>NZ_JAKUKA010000001.1:0-5745000 GCF_023156195.1 Chitinophaga sedimenti
CATCCCTCGTTTTGAAGGTGATGGCTGGCGACACCGTATCGCTTGGCGCCCGTGCGTTCTACAAATCGATTGGTAATAAACAGCCGAAAACGCAAACACCTGCGGCCGATATGGCAGTTGCGCTGGTACAGGCATTTGGCGGTACAGCGACAACGGATGCGCATGCGAGTGCAGGACAGTCAGGAATAACACACCTTTTAATGACAATTTTAATAGTAATCAGTATCAGCGTCTTAAAGAAAAGGATGCGGGGAATCAGCCCTCGTTGAACAGGCCGAAAGCGTACTTAAATTTTGCATTGTTCAACGATCAGTTTAAATTAGTAGAAGACAATAGTGGAGTAAGGCAGGTGCAGGAGTCGCCGGATCAGTTGCAGACGCTGGCGGCGGATAAGATGGTGGTGAAGGAGAGTGGTTTCCTGTATGTGTATACGAGCAATGAGACGGCGCAGGATGTGTTCTTTGATAATGTGGCGGTGGTACTGGAGCCTGGGGCTGTGTTGGAGGAGACGCATTATTATCCGTTTGGGTTGACGATGGCGGGGATATCGACAAAGACTATTGGAGTTAAGGAAAATAGTTATAAATTCAATGACGCCTCAGAGTTGGCTGATAATGAATTTGGCGACGGATTCGGAATGTCACTTTATGAAACTACGTTTAGAAGATTTGATCCACAAATAGGACGATTTCATCAGGTTGATCAATGGGCTAACTTTACCATGTCAGTGTCGCCATACGCTTATGTAAGTAACAATCCTCTAATTATGAATGATCCAACTGGACTTCTGGCGGATACTCTTTTGTTGCCAATTAATTTGCCAGAGGTTGTTGTTACTGGAAGTCGAACAAAGCTGGACGGCGGCGAGTTTAATGGTCTTTATTATTCTGAAATTTCTACATGGTATAGGCATGGTTTAGGCACTTTCAGTAATAGAAACAAAAGCATGTTAACCGTAGAGCAGAGCTTAGAGAATATGAAAGCTTGGATAAAATCCAATGAAAATTACGGAAAGTATCTAAAATGGGCAGGAACGCTTGCTGGAGGAACTTCCGTAAAAGAATTGAAATCTATTAAAGATTATAAAGATATTCTTAAAGCTCTTAGAGAGAAGAAGGTTGATCCTAGTACTCTTTTGTTAATTACAGCTGCAAGTTGCTTTGTGATAAAGGCGGAGCAGGCCGAGGGGCAAACCGAAAAATTGAAAGAAATATTGAATAATTATATTTCATTGCATAGTTCTGCCAATATGAAAGATCCATCGGAAGCGAGAGGTATCTATATTATTTCAACGGACTCTGGAAGTGGTGGCACTGGAGGGTTTGGATATACATTTAACACTTCATATTATGATATTGCAACAAAAAGTTTTTAGGAGAAATACATGGAACAAACTAAGATGAGAATTTTAAGAATTATACATGCCCTATTATGGGTAATATGGGCGCTTCTAGTTTTTACTTACAGTCCGTCTAAGACTAAAACTACATATGACAGGATTTTGGAGATTACGTCACTTATAAAATATTTTACTGGTTTCAAATAGCATTTATGTTTGGGGCAGGAATATTGCTGTTGATGTTGTTGATAAAAATACTACCGGAAAGATTTGCTTTTGTTGCATATCTTCTTTTTGAATTAATTTTTTTAACAATTATTATTATACAAGTAGTGGTTTTGCAAATCAATAATGGATTTTGTTCTGATATTCTCTCCTTTTGGCGACCTTTCAATCTTCCTGTTTTTTCTTGATAATTACCTTGAAGGGGTCACGAGTGTTATGAAAAGAGGGAAATAAATAAAAGGCCGCCTGTCCACAGGCGGCCTTCCTTTATAAAGCGCTATAAGTTATGCCTCCGCATAAGCACTCACCGGCTCACACGTACAAATCAAATTCCTATCCCCATGCGTGTTATTCACACGACTCACCGAAGGCCAGAATTTATTGATCTTCACATACTCCAACGGATAAGCCGCCTGCTGACGACCATAAGGCCTATCCCACTCATCCGCCGTAATCACAGCCTGCGTATGCGGCGCGTTCTTCAACACGTTATTTGCCTTATCTGCACGACCTTCTTCAATCGCACGAATCTCTTCACGGATCGATAATAAAGCATCACAGAAACGGTCTAATTCATCTTTATCTTCAGACTCAGTCGGCTCGATCATGATCGTGCCCGCAACCGGGAAGCTCATCGTCGGTGCGTGGAAACCATAGTCCATCAGGCGTTTTGCTACGTCTTCCGCTTCAATGCCCGCAGTGGCCTTAAACGGACGCAGGTCCACGATGAACTCGTGTGCGCAGGTGCCGTTAATGCCGGTGTACAGGATATCGAAATCGTTCTGCAAACGCGCCTTCATGTAGTTGGCGTTCAGGATCGCAAACTCAGTGGCTTTACGCACACCGGTGCTGCCCAGCATACGGATGTATGCATAAGAGATCAGCAGGATGCTCGCACTGCCAAACGGAGCGGCAGATACCGCGTTGCCGGCTTTACCGTCCTGCAAATGCACGTGCGAAGGCAGGAATGGCGCGGTGTTTACCTACGCAGATGGGGCCCATACCGGGACCGCCACCACCATGCGGGATCGCGAAGGTTTTGTGGAGGTTGAGGTGACAAACATCCGCACCGATCAGGCCGGGAGCCGTTAAGCCTACTTGGGCGGAAGTGGTCATAGCCGATAACGAATATGACGCGTTGGGTCAGCTGAAGACTAAATCCTTCCACCGCCAAAACACTTCTGTGCTGGAAGCGTTGAACTACGAGTATAATATCCGGGGCTGGTTAAAAGGCATCAACAAGGAATATGTAGATGACAATGGTTCCGGCCATTACTTTGGCCAGGTGTTGAATTACGATTTTGGTTTCCAGAATAACCAGCTGAACGGCAATATTGCCGGCATAAAATGGAAGGGAGCGAACCATGTGGCAAGGTCTTACGGTTTCCGTTATGATGCATCCTAATCGTTTGATGGATGCCGATTTTAGGATAAGTCTTCCGGCAACTGGGCCGATAATCCCTTGGTGAACTTCGATGCCAAAATGGGAGACGGCATCAACCATACTTCTGCCTATGATGCCAATGGCAACATACTCCGCATGCAACAATGGGGCATCATACCCGGCAGTGGTAGTGGTCAGATTGATGGTCTGCGATACAATTATGGTAATAATGGTAATAAACTCCTTGGTGTAACGGATCTTTATAACAATCCAGGTACAACACTGGGCGACTTTAAGGAATTGGTGGCGAACAGCCAGAACGATTATGCTTATGATAGTTCCGGCAATATGATTGCTGACGGTAACAAAGGAATCAGCCAAATACTGTATAACTACCTGAATCTTCCGGACCAGATCACCATTACAGATAAAGGCGCCATCAATTATGTATACGATGCTGCGGGTGTCAAACACCGCAAGATTGTAAACGACCAGACCGTGACGCCGGCGAAGATCACTACCACAGATTATATTGCTGGTATGATCTACGAGGATGATGTGCTGAAACTGGTGAACCATGAAGAAGGCCGCATCCGTATGGACTATGCTGGCGGTACGCCAACGCAGACGTACGACTATTTTGTAAAAGATCACCTGGGCAACGTCCGGATGGTATTGACAGAGCATAGTAATCAGTCAACCTACCTGGCTACGATGGAAACCCAACAGGCTGCTAAAGAAAGCGCGTTGTTTTCCAATATTGAAGCTACCCGTACGGCTAAGCCCGTGGGTTATCCACAGGATCAGACAGCAGGGGCCAACAGTTATGTAGCGAAATTGAACGGTAGCAGCAAGGACAGGCGTATTGGCCCATCCCTAGTATTGAAAGTGATGGCTGGAGATACCGTATCCCTTGGAGCACGTGCGTTTTATAAATCAATCGGCAATAAGCAGCCAAAGACGCAAACACCTGCAGCCGATATGGCTGTGGCGTTGGTGCAGGCATTTGGCGGTACTGCGGCAACGGATGCGCATGCGAGTGCAGGGCAGTCGGGGAATAACACACCTTTTAATGACAATTTTAATAGTAATCAATATCAGCGTCTTAAAGAAAAGGATGCAGGTAACCAGCCGTCGTTGAACAGGCCGAAAGCGTACTTAAATTTTGCATTGTTCAATGATCAGTTTAAATTAGTAGAAGACAATAGTGGTGTAAGGCAGGTACAGGAGTCGCCGGATCAGCTGCAGACGCTGGCGGCGGATAAGATGGTGGTGAAGGAGAGTGGTTTCCTGTATGTTTATACAAGTAACGAAACGGCGCAGGATGTGTTCTTTGATAATGTGGCGGTGGTACTGGAGCCTGGGGCTGTGTTGGAGGAGACGCATTATTATCCGTTTGGGTTGACGATGGCGGGGATAAGTACTAAAGCGCTTGGGTCTTTGGGGAATAGGTATTTGTACAATGGAAAGGAGTTGCAGGCGAAGGAATTCTCGACTGGTGGACTGGAGTGGTATGATTATGGGGCGAGGTTCTATGATGCTCAGATCGGAAGATGGCAAACGCATGATCCGAAGTTACAGTATCATTCACCTTATCTTGCAATGGGTAATAATCCTTTTAATGGCGTGGATAAGGACGGTAAATGGTTTTTGGAAAAAAAAGCATATTAGGCAGGCCCGAGCATACGCGAAAGAAACAGGAGGGGAGTTCCATAAGTTTAAAGGTAAAGATGGCAAAAACTGGGCTTCTGTTTCCGGTGGAGAGCATCAGCCAGTGATACGTTACACAGATGTGGATGGGAATGTTTCACATAATGTTTCAGCAACAATTTTCAAGCCGGGCTCTGATCACGCAGATCTTTTAAACGGACTTGGGAAAAATTCATCCGCTATAGACCTTGCAAATTCATCCGGTCTTGACTATTTAAAAGTATTAGCTACGAGGGCTGACGCCGCTGCTCGTGGCGAAAATGGGCAGCCTCCGGCTTTAGTGAAGGGAGCTGTTGGTTTAAATCCTTTATTTAGTGTCCCCAACAGCTTAAATGTCTTGATAAAGAAAAAGGATTTTTATGGTGTTGATGCGTCAGGCAAAGGTGATCAAAGGCTGGCAGTACTCAATATAGTTGCGAGCACTGTCGGATTTGCAAAAATTTTTGGAAGTTTGGCTAAAGGAATGGGTTCTACAGCTAGTACTGCTGCTGGTAATGTTGGTGCTGCTGTTGATGAGTTTAACACTGTTGTACAGCTTGCAAGTGATACTGGTGTATTGGAGGACATGAATGCGAAGTAAATTATGAAAAATATACAAACTGAACATGAATGATTTTAAGGTAGTTATGCCTTTGGTGAAAAGAAAGAAGTCCATACTTCATAAGGCGTTTGCCTGGGTGGGGGTAATTTTATTGATTACGTCCTTCGTTAAGTTGTCTACCGAAGGATCTTATATCTATATAGTTTTTCTTTTTGTTGGTATTTTATTGTTGAATCTAGACTACCTCATTAAAGATTATAACATAGTAGGTAGTATTAGTTTGTTTTCGGATAGAATATCTATCGAGGAAAATAGTCTGATTCAAGAGTATCTGATTATTGATATTCGACAATTGGAGGTTTTTCTTCTAGGTGTCAAAGGCGAATTTTATAGAGGAAAGGCAATTACAACGAAATTAGGGGTTAGTAATATTGTTAAATTTAAGCACAATGAAGTGGTTGAGGAGATTGTTTTTTTATTGGAGCAGCATAAAGTGGAGCAATTATCTCAGATTATTAACTCTGGAAAGCGAACGGTATTGCCTTCACATTACACAATCAAACCAGGGAGTTATTCTAGGTTAAGTACTTCCGAATCATCAATAAGTGATAGAAGTTAAGAAACTTTTTACACAACAATAAGAAGGCTGCCGTACCGGTAGCCTTCTTATTATACTTACTTATCTACAGCCTGTAACCCTTTAAAATGAATTTATGGACATATACGACGCGCTTTTTTAAATAAAAAAGGGCAGCCTGTAAGACTGCCCTTTTTCGTAGTATTAATATCTCATCTATGCCTCCGCATAAGCACTCACCGGCTCACACGTACAAATCAAATTCCTATCCCCATGCGTGTTATTCACCCTACTCACCGAAGGCCAGAATTTATTGATCTTCACATACTCCAACGGATACGCCGCCTGCTGACGACCATAAGGCCTATCCCACTCATCGGCAGTAATCACAGCCTGCGTATGCGGCGCGTTCTTCAACACGTTATTCACCTTATCTGCACGGCCCTCTTCAATCGCACGAATCTCTTCACGGATCGATAATAAAGCATCACAGAAACGATCTAATTCATCTTTATCCTCAGACTCAGTCGGCTCGATCATGATCGTGCCCGCTACCGGGAAACTCATCGTAGGAGCATGGAAACCATAATCCATCAGGCGTTTTGCTACGTCTTCCGCCTCAATGCCCGCAGTGGCTTTAAACGGACGCAGGTCCACGATGAACTCGTGTGCGCAGGTGCCGTTAATGCCGGTGTACAGGATATCGAAATCGTTCTGCAAACGCGCCTTCATATAGTTAGCGTTCAGGATTGCAAACTCAGTGGCTTTACGCACACCGGTGCTGCCCAGCATACGGATGTATGCGTAAGAGATCAGCAGGATGCTCGCACTGCCAAACGGAGCGGCAGATACCGCGTTGCCGGCTTTACCGTCCTGCAAATGCACGTGCGAAGGCAGGAACGGCGCCGGTGTTTACCTACGCAGATGGGGCCCATACCGGGACCGCCACCACCATGCGGGATCGCGAAGGTTTTGTGGAGGTTGAGGTGACAAACGTCTGCGCCGATCAGGCCGGGAGCCGTTAAGCCTACCTGGGCGTTCATGTTCGCGCCGTCCATGTATACCTGTCCACCGTGTTGGTGAATGATGTTGCAGATCTCTTTCACGCTTTCTTCATACACACCGTAGGTAGAAGGGTAGGTGATCATGATACCTGCGAGGTTAGCGGAGTGTTGTTCTGCTTTCGCTTTCAGGTCGGCCACGTCGATGTAACCATTGTCGTGCGCTTTACGATCACTACTTTAAAACCGGCCATCACTGCGCTCGCAGGGTTGGTGCCGTGTGCGGAGATCGGGATCAGCATCACGTTGCGGTGACCTTCGCCACGGCTTTCATGATATTGTTTGATCACGAGCAAACCAGCGTATTCGCCTTGTGCGCCACTGTTCGGCTGCAGGCTGCAGGCGTCGAAACCGGTGATCACAGAAAGGTATTTGCTCAGTTCTTCCACGATCTGCATGTATCCGCCCGCCTGTGCGATGGGCACAAAGGGGTGAATTTTGCTCCAGTGCGCCCAGCTTAACGGGATCATTTCAGACGCCGCGTTCAGCTTCATGGTGCAGGAGCCCAGGGAGATCATCGAAGTATTGAGAGAAAGGTCTTTGTTCTCGAGGTATTTGATGTAACGCATCATCTGCGACTCGCTGTGGTGCGTGTTAAACACGGGGTGCAGCAGGTAAGCGGAAGTACGTTTCAGGTCCGCCGGAACAACGGCTTCGTTTTTGGTTCCGAAACACCTACATGGCCGGCGTTAAATACCGCCAGTACATTGTTCAGGTCTTTCAGGCTGGTGGTTTCGTCGAGCGAAATACCTACAATGCCATTGGCATAACGGAAGTTGATGCCAGCTGCTTCTGCTTTTGCACGCAGCGCGGCAACATCGGCCACTTCAATGCTGATGGTATCGAAGAAAGAATCGTTCAGCACTTTTACACCGGCGGCTTTCAGCTTGGTAGCCAGGGCAGCGGTGAGCAGGTTTACGCGGGTAGCGATGTGGGCCAGCCCTTTAGGACCGTGGTACACGGCGTACATAGCGGCCATGTTAGCCAGCAGCGCCTGTGCGGTACAGATGTTGGAAGTCGCTTTCTCCCGTTTGATGTGCTGCTCGCGGGTTTGCAGCGCCATGCGGAGTGCGCGGCCGCCGGTAGCATCGATGCTCACACCAATGATACGGCCGGGGATGGCGCGTTTAAATTCGTCTTTCGTGGCAAAGAACGCAGCGTGCGGACCACCGAAGCCCAAAGGAACACCAAAGCGCTGGGCAGAGCCGATAGCGGCATCCGCACCCAGTTCGCCGGGAGGCGTCAGGAGTGTGAGGGCCAGCAGGTCGGTGCTCATGGCTACATAAGCGCCGGCAGCGTGTACCGCGTCAATGAAGGAGCGGTAGTCGTGCACGTTACCCTTCGTGTCCGGGTATTGCAGCAACGCACCAAAATATGTTTCGTCTACAGATGCAGTTTTGAAATCGCCCACGATTACCTCGATGTGCAGGGGAGTAGCACGGGTAATCACTACGTCGATCGTTTGTGGCAGTACGTTTTCGTCCACGAAGAACTTCGGACGTACCAGGTTGTCATGGTCGCGGTTCAGTGCACTGAAGAACATCGCCATGGCTTCCGCAGCGGCAGTGGCTTCGTCCAGCAGGGAAGCGTTGGTGATCGGCAGGGCCGTCAGGTCGCTCACCATGGTCTGGTAGTTCAGCAGGCTTTCGAGGCGGCCCTGGGAAATCTCCGCCTGGTAAGGCGTGTACTGGGTGTACCATCCCGGGTTCTCGAAAATATTACGCAGGATTACGCTGGGCGTAATCGTGTCGAAATAACCCTGACCAATATAGTTTTTAAATACCTTGTTTTTCAGCGATACCTCTTTCAGATGGCTGAGGTAATCGTGCTCGCTCATCGCGTGGGGAATATCCAGTGCAGTACCCATACGGATCGATGCCGGTACGGTTTTGCTCACCAGGTCCTCAATTCCCGCTTCGCCGATCGTTGCCAGCATTTTACGGGTTTCTGCTTCGTTCGGTCCGATATGACGGTGAACAAACTCATTTTGTTGAATATCCAATAAATTCATTATACAAGCAGGTATTATTAGAAAAGAATGCGCAAAGCTATGACGATTTTCCCCAATAGCCAAAAGCGCCACCGCCATGTGGAAACAGTGGTGATAAACCTCCTTTTACAATGCCTTCAATTGTCATAGAAGTGTATTTGGTCCTCAACATGACAACTTTTCTCAGCCGCCGTTGCGTCGCACACCTCCACCGCATTACAGGCCCAGGCAAAGGGCAGGCAAAGGGCAGTTAAAGGGCAGGCAAAGGGCCAGGGTGGCTCCAGCCTTGCTTCTTCCTTATACCATCTCTCGAAGATGCCTGGTTTTACTATGGTTTCGGGGAGGTGCATTTTTACCAAAGTACCCCCGTTTTAGTAAGGATGGTATAAGGATCGTCGAAGGATGGTCGAAGGGTGTAAATTGATTAGCAAAAATGTCCCATAAACACTTGTTAATGAACAAGATGTCATTGCTAAAAAGGCATAATTTTTGCATGCTAATCAGCTCATCAAATCCAGTTAATTTGAAACAAAAATACTTCAATGCACTCACCCACGGCGCCTCCGGTAAGTTCGGCGACATCTGCGTTTTTAATCAACGCAACGGAAGCACCTGCATCAGCAAAATACCCGCTAGGCGTCCAGGCCGCGGTACCCAAAATCAGCAACGCGCCCGCGGCGACTTCGGCGATGCCAATGCATACGCCATGGAGGTACTCAAGGACGATTACCGGAAAGGCATTTACCAGCAGGTAAAACTCCCCGGCTGCAACGTTCAGAACATGGCCGTGAAGGACTTCTTCCGCGCGCCGGAGATTATGGACGTAAGAACAGGTGAGTATACCGGTGTAAAAGGCAGCCCGATAAAGATCTGGGCAAAGGACAATGTACGCGTGGAGACGGTGACGGTCGCCATTTACGATGCGTATGATAACCTCCTCGAAACCGGTGCAGCAACCGTGCTGGACAGGGGCAAAACGAAGAAGTGCAAATCATCCCTCTGGGAATATACAGCTGCCGCTACAGGCAATGCGCAGCGGGTTGTTGTAACAGCGCTGGACATGCCGGGGAACGCTGCCGTGGCAGAATTTCAACTGGAACAACGCATGCCACAGCTGAACAGCACTGCGGCGTCGGAGTTCCAACCGGAACTACACCTGCCACAGCCGAACAGTACAGTGGCAGCATTCCAACCGGAACAAGGGCTCCTCATCACAACAACTGCTGTAAAGGCGCCCAAAGCGCGCACTGCCGCTGAAGTGAGTGACCTTTAGGTTTGTGAAAAGAAACAAAAGAGAAGATATTATTACTATTACTACTATAACTTTTTCTTTTTTGGTTCTTTTTTTTTTTTGTGAATTAACACGCAGATTGTGGATAACTGTAAGGTCAACCGGACTACGGCAGGCACTTTTAGAGTGACAAGGGTAAAACCCAGGTTGTGTTTTAATCCTGCCGTAGCCTGGTTTGAACAAAACCCAAATAGAAAATAAACGTAGAGCTTATTAAAGGTCTAGGGAAAGTTCAAACTGGTTGATCTCACTGGCTTTATTCATGGATCTTCGCGGGTCCCCAAAAGAAACAAAACCAATGAGTGTAAAATTCGTTCATTTTGCCGGAATAGATGTATCCAAGAGCAAAATAGATATCTGTGTGCTGCTGTCAGGTGATGTAAGTACCCCTACAGCAACTGCTTTGAACAAAGCAATAAAGGATTTGCTGACATGAAAAAGTGGCTTCGCAGTCTGATGGGCAACGCTATCAAAAAGTTATTGATCTGTATTGAGAATACAGGGCATTATAATGAGGCCGTTGTTCATTACCGGACAGCCAGCAAATAGCCGTGAGTCTGGAAAATGCCGCTAATATCAAAAGGAGCATCCGCGATATCCGTAAGAAAAGCGATCCCAAAGATGCATTAGACATCGCTCGTTATGCTAAGCATCATAGTGATGAGTTGCAGCTATGGAAAAAACCCATATCAGTAATCACCACACTTAAGCAACTACTGGCACAGCGTCGGAGATTACTGAGTGTATTAAAGGCCCTCAAACAGCCATTGGAAGAGAAAGCCTTCTATGACTGGAGTGGCGTTCCTAAAACCACAGCATACACAGCGGGCATACAGGGCCTTGAACTCGATCTTAAACGAATCAATGAGGACATCGCCCAACTGGTTAAGGAGGACGCCCAAATGCGCCGTCAGGTCAGCTTGATCACCAGCGTTCCTTCTGTAGGGCCTATCACCGCTTATCACCTCATCTGCTACACCGATGGATTTAAGCAAGTGAAATCGGGCAAACAGCTAGGTAGTTATTGTGGCGTTGTTCCATTTGAACGACGAAGCGGCAGCAGCGTGCGAAAGCCTGCCAGGGTCAGTCATTTAGCTAATAGAGTGCTTAAAAGCCTCCTGCACATGTGTGCCCTGACAGCCACCAAAATGAAAAACAGCTTTGGGGATTATTTTCGGAGAAAAATAGCCGAAGGAAAACACAAGATGCTTGTTATAAACGCTTTAAGAAACAAAATCGTCCTAACTATAACAGCCGTTGTACAAAAACAGACGAGGTTCGATAAAAATTATATCTACCAAAATTTGCAAAAACCATAGAAAACACAACGGCGGCTGACGAGAGCGCAGAAAGCACGTCCCATAATTTTGCTACTTTTGCGGAAAATCTGATTCATGCCGGGGATATTGGACAAGTGGGAGCTGCGGGCAAAGGAACAACTGAAGCCCAACAAACAGTTTCTGCAGAAAATGCAGTTGAAGAAGGGGAAGGGGGCGGAGCGCCTGCTGCCGGCCCTGCACGAGGAAGCGTTCGAAAAAATCGACTGTCTTCAGTGCGCCGGTTGCTGCAAATCGATCAGTCCGCGGTTCAAAACGCCCGACATCAAAAGGATTGCGAAATACCGGGGCTGAAGGAATCGGTATTCATCGAAACGTACCTGCGTCTCGACTCCGACGGGGACTATGTCGTGAAAAGCAGTCCCTGCCCGTTTTTAGCCGCCGACAATACCTGCGATATCTACGATATGCGTCCCGGCGACTGCCGCAACTACCCGTACACCGACAGTGACGAGTTCTTCAAACGGCCGAATACCACCTATCTTAACAGTACGATATGCCCGGCCGTATTTTATGTACTGGAGCGTCTCCGCGCCAAATTGTCCTAGTCCTTTTTATCGGGATGTAAGTCCAGGTTCCGCATCGCGGGCGATATCACGTAAGTAGTGAGCACTACCCCCAGCGTTACGCAGCCGCCGAACACTACCGACCTCACCGTGCCGAGCAGCTTCGCGGCCAGGCCGCTTTCGAATGCGCCCAATTCATTGCTGGAACCAATAAACATCGAGCTTACAGAAGCCACGCGGCCGCGCATGTCGTCCGGGGTTTTCATCTGTAAGATAGTCTGGCGGATATTCACGCTGATGCCGTCGAGCATGCCACTCATAAACAGCGCCAGCAGCGATAAGGGGAAGTAGGTGGAAATGCCGAATACGATCATCGCAATGCCAAATCCAAACACCGCCGCCAGCAATTTAATGCCTGGTTTGTGCACCAGTGGCCTGTAAGCAAGAATAATCATGGTCAAACACGCGCCAATAGCAGGGGCAGCACGCATCAGTCCGTAGCCTTCCGGTCCCACGTGCAGTATATCTTTAGCGTAAATGGCCAGGATGGCCACGGAGCCGCCGAACAGTACCGCGAACATATCGAGCGCCATGGCGTTTAACACTACTTTCGTTTTCCATACAAAACGTAAACCCTCTGTGAGCCGGTGTGCCACGGATTCGCCCACCTCTTTATAGTATATTGGCTTGGGTGCGATTTTTAAAAGCGAATATAACGGCGCCAGCATAACACCCACCACGAGCAGCATTGTCCAGTGCACGCCGATCCAGGCGATGAGCAGTCCGCCCAATGCGGGGCCGATGATACCGCCGATCTGCCAGGCCGAAGTGCTCCAGGTAATGCCATTGGTCAGGTGCTCGCGCGGTACCACCAACGATAGCATGGTAAAAGTGGCCGGCGCCACAAATGCGCGTACAATACCCCCGCTAAATACCATGAGGTACATCAGCATGATCACCTGCTGTTTGGCCATGCCCGCCACGGCCCGGTCCCAGGTAAGCAGGAACAACGCAGTGCCGATAAACAGGTAGGCCACCACACACTTCAGCAGGATGCCGCGCTTCTCCCGTTTATCTACGATATTGCCGGCAAACAGCGCCAGGGAAAAGGAAGGAATGATTTCCGCGAGACCAATAAGGCCGAGCGACAAAGGATCGCTGGTGAGTTCATACACCTTCCACTCGATCACGGCGAACTGCATGGATAAGGCGAAGATCACCGCAAAGCGGACAACGAGGAAGAATTTGAATTCGGGGATTCTGAGTGATGCGTACGGATCTGGTTTCATTGGGTGCAAAGATACTCCATGGTGCGCTAAAGGCATGCCAGCCGGTGTGGGATTAATTAAATTTTAAGGGAGATGTTTTGCCGGTTGTCAACTTTTTCGGCGCTGTAATACGGCAATCTTTATTTTTATGACGCGTTCGTCCTCCCCATAAAACAGGCAGTGTTTTTGCACTATTTCGTTAAATTGTTGTAGATAGCGCGTAATATTTTGTTAAAACGCCATACGAGCCGCCGCGGGCGATACGAATTGGCCTATATTTGAGAACGTTCAATCTGGATGATATGAGAATGAAAATGAAAGTGATCATACCGGTGTTGCTGATCACAGTATCCGCCACCGTATTTGCCTTTGCAAGGTATGGAACCCCAGGTGATCCTCCCGGTCGCTACGAAGCCGTCATGGCACTCGTTGGCAACATCCTGAAGGAAGGCCACTACCAGCCCAAAGAAATTAACGACGCCTTTTCCAAAGAAGTGTTTGATAAATATCTCAAAAGCACGGACTCTGAAAAGAAATTCCTGTTGCAGAGCGATGTGGCCAAACTGAGAGCATTGGAAAATCATGTGGACGACGAACTGCTGCGCGAAGCGCCGCTCGATCTGTTCAGAAGCACCACGGAGATTATCAAGAAAAGGGTAGCAGAAGCGGCCGCCATCTACCCCGAAATCCTCGACCAGCCTTTCGATTTCGGTAAAAACGAAAAGGTAGTGCTCGACCCGGAAGCGCTGGACTTCCCGAAAGACGAAGCCGCGTAAGGAAGCATGGCGCAAAGTGCTGAAATACCGTACACTCGAAAAGTTGGTAGACATCCGGGAGCTGCAGGAAAAAGAGAAGGGTAAGCCCGACTTTAAGCCTAAAACAGAAGCAGCCATGGAACTGGAAGCCCGCGGTAAAGTAAAGAAACTGTACGACCGCTACTTCGAGCGCCTGCAAAGTAAAAAAGACAACGACGACGACCGCTTCGCCATGTACGTGAACGCTATTACCACGACCATGGATCCGCATACCGACTACATGCCCCCGGCAGATAAAAGGTATTTCCAGGAAATGATGGCCGGTAAGTTCTATGGCATCGGCGCCCAGCTTTTAGAAGAAGATGGCCGCATCAAAATCACCAGCATCGTTACCGGTAGCCCAAGCTGGAAACAGGGACAACTGAAAGCCGGTGATGTGATCACGAAAGTAGGTCAGGGCGATAAAGAGCCGGTGGATATTACCGGTTACGCCGTGGAAGACGCGGTGAAATTGATCCGTGGCGGACAGGGCACCGAAGTGAAACTGACCGTGAAAAGCACCGACGGTACCATTAAACAGGTGTCTATCATCCGCGACGAGATCATCCTTGACGAAACATTTGCCAAATCGGCCATTATCAATGGTGAACATAAAATTGGTTACATCTACCTGCCCGACTTCTACGCAGACTTCAATGACCGCGACGGCGCTTCCTGCGCTAAAGATGTGGCCAAAGAAATCAAGAAGCTGAAGGCAGAAGGCGTGGAAGGGATTATCCTTGATCTGCGCTTTAACCCCGGTGGCTCACTGCCGGACGTAGTGGAAATGGCCGGCCTGTTCGTACCCGATGGCCCGATGGTTCAGGTGCGCTCCCGCGGTAACCGCGTGCAGGTGCAGAGCGACCGCGATAAGAGCGTACAGTATGAAGGTCCCCTGGCCATCATGGTGAACGAGTACAGCGCGTCTGCCTCCGAAATCATGGCAGCCGCTATGCAGGATTACAAACGTGCGGTGATCATCGGCAGCAATACCTTTGGTAAAGGTACCGTACAGCGCCTGCTGGAACTGGACGGCTTTATGAAAAGCGACGCCCTGGGCAGCCTGGGTGGTTTGAAACTGACCGTACAGAAGTTCTACCGCATCAACGGCGGTTCTACCCAGCTGAAAGGCGTGGAAGCGGATATCCAGCTGCCCGATCCTTACTATGAAGTTGGCGAACGTAAAGATAAAGACGCCCTGAAATGGGATGAGGTGGAGAAAGCTAAATACAACACCGGAGCGACCCGGTAGATGTACAGGCTTTGAAAAAGAAAAGTGAAGCACGCGTAGCAGGGAACGAAGCGTTTAAAATGATCAAAGAGAACGTGTCTACCCTGAAGAAACTGGACCAGCAGAAAGATTACTCGCTGAACCTGCAAACCTACAAAGCAGAACAGAAAGCGAATGCCGCTGCCCTTAAAAAATACGATTCGGCGAACGATAAGGTAAAAGACCTGAACATCACCAGCCTGAAAACAGACCTGGACCGCCTGGCCGGCGACTCTGCCAAACTGGCCCGTAACAAGGACTGGTTGAAGATCCGCACCAAAGATGTGTACCTGGACGAAGCAGTGAATGTAATGAACGACCTGATCGGCATTTCATTCCCCAAACTGAAACCAGCTACATCGGCTGCTAACTAAGATTTTTTAGGTTTAGATAAAACACGGAGGGCTGACTTGTTAAGGTCAGCCCTTCGTTATTTCCCGATAATAATATCCACTACCTTCTTCGCCTTCTTTACCTTCATTTTCTCCGGCACACTCTCCAGTATTTCCTTCTTAAAGGCCTCAATTACCGCCTGTTTTACAAAATACCGGTGAGTGACCAAACTGATCTCCCGTACGGGCTCGGGCGCCTTAAAAAAGCGCACCATGTTCATTTGCCTTGCGTTCAGTTCCTGTAGCGACAGTTCGGGCAAAATGGTGTAACCTTCGTTCAGTTCCACCATCTTCTTCAGCGTTTCCACGCTGCCGGTGTTATACTCCAGGTTACGGAATTCACCCATGGTGAACTTGTCGCGGCAGATGTTGAGTACCTGGTTGCGCATGCAATGTCCTTCGTTCAGCAGCCATACTTCTTTAATGTCCAGTTCCTCGGCATTCACCACCTTCTTTTCGGACAGCTTGTTGTTTTTGGCGGTAAACACCACGAAGTTTTCATAAAACAGCGGGTGTTCCTCCAGGTGCGGGTTATGCAGCGGTGTGGCGAGCAGGCCGCAGTCCAGCTGCTCCTGCTTCAGCAGTTGCATAATTTGTTCGGTGGGGTACTCCCATATTTCCAGCTTTACTTTCGGGTACTTTTTCATAAAGGCGGTAAGTACTCTGGGCAGCAGGTACGGCGCGAGGGTGGGTATGATGCCCACCTTTAAAATACCCTGTATCTCCTTTTTCTGGTCTGATATGATTTCCCGGATGCGGGCGTTTTCCTTGATAATGGTACGTGCCTGGTGGATAACGGCCGTGCCTATTTCCGTAGGGACTACCGGCAGTTTGCTGCGGTCGAACAGCTTTACGCCCAGTTCATCTTCCAGCTTCTGGATCTGCATGCTCAGGGTGGGCTGTGTCACGAAGCACTTCTCCGCGGCGGTCACGAAGCTGCGGTAGGTATCTACGGCAACGATGTATTCTAATTGTACGGTTGTCATGGCCTTACAAAGATATTGATGAAATCTATCACTACCTTGAATAGTATTAAAAAAGCCTGCCGGATGACCGGCAGGCTTTACGAAATGCTTTATTGCTACTACAACACTCTGTAGCGGTATTTGATTTTTTCAACATTGGTATACAGTTCCCGGATGTTGATGGAAGCCTGTATCTCGTTCACCGCCTCGTTTTTCAGACCACGGAACTCGTTCTGTTTGGCCTCGATAATGCTTTTATCGGCCAGGCCGTTGTCCTGCGCCAGTTTCAGCGAGTTATTAACCTTGGTGTGGTAGCTGTCCAGCAGCGTAAAGTACTCGTTGTACAGGTTTTCGAAACGTTTAGACTGCAGTACCAGGTCTTCCAGCTGGTTATTGGCTTCTTTCAGGCTGGCATTTTCCTGGAGCAGTTTTTCGTAGTTGAGTTTACCCCTCACTGTGTATTTTTCTTCCAGTTTGGAGAAATAGTCCACTACCTTCTCCTTTTTAAAGTCGAAGAAGAACTCATTCAGCGTTTCGGCGATGGTTTTGTTGCCGCGGTTAGGCGGTGTCATTTTCAGGGCCGTTACGGTGAACAACAGGTGGTCATACATATTGTCCTGCAACAGGTTCAGTTGGTCCTTGTTAAAGTTGAGGCCGAACTCGAACTTCTGGTTGGCATCGTTAAGCGCCGTGTAATAGATTACATATTTATTCAATTCTTTTTCAAACGCCTGCAGGTTCTTTTTGTTGATAGCCTTGTTGTTTTGGGCTACACTATGCAAAAAGGTCATCACCGAATTGGCGATGGCCAGGGGGGCGTTAACGACGTAAAACTTTTAAAGATCGGGCGTTGATAATGGATTTGGTAGACTCGATGATCCCGCCGTTACGGTCATTTTTGTCGGCCTTGCCCTGCAGTACGATCTTTTCTACCAGGTCTACGATGCGGTCGCTCAGCGAAAAGCCGAGTTCCTTGCTCTCCGGGTTGTTGAGCGAGGTAATGAACACGTCGAGGTTATTGGTAGTAGTACGTGATTTTAAGTCGATGATCTTTTTATTAAGAAGATAGTACGTTTCGGAAGCGTTGGTGAGATTGTCCTTGATCAGCTGATATTTCGTCTGGTTGTCAATCTCACGGCTCTGCATCAGTACCGGATGGTGTTGGAGTTTTGCTTGTCGCTGTCCGCCACCTTTTGCAACTCTTCCAGGATTTTCTTGATCGTTGTGTCCACGGGACTTCATCACCCCTGGTCGCATGTCGTTGGGTAGCCGTGTAGTATCCTGGGCCACTGCGGACATGGAGAAGGAGATCATCAATACCGGAAATACGAATCGGATAAATTTCATGTGTTTCTTTTTGTTCAGACTTGGTTTTTCGGGCGGTCTCGATGTAGGTAAAGCATTCAACATCAATGGTTCCGCTGGTTTAAGATAAAGCATGAATCCAGGCCTTAATTTAAGTTTCAGAAATTAAGAAAATATAATGCCAAAAACTTCAAGTCACAAAGATAAGGATTATTCTTACTGCATAAGCGTTTCGCGTCAAATCAATAGTGTGACAGGCGGCGAACGCGGCTGATAACCGGGGCGCAGTGCGTAAAGCGCCTGCTTATCAACCTAAAAGAAGCCGGCGGTGTTATATATAAGATTTTGAGCCTTAGCAGAATTATTTCCTCCTTTGAACCCTTTTCTTATTTTTGTTGCCAAAATGAAAAATCCTGCATGCTAAACAACAAAAAGGTAGTCGTAGTATTACCTGCCTACAACGCAGCCCTTACCCTTGAGAAAACCTGGCGCGAAATCCCTTTTGAGATCGTAGACGAGGTAGTACTGGTGGATGACGCCAGTAAAGACAATACCGTGGAAGTGGGCCGTCAGCTCGGCATCAAACACATCATCCGCCATGATAAAAATAAGGGCTACGGCGGCAACCAGAAATCCTGCTACAACAAAGCACTGGAACTGGGCGCCGATATTGTGATCATGTTGCATCCGGATTACCAGTATACACCCAAACTGCTCCCCGGCAATGACCAGCATCATTGCCAACGACCTGTACCCGGCCGTTTTTGGTTCCCGCATCCTTGGCAAAGGCGCCCTTAAAGGTGGCATGCCGATGTATAAATATATCTTTAACCGCTTCCTGACCCTCACCCAAAACGTGCTGATCGGCCAGAAGCTGAGTGAATATCATACAGGTTACCGCGCATTTTCCGCAGAGGTGCTGCGCAGCATCGATTACATGGCGAACAGCGACGATTTCGTGTTCGACAATGAAATGATCTCACAGATTTTCATGAAAGGCTTTGAAATCGGGGAAGTTACCTGCCCGACCAAATACTTTGATGAGGCATCGAGCATCAACTTTAAGCGCAGCGCCATTTATGGCCTGGGCGTACTGCGTGTATCGCTGCAGCACAGGTTGCACATGTGGGGTTTGGTGAAGAATAAGATTTACAAGTAAAATAGCATAGTGAGTATACAGCACCAGATAGAACTTGCGAAGAAATACCTGCGTTACTACTTTTCTGCCGGCAACCGGCACGATGTGCATTCTCCGTTCGTATTTACGCTGATAGAGGAGGTACTGAGTAAAAAGGCCGCACGTGCTGCCTATGACCCGATAGAGGCATTGCGGACGAAGCTGTTGCAGAGCCGCGACATCGTGAATGTGACCGACCTCGGGGCCGGCTCCCTCACCGGCGCCGGTACGGAACGTAAGGTGAGCGATATTGCCCGTCATGCCGCCAAGCCGCCAAAGTTCGGGCAATTGTTCTACCGCATGGTGCAGCATTTTGCACCGGCCAATATCCCGGAACTGGGTACCTCGCTGGGCATGAGCACTGCCTACATGGCCAGCGCCCGCCCGAACAGTACCGTGTATACGATAGAAGGCTGTCCCAATATTACCGCGCAGGCCAAAGCCAACTTCGCGGAACTGGGGTTGCAGAACATACGCCAGTTCACCGGTAATTTCGACGATGTACTGCCCAAAGTACTACAGGAGGTAACACCGGACTTTGTGTACATCGACGGTAATCACCGCAAGGAGCCTACGCTCGATTACTTCCGCCAGTGTGCAGATAAGGCCTCGGAAAACGCGGTGTTTATCTTCGATGATATCCACTGGACAAACGGGATGGAAGAAGCCTGGAAAACGATCCAGGACGATGAGCGGGTAACGCTGACGGTCGACCTGTTCTTTATCGGGCTGGTCTTTTTCCGAAAGGATTTTAAAGTAAAACAACACTTTACGATCAAGTTTTAATAAATGCCGGTCAGTCAACATGACCGGCATTCTTTTTTGTTACATTTGAGTGGCCCCGCCGCCAAAGGCGATTTGCGCAGGATTCCGGCCTGTATATTGTAACTGGTTGCCAAATAATAGATCATGATTAAACGCCTTTCTGTATGGTGCGCCTTCGGTTTGCTGGTGGCGTGTAATAACAACCCGACGCGCGAGCCGCAGGCCGATTCCGCGGAAGTGATCACAGACAACACCGATGCTAACCTCCAGCTGCCCGACCAGCAGGATTCCGTGCTGTTCAATAAGTTGGTGGTGACCGGCACGTTTCGCCAGTTCCAGGTGAGTGAGGCAGTGGGGGAGATGGGCTGGACAGGCATCTTCCGGAACGATACCGGTTATTATGCCGTGCCCACGCAACTGTTTGCCACCCGTGTACCGGGAGCCGGCGGCGATACCATTGATATGGAAATTGCCGCCGATAACCGGGATTCATTGCTGGTGGCTGTAAGCAGCAAACTGGGATTGCCATCGGGATATATCAAAACGGCTTCCCTGCCGGAAGATCCCTGCATTACCGCGGGAAAGCGGTTCAGGCTTAAGTTCGAAGACCAGCTCTATGAGCTCTTCGCTACCGGCGATACCACCCGCCCCAACGCGGTATCGCGTTATCGGCTGTATATCTCAACGGAAAGAAACGGGGAAAAGAGGACCCAGCTGATTGGTGCGGTGCCGCAGTTCCGGTGGTAGATGGTATGTGTTTGCTTTTTGCCGGCGATATGGATGGCGATGGTTTCTGGATCTTTTGATCGATACGTCGGCCGATGAACGCTTTGTATCACCTACGCTGTACTTGTCGCGGTTTGCCGAAACCCCCGACGTGTTAAAGGTGGTGGGCTACTTCAATCTGGCGGGGTTATAACATAAAAAAGGGGCTGCTTCCTCAAAAGCAACCCCTTTGCTGTTTCTTTTCTCATTCACATAACCATCCTGTCTTAAAGAAACAGTTAAACTGCAGGTACTCTGCTACCAGCGTTGATTAATTATTTCTTCGCGTCCAGTTTCTCTTTCAGCGTTTTAGCATGTTCCAGGTGCGCGCGCAGTTCTGGCAGCGCATCGGTGAACGCTTTTTCACGTCCGGGTCGTTTGACTTATCTGCCGATTTCTCAAACATATCGATCGCTTTCTCGTGTTTATCTACCAGGTCGTCTACATATGCTTTATCAAAATCAAGTCCTGTCTTTTCGCCTGTTTTGTTAATGTCGTCCAGTTGTCCCTGTTCAATAGTTTCAGGCAGTGTAAATGATTTTTTCTTTGCGAGGTCAACAAGCTGTTTGTTCAGTTTGTTGTGCGCCGTTACCATCATGGCAGCGATCTTTTTCACGTCCGCATCGGTGGCTTTGGTTTTAGCTGCTTCGGAAGCTTTTACTTCGTACAGTCCGTCCGAATAAGCGCGTACCACACGTTTGGAATCATCTTCCAGCGAATCGGTCGCAAATTTGTCTTTGTTCATGTCGATTGCATCGCCCTTGTCCACGAGCGAATCGGAGATTTCCGTGTTAGCGGTGTCCGAATTGTTTGTCTGGGTGCCGGAGTTACAAGCATTCAACATCACAAAAGATCCACAGATCAGTGCCGTTCCGGTGAGGGTCTTCAAATTCAGCTTTTTCATGGTTTTCCATTTTTTATTGCTGATAGGGTTGAAAAGATTGTGCCAATGGTATAAGCCCCTCATAATCTGTTGTTTACTGCCCAAAATTGTGGACTCCAATCCCCGTAACGGTTCTTCCTGTGCATAAAAAGTAGGGGAATGCACGGTTAGATTACAAATTATCTATATATTTATAGCCGTTTAAAAAATACGGCCCTATACACCTATGAGAACCGCATTCACCATCGCCGCATTGCTGGTCGTGCAGCTGTTGCATGCCCAGGGGCCGCACGTTAAGGCTGCACAGCCGCTCCCTTTCGAGGAAAAAATGAACGTTGTAGCGTGGCTTTGCAGCTACGACAGCGTAGCCACCTTTATTTCCGATATTGCGATGACCATGCCGTATGAGCAGCGCCTCCGCATCGGGCGTCACTGGTTTTGTCTGCAAGGGCCGGACGGGGTATGGCAGGCGGTGTTCGGCCGTTTCGCCAACGGGCGGTACGACCTGGTGAGCCATTACCGCATGGTCGATTCGTTTAATATAGACCAGGTATGCGATGCGGATACGGCCATGCTAAACAGCCACTCCCGGGCCATCGACAATGCCTATGCCGAAGCGTCGAAGATAATAGGGCCCTCCCAGGTGCGTTTTAATAAATTCCTGAAAGATAACCCTGACGGTACCCTCAGCATCTGGATGATGCCCTCGGTACAGTCGGCCGACATCGCGATGTATGGTGGGGAGTTTTATTATAAATTTGATAAAACGGGTACAGCGGTGCTGGACCGGAACGAATACTACACCGGAAGGTTCCGCGGTTTTAAAACGGGCAGCCCCCGCGAAATTCACCTGGACTACCTGCAAGACGATACACCCACCTTAGGGGCCATGTATTTTGCCTGGCGTAACCGTAAAGTTTTCGGCGATATCTATATCGAAAACAAAGTAAACAGGATGGTACTATCCTATAATGAGGATAAAGGGTATCATTGGGTTACGACCGGCAGGAAGAAATAGCAGAAACTTATATTCGTTCAACCATTTACGTTATTGGGGAAAGACCGGTATCTTGTCCGCCGGATAACAGCGTGATTATTAATATGCAGTACCGCGCTGTACCTGGGTATAGATCAAATGTATCTTTCATTGGTATTATGCCATTTATAAAACGGGTTTTTAAATGTTACACTGGATTAAAAGCATACTTGGCGCCGATCCCAGCCCCCAATACTCCTGGGTTACGGCCAAATCACTTTTCCAGTTTGTTAGTGAGCACATCGATCTCTCCGGTAAGTTGGATGAGAAAGCCCTCGTGTTGCCCGACGAGGAGCCACTACCACCCGGCGCCGATTTACGGTATGCGGCAGGGCTAAAAGATGCGCTGGCAGCCATTTCGGAACAGGGGGAAGAGGAGGTAACGCAAATGGCCGAACAGGTAGTACAGTTGCTGCAAAAGGTAGCCACCCGCGGAGATATTACCGCAGGCAACCAGTTGTTCAATTTCCTGGTCAATAACGGTGACCTGATGGCATACATCGATCCGGTGCTGGAACGTGTTGTGCAGCTTAATCTTGAAATAGAACCACATTTATACCTGTTCGCTAAGTTACTCACTTTTGAATGCGCCCACCGCAACGGGGTGAAGTTCGGTATGGCCTTGCTGGGCCTGTGCCGCCGCGATGAAGTGCTGCCCATGTTGCGTATGTTAGGACTGCATGATGAATTCACGATTTACAGCACCATCGCCATTATTTATCTTTCTCCCGATCCGGAAACGGACCTCTGGAACCTGGCGCGCCAGGTCGACGGCTGGGGGCGGGTACAGGTGGTCGACCGGCTTGCGTTGCTGGCGGAGGATGAAGCGGTAAAGGACTGGCTGGTACGCGAAGGGTACAGGAACAGCATCATGTACGAGTACCTCGCATACACCTGCGCCCTGCACGGGGAGCTGCATGAAAAGTTAGATGTTCCCGCCATCGATAAACAGTTGTTTGCCGCGGCGGGCGACCTGCTCGAAGCCATGATCATGGGCGGACCGGCAGAAGATATTAATGAGTATGAATTTGCCGCGCCGGCCATTGAAAACTACGTGCGCCATGCCCGGACGCTGGCCGATAATGTACACGATTTTTACATCCTCCACGAAATAGGCAACTATATTGCGCTGGAAACGCGCGACTGGAAAGTACTTCGCAATAACGGCTGGACGCAGGACCTGCGCTCCAACGTGTTAATCGATATCATGGGTATTATCCAGCAACCGGGCTGGCATAAGCGGGTGATGGCAGGGTTGCAGAGCGAAGAAAGTGTCGAGTATTACCAGGCAAAGGAGGCCGCCAAAATTCTGCGCATTAATACGGAAGACATTTTCTGGCACCGCCTGCGCATGGAGCCCACTAATAGTAATTCCTGGTACGATGTACTCGATCATGGCAACGGCGTGCACATTGACGATGCGGTACGTTACGCTATGGAAACATTATTACAGCAAAACGTCGATAATGAAGGTGCAGCAATACAGGCAGGTTTGTCGCTCGATTTTTTAGTGAACGCACTGGCCAAACATCCCGGTAAGGGAGAAACGTTATTGCTGGCGGCGTTGCAAAGTACGCAGCTGCGCAGCCGGAGTATGGCCGTACGTACATTAAGTGTATGGGAACAGGACGACTGGACGCCCGCTCTTCGTGATGCCCTGCTGCGGCTGGGCGCCACAGAGCCGCATGAAAGTTTGCGCCACGACATCCGTAAGGTGTTAAGCGGGGAGATTTTAGATGATGAAGAAAGTGATGAAAGTTGAAGTGTGCGACGCAACGGCAGTTGAAGAATGTACTTAAGATGACCCCAAAGGAATAGTAAAAGTAAACACAGACCCTTTCCCCAATTCACTCTCTACCTCCAGCAGGCCTCCATGGCGCTGCACGATCTGCGAGGAAATATATAAACCCAGTCCCATTCCCGGAAATGTATGCATGTTATTGGTGGTAACACGGTAGAAGCGGTCAAATATTTTAGGTAGATCTGCTGCCGGTATACCGTATCCCTCATCACGCACGCGTATCTGCACGCCGTCTCCGGTGTTCGCGGGTGCAATGAAGGCACTACTATTATGCCATAAAAAAAGCCGCCCCGGAAACGGGGCAGCTCAGGATTGGAACCTCTTGTTCCGCTCGTTAACTATTTAATCGCCTGCATGGCCGATTTGGCGGCGTTTACAGTGAATTCGATGTCTTCGTTAGTGATCGCATGGCTCACAAACCAGGTTTCGAATGCAGAAGGTGGTAAATACACACCGCGCTCCAGCATGGCATGGAAGAACCGGCGGAATAGTTCATTGTTTGCACCAGATGCTGAGTTGAAGTCCACGATCGGGTACTCTGCAAAGTGTACGCTGATCATGGAACCGATCTGGTTGATCTGGTATACCACACCCGCAGCGCCAAATGCTTCGCGCAGTCCGGCCGCCAGCAGGTTGGTTTTTCTTCCAGCTGGGTATAGATCTGTGGATTTTCGTTCAGCGTGTTCAGCAAGGTATAACCTGCGATCATCGCAATGGGATTGCCGCTCAATGTACCAGCCTGGTATACTTTGCCGGCTGGAGCAATGTGTTCCATCAGCTCCCTGCGACCGGCGAACGCGCCTACAGGCATGCCGCCGCCAATGATTTTACCGAAGGTTACCAGGTCTGCTTTGATGTTCAGCAGTTCCTGTGCGCCACCGCGGGCAAGGCGGAAGCCGGTCATCACTTCGTCGAGGATCAGCAGGATGCCATGCTCGTCGCACAGGTTGCGCAAACCTTCCAGGAAGCCCGGTTGTGGCAGGATGCAGCCCATGTTGCCCGCCACGGGTTCAATGATGATGGCGGCAATCTCGTCCGGGTTTTCCGCGATCAGCTGCTGTACCGCAGGCAGGTTATTGTAGGGGGCAGTCAGTGTATCTGCTGCCACAGTAGCCGTTACACCGGGCACCGATTGAATACCCAGCGTGGCAACACCGCTCCCGGCGCTTACAAGGAACGAGTCGGCATGACCGTGATAGTTGCCTTCGAATTTGATGAATTTATTCCTGCCGGTATACCCGCGGGCCAGGCGGATGGCGGTCATACAGGCTTCTGTGCCGGAGTTGACCATGCGCACCATATCTACGTTGGGCACCATGCTGACAAGCAGCTCCGCCACTTGAATTTCCAGCTCGGTGGGCGCACCAAAGGAAGTAGAGTAGGTCGCGTATTCCTGGATGGCATTCACTACCGGCTGGTATGCGTGCCCCATGATCATCGGGCCCCCAGGAGTTGATATAATCGATATAACGGTTGCCGTCTACATCATACATGTAGGCGCCTTTGGCCGATTTCATGAACACAGGCGTGCCGCCTACGCTCCTGAACGCACGTACGGGCGAGTTTACCCCGCCGGGCATCAGCGTTTGCGCTTTTTCAAATAAGGATTTGCTCTGGTCAAACATGTCAGGCGTTATTTTTCATGGAATAATTAACCGATAATCAGTTTGGCGGCGTCTTTCGCAAAGTAGGTCGCGATCAGATCGGCGCCGGCGCGACGGATGCTGGTCAGGCTTTCCAGCACGGCTTTTTCTTCATTCAGCCAGCCCATTTTAGCGGCGGCTTTAATCATGGCGTATTCACCGCTCACATGGTAAGCGCTTACCGGAACGGTCACGCTGTCCTTAATCAACCGCATAATATCAAGGTAGGCCATCGCCGGTTTTACCATCACGATGTCTGCTCCCTCATCTACGTCCATCAACGTTTCCTTCAGGGCTTCGCGCGCATTGGCGTAGTCCATCTGGTACGTTTTTTTGTCACCGAAACCGGGCGCGGAATCCAGCGCATCGCGGAAGGGACCATAGAAGCAGGATGCATATTTGGCACTGTATGCCATGATTCCCGTCTTTGTAAAGTTGTTCTCTTCCAGTATTTCACGGATGGCTAAAATGCGGCCGTCCATCATGTCACTAGGCGCCACAATATCTGCGCCAGCCTGTGCATGGCTGAGGCTCATTTCGGCTAACACGTTTACGGTCGCGTCGTTCACGATCTCTTCACCTTCCACGATGCCATCATGGCCGTAAATGGAGAAGGGATCGAGTGCTACGTCGGTCATCACCACCATGGCAGGTTCGGCTTCCTTCACCGTTTTGATGGCGCGTTGCATAAGACCGTTGGGATTCAGCGCTTCCGTTCCCTTGTTATCTTTCAGGTTGTCTTCACACTTAATGAATAATAATACGCTCTTAATCCCGAGGCTCCACAATTCCTTTACTTCCGCTTTCAGCAGATCGAGTGTAAACCGGTAGTAGCCTGGCATGGAAGATATTTCCTCCTTTTTATTGCTGCCTTCGATCACGAACAGCGGTGCAATAAAATGCTCGGGCCTTAAAATCGTTTCCGCCACCATTGCCCGGATAGCGGGAGATTGTCTGAGTATCCTGTTTCTTCTGATCATCATGCGCTCCTTATTTTAAGATGGTAAATATTATTGTATGTTGATCCAGTCCTGCGGCTTCAGGTGCTCCACGAGTTCCGCTTCCGGACTTCCCGGTGCGGGATGGTAGTCATATTCCCAGCGTGCGCGCGGCGGAAGGCTCATCAGGATGGACTCGATACGACCATTGGTTTTTAAGCCGAACAAGGTACCGCGGTCGTGAATAAGATTGAACTCTACATAACGTCCCCGGCGGTATTCCTGCCAGTCGATGTGTTCCTGCGTGTAAGGCAGGTCTTTTCTTTTCTCCACTATAGGAAGATAGGCTTGCAGGAAGGCATTGCCGTTCGCCATCGAAAAAGCGAGGATGTCTTCCGCTTTCTGCGTATCGTTGGGACGAAGATAGTCGTAAAATATACCACCAATGCCACGGGCTTCGTCGCCACGATGTTTATTGGTGAAATACTCGTCGCACACTTTTTTATATTTCGGATACAGGTCTGCTCCAAAAGGATCACAGGCATTTTTAAAGGTCGTATGGAAGTGTTTTCCATCTTCTTTAAAAAGATAGTACGGGGTTAAGTCCGCACCGCCGCCAAACCAGCTGTCGATGAACCTGCCGCTTTGATCATATAGCTCGAAGTAGCGCCAGTTTGCATGCACCGTAGGTACAAAAGGGTTCAGCGGGTGAATCACCAGCGAAATACCAGCTGCGAGGAAGTTACAATCTTCCGCCACACCAAAGTGTTTGATCATGGCGGGCGCAAGTTTTCCGTATACCACGGAGGTATTTACGCCACCCTTTTCAAACACATTGCCGCCGCTGATCACACGCGTTTTACCGCCACCGCCTTCGGCGCGTTCCCACTTGTCTTCGCGGAATTTCGCTTTACCGTCGAGCTGTTCCAGGCCGGCGCAGATCTCGTCCTGCAGGCGGTGAATAAAAGTTATGAACTGGTCTTTTATTTCCATGCTTTAAATGCTGTATGCTTTAACGGCGTCTACAAATGCGCGGGCATGATCTACCGGAACGTGCGGCAGGATGCCGTGGCCGAGGTTGGCAATGTAACGCTGGGTGCCAAAGCCGTCGATCATCGTCTTTACAGATTGCTGAATTTCAGGAATAGGCGCCAGCAATTTAGCCGGGTCAAAGTTGCCCTGCAAAGTAACATTGTTACCCGCAAACTGGCGGGCGAGCCGGGGTTTAATGGCCCAGTCCACCCCCAGGCCAGCTGCGCCGGTGGCAGCCATTTCCTCCAGTGCAAACCAGGCGCCTTTGGCAAATACGATCACGGGACAAACATCTTTTAATGCAGCCACGATCTGGCGGATATATTTTAATGAGAAGTTCTCAAAATCTTCCGGACTTAACAAACCGCCCCAGCTATCGAACACCTGTACGGTGTCGGCGCCTGCTTTTACCTGCTCTTTCAGGTAAGCGATCGTCGTGTCGGTCACCATCTGCAGCACCTGGTGGGCAGCGTCCGGTTGTTTGTAACAGAATTCTTTAGCGGCATCGAAGGTTTTAGAACCTTTACCCTGTACCATGTAGCAGAGCAATGTCCATGGTGCGCCTGCGAAACCGATGAGGGGAACGCGGCCCGCCAGTGTTTTTTTGGTGAGCGCCAGTGCTTCGAATACGTAGCCCAGTGTTTCATTCACATTAGGTACGTGGATGCGTTTAATATCATCTACCGTTTTGATGGGATCGGGGAGGAGCGGGCCAAGTTTTTCCACCAGCTGTACTTCCATACCCATGGCCTGCGGCACCACCAGAATGTCGGAGAAGATAATCGCTGCGTCTACACCAACCTGGTCTACCGGCATAACGGTAATTTCGGTGGCCAGGGCAGGGTTCTGGCAGCGCTCGAAGAAGGAATATTTTTCGCGCAGTTTGATGTAGTCGGGAAGGTAGCGGCCTGCCTGGCGCATCATCCATACCGGTACACGTTCTGTTTTTTCACCCTTCAGGGCCCTCAGCATAAGATCGTTCTGTAATCCGCTCATTCTTTACGATTGATTGTTAAAATAATGTATGGCTGTGTGGACGAGCGACTCCGCCGTTGCGGCTTCGCTGACCACGATGGTGTTTTGTGTGAATTCGCGCAGCACGCCGGCCGTGGTTTGCCCGATGGCGAAACAGATGGTTTCCGGGGCAGGCGTGTTGTTGGCGAAGTAACTGCGGATGCCGCTGGGGCTGTAAAACAGGATCCCGTCGTATTGTCCGGCGAGGGTATTTTGCAGTTCCGTGGTTTCGTACACGGTAATCTCCTCCAGCGGAACATTTTGTTGCGCCAGGGCTACCGGCAGTTCGTCGCGGCGGATATTTCCGCAGAAAAACACGATGTTTTTCGCCTGCTGGTGGAGCAGGATAACGGCGAGGACCGCGCTGCTCACGGCATTGGCTACGACCGTGCTGTTGGGAAAATATTCCTGCACCGCTTCGATGGTCGCGCCGGGGAGGCAGTACAGTTCCCATTTGGCCAGCGTGGTATCGCCCAATGCCGCCACTGCCTTTACTGCATTGGCACTGGTGAATACAGCGCTCACGCGGCTTTGCAGCAGTTCCTGCAAACGTGCTCTTAAAGCAGGCGTATCTGCATAACTAATACTGATAAACGCACGGGGAATGATTTGCACGCCACTATCGGCGGCTGATTGTATCAGCGCGACATCAATCCTTTTGGTGCTGAGTATGCGATGTTTATACGCCGGCATTCCTGATTTGTGCAACGATATGCGATCCGCCCTGGTCCAGGATTTCCTGTGCGGCCTGCTGGCCCAGTGTGGTGGTTTTTTCAAGCGGGAGTGTTCTTTCCACGGTGTAGGACACGGTACCATCGAGGCTGCAAAGGCTGCCTTCGAACCACAGGGTACCGTCCTCTATCCGGGCATATGCGCTGATCGGGGTGGTACATCCGCCCATTAAAGTACGGAGGAAGTCGCGTTCGATCTTCGTACATACCGAGGTGGCTTCGTGGTTGATGGGTGTAATGGCCTCGCGGCAGAAGTCGTCGTTGTCGCGGCATACCACTACTACGGCGCCTTGTGCCGGTGCCGGCAGCATCCAGTCCAGTTCTACGGACTCCGGAGGTCGTACCCCGATCCTTTCCAGTCCGGCTGCCGCGAAGATGGCGCCATTCCAGTTTTCGGACGCGAGTTTCTGCAAACGGGTGTTTACGTTTCCACGCAGGTTATGCAGCTGGTGCTGCGGAAAACGGCGCAGCCACTGCGCCTTGCGGCGAATGCTGCTTGTAGCAATATGTGCAACGCCCTCCGGGTTATCCGGGAAGGACAGGTCGTTTTTATATACCAGCAAATCCTTTACGGGGCCGCGTGCTAATACTGCCGCCTGCATGATGCCTTTAGGCAATTGGGTAGGAACGTCTTTGAGGGAATGTACCGCGATATCTATCTTCCCGCCCAGTAACGCAATGTCCAGGCTTTTGGTGAAGATGCCCTGTACACCGATTTCGTACAACGGGGTCACGAGGTCGATGTCGCCATCGCTTTTGATGGGTACGAGTTCAGTACTGTACCCTTGTTTCTCCAACAGGTCTTTTACCTGGTAAGCCTGCCATAATGCGAGCTGGCTTTCCCGGGTGCCTATCTTAATCGTTTTTTGCATGAGCTTATTAATCCTGATTAACGCCAGTCTCGAAAATATCGTTGATCATGGCGATGTACTGGTCGCTCTTATCCGTTTCCTTCCGCACTTTGCCCGCCATGAGGTTGATCATTTTCTGGATAATGCGGGAAGATACTTCTTCCACATCTTCCAGTTTATACGCACTGCCGTTCTTTTGCTGCTGTATCTCGCGTGTATGTATCTCCTGCAGCTTATCTTTCACCGCTTTTAACACTACGGCGTGTTTCCGCATTTTATGCCAGTACAGGAATTCCTGCATGTGTTCGTCAATAATCGACTGCGCTTTCGGTACCTCGCTCAGCCTGTTCTGCAGGGTTTCGTCCTGCACTTTGGAAAGCTCGTCTACATTCACCACTTCCACGTGCGAAAGTTCATTCACTTCCGGCGCCACATTAAACGGAATCGACAGGTCGATCACCAGTTTGGGAGAGGTGTTTTCCAGCTGCGCTTTTACGATGGTAGGCTGTGTGGCATTGGTGGCCACCAGGATTACGTCCGCATCTTTTAATGCGCCGCCCAGTCCATCGAAAGGAACATATTTTAAGCCATGTGCCGTGGCGAATTCTTCCGCCGCAGCAATGGTACGGTTTACCAGCAGAATGTTTTTGGTACCCAGGTAATCCATCATGTTTTTAGCGGTGTTACGGCCAATTTTGCCCACACCCAGCAACACGATTTTTTTATCCCTGATATCGGTGATCTTGCGTTCGAGCAACCTTACCGCGGCAAAGGCCACAGATACGGTACCGGAGCTAAGGCGGGTTTCATTTTTGATTAATTTGGATACCTGTAATACGCTGTTCACAAGTCTTTCCAGGAAAGTTCCAATACAGCCGTTCGCCTTTGCGAATTTGGCAGCAGTCCTTATCTGGCCCACTACTTCATAATCGCCCAGGATCTGCGAATCCAACCCGGTACCCACCTGGTACAGGTGGCGGATGGCCGCTTCGCCCGATTTAACGTACGCTACTTCTTTAAAGGAATCGAGGCTGCCCGCGGTTTGCGTACAAAGCAGTGCCATTAACTGCTCCGGCGCTTCCGCGAATCCGTAAACCTCCGTCCTGTTACAGGTAGAGAGGATGAACAGATCATTCAACCGCGTATTTTTCGCCTCCACCAGCACCTGTTGATATTGCTCCTGGTTAACGGCGAATAATCCTCTGATGGCAGCGTCTGTTTTCTTATAGTTGAGTCCAACGATATGAAAATGTGATATGTCTCTAGGGTAATTGACCTGCATTTTATTTTTCTCTAAGCTTCCGGGTGCAAATTTACTGGCCTGGGTTTCAAAAGCTGGCATGTCGACGTCATTAGTGTGTCATTTCTCCAATGGTGGCGGATCTTACGAAAAAATGACTTTCATCATTTTTGACCGAAGATTAGAACATCTTAATGTGTTTGGCTTTTATTCAACAATTATATGACATATCTTGAGGGACGGTGCGACTAAATGAGATAGTTTTGCATTTCTAAATCTAAAAGGTCAGTATTAAGGTCATGAGCTCAACATCTGAAACAGGGATTGTATTAATGAACCTGGGGTCTCCCGATTCTACGAACGTCCCTGACGTAAAACGCTATTTATCCGAATTTTTGATGGACAAACGGGTGATCGACTACCCCTGGCTGATACGCAAGATCGTAGTCGATGGTATTATTGTACCCCGCCGTTCGCCAAAATCTGCCGAGGCGTATAAGTCTATCTGGTGGAAAGAGGGCTCCCCGCTGATCGTGCTCACCAAACAACTGCAGGCAGCCGTTAAGGAAGAACTGAGCGATGTGCCGGTGGAAATTGCCATGCGGTACGGACATCCTTCCCCGCAATATGCTTTCGGTAAACTCATGAAAGAAAATCCGCAACTGAAAGAAGTGGTGCTGGTGCCTTTATACCCGCACTATGCCATGTCCAGTTACGAAACGGCGGTAGAATACGCCAAAGAGATTTACCATAAAAAGCAATACCCTTTCAAATTAACCATCATCAAACCTTATTTTGATGATGAGGCTTACATAGATGCGCTGGCCGACAGCATGCGTCCGTACGTGGAGCAGGATTATGACCACCTGCTATTTAGCTACCACGGCGTTCCGGTGCGGCACATTCGAAAGGGCGACATTACCGGGCAGCATTGCCTGAAGGTGAATGATTGCTGTAACGTGGCCAGCGAGGCGCATAAGCAGTGTTACCGCCACCAGGTGATCTTTACGTCGATGCTCGTGGCACAAAAGCTCGGCATTCCTAAAGAAAAATGGAGCGTATCGTTCCAGAGCCGCCTGGGTCGTGAAGAATGGATTCAACCTTATACCGCCAGTGAGTTCGAAGAACTGCCGAAGCGGGGTAAGAAGAAATTACTGGTGGCTTGTCCCGCTTTCGTGAGCGATTGTCTCGAAACCCTCGAAGAAATCGGGGTAGAAGGTAAACACTCCTTCCTCGAAGCCGGCGGCGAGAGCTTCACCATGATCCCCTGCCTGAACACTAACCCGAGCTGGGTAAAAGCCGTGTCGAAATGGTGCACGGAGATTAAAGAAGGGCAGCGCGAAATGGCGGTGTAAACTTAAAGAGATAAGGAAAAGGCCGGCTACACGCCGGCCTTTTTGTTGTAATAGGATATTCCCCTTCTTCTCCACCTCTTCACCATGCTTTCACCATGTCTTCACCATGTCTTGAGGATGCTTTGAAGCATTTTGGTAAAATGCTATCACCCTGTTTAATTTTCTCTATCCTGGACAATTTTTCCTCCATCTGGACAATTTTTCGCCTGATCGCTAACGTATATTTGATGATATAAAGCGGAAAAATAATAGGGGTATCGGCCGCTTTGTATCACTTTTTCAGTTAAATTCACATTATAAATCTCCATAAGATGATTTTGGGTGTTTTAAAGGAATTACCAGGCGAAAACAGGGTGTCACTCGTACCGGAAGTAATCAAACAATTGTTGCCATTCAAGGTAAGGGTGTTGGTAGAGCCGGAAGCCGGACTATCCGCCTTTTTCAGCGACGACGCTTACCGCGATGCGGGAGCGGAGATCACGGAACGCAGCGCTTTGCTGCAGCAGGCCGACCTGCTGTTGAGCATTCACCCGCCGGCGCCGGAGGTTTGGTCGCAGGCCCGCGCCAATGCTGTGTGGGCCGGTGTTTTTCAGCCGCTGTTTAATCTTTCGTTGATGCAGGACTTGGCCACCAAAGGTTTTACGGTGTTCAGCCCGGATAATATTCCCCGCACCACGCGCGCCCAGAGCATGGACGTGCTCAGTTCACAGGCCAATATAGCCGGTTATAAGGCAGTGCTGCTCGCAGCGTATAGTTATTCCCGTTACTTCCCGATGTTTACCACCGCCGCAGGCAGTATTCCGCCGGCGAAGGTGCTTATTCTCGGTGCGGGGGTAGCAGGCTTGCAGGCCATCGCGACCGCACGCCGTTTAGGCGCCGTGGTAGAGGTGTTTGATACGCGTCCTGCCGTAAAGGAGGAGGTGATGAGTCTCGGCGCCAAGTTCGTGGAGGTGGAAGGCGCCGCGGATGCTTCCAAAGCAGGCGGTTACGCGGTAGAGCAATCAGACGCTTACAAACAGCAACAGGCGCAAAAGATCGCAGACAGTGCGGCGAAAGCAGATATCGTGATCACCACCGCGCAGATTCCCGGTAAACAGGCGCCGGTGTTATTGCCCATCGCTGCATTGGAAAAAATGCGGCATGGCTCTGTGATCGTGGATCTGGCAGCGTCCACAGGGGGAATACAGCGGTGACAAAGAACGATGAAACCGTGTATTATAACGGCGTTACCGTGATCGGTAATTCTGCCCTGCCTTCGCAGATGCCCGCCGATGCAAGTAAGCTGTACGCGAAAAATGTATTCAACTTCCTGAAACTGATCATCGATAAAGAAGGCAACCTGCATCTCAATTTCGAGGACGATATCGTAAAAGGCGCCTGCATTACCCACGGCGGCGTTATTGTGAACGAACGTGTAAAACCACAATAAGTTTATGGATACGATTTTATATTTCTTCACCCAACATATTCAGCTCATTTACATTGTAATCCTATCGGTGTTCCCTGGGCATAGAAGTGATCGGCCGCGTACCATCGGTATTGCATACACCGCTCATGAGCGGCGCCAACGCCATTCACGGCGTGGTGATCATCGGCGCTATCATCGTGATGGGCAAAGCAGAAAGCGATAATTACGTCGCGCTGATCTTAGGGTTCCTCGCCGTGATACTGGGTACGCTGAACGTGGTCGGCGGGTTTGTGGTCACGGACCGCATGCTCGAAATGTTTAAAGGAAAAAAGACAGGAAATAGGTTTTATTCAATCTTGTTCGTATGGCTATCAGTCTCCTGAACCTTGCTTATTTAATTGGCTCCATTACTTTCATTATCGGTCTGAAAATGCTCAGCCATCCGGCGTCTGCGCGCAAAGGCAACCTCATTGCCGCCGGCGGTATGGCGATCGCCATATTCGGCACTATCTTTTTATATGAAGATGCGGGCGGCGGTTTGCATAACTACGCGTGGATCTTCGCCGGACTCGGTGTGGGCGGTATCATAGGCGTATTGTCCGCGAAGAAAGTGAAGATGACGGCCATGCCTGAAATGGTGAGCCTCTTTAACGGCATGGGCGGCGCTTGTGCCATGTTGATCTCCATCGTGGAGTTTAATCACCTGCTGCACCAGGCACAGGCTTTTACGCATTTAGACGGCAGTTTGGGTACGCTGGATGTAAACGCCCTGATCGCCGACGGTTTGCGCGCTATACTGGACCAGGCAAACCTCGCGGGCAATAGTGCCGGCAAGCTCCTGATCATCATGTTAGGCATGCTGATCGGAACGGTGTCTTTCATGGGCAGTATCGTTGCCTGGGGTAAACTGAATGGCCGCATTAAAGACAGGTCGTTCAGGGGACAACACATCATGAATATTGCATTGCTGCTATTACTGGTCGTGTTCGTGGTATATGCCGTTGTGCGGTACCACCAGGCAATGGATCATCTTCCAATTGTATCGGCCGAAGCACTGCGCACGATTTCGATCGTATTTTATGTGGTATTGGGATTGTCCGCCCTTTACGGCGTACTGTTCGTAATGCCCATTGGTGGTGCGGATATGCCGGTGGTGATTTCTTTATTGAACTCGTTTACTGGTGTGGCCGCGGCTTTTGGCGGCTTCCTGTACGATAATCCGGTAATGCTCACCGGCGGTATTCTCGTAGGTTCTGCCGGCACCATCCTGACGATCCTGATGTGTAAAGCCATGAACCGGTCTTTAAAGAATGTACTGATAGGCTCCTTCGGCGGCGGCGCGGCGGCTGCCGGCGGTGAAGCCAAAGAACAGGGGCACTATAAGGAAATTACGTTACCGGATGCCGCGGTGGTGCTCTCGTACGCCAACCGGGTGATCATCGTGCCGGGATACGGCCTCGCTGTAGCCCAGGCCCAGCACGCTTGTCACGAGCTGGAAAAGCTGCTCGAAGATAAAGGTGTGGAGGTGAAATACGCGATCCATCCAGTGGCCGGCCGTATGCCGGGACATATGAACGTACTTTTGGCAGAAGCGGACGTGCCGTACGATAAGCTGGAAGAAATGGAGCAGGCCAACGACCAGTTTGCGACCACCGATGCGGTGCTGATCCTGGGGGCGAACGATGTGGTCAACCCCGCCGCCAAAAGTGATCCTGCGAGCCCGATATACGGAATGCCCATCCTCGAAGTGGAACTCGCCAAAACCGTGATTGTAAATAAGCGCAGTATGAAACCGGGGTACGCAGGCATTGAGAACGAACTGTTCTTCCAGCCCAAAACCTCGATGTTGTTCGGCGACGCTAAAAAGGTGCTGCAACAGCTGGTAGACGAAATCAAGCAGATCTGATTATTTTTGCCGGAAAAACGAACTTGCCGGATTTACTCAATATATTAATCGATTCGCTGCAACATGCGCCGGGCTTTCAGCGCGATGCGTTTGCAGCGGTACATGCCGAGGCGAAGCAGCTCACCTCCGTACGCCTCAATCCTGCGCGGTTGTCGACGGAGCAGCAACAGGAACTACTGGCTGGTTTTGCGCCCATCACCACCGAAAAAGTACCCTGGAGTAATACAGGGTATTATTTGTCTTCCCGTCCCTCTTTTACGTTCGATCCGCTGTTTCATGCCGGCGCGTACTACGTGCAGGAAGCATCTTCCATGTTCTGGAGCATGCGGTGAGATCGGTATGTAATTTGCAACAACCGCTGAAAGCGCTGGACCTGTGTGCCGCGCCGGGTGGTAAAACGACTTTGCTGCAATCGCTGTTGTCCAACGAAAGTATACTGGTCGCCAACGAAACGATTCGTGCAAGAGCCGCGCTGCTGGCTGATAATATCACAAAGTGGGGCGCCGTAAATGTAGTCGTGTCCAACAACGATCCGCGCGACTTCGCCCGCCTCGAAGGGTATTTCGACCTGATGGTGGTAGATGCGCCCTGCTCCGGCTCCGGCCTCTTTCGCCGTGATCCGGAATTGATAGTGGAGTGGTCGCCGGAGAACGTAGCGCTTTGCTGCCAGCGCCAACAGCGTATCCTGGCCGAAGCCATGCCGGCCTTAAAGCCCGGAGGTGTGCTCATTTATTCCACCTGCTCGTACTCGCAGCAGGAAGATGAAGAAATTATGCAATGGCTGCTGGATAATTTCGGGGTAGAGAACCTGCCGCTGCCTATTGATCCGGCCTGGGGCATCGTCACAACGAAAACAGGCGAAGCGGAAGGTTATCGCTTTTACCCGGACCAATTAAAGGGAGAGGGCTTCTTTATTACTTGTTTCAGAAAAAGGACGGCAACGAGTTTTATCGCAAACAAAAAGAAGCGCCGGCCCGCCTGGCGAAGAAAGATACAGAACGCCTGTCTGCATGGGTGGCCAACGTAGATCAATATGTATACACCGACCACCAGGGCACCGTTTTACAGCTCACACCTACTTTGGGAAATGAGCTGCCCGTGCTCCAAAAGTCGCTCTACATCCGCAAAGCCGGCGTAGCACTGGGGCAACTTACTGCCAAAGAACTGATCCCCGATCACGAGCTGGCGATGAGTATAACGGTGAATAAAGAGATACAGGCCGTGGAGCTGGACCGGGAACAGGCGATCAAATATTTGAGGAAAGAAGACGTTTCACTGGAGGGATCATACAAAGGTTGGGCATTGATGCGTTTTAAAGGTATGAACCTGGGTTGGGCAAAAATATTGCCGAACCGCATCAATAATTATTACCCGAAAGAATTGCGGATATTGAAGGCCACAGACAGCCAGGCAAAGAAGACCAACGAAGAGGAGTAAGGAAAAAATCATTTATAACATTTATATTCGTCCCTTAAAGTATTAGAGATTATGTTAAAGTCAGTTTTGGTGCTGTTTTGTTAACCTGTACGCTGCAATTGTCCGCCCAGGACACGCTGGTAGTACAGGGGAGTGCGCCTGATCTCCATTTAGTGCATGTGGTTAAGAAGGGAGAAAACTTTTACAGCCTGTCAAGGGCATATGGCCTGCCCCCAAGGAAATAGCCGCTAAAAACAATATTTCTATGGAACAGGGACTGCAACTGGGACAGCGGGTAAACATCCCCCTGACCAAAGCCAACTTTGCACAAGCCAAAGGTGTACCGGCAACCGGTGTACGTCCGGTGTATCATGTGGTGACTGAAAAAGAAACATTATACCGCATCAGTACAAACTATAACAAAGTAGCGATTGATAACATCCGTGAGTGGAACGGTTTTTCCGGCGATGGTGTGAAGAAGGATGCTTACCTGGTGGTAGGTTGGGTAAAAGGCAACGGTACCGCGCCTGTAATGGCGAAAGCACAACCGGCAGCGCCCGTGACGCCGCCTCCGGCACCGGTTGAAACACCTGCTCCTGCCACGCCGCCACCGTCAACGCCGCCTGTAGCCGAAGGTTTGCCGCCAGTGCCCATCGTAGGTGATGCACCACCGGCCGCTGCGCCTAAAACAGAAACAGCTGCCCCCGCACCTGCACCGGTAAAACCAGCAGTAGAGAGCTTCCCCGCTACCACCGGCGCTGTAATGCCCTCACCGCCCGATGAATCATTCGAGCGCATGTTCGATCAGCAGACCGATGGCGGAAGAGATATTACGAGCGAAAAAGGCCCTGGCTCCTGGTTCCGCGCAAACGCACAAAGCAAATATTACGCCCTGCATAAAACAGCGCCCCGTGGCACGATCGTGAAAGTTACCAACCCGCTGAACGGCAAATCCGTGTATGCAAAGGTACTGGATGCTATTCCACAGTCGAAAGCGAATGCCGGCCTGATCATCAAGTTGAGCAACAGTGCGCAGGAAGCGCTGGGAACAACGGAAGCGAGGTTCTTCTGTGAATTAAAATATGAAGAGCAATAGCAATAAAAAGGCGCACCGTCCAGTGCGCCTTTTCTTTATGATAGTCTAAACCCTCGTAAAAACTCCTGTACCCCCATCCGTTTCTTACCTTCCAGCTGAATTTCTTCCACCGCCACGTACCCCCGTCAGCAGCGAACTTCAGGTAGGTTTTATGATCGGTAACCACTTCGCCCGGCGCCATATTATGTGCGGCGATTTCTTTAGTGGCTTTGAAGATCTTCAACGTTTTGCCCTGTAATACCGTCCAGGCGGTAGGATAGGGGCTGAGGCCGCGGATCAGGTTGTAGGCCTGTGCTACGGGTTTATTCCAATCTATTTTACAATCTTCTTTAAAGATTTTCGGTGCATGTTTGAGCGTGCTCTCGTCGAGGTGCGCCTGTGGCGTGCCTTCGGGATTACCGGTAGCGATAGCGGCTACGGTTTTGATGAGCAGCGAGGCGCCTGTTTGCATCAATACATCGTGCAGTTCGCCGGCAGTTTCATCTTCGCGAATGGGCACGGTGGCCGAAAACAGGATGTTGCCCGTATCGATCGCATGCTGCAGTTTGAACGTGCTCACGCCCGACTCTTTTTCGCCATTGATGATGGCCCAGTTGATGGGCGCGGCACCGCGGTAGTTGGGTAGCAGCGAAGCGTGCACGTTAATGGTACCCAGCGGGGGCATACTCCATACAGCTTCCGGCAGCATGCGGAATGCTACCACCACTTGCAGATCGGCTTTCAGGGAAGATAACTCGGCAAGGAACTCCGGGTTACGCAGCTTTTCAGGCTGCAACAGGCGCAGTCCTTTTGATACCGCGTATTGTTTCACCGCGCTTTGGTTCAGTTGCAAGCCACGGCCAGCGGGCTTGTCCGGCGCAGTGATCACGCCAACGATATCATATCCCGCCTGCACCAGTGCATCCAGCGATGCAACGGCAAAATCAGGCGTGCCCATAAAAACGATCTTCAGATTCATCTGTCAAAATTACTCAAAATCCGTGTACAGCAGGTAGCGCTTGCGGACAGCTTTGAATTTAGCGAGCCCCGGCGCCCAGCTGGCGCGGATCTCCGTTTCGCTTTTGCCTGCTTTTATTTGTTCCTGCAGTGTACTGTTGCCGGCCAGTTTGTTGAAGAAGCTGTTAAAGAACTTCGCTTTGTCCGGGAACAGGCTGTAGGCTTTCAATATCCAGCTTAGCTCCACTTTGTCTGCCGGTTTATCTTTCGATAAATCGTAGCCGTAACATACTTTATCCAGTAAGGGCGGGTTCTTGGCGCCGGCTACGCTGCGGGGCGTAAACTGGTAAAGGTTTTTAGGCAGATCGGGATGCCCGAATACCTGGAAAGGCTTGTCTGTACCGCGTCCCAGGCTTAACTGCGTTCCTTCGAACAGGCAGGTGCCGGGGTATAAGTAGATCGACTGCATATTGGGCAGGTTGGGCGATGGTTTCACCGGCAGCGCGTACCTCGTTTTATGTGTGTAACCTTTGCAGGTGATCACTTTCAGATTACAGTGCTGTTTTTATCAAGCCACTTTTCGCCGTTCAGCATTTGCGCATATTCGCCCACCGTCATGCCATGCACAATGGGAATCGGCTGCATGCCTACAAACGAACGGAATTCGGTGTCGAGCACGGGACCGTCTACATAATGCCCGTTGGGATTGGGGCGGTCCAGTACGATGAGCAGCTTTTTATTATCTGCGGCCGATTCCATCAACTCCTGTAAAGAAGAAATGTAGGTGTAGAACCGCGCTCCTACATCCTGTATATCAAACACGAGCACGTCCACCTCTTTTAAATCCGCTGCATCCGCTTTGCGATGTTTGCCGTAAAGCGATACGATAGGGAGGCCGGTGGCTTCGTCGCGGCTGTTGCCCACCTTTTCGCCGGCGTCTGCATTACCGCGGAAACCGTGCTCCGGACTAAAAATCTTTGTGATGTTTACTTTAAGTTTCAACAGCGAATCTACCAGGTGCGTATTGCCAATGGTAGCGGTTTGATTCACGAGCAGGGCTACGCGCTTGCCCTTTAATAGCGGCAGGTATTCCGTGGTCCTGGCCGCTCCGGTGATAATAGACGTGGTTTGGGCCTGTGTGCCTAAGCTGAGCAGCAACAATGCCAAAGCGATGGTTTTCTTCATGTCTTAAAAATGAGAAATATCCCGAATAATCCCAAATCGGCCGCGAATCCTAACTTTTACTTACCTTAGCACGTATTAATTAACTTTTTTAAACAGATTTTATGCAAGCAGTTCAAAACGGGGATACCGTAAGGGTTCATTATCATGGCAAGCTGACAAACGGTACCACGTTTGATTCGTCTGAAGGTCGTGACCCTCTGCAATTTAAGGTAGGTGCTGGAATGGTGATTAAAGGTTTCGACAATGGCGTGCTGGAAATGAAAGTGGGCGATAAAAGAACCGTGAATATCCCGGTAAACGATGCATACGGTCCTAAAAACCCGGAAATGATGATGGAATTCCCCCTTTCCAACATTCCCGCGGACCTGAAGCCTGAAATCGGCATGGAGCTGCAGATGAGCAATCCGCAGGGCCAGGTATTCCCGGTGAAAGTAGCTGCTGTAGGTACTGAGTTCATTACCCCGGACGCTAACCACCCGCTGGCTGGCGAAGACCGGTGTTCGACATCGAACTGGTAGAAATTCTGCCTGGTGAGTCTAAAATCATCACCAATTTCTAATTCGCATTTATTTCATTTCGTATAAAGAAAAGATCAGGCCCGTTAGCAGCCCTGGTCTTTTTTAATTAAGCAAGATATGTTCTCTGGATACGCTTTTACCGCTGCTACCCGCTTTATGGAATATGTTCAGGTAGATACTGAATCCGACCCGTTAAGCAACTCGTTCCCCTCCACGGAAAAACAAAAGAACCTGGCCGGCATACTGGTGGCCGAATTGCAGGAAATGGGCATTACCGAGGCGCACATGGACCAATACGGTTATGTTTACGCAACAGTGCCTTCCAACGTACCGCATGATGTTCCGGTAATCTGCTTCTGCTCACACATGGATACCTCCAGCGATTGCAGCGGCCATGGAGTTAAACCCATCGTACACAAAAACTACGACGGTAGCGATATTGTGCTGCCGGACGACCATACCCAGGTATTACGCGCGGCCGATCATCCTTATTTAAAGGAAAAGATCGGAAACGATATTATCACCGCCAGCGGCACTACTTTGCTGGGCGCGGACGATAAGGCCGGCGTAGCCGAAATCATGGATGCCGTGCATTACCTCACCACGCATCCCGAAGTAAAACACGGCGCTATCCGCATCCTGTTCACCCCCGATGAGGAAATTGGCAGGGTGTTAAGCATGTGGATATGAAAAAACTGGGCGCCGCATTTGGCTATACACTGGATGGCGGCGAACTGGGGTCACTGGAAGATGAGACATTTTCTGCCGATGCTGCTAAGATGATTATCGAAGGCGTAAGCACCCACCCGGGTATGGCGAAAGGTAAACTGGTAAGCGCGATCAAGATCGCTTCCGAAATCGTGGCCAGTCTGCCTAAAGATACCCTCAGCCCCGAAACGACCGAAGACCGCGAAGGCTTCGTGCATCCCGTGCGCATGCAGGGCGTGGTAGAGAAAGCGGAAATCGACTTTATCGTACGCGACTTCACCACCGAAAAACTGCAGCAGCACGAAGCGTTCCTGCAAACGACGATGGACAAACTGCTGCAGCATTATCCCGCCGCCAAAGGCACTTTGCAGATTACGGAGCAATACCGCAACATGAAGGAAGTACTGGACAACTACCCGCAGGTGAGCAATTACGCGGAGGAAGCGATCCGCCGCGCCGGTGTAGTACCGCTGAAAATGAGCATTCGCGGTGGTACCGACGGTTCCCGCCTGTCCTTTATGGGATTGCCCTGCCCCAATATTTTTACCGGTGAAATGGCATTCCACAGCAAGCTGGAATACGTAAGTATACAGGATATGCAAAAGGCCGTGGAAACGATCGTACACCTGGTGATGATCTGGGAAGAAAAGAGCCGCTCATAATATTTTGAGGGCCGCGCCGTTTTTAGTTTAGCAATTTATCCTTACTTTAATCCCTTACATTTGCAAGGTTTAAAAATTTATACATGTTATTAGGACTTGTTACGTTCATACAGGATTCATTACTCAGTCCACGACCAGATACGGTATCGGCCGGCGCCGCGGCCGGTGTACCGCCGCCCGATCAGCAGATCCATCTGCTGGATATGCTCATGAAGGGCGGGGTGCTCATGATCCCGTTAGGCATTCTTTCGCTGATCGCCGTGTATTTCTTTGTAGAGCGTTATATCACCATTTCCAAAGCCGGCAAAATTGAAGACAACTTTATGCCGATGGTGCGCGACCACATTACGTCCGGTAACCTGGTAGCTGCGCGTTCCCTTTCCAAAAACACCAACAATCCTATTGCCCGCGTAATCGATAAAGGCATTCAAAGGATCGGCAAACCGATGGAGATCATTGAAAAATCCATGGACAATGTGACCAATCTCGAAGTATATAAACTGGAAAAGAACACGGTGGTCCTGTCGATCATCGCCGGTATTGCACCGATGTTCGGGTTTCTCGGCACCATTGCCGGTATGATCCAGACGTTCTTCAACATCTCCATCACGTCGGACATTACGCTGAGCGCCATTGCCAGCGGTATCTATGTAAAAATGGTGACTTCCGCTACCGGTTTGATCATTGGTCTGATTGCCTTCATTGGTTACAGCTACCTGAACGCGCAGATCGACAAAGTGGTAAACAAAATGGAAGGCGCATCCGCGGAGTTCGTAGACATCTTGCAGGAGCCTACCCGCTAATTTTTACATCTGTAATTCTACTATTGCATGAAATCAAGGAGGCGAAATAAAAGACATGTGGAGATGCACAACTCAGCGTTGAACGATATCCTGTTCATCCTGCTGTTGTTCTTCCTCATCGTGTCTACACTGGCCAACCCGAACGTGATCAAACTCACGCTGCCCAAAGCGACCAGCAATACCAAAGCCACGCAAACCGTGGTGGTGAGTATTGACCAGTCGCGCCAGTTTTTTGTAGGCACGGGCCGGGTAGATTTTGCCCAGCTGCGCGAAGCACTTATTCCCAAACTGCATAACGCCGACGTGAACAACACGATCGTGATCAATGCGGAAAAAAGCGTGCCCATCGAAGATATTGTATCGGTGATGGAAATCGCACGCGAGCTCAACGCCAAGGTGGTATTGGGTACCGCCAAACCAGGCGCGGGTAAATAGCTCAATCTTTTATATGAATAAAAAGGCCGGACTGTAAAAGCCCGGCCTTTTCTTTATTTAACATTCCGAATAATCCGCGGAGAATGTACCGTTCAGGGCGTACAGCTTATCGATGGGTACTTCCGTTCCATCCTGCAGCCGCATAAATTGCCGGCCTTCCTTTTCAAACAGGTCCGTAATAAGGCCATTGGCGCGGGTTACACCATTGTCGTCGTACAACACCGAAGCAATTTTCTTTTGCTGATATACTTCCTGTACCAAAGGGTAGAAGCTGCCGCCGGTGGGAATGGTTTCTCTTGTGTCCATATTGATGGTATTTGTAATAAAGGTATGCAATATTGAGGCAGCCGGACGGGAAGCCATGAAATGGGCAATTGTTGCCGCCATATCATAAAAAAGCTGCCCGGTTACAGGCAGCTTTTCTTTTATCATGTTGATGAATGGACTAGAGTACTTCACCCAGTTTTTTCGCCAGGTCTTCACCACGGAGGTTCTTCGCGATGATTTTACCCTGCGGGTCAATCAGCAGGTTAGAAGGAACAGACTGGATACCGTATTGTACGGCTACCGCGTTGCTCCAGAACTGCAGGTCGGAAACGTGGTTCCAGGCCAGCTGGTCGTCAGCGATCGCCTTGATCCATTTGTCTTTTTCACGGTCGAGGGAAACACCGAGGATCGTAAAACCTTTGTCTTTGTATGCGTTATACGCTTTTACCACGTTCGGGTTTTCTGCGCGGCAGGGACCACACCAGCTTGCCCAGAAGTCGATCAGCACATATTTACCGCGGAAAGAAGCCAGGGTAACGTCTTTATCGTTCTGGTCCTTCTGAGTAAAGTCCATCGCCTGTTTGCCGATAGAAGTTTTCTCAGCGGTTTCCAGGGATTTAGCGAGGCGTTTACCGGTAGCGGTATTCCTTACCCTTTCGCTCAGTGCAGTGAAAGCAGGGTTTACTTTATCATAATCCACTGCGCCGCCAATCTGCTGTGACAGGTAGTACAGGGAAACATATGCGTTCGGATTAGCTTTCATGGCGGCAGTCTGTTTTTCCTGCACTTTCTCGTAAATAGCCATGTATTTGCCTCTCAGTGCTTCCATTTGCTCAGGCGTAGCGGCATCGCCGAGTTTCATGGCTTCGCCACGGATAGCGTCCATTTCTTTCATCTGCTCCTTGCTGGCGGCTTCTGTTGCAGCGTAAATAGCGTGCGATTCGCTGCCTTTCACAGTGGCGTTGGAAACAGAGTCCTTAACAGTCAGGGTGATGGTGCTGGTTCTACGAACAGGTTCAGGCTGTTTTTGGTGCGACCGCCCGGCGTTTGGATATAAACAGTTACCAGCTTAGGTTCTGCCACTTTAAAAGGAGCGGTAAAGGCGCCTTTTTTATCGATAAGGGCGGAGTCGAGTGTTACTTTGCCTCTTGCTGGTTGTGCTACATAAATGTAAGAGCCGGCTGCTGCGCCTTTTACGGTGCCTTTAAGGGTTACGCTCGCGCTATCCTGTGCCATGGCACATAAAGGAAGCAACGCGATGCTGCTGAAGATTAGTTTTTTCACGTGTTGTTTTTTAAAGATTGGTGATTTTGACAGATTGTAAAAATACGGAATGCAGGGAACTTCATCGCTACCGCTTATCCTTTGGTAGCGCTCACCATACGGTCTTTCCCGAACAGGTCGGCGCGGAGGATCACATTTATGAAACCCTGGGCATGCAGCAGTGCTACTACTTCTTTTCCCAATGCCTCGTTGATCTCGAAGTATAATTTACCCTGCGGCGCGAGTTTCTGCTGGGCGAGCAGGCCGATGGCGCGGTAGAACAGGAGCGGGTCGAGGTCGGGTACAAACAACGCGAGCGATGGCTCAAAATCCACCACCGGTGTTGCATGTCCGCTTTTTCGCGCTGGCGGATGTAGGGTGGGTTGCTGACGATGATGTCGAATTCCGGTAAAGTGGCGGTGGCGGCGGTGTCCAACGCATCCATGACGGCAAAGTGTACCGGCGCGTGTAATCGCGTGGCGTTACCCTGCGCGGTGGCCAGTGCGTCTTCGCTCACATCTATCGCCCATACCGTGGCCCCGGGTAAATTCTTTTGCAGGGAGATGGGTATGCAACCACTGCCCGTGCCGATGTCCAGCAGTCGTATTGGCCCGCCGGGCTGCTCCGTTAATATCCATTCCACCAGTTCCTCGGTTTCGGGGCGGGGAATGAGCACACTTTCATTTACACGGAACTCCATCCCGTAAAACCAGCTTATACCAATGATGTACTGGATGGGCCGGTTGCGTTGCAGATCGGTTATGGCCGACTGCAAAGTCTGTAGCTGTTCGGGTTCCAGGGCTTTGTCCTTGTGCACGATCCGGTCCATTTTACCCATACCGGTAACGTGTTCCATCAACATATGTGCAATGTTGGCAGCTTCACGGGCTTCGTATAAAGGGAGTATCGTGTTGGTAATATGTGCAAATGCTGCCTGTATGGTCATGGTTATATGGAGTAGGAAAGATATTTTTGCAAACATATCATTTTCAAACGCTTTATGGACGGCACTCACGAATTATTTATGCAACGCTGTATACAGCTGGCGCAGCTTGGCGCTGGTCTTACGGCTCCAAATCCAATGGTGGGCGCTGTCCTGGTACATAATGGCCGTATCATCGGAGAAGGATATCATCAAATATATGGTCAGGCGCATGCCGAAGTTAACTGCCTGGCCAGCGTGGCGGAGGCCGACCGGCCCCTCATCCCGCAATCTACGATCTACGTAAGCCTGGAGCCCTGTGCACACCATGGCAAAACCCCGCCCTGCGCGGATCTTATCATCCGCGAACAAATCCCGCAGGTGGTGATCGGATGTGTAGATTCGTTTTCAGAAGTATCCGGTAAAGGCATTGCCAAACTGGAAGCCGCGGGTATCACAGTGGTCACCGGCGTGCTGGAGCAGGCATGCCGTACGCTGAACAAACGTTTTTTCACGTTTCATGAACGGAAACGTCCTTATATCGTATTGAAGTGGGCACAGACGCAAGGCGGCTTTATCGCTTCCGAAACCGGCCCGGTAAAGATTTCCACCGGTATTACCGATCGGCTGGTGCACCGCTGGCGCAGCGAGGAAATGGCCATCATGGTGGGTACACGTACCGCCATCCTGGATAATCCGCAACTGAACAACCGCCACTGGCATGGTCTCGCACCCATCCGCCTTGTGCTCGATCCGCAATTGAAGGTACCGCGCGATCATTATGTATATGATCACAACGCTTTGTCTTTCTTTATTATTGATAAAAATATAGAAGCGCCTAAAGGTGTTACCGGCATTCTGCTCGACTTTTCCCTTCCACTTCTGCCGCAATTGCTCGAAGTGCTGCACCAGCGGCAGATCCAGAGCGTACTGGTAGAAGGTGGGGCCAACCTGCTGCAACAGTTTCTCGATACCGGTTACTGGGACGAGATCCGCGTAATTACCGGGCAGCAAACAGAACTGCTCAACGGCCTGCGCGCACCCGAGCCACACAACCATGTGCATGGTAGTACCGAAATGCTCGACGGCGACACGATCACTACTTATTATAAACAGGGAAATAACTAATGGAGGTTTATTACACGATTGAAAAGCCCGCCACCGCGGAGTTTAAAGACAAAGGCAGCAAATTTCTCGCCTATGCCTACCCGGTAAAGTCGGCAGAGGAAGTGAAGGAATGCCTCGCAGAAGTAAAAAGGAACATCCCAAGGCCACGCATCATTGCTACGCCTACCGTCTTGGTACGGATGGCACGGCCTTCCGCGCTGTAGATGATGGCGAACCCGCCGGTTCTGCCGGCAAACCCATTCTCGGGCAAATTGACAGCAAACAGTTAACCGATACTGCCGTGATCGTGGTACGTTATTTTGGCGGTACGCTGCTAGGCGTGCCTGGACTGATCAACGCGTATAAAATGTCGGCGGCTATCGTGTTGCAGCTGATCCCGGCGATACAAAAGAATGTGGAATCGCACTACGATCTCACGTTCGACTACACCATCCTCAACGATGTGATGACGATCGTGAAACAGCAGAACTGCACGGTGTATTCGCAGGAATTGCAGTTGTTCTGCACCATGCGCGTCGGTATTCCCCGTACCAACGAAGATTTGTGCCTGTTAAGGCTGAAAGATATTTACGGACTGGAAATCGCGAAGGTTAAAAAGTAGCCCCGAGTTGCTTCAGGCTGATGCCGAATAACTTCTTTAACACCGTTTGCCGGAACAGGCAGTCAATATCAGTAAACAGGCAGCAGTTGCTTTATCGTATAAAAAACGGCCTCACGTAAGGGAGGCCGTTCGTCATTTATGCATTAAACCTTGGGCTGACCACCAGGTCTTTACTGCCCGCGGTATATTGATAAAATCCTTCCCCGCTTTTCACGCCGAGGAAACCGGCGTTCACCATGTTTACCAGCAGGGGACAAGGTGCGTACTTCGGGTTGCCGAGTCCTTCGTGCAGTACACGCATGATGTACAGGCATACATCGAGGCCAATGAAATCGGCCAGTTGTAAAGGTCCCATCGGATGGGCCATGCCCAGTTTCATCACGGTATCAATTTCCGCTACACCCGATACGCCCTCGTGGAGGCTGATAATTGCCTCGTTGATCATCGGCATAAGAATGCGGTTGGCTACAAAGCCCGGATAATCATTTACCACGCAGGGTACTTTACCCAGCTGCCGCGATAAAGCGGTAATTTTTTCGGTAACGGCCTTGTCGGTCGCATAGCCATTAATGATTTCCACCAGTTTCATAACGGGCACCGGGTTCATGAAGTGCATGCCAATTACCTGCGCCGGCCTTTTGGTGGCCGCAGCAATCTGGGTGATGGAAATAGAGGAGGTATTAGTAGCCAGGATGGCGTCTGCAGGGGCATGCGTATCGATATCGGCGAAGATTTTCAGTTTGAGGGCCACGTTTTCGGTGGCGGCTTCCACGACCAGCGAGGTGTTTTTCACTCCTTCGGCCAGGTCGGTAAACGTAGTGAGATTGGCCAGTGTTTGTGCTTTGGTAGCTTCGGTAATGGTTTCTTTGGCCACCTGGCGGTCCAGGTTTTTGGTGATGGTACCCAGCGCTTTCTCGAGTGCGGGGGCGGAAACGTCGATCAGGTTTACTTTAAAGCCGTTTTGCGCAAATACGTGCGCAATGCCGTTACCCATGGTGCCGGCGCCAATGATGGCTACTTGTTGCATAATACGTGGTTGTTTTTGGTGAACCGCTTCCATACAGGCGGATCAGGCAATTTAAAGATTTATATGCAACGGGCCCTAATCTTTATTCTTGAAGTCGCCCCGCTTCCAGGACTGTATAAACTGTGCCCAGGCCAGCGGATTAAAGATATTCTGCGGCGGCACCTGGCCGGCGTAGTACAGCGATTGCTGTTGTTTTTTCATGTAGTTGTTATAGGCTTCGCCACCGTCAACTGTGAGTGTGCGCTGGAGGGCGCGCAGTTTGGTAGCCTCCGTATTCTTACGGGCAATTTCATACTGGTCGTTCGGAATATCCATGCTGATGAACATTTTCTCAAACTCTTCCCGGGTAGGATAGGGTTTGATGATGGTCACCGGCAGGTACATGGTATCTTCTACGAGCAGCTGGATCATGGAAAAGTTATTACCCTTCAGCTCCGGTGGAATGCGGTATTCCTTCTTGCGGAAACCTACTGCGCTGAATGTTAGCGAGTCACCTTTAAACACGACGATAGAGAAAATACCCTGCGAGTTGGAAATAGTACCCCGGTTCTGGCCATGCACGATAATACTCACCGCCGGAATAGCCCGGAGGCTGTCGGCTGTCATAGTAACTCCCGAAATCTGTATCACGCTGTCTTTGAACGCAGTGAGCTGAGCTTTGAGAAAAAACGGCAGGCATAGCAGAATAACAAGTATGTAGATTTTTTTGATCATGCGTTCGACGAAGATAAACAGAATCAAATTAAACATCAATTAGGTTAACTTTGCAGGACGGAACTCATTTTTAACAACAATTTATGATGACGAAAGAGCAGATAATTCACGCCCTGAGCCATGTTGAGGAGCCTGATCTGGGGAAAGACCTCGTGACGCTTAACATGGTGAAGGACATAGCAATAGATGGCGAAAAAGTAAGTTTCACGGTGGTGCTCACAACGCCCGCCTGCCCGTTAAAGGACCTGATCCGTAACGCCTGTATCAATGCGGTAAAACACTTTGTAAATAAGGAAGCGATCGTAACCGTAAATATGACCGCGAACGTTAATTCTACCCGTAAAGACGCCAGAACGGTACTGCCCGGAGTGAAAAACGTGATCATGGTAGCCTCCGGTAAAGGCGGCGTAGGTAAATCTACGGTAGCGGCCAACCTGGCCATCGCACTTGGCGAAGGTGGCGCAGCCGTGGGACTGATGGACGCCGACATTTATGGCCCCTCCGTTCCCATCATGTTCGGCGCCCGCGGTGAACGCCCGATGATGGTGTCTGTGGATGGCGTAGGTAAAATCGCCCCCATGGAGAAGTTTGGTATCAAGTTTATGTCTATCGGCCTGCTGGTGGACGAAAAGCAAGCCATCGTATGGCGCGGCCCCATGCTGAGCAGCGCGTTACGCCAGTTCGTGACCGACGTACACTGGGGCGAGCTGGATTACCTGATCATCGATATGCCTCCCGGTACCGGCGACGTGCAGCTGACGCTGGTACAGACCGTTCCCGTAACCGGCGCGGTGATCGTGACCACTCCGCAGGAAGTAGCCCTGGCAGATGCTAAAAAAGGTATCGCGATGTTCGCAAGTTCGGCCATTAACGTACCGGTGATCGGTTTGGTCGAGAACATGGCCTACTTCACGCCAAAAGAATTACCAGAGAACAAATATTACATTTTCGGTAAAGAAGGCGGTAAACGCCTGGCCAGTGAGCTGGATATCCCTTTCCTGGGACAAATTCCCCTGGTGCAGGGCATCCGCGAAGGCGGCGATTATGGTCAGCCCGCGATTATCGGCGACGATGAGGCTACCAAAAAGGCGTTCATCGACTTTGCCGGCGCTACTGCGCGCGGTATCGCGATGAGGAACGCCAACCTGGCGCCGACGAAGATCGTAGAAGTAATGGTGTAGCAGCAAAAGGTTGTTCCCCGGCTGAAGTGTGCGACGCAACGGCGGCTGAGGAAGGAAAAACAGCCGGGCTCATAATATTCACAATTGGGAGAGGTGTATATACCGTTCATTCATTTGATGCGGTGTATACACCTTTTTCTATAGACATTTGTACCATGCACACACCCAAAAGATACCAGGAAACTGATTGGAACCTGATCGCCGGTTTTGTCAGGGAAAACAGCTTTGGCCTGCTCATCAGCACGCTGGACGGCCGGCCGGTAGGCACACACCTGCCCCTGGAACTGCGCGAAAAAGAGCCGGGGAAATGGGTGCTTGAAGGTCACGTTTCCGCGGCCAACCCGCAAAAGCATACGTTTGCCAGCGGACAACCTTTCCTGGCGGTGTTCACCGCCGCTCATAGCTATATTTCCTCGTCCTGGTACGCGGAAGAGAAGATACCTACCTGGAATTACATAGCTGTGCACATTTATGGATCGCTTCATATCCAAAGTGAAGACCAGATGCGTCATTCGCTCGAACGCCTGATGGATACCCACGAGGCTGCCTCCCGATGTCCAGTGCATATAAACGATATTACCCCGAAGAACTTCGCAAAAACATGAAAGGCATTGTGGGCTTTGAACTGAGCGTAGACGGGTGCAAAGCACCTTTAAACTGAGTCAGAACCGCCACGATGACGACTATTTCTCCGTCATCACCCACCTGAAGGCCAGGGGCGATGAGGATTCGCGCCGTATTGCAGAAGAGATGGAGAAGCGCAGGCCGCATTCCTAAAAGATAATTAAGCCAGCATTGGGCCTTTACCCGGCCGCCGTCGCGTCGCACACTTCGGCGGCAGCAACCTTGCTGTGCCCATTATGCAACCTTGCTCCCTCCTTCGTTAATCCTTCGTTGATCCTACGTTGATATTTCGTTCAACTTAGGTTCACGAACCTTGGTTGAACCTAGGATGAACCTAGGATGAACGAAGAATGCTTATTGGATGCAGCCATAAAACAAACAGGCCGGCACAAATGGCCGGCCTGCGTTCAGTCTTCAAGGACGTGGCTTTTACAGGGTAAAGGCTTTTCCGCCCACCATCACTTCCTGTTTCGCTTCGTCAAAAGTGGCCTTCATACCGGTACGGTAAGCGGCGTTGCCCATGATGAGCGCGATGGAGTGGGAGTATGCCGCTTCAATCGGCGCATTGGTTTCTTTGCGGTCGCGTACCGACTGCATCCAGTTGCGCATGTGGGCGTAGGTGGTAGGATCGCCGCCGGTATTGGCAGAGGTGGCAACGCCCCCTGCCGCTTCGGAGAGCGTAAGGTTAGGCAGCAGGTTTGCATGCATGCCCATGGCCTTCGCTTCGCTTTCGGTCATACCGCCGGTGGAAGATATCTTGTTGGTGCTCATGTCGATCATGCCACCATTAGAATAGTACAGTTCTTTGGTACCGCCTGCCGAGTTGTGGAAACGGGAGCTGTAAGCCACCTGGAAACCGGTTCCGGGGTCGTTTGCCGGACCATAGTCAAACACCGCGGTGAGCGTATCCGGGTTGGTACGGCCGTCTTTCCACTGGTAAATACCGCCATTGGCTACCGCGCTGCGCGGATGTTTGAGACCGGAGAACCAATGTACGGTATCGATCTGGTGGGTCATCCACTGGCCGAAGATGCCGGAGGAATAAGGCCAGAACAGGCGGTACTCCGGTATTTGCGCGGGTCCCATTTGTCTTTCGGACGACCAGCCAGGAAGCGGTTCCAGTCCACATCCGATTCGCGGATGTCTTTAACGAGGCCGGGACGGCGCCAGCGGCCGGGCTGGTTTACGTTCCAGGTCATTTCCACCATGGTGATATTACCGAATTTGCCTTCTTTGATAAAGTTGGCGGCGGCATGGTAGCTGGCGCCACTACGGCGCTGCGTACCTACCTGGAAAATCTTTTTTGAATCTTTTACCGCCTTCAGGGCCGAGCGTGCGTCAGACATGGTTTCGGCAAAAGGCTTCTCGCAATACACATCGCAATTGGCTTTAACGGCCTCGATGGTGTGGTACGCGTGCTGGAAGTCGGCCGTAGCGATGATTACCGCGTCGATGTCCTTGTTACGGTACAACTCATCATTATTCATATAGGCAGCCACATCGTGGCCCAGCTTGCCAGACAGCATCCGTTTGCCATCCTCGCGGCGGCGGTTCCAGATGTCGGACAGGGCAATAATATCGAAGTTCAGTTTCGGCGGTTGGCGAGGAAAGTAGGCATCAGTGCTTCGCGGAATCGGTCGGAATAGCCGACAACGCCCACGTTTACACGATCGTTGGCGCCCATGATGCGGGCGTAGCTGCTGGCGGGAAGGCCCATGGCGCTGATAGCGACTCCCGCGCCGCCCATAACCGACTGTTTCAGAAAAGCACGGCGGGATTTAGAAGATTGCGTCATACGTTCTAAGGTTTTATTTGATAAGCTTGATTTAACTGATTAACGAGATACTGGCGGGCAGCTAAAGCCTGCGCCGGCATGTCTTTCCACCGGCATTCGAGGCTGATACCCCCTTTATATTTGATTTGTTTTAAGGCTTTAAAGTAGGGGAGGAAGTCCTCGTTATGTGTGCCCGGTACGGCACGGCCCTCGCGTTCGGCAATATGACAGTGTACACGTTTTTGCCTGCCTCGATCAACACCGAGGCCGGTTCATGTTCCATCAGCATGTGGTACATGTCGGCAGTCAGCTTAAAGTTCGGGTGATTGATGCGGTTGGTCAGTTCGTTGGCAAAAGAAAGCGTGGTAATAAAATTATCCTCGGTTTGATTTAAACTTTCCATGGCAATGGTAATCTTGTACTTTTTCGCCACCTCCGCCATCTTGCGGCCAATGTATACAAACTCCTCGATCGCCTTGTCGCGGCTATAGCCGTCCGGCAGCCTGCGGGAACCGGAACTGCCCAGCACAATGATGTTCAGTCCCGCTTTTTGGGCCCGGCTGAAAACGGTATCCACATAACCCACTACCCAGGCCTCGTTTACGTGGGGGCCTATCAACATAATAGAAGGAGGAAGAAAAGAATTAGCCACGAATACCGGGCGCTTCGTCTTCTTCAGCTTCTTCAGGTTTTGTTGAAAAATATCCTCCGACACATGGAACATCTTCCGGGTATTTTCTTCAATATAGTCGTAACCGGTAGCGGTCAGGAGACTGTCGGCATCAATCGAAGTGTTAATGCCGATACGTACGGGCAACTTTTGTGCATTCGATTGCACAGCGGCGCCTAAAATCAGGACAAAGAGTAGACAGAGTCGTTTTTTCATGAACGGGAATTAGTTTTTACCGGGGGAAAGGGAAAAATTAAGAACTAAAATCGGAAAATCAAAATTCCGGGTTTGGAAAAAATGCCGGAACTTTAAGTAGAGAGTTTTATCAACCGAATTTACCGTCAACTATTTCACTAACTTTGCGCCCCTAATATCAATAATTATGAACAGACAGGAACTGGTGAACTTAATCCGGGAACGGAAATCGTATTTGTGTGTAGGTCTTGATACCGATATCCACAAAATCCCCAAGCATTTGCTCTCCCACCCGGACCCGATCTTCGCCTTTAACAAAGCGATTATCGACGCCACAAAGGACCTGTGTGTGTCTTACAAGATAAATACCGCCTTTTATGAGTGCCGGGGAATCCGCGGCTGGGAAAGCCTCCAACGGACGGTAGAATACATTCCTAAAGGGATCTTCACCATTGCGGATGCAAAACGGGGCGACATCGGCAACACTTCCAGCTATTACGCGAAAACTTTCTTTGATACTTACCAGTTTGATTCTGTGACGGTTGCGCCTTATATGGGCCGCGACAGTGTAACCCCGTTCCTCGGTTTTTCCGAAAAATGGGCGATCGTGCTGGGACTTACTTCCAACGAAGGCAGCGGGACTTTCAGCAGCTGAAGCTGGAAGACGGCAGCTCCCTGTACGAGCAGGTAATGAGAACAACGGCCAGCTGGGGTTCACCGGACAATATGATGTTCGTGGTAGGCGCCACACAGGCTGATTCCATCGCGGCGATCCGCCAGATGTTGCCCGACCACTTTTTCCTGGTACCGGTGTAGGCGCCCAGGGTGGCAGTTTAAAAGAGATTTCTGAGAAAGGACTGAATAAAGACGTAGGTTTACTGGTAAATGCCAGCCGTGCGGTTATTTATGCCGGTAATGACGAGCGTTTCGCAGAAGATGCCCGTGATGCTGCAAAATTACTGCAGGCCGAAATGGCAGAATATCTGTCAGCCGTTCCAGCCTGATAACTTATAATGTTTGATGAAGGCGCGCTTCCGAAAGGGGCGCGTTTTTATTTGAACTCGCCCTCTTTGAGCGTGTACCAGCGTTTCAGCTCGTACTCATAAACACCGGAAAGAATGGCGCTGTCGGTTCGCAGGAGCTGTACAGCCTGCAGGCTATCCCGGCAGTCGAGTACGAACGCGCCTTTGCCGGCAACCGGTCCGGCCGCGAGCATGGAGCCGTTGGCCGACAGTTTTTGCATGCATTGCAGGTGCGCCTGTTGAATGCGATCATTTTGCTCCCGTGATAAAGGCTGACGGGCGCCCGGTTTCAATAACACCAACCAACATTGCTTGTATTCCTTTTGTTCAGATGGAGACATTGTAAGGGAATGGCTGTCGGGATGAAGGGCTACCGAGGTGTGTGGGGGTATAATCGCCATGATCAGTACCATAAATAAAAATAAAACAAAAGCGGGTAGCAGTTTTACCATTAGATTGACTTTTGGTTCCGTGGGACGAAGTTAGTCAAGTTCTCCATATTTGAGCGGCTTTGCGGCATAATTTAGTATATTGCTGATGGAGTGCCTGCGCTGAAATTACTTACAGTAAAGGCTTTTAGCCCGAATATATATTTAAACCAAATGTATGCGTCAAGACCTGTTCCAATCGCCCGATTACTACCTGCTCGATGATTTACTGACCGAAGAACATAAAATGGTGCGCGATGCAGTGCGGCAATGGGTAAAACAGGAGGTAAGCCCGGTAATAGAGGATTATTGCCAGCGTGCGGAGTTTCCGAAGCACCTGTTGCCCGGACTGGCCGCTGTTGGTTGCTTTGGCCCCACCATTCCTGCGGAATATGGCGGTGGCGGACTGGACCAGATAGCTTATGGACTGATGATGCAGGAGTTGGAGCGCGGCGACAGCGGTATCCGTTCAACCGCGTCCGTTCAGGGTTCGCTGGTGATGTATCCTATTTATACGTATGGCAGCGAGGAACAGAAGCGCAGGTTCCTTCCTAAATTAGCTTCAGGGGAGATGATGGGCTGTTTCGGCCTCACAGAACCCGATTTCGGTTCTAATCCCGCCGGCCTCTTAACCTACTTTGACGAAGACGGAGATGATATTATACTGAATGGCGCCAAAATGTGGATATCTAACGCGCCGTTCGCCGATATCGCGATCGTGTGGGCGAAAGACCCGGAGCGTAAAATCCGCGGCGTAATCGTGGAGCGCGGTATGGAAGGCTTTTCTACCCCCGAAACAAAAGGCAAGTGGAGTTTACGCGGCAGCGCCACCGGCGAGCTCGTACTGGACAACGTACGTATCCCCAAAAGCAATATCCTTCCCGGCGCACGCGGTTTAAAGGCGCCATTGTCGTGCCTGGATGCGGCGCGTTACGGTATTGCCTGGGGCGCTATTGGTGCGGCCATGGACTGTTACGATACCGCACTGCGTTATTCCCAGGAGCGCGTACAGTTCAATAAACCGATCGGGGGTTTTCAGCTCGTGCAGAAGAAACTGGCCGAGATGATTACCGAAATCACGAAGGCGCAACTGATGAACTGGCGCCTGGCCGTATTAAAGAATGAAAACCGCGCTACGGCGGAACAAATATCCATGGCTAAACGCAATGCCTGCGACACCGCGCTGAAGGTAGCACACGATGCCCGGCAGATATTAGGCGCCATGGGCATTACCGGCGAGTACCCGGTGATGCGCCACATGATGAACCTCGAGAGTGTTGTTACCTACGAGGGTACCCACGAAATTCATTTACTCATTACCGGTATGGACATTACCGGGCAGAATGCTTTCAAGTAAACCAATGCACCGCTTTAGTTTTTTCTTTTTCTTTTCCATGTTGATGATGAATGCCACCCATAGCCAACGCCTCGTTGCTTTCGAAGGGCAGGCGCAGGGAACGTATTACATCGTAAAATACCTGTCGGACGATACTGCCACGCTGCAACCCGCCGTGGAACAGTTGTTCACGGACATCGATCATTCGCTCTCACTCTGGGATCCTCATTCGTTGATCAACCAGTTTAATAACAACGACCGCGGCGTACCGATGGACGCGCACATGCGTTACGTACTGGAAAAGTCGCTGGCCGTAAGCGCGCAAACAAATGGCGCGTTCGATATCACGGTGAAACCATTGGTCGATTTGTGGGGCTTCGGCGTCGTGCGTCACCAGCGTAAACCCACGACGGACAGTATCCGCAAAGCCCTGCGGGTAACCGGTTACAAACTGCTGCAATTAAAAGGCGACTCCCTGCTAAAGCGGAAGCCTGGCGTGCAGATCGACTGCAACGGCGTAGCACAGGGGTATACCACAGATTGTGTGGCCCGGCTGCTGGAGCAGCGCGGCATTCAACATTACCTGGTAGACGTGGGCGGTGAGCTGCGCGCTAAAGGTGTAAACGCCAAAGGAAAGCCGTGGAGCGTAGGCGTGGAGCGCCCCTCCGGTAATACTTCATTACCCGCACAATCGCTGGTATACCTGAAAAATAATGCGGTAGCAACGAGCGGCAACTACCGCCGCTTTTTCGATGAAGGCAAAACGCGTTATGCACATACAATCAATCCGCAAACAGGTATTGCGCTGCATAGTAACGTGATCAGCGTTACAGTTGTGGCGGATGACTGCATTACCGCAGACGCCTTTGATAACGCGCTTATCTTATGGGGCCCGGTGAAAGGGCTGCAGTTCATCAGGCAGCACCCTGGGTTGCACCTGGCGGCTTGCTATATCTTTACGGATAAGGCAGGGAAAACGCAGGAGGTATTTACGGAGGGTTTTTTTGATAAATAATGTGTCACACGTTTGCATACGCAGTACTCAAAAAATGAGGCCGCCCCTTTGCAGGAGCGGCCTTCCGCCATTCTCACACTTTCACTATGGACATAATGTTTGTGTTCCCTATTCTCTTTAGTGCAGATGCACTTTAATACCAATGTTTCCCTGCAGCGTATTAAAGCTGCTGATCTCGTTCATGTTATACGGTGCGTAGTTGTACTGCACACTCGCATTAAACATCACCGGAGAGTATTTGCCGAAAGGCACGTTGATACCCAGTTCCGGGCTTACGAGAAACGACCATTTGTTCTCTTTTTCAACGAATTCGCCCCAGTATTTTTCGTAGTTCATATTGGCGGTACCGATACCCAGGCTACCATAAGGAATTACCCTGGCACTGGCTTTCGCGAAATTGTATTGTGCTACGGCCTGTATCGGCAACACTTGTAAAGTGCGTTGCTGCACGGCCGAAATGTCTGAACCTTTGTCGTCATACACCATGCGTTCCGACTTTTCGTAGAAGTCGTTGAATCCAAATCCAAGGCTCAGGCTGAACTGATCGTTAAGCGAATAATTGATGCCTGCTTCAGCCACGGAAACTTGCTTTGCCTGCATAATCGCTTAACGAACCATTGGGCTGCGCAATGGAGTAGTTGAAGTTCACGGACAAGGGCGACCTGCTTTGCGCGGAGGCTTTATTAATACCGAAACCCGCAATGGCCAGCACTATGATAACTGCGATCTTTTTCATCTTCAATCCTTTTTTAGTTGTTTGTTTGCAGGTATGCCGACTGGTCGAATACTGCTTTTACCATACTGTTGATATTATTACTGTTCCACACGCCGGAGCCGCGCAGCATGGCATTCCATACGGCGGTCAGTTGTTCTTTGCCGGTACCGTTTTTCAGGTCAAGCATATCGATGCTGACAGAACGTTCCTGGTTGCGGAACACGGTGTAATAAGAAGGCCAGTAGTAACCATAGCCAGGATAACCCCAGTAACCTGCGTCCCAATAGCCAGCCCAGCCACTCCAGTAACCGGGTGTCCAGGCGGCGGAATAAGAGGTGTTATCGATACGGCTGAGGTTTACTGCCAGATCGGGTTTGGATTCTTTGCTCACTGCCACGTAACCACGCGCTTCAAGCTGACTTTTTACGGACGCAATTAACTGTTGATCGTAAGTCGTCAACTCTTTTTTGCACCGCTATTGCTGATTACTGCTACGGAGTCTACAATACTGAAGGTCGCGTAGGTACTGAAATTGATGGTGGAATCGTGATTGGTTACGTAGATCCTTGACTCTTCTTCAGTGAGATTGTCCAGCGGTTCTTTCCTGCAACTGGCCAGCAGAGCTGTTGCCAGTGCCGCCACACTCATAAACATGATTACTCTTTTCATATATCAGGCGTTTTTAAAAGTTTCCGATTCGGTTACTCTTTTCAAACGCTTTAGATAGCTGAATGTTACTTGAGTTTATTGCAGGAATGTTAAGGTGTTCCTAAAGTTTTGTTAAGGCCTTTAGTGGCTACATAGCCCGGTCGCAGGTATATTGTTGTTGGTGAGTAATTTCGCGACAGTGGTCGCTACACATACTACGTACGTCCGGGCTATCTTATTGCAGAAGTCGGCCCCGAATATGCTAAGCGGCAAATCCCGGCCCGTCAACTTCAGGATGCAGCAAACTTTTGGGATGCATGGTGTATGCGGATTGTTTGGGGGAAGCTGCAAAAGAATAGAGCGGCACATGTACCGCCCCGCTATTATTTACGAAATAGTTTCTTTAAACAATTGGAGGGTGCGGCCCCAGGCTTTTTCCGCCGCTTCCTTGTTGTAACGAGGCCCTGCCGTATCGTTGTGGAACGCGTGTTGCGCACCTTCGTAAACGAACAATTCATATTTAATGCCGGCGGCTTTCAATGCTTCTTCGTAAGCAGGGATACCTGCATTTACGCGCTCATCTTTTTCACCATAATGCAATTGCAGCCGTGCTTTGATTTTGGGCACATCCGCCGCTGCGGGCTGCATGCCATAAAAGGCAGAAGCGGCATCCAGTGTGGGATCGTTTACTGCCAGCTGGTTGGTGAGGCGCCGCCCCAGCAAAAGCCTACCGCGGCGGTTTTTCCGTTGCTTTCCGGCAGACTTTTCAGATAATCGAAGCCTTTAAGGAAGTTATTGAGATTTTGTTCGGTGTCCAGTTTACCGAACAGGCCGCGGGCCTCGTCTTCGTTGGCCGGCGTGCCACCGAGAGGCGACAGTGCATCGGGCGCCAGGGCAATATAACCAGCGGCGGCCACACGACGCACCACATCGCGGATATGCGGATTGAGGCCCCGGTTTTCGTGGATCACGATCACGGCGCCGCGCTTTTCGCCCGCTTTGATGTTATCGGGCTTTACGAGGTAACCTTTCATGGTCACATTATCGCCTGGGTACGTAATATCTTCGGCGCTGATACCGGTGTGGTGCTCCGGTATCGTAGCGGCATTCGCATAATTGGCCTCCAGCAGCGGAAGGACCGTCATCGCTGCCGCCACACTGCCGGTCAGCTTTGCCAGGCGGCGCAGAAACTCGTCGCGTTTCAGCGGCGCATGGGTATATTCATCAAAAAGATTGATAATTTTTTGGTCTAGCATGATGCGGAATTTAGCAGAACAGAAAGATAAGGAATTTTTAAAGATGACGGAACGCTAAGAAAAACCGCGCTTTTTCAATATTTTGTCGGTCCAAAATGAATGTGAACATTGAACAAACCTATCGTAGTAATAAAGTTTGGGACCGCCTCCATCACCAAATCGAACGGTGAACTGGACGAGGCTGTGATCGCCGAAGTAGCGCGCCAGGTGGCTGCCATCCATGCGCAGTACAACGTGGTGCTTGTATCTTCCGGCGCCGTGGCCGCGGGCAAGCGGTTCATTAAAGATTACGGGGCCACCATCAGCGAGCGTAAAGCCGCGGCTTCCATCGGCAACCCCATTTTGCTGAACAAATATTCCAAATACTTTGAGCCGTACGGCATTTCTATTGCACAAAGTCTTTGCGAACGGCAACATTTTTCTAACCGCGACCAGTTTTTACAGCTGCATAAAACGTATGAAGAGCTGTGGAACAGCGGCATCATCCCCATCGCCAACGAAAACGATGTGGTGAGCAGCCTGGAGCTCAAGTTTTCCGACAACGACGAGCTGGCAACGCTCATCGCGGTTGGTTTCGGCGCTTCCTTACTTTTGTTCAGTACGTCAGTAGCCGGGGTGTTGGATAAGGAGGGAAAGATCGTTCCGCAGATCGACGTGATCGATAAAAATGCGCTGGCCCTGGCCGATAAGAAAAATCATCGCTCGGATTGGGCGGCATGGTGTCTAAACTCACGTTTGCGCGCCTGGCGACTAATATGGGCATTAAGGTGGTGATCTTCGGCATCGGCACCCCGGATGGCATTTTAAAGGCCGTAGAGGGCACCACAGGTACGTTGTGCCTGCCGCAGCAGAATAATATGTCTGCCCGCCGCAAGTGGCTTGCCAGCGGCAGCCTGGTGACCGGCAGGGTGCAGGTAGACGGCGGTGCGCAGCAGGCGCTGGAAAAGCGGCATAGTCTGCTGGCAGTGGGGGTAAAAGCCGTGTTAGAGAAATTTGAATGCGGGGAAGTGATCGAAATTGTTAACGAAGAAAATACTGTAATTGCCGTAGGCCGAGCCAAAGTGGCGTCGGATGCGGTGGACAGCAAGGCCCAGAACCTGGAAATTGCACATGCGGACGATATTGTACTATTGTAATATGTCTATACAACTTTTACTCGAACAGGCGCAGGCCGCCACAGGCTCGGTGAGAGCGCTTGCGGATGGTAAGCGGCAGGAACTGCTGCGCCACCTGGCGGACAGGATCGTGGCGCATACCGACGCGATCATCGTGGAAAACAAAAAGACCTGGACCGCATGCCGGATACCGACCCCAAAAAGGACCGGTTGCTGCTGGATGCGGGCCGTATTGCCGCACTGGCGGCTAGTTTGAATGAAGTGGCCACGTTGCCGGACCCTGCGAACAAGGTGTTGCTGGAGCGCTACCTCGACAATGGACTGTTTATCCAAAGAAATCTGTGCCTTTGGGCGTGGTGGGCGTTATTTACGAATCGCGCCCGAACGTGACGGTAGACGTGGCTTCGTTGTGCATCCGTTCGGGAAACGTATGCGTGCTGCGGGGCGGCTCGGATGCGTTTGATACGAATACGATCCTGGTGTCACTGATACAGGAGAGCCTGAAAGCGTTCGGCGTAGATGTGAACGCAGTGCAGTTGTTGCCGCCGGACCGAAGCCTGGTCGCCGATTTGCTGGGGGCGGAAAAGTACGTAGATATTATTATCCCACGCGGCTCGCAGCAGCTGATCGAATATGTACGCGAAAACTCGCGGGTGCCGGTGATCGAAACCGGGGCCGGCGTTTGCCATACTTACGTGGAAAAAACGGCCGATCTGGATAAAGCCGCGGCTATTGTGACCAATGCGAAAGTGTCGAGGCCGTCGGTGTGTAATGCGTTGGATACGGTGCTGGTAGACGGTGAGGTGGCGGCAGACTTTTTACCCAGGTTGGCAACAGCTGGCGGTGTATAACGTGGAGATTTATGCGGACGAGCAGGCCTACGCCATTTTGCAGGCGGCAGGGTATAAAAAATTGTTTAAAGCTACCCCGAAGATTTCGGCCGTGAGTTCTGGACTTTAAATGTTCGGTAAAGGTGTTGCATGGGCTCGACGAAGCGCTGGCGCATATCCGCCAATATTCCAGCAAACATTCGGAAGCTATTGTCAGCGAGGACGCGGCTTTAAGCGAACGTTTTTAAACGAAACAGATGCGGCGGCAGTTTACGTAAATGCCTCTACGCGGTTTACGGATGGTGGCGTGTTTGGGCTGGGAGCGGAGATAGGCATCTCTACCCAAAAGCTACATGCGCGTGGTCCTTTTGCGCTGGAAAAGCTGGTGACCGAAAAATGGTTTGTGCGGGGCGGCGGCCAGGTGCGTTAGTGTGGCTGAAGTGTGCGACGCAACGGCGGATGAAGCGAAAATAAAAAGCTGACTACATAAAAGAAAAAGCCCCGGCACTTGTCCGGGGCTTTAATACGATATACTATTACAGAAAACTATTTATACTTAGGATTGTATAAAGTACTTTCAGGGATGTTAACTTTAGGTTTACCTTTATAACGGTGCTGGAACAGGCCATAGCAGCCACCGAGAGACATTGCAACGATGCAACCGATCATTACATAAAAAAGAAGCGGGATGATGTTACCCAGTTGGTCGTGATATCCTTGCTGTTTTCTACTGTATTATGCTCCATATAATTATTTTTCGCGTTGCAAACTTACAAAGGAAAATTGCAAATCCCTACTTTTTTTTACCCGCCAGGTCGGAAAATTTCTTGCGACCGAGGAAATAATACCGCCAGATCATGATTCCGTGAAACACCCCGTTGAGGCTCAGCAGCCTGGGTTTGGGGAGCCTATCGTCTGCATACCCCGGCCATACATTACGTCGCCAGGCCCTGTAGTGGCGGTAGGCGCGGAAGATGGCCCTGGCATCCGTCGGGTTGGCCGAAAACAGGCTTTTGGCGGCGGCGAGCAGGTCGAGGAAGAAACGTTGCGGTAAAATAATGACTTTATCGGCCGGGTGCAGGTTTTTGTACAACATGATGAGGTTGTTCCGGAAGTTGAGGTACAACTTACGCGGATTGCCCTGTGGCAGGCTGCCTCCGCCCACATGGTACACACGGGAAGCGCCGCAGTAACAGATGCGGTAACCCGCACGTTGCAGGCGCCAGCAGAGGTCTACCTCTTCCATATGCGCGAAAAAGAACGGATCGAAGCCATCCACTTCGTGGAAACAGGCGGAGCGAATGAATAAAGCGGCGCCCGTGGCCCAGAAGATGTCCTGATTGTTATCGTATTGCCCGTTGTCCTTTTCAGTGGTGTAGAGAATGCGGCCGCGACAGAAGGTATAGCCGAGGATGTCCATCCACCCGCCGGCGGCGCCAGCGTACTCGAACTCGTCTTTGTGGGCGTAGGCGCGGAGTTTTGGTTGGCAGGCGGCGATGTTATGATCACTTTCCATGAGTTGCACCACCGGTTCTATCCAGTTGGGTGCTACTTCCACATCCTGGTTCAGGAGTACATAAATATCTGCTTTCACGAGCTGTAGCGCTTCATTATAGCCCCGGCGAACCCGCTGTTTTTTTCATTGCGGATAATTTCTACCTGGGGAAAATGTTGCATGGTAAAAGCCACGCTATCGTCTGTAGAGGCGTTGTCGGCCAGCACGATGCGCAGGTTGGCGTATGTGGAGGCGCAAACAGAGGGCAGGAAACTTTCGAGAAAGCTTCTTCCGTTCCAATTAAGAATCACTACCGCTACTGATGGCAATACAGGCAAACGTTTGATCGTTTTACGCGTGAAAAAAAAGAAATTTAGCGCTGCAAATATGCAACAAAGCGTTTTAATAACGCAATTAAGTTAAGTATCGCCCGCGAAAATATTCCTATATTTAAAACGTTAAAGAACCTGTAAAAGCAGCATGTTTAAACAATACCTGGGATGGAAGTTCGTACTGGTGGCCATAGCCGCCGCCATTATCGCCGCTACCATCTGGTTTGCCCAAAACCTTTCGGAGAAGATTGAGCAGGAGGAAACGAAGAAGGTGGCCACCTGGGTGGAAGCGAATAAGGAATTGCTGCAAGCCTCTCCCGATGCCAATATTAACCTGGCGGTGGAAATTGTGACGACCAATACCACCATCCCGCTCATTCTTACCAACGCAGAGGGCCAGATCCTAGATCACCGCAACATGGACTCCCTGAGCGTGGTGCGCAATCCCAATTACCTGAAAGAACAGTTGTCGGTCTTCCGTAAACAGCACCAGCCATTTGCGATGCAGATGGATACCTCGCGCAAGCAATACAGCTATATATACTATGGCGATTCTCTTATATTGAAGCAGGTGCGCTATTACCCATACATCCAGCTGATGGTGGTAGCCCTGTTCATTGGTGTGGTGTGGTTCGCGTTATCGTCGACCAACAAAGCCACGCAGAACCAGCTGTGGGTCGGTATGGCGAAAGAAACGGCGCACCAGTTGGGTACCCCATTATCGTCGATAGAGGCCTGGATGGAGATATTAAAAGAGACCCATGAAGAGAACCGGCCGTTTGTGGCCGAGCTGGTAAAAGACCTGGACCGCCTGAAACTGATTACCGACCGTTTTTCGAAGATCGGCAGTGTGCCGCAGCTGGAAGAGCGTGATATTGTGCAGCAGATTAGCGACATGATGGAGTACATAAAAAAACGTGCACCCCAGAAAATACAGTTCACACTGGAAAGCAGCGCCCCTCAGATCCCGGCCATGATATCGGCCCCGTTGTTCGACTGGGTGGTGGAGAACCTGCTGAAAAACGCGCTGGACGCTATGGAAGGGAAGGGGAGCATCGCCATACATATAGAAAGCCATGCCGCTAATATTGTGATTGACGTAAGCGATTCCGGGAAAGGTATCCCGAAAGCGGTGCAGAAAAAATATTCCGGCCGGGCTTCAGTACGAAAAAAAGAGGGTGGGGATTGGGGCTGTCGTTGGCGAAAAGGATCATAGATGAGTACCACAAGGGCCGCCTGTTCGTGAAAACATCGGAAGTAAACAAGGGAACGACGTTCCGGATTTTGCTGAGAAAATGAGGGTAATTTCAAAAAAGCAAAAACAAATTTGCTGGTTATAAAAAACAGATTATTTTTGCACACCCTAAACAACCCGCGGAGGTGGCGAAATTGGTAGACGCGCTACTTTGAGGTGGTAGTGCCTGAAAGGGCTTGAGAGTTCGAATCTCTTCCTCCGCACCACGGTATTACAAACCCGCACTTAGTGCGGGTTTTCCGTTTTAAGGCATCTGGCGGGGTTTTACGGGCCGCATAATAGCCGTTATAACGTATTTATTTACAACCGCATTTTCAACTACCTTTATGACATACGCAAATACAATGCGCATACTGTGCCTAGTTTTAAATTGCATTTAATATCATGTGAATTATGGGAACTTCAATAACCTGTCCTAATTGCAAACATGCATTTGTGATGGAGGATGCCTTTGCCGCGGATATTGAGGCGGAGATGCGGCGTAAAATGTCGGCCGAGTGGAATAAACGTACCGAGGCTTTGAATGCGGAGAAACAGCAGGTCGCGATGGCCAAACAGCAGTTGGAGCAGGAGCGGCTGAAACAAGCGGAAGAATTTAATCAGAAGATACAATCCGAATTGCAGTTGGAGAAACGCCGGCTGCAGGAAACGTTGTCGGCAGATATTCGCAAAAACATGGCTGGTGAATATGAGAACCAGTTACAATTGTTGAAACAGTCTAACTACGACAACGAAGAGAAATTAAAAGAAGCCCGTCATAAAGAACTGGAATTTCTGCGCAAGGAGCAGGAGTTGAAAACGAAAGAGGAGGAGATGGAGCTCACGGTACAAAAGAAAATCACGGAGGAGCGCAGTCATTTGTCTGAGATCATCCGCAGGGAAGAAGCTGAGCGTACCGCGTTAAAAGAAATGGAGTTTCAGCTGAAGCTGAAGGAAATGGAAAAGCAGCTCGACGATCAGCGTAAACTGGCGGAAGAAATGAAGCGTAAGGCCGAACAGGGATCGATGCAGTTGCAGGGCGAAGTGCAGGAACTAGCATTGGAAGACATGCTGCGTACGGCGTTTCCGTTCGATACGGTAAGTGAAGTAGGTAAAGGTGTGAAAGGTGCCGACTGTTTCCAGATGGTGCGAAACCAGTTTGGACAGGAGTGTGGTAAGATCATTTATGAAAGCAAACGCACGAAAGAATTTTCGCCGCAGTGGGTGGAAAAACTGAAAGCGGATATGAGAAGCCAGGGCGCTGATGTGGCGGTGCTGGTAACGCAAACCATGCCGAAAGACCTGGACCGTTTCGGTGAAAAGGACGGCATCTGGATTTGCACGTTCGCAGAGGTAAAAAGCCTGGCATACGTGCTGCGTGAAGGCGTGCTGAAGGTGTTTGGCGTGCAGAAAACGCAGGAGAATAAGGGAGATAAGATGCATTTGTTGTATCACTACCTGACCAGCAGTGAATTTGCCGAACAGTGGAAAGCCATTCGCGAAGGCTTTATGGCGATGAAAATATCGATCCAGAAGGAGCGCGATGCGATGGAGAAGCTATGGAAGGCAAGGGAAAAGCAACTGGAAAAAGTATTGCTGAACGCGGCGCATATCAAGGGTTCGATTGAAGGAATAGCCGGTACAGATTCGGTGGACCTGCGTTTGCTGGAAGATGCGTCGGACAGTTTGCTGGACTAACTTGTTTTAACATTACTTTCAGGAGTGGGATTGTATTTTTAGCACATGGACAACAAAACATACAACACGATCATCTTCGATCTGGGCGCGGTACTGGTCGACTGGAATCCCGGTACCTGTACCGGAAGATATTTGCGACCGAGGCAGAGATGGAGCATTTCTGGAACATGTTTGTACATCGGCGTGGAACGAGGAGCAGGATGGCGGCCGCAGTTTGATGGAAGCGACGGAGTTGCTCGTTGCGCAACATCCTGCACTGGAGCCGGAGATCCGCGCGTTTTATGGCCGCTGGCCCGAAATGCTGAACGGTGCGCTCGATGGTACGGTGGAGATCTTTAAGGCCCTGAAAGAAAGCGGCAGGTATAAAATATATGCGCTCACGAACTGGTCGGACGAAACATTTCCGGTGGCGTTAGACATGTACCCTTTCTTTAGCTGGTTTGATGGTGTGTTGGTGTCCGGCCGTGAGAAACTGCGTAAACCGCATCATGCTTTCTATCAATTGCTACTTGATCGTTTTGACATTGATCCGGCACATGCTATTTTTATTGATGACAACCTGCGTAACGTAAAAGCGGCCGAAGATTTTGGGATAGAATCGATTCATTTTACGTCGCCGGAAGCGTTGAGTACGGTGTTAAAAACGAAGCATATATTATAAAAGTGATCGCCTGTAACATTTGCTGTGCAGGTGTTACAGGCGATTACTAACAAACAGGGATAGAAAAAGTTCAAAAAATATTTGGCAGAATTGATCTCTTTCCTATCTTTGCAATCCCAAACGGGAAAACAGTTCTTTAGAAACACCTGCGGAAGTAGCTCATTTGGTAGAGCACGACCTTGCCAAGGTCGGGGTGGCCGGTTCGAGCCCGGTCTTCCGCTCCAGGAAAAGCCTGATCTTACGATCGGGTTTTTTTTATTGAAAATTAGATACCAACGCGGAAGTAGCTCATTTGGTAGAGCACGACCTTGCCAAGGTCGGGGTGGCCGGTTCGAGCCCGGTCTTCCGCTCAAAGAAAAAGCCTGATCATTGATCAGGCTTTTTTGTTTTATGTATTTGCTAATGACCTTACATACTCAACGAAAGGAAACATAGACCTTTCCACAACACTTCCGGGATCATTTCAAAATCGCCTCAATCGCCTCCAGCTCCGCACTCGTATAATCCAGCTTGTTCAACGCCGCCAGGTTATTATCCAGCTGCTGTACCGAACTGGCACCAATCAGCACGGTTGTAACCCGTTTATCTTTCAGCAACCAGGACAACGCCATCTGTGCTAATGATTGCCCGCGTTTACCCGCCAATTCGTTCAGCTGGCGTATCTGCGTTAATTTATCTTCCGTGATCTCATTTGTCTGCAAATGCCCGGTGCTCCTGCCTGCGCGGGAATCCGCCGGGATGCCGTGCAGGTAACGGTCGGTCAGCATGCCCTGCGCCAGCGGCGAAAAAGGAATACAGCCCACGCCGTGTTTCTCCAACACATCCAGCAATCCACCTTCTACCCATCTTTCGAACATGCTGTATTTAGGTTGATGAATAAGGCAGGGCGTACCGAGTGATTGCAGCACCTTTATCGCAGTTTCGGTTTCGGTAGCAGAATAATTGGAGAGTCCCACATACAGCGCTTTTCCCGAACGAACGATGCTGTCGAGGGCTCCCATGGTTTCTTCAATTGGCGTTTGCGGATCGGGGCGGTGAGAATAAAATATATCTACATAATCCAATCCCATCCTTTGTAAGCTCTGATCAAGGCTGGAGATGAGATATTTCCGCGAACCCCAGTCGCCATAAGGGCCGGGCCACATGGTATAACCAGCTTTGGAGGAAATGATCAACTCGTCGCGGAGGTAACCGGGAAAATCTTTTTCAGGATGGTACCGAAGTTTTCTTCTGCTGAACCAGGTGTCGGACCGTAGTTATTCGCCAGGTCAAAGTGGGTAATGCCTTTATCAAAAGCGCGGCGCACAATAGCGCGACCGTTTTCGAAAACATCTACGGAGCCGAAGTTATGCCAGAGACCCAAAGAAATGGCGGGCAGCTGCACACCGCTTTTGCCGCAGCGGTTGTATGGAATTTGTTCGTACCTGTCTGGTGCCGGATTGTATTGCATGATGGTGTAATTTATTTGAGGAATGCCAAGATAACTAAGAAAAAGCGGCGAGTGAAGTATTATATATAATATAGGTGATAAGTTATTGGGTATTTGTAATAACCATAGCAAAAATGCCCATTTAAAAAATATAGAAAAAAATTAAAAGAATTAACCAAAATTATCCAGTTTTTAAATGATGGTAGCATTTTAACCCTATAACAGGAAAACTTAACATTGAAAATATTCTTATTATTCCAGGACGAGCTATCATTTAAAATCGACCAGCGGTTTGCAAATCCGGTTTAGCACCCCAATCTACGGGATGTTCGTAAATCTTAAAGGAATGTTAAAATCCGTTTACTGTTGGTTTATATAGGTAAATACTTACCGAGTGATCTATGTTAAATTCACATCATCAACCAAATTCTAAGTCATGATGAAAAAAGTTTACTTATTCGTCTTGCTTTGTATTGTTATTTTTAATAATGTACACGGCCAGACGATAAAAGTCAGTGGATCTGTTACTGACGGCAAAGATCCCTTGCCCGGCGTAACAGTAAGGATCAAGTCCACCAACACGGGAACCGCAACAGACGACAAGGGCCGATTTACGCTAAATGCCCCCGCCAATGCCACACTCGAAATTTCTTTTATTGGTTACGAGACCAAGCTCGTTAAAGCAGCCGACAACCTCACTGTTAAATTAGAGCCTTCTAACAGTACCCTGCAGGAATCGGTAGTAATCGGTTACCAGAAAGTAACACGTAAAACCGCCACTGCCGCTATTTCCAGCATCTCCGGCAAGGAATTACAGAACCAACCCGCAGCGAGCTTCGACCAGATGCTGCAGGGCCGCCTGTCTGGTGTAAACGTACAGAACTATACAGGTATGCCTGGCGCACGCAGCAGCGTGTCTGTTCGTGGTAACTCCCTGGTAACGAACGGTTACGACGAAAATAACGTGACCAACAACCCGCTGTACGTAGTAGACGGTGTACCGCAGCCAACAGAATCGTATGCTGGTCCTACCGGTGGTACGGCCTCCAACTACCTGGCCGGTATCAACCCCGAGGACATTGAAAGCATCGACGTACTGAAAGATGCCTCCGCATCAGCGATCTACGGTTCGCGTGCGGCTAACGGCGTTATCCTGATCACCACCAAGAAAGGTACCAGTGGTCGCACCCGGGTGGGCGCCAGTGTGTACGCGGGTTATGTAGAGCGCCCCGAGCTGCGCGACGTAACCATGGGTGTAACAGAACGCCGCCAGAAAATGGACCTGATCGACGTACTCTCGCTCTCGCAGAAACGCAATCTGCCTGCTATCATGACTGACAGCCTTAATCCCGCATTTAATGGTAACACCGACTGGCAAGACCTGTTCTTCCAACGCGGCCTTATCCAGAATGCGGATATTAATATCTCCGGCGGTGGCGAATCTTCCAACTACCGTTTCAGCCTTGGTTATTATGATGAAGATGGTATCGTGAAAGCGACCGGCTTCTCCAGGTATACCGCGCGTTTTACGCTTAATGCACGGGCGCTGGACAACCGCACGGACATCAACCCGATCATCACTTATTTCCGTTCCGATAAGGACCGCGGTAATGGTAATGATAATAGTCCGTTCGGCGTAGGTGCCGGCGACATGCCTTCTTCCCTGCTGAACCTTTCTCCGGAAGCAAAAGAAGTGATCATGGGTTCTTATAATAAAAATCTCGATAAAAACATCGATAATAACCTGTCGTTCGCATTGAACCTTGGCCTGTCGCTGACGCCTCACCTGCGACTGAGCACCCAGAACTCATATATCTACCTGAATGCGAAAAGGGACCAGAACGCGCCGAACTTCCTGACCGGCACCGGTAACTACGCTTTCGCCTTCACTTCTACCCGTGCTACGATGATGTCTTCCAACTTCCTGACGTATTCTAATCAGTTTGGAAAACACAATGTGAGTGCAGTAGTGGGTACCGATATCAACTTCGATCAATACCAGGAAATGTGGGCCAGCGGCTCAAACGGTGTGTCTGACCAGATCCAGATCATCTCCGGTTTCCAGAAACAGAATACGGACGTAGGCGCGCGTTATGATGCGTTCGGCCTGCTGTCGTACTATGCCCGCGTAGCCTACGATTATGATACTAAGTATATCGTTTCCCTGAGCGGTCGTTACGACGGTTCTTCCAAATTTGGTAAGAACAATAAATGGGGTTTCTTCCCATCTGCATCAGTAGCCTGGCTGCTGTCTGAAGAAGGATTCCTGAAAGACAACGGCCTGTTCTCACTGGTGAAACTGCGTGCGAGTTATGGTACTTCCGGCAGCCTTCCACGCGACAACTACCTGCAGTATAACCTGTACCGTGTGAATGCCGGTAGTTACACAGGCAACGGCAACGCCACTTCCTACGACGGTATACCGTCCGTAATCCCGAACTTTAACCAGGCCGCACAGAATAACCTGAGCTGGGAAAAATCGGACCAGTGGAATATCGGTACCGACCTGGAAATCCAGAAGGGTAAATACTCTGCCGCCATCGATGTGTACAACAAGCAAAACTCTTTGCAGTTATTCAGCATCACGCTGCCGTACACATCCGGTTACAACAGTTCCTTTACCAACTCGCTGGGTGTGCGCAACTACGGTGTGGACCTGACCATCGCCGCCAACCCGCTGCCTGCTACCAGCAAAGTGAAATGGTTCAGCCGACTCGTACTCTCTTATAATAAAAACGAAATCACTGCACTGCCGAACGGTGGCCGCGACCTCGTGTTTAACTCAGGCGACCAGTTCGATAAACTGCATATCATGTCTGTAGGCGCACCGGTGAACGCATTTTACCTGTTGCAGACCAAAGGTGTTTATACAGATGATGATGCCGTACCGGGTAATCCATTTACCGGCGACAAATTCCGTAACCCGAACTATATCTACAAAGGTGGTGACTTCATCTTTGCGGACCTGGACGGTGATTACAACATCGACATCTTCAATGATGGTATCAACCCCGATAAAAAAGCGATGGGTAACCCCAACCCGCTGTACACCGGTGGTTTCTTCAACAGTCTTAACTGGCGCGGCATCGACCTGTCGGTTTTCTGTACCTATTCTTTCAAGCGCGACGTGATCAACCTGTTCGATGCAGAACGTTTCTCGAATTCTACCACCAGCGCACTGAATTTCGTACACACCAGCACGCCCGATTTCTCTAAAATCAATATCTGGAGAAAACCAGGCGACAAAGCCGAATACGCCAAGTTTGACTACGGTACTTACGGTTACTATTATACCTCTGCACAAACCTTCTTCCGGAGCCAGGCGGTTACTTCCGCGTGAAGAACGTAACTGTCAGCTACAACCTCACCAACGTGTGGAAAGGCCTTAAGATGGACCGCTTCCGTATTTATGGTATGGTGGACAACGTGCTGATGATCCAGAAATCGAAAAGACTGCCCGATGCTGAAAACGTGAACCAGTATGGCGAATACGACGGTGGTGGTTACCCCATCCCCAAGAAGTACACATTTGGTATCGATCTGAATTTCTAAAAGGTAAATCAGTAAGACATGAAAACGAAGACAATGAAGCTAAGCATATTCACGATATTAACGGCGGCGGTACTGGTTACTTCTTCCTGTTCCAAAATCCTGAACGGAACCGAAGAACTCTACCTATTCAGACAAATTCTGGAAAACAGGCAGGGACGCCAAATTTGCGCTGTCCGGCAACTATTCCCTGCTACGCGCTGCGCTTACCAGGGGGCTGCGTTATAACATGTATGGCGATGGTGAAGCCAAGGCCTATTATGTGATTGATTACAACGGTGACGGCCTGGAAGGAATCCAGAGTGGTGACTTTACGTTTCAGTACAACGTGAACACGTATGGTACCTGGGATGATTTCTTTAAGGTGGTGACCATGAGCAATGAAATCATAGGCCGCTTGCCTAAAATGACGGACGAGATGTTGTCCGATGACCCGGAAGGTAGCTCCAATGCGACTAAATTCCGTAACAGGATTATCGGGGAAGCCTACTTCCTGCGTGCTTACACTTATTTCACGATGACCCGCATCTGGGGCGACGTGCCCATGGTACTGGAAGCATACGCCGATCCTATTACTGCACCGCAGATTGCGCGTACGCCTAAAGCGGAGGTAATTGCCCAGGTGATTAAGGACGCGCAGCAGGCAGCTTCTTTACTGAGCTGGGGATATAATAATTACACGGTGAATGCCGGTCCCACCCAGGCCAACCGTGGTGCAGCGTATGCCCTGCTGGCTCACGCCTATCTCTGGAAAGCAACGACGACCAATCTTACTACAGTAAACCTCGCAGACGCTCACAGCGCGGATACTGCCATTACGCAGCTTTTTGCACAAGGCGGTTACAGCTACACCGATACTGCTAACTATTACAGAACTTTCATTGGCAAATCTTCTGAAGGTATTTTTGAACTGGCGCAGGCGGAAGATCAGCTGGAAGGTTCCAACAGCGGTATTGGTATGCAGTTTTTACGCAGCGATTACTGGTACGGCCGCGGTGATTACGCACGTATGGCGGTACAAACCAACTACTTTTCAAGCCACTACCCGGATTCATTGCTGCCCGATATTCGTTACGATAAAGGATTTGATTACTGGTTGAGCAATCGTCCGATGACCCGTAAGTACAGCAACATCATTTACCGCAGACCAGGTACCAAACAGGACCCGTACCTGAGCAACAACATGAACATTTTCCGCCTGGCGGATATGGGATTGTTGAGAGCGGAAGTGGCGATTTACGAAGGCCGTTATATGGATGCGCTGGCGATCATCAATGCCAACCGTAAACGTAACGGTGCTCCGGAATACACTACTACCGCTTACTCACGGGATAAGATGATCGAAATCTACATCGACGAACGCGGACGTGAGTTGTACCTCGAAGGGCATAACTATTACGACATCGTGCGCACCGGCGCAACGCATATTATTGACTGGCTGACAGCGCAACGCCGCCTGCAGGGAGGTTTCTACTGGCCGGTGGACCCGAAACTGTTCCGCGGTAACCCGTTACTGCTGCAAACTTCTTACTGGCGCGGCAGAGTATAGTTAACGATATCAACTTAAAAAATTAAGATATGAAAAATAGATTTCCGATAGTGATGGTCGCCCCCTGTTAGCGTTTGTCGTGTTAGCGCCGGCCTGCAAAAAGGATGATTATAAAAACGACGGCGGCAGGCACAATCCGAAGGTGAATATGACCACGTACGAATACCGGCTTCCAAGAAAGGTATTTTCGATTCGCTCGTACACCTGATCGATCGTGCCGGTTTGAAAGAAATGGTGAACAGCGATATCACTTTTTTCGCCGCTAACAACTATGCTGTTGTAGATTTTATCGCAGCAAAAAAACGTATCCGCGACATCGCACTGGGCAATGAAAACCTGCCTTACACTACAGACAGCATTCCCCTGCAATTGTTGAAGGATTCGCTGCTGACCTACATGTTCTCCGGTAAAATCAACCGCGAGCAGATGACGCTTGGCGGTACGCTGCTGGATAGCAAACTCGGCGCGATCCCCAATACGAAGTTCATTATTCGCCTCGATCGCCGCCAGGACTATGCGAATTACCTGAAGTATGTAGATTATGTACAAATGGGTAAAATCATTGGCAGCCGCGACGACGAGCAACCCGATCCGGACGCCATACCGGCGTCGGAAAAGGATATCATAGAAACCTGCCAGACCTCCGGCATTATTACCACCACCGGTATTCTGCACGTAATGTCAGGTACACACCGACTGTTCTTTAACGCGGAAAAAATTGGAGATTAATCACCCTTAAAAACTTGACAGATGAAAAAACTCATTATATCAGCAGTTGCAGTATTGGCGGTGATTACAGCCTGTGAAAAGGTTACGCCGGGCTTCCTGAGCTCACAAATGCGTTATAAGGATACCGTGGTGTATTGCAAAAGAGGTTTTGCCCTCACGCAGTCCGAACGCGTGAACGCGGACGAATCCACACCACCGATCACCTTCAAATTATTAAACCTTCGCGAAAAGGCAACCGGCAAACCCGCACCTCCCGAGTTCTTTACAGACTATGATGTAGTTGTGTTCAAAGAAGGCATGGCGTTTAACCCGGAAACGGATACCACGCTCGCTAAATTGAACGAGAAACGCGAAACAAAGAAAATGAAGCCGATGATCTTCAACGAAGTGAGTGGTCAGTTCGTATTCAACAAAGCGTCTACCAACCTGCCGCTGGGCGATTTCGCATTTGACCCGGAGGTAAGCAATATCGCTGGTAAAAAAACGTTTACCAACTTCTCGCAGATTTCTGTAGTAGATCCGACTACAGAGGATATCTTCCAGATCAACGCTACCGCTGCCGCTGTATTCAGCGATGCTACCGGCGCTTCTGTAGGCATTCGCAACCCGGTACTCAAAATTACCAAACAGTCCGGCGATGGCGCCCGCCTGATCCTGAAAATTGCGGACAAAAACGGCAAACCGTTTAACCCGAAAACAGGTGAGATCATCCGTCGCGGTGACAGGCCCGTATTTGAGAACTACGCACGCTTTAACCCGGTAATTTTTACGGATACCGCGATGATCTGCGACTTCGTAGTGGCTCCTTTCCCGCTGAGCGCTTACATCGACAACACCGGTTACAACTGGGGTGGACTGATGTACTACCGTATTCCCAGCCAGTTCGTAACAGTTGATGGCTATCCGCAGGGTGGTTACTCCCTGAACCCGCGCTGGGATTTCAAAGTAAAACTAGAAGGTACTTATTTGCTCGAGATCATATGTTCCGACGCTGTACATAAGTAGTCGCTGAATAAAAGAAGATGAAAAACAGCAAAGCCGCCTGTGATGGGCGGCTTTGCTGTTTAAAGCAAGAAACCGTCCCGCAAAGGCAGGACGGCATTTTCCATTAAACGTTAACACCTACTTCCTTTTGAGGGTAAGTGTGATCGTTACTTCTTCTCCTTCATATTCGCCTGTGGTGGATGCTTTGAACGTAGACCCATTCACAGTAATCAGTTTGTATTCCTCACCGTCAATTATCAGTTTGGTGCCGTCCAGCGACCAGTCAGAAGTAATCACCTGGTCGTCATCCGGATCGCATTTGGTAGCGCCTTCGTTTTGTTCAGATACGTTGTTGGCTTTCAGTACAATGTAGTCGTCTTTTACGCAGGTGGGCAGATGGGCCAGGCCATCTTTAGTTGGCGTATCGCCGTCGTTCCATATTACAGGTCTGTCGGCAGTGATCGATACGTAAGTCCATGAGCCAAGTAATTTTTCTTCATTGGTTTTGGGATCATCTTTTTCTTTTTTACACGCGCAAAAAAGCGCCGCTATTGCCAGGGGCATGGCAAATTTCAATTTGTTCATTGTTAAAAAACTTTAGGTGTTAATGTCTACATCATTCTCAGCATGGAAGGAACGATTTGGGGGACAGGTAAACAGGAACGGGTGCAAACATAGGGCATGCGAAGTTTGTGGGCAACGGCAGGAAGTGTGAAATGTAAAAATGAAGCACCGGGATGAACATTGTCCATCCCGGGCTGCGTTATTTGAACTCCCGGTTGATAGCGTTGAGCAAGTAGCCCTTTTATCGCTGTCGTACTCCCAGAACATCACACCGGCCAGCCCGTGCTGCTTTACATAGGCGCATTTGAACTGGATAGAATTCTCATCATCATAAGTTAAAAATATTTTTTTAGTGGGATGAAACAGGTAGGGGGCTTTGGCGCTATCGTCCCAATATCGTACATAGCCGCCGGTAGTGAGCAAACTATCCTTGATCATCGTGTACCCTGCACCGCGTGCGCCTTTCTGGGGCTTACGTTGCAGGCCTGCATTATCCGCATCAGGCATCTGCCATGCACGGCCGTAAAATGCGCAGCCCATCACGATTTTACTTGCCGGAACACCTGCTGCGATATAGAACTGGATGGATTTATCTGCTGAAGCGCCGCCCGCATCACCCGTTGACGCCGGGAGATTGGTGTGATGCCCTGCTACGCGCGAGCCTTCGGTTTTGTAATCGTAGGTCATGATGTTTACGTAGTCGAGGTATTGTTGTGCCTTATCCATTTCGGTATGGTCCACGCATGATTTGGAGCCGCCTACCGCGGTGGTAAGCAAATAGCGTTTGCCGGTTTGCTGTTGCAGGCTGTCCAGCGATGCACGGATGGCCTTAAACATCAGCGTAAAGTTTTGTTTGTCTTCGGGCCGGTAGATGTTACCTTCTTCGCCGGGGATGCCGGGGTATTCCCAGTCAATATCTACCCCGTCTAACTGGTAACGGCGAACGATTTCCATGGAACTGTGGGCAAAACTTTTGCGGGAAGCGTCGGTGAGCACGGCATCGGAGAAGTTCTCGCTCCATGCCCAGCCGCCGATAGAGATCAGTATTTTTAAATCGGGGTTGATCTTTTTAAGACCATTCAGGTTCCGGAAGTTCACCGTATCGGTACGTTCATTCGTCAGCCAGGCGAGGCCGTGCTGTACATTCACGAACGCATAGTTGATGTGGGTAAGACCCGCGGCATCGATGCCCGAAACGTCTACCAGTCCGCGGTAGCCGCCCACGTAGCCGATAACAACTTTGCCGGGAACAGGTTTTGCGGGCCTGAAGGCGAAACATAACAGGAGCAGGGCCAGTAAGGGGCCGTGGAATTTAGTCAGACGCATCATTAAATATACTAACACAATTAATGAATAAACCGTAACTTTTATGAACGGTCCATTAAACCCCTGTATATGCAACTTTCCACTTCCCGCATTACTTCTGTCGATCTGCTTCGAGGTCTTATTATGGTAATTATGGCGCTGGACCATACCCGCGATTTTATTCATGAAGAAGCATTTACCGGCAACCCGCTGGATCTTGCCACGACTACCCCCATATTGTTTTTTACAAGATGGATCACCCACTTCTGCGCCCCGCTGTTCGTATTCCTGGCGGGTGTATCGGCCTGGTTGTCCGGGCGCGGTAAGCCGGTAGGGGAGCAAAGTGGCTTGCTGATTAAACGCGGATTATGGTTGATTTTTGTAGAGGTCGTGATCATGACCCTGATCCTTACCTGGGATCCGGGCTTTCATGTAATATTCCTGGCGGTGATCTGGGCGATCGGCTGCAGTATGGTGATTATGGGATTGTTGCTGCGCGGCGGCTGGTGGCTGTTGCTGGCGATCGGGCTGTTAATATTCCTCGGACACAATGTAACGGATTACCTGCCTGCTCTGCAAAGCAACCCGGTGATGGGGGTACTGCTGACTTCCCCGGGCGCGTTGATCCCGCTACCGGCAGGGTATAACATCCTGCTGGCCTATACTATTCTGCCCTGGACGGCCGTGATGCTGCTTGGGTATTGTGCCGGCCGCCTGTACGAGCTGGAGGTGGTCCGCAGGAAGCGGATGCTGGTTACATTAGGCTGCTCGGCAATTGTATTGTTTATCGTACTGCGGTTTATCAATGCTTATGGTGACCCGGTGGCGTGGAAGGGACAGGCGTCGCCGTTTTATACTTTCCTGTCTTTCATTAATACTACCAAATATCCGCCGTCGCTGTCGTTCCTGTGTATGACATTGGGGCCGGGGCTGTTGCTGCTTGCTGTATTCGAAAACAAAAGCAACCCGTTTTTAAGTGTATACGGGCGGGTGCCGTTCTTCTATTATGTACTGCACTTCTTCCTGGTGCGGGTGATAAGTGTGATCATATTTTTTGGCAGCGGGTATACCCTGGCGGATTCAGGGACGTTTCCCTTCCGGTTCAGGCCGGCGGATATGGGCGGGTCTTTGGAAGTAGTCTATATCATATGGATAGGGGTGGTGTTGATGCTGTATATGCCCTGCCGGTGGTTTGACGGGTATAAGCAGCGGCATAAGGAGAAGCGGTGGTTGCGGTATTTGTAAGAGGCTTTCCGCACGCTGCGACTGACACCTCGGCAGTGTAAGCGGGCAGCTGGGCAATTCAAGCGTCCCACAAACTCCCGCCACCTGCCTACAAAGCCCTGTAACCACCCCGCAAACTCCGCGCAGCATAACCCCGCCGCACAAAAAAATGCCGGGAACGCCCGCCCGGGGTCAATCGGAAACGGGGTACTCCCGGCGCTAAAATTGGCAAGCTATTTTGGAGAAATCAGGCTTCCAGCAGCCCGATCCTGATCAGCCTCGACCTGATCGCCCCTGTTGTACGACCATGTATCCGGGCCATTTCTATAATGCGTTTCCCATCGTTGAATTGTTGTCGTAACGCTTCTTCCTCTGAATCCGTCCATTTGTTACCCTGGTTGCCACGCGCTTCGCTCACTTTCAGTTCTTTCACGGCATTAAAAAGCGCACGCAATATCACCGGATGTTGCATCGTGCTGCCCGCGGGGATCGGGGTTTGGGTTACAGGGTCTGTTCCATTGGCCGGGAGTTCCAGCACCGTTATGGTCTGTTCCATGTTCTGCATCTTAAGCTGTTTTAGGGTTCGTCCGCCTGTCTGGGTTGTTTAGAAGAAGCAAGCCGCGCATACTTGTATTACAAATCTAATCGCTCAGACCGCAATGAATTTGCGGTTTAAAAAAAAAAAAACGTCATCTACGGTAACCGGAGCCCCAATCTCACATAAACATGTCAACCCAACCGCAAAAACAGCACAACTGCTGCTGAAATGCCGAATTTTACAGCCAGACATCATCCCCGCTAAATTAAACTGTGCCATGAAAGTGTTGATCATCGAGGACGAGGCGCTCTCCGCCCACCACCTGAAAAGTATGCTCCGGGAAATTGATCCCGACATCGAAATAACTGCGGTGCTCGACAGCATCGAAGCCGCCCTTCGTTACTTTGCTTCCCAGCCCGAACTGGATCTCATTTTCATGGATATTGAACTGGGAGACGGACAAAGTTTCGAGATATTCAGCAAGATCAATGTGGAGTGGCCGGTGATCTTCACCACCGCTTACCAGGAGCATGCACTCAAAGCCTTTAAACTTAATAGCATCGATTATCTCCTCAAACCCATCAACAAGGAGGAGCTGCTCGCCGCTATGTTGAAGTTCCGGAAATGGCACGCGCACCGCGGTACGCCCAATGCGGGTGTTACGGCCATGTTGCGCGATATGAATAACGAAACGTTTAAGTCGCGTTACCTCGCCAAAGCGGTACTCGTCTCATTTCGGTCTCGTTACCCGAAATCGCTTATTTCTATACCAAGGATAAGTTGCAATTCATCAAAACCCGCGCAAACCAGGATTTTATCATCGACCGCAGACTCGATGAAATCGAAGGCGAAACGGACCCGAACGTATTTTTCCGCGTGAACCGCCAGTTTATCGTGAACTATGGAAATATTGAAAAGGTGCACACCTGGTTCAGTGGTAAACTCAAAGTGCAGGTACAGCCTGCGGCTTATGAAGAAATTATTGTCAGCCGCCTGCGGGCCAACGATTTCAAGAAGTGGTTGGGAGAGTAATTACCAGCGCAACACCTGCAGCAGCAGCTTCCAGCCTTTGGAGGTATGCGCCCAGATGCGCAGGTAGTTTTCCTGCCGCCGCTCATGCCGCACATAGCCGTACACGTATGCCGGTCTTTGCTCTGTGAAACGCCGCCGGCCACCGGTTCAAATGTAAGGGCCAGTGGAACCGGCCGTAGTGCAGCCATAAAGTTGTCGGTGCCCTGAAAAGGTCCGCCACCATTAATGTTGAACCAGGCGCTGTCTGCCGCCGCTACACGCCAGGCCTCATCTGCAAGGCTGTCGTGCGCCAGTATAAAATGCTTTTCAAGTTGATAGATGAGGGAATCGGGTAGCGAAGAGGGCACAATGTCCGTAAACGCCTGTAAGGACTGCAAACCATATCGCGATGGGGCGAAGTCCACGCCCAGGTCGGCCATAAATTTCCAGTCGCCGGCGCTGTTCTTTTTCCAGACCGTGGTGTATTGACCGCTTACCAGCAGGGTATCTGTTTTACCATGCCGCACTTCGTAAGGCCCGGTCGTAAAACCAAGGTCGCCGGCAGCAGACATTGCGTAGAACGCAGGCTGCCAGATAATCTTTGGTCCGCCGGCATCTGGCGCGGCGCTCCAGCTTTTGATCGCGTTGCCGATTTTACCATTGTTAAACACCACACCGTTACTATCTGCAAACTGCAGGAAAGCGCGTTTCACAGAGCTGTCTGCCGCCATCTGCGCAAATGCTTTTTCGGCAGTTGCTACATCCTGCGCAAACGCATAGCTACTAAGGAAAAGAAGTAATATCTGGGGCCAGTATCTCATGTCAGTATAAGGCTAATTTAGTATTTACCCTGCTTTCCTACGTTAAATTTATCCCGGAATGTCTTTTTATTCCATCCGGCTGCTCGATCAATACCCGAAATAGGTTAAATTCGACGTAAGATGCCACATACCCCGCACTTACCCGTTGTTGATCTCAATGAAGTCTGCAAGCCGTTGAAGGACGAGCAATTCAGTCTTTTTCGCCACGAGCGCGAAGGCGTTTCCCAATTAACGACACCCCATAAGCATAACTTTTTCATGTTATTTTTCGTTACTGGCGGTGGCGGGACCCATCATATCGATTTTACCAAATATGAGGTGAAGCCCGGATCGGTTTTCTTTCTCGCACCGGGACAGGCGCACAGCTGGGCATTAGACGCCGACACAACCGGCTTTCAGCTGTTGTACGGACCGGAGTTTTGTATCTTTCCGGCGCGCCAGTGGCCCTTCTTCTCTGCTTCCGCGCATCCCGTACTGGACATGAAGCCGGAGGACTTCCACGTGCTGATAAAGGAATTGAAGTCGATGGAAGAGGAATACGATGTGGCCGATATCTTTTCCATCCGCATCCTGAACCACCGGTTGTGGGTGCTGCTCAGTTTACTGGAACGCGGTTACGACCGGGCTTACCCCGCGGTGGATACACCCGGCGGCCGGCAGGTGGTAAAAACTTCCTCGAGCTGCTGGAGCAGCATTACAAAGAACAGGCGGCCGTGGAGTTTTACGCCGCACAACTGCACGTTACGCCACAATACCTCAACATTGCCTGTAAAAAGGAAACGGGACTTACCGCGGGACATTGCATCCGCAGCCGCATCGTACTCGAAGCCAAACGCATGCTCACACTCACCGCGCAGGATGTAAAAGAAATCGCGTACGAACTGGGCTTCTCCGATGCATCCTACTTTTCCCGGTTTTTTCGTCGTTATGGCGGCATGCCTCCCCTCACTTTTCGCCGGCAGGCGCAAAAAGTACCATAATAGGTTAAAAAAATACTTCTCCTGGCAGGCGGGCTTTCAAAAAGTACCGTTATGTACACAGTGTGCACCGTTGAGCTGGCCTGTAAGGATGTACCTTTGTGTTGTTGTTATGAGTTACAACATATAGCGGGATGTTATTGTGATTTGTGTGAATGATAACGCTATAATGGGAGGGAGAAAGCAATTCAGAAAAGCAGCAGTGATGAAAGGACATGTGACAATTGCAGGCTTGTTAAAGGGGCGTGAGCAACTGGAGCAGATAGACGAAGACGGGAGGACGCCCCTGATGCTTGCCCTTTACCGCGGCGATCTGCCAACAGCGGGGTTGCTGATCGCAGCTGGCGCAAACGTAAACGGGCAGGACAAAATTTTAAATTCACCCTTTTTATATGCCGCCGCCAGCGGGTATACAGAGATTGTGAGGCTGTGCATGCAGCATGGCGCCGACTACCAGGTGTACAACCGGTACGGCGGCTCCGCGCTGATTCCGGCCTGTGAACGTGGATACACGGAAACGGTGGCGGCGCTGCTGGAAGACAAAAACTTTCCGGTAGATCATGTGAATAACCTCGGTTGGACGGCCCTGTTGGAGGTAGTGATACTCGGGAATGGCGGCCCGCAGTACACGCAGATAACAGAGATGTTGATTAAGGCCGGTGTGAACGTGAATGTCGCAGATAAAGAGGGTGTTACACCTTTGCAGCACGCCGTATTCAGAGGTTGGCGAAGCATAGCGTGGTTGTTGATGCAGGCAGGCGCAAAGTGATGTAAATAACCATTATCCTTGAAAATAGCCTGGTCTTTATGGCCAGGCTTACATTTTTTCAACTTGTTCATGAGAGAGAACAGCACCCGGTTCGCATGGCGGCCGGGTTTCTTTAGGTGGAAATCGTAACTTCGTTATATGCCAGTTGTGAGCGAGTCAGCATATCTACCCCCGCGCTTTTTGCGGAACCGTCATATCGCTACCATTTACCCGTCGTTGTTTCGCCGGGTGAAAGGCGTGCAGTACGAGCGGCAGCGCCTGTTTACGCCGGACGGGGATTTTCTGGACCTGGATTATAGCCGGACAGGCAGTGACCGTATCGTGATCATCCTCCACGGGCTGGAAGGTAATTCGTCGCGGCCCTATGTGCTGGGCATGGTCAGTATTTTTAATGAAGGGGGATTCGATACCGTGTCTATGAACTTCCGTGGCTGCAGCGGCGAACCTAATATCCTGCTGCGCAGCTACCACAGCGGCGAAACCGGCGACCTGCACACCCTCGTGCAACACCTGTCTGCCGAAGGCCATTATAAAAGCATTTGTATTGTAGGTTTTTCTTTAGGAGGAAATGTGACCCTCAAATACGTGGGTGAACAGGGTGAGGCGTTAAACCCGCTGATAAAGGCGGCAGTCGGTGTTTCCGTACCCTGCGATCTTAAAAGCGGCGCCATAGAACTGGAAAAGCGTGTGAACTACATGTATATGCAGATGTTTATCCGGGAGCTCGGTGAAAAACTGCAGGTGAAACAGACGAAATACCCTATCAACCTCGATAACTTTAACACGATCCGCACCTTCCGGCAGTTTGACGATCGTTATACCGCGCCCATTCACGGTTTTGAAAATGCCGAAACGTACTGGGCTGCCTGTAGCAGCCGGCAGTTCATTCCCAATATCCGTATTCCCGTGTTATTGCTCAACGCGCAGGACGATCCGTTCCTGGGAAAAGGGTGTTATCCGTACGAGGAGGCTAAAGGGCACCCCTGGTTTTATTTTGAAGCCCCACAACACGGCGGCCACGTAGGCTTTGCGGGATGGAACGCGGGACGTTACTGGTCAGAATTACGCGCATTCCGTTTTATCAATGAAGTATTTAACCCGGCATAAAAAACAATAGGGACTACAATGTAGTCCCTGTGAGGTTTTTCATGGATGTATGGTGTATATGGAAGCTTAGTTAGTTGTGCGTTACCACACCGGCCCCCAGCTTCAGATTCCCAATACCACCTTCGAGTCCTTTGGCGTAAATCGTATAGATTTTACCAGCTTCCAGCGTTACCACCGGAATAGACAATGGAATGGTGATGGTACCTGCCAATCTCACATCCACCCGGTAAGATCCTGCATTGGCGGCTACAAATTGCGTGTTAGCCGCGTTTGTCGTAAAGTCTTTATAACTCCTGTTGTTAAAGTATACGCTGTCATTTACTAAAATATCTACCGCCGGCGCGTTGGGGCTCAGATGGAAAAAGCGTACATGCGCTTTACCAGTGGCCGGGGCGGTAAGGTTATCTTCTACCACTACCGCGGTAATAGCGTTCAGGGTATCGTACGCCCAAACGGAGTACGATTTGTTTGCGAACGTAGCGGTATTCGTTTCCACTACATAATTCTGTGTGCCCGTTGCCGCCAGTTTAACATTGGTGTTGCTGGACGCAGTAATGGCTGTATAAGGCGAATTAGTGCCGTAACCTACATTAGTGGCCGCGGTAATTTTGTTATGTGCGTACATATCCACGTTGGGCGCGTCGGGCGATGTGTGTACCAGCATGATCTGGGCCTGTGCGGGTTCATCGTCATTGTCGTTAGAGCATGCGCTCATCGAAACAGTTGCAGCTAACAAAACAGCCACGGGTAAAAAGGCTCTCCTCATAAAAGATGATGGTTTAACAGTAAGTGTATCCGTTTAATGGTGTATCATCCTATTTGAAACAAATGAGGTGCCAGCAGCCTGCAGCAGCTATTTCAACACTTATTAGCCCCGTATTGTGTAATTTTGTGGCCTGTTAATCGACGAATTGAAGATGAAAGACATCAGTACGCGCGAAGATCTGGGCCTGTTAGTCAGCGAGTTCTACCGCAAAGCCACCATTGACCCGGTTATCGGGCACTTCTTTACAACAGTGGTCAAGCTGGATTTTTCCCAGCACATCCCTTTGATCACTTCCTTTTGGGAAAATATATTACTGGATGGTACCTCGTATAAGGGTGGCACCATGTTTAAACATATTATGCTTAACCAGTTATCGCCCATGGAGCCCGGGCATTTCCAGCGCTGGCTCGCCTTGTGGGAAGAAACGGTGAACGCACACTTCCGGGGACCGAAGGCCTCCGAGGCAGTTACACGTGCACATTCCATTGCGGGGATCATGCAATTTAAGGTCGGCGGACAGCGTCCTGTTTAGTTAATTGGTTGTTAACAGGTGGATAAATCCGCCGTTTACCAACCAAAACAATGCGTTTACGAATTGGCACTTGCTAAAAGTAAAGCTGTTCCTATATTTGCATCGGTTTTTCATAGGATATGGTTAAAATAATTGAGGGTGGTATTCTTACCACCCTTTTCTTTGCCTTATTTTGATTTGCATCTTTGTTGCAAAATACATTATCTTTGTTCTCCGGCCTAACCGGAACAGCACTTATGGAACCGAACAATCGTAAAGCAGTTTATCAGCAGAAATGGGATATGATCAGTATGGGCGCATCGCTGGCCTGTGCCATACATTGCGTGTTGCTCCCGGTGTTGTTTACCACGCTGCCACTCTTCGGCATGGAAATTCTCGAAAACGTTTACCTGGAAGTGTTAACCATTATGGTGTCGCTCATTGTCGGCGGCAGGGCGATCTGGCGCGGGTACCGCCTGCATCATGGCCGTGTATCGCTGCTGATGTGCTTCTTATTTGGAATGGGGCTGATGATCAGCGGCAATTTCGTGCATGGCAGCCTGTTAGAGGTCGTTGCCAAGCTCGGTGGCGCTGTCATCGTGGTTTGGGCACACTTCCGTAACTGGCAGTACGGCCGCTCCGCTGGGTTTTCTGCCCGCCAGTAGTTATCTTGGGAAATAATCCACTTCCCGTTTATGAAAATTGTATCCCGGCGTTTGCTATGCCTGTCCCTTATTGTGTTATGTTCCTGCCATCAGCGCTCCAACGAGCGTTTCAGCTCCTGGAAAGTATATAACGGTACAAAGGAAGGCGCAAAATATTCCTCCCTTTCCCAGATCGATACCGGTAACGTGCAACTGCTTCGCCCCGTATGGGAGTACCATGCAGGTGACGCCGACACTGTTTTTTCTTCCCAGATCCAGTGCAACCCGATCATTGTAGACGATGTACTGTACGCCGTTTCTCCCCAGTTAAAACTGCTCGCGCTCGATGCCGCTACCGGCCGCGCCAAATGGACGTTCGATCCGCGCAGAACAGGTGAAACGCTTTCCGCACATGCTTTACGGGGTGTTAGTTATTGGGAAGAAGGAGCGGATAAAAGGATTTTTTTGCAGCAGGCCCTTATTTATACGTGGTAAATGCGCTCACCGGCGCGCCCATTACCAGCTTCGCCGATAGCGGCCGGCTTTCACTGCACAGCGACCTTGGCGAAGGCGCCCGCGACCGTTTCGTGATCGCCACTTCCCCGGGCATGATTTATAAAGACATGATCATTATTGGTTCGCGCGTATCCGAGGATGCGGACGCTGCACCCGGACATATCCGCAGCTACGACGTTCGCACCGGGAAACTGCGCTGGATCTTTCACACTATTCCACAACCGGGGAGGAGGGCTTCAGTGAATGGAAAGATCCGCAGGCCTATAAATTCATCGGCGGCGCCAATGCCTGGTCTGGTTTTAGCCTGGACGAAGAACGCGGTATTCTTTTCGCTCCGACCGGCTCCGCCTCTTTTGATTTTTATGGCGGCAAACGTTTAGGTGCCAACCTGTATGCCGACTGTCTCCTCGGCCCTCGACGCCAACACGGGCAAACGTATCTGGCACTTCCGGGATATTCATCATAACATATGGGACCGCGACCTGCCCGCTCCACCGGTATTGGTAACGGTGATACACAATGGAAAAAAGGTAGATGCCGTAGCGCAAACGAGCAAAGCGGGTTTCGTATTTTGCTGGCACGTGAAACCGGCAAACCTTTATTCCCGATCGAAGAGCGCCCAGTGCCGGATACGGGCGTGCTGCCCGGTGAAGAAGCCTGGCCTACGCAGCCCTGGCCGGTAAAGCCCGCACCCTTCACGCGTCACCAGATGACCGAAGCCGACTTCAATCCGTTTCTGTCTGACTCTTCCCTGCAAGATGTGCGCACCCGCTGGCAATCCCTGCGTAAAGGCCACATTTTTATGCCGCCTTCCCGCGAAGGCACGCTCATTTTCCCCGGCTTTGACGGCGGTGCGGAATGGGGCGGCCCGGCATTCGATCCCGAAACCGGTATCCTGTATGTAAACGCGAACGAAATGCCCTGGGTACTCACCATGGTGGTAAAAGATCATGCGGGTGCTAAAAGGAAACAAACCTGGCCGCGGGCAAACGCCTGTACAAATCGTACTGCATGACCTGTCACGGCCCGGAGCGGCAGGGGGAGGTAATTATCCTTCGCTCATCAACATAAAAGAAAAGTTTAACAACGCGCAATTCTTAGACCTGCTGAATAACGGCCGGCGTATGATGCCTGGTTTCAAACACATCTCAACAGCAGAAAAGAATGCGCTGGCCACCTTTATCCCGGAGTTGAAAGACAAAAAGGACATCGCCTACACCGGCCTGCAGCAACCTGCTGATACCACGCGCAACCTGCCTTTCGGCAGTACGGGTTATCATAAATTCCTGAGTAAAGAAGGATACCCCGCCATCAGCCCGCCCTGGGGCACACTCAACGCCATCAACCTGCACACCGGCGAATACGTGTGGCGCGATACGCTGGGCACCGACCCCGATTTTGCAGACCGTGGCGTTAAAACCGGCACCGAAAACTACGGCGCACCGGTGGTTACAGCCGGCGGACTGGTATTCATCGCCGCTACAAAAGACGCAAAGATCCGAGCTTATCACAAAGCCACCGGCAAACTGCTATGGGAAGCGCAGCTGCCTGCAGCAGGTTTCGCTACACCGGCGGTTTACAGCGTAAAGGGCAAACAATACATTGTGATCGCCTGCGGTGGCGGCAAGCTGAAAACGAAGTCCGGCGACAGTTACGTAGCGTTCGCATTACCGTAATGTTTGTCCGCATGCGGACAGGTTTTGTGCTGAAAGTGAACGCGTAAAAATGGTAACTGGCTGATTTACAGTGATCGGCAGGAGTGGCATTATCCTTGGCTATAGTATTACGCCATTCTAAAAAAATAAAAACGCCGGCAGCATCGCTTACCGGCGGAGTGTTAAGAATTAAACGTTGGAGGATGCTTCGCGCATCCTCCTTTTTTATTCGATATTCCAGTCGAATACGGTTGCTTCCGCTTTTGTTTTGGACTGCTGCGCGAGCGAGTACAGTTCTTTAACCTTTTCAGGCTGTTTTTTCGCGAGATCGTTGGTTTCCCCTACGTCGTTCCGCAAATTATACAACTCCACCTTTTCGGGCTGTCCTTTCGCTTTCAGGCGCACCAGTTTCCAGTCGCCCTGCAATACTGCTTCTTTATATTGATTTTCGTTGAACTGCCAGTAGAGATAAGGATGTTGCTGCGTTTGTTTTTTGCCGGCAATAGCGGCGGTGAACGACAGGCCATCAATGCCGGCCGGAACACGTGCGCCTGTTAAATCGCAGAAAGTCGGTAGTACATCCCAGAACGCCCAGATGTCGTTTCGCACAGCCCCTGCGGGTACTTTGCTGGGCGCGCGCACCAGCAGCGGAACGCGGATGCCGCCCTCGTACAGGTCGCGTTTAATGCCGCGCAGCGGGCCGTTGCTGTCAAAGTATTCCGGATCGGCGCCGCCCTCTTTGTGCGGGCCGTTATCGCTGGTGAAGAAAATGTAAGTGTTGTCATCCAGTCCCAGTTCCTTTACCATAGCGAGTACGCGGGCCACGTCTTCGTCCAGTTTGGTGATCATCCCGGCGAAGGCGGCGTGCGGCTGTGCCTGTGCGTGGTAACTGGGGCCGCCCGCAAAAGGCGTTTCCGGCCCGAGTTTGCTGCTGCCGTCCGGGTTTAACCAGCGCTGGAGATAGGGGTGCGGCACCTGTAGTTCCGCATGCGGAATGGTGAGCGGCATGTAAAGGAAAAAGGGTCTGTCCTTATTGCTTTTGATAAACGCCAATGCTTTCTGCATGATGAGTTCATCGGTGTACTGCGTGCTGTCGAGCGGCACGCGTACAGTTTTACCGTTTTGTATTTCGAGTAAACTATTGGTGTAGTAATGATGCGCGTGTGTTTGATTGAGATAGCCGTAAAACGCGTCGAATCCCTGCAGCTCTGGTGTTCCCGGGGAATCTTCTTCACCGAGCCCCCATTTGCCGAACATGCCGGTGGCATACCCATTGTTGTGCAGATGCGTGGCCAGGGTCGTATCCTGCGGCCGCAGCGATTCACGGCTGTTGCCGCGGATATATGCATGGCCCATGTGTTTGCCGGTCATTAGTGCGCAGCGGCTGGGCGCACATACCGTGTTGCCCGCATAAAAGCGCGTGAACTTTGTGCCTTCCTTGCCAGCCTGTCGATGTTCGGCGTAGGCACTTTGTGTGCGGGATTGTAACTCGTCAGATTACCATAACCGAGATCGTCGGCGATGATGAAAATGATATTCGGTTTCTTCGCCTGTTGCGCCATGGCGGCCGGACTGCAAAATAGCAGGGCAAGGGTGATAAGTTTGTACGGAAGGTTCATGACGTTTGGTTTTTCCTTAACGGGTGTCTTAAAGATATAAAATAATAAGGGCCGGGAGAACCCGGCCCTGTTGATTTTTAACCTTTCACTAAAACTAATCGGAAATCTTTACACTTATTTTTTCAGTTTGTATACTTCACTGCCGGCCAGCAAAAAGCAACCGAGACTAAAATCCTCGAAGTCGGGGATCTTATCAAAGCTCACTGGTTGTCCGTCTTTGGGCTCTTTGCCGGTGCTCTGCACGTAACCCAGTTTGCCATCGGCGTGCACGCAGTCTTTCAGCAGTGCGCTCCAGGCTTTGGTGATCACGGGCAGGTAAGTTTTTTTATCGATCATGTTGTGGTTAATGCCCCAGGCCATGCCGTATACGAACAGCGAAGTACCTGTCAGTTCTTTGCCACCGAAGTTGTTCGCATCATGCAGGCTCGCATTCCAGAAACCGTCTTCACGTTGCAGCGGCAGCAGGGCCTGCAGCATGTCTTTGTAATCTGTTAAATACTCCTGGTAATGTGGATCGGAGACAGGCAATTCTTCCAACACCCGCGCCAGCGCCGCTACTACCCAGCCGTTGCCGCGTGACCAGTAACAGTCTTCACCATTTGGCTCCTTATAAGGCGGATCGAAGTCTTTGTCGCGCCACCAGAGTTTGTCGGCAGGATTGTACAGACCATTGTCGCCGTGTTTGTATTTGGTGTAGGCGTACATTTCATACATCTTACGGAAGTAGCCGGTGTCTTTGGTTTCAATGCCCAGGCGGGTGAGCACGGGCATAGCCATTTGCAGCGCGTCTATCCACCACCAGTCATCTACTTTGTTATTATTTTTGATACGCTCCATGCAGGCCTGTATATCGCGGATGCGCTCCGGCTTGCGGTCAATGCGATACAGGTCGATGTACGTCTGGCCGCAACACTGGTTATCCGCGTTATTGGTTGCGGTACCGCCCCAGAGGCCCCACTTGTGGCTCTCGCCCCATTGCACGGCGTAATCGTAATAACTTTTCTTTTTGTCGACATTATATAATGCCATCAGTCCTTCGTAATAAACGGCGCGTGTCCAGAGATTGCTGGGACGCTCTTTGCCTACGAACGTCACCTTGCCCGGATCGGGCCACTTGTTCACGAAATATTCGTTGGTAAGGCGCAATGCTTTCAACGTTTCCTTTTAGAGGGCATCTTCTGCGCCTGCACGCCGGCCGCCAGTAAGGTGAGTAACAGGGAATATACCAGTTTTTTCATGCGCTTATTTTTCTTTCAGGTAAAAGCTCAGGGAGCAGTCAAACAGGTCTTTAATGCCGCCGGCAACGATCTTCGCGTTCAGTTCCGCGCCGTCTTTGCTGGTATGCGTATGGTCGCCGTGGAACAGCGGTTTCACCTTTTCTTCGCCTAAACCTTCGTAGGCATCGGCGATCAGGTTATTCAGGTCCACGAAAAACACGCCTTCACTTTCGGCGATTTCTTTCGCCCAACCCGCGTAATCTTCATTGCCGCGTCTTACTTTTCCATCTTTCCAGTTGTCGCGGGGAACAGGCGAGCAAACGATCGGCATGGCGCCTTTTGCTTTGGTTTCTTTGATGTATTTACGCAGGTAAGTACCATACGTATACACTACTTCCTGCTGCTTGCGGATGGGGTTGTAAATCTCTTTGCTTTCATCGCCAATGCCACGGATAGAGCCACGTGCGCGGGCGGTATCATCGAGCGGACCGGCATCATTGTGGCCGAACTGGATCAGCACATAATCGCCGGCTTTTAAGGTAGATAACACCCGTTCCCAGCGCCCTTCCGTAATGAACGTACGGCTGCTGCGGCCGCCGATGGCCTGGTTGCTGATCGCGATTTTACTGGTGTCGAAGTATTGCGCTACGAGGCTGCCCCAGCCCCATTGACCATTGCCGCCGCTGCCGTCGCCGTTACGCACGGTAGAGTCGCCAATGATGTATAGCGTGGGTTTGGGCGCCGTCCACATGATGAACACGGTAGCGCACAACAGGAGGGCAAAAAGCGAAAGGTATTTTCTGATCTGCATAAGCCAACTATTTTTTCTTTTTGTTTTTGATAAGGGTGATATTCGGTTTAGGCGGTTCCTGCATGCCTTCACCCAGGTGAAAGCCGGTGTGGGGCGGCTGGTTATAAGCCACGTTCTGCCATGCAATGCTTAACCGGTACTGCGGATCGTGCATCAGTGTATAAAACTTTTTATCTGTCGGAATGTTGGTCGAGAAGATGCGCAATTCATTGTTGTCGGCCGTACGGTAGATCACCTCTTCCCGCCAGTCGCCAAGTATATCGGCAGATAATACCGGGTTGGATTTAGTGCCGTTGTTCTTCACACAGTTAAACTTTGCCGCTTCCAGCAGGGGAACGGTCTTACTGTTCTCGTAATCCCATTTCCCCACGTTGGTGCCGTCGAGTATTTCACTTAACACATCGCCGTCCCAATAAATACCCATGTTACAGGCCGGCGTGCGTTCTGCGATCACATTACCTTTCGCATCAAACATGCCCCTGATACCCGCGCCGGCCACCCAGCATTCCGAACCGGGGTAACGCGGATCAATGTCCAGCGCCAGTCCGCGGCCTGGACCTTCACCATCTTCGCCCGCTTTTACGCTTGCTTTTTCCAGAGGATTTCCCCGGTGCGGGCGTCGCGGAAGCTGCAGCCTGCATCATCAAAACGTTCCTGTATGTCAAATACTTCCAGCCCGGGGCGGGAAGGATCGAGATCGGTAACATGCAGTGCATCGCCGTGTCCCAGGCCCGTTGAATATAAACCGGTGCCATTGTCGTCGAGCGTCATCGCACCAAAAATGATTTCGTCTTTACCATCGTTATCAACGTCGGCCACGGTGAGGTTGTGGTTCCCCTGTCCGCGATATGCCCGGTTTTTACCGCCGGCTTCATCGCTGTCAAAGCTCCATTGCTGCGTCAGTTGGCCGTTGCGCCAGTTCCAGGCGGTGAGTACAGAACGGGTATAGTAACCGCGCGTCATCACGAGACTGGGTTGTTTGCCATCCAGGTAAGCAATGCAGGCCAGGAAACGGTCCATACGGTTGCCGTATCCGTCTCCCCATATCGATTTCAGTTCTTCTGTAGTGGGCGTAAGGGTAGATGGATGGCGCGCCGGTATAAAGTTCGTGGTAGCCAGTGCAGCGCCGGTCAGTCCATCGAAAATGGTCATGTATTCCGGGCCGGAAAGTATATAGCCTTTATCGTTTCGGTAATCTTTCGTCGAATCACCAATCACTTTTCCTTTGCCGTCAATGGTACCGTCAGCAGTCTTCATGGCAACTTCCGCACGGCCGTCGCCATCCAGGTCGTATACCATAAATTGCGTATAGTGCGCACCTTCCCGGATATTTTTTCCCAGGTTGATGGTCCATAGCAGTTTACCTTCCAGCGTATATGCCTGAAAAATTGGTGGGTCGGTAATGCCGGCCTGCGAATTATCTTTCGCTCTTCCCGTCTGGTGCAACACGATCTCATACCTGCCATCTCCGTCAGGTCACCTACAGACGCATCGTTCGGCGTATACCCCGGAGGTGTTTGCAGTGGAACCGATAAATACGGCTGTGCATTGGCCCCACTGGTGAAAGCGCCTTCCACCGCACCTTCTTTGCCGTTTACAACAGGGCGTACCTGGTATTTGTAGGCCATACCGGCTTTTGCGGTATTGTCGACAAACGAGGTCACGTTCGTTACCGGCGAGGCATTCAACTTCGTAAATTTATTACCCTCCGCACGGTACACATTAAACCCGATGTTGGTGTTATCGGTGCCGAGCATGCGCCAGCTGACAAAGCGGCCAGCCTCTTTCGGCATCACGATCAGTCCCCTGTCCAACTGCTCCATCTGCCTTTGCGCTGATGCCTGCAGCACGGCGCCCAGTAACAGTGGCAGTATAAGAATTCTCTTCATGATTATTTTTGATTAGTCGCCACAGCTGCATCCATCTGCATCTGTTCCGAGTTCTTCACAACAAGTTCTTTATTATCGGTCGCTTTCAATACAGAGTTCTTTAACGTCCAGCCTTTTGCCCAGGCTATTTCACCCTTGGTTGCAGCCTGTATATGCAGGTTCTGGAAGTTGAAATTTTCCAGGTAAGATTCTTTCATACCTGTTGCGCCAAAGATTTTCTTCGCGCCTTTGGAAGTGATATTGCTTACATACACGTTGCGGAAATGAGGGATGCCTTTTTCCGGCTCCACCTTCATCAGCATGGTTTTCCAGTGTGCGGGGATAGAATCAGGGTGGTAGCCTTCCGGCAGTTTGGAATAGCTGTACGCCGGGTTCCAGTTCATGGTGTAATAGAAAGCGGTACCTACACTGTCCAGCATGTTATCGCGGAAGTGAATGTCTTCCACCGTACCGCCGCGCGTAATGGCTGACTTAATATGGAAGCCGTTTTTCGTACCCACCGCTGTAAGCTGATGCGCCAGTACGTGGCGGATGCCGCCCGCAGTTTCGCTGCCGAGGGTGAGCAGGCCATCGCCGCGACGGGCAATACATTTGCGGATCACCACATATTCGGTGGGTTTATTTACACGCTGCCCGTCCCAGTCACGACCGGCTTTCAGGCAGAAGTCGTCGTCGTTGCAGTCGATATCGCAGTTCTCGATCAGCACCCAGGTGGAGGAATCCACGTCAATACCGTCGGTGCTGGGGCCTTTGCCATCCTCGTTATTGCGGATCACAAGGCCGTCTACCGTGAGGCGGGTGGAGTACAACAGTTGCACGGTCCAGAAGCCCGCATTTTTCAGCGTAATGCCTTTTAACGTAACATCTGCGGAATTTTGCACGAGGATGGTGCGTACGCGTTTGGCGTCGTAGTCCACGATCCAGCGCAGACCTTTGGGTTCATAATCCTCGGTACGCATTTTCCAGTATTTATCCCAGCAAAACTTGCCGCGTGCGTTGATGGTGCCACTGCCGGTGAGCGCGGCATTCTTTACATCTATCATGTTGATGAGTGCCGCCGGCCATTTCATTTCTATGCCTGCGATGCGCGTATCAATTTCCGGGTAATCTGCGAAGTCCTGCGACCCCAGCAGCGTTACACCTTTATCTAGGCGCAGTTGTACATTGTTCTTTAGAAAGACAGCGCCGGATACATACGTGCCGGGCTTAAATGTCACAATGCCGCCTCCTTGCGCCGCGCAGGCGTCAATTGCCTGCTGGATCGCTTTGGTATTTACGGTTACGGTGTCGCTTTTGGCGTTCACTACAAATTCTTTTTTACCCGAGGGGAAGGATTTCGCTCCTACCTTCTTCGCCCAGTCAGGTAGCGGCTGTGCTTGCAATTGTGTCGCGAAGGCCAATACCAGCGCCAATGTCAGAGATATCAGTTTCATAATCGTTAGTTTCAGTTTCTTAATAACGTGGCCGCCATCAGCCCGATTACTACGTCGTTGGCCAGCGTGTGTAAAGTAATGCTGTGCAGCTCTTTGCCGGACTGCAGGGGCATGTCCAGTACGGTGGCTGCTCCGCCGTCGATACTGCGGTTGGAGAAGCCTTTTATCGTATCATATTTCGTTTTGCTGGTCGTGAATTCCCCGGTTTTCAGGTGCAATCTTTCCGGCAGTGGTGCGCCGGTGGTGAACGCATAATCGTCGTTCATGTAGTCCTGCTCTATCGGCCACCAGTTTTCCGGGTTCTTCAATGCCAGTGTGTCTTTGCTGCCATCGGCATATTCCACGGTGACTTGTCCGTTGGTGAGCCTGCTCTGCATCGCATTCGTAGAACCCGCCATCAGGAACCAGATATGCGACGCTTTGCCCTTCAACGCAATACTGGCCTGAGACGGATAATTTTCCCACATGGAAGTGAACAATATATTATTACGGAGCGTATCCGCCGGTGTGCGGAAAGGTATGCCCAGTGAGGATTTGACTTCATTGCGGGCGCCGGCCGATTGCCTTAGTCCGCTGTCATCGATGTTCGCGGTCGCATTCGGGTAACACCAGTTGCCGATACCCTGCGTGGGCAATTGCAACGTTGGTACTGCCGGGCGTGGTGCTAAATAACGTTGACTGAATATCTGCGTCACTTTATCATTAAACGGTACTTCCACCTGCTCAAAAACCGAACGGTCGGAAATATTTGGTTTACTCACTGCGATGGCAATACGTTTATTTTCAAAGTTGATGGGTTGCCACCAGGAGAAGCGCCCTTGCTGCATTTGCAGGAAGAAGGTGTATTGTCCGGCAACACTTATTTTATCCCCCGTAAAAGACCGTTTGGTTTGCTTTTGTGAAACGATGACCTGTTGCGGATCGTAACTTTTTAAGATGTCTGCATTTACCGTGGTCACGCCACCCCGGCCCCATGTCGGCGATTCGATGTTGCGCCCTTTCCAGCGGATCACGATGTTCCAGGATTTTGCCACCGGTGCGGTAATCACCAGTTGCGGCCTGCCCACCGCATCAGTATTACTTTTCGCGGTTATTGTTTTTCCATTTAAGAGGATAGATTCCCAATCATCTTTTAGCGCTGGTATAGTCAGCTCTAATTGCAAAGCCGCCGCAAACGAAGGTTGAATCGAGTAGGTTTCCACATTCCCTTGCCGCCTAAATTGGAATTTTACATCCGGCACTTCCAGGGAGGCGTGGTTCCACGCTGATGGTAAACCCGGCTGGATGCGGAGTTTGCCATTGAGGGCATCCGGTTGTACACCAAACAATCCTTCTACCAACGCACGAGCGGCCATGCCGATAGGATCTGCAAAGTCGCGGTACAACTCACCGCGCACCGCATCGTAAAACGACAGCTGCTGGAAGTTGCCCGGCGACGCGCCGAGGTACATGCTTTCGAGCAGGCTGCTGCGGAACAATCCAAATCCCTCTTCGGCGCGGTTGCCCTGCCAGTAAGCTAACGCGGTATGCAGGTTTTCCGCCAGCGCCACATTGTTGATCGACCAGGTATACGGTTGCCAGTTGGTGGTGGCTACAAGTTGCAGGTTGTTTTCCTGCCAGCCGTTTGCCTGCACGGGAATATGCGGCAGCGCTGTCTGCACGTACTGCAAGCTTTGCCATGACTGGAAAGCATCCGGCAGCTTTGCATCAATCGCGTGATAGATGGTCCAGAGGCCGGGGAAGTGTGTACCAGCTGGTGGCCCAGCAGGTCTTTGTATTCCGCATACCAGCCCTGGTTCTTAAGCCAGAGGTGCGTTTGCACGGCCGCGGCGATGTGTGCGGCTTCTTTTTCATAGGGCGTTGCATCTTCCCCAACAATTTTGGCTAATTGCGCTGCAACGTTATTAGCACGATAATTATAAGCAGATGAATGCGTAACGCCGCCACCACTGTACTGCAGGGCATCGCTGGCCCATATGGCCGCGTAAGCGTCATACAGGCCGTCGCCGTCCGCGTCGAAGTTGCGTTTTTCCCACGCTAGGTGACGTTTGATCAGCGGCCATTGTTCGCGAACGTAGGCGGTATCTCCGGTCCAGGCGAAGTGATTGAGTAACTGGTCAACGAACACGAGGTTCATATCATAGTGATGCGCACGGATGTCACCATTCGGATTGCGACAAATATACCCCTCACTGAATAAGGCGTTACCTACTTTCTCCTGCTGGCGGGCCAGGTTCAGGGCGGTATCGGCCACTACGCCCGTCACAGGCGGCGTTGTAATCTGCGACTTCGCATAACTGGAAAAGTGTTGTCTCGCACGATCGTGCCAGCCGAGCGGATCGGCGACATATGCGCCGCGCCATGCATTAAGGCGCATCCGCCAGGCTACCGCACCATGCAGGTAGGTCGGCGCTTCCCAGATACCATCGGCTGCCACTGCCAACGCGCCGCCAAGGGTGTTTAAATATTTATCGGGAGTAGATAGTTTAACCCTTGCCGTCAGTGTTTGCCGTGCTTTTTCGGCTTGCTGGAACAGTATGCTGGGTGGCGTGTTAAGTTCGCTGGCAGATAGTAATAAGTATTGATTCCCCGCAGGTACTTTTCCCGTAACGATCGGCGCATCCTTTGCAATGCCATTGTAAACAGCATCGGGCGTGGTAAAGCCTGCATCCGATGTTTTCACGGCAGCAGGCATCTGCCCGAAAATTTGCTTACCATTCGGGATCGCCAGTGTAAAGCGATTGCCGTTTAAGGTATACTTGTTGTCTTTGCAATTCGCGGCATGCAGGTAAAATACCGATTCCGGGTCTGCGCCAATATCACCATCACGACTGAATTTCTTACCGGTAGCGCCACCATAGACCCAAACCAGGTCTACGGGTGAATTAACGCTGATGACCAGTCCTTCGCTATCTGCCAGGGCGAGTACTTTCAATTGTATAGTTTTGCCACCCAATGCGGGATCGGCAATATCATATAGCATAGAGCCGGGCCGGTAGGTCGCTTTGATGTGTTGCGCTTCGGTAAGCCACTTCACACCGGTATTTCCCATCACCCCTAGTTTTAGGTTACCGCCCATACCAGGCAGGTATAAGGCAAACTCCGGCAAGTCGCCTGCCTCGACCCTGAAGCCGGTGTTGGTACCGTACAATGCCCTGTTAAAACGCAGTTTTCCATTCGTACACACGAAATCACCGCCTTCCGGCAGGTAATGCACGCTGCGTGGCTTATTATGCCACAGCGGCGTGTTTTGCGCCTGCGATAATCCGCTGGCACAGGTAAACAGTAACGTGATAATATATCGTTTGCTCCTGCGCATCTAAAACATCTTTTGTAATCCTTCCCACTTTATTTTCCAGTTCCCGTCTTTCGGAAAGCCGATATTTACACCCTTGTCGCCATCCACCCCAGCACACATCATCGCGATGGCGCTTAGCAGTCCGCCGTTGCCGGGCAGGTAAATCGTGAGCCGGCCATCCTGGTAATTGTGGCCGTTTTTAAATAGGTATTGGTGCGGATGGGCATCAACAGCGCGTCTACGGCCTTCGCCGGTTCGTGCAATCTTGCCGCGGTCATCGCTGTGAGCGGGAAATCCCAGCCCAGGTATCGTTCCACTTCCAGATTTTCCAAACGAGGTGTAAGGTGTTGCGCATCACGGTTGTATCCAGTCCGTTCGCGGCCGGGATCGTGCTGTACGCGCCCAGCACCGCCGGGTGATCGGCGAGGTAACGTTCGTTGGTGTAGCAATCGGGGTTGATTCCGTAGCCAGATACACGTTGTTCTGTTGTGGCAAAGGCGCCAGGTTTTTATGACCTCATCCCATTTCGGATGCCGTGGCAGTCCCTGTCGTACGCGCCACTGCTGCGCTACATTCAGCGCCCAGTGCCAATAGGAGAGTTCGTAAGTGGGATTGTAAGTCGTTACGGCGTCAAAGCATTCCTGCGCGGGAATAAGACCACGCCCCAGGTTGTAATGCTTCTTCGCAGAATCGTAAACGGGGTAGGAGGCCATGAAGTCCGCCGTGGCGAACAGTAACTCACTGTACTTGTCCAGCACCGCTTTGCCGGGTTTATGACGATATAACAGTTCCGCCATGTAAATAAAATGCGGCTGCTGCCAAATCAGGAAGGAACCCACCGAAGAGGGTGATTCATTCCCCGCATGGTCCACCATTTTCTGCCAGCGCAAGCCTTCGAAGTGCTGGCGTTGGGCTATTGCTTTCGCCAGGGGCGCCGCGCTGAAGTACCATTCAAGACTACGTTCCATTAATTCCGGTCGGCCCCACAACGCAAAGTGCACGGCATGCCACCAGTGCATTTCCAGGTGCGGTTTGCCATACCAGCTGTTGTAGGTCAGGCCTGTTTCCTGTGGCGGGTAGGGCCCCGAACATTGCAGTTTAGTCAGGTATTGCGATAGGATAATTCTTCGTTCTAATTCAACAGCGCGTTTGTCCTTACTGCCGCTAAAATCCACGGCTCCGCCGGATGACCAGAACGACTTCCAGCCCAGGCGGCTGCTGTTCTCACTTTTCGCGAATGCGGGCACTACATCCGTAGGCTGTGGTGTAAAAGCGGCCGTACATTCAAACACATCGCCCGCAGCGGGACTAATAAACAGTTTGTTGTGCTCCATGTTTAAAGCCGCGTCCTGTTGCCATCCCAGCGAAATGTAATAACGGCTGGTATCCTGCGTTACCTTTAATACCGCGCTGGCAGACTGTGTACTCAGTTCCAGCTGGTGCTGGTGTCGCGCAAAATTGTTGCCCACATCTTTGAACTGCCCGTTCGGGGCAGGTACCTGCACCTGTATTTTTAAGCGCTGTGTTTTCAACAGCGGAGAAGTGATTTTAAATGAAACGGCATCACATTGCTGGTGGCAGTAAGTGCTTACCTGCACGCGTTGGCCCTGTACGGTGAATGCACTGCGCAATTCGCCGGTCCACATGTCCAGTTGCTGGTTGATGTGTTGTATGTCGGCCAGGGTGGCGCGGGAACCATCTTCCTTCAATATAACCAGGGCAACATTACCCAACTGTAAACGATGCGGGTTCACGCGGAAATAATCCACGGCTCTTTTATTGCGCTCGGGTTCCTTGATCTGTACCGGGTAGGGAATCGTTCTGCCGTCCAGTTTGTATTCGCGCAGGGTTTCTTCGAAACGGAACTGCTCTGTATTCGGGTAACTGTGCCAGCCCCAAACCGACTGCGTACCCAGGGGCACGCCGTTCGCATATTGATCGGGGAAGCTCTGGAAGCCGGTAATGTCGGCGGTAAAGGCGAAGTTGCCATTGCCGACAGACAAAGCACCCAGGGTGTCTGGAGTAGTTAATTTTACCGTATGCCGGCGCACGAGCGCTTCGCGGTTAATGCGTTGCGCGCTGGCTACCAGGCAGCTGCAGGTGGAAAGTATCAGTAATGCGAATCTCATACGTGTACGTTGCTTATCAGGCGGCGTTTTAAGGCACAGGTTTCAGCCCGTCTTTACCTGCTGGTACTTGTTTTAATATATTCACCGGCGTTAGTGTTACATCGCTCAGCAGGCCCGAAGGCTCCGGTTGCCAGCCGGCCGAAGTAAACAATCCGTCCGCGCCGCGGTTCTCCGCCTTGCGTGCAGGGAAGTTGATGTTATAAAACTTTTTATAGTTAACGCCTTTCTTTTCCATGTCAATAATGCGGTTGCTCATGCCATTTGTTACTACGATCTCCAGCTGGTTGTCTGCTTTAAATGCGCTCGCCGGAATGGTAATGGTGTAAACCGGACCAATTAACTTACCCAGGCTTTTGCCGTTCAATATCACTTCAGCGCTTTGTGAAACCTTGCCCAGATCAAGTTTCCAGGCACCGGTGTTACCAATCGAAATCGGTTTTTTCAGGTTGATGCTGTATTTCGCTGTACCCGAAAATTCCTGTACCCCCGATTGTTGCAATGCGGTCCAGGGTTTGGCCGATTCTAGTGTAACGGCTTCCGGCAGCGATGGGCCGCCTTCGAGGAACTGCAGTTTCCAGCTGCCGGCGATCGTTTGCGTTTGTCCGGCGGTTTGGATGTACGGAAATAACGTGGCGGTTACCGGCGCATTACCTGTGTTCAGGATGCAGCTTTCTCCCACCTCAAGTTGCAGCATTATTTGGATTTTCCCGTCCTGCCCCGTCCGGGTGCCCGCCAAACCTGCGCGCTGCTGCATGGGATCATACAACATATTGTATTTACCGGCAGCCGCGGGTGTGATGTAGCCATTAAAGCGGCTGTTGCCGGTATTGGTGAGGAAGTACGTATGGCCGTCGGCCGTGGCGCGGCGTACGAATTGCAGTCCTTCGAGGTTTTCTTTTCGTATGTTGCCTGTCGACAGCAGCGCGGCGATATCATTCCCTATAATGATTTTTCCTTTACCATATTTCGCCACGCCGTTGGCATCGAAGCGAATTGTTTGTTTTAACTTCTCAAGCTGGACTTTTTCTTCTTTATATTGATGTAACCCGGGAATATCCCGGGGCAGATTTTTGTAACAAAGCAGGGTAGCACCGTTGTTAACCTGCTCCATCAGCTTGGTAAATGTTTTCAGGGGGATGTAATGCACATCTGCCAGTAATATGGCCTGGTATTTTCCACCAGCCGATTGCAGGCTGTTTTTAAGCGATAAGAGTTGTTTGTCCGACACCAGGTCAAATGTATAGCCATGTGCCAGCAAGTCCTCGCCAGCATATTTAAACGCTGTTTTATCAAAGCCCTCCATGCCATCGAAATGGTGCAGCATGTCGCGGCCGGGCTGGCAGTTACGGTCGTGGAAAGGGAAGTAGAGGAGCACGTCGTTGTCGGCCCTGCCTTGCTGTAAAAAACTCTGGCAGCGGGCTACGTAGGCGTTTAACGCGTCGAAGTCGCGCCAGAAAGGGTTGGCCGGCGTAAAGTGCACTGCGGCGTAAAACAGCCATCCGGGCCAGGCGGCGCCTTCGGGTGAGTAGTTCGTACCATGGTAAAAAATATGATTCACACCGCCGATAAAATATTTATCGATCGATTGTTTTACATCTCCCAAAGTAGATTTAAAATGCTCGTCCAGCCACGTGGCTGCCTCCGCGGAAGCCAGCGGTTTACCCGCAAAACTTGCCGCCGATGTGGCAAATTTAAATCGCAGAATATCAGTGCCCTCTGTTTCAGGGATATCGATCGCCTCATACAAATCCAGGATGTTCGATGGTGAGCCATGGCTCTGGTTGCGGATCAGCTTTTGTTTGCCCTTTGCCCAGCTGTGCCAGGGCTGCGTAAATTTCTCCAGTAACAAGTCGGAAATCGTCAGGCGGTAATCGTACAGTACCCGGGTGTGCAGCTGCGTGGTGTCTTTTGCTAACAGCGACGGCAACACGTTTTTCAGATCGTATCCACGGCGCTTCTTAAACTCGGCAAAGAATTCCGGCGTCCAGTTCGACTGTCCACGTGCATCATCTACTTCATAAGAATCATTGAAGAAACTGCGTAAACCCGCGAGCGTATGGCCAGCGAAAGCGGTATCAAAATGGCCGAGGTAATGATCGATAGCGGTGGGAGAGAAGTGATCGATCGCCATGCCTTCGCCACCGGGGGCTGCACGCTCTACCATTTTACCATGCCAGCCCTGGAACAGGGCATAAAGTGTCACATCTGTAGTCGGTTTCCAGTTCAGGCGGCCCTGTGCATCTACCTTGCCGGTTACATCGGTCATATTACCGGCTGCATCATAAGCCAGCAGGGCCACGAGCGGCAGCGGTCTTTCGAAACGCACCTGGTCTATCGCGAGTTGCTGCAGGTTTTTATTCGCAGATACGGGTTGCAGTACTTCCGGCTTTTGCGCGAATGGTGTACTGTTAGCACTGCGAAAAATGGGTTCCTGTATAAATGTAACCGGCTCGCTGAGCAGCGCGCCGGTTTTAAGTTGATAAGTCTTATGTGTGATGTACTTGCTGGCATCTGCATCCGTGACCCAGGGCCCGCCGAAAGGCCACCCCGTTCCGGTGGCCATATCTATCCCCAGCCCCAGCCGCTTTCCTTCTTTTAAAGTGAAGTTCAGCATCTGCATCCACTTCGGAGAAAGGAACGGAATGAATTCACTTTCGTGTCCCTTTACGCCGTAGATGGGCGTTATCTCCAATCCTCCGAGACCGGCCGCTTTGTATTTTTCCATGGCGGCGGTCAGTCCGCCTGTTGTTACCGCACTGCCTTCCCACCACCAGCGGGTCCAGGGTTTGGCGTTTTGTGTTACCGCAGGCCATTTTACCTGGGCGGAGGCGGTGTTAGCGGCCAGCAGGGCGCATATGCACAGATGGTTCCATTTCAGCATGTCGATAAGATACAGTTTAATTCATCTAAAATTCAAAAGGCAGGTACCAGTTTGCCTTGTTCATCAGTTTCGCTCTAACGGCCGCCGCTTCCGGGATTCCGTCTTTTTGCAGCTTCGCGTAAATTTTATCAGCGAGGAATGCGGGATCGTTGCGACGTAACGCTATACGCAGCAGGTCGGGCCAACGGGTGCCCTCAAAGCCGTTTTCCAGGCCGGTTTCTTTAATGAGACTGTTTTCAATAGATAACAGGCTGTCTGCCGCAGGTACTACCGTGCTCACGAGATTCGCCCTGGCACGGATACCGATGTTGCGGTACCAGTCGCCGCGATAGTAAGGTACACCGGAGCTACCGCTGTTTCTTCCATCAAAATTAAATGGATAAGGCTCGTTTAAGCTGCCGTGATAATTGGTTACATCGGAGGTAGGTGCGGGAAATGCACCGGCCAGACCGCTGTTCAGGAAACCCCATGCCAGCCTGTATTTGCCCGCACGGTTAGCCGCTTCAGAAAAGCGCATATGCAAATGTGTCTGGCGGAACAGGAACCATTTACCATCGCGCTGTAACAGGTTGGTAGGCTGCCTGGTGCTCCAGTTGATATAGTTGTACAGGTATTTCATGATCACGCGCTGACCGCCAATGTCCATCCAGCTAAGTTGTCCGCGGGCATCGTAGGGCAGGCCGGCTGCGCCCGTAGCGGTTACCGGACGCTGGGTCTCGCTGTTCCACATATCCACCGCCTGCTGCGAAGGTTTGATCAGGTATTCGCCGCCAATCGGTGAAAACAGTTTAACGAAAGGATTGCCGGGTTTGAATTTATTGTCGAACGGAATTGCCCATACCCATTCCCTGCGGAAACCTTCGGTATTCATGGCCTGCTCGAACATAATGCGCCACTGGCTATTCCATACCAGGGTGGAGGCATCGCCGCCACGGCTGTAGGAAATATAGTGGTCAAGATCGCCGTTGCTGTCCCAGCCCACTTTATACATCATGTAGTAAGAACCATTCACCGTACCTACGGTGCCGGTTTCCATCACTTCGCGGTACCAGGCGGCGGCGCGGGTATAGTTGCCTTTCCAGAGGTGCAGGTCGCCCAGCAGCACTCTTTTATTAACGAACCATTTAGCCGTCGGATAACCATCTACCGTAATGTTCAGCGTGGTGCCGGCCGGGTATTCTGCTTTGAACGGCAATGCTTCTGTAAAGTTGATCAGGGAATCCAGCAGCACATCGAACTTCAGTCTCGGGAAGTTGCTGGCGTTTTTGATCGCGTCTACGTTTTCCAGCGCACTGGTCACATACGGCACTTCCCCGAAGTGGATGCCGAGTTGCAGGTACAGGAACGAACGCAGACAGGCCACGTCGGAGTAACGCTGGTTATAATCGGTTTCGTCCAGTTTATTGTCTTTCCGCATGATGTTGAAGTTCTTCAGTACATCATTACAGTTGATAATGAGCTCATAGAATGGGCGCGGGCTGGCATACGGATTACCTGCGGCTACGCTATGGGTGCTGATCTGGCGCAGGTTTTCGTTGGCGTTCATGGTGTATTCCATCATGTCTGCCCGTAGTTCGTTCAATACGATGTATTGTTCCGCAAGCGCACGGAACTTACCATAGAGGCCGATGATCGCAGCGTCTGCGTCGTACACGTCGCGGTACATCTGGCTGATGTCGAGTTCATCTTTCGGTTTTACGTCGAATATCTTTTTGCACGATACGGAACCTATGGATAAGGCCGCTGCCAGTAAAACCGCTGTTATTTTAAGTTGCTTCATAAACGTAGCAATTGTTCTTTTTAGATAGATAATGTTACAGCCCGATCCGGATACCCAGTGTCACATTGCGGAACAACGGGTCCAGGCCCATGTCTGTACCCTGCGCAAAAACGCTTGGGTTGGCGCTGAACTCGGGATCAAATCCTTTGTAGTTCGAAAGTGTGAACAGGTTGTTGCCGGTTGCATACACGGAAGCGCTTTTCAGGATGGCGTTCCTGATCGGGATGTAGTACTGCAGCGACAGGCTGCGCAGGCGGAAGTAAGATCCGTCTTCGATCCAGCGATCGGAGAAACGGCTGTTCCCCATCGGATCGCCCCAGGTAGCTTTCGGAGAAGCGCCCACCTGGCCGTCGTACCGCCAGCGGTTATTTACGCTGATCAACTGGTTTTCTACGCCGGAAGCGGCTTCCAGGCGGTAGCGGGTATAGTTGTAAACTTTGTTGCCTTTGCTGAAAGTAAACAGGCCATTCAGTTCAAATCTTTTGTAAATCAGTCGGGTGCTGATACCGCCGGTGTAATCCGGTGTAGGGTTGCCAATGTTTACACGGTCCGCTGCATCGATCACACCATCGCCGTTTACATCCACGAAGTGTACATCACCGGCGGCATAGTTGGTGAAAGAGCCATCGTAGTTGCGTTTTCGGAGATTCGCCTGCGTGGCTTCTGCCTGGGTGGAGAACACACCGGCTGTTTTGTAACCATAGAACTGCGAAGCAGGAAAGCCATTCACGGTGAGCAGGGTAGCACCCGCATAGTCTGTTTCGATACGGCCGCCGGGAACAGATCCTATTGTGTTTTTGTACGTGCTCATGTTCACACCGATATCCCATTTCAGGTTAGGTTGATTTAATACACGGGCATTCAGCGCTGCTTCGTAACCAGTCGTTTTCATGCTGCCGCTGTTGGTCAGGATGGTGTTGAAGCCGGTAGGCGATGCGATCTGTTCGTATACGAGCATATTGCTGGTATTGTTCCGGAACACGTCAGGCTCAGGCTCACACGTTCGTTGAACAGCGCCACGTCCAGGCCGCCATTCAGTTTTTTCACGGTTTCCCATTGTAAAGCTGGATTGGCAATACCGTTACGTACCAAACCCTGCATACCCAGCAGGTTCTGTGAACCGTAAGTCTGGCGGGCGGTGTAGTTACCGATATCGTCGTTGCCGGTAAGGCTGTAAGTAGCGCGCAGTTTCAGTACATCCACAAAAGAAGTCTGCATGAAATCTTCCGAAGAAATTAACCAGGCCGCACCAATCGAAGGCATTACCGGCCAATGCGTGCCGCTCATGCTGATGCCATTTTTCGCTTCTTTACCAAAACGGGAAGATCCATCGGCAGCCACGTTAAAGGAGAGGAAGTATTTATTGCGGAATCCATAATCTGCATTCAGGTAAATGCTCATCCAGTTCCATTCACCGATACCGCCGCCTACCTGGCGCAGCGCCGCCACACCGTTTTGCACACTCACGAGCTCATCGGTAGCGGAGTTGTAACCCAGCGCATAATCCTGCTCCGAGCTGTTTTTCTGGTAACGCAGGCCAACGTTGGCGCTGATGTTATGGATATTATTGATGTTTTTACGGTAGCTGATACGGCTGTCGCTGTACAGCGAGTAGATGCGTTTAACCTGTGTGCCTAAACGGTTTTTCGCAATGGCATTATCCAGCGTGTCTTTTGCCACGCCCGCGCTGGGTACGAAAATGTTTTCCCGCACTTTGTCGTACATCACGCTGAACAATGTGTTGGCGCTCCAGTTATCGTTGAAGTCATATTTGAAACCAAAGGAACCCAGGAAGCGGTAGTACCTGTTGTACGCCTGCATGTTGTTGATCACGGCAGTCGGGTTACTGATGCCCGTGGTATCGCGGTCTGCGAGGTTCGGGCTTTGTACGCCTTCTTCGTTCACCACATGCGTATTCAGGAAGGGAGATTTGATCAGCGAGAGGAAGATAGGCGCGGTTTGGTCGGCGATGCCCTGATCTTTCAGCTGCTGTTCATTATAGGTAAACGCGAGATTTGCGTAACCGGTAAACTTACGGGTAAAGTTGAACTCCGCGTTAAAGCGGGTGTTGTAGCGCGACAGGTCCGTGTTTCGCACGGTGCCCTGGTTGCTGGTGGCGCCTACACTGAGACCGTACGTGGCGATGTTATCGCCGCCGGTTACTTTCAGGTAGTAGTTATTGCTCATGCTATTTTTAAACACCTGGTCCTGCCAGTTGGTGTTAAAATGATAGCTGCTGTAGTCAGGGTTGTTGGGATCATCGTTCATATACGGCAATGCGGCCACCTGGCCGCTGGTCAGGCCTTTGCTCTGCAGGATGTCGCTGAGGTACACGCGGTAGTCGGCGGCATTCATGACAGGCAACTGTTTCGGCGCGCTGTTAAAACCGGCGAATGCGCCAAAGCTGATGCGGGTAGCCTGTTCGCTGGCGCGCGCAGTAGTAATGATAATTGCCCCGTTGGCGCCCTTGGTGCCGTAGATGGACGAGGCATCGCGCAAAACCGTGATGTTATCGATATCCTTCGGATCGATGAGCGCGAGGGGATTGGTGTAGTTGTTCGCGATGATGCTCTGGCCGTAATCGTTGTTGTCGTACAGCATGTTATCGATCACGATCAAAGGCTTGTTGGTGCCATACAGCGAAGTATAACCGCGGAGGAACAGGTTGGCGCCCGCGCCCTGCGTGCCGGAGCGGCGAATGGCATTCAGACCGCTGATACGGCCCTGTAGCAACGCATCTGGTGTTTCAGAGTTGTGCACCCAGGGATCCACGTTGTACTGTGTTACAGATGCCGTGGTAGTCAGTTTGGAACGTTCGCCCATAGGCAGGGTAACGGTTTCGTTGAATGACTGGTGCGTAACATCCTGCAGACTTACATTCAGGCTTTTACGGCCTTTCAGCGGCACCTGCCTTTTGTCGTAGCCTTCACCGCTGATGATCACGGTGCTGTTCCAGGACGGTACTTTCAGGTTGAATTTACCATCGGTATCGGTGATGGCGGCGGAGAACTTTTCCACTTCCACACGGATGCCCGCCGCCGGTTTGCCGGTAGCCGCGTCTTTGATCACGCCGTTCAGCAACCGGATCGCATCGCGCTCCTGCGCTGCCGGCGCCTTGGCCGGTTGCGCGGGGTTTTGCGCTACAGCAGATCCCGCAGCCAGTACGAGCGCTACCGCTATCATCGTTTTCATCGGGAATTTTTTATTGGTATAGATCATTGATATCAGTTTAAAAACGGGTTCCAGCCTGATGTAATCACACACCAGCAGGTTCGCCGTGGCACTAGTGGAATTGGCAGCTGTTAAATAAATGAGCATAGAGGGCTGGTAAGTCGCCATCGTAAACTCGCCCAGGTACACTTCTGAATAGTTGTTGGGTGTTACCGTCACGTAAGGCAGCAGCATCGTAGCGGGCAAACCGATCGATACTTTCTGGGTATAGTTTACGGTGATGATGTTATCGTTCACTGCCACCCAGTAAGCCCTGAACTTCGTGCTGGGCATTTCCCGTACGAGGTAGGAGAGACTGAACTGCGCGGTACCGTGACCGTTGGCTACCACATCACGGAAAGGCAAACCTGTCAGTGTGTTGATGCGGTCGCGTATATACATGTTGCCGCGTTTTTCGGCGGTAAGGCCCACCCAGTTTTCGCATTCTATCTTAATCTGTTTGAACTTCTCTGCTGGTTTTACAGGTGCAGCGCTCATTACATAGATATTACCATTGCTGGTTTTAATTGTTTGTTTGATAGAGAGCTTCGCCACCGGCAGTTTTACATTGAATTTAGAGACGATCGTGTCGGGCAGGTCTGCATCGCGGTACAGGGTATCGCGGGCAAGATCTTTACGACCGTCCAGTGCGTGTAAAGCAGCGTCGTATCTTCTGTAGGGCCTGTGCAGTAAGGCTTGAATTTCGCGATCTCTGCATCCCACGCCGCGTCTTCCAGTACGAACATGGAGTAAGTTTTACTTTCATCGCGCAGGTCGTACACATTTCTCCAGAACAGGTTGGTGCGGATGGAATCCGTGCCCGGTTTGTAAATTGGAACGCCGGTATTCGGATCGATCCCGGTCTGTACGGCATTCGTGGCGTCAAACACGTTACGGAACAGCGACAGCATATATGCCTTTTGTTTGGCCGGAATGTTCGCGTTCGTTTCCAGTGTTTCCCAGGCGTTGTTCAGTACAGGCATCGACTTGTCGATTACCTGCAACACGCCGTTCTTTGTTTGTTTATCTGCCGTAGTAATCGTTGCGTTCTCGATAGTTTTGTTCAGCAGGTTGGCATACTTCCCGTTCATCAGGGCAATGCGCGTTAACGTAGTGGTTTTGCCAGCGTAAGTCGATTGCAGGGCAATGTGGTTGCCCAGGAACTTATTGAGTTTCGCCGTATCGCTTACAATACCTGCATCCAGCGTGGCAAGGGCGTCGTTGCTGGGGGCAAATACCGTAAACGTTTTGGAAGAGGACAATACTTTGTCGTAACCGGATTTCACCAGCAGTTCAGCAAACTTGCTCAGTGAAGGATCGGCATTGATCTGGTCCATCAGGGTGTTGGAAAGGGATGCGTCGTTCAGGGCGTTATGAGCGTCCCATTTTTCGCAGCCCGTTGCCACCGTGGCGCCCAGTGCTATCGCGAGTAATATTTTATAAATGTTGATGCGCATGTAGTCAGTGTTTACTAATTATACTTCTTCGTTCCGTCTGTGGCGAACCTGGGCAGGATCTGGTTGTCATCTATCGGTATGATGTGGATCATATCGAGGTAGTTGTTGTTCTGCGTGCCGCTGATCGGGATAATGCGGATCTGCTGGCGCTGTGTGGTTTTGAACTCATACGTACCGACCAGTTTACCGGCGTAGTTGGAATCTGTATTATAAGCACGGGCTTCTGTATACTGTTTCCAGCCGATAGCTTCCAGTTCGGCATCGCTGCCTTTCGGACGAAGCTCCGTGAAGTTGAAGGTGCGCGGCATCAGTTCGCCGTTGACGCTCACCTGGCAAAGCTGGTTAGAGCTGCTGGATTGTTTGCTGCGGGAGTAACACATCCAGATTTTGTATTTGCCTTTTACGATCGGCGGCGTCACCATTTCCCACCATATCGGGCGGCTTGGCAAGCCGAGCGGCAGCTGGTTTACGTCGTTGTTCACGGCGTAACGGCTCACACTGGAGCTGGTGCTGTAGCTATAGGTGAAGATGTTCGTGCTCGCCAGTGATCCCCAACCCCAATACACATCTTTGAACGGTTGATCTGCTTCACTCTGACGGGTAATCGTGATGCTGGCTTTTTATAGTTGGCGGGCATCTTCATGATTTCTGTAAAGGTGCTCACATCCCAGTATACTGCTGTCGGGGCACGGTACTTCACGGTAAAGTGCGCACCATCGTGCCACACACCGTTGGTAGCTGCGTTGTCGCTCGTGGAACGAATCAGCGTTACGCCTTTTTCAAGCACGCCGTTAAATTCATCCTCATTTACCACTACGTTGGTGTTCAGCAGCTGCGTGGTCACTACTTCCTGCGGTTGCAAGGTCTGGTGAGCCGGAGCGCTGATGATATCACCCAGGAACTTTACGCCGTCCAGGATGTGGTAAGCCACGTACATGTGCAGGCTGTCGTTCGCGTTGGCGGGATTACCGGTTTTAGAGTATTTCGCTTTCAGGGCGGCGTAGGAAGTGATGCCGCTGTCGGCCAGCGCCTGGTTGCTTTCGGCCAGCAGGGTAAGCCAGCGTTTGGAAGTGTCCGGGTCTACCGTGTTCAGGCGGTCGTAAAAACCTGTTTCTTTAATCGCCTGTACAAAGATGGAGTACTCCGGTTTCGCTTCCAGCTGTTTTACCAGGGATACGGTAGATGGTTCCAGTACATGGTCTACCTGGTGGATAAAACCGTTACCCACACGGATGTTGGACTTGGTCACCAGTGCCTGGCGGTTGATGATAAAGCTGGAAACGCTTTCTTTATTGCTTACACCGGTAATCAGGTATTGTCCGAACATGGTGGGAATCGGCAGTTTGCCATCCTTAAAGTTGGAGGTGGTCAGCGTATCTGTGATCAGGTGGAATTTCACCGGGTCTTTCAGGGTTTCCAGGTTGGCTGCGTCTACGTTCGCCGCGCCTACTTTGGATAACCAGGCTTTCACCCCGCTGTTGGTGGGTGCGAAACAAGTATAGGCGCCATACGCGTTCAGGAAGGCCGAAGTTTCGGTACGGTCTAATATCTGTTTAAATAAGGAAAAGGAGTCGGGATATTTTTCGAGATATCCTACGATGTTCACATCGCCCGTAGTGGTCATTTTAATGTCCATTTTCCGGCAGGAATGTACAGCCAGCAGGCAAGAGACCAATCCTAAGGTAACGATGTATGAAAATCTGTTCTTCATAACCGGGAATTATTTTATTTGTAGAAAGGATTTTGTTCCAGCAATTTGTTTGACTGTAACTCGTACAGGTATATCGGGAAGTAAAGTGCGTTTTCGTCTTTCAGTTTGTTGAAAGCTACCTGCTGCCGTTCTTTCGGGATGCTGATACCGACCATGTCCGTCATGTAGCGCAGGTTGAGGAATTTATTTCTTTTGGCGTTGCGCAGCACGTCGTAGTATCGTTTGCCTTCGAAAGCAAATTCACGCTGGCGTTCTGCGAGGATAAATTCTTCCATGCTTTCTTTGCTGGTGGAATCCATTGGTACGCCTACTTCCAGTGCCTGTGCGCGCTGGCGGATGTTCATCACCAGGCGGGATGCCTCCAGCGGCTGGTTGAGCTGGTTGATGGCCTCTGCTTTCATCAGCAATACATCTGCGTAGCGGTAAAAGATCCAGTGAGCGAACGATTGATCCGGTGCGCGGAGGCTCGTGCCGTTATCGTCCGCACCAACGTACTTCCAGATAGTACCATCGTTGGAACGCAGTGAACAGCCGTTACCGCGCTTATCTTCCAAAGGAGGACTATTCAACGCATCCTGGCCAAATACTTCGTCCATCAGGTGAGCAGCGGCGCCCCAGCGGCGGGTGGTGCTGATGAAGATGCTGTGGAAGGAGTTGAGGCGCTGTGCATCGAATTGCAGCTCAAAAATGCTTTCGGCGGAATTGCCCCGGTAGTACAATGCGTCGAACAGGGAAGAGGTGGTACCTACCAGGCCGAAGTTGCCGGAGTTGATCACTTTGTTGCACTCGGTAGCACATTCCGCATATTTTTCACGCCAGAGGTACACATCCGCCAGGATCGTATTCACCGTGTAACGGGTTACGCGGCCTTTATCGCGGTCGATGTTGCTGTACGTAGTCGGCACCATAGGCTCTGCGGTCTTGAGGTCCAGCTCTATCTGGTTCAGGATGCTGTCTGCACCGCTTTTTGCCATGGGCTTCACGTCCTCGTCGCTGATCGTTGCGGTGAGCTTTAAAGGCACTTCTTTAAAAGTCCTTACCAGGTAAAAGTACATCAGGGCTCTAATGGCGTGGGCTTCGCCCAGTGCACGGTTCAGGTGGTCCTGCGTAAATGTGTTGTCGTTTTTCATGACGCCGGGCGCCAGTGCTATCACGGTATTGCAATAGTTGATGGTTTCGTATACCGGGCGCCAGTTGGCAAAGGTGTTGGTGGGTAAAATGTTCCAGTTCACGATATCGTTCTCGCTTGCACTGGCCCTGAATCCCGGGATCACCATGTCGGTACGGGCTTCTCCCCAGATGAAAAGATATTCGGGCAGGGGCGGAAGATTGTTGGTGCCGCTCCCCATCATGGACGCGTAAATGCCTGTCACGGCCGCGTCTACCTGCTCCTTGGTTTTCCAGAATTCTTCCCTTACGATGCCATCCTGCGGCCGCAGCTCCAGCCATTTGTTGCAGGAGCTCATACCCAGGGAGGCTGCCAGTAAACACGTATATATCAGTTTGTTCTTCATGTTTCGCTTTTTTTCAGTTAGAATCCTGCTACGAGGCCAATGGTGAATATTTTAGCCGGGGGCGTCATCGAGTAATCATACGCGATCCTGAAAGGGTCGGCGCCGGAAGTACTGATTTCCGGATCCTGGCCGGTGTAACGGGTCAGGGTGAACAGGTTCTCCGCGGTGATGTAGCCACTCAGCGTTTTCATCTTCAGCCTGTTTTGTACAAACTTGGGATCGAAGGTGTAACGGCCGGTGATGGTGCGGAAGCGTACAAAGGAGGCATTCTCCACGTAACGGTCGCTGCCCAGCCAGTTGTAACCACCGCCGATGATCGCGCGCGGCATATCGGTTACGTCGCCTTCTTTTCTCCAGCGGCGCAGTACTGCCGTGCTCTGGTTGTCGAAGTTGTACATGTTGGTGGTGCTCATTTTTGTACCATTGATCACATCGTAGCCTAATCTGAAGTTGAAGAAGGTAGAGATATTGATCTTGTTTTTCCAGCCGAACGAAGGGCCAAAGCCGCCAGACAGTTTCGGGTTGCTGTTCCCCAGGTATACTACATCCATATAGTTGATGTTGCCGTCGTGGTTGATGTCTTCGTAAATCGCATCGCCGGGTTGGAAGGTGTAATCCAGTGTAGGGTAGTTGAAGCGGGTGTAAATCACCGGCCATTGGGACCGATGATCGGTTTGCCATCGGCGCCCTGTGCACGGGTCGCATCTCTGTCGGCATATACACCTTTGAATTTATATCCATAGAAGGAACCAAAGGGATTATCTACCTGCAACAGGCGCATATATTCTCCCAATTGCGTTACATCGCCCTTGGTGCTGGGATACAGTTCGGAGATTTCGCGGATCACGTTTTCGTTGCGGGAAATGTTGAAGTTGAAGCCGATGTTCCAGTCTTTCTTTTTGATCGGCGTGGTAAATACCGCCAGTTCCCAACCCTGGTTATCCATTGTGCCCACGTTCATGTTCACGCTGCTGTAACCATTGTAAGAGCCGATCTGCAGGTTGTCGAAGAACAGGTCTTTGGTGCGGTTGCGGTAGATTTCCATATCTGCGCGCAAACGGCCGCCGAACAGGCTGATGTTGGCACCCAGGTTCTGCCCGTGAATGGTTTGCCAGCGGAGGTTTTTCAGTTCCATCGTGGCAGGAAACACGCCGGATTCACCCAGGTAACTCCAGGCATAAGTGTTGTACCGGTTGTAGAAAGTATAATCGTACCGGGGCGCCTCGCCGCTCTGGCCATAGCTGGCGCGGAAGCTGAGGTCATCCAGTTGTTTGATTTTGTTGAGGAAGTTTTCTGCCGAAGCTCTCCATCTAACAGAAACAGAAGGGAACATACCGTAGCGGTAGTTAGGTCCGAAGCGGGAGTTGCCATCGCCGCGGATGCTCATGTTCACAATGTATTTCTCTTTCCAGTCGTATTGCGCGGTCACCACGGCGCCGATGGCGCGGGTCTGCGATACGTTGGAGGCCGCGTTCAGATCAGTACCCACCGTACGCGAGGGGATGCTCGGATCGGTTAGTAAAGAAGACGCGGTATTGGAGGTCATCAGTTCCTGGGTCACTGCTTTCGCGTCGCTGGCAATCACGCTCAGGAACGTCAGCAGGTGGTGGTCCGGGTTGCGCTCGAACTTCGGTGAATATACAAGGTCGAATTTGGTGACGATATTAAATACGTCCACGTCGCCGTCATAAGCCCTGTTTACCACTGTTTCGGTGCTGTTACGACCGGTGGCGATCTGTGGAAGGAAGCTGGTGTTTTTGGTATTGTTGATGTCGAATTGTACGTCCAGGGTGGTCCTCAACACGTCTTTTATAATGTCGTAGTTCAGCTGGAATCTTGGAATCACCCTGTCGCCCCCACGTCGTACTTCGCTTTGGCAGCCATGGCCACGGGGTTGTAAATGCGGCTGTAAGTACCCTGTACGTTAGAGAAAGGAGAGAAGTAGTTGGGGGAAAGATTGCCGTATTCATCATATTCAAACACACTCATGTTCGGCATCTTAATGTACGCCATGCCGCGGATCGCACCATCTTTACTGCTCATGTAGTTGCGTTGCAGGTCGCTGTGCGTGTAAGCAATGCTGGTAAATATGCGGATCTTTTCGGAAATGTAATAGTCCAGGTTGATGCGGCTGCTGATCCTTTTTAATCCCGTGCCGAGTGTCGTGCCCACCTGGTCGAAATAGCCGAGAGACGCGAAGTAGCGTGCTTTTTCACCGCCACCGCTCATGCTGATATTATGATCCTGCAGGTTGCCTACTCTCGAAATTTCGTCTATCCAGTTGGTGTTGTTGCTGTAGTTATAATACCAGTAAGGATCGTTAGGGTCGTAGTTGAACTCCCTTACCGCGGTGGTGTTAAGCGGAAGGCCGGTACGGTTCATGAACGCTTCGGGAATCAACGTAGAATACTGATCACCGCTCAGCAGGGGAATCGCATCGGGCAGGTAAGATTTAGAGCCTTTAAAGGTATAGGTGATAGACGGTTTGCCGATGTTACCGCGTTTGGTGGTGATCACCAGTACGCCGTTCGCCGCACGGGAACCCCATACTGCCGTAGCTGCCGCATCTTTCAGTACACTGATCTCGCGGATGTCGGCTGGAGAAATGTTCAGCAGTTGTGCATAGCCCTGTTCATCCGCCGCGCCAAAGTTAAAGTCGCCGGGAATCTCTGTTTCCAGGGGCATACCGTCCACTACGATCAAAGGCGTGCCGGTGCTGCTGATGGACGAAATACCACGGATACGGATGTTCATCGCCGCGCCGGGATCGCCGCTGGTGGCGGTGATATCCACACCGGCCAAACGTCCCTGAAGTGCCTGGTCAATCGATGCGGCCTGCATTTCCTCCATCTCTTTCGCGTTGATTTTGGAGATAGCGGTGGTGAGGTTGCGTTCTTTAATAGGGAGCATGCCGTTGTTGACCATTCTGCCACCCTGTATTTCCACGGTATTCAGGTCGGTGCTGCCGGTGCTCAACATAAAGTTGAGCGTGGTTCGACCGTTCAGCTGCTGCGAATTGGTGCGGTAGCCGATATAGGAGGCGGTTACTTTGTTTTTAACATTGCTTATTCTGAGTACGAAGTTGCCTTCCACATCGGTCGCCGTACCCTTGATGATACGGCCGTCCTTGTCCACTTCCGCAACGGATACGCCGATGAGGGCCTCCCGCGTGGTGGCGTCCAGCACCTTACCCTTAATGAGGGTAGTGCCGTCGGTGGCAGGCGTTTGCGCTACGGCGGCAGTAACGCACAGGCCGATAAGCGCATATATGCAAGCTATCTTTTTTATAAAATGGAGCATAGCAGGGAGTGTTATTCTTGATATTTTAAATAATTGTCGATCAGGTGGATCACGCAGCGGTTGCTCAGGTAGTTGCTTTGTGCGAAAATGATGTTGGCCTTGCGGTTATGCGCATCTGTGAGCACCATGGCATTGCGCACCGAGTTGTCTACGAACACGCCACCAGGATCACCGGCGTTGTTGCGGTACAGCGTTTCGAACGAACCGCTTTCCAGTCCGTCCGTCGCTACAGTTTTCTTATTGAGGATGTGGTTGTAAATGAATTTATTCACCAGTTCCTTGTCTGCCAGACCGGCCGGATTGTTGCTTGCAGGCAATAAGCCGGCAGCTATGGCCTGGGTAATCGCTGCGTTATTCGGCACGAACACCGTGTAGAAAGTACCCGACGCCACGTTCAGGATATCGCCCGTAGCGGCAGTATAGATGCTGGAATTTTTCAGGTAGTTCCAGAATGAATTATACTGCGAGGTGCTGGGGAGCCCAGTTTCTCAATATGCTTACCGATGACGGTTTCGGAGAAAGTCAGCACGCGGTTGATGTTATGCGCCGTGCCGTTTTTCGCAGTTTTGCTCCAGATTTTAGTGGCTACGTTGGCGCTGTCGAGGTTACCCGCCGCCCATACGGAGTTGTTTTCGAACTTCACGAACTCGCCGCCGTACGATAAAGCGACGCTGCCGTTGGTGATGTCGTTTACATCCACCCCGGGATCACGTGCAGGTAAATTACCCGCAGCAGGCGCACCAGGGCCGAGGAGCCCGTGAGTTGGCTGCCGCCATTAGATGGAATGTAACGCCATTGCAGGAACGGGTTGTTGTCTACCGTGGGGTCCACGAAGAAACCGGCCGCGTTCAGGGTGGCATTGCTGATCAAAAAGATGGAATATTTCTGGTGGATGTTCGAGATCGTGAATTTCAGTTCCTGGTTCAGCAGGCTGGTCATCATCGAGAACTGCGGGTCCAGGTAGGCTTTGCCGTACACGCTGCTGAACACGTTCGCTTCCTGCACTTTGCTGGTACCGTAGAAAATACCGTTGCTCAGGATTTTTTTGTCTACCACGTCTACAGCCGGGTTAAACCTGGCTTCTTCGTTCACGAAGTTGAAGGTGGTGGCGAATTTGCTCGGCCAAACAGCGGACTGCCACATGTGCGCGTTCACGAAATCCGTTACCACGCTGATGGGCAGTGTTTCCAGGCTGGTGTAGTTTTCCAGGAGCACGTTGCTCATATAAGCATTCATGGCCGCGTTAGTAGGCACGAACATGCTGTAACAGTTTTGCTGGCCGTCGTTGTCGGTCAGCTTCATGAAGTTTTCGTTGTTCGGTGAAAAGCCCAGGGTGGCCGCGTATAATTTAGTATATACGTTGGCGTTACCACCGGTGGTAAGCCGGTAGTTATTGGTCACCGTAGGGTTCAGCGCGTAGCTGACCAGGTAACGGTCGAACAGTTTTTTAAACTCACTGTAGTCCGGGTTGTTCGAAATATATTCGTCGAGCCCCGGCAATGCGCTGATCACGTGGTCTATTACGTGGATCACACCGTTTTCGGCGGGTACGTCCTGTTCCGTTACTTTCGCATTTGCCACGTTGAAGCCCGTATACGGCGTGTTGGGATAAAAGTAATTGTAATCGGCGGCGGTGAGCGTTTTTGCAGTCATGAAGTTGTTCACGAAGTACGGGATGTACTTGTTGTTGTAGTCTGCATCAATGTAAAACGTAGCGCCGTTGTTGTTACGGTTGCTTGCAATCATTTTCACCGTTTGTCCATCGTTGTTCACGCCATCGTATACGCCGGAGTAGTAGGCGGTACGGCGGCGGAAGCCGGTATTAGGCACCCAGCCGGTATTGGCCTGGTAGTCGCCGAGCCTTTCTTTCTTAAAAGCGTTGTACACCAGGCAATAAGTAACGATTTTGCGGCAGGCAATGCTGTCCAGCCCTGCCAGACCGCTGATGTTGTTAGCTTTGAAGTAGGCGTCGAAGGCAGAATCTGTGGGCGCAAAAAACGTCCAGTAGCCGGCCCCTGCCAGCGTTCTTTTGTATCCCGCCTTGTCAATGGCGGCGAGCAGGGTTTTAAAGTGGCCCTTTTTCTCCAATACCTGGTAAATCGGCGCCTCCAGTGTATCGGGACGGCCATAGTACTCGTCCCAGGCTTTTTTCTACAACCAAGGGCCAGCACCATCAGGGAAGCAAGTAATACGGATCTGTAAGACATGTTTCTCATCGTGGATCAAGAAATATTTATTTAATAAAAATGGGATCGGTCGGTTCAAAAGGCAAAGGCCTTCGTTGGTTCCGGGAATGTAAACCGGCGTATTCGATCTGCCGGAAAGGGATAAAAATGAATATGCATTTGTAATCAGTTTTTATATTTTCATACAACAGAAAAGTGTCGCGTGAAAAACATAACGTGAGTGAAATATTTAAACGTGCCTTTGTATCGTGATCAGCTTCTAAACCCGCGCTGTACTTGACTTTTTATTGTTCCCGCATCAGTTGATAAAACGTAATAAAATACTTGCGTTAATTCAAACATACCGCTTTTGAATTGCTTTTAAAGCACCAATTACGCAATCGTTTGCGTAGATTTTTTTGCCTGCTTTCCAGCGATGAAATTGTGTGCTGAGTGATGAAACGTAACTGTCTGTCAGCCGGATTTCCGGCGTGTTTCTATTGCACTGCATTTGTGTGAATTGACAGCGATTCGATGTTGGTTGTAGGGACACTGTTTTGGGTGCAGTTGGATTCACCGGGAACAGTTCCAGAATACACCTCCAATTTATCCCATTTTACCCGATCTACCGTCCTGCCCCATCCTGTTATTGTAGCAGGAGAGCGGCCTACGGGCAAATGAATTGTCGGATTAACACTTTAATCCGGTACTTCCCCCTGAAACGAGGGGCAGGAAATTGAAACATTTTGCTCAATTTTTGAAACATATTGCATAAGTGCCCCGAATTTTAATACTTCCTTTACAGTTCCGGCTGGTTTTATCAAAAAGACGCTACCACGTTATGGATTGTTGCTAATTCGTGTATCCATCCCTGCGAACTTTTCCCCGGATCATTGTTATCAAAACGTTTTTTAAAGATGAAGAAATTATCCACGATCTTTTTGCCTGCAGCCTGCTCGTCTGCACCACCGCTATGTCCCAGAAAAAGGAACGCGCCGTATGGAGCAAGGAAAAAGCCAATGCCTGGTACGCCAAACTGCCCTGGATGGTGGGCGCCGACTACATCCCTGCCTCCGCCATCAACCAGCTGGAAATGTGGCAGGCCGAATCGTTCGACAGCGCGCAGATCGACAAGGAGCTGGGCTGGGCCGAGGGTATCGGGATGAACGTAATGCGCGTGTACCTGCATCATCTGGCCTGGCAGGTAGATCCCGCCGGTTTCAAAAAACGCGTGAATACTTACCTCAATATCGCCGGCAAACATGGTATTAAAACTGTATTTGTGCTGTTCGACGATTGCTGGAACAATACTTATAAAGCCGGCAAACAGCCCGTGCCTAAAACCGGTGTGCACAACTCCGGCTGGGTGCAGGACCCCGGTATGCTCAGCTTCATGGACCTGAACTACATGAACTCCCTGGAAAAATACGTGAAGGATGTACTACAGGCTTTCCGCAATGATAACCGTATTTTGCTGTGGGACGTGTACAACGAACCGGGTAATTCCGGCCTCCGGAACCACAGTATGCCGCTACTGAAAAATACTTTCAGCTGGGGCAGGCAGGTAGATCCCTCCCAGCCGCTGTCAGCCGGCGTTTGGTCGCTCGATCTGAAAGAACTGAACGCGTTCCAGCTACAGCAATCGGACGTGATTACCTATCACAACTATCACAAACCCGACGTACACCAACGTTGGATCGACTCTTTCCTGGTACAAACCGGTAAACCACTGATCTGCACCGAGTACATGGCCCGGACCCGGGGCAGCCTGTTCCACGAAATTCTGCCCATCCTGAAAAAGCATAAGATCGCCGCCATCAACTGGGGCTTGGTAGCCGGTAAATCCAATACCATCTACGCCTGGGATACCCCAATGCCCGAAGGTGGCGAGCCAAAGGTATGGTTCCATGATATTTTCCGCCCGGATGGTACACCTTACGATCCCAGGGAAACCGCATTCATTAAGGAAATCACTGGTAAAAAGTAATGAGGCGGTTATTGTTGTTGATATGGATGGCTGGTCCGCTGGCGGCAAACGTACAGGATAAATTGACCGTTTTGCCGTACGAGCCGCTGCCATTAGGCGCTGTTCAACCGGAAGGCTGGCTGCTCGATCAGCTGAAGATCATGAAAACCGGCGCCACCGGCCGCCTCGACGAATATTACTGGAAAGTAAAAAACGATAACGGCTGGCTCGGCGGGAAAGGCGACGGCTGGGAAGAAACGCCATACTGGCTCGATGGCGCCGTGCCATTGGCTTACCAGCTGAACGATCCCGCGCTTAAATCGAAAGTGCTCAAATACATCAACTGGACACTCGATAACCAACGCCCATCCGGCTTTTTTGGGCCCATTACGAAAAATGAACGCGAAGGTAAAAAGACGGAAACCGATCCTGCGAACGGGGAAGACTGGTGGCCGCGCATGGTGATGCTGAAAGTTTTGCAGCAGTACTACACCGCGACCGGCGACAAACGCGTGATCCCGTTCATGACGAAATATTTCCGCTACCAGTTGAACAGCCTGAAAGCCTGTCCGCTCGGCAAGTGGACCGAATGGGCCACCGCCCGTGGCGGCGATAACCTGGCCAGCGTTTACTGGTTGTACCGCCAAACCGGCGATGACTACCTGCTGCAGCTCGGCGACCTCATTTACGCACAAACCACGCCCTGGACCAACTACTTCGGCGCACGCGACTGGGTGATGGAGGCCGCTGCACAACAGAACAGTCATGCCTGGATGGACCGTCACGGTGTAAACGTGGCGATGGGTATTAAGCTGCCCGCCATCTACTACCAGGCGAAAAACGATACGCATTACCTCGACAGCCTCCGCACCGGCTTTAAGGATATTATGACGCTGCATGGCCTGCCCCATGGCATGTTTTCGGCCGACGAAGATTTACATGGCAACGACCCGAAACAGGGCGTGGAGCTCTGCGCCACCGTAGAAACCATGTATTCGCTGGAAGAAGCGCTGTCTATCACCGGTGCGCTGCCTTACGCCGATGCTATCGAACGCATGACCTTTAACGCGCTGCCGGGGCAGATTACCGACGATTTCGTATCACGCCAATACTTCATGGTGGCCAACCAGGTGCAGGTAACACGCAACGTGTTCCAGTTTTCGCTGCCCTTTAACCGGGAAATGAACAACGTGTTTGGTCCGTATGCGGGTTACACCTGCTGTACCGCCAACATGCACCAGGGCTGGACAAAGTTCACCGCGAACCTTTGGTATGCCACGCCGGATAAGGGATTGGCGGCGTTGTTGTACAGTCCCTGCAAGGTAACCGCGAAAGTGGGTGCGCAGGGCACGACCGTAACGCTGACCGAAAAGACCGATTACCCTTTCAGCGGACAGCTCACGTTTGTGCTCAATACGAAAACCAAAGTGGAATTTCCATTGAGCCTGCGCGTGCCTGCCTGGTGTAAAGAGGCCGTGGTGTTGGTGAATGGACAGCCTTACAGCAAAGCCGCCGGTGGTAATATGGTCCACATTAAACGCAGCTGGAGCAACAACGATAAGGTGGAACTGCAATTGCCGATGGAGGTGAAAACCAGCAACTGGGCCAAAAACTCCCGCACCGTAGAACGCGGCCCGCTCGTGTATGCGTTGAAGATAGAAGAGCAGTGGCGCACCGATTCTATCCGTGAAGAAGGCATGTACTACGAAATACTGCCGAAGAGCGACTGGAACTACGGTCTGCCGCGCGAAGTGATCAAAGATCCCGCGAAATTCCCGGAAGTAAAAACGAAACCCATGCCCGCCCATTTCGTATGGAACGCTGCCAATGCGCCCATCGAAATTGTAACAAAGGGCAAAAAGATACCCGAGTGGAAAATCACCGACGGTTCGGCCGTACAACCGGTCACCACCCGCGAAGATGTATACCAGGGCAAAGTCCTGCCCGAGGCCCACACGATTACCCTGATTCCGTACGGATGCTCGAAACTCCGTATAGTGGCCTTTCCTGTAGTGCCCTAAAGAATAACAGTAGATGATGTAGCCGGCGTTTCCATCCTGGAGCGCCGGTTTTTTTCTTTTATAGGCCAGCGTTTCAACACCCTTCAGCCGCCGCTGTGTCACTCCCTTCAACGGCTTTAACTCCTTTCAACTGTACAAAGATACACCCCGCCAAACCCCGAAAGTTTGCCAGGATGGAGAAAAAGTTGTCCAAAATGGAGAAAATATTCAACCCGGAATTTCATAAGTAATTGATCCTAATAGGATTGTAAGAGGATCGTAACTAACTGTAACTAAAATGTAGCTAAATAGCGCTAAAACACTGGGGTTTCAGTTAGGATGCTCTTAGGATCCTTTAACGATCCTTCGGTGATCCTTCGACGTTGTTCGGTGCAGGGGCGGTTTTGACGGGGTTTAACCGAAGGATCACCGAGGGATCGTCGAAGGATTATTGGGGGTATGTCGATTTCAGCCCCGCTTTCGAGCGCTTTCACCACAATTTTGGACTGCGTTCACCACCACGGGCATGTTCAGCTGAAGGGGTTGCGCTACTTTTGGCCTAATAGCGATACCGCTGCTGAAGGGAGTGACCGACGGCGGCCCCATAGTACTACTATAGCCGATTCCAATACTCAATCTGTAAAAGGTTGGATATGTGGGAAAAGCGTAATAACTTATCGCCCCACATAAAAATGATACAATGAAAAAATGCCTGATTGTGATGTTGGCCCTGTTACCCGCGGGCGCCATGTTGGCCCAGGAGCGTATTTCCGTTAACACCGACCACCTGCAGCTGGTATTTGCCGTAGACAAAGGAAAAGTATACCAGAGTTACTTCGGTGAAGCACTGCAGCATCCGAATGACCTTTACAGCTGCCTGCCCGCCACGAAGCCTATATTGGCGCCGGCACCAGCAACCTGTTCGAACCAGCTATCCAGGCGCTGCATACCGATGGTAATCCGTCGCTGGACCTCCGTTTCGCAGGAGCAGACGGCAGTGAAAAAGATGGCGTGTCTACCACCGTTATTAAATTAAAAGATCCGAAATATCCGTTTGAGGTGGCGTTATACGTCGCCGCTTATAAACAGCAGGACGTGTTTAAAACCTGGACGGAAATCCGCCACCAGGAAAAAGGAAATGTGGTGCTGAGCAATTATGCGTCCGCCATGTTGCATTTCGACCGGCAACATTACTTCCTTACGCAGTTTCACGGCGACTGGGCCGAGGAAATGAAGATGCAGGAAAGTGAACTTACCAGCGGCATAAAGGTGCTGGACACTAAGCTGGGCACGCGTGCGGCCATGTATCAATCTCCATTTTTCATGCTATCGCTTAACAGACTTTCCACCGAAACGACTGGTGAAGTGGTGGGCGGCACACTGGCCTGGACGGGCAATTTCCGCTTTGCATTTGAGCTGGACGAAGTGAATTCGCTCCGTGTGGTGGCAGGTATTAATCCTTATGCTTCTGCTTACACGCTGGCGCCGAATACCACGTTTACCACGCCTGGCTTCATATTCTCCTATTCCAACACGGGCCGCCACGACCTGAGCAACCGTTTGCAGCGCTGGGCCGCCAAATACGGCGTGCTTAACGGCGATAAACCCCGCGACGTGCTGCTCAACAACTGGGAAGCTACCTTCTTTGATTTTGATGAACCCAAACTCGCTACCCTGTTCGGCGAGGGGCACGACCTGGGCGCCGATATCTTTTTATTAGACGATGGCTGGTTCGCCAATAAATATCCCCGTAATGCAGACAATGCCGGTCTGGGCGACTGGGAAGTGAATAAAAAGAAACTACCCAACGGAATCGGCAACCTCGTGAAAACCGCCGAGGGCAAAGGAATTAAGTTTGGCATCTGGGTGGAGCCAGAAATGGTGAACCCTAAAAGTGAGCTGTATGAAAAACACCCCGACTGGGTACTGCAGCTGCAGAACCGGGAGGAGCATTATTACCGCAACCAACTGGTGCTGGACCTCATCAACCCCAAGGTGCAGGATTTCGTGTTCGGCGTGCTGGACAAATTACTCACGGAAAACCCGACCATCGCATATATCAAGTGGGATTGTAACCGGATGATCACAAACGCATATTCGCCTTACCTTAAAAATGACCAGTCGAAATTATACGTGGACTATGTGCGCGGTCTTTATAAAGTGCTGGACCGTGTGCGGGCAAAGTACCCGAGCCTGCCAATGATGCTCTGTTCCGGCGGTGGTGCGCGGGTAGACTATGGGGCACTGCCTTACTTCTCGGAGTTCTGGGCCAGCGATAATACCGATGGAGTAGAGCGGGTATACATGCAGTGGGGCTACAGCTATTTCTTTCCGTCCTTTACAGTGGCTGCCCACGTCACTTCCTGGGGCAAACAATCACTGAAATTCCGCACAGACGTGGCCATGATGGGCCGCCTGGGCTACGATATAGAACTGGATAAACTCTCCAAAGAGGAACTGGCATTCAGCCGTAAAGCGGTGGCTACTTACAAAGCATTGCAACCGGTGATCGCACACGGTTCGTTGTACCGCCTCATTTCGCCGTACGAAGAAAACCGCGCGGTGCTGATGTATGTGGATGATCAGAAGTCCAGGGCTGTGCTGTTCTCTTACAACCTGCACACCCGTTACCGCGAAGACCTGCAACTGGTAAAGTTACAGGGGCTGGCGCCGGAAAAGCGTTACAGCATCCGGGAAATAAACCTGGAGGGTGATAAAGCGGTGTTAGGTGTGAATAACAAGGTGTATTCCGGCGATTTCCTGATGAAGCAGGGGATAGGGGTGTCGCATTGGGATCCGTTGAAGAGCGTGGTGCTGGAGATTACAGCGGAGTAGATATTTTAGGGGCTGACCAAAAAGTAATGGTCAGCCCTAATTTATTCGGGTTCGTTTATACGATTTTCAAAGCCTTCATTTTACTTTTTGGTCAGCCCATTTTTTATGCTGTCTTAGCAAAATCCTTCCCCGCTACTTCCCTGATCTCCCTAACCCCCAACACCGCCTCCGGAAACCCGTGCCGCACACAATTGATCATTGCTAATCCCAACTCCCGCAACGTTCCAAATCCACCAGGCGCCAGTTTGCGCATCACCGGGAACAGCCAGTTCACATATTTATAAAAGGAAAGCGCGTTCTTTAATCCGGGTGTCGGTTTCATAAAACCCGGGCGGAACAGGTACACCTGCCGGAAGGGCAGTTTCCGCAGATCGTTTTCGGTTTTCCCCTTTACCCGCGCCCACATGCTGCGGCCTTCTTCGGAGCTGTCTGTACCCGCCCCGGATACATAACAAAAAGTCATATCCGGGTTTTGTTGTACGAGCACGCCGGCTACGTGCAGGGTGAGTACGTAGGTTTTTTCATAATACTCAGGTTCCTTCATACCAATAGAAGATACGCCCAGGCAGAAAAAGCAGGCATTGTAACCCGTCAGTTGCGAGGCGATAGGCGATATATCGTAAAAATTCGTATGAATGATTTCACGGAGTTTGGGGTGCGAAATACCACATGGCCGCCTGTTAATCACTAGTACTTTTTCCACTTCGGGATGTTGCAGGCACTCGTGTAAAACACCTTCGCCTACCATGCCGGTGGCGCCAGTAATAATGGCGCGTATCTTTGTGTGAATAGGGTTCATATCCCTGAAGTTACGTGCTTCTTTCCACTCCTGCAAACGGCTGTCTGTGGCTACTCCGCTGGCATGTTGTTTGATAAACTGTTAAAAGTTTGTCAAGGCTTTCAAAGTATGATAAACATCATGTATTTTCGATGAAAAGCCCGGTATTTTTACATCACTAATGAAAAGGTTAATATCCATATTATTATTGTTCATCTACCTGCCCCTCAGTTATAGTACCGGGGTGCAGGCGGCTGCAACGTATTGCGGGAGTTCCCTGCAATTAGATGTGGAAAATACCGGCGGGAAAGAAGAAGAAAGGACAGGCACAGAGACCATCAGCAACGAACAGGTGCAGCAGCAGCTGAAGCTCGTTAAGAAGACACAATCCACTGCAGCCGCCACTATTGTCGTGCGTAACGAAGCAGGCATAGTTGGCGAAACTATTGGGCGCATCTCAAGGCCCGTTATCCTCCCGCAAGCGCCGCTCTACATCTGGCATTGCGTTTACCGGTTATAGTATCCCCACTATCTCCCGTCATGTTACCTGCATGGCGCGTATCAATTCTTGTTTGATTATCAAAAATTTATCGCAATGAAAAAAGGAATCTTCGCGGCAGCGACGATCGCTGCTATGTTCACTGGTACAACCGTAATGGCTCAAACCGGCAATGGTATCTATATGACCCAACAGGACTATACCGCCAAAACCGCCGTGAGCAAGGATAAAATTCAGGCCGAACCGCTGTTTCAACACTCGAAATTTAAAGCGGTGAAAGACGGCGAAACCAAAACTTTCGATAAGAATGAAGTATTCGGCTATCGTGAAAATGGCCAGGACTACCGCTTCGTGAACAACGGCGCGTACAAAATTTTAGATAACGATCAGTTCCTGCTCTACAGCCGTTTCGAGCATATTAAAAATGGTAAGGAGCAAACCCGTGAAACCCGCTATTATTTCAGCGTTGAGCCTGGCAGCAAATTGATGCCGCTCACCAAAGCCAACCTGAAACAGGCTTTCCCGGAAAATAAATCGTTCCACGACCTGCTGGACCTCCAGTTCCGCAGCGACAAGGAACTTACAGCCTATGACAGCTTTCACAAACAGTACAAGGTGAAATCGTTGTACAACACCGCCCAGCGCGGGTTGCAGGCCATCAATTTATAAACCACAGTTGTTGTTTTTAGTATAAAGAGCGATATCGGGCTGTCCTTTTGGACGGCCCCGTTTTTTTTGCACCAGCTCAACAGCAGCGCGCCTTTGTACGATTGTGTTATGCCATTAATATTTATCCCCTTAAATTTAGGTATGATAAAGGCCTTCCTCTTCGACTTTAACGGCACCATGATCAACGACATGGAATATCACACCATTGCCTGGTTCGATATCATCACGCGCGAACTACAGCATAAGATATCACGCGAGGCGGTGAGGAACGAGATGTATGGTAAAAACAACGATGTACTTAACCGCATCTTTGGCCATGCGCATTTCAGCGAAGAAGAAATGAACCGCATCTCGCTGGAAAAGGAACGCCGTTACGGAGGCTTACGAACCCTATGTAGCGTGGATTCCCGGTCTGGCCCATTTCCCGGATACTGCGCACCTTAAAGGCATGAAAATGGCTATTGGCTCCGCCACGCTCACCTCCAATATTCTCTACATCCTTAAAAAGCTGAATGCCGGCGACTATTTCCGCGCCGTGATCAGCGCCGATGATGTAGAGCACAGCAAACCGCATCCCGAAACCTTTCTCCGCGCCGCCGAGGCGCTGGACGTACCCCCGGAGAATGCCCGGTGTTCGAAGACAGTCCCAAAGGGGTAGAGGCCGCCGAACGGGCAGGGATGAACGCAGTGGTCATCACTACCATGCATGAGCGGGAGGAGTTTAGGGGCTTCCACAACATTCTCCGTTTCATTAAGGATTATAACGATCCGTTTATCGCATCCCTGGTATAATTCCGGTTTTTATTTACCGTCCGCCACAAAAAGATAGTTTTATGCAATCGATTTACTAATTTAGGATTAAACAGTAAAACCCTTATTCAACCACGTTATACAATGAAAGGTCGTAAGCACTCCCTGCTCCCGGTGTTATGCCTGGCTGCCCCAATTTGGCTGGCCGCCCAGATCACGCCGCGTAATTTACTGCAGCGTTTTTCTCCCGAAACAGTGTCTGCTTCGCTGATCCCGCGCGAACAATGGAAACCGTTTCCCAATACACCCGAAGCCTGGAAGGGCTACCTGCCCGACAGTGTGCTCGATCAAATGGTAAAAGCGGGAGAGAGCTGGCTGAAAAAGGACTTCAAGGATATTCCCGCTTCCGTGGCCATCGAGTTTACCCGTAATGGTAACCGCAGCCGGTACGAGGCGCTCTCATTTCCGAAACGCAAACAGCTCTGGGATCTCATGCTCGCGGAATCCATCGAGGGCAAGGGCCGTTTCTCCAATGATATCATGAACGGGGTATGGTCTATTTGTGAAGAGTCATTCTGGGGCGCTACCGCACACCTGGGCGGACAAAAAGGCGGTAATGGTCTCGCCAACGTCGAAGATCCCATCGTTGACCTCTTCGCCGCCGAAACAGCCTCTATGCTGGCCTGGACGGATTACTTTGCCGGCGCCAGTCTCGATAAGTCATCCAAGTTCCTGCGCCCGCGCATTTATTATGAAGTAAACCGCCGCGTATTAAAACCAATGATGACGGCTAAATACGGCTACCTCGGAATCGGTAATCCCAACGCGGTGCTCAACAACTGGGCGCCCTGGGTGATCAGCAATTATCTTACCGCCAGCCTGCTGCTCGATAAGGACGAAAAACTGCGTGCAGAAGCCGTGGTGCGCTCCATGAAAGTAACCGATCACTATATCAATGGTTTGGGCGTGGATGGCAGCTGCGACGAAGGGCCCAGCTATTGGTTCGCCGCAGGCGGCTGCGTGATCGATGTGCTCAACCTGCTCGACGATGCCACCGGCGGCAAAGTAAATATTTACAAAGAAGATATCATTCAGAAAATGACGTCTTACATCTATAAAACCCACATCCGCAACGATTACTTCGTAAACGTAGCCGATGCGCCCGCACAAACAAAACCCGACGGACTCCTGTTGTTCCGCATCGGCAAAGACCTGGGGGATGATAAGATGAAAAACTTCGGCGCATGGGCATACAATGCATATGGTAAAGTTGCCAACAAAAGTGGCAGCGGTAATCAGAACCAATGGCATTGCATGCGTGCCCTTTACAATATGGGCGCACTCAAAGAATGTGCAGCAACACCGGGAGCGCAGCCCAATGTAAAAGAGGTATGGCTCAGCGACGTGCAACTCATGGCTGCCCGCGATGGCGAAAAATATTATTTAGCCACGCACGGCGGACACAACGCCGAAAGCCACAACCACAACGACGTAGGCGACTTCATCGTATACGCGTATGGCCAGCCGCTGATCATCGACGTGGGCCGTGGTACCTATACCGCCAGAACATTTTCTTCCGCACGCTATGAACTATGGTTCAATACTTCTCCCTATCACAACCTGCCTACGATTAACGGTATCGAACAACAGGCCGGGCGTAAGTTTGAGGCGACAGATGTAAAATACGAAGGTGGCAAATCGCCCGCCTTAAATATGCATATCGAAAACGCTTATCCTAAAGAAACCGGCCTTAAATTCTGGCAGCGCAGTGTAAAACTGGAGCGTGGCAAAGGCGTGGTGATCGCCGATAATTATAGTGCAGATGCACCTTTAAAGAGCCTGACACAAACGTTCATGACCACCTGCGATATTGCATCGCCATCTCCCGGAAAAATAACGTTAACGCTGCCGGACGGTAAAACGGCCGAGCTGTTGTACGATGGTAACTACTGGGAAGCCGCACAGGAAGTGATTCCACTGAAAACGGCCGAGGATGAGGTGTTTAAAACCGCATGGGATAGCAGGCCGATAAAACGAATTCTGCTAACGGCGAAGAAGCCGGGGCAGCAAGGGAAGTTCACCTATACGATCAGATAAATTCTTTGTTGTAAATTGAAGGAAAGCAAGTCGTCCGTCCGCTGATGCGGCGGACGCTTGTGTTTTTAGGCACAACCGATAGTGGAAGTATTTCACTTTTTGTGCAATAATGCGTGTTATTTCACTTTTTGTGAAATGGGCGTCATTATTTCACTTTTTGTGAAATGGGTGAAGATATTTTTATATATTTGTAGTGATATGAAACGTAACCTACATTTCATCCTTATGGCTGATATAATAAGCAGCCGTCAAACATCACAGGCAAAACTAATGGATGATTTTAAGAAAATTGTCCACGCAGTGAATACTAGTGCGAAAGAAAGCATTCTTTCACCGCTTACTATCACGCTCGGGGATGAGTTTCAGGGGTGCCCAGCGATCTGCTATCCGCGCTGAAGGTTATTGTTGAACTGGAGGAGCAAATGATAGCGAGAGACGCCCGGTTCAAACTCAGATATGTTGTTTTTGAAGGACGGATTGAAACGAAAATTAATCCGGCTGTTGCACATGAAATGCTTGGCCCCGGGTTAACAGAAGCCCGTAATTTGCTCGGAGAGCTGAAAAACTCAAATGACAGGTTTCACGTTAATATAACGGACATCAAAAAATCGGCAGTCCTGAATGACGCATTTCGTATCTATCAAGGAATAGTAGACGGTTGGCAGGCGGACAAGGACTATGAGATTGTGACCTCTTTTCTGGAGCTTGGCGACTACAAAATGGTCGCCGATAAATTAAACAGGGACCGGTCATTGATGTGGAAAAGAGAGCGCAGCCAAAATATCAAAGAATATGTGTCTCTTAAAAATATAATATCATATCTCGCATTAAGTCATGTGTAAGTTTGTTACGTTATTGGTCATTTATCTGGTGTCAGAGGTTATTTTAGCTTTTATCTTCTCCGCGATTGCCCAGTTGTACTACAAAGAAATCGCTAACAAAGGGAAGGGAATTGATTTTAAATCCGTTTTGAAGGGAATATTCGAACGTGTTTTTCTGGCAGTATCGTTGATTAACAACCTGCCTCATGCCCTTACCTTTTTTAGTGCACTGAAACTTGCGACCCGGCTGAAACATGATGAGCCGGATAAAGAACATAATAAGTTCAATGACTATTACCTCGTTGGAAATCTCGCGTCAGTACTGGTCGCAATCATATACTCCTGGTTATATCTTAATTTCGACACAATAGAACTTTTCCGGAGGATCTGCGGCTAAAGGAAATAGCGAACTAAATTCTAATGATTGAATCCCCTACATCCCTACCCAACGCTTCGAACTGCACGGCCGCGACTACCCACCCGATTTGGTAACTTTGATGCACATGAACGAAACATCTTTTATCCCTTCTGTACGATTTGACCGCGATAAGTCAACACATAGAACTTCAGCGCTCTCGTTTTTATGGTCATGCTCGGAGCAACGCCGGTGATCGTATCTAAATTCGGTGTTTTGCATATAGCTACGCTCAATACAGTGTTTTTTTTCTTTTGTTCCTGTTATGCGTTATTTCATAGCTTCCGGGAAAGGAAAGGGCTTGCATTTAACGAAGATGGAATTTCCTATAATTCATCATTTATCGCCTGGGCCGACATCTCCGCCTATTATTTTTACGAATTAAATGATGCGGATGGCGATACCTTCTACTATATGGGGCTACGGCCGAAAGATGGAACCAGGGATATTGCGATTATGTTAAATGATCTGGACTATGAAGGTGAAATGAAAGATCACATCCGCCCGTTTACAGAAGCATACGGTGTACCGATCGGTAACAGCTAATTCATGGAAGATATCACTATGCTACCAATAAAGAAATATCAATACAGCCCGATAGGCACTGCGTTCCAGGCCGTCATTAGCTTTGTGTTTTCGATGGTATTCACATACCATGCGATCAAACAGTCGGAAGGGACTTTCTGGCTCGGTATGGGCGCAGGATTCTTTTTCTTGTTGTCGATCATGGCATGGCGCGGTGCGCTCAGTTCCAAACCAATACTGATGATTTCGGAAAAAGGCGTTAGTTACAAAGGGAAATTCTTTCCCTGGAAAGATATTAAATCATACCAGGTAGTGATCGAAGCTGGGAGCACCTCGGCCGACCATTACTTGTCGCTGCGGCTCTATCATGTGAGAGATGATGTAAATATCGAGCTTAGCAGTTTGGTGCTCGACGGTTACATGGAAGATATTATCGCACCATACGCGCGATTAAATAATGTCCCATGCAGAAGTGTTCCCAAACGTAAACATCCCTATCAGTAATGCCGGAGACTATTATTTATGCCATCGGCGAGAGAGATAAAAAGCGTTACCTCGCGCTCAGGTTAAAAGGTAGGGAAATCGGCGACGTTATCTGGCCCGATGATATCGACATTCCTTCTAAGCTGGAAGTGCATTTTGTTCCTTTTGCCTAAACACACGGTATCCTCAAAAGACCATTCAAACGTTAATTTTCCCAATCCGCTACCGCATATCCCAACATATTGTATAAATTGCCCCTGTTTTTGTTCGTATAAACAATCAGAGCGGTTATGAAGTTCGGCGCGGCCCGGAGCATTTTTGCTGCATTGGCACTTTCTCTTTTCCCTGTCACTGTTTTCGCCCAGGATTCCGGGCGGGTAAGGTTATTGGTCAGGGTGTATGAGGATAACGACGGCATCAAGTTCGGTCGTAAAATAGCCGATGGCGGTTATACCAACGGCACCCGCCTCGATGTTTTTACGTCAATAAGCGCCGCCCTGCGTTCCTGCTGGACAGGCTCGCCCCGGCTTTCGGTGGCAAAGCCATTTATGCCAGCAGCTGGAGCGTTTTCCAGATGATGATTACGCCGCTAAGCGTGGGTATGCCGGCCTATAAGCCTGTTGATTACCCGTATTCCGGCTCCCTCACCGCTCACCATTCCCTGTACGCTTTCCGCCCCGGTAAAAGGACGGCTTTCAAACAGAATGGGTGCTGGGAGTAATGGGGCCGCCTTCGTTTGCGCGACAAACGCAAAACATGATCCACCGGTGGTTCAATTTTACCACCCCCGCGGCTGGGACTACCAGTACCGTACAGATCTGCTGCTCAATTACAATCTTACTTACGATAAGCAACTCACCAACCTCGAAAGGGGGTCGAAATGCTCGGTGGCGGGCGTGTGAGCGTTGGTTCCATGATCAACTCGCTCGAAGCGCATGCGCTGCTGCGTACGGGGAATATGTCGCCCTACTTCGATGGACTGCTCGAACAGTACGCCCACAAAGATCACTCGCAGGTGTATCTCAGCGTGAAGCCTTCCGTTCAATATGTACTCTACAACAGCCTGCTGGAAGGGGGCCTGTTCTCCAAAGATGTATACGTGGAACCCGAAGTGCGTGAAGCCGCGGGTAACCTGGAACGCCCGCCTATGCGTCGCCTCATGGCCGACGTGGAGCTGTCTGCCGTACTCAGCCTCAAACGGTTCGCTGTTACTTTCTCGCAAAAGTTCAATACCAAAGACTTCGAAGACCTGCCCGCGCAACATGTCGGCAATATCTCCATATATCTAGGTTTTTGATTTATTGCATATATAACTATAACTTTTCCTATAGTGATCCTCTATAGATCCTATATCCATCCTATATGCTCATTCGCTGAAACGTAGGCTGGCAGGGTAGGTGGATATAGGATCCTTATAGGATCCATATAGGATACGTTAAAGAAAAGGCTGTGCGAACTATTCAAATCCTTCTTCTCTTTCTTTCTTTTCGATTTTCTGCTGGTTCAACCGGTAATTCAGCGTCAATGTGAGCTGCCGTACGCGCCATTGGAAATCGGAGCGGGAGTACAGGTGTGCGTCGTCCAGCATAATGTCGGTAATGGAGCGGCGGCGTCGGGTGTTCAGCAGGTCGCGCACGTTAAAGGTGAGCGTGCCTTTGCCTTTCATAATGTCCTGCGCCAGGCCCAGGTCTATGGAGTATTGCGATTTGTCCTTTCCCTGCGTGGTGATACGGGGCGCCTGGTAGTTCAGCGACGCCACGGAAGTCCAGGCTCTTAAAGAACGTCATGCGAGAAGTAGTGCGGTTCGTCATCGTGGTGGTAGAGGCCGTCAGGGGGCCATTGAAGTAACCCCGGGATTCGGCATGGAAGAAATTGGCGCTGGTGTTGAATTTCCACCATTGCGTCAGCGTCATCGACAGGTTGAACTCTACGCCAATGTCATCGCGGGTGTCCATATTAATGGGGCGGATGTAAGTAGTATCGCCGTTTTTACTGGGATCGCTCACACGCTGTACTTCGCCCGTTTTGTGGCGGTAGTACACGCTCGATAGGATAGACCCACCATCCCATTCCAGCAGGTGGCCGGCTTCCATGGAATGACTGTATTCCGGGTTCAGGTTCGGGTTACCTACAAAGAATACGCGCTGATCGCTGTAGTCAGAGAACGGCGTCAGGTCGCGGAGTTCGGGCGGTTAATACGGTAGCTGTAACTCAGTTGCAGGGTGTTCGCCTTGTTTAGCTGGTACGATAAACCCGTGCTCGGGAACAGGTTGAAATACTGCCATTTGTTGGTTTCGTTCGTTTTCAGCAACCCGGTGCGGATATCCGACAACTCGCCGCGAAGGCCCAGCTGGTAAGAGAATTTATTTACCTTATTGCCAAACATCGCGTATGCCGCATATATCTTCTCGTTATACTCCATGTTGTTATCAAAGGCAGATAACGGGTTCCAGTCGCCATTGCTATTTTGTTCCTCCACTAAAAAATCGTTCGTTACCTTACGCATCGTCGCTTTCAGGCCGCCTTCCAGTTTGGCGTTCGGGCCAAAGGGATGCACGTAGTCAGTTTGCAGCAACAGCGTTCTTTCCCAGGTAGGATTATCGGAACGTTGTAACAACGTGGGAGCTCCACCGTTAGGCCCTTGAGTGTAATTCGATTTTTCAATATCGCCGCTGCTTGTCCACTTTACATCGGCGGTCCATTCTCTTTTTCCTGCTGATCATATTTTTTGCGGAAGCTCAGCGTGGCTTCTGTATTCTCTTCGCGGGCGTCTTCATCGTTAATGCGCAGCGTAGCGTTTTTGATTTGTCCATTGCCGTCGAGGTCTTCATAACGCAGGCGGCTTACATTATTTTCTTTACCGCCGGAATATAGTACAGAGCCGGTCAGCGTAGTGTTGTCGGTCAGGTAATAATCCATGCCCACCATAATATTCGCGCCCAGGTCTTTCCGTTCGCGACGCATACTTTCATTGTAAGCCCAGCTGGTATCGGCACTTTCATACGTACGGTACGTGCTGCTCTTACCCGGTCCTTTCCGCTGGTTCACGCCAAAGCTTGAAAAGAGGTTCATCTTTTCATTTCTATAATTAATGGCATAAGCCGCACCCAGCTGTTGCGGGTAACCCAGTGTACCGGTAAAGTTGCCATTAAAGCCGCGGGTTTTATTTTTCTTGAGGATGATATTAATAACGCCTGTTTCCCCGGCCGCATCGAAGCGGGACGAGGGATTGGTCACCACCTCTATCCGGTCGATCATCGCACCCTGCAGGTTGCGCAATGCGTCGGTGCTTTTAATGCCGGTGAGGGCAGAAGGTTTGCCATCAATAAGGATACGCACGCCCTGGCTGCCACGCAGGGCTACGTTACCGTCCACATCTACCGTTACGGAAGGCACGTTGGCAAGCACTTCAGATGCGTTAGCGCCAATGTTGCTCACGTCCTGGCTCACGTTATACACGCGTTTGTCCAGGTCCAGTTCCATCAGTTTCTTTTCGCCCACGATTTCCACCTGCGCCAGTGTTTTAGAGCCGGGTTTCAGCACAATAGCGCCGAGTTGCAGGTCCTTCACCAGGTTAATGTTGATGAATTTATCTTTATAAGAAAGCAGGCTGATTTTTACAAAATACTTGCCGGGCGCAGCCTTTAATTTAAAGACTCCTTTTTCGTCCGACACGCCCCCGGTTACCTGGGAGGAGTCCTTACTGCGGAATAATATCGCTGTGCTGAAAGGAACGACAGCGCCTTTTTCATCAGTCGTTTGTCCTGTAATGGTTTGGGCCTTTACGATTACCGATAGTTGAAGGAAAAGGATCACTGTTAGAAGTCTGCGCATACCTGTCTCTGATTAGATACCCGAAAATTACGCAAACATGCGCCGGCAGCCTTTCTAAACTGGTTGAGCGGTAAATAGAAAGGCCCCGCAGGAAAGCGGGGCCTTGTCATGAATGATGTTCTCCGGGAACATTCCGATCACAAAATAAACAGTCTTTACGGTAAGGTGGTCAGGTTCACCGTAGGTGCAGTGCCGGTGGCAGTGCGGGTGAACGGCTGATTGTAGCTTACATAATTCGAAAAGAATCCGCCATTACGCAGGTAGAACTTACCGGACTCCAGTCCGCCCGCATAATCGCGGCGCTGGTCTGCCGTAGCAGTCGCATCCGCTGTGAAATTCGCGGTGGTCAGTTCTACCCAGGTGCCCGATGTGTTGCGGATCCACTGGTTGCCGTACAATGCTTTACGGCCCTGGTAGCCGTTTACGTCGGAGAAGCATTCGAGGAACGAGTAAATGCCCGTCAGGTAGGTAACGGTATTAGGCCGCTTCCAGGTTGCGATAAAGCGCCAGGTGGCGGATTCAGGCGTATACACCCACGCAGAAAAATCGGTAGCGCCCGCACCATCAGGTTTCGCCTGGGTGAGGAAGCGGTAAGTATTGCCCGCAACCCAGTTAAACACCAGGTAGCTTTGTCCGCCGGTGCCTTCGCCGCCAAATGAATTATCCGTTACACCGGTGCCTTTGCGCACCAGGCTGGTGGTACCCGTGCCGGGGTCCCATACAGAAAACAGGATGCGGCGTTCGGTCGCGCTGTTCACCTGTATGCCAAAATACCCGCCGTTAAAGCCATTGGCCATGTAGTACGAACCAATTTTGTCTTCGCCAATGGGTACGGTCACTTCGCTGTACATCCACTCGGCAGTGTTGCCGCTGGGAATGGTGTAACCGAGGTGCACCGAGGGCCCTCTTCTTGACCAGTAGTAATTTGCGGCGTCATTGGCATACACCACGTTGTTCGCGGTGGCCGCGCCGCTGATGATGATGTCCGACACATCGCCGAAGTAGCTGCCGGTTTTGCTTACACCCTGCAGGTCTACTTTAATGTACCCGGCCGCGCCCACGGTAACGCTGCCAATGGCATGCGTTGCATAACTGCTGCCGGTAATGGTTTTGTTGAATACGGTGCCATTCACCGTTACTTTGATATTGCTGCTGCCGCTGGGCGCCACTTTGGCGCGGATCGATACATTCAGCGTACCGGTGAGTCCCAACCGGAAATAGACGCTGGTTATGCTGTTGGCGTTGGTCCAGTTACCCAGACCATTGCCGGTGATCACTTCCGCACCGCCGCTGGCCAGTGTGGTCACAAAGCCGTTGCCGGCCAGGGGCACTGAGTAGCTGGTTGCGGGTGGAACAACCGCGGTAGTATCGGGTTTCGCCTGTTCATCACTTTTCTTGCTGCACGAAAACAGTAACGCGCACAGCAACGCTGTGCCGGTTATGAAGGGTATTTTCATTGTTTTTCGTTTAGATAATGAATGATTGCATGTGACCGGAGTTGCCCACGAAAAACATTGTACTATTTTTCTTTGGCGGTAAATACATTGATTTCCGCCAGGAAGGTATTCGCTGTAGGCCCCGTTAGTGCAGTCATTTTCAGGTAGCGGTAAGCGGTGGCCGATGATACCGCAAAACTCTGGGGCGTTTTAGTCGCGCCCACAAAGGGTATGCTGTCGCGCAGCATACTCCAGGAAGTGCCGTCATTACTGCCTTCCAGCCGGAAGCGGGTCATGCCGTTGGCATTGTTCTGCCGGGCTGTAATATCCACCGATACCATTTTGATGGGTGTTTTCATGTCGATGTTCAGCCAGTGCGGGTAACTGGAAGTGATATCGCAATAAGCGGAAGCCAGAACGTGTTGACGTTGTTGTCCAGCACCAGCGCTGCACCGGCGGTTTCGCAGGTGGTTTCCTGCGTGGAGGCGGTGACGGTCCAGGCGGTACGGTCGGCCGCCGCAATGGTGGAGCGGTCTTTAAAGGTAACCACATCCGCTTTGCCGCAACCTGCCATACAGGCTGCGGATATCAATATAAAGAGCAGGGAATGTTTCATGAGAAAGGCATTAAGGGTTTTGTGTAAGGTTTTTGTTCACCAGGCGCTCGCGGTTCGGGATGAAGTAAATCACCCGGTTATCCGTAGGTTGAATGGTCTGGTTCACATTTGTGTTTGGCGTATTGTTCAGCGCATGTGTACCCGGGTAATCGCGTACCAGTGCACGGTTGTTGCGGAACAGGTCGTACGGCCGCTGTCCTTCAAATGCAAATTCTAACCTTCGTTCTTCCAATACCACATCCAGTACGGTTTTGCCGGCCGCCGCCACACTAGCCAGCGTGTACAATGCTGTGCGCTTAATCCCGCCCGCTGACGGATAAGATTCACATCATCCAGCGCCAGTTGCAGTCCGCCACCGCCCGCTTTGGCATTGGCCTCTGCACGGTTCAGGTACATTTCGGCCAAACGGAGGTATACCGGCGAGCTTAGGTTCGTCAGCCCTTCCTGGTAATTGTATTTGTTGATGTAATACATCGGCGTTTTAGGATTCAACCGGGTATTATATTGAATAGTGGTTACCGGCACGGTGTACGGATATGCCAATACACCACCGGTAGTATATGGAGAGATAAAGGCGTGGCGCAGATCGCCGGGGTTTTTATCCAGCAGCGTGATGTACTGTTGCGATGCATAAATCTCGCCCCAGCCGGTAGCACCCTGGCCGCCCTCGCTGTAGTACATCGAACCGATCGCGCTAAAGTCGCGGTTCTCTGTTTTAATGTGGCGGATGCAGAAAATGGTTTCCTGGTTATCCTCCGGCACCCCGCGGAAATAGTTGGCGTAAGCATTGCCCCAACAGGACATAGCGGTTGGAGGTAATCACCTTGTCCGCGTATTCGATGGCTTTGGCGTTGTCACCTTTGTACAGGTATACGCGGCTGAGCAACGCCAGCGCTACTTCTTTGGAGGCAAAATTGTTGTTCTTCTGCTCGGTCATCAGTTCCGCTGCTTTCTGCAGGTCGGAGATCACAAAGTCATATACTTCTTTTACGGTGTTACGCGCCGGGAATTCTTCCCTGGTATCTTCTTTCACGATAGGTACCGCCTCGTTACTGCCGTCGCCCTGCGTATATGGCCGGCCAAACACACGTGCCATATTGAAATACATCATGGCCCGCAGGTACAGGTTTTCTCCTTTCAGCTGGCGCAGCGCCGGGGTAGATTCATCCGGTACAAACGCGATGACGCGGTTGGCGGAGTTGATCACGAAGTACGATTGCTGCCACACGTTGTACACGTGGCTCATGTCTACCAGGTGCGTATACCGGTAGGCGTTAGACAAAGCATCGGACGACGCCTGTCCCTGCGCAATATTATCGCTCGGGTATTCCGACAGGAAGTGGATACTGCGCACGTACGTCGGGTTTTTAATACCGCGTAAGTACCGATGGTGGCTGACTGTACATCGTCTGCATCGTTCAGTGCCTCCGATTCCGATTTGGCGGTGGAGGGTTCAAAATATTTTTTACAGGAAGCCGCACCCAGTAAGAGCGCGCTGCCTATCAATATGGTAAATAGTTTGTTCGTTTGCATGTTGATAGTTTTTAGAATCCAATGCTGACACCTAACATAAATTTCTTGCTGAGCGGGTACTTGGTACTGGAGTTGCCGTCAGACAGGGTCACTTCCGGATCGGTGCCGGAGAAGTGGGTGGCCGTCATAAGGTTATCGCCGCTCAGGAACACACGCGCCGTATTGATCTTCGCGCGGCGCAGCAGTTCATTCGGAAAGTCGTAGGCCAGCGTTACGTTGCGCAGGCGGAGGTAACTGCCATCTTCCAGAAAGCGGGAGGAGGGTTCGTTCGCCGCTTTGTTGCCGCCCAGCAAAGGTTTGGGATGTGTGGCAATGTCGCCAGGTTTGCTCCAGCGGCTCCAGCCATCGGCCAGCACCATCTGGTTGTAGCTGTCGTACAAGCCGTCGGAATCAAAGAACTGGCGCATGCCATTCATGACATAGTTGCCATAAACGAAGTTCACAAAGGCGCTCAGGCTGATGCCTTTGTAAGAGAAAGTATTCAGCATACCCCCGGTGAATTTCGGCGCCGAAGAACTGCCGGTATATTGCAACGTTGCAGCGTTGTAAGAGTTGGTATAAGTCAGGTATTGTTTACCATCGGCATCGGTTACGATCTTTTCCCACAGCGGATCCCCGTTATTGGGATCCACGCCGGCCCAGATGCGCATGTACCATTTGTCCATGTCTTCATTCAGTCCAACCGGTTGTGTGCTGCTGGGGGTGGCAAACTTATCGCTGCCATTCAGTTTGGTTACTTTATTGCGGTTCAGGGCCAGGTTAAAGTTGGTTTCCCATTTAAAATCACCTGCCAGGTTCCGGGTATTTAAGGTGAATTCGACACCCCGGTTGCGGATAGATCCGATGTTTTCCAGCACGCTGCTGTAGCCGCTGGTCAGCGGTAAGGGCCGGTACATCAGCAGTGACTTTGCACGCTTATCATACACATCCACATTCAGGTTGATACGGTTGAACAAACCCAGGTCGAGGCCGAGGTTATTGGCCATGATCTTTTCCCAGGTAAGGTCCGGATTGGCTTTTTGTGAAGGGTAGGAACCGGTTTCGCCTGCATAACTCGCGCTCTGGTCGTACAGGTAGAGGCCCAGCGCGGAATAGTCGCCGGTGGGGGATTGCCCACGGTGCCATGGCTCACGCGCAGTTTCAAAAAGCTGATCGCGCTGTTTGTCCGCAGAAAATGCTCCTGGCTTAAAATCCATGATGCGCCTAGTTGATAAAAGCTGCCGCCCGGGTTGTTGTTCCCGAATTTAGAAGATACATCGTGCACAAACGACGCCAGCAGGAAATACTTGTTCGCGAAGTTATAATCGCCCTGTACCAGCCATTTCTGGAAGCTATATTCATTACGGCCGCCGGTCGGGGTATTCTTTACTTCAGTAGCGGTAGACATGGCCGTCATGCCTGCCGGGATGCCACGGCCAGATACACTGTTTACATCATACAGGCGTTTCTCCGCTTCCCACACGCCAAGCATGGAGAGGTTGTGATCGCCGAAGTTGTTTTCATACCGCGCGCGGTTGGACGTAAGCAACGTACTGGTGAAGTCAATATCGTTGTACAGCGCGCCCAGGTCGGCGGTACCTTCTTTCGTACGGCGATCATAATAACTCATGTCTTTCCCGTTTTCGATCAACGTACGGTTGTAAGACGAAATGGTAAAGTGTTTGGTGATCGCGTAATCGAGATTGAGGTCGCCGTTCATGGCAAAGCTGCGGCCGTTGCTCTGGTTATACTGGAGCGAGTACAGGAAGTTATGCTGCTCCCTGCCCAGCCAGCCGCCATTGCCCGCGAATCGCACACTGCCGTCGGCATTGTAGGGATTGTCCCAGGGAAGGTTGGTGTAGGCGCCATACAAGGTGCTGCTGTGGTGGTTGTAGTTTTTGGTGTAGATGCCATTGAGCAGAACTGCCATCTTGAGTTTGTCGGTCAGTTTGTGCTCAAGGTTGGCGCGGAAGTTATAGGCATTGCGGCTGTTCTGCAGCAATACCCCTTCTTCCTTATAGAAGTTGCCCGATACGTAAAACTGCGTTTTCTCCGACCCGCCGCTGGCAGACAGCGTATAATTCTGCACCATGGCGTTGCGCGTGGCCACATCGAACCAGTCGGTATTGTTCTTTAATACGCTGTCGGGACGGGTGGTAAACGTTTGCTGGTAATCGTACAACTGCTGCGAATTCATCAACTTAAACTTGCCATTGGTGGCCTTGTTAAAGCCGGTGGAAGCCGTGGCGTTGATTTGTGTTTTACCCGCTTTACCCGTTTTAGTGGTGATGATGATCACGCCATTGGCCGCACGGGAACCGTATAAACCGGTAGCCGCCGCATCTTTCAGAATAGTGATAGATGCTACATCTGTCGGATTGTAAGTACCGCCGATGTTACCGTCCACCACGATCAGGGGCGAACTGCCCGCGGAGATGGTGCTTTGTCCGCGCACCTGTATGCTGGCGGCCACGGTAGGATCGCCGGATGCTCCGGATACGACCACGCCTGCCGCTTTACCCTGCAACATATTGGATACATTGTTGGAGGTCACATCCCGTAGTTGGTCGCCGGATACAGTGCTCACGGCGCTGGAGAGGTACTTTACGTTTTTGGTGGAGTAGCCAACCACGGTTACCCCTTCCATATCTTTACTGAATGACCTGAGCTGGAAGTTAAGGGTGGTTTTGCCTTTTACGGGCGCTTCCTGCGATGCAAAGCCGATGTAGGAGATTTCAAGGACGGTGCTTTCGGGGATGTTAGAAAGACTGTACCACCCGTCGGAGTTGGTGGTGGTGCCGCGACCGGTGCCCTTTATCTTAATGGATACACCCGGCAGCGGCTGTCCCGCTTCGTCGGTAATACGGCCACTGATGTTGACGTCGGAGGTATCCGCGGCATTTTGCTTGTATACTTTACGCGAAATGACGATCACATTGTTCTCGATGCTGTAATCGAGTGCCTGTTTGTTCAGCACATCGTTCAGGAATGTTTCCATGGGCTCGTTCACGGCGCTCACCGTTACATTTCCCTTATCGCGCACCAGTGTACGGTTATAGAAGAAAACGAATCCCGTCTGTTTTCTTACGGCGTCCAGCACTTTGGACAGTGGCACGTTGTTACCTGAAAAAGTAACGTGCTGCGACCATCCCTTGGCGGTTACGTGCATGCAGGCAACGAGCATAATAAGTGTGATCAGTTTCATTGTTCTCAGCAGTGTTTGCAGCCGCCGGCGCCACGAGCGTTGATGTGCCGGCAGGTGTTGTTTTTCAGATCTTGTGGTGGACCAGGCCGTCCGTACAGGGGCATGCCGGTCCTGCTTACAAAAAGTGGAAAAGTTCATACTTTTGTAATGGTTTAAGGTTAATGGAATAAGAAATTGTCCTGGAAGACTTTTTTAGAAATTGGCCGGAACCGTTTCGGGGAAGTGCAGCAAACACTTCCCCTTTTTAGTTCGGTTGCTGTTTACTTTGCGATCATAATAAATGGAACATAGATTACATTAAACATTTAGACAAAAAGATAGTCGCTCCCGCTTAATCAACGGGCTTTTGGTTGTATGATAATGGTTATAAAAAAACGGTTACTTGTCTGCTAAAACAATCAATTTGCGTCCTTCTTCGATCCTGAATTTTACTTCGACTTTGGTTAATATTTTAATTACCTGTGATAGCTGGAGGTTATTGGGTAAAGCCCCTTCAAATTCAGCATCCGGTATTTTTCCTTCATAAATTACATCGAGGTCATACCAGCGTGTAAGTTTGCGCATCACTTCACGGAGGTTGGCGCCGTTAAAGTCAAGCAGCCCGTTTTTCCAGGCAATAGCCATCTCTGTTTCCGCATCATCCTGTATGCGAATACCGCTGCCAATGATACTGGCCTGCTGTCCCGGCCGCAGTGACTTACGTACACCATGTGCATGGATATTAACGCCGCCGGAAAGGAGGGTGGTGGTAATGGCGGCTTCTTCTACATATGCATTGATATTGAAGCTGGTGCCGGTTACTTCCACCTGTGTATGCTCATTTACCTTCACGATAAAAGGCTGCGCGGCATTTTTCGCTACCTCAAAATACGCTTCGCCGGTTACCTCTACTACGCGCTGGCTGCCGGTAAATACATTCGGAAAACGCAGCGACGAAGCCGCATTCAGCCACACCATGGTACCATCTGCCAGCATCAGCTGGAAGTGGCGGCCGCGTGGGGTGGTCATGGTATTATATACAACATCGGCGGCGCCCAGTGCATCGTACGCCAGCTGCCCGTTGCTCAGGGTTACCTGCGTACCGCTTTGTTGCGCGATTACACCGTTGTGTAAAGAATCGAGTACGATCGTTTGCCCGTTGCTCAGGGTCAGTATTGCGCCCTGCCGGCCCGGGGCTACGTCCGGGGCGCCGGTGGTCACCAGTTGGTTAGTGTCCTGCCTTTGCGTGCGGTTAAACTGGTAACCGGCACCCACCGCAATGAGCACCGCTGCCGCCGCAGCCCACCAGTAACGGCGGATGGGATGTACGGTGGCGCGCTTTTTTAAGATATGGTCTACGATACGATTTTTATCCGCCGTACTTAATGTTTCTTTTACCTGCAACTGGTCCCAGCTGGCTTTCAGCAAAGGGTCCAACTCCTTATGCTGCGGCTGTTCCATCAGCGCGGCCAGTTCGTCCTGTTCCTCCGGCGTGGCCTCGCGGCTCATCCAGCGGTCAAAAAGGTATTGGAGTCTGTTTTCAGGTAAAGGCATATCAGTAATGCGTTATCGTATAAGGAACAACAAAGTTTTACAAAAGGGGCTACCGGGGATGAAATATTTTTAAAAAAGATGAAAAAGCAGCAAAGCAGCAGGTAGTCGGCATGGGTGGTCACATATTCCATGATCGACTGGTTGGCGTATTGCAGGTACTTTTTACTGTTTCTTTAGACACCTTCATTTCTTCCGCGATCTCGCTGTACTTGCGGCCCTGCCGGCGGCTCAGTATCCAAACCTTTTGCTGTTGCGGCGGCAGTTGTGCAATAGCGGTATCAATGAGTCCAAGCACCGGCTCGCGGTCGGCCACTTCCTCCGTTTCTGCGTGTTGTGCCGCTTCCCAGGCCTGCTGCCGCTTGCGCAAACGCAGTGCTTTCTTCAGCGCATTCAGCGCATGGTTGCGGGAAATCACGAAAAGGTAAGCGGGGAAATTGCGCACCCGGGCCAATGATTCGCGGGTGGTCCATATTTGGAGAAAAATGTCCTGCACCACTTCTTCCGCCATGTCGCCCGAGCGGGTCAACTGAAATATATAGCCATGCAGCGTATCTGACCAGGTATGGAACAGTTCGCGAAAAGCATGCTCATCTCCTTCGGAGACGCGCTGCAGCAGATTGTTGGTTGTATTATCAGCGACGGAAGACAATGCGTATGCTTCGTTTTTGTAAACATAATCAAAAAGAAGGGGAATGGGAAGCGAGCCCCCGCCCCAAATGGCTATTCGGTACATCGTTTTACTCGAGCCCCACCACAAAATCGCCGTTCAATATCAGCTTGCCATCAACAGTACCTTCACGGCCCGGCACCACCAGTCCTTTGATCTGCGTGGTTTTGCCTTTCTGTAACAGGTCGGTGATTTGTTTGTCGGTCAGTTTTTTACCCAGCACTTCAAACGGCAGTTTAAATCCGCATACCGAGAAGTTGGCGCAGCCGTAAGCGGTATTGCCTTTCTTCAGCGGATGGGCCTTACACTTGGGGCAGTGCAGTTCTTCAACGGTGACCTGCTTTTTCGGCTCTTTGGGTTTGGCTTCCTTCTTCGGTTTCTCTTCCGGCGGCGGCGGGGCAACGGCGGCAGTAATGGCCTTGTAGGCGCTGGTTTTTACCTCACGGGTAAGGTCTATTACCATCTGCACGAGTTCCTGTTTAAAGGTTTCCATCTGGTATTCCCCTTTTTCGATAAGGCGCAGCTTGCGCTCCCAAACGCCCGTCAGCTCGGGACTTTTTAGCAACTCCGATTGAATGGTATCAATAAGGTCCATGCCGGTTTGGGTGGCAAAGATGTTCTTCTTTCGTTTTTCGATGTATTTGCGGCGGAACAGGGTTTCGATAATGTTGGCGCGGGTAGAGGGCCGGCCAATGCCATTATCCTTCAGCAGCTCGCGCATTTCTTCATCATCTACCTGTTTACCCGCGGTTTCCATGGCCCGCAGCAACGAGGCCTCTGTAAAAGGCTTGGGCGGGGTGGTTTTACCCATGTGTACCCGCGGTTTATGCGGACCACTTTCGCCCACCACGAACAGCGGCAGTACTTTTTCTTCCTCTTCTTCGCCTTCCTTCTTTTCCTTCACATCGTTGGCATACACCTCCTTCCAGCCGGGTTCGAGTATCTGTTTACCCGTGGCCTTGAACTCTACTTGTCCAACTTTACCCAACACCGTGGTGTTGGAGATCTTACATTCCGGGTAAAATGCTGCGATAAAACGGCGGGCGACCAGGTCGTAGATGCGTTTTTCTTCCATAGGTAAACCGCCGGGGTATACACCGGTAGGAATGATCGCATGGTGATCTGTTACCTTTTTATCGTCGAATACTGTTTTCAGTTTCGGGATCGGTTTGGCCAGGATGGGTGCGATCAGCGCGGCATAAGGTGTCAGGTCACGCATGATGCCTTCGATTTTCGGGTGCAGGTCTTCCGACAGGTAAGTGGTGTCTACCCTGGGGTACGTCACCAGTTTCTTTTCGTAAAGGCTCTGGATGTATTTAAGCGTTTCGTCCGCCGTAAAAGCAAATTTCTTGTTCGCCTCTACCTGTAGGGAGGTCAGGTCGAACAGGCGGGGATTGCCTTCCTTGCCTTCTTTTTTCTCGAAGGAAGTAATTTCAAAAGGATGTTCCTTGAGGTAAACCAAACCCTTTTCGGCTTTCTCGGCAGCTTTTAATCGCTCGATGGTCGCGGTGAACTCCGTTTCGCGGTAGATGGTTTTTAATTCCCAATATTCTTCGGACACGAAGGCATTGATTTCCTTTTGCCGGGCCACGATCATGGCCAGGGTGGGTGTCTGCACGCGGCCGATAGAGAGAATGGTTTTGCCTACGGCGAACTTCTTGGTGAACAGGCGCGTGGCGTTCATGCCCAGCAGCCAGTCGCCGATAGCACGTGCGCTGCCGGCGGCATACAGGTTATTATATTGTTCCGAATCTTTCAGTTTTTCAAACCCTTCTCTGATCGCCTGCTCGGTGAGCGACGATATCCAGAGCCGCTTGATAGGCGCGGTACACTTGGCTTTGAGCAACACCCAACGCTGGATTAACTCACCTTCCTGGCCGGCGTCACCGCAGTTAATCACTTCTTCGCTGCCGGTGACCAGGGTTTCGATCGTTTTGAACTGCTTTTCCACCCCTTTATTATCTATCAGTTTGATACCGAAGCTGGGCGGGATCATGGGCAGGTCTTCGAGCCGCCAGTAGCGCCACTGCTCCGTGTAGTCGTGCGGCTCTTTCAGGGTGCAGAAGTGTCCGAAGGTCCAGGTAACCTGGTAGCCATTGCCTTCATAATACCCGTCCTTGCGCTGTTTAGCACCGAGTACTTCTGCAATATCTTTGGCCACACTGGGTTTTTCTGCAATACAGACCTTCATGTTTCAGTTTACGTTGACGGCAAATTTCGGAATTTATGCCAATTGCGCAAATTGTAGGTAGAATGTAGTTTTCAACATATGAACTGACCGGCCGGGGGCGTACTTTGCCGTATCTTTGTTCCCGTTTAAACTGAGCAAACATGAGTAGCATTCAATTGATCCGGCACGCCACGCTGCTGCTGGACTTTGGCGGCGTAAGCATCCTGGTAGACCCCTTCCTTGCCCCCAAAGATACCTACGACCCTATCATATGGACCAGCAACGGCATCCGCAACCCTATGACCGAACTGCCTTTTCCGGCAAAGGACAGCTGCGATAATGCAGACATCATCCCGGTAACACATACGCACAACGATCACTGGGACGAGGCTGCGCGGCAACTCATCGCAAAAGAAAAACTACTGCTTGGTCAGCCGGAAGATGAAGCAAAATTCCGGGAGCAGGGTTTTACGAATGTGCATCCTATTGTCGATAAATATACCACCCACGGCCTCATCTTCCAGCGTACCGGCGGACAACACGGCACCGGCGAAATAGCCCTTAAAATGGCCCCCGTATCCGGGTTTGTGATCAGCGACGGGAAACGGTCGGTGTACATTGCCGGCGACACCATCTGGTGCAGCGATGTAGCGGAGGCGATCGATAAGTACCATCCGGACGTGGTGGTGTTGAATACAGGCGGCGCACAGTTCGATATGGGCGACCCGATTACGATGACAGCGGCGGATGTATTACAGGTGGCGGCTGCGAGTAAGGCCTCTAAGATTATCTGTGTGCATATGGATACGGTAAATCATTGTTATGTGACGCGGCCCTTGTTGAGGGCTGCTGTTGGAGGTGATGCGAGGATATTGCTGCCGGAGGACGGGGAGACGGTAGCGTTGTAAAGCAATATTACATTGGCAATCCTGGTCGTACAAACAAAAAGGCCGCCACCCTAACAAGGATGACGGCCGGGCGTATAAATCGAAAACAACAACCTTATTCTTTCCAGGTAGAACCGTTGCGCACTTCTTCGGAAGCCTCTTTTACGATGGTATCCGTTGCGGTCAGGTCGCCGAAGATTTCTACCTTTTTATCGGCCTCGCGGCCTTTTTTAATGGGCACCCATGCTACTTTATTGCCATTCACTTTAATCACGAAAATACCTTCGGAAGAAGTGAGGACGGCGGAGGAAGGCACCACGTAAGCACTGTCCGTTGCGGGCAGCGGTACCTGCAATTCGGCCACCATGCCGGGTAACAGCTTTTTGTTCGTGTTCGGTACGTCCATTTCGATACGCTGCGAACGAAGGCGGTTATCCAATGCTCCCGCGAGGCGGCTTACGTTGGCGGAGAACTTCTGTCCGGGCATAGATTTCACGGTGAAATCTATTTTACTGCTTTTGTTGATATACGCAGAATATACTTCCGGTACGGCCACGACCAGGCGGAGGTGCCTTTGTTCCTGCAACGTGAAGATGGGTTCTTTCGCATTCGGTCCCACAAATGCACCGGCACTTACATTTCTCGACGTGATCACACCATTGAATGGCGCACGGATCTCGAGATAATTGCGGTTATCGCTGATCTCTTTGTATGCGGCTTTAGCTGCCTGCAGCTGTGCATAGTCTGCCTGCTGACGGGCGTTGGCGATGTCCGGTCGTTGGGCGAAATGGTACCGGGTGTTTTACTGGTTTCCAGCAGGCGGTCGTAGTTCGCTTTGCTGGCGGTATATAAAGCCTGCAGTGCCTGCAAACGTGAGTCGGCGCCGGATAACTGAGAACTGATTTCGGGCGCTTCCAGTACGGCGAGCAATTGGCCGGCCCTTACTTCGCTGCCTACGTCCGCATTCAGCTTTTTACGAAGCTGCTTACTTTGGCATAAAGATCCACCTGTTGAAAAGCGATCAGTTCACCGGGCAGGTTCAGGGTGGTCGACAATGATCCTTTTGCAGGGTCATGGTTTCTTTCCCGGTGGGAGCAGCGTTATCGGCCTCTTTATTTTCTTTTCCTTCCGACGATCCGCAGCCAACCCATGCAACTGTTGCGGATAAAAAGAGGGCAGCCGGTAACATGAATTTCCTACGCATTTGTCTGTTTATTTTCTGATAATGATGAGATATAATGTTTGCTTTCTTCGTCTGTCGGGTCCATAGACAGCGATTGGGTAGATGTTTTACCCTGTACCCATGCGAATACGAGTGGCAATACCACCAGTACGGCAAAGGTAGAGAATATCAGGCCCCCGATTACGGCGCGGCCGAGTGGCGAGATCTGGTCGCCGCCTTCGCCGTGGCCGATCGCCATGGGCAACATACCCATGAGCATCGCTACGGAAGTCATGATGATGGGGCGGAGACGCAGGCCCGCGGCTTCACGCGCCGCAGATAAAGCGTTACCGCTATGTTTGCGTAATTGTTCGGCATTCGTAATCAACAGTACCGCATTCGCAATCGATACGCCCACGGACATAATGATACCCATGTACGACTGCAGGTTGAGTGTAGAGCCGGTAAGCGTCAACATCAGCAGGGAACCTAATACCACCGCAGGTACCGTCGTCAGTACCACAAAGGATACTTTGAACGACTGGAAGTTGGCGGCCAGCATGAGGAAGATCACCACGATCGCTACGATCAGGCCATTTTGCAGGCTACTGAGGGTTTCGTTCAGGACGGTGCTTAAACCGATACGGTCAACGAACAAACCGCGTGGCAATTCGCCGAGGTCTTTAATTACTTTGTCTACATCGTTGCTGGCTTTACCCAGGTCTGTTTTGTACAGGTTAGCGGTCACCGACACATATGGCACGGCGCCAAGGTTGTCGTTTTCGCCATGCACGGTATCGGTGGTAATGCTGGCCACGTCGCTCAATATCGGGCGGCTGGAATTGCGCAGTACCGGGATTTCGCCGAGCTGGTCGAGGTTCGTCATCTGGTTCAGCGGTACCTGTACCTGTACACTGTAGGGCTGTCCGGCTTTTTCATCGATCCAGGTATTTTTCTCTGTATAACGGCTGGAAGAAGTGGAAGCAATAAGCGATCGGGAAACATCGTTCACATCCACACCCAACTGGGCCGCGCGTACCCTGTCTATATTGATGTTCAGGGCGGGGTACTTGATCGGCTGCGCGATTTGTACATCCCGCATATAATCGATCTTTTTCAGGGCTGCGACGATCCTGTTGGCATAGTCTTCGTTCGCCTTCTTGTTTTTACCGGCAATACGCACCTCGATCGGGGTAGGAGAACCCTGGCTCAGTACTTTATCGGTCAGTTCAATGGGTTCGAAGGAGATTTTTACATCCGGCAGCATTTTCTTTACGCGTTGGCGCATGTTCTCTTTAAAATCATCCATGTTATGATGATAGTCTTTCAATGCTACCTGGAACACTGCTTCGTGCGGACCGGCCATGAACGTATAGATAGGCGATACGGAGAACAATGCCGGGTGCTGACCCACGTACACGGACGAAATGTTGATATGCTCTTTGCCTACTTCCTTTTCCAGTTCTTTCAATACGGTGATCACCTTTTCCTCTGTACGTTCCATCCTGGTGCCGTCCGGGGCACGGAGGCGCAGCTGGAACTGGCTGGAATTGGTGCGTGGCAGTACGTCTTTACCGATAACGTTGAGCATTAAGACGGCGAGGCCACCGATGCCTAACAGGTAAAGAACAGTGATCGGTTTACGCAGCGGCATGAGCCGGTCGCTGAAGCGCATGAAACGGTTGCGGAAACGTTCGAACAGGCTGATCTTGCCGTCGTTGTTAAAGTCTTCGCGTTCTACCAGCACTTTTTCTGATCGAAGGTGTCTTTTTCCGATGCGATGGAAAGACCGGATGCTGCCAGCACTTCCGCATCGCTGCCGCCCTTTTATGGTGCGCCTTCATGATCCAGTTGGCCATGATCGGTACAAAGGTCTGCGACAACAGGAACGAGAAAATCATGGAGAAGCCGATGGCCAGCGCCAGTGGAAGGAACAACGCACCCGGGATGCCCGTCATGGTAAACGCCGGTGCAAACACCGCGAGGATACAGAACAGGATCAGCAATTTCGGGAAAGCGATTTCCTTACAGGCGTCCCAGATAGCCAGGGCTTTGGGTTTGCCCATGTCTAAGTGCTGGTGAATATTTTCGATCGTTACCGTACTCTCATCCACCAATATCCCGATGGCCAGCGCCAGGCCGCTTAATGACATGATGTTGATGGTCTGGCCGAACAACTTCAGGAACAGTACACCGGAAATAATCGAAGTGGGAATAGTAAGAATTACGATCAGTGCCGCGCGGCGGTCGCCGAGGAAAAGCAGTACCATCAGGCCGGTAAGCACCGCGCCGATGATACCTTCACTCACGAGACTTTTTACCGCGTTGATTACGTATACCGACTGGTCGAACTCATAGGTTAGCTTTACATCTTCGGGCAGTGTGCTCTGGATGCGCGGCAGGGCTGCTTTCAGGCCTTTTACGACATCCCAGGTGGAGGCATCGCCGGATTTGGCGATACTCACATATACGGAGCGTTTTCCGTTTACCAGTGCGTAACCTGCCGCTACGTCGGCGCCATCCTTTACAGTAGCCACATCGCGGAGATAAAGGTTTTGCACGCCTCCCTTAAAGATGGGAATATCTTCAAACTCTTTCAGGTTGCGGATGGTATTGTTCGTAGGGGTGATGTAGTTTTTGTCACCGATACGGACGTTGCCTGAAGGAGCGGTCTGGTTATTCAGTTTAATCGCTTCCACGATCTGGTCGGGTGTCAGGTTATGGGCGCGCAACATTTCAGGATCTACGTTAATCTCGATCGTACGGGGGCTGCCACCGAAAGGAGGCGGCGAAAGCAAACCGGGAACAGAGGTGAACATCGCACGTACGTAGATGTTGGCGAAGTCCTGCAGTTCGTTGTTGCTGCGGGTAGGGCTGCTCAATACAAGCTGTCCTACGGGCAACGACGAGGCATCGAAGCGGATCACGAAGGGCGGCTGGGAGCCGGGCGGGAACACCGCCTGTATCCTGTTGGCCAATGCACTCACCTCGGCCGCGGCCTGCGCCATGTTGGTACCCTCGTAGTACGAGAGTTTCATGAGCGTAAGGCCCTGCACGTTTTTAGTTTCAATGCTCTTGATACCATTGGCGAAGAGCAATATGTTCACGTATTGTTTGCCGAAGAAGGCCTCCATCTGGTCGGGTGTATAGCCACCAAACGGGTGGGCGATATAAATCACCGGCAGGTTCATTTTAGGCAGGATGTCTACCTTAATGTCCTTGACCGCAGATATACCAAAGAAGAACAATCCCGCCACCAATACCATAATCGATATGGGCTTCCGGAGTGCTAGTCGAATCAGGTTCATTGTTCCGTCAGTTAAAATTCATTCGTAAATATGGATAAATCGCCGGTTGATGCGGCTTTGAGCAACAGGGCCTGCCATACATTGGCGTAGGCGATGTCGCGGTCCGTTTCCGCACGGTTCAGCGTATACAGGGCAGTGGTCACGTCCACGATCGTATTCAGACCGTTGCGGTATAACACAGAACGTTGCAGGAAGGCATCCGAAGAGGAGCGTACCTGCAGGGGCGCTTCATTATATGCGTCCAGCGCGTTTTTCATTTTCACGTTGGAGAGATCCTGCTGCGCTTTTAATTGTTGATTCACCAGTTCCGCTTCGTAACGCAATCCCTCGGAGGTATGGTGCTGCGCGATCTGCTGCTGCCCTGCGCGGAGAATGTTCGTCAGGTTCCAGGTAACCCCTACACCGAACAAATAGTTACTGCGCGTAGGTTTAATACCATCGAAGTAATTGTGCGTATACTGCGTCTGATCGCTGGCATAAAGGTGGCTGAAGCCGGAGGCCCTGGTCTGGAATACGCTGAACAGCGAGAAGTTCGGGTACTTCAGCGTACGGATGTATTGTTCCTGTTCCTGGCTTACCCGAAGGCGATTATTGTAGAATTGTAAGGTGGGGTGTTGGGCAGATATGGAATCGGTGGCCATTACATTACCTGGAATACGCGTGATGAACAGGGTGTCAAGCGTATAGTCGTTGCCGGCCGGTACACCCATCAGCAGCGAAAGCTGGTTTGCTCTTTCCTGCTCCGCATCGCGGGCGCGGATAAGGGCAAGGCGGGCATTACTCACTTCCGCATTGGCCAGGGAGCTGTCTACCCCGGCAATGAGGCCATTGCGGGCTTTTGTAGCCACGGTAATACGGAACGTATCGGCGCGCGACAGGTTGTTTTCCTGCGAGCGGGTAATACGTTGTGCGGCCAGCAGGTTCAGGTAGGCGCTGATCACGCGCACCTGGTGCTGGAATTTTTCCTGCTCCCGGTCGCTGATGTCGCGCTCCACCGTGCGCTCGGCAGTTTCGATCCGCTTGCGCACCTTGCCGAAAGTGTAAAAATCCCAGTTAATGTTGGCGAGGTACAGGGCGCCGAAGGCGGCGTTCCAGTTCTGTTCCGCCAACGGCAGGCCGGACGAGGCCACACCGTAACCCCCAAAGCCATAAGCCGGCCCGTTCTGGCCGTTCACGGTACCGTAGTCCTGCTGGGCCGATACCACCAGGTTGGGGTACGCCTCCTTCCTCACCTGGCTGACTGTAGCCCGGGAAGCATTGGCGTAGGCGTCTTTCGCCTTGATACTGTTGTAGTTGTTTAGCGCCGTTTCTAGTGCATCTTTGACCGTCAGGACTTGTGCAAATAATCCTTTTGTTAAGAGAAGAAAGGCCGTGCTAAGGATAAATTTTCTGTTGAGCATTCTTGAAACATGGCTTAATCCAGTGCGAAATAACTCTATCTGAACAAAATCTCATAAGTGTAAATGACCAATTCAATTCGTCATTATACGGTCGGTAAAATCGCTTTCAAACCTTTATTTTGCATCTATCTAATCGAAAATGCATCCGTTTTGAAACTAGGTACAAAACAAATTCTGGAGCAGAAGTGGCTACAGGAGCTGATTATATTGGTTTTTACATTCGTGCTTTTTTCCATGAACGACTGGGTATTAATTACTACCTGGGTAAAATTCTGGAAAGGCTGCGTGTATTTCCTCGTATTGTATTCCCACGCGCAACTGAACCGTCACTTTTTACTGCCGATATTATTAAAGCAGCATAAACCTACCGTGTATGCGGTGTCCAGCCTTTGCTGGCCATGGTGTTTGCGGGCATACTGCATGAAGTAGCGGGGGAGTGGCTCTATAAAAATTGTTACCTGTACAAGTCGGTGAAGCAGGATACGTACTTGTTCCAGCTGGCCACGATGGTGGCAACGTTCATCTGCATCATGGGGCCTATCCTGTTGTTGCAGTATTACCGCGAGCAGAAAAAGAAAACGCAGGAGCAGGAACTGATAACGGAAATGCAGCTGAACCTCCTGCGTAGCCAGTTGAACCCGCACTTCCTGTTTAATACGTTCAATACGTTGTACGGCATCAGCCTGCAATTCCCTAAACGTACACCGGACCTGATCATGCAGGTGTCTACGCTGATGCGCTACCAGCTGGATAGCTCGCAGAAAGAAACGGTGGCGCTGAACGATGAACTGACTTTCATCGAAAGCTATATTGTGCTGGAGAAAGAGCGCATCGGGTACCGCTGCGATATCAGTTATCACCAGGACATTGATGTGGAAGGCGATTACCGCATTGCGCCGATGTTGCTCATCGCGTTCGTGGAGAATGCGTTTAAGCACGGCACCGGCGCTATTGACGCCTGTTTTGTACATATCTTTGCAGAAGTAAAGGACCGTGTATTTTCTTTCAGGGTGGTGAACTCTATTCCAAAAAGAAAGTGGACGTGGCTTCTACCAAAATCGGTATCCGTAATACGTTGGAGAGACTGAACATCCTGTATGCCGGTCAGTTTGAACTGGAAATGGGAGAGCGGGGAGATGAGTATATAGTGGACTTTAAACTCCGGTTATAAATGAGGAAGACGTGTATTATTGTGGACGATGAGCCTGCGGCCCATTATGTGTTGTTGAGTCACCTGAACCAGGTGCCTGACCTGGAATTGATCGGCCAGTTTTACAACGGCGTGGAGGTCCGGCAGTTCACGGAGTTGAATGAGGTAGACCTGATGTTCCTCGATATTAACATGCCCGAAGTGAGCGGCCTGGACCTGCTCCGCAATTTACCCCATCCCCCTAAAACGGTATTAACTACTGCTTATTCAGAGTTTGCGCTGGAGAGTTACGATTACGGCGTTATCGATTACCTGATGAAACCGATCTACTTCCCGCGGTTCCTGGTGTCGGTAGATCGTTTCTTCAGTTATTATGATGTGAGTGACCGCGGCGCGGTAGTCGTAGCGCCTACCTCGCTGGCCGTAAAAGTCGACGGTGAAATGGTCGACATCGACCTGAACGAATTGTTATATACCCAAAGCCTGGGCAACTACGTGAAACTGTTCATCCCCGGCAAAACCTACCTGGCATCTATCACCACGAACGACCTGGAACACAGCCTGCCTGCTGCCAAGTTCATGCGCATTCACAAGTCTTATATAGTAGCGATAGAAAAGATCGGTACGTATGGAAAGGATTTCGTGCAGGTGAACGACTTTCGCATGCCGGTAGGCATTACGTACCGGCAAAAGCTGATGGAACGGATGAACACTTAGCCTATTTTCTGCCAAGTATCCACAACATTTTAGTATGGCTTTGCAGCGCTTTAAACAAATTGGGCTGTACATGGTAGGGCAATCCAAACTCGCGTGCCGTACTGCTTATGATGGGTGAAAGCCGCGAATAGTGTACATGGCAGATGTTAGGAAACAGGTGGTGCTCGATCTGGTAGTTCAGTCCCCCGATAAACCAGGTGAGCAGTTTGTTTTTAGGGCAATAATTACTGGTATTCAGCAACTGGTGGACGGCCCAGTTATTTTCCATCTGCTTTTTACCCATTGCATCAGTCACCGGTTCCGCGAAGGTGGAGCTTTCCATTATATGCGCCAGCTGGAAAATGCAGGCGAGTGACAAGCCGGCGATGACGTGCATTACTACAAATCCCAATACCACCATCCACCAGCTCATTCCGGAAAATAGCAGGGGTAAAACGATAATGTATCCGAAGTAAAACATTTTCAGCAGGCTCAGGAAGGTCATGGCCGCAGGAAGCGTAGTTTTTTGTTTAACAAGCAACTGGTGGCGTTCGTACCGAAACAGTTGGCGAAAGTCTTTTCCGGTCATCCAGAAGAGGGTCATCATTGCATATAATCCCCATGCATAAATGAACTGGAGTTTATGATAAGGCTTCCTTTCCGTACCGGGAGAAAACCGAAGGAAGGTGGTAGGTGTAATATCTTCATCCAGGCCGGTTAGGTTTGTATAGGTGTGATGAAGCAGGTTGTGTTGTATTTTCCAGGTTACGGTGTAACCGCCAATCATTTTCAAGATATGGCTCATGGCCGTATTTACATTTTTGCGACTGGAGTAGGTGCCGTGATTGGCATCGTGCATTACAGAGGTGCCGATACCGATAACGCCGAGCCCCATCATTGCCCACATACCCGGGAACAACCAAACGCTGTCCGCAGTGTAACCCAGGGTCATAGTGAGGTAAGGCAATATATACAGTAATATCATGCAGGTGGTTTTGATCCACATGCCTGTATTAGCGTACCTGGACAATTTGTGATTGGAAAAATACTCATCCACTTTTGCTTTCACTCGATCTGCAAATAAATTGGTTTCCTTGGAGGCAAATCGCACGATCTCTTTCTTTTTGCGGGTGTTCATCTGAATTATTTATTTGATAAAAAAGTATTCTGAACGGTTGGAGGCAACCGTATTGTTTGGGGCAGAAAGTATTATGATTGTGCCTTGGCAGGAAGAAAAATAATATTCTTACAGAGGAATGAAAATGCTGCACACCGTGCTGCATTTAAAGATAGACTAATTAATCGGGAAATGGTGTTAATAAAAAGGCGACCGCAAAGGCCGCCTGCTATTGTCCCCGTTTTTCCGTTAAAAAGTTCGACTCAGCGCCAATCCAAAGCTGCCACTGCTATACGTTGGCATGATCAGCGTACTGGTTGTAGGTTTATCGTTTTTAAATATTTTATCTTTTATTCTTGGATAAAGATAATAGGCTAAATCGGTAGAGAGTATACCCACACCGGCTCCCGCTACTACATCGCTGAACCAGTGTTTATTATTGCGGATGCGCAGGTAACCTGTCGTAGCCGCCACTGCATACCCCGCAATGCCGTACAGCGGCGATACATCTGCATATTCTCTTCTCATGAACTCCGCGCCCGCAAAGGCATTGGCGGTATGGCCGCTCGGGAAGGAGCTGAAATTGGAGCCATCCGGACGGTGTTGCTGGGTAAGGCGCTTGGTGGTAAACACGGTGGCGTTCATGATCATCATGGACATGCCGTAGATCATGGCGCGGTCGCGGAAGTTGTTTTTGCCTTTTACACCCGCAATACCGAGCAGGAAGGTGCTGGCGGCCGGCGTGAACTGCAGGATGTTATCGATCTTCGTCCTGACGGGCAGGTGTTCGTCGTGTATTTCGTATTTGATGTTGTAATCTATATTGCGCAATCCTTCTTTACTGGATGCCGCTACTGCTCCGAATACCACCATGGTGGCCGGCACGAGAAATGCACGCCTCGAAAACGGGCGTTCGGGCGCCTGTTGCATTTTCCAGTGAATAGTGGGATGAGTAAGGCTGTCTGGCAGTAAAAGCTCCGTCGTAATAGTCTGACAGCGTGCTGCCTGCGTACCTGCAACTATACAAAGTATAAGGACCGTAATAGATCTTCCGCTCATAGTGTAAAGTTCCGACTTGATTTTGTAGATAATCTGAAGGATTGGTGTTTGGAAAATGATAACGGGGGATAGGGCAGGGTTATTGTTTAAGGGAATGTTAAAGTAGGCGTAGTGTATAATAATTTGCAGCTTGTGATAGCATCCAGCGTTTTCACAAGCTGCAAATGACATTAATATTCGACGAACGCCTTATCCACATAACACCACAACCATCTTTCCCCGGCTCTGCCGATGCAATTACCGGGTGTTCCGAGCGGTGAAAGTGTTTGGTCATGTGTTTCCTGGGGGAGTCGTCGCAGCAAAGCGTTACGCCGCAGGTCTGGCAGGTGCGGAGGTGTACCCACTCTCCGCCGTTCCGGATGCATTCTTCGCAAACGCCTTCCTCGCCTATTTTTACGTCTTTTATCGCTTCTATGTGTGAACAGGTTGCCATCTTAGTTATTTTACTTCTGCAAGATATTTGTGAACAAAACTGATCGCCATGGAGCCCTCGCCCACAGCGGCTGCCACGCGGTTCATAGCGTTGGCGCGCACGTCGCCGGCAGCGAATACACCGGCGCAGCTGGTTTCCAGCAGGTAGGGGTCGCGTTCCAGTTTCCAGATGCGGGAAAAGTTGTCGTGGTTCTTCAGCTCCCGGCCGGTTTCAATGAACCCTTTCGAATCCTTGATGATATCCATCTTGATCCAGTCCGTAAAAGGCTTGGCGCCGATGAATATATAGAGGGCGCCAGCTTTTTCCTCCGTGGTATTACCGGTTTCTATATCCTTGATCACCAGCTCCTCGAGCCGGTCGCTGCCGCGGGCCTCGATGATCTCGGTTTTCGGGCGAACGGTGATGTTTTCCGTACCGGCAATCTGGTCGATCAGGTAAGACGACATCGTGCTGGTTAAATCTTCTTTGCGGATGAGGATGAACACGTTACGCGCAAACTTGGAAAGGTACATGGCCGCCTGTCCCGCAGAGTTGCCACCCCCACGATAAATACATCCCGGCCCTTGCAGGCGGTAGCTTCGGTCATGGCCGCGCCGTAATAAATACCGGCACCCGTGAAATCCGCCACGCCCTTTGTGTCCAGCTTGCGGTAGTCTACACCGGTCGTGATCACAATGGCGCGGGTGTTGATCTCGCGGCCATCATCCAGGATGATTTTATTATAGCCGCCGCTTTGTTTAATGTCTTTTACCGATTGGGGCGTGATGAACTCCGTGCCCAGCCTGGTGGCCTGTGTAATGGCCCGCCTGGTGAGCTCTGCACCACTTAGTCCTGTAGGGAACCCGAGGTAGTTCTCGATCCGCGAACTGGTACCGGCCTGGCCGCCCGGAGCGCGTCTTTCGATGAGCAGGGTTTTCAGTCCCTCGGAGGCGCCGTACACACCGGCTGCCAGTCCTGCGGGGCCTGCGCCGATGATTACCACATCATACATGTCATGTTTGATGTGCGGGTTCATGCCTACTTTGGCGGCGATATCGGCGATGCCGGGTTTGCAGAGGTAACTGCCGTCTTCCATGAACACCACGGGCAGGTTGGCCCTGGTCAGCTTGTTCAGGGCCAGCAGCTGTTCTCCTTCATCAGAGGTTTGTATATCCATCCACTGGTAAGGAATGAGGTTACCTGCCAGGAAATCCTTCACGGCGTGGCTGTCGCGCGAGTAGGGGTAGCCCAACACCTTGATGCCGCGGAACTCGGGGCGGTATGCGCCCTGCCATTCGTCCAGCAGCTCGTCGATGATCGGGTACAGTTTCTCTTCCGGCGGGTCCCAGGGTTTTACCAGGTAGTAGTCCAATTGTACGGTATTAATGGCTTTGATGGCCGCATCCGTGTCCGAGTAAGCGGTGAGGAGCACGCGTTTGGCGTCGGGGAAAAACTTGCGGGCGTGCTCCAGGAAGGTTACACCATCCATTTCGGGCATGCGCTGGTCGGTGAGGAACATGGCAACTGTTTCACCCTTGTTTTTCATCTCCAGCAGGCTGTCCAGCGCCTCTTTTACGACGGTGGTGCTGACTACACGGTACTTTTCACGGTACTTATTTTTGATGTCGCGTACGATCGCGCGCAGTACCTGTGCATCATCATCAATACAAAATATAAGCGGGAGGTTCGTCATCTTATTTATCCTTTAATGGGCAGGGTTACCCAGAAGTCGGTGCGACCGGGCACTGAATCCACTTTAATAGTTCCTTTATGTTGTTTAATGATCTGGCAAACGATATCCAGGCCTAATCCTGTGCCTTTACCAATCGATTTGGTGGTGAAAAACGGGTCGAATATACGCGTTTTTATGTCGGCCGGAACCCCGGACCATTATCGATCACATGTACCTTTACACAATCGCGGTCTCTTTCCGTTCTGATTTCCAGTACCCCGTTGCCATTTACTTCCATGGCGTCTATGGCATTGTCTATTAGGTTGGTCCATACCTGGTTCAGTTCCCCGATGAGTGCCTCGGATAGGGGGCAGGGTATGATCAAATTCCTGCACCAGTTTAATATTGCCCTTACGCAGCTTGTATTCCAACATAGTAAGCGTATTGTTGATGCCGTCGTGCACGTCGCTCAGCTGCAGGGCGTTGCCCTGGTCCATATGGGTAAAGGTTTTTACCGACTGCACCAGCCGTGAAATACGTTGCGACGCTTCTTCTATATCTGTGACCATCCTTTCGGTCACCAGGTTTTTATTGATCCAGTTCAGGATAGCGGAAAGATCTTTTTCCGGAATATGCTCCCCGAATTTGGCCATATGTTCCAGCGAGAAGCCGAACTCCACGAAGTTTTCCGCTATTTCCTGTGCGTTCTGCACATCGAACTGCGACAGCCAGTCGTAGATTTCATCTTCCTTATCACCCCTTTCCATCATGGATAACTTAGGTCGGTTGTCATGTTCCTTAATAATGGCAAACATCATATCGCGCACGAAATCTACATCTTCGGGTCGCATCTGCACGTTCATCACTTCCCTGAAATACTCAGGTACCATCTGCAGGTGCTTTTTCAACGACACGGCCCCGCGCACCACCGCGGAGGCGGGGTTGTTGAGTTCGTGGGCCAGCCCGGCCGATAATTTACCGAGCGCGGTCATTTTTTCATTATGGAGCTGGTTGGAAGTGTATTCCCTTACGCGGTCGGTCATCACGTGTACGAGGGCTTCCGTGAGTTCAAAGCGCTCACAGATCATTTCCCGCACCTGCGGAATGGGCAGGGCCATGAGCTGTGCGTCTTCCGTCGCCATGCCGTTGGCAAAGGCGGTGGTGGCGCGGGAAAAGGGCAGGTACCCGGTAATGGTGCCTGCTTCCAATATGGCAATTTCACGCTGTTGCGTATCGGAAGCCATGAACATGCGTACCTGTCCGCTGATGATGATCACCAGCTTATTCAACGCATCCCCCTTTTTAAAAGTGTACTGGCCCTGGGGTACCACGTAGTGCTCACTGTTGTCGGTGAGCCATTGGAGCTGGTCGAGGGGTACATTTCTAAGGGCGTCGAGGCTTTGCAGGTGTTCGCTGGTTACAGGTGTCATGGCTTAAAGTTAGGCAATATTTGGGCTAATCAGTGCCTGCCCGCTTATGTCCGGTAACGAAAGCGCGAAATGGGATAAAAATCCGATAAAATGTACAAGCTATGGGATGCCGAGGGTTTCGTCGTTGTCGTCGTTCTTATCCGAACTGTAGGCATTATTTTCCTCATCCTCGGCGCCACTGTTCTCGAACTGGTCATCGTCTTCCGCTCCAGGAACGTCCAGGTCTTCGCCGGTTTTGTCGAAGCCGAAGCCTCGTTCGTTCAGGGGATCCCCGTCTTCATCCACACTATCGAGCCGGGCGCGTCGCAGGTCGGAGGCGCCTTCGTCGCCGGGTGTTTCATTGGCGCTGCGGTCGAGTAACTGCCGTTCCGTATTGGTCACATTGCTGTCATCGTTGGTGACTTCATCGTCGCCATTCAGATCGTCGAGCAACCCTTTGCCCTCTTCATCATCGGAAGAGGCGGTAGTATCGGCAAGTTCGCCCAACGAAGGGGGACGTACATGCTCCTGGCCGGGAATATCGCGCACTTCCGGCAGCTCCATCGAGGTTTCTTCCGGTTCGAGCTTTTGCGGTCGCGGTCGTTATCTGTAAGGTCTGTATGTTGGAGTGGGTTTTTCTTTTCCATGGTGATCTGTTTTACCAGATAACCTCAAAATACTGTGCCACTAAATGATCTCATGCGTCCAGGCCAGCACCTGCACGCCGGGGAGAAATGGGCCAGTTCAATGTTCTTTTCGGTGAGGTATACGTTGCCCACATTGTAACGCAGGCTGATGGATTTGATGTGAACTTCCCGCAATTCCCATTCGGGATGATGTACATTAAATTTGATCACCTGGTCGTTTTTCTCTGCCATAAGATAATACCTTTCCGTCAGCCATTTATCCAGTTCGGTTTTCCGGGAGATGGGCGTGCCGGGTTCATAACTGACCTGTAAGTAGTTGCCGGTGTGGCTGTTACGGATACTGTATTCCCCGATGCCCCGGCGTATGACCGATTTCTCGTACGGCAGGCCCGAAAAGGTACGCGATACGTAGGCTGATAAAGTTTTTTCAGCTTCCAGTGAAAAGAAATACACACCGTGGTGATGGCCGTTGGTAACGTAGGTGCGCAGATTCACCTCATGAAAGTCCGATACCAGCGCCAGTGATGGCAGCCTGCGCGGCCGCACCTGCCGCATCGAAAAAGGAACGAGGGAAATCCAGGCGTGCCCATCGAACAGCTGGGGCTGGAGGCGTGCGGGCAACAAGGCGGCTACCACGTCGGGGGCCAGTTTCCAGTGGAAAAAGAGGGCATCGTGCCATTCCTGGTACCATTGCCATTCGCTGGCGGGCAGTTGCTGCTCCGGGCGATGTGCCAATACGAAGCGGAGTTTGTTTGCGTCGCTGTTAAACATAAGAGGGTGAAGTTTACAGGTTTCAGGCACAAAATTCGTTGCCGTATAAGTGGAACAAAACGAGGAAATTATGGAACCGATACCTTTAATAGCCTTAATATTACTCGGCACGGCGATCATCTATTACCTGGTGTACCGGGCTAAGAAAAAACGGGGAGGAGAAGATAAACTGATCAATACTGACCGCCCACCCCTGGATATTGATAAAGCAAAACCCGGTGGCGGTTTGCCGCGTGATACTTATCCGGGTGAAACCTGATGAGCGAACATAAAAAAACAGGCGTTGATCAACGCCTGTTTTTTTATGTTATAATGGCTGGTTAAATATCTTCCTCATCGTCGGTTCCGCCTTCGAGCATTGCGTTCTGGATGACCTCCGCATCGGCCTGGCGGCGATCAGCGATTCGTTCTTTCAGTTCGCGGAGATCACGTTTCAATATTTCCACAACTTCATTCACGGCGGGTTCAAAATACTCCCCGCTCTTTTTGGTGAACAGGTCGTTGCCGGGAATGTGCAGTCTTATCTCGCATGTTTTATTATCAGGTTTGCTGTCTGGGCCAAGATAAAGGGTGACCTCTGCCTTTACAATTTTATCGTATTTGATGGAGTTCAATTTCTCTGTAATAAACTCTTCCAGCGCCGGTTGCGCTTTAAATCCCAATGATTGAATAATAATAGGTCCCATATCAATACGTTTTTCCGGAATTGCTTCAGGAATTATGCCAGAAAAGGCGGTAAAAATGCCGGATAAGCGGCATGAACTTATCAACACAAAAAAATCCCGGTCATTTCTGCAACTATTTCACGGACCGATCGTCTTTAATATGTAGTATGCAGGAGTGGCGTCCTGCAGATGTATCACGCTATGCGAACTGTATATTGAATCACGAGCCGTCAGTAGAAACAGAAACCAGCCCCATTTTACCAGAACACATTTTTTAACACCTGTATGAGAAAAAAAAATCATCCTGCTGGCCATGCTATGCTTAAGTGGTGTCATGCCCCTGCTGGCGCAGCAGAACGGAACAGGCAAAGTGGCCGTGCGTGTGCTCAACGAGGCCGGAAAACCCTTGCCTTATGCGGGCGTGGCAGTAAAAAGGGCAGCCGATAGTTCCCTCTTAAAAGGACAGATGACCGACGCGGAAGGCCGCTGCCTGATCGGCGATATTGCCGAAGGTCAATACTTTATACAGGTCACGCAGATGGGATATACCGCCCACAACGGCAATTTATTTGCCATCGATGCCGCACATAAAAGCGTGGAGCTGCCGAACATATCCATGCAGATCGCTTCCAAAAGCCTGAAAGAAGTAAATATTACCGGCCAGAAACCTTTCGTGGAGCGTACGGAAGGAAAGACCGTGCTGAACGTGGAGAGCAGCGTGGCTGCAGCGGGCAATAGTGTCATGGACCTGCTCCGCCGTGCGCCGGGCGTGTCGGTAGATAACAGCGATAATTTAACCGTCCGCGGAAAAGCCGGTGTAACGGTGATGCTCGACGGCAAACTCACCTATCTTTCTAATGAGGCACTGGCAGAATTACTGAAAAGCATGCCCGCCGAAACGGTGTCGCAGATCGAGATCATTACCAGTCCAAGCGCCCGTTACGATGCAGCTGGTACCTCGGGCATCATCAATATCAAAACAAAAAAGGACAACTTACCGGGTTAAACGGAACCATTAATGCTAACGTGGGAGCGGGCCGCTACTGGTTTTACGGCGTAGGTGGCAGTTTGAACTGGCGTACGAAGAAGTTCAATGTATTTGGCACGTTGAATTATGGCGACCGCCAGAGCTACAATACACGGGAACTGCACCGTACGACCGGTGGCGACCAACCCATGCAATTTCGCCAGGAAGTATACCAGAAGAACGACTTTATGAACCGCTCCTACAAAGCGGGGGCGGATTACTTTGTAACGGACAAACAAACCGTAGGCGTGTTGGTAAACGGTTACTCCAATGCTTTCTGGCGCGAGGCGTTCAGCGCTACGGACGTTGCTAACAGGGGTGGCGCTACAGACTCCGTACTGCACACGCTCGTGGGTGCGAACAACCGTTTCTCCAGCACCAGTTACAACCTTAACTATAAGTTGAAGGCAGACACGCTGGGCACAGAGTTTACCGTAGACGCAGACTATGCTCATTTTAAAAATAACATCAACAATAGTCTCGCAGACAGTATGGTAACAGTGCATTCGGGCAATATATCGCAGCGTAGCAATATCCAGATGCAGCCTTATACCTATATCGATATTTACAGCATCAAGGCCGACCTGGTACTGCCATTGAGTAAAACAAGCAAAATAGAAGCCGGCGCGAAGGCTAGTTTTGTCGCGGTTGATAACTACATGCGTTACGATTCACTGCTGAATGGGGTATACGTGCCTGTGCAATCGCAGTACGACCAGTTCCAGTACCACGAAAATGTATATGCGGCCTATCTTATCTACAAGCAACAATTTAAGAAAACCGACTTTACATTAGGCATGCGTGCAGAGCAAACTGTCACGGACGCGAACTCTGTTTCGCTCAAGAACCGCATAAAACGAAACTACCTGAACTGGTTTCCGAACTTTACGGCCGATCATAAATTTACAGACAATCATAAATTGTCGCTGGCGTATTCAAAGCGGATCAACCGTCCGGGTTACGGCATGTTAAACCCCTTTATATTTTTCCTGGATAAATACACCTTCTTCCGCGGAAACGCCTACCTCACACCGGAGTATACACATAATACGGAGCTGAGTTACGTGTTCAAAAACAAGTACATCGCTTCCCTCGCTTATGCAGTTACCACGGATTTATTCGATGAATACCTGATCTCGAACGATAAAACACAGATCACGATCAGTACGAACCGCAACCTGGGTACGCAGGTAAACTATTCGCTGAACCTGACCGCACCGTTTCAGCCCACAAAATGGTGGAGCGTCAACAGCAACGGGTCGGTGTATCATACCCGTTACCAGATCAAGGATACGACCGCTACGTTCTATACCTCGCAGTTGTCGTGGAACCTGAATATTACCAATACTTTTACCCTGCCGGCAGATATCAAAATAGAGCTGGGCGGCTGGTACGAAGCGCCTACGGTATATGGTATTTTCCAGTCAAAAGCGATGGGGGTGTTTGGGGTGGTATCCAAAAGGAGATCATGAAGAAAAAGGCCACGCTCAAATTTAACGTGACCGATATCTTTGCATCCAACCGCTTTAGAGGATTTGCGGAGTATGGCAACGTGTATCTGCGGGTAAACAACCGCTGGCAAAACAGGACAGGAAACCTGTCTTTCACCTACCGCTTCGGCAACAACAAAGTGCAGGGAGCGCGTGAGCGAAAAACAGGTTCGGAAGAGGAGGCCAACCGCGCGGGTTAGCTTTTCTTAAAAAATACTTGTTGTCCGCGCTGGTACAGGTTAAATCCGGTGATATTACCGGCCGCATCGCGTACAAATTTCACCGGATGTCCGGGTCGTCTGTAAAGAACGTATCGGGACTTTCTGCATACAGGAGGTTGTCGCGCTGGCCCTTGGGAAATGCGTGCAATTCTCCGTTTTGTACGCTCACTACCACATCGAAATTTTCGTTCATTTCGTAGGTGCCGATGTACTGCTTCAATACCGTCTCTTCCAGTTTTAACTTGATCTTATCTTTAGGAATGGGCGCGTTGAAGTACAGCGTTTTCCAGATATTGTCCGTAATCACGTTGAGCGAACCGTTACTTACATTGCTTAAGAGTATTACATACGCATCGTCTTCGGGCACCCGCTCAAAGTTCGTGTTGAAACCATGTATGCCACCGCCGTGCCCCATGCGGCGTTTGCCGGCAATAGAATCCACGATCCAACCATAGGCATACCGGCCTTTAACCGGCGTAAAACCTTCTTCTGCCGACGCCTTACCGATGATTTTATGATGCAGCAAACCTTCATGCCATTTGGCCAGGTCGCCGGTGGTAGAGTAGGCGGCGCCTGCGGCGTAACTTACAGAAGAGTCTACGCTGGGGGCTGGTTGTCCGGGCCGGGAGTAGCCAACGGCCTTATCCGGATCGCTCAGACGTACGAAATCGAACCCGCTATGGCGCATTTGCAGCGGTTCAAAGATGTATTTACGAACAGCCACGGTAGTAAGGCATCTTCGTTACATCTTCGATAATATAGCCCAGCAGCATATAGTTCGAGTTGGAGTAACTCATATCCGTACCCGGCGAAAACTTCAGCGGTTTGTCGCTAAAAGTGGCGATCATGGCGGCGCGGTTGTGCGGCGTTGTTACTTCCTGTTGCATCCACTGGCCGTTTTCCGTGTAATTATAGATCCCGGAGGTGTGCGATAGCAGTTGGCGGATGGTGATGCTGTCGCCTTTCGGGTAGCTCGGGAAGTACTTACTGATGCGGTCGTTCACGCTTAGCTTGCGCTGTTCCTGCAGTTTGAGGATGACCGCAGCCGTAATCTGTTTAGTGATGGAGCCCAGCTGGAAAATACTGTTTTCGTCGTTTTTACGGTGCCTTCGGCGTTACGGAGTCCGTAACCTTTGGAAAGCAGCGGCTGTCCTTTCATGACCACCAGTACCGATCCGTTGAACATGTTCCGGCGGTTGTAGTAGTCCATCAGGGAATCCAGCCTGGCGGATACCTGCTGTGCAACGGCAAGTGTGCTCATGCATAGCAGGAGCAATAAGGGGGTGATTCTTTTCATAAAAAGAGTAAACGTTTAGAATGACTAGTTGGTAAGCAGGATGGAAAACTTACATGGCGCTGTAAAGATAGGGTTTATTGTGTACTATGCAATACCAAGTACCTTGTTCCAGCCTTGTATTTAACACTAGATAAGGTGGTGGACCGGCACTTTTCTTTTCCCGGCCGCAGTTGCGTCGCACCCTTTCACGGTTGTACCAGCTTTCGACCATCCTTGCTACTGCTTTCGCTGATCCTTCGCTCATCTACCGTTAAAACCGCCGCCACAGCCATTTGAGCGCAGGATGAGCGAAGGATCAGCGAAGGATGCAGTTACGATCCTCGGAATTGTGAAGTTACACCTTCCCAAAACCACAGTATTTACAAGGGTTTAGCCCCAATGAAACCGCCTAAAAGCTTGCTGGGTGCGTGGTCGGCCCTTTGCCTGCCCTTTAACTGCCCTTTGCCTGCCCTTTGCGTAGGGATGATAAGCGGGGTCTTCCCTACCTGTTGGAAGGGAAGGAATGCTGCAGTGTGCGACGGTGGCTGAAACGGGCTGAGCTGCTGGCTGAATCATAAACTATTTCCCGGTTTCGGCATGTGGTGCATCTACGGGTTTCGATTCGGGCGATCCCCATTGGCGCAGGAAGATGGAGAGGATAATGATGGCCGCTACCGAAAGAAACTCACTTTGCCAGTTTTGAAACGACTCGAACCAGAATTTCGAATTTAAGAGGAATTGAGGCACGGATTCGGTCGGTTTGTGCTGTAGGGCCTGTTCTACGTTAAAGGTCGTCCTACTGCCCTTAAAATGCAGGCAAAACGAAACCAGGAACAGGAAGAAGAAACGCGATGGACAGGGAATTACGGTAGAGCTTTAACCAAAGCCCGCCTTTGTTTACCGGCCAGGGGGCATCGGGGCCGGATTTGGGCTCGCGGTCCACTTCTTCCTTTTCGTCCAGCGACTTTGACTCGGCGGAACCCCGCTGTCGCAGCCATACGGTGAACATTACATACATGCCCATCTGCAAAAACTCGCTTTCCCAGTTCTCGAAGGTGGCTTCCATAAAGTGCGGGCTTGCGAGATAGGGTAAAAAGGCAATGGCGGCCCGGCCTTTTTCTTCCAGTTCTTCGTTAAACTGCAGCCAGCCGGTGAACGCCTGTCCGCCCAGGGTAACGAGTAACAGGCTGATAAATACAATGGAAAGGCTATTACGGTAAATCCAGGAATGTTTTTTCATCTGAAACTAATTGCAAGAGGCCGGCATATCATATGCCAGCCTCCCTATTGTCGGAACGGAAAGTTTAGGATTTTCTGGCGGCGGCCTTCTTTTTAGGTGCTGCTTTTTTTTCGGCGCTGCCTTTTTGCGGCCGCTTTCTTTTTAGGTGTTGCTTTTTTCTTCGGTGCTGCTTTCTTCGCAGCGGCCTTCTTTTTCGGTGCTGCTTTTTCTTCGGCGCCGCTTTCTTTGCCGCCGCCTTCTTTTTCGGTGCTGCTTTTTTCTTCGTTGCCGCTTTCTTCGCAGCGGTCTTTTTCGGCGCTGCTTTTTTAGCGGCCGCTTTTTTCTTCGGCGCGGCTTTCTTTTTCGGTACTTTACCGCCTTCTTCGCGTGCTTCGGACAAACCGATGGCGATCGCTTGTTTTGGATTGGTTACTTTCCGGCCACTACGACCGCTTTTCAGTTTGCCTTCATGCATTTCGTGCATTGCGCGCTCTACTTTGCTGCCGGCTTTTTTACCATACTTTGCCATAAAAGGTGAATTTAAGGTTAATGAAGTGTATTGTTGCGTCCCGCGTCACATCAGGGGCGGGAACGCGCGTGGAATCTGTTGCGGGGAACTGCCAGGTTATTCATGTAAGATTGTTTTGGGTATGATGCTGGTATCTATATCATAAATCTTGTGCCAGCTGATGGGAGCGATTGCCTGAAACGCTTTGCTCATCGATGTTTCAGCTGTGTTTTCCGTAGAAATATACGCTCGCTCTGCAATAGAAAATGGGGAGAAATACATGCAACACGTGGCATGTACAGCGGCAGTAAATGGGCTTAGGTATAAGGGAATAACATTTTTACAAAGCCGTGTATGCGTATGCACGAAAGTGGCGTCACATCGTTGCGACGTGGTGCTGGTGCAGATACGGCCACACCTGCAACTGATTTAACGCCGGTGGCGTTTTTTTAACCGCAGCAATGCTTCGCGGCGTGATGTGTCGGGGTCGCTGAGTTTGTCGAGCACGAGTGCCGTGGGCAACAACACGTAACGATGCAGCATTTGGTGCGGCGGACTTTCACGTACCCGTTTGCTCAGGCTCACCGCCATTTCCCGGATGACCACCTGTTTGTGTACTTCGCCGCTTTCGCGCACGCGCCGTAACAGGTTTAGCGAAAGCAATGCAAGAATAGCGGTAATGGCGAAAAAGAAATTCCATTGCTGTAGATTCAGCAGGTAGATGTCGCGGAACTGGCTGGGCGTTTTCCATACAAATTCCAGCAGCAACTGGCGATACTGGAAGTAGTCGGCCATCAGTCCGCCCAATAGCGGCGCCAGCGCGGCGGCCAGGGCAACTGCCATATTTTTGCACGATAAATAGATCATCGCCTGTCCGTGCGGGGCCAGTTTAATACCTATATTACTCAGCGAAAGATTGATGCCGGCAGTAGATAAGCCGGTGACAATATGTACTGCCCCCAGTACCGCCATCTTCACCGGGAAAGATGAATCTTTCGCGATCAGTGCCCAGGTGATGAAGCAGCAGATGTACAGCGGTGCACAGATCAGGATGACATTTTTATTGGAGAATTTATCGATGTACTTTCCCCACACATTTAACGAAAAAATGCTGCTCAGCTGCGAGAGGATACCAAGGCCTATAATCCACGACAGCGGCACGTTCAGCGTGCGCAGCATGTACACGGTTACAAAGGGCGTGGCGATGTTAAGCGAAAAGATCCAGCACGCGTTGAACAGCAGCAGCCGCCTGAAATTGCGGTCACGGAAGGGGCGTTTCAGCAGGCCGAATATATTCTCTTTCTCCAGTATCTGTTGTGGTTCCGGCGTTCGGTAGAGCGCGATAACACCACTGAGGCCGAAGATTCCTCCTAAAAGGAATAAAGAAGTATACAGCTCGATTTCATGCCCTGGAAAGTTATTCTTTACATAATCCGCGATCAGCGCTGTTCCCAGGCTGAGCGTCACGTTCAGGGTTTGCGTAATCCTGGTGCGGCGGGAGAAGTAGGCGCCAAGCATATCGTTGGGTATAAGATCTTTCATCCGGGAGTTCGAGGATGCGCCTGACACGGAGCCGAAGAAATAATGCAGGAACAGTAATAACAGCAGGGTATATAAACTTGTTCCTGCAGAGAACAGGAACGGAATAAGCCCGATCAGCACGATCGGCGTACGGGCGAGCGACGAACAAATAACGGCGATGGCGCGGCGATTATTGAAGCGTTGCACCAGCCAGATGGTCAGTAATTGGAAGATGTTGGTAAAAGTGGGCATGGCCGCCAGCACCCCGATCTGGAAATTGCTGGCGCCCAGCCCCAGCGCCAATGCTGTGAGAATGGAGCCCGCCGTAAATACCACCATCGCCTCGGTAGCAAGTCCGTCCAGGATAACCAGGCGCAGACCTTTTTCAGCTCCTCTGGTGTCAGGTGTTCGGATGGCTTCAACGACATGAATAATACAAATAGGATAGTAGTACAAATTGAGTTCAGGCGCGATTTCCCTTATCCGGATTTTTAGACCGGTATATCAGAAAAAATACAATAGCAATGATCACCGCGACCAGAGGGATTGCCATCACCATCAATTGAACCGTGCAATGAAACGGCCTGGCGGAAAACAAATAAAGGCCCCGGCTGCAAATCAGACTGGTGCCATGATTTATGCCGGCCGGGACCTCTTTTTGTATGCCATAAAGTAAAAATTACATCAGGATTTGTCGGTATTAGATTTAGGCTGGCGGGGTTTGCGTGTTGCCTCACCTCCTTTTTGCCAATACCTGCCATGTGCTCCCGGTTCATGCTCACGATGCTGCCGCCCTTGCGACCTGCCTCGCGTGCCTCTTCCGGGGTAAATCGATGCGCCACGCCCATGCGGTGTGCAGCTTGTCCGCCTTTGCTGGCGATGCTTTTTTGTTTAGCCTTGTCCATGGCTGCAAAACCTCTTCTCGATTTGGGTTTTTCTTCGTTTGTGGTCGTCTGCCTTTCTTCTGGCGTGGATGCATTCTGGTGAACAGACGTTTGATCTTCAAAATTGATCATAGCGAGTGTGTTTTGGAAAGTTAAGCAATAAATAGTTAAGCTAGATTAACGTTAAGCCTCAGTGTGTAAGTGTAGTTTCCGTTATAGTTCAGTAGGAAATGCGCAACAAACATGCCATTATGAAATGAATAGTGAAATTTTAATTTATATAAGCACATCACGGCGAAATAAAACGAATACTACTTAAAAAAGAGTGTAATTTTTCTACACTTCCCAAACGTAATTCCACACTGCGGAAGCCGCTATCAGTAAGGTTCTGCACGTTATTTCTAAATAAACGTTTATATATATACTTTTTAATTTGATCAAACTGAACGATTTGATGCGAGACTGCATCTGTTTCTGATTTTTATTGTTGTTGCAACATTTAATTAGGAGTGCTAAATGATCCGAACCATCGGTTTGGGAAGGTGTTATGTATCGTTTCAGCAGCTTCGCTAAATCATTACTTATATGCACTGAATCCAAGAATGAATTCCGTGCTATGCATGTTTGTAGGGCGTAGATAGGTATATCAACGGGAATGTAAAGATCACATGGATCTCGTGGGGGCGGGTCGGTTAAAAACAATTGATCAAGATTGGCTTTATGGTGCGCGTTAAACAGGTGGTCCTTCGTCGTTTTAAAGAGGGGCGAACGAATGTCAATCACAGTTATATGATATGATGGAATTTGTTGCTCATTGCAGGAACGCTTTTCTACATAAAACTATTCAAGAGATTGCTGTAACTCTTTATTGATAAGGGTTTTGGCTGGCCCGGATATTGTCGTTTTATGGACGTCGCCCTTATTTTCTAACCCTGAATTTTTAAATTATGAAGAGAGATGGACAAATGGAGAGCTTATGGCAGGCTACCACTTCAGGAGAATTACCACTATCATTCCGCCGCGAGCCGCAGCCGGCGTTAACGTACGATGTAGCGATCGTCGGCGCTGGTATTACCGGGGTAACGACGGCGCTGGCCCTGCAAAAGAAAGGCTTCAGCGTGTTGCTGCTGGAAGCGCAGACGGCCTGCTTCGGTACTACCGGTGGTACCACCGCGCACCTTAACACGCTGATGGACACGCCTTACCATGTGATGATCAAAAACTTCGGCGAAGCGCACACAACAAACGTAGCCACAGCTATCCGGGACGCCTTGCTGCATATTAAAAGCAACGTGAGCGAGTACAGGATCGACTGTGGTTATAAAACGCAGGATGCATTTTTATATGCACAGGATGAGGACCAGGAAAAGGAACTGGAAGATATTCTGCTGGCAGCGAAAGCCGTGGGCATCACCGTGGAGCAGTCATCGGATTCGCCGGTAACCGTACCTTTTACTAAAGGACTGCGTTTTCCGAACAATGCACGTTTTCATCCTGGCCGTTATGTAATGGCATTGCTGGAGGAGTTTCTTAAGATTGGCGGCGCCTACTATGATCATTGCCGCATGACGCATATGGACGAGGCATCGACGTTGGTTCTTCATACGACCCGTGGCGAATTTGCAGCGCATCGGCTGATTTACGCCACACATATCCCGCCAGGGGTTAATCTTCTGCATTTTCGTTGTGCGCCCTACCGCAGTTACGCCATGGCGGTAGAGCTGGAGGACGATAACTATCCGGAAGGCTTAGCTTACGATATGTACGATCCATATCATTATTTCCGTACGCAGGAAGTGGACGGAAAAAATACCTGATCGTTGGAGGAGAGGACCATAAAACCGGTCATCATGATAATACCAATACCTGCTTCCTGCAACTGGAAGCATTTGTGAGGAATCATTATGCGGTGAAAAATGTAGCGTACAAATGGTCGTCGCAATATTTTGAGTCAACAGACGGCTTGCCGTACATCGGTTTGCTGCCTGGCGCCAGCAATGACAACATATACGTTGCCACCGGATTCGGGGAAATGGCATGGTCTATAGCGCCGTGGCAGCGCTTACTTTCACGGATATGTTTACCACAAAAGCATCTAAACTGGAGCCGTTGTTTGATCCGAACAGAATTAAGCCGGTGGCTGGGTTCGCGAGCTTCGTGAAGGAGGCCGCCGATGTTACAGGGCTGTTGTTCAGCAAGCTGAAACCACCGGCCACACTGGATATACTTGCTGATCTCGCACCAGGAGAGGCGCGCATTGTTAAGTATGAGGGTACCAAGCTGGCGGTTTATAAAGATGAAACAGGAGAGGTGTTTATGACCAGCGCCGCCTGCACGCATATTCAATGCGACGTGGCATGGAACACGGCGGAAAAAGCTGGGATTGTCCCTGCCACGGCTCGCGTTTCAGTTACACAGGTGAAATGCTTACCGGCCCGGCACGTAAGGATTTAAGTGATTATGATATGCAGTCGGCGAAAATGTCGTCTAAAGGGTAATAAAAAAGGCCGGTATTGAATTACCGGCCTAATTTTCTCAGGATCTCCTGCCAGATCTTTCGTGCTGTTTGTTCCTGTTTAACGGTAAGTTGTCCTGCTTCGATTTCCACTTTACCGTCCACGTTGAACGCTATTTCGCGTGGAATTTCGGCCTCAAGTGCGCCATTGCCCATGTCTTTGGCAGATACGTGGTAGGTAGTGGTTTTTTCGTTATGGTCAACGAACACATTGAAGCGATAGGGAACTTCATCGATGTAAATTGTAATGATCGTTTGCTCCATGTTGCGTTTTATTATCTATCCATAAAATACTGTACCATAAAATGAAGACCCTCAATTATGCGTTGCTGCTGGCCGCATTGTGCAGCACTTCCTGCTATTCCTTCCGGGGTTCGAAAGGCGGCGGACAAACTACTGCGGCTGCTACGCGGCAGGCGTCCGCCGATGATATTCTTCTTCCTGCCGGTTACCAGATCGAAATAGTGGCCGAGGGGTTAAACTATCCAACGGCATTAACCACCGACGATAACGGCGGCCTTTACGTTACGGAGGCCGGTTATGTATACGGTGATGTGTTTACTACTCCCCGTTTGTTGCGGTTGAACAATAGCCAGCCGGAAGTGATTTACAGTGGCGATAAAAATGGACCCTGGACAGGTGTTACTTATCACGATGGAAGTTTTTATATCTCGGAAGGTGGTCAGACTGCCGGCGGAAAGATGCTGAAAGTAACGCGTGATGGCAAAGCCTCCGTGCTGCTTGACAGCCTGCCCGGGATGGGAGATCACCACACGAACAACCCGGTGATCTGGAAAGATCATCTGTATTTCGGGCAGGGTACGGCTACCAATTCCGGGGTGGTTGGTCCCGATAATGCGGATTTTGGCTGGCTGAAAAGATTTCCCACGTTTCATGACCTGCCTTGTGAAGACATCGTACTCGCCGGTGTGAATTTCGAGAGCAATAACCATCTCGGTACCGGAAAAGCAAATACCGGCGCTTATCTGCCGTTTAATACGGCCTCGCGGCCGGGCCAAACCATCAAAGGTTGCATACCCTGTTCAGGAGCTATTTTGCGTATACCATTGCGTGGCGGCAAAACGGAAGTAGTCGCCTGGGGATTGCGTAATCCCTATGGTCTGGCGCTGGACAGAACGCGCAATAAATTATATGTAGCGGAAAACGGTGCTGATGACCGTGGCAGCCGGCCCATTTTCGGCGCACCGGACGTGTTGTGGGAAGTGAAGGAAGGCGCCTGGTATGGCTGGCCGGATTATGTGGCAGGGCTTTCGTTAAAGGACCACAAAGGCTTTAAAGCGCCGGGTAGTGCGCCGCTAAAACCATTGTTGTTGAAGGAACCGGGGGAGGTGCCGAAGCCGGTGGCTAAACTTGGGGTACACTCATCTTCTAATGGAACGGATTTTTCTACCAGCGATCAGTTCGGGTTTAAAGGTGAGGCCTTCGTGGCGCAGTTTGGCGACATGGCGCCCAATGTGGGCAAGGTATGGAAGCCGGTAGGATTTAAAGTGGTGAGGGTCGATCCGGAAACAGGCGTTGTGACAAATTTCGCCATCAACAAGGGAAAACATGACGGACCTGCCAGCTGGCATCGTGCCAGGGGACTGGAGCGCCCTGTCTCCGTTACCTTTTCGGCCGATGGTAAAAGTTTGTACGTGGTAGATTTTGGTATTATGCTGATGCGGGACGGACAAGTGCTGCCGCAGCCAAACACCGGCGTGATCTGGAAAATCAGTAAAAAATCTTAAATGGAGGTTATGCAGAAGATTCGTTTGATAATAATCCTTGCTTTATTTGTTTCCCTGCAAGCCGCCTGTCACCGCAACCGCACAGCCGCGCTGGAAGGGCGGCCTGTTATTAACAGCGAAAGACTGAAAAACGGCCAGGTCATGTATATGCGATATTGCGAAAGCTGTCACCCTGGTGGTTTGGCAGGGCTGGGACCGGGCATTCTGGGTACCCCTTCCTTCCTGAAGCGTTTCCAGGTGCGGCACGGGTTGGGAACCATGCCGGCTTTTAAAAAGGAAACATTACCGAAGAAAGACCTGGACGATATTATCCTTTACCTGAAGGCGGTAAAGAAAGCATCAAAATAAAAGCCCGCGGGAACGAATCCCGCAGGCTATTCACACACCTACAACTGTTAAAACACTATGCTGTCGTGTTCACCGACGGCGGTATTAGTTTATACACCACCGGCGTCACTATTCTTGATAATAAAGTAGAACTGATCAATCCTCCGATCAATACGATCGCCAGTGGAGAAATCAACGGATTGGTAGATATCGCAATAGGTATCAACCCGCCAATCGCTGTTAAGGAAGTGAGTACAATAGGAAGGAAACGTACTTCGCCCGCCTCCCTGATCGCGGCTTCCAGCGGTTTGCCCTGCATGCGCAGCTGGTTGGTAAAGTCTACGAGCAGGATGGTATTTTTCACTTCAATACCTGCGAGCGCAATTAATCCGATAATGGCTACAAAGGAAAGAGAGTTACCCGTTACCCACAATGCGATCGCCGCACCAACAACGCCCAACGGTATCACCGATAGTACGATCACCGTACTTTTAAATGTTTTGAACTCGGGATCAGCACGGCCACAAACAGGAATACCGTAATGATGATGATGCTGAGGAAGCCGCCGAACGATTCCTGCCGGCTTTCTACTTCGCCGCCCATCTCATAACTGAACCCTGCAGGCAATGCTACGCCATCCATTTGTTTTACCACATCGGCAATCACCCTGTCTACCAGATAGCCCTTCTTCACAAAAGCCGATACGGAAATAACTCTTTTCTTTTCCTGGTGATTGATACTGAGCGGAGAGGTTTCCAGCTTCAAACCCGCCACCTGTGCGAGCGGAATGGCGAGCCCCTGCGCATTGTTGACGAACAGGTTGTTGAACACGTCCATCGTGGGGCGGCCTGCTTTCTGAGAGGTTACCAGTACCGGTAGTCGCGTTCATTACGGTCGTTGTATACGCCAAGGGTAAGTCCGGCTACGGCCAGTCGAACCGTGCGATCGATACTCGCAGTGGAAATACCCAGCTGCTGCGCCTTTTCCTTGTTGATGTCTACGCGGATGTCCGATTTAAGCAGGCTTACAGGGTTATTGATGTAAATCGTGCCGTCGGTCTGCTGCAGCATTTTTTCTACCCTGCCGGCGAGCAAGCGCAGGCTGTCGAGATTATCGCCGAACACGCGCACTTCCACGGGGGCTGTAATGGGAGGTCCCTGTTCAAAGTTTTTCACTTCTACTTTAGCACCGGGGTAGGGCGTCCAGGCGCTGCGCAGTTTCTCAATGAGGTGCTGCTTGTCGGCCGGGCTGGTATGCGGGTCGAGCTGCACGAAGATCTGTGCGAAGTCGCTGTGCTCATTCTCCTGGATTTCATTGTAATACACGCGGGGATGGCCTTTGCCCACATTGCTCGCATAGTACTTTACCGCCTTTTCTTTTGCCAGCACGCTTTCCAGGTTACGTACAATCTTATCGGTATAAGCCAGGTTCGATTGGGAGGGCGCGATCACGTTCACGAGGAATTGTGGTTTTTCAGACGCAGGGAACAGGCTGAAGCCTACCACGTTGAATACCATTATAGCACCGCCGAAGATCAATCCTGCAATGAGCAGGGTCATGAGGGGACGGGCAAGAGCTTTATCGAGGAAGCGCGCGTAACTGCCATGGATCAACTTTTTAGGCCACGCATAAATAAATTTCCATCGGGGTGACCCTGGTGCTTTTTCAGCAGGCGGCTCGCGAGGAACGGGATAATCGTGAGTGATACGGCCATGGAGGCCAGTACGCTGAATATCACTGCCAGTGGCAAGCTGCGGATGAAATCACCGGCGCCTTCGGGCATAAGTACCGGGGAATGAAAGCGATGATAAGGGCGGCGGTGCAGCCCACTACGGCGAGGCCGATTTGTTGCGTGGCTTTGAGCGTGGCTTCGAGACGGCTATGTCCTTCGAGCATCCAGCGTTCGATGTTTTCTACTACCACGATACTGTCGTCCACGAGTAACCCCAGCGCTACCACCAGTCCCACAATGCTTAACTGGTTCAGGTTATAGCCAAATAAGTTCAGCAGCATAATGCCGATAGACAGCGATAAAGGGATGGAGATCATCACGATCAGCGCGGGGCGTTGTCCCAAAGGTAGCAGGGTAATGGCTACCAGCAGGATCGCGATGACAAAGTCTTTACCTAATCCACCGAGGCGCATGTTTACCGCATCTGCCTGGTCAAAAAACTGTATTGCGTCGATGTTTTGGGGCAGGGTCGTCTTGAATTTCGCGATCACCGGCTTATATAATTCCTGCGTTTTGCTGATGTTCTCCCCGGTTTTCTGCGCGGCCGATACCATCACACATCTGTGGCCGTTCAGTCGGGTCGCGTACTTTTCATCTTCATAACCGTAATACACTTTGGCCACATCTTTCAGCAAGATATTTTTACCATTGATCGAATACACGATTGTATTCCCGATTTCTTCGATCGACCCGTAAGTGCCGCTCGTCTTGATGTTGAAGCTCCTGTTACCTGCATCGATCGCACCACCGGGAATGTTTACCATTTCGTTTTGTAATGCCATCGTTACTGCCGAAGAAGTGATCTGCATCTGCGAGAGCTTGTCGAGCGCCAGTTCTATGCGTACCTGCTGGTCGGGCAGACCATGGATCTTTACCTCTTTCAGCGATGGCACCTTTTCCAGTTCGTCCTGCAGTTTCTCTGCGTAATACTGGATCTTATCGCGGGGTGCATTCTCGGAGATCAGCGCTACTTGCAGTACGTTCACGTCTGATGGTTGCTGCTTCTGCACTTCGATGCTGGCAATGTCCGGCGGCAGTTCCTTTTGTTTGGTGTTTACCTCGCGTACCAGCTCCGGTATTTCTGGTCTACGTTCGAGCTGTATTTATATTCCACGCGCATCACAGCTACACCGTCGCTGATTTTGGTGCGTACCTTTTTAATGTCTTCGAGTCCGTAAATCTGCTTCTCCAGCGGGTCTACCACCAGTTCCTCCATATCTTTCGGACTGGTACCGGGATATACCACGATGACGGAGAACTGCGGTGCTTTGGTATCTGGATCTTCGGACCGCGGCATGTTCAGGATGGTGGTGATGCCCAGTACAATGATCATCAGGAAGATGATGAGCGTGAACTGGTAATTTTTAACAGCGTATGTGGTGATCTTCATGGCGATAATTATTGGATGATGCGAATGGGGGATTTATCGGTGAGATAGGCGCTGCCGGAGATGATGAGTCGTTCGCCTGCCGCGATACCTTCGCTGATCAGCACTGGTCTTTTTCGATACCGGCAATGACGACGGGTACTTTGCGGGCAGTTTTACCATCGCTGGTCACGAATACAAATCCGTCGCTGCCATTGCCATCGAGTACCGCGTCATACGGCACCCGCCATGACTTTTGCGTGATAGGTACGCTGGCGATGCTGCATTGTCCGAACATGCCGGCTGCCAGGCCTTTTGTTTGCTTATCGATGATCTTAATGTCTACCGTAAATGTGCCGCTCTGTGCATCGATGCCTTCTGCCTTACGGCTTACCTGGCCTTTTAACCTGGCGCCGGAGAGTACCTGTACAGTCACTTCTGCGTTGTCGCCGATCTTCATGGCGGCCCAGTCTTTATCACTTACGCCAATACGTAAGTACCACGCGCCGCTGCCTGCACCATTTGTTTGCAGGATGGGGGTGCCGGCATTTACCAGCTGGCCCGCATTGGCGAGTTTATGCAGTACATAACCATCTTTCGGTGCGTGGATAGAAGAGTAGCTGCGGTTGAAGCGTGCGCTGTTCAATTGTTGCGCTGCCAGTTGCAGGGCAGTGTTTGTGTTCTGCAGTTGCTCCAGGGTAGCCACACTGTCTGCATACAGCCGCTGTGTACGCTGATGATCGCGTTGCGCTTTTTCATATGCCAGTTGTAACTGTGAAACCTGGGCATCGATTTCCGTAAGGTGCAGGCTGGCGAGCAGCTGGCCTTTGCGGACGGCATCACCTTCTTTTACATAGATGTTGCTGATAATGCCACCTGTTTTAAATGACAGGTCTGTTTCATCATCGGTGGTAAATCGCCCGGAAGCCACGATAGAGCCCTGTTCGCCGGAGCCGCCGATGGTCAGCACCTTCACGGGAATGGAATTTTGGTCCTTATTGGTATTGGGTGTGGCGGGCGCGCTGCTGCACGAGGCCAGTATTACAGTAACGAAAGAAAGAAGGATAAACTGTTTCATATACAATTAGTTTTGGGTGGTTAAAGGATAAGCCGCCTGCTCGCGTTCTACTTCCGCAGCTGCAGTGTGTAGTGCTGCTTCGGCAATGGCAAGCTGCAGTTGCGCCTGCGTTAATTGGTGCTGTGCGTCCAGCAGTTCAATGTAAAGCAGTTGTCCCTCGCGGTAAACGATTTGCTGATCGCGGTAGTAACGTTTGGCAAAGGCGAGTTGCTCTCCTGCCGCGCGGTAATTGAGTACGGCCGTGTTATAATTGTTCAAAGACTGGCGCAGTGTGAGTTGCAGGCTTTCTTCCAGTTGTGCCGACTGGTTCCGGACTGACTGTACATCCACCGCGGCCTGCTTCATCTTATGTTGATTACCCCTGCTCGCAAACAGGTCCCATTGCAGGTTGACGCCCCAGAAGTAGTAGCGGCTCTGGTTGTCGAATTTCCAGCCTTGTGCCTGCGAACCTAAATCGAGGTAGGTGTTGACTTTCGGTAGCAGGTACGAACGTTGCATTTTTTCGTTCAGCAGCAGGGCGTTGGTGGCTTTGTGCAGTTGTTGCACTTCTTCACGTTGTTTCACCGCGCCGTTATCGAGTACCGGTTGCAGTCCTGCTTTTACCGCGGCTGGTTCGAGGGTAATGCTGTCGGCCAGGTTGCGGTTCAATAGAAAGTTGAAATACGCTTTTGCATTTTCCCGGTCGTTCACCGCTTTGTTGATATCGGCTTCAATCTTCTGCATCTCCGTATTGGCACGGTATACAGCTGTATTGTTGCGGGTGCCGTTCTTCACCATGCTCTCGTTTACGCGGATATTTTCGCGGATCAGCTGCAGCGCGTTTTTATGAATGTCTACTGCCTGCGAGGCCTGGTAATACTGGTAGTACGCGGTTTTAACGTCTTTCACCAGCGTGCGTTTGTACACATTCACCGCGGCTTCCTGTTGTGATAATTGCTCCTGGCGGATTTTACGGTTATAGTAAATCTCGGCGTTCAGCAAAGGCAGGGTAGTGCGGAATTTCGCGTCGTAAAAATCCTCGGGATTCAGTTGGAAACGCTGGTTTTGCAAGTGCGGGAACTGTTTGCTGTTCGTGAGGTCGTTCAGTGTGCTGTAGGCGTTGTTCAGCAGGTCGCCGAGGGGCAGATCAATAGTGCGACCACCCTTGGACGCGTTATAACTGGCTAGCAGCGCTACGTTCGGTCCAAACAGGCTCTTTGCCTGTTGCAGTGCCAGCATCGACTTTTCCAGCTGGAAGTGTTGCTCCCTGAGGCCCTTGTTATTGGCGAAGGCTTGCTGTATGTAGTTATCCAGCGCGGGTTGCTGTGCCCCTGGCACCAGTAGTGATTAGCAGTGTTAGTGCTATTAACATCGAAACTTTATTTAGTGATGTCAACATAATGAACAGTGTTTAGTGATTGGGCAAAAAATAAAGGCCAGACGGCCTTCGGGTATATAAACCTTACAAGTTTTTAGGTGTGTAGCTGTTCCAGATATGCCTTCATGGCTGATTGCAGCACTTGTTCGATCATTTCCGTGCGCAGGTGTGTGGGCTTAAACCGGCATTTAAGGTCCAGCTAACAAGTCCGTGTGCAAAACCCCACACAGAAATGGCGCCCACGATGGGATCCGTAAAGCGAATACATCCTTCGCTGATGCAATCTTCGACTACCTGTTTCAGCATATCGAACGCGTCATCGCCATTATCCCAGCTGTCGAAGTCTTCCACTGCATTCATCGGCGCTTTCATGATGAACATCAGGTCGTATAACTCCGGCTCCGCGCGGGCAAAGGCGATATAACTCTCCATGATCTGCTCCAGTCGCTTAAACGGCTCCTGCGCAAATTTGATCTGGCGAAAAGCTACGCTCAGCTGGTCAAACGCGTCGGCCTGGGCATCCAGCAGCAGTTCGTCTTTGTCTTTGTAATACAGGTACAGCGTGGCCGGACTATACTCAATGCGCTCCGCAATGTTACGGATGCTCACTTTTTCGGGCCCGCCCTCTTTAAACACCTGCACGGCAGCGTCCACGATGCGTTTCCGCATTTCCGTCTTTTCCCTTTCTTTCCTTTCGCTGATCCCCATGTTAGAATGTTTACGATGCAAATATACTGAACACTGTTTAGTAATTCCAAATAAATTTTGGAACCAGCCCGTTTTTCACCCTGAGCAGTCGTTGGTCAGTTCACTGCACGAGGTTGACTATTTGGACACGGGCCGGAAAAACGCCTGTACATTAAATACGACGATCGATACCAGTATAAGCAGATAGGCGGATACCTGTAACAAGGTGATCGGTTCGTGGTAGTAGCCTATTGCCAGGCTGAACGCGATAATGGGGTTAATATATAATAGCATGCCCACGGTCGATGAGTTGATGCCTTTGAGCGCATAAAGGTTGAGGAACAGCGGCACAATCGTAAACACGACCGCGATTACGGCAATGGATATATAAAAGAACGGCTCTGCCGGCACCGGACCGCTGAACACCGGGAAAAACGGCAACAGGATCAACCCGGAAAAAATTACCCGGATACTTAACGTGAGGAATTTGTCTAACTGCGTGTTGCGCCGCTGGCTGATTAAATAGAGAGCATAGGTGGCCGCGGTTACTACTGCGTAGAAGAGGTCTGCCAGGCTGTTGTACGACAGCATCATACAACTGACAGCGCTGAGGGCTACCGCTGCCCATTGCCATTTATTTAAGTGTTCCTTCAGGAACAGCGCTGCCATGACCGCTGTAAGAATGGGGCATACAAGATAGGCGAGGGAAGTCGCTTTTACACTTACGTGGTTCATGGCATAAATGAAGAAGAACCAGTTTGCTGTGAGCAGCAGTCCGCCGCCGAGTGTGAGTCCCGCTGTTTGCAGGCGTTGTTTTTTGGTCATGTTTTGAAATATCCGGATGTTCTCGCGCAATGTTCTGCGGCGGATGAGCAGGCCGATAATGAGCATCAGCGCGGCACAGCAAAACACGCGGTAAAAGAGAATGTCGGCCGACAAGTAATGGTGTAATGGCTTCAGGATCAGACTGAAAAATCCCCAGGTCACGAAGGCGGTCATTGCGGCGATATAATATTTCATGGGTTTCAAAGGTAAATTTTCTGTTTTTCATTTTCGCTTCATCTTGGGCTGGTAGTTTTGTTTTAACAAATCGATATCTATCACTAATTAAACCGAAAACACGATGAAAACAACACTGATTATCACTGCAATGCTTGTATCCGGCGCCGCTTTTGCGCAGGAAAAAACGGTTACTGTCAGTTCACAGAGCAGCACGTCTGCCGGCGTAAAAAAGGGGAATGTAAGCGCCAGCCATGCTTCCACAACTTCTGCCGGGGCGACATCTACCGGTGGTGTAGCTACTAAAAGTAAAACATCAACGGCTGTTGCTGCAGCGAGTGAAGCTGGTACACGGCTTAATGCTGTGGGTGAAGCAGGTAAAAGCCTGCAAACAGAGGCGGTTAACAACGCAAATACGGAGTTCAATGCTGCAACTGAAGCAGGTAACCGCGTAAAAAGCCGGGCGGCTACCAGTGCTGATGCACAACTGACCACCGCGACTGAAGCGGGTAGTGATGTGAAAACGCAGGCCGCTGCCAGCGCAAATGCGCAAGTGAATGCCGCAGCGGAAGCGGGCAACGGTGCGACCGCACAAACAGCAAATCTGGCTTCCGAAACGGCCATCAGCGCAAATACGCAACTTAACACGGTAACAGCACACACTGCCAATCTTGCCTCCGAAACCGCTATCGGTACGGGCACCGGCGTGACAAAACAGGCCACGGGAGGTGTTAATCATGCGTTAAAGGCCACCCTCGCTACATCCACGAACAGCGCCGCTTCAGTAAATACTATTGCAAGCAAATCAGTACAAATAAAAGCGACGCCCGTTAAAGTAAACACTAACATCGCCGCAGCCGCGGGATTGAAAATTCATTAACGAACGCTGATAACAGATTTTTGCCGCTACGGTAGCTGGCAAAAATCTGTTATTTTTATGGCCATGGTGAAATTGTCTCCACATCTGTTAATATTTGCCGCAAGTCTTTGCGCTGCACCGCTCTGCGGATATGGCAACACGCCTCCGCCGCACGCAGCCCTTGTTCCTGCGGCCGATACGTCGGTAACACCGCAACAACAACCGGCCAAACCTGCGCCGGCGACCACGGAAACACCTGTGGTAAAGGTGCCGGACATCATCAAAGAAGTACCAAAATCGCGTCGAAAAATTAAGCCTATCGCCGTGCCGGCACCTATTCCGGTAAAGCCGCTCAAAGTGATCAAACCGAAAGTGATCAAAGTGGGTATTTAATGGCGACCTTAAACTAATTAATATGAGAGCCATCTTTCTCTTATCTGTCATATGCGGCTGCACGTTGCGCACCTTCGCGCAAACGGACAGCACCGCCGATCCGAAGCGTACCACCTTCACCGTAGGCGCGAGTTACATGAACAACGCCAACTATTACGGACAAAAGGCGGAAGCCAGCATGCCGTACGTTTCTGCTACGGGCGTGCTCAAACTTAAACCCGGATTGTATTTTACCGGTACCGGCATCCGCCTCCTGAATGATTCAAATTCGGTGGTTTCTGCCTCCGCCGCCGGCATCGGCTGGTCGTTTCCGTTAGGCAAAAAGCTCAGTGCCGATCTCAGTTACAGCCATACTTTCTATCCATCCAATTCGCCGTTCCTCCAAGCCTCCAACCCAGACAACTTCAGCGCCACGCTGGCGTATGACTGGTGGATGAATACTTCCATCAACGCGGATTATATGATGGGGAAAAGTCAGCACGATATTTTTACAACGCTGGGCACGGAAAAGCAGATCAACCTGGGTAGCTTCGGTCCCAAAGACCTGATCACGCTCACTCCTTCGGTGGACGTAACCGCGGGTACGCAACATTTCTACGAAACGTATGTTACCGAAAAGCGGCTGCGCGATAGTCTGCTGGCGATTTACTGCCAGGGTATCCCAGTCAGCCCGAAACAAAAACAGTGACGAATACCAGCTTCGATATCATCTCCTATAACTTCCGTGTACCACTGGCTTATAACCGCCAGCATATGATGCTGGAAGCGGCGTACCAGTTATCGGTACTCGGGCAAAAGGCACAAACCGGCGCAGGTACGGCGAATTCCTTCTTTTCTTTCAGCTTTTATTACCAGTTCTGATGAAGGTATTGATTATAGAAGACGAAAGGGCGATGGCAGCCGAAATGGAAGTGTTCCTGAAGAAGTATTATGTATGTGACCTGGCGTATAACGCGCGGCAGGGGCTGCAAAAGATGGAGGAGAATCAATATGATTTCATCCTGCTGGATCTCGGGCTGCCCGATAAAGACGGACTTGCGGTATTGCAGGAGGCCCGAAAAAATTGCCCGGACGCTTCCTGCATCATTCTTACCGCACGCGGACAAATCGAAGACCGGATCAGGGGCTGGACCTCGGCGCTGATGATTATCTTCCGAAACCTTTTTCGCTGCTGGAGTTGCAGTCGCGCATGCAGGCGATTGCACGACGTAAATTCGGGTTGAATGATAATACCGTGGAACTGGGCGATTTTAAAGTAGATTTAAACAAGCGCTCCGTGTTTTTCGAGAAAGAAGAAATTGCCTTATCGCGCAAGGAGTTCGATCTGCTGAGTTATATGTTGCTGCATAAAAACAGGCCGCTCACACGTATGCAGCTGAGCGAGCATATCTGGGGCAACTTTTCGGACGACGAATACGATTCTAATTATATCGATGTGCATATTAAAAACATCCGCAGGAAATTGTCTGCTTTTGGAACGGTGGAATGGTTGCAGACAATCCGCCATGTAGGGTATAAAATCAAAATCTAGCTTGAAGCTATTTACCAAACTTACGCTGTTCATTACACTGTCGAAACTGGCGGTGGTACTGCTTTTTGTGATGCTGTTGCCCTCTTTGGTGGATGGTGTTGCCAGCCGTTACAATGACTATTATCTCAGCCAGCAGAAGAACAAAGTGCTCCGCGTTATCAACAAAAATGGGATTGACTTTTATTTGCAGGGTGAACCGGATTACGGCAGTTACACGATGTTGAAGGAGGAATACATCTCCCTGGAACCCGCCGGCAAAAACATTTTGCCCGATACGATCGCGACGCTGCGCAGGGTGGTGGAGGAAGATACGCTGACCTACCGGATCCTTACGCACGTGTTTTCCTACAATAATAAAAGTTATATACTGGAAGTTGGTAAAACAGTATCCAGCATTGGCCAGTATAACCGGCCGTTACAGAAGATGGCGCTGTACGTTTTGGTGGGGCTTATCGTCATTACCATTGTGATTGATCTTGTGTTTACACGGTTGTTGTTGCGGCCTTTAGGTGTGATTATCAGTAACCGCCTGCTCCACCGCAAGTTTCCTTTCAAGGACCATGCGCCGCCGATTAAAACATCTACCACCGACTTCAAATACCTCGACGCTTCGCTGGTAGACCTGATGGATAAAATCCGCGAAGCCTTTGAAAAGGAGCGGGAATTTACCTCCAATGCCTCGCATGAATTAATGACGCCGGTAAGCATCCTTCAAACCAAAATGGAGAATATGTTGGTGGACGGGGAATTGAGCGAAGAAATGGAAAAACAGGTGTTGGGGATGATGAAAACGCTGAACCGCCTGAAGAAAATCGTGAACTCGCTGCTGTTCATCTCCCGCATTGAAAATGATCAGTTTCCCAAGGCGGATACTTTTGCCGTGCATACATTGTTGGAAGAAGTGATGGAAGAACTGCATCACCGGCTGGCCGACAAGGACCTTCAATACACGGTGAATGTGTCCCGCAACGCTATTTTGCGCGGACAAAACCACGATCTTATATTTCAACTGATTTATAACCTGCTGAACAACGCGATCCGTTATAACCGCGAGGGCGGCGCGATCATTGTCAGCGATTCGTACAAAGCCGGTGAGCCTTACCGGTTGTCGTTGCGCGACACGGGCATCGGTATTCCGGAACAGGAGCAGACGCACATTTTTAACCGCTTTAAAAAGGTGGAGAAGTCCGGTAACGAAGGCTATGGACTGGGATTGTCGATCGTAAGCACCATTGCCCGTTACCACAACATCCAGCTGGAGGTGAGCTCTAAAGTGGGAGAGGGTTCCGTGTTTACATTGATCTTTCCCGAAGAATCCCTGGTTTAAACGCCCCAGGCAGTAATTACTAATCTTCTTGCACCGCCGTAGTCGCGGTGTTCGCATAAATAAATGCCCTGCCATGTACCGAGCGCCGGCCGGCCGTTATGCACCGGTATCAGTACCGAACTGCCCAGCATTGCTGCTTTCAGGTGTGCTGGCATATCGTCCGGACCTTCATCGTTGTGCAGGTAATCGGGATCGTTTTGGGGGACGGCCTTGTTGAAGAATGTTTCGAAGTCTTTGCGAACAGTAGGATCTGCGTTTTCGTTGATAGTTAACGAGGCGGAGGTATGCTGAATGAACACCTGCAACATACCCGTTTTTATTTCGGACAGCTGCGGCAAGGCGTGCAGTATTTCTGCTGTAATAATATGAAAACCGCGCTTACGGGCGCCGAGTTGAATAATCTGCTGAAACATTTTCATACTGCTAATTTAGGCATTCAAAGCAAAACGCCCGTTCATCACGGGCGTTCGGTATTTATTTGCGGCCTTTCACACCCGGATCAACTTTTCCTTTTTTAAATGTCATTTTCGTATCGCCTTCGCCGAGGAAGAGTACTTCGCCATCCAGCAGGTAGGCTACTTTTTGTCCGGTCAGCAGCTTAAGATATTGTGATTCCACTTCCAGGCCGGGGCAGGCCATTTCTGTAGATACCAGTTGGCCAAATACCAGCTGGCCATTTTCCAGTTTCACTTTACCGCCAAAACGATTGCAACCGCCGTACCCATACGCCTGTTCTTCCGCCAGCTGCAGTTCCAGTGTAGGGCGGCCGTTGGGCGATGCTTTCGGGTCAATGGTTTTATCGCCGATCTTTTCCAGCTCCCACAGTGCATTGAGACGGTAGGCGCCGATGAATTGTCCGCAGCCGGTGTACTGTTTATAATCTTTGTCTGCCTTCTGTTTCACATCCACCACCACACGGTAGCTGCGTGTTTCGCCCGACATATCATCGGTGCAGGTCTGGCGGAACAGTTGTACCGTCAGCGCGCCCTGTTCGTTTTCCGCGTGGTACCTGGTAACAGGCGCATCGGCTGCACGTTCGCCTTTGCCGGCGGGTACAGAGATATCCAGTCCGTCTACATTTTTGAAGTGCATAGACTTATCAAAATCAATTTCAACCGACCAGAAAGGTTCGTTGCCACCGCCGACGAAGTCCGTACCATTCAGCGCCTGTGCGTTCGCAATCGCCGGGTTGGTTTCGATGGTGGTTTTCTCCAGCTTATATTTTGATGCGTGGGTGGAGTTGATGGATTTGGCGTCCCTGGTCGAGTATTTCGAGTTTTTCGCCACGGTAGGCCAGGAATTTCGTTTGCCCGGATATATTATGGAGGGTCACGAGGCTGTCGGCACTCATTTCCCAGGTACCTTTATCCACGAACGCGTCGCCGGGTTTGCCTAAGTAGATAGATCGTTCGTAGAACGTATCATTGGGCTGTAGTTGCAGGAGGTAGGCGATACCTTCGCAATCGGCGCAGGGGATTTCGCCTTTCCAGTTGGCGGCGGCGGCTTGTTTCAGGGCATCCGGGGCGGGCGTGGCGCCGCTTTTGGGAGCGCTGCCGTTACAGGCCAGTAGCGTGAAGGCCAGGAGGGCCGGGAAAAGGAGTTTTGTCATTGCGTGTTTATTTTTAGGTTTCCAGGGTCTAAAGGTAACAGATGTTGCAAAAATACAGCCAGTATCAGGAAGTGCACTTTTTTGCCCTCATCCATCCTGTACCATCCTGTTCAGGCTAGGAGGGTATAAATAATTTGCTAAGTTTATACCACCAAAGCCACCTTTCACTTTGTCCGATTCACGTTATAACGACCAATTGATGCTGACGCAAATGGCTGCAGGGAGCGAAAGTGCTTTCTGTGCTTTGTTTGATGTGTATTGGCACAAAGTATACAGCACCGCTTTACTCTTCACCCACGCCGGACCCATGGCGCAGGATATTGCCCAGGAAGTGTTTTTGCAACTATGGCAACGCCGGGAAACGGTTGCCGATATCCGGGATGTGAATAGCTATCTTTTTATCAGCGCACGCAATCTTATTTTTAAGAAGATGAGCCGCCTGAAACTCGAAGATGCTTATCATCAATACCTCGCTGGTCAGCCCAGTACCGAAACCGGGGATGCTGGTGTCAACACAGAATATAAAGAGTTGCGTTCCATCCTGGAAACCGCTATCCGCAAACTGCCCCCGCAACAGCAAAAGGCATTCCGCCTAAGCCGTGAAGGTGGATTAAGTCACGAGGAAATCAGTCTCCAGATGGGCGTTAGCCGCGCGGCGGTGAAAGATTACATCGTGCGTTCCCTTTCCTTTTGAAGAAGTATTTACGCGAACACGCCCTCTCCATTTTTTTCTAAAAATATTTTTAAACCGGCACTTCCTATCTTCCTTTTCAGCGGTCTTTATTGGAAAGGCCCATTCCAGCTGTTATGAAAGAAGCGGATTTTCTGATATTGATGGAAAAGTACGTAGCGAACGAACTCTCGAAAGCGGAGTTTGAAAAGCTGTGGAATGCTGTCCGTGAACCTGGGCATCGTGCCACTGGACAAAATTCATGCACCGCATGTGGGAGGAGGCCGGCCATGGCGAACAGGATGCGCTGTTGAAGGCGGAAATGCTGCAGCAAATACAGAATGCTCCTGAAGATGCACGCCGGAAAAGCCGTATTCGCAGACTTTCCTGGTGGGCTGCTGCAGCCTGTGTGGCAGGGCTCTCCACTGCTTTCTTTATGTTGAAGCAGGATAAGGCCGCGGCGCCCATAGTCGAAAGCCGACCTGCGAACGCTGCCTCCAGCGAAATACGCCCCGGCCGCCAGCAGGCGATGCTGACATTGGCAGATGGTACCGTGGTGGAATTGGACAGCGCCTCGAACGGACTACTTGGCCAGCAGGGCAAAACACGCGTGACCAAACTCGCGAACGGACAACTGGCATATCAACAACAGGGTGAATCAACCCAACCATTATATAATACGATGCGTACGCCCCGCGGCGGCCAATACCAGGTATTGTTACCCGATGGCACCAAAGCATGGCTGAACGCGGCATCCTCACTCACCTATCCCGTGGCATTCCTAAAAAATGAACGGCGCGTAAAAGTAACAGGAGAAGTGTATTTTGAAGTCGCGGCCGGCAACCCGCACGCTCCGTTTATCGTGGAAGTTACCGGCATGCGCGAGCAACCCGATTTCGAAGTAAAGGTGCTGGGCACCACCTTTAATATTAATGCTTACGAAGATGAAGGTCCGGCCGAAGCCACGCTGCTCAGCGGTGCGGTAGTACTGGCGCGGGAAGGTGTGCAGGTAGGCCCTGCGGCCGGGTGAACAGGCTGTAATGGGCACTACCATTCAACAACGCCGGCCGGAAGATATTGAGCAGGTGATTGCACGGAAGGACGGATACTTTAAATTTACACAGGCCGACGTGGGAGCCGTGATGCGACAGGCAGCGCGATGGTACGATGTGTCGGTTGTGTACCCCAATGGCGTACCGCCGGATGTTTTCAGCGGAACGCTGCCCCGGAACGTAAGCCTGGAGAAATTCTTACAAATATTAGTGTACAGCGATATAAAAGCTACGATTAAAGATCGCCAGGTAATAATAGTGCAGTAATCAATCGAAATCAATATAAAACAAAATGGGTGAGCACAAAAAAGCCGGAAGTACGGGGTACTGCCGGCTATATAGGGCACCCTTTTGTCCAGCTACTTGACAACCAGAACAGGGGAATTCCCCAACAAACCACTAAGTTATGAAATTTAAATTCAGCCATTCCACTAAAAAGGGTCGCGGCAACCTATTGCTGTCCCGGCTGCGGCCTGTCGGAAAAACGATCTTGGTTATGAAGCTCACAACGTTATTGTTGCTAACAGCATTGCTACAGACGAAGGCCAACGCCTATAGTCAGCAGATTACCCTGCGCGTGAAAAACACGCCGCTTGATAAAGTCTGTGCGCAGATCAGCCGGCAAAGCGGCTATCACTTCTTTTTTAATGAAAGATTGGTAAAAGATGCGCGCAAAGTATCACTGGACCTGCAGGGCGTTAGCCTGCAACAGGCCCTGGACGCCTGTTTCTCCGGCCAGCCTTTTAATTACATTATTGTAGATAATACGGTAGTGGTGCGCAAAAAGAGCGATCCACCACCACTGATGCACCTGGCTGCGTCGCCGTTGGTACTGGTCGTTAAAGGCCGTGTGACCAACGAAAAAGGAGAGCCGCTGCCCGGCGCCAGCGTGAAGCTGAAGAACAGCACCAAGGGCGCCACATCGGACGCGAAAGGGGAATTTAACTTCACCGTTCCGGATGGCACCACCGTGGAGCTGGAAATCACCATGCTCGGATTTAAAACGCAGGCGATGACTCCGTCCGACCCCGCTAATGTGGTGATCGTACTGAAAGAAGAAGCCACTACGCTCGATAACCTCGTGGTGATCGGTTACGGTACCACCCGCAGGCAGGACTTCACCGGTTCGGTAGCTTCCGTGAAAATGGAAGGCTCGCCCATCGCCAGCCTGCCGAATATGAACATCTGGAAGCGCTGAAGGGCAACGTATCCGGCCTGAGTGTAGGTGCTGCCAACACCGCGGGCGGACAACCCTCCATGATGATCCGTGGTCAGAACTCCATCAGTGGTAATAATGATCCGCTGATCGTGCTGGACGGGGTAGTGTTCCTCGGCAGCATCGGCGACATCAACCCGAACGATATTGCCAGCGTGGACGTGCTGAAAGATGCGACATCCGCCGCTGCATACGGATCCCGTTCCGCGAACGGGGTAATCGCCATTACGACTAAAAAAGGGCGTGTAGGCAAACCCGTTATCTCCTTCAATACCTCTACCGGTTTCCAGAAATGGCAGAATCAGCCGGTGATGATGACCGGCAAGGAATGGATCGATGTGGTGAATGCCCGTAATAAATACACCCCGGGTTCTACCAACTGGCTCAAGCCGGGCGAGATCGCCAATATGAACGCCGGCCGTGAAACCGTGTGGCTGGACGAAGTGACCCGTACAGGCCTGATCCAGAGTTACCAGGCTGCTGTATCCGGCGCTACGCAGCAAACCAACTATTATATCTCTTCTTCTTTCGATCAGAATAAGGGAATCGTAAAAGGGGATGATTTTAAACGAGTGTCGGTACTGGCCAAACTGAATATGAATATTACCAGCTGGCTGGAAATTGGTGCGGATGGCGCTTACACTAAACGTGATTACTCCGGGTTCGCCGCTAACGTAGGCGAAGCGCAAACCATGTCGCCATACGGTGTGATGTACCGCGACAGTCTTGGTCATCTTGAAAAATATCCTTACACGCAGTCGGCCATAAACCCGCTGTGGGGTGTGCAGGATGGCACCCGCAACAATATGGACGTTGGTAACAACTTCCGCCTCAATGCGCATGCCCTGGTAAGAGTGCCCTGGGTAGACGGATTAACCTACCGTTCTAACCTGATGCTGAACCTGGATAAAGACCGCACAGGTAACTTCTATAATGAAAAATATTTCGTAGCGGAAGGAGAGGGGCTGGCCCGATATTCACCCGCCACGATACAGGGTTTCCTGTCGCGGGCAAATGGTAATATCGAAAACTACAGCAAGTACAGTTATGTGATCGATAACATCCTGAGCTATAAGAAGACGTTCGGTAAACATTCCGTGGATGTAACAGGCGTATACACCCGTGACTACTGGAAAGAAGAGTGGGACAATTCATCCGGCAGCGACTTCCAGGCGAATGGTAATACCGCACTGGGGATGTTTGGTTTGCAAACGGCTACGGTGCAGAAAGCTACTGTCAATATCGTTGAAAGGGCTAACATCGGTTACCTGGGCCGCCTGAGTTATGCGTACAACAACCGTTACTTCGTGACCGGATCTTATCGCCGGGATGGCGCATCGGTGTTCGGCGCCAATAACAAGTGGGCAGACTTTGCCGCAGCTGGCCTGGCGTGGCGGATTACAGAGGAAGATTTCATGAAGAACCTCCATTATCTCAATAACCTCAAACTGAAAGTATCCTGGGGACAAAACGGTAACCAGGGCGTAGGCCCGTATGGTACGCTTTCCCGCGTATCTAATGGTTCTTCGGGTGGCGTACGCTACGAATTTTCCAATTCTGCCAGCCAGATCTTTTATGGCCTGTACCAGAACTCTCTCGGCAACTCCGACCTGGGTTGGGAAACAACCGAATCATGGAACGCAGGGTTTGAGTCTTCCTGGTTCAACGATCGTTTGTTCGTAGACCTCGATATGTACAAATCCAAAACTACTGACCAGATCTTTACCCGCAACATCCCCGTAATGACAGGCTTCAAGACCATGCAGACGTCTATGGGGCAGGTAGATAATAAGGGTATTGAGATCACCCTAAGAAGTGTTAACATCAAACAGGCTGACTGGGGCTGGACTACTGCCGTTACTTTCTGGCAGAACCGCAACAAGCTCGTGAAACTGTACGGTGAGGATAAAAACGGTGATGGTAAAGAAGATGACGACATTGCAAACAACCTGTTCATCGGTCATTCGCTGGGTGTAATATATGGATATGAGCAGACGGGTATTGTGCAGGTAGAAGATACTGCGTACATGCGTATTACCGGTGCGGCTGCAGGTGCGCCTATGTACCGCGACCTGGATAAAGTACAGGGCATTAGTGCGGCAGACCGTAAGATATTGGGTTATACACCGGACAACTTCCGTTTGAGCATGAGCAATACGGTCAACTACAAAAACTTCGATCTGTATGTGATGATTTCCGGCAACTTCGGTGGCAATGGTTACTATTTGAAGTCGAACAGCGCAGCGTACCTGACTTCCGGCACCGGTCGTTTCAACGACAATATGACTTCCAAACCTTACTGGACAGAGCAGAACAGGAGCAATACCTATCCTTCCGCTTTCTTTAGCGGAGATGGCAGGTTCCTTGGTTTACAGAACCGCACGTTCGTGAGGCTGCAGGACGTTACCTTATCCTACAGGTTGAAACAAAGCCTGCTGACGCCATTGCGCATCAACTCCGCCAAGTTTTTCCTGACTGCGAAAAACCTGGCTACGTTTACCGACTGGTTCGGCGGCGATCCGGAAACCGGTACACCGGTACGGGAGAATACTTTCCCGTTCCATCTACCTATTCATTCGGCGCCAATATCAGTTTCTAATCCACAACACGATCCATTATGAAAAAGTCGATATACAAAATGAAATGGGCACTGTTGCTGTCGCTGGCGGCAGTACAGGGCTGTAAATCCGATAAAGAATTTCTGCAGGAAAAACCGGCTACCTTTTATACGGTTGACAATGCCTTTACTACTGCTTCGCAGGTAGACCAGGTGCTGGTGTCTATCTACTCGCAGCTGCGAGACCTGTGGGCCAACCCGGGGAAGAAACCTGGATTACCGTGTTCCGCGGCAACGGTACGGATATGTATGATATTCCGAGCATCCGCAAGGGTAACTCCTTTAATAACTACGGTAACATTAACGCGGAGAATGCCGTTTTTTACAACTGCTACAGCACCTGGTACCAGCTGATCGCGAAGGCCAACATGGCTTTGTACGCGGCCGATCTGGCCAACATCAGCTGGGCATCTGCAGCCGATAAAGCCTATGTAAAAGCACAGGCCCGCTTTTTCCGCGCGTTTGCGTACCGTAACCTGGGCGAGCTGTTCGGCGGTGTGCCACTGGTAACCGAAATAACCAAGACTCCGCGTTACGACTTCAAACGCAGTACACGGGTGGAAACTTATCAATTTGCGATTGATGAACTGCTCGCCATCGAGAATGACCTTCCGGTTACAACAACCGCCGGTGGCCGCCTCGTCCGCGGCGCCGCACAGCATAACCTGGCCGAGTTATACCTGGCCTTAGGCACCCAGCTAAAGGCCGATGGTAGAGCTGCCGAAGCCACTACCGCTTTTAACAACGCTATCACCTTTGCCAGCAAAGTAATTGACGGGGAACCTATAACCTCATGACCACCCGCTTCGGTTCCCGCAGAACAGAAGCGCAGGGGAACGTGTACTGGGACCTGTTCCAGGAAAACAGCGTGAACTACCAGGATGGTAACAAAGAGTGCGTATGGGCCATCCAGATTGATTATGCCGCTTACAAAGCAGAAGATGGCAAATCCAAACTGCCTTACTCCCGTACCTATGGTCCGGTGTTTCGCGACGGTGCGAAAGACCACCTGACCGGCACGGGCGTAGATGTTGGCGGTCGTGGTGTATCGTTTATGATGCCTACCATGTACACCCGCGATGATATCTACAATGGCCAGTGGAGCGGCGATATGCGGAATACCGATATCGTATTCCGACGCGTATTTAAAGGAAACGTAGCTACCTCGCCTTACTTCGGCGTAGCCATTCCCTGGGACGTGATGTACTACGGCAGTGCGGATGCGACGACTAATATGAATAACCGCAGCCTGTGTTACCCGGTGTCCTGCAAGATTGCTACGGATAAATACACTGGTGTGGCCGATGGCGAAAACATGAGTAATCTGTTTCGCGACGACTACTTCATCCGCTTGTCAGAAACCATCCTGCTGCGTGCAGAGGCTAAACAGCGCGCAGGCGATAAGCCGGGTGCAGCGGCGGACATCAACCTGCTGCGTACCCGTGCACAATGTACCTATATGGTAAGCGCGGCCGACATGGACGATAACTTCAACATGATTTTAGATGAGCGTGCAAGAGAGCTGGTGTACGAAGAGTGTCGCTGGAATACGCTGCTTCGTATGGGCGGCACCATCGCCGTGGATCGCATCCGTAAATATGCTTACTGGCCGGAAGCCAAGGCAACACTCACTTTCAACTACTACAACCTGTGGCCCATTCCACAGACCGTGATCGATACGAATAAAGACGAGCCGCTCGAACAGAACGAGGGCTGGAAACGATAATATCCCAAAGCCGGGGCGTGAATGCCCCGGCTTTTAACTATCTTGTTATCATGCTTATAAGAGTTTTGACCGTAGTTTTTTTGATCAGTATAACGACGTTTGCGAAGGCCCAGTCCCTGTTTGTTCCCGATGGATTGATGTGTGATCTTGTGGCGCATGCCGACCATCAATCCGTGAATGGCTACCTGGTGCAGCCCGGTTGGAACAAAGAAGCATTTCTCTCTACACAATCCGTGCGCATCCGTAATCTCCGCCCGGCCTTCAGCTGGATGCTGCGCTCCGTGCGGCCGAACGTAATGCAAAGTGCTTACCGCATATTAGTAGCCGATCATCCGGATAGTTTGAACAGGAATGTAGGCAATATGTGGGATACCCGTAAGGTAGTATCAGCTAAATCGAATGCTATCCTGTATTTTGGGAAACCTTTACAGCCAAACACGCCTTATTACTGGAAAGTAATGGCTTGGGACACGGACAGTGCGCAGAGCGACTTCCCACACCCCGTGGTGTTTTTTACAGACAGTGTACTGACGGATTATGCTACTGCGCGTTATCCTTTGCAGAAGACGGACCAATTCCCGGAGCACTTTACAGTAAGCGACACCATGGTATTCGCAGATTTTGGCAAAGCGGCTTTTGGCCAGCTGAAGCTGGAGCTGACCGCCACTGGTTTGCACGATACCGTGGATGTGCATATTGGTGAGGCGTTAACTCCCTGGGGTACGGTAAATCGTCGCCCTGCCGGCACGATCCGTTACCAGCGTTACCGCATTCCGTTACGGAGCGGTACGCATACCTACCAGGTGAACATCCGCCAGGATGTCCGTAACACTGGTCCGCAGGCGGTGCGCATGCCCGCTTACATCGGCGAGGTGCTACCTTTCCGTTATTGCGAGATCAGGAACTACAAGGCAAAAATGGATGCAACGGAAGTGGTGCGCGTGGCCGTAAATTATCCTTTTGATGAAACGGCGGCCAGCTTTTACAGTTCCGATACCGTCTTAAATAAAATATGGGAGATGTGTCACTACACGATGAAAGCGACTTCGTTCGCAGGCATCTTCGTAGATGGCGATAGAGAAAGAATTCCTTATGAGGCGGACGCTTATATTAACCAGCTGGGTTATTACGCGGCCGATCGGGAGTTCACGTTGGCGCGGGCTTCGCAGGAATACCTGTTGCACCATGCCACCTGGCCCACAGAATGGATCTTGCAATCTGTGCTGATGGCGTACAACGATTATCTATATACCGGCGATAGCCGCTCTGCCCGCCACTACTACAATGATCTGAAAGCAAAGCTGCTAATGCCGCTAGAAATGCCGAATGGCCTGATCAGCACCCGCACCGGTAAACAAACGCAGGCGCTCATGAAGGCAATCCACTTCACAGGTGGCAATTTGCGCGATATCGTAGACTGGCCGCACTCCGGTATACTGGGCTTAGGTAAGGGTGAAGGCGGAGAAACAGACGGCTTCGTGTTCCGTGATTACAACGCGGTGGTGAATGCTTATTACTACAAGGCCCTGCGCGATATGCAGTCTATTGCCACCGTGCTGAACCGGGATGCGGACGCGAAGTTATTTGAGAACAAGGCGGACAAACTGCAGCAGGACTACCGTAAACTTTTCTGGAATAAGAAACAGCGTGTGTTTAACGATGCCACAGATACGGCCCACGCTTCGCTGCATACGAATATGTTTGCACTGTGTTTCGGGCTGGTGGAAGATAAATATAAAGACGACGTAGCTGCGTTTATCCGCTCGCGTGGTGTAGCCTGCAGCGTATACGGCAGCCAGTTCCTGATGGATGCAGTGTATGACGGTGCAGATGAGGATTATGGGCTTCAATTACTTACTTCTACCGCTGACAGGAGCTGGTACAACATGATCCGCGAAGGCAGTACCATCGCGATGGAAGCATGGGGACAAAAGTTCAAACCTAACCAGGACTGGAATCATGCATGGGGAGCAGTGCCGATCAACACGATCAGCCGCAAACTTATGGGCATTGAACCGATTACACCGGGTTGGGAAATATATCGCATTAAACCGCAGATCAGCAGTCTTAACCGTGCGATGATCACGGTGCCCACGATCAAAGGCACTATCACGGCGGTATATGAGAAGAGCGGTGATGATTTCTTAATGACGCTCGGGTTGCCGCCTAATGCCACCGCGCAGGTCGTACTGCCGGCGCGTTATACGAAAGGGCGTTTTGAAGTATTTATTGGTGAAGACAAAATAAAGCCTGTTAAAAAAGACGGAGCATACATCGTCACCCTCGTTGGTGGTGGTGATTATAAATTGTCAATAGGTCCACGTTAATAATTTTATTTTATGTTGATGAAAAAGCTCCTCGCCGGTGTAGCATTGCTGTGCCTGTGCAACGCATGTTCCAACAGCAGGCAGACACCGGTAGTTCAGCCGCTCCCGATCCGCTGGAAGCGGGTTTTATGCAGCCGCCCGATGAGGCGAAGCCCCGCGTATTCTGGTGGTGGCTGGAAGGTTATCAAACAAAAAAGGCATTCTTCGCGACTTGTCGGCCATGCAGGCCGCGGGTATTAAGGGCGCGATCATTTTTGATGCCGGTTCTTCCTCTTATCAGAATATGGAGAAAACCAAAGCGGGACCTGCGTTTATGGGCGCCGAGTGGCAGGAATTGTTTCACTATGCCTGCAAGGTGGCCGACAGTCTTAACCTCGAATTGAGTTTGAACATTGGCAGCGGCTGGAACGATGGCGGTCCCTGGGTAACGCCTGAACTGGCCTCCCAGAAACTAGTGTGGAGCGATACGTTGCTACAGGGCCCGCGTGCGTTGGATATTCCGTTGCCGATGCCCGCAAAACTTTACCAGGGCACCTTTTACCGGCCGATTGTAACGCTTGCGGTGAAGCTGCACGATAACTATGAAAAGGTGCAGCAGCTGGAGAACTTCGAGATAAAAGCCGTGCATAGTATTTACAGTATTCCTTTTACGAAAGAGGGGCTGGGCTACGACTGGAACCTCTTTATGAAACCGGAGGCTTCGCCGGTACATGAAGCGCATGCGGACCTGAATGATATTATTGATGTGAGCGATAAAGTGGATGCAAGTGGCCGCCTGCGCTGGCAGCTGCCCGCAGGCAAGTATTTGCTCATGCGCTTTGGATACACGGCCACCGGCATCCGGTGTCAACGCATAGTCCGGGTGGCGGCGGACTGGCCATCGACTACATGAGCAGCGAGGCTATGGACCTGCAATACAGTAAAACAGTAGGGGTGCTCACACGCGGACAAAAGATCCCGGCGCTCAAGTACCTGCACGACGACAGCTGGGAACTGGGGGCCAGCAACTGGACACCCGCTTTCGCGCAGGAATTTAAGGCGGCCAATGGCTATGATATCTATAAGTACCTGCCTATCCTCACCGGCCGCATTATCGATAACCGGGATGTGTCCAATAACTTCCTGTTCGATTTCCGCAGAACGATTGCCGATCTGATTTATAAGAACCACTATGAGCGCTTTGCCGACCTGGCGGCGCAGCAGGGCATGGGCATTCACTCCGAAAGTGGGGGCCCGCATCCTGCACCCCTAGATGCCTTGAAGAACCGGGGACTGAACGCTATCCCGATGGGCGAGTTCTGGATACGCGCCAATACACACCGGATAGAGGCGCATCGCCGCCTGTATGTGAAGCAACCTGCTTCTGCCGCGCATATCTATGGTAAACAATTTGCACAGGCCGAAGGGCCTACGAGCATCGGGCCGCATTGGGAGGAGGATTTCTATTACATGAAACCTACGTTGGACCGGGTGTATTGCGAAGGGCTGAACCGCCTGGTGATTCACACCTTTACACATTCGCCGGAGGAAGCCGGGAAGCCGGGCAATGAATACTTTGCCGGTACTCACTTTAACCAGAATGTTACCTGGTGGGAGCAGGCGCCTGCTTTCCTGCGTTGGAACAGCCGCATTTCGTATATGCTGTCGCGTGGGTTGTTCGTGGGCGATGTATGCTATTACTATGGCGATAACGTACCTAACCAGGTACCCCTCAAACATGTTGAACCCGGTTTGGGCGAGGGTTACGACTATGATGTTTGTAATACGGATGTGATCCTGCATCGTATGCAGGTGAAAAATGGCCGTATCGTGCTGCCGGACGGGATGAGTTACGCAGTGCTCGTGTTGCCCGACTGGAAAGTAATAACGCCGGAAGTATTGCAGAAGCTGGAGCAGCTCGTCCGCGACGGCGCCACGGTCATCGGTCCTAAACCATTGGCCGCGGCAGGTTTAAGAAACGCGGGAAAAGATATTACCGCACTGGCGGATAAGGTGTGGGCCCGCGTGATACAAGATAAACCCGTTCGCCGGTATTGATGGAAAAAGGTTTGCAGCCGGATTTTACTTACGAAGGCCGTAAACCAATACACTCATCGATTACATTCACCGCAGAACACCCGACGCCGACATTTATTATGTGGTGAACCGGAACGAGCGGCCCGAATACGTAAACCTGAGTTTCCGTATCAAAGGCCGCCAGCCCGAAGTGTGGGATCCGATTAAAGGAACGATGATGCAGCAAACGTTGTATACCACGGATAACGAGCGTGTACAACTGCCGATGTTCCTGCCGCCATTCGGTTCTACGTTCGTGGTGTTCCGCAAGCCGGTGCAGGCGCATGTGACAACACTGGTAAAAGATGGTGCGGAACTATTTCCTACCTTACCCGCTGATACATTTGCAGAGGCGCCGTTCGTACAGCAGGCGGCCGGACTGCTGTTCACCGCCCCCGGGTCGTATAGCCTGGCGCATAGCAACGGAAAAGTACAAACGAAGGATATGCATACTGCCGAGCTACCGCTTAATGCGCCCTGGCAGGTCAGCTTCTCCAAAGCCTGGGGTGGACCGGAGAACATCGTATTTGATCGCCTTATTTCGTGGCCTGATCATACGAACGATGGGATTAAATATTACGCAGGAACGGCGGTGTACAGGCAGCGCGTCAACCTGACTGCCGCGCAGCTAAAAAGTAAAGTGTGGCTGGACCTTGGCGCGGTATACAACATTGCCGAAGTCCATATAAATGGCCGCGATGCAGGAGTTTGGTGGGCGCCGCCTTTTACGGGCGATATATCAGCCTATGTAAAAGAAGGCGGTAATGAGCTCGAAATTAAAATAGTAAACCTTTGGCCAAATCGCATTATTGGTGACCAGTTGCTGCCGGAGGATAAGCGGTTCACGAAGACGAATGTGAAGAAGTTTGGAAAGGATTATCCGCTGCGGAAGTCGGGGTTGTTGGGGCCGGTGAGGTTGCGGTTTTACGAGTAGGGCCACAAAGCAAAAGCGCTGCATCAACCGATGCAGCGCTTTTTATATAACCTAAGCATTAACTTTCTGACCTTCTTCAATCTTCAACACACGCCCCGTCCACTCGCGCAGACTATCACACAGGGCCGCGTCCGAAGCTAGGGATTTACCGTATGACGGAATCATCTCCGCGAACTTAGCTTTCCATTGGGCCGATTGCATTTGCTCGGGGAAACACTTGTTCATCAGGTCGAGCATGATAGAAACGGAGGTGGAAGCGCCTGGCGAAGCGCCCAGCAGGGCGGCGATAGAGCCGTCGGCGGCACTTACCACTTCGGTACCGAATTCGAGGATACCGCCTTCATCTTCGTCTTTCTTAATTACCTGCACGCGGTAACCTGCTACCTCCAGTTCCCAGTCTTCCATTTTGGCGCCCGGGAGGAAGTCTTTCAACGCATCCAGGCGGTCTTCGGCCGACTGGCGTACCTGGTCAATGAGGTACTTGGTGAGCGGGAGGTTATGGGCGCCTGCAGACAACATCGGGCGGATGTTGGATAAGCGGATGCTGAGGATCAGGTCAAGGAACGAGCCTTTTTTCAGGAACTTGGTGGTGAAGCCGGCGTAGGGGCCGAACAGCAGTTCCTTTTTGCCCTTAATGATCCTCGTATCGAGGTGTGGTACGGACATGGGAGGGGAGCCGATGGGCGCTTTGCCATATACTTTGGCATAGTGCTTTTCGATCAGCTCGGGATTTTTACACTTCAGCCATTGGCCGCTTACGGGGAAGCCGCCAAAGCCTTTGCTCTCCGGGATCTTCGATTTCAGCAGCAGGGGCAGGGAACCGCCGCCGGCGCCGATGAATACGAATTTGGTCTTTACCAGCCTGCGTTTGCCGGTGGCAAGGTCTTTTACTTCAATATACCAATGGCCATCTTTCTGGCGCAGTGTTTTTACATCATGATTAAAGTGGAGCGATACTTTGTCGTCCTGCTTCATCCTTTCGAAGATGTGGCGGGTGAGGGAGCCGAAGTTAACGTCGGTGCCAATTTCCATGCGGGTGGCGGCTACGTCCTGGTCGGGATTGCGGCCTTCCATCACGATGGGCATCCAATCGGCGAGTTGTTTTTTATCCTCGGAGTACTTCATGTCACTGAAGAGATGACACTTGCTGAGCGCTTCGTAACGCTTGCGGAGGAAGCTCACACCATCTGCACCCCATACGAAACTCATGTGGGGAGTACGGCGGATAAAGGATTCGGGAAGTGAGATGTGATTGCTTTCGATCAGGTAAGCCCAGAACTGTTTGGATTGCTCGAAGGACTCAGCGATTTTCACCGCCTTTTTGATTTCAACGGAGCCGTCTTTCGCCTGTGGAGTGTAGTTTAACTCACAAAATGCGGAGTGCCCGGTGCCCGCGTTGTTCCAGGCATCAGAACTTTCAGCGGCCGCTACGTCCAGTCGTTCGAAGACCTGTACCGTGAGGCCGGGTTCCAACTCTTTCAGCATCATGCCAAGCGTTGCGCTCATGATACCGGCGCCGATCAACACTATGTCCGCTTCGTCTCTACCTGCGTTTTTATCAATACTCATGATCAATTAAATAATTATTTCTCCAAAATATTGTGCCATGCTTTTTGCTTTCTCAGCAGTACCGTTGCCGGCGCCACTTTGCTTTTTTCTATTGCCATCCGGCCTGGCGGGCCGGCGGTAATTCCATCCAGTTCAATTTTTCCTAACGTGCGATTTGCGTGGAACAAATAAAGAGTTGAAATGTGCCCTTTCGAAGACAACTTTCAGTTCTTCCGAAAAGTTGCAAAACCATGCTTAATGGGCTGCAATTGTTCGGTTGAAGGAATACTATTTTGAAAACCGATGCATTACAAATTGTAATTTCTTGAAATAAAAGCGAAAATTTCAGGCTTTTCAACGGTGGTTGGTTGTAAAACGCCTTGGAACCGCAAAATTAATACTCATTACGGAGTTCACCAATATATTTTATAATTATTAATGAATTTCGACTGATGATTGATAATTTTTAACAAATTATTCGATTAAGTAGATGGTTTTTAATCAGTACGCCCAGGGTACTCCCTTCTGGTCCCTGTGGTAATGTCCTTCAACATCAGCAAATACCACCCCGGGAAGTCCAAGAAGTACCATTGACGGGGTAAATGGGGTGTTTTGGCCCCTCTTTGGGTTAACATATATCAGTTGCCCTTTGACAGCAAATAGACAATAGCGGCTACTTCGTCCGCCAACTTTTCACCGGGTTCATCGCCGCCGCCTTCACCTTCAACGCGTCATTCATAAACCAATACGCAATGCCACGGCCATGCCGAGTGATAGCCCCGTAATATTGACCAGGAAATAGGTGTTGCTTTTCAGGCGATTTGAGGTAGTTCTAAATCATGTAATACCGGGTTAAGAAAGACCGTACCGGGGCAGACAAAGGTGTTATGATAGATCTTTATATATTACCTAAATATACTACGTGTTCGGTTTCAGTACATCGGTGTACGGCTCCCGCGCCCGGGAGAAATGTTGCCGGTGGGAGAAAAAGTGATAAGCGGCTTTTAGGATTGCATTTTACTTTGTATCATTATCAACTGATAAGAAGCTAACCACGATCAACTAAACGCAGATGATGAAGTCCAAACAAGGTCCTATACTGTTAGTGGCACTGATTGCCGCTGTAACACTGTGCTCTTTGTCACCCACCCAGGAACAGCCTAAAAGAGAAAAGGCAAAGAACCTGAAGGTGATGCCGAAAAACTCAACACATGAGGAGATCGACAGTGTGATGAAGGAATTTAAAACAGCGTTGGGTGTAAGATGTAATTTCTGCCATGTTGCCAGCAAAGACGATCCCAAGAAAATGGACTGGGCAAGCGACGGCAACAAGCATAAGGAAATTGCAAGGGATATGATGCGGATGACCAACAAGATTAACAAGAAGTATGTAAAAGTAACGTGCTACACCTGCCACCAGGGCAAAGAAGAACCGTTGCTGGAACCTGCAACTGCTGCAACCAGGTAATTAATATTTAACTGATACAAACCACGAGCATGAACTCAAGAAGAAAGTTCCTTTTGCAATCGATGGCAGCCTCAGCGGTGCTGGCGGTGCCGGGTATGCTGAAGGCAGCGAATCCCCGCAGGGCGCGTAAGATCGGCGCCAATGATAAGGTTAACCTGGCCTGTATTGGCATTGGTAACCGCGGTGGTGAAATTACCGGCGAACTGGCGAAAACCGGTCTCGCAAATATCGTAGCCCTTTGCGATGTAGACATGGGCGCGCCGCACACTACGGCGATCATGAAACAGTTCCCGAATGCCCGCCGTTTCGGGACTTCCGCGAAATGTTCGATAAGATGGGGAAAGAAATTGACGCGGTATCCATCGGGGTGCCCGACTTTTCGCATTTCCCGATTACGATGATGGCGTTGTCGCTCGGTATTCACGTGTACGTAGAAAAGCCAATGGCGCGTACGTTTAACGAGGTAGAACTGATGATGAAGGCGGCGGCGAAGCATCCTAAGCTGGTAACCCAGATGGGTAACCAGGGGCACTCAGAAGGCAACTACTTCCAGTTTAAAGCGTGGAAAGAAGCAGGCATCATTAAAGATGTAACCGCCATTTCCGCGCACATGAACTCAGCCCGCCGCTGGCATGGCTGGGACCCGAAGATCAAATCGTTCCCGCCGGCAGAACCGGTGCCCGGTACATTGAACTGGGATATCTGGCAAATGCAGACACAGGGTCACGAGTACAACAAGGACTTTGTAAATGGTCAATGGCGTTGCTGGTACGACTTTGGCATGGGGGCACTGGGCGACTGGGGCGCGCACCTGCTCGACACCGCGCATCAATTCCCCGGACCTGGGCTTACCGAACGAAATAAATCCGCTGAAGCTGGAAGGACATAATAATTTTTTTTTACCCGATGTCTACCACGCTGCTGTTTAAGTTTCCGAAGCGTAACGGCATGCCGGCTGTAGATGTAACCTGGTACGATGGTTTGGATAACCTGCCGCCAATCCCCGCCGGTTACGGTGTACAGGGACTCGATCCAAATATTCCGCCGCCCAGTAACGGTCCGATTAAACAGGCTAAACTGAATCCGGGCAAGATCATTTACAGTAAGGAGCTGACCTTTAAAGGTGGCAGCCATGGCAGCACCCTGTCCATCATCCCGCCGGAAAAAGCGAAAGAAATGGCCTCCAGGCTGCCGGAAGTACCGAAAAGCCCGTCGAACCACTTCGCTAACTTTCTGAAGGCTTGTAAAGGGGAAGAGCAAACACGTTCCCCATTCGCCATCGCGGGACCGCTCAGCCAGATGTTCTGCCTGGGGGTACTCGCACAGTGGACCGGCGAAAAACTCGTGTTCGACCGCGACAAGAAAGTGATTACCAATAATAAGAAAGCCAACGAACTGCTGGTTGGTCCGCCGCCGAGGAAGGGCTGGGAGCAGTACTACAAAGTATAGTTATTTTAAGAAGCCGCAGCAATGCGGCTTCTTTCTTATCTTTAAGCATGTTTATGAGACGCATCTTTTTTCTTCCGCTGTTGCTGGCCGCTGTGGCCTGCGCCGCGCCCCAGCCCGCCGGAGAGGCGGCTGCGCAAACACCTTTGCCCGTTGTTCAAACAGAAAGCACCGGTGCTTTAAGAACGGGGGCAGATCAAACTGAAAAGTATTTGCCGCTGCTGAAAGGTAAGCGGGTAGCCATTTTAGGCAACCAGACCTCCGTGATCGGACAAACCCATTTAGTGGATAGTCTGCAGTCACTGGGCATTAAGATTGTAAAAGTATTCGGCCCGGAGCATGGCTTCCGCGGCAATAACAGCGCCGGTGTAGTGGTAAAGGACGAAAGGGATGCGAAAACAGGCATTCCGATCATCTCCTGTATGGCGCTAAAAGAAAGCCGTCCAAACAAGACCTGGCCGACGTAGATGTGATGGTTTACGACATGCAGGACGTAGGCTGCCGATTTTATACTAACATTAACGCCCTGGCCGAATTGATGGCTGCCTGCGCGGAAAATGGCAAGTCGTTATTGATCCTGGACCGTCCTAACCCTAACGCCTACTTTGTAGATGGACCGGTGTTGGATATGAAGTATAAGTCGGGTATTGGCCAGTTCCCCATTCCTATTACACATGGTATGACCATTGCGGAATTTGCACAAATGGTGAACGGTGAACACTGGCTGCCGAATAACTTGCAGTGCAAGCTGGAAATTATTCCTGTAACGAACTATACGCACGATACGTATTATACCCTGCCCGTAAAACCTTCCCCAAACCTGAATACGCAAATCGCGATCATGTTATATCCCACTACCTGCATCTTTGAGGGAACAACATTGAATTACGGCCGTGGTACGTATTTTCCGTTCAGCATTGTGGGCGCGCCCAAACTGAAGGGCAAGTACAGTTTTTCATTTACGCCGGTAGGCATCAAAGGAATGTCTGAAACGCCGCTGTATATGAATGAGGTATGTTATGGTATTGATCTCCGTAAAACGGATGTGAACGAGCTGTTACGCGAAAAGAAGATCAACATCAAACTGATAAAAGAATTGTACGCGGCGTACCCAGACAAAAAAGAGTTCTTCGATTACACGATCAGCAAGGAAATTGGTAATGTTGATTTCCGCACGGGAGATGCGAAGTTCCGCCAGCAGATTATCGATAATGTGCCGGAGGAGGAGATGCGGAAGAGCTGGGAGCCTGCCCTGGGCAATTATAAAAGATGAGAACGAAATACCTGATATATCCATAAAGCAGAAGGCCGGCAACAATGCCGGCCTTTGTTCTTATTGGAATAGATCAAAATAAACACCGGTCGCTACCGGTTAAGTATGGTTGGTTATTGTTTAATAAGTATACACGTAACTGCTGCTGCCAACACTTGGCGAAATGTAAATCACATCTGCCGCCTTGCCCGGCCCTTCCAGCATAAAATCGGGGCTGGCCACCAGGTTGCCCGACTGTTTCTGGAACATACGGATCCTGTAATTGCCGTTTACCTGTGAACCGATCATGATATAGTTGAACAAGTAAGGTGCTTCGGTACTGGTGGTGCTCGCGTATTTACGGTGACGGATAAACGTCAGTTCCTCGCCCGCCGGCAGGGTAAATTGTAACTGCTCTACACCACTGGTCAGGTTGCGTGTGTATACGTCACGGCCTACGGAGAAATACAATAGGTTCTCTTCCAGGAAAATAGCCCCGAAATGTTGTGCATTATACACTTTTGAACTTACCGGCAACGTGTCATTATCAATTCTGAGTGTAAAAGTTGCATTCGGAACCGGGAGTAAAATCTTCGTCAGCAACTTGCGCGCAGGGTCTGTTTTATCCTGCATGATGGCTACGGCCATGTGTGAACCGGCGGTGAGGCCGCTGCTTTTAATGCCCATGTACAACAGGTTTTTGTTGGTATTGGCTGCCGGCATTTCTGTATCGGCCGCATCGATCCACTTGGTCAGCTGTGCTGCGCTGGGTACTGCGGTAAGAAAAGTGCTGCTGGTTTCGTCGAAGAACAAAGGCACATATACGCTACCGCCACAGGCAAAATATTTAGACAGGTGATAGGGCGAGTTATTCTCATCTCTCATCTGCGCCGCGCCAAACAACCCGATGTTAGAGCTGGAAGTGCCGATAGCATGTAGTTTACCGTCGTTTTGCAAATACTGCGCGGAGGATGCTTCGCAGAAAAAGCAGGTTTCTTCGTAGCGGGAGGACCATAGAAAAGCTGGTCCAGCCTGCGAACGTCCAGCAGCGTGTTGATATTGGTGGCGGCCAGCTCGTTCTCCGAGAACAGGAACAGCGTTCGGGTGTTGGCAGCGGTGGTTCCTGCAGCATATGTTTTATAAGAACTGTTGAAGCAAAGGTATTTCGCCCTGCCCGGCAATTTTTGATTGTTGGCGAGGGAGTACACGTTGCGTATGGCGCTGTCCGGCTTAATCGCACTGCGGGTAAGGAACATGTCGAGGTCGGTATTGGTGCCGTCGTCCTGCAATACATACCAGCCGCGTGTAAAGGAGGTGATCACCACCATATTGGCCGTCCTGGTTTTGGTGACGCCGGTATGTTTGTTGGTGGCGCCGAATACAAGTACCCATGTTTTGGCCGGTTGCGTTACAAAATAGCGCAGTTCCTTCGTCCGGGCAATTGTATCCAGCTTTGGGATAAAGCCCTGCGCATTGGTTTCATAAATGCCCCAGAAGTAGGTGAATTCGGCGGCCGGGTCGGAAGAAGTCACTTCCGGGTTTATTATAATGCTGTCCAGCAGTGACATTCTTGTATAGGTAGAAACCATGCCGCCGATGGTAATGGCTTCGGGTTCCAGGTAATCGTAGTTGCCATGGTCTTTATAACAGGCGCTGCTCAATAACACGAAACAGGCTGCAATGGCGCTATATATTATTTTCATGAGTTATTGCTGTTGGAATGATTTAAGGAAAGGCCACGAGGTCGCCGTATTCGTCTTTAAGCGGTTCGCCAGGATGGTTTTTGTTGTAATCCACCAGGCGGGTTTTCAGTTCCACGTTCCAGTAGGCCAATATACTGAAGTCGGCCCGGAGCGCGGTTACAAATGGCTGGTCCCATTTTTCGCCGGTTTGCCCGATCATAAAAGCGTGTTTGGTGACACTGTATTTTCCGAAATAATAGGTTTCCAGGTAAGTGTCCCAGGCTGGCGGACGGCTTAGTCCATCTGTTAATTCCAGTCTTCTCCAGCGTTTGTTGGCTTCCCCCAGTTTAAAGTCGCTGTTCGCTTTTACTTCGAACTGCAGTTTAACGGTTTTGCTTTTCAGCGAGGGATCGCGCAGTACGATGATAGGCACACGCGCATGTACCTGGCCGGCTTTAATCACGTACAGGTTCGCGACGCTTTTGTCCGTAAAGGCTTTATAGTGTATGCCGGGTTCCGCGTTGTTTTGTCCGGGCAGGTTGATCTGCTCCAGTGTGAACGGCCGGTCTTCGCTACGTACACCGCCGAGCGCGTAAATGTCGAAGTACGCGGTGTCCTGTAACACGGTGGGCGGCTCGTAGTAAAACGTATAAGGCTTCATGGTATCGGCCATTTCCAGCGAAACAGTATATATGTCCGTTGGCGCGGGCCCGAACTGTATCAGGGGTGCATCCTGGAAAAGGTAATACTGGTCTTTTTGCAGGCGCCCAGCAGTCCGATGGCTGCCGCAGCGATAGCGATATATTTGAATGATTTCATGATAAACAGCGGTTTTAGTTGGCGAACTCAGTTAAAGGCACGGGCGGCTGGTAGTTCAATACTGCCGCAGCAGGCATCCAAAGCACATTGGCCTTAGGCGCATTGATGCGTTTGTAGGCGAAGAATGCCCGGCCTTCCGCAAACAGATCTTTCCGGTATTCTTTAATGATTTCCAGTTTCGCGAGTGCCGGGTCGGCAGGCAGGTTGCTGGCCGCTTCGTTGCGCGATGAGCGGAAGGCGTCCCAATAGCTTTCCGTCTCTGCACCGGGTGCGGTTTCCGCTGCTACCAGGTACATTTCGCCAATGCGCAGCATGGGTATCTGGTAAAAGGTAAGATCTGTCGAGGTTTCGATACCTGGTGTTTTTTGTAGATGTAAGCGCTGCTTCCGTTCGATAAAGTCACCAGCGTCCATTGATAAGTTTCGCGGATGTCTGTACCGGTACCACCATACAGCTGCGAGGTCACGGTGGCCGCGGTGGAACCTTTCTTGTAGGTACCGTTGGCAAACTTGTTCTGGTATTTGGTATAGAGCTGATAATCGTACAGACCAAATACCTGCTCACCCGACATGTTCATGTCTTTGTTGCTCAATGTAGCGGCTGAAGCCAGCGGAAACCGGGTGGTGCCGTTAGGGTTCGTAGCCAGTATCACTTCTTTCGCACAGGCATATGCTTTGGTGTTATCCCGGAACCAGAGCGCGGCACGGGCCTGTAAGGCCTTTACGGCGTAGTAGTTCAGGCGGATGCCGCGATAAGCCATATAAACGTTGCCCGTTGTGAAGTCAGGATGAAGCAGGTTGGGATTCATCAATTCTGACATCGAGTACTTCACAATCGGGTCCACGTCTTTCATGAGGGCCGCCGCTGAGTCGAGGTCGGCCATCAATGCAAGTTTAAATTGATCGTAGGGCAGGTGTTGGTTGGCCTGGTTCGATAAGGTTTTAACGTAAGGTAATACGGTCCCCGTGGTGGCCTGTCCCGGCACAGGCCCGAACAACCGCAACATGTCGAGGTGACAGTAAGCGCGGATCGCCAGGCATTCGCCGAGGATCATTTCGTAGTTGCCTTTTACAAACAGGTTTTGTTTACCCGGTAATGCACCCAATATAGAATTGACGCCGGCAATGATTTTATATTCCTGCCCGAACATATCCGACAGCCTTGTTTGCACACCCGCATCGGCATAGTTCATTAAGCCGAGGCGCTGCTCGGTGGTATTGGTCGTTACGTCCCAGGAGCTGATCAGTCTTTCGATCGTGCCATAGGTCATATTCTCCCCATAGGCCTTCGCATCTTTCATCTGGATATAAACACCGGTAAGCGCGTCCTGGAAGCCGTTTTCGGTAGTAAACAGGTCGTCGGCCGGCATTTGTGTTTTAGGTTGAACCGTCAGCCATTTTTTACAGGAGCTGGTGGCTGCGAGGATACCCATCAGCCCTGCTATAATATATTTAGAAGATCTCATGTTCGTCACAATTTTTCCGTTAGAAAGTAGCATTTACACTCAGTGATACCTGCCTGGAGAAAGGATAGTCCGTACCCCGTTCGCGGCGGATGGTCGACAGGTAAAACACGTCGGCCATGTTGGCGGATATCGAGAAATACTGCATGCGCAGTGTTCTCAGTACACGCGGACCAAAGTCGTATTGTACGTTGGCGTTCTGCAGCTGCAGTGTTTTCTCATCCTGTACAAAGCGCGAGGTCCTGTTGGTTGCCGCCGTTACCAGCAATCCTTTGAATGCGGCGTTGTCGCCCGGCTTCTGCCAGCGGGAATCGTACACGCGGGCATCCACATTGTAGCGGTAATCCGCGTTTTCCACTTTTGAATCAGCGTCTGGTTGTATTGCTGGCCGCCGAAGCGGTAGCCGAATGCCAGGTTGGTAGAGAAGCCGCCTTTGCGGAACATTGTGCTGAAGTTGCCGAAGTACTTAGGTTGACTGTTACCTACTGCCCGCAGGTTCAGGGAGTTCCAGGTGTACGTAGCTTCCCCGAAACGGTCGATGTACAATTCTTTACCGGTGCTGGGATCAATGCCCATGGAAGGCACTACCCATATCGCGTCAGAAGAATAGCCTTCTTTATACAAGGTGCTCGGCGTAGCGCCGGTCGCATTTTCCGTGGCTTTCTGCGCGTCTTTTAATGCCTGGGAAATCTTTGTGATTTTGTTACGGTTGCTCACCAATGCGCCGGTAATGCTGAGCGAGGTGCGGCTGGCGGTGTTGCGCACCAGGTAAGCCGTAGCCTTCAGTTCAATACCCTGGTTTTCGATTTCGCCAATGTTATCTGCATAACTGGGGAAACCGTTAGATGCCGGCAGTGCTACGGAAGATATCATGCCTTTGGTGACGTTGCGGTATACATCGGCGGCGAAAGCAATACGACGTTGCAGCCATTCGGTTTCCACCCCTACGTTGTATTCCATTTTTTGCTGCCATTTCAGGTAGGGATTGCCCAGTCCTAAAAGATAGGCGCCAGTCCATGCGTAATACCGGTTATCAGCATAATATTGGTAGGTAGAAAGGGCCTGGTATGCGTTGAAGTTTTGCGAGCCGCTGGTACCTACAGAGCCACGCAGCTTCAGGCGGTTCAGGTAGGACAGATCGGCCAGCACGCCTTCCTTGTGAAGGTTCCAGCCCGCACCTACCGACCAAAAGGGCGCGAAGCGGTTGAGGCGGCCGAACTGCGAAGCGCCATCGTAGCGGATATTGCCATCGGTGAAGAAGCGGTCGTCATACACATAGGTCACGCTGCCGGTAAGGCCTACGGAACGGGAAAGGCTTTCCCTGCCGCTCGGCTTGCCGTTTTCCGCATATTGTAAGGCCATTGATATGAAGTCGAAATTAGGATTGCTGAAGCCCTGTGCAAGGAAGCTGTAGCTGGACGAACCATTTTCACGGATGTTGTAATCCAAACCGCCTGTGATGTAATGATCGCCGATCTGTTTGTTATAGTTCAGCGTCAGGCTCGCATCGTAGGCAAATGATTTGTATACGCCGTAATCATAGGCTCCGCGTTTCAGCTGGTCTGTTTCTGCTGCAAAGTCGGTGTGTTCTGCCGGGCGGAAGTAGTCAGAGTCCGCATCCATCTTTGTAATACCAAGCCGGCCGCGCACGGTCAGGTCGGGGATCACCGTCCATTCAACGGAGAAGTTATTGGTGATCTCGTTTGTGGCATATTTCTTAAAAGTGTTCAGGGTAGCATTGTACAGCGGACTGGTAGGCAATCGCAGCCATACGTTGGAGTAATCCGTGTTGCCGGGGTTGCCTACATATTTTACCGCCAATCCTCTTTCATCGTAAGGCGCCCAGTACGGGTTCATCTTTGTATAGTCGGAGAAAGAGCCATAGGGTGATTCCCGGCTTTTGCCGAAACTCAGCATCGTATTGTTGGTAAAGCGCAGGTTTTTGTAAAAGTATGTGAGGTTGATTGTACCGTTCAATGTGCGGCGTGACGAGCCTTTCATTGCGCCCTGTATATCGTTCAATTGTGTAGAAAGTGAGTAACGAAAGGCATTGTCACCACCTTCCAGGCGGATGTTGTGACGTTGTCCCACACCGGTACGAACGGGTTTGGAGAGCCAGTCGGTTTCCACGCCGCGGTTAATTTCGCTTAGTATAAAGTTGTAATAGTTGCGTGAAGCCACGGCCATGCCCGCATTTTCCTCTGTATACAATCCCACCTTTTCTTCCAGCGCCAGTTTCTCGCGCGATTTGAGCAGGTTGTAACTGGTGAGGTCCGGCATTTCCACGTTCACGTCGCCGCGATAGGAGAGGCGCAGTTTGCCGGATTTCGGTGCTTTCGTTTTAATGACGATTACCCCGTTGGCGCCCCGTGAGCCGTAGATGGCAGTAGCGGAAGCATCTTTCAGCATCGTGATGGATTCTACCTCATTCTGGTTGATGTCGAGCATTTTCTGCAGCGAAGACTGGAACCCGTCGATTACGACCAGGGGCGTGTTCAGCGCGGCGCGGGCGTTGTCCGTCAGTTCGTTTACATTGGGCAGACTGGAATTGCCGCGGATCTGGATTTCCGGTAAACGGTTCGGGTTGGAGCCGAAGTTGTTGCTTTCAATCACATTAAAGGAGGGATCAATGTTGCGGAGAGAAGTGATCAGGTTCCTGTTACCAAAGGTTTCGAGCTGTTCGGCGGTAACGGTCGTGTACGCGCCGGTAAATGTTTCTTTTTTCCTGTTGAAGATACCCGTAGTTACTACTACTTCGCTGATCTGTTGCGGCATGGTTTTCAATTGTACCATCACGGTTTCGTTCTTCTGCAAGGTTACTTCTTTGGGTGAGTAGCCCTGGCAGGTGATGAGCAGCGTGGCGGGCAAACCGTTCACCGTTACCATAAAATTGCCATTAGCATCGCTGATGTGGCCGATTTTACTGCCTTTTACGCGAATGGTGGCGCCAATGATCGCGCGGCCGTTTTCGTCGCGCACTTCACCTTTCAGCGTTACATCCACCGGGTCGGCTACCACGTTGCTTACAGTGGTTGCCGCCGTTGGCGCTTTGGCGTTAATAACGATCATGTTGTTGATCACGCGGTAGGAGAAGGGTTGGTTGCGGAGGCAAATGTCCATCACCTCTTCCAGGCTGGCATTGGTGACGTTGATGTCTACCGGCAGGGCTTTTTTGAGCAGCGGCTCATCCCACATGAAATACATGCCCGTTTGCTTTTCTACCTGGGCGAACACTTCTTTTAAAGTGGCTTTTTTAGCCGCAGGTTGATCTTCTGGGCAAGTGCCGCGGTGGCATTGAGGCTTAAAACAAGGAGAAACAGAACGGCATTTTTCTTAGACCGTAACAATTTGATAGCGGCTCCGGCAGGCACATGAAATTGCCGGGCCAAAAAGCAATTAAATGCATACATTTGGCTGGTTTCGGTTGATAATAAGAGTCCCTGTGTAGTAGCTATTAACCCGGAACTTGCTGCCGCTTTGTCTAGACCACAAAGCGGCTTTTTTCAGGTTAAATCATCGCTGCTTATTAAAAAATGATTAATGTTCCACGCTCTAAACGACTATGAATTCCGTAGGCCGAGAGTACTTCCATGATCGCGGCGAGGTCCATGTCTTTGGTCAGTTTACCCCCAAATTCACGCTTTGGCAATTGTCCTTGTACTCTAATGTCGATGTCGTACCAGCGGGACAGTTGGCGCAGTAAAGCCGGCAGATCGGTGCTGCGCATGACGAACAGCCCGTTCTTCCAGGCGATTTCGTCATTTGTATCAAGATCGTTTGTAACTGTTAGTTGGTCATTTGAATTATCGATCACCGCCTGTTGGCCGGGCGTCATAATTTTTTCCTGGTTGATGCGGATGCTGCCGCTGAGCAGGGTGGCTTTGGCCACAGGTTCATCTGCGTAAGCATTTATATTGAAGGCGGTGCCCAGTACGTCAATGCTGCGTTTTCCGAACTTCACACGGAACGGCTGTTGCGCGTTTTGTGCTATTTCAAAATATACTTCGCCGGTAATTTCCACCTCGCGGTGGCTGCCGGTAAAAGCGGTCGGATATACAATGGAGGATGCCGCGTTCAGCCACACTTTAGATCCGTCGGGCAATTGCACGCGGAATTGTTTTCCTTTTGGTGTGGAGATGGTGTTGATGCTCGTTTCCTGCGCGGTTCCTGCGTAAGATACCTCGTTGTCTTTCAGCACTACTTCAGCGCCGTGCTGTTCGGCTATTACGCCGTCGGCCGTGCTATCCAGCACTACCTTTTGCCCATTGGCGAGGGTGAGGATGGCGCCATCGCCGCCGGGTTTCACCTCTTTCAGGCTTTTATACGCGGCGGTTTGCGGATGATTATTATGTGGAGCGAGCATCCAGTAGGTCCCGCCGGCAGCCAGCAGTAACACGGCAGCTGCAGCCCAGCCCCATTGGTAGAGGCGGCGTACGCGCAACACCGGTTGCGGCTTGTCCGTTTTCATCACGTTGTCAAGGATCGGCAACAGTGCCGGGTTCATCGGAAGGCTTAGATCCGCATCGCCGGTTAGTTCCAGGAATGTGGCGGTCAGCAGGTCCCGTTGCGCGGGATCTTTCAGCAGGTCGTAAAATTCCTGCTGCTTCACGGCATCCAGCCTGTTATCCAGAAGTCCTGTGCGAGTTGGCGTATTTGGTGCTGTTGCATAGTACATTAATAAGATCGGCTAAGTGCGACGAGTGTCATCATCACACTGAAAAAAAAGTTAAGAAAGGTAGAAAAAGCAGCAGAGCGCGGTGCCGGCAGTGAGTTGCAGCACTTTTTCCCGGATGGCGGAGAGGGCGGCGCTGAGGGCGTTGCGCACATATCCGTGCGACAATTGCAGTTCTTCGGCAATCTGTTTGGTCGTTTTTCCTTCTACCCGGTTCATGAGGTAAATCGCCTTCCGCTGAGCCGGCAGGCTTGCGATGGTGTGGTCAATGATGTGGCGCAGTTCCTTAAGTTCAAGAACTCCCTGTTCTTCCCGGGGCGTGACGCTTTGCACCAGTTGCAGGTCGGCGAGGCGTTTGTCGTTGGCCGCGTTTTTCTCCAGCGCCTGTAAACATTGGTTGATGGTGATCTTACGCAACCAGGCGCTGAGTTTTTCTACCTCGCCCAGTTTGTCGCGGTTCAGCCATACCTTGATAAACACTTCCTGTACCACATCCCGGCAAAGCGCTTCGTGTTGCAACATTCTACGGGCAATGGCCGCCAGTGGCGTGGCCCAGGTATGGAACAGCCGGGCAAAGGCAGCTTCATCGCCTTCCGCTATCCGCAGCAGGAGCTCCTTTTGTTCTTCTTCACTATATGTAATGTCTGATGGCACTGGACCGGGCAGGCGATTTTGGTTTCAGGGGAAAACAGTTGTCAGGATGGCCAGTTTACTGGCATTTTGCCTGCATAGTAAATCACTACTCATGCTCTAATTGGTGATCGCGAAGTTAAAACGTTTTCCCGAAAAGAGAGATAATGGTTAAGTGTAATTTGTTAATAATTTATTTTGAATCTTTTTCAGCACACTGCAAGCCTTACTATAGATGTATGGCAGGGGATTCATTATCTTGCAGGAAGATTGGCTACTAATTCATTACTCAACGAGCACCTCCTGGTACGGGCAGCCGCCGATGGCGATCAGCAAGCGTATGCGCAGCTGTACATACATTATTATCCTAGCCTGCAGGCAGCCATCAACTTTATTACCAACGACCGCGACGAAACAGATGAACTGCTCCAGGAAACGTTCTTCCGCATCTGGAAGCTCCGGGAGAAACTGCTGCTGGTCCGTTCTTTCGAGCATTATGCCTTTACAATAGCCCGCAACCTCCTGTTCGACCTGCTCCGCCGCAAAAAAGTACACCTCCGCGCGCTGGAAAGCCTGGCCCAACAGGGCGCTGCCGCTACACCCGATCAGCTCGAATATAAAGAACTGCACGAACTGGCTAACGGCGCTATCAACAGTCTAGATCCGCAAAAGCGCGATATTTTCCTCCTGCGTACCGAGGAGGGCCTCAGCTTTGAGGAGATTGCCGCTAAATACGGACTGGCCGTGGTGACCGTAAAGAAACATTACTACGCCGCCTACCATGCCCTCAAATCTTTGCTGGAGCAGCATGGTGGCCCACTTTCATTGCTTTTACTCCTCTGGTTCGAAAAAAGATAAAAATTTTTTAACAATACGGTATACAAATCATTTCGCTCTTCGTCTGTAAGAGTAGCCACCTATATATGAACGACGACCAAAAGATATTACTGATCAATAAATATAAATCCGGTCAACTGACGGAACAGGACGAAGCTGCGTTTTTCGCCTGGTACCGGGAGGTGACGATCGATGAATTGCATCGACTGCTGCAATCGGGCGATCAACCGCCTGCATTCGAGGCCGCCAGTCCTGCCTTTGTTGCCGCCCTGGAAGCACGTTTGCAGGAACCTGCTAAAGTTCGCCGCCTGCAACCCCGCGCCTGGTGGGCCGCCGCGGCAGCTGTATTGCTGCTCGCCGGTTCGGTTTACCTGCTGCGTCCAGGTACGGAAAAGCCGAAGCCGCCGATGGTGGCTAACGCGCAGGATGTAGCACCCGGGAAAAACGGCGCGGTGCTGACACTCGCCAATGGCCAGCAGATGGTGCTCGACAGTCTCGGTAACGGCGTAGTGGCCAGCCAGCAGGGTACGGATGTGGTGATGCAGAACGGAACGCTGTCGTACAACGCTGCGAAGGCGTCCGGCAGTGAGTACAATACGATCAGCACACCGCCTGCACGTACCTTCCGCCTTACACTGCCCGATGGGTCCAGGGTTTGGCTGAATGCTAAAAGTTCGATCAAATACCCGACGGCATTTACCGCCGCTGCACGTACGGTCGAGATTAATGGCGAAGCTTATTTCGAAGTCGTGAAAAATACCGCCCAGCCTTTTTTCGGGTAAAAATGAAGGACGCCGAAGTGGAGGTGCTCGGCACCAGCTTCAATATTAATGCTTATGCAGATGAACCGGCCATCAGGACTACGCTGGTAGAAGGCAGCATCCGCACCGTAAAAGGTGCTGAAGCCGTGGTGTTAAGACCGGGACAGCAGGCTGATATTCAATCGCATATTACAGTGAACAATACTGCCAACATAGGCCAGGTAACTGCCTGGAAGCAAGGTGTATTCGACTTTAACTATGTAGGAGTAGAAGAAGCGATGCGCCAGTTAGAAAGATGGTATGACATCGAAGTTGTTTATGAGAAAGGCATACCGGAGAAGAAGTTTTATGGGGAAATTGAACGCAACCTGAACCTCTCGGAGGCGCTGGAAGGGTTAAAAGCATCATCCGGTTTAAATTTCAGGCTGGAAGATAATCGACGGCTGATCGTGATGCCGTAAATAGTAATGGAAGTTTTTATCCCTATAACAAAAACCGCTCTGAGGTAGGATTCAGAGCGGCGAAAGTCAGGGTGAACGATAGACAATTATTTAAGGGAAAACTGTTTTTTCAATCAACCTAACCAATTGCAAGTTATGCAAAAATTGCTTCTTGTAACCGGGATGGCCGTGCTATGTCCTTATGCAGCATAGACCGCCGCCGGTTCTCAACCAGATCTGTAAGTAACGAGGGGGCAAAGAGCGGCCTCACAACCAAAATTCTGTTAGTGATGAAACTAACCATCTTTTTATTGACAGTGGCATTTATGGGGGTAAGCGCCAAAGGCGTGTCGCAGGCAGTAACGCTTTCCGGGAAAAATCTTCCCCTGGAAAAGGCGTTTGAAAGCATCCGTTCACAAACCGGCTATCATGTGTTTTGCGATCTGCAGCTGTTAAAAACCGCACAGCCGGTGAACGTGGCGGCCAGTAACATGCCGCTTTCGCAATTCCTTGAACTGATTTTAAAGGACCAGTCGCTGGATTACATTCTCCGCGAGAAAACGATTTTCATCAGTAAAAAGGTAAATGTTCCTTACACCGAACCGGTGCTGGCCACGATTCCTGTACAGGGCATCGTTACCGATGGCCGCGGACCTTTGTCCGGCGCCACCATCAAGGTAAAAGGTACCAGCAGGTCTATTATCAATAAAGAAGACGGACGATTCGATATTAATGTAAATATCGGAGATGTACTGGTGATCAGCTATGTGGGCTTCAAACCACAGGAAGTGAAAATCAGCAACAGCACCGATTTAACGATCGTACTGCAACGCGAAACCATCGAAATGGAAGCCGTGGATATCAAGGTATCTACCGGTTACCAGACGATTTCCAAAGAACGTGCCACCGGCTCCTACGCGGTGATTACTGCCAAAGACCTGGCGCAGACGCCAACAGTAGATATCATCGAAAGGCTGGAAGGTAAAGTGCCCGGTGTGAGATTCGATGTGAAAAATGGTACAGTGCAGATTCGCACGACCAATACGTACGCAACAGTTGGCGCGGAGCCGCTGATCGTGATCGACGGATTTCCGCAGATACCGGCTGGCGACAAGCAACGCCTCACCAACCGGACTAACACAGTGATGTCGAACAATGCGATCCTCAGTTCTTTTAACCCGAACGATATCGAGCAGATCACTTTCCTCAAAGATGCCGTGGCTACGTCCATCTGGGGCGCCAGGGGCGCGAACGGGGTGATCGTTATCGAAACTAAAAAAGGAAAGAAAGGTACGACGCCTTCCATCAGTTTTTCTGCGACACTCGGTGTTTCCAAACCCGCCGACCTGAAGGACCTCGAATGGATGACCACCGCTGAATATGTGGACCTTGAAATGGAAATGCTGCAAAAAGGATTTTTGGTAGATGCAAAATCACAATCCGGTTACCAGTGGTCGATGTTGCAAACTCCCAACCCCAGTGATGTGCAGGAATGGTATTACAAAGTAAAGCGGGGTGAGGCTACGCAAGCACAGGCAGATGCAGCCATTGCGGAAATTGCGCAGCGCAGTAACTTCAGCCAGATCAACAAATACCTGTTACGCAATGCGGTAAATCAGCAATACAATTTGTCGGTGTCCGGCGCTGGCGAGAACAATTCCTACTATATCTCCGGCGGTTATGCGAACGATCAGCCGATCTTTCGTTCTAATTACGCGAAGAATACGTTCATCTCCGGCAATTTTACGAACGACTTCTATAATAAAAATGTGAAGTTGAGAACCGGGATCGCTTATCAGACCTCCAGTGCTAAAACCAATCAGGCTGCTACCAATGCATTAAGCCAGTTTGGTACGGGGCTTCGTCCGTACGACATGATAGTGGATGAAAATGGCAATCACATCCAACGCTCACTTACCTTGCGCCAGGAAGTGAACGACAGCCTGGTGCGCAGAGGTTACCTGCCATTCACCTATAATGCACTTGACGAGCTGAATTACTCAAATTCCTTATCTACTACGCAACAATTGCGCTTCAATGCGGGACTTGCTATAAAACTGACCAACTGGGCGAATTTCGACGTGTCCGGCATGTACCAGCGTACGGCGACCAACAACCGTTCGATCGATGAGATCAATAGTTACAACGGACGCTTGCTGGTAAATACATACACTACATTGCATGCAACTACTGGAAAACCTGTATATAACCTGCCTTATGGCGGTCGCTATGTAATGACAGATGGTATGGCTGCTGATTACAATTTTCGTGGCGTGCTGAATATCAATAAAAATTTTGGTGCCGAGCACCAGCTAAATGCAATTGCAGGCGGCGAGATCAGGCAGACCTATAACAAGAACTACGGGGCTACCCGTTACGGGTATGATGCAGATGCAAACAGTTTTGCAACGGTGAACCCTACAGCGCAACTGGCCACCATGTACGGCTGGTCGCAACAGATCGGCGATAACCTGGGCTCTATAATGGAGCAAAAAATCGTTACCTGAGCTGGTTCGGTAATACGGGTTATACTTACAAAAACCGTTACAACCTTTCCGCCAGTCTCCGTTTTGATGATTATACACTGCTTGGCCTCGAGCGCAGCAAACGCGCAAAACCGTTCTGGTCTGCCGGCGCCAAATGGAGCCTCGGCCAGGAAGATTTTATGCAGGGCATTTCGTGGATGGATGCACTGGATATCCGCGCCACATATGGTACCGGAGGTTCCGTTCCATTGGCCGGCAACAACGTGACCATTCTGCAACTGAACGCTACTGATCCGAGCACGCAATTACCGATCGGTACCATCACATTCCCTGCTAACCAGCAACTGGGTTGGGAGCTGACGAAGACAATGAACTTCGGCCTGGATTTGCGCATGCTTAAAAACAGGTTGAATTTTACCGCCGATGCTTATACGAAGAAAAGTTCCGGGATTATGGTAAGCCTGCCTTACAATGCGACCTATGGCTGGGGTAGCCTGCAGTTTAATACTGCCACGCTCAATAGCTATGGCATGGAGTTCAGCATTTCCGGCAAACCACTGGAGGAAAAGAACTGGAGCATCAGCTCTGTGTTCAACTTTGCATATGGCAAAACAAAGGTGACCGACAGCCGGTATAAAAATACGGTTGCAACAACCGTGATGAGCGGCACGCCCGTAGAAGGTTACCAGTTGGGTGCTACGTTTGTTTACCGTTCGGCCGGACTGGACGATAAAGGCCAGACGCAGATCTATGATCGCAATAACAAGATCATCAACAATACTACTGCGCTTACTTCTGCATTTGACATAAAGGATCTTAAGTATGTGGGTATCAGGGTAGCGCCTTATCATGGAGGTTTCTTCAACAACTTCCGCTACAAGAGTTTTGACCTGGGCGTGCAGATGACCTACTATATGGGCCACATCTTTATGAAGCCGGCGGTAACTAATTATCCGAACTTCCAGGGTACTTATTATGGTTCATTAGGCCGCCAGAAGGCGTTGGCCGATCGTTGGCGTGAGCCGGGCGATGAGGCAACGACAGACGTGCCGGGCCTGAGCAATGTTAACTTTAACAGCATTAACCGTTATGCGAATTCTGACAAACTGGTGCGCGATGCGGACAACATCCGCCTGCAGCAGATTTCGCTGGGATATAACTTCCCGCAGCAGCTGTTGCCGAAAGCAGTGATCAAATCGCTGAACATCAGCGCAAACGCCCGCAACCTGGGTATTTTGTGGAGAGCGAACAAAGACGGCATCGATCCGGAATATGTGAACGCAAGTGCGAATTACTCGTCTTTGCCGCCGGTGACCAGCTTCCTGTTTAACATTAACGCAACCTTCTAAAGATTGATCAACATGAGAAAAGTAATATATATCATAGCCGCGGCAGCGTTGTTCTTTACGGGGTGCCGCAAATATGTGGAAATAGACCAGATCGGTAAAAGAACGCTGACCTACACCAAAGATTATCGTGCAGTACTGGACAACAATGCGCAGCTGGAAGGCGGTTTCTTTATGCCGATTTATTCTGCGGATGATACCCGCATTATCGACTCCGCCAAACAAGTAACGATTGTGGATATCAGCCGCCGTATACACCTGGCAGGCTCAATACTGGGGCGATACCCAGGGCGATATTGATTGGGAAAAGCTGTACAAGGTCATTTACACGGTGAACGAAGTAATTGCCGGCGTAATGGATAGTAAAAACGGCACGGATGCAGAAAAACAACAACTGTACGCCGAAGCGCTGGTGCATCGCGCGTATGCTTACTGGTGCCTGGTGAATATTTACGGCCCACAATACGACAGTGCTACCGCCGCCAAAGACCTTGGAGTGCCGGTGTTGCTGACCCCGGACCTGTATGCACCGCTGAACAGGGCATCAGTAGCAGTTGTATATGATCGCATCATCACCGACCTGAAAGCCGCTGTAGATGCGCTGCCGAACTTGCCGGATTATAACACCCGTCCGTCTAAAGCCGCCGCCTACGCCATGCTGGCCCGTACCTACCTGATGACGCGGGACTTTACCAACGCACGCAGTTATGCGGAACAGGCGCTGGCGTTGCAAAATAAATTGCTAGACCTGCGCACCTACGCCAACAGCGTTACCGGCTTTCCTTATCGTTTAGTGGATCCGGAAGTGATCTTTTCCAAAATCAACGCCGGTGCATATCCGTTTGCAGGGATTCAGATCGATACAGCTGTATTGTCGCTGCTGGGTACGAAAGATCTGCGTTATACGTTATTCGTGAAACCCGGCGCCAGCTTTTTCCCGGCCTTTACCGGCTTCGGTTACTGGAGGCAGAAATACAGCCGCGAAACGAATACTGTAACCCAGGGTCCTGGTGTACCGGAAATGATGCTGATCAAAGCCGAATGTGCCGCACGTACGAACGATGCAGCAACGGCAACAACGATACTGAACACCATTCGTGGATATCGCTTCAGAACTGCTGACTATGTAGCTCTTACACCCGGTACGCCGCAGCAGGCGCTGGAAGCCGTGGTGAACGAACGTAAACGCGAGTTCTTCGGTACCGGCCTGCGTTGGTTCGACCAGAAAAGACTGAACAAGGACGCGGCTTTCGCCAAAACCGTGGTACGCCGGTTCAAGGGTGTGGACTATACCCTTGAGCCTAACAGCAACCGCTATACCTATCCGATCGGTCCTAAATATATATTGTTGAACCCGGAGATCGAGCAGAGCGCCCGCTAAGTTAAAATCCAATTATAATGATGACCCGCCCGGGAGTGCGAAAGCGCTTCCCGGTTGGGTCATGCCAAAACAAATCCTGAGATGAGAAAATGGTTAAGTATCCCGGCAGCGCTGGCGACCGTTCATGGCGCAGCGAATGCGCAGGCAGACAGCGCCCGCCTGAGAGGCTGGGAGCGGGCAACAGCCGGCACTACGCTGAATCTCCGCTACTTCCCGAAAGGTGGTCCCTTAGAGGGAAAACAACAGGTAAATGGCACTATCTACCTGTTTAATAATTACCGCTGGCAGCTGGATGATGTGAACTTTACACACAACGGCGACCAGTGGAACAGCACTTACAAGCTTCCCGCCAATTGCGCTTTCCTGGCCATCAAATTAACCAGCGAAGACGGCAAAGCCGACAATAATAACGATTTTGGCTACGTGGTAACGCCGATCAATAAAAACGGCGGCCGTTTACCCGGCGGTGCACTAGGTTGGGCAACTTTCCGCAAACCATCTTTTAACAAAGCTCCTGGTGGCTACTTCGACAAGTTCGATTTGAACAACGAAGCACTGGAAATGTGGATCCGTAAGGAAATGGAAGAATTCCCGGACAGCATGCCGCATTTCTTCGACAGCTATATCGGTATGTTAAAGATTAAGCTTGGAGATGAATTTGCAGAAAAGGCGCCCCGCAACCTGGAGAAATTCGGTCGTTTTCCGAATATCACGGAAACAGGGTACAACACCATCTACGATGTCTATAAGTTTCAACTGAAGGACGAAGTGAAAGCGGATTCTATCCGGAAAGTGATACTCGCCAAATATCCTAAAGGCCGCACTGCCCGCTTCCAGCGCCATAGCGAAGTATTTGCAATGCCAATGGATGAGAAAAAAATGGCCGCTATGGAGAGTTTTCTGAAGGAGTTTCCGGTAGCGGATATGCGTAAAGATACGCCGGTAACGCAACGTTTCCTGTATTACAACATGCATCGCACATTGGCCGCTGCTTACGTGGCGCGTAACGAAAAGGCCAAACTCGCAGCCCTGTTACCCGAAATGGATTTCGCCACGCTCGCGGAAGTGTATCACCACAACTTCGTAGGCGCATACCTCACCGGTAAAGTTCCCATAGAAAAGCTCTATGACCTGTCTGTGCTGGTGATGAATGAATTCCTGAAAAAGCGCAATGATCTTTCTTATATGGAAGACCGTTACACGCCTCAGCAGGCAGCAGTGCTGGCGCAGAAGCAGGTAGATGAAAAACTCGCTGTGCATATCGGCATGCTGGCAAAAAAAGGTGAATATAAAACGGCTGCAGCTTTGCTGCCTTATATCTCCGAAAAAGGCACTTATGAAAATGCAAGACTGAACGACGCCCGCGTCACTATTTTTGAGCACACCGGGCGTAAAAAGGATGTGCTGCCCGCCATGGAAGCCAGTGTGCGTGCAGGTGCCGCCACCCCGGCCATCCTCGAAAAGTTGAAGAAAGCTTATAAGGGTAAAGCGACTACTTACGATGCTTACCTCGCTTCGTTAAAGCCCGCCCTCAATAAAGAAGAACTGCAAAAAGCGCTGATCAATGCTCCTTACAAGGCTTTCCAGCTCGAAGGAATGGACGGAAAATCCGTGAACAGCGCTGATTGGAAAGATAAAATCATAGTGATCGATTATTGGGCTACGTGGTGCTTCCCGTGCAAAGCAGCCTTTCCCGGCATGCAGCTGGCAGTGGATAAGTATAAAAACGACCCGGGTGTTGATTTTTATTTCGTGGCCACCATGGAGCGCGGCGATAATTATAAAAGCGATATTAAAAAATATATCACTGGCGCCGGCTACACTTTTAAGGTGTTGTATGACGCGGAGAATCCTGCTACAGAAGCCAGAGACCTTGTGTTTAAGAGCATGACGCCGGTGTTCAGGTCTGCCGCCATTCCACGCAAAGTGATTTTGAAAAACGGCGTGATCCGCTACACCTCGGAAGGTTACCTTGGCAGTCCGAGTGGTTTGGCGGACGAATTGTCTGCTGTCATTGAACTGTTAAAAGCCGAATAGGAATGAAGAAGTTAGTGCTTTTACTGGCCGGGGCCGCCTGTTTGCAGGCGTTGCCCGGCTTTTCACAAAAACCGGCGCTGGACACGGCCGCATACAGGCAATGGAAAAGGATAAGCAGTCCTTCCATATCGTGGGACGGTGCTGGGTAATTTATGGCGTGGCCGACGATGAAAGCAAGGAAATGCACCTGGTGAATATTACTTCTGGGAAGAATATCGTGATGCCGAATTTATCGGATGCCACTTTTTTCAATGCAGGTAAATGGTTGAAGTATAAGGCGAAGGATTCTTTAATGCTGATGCGGATGAAAGATGGCCGCAAACTGCATTGGACCAATAGTAGTTTTTTTTTGACAGCCGAAGGCTCCCCGTATGTAACTTACAGCAACCGCACGCAGCTCGTGGTGTGGAATGTGGATACCGGCGACAGTACAGTATTTCCGGGAGTAAGCAGGGTTACTTTGTTTGACCAGGACCGCCAGGTAATTTATCAGCAGGATAAGGCCGTAAAGGCCGGTCCGCTGAAAGGTAAGCATAGAGTAGTGTCCACCGGAGCGGTAAGTGATTTTTCTTTCAATAAGGAAAAGAAGGAGGGTACTTTTTTAGCGGGTAACCAGCTGTATTATTTTTCCCTGGATGGTGGACAACCGCAGCTGGTGCTGGATTTTGATGAAGTGAAACCTCCAGCTGGTTGTCAGCTGCGGCCACGTGCTTACGAAATTACACCGGCGACGAAGCAACTTGTGCTCGACCTTAATTATCAGTCACGCCCGCAGCCGCCAGCCAAACCTAACCCGGCGGCGGTGGACCTTGAACTGTGGACGTGGAATGAGCCCGTATCGCCGCGCAGGCAGCGTCGCGGACAGGGAAACCGCAGCATGATGGATGATGCGAAGTTTGTTTATCATCTTGATACAAAACAATTGGTGGAGGCGGCTCCTGAGTTTTCGGGACAGTTTTTCGCCCCACAGGCGCCGACCTTCGAATATGCTTTGTACGCTGATCCCGCTCCGTATAAACTGGCTGTAGACTGGACGTACGATGCGCACCAGGACCTTTGGATGGTAAACGTGAAAACCGGCGATCGCAAACTGGTCGCGAAGGATGTAACGGACAATCCGCAATGGAGCCCCAATGGCCGTTTCGCTTTGATGTTCAATCATGCGCAACGCGCCTGGATGCTGCTCGATCCCGTAAAAGGTGCGTTTGAAAACATATCAGCCAGCATAGGTTTTCCTGTAAACGACGAAGCCGCCGACATGGAGCGTATGCAAACTGCGTACGGCGTAGCCGGTTGGATGGATGGCGGTAATACGGTGGTCCTATATGATCGTTACGATATGTGGGCGTTGGACCTCACCGGTACTGCTGCGCCGCGATCACTGACAAATGGTTACGGCCGCGCAAATGGCATTGCCCTCCGCGCGCTGGGCGCACCTTTTCTCGGAGAAATCAATCCCGCTAAGCCTGTACTGTTAAGCAGTTTCAATGAGCGTACAAAATCGGCCGGCGTATATCGGTTAATGCCATTTAAAAAGGTAGAAGCACTGGCCGACGATGCCGCCTATTCTGTGAAGGGAGCGTCGGTTGCTGGTAATGGAAAAGCGTTCCTGTTCAGCCGGCAGAGTTTTGCCCGTTACCCCGACCTGTGGTATGCCAACGGCAACATGCAGGGCGCGAAGCGGTTGACGGACATCAATCCGCAGCAACAGCAATACAGCTGGGGCAGCGCTAAAGTGTTCAATTGGAAAAATGTAAACGGCAAGGAAAACCAGGGCCTCCTGTACCTGCCGGAAAACTACGATCCCGCGAAAAATACCCGGTGATCGTGAACTTCTACGAAAAGCATTCCGACGACCTGCACGATTATCTTACACCGCTCTATAGCACATGTACTATTGATATTCCTACGTTCGTGAGTAACGGTTACGTGGTATTCCGCCCAGACGTCCACTTTGGCGTGGGTAAACCCGGTGAAGACGCATTTAATGCGGTCACCAGCGGTACGCAGGCGCTGATCGCGCAGGGCATTGCTGATAAAGACCATATCGGTTTGCAGGGACACAGTTTTTCCGGATTCGAGGTGGCGTACATCGCCACTAAAACGGATATGTTTAAATGTATCAACGTAGGCGCGGGCGTGGTGAACATGACGTACAACTATACGTCCCTGCGTCAGAACGGCGCGCCGGGTATGTTTAAAACAGAGGTGGACCAATACCGCATCGGTAAAACGTTATGGGAAGATAAGGAAGCTTACCTGCTGAATTCGCCCATCCTGCAGGCGGATAAAATCAGCAGTCCGATGCTGATCCTGCACAATGATAAGGACGGTGCGGTAGCCTTCACCCAGGGACTCGATCTTTTTTAGCCATGCGCCGCATGCAGAAAACCGCCTGGCTCCTGAATTATAAGGGCCAGAACCACACGCTGGAAGAACTGCCGCAACAGCAGGACTGGACCGCCCGTATGACGCAGTTCTTCGATCATTACCTGAAAGGCAAACCAATGCCGAGGTGGATGAAACAAGGCATCAACACAGACGAAGCGAAAGTGGACCGTAAATTGGATTATTGATGTTTTCTCATAAACAAGGAAAGGCGCCGGCCAAGCGTTATTAAACGTACTGCCCGCAAAATAAACGTCCTGCCAAACATGGCGGGACGTTTTTATTTGCGCAGGAAGTCCATGCCATACGCCGTTCCCACACCCAGCAATGCCCCCGCAGCCACATCAGACGGGTTGTGCACACCCAAATATAACCGCGAGTAACTCACCGCGCCGGCCCATAAAAAGGAGGGTGCGATTACATACCATTTTGGATAGGCATGCGAAACGGCCATCGCGTTACTGAAAGTGGAGGAGGAGTGCCCGGATGGAAACGAATAGCCGCCATTGCGAGCAAGCGCCGTAAACCAGGAATAGCGGCGGAAGGGCCGGGGACGTTTGAAAATCAGTTTTAATCCTGCATTGAGCAGTGCCGTGGTGGCAGTGCTGCTTGCCACGTAGAGTGCATTGCTGCGCATGTCGCGGTTATCGGAGGCAATGCCGCCGATGAGCAGTCCGGCCGGTACAGCGATGTTCACATACGTGTTGGCCTTTGCGGCGAATTTATAAAACTTCGTTTGCGCGTCGGTGCGGGTGTTGGCAATGTTGTCGAGCATGCGGATGTCGATGGAGTCGAGTCGGGTTTGCGCCTGCAGACTGGTGCAAAAGGCGAGTAGCAGGAGCGTAAGGTGGCTTTTCAACATAGGATAAAAGTAAGGGTAATTTGGCATAGAGGAGGCCTGTGCAAATCGCCAGGGCTGTCATTTTTTCAAGATAAAAACTGACATTTTTTAGCCGGAAATGACAAAAATGTCATGGGCCATTGCCTGGCACACGGGTTGAAAAGAGTTTTTTCGGGAGGGCCCTCCCCCAAAAGAGCATGCTATAATGATTTGTTTTTGAACCAATTCAAATTAATGAACTATGGCAAACAGTGTAACAGCTATTCCATTGCATGACCGGGTAATTATAAGACCGGCGACCACAGAAGAGAAGACCGCAGGCGGCATTATTATCCCCGACACCGCCCGGGAGAAGCCTCAGAAAGGTACGGTAGTAACAGCCGGGCCTGGAAAAAAGATGAGCCGGTAACAGTAAAGTCCGGCGACACGGTGCTGTATGGCAAGTATGCCGGCACAGAAGTTAACATTGATGGCGAAGAACTGCTCATCATGCGCGAGTCCGATATCTTCGCAATTCTGTAACCATTAAACGTACTGGACAATCATGGCAAAGCAACTTTTCTTTGATCTTGAAGCGAGAAACAGAATGAAGAAAGGGGTAGAGATACCCTGGCCAACGCAGTAAAAGTAACCCTCGGTCCCCAGGGCCGCAACGTAGTGCTGGAAAAGAAATTCGGTGCCTCGGCCATAACAAAGGATGGGGTAAGTGTAGCAAAGGAAATTGAATTGGAGGATCCTGTTGAAAACATGGGAGCACAAATGGTGAAGGAGGTGGCCTCCAAAACCGCGGATGTTGCCGGCGACGGTACCACTACGGCAACCGTGCTTGCACAGGCAATCATCACCGAAGGGTTGAAAAATGTAGCTGCCGGTGCTAATCCGATGGACCTGAAACGGGGTATCGATAAGGCCGTTGCAGCAATTGTCGGAGGACTACAGCAGCAGGCGCGTACAATCGGTGATGATACGGAAAAGATCCGGCAGGTGGCTACGATATCCGCCAACAACGACGATAATATAGGACGCCTCATTACCGAGGCATTTACCAAGGTTGGCCGTGAAGGGGTGATTACGGTGGAGGAAGCCAAAGGTACAGATACAACTGTTAAAGTGGTGGAAGGTATGCAGTTCGACCGGGGCTATTCGTCGGCCTATTTCGTTACCAACCCGGATAAGATGCATGCCGAATTGCAACAGCCGTACATTCTTATTTGTGACAGGAAGATATCTGCAATGAAGGATATCCTGCATATTCTTGAAAAGGTAGCGCAGAGCGGCCGCCCACTGCTGATTATAGCCGAAGACACGGAGGGAGAAGCCCTTGCTACCCTGGTGGTAAACCGGCTCAGGGGCACTTTAAAGGTAGCCGCTGTAAAAGCTCCCGGCTTCGGTGATCGCCGGAAGGAAATGTTGCAGGACATCGCAGTGCTGACAAAAGGGATTGTGATCAGCGAAGAACAGGGCTATAAACTGGAAAATGCCGATTTAAGTTACCTGGGCTCCGCCGAATCTATTACGATTGATAAAGATAGTACGACCATTGTAGGCGGGCTGGGCGATAAATCCGCTATCAGCGCCCGCATTGGACAAATTAAAGCCCAGTTGCAGGCTACAACATCTGACTATGACCGCGAAAAACTTCAGGAGCGGCTTGCTAAGCTCAGTGGAGGCGTGGCGGTATTATATATAGGAGCGGCAACCGAGGTGGAAATGAAGGAAAAGAAAGACCGGGTAGACGATGCGCTGCATGCCACCCGCGCTGCGGTGGAAGAGGGGATCGTTCCCGGGGGCGGGGTTGCATTGTTGCGCGCCGCGGCCGGCCTCGAAGCTGTAGCATATTCCAACGAAGATGAGCAAACCGGCATAGAGATCGTTAAACGTGCCGTGGAGGAGCCTTTGCGCCAGATAGTCCGTAACTGCGGCCTCGAGGGAAGCGTCGTTGTGCAGCGTGTCAAAGAAGGAAAAGATGATTATGGCTTTAATGCACGCACCGAGCAATACGAAAACCTGTTGGCGGCAGGTGTAATCGATCCGGCCAAAGTAAGCAGGATTGCTATTGAAAACGCGGGGTCGATTGCCGGCATGTTGCTCACAACGGAATGCGTAGTTGCAGACAAACCGAAAAAGGAAATCCCCCGGTACCGGCAGCGCCGGGTATGGCCGGAATGGATTATTGATAGAAAAAGAGGTTCCATGTGCCGCAAAGGCGCAGTCAATCCCAAAACAAGAAAACCAATAACAAAGTGAGGGCTGGGGAAACCCGGCCCTCGTCTATTATATGTATGACACCCTGCGGCCCCGCAAATGAAGTATGCGGAGAAGTTCCTGAAATACTTATTTTTAGTTCTTCACCATTATTTTTTTGTACTTTTAATGTGACTGAGTGAACCCATCCACGTTTAGACCGTATGCATCAAAGCACAACCAATGACAACACGTTGTTACGCCTGCTTGCAGGTGGTGACCAGCATGCGTACCGGATCATTTTTGAACGGTATTGGGATCCCGTTTACTCCACCGCCTTACTCCTTACCAAATCGCCGGCCATGGCCGAAGATGTAGCCCAGGACGTGTTTACCATGGTCTGGGAGAAGCGTGCGTCGATGGCGGCAGTGGAAAAGCTGGAAGGATTCCTGTTCGTAGCCGCCCGCAATACCATTTATACCCGCCTCCGTAAGCTTGCATCGGGCAAGGCGTACCGCGATTATTTACTGCATTGTTTCGACGAAAACGGTGCACAAACCGCCGCCCAGCAGACCGAATTCCGGGAAATGGAGAAGACCGTACTGCAGGCGATCCGGCAATTGCCGCCACAACAGCAGAAGGCTTTTCAGCTCAGTCGTTTCGAAGGCATGCGCCATGAAGACATCGCCGTTACCATGGGCGTGTCGCGGATTACCATCAAAAGTTATATCGTACAGGCCATCGCCACCCTGCGTAAGGCCCTCGCCAACTATCCCTCCGGCGCCCTTATTACCTTATGGGCACTTAGTTTTATAGGTTGATTTCCTCCCCGCGAATTTTTTTAAATCCACCACCTCCCTTTTTCGGAGTTGCGCGTCTTTATCCTGTAACCGGCTATTTCACGTTATGGACCCGCAAACATTTTCGGCCTTACTGGATAAATATTTAAGCGAGGAGCTGAGCAGGGAGGAAGTAAACCAACTGCTGAACTCTTTGGAGGACGAGCAATTCCGCGGGCAATGGAACGACGCCCTTGATAAGTTGCTTGCCAACCGTGCCCTGCACGGCCTTTCGGACCGCGACCGCATGGATGCGATCCGTCAGCGTATTGTGCAGCGTCCGCGCTACAGGCGTTTGCGCACCTTGGCCGCCGCAGCTGCTGTACTCGCCCTAGCCGTTTCTGGTCTATTATATTTTATAAGAGAAACTCCTCCGACCACCCGGGGTACAAGCACCTTTGCCGCTAACCACCAGGTAAAGCCCGGGGGCAATAAAGCCGTGCTCACCCTGGCGGATGGCAGCGAGATTACGCTCGACAGCGCCGGGAACGGCGCCATTGCGCAACAGGGTAATGTACAGGTGATCAAGTTAAACAGCGGACAGCTGGCCTACCAGGCCGGTGGGGGCGCACAACCAAAGTCGGGCTACAACACGCTTACCACGCCAAGGGGCGGCCAGTTCCGCATTGTGCTGCCTGATGGCTCCAATGTATGGCTAAATGCTGCTTCCAGCCTTCGTTTTCCCACAGCTTTTGCCGGGAACGAGCGCGCCGTGGAGTTGCAGGGCGAGGCTTACTTCGAAATCGCCCACAACACGCGGCAGCCATTTAAAGTAATGGTGAACGACATGACGGTGCAGGTATTAGGCACGCATTTTAACGTAATGGCTTATGCAGACGAGCAGCAGGCGCGTACAACATTGCTGCAGGGCGCTGTGAAAGTAGTCCGCGGGGCACAGGCGTTAACCCTGAAGCCGGGACAGCAGGCCGTAACAGATCATCAATCTAATATCAACCTGAAAGAAAATATAAACCTGGAAGAAGTAGTAGCATGGAAAAACGGCTATTTCCAGTTTAACCACGAACCCCTGGAGGGCGTAATGCGACAGGTGGGCCGCTGGTACGACGCGGAAATTGCTTACGAAGGCAATGTGCCATCGCGGGAGTTTGGTGGACAGGTTTTGCGTAGCAGCAGTATAACAGACGTATTGAAAATGCTGGAATTAACCGGCGTCCACTTTCGCCTGGAAGGGAAAAAGATTATCGTGACACCTTAGTTTATTAGTTATGAAAAAATAAGCAATCCACTATGAAGAAAAGAACGCTCAACACACACTAATGAATCCGCCCATAAAAAAGCCGGTCCCGATGGCCGTCGGTCCCGGCGAAAATGAAAGGGCAAAACCAGCTGTTTAATTGGTACCTCCACGTTCCTGGCTATTGGCCAGGCGGGATTTCATTACCCTAACAAACCAAAATTATGCATTTTAGAATTATTCATGCGCGGTATTTAAAATGGCGCCTGTCAGCCCAAACACTGCTTGTTATGAAGATCACTGCTGTACTCTTATTGTCCGTATGCCTGCAGGTCAGCGCCCGCGGTTACGCTCAGAACGTAACGTTCTCGGGGCGCAATCTGCCGCTGGAAAAACTGTTCCGTTACTTCGAAAAGCAAACGGGATACGGATTTTTCTACGATCATCAATTGATCGATAAAGCGCCGAAAGTATCGGTCGACTTTAAAGACGTGCCTTTGGAAAAAGCGATGGAAGAGGCTTTGAGAGACCAATGGCTTTCTTATTCCATCGTGGGTAAAAATGTTGTTATCCGGAAAAAGGATATCTATATGAATCTTGGCCCGGTAAAAATACTGGTACAGGATACTACCGTTGAAGCCACAGGCCGTGTGACGGACGCCCGGAATCAGCCGCTGCCCGGTGCTACGGTAGCCGATAAAGCCACGGGTAAAGGCGCTGCAACGGATGCCAACGGCAATTTCAAACTGCGCGTATCCCGCGGGGCAATGCTCACCATTTCGTACCTGGGTTTCAAAAGCCGGGATGTGCAGGTGGTAAACGCGCAGCCCATCGAAATAAAACTGGAAGACCAGGTGAATGTAACCGACGAAATTGTGGTGGTAGGGTATGGTACCGTGCGCAAAAGCGATTTGACCGGTTCCCTGTCGCAGGTGAAGTCTAAAGACATTACCGCGTTCCCGTCTACCAACGTGATGCAGGCACTGAACGGTCGCGCGGCCGGTGTAAGGGTGATGCAGAACGGTGGCTCTCCCGGTGGCGGCGTGAGCATTAGGGTAAGGGGTACGAACTCTATCCTCGGTGGTAACGAACCGCTATATGTGATCGACGGCTTTCCTTATAATGGTAATCCTACGTTTTTACAGAATGCGGATATCGCCTCGCTGGAAATTCTGAAGGATGCTTCTTCCACGGCTATTTATGGTTCACGCGGCGCCAATGGCGTAGTGATGATCACTACAAAAAGCGGCCGTAAAAATGATTTTACTTCGGTAGATGTGGATGCCAGTTACACCTTGCAAACGGTATCTAAAAAAATGCCTTTGATGAACGCGCAGCAATACGCGCTTCTCTATAATGAACAGGCGAAAAATGACGGCCTGGCGCCCTACTTCACCCAAAACTATATCGATAGCCTGGGTGGCGTGAAAGGAACCGACTGGCAGGACCTCGTGCTGCGCCAGGCGCCTATCTACACGGTAAGCGCCACCGTAAACGGCGGAACGCAGAAAACGAAGTTCTCGATCGGTTCCAGCGCTTTCCTGCAGGAAGGTATTATCCGCGCCAGCGACTACAAACGTTATAACCTGCGCGCCAACATTGAGCATGATATCAATAAAGTATTCACCGTATCGTTTAACAGTATCCTGACCCGCCTGAGCAGCGCGCGCCAGAACTCTGGCCTGGGTAACCGCGGCAGCGACCTGATTTCAGCTATGTTGATGGCGCCGCCTTCTGTTACCCCCTATCTGCCTTCCGGCGCGTATCGCAGGCTGAATACCGCGTATCCTTTTATTTCCAACGCGATCATCAACCCGCTGATCTTTACCAACGAACAGCGCGACGTGATTAAAAGCGACCGCGTATTCGCGAATGCCGCGGTGATCGTTAAACCGCTCGATGGTTTAACACTGCGTTTTTCCGGTGGTATCGACAATATCAACGACCGTACCGATCAATACTCCAACATCGAACCTACCGTGAACTCTGTTGGTAATGCCAGCATTGCCACCACGCAGCAAACTGGTATGCTGAGCGAAAACACCGCTACCTATCAGAAAGAAATCGGGATACATTCCTTCACCGCACTGGCAGGTTTTACCTACCAGGACAATGTGAGCACCAGTCTGAACGGCTCGGGCAACGGCTTTCTCAGCGATGTACTGGGCACCGGCAATATCCGGGGTTCAGCCACACCGGGTATCCCGAGCAGCGGTTATTCTAAATGGGTATTGTTGTCGTACCTCGCCAGGTTGAATTACACCCTGAACGACAAATACCTGTTCACCGCCAGCATTCGTCGTGACGGCTCTTCCCGTTATTCTAGAAATAACCAGTGGGAAAACTTCCCCTCTGCGGCGGTAGCCTGGAAGGCATCTAATGAAGAATTCCTCAAGAAATCGAAAGTGGTGTCTGACCTGAAAGTGAGAGCTACTTATGGTTTGTCCGGTAATACTTCGCTGAATCCTTACCAGACCTTAAACCTGTTAGGTTCCGGTAACACGATCTTTGGCGATGCGCTGTTTGTATCGTACGGACCGGGTGTAGTACTGCCTGGTGATCTGAAATGGGAAGTTACCCGCCAGCTTGATTTTGGCGCGGAACTCGGCCTGTTTAAGAATGACCTGCGTTTAACGTTCGACTACTACCGCAAGCGGACCGTAAACCTGTTGAACAACGTAAATCTGCCACGTTCCATGGGATACGAGCGTACGCTTAAAAACGTGGGCGAGATGGAAAATACCGGTATTGAGCTTGGACTTGATGCGGCTATCCTGAAAGGCGATGTACAATGGAATATGAACGGTAACATTGCTTTCAACAGGAACAAAGTCGTGAAACTCTATGACGGACAGGATATTTATGGCTCAGCTTTTACACCGGTTCTTTAAATGATGCTGTGAACCTGCTGCGCGAAGGCGAGCCTTTAGGTGTGTTTTACGGTTATAAAGAAATCGGTTATACCTCGACCGGTAACCTGGCGTATGAGGACAGATCAAAAGACGGCGCCATCAGCGCGGCGGACAAAATGATCATTGGCGATCCGAATCCTGATTTCATTTACGGCCTCAATTCCGTAACCGGCTGGAAAGGCCGGAGCTCACCGTGTTTATACAGGGCTCTTACGGAAACGATATCTTCAATCTTAATAAAGCATCTTCCGTGGATCTGGGCATGGGTCTCAACCTGCCAAGAGAAGTATTCGAAGACCACTGGACACCGGAAAACACGAATGCGAAATATCCGAAGATTACGCGTACCCTTACCGCGAATATGTCCAGCCGCTTTGTGGAAGACGGTACCTACCTGCGTTTTAAAAACATACAACTTGCCTATAACCTGCCTGTAAGAGACTGGGGCTGGAAAGGATTTAAGTCTGCCCAGGTATATGCCAGCGGACAAAACCTGATCACGTTTACCAAGTATTCATGGTACGATCCGGAGGTAAATGCCTACGGTGGCGCCAATTCCATTAACCAGGGTATCGACTATGCGATCTATCCCACTAACAAGTCTGTTACATTCGGTATCCGTTGCGGATTCTGATCTGTTTTACCACGTTAATCATCTTGTATGAAAAAATATTTGATCCTTTTATTCGCAACCGCCACGTTCACTTCCTGCGCTAATTTGCTGGACGAGGAGCCGCGGGCGATTGATGCCGGTAATTTCTATAACACTCCAGCCGAAGTGGAAGCCGGCCTGAATGCCATTTACACGCCCACCCGCGGTTCGGGTGTGATGGGCGCTTTATACGAATGCCAGCAGGAAATATATGCCGAGTATTTATACGGCCGTGGCAGCCACGCACCGCTGAATGACTATACCGGGCTTGATAATACGAACATTACCCGTACCGGTGATATGTGGAGCGCGTTTTACCAGGCGATCCGCAACGCTAATATTGTGATACAAAAGGCGCCGTTGGGCAAACAACTCACGCCGGTGCAGGTTCAGCAATATGTGGCGGAGGCCAGGTTTATGCGCGGACTATCGTACTTCTTCCTGGTACGTAACTGGGCGGGCGTACCCCTGCGTACGGAGTTTAACATCGATTCTATTGAACTGGCGAGATCAACGCAGGCACAGGTGTACGACTTCCTGGTGGCCGATTTGCTGGCCGCCGAAAAGGATTTGCCCGATGCGCCAAGAGCCATAGGAGCTCCGTCGAAGCTGGTGGCAAAAACAGTGCTGGCCGATGTTTACATGAATATGGGACAATATGGTCCGGCGCGTGATAAGGCGCTGGAAGTGATCACCGCTAATAAATTTGCGCTGGTGGAAGTGACAACGGCGAATGACTTTGATAAGTTGTTCGGCCCGGAAGCCAACGGCACCAGCGAAGAAATTTTTACGTGAAATACTCGCGTACACCGGCCTCCCAGGGATTTCAGTACCCACAGTATTGTCATTATCCGGGAACGGTCTATTATAAACCAGGAGGATTTTATACCTTTTACAGCGATTCGATACAAAATCCGGCCGTGCGCGACTGGCCGAAGACTGATCTGCGTTATAGATACAACTGGTACAGCCAGACCTTCGGTTTGGGCGCTACCACTATTCTGCTCAAAAAGTTCAGTGACGGGGTAACCACCACTGCCGGTGGTAACGACTATCCCATGTATCGTTATGCGGATGTGCTGTTGTTTTATGCCGAGTCGGTGGCACAGGCGGATGGTGCTCCTAATGCCGATGCTATGGAGAAACTGAACATGGTGCATCGCAGGGCGTACGGTAAAAAGCCGACCGTGCCAGATGCGGCCATCGATTTTAAACTGGCCGACTATCCCACCAAACAGGCATTTATAGACCTGGTAGTAAAGGAAAGAGGCTATGAAACCGTAGGGGAGGCAAAACGCTGGTACGAATTAAAACGACTGGGCATTGCGCAGCAGGTGATAAAGGCAGTAAAAGGGAAAGATATGGCCGCGCGCCATTTATTGTGGCCTATTCCGGTGTCGGAGCTGAATTACAACAAAGCTATCGACCCCGTAAAAGATCAGAATCCTGGTTACTAAATCAATCTATATAGAAGATGAACAAAAGATGGAACGTCATGTTGGGGCTTGTGCTGCTCGCCGGCAGTGCAGCGGCACAAACAGTAAAAACGGTGGATATCTGCGTGTACGGCGGCTCTTCGGCCGGCATCATTGCGGGATATACCGCTAAAAAGATGAACAAAACCGTACTGGTACTGGAACCCGGCCAAAGGATCGGCGGACTCACCACCGGCGGTCTCGGTTACACCGATATTGGCAATAAATACGCCATCACCGGTCTGTCGCGCGACTTCTATCGTCGTGTAGGCAAGCATTACGGAAAATTTGAACAGTGGATCTTTGAGCCGAGTGTGGCCATGGCTACTTTTCAGCAGTATATTAAAGAATCAGGTTTAGAGATCATCTACCAGAAAAAGCTCGAAACCCTCAAGAAAGAGAACGGCCGCATCACCGAAATTAAAGCCGGCGATGTGATCGTACGTGCTAAAATGTTCATCGACTGTACCTACGAAGGCGACCTGATGGCGAAAGCCGGTGTAGCCTATACCGTAGGCCGCGAGCCGAACGCGCAATACAAAGAGGATTTCAACGGGGTGCAGATGCACGAAAAGCACCAGTTCCCAGACGGTATCGATCCTTACAAAATACCTGGTAAGCCAGAAAGCGGCCTGTTATGGGGCATCAGCAGCGAAACGATGGCTGAGAAAGGCTCCGGCGATAAGAAGGTACAGGCGTACAATTTCCGCATCTGTTTAACGGAAGATCCCGCCAACCGCGTGGAGATCACGAAGCCGGAGGGGTACGATCCGTCGAAGTACGACTTATTCATTCGCCTGATCGAAAAAACGAAGCCTAACAATTTAAATGCGTTCCTGAAGTTCGACAGGATGCCCAATAAGAAAACTGATATCAACAACCAGGGGGCGTTTTCTACCGATATGATCGGCATGAACTACGACTTCCCCGAAGCGGATTACGCCACGCGCGAGAAAATCCAGCGGGAGCATGAGTTGTATAATAAAGGATTTCTCTACTTCATTGGCCACGATCCGCGCATGCCCGAGGGACTGCGTAAAGAAATGCTGCGCTGGGGTTATCCTAAAGATGAATATGTAGAATTTGGTCACTGGTCGCCGCAGATGTACGTACGCGAAGCACGCCGCATGGTAGGTGCCTACGTGATGACACAGGCCAACTGCCAGAGCAAGGACATGGTAAAAGATGGTGTGGGCATGGCCGCGTACACTATGGACTCGCATAACTGCCAGCGCATCGTGGTAAATGGTATGGTGAAAAATGAAGGTGATGTGCAGATGGGCGGCTTTGGTCCTTACCCGATTGCATACCGCTCTATCATCCCGAAAGCGGAGGATTGCAAGAACGTGTTTGTGCCGGTTTGTTTATCTGCCAGCCACATCGCTTACGGTTCTATCCGCATGGAACCGGTGTTTATGGTGCTTGGTCAGTCGGCTGCGGTAGCAGCTTCGCTGGCGATCGACAGCAAAAAGGCCGTTCAGGATATTGATGTAGCTAAGCTGCAGACGATCCTGCGTGAGCGTCCGCTGGCTTCTAACGCTACCGCGGAAATACTGGTAGATAACGACGATGCGCCGCGTATTCAGCAAACAGGCGAGTGGAAAAGAGAAACCCGTGGTGCTTATGGTCCGTCTGTTTTTCAGGCGAAACCGGGTGCGGTGGCCAGCGTGAAATTCTCGCCGGTGGTGGTGAAAACGGGCAACTATAAAGTATATACCTATGTGCCGAAGCAAAGCGGCCTGTCTGCCAATACCAAAATTAACCTGGTGGCCAACGGCAAAAGCACGGCGACGCACTACACAGCGGCATCTGTACGCGTAGAGGGACAAACCTCCGGCGAATGGGTGGAGCTGGGTACCATGAAGCTCACGAAAGGAGGGAAGGACTATGTAGAGATTACGAATGAAGGTGCTGATGGTGTGGTAGTGGCGGATGCGGTATTATTTGTTCCGCAGTCTTAATCCACGTTTTACTGAGATATTGAAGCCGGCCTCTTACGGGGCCGGCTTTTTTATTCATCCACCTAAATTTTATTAATTTTATACCGGAATTATAACGGCGGCCAAAATTGTTACATAACGAAAGCGAATTACTGTCAGGGGTGGCGAACGGCGATGAGAGCGCCTTCCGCGAGCTGATGCGTACATATCAGCCGCTGTTGCTCACCTATGTATACCAGCTCACCAAATCCGAAAGCGTGTCGGAAGAGATCGTGCAGGATGTATTCCTGAAGGTATGGATGGGCCGCGAATCGCTGGCTGGTGTGCGCGATTTTAAGAGTTACCTCTTCATTATCTGCCGCAACTATGCGCTGGACCAGTTGCGTAAGCTGCTTAGGGAGCGTGAACGGGCTTCTGCCTGGGAGAACGAGCAGGATACTTCGGCTGCCGTTACCGCATCTTCCGATAACAATGATTTCTTTTTTACTTTATTAGATGAGGCTGTTGCCCAGTTAGCCCCGCAACAGCAGAAAGTTTACCTCATGGCGCGCCGCCAGGGTTTGTCGCATGCAGAGATTGCGCGGCAGACCGGCCTCTCCGTTCTTACCGTTAAAAAATATATGAAACTGGCCCTCGCGGCCATTACTACGTATATAAAATCAAGACTGCCGGACGTTTCGCTGGTGCTGATCGCTATGGCGATGGGCCTTGAAAATTATTTTTAGAAAAATTTTTTAGTCCGATGGCCCCCTCCGGCATTTTTTTCCGTCTTTAAGGTAGAATCAGTAAAAATATGCAAGAGAAAGAGATCCGGGACCTGTTTCACCGCTATATGCAGGGCGCCGCTACTCCCAATGAGGAGCAGGCGCTGAAAGACGTATTGCGCGGGCAACAGGACGATCAGCTTTTGCAATTACTGCAACAGGAGTGGAACGCGCTGCAAACACCCGACGCACGTTTTGCCGGTTACGATGTGGATGCTTCGTGGCAAAAGATCGTGGGTGAGCCGAAACCCTTAGCCCGCGTGTATTCTATGCGCAAATGGGGTTGGGCGGCTGCCGCGGCGGTTGTCCTGCTGGGCGGCGCCGGGTACTTCTGGCTAAACCCAAGCCGGTAGCGCCGGCGGAAGTCGTTAGTATTACTGACGTGGCCCCAGGCGGTACCAAAGCTACGCTTACCCTGGCGGACGGCAGTGTGGTAACGCTTGATAGCGCCGGGAACCAGGTGCTGCAACAGGCAGGCACTACGGTAACGCAACAAGGCGGAGAACTGGTTTATGATGAAAACGGCGCAATGGCCGATATAACTTACAACACCTTGCAAACGCCCCGTGGAGGCATCTTCCGGATCACGTTGCAGGATGGCACCAGGGTGTGGCTGAATGCCGCATCCGCTCTCCGTTATCCCACCGCGTTCAATGGTAAGGAAAGAGTGGTGGAGATAACGGGCGAGGCTTATTTTGAGGTGGCGCGGGATGCGCGCCGGCCTTTAAGGTACAGGTGGGCGATAAATCCGACATACAGGTGTTGGGCACCACTTTTAACGTTCATAACTATGCTGACGAAACCGTCTCCTCAACTACCCTGCTAAGCGGCGCCATCCGTGTGTCCGCCGGCGGGCAGACGGTTACGCTGGAACCCGGGCAGCAGGCATTGCTTGCAGCCGAAGGGCTGGAAGTGGCGCGCGACGCCGATCTTGGTAAAGTAATCGCCTGGAAAAGCGGTGCGTTCGATTTCGATAATGTAAGTTTGCAGGATGCAATGCGCGAAATAGCGCGCTGGTATGATATAGATGTTGTTTATGAGAATGGCGTGCCACCCATCTATTTTGGTGGTAAACTGCCGAGAAATATTAGCCTGAATGACTTGCTGGCGGCCCTCGAGGTCTCTGGTGTACGTTTCAGGATCGATGGTAAAAACTTATCGTAACAAAATAAACAATGTTTTAAGTAAGCAGGGGATGCAATACTCATCATGACTTCATGATAAGGGAAAACTATGCCTGAATAAATCAATGTCAATCAACCAATAAAAAAACCGGAAGTGATCAGACTTCCGGCAAAGACTGTCAATTTAAAACGAGTAGTCGAGTCTCATTTTTAAACCTTCAATCCAATGCAATTTATGCAAAAAACTGCTATTGCGTCAGGGGCTTCCCATGCCTGTACCCAACCGCCGGCTAGTCACCGCGCGACCGGAAACGGGGAAGTGAAGCGCCGCGCTTTAACCAAAATCTTGTTAGTAATGAAGCTTACCTTCATTTTGATGACGGCATTTCTTTTACAATTGCATGCCAACACTTATTCACAGTCCGTTTCACTGAACGTGCGGAACGTACCTTTGAAAAATGTTTTTTCTGAAATAGAAAAGCAGACAGGGTATACTGTTTTCTACAACCGCGAGGTGCTGGAAAAATCTAAGCCCGTAACGGTATCCGTGCAAAATCTTCCTTTGAAGAATTTCCTGGAAGTGAGCCTTGTAGGACAACCCATCGATTATATCATTAAAGATAAATTCATCCTGCTGAAAGAAAAGAAAATGGAGGAAACCACTGCACCCGTGGCTGCACAAGCAATACAGGGCGTCTTAAAAGACGAGCGCGGGCAGCCGGTGGCGAATGCTTCGGTGTTGCTGGTGCCGTCTCGCAGGGTGGCCAGCACCAATGCCGCGGGCTGGTTTTCTTTCAACGATGTGCTCCCGGGTGAATACACCCGGAGATTTCGCATGTGAGCTTTCAGCGGGTAACACATAAAGTAACCGTTGGCAACGCGCCCGTAACAGTAACGGTGAACATGCGCGTATCACAACTACAGCTCGAAGGGGTAACGGTAAGCACTGGTTACCAGAAGATCGACAAGCAGCAGATCACCGGTTCCGCTACCGTGATCACGGCAAAGGATATCCAGCAAAGCCCGGCACTGAACATCATGGAGCGGCTGGAAGGTATGGTGCCCGGTGTAGTGTTCGATGTGCGTAACAATGCCATCCAGATGCGTACGCAGAACAGCTACTATGGCGATGCGAAAGAGCGGATGCCGTTGGTGGTGATCGACGGATTTCCGGCAATCGATAACTACCTGACCACCAACCCGACCACAGGATTGGGCAGAACGGACAAAGCAACGAACAACTCCGTCATCAATAATATCAACCCGAATGATATTGAAAGTATTTCCTTTTTGAAAGATGCGGCAGCGGCGGCTATCTGGGGTTCCAGGGCGGCTAACGGTGTAATCGTGATCGAAACCAAAAGAGGAAAAGTGGGTGCACCCAGCGTAAGCCTGTCTACCGCGGTAAGTATTTCAGAGCCGGCAGACCTGAGCAACCTGAACGTGATGAGCACGAAGGATTACATCGAATTTGAACAGGAATTATTTGATAAAAACTTCTTTACAGATCCTGCCAGCCACTGGCGTACGCCGGATGTGAGCCGCGCACAGCAGATCATGTTTGATGCGAAGAACGGTAAAATCACCACAGCGCAGCGCGATCAGTTGCTGGCCGAACTGGGTACCCGCAACAACAGGAAGCAGCTGAACGATGTGATGTTGCAAAATGCAGTAACGCAGCAATACGGGCTGTCGGTTTCCGGCGGTTCCGGTAACTCCGATTATTATGTATCCGGCAACTACGCGAAAGACAGGCCGGTATTCCGCTCGAACGGCACGGAGTCTTACTTCGCAAATGTGCGTGTGAACAGTCGCTTTTTACAGAACAGGCTGAATTTATCGACCTATATTAACCAGACTTATTCTAAAAGCCAGGTAAATATGGCGGCAATGAACTCCCTGCAGCCGGGGCAGTTTGGTCTTCGTCCTTATGAAGACATCAACGATCCGAAATACCTGATGTTTACCAAGGCGGTGACCGACAGCTTTACGCGCCTCGGATATTTCCCCTGGTCGTACAACGCGATCGACGAACTGCATCAGTCCAAAACTACCTACCGCAAAAACAGCAGCCGTATTAACGTGGCGCTGACCGGTCATATTACCGATTGGTTCAGCCTGAACGTAGACGGTACTTACCAGCGCACCGGCGCCATGGTGGAGGAACTGACGAAAGAGAACGCCTACGCTACCAAACAACTCGTGAACGAAGGTACTTCGCGTGAGGCGAATGGAAGGCTCACGTACGGTGTGCCAAAAGGCGCCATCCTGAAGCTCAGCAACGTGGTGAGCCAGGATTATACGCTCCGTTTCGGTTTTAATTTCAACAAGCAATTTGGAGAGCACTCGGTGCATGTGCTGGGTGGTAATGAATTCCGTGAAGTAAAATCGGAAGGCTACACGCAGGCGCACTATGGTTATGATCTGCAAACCAGCAGTGGTATTGTGGTGAACCCGACCACTCCTTATAAAACTTACTTGTCAACACCCACTGTCGCATTTACCAAAACACTGGGTTATGCGGATGCAATAATCAACCGTCCCATTACGCGTTATTTATCTTACTACGGCGTGGCGAACTACGACTTTAAGAAACGTTATTTCGTTTCCGGTAGCGTGCGTTTTGACGACTATACAGAACTCGGCCTCGAAAGAAGGCAGCGTGCGAAACCTTTCTGGTCGGTAGGTACCCGCTGGGACCTCACCAAAGAGAACTTCATGAGCAGCCTGCTGCCGGTGATCAACAATGCTGCGCTGCGCTTTACGGTGGGTACAGCCGGTAAGGTGCCTGTAGGTGGTAACCCTTTCTCCCTGTACAACGCTTCCGCTGTTGACCAGTACACTACGTTGCCGAATGGTACGATCAGTACGCCCGGTAACCCTGACTTGCGCTGGGAAACTTCCCGCACTTTCAATACCGGCCTGGACCTGCGCATGCTGCAGCAGCGTTTGGTGGTAGCCTTTGATATTTACCAGCGTCGTTCTACAGGCATCCTGGTAAACATGCCAATGAACCCAACACTCGGCTGGAGCACCATCGCCTACAACACCGGCGAAATGAAGAGCAATGGCTTTGAAGTAGCGGTAAGTGGCGAAATTATTCGTGCTACGGACTGGACCTGGAGCGGCATGTTCAACATTGCTTACACCAATACCAAAGTAACCGATAACCGTTTTGGCACGCAGGCCGTAAACGGCCCAACTTATGTGGGACCCTTGGTGGGTTATCCCGTAGACCGCCTGTTTGCCTATCGTTGGGCGGGGCTCGATGAAAGAGGTCAGTCACAGATCTATAATGCAAAAGGAGAGAAGATCAGCTCTTTTGCGCCGAAACCTTTAACGATTGATGATATTAAATACGTGGGCCGTGCTACCCCGCCGACTACCGGCGGCTTAATGCAGACCCTGCGCTATAAGAAACTGTCGCTCACGGCGAGAGTGGCCTACTACCTTGGTCATAAAATGTTTTACGATCCGGTTGGTGCGCCGCAGCTGCCTAGTGGTTCGCAATTGAGCGGTTACCTGAGTACGGCAAAAGCGATGGCAGACCGCTGGCGTCAGCCGGGTGATGAGGCGAATACCAATGTGCTGGGTATCAGCAATATCAATTTTAATTCGATTAACTGGTTTACCACTTCTGACATTAATGTGATTGATGCGGACAACATTCGTTTGCAGCAGGTGTCATTGAGCTACGCGTTGGGCAGTTTAGGTAAACGTGCTTTCGTGAAGAATATGAACCTCGGTGTTACTGCCGCTAATGTGGGCTTAATCTGGAAAAAGAACAAGGTGGGGGTAGATCCGCAGTATGTGTTCACCAGCAGCTATAGCAGCCTGCGTCCGTCGCCGAATTACAACTTTAGCATGAGCGTTACTTTCTAATCAAGTTTGAAACAATGAAGAAATCATTTTTAATATATGCATTTGGCGCCCTGGTGTTAATCGCCGCGGGCTGCCGCAAATACGTGGAAGTAGAGCAACCCGGAAGGCGCGTGCTGAAACTGACTTCCGACTACGACGCGCTGCTGAACAGCGTTTTTACCATGAACTATGGCTATTCACTGCCGCCGGTGATGGCCGACGATTTTGAGGTGACCGACGTGGTGATTGAGCCGCGGATTACCAATGCCATTCGTATGGCCTACACCTGGTCTGAAAATGTGTATGGTGATTTAAATGATGCAGACTGGGACCGCTATTACAAACAGATTTATGTATGTAACCAGATCACCGATGGGGTGATGACCAGTGAAGGTGGTACGGAGGAACAGAAGCGCGCCACCTATGCGGAGGCCCGCGTATTCCGCGCTGCTGCTTACCTGGACCTGGTAAATATGTATGCCAAACATTACAACGAAGCGACAGCGGCTACTGACCTGGGCGTACCCCTGGTGTTGCGTGCAGCTTTCGAAGGGGTGAACCTGACCAGGGCGTCCGTTAAAAATGTATACGCACAAATTAAGACCGACCTGCTGGAGGCAATGCCCTACCTGCCCCCACAGCCTTTTCGTAGCACCGAGGCTTCGCAGATGGCTGCTTTCGGCCTGCTGACGCGTGCGCACCTGTACATGGGCGCCTACGAAGATGCCCGCCGTTATGCCGATAGCGCCCTTAAACGCAATAACCAGCTGTTGAACCTGGCGCCGTTCGTCAGCGGTACCGCTTTTCCGCCGAAACTGAGCCAGCCCGAAGTATTGTTCCTGCGTGTTAATGGATCTTCTTCGTTTGTGCACTATGCGATGAGCAGGGAGCTGCAGGCATTGTTCACACCGGAAGACCTTCGCTGGAGGGTATACACCGTGCCGGGTACAAACTATCCGATTGCGCCTACGTTTGCGGGCAGGGGATATGTTGGACACCGACTGGTATTAATCGACGTAGCGAGTGGTGCACTGACTGGCCCGAGCGTACCGGAAATGCTGCTGACCAAGGCAGAATGCCTGGCCCGCGACAACAAACCACAGGAGGCCATCGACCTCCTCAACATGTTACGCCAGAACCGTTTTCTTCCTGCTGAATACCAGCCGCTCGTGGCCACTACGGCAGACGAAGCATTACGTGTTACGCTGGAGGAGCGAAGAAGGGAACTGATGTGGAGCGGCACCCGCTGGTTCGACCAGAAACGATTAAACCAGGAGCCGCGTTTCGCAAAAACCGTTACACGTACTTTCCTGGGCGAAACCTATACGCTGGCGCCTAATTCCAACAGGTACGTATTGCCGATTGCAACAAAATATATTCAACTAAATCCTGAGATCCAGCAAAATCCCAGGTAACATCATCCTTATAATAAACTAATCATGCTTACACGAAAATTGCCGCTATTCGCGCTGATCTTCTCATGCGCGATCGTAGGGGTAAATCATGCTGCCAGCGCGCAGAAACGGAAAAAGAAAAAGGGAGCGGCCACGGTTGTAACGCCGCCCGCTAAACCTGTGAGCGACTCGTCCCGTAAAACGCCGCCCAAGGTGAAGAAGTACAGCGAGGTAATTACCAAGGACATGGAATCCAGCAAGGGCTTCCTCACTGTACATAAAAAGAGGAAAAATTTTATTTTGAAGTACCCTTCAGCCTGTTTAAACGCGATATCATGGCGGTGAGCAGGATATCGAAAGCCTCTGTGGACATGCGTAACGGCGCTTCCGGACTCGTGGGCGACCAGATCGGCGAATCGGTGTATCGGTTTGAAAGAGGGTCTGGTGACAGGATTTTCCTGCGCCGCATTTCTTATACAGAGTACACGAAAGATTCTACTTCGGACATGGCAAAAGCAGTGACGCTGAACAACGTGCAGGCCATTGCGATGTCGTTCCCGGTGGCGGCTTACAACAACGATTCTACCGCTGCGGTGATCGATGCTACGGAATTCCTGAACAGCGATAACAATATCCTTTATTTCGAGAATGATAAACTGAAACAACGTGCGGGTATGGGCGCTCAGCAGAACGACCGCAGTTATGTTGAATCGGTTAAAATCTATCCAACAAATCTGGAGGTAAAAGCCGTAAAAACGTATGCTGCCGGCATGAACCCGACGCACTCCAACTACACCGTGGAGCTGAACGCTTCGCTGGTGCTGCTGCCCGAAGTGCCGATGAAACCACGTATCATGGACGAACGTGTAGGGTACTTCACCTCTTCGCACCGCGACTTCGACGTACACCCGCAAAGTGTGAAAGTGATCAGCTACGCTGTTCGCTGGAGACTGGAACCGAAGCCGGAAGACGAGCAACGTTACCTGAAAGGCGAACTGGTAGAGCCAAAGAAACCGATCATTTTTTATATTGACCCCGCTACGCCTAAAAAGTGGGTACCTTACCTGATTGCCGGTATCAACGACTGGAATAAAGCCTTTGAACAGGCGGGTTTCAAGAACGCGATCATTGGTCTGGAAGCGCCGACCAAAGAGCAGGACAGCACCTGGAGCCTCGACGATGCCCGTAATTCGGCGATCATCTATCGTCCGTCCGCCATTGCGAACGCAATGGGACCGAACGTAAACGATCCCCGTAGCGGCGAGATCCTGGAAAGTCATATCTTCTGGTATCATAACGTGATGTCGATGCTGCAGAAATGGTACCTCGTACAGTGCGCCACTTCCGATCCCCGCGCCCGCAAGCCGGTAATCGACGACGCGTTGATGGGTGATCTGATCCGCTTCGTATCTTCCCACGAAGTAGGCCACACGCTGGGCCTGCGCCACAACTTTGGATCCAGTTCCACCGTGCCGGTAGAGAAACTGCGCGACAAAAAATGGTTGGAGCAGCACGGACATACGCCTTCTATCATGGACTACGCACGGTTCAACTACGTTGCGCAGCCCGAAGATAATATCGGTACTTCCGGTCTGTACCCACGTATCAACGATTACGATAAGTGGGCGATCGAATGGGGATACCGCTGGCGCCCACAGTACAAAGATGAGTGGGAAGAGCGTACAGCCCTCACCAAAATTGTATCCGACAGCCTGAAAAACAATCACCGTTTGTGGTTCGGTGGTGAAATGGAACCCGATGATCCGCGCTGCCAGAGCGAAGACCTGGGCGATGATGCGATGAAAGCAAGTGAATACGGTATCAAGAATCTGAAAAGAATTGTACCCCAGCTCATCGAGTGGACGAAAATCCCGCAGGAAGGATATAAAGAATTAGAAGATACCTATTCCCAGGTGCTGGCCCAGTACGGCCGTTACCTCGGTCACGTAAGCAAGAATATCGGCGGTATTTACGATACCTACAAAGTAGCTGCCGATGCCGGGCCTGTGTTCGTGCCGGTTGAATATGAGAAGCAGAAACGCGCCATGAAGTTCATGACCGATTATTTCTTTAAAACGCCTGAATGGCTGAATAGCCGCGACATCTTCGAACGTCTGCCTTATTCATTTGGGATGGAATTCGCGAAAGTACAGGAAGAAGGCATTGATATGCTGGTGAGCCGCCGCCGTATGAGCCACCTGATGGACCCGGCGTACGACAAAAAAGCGAAGCAGTACAAACTGGAGGAGTTTTTGAAGATATGAACAAAGGCATCCTCACAGAAATTTATGCTGGTAAACCGGTGGATTTCTACCGCAGGAACCTGCAGAAACTGTATATACTGCGCATCCTGCAGCAGGCATTTACGCAAGACAGCAAAGGAATAATCAGCATGGGCACTTACAATGTGTCTGGTTCTGATATGCAAGGCATTATGCGCGATGTACTAAGGCAGCAGCAACAGCTGTTTAAGCGCCAGATGCAAAGCCCGGCTATAGATAAGATTACCCGAATTCACCTGAGGGAAATGTATGACAGGATTGAGAAGACTTTTGAAAGTAAAGTGACCCTGTAAAATGAAAAAGCCGGCGAGTTAATCGCCGGCTTTTTTTTATGCAGTTACCTGACGATATACCATCAGTGCCGCGGCCAGGTCTTCGATGGCCAGTCCGGCGGATTTGAACAATGTTATTTCCCGCGCGTCCTTTCTGCCGGGGTGTTTGCCCGAACATAACTCCACGATATCTGCTTCCACATCTTCTTCCTCTATTATCCCATTTTTAATGGGGATGGCCAGTTCGCCGCATTCGTGCAGGGCGCCGGCTCGTGAATCCACGAATATAGAAGTTTTAAGGATGGCCTCATCGTCTGCTTCACGGGTATTTGGTTTGTAGGAGCCGACCATATCGAGGTGCTGCCCCTCACGCAGCCAGGCGCCCTTGATGATGGGCGTTTCGGCCATGGTGGAGCAGGAGATCACATCAGCTTCTTTAACTGCTTCCTCAAGGTTGGTCACCACTTCTATATGTTCGCCCAGTTCGGCTTGTAGTGCGCGGGCTTTTTCTTCACTACGCCCCCACAGCATGATTTTTTTATAACTCCGTACGCTGCTATGTGCCGCGGCCATATGACGGGCTACTTTGCCGGTACCGACGATCAGCAGCACGGACGCGTCGCGGTGAGCGAGGTAATCAGCAGCCAGTGCCGATGTGCAGGCGGTGCGTACGGAGGTCAGCATAGCTGCGTTCATGATCGCGAGTGGCTGGCCGGTACGGGCGTCAATGAGCGTATACAGCGCATGGATGCTGGGCAGGGACAGGCTGGCATTCTGCGGCGCCACAATCACCTGTTTAATGCCCATAAACTGTTCGGTCCAGGAGGGCATAAGAATAAGCGTGTTATCCAATCCGCCGGGCAGCGAGTAAAAATGATGGTGCCTTAAAGGCATGGTAAAGCTGCCCGCGAACGTTTCGCGCAGGGCTTTTATAAGGTCGGGGCAGTTCAGTGCCGCTTTGATGTCAGAATCAGCAATATGAAGCATGCGGCAAAGATAGGCCGATATATTACCCGTTAATTAGCAGAGACTTATCAAAATTTAACCTTAGCATGCTGTCGCCAGGGTAGCTTTACCCACGGACTTTGCGGATCGGTCATCAAGTATCGATAAATTTCAATCGTTTCATCATTACCCCTGGCGCTGCCGCCCCACATGGCGCGGCCGAGTACATAACTTTTGCCGAAAGTAGCCCAGTCATTAAATTGCTGCTGCGCCAGCTCATCGCCCGTATGAATAAAATGCCATACTTCCCTTTCAGTCAGATAACCGGCTTCGTAACACAGGCGGGCAAGGAAGACGATGCGCCCATAATCCCAGGCGTTGATGCTGATATGGACCACATCTTCCTCACTATTGATGATTCCCTTTGCAATTAAAACGGGGATGGTTTCTTTCAGGTGCTCCACATGGGAGAGGGCCTTTTCCCTGTCTTCCCGCGTATTGAAGCTGCTAAGGACGATCCCTTTTTTCTCCGCCTCGGTCGCAGCATGATACGCCCGCCAAACCCTGGAAAATAATACCTGAAGCCTTTGTCCCGCAGGTAAAGCAAGGTGTCCGTCGCCTCTTCCGGGCTGCTGATACCCCACCAGCTGACCAGCGATTCCTCGATGGCCGCTTTTTCGATACCGGTTTCCAGCGTATTGAGATAGGAGGGCTGGTACACGTGATAAATGGCCGCGAGGGCCAGTTGCCGGCATTGGTCGGGGGATAGCGTGGTTTGCGGCCGGTAGTGGATTCGTTCTCCCTTTCCGGCGCCTTTGAGCTGCATGCCGCGCATGCGCCGGATGAACGGTAGAATTTTAGCGTAGGTGTAATAGCCGCCGATGACGACGAGCACAAAAATGAGCAAAGCGGTTTGCATGATAAGGTCCGTTTTACGATGAGCATATGGTTCCGTACGCACACATCGGTTAACAGTTGGGTCGGTTTCGTTGTACGGCTGCATCCCTAATTTAAAATAAATTTTAAATACGCAATGGCTCAGTGTGCTTGCTTTTAGCAGCAGGGCGGGTGGGGAAATTTCAAAAAAGTTTGCAAATTCAAAACAAAGTGTATCTTTGCAATCCCAATGAAAACAAGTGAGTTGGGAAAAGATCTTACAATAAACCTGCGGAAGTAGCTCATTTGGTAGAGCACGACCTTGCCAAGGTCGGGGTGGCCGGTTCGAGCCCGGTCTTCCGCTCTAAATGGAGAATCCAAACTGAATGTCGGTTTGGATTTTTTTATTTACATTTAACAAGGGATACCCCTGGTGGTGGAATTGGTAGACACGCCGGACTTAAAATCCTGTGAGCCGCAACGCTCGTACGGGTTCGACTCCCGTCTGGGGTACTTAACCAGAAGTTAAATTTTTTAACATCTGAAAAAAATCGCGTTCTTTGAACGCGATTTTTTTTTGTAATCAGCTAGTTAGGGTGTTTAAAATTCCTGTGAAACTGCGCTTGTGCAATTAGCTATACCGGTATTATTTGCTGGTAATGAAGTTAATTTTGAGGCTCGTCAAAGAGATACATCTTCGTAAATATTTGTAAACATTTTCTGTAATGGCAATTTAATATTATACATGGTGTATAGTATTAATTTGACTTTGGCGGCATTAAATTCTTTTCTGGGTTAAATTGGTTAAAAGATAGCCTATAGCGTGTGCCCGTTGAATATATCCTGCGAGGTCTTACATATGGAATATTATGTCAGAAATCCTTGGAGATGCAAGTGGACAAAACTTTTTATTGGCAGGTAGTTTTAATGGAAGCGATTAAACCGCTTTTGGCCAAGTATCTGGACGGCCTACCTTCAAGTGGGAAAGGCAGCAGTTTCTGGCTCGCGGTATTCGTCCGCTGAGTGGCAACGTTAAGAAAATCGTCAAGAAGGGCATTGAAGACAAAGCTCATGTAGAACTGATATTGTAGGCAAATTCTTCAATGGGGATGATCCGCTGTGTATTCACATACAAAGAGCGTCTGGAAAAAGTAACCCCAGAGGCCGTGAAAAATACCGCCAATAAATATCTCAGTGGTGTAAATTTGGTGAAAGCAATGTTTGTCCCGGGAAAATAGGTATGCAAAGTAATCGTAATCAAGGGGCTGTCTCCTGTTTGTAAAAACAAAGACGGCCGTTTTTTTATAATTACACTATCGCACCGCTTTCATCGCCGCCTCCAGGATTTCATCCCTGCCTCCCGCAATCCCTTGCGTGGTAATTTTCACATGCCGATCAATCTTTACACCGAGTTGTTGCGAAGGACGCCCATCAGGATATGCCACATGACGGCCGGAAAACCCTAGCGTATAACCACCCGGCATAGGCAGGTCGATCAGATCGCCATCGGCCCCTGAAGTTTGTATCCCTACCGTAATGGTGGGGCCACTGGATTGGAGCATCATGGACACCCATTCCGACTGACTATGCGTGTTTTCATTCACCAGCAGGATCACTTTGCCCGGGTACTTATCCAGCAATGCCGGAGCGGGTACATCAGCATACGCGTCGAAATCGTAATACACGCCGGGGAATTTATTATAATGCGGTCGCAGACTGGCAAAGTTCCCCAGTTTACGCCCCAAGGCGGGCAGGAATTTATTAAAGAACACGGCCTGTGTCGCGTAACAACGCAGATCGATCAGAATAGCCTTGCTGTGTGATCGCATCAGGGTCATGATGCTGTCGATCCCGTGGTCCTCTTCTGAAGTATTGTACAGCACCGACAAGTTTGCCGCATCTATCCACGCGACACCCGGATCAATGGATCGCAATACAAAATCGTGCTGTGTAGTGCCATTCCTGTTCTCATATTGGTAGATGGCCGTCAGGTCATTACGAAACTTAACATCAGGAATTTGAAGGCGGAGCTTCTGTAAAACCGCTTTACCATTGTGCACGATCGAAATGTTGATGACACTATCCTTTCCCCGAAAAGGCAACAACAACCGAAGTGATGCCAATTGCGTTTTTTGCTTGGTTACATTAGAAGCAGACGTGTACAACTGATAGTCCTGCATGAGCTGCCCAACCGTGCGCCCTCGCACCTCTGTGATCACATCCCCTGGTTGAATATGTTGTTGTATACAGGCTACCGTATCAACATAATCCTTAACCACGATAGAGTCTCCCACAAAGCGGAACGTAAATGGCGGGAAATAGCGTCCATACACATCACCACTGTTCTTCACCGACAGGATGCCTCCATGCGAATCTTCTATGGCGGCATTAAGGTGCATTAACCCTTCTTCATAGCCAACCAGCGAAAGGGGTTTCATAAACACCGGGGTCGCTTCCCTAAGCACAGATATCCAGCTACGCTTCAGCATATATTTGTACGGGAAGAGGTATTCAATCGCATTCCAATAGCGCGCCAAGGCCAGTAACTGAAAGGGGATATTGGGGAACTGCAGCGCTTTGTAATATTTTTCCGCCGGCAATTCGGTTGTGTGAAAATTCTCCGGCATATATACATGCTTTGCTGTTTGCACACCTGTCCGGCGAAGTGTCCGCAAATAAGCCTGTATATGTTTGGGGAGCAATATATTGGAAAAAAGGTCGGGGGTATGATCGTTTTTAAAAAACAAGGATGCAGTATCACGCACTTCCTGATTGGTCCCCGGATTCACTTTTTCCAAAGTGGCGATCATGGCTGCAATGGCAGATCGGAATTCGCTGGTATTGTTGCATTCGTTGATCTTATCTAAATGATGCAGAAAAGCTGTGTCCGCCTCAACCATCCCCTCCGTAATAGCCGGATGATAATATTTCAAAAATCCCCAGATACGGATATAGCATTGCAATCTAGTTGGGGAGGGAGATGCATGGACCAAGACTGATGAGCCCACAAACAGAACAAGTAAAAAGACCTTCATCCTTTTCATAGGCATTTTTAAACGAAGGTAAGGATTGGCCAATAGCTTTAATATGTCAATTAGAAAAAGGTCGTCTCCCATGTTTTTGCAAACATGGGAGACAGTCCCTATTGCATACTTAAGCCCGATGCTCTATCCGTCAGGAAGCCTTTTGTTTTACACAAGTCCATTATAAATTCGGATCAAACTCCACAATCCACTCAATCCCATACTTATCCCTGAACATCCCGGCATAAGTCCCCCATGGCCCGTCTCCAATAGGTCCCTCCACCTCTCCGCCCTCCGACAAACCGTTGAATATCTTATCAGCTTCTTCTTTGCTTTCCGCACTCACCACTATTTTCGACCTGTTTTCGCGTTCGTTTACCCGTCCCATAAATTCGGGTACGTCATTCGCGATTAACACATTGTTTTTACCAATAGGCAGGGCTATGTACATTATTTTATTGGCCTCGTTTTCCGGTACCTGAAAATCATCGCTTGCCAGGTCTTTGAAACGAACAATTTTTGTAAAGTCTCCTGCAAAAACTGATTTGTAAAAAGTGAATGCTTCTTCGGCATTGCCATTGAAGTTGATCCAGGGATTGATAGCTCTCATAATGTCGGTTTTATTCCGAACAAATATCGGCAGCATGATGCGATTGTAAGTGGTGAAATAACGACAATTTAAGGGCGGATCGCGACATACAAGGCAGATTTGTTAAGAAAACGGTCATTTCCCATAAAAGGCTTAAATTAACATTGTACTCGACCATGATCCCATGAACCTCCGAACACCTCTATCCCTGATTTTACTAGGGTGCCTTGTTTGTTTTGCGGCGAGCAACGTTCAGGCGCAATCTTCAACCATCAGGCAGCAGCAGCGGCAGCTGCTTTCCATTACGGACAGTATTGCGTTTGCCGACCAGCTTAATCGCATCGGTATGCTTTTTACATGAAAGATGTAGACAGTTGCTTTTACTATGGTATGACGGCAAAAGCGCTCTCGGCCCGGCTCCGGTATGCCAAAGGCGAAACGGATGCCGATAATGTAATTGCAGCTGCGTTATATTTCAGGGGGCTTTATAAGGAAGCACTGGAGCTGTTCAATAAATGCCTGATTGAATATCGGGAAACGGGAGATTCCTCCAACGTGGCACAGGCGCTCTCTAATATGTCTACGGTGTATACAGACCTCCACGACACCGCAAAGGCGATCAGTTTGGCCCGGCAGGGCTTTGAACTGGGGAGGCAGCTGGACGGCGATAGTATCCAGACCTTGCTTTATCTCAATTATTGCTTAGATAATCCCCAGCTTCCCGAAGATACCATCCGGTACTACCTGGCTAAAGCACGGGCTAACGCAGAAAAATACAACGACCGTCCGATGCAGTCGTTGGCTATGCTCATGCTTCCGACTTATATGGTTGCTAATAACCGCATAGCGGAAGCTGTGCCCCTGATCAGGGAGGCACTTGATCATGCGCGCAATACGGGAATGGAGTACACGGAGATCAGTACCCTGGTCCTACTGGGCGATTGCATGAAAAATAAGCCAGACAGTGTGTTGGTTTACTACACAAAGGCACTCGATATTGCATCGAAAAATGGTTATGAAAATTTCAAGTTGCAGATATTACAGGTGATGCTGGAGAATTCGGAGCTGATCGGCAACAAGGATCAGATCATCCATGTACAAAAATTGCTGGCATCCGCATTGGAAACGGACAATAGCAACCTGAAAAAATTCATCGGCGATTACACGATTTATAGTGCCATCCGTGAGAAAAACCACCTGCTGGAGGCCGGGAACCGTAATAAGCTTACCAAAATATGGATGTTGGCGGCTATATGCGCCGCCTCGGTAATACTGATTGTTTTTATTTACTTCCAGTATCGTCGTTCCCGCCATAAAACTGAGATCATTTCCGGCCAGTACCAACAGTTGCAACATGCTATGACAGCGCTCGAACAGAGCCAGGCGGATAATACCCAGATGCTCAAAGTCGTGGCGCACGACCTCCGCAATCCTATTGGTGCAATGACGTCTATCGCCGGACTGATGCTGGATGAGGGTGCACGCACAGACGATGATCGTATGATGCTTGATTTGCTTAAGACCTCGGGGAGAACTCTCTCGAACTGGTAAATGACCTGTTGCTGATGCACAGCCGGTCCGAAGAGCTTACCAAAGAACCGGTAGACCTCTACGAGCTCCTGGAATACTGTATAGATCTGTTACAGTTCAAGGCAAAGGAAAAAAGACAGCAGATATTCCTGGCGGCAGAACACCTGACCATCCAGATCAACCGGGGAAAGATCTGGCGGGTGATGAGCAATCTTATTACCAATGCCATCAAGTTCAGCCCGGAGGGTGCACGCATCCGGTGTTGATGGAGGTAAAAACAGAGCATGTGCAAATCAAGGTAGTGGATCTGGGTATTGGGGTGCCGGCAGACATGAAAGATAAGATATTCGATATGTTTACCATCTCGCGGAGACCCGGAACAGCCGGCGAGCAGTCATTTGGTCTTGGCCTGTCTATTTCCAGGCAGATCATTGAGGCGCATGGCGGAACGATCTGGTGCGAGAGTTCTCCCGGTAATGGCAGTACTTTTTTGTGGAGTTGCCGAAGAAGGCCGTATAATACAGTTAATCCGCGGTATCGGCTGAAAAGCTCCTTTAAATTCTCAGCCGCTTTTCGTGCTCATCTCCCAGAAGCCCGATCGTTTAAATGATCGGCTCAGCGTCTTGCCAAAATAAGTAAGGTCATAGTCGTCGTAAGGTGGCCTTTTTGTTTACTCACCGATGAGTGAAGCCGGCGTTTTGCATGCTTTTACGCCCCGGCATAAACGTAACCGCGATGCGCGGAACACGGGATATTTTACACTGCGGCTTCTCTATCACCTGGGCTATCGCTTCCTCCGCCACATCCACCAACACGGCTGCCCCGCCCCCGAGCGCGCACCCGCCTTCATAAAAGCTCACCCCAAACGCCACAAATCCGCAACCGCTAAAGCCGGATGGCAACGCTGCCCGCAATGTAAGTCCCTCCGTCCACGCCGCATCCAATGAAATATGCTCCGACACCACATTGTGATGCACAGCCCCGCCAGTCTCAAAATCCACCACCGCAAACGTCATATGGAACTTCATGTGCGTTGCGCCCGACGGATGCCGCACCAGCCTGTCAGGCCTGAACCCGGGCACCTCCACCACCGCCGATCCCGAAGCCATATCGATCTGGGAACTGTAATTGCCGCAAAATGTATTGCTGAGTGTACTACGCGATCCGCCGAACTCGAACCGGCGCAGCAGGTTCAAACGGTCTTCTGAAGTAGCGGAAAATACCTTGCACAATACACTGGTAAGCCGGTTATGCATGCCTTTATCTTGGGTAGTAGATATCACCTCATGCAACGCCTGTCGCAGCACCTTCCCACTACTGCTGGCTTTCAGGAACCTGGACAGGCTGCGTCGCGTACCGGCAAATGCTTCATCGTGTAATACCTGTTCTCTTTTGGGGCCGGATTTGCGCCGTATTTTATAGCCATTGCACATGCGCAGGACAGTGTGTCCCTCCAGCATGGCATCCAGTTGTCGTTGTTGCTTTTTGTTGCTCATAAACGATGGTTTTGAATGAAGTTAACAGCCTTTTCCGAATGAGCAAAAGGGCCCTGTCGCATCGTGTCGTAAGCTGTCGCAAAGTGTCGCAATTGTCGTTTTTGACGCGTTTTTTTACTTAGGAATGACATACTGATTTCATGCTTTTACTACTGTAATTCTATTATGATTCTACTGTTAGTGCATTAATACTGGCATGCAAGGCCTTTGTAAGCGCATGCCAGAGCCATGAAAATTATTGAATTAATAGCCCTGCCCGATTATCTTTGTTATCATAGTTATGAAAAATCAGGTATCGGCATGAAAAGAGGAATTATTGTATTATTGACATTTATAGCTACGGGTATAGGTGCAACGGCGCAAGATGTAGTTGTTTCATCACCGGATAAACAGGTACAGGTGAAGGTGACTGTTCAGGCAGGTAAACCCGTTTACTCGGTGGTGTTTAAAGGACAGACCTTCCTGGAACCGTCGCCGCTCGGGGTGGCTACGAATGTGGGTGACTTCAGCCAGCAGATGACTTACGTCAGTCATAAGGAAAACCGAGTGGAGGAATCTTATACCTTGCCCAGTATCAAAAAGAGCCAGGTGACTTATGTGGCCAACGAACTGGTTACCATGTTGCAAAATCCCGGTAAACAGGCTATCGAAATTATTTTCAGGGTGAGCAATAATGATGTTGCCTTCAGATATAAAATACTGCGCAGCGGGAAACCAGCCGCCTGCCTGGTCCTGGAAAAGGAATTGTCCGGTTTCGATTTCCCACAGCAAACTACCACGTTCCTTACGCCGCAGGCAACCCCGATGATCGGCTGGGAGCGCACCAAACCGAGTTATGAGGAAGAATATACCGCCGATGCGCCGCTTGGCGCACCGTCCAAATATGGCGTAGGGTTCACCTTTCCGGCCTTATTCCGCATTGGCGCCAGCGGATGGGCATTGGTATCCGAAACCGGCGTAAGCGGGGCGTATTGCGGCTCCAAATTAAGCGAGGGAACTAAAGAAGGGCTTTACACCATTGCGTTCCCCGAGCCGGGGAAAACAACGGCATCGGCAGCGTTACGCCAGCGCTGGCCTTCCCGGCCGAAACACCCTGGCGTACCATCACGATTGGCAGCAGCCTGCAGCCGATCGTTGAAACCACGGTCGCCTCCGATCTGGTCAAACCTTTAATGGCGCCCACCAAAGACTACAGCTATGGCCGTTCCGTATGGAGCTGGATCATGTGGCAGGATGGCAGCATCAACTATGACGATCAGCTTAAGTATATTGATCTTGCCGCTGCAATGGGCTACGAATACAGCCTCGTCGACAATTGGTGGGATACCCGCATCGGGCGCGAAAAGGTGGAGCAACTGGCAGCATATGCGAAATCGAAAAACGTGAGCCTGATGTTGTGGTACAACTCCAACGGCTTCTGGAACGATGCGCCGCAAGGACCCAAACAATGCATGAATACGGCCATCGCCCGCGAAAAGGAAATGGCATGGTTAAAGAAGATAGGGGTAAAAGGAATCAAGGTAGACTTCTTCGGCGGCGACAAGCAGGTAACGATGCAACTATACGAAGATATCCTTGCAGATGCTAACCGCTATGGCCTGCTCGTGATCTTCCATGGCGCCACCATGCCCCGCGGCTGGGAGCGCATGTATCCCAACTACGCCGGCAGCGAAGCCGTACTGGCCTCAGAAAACCTGATCTTTACACAGCACGCCAATGATATGGAGGCCTTCAACGCCACGCTGCATCCGTTCATCAGGAACGCTACCGGCGCCATGGAGTTTGGCCCCGTATTGCTGAATAAGCGCCATAACCGCAATAACAATGGTGGCACCATACGCAAAACAACCGATGTGTTCCAGCTCGCAACAGCGGTATTATTTCAAAATCCCGTACAGGTGTTTTCGCTGGCGCCCAACAACCTGCAGGATGCGCCGGCCCTCGCCATCGACTTTATGAAACACGTACCGACCACCTGGGACGAAACCCGCTTCATTGACGGGTATCCTGGCAAATTTGTGGTGTTGGCCCGCCGTCATAAGGATAAATGGTACCTGGCGGCCGTTAATGCGCAGCAGGAAACATTGAAGCTGAAAGTAGATGTGCGCATGTTGGGCAAAGGAGCGCTGGTGAAGTATGCAGACGATAAGGACCGCAATCCTGTAAAGGAGAAGGTGGTTCCGGATAAGAAAGGGTTGGTGAGTATTGAGGTGAAGATGGGGGAGGGGTTGTAATAACGAATTAAGATAAAAGGCCGGTCCACACAGACCGGCCTTAAAATGCTACCTATTTAAAATGACTTTTGCCGTCCCGCTCCCAGACGCCCCTACAGCCCTTATCAGGTAAACGCCCGACGCACCGGCTAACTGCGATTTATCCATCTTCACTTCTCTTTGCTTAAATAAGTTTTGTTGATGTAACACCTTGCCCTGCATATCGCTGATATACAGGTTCACATCTTCTTCCACCCTGAACCCGCTCAGCTTCACCGTAAACACCGATTGCACGGGGTTAGGCGCTACCGTTACCTTCAGTTCCGCCGTCTCTATTTTCGGCGCCTCCACCAACTGTGCCGCCATGCGTGCCGTGGATGGTGTGCCCAGTACCCGCCATTCCAGGATGCCGGTCGACTGCGTAGTATTCAGCATGCTCACACGCAGCTGGTTAGTGGTGACGCCGGTAACCGCCAGCACGTTGTTCGCATCCTTTACCCGCGGGATAGGGCCATAGTTCACCCACGTCGAAGTAGCGTTATTATAATACTGCAACGTGGCTGTCGTTGGCGTGAGCACCCCGCCATTATCATCGAACCAATACACTTCTACCGATGATATGTTGTAATTCGAAGGCCAGGTGTACTGCACCCACTGCGTTGAATTTGGATTGTTCCAGTTGCCATAGGCGCCGTGCGACTTATCATTTGAATTAGCCGGTGGAAAGCCATCATTCAGCGCTGCAATGGTTTCCCACGATGATACATAGGACGTGGTGGCCGTTGCCAGCGGTGCAATATTAGACGTGCCGCCGCCGCTACAGCCGATGGCGGTCCAGGCCATCTGGGCATCGGTAAAGTTGGAATAGCTGGAATTGATGTCGATATTAGAGCTGTGCGTAGCGCCCAGGCCATCACAATTACTACGGCCATTGTTACCATGCGGTGTTTGCAGGTAAACGCCGGCGGTAGAACAGCTGCCGATTTCCGCATCGCCACCGACGATCACGTTGGTGCCGCCATAGGTCACGCCGTAGCCCCAGCCGTTTTCCCGGACGATCGCATTGCCGGATACATTCGTGTTTACCAGCACGGCGGCATCTGTAATCTGCGCGCTGCCCGTGTACGTACCGCCGTACACATTACAGTCGCCGCTAAAGGCAACGGAGCTGCTGGCCGTCACGTTTTCCAGCCGGGCCGTACCATTTACGGTAACAGAGCCGGAGAGATTAGAACTGCCGACCACCATCGCTTTGGGGCCTACATATACCGATGCGGCCACTGTTGCGGAGTTGGCCACCCAGCCGCCGCCATTGCTATGCGCATGACCGGCGTACAACGCTTTTACATCTGCCCTGAAATTAGATTGATAGCCTTCCGGTACCGCGTTCTCGATACGTAGCTCGTAAGGATAACGATGGATGCGCGGCCAGCCGGGTTCCCATACATAATCGTGTTTTGAGGTGGGGGCGCCCATCACCACGAGGTAAAGTTTGGAAGATGCGTTTGTCAGGGTGTACTGTGCTTCGCCGTCCGAAGTAGATTGCATGGCGCCGTATATCGGTGTGCCGCCGGAAGTGACCTCCACAAAGCCCCAGCGCCAGCCGGCCTGGGCGTTTACTTCGGTATGTCCCTTGAATTTAATGTGTACGGTGTTGGACGAGCAGTTCGGGTATAAAGGAATAATATTCATGCCATAGTCCTGCGGCGCCGGTGTTTGGGTACAATGTACCGGCTGGTGGTGGCGCTGATCTGGTTAAGTATCGTGTATTCCCGCCACAGCCAATGGTTTTCGGCGGCCGTGGTTTTGTAAATATTGATCTGTGCCCGCATGTCGGCCCCAAATCCCTGTGCCGGGTAATCGTAATTCACTTCCCGTTTGGCGTAATCGTACATGGCATTGCATAACTGCGCCTGCGTCCAGCCGCTGATCCGGCGCCATGTTTCCATGGCGGTTTCGTTAGCATTCGATTCCCGCCACAGCCGGTTCACCGTATTCACGCCGCCATAGTTTTGCTGAATGTTCATGAGCCACCTGAAAGTGGCGTAGTGATGGCGGGTAGAGGCTACGTGGAAGTGGCGCGTCATCAGCCAGCGGGGAAGGTCATCGCTGGCAAAGGTGGGGAACTGGAGACAACGCATGTAGTTGGCATGTGCTTCCCAGAAAAAGCCGGCAGGCTCCCAGCCCGTAAACCCTCCGCCACTGGGCCGGAAGTCGATGCGGTTTTGTCCCTGGAACGCATGCGCCAGTTCATGTGCAATCACATAGGGGTCACGCGTAGCGTTCGGATGGATCCACATGGCGCCGATCATGCCATCGTATTCTCCGCCAAACGCCCAGCCCGTGGGGCCGCCGGTGCCATTGTAGGTATCGTTCATCACGATAATCATTTTATACAGGCCGAGTTTGCCGGAGTTATCGTGGAATCCTACGGTGTTGACGAAATAATTGAAACTGGCTTCGAGGTAACCCGCAATGACCGCGGGGTCAAAACGGAGGTTCGGATCTGCATAAGTGGAAGGATTGGCGCCCACTTTCGCGCCCCAGAAAATAACGAAGTTCGTGGATTCGTACTTGTAGTTCGGGCTCCATTCATTCCAGGGCGCGGTGCTGAATTGCGTGGGAATGTAAACGGTTTTCGCGATACTGCTGGTACATAAAATAGTGATAAAACTAAAGAAGAGTAGAAGCGTTTTCATACTTGGAGGATTTATATTGGTTATAAACAAAGTAGTAGCGGTCCGCGCTTTCGCAGCAGAAAAAAGAAGGATTCTACAAGTGTCTGTTTATAAGGGGCGCGGAATTGTGCTATCTGATGTGACTTTGGAATTTTTCTTCTATGCGCCTGGGCTCTCTCGCGTTGTAGAAGCGATTAATTGTTAGATCGACAATTAAAAGTAGCACGATAACAGTTGTGGCTACACACAGATATTAACATGTACCGGGCAGATATTGCTCAATTTGAGATGCTACTGCGCTTCCAGCTCATACACGCCGGCCGGCAGCTCAAACACCTGTTTGTCGCCACGTTGTCCGATGTATTTAACGCCTTTTACGTCGGCTAAGGATTGCCCCTTTTCCCGGATGTTGTTGGCCCGTATCAGCAAATTCGCCGACGTATTCGCCGGTATCACTACGCGATAATTAATAGTAGTACCTGTTATCTTCCACGAGCTCTCGATACGACCATACATCGATTCATAAAACCCTTCCGCATGCGTAATGCTTTTTGTCGGATCGGGCTCCGGGCATAGCACGAAATGCTTAAAGCCGGGGCTCTGCTCATCTCGGGCAATACCCAGCGAGCGCCCTAACATCCATGCTCCAACGGCGCCAAATGAGTAGTGGTTAAAGGAGTTCATATTGTTATTGCCGCCGAATCCATCGGTATGCGTGTAGGAGTTGAGACGCTCCCAGATGGTAGTGGCGCCTTGTTTTACAGGGTATAACCAGGAAGGGTAGGAGGTTTGTTGCAACAGTTTATATGCCACGGCTTGATCCGACAGGGCAGGCAGTATGGCGGCCGTGCCAATGAACCCGGTCATTAAGGAATACGCCGGCAGTTCCCGGCCATCATCCGACTTATTCGTTCTGATAACGGTGGTGGCCAGATTTGCCGCTGCCTGTTGCGGGTCCGTGAATACATTCAGCGCCAGCGGCACGGCGTAAGAAGCCTGGTTGTCGATCAGCTTGCCACGGAAGGCGGTTTTACCGTTATCGATGTAGGTCTTGTTGAAGAATGCTTTTCTTTCCGCATAAAGTTTTTCGAAGCTGGCGGCATCTTCTTTCTTTTGTAAAATGAGCGCTATTTTCCGCATCACGTCCAGGTCGTACACGAAGTAGGCTTCCCATAACAGCGATTTTTCTGTCCTGTCGTATTCCGGGCTCAGCCAGTCGCCCAAGCTGCCCCAGTTCTTCCTGTCTTTATCGTCTAATACATGCGTGGTGCTGTCGATGCGGGTGCGCAGAAAGGTGATATAACGTTTCATGGCGGTGTAGTGCTCCTGCAGCAGACTTTCATCTCCATACTGAAGATAACTCTGCCAGGCCACCGTAATGCCCGCACTGCCCCACAATACGCCGCCAAATCCGCCGCCGATCGGCGCTACGTCGGAGAAGCAGCCGTCTGCCCGCTGTACGTCCCTCATGGCCCGCATATGCCTTTTCAGGAAGAGAGGAAGGTCGGCGAGGTAAGTGGCGGTTTCTGAAAATACGGAGATGTCACCACTCCATCCCAGGCGTTCATTGCGCTGCGGACAATCGGTCGGGATCGAAATAAAGTTGCCGCGGGCCGACCAATTAATATTATTCCATAACTTGTTGACGTCGGGGTTGGAGGTGGAATAGCCGGCAGTGGATTGATGAATGGAACTGAGTACCCTCGCCTTAATGGCGCTGAGCGGTAATGCTTTTTCAATGCCTGTTACCTCAATATAGCGGAAGCCGTGATAGGTAAACCGTGGCGTAATAGCTTCCTTTCCGCCACGTGTGATGTAGATATCCTGCGCCATGGCTGCCCGTATATTCTCCAGCATGATCATGCCGACATGCCCCTTGTATTCGGGCAGGTCGGGATACGTTACTTCCGCAAAGCGCAGTTTTATTTCTTTTCCCGCTTTAAGATTATCTAATGTGATATGCGGAACACCGGCAATATTTTGCCCCATGTCGTACACGAAAACGCCTGGGCGGGTTTCCGTGACGGAGGTGGCGTTAAGTTCCGCTATCTCTCTTACCGCGTCGCCAAACTGACCGACGATATCGAGATGGTCGAAGTTGTTGGCAAGCGGCATATCGGGCGCATTGCTTTTAGGGTCGTTGTTCACATGACCGTCCGTTGATACGGTTACTGATTGGTGCCAGTGGCTGTCGTTATAACCCGCGGTGGACCAGTCTTGCACCGCTGCTTCTTTGGAGGCATCATATACCTCGCCCTGGAAGAAGCTGCTGTAGACGGTGGGGCCATCGTTAAAGTAGCGCCAGGAGGCCGGATCAGTAACAATCACTTCTTCTTTTCCATCGGTATGTGTGATCACCAGTTTCGCCAGCAATGACTGCCGGTCGCCAAAAACATTCCAGGCTTCTCCCATATAAGTGCTGCCGCCGCTCCACCAGCCCTCGCCGAGGATAGCGCCGATGGCGTTCTTGCCCTGTTTAATTTCCTTTGTAACATCGAATGTCTGGTAAAGCTGTGTGAGGTTGTACTGTGTGCAGCCAGGATTAAAGTAATCGTTCCCGATCCTGTGGCCATTCACATACAGATCATAAATCCCGCGCGCGGTTACGTACAGCCGGGCCTTCGCGATGGGGGCCTGGCGTGCCGTGAACACCGTACGAAGCATAGGCATCGCATTCCTGGATGGATCTGATACCCGGAATCCAGCCGTGGTAGTTACGTTGGGTAATGTACGCAGCGTATTCGAAGGGTTCCTGTAGTTGCACACCTTAATATCTGACCAATGCACCAGTTGCTTTTCCGGCACCCGGAAGCCGATGTTGGCTACCAAGGGGAAGGCTATGTAGTCACCGCCCTGTCCAAGCGGGTTCATACCGGCCTGGCCCACCAGGTGTTCATTAATATAAAACTTTGTATTCCCCATCACGGAAGAAATATGCACGGAATGCTTATCACGGCAGTTGCGCTCGTTGATGATTGCCTGTGGTATAGGAAACGATTTAAGGGGAACATCACGTTTATCGGCAGGCGCATACCCTACCCGGTAGATGTTCAGCAACGCAGGCATTTTTGATATGTCCAGTTCTGCCAGGATGTAGGAGCTGTCGCGCGCATTTTCCAGGTGGTAGATATTTTTATGCCGGTCCATCAACCGCGGATCATTGGCGCCGTACACAAAACCCGCGCGGGTACTATTTTCATCAAACTGGATACTATAGCTTATTTTGAACACGGGAAGATAATCCGAATAGAAGGGCAGGTCGTTGTCGTCGCCCCCGATCCACTGCGCGTTGTTCCAGGCTGCTTTGCCGGTCATCAGTCCTGTTTCGAACCACGAGTCCGCGGTGAGTTTCCTTTTAGTTTGATCCCAGACCGCCAGCGACCAGGAGTAACGGGTTTGCGGGGAGAGCTTTTTTCCCTGGTAAATGATATTTAGCGAGTTGCTGGTGTTTACTTTCCCGGAGTTCCAAACTTCCATGCCCTTTTCATCTTTCACGATTAGCTGGTAAGACTGCTGCGCTGCACCGCGTTGGGTGGCGTTCATTTTCCAGCTGAACCTGGGGGCGGGAATATCTATGCCCAAAGGCGTTACCGCATATTCTGTTTTTAAACCGCCGATGGATGTTTGTGCGGTGGCGAGGATTGGGCTGTTGATGAGCAGTAAATGAAGTGCGAATGTCTTTAATTTCATATCGTGACCGGCATTGCTGAAATGTCGGGATAAGATAAGGTAATTAAGCTGAAACTGTAAGTGAGTTGTAGTCAAACTAACAATATCTCAGGTATACGACATTTTATTTCGTTGATAACTGGTTGTTCGGTAATATTGATTGAGTCACGGATGCCAGATAAATTGCATTTATTGGTGGCAATTGCAGAGTATGTTAACGATGAATGGGGGTGGATTAACATTGGTTTAACGGTTTCCCCATTGGTCATTTACCAATTATTTTGATAAATTTATTCCGTAGCGTTTGCCACAGATGTATTAATCTTTGGAAATTTCAGGAATAGATATATCTTACCCGGGCTACTCCTTACCGAAGGGAGTGGGAAATATGGAGAAAATTTACTAACTTCCCTTAGAAGGAGGTTGAATTACAACCAATCTTGAATGTTCGATTGCAGGTTTTAGTAGCCGACCGTTAATAAATAACGGGAGTTTTAGTGAATGTTTCGTAATGAAAAGAGAATGCTTATTTTCCGTTTAACGTATATAGTGCGTGTTTGAGAATAGCAGTAATATTTCAATCCAATCTTTGTCTTTTGTCGGTGAACCCCTTCCAATTTGCTATCAGACACTTATCTCTGCCAAACAATTTTTTGAAATTAACATTCGGTATGTTAGTTATTGTGACGTTATGGTCACATAAAGGGGTATAGTGCCATATGAAATCGTACAAGCAACTTCAGGACATAGAATTATTTCAGCTTATGAAAGAAGAGGCTGATGAAAACGCGTATGCCGAATTGTACGAGCGGTATAGCTTGAAGTTGTATCGACGTGCACTTAAACTCACCAGGGACGAAGAACAGGCAAAAGATACGACGCAGGACGCGCTGTTGATTTTGTGGGAGAACAGGGAGAACATCGAAATCGATATGGACCAGAAAGTGTCTTCTTATTTATATCGCGTGGTATTTCACAAATCGACGCACCTGATCGATCGTGCAAAAGTAGCCGCGAATTACCGGGAGGTGTTGAAATGCTTATCTCTCCAGGGAGCTAACGCAGCAGAAAGTAACCTTACCTTAAAAGAACTATATCAACTCATCAACAGGGGACTCGAAGAGATGCCGGATAACATGAAACATGTGTTTGTTCAGAGCCGTTTTGAAGATAAATCCCATAAGTTGATCAGTGAAGAAATGAATATACCTTACAATACTGTAAAAGATCTGATAAAAAAGCGTTGCATCGCTTTCGCCTGATGGGCGCACGTTTACACTCCTTGTTCTGAATTGACATCAGACATTTTCCACGAGCTTAGACAATGAAAAAAAAATACGCAGGCCATGGTCTGCTTTTCTGCGTTAATATTCGTTTAACCGTCTCTGTTATATTTTTTGTGATTTATTACATCCCAACACATTTCGAGACGTATTATATAGTTATAAGGCTCGAATCTAACCTTACATAAATGGACCAACACGAAATTGATAAACTGATAGCGCGCTATGATGGTGGAACAGCAACACCTGAGGAAATCTCAGTTGTTGAGCGGATACTATTTGGTCCGGATGACGATGATGCCAATCCACAGAACGCTCATGAAGTAGCTGTTCAGCGGGAGTTATGGTTGTCGTCATATGCACGTATACAACAGAGACGATCTACAACTAAAAAGATATACCGGGTGATGTCTTATGCTGCAGCGGCGCTCTTTGCCGGGGTGCTGTTGTTTGCGGGAGGACGTTATTACCGTGGAATGCAACCTAAAGCTATTGCCACCACCATTGCAGATGTTGCGCCTGGCGCCAGCCGCGCTACGCTCACATTAGCAGATGGTAGTGTGGTTGATCTGGAACAACATAAAAATGGACAAGTAGCCGCTCAGGGTTACGCGAATGTTCAGAAGTCCGCCGCAGGAAAAATTGTATACACCTTAAATCCCCAATTGGCAGGCAAAAAAGTTGCACCTGGCATTAACACTATTTCTACCCCAAAAGGTGGCGAGTTCGCCATCGAACTTCCGGATGGCACGAAGGCCTGGCTTAATGCGGCTTCGTCTATGACGTTTGCCACAGATCTTGGCAGCGGCAGCAGCCGGGAGTTAAACATTACCGGCGAAGTTTACTTCGAGGTTAAAAAAGATGAGGCCCGTCCTTTCCGTGTGAAAGCAGGATCTCAGGTAGTGGAAGTGCTCGGCACCCACTTTTCTATTAATTCCTACGCAGACGAACCCCAGGTTAAGACTGCTCTTTTCGAGGGTTCTGTTCGCATTACTTCACCATCGCTTCCGTCCGGCGTTACTCTCAAACCCGGACAGCAAGCACTTTTTAGCAACACCAAGGCAATAGAGATTTTTCCCGTTGATGCATCCGTCATCGCGTGGAAAGATGGTTTGATCCGCTTCCGCGGCTCAGATCTGAAAACCGTCATGCGCCAGCTGGCCCGCTGGTATGACCGGAAGTAGTTTACAAAGGCCAAATTTCAAACGAACTTATCAATGCTACAGTACCCAAGACCAGCCGGCTTGCCACCGTGCTGGATTTGTTGTCGGGTATAGGCGTTGAATTTACCATTGAACAAACAGAAAGCGGCAAAAGGATCATCGTAAAAGGAAGCTAAGTTATACCATATCTGAAAAGCAAGCAGCCGAAGGCGCAACGAACTAAACCAACAGCTCAAGAGAAAGCAATATTCACCAGGAATAAAAACCGGATGCAATTAGGACTTGCACCCGGCAGTAGTTCCGGTGTAAACATCCCTGTAGGTAATATTTATTAACCGTTACAAAACAAAAGTATGAAAATTTCTACTCATCGGAGTGGAGCGTGGAAATCGTATGTGAATGAACGAAGAGACTTATTAACCAAAATAATTATGCGTATCCAGCTTCTTTTTGTTATTATGCTGATTACGGCTATGCATACGTTCGGTAATGCGGCTGCGCAATCAGTAAGCCTTTCCGCCCGGAAGGCGCCACTAAGCAAGATACTCGACCAGATAGAGCAACAAACGGGATATTACTTCGCTTACAAAGTCCAGACGGTTGAGGACCTATTAGTCACCGTTGAGCTGAAGAACGTTCCTCTGCAGGAGGCGTTGGAGGCTTGTTTCAAGAATTTACCAGTTAACTACAAGATATCGGAAAGGACGATTGTTATTTCGCGGAAGCCGCAGCAGAATGGACAGGCGCCGGAGGTTGTGGTGGTGCCGCCTGTGAAAATTACGGGAAAGGTGACAACAAAAGACGGCAGCCCTTTTCCTAGCGTAACAGTACGTATAAAAGGTCAAAAGCAGGTTGCAGTTACAAATAATGACGGATATTACGAAATTCAAGGAGAGATTTCTGATGTAATAGTATTCTCGTATATAGGACATGAGACGGTTGAACTGAGGTTGGGAGGACAAAAAGAAATAGATATTGTTTTGCTTGAGGCGGCGGCGCAATTGAAAGAAACCGTAGTGAAGGGGTATTATAGCGTCCCGAGAGAGCTAAATACCGGTAGTGTAAGTGGTATCAAGGCTATTGATATTTCTAGGCAGCCAGTTAGCGATCCTCTCATGGCTCTTCAGTCGAAGGTTCCGGGATTGTATATAGCTCAGACTTCAGGTGTTCCAGGTGCAGCCCTAACTGTTCGATTGAGGGGCCAAAATAGTATCGATAACGGAAACGATCCGTTGTATATAGTTGATGGAGTGCCATTTAACTCGGAATCCATTGGTCTAAACTCAAACGCCGCGTCGGGAAATCTAAGTCCGCTGGCTAGTATTAGACCTAGTGATATTGAGAGTATAGAAGTGTTGAAGGACGCTGATGCCACCGCGATTTATGGATCGAGAGGCGCTAATGGAGTGATTTTGATCAGCACAAAAAAGGGGAAGAGTGGTAAAATCAAGTTGGATTTTAATATTTATCAAGGCGCGGGATCGATAACAAGGCGACTTGATCTGCTAAATACGCCTGAATATTTAGAAATGCGTAATGAGGCCTTTAAAAATGATAATGCGACGCCTGGAATGGCGGACTACGATGTTAATGGCACATGGGATCAGTCTCGTTTTACTGATTGGCAGGACGTGCTTATTGGAGGTACAGCACATTTTACCAACGCACATGCAGCGATATCTGGAGGCAGCGCTGCGACACAGTTTCTAATTAGTGGAGATTATAGAAACGAAACAACCGTATATCCCGGAGATTATCGAAATAGAATTGGTTCGGCACTATTTAATCTTTCTCATACGACGGAAGATAAAAAGTTTAGAGTGGATATGAGCACGACCTTTTCGTCAAATAACAATCGGCTTCCGCAGAGTGATTTTACAAGCAATATTTTTCTTGCTCCTAATGCCCCTGCAATTTATAATGCAGAGGGTACTTTGAATTGGGAGAACAGTACTTTCAATAATCCATTAGGTAACAGTAGAATTCGATCAACATCGAAAACGGATAATCTTAATAGTAATCTGATATTATCATATAGTTTTCTTCGCGATTTTCAATTTAAAACAAGTTTCGGCTATAATACGCAATTGATCAATGAAGTAAATATTGTGCCATTTGCGGCGGGCAATCCTGCGCGTGCGAATGCAGATCTTATTCGAACTAATATTACTGCTGCAAACAGGGTCAAGGCATGGATAGCGGAGCCTCAACTGAATTTTAACAGAAAATTTGGACATCATAATTTGGATGCGTTATTTGGTGCAACTTGGCAAGTGCGGAATCAAGAAGGTCAGAGACAGACTTACTCTGGATTTTTAAATGACGAATTAATTGCTAATCCCGCGGCCGCCGCAACTAAAGGCGCTCTAGTAACTAACTATTCGATTTATCACTATTCCGCTTTGTATGCAAGGGTTGGCTACAATTATAAAGAACGATATATTCTGAACCTGACTGGCCGTAGAGATGGCAGCAGTAGATTCGGGCCGGAAAATACGTTTGGGAACTTTGGTGCGCTAGGTGCCGCTTGGATTATTTCAAAGGAAGAATTTTTTCAAAAGAAACTATCGTTTATCAGTCTTTTGAAATTACGAGGGAGTGTGGGAAAGACGGGGAATGATCAACTTCCAAACTATGCATACTTGAGTACATATGAATCTAATTCTTTGAGTTATAACGGCGTTCCTGTCTTGGTGCCCAAGGGCTTAACAAATCCCTTTTATGGATGGGAAACGATCAATCAGATTGAAACGGCTTTAGAAATGGGGCTTTTAAAAAATCGAATCTTATTAAATACGACATGGTTTAGAAAACGATCTAGTAATCAGCTTGTTAAGTATCCTTTGCCTGTAGTTGCCGGATTTTCCGATATTTTTGCAAACTTACCCGCGGTGACCCAGAATAGTGGTTTGGAGTTTGATTTAAGCTCTGTGAATATAACTAACAACGAATGGTCATGGACAACGGCTTTAAATCTTAGTGTACCTTGGTCAAAGCTTGTAGAATTTCCGGATATAGAAAAAACAGCATACAAAAACCGTTATGTGGTAGGTGAACCACTGTATCTTAGGTTTGTGTATAAGTATACCGGTATAGACCCCACTTCAGGGCTTTACACATTTGAAGATGTTAATAAAGATGGAAGTATTACAAGCACGCAGGATAAGGTTCCTGTGTTTACGGGGCAACATTGGTATGGTGCAATTAATAATAACCTTTCATATAAAGGGGTTTCAATAGACTTTTCTATTCAGTTTGTAAAGCAAACTGGATTTGGATTTTTAATTAATCAATCGCCGGGACTGGTAAACTTTAATCAACCCACGGAGGTATTGGATAGGTGGCAACAGGAAGGCGACATTTCCAAGTTTCAAAGATTTACACGGAATACTACTACAGCATTTACTGCCAACAGCTTGTTTCTCGAAAGTGATATAAGATATACTGATGCATCCTTTGTTCGGTTTAGAAACTTGTCTGTATCTTATTCGCTTTCTCCCAAATGGATGAATTATTTTAGATTGAGTTCTGCCAGAATATATTGTCAGGGACAGAATCTCTTTACTATAACAAATTTCAAAGGGCTCGATCCAGAAACTCAACGGAGCGGATTTGCTCCATCTTTGCCACCCCTGCGAGTACTTACCGCTGGTATCCAACTAACATTTTAAAGACTGATATTATGAGGCGAAGTCATACAAATATATTCTTAGCATTATTTCTGTTATTTGATTTAGGTTGCAAAGATTTCGTTGAAATCGATCCCCGAGGAATCAGCTTATCACAGAAACTGTATTTAAAAATCCGGAAACTGCAACGGCGGCTCTTTTAAACATTTACAGTGCAATGGGCAACGTTGCGGAGGCTTCTCCGTATTATTTGGCTTTATTAACAGGTAGTTATGGCGACGAGTTAGTTAATTATTCAACGAATGTGACTTTACAACAGCTTTATACCAATTCATTAAACTCTGTTGATGCACAGACTAATCGTGTTTGGACATCTGCATATAATTTTATTTATCAGGCAAATGCCGTCATTGAGGGGGTTCAAGCCTCATCGGGAATAAATGAAGGAGTTAAACATCAGCTAACTGGCGAAGCTCTTTTCTTACGGGCCTATTGGCATTTTTATTTGACCAATCTTTATGGGAAGATACCAATAGTTACTAGTACTTTATATAAGGAAAACGCTGTTGCAGTTAGGGACGATAAAGTAAAAGTATATGAACAGATTGTCAAGGATCTTTTATCTGCTAGACTGGTCTTGGGCGACACTTATGTAGGTAACGATAATATTTCTCTATCTACGGAAAGGATACGGCCTAATAAGTTTGTTGTCGATGCTTTTTTAGCTCGAGTATATCTTTATATGGAAAAATATGAGGAGGCCGAACTGGCATCTACCAGAGTTATTAATAATAAGTCGCAGTTTGATATTATTGATGCTGATAAAGTTTTTTTGAAGAATAGCAAGGAGTCGATTTGGCAAATTATGACGGCGGCTCCAAACACTAATCTAAATACAACGGAAGGTGCTGGTTTTATTTTAACATTGAAACCACAAAATAGTGCTGCAGGATCTACTGCTGTCAGCCCCCGTTTATTAAATTCATTTACTTCCGCAGATAAACGAAAAACTATTTGGATTGCTAAATTTACCGATAAAACGGTGACCCCAATGTAGACTATTTTTATCCAAACAAGTATAAAATTAGAACTGCGGCTATAGCGAGCGAATATTCCGTTTTGTTGCGCCTTGCGGAGCAATATCTTATACGAGCGGAAGCAAGGGTGAAGCAAGACAAGGTAAGTCAAGCAATAGATGATCTAGATATGATAAGAAATAGGGCGGGGTTATCTTTGATTAAGATTACGAACCCAACTATAACTAAAGACGATTTAATAGAGGCAATTTTTGAAGAACGACAACTTGAGCTTTTCACAGAGCAAGGACATCGATGGTTGGATATTAAAAGATTGGGTAAGGTGGATGCTGTAATGATGGCGGTATCCTCCTTTAAGGGTATTACATGGGATACCCGAAAACAATTATGGCCTCTTCCGTTTTCAGACACGCAGAATGGTACAAATCTCGATCAGAACCCAAGTTATAATTAGTGTTAACCTCATTAAAACCATTTCTTATGAGCATACGCCCTTTTTTATTGTCTTTAATTTTTTTTTCGTCTACTGTCAGGGTAGTTGCTCAATCTGAGTTATCCTATCCCAAGATTGGTGAACCAATTGGAGAATATTCGATTAACGATGTTAAAAATTACAATAAGCCGAGGTTGTCATTATCCGATTTTCGTGGTAAATGGCTAATCGTGGATATTTGGACTAGGATCTGTACGGGGTGTATTGCGAGTTTTCCAAGTATGCAAAGGCTACAGGATGAGCTTAAAGATTCTGTTAACGTCGTTATGTTAGGTCAATATAATAACTCACTTCGTAGTATGCAAGTTGGGAAATATAGCGACGAACAGCTACTAAAAGCGATCTTTCAAGATCAATCTCGACGGAACAACCTGTCCTTTATAGCTGGTTTTGATAGTACGTTAACAGAAAGGTTTGCGTTAATGAGTGTGCCGACTATTTTTGTCGTAAATCCGGAGGGCATTATCGTTGGGAAAGCAACAAAGCTGACTACGTTTGATATGAGAAATTTTATGGCTGGTAAAAGAGATTTTTCGTATAACCGACAGTATTCAAGAAATGAGCCTAGAACCAGTTCTCAATATAATACTGAATTGCCATTGCTAACAAATGGGCAACAAAGTAATGGGGGAAGTGATACCTGTTTTATTAGCAGGAGTTTGATAACTACATGGAATCCGAGAATGCCGCTGATGAATAGGAAAACTAATATTCCGGGATGCTTAGAGATGTTCGGGCGAGATTTGCAGGAAATGCTGTTGTATGCGTATTTTGGGAAGCCCTATGGTTGGTCTTTCAATGATTCGCTGTATCATTTGGTTAATAGAAGTATAATAGTAGAATGCGATAGAAAGGAGTTGTTCGGTAGAAAGGATGAGGCTACGGGCAGAAATATGTATTCATATTCTCAATACAATAAACAATCGATAAATAACGATAACCTTCAGCGCAAAATATTACTTGAGGACATTCATAGGACATTTTGCTTCAAAACTGTTCTCGAAGAGCGAACTGTGGATGCTTATTCTTTTATCGTGTTGGATTCAAATAAAGTGTATAAGTTGCGATCAAAAAAGAAGAAAAGAGATGTATTTGGATCATGTGAACGGTTTAAAAGGAGTTCTTTTGACTTTCAAAGATTTAGTTAGTGTTTTTCAAGGTACATTGATGCGAACTTACGGCAATTCGGCAAATAGTATTCCACCCATATTTGACGATAGAGGATTTGATATGGGGATCGATATAGAACTTAAGGGTGACTTGTACGATTATGATGAACTTCGGAAGCAATTGCAAAACAATGGACTTGATTTGATAAAGTGTAAAAGAAAGCTTTTATGTATTGTTGCGAAGAATAATAGTGATAAATGACAAAAGGTAGGCTATTTAGCCCACCTTTTGTTGCAATTATTATTGTTTTCGACGAAACTTATGGTAATTGAGGGGCAACGGGGTGCTGTGCTGCTGCATCAGTATACAATTGCCTTATTTCATTAATACCATCTTTGGTAACAAAAACTTCACAACCCAGAGCTTCCCTTGGACAACTAACGGTAAAGTCGTCGGAATCAGTTCCCAGGGAAGGATTTTGGTCATCAATGTAAAACCAAAGTGTGGTTGTTGTATTTTGAGATGAAGCGAACGCACCAGCTGCTGCTACAAGCAGCAAAGAGGCTGCGATCAGAATTTTAGCTTTTTTCATAAAAGAGCTTTTTATTGAATTAGTGAATAAAGAAGAAACAATGTGTACCGTCAATCGTCATCCGGACCCAATGGAATTTGTCCTGCAGAATCCAAGTATAGCTGCCTCATTTCATTAAGGCCATTTTTTGTAACAAAGACAATACATCCTATTTTATCTTCGCGTCCACAAAGAACACCGAAATCATCGGAGTCGGTGCCTAAACTCGGATTCATTTCGTCGATATAAAAGTATTGTACGGTCATTGCCTTGAATCTAGAAGCAAGGGCTGCCAATGTTGCAGTTGTCGTTAGAGCGATCGTGAGTATTAATTTTGCCCTTCTCATATTTTTTTCTTTTTAATTCCTTGATAGAAGAGAATTCGGCGTATAGTTACCAGCCTACTATTCTTCAGGTGCAATAGGATGCTGTGCGGCAGCATCAGTGTACAGTTGACGATTTGCATTTAAACCGTCTTTGGTTACAAATACTATGCAACCTTCAGCTTCAATTGGACAAGAAACGCTAAAATTGTCAGAGTCAGTTCCTAACTGAGGCTGGGCGGGGTCAATGTAATAATACAAAGTTACATTTTGCATTTTGGCTGATGCAATTGCACCAATTGCTGCAATTACTACAAGGCAAGCTGTAATGAGGATTTTTGCGCTTTTCATAAATTTAACTTTTTGTGTTAAGTATAATGCCTACTCTTAAGGTTTTCGGCTACCCCTTATATATATTGCAATAATATCTCAAGATGTAAATTGACCACTACTATCAGGCGTTGATCGGCTTATCAAGCTTGTTTTTTGAGCGTGGATTAGCAGGCCTACTGCTGCCAGTACTGTCGATAGACTATTGAAATACATGTGGTTTTTCCAAGTCATATTTCTGAAAATCCCTCCACATGAACAAGGGCGTTCAGTTGTCATCCCAAGTACATAACCAACGTATATTGTAAAGGCCAACATTAAAACCAGTGCTCCAGTTAAACCTAAAAGCCTGGTGCGGTTAAAAAGTAGAAGAACTGCAACTATTAGTTCCATTGCAGGTACTGTGATAGCGAAAAGTATTGGATATTGAGACGTAAAGGGTGCTCTACCTAGATCGTCTACAAACAATGGAAATATAAACCACTTACTAAGTGCTGTGTAGGTAAATAGTAAAAAGAAGAAATAACAAATAGCCTCAGTTATTATCGATTTTTTCATGTTGTTATTATTTAAACCGCAATTTTTCATTAAACTTTTAAGACTGGCGAAGGGTGTTAACTTTAAACGAGATCTAAATCCGATTTTAAGGCGCTACTTGGTACATAATCTATTCAATAATAATCGGCATTTAGGTGCCTTCATAACCTGTCTTTTTAAAGATTTTTTGATTTTTGGGTCAATAGAAATTAATGTTCTAAAGAATAGCTGGACGGTGCTGATGTATTTCAAGTTTAGGTGTGCTCGCTCTAATCGCGGACTTTTTGATTGCCTATGAGCTAGCAGTTATAGTTCTGTACCGTCTGCTTACATGAGATCGTAGTTAAATTCTTTCAAATTCAGACGACGGATCTAGATATTATAGCAGACAATCTCCCTTGGAAACAATAAAATTTTGTATGCCGGATGTACGTTTCCGATAGATGACTAGGATTGCTTACTTAGTACCCACCTTTTGAACTGAATTAATCATTTAGGTTTGTATGAAACTCTGTACAGATGTAACAACGCGTTTAGCGGGAGGTTGCATAGTCAAAGAGAATCTATTTTCATTCCGGTGGGTATCTTTCAATCTAAAATCCGGGCTATACAAATCCATTATTCATAAAACACGTGGTCAACATAATCTCTAAGTGGTCAACATTTCCTCTGTGTGTCTTTCGTTCTTCAGGCAAATTACACCAGCCAATCTAACTAACAAAATTTAAAAGGTGACAAAAAAGTCACTTCACTGCTTTTTAAATTCAGCAGGATTTGTTTTATGGACCGATTTGAACGCCCTCGCGAAGCTACCGATGGTGCTGTATTTAAGCATGATGCTTGCTTCTTTCACCTGCATGCCGTCCTCGATCATAGCTTTGGCTATAGTCATTGCCCGCTCAAGCCAGTACCTGTAGATAGTGATGTTGAAAACATATTTAAATCCGCGTGTCAGTTTGGTTTTTGTGAGACCAGATATCATTATCAGGTGGTTGATCTCAACACGTTCGGGACTGCTTAAATCGATGTAGTCTTTTACATCCTGGAGGGCTTTCGTTTCGTCTTCTGTTACAAACATATCTAACAATTTTATGGTTATACGATATATGTGGGGATGGACATATTGCTCATAAACGTGCGCGCCTTTCAAGGCGCGATGGGCTAATTTACTTGCTTCCACTGAAGTATAACCTCTCTGGCGGCTTTATTTGAGGTGTTTCCGCTCAAACCGCCGCTTCGCCATGGCATGCGCTTCGTCAATCAGATCATAAATCTTCTGTAGCTTCTCCTCTGCGGGACTCAGTATACAGATATAGTGCTGGGCAGCATAATGTGGATGTGGCATGAGTGTATTCAATGTTGTGAAGTCCCATTGTTGCTCTCCGGCCGGGAACAACTTAGCATAGGTGTCTTTAGGCGCGCCGATGTAATCCGGTACAATGCCTGCCGTGAAATGTTCGATACCTGGTCATTTCGTTGTCGGAATCTGCGATACTTACGAAGGGGTAAAGTATGATCGGCATCGTAGAAAAAGGAAGGTATAACTGAAGTTCAGGACTTTTCGGTGTTTGGCAGGGTACTGATGTGTTGTTCGATTTTCGCTATAATAATTAGCGAAAATTTCTGCGTATCATTTTTACTTTTGCAATTGCTTACTCTTTTGTACAATAGTAACATAAAGTCCAGTATCGCTGTTGCATATGCCTACGATATTACCGCCGACAGTAGGGTATTCGTTTACAGGCAAGGGAAATAGCTTCAAACGCGATGATCCCGTCGCGGCAGTCAAAAATGCGGAGGTTAAAAGACCTCCAGAATTGTTATCTCATTTTTATTAAATAGAAATTTATCCCCCGCCTTTTTATGTAAAAGCACCTTCGCCAGTGGCGCCCCAGGCGAAAGGAAAAACACAGCGTCCTGTTTCCCTAGTCCCGCAGCAATGAAAAAGGAATGATCCGCACATCTTACATAAGCACCAGGTTGTGCATGAGGATAAACAGCCGCGACGTTTATTTTTTGCAACAGGTCTAGTTCCTTCCTATTTTCCACCTGTTGCCGTGCGTACATGTCTTTTGCAGGTGTCCCATCGCTCTGCCGGTTTCGTATTTATCGCCTGCTGAACTTTTGCCTTCGTTGTTAGCCGCTTCCTGTGCATTGTCGATTGCCAGTTGGGTGGTGGCGATGCGGTCTTTGATAAGGAGCTCGCCGGCCGCTTTCAGGCGGGTTTTGAAGTCAATCATTTGTTGGTGCGTCATCATGCAAAATACTAAAATCGTCGCGCCCCGCCTACAGCCTCTTTCTCCCATTTGCGCTGGATGGAAAACAAGCCTATCCAATAAGGCACGAATACCGGAATAAGCATCCCGATCAGCAAGGCTCTTGGCCCCGCTGCCAATACCATCAGCATTACGTAGGCCGTCCATACGATAGCAACGCCCAGGTTGAACCGGATAGCGCTCTTTTTTTCTGACCGTACAAGTTCTCCCATAAAAAGAATTAATATGCCCGGAATAAATTGGCCGATCCACGCTCCTGTACGATAAGCACCCCCATTTTCCGGGTCATGGGCCCGTGCATCATTGGTGTCGAATACAGGTATGGAAAATGCGGCATAAGCCAGCATTCCTATCCCGAAAATTATGACGATCCACATATAAACGATTAGCCATTTGGGCATCAGCTCGCGACGCCGGGGCGCATTTTGTTCGTCGAAATCATTGTCGAAGATGGTGTCCTGCTGATTCATGGTATAGGTAAGGTGAAAAAATGTTTGCGCAAATGTAAGAAATAGTCAACCGCAAAGTAACTTTGCCCCATGTTGCCAGATCAATACCTCCTCCAAGCCCTCGCCCGTCGCCTGATGGCGCAGGGTTACCTTATCGATATTGCCACCACCGGCTACCAGCTCACCGTTTCCGGCGCGCTGGATATCACTACGTCCATTATTGATTCGCCGGATTATCATCCTTCGCTTATACACCTGCTGATCACCACGAAAAATGCGGATTACTTCCCCGAAGGCATTATCGAAAACATAGTAGGCGTAGGCAATACGCTGGAAGAAAAGGTGGAAACTGTTTTGGACAATTATCTCGCCACCACGTTCCCCGCTATCGCCGATAGCTTCCTCGATGGGCACGATCCCGAGGTAGATTTTAACGATGCCCGTGGCGTACTCTGGCACCCACGTATCGGCGCGCTGTCGCTGCAAGGGCAGTGGGAAGCAGAACCCGCGGGTGAGCCTATATTCGATTTGCTTAAAACCAGGCTGGCTGGTATGTTGCCGGACAGGAAGCTGAACTGGCTGAAGGTGTATGTAGCCAGGTACCAGGACAATGAGATCATCGCGGAATGCCTGCTGAACAATGAAGTGTGGCCGGAAGGCGTGGCCGCCGTGCGTGCCTATGCGGCCGGTTGGGCGCAGGTGGGAACGTTTTTAGGGCAGAAACAGTTTATGATGTTCAGGCGGTGCGATGCGTTCGATGCAGTAAACGTATAAGCGTCCTATGCTCATCCGCTGAAACCCTTGTCCATGCACCCCATACTTATAAGAAGTATATAGGATCGCTATAATAATTAAGTAAGAGGGAGAAATGTCCCTCTTACGTTATTGGTCGCTAATTTACACCCCTAATCACCAATCACAGAAGACCCTCCCAACGTTATATCCGCATACTTCCAGGCCTCCTTAAACAACACCAACGTCTGCCGCGCTTCCTCCTCCTTATTTTGCTTACTTAACGCCTGCTGCAACCCGATCAGCGCCCAGCCGTTCTTACGCCATGTACGCAGGTCTTCGCGATAAACAGCTTCGGCCTCCTTGTACTGAGCAGCCTTCAACAAAACCGCACCTAAATGATGCCGTACCGAAAAGAACCAGTCCGGCGGCTCGTTATAGTTCAGCTGATCTTCGAGGGCTACCGCTTCTTTCAGCAGCGATATGGCTGTTTCTGGCGGTGATGCAACGCCGGCCGACAACACCTTCGCTGCGATCTGCACAAGATCGTATGTTGTATTGATGTTCCAGATCGTGATATCCTGCAAGGTGGTATCGGCAGCAAGCAGTTGCAGGCTGTCCAGTGATCTGCGGGCATTCGGCATATCATGCTTTCCCAGGAACGCCATGCCGCGTGCATAGTGCCAGATGGCGCGGGGGTAGATTAGATCGGGGGCAGGGGAAGGCAGCGCCAGTATGGTATCCCACATGTTAAGCTTCACCGCTACGTAATACGGGATGCTGTAGTAATGTTGCAGCGTGCCCCAGCCAGGTTGCCGCATAATATCTTTAGAGGTATGTTGATGCAATTTCATCGCTGCCTGCCAGGCCAGTGCTGTATTGCCTTCCAGCGTAGCAGTGGCTACCAGGAAATGATAGTTGTGCGGGTAATAGGCGAGGGGATAAGCGCCCTGGGCATGGCAGGCAGTTGTATACACACTATCTGCCGCCACCGCGCGGACATTGGAAATTGATCCGAGATGATAATCGCCGGTGTTGATGTAAATATGCGATGGCATGTGCAGCAGGTGGCCCGCGCCGGGTACGAGCGTGTCCAGTACATAGGAGCTGGCTAACGCTTTTTCGGGTGTGGCAGAGGCTTCCAGGGCATGAATGTAAAAGTGGTGAGCGCCCGGATGTTGGGGATGCAACTGCATCAGGTGTTCCAGTACCTGTATGATTTCAGGCGTCCAGGCTTTGGGGGCTTTGGTCTTTTTTCATACAGATCCCAGGGGTGCAGGTTCATGACGGACTCCGCGTACAAAGCACCCACATCTGGGTCGGAGGGAAACTGCGCATATACTTTTTTCATGGCCGCCGCATAAGCTATGTCTAATGGTTTGCGGTCGGCAGGTGGGGCGGCGGCGTAGCGGGCAGACAATGCTTTTATTAACGCGGCTTCTTTCGGTGTGCAGCCGGCTGATAATGCCTGCGCTTTCGCGGCCGCCTGGTAAGCGCGTTGAAAGTTATCTTCTTCCATGCCTGCATTATAGTTAGGGCCCAGCACCAGTGCATATCCCCAGTAGGCCATCGCACAGCCGGAATCCAGCCGCGCGGCTTCGTAGAAGGAGCGTGCCGCCTCCGCATGGTTAAAGCCATACGAGAGCATCAATCCCTGGTTAATGTACCGTTGCACTGCTGTATTTTTTGTTGATATGGGGAAGTCAACGCCTTCAAGTCCACTGAACAGCGGCGCCTTTTTGCCGGATGTGTACCAGTCTTTATCGGTGGTAGGCGGTACATAGCAGCCGATCGATTGTGGAATCGGTTCCTCCTTTGGTTTGCTGCGTTGCTTGCAGGCAACGAGGAAAATAATTACGAAGCAGATTTGTCTCATAACGCATATCATTTTGGGGGTAAGGGGTCTACTCTAATTTACGAAAAAAGCCGCCAACAATTACTTGCTGACGGCTTTTGTGAAAAATGTTGGGGTGTTTAATTCGTGATGCGCAAAGTGCCAGCCTCGTTCTTCGCCGGCAACCTCACGGCCAATACACCTTTGCCTATCCGCTCCGCGGGAACCGCTTGGCCGTTAAACGTAGCTTTATAGTCAAACGCCGGGTTCATACCCACTAATAGGGTGCGCTCATGCGCCAGCGTGGACTGGTCGAACGACAACCGCGCATTAAACGCAGTGTGGTTCTCGTTAAAAGCCTGCTGCTCAATCCATATTTCAAAGCCCGGTGTTACGGTGCCTGTTTTGTAATACGCATCAAACCAGGCCAGTACTGGGGTGGATAAGCCTGAAAACTGATGCCAGCCCGCACCGCGACCAGAGGCAGCCAGGAAGTGCTCGAACGTATAGTAGGATGCATCGGCTTCTGTTTTGTATACGTCCAGTCCTTTCGAGGCCAGTTTACGCGCAAGTTCCGGCTGGGCGAGGTCTAACATCGTTTTCCATACAAACCACTGGTGCGGCATCCATACCGCGCCATTCCAGTAACCGTCGGTGCGGTAGTAGGGGGCCGACTGGTCCACCACGCAAATGCCCGATGGCGTCCACATATGTTTGTCTGAAAAGATTTTGTTGATCAGCGTATCCCGCTGCGGAGGCGTGCAAATACCCGATACCAGCGGATAAGCGCCATCCAGTCCCATATTGAAATTGGCGCCGGATGCGGGATCGTTGAAGAAGCCCGCCGGGTTGCCCGTATCATCGTGCTTTACATACGAAAAATAGCCACTCTTCGCATCCCAGGAATGTTTCTGCAGTGCAGCCGTAAACCGGCTGATGTCTTTGTCGTAGGCTTTTACATCTGCTTTTAGGTTCAATGCGCTCGCGGCCATGCGCAATATCTTCGCAAAACGGATCGCATGTGCCGTGGTAATTACCGGCGTTACGCGCTTTTCCAGGTGCTGGTTGTGCACGCCCACCTGTGGCGGATAATCGTCCCAGCCACCGGAATTGTAAAAGTAATCCCAGGTTTGCAACAGGTCGGAATTGAAGATGCGTGTGCTCGTACTGCCGTATTGCCCGGAGAGGAAAGCGTAATATTGTTTCAGTCTGGGATAGAAGTAGTGCAGCAGTTCTTTCGACTGCGTTTGATTCCATACTTCCAAAAATGCATAGGCCTGTACCGGTACCGGAGAGCCATGATGCACGAAGGCCGACTGGCTGCCCGGCGGCGTTAAGTATGCATTGATCGCATCTATGGCCAGTTCCGTATTTACTTTGGACAGTCCTAAGGCGATAAAGCCAAGGTCCCAGGTATACAGGCTGTTCCACCATTTGCCGGGTGTAAAGTGGCGTATGTATTGGTTTTGCGTATACACAGGATATACCACGTTCGATAGTAAGGTGCTTTTCAGCAGCTGCTGGCTGAACAAATATTTCTCGCCTTCCGGCAGGATGCCTTCCACCGTATCACGTAATACTGGCCTGGCAGGCGCGCCTTTTTTAAGGCCGCCAATACCGCATCACGCGAACCGCTGCTTAATATGGCGGTGTATGTGGCTTCGGAATTTGGCGCCAGTTCCAGCGGACGAATAAACAGATTGGCAAAGTCGCCTTTCATATTACCATTCAGCACCTTTGCTACGTGGTTGTGGGTTTCATTCCGGAGGAAAATATCTAATTCATCATTCCTGATACTTCTTATTTTGAAAGGTTCCTTATCCCAGCTGATCCCGTAATACTGCGGCACATCTGCGTATTTCAGCAACAGCGTGCGTGCGGAAAGGTTTTCTTCGGTAACAGGTGTTTTGTTGATGGAAGCCGGAACGATGGTAAATGCATTATCGGTAGTCACTACGAATCCGTTCAGTAAAATCTCTCCACCACCAAGTGTGGTAAGGGTTAAGCGGCCGTTTGCAGCTAACGGAACTTCCAGTCGCGCCAGCGTATCGCTTGGCGTAAAAGTAATTGTTTGATTAATCGCTCCGGAAAGCTGCACCGCAGATGCTTTCCCATTTTTCAGCATGTAGATAAAAACAATTTTGTCGCCGCTGGCTTTTACATCATATTCCAGTTTGTCGCCTGCCTGTGCGCCGAAACCTTTGCCCACACCGCGACCGTTAATCAGCGCAGATTGCCGTACTTCGCCGCGCAGCCAGCCATCGTACACTAGATCGGAGTCATACCGCTTACGTGCAAACGTCAATGAACGATAGTCCATGGCATTATGCCATTGGGAACCGCTGCCCAATTTCAATTTCCGCTCGCCGTAACCTTCGGGGTATTCCATGGAGGCGATGAGGTTCAGCGAAAGGGTTCTGCGGTAGCGCGGTGTTATTCACGCAACGCATAGATACCTGTACGGACGTGGAGTCTAGCAGGGTATAGGTTACATCGGTATACACCTGGTCTTTCCACTCCAGTTCATAGCGATAAGAGAAGGCACTTAAGTCTTTCTGCACCTGCCAGGGAAAGTATTGCGATTCGAAGCGCACGTTCGGCACCAGCAGTTTGTTGCGATAGTAGCCAGGTAATACCGAAAAGTCGAACCGCATGCCCGACTGCATTTCCGGTATATGCGAAATGCCCGCGTACCTTTTGGAGTAAGGTCCCCAGGCCGGAAGCCGCAGGTCGTGGCTGCCATTTAACCGGCCGGTGTCGATGGTTTGTGCTTGTGCGGTCGTCGCAAATAGTAGTACCAGGCTGGCGAGTAACTTCATAGTGGGTATTTTGAAAAACTGCCTGCCGCATGCGGCAGGCAGTGGTTTATTTAGTTAGATCCTTCGTTCTGTTTAATCTTCTCTTTGTTAATATCGACCTGGCTCTGCGGGATCGGGAACACCAGGTTTTGCGGCGTGACCGGGTTCACGAGGTTGATTTGTGTTGCTTTGCTGTTGATTACCGTAATCGCGCGGTCGGTTCTTACCAGGTCATACCAGCGAAGGTTTTCAAAGGCAAATTCCACTCTCCGCTCGCGCTCCATGGCCAGCCGGAATGATGCCTGGTCAGGCACCTGGGCCGCTTTCAGATCACCAAGACCGGCACGGAAACGCACATCGTTCAGGTAGTCGAAGGCAGGCCCGTCTGCCACATATGCCGCTTCATTCAGGCACTCCGCATACATAAGGATCACATCTGCATAGCGAATAATGGGAATGTTGTTCGCATTATCGTTAGCCAGGGCAGGCACATCAAAGTACTTTTTGACGAAGTTGCCAGGAATGGTGTTGCCGCCGGCATTCACGTAGGAAGTGGCTACTGTCGCCGCTTTACGCAGGTCGCCCGGTTCATACGCATTTACCAGGTCGTCAGAAGTATATTGTTGCCGCCGCCGCCAAACATGATCACCGCATTACCGGAGTTCTGCGGCGCAAAAGCGTTCGGCCAGCCATTGCCTTGTCCAACACCGCCCGATTTATACTGCACATCAAAAATGGCCTCAACATTGTTCTTGTTATTGACTTTGAAAAAATCAGCATACACCGGCACCAGGTCATATTTTTTACTGTCGATAACGGCTTTCAATTGCTCGGCCGCCGGTCCGTACTTTTTCTCCGTAAGCAATACGCGGCCCAGTATCGCTTTCGCAGCGCCTTGTGTGGCCCGGCCACGGTCTGCGGCCGCGGTATAGCTGGGTGGCAATACAGCTGCCGCTTCCGCCAGGTCTTTTTCGATCTGCGCATATACCTCGCCAATCGGATTTCTGCCATATTGATAGCCCTCATCCGGGTTGGTAATTTCTTTCAACACCAATGGCACGTCACCAAAGGTACGCACGAGGTTGAAGTAATACAATGCCCGCAGGAACTTCGCTTCCGCTTTATACCGGTCTTTCGTGGCCGCATTCATGGTAATAGCGTCTATGCGGTCCAGGATGGCGTTACAGCGGGCAATCGCCGTGTAACTGTTGCTCCACCTGTTGTTGATGTACGGATTGGTGGTGCGGATGTAAAACCGGTCAAATTCATCCTGGTCCGTTACAGAGCCCGATGCTACCGGCGTTGAGTTGTCCGAACGGATTTCGCCAAATACATAACTGTCACCGCCGTAGTTGCCGCCTGCGCGTAGTGAATTGTAAGCACCGTTCACGGCATTTCTAAAGTCTTCTTCCGTTTGATAGAAGTTGCCGGTGGTAGTGGACGATACGGGCTTCAGGTCCACAAAGCCTTTGCCGCAGGAGGCCAGGGCCAAAGCTATTACCGCTGCCGCGCATATATTACGATAGTTGTTTTTCATGTTGCATCAATTTAAAAGCCAATGTTAATGCCGAAGGTTACGGTTTTCGCCAGTGGATAACTGCCATAGTCCACACCGCCGGTAAGCGGGCCTTCATAGTTGCTCACCTCCGGGTTAAAGTTGAGGTATTTGCTCCAGGTATGCAGGTTTTGCGCAGAAGCGTATATACGTACCTGCGACAGGTTGATGCGGTCTACCCATGCTTTCGGCAGTTTATAACCCAGGCTGATGTTCTGGATACGCAGGTAAGAACCATCTTCTACCCAGCGGGAAGAAACGGCATTGTTATTACCCGTGGTACGTGCATTGGCCCTTGGTACTTTGCCGTTGCCGGGGTTTTCCGGGGAACGCCAGCGGTCTTTCACGATGGAAAGGTTGTTGCCGCCGCCTTCCAGGTTTTCAAAGAAACGGCGGCTCAGGTTCAGGATCTGACCGCCCTGTGTGCCCTGCAGCGAAATACCCAGGTCGATGCCTTTAAAGGAAAAGGTGTTATTGATGCCGTAGATAAAGTCTGGCTGGTTGTTACCAATGATCGTACGGTCTTTCGCGTCAAGAATGCCGTCGCCGGTCACGTCTTCATATTTCACGTCGCCTGGACGCGTGGTGTTATCATGCGGGTTGGTGTGGAGGTCGGCCGCATCTCTGAAAATGCCCAGCTGTTTATAACCATAAAAGCTACCGATCGGATGCCCGATCATGGTGATATTGGTTTCACCCACGCCACTGCCGCTCAGGATCGGCGCACCGGTAGGACCCAGTGCCAGCACTTTGTTGCGGTTGAACGACAGGTTTGCACTCGTATTCCACGTAAACGCACCCACGAAGTTATAACTGCTTACACCAAATTCAATACCCTTATTGCTCATCCGGCCGATGTTCTTGAACGCCGAGCCGAAACCGGTAAGGGTGGGCACGTTTACGGACAGTAACAGGTCTTTGGTAATACGGTCGTAATAATCTACAGACAATGAGATGCGGTTCTGTAACAGGCCGATGTCTAAGCCCAGGTCCAGCTGTTCGTTACGCTCCCAGCTAAGGCCTGAGTTGCCCAGTGAGCTGATGGCCAGCCCTGTTACGGTTATCGCCAAACGCATAGTTGGTGGAGCCTACACTACCCACATACGGATAGTAGTTGCTGAACGAGTTGTTACCCGATAAACCATAACTCGCGCGCAGCTTCAGTTCCGATACGACATGCTGGTTCTTCATAAAGTTTTCTTCTGATACGCGCCAGCCCACAGAAGCAGCCGGGAAGGTGCCGAAGCGCTTGTCCGGCCCAAAGATGGAGGAACCATCGCGCCGTATAGACAACTTCAGCAGGTACTTCGTTTTGTAGTTGTAATCTACCCGGCCAAAGTAAGATACTGTGGCGTTTTCCGTGATCTGTGAACTCACCGAAGTAGGTTGTCCTGCAGCATTCAGCGTTTGTACGATATCATTGGCGAAGATGCCGCCGGCGCCATTGGCGCTCTGGTATTGTAGTTTATTGGATTCGCTGCCAATCAGCACCTCCAGGTTGTGCGCATCGTTAAATGATACGTTGTAGCTCAATACCTGGTTCACCAGCCAGCTTACGCCCTGTTCCGAGAACGAGGAGCCCACGGCCGCGGTAGGCGGCAGCTGCTGGTTCAGCGGCATTTTAGAGGTGGTGTAAGCGTTCCTGCGATTGGCGTACAGGTTGGCGTTTGCTGATAAACGATATTTCAGGTTCGGTAAAAATGCGTACTCCGCCCACGCGTTCGACAACAAGTTGATCTGGTCGAACTTGCTGTTGTACTCCGTAATGTTCGCCACCGGATTGGTAATACCCGGCAGGTTGTACATAGCCGCCAGTGCGGTTTGCGAAGAGTACCCCCGTTTTCGTTATAGATGGGAGCCATTGGCAACGCGGTCAGTGCTGCATTGATAATGCCATTGTCTGCCCAGTGGCCATCTGAACGTACTTCCTGGGTAATTTTATAAGAAGGGTTGATGTTAACGCCGAGGCTCAGTTTGGAGGTTGGGCGTATATCTACATTGGCCCGCAGGGTGTAGCGGTCCATTTTAGATCTTTTGATGATGCCGTCCTGCTTCAGGTAACCCGCGCTGATGGCATATTGTACCTTATCCGTACCACCGTTGGCGGAGAACTGGAAGTTGCTGATCGGCGCGGTGCGGAAAATCAGGTCCTGGTATTTATAATCGGGCAGGGCCGCCACTTTTGCAGGATCGTCGAAGTTGAACCAGTCGAACAGGTCGCCGCGGGGATAGCGGTAACGCAGATAGTTCGAGGGTCTTACGTTGTTGGGATCTGTAATCTGTGCACCCGGTACGTTATCGAGGTAAGCATTGTTGGCGGCTTCTATAGAGAACTCGGCAAACTCACGGGAGTTCAGGATATCCAGTTTTTCCGTTACCTGCTGGAAGCCGGTGTAGGCGTTGAGGTTCATGCGTGCTTTGCCGGCTACACCTTTTTCGTGGTGACCAGTACTACGCCGTTGGAGCCGCGGGAGCCGTAGATCGCGGCGGACGAGGCATCCTTCAGTACGTCGATCTTATCTATTTCTTCTGCATCAAACAGACCGAAAATAGCGGACGAAACGATATTGCCATCTACCACGATCAAAGGACTGGTGCCGGCGGATATCGATCCAAAACCGCGTACTTTAATGGCTGGCGTTCTGCCCGGACTACCCGAGTTTTGCTGTACCACCACGCCGGCAATTTTGCCCTGTAATGCCTGGGCTACGTTGGATACAGGCATGTCGCGGATTTCCTGCATGGGCACGGAAGCAATGGCGCCGGTCACGTTTTGTTTCTTCTGCGTGCCATAACCTACCACCACCATTTCGTTCAGGTTGCTGGACGAAGCGACCATCGTTACGCTCAAAGATGTACGGCCATTCAGCGGCAGTTCCTGCGAGGTGAATCCTATAAAAGTAAAAACGAGAATGTCTGTTGTGTTGGGCACGTTCAGCGTAAAACGGCCCCCATCGTTAGTAGTAGTACCTAAAGCAGTACCCTTTACATTGACGGTCACGCCGGGCAGCGGTTGGTTTTGCTGGTCCGTTACGATGCCGGAAACGGCCACCTGTGGCCGTTACTTCCGTACGCGGTACGATCACAATCATGTTGTTTCCCATATCGCGGTAGCGCAAACCGGAGTTCTCCAATAACTTGTCAAGGGCATCGGATAAACGGGCGTCTTTCACCGCAAAATCGACTTTGCGATGAAGCAGGTGGAGGTCGTAATTATACACAAACCGCACTTTCGCCTTTTTTCAATTACGTTCAGGATCGTGCGCAGTTCCGCCCTTTCAAAGCTGGCGGTGATGGTCTGACTGAAGACCTTCGCAGCACTCACCTGGGTAACGGTAAATAGAATGATTAACACGGAAAGCTTCATACATAGTAGAAATTTAAACAGACGTAGCGCCTGTCCTCCCGGGGCGGGAGGTGCATTTTTTTTCATAACTTTGGATTTACGGTTTAAGAAGAAGAAACCCAATGATTTTGCCGATCCCAGGGTTTCTGAACGTTAGACGTTTTCGGGGAATGTTTGCAGCATTTCCCGATTTTTTTGGTTGCTACTTGTAAATGTCTACCTCATTATTGTTGATTTTAAAAGTGAAGGGCAAGGATACCTGCAGCGCCGCCAGTACTTCTGTAATGGTTTCGTGCTCAAACTTCGCATGAAACCGGTAGCTGGCCACCGCGTTGTCGTGGATCGTTATTTTTACATTGTACCACCGCTCCATTTCATTGGAGATCTGCCTGAAGTCCTCTCCGTCAAATACCAGTTTATTATACACCCAGGCCGTTTCCACCAGCGCGGTGTCCGTTATATTTTTTTAAGTTGACGCAAAATCAGCGACTTCGCGGTTTCGGTTTCCACCTGTTTTTTTGCACGACCACTTTTTCGCGAGGATGTAGCAACAGCGTTTCGCCACTGCTGTCGCCGGTTTGCGAGATCTGCACCAGCCCGCTGATCAGGGTGGCTTCGGTCTGATTATCTTCGGGATAACATCTTACATTGAAAACCGTTCCCAGTACATGTATGCGGATATCACGCGTATGCACGACAAAGGGTTTTACCTGCCGCTTTCGCCACATCGAAATAGGCTTCGCCCTCGAGGGTTACTTCGCGGATAGAGTCGTTGAAGCTGGAAGGGTAATTAAGCCGGCTGCCCGAATTCAGCCACACGACCGTACCATCCGACAGCAACAGCCGCGACTTGGCGCCGGGTTTGGCCACTGATTCGGTAAGTGCGGTCCCCGACGTATTCGCAGGCACCCGAACATGTTGTGCATACCACCAGCCGCCCGTCAGCAGCACGGCCACTGTCGCCGCCACCGCCAGCACCCTGCGCGCGATGCGCGGCCGGCGTTCAGGCTCGTCCTTGTCCTCCGCCGCTTCCAGGATGTGCCGGAAATGTGCCTCGTTGTCTTCCGTGGCAGGTGTAACCGGCCGTGCCCAGTACTCATCGAGGATCGACAGGAAATAGGCATCTTCCGGATGCGCCGACAAGTGGGCATCCAGCTCCTTTATTTCCTCCGAAGTGGCCTCACCAGACAACTTCCGGGCAATTAGTTGAGATATCCTTTCTTTATCCATGGAACCTTGGTTACTGATAAAGACAGGAAAATAAAGGGATGACCTTAAAGCTTTTTGAAATTTATTTTTTGACGTGCTTTTGGGGGAAGGCAGAGAAGTGCGCCTGTACTTTTTCGGAGATGCGTTTTACCGCGATCACCATTTGGGCGTCTACGGTATTGACGGTAAGGTTCAGGATTTCGGCCACATCTTTATAACGCAGCCCATCTTCCCGTACCAGTTTAAAGATCATTTTACACCTTGGTGGCAGGGATTCCACCGCAGCCGTGATTTTCGCCTGCAGCTCCGCACTGATCATCTGCTGGTCGGGCGCCGGGTCGCGGCTCAGTTCAATATCGAGGTGACTGAATGGTTCGGTAATCTGCCTTTGCGCCTTGGCAGACAGGTAGTTGAGGGAGCCGTTTTTACCGCCACATACAGGTATACGCGGATGTTAGCAATGGCCCCCGCATTGGCGCGCTGTTTCCAGAGCCGGATAAACACATCGTCCACAATCTCGGCAGTGGCTTCGCGGGTTTTGATAATGGAAAAGGCGAACTGGTTGAGCCGCGGACTGTAGTGCTGGAACAACCGGCGGAAAGCCTGTTCATCTCCTGCCACGATCTGGCGGAGGTCTATGGACGGCTCCTCAGGGGTATGACGTGGACTGTTTGACAAGCAATCGAACTTTTAAATGTGACGGTCTGTGATACTTAAAGTACACATTTTTTTTCATTTTCAACTTTTACGTTGGAAGGTTTTCCCATTCCACAACACCTCTTCCTGCGTGAGCAGCCAGGTTTTGCCGTTATCGTTGTTGCCCTGGTAAAACAGGTACGTTTTTCCATTTTTATCCGGAAGATATGGGGATGCCCGGACTCGCTGCTGTTCCATTCGCCTGGCTTCCCGTTGGGTACGAATGGTACCTGCGATACCCGTTCCCATGTTACCCCGTCTTTGCTTACCGCCAGTCCGATCTGCTGCGGGGCGTTGTTATAAGCGCCGGCATAAAACATAAAGAGGCGGTTGCCCCTTTGAATGACAGATGCTCCTTCGATACAGGCTCCTTCCCAGTCCAGCTGCGGATACAGGATGGGTTTGTCTGCCGCCTGCGTCCACTGGTCGCGGTTAAAGTTGGTACGGACGGGCGCGGTGGCTACGCCGATCATCTGTATTTTCATTGCCGTATCCCGCGTAGCGAAATACAGGTAGAACTTATTTTTGAAAGAGATCACTTCCGCATCAATGGCGCGGCCGGATGTCCAGTCGCCGGTAGGTTTAAAGATCGGGTTGGTGGCATTGCGGGCGAACTGGATGCCGTCGGTAGACCAGGCATGGCAGATAGCGTCTTTTTACCGTTGCCGTAAGTTTGATAGAAGAGGTGTACCGTATCGTTGCGAACGATAGCGCCTGGTGCGCACAAACCCTTCTCTTCGTACTTCGCGCCCGGAGCGGGACGGACCTCCCCGATCTTGTTCCAGTTGATGAGGTCTTTACTTTCCGCAATACCAATGTTCCAACCCGACTGCGGATCGTTGGCGAACGGTGGAATAGAAAAGTACAACAGATATCTTCCCTTAAAAGAGACTACGTGCGGGTCCTTGGCGTAGGGGAGGCCCTTGCGCGAAGTGTCGCCATATTTCATGATGCTTGATTGCGCGAAACCCGCTGTGAATGCGAGTGAAAAGATGACCAACAACCACGATCTAAGTTTCATACGGGCGGAATTTTGATGCTTATGGGGAATCAAGATACAAGATTCTTACATTTGGTCGTCTGCTATTAAAATAAAAAATCCGCCGCAGAAGCTGCAGCGGATGCCGATTATTCTAAACATTAATAACGTTTCCCGTCCAAATACTTATGACTCGTCGCCAAACTGGCAAACATATCACCCTTACTCACATCCTGCTCCACGAACCACATCTTCATCCCGGCTTTTTCGCGCGCTGCGAAAATCCGGTCGAAGTCGATCACACCATTTCCCACTTCGGTAATATCGCCCGTACCTTTTTCCATGTCTTTCACATGCCATAAAGGGAACCGGCCGGGATATTTATCGAAATAAGCCACGGGATCGTGTTTCGCTTTGCTGATCCAGTACAGATCGAGTTCCATGCTTACGAGGTCAGGATTGGTGCTGGTCAGCAGGTAGTCGTACACCAGCGTATCGTTGTAGGGTTCAAATTCAAAATCATGGTTGTGATAAGCAAACCGGATACCCGCCTGTTTGCAACGTTCTCCTGAAGCATTGAGCAACGCCGGCAGCTGTGCGTAATTCTCGGGTGTCCTTTCTTCCGGGAACAGGTATGCGCACGCCATGTAGTCTACACCCAGTTCATGCAGGTCATCTACTGCTTTGTCCCAGCCTACAGACAGGGAGCCGGGCGCCTTGTTGCCTAAGCCGCTCAGGTGGTGCGAGCTGACGACTTTCATTCCTGTTTTCGCCAGTATCGATTTGAATTCTGCCACGGTTTTGCCGAAGAATTTGCCGTCATACCCATAAATCTCCAATTTATTATATCCCATTTTCACCAGGCGTTCCAGCGTGCCTTCCAGGTCTTTCGCCACGGCATCGCGCACAGAAAATAATTGCAGTCCCAGTTCCTGACCGGTGGCAGCGGCGCAGCTTTGCAGGGATGCAGTGTACAAACCGGCGGCGCCTAGGCCGAGCAGCTTCATGAAATTCCTTCTTTCCATAACGTTCTATTTAAGTTCTTTTATTTTGATGTTTTTAAACGATACCCCTTTTTCCAGTCCTGCAGTGCAATATGGCCTTCGGTGTGTTTGCCGAACTCCGGCCATTCGCGGAAGTGAGTATTGGCAATGGTGTCGCGCCAGGCGGCGGTGGTAAAATCCTGTTCGGCGGTCAGTATATCGTTGAGATAGAATTTTACTTTACCATGTTGCTGCTCGATCCGGCTGGTATTCCAGTCGCCGTGCTTCGCTTCCACGGCATTGGCCTGCGGGGCGAAGTTGTAGAGGCAGCCAGGGCGTTTCTTCAGGTTGCTGTAATCGGGATGTTTCGCGTCCAGTAGCTGGTATTCCGGCCCGGAAGCCCAGGTAGCCGGGATGGCCGGATCTTCCAGTACATTGATGAATACCCCGCTGTTGCCGGCTTCAGACAGTTTCCAGTCGAATTGAAGAATGTAATCTTTGTAGATTTTGTTCGTTACCAGGTCCGCCGGCGCCACTGGCCGTGTTGGGTCGCAGTAAATGGTGTGGTTCACGGCCTTCCAGTTGGATACACCGGATGGTTGGTTATAAACGTGCCATTCACTAAGGGTTTCGCCATCGAACAGTAAAGTCCAGCCGTCTTTCTTTTCTTCGGCAGACAGACTATTGTCGCGCGGAGGTGAGGTACAGGAGGACACGGATAGCGCCAACAGGGCGGCCATCATCGTAGCCTGACGCGATTTTTTTCTCATAAACGCAGATTTGCTTTCCTAATTTCTATAATATTTCATTCCGGATCAAGTTTTATCTTGATAACTTTTTAGTTGGGGCTTTACGCGCTTCCGGCAGAAACGTCCGCTCCTGTAAACGGCGCAATAACTACTTAAGGGTAAAAGACATGTCCAATCAACAACCACTCGAAGCTGTTACGATATCCGCCGTTCGTTCGGGCGACAGTCTGCTTGTTAACCACACTTCCTCCAACGGCCAGGGACGGTACCGGCTCACCGGACTGCCACTGAACAAACCTTTCGAAGTACTCATTACCCGCAAAGGTTACCAGGATACCTTTGCCGTATTTACACTCACGCCTGAAAAACCGCTGCTCGATAGTCTCGACTGGCTCATCCGCGTACAGCCCATCGAACTGAAAGGGGTAAGTGTGGTGGCGAAAAGGGCGCCGTGTACGTACCGGAACGACCGCCGTTACGCAGGAGATCTTTCCGTGAACAGGTTCGGGGAATTACGCCTGGGTACAGCGATGAACGCAGGTTATTTGAAAAGATGGCGGCTGCCGCCAGTTACAACTATATGATCAACAGCCAGCTGCCGCCCGACATGGGCCGGCGCATGCAACGGCTGAATGCGCGTGTGGAACGGCGTTTTCTTCCAAAAGAAAAGCTGGCCTTATCGCTCACGGTGAACGATATCTTTAACAACCGCCAGGATGTAATGCGGCGTGTTACATCTTCTTATGTGGAGAACAGGACCGGTAATTCCGCAGGCCGTTTCTTTCTCCTGAAATTGCAGTACAACTTTGATATGCTCCATGAAAAGCGCAGCGATTTCTAGAGCCGCGCTTCCATGTCGTAACGGTCCATGCCCGCGGCATATCCGTCCGGCGTCATTTTTACAGTGTGAAAGCCCATTTTCTCGTAGAAGGCCACCGTATGCTGCGAGGTATTGATCTGGTAAAGGGCGCCAGGAAAGAGGCGACGCATCAGTTCAATACGATATCGGGTAAACTCCTTTCCGAACCCTTTTTTGTGATGCATGCTATGCACCATGCCCCAGGAGAGGCCGGCGGCGTTGGTCGCCTCATCGTAAAACACGCCGCCGCAGGCGATGATCTCACTATCGTTTTCCAGCACAAAGTAATTGTCTTCGCACCGCTCATCGAGCCAGCGGGTGAAAAGCGCAATTTCATCTTCCGTGAAGAATTTGGGGCGGTTGCTGTGAAAGATCGCCAGGCAGGCGTCGCGGTACTGGGGTGTGTATGGTAAAATCGTGGACATGCAGCAAAGGTAAGGGTTAATGGTTGATGATGACCGCGTTGTGCACCGGGATGTAGTATCTGGTGTATGAACTGTTTTTCATAGCCCTACGCCGTTAAACCGCGTCCTGCTAAGGGGCAACAGTAATTGCCTGAACCGCCGTTTATGCCGCCAGATACCGTCGTTGTATGAACAGTGCCGGAGCTGGAAAAGAGGTCAACTTTCTAATGTCGTTTCCGGCCCTTCGTTTTGTCGTGTTACCCACCCGTATTTTTGCTGATACCACCGTATGTTTGCATTATAAAACGCATATATTATGGAAAATAAAGCACGTACGAAAGTAACCATTGAAGCCACTGTAAATGCCCCTGTAGCCAAAGTATGGCAATACTGGAATGAGCCGGAGCACATTAAACAATGGGCTTTTGCATCGCCAGAATGGCATGCGCCCGCTGCCACCAACGATCTGCGTGTAGGCGGTCAGTTTACGACGCGGATGGAAGCGAAAGACGGCAGCTTTGGTTTCGATTTCGGCGGCGAGTACACGGAAGTAGCGGAACACAAGGCTATCGCTTATGTGATGGGCGACGGTCGCGAAGCACGCACTACTTTTGAGGAGCGGGATGGTAAAACCTATATCGTGGAGGTATTCGACGCGGAAGAAACAAATCAATTGAAATGCAGCAAGCTGGCTGGCAGGCGATTCTCAACAACTTTAAGAATCATACTGAAAGTGGTAAATAGTGCATGACGCGGCTGCTTATTATACACGGCAGCCGCGCCATTATGCAGTAAAATTTTTATTTTGCAGGGGAATATACCAATTATGAAAAGATATCTCCTGCTGTTAGCCTTGTCATTGCCCATGGCGACCATGGCGCAAGATGAAATACCCGCTGCCGGTCCCGCCAGCATCGCCTACCATGAATACCGGATGAAAGAAAGCGTGCCGCCCTACGGGCTGGCAAAAGTGAAAGCGCTGATTACCAAAATTAATGACAGCGAAGAAACAACCGCGCTGAATGCCAAAGATTACCTCGGGCTCTCCCTGCGCGAAAAATTCACCTATCACATGATCCACGCGGAATCGTATAGCCAGAACTGTGATATTGTGTTGCCGGAGCCGGACGAAGAAAAGAAGATATTCGCTTACCTGCCGAGTGTTTTCGGCGATACGCACTGGAGCAGCCGCCAGCTCGATTTTTTCCAGAGCAACCGCGATTCGGTCCTGGCGCTCATCAAAGAATCCGCAAACCGCAGCAAACGCACGGGTCTGAATTACAAACATGCACTCATGGAAATGCATGCGGTGGAGGCCATTCCCTTCCTGGCTGAATTTTACCAGCGCGATCGTAAAGACCACGATATTCTTACCCTGCTGATGTTGCTGATGAAAGAGAGCCGATACGCGCCCTTCCTGTCTTCGGCATCCTACACCAAATTGTACAGCAAAGAAAGCAACTACTTCAGTTATTTACAGGATAACAAAGCGAACGAGGATCTTATCATCAAACGCGCTACGGATTTTTACAACAGCCGGAAATGATAACCACACTTGTCATATGCTGCATGGCGTACGATACCGCATTTGTGCACGTACCGGCGGGAGCGTACCGGGTGGGACAAAAAGGGCACCCCGTAAATCCTCTGCGGACAGTGCATTTGCAGGCGTACGATATCGCCGCGCACGAGTTGACCAACCGCGAATTCGCGGCCTTCGTCGATGTTACCAACTATGTAACTGATGCGGAGCGGCATCGCAACGCGCTGGTGTTCGAGCCCGGGCTGAAAGAATTCCGCTGGAAGGAGGACAGTACCGCATTTTGGCGTTACCCGAATGGCCTGGGCAGGGGAGGCATCGAACAAAAAATGGATCACCCGGTCACAACGCTGAGTTATACCGATATACAGGCTTATTGCCAGTGGGCGGGTGTTCGCCTGCCATCGTTCGAGGAATGGGAAGTGGCGTCCAGGGCGGGTGCGCGGAGTACTTACTTTTGGGGTAAAGAAGCGGCGCGGATCGGGGAGTATGCCAACATCTGGCACGGTAACGATCACCTGCAGGCCGATAGCTCCGATGGGTATATGTATACCGCGCCGGTGGGCAGTTTTAAGCCCAATCCCTGGGGTTTGTACGATGTGTACGGTAATGTGTTCGAGTTCTGTGAAGGGCACCTGGGTAAGGAAACCAGCGTACATGCCCGCGGAGGATCCTGGTGGTGCAGCACGCATGCCTGCAACTTTTTTAATTCGGTAGACATTGGCAGCGTGCACCCGCATGCCTCTTTCAGCAACCTGGGCTTCCGGGTAGTGAAGAAATAAACCGGATTGATTATCTTGGGGGATTGCTAAATTCCACCCAATAGACATGATACAACGTTTTTTTGTTTCCCTTTTCCTGTTAATCCCTTTTACGGTCGCTGCGCAATGGATTGCGCCGCCCGACGTTGCTGCCGGTGCATACAACGTTTCCCATTTTCGCAAAACATTCGTTTTAGATAAAAAACCGAAGTCTTTTCTTATAAAGATATCCGCCGACAATCGTTACCGGTTATACGTAAACGGCCGGTCGCTCACCACTGGTCCGCAGCGCTCCGATGCCGCACACTGGCGTTACGACAGCCTTGATCTTGCACCTTATCTGCATCGCGGTGAAAACCTCATTGGTGTTACCGTCTGGAACCAGGGAGCATACGCGGCCTGGGCGCAGCTCTCTGCCCAAACCGGCCTTTGGTTGCGCGGGCCGGGCATCCAAACCGATAACAGCTGGCGCGTTTGGCGCGATACTGCTTATGCTGCCGTGATAGATGAGCTGCATATTGTAGGGCCGTACGAGCAAGTAAACGCCGCTGCTTATCCCTGGGGATGGGAGCAGCCGGATTATAACGACCGGCACTGGAAACAGGCGTTGCTAACGAACGACCAACGCCACCTGCTGCCAAGGAATATTCCCTTCCCGGAAGAGCGCTGGCAGCGATTTTTATCGGTAAGACGGGCGGATACCCAGGTGCCGGGCGGGTTTGTCCGCGGCGATGCTCCGCTAACGATTGATGCACATCAACAGGCAAAAATATTATTGGAGCAGGGAGAGCTGACGACCGCATTCCCACAGCTGCTGGTAAGTGGCGGTAAGGGGGCAAAAATCAAGATTACTTACGCCGAGGCCCTGTACGACAGTACCGGAAATAAACACAACCGTAACGAGATAGCTGGAAAAACTATCCGTGGCCGTTATGATGTATTTCTGCCGGATGGTGGCGAGGGAAGGGTGTTTCAGCCATTGTATTACCGCACGTTCCGCTACGTGGAACTGGCGGTGCAAACAGGATCAGCCGTTAACGATACGCGACGTGAGAAGTCAGTTTACAGCCTATCCCTTCCGCGAAAATGCTTACTTCCGCTCCAGTGATACGGCCTTAAACCGCCTGTGGGAAGTGGGATGGCGCACCAGCCGGTTGTGCGCGTACGAAACTTACATGGATTGCCCGTATTACGAGCAGCTTCAGTACATCGGTGATACGCGCATCCGGCGCTCATTTCGCTCTACGTTTCCGGCGACGACCGCCTCATGAAAAACGCGATCCTGCAGTTTGACCAGTCGCGCATACCGGAAGGTTTAACGCAAAGCCGTTACCCCTCGAACGAAAAGCAGATCATTCCGCCTTTTTCGCTGTTCTGGATCGCCATGTTGCACGATTACCGGCAGATCGGGAGTGATACCGCTTTTGTAAGGCCACTGTTGCCGGGCGTTACCGCGGTGTTGAACTGGCACCGCCAATATGTGGGCGGGCAACAACTGCTCGTTAAAATGCCTTACTGGAATTTCGTAGACTGGCCATCGGCATGGCCATGGACAGGAAAGGAGGAAACCAGCGGTATCCCGCCGGGCACGTTGGAAGGTAAATCATCTATCCTGACCCTGCAATACGTGTATGCTTTGAAGTTATCCGCCGATTTGTACCGCGGTTACGGGTATACGAAAGAGGCCTTAGCGGCCGAAACAGAAGCCGCCCGCATTGGAAAAGCCGTTTATCAGCTTTGCTGGGATAAGGACCGGAAACGATTGGCAGACACGCCCGATAAAAATGTATTCAGTCAGCATGCGAATATACTGGCCGCGCTCACCGATATCGGGCCGAATGAATATAACTTTTTAGATAACAGGGAGCTGTTGATCAATATAGAAAATGATTCGAGCCTGATCCCATGTACGTTATACTATCGTTTTTATCTTGCCCGTGCGCTGCAGCAATTACAGGCCGGTGAGCGTTACCTGGGGTTGCTGAAGGATTGGTATAATATGCTCGACCTGGGACTAACCACATTTGCGGAACGACCGGAGCCCACCCGTTCCGATTGCCATGCCTGGAGTGCAAGTCCCCTCTATGATCTGCTGGCCACTGTAGCCGGCATCACCCCTGCTTCATCCGGCTTTAACAGCGTGCGGATAGCGCCGGAACTTGCCGGACTTGACTGGCTGGACGTGGCCATGCCGCATCCAAAAGGCGAAATCAAACTAAAACTGGAAAAGAAAGACGGCCGCCTGAAAGGCAATGCGATACTACCCAGGGGCGTGAGTGGACGATTTTACTGGAACGAAAAAATACTTGATCTTCAGGGCGGTACAAACCGGATAGACATTCTTTAAGGCAACACTGCTACCGCTTCCATTCCCATCAAGTAATCGGGATTGGATAAGGCGGGAACATACAACATCGTTATCACCGGCGGATGCTGGCGTTTACCCCAGTACTGCTGAAATGCTTCATACCCGGGGCGCAGGTCCTGTCCCTGTACAGCATACACGGTCCATTTGATAACGTGTTGCCAGTCAGCGCCAACGGTTTGCAGTGCCACCTGCATGTTTTCCATGACCTGCAGCGCCTGTGTTTTCATATCACCTTTGCCCACCACATTACCTGTGGCATCATTGGCATTAATTTCCCCGATATACACCGTTTTGCCGCTGCCTTCTACGGTAACAATATTCGTAAAGGCAGGGTTTTTAATTAACCCTTCGGGGTTGACGTGTGTGACTTTAACTGTACTCATATTGTAGTGGCGACAATCTTTGTGCCATGCGTCAACCGGACTGGACCGATTTTTGTAACTTTGTGGTATCCCCCGATTCATAGTACAGTAACCGTTATACATATATGAGAAGATTGCTCACCGTTTGCAGCCTTTCCCTTTTCTGCATGGCCTGTGGCAGCAGCAGCGATCTGCCTGCCACTGAGGATATTGTAAATAAGAAAATTGAAAATATTATCCCGCGCCAGTACGGACACCCTCGCCCGCCTGGGTTTAACGGCCAACAAAGGCATTAATCCGCCCAACGTGGAAGGGCTCTATTTCGTTCGCCCGCACCTGTTAGATGCCGGTAATGTGCCCGGCGATGAACCCGGCCGCCGCTTCCCCGATGTGGAACTCCGCTTGTCCGCGCAACGCAACCCGGATTTCAGTATCGTATTTACCGGTTCCAACTTCGTGTCGAAGAGCGATACCAGTATGGCGACGGTCATAGCCGGACAGGGGAATGATTTTACCGTGTATGCAAAACTTAAAGCCACTGATGGTGATGCCTACGCTATTTTCGGTATCGTGATTTCCGGAACGCGTATAGGTGAAACGTTGCGCGATCTTCGCATAGGTGTGATCAATATTGATGATCGTCACGGTGGCGGCAGATTTATTCGCCAGGGACAGGGACGCGTGGGCTACGATGCCGATGATGTGACTGCGCGGGAAAGATAACTTACCCTTTTACATGTTGTTGCACGGCCTGTACGAAACTGTTATAGGATTCGGCTTCCGCCCGGGTATTTTTCCTGGCAGACAGGAAAAAGGGGTAGTGACCAAACTTCAGGGTTTTTCCGCTCTGCAAATGCAGGTACAGTCGCGGTGATTGAATGGCGCCACGCCTCGGCGGCAGCACGAGCTGGTAGCCTGCTACTTCGGACCAGCTTACATGTTGCGGCTTGCCACGGTGGAGCGTAAAGCCTTCCTCACTTGTTTTAATAGTTTCCTGCTGGTGATGTAGCCGTATAATACCGCTGACAATTACGAACATCACTGCCGTAATCAATAACAAATAAAAGCTGTACAACGCACTGTTGCCATTGTCGCGCAGCCCGATGTGACCGAAGGTGGTCTGCATCGCCACCATTAGCAGGATGAAAACCGGTATGCTGATGAGCAGGCGCAAGCGAAGGAAGGTCGTAAATCGTATCTCCATAAAGCAAAAATAAAAAGGCTTCCGGTACAGGAAGCCTTTTTTACGTTAATTTATTTTGCCGGTGTGATGGTGATTTTCCGGAATTCTATCGGACCGTGATCGCCCCTGGATGTAGAGCGGACCAGGTTCCCCTTCGTTGCTGTCCAGCGCACCGCCTGTAATACCGGTATTTCCTGGTTCGAGATTACGGTTTTGCCATTTACAACAATGGTGACCATACGACCGATCAGCGTAATATCATAGCTCTGCCAAACGCCCGGACCTTTTGCCGCAATTTCGCTTGGTGCTAAAAAGCCATATACGCCGCTGAACAAAACGCTGGCAGGATGTGCATCAGCCGGGCTGTCTTCGATCTGTACTTCATGACGACCGCGCAGGTATACGCCACTGTTGCTGCCTTTTTCATATTTAAACTCCACGTGCAGTTTAAAGTCGGTAAAGGTTTGTTCGGTGATCAGGTTGGCGCCGGAACGCGGGCTGGTAAGGATACCATTGCGTACTTCCCACTGGTTGGCCGCACCGCTGGTTTTCCAGCCGCTAAGGTCTTTACCGTTAAACAGTTCGATGGATCTGCCCCAAACGGGAGCGGTTGTACGTTTTAACAGAGGTGCTTTTACACCGGTGAATTTTTCGGATTTGCCCGCGCGGCTGATGGTGCCGGCGATGCCGTTGGCCGTTACTTCGCCTTCGATCACAAAATCTTCGGTGCCGGCTTCCCATTGTGGAGGAATGGTGAAGCTGAATTTACCGTTATCGAAATTTACTTTGGCTACCGGACGTGCGCTGCCCGATGTGCCTACGAAATAACCGACGAGTGTCTGGCGGCCGGAGAGTTTTACTTCCAGCCAGGAGGGTGCTTTTTACCGCCCTGGTCTACCGTAATGTCCCAGCGGCCGATGAGGTCTTTAGGCTCCGCTGCTGTTTGCTCTGTGCTAACCGGGGCGCCGCATACGGGCACAATGGCGGCTGTCAGTAGTAAGCAGCTCATGCCGGTGGCGATGATTTGTTTGCGCATAATTGTTGTTTCTGAATTGAAGATTAATTCCCGCAGAAGACGTGGGATCTGCCGGGGCTGGGTAAGATAGGCTTTATTTGCGGCACGCGCAAACTGCTTACATGACTGGTGTATCAACGAAAAAGGCCTCCGGTCAGGGAGGCCTTTTGATTATTTATTGAATTCATATTTGTAGCGGATCATGCCGAGCAGCTCGTTGCCTTTGGCGTAGGCATCTTCCTTGAGCGGAAGGCCTTTGGCATCGTAGCTGTATTTCCATACGGTATAGTCGCTGGTGGTCGCATTTACGGTGGTCATCTGCGCCAGGCGGCCCTGTGCGTCGTATTCAAACAGGTAGTCGGGCACCATGCGTTTTTTTACCGGTTGATAACGCATCACGTCGGTCAGGCGCCCCTGTGCGTCATAATTATAGTAAATACGCTGGGAGCGGATGTTTTTACCGGCCTCCAGTTCTTCTATCACGCGGCCGGCTTCATCCAGTTTGAAAAGTACAATGCTGGAATCGGCGCTGTTGTTCTTGCGGCGCACCATCTGCACGGGGCGAAGCAGCGAATCGTACGTGTAGCTGCGGGTTTCGGTCATCTTAAATTTCTCATCCCGCGCCTGCGATACGGTTTGTATGTTTACCAGGGCATCACCCACATAGCGGTATTGGGTAATGTTGATGCTGCTTCCGGTGCTGTCGGTAATCTTGTTCAGCTGCCCCTTGGGGCCGAAAGTGGAGGTGAGTATGGACAGGCCGGTAGACCGTGAGCGCGTCACGGAGCGCATCTGCCTGAAATTATTGCTGATGGTGCGTATGCAAACGAAATCATCGTCGCTCTGCAGGTTGGCGTCCAGGCTCTGAACGGTTTGTGTGGCCACATTCGCGTTTTTAAGGGCCTGCATATTGGCCACCGTTTTCTGCGTATTGTAAATGTCCTGCAGATAGTACTGTCCAAACGCCGTGTTGCCTGTAAATACTGCCAATCCGAGCGCCAGCAGCGCAATGCCTGGTTTTTTCATGAGATTTATAGAAATGATCCTTTTATATCGACAAAAGTACTAACGTTCCACCTAATTCAAAACGTATACCGCCCTTACAATTACCGGAAATTTAAAATATCTTTAGGAATACCCGAAAACAGCAACCAAAATCTATGAGCGCTAACCACCTGAGGAAAGATCCCACCTGCCTGAACTGCGGCAGCGAAGTGGCAGAACGGTATTGTACGCATTGCGGCCAGGAGAATATCGAGCCGCACGAAACCTTTGGCCAACTGGTAAGTCACTTTTTCCAGGATATTACCCACTACGATTCCAAAGCCACGGATCACCATCCGCGACCTGCTGTTCCGGCCGGGCCTGCTCACCAAACTGTATTTATCCGGCAAACGCCAAAGTTTCGTAAATCCCATCCGGATGTACGTATTCGTGTCTTTCGTGTTTTTCCTGCTGCTCGCCTATATTGGTACGCATCACGATCCGTACGAGGTGCACCGTCCCGGGGAGCATGACGAAATGGAAGTGTATAACGCCGCGCTGGACAGCATCAACGTCCGTAACCACCGCGGGGACGAGCAACCGGGTGTCAATAAACAAATTGTAGCCTTGTCTGATACGGAGTACGTGCATATCATGAAAACCACGATCGGTGCGCCAGCAGAGGCAGTGCGGCGCTACGATTCACTGGTGAAAACAAGGCCGCAGGAAAAACGGGGATCGGCCGTAGATCGTTTTTTCGAGCGCTCGATCCTTTACCTGCAGGGGAAATACGGATCAAATATGGGCAGGGCCGTAATGGATAAATTCCAGCACAGTATTCCCAAACTGATGTTCGTGTTCCTGCCGTTGTTCGCATTGTTCCTCAAAATGGCTTATCGACGCAGGAAGCTGGTGTACGCAGATCATGCGATATTTACCATTCACCTGCACACTTTCCTGTTCTTGTTGGGCATAATAGCGTTCCTGCTCGATTACTGGATGCATACCAGCTGGTTTACACTGATCGCCATTTTTATCGCCGTGCTTTACTTTGTGCTGGCGCTGAAAAATGTGTATGGGCAATCCATTGGTAAATCCATCTTAAAAGCGGTTGTGGTGATGTTCCTCTACGGCTTTAGCATCTTATTGATCATTATTGGATATCTTCTGAGTATATTAGCATTTGTATAACACATACTTATGCTTCCCCAATTCATTACAGTACACCAAAACGTTGCGCCCCACGTTGCGCACATCCGCCTTAACAGGCCCAATGAACTGAATGCCCTGAACCTGCAACTGATGGGCGAGTTGCGCGATGCACTCAAAGCGCTGGATGCGGACGATGACATTCGCGCGATCGTGCTGAGCGGTAACGACAAAGCGTTTGCGGCGGGTGCAGACATCCGGGAGATGGCGAACAAAAGCGCCATCGATATGTTTATAACAGACCAGTTCAGTACCTGGGACGCTATCAAAAAAATCAAGAAGCCGATGATTGCCGCTGTCAGCGGATTTGCGCTGGGCGGCGGTTGTGAGCTCACTATGCTCTGCGATATGATCGTGGCCAGCGAAACCGCGCGGTTCGGTCAGCCGGAAATTAAAATTGGCGTAATGCCCGGCGCAGGCGGCACACAACGGCTTACCCGCGCCATCGGCAAGGCAAGGGCAATGGAAATGGTGCTTACGGGCCGTTTTATTACCGCGCAGGAAGCATTGGATGCAGGACTCATTAACAAAGTAGTGCCGGTTGAACTATATTTGCAGGAAGCCATTAAACTGGCCTCGGAAATCGCTGCATTAAGTCCGCTCGCCGTTAAAATGGCGAAAGAAGCGGTGTTGAAGTCGTTCGATACCACATTGGAAGAAGGTTTGCACTTTGAGCGGAAGAATTTTTACCTGCTGTTTGCCGCCGAAGATCAGAAGGAAGGCATGCAGGCTTTTGTGGAAAAACGGGCCCCGGTGTTTAAAGGGAGATAACCATCAACATATAAAAATCAGATACTGACTATGAACCCATTCGAAACCTTACTGGAAAACAACAAAGTGTGGGCCAGTGAAAAAGTGAAGACAGATCCAGACTTTTTCAAACACCTTTCCGAACAACAGGCGCCAAAGTTCCTGTGGATCGGCTGTTCCGACAGTCGCGTGCCCGCCAATGAAATCACCAATACCCAGCCCGGCGAGATATTCGTACACCGCAATGTGGCCAACATGGTGGTGCATACGGATTTAAACCTGATCACGGTGATCGAGTATGCGGTGAACGTGTTGAAAGTAGAACACGTACTGGTGGTAGGCCACTATGGTTGTGGTGGTGTGAAAGCCGCGCTTACCAATAAAAACTATGGTATTATTAACCGCTGGCTGAAGCATATCAAGGACGTTTACCGTTTTCACCGCGATGAGCTGGACGCCATCCCCACGGAGGAAGGCCGTACCGACCGCCTGGTGGAACTGAACGTGGTGGAGCAGGTGATGAACCTAGCGAAATCAAACACCATCCAGGAGGCCTGGCACCGCGATCAGCGGCCGCACCTGCATGGCTGGGTATATGGTCTTAAAGATGGTCTCATTAATCCCGTGTTCCATATGGCGCCGGGTACCCATATTGATCCGATATACGAATACGACATGGAGTAAAAACTATCGCTTATGAAGAAATGGCTCATCGTAGCAGTGTTGTTGCAGGGTAGTATAATATGCATATCCTGTAAAAATAGCAACACAAAAGGAAAGCCCGCCAAACGCCGCCCCGATTCGGTGGTGATGGTGAACACGGATACCATGATCCAGGCTACGGACACCAGCATCATTGCCGTTGCGATGCCTTCCTGGACGGTTTTTGAGCGCTTTAACGGCAAATATGCACACGATGTAAAGCTGTTTGACCAGGAGCCATTAAAAGCCCGATTAAAAGCCCTGTTAGGCGATCAGTTCAAACCGTTCCTGGAGCGTCATAAAACCACGCCGCCCATTGCGGTGGAAAACGCACAGCTGTACTCGGAAGGTTGCCGGCCGCACGATTGTTCCGAGGAGGAATCTGCACTGGTGATCGATATGAAAAAAGATGTGCTGTACGCGGGGATTGCCATTCGCAAACAGGTGCACCTGTTCTCGGAGAAAGGCGATACCGCGTATCCGGTGAGCCTGGTGAAGTGGAAAGCAAAGTTTAACGAATAGTAAAAGAAAACGCCGGAGTTCAATGCTCCGGCGTTTTCTTTAAACCTTAATCAAACTTCTTTTTCAGTGCCAGCAATTTGGCCTGGAAGTCGTTTAACGGCGCCTCTTTTTTAGGCTGCTTGTTGTTATTGTTGTTACGGTTGTTGTTATTGTTGTCCCTGCGCTGACCGCCGCCTTGCGCCGGTTCATTATCTTTCATCGACAAAGAAATGCGTTTGCGGTGAACATCTATTTCCAGCACCGTTACCATCACTTTCTGGTTCAGTTTCACGGCTTCGCTGGGGTTGCTGATAAAGCGGTTCGACAGGTGGGAGATGTGCACCAGGCCATCTTGTTTCACTCCTATGTCCACGAACGCGCCAAAAGCCGTAATGTTCGTTACCACGCCAGGCAGTTGCATGCCGGGTTTCACGTCTTCCATGGATTTGATGCCTTCGGCATATTCGAAGATCGCGATTTCATCACGCGGGTCGCGGCTGGGTTTTTCCAGCTCTTTCATGATGTCTTCGATCGTGAGGAGGCCCACTTCTTCGGTGATATATTCTTTCGGGTTGATTTTCTTACGCAGGTCGGTCTGGCCGATCAATTCCTGTACCGTGCAGTGCTGTTTGGCAGCCATTGCTTCGATTACCTCGTAGCGTTCGGGATGCACCGCGGAGTTGTCCAGCGGGTTGTCGCCGTTCTCAATGCGCAGGAAGCCCGCACACTGTTCGAACGCTTTATCGCCCAAACGGGTTACTTTTTTCAGCTCTTTACGGTTTTTGAAAGCGCCGTTCTCCTTACGGTATTTAACGATGTTTTCCGCCAGAGAAGGGCCAAGACCGGAAACGTATGCCAGCAGGTGTTTGGAAGCAGTATTCAGGTTTACGCCCACGTTGTTCACGCAGCTGATCACCACGCGGTCCAGGCTCTGTTTCAGGTGGCTCTGGTTCACATCGTGCTGGTATTGACCAACACCAATGGCTTTCGGATCTATTTTCACCAGTTCCGCCAGCGGATCGATCAGCCTGCGGCCGATGGATACAGCACCACGTACCGTTACGTCGTGATCGGGGAATTCTTCACGGGCTACCTCGGAAGCGGAGTACACGGAGGCGCCGCTTTCGTTCACCATGAACACGATTACCTTTTTACCGAAGTCGATCTTTTTCACGAATTCTTCGGTTTCGCGGCCTGCGGTACCGTTACCTACTGCGATGGCAGCCGTATCGTAGCGGTCTACCCACTTTTTCAGCAGGTGTTCCGCATCGTCGCGTTTGTAATTTTTTTCCAGGGGATAAATAACGTCGTTGTCGAGCATGTTACCCTGGTTGTCCAGTGCTACAATTTTACAGCCGGTACGGTAACCGGGGTCGATCGCGATGACCGCTTTAGGACCCAGCGGCGCCGCCAGCAGCAGCTGTCGCAGATTTTCCGCGAATACTTCGATCGCTTCCGCGTCGGCGCGTTCTTTTGCCTGGGCGCGGAATTCGTTTTCCAGCGATGGGCGCAGCAGGCGTTTGTAGGCGTCTGTACCGGCTTTGAGCATTTGCTCGCCGGAAGGCGTATTTCTTTTCGTGATGAACTGATCGGAGATGATGTCGATCGCATCTTCCTCTACCGGGGCAATGGTGCCGTACAGGAAACCTTCCGCTTCGCCGCGCAGGATGGCCAGTACACGGTGGGAGGGGATGGTGGTAATATCTTCGTTAAAGTCGAAATAGTCTTTGTACTTCACGCCTTCCTCTTCTTTACCTTCAATCACTTTAGCCGCGAATTTGGAGGTGTTGTTAAAGAGTTTACGCATTTTATCACGCAGCTCGGCATTTTCGTTCATGCGCTCCGCGATGATGTCGCGCGCACCTTTCAGTGCATCGTCGCCCGTGAGCACCTGTTCGTTCAGGTACCCCTTGATGATTTCGTCGAGGGCGCCGGGTTCCTGCTGGTCCATAATAAGATTGGCCAGTGGCTCCAGTCCCTTTTCGATGGCGGCCATCGCGCGGGTTTTACGTTTGGGTTTGTAGGGCAGGTACATGTCTTCCAGCTCGGTCAGCACCCAGGAAGCCTCCAGTTTTTCCGGGAGCTCCGGCGTCATTTTCTCCTGCTCTGTGATCGTCTTGATGATGAAGGCGCGACGTTCGTCCACTTCCTTGTAGCGTTTCTGCAGGTCTTCGATTTTCGCGATCTGTACCTCATCGAGGCTACCAGTCACCTCTTTACGGTAACGGCTGATGAAGGGCACGGTAGAGCCTTCGGCCAGCAGGTTCATGGTATTCTCTGCCTGCTTCTTCGCAATTCCCAGTTCGGAGGAAATCAGGTCAATGTGTTTCGCATTCATAATAATATCAATAATTTATTCTTTTTTTTAGGGGATGGAAACGCCGCTGAGGCATTTCGCTCCGGGCCGCAAAGCTAATTAAATTGGCTTATCCGCCAAGAAAAAGAAATTAACAGTTTTTTGCATATACATTAAGGCCCGAAATTTGCTGTAAGACACACATTATCAACCTATTTGCCATCTTTTTACTTCGGGGCACAAATACTTTGTATTTTGCCGGCTGTTCCTAACAACGTTTGAATGGAAAATAAACATACCTTCAGTAGCTTACTGGCTATTATGGACGATCTCCGGGAGAAATGCCCCTGGGACCGCAAACAAACGCTTCAGAGCCTGCGGCAGCAAACCATCGAGGAGCTGTACGAACTGACCGACGCCATTACCGATACCGACTGGAAAGCTATCCGCGAAGAGCTGGGCGACCTGCTGCTCCATATCGTTTTTATGCCAAAATAGGCGCCGAACAAAACCAGTTTACCATAGATGATGTGATCAATGGCATCTGTGAAAAGCTGATTTCCCGGCATCCGCATATTTATGGTGATGTAAAGGTAGAAAATGAAGAGCAGGTGAAGCAGAACTGGGAAAAACTCAAACTGAAAGAAGGAAAGAAATCGGTCCTCAGCGGTGTACCCGGCTCCCTGCCGGCCCTGGTGAAAGCGATGCGGCTGCAGGAAAAGGCCAAACAAGTGGGGTTTGAATGGGATACCACCGAACAGGTACTTGATAAGGTAAACGAAGAAATGCAGGAGCTGAAAGCCGCTACCACCCCTGAACATATTGAAGAAGAATTTGGCGATGTGCTGTTTTCCCTTGTGAACTACAGCCGCTTTTTAAAGATAGATGCGGAAAATGCACTGGAACGCACGAATAAAAAGTTCATCCGCCGTTTTCAGCAAATGGAAGAAATGGCGGCGCAGCGTGGTGAGAGCCTCAGCGATCTGTCACTTGAGCAAATGGATCACCTCTGGAACGATATCAAAAAAATAGAAAAAGGAGCTTTATAAACTTTGGCCCGGATAGAATTTAAAGAAATACGGTTGTTCTTCCTGCGCAATGGTTACTTGTTAATCATTGCCGCATGGCTGTTGACATTCTCGTTCCTGTTCGCCAACTTCTGGTCTTATTACTCGTCGGAAGACGGCGTGCGGCAAACGTTGCAGAGCAGCATCAATGCGGGCAGCGCGCATTCGACCGCATGGCGGCCGATACGCAGCTCGTACGCCGGCTGATGGACCGCAGTTACACGGAAGAGGAGCTTGAAAAACTCTATGGGAAAAACTATTTTGTTTTTACTTACGACAACCGCGGTGGTGATTCCTGGGAAACCTTCTGGAGCACCAATATGGTGAAACCGCTGGACCTCCCCCTTGACCCGCGGCCCGGCAGTTATTACGTAAAGCTGAACAACGGCGATTATGTGATGATGTGCCGCCAGGTATTCCCGGAGCAGTATTTAGTGGGATTGATTCCTATTAAAATGCAATACCAGATCGAAAATGATTACCTGGTAAACGGTTTTTACAAGAAGCCCGCCATCAGCGATGAGTATTCGATCCATTCCAGCGGCCCGGGGAAACCGGTCGTTAGTTACGATACCGGGCGCATTCTCTTTTATTTATACCATGACCTGAGCGGTGGCGGGTACCCGCCAAACTGGATCAGTATTGCCCTTTGGTGCATCGGCTGCATCTGCATGCTCATCTTCATTAACCAGTTTGCGACGTTACTCGCACGGAAATTCAGTCCCATCTGGGGGTTCCTGTTCCTGTTGTTCGTGGTGATCATCGGGCGCGGGTTTACGTACCTGTATAATTTCCCCATCAACCTCCGCACACTGCAACTGTTCGATGCCACGATCTATGCGCGCGATGATGTGTTCCGTTCGCTGGGCGACCTGTTGCTGAACGTATTGCTCACTTTCTGGCTCATCCTTTTCTTCCGCGAACACGTGCGAACTATCAAACCGCCGGTGCTCAGGAAAACCTGGCAGTTGTGGGCTGTTATCAGTTTGTCCGGATTAGTGATGTTCCTCGTCGGCCAGTTTTATTCCGACCTGGTAGAATCGCTGGTAAAGGATTCGCAGATATCTTTTGATGTGACGAATGTATTCGGTCTCGATGAATACAGTGTAATAGGCTCTATCGTCCTGGGTTTCATTGCGATCAGTTTCCTTTTTTCTCGCAAATCATCAACTATTTACTGAACCAGCTCACCGACTTTAACTACCGCAGCAAATACCTGTTCCTTGCTATCGTTGGACTGTTATGGCTTGCTTATAATATTTACCAGGACGAAAGTGTGTACGATGTGGCCTTTATGACTGGCTTCTGGCCTACGTGATTGTGCTCGATTTACTGGCCCTGCGTTTCGAAGACACGCCATCGTCTGTTCCCTTCCTGTTCTGGATGCTCGTGATGACCGTGACCACTTCCGCCGTACTGGTGTACCATAACAACCAGAAGGAGCTGGAATACCGCGCGAAGGTGGCCGAAAGGTTATCCAAGCGAAAAGACGTGGCACTGGAATCATTCCTGAAAGATGTAAATGAGAAGCTGGCGAAAGATGCTATGGTACAGGCGTTTTTCAAGTACAGGACCCGCCTGGCCAAGGATGATTTAAAAGCGCAGCTGGATCAGAAATACTTCACCGGCTCGTACAATAATTATAAAATAGACCTCTATACCTTTGACCAGTACGGCACGCCGTTGTTCAACGACAACGCCGAAACCATCGACGAGTTCGACAGTTTCAAGTCCCGGACGGAGAAGCCGCTGATCGCCGATAAGAACCTGTATTACGAGGAGCGCAGCTTCAATGACTACAGTTACATCGGTACCCGCGAGATCCGCGAAGACTCCATGTTGGTAGGTTATATTCGTTTTGTGCTCACGCCGCTGGTCGCCCAGCCCGAACGCCCGTTCCCCAGCCTGCTCGTGGAAGGCAGCAAAACCGGGGAGAATGATATCAGCGCGCTGTATTCCTACGCCGTGTACGATAAAAACGTACTGGTCACCAACAACAACGATTATCCGTTCCCGATACGGTTATACAACCACGACATACCTAAACTGGCAGACAACGTTGCCTTCGTGGAGGAGGGCGGCTACTCGAAAATGTATTACCGGCCCACCGCCGAGAAGCTGGTGATCATCGTAAAAAAGGACCGCAGCTTCGTGGAGTTCATGACGCTGTTCGCCTACATGTTCTGCCTGTTCCTCATTATCATCGCCCTTTACGCTGTATTCGACCTGCTCATCAAAGCCCGCATGCGCTGGGGCGCCATGAAAGGGTTGCTGAACATCAATATCCGCAAAAAGTGCAGGGCACCATTATCTTCGTAGTGGTATTCGCTTTTATCATATTAGGGGTAACGACGATCCTGTTTTTCATTAACCGTTATCAAACGGAGAATGCCGAACGCCTGAGCAAAAAGATCAATGCCGTGGCGCACGACCTGCAGCAGGTATTTCAACACCGGCTGGAGTTTGATGAGATGGAGATGATTTATGATTCGCTGTCACGTTCCGTTAATAAGCTGGCTGAAAACCACGATGTAGACCTGAACCTGTACGACCGCGACGGCAACCTGCGCTTCACTACGCAGCCCTTGTTGAGCGAAAAGGGACTGGCCGCCGCGAAGATCAATCCCGTTGCTTATTTCCAGCTGACGCGGTTAAATAAGATCCAGTTCATTCAAAGTGAGAAGATCGGTAAGATGAACTACCTGTCCGGCTACATTCCCATTCGCGATGGAGCGAGTGTAATGGCCTATCTCAACGTGCCGTCCTTTACCACGGAAACGGAACTGAATAACCAGATATCGAACTTCCTGGTAGCGCTGATCAATTTTAATGCCCTGATATTATTGATTGCGGGCCTGCTCGCCTTGTTCATCACCAACACGATCACCCGCTCTTTTTCGCTGGTAACCGACAGGCTGCGAAGCATTAACCTGGGGCAGCATAACGAGGAGATCGTGTGGGAAAAGGACGATGAAATTGGGTTGCTTGTCAGAGAGTACAATAAGATGGTGCGTAAGCTGGAAGTGAGCGCTGCCAAGCTGGCCAAAAGCGAACGCGAAGGAGCGTGGCGGGAAATGGCGCGGCAGGTGGCCCACGAAATCAAGAACCCGCTGACGCCGATGAAGCTAAGCATTCAATACCTGCAACGGGCCATCGCCAACGATTCGCCGAATGTGAAGGTGCTATCGCAGAACGTGGCCAGTACGCTGGTAGAGCAAATAGAGCACCTGTCCAACATTGCATCCGACTTCTCGGCGTTTGCACATATAGGTCAGTCGAACAGCGAGGAAATGTCGCTCAACGAGCTGCTGTACTCCCTTACAGGCCTTTACCAGGGGCATCCGGGTACTGAGATTATATATGATCAGCCGGAGCGGCAGTACACGATTTTTGCGGATAAAACCCAGATGAACCGCCTGTTTACGAACCTGTTGCAAAATGCGATACAGGCCATGCCGGAAGGTAAGCAGGACGGGCGTATTCATATTAATCTGGAGGCGTCGCGGGCGGGCTATGTAACAGTAAGCGTGACCGACAACGGCCACGGTATCCCGCCTGATGTGCGCCCGAAAATATTCGTGCCCAATTTACCACGAAATCTTCCGGTACGGGTCTTGGACTTGCAATGTGTAAGAATATCGTGGAGCAGGCGAGGGGAGAAATCTGGTTTGAAACGGAGGTGAATGTGGGGACTACTTTCTTTGTAAGGTTACCTTTAATCGAAGAATAAAAAAGCCGGACGGTGACTCGTCCGGCTTCTTAATATCTTAGAACCTTGCCCCGAACAACATGCTGCCAATCCTCACCAACGTTCCCCCAGCTTCCAGCGCCACTTTATAATCACCGCTCATACCAATAGACAGTTCGCGGAATGCATCTTCCGAAGGAAAATAATCAGCTTTTACCTTATCGAATAATGCTTTCAGCTGATGAAACTCTTTGCTGACCTGCGCCACGTCGTCCGTATTGGTGGCCATGCCCATAAAACCGCAAACCCTTACCCCGGCAAACTTGCCGGGCGCGGCGGTATAGTCGGCCAGCAGGCTGTTGAGTTCTGTTTCATCGAGGCCGAACTTGGTTTCTTCTTCCGCGATGTGTAGCTGTAACAGGCAGTCGATCTGCCGTTGTGCCCTGATGCCTTGTTTGCTGATTTCCTGCAACAGTTTCGTACTATCGACGCCGTGAATCATGCTCACAAACGGGGCAATGTATTTCACCTTGTTGGATTGCAGGTGGCCGATGAAATGCCATTGAATGTCGGCGGGCAGCTGGCCCTGTTTTTCGAGCAGCTCCTGTACATAATTCTCGCCAAAGATGCGCTGCCCGGCTTTATACAAGGCCATAATATCCGATGCCGGCTTTATCTTGGAAACTGCCACCAGGCGTGCGCCATATGCTTGCAGCTCGCTGGTAATACGTTCATATGCGGGTAAATTGACTGCCATAGTACCGCAAAAATAAAGGAATTGCTGTATTTGTACCTCAGCGCTATCGTTTCATTCAACAATTCTCAAAGAATAATGGATAAGATTGAATTTTAATGCGGCCATTTTTTTAGGTGCACTTTTATAAATAGGTTTGTAAACACCATAATCCCCGCTATAAAACATTTTACGGTATGAATTTTCAATTGACTGAAGAACATTTGATGATACAAAAAGCAGCGCGTGACTTCGCTGTAAGTGAACTTTTACCCGGTGTGATAGAACGAGATGAGCAGCAGCAGTTTCCGGCAGAACAGATAAAAAAACTGGGTGAACTTGGTTTCCTGGGTATGATGGTGGACCCTAAATATGGCGGTTCCGGTATGGATACTATTTCCTATGTGCTGGCCATGGAAGAAATCTCAAAGATAGATGCCTCTGCCTCGGTGGTGATGAGCGTCAATAACTCGCTCGTTTGCTGGGGACTGGAAACCTTCGGCACCGAAGAACAGAAACAACAATACCTGGTGCCGCTGGCAAAAGGAGAGGTGATCGGCGCATTCCTGCTCAGCGAGCCAGAAGCCGGGTCGGACGCCACTTCACAGCGTACCACCGCTTTAGAGGATGGCGATCATTATATACTGAACGGCACCAAAAACTGGATTACCAACGGTAACTCCGCCAGCACTTACCTCGTGATCGCGCAAACGCATCCGGAGCTGGGCAGCAAAGGCATCAACGCTTTTATCGTGGAAAAGAACTGGCCCGGCGTAACTGTTGGTGCTAAAGAAAATAAGCTTGGCATCCGTGGCAGTGATACGCACAGCATCATGTTCCAGGATGTGAAAGTGCCGAAAGCGAACCGTATCGGCGATGATGGTTTCGGGTTTAAGTTTGCCATGAAAACACTGGGTGGAGGCCGCATTGGCATTGCTTCCCAGGCATTGGGTATTGCGAGCGGCGCGTACGAACTGGCTCTTAAATATTCAAAAGAGAGAAAGGCTTTTGGTAAAGAGATCAGCCAGCACCAGGCCATCCAGTTCAAACTGGCCGATATGGCTACCAAAATTGAATGCGCCCGTTTACTGTGCCTGAAAGCGGCATGGCTGAAAGACCAGCATGAAGATTATACACTGGCCGGCTCCATGGCTAAAGTGTTCGCTTCCGAAACGGCTATGTGGGTAACCACGGAAGCGGTGCAGGTGCATGGTGGTTACGGTTATGTAAAGGAATATCATGTAGAAAGGCTGATGCGCGATGCCAAGATCACCCAGATCTATGAAGGTACCTCCGAGGTACAGCGCATTGTGATTGCCCGGTCGATATTGAGTTAAGCCTGTTAGCATACTGATAATGTTGCATGCACATTAGTGTCAGCTAATTGGCGTAGATTGCCATTATATTATGAAGAATATTAAGATAATAGAAGTGAAATCAGAGATCGGCGCCGGCACCCGCGGCGCCAGTCTGGGGTAGACGCGATCAAGATCGCGGCGCTCGACTTCATGAGTAACTTCTTCGTGCATTTCCCTTCCGAAGAAATAGAAACAGAGAACAAGCTTTTGTTCGAACCGATCGAATCGCCGTTTGCTAAACGTATCAAGGGTACGCTGAGCATGTACGAAAAGATCAGCAAAAGTGTATACGAAACCGTGAAAGCCAACTGGTTTCCCGTAGTGCTTTCCGGCGACCACAGCACAGCCGGCGCCACCATTGCCGGTTTGAAGCTGGCCAGGCCCAAAGCGAAGTTGGGCGTGATATGGATTGATGCGCATGCAGACCTTCACACGCCGTATACCACCCCCTCGGGTAACATGCACGGCATGCCCATTGCCACGGCCATCGCGGAGGATAATCTCGATTGTAAAGTGCACGAGCTGGACGATAATACCACGCGGCTCTGGAATCAACTTAAAAACTTAGGCAAAATAGCTCCCAAGGTGCTGCCCGAGGATATTGTATTCATTTCGCTCCGCGACTACGAAAAGGAAGAAGAACATCTCATTAAAAAGTATGGGATGAAGGTGATATCTACCAACGAAGTACGCCGTAAAGGCCCAGAAGCCGTGGCCCGCTCGGTATTCCGCTATCTGAGCGACTGCGAGCATGTGTATGTATCGTTCGATGTGGACAGCCCGGATGCCTCTATTTCCCGCGGCACTGGCACACCGGTGAGCAATGGGTTGCGCGAGCGCGAGGCGCAGGACCTTATCTCCAAATTCATGCAGCACCGTAAAATCTGCTGTTTCGAGATCACAGAAGTAAATCCCACCCTGGACCGTGAGAACCTCATGGCCGAAATAGCCTTCGATATTCTGCAGCGTAGCGTGAATGTGCTGTTAATGAACTAGGTTTTGGAGAAGTAGGCGAGCAGCCAGCCTACTACTTCGCTGTAACTGCGGATGCCTTTTTCCTGGTGGTTTGCCTTAAGATACTGATCGTACACCACGGTGGAATAATCGCCCACCGGGCCCCGGAACTGATCGTAAAAGGCCATCAGGTTGTTGTAATGCATGCGCACCCGCGGATCCGTTTTTTGCCAGATAATGCGGGTCAGTGAAGGATCGCGGCGGGAGAGGTGGCGGATGCTGTACACGAACATCTCGAAATTTGCCGCATAACGGAAACGGATGTCTGTAGATCCTGCAGCCACCAGGTAACCAACGAAATTGGCGTCTTCTTCGGGCGCATAGCCCAGCTGGTGGGCAATTTCATGACAGGTCGTAAACGGCTGTACGAAAGCGGGGACCGTAGTATTTACCTGGGCCTCGTTCGTAAACGGATTGAGGTAGCCCGTAACGCCTATGTAATTCATCCACCTGCCAAATATCATCGGTTTTATAGAAGCGTATTTGTATTGGAGCACCGGCCAGCGTTTTTCTGCGCCGAGGTAGCTGTGCGTGGCCGTGTCGAACATTTGTTGCGTGGTAAGGGCCGGCAGGCTGTCAACTGCAGCCGCATCGCGGTTAACGAGGTGCAGGAGCGTGTCGCTGAGCAGGTAGAGGTCTGCACGGGAGTACTTTTCGGGTACGTTCAGTGAAATATCGCCGGCCAGTGATTTACGGTGATAATTGCCGCCCCAGAGCACCAGGAAAGCGAAGTAAATGCTCAGTAGCGTGTTAATTCCCCGTAAAACCATCAATAGCGCGGTTTTTCCCTTTCTTAAAAGTGTATATATTAGTTTTACAAAAAAATAAATCAGCGTTAGCACCAGGTAATGTATAGTACATCGCCTATACTGAATGGAATCTGGCCGAGGGCGGTCCTGAGCAATTTGCTTATGAAGAAGTACCACCTGTGAAAATAGAGCCCGGCTAATCCGGCGTCCACTGTCAGTATTACTTTGAACAGTACGATAAAAAGTACCGTGAGCGCAATTTGAATGATCCTATTCCTAATCCTGGTGCCGGTATCCAAGTTACTATCAAACATGATCGACGAAGTTTTACAAAAAGAATTAGCTGCAGCCCTTTCCGCGCAATTAAAAGTGAAAATACAGATTAATCAGTCAGAAAGGATACATGGCGGCGACATAAATGAAACTTACCGCATCCAGGCCAACGAGGGCAACTGGTTCCTTAAACTGAATGATGCGCGTCGTTATCCGCAGCTGTTTGCGCGGGAGTACGATGGCCTTCAGTTGTTGCGTGAGTCGCAGGTAATTGCGGTGCCACGCCCGGTATGTACCGGTGAAGCTGCCGGCCGCGCGTTTCTTATCACAGAGTTTGTGCAGAAGGGGGTGGCATCGCCGGATTTCTGGGAGTCGTTCGCAGCTTCGGTGGCGCGCATGCACCAGCAAAGCCAGCCCTTTTTCGGGCATCGTGAAGCCAACTATATCGGATCTATTAAACAATATAATACACCTTATAACAATTGGGCGGTGTTTTACGCCTTTAACCGTTTGCTGCCACTGATGCGCATGGCGTACGATCAGCAGGCGCTGACGACGGCAGATAAAGAGCAGATAGAACGTTTGTGTAAAAAGCTGCCGGAGTTGTTCCCGGAAGAAAAGCCCGCGTTATTGCACGGCGATTTATGGTCGGGCAATTTCATGATAGGGGCTAACGGGAAGGCCTGTATTTTTGATCCGGCCGTGTATTACGGCCACCGGGAAATGGACCTGGCGATGACGCGTTTGTTCGGAGGTTTCGATACCCGTTTTTATTATACCTACCAGGCCATTATGCCGCTGGCACCGGGTTGGCAGCAGCGCATAGGCCTCTGCCAGCTGTATCCACTACTGGTACACCTCGTGCTTTTCGGCGGCAGTTACTACAACGATATCCGGGAAATCCTGCAGGGATTTTAGGAGGAAACGGGTTATTCGTGCGCTTTAATGAACTCCTGCATTTTCCGCAGTTCATTCTCCACTACCGGGAAGAAGTTATCTACCTCCGTAATCACCTCCTGTAACAAACCAGGCACCTGGTCCAGGTTATTGTTATGACGTAACAAACCTTCCAGCGTTTCCATTTTGGACGTTACCCAGGTAAGTCCGACCATGGAAAAGTTAGGTTTGATTTTGTGCACCTGGAAACGCAACTGCTCCAGGTCTTTGGTTTCGGCGATCACATTCAGTTTGCGCATTTCCTCGCGGATGTTGTTTACAAAGATCTCGAAAAGATCTACCGCGTAACTGATATTGCTTTCATATAGCGTATTGAGGTACTTCACGTCCAGTCCTGAATGGAACTCGTAGCCACTGATGTTTTGTACTTCCATTATAATTTCAGTTTCGTCTTCGTTCAGATATTTATTAAGCACCTGTAGTAATTGGTCAGGTGTGTAAGGTTTCGTCAGGATGTCGGTAATGCCGATTTGCCGTGCTTTTGCGACGGTGCTGGGCATCGCGGCTGCCGTAGTCGCGATTACCGGGGTGGCTACGTTTGGTTTTTGTTCATCTTCACGGATCTTTTCTGCCAGCTCAAAACCATCGATGCCGGGTATACGGATATCCATCAGCACCAGGTCGTAATGCCTGTTGTTGAGAAAGTACAACGCGTCGTGCCCGTTGGTGGCCAGCTGGTAATTAACATGGTATTTATCCAGCAGGCTGATGATGTACTTGAGGTTCATAGGATTGTCCTCCACCACCAATACCTTGGCATGACCGAAGTCGATATTCGAATATTTATGATCAGGTTTTTCTGGCATTCTGGGCGTACCGGTTTTCTCGTATCAACAAATGGCAAGTTAAAACAAAAGCACGTACGGTACACCGGTTCGTCTACCACACTGATCCTTCCTCCCTGCAATTCCACGAGTTGTTTGGCGATGGCCAGTCCCAGCCCGGTGCCGCCATACTTCTCGCTGATGCCTTTCTCTGCCTGTTTGTAGTCCTGGAAAACCAGCTCCAGCTTATCTTTTTCGATGCCGATGCCGGTGTCGCAAACCATAAACTTCAGCCACATGGTGTTACCCTGCATGCTCTCCAGCTCTACAGAGAGTGCTATTTCGCCTTCGCGGGTGAACTTTTCGGCATTGCCGAGCAGGTTCATTAAAATCTGGTTCAGGATCATATCGTCGCCCATCAGCAGGGTGTTCAGCCGTTTGTCGAACTGAACGGTCAGCATAATAGGCCGTTTGGCCAGTTTTAACTGGAACGAGTGTTTCATGGAATCCACCAGTTTGCTCAGGTCGAATTCGCGCTGATGCACTTCCAGCTTGCCGGCTTCTATCTTGGAGAGGTCCAGGATGTCGGTGATGAGGCCGTGCAGGATGTTGGACGAGTGCTTCAGTATCTTAATATACTCCTTTTGATCTTCTGTCAGATTTGTTTCGTCGAGCAGATGCGTCATGCCGATGATGGCGTTGAGCGGGGTGCGGATTTCGTGGCTCATGTTGGCCAGGAATTCCTTTTGCGCCCGCTGGGCTTCTTCGGCATCCTGTTTCGCTTTTTCGAGTTCCTTTTGCAGCTTTTTGTGGTCGGTAATATCCATCTGGATATGCACGCCGCCCACGGTTTTGCCTTCCCGGTCGTACAGGTTGGCGGAGCTGGCCACCACCCATTTGCGGGTGCCGTCTTTTAACGTTACCTCCATATCGTACAAAATAGGCAGGTTGGAATCGATGCGGTATTTGCGCAGGCTGCGGGCTTTTGCCGGTCGGCCTCGTTCGGTACGAACAGTTCTGTAATATTCCGGCCGATCACCTCATCGCGGGTGTAACCGGTGAGGCGCAGCATATTGTCGAATACCCGGGTGATGTTGCCGTTGATGTCCGTTTCGCAGAAGGCGGCATTCAGGTTATCGAGGATCACGCGGTACTTTTCGTCGGTACGTTTCACTTCTTCCTGCCATTGGCGGTGTTTGGTCACATCCACTACCTGCCAGATGGCGCCGCGGAAAGTATTATCGTCGAAAATAGGAACGTAGCTTACTTCGCGGATGTGGCCTGTCACAAATACCAGTTCCCAGCCGAACAGCGGTTTTTCGCGGTACTGCATTTCCTTCATGCGGGAAATAAAAGCGGCCGGATCGAGTGTATATTCCGCCAGGTAGGTAACCAGCTCTTCGAACGGCATGTCCATCTGCCGCTCATTAAACGGACTGTCCCGAAGTAAGCGGAGAATACTTCGTTTACCCAGATGAAATGGTGGCGTTCGTCTGATACCAGTACACCGGCATTGGTATTGCGGAGGAAGGTGGAAAGCGGCAGGGAAAAGATAGCCGGTAGCGCTTCCCGGGTGATCGGGGAGGTGCGGATGTCCGCGGCTCGGTCTATTCTGGCTTTCTGCGTCATATGTTTTTCGGGATAGGGGTTATTGCGGATTTCATAAGAAATACCAATAATTTATCTCCGTGTCCACGGGTCGTCGGGTTGCTCGCAACTTACTCGTTGTAAATATCTGATATTTTTGTATATTTTCTTATATAAATCACGTAGACAATCAACAAAGTTAGGAAATTTTTGCTTTTGCAAATATTTGTATACCTTTGCATCCCTCTTAAAGTGAGGATTTTGTTATGAAACAGCTCCGCGAATTCGATATTGCCTTTGTAGGACTGAAGCCCGGAGTTCATACGTTTCAGTACCAAATTACGGATAGTTTCTTTGAAAACTATGGTCCGCAGGATTTTACCAACTGTAAAGCAACGGTAAAGTTACAATTCGATAAGAAAAGTAACTTTTTTATGTTGAAGTTTGAGATAGGTGGTTCAGTTACAGTTACTTGCGACCGTTGTGGGCAGCCCTTTGAACTCCAGTTGTGGGATGATTTCGAACACGTGGTAAAACTCGTGGAAAATCCTACCGAGCTGGAGGGAAATGATGATCCGGAGGTTACATATATTAACAAGACCGAATCACATTACAATGTGGCGAACCTGATTTATGAGTTCATCAACCTGAGCATTCCGATGCAGCGCATCCACCCGGATGACGCCGAAGGAAAAAGCGGTTGCGATCCAAAGGTACTGGAAATGCTAGCGAAGATGAACGACCGGGGAACAGCAAAAGGCAAACCCGATCTGGAAAGGATTGGAAAAATTTAAAGACAATTAATAAACAAAGGACAAATTAAAAATTAAATAAGATGCCAAATCCGAAACGCAGACACTCCCAGCAAAGATCAGCTAAGAGAAGAACGCACTACAAGGCTTTCGCTGATACGCTTAGCACAGACAGCGCTACTGGCGAGGTTCACCTGAGGCACCGTGCACACTGGGTAGAGAATAAACTGTACTACAGAGGTAAAGTTGTACTGGAAAAACAGGCAGCCGCTACTAAATAATAATATTTTACTATTTTTACACCCGAGCTAACAGACAAATTATACATGAGAATCGGGCTTGATATGATGGGTGGCGACTTTGCCCCCGTTGAAGCAGTAAAAGGAGTAAAGTTATTTTTAGAGACCGTTGCCTCTGACGCGCACCTGGTACTCATTGGTGATGAGCAAGTCTTGTCACCCTTGTTATCTGATGCGGGTCTGGACCAATCACGATATTCAGTTGTTCATTCATCTCAAGTCATTGGGATGAATGAACACCCTACCAAAGCGCTCAAGGAAAAGCAGCAATCTTCCATCGCTATCGGCTTTTACCTTCTTCATAACAAGAAGATCGACGCTTTTATCAGTGCCGGTAATACCGGTGCAATGATGGTAGGCGCACTTTATACCGTTAAAACCATCGAAGGCATTCAGCGTCCCACAATTTCGACCATTCTGCCCCGCGAAAGCGGTAATAATGGTTTGTTGCTGGACGTGGGTATCAACGCCGACTGTAAGCCGGAAAACCTGCTGCAGTTCGCTGTCCTCGGTTCCCTCTATTCCCAGCACATCCTCAAAATTGATTCACCGCGCATCGGCCTGTTGAACGTTGGAGAGGAAGAAGGAAAAGGAAACCTGCTGGCACAGGCCACATACCCGCTTTTGAAAGAAAGTACACAGCTTAACTTCGTTGGTAATGTAGAAGGTCGCGACCTGTTTGAAGATAAAGCCGACGTTATTGTATGCGAAGGCTTTACCGGAAACGTGATCCTCAAATTGGCGGAATCCTTCTATGGAATCACCAAAAGGAGGAATATCAAAGACGAGTACATCGATAAGTTCGATTTCGAAGGCTACGGTGGCACCCCATCTTAGGCGTGAACGAACCGGTGATCATTGGTCATGGTATTTCTGAGGGCCCGGCGTTCAAAAATATGATCCTCCTCGCTCAGCAAATGATCGACAGCAAATTGATGGACAAGATCAGGGAGAGCTTTGTAACCGTGAAATAAGGAATCTTTCCTTCCAATAAAATTATTCGATCGCTCCGGCATTGCCGGGGCGGTTTTTTTTTATGTGTTCGCTATGTTCAGATAGTATCGGTTTGAGGTGAATTTTGGGCCTTTTTATGTGAGCGTCATCGTCGTAGCAAGGGTACGGAACCTACGCTGAACCTACACGTAACCATCACTGAACCATCCAACCGGTAAAGTGGCTGTTCTGATACTATATTCAGGTAGTGGTAGTCTATATGTCTTGTAGGGTATTCCCTGTTTTTTCCTAATTTTACAGGATGAGAAAGATCCTAATGTTGGCCCTGCTCTCCGCGGGCCTCTGGTCATGCAAACCGAATGGTGCTACCTTGCAAAACGGTCCCTGGCAGGCACGCCTGCAACGGGCAGACGGCGGCGACATCGTGTTTAATTTTGACGTGAAAGACAGTGCAGGTAAGAAAATTCTTTATATCCGCAACGCGGCGGAGCGTTTGCTGGTCGACGAGATTACGCAGCAGGGCGACTCCATCTTCATAAAAATGCCTTTTTCGATTCCGAGTTCAGGACAGTCCTGCAGCCCGATGGCAGCCTGCAGGGCCGGTGGATAAGGCACCTGGCCAGTGAAGATCAGTCTATCGGCTTTATTGCCACACCCGGTGTTGCCGACCGCTTTGCAGCACCACAGGCGACCACGAAGTCGGTGCAAGGCCGTTGGTCCACCTGGTTCACCGCTCCCGAAGGAAACGACAGCTCCTATGCCATTGGCGAGTTTGCCCAGCAAGGCAGCCGGGTTACCGGCACTTTCCTCACCAGCACGGGAGATTACCGCTTTCTCGAAGGCGTGATCACCGGCGATACGCTGAAACTCTCCACATTCGACGGCTCCCATGCTTACCTCTTTACCGCATTAGTGGGCGATTCCAGTATCAACAACGGGGTATTTTACGCCGGCATCAAAGGCCTGGAACACTTTACGGCACGTAAGGATGAAGGGGCGAAACTGCCCGACGAGAAGTCGCTCACCACCGTAAAACCCGATTCCGCCGTGCTCGATTTCCGCTTCCCGGACGTGAATGGCAATGAGGTCTCGATCCGCGATGAGCAGTTCCGCAATAAGGTCGTGATCGTGCAGATCTCCGGTTCCTGGTGCCCCAATTGCATGGACGAAACCGCGTACCTGAGCGAGTGGTACAGGAAGAATAAGGGCCGTGGCGTGGAAATTATAGCCCTGGCCTATGAGCGTACGCCCGATCCGGAAAAGTCGAAAAGGGGCGCGCTTAGCTTTATTAAACGATTTGATGTAACGTATCCCGTGCTGCTTACCGGCGTAACCCCTTCGGATCCGCAGCGGACAGAAAAGACCCTGCCGCAGCTCACGCCCCTTAAGGGTTTCCCGACCACTATTTTCGTAGATAAACAGGGCAGGGCAAGGGAAGTGCATACCGGGTTTACCGGTCCGGGTACAGGTGAACATTATGAGGCGTTCAAGCAGAATTTTAACCGCCTGGTAGCCGAGCTGCTGGCCGAAAAGCCGGAGTCGCCCAAAGCATAATAGCATATCCAACTATAAAAAAGGAGAAAGGCCGTAAGACCTTTCTCCTTTATGTTTGTGCCGCATACAGTGGATTAAAACTCGTTTTTCCACATCATGCTCTCCACCGGTTTAATGGTGCGGCCGTTGTATTTGGCATTGCCTTTTTTGTTGTAAAACGTTTCGATGTCGCCTTCCACCACGAAGTAAATGAGCTGACCGATCGGCATGCCCGCGTAGATGCGTACCGGTTGGGCGCAGGAGATTTCCAGCGTCCGGTATTGCAGAACCCAACGTCGCCTTTACCGGCAGTGGCGTGGATATCGATACCCAGGCGGCCGGTGCTGCTTTTTCCTTCGAGGAACGGTACGTGCGAGTGGGTTTCGGTGTACTCGGCCGTTACACCCAGGTAGAGCGTATTGGGTTGCAGTACGAAGCCCTCCTCAGGGATTTCGAAATGATCGATCTCGTTGTGTTTACGGGCATCCAGCACGCGGTCCCTGTACGTGGCCGGTGTTTACCCAAATGCACGTCATAAGAGTTGGTACCGAGGAATTTCCGGTCATACGGCGATATGACGATCGTACCCTTTTCAATTTCCTCCAGGATGCGCTTATCCGACAAAATCATGTTTTTCTATTACTTTTGATGCCTAATTAATGCGGCAAGATATGCCAATAATACGTACGATACAAATAGATGACGATACAAAGCTGGGCGTGTGGAAAATTAGTGAAGAAGAGCCGTTTTTCCGCCAGCGCGTGGCCATTGAACCCGAGATTCATCAGTCCCACAAGCGGTTGCAGCACTTTGCCGGTCGTTACCTGCTGCTGGAGCTGTTTCCTGCTTTCCCGGTCAAGGATATCCGTGTTACCGATCGCCGCAAGCCCTATTTGCCCGATAACAGCTATCATTTTTCGATATCGCACTGCGGGGATTACGCGGCGGCGATCGTTAGCCGCAAAGGCGCGGTAGGCATAGATATTGAACTGGCACAACCGAAAATTGAGAAGGTGTCGCATAAGTTTTTATCGCCCCGGGAAGTGGCGTTCATAGACCCGGTGCGGGCGTTGTCGCACAAAACCGTATGCTGGTCTGCCAAAGAGGCCGTGTACAAATGGTACGGGCTGGGCAGCGTAGACTTTCGCGAACATATGCAGCTGCAGCCTTTTCCGTTTATGCAAACCGGTATGCTCACCTGCGATTTTATGAAGCCGGATAAAAACGCACGCTTATATTTGCATTACCTCATGGACGGCGAGATGTGCCTGGCCTGGGTGGTGGAATGATATATGTCATTGTACGACTGAAAAAAACTGTTCAACTTGAGAGTATTCCTTTTAGGCTTCATGGGAGCCGGCAAAACATATTGGGGCAAACAACTCGCCGAGCATTGGGGACTTCCCTTTTTGACCTCGACGAAGTGATCATCGAACGGGAGGGCATGTCTGTAAGCGACATTTTCGCCGCTAAAGGAGAAGATGCTTTTCGCCAGATGGAAAAAGAGGCCCTGCGTGAGCTCGTGGCGGAACAGGACAAGTTCGTGATTTCCTGCGGCGGCGGTACGCCCTGCTTCCACGAGAACATGCCGTTTATGAACGAGCAGGGCATTACCGTGTGGCTGAACCCTACAGTGGAAGTGATGGTAGAGCGCCTGCAGCGTAAACGGGAGAAACGCCCGCTGTTGAAGGACCTGAGCGATGAGGAACTGGTCGCCTTCGTGGAAAAGCGCCTTACCGCGCGCACGCCGGTGTACGAGCAGGCCAGGATTATTATTGAGAACGATGAAGTTTCGTTAGAAGTATTCGATAAATATTTGAAAGATGCATAAGACCTTTTTGACCTGGGCCGCGCTGTTAGGTGCACTGGCGGTAGCATTCGGCGCGTTTGGCGCACATAAGCTGAAGGAACTGGTGCCGCCCGAAACGGTGAGCACATTCCAGACAGGCGTTACTTATCAATTTTACCATGTATTTGGCCTGCTGGCCATCGGCATACTGTACGCGAACTATCCCGGTCCGCTCATGACCTGGGCCGGCCGCTGTTTCCTGTTCGGGATACTGTTGTTCTCCGGATCACTGTACCTGCTGACTATTTTCAAAGCCACCGAAACCGTGGGATTGAATAAGTTTGGCATTATTACTCCTTTCGGCGGCCTGTTTTTCATCGCCGGCTGGATCTGCATGCTGCTGGCATTCATCAAAAAGTAAATTATGCGCGTAACCCGCTTCGTTTTCATCCTGGTTGTTTTATTTGGTTCGATGTCTGCAAACGCGCAACAGCGCAGTATTGTGGGCGACTGGTACGGTGTTTTCCTGAATGCCCGTGCGGTGATTACTGTTACCGACAATGGAGGCACACTTTTCGGTGTGTTTAAATCGCCTGACCAGACCAAACAGGAGTTCCCGATGAACGTGCTAAAGCACAACGGCGATACGCTGGAGTTTGAAGTACGCACGCTCGCCCTGCGCTATAAAGGTGTTTGGGTTGATTCCGCCGCCACGTTCAAAGGCTTCTTTACCCAGGCAGGCCGCGATTTTCAGCTTGATTTTTCTCAGCAAAAGATAGAGAAGGTGGAGGAAAAACGTCCGCAGGAACCGAAGCCGCCATTTGATTACGAATCGGAACAAGTGACTTTTACGAATAGCAAAGACTCGGTAACGCTTGCCGGTACGTTCACCAAGCCGCGTGGCGCCGGTAAGTTCCCGGCAGTACTGCTGATTACGGGCTCGGGCGCGCAGAACCGCAACGAAGAATTATTCGGACATAAACCGTTTTGGGTGATCGCCGATTATTTTACACGCCATGGCATTGCCGTGTTGCGGTACGATGATCGCGGTTTCGGGAAGTCTACCGGCAACTATGCCAAAGCCGATATCGATGCTTTTGCACGCGATGCGGCGGCAGGTATTACGTGGCTGCAGCAACGCGCCGATGTGGATAAAGCAAAGGTAGGCGCACTGGGACATAGCGAAGGCGGCATCGTAGTGCAGATGCTGGCGGCGAATGATAAGTCGCTTGCTTTTATCGTGTCTATGGCCGGCCCCGCCATTAGTGGCGTGGAAAATGGACGATTACAGAACACTGCGTTGAACCGTGCAGCTGGACTGCCAGATAGTACGCTTAACAAAATAACCATAGAAAATACACGTTTACTGCAATTGATGGCCAGCGAAAAGCAGCTGGATACGTTGCGCCGTAAAATGGTGCCGCTCATTCACCGCCTGTACGATGTAATACCTGTGGCCGCGCGACAGGGCATGGAAAAGCCGGCTTACACGTTTACGTCGGTGGCAGCTTTACGGCCCCGGGAATGTTGTCGCTCGTGCGTTATAATCCCGCGTTATACCTGCCTAAAATTAAATGCGCAGTGTTGGCCATCAACGGCGACAGGGATGTGCAGGTAAGTGCAAAAGAGAATATTGAAGGCTGGAAAAAGGCAGGCAGCAAAGACCTGACCGCAACGGCTTTACCCGGACTGAACCACCTGTTCCAGCAGTGTAAAAATTGTTCCGTAAGTGAATACGGACAGCTGGAGCAAACCATATCGCCTGAAGTGCTGGATATCATGACGAAGTGGATACAACAACGCACCGGGCTGCAGAAATAAAAAAGCGCCGTATGCCCGGCAATAGTTAATTTTGGTACCATATTATGGCAGGAAACAAATTGAAAACCGAAAAGAAAAAGGCGGATAGCAAAAAGCCGCAGGCCAAGCCAGCCGACCCCGATGTGCTGAAGCCGGACAAAGAGCCGGAAGTGAAAGTGAAGGAACTGGTAAAGGATGAACGCACCCATAAAGTATTGGGTGTAACCCTGCTGTTGTTATCTCTTTATTGCTTCATTGCGTTTACCTCTTATCTCTTTTCCTGGCAGGAAGACCAGGACAAAGTGTTCAGATATTCCGCCCGCATTTTGTTCAGCAACGATGTGGAAGTAGACAACCTGCTGGGCCGCCTCGGCGCCTTTGTATCGCATTGGTTTTTTTACAAGGGATTTGGACTGGCATCGTACCTGTTCTGTTATTTCTTTTTCATTTTAGGGGTGAACTACATTGTTGGCCGCCGCGTATTCCGCGTATGGCGCAACATCAAGTATATTTTATTCGGGTTGATCTTCATCAGCACCACGCTGGCGTTTATTTCCGGTAAAGCATCGTTCCCGTGGGGCGGCGCTACCGGTACCGCGCTTAACAAGTGGACCAGCGGTTTCGTTGGCAAGGCCGGTATGGGCCTGCTGTTACTGGTAGCCGGTTTAAGCTGGGTAATCTGGAAGTTTAATATCGATTTCAAAATACCAGAAAAGAAAAAACAGCCGCCTGTTAAACCTGCAAGAGTAGCAGAAACAGGTCCCGTTTTACATATTGATGAGGAAGTGGAACCGAAGGAAGATCCTACCCTGGAGCCAATGACGGCTACCTTCCGCGGTAATGGGCTGAAAGAGGAGAGTGGTGTAACCGTGATTCCGCCAGTAACAGAAGAAGACTTTGATCCCTCGCTGCAGCTGGTAGAGCGCGAAGACCCTGCTGTGAAGGCGCCACACATCACCTACATTCCGCCGGTAATTCCGCCACCGGTAGAAGAGCCGCTGCTGGAACTGGTAGAAGACGATGAGCCGCCGTTTGATATGACGGAGGTTACGAAACCGGCCGAGCTGGAAGTTCCCGAACAGCCGGTAAGCCGCCGCCCTAAAACGGCAGGCGAAGTAGCATTCGAGATCAAACCGCCGGTAGAGGAAAATGTAGCGGAAGACGACGACGTACACCAGGGCCCATTGCCCGTGCGCGAACACGTAACCGCCGATCCGTATGAACCTACACTGGACCTCCGCGATTATAGATATCCCACGCTGGAAATGCTGGAGAGCCATGGTTCAGATAAGATTGTACAGGATGCGAGCGAACTGGAAAAGAACAAGAACCAGATCATCGACACGCTCAAGAACTATGATATCCAGATCCAGAAGATCAGCGCTACAGTGGGTCCTACAGTAACCCTGTACGAGATCGTACCGGCGGCCGGTGTGCGTATTTCGCGCATTAAGAACCTGGAGGACGATATTGCACTGAGCTTATCGGCCTTGGGCATCCGTATCATTGCGCCTATTCCGGGTAAAGGTACCATCGGTATCGAGGTGCCGAATGTGAAGAAGAGCATTGTGTCGCTGCGCAATATGCTGGCGTCGGAGAAGTTCATGAACAGTAATATGGACCTGCCGGTGGCCATCGGGAAAAAGATCGATAACGAGAACTTTATCGCCGACCTGGCCAAAATGCCCCACCTGTTGATGGCGGGTGCTACCGGTCAGGGTAAATCAGTGGGTATCAATACCCTGCTGGTATCGCTGCTGTATAAAAACATCCTTCCCAGCTGAAGTTTGTACTGGTAGACCCCAAAAAGGTGGAGCTTTCTCTCTATAAGTTGATAGAAAAGCACTTTTTGGCCAAACTGCCGGGCGAAGAAGACGCCATCATTACCGATACCAAAAGGTGATTCACACGCTGAACGCCCTGTGTATAGAAATGGACGTGCGCTACGACCTGTTGAAAGAGGCTGCTACCCGTAATATCAGGGAGTACAATGCCAAATTCACCGCCCGCAAGCTCAATCCGTTGAAAGGTCACCGCTTCCTGCCGTTTATCGTGCTGGTGGTGGACGAGTTCGCCGACCTGATCATGACGGCCGGTAAGGAAGTGGAAATGCCGATTGCGCGTTTGGCCCAGCTGGCCCGCGCGGTGGGTATTCACCTGATTATCGCCACGCAGCGTCCTTCCGTAAACATTATTACGGGTACGATCAAGGCGAACTTCCCGGCCCGTATTGCTTTTAAGGTATCTTCCAAAGTAGATAGCCGCACCATCCTCGGATATTGGCGGCGCCGAGCAGCTGATCGGGCAGGGCGACATGCTTATCAGCTATAACGGTGAGCTGGTTCGTCTCCAATGTGCGTTCGTAGACACACCCGAAGTAGAGAAAGTGGCCGAGTTTATCGGCGAACAACGGGGTTACCCCGAGGCGTTCCTGCTGCCGGAGTATGTTGATGAGAAAGACATGGAGGGCAAGGATTTCAGCCTGGCCGACCGCGACCCGCTGTTCGAGGAAGCTGCCCGCGTGATCGTGCAGAACCAGCAGGGGTCTACTTCCTTATTGCAGAGACGGATGAAACTTGGCTATAACCGCGCCGGCAGGCTCATGGACCAGTTGGAAGCCTCAGGCATCGTTGGCCCCAACCTCGGTAGTAAGGCCAGGGAGGTGAACGTTAAGACAGAAGCCGATCTCGAAGAAATTCTTAATAATTTGTTATAATTTTTGCGGAAACCCGCCCGCATTTCCACTTTTGGCAGGAATTGCGATTTTTGCATTTCATTAAACCTGTTAGGCACAGCATTTGTCTTATACCCGGTGAAAAAACCAATAACTGTTATAAAACTCAAGATGATGAAGAAAACGATACTTATAGGCGCCCTGCTGTGTGGAATAGTATCTGTCAGCTCCGCACAATCCACCGATCCTAAAGCGAAAGTGGTGCTGGATGGCGTAAGCAAAAAATTTAAATCGCTGACCTCCGTGGTAGCCAACTTCATCCTCAAGGTGGAAGGAGCGAACAATAAAGTATCTGACACCAAGAAAGGTACGGTATTCCTGAAAGGCGCTAAATATAAAGTGGCGCTGGACGGCCAGGAAATTATCAGCGATAACAAAACTTCGTGGACATACAGCAAAGACGTGAACGAAGTAACCATTAACTCGGTAGACCAGAGCTCCAGTGCGATGACACCAGCAAAACTGTTCACCAACTTCTACGACAAAGACTATCTGTACCGCATGGAAGGCGAAACGACCGAAAAAGGTAAAGTGTTGCAGAACATTGAGCTGACGCCAACCGATAAATCCAAATCCATGTTTAAAGTGCTGGTATCTATCGATAAAAGAGCCAGACCATTGCAAGGATGAAGATGTTTGAAAAGAACGGTAACAAAGTAACTTACGAGATTACCAACTTTACGCCCAATGCCGCTGTAACCGAAGGCACCTTTACCTTCGACGCGAAAAAATACCCGGGTGTAGAGGTAGTGGATCTCCGCTAATAACGCTTTACAACAGCAAAAAGAACGAAGCCCATTGGTCTGGACTAACATACCGGATCAATGGGCTTTTCTGTGCCTGTCAGCGGCGTGTAATACAATGGTAAACGATGTATACAACTTCCTACATTTTTCACTACCTTTGGCAAGTTTAATTTTAAAATCCAACAATATGGCATACGACGTTATCGTAATTGGAAGTGGGCCTGGTGGCTATGTAGCTGCTATCCGTGCTTCTCAGCTGGGATTCAAAACAGCTGTGGTGGAGAGAGAGAACCTGGGTGGCATCTGTTTGAACTGGGGTTGTATTCCCACAAAAGCGTTGTTAAAATCTGCACAGGTATTTGAATATATCCAGCACGCGAAAGATTACGGTATCACCGTAAGCAGCGCTGAAACTGATTTTGCTGCCGTTGTTAAGCGCAGCCGTGGTTCTGCCGACAAGATGAGCAAGGGCGTTCAGTTCCTGATGAAGAAAAACAAAATCGATGTGTTGTTGGGCAATGGTAAGCTGAAAAGCAAAAACCAGGTGGAAGTAACCGACAAAGACGGTAAAGCCACTATCCACGACGCTAAATATATTATCCTCGCAACCGGCGGCCGCGCCCGTGAACTGCCTAACCTGAAAATGGACGGTAAAAAAGTGATCGGCTACCGCGAGGCCATGGTGCTGCCAGAGCAGCCCAAATCTATGATCGTTGTAGGCTCCGGCGCTATCGGCGTGGAGTTCGCCTACTTCTATCACAGCATTGGTACTAAAGTGACCATCGTTGAATTCATGCCGCGCATTGTGCCGGTAGAGGACGAAGATATCTCCAAAGAACTGGAGAAAATCTACAAGAAGAAAGGCATCGAGATCATGACCAACGCTTCTGTAGAAGCGGTTGATACTACTGGTAACGGTGTTAAAGCAAAAGTGAAAACACAAACCGGCGAAATCACCCTGGAAGCAGATGTGGTACTGAGCGCAGTAGGTGTTTCCGCTAACATCGAAAACATCGGCCTGGAGTCTGTAGGTGTTAAAACCGAAAAAGGCAAAGTGACCGTTGACAAATACTACGCTACCAACGTAAACGGTGTTTACGCGATCGGCGATATCGTTCCCGGCCAGGCCCTTGCACACGTTGCTATGAAAGAAGCAGTAGTATGCGTCGAGGCTATCGCCTACAACGAGAAGAAGTTCCATCACAAACCAGAGCCGGTAGACTACAACAACATCCCTGGCTGTACTTACTGCTCTCCTGAAATCGCTTCTGTAGGTTATACCGAAAAAGCGGCGAAAGAAGCAGGTTATGAAGTGAAAGTGGGCAAATTCCCCTTCACTGCATCAGGTAAAGCAACTGCCGCAGGCGCTACTGAAGGTTTCGTAAAAGTGATCTTCGACGCTAAATACGGCGAGTGGCTGGGTACGCACATGATCGGTGCTAACGTTACCGAGATCATTGCGCAGACAGTAACCGCACGCAAACTGGAAACTACTTACATCGAGGCGCTGGACGCCATTATGCCGCACCCGACTATGAGCGAAGCGGTAAAAGATGCGATCGAAGTAGCTTACGGCGAAGCGATTCACCTCTAATCAAATTCAAAGCAGTTAATAAAGATGCAGCCGGACAGCGAAAGTTGTCCGGCTGTTCTTTTTCCGTTAAATTGCTTTTTTTACTACACCAAAGAACAGCTACAAGTATGTTGCAACAAATGCTGAAACGCGCCGTGCTGCCCGCACTGCTCGTACTCACACAATTCCGGGCCCAGGCCACCGAAGGCATGTGGCTGCCGCACCTGCTCTCCAATATGAATGAGAAAGAAATGAAGGGAATGGGCATGAAGATCAGCGCGGCCGACATTTACAATGTAAACAAAGGCAGTCTTAAAGATGCGATCGTAAGTCTGGGTGGCTTTTGCACCGGCGAACTCATATCTTCCCAAAGCCTGTTGCTCACCAATCACCACTGTGGTTACGCGGCTATTCAAAGTCATTCTTCCGTACAAAATAACTATCTCGATAACGGCTTCTGGGCCCGTACGCAGGCCGAAGAGCTGCCAAACAAAGGCCTCTTCGTTACTTTTATTGTGAAGATAGAAGATGTTACCCTGCAGGCTTTGCAGGGTGTAAGCCGCAGCACGACCGAAAAGGACAGGGTGCGCATCATCGAGGAGAATCTTACTAAGATAAAAACGAACGCTAAGAAGGAAAGCTACCAGGATGCACTGATTAAGCCTTTTTATGAAGGCAACCAGTATTACCTGTTCGTAACGGAAACGTACCGCGACGTCCGCCTCGTAGGTGCGCCGCCATCATCTATAGGTAAGTTCGGATCGGATACGGACAACTGGATGTGGCCGCGTCATACAGGCGATTTTTCGCTGTTTCGCATTTATGCGGGTAAGGATGGCCGGCCGGCTGAATATTCGCCTGAAAACGTGCCTTTAAAGCCCAAACACTTTTTACCCGTTTCGTTAGATGGTATTGCCGAGAACGATTTTACCATGGTATTCGGTTTCCCGGGCCGTACGCAGGAATACCTGCCGTCTGAAGCCGTGAAACTCACCGTGGAAGGACAGGACGTAGCCAAGGTAAGCATGCGCGATGCCGCGTTAAAAATCATTGACGGCTTTATGCGCCAGGATGAAAAGATCAAAATTCAATATGCTGCGAAATACGCCAGCACCGCCAATGCCCGGAAGAAGTGGATCGGCGAGATGCAGGGCGTGCAGCAAACCAAGGGTATCGAAAAGCGGGTGGCTTACGAGGCCGAATATACCAAACGCCTGAACGGCAATGCTTCCCTGCAGGCAAAGTATAACGGCGTGCTTGATTCGCTCAATGCACTGTACCGCGATTTTGGTCCTTATGCCATAAACCGCGATTATTACAATGAGCTGATCCGGAACGTGGAACTGTTATCGCTTTCCGATAAGATCGTGACCATGTTGTACGATGTGAGAGAGAAAGGGGAGGCGGCCTATCCAGAGCTGCGTGACAAGCTGCTGGCGGCGCAAGAGTCGTTCTACAAAGACTTCAGCCCCAAAGTGGACCACGATGTCGCCGCAGCATTACTCGATCTTTATTTCACGAACGTACCGAGCCGTTATATTGGCGGAGAGGCTACGCAGATATGGATGGAGACGAATAAAAGCGGGAAGCAGGCCGCGGATAAGTACTACAGCAATTCAGCCTTACTTTCTTACGATAAGTTGAAAGCGTTTCTCAATAAACCTTACCGCGACGTAGCCACGGCGATCTTCAGCGATCCGGTTACGCGGATGGGTATCGCATTGCGCAATGGTTATGTGGAACACGTCAACAATCCGGCTGCCGGTATGCAGAACGATATAAACCGTTTGCAACGCGTGTACATGCAGGCACAGATGGAAGTGCTGGATAACCGCCGTTTTTACCCGGATGCGAACAGCACGCTGCGCATTACTTACGGTAAAGTAAACGGCTACAAACCTGCCGATGCTAAAACATATGATTACTACACCACGCTTGATGGTGTCATGGAAAAATATAAACCCGGCGATTATGAGTTTGATGTGCCCGAGAAACTGCGGAGCCTTTATGCCGCGAAAGATTACGGCCAGTATGGCGTAAACGGGAAAATGCCTGTTTGCTTCATTGCTTCCAACCACACTACCGGCGGCAACTCCGGCAGTCCCGCGCTGGATGCGTATGGCAACCTGGTAGGACTTAACTTCGACCGTACCTGGGAAGGCACGATGAGCGATATCAACTACGACGCGTCTATCTGCCGTAACATTATGGTGGATATCCGGTATGTACTGTTTATCATCGATAAATATGCCGGGGCAAAGCGACTGGTGGACGAGATGAAGCTGGTGCATCCGAAGAAAGCTGCTGTGAAAGCGGCGCCGGCGAAGCGGGCGTAACGACATAAGAAAGCCGGGTGACTCACCCGGCTTTCTTATTTATCCCTGAATTTTACATTCATACACGATCGAACTACACACATCCACATTCCTTAGTGCCTTCCGATAAGATGTAAACCCGTTCCAGAAACCTTTCAACAGTCCGCCGCCACCGGTTTTATACTTTTCGCTCAGCAGGCTTACATAAAACGAATCAAACACCATCGGATGTTTTTACCACGGTCACGCCGTGCGCCTGCAACATGTTTTGCATGGCGGTGGGGGAGAAGTGGTAGAGGTGACGCGGTACGTCATAGGCGGCCCAGTGTTCGCCATAATGCTGCGCGTCTTTGGAGGTATAGTTAGGCACGGCGATGAGTAAGGCGCCGCCGGGCTTCAGCACTTTTTTATTTGTTCCACGTAACCGTGCAGGTTGTGCACGTGCTCCATTACATGCCACATGGTTACCACATCGAACTGCGCGGGCTCCGGGCCAAAGAACGCTTCGGGAGGAAGTGCTTTCAGTTTGTACAGTGTTTCGGCGTTGGCGCGTGCGCCTTCGTCCGGTTCGATGCAGGTTACCTGCCAGCCGGTTTGCTGCATAAAGTGGGCAAACGCACCGGTGCCCGCGCCAATGTCCAGCAGTGAACCTTCCTTCAGTTTTGCGGCAGACTTCACCCAGTTCTGTTTGGAGCGGAGCGTAATCTTGCGCGCACTGTGGTACAGGCGGTTGACGAGGCCTTCTTTGGTTTCGGTGTGAGAGATATATTCTTCCGACTTATAGAATGCGCCAATCTCGCTTTCGTCGGGAATATTTTGCGTGAAACGGCCGGTGCAATGTGCACAATGCCATATTTCGAAGGATGATTCAGATACTGTGTAATCCACGGCGTTCAGCGCGTGGCTGATCTTATCGGACCCACATAAGGGACAGTATTGGTAAAAAATACGGCTCATGTTGCTTTGTTCCGGTTTTCGCCGGCCGGGAGAAAACGCTCCTGGCCGTAGACCGGCGAAGTTAAATGTTGAAATCCGTTTTTGCTAAAACGGGATGGTATTTTTTTGCAGACAACTATCTGTATTCTCCCCAGACTTTGCGTAATGCGTCCGAAATTTCGCCCAGTGTACAGTAGTGCTCTACCGCGTCTACTACCAGGGGCATCAGGTTGTCGGTTCCACGGGCGGCCGCTTCAATAGCAGCCAGCAGCGATTGTACCTTCGCGTTATCCCTGCGCTGGCGTAAAGCGGCCAGTTTTTCGGATTGTACGCGGCGGATGCTATCGTCTACCCGGAATACTTCGGGGACCTCTTCGGTTTCTACAGTAAATTTGTTGACCCCTACGATCACTTTTTCGCCCCGTTCAATTTCCTGCTGGTACCGGTAGGCGCTGCGCGCAATCTCGTCTGGATAAAACCTTGTTCAATGGCGCTGACCGCGCCGCCCATGGCGTCTATCTTCTCCATCAGTTGCATGGCCTTCGCCTCTACCTCGTTGGTAAGTGCCTCTACATAAAAAGAGCCGGCCAGGGGATCTACCGTATCGGCCACGCCGCTTTCGTAGCCAACGATCTGCTGCGTGCGCAGTGCGATGCGGGCGGCCGCTTCGGTGGGCAGGGAAAGCGCTTCGTCAAAACCATTGGTGTGCAGCGACTGTGTACCTCCCAGGGTAGCGGCCATGGTTTGAATCGCTACGCGCACTATATTGTTGTGTGGCTGTTGTGCGGTAAGGGTGCTGCCCCGGTCTGGGTATGAAAGCGCAGCATCTGTGCTTTTGGATCGGTGGCGCCCAGTTCCTTCGTAATATTCGCCCACATGCGGCGGGCGGCGCGGAACTTGGCCACTTCTTCGAAAAGATGATTATGGGCGTTAAAAAAGAAGGATAACCGTTTGGCGAACACGTTGATGTCCAGCCCTTTTTCCAGGGCGGCCTTCAGGTAGGCTTTACCGTTGGCCAGCGTAAAGGCCAGTTCCTGTACGGCATTGGCGCCGGCCTCGCGGATGTGGTAGCCTGAAATGGAAATAGTATTCCACTTCGGGACTTCCCGGCTGCAATAGTCAAAAATGTCCGTAATCACACGCATGGAGGGTTGCGGCGGATAAATGAAGGTGCCGCGGGCGGCGTATTCCTTCAGGATATCATTCTGGATGGTGCCCGAAATCTTTTTCAGGTCTGCACCCTGCCGTTTAGCCAGTGCTATGTATAACGCCAGCAGGATAAATCCGGTGGCGTTGATCGTCATCGATGTGGAAATATTTTCCAGTGAAATACCCTGGAACAGCACCTCCATATCTTCGAGGGAGTCGATGGCCACACCTACTTTTCCTACTTCCCCTTCGGACATGGGATGGTCGCTGTCGTAGCCGATCTGCGTAGGCAGGTCGAAGGCTACGCTCAGGCCCATGACGCCCTGGCTGAGCAGGTAATGATAACGGCGGTTACTTTCTTCCGCAGTACTAAAACCCGCGTACTGCCGCATGGTCCACAGTTTGTCGCGGTACATGCTGGCGTGTACGCCCCGTGTAAACGGGAAGCTGCCGGGCATTTCGGTCATCGGTACCGGTTCGGTATACACCGGTTGAATCTCAATGCCGGAATCAGTTTTAATTTGTTTCTCCATAGCAATAACGTGGCTACAATGTTACGATTATTTTAACCATTGCGGGTACGGCACAGTTTGTGCGCCGTTAACACTCAATTCATCTTTAAAATGATAATTTGTGATTAAATCTGAAGTCCGGCTATGATCAACTACCTACTGTTATCTATTACCATTATCCCGGCTTTATACAGTTTGCGCCTGGCTTATACGGCAGCCCGAAAGCCATTGCCCGATGCGGGTTTTCAGGCGGCGCTTTCCCTTGCCTTAGGACTGTTTATTTATTTGTATGGTACCTGGGTGTACCTTAGTATTTATGCGCGTTATGCGTTCGGTATCGCTTATGTCCTGCTGGTGGTGTATGTTTTGCTTCGCCGCCGCCGCGATCAGCCGGTCAACAAACGATTAGCTTTGTGGCGCCGTATCAGTTTAAGTTTTTTTACGGTGTTGATGCTGGTGCTGAATATCCTGTACTTCACCGGCACCACCGGCAATCCGGATACGGTGAACCTGGCCTTCCCGTTTAAAACCGGCCGTTACTTCGTGTTGCAGGGCGGCAAGGGCCTTCCGAGCAACTTCTTTCACTTTAGTATCCGCGGCGCTATTTACGCCATGGACATTGTACGCCTGAACGAATACGGCGGCCGCGCGAACAGTGTGTTTTCGCGTAACCTGAACGACTACGCCATTTTCGGGGATACGGTGTATAGTCCCTGCGCCGGCCGCGTGGCGCGCACCGAAACGGACAACCCGGATAACATTCCGCCTAATATGGAACGAGGACCCAAGAATACAAACATGGTCGTAATCGAAACAGATAAGTACACAGTATTCCTCGCCCATCTGAAAAAAGGCAGTGTTATGGTGAAGGAGGGCGGCGATATGCTGCAGCGTGGCCAGCCACTGGGCCGCGCGGGTAATTCCGGCTTCAGTGCGGAGCCGCATTTGCACATACAGGTACATGCGCGCGAGGAAGGCAAGCCCCGGTATCGCTCCAAACCGCTGTATATCCTGTTCAACGGCCGCGGATATCTGTTTAATGAGGTCATTAACGCCCGTAAAGGCTACTAAATAAAAAAGACGATGCCGGTTAAGCATCGTCTTTTTTATCCTATAAAGGCGGTTACATCAATTTTTTCGCTTCGGCGCTGATGATGCGCGCTGCAATATCCGCAGGCGACTCACCGGTTTGCAGAAACACTTCCGGGATACCTTTGGTCAGCTCTTTACCCGGCGCATCCGACGGTAGTTTGGACGCTACCGGATCACCAGCGAAATCACCTGCTCCTTCACGGTTTTCACCGCTTCCCAGGCAGCCGGCGATACATAGATCTGCTGCGAAATGTTATGGTCAAACTCCGCTTTCACGGTTTGGATCAGTCCCACCGGATGTCCGCCACGGTGAGGCCTGGTTGGTACACGCGGGAGATCAGGCTTTGCGGGGTAATGCGCTCCACGAACAACACCACACGCTCGTAGGCCTGCAGCTGCAGGGTAAGGGCCGGGTTGTGCTCTCCGCCCTGCCGTACCGGCAAAGTGTCACTGTCTTTATCTTTCTTCTTAAAAGAATCTTTAATCGTTGAATATACCAGTACAATGGCGCCGATAATCAGCACCGCGTACAAAACGGTTTGTGTGGAAATAGAGCCCATGGATGTATTAATTTTTTAGCGCACAAACATAATAACTATTTATTATATTTTAATATTTATCCCGGAGGATAAAGAAATATTTAGGCACTTAACATTCCGGTAAACTGATCGGGATGTTGACTGCCAGTCCGCCATCAGATGTTTCCTTGTATTTGCTGTTCATATCCTGCGCGGTATCCCACATGGTTTTCACTACCGCGTCCAACGATACTTTCGCCAGTTCGGGATTGCTCTGCAAGGCCAGCTGCGAAGCGGTAATAGCCTTAATAGCGCCCATGGTATTACGTTCAATGCAGGGTACCTGTACCAGTCCGCCGATGGGATCGCAGGTAAGGCCGAGGTGGTGTTCCATTGCTATTTCCGCAGCCATTAACACCTGCCGCTGCGAGCCGCCGAGGCATTCGGTCAGCGCCGCTGCCGCCATAGCGGAGGAAACGCCGATTTCTGCCTGGCAACCGCCCATAGCGGCCGAAATGGTACTACGCTTTTTGAAAATGCTGCCGATCTCGGAGGCCGTCAGCACAAAACGCATGATTTTCTCTTCTTCATACCCATCACAAAAGGTAATGTAGTACTGCAATACCGCCGGGATAACACCGGCCGCACCGTTGGTTGGCGCGGTGACCACGCGGCCGAAGGAAGCGTTTTCCTCATTCACGGCCAGGGCAAAACAGCTCACCCAGTCCAGCGTATAGGCAAAATGACTGCCGCCTTCGCGGATCGCTTTATCCAGCTTTCGTAATCGTTATAGGTGCGGTCTTTCAGTAATCTTTTATTCAGTGCCGCCGCTCTTCTGGCTACTTTCAGTCCGCCAGGCAGTTCGCCGGAGGTGTGAGAGCCGCGGTAGATGCATTCTTTCATCACGCGCCAGATGTTCATGACGCCTTTACGCGTATCTTCCTCACTGCGCCAGGCCAGTTCGTTTTCCATCACCACTTCGGAAATGGAATAGCCTGTTTTAATGCACCACTGGAGCAATTGCCGGGCGGTATCGATGGGAAAGGGGAGGTCTACCTGAGCACCGGCCGAATTGTTTTCGCCTTCTTTTACAACAAACCCGCCGCCGATCGAATAGTAGGTGGTCGCGGTCTGTTCGCCATTTGTCATGGTGACCGGGAAGGTCAGCGCATTCGGGTGAAAGGGTAGCGATGCCTCGTACAAAAAATCAATATTGGTCACGGGGTCAAAATCGATTTCGTGTTTGCCTGCCAGTGCCAGTTTTTTGGTGCGGCGAATATCATTGATCTTGGGTGTGATCTGGTTTACGTCGAACGTTACCGGGTCGTCGCCGGCCAGGCCGAGCTGTACGGCCACATCGGTGCCATGTCCGTAACCGGTTTTTGCCAGCGATCCGTACAGGAGTACGGTTACCTGCCGGATGTCAGACAGCTTTCCCTGCGCTTCCAGTTCCTGTAAAAATCGCATGGCGGCCGCCAGGGGCCTAAAGTATGTGAGCTGGATGGTCCTACGCCAATCTTGAAAATATCGAAAACGGATATGCACTCGTGCGCCACAAATAAGAGTTTAATTCCATCAAAATTAGCGAAAGTAAAGGGTTGTATAAGCTGCTGTGTTGCGCTAAATGACAGATATGTGAGAAAGATGCCTGCTCAGCCGCTGTTGTCACGCACTTCTGCCGTCACTTTTCGGATCAACATAAAGAAGCGCCTGCGATGATCGCAGGCGCTTCGCCAAAATATCTGATCCGGGGTATTAGTTCCGGTATACATCGATCAGTTTCATATCAAATACCAGCACGGAGTTGGCAGGGATGCTGTCTCTCGATCCGCGTCCGTAAGCAAGGCCGGAGGGGATGATCATCAGCAAGCGTCCGCCTGCAGTGGTTTTACGCAAACCGTACTGCCAGCCCTTGATGAGGTTCATCAGCATGGCGCCGCCTAGGGTGGTGGAGTCGGCTTTCTGGAATACATTACCGTTCAGCAGTTTACCTGTGTACGATACTTTCATTTTAGAGCTCAGGATCATGGTATCGGTGCCGGTGCCATGTTCGAGTATTTTGTAATACAGGCCGGTGCTGTCGCGTACCATGCCGGTCAGTTTCGCCGTATCAATATAAAGTTTGATCAGCTCTTCGTCCTTCGCCGCCTGCGCCGCCGTGTCAAAATCGTCTTTGTCTTTGTTCTTGTGACAAGCTGTAACCAACACCACGAATAATACCGCAGCAAGGCCCAAAAGGTGTTTCATCTTCATTTGTGTACGTTAATTGAAATATAAAAATACTAAAATCGCTTAGTCTTTAAAATCTACGAGCTCCACTTCTGATACCAGTACCGCATAGGGTGGGATCGTTTGGTTAATACCGGCAGCGCCGTAAGCAAGGGCAGAAGGGATGAAAAGTAATATTTTCCCGCCTTTCCCGATCTGGGTCAGGCCTATTTGCCAGCCCAGAATATGGTCTTTCAGTTGCCGCCCGTCAAAATTGGTAGGTACACCGAGAGAGGATTGTACTACCGGCCGTTCAGCAATCTGGTGGTAAATATAAGCGTAGGCACAGACGTGTGCTTGATCATTTCATTACTGCCTTTGCGCCGGATGCGGTAGGCCAGGGCAGTGGGGTGGCGCAGTACGCTGTCTATGTTATTTCTCTTCACGTAGTCGAAAATGAGAGAATCTTCCATCTGCGAGCGTAATACGCTGGTGGAGGCTGGTAAAGTTTCTTCTTTACTACAGGCCAGCAATGCCATCATCAGGCACAGGAACATCGCAATTACAGGTCTTGTCGTCATATCCATGAAAATCGGCAATACTATTATCCATTAAACGGCCGAGGCGGTGTAAAGTTACAGGCGTACGGGCACAAAAAAAAGAGGCCGCCTTGCGGCAGCCTCTCCTTTATTGGGAATTCCGTATTTACGACTAGTAGTCCATGCCCATACCAGGACCGCCGGGGTGAGCGTGGCCACCTGCAGCTTTAGGTTCTGGTTTGTCAGCGATCACACACTCAGTTGTTAACAGCATACCTGCGATAGAGGCAGCGTTTTCCAGTGCAATGCGGGATACTTTAGTAGGGTCGATAACACCTGCAGCCAGCATTTTCTCGTAGGTTTCAGTGCGTGCGTTGAAGCCAAAGTCACCTTTACCTTCTTTCACTTTCTGTACCACGATAGAACCTTCGATACCGCAGTTAGCAGTGATCTGGCGCAGCGGCTCTTCTACAGCGCGTTTAACGATCTGGATACCGGTAACTTCGTCTTCGTTAGAACCTTTCAGTTTCTCGATAGACTCGATCGCACGGATGTAAGCAACGCCACCACCCGGAACGATACCTTCTTCCACAGCAGCACGTGTTGCGTGCAGGGCGTCGTCTACGCGGTCTTTTTCTCTTTCATTTCTACTTCGGTAGCAGCACCTACGTACAGTACCGCAACACCGCCGCTCAGTTTAGCGAGGCGCTCCTGCAGTTTCTCACGGTCGTAGTCAGAAGTAGTTACTTCGATCTGCGCCTTGATCTGGCCGATACGGGCCTGGATGTCTGCTTTTTGCCTTTACCGCCAACAACAGTAGTGTTGTCTTTATCGATGGTAACTGATTCTGCACGGCCCAGGTAAGTGAGGTCGGCGTTTTCCAGTTTGTAACCTTGTTCTTCGCTGATCACGATACCAGCAGTGAGGGTAGCGATGTCCTGCAGCATTTCCTTACGACGGTCGCCAAAGCCGGGAGCTTTAACGGCAGCCACTTTCAGGGTGCCACGCAGTTTATTTACCACCAGGGTAGCCAGTGCTTCACCTTCCAGGTCTTCAGAGATGATCACCAGGGGAGCGCCCTGCTGAGCAACTTTCTCCAGGATGTGCAGGATGTCTTTCATCGTACTGATCTTTTTATCATAGATCAGGATGTAAGGGTTCTGCAGTTCAGCCTGCATTTTTTCGCTGTTGGTGATGAAGTACGGAGACAGGTAACCGCGGTCGAACTGCATACCTTCCACTACTTCTACAGTAGTTTCGGTGCCTTTTGCTTCCTCAACGGTGATAACGCCGTCTTTGGTTACTTTCTTCATGGCTTCAGCAATCAGTTTACCGATTGCGTTATCGTTGTTAGCAGAGATAGTAGCTACCTGCTCGATTTTTTTGTTGTCGTTACCAACTTTTTCAGACTGTTTCGCCAGGCTGTCAACGATGCCTTTAACGGCTTTGTCGATACCGCGTTTCAGGTCCATCGGGTTAGCGCCGGCTGCAACGTTTTTCAGACCTTCGCTGATGATTGCCTGAGCCAGAACGGTAGCTGTGGTAGTACCATCACCTGCGATATCCGCGGTTTTGGAAGCTACTTCTTTCACCATCTGTGCGCCCATGTTTTCGATGGGATCTTCCAGTTCGATTTCTTTTGCTACAGTAACACCATCTTTAGTAACGCTGGGGGCACCGAATTTTTTCTCGATTACAACGTTACGGCCTTTGGGGCCCAGGGTCACTTTCACCGCGTCTGCCAGGGTGTCAACGCCTTTTTTCATTTTGTTGCGGGCGTCGATATTGAAGAATATTTGCTTTGCCATATGAATGGTAATTGTGGAGTTGTTTTAATGATTTGATTTGTCAGTCTCTTTCGCCGTGGAATTAAACTACCGCCAGGATGTCGGATTCACGCATGATCAGGTAATCTTCACCTTCCAGGCTGATTTCTGTACCGGAGTATTTACCATAAAGAACCGTATCGCCCACTTTTACAGAAACCGGCTCGTCTTTTTACCGGGACCAGCTGCAATCACGGTACCGCGCTGAGGTTTTTCTTTTGCAGTGTCAGGGATGATGATGCCGCCTGCTGTTTTTTTCTTCTGCTGCTGCGGGTTTTACGATCACCCTGTCAGCCAGTGGTTTAATACTTAATTTAGACTTAGCCATGGTTATTGTAGTTTATTAAGATGTTTAAGTTTGATGTTGCTGAGTTCACGAGAATTATGCCAACGCGCCGCTGAGGCAAATTTGGCAGGCGACAAAGATAATGAACTGGCAGCGGACTGTCAACATGTGTCAATTTTACAGAAACGTGACAGATTTCCGCCAAAAGTCGCTGCCAATACTATGCGGGCAGGTAGTAAGCAACAAATTTTCGGCATGTGCGCATAAAAACGTAGATTTGCGGCCATTTTGCATGCATGATTAGTAGAAGAAACATCAGAGTTAAGGTAATGCAGACGCTGTACACCCTCGAAACGATGGAACAGGTAAAGCCTGGTACAGCGACGAGTCTGCTGAATGAGAAGTTGGACCAGACAAGCCGGTATTTACTTACCTGCTGTACATGGTAACACAGGTGGCGCAATATGCCGAAACCGACGCACAGGCGCGCTCGTCCAAGCATCTTCCCTCCCAGGAAGACCTGAACGTGAGCACCAAAATTGCCGGTAATGAGTTCCTGTTCCAGATTATTAACGATGCAGGGTTCAAGGTGAACCTGGACCACTGGAAGTTAAAACACCTGCCGGACGCGGAAATGCTGCGCAAGCTGTATAACACGCTGACCGAAACCGATGTATACAAGAAATACATCACCGAGGAAGGCCGCAGCAAAGCCTCCGAAAGGCAAATCATGGAGTTCATTTACAAGGAAATTCTCAGCAAAAGTGAACTGTTCCTCCAGAGCATGGACGACCACTTCCTGAACTGGGGCGACGATGCCGAGATGATGAACCTCCTGATCGGTAACTACTTCGCCAAACCACAGTTGTTCAACTTCCTGCAGCTGATCAGCAAAGAAAAGATCGAGTACGCCCGCGAACTGCTGCGTACCGTTATCGATAAAAAGGAATATTGCCGGAACTCATCAAACCTAAACTCCAGAACTGGGATTCCGACCGTATTGCCGCGGTGGATATGCTGCTGATGGAAATGGGCGTATGTGAATTCCTCTATTTCCCTACCATCCCAACTAAAGTGAGCATCAACGAGTACATCGACCTGGCGAAAGCATACAGTACACCGCAGAGCGGCCAGTTTGTGAACGGCATCCTGGACAACATCCTGAAAGAGCTGGAACAGGCCGGTCAGATCCAGAAGATCGATCGTACAAAAAAATAGGAAAGCCGGAGGGAAAAACTATTTTTACGTCAAATTCTTTAGCAAGAACATGAAGAAACTGGTCTATATCCTCGCATTGGGCATTTTAACGGCCTCCTGCAACAACGGCAGCCAGGAAAAGGCAGCAGGTGCTGAAAACGGCGCCGCGCTTACTTCCGGCGAAAGTAAAGGTGAATTGCCACAGATCACATTCGAGAATGGCGTGCACGATTTTGGTAAAATAGTGGAAGGTGAAGTAGTAGAATACTCCTTCAAATTCACCAATACCGGCAAAGGCAGCCTGCTGATCCGCAACGCCGCCGCCACCTGTGGTTGTACGATCCCTGAATGGCCTAAAGAACCCATCAAACCAGGAGAATCCGGCTACATGAAAGTGGTGTTTAACAGCAAGGGCAAACCCGAGGGCTTCACGGAAAAGGAAATCACCATCGAGGCTAATACCGATCCTGTTGTGGTGAAAGGTCCAAAGATCCAGTGCACTATCGTAAAAAAGGCATAAATCAATAAAACAATAAACAAATAATAAAATGTACAGCAATTTATTAAACCTGCTGATGGCTCCTCCTGCCGCGGGTCAATCTGGTGGTATGGGCGCCTATGGTAACTTCATCTTCATCGGCGGTATGCTCGTGGTGATGTACTTCTTCATGATCCGTCCCCAGACTAAAAAAGCAAAAGAACAGAAACAGTTTAGCGAAGGTCTGAAAGAAGGCGACAAAATCGTAACCATTGCCGGCATGCACGGTAAAATCAAAAAAATCAACGCAGACGGTACTATCGTGGTAGAAATCGCAGTAGGTACCAGCGTAACCATGGAGCGCTCCGCTATCAGCCGTGAGTACTCTGCGGCTATCCAGAAAGCAGAAGCGAAGTAATTCGTTATACTATATTATTAAAAGCCCGTTCCGGTCAGGAGCGGGCTTTTTTGTTGGCTTTGTTACGGATTATTGTGATATTGAGCACAGAAAATGCAGTTACGGTTATGATGATTATCGGCCTTACTGGAGGAATAGGATCCGGAAAAACAACAGTGGCAAAGATTTTTGAATTGCTGGGGATACCCGTGTACTACTCAGATGACCGTGCTAAAATGTTGATGACGCAGGACGCGCAGCTGGTATCGGAAATTAAGCAACACTTTGGCGAAGCGGCCTACAACGCTGCCGGCGAACTGGAAAGGAAGTACATTGCCAACATCGTATTTAACGACCCCGGCCGCCTGGCGTTGCTCAATTCTCTTGTACACCCGGCCACCATCCGCGACTCCATGCAGTGGGCGTCCCGGCAGTCGAGCCCCTATGTAATGAAAGAAACCGCCCTGATGTTCGAAACCGAAGCATTTCATCATGTAGACAAGGTCATTTATGTATATGCCCAGCAGGCGCTGCGCATCCAGCGGGTGATGAAGCGCGATCATGTAACCCGTAACGAGGTGTTTGCCCGTATGCATAAGCAGATGGACGAAGCCATCAAAGCGAAACTGTCCGATTATGTAATTTATAATAATGAACAGCAGCTGGTCATACCCCAGGTAATTGCCCTTCATGAGGAATTGTTGAAGCTGGTAAATGCTTCGTGATGCTACTGTAAGTCCATGGGGACTGCCCTGCCAGTCCATTACAATACCAATAGCAAAGCCGCGGAACTTCCGCGGCTTTGCTATTGGTATATACTAGAATTAGCTATTGCAGTTTCTCCAGCCCGGCTTTCAGCCTTTTCAGCCCTTCCTGCAGCTTTTCCATAGAAGATGCATACGACATGCGCAGGCAGTCCGGCGCGCCGAAGGCGGCGCCTGTAACCAACGATACGTTGGCTTTGTGCAGCAGGTACATGCAGAGATCGTCCGCATTGTTTACTTCCATGCCGTCGGCGGATTTGCCGAAGAAGGCTTTTACATTCGGGAACATGTAAAAAGCACCGTCCGGCTCGTTTACTGCCAGGCCTTTTATTTCCTTCATGGCATTGTACACGAACGCACGGCGGTTGCGGAACTCTGCTACCATGGCGTTGGCAGTATCCAGCGGTCCGGTGAGCGCGGTAACCGCCGCTTTTTGGGTGATGGAGCAGGTGGCCGAGGTAAACTGGCTCTGGATTTTATCGGCGGCTTTCGCGATGTGCAGCGGCGCGGCCAGGTAACCCAGGCGCCAGCCCGTCATGGCAAAACCTTTACTAAGACCGTTGATGATGATGGTACGCTCTTTCAGATCACCGAAGCTGGCGATGCTGGTGTGGTCGCCCACGTAGTTGATGTATTCGTAAATCTCGTCTGATATAATGTAGATCTGCGGATGTTTGGCGAACACAAGGGCGGGGCTTCCAGCTCTGCTGCTGAGTATACGGAGCCGGTGGGATTACAGGGGGAGGAGAACATGAACATCCGCGTTTTAGGCGTGATGGCGGCCTCCAGCTGTGCCGGCGTAATTTTATATTGCGTTTCTATGCCGCAGGGAACAAATTTCACTTCGCCCTGGCACAGTTTCACGAGTTCGGAGTAAGTAACCCAGTAGGGGTGGGAATGATTACCTCATCACCGGGGTTGATGATGCTGAGCACCGCGTTGGCAATGCTTTGTTTGGCGCCGGTAGACACTACAATTTGCTCCGGGGTGTAGGTAAGATTATTGTCCCGCTGCAGTTTCACGGTTACAGCTTTCTTTACTTCGGGATAACCGGCTACGGGGGTATAGTGTGTAAATCCTTCATCGATGGCCTTTTTCGCTGCCTCGCGGATGTGCTCAGGGGTATCGAAATCGGGTTCGCCGATACTGAGGTCTACAATGTCAATTCCCTGCGCCTTCAGTTCGCGGCTCAGTTTCGCCATTTTGATGGTTTGCGGCTCGGATATCCTCGACAGTCGTTCTGCTAATTGTAACATACAGTTATGATTATAGTGGCTTTGGCCGCGGCAAACCTACATAAAAAAGGGAGCATTATAATGCTCCCTTTAAAATATTAGCATGCAGCAGATTAAGCTCTGTGCTCGTATACATTCAGTGAAATCTTGCGGCTGTCGGTACCAGCGGCGTTTCTCAGGCCGTACAGGTAAAGGGTGATCACGCTGCCGCTGGAGTAGTCTACCGATTTGGATACGATAGTAGCATTCGTGTTCGCGTCTTTTACCTCAAATTTGATCGTACCGCCGGAAGTTTTGGCAAACTCCTGGTTAATGCTGCTCACGAAGTCGCCATGCGTACGGCCTCCGTAGATCTCTACATCGTTCACAAACAGTTTTACGGTACCAGCATCCGGGCTCAGGTGAAACAGGCGGAAGTTTACTTTTTCGCCGGTCACTTCCGAATAGTTTTCCAGGATGTTATACGTCTGGAAACCGCTGTCGGTAGGCTGGTTTTTGTTATACATCACCAGGGTGTGCCATGCGAGGGTATCGTACAGCGCCAGGTCCGGAGTGGAGAGGGTGCTGTCTGAATTGAATTTTTTGAAGCCCAGCTCCTGTGTACCTGGTGTTACCTGGGTAATCGCGTATTTACCGGATTCAAAAGCGGAAGAGTTGATTTTTTTGCCGTTCTGGTAAACGTCAACTGCACTTGGATAAACTGCGCCATTCAGCAACGCAACGATAGCGTAGGGCTGTGCGGGGCCGGAGTCTTTGCTTTTCAGGCAGGATGCGAGTCCTGTGGTTAAAATAGCGGCTGCTGCCACGAGCGTCCAGAGTCGGTTCATTCTTGTTAACATGCTCTCTTTTGGTTTATTAGATTAATTGATCTGTTTTTCATACTTCACTTTATAACGCGAAAGGTCGGGTTTGTATTTTCTTTCCCTTTGCAGTTCCTGCTGGTAAATTACTTCACCCGGGGCTTTCAGGAACGGTTTTCCCACCGTTTCGAAGTCGTAGCGGTCGTCTCCGATAATGCCGTCGCGGTTTACATACAGGGTAGCCGACAGCAAAAACTCCACGTTATGTTCAAAGTCCGCAATGTAAGCCACGTCCGTTAAAAATCCGTACGCCCATCCTGGTTTATTATAAATCCGCAGGCCTGGCGACGGTTTTTCGGTCTTTTCGCCCCCGAGCAGCAGGAATTTTACATAATTATGGTGAAATGCTGCTGTGTCGTAGGCCGGGTAGCTTGTTTCGTCCGGGCCCTGCGACATATACCGGTATAAAAACTGGTAATCGTCTTCCGTTAAACGGAACAGGCGGTCAGAAGTTACATGCTGTGGAAAAATAATGCTTTTCAACAGCAGGTGCAGGTCCGGGAGGGTAATACGGTTGCGCAGGCTGAAGTCGAACGGGGTATTGACCACCTTGCCGTTTTCCACGTGCGCCAGGCCCACAAAGTCGCTGCGTTGAGGGAAGGGGAGCGCGCTATAGCGTTCAGGTTGCACGTACAGGAGCCGCCCGTTGTGGCGAAACTGTACGCCGTTGGTGTGCCGGTTGGCCTCGGCGCTCAGCCCCGCCATATCCAGCCGGTGCCTTATCTGGGCCGTGGTATAGCCTTTCTGCCAGAGTCCCTCGTTCAGCGGCTGCTGTCCCACAAACTCGTACAGGCGGTTGGCGGCGTCATTATCGCTGACGAGGAATATCTTCTTAATATAATGGGCCACGGAAGGCTGCCCGTCTGCCGCGGTACTATCGGCGGTAACGGCGGTATTTACCCCGGGGAGGTTGTCCGTATACATAGGTGTGTATTTGGTAAGGCCCGGTATGTTCAGATCATTCAGTTTTTCCAGCGCCGCCAGGGCTATCGGCATTTTGACAGTGGAGGCGGGGTAAAAGTACCGGGTGGTGTCCACATCGTACAAAAAGTCCGTAAAGTGAGGCTGGTTGCGCTCATCACGGTCGATCCGGGTATAAATTACCTGTAGCCGGAATTCGTCGGCGCTGTCTAATACCGCCTTCAGACGCGGGTCGTTGCGTAATAATTTGGCAAAAGATGCGTTGTCACCGGTATTTTTTCGCATATTTTTCGTAGTATGGCAGGCTGCCGCGAGTAAAAGTATTATTGCAAAGCAAGCATGACGGTATGGCATAGAAAAAATTGTTACGGTCAAAAGGCGTTCAAAATCAGGCAAATGGTGAATTTGCAGGACTTTTGATCGGCTCTTTAATATATCAATTTAAATTCTATCTTTGCAACTCTAAAAAAAAATTTATAAACCCGAAACAACATGCAACTAAAAGGACTGGTTAAAGTTTTTGCTGTCGCACTGATCCTTATCTCTTTGTATCAATTGTCCTTCACGTTTGTGGTACGGAATTATGAGAAGAAGATAAACCAGCAGGCCGAAAATGACGTGGCCAAAAACAATCTTTCTGCGGATAAAAAGTATCCTAACGACAAAGTGATGCAGTCGTTATACGCAGATACGCTGGACGCTCTCGTAAAAGCAAGGAGACAATATCTGATCGACAGCACCAGTGGTGAAGAAATTGCGGGTTTTCCCTGGTTTGTCACCTATACCAAAGCGAAAGAAAGAGAGCTGAACCTGGGTCTTGACCTGCAGGGCGGTATGAACGTGGTACTGGACGTAAGTGTGGAAGATGTGATTCGTTCCCTGTCTGGTTATTCTAAAGATCCTGCGTTCAACCAGGCTTTATTAAAAGCCCGTGAATTGAAGAAAACGAGCCAGTCCGACTACGTAACGCTGTTCGGCGAAGCGTATGCCCAGGTTGCACCTAACGGCCGCCTGTCTTCTATTTTCGCCAATGCCAGCCAGAAAGAACTGACCTTCAATTCTTCCAACGAAGAGGTGCTCCGTGTGATCCGCAGCCGTGCGAACGATGCGATCAAAAACACCTATCTCGTACTCCAGAAGAGGATCGATAAATTTGGTGTAGCACAACCGAACATCAGCCTGGACGAAAATAAAGGTATTATCTCCGTAGAACTGGCGGGTGTTGACGACGCAGACCGCGTACGTAAATACCTGCAGGCCAGCGCTAACCTGGAATTCCGCGAGGTATATAAAAACAGCAACGAGTTTGCCAACCAGACGCTGGTACCGGTAAATGACGCTGTTAAAAACTACCTGAGCTATGCTAAGAAAGGTGGTGCTGCTGCCGCTGCTGATACTGCGGCAACAGTTGCTCCCGCCGCACAGGATACTACGCCCGCTGTAGCCGCTGCGCAGCCTGATACCAGTGCAACCGGCAGCCTCGAATCAATGCTGTCTAAAGACAGCGGCGCGATCGCTAAAAAGCTGGATTCTGCTAAAAACATGGATAAACCCCCGGAGCCTTCGTTGTTCAGCGTAATGGTGCCACTGGTAAATCCTGAAAATGGTCAGGCAAGACCTGGTCCATACTTCGGTGTAGCCCATACTAAAGATACCGCTACCATCCGCAGCTACTTCAGCCTGCCTGCCGTTAAAAACGTACTGCCGAAAGATTTCGTGATAGCGTTCGGTGTGCTGGACGAAGAAAACCTCGGTAAGAACATTGTACCTGTCTATGGTCTGAAAGTAAACCCGCTGAGCCCTAAAGCGAAAGTGAACGGTGAAATGATCGTAGACGCGCAGCAGAACTTCGACCAGGATAACATGCCTGAGGTATCCATGAGAATGGACGACATCGGTGCACGTGAATGGCGCAGGCTCACCGCTTCGCTGGTTCCTTCCAACCCCGGTGATGTTACTACACATAACTATGTAGCCGTTGTACTCGACGGTATCGTATATTCCGCTCCTTACATCAAATCCGAAATTGCAGGTGGTTCGTCTTCCATCAGCGGTGGTTTCACTGTTGACGAGGCAAAAGACTGGCGAACATCCTGAAATCCGGTAAGATGCCTGCTCCTGCGAAAATCGTACAGGAACAGATCGTAGGCCCCACCCTGGGTGCTGAATCTATCGCTGCAGGTGCAAAATCTTTCGCGATCTCTTTCGCGGTGATTTTCGTACTGATGCTGGTATACTATAACACAGGCGGCTGGGTGGCTAACATTGCCCTGATCCTGAACCTGCTGTTCACCGTAGGTATCCTCGCTTCGCTGGGCGCTACGCTCACCATGCCTGGTATCGCCGGTCTGGTACTCACCATCGGTATGGCTGTGGATACGAACGTAATCATATTTGAAAGGATCAAGGATGAACTGAGCCACGGCCGTTCCTACCAGGACGCTGTGAAGCATGGTTACCAGCGCTCCCTGGCGCCGGTACTCGATGGTCACATCACTTCATTGCTGACTGCCATCATCCTGTTCTACTTCGGCCTGGGCCCGGTACTCGGCTTCGCCACTACACAGATCATTGGTCTGTTGCTGTCGCTGTTCTGCGGTATCCTGGTGTCCCGCATGATTACCGACTTCTGGACAAACAAAAAACGTCACTTCGAATACTTTACACCGCTCTCCCGCAAGATCTTTAAACACGCCAACTACGATTTCGTAGGCAAACGTAAAATTGCTTACGTGATCTCCGGTGTGGTACTGGTACTGGGTGTAGCGTCCTTCTTTAATGGTTTCGATCACGGTATCGATTTCGCGGGTGGCCGTAGCTATACGGTTCGTTTCGACAAAGAGGTAAATCGTGAAGAAGTCAGAGCTGAACTGGCAAAAGTATTTGAAGCAGAGCCTTTCGTGAAAACGATCGGTGGTTCTACGCACCAGCTGAACATCACTACTTCTTACAGGATTGAAGACCAGTCACTGACCGTAGACCGCGAAGTGTCTGAGAAACTGTTCGAAGGCCTGAAGCCGAATTATCCGGCTGGTACTACTTACGAGTCGTTCCTGAACAAATATGTGGTAGGTTCACAGACCGTTTCGCCGACCATCTCCGACGACCTTCGTCAGGGTGCGATCAAAGCGACGATCTTCTCTATCGTAGTGATCTTCCTTTACATCCTGCTGCGTTTCAGCAAATGGCAGTATTCCCTGGGTACCATCGTTGCGCTGCTGCACGACGTATTCGTAACCCTGGCGGTATTCTCCTTCCTGCGTAACGTTGTACCTTTCCCGCTCGAAATTGACCAGCACTTTATTGCGGCCATCCTGACGGTGATCGGTTTCTCGATGAACGATACTGTAATCGTGTTCGACCGTATCCGCGAGTACTTCCGCGAGGGTAAAGGGCTGGACAGAAATACGACCGTAAACAGGGCGATCAACGTAACGCTGAGCCGTACCATCATGACCTCCTTCACGGTGTTCCTGACCATCCTGATCCTGTTTGTGTTCGGTGGTGAAGCAACCCGCGGTTTCGCATTCGCAATGCTGATCGGTGTGATCACCGGTACTTACTCTTCTATCTTCGTAGCCGCGCCAATCCTGGTGGACTTCGATAAAAACAACCAGCTGTCTAACGAAAGCCGGGTAGTAGAAGTAAAAGAAAAAGCGCCTAAACTGTAAGCCAAGCGCATAAGTAATAAAGAAGGGCCGGCATCATGCCGGCCCTTTCTTGTTTTGATAAGTTGATAATAGTTGGTGGAGATGAACGGAGCGTCGCAACGGCAGCTGTATAGCAATACTATTGCTGGCTACTCTCAAAAGGATTGGAAAAAGTAAAGCCCCTGCCGGATTCATTGTCCTGGTAACCCACTTCCATGCCCATGAGGTGCAATGCGTGCGCCTTTTTATGATGACGGGAATGCCGTGTACGGTAAACCGCGCGTCGTCTTCCAGCGGCTGATCGAAGCCCAGCATATAACTCATGCCGCCCCCGGCGCAGCCACCGCCGCCCTTTACGCCTATACGCAGGTGCTGCGTGGTGTCGAAACCTTCCTGTTCCATCAGTGTTTGCAGTGCCGTTACCGCTGCCTCGGTGAGCAGTACCGGTGTGTGCTTTTGTGTGTCCATGTGCCCCGGTTAAATTTTTTCAAAATTACAAAATACCCAACTAATGCCGGGAACTGTTACATTTATACCTTATTACAACTGTTCTATGCGCCATATTACCGCTGCCTGTATAGCGATGCTGTTTTTCCACTATGCCGGCGCCCAGGAATTCGGGGGCAATCCGCTATCGCACAAGTGGCGGCAGATCAACAACGATACTGTACGCGTTATTTTCCCGGAAGGGATGGACAGTATTGGCCAGCGTGTGGCTAATACCGTGATGTACATTAACCGCCACAACCGCCTGTCTATCGGCAACCGCCGCGAAAAGATGAGCATTGTGCTGCAGGACCAGACCTTGCTGGCCAACGGTTATGTGCAGCTGGCGCCCTTCCGCTCGGAGTTTTACCTGGCGCCGCCTCCTAATTCCAATGATATGGGGGCCATGAGCTGGGTAGATCAGCTGGCCATCCACGAATACCGGCACGTGTTGCAGAATACGAACTTTAATGTTGGCCTCTCGCGCGTGGTGGGGTATTTGGGCGGACAACTCGGCAGAACGGCGGCCAATAACATCGCGGTGCCGAACTGGTACTGGGAGGGCGATGCCGTGTTGAGCGAAACGGCATTGAGTGAACAGGGCAGGGGACGTTTGCCGGCGTTTTTCGACGGTTTTAGGGCGCTATCGCTGGCAAAGAAGGATTATTCCTATATGAAGATCAGAAACGGCTCTTATAAGGATTATACGCCCAGCCATTATCCTTTGGGATATATCCTCACCAGTTACGGGCGCTATGAACATGGCGCTACCTTCTGGAAAGATGTAACCGACGATGCGGTAAGGTTTCGTGGAGTGATTTACCCGATGAGCCATAGTCTGAAACGGCGGACGGGTAAGAACATCACGCAGTTTTACGACGCCGGCATCGACTGGTACCGGAAAAAGTGGGCGGAAGGCGGTGACTGGGACGATACGACGATGATTAGTCCGCAGACCAAAACAGTGACGGATTATAAGTATGTGTATACCACGGATGCCGGCGACCTGCTGGTGTTAAAGAGTTCCTATAAACGCATTCCCGCTTTCTGGTTGATAAAGCCCGATGGCACAGAGCAACGCCTGTTCGCGCCGGGCTTTGGGTTCGATGATTATTTCGGCTATCGTAACGGTCGTATGGTATGGACGGAAACCCGCTACCATCCCCGCTGGACCTGGAAAGATTACTCGGTGGTCATGGTCCATGAAGATGGTGTTACCCGTCAGCTTACCTTAAAGACCCGGTACTTTTCGCCGGACATTTCGCCCGATGGTAAATTGATCTGCGCCGTATCATCGGGCGCCGATCTGCATTACAGCCTCGACGTACTGGACGCCGCCACCGGGGAGGTGATCCGGCACTTACCCAACCCGGACAACGGCTACTTTACTTACCCTAAATTTTCGGCGGACGGACAATATATCATTGCCGGTAAACGTGGCAAGGATGGTAAAATAGCGCTGGTGCAACTGCCCGTAAACGGTGGCGATCCCGAAGTGTTGTTGCCCGCAGCGCTGCGCGTACTGGGTATTCCGGCCATACAGGGCGATACTGTCTTTATTACAGCGAACTACGGAAACGTAGATAACGTTTTTGCCTATACGGACAAGCAACTGTTCCGCGTCACCAACGCCCGCAACGGCGTGCAGCACATGACGGTGCGCAATGGCCACCTCGTGTTCAGCGAGTTTACGGCCGACGGCTATAAACTGTTTCAAACGCCGGTGGACCTGAAACCCGGTCTGCCACAGCGAAGCAGCTGGCTGCAACCCGACTTTAAAGAAGGCGGCAGCATCATTGATAAAATTCCCGATACCGAGCATACTGTAACCGGTATTCGCAGCTGCACCGTTTAATCAACGTGCACAGCTGGGTACCGTTGTTCAGCGATCCCGATTTCAGTATTACGGCTTACAGCGATAACATCTTAAATACGGTGACCGCTTCGGCTACCTACAATTACAACCGTAACGAGGGTAGTTCCGAGATCAGTGCCGATATCCTGTCCGGCGCGCTGTTCCCGTACCTGAGCACCGGCGCCGCCTATACTTTTAACCGCAGCTTGTATGTGAACGACTCTGTCCAGGTGTACTGGCGGGAGGCCGACTGGCATGCGGGCGTTTCATTACCGTTGTCGTTGTCGCGCGGCCTGTACGGCAGGGCGTTAACGATCGGCGGTACTTACACGTACAAACAGCGTATGCGGGAAGCCCGCAGCAAGTACATGTTCCGCGATACGGAATTGCAGTACATTACTTCTTATCTGAGTTTTGTGAACCAGCGCATCAAGGCGCGGCAGCAGATCAACTCCCCGTTTGCGCAGTCAGTGTACCTGCAATACCGCCGTTCGATCAACGCGGTACCGGCCTGGCAGCTGCTCGCACGCGCAGACCTGTACCTGCCGGGTTTGTTCCGGACACACAGCCTGGTGTTGCAGGGGGCATATCAACAAAAAGACAGCAGCCTGCGTTACTCGTTCAGCGATAACTTCGCATACGCACGTGGCTATAACGAACCTTTTTACAAGGATATTTATAAACTGGGAGCCAACTATCATTTCCCGATCGCTTACCCCGACTGGGGCTTTGCGCATATCCTGTATTTCATGCGCCTCCGCGGCAATGTGTTTTATGATTACAGTATGGCGCGGGTATTGTTCAGCATGGAGCGCAGAAGATATGCATCAGCGGGTGGAGAATTGTACTTCGATACAAAGGTAGGGAACAGTATTCCGTTCACGTTCGGGGTAAGATACAGCCATTTGCTGGATGTAGATCCGCAGGACCCGGGGCGGCAGCATTACTTCCAGTTGATTTTGCCGTTGCAGCAGTTGTTTGCTTATTAAGAAGAAGGCCCGCTACCAGCGGGCCTTCTTCTTAATATATTATCTCACAAAAACTTAATCGCCGGTACCATATACAGCTTATCATCGGCATACTTCACAATGATATTGTTGAAGTATAACACGTCCCCCTGCTGCAACGTCTCTTTCAGATGTTTACTCCACAATGCGGGCAGCCTGTCCGTTTTAAACACATCGCCGGTGAAATCGCTGAAGATCATGGGCTTACCCGTGGTGTCGTTCAGGGTTATTTCGCGGCTTTCGTGGGTGAATTCGAATGATACGACCTTGTGTTTCATTTTTTTGTGGTCCCATACGACCAGCGGGGAGTCCACTATTTTGAGGATGTCCGGGCGCGGCAGTGTGTCGGCCAGCATGTTGTTCCGGTGGTCTTGAAACGCAGGGTGGTTTTGGTAGTAGGGGAGGAGTGGCCGGTTTTTGCGCGGCTGCATTGAATGCGCCGGCCATACAGGCTATAAAAAAGAGTTTTCGCATCATGACAGGTAAAAAAGAAACGTCCGGTTTATAAACGACCGGACGCTCCCTAAAATTATAACAGTTTTAAACTTTCCTCTATCGCTTTGATTTTGTCTTCTGCATCTGCCTTCTTCTTCTGTTCTATCGCTACAATTTCCGGCTTTGCATTGGCCACGAAACGTTCGTTGCCCAGTTTCTTTTCCACCGATATCAAAAAGCCTTTATTGTATTCCAGGTCTTTCAGCAGCTGCTCTTTTTGCGCGGTGGTATCCGGGGCAACTTCTGTTTTGATGTAACATTTGTCTTTCTGAATAACCAGGGCAATAGCGCCGGTAACCGATTCTTTGGTATACGTGATGGCGCTGGCGTTCACTTGTTTGGCCAGGATCTGCTCAATACGACGGAACGCAGGCTCGTTGCTGGTTTCGAAATGCAGCTCCACCGGGTCTTTCGGTTTGATCTGGTTTTTCACGCGGGAGTCGCGGATGCTGGAGATCACTTCTTTCAACAGTTCGCCATCTGCGAGGATCGCTTCGTTTACTGCGCCTGGTGCGGCAAATTGCCTGATGACGGTCGTCGCCTTCGGCGCGTTCTTTCAACAGGTGGTAAATTTCTTCGGTGATGAAAGGCATAAAAGGATGCAGCAGTTGCAGCAGTCTTTCGTAGAAGCCGATCGTTTGGTTATACACTTCGCGGTCGATCGGTTGTTCGAAGCCAGGTTTCACCCACTCGAGGTACCAGCTGAAGAAATCGTCCCAGATGAGGCTGTACAAGGTTTTCAGCGCTTCGCTCAGGCGGAAGTCTTTCATCAGTAATTCTATCTCGGCCTGTACTTTGTTTAACCTGCTTTCGAACCAGGTAACTGCAAAGTGGGGCGTAGCAGCGGCATTGTCGGATACGGTCCACATCTTCGTCAGCTTCAGGGCGTTCCACATTTTATTGTTGAACATCTTGCCCTGTTCGCAGCTGCTGTCGTCGAACAGCAGGTCGTTACCGGCGGGAGAGGAGATCATGATGCCGAAACGTACGGCATCTGCGCCAAAGCGCTCGATCAGTTCCAGCAGGTCGGGCGAGTTGCCGAGTGATTTACTCATCTTACGGCCCTGCTTATCGCGCACCATACCGGTGAAATATACGTCGTTGAAAGGTTTTACATGCTTGTATTCCAGGCCGGCCATGATCATACGCGCTACCCAGAAGAAGATGATATCCTGACCCGTTACCAGTACGTTGGTGGGGTAATAGTAATTGATTTCCGGGTTATCCGGTTTGGTGATGCCTTCGAATACTTCGATAGGCCACAGCCAGCTGGAGAACCGGTATCCGAGCAGTCTGCATCCCTGGCGGAGCGGGCCGTTGGGCGTACCGTACTTCTCGGAGTACAGGCGGATGGCGTCTTCCATAGATTCAGCCACCACGAAATTGCCGCTCTCGTCGTAGTACGCCGGTATCTGCTGTCCCCACCAGAGCTGGCGGCTGATGCACCAGTCCTTTACGTTCTCCATCCAGTATTTGTAAGTTGCCAGGAAGCGGTCACCGGGGTGAATACGTACATCGCCGCTGGTCACTGCCTCCAGTGCCGGTTTGGCGAGTTCCGCCATCTTCACGAACCACTGGGTAGAAATGCGGGGTTCAACCACGGTCGTGGGATTACGTTGGGAGTAACCAAGACGGGTCGTATATTCTTCTTCTTTAATGAGCAGGCCCTGTTCCGCCAGCGTGGCTACTACCTTTTTGCGGGCAACGAAGCGGTCTTCGCCTACGAATACGATGGCCGCTGCGCTCAGGGTGCCGTCGTCGTTCAGGGTGTCTACTACTTCGAGGTTGTGTTTCAGGCCGAGGTTGTAGTCATTGATGTCGTGTGCGGGCGTCACTTTCAGGGCGCCGGTACCGAATGCGGGATCTACATATTCATCAAAAATGATGGGCACTTTACGGTCGATCATCGGCACCAGGGCAAAATGACCTTTCAGGTGCGCGTAACGCTCGTCGGTCGGGTTCACACAAATCGCGGTATCGCCCATGATGGTTTCGGGGCGTTGGGTGGCGATGGTGATGAATTCCCCGGTTTTTTCACCGGCAGCGTTTACGATCGGGTACTTAACATGGTACAGTTTACCAGTGAGGTCTTTATATTCCACTTCCTCATCACTCAACGCCGTTTTGGCCTTGCTGTCCCAGTTAATCATGCGGGCGCCGCGGTACAGCAGGCCCTTATTATACATGTCCACGAACACCTTGATCACCGCTTTGTAGTAGTGGTCGTCCATGGTGAAGCTGACGCGGTCCCAGTCGCAGGAACAGCCCAGCTTTTTGATCTGGTGGTAAATGATACCGCCATATTTATCTTTCCACTCGTACGCGTGTTTAAGGAATGCTTCGCGGGTAAGCTCGGATTTGTCGATGCCTTTCTCCTTTTTCAGCATATCTACCACCTTGGCTTCGGTGGCGATGGAAGCATGGTCGGAACCGGGGACCCAGCAGGCGTTGAACCCGCTCATACGGGCTTTACGGATCAGGATGTCCTGAACGGTTTCGTTCAGGGTGTGGCCCATGTGCAGTACGCCCGTAACGTTCGGTGGCGGTATTACAATGGTGAAAGGGGGACGGCCGTCCGGTTTTGAGTTAAAGTAACCCTTGTCCATCCAGTGTGCGTACCATCTTTCCTCCGTACCCCCGGGGGTATAGTTCTTCGATAATTCCATATATACTGTTAAAAAAACGTTGAATCGCAAAAATAACCAGAAAGGAGTGAATTACAATATAGGGGCGCCGGCATTAGTAACTCTTTTCAGCCGCAGTTGTGTTTTCTAACTTGTACCCTTTCCCCGCTGCTCACCGGCTTTTTCCGCCAGGGAAAGGGCAGGCAAAGGGCAGTTAAAGGGCAGGCAAAGGGCTTGGGTCTATACTGGCTTGTGTTTGAGTGGCCTCATTCTTTGGAGATGCCTGGTTTTACTATGGTTTCGGGGAGGTGCATTTTTTCATAAATACCCTTTTTATGGCCAGGATGGATATAGGATCCTAAGACGATTGTAACTAACTGTAACTAAAATGTAGCTAATTACTACTGGAACAGGGAGGTTTTAGTTACTATTCAGTAACAATCCTTAGGATCCTCTTATGGTCATATGATCAGAGACCCATCGCTGCAATAATGGCACAGACCCTGTCAGTCATCTCCGTGGTAACGTCCAGGTGTGTCACCATGCGTACCTGGGTAGGCGAAATGGCAGAGGCGAGCACGCCATGTTGGCGCAGGTGCTCTGTAAATGTCAGGGGCGTCCAACCGTCCTGCACATCAAAGATGATAATATTGGTATCTACGGGGAGCATGTGTCCGGTGAAATCCCGCTTCAGGAGGGCTCGGGCAATGCGTTTGGCGTTGGCGTGGTCGTCTGCCAGGCGGTCTACGTTGTTTTCGAGTGCGTAAATGCCGCAGGCGGCCATATATCCGGCCTGACGCAACCCGCCACCGAACTTTTTACGTATTCTCCTGGCTTGCTGGATATAAGCGGCGGAGCCCATCAGCACGGAGCCCATGGGACAGCCCAGCCCTTTGTTGAGGCATACGGAAATGCTGTCGAACAGGCGGCCGTAGGCTTTGGGAGTTTGGCCGGTAGCCACCAGTGCGTTGTATAGCCGGGCACCGTCCGGTGAAGCGCCAGTTCATGATGGTCGCATACTGCACGGATCTGCTCCAGCTGCTCCCATTCGTAGCAGCAGCCTCCGCCGCGGTTGCTGGTGTTTTCCAGGCTTACGATGGAGGTGCGGGCCTTGTGTACGTCATCCGGATTAATAGCGGCGACAATATCGGCGGCGGCGAGCATACCGCGGTCACTTTCAATGGGTTTGGTCTGTACGCCGGAATTAAAGGCAATGCCACCACCCTCGTAAATATATACATGGGAATGCTGGCCGCAAATCAGTTCGTCGCCCGGTTGCGTATGTACCTTAATAGCAATCTGGTTGCTCATGGTGCCGGAAGGGCAGTAAAGGGCCGCCTCCATGCCAAATTGTTCTGCCATCGTGGCCTCCAGCTGGTTTACCGAGGGGTCTTCGCCCCAAACATCGTCGCCGGTCTGCGCTTGCAACATAGCCTCTAACATACCCGCCGATGGCCGGGTGAAAGTATCGCTTCTTAAGTCGGTGATCATTGAAAAATTTACAATAAGAGTTATAATAAATTAGAGAACTTGTTAATTTAAATACGGTTCTTTTTCAGTTGTTAAAATTTAATTAAAGCACTGAAAATACTTAATAAAAGGCTATAATTTTACGTTTTGAATGAGTATTTTGTTATTAGCTGCTTAATGAGATCAGATAGAAGAGAAGTTATTTGGAAACGTACAGGATTAGCACGATCTTTGCGGGCTTTTAACAGCAAATTGTAAGGTATAACATTTAAATTAGGTCAACAAAATTTTCTTTTGAGTGTTATATATTTTTCTAAACCAATACTATAAAATATGAGGCAACTTAAAATTGCCACCCAGATCACCAATCGTGATTCGCAGGCGGTAGAGAAGTACCTGCAGGAAATCTCGAAGATCCCTTTGTTAACTCCGGAGGAAGAGACTGTGTTGGCTCAAAGAATTAAAATGGGCGATCAAAAGGCTCTTGAAAGATTAACCACAGGCAACTTACGTTTCGTTGTATCCGTTGCTAAACAATATCAGCACCGGGGGCTCAGCCTGAGCGACCTGATCAACGAGGGGAACCTCGGCTTGATTAAAGCGGCCCAACGTTTCGATGAAACCAAAGGTTTTAAATTCATCTCTTATGCAGTATGGTGGATTCGCCAGTCCATTCTGCAGGCGTTGGCCGAACAGGGTCGTCTTGTTCGTCTGCCGCAAAACAAAATTGGCACTTATAATAAGGCAAACAAGGCTTATATGGCTTTCGAGCAGGAAAACGAGCGCGAACCTTCTACCGAGGAACTCGCAGAAATCCTGGAAATGTCAGAGTCGGAAATTAACAACATCTTCCAAAGCAATACCCGCCACATGTCGCTGGACGCTCCGGTACATGAAGCTGAAGACGTGGCAATGGGCGACCTCCGGAAGGCGGCGATATCACCGACGACGATGTGATGCGCGATTCTCTTCGTGAAGAGATCCGCAGGGTGCTGAAATCACTCAGCCCCCGCGAAGCCGAGATTGTGAACGCGTATTTTGGTCTGGATGGAGAAAACGGCGCTACTATCGAACAGATAGGGCAGAAATATGATCTGACAAAAGAAAGGATTCGTCAAATTAAGGAAAGAGCGATCAAACGCCTCCAAAAAGCACGCTATAGCGGTGCACTGAAGTCCTATCTGGGTTAAACAGGTGATATCTAAAATATTTTAATGGTTTAAGCGCCGGCCTGTTTTTACATGGCCGGCGTTTTTTAATGGCCAATATTCCCATTTCTTGCCAAGACCCGTTATTTTTGCAAACTGTGTTATGCGAATCCTTAGCTTCCTTTTCCTATCCATCTTTTTTTTCACTGCCTGCGAACGCACGGTGGAAATAGACCTGTTGGACCGGGAGAGCAAGCTGGTGGTGGAAGGCACCATCGAAAACGGGCAGTATCCCCGGGTTATTCTCAGCAGAAGCCTCGACTACTACTCCAAAATAACGCCGGCCATACTGGAAAGCTCTTATATTCATGGGGCTAAAGTCACGGTATCCAATGGTACCCGTACCCATCAGCTGAAGGAATATTCCACGCGCGTCAGCGATTCGCTGCGGATTTACTACTACGCTGCCGACCCGGCGAGTTCCGCAACTGTGTTCCGCGGTGCGCTCAACGGCACGTACACACTGCGCATCGAAGCGGATGGTAAGGTGTTTAATGCCACCACCACCATTCCCGCCAACGACCTGAAGCTGGACGATATGTGGTGGGAACCCACGCCAGGCACCGATACCAATAAGGTGCGCGTAATGGTGCGGGCGACAGATCCGCCGGAGCGTGGTAACTACGTGCGGTACTTCACGGCGCGTAACCGCCAGGGATATTTGCCGGGTTTAAATTCGGTAACCGACGACCAGGTGGTGAACGGCACCAGCTTTAACATTCCGGTGGATGCGGGGTTCGACAGGAGCCAGAAACTGGACCTGGACGACTACGGGTTTTTCCGCCGCGGCGATACGGTATCGCTGAAGTTCTGTAACATTGACCGGGGCACGTATGATTTCTGGCGCACGCTGGATTTTGCGTTCAGCGCGGCGGGTAATCCGTTTACGTCGCCGGTAAAGGTGTTGGGCAATGTGGAAGGGGCGCTCGGTTACTGGGGCGGTTATGGCGTACAGTACAAAACCATTATAATACCAAAATAAACCAACCAATCATTACTAAATTATTCAAACGACAGCATGGAAACAAACACGCAAAGTGAGCATGTACATCTCCTGATCATAGGTTCCGGTCCTGCCGGTTACACCGCGGCGATCTACGCTGCGCGCGCAAACCTCAAACCGGTTCTCTACCAGGGCATTCAGCCAGGGGGCCAGCTTACCATTACAACAGAAGTAGAAAACTATCCCGGTTATCCCGAAGGTATCCGGGGACCGGAAATGATGGTCGATTTCGAAAAACAGGCGACCCGTATGGGCGCTGATATCCGTTTCGGCATGGCTACGAAAGTAGACACGTCTAAACGTCCGTTTACCGTTATTGTCGATGAAGAAAAAACAATTACCGCCGATGCGCTGATCATCGCGACCGGTGCTTCCGCCAAATGGCTGAACCTGCCGAGCGAGCAACGCCTGAATGGTAGCGGTGTATCTGCCTGCGCGGTGTGCGACGGCTTTTTCTTCCGCGGTAAAGAGGTAGCGATCGTAGGCGCCGGCGATACGGCAGCTGAAGAAGCGCTGTACCTCTCCAAACTGTGCTCCAACGTACACATGATCGTGCGTAAACACGAAATGCGCGCGTCTAAGGTAATGCAGGACAGGGTCCTGAAAACCACCAATATCATGGTGTACTGGAACAGCGAAACAGACGAAGTACTCGGTGAAAACAAGGTAGAAGCGGTTCGTATCGTCAACAACCAGACGAACGTGAAAACCGAGATCCCGGTAAGCGCGTTTTTCGTGGCGATCGGTCACCAGCCTAACTCAGGCATTTTTGCCGGTCAGCTGGACATGGACGAACAGGGTTACATCAAAACCACCCCTGGTACTTCCAAAACCAATGTAGAAGGCGTATTTGCCTGTGGCGACGTACAGGATAAAATCTATCGCCAGGCGGTAACGGCTGCGGGTAGTGGCTGTATGGCCGCACTGGACGCAGAACGTTTCCTTTCCGCACAGGAACATTCATAAATTTTTACAGCGGGGAGAAGGCTTTGGTCTTTTCCCCCTCCCTTTGAAAAACTGCCTGCACTATGCTTACGGTTGCACTGGAACAACTTCGTTTTTTCGCCTTCCACGGCCTGTATCCCGAAGAAGCCGTGCTGGGCAACGACTTTTTCCTCGACATTTACGTTAGTTTTCCCGAACCCGCGGAAGTAGAAGCCCTCGCCGAAACCGTGAATTACGCGGCCCTTTACGATATTGCCCGTGAAGCGATGGTAGTGCCGCAACCCTTGCTGGAACAGGTAGTATACGATATTTCCGCACTCATTCACCAGCGTTTCCCCAACATTACCTACACCAAAGTAGCGCTAAAGAAGATGAACCCGCCCATGTCCGGCGAAATCCGGAATTCATTGGTGATACTGGAGAAGAATTATTGATACACTTCGTATATTTATTACCGTTAAAGTACCCGTCCTATGTTCAAAAAGATATTTGGTTTACTGATTCCCGTTTTTGCTGCCCTTACCCTGCAGGCGCAAACAGTAGAGGAATTGCAGGCAGAAGCGCAAACGCTTGAGAAGCAGATGAATGAAGTGGCTGCGCTGCAGAAGTACAAAGATATTCTCAAGATCCAACCCACCAATGTAGATGCGCTGGTGCAGGCCAGTACCTTGTCTGTCCGCGAAGGATACCGGCAAAAGGACAAGGCGGCGAAGCAAACTTTTTACACAGCAGCTAAAACTTACATAGACCAGGCACTGGCCGCGGCGCCCGAAAGTCCCGAGGTAAACTTTACCATGGCCGTAGTGCTGGGCCGTATGGGCATGATCGCTCCCGCCAAGGAAAAGGTGGCTGCTGCCAAAGAGGTGAAGAAGTACATTGACCTGGCGCTGAAGTTTAAGCCCGAATATGGCGAAGCATTTCACCTGCTGGGCAAGTGGAACTACGAACTGGCGAACATGAGCAGCCTGGAACGCACAGCCGCCAAGGTACTGTTCGGCGGAGCGCCTCCGGGCACTATGCAGGACGCCATTGCGAACTACGAGAAATGCCGCAAAATAAAGCCGGGTTACATTATCAATTACTATGATCTTGCGGTGGCGTACCACCAGGACAATAAAGATACGGAGGCGATGGAAGTGCTGAGGAAACTGAACGGCATACGGCCGGTTACGTACGATGACACGTTGACGAAGGCGGAAGGCAAGAAGATGTTAGAGGGGATGCAGTAGGAATGATGCGGTGATGGCTTCGCTGACGCCCGCCTTAACGGACGGCATTTTCCATGTCGAATAGCGGTTTGCCGCTGAAGGGAGTGACACAACTGCGGCTGAAAAGAGATACTATAGCTGGCGCCCTTTCCATTTTCCACTCTTCAGGTACCAGAAGGCTAATACCAGTACGGTAAGCCAATAAATAAACTCAGAGCCCCATGCCCAGTGCAGGGGCTTTTGCCATTTTTCGATGACCACTTCACAGTAAATGAGGTAAAACACTACCGCCACGAACTCGATGAGCAGATTCACGCGGGTATTGCCGGTGCCGGTAACCCCCGAGAATACTACCGAGGCCACGGCGGTGGTAAGAATACTGAGGGTGAGCATGCGCACAGACGGCACGGCCTCCTGTATCAGTACCGCATCCGCAGTGTAGATGGCCAGCATGCCCTGGGGAAACAGGTTGATAAGCAGGCACACACCACTTACGCACAATACACTGAAGGCCACGATCTTCCGGATAATACCGAATACTTCGTCCTGCCGGCCCTGGCCGATAAGGTTGCTTACCATCGTGTTGGCGGTAGCACCAAAGGCCCAGATAAATACGGATAACACCCAAAAATGCTGCGCATCATGTTGGAAATGGCCAGTGGCCTTTGTCCCAGGTGTTCGATAAAGATGAAAAATACCAGCCAGCTGCCCACTCCGAAAAGGTACTGCACGATCAGTGGCGCCGATACTGACAGGATGCTGCGGATGATTTTCCAGTCGGGCTTCAGGTATTGAAACAGCCTGAATTTGTGGGTGTATTTACCGATAAACAGGATGAGGAACGCACACAGCGCCCCCGTACACTCTGCAATGATCGATGCGTAGGCCGCGCCGTTCAGTCCCATGGCCGGAAAGCCCAGCTTGCCAAAGATGAGGGCATAATCCATCCCGATATTGGTACATTCCATGAACAGCGAAGTGATGGCCAGTACACGGGTATTAGTTGTGCCGATATAAAAAGAGTTGGCGAGGCCCATCATCATCAGGAAAGGCAGTCCCCAGATACGGATGCTGATAAAGGACAATGCCGCTTCCGGATGTGCGCATCGTGCAGGGCGCTGGCGAAAATAGCGGGTGCGAGTACGCTCGTCAGTGCGATAGCAAAAGCGGAGAACAGCATGCCCAGCCAGATGCCGTTGGAAAACAGCCGGCCGATGCCGCTATGGTTCATTTCGCCAGCCCTCCGGCAATCAGCACCTGCATGCCGTTGTTGAGTCCGTGCGATATCATGTACATGACCAGGTAATAGATGCCCGCAATGGCGTTGGCGGCCAGTTCGAACTGTCCTAACCGTCCGAGGAACGCGATGTTGGTCATGTGATTGATCTGCGGAATGATCAATGCCAGCCATATGGGCGCCGCTATCTTAAATACCTGCCTGTTCGATGTATCTACTCGCATAAAATTGGATGGCGCAAAGATACTTAAACCTTTAACAGCCCCTCATTTCGGGCAATTTTCAACAATTTTGCCTATTATTGTGCCTAACAAATGACAGATATGCCCGTGGCTTACACGATACAACCCACTTTTGCGATTGATGACACCAGCCTGCTGGAAACAGACCTTACGACCTGTCACCTCCCGGTGCTGGTGGGCAAGGGTACCTTCAGCTACGCCGTGTACAACACCGCAATGCGGAAGTTCCCGGCTTTGAAGTCATACAGCTTTCAGCCTGGCGCCGGTGCGGTGGCCGAACTGGAAATGATTGAACAGGTGTTTGATGCAGACAAGCTGCTCTTCACCGCTTTTAAGGAAATACTGCTTGCGTTTGATACGTCGGACAATACACTGGTGCCGGAAGTATTCTACGGCGCCCAGATTAAAAAAGATTTCTTACACGTAGCCCACCAGGAAAAGCTGCAGGAAGCCGTACTTACGGACTCCCTGCCCGAACTGGCCATGGTAAATGTGTATGCCACAGATAAAGACGTTCTTGGCTTTTTACGCAAAGAATTTTCTACCGATAAAGTAGTGCATGCGCACACTGCGCTGCTAAAGGCATACAACCAGGACCCGGATATCCAGAGCCCGGACGGTACGGTCTTTATAGAAGTACAGCAATATAAATTCACGCTCACGCTGTATTTGGCCGGTAACGTGTTATTGCAGCAGCAGTTCGCCTATAAAAGCGGGCTGGATGTAGTGTATTATACCGTGAACGCCCTTCGTCAGCTGCAGCTCAGCGAGCAGGAGGTACGGGTGAAGCTCGGCGGCGCGCTGGAAGAACACTCACAGGTGTTCCGGGAGTTGTACAAATTTATTCCGAAACTTACCTGGGTACAGCGGCCAGACAGCTTTTCATACTTAACAAAGATGCTGGAGGTGGCTCCGCATCATTTCCATAACCTGTATGCACTTGCATTATGCGTATAATTGGCGGCGATTTGGGGGAAGAAGGATTAATCCGCCTGCTAACATGCCACATACACGGCCTACCACCGACATTGCGAAAGGAGGCCTTTTCAATATTATCGAGAACAACACGGATATCGCTACGCTCAAAACGCTCGACATATTCGGCGGAACGGGCGCGATCAGTTACGAGCTGGCTTCCCGTGGAGCAACGGACCAGACCATCGTGGAGAAAGATCCGAACATGGCGAATTTTATCCAGAAAACGGCGGCATCGCTGGACATTCACCACCTGAAGCTGGTGCGGATGGACGTGTTTAAGTTTCCGGAGCATTGTACCGATAAATTCGACTTCATTTTTGCGGGTCCGCCTTACGCGCTGGACACCATCGACGAATTACCTAAGATCGTATTTGAGCGGCAGTTGTTGAACCCGGAGGGATGGTTTGTGCTGGAACATACACCGCGCAATAACTATAAAGACTTTTCCTATTACCGTACCGAAAGAAATTATGGTACGACGATCTTCTCGGTATTCATTAACCGGGAGGAGCTCAGAAAACCTTGATAACATGCAACGCATCTGCTTATTTCCCGGCACTTTTGACCCGGTTACCTTTGGCCATACCGACGTTATCGACCGGGCCATTGACCTGTTCGATGAATTAATTATCGGCATTGGCGTTAACTCCGGCAAGCAGCCGATGTATTCGGTGGAGCAGCGGAAGGCCTGGATCGAGGAGGTGTACAAGGACCAGCCCAAGGTCAAAGTGGCTTCGTACGAGGGATTGACCGTGAACTTCTGCAAGCAGATCAATGCGCAGTTTATACTGCGTGGCATCCGTTATGTGAGCGACTTCGAGTACGAGAAGGCCATAGCGGACATGAACCGTATGATGGACGAATCGATCGAAACCATTTTCCTGACCTGTTCGCCGCGTTACAGCACCGTGGCTTCCACGCTGGTGCGCGATGTGATCAGGAACGGCGGCGACGCGAGCAAGTTTGTGCCCGCGCCGGTAATAGCCACTATCCGCAAAGCTTAATTCCACCTGTATATGAAACCAATCTGGCATTCTTTGAACGTTTCGCTGGACCAGTTGAATGAAAACGGCCGGCACACGATGGGCGCCCACCTGGGTATGGAGTTCACCGAAATTGGCCCGGACTATTTGCGGGCTATGATGCCGGTGGACCACCGTACGGTGCAACCCTATGGATTGCTGCACGGTGGTGCGTCTGCCGCACTGGCCGAGACTGTGGGTAGTGTTGCTGCTGCATTGGTACTGAACCCGGAGAAGCAGCTGGCAGTGGGGTTGGAGATCAATGCCAACCACATCCGCGGTGTGCGGGAGGGGTATGTACATGCGATCGCGAAACCTTTACATCTGGGTGGCAGTACACATGTGTGGGAGATTAAGATCACGGATGATCACCATAAGCTGGTTTGTGTGAGCAGGTTAACGGTGGCGGTGTTGCAGAAAAAGAACCTTTCTGCGGACGAGGCGTAATAACAAAAAAACGGCGCACTCATCGCGCGCCGTCGCTATATTATTGTTGTTCCTTCCACCTGTCGAACACATTTACAATGTTCTGGTAAGAGAACTTCAGGTATTTATCTACGTTTTCGCGTTTCACCCACTCAATATCCACGATATCTTCTTCGATCTGCGGTACGGTCAGCTCGGTACCGGTGAACTTCATGGCGTACCAGTGGCTGTGTTTAAGTACTTTTTGCCCTTTATACGGGTAATAATGGAACGTTTCCGTGATTTTATCACCCAGCGTAATGGAGTGTAAGCCCGTTTCTTCGGCTACTTCGCGAACGGCGCACTCCTCGATGCTCTCCCCTTCGTCCAGCTTGCCTTTGGGTAAATCCCACTTACCACGCCGGAAAATCATGAGCACATCGCCGTTGGGGTTGGTGATCAGTCCGCCGGCGGCCTCAAATACCACGTAATACTTTTTCACCTGTTTGAACAGGGCCTTCGGGTCTTCGCTACGGAGGATGGCGCCTGGCAGCGCATCTGCTTCCATCTTACCAATCACATCCGCGATGGTGGCGGCGTTAGGCTCACTAAAAGAGGGCAGGTCGCCAGGGATATTTGTGTCGGGAGATACGATGAACAAGGATCGTTCGTTTATATAGATGATGATGGGCGTTTTCATGCCTGCAAAAGTATTTTATTTTACATTTGCGCTCATGAATAATGTTAGTGAAAAGCAGGTAGCAGAAAAACTGTTACAGGTACAGGCCGTAAAGCTGAGTCCATCGCAGCCCTTCACCTGGGCATCCGGTTGGAAGTCGCCTATATATTGCGACAACCGTAAGATCTTATCTTATCCTTATGTGAGGGACTATATTAAGTCCGAGATGAGCAACATCGTGTTCGAGGTATTTCCCGAGGCCGATGTGGTGGCGGGCGTGGCGACTGCGGGTATCCCTCACGGCGCCATGGTGGCCGACCAATTGAAGCTACCTTTCATCTACGTGCGTTCGAAACCGAAAGAACACGGTATGGGCCGCCAGATCGAAGGAGTATTGCAGGCGGGACAGCGTGTGGTGGTGATCGAGGACCTGATTTCCACGGGCAAAAGCAGCCTGGAAGCGGTACAGGCGATCCGCGCCGAGGGTGGTAACGTTATCGGGATGGTGTCGATCTTTAACTATGGATTTGATATCGCGGCACAGGCAATGGCGGATGCAGGCGTTCCTTACCGTTCTATGAGCAACTACAATGCGCTCATTGAACTGGCGGTGGAAAAGGGAATGGTAACCGAGGCAGAACAGGAAACGCTCAAGGCCTGGAGAAACGATCCGTCGGTGTGGGGTAAGTAATACATTTGAATTTTTATTTGTATATTAGATCATAAATTCAAACTTTTTATGCGTATCATCAGATTACTGCTCGTGTTTATGTTCGTGGGAATTGGTACCACTATGGCCCAGGCCAAGAAAGGCACGCTGGCTACCGTGGTAGTTAAAACGCCTACCGTACAATGTGCGATGTGCAAGGAAACCATCGAGCGATATATGTACCAGGAAGAAGGAATTCAGTCCTGCAAAGTGGATTTTAAGAAGAAGACCACGACTATTAAGTACTATACCGATCGTACGAATGTGGAGAATGTGAAAACGGCCATTGCGAATGCAGGGTACGATGCGGACGATGTGACCGCTAATGAGGATTCATACAACAGGCTCCCGACGTGCTGTAAAAAACCGGAAGATGGTGGTGGAGCGCCAAAGAAGAAAGGATAATAACGCCTTGAAATACGAAGGGCCGCCTGATCAGGCGGCCCTTTTTTTTATGCTTTTAGAAGATTCCCAGCTTCTGTTTAGTCTCGCATTTGATCGGGAACGGCAGGAAAACACCGCCTTTGCCCACTTTACACTTACCAGCCGCCTTTATCGTTACCTCTTTGGAAATCAATGCAGTAAGCGCATTTTTGAATACATTCGACATATCCACCTCCATTTTTACCGGGAAGTAAAAAGTGTCCTTTGCCGGGATATAAATAAGCGTATCCTGGGCGGAATGGCCCACTTTCACATCGTTCAGGAAGAGGTCGAAATCGGCTTCTTTCAGCTTCAGGTTGAAGTTATTAGGGTTGTAATACGCGATGCTCATTCGTATTACGCTTTTGGAGAAACCAAGGTTATCCAGCCCGAAATCGGCGATATTGATGAACCCAGGTCCTTCATTTTTCCGCAGGAACTCATGGTTCCCCAGGTAAGCAGTACAATTAATAACAGGCTTTTGTATCGCATTGGCAAGGTCAATTTGGCCCCAAACCTACGTTGTATTTTCCAGATTTTGGGAGGCGCGGAGTGGTTTAACAAGCTTTTAGTGCTTACCTACTTGGCGCGGAATATTTGATTTGTATAATTTGCTTCTGGTGATGCTATTATATATGATGGGGGCAGTGGGCGTTCAGGAGCCAACCTGGTCGTCTTGAAAAATGGTGTCAAAAATTACCTTCGGGAGATGTGTTTTTGGAAATGGAGTTATTATATGATGTAGTTCAATTGGCCTGATTCGCACCATAAATTTCGTTCAAAAAAGTATTTTCTCTGCTCTTTAGCAATGAACTTCAGGCTGTTCAAATATTATATTTATAGCATGTGTGGTCGATTGATCGGAGTATTTCTCGATCAGCAATTGTGCTTTTTAGATCGAAATAATTACATAAATGACGCTGATAGTTGGCGGTTTAATTTAATGTGATTGGTGTAAAAAGCGATTTTGGGTTGCCGGATGATGATCCTGAAGCTTATATTTTTGTCCTAACAAGGTGCGTATTTTTTATATATAAAGGGGACCGAACCGTGATTTTGGTCCACATTATCTGAGTGATTCCGATGAAGAAACCGAGGTTCCAATCACAAATTTCGGGGTAGATAAATCTGCATTCTTAACATATGATCCGGGTTAAAATGGATTTTTTAAGGCGCGGGTTGACTAGCGATCTAAAAATTTAGCTGTAGTTGATGGGTGAAAATTGGGGGATAAGGTCGTCGGTTTTAGATAAAGCAAACAAATTTTCGTCGATTAAGACTGATCAAAAAAACTGTTTACGTACAATTACATGCTTAAATATTAATATATCTTCATCATGGAATTGGTACTTTTTGATGAAACCTGGACGCGTTAATTTGGCCCGACTGCGACTTTCAACACCAAAATTCAGCCGACACTGTACAATTTTATATTATAAGATGCGGTGAAAATTAAAAGCGGGTTTAGAAAATTGTCCAATCATATGTGAATATTAATTCACTTATCCGAGTATTTTTGCTATCCCTAACATCTTTTTACAACCAATAAATGGTGTATTTCTATCAAGTGTTTCCCTCGGTCAATGTCAGAAATTTCCCCATCCGAAACAAATAGTTAAGTCTTTTTTGTTATTTGATAGGAGCGCGGTGTATGATTTTAAACCGTTCAAATTAAGAAAATACATCAGTTGTCGCCCCCGGATTAGCTCCGAACGAATATGGTAATTAACTAATTTGACTTGTTGTATTACCGCTCTTTAGCTACAGACGAATAGGGTAATTGTTTAATTTGATAGGATCGCAAATTCTCTATCGAATATGACTTTTCCTATATGTATTAGCGCCATATATGCCAAATTGACTGCCTGCCGACGACGTTTAAACGCAGTATTAGATATATAAATTCTTTTATGTCTTCGATAGATTTAGATATCCAGGCTACTCCGGTTCTTCTTCAGTACGAACCACGACTTTTCAAATTGAACATCTGTTGATGGCATAAAACCGTCCTCCAGTTCCGTGCGTCGAACCTCATCTTTTTAGCCCCCGATTTCAAACCTCAATTTTCACCACAATTTCTTCGACTTTTTGCGGGCTGGGAGCGACCCTTTTACCTCAAATTTTACTTCAAATAAAAATGGCTGAAAATGAATGATTTTTTCTACTAATTACTTTAGTATTTTTGCATCTGGACGACGTTTTTTGCAATTAACATTTTGCTAAAGATGATAGCATATTTTATTTAATTCTATGAGCTGTTTACCAATATGTTAAATGGATGAATTTGCATCTTAATATTTAATTTCAGGTAACCGATTCTAATTGATTTCTACATACAAAATTCAAAATTCAGACACTATGTCAGAACAGGTACATTCGAATTGTAAGTTGGTTGATTCACAATACTTTGGAAGTATTGAGTACTATAAAACTTTAATTGATTGCGATATATTACAGATTGAGAGATATGAACACTATCAGAAAGTGAGTTTTAGGAATCGGTGTTACATTGCCGGGCCAAATGGAAGAATACTTTTGAGCGTTCCGCTGGTAAAAGGGAAAAATCAGCGAACTACGATGAAGGATGTTCGGATCAGCGATGCCGAAAATTGGCAGGCACTTCATTGGAAAACTTTGGTGTCGGCATACCGTCGTTCTCCCTGGTTCGAATATTTCGAAGGCGAGCTCCAAAGTTTGTATGAAAAGAAATTTGAATACCTCCTCGATTGGAACATGGCCTGTTCTGATTGGGTGAATGAACGCATCGGTTTTGAGAGGACTGTCATTTTTACAGACAGTTACCAGGATCGCGGTACGGTGAAAAATGCTGTCGACCTCAGGGACCAACTGACCCCGCCGGGTGACCAGGACGAAAATGCGGGCATTGAAAATTACACACAGGTGTTCCAGGAGAGGGTCGGTTTTCTCCGGAACCTTAGCATTCTTGACTTGCTGTTTTGTGAAGGCAAGCGGTCACTCGAGCTGCTTGCTCAAAAATAGAAGTGTATCCGTTTTGTTACGCATTTATATATGTAACTGGTTCGTTGCGGGAATGAAACGAAACCATTTGGTTTGATCTTGCTCGATCTTTGTGTAACTGATGTGTTACGAATCTCTTTGATGATTACGTAAGTGAATGGTTTCATCTTTCATGTAGCTATTCGGTTGCTGTTTCAACATCTGTAGGCGATCGGTTACATGGGGCATTTGATACGTTTTGGTTTCCTAATATTGATCAGGCGATTACATGATGCGATGTGCAGCAGGTGGGAGTAAGGTGGTCTGGTGTATTTCGTAACTGATCGGTTTAAGATCACCATATACTTATAAAGTCGAGGGAAGCGGGTCGATCTTGAATTCCAAAAACAACTGAGAATATGTAGCCGTCTGGTTTCAGTAATTACCGCGAAGATTTAGGGTATTAAAGTGAACTTTTAGAAAGCGGATTGGTTCTCCTTAATATAAGGTAGCCAATTGTATGTGTAACTAACTGGTTGCGATCTGTACAAGGTGGAATTATTCCCGCAATGATATAGCAGCCATGCTTGTCGCCCGCCGGCGGCAGCCCGGGTTTAAAAGTCATACAATAGTTTGGTTTGTAGTATTTTAGAAGGACGGGAATCCTTTCATAAAAAAGATGGAGATTTTTGGAAAACCAATGGAATAAAAAGGTAGATTTGCAGCCTGTTGCTGGGAAAACGAACTTACGTAGGTGTGTAAACCAGAAGTTTCCAGCGGGAAATCAAGGACATTTATCCCGGAGTTTAAATTTTCTAATCCTTTAAAATTCATTCTCAGCATTAAATGAACAACACCTACACGGACCTCGTTAACCAAACGTTCGAGTTTCCTCAGGAAGGCTTCGACGTTAAGGACAACTACCTCGAGTTCAACGGTTTGAACATTAAGGCCCTGATAGATAAATATGGAACGCCTTTTAAACTGACTTATCTGCCCAAAATCGGTATGCAGGTAAACAAGGCGAAAAAGATGTTCCAGGATGCCATCAGGAAGAACAAGTACGACGGCAACTATTATTATTGTTATTGTACAAAGAGCTCTCACTTCTCTTTCATTATGGAAGAGACCCTGAAGCACGGCGTTCACATCGAAACTTCGTTTGCGTACGATATTGATATTATCAATAAGCTGTACGAGCGAAAGAAGATAAGTAAGGAAACTTACGTTATCTGTAACGGGTACAAAACAAAGTCTTATACCCGGGCCATCGCAAAACTGGTTAACAGCGGTTTTAAAAATGTGATCCCGGTATTGGATAATAAAGAGGAACTGGAAGATTATTCCAAATTGATCCGCACAAAAGACCCCGTTAAACTGGGACTCAGGATCGCAGCGGAAGAGGAGCCCACCTTTGATTTTTATACTTCAAGGCTCGGCATTCGTTCCAGGGATATCCTCGAATTTTATGTAGACAAATTGAAGGGCAATAGTAAGTTCGAACTGAAGATGTTGCACTTCTTTATGAATAAAGGGATCAAGGACGATATTTATTACTGGAGCCAGTTTAACAGGGTCGTAAACCTGTACTGCCAGTTAAAGAAGATTTGTCCCGAACTGGAAAGCATCAACATTGGCGGTGGTTTCCCGATTAAACACTCCCTCGGGTTCGACTACGACTACGCTTACATCGTAAACGAAATCGTAGCCAACATTAAAAGTGTTTGTAAAAAGAATAAAGTACCCGTTCCGGATATCTACACAGAATTCGGTTCGTTTACGGTAGGAGAAAGCGGCGCCGTGATCTACAGTGTGATCGGTGAAAAGATGCAGAATGACCGTGAGATCTGGTACATGATCGATAGCTCTTTTATTACTACCTTGCCAGACACCTGGGGTATCGGGGAAAAGTTCCTGATGCTACCCATTAATAAATGGGAGGAGGAATACCGGAAGTACACCTGGGCGGATTGACCTGCGACGGTTATGACTTCTATACTTCAGAAGAACATATTAACGCGGTGTTTTTACCCAAAGCTTCCAACGGAAAGGAGAGTAAGGAGCCTTTGTATATCGGCTTCTTCCATACCGGCGCTTACCAGGACCAGCTGAGCGGCTATGGCGGTATTAAACACTGCCTGATCCCTTCGCCGAAACATGTAATCGTGGGCTACGACAAAAACGGGCAATTAAAAGACTGGCTATACGCTAAAGAGCAAACCGCTCAAAGCATGCTTAAAATTTTGGGTTATTAAAAAAATGGGTTAGTAATCCACACGCGGCCCCTCGACTTTTCGAGGGGCATATTTTTTTCCGGCCGGCGGCGTTTGGTAAAACGAAAAAAGGCCCGCCAAATACATGGTGAGCCCAATTCCATAGGAGAGACGTAAAACTAAACATTCATAGACATAGATTGGATGATAGAACGGGATTTCGAACATTCATAGATTGTCAGGACAAACGGCATAAATCATGGCTCGGGAAAATAGAACAATTGCCGATAGATCATAGTTAGGATAAACGGAACATTCAAGGTCGGGACAAATATGACCGCTCTAAAGGCATGGTGTAGATCAGGTAACTCCCTGATGATGAAACAAAGGTACATTGGCCATTACCCCCTGCAAATACCCGAAAGTGTTAATTTTTGTACCACATATGTAACTCCTGTATCCGACATAACACATTCACACTGATGTGCTTTCTTTTCAAATATTTACAATTTTATATGTATGAAATTTAAATTGATCTTGTTTTTAACTACGGCTATGCTTGCTTATAATGCGCTGTGGGCGCAGGTTGACCAAAATGAAGAAGTGAAGATGGCCGTCAGGCAGCTGTTTGAGGGGATGAAGAAGGGTGATAGTGCCGCTGTTAGCAGGGTTTTCGCAGAGAAAGTAGTGTTTCAGACAGTTGTCGGTAAAAATGATGGAACTGTTTCGGTGAGTAATGGCGACGTACAGGCGTTCCTGAAAGCCATTGGAACGCCTCACACGGACGTGTGGGATGAGCGTATCGAGTTCAGTTCGGTATTGATCGATGGAAACCTGGCATCTGTATGGACACCTTACAAATTTTACTTAGGTGAGAAGCTGTTGCATTGTGGGGTGAATTCCTTTCAGCTGGTGAAGCTAAGTGGTGCATGGAAGATTGTTTATCTTATTGACACGAGGCGGAAGGACTGTATGTAATCACTGCTGGCGCTCCGTATCCGGTACCCGATCGCCGTATCGCATTGCCGTTCTATCTCCGCAAAGCACTCATCCAGCAATTCGGTACGGCCTTCCCGGAACTCGGACTGTCCCGAGCGGGAGAGGCCCTTCAGAATAAGAAACTGCTTGGTAAGATTTTGGTTGATGAGCCCCGAAAACTGTTTCTGCTTTTCCAGCCCCTGCAACTTCTCCAGCGTGACCACGTTCCGGTAGTGGTGTCCCAGTACCCGTACCATCAGCAATACGTAACAGGCCGTCAGTAAAGGGTTGAATACAGCGGAGCGGTTTTTCGAAAACTCCGGCAGCACGTACACGGGTACGTTGTAAACTTGAATAAAGGCCACCACTGCAAGGTAGGCGTATAGTATCCCGGCTAACCACATAGCCGCCCGCAGGTGTATGGTAAATAATGCCAGCAAAATACTCAGCACCCAGATCATGGCGTACATGGGCGAGGTGTCCTGCTGGTTGAACAGGGATGAGGCCATGCTCAGCAACATCGGGTTTAGTACTGCGATGGTGGCGGCAGTGCGGTAACGTTTCGTATTATTCAGCAGTGCAAAGCATAACAGGAAGATGGTAGCGGACGCGGCGCCTATCGCCAGGTGAAAATAATCCTGGTATATTAATAACACAAAGGTGAGAGGTGTGAGCAGTAGCAGGTGGAAGAAAATGAAATCAAAGAGCATTTTAATTCTCGATAACTCGCGCGTATCGGCCGCTTTTCTCAAAAACGACCCAATGGCAGCTGATTCGGCTGCACGGTAGATGCTTACGGCAAGTAATCTGATTCCCTTCATAAGTACATTGCTGACGATAGAACGTGTCGATGGTCAAAATAACAGTCAACTGAAGTTAGGTCAATTCAGAAGGATGCCCGTTATACTTTCGTGTGAAATTACGATGCGAATAAAATGCATAAAAAAGGGGCCGATTTAAATCGGCCCCGAACACTTCATCACTGTAATCTATCCCTTATGCAACTACAATTTCTTTTGCAGGTTCCTGCTTAACTTCTTTCTTAGGCAGGGTTACCTTCAGCACGCCGTTCTCATATTTGGCGTTGATTTTTTCAGCATCCACGTTCTCGTCCAACGTAAAGGAACGTTTGAAAGAGCGGGTTGAGAATTCCCTGCGGATCTGTTTTTCAGTTTCTTCTTTTTGTTCAGTTTTTTTATCCACGCTAATGGTCAGCACCTGTTTGTCGAGGTTGAGTTTGAAATCAGCCTTATCAAAACCGGGCGCTACTACGTCCAGCAGGTAGGCTTCTTTACTTTCCGGATGTTCACCGGGGGATGGGTGGCGAAGTGGTCAGGCGTTAAGAAATCGTCTTTCCAGAATTTGTTCAGGCCTGCGTTACCGAATACTTCGTCGAAAATGTTGTTAAAAGATCTGTGAACCGGACGTTGATGAAATTTTACGTGTGTCATAGCTTATAAATTTTTTAAAGGTTTTTAATGTTGATCTGAGCATTTGCTCATTTGCGGAGTATAAATCAAATGGGATACCAGTGCCATAAAACGGTATAAATTGGCATTTTCGCCTGCGTTTATGCGACAAAGTGTCTTGTTTGGTCGTTTTGTAATGACATTATGTCTACTTTATAGAGTTGATTACTTTTATTACCTTTGTAGAAACAGATTAGATATGTATCCAGCGGAATTAGTTATGCCCAGAAAGGCAGAGTTGACCGATAACGGTTTTGAAGAATTACTGACTCCCGCCGAAGTAGAGACAGTACTCGCAAAAGAAGGCACTACCCTTGTTGTTATAAATTCAGTTTGCGGATGTTCCGCAGGCACTTGTCGTCCCGGTGTACTGATGGCGGTTGCTACCAGCGAAAAGAAACCGGACAGACTTACTACCAGCTTTGCAGGTTATGACTGGACGCGGTACAGGAACTGCGCAAGCACCTGTTACCTTATCCCCCGTCTTCACCCGCTATTGCTTTGTTTAAAGATGGCCAGCTGGTACACTTCATCGAGCGTCACATGATCGAAGGCCGCCCTCCGCAGGTGATCGCAGGCAGCTTGCTGCAGGCATTCGAAGAACATTGCTAATTAAACCTTTTCAAATAGAGTGGTTGAACATCAAAAATTAACCGTTTATATGTGAAAGAAATTTGGGATTTGAAATTTCCCTACGTACTTTGGTGGTTTGATTTTCCTCTTGACCTAATTCGGCTTTGTTCATAGGAGAATTCAGATCACCAAACTTTTTTATATAGCCTATGTATCCTAATCTTTATTACGTTTTTAGGGATTTATTCGGTACAAGTCACGCAATTTTCAAGCTGTTTCAAACCTTCGGTTTTTTTGTAGCCGTTGCCTTTCTGGCGGGGGCTTATGTGTTGACCATTGAATTGCGCCGCCGCGAAAAACTGGGTTTGCTGAAAGGCATTACCGGTATGGCCGAGCGTAAACGCGACACCCGGGAATCCGGGCTGGCGTGGAGTGTGGGAATAGCGGCGTTGGTAGGTTATAAAATTCTTGGTCTGCTGGTATTGGTAAAACCTGAAATGAGCAGCGAAGAAGTGAGGTCAATCGCCCTTTCTACACAGGGGAGCATTTTAACCGCTGTTCTCGCAGTGGTCGCGGTCTTGATCTATAAAATGCTCGAACGCCCCAAAGACCCCGAAGACCGCAAAGCAAAAACCTGGAAAGAAGAAGTTACCATCATGCCGCACCAGCGCGTGCCCGATATTACGGTCATGGCTGCAGCTGCCGGTTTGATTGGTGCTAAAATATTCCATAACCTGGAAAACTGGAGCGACTTTGTAGCGGACCCCGGGGATCGCTGTTTTCGTCGAGCGGGTTAACCTTTATGGAGGCCTGATCCTGGCCGCCATCGTAATTATCCGTTATGCGCGCAAGCGGAACATTTCTATCCGTCATTTAATCGACAGCGCGGCGCCGGCATTGATGCTGGCTTACGCCATCGGACGTATGGGCTGCCACTTTTCCGGCGACGGAGACTGGGGTATTCTGAACAACGCTTATGCGCCCGATAGTGCGGGAGTGGTGCAGCGCATCGATGATAAGATATACCAGCAGCGCCTGCAGGAATATACCCCTTTCTTCGAAAGCGAGTTTGGCAGCATGGATAACGTGCATGCACATGCGTTCGTGAAGCCGGAGTCGCTGAGCTTTGCGCCCGATTGGCTGTTTGCGTACGCTTATCCGCACAACGTCATTAACCGCGGCATGCCCATGGCGAACTGCAATGGTGAGTATTGTCATATGCTGCCCATAGCGGTATACCCTACAGCACTGTACGAAATCATTACCTGCGGTGTGATGTTCCTCGTCCTATGGGGTATCCGGAGGCGTGTAACCGTACCCGGCGTTATTTTCGGTATCTACCTTATCCTCAATGGCTTCGAGCGGTTCTGGATAGAGAAGATACGCGTCAATACCAAATATGATATTTTTGGTTTCCATCCCACACAGGCGGAGATCATTTCTACGTTAATGATGCTGGGCGGCGTTGCGCTGATCTGGTATTGTCAGCGTCTAAACAAGAAAACAGTTTCCCGTTAAGACTATATGCATCGTCATCCTAAACTCGTGCCTTTGTCGCACGAGCATCAGCGGTTGTTATTTGTGTGCCGTTATCTGAAAAAAGATGCGGCGCCGTACGAGGGGTTTCCTCTGGAGCCCGAGGCCAAACTGGCTTATATTGTTAAAATATTTAAAGAAGTGATGGTGCCACACCTTCAGAAAGAGGACTATCTTTTTGAAGCCTGTACCGGCCACGATCCTGAAATTGATAAAGCCATCCGGGAATTGCAGACGCAGCACCGCCAGATTTCCACCATTTATGGCGGGCTGCTGGAAAGTAAAGACCTGGTGGGCGATATGGACATCATTGCCGGGGAACTGGAGGAACATATTCGCCGCGAAGAACGGGAGGTGTACCAGTGGTTACAGGACCGCCTGCCGCATGTGATTGAAGGACTCAGTTTCTGATTCATTAAGTTATTAGTATATAAGCAGTTGTCTCGTAAGAGGCAGCTGCTTTTTTTTTATGTACCACGGTACCGAACCGTCACTGAACCATCACCCAACCATCACTGAACCATCCAAAGGCCAGTGTAGCCCCGTTTGCTCAATAGCGAGAAGACGCGGAAAGGAGCGTCGCAACGGCGGCCCCATAGCAATCCGAAAGCCAACGCCAAAATACCATTCATCACTTCTCTTGTAACAAACCGGAGCGACTGGCGTCTTCTTATTGATTTCACCAATCATCACTGTTTACTGACCATTTATGTAAACAATTGTACTATGCAATGCAAAGTACCTACCTTTACACTGTAATCGTTAATAAAAGGAACTCAGTCAAGCATTGAACACTTTGTTTATCAGAAATTTCTAAATCCGCCTTATATGAAACGTCATTCTACACAGTTGACCCTAAACATGTTGCTGCTTATGGCAACAGCTGTGCCTGCCTTAGCGCAGACCAAAATTACCGGCCAGGTGAACCGGGCCGATCAGAAACCGGTGGAGTTTGCCACGGTGACCCTGCTGAAAGCAAAGGACTCCGCACTGGTAAAAGGTGCGGTGGCCGACATCAACGGGAAATATGAATTTGACCAGGTGGCTGCCGGTCAGTACCGGTAGCTGCTGTAAATATGGGCATGAAGAAGAGCTTCAGCCGCCCGTTCGAAGTGAAAAATGCTGCACTTTCCCTGCCCGCACTGGTATTGGGAGAGGAGGCTAAAAATTTAAAAGAGGTAAGTGTTACGGCCCGGAGGCCGTTTATAGAACAGAAAGCCGATAAAATGGTAGTAAACGTCGAAAACAGCATTGTTGCTACCGGCGGTACTGCTATGGAAGTGCTTGAAAAGGCGCCCGGGGTGCAGGTAGACAAAGACGACAATATTTCCATGAAAGGAAAAGGTGGCGTTATCGTGATGATCGACGGGAAGCCCTCGAATATGTCATCCCAGGACGTTGCCCAGCTGCTGAAAAACATGCCCAGCTCTAACATCGACCAGATAGAGCTGATCGCCAATCCTTCCGCCAAATACGATGCAGCGGGCAACGCCGGGATCATTAACATCAAACTGAAGAAGAATAAAGCCTATGGCTCCAACGGTAATATTAACCTGGCGTATGGCCAGGGGGACCTGCCCAAAGCCAACGGCAGCATTAATCTGAACCACCGGAACGCGCGGGTGAACGTGTTTGGTTCGTACAACTACAATTATAACCGCAACTTCGAAGACCTCAGCATCTACCGCGAAAGCATGGACGCCGGAAAGCAGGTCGTGTTCGACGGGCATAGTTATATGGACAAAACATCGCACAGCCATAGTGGTAAACTGGGACTGGACTACTTCCTGAACAAGAACCATACGATAGGGGTGATGGCTGACCTGAACAAACGTTTGTGGGAAGGTCCCGGTGACGGACTTACCCGCATCGGTAACGGGCAGGTGCTGGATAGTAACCTGGTGACCAAATCCTATAACGATAAGGACTTTACCCAAACTTCTTTTAACCTGAACTACAAAGGCAAGCTGGATACTACGGGCAAGGAGCTGAATGTAGACCTGGATTTCAGCCGGAACGATCAGCATAGCGCCAATACTGTTAACGGGGCGTTCTGGGACGGTGGCATAAAACGGTACCTGCACGGCGATACCGTGCGCAGTTTACAACCTTCGCGTATCGATATTCGCACGGCCAAGGCAGATTATATTCATCCGCTGAAGAACAACGCGAAAATAGAGGCGGGCATGAAGGTGAGTTTTGTGAAATCCGATAATGACGCACGTTTCGACTCACTAAAGGCGCATGTGTGGGAATATGATTACAACCGCTCGAATCATTTTATATATGAGGAAAATGTGAACGCGGCGTACATCAGCTTTACGAAACAGTTTAAGAAACTGGGTGTGCAGGCGGGTTTGCGCGGGGAGCAGAGTAATGTGAAAGGTACGCAGGTGACCACCGGCGAAGTAAATGATACCAGCTATTTCAACTTGTTCCCGAGTGTGTTCCTGAGTTACGCGGCAAGTGAGAACAGCCAGTGGGGTGTTTCGTATAGCCGCCGCCTGCAGCGCCCGAGTTATGATAACCTGAACCCGTTTGAATTTTACCTGGACAGGTATACTAAAACCAGTGGTAGTCCGAGTTTGAAGCCGCAGTATTCAAACAACTTTGAAGTGAACCACACCTTTCGCCAGTTTTTGACCACTTCGTTGGGTTATACGCATACAAAGGATATGATTACCAGGGTGATAGAGGCGGATGTGGACTTTAAAACGGGCGATACGACGATCCTGAAGTACAAGTATATGAACGTGGCAAAGCGCGACAACTTTAACCTGGGGGTTACGGCGCCGTTCCCGGTTACGAAGTGGTGGAACTCCTTTATTACCGTATCGGCCTTCTACAACCGCTTTCAGACGGTAGTGGACGGGGAGCAGATCGACCGCTCTTCGGGTGGGTTCTTTGGCCAGACTTCCCAAACCTTTAAAGTGAGCAAGGGGATGAACGTAGAAGCTTCGTATTACTATTCTTCTCCGCAGATTACCGATGAGGGGCTGTTCCGGATGAAGGCGATGCACTCGATGAGCCTGGGTGTTCAGCAGCAGGTGCTGCAGAAAAAGGGTACGATCCGCTTGAATGTCAATGATGTGTTCAGGACAAACCGGTTTTCCGGTACCTATGAGGCGGGCGGACAGCACATTCGCCTGACTAATCACTGGGACACGCGGCAGGTGCGGTTGAGCTTCAGTTACCGCTTCGGTAACATGAATGTGAAGGAGGCCAGGAAGCGTAAAACGGGCCTGGAGGACGAGCAGAGCCGGGTGAAGTAACAAACACGGACCTAATCAAGTTTTAGGTATATAAGGATGGATGGAGCGTGGCCTTTTCAGGTCACGCTTCTTTTTTTTTTTATTTTCATGTGCAACCTTTTTGACGGGGTCCCGTCTTTAATATGAACACATTTAGAAACGCTTGAGTACGAACATTATTCCAGAACGTCTTGTATATCGTTGCCGGCAGGGTGATGTGCGGGCGTTCCGTGAACTGTACGATGCCTACAGCAAAGCGATGTATAACATTTGCCTGCGTATGCTGGGGAACGCCGCGGATGCGGAGGATACCCTGCAGGAGGCTTTTGTGCAGGTGTTTAAAAACATCGGCAAAGTGGAGCAGGAGGCGAGCTTGAGCGGATGGATCAAACGGATTGTGGTGAACCACTGTTTGTCAGAGTTGCGGCGGAAGAAGGTGTATTTTGAAGAAGTGGAGGAGGAGCATGTGGAAGAGGCACCGGTGGTGGACGAAGAAGCCTTTGCATTGTCGGTAACGATGGTGCGGGATGCGATTGGCAAGCTGCCGGAGGGATACAGGACCGTTTTGAACCTTTATTTATTTGATGACTATTCGCACCGGGAAATCGGGGAGCTGCTTGGCATCACCGAATCTACAGCGAAGACCCAATATATGCGAGCGAAAGAGAAGGTACGTCAGCTCGTGAAACAGCAAACAACCGTGTAATGGAACTGGAAGATTTTATAAAATCACAGCGGGCTGCATTTGAGCAGGAGGGGCCATCGCCCCGGCTGTGGGAACAGTTAGAGAAACAGTTGCCGGTAAAGCGGAAAGCGGGTGTAGTACGTCTGTTGGGCCGGCATTGGTTGAAAGCAGCAGCCGTGTTGCTACTTGTCGCCAATTCTTTTTATTAATGCAGTTTTTACAATTCAAAAAGCAGCAATCGAAGTCGGTAGTGATCCCGGAACTGGATGAAGCGGGCGTGTATTATACGAACCAGATAGAAGAACGCCGGAGCTCATCAACACTTTTCCTAAAACCTCGCTGGATTTAGACAGCACGGCGCAACGGGAGTTGTCGCTCAAGAACGACACTTACCAGATGCTGGAAAAAGAGTTGCAGCGTAATCCTGGCAACGAGCGTATCCGCGCAGCTATGATCCGGTACTATAAAATGAAACTGGAGTTGCTGGACAAAATCATCGAAGCACATGAAGAACATTCTACAAACAAACAGTATAAGCAATATGAGTCCCAGATTTAGTTTGCTATTGATTTTACTCTTACCAATAAGCGTGTTTGCGGAGGGCGGTCAGAAGAGCGTTCGCGTGATAGAGAAGACCTTTGCGGCCAATGCGTCTACAAGCTTTAAGGTCGCCAACAAGTACGGCAAAATTATCATCAACCTGTGGGATAAAAATGAAATACGCGCCTCCATTTCTGTAACAGGATTTGGTAAAAGCGAAAGTGATGCCAGGGACATGTCTGAACGGGTAGACATCGAAGAAGTGAGTACCGGCGGCAATGTAGTATTAAGCACCCGTTACAAAAGTGCCAATAACAAATGGATCTTTGGCAGCGAAAGAAACGGTAAGCAATACGTAAATGTGGACTATACGGTGTATATACCTCGCAAGCTTAAAAACATCACACTGGAGAACTCTTTCGGAGATATCCTGGCACATGAGCTGACTTCCCCCACGGTATTTAAGATCAACTACGGTTTTTTTGATGTAAATACCGCAGAAGACCTGTACATCGAAGCTAACTATTGCGACAAAGGCAAAATAGGTAAGATTCAGTCTGGTAGTTTTAAGATCAACTATACTTCCTTTAAACTGGAGGCGGCAAAGAAGCTGGTCATGACCACCAACAACTGCGATTATCAATTAGGCACCGTTGGTTCACTGGGCATCCGCGCCAATTACGACGACTTTAAACTGGAGCGTGCGGAGAGTATAGAAGCACACGTGAACTACACCGATTTAAAGATCGGTCATCTCGAATCACTGGGCACTTTTACCACTAATTACAGCGATGTTAGCATTAAGTCTAGCGGCAGCGGATTACGGTCGTTACAATTCAACGGCAATTACTCCGATCTGAAAGTCAGCATATCGCCTGACCTGCCTGTAAACATTACAGCGCACCTGAGTTACGGCGATCTGAGCACGGGCGGATTAACGATGAAGAACGTGAGTTCCGTGAAGAAATCGTCCCGGCTGGAATACAGTGGCGTAAGCGGTGCTGGCACGGTGCCCATAGAGTTGAGAGGTAGCTATTCCGATATAACGTTTAAAACGAATTAATAACAGCGGCAGCGCGCGGTTGCAGATCCCCGCTCTTCGCCATTCAGCAGGTACCTGTTTCCGCGCTGCCGCTCATTCTAAAACCTGATCTAAAAAACTGTTTAATGATGAAAACAAAAGCATTTTTGCTCCCCCTGGCGCTTTGCGCAATCATTTTATCCGCTTTTGCGCCAGTGCAGAACAAGGAGAAAGTGAAAGGCAGCGGCAACATTAAAAAAGAAAGCCGCGAAACCTCTAAGTTCGACGGGGTGGCTACGTCCGGTAACTTTAAAGTGTACGTGAAGCAGGGCAATACCAACTCGGTACAGATCGAGGCGGACGATAACCTGTTGTCCTACATCGAAACGGAGGTGGAAGACGGCAGCCTGGGCATCCAGACTAAAAAAGGGTACAGCCTGAATCCCAGCAAACCCATCAACGTGTACATCGTTACCCAGAATCTTAACCAGGTAGCCGGCAGCGGCAATGGTGGTTTTTATTCAGATGGACAGATCCGCACCAAAAAGCTGGAAGTATCGCTCAGTGGTTCGCATGAAGTGAACCTGGACGTGGATGCTAGTGCGCTGGAAGTGAACAATTCCGGTTCCAGCAGCATCAAGCTGAAAGGGAAGGCGGATAAAGTAGAAATAAGCCTGTCTGGCAACGGTTCTGTAGATGCGCAGAGCCTGAGCACCAATACCTCGGAGATCGCGATTTCGGGCAACGGCACCGTAAATATCCGCGCTGAAAAGAAACTGGACGTTGCCATCTCAGGCGCCGGTAACGTAACCTATTCTGGCAATGCCGCGGTTTCCCAGTCGGTTTCCGGCAGGGGCGTGGTGAAGAAACAAGGATGATATCATCAAATATAAATGTGTTCAGGAAAGCAGGCGTTTGCCTGCTTTTCCTTTTATCGTATCTTTGCAGACGCGTAAAACGCATTTAACCTATAAACACACCAAGCATGCCGTCATTTGACATTGTTAGCAAAATAGATGTGCAAACGCTCGATAACGCGATCAATACGGTGAAGAAGGAGATTACCACCCGCTTCGACTTTAAGGATTCGCATGTAAACATCGAGCTGAACAAAAAAGACATGAAGCTGAACCCGGAGGTAGAGAGCGATATGAAGCTGCAGCAGGTAGTGGACGTACTGATCAGCCGCAGTATGCGTGCCGGCGTAGACGCCAACGTGTACGACCTGAGCAAGGAGCCTTACCAGAGTGGTAAAGTACTGAAACAGGAAGTAACCGTGCGCAACGGTATTAAACAGGAAGACGCCAAAAAGCTGGTAAAGCTGATAAAGGATAGCGGCATCAAGGTACAGGCGGCCATTATGGACGATATCGTAAGGGTGACCGGTAAGAAATTAGATGATTTACAAGAAGTTATAGCATTGGCGAAAGGATCGAACCTGGGTATTCCCCTGCAGTTCGTGAACATGAAAAGCTAGCCCGCTTAATTTATTTGAGTAAAAAAATGTGTGATTCTTAAAAAAGAATTGTACCTTTGCAGTCCGTATTTACAAATTATTGATATGAAACAGGGAATTCATCCGGAAAATTACAGATTTGTTGTTTTTAAAGATATGTCAAACGGCGTTAGCTTTCTGAGCCGTTCTACCACGCCTACCAAAGAAACTGTGAAGTGGGAAGATGGTAATGAGTATCCTTTGATCAAGCTTGAGATTTCCAATACTTCTCACCCGTTCTATACTGGTAAGAACGTACTGGTGGATACAGCAGGTCGTATCGACAAGTTCAACAAACGTTACGGTAAAAAGGCTTAATTGCTCTTTTTTAAATAATTACGATCCCATCGGTAAGCTATCGATGGGATTTTTTATTTTAGCCCTATGAGCCCTAATTACATCCTTTTTGATACGCCCGACCGCGATCTGTTATTTCCCTTCACACATACCCGGCCCTCGGCCGCCGTCAGGGTGGGGTTGCTGACCCTCCAACAGAAGTGGGAACACCTGCTGGGCACTGCGCTCAGTCACTTTACCATGCCGTACCTCCAGCCTAAATTTCCGTTGGTGAGTCGTCCCGACGCGCTGAACGTGCTGCTGAATGGTCACATTTTGCCTACCGCGGAATTAGTGGAAGCCGTAAAAGGGATGAGCGAAGGGGAGGAATTATACAAAAATGGCAGCCTGGTGGCAAAGGCGGTAAGTGGCCTCGATTTCCTGAAGCCTGTGAGTGGCGGGCGCCGCGACTTCGAAGGTGAGCTGAAAAGAGTAGATCATCCCTGGCAGATCGCGCAGTTGAACGACTATGCCCTGCGGGAGGATTTTAAACTACTAACGGCCGGCCGTACCTCTGCGCCTATTCCCGCGTCTAACCAGGTGATAGCGCCGGAGCAGATCTTCCGGAAGAAGGCGCTTCGGTGGAGTGCAGTGTGCTAAACGCAAGTACGGGGCCCATTTATATCGGAAAAAATGCCGTGATTATGGAAGGTTGCCTGGTGCGTGGGGCGTTGGCTATGGGAGAAGGCGCGGTGCTGAAAATGGGGGCTAAAATCTATGGGGCGACCACTATCGGCGCGCATTGCGTGGTAGGAGGCGAAGTGAAGAATACCGTTTTCTTCGATTATTCCAATAAAGGGCACGACGGTTACCTGGGCGATGCCGTGATCGGCGAGTGGTGTAACCTGGGGGCTAATACCAATTGCTCCAACCTTAAAAATAATGCGCGCGAGGTGCGGATCTGGATGGAGGGAAGAAATGAGGCCTGGTCGGCCGGACTCAAATGCGGGGTGCTGATGGGCGATTACAGCCGTTGCAGCATTAACACCATGTTTAACACCGGCACCGTGGTGGGCGTGTCTACGAATGTGTTCGGGAGTGATTTTCCCCTAAATTTTTACCGTCGTTTACCTGGGGAGGCAGTGTGAACGGGCCTTACCGGCTGGCGGAGGCACTGCGCGACGCGGATTCGTGGATGCAGTTGAAGGGAAAAACGATGACAGACATTGAAAAGACCATGCTGACGTATATCTTTGAGCTCCAAAGAGGCCAAGCCTGACGTTAATCAAATAATAAACGCATAAATTCCTTTTATCAAACAATGAGAAAGAAAATTGTAGCAGGAAACTGGAAAATGAACCTGACGCTGGCGCAGGGCGAACAACTGATCAATGACATCCACGGCAACCGGTCTTAAGCTGGAAGAAGGACATGAGGTAGTGGTAGCGACGCCGTTCCCTTACCTGGTGAAAGCTAAATCGCTGTTGCAGCACCAGCCTGGTTTTTACGTGGCGGCGCAGAACTGTGCTGCTGAAAAATCCGGTGCCTACACTGGCGAGGTATCGGCAGAAATGCTGAAATCTGTGGGTGTGGACTACGTAATTCTGGGTCACTCCGAGAGAAGGGAATATTTTAAAGAAAGCAATGAGGCGCTGGCTAAAAAAGTGGACCTGGTGCTGGCGAATGGCATGAAGCCGATTTTCTGCTGTGGTGAACCTTTGGAGGTGCGCCAGGCGGAAACACAGAATGCTTATGTGGCGAAACAACTGGAGGAGAGCCTGTATCACCTGACCGCTGAGCAGCTGAAAGAAGTGGTGATCGCGTACGAGCCGATCTGGGCGATTGGTACGGGATTAACAGCCAGCGCGCAACAGGCGCAGGACATGCATGCGTTTATCCGGGCGCAGATCGCTGGTAAATATGGTCGTGAGGCCGCTTTGGGCCTGTCGATCCTTTACGGCGGCAGCGCAAAGCCTTCCAACGCGAAAGAATTGTTTGCTTCCGAAGACGTGGATGGCGGCCTGATCGGCGGAGCTTCACTGGTAGCAGCCGACTTCGTGGCGATAGCTAAGAGCTTCTAAATAAAACAGGAAAGTTGCGTTCGTAAGGCGCAACTTTTTTTTAGTATTTTTTGCTAAAAATATTAGTATTTACCAAAATAGTTAGTATATTCGTGTTATCAAATTGCTTTTGTTATGATAGAAGAAGCACTATACGATTATCTGTTGGTAATTAACCCGGATGCTGAAACGGCGGCGGATGTGAAGCGTTTTAAAGGAATGATCGCAAATGAGATTGGCAGCTATACTGGTTTGCATTCAAAGGCGCACATTTCATTGTTCCGGTCGGAGTTTCCTGACCGCTACGAAGAGACCTTTACGCGTATGCTGGATAAGTTATCAAACGAGCTTTCTGCGTTCACGATCTATACCTCAAGAGTAGATCATTTTAAACATGGCGATCATAAGCGCACCATTTACGTTAACGTGGCGAACCCCAGGCCTGTAGAGGAGTTGCATCGCCGGATCGTGCAGTTGTTTGAATTGAAAGTGAACAGTTTTAAGCCGCATATTACCCTGGCGCGGGCAATTCCTACGGAGGCTTTTAACCAGGTATATCCGCAGTTTGAGAACAAGCTGTTTGTGCGGAGTTTCCACTGTCACAGTTTCCTGTTGTTGAAACGTCCGGCAGCGGGCGGTTCATATGAAATTGCGAAGGAGTTTGTGTTTGGCAATCATGAAATGGCGGACGGTCCGTTGTTCCATCATGGTAGCGGGCATTCACAACATGCGGCTTAGCGGTACGATAGAAATAATAACAGCCATACACATATACATTGATGCAAGTTGAAGTAGGTTAACCTGGATGTAATTGTTACTTGCTCGTTTTGTAATTGTTCAATAATGAATTTATGTAGATGAAATAACTGTTATCGCAGTAGCAATGGAAACAGCAGCAACGGCGATAGTGGAGATGGGAGAGGTGTGCCCGTGGTACATCCGGCAATCCAGCGCCTATCCACCACTCATGCCGCCGAAAAGCGCCCTGTGGCCATGTATACACCGATAACAGCAAATAACCCCATGAACCAATTTAACTATTAAAAGACACAAACTATTAAACATCGTGCTGTATGGAATGGGTGTCAATTAAACCTGCGTACAACCGGGATCAAACAGCCCCCGACCCGGAAGTAACCATCTTTGCCAGGCTTGCCCAGGCAGGCTTTCACCTGGAAATGATGAGAAGAAATGTAGCCCCTGTTTCCATCGAATACTTTTACTTTCATCCAGTTCTACATATACAGGTTCATGAAGTTCAGGAGCCCGAAGGGGGAACTTCCCGGTTCTTTATCTTTTACGCGGATGGCCGCACGGATTTCCTCAAGGATACCGCGCAGCTGTACGAAAAGTTATCTGCCCTCACGCATTGAATAGGCTGTTTTCTCTGCGCACAAAGGCAGTAAGGAGAAAGCTTGTAATGGCCGGCACGGCGCGCCGTCCGGTCATTGCAAACTCCTTCCGGCGCCTGGCTTTTAAACCTGCTTTATCAATATTTTCTCCATCCATATATGTCCTTACCCTATACCTCCCATGATTGGTGAGCCGAGCATGTTTTTTCATTCCTTGATGGCCCTTCCCAATTAAAGCTGTGGCTCTTCCCCAAGGCCGTTTGCTTGATAGCCGGATGAACATTGTTTCGTCCGGCTATGTTTTTTCTTTTAGTTTTGATCCTATATGAATATCCTCCACCGCGAAATTTTGGTAAAAGGCCGTGTGCAGGGCGTCTATTTCCGGGCCTCCGCCAAATCCGCCGCCGATAAGCTCAATGTTAAAGGCCGTGTTCGCAATACGCCCGAAGGCCACGTATGGATCGCCGCCGAAGCCACGCCCGGGGCCATGTCCGCCTTCATCGAATGGTGTAAGCAAGGTCCGCCTATGGCCAACGTTACTGCCTGCGAAGTAACAGAAGGAGCACCCGAACACTACACCGATTTTGTTATCCAGCGATAGCAACAAAAAACGCCGGCCCTGCAAAGGACCGGCGCCGCAAATATGCTTTACCCTCTTATTTAAGACCCAGCTTGCTGATCAAAGCCTTGTCCAGCGAAGATTTAGGTACCACTACCGTGATCGTATTGATCGCGAAGTAAGGCTCGGAAACATAGATGTATCCGCCTTTAGGACCGGTGGTCGCTCCCCAGGAATTCTTCACAATAAAGAAATCTTTCCCCTGTTGATCTTTACCTAAACCGGTAATGTGCATCAGGTGGTCGTCCTGCGTTACCGGGCGTCGAATAATTGCTGCCTGTATGCCGGTGTCGCCTGCACTTCCACCATGCCCGGCTTAAAGCCCGTTGCTGCCGGAATGCTGTCGCCCAATGGCGAAAGCGCATAACCATCCTGTATCCGGAAGCCTTTGTTGCTGACGTCTGCGTCCCAGGTAACGGTATAACCCTTGTTCACCGACTGTTTCACTGCGCTGATAAACTCGTTCAGCGGCAGGTTGTAATAGGCACCGTTGGAAAAATTATCGGGTACTTCCACTACGAATGACTGGTAAAAGGGATGATGCGTAAAAGAAGTCAGGTTCACATAGTCGCTTTCCGCAAACTTCAATACCTCTTTTGCATAGGTTTGCGGCGTATAGGTTTTGCCTGCAAACTCGAAGTTCGCGGGAGCTTTGCCCAGCGACTCGTCCATGATTTCCTCTACATGCGCTTCCCAATTGGAAGGGAGGGGCTTTTTAAGCTTTAGAACGCTATCGAGATAAACTTTGAGCTCAGCTACCATGCGGCCATGATTATGTCCGCGCTGGCCTTCTTTTAAGCCTGAATAAGCGCTTTCCGGCATGGCGCCATAGCGGGCAATGGACCGGATCACGTCGTGCGCCAGGCCGCCTTCGTCGAAACGGGCATAACCCTGCCGTAAAACATAATTCTCCGCTTTCTCACGGTAAATATTGCGCACAGTATACATCTCTGAAATATCGGCCTGATCGGCGCCTTTACGCAAACATTCAGACTCTACCATCGAAGTAGTGGAAAAACACCAGCAGGTGCCCGTGTTTCCCTGGCTTTTTACAGCCGTGGCTTTGTTGCTTTTAACAATATTGACCGGGTCGCTTACCGGATATTCACTGGCCGCTCCTGCGCCATCGCCTGGCTTATACCGCCCAGGCACAGCGCCAGTATTATTTCTTTTCTCATAGCTGGCAATTAACTGTTTATGGATAAAGATACGGAAATACGCGGATTAGGCAGTGGGGTGCGGCACAATCACAGTACCGGGCAAAAGAAAACGCCGCATCCTTTACTGGCGCGGCGTTTCAGAATGGCGGAAGTTAAAAGTTATTGTCCGTCTCCTTTGAGGGTGATTTTATCTCCTGTCAGGTATTTGCTATATTTTTTCAGCACCTCGTCCGGCTGTTTTACGTTATTGATGTACAGCGCACCGTCTTTCTTTTCAACGAGATAGCCTTTTTTCGTATCCAGCAGCTTGTCTGCTTCCATCGCTTTCAGCATTTCATCGAGCCGTGCGCGCTGGCCCATGCTGCGGTTCATTTCGGCACGGGATTCCGAGGCGCGGCGATTGCTTTCTTCGCGGCTTTTCATGGCGCGGTCGTGGGCATCGCGGAATGCCCTGGTCACGTTTTTCACGATCACGTTCCAGCGCTTTCCGTTCCATTTCGCTAATTTTGCGATTGGCCTCATTTTCTCTTCTGGCAAGTGCGTTAGTATAGGCTTGTATGTCCGCATTTGAATGGTCTGCGAACACTTTGTACGCATCGGCCATGTTTTTATTCACTTCGGCCCAGTCCACGTTTTTGTAGGCGTCTACCATTTCTTTGTTCACTTTTTCCCAGTCAACATTTTTATAGGCGTCGGCAAGTTCTTTCTGCATCTTGCTCCAGTCCACTTTTTCAAACTCCCTTTTCATCTCGTCCTGCATTTTGGCCCAGTCTACCTGGCTGTATGCTTTCTTCATATCTTCCTGCACTTTGGCCCAGTCTACCTGGCTATAAGCCTGCTGCATTTTCGACCAGTCGATATTTTTCATGGCGGCTATTGCATTTTGCTGCGACAGCGACATGGCCTCCCGCATATGCCTCATCTGCTCGCCGTTCACTTTGAACTGCTCGCGTTGTTTTGCCAGTTGCAATTCCAGTTGTTTGGATTGCTCCTGTAATTTCACGAACTGCTCCTGCATGCGTACCCGGTCTTCTTCCGGCATTTCAGCTATGCTGTTGTATTCTTTACTTCACCCTTATCATTTATGATGGTGATTTTACCGGGTGTAGTATCAATCGCAGGTGTGACCGCAGCACCGGGCAAACAAGTTACGGATGCCAGTGTGGTAGGTGCGCAGCCTGGTGTTGCAACAGCGGGAGCGGGGGCGCAATCTTCGGTCAGCGTGGTTTGCCACAGCGAAGGTTTTGTCACCACCGGAAGGCATTCCTCTTTGGCGGCTTCTTTTTCTTTAGGATCTTTTTTGCCGGGTTCAGCCATGCAATAGAGGCTACGCCGGTGAGTATGATGAGCACGGCCAGGAATTGCTGGCTGTAGCTGCGATGGCTTGTTTTCATTTCCATGATACGTTTGATGCGGTGAAAGAGGTATTGTTTGTTGTCCGCAATCGCCATGGCCATGGGGTTGGTGGTAAGTCTGTATTCTTCCAGCGCCACCGGGGCTTTGGCGTAATGCAGCGGCTGTACGGTACTGGCAATTACCAGGTCGTCACAGCAATGTTCCCTTTCAATTCGAATGTTTTTAGAGATCCACCAGATGAAAGGATTAAAGAACAGGATGGCCTCTACGATAGATTGGAAGATATTCAACAGGTAATCATGGCGTTTGATGTGTGCCAGCTCGTGCAGCAGGATTGCTTCGAGCTGGTCGGTGTGCAGGTTGTTGACCATCGCCGCGGGTAGCAGGATCAGTGGTTTTACAAAGCCGATCATCACCGGCACCTGTATCGACGCACAAACGTGCAGCGCAACTTTTTACGGATGCCGAGGCGACCGCAAAGTGTCTTCAATTGTGTATCCCAGGCACCGCTCAGCTGCGGCAGTGCAGCTTTCCGGATGTGCTGTAATTGCGCAAGGTCCAGTACCAGTTTAATGGTCATTACTGTTACGCCCACGATATAAATGCCTACCACTACAGGAAAATAAACTTCCATACCGGGCATAATATCCGCGCTGTCTGCAACTCCCAATGCTGCCGGCGGCGCCGCCGGAACAGCCGTAAGTTGCGCATTGAGGACTAATTGCACGCTTTCGCCCGTTTCGCGTAAGGCCGACAACTGCCGCCAGAAAGTGGCGACAAACCAGGTGAAGATACCCGCCAACGACAGGAACGACAAATGATATTTGGCTGCGGAACTGGCAGCCGGCCATATTTTGAGTACGATACGCAGACAGGCAAATACGACAAATGCCTGCCAGAAAGAATGCATCAAGGTCCATCCAAAAGCGCGGATCACGTCCGAGGTAAAAGGAAGCAGCGAGGTCATGGCAAAAAGTTTAAAGGGTAGCTATTTCTGCTTTTGCTCCATGTCTGAAAGATAACGCCTGATGGCGTCCAGCTCTTCCGGTGACGAGCGATGGTTACCCAACGCCTGCATCACCAGCTGACTGGCGGATCCATTAAAAACGGTATCGATCATCTTGTTCAATAATTGTTGCTGTGTTTTTTCCTGCGAAACAAGCGCCTCGTACACATGCGTCTTGCTACTGGTGTCGCGGCTTAGGAGCCCCTTATCGTGCATGATCTGCATCAGTTTAAGGGTAGTGGTGTAACCCGCTTCCTTGCGCTGCTCCAGTATTTCATGCACCTCACGCACCGTACTGGGGCCCTTTTCCCAAAGTATGCCCAGTATATCCAATTCACTTTCCGTTGGTCTGATCGTCTTTGCAGCGTCCATGTTGTTTGTTTTTTAGTGATCCGTTCCTGCCCGGATTACTGATGTACGAATATCTTCGTAAACAAATGTACGATAGTTTTCGTAATTGCAAAATCCTGTCACATATTTTTTTGCCTTTCATCCTGTTCGAAGGGGGAAATCATCCACCATGCTATGTTCACTCCCCTTTAGCCGCCGTAAAAAAACGGCGCGTACACCTTTATTGGTATACACGCCGCTGATGCTTATCTAAATTGAAGTAATCTTAAAACCTGCCTGCCTTAATCGTTACGTGCGCCGCGGGGCCGCTCATATCGCCGTCCGAAATGCCCGGTGTATTCGATCCCCGGATAAAGCGGTAGGAGGCGCCAACGCCTACCCGCAAAAACTTGGCGATATTAATCTCCAGGTTGGCATAGGGCTCCGCTGCAAAAAAGCTGCTTTCATCTACCCAGGTATGGTTTTCTGTATCGGGTTTCCAGCGGGTGTTTTTGCCCACCATGCCGCCGCCTATCAATGCGCCGGCGCCCCAATGCAGCAGTTTGTTCGAGTTAAACGTGTATTCCGCCACAAAACCGGTATACCACATGTTCCAGTAACGGGTAGGATCGTCAATATTCGTGCGGGGTGCTTCAATGTCGTTTACCAGCGCATAAGCGCCTGCCCCGAGCATTATTTTGCTGTTCAGCATTACGCCGGCATTGCCGCCTGTCATTACCGCAAATTTGTCCGCAAAAGGAGTGAAGTGAACGGTGGGCGCACCATAACCGCCTACGCGTATTTTATTGCCGCTTTTAGGTTTGGCCAGCGTTTCCATCTGCTCCTGCGCAAAGGCATTACCAGTGCACGTAATGATGGCAAGCGCTAATATGAGTTTTTTCATATTGATTAGATTAAGTAGTTAGTGTATTTCCTTTTCTGCGATGCTTACTCCGGATACGCCGAACCAGCCCAGTAACTTGCCATCGCCGCCACTTGTATTCTTCAGGTTCGTACCCACATTTTCCAGTACCCTGGCGAACAGGCCGCCATTGTTGATCTGGCTTTCCACATGCGTCAGCCACTGGTGACTGGCCTTGGTGCATGAGGCAATGCGGACAATTACTTTTTCGCCCTTTTTAAACGGTTTATCGCCAAGGGTAATGCCTTCGCTGATCGGTGGAATGAACTTGATGCCATCTGCAATGTCTTCACCAAAACTCGCGTTGATCGGGAAGTTGTCCGTCAGTCGGGTATCGGTGTTGTTCCTGTAAGAGCGGATCCAATAGTAATCGTTCTGGCCTTCCGGTCACGGGCATGCATTTTTGCGTAGTATCCTTCTTCATTCCCGAACTCTGCCTCTTTAAATTCATAGGTGAGGGAGTCAATGACAGGCACCGGTTTAATGGTGTCTATCGCTTCGTACGCCTGTCCCGCCAGCTCCACACGCAATTTGTATGCATGTCCCACAACCGCCAGGTTTATACCGCCGGGCACCGCCAGGTTGTAATAGCCATCTGAAAATGTTGCAGGGTACACCGCGCCGGCCGTTAAATCGGTCAGCGTCACGTTTGCAGAACTAATCACATTGGCAGGTGCCGTGCCGGTATAAGGCGTGGTTTCGGTGATGCGGATCCGCTGTCCGCCAGGCCCGCCATGTATCCAGGCATCTACCACCGGGATGGTCTTGCCCTTTGGTACGTCCAGGTCAAACGTGGTTTCGCAGGCTGTGAATGATAAAGCGCCGGCAATCACCAGCAGGCTGAATATCTTGTTCATGTTCATTAGAATTTAAAGTTGTAAGTAATACCGGGAATAATGGTGCCGATGATCGACAGGCGAATCGCTTCTTTCTTCGAAGCATCGTCTTCGTTCTGGCGGAAGTAAACAGAGTAAGCGTTTTTACGCGCGTACACGTTGTACAGCGAGAACACCCATTCTCCATGCCAGCGTTTGCGCTCCTTGCCCTGCAGCGTGTAGCTCAGGTCCGGCGGTGGAAGTCAGGCAGGCGGTAGTTGTTACGTTTTCCGGTAGTGTTGTAGGGAATGTCCCATCCCTGGTATTCGAGGCGTGAGTCAGCGAAGGTAGACGGCGCACCGGAAGCGTATACGAAGTTGGCGGACAGGCTGCTCTTTTTATTGAGCTCATGCGTTACCACCACGTTTAAGTTATGTGGACGGTCGTACCTGTTTTTAAACCATTCTCCGTCACTAATGCCGGGCGTTTTACGTTCGCTGCGGCTCAGGGTGTAGCTGATCCATCCCGTTGTTTTACCCACTTCTTTTTCGCGTACAGTTCAATACCATAAGCGCGTCCGGTCGCGGCGAGCAGGTCGGCTTCAATGTACTTGTTCAGCTCCAGTTGAGCGTTGTCGATGTAGTCCAGCTGGTTGTCCATCTGTTTGTAAAATGCTTCGGCCGACACCTCGAACGTACCACCCGGTGCATTATAGAAGTAACCCAGTGCAAACTGGTCGGCCACCTGTGGTTTCACATTGTTGGAAGAAGGCGTCCAGATGTCCAGCGGGGTAGGCGAAGCCGTGTTTGACAGCTGGTGCATGTACTGTGAAGCGCGGGTATACGATGCTTTCACGGCGCTGGTGCTGTTCATTTTGTATCTCACAGACAGGCGTGGCTCCAGGTTGTAGTAGTTTTTGATGCTTTCGCCTGCGCCGAAGTGTTTTTCTGAAACAACGCGGCGGCGTACGTTTGGCGTGGTATCATTATAGTAATAAGCTGTACCCTCGCCCATATAGTTGAAGCCCGATACGCGCAAACCATATTGGATACCGAATTTATCGCCCAATTTCAGTTCATGATCGAGGTATACTGCGCTTTCCAGTGCGTGTTTGTTGTCGAGTGTAATAGCGCTAGAATTGTTTTCCTCTTTCGCCACGGTGGTGCCGGGTTTGAAGGTGTAGTATACACCCTGTACGCCAAAGTGCAGGGTATTGTTCGTATTCAGGTACCAGGTAAAGGAAGGTTTAAAACCGTAGTTGATGATGTTCGATTTCCAGCTGAAAGTCTGGTTCTCGTTGCTGTCTTCGGCGCTGGTGAACTTCAGGCTGTAGTCGTATTTGCTGTAATACGCGGTGGTATTCATGAACAGTTTGCTGTTAAATACGTGGTTCCAGCGAATGGAAGTGGTCGTATTACCCCAGTTGATGTTCGCTTCTTTCCCGAAACCGAATACATCGCGGCCAAAGTAACCACTTACAAACAGGGTGTTTTTAGGGTTCAGTTTAAAGTTTGCTTTGGCAGTAAGGTCATAAAAGTAAACCTTGCTATCCTTCATATCGCCTTTCAAAAATGGCTTCATCAGCACATCGATATAAGACCGGCGACCGGCTACGATGAAAGACGATTTATCTTTCTGAATAGGCGCTTCTACAGACAGGCGGCTGAAGATGTTGCTGATGCCGCCATTTACCTGCAATTTCTGGTTGTTCCCGTCTTTCATGCGGATGTCCAGCACCGAAGCCGTACGACCGCCAAATTCAGCCGGAAAACTGCCTTTATACAGGTTGATATTTTTTACCGCATCAGGATTGAACACGGAGAAGAAACCCATGAGGTGCGTAGAGTTGTACACCGGTGCTTCGTCCATCAGGATGAGGTTTTCATCGCTGTTGCCACCGCGTACATTAAAGCCGGAGGCGCCTTCGCCGACCGTGGTTACGCCAGGCAGGGTCTGGATAGCGCGCAGTACGTCCACTTCTCCCATCAGTGTGGGCAGCTTTTTCAGCTCCCGGATGTCCAATTTGGCCACGCTGGTGCTGATGGTGTTGATCGCTTTCTGCTGCTCTTTACCGGTGATCACCACTTCCTGCAGCTGTGCATCCGTACGTTTCATTTTTACGTCGATCGTTTTGTTGCCGGTGAGCGTGATCGTCATTTTTTGTTGGGTGTAGCCCATGTAGGAAAATTGCAGCTCGTGCGTGCCGGCGGGCAGCGTGAGAGAATAAAACCCATATTCGTTGGTCAGGGCGCCAATAGTAGTGCCGGTTTTGCCGATGGAGATGCCGATCAGGGTTTCGCCCGACTGGTCATCTTTAACATACCCGCTTACTGTGTAGCGTTGTTGCTGTGCGTTTACGAACTGGCTCTTTAATAGCAGCAGCGTAAAGAGCGCCAGCATAACTGCTTTCATTTTCATTGGTTTCAGGTTTAACTAATTTCTTGTTTGAATATATGACGTACGTAAAAGAAATCCCCCATGCGGGAGGAAATTTTATATCAATAATATTTAAAAAAAGGAGGAGCGGGTTAAGATAAACGGAGCGGAACGGCGGTTATTCGAGGGGAATGCAATGATAGCCAAGTTGTTGCACGAAGTCAGAGATCGTTTCCTCCGGCACCTCCCGGCATTCTATCCGCAATACTTTATCGCAGTCTTCCAGGTCTACAGAGCAGGCCATGGCGTCAAAACGGATCGTTAACGCCTCCAAAACCTGATTTTTATCATGTAGTGAATCTATATTTGTTTTGAATACGCCAATCATGTGTTTTAGTTATATTTTTGCAAAGTTGGTTGCATTCCTCTAAGTGAACTTGCATTTAAGGGATTAATATTTACACAAAACGGATTTTTATGGCGATCGTTATTCGAAATGCCGCCCATGATGTCATTTACCAGGATGACAAAGTTTTCCCCACACAGTCTCTCCGGTCCCCTTCACTGGTAGAGGAAGATATTTCCGTTAATGAATCTTTTGGCCGCGCTAATATGAAAGACATCTACTTCGATGGCATGTTGTTCGGCTATGGTAATATCGATGTGCATGAGGATATACACGTGGAGTCAGAAGATGAGACCCCGTCTGTCGGGTTGTTTTATACGTTGCGGGGTGGATTCAATATTCAGCTGCAAAGCGGCGAAGTCATTGCTTTCCCGGTTTTGAGCAATAACCTGATGTTTAATCCCGGCAGTATAGATACGATCAGCCTGCGCAAAACCCAGGGGATCGAATTGATCGGAATTAATTTTGATGAGGATAAGTTCGTAGAGCTGGCCGCCAACAGCAGCAGTGCGCTGGACCGGTATGTGAATGCCGTGCTGAACAAACGTGCAATCTACGATCGTAACCCGGGACAGTTGACGGACCGCATGTTGCAGGTGATACATGATATTAAAAACTGCAAATTTACGGGCGGTACTAAAAAGTTGTTCCTGCAGTCGAAAGGCATAGAACTGCTGGCGCTGCAAAGTGAACAGATGGAAGAGAAGGCGGGACGCGGAACTAAAGAAAATAAACTGTCGTCCGCCGATCGCGAGCGCATTCAACATGCCCGCGAATTGTTATTGCAACACGCGCAGGAGCCTTTGTCGCTGCACGAATTGTCGCGCCGGGCAGGTATCAACGAATTCAAATTAAAAAGTGGTTTTAAGTCGATGTTCAATAATACGGTATTCGGTTATTTGAACGACTATCGTTTAACGCAGGCCCAGCAACTGTTACAGGGAGATGTGTCGCTTACTTCCATTGCCGATGAACTGGGCTATTCATCACTGCAACATTTCAGTCACGCCTTCAGAAAGAAATTCGGCGTTAGTCCGACGAAGATGCGCAAAGCATAAAAAAGGCCTTCCGGACTGGAAGGCCTTTTCTCTTATCTTATGTCGATCTGTTTATTTGTCGGAGGCAGGAGCTTCATTCACAGGCACTGCTTGTGTAACTACGGCCACCTGCTCCTGCGCTGCTTTTGGCTTCGCATTCGCATGCTGACCGTTACCGTGTATGCCCGCCAGGGTAGGCGCAATTACAAGCGATACGATAGACATCAATTTGATGAGGATGTTCATGGACGGACCGGAAGTATCTTTAAACGGATCACCTACGGTGTCGCCGGTTACAGATGCTTTGTGCGGCTCAGATTTTTTGTAGTATACTTCGCCGTTGATTTCCACGCCTTTTTCAAATGACTTTTTCGCATTGTCCCATGCGCCACCGGCGTTATTCTGGAACATCCCCATCAGCACACCTGAAACCGTAGCACCGGCCAGGAAGCCGCCCAGTACTTCGGGGCCGAGCACAAAGCCGATGATTATAGGCGACAGGATTGCGATAGCGCCGGGCACCATCATTTTGCGGATAGAGGCTTCTGTAGAAATCGCCACGCATTTATCATATTCCGGTTTGCCGGTACCTTCCATGATACCCGGAATGGTGCGGAATTGGCGTCTTACTTCTTCCACCATGGCCATCGCCGCTTCGCCTACCGCACGAATGGCGAGGGAAGAGAAGATGAAGGGGATCATACCGCCAATAAAGAGGCCGGCGAGTACATCCGCTTTATAAATGTTGATGCCGTCCATTGCGTAACCATTTGCGCCTACAACACCAACGTATGCGGCAAACAAAGCCAGTGCCGTTAACGCAGCAGACGCGATCGCGAAACCTTTACCGGTAGCGGCAGTAGTATTACCTACCGCATCCGGGATATCTGTTTTTTCGCGTACATCTTTCGGCAGTTCGCTCATTTCGGCAATACCACCTGCATTATCCGCAATAGGACCAAAAGCATCGATAGCAAGCTGCATGGCCGTGGTTGCCATCATACCGGCAGCCGCGATAGCCACGCCATACAAACCAGCGAAGTGGTAAGAACCATAAATACCACCTGCCAGCACGAGGATCGGTAATAATGTAGATTCCATGCCTACCGCAAGGCCGCCAATAATGTTGGTGGCGTGGCCGGTAGCAGACTGACGGATGATCGACATCACCGGACGTTTGCCCATGGCGGTATAGTATTCTGTAATAATGCTCATGAGTGTACCCACTACGAGTCCCACGATAATCGCGCCGAATGCGCCTCCTTTGGTGAAGGGCAGGCCACGTAGCATCAGGGTGTCGGGCAGGATCCAGTCTACAGCAAACCAGGCTACGATGGCAGTGAGCACGATAGAGCCCCAGTTACCCAGGTTCAGCGCTTTCTGCACCGCGCTGGTGCTCAATCCGGCGCTTTCGCTGATGCGCACAAAGAAGGTACCGATAATAGATAAGATGATACCAACGCCTGCAATGAACATTGGCAGGATCACAGGGGCCAGGCCGCCGAAATTATCAGTGGATACTGTTTCAACGCCCAGTACCATCGTAGCGAGTACGGTGGCCACATAAGAACCAAAAAGATCGGCGCCCATGCCTGCCACGTCGCCCACGTTATCACCTACGTTATCGGCGATAGTTGCAGGGTTACGCGGATCATCTTCAGGAATGCCGGCTTCTACTTTACCAACGAGGTCAGCGCCTACGTCGGCCGCCTTGGTATAAATGCCGCCGCCTACGCGTGCAAACAGCGCAATGCTTTCCGCACCAAGCGAGAAGCCTGTCAGTACTTCAATTGTTTTAATCATTTCGGCGGTACCGGCTTCCGCGCCAAACATCGTTTTAAGCACGATGAAAAGGCCACCCAGGCCCAGTACGGCCAGTCCCGCTACGCCCATGCCCATTACCGAACCACCGGTAAAAGACACTTTCAGTGCTTTGGCAAGGCTGGTACGCGCTGCCTGAGCGGTACGCACATTCGCTTTGGTCGCGATGCGCATGCCAATAAAACCCGCAAGGGCCGAGAAAATAGCGCCAATCACGAAAGCTACGGCGATGGTCCAGTCGGAGTTAGCATGGCTGGCGCCCATATATCCGAGCAGCAGGGCTGCAATAATCACGAAGTAAGTGAGGATCTTGTATTCGGCTTTCAGAAAAGCCATGGCGCCATCTGCAATGTGCTTCGCAATGTCGGTCATTTTTCGTTGCCGGCATCCTGTCGGCTTACCCAGGCGCTTTGTACAGCAGTAAATAACAGTGCAATCAGTCCGAAAAGTGGAATCAAATAGACAATACTCATTTTGGTTCTTTTATTAAAAATTAGGGTATCGACTAAAAATAATGTATTAAAATTATTTTTACTAGTGGACGAATATATTGATTTTAAATGGGATTTTTCGGCTGATTTGCAACAGGTTGTATAGGGGTATTGAAGCGTTTTAAATACGCTTATCGGGGCTTAGTGTGAGAAATACGCCACCAAGGCTCCCAATGATGTCTTCGGGCGACAAGGCTTCCTGCGACAGCCGGGCGGCTGCATAATCGCCGGCGGCACCGTGCAGCCATACGCCGAAAAGCATCGCGGCTTTGGGACTGTAGTCCTGCGCCAGCAGCGAGGTTAGTATACCGGTAAGCACATCGCCGGAGCCTCCTGTAGCCATGCCAGGATTGCCGGTGGTGTTGAAATAGATGGCGCCGTCCGGGCAGGCGATTGCCGTATAACGACCCTTTAGCAGGATGTACAACTGCAGGCTGCGGGCCTTTTGGGAGAGCAGCGATAAGCGCTCAAAGTCGTTGGCGGTTGGACCGAACAGTCGTTCAAATTCTTTTGGATGCGGCGTAAGCAGCGAATGTTTGGGCACCTTTTGCAATAACGCCGGGTACGTGCCCAGGATGTTCAGGGCATCCGCGTCCAACACCATCGGTGTTTTAGCGGCGTCCAGCAGGCGTTCCAGGCTGCGCGCGGTGGCGGTTTCGGTACCAATGCCCGGACCGATGCCCATGCATTTGTAGTTGGGGTTGAGTCCTTCGTGAAAGTGAATGCTGTGCTGCTCTTCTACCTCCGCAATACACATGGCCGATGGCACGGTGGTTTGAATGATGTTATACCCGCAACGTGGTACATGCACCGTCAGTAAGCCCACGCCCGTACGCAAACACGCCCTGGCGGCCAATACAGCGGCGCCCATTTTACCATAACTGCCCGCCACCAGCAACGCGTGCCCATAGGTGCCTTTGTGCGAGAAGGCTTTACGCGGCTGGTAAATGGTGTGTATAATGTCTTTGTCGATGATGTGGTTTTCCGTGATGGTGTTCGCGATATACGCGGGATGCAGGCCTATGGGCAGGATGTGTACCTCACCGCAGCGGTCCGCATTTTCGGGCATCAGGAAAGCGAGTTTATAGCACTCGAAACTGAGCGTGTAATGGGCATGCACACCCGGCGCATGCCCAGAAGAAGCATCGGCCATGAGGCCTGAAGGCATGTCGATGGCCACGATCGTGTGGCGGTCCTTGTTATCGCTGATGCGGTGCAGGATGCCGGCTACCCAGCCCTCTACCGGGCGGGAGAGACCGGTGCCGAAAATGGCGTCGATCAATATGGCGCCCGTCGGTAGTTCCGGAAAGTCTTGTTGGGCGTGGATGTGGTGGATAACATCCGGGTGTTCCTTTTCGAGGATGGCGTAGTTCGCAGCGTGATCGGCAGAGGGTTTATCGTTGTGATGCACGATGTACACATCTACAGTATAGCCCCGGAGTAATAGTAGCCGGGCGATAACGAGGCCGTCGCCGCCGTTGTTGCCTTTTCCGCAGAAGATGCACAGTGGCGTCGCCGGCATAAACCGGGCGCGGAGCCAGGAAGCGCAGGCGGCTGCGGCGCGTTCCATCAGCATAAGGCTGCTCACTGGTTCGTGCTCGATGGTGTAAGCATCGGCAGCGCGGATCTGGGCGGCGGAAAAGATTTTCATGGTATTAAAATTACCGTTTTCCTGTTAATTCATTGCTTTAAAGCAATCATCATACCGGCAGCATCCTTCGGTGTTGTTCTATCGGGACGCCGTTTAACCGAAGGCTCACCGGTCCTTCATCGATTTCAGCCCCACTTTTAAGCCATTCACCACCCCTTGCAGGGTGTCACTTTTGTGTTGAGGAGCGATAAAGCCGCTGAAGGGAGCGACGCAACTGCGGCTGAAAAGGGAAGTGGCAGCTGGTCCCCATAAAAAAATCCCGGCCTTTGTGCAAGCCGGGATTGATATTGTAAGGAAAGTAATCCTTATTTAAAGGTGTACCGTGCCGACAAACCACCAATCTGTTCGCCGAAGAAGTTACCGTCGTTCGGGGAATTAAAATGGAAGAATGGTTTGAGGTCGGCGCTCAGGTTCAGCGGGATCTTTTTAAAGGTGTATTCCACGCCAAAAATGCCATCCAGACCGGGATATGCGGTGGTACCGTCGTTTCTCCAGCGGTCGCCATCGTAATAGCGGTCCTGCCAAAGGGCGATGTGCGCACCACCACCACCGTACATGTTCCATTCGGAACGGCCGAACACGTTGAACGTGTATTCGTAAAGGCCGGTAAATGTTACGTTGTTGATATTGCTGCCATAGTAGTGGTGTACGATGCCTTCTATAGCATGCGGACCTTTAATGAAACCTTTGGCGGTAAAGCCAACGATCCAGGGATTTACTCTTAAACCCAAGCCTACTTTGTAATCTGCGGGATTACTTGTTCTTTGCGCATTTGCTCCGAGTGACAGCGCTGCAAGCATGCCACAGAGTAACACGATCTTTTTCATAGTCGTTTGTTATTGGTTAGAAAAACGTTAGTCTTTTTTCGGCCGCCAAACCGGTACCTTGCGGAAATGCCAAAGTCCGCCAGTTCGGAAGTAGTGGTGAAGTGAATCGCAGGTTTCCAGTCCAGGCTGAGGTTGAGTGGAATCGTTGGGAAGTTGTAATTCGCCCCCGCAATGCCATCAATACCGGCGAGGAACTTGGTGCTGCCGTCTATTCTACGCGTACCTAAATGTGCGCCACCACCGGCATACCAGCCAAAACCTTCGGTAGTTAATGCAGAAAGATCGAAGTGAAATTCGCCCAGCGCTGTAATGGAAGCCGTTCGGTTGTACAAGCCTACTATCGCCTCTGCTGCAAATTTGTCGCTGATATAATATCGTGCAGTAGGCCCTAATGGTAATCCAATTCTCACACCTGCTTCCAGCTGACCTGCCGTTTGTCCCTTCGCTTTAATTGCCAAACTACTGATGATTGCCACCAGTATGATGCGATACTTCATGGAGGAGGATTTACAATAACAATGCCAAACAAGATCGTTTAGCTTTTAATGAAACGTAAATAAGTAAATCCAAGTATGCCGGACAAAAGAGAAGCTGCAATAACGGAGATAATAGCAATGATCTGCGCCGCCTGTTGCGTGGCATCATGATAAGCCAGCGAAGCGATGAAGATAGACATGGTAAAGCCTATGCCCGCGATCATGCCAACGCCTATAAACTGTGACCAGCTGGTGTTTGCAGGCGCCGCGGCGAGTTTTAGCCTGGTGGCAAGGAACGAAAAAGTAAAGATGCCCAGCGGTTTACCGATGACCAGCCCAATGATGATGCCGTAACTTACGGTGTTACTGAAAACATGCAATATATCCGGCGGAAAAATGATCGCCGTATTAGCCAGTGCGAAAAGTGGCATAATGATAAAGTTGACGGGATCATGCAAGCGATGTTCCAGTGCACTTACCTTATCCAGCGGAATGGTAAAGGCAAGCAGTACGCCGGCGATAGTGGCGTGGATGCCTGAATTAAAAACGCAGTACCATAAAACAATGCCGGGGAGAATATAAAAGACGAGGCGTTTTACTTTCAGGTAATTCAGCAGGGCCAATAAGGCGATGATACCTCCGCCGGCCACTAGATGACTTACACTGATATGATCAGTGTAAAATACCGCTATCACCAGGATGGCGCCAAGGTCGTCGATGATGGCCAGGGCCGTAAGAAATATCTTTAGCGAAAGTGGTACGCGATTACCGAGCAGCGATAATATGCCCAGCGAAAAAGCAATGTCTGTTGCCATAGGGATGCCCCAGCCCTGAGCGTATTCACCGTTGTAGTTACATACGGCAAACAACAGCGCCGGAACTACCATGCCACCCAATGCAGCAATAACGGGCAGCAGCGATTTTTTAAAGAAGACAGTTCGCCGATCGTTAGCTCGCGTTTGATCTCCATCCCTACAAGGAAAAAGAAAAACGCCATGAGCCCGTCATTAATCCATAACAGTGGAGAATTAGGCAATTGAAGGCCTGCAATCTCCAGGTGGTGCGAATGATGCGGGTCGAACGGCCGTGTCCAGAACGAAGTGTAGGCGTCACTGAAAGCAGTGTTGGCAAGCACCATTGATAATAGGGTTGCAACGATCAGTATGATGCCCACTGCCCGGCTGTCGTGAAGAAACTCAAGCAGGGGAGAAAGAAATTTTCTTCTGAGTAATGATACCAACTTATTTGATTTTTAGTTACCGATCAACTCGTACCGTGATTTCGGCTTGCGTTTTATTTCCCATTTAAAATTCGACAGGAGGCGCTGGTCCGCCGGGAACTGTGTAAATGGATACAGCGCGCCTTCGTGGTCCTTGATGTTGACCACGCGATCGAGTTCACCTTCTATAAAGTGCATGTCGATAATGGCGCAGGTGGAGCGTTGTACGTTGGTAAACGCACTGTCCGAATCCTGCTGAAACAGGATACTCTCCGCATTGCCATAGATACGCATGTAAAAGAGTTTGTTTTCGCGGAAGTAACCAGTGATGGTATTGCCTTTGATCTGGTTATAGAATCCTTTATTCACCTCACTGGCCAGCAGGCCGTTCTGGTCCAGCAGCAGCCGGTCGGCTTTGCTGTTACGGGTAAACAGGAAGGCGGTGTCGCCGGACATCTGCAGGTCTTTTACCCAGATTACAGGGCTGCGGAACATGCGGAGTACGGAATCCACACTGCTGTAATAAGCGCTGTCGCATACCGCCTGCAACGAATCCGAGTAAATGCGGACATTGCGGAAAGCGCGGATATATCTTTTTCGGTGGTGTCTTTCGGTTGTTGCGCGGTCGTGTCGGTGAGTTTTGCCATAGGCAAAGTGTCAGTATTGAACTTTCGCAGGTTTTCGCGCGGAAGAGCCGTTCGTACGGGAATGGAGTCGCGTGTTGGTCTCACAACCTGTTGAATGGAATCCGGGCGTACGGCGGCAACCGTTATTGAATCCCGTTCTATGCCGATCGCTGCATCTGCACGCTGTTTGAAAGCACTGGCCACGGAATCTGCCGGAACCGTCAGTTCCGTTAGCGAATCGTTTTCCTCCGCCGGAGGAACAGTCTGCAGCAGTGAATCTTTCAGGTATACTTTAGCCGTATCGGGGCTGATCAGGCCGGAATACAGGGTGTCGCCGGTCATGAACAGGGAGTCTGCTTTGTTGTAGGTAATTGCTACCGGGTGCTGGGTCGCGAACACCGATTTGCTGGTCTGGTTTACCTGGCCGTAGTTGCCGAGCAGGATGATCTTGTTCACCGTATCGCGCCAGATCATATTGCCGGTGGCAATGGCCATACCATTACTTTTATCGATGTCGATGTGGTCTGCTGTAAAGTCGCCCGTGCTATCTGTGATCAGCGGCCTGCTTACAAAATTGCCTTTGCCGGTTTCGGTGTTATAGGTGCCGGAGGATACATATGTAATCCTTTTGCCATCGTTGATGGTGGTAGGGGCCACGATGGTGGCTATTTTGGTAGCGGTGTTGTATAACAGCGTATCCGTAGAAAGCGTATAATCCGGGTTGATGAGCACCACGTTTTGCTTAAAATACACGTCCTTGGTATCTGTATAATAGAAAGCTTCCTGGCTGGTAAGGGTTGATTTTTCGTTGACCAGTTTACCGCCGTTAACGTAGCTGCCTATTTTCGCATTCATATCGTAAATCATTTCCGGTCCGGTAATGATTACTTTCCTGTCGGTCATTTTAGCATTACCGTCCAGGGTTACGATGCGGGTATTGCCGTCGTAAAAGATGTAATCAGAATAAGTATGTACACTGTCTTTATCATTCACATGCACATTGCCATACGCCTCTACGGCGTTGGCATTCTGATCGAGGATGGCGCTGTCGCAATCCATGATCGTAAAGCCCTGTGAAAATTGCGCCTGTATAATTTTACCGTCTACAGTATCGCTTTGCACACGCAGGATGTTTTCATTTCTCAGGGATTGAAATGCACCGGAGCGAATTAGCTTTACCGGTTGCTGCTGGGCGTTGGCATAGAAAGAACCGGCCATTCCTATCAAAGTAATAAGAATAGACCGGTATATAAAACGATTGTGCATAGTGCTGGTTATTGTGCCGTATCCGACGGGATAGGCTGTATTTTGGCCTTTTGCCAAACAGGGAGAAGTGCACATAACGTTTCGGGTTATAGCGCAGATCTTCCAGCAATTTATTCAGGCTGCCCAGTGTTACCCGGAGATTATTGTATACTTTTTTATCGTTCAGCAGCAGGCCGGCGGTACCGTCGGTGCTGTTCAGTTTCGCAATGGTAGCATTGAGGTTGTTAGACATTTCCTCCGGGGACTTGAGGGTATGATCCAGTTCACCATTTGCCAGCGTACTCATAGTTTTATCCGCATTGTCCAGGATGCCGGTAATCTTTTCGTTATTGTTTTTCAGGTTCGCGGTCACCGCTTCCAGGTTTTTGAAGGTACCGTTTACAGCGCCGTTGTTGGCCAGCATGCCATTAAGCGAGTTGGTGGCGGTAGACAGGTGGCCGAGTGTACCATTCAGGTGGTGGATGGCGGAGCGCAGGTCTGTTTTGGCGGTGGTGTCAAACACGGAGTTCACAGTGATCAGGAGCGAGTCTACCTGTCCCAGTGTGCCTTCCAGTTTGGTCACCAGCGGGTTCAGTTGTTCTTTGAGCGCATCGGTGATGGAGCCGTCTACAGCTGCATAGATGGTATCGCCGTTTTTAGGAACTGGTTGGCATCGCCAAAGTCCAGTTCTACTTTTTTAGAGCCCAGCAGGTCGCTGCTGATACGGGCTACGGAGTTACTGGGGATTTCTATCTTTTTAGAGATGGAAAGCGTTACCAGGATGCGGCCGGCCCGTTGGTCCATTACCTCCAGTTCCGTTACATTACCCACAATAAGGCCGTTTACCTGTACCGGGTTAGAGGGCTGCAAGCCGTTCACCTGGGTATATACCGCGTAAATCTTTTTCTTCGAGGAAAACAATGAATTGCCCTTCAGGAAGTTAAACCCGAGGATCAATAAAGCAATTCCTGCGGCAGCCAATATGCCTACTTTAGTTTCGTTAGATATTTTCATCCAGTTATATTGTGTGTATGGTTTTGCCAGCAGCAAAAATAACAAAATACAAACGTGAGCAGTTGCAGGGAGGAAATTAATTGGGGTAAAGATAGGATAATATCTTACATGAGCGGGTTTAACCACACCCATTTTTATAGGGAACCACGAATGCATCGGGGAATCCCTGCTTCTGCGCTTTGTACATTGCCGCATGGGCCTCCGCTTCGGTGCGGTAGGCGCCCATGAGGTATTTGTATTTCTTCTTCTTGTCTATCAAAACCTGTTCCCTTTCTATTTTACTGGTGCCGAGTTTTTTGAAGATAGTAGCATTTTCCGTGTATACCTTATCCGTAATGCAAAGCTGTACGCGGTATTCTTCGGCATTATTAGCGGCTGGCATTTCTGCTTTAACCGCAGCGGGCTGTACCTGTTTTTCCACGGTTGCAGGTGGAGGAGGGGCGGGAGCGGGGGCAGGATCATTTGCCGCATCACTTTGTGCGCCGTACTTCTCCAGGTAATCTTTATAACGTTTGGTAGCTTTAAAAATCGAGTTCGCGGCTTCATTCTGGCCGGCCGCGGAGTTCAGGTAATCTTCTTCATCGGGATTGCTGATGAAGCCCAGTTCTACCAGTACGCTTGGCATGGCAGTGGCCTGCAGCACCCAGATGCCTTTTTCATCACGCTGGCGGGAACCCCGGCTGATACGGCCTGTTTGGGTAAATTCGTCTTCGATCAGGTTGGATAAACGCAGGCTGTTATCGAAAAACACGTTGCTCATGGTCCTGCGCATGATCACCGATGCGATGTCATTATCACCCATTACCTGTTTGCTTTCCTCAGAATTGGCGTCCAGTACGATCACGTTCATGTTGCGGAGCGACTCCGTTTTAGCGGCGTTTTTACTGGTAGCCCAAACGTAAGTTTCCGTGCCTTTGGCGGCGCTGGGTACGTTTTTATATATGGGAATCTTTTTCTTGCTCTTGCCTTTACGGTATCCTACTACCTTCCTGGCGTAGGCCGCATTACAGTGAATAGAGATAAACAAATCGCCGTTGGCTTCGTTGGCGATGCGTGCTTTTTCCCTGGGATCATCAAAGCGATCTGTTTTCCGGGTATACACTACTTTCACATCCGGCATTCGTTCTTCAATTAGCTTACCCAATTTGAGGGCCACGGCGAGGGATATGTCTTTTTCCGAAGAGTAGCTACCCTTCGCACCACTGTCATGACCTCCATGCCCCGCATCTATCACGATCGTTTTAATCGGTTTGTCCTGCTGGGGAGGCGCCGCTTTCACACTGATGAATAAAATCGAAACTAACGCTATACCCAATCCTTTTATCAACGGTCTTGTCCAACGCATGTTGCTTGTCTGTTTTTGTTTTAATGGGTTAGTTTAATCTTAAATAAAATATAAAGTTTTCAATCTTCACACAATGATAATGCCTGTTTGCGACTCTTTTTACATCTTTGTGTACACCTGACCGGTTTCTCACTGTTATAATTTGTGTAAAAACTTGTAGGTTTGTGCCCGCTTGACACATGTACCCTTTCTGCAAAAATAGTTATAAAAAGTTTTTCAGGCAGTCGCAATTGCCGGTGATAGCCATTTTATTGCTATCGTCTCCTGCTTTATTAGACGGTATTGGCCGCGCTTACGGTGCGCCGCTGCCCTCTTTTAACAAAAATTTAGCACGAAGTGGCGGAAATAGCCTGGATACGGTGCCGGACACGGTGCCTAACCAGAAAAGTCCCTTCCAGGATTCGCTGTTGCGACAAAGGGTACGTATGGCGCAACTGGACAGTGCCGGCCGCATCGATTCGGTACCGGCCACCGACAGCACCACCCGCCGGCCCGATGATTCCCTCAGCCTGGCAAAAGTGTCGAAGGATTCGCTGGAAGCTCCCATTTATTTTAAGGTTAAGGACTCCTCTGTAACGTTCGTTAAGCGCAAGGAAGTATTTATGTACGGCTCCGCCGACGTAAAATATAAGGAAATCCAGGTAACGGGCGACCGGATGCAGATAGACCGGGAGAAAGGTTTGCTCCGCGTAACGCCCAGCATCGATTCTACCGGGAAAAAGACCGGCCGCCCGGTATTTACGGATGGTACGCAGACCACGGACCAGGACAGTATCGTATACAGCCTGCCCTCGCAGAAAGCCAAGATTTATAATACCCGCTCTCAATACGGTGAGGGTTTTATTGTAAGCCAGCAGGTGAAAAAGGCGCCGGATAACACGGTGTTCGGTTTCAAGAACGGCTATACGACCTGTAACCTCGATACACCGCACTTTGCCTTCAGGGCGCGTAAGATTAAGGTGATTCCCAATAAAATGGTGATCTCCGGTCCGGCTAACCTCGAAATACAGGGCATTCCCACTCCATTATATATTCCCTTCGCCATTTTCCCGATTACCAGCGGGCAGCGCTCCGGCATCCTGATCCCGCAGTACACGGTGAACCAGCAAAAAGGTATCGGCCTGGAAAACGGCGGTTATTATGTTGGTTTGGGCGAGCACCGGACCTCACAATGCGCGGTAATGTGTATTCGTATGGCAGCTGGGGACTTACCATGAGCCCCACTTACCGGAAGCGTTACCGGTATAATGGTGGGCTGAATATCTCCATCGCCAATACCCGCTTCGGGGACAAAGAGGTGAAGGAGGATTTTTCGGTATCGCGCGACTTTAATGTAACCTGGAACCATAGTATGGACAGTAAGGCGCGCCCGGGAACGAACTTCTCTGCGAACGTACACTTTGGTACTTCTAACTATAACTCTTATAACGTAACCGATTACCAGACGAGGCTGAATAACATCCTCACCTCTTCGATCGCGTACAGTAAAAGCTGGCAGGGCAAACCTTATAACCTTACTTTGTCACTGAACCACTCGCAGAACACGCTTACCCGCGACGTAACTATTACGGCGCCGGAGGCGGCTTTTACGGTGAATACTATTTATCCGTTCCAGCGCGACGGTGGGGTAGGCCTAGGCAAATGGTACGAGAAAATTGGTATCAGCTACACGGGTAACCTGCGTAACACCACCACTTTTAAGGACAGCATGTTCGCGAAACCTGCCATGTTCGACCGTTTGCAAACGGGCATGCAGCACCAGATCCCGATCAGCTTTTCCATCCCGGTGTTTAAAAATTTTACCCTTTCGCCCAGTGTAAGTTATGCAGAGAAGTGGTATACGAAAAGACTGAATCAGACCTGGAATGCCGCCGATTATAAGGTGGACAGCGTATATGAAAGTGGTTTCTATTCCATGCGCGAGGTAAGTACGGGCATGTCGCTGGCAACGGCGTTGTATGGTATGTACCAGTTCAAAAAAGGTTCTAAGGTGGATGCGATCCGCCACGTGATCCGTCCGACGGCGAGCATCAGCTATAAACCAGACCTTTCTGCACAATATTATTATAATCTTCGTTACGATACCGGCGCCAATGCCATCCGCCAGGCTTCTTATTTTGATGGCTCCGTATTTGGTCCGCCCTCGCAGGGAACCTTTGGCGGTATCAGTTTTAGCCTGGATAACAACCTGGAAATGAGGATGAAGTCGAAGAAAGATACCAGCGGGTTCAAAAAAGTGAAGCTGCTGGATGGTTTCGGTCTTAACGGCAGCTACAACCTCGTAGCAGACTCGTTCCGGTTATCTACTTTCAGCATTTATGCCCGTACCAACCTGTTCGACAAGGTGAACATCTCGGCGAACGGTACCTGGACCCTTACCAGCTGGATTCTTTGGGCCGCAGGCTCGACAGGTATACCTGGCAGGGGGCAATACGAAACTGGGGCGCCTGACCAATATGAACGTGGCGATCAGTACCTCATTCCAGTCGCAGGATAAGAAGAGCAAGGAGAAGCAGCAGAAGAAAGAGGAGATCATCGAGAACGAAACTACGGATGCCCAGCTGGAAGCGCAACGCCGTCAGCTGGAGATGACCAGGGCCAACCCGGGCGAGTACGTCGACTTTGATATTCCGTGGCGGCTCGACTTATCGTACAGTCTTAACTTTTCGCGTACCCGCACGGCAGATTTCCGCCGCGACACCACTGTATTTACCCAGTACCTGAGCTTCAACGGCGACTTCAGCCTTACACCCAACTGGAAAATTGGGGTGAACAGCGGTTACGACTTCCGGTTGAACCAGATATCTTATACCACGATGTACGTTTCCCGCGATCTGCACTGCTGGCAGATGTCCATCAACCTGGTGCCGTTCGGTTCTTACCGCTCCTTCAGCATCACCATTAGTCCGAAAGCGGGTATCCTGCGCGATCTGAGGGTGAACCGTACAAGGCAGTTCTACGATTTATAGCTACTGTAGTGGTCCCACATCAGGGTAAATACTTTTTCCTTTAATGCCGGAATATCTGCCCTGGTCAGCCCTTTCGTGGGTATGGGGGCAAAAAGTGATAGTCGATAGGATGGGGCATGGCGTACAGGAACTTGCCCGACGCCGGTAAAATTTTGCGGGTATGAAACAGCAATGACGGCACCAGCGGTACCTGCGCGTCGATGGCTAAGGCAAACGCGCCATCGTAGAAGTTTTTAAGCGGATAAGCTGTTTTATTGCGGGTCCCTTCGGGGTAAAGCGACATGTGCATGCCGAGGCTGAGCGCCTTTTTCATTTCCAACACGCTGTTTTTGCGGCTTTCCTCGTCTTTTCTATCTACCATAATACCCCCGATGCGGTACAAAATGCCGAACAGGGGAATCTTTCCCATGGATATTTTTGCAAGTGTTTTACTCACGCCGGGTACGCCCGGTGTGGTGACGAGCACGTCTATCAATGAATTGTGATTGCACACCACCACGTACGATTGTCCTTTTTCGAAGTGTTCGCGTCCGCGGTGGCGTACCGGGCAACCGATCAGCCGCATGTACACCCACATCCATACGCGCCCGATCTGCAGGAACACCCGGGTGGGGGCAGGTTCTTTCAAACGGGAAGCGATCCAGACCGGAATAAAAACGATCAGCATGGTGGCGATGAACATTAACAGCACATACACCGCGTATACCCGACCAAAAATGCTTTTGAACAAGTTCATAACGTTGGAGCTTACAGCCGCCAGTCAATTGGTTCCAGGCCTTCCTTCACCAGCAGTTCGTTGGTTTTGGAGAAGTGCCTGCAACCGAAGAAGCCCTTGTCCGCACTAAATGGTGAGGGGTGGGCGGCTTTCAGAATATGATGTTTGGTAGCGTCGATCAGTATTTGTTTATCCTGTGCAAAGCGGCCCCACAGCAGGAATACAACGCCCTTTTTCTTTTCGGACACTTTCTGGATCACGGCGTCGGTGAAGTTTTCCCAGCCGATTTTGCTGTGCGAAGCCGGTTCATTGGCCCGTACGGTGAGCATGGCGTTGAGCATGAGCACCCCGTTTTTGGCCCAGGGGGTCAGGTCACCGGTTTCGGGAATGGGCAACCCGAGATCTTTATTGATTTCCTTGTAAATATTGACAAGGGAAGGAGGCGGCTTTACCCCCTTTTGCACCGAAAAACAAAGACCGTGCGCCTGTCCCGGGTTATGGTAAGGATCCTGGCCCAGCAGCACCACTTTTACCTTTTCAAAGGGCGTTTGATCAAAAGCGTTGAAAATTAAGTTACCCGGTGGGTAAATAGTTTTGTTGGAAGCCTTTTCCAGTTTGAGGTGCATGGCAATCTGCTCAAAGTAGGATTTTTGGAACTCGTCTTTCAGTACTTCTTTCCAGCTTTCTTCTATTTTTACCTCCATAATCGCTTTTCTTTTCTATTTTTTGATTTATTGAATGAAAATTGTATAAATTTGCACTCCCAAAAGATAAATGTAAATATTTATTTTTGAATGAGGATGACTCGGTAGCTCAGCTGGATAGAGCAACTGCCTTCTAAGCAGTAGGTCATTGGTTCGAATCCAATCCGGGTCACAGAAATGAGAAGCCGTCGCAGTGTGTGATGGCTTTTTTATGCGCCTCATTTTGATAACCTGCCGGGTAGCCGTACGAGTTATATTATCATATTGATAAAAAAACACTCACCCGTTTTTCCCACATCACCACTCTATTAGGAAACGACCCTCGTGGCGCTGCCCTTGCGCGTTCAGTGAAGCCTGCATCAGTAACCCAAAATATATCACATGAAACAACGAGGACCACCTGCGAAACACCTTTTCTCACACCACAAAACAACATTCCTCCAACCGCGCATAACATGGCCGCGAGGTTGGGAACAAGGTAAATTCTATTTAGAAATGGTAAAGCATTTAATGGCGGGGTTAATGCCGCCGGGAAATCATGATCCCCAATATGGCGGGGCCATCGGGCTGATATTTTATGCGTGCCGCGTATTTGCGGTCGTCAGCCTGGTACGTTTTGATCAAAATTCGATACTGTGGTGCTGGACATTACTGGCCGAAAGACCGGTAGGGGCAGTATCCAGTTAGTAGTTACGGGAAGCCGGGGCATCCCGGCTTCTTTATTCGAAATAGACCATTTCGTCTTCTTCCTCTTCCGCCGGCATTTCCAGCAAAAACGAGGTGCCTTCGCCTTCGATACTCTTTACGACCAGGTTGCCGCCGTTCTGTTCCGCAAACTCCCTGCACAGCATCAGTCCCAGTCCTGTACCACGTTCGCCGCGGGTGCCGTATGCCGGTTCCGCGCGTATGGAAAAGATGTTGGCCATCTGCTCCACGCTCATACCCACGCCTTCGTCGCGCACTTCTATGAACTGGCGGCTCCCGTCCTGGTAGGAACTGAGGTAGATCGTGCCGCCGGGGTGACTGAATTTTAATGCATTGCTGATCAGGTTGCGGAGAATTACGGCTGTCTGGTCACTGTCCGCATACAACACCGAATCCGTGGTTACCTGGTTGCTGATGCGAAGGTCTTTTTGTTTAAGGGCGGGTTCCAGCAGGTCGAGGACTTCCTGCAACAAAGGGCTCACTAAGAATTCTTCCGGCCGCGTGCGGATGCCTTTCATCTGGCCGATGCTCCAGCGCAGCAGGTTATCAAGTGTGCTGCTGAGCGGCCCGATTTTCTTATGTAAAATGCTGGCAGCCTCCCGCATTTCCTGTTCCGTGTATTCGCCTACGTTAAACATTTCCAACAGGCCCTCCAGGGTAGCGAGCGGGCTCCGGATATCGTGCGCCACGATGGAAAACATCTTTTCCTTATCGCGGTTCATAGCTGCGAGGGCTTTCCGCTGGTTTTCAGTGATTTGCTGGTAGTCTGTATGCAGCTGTTTAAAATAGCTGAGCGCAAGCGGTATAAAGATCAGCGCCATGCCCACATTGGCCCAGTGCCGCTGTGCGGGTACATCGCGGGCAAACGCTGCTTCCTGCGGTAAAAAGTGAATGATGAGGAAACAGGTGATGATCAACATGGAGATCGTCCAGCGGACCCAGGGTTTGTCGTATACCAGCAGGGTGACGATCAATATATTCAACAGAAAAAATTCTGCTCCGTTCTGAAAATAGACGCCGGCAAAGGTATACAGTACTATGCTGTAGAGGATGATGAACAGCCTTGCACTCAGATAGCGATGCGCCTTGTGCAGTATAAATGTCGCCAGGTTGCCGCCCAGGGTCAACAGGTTCACCGTTGCCAGTACATATCTTTCCTGCGTAAAATTCAGGCAGGCAAAGTAGGTCATGAAGGGAATGGTGGGGAGCGCGATCAGGTTCAGCAGCCGCGTGCGCCGTGCTTCTATAAAAGACATCCCCGGCCGCACACCTGTTCCTAAAACGGTGTGCCACCAGCTCATTAACTTCCCATAAACCTGCGATAGGCGGCGGTCAGACATAGGTACTTCAAATATAAACAGCGCAATTCAGCGGTGCAAGTTAATTGCCAGCAGGCAGTCTTATCAGATATCTTTTTTAATATTTATTTTGACGCTGATAATAGCCATGGGCGCTACCTGACGCTTAGTGGCCCATCAAGTTAAAAAAATAGTGGTTGTTCCGCTTGTAATGAGGATATAATTTTCCGGCAGATCGCTGCCGGAAACGGGCAGGCATGCCGGAGTATGCTGCTATTACTATCCCAAACTGTACGGTTTTATCAACAGCCTTACCCGGTGCCGGCCGTCATGAAAGAACTTATGCGGGCATCTTCACCGCCTGTGGGAGCAACGCGAAAGCGTGGCCGGTAAAGGATATCTGCCCCTGGCGCTTCCGCGTCGTTTCCAATCCCGCGTATAATTCTCTCAAAAACAGCGCCAGCTGCATGATGCAAGCGTGGTAAGACGGAACGGAGGGCGTTTTGTTTTTCCGCTTCTCGCAAATACTTTTCCCGATTAGATAAACGGTACCGCCCCGGCTCCCTATACCTTTGCGATCTGTTTTTAACATTTCATTAATAGTCTCCCATGCGCATAAAACTTCGTATAGTAAGGCTGATCGCGGTATGCCTTTTCGCGATTGCCATATCTTCCCCTGTACTCGCCAATGTTGATCCTTTGTCTGCCATTAAAGGTAAAGTAGTAACCAGCGACGGTTCTCCCGCTGCCTATGTTAGCGTGCAGGTCAAAGAAAAGAACCGTGGCACGATGACCAATGAAAAGGGAGAATTCGTCTTCCGTAAACTGCCTGCGGGCCGCTATACCGTACAGGTATACCTGATCGGCTACAAAATGTCGTCGCAGGAAGTGGAAGTGAATGAAGACCAGATCACAACCGTGGAGATCCAGCTGGAAGCGACCAACGCGCAGCTCCGGAAGTGGTGATCAATGGCGAAAAGAATAAATATAAAATGGATAATGTGTCCGGCTCCTTGCGTTTGCAGACGCCGATCCTGAACGTGCCGCAGAACATTAAAGTGGTTTCTGCCGAACTGATGGCCGATCAGCAGGTGTTTGACCTGGTAGACGGTATTACCCGCAACGTCAGCGGTGCTACCCGCGTAGGTCACTGGGATAACCAGTATGCACAGATCCGCATGAGAGGTTCTAAAATCCCGGCTTTCCGCAACGGTATGAACATCGAAGCCAGTTGGGGGCCCACTAAAGAAGATGCGGCCATGATTGACCGTATCGAGTTCGTGAAAGGTCCTGCAGGTTTCATGCTCGCAGCCGGCGAACCCGGTGGTTCCTACAACGTGGTAACTAAAAAGCCTACCGGCCAGACCCGCCAGTCTGCCAGCCTGAGCATGGGCAGCTTCTCCACTTACCGTGCTGCGCTCGACTTCGATGGTAAACTAAGCAAAGACGCCAAATGGCTCTACCGCCTGAACGTAGCACTGCAAGACAACGACTACTACACCAAATACAATTACAGCAAACGTTTTATGATCGCCCCGGTATTGAAATACCTGCTGGACGATAAAACATCTGTAACACTGGAATATACCTACCAGACATCCACCTACCTGGGTAATGGTAACTACCAGTTCTCCGGCCGCAAGCTGCTGGACGAAGGCATCAAAAACAACTTCTTTTACCGGGACCCGGCTATGGAGCCCAGCACCCTGAAAGACCATAGTGCTTACGTATACCTCGATCACCAGATCAACGATAAGTGGAAAGCGCATGCACAGGTTGCCTACTTCAACTTTGCGATGGAAGGTAACAGCATGTGGGCGAGCAGCGTGGATTCCGCGACCGGTAACATGAGGCGTTACTATAGCCTGGGTGACGAAGCCGGCGAAAACACTTTTGGCCAGGTTTCCCTGAGCGGCGAAGAGTACACCGGTGGTATCCGTCACCGCATTCTCGGTGGTATCGATATGGGTACCAAGAAATTCTGGGGCGACTTCCGCACGCTGAAAAATGACGTGAGGCTGGCTGGCGGTGCACTGTTCAACGTGTACAATCCACAGTACGGCATTCCCTTCGATTCCTTGCCAACCCTGGATCGTACGAGGAGCGTGCGTCAGCGTGCTGCTAATTCTTCCTACATTACCGTAACCAACTACTTCTCCGCTTATATACAGGACGAACTGGCCTTCTTCAACGACATGCTGCGTATTACATTGGGCGGCCGTTACACCAGGGCGATCGTTACGGCAAGACAAGCCGCTGCTGATAAAGACGATGCGGTGTTTACGCCACGCGCAGGTTTCAGCTTCTCTGCAGACAAAAATACCAGTGTTTACGGGTTGTACGACCAAAGCTTTGTGCCGGTTACCGGTCTGGACTCCAGCCTGAGACCATTTGATCCGCTGAAAGGCAACAACATCGAGTTCGGCGTGAAAAGAGAATGGCTGAAGGGTCGCGTGACTACCACTTTTGCTGCTTACCGCATTAAACGCGTAGGTGATAAGGTGAACATGAATATTAAAGACAGCCGCGGTGTAGATGTGTTCGAACAACTGGGCGAAACCACGACTAAAGGCCACGGAACTGGACATTACCGGCCAGGTGTTGCCCGGCTTTAACGTGAACGTGAACGGCGCCATTACCGACGCTAAAATCACGAAAGAATCACCGAACGTAGTAGCAGGTAAAGAAACAGTAGGCAATATTACCCCTAACACGGCGAAATATATCTTTAACAGCTGGTTACAGTACAACGCGCAGAAAGGTTTTCTGAAAAACTTCGGCGTACAGGGCGGTGCACAATGGCAGGCAGAACGTACGGTAGGTACTTCCGGGGTGTCTAATATTCCCAATTACTTCCGCCTGGATGGTGGTATAAACTACCACACCGGCAAACTGAGTATCGGCTTCCTGGTGAATAACCTGCTGGATGATCACCAGCTGTTGACCTCGGCTTCAATGTCCGCTACGCTCTATACTTACATTGTAGAGGCACGTCGTAACTTCCGTTCAACGATCACTTACCGCTTCTAATAAAAGAAAAAACAGGTACCGTAAAGGGCTGTTGCGCAAAAGCAACAGCCCTTGCTATTGTTAGCCCTATCTTCCAATAAACAAAGAACAGCCTCCCCGATGCGCCACTGTTGGCGCTTCCATATCACGCAAAAAGTAAAAGTACGATGGCAGGGAGGGCGTTTGGGAACCAAAGTAGTGAAGCTGCATAAACAATGTAACGAGGGTGCACAAATTTCGGGCGAACCCTGCATAAGCTCGCCTTAAACCCGCTGTGGGCTTGGAATGAAAAATGTACCAAATATTTAAAATTATATAAGTTGATGATAATCAAATGGTCGTGATGTGGGGCATGCTGTTGTTATGGGTTTGTAGGAAGATCCTGTATGCATCCTATAAGGATCCTATATGCCCTGTTACGCCCAGCCTGGGTTTCAGCGGATCAGCATATAGGATGCATAGAGGATCCTTATAGGATGTGCCCTTGCAACAGCGCCTCGCTCACCCGCCGGTATGCCTTTAAGTACTTATTAAAACGCGGCACATCCTTCTCCTGCAACGCCGGTACCCGGCGGATGTCCATATTATCCGTGAGGTCATTTAGTTTTACGGCGCAGGCCAGGCGATTGGGTAAGATGCGGCCGATGAAATGATCATAATCCTCGTCGTCGGATAATTTAGTAACGCAACGCAGTGCGTCCAGCACCGTTGTACTGAAACCTTCCGCGGCAAGTTGCTCGAACGTCCACGGCGTATCTTCTACCACATCGTGCAATGCGCCGCATATTTTCTCTTCTTCCGTTTTACCGAGGTTTGTTACCCGCATCACGTGGAGGATGTATGGTGCGCCGTATTTATCGGTTTGTTGGGCGTGCGCGGCAACGGCTATTTTTATGGCTTTCTGCAGTGTCATCTTCAAATTTAAAGTTTTATGTACGCTTATCGGCGTTAAGTGGGAATTCATCGTTCAAATAATCTAGTTAGCAGAAATTAACCCGAATTTGGGGTTTAAAGGTAATATCTGCACATAAATGGTTAATTTATTTTGGTTAACTCAACTTAATAAAAAATAGTTTTGATACAGGATAATGAGTGTAAAGTTGACAAGTATAGTGCAGTAAAAGAACAAACCGAATATCGATGTAAACCGTATCTGGAAAGGAAGTGAACAAAGGAAAGCCACGGCTTTTTTTTACGAAAACGGTCATTTCCATCCATATTTTACCACGAATGGAACAAAAAATCAAAATTTCGCGCGGCTGTTAAAGTCGGGCAATAACGTATCCTTTAAGCAATCAATACAACAACACGAGTAATTGCGGGCGACATGTGCGCCGGCCAGGACAAACTATTCCTTACTTAAAACACAATTGCAATGCAACTGTCAACCAAATCGCCCACATGGCGGAACATCGCACGATGTGTATGTATGTTTCTGCTGATGTGCTGTTCGATCGCCGCCACGGCCCAGCAAAAGGCCGTGCAGGGCAGAATCACCGATGCCAGCGGTAATCCCGTTCCCGGTGTTACCGTCCGTGATAAGAGTGGTAAAGCCGCTGCCGTTTCGGCAGCAGACGGTACTTTTAAAATCGAGGTGCCTGAAAGCAGCACCCTTCTTTTCTCCAGCATTGGGTACGACAACCAGGAAATTGCCGTTTCCGGCAGAACAGATTTTAATATTACGCTTAGCAATAGCGCCGTATCGCTTACAGACGTGGTGGTAACTGCGTTAGGCGTGAAGCGTGAAAAACGGACGCTCACCTATAGCACACAGCAACTGAGTGGCGTGGAAATCGCGAAAACAAAGGAACCCAACCTGGTGAACACCCTCGCAGGTAAGGTGCCTGGTGTGCAAATCACCAGCTCGTCGGGTACCGCGGGCGCTTCCGCCTCGATCGTGATCAGGGGTATGACCTCCGTGAACGGTAGCAACCAGGCGCTGTTTGTGGTAGACGGTGTACCGGTGAATAACGATGAAACCGGCGCCATCGCTGCCGGTGCCGGCAGCAACCGTATCGTAGACATTGACCCTGCTACGATTGAGAGCATGAGTGTACTGAAAGGCGCCGCCGCTACTACTTTATATGGGTCCGCAGGCGCCAGGGGCGTGGTGTTGATTACCACGAAGAACGGCTCAAACAGGGAGCCTTCCGTAACTTTATCTTCCGAACTTTCTTTTGAAAAGCCATGGCTGCCGGAGCGCCAGACCAAATACGCACAGGGCACCAACGGCATTTTCTATGATGGGGAAGCCAATAAAAGCAGCCTGTCATGGGGGCCGCTCATGGATACGCTGATGATCAACGGCCAGAAAGCAAAGAAGTACGACCCGTACGACTTCTTCCGCACCGGTGTAACCAGCAACAGCAACATCGCGGTAGACGGGGAAACGCCAATTCAAGCTATTTTGCCAGCTACTCTTATTTTGATCAGAAAAGTACCATGCCGGAGAACTTCTTCAAGAGGCATTCCTTCTTTGTAAAATACAATACGAAGATGGGGCAGTATTTCAACTCCACCTTCCAGATCAATTACAGCAACTCAGAACAGAACAGGCTGCCGGAAGGCGCCAGCAACGGACCATTGTTCGTATTGCTTGGTCAGCCGATATCCCGGAATCCTTTCCCGATCCTGAATGCGGATGGTACCCAGCGTGGTTACCGCCTGTCGCGTAATATGCCGTACTGGACCATCAACAACATCAGCAATAATGATAAGATAAACCGCTTTATTCCCGTATATACGTTAAACGTTACTCCCACCAAATGGTTAACCATCACCGAAAGACTGGGAGCAGACCTGTACATGGAAGAAGTGAAATACACGGAAAGGCCCAGCCCGCAGATCGGGTTAACAGGTCAGATTCACCACATCAACACGAACTTCCGCCAGTTTAACAACGACCTGATGCTCAGTACCAACAATAACTTCGGGAACTTTAACCTGAATGTGCTGGTGGGTAACAACATCTATTCGCAATACACCGGCGCCATGAATACAACGGGTACCGGTCTTACGATCGATGATTTTAACAACGTTTCGGGCGCCAGCACTTACAGCGCCAGCGAGTATTACTACCGCACGCGCAAAGTTGGTTTCTACGCACAGGCTAACCTGGAATACAACCGCTTTATTAGCCTGGCACTGACCGGCCGTTACGATGGCAGCTCGGTACTGTCTGCTGATAAGCAATTTTATCCCTATGGTTCCGTGGCTACCAGCTTCATCTTCTCCGAGCTGCTGGGCGATGGTTTCCGTAACGTGATGAACTTTGGTAAACTTCGCCTGTCGTACGCCACGGTGGGTAACGATGGGGTAGGGCCATACGCGTTGAATACGCCGTATGTACGCGCCGGCCGTAACACGAATGCCGGTTATTTCGAATTTCCTTTCCAGGGACAGGGGGCTTTTTGCTCAGCACTACGCTGGGTAATCCGGGCCTGACCAACGAACGCCTGAACGAATATGAGGCAGGTCTTGAAATGAACTTCTTTAAAGACAGGCTGACGTTTGAAGGTTCTTACTTCTCCCGCAAATCAACCAACGGTATTATTCCCGGGGCCCTGATCTCTAACGCTACCGGTTACACGGGCACAACGATCAACAGCGCGGAAATAGAAAACCAGGGTATTGAATTGTTACTCGGTGCCACGCCGGTGAAAACGAATGATTTCACCTGGAGAACCAGCGCGAACTTCAGCAGTATCCGTAACAAGGTACTGGCCCTCGCACCCGGTATCAATCAGCTGGGACGTTTGATCGTAGGACAACCTTACAACATCTTCTATGGCAACCGCTACAAACGCACAGCGGACGGGCAGGTACTCATCGGCGCAAACGGCCTGCCGGTAGTAGATCCTACCCAGGGTATTGTTGGTAATGCCAATCCCGATTTCATGATGGGCCTGAACAACTCCTTTAACTACAAACAATTCACCTTCAGCTTCTTCTTCGACTGGAAACATGGTGGGGATGTGCAGAACGATGTAAACGCCTACGGTTATACCTATGGTACCGTGAAAGCCACCGAAAAACGCGGCGACATGGTGATCGAAGGCATCAGTGAAGTGGACAACAAACCCAATACGGTAGTGGTAAACGGGCAGACCTACTGGCAGTCGCGCCAATACGAAAGCACGATCCAGGACGGTACGTTCATTAAACTGAGGAACATATCACTCAGCTACGATCTGAGCCGCGCGGTACTGAACCGCACGCCGTTTAAAACAGCTTCCCTGTCGGTAACAGGCCGCAACCTATGGATTTACTCGCCGCATTTCGACGGGGCCGATCCGGAAGTGAGCTCGTATGGTACGGGCAACGGTGTGCAGTCGATTTACGCGTTCACTACACCTACTTCCCGTTCGTTTAACGTAGCGCTGAAAATCGGGTTCTGATTGTTTTCTTCAAACTGATTCAACATGAAAAAGTAATAGCAATACTATCAATGTCGGCCATCATGCTGGGCGGCTGTAAAAAGTTCCTCGATGTGAACACGGATCCGAACAATCCGACGGATGTACAGGAATCCTTGCTGCTGGCGCCGATCGAACTGAATATTTCTGATAACATCACCAGCGGTTTCGCGCAGCTGGCCACGCAGACGTTCCTGCAGAACATTGCGCCCAACCAGGCTAATCCGGGTATTTACAATTACCAGATGTTTAATGTGGATATGAATGGCGACTGGACAACGTTTTATGTGACGGTGCTCAACAACCTGAAAATCTTAAACCAGAAAGCGGAATCCGAAGCACACTGGAACTACGCCGGCATCGCCAAAATCCTGACCGCTTACACCTTAGGCACAGCCACCGATCTGTGGGGCGATATCCCGTATTCCAAAGCCTTCGATAAAACAAACTTCCTGGTAGCCTATGATTCGCAGGAAGAAATTTATAAAACGATTCAATCGCTGCTGAACAGCGGTATTGCGGATATCGCTAAAGGCGATGCCGTGAAACCCGGTGGCGACGACTACTTTTATAAAGGCAATATGGCTTCCTCGGACAAAAGCCGCTTATTCGCTGAAGGCGCGTTACTTCATTCACCTCACGAAAGCACCCGGTCACACCGCTGCAGTGCAGGCGGATAGTGCGTTACTGTCCCTGCAAAAAGGCATGACAGCGAATGCCGACGACTTGAAGTTTACCTACGAAGGCAACGCGTCTACCGAAAACATCTGGTACTATACGTTCCTGCCTGTAACTACTTATGTGCTGAACGAAACCATCATCGAAGCGCTGAAAGGCCGTAATGATCCGCGTTTGCCCGTTATCGCCAAACCAGCTGCGGCCACGGGCACCTATGTGGGCAGAAGGATCGGTACATTGCCTGCCGGCAATCTGTCTGCCTACTCTTTCCTGAACAACTTTTACGGGGCCGCGGCCTCTTCCAATTACATATTCAACTATGCGGAGGCAGTGTTTATCAAAGCAGAAGCCGTGTTCCTGAAAAGCGGTTTTGCAGCGGCCCAGCCGGTGTATCAGCATGGTATAAACAGTAACCTGCACAAGCTGGGTATTGATACATTATCCCTGGCGGCGACCACCTTTGTTGCCAGCCGTGTGCTGACGAATGCGAATGCGTTGCAGCGGATCATGGAGGAAAAAGCGGTAGCGAACTTCCTGAACCCGGAAACGTTCAATGACTGGCGCCGTACAGGTTACCCCGCCTTAACACAGGTAACCGGTGCATTGTCTGCGGTGCCACGCAGGCTGTTGTACCCGGAGAGTGAGTTGCAGAGTAACGAACAGCCGCAACAGGCGGGTGTTACACTGACCAGCAGGGTATGGTGGGATGCACAATAAAGCATTTGACAGGTATAAAAAAGAGGCGCTGGTGGTATCAGCGCCTCTTTTTTATGTAGATAAGGTTATACCCGCATATAATCCCCCTGCCAATCCTTAATAGCCTTTTTAATGTCTGTAGGAGAGAGGCGTTCTTTCACCGCGCGGCTGACGAGGGCCGGCAGCTCGAGGTCGGAGGCGAACCGCAGCGCCAATACCTGTGGTAAGGTGAGTTGCGGCTCCAGTACCTCGAAGCGGGTTTGTGTAAGTGTGTAATACCGGAAGCGCACTTCCTGGCGGGCGATACGGTCCTGCAGCGTGAGCGCGTAGTGCTGGCGCATCATAAAGCCCAGCCAGCCCGCGAGGACGAAGAGCAGGCAGATGAACAACCATTCCAGGCTGCCCTGCCGCACATATGCGATAATGCTGCAAATGATACCGGCCAGCACAACGGGATAAAACACGAAGTGATGGGGTGGATAGTATCGGATGTGGTTTTAAAAGTTTGTGGCTGCATTTGTATATGTTGATGTTCAAGTTGTTGTCTTTAGCTATTGTTGTGCCGGCAGCAGCAGGTGGAATGTGGCGCCTTCTGCGGTTCGCTTTCGGCCCAGATAGCGCCTCCGTGCGATAACACGATTTTTCTGCACAATGCCAGCCCTATGCCTGTTCCCTCATATTGCTCGCGGGTGTTGAGCCGCTGGAAAATGATGAATATCTTCTCTTTCAGGAAGTCGTCAAACCCAATGCCATTGTCTGCTATAGAAATGTGGTACCAGGTTTTGCCGGCAGATTTGTGGTGCGCCTGCAACAACTGCTCCCCGGCCTGTGTACAGGTGATGATGATCCGGGGGCTTCTCCCGGCGGTATAAACTTCAGCGCGTTGCCCAGCAGGTTATAGAATAACTGGTTCATCTGCAATGGGATGGCACTGATCACGGGCAGTTTATCGGCCGTAATAACTGCCTTTTGCTGCTCGATCATCAATTCAAAATCATGCTCCACATTGGCCAGCACCTTACCCAGGTCTACCGTCGTAAAGAGCTCCTCCTTGGCATCTACACGGGAAAAGTCCAGCAGGTCTTTGATCAGCAGGCTCATTCGGGTGGCGGATGCGCTTATCTTATTAATGTAAGTTTGAATCGTCGTGTTGCCGCTAAGCTCTTTATTGTCCTTCAGCATGCTCGAAAACATCCGGATCTTTCTCAGTGGTTCCTGCAAATCGTGCGAGGCTACGTATGCATATTGCTCCAGTTCCTCGTTGGTTTGTTTGAGTTGCAGGTTGGCCATTTGCAGTTCACGGGTGCGTTGCTGCACCATATTTTCCAGTTCCTGCGCCTGCATTCTTTCCAGGGTGATATCCCGTACGATGCCCGTCAGCAATATCGGTTCGTTTCGCTCGCCGAATATTACCTTGCCGGACATGCGCAATATCCGCAAATGGCTGTTATGCATACCTACTACGCGATACTCGTCCTCGTAGTTGCCGCCGTTCTCAAATTTAAGTGCCTTTTCCATATTGGCCACGGCGTATCCGCGGTCGTCGGGGTGGATGGCCGCAAAGCCGTCGTGCATATTCACACTTTCGCCTTCAAAGCCGTACCAGTCCTTTGCCCGCTGCGAGAAGTTGACTTCCCCGTTTTGCAGGTTGATGTTCCAGGTAGCGATTTCGGCAGATTCCACGGCCAGTCGCAGGCGCTCTTCCGCCTCTGTTAACTGCTGGCGGGCCAGTACCAGGTCGGTTACGTCGGTAGCGGTATTAATAACACCGAACACTTCGCCGTTGCCGTCGCGCAGTGGTTTATAGGTGAAGTTGAAATAATGTGTTTTGATGCGGCCGCCGACGAACAATTCAACCTTCGCTTCTTTTGCATTGTAAGGAACGCCGGTCATATAAACATCGTCCAGCAGCTGCGAGAACGGTTGGCCTTCCAGCTCCGGCAGTGCTTCCAGGAATGTTTTGCCGATAACGGACGCATCGCGGTCCCAGGTTTTTAACACCGCCTCATTTGCTGTCTGTATGCGCATTTCGCGGCCCACGTAAACAGCAATTGGGGTAGGGGCGTTGGTGACGAAGTTACGGAAACGTTCTTCGCTGGCCTGCAATTCCTTTTTGGCTTTCACCTGCGTGGTCACGTCGGTGGCGAGCATCTGTACACCCGTGGTAACGCCGTTTACGCGGAACGGGGCATATATAAAGTTAAAATAGAAGATTTCGAGCACGCCATTCCGCACCAGGGCGGCGGGTGTTTCGAATCCATAATGAGCAATGCCGGTTTCAAATACCTGTTTAAACAGTGCGGGGAATGGCTGGCCCTGTAACTCCGGCAGGGCTGTAAGCAAAGGTTGGCCAATTACTTTGCGGTCGCGTCCCCAAAGGTCGAGCAACGCATCGTTGGCCGTTTCGATGATCATATCCGCACCTTTCGTAACGCCGATGGCTACCGGCGCCTGCTCGATCATGGTACGGAAACGCTGTTCGCTTTCCGTTAGTGCTTTATTAAAGGCTTTTTCCTGCCGCAGATCGCGCGAAATGGTAGCACGGCCGATCGGTTCGCCGCTGATTTCGTCGTATACCAACATAGAGTTGCCGTATACGGGAATAGCTTCGCCGGTTTTAAAATGTTTGTACAGTATTTCGCCCGCCCAGCGGCCGGTATCCAGCAACTGCTGACGGATATCATTTTGCAGGCGCTCCACTTCTCCCTCCACTACATACTCGCTGTTGTGGCGCTCCAGTTCTTCCCGGGTTTCGATGCCCAGCATGCGGCGGCCAGCCTCGTTTACGTAGTGTACGTTGCCTTCCAGGTCGGAAAGGCTTACAAAGTCGGAGCTTTTTTCCAGCAGGGCGATGAGTTTCTGTTGCTCTTTCTGCGCTTTCAGTTCCGGGCGCATATCGCGCATGACGGCGCCGATGGCCATAGGTTCACCGGTGAGCGGATGATCGATGCGGGTAGTATTATTGTATACTGGAAAACGCTCGCCGGTTTTCAGGTTGCGCACGATCATGGTGCCTGCCCAACGACCGGTTTGCATCACCGCCGGCAATACTTCATGCTGCACCTTGTCAAAATCTTCAGGCGAATGCAGATCTGAAATCGGCGTGTTCTGCACAGCGTCCTGATCAGCGAAGCCGAGCATCTCCATGCCTGCTTTGTTAATGTAGGTGTTTTTGCCGTTCAGTCCCAGGATGGCCATCATGTCCACACTATTATCCACCAGCTTACGCAGTTTCTGTTGCTCCTGTTTGGATTCTATCTGCTGGCTGATGTCTTCGGAAATAACGATAATATGGGCTGGCTGGCCTTTTTCATCATATAATAACGAAACATTATTGCGGGCCCAAACCTGGTGGCCGTTTTTATGCGTATATCTTTTCTCAATTTCGAATTCTGCCCGCTGTCCGCCGAACAGCAGGTCCAGCATAGCTTTCTTACGTTCCCAGTCGTCGGGATGACTGATTTCGCGCATGCTCAGTGCTTTCAGCTCCTGCTCACTGTAACCGACGATTCGCTCATACGCCGGGTTTACCAGTGTATGACAACCATTCAGGTCGGTAAGTGCGATGCCCAGCGACGCGTGTTTAAAGCGACTGCAAGCGGCTTTGGAGTGCCTGCATCTCCGCATTTTTTAACTTCTCGTTGGTGATGTCGGATACGGTGCCGGATAGTGTTACGGCCCTTCCTTGCTGGTCATATTGATAGGCGCCGACGACTTTAACCCAGTGAATGGTGCCATCGTTCCAGATAAAGCGGGCCTCGTATGCCAGGTGACCGGTCTGCACCGCATCCCGGTAAGCTGCTTCCCGGATGTGGGCGTCTTCCGGATGCACATGTTTGACGAAAAGGTCGCGGTTGTGCGTATGGAGTATATCGCCGGTAAGGATGCTGGAGAGTAACCGGGAAAACTGGATGGTGTTGGTGGCCAGGTCTACCAGGAAGGTGCCTGTTCGCGACGCTTCAGCGGCCAGTTCGGCCAGGTGTTCGGCAGAAGCCGCCTTTTGCTCCGCTGCCTGTTGCAGGTTGAGCAGGCGCTTTCGTTCCTGGTCGGCCAATATATATTCTATGGCCAGTACGGTAGTGCTGCTCAGCATGCGTACCAGTTCCCGGTCACGGGCCGAGGGCGCCATAGGTTGCTTATAGTAAAGTGCGAAAGTGCCTAACAGTTTGCCGGAGCGCGATAACAGGGGCGTGCTCCAGCAGGCGAGCAGGCCAAAGCGCTGTGCGACTTCGCGGAAGGCGGCGGTGCGTGCGTCCGTTAAAGTGTTTTCAATAACGACCGGTGTTTTCAGGAAGGCAGCGGTGCCGCAACAGCCATTGCCATCTTTAATGGGCAAACCGTCGATCAATCGATTATAAACTTCCGGAAGGGCAGGTGCTGCGCCGTGTAAGAGATGTTCACCATCAGGTGCGGCCAGCAGGATGGAGGCGTGTAGATCATTGTCACTGTGCTGCTCAACCAGGGAAGTAATAGTGCCCAGAACATGGTGCAATTCGTCCCCGCTCGTAATCATCGCAATAATATCCGACTGTCCTTTTGTGATGGCGGTAGACCACGCTGCCGCTTGATTTAGACGGTAGGTATCAGGATCGGACTTCCCGGGAATAATCATACATGTTTTTTGAAAGTATACGGCTCAGGGCCGACGTACTAAGATAGCGAAATATTAGCACGGATACACCTGAGCCTGTTGATACGCACAAAAAGCAGGCCCCGCGCGCGAAAGCGCTGGATGGCACGCTGCGGCTGCATCGCTAAAAATGGTTAGCAATAAGAGTGTGGTGATTTTTCCCCGTTTGCGCTTTTATTTCGCCAATTCGAGTTCCCGTGCGGGAAACAGCGGCAGTGTCACCTTAAACTCATTGTCGGGCAGGTTTTCCTGGACCTTCACGCCGTCCATCGACATTAACGCGAACCGTTTACGCAGGTGTTGTAAACCTTTGCCGCTGGGCACCACCGTAGCCTTGCGTTGCAGGTTATTCGTGACGGTAATCTGGTGTTTGCCCGGCTGCATGCCAATACGGATGCGCAGCGGGCGGTTGCGGGTGATGATGTTGTGTTTGATGGCATTTTCGAGCAGCAGTTGCAGGCTCAGTGGCGGAATACGGTAGTTCTCAATGTGCGGGATCTCGTCTATCTCCGGTATAAACCGCTGTCGAACCGGGTTTGGAGAAGATAGAAATACGTACGGGCGAAATGGAGTTCTTCTTCCAGAGAAATCATTTCGCGTTCGCTGGCTTCGAGAAAATAGCGGTAGGTGCTGCTCAACTTCTCGGTAAATACCTTGGCTCTCGGCGGATCTACCGTAATCAGGCTGATAAGGGTGCTGAAAGTGTTGAACAGGAAATGCGGTTGGATCTGGAGTTTCAGGGCATCGAACTGCATCTGGAAGTGCAGTCTTTTCAGTACCTCGGCCTCTTTGCGGGCTTTATTCCATTCGTGGAAAAAATAGATGCCTTCGTACACGGCGATCTGTAACAGCACAAACAGCAGGCTGATGCCCGAAGATACCGAGTAATTGGTGATGCTGCCTACGCGCACGCCCCAAAGGTCGCTGCGGTCTTCGATCCAGATGCGGATCACGCCCACGAAAATAGCGTAGGGTACGAGGATAAGTACAGCAGTGAGGGTGCGTTTCTTTATCAGTTTCAGGCTGCGGTAACGTTTACGGAGGGAAAGAATCGCGAATCGCGTCACTTCCCAGATGGCCAGGCTCCAAAGAACGGTGATACCGGTGGTTTTCAGTAGCATGTTTTCATCATGCCAGGAAAAAAACATCTCCAGCATAAAAAATAAAAAGAAGGTGCAGGCCACGATAAAATATCCTGCCACCCGGATGCGGTGCTCTCTTACGGCCATTTCTCAAGCAGATTTTGGGGAAGGAAAGGTAGGAAGTCCGCCCGGCAGGCAGGTTCATGCTTAGCTGAAATGTCATATTTCCGGTTTGAAATGTCTTTTTCATCACCAGCCTGAACAATTGGGTGGTTTCTGCGGTTATATAGCTGTGTACCCCTTTCATTAACCTCTAAACCGTACCTTATGAACGTGTTAACTGTATGTACGTTATTGGCTGCTATTGCCTCGGGCGTGTTGGGCCGGATTGCCTGGTTCACGAAGGAGCAGTCGGTTTTTTTCAACTTCACCGGCGCACTGCTGCTGTCTACCGCAGTAGCCTTTTACCTGCTCACGCTTTGGTACAAGCGGGCTAAAGAAAGTTAAGGATCATATCAAAATGAAAAACCGCCCTGTGAAAGGCGGTTTTTTAACTATTCGTGTTTCAGTTTCTCCTTAAACACCTTTTTGAATTTTTCCAGTTTCGGCCGGATGACATAGTAACAGTAAGGCTGTGAGCCGTTCTGGTTAAAGTAATCCTGGTGATAGTTCTCCGCCTTGTAAAAGGCGCTTTCTTTGCTATCTCCGTTACGATCGGGTCTTTATAGGAGCCCGACTCCCCGAGTTTCTTTTTATAGAATTCGGCTTCTTCGTGTTGTTTTTTATTGTGATAGAAGATCACGGAGCGGTATTGTGTGCCCACATCGTTGCCCTGGCGGTTGAGGGTGGTAGGATCGTGGCTGATCCAGAACGCCTCCAGCAGGGTAGGGTAATCGATTTTACGAGGATCGTAGGTAACCCGGATCACTTCGGCATGGCCGGTGTTGCCGGTGCATACGTCTTCGTAGGTGGGGTTGGCTACATGGCCGCCCATATAACCGGATTCTACCTTCAGCACGCCTTCCAGGTATTGAAACTGCGCTTCCGTACACCAGAAGCATCCGCCGCCGAACGTGGCGACAGCCGTTGAGTCTGTGTCTTTAACTTCCATGTCTGCCGGTACTTTTTCTTTTTTTGATTCTTTTTCTGTGCGCAGGCGGTGAGCGAAATGGCCCATAAACAGCCTAACAATAAGTATTTTTTCATATCTCCTCCTTTATTGTATGGCGGGATTTTAAAGGTACGATACAATAAATTAACCCGCCATTTACTCAAATTACGGGATATGTGGTGGTTTAGATGAGGAAGTTAAGTAACTTTAACATTCTTTTTGGCGGCCCCTGGGACGGATGGTGCGCCCGTAACCCGGCCGCAAAGACATGGTATTAAGCTTAAAAACAGACAGAAAAATTGAAATACTTTCCAGATTCGGCGCTGGTGCAACTGGAGTTCGATAAGATCCGGAATTTGTTGGAAGAACATTGTAAAACGGAGCTGGGCAAACAGATGGCCGGCGAGTTAAGATTGCATACTCACATCGACTACGTTAAAACCGCACTTCAACAAGCACACGAATACAAACAACTTATACTGCTTCAGGAGCATTTCCCGAACGATTATGTACTTAATCTCCGGAACGAACTGCGCCTCCTGAACATCCGGGCGCTGTGCTCAGCGGCGATCAGTTTATGCAACTGCGTAAGCTGGCCGAAAGCATGCACAGCATCGTACGCTTTTTGACCACGACCGCCGGGTGACCTACATTGCCCTGTACGAGGTGATCCAGGAAACGCATTACGAGAAGAAAATTACTGCCCTCATCGATGAAATTCTCGACGAAAACGGGCAGGTGCGCGATAATGCCACACCCGAACTGGCCCGCGCATCCGCATGTCGCTTTACCGTAAGCGGAACGAGGTGCGCCGTGCGTTCGACCGCATCCTCCAAAAACTGACGAAGCTGGGGTACCTGGCAGACATTGAGGAGGCATTCCTCAATGGACGCAGGGTAGTGGCCATCTTCGCGGAAAATAAGCGCATGGTGAAAGGTATCCTGCACGGGGAGAGCGATACGCGTCGTACTTCCTTCCCGGAGCCGGAAGAGACCATTGAGCTGAACAACGATGTATTTGCGCTGGAGCGGGAGGAGAGCAAGGAGGTGTACAAGATCCTCCGTACCCTCACCGCAGATGTGGCTAAATTTTCGCCACTGCTTGAAACGTATCACAACATCCTCGGTACTTACGACTTTATCCGCGCGAAGGCCCGGCTGGCGCTCGACATCAACGGTAACTTCCCGATGCTCGTGCCGCACGCCATGTTACACCTCGTAGAGGCTTATCATCCTTTACTATTATTATACAACCGTAAAAACAGCAAACCCACCATACCCATCAGTGTAACGCTGGATAAGAATAGCCACATCCTGGTGATTTCCGGTCCTAACGCCGGTGGTAAAACGGTAACGCTCAAAACGGTTGGGTTGATACAGTTGATGCTGCAGGCAGGTTTGCTTGTACCGGTGCATCCTACTTCGCAACTGGGCATTTTTAAGCAGCTGATGATCCACATTGGTGACACGCAGTCGCTGGAATTTGAACTGAGTACCTACAGCTCGCACCTCAAAAACATGAAGTTTTTCATGGAAGAGGCGAACGGTAAAACCCTGTTTTTCATCGATGAACTGGGCAGCGGCTCTGATCCCAACCTCGGCGGCGCTTTTGCAGAAGTGATCATGGAGGAGCTGGCGCGTAAACATGCATTCGGCATTGTGACCACGCACTACCTCAACCTGAAAATCATGGCCAATAAGGTAAAAGGGATCATGAATGCCGCAATGGGCTTCGATGAAGAAACCCTGATGCCTTTGTATAAACTGCTGATCGGTAAACCCGGCAGTTCCTACACGTTCGCTATTGCGCAGCGTATTGGTCTGCCTAAGAACCTCATTGATCGTGCCCGCAAACTGGTAGACGAAGATCATTTCCGCCTGGATAAATTGCTGAACAAAGCCGAGCAGGATTTGCAGAAAGTAGAGGCCAAGGAAAAAGAACTTCAGAAACTGCTCCGCGAGAACGAGCGACTGAAGCGGGAATACGAGCATTTGTCTGATAAGGAGCGTAAGAACCAGCAATTTGCTTTACAGAAGTTGCAGAATAAAATCCGGGAAGATGAGATCAATTATCTGAAGGATATGGAGCGTAAGATGAAGCAGATCGTGATTGAATGGAAACGTACCGACGATAAACAAAAAGTGGTGAAGCAGGCGGAAGCCCTTCTCTTTAAAAAAGAAAGAGAAAGCCATTAATGAGAAGATGGAAAAGAAGGTGCAGGATAAATTCCAGGAAATTGGCGGACAGGCAAAAGTAGGCGACCAGGTAAAAATCTTAAGTAACGGACAGGTAGGTAAACTCACCGAAATAAGAGATAAAAGAGCGATCGTGTTATTGGGCAGAATGCCTTTTGATGTGAAGCTGAACGATCTGGTTGTAGTAAAAGAAAAGCCGAAAGAAAAGGCGGCAACGAAATAAATTGTATTTTTACAGGGCCGGATAATCCGGCCCTGTGTCTTAAAAAGTACAATCCATGCAAAACATCGCGATAGGAGAGAAAAAAGAGCAGAGAATGCTCTCCAAGGAGAAAATAGCCGTTTGCAAAGCCGATACTGACTTCTATATCAAGCGTTTGAGTGGCGAGGCGCTGACCAATATCACCAGCGAGGTGCCCTACCGTCACCGGGGCTTCTGTATATCGATCCTCACCAGCGGAGATATGGAGCAGTACGTGGATTTCGACCGCCAGATGGTGACAGGGCCTGCGATTACCATGCTGGAGAAGGGGCAGATCCACCAGCAGATTTTCGGGGAAGGTTGTGAATTAATCCATATATACTTTACTCCGGAATTCCTGATGACGGAAACCCAGTGTCTCCTGAATTGTTGGGGGTGTATGTTCCGCTCGTCGGTGATCCGGATGGACGAGGATCAGCTGAAGGAGGTACTGATGTATTGCCGCATGCTAATCAATGAGTTCCGTCAGGACCGCCCGCGTAAAGATGCGGTGTTAAGAAGCCTGTTGAGCGCTTTAATTATCAGCTGCGGGCGTATTGCTTCGCCGGAGCCGGTGCACCTCAAAAACGAGGAAACCCAGCCCCAAAGCATGGTGTTGCAGTTTAAAATGCTGGTAGACAAACACTTCAGCGATAAGGTGCACGTAGCCGATTATGCCGAAATGCTGTATATCACCGCCGGGCACCTGAACGATTCGGTAAAGGCCGTGTTCGGGCGTAATGCGAAAAACCTGATCGACGAGAAGCGGATTATGGAGGCGAAACGCTTGCTGTACCTGCGAAATCACTCTGTTAAAGAGATCGCGTACGAACTGAGTTTTGAAGACGACGCCTATTTTAACCGCTTCTTTAAAAAGCATACGGGCATGACGCCAGTATTCTTTCAAAAGCAAATCCGTGAAAAGTACAATTAAACCCTCAATAATGTACATGCTCGTTTGAGCATTTCGTCTTTACTTTGCATTTGTAATTATGCATCAAACTAACAACCGATGAAGCTCATTTAATTTACACGCACTCGTTTCACTTTAGCAATTTCTCTCTCAGGAAGAGTATATACACAATTTATTGAAACGGCTGCCCAAGGGTATGCGCCGCCGCCCAAAATGCGGGCATGACCCCTCATGCAATTATTTTTTCTCAGATCCATGTTGTGAGATACAGACTAACTATGCGCTAAAGCCGCTGATGGCCGCGTGCGCGGGGTTGTGTCCGTAACTCGCCAGGGGATCGTCTAACCGCTTAAAAACGCCTTATTAATGGAACCATTCGTATCTATTCAAAACAAAACGAAGTTGTCTGCAGCGTTCATCGCCGTAGCACTCACCATCATAGCCTATAGTTGCGGTACCACGTCTGCAGATGCGCCCATGGCTGGCGGAGATGCGCCGGTACTGCCTGTTGTGCAGCTGAAAGCATTACCTGCAAAGAGTTTCCGCGAGTACACCGCCGCAGTGGAAGGGAAAGTAAACGTAGAAATCAGACCGCAGGTGGATGGTTATCTCGACAAGATTTATGTGGATGAAGGCGCTTATGTAAAACAGGGCCAGCCTTTATTCCGCATCAATGACCGCCCTTACCAGGAACAATTCAGCAACGCAAAAGCCTCGCTGGAAGCCGCAAAGGCAAACCTGGAAAAAGCCAAACTGGAAGTAGACCGCCTTTCGCCGCTGGTAGCGAACAACGTGGTGAGCGATGTGCAGCTGAAAACCGCGCAGGCGCAATATTCCGCCGCAAAGGCAGCGGTAGCACAGGCGCAGAGCAGCGTGGGTAACGCTGGCATCAACGTCGGTTATACGCTGATCAGTGCACCGGTAAGCGGCTACATTGGCCGTATTCCTTTAAAGATCGGTAGCCTGGTGGGCAGGGGAGAAGCGCAGGCGCTCACCGTGATATCAGATGTAAAAGAAGTATACGCTTACTTCTCGATGAGTGAAGTGGATTTTCTGCACTTTAAAAATGATATCGCCGGTGAAACCATCGCGGATAAAATTAAGAACCTGCCGCCGGTAGAACTCGTACTGGCCGACGGTTCCATCTATACTGGTAAAGGAAAGATCGAAACCGTTGAAGGACAGTTCGATAAAACCATGGGCGCAATCAGCTTCCGTGCTGCGTTTCCGAATGCGCAAGGTTTGCTGCGCTCAGGATCTACCGGTAAGGTGCGTATTCCGCAAGACTTCCCGTCGACCATCGTAGTGCCGCAGGAGGCGACCTTTGAACTGCAGGACAAAGTGTTTGTATTCGCCGTGGGCGATAGCAATAAAGTAGTAAGCAAACCCCTGTCCATTGCGGGTAAAACAACAGGTTATTATTTCGTGGGCAACAGCCTGAAAGACGGCGAGCGTATCGTGTACAGCGGATTGGGCCGCCTGCGCGATGGCGCCGTGATTCAGCCGCAGCCTGTGCAAATCGACAGCCTGTTGAGATCCAGGCCGCTCTAATAAGCACGCCATCATTTACTATTTGCCGTACACCGGCTGCCATCGCGGCGGCCGGCCTTAAAAACCATTGCCAAAATGTTAAGAAAATTCATAGAACGACCGGTACTTGCAACGGTAGTATCCATTATCCCTGGTACTGCTGGGCACCCTGTCTCTCGTATCCTTGCCGGTAGCGCAGTTCCCGGATATTGCGCCGCCCAGTGTACAGGTAACAGCATTGTATCCCGGCGCCAACGCGGAAGTAGTGGCCCGCTCGGTAGCCACGCCGCTGGAAGAAGCCGTGAACGGTGTGGAGAACATGACATACATGACCTCCACGTCAAACAACGACGGTACCATGGCACTCAACGTATATTTTAAGCTCGGAACCGATCCCGACCTGGCCGCCGTAAACGTTCAGAACCGTGTAGCCAAGGCCACTAACCTGTTGCCAACAGAAGTAGTGTCCGCCGGTATTGCCACGCAGAAGCAGCAGAACTCCATGATCATGGTAGTGAACCTGATGGCGAAAGATACCAGCTACAACGAAACGTTTTTGCAGAACTACGCCAAAATCAACATCATCCCTGAACTGCAACGTGTACCGGGTGTAGGACAGGTAATGGTGTTCGGCGGAAAGGATTACTCCATGCGCATCTGGCTGAACCCTGACCGCCTGGCGGCGAATGGCATGTCGCCCCAGGAAGTGTTGGGCGCTATCCGCGACCAGAACCTGGAAGCGGCGCCTGGCCGCTTTGGTGAAAGCAGTAACGAGTCGTTCGAGTATGTAATCAAATACAAAGGAAAACTCAATAAGAACGAGCAATACGAAAATATCATCCTGAAAGCGAATGCAGACGGATCGGTATTACGCCTGAAAGATGTGGCGCGCGTGGAACTGGGCGCATTCAGCTACAGCACGCAAACACACATCAACCAGAAAGAAGGTATCGGTATCGCGATTTTCCAGACGGCTGGCTCCAATGCGAACGACATCCAGACGGAAATCAACCGACTGATGAAAAAAGCGGAATCGCAATTGCCAAGTGGAGTGGAGCAAACCGTGATCTACAGCACCAAAGAATACCTCGATCAATCTATTGACCAGGTAAAACATACGCTGATAGAGGCTTTCATCCTGGTATTTATCGTGGTGTTCATCTTCCTGCAGGACTTCCGTTCCACGCTGATACCCGCGATTGCAGTGCCGGTGGCGATTATTGGTACGTTCTTCTTCATGCAGTTGTTTGGATTCTCCATCAACCTGCTTACCCTGTTCGCGCTCGTGTTAGCGATCGGTATTGTGGTGGATGATGCGATCGTGGTCGTGGAGGCGGTCCATTCTAAAATGGAGCGCGTGAATATGAATGCAAAAGATGCCACCGTTGAATCGATGAGCGAAATATCCGGCGCGATCATTTCCATTACACTGGTGATGTCTGCCGTGTTTTTACCGGTTGGTTTTATGCAGGGGCCTGTGGGCGTGTTCTACCGCCAGTTTGCCTTTACACTGGCTATCGCGATCCTGATCTCGGCGCTGAACGCATTGACGCTGAGTCCTGCACTGTGTGCGCTGTTCCTGAAGAACCCGCATCACGAGGAAGAACATCATGAAGGCGCGAAACCAGCTAAAAAGAAACTGGTACTGCAAGGCTTTGGATCAAGGTTCTTCGCAGCATTCAATACCGCGTTTAACGCGATGACGAATAAATACCTGCGCAGCGTACAGTTCCTGGTAAGGAGAAAATGGATCGCTATTGCGGGTCTGCTGGTAATTACCGGCGCTACCGTATGGATGGTGAAGAAAACGCCTACCGGCTTTATTCCGTCTGAAGACCAGAGCTTCTTCGTATACGCAGTAAACATGCCGGCCGGAACTTCCCTGCAACGGACCAAAGAAGTAGTACACCAGATCGATTCTATCGTACAGAAAAAAAAGAAGGCGTGTACCGGACCTGAGCGTCGCCGGTTTGAATATCATTACGAACTCCAACAGTTCCTCGTACGCGGTAGGTTTCGCCAAAATGAAACCACATGCGGAACGCGGTGAGATCAAAGACATGAACGCCATCCTGGCGCACATGAACGGAGAGTTGTCTAAAATAACCGCAGCAAATGTATTTCTCTTTACCATGCCAACCGTACCAGGGTTCAGTAACGTAGACGGCTTTGAGGTGATCCTTCAGGACCGTACCGCAGGTGAACTGGGTAAACTGGGCGAAACAGCGTATGGATTTATAGGAGAATTGATGAAACGTAAAGAGATTGCATTTGCTTTTACCACATTTAACACGGGCAACCCGCAGTACTCTGTGGAGATTGACGAGCAAAAGGCAAAACAGCTGGGCGTTTCCATCAGCGATCTGCTTTCCACCATGCAGGTGTATTACGGCAGCACGTTCGCTTCTGACTTTAACCGCTTCGGTAAATACTATCGCGTGATCATGCAGGCAGACGTACCGTTCCGTGCAGAGCCATCTTCCTTAAATAATATTTTTGTGAAGAACAATCTCAATGAAATGGTGCCCGTAAACGCCCTGGTAACGCTTAAAAAGGTATACGGCCCGGAAACCGTGACGCGCAACAACCTGTTTAACGCCGTTACGATCAACGGTCAGCCTAAGCCTGGTTACAGCACCGGCGATGCGATCCGCGCGGTAAACGAAGTGGCGGCGCAATACCTGCCCCGTGGTTATACCCACGAATGGGTAGGTATGACCAAGGAAGAAATTGACGCGGGTGGCCAGTCGACCGTGATCTTCCTGCTCTGTCTCATTTTCGTGTACTTCCTGCTGGCGGCACAGTACGAAAGCTACATCCTGCCTTTCTCGGTGATCTTAACCATTCCTACCGGCATCTTTGGTGCGTTTGCATTCATTAACCTGGCAGGCATCGAAAACAATATTTATGTGCAGGTAGGTTTAATTATGTTGATAGGATTGCTCGCTAAAAACGCCATCCTGATCGTGGAATATGCCGTGCAAAGGCGTCGTAATGGGATGGGATTGTTGAACGCGGCGTTGCAGGCAGCACAACTGCGTTTGCGCCCGATCATCATGACATCGCTTGCCTTTATCGCGGGTCTTATTCCTTTGATGCGTGCTACCGGCGCTTCGGCGAAAGGAAACCAGAGCATCAGTATCGGCGCGGCCGGCGGTATGCTGTCCGGCGTAGTACTCGGCCTGTTCATCATCCCGGTATTGTACATCATATTCCAGTATTTACAGGAGAAAGTGAGCGGTAAAAAACCTGTTCCCGTTAATCTCCAAAATGTTTAAACGAACGACAGATGACTAAGTATATTCATTTTATATTCCTGGCAGCGGTGCTTTCTGCCTGTACTGTAGGTCGCAACTACCAGCGGCCGGAGGTAGCGCTGCCAGCTACTTTCAATCAGCAGCCGGCCGCAGATAGCAGCATTGGCAACGCCGCCTGGAAGGAGTTTTTCCGCGATCCCGCGCTGCAACAACTGCTGGAAGAAGCCGTACGCGGTAACTTCGATCTGCAGCTCGCGCTAACGAGAATCGATGAGGCACAGGCGTATTTAAAACAGTCGAAAGCGGCCTTTTTTCCATCTGTTGGCCTCAATGCCACTGCTAATACGTCCATTCCCTCCAAGAATAGTTTGAACGGCGTAAGCCTCGAAAACTTCCTGAAAACGACGCATATTGAAGACTTCACGCTGGGCGCAAGTCTTAGTTGGGAGATTGATGTATGGGGTAAACTGAGAAGGCAGAAAGAGTCCGCACTGGCCACTTACCTGCAGTCGTACGAAGGCGCCAAAGCCGTGCAAACCGGTCTGATCGCCAGTGTAGCCAATGGTTATTTTAACCTGCTGATGCTGGATGCGCAGCTGCGTGTAGCGCAAAGGAACGTATCGCTCAGCGATACGATCGTGCAGATGATCAGCATGCAGAAGACGGCGGGTGAGGTAACAGACCTCGCCGTGCAGCAGGCCATCTCGCAGCAGCAAACGGCGGAATCGCTGGTGCCGCAGTTGCAGCAGGCGATTACGATCCAGGAGAATGCCCTGCGCATACTCACGGGTAACCTGCCTGGCAACATCGCGCGCAGTGCGTCGTTGGAAACAGTGCCCTTGTGGGATAGTTTGTATACGGGCATTCCCGCTAGCGTGACGGCAAACCGTCCCGATGTGAAGGCGTCGGAGCTGGCTTTACAGGCGGCGAACGCCAATGTGGGCGTGGCACAGGCAAGCATGTACCCGGCATTGAGCATTACCGCTTCAGGTGGACTCAATGCCCTGAAAGCGAGCGACTGGTTCAGTATTCCAAATTCGCTGTTTGGTACCGTTGCCGGAAATATTGCCCAGCCTATTTTTCAGCAGCGCCGTTTAAAAACGCAGCTGGAAGTAGCAAAGGTGCAGCGTGAGCAGGCTGTGATCGGTTTTCGCCAATCGGTGGTTAATGCAGTGCGTGAAGTGAGTGATGCGTTGGTGAGTGCGGAGAAGTTGAAAGAGCAGCAGCGTATCGCGGATGCACAGGTGCAGACCACGAACAAATCGGTAAGCCAGGCCAGGATGCTCTTCCAGAGCGGGTTGGCGAACTACCTTGAAGTAATTACCGCACAGGGCAACACCCTGCAGGCCGAGCTGAACCAGGCGGCCGTGAAACGCAGTCAGCTGGCTGCCACGGTAGACCTGTACCGCGCGCTCGGCGGCGGTTGGAAATAGTTGACGGTCCGCAATACACACGTGTAGCGGATTGTTAATAGTGTAACAGTTGTAGGTTAACTATATAGCCGGGATAGTCTTATCCCGGCTTTTTTAATTTAGATTTGATATCAAAATGAAGAAAGATGAAAAGAATAACTGTCTTTTGCGCGTCCAGTCCGGGTTTTAAAGCGGTGTACATGGAAGCAGCCGCTGAAACCGGCCGGGTGCTGGCGGAGAAGGGGATAGGGCTGGTGTACGGCGGCGCAAAAGTGGGATTGATGGGCGCCGTTGCCGATGGAGCATTAACGGCCGGCGGAGAAGTGATCGGTGTGCTGCCTGATTTTTGCGCAGCAAAGAAATTGCACATACCGGGTTAACGGAACTGATTACGGTAGAAAGCATGCACGCCCGCAAAACGAAGATGAATGACCTGTGTAATGGGATCATTGCTTTACCGGGTGGCTTCGGTACGCTGGAGGAATTATTTGAAATACTTACCTGGGGACAGTTGGGGCTGCATCAAAAGCCGGTGGGCCTCCTGAATATCGACGGATTTTACGATCATCTTATAGCATTGTTGGATCATATGACTGCGGAGGGACTGCTGAAAAAGGAGAACCGCGACATGCTGCTGGTGAGTGATACGGTGACCGGTTTGCTGGCAAAAATGGATGCCTACACGCCGCCAACGACCGGAAAATGGATCACAAAAGAAGAGGTATAAAAATTTTTATCGCCTGTAACCCTTTGTAGTAAAGGTTTTTAACGCATCGTTGAACTTTTTGTTAAATAAATTTTTTCTGAAGTTGAATCCGTTTTATACTTTTGCCGCGGAGGAATGGCAGAGCGGTCGATTGCGGCAGTCTTGAAAACTGTTGACTGTAACAGGTCCGGGGTTCGAATCCCTCTTCCTCCGCTGAAAATGTCTGGTGTTGAGCATCGGACTTTTTGTTTTAATGAGGCTAGTTTGGCGGCAGTCTTTTATGTAACGATTTTGACTGTAACAGGTCCGGGGGTTCGAATCCCTCTTCCTCCGCTGAAAATGTCTGATGTTGAGCATCGGACTTTTTTGTTTTTAGGGGGCTAGGGTGCCTGGCTTATAGCCGGGCGTTTTCATTTTAATACGATCATGGAAGAGCATCTCATCTACTTAAACCGTTGTCTTGAACTGGCAAAGCAAGCCGCTGCGGCAGGCGAAAGCCCGGTCGGCAGCGTGATCGTAAAGGATGGCGCCATTATCGGCGAAGGCACGGAGCAAAGCCGCCGGCTGAAAGATGTAACCCGCCATGCCGAAGTGGTAGCCGTTCTGGATGCGGTACAGCATCACGGTTCCTGTGAGGGAGCAACGTTGTATTCCAATATGGAGCCTTGCATTCTTTGCGCCTACGTGATTAGGCATTACCGGATTGCGCAGGTGGTGTTCAGCAATTACTGCGGAGAATTAGGCGGTACGGCGCAACCTTTCAACTTACTTACTACAGATTTAATAGCGAAATGGGGCGCTGCACCGACGATTACTGTTTTGTAAACCACTGTTCCATCGCACTTTGAAGTCCGTCAACGCCTACCCAGGCAACAATTCCGTCAGGCCTTATCAGTACGGTACCCACATTTGCATCACCGGGTATGTGCTTTATGCCATAATCGTCGGCCAGGTGTTTAAGCGAAGCATCACCGAGCAATATCGCCGCCCCGTCATGCATCAAATCACCCATAACGTCACCATTTTCAAAAGTGAAATTGGGCACACTGCGGCCGACCAGCGGATGATTTGCTCCGAAATCATATTGTGTGAACATTCCCCATATCCTGCCCGCAATATATGTGGCGCCATCGCGTGTGTCGATAAGGTCGCGCATAATGGTGTTCAGCGCACGGGCTTCCGGCGTAGGTTTCATGATGGCTACCTGTGCACGTGACCAGTCAAGTACCTGTGCACCTAACGGATGCCTTTCGTTGTAATAGCTGTCCAACAGGCCTTCCGGGGCTTTGTTATGAATAGTCGCTGCGAGTTTCCAGCCAAGGTTCATCGCGTCACCGATACCCAGATTAAGTCCCTGCCCACCGAGCGGGGAGTGGATGTGCGCGGCATCGCCGGCTAATAGCACACGGCCGTTGCGGTAAGCAGTGGCTTGGCGGGAGTGGTCGGTCCAGGTAGTAGCCATGTGGACGTTGGTGATGGTTGCGTCCGTGTCGGAAATGCGGCGGATTACTTCCTGCATATGTGCTAATGTTGGTGCGTGCTGCGATTGATGAAACGCGCCGCCGTCGAAGTCCTGTATCAGCAGGTAACCAGGCTGCGATTGCAGGTACATGCCGGTTGCGGTCATATTCCTGCCCGGCTTCAATACTTCTGGATTGGCGATATCAACCTTTGCCGAATAGCCCGTAAACGTCGGCTCCGTGCCATCAAATGCGAATCCACCCAGCTTGCGGACAATACTGCGACTACCATCACAGCCGACCAGCCATTGCGCGGTAAAAGTACGGTCATCCGAATGGACCGTTACGTGATCGTTTGCCTGATGAAAACCGGTAACCGCCAACCCGCGACGGATCACGACACCCAGTGCTTCCGCGCGGCGCATCAATACGGATTCTAATTCCGCCATTTCTGACATGATATTGGGAGGCGTATCGCCGGGCAGGCGATAAGGCCATAGCGACGGATCAATTTTATCTTCATAAATAGAAATACCGGCAAAGTGCCCTACCTGGCGGCGCGTGGCTTTAGCAGGCGTGCTATGTGGCGTTTTAAAATGCTTATGTATTTCCAAGTCGTGCAGTAACCCACGCCGGTGCAGGGCTTCAATTGAAGGAGAGGTGAGGCCGCGCACGCCGAAAGGCATTTGTTTCAACGGAGAACTGGCGTTTTCCGACTTTTCTAATATTAGTACCGCACATTGTGCGAGTGCCAGCTCGCAGGCGAGAAACAAGCCAACAGGGCCTGCGCCGGCAATAATAACATCGTAAGTTGATTTCATGCGGCAAAGTTCCGCCACGGCTTGATGTCAGGCTTGTATAAACGCGACAAAATCATCTTTCGCGGATTTTTGCGCTTGCTTCGCTTTGCGGGCAAAAGCTGCAGGTGTAGCGCCGCTATATCTTTTGAATTCCCTGCTTAAATGCGATTGATCGGCGTAGCCCAACTCTATCGCGAGCCCCGCAATGTTTACATCAGGCTCCCACCATAGGCGATTGCGCACCTGCTCAAAGCGCATCAATCCCGTTACGTCTTTCACGGTATGTCCGGATGATTGTTTGAATTTTCTCTCCAGTGTACGCACGGTTGCATGCGCCGCCGCGGCTATCTGGCTTACCGGTATAGCGCCGTTTGCCTTTCGCATGGCTACTCCGGCCTTATACAGCATCGTGTCGGCCGGCACCTGCGCCCTCGTTTCTAAAAAATATTGCTGTACATGGCGAATAGCGGCTGCTATTTTATCTGCCTGGATTAGATTTTGTAAGATAGGCTGCAAGTGTGCAACAGGATGTTCGAATATACGCACACCTTTTCCCGATGGCAATCCCAGCAGATCGGCAACCGTCCAGGGAAAACATCTGACCCCAATAATTTCCAACCGGTTTTCGATATGAAAAGTAACCGGCTGATTGAGTAGTCCCATCAAAAAGGGAGAGGGAAGTGGCGTCGTATTATAGGAAAGATGGCTGAAATGGAAAATGATCTCCGCATACCCATCCGGCTCCACCTGGAAGCTGGATGGCGCGTGCTCAAATTCCCGGCGCTCATACCAGAAACATTGAATGGTATCGCGAAGGGCTTCGGGCGGCTCATATTCCTGGTGATGTCGCATGGTTATCAATTAATCCTCAATATCGTCATTCTCCGGTTCATCACTTACATTACTCAATCGCAGCGCCGACACAATAGCCTGCAGCGCGGCATTATCCTTTCCGCCTGTCCAGTAGTCAGTATGGCCGGATGGGAAAAGCAGTGCAGACTTACGTGCTATGGGAATGTCTTTCACCCCTTTGCCGAACACGCGTTGCATGTTACCGCCCACGAAATCGGAGGTGAAATAGATATTTGTCCACCGCGTAAGTGCAAAAGGAGCGGCGTTGTGCGGTGCGTTATAACCCTTTCTCTTCGCATCTGTCGGATGTTCGCGTCTGTATGCACGGAAATAAATTTTATCGTCTTTATCGTCCGGTACGGGCGGACAAACGGGTAATTCCCTTTGTTCAATTAATTTGTTGACGGTACCTTGCTCACCATAAAGTAATCCAGTGAATTGACGGCTGCGCCCAGCGTAATGAAATCCGTAATCAGCCAGGGATTGCCCATAGCATTACATTCCTGCCAGCAGTCGTGTTGCGCGTCGGCAAAGGCTTCGTAATTGCCAGTTATCGTGTCGGGGGCTTGGGCGAAAACATTTACGCGGTCCAGCGCTTCCTGTTTTTCTTTGGGCAGCGATTTGTAAACCGGTCCGTATTCGGCCCACAACAACCTGATGAAATCATATGCCACGGCCGATCCCAGGCTATGCGCCACCACGATGATGCGGTCTGGTTTAGTAATATTGCTAATGTCGTGCAGCTTTTTCAGAAAAGCAATGCCCTGCTGTCGGATGTTGCTCCGCTCGCCGATATTATCCGGATCGGGCGTAAAGTAGCGGGCCACATCGCCGAGCGAATTCAGAAAAGAGCTCTTGACAAAAGAACCCATCAGCCCCATGATGAACGATACCAAAGCGCCGCTGCTGATCGCGATTACTGTTTTAACCAGTGGTGTGGTTTGGAAAAAGAAGGAGATGGCCAGTGCGGTTAAACCGGCAATAATGAAGATGGTCCATACCTTCCACCACAGGTGTCTTAGGTGCGGCGGTATTTGCCCGGGCCATTTAAATACCACATGTTTCAGCCAGGTGGATGCTGTGCCGAAAGTATTGCCGCGCATGTTATGCGCCCAGTAAAATTCATAAAAGTCAGTGATGGGCCGCCGCGATTTAAAATTGCTTTCCATACTCAATCGCACTGTTTCATAAATGTCGCCGACACTATCGGCTTTGCTGCGGACTTTTACCTTTTTCTCCGTGGGATCCAGTTGCTCCATCTGCCATTTCACACCATCTACAAATTCGCGGAGCGTGTTCATGGGGCGTTGTTCGCCCATACCGTGAATGACCACAACGGCCTGGCGATTGATCTTTTCATACGTTCAGGGTTAAAGTTTTTGGGATGGATGATGTCGACTCGTTCCTGAAAATACGCAAAAAAGCCCATGCAGAAACGGCTGCATGGGCTTTTTTTTATTTAGGTTGATGTGCTTATCTGATATAGAAAGTCTGGCTGAACGCGCCGTTCACCGCTACATCCCAGGCCTCCACGCGTACCCATTTGCGGCCGCGCAGCGGGCTGTTAAAAGTAAAAGTGTCGCGGCCAAATGCGGTGGTTTGCTGCAACGTATGTTTTTCACGGTATACTTTTTCGCCGTCACCCGAAATGACTTCCACAAACTGTAATGGGAAGGTCCAGTCGAGCGTGAGTTTAATTTCCGCGGTGCCGTTGGCTTTCAGCTGCAGGGTGTTGCCGGACGTTTTACCGTTAACGGTTAACGAGGGCATCAGCACTTCGCCCGTAGAGCCAAAGAAGCGGCCATGCTGCATCGCGGAAAGGATCGGCTGCCAGCTGTCCCGGTACTTCGGTAACTTGTCCAGCATCAGGTAGTTTACGTTCATGTGGGCGTACATTTCATTTGCGGGGTGATGGTAAACAGGTCGGCTTCGCAGATCACTGTTTTTTTCAATCCCCAATTATTCATGTCATCCATCAGGTCGAGCACACGTAAGCCGAGTCGCGGCTTGGAGAGGTCGGCGGGCATTGCTTTCAGGCGGCGCCCATGAACCGGTCCGATAAAAAGAAGGGTTCGTGATTATAGATGTCGGGTGTATTTACAGAACCTTTTGTGCGCGGGTGCGCCGTCCATGCCAGTCCCTGCTCATCTTCCAGCAGGCGCAACATTTCTTCTTTATTTCCCACATGGTATACCTTGCCGTAGCCGGGCTTATCTTCTACATACGGCACGCCCTGTTTGCGCGACATTACCCAATACACCGGTTTGGGAAATATGTCGAGCCAGTGACCGCCGAAGAACTCGTTGGGCTCTTCGCCGGGCAATAACAGGAAGTCTTTGTCCGACTGCGTTTCACACAATTCAAACAGCGCTTTCAGCTGTGGTAAACGTTTTTCATCCGGCCTTTCGGGTCTGCTGTATAGTGGAATTCCGCGAGGTGGACGATGTCGACCCCCATCTTTTTAAATACGTTGACGAAGGACGGCGGATCTTTTTGCCGGGCATCATCACATTCATCACATATTCATTATGAAAGTGGCTCGACATGGTTTTGAACCCGGGCAGTTTTACATATTGATCGTCATGCGTGAATTTCTTTACGGCTGTAAAAGCTGCTTCCGCGTTCCGGTTGTCGATGAGGCAAAAGAAGTTCAGGCGCTGTTTGCTGCCGGGGGCGCATTAAACCAGGGCACAAAACGCTTGTCGCCTTCCAGTTCCTGTCGGATACCGATGCCGTAACCTTTCAGCAGGTGACGGTATTGATCGCCATACCAGGTAAAGCGCAGGTTGAACGCTTCATCCAACGGATAAAAATATTGATGCGGAGGTGGAAAAACCGCCAGGGCACCTTGCGCGCCGGAAGCTGCAATGCTGCGATACTTAACGGCCAGGTGCTGTGCGGTGTCGCCTGCGCGCACCGGTTGCTGCATCAGGCTGTCACCCGTATTGATCCAGGAAACCTTTTGCCAGGAAGCATCCTGACTGATCAGTCCCGCGTCGAACACGATGGCTTTGGCATCTTTGGGAGAAGCAATAACGGCGGCCACATTGAACATTGGACTGCCGTTATAAAAGGTTACTTCCAGCGACCCCTCAAAAGTTTCAGCTCTTAGCTGACCGATGGTAACGATCGTTCTGCTGCCTTCGCTTTTTACCGCCGCCGCCGTTTTCCGGAAGGCGAGGGGATAGGTGTCGAATGGCCGTGTGGGTACCTTATCGAAAAAGATGTTCCAACCGTTTTGCGATAGCAGGTCGCGTTTGCCTACCGTGAGCAGGAAGGCGGGATCGATATTAGTGGCGATGGGTTGCCCGTCCAGTGAAACACGCTTAAACAATGGCTTGGCGGGACTAAGATCGAAGGTTACTTTGCCCGTGGCGGATGTTCCCGCGGGCCAGGTAATGTCCAGCAGGGAACCTTGCTGGCGTACAGTCACGCCGTTACCGGCAACGAATCCTTTAAGGTCCGCCTTGGGTTGTGCGGTGGACATAACGGTGACGAATATGGGAAGAATGGATAACAGGGGAAGTTTCATGACGCGCTTTTAGTGAAACCGAAATATACTGCAATCACATGGCAAAGGCGAAACGCTCATCACAAAAATCAACCTATTTGGTATTTAAAAATATTGTATTTGTACAGCCGTAACGGAAACCCATCAACTCTGAGTTATTTTCATTATCTATAACCAATAACACCTATGAAATCCTTCTATGCCTTAGCAATAGCGGCTTTAGTATGCCTTGCCGCCTGTTCTAAAGATGACAGTCCCAAAACGGACACTCCTGCCAATGTGCTTTATAACAAAGTTTTAGGTAAATGGTCTTTCGGCAGCCTCGTACTCGAAGCCCGCAGGCAGCCGGTAGAAAAAGGGAGTCCGCTGTACCGCAAACTCTCTTCGGGCCTTGCTAAAGAAGCCGATATGGGCAATGGCTTTATCGAGTTCCTGAGCGACAGTTCTTATTACATTTCTGATGCGCTGGGCAATGTGTTCAGCGGTCAATTCTCCGCGAAAGACAGTACCAGCATATCTTTGGGTGCATTCGGCTCCATCAGCAACATCAGCTTTGCCGATAAGAATATCGGCTTTCTGCTTACTTATAACGGTGGCAAAACACTTACTATCGAAGCGAACAAAGCAGCGCCGATTGTGATGGATGATCGTTCCAAACTGTTGTGCCGCAGCTGGTACGTAACGAAGGAAGAAGCCGGTGAAACCCTGTTCGGCTGGGAATTTGAATACAATGATAATGGACATGTAGATTCTACATACATTGACAGCGTTGCTATTCAGCTGACCGGATCGGGTACCTATATTGTGCAGACGTTCAGCAGAAACGTGGTGAAGTCAGCTGAGATGGCCAACTGGAAATGGGATGCCACCAAGACCGATCGCTTCCTGTACTGGTGGGGTAACGAAGCACCCAATCCCGATACGGACTTTGTAACGGTACGCGAACTGACGGGCAGCGTGCTTAAAACAGCAGAACTGATGGACCTTAACAGTGACGGAATCACGCGTCCGGACGAGCTCCTGATGTATACACTGAAGCCGGCCGTCAAAAAATAACGATATGGAAAAGTCCCTGTAACCCTTTGTTGCAGGGACTTTTCAACTTTATTAAGAAATTTTTTGAAAAGTCCTTCGGTTTTATCACCTTTGCGCCGGAGGAATGGCAGAGCGGTCGATTGCGGCAGTCTTGAAAACTGTTGACTGTAACAGGTCCGGGGTTCGAATCCCTCTTCCTCCGCTGAAATTTGCCTGGCTTGTTGGCCGGGCTTTTTTGTTTAGTGCGGGTTATAACAATTTGACTGTAAAAGGCCCGGAGCTGAATCGCTTTATGAGGAGCGCTCGACCACGGTAGTCCCCTGCGCCTTGTCTGCGTCGTACCACGCCACCGTTTTCCAAGTATTTATCTTTCTCAAACAATATCTGATCGATGATTACAGCGCCCAAGACCGACATCATGAAAGCCAAAAGGGCTCCTCCCAGTCCCGCGAATTGCTGATAATTATGGGCGTCGTCGAAAGTTGTCATAATTACACAGGTAGGTTGTTTACTAAATCTTATCGGCAAGTTTATCGTTCCCACTTGCAAAGTGTTCTTTCCATTTTTTTGCTTCCTCAATAGGTATGCGGATTAGCCGGTGTGTACATGTATTTAGTCCCCGGCAGTCCGGCCTGTAGTGGTATCTGTATGCCTGTCTGCTATCGCAGATATACACGGTAATGCTATTGCAGCTGATGTGACATGTAAGCAGGCAGACACATAGAATTAGTGTTCTGGTAAAGTGATTTGGGTGATGCCGGGACAAATTAATGCGGTTAGCTCGTGTGGCACGGTTTGGAGCAATAGACGCAGCCATTCACCTTTGTATAATACTTTTTTGCTTCGCGAACAGCGCTTCCGCAGGACTCGAATTCGCCCAGGTACGTTCGGTTGCTGCTATCCGGCGCGTAACGACAGTCGGATACATGTACTTCATGATCGCCATTGGTCTGCGCATTTTTGTTTACATAGTAATATTGCTTCATGGAATTTGTATTTATGAAACAAATGTAAAGCTCAAAAAAGTGCAATTTTTATGGGAACCCGTAATCCTGGGTTCTATATGGCGCCAAGGTCCTTGCAGTATGCAACCAGTTGTTCATTCTTGGAAAAGCCCAGCGCCTCTTTCATTTGATTGAGCCGTTTTTCAATACTGCTAAGGCCGGAGGGCTTTATAGCCTTCCGTTGAAGGTAAGCGGGAATATCCTTTTGAAGCATTCCCTGTGCAAGCAGTTTAACAATCGTAATGTCGAATTCAGAGAATGCAAAAGTGTTTTTTTGTTCTATCATTTGCCGGATGGTACGCGGGAGATATCGGCGGTGTTGTTCTATTTCGCTAATTGCCTCCTTCAACTCCCGCGCATCATGCCTGGCTTTACGAACAAAACCATCAATTTCCAGCTGCTTGTAAAGCTGGTCAATGACAGCAGGTTTGTTTTCTGCGGAGAATACCAGTATTTTAAGATCAGGTTGAAAGGTTCTGGCAGCTGCAATGAGTTCGTGCCCTCCGGGTATTTTCTGTTTGTTGATGTCCGGTTCGAAATAAAGGTCTGTAATTAGCAGATCGAAAGAATCATTAGCAGTAACGGCTCTCATGATCTTGTTCATAGCATCGTCACAGTAATAAACGTGTTCTGTGTTTGTAATGGCCAGGTCATCCAGCGTCTTCCGCACAGAAATATTAGCGCTTTCGTGATCTTCAGCTATCAGTACTTTCTTAATCATGATGAATGGGCTGTTGGGAAATAAATGTGAATCTTCAATCCTCTGTTTGAATGCTCAAATGTAGAATGTCCCCCAATTTTTTCAATACGGTTTCCCGTATTCAGTAGTCCATTGCCATATTTAACTTGCGGTGAAATTCCTACGCCGTCATCGGAATAGTGGATGTGCACCTGGTTATTTCTATGCTCAAATTTGATCAATACATTCTGCGCCTGGCTATGTTTTTTCATGTTGATCATTAGTTCCTGAAGGATATGTTCAACTTCGGGCTGCGCCTGGGGGTGCACATGGTCCCATATCGGCGCTGCGTTTCCCACAATGCCTACCCTGGTTTGCTCGGATGCGAAAGACTGCATCAACAGATCGATCTTTTCATGAAAAGGGGTAAGGGATATTGCTGGCGTTTCATAGGAAATATCGCGCGATCGTTCATACAAATCCTCAATTTTATCGATCAGTAGTTCTTTATCTATCGCCTCATTATGTTCAATGTGGGTCATGATGCGGTAAAGTCCGTTCGCCACGACATCATGTACTTTTTGGGAGGTAGCCAGTTGGTGTTCCTGTATGGCTTGCCGCGACGCGGCTTCTATTTGCCGACGCCTTTTCCGGTACCAGTAGATAGCCAGGACTAAAAGCAGTATGCTCGCCGCCAATGCAAGTCTCTGCATGATCAGTTGCAGCTCTTTTTGTGCATTGTCCTTCTGCAACTGCAGGTTGTCGGATTTATTCTTTTCAGCTTCATACCGGATTAGGGCGAACTGGTTCTTGGCGGCGTTCCTGGCAGACTGGATACTGTCCGTCAGGTATTCGTAACGCATAAAGTTGGTTTTGAACTCTTGCGGGGGACTGAGGGCAATGAGCTTGGAGAGAGCCTCCACTTCATCATCCGCGTTATTAAGCTCGCGGGTAGTAGTATACCACTGCTTGGCATAATAAAGTGCGGAGTCCGGACGGGAGGTGGAGTAGTAGTCCGTAAGATGCGCATAACTTGCGTTCAGTCCCCTGGTGTCGTTTGAATCCTTGCGGATTTTTAAGGCATGGTTCAACTCCGATGAAGCCGGGTATTTCGGATCTTTTAACCATTTGGTTTTGGCGTAATTGGACAGCAGCCGGGCATATTCTGTTTTCTTTTCAGTACTTTTAGCAAGCAGCGACTGGTATAATTTAATGGCTTTGTCGTAGTCGCCTTTCTTCTGATAAGTGAGTGCAATGCTATTTAAGGCAACCGATTTATAGTTTGGATCAGATATATATTGGAGAGTTTTCTGGTAATAATTGAGGGCAGCGTCGTAGTTCTTTAAATTCAGGCAAATATTACCCAGCTCGTGGTAATTGGCCATCATACTCTCGGGATCATCTTTCCCCTGTAGGTAAGTAAGGGATTTCAGCAGGCTTTCCTGTCCGCCATATTGATCGCCGCCGTATACTTGTATGATGCCCATGTACGAGTAGGCCAGGGCTATCTCCAAGCTATCGGTGGCAGTGGTAGTGAAAAGGTTAAAATAGTAAAAGGCCGAGTCATTGTCGACATTGAAAAGAGCCTTTCCCCTTTTTAATATGGGATCGGAAATCGGGGGCGGCGTACCGTGTTTTGGTTGGCAGGCTAAAAGACCCGCAAAGAGAATGGACAGTACAATTTTGGAGGCTCGCACGGCAGGATGATTTCTCTTAAAAATATCGAAACTTGATCGATATAAAAAAGGGGGCAAGAAAATCTTGCCCCATCAGATATAATATTACGGCTTCCTCGGAGGGAGGGTGCCGGTTTCACCACTGGTGTCGCCGTAAGTGGTAACCTGACCGCTGTTATTATGATTGCCGTTCTCGGAATGGCCATTGCCAAAGCATGCCATGATGAAGCTAAAAATGAAATAAAACATAAGGCTGTTTTTTGTAATGTGTTTAGAAATAAGCCGCCAGTTGCCGGGCAACCGGCAGCGGTTTGTTGAATGCGGGAAGAAGCGCTTCTTGATTTTTTGGGAAGGATGGGCGCAGAAGACGGAAGCTGTTTTTCGCTTCCCAAGCCGATAACCGACTTCCGCTTTCTTTGCCCGGTGCGAATCAGGTCTGTACAGAAAACCCCTTAGCTATGGAGGTATTACCCGATTGCAGAACAAAGGTAGGGTGGTTAATAGGTTGATTTACAAGCGATTCCAATAATTCCGGTGATTCCGGGTATTCCATTCGTAATTCCGAAAATGCGGGTGTAATTCCGATAATTCCGATTATAAATTCAACTATGACGAAGGTTTTTATTGATTATCAGCAGGCAGTTTGGGCCTATTACCTGAAAAAAAAGGAGGGTAATTCCCTTTCCTATGGATTAGCGTTTCTTACGCCGGCAAAACTCAAAAAGGACTGCGAAATGAGATGCAAGAAAGGGTTGAATAAGAGAGATGAAAAGGTAATAAGGCTATTTTGTGGGGAGTTAGATGTTTCGAAGTCCTGTGAAACTATTATTAAAAGGTGTGATACAGATAGGTTCCGGCCGTTGGTGAATTTTTTGAAAGAAGGAACGAATAAACCTGAAGAGAAAAATGTTGAACTCCCGGCATTGTTGCTGGAGTTTCCCGGCAGACCGTGGGATCTATGGAAAGATAATCCTACGCTGGAAGAGCAGGCAGACAAACCTTTTCTTGATGAAGGCGTTCAATCGGAAGAGAAGGGGGTGTTACCGGAGAAAAAGAGGAATTTCCGGAACATCCGGTAATGTCCCTACTGGGGCCTACAAAAAAGCGAAGCTGATTCCCGTCAAAACATTGGCTACTATTACATTGGCATTAGCAATGGGAGCTGGTGCTATGTTGTGGTGGCGCGATACTCCTCCGTCCGGCAGCTGTATGTACTGGGCGCAAGATCATTACGAACCAATTCCCTGCGGCCAGAAAATTCCCGGCGCAAGAATAATAGCATTAGATAGTATAAGGTTAAAAAATTTCAGAAGGATCACCCGGCCGGATACTATCAGCTATCAGTCAAAAGGAAAAGTCTGGTACTCAAAAATCAGCGGCAAGGTGGAATTCTATACCTGGGGCGGTGAGCACCCGGTTGTTTTTGACTACCGGTTGAAGCCGGTCACGAAATATATAATTGACACCTACATTCTTTCGCAGGTAATAACCAGTGAATAAGTTTTGGGATCCAATGCGTTATTCCTATACAGCCGTACTTGCGTCACTCACTTCACTGTAAATATTTTACTATCTTCTCCCTATGAAAAAGCTGCTCTTACTATTACTTCTCCTCGCCACCTCGCATCTTCACGCCCAATCCATCCCCCATCCACCAAACGCATCCTCTTCCTCGGCAACAGTATCACGTACGCCGGCGGATATATCAACTATATTGAAACCTATTGGCTCCAACATCACGCCAGTCAGCAAATGGAGTTCATCAACATGGGCCTTCCCAGCGAAACCGTCAGCGGCCTGTCCGAACTTAACCACGCTGATGGCAAGTTCCCGCGCCCCGATCTGCACGAACGCCTGTCCCGCATCATCCGGCTCGTTAAGCCAGATCTTGTATTCGCCTGTTACGGCATGAACGACGGTATTTACCTGCCATTCGACACGGCGCGCTTCAACCGTTTTAAAGAAGGTATACAGTGGCTGCACCAGCAATATGTATCGCAGGGGATTCCGATTATTCATGTAACACCTCCGGTGTATGATGAAGAAAGGGGCGGGGCGAAAGGATATGCCACGGTACTCGACCGTTACACAGATTGGCTGCTATCGCTTCGCGACAGCTCTGGCAAATTGCCGACGTGCATTATCCGATGAAAAACAGCAATATGCAACTCGCTGCGGATGGCGTGCATCCCGGCGACGAAGGGCATCGTATCATGGCGAAATCGATCCTTGCCGCCGTAGGCGAAGGTCTGGAATACATAGATACCGACCTGTTGCAACTGGTCGCACAACGACAGGCAATTATGAAAGATGCCTGGCTCACTGCGGCCGGCCATCAACGACCCATGCAACCCGGGTTACCACTGCCGGAAGCCCGCAGTAAAACGGCGCCCATCGACATCAAAATAAAAGCCAGGCTAAAGGAGATGCTAATTTTTACCTCCCATTAAATAGTTTGTTATTAGTCGTTTAACTCCCGTTTTCGTCCGAAACCGGCAGTACTCGTTTCGCCCTTAATAAAGGTTGTCATGAGAAAACTGCGGGTCGTATATCTGGTCCTCGTAGTAGCATCTCATTGGGCCGCTATTTGGGCGGCAGGGTATTCGCCAGCAATAATAAGGATACGGTTTTGAGGGCGGGTATCTATGACGGACTGTGGCCCTACCGCCAGGAATTAGCGGTGGCGGCCATTGCAGGCACCATGCCCGGATTGGATGACGCATTGTTATTGCTCCCCGCTGGTACGCGGGTACGGCCAGTATTGCCGTCCCGGATGTCTTACGGGGCGGCGGGGAACAGTATGCTTCCGCCTTATACGCCGTTGATGTTCGACCTGTACATCTTGCAATAATATGTTGAAAACTGTATTTTTGCGTCGGAGGAATGGCAGAGCGGTTGATTGTGGCAGTCTCGAAAACTGTTGACTGTAACAGGTCCGGGGTTCGAATCCCCCTTCCTCCGCTGGAGGCCTGCGAGTGATTGTGGGCTTTTTTATGAGTTGGTCTCTGCGTAAACGACGCATTTCCTGAAATGCACACTATGTGCTAAAAAAGGCGAATAAAATATTGAGAAGTTTTTTTAATTTAAAACACGGAATTACTCCACTTCCCCATTTTAACCACCATCAGTTGAATACCTTGTAAAATTTAGCTTACTATGCCCCATTGCAAGCAACTATGGCGGGTCACTTACCTGTCTGCGCTGATGTACTTATGCGCCACGCCGGTAACGGTCGGGCAGAAAAATTTTCGCACCATAAATGATGCTAATGGTTCCCAAATTGGCTATGGCATTAAACTAATTGTCGACTATTCGAAGCTGGAAGCGGTCAACTTTCGGTTTGGACTATCGGCCGGTGCAGGCACCAGCTTGGGGGAGACTGGCTATACCCATCGGCTAACGTTGATTTTATGCTATACAGCGGTGGCTTTGGCAGTAATCGGCCAGGGGTGGTAAAGTTCGCAAATAGCATCGAGGCGGATGTTATCTTTTCCTATACGCTTACATTAGGCACCAGTTACAGGATGCTTCAAAGCGGTAAATACCGGCCCGGCGAGCGGAACTATCCTTTATATTATTTTCAGAACTACACCCAACCTCCGCTTCAGAATCCTTACCGCTGGTCGGTTTCTGGCGGGGGCAACTATGTAGTGTTCCTTACCCGGAAACTAAATAACAGGCAAGCCGTAGGCTTTTTAAACGTGCATGCGGACAGGTTGCAGATCAGTTATATTAACGACGGACCGCCCTTTATTAAACCTATTGGAGACCGCAAAGACCGATACTTCACCGGTGGCGCACTTATTACCTATCATATGAACGATGACGCGCCCTTTAACCTTTTTGAAGTCAGTTATGGCAAATTTACGGGGTATTCGCCCAGTGCTTATGAGTTGAGCAACAAGCTGGGGCATTCCTACATCTATTATAAAGACGTGGAAGAAAACTATTATAACAAGTCGTCCCTGACCTTTAGCGCGTCCAACACTGCCAGGGTACGGTGCGTACGCAATCTTATACAATTATCCCTCTACGGATTTTCAGCATACTATTCACAATAACATGTACTATTCCCTGCATTTAGTACCCTACGAAGGCAGCACTGCCGGAGGGATTGCAGGGTATTACCAGTGGTCTAAAATCGGACTTAAAAAATGAAATACTTTTTATTGCTCGCAACCTGCTGCCTGACAGTGGAATGCCAGGCACAAAACAACTGGTTCATTCCCAGAGTTTGGCGTTGGTTTACCGGCGGCCCTTCTTACTACACCGTAAACCAATTGCCAGCTGGGTTTGACAGACTGGATGTCACTGAGCTTGACGACACTTTTGATACTTACGTAAGGATGATCTGTAAGGAGCAGAAAAATGTTGGTGATGGTAATTTTTCCGCTCCCTGTAATTGCAGCGACTCGTTGTTGCCGGGAAGGAAACGTGATACGGTGGAAACAGAGATCATGCTGGTGTCGGATACATACAACCAGGTGATTGTGATCAACTATCTGAAGAATAAGAGAGAGAAAGTCTATACAGATGCCATCAGGCCACGTATAGGTCCGGGACTTGGCCCAAAGTCGTACGCGAATGTAAACATCTTTAAGCTGAACCAGATCCGCTTCGGCACCTTAAAAGGTAGTATGGGCGATACACTTTACTTCCGGGTGAACTCTAAAGACGGGCGTGAAGAATACTGGGATTTACGTCGGAAGGAAATTCACCCGAGGAGGTGGTGGCGGTACGCACCGCGGAAATTGACGGGTTTGAATACAAAGCCACGCAGGCTGCTATGGTGATGCCACCGTTTTACGAACGGCATGGCGGGGCCAATATCTGTTTTCAACGGGTACGGCTGCGCGATAACAAGGCGTTGGGAGATAGCATGTTATTAAAAGATAACAAGATTTACGTAGACAAACGAGACAAATCTGTGTACTTCGTATTTCAACACCCGGATGGTAAAGAGCAGGTGATAAAGTTTAAATCGAACCGCCTGTATTCTTACTACCAACTATTGCCCGGATGCCAGGAGTGTTCGCCCAACTTCCTTTGCACAGGATTTTTATATGACCGTTTTTCATTGGAAAAAAGAAAAATCATTAGTGACAACTGGTACGAGTTTGCAGGTGAAAACCTAGAAGCGCCCTTCCCATGCGGTGAGGCATCGGTTAAAAGCATGGCGTTGCGGCTGGACGGCGTGGGCTGCGTGTACCCGGCTAAGGTGAATAATAACAACCTGCAATCTCTGTTTCTGGATGACCGTGTTAGCCGAAAAAATGTGCGCGCACGAACGTTCTATTCCCTGATGCGGAATCACAATGGTGCTCTTGACTTCCGGAACGACTCGTCCTTTTACAGCGACCTGAAGGGAAATATAGAACCTTACGCCCGGCGGCCGCTGCGCTCATCGGACACTTTTTGCTGAAGTTCCGCCAACAGTGGAATCACCGCTACCTTACGCAGTTTGCAGATGAAATGAAAAAAACTATTGAAGATAACAAGATCCGACGGGTGGTTTTCTTTATCCACGGTTACAATGTACCTAACAGCATTGCTCATTTACAGGGTAATGACCTGATACGCGACTTTATGGCTGAGTGTCGTCAAAACGGATTTGAAGAAAAAGTGCTTTTCGTACGGGTGTTTTGGCCCTGCAACGATGCCAAAACCCTACGTTTTAAAAAGAACGGGTGTAGCATCAACGACGATATGGAACCGATGACGGGGCAGGTTTACAACTATATTACGAATACAGCTTACCTTACTTCCTTGTCGATCCGGGAACTGATGCGTGGTATGGATACCTCGCTGCAGGTAAATATTATTTCACATTCCTTTGGCGCTGCAGTAGCCGCGGGTACCGTGCTACACCCCGTACAGAAGATGAAAGATACCTGTTCTCATCTTAATAAGTTTTTCCTGAGAGCCTTTACAGAAATTCCACCACTGCCGCAAAAAACTACTTTTTTATGAACGCACCCGGCATGCCAGGTGTTACCACCTTCAACACTATTTCACCTGCGCTAAACACCCGGCATTACTTTTACGTAGGTTATAACGAAAAGGATCGCGTGCAGCGCAAAAGGCTAATTGGCCCTTTTGGAATCAAACCTTATAAAAACAACTCTACTACGCTGGGCTGTAATTATAAGAACGAAGTTGGCAAAACAACCGACAGTGTGAAGACACGTGCTATGGACGGACACTTCCTACCCTTTCGCACCAGTACACGTACGGTACATGATTATTTCTGTTACCGGCAGCAGGAGGGATTTAAGAAAGCTTTTCACGAGTATGTGAAGAAAAGTTATTCAGCTGGTATTCATTAGTTGTTTGATCTTATATTGTTATAAGGCCGCATAGTTCTGAAACTGATACGGTCTTATGGACTCCTCTCATGTATACCGCCGTCTATAAGCAGAAGCCCTCCGCGATGGACCCGGTAAAAGATAAACTGATAACAATGGTAAATCTGCTGATTCTTCGTAGTGCCCAACGCCTCCTGGTAAAGATCCGTAGGGTTGTGGGAAAACGAAAGGAAGACTTCGTGACCTCGCCGAATTTTGTGCATTTACCGGTTTTATAGAGCAGGAGATATTTAAGATATTGAATAATCTGTAAGCAACGCGATCACTATTCATGCACAACCTCCCGCTCACGAAATACGAGCGATACCAGTACCGACAATACCAGCACCCCAACTACCACGCCTAATGACACCGGTGACGGTATATGAAACCAGGGAGAAATAACCATCTTCAAACCAATAAAGGTTAAAATGATGGATAGGCCGTAAGGCAGTTTGCTGAACATATGAATGAAATTAGATAGCAGGAAATAAAGGGAACGTAATCCCAGTATCGCGAAAATATTGGAAGTGTAGAGAATGAACGGGTCTTTTGAAATGGCGAAAATTGCGGGAATAGAATCTACCGCGAACAACACGTCTGTGAATTCGATAACAGCGACCACCACCAGCAGCGGTGTCGCTACCTTCATTCCATTTTTTATGGTGAAAAATTTTCCACCGTCGTAGTTGTCGCTCACTTTATAAAGCCGGTGTACGAGCCTGGCGCCTGCTGATTTGCTGAAGTCGTCATCTTCGTCTTCGTCTCCTTTGCCCCAGGATTTAATACCTGCATATACGAGGAAAAGCCCGAATGCCGTCAATACAAGGTTAATGTCCCATAGGAGCGGCTGGGCACCAGCAAGCTCCAGCAGGGGATTAAGGTAGGTGACGTTAATAAGCCCGACACCCGCAAATATGAATATGGCGCGAAATAACAGGGCGCCCAGGATGCCCCAGAATAACACGCGGTGGTGCAGTTCCCGGGGAACTTTAAAATAGGAAAATACGAGAATGAATACGAAAAGGTTGTCTACAGACAAGGCCTTCTCGATCCAGTAAGCCGTCTGGAACTGTGTAAACTTTTCCAGGGCCATGCTGCCGCTGTCCTGTCTAAATACCCAGTATACAACACCGGAGAAGATCATAGCCAGGCTGATCCAGACGATAGACCAAGTCAGCGCTTCTTTCGATGATACAACATGGCTTTTTTGTGAAAAAGGCCGAGGTCCAGCATCAGCATAATGAAAATCGTTGCTGCAAAAATCCATGCAAGGCCAGGATGCAGTTGTAAAATAGTTTGTTCCATTTTATTTGATTATTGATTGGTAATAGTGATGTACAGCAATCTTCCGCCTTCTTCATCCGATAGTAAAATCTGGCCTCCGCTGGTCAGTTCCAACATGGCGTTGCGGGGAATTTCCTGGCGGGTAACGAGGTCTTTCATACCGTCTAGCGTCAGGTTAACCAGTACCCATTTATTTTGATGAAAGGCGAAATAGCCTACCGGCTTTTTGTCTTCTGGCCCCGTGCTTTCGTTCCTGACCACCTTCCTGGAAACATGCCATTTAAACAGGTATTGATGGTGGTAAATCATCAGGCGATGCCCTTCGGGCTTCCAGACATCGTCTTTGAACTTGTAGTAGAGGTCAACTATGGGAAGGCTGCCTTTGTTCGGGGTGCCGCAGAATGGGCAGGCAGGCTTGGATGTGTTGTCAAATACGTACCATTTTTCTTCGCAGGAAGGGTTGCTGCAAGGTTGTACCAGGTCTACGGTTTTCAGTAGGGCTGTTTCCCACTCGTTGGCGATCGGGCGTAGCATAGGGTTATGAAGACCGTCGATAAACGCGCGCCGGAACAAGTCTGATAAATATGGGCCGGTAATGGTATAGGGGATTTTATCGGGGTTGCCCCAGAACGTGTCCCATTTGCGCAACTGATCTGTTTTTACTTTATTTGTTTTATCACCGGGATGTTCTACAAATAGTGCTTTTTCTCCCATGGCCATCAGCTCGTCTTTTTCCGCATCCATATCCCATATTTTGCCCCCACGCAACGGATGCCGCCGTAAGAGGTACATATAAATCAGTACGGCCAGCGCATGCAGGTCGGTCCGTTGATTGGGCAGGATACGACCGGGGTCAGACAGGTTCAGGTGTTTGGTGCGCAGCACCTCGGGGGCAATAAAATCGGCCGTGCCAATTACTTCCGGGGGAAACAGGCCGGGAACAACGAGGCCGTCCAGGTCTATGATGTTGGCAGATTTGGTTACCGGGTCTACCAGCACATTATTGTACGAAAGATCGGAGTGGGCCAGCCCCATCTGGTGCATTTTTTTACGCCCCTGCAAATGCTGATAGCAATCTGGAAGTAACTGAGCCAGTCGCCCAGCTCCGTACTGTCGAGCGACAGCGGGTATTGCCGGTTTCTGAAAGAGGGCGCTGTAAACCATTTACCCACTTTTTCGCCACCCCTGATATTATCATTGGCGCCGTAACCTTTCCGGAAGAAAAACCGGGAATCATAAACGGGAACGATCACCCCTGTTTTCCCATCGCGCTCCACGGCATCATATGGCCACCGGTAAATGTCCTGCAGGAAGTAATCAGCGGCATTCCCTTTTTGATATTATCCAGGTAAAGGGTAACGATGCGCCTGATCCGGTCCTTCTGGTTAAAATCCAGTGGCGTTCTGAAAAAGGCGACCACGTACTTCCTGTCGGGCGAAAAGTACACGTCTTTCACGCCTCCCTGTTTGGGAACGCCATTGTCCACGTACTCGTAACACCGGGAAGCATCAATAATAGAGGTAACTTTTACTGTTGGCATAGGTTAGTAAATTATAGCAAGCGTTCTGTCATCATGATTGCCTTTGCTCCAGAAGTTTAGCCACGACAATAGCCGGTCTTCAATACCTTCATGCCTTGAAAAGTCAACATTGATGTTGTCTTCGTTCCCACCGCCGAGGTCGGCAAAGAAGGTATCCCATGCTGACTTGTCCTCCAGTTTATTTTCCGTCACGAACTTTGGATCGTAGATGCCATCGGTCATTAATACGAGCTGGGAGAAGTCTGTAAACCTGTTGATGGCGAAGCGGCCGGCGATGTCATTGGTGAAAATTTCGGGCATGGTGATAAACCGGGTGCCGCCACCAAATTCGCCAATGTCAAGCTGGTTAAGCAGTTTTACTTCGTCGGGGCTGTCGGTGATGATGTTAACCGGGCAGTCACCAACGCCGAATGTGAGTACAACATACCCGCTATCGAATTTCCTGACCAGCGCGAAAATCAGGGTGGTATTAAGGTCTTTCAGCTGTATGGCCTCCTGGCGGGCGAAGTCGTTCAGCACCGCATGCAGGTTCCTGACGGATTTGTATAGGATATTGATGATGGCCGATTTATGCTTTAATACCGCTTCTTCCGGCGTGGGATCTTTTTCCGGTATGGTGCTGAAGTAATCGGTGCAGCGGTCGCACAGCTCTTTCATAAGCGTTTCCTCATTAAAGCTGTCGGCAATAAATGTGGTGGCTATTTTGGAGCCTTGCCGGGAGAACTTTGCAGATCCAGCGCCATCCGCCACGGCAATAATTTCCCAGTCCAGTGGCAGCTTACGAGTGTAAAAATGATCGTCCCGGAACGAACCTTCGTGCGCATGCGACCGTCCGCGCTGGGAGGCTACTACAACATGTTTGTCTAGGAATGCCCCGGCGTATTTATCACTGTCTTCTTTCGCAAAAAGGTCATTTTTGTTGCTTGGTTTATTCAGCCACAGGTCTTTGGGGTCGGCATTCACAATAAAGGGAATGACTTTAATATCTTCTATCTGCGCCTCGCCCTGCCCGCAGGTAAATGCCAGTTGCAAATCAAGCGTAAGAGCGGAAGTAGGCACGCCGGAGATGGCAGCGGAAGCGGGATCAAACGACAGTCCTGATTTATCGAGTTGCCGGATCTTTTTAACGTTAATATTGGGGAAAAGGGATAAATCGAACAGGTGTTCATACTGCTTCCCGGAAACAGCATTTGGCAGTACGATAGCGGCATCTTTAAATTCTTCCGTTTCTTTATACAAATGAAAAATGTCGATTGCCTGCTTCTTTGCCGCCGCAACAGCTTTGGTCAGTTCATTGATTTTCGCATTGTGCAACAGGCGGGCAATAGTATTGTCCGTGAATTTGCCGGATACGATGTTAAATTCCGTCAGCAGTTGTTTTAAGAATAGTTCTACCATGGTCCTGGTCTTAATTAGAATATTACCTTTTTTTAAGGAGCAGCCTTAACAGCCGAACCAGCAGATATACGGGGAATCGTTTCATAGTTATTTTTTTATACCACGATGATTACCTCACCGGGTAGGGGAGGCAGTACGGCTACTTCACCGGTGCCCTTCGATTTGCTTCCCATTTCAATAGAGGAACTTACCCATTTGAAAAAGGTAGTCAGCGTATTGGCGTCGGTAGTATCCAGCCTCACCACTTCGTTGGTCAGCTCTTTGAGGAAGCTGGTTTCCGCTTTGGGACCGGCAGCGCAGCCCACGATCAGCCCGAAGTCCAGTGCCTTAACTTTAGTTATAGCGCTGCGGTACAACTGCAAGTCCGAAGGTTTACCATCGGTGAATACAAAAAGGAGCGGCCGCCAGTCACCCTTTCGCTCCGCAGATCCCTTTACTAGTTCCCGTTGTACGAGGCCGCAAAGCATTTCCAGCGCCTGCCCCGTATGAGTAGGGCCGCTTTCGGGGCATTTGATTTCAAGCGGCTGAAAACTGGCCAGGTCGGTAAGCGGAACAATGTTTTTAACGTCTTTGTCGAACGTGACGACCGATAAGTGCAGGGAGTCCATGGCCTGCGGATCGCCCCTCAGCATACTGATCAGGCCATTAAATCCGTTGTTCAGCGCTTGTATAGGCTCCCCGTGCATAGAGCCGGACGTATCCAGCAGGAAGTAAACGAGTAATCTTCTGGTCATGGCTAAGCGATTATGACTAACTCCGATGGAGGAGGAGGCAGCTGTTCAAGGCCGGTCACTTCTTTTCCGGATTCTTCCACCTTGGTAGAGGAAGTAGATATAGAAGCGGTTACCCATTGGAAGAATTTGGAGATGCTTTCTGAATCGGCATTGTCCAGCCTTACCACGGAGGAGGTGATCTGTTTCAGCACAGTGTCGTCGGCGCCATGACCGGCGGCACAACCTACGATCAGTCCGTTGTTCACGGTCTTAAGTTTGTTGTATCCCGGTTTCCAATCGTCTGTAGGTATGCCATCTGTCATGATAAATACCAGTGGTTTCCAGTCGCCTTTCTGTTCCGGGGTTGTCTGGCTACTTCCTGTTGGAGTTTGTCGGCCAGCAGGTCCAATGCTCCGCCCATGGCGGTTACACCAGTGGCTTTCAGGTCCACCATCTGGAAAGAGGCCAGGTCTGTCAGCGGAATCACCTGCCTGGCGGAGCTGTCAAATGTGATGATGCTGACAAAGGCGGTTTCAAGGGCTTGTGGGTTTTGGCGGAGTGAGTGTATCATCATCTGCACGCCGTTTTTTACCGCTTCAATTGGTTCCCCGGTCATGGAGCCGGAGGTGTCTAACAGCAGGTATACTGGGAGTCTTCTCATATTACAGCAGTTTTTTAGTTGAATTTGTTCAGGTAATCCTGCAGGCCGCCTTTCATGCCGGAGCCTACTGCTTCAAACTTCCATTCGCCATTTTTTTTGTAGATCCGGCCGAATTCTACAGCGGTTTCGATGGAGAAGTCCTCTTCCAGCTCATATTTAAGCAGTTCTTCCCGGGTGTTTGAATCGAAGATGCGGATGAATGAATTTCTTACCTGTCCAAAATTCTGGTTGCGGGAGGCTGCGTCGTGAATGGTGATCACAATACATATTTCGCTGGCATTCGAGTCGATTTTGGACAGGTCTACGATGAGTTGCTCGTCGTCCCCTTCCGCGTCGCCAAAGAGGTTGTCACCTGTATGTACGATGGAATCGTTGGGAGAATGCAGGTTGTTGTAAAACACGAAGTGCCGTTCAGATAACAGTTTGCCATTCTCTCCTAAAATAAAAGCGGAAGCGTCGAGGTCGAATGCGTTGCCGGTAGCAGAACTGTTTGCGTCCCAACCAAGTCCTACGGTAAACGCGGGGGCCTGCAGGCTTTGTCTTTGGCCTTTGATCAGATTAATTGACATGATTTTTCTGTTTTTAATAGTGAAATGTTTTGCTGATAGTTTTTATTTGATGGTAGTTGTTGCTGATCGCAAGATCCAGCAGCTCGCTGCGTTTTCTCCGGCTGATGTTGGTTATTACTCCGGTAAATGCCGCCGTGTCCAGCAGCAGTATGTATTTCACGATGCGTGTATTGAACCGGAAGCTCCCGCTGTTCATGATGCGAATAATGTCGCGTGTTGTTTTTACGTCGAAGTAGTTATAGTAATTTTCTATACGGGGATGAATGGCAGGGTTTATGAGTTCTGCGAAATACAGAAAAAAAAATTGCCCGCTTACATCGTATTGCGACAGTATCTTTTTGACCGTGTACTCATGGCTGCCGGTGATTTTAATATCGTCCAGGAAAATGCAAAGTTTGCCGGAAATGAAGTGTCGGTCTAGGTAGTAGGTGTCGTTGGAAATTAACTGTACCCGCTGCGCATAGTCCATATTGCCATAGTCCTCTACATAGGTCTGCTGCCGGTATATTTTATTCTCTTTGCACGCCGGTCGTTGCTGCGCAAACAGGAACTTGTTCAGGTGCTTTTGAAGTATGCGCAAAGAAAATTAGATGCGGTAGGAATAGCGTAATACGGGCTGGGGAGCAGCACTATATCCTGGTGCGAGAGGATAAGGTCTGCATGCTTTTCGATAAATCCATCAAATAATTCCTTTGCAAACTTCTCCGCATAACACGTCTGCCCGAATTTAAAGCGGCTGTATTCCAGCGCGGAAAATGGAGCATTGTATGCGTTATCGATTTTGTGAAGACTATATTTTAGGTGCATATTTCTTTATATTAACATAGCCTTAAATCCATAATTGATGGCGCCCCGGTAATCTGCCGCAGGATTGTCACCTATATGGAGAATAGCTGATTTGCTCAACGGGCGGATGGCGGCAGCATGCCGGAATACAAGATGGAATGCGGCAAAATCCGGTTTGGCGAAGCCGGTTTCGTCGGAATACAGCTGAAAGGAAAAGAAAGTGGACAATTCGTGGTGCTCGAGCAGTTGCCTCAGCACTGCACCGCTGATAAAAGCTGTATTACTCAGGATGCTGATCGTTTTTCCCTGGTTTTTTATTGCCTTGAAAAAGCGGTGAATGTCGCTATCTATGAGTACGGGTTTGTATTTCATGAACAGTTCATCCGCTTCCGCCTGAAACTCGTTTAGCTTTTGCTGTGTGAGCTCTGCAACGTTGATGCCCAGGTCGTGCAACGCCAGACAATACAACTGATTTGCGTAAACATGACGCCCGGTGATTTCGCTGGTTTTATTGGCAAACAGGTCATGTTGCCGTATTACCTGCGCTACTTTTTCAACAGGTTCCCGGATCGCAAAGAAAGATTTGAACAATGCATCTCTTTTAGGCTTGAACAAGGGGTTGGAGCGGATCAGGGTCAGCCACATATCAAACGAAAAATGGCAGACGGTGTCGTCTATTTCGAACCCGCTCCCCATGTAAACCCCCATTTGTAGGCTTTGTCGCATTCGGCGTGGCTGCGGTGGAAGGACACCAGTTTTCTCACATCGATAGTGTTGCCGGAGAAGCGTATTTCGGCAATGGCGCAGAAATTATAGATACTGGACTGTTTGCCCATTTGTACTTCAATTTCGGCGCTGCCGGGCACGCTAACGGTCACCGTTGCGTTAGATTCGTGCCAGTTGGCAGCACCTTGATAGATAAAGCAATAAACAACGATGCGTTTCAACTCCTGCAAGCCTTTTGGATTTACGATAATATTTTCGCCCGACCCGGCGGCTGCGCCCCGGTCGTCGCCCGTGTGCCATATCCATGGCGTACCGGTATAGCGGCCTTGTTTGGTGTGTCGGTCCCTGGCGCCTCCGCGGCCCTGGGCAAATTGCAGTCCGTCGATTACATTCTTTTCTCCATTATTCAGTTCGTAAAAACAGCCGAGGTCAAGGTCAATGTCGCTTCCTCCGAAAATAGTGCCGAATAGTCCTTTCTTAGTGCCCTTCGACCAGTTCAGGTTAATGTTGATTTCCTGCGTGATGCTATCGGTTTTTTTGGAGAGATCGATAACGTGGGAGTCGCCTGTTTTTTCCAGGGTGACTTTTTGTAAGTTGATTGCCATACTTATTTTTGGGTTTAAGGTTCTTTGCTTTATCGCCGTATAGGTTGAGGTGATATTGCGATTCAAAAATAGCGCTGCGGTTTGGTGCTATTTTACGGGAATCCGTAAACGCCGGGCTTTTTATACCTGCATAACTATTATGAAAAATATCAAACTAATTTCCCTATCTTATTCCCTCAGTTAACTCAATTCCAAACCCCGTTACAATTCCCACCCACGTCAGTGAATTGTAGCACCTTAAACTCCGTTATGAAAAACACTTTATTCATCGCCATCCTGTCGCTGATGGCCATTTCCTGTAAAAAGGAAACAAAGGAAAAATTAAAACTGGATGATGTAAACCTTGCCGCCGCCCCACCGTTCGGCACCCTGATCGATGGCGCCACGTACCGCATCCGCGGCGTCACCTCATCCGCACCCGCCGGTCCGGTGGTCGAAGTCACCGGTAACTCTACGGCAGAGAACCAGAAGATCCAGCAATGGTGGTGGTTTCCGAACAACGGCCAAAGATGGCGCCTGGTAAAGATCGACGCCACGTATTACAAACTGATCAACGTGACCAGCAACAAATGCACGGAATCGCCTTCGGCCGTGTCGGGGGATATTCTGCAACAGGCAACAGACGATGGCAGCGATGACCAGGCCTGGGCGATCACGTATTCGGGCAGTAACAACGTGTTTTCGCTCACCAACAAAGCCACGGGCATGAAGATGGCCCTGGACCCGCAAAGTACCACGCCGGGTGCTAAAATACGGCAGAAAGACACCGTTACCGGCAACCAGCATCTCTTCAACTTCCACAACCTCAATTTCCAGAATCCGCTGATCAATGCGAGCAGACCGGATCCCTTTGTGGCGCAGAAGGATGGTTACTACTATTTTATGTACACCAGGGGGAACAACATCGGCCTGCGGAAAACGACTTCTATGTCTTTGTTAGCCAACGCGCCGGAGTCGGTGATCTGGACGCCGCCTGCGGGTACGGCGTATTCGTCCAACATCTGGGCGCCGGAGCTGCACTTCCTGGCCGGTAAATGGTACATCTACTTTGCGGCCAACGATGGTACCGGCGATTCACACCGCATGTTCGTACTGGAAAATCCCAATGCCGATCCGATGACCGGCACGTGGACGTTCAAAGGCAAGATCTTCGACTCCAGCGATCAGTGGGCGATCGACGGATCGATACTCACCGTCGGCAGCAACATGTATTTCATCTGGTCGGGATGGGAGAGTACCGCCAGCAGGTACAAACAGTACATTTACCTGGCTACCATGTCCGATCCATGGACGATCAGCGGCCCGAGGGTGAAGATTTCTTCTCCCACTAACACCTGGGAAAAGCACGAACCGAACTCGATCGGCGCGGGTGTGAACGAAGGACCGATCATGTTACAGAAAGATGCGAGCAGCCCGGTGTTCATCATCTATTCGGCCAGCCGGTATACGAGTGATAACTACTGCCTGGCGCAAATTCAACTGAAAGCCGGCGGCGATCCTACCGTGCCGGCAGATTGGATCAACAAGAAACAAGTGTTTGTCAGGAATGACAGCAACGGGGTATATGGCCCCGGGCACAACGGCTTCTTTACCAGTTCGTACACAGATCCCAATGGGGTCGTGAAAAATGAAAACTGGTTTATCTATCATGCGCGCAGCGTGGCGGCAACGACCAATGGTCAGCGTGCGCCGAGGATGCAGAAGCTCACCTGGAACACCGACGGCTCGCCCAATTTTGGCGTGGCTTCGGCAACCGGTGTGGATATGCCGATTCCTATAGGAGAATAACGATAGTAACGGGGAGTCGTGGCTCCCCGTTATTTAATCTAATCAAATACCTTAACTCCCCTTGGTACATGCGAATGGAAATAGCTTCAAGCCAGACAGCATCATTTGAATCAGAGGATTTAAATGGAGACGGCATGATTACGGAAAATGAGATCAGCAGGTGGAAGCTGATAGCGGTGGGTAAATAGTCGCAGGCGCTCCGACGGCCTCATTAAAAGCATCCATGTAACACTTCATCGTGGCCAGGCGACATTCCAGTTGCGTTATCACAATATAACTCCACCAGGATATGTTACTGTTTAAATTCATAAGCATGGCTGTATACTATATTATCAGTTACAATATCCACAACATGGAGATGTGGCAGCAATACCCGCCGCTCGCGGTACCGCTTATTAATGAACACGGTGGCGAAGTACTGGCCGCCGATTTGTCGGCCACACCCATTGAAGGCACGCCGAAACAGATGAACGCCATCGTGAAATTTCCTTCCGCCGAAGCCGCCCTGGCCTGTTATAACGACCCGCGGTATAAAGAAGTCATGAAGTTAAGAATAGACGCTTCCGACAATCGCCTGCTGGTGTTGGCGAAAGGCGTTTCCTAAAAATGTTGTTTGTCTATGGTAAAAGCCGGATCCGCTCATGTGGTGGGTCCCATTTGTTGTTTATGGAAAAACAGGCGTGCCGCATCTTGTTCCTGTTCATCAAAAAATACTGCCATGGAACAAGTAAAATATTCAAAGAAGCTCCTGGTTTCCCTGCTTACAGGCTTAATGGGCGCCGCTACCATTCATCGCGTACTGGCCCGTCACGCCCAGGGATTACTGCCTGCCGCCGCGATAATCGGTATTGCGCTCTTGTTCCTCGTGGGCTGTTTGGTCTGCTCTCGTCGTACACGCCTCTCCGTGTTTCACGGGCTGCTCCTGTACTTGCTCGCCTTCGATTTCTCTTTATTTGGATGGCAGAAGATCTTTCACCTGCAAATGGTAGTACCGCTCGGCGAACTGGACCGCCCTTTTAACAGCCTCGATAGTGAAACGCTCACCTGGGCTTATTTCAGAAGATCTTATCCCTTTACGGTGGCCATAGCGCTTTCGCAGATGGCCAGCGCGTGGATGCTGTTGTTCGTCCGCACAAGGCTGCTCGGCCTTGTGATTATGGTGCCGGTGCTGCTCAATATCATGCTCATCGATACGTTTTACCACCTGCACCCCGCTGTGCTGGTGCATGCGATCCTCCTTTTTATCTGCGTGATTTACTTGCTGCTGCAGTCGTACGATCAGCTGGTGCAATTCTTCTTTAAAACGGTGCACGTGGTGGCCGGTCAGTCTAAAGTGGCGATGCTTGTGGTGGTATTGCTGCCTTTGTTGCTGCTGGCCAGTTACCGCTTCCCGGACAGGCATCCGCAGTTCTCCGGTAAGTACCGCGTGCACGATCTCATCATCAATGATATGCCCACAGCTGCCCGAAGTGTAAAAGATAGTGTGCTCACCACGCTGTACATGGATTTACAGGACGATCTGGTGCTGGTGTTTAACCACCATGATAGCCGTTACATCGGTACTTATTATTTTGATGAAAAGACGGATAGTCTTTCTGTAAAATGGCGCTATCCCGCGGGATTCAACGCGCCTTTCGCCGGGAAATTCGTGGCGGGGGAGCAGCCGGGGAGTTATACTTTTTCGGGTGTGTTGAAAGGGGACCGTATTGCGATGCAGCTAGAGAGGGTGCCGGAACCTTAGATGTTTCATCAATATGATGTACCTTATGGGCATGAAGAAGGAAGATATTTTTGATTGGCTGACGACTGCTTTCTCGGAACCACTACATAGTCTCACCGAGTCTTTTTATTATGATAAAAGAGATCGTGAGTTCTACAGTTTGCATTTTGCTGATTATTTACTGATAAACGAAGACCTGACCATTAACGAATCGGTAGAGTCATCGTACAATGATAGTCTCGCCAGGGTAATCGTGGATAGGATTGTCCGGCAGGAAAAAGGAGATAGCGATATTATACCGGTGCCCCGTTTGGAAGTGGCAGAACGGAAAAGAATCATGGAGGCATTTTCCCAAAGGATAAATGATGAGCGCCTGTTGTCGATCGTACAACAGCGGATAAAAAACCAGGATGGCTCCCAACGGTTCGATTTCTATTTCGGCGACGAAGCATGGGAGGACCTGAAGCAGCAATGGATCGATTTGAAATATGTTTCCATTGCTGGCCCCATCGGTGATTTCCTCAACGCCCATGGCATCGACCTCGATCAATGTACAATTATGGATGCTGGCGGAGATTTTTCTATAACGGTATCATTGGAAGATTAGGCTCACCCGCCAACAATATCATTCATCGCCACCAGCAAATTCAACGGATGCTCCGCAATCCGGTTACACACATACAAATACCACTCCTTCCCATACACGAAATACACTTTCGCAGGATGCCCTTCGTCCCGCAATTGCGCCAGCTGCCCGCCCTGTATGCCATACAGGCTCTCGAACTCATAACGGCTTTTATCTGCCTGATGCTGTCGCACCAGCTGCTTCGCCTGCTGCTGTATATAATCGTGATGCGTGGCAATGGCGCACAAATGCTGCTCGCGCAGCAGCGTATCAACATACCCCAGGTATACTTCGTCCAACGCACTGCCCCGCGGCATAGACAATCCCGGCGCCGTTTCAAAAGCTCCCTTCACCATGCGGATGCGGCCCGGACTTTTGAGAACCTCCTTAAAATCGTCTGCCGTGCGGTACAGGTAGGCCTGCAACGTGATGGATACGTTAGAGAATGTTTTAGCGGCCTCCTGGTACACATGTAATATGTCGTCCGTTTTATCCGTGCCCTCAGCACTGATAATCACTTCAATGTTATATTTCGCGGCCCGCGCACAGATCGCATGTAGGTTCTCCTGGCAAAAGCCGCGCGATAACGCCAGGCCGATGTGCGACAGGTCGAGCGATACGGTGCAGCGTAGCAGGTTGTCATGAATGCTGTCTACAATGCACAGGAATTCTGCCGTAGCTGCCTGTACTTCCGCGACTGTAGCAGTGTTTTCGCCCATGAACTCGATGGAGCATTTGAACCCCTGGCTGTTTTGAACGATGGCCTTATCTATGTTCTCTGCCAGTGTTTCGCCACCAATATAGCGGTCGGCGGCTTTCTTCAGGGTATAAAAAAGCGGTTTGTTGAAAAGGATGTATTGTTTGGCTTCCTCGTTTAATGCCGCTTTGCGGAGCGCTGCGGCGGTGATGGTGAGTAGATGTTCCATGCTGTAAAGGTAGGGAGCGGGCAGGGGCGGAGTGGTACGGGAGGCGGATTATTTTATATTGGGGAACCCATCATGCCGGCCATTTGATGAAGTTTTTCCATAACCCATTGCTCCCGCCCGCTTTTAATTCTCCCCATCTTCGCTACTTTCGTTCAACCAACCGCAGTGAATGGCTAATCTAATCGACTACAGCGACCAGGAACTACTCCTACTCATCCGGCAGCACAACAGGGCTGCCTTCGAGGAGCTGTACCGTCGATACGCAGAAAGTCTCTACAATTTTGCCTTCAATGTTCTTAAAAATGAGGATGAATGCGCCGATGCCATCCAGGAAATCTTCGTGTGGTGCTGGACGAACCGCGAACGCCTGGAAATGTCCGAACCGGGGCCTTACCTGCGCATGGCGGTCAAATACCGGCTTACCCGCTACATTCAGAACAGCCGCCGCCGCGCCGAAATCCTGGCGCAACGTGTACCCGATGGGGAATTTACAGACGACAGCACGGAGGTAAAGCAACTCCGGGAAGCCATTAGCGCCGTCATTGCCAACCTGCCCGAAAAGGCAGCCCGTATCTTTAATTTAAGCCGTAACGAATACCTTACCAACCGCGAAATTGCCCTTAAACTGGGCATCAGCGAAAAAACAGTAGAGAACCAGATGACCATCGTACTACGGAAACTACGCATGGCCCTGGGCAAAATGCATTTCTGGTCTACCCTCCTCTAAAAAAATATTTTTTCCTGCTTTGGGGGTAGGGCCTTTTCATGTCCCTTATAATGTAAATAGATGAAGTCTGTGAACCAGGATGAACTGTTGGCACTAATAGCACGTGTGGAAATTGGCGAGGCTTCGGACGAAGATCTGTCGCGTTACAACGCCTGGTGCAACTCTTTCCAGGAAGATGCGCAGCCTGTAGCGGATTTTGACCGGATCAGCGCACGTATGCTGGCCGAGATCAATCGCCAGATCGAACCGAAGCGTTCGTACAAATTGTTATATCGCACCGCCGCCGCGGCAGCTGTATTGCTGCTGCTGGGTACGGGCGTATGGTACTGGCGGCAGGAGTCGCCGGCGAAGTCGGTGGCGAAAGCGCAGCAAATAACGCCTGGTACTGAAAAAGCCACGCTCATATTAGGCGATGGCAGTGAAATTTCGCTGGAAGATGCGGAAGACGGGCAGCTCGCCAACAGGGCAGGAGCAAAGGTGGTGAAGCTGAAAGGCAACCAGCTGGCTTATCAGCAGGAGAATAACCGGCCTGCATCCATTGAATATAATACCCTGCAAACGCCCCGCGGTGGCAAATATCGCATTACGCTGCCGGATGGCACCCGGGTATGGCTAAACGCGGCCACCATGTTACGCTTCCCCACCCGCTTCGAGGGTAAGGAAAGACTGGTGCAGCTTAGCGGCGAGGCCTACTTCGAAGTGGCCGCCAACACGCAGCAGCCGTTTAAGGTGGCTACCGGTGATATGCAGGTGCAGGTATTGGGTACCTCGTTTAATATCATGTCCTATTCCGACGAACCGGCCATCCGCTCCACGTTGCTGGATGGCGCCGTTAAGCTGGTTAATGCCGGGGACGAAGTGGTGTTAAAACCAGGACAACAGGGCGTGTATAATGGTACATCTCCCGCCTTCCGTATAGCGCAAGTGAATACTGCCGCCGTGGTAGCCTGGAAAGACGGGCAGTTCATCTTCGAAAATGAAGATATCAAAACGATCATGCGCCGCGTGGCGCGGTGGTACGATGCGGAGATCGAGTTTGCGCCGGGATTGGAGGATAAACATTTTGGAGCGACTATTTCACAACAAGGATATAAAGCTGGTATTGAAAGCGCTTGAAACAACCGGCTCCGTTCATTTTAAAATTCAGGGTAAGAAAATTCTGGTTATGCCATAACGCACAAATTCCGCTATCAAAACGCAAGATACAAATGACACGGAGAGATGCCGCGAACAAATGAATGTTCCGTTCGGGGAAGCTGCGTACATCCTCCGGATTTCTTCTAATTAATAATCAAGTCAGCCAAATGAGTGACAAAAATTTCCGTATGAAAAGGTTGCTGTTGCGCCTCAAGCTGTTGTCCGCGCTGCTGTTGCTATCGCTCCTGCAAGTAAGCGCCCGGGCATTTTCCCAGCCGGTAAGCCTCCACGTAAAAAATGCTTCGTTGCAGGAGGTGTTTAAAAAGTTACACGATCAGTACAAACTCGATTTTGTGTACGATGTGAAAATGCTCGGCAACGCCCGCAGAATCAGCATTTCTGTAGATCAACAACCCCTTCCCGCTGTGCTCGACAAATGTTTTGAGCAACAACCGCTCACCTACGAACTGTTCGAAAATACGGTCGTGGTAAAAGCCCTCGCTGCTCCCGCCGCGCCCCGCCAGTCTGCTGCCTTCACCGTAAATGGTAAGGTAAGCGACAGTAAAGGTGCTGCATTAATCGGTGTAAGCATCCAGCTGAAAGGCACCATGACCGCCACCATGTCTGCCGAAGACGGCAGCTACTCGTTAAAGCTGCCCGCCGATACGGGCACACTGGTGTTTACGTTCATGGGGTTCATCCCGCAGGAAGTGCCCGTGCTGAAACGTAAACAGATCAACGTAACGTTGCAGGACCGCTCCACGGACCTGAACGATGTAGTGATCGTGGGTTACGGCCAGCAGAAAAAATCAGTATGATCGGTGCGCAAAGCAGCATCCGTGCCGAAGAACTGAAACAACCCGTAGCCAACCTCACCAACCTGATCGCGGGCCGCGTGGCCGGTATGATCGGTGTACAACGTAGCGGCGAGCCGGGTTACGATAACGCGGAAATCTATATCCGCGGTATCTCTACATTTACCAACAGCTCTCCGCTGGTACTGGTAGATGGGGTGGAAAGAAGTTTTTCTAACGTAGACCCGGAAGATATCGCCAGCTTCAGCATCCTGAAAGATGCTTCGGCTACCGCGGTATACGGTGTGCGCGGTGCGAACGGTGTTATCCTCATTACCACCAAGCAGGGTAAACCCGGCAAGGTGCTGATCAATGCGCAGTACGACCAGGGTATTACGCAGTTCACGAAAATTCCCAAGTTCGCGGACGGCGTTACGTATATGAAAATGGCCAACGAAGCCTACCTGAGCAGCAACCCCAATGAAACACTGCCCAAGTACTCCGATGAGCGCATCAAGTTAACACAGGATGGAACCGATCCGGAACTGTATCCAAATGTAGACTGGATCAACACCCTCTTTAATAAGAGCGGACAAAACCGCCGTGCACGCGTAAACGCAAACGGTGGATCTGAGAAAGCAAATTATTACCTCTCCGTGGGTTACTACGACGAGAGCGGCATGTATAAAAGTGATAAGCTGGCCGATTATGACAACTCGGTGAAATTCACCCGTTACAATTTTACTTCTAACCTCGGCCTGAACCTGACACCTACTACCAAGGTAGATTTCGGCGCCTCCGGCTGGATCAGCAATGGTAACTTCCCCGGTAACTCGGCTACGTCCATCTGGTCGTCGGCCTACACACTGCCCCCGATCCTGATCCCGGTGAAGTACTCCAACGGTTTGCACTCGCAGATCCGCACCGCGGACGTATCCAACCCTTACACCCTGCTTACGCAAACGGGTTATGTAAGCGAGTTTAAGAGCCAGTTGTGGAGCAATATCCGCCTGTCGCAGGACCTCGGCTTTTGGGTAAAAGGCCTGAACGTGACGGGTATGTTCAGCTTCGATAACTACAACAGCCACACCATCAGCCGTACGAAAACGGTAGACGGCTACCTGGCTACCGGCCGCGATGCGGACGGCAACCTGCAGCTGGAACAAACAACGATCGGTACCGCCTATCTCGGGTACAACCGCTCCAACGGCGGAACCCGCCAGTTTTATACGGAAGCTGCGATCAATTACAGCAATAAATTCGGTAACCACGCGGTAAGCGGCATGGTGCTCTTTAACCAGTCCGACCGCGAAGACGCTTTCGCCGGCGACTTCATCGGTTCCATTCCCTATCGTTACATGGGCCTCGCCGGCAGGGCCACTTACGGTTATGCCGATCGTTACCTGGCGGAAGTGAACTTCGGTTACAACGGTTCTGAAACGTTTGCGCCCGGCGCCCGCTTCGGTTTCTTCCCGTCTTATGGTGTAGGATGGGTAATGTCGGAAGAAAATTTCTTTGAGCCGGTAAAATCCGCGATACAGTTTTTTAAACTGCGCTTCTCTTACGGCCTGGTAGGTAACAGTAACATCGGTGGCCGTCGTTTCGCCTACATTTCTACAGTAGGAGGCGGCAACGGCGGTTATTCCTACGGAGCCAACGGCATCGACAACAACATCGGCGGCCTGGATATCGGCGATTACGCGGTAGATGTAACCTGGGAAAAAGCCAAGAAATCCAACCTGGGCATCGAAGCGCGTTTCTGGGATAACAATATTTCCCTTGTGGCCGACCTGTTTAACGAACGGCGTACCGGCATTTTCCGCCAGCGTGGCGATGTGCCGAACTACGCCGGTGTGCGCACTTTGCCCTGGGCTAACCTGGGTGAAATTCACAACCGTGGTGTAGATGCAACATTGGAGGTAAACAAGAAAGTAGGAAAAGACGTGATGATCGGCTTCCGCGGTAACTTTACCGGAACCGCGCCATGATCATCAACGACGCCAACGCGCCATGGCCTTATCCCTGGCAACAACGCATCGGCCGTAAACTGGGGCAACGGTTCGGTTACGAAGCCCTCGGCCTGTTTACGTCGCAGCATGAAATCGACAACTCCGCTTACCAGACCGGTGTAAACCGTCCCGGTGACATCCGCTATAAAGACTTTAACGGCGATGGCAAGATTGATACCTACGACCAGGGCCCTATCGGCTTCGGCAGCATCCCGGAGATCGTGTACGGTTTCGGGCCTACCATCAGCTGGAAAGGCTGGTCGCTCGCGGGTTGGTTCAAAGGTATTTCCAATGTAGATATCCAGTTGAACGGCGATGGCCTGCAGCCTTTCAGCCGTGGTGGCGAAAGAGGCAACCTGCTCTCTGTGATCACCGATCGCTGGACGCCTGAAAACAAGGCAGAGCGGCCTTTCTATCCAAGGTTGACCTATGGTAATGACAACATGAACTACGTGAACAGTAACTGGTGGACGAAGAACGGTTCCTTCCTGCGGTTGCAGACGTTGCAGCTGAGCTACAATGTACGCGATAACTGGATGAAACACCGGGCATGTCTGACCTCAACATCTATTTTATTGGGTACAACCTGATGACCGCCAGCAAATTTGATTTGTGGGACGTAGAACTGGGCGATGGCCGCGGCGCTTCTTATCCGCTGACCAAAACCTTCAACTTCGGGATTAAATGCACCTTCAAGTAAAACGGAACAACATGAAAAAATCACTCATCATATCAGCATTTGCAGCGGCCATGGCACTTGGAGGTTGTAAAGATTACCTGGACCAGGTACCCAACGACCGCATCACTATAGAAGAAGTTTTTAAAAAGAAACAAGGCTCCGAGGAGTACCTCGCGAACATTTATAGCTACGTTCCCGATCTTTCCATGCAATGGGATGGCTTTCCCTGGGTGAGCAACAGCGATGAAATGAACGTGACCGGAGCCAGTACCCTACATACGGCCTCGCACTGGGCAACCAGAGCGCCGGCACGGTATTGTTCGATAAGTGGGGTGGTTACTATACCGCTATCCGTTCTGCAACTTATTTTATCAATCATATTGATGGAAATACGGAGATACTGGCCATCAATGGTCAGCAGCGCATCGATCAGTATAAAGCAGAAGCCCGCTTCCTGCGTGCTTACTACTATTTCCTGGTGATGCAGCAGTTTGGTCCCGCGGTGTTGGTGGGCGAAACGGAACTGGCCCCCGATGCTCCCGGAAGTGCTATGCAGCTGCCGAGAAGTCATTTCGATACCTGCGTCGCCTATGTAGCCTCTGAACTTGATAAAGCAGCGGCGGTACTGCCTTTACGTCCGTCTAACAACGGTGTGGTAAGTGATGCGGAATATGGCCGCGCTACCAAAGGCATGGCCCTTTCTGTAAAATCGCGCCTGCTGCTGTATGCTGCCAGCGACCAGTACAACGGTAATACCGATATGGCGGGTTTTGTAGATAAAGATGGTAAACCGTTTATTTCGCAAACATACGATCCGGAGAAATGGCGTTTGGCCGCGGAGGCCGCCAAACAGGTGATCGATCTGGGTATTTACAGCCTGTACGAAGATCCGGGCGGCGATCCGATCAAATCATTGCAGGGAATTTTCCTGCAAGCCTGGAACAATGAACAGATTTTTGTGAGAAAGGCCAACAATCTCTGGAACTTCGACGTACACGCTATGCCCCGGCAGGCCGGTGGCTGGTGCGGACTTGGCCCCACACAGGAAATGGTGGACGCTTATTTTATGAGCGATGGTCTGAGCATACAGGAGTCGCCGAACTACCGCGAAACTGGTTTTACAGATGTAGGCGGCCGCCAGGTATACAACATGTACATGAACCGCGAGCCACGTTTTTATGCCTCTATCACGTACAACAACAGCCGCTTCCAGGGAGGTAATATGCAGTCGGAGGGTACCGTAACGTTCTTCGTGTCCGGGCCTAACGGTAAAAATGGTCACCCGACAGACTATACGAAAACAGGTTACCTGGTACGTAAAAACGTGGGTACGCAAACGAACAGTGGCTCCGGTGGCAACGGTGCGCGACAGAACCGCCCGCTGGCTATTTTCCGCCTGGGAGAAATCTACCTGAATTATGTAGAAGCATTGAACGAATATAATCCCGGCGATCCGGACATCGCCAAATACCTGAACCTGATCCGCAAAAGAGCCGGTGTGCCTATGTATGGCGAAGGCGCTAATGCACTACCGGTTCCGGTGGGTAAAGAAGCGATGCGTGCTAAAATCCGCGCCGAACGCCGGGTGGAACTGGCCTTTGAAAGCCATCGCTGGTTCGATATCCGTCGCTGGAAAATCGTGGGTAGCGTAATGGGGCAACTGCATGGTATGAACGTAAACAAGGACGGAAATGAGTTCTATCAGCGCGTGCCCGCGGTAGTACATGTGTATCGCCCCGAGTTCCAGTGGTTTCCTATCAGCCAGTACGAAATGGACCGGGGCAAACTGCTGATCCAAAACCCGGGCTGGTAAACAACATCGTTCACATTAAGCAACATTCATCATGTTTATAAAAAGATTATTTCTGCTGACAGGTGTACTGGCCACCCTGGCTGCCTGTAAAGACGAATACGACCTGCCCGAGCAGCCGTTGGAAAACTACATCAGCGTGTACATGCCGCAGGCTGTAAACAGCCCGGTGAGCAAAACCCCGGATATAGCGGACACGCTGCAATACATTATTTACGGCGCCAACTATGGCGGGCAGGACTATCCCGGCAAAGACATCAACATCAGCTTTAAGGTAGATCCGCTGCTGGCAGATAGTTTTAACACGGCAAACAACACCAGCTACGAGCTGCTGCCCACGAAAGGTTATGACCTGGAAACGCTGGAATCTACCATCGGTAAGGGCAAGTTGAACACCGCACCGCTGAAGGTCAGCGTGCGCACAAAAGGTGTTAATTCCATCGATGCGCTTAAAACCTACATCCTGCCGGTGTCTATCGCCACTTCTTCAGAAAAAGTAAACGAGAAACTGCGCACTACTTTTTACATCATCAAAGCGCAGCCGAAGCTGGCCGACTATCCCGATTACGACCGTGCCGGTTGGGCCATTGCCGGTTTCTCTTCTGAGGAAGCCAATGGCGAAGGTGCGAATAACGGGCATGCCAAACATACGCTGGACGGCGATAAGGGCACCTTCTGGCACTCACAGTGGCAGGGCGCATCACCTGGTCCTCCCCACTATATAATCTACGACATGGGAGCGGAGAAAGAAGTGCACGGCATTTCACTGCTTGCCCGGCAGAATACCGGCAGCGGCAAGCCTTCTGTAGTAGTGGTGGAAACCAGCCTGGATAATATAAGCTGGACAAATGGCGGTACGCTTGAACTGCAAAACACGCAGGACCTGCAACGCAGGTTCCTGAACGGGTTTAAGCAGGCGCGCTACGTGAAAATTACCATCACGGCTGCGTTCAGTGCTTCTTATTCCAGCCTGGCGGAGTTCTACGCATTCTAAATAAAAGACGAAATACATTGAAAAGATTTTTTTGTCAGGGATGGTGTTGCTGTCCTGCAAATTGTACGCAAATCCGGATACGACCGTCAATAGAGGTTACCCGGCCGAAATTGAGAATCCCCGTATTCTCGGCATCAACAAACAACCGGCGCACGCCACCCTGATGCCCTATGAAAATCTTGAAGAAGCGTTGGCGGCCGACCGCCACGCTTCTTCATATAGTAGAAGTCTGAACGGGCAATGGAAGTTCCATTTCGTGACCTGGCCACAGGAACGCCCCGTTGATTTTTACAAAGAAGACTATGATGTATCCCGCTGGGACAACATCGAAGTGCCTTCCAACTGGCAGCTGAAAGGCTATGGTACGCCTTATTACAGTAATTATACTTACATTTTCAAGAAAGATTTTCCCCGGGTGATGAGCACCCCGCCGGTGTGGTACACCGCTTATCGCGAACGCAACCCGGTAGGCAGCTACCGCCGCGAGTTCGACTTGCCGCAGGACTGGCAGGGCCGCCGCGTTTTCCTCACTTTTGATGGGGTAGATGCGGGCTTTTTTCTTTGGGTGAACGGGAAGAAGGTGGGGTACAGTGTAAACAGCCGCAACGCCGCCGAGTTTGATATTACGGATGTGCTGAAGCCAGGTAAAAATATGGTGGCCGCGGAGGTATACCGCTTTACATCCGGCAGTTACCTGGAAGACCAGGACATGTGGCGGCTGAGCGGCATCTTCCGCAATGTGACGCTGTGGAGCAGTCCACAGGCGCACATCCGCGATTTTAGTGTTAACACGGTGCTGGATGCGGCCTATAGAAATGCCGTACTGCAGGTAACTGCCAAAGTGAAAAACTTTGGTTTACAAGCCATGCCTGCGCGGGAATTATCTGTAGATATCTACGACGGTAAAAGGTAATCGGCACCGTCAAAGCCGCGGTGCCCGCGCTGGAACCCGGTGCGGAAGTCCCGGTACAGGCAGCGCTGCCGGTAACTAATCCGCGCAAATGGACGGCAGAAACGCCGGCGCTGTATACTACGGTATTATCATTGAAGGAAGGCGGGCATACAACGGAGATGCTCTCCGCGCGCACCGGTTTCCGGCAGTTGGAGGTCAAAGGCCGCTCGTTCCTGGTGAACGGTACGCCGATTAAGCTTAAAGGCGTGAACCGCCATGAGAACTGGCCGGAGTCGGGACATACGGTAACGGAAGCGCAGATGATCAAAGATATTGAACTGATCAAGCAAGCCAACTGTAACCACGTGCGCACCTGTCACTATTCCGACGATCCGCGCTGGTACGAGTTGTGCGACGAATACGGATTGTTTGTGCTTTCGGAAGCCAACGTGGAAAGTCATGGTGCGATGGATGAATTCAACGAAGAACCCAGTATCAAAGATGCGATCATTGACCGCAACGTGGCCAACGTGGAAAACTTCAAAAACCATGCTTCGGTGATCATCTGGTCGCTGGGTAATGAATGCGGCAACGGCGGGTCTAACTTCCGTGCGGCGCTCGCGAAGGTGAAAGAGCTCGACAATACGCGCCCCGTGCATTATGAAGGGTTTGGTATTGGCAAAAATAATCCGGCCGACATCGACAGCCGCATGTACACGGGGCCGGACTGGGTGACCCGCATTGCGGAGGATAACGGTTATAACAAACCTTTTTACCTCTGCGAATATGCGCATGCGATGTTTAACTCCATGGGCGCCGTGGATGAATACAACCATGTGTTCGACCAGTATCCGTCGCTGCTCGGCGGCTGCATATGGGAATGGCAGGACCAGGGCATTTACAACCGCATCGATCCCAATCACCCGATTATTGCCTTTGGTGGCGGGTTTGGCGAGCAGCCGAACGACCATTATTTTATTCATAAAGGCGTGGTGTTTTCCGATCGTACGCCCAAACCGCATTTCCCCGAGCTGAAACGTGCTTACCAATGGATAGATGTAACGGCGGACGATATTTCAAAAGGCCTGGTTACGTTGAAGAACCGCTACCAGTTTACCGATCTCAATGCTTTTGAAGGCAGCTGGGAGCTGGCGGAAAACGGGGTGGTAAAAACAGCTGGCAAACTGGAGGTGGGCAGCGTAGCGCCATTCGCGGCCAAACAGGTGAAAATTCCTTTTAAGTTGAAACAGTTGCCTGGTGAGGAATACCACCTGCGCGTAGCGTTTCGCTTAAAACACCATGTAAGCTGGGCGCCTGACGGTTACGAAGTGGCGGCCCGCCAGTTTGAACTGCCCGCTGTGGCTAAAGCTGCCGTAGCAGCAGCTTCCGGCGAAGTGAAACTGCAGGAAGAGGACGAGGTGTACATAGTCACAGGCAGCAACTTCAAATTCACTTTTAGTAAGAAGAAAGGTACTTTCAGCGCCATGGAAAGCAAAGGCACCCGCCTCCTCAACGACAACGGCGGCCCGATGCTGCATCTCTGGCGTGCACCACACCGCGACGACGATATGTGGGCAAACGATTACTGGGACCGCGCGGGACTGAAGCAACTGAAATGGGAAGCAAGCAATGTGAAGGCTGTGCAGCCGACACCTTCCACCATTGTGATAGCTGCCGAACTAACCGGCAGTGGCCGTAACAATTTCACCGTTACCCATAAAGTCACGTATACGATTTCGGGCAACGGTCATATTAAAGCCGATAACGACGTGCAGTTCAGTAATCCTAGGCTGGTACTGGCCCGCATCGGCGTGCGGATGTTTCTGGACAAACAATTATCGGGTTTCAGTTATTTCGGTCGCGGGCCAATGGAGAACTATGCGGACAGGAAGGCGGGTATGGATGTTGGCGTATATACCAGCACGGTAAAGGAACAGCTGACGCCGTATGAAAAGCCGATGGAGTGCGGTAACCATGAAGATGTGCGTTGGGCGAAACTGGTGGCGCCATCCGGGGCAGGCATCCGGGTAAGCAAAGCCGATCGCCTGTTACAGGTATCTGCCTTGCCTTATGCCGACGAAACCCTGGACCGTACCGAGTATCGCATCGATCTGCCGGAAAATTCGGCCACGGTGCTGAATATTTGCCATGCTACGCTGGGCGTTGGTTCTGCGAGTTGCGGGCCAAGGCCAACGGAAGCTTTCCAGGTAAGGGCGCAGGCAACGAAGTTCAGTTATGAACTCGATTTATAACGTTATTATCATTATCATATCACGATGTATTGGCCATGCAACTTTTTGCGTGGCCTTTTTAATTGCCAATGCTTATTGCTGGACAAGTTACAGTGCCTTGTGACGATCCGTTAACACAAGACTTAAAGCGATGAGGCCGATTCCTGCAAACCCGATGACCATGGGCATCACACTGTGCGCCAGCAATGCCGATATAATGGAGCCCAGGGAGGCGCCGACGAAGAAGAAGCAGGTGCCGTACAGCGAAGCGGCAATACCGGCCATATCGCCCATGGGCTCCATGGCCAGCGCGCTGCTATTAGGCTCGATGGCCAGGTTGGCGCCCATCAAAAGACCAATGCAGGTAAAGAAAAAGGGGAGTGGCGGCTGCGGCCGGAATAAAAGACTGCCGGCTAATAAAACCATGGCTACAACGACGTAGATGATCAGTAATCCTTTTATGGCGCGGCGGGTGCCAAACCGTGCAGAGATGGCCGCGTTAGACAAGGCGCCCAGCGCCATGGTGAGTCCGATGGCCCCGAATATGATGGCAAACAACGTGGGTTGTCCGTAAAGGTCGCTGATGATATGTTCGGAACTGGCTACATAAGTACTGATGCCTGTAAACAAAATGGTGGTGAGGGTGGTATAACGAAGAAAGGTGGTGTTGCGGAGTGCATGCCCGATAGCGCGCAGCACTGCCCCGGGATGAATAACACTGCGGCGCTCCGGTGGTAATGATTCTTCCAGGCGGAAAGACCAGAGTGCAACCACCACGGCGAAAGCGGGGGCGTCAGGAAAACGGCCTGCCAGGAAGCAACGGAGAGAATGACCAGTCCCAGGAAAGGTGCTACCACCGGCGTAAACAGGAAAATGGTCAGGATGAATGAAAGCGTCCGCGCCATCGCATCGCCGGAAAAGCGATCGCGTACGCCTGCTATCGTGGTCATAAATACCGCGGATGCGCCCATACCCGCCACGAAACGTGCGGCGAACAGGATGGACAGGCTGGGGGCAAAAGCAGCTACGATGCCGCCGGCGATGTACAGTGGAAACCCGATGCGCAGGATGGCCAGCCGCCCGTACCGGTCGGATAAAGTGCCGAACAGCAGTTGCGCTACTTGTCCCCAGAAGAAGAAGGTTACTACTTTGGAAGTGTCGGCCGAATGTGGCCCCAGGCCGAAGTGACGCCGCAGTTCGCCGAATACGGGCAGCATGATGTCGATCCCTACAGCAGTAAGCATCATGCTGCAGGCCGAAAAGGCGATGAATTCAGAAGTAGACATCCGCATAGCGGGAGGATTGCTGATCATATCATAAAACTAATGGCTTTATTTCCGGCTAAAGGGGGCAAATGAGACAAATTACAGGGTGATTTTAGCCGCATGCCGTGCAGACAAGTACGGATAAAACATCGCCTCCATCTGCCGGGTAAACGCCGTTGCGGCCTTTTCGCCCCGCAACTGATCGGTTAGCTCGTTACTCGACAGCCAGAAATCTGCCACAATAAAAATCTGCCGTACCAGTGCTTTCCACACCTTGGGGGGAACATCTTTCTGAAATATACCTCCCTGTACCAGCTTTTTAAAGATTCCTTTAAACTCCTTTTCCCGCCGTTGCATCATACCGGCATACTGCTCCCGGATTTTGGGAAGGCGGGCGCCAATGGCCACGAAGTGCAGGAAGATAAAACGATACTTATATTCGATGTCGAACGACTGGCGGTAAAACGAACGCAGCGTATCCAGCCCGATGTGTTTTACTTTATCCAGGTTGATGACGAGCACGCTGAATTCCGCCACCAGCCGGTCCCACAATGCCATGATCACATCATCTGTCTGTTTAAAATGATAATGGAGGTTGCCGGGACTGATGTCCATCGCGGCCGCAATGTGGCGTGTCGTAGCATCGATGCCTTTTTCATTATACAACTCCAGGGCGGCGGCAAGTATGCGTGATTTGGTGTCCATTCCTCAAAAATAGAACAAATGTACTAATCCGGAATAAATTAGTACATTTGTTCTAAATTGATGTGCATGGAAACGCCAACGGAGTCAAAAGAGGAAAAGTCGTTATGGAAAACGATCAGGCAGTCTGTACTTCCCGTAAAAGACACGGATCATCAACTGGTTAAAGTCAGTAAGAATACCGGTTTTGCTATCTTTTTAATATTGTTCTCATGCGTATCGCTGGCATTAGTATCGGCCATTGCATTCGTACTCTGAAGTCGCTGTCCGATCCGCTATTTTGCGGTTATTTCGCGGCCTGGCTGCTGATTCATATTTGCAGGTGGGCACATTATCCTATTCCCTTGCTTAACAACTGGCTCACGGATTTTCTGTTTGTTCCCGCAGTGGCGCATATCGCGTTAACGCTTACCCAACAACTATTTCTTCGCAATCCGGCTTATCGATACCCGCTACATTTCCTGTTGCTGGCCGCATTATACGTGTCCATTGTTTTCGAGATCGTGTTACCACGCTATTATTCCTTTACCACAGGCGATCCTGTGGACGTGATCTGTTACTTCGCCGGCGCCTTCTTCTATTTTGGCGTGCATCAGCGAATCAAGTAATTTTGATAGATGAAGGACATTATCATCACCAAAGCAAATGTGCGGGACGTAGCCACTATTCAATTAATAGGGAGGGGCACTTTTTTGAAACCTTCGCACAACACAATACCGCTGAAGATATGCAAAAATACCTCGATGAAAGCTTCAGTGAAGCCAAAGTACAGGCCGAACTGGTAAACCCCCAATCGTTTTTCTTTATCGCCTGGGAAGATAATAATCCCGTTGGTTACCTAAAACTGAATGTAGGCGGCGCGCAAACCGAACCACAAAATACCTCCGCCATGGAAATCGAACGCATTTATGTACAGGCTGCCTGGCATGGTAAAAAGGTAGGGCAACTCCTGTACGACAAAGCACTCGCCACTGCGCAGGAGCAGGGTAAAGCCTATCTCTGGTTAGGGGTGTGGGAGGAGAATGTACGGGCGATCCGCTTTTATGAAAAGAACGGGTTTGTGGCGTTTGATAAGCATATTTTCAGGATTGGTCAGGACGAGCAGACGGATATTATGATGAAGAAAATGTTATAAGTACAGTACAGTTGGTATGCATTTCGTAGTGGTTTTTATATGAAACACCTGAGAAACGCCTTTCTGCTGATCGCCTGCCTGCCCCTGGCAGTATACGCTCAAAGTGATAAAATCAACACAGACCAGCCGGATCAATCTACCGGTGCATCCGTTATTCATCCACGGAGTTTCCAACTGGAAACCTCTTTTTATGTGAATCATTTCCCGGGCGAAGGTACAGCCGCCGTTTCTTCCAACCTGCTCCGATACGGTTTGTTTAAACCGCTGGAGGTGAGGGTAGTGGCGGAACAGGGGTATCACCGGGACCTGTACATAACGGAATCGGCCCACGGTTCCACGCCGCTGGCTATCGGGGCTAAGTGGTCGGTCCTGGAAGAAGACGAAACGCGGCCGGCCGTATCTGTGATGGCCCAGTTACAGCTGCCTTTCACCAATGGAGATCAGCTGCATTTATGGTCACCGGCGTTCACGTTCATTGCTGAAAAACAGTTGAACGACTTCACCCTCACCGTAAATGCTGGACCTAAGCAGGCAGCCTACGAGCGGGTGTGGGATTTTCAATCTACCGCGGACGTGAAATATGAAATCACCAAAGCCGTGTCTGTATTTGGGGAGTACTTTGGACAGTTTGAAGCACACCAGGAGCCGCATCACAATATTGACGGCGGATTGTTGTACACGCCGGGAAGCCGCCTGCAATTACATATAAGCGGCGGAAGCAGCGTTCAGCATCATCCTTCCAATTACTTTGTTACCACCGGACTGGCTTATCATTTTGGTAAATGATTAGGATACCTGACGGATGTTCCTTTCCTGCAGCCAGCTGTGGAAGCCAGCTACATCGCTGGGATAAAAGCGGCGGATTTCGCGGTTGTGTAAACAGAGTACGAACAGGTCGGTGCCGGCCCAATGATAGGCCGAAATAGCATCGCATGAGCAGGGGAGTTCTTCAAAGTAGGTTTCGTTATATGTAGATTGCATGGTCAGTTTAGATTTTTGTGCCGTAATTATTATCAAATTCTGTTCCCATTGGCTGGAACAGGTTTTGCACCGATTAAACGGACTAATTTTTTGACCCATGAAAATCTCCAAAAGCATCCTGGAAGGCGCCGCGGGAACGACCGCAATGACCATATTCAGTCAGTATTTATCAGATAAAAAGCACAAGAATTATAGTGAGCCGGACCTGCTGGCTAAGTTTGTACATCGTTCCTTTCCTGCGCTGGGCGACCGGCAGGCGCGACTGGCAGGCTGGGCATTGCATTATGGCATCGGTGCCGCCATGATGGTTGCTTTCCGGGCCGTGGCAAAACGTGGAGGTATTGCCAAACCACTCGTGTATGGCGTCATCGGCGGCCTGGTGGGTGTGGCGGTGTGGCAACAGTTGTTCCGCAAGTCTTCCGCACCACCGCGTACAGATCTAGCAGGGTTCCTGACACAACTGGTGCCGGCACATGTCATTTTCAGTTTACCATTGTTGTTCGATCGATCCGATCGTGAACAGCAATAAGGTAGCGAAGGTCTTGCCCCCGCCGGTATGCGCATGACGACGCGGATCATGTGGGGACATGTTCCTGCTTTTCGCCAGTGATCGCTCTTTACCGGCTTTTCTCCAGGTGAGCAATGATGTCCGCCCTGATGGGTCCTGCTTCCTGGATCGCCAGTTTAATTTCCTCGTGACTTTTCCGCGGATACTGCTGATGCAGGTATTCCACTTCAGAAGGGTCGTTAAGGTCTACCCTGATATCGTCCTGTTTGCCGGTGTTTTCTTTGTTGTCTGACATAACTTGTTTTTCGTAGAGAAGCACAAGCATTGTACCGGTTTGTTATCTTCCTCCCGCTAAATCTATGATGGCACCTGCGGCATAGGAAGATTTTTCGGAAGCGAGCCATAAGATCGCCTCGGCTACCTCTGCCGCAGTTCCGCCTCTTTGCATGGGGATGCTGTTTTTCAGGCGGTCGATCCGTCCGGGTTCGCCGCCATCTGCATGAATGTCGGTATCAATAAATCCCGGCCGTACACCATTTACACGAATACCTTCGGCGGCTACTTCTTTGGCCAGACCAATGGTAAAGGCGTCGATCGCTCCTTTGGACGCCGCGTAATCTACATATTCGCCAGGCGAGCCGGTCCTGGCTGCTACAGACGAAACGTTTACGATGGTGCCGCCCTGTCCGCCCGACCGAAGCGACATTCTTTTTACGGCCTCCCTTGCGCAGAGCAGCGGTCCGATCACGTTGGCGGTCAAAATCCTTTGCATCCGGGCGGCAGTCATCTGTTCCAGCCGCATCTGTGTTTCCAGGATGCCGGCATTGTTCACGAAGGATGTAAGTACGCCGGGCAATTGTGCGGCCGCATCAAACAGGCGGGCTATTTCTTCTTCACTGGATGCATCTGCCTGTACGGCTATCGCGTTGCCGCCACCGGCGATGATCGTAGATACGATGTCGTCCGCCGCCGCCCGGCGATGGCGGTAATTCACAACGACAGCAAACCCATTTTGGGCGGCCAGTAATGCGGTGGCGGCGCCAATACCGCGACTGGCGCCTGTAATGATCATGGTTTTCATAAACGTGTAAGGGTAGATTTTAATTTAGTAAGTGCTCCCAGCAAGTTCGTGACCACTACCGGGTGAGTGGCCATGCGGGCTATTGCGAGATTGAGGGTATCGATCTCCGTTTCACGGTGTGCGCGAATGTCCTGCAGGGTGGAGATGAGTTGCCCGTCTGATAAACGGCTGATCTGTAACAGGCTTTGTTCCACACTGTGCGCATCCAGCTCTATTCCCTGGAGGGCGGCCACGGAAAGGCATTCTGCGATGACCGTTCTCGCAATGTCCAGGGCTGCCTCGTTCCGGTGAAAAATGCCGTTATCCGTTTCGAGTAACGGACAAACAGAATTAAACACACTATTGATTATGGCCTTTTTCCAGATGATGGGCTGAATGTTTTGCTCGGTTACAAACCGGAAGTGGGGCGTGGTCAGCGCGGCCACGATGCGGTCGCGCTCCTGCGGCAAGCCCGTGATCGTCCCCACCGGGCAATCCGCGACCGGTCTAAAACGAACGGTGTGCGTGTTTTCGGACTGGCTGGTCACAAATAATACACAGCGATAGATCGCATTAAATTCCTGGTCGATGAAAGGTTGCTCCACCCCAAGACCATTTTGCAACAGTACGATCGGGGAGCTGCCGCACTTTGCGCGCAACGAATGGGACAGTCGTGCGTTTCCGAATGACTTGTTGGTAAGCACCACGATGCCATCCAGGGTCGAAAAGGCGGAAAGCGTCTGCATCTCTACCGGCGCCTCAATGATGGATTCGTCCGGCAGCAGTACACGAATGGACATTTGTTCGGCTACGCCGTTATCTACGCTGCCCCGTATCAATGTTACGCTGCGCCCTTCAGTGTGCAGCACCACGGCGAGAGCTTTACCGATGGCGCCGGCGCCAATAATGTAAATATGCATCGTTATAAGCCGCGGTTAGCGCGACAAATAAAGTTCAGCAAAAAGTAATTGCGATAACAGAGGCAGTTTTGAAAAAAATGACCATATCAGATTACAGGAAGCGCGGGGTTTGCATGTCCAGTATACCCGTTGCCGGCCAGGGTCCATCGCTTATTTTCAGGGCGACGTGCGGCCAGGCAACCCAGGCGCTGCTGTTCATCGACGCGGCCGTTACTAAGTTCTTCAATACAATGACCAGGTCGTCTATGCGCCATACATCTTCGTTAGGATTATCCACTACCTCCCGGGACGCGTTAATGGCTTCCTGTGCAACCCGCGACAATACCAGCGAGGAGCAGGGAGGACTCCAGCAGCCCAACCCGGAAAATGCGGCATGTATCCTTGCTGCTACTTCAATACCGCCCACAGCGTCCATCGTTACCGCGCAGGCCACCGGTTTACCAAAAAGGCGGGCGAGTTTTCGAAGGCAGTGGCTACTTCCGGGAACCGCTGCAGCGGAGAGCCCCAGTTATTCCAATACACACCTGTTACAATAAGAAACGCATCATGCGCCAGCAACAGCTCATATACCGCTTTGATAGTGGCGGGAGGCGCGGTGAGGTCGAGCAGGGAAGCGCCGGGTAATTGTTGCAATGCGGCATTGGCCAGTGCGCCGGAATTGCCGGCGGCACCGCGAATAGCGCCATTGATGATGAGTACTTTTTTCATTTCGATAAGCCTGGTTGGATGTAAATGTAATATATGCGAACACAAACATTATTAAATTCCGTCGAAACGCCGTAACTTACTTGCATCATCCATCCGCCCTTTTTTATCAACCAACTAAAGAGCATGAACGGGAATTTGCACACGCAGGAATATTGGCGCCAGCTCCGGGACGGAAATACGGATGCTTTGTCCGCACTTTACCAGCTGCATTACGTAGGCCTCATTAATTATGGTGTGAAACTCGCTGGCGACCGCGACCTTGCCAACGACTGTTTTACCGCGGTACTGCTGGAGTTATGGGAAAAACGGCATAAGCTGCCGGAAGTGACCAACGTGCGTTCTTATCTTATTACCTGTCTGCATCGCCGCATGCTGCACGAAATCGAATCCGGTAAAGGCGTACCCACAGCCATCTGCAGGTGGCCGGCGGGCAGGAACGGGAGTGGTCGCACGAGGAATATCTATCTGCTATTGAGGGCAATGATGAGCTTACAGAAGCTTTTGCCCGGGCATTCCGCCAGCTGACACAGCGCCAGCAACAATTGCTGCGCATGAAGTTTTTCGATAACCTGGATTACGACCATATCGCACAAACCTGCGGCATCACGAAACGAACGGCCTATAATATTATACACGATGCACTCAAACAGCTGAAACAGGAATTAAAAGGACATGAGCAGTCAACCGGACTGCCCATCGAAACCCTGCTATCGCTCTCCCTGCTACTCATTTTCCAGTAGCGAAAAAAAAGTTTAACATTTTCATAGTAAATCGGGGAACTTCTGTCCTCTATATTATAAACGGGGAAAATGAACTACCTGCGGCACAAGGCGGAAGACACGGTGATGGACGAGTCCTTCCAGCAATACTGCACCGGCACAAATCCGGCGGCAGTAAGGTTTTGGGAGCAATGGCTGCAGGAACACCCGGATAAACAGGAACTGGTGCGGGTGGCCCGTGCCCTGTATCTGCGCCTCAACGGCGGTCTCGATGCAGACACCTTTACCCAACACCACCAGCAATTTGCGGCCGCATTGGCGGAAAACGGTATTAAACCGGGCATGCAATTGCCTACCGGTATTATTCGCCGGGCGAACGGGTGGAAGTGGTATGCCATAGCCGTAGCGGCTATGTTGAGCGGATTGCTTATTATGATGTGGTTTATGCAACCTGAAATGCCGGGACAGCAGACGCTCGTGGCAAAAGACAAGCGGCCGGTGTATGTAAGCCAGCCCGGTGAACGTAAATCGTTCCAGTTGCCGGACGGTACCAAAGTTGTACTCAATGCCGGTAGTACCCTGTGGCTGGAAGACAGCTTCTACAACGGCAAACGTACGCTCACACTGGAAGGCGAGGCCTACTTCGACGTGGCGCAGGATGCTTCTGCACCCTTTATCCTGCACACGCCGGAAATGAAAATTACAGTGCTGGGAACCGCTTTCAACGTGAAAGCCTATAAAGATGATGAAACGAACGAAACCTCGCTGGTAAAAGGACGTGTAAGGGTAGACCTGCGCGCCGGGCAGCAGGTATATCTTAAACCGGAGGAAAAAGTTACGGTCAGTTTAAAACACCATACGACACAAGAAATACAAACAATATCAACCAGGAAAGAACCGAAAGCCAAAGTCTATTATTCTATCGACTCTCTCACTCACATTCCACATGACAGCGCAACTGTTGAATTATCATGGGTAGACAACCGGCTGATTTTTGCCGATGAATCACTAGGGGAAATTGCCCGCAAACTGGAACGCTGGTACGGCGTAAAAATTCAGTTCGATGCCGAAGAGCTTCGACAGTACCGCTTTACAGCGCACTTCAACAAAGAAACCCTGCAAAGGGTGCTGGAGGTGCTGCGGTTTTCCAGGGAATTTGATTTCCGATTCGAAAATGCCCACACAGTGGTGTTAAGCCAGCAAAAGATGGAAGAAAAGGAATAGTGACGTATTCCCGACGGACATCGACATATAAATGAAAGAGGGAATGGTGACACATTCCCCCTTAGTTAAAGTTTGGAAACAGGAATCCTGTTGACGCGGTAACCTGTTCCCTATTAGTTCACTTTAAACCTGTACGAAAGTATGCAAAAAAACCAACTTCCGGGCAGGGGAGAGGGCTGCTTGTCCCGGCTCCCCGTCAAAGTACTTATGTTTATGAAACTGACCGTCATGCTTACGTTACTGGCCTGCCTGCACGTAAGCGCAGCCACCTACTCGCAGGATGTCAAAGTCTCGCTCAAGTTGAACAGTGCCTCTGTTCAGCAGTTGTTTAACGCGATCGAAAAAAACGGCCTATCGTTTCGTGTTCAGTAACGACATCATTCCGCGTAACTTCCGGGTAAGCATCGACGTGCAGAATACCGCCGTGTCAGAGGTATTAAGCCATGCACTGGACCGCTCCAACCTCGATTTCCGGCTGCTTGAAAATGATATGATCGTAGTGGCCGACCGTGCTTCCATCCGCCAGTTAATGCGTGTGGAGGGCCGGGTAACAGATGCTGCGGGCGAACCGCTCGAGGGCGTAAGCATCACCATTAAAGGCTCCGCCGGCGGTACCTTCAGTGGCGCAAAGGGCGTGTTTGCACTCAACGTGCCCAATGGCAATGCCGAACTGGTATTCAGTTATGTAGGCCTCGAAACACTCATTGTTCCGCTGAACGGCCGTAAAACCCCTGGACGTGCAGATGAAAGGTGCACGCCAGTTAAGTACGGTAACCGTTGTGAACACGGGTTTTCAACAGTTAAATAAGGAGCGGGCAACAGGTTCCTTCGGTTATATTGATAAAGAACAGCTTGGCCGCCCGACTACCAACATTGCGAGCCGTATTATCGGCACCACGGCCGGCGTACAGGCGAAACTGGATGTAGACGGCAATCCTACCTTCGAAATCCGTGGTAAATCGAGTCTGTATGCTACTGCATCACCATTGGTGGTCGTAGATGGTTTTCCCATCAGCGGCGACTTTAATACCATCAACCCGAATGATGTGGAAAGTGTGACCATTTTGAAAGATGCGGCTGCCGCGTCTATCTGGGGCGCGCGTTCAGCGAACGGCGTGATCGTGGTGACTACTAAAAAAGGGCAGAAGGGTACCCCGCTGCGCGTGGACTTTTCCGCTTTTACCAAAATGGGCGGCAAATTTGACTGGACTATGTAAACCCGCTGGCTTCTTCCGCGCAAACAGTGGATTATGAAACAAGGTCGTTCAATAAATGGAGCGCGCGCACCAATCCCGGTACGATCACCAACGTCGGTATGGCCTGGTCTTCCGCCACCATCGCGTTAAACGAGCACTTCCTGGGTTATATGACCACTGCCGAAAAAGATGCCGTGCTCGCGCAGTTAGCACAGCAAAGCAATAAGGGGCAGATCCGCGACCTGCTGCTGGCCAACCCTAATACCCAGCAATATAACCTTAGCTTATCGGGATCGAACGGGCGCATGTCTAACATGTTATCGTTTTTGTTTGAAGATAACCAGTCGAACTTCAAAGAGACCGGCTACCAGAAATACCTGCTTAACTTTCGCACTACGGCAAACATCGCGCGCTGGCTGGATTTCAACTTCGGCGGCATGATGCACTACAACAAAGCGGAAAACAGCGGCGTAACACTGGGCGACATTCAGGGCCTTTCTCCATATGAAATGTTGAAGAACCCCGATGGTACCCTTACCAATATCCAGCAATACTACACGCCGATCATCACCCGTTTGGTGCCTACTGCGCGCTTTCCGTACAGCGACTGGACGTATAACCCGGTGCAGGAAATTGCCAACCGCGACCTGCGCAGCACACAGCTAAACGCGCGTATTATGGGCGGTCTTACGCTTAAACTGATCAAGGGTTTAACGCTGGACAGCAAATTCCAGTACGAGATTTTCAACACCTTTAACCGCAACCTGTACAACGACAGAACATTCTATGTTCGCAATACCGTAAATGTGGCTACCTCCACGGAACCAGACGACCGGCGTGCTGACGCCGAACCTGCCCAAAGGCGGTATCCTGACGCAGAACAGGAGCAGGGCGCAGGCATACAACCTCCGCAACTCCATCAATTATAATAACATCTTTGCGCGGAAGCATGAAGTGAATTTTATTGCCGGTGCGGAAATCAGCAACCAGGTAACGGAAACTTTCGGCAACCCGATCACTTACGGGTATAATGACGAAACCCTTACCTCCGGTGTGTTTCCAAATGGTCCGGGCGGTACGTTCAAAACCATCCAGAACTGGCTGGGCAGCAACCAGACCTTTGGTTATTCCAACTCCTTCTCGTACGCAACCAACCGCTATTTCTCTTCTTTCGCGAACCTGGCATATACCTATAACGGCAAGTATACCGCTTCGGGCAGCTTCCGTACCGATGCATCAAACATCATCGCGGATGATCCGAAGTATCGCTATTCCCCGTTCTGGTCGGCCGGTTTGGCCTGGCAGCTGCACCGCGAGGATTTCCTGCGGGCGGCTACCTATGTTAACCGCCTGAACCTGCGTGCAACGTATGGTTATAATGGAAACGAAGACCGTTCAACCTCCTTTATGCCGCTGATCGCGGTGGGGGCTACGCCTAACGTGTATACCAACGACTATACGGCTACGATATCCAGCTACGGTAACCCCACCCTGCGTTGGGAAAAAACTGCTACCTGGAACCTTGGTGTGGATTACAGCCTGTTTGGCAACCAGCTCTTTGGTAAAGTGGACATCTACAGTAAATATGGCCGTGACCAGATCGCGCAGCTGACCATCCCGGCGGCGAACGGCACCACTTCGCAGAAACTGAACAATGCGGAAATCAGCAACCGTGGTATTGAACTGGAAATTGGTACGCAGCAAAGCATCACTAAAAGGATCAGCTGGCAGGGTAATGTCAACTTCTCCTTTAACCGCAACCGCGTAGAAAAACTGTTTGTGGCGACTTACGCAGCATCTACCCTGGTAGGTGGCGGTAGTGGCGCTTATGTGCAGGGTGCTAACGCAAACGACCTGTGGCGCTTTAAATATGCCGGCATGCAAAATGGCCAGCCAATGGTAACAGGAGAAAAGGGACAGCTGTATAACTTCGGCGCCTTTACACCCGGCGATGGCCGCAATTACCTGGTAAATATGGGTACTACTGTCGCACCTTACACGCTCGGTTTCATGAATACCTTCAGGGTATATGATTTCGATTTGTCCTTTATTCTGACGGGTAAATTCGGACATGTGTTCCAGCGTAAAGGCTTTAACTATCCGCCTACCTGGACCGGCCGCGTACTGCCGAATGTGAAACTGTCTGAGGTGCTGAACGGCGACCCGCAGAACATTGTGCCGCTGCCGCAGAACGATGTGGAAGATCGCTACTACTTCTGGGACCGTTTCCACCAGTACATGACTTACCTGATCGAGAATGCTTCGCATGTGCGCATGCAGGAGGTGAACCTTACGTACAACCTGAACAAGGCCAATCTCACCCGCCTGCATTTGCAGCATGTGCAGTTGTTTGCGCAGGGAAACAACCTGTTTACCATTTATGCGAACAAAGCAAAAGAAGATCCGGAATACCCACTTGGCACCATGCGTCCGCAGCCAACGGTTACCCTGGGCCTGAAAGTGAGCCTTTAAGATGAATTTGCGATTTTAAAAACAGTACTCATGACGATTTCTTACAAACATATATTCCGTTCTGCCCTGTTGTTTGGTGTGTTAGGCTTTTCCGCCTGTGACAAGTTCTGGAAGAACGGCCGAATAAAACTTCCGCAGTGGAGGCTACGACGGCGGCGCAACTGGAAGCGCTGCTGAACAACACCGCCACTTTTTACACAGAAGCGAATCGCACCGCGATTTACAGCACGGACGATTGCGGCCTTTCCGCTGCGATGTACAAAGCGTCCGCCAGTCCATTTAACATGGCAGCCGTAGAATTTGCCACCTGGGATACCCTGTACCTCCAGGACGATACCCAGGAAACCATGTGGAGCACGGAATACCGCAAGATTTTTAACGCCAACATGGTGTTAAGCCTGGTAGGCTCCGTGTCGGGCACCGACGAACAAAAGGCGATCCTGACCGCGGATGCACATTTTATCCGTGCTTACAGCTACTTCCAGCTGGCCAGTACGTTTTGTCTGCCGTATAACGAATCCACTAAAAACGAACTGGGACTGCCCCTTAAAACCAGCACCAGCTTTGAAGAGTCGCTGAAAAGGGTGCCTTTGCAGGAAGTGTATAAGCAAATAGAGTCCGACCTGGCGGAGGCGTTGAAAATTACAAGCCCCTGGTGCAGGAAGGCCGTCCGCGTCACTGGCGGGCGAATAAGGCCGCGGTAAACGGTTTTGCGGCCAGGTATTACCTCACCCGCAATAACTACGCAGAGGCTCAAAAATACGCGCAACTGGCGCTGGACGAGTACAGCGTATTGGTGGATTATAACACCCAAATGCGTTATGGCCGTACCCAGAGCGTGGTGATCGACCCGGGTAAGCCGGAATCGAAAACCGTGGTGTTGCAGTATCCTTATACGCATGATAACCAGACTGACCTTACGGATATGGTGGGTTGGAAAGAGTTCCTGTACTTCCGCATGCTGAATCATGGCAGCTGGTGGTACATTCCCAGCCAGGCGTTGCTGAACCTGTACGATAAAGACCACGACCTGCGTTACCGCTATCACATCGTGGAAAACTATTCATACGACAGGGGGATGATCAACCCGAGCTTCGACTATCCAGGTTATATCTTCTTCTTTAAAGATCGCCTTCCTTCGGGCCCCACGGTAGCGGAAATGCTGCTCATCAAGGCCGAGGCGCTGGCGCGTACCAACAAACCGGGTGAAGCTATGGCGCCATTGAACCTGCTTCGCGCCAACCGTATGACGCCTGGCGCCTGGGTAACCCTGGTAGCCACTACACAGGACGACGCCATCGCGAAAGTGCTGGAAGAGCGGAGGAGGGAACTGCCGTTTACACAACGCTGGCAGGACATTCGCCGTTACAACAATAATGAGTATGCCCCGGACGACGTATCGCTCACCCGTGATTTTTACCCCTACACAGTAGCGGCGGTGCAAACGAATGAGGCGATCAAAACTTATTCATTGCCTAAAGGATCCCGTCGCTTTGCGCAGCCGATTCCGCGTACGGAAATGGTGGCCAGCAACGGTGTGATCGAGCAAAATAAATATTAACCCGGCCGCGGTGACCGCCACGGTCACCGCGGTTATATACACACCCGTTTATGAAACAATTGATTTGCATCCTGGCGGCGGGACTGCTATGGCAGTCTGCGAACGCTCAATCGTACCGCGTTACCGGCAAACTGGAAGGCCTGAATAATGACAGCGTGTTGCTGATTGTGCGTAAGAGCAACATGGCCTTCGATACCTTACGCACCCGGGCCAGGGCAGGGAAGTTCCGGTTTACAGGAAAAGTGAATGGTGTACAGCAGGCTACTTTGGTGCCGGGCGGCCTCCGTTCCCGCAAGTTCTTCCGTTTTTATGCAGAGCCGGGAAATATTACCCTTGCGGGGCATAGTGATACGATGGACTACATTCGTGCTTACGGCACCCCGAATAATAGGCTGCAAACGGAGGAGCGCATCCGGGAGCGGGAGCAATATGCTATTGTGAAACAGCTGCGCGATGAGGGAAAAACAGCGGCATCCGAAAAATTATACGATGAGATATGGGCCGCGAAACGTGCGATCATCCGCCAGCATCCGAATACCATGGTCAGTGTGATGAACTTTTACGTACTGGCGTCCCGTGTTCCGCTGGATACCGCATTGGCGCTGTATGAAGTACTGTCGCCGGCGATGAAGCAAACAGACTTCGCCAAAGACACCCGGCAGCGGTTGGCAAAGCGCGAAACGGTGCGGGTAGGCAAGCCGGCGCCAACTTTTGAAGCAGTGGATATGGACGGGAAACCGGTAAGTACAGCCGGTCTGAAAGGTAAGTACGTACTGCTCGACTTCTGGGCCAGCTGGTGTGTGCCTTGCCGCGCCGAGAATCCTTACGTGGTGGCAGCTTATCAGCAGTATAAAGATAAAGGCTTTACCGTAGTCAGCGTTTCGCTGGACAATGACGGAAAGAAATGGAGGGACGCGATTGCGAAAGATGGTCTTACCTGGCAACATATTTCGGAACTGAAAGCCCCGGATGAGCCCATCGCCAACCTGTACGGTGTGCAGTCCATACCCGACAACTTCCTAATATCTCCCGAAGGACAAATAGTAGCAGCCCAATTAAGAGGAGAGGAACTTAAAAAAACATAGCAGACATCATAAAATAACCACCATGCAAAAACAATTACGATGCTGGCAGCAGCCTGCATCCTTTCCATGAGCGCGTATGCGCAGGGGCCACGTGCCGAAAAACCAAAGGCTACCCCTGAGGAAATTGCCGCCCTCAAAAAGATGTGGAAAAGAATTTTAAAGACGCACAGGCGCATAAAGATTACATCTATGCAGTAGGTGCCGAAAGTGAAGAACTGAAAAAGCAATATGATGCATGGATCAAAGCGCATCCTAAGTTGGTGGAAATTCCTTTTGCTTATGCCGAAGGGTTATATAACAAGGAACTGCCTACCGCCAAACCTTACCTGGAAAAGGTGGTAAAGCTCGACCCGAAAAATGGTAAAGCTTACCAGATGCTGTGGATAGATGCCGAAAGGTGGGGCGACTTTGAAGGCGGCCGTAACTACCTGAAAAAGGCGACAGAGGCTGATCCTAAAAGCCCGGACCATGCGTTTTACTACGCCAGCTCTTTTGAGGATGTAGATTCTGCCAAACACCACGATCTGATGCTCTCCATGCCCGATCGCTATCCCGGTACCGAAAGAGGTGCGCAGGCGCTGTACTGGCTGGCACAACGCTCTACTAACCCCACGGTGAAAATACAGGTATGGGAGCTGGCGCGCAAGAAATACGATCCGGGAAAATCGGGTTGGACCTCCGGCGCCATGAGTGTCTATTACAATTACCTGCTGACGCGTGATGTGGCAAAAGCGAAAAAGCTGGCAGAGGACCTGTTGCAGAACGATTCGCTGCGTACCAGTAAAGACTGGCTGCAGAATAAAGAGGTGGCGGATGTAATTCTCGCCGGTCGTGCATTAGCGGCGGCGGGTAAATACCAGGAAGCCATTCAGAAATATAACACCGCACCGAAGTTGCGCTATAGCAGTGCGGGTACTATTTTATTGAAAGATAAAGCCAGCGCCAATGCAGCTGCGGGTAATACACAGGCGGCCTACGACAGCCTGCTGCTGAACTATGCGGTAGACCCTACCGACGAAATCTATGCCCTCATGGGTACTTACGGCGGTAAACTCGGTAAAAACAATACAACGATCCAGCAGGAAGTGTGGAAGCAGCGTAAATCTAAAGCCGAGCCGGCCACGCCGTTTTCGTTGGATAACTACCTGACTTCCGGTAAAACATCGCTGCCCGATCTGAAAGGTAAAGTGGTGCTGGTAACATACTGGTTCCCTGGTTGCGGCCCCTGCCGCGGCGAGTTCCCGCATTTTGAAGCCGTAGTGCGCAAGTATAGCAAAGACCAGCTGGCCTACATCGGTATCAACATACAACATGACCAGGATCCATATGTAGCGCCGTTCATGAAGCAGAGCGGTTATTCATTTACACCTGTACGTGATGAAAAGGAAAAGCGCGGTAACCTGAAAGCGTTTGGTGCGCCTACAAATTACCTGATCGATAAAGAAGGCAATATCGTATTCTCCAATTTCCGCACGGACGAACATAACCACCGTACGCTGGAATTGATGATCAACGAGCTGCTGGATAAATAAATTGAAAAGCCGTGTAAGCGTTCGAGTTTACACGGCTTTTTTACATACTCTTCCAAAGATGTTTTCGCTGTTACCGGTATTACGCCTTCCGTAGAGGCCTTTGTTTTCCCATCTATTACTGCCGCCGTCATCGCCACGAAGTGCTCAATGGCGTTTTCGCTGAAACCGGTGGCCTTTAAGGCAGCTGCCCATCCTTCTTTCGGCACGTGTTGCACTTCTATGTTTTTACCCAGTACGCGCGTAAATGCCGCGGCTACTTCCCAGGGTGTGTAAGCGTTAGCCGCCTGTATTTCATACACCGCGTCCTGGTTCTGTTCACCGGTCAGTAACTCAGCGGCGAAGGCGGCCACATCGTCCGGCGATACCATGGCGATGGGCATGTCTGGTGGGAAAAAGGAGGGAAGTTTGCCGGTTTCTTTCATGACGGGTAAGTACAGCGCCCAGTTTTTATAGTAGTACGCCGGGCGGACGAACAGTTTGCGCATCGGCGCGCCGTTGAATGCGCGTTCCAGCATGTGCGACTGTAACAGGTTGCCGGTGCCGCTGTCATACTCCGCGCCATACGAAGAAATGCCTACCACCTTTTTTATTTCGGCCGCTACGGCGGCTTCCCGGTAGTGTTGCAGGATCTGGCGGGTTTCGGCCAACAGGTCTTTTTCCTGCCCGGTTTCCGGGGTAATGGCGAGCAGGCTTGCGCCGCCCTGTAATGCTTCAGTAACGGCCTGTTGATCGAACAGATCGGCCATGGCGAAGGCTGCACCTTTATTCTGCAGTATTGTTGCCGCCTTTTCGTTGCGAACAATGCCCTTTGCGGGTTGTTTGGCGTCCAGGAGGTGGTCAATGACAGCACTGCCAACGGTGCCGGATGCGCCACTGATAATATGCATAAGCGATGGTTTAGTGGTATAGTCACAAAAGTCATACCCTTAGATGTGGCGGAGCTGGCTTGGCCGTTCATTTATACCTTTCTTACAATCTCTCGTATCAATCATCGTTTTACCCCTCCAAATCAACGCACCTGCATGCGTTGAATCTTCATCTGCCTTATCTTTCCATTACGTTAGCGAACAACCGCTAACCATACTTTGTTTAAGCAGATAAAAACAATAAAATCTAATCCAATGAGCAAGATTCAATTGAAAGACGGCACCGAGATCTATTATAAAGATTGGGGTACCGGTCAACCTATTATGTTTCATCACGGCTGGCCGCTGAGCGCCGACGACTGGGATGCGCAGATGTTCTTTTTCCTGGAGCAGGGTTTCCGCGTCATTGCGCACGATCGCCGCGGTCATGGCCGTTCTACTCAAACCTTTACCGGTAACGATATGGATACTTATGCATCCGACGTATACGAGCTGGTACAGGCGCTGGGTTTAAAAGATGTGATCCACGTGGGCCACTCTACCGGCGGCGGCGAAGTAATTCGTTATGCCAACAAGTTTGGTAAGGGACTCGTTTCCAAAGCAGTCCTGATTTCTGCGGTACCGCCGATAATGGTGAAATCTGCGTCTAATCCCGATGGCGTTGATATGTCCGTATTCGACGATATCCGTAACAACACGGCTAATCACCGTCCGCAGTTCTACCAGGATATTACCTTCCCGTTCTATGGTTACAACCGTCCGGGTGCAAAGGTGTCCAAAGGCATCCGGGACAACTGGTGGCGCCAGGGCATGATGGGCTCTATTAAAGCGCATTATGACTGCATCAAACAATTTTCTGAAGTAGATTATACGGAAGATCTGAAAGCGGTAGATATCCCGGTGCTGATCATGCACGGCGAAGATGACCAGATTGTGCCTTACGCCAATTCGGCGGTGAAGTCTGCGAAGCTGGTTAAAAACGGTACGCTGATTTCTTATCCTGGTTTCCCGCACGGTATGCCGACTACCGAGCACGAAACGATCAATAAAGACCTGCTGGCCTGGATTCGTAAATAGTTTATAAGCCTCCTAAAATGTATAAAGCCCTGTACACATCGTGCGCAGGGCTTTTTTATTCTGATTTAAGACTCCGGGCGGGATTGGCCAGTGCGGCTTTAATGGCCCTGAAACTGAGGGTGAGCATGGTGATGCCGGTCATCAATAAGGCCGCCCATACAAACACTCCCCAGCTGATAGGTGCACGGTATGCAAAATTATGCAGCCATTGATTCATTAAATACCAGGCGAGCGGTACGGCGATGATCACGGCGATCAATACCAGCTTCAGGAAATTGGCCGAAAGCATGGCCACGATGCTGGTGACAGACGCGCCCAGTACTTTACGGATGCCTATTTCGCGGGTACGCTGCTCGGCGGCGTAGGTAATTAATCCGAATACGCCGAGGCAGGCGATCAGCACAGCCAGCACCGCAAAACCAATGAAGATTTTCGCGGTGCGCGTTTCCGATATATAAAGGTTGTTAAAGGCTTCATCCAGAAGTAGTAGGAGAAGGGCTGTCCCGCCATGCCTTCGCGCGCATGGTACGCTTTGCGCACGCCGGCAAGTATCTCGCTGGTATGTTGCGGGTCGATGCGTAAGGCAATGTTGTCGCGGATTTCGCTGAGTGTGAAAGTAACCGGTGCGATGGCATTGTGCAGGGAGCCGGTATTGAAGTCTTTCACGACGCCGATCACTTTACGCGGCCGCCTGCCGGCATACAGGTACTTGTCGGTAATGTCTGTAAAGCCCAACAGCTTTGCAGCGGTTTCGTTGATGATCACGGCCTGGCTGTCGGTAGCCAGCTGGGGCGAGAAGTTACGGCCTGCGGCCATTTTAATGCCCATCACGGGAATATAATCGGCATCTACAAACCATTCGTCGATCCCAAGTACCTGGCCAGGACTGTAGGCGGCATCTTTTGAGTAGATATTCGTACTGGTATTGGTTTTAACGGGGAGTGAGGCATTGAGCGTGGCGCCCTTTACGCCGGGCAGCTGCGCTACTTCCTGCTTAAAACTGTTGGCTTGTGCGCCTAATGCCCCGGTATTGCCAACCACCAATACCTGTGCGCGATTATAACCAAGTTGTTTGTGCCGGATATATCCCAGCTGGTTGTAAATCACGAAGGTGCCTACGATCAGTAAGATGGCGGTGGCAAACTGGAAGGTGACCAGTCCGTTGCGCAGCCAGCTGTTTTTAAAGCCGCCCGATAGTTTCCCTTTTAACACTTTTAAGGGCTGGAAAGAAGAAAGATAGAAAGCCGGATAACTGCCTGCCAGCACGCCTACCAGCAATACCACCGGCAGCAACCATAACAGGAAGGCCGGTTCCAGTTGCATATGTTTATCCGCAAGGTTGTTTAAGTACGGCAGCAGCGCGGCCACCAGTATCAATGCGGCCAACATGGCGCAAATACTCGTCAGGGTTGATTCCGCGAGGAATTGTAATACCAGTACGCTGCGATGAGAACCTAATACTTTACGCACGCCTACCTCTTTGGCGCGACTGGCGGAACGGGCGGTGGAAAGGTTCATGAAGTTGATGCAGGCGATCAGTAAGATAATTACACCTGCCGCGATAAAGATATATACATACTGGATGCTGCCCGAGGGTTCTACTTCGCTGGCCAGGTCGGAGTGCAGGTGGATTTTATCGAGGCGGATGGCATTGTAGCCGAAGTGTCCGCCCTTTTTCTCCAGTTCCGCGATGCTGTTGCCAACCATATCTTTCAGCGGACCGTCCATGTACCTGGCGGTGGCTTCGCGGAGGTAGCCGTTGAGCTGTGCCTCGCTGGCGCCAGGGCGTAGTAGCACGTAAGTCACGAAGTTATCGGCCATCCAGCTCGACTGCCGGCTTTCGGGTATTTCCGACATGGCGCGCAGGATATCGAAATGCAGGTGCGATTGCGCGGGCACGTCTTTGATCACGCCGGTAACAGTATAATCGTGGCGGTTTTCCATGCGCAGCGTTTTGCCGAGGGCATCGGCGCCGGGGAAATATTTTTCCGCGATAGTTTCCGATATCACTACCGTAAAAGGTTCGCGCAGGGCCGTGGTGGCATCGCCGGCGAGCAGCGGCAAGGTGAATAACTGGAAGATGGAAGAATCGGCAAAGCAGGCGTTTTTTTCGGAAATCGTTTCCTCGCCGTGTTTTACGAGTACGGGGCCCTGTAGTGTGAGGCGGCAGTAGTTTTCTACCTGTGGATAATCCTTTTTCAGCATTTCACCGAGCAGGGCAGGTGAGAAGCGTTCCTTAAAGGTATTGTCGCCTACGAGGAAATCTGCGTTTACCCGGTAAATGCGTTCGTGTTGCCGGTGAAATTTGTCGTACGACAGTTCGTCGGTGACGAAGAGGGAAATGAGCATGCAGGTGGCCAGGCCAATTGCCAGCCCAAATATGGTGATCGCCGAAAAACTCCGGTTTTTCCAGAGGTTACGTGCCGCGATTTTGAAGTAGTACGGGAGCATAAGGCAGCCCTACGAAAAAGGTGCCATCATCAAACTAATTGAAAATGATTAGTTTAAGAAGATGGAAGTGTTCATTTCCGGATAATGCGCGTCCGGTTTTGGATGTAATTTCTTACAAACCCCGTACCGTCCGGAAATCCACCTGTAACGATGTTGTTTTATATTCCGGGCATTGATCCACTACCCGCTGCAGCCACCGTAGCGAGCCGCTGAATGATCCCTGCACCGGCCGCCCCACGGCGTCCCACTTTTCAATCGTGAGTGTACCTGTATACTTCTCCACCCGTGGCGGTCCGCACTCTGTATATTGTGAGCTGTATGAAAATGGTTTAGGCACCGCCTCATTCTGCGTTACAATCGCGAAGCTGTTGCCGAATGAGCCACGCTCGCCGCCGAGATAGGTGCCGGCTGTTGTCCCAAAGGCTTCCAGCATAATGGAGACATCGGCAGAATGAGCGTTGATGGTGATGTGGCCGTTTGCGATGAGTGCGGTTACCTGGTCGGTAATGTTGATCGGTTTTACGAAACTGCCGGTCATATACACTTCACCCAGGACGTCTATTTTTGTTAGCAACGTCATGCGCTTCATGATCACGAATCCGCCCGGGGCCTGTTCATCGCGGATTTTCATGTTGCCGTCTAATTCCACCGATATTTCTGCGCTGGTGCTCATGCCGGTGGGGTGATCGGGGGTGAAGGTGGCTTCACACTCGTTTTGGGCATTGTAGGTGAGGCTGCCGGAGTTGGTGAGTAGCCGCCAGTCGAAGCTTTTTACAAGCCCCTCCAGGATTTCCGGCGGCGTGAGTGGTGCCAGCAGATCGTCTTGCACCATAGCAAGGCCGGAGACAGTCAATTTTACGGACTCACCGAAATGGATGGCTTTTTTTTCGGGTTTCAGTTCCATCATGTATTGCACGATCCAGTCGCTGAAGTGAGTGGTTTGGAAAACAAACTGTTGAGCGTTTTTATCTACACGTGCAGGTACGCTTTTCCAGGAGCCGGCCGGGGTTTGGTAAGCAGCGACGAGCAGTTCGGGCATTGTCCCTTCTATGTCAGCCTCAGTATAGTGAAAATACTACCGCTATCGGTTTGGAAAAGTTAGTGCCTTCGGGCGTGAGCCGGTAGGCAATATTATTCGTATCAAAAGTATTGCTGATCGGTTGGATGCTGAACACAACATCGCTGTTCACCGCCCCGGGCGGCACTTTGATGGTGAGCGCGCCGTCGGCCGACTGCAGTTCACCACCGGCTGCGCCGATTACCTTTTCTGCAGCCGGCCCCTTCGCTACTCCTTTGGCGGTAACGGCAGGAGTGTAGTTGCGTTCAACAGGGGCGTCGCTGTTTTTCTTTTTGCAGGCGAGGAATAAGGACCCGGCGATAACGCAGGCGATAGCAAGCAATGTTTTCATTTCAGTAAGCATGATATCCCCCAAAATTAAACGGCCGCCCATGCCCACGGAAGCCTATCTGCTTAAAACTGCCTGACTGTTGCGGCAACTGCTGCTTTTAACGTTTATAGTGTAATAAAGGGCTTGCGCATATCGTGATACAACAAACATTGCCAATGCTCCGCGCGGCCTTCTTCTTCCCATTTTATGCGCCACTCCATGGCCTTTTTACCATCATCATCATTCTTGTATGCGACGTGCGGGTCGAGGTAGCCTTCTTTCGGTAAGTTATCGCCGCCGTAAAACACGGTTTGGTCTTGCCCGCGGATCCAAAACACCTGGTGAAAAGGAGTGTGGCCGCCGGTTACCTGGAAGGAGATTTCCGGGGTAAGCTGACCGGCGTCTTCGTTGAGCCATTGTATTTGTGGTAAGGTGACCAGTGCCTCCAGTACCTCGGGAAGGTAGGAGGGATTGGGCAGCTTGCTGTTGGCGTAGTCCAGTTCGCGGCGTTGCAAATAGATGGTGGCATTGGGAAAGTGGGGGATGAAATCAGCTCCCTCAAAATGCCCCAGGCCGTTACTGTGATCTTTATGCAGATGCGATAATAGTATTTTCGTCACCTGTTCCGGCTGTACGTTCTGCTCCTGTAAAAGCGACAGGATGTGGGCGCCATCAAGTCCGGTATCCAACAACACAAATTCATTCGCTATTTCGATTAAAAACGGCCGTATTGCAGCCCTGGATTCGCCCTCGGGGTAGCTGCTCCCGGTAATAATGGTTTGAATTGCTTTTCCTTTCCTACAGTATAAAATCCTTCTGTTAATGGTATTACTCTCATATCCTCCATGATAACGGGTGTTTGATGTACCGCCTGTATGCCGCGTACCTGCTGCGGGCAGCAGTTCCGGCATGCCCTGCAGCCTTACTGCCTGTTCCGGCCGCAAATATCCGGCCAGCCAGCCGTTGGGGGCGTCACGCTTTATTATGGCCATATCGATTTCCCCGTCCACACTTCCAACTCTTTCACAGTAATATTATTCCCCCAAAACCGGAAGCCCTCATTGTTCCTGTCGTCTGCCCGGCGTTCGAACGAATAGGAATACGCCCCGCCATCAATGAACACTTCCACAGAAGAACGATCCAGGTAAATATCCGCGGTCAGTTCCATGCTGGTAGGGTCCTGCGGAGAATAGAACATGCCGTTGAGCATGTTAAAATTCATATCGTAGTTAATCAGTCGCTGGCCGAACAGGCTGAGGCCTGCGTCGGTGGCATGCGATAATTTGATCGTGGTACGGATGCGCAGTGCATCGGCGTTGTTGAATTTCGCCAGTTGCTGATCGGCGTCGCGCATGGTTTGGTTGCTCCATTTGCCGGCGGGGGTGAACAGTTGGTTCACTTCCTTTACCGGTTCACTGAAAAGCCTGATGCCGTCTTTGGTTGGGCGGAGGGTAAGTTCTGTCGGTAACAGCATCATGTTATTAAACGGCATGCCACGCTGGGCGATGCGGCCCCAGCCAATCTGGATGCGGCGGTCGGCGATGTTGCTGAAAGTTTGCGCCGCATAAATGGAGCCGCTGCTGAAGTAATGTTTGCCGCTTTCCGGGGTGAACTTTTTGCCGTCGAAGCTGCCGATCATGTAGGTGTTGGATGCGCCATACATTACCCATTTCTTTTCGTTGGGTTTGCCGGCAACGGACAATTCAAACAGGTCGGGGCATTCCCAGAAGCCGGTGGTGTGGCTCTGGTAGGTCCATTCTTTTAAGTTGGTGGAGGTATAAATAGAGTGGCCATCGCGTTCGTTCAGCGCCATTACCCAGTGTTTGCCGGGGGCGTACCAGAACACGCGCGGGTCGCGGGTGTCTTTACTGTTCCATTTGTCTTTTGAATCGATCAGCGGGTTGCCGGGATACTTCGTCCAGGTACGGCCTTTATCGAGGCTATAGGCGAGGCATTGTATCTGCCTGTCCGGGTTATCCACCGTATACAAAGCTACCATGGCCGGTTTTCGGGGTTTGCCGAAGCCCGAAGTGTTATCGTAGTCGATAACCGCCGAGCCGGAGAACATGGTGCCGAGTTCGTCGGGGTGCAGGGCTACCGGGAGTTCTTCCCAGTGGATCATGTCTTTGCTGACAGCATGCCCCCACGACATATTTTCCCATTCGCGTTCGAATGGATTATGCTGATAGAAGAGATGGTATTCACCCTCATAAAACACCATGCCGTTTGGATCATTGATCCAGCCGCGGCGGGTGGAAAAATGATATTGCGGGCGGCGTTGTTCGCGGTACAGGGAGTCCTGCCCGGTGATGCGGTCGTCCTGGTACAGCAGGCGCAATGCGGAGGCGTCGCCTTCATAACGGATGCGGATACGTTTTCCGCGATATGCGCTCATATCGGAAAATACCCAATACTCGGGTTTGGCACTTAAACGAATCTTGAAGCGTTGGAGGGTTTTACCGTTGGATTCGTACATCATTACTGATCTGCCCTGTTGTTGTGATACAGGCAGATTAAGATACCGTTTGGTGACAGTGATCGTGGTGTCGGCAGCTGCGGCGGAGAGGGTGCCGGCGCAGGCCAGGGTCGTTAAGAGTAGCTTCATATTGGTTAAAGATATAACGTGGGGATGGCTTTTTGTGGAAATATACACCAGTGGCGGCTGTCGCAATCACCCCCTTTATTTGTCCCAACAAGGTACGCTTTCGGCGTACGCGCTGTGTTATATTTACATGATGACACTCTCCAACAAAAACGCCGTTGTATATGGCGCCGCCGGCTCGCTCGGACAGGCGACCAGTCTTGCCCTCGCCGCCGCAGGGGTAAAAGTCTTTCTCACCGGCCAGCATCTGGCGCCGTTGCAGGAAGTCGCGCAGCTGATCCGTAGCCGCGGGGGACAAGCAGAAGTGGCGCAGGTAGATGCGCTGGACCAGGCGGCTATCGAAGCGCACCTGCAGACGATGCCTGCCGTCGATATCTCCTTTAACGCCATTGGCTGGAAGGACCAGCAGGATCAATTACTGGTGGATATGTCGCTGGAAGATTTTTATCGGCCGGTAGATATTTCGATCCGCACTAATTTTTTGACGGGCACGGCTGCGGCCAGGAGGATGATACAGCAGGGTGGCGGGGTGATCCTTACCCTGACCGCCACGCCGGGCGGCGTAGCTTATCCGCAAGTGGGTGGTTTTGGGCCGGCGTGTTGCGTGGTGGAGAGCTTTACGAAGAACCTGGCTTCGGAAGTGGGGGTGCATGGCGTACGCGTGGTGAACATCCGTTCCGGCGGGTCGCCAGATAGCCGGGTGTTCCGCGATGCGGCAAAGGCCGATCCGGAAGGGATGGCGCAGGCGATGGGGCGACTGGAGGGCGATACCATGCTGAAACAACTGCCTTTAATGCAGGATATCGCGAATGCGGCAGTGTTCCTTGCTTCGGAGCTGGCGGGTAAAATTACGGGCACTACCATCGACCTAACCTGTGGCAGCACTACCGGCCTAAACCATTCGCTGGTGAAGCCTAAGTTTGTGGATCGGGCATAAACAACGGTAAGCATTGGTTAAATTCCGGTAAGCCATTCTTGGTTGGCACGACTATTTTTACCGAATTATGAAAACAACCAAATGGCTGCTGGCCGCTGCGATGCTGCTTCAACAAGCCGTACATGCGCAGGACATCGTTTCCATATCCACCCAAAAAATAGTGCTGGTGTTGGAGAAAGACCCCGATAGTACGCTGGTGTGCGCCTACTTTGGCAAAAAACTGGCGGACCCTTCGGAGTATGCTCATATCCGTCCATTGGATAAATTTAAACCTGGTAACGACGACCTTTATAATAAGCGCGAAGCGTATGTGCCGGCCGGCGGCGTAAACCTGCTGGAGCCTGCGCTGGCGGTTACCCATTTTAACAAAGACAAATCACTGGCGCTGCATTACCTATCCAGCAGCGTGAAAACAATAGATGATAACCAGTCGATCACCAAAATATGGCTGCGCGATGCGTTGTATAAATTTGATGTGAAGCTGTATTATCACACTTACTTTAAAGAAGATGTGATAGAGCAGTGGGCGACCATCACGCATCAGCAGGAAGGGCCGGTAGTGCTGAACAAATATGCCTCGGCCAACGTGACGCTAGGCGGCCATCGCTTCTTCTTGAAAAACCATTACAGCGGCTGGGGGCGCGAGATGTACAGTGAGGAGCAGGAGCTGCTGCATGGCATCCGCACCATCGATTCCAAACTCGGTACGCGGAACAACCTGCTGCATTCTTCCTCTTTTATGGTAGACCTGGATGCCCCTGCCAGCGAAGATGCCGGGGAAGTGCTGGCCGGATCGCTGGAGTGGAACGGCAACTTCCGCCTGGATTTTGAACCGTTTGACGAATCCTATCTCCGCATTACCGCGGGCATCAATAATTACGCATCCAACTATACGCTGGCGCCGAAGGAAGTATTTACCACGCCGAAGTTCGTGTATACGTATTCATTAAACGGCCGGGGACAGGCCAGCCGCAACCTGCATCACTGGGCGAAAAACTACCGCCTGCGCAATGGTAACGGGGAACGCTACACGCTGTTGAATAACTGGGAAACAACCTATTTCAATTTTGATGATGCTAAACTGTCGGCCTTGCTGGACGATACCAAAACGTTGGGCGTAGATGTGTTTTTGCTGGACGATGGCTGGTTTGGTAACAAATACCCGCGTAACGCGGCAGATGGTGGCTTGGGTGACTGGCAGGCAAACCGTGCGAAACTGAAGAACGGCATCGCCTCTTTGGGAAAAGAAGCGACGGTGAAGGGTACGAAGTTCGGCATCTGGCTGGAACCGGAAATGGTGAATCCCCGCAGCGAGTTATTCGAAAAACACCCGGACTGGGTACTGCGCGAGCCGGGCCGCGCGGCATATTACATGCGCAACCAGCTGGTGCTGGACCTGAGCAATCCCGCCGTGCAGGATTTTGTGTATGAAACGGTGGATGGTCTGTTTAAGGAAGTGCCGCAGCTGGCGTTCATCAAGTGGGATTGTAATGCGCTGATCTATAATGCGTATTCGCCTTATCTCAGGAACCAGGATCATTTTTACATTGAATATGTGCGCGGGTTGAACAAAGTACTTGAACGTGTGCGCGCCAAATACCCCGACGTGCCCATGATGTTATGCGCGGGTGGCGGTTCGCGGGTGGATTACCAGTCCCTTCATTACTTTACGGAGTTCTGGCCCAGCGATAATACCAATGCCTTCGATCGTATTTTCATCCAGTGGGAATATTCCTACTATTTTCCTTCGATAGCGGTGGATAATCATGTAACGGAAATGGGCAATCAGCCGATTAAGTTCCGGACGGATGTGGCGATGATGGGCAAACTGGGTTTCGATTTAAAAGTACACGAACTTACGCCGAAGGACTGGTCTTTTGCCAGCAGGCGGTGAAGCTGTACGACAGCCTTAAACAGCTGGTGTGGAATGGCGAACAATACCGGCTGCAGGATCCCTATCAACATAAAGTAGCAGCAGTAGCCTATGTGAGTGAAACGAAGCGCGATGCCGTGATTTTCAATTACTATGTGGCCACCAAATACACCACGCCGATTAACCTGCCTATCAAAATGAAAGGACTGGATCCCGCGCTGCGGTATAAAATAGAAGAGATTAACCTGTACCCGGGCGCCCGTTCGCCTATTGATGCCGGTAAAGTGTATTCGGGCGATTTTTTGATGACGGTAGGGTATAACCCCGAAGCCGGCATGCGCCGTATGAGCGTGGTGCTGAAGGTTACCGCCTTATAGCCTTCCACGCGCCGGTAGACCATAAAGCCCATACAATTAATACCGGTTGAAAGAACAGCCGGATCAGCCTTGCCTGGTCTGTATTTAACCCGAACGCATCGCGGTGGTGCAGCCATTGCGCGATGTTGCCGGGGAATACCGCCACGAAAAACGCGGCTGCGATCCAGCCGAGCACTACGCGGTATTTGGGTAAAAACACCAGCGCGAGGCCCATTACAATCTCCACCACGCCGGACAGTACCACCACTAAATCTGCATCGAGCGGCACCCATGGCGGTACCTGCGCCTGAAACTCCGCGCGGGAAAAGGTAAGGTGTCCTGTACCGGCGAAGGCCAGCGCGATGCCCAGTACACAGCGGGCAATGTTTTGGAGGGTGGAGGTTTGTTGCATAAACCGGATTTATAATTTGGCGCCGCAGTATTTGCAGTGCTTGGCGTCGTGCTCGTGCCCTTCGCGCCCGCAGGACGGGCAGGCCTGGTGACTGTGCCTTTGTTCCCGCGCGGCCATGGCCATTTCGGTACTCACAATGCCCGTAGGAACCGCGATGATGCCGTACCCCAGCAACATGATAAAACTGGCGATCAGCTTGCCGAGCGGGGTGGCCGGGGCGATGTCGCCATAACCCACGGTAGTGATGGTCACAATGGCCCAGTACACAGACTGGGGAATACTGGTGAACCCATGTTCGGGACCTTCTGCCAAATAGATGATGGAGCCCAGGATCACCACCGCGCTAATCACGAACAGCAGGAAGATGCTCACTTTGCGAGCGCTGTTCACCAATGCCACATGCAGAAACCGCATTTCGGACAGGAAGTGGGCCAGCCGGAATATCCTGAACACCCGCAGCAGTCGCAGGGCGCGAAGCACCAGCAGGGACTGCGATCCCACGTACACGAAGCTCATGTAACTTGGTATCACCGCTAACAGATCGATGATGCCAAGCGGACTGAAAATATATTTCGAAGGCTTTTCGATGCACATCAGCCGCAGGATGTATTCCAGGGTGAAGATGCCGGTGAATGACCACTCCAGGATGAAGAAGAGGCGCCCGTAGCGCAGGTGCAGATGAGCGACGCTATCGAGCATCACTACCACGATGCTGATGATGATCAGCGCCAGGAGTACAATATCGAAGACTTTGCCTGCTGTGGTGTTGGATTCATAAATCACCTCATGCAGCCTTTCCCGCCAGGATTGTTGTTTGGTCATTAAAATACTTTACCGATAAAAAACATGCCATACCTGCAAAAGGTTACAGCGTATATAGCTTAACGTTATAAAATTGCCTCTAAAAAATGGAATAAAATTTGCTTTGTAACACGCGTTAACCAAACACTGACATGAAGAACACTGTAGCAACCCTCACGGAAACCCACTATTCGGGATTTGAGTACCCGGTCACCCTCATCTCCGCATTTTTACAATCGTCGGACGGCCTTTTTCTGCTTGCATTAAAAAATCGTGTGGTCATTCGCCATTACGCCAATGATACCCTTGCTTTTCGGCACTGGCTGGAAGATCACCAGATAAGGCGCGTAAACTAATTGAAAGCCTGGCAGCAATGCCGGCTTTTTTGTGCTTACAGGTTAAGCCCATTGATCCCGCATACGCTCCGCCCGTACTTAACTTATGACCGGCATAGTGGGAAATCCGCATTTTTTCCTCATCTTTCTGGCCAACTACTACGTATGAAACGATACACGCTTTCCCTGGCGGTAATGTTAACCGCCTTATCCACGACTGCTGATGCCCAGCGTAAACCACGATCTGTTCCGCGCCCGGAACCCATTCGTAAAGCAGCCTTGCTGCAAAACCTGACGAAATTTGCCGACTGGCAGTACAATAATATTTACGGCAGCACCACCTATCCCAACAAGATCGACTGGATTTATGCGCCGTTCTGGGATGGTATCGGATCGCTGTACCAGCTCACTAAAAACGAAGCGTACATTAATTCCATGGTGAAAACAGGAGAGGAGTACAAGTGGAAAACCATGAACGATGTGTTTAACGCGGACCGGTTGCCTATTGGCCGCATGTATTTTGACGCCGCCGCCGCCACCGGTAAAAAAGAATATACGGCCAACATCACCCGGGTGCTGGATATGCACCTTGCACGCCGCATTAAGCCGGATGTGCGCCATAAACTGAATACTTACCGCTATGAGTGGTGGACGTGGTGCGATGCCTTGTACATGGGGCCCGCCACATTCGTGAAAGCCGCTAATGCAACCGGTAACACCAAATACCTTGACTACATGGACGAGAAATGGTGGGCTACTTCGGACTACCTGTACAGCAAAGCCGATTCGCTTTACTATCGCGACGATAACTTCTTTGAACGTAAAAGTCCGAACGGCAAAAAAAAGTGTTCTGGGGCAGGGGCAACGGCTGGGTAATTGCCGGTTTGGCAATGGTGCTGAACGATTTGCCGAAGGACTATAAAACCCGTGCGAAGTTTGAACAGCAGTTCCGCGAAATGTCGTACAAATTTAAATCTTTGCAGCAGGGTGATAGCTTGTGGACGAGCAACCTCCTTGACCCCGGGGAGCACCCGCGTGGAGAATCTTCGTGCTCGGCGCTGGCGTTGTACGGGCTTGCCTGGGGTATCAATGCCGGGGTGCTTTCACGAGATGTGTTTGGTCCTGTTGTGGAGAAAGGCTGGGCGCGTTTGAGCCAGAATGTGAGTGCTGCGGGGAAGTTGGGGTATGTGCAGAAGGTGAGTGACGGGCCGGGAGCTTTTGGGCCGGAGGATACGCAGATTTATGCAGCGGGGGCTTATTTGATGGCGGGGTGTGAGATGTATAAGTATTTGAAACAATAGCTGTGAATAACCCGTGTGGAAAAGTTTTTGAGCTAAAGTATTGGCAGTGAAATCGTTTTTCCTATCTTTGCAATCCCAATCGAAAGAAAGGTGATGATTTCGTAGCTCAGTTGGTAGAGCAATACACTTTTAATGTATGGGCCCTGGGTTCGAGTCCCAGCGGAATCACAGAAACAAATTCAAACGCACTTAAAGCCGTATAGATCGTAGGATTTATACGGCTTTTGTCTTTTTAGCCTGAAAAGGCGAACCGTATTATTCAATCTGAACGGTCGCAAAAAAGGGGATCAAGTTGAAAAGTTGGGGGATTGAATATCTACGCATACAATTTATTCAGTCTGAAGAGAAAGAAGGATCAAGTCAAATTCTTGGGGACTGAAAAAAACTGTTTCTTTGCGATCTAGTAACTTAACAGCTTGGACCAGCATTACAAACAACTAATAGAATTACTACTACCAGCCGGGATTTTGGAGTATTTCGAACTAACCAACAGCACTAAGGATGCTAAAGGGATCAGCATCTATCTTGAAGAATAGAATATCCCGCCTGCCGAATACAAAGATCAGCACTGCATTCAAAAGGCTTCTTGCCGGAAACTTGGCGGTATTGCTGAATAAAGAATTACCGGTACCGCGCCTGCAGGAAGCTAAAGATATTCACCTGTTCATGGCTTTTACCGGGTATGCTTATAAATACACGCTTAATCTTACGCCGGACAATATTGCGAAATTCTTTGACGGGGAAGACTGGATCGTGAAGAACAGGAAAGACACGGTGCCGCGGAAACGTGCCCTTGCTTCCACATGCAAAGGAAATACTGAAGAGATATAAAGATCATCCTTACTGCGTTATACTATAACGTGCACATAAAAGTTTACACAGCCCGCCCCGTTAGGCTTTACCAATCGTGCACGATGTCGTAAATTTGTAATACCACACCAAGGTATGCCGGCATTTTTAAGCTATAAAATTTCCGTTCCGAATATGCCGATTTCGCATAAAATGATACCTCGCCGCATGGTGGTTTACTCCAAAGATGTACAGAATATAACTGGCCGCTCCGAACGGACGGCGCGCGCATTGCTACAGAAAATTCGTGTTCTAAAAGGGAAGAAGAAGGGGCAATTCGTATCGGTCGCTGAGTTTTGCGACTTTACCGGCCTGCAGGAAAGCGAAGTATTACTCTTCCTGTGTGGTTAAACCGGGTTTACCTCTGGTATACGGCCGGCCATTACTTAGTCGTGGCGGTTAGTTGTCTGGTTTTTAGTTCTTGCTCGTAACGTTCACCTGCTGCACGCATCTTCTTCAAAGCGGCCTTGGGGTCATTGAAATACACCAGGCTTAACTGTTTACGGGTTCTATGAGCTTCTTTCACGGCATCGTAAGTCTTTTCGATGTTCATAACAATTTCACTTATGTGAGTTGTAAATCTAACCAAGGCTTTGCAATTGTGTTTATCAATATTAAATTTTATGGCAATTGCAGAGACCATACTAACGGGTTGACAGTGCGTCGGTCCACACATAATATTGGCACGACATTCTATAATTAATATATGGATCGCTCGCGGGCAGTCGGAAACTTATTTATTATATAATCACCAAGATAGACGACTTTGGGTTGGAGAGGGAGAGTAGTGGAGAAATCAATGTAACGTAATGGCGGAGTTTTTGCTTTCGAGGTACGATTAAGCATAGCTAAGGGTATAATTACCACGTCACCACCAATTTGGCTAGTGAAGAACTGGAGACGGTACAAACGGAAATAGGGTATGAAGCAGAATGAGACAAGGTTTTGATCTTGTTGCATATTTCCCGAATTCAATTGATAAAAAAAAGACAGCAACTGTTATATTTCTGCAGTAATCTTTTTAAACCTAATGCTCTTAATTTTCATCCTGTTTTCGTACCGGAATTAATAACCGCATAAGCAAAATTTGCGTATTTTGCATAAATTTCTGTACAATGAGTCGATTTCGTATGTTCAAAAAGGCAGCTATAGAATAGCACAGTTTTAGCAGAACAAGGGAAAACCAATAATTGGGATGCTCTTTAGCTTCATAATACAAAGCAACAGGTTCAAATGGTGTACTACTTGAATACAATCTACCGTAAATACACTATTTGAAGTAGCCGATTTTAAAGGTTGATGTCATGTATCTTTTTACTTCAATAAAGAAATCATAATGGCAGATGTACATTCTAAAGATGTAAGAAGCTATAACATGAGTAGAATAAAGGGGGAAAATACTAAACCTGAAATTCTAGTCAGAAAATTTCTGTTTTCTCATGGGATAAGATATAGATTGCATGATAAGAGATTTCCGGGAAAACCGGATTTAGTCGTTCCGAAGTTTAAAACAGTTCTGTTTGTGCATGGATGCTTCTGGCATGGCCACCCGAAATGCAAATATTACGTTGTGCCCAAATCGAGAACGGAATGGTGGTTAAGCAAAATAAATGGTAATATAAAAAGGGATGCCGAAAGTGTTGAGAAATTGGAACGTGAAGGCTGGAAGGTTATTACAATATGGGAATGTGATTTGAAAGATAACAAGAAAGAGGTAACACTTCAACTACTTTTAAAGCAATTGAAAAACAAATGAATACCTTTAGATATATAGATTTATTTGCTGGTGCCGGCGGGCTGTCAGAAGGTTTTATCAAAGCTGGTTTTGCGCCAGTAGCGCATGTGGAGATAGACGAGGCCGCCTGCTTCACATTAAAAACTCGTACTGCATACCATTACCTTAAATCTACTAACAACTATGAAATATACATTTCGTATCTAAAAGGAGAAATAAGCAGAAATGAATTGTATTCTTCAATACCCTCTGAATTGTTAGATTCAATTATCAATCTTCCGATAGGTGCTGATTATAATCCTGCGATTCACAAAACAATTGAGAAACAATTGAATGGCACACAGGTCGATTTAATAATTGGGGGTCCACCCTGTCAGGCTTATTCCCTCGTTGGAAGAGCACGCTCGAAGAATGGTATGAAAGGAGATCATAGAAACTACTTGTATGTACATTACGCAAAATTCTGGAGAAATATAGCCCAAAGCTTTTTGTCTTTGAAAATGTTCTTGGTTTAAAATCTGCCGGGAATGGGGTTTATTTAGAGAATATGCAAAAGCTCTTTCTTAAAAAGGGTTATGATATGAAGATCTTCAATGTCGAAGCCAATAATTTTAATGTTCTTCAAAACCGAAAACGAATTATTATCATTGGTTGGAAACAAAATTTTAAATATGAAATCCCCAATCTTGAAAATATAAATACTAATACAGGTAAAACGGTAAAAATATTTTTACAGATCTTCCGAAAATTCAAGCTGGTGAAAGCAAAGTAAGATATCAGAAATATAGGTCACGGACTAACGCATACTTAACTGAAAGCTATATAAGAAACGGAATTGATGTATTAACTCAGCATATTGCACGACCTCACACAGAACAGGATAAGGAAATATACAGAATTGCGGTTGATAAATGGGATACTGATAGGCAACGACTGAATTATAATGATTTGCCTGAGCGGCTAAAAACGCACCAAAACAGGGATTCGTTTTATGACAGATTTAAAGTGGTTGCTGGTGATGAGCCATATTCTCAAACTGTAGTAGCTCATATTGCCAAAGATGGCCATTATTATATACACCCTGATTCTGAACAAAATCGTTCAATTACTGTTAGGGAAGCTGCAAGACTCCAGTCGTTTCCAGATGATTACTATTTCGAAGGAGTGAAAGAAGGCATGAGTCGAACTCCAGCGTTTAAACAAATTGGTAATGCTGTCCCCCTTTGATGGCATATGAAATTGCAACCAGAATTAAATCAGTGTTAAAATGATTGTAACTCCTGTACAAACCGGTAATTCAATTCTAAGACCAAGAGCACGATTAATTAAAACTATTGGAGAGGAGCTAATCAGCAATGATATTGTTGCCTTACTTGAACTAGTGAAGAATAGTTATGATGCAGACGCGTCTATTATCGTTATTGAATTTGATGGGACAGTTGTTGCTGAAAAGGTTGGGAAAAAGGAAATTCGAAAAATTATCCGGGATGGTAGCTCCATACAGGTCTATGATGATGGAACAGGAATGACCTTGAAAACAATCAAGGATGCTTGGATGGAACCGGCTACAATTTCAAAGAAGAAGTCAATTAAAAGTGGCAAAACAAGAAGATATACGGGTGAGAAAGGTATAGGCCGTTTTTCGTCCGCAAAACTATCCTCTGAACTCGAAATCATAACTCGTTTTGAAAAAGACAATGAAGTTGTTGCAAGATTTAACTGGAAAGAATTTGAAAATATTGACTTGTATCTTGATGAAGTTGAATGTGATTGGGAAGTTAGAGAACCAGTCGAGTTTATTAAGCCAGAACACGGAACAAAGTTAATTCTTAAAAATTTGAATTCGGACTGGGATGAAGAAAAGATAAGGCAATTAAGAATAACACTTCAGCGACTTATCAACCCAGTAGTGCCAGTGACAGATTTTTTGATCGAATTAAGATTGCCTAAAGGCTTCGAATCTTACTCAGGAATTGTTGACGCTCCTGAATCGCTAGCGAAGCCCAATCATTCTATAAGAGGTTCCGTGGATGAAAACGGGGAACTAACCTCTGTATACACTAGTAAAAAGATAGGAAATTTTGATATTCGAAAGAAATTATTGTTAAAATCAGGAGATAGCCCTAAAACAGGTCCATTTGAGTTTGATTTTAGGGTATGGGATAGAGATAATGATGCGTTAAGGGAAGTTGCCTCGGAATCTGAAACAAAGCTAAATGAAGTAAAGGCGGCGCTAAATGAAATGTCTGGGGTTAGTATATACAGAGATAAGTTTAGAGTGCTGCCCTATGGAGATCCTAAAATCGACTGGTTGCGCCTCGATTTAAGAAGGGTTAATAACCCAACTTTGCGTACTAGTAATAATCAAATTATAGGGTTTGTTACAATCGAACTGGAGAAGAATCCGGATTTTAAAGATCAGAGCAATCGTGAAGGGATTGTCGATAGTGAATCATTTGAGCAATTGAAGGAGTTTGTGATTGCGATTTTAAATGAATTAGAAGTAAAGAGATATGAGGAGCGACCCCGCGAAAAGGAAAATAGGGATGGACAGAAGGGGCTCTTTAATCGATTTTCGATTTCCCGGGTTGTAGAGTTAGTTGAAACAAAGCTACCTAATGACAAAGATGCTAAGTCAATAGTAGCGGAAACCGAGGCAGACATCCAAGAGGGAGTAAAAAGGTAAAGGATATCATATCAAGATATAGACGACTATCAACACTCGGTCTATTGGTTGATGTTATTCTACATGACGGAAATAATTTCCTTGCTAGGATAGATAACGATATCCATATGATTATGAAAGAAGTTGGAAAAGTGGAAATAGATAGGGAGTCAATAAAAGGAAGCATCGAAAATATAAAGGAAGAGAAGAAAGTTCTTGCTCAATTATTCAAAAGGCTTGAACCATTCGGAGGCAGAAAGAAAGGCCGGCCTGTGGATATAATACTTGAAGATGCAATTTCCAATGTTTTTGGATTGTATAAAACTGAGCTACAGCATTTTGATGTTTCGATAATTCTCCCAGATTCTAAAAATCTAGTGCGAATAGATGATGGAGAACTTCAGCTTATTTTGGTCAATTTAATTCAGAATTCATTATACTGGTTGTCAACCATCAATACTGAAAGGATTATAAAAGTTGAAGTAATAAGACACAAAGAAGAGCTTTCAATTGTGTTTAGTGATAGTGGACCCGGTATTAAAGAGGAGCATAATACTTTGATTTTTGAACCGTATTTCAGTACTAGACCAGATGGTATTGGCTTAGGGTTGACGATTGTAGGAGAGTTAGTGACTGAATATGATGGAGAATTTTATTTAATGGATAACGGGCCGTTGGATGGTGCAACCTTTAAAATAACCTTCAGGCATAGAATATGAATTTAAAAGTACTATTCGTAGACGATGACACCAAGATCAGGGAAGATCTGGTTAAAATCTTTAATGGAGAAGTTTGTAATTCCCATACTCTTATCACTTCAGGGGCACCTTCTTTTGAGGAAGGGATAGAGCTAGTCAAGCAACAAGACTATGATATCGTTATCCTTGATTTATACAAAGGGAAGCCGGAAGAAAGTAGCGATAAGTTAGGTCTTTCGGTGCTAAAGCAGATCCGGAAGTCGCATTCATTCCTGTAATTTTTTATTCAGGCCTAACGAAGGATTTGACCGGAATTGAATCGGAAGTTGTGGGTGTAGTAAACAAGGGACATGGTGGAGTCGAAGGATTAAGAAGTGAAATTAATCGGATTATAAGCTCAAATATTGCGCTAATAAAGGGAAAGGTATTCGAGCATGTCAAATGCTCGCTTAGGGACTATTTCTGGAAAACTGTACATGATAATAAAGATGTAATGGAGCCCGTCAAGAATGACGTTTCTATCGGATATTTATTACTACGAAGATTAGCTCATTCACTTTCAAAAGACAACATAAAAGTAATACTCGGCGATGATAAAATTCGAGAAGGAAAAACGCATCCAATGGAATTCTATATTTATCCATCGGAATCGAAAGAATATAGTGCAGGAGAAGTTTTGTTTAAGGATGGTAAATATTACATTATATTAACTCCGAGTTGCGACTTTGTAGCTGAAGGCTCACGCCCACGTAAAGTCGGTGAAGTTTTACTTGCGATTGCCACTCCCCTAGAAAATACTGAATTTTATAAAAAATGGTCGGCGAATAAAGAAAAGTATAAACAATCGTTTACAGAACTTATTGAGTCAAGAAAGGGAGATAGGTACTTCTTTTTGCCTAAAACTCCATTTATAAAAAATTTGTTGTTGGATTTTCAATTGAAGCAAATGGTGAATTACGATGAATTAGGCTCGTTTCAACGGATTACAAAGTTAGATACTCCTTTTGCGCAATCTATGGTTTCAGCGTTTGTTCGATATTACAATCGAATTGGCTTTCCTGACATAGATTCTGAGTTTGTAATTTCAAATTTGTAGTATCGCGTTAACTGAAGGCAAAAGTATCTTAGGCCAAATGTTGCTGCAATTCAGTCCACAGGTTCACTTCTTAGTGAGCCCGCTTACACATTTTATATAATAATACCGATACATTCACTTCGCTTAATTATCTGACGACATTATTACAATAGGTTGTCCATCCTTTTCAGCAAGCTTCCATATACCATTATCGATGGCTATGTTGGCGAAGAACGAAATCTTTTCCTCAATAGATTTTAATCGATTGAACTTGTTTTTTTGTTTGATGTCAACTTTCACTTCCCAAGACCAAATTTCTCCCGTTTTAGGATGCGGTATTGAAAGATTAATAGCATATTCGGGAGAGTATACGTTCATTACTGCGTTCGCCCCTGTGAGATCGATAACCTCTGCAACTCCTTTCTCATAGTTATAATTGTAAAACTCGAACATCTTTTTAAATTCGTTTCCGTTAACAGATTTCATCCCAAGTGTATTAGATTTCTTATTCCTTTTGGGTAACCCTTTCTTCCTCTTGACCAATGATTTAAACCTAATATTCAATCGTTCGGAAAAAAAAAGTGACCCACATGTCATAAACATTTGATAATACCTCCGAAAGGTACCGGTATTTGCCGTCAATAAGTTTTAATGCTACATCCTTCTCAATTATGATGATATGGCCCTTGTTCGTCCTGATATTCTGTAGAGATAATAATTTCTATAATGTCATGCATTGACAATATCTTGGGTGTTGACGCACTCTTTCGTTCGTTATGTTTTGTTAAGTTAACAATATCACCAAGAAGGCCGTAATCCGCGCATTTATGCATTAATGATGCATGTGATTGCCTCATTTCTGCCGGTAAATGTTCTCGAAAGTGATATAGAGCAATTGCGGCCTGAAGGCCAGCTGTTCTGTCGATATTTTCGCCAGATACAGAATTTGCTTTAACCTTAAGAAAGTTTTTATAAGGCAGAATCACATTTTCGTAAAAGAATGTTTTTAAATCCATATTCACTGCTTTCGTTAGTAAAACTAATTATATCCAAGATATTAATCGATTGGCTAATTTATTTAGCAATATTAGCTAGATATATTAGTATTAGAGAAAAGAGATTTTCCCGCGGCTGTAGTGTGCGATTTGATAATAGTAATAATGCTGGGGGATAACATATATTCTCTATTAATATTTGCTTTTTTACAGAGCTTTTCTATTAATAGGGCATTGTAGTGACATGATTTTTACCACAATAGATTTATTTTTCTATGTTTTATACTGATTTGCATTTCTTTAAATTAATAAGATCTTAATTTTAAGCCTAGTCAAATAAGCTATTTAGAGAGGTCGCAAAAAAGGGTACATATACTTTTAAAGCGGTCGATTTATAGGCACAGCGTGAGGTTTCTTAATATTGTTTGAGTCCCAGCGGAATCACAGAAACAAATTCAAACGCACTTAAAGCCGTACAGATCGTGGGATTTATACGGCTTTTGTCTTTTTAGCCTGAAAAGGTGAACCGTATTATTCCAATCTAAGCGGTCGCAAAATCTTTGTTTGAGCATGTAGCTGCCTGACAAAGACGTGAAAGCCCGCATGACATTCGTGCTCATGCGGGCTTTCTATTTTGCTGGACACTGCTATATCATTTCTCCATTTGTTTTAATCTGGCCTGATAAGATTGAAGGTAATTTCTTCGTGTAGTTTCCTCCATAAAGGATGCAGCAGTGAGTTTTTCAACGATCTCCGAACCTGACGTCATCGTTGTTATAATCCTGTCGAATGTCTTTTCCGGAATGCCTGCATGGTTCGCCAGGATGGCAAACTGCTCGCTGATTTTTCCTTTTGCCAGCTTTTTAGGCAGAAGTCCGTCATCCAGTGCAAAATCCTTGTCTTTTATATGGATACGGCTATTAAGAAGGTCGTAAGCAGGGCTTAGTCTAAAGTCTCCCATTGGTGTTTCCAGCAAAGAGAAGTTCTTTAGATGGGCGTCTCCGTTGGAAAAAGGTAATTAAACATCAGTACTTGCAGGAGCTTCGGCGCTTCCAGTGTGTAAGCTGGTACGGTGCGCTGCATCAGCTCGAACAATTCCAGATAATTACCCAGGTATTTGTAGTGTTCACCATGTGTCTGTGGTGTTCTTCCAGCCAGGGAAGCAAAATCTTCCTGTGCCAGTTTCGAGCCATCTGGGCTAACGTCAAATCGTTTGGTAATGTAGGCAGGCTGTCCGTCACTAAAGAAAATCAGTGCGTTTTCAGCCGTTTCTATGCCATAAGCCTGTCGGGCAATCTGCATGGTCAGGTGCTCATTGTAAGGCATCTGGCCAGGTTTACGCCCCACGGAGGGCACAGGTTTAAGGATGTAGCTACCCCTTTCTCCCTCGTTGACCAGCCTGAGTTTATTTTTTCCAAGAGTACAGAGAATTTTTCCTGTACTCCTGATATGGACATCCTCTGCTGGTTTTCGAGAAAGAGCTCATCGTTTTCCCCTCCCGAGGCAGGGGAGTTATAAGGCAGGATATGGCTCACAGCCTTACCGCCGAACATTCTTTTTAAACAGGTCTTGCTATAGGTGTGATTATTAGGAGCCAATGTTCCCGGACAATAATCAATTACTGGTAGGCTCATTTTTGTTTACATTTAATTATGTTCACCGCTCCAATGGTATCATACTTTGCAATAGTCATTAATAGTCCGAAGTAATCGTTCTTGTCAATACGGTTCTCGCGGCAGACAACAAGTTTATTGGAGCCTTCGGGTAGCATGTTATAGAAAAAGGGAAAAGATGGGGCGACCTATATTCCTCGCCGGTTTTCGGAAGGGTGAGGCTGACCGGAGGTTTGCCTGGATCGTTCAACCACGCAGCATGATAACTAAAAGTGAATGTCCCATCATCGAGCTGGCTCAATACCCCCGCTTCCTGTCCTTTAAACAATACTTTCGCCTGTCTCATTTGTTAACTGATTTGTTTTTACTTTAAAGTTCAGTTGCAATCCGAGGGCATCTCCCAACTTTTGTAGGGTGCTGACGGTTGGATTTCCTTTTCCGCTTTCCAGCTGCTTCAATGTCCTTAGTCCCACTCCAGACAGTTCCGCCAGCGTTTCCTGGGTAACCTGAAGAGCAGTCCGGCGTTCTTTTATTACGTTAATGAGGTCTTTATGGTGCATTATAACGCTCTATTTAGTGTAAATATAACCAATAAAGTGCAATTATCATTAAAAAGTGCTTTTTGATGCACTTTTAGATATGGGTTATTACTATATCTCCCATCTTTCTGACCATTACACAACGGAACCAAATTGCAATAGAAGCAATCAAAATGCAAGAGAAAGACTATATCTCTTCCAAATCCCCGGAAACATGGCTACAATATATTTAGAATCTTATTTTTGAATTAATGAAGACAAACAAACTGGTTATTTTGAAAACCTAGTTCCGGTTTGAGATACGAGAAAGGGAGAAGGATAGTCGCGTAATATTGATATTTATTCCTAAAACCCGATACGTCCATATTTGTTTGAGAGACATTACCTGACTAAGGTTTCCAGAAGCCGGTAGCGCGTTTGCCGTGATCTGAATCTTTGCACTGTCGCCTTTTGCGTGTTCACCCAGTTAATAATTGCTTTCAGTAAAAGTGCGTTCTTTTAGTTTGTTGAAATTACCGACTTATTTACGGATGAAAAAATATCATCCAGTTCCGTTCTGAGCGGATCAGTCTGAGCGAATGCCTGACACAGGCTTACGGTCATCGCAAGGATTAACAATGATAAGGGACGAAACATATAGGGCATTTTTGATGACGTGTACTAATACAATTTCAGATCGAACCTGCCATCGGTTACGGTAAGGGTTTCACAGCCTGGTTTAGAAATCGTGAATGAAAATGTACCGGCTACGATTTGTTCAGTCATAGACAGTTTTGTAAGCTCTAAAGTTCCTGAGCATTGGGTCCGTCGTCGCCTCTGTAATAATAGCAACCACTCTTTGTATTGCGTACAATTGCAGCAAGATTACTCTCTCAAACAGTGCCGATTGGGTATATACCGGCCTTATCGATGTTGTAGCCACTGATCTTTCTCTAACCGACCCCTACTGGTCGCACGGGTAGCGGAAATAGTTATCGAACTATTACTGTATGTTGGGTCATAGGAGACATGTGGGTTTATGCTCCCAGGGGGTAACCGCCTTGGGGCAACCATGCGCTGCCGTTAGCCAAACATCCAAAGGTGTTCTTTCCCTGCTGGGTGATGGTCGGAAGCTGATCGATTGGCGCTTTATTGTCTTTTTTGCAAGATGTTCCGCTTAGGATAAGGCAACAATCAGGAGGGTAACAATGTATTGCACAATGGAAAAGAGTAAGGCAGCCAATCAATTTGTTGATGCCCGTTATTGGTATATCCACGCTTCCTGTCAGTGAAATACCTTCCGTCAACATGCCGCCAGCATAAACCTAAAAGTAGTTCCCTTCCCTGGTTCACTTTGTATTGAAATGGTAGTTTGGTGCAGATCAAGTATTTTTTCACGATAGCCAGCCCCAATCCCATTCCTTTACCATCACCATCCTGTTGCAATTGTTTATACCGCTCGAAAATAAGCGATTGCTGTTCGTGCGGAATGCCGTCCCCATCGTCCCAAACGGCAACTTCGATTTGGGTGGCGGAGCGCTGGCCGAGCAGGACCCGGATGCTGCCGCCCGGATGGGTGAACTTCAGCGCATTATCCAATAAGTTTTGGATCACCCGCTCCATCTGCGCGATGTCGGCCAGTACATGCGGCAGTCCGGAAGGTGCTTCCATGTGAAGTGATACGTTTTTATTCCGGGCTATCAGCTGATATTTGGTTACAATGTCGTTTACCAGTTCGCTTACGAAAACAGGTTCGAGCACCGGGCCGGCCTGCCCCGCTTCCAGTTTGGAATATTCGAATAGTTGGGAAACGAGCCTGGATAGGTTTTGCGAGCTGTCGTGCACGATGCCCGGGAACTTTTGTTGTTCTTCCGGCGACAGCCGGTTCTGCCTGATTTGGAGCGTTTCGATATAGCCCTGCATGATCGCCAGCGGCGTGCGGAGGTCGTGCGAAACATTGGCGATCAGCTCCTGCCGCAGTTTATCCGTTGCCGAGAGTTCTTCCATGTTCCTGACGATAGTATCCGCCATTTCGTTGAAGGCGGAAGTGAGTATCCCAAGGCTTCCACTACCGTGTTCCGGTACGCGGGCGGTATGCTCCCCGTCTTTGAAACGCTGCACAACGGCCGCCGCCTTGCGTAAATTCCCGTTGATAAGCCGCCAGGTAATGATTGCTACAACAATGGCAGAAATTAATGTCAACACCAGCAATATGCTGCCAAGCTGCACGAAAAACCACCGGTTGCGGCCCTCCAGCGCGGAGCTTTGGAGCTTGCTCGCCAATACTGCGTACACATACCCGGCCAGCTTTCCGTTTTCATAAACAGGAGCCGCGGAAAAAATGCTCGCTTCGCCGGGTTGCCGTGGATTGCTTCCTGTAATGTAGTGCCTCCCGTTCTCTGACATATATCGTTGTACGGGCGCAAGGTCTACCCGGTCGGTAAGCACGGATGCTTTGGGCACAACGTAATCGATGATTTTGCCTTCCTTATCGAGCAGGTAAACTTCTACGGAAGGGTTAATGACCATCGTGGAATGGATGATCTCGTGCATAACGGTAGTATCTGACTTCCCGTTGCGGATCGGTTGCGTCGTAGAAGCGAGATGCGGGGCGATGTTGCCATATAGCTGCTGGTTCACTTCGTAATAGTACTGGCGGGAGATGCGGGAGGCCATGAATAGGTAAACAATGCCCAGGATCACCAGCCACACGGTGAATACAATGCATATTTTCCAGAAGAGCGCGTTGCCGATCGGCCGTTTGATTTGCATAACAGGCGTTTAAATTTCTTCATTGAAACGGTAACCGACGCCCCACGTCGTCAGTATATATCTCGGCGCGGAAATATCGGGTTCTATTTTGCTGCGGAGCCGGTTGATGTGGGAATTAACGGTATGCTCATAGCCGTCGAAATCGTACCCACACGAGGTTCAGCAGCCGTTGCCGGTTGTAGCTTTTGCCTGGGCTCGAAGCCAGGAGCACGAGCAGATCGAATTCCCGGGGCGACAATTCTATTCTTGTTTTCCCGAGTGTCACCTTCCGCATGTCCACATCGATTTCCAGTTCTCCAAACCGCAACACGGCGCCGGGTTGCACGCCGGCGCCGGCTTCTTTCGGTATTTCGCGCCGCCGGAATATGACCTTCACGCGGGCCAGGAACTCGCGGATGCTGAAAGGTTTGGTCAGGTAATCGTCCGCACCCGTTTCCAGTCCGAGCACTTTGTCGATCTCCTCCGATTTCGAGGTAAGGAAAATAATGGGCGTTTCCCGGTCTTTCTGGCGGACAAGCCTGCATATTTCCATGCCATTGATGCCTGGCAGCATAATGTCCAGCACGATGAGCTGAAATCGTTCCTGGTGTATTTTTTCCATCGCATCGTAGCCGTTCCGGGCGTCGTTCACTTCGCATCCCAGGTCCGACAGGTGCATGCGCAACAGTTCAACGATGTTGGGATCGTCTTCAACGACCAGTACTTTATGCATGTTTCTACGGTATTGTGGTATCGAAAGTCGGCAATTCCAGCCAGAAAAAAGGCGCCGTGATACTTTTGTTATAGTTCCGGGAGGGTGGCGGGACAGATTTCAGGTTGCTTTGCCCTATGAAATCTATTGTTCACCAAAAACATCCATATGGAAACAACAAGTAAATCCTTTCTCCTGCTTGCCGCCTCGACGACTATACTGGCCGCATGCCATAAAGACGACGATATGCCCATGATGAAGGAGAAGACGGTCATGGTGGAAAACGTCTTGCAGGCAAAGCACCTCGTTGAATCTGGCACATTCGTCGGCCCGGGTATGCCGGGCACGCCGCCGGTGGTTTTCCCGGGACAGGAAGTCTCGTTCTCTTTTTCAGCGGCCAAAGGACAGGCAGTTACTTTCGCGGCAATGTACGGATGGTCTAACGACCTTTTCTTCGCACCCGTTAATCCGGGTATCGCGTTATTCGATGCTACCGGGAAACCGCTGGAAGGCGATGTTTCGTCCCAGCTGCGGTTGTGGGACAATGGTACCCGCGTGAACCAGGCGCCGGGAGCATCGGTAACAAGGCCGGGTACGGCGGAAAACAAGCCTGTGGCAGAGGTTGGCGCTATGGACGCGCAGGGCAACAGTTATTTGCCGGCTTCAGGCCTGATGAAGTGCACGTTGAAATATGACGGCAATTCCCGCTTCACCCTCACCATCCGTAACGTATCCGGGGAACAGCCAACGAAACGCCGTTCAGCCCCGGTGTATGGGCAGTGTCGAACATGTTGGGCGGAAATCTCCTGAACGGGATGCCATTGTACGAAGCGGGAAAGCCGACTGCCAACGGGCTTACGCCATTGGCGGAAACGGGAAATAACCAGATGCTTGCGGAATATGCTGCGATGCAGACCGGCATCCTAACCCCGCTGTCGCCCGTGCTGATCGTCGTATACAGGGGCAACGAAAACCCGCTGTTCATGGTCGGGGAAAAAGACCGGGGCAAAGGGTTGGCCGACCTCGCACAGAAAGGCGATGCCTCCAAACTGGAAAGCTCGCTCAGGCAAATGGCAGGCGTGCGCCACGTATACGTCGTGAAGGCGGCGAACACGGGCGTATTACTGCCGGTTTTGGGACAATCTACCGGCGGAAGCATCAGCCAGCGTATTTCATATGAACCTGGCGACCGGATCACCTTCGCAACGATGTTCGGCTACTCGAACGACTGGTTTTACTCCTTCGGAGCAGATGGTATTATGGCGGGCGAAGCAGGCAACCAGACCGATAAGGTGATGTTGTACGACAATGGAACGGCCGTAGACCAATACCCAGGGGCGGGCAACAGTCAGGGCGCCTTTGGGGGAGCGCCGCCGATGCCGGAAAGTCTGCCGATCAAAGCAGTGGCCGGGGAAATGTACCCGGTGCCGGCAACCGCCAATGTACTCAAACTTACCATTACGAATTGACGAACGGTGAACAACGCCAATACCGGGGAAGGCCCGCCCGCTGCGGGCGGACTTCTTTTCCCGGGCATATTTTCAGCACACAAACTAATAATCAATGAAACGACTGATATTTTATACGCTGGCCTGCCTGGCCTTACACAATGGTCTCTCCGGCCAATCGTTACCTGAAAACTCAATGGACGTACATCCGTTACCCATCGGGGCTATGGTGCCGGATATCGGGCTAGTATCGGCTGCAGGAGACAGTGTGGATATGAAATCTATTTTGAACGGAATGCCCACCGTCCTGGTATTTTACAGGGGTGGCTGGTGCCCGTATTGCAACCGTCAGCTGGCAGACCTGGCGGTGGTGGAGAAGGATTTGAAGGCAATGGGATACCGGTGGTGGCCGTGAGCCCGGACGTTCCGGAGCGGTTGCGGGAATCGCAGGACAAAGGAGATTTGGGCTACCGGTTGTTTTCAGATGCATCGGGGAAGCTGATCAGGGCTATGGGGCTTGGATATAAGGTGCCGGAAAATTACCGCGGTATCATCCGCAAGGCATCCGATGGGCAGAATGAAGATTTGTTGCCAGCGCCGGCCGTATTCCTGGTAGACGGGCAGGCGAAGATCACCTTTTCGTATATGAATCCGGATTTCAAACAAAGGTTGTCAGGAGAAGCACTAGTACAGGCGGCGAAGGCGTTTCGCGGCAGGCCATAATGATCGATGGCTTACTGCGCCGGATGATGCCGTTCGCTTTGCTGCCTGTGAACACGGACGGGCAGCAAAGCGAATGGACTAACAACTACGGGTGTAAACCTAAGTCCGGATTATCTAACCAGGGTGTAAACCTCTTTTAGGACGTGACAGCTGCTTTGCGGGCCTACCGAACCTACACCGATCCATCACCTATCCATCACTGAACCATCCAACCCACGTATACCCCATACCCCACATCGCACTATCCCCGCACCCCGACAGAAATAACCGAAAGTGATATGGCAGAACGCAAAATTTGCCCCGAATCTTTGCGACAAATTGACTCTTTTTGCAACAAAATGATACGGACAAACGCAAATGTGACCCCCATCTTTGCATAAACATCGCTTATGATCCAGCATGGTTTTAATGCCGTATCCAGCGGCGCAAGCGGCCAGTTCGGCAAGCAGGTCGTCGTGTACTTCCGTTACGGCAAACAGATTATCGCCAGGACGCCGCGCAAGCGTCCAGGTAGAGGTACAGACGCGCAGGAACGTACAAAAGCGCAGTTTCGGGAGGGAGCTGCATGGTCTGCCAAAGTGCGGAAGTCATCCGTGTTACATGATGTCTATAAATCCGGCCTTCATGGTTCACTCAATGTTCATAATCTGGCCATCGCTGATTATTTACAGGCGCCGGTGATTCACGGGGTGGAGATAGGCGATCGGGGAATAGTTGTAAAGGCTACGGATAATTTCAAAGTAGCCATGGTAACGGTACGTTTGTACAACCGCAACGGCGAGCTGGTAGAGAGTGGTAAAGCGGCGCAGGAGGATCCGGAGTGCTACCCGGAAAGAAGCAGCTGGATGGCTGTCGTGTAGTCGTGTCGGTGACAGACCTGCCGGGGAATGAAGCGCTAAGGGAGCTGTTAATAGAAGGGGGAGCATGAAGTATAGGCCGGTAAGTGACCACGAGGCTTTACCTGAGAGCGAATGGTTGTCGATGATTACCCGTCAGCCACCTTCCTAGCATAAGCCCGGGAGGAACGTCGCAAGACGCCTGAAGGGGCGAACCGGAGCATCACAAAAGGTGATGCATCCTGTAATTAGTTCTTTGACATATTGGTTAAAAAAGGCCCGCTTTTTATTTATATATAGAAGGGGAGCCGCCAGTACTGTTCTCCCTACTCCGGGGTGTGGAGGAAGGACGGCGGCTGCCCTTTACTTGCACGTCAAACACGATTTTAGCATCTGCCGCAGTTCATCTGCCATTTCAGTGTTACAGGTGATTGCGCACTGATATTCTTTCCCAACTTTAGCCTACAATCAATCAAATATGAAAATGACCAGTACTGTTCTTCGTTTGCTGATAGTGGTGCTATTGGCCACTTCCTGCGGCAAAGACCCGAAAGAAGAGCCGGGAGGCGCTACAGACCCTGGAACTGTAACCAAAGGTTATGTGAAAGGTAAAGTGACCGACACCAAAGGGCAACCGGTAAAAGGTGTAAAGATCATCATCGATAACACATTAATCTATAACAGCAACTTGCTCGGTGTTACAGACGCCAATGGTAATTATAGCATCCGGCTGACGAATTTTACCTGGCAGGCTTATGCAGAAAAGGAGGTGAGTTATAATGGCCAAACGTATAAGATTAATTATCATCCCGATAATAACGAAGGGTTTAGCCAGGAGGGCGCCATTCGGAATTTTCAATGGAAACTGACGGGACAAAGACCTGGTCAAACCGGTTTCTATGGCGGCACGATCATGATCGATAAACATATACTGAGCGAGGTGTATGATTCAGAAAACATCGAATTTACTTTAACACCGGCCGGTAACTTGATCGACAACTCGGCCGGTGAGGTGATCCGGAAAAAGCATGGCCAGCCAACAACAGATACTTATGGCAAACTGGTAGATATCCCGATTGGCCGGTACACTGTAACGGCTACCTACCATGGTACCGCCGGCAATGTGGCGATTAAACTGCGTGACAAGGGGCATAATCCTAATGGCCCGTTTACTGCCAGTATTACGCTGGATATAGATGCCAATACGAACTATGGCAACAATATGGCTTTTATCGACTATACCGAAAAATAATATTAAAGGGGAATGACATCCCGGCATCCGTTCCGGCGACAGAAAGAACATCGACAGGAACAGCCGGCAGAGATCTTCCGCTGGTTACGCTTTTACAAATTCCGCTTGCTGCTTTCAATTTTAATAAACGCAGGCAGGTAATTAGGCGTACACCCTTTTGATACCTTATCGTCTTTATAAAGTCCCGTTTTTTCTCCCAGGGTGATGCACCGATTCCGGTACTGTTTGTCATAAATGCCGATCCAGCCCGCGGTGAAGTTCATGGCCCATTGTACTTCCGGCACTTCTTTAGCGATATCGGTCTCTATTTTGGCTAACAGGGCGGGCGTATTGGCAGGGGATGGTTGTCCCATCCATCGCAAACGCCCCTGGTAATACCAGAATATCCGTCTTTGCAATGCGGAAGCGCTATGCTCCCAGGATTCGATCAACGCAATGGTCTTTTTGTTTTTTACGAGCTGGTTGGCCATGAGCCAGTCCACCAGCTGGTTGCGCTCATGCAGCGGGTGGATGTACATATCCCCGATCAGTTGATTGGTTAAGTCCGCTGACACCTGCTTATTGTCCATAATGAGTATCGCCAGTAACCTTGGCTGGAGCTGTCCGGTCGACCATAGTTCCAGGGCCAGTTCGTGCTCCGTTTTCAGCTGCTTCGCAATGTTGCGTAAGTCGCCAAGCTTGGTTTTGGCGTTTATTTTACCCAGGATGGTGGCTGCTGCCGACGAGGTTTTCATGGGTGATGTGATTGATAATAGTTAATAAAGTCACGACGTCATAAGCTAACAGGGAAACCACCACTGCAGCGCGAAAAGCCTGCCATCCTTCACATACAGGCGGATGTGGCCGTCGGAGATGTTGTTTTTATCTTCTCTCAAACATATCATGTCCAGCTGCCCTTCACCGGCTACATCTGTAACGGTGGCCTGTTGCGCGGCATTTGGAAACAGCTTTTTGAGATCGGTCATAGTGGTCTGCTTGTTCAATGTATGCCCCTTAAAAACGATGAAGTCGCCATCACTGAACCTCACTTCGTCTATCGCCGCCTTCTCTTTTACGTTTTCATACCGCGACCCGTTTTTATAGAGGTACCGGGCCTCTGGGTCCACCGAGCCATCTGTTTCCTGGAAAATATTGGTGCAGGGTTCTTCATCCGCGAGTAGCCGGGAACTGTCTGGCTCTCCGAGAGCAGCCCTGAATTCCTGCATGCTAAAGTAGCGGGGTAATTTACCGTTCAGCAGGATATCACGTTCTTCCATGACCTCTACAGCGGTATCTCTTTTCGGCACATCGGCCTGCTGTGCGGTGGCAACCGTTTTATTTGGCTTTTCGTTACAGGAAACGGTCAGTGCAAGTGAGAGCACGGCAGTAAAAGGCCGGTATGATCTGGCAAACAATGTCATAGGCACTAATATAGGAAGATGTTCTTGGATGATAGTATAGTTCGCATGCTTTTTTCCCCATTACGGCGGTTCATATTAACATGGAAGCGTAAAGCACCTTAATTTGCCGGCTATGACGACCATTTCGCTCACACATGATAGTTCCTCATTTAACGCGCTTTATTTTAACGCGGAGGGGGCAAGCCGCGCCATTCTATTTGCCGTTGGGTCGGGAGGCAATCCCGAGCGGCATCTTCCCTTGCTACAACATTTGCACGAAAGGGGAATGACCGTGATCGCGCCGTATTTCGAGCGGCTGGTTACGTCCGGTCCGGATGCCGGGATGTTATTGGACAGGGCTGCCAGACTGCGTGCAGCGTTCCGGCATGTCCACAAGTTACAGGTTGCCGGGATAGGGCATTCGATTGGCGCTACGTTGTTGTTGGCGATGGCGGGAGGAAATATGTTCACGGCGCCCGGTGCGCCATTGCCGGTGGTGCCGGATACGCCTATGGACAAACTGGTGCTGTTTGCGCCCCCACGGGGTATTTTGATGCGCCCGGAGCATTGGATAAGGTCCTCTGTCCCGTGCAGGTATGGGCCGGGGAATTGGACGCTGTTACGCCGCCTGTGCAGCTGGCTGTATTGCAGCGAAGGCTGCCGGGACGGTTAGACGCAAGGCTGGTGGAGCATGCCGGGCATTTTACGTTTATGAATGTATTGCCACCCGGCATGTCGGATAGTATGGAAGATCGGGAGAAGTTTCTTCAACATTTAGCCAAAGAGGTAGAAACTTTTGTGTCAACATAGTCAGCGGCTTCCGTTATTCTTTCACATCCAGCGTAAGGCAGTTTTTACAAAAATCTGTAGCAGGATTAAAATCAACCACCACACTATTTCCATAAGCGCCGGTATCCGACAGTCTGATTTGCATTGTTTTTGTGCCTGTCCCGGCGGTGCGTACACTGCCGATACAAGGTACCGGCCGATGGGTACTTCTATTTTCTGGCTGTTGGGCACCTTTATGGTAATGGTACTGCCCGTGCTGCCGTCGATTAGTGCGCCCTGTGGAACGAGGGTAAGTGTTACATTGGTATAATCGTAAAACGTGCCCGGCTCCGAGGCTACCGTAACCTGCCCGCCGTAAATGCCGGTCGACCGGCCAACCTGTTCGCCGGTCAGCTTCCAGGTAAAATTCCGTACCGCGCCATCTTCCGGGAAAAAGTCGTTGGTCGACTCCGGGTGCAGGTCCATCGTGTAGCGTTTGCCGTTATAATCCTTTTGAATAGAGGCGTAAGCGTAAAGGCGTCACTGCCCAGTCCGGCCAGTTTGCGGCTGTAGGTGCCGTTTTCTAAAGTGGACGTCACCGTATTTTCGTTGTACCAGATCACGCTCGATACAACAATCTTTGCACCGGCCACCGGGCGTCCGTCGGCGGTTAGCACTTTTCCCCGTATCATGCCGGCCGTTTGGTTAGTATTGTCGGGGGCGTCTTTCTTGCAGCCCATCAGGAGCAATGGTACTGCCAACAACAGGTGAATCGCATTCATTATACAATGTATTAAGTGGCCGGCAAATGTAAATGACTTGCCCGCCCCATTCAACTTGTGTCGACATACGCACGGGGATCAAAGACAAAAGCCGCATAAATCCTGCGATTTGCGCGGCTTTTTGCTAAGATATGTATAAGCGCTTACCCCGCTAATCTTCGCTTTCTCCATCACTTGTAGGCAAAATCGCAAAGTTACCCGGTTCGATCTTTGTGAGGGGAGCGGCGGCGCATATGCAATTACATGGTTGTCCGCAACCTTATATATTTTGAAGTTCAGTTTTCAGTCCACCTTCGGTCTGAGGCATGTCAATCAGTCTGCTTCATTTATTATCTTTTGCAGTAAGTCATTTCCAGGGTACCCTGTGAAATGATGTTTTAATACCCCTTTTTATCAAATACAAGATAGCTGGGTACCCCTTCGAACTTGTAGTGCTCATACAGGTACGTCCACTCTTTTGAAGTCAGGTAGTAATGCTCTCCACCGATGCCCTGTATGCGCTCTTTCCATAGTTTTTTGGGAGACGATGGGTTGGTGATGTAGATAAATGTAGCATCATTATCTGCTATGCGCATTTTTAATGCCCGTGAGTCTTTAATGGCTTCCAGGCAGGGTATACACCAGGTGGCCCAGAAATCAACAATGACGGTTTTTCCTTTATACCGGGCAATAATGGCGTTCATTAATGCCTCGGCAGGTACGCCTGGTGTGTCATTGATGACAAGTTTGTTTTTTGAGAGGGCGGTTTGTATAACTTCCTGGTTCCGGCGTAATAGCAGCTTTTCAAGGTCTGATCCCTTGTAGTATTTTTTGATGTTGTCGATTTGTGTTGGCGAGAGCGGTTGCACCTCCACTTCGAATTGCAGGCCATAAGCATTGCCTATCAGCATATCATAAAACATGCCCTGATCGAACCCTAAAAGCGGCGCCAGTATCTGTTTCGTGTTCCGGACCCATTCGTCAACCGGGGTGTCCCGTATGCGTGGGATATTCAATATGTTATTGGTCAGTAATTCCTGCGTAAAAGCCGGGAAGGAGTGCGCGTACAGGTATTGAGGATTGTTCAGGTTCAGTTCCTTCAGAAAAGAAAAGTATTGACGGTCGGGCGTTTGTATCTTTGAACTGTCCGGTTTTTGTTGATTGTTCGTATTCCGGTAGTTCAGTTGCATTTCTCCCTGGTAGTCAAAAATATGCGTGTAATACATCGCGAGCAGGTAATCCCTGAATACCAGCTGTTTCATTGACCCGGATAGCGGCGATTGATTCAGTATGGTCCATCTTTCGTAGAAAACGTTTTTGTAAAATTGATGAACTCCGTAAATGACCGGTCGTACAAGGTGGGCCGTGGTTTATTGGATTTATGTGCCAGTAATTCATTAAACCTGGCAAGCCCCTGCAGCATATCTGCTTCCGTAAATTCCGGAAGATCACCGGCGTTTAGTTGATTGACCATTCCTTCCTGTGGCTGGTTTGCGAATGCCGGCTGGCCGCTGACTTTTATTTTGTTAATCGCGCCTTCGTCGTTATAGCTGAAGGTTACTTTATTCTCCCCGCCCTTTTTTAATGGCGCCGTCACCCAATGTTCCCGGTTGACGCTGGTGGAAATGGCACAAATACCCAGGTTTGTCTCCGTGTTTACTTTTAACGCAAAACGGCCGTTGGGCTGCACCAGCGTTTTGTATTGTTTATGCCGGCCGGTAAACGGTTGCCCGATCGTTACAAACAGCCACACACTGTCCTCTTTAAGATCGGCGGGGATAAATACTTCACCACTCATGGTAAGGGTGCCGGCCTGTAAAACGGGGCCGGTTTGGGCGCAGGTAAGTAGTGGTAAAAGGAATACAGAGACAACAATGGTTAGTTTGCTTGTAATTGATCGCATAATAACGTGGATTGATAGTTTTGATGCGCGCTGAAAGCTGTTGCCGGCGGCGGGTTAAGGGAATATGTTAAGTTTGCTGATGGGAGCGTGGTCAACAAGATAGGAAAAATAGTTTACTTTTTAGTCTGCTGCTACGTCGTTCATTAGCATAAGTCATGTTATCGCTGACCGCATCCACCAGGTACTCGCCGTCGTTCTTTAGCCGCGATGCCCCCGTTCTCTATCCGGGTTTACCAGTACTCTACAAATGCTACCGGTCCAGCCGCTGCCCGCTGCCACGATGTCGTTTTTTAACATAACAAAGTCTTATTCGTACTTTTTTAGGATGCTTACCCACCGTATTTTTAGCTGTCAACCGTTGCCCATTACATACTTCAATTCCACAAATGAAAACATGCGAAAGTGCAAACTGATAATATTACTGCTATTTTCCTGCGGCACTGTTACCGCGCAGGTCCCCAATCCATTTGGCCACGCCTTGATCCCGGATATGATTGCCGACGCGAGCATCGTGGAGTTTAACGGCACTTTTATTGCTATGCCACCACGGATGGTTACGGGCAGGGGCTTAAAACATCCGGTCCGCCGGTGGTTTGGAAGTCCAAAGACTTTGTGAACTGGACTTTCGACGGCACGTATTTTCCATCTGCTATAAAAGAACTTTACTGGGCGCCGAGCAAAGCCATTTTTAGAAACGGGCGGTACTACATTTATCCAACGGTGAACGGGTATATGTATGCCGCTGTCGCCAATAAGCCGGAAGGTCCTTTCCGGCTTGCCCGCGGGAAAGACGAATGGAAGAAGCCTTTTTCTTCGTCCACGCTTTTGCAGACCAAAGACCCGGGTGGAATCGATGCGGAGGTGTTTGTCGATGATGACGGGCAGGCCTGCCTGTTTTGGGGGCAACGCCACGCGGCAAAGCTGGGTGATGACATGATAACGGTAGATTCCACCATTCATGTTATTCCAACACCAGGAAAGGAATATTCGGAAGGGCCTATTTTCTTTAAAAGAAAAGGTATTTATTATTACCTGTATACGATTGGCGGGGATGAGAAATATCAGTATGCTTATGTGATGAGCAAGGTATCACCTTTGGGTCCATTTACGGTACCGGCTGATAATATTATTGCCACAACGGATTATCGCAAAGGTATTTTTGGCCCTGGGCATGGTTGCGTGTTTAATCCGAAAGGCAGCGATCATTATTACTTCGCATTTTTAGAGTTTGGAAGAGCGGGTACTAACCGGCAAACGTATGTGAATCAGCTGCAGTTTGCGCCGGATGGCACTATTCTGCCGGTGGACTTGTCGATGGACGGTGTAGGAGCGCTCCGGCAGGTAAAACGGAGGATGCAGCTGCTCGCCGATACGATGTATGCTTCCAGTACCGCACCGCCGCTGGAGGTGAAGCCGATGAAAGATCCATTAAATAAACGGACGGAGAACTTTGTTGCACAGTTTGCGGCCGACGGCGCAAATGGGTCTCGCTGGATGGCTGCAACCGGAGATGAAGATCGCTGGCTCGTTGCTGATTTAGGTGAAGTGCGGAAAGTGCGCGGCAGTGAGGTATATTTTGTGCGCCCAACGGCCGGGCATGCCTACATACTGGAATATTCTACCGACGCAAAGGAATGGAAAAGGTGCGGTGGGCAAAACGTACCGGTAGTAAGATCGCCACAATCCGATCGTGTTAATATCCGTGGCCGTTATTTGAGAGTGAAGATTTTAAATGGAACGCCCGGCATCTGGGAGTGGAAAATCTATTAGTATATGAAGAGGTTATTGATGATCGCCGTCCTGGTGGCAGCTGGCGGGCTAAAGGGGCATGCACAGCAGGAAGTACGATGGGGCGATTGGAAAACATGGGGTGATCAGGGAAACGGTACTTACAGGAACCCGGTTGTTCCGGCTGATTTCAGCGATATCGACTGCATCAGGGTAGGAAATGATTACTATGCCATATCCTCTACCTTCCAGTTTTCGCCGGGGATGACGATACTGCATTCCAGGGACCTGGTGAACTGGGAGATTTGCGGACATGCGATCGCGGACTTAACGCAGATCAGCCAGGAGCTGAACTGGACCAGGATGAACCGGTATGGTAAAGGTGTTTGGGCCGGAACGTTAAGGTATTACAAGGGCCGGTTTTACATCTTTTTGGTACCCCCGACGAGGGGTATTTCATGACATCCGCTCCGCAGCCGCAGGGTCCCTGGGAGCCTCTCACGCCACTCTTAGCCGAAAGTGGCTGGGACGACTGCTCCATGATATGGGACGATGACGGCCAGGCTTATTTCGTAGGAACGCATTTCGCCGATGGTTATAAGACTTATCTTTTCCGGATGCGTGCAGACGGAAAGGAAATCGACCGTGCATCTGCCGTGCTGGTAAATACAGGGAGCCACCGGGAGGCGAATAAGTTGATAAAGGTAAATGATTGGTATTACCTCGTTTTTAGTGAACATAAGCAGGAAACAGGGAGGTATGTAATGGCCAAACGGTCGCGAAAGGTAATGGGGCCGCACCTGGAAGAAAGGCAACTGGCGCTTGCCAGCCGCGAGGCCATGGAACCTAACCAGGGAGGCATCATCCGGGGGCCGGACAGCAACTGGTATTTTTTAACGCATCATGGCACAGGCGATTGGAGCGGACGCGTAATGAGCCTTTTACCTGTAACCTGGCAGGATGACTGGCCCATTATAGGGGAGGTGCTACCGGAGAAAATAGGCACAATGGCCTGGACCGGAAAGATGCCAGCTACCGGTGGAAAAAAGCTGTCCATTAAAAAGACCGACTACTTCGCCGGCACATCTTTATCCCCGCAATGGCAATGGAATTATCAACCGCGAAAAGACAAGTACTCGTTCACCGCACGGCGATGGTTGCGCCTGGAAGCCTTTGCCCCACTAAAACCCGACGATTTAATGCAGGCCGGTAATACTTTAACACAACGGGTGTTCAGGAAAGCGCAAAACGAGGTGGTGATCCAAATGGACATTAGCAATATGGCCGACGGACAGAAAGCCGGGCTTTGTCATTTTTCTTCACAACATGCGGCCCTCGGTGTGGTGAAAAGCGGCCCGTTTACCTATCTGGAATACAGGGAAAATGGCAAGGTAGTACGCGGGGATATCATCAGGCGTAAAACGATCTGGTTGCGCGCTGTTTGGGGACTGGACGGCAAGTCCGGGAGCTACTACAGCCTGAACGGGCGTAAATATATCCCCTTCGGCGATGTCTATCAAATGGTATGGGGTAATTACCGGGGCGACCGTATCGGCATCTACAGCTTCAATGACAAAGGCGACGGCGGATGGGTGGATGTTGATTATGTCGAATATCGTTAAAGGTACCGCGCGGGTCATGACCCCGCGCGGTACCTTTATTCGATGCCCCATTTTTTATTAGGCGTATTACCCATCTCCAGTGTTAACTGTCCGCCCTTCAGCAATTCGCTCGCGGGAAACCTGAACGACTGCAGCGGCTTACCATTCAGCGTAGCCCGTTGTATATACTTATTGATTTTAGATACATTTTTTGCAGTGATGACGAACTGTTTACCCCGGCCATATTGTTCGCCAAGATCAATGGTGACTTTCGGGAACAGCGGACTGGCAATCTCATACACTGGTTCCGTGCTGCAACCACCATCTGTCTGGAACAGTCCCAGCGCCGCCATGATGAACCAGGCGCTCATTTGTCCCTGGTCTTCATCGCCGAGGTAGGCGTTTGCCTGTCCCGCGCCATAGTATCGGTCCATGATCGCGCGGCTCCATTGCTGCGTCAGCCATGGCCGTTTTACCCAGTTGAACAGGAAAGCGAAGTGCATGGATTGCTGGTTGCCCTGTATCACGGGATAGTCCCAGTACTGATCGCCGGGGGCGTTGTAGCGGAGTTTATCACTTTCGGTAAAGCCCCAGGAGAGCCGTTCGATGAAGCGTTTTTCGCCAATCTCGTGCGCCAGTGCCGGTATATCCTGAGGGACGAAGTAGGTAAGCTGCCAGGCGTTGCCTTCTACATAATGTTCATTGGCGCCCGATTTAAACGGATCGAACCCCGGCATCCAGCTGCCGTCGGATTTCCGCAGCCGGGCGTAACCGGTGGCGGTGTCAATGGCGTTGCGCCAGTAGTTGCCGCGTGCTGTGAATAGTTTTTCATCATCGTGTTTGCCGAGTGCTTTCGCCATCTGGGATACCGTCCAGTCGTCGTATGCATATTCCAGCGTGTTGGAGAAGCGGCCTTTATCGTATGGTACGTATTTGTGTTCGAGGTAAGTAACGAGATCGCGGTTGCCGGCATAACCCAATCCCACTTTGGAGGGTGGGGTGGTTTGCATCTTTTTCATGGCGGCAAATGCTTTTTGTGCGTCAAAGTCGCGTATCCCCATTTGGTAGGCGCTCACGATGAGTGGAATTTCATGTTCCGCCACCATCACCGGTACGTAGTTCATACCGGCAGGTCCCTTTGCCAGCCAGCCGTTCGCGTCGTACATGGCGAGTTGCGATTTTACCCATCGCGATGACCATTCCGGTGTTACCAGGTTCCAGAACTGGTTGAGGTTCCAGAAGGTGTTCCAGAAAGCATCGCAACCCAGGGCGACGGCTTTGGGATCTTTCAGTTGCTGCACCTGCTGAAAGGCGTCTACCCATCGGCCATCCACATCGCTCCAGGTATTACGGCTGGCGAGAGCGCGGTACATATTGCTGTAGAAACGCACTTTCTCCATGCGGTCGGTGGTTTCGATCTTCAGGCGGCCGAGCAGGGTATTCCGGTGTCCATCTGCGCCTGTTTTACGTCGTCGAAGCTCCATGCGTAAGGGCGAGTGATTTCCTGTTCGAGATTCATGGCCGCGTTTTCCAGGCTCACCAGCGAGATGCCGGTACGCACCTGCACCACGGGGTTGTCCCTGGTGTCGAATTCCACGAACGCGCCCGCGTCTTTAAGCGGGCCGGAGGAAATGATGTCTTTATCGCTGATGTCGTCGTTTTTCCAGGTGCCGAACTTCCTGACCGGCTGGTCGAATTCCATCACGAAGTGCACTTTGTAATCCTGGTTCACATCGCCCGACCAGGCGTTGGCGGTGAACTGGCGGCTGACGCCTTCGATGCGGGTATCGCTTACTTTGCGGAGTGTTACATCTTTCAGGTCATAACGATATTCTGCAGGGATCTGCAGATCGATCATGATCCGGGAGTCGGTCGCCCTGGGATAAGTGTAGCGTTGAAAACTGCAGCGCGTAGTGGCCGTTAGTTCCGCTTTTATATTGTAATCCTTGAGCACTACTTCGTAGACGCCTAAAGGTGCTTTTTCTGTTGATTTATCAATTTGGGAGCGATAGCCTTCGCCTTCGCTCCGTTGTCCGCCGCCTTTTATTTTGAGGGGGCCATTTACGGGGAGGGTGCCTACACCCGCCATCGTCCATTCGTGGATGTGGCTGAAGGTGCCCACACTTTCGTAGATGGGGTCGTAACCTGCCTGCCAGCCGGCATCCCGGTTATCGGGACTCAGTTTCACCATACTGAACGGCATCCGGGGCCCGGGGGCGATCATCCAGCGGGAGTGGGCGACGCCCATTTTGGTATCCACATAACCGGCGGGTGTTTGCAACTTTTGCGGAGCGCGATCTACTTTGCCTGCCTGTAACAATTTGCCATCCGCATACACTTCGTAGTGGCTTTGTGTGGCGGTCTTTACGGCGGGCATGGGCGCTTCGAACCAGTAGCCGGCTGTATCGAGGCGCTGGCTGAATATATTGTTGCCGTCCAACTTTACCTGCAACAGCGGCTTGCCTTTCAGGTGTGCAACGTGCACGAGCAGCGGTTGTTTGTTTCCTTCCAGTTCGTACGCGGCCGGGGCCACGCTTCTCACGAATACCTTATCCGGACGGTTGAGTTTTACGCCAGCCGGGCCGGTGAGCTTCACCTGGTCAAATACGAGCCAGCTGCCCTCGAGGATGGTAAGAGATATTTCATTGCCGCCTTGTTGTAAAACGCTTTTATTAACCGGGATATCGATGCGGTACTCCATTGCCCCGGTCATATCGCCGGTGATGGTATTTTCCGTTGATTTTGCTGGTAACTTTTCCAGGTATGCTGCCCCGTTAATGGTGATTTTAAGCCATGGGGTGAAACATGCTGGTAGCCCAGCAGGTCGATAACCAGGTGGTAGTCGCCGGCGGGTGGAGTGGCTTCGAGCCCGAAGAGGATATTGGCATGATGGGTGCGGATGCCGGCGGTTGGACTGGTGCCGCCCCAGGCGTCTTTCGGGCCGGGGAGTACGTAAGGCCAGTCGTTTTGAGGAGTGGAGTGGTTGATGAGGAAGAAACGGTCTTCCCATCCGAAATCCTTTGGCAGAAAGTCTTTGTAGCTGTTAGGCGCCAGGGCCATGCCCTTACTGCTATTGTCGTTCCGGCCTATTTCCCAGATGGTGGTTTGGGCATGGACAGGCAGCAGCGTGAGCAGGGGGATGCCGGTAAAGAGCAGGCGGAATATGCGGGTGATTTGCATGACGGGTGTAATTATGGTCGAGGGGGAAATTACACAATATGTTCATACATTCAAACAAAAGGTCTGCCGGATGGTGAAGGGCGTATGATTATGTTTCCTAATTGCTATCTTCCATCTCTGAACGAAACCATGCTTGTTGAGCACAGCACCACCCATAAAATGGGTGGCTGTATGGATCCTATATGCATCCTATATGCTCGTTCGCTGAAACCCGCGCTGGGCAAGAGGGGGATATAGGATGCATATAGGATCCATATAGGATCTTCGGACGCTGCTGATTTCCATCTCCCCCGTACATTCGTTTAATCCTGCCAGTTATCCCCCGCGGCATCCAGTTGTACCTATACCTGTTTAGCATTTTAGCGGGGCATCACTTTTTAGCTACTTTTACTTCCCGGAAACAGCAGCTCCGCGAAATATTTTAATCATCGGCTATAGTTACTCACCTATACCGTTGATTACCCCAGGTATCCGCCCGTGAGCGCTTCTACTAATTGCAGCTAATAGAACTTTTCAAATTGCGGACAATGTCCGCAGCGAGTCTGTATGCACCCAAATGCGAATCAACAACAATCATAAAACGAAATCTACTATGAAAAATTTATCACATGTAACGATGTGTGTTTTTGTTATGTTCCTCATAGTTTCCGGCTGTAAAAAGGGCGATCAGGGACCGGCAGGGCCACAGGGCGAACAAGGCGTAGCGGGCCCGCAAGGTGTGGCGGGACCTGCAGGCAGCAGGATTTATAGCGGGAGCGGTCCGGCGGCAGCCAATCTGGGTGTTGCGGGGGATTTTTACCGGATATTGTTACTACTAACTTCTATGGACCTAAGACTGCGAATGGCTGGGGTACACCCGTTTCGCTCATGGGCGCCACCGGCGCACCCGGTGCTACGGGTGCTACGGGCGCTACGGGTGCTACAGGCGCTACCGGCGCCACTGGCGCTACTGGTGCAGCGGGCAGTAAGATCATTAGCGGTTCCGGTCTTCCCAATCCTTCGATAGGAAACGACGGCGATTATTACCTCGATAAAACCACCTATAGCCTTTTCGGACCCAAAGTAGCCGGCACATGGGATGTAGGCTTTTCACTGCGCGGACCCGCAGGTCCACAAGGAGCAACAGGTGCCACGGGTGCCACAGGTGCAACGGGTGCAACAGGGGCACAAGGTCCGGCAGGCACTGCCAACGTCATCTATTCTGCCTGGAAATTTGCCGTGGGGTTCAGTGACTCAACGGTCGATAATTCTTCCGTGAGAGTAGCGTATGTGCCGGCGCCGAGTCTCAGCTCAACGATACTCAACTCAGGCACGATCCTCGTATACTTTACCTTCGGCTCCGGCAACTTCGTGTTGCCCTATACCAGTAATGCGGGAGGCAAAGTAAATACCATCGCATATGTACCGATGTTGAATAAAATACTGATCACGCGTTTTACGCATGATAACAGCAACTCGATTAACCTGAGTACTACACTGCAATACCGTTATATTCTCATCCCCGGTGGCGTGAGCGGTAGCAGGCAGGCTGGTCTTCCCGACTACAATGACTACGAGGCTGTATGTAAGTACTACAATCTTCCTCGATAGTTTCTTTGGGAGTGTTATAATGTCGAAAATGGCTGTCCCGGAAAAGACAGCCATTTTTCGTGCGGTTACCGCCAATGCCCGCCTTCGTTTATTTATCTGATGACTTCCGTTACCACGACAGTAGGAAGTACATTGGTATATTTGGGAAAGTCTTCACGGATCGCCGGTAAATTAGGCGCGATCGCTGCATTGTATTCACTTAAATTTTTCACGTAAAAGGTGCCAACAGCCATGTAAAGTAAAGGCTGGCCGGGATTGCCGCTGGGAATGCCTTTATCGATCGTATACTTCACAAGGTTAGATCCCAAATACCCTGCCACCATCGGCATATGTTTCGCCTCATAGTATTCCATATTAAAGGTTTTGCCTTCAGCATAAGGATACAGGATGGAGATTTTAATTAATCCCTTATCGCTGGCGGCTGGGGCGGCAGGGGACAGTTTTGCCTGGCCAAACGCGGTAAAACAGGCGGTTAAAAGCAACAATGATAAAGCATATTTCAGTTTCATGTGTGGATGTTTTTAGCGTGTAGATTAAATATAAAGGATTAAACCTAAATCGGCAAGGCGGTGGACTGCTTGATGTAATTCATCACGAACGAACTCTGTATTTTACTGATATTCGGTATGGCAGACAGCTTCCGCGCTATGAAGTCGTGAAACGCTTCCGGGTCTTTTACCATTACCTTCAGCACATAGTCAACAATCCCGCTGGTGATGTAGGCTTCCACCACCTCGGGTAAGGCCGATACTTCCCGGGAAAATGCTTCTACGTATTCGATGCCCTGCTGCAAGTTAAGCGATACGTTCACGATCACGGTAAAGGACAGTCCTACTTTCTTAGCATCAAGCAACGCCACATACCCCCGGATATACCCCTCATTTTCCAGCCGTTTGATCCGGTCGTATATCGACGTACGCGACATATTCAGTTTTTCCGTGAGTTCGTTGATATCATATTTTGAGTTCCGCTGCAGGATTTTTAATAGTGCTACCTCTTGCGCGTCCAATGCTTCCATGGATTTTTTCCGGTAAAGGTATCGACTTTATCGTTTTTCTGTACTGATACCGGTAGATTGGCAAAATTGCTGTTTTTTGTACATAATATTTCAGCAATGGCGGACTATTGTCGGGTCTATTCTAATTTTGGCGGGACAAAACACAGGATTGGAATATGAAGCACGTGCTGATGGTAGCTTTTGGAGCGTTGAGCTTCGGAATGTTATCTTCTTTTGCGAAGATTGCCTATGGGCAAGGATATACGGCCGGTGAAATCACCTTCACGCAATCAGCTATAGGAGCGCTGGTATTTTGGACGCTCGTACTGGTACGGAGCGCCCGGAACGACGGCTTTAAGCTATCCCGGAACCGGCACCTGCTTTTCGCCGGGTTGTGCATGGGGACTTCCGCCTATACGTATTACCTGTCGGTGGCGTACATTCCTGCTTCTCTCGCTATTGTATTGCTAATGCAGATGACCGGATGAGCATGTTGATGGAGTGGCTGGTGTTTAAAATAAAACCTTCGAAACCTGCAGTCACCGCGGCCGCGTTGATCCTGGTCGGAACGGTATTCGCCGGCGGACTTGCGGGTGACCAGCTTCGTTTTTCCTGGACAGGGATTATACTGGCTTTACTATCCGCCCTGTTATACAGCGCCTATGTCGGCTTTACCAGTAAGCTGGATAAAGATATGCCGGTGTTAGGGAAGAGCGCGATCATCACAACAGGGTCGGCTATCGTGATATTGATGATCAACTTAAAATCGATGACGACCAGTACACACCTCGACCCAGGCTTACTGCAATGGGGCAGCTTTCTCGCGTTGTTCGGGACGATCATACCGCCGATGTGCTTCACGGCCGGTATGCCCCGGGATCGGCGCCGGATTGAGTGCTGTGCTGCTGACACTGGAACTGCCCGCGGCGGTGTTTTGTGCGCATGTTATTCTTGGGGAAGATATTACGGCCCTGCAGATAGTGGGAGTAGTACTGATGCTGGGCGCCATCATTTATATGAACCTGGCGAAGAGCGGCATACCAAAGTTCAGGTTGATGGGCAAACTGTCCCATCAACCTGGACGAAAGTTTTAGGCGGCCAGTTTTTTCCGGCCGAACCGCTGCTCCTGTATGCGATCATACTCTTTCACATAATCCGGGTTCTCCGTTTTCATCAGTTTATCCCACCAGCGGAAATACAGGCTGTAATTGCCTTTGAATTTACTGTGATGAAGATTGTGGTAAACAGATGTGTTAATGATTTCAAAGAGAAAAGAATTCCGCAGGCCCTTTGGCATGATCTCGTAACCGAGGTGGCCATATACATTGATAATTAAACTTACCACGGTAAACAGCAACAGCACATCTTCATATATTGGCATTACAAACGCCAGTACCACCAGGATGCCACCTTCCGGGATGGCCTCCAGGATGTGGAACGAGTAGGAGGCCCAGGGCGACGGATTGACTGACTGGTGGTGTACTTTGTGCGTGAAGCGAAACAGTTTTTATGGTGCAGCAGGCGGTGCATCCAGTAAAAATAGGTATCGTGTATGACCAGGCTTACCAGCAGGCTGACAGGCATCCACCACAGGGGAAATTCATGTATGTCGGAGTATATTAACGTGTAGGATTTTAACGGGGTAAACAGCAATGCGACGGCGATAATGGTGAATACCAGGCTGGAAGAGCCCGAGTACAGGATTTCGCGGAAGAAATCTTTTCTCGTCGCCTGCCTGTGCTGGATTTTGTACTTCGAAGTGGCCTTCGCCATCAATATATAGAAAAAGAGGAAAGGAATGCCCGCCAGTATAATATACCTGATAAGCGTAATGCCGAATATAGCCGCCAGCGGGGTGGTCAATTGTTCCATACGTTGAATTTTGAAACAAAAATAGACCGGCTGCCTGGGAGCGGCGTTAACAAAAGATAATTAACGCGGATGTTTCCCGGCAATTCTTTTCCGTATACGGCTCAACGATACGGGCGTGATGCCCAGGAGTGTGGCCAGGTGCTTGTCTGACACCCGCTGCAGCAGATCGGGCTTGTCTTTGATAAGTTGCAGGTACCGTTCTTCGGGGGTGAGGAGTACGAACGATTCGATGCGTTCCAGCGATTGCGCCAGCATATCGAGCACGAAGTGGTACCGGGCCTTTTCAAATTCCGGTTTGGTTTCCAGCAGTTGTTGAATGAGGTCGTAGTTCACTTCCAGTAACGTGGTTTTTTCCAGCGCATGGTAGGTGAAGCGCGACGGGCGTTGCATCAGGATGCTGTCGTACGAGGCAACGATCTGTTCCTCCCACCTCAGTAATACCGTGGTTTCCATCCCCTTTTCGTTCACGTGATAAGAACGGATCAGGCCTTCTTTGATATAAGCCAGCCGCGGACTGCTTTCGCCTTCCCGGAAGTAGATATCGCCGGGTTCCAGCACTTTTCCTGCGTGGCCTGTATTACCTTGAACAGGTCATCGGGCGCGATTCCTTTAAAGAGTGTCAGGTAGAAAGTTGTTTTATCTGTATCGGGCATCTGTCGTATTTTTATTCCGAAGTGGTGAAAATAGGATAATTCAATTCGATTTTGATAGCTTGATTTTTTAATTATTTTTACGGTCAACCAAAAATCAGGTGCGGTATTGTCGCAGGAATCTTCTTATAACGAGCAGCAGCTTTTGCGGGGATTGATATCGGGAGATATGTCTCATTACTCTTATGTATTTAAGGAGTATTATAGTGCGCTTTGCCTTTACGCCACGAGAATTATTGGTGAACCCGGCCACGCGGAAGACATTGTACAGGATGTTTTCGAGAAACTGTGGCAAAAGCGTTCTTCCTTCGAAAACCTGCGCCACCTGAAGGATTTCCTGTACAAAGCTACCCGTAACGCATCGCTCAATTTTTTGAAGGGTACCCAGCACAGCATGGAGCGGCAGGCCGCATTTCTGTATGAACAGGAAGGTGCGGCAGCCGGCGACGATCTTGATATCATCCGCATGGAAGTATTTCGCGCTATTTACCGGGAGATCGATAATTTGCCCGAGCAGTGCGGTAAGATCGTGCGTATGAGTTATATAGATGGGATGAAGAACGAGCAGATCGCGGAGGCCCTTTCCATCTCCCTCCAGACCGTTAAGAACCAGAAAACCAGGGGCATGAAACTGCTGCGGATGCGCGTGTCGCCAGTGGTATTTGCCTTGTTTTCGCTGTTTTCGCACCATTCCTGAAAAATATTTTCCATTCTTTTAGTACGATAGGATAAGTGCGTTGTAATAATAGAAACGACACGCTACATGACGCCTTTTCCGAACGATCCTTTTGCTATTGCATCGCTTATTTCCCGGTCGAGGGCAGGGGAGCTGCTGCCTGGCGAGCAGGCGGCGCTGGATGCCTGGATGGCGGCGGACGAAGCGCACCGGCAATTGTGGGAGGAACTGAACGATGAGGCCGTGCAACAACAACACGTGCAGGCCATGGCGCAATTCGACGAAACAGCAGCGCTGGAACGGTTTCTTGCCGATAAACCTGTACGTAAGGTGCGGACCCTGCATCCCTGGCGTTGGGCGGCAGCTGTTTTGGTATTAGCACTGGGCGTGTCTTCCTATTTTATCTTCGTTCATCAAAAACCAACCATTAATATAGCCGTTGCGCAGGATATTCCTCCCGGTAAAAACGGCGCTATCCTTACCCTCTCCGATGGCAGCCAGCTGGTGTTAGACAGCATGGCCGACGGCACCATCGCCACCCAGAGCGGAACGGCGGTATCCCTGAATAATAACGAACTGGTATACGATGCCACGGCCGCCACAGGCGAGCCGGCCAGGAATACCATCACCACTCCTAAAGGACGGCAGTACCACGTGACACTCCCCGACGGTACGGAAGTATGGCTCAATGCGGCTTCCTCCATCGACTACCCGGTGGCATTTAAAGGCACGGAGCGCCGGGTAAAGATTACCGGCGAGGTGTTTTTCGATGTGACCAACCGCAGCTGGCAGCCTTTCGTGGTGGAAACGGACAAAATGAAACTGGAAGTATTGGGAACTTCTTTTAACATCAATGCTTACGGGAATGAACAAGCAATGCAAACGACCCTGTTGACGGGCGCCGTAAAGGTAACGCCGGTAAACAGCCGCCCTAAAGTGCTGGTACCCGGACAAACCGCTGTGCTGACGGATGCTGCATTTACGGTGATGGAAACGATCGATCCCGCCAAGGTAACTGCCTGGAAAAACGGCCTCTTTAATTTCGATGGCCTCGATTTATATAGCGTAATGCGACAACTGGAGCGGTGGTACAACATTGAGGTACACTACACCGGCCAACCTGAAAATGTGATCTTCAAAGGGAAAATGCACCGGGATACCAACCTGTCCGATGTATTGAAAGTACTGGAAACGATGGATGTGAAATTCGAGCTGAAAGGAAATGATCTATATGTGAAATAAAGACTGTATCAGACTTTGCTAAAAAACGAAACCGGAAGTGCTTGCGACACTCCCGGCGGATGTTCAAGTAAAGTAATAACCAAAATCAGGATAGAGGTTGCCTATTGTTCACTTAAACACGTCGTTCCCCGTGAAGGGACGACTATGCTGCAAATTTATGCAAAGTATTATTAATTGCATGCGGTCCCGGTATCGCAGCTCAACCAAATCGCTGTTAGTCATGAAGCTAACATTTTTCCTCCTTACCGTAGCCCTGCTGCAGGTGTCAGCAAAGGGTCTTTCACAAAGCATTCACTTCAACGGCAAAAATGTTTCACTGGAAAAGGTGTTCGCCGCCGTGGAATCACAAACGGATTATGTTTTCCTGTACAAAGCCGCCGCATTATCGTCCGCGAAGCCGGTCACGATCAATGCCGGTGGTATTGGCCTGGAGGCATTTCTGGACAAGGTGTTTGCGCAGCAGTCGCTCACCTACAAAATTATCGATAAGAACATCCCGGTATCCGTGAAGGATGCGCTGCCGGTTGTAGTGCCGGCCGACACGCTGAGCCCCCGTGGCGAAACCATTAACGTGCACGTATATACCGGCTTATACAATCCCCTGGTAAGCGCCACCGTCAGCAATCTCACCACACAAAAGCATTACCTGACAGCCGGCGACGGCAATACGAAGGTGGTAGCTGGTCTTGGGGATCAGCTCCGCGTCAGCTTTATCGGTTATGTAGACCATAAGGTTTCCGTAACAGCACAAATGCTGGAACTGCATCACTACAGTGCGGAACTCGTATTGTCGCAGAATAAACTGGATGAGGTGCAGGTCACCGTGCTGGGTACCACGAATAAAAGAATAGGCACCGCCAACATTGCTACGGTAAAAGCCGCAGATATAGAGAAGAACCCCACAGGTAACGTAATGGACGTACTGGTAGGCCGTATTCCCGGTCTTCGTATCAGCTCCTCCGCTAATACTGCCGGGTCCAGGAAAGTAGAGCTGCGCGGCCGGAACGTGCTCAATCAAAGTATGTTTACGGATCCGCTGTATGTGGTCGACGGTTTGCCCATCGCCACTTTATCCGTGAATCCGGGAGCAGGGTCTACGCCGGTACCCGGTGGTTACTCCTTGTCTGAGCACCCGCTATATATGATCAATCCGCTGGACATCGAAAGCGTAGATGTATTGAAAGATGCCGATGCTACCGCATTGTATGGTTCCCGCGGCGCCAACGGGGTAATCATGGTTACCACCAAACGGGGAAAGCCCGGTCCAACCAGGTTTAATTTTAATTACTCAAAGATATTTTCCGGCGTACAACGCTACATGGATTTCATGAACACGGAGCAGTATCTCGCGGTAAGGAGGGAAGCGTTCCTGAACGATGCCGCGCTGCCCACCCGCGATAATGCGCCTGACCTTACTATCTGGGACCAGAAGGCTTACACCGACTGGCAGAAGGCTTTCTTCAAAAATGCGCAGTCCGATGATGTGCAGTTGAGCGTGGAAGGCGGCATGCTGCAAAATACTTACAGGGTGAGCGTGGGATACACGTCTACCACCGAAATGTACAACCAGGGCAGGGGTAACAAACGGTTGACGGTAGGTTTATCTTTTAACCACCGTAGTCCCGATGGCAAGCTCGCGGTGGAACTGTCTTCCAATAGTTCCTATGCGGACAACGAAACCGCGGCGACGATGGACTTCTTTTCGCTGCCCCCAACGCACCCTGGATTTACGATGAGAAGGGCCAGTTTAACTTTGAGCCCTACCGCACCCAGATCAGTTCTAATTACCCGTTCAAGGATATAAAGAGCTGGGGCGAGAACCACACGTTAAGAAATCAGACAAGTGTCGGGTTTACTTATGAATTGATGAAAGACCTGACCGCAGGCGTGCGCGTGAACGGAGAATTCTTTTATAACAAGAACGGCAACTACTTGCCGAAGGCCGGTAAGGATCCCTTGTTTTATGCGATGAGTATGGCTATTTACGGTACGGGAAGTGGCAAAAGTCTGCTGGTACAACCGAAAATCAACTATGTAAAACTGTTTGGCGGCGCCCGGGTAAGCGCTTCGCTTGCGGCGGATTACAGCTACAGCGATCAGGATAATACCATGATCCTGGCGCTCATGTTTGCGAACGATAACCTGATCAGGAGCTATTCCAATGCCCAGTTGGTACAGAATACGAATAATCTTGCGCAGCTGAAGATGGCGTCCGTGTTGGCGACCGTGTCATTTGACTGGCAGCGAAAATATATAGTGAACCTGAATGGCAGGAGAGACGGCTCTTCGCGGTTTGGTGAGGGCACGCGTTACGGCAACTTCGGTTCTGCGGGCGCTTCATGGATTATATCTAACGAAGATTGGTTCAAAGGCGCCAATATTGATTGGCTTTCTTTTGCGCAACTCAGGTCAAGTTACGGGGTAATGGGCAATGCCAACGTTGGCGATTACCAGTACCTCTCGCGCTGGTCGAATGTGTCGGTGGGCGGCCTGGATAAATTGCAGGACTATGACGATCAGTCCATCTACACCTTAATACAGCCCGTAAACCAGCAATATAGCTGGTCCAGCGCCAGCAAATTTGAGGTGGGCGCACGTGTTGGCTTATTCAGCAGCAAGCTGAATATGGAAGGTAATTTCTACATCAACAAAGATGGAAAGCAGCTGACAGACATTACCACACCTGTATTTACGGGGTTTCCTTCCGTGACGGGCAACTGGCCGGCGGTGATCCGGAACAAAGGTGTAGAGCTGATAATGGATGCAACGATCCTCAATTCACCTGCCTGGGGGCTGTCTGCCCGTTTCCAGATCAGCAGGAACAAAAACACGCTGGTAGCGTTCGAGGGGCTTGAAGACTCTCCATACAGGGATATGTACAGGATTGGCGCATCCGTAACGTCCAAAGCGTTCCTGCACTACATAGGCATTAACCCTTTAACGGGCAGGCCGGCTTTTGAGGATTATAATGGAGATGGCAGCGCCCCGGCGAATGCGGGTGGCGTGAATTACCCGGACCTCGGGCTGAATGACCAGTACAAGATGATAGACCTTAACCCGAAATACTTCGGTGGATTAGGGTTCCGGGTAGATTTTAAAAGAGTGTTGTCGCTGGATGCACAGTTCAGCTTTGAAAACGCGCTGGTGGCAGACGAACTGAATAACACAGGATATGGCGGACTGACCAACATGATCCTGTACGACGATATCCAGAACAGGCACTGGAAACAACCGGGCGATAAGGCGCTGTATTCCAAATACTCTACCATCAATAACGGCGGCGTATTCGGGTCGGATGCTTACTATGCTAAAGGCGCCTATGTGAGCCTGGATAACCTGAGCTTATCCTACCTGCTGCCCGCTGCCTGGATCAAACGGATCGGGATGAAACAGGGGGCGTTCGGGATCAATTCTTCCAAAATTTTCAAACTCACGCAATACCGGTTAAACGATATAGAACTGGGCAGAGTGCCACAGATCCGGAGAATTGCCGCCAACCTTAGATTTAGTTTCTAAAATCAAACGCATGAAAAAATACATTTTCTATATAGCCGTAACGGGTGCTGCAGTACTGGCAACGGGTTGCGACAAAATGCTGGACATCAAGGACCCGGTGAATTCTATCACCACCAACCAGGTTTTTCAAAGTGATGAGCAGGCTGCAGGTGCGCTGAATGGTCTTTATTCCTACCTGATTAATGGAGGCTCAGAGGAAGTGGTCAGCGGGCTCACGGGGTCGGACGTGTTCAGTGCGGGGGAATTACCCTTGCTGCCGGTCACTCCGCGGATGAATTGTACCATCCGTCGCTTAATGGTCAGTACCAGTATTACGTAGAAATGACAGCTAAAATAACGCTCGTCAATACCGGTTTTTCTGTTAAAATGTGGAAGACCGCCTTCAAGAGCATCTTCAACGCCAATGCCGTGATCGAAGGTGTAAAAAGCTCCCCTTCCAAAGAGCTGACGGAGGCATTCAGAAAACAGGCTTTGGGCGAAGCGCTCGCGGTAAGAGCCATGGGCTTCTTCTATCTCGTTAACCTGTTTGAAAAGGTGCCACTGGCGTTATCTATTGATTTTAATAATACACAGAACCTCCCTTCCGCCAATCCAGCCGACGTGTATAAACAAATTATCGATGACCTCGAGGAAGCCTCCGGTTATCTTCCCGAAGTATACGAAGGTAACAACGCAGAGCGCATCCGCATTAACAAATGGTTCGTAAAGGCAATGCTCGCAAGGGTGTACCTGTATACAAAAAATTATGAACAGGCTTTCCGCAATGCAGACGACGTTATCAGTAAAACAGCGCTGTTCCAGCTGGAGCCATTGAGTAATGTGTTTCGCTTTGATAGCCGTGAGGTGATTTTCCAGTTAAAACAGCCCAATATTTCCTTCGTGAGAGGAAACGCCACCCCGGAAGGGTATTCCATGGCGGGCAAGTATCTTACGCCGCAGCTGGTGAATGCATTTGAAACAGGTGATAACCGCAAGACCGCCGGACCTACACGGTCGCCGGATCATCCTCGGTGCCGGCGGGTTTGTCTCCCGCGAAGTACAAGATCAACCCGACCAACTTCACGGTGGATGGTTTTAGATCGGAGTACTATGTAGTGATGCGGCTTGCCGAAATGTATCTCATCCGCGCAGAGGCAAATATGCTGAGAAGCGCGGCCAATAAGAATAATGTGATCGATGACCTGAATGCCATCCGCCATCGTGCGGGTTTGGATCATCTTCCTTACACGCTTACTGACCAGCAGGTGACCGACGCCATTGCCCAGGAAAGACGCGTTGAGCTGTTTGCGGAATGGGGGCATCGGTGGCTGGACCTGAAGCGGACGAACAAGGCTTCGGAAGTACTTTCGCAGCTTTCTTACAAACAACCCTGGAGCCAGCATCAGTTGCTGTACCCGGTGCCGCCGGAGGAGCGCCTGTGGGCAAACCAGCTTTCCCAGAATGAGGGGTATTATTAAACATGATCACCATCAAACCAGTAAAGATGTTTCGAACTAATTATAAAATAGGGTGGCTGCTCGCAGCCGTTATTGTATCGCTTTTTTCAGCCTGTAAAAATACGGCCCCGCCGAGATTTACCCGGCATCGCTTTCCATCGTGAATGGCCTGAATGACAATACGTCATTTTTTAACGTGTATTATGGCGATACACGGCCAAAGGCTTACATCCGGCTGGCGTATGTCACCACCGGAGGTGTGTTTGAAACCGCGACCAACAAAACTGACCAGTCTATCCGGTTGTTCCGCAACTACGATACACTGTCCTTTGAAAAACCGTTCCTGCAAAACAGGCTGGCGCTGGAACCCGGCGGTATCTATACGCATTTTGTGTATGGCAGTCCGGCCCAGGCAAAACAGAAAACCGTAAAGGAAAAACTGCCTGCCCGCAGCGTATCCGACAGTGTGGTGAACCTGCGCTTCGTTAATTTTTTTACGGAAAGATCTATCGACGTTGTGCAGCTGGAGCCCGCCGCGGGTACTATCGTTAGCAACCTGGCTTACGAACAATTGACGGATTTCATAAAAGTACCTGCCGCCACCTCCGTGAACAATTTCGTGTTCGAGATCAGGGACCATGCCACCGGCACGGTACTCACCACGTTTTCGGAAGTAAATATGTTGGCCGGCAGCAGCATTCCTAATGTAGACTGGTTGTTCAAGGCGCGTTCCATGCTTGTAACAGGTATTTGGACGGACGTGGGTAATTTTTCCATTGCAGCGAAAACCATCGGGCATTATTAAATTCTAGTCTTCATTTCTTAAGTAATAAGTATGCACCCAATATTAAAGGTTACGAACCTATCGCATAAGTATGCCAGTAACTGGGCCATACGGGAAGTAAACTTCGAGATCAACGATACAGGCGTGGTCGGTTTGCTGGGCTCGAATGGCGCGGGAAAGTCCACCACCATGAATATTATTTGCGGTACGTTGCTGCAAACGGAAGGTAATGTTTCGATCAATGGGCTTAGTATGAAAGATGATCCTATCGCCTATAAAAAACAGATCGGATTTTTACCGCAACAGGCGCCGCTTTACCTGGATTTTACCGTGCAGGAGTACCTGGAGTATTCGGCGCAGTTAAGGCTGATGGACAAAAAGCTAATCAAAGGAGCGGTAGATGAAGTACTGGAAAAAACATCCATTACACAGATGCGTTCGCGGCTGATCAGGAATTTATCAGGAGGCTACCGGCAGCGTGTGGGCATTGCGCAATCGATCATCAACAAACCGAAAGTGGTAATTCTTGATGAGCCTACCAATGGGCTTGATCCCAACCAGATCATTGAAGCGCGCAAACTGATCAAGGAAATTGCGCAGGACCGTGCGGTGTTGTTATCGTCCCACGTATTGTCTGAAGTGAACCTGCTGGCAAGGGAAATTGTGATGATCGAATCGGGGCAGGTGGTGTTTTCGGACACGCTGGACGCGTTCAACAATATCCTGACACCTAATACCATGGTGGCCAGGATGCTCAATATGCCCTATGTCGAAGAGCTGCTGGCCATAGAAGATGTGCAGAAAGTGGAGCTGTTGCCGGACAATAAATGCCGCATCTGGTTTCAGCCAAACGAGGATCTTGCGGAAAGGATCGTCCGCAAAAGTGCGGAAAAGAACTGGCGGCTTACGTCCATTCATACAGAGTCTTCAGGGATGGACGATACCTTCAAAAAATTATCATCTTCTTCAACTTTATAGTAATGAGAGTAATATTAAATATAGCGCGGGCGGAATTACGGCATTTCTTCTTTTCACCGATCGCATGGTTTGTGCTGATCATTTTCCTGATGTTCAGTGGCGGGATCGTGATGGGTAACCTGGTAGATACTGCGGTACAACAAGATGCGTTGATGGATTTGCAGGGCGATGCGTTCCAGGGGTTTCTTACTTCTCCGCTCACGCGCATGGTGATTGGAAAGGGCGTGGAATGGGTGTTGACGATTTTCTTTTTATTTATCCCACTGTTAACCATGGGGGTGATCAACCGGGAATACTCCGCAGGTACCGTTAAACTGTTGCATTCCTCGCCAATAAGCATCCGGCAGATCATTTTCGGGAAATTCTGGGCGTGTACAGTTTTGTTTGTCTTATGATTATCCTGTTTACGGGTATCATGGTCGTGTTGACCTGCAGCATCCGGAACGTGGAATTCCTGCATCTTGCGGCCATGTTGCTCGGTTTCTTTCTGCTGGCCGCCATGTACGTTTCTGTGGGCATGTTTTTTTCCAGTCTGACCACTTACCCGATCGTAGCTGCACTGTGTACGTTCGTGGGGCTGATGCTGTTCGCCGCCATAGGCCTGACCTTCCAGGGAACTGACTATGTACGGGACATTACGTATTATCTCTCCAGCTCAGGAAGGGTGGAAGTAATATTGGGTGGTCTGCTAACGACACGCGATATCCTTTACTTCCTCATGATGACGGCCTTTTTCCTTGTCTGTACCCTTATCAAAACAAAATCAGTTACGGAGTCTAAATCATGGCGCGTGTCCTGGGGCAGGTACCTGGCAGCTTTTGCCATTACGGTGAGCGTGCTGGTGGTAACGTCGATTCATGGATTTATAGGTTACTATGATGTAACAAGGGCAAAGATCAATACGCTGCATCCCAATACGCAGGCAGTAGTAGCGAAACTCGACGGTTCGCCGCTGAAGGTAACGTTGTATGCGAACCTCTTCGGCTACAACCTGCAGAATGGTTTGCCCGCGGCACGTAATAAATACCTGTGGGACTTCTGGGCAAGGTACCGCCGTTTTTACAATAATATGGAGTTTGAGTATGTCTATTACTATGATACCATTACCGGTGATAGTACGGTATATCAAACATATCCGGGTAAAACGCTGGAGGAGATCGCGGAGAAATATGCAGAAGTGAATAAAACGGATATCTCCCTTTATAAAACCCCCGCGGAGATCCGTAGTATGATTGACCTGGAGGGGGAGTCGAAAGGATTGATCTTGCAGGTGGAATACAAAGGCAAGAAGACATTTTTGCGGACGTACCAGGACCCGCTGATGTTTCCGAATGAGCGGAACGTAGCTGGCGGCCTACTGCGGTTAATGAATGATACCACGCCCACTTTCAAATTCCTGACCGGGCACCTGGAGCGTTCGCCGCTGAAATTCGGCGAGCGGGAATATGGTAATCATGCGGTGAACAAGTCGGTCCGTAATGCGCTGATCAACCTGGGAGTGAATTTCGATACCGTATCCAGCATCGCTGGCAGCAGGGTTAATCCGGATGAAGTATTGGTGATTGCTGACCCGAAAACCGTGTTGGATAAAGCCCTTATCGACAGCGTGAAAGAATATATCGACAAGGGAGGTAATGCCATGTTTTATGCTGAACCTGGTAAACAATTTGTCATGAATCCCATCCTGAACCACATCGGCGTAAATGCGGAGGAGGGCACCATTGTGCAGGAGAACCCGCATGATATGCCACATAAGTTCATCGGACTCATATCGAAAAAGGGGACGGAGATGGCAGATGAGGAGCCGTTTTTCTTTTATAAGTGTGGCATATTGAAGGCCTGCTACACTGCTATCACGGGCGCCAGCCTGTTAAGTTATTCCGATACCACCGGGTTTAAAGTGGAGCAGCTCACCACGCTGGCGAACAATGCGGAGAGTTGGGTAGAGCGGGGTGTATTGGTGGTAGATTCTGCCGCACCTGTTTTTAATGCGGCCGAAGGGGATTACCGTACGGAAGCGCCGTACCCGGTGGGCTTGCAACTGACCAGGAAAATAAATAACCGCGAACAAAAGATCATCGTTTCCAGCGATGCAGATATGATGTCGTCCGGCAAACAAAACGGGAAGGATTACGGCAACGCTTTTTACAGTTTTACACTGGATAATCGTTACCCGGTATATACAAACTTTGCGGCGCCGACGGATGTATGGCTCACGATAAAAAAGACGCCGGCCAAAACATTGAAGCTGATCATACAGTACGGTATTCCGGCATTATTGCTGGTTGTGGGTATTGTGATACTGGTACGGAGAAAACGCAAGTAAAAACAGATAGTATGTATTTACAGACAGATACGCAGACGATGGAGGACTTGCGCCTGTTCTCCAAAGCGGATACACAGGGCATTTACGATATCTATAACCAGTCGTTTACCCGCGGCGGACAGGCTATTATGGAAACCATGTTCCGGCAGCCGCTGAGCGATCGTGAGGCGATCATGAAACGGATCAATATCATTACTGCTTTTGTAAAGACGAAGTCGGGTTTCCCTTTTGATGGTGCTACACTGGACAGCGTGGAGAAGTACATTTCTTTTGATGATCAACTGGAAAGTGGCGCCAAAATAACACAGGGGGAAAAAGAAGTGCAGAACGGGATAGCAGCCGTAGTGGGACTCTTTCATACCCTGCGGCAGTACCTCGCGTCGCCGGAATTGGTAAAGGTAACGGAGCTGTCGGCCGAACGACTGGCGGCAGCGGCGTTGTTGAGCGATCCGGCGTTTACACCCATCTTTAATGAGCAGCCCGGCAGCAGGATCTCTTTCGCTGCGGTAACGGCCTATGATGTGCTGATCCGCGTCAAAGAAAAGCGAAAGGTGTTGCAGCTGTTGCAGTTTATTTATCACATCGATGTGTACGTGTCGGTAGCGCAGGTGGCGGCGAAGCACCAGATGGTGTTTCCAACCGTGCATCCGAAAGGTACTGGCATCCTGAAAGTGGCAGGTGTATATCACCCGCTGTTGAAAAACGCAGTAGCCAATACGCTGAACATGGACCCCGCGCGTAACCTCGTGTTCCTGACGGGCGCGAATATGGCGGGGAAATCTACCTTCCTGCGGTCGTTCAGTATCGCCGTGTACATTGCGCATATGGGTTTCCCGATAGCAGCTTCTGCCATGGAGTTTTCGGTTATGGACGGGGTATACACCACCATCAACCTGCCGGACAACCTTGGCATCGGCGCCAGCCATTTTTATGCGGAAGTGCTGCGGGTAAAGAAAATCGGGCAGGAACTCAGCGAGGGTAAATCGCTGTTTGTTCTGTTTGATGAATTGTTCCGCGGTACGAACGTAAAGGATGCGCTGGAAGGGACGCTGGCGGTATGCACGGCTTTTACGAACCGGCATGACAGCAAGTTCATCATCTCCTCGCATATTATTGAGGCGGCAGATGAATTGCGGAAAAAGGAAAGTGCCGCGTTTTATTACCTGCCCACTATTATGAACGGACCTGCGCCAACGTATACCTATACGTTGCAGGAAGGCGTCACGAATGACAAGCATGGCATGATCATCATTAATAATGAGGGCATACTCGATATCCTGAAGCAGGGCAATAAAGGTGGTAAACGGTTAAAACAGTTATGAGTTTCAAAATAGATCGTCAATCAACGGGGGAGCTGAACCCTCCGGGAAAATTCCGGCAGGGGTCCTTGTATTATCTGTTCAACCGGGTGAAAACACGCATTGGTGAAAAGCTGATGGACGAGATGTTCTCCCATCCGCTTACGGATGCTGCGGCGATTAACCAGCGCGTGGCGGTATTCCGGTTTTTCGGGGAAGAAGGTTTTTCTTTTCCTTTTGAAGCCGACCAGGTAGCCCTGATGCGGGAATATATTGACAGTACCAGCGGTAAATCGCAGCTGGCCACTACCGTGGATACGTTTACGCAGAAGCTGCTGGCGGCTTTGACGAAAGACGGCCGGTATAAAAATACCCTGTTGCAACTGCAGGCCACCATCGTGACGCTGCAAAAGTGTTTTGGGTTGCTGGAGTTGCTGAAACGGGGCAATAGCCCGATACAGCAGCGGGTGGAAGCCCTGTTGTCCATCATGCACCACAAAGATATCCGGAAGGTGCTGGACAGTGATATTTACAAATCGATGTCAACTCAAACGGTATCGGAATACGATTTCCTGTTGCGTACGCAGCATAACGATGCCATGAAAGACGTGTTGGCATTTATAGCAGAAACAGATGTATATATCGCTGTTAGCCAGGTGGCGCTTGAACGGAATTTTTGTTACGCACGGGCGGTAAACAAGGAGGAGAATAGCTTTCATGCCCGGGCGCTCCGGCATCCGTGCATTGCCAAAGCCGTGGGTAACGATATCAACATGAAAGAAGGAAGCAATGTACTGTTCCTGACCGGCGCAAATATGGCGGGTAAATCTACCTGGATGAAATCGATCGGTATAGGCATGTACATGGCGCATATCGGTTTCCCGGTGGCGGCGGCGGAAATGACTTTTTCCGTACGTGAGGGAATTTTTTCCAGCATTAACGTGGCCGATAATATTGCCATGGGATACAGCCATTTTTATGCGGAAGTAGTACGGGTCAGGGATGCAGCGCTGGCTGCGGCTACCGGTGAACACCTGCTGCTGATGTTCGATGAATTGTTTAAGGGAACGAATGTGAAAGATGCCTTTGATGGCACCCTGGCGGTGACCCAGGGGTTCGCCGAATATAATAACTGCCTGTTCATCGTATCCACCCATATTATAGAAGTGGGCGAGGCACTGAAAAGCCTGCCGAACGTGCAGTTCCGTTTCATGCCTACGGTGCTGGAAGGAAATGTGCCGAGGTACACCTATACCTTGCGGGAAGGCATCACCGAAGACCGGCAGGGGATGATGATCATCGAAAACGAAGGCATTATCGACCTGATTAATAAGCGATAACTATTAAAACTAACCATTAGCAATGAAGCAATTTTTTGCCTCAGGGATTGTTATGTCCCTGCTGACCACAGCTTCCATGGCCCAGGAGCAACCATTTACCGGGTTTACGAAGCAAGACCTGAAAGATGATTTTAAATATGCGGTGGACCTGTTGAAGCGGCAGCACCCGAACCCTTACAAGTTTACCGACACCGTCACGTTCAACCGCAAGATGGATTCCCTGATGACGCGGCTCGATAGAGACCCTTCGCTGTTAAGCGCCCTGCGTTATTCGCCGGTGCAGCTGTTCAACGATGTGCACCTGAAGCTGGATTATGACGAAGAGCATGTGATCGATATGTTTTATGCGATTAACCATTTTCCGCTCGCCACCACCACGTTTAAGGATAAGATAATCGTGAACGCCAAAGGAGCGGCAATCCCGTTTGGCGCGGAGTTGCTGAGTATTAATAAAATGCCGGCGGCAAAGGTGTTGAGCGAAATCGGTTATGCTACCTACAGCGATGGCTTTATCAAAACCGGCGCCGACCGCACGGGTACGAACCTGAGCCTGTTCATCAGCCTGGTGTTCCCGGATGCGGCCAGCTACGAGGTCGTGTATAAAGAAGCCGGCGCGAAAGGCCCGGTAACCGTAAAGCTCCCTGCTGTGGACGCTAAAACGGGCTATCACAACCGGAACCTGGGAGAGCTGCCTTTTAACACTTTTCTGAAACGCGGTTATGTGACGAAGGAGTACCTTGACAAGGAATCTGCCGCCATTTTAACGGTGCTGACCTTTATGCTCCAGGAAAATGCGCTGTACAAGGAACTGGGCGATTTCTTCTCGGAGGTGAAAAAGCGGGACATTAAAAATGTGATCATTGATATTCGTTCCAATGGCGGCGGTAACCCGAATATGTCGGCCCTGCTGTATTCTTTTGTGGCGCTAAAGCCCTTTGATAACGTTTTCAATTATCGCACGAAGAATATCGAAGTGCATGATCCGGCCAACCTGCTGAACGGGTACGGTACAAAAATGAGCGAGGAGGAAGTGAAGCAGAACGAGAATTTCCTGAAGCAGCGGTTCGATTACGACAGCACTGCGGGATTTTACTACGGTAATGCCCGCCTCACAGAAGGTTCTATTACCAACTATCCGCCTGACAAAAACAACTTTAAAGGCAATGTGTATGTGCTCACCAGCGGTGGCACCGTAAGCGCCGCCACGTACTTTGCCGCCCTGGTAAAGAACAACCAGCGCGGGTTATTGGTAGGTACGGAAACCGGTAGTGGCGAAGCATCGACGACAGCAGCCTGGTTTAATACGTATAAGCTGCCAAAAACTAAATGCAGGTTAACGGTGCCGATGAGTGAGATCTACTTCATGAAAGCGCAGCAGGACAATGGTCGGGGCTGTGTGCCGGACAGGGAACTGACGTTCGAAGCTTTTCAGCGATACATTAAGGCGAATGTGGACCCGGAGATACAGTATACGCTGGATCTGATACGGGCGGGACGGTAATGCGTTAAGAGAAAGCCGCGCGATTTGCGAGGCTTTCTACTGTATAAATACGTTGGATTTCCTGCACCATGCAAAGGACCGCCCTAATTCAGCGCTGTTTAATTGTTCAAAATGAAACAGTGTATGCGGAAACGGCATGACATTTTCTTGTCTTATCAACATGAATAATAAAGCAATTCTTGAAAAGGCAAACGCCGCTGTCAGCAGCGGCGACAATGAGGGGTTTCTTGCTTTTTGTACAGATGATACGGTATGGACGTTCGTCGGCGATCAGACGTTGCGTGGCAAAGAGGCCGTTCGGCAATACATGGCAAAAGCATATAAAGAACCGCCGAAGTTTATGGTCGCACAGCTGATTGCGGAAGGTGATTTCGTGACGGCCCTGGGCACCATCAGCATGAAGAATGACGCCGGGCAATTGATTGATTATGAATACTGTGACGTATGGACGTTCCGCGAGGGTAAGATGGCGGAGCTGAAGGCTTTCGTGATTACCACCTGACGCCATTGATCAAGCAGATTATTATTTCCGGAAAATAAGCCGTAAATAGGCTTACATGAAAACCAATCTCCAATTCCTGCTGCTCATCGTATGCAGCATAAGCGCCTTTGCGCAAACTCCGAAACTGCCCACCAAATGGACCAAAACCGCCATGGAATCGGCATTGCCCCTGTCCGAATACCCACGACCGCAAATGCAGCGTGCCGACTGGCTGTGCCTGAACGGTAAATGGGACTACCTCGGCGGCAAACAGCTTGCATCGGCTTTGCAGCCGGAAAAGCCCATCAGCTTTGAAGGAAAAGTGGAAAAGATACTGGTGCCGTACTGCCCGGAATCTGTTCTTTCGGGTATAGCGCGCAACGAGGAAGTAAATATGTGGTATCGCAGAACGTTCGAGCTGCCGGCCTCCTGGAAAGGTAAACAGGTATTGCTGCATTTCGAAGCAGTCGACCATGACGCCACTGTATTTGTGAACGGGCAAAAGGCCGGGGTGCATGCCGGCGGTTATGATGCCTTTACTTTTGATATTACTTCGTTCCTCAAAGCCGGTAGCAATACGCTGGTGGTGGCGGCACACGATCCGAACGACGGGCGTACGCCATCCGGTAAAAACGGGCCACGGGGCGACTATACGTTTACGTCAGGCATCTGGCAACCGGTGTGGCTGAGCCGGTGAGCACGAGCTATATTAAAAGCATCCGGCTGCTGCCAGACCTGGTACGCAACCGGTTAAAAGTGGTGGTAGAGGCAGATGGAGCACAGGTGTCGGCAACAGCGCTCGACGGCAAAACGGTCGTGGCAGAAGCCAAAGGCAATGCCGGTACCGAGTTTTACCTTCCGATCAATAATCCCCGTTATTGGACGCCCGAAACGCCTTTTCTGTATGATTTACAGCTCCGCCTGCACGATAAAAACGGCAAGGTGACCGATCAGGTGGCGAGCTACTTCGGCATGCGTTCTGTGGAATTGGGTAAGATAGATGGTGTGGTGCGGCCGCTTCTCAACGGCCGCTTTGTTATGCAGGTGGGCCTGCTGGACCAGGGCTACTGGCCCGACGGTATCCTCACCGCTCCCACGGAAGAAGCCCTCAAATATGATATTGAGTTCACGAAAAGGGCCGGGTTCAATTTGATTCGCAAACACATGAAAACAGAGCCCAAACGGTTTTATTATTGGGCAGACAAAATGGGATTGCTGGTATGGCAGGATATGCCCGCCATCTGGTACCAGCACGAAGACACAGCAAAGGTACGCAGCACGTTCCGCAAAGAGCTTAAAGCTATTATAGACGATCTGTATAATTCCCCCTCTATTATAACATGGGTGCCCTTCAATGAAAACTGGGGCGCCTTTGATGTACGCGAAATTACCGACTGGGTGAAAAAATACGATCCCTCACGGCTCGTTAACGGCAACTCGGGCTTCAACAATAATCCCGGCTACCGGGAAGCCTACGGAGATCCGGGCAACGGCGATTTTGTGGATACGCATATTTACATTGGCCCGAACGACGCTTCGCAGCCAGACAGTAAACGTGCGGCATCGTTAGGCGAATACGGCGGCCTGGGCCTCTTCGTTCGCGGACATATGTGGCCGGTAGAGAACAATGCATATGGGTACGAACCTACGAGAACGGCACTGTCTGACCGATACGTACTGCTGATGGACCAGGTGGAACAACTCATGAAATACCGGGGCCTCAGCGCAGCGATATATACACAAACCACGGACGTGGAGCACGAGGTGAACGGCCTGCTTACTTACGATCGTGCTGTGGAAAAAATGGAAGTTGATAAGGTGAAGGCTGTAAACCAGGCCGTGATAACGGCGGGAGACAAGTTGAACGGCAAATAGTCGTTCAACCCCGTTTTTTGTCGGGTAAGCCGCCGGTTTATGCAGTTGATCGTCTTTAGCATGTAATTCGTCGTGCGCCGAAGTATTATTGTGGATGCGCATCTCTATACTTTCGTTGTCACTCGTGGCTTTATCCCTCACCTGCCGGGCGCAGTACGAGGTAACATCGGTTATCAAACTGACCTTGCTGAGTCCGGGGGTGTGTATGAACATCCGATCGGGCGCCACCAGACCCTCCATTTGCAAGGCATGTTCACGCTTTCCGGCGGACTGGGTTACTCCTCGAGTATGGGCTGGTTGTCGAATTTCTACCTCGACCCGGCCCTGGCGCTGGAATACCGGCATTATTTCGGGATGAAGCGAAGGTGGGAGCGGGGTAAAAACGTAGCGCTCAACAGCGGTAATTACCTGGCCGGGTTATTTCGCTCCGACTTCCCTAAAAGGTATTACCTGAACGATGTGGGGAGATAGACCGGCGCCGCAGGCCTGTCTATGCGCTTGGTGTACTGGTTGGAATGCAGCGGAATTACAGGAGCAGGTTTAGCCTCGATATGAACATCGGTTTAGGGCATTCGCTGGAGCAGGGCTATATTGATCCGACCGGCGAGTCGACTACGCATAACAGTCAGTTCTACTTCCCGGGAAAGTTAAGTCTCGGAATATGGTTGAATAAACGAAAATAACAGGAGGGCTGACCAGACCGGTCAGCCCTTTGACTGCGTACACGGCGTTTCCCGGTTATGCGTAATTTTGCAATAATCTGCAAAATTGCATATTTTTGCATTTGCCAAAACAACGTGCATCATGTTAAAGAGAAGCGGTTTGAATTTATCCTCGATAGTCTGAAGAAGAAGCGTGGCGTCACATTTGAAGACCTGGCGGCAAGGTTAAATGTGTCGGACGATACGATTCGCAGGGATATCGAGTACCTGCATAAAAACGGGCTGTTGTCGAAGGTCCGCGGTGGCGCCATCCCCCGTGCTACGAATCCGCTGACCTTCCGGGACAGGCAATCTTATCTTAAGAAAGAAAAAGACGTTATTGCGTTAAAAACCCAGCAACTCATACACCATGGCATGACGGTATTCATGGATGGCGGCACTACCATGCGCGCTATTGCGGAATACTTTCCGGCGGATATCCGCCTGCGGGTAGTGACGAATAATTACGCCCTGATTGGCGTATTGGCGCCCTATCAGCATGTGGAGCTGATCGTGGCTGGTGGCAACTATGAGCGCCGGCTGCAGTCCTTTTCCGGGCATGCTACCTGCACTGCCATTGCCGATTTTACCGCCGATTTATATTTGATGGGAACCTGCGGCGTGCACCAGCGCTTCGGCGTTTCCGGCGACGCGCAGCTGGATGCGGAAGTAAAGCGGGCCATGAAAAAGGCTGCCCGCACTACAGCAGTTCTGGCTAACCACGAAAACCTCCGGCGGGTAGATGCTTTTAAGGTTTGTGATATCACCGATATAGACATCCCGGTAACGGATTTGAGTACCGATCACGAGGACCTGGACGAGTTTCGTAACCTGGATATTCAGTTGTTGTAAGTTATTGATTGTAAATATACTATCGGCCCATTCCACCGGAATGGGTTTTTTCTTTCCCTGATTTAACAGAAAGTTATTTGCGGTATTTTGCAAATTTGCATAAATTTGCATTGTTAAAATGATTAGCGGAAATAAAAATATCATGATAAAACTTATTGTAACAGACCTGGATGGCACACTGCTTAACGATCGGCACCAGGTACCCGAACGTTTTTGGGAAATCACTGAACGCTTGTTCAACAAGGGCATCCGGTTCAGCATTGCATCCGGCCGGCCTTATTTCAGCATAAAAGAGCACTTTGAGCCGATCATGGACAAGATTTATACGATCTCCGATAACGGCAGCTTTATTGTACATCAGCAGGCAGAGGTATCGTCTAAACCCTTGCCGGCAAATATGATAGCCGATTTAATCACGACCGCACGCACGGTTCCCGACGCCTGGCCGGTATTATGCGGGAAAGAGCAGTGGTATATCGAGAATGCGGACGAAGGACTGGTCAACAGGATTGCTGTATTTCACAAGAAGTTCAAAGTGGTGGAAGATCTTACAAAAGTGGAAGAAGCAGTGCTGAAATTGTCGCTTTGTGATCTTCGTGGCGCCAATGATAACAGCTATCCATACTATAAGCATTATGAAGACAGGCTCCAGATCGCTGCAGGCGGCTCCGCCTGGCTGGATATTACCCGTCCCGATGCGAATAAAGGTGCTGCTGTGCAGGTATTGCAACAACTGCATGACGTTACGCCCGACGAAACGCTGGTGTTCGGCGATTTCATGAATGACTATGAAATGATGAAGGTGGCAACGCACAGTTATGCGATGAAGAATGCTTATCCGAAAATTCTTGAAACGGCGAACTTTGTGACGGAGAAAGATAATAATGAAGGTGGTGTGCTGGACGTGATCGAACGTTTGTGCTTCTCCTAGTAACAAGTATTATAGGTGGTGCCAGGGCTGTTTCGCATTTTTCTCCTAACTTACCCTTATGATCGCCGACCAGGATATAGCCGTTTTGAAATCCGCCATCCTTCGCTTCGTACCACTTACTGCCGAAGAATGGGACTTGTTACTACCTGCGCTGGCGTATCACCATCTTTCCAAGGGAGAAAAATGGATCAACGAAGGGCAGAAGGAACAGCGTATGGGCATTGTACTCTCCGGTAATATGCGGCATTATTATACCCGCGACGGAGCGGAGAAAACCACTTATTTCTATTTCGAAAACCATTTTGTGGGATCTTATATCAGCGCCCTGACAAATAAACCGTCCCAACTCACCATAGAGGCGCTGACAGACTGCCGGCTGCTCACGTTCCCGTATGCACACCTGCAAATGCTCTATGAAAAAGCGCCGCGCTGGGAGCGATTCGGCCGGTTGCTGGCGGAATATCTCGCCATCGGACTGGAAGAGCGCATGGCCGGGCTGCTTACTATGAGCCCGGAAGAACGCTACCCGGAGTTATTACACGGTAACAAGCAGAAAATACTTGAAAGAATCCCACAGCATTACATTGCCAACTATCTCGGCATCACGCCGGTAAGCCTGAGCCGCATCCGCAAACGACTGCTGGAAAAATAACGGCCGTCCATTTTCTTATCTTATGTAAACGTTTTCCGCCAGGTGCATCGCTGATCTTTGTGGTGTTAAAACAAACGCACCATGAAATATCTGTTACAGGCCGAGGCCATCGTTCCGTTTATCATAGCTGTAGTACTGCTTCATATGCTGCCCATTCATTTCAGCTGGTGGATGTGGATCGTTTTATTCCTGGCGCCGGATATAAGCATGTTCGGATACCTGTTGGGCAACAGGGTGGGAGGGATCATTTATAACTTGTTTCATCATCAGTTGCTGGCGGTGGCAGTATGGGGATTCGGGTTATGCCTGTATCAGCCCGCCGTACAGCTGGCAGGACTGGTACTTTTAGGCCACAGCAGCCTGGACCGGTTAATGGGGTACGGTTTAAAACTGCCCGAGGGATTCAACTTTACGCACCTGGGCGTGATCGGTAAAAAAGGTTAAGACGCAAACAGGACGCCTTTTGCGCCCTGTCCGTTAGTCGTTATTTCAATTGCCAGTCTGGTCTTATATAGTGACAGGTATATCCATTTGGATGTTTCTGGAGATAATCCTGGTGCTCTTCCTCCGCATCCCAGAAGTCGCCGGCCGGTACTACTTCGGTTACGATAGGGTTAGGCCAGATGCCGGAAGTTGATAATTCCCCGATCAGTGCCGTTGCTGTTGTCTGCTGTTCCTCATCCAGGTAAAAAATGGCCGACCGGTAGGAAGTGCCGATATCGTTCCCTGGCGGTTGCGCGTGGTAGGATCGTGGATCTGGAAGAAAAACTCCAGCAGTTTCCGGTAGGAGAGTATATCCGGTTCAAATGTGATTTTAATGCCTTCCGCGTGTGTGCCGTGGTTCCGGTAAGTGGCGTTGGGTACATTACCGCCTGTATAACCAACACGTGTTTCCGTTACGCCTGGCAGTGCCCTGATCAGTTCTTCCACTCCCCAGAAGCACCCGCCGGCTAATATTGCAGTTTGTGTTGCCATATGCTTTGTTTTAATCCGTTCTATAGCAACATCTTTTGTGCCAGTTGAAAGGGTGCCCGGCATTTCGGCGGGTTTGTAGCAATTTGGCGGTAATTATTGTTTGTTTTGGCAGGCATGCCGATAACTTTGCCTACTTTTATCGTGATATTGTATACAGGGCAGCCAGCTGCCTGTCCCCGGATCCCGCTAACTTTACACCGTACATGTTTGCCGCTCCTATGAGGTTATTGATGATCTTCTGCGTCAATCATCGTTTTGCCTCCGGGTTGGAAATAGCTGTATATTCACATAACATGAAACTGCCACCCGAACTGCAAAAAGCACAATCGCAGCTGTACACCCCGCATGCAATGCAAATCACCGATTTCGTCCAACAGGCCGAAAGCGCTGAATATGGCGCCTGCACGTTTCGTTTAAATGGAAGGCCGGTCATACACCGCGTGTCGAAAATTACGCCTGCTAAAACCGGGCAGTTCGTTACTATCTGGAAACGCAACGAAGCTGGCGATACTTGTCCGTTCGATGCCACCGACGACTTCGACTACGTGATCATTACAGCTACAAGCGGCGCCGAGTTCGGACAATTCATCTTTCCCAAAAATGTATTGATAGAAAAAGGAATTGTTACCGCGAATGGCCGCGAAGGGAAACGTGGCATTCGCGTTTACCCGCCCTGGGATGCCGCGAACAGCAAACAGGCTGTGCTGACCCAACAATGGCAGACCCTCTATTTTGTCGCGCACGCTAAGATGGCAAACATCAGCGTACTGTTTCCGGTTGTTTGACCCTACACGACCGCCATCTAATTGCAGCAATTTTATTGAACTTCACGATAAGATTATGAATTTGTTAATTGCTTCCACCGCGAATAAACTTCTGCTGTAATTTTTCCAATTTTGTTTCACTAATCTAAGCGTAGTGATTATCGTCGTCGTTGGCAGTCCGCTGCCAGCAAGGGTTTTATTGTATTTACTCCTGCTCTCTTTCATGATTGTAATGTTGAAAGCGCATCATTTATTTATTGAGACTATATCAAAAGTTATTGTATGTATTTGAGAAAAAATTTACTTTATTTAACCTCGCGCATTCTCCAAAAGACCATCGTCTGCGCGGCATTCGTGGCCGTGGTAAGCAGTGCGGTGGTAATGCCGTCGCACGCGCGGGCGGCCACATCAGAAAATGTAGACAAACGCGTAACAGGTAAGGTGACTAACGCCGCTAACGGCGAGGCTTTGCCTGGTGTTAGCGTCATTATTAAGGGAACGACCAACGGCACCACTACGGATGTTAATGGTAATTATAGCCTCAACGTACCCGACGAAAATACGATACTCGTGTTCAGCTATATCGGCTTCCTGAACCAGGAAGTGGTGGCGGGTAAAGGGGCTTCGCTCAACGTGCAGCTCGGAACCGATCCTAAATCGTTGAATACGGTAGTGGTAGTGGGTTACGGTACACAGAAAAAGTAAACCTGACCGGCGCGGTAGACCAGGTGGGCCCGGACGTATTACAGAACCGCCCTATTCCCAACCTGGCGCAGGGACTTGTGGGGGTGGTGCCCAACCTCAACCTGCGCATGCTCGATGGTAAGCCCACGCAATCTCCTTCATTCAATATCCGTGGTACCACGTCTATCGGGCAAGGTGGTAGTGCATTGGTGTTGATCGATGGGGTAGAGGGGGATCCGCGTATGCTGAATCCCAACGATGTGGAAAGCATCTCTGTACTGAAAGATGCGGCATCTGCCTCTATTTACGGTGCACGCGCTGCATTCGGCGTGGTGCTCATCACCACTAAAATGCCGACCGGTGGTAAGGCCAGCGTTACGTATGCTACCAACTACGCGATCAAAGCGCCCACCGAAGTGCCTGACAACATCACCGAATCGTACCCATGGGCGAAAGCGTTCAGCGATGCCTGGTCAAGGTGGAACGACAACGGCAGCACACCTACCGCAATCAATAAGACCATCAGCTTCTCGCCCGCTTATCTGGCCGAAATCAAAAGAAGATGGGAAGATCCTTCTTTACCGAGAATTGAGGTAAATCCCAGCACCGGTGAATACCAGTACTTCTATAGCACCGATTGGTACAACGAATTGTATAAGAAGAATTTCGGCGCCAGGGACCATAATCTGTCGGTTTCCGGTGGCAGTGATAAAGCAACTTTCTACCTGAGCGGGCGTTATAACGACCAGGATGGCCTGTTCCGCTATAACAGCGACGATTACAAGATGTACAACATGCGCGCGAAAGGCACCATGCAGGTAACGCCCTGGCTGACCATCGAAAATAATACGGAGTATTCTGTACAAAAGTATCACCAGCCGGTGAACGTAGGCGAGGGTAGTGGCATTTACCGCAATATCGCCGACGAAGGCCACCCGCTGGCGCCGTTGTTAAATCCTGATGGTACGCTGTCTTTTTCGGCAGCCTACACCGTGGGTGATTACTACATTGGCCGGAACGGTATCGATAATACCCAACGCTTCCTGAGAAACAAGGTGGGCGCAAGGGCAAAGTTCCTCGATAACAAACTGACCGTTCGCGCGGATCTTACTTTCCAGAGCAACGACATTGGTTCTCAGCAGAACCGCGTGCAGGTGCCTTACAGCCGCGCGCAGAACGTGATCGGCTACACCGGTACCAACACCAATGATCTGCAGGAACGTAAGCGAACGACCAACTACCTCGCCACAAACTTTATGCAGATTACGTGGCGAAGCTGAACGGCGGTCATAATTTCACCTTCCTCGCAGGTTTCAACTACGAGCAGTCGGTGTACAGCAACCTTACCGCACAACGTAACGGTATTATTTACGGCGATGCGGACGATATCAGCCTCGCGCTGGGACAAAGCATCACCACGACCGGTGGTTACCAGAAATGGGCTATTGCCGGCGGCTTTTACCGCGTGAACTATAACTTCCGCGAGCGTTACCTGCTGGAGGTGAATGGTCGTCTGGACGGCTCCTCTAAATTCCCGAGCAACCAGCAATGGGCCTTCTTTCCGTCTGTATCCGCCGGTTGGAGAGTATCTGAAGAAAATTTCTGGCACGTGAGCCCTAAAGCGATATCCAATATCAAACTGCGCGCTTCCTATGGTTCGTTGGGTAATGGTAACATTGCGCCTTATGCGTTCAATGAGAAGTTCGATATTACGCAGTCTGGTCGCGTGATCAATGGTATTCGTCCGCAGACTACCCGCCAGCCGGGCGTAGTTCCCGCGGGGCTTACCTGGGAAACCTCTACCACTGCTAATATAGGATTGGATTTCTCCGCATTGAATGGTCGCCTTTCATTTGCCGGTGATATGTATCGCCGCCAAACGAAAGACATGTTTACCAAAGGCCCCACCGTACCGGAAGTATTCGGTACAACGGTGCCCAGGGGTAACTACGCCGATCTGAAAACGACCGGCTGGGAAGTGTCCCTGAACTGGGGCGATGCATTCACGCTGGCCTCCGGGCCATTTACTTACGATGTGCGTTTTGTGATGGCCGATTCATGGGCAGAGGTGACCAAATACAACAATCCTGATAAGGACCTCAGCGACTACTACGCAGGTATGCGCGTAGGCGAGATCTGGGGCTACCGTGTAGAAGGTCTGTTCAGATCTGCGGATGATATTGCCAATTCTCCTTCACAGGCTAATATCCCCAATACGAACACCCGCAAAAACTATCCGGGCGATATCAAATTTAAAAACCTGGATGGCGATAAGGTAATTTACCAGGGCCTGAACCGTGTAGGCAACTCCGGTGATAAAACCATCATCGGTAATTCAGAATCCCGCTACACATATGGTTTTGGTCTGTCCGGCGACTGGAACGGCATCTTCCTTTCTACTTATTTCCAGGGGGTAATGAAACAGGATTGGTATCCTTCTGCGGAAGCGCGCTTCTGGGGAATGTACAACCGTCCCTATAATGCCTACCCGGCCTGGCAGGAAAACAATATGTTCCGCGAAGAACTCGGCAATTTCGACGCATACCTGCCCCGGTTGGTAGGTTATGTGGCGCAGGGCACCGGTCGTGCGTTACAGGTGGCTAATGATCGCTACCTGCAAAATGCAGCTTATATCAGGATGAGAACCCTGCAGGTGGGATACTCGCTGCCGAAACGCCTCATTGCTAAAATACACGCCAGGGATCTGAGAGTATATGTAGCAGGTGAAAACCTGTGGACTTGGTCGCCGATGTACAAATGGACCCGCGATACGGATGTAACAAATATCTATGGCTCCGACCGCGACCTGAGCGGTGGTACCAGCGGCGATGGGTACAACTATCCCATGCTCAAATCTGTATCTGTAGGCCTCACCCTCAATTTCTAAATGATGAAGATATTAAACTATATAGCTGTTGTAGCAGCGCTGTTGACGATGAGCGCCTGCGATTTGAATGAACTGCCGGTAGATACGGCGACGAACGATGCGGTGTTCGGCTCTGAAAGCGGGCTGGAATTATACACGAATTCTTTCTACGACCTGTTGCCTGGCACCGACGTGGGCGTGTTCCAGGACGATGATAATTCGGACCTCGTAGCCCGCAACGGTGTGGACAACTACCGGCGCCCGGCGCATTATCGCCCATCACCAGCTCCGGCTGGTCGTGGACCGACCTTCGGAACATTAATTACTTTATCGAAAATGCAGAAAAAGCAAGGTGCAGAACAAAGGTCATTACCTCGGCATGGCCCACTTCTTCCGTGCACTGTTTTATTTTGAAAAGGTGAAACGTTTCGGTAATGTACCCTGGATCAATAAAACGATCCCGATCAGCGATACGGCCATGTTGTTCGCCGCACGCAATGATCGTTTCGAGGTAATGGACAGCGTACTGTCTGACCTGAACTACGCGATCGAAAACATCACCCTCGCATCGGATGCCAGTTGCACCCGTATTACGAAAAACGTGGCGCGTGCTTATAAAACACGCATATGCCTGTTCGAAGCGTCGTTCCGCAAATACCACACGAACTATGGCAAGCAGGCAACCGCCGCTGCCTGGTTTGAGGAGGTTGTGAAGGAAGCGGATGCGATCAAAGGTTTTTCATTGCACGAAGGCGCTACGAAAGACAGGGGCTACCGCGAGCTGTTCCTGGCCAAATCGCCTTATACAGACGAAACCATACTGGCCGTGGCGCTCAGCAGCAACCTGCAGGTATACAGCTCTGCCAATCGCCGGTTTATAAGTCCCACTTACGGTAACCGTCCCAGCCTGACACGCCGTTTCGTGAATACTTACCTGAACCTCGACGGAACTTCTTTCACCAGCAACCCGGCATATACGACCACGCCTTTCGTGGAGGAAGTCAAGAACCGTGACCTCCGCCTGAAACAAACCATTCGCCTCGGTGAGTACCGCAGGACCGAAAATGGCCTTTCTGTGATCGCGCCACCGAACTTTAACCAGACTTATACCGGTTATCAACCTATCAAATGGTGTTATGATGAGCGCTTTCCTTTTGATGACGAAAGCCGTAATGATAACGCGCATATCATTATGCGCTGGGCGGAAGTGCTGCTGAATAAAGCAGAAGCACTGGCGGAACTGAACAGGATGACTGCGGCGGAATGGACCAACACCATCGGCGCGCTGCGCAAGAGAGCGGGCATCACCGGGGCCACACTCACCACGTTGCCAACTGTTGCCGATCCTTACATGGTTAGTTTTTACGCCAACAAATTTACTGACCGGTATTCTGGAAGTGCTGCGCGAAAGAGGTGTGGAACTGATTTTCGAAGGCCGCCGTCCCGATGACCTGCGTCGCTGGAAAATTGGGGAGCTGTTCCAGTCTGCCGACATGAACGGTATGTATGTACCTGCCCTGGGCGAATACGACCTGAACGGCGACGGTGTGAAAGATGTATACTTTTACCAGGGAACGAAGCCGGCTTCCACCACGCCGGGCATTGCCTTCGTGGATGTAAGTACTTCTACCGCTGTGGGCAGAATTCAATTGTCGAACGGTACGTCCGGCGAAGTGCGCTGGAACCCTGGCGCACGCCAGTGGCTGGATGCTAAATACTTATACCCCATCCCGGAAGATGTGCGGGTGAGAAACCCCAAACTCGGGCAAAACCCGGGCTGGATGTAAATAAACAACGGGGCTTTTCTTTCAGTGGAGACGCCCCGTTTTACTTTATCATGCATCCGGGATTTCCGGCTCTACCAGTTTCGCCAGTTTCTCCAGCGATTCCTGCCAGCCGAGATAACACATCTCCGCAGGGATAGCTGCCGGTATATTTTCCTGCGTGATTTTTACCTCGGTGCCGGCAATGGTTTTCTTTAGCCACACGATGGTTACCATTTCACCTGGCAGATTAGGATCCTCGAATTTATCTGTGTATTTGATGAATTCATTAGGCTTCAGTTCCAGGTAAGTGCCGCCGAAATAGTGGCTGTTACCCGTTGAGAAGTTCTGGAACGACATGCGGTAGGATCCGCCCTGTTTTGCGTCCAGTTCATGAACGGTGCAGGTAAATCCATATGGAGGCAGCCAGGCAGCAAACGCAGCGGCTTCTGTAAAGGCGCGGTATACTTTTTCGGGCGAGGTTTTCAGCATCCTGTGCAGTGAGACGTTGTTTGACATAACATTGATTTTTGTACATCTCAAAGGTGCGCATAAATTCAGATGCCAACGGGGGCCGAATCAGACAATAAAAGGGCTGTTTGCGACGCTGCCTGTTAGGCCGCGCGACGCCTGCTTTTTCCCTGTGTCAGTTGTCGTTGCATAAACCTTTGTACAAGGGTTTTCAGCCGGGATTTATAATCTTCCGCCAGCCAGTCGGTATAATTCTTTGTCACTTTGCCCAGGCACTTGCCATATTGTTTGATGCGCCATTGTATCTCCTGGTCCAGCTCATCCGCCAGCTCCAGCGCCTGTGCAATGGAACTACTATTTTCAATACACATCATGGCATGTTGCCGGATCGCGTCACGGATCACTACGCTGGCTTTTTTACCCGCGTCGATGGCTTCGTGGTATGCGCCCTGCACATCGAACGATAGTTGAAGTGTGTTCGGGAACTTCGCGCGCAGGTCTGCAGAAATGGATCTTGTTTCTACCGTTGTCTGGTAACGCAGGCTTTCGATATATGCTTCAGGCCTGTCAAAAATGAGCTGCCAGTCTACGGGCGACTGCCAGGCCCCAAACCTGTCTATATTATTCCCCAGGTCGATAATATTAAATGTCTTTTTCTTCGGCAATCGTCTCGATCCCCGGCCAATCATCTGGTGGTAGAGCGTAAGCGAAGTCGTGGCGCGGTTCAGGATTACGGTTTGAACGGTTGGTTCATCGAAGCCGGTGGTAAGAATCGATACGGAAGTAAGAATGGCGCCTTTGGTCTTTTGAACCATTTCAGGATGTCTTCCCGTTCCTGCGGCGTGTGCCGGTTATCGAGGTGTTTCACCGGGTAGCCGGCTTCCTCGAAGAGTTTGCACACATTCCGGGAGGTGAAGATACCGTTATTAAAAATTAATGTTTTCTTATGCTTCGAGTGCGTTTCGTATGCGTGCAACAACAGATCGAGCATGGCGCGGGAAGAGTACAGCTCATCCGAAGTACTGATCGTGAAATCGCCATACACGCCTGTTTTAAGCGAATTCAGTTCCACATCATACCGCCAGGTAACCGGTTTCGCCAAATATCCCTGTCTTATCAGGCCGTCGATGCTTTCGCCGATAATCAGCTGCTGATACGTTTTGTTCATCGGCAGGTCGGCATTAGAGCTAAGTGGGGTGGCGGTAACGCCCACGACTATTGCCTTTGGAAACCGGTGCAGCAATTTCTGGAAGGCGTTATGATGCGCTTCATCAATAATCACCAGCCCTATATCCGAGGGATCGAACAGCTTTTTTTGATGCGGTTGCGGAGCGTTTCCACCATGGCAACGTAACAATCGTACGTCGTCCGGGCGCTTAACCGCTTTACCGCGCTGTTAATAATTTTTGTGTTGATGCCCATCTTTTTCAACGTGGCGGAAGTTTGCCTGCTCAGTTCCACACGGTGTGTGAGCACCACTACTTTTTGCTGCTGATGGGTGAGGTACCATTTGGCAATTTCCGAGAATATCCTCGTTTTGCCGCCCCCGGTGGGAAGCTGGTACAGTATTTTGCTGCCGCGGGCGGCCTGTGTCAGTTGATCGAAAAGCGTGTTAAGGTCACGTTCCTGGTAAGGATATAGTTCCGTTGAATTGTTAATGTTGTTCGTCATACACAAAGTTCTCGGGAAACATTATATCAAACCAGGGGCCAGAGCTTTTAGGCGACCTCGCCCCGCTTTAAGGTGAGTACCGTAATCTCCGGCCAGATACCTATCCTGCCCTTCAGTCCATGGAACCCGAAACCACGGTTTACATACAGGTATTTCCCGCCCTGGTTGTATAATCCCGCCCATTGCTTGTAAAAATATTTGATAGGGCTCCATTTAAAGCCGAACAGCTCTATGCCGAACTGCATGCCGTGGGTATGGCCCGCCAGGGTCAGGTGAATATGCTGGTGGTGATCCAGCGTCACTTCGTCCCAATGAGAAGGGTCGTGCGACATCAGTATTTTAAAAGCAGCGTCGGGCACATGGGAGGTGGCCATCTTTAAGTCGCCATACTTATGAAAACCACCCTTGCCCCAGTTTTCCACACCCACCAGCGCCAGGCTTTCGCCCTGCTTTCTGATGGTCACAGCTTCGTTCAGCAATAAGCGGAAGCCGGTTTCGGCATGTATCTCTTTCAGACGTTTGAGGTTGGCTGCTTTTGCGGTATCGCTTTCCCAACGCATGTAGTCACCATAATCGTGGTTGCCGAGCACTGAATATTTACCATAAGGCGCTTTCAGTTGCGCGAAGCTGGAAATCCAGGGGTCCATTTCGGAAGCTGTATTGTTGACGAGGTCGCCGGTAAATAACAACAGGTCGCTGTTTTGCGCGTTTGCCAGGTCCAGGCCCTTTTGCACACCCCTGGGATCGCTGAAACTACCCGAATGCACGTCCGATATTTGCGTAATGGTAAACCCGTCAAACGCCTCCGGAAGGTCCGGGAAGGTGATCGTTTCCCGTTTCACCCGGTAGAAATGCCGCCCGCGGGTGATGCCGAAAAGAATCACCGGGAAGAATATAGCGGCCACTGCCAGGGCCACCTCGCTTACATAGATATTCCTTGCCGGGAAGCCGCGGAAGAGGCGCACGAAGTCCTCTGCCATCAATACCAGCGAAGCAAACATTTTAGGGATAAAACTCAGCATCATGGCGCCCATTGTCAGCGTCACCAGCCGTTGTACGTGCCTGCCGCCCCGCAGCATGGTAATAATGGATATAATGCCTGCTATCAGCAGCACATCGACCAGCCAATAAAGGTTGTGTAGTAGCTGATTTTGCGTGAGGGTAGTCACTGCCTGGTAAAAATAGAGGTCGCCCACCAGGAAGAGCGCTAATATCAGGAAAAGTCTCCTTGCCATATAAGTAAAATATCTTCTTACTTAGGAAGGCGGATGAAGGGGGAAATATTGTAAGCGCAGCAAATTTTTCGCCTGCAGGTGGATTTAAAACATAAAATGAATCGTTCTGTTGGCGCTGAAAGAAAAAGCTCCACCGCCGGGTGGAGCCTTTTCTTGCTAGTAGCAGTCCAGTAATACCTGCCCGTGCGATTCATAATGACTGATGCTCTTACCGTGTTTCTCTTTACAAAGCGCGTCAAGGAACTGCATTACATCATGCTGCATGGCCAGCGAGCCGCATACCATTAAAGTACCTTCTCCGGCAAGGGTGGCGGCGATGAAGTCCGCATCGCGCTCCAGCAGGTCCTTTACATATTGTTTATTGCCTTCCCTGGAGTAAGCCACGTGCAGTTTAGTCAGCTGCCCGCTTTCCGGTGTTGCTTCATTTCTTCTTCGTACAGCGCAAAAGAGGATGCACCCCGGAAACCGCAATACAGGTGCGTTTCGGTTTTCTTTTATTTTGATCGATCATGCCCGGGGAAGGGGCGATGCCCGTACCATTGGCGATCATGATCACTTTGGGTACGAACGTTGGGAAGCGGAAGTCGTAGTTAGCCACTATGCGCGCCTGGATCGTATCGCCAGGTTGCAGGTTGTACAGGTAACCCGAGCCAAAGCCGGAGGGGTGCAGTTTAACGCTCAGCTGTATTTCTTTGTCCACCTTACCAATGGAATACGTGCGTTCGCGGTAGTCGTTGGCGGGATAAATGGCCAGCAGGTCACCGGAGGTAAAGCTGGAACTCGTTTTCAGGCGAATGCGGAATGCGCCGTCCGTATGTGCGGCCTCACTGCGCGAAATCACCGTCATCGGTTTCAGGCCAAGGGGGCGCGGGTCAGGTAATGGGGCAATTCCATTTTAGGCAGGTTCATCTGCTTAAACCAGGCCGCTATCCAAAGGTCCGACTGGTCGGGCGACTTGTCATCAATGGTATGAATATCCGGAAAGGCACCGCCCATTCCTGGTTGGTGAGGGCCAGGTGCACGTCGTAACCAAACCGGCAGAAGTCCGGGTAGTTACGCGAGCCAAAGGCCATCACCGAGAATTTGATCTTTGCGTTTGTTGTACCGTAGGCAACAGGTCCATGAACTTTTAGCCGAAGCCGGTGCTTCACCGGAGCCGTACGTAGAAGTTAACACGATCAGGTGCTCCGCCTGCGGAAAAGCCTGGTAATTGTTCAGCGTGGCAAGATAAGCGGCGTGCCCACCCTCCAGCAGGTGTTCGTACACCGAGGTCGCCAGCTTCATCGTAGTGCCGTTTTCGGAGCCCACTAATACAATGAAGCGCGCATTCTCCGCGGTGAATTTGCTGTTATTGCTTTTCCCTTTCCGTTTCCGCGTGCTTATAAAAATGGCGATGCCGGCCACTAATATCCCTGCCAGGAGCAGGTACATCCATAAAGAAATTTCCATGTTTTGTCTTGGTCAGTCAGTTTTGGGCTGCAAGGTAAGCCGCCGCGCCATTATAATAAAGACGTATCCGGAATATTTATCTTTATTAAGTATCGAATTATATTTGCATATGTAAATATTTTAAATGTATATTTGTATCAACTTAAAAAGAATGCAATACAGCTAATGTAGAGGACAGCCAACTAATACCATTTTTATCCTATAACCTATAATCCAAGATTTCCAAAATGAAAAAATTGATCTTCGCAGTGGCAGCACTGTCTGTTTTCGTATTTGCATGTGGTAAAGAAGACGACAAGGTGGATCCGAACGCTACTTACTGCTGGACCTGCACTGTTACTACTACTGTTTCCGGTCAGGCGGACGCGTCTCAAAAACTCGAGCAGTGCGATTATACGGCTGCACAGATTAAGAAAATTGAAACGGATGGTACTTCCACGACGAATGCCGGTGGCGTTACCGTAAAGCTCACCACGAAGTGCACTAAAAAGTAATCGCAAAAGGCCGCATCCGGAGATGCGGCCTTTTTGTTGCTGCCTGCAGCTCAGGACCACAGGCGATCATTACCCGTTACTCAGGATAACAGGAACGTTTATCTGCTACTCACCACGCCGGGGCCAGTCAACATCACATCTACCAGCAGTTTAAAACGCTCGCGGTAGGCATCACTCACGGCGCCCGTTTCATCAAACAGATCTTTTCGTTGAATCGGCACACTATAGGGGGCCGTCCAGGCGCGGAGGGATTTCGCCACCGCGTCCATGGCCGCAATGCCCTGCATGGCCTGTACGCCGTCGGCCCAGCAAACCAGTCCTACGGTTTTACCGGTAAGGTAAGGCGCCGGCAATTTGGCACTGTACTCCAGCCAGTCGAGGCAGTTTTTCATCACCCCGTCATGCTGCCATGGTACAGGGGCGTCAGCCAGATGTGTATGTCCGCCTCGCGGAAGCGGTGGTTCATCACTTCCACGGCATGCGGCGTTTTGTTCAAGGTAATATCGAACAAGGGGATGCCGGAATCGGCGATGTTATAGATATCGCTCGTTATACCAGCTGCTGCCAATACGCTTTCCAGGTGCAGCGCAATGCGCTCGGGTGTTGCGTTGGCGCGTCTTTCGAGGGCGCCGTTGAATATTAATGCTTTCATCTTTTGTAAATCACTTTAGGCAGACCGGCTTCCCCGTACATGAGGGTTTTTACCAGCGGTTTCAGTTTGTCCGTTATCGTTATATACAGCGACGGCTCGGTCTCGCCCGCCTTCACCGCCACCTTCTGGTCCCGCAGCTGCGAGAAACCGCGTTGCGTTGCGGATATTATTCTTCCACAATTGCAACGCCAGGTTTTCGGGCGTGGTGTAATCCGTACAGGCCGCAATGCCCTGCAGTTTATCCGCCAGCATCATATACGCCCAGGTAGGAATGATCGCGTCCGTACTGCAACCAACAGCCACTGCTTTATCGCGGAATTGCTCCCAGTCTGTGTTTTCCAGCGAAGCCCGGAATTCCTTTTCCTTTAGCATCAAGCCCATGTGCAGGTGCGGACTAATATCAAAGAACACGATGGTTTGCTGCGGACGGTAATCTTTCAGGTCTACAGACAAAATCCCCGAGGCATCTACCTTGTTAATGAGCTCCATTTTGTTTAGATTTTAGTGAGGTCCTGGTAGCGTTTTTCTACCGCAGACCAGTCCAGCACCGACCAGAAAGCGTCCAGATAATCGGCACGTTTGTTCTGGTATTTCAGGTAGTAAGCATGCTCCCACACGTCTACACCCAGTATCGGGAAGCCGCGCGAAATCAGGTTCGTGTCCATGATAGGATTGTCCTGGTTAGCCGTAGCGCTGATTTCCAATGCGCCATTGAACTTCACCAGCAACCACGCCCAGCCCGAGCCGAATTGTCCCAGTGCGGCGGCTTTCAGTTTCGCTTTCAGCTCATCGAGGCTGCCGAACGTGCTGTTAATCGCCTCTGCCAGTTTGCCTTCGGGCGCCGTTTTAGCATTGGGGGAGAGGATGCTCCAGAACAGGGAGTGATTATAATGACCGCCCGCATTGTTGCGGATGGCGGGACTGTGTTTGCTGATATGCTTCAGGATGTCTTCCAGTGTGGCATTTTCCAGTTCTGTGCCGGCAATCGCTTTGTTCAGGTTGTCGATGTATGCCTGGTGATGTTTGGTGTGGTGAATGGTCATTGTCTGCGCATCGAAGTGCGGTTCTAACGCCTCGTAGGCATATGGTAAGGATGGTAATGTGTAAGCCATGATTCTTATTTTTAATTCTCTACAAAAATAGGAAGATCTTCAATAAAACAAATAAAAATTGTTTTATTAGGTTGATGGAGATAATTGGCTAACTTTGTGTGTTGTTTTAACAATCTTTATTTGCTTAATGAAGAAAATCGCCACCATTAACATCCTGACCTTTATCAAAACAAGAGGGGAGGTGACTGCCGCTTTGCTGGCGGAAGAGTTGGGCATGACCAAAGAAGGCGCCCGCCTGAACCTGCTGAAACTGGCGGAGGACGGGGTGGTGCAGAGCAGCATGAAAAGTGAGCGGGTAGGGCGGCCCATTACTTACTACACCTTAACCGATAAGGGCCGGGCTTACCTGCCGGACGCGCATGCACAGGTGACGGTGGACCTGCTCGATTCTGTAAAAAAGCTCCTCGGCGATAACGCCCTCGACCTGCTGATCGGTGACCGGGAACAGCAAACCTATCAACGTTATGAAAAGGCCCTCACCGAAGCCGATACTTTAGAGCAACGACTGGATACCCTCGCCCGCATCCGCACCCAGGAGGGCTACATGGCCGAATGGACGAAAGAAGACGACGCTTACTTCCTCATCGAAAATCATTGCCCCATCTGTGCGGCCGCCAAAGCCTGCCAGGGTTTCTGCCGTGCGGAGTTGACCAACTTCAGGGCCCTGATAGGCAAGGAGTTTAAAGTAGACCGGATCAAGCATATTGTAGCGGACGACCAGCGTTGCGTGTACCGGATTACCCGATAACCCCTCCGGTACTGACCGCCTTTATCGAACGGACAACGAAAGGGGGATGGGTAGGCGGGGGCTTTTCTCGGGTAAAATCGTATTGGTCCCCTGGTAGTTAAATACAGCGAAGAACCGGTTAAAAAACAGCCACCTTCCCATCGCAACAAACGCCATATTAGCGTATGCACAAGTATTTCTCCTTTTTGTTGATGGCCGTACTCCCGGCCACCGCGTCCGCACAGCAATCTTTTACAAAGGCCGACACGCTCCGCGGTTCCCTCACGCCAGAACGGGTGTGGTGGGATGTACAACGCTATGAGCTGGACATTAAGCCAGACTTCTCCACCAAATCCCTCAGCGGTTCCAACGAAATCAAATACAAGGTAGTTCGCGCCAATAACGGCGCTACGGCCATGCAGATCGATATGGCCAAACCGCTGGAAATAGACAGCGTGATTTATAACGGCCGGCAATCGCTGCCCTTTGCCCGTTACGAAAGTGTATGGCATATTAAGGTGCCGGCGCAAAAGCTGGCGGCCGAAAACAGCGTGCGTATTTATTATCATGGCCAGGTGCACGAGGCCATTCGTCCGCCGTGGGACGGTGGGTTTATTTTCGCAAAGGATTCGCTCGGCCGTCCTTGGATGACGGTGGCCTGCCAGGGACTCGGCGCTTCCATTTGGTACCCGAATAAAGACCACCAGAGCGATGAGCCGGACAAAGGGGCCTCGTTAACGATGACGGTGCCCGATACACTGGTTGCTATTGGCAACGGCCGGCTGGTTGCTACTAAAAACAATAACGATGGCACCACCACTACGAAATACAACGTGGTAAACCCTATCAGCAACTATTGCATCATACCCTATATTGGAAAATATGTTTCTTTCAAAGAGGTGTACAAAGGGGAGAAAGGTCCGCTGGATGTTACGTATCACGTGCTCGACTACAACGAAACCCGCGCCCGCAGCTACATGCCGGAGCAGGTACACCTGATGTTCAAAAGTATGGAACACTGGTTTGGCCCGTACCCGTTTTATGAAGACGGCTACCAGCTGATCGACGCGTCGCATAGCGGCATGGAGCATCAGTCGGCCGTGTCGTATGGCAATGGCTACAAATTTGGTTACCGTGGCCGCGATGCATCGGGGTATGGCTGGGGATTGAAGTACGATTTCATCATCATTCATGAAAGTGGTCACGAGTGGTTCGGCAATAACATTACCACCAACGATCTCGCGGATATGTGGATTCACGAAGGGTTCACGAACTACAGCGAAACGCTGTTCGCGGACTATCATTATGGAACCAAAGCAGGGAATGAATACAACTTTGGTATCCGCCGCGGCATCCGCAACGATGCGCCCATTACGCCGGCTTATAACGTGAACGCACAGGGAAGCGGCGATATGTATCCTAAAGCAGGTAATATGTTGCACAGCATCCGGCACAGCATGGATAACGACGAATTGTTCCGCCAGGTGCTGCGCGGACTGAACAGCACCTTTCATAACAAAACGGTAAATGCCTCGGAAGTAACATCGTTTTTCACGCGCAAAACGGGATTCAATTACGGGCAGGTGTTCAAGCAATATGTGACCACCACACAAATCCCGCAGCTGGAGTATTATATTGAAAAGGGGTGCTGAATTTCCGTTACACCAACTGTGTACCGGGTTTCAACCTGCCAATCGTAATGCGGAAAGATAAAACAGTGGTGAAGTTTAACCCGGACGAACAATGGAGGCGTAAAGCTGTAAGTCCCGAACAGGCGGCGTTGCTGACGCCGGACGATATCCAGTTCATGTATTACCTGAAAGCAGTTAAAACGAAATAAGTAAAAAGCCCCTGACACATCCGGGGGCTTTTAGTTACTTAACCGTGAGCAACTCACTTAACCGCACATCCGCGGCCGATGCGCCGATCATAATCGTAAATGCGCCGGGTTCCACTACCCATTGCATGTCTTTATTCAGCATTCGCAGTAATTCAGGGGTAATCGTAAAACTGATCGTCCTGGTCTCTCCCGGCGCCAGTTTCACACGTTGGAAACCTTTTAAGGCCATTACCGGCTGGGCCAGCGAGGCAAGGTTATCGCGGATGTAAAGCTGCGGCACTTCTTCACCGGCTACTTTACCGGTGTTTTTCAACTCGAAGCGGAGCGTTACTGATTCGCCCTGGCCGATGGTCGTTTTCGCCAGTTGTAAGTTGCTATAGGCAAAGCTGGTATAACTCAGTCCAAAGCCGAAGGGGAATAACGGGCGGCCGCTCAGGTTATTGTAATCGTCGCCACGGCCAGTGGGCAGGTGATTGTAAGCCAGCGGCAATTGTGCTTCGTGTACGGGAAATGTTACAGGTAGTTTGCCACCCGGGTTGTATGCGCCCGTAAGCACTTCCGCCACAGCACGACCGCCTTCCTCACCCGGGTACCAGGCCATCAGGATGCTGTTTACTTTATCTTTCCAGCTGTTCATGGTGATGGCGCTGCCGCCGATCAGTACCACGGTTACAGGTTTACCAAGTGCCGCTACCGACTGGATCAGTTGCTCCTGCATACCCGGCAGCGTTAGCATAGCGCGGTCGCGGAATTCGCCTTCTTCAATGCCGGCTACTACTACCACCGCATCCGCATTACGGGCAGTCGATATGGCTGCACGCAGTTGTGCTTCACGCTGGTCCTGTTTTTCCCAGATCAGCTGAATTTTACCGTTCGATACCGGTTCAAAGAATTCTACTTTCAACTGGTAGTTTTTTCCTTTCTCAAATGGATGCGAGACCAGCTGGGTACTAAAGCTCTTTTTCGTCCAGTTGTCGATCAGCAGCTGGTTGTCGAGGTACAGGCGGTACCCGTCGTTGCCGCTCAGGCCAATCTTGTAGGCGCCGGTGCTGTCTGCGGTAAAAACACCTTCCCATTTAATGGAGTAGAAATCCTGTTGCAGCTTTTCACTGGGACGCATAAACGTCCAATACTGATCTATTTTATCATCAATGCCGGTTTGTATAGCACTGCCTTGTAAGTTGATGTTGTCGTAGATCGACACCTGTAGCCCCTTCTTCAGGCTGTTACCTTCATAATGCCCCAGCTGTGCGGCCGGCAGCACTTCCCAGGCGTGTTCCGCCCGACCAGGGCCTGGTGCAAACGTGATGGCATTGTTGCCAAGTTTTTCCTTCAATCCATCAGCAATAGATATTTTACGTACACCCGGTCCGCTATAACCGCCTAACCTGGCTTCAGCTGCGTCTGCACCAAGTACCGCTATTTTCTTTGCAGACAGCGGGAGGGTACGGTTATCGTTTTTAAGCAATACCATCGCTTCCAGCGCCGCCTGTTTCGCGATAGGCTTATGCGGATAGGCTTTCGCCGCTTCTTTTTCATCCACATATGGGTTGTCGAACAGTCCCAGCTCAAACTTGGCGCTTAGCACACGGGCTACGGCATCGTTGATCCTTTCCTGCGCAATGCCGCCATCGTAAAAGTGCGGATCGAACAGTTTATGATGGGAGTAGTCGGTCTGGAAAATCACATCCAGCCCATTGTTGATCGCATCCTGCGAGGATTCCGGGTAGTCTTTGGTCGTATGATGCAACACCAGCGTGCCACCGGTAGCGCCGGCATCGGAAATTACAAAACCGGTGAAGCCCCATTCTTTTTCAGCTTGTCCATCAGCAACCAGGAGTTAGCCGTGGCCGCCCTGCCGTTTACAGAGTTATACGCTGTCATCACCGAACGGCTGCCGCCGCGCTCAAAGCAGGCTTTGAAGGGCAGGAAATGGCTTTCTTCCGGTACTTTTCACTCAGGTGGATAGGGTAGCTGTCGCGCCCTCCATCCGCCACGTTGGCAACGAAGTGTTTGGGTGTGGTGATAATATTTTTCTGCTCAAACGCGCGTACGAAAGCAACGCCCATTTCAGACGTGAGAAAAGGATCTTCACCGTAAGTTTCCTCGGTTCTGCCCCAGCGTACGTCCGTAGCGAGATTCACCACAGGTGTTAACACCTGGCGGATGCCGCGTTGTTTGGTTTCGTCGGCAATGGCGCCGGCGACTTGCCGCATCATCGCGGTGTCGAAGGTAGCGGCCAGGCCAATCGCCTGCGGGAAGGAGGTGGCACTGTCGCGCAGCAGTCCATGCAGTGCTTCATCAAAAAACAGCAGGGGAATGCCGAGCCGCGTTTGTTCCACGAAGTATTTTTGAATACGGTTGATCTTTTTAGCCAGCTGTAACGCGCTCTCCCGGCTGCTGTTGTAGCTTAACAGCTGTTGCGCCGCCTCGCCCGCACCGGTGCTGGCCGCGCTCACCTGGAAACCGAACAGGCCGTTCTTATACTGCCCCGGTGTGGCTTTGTCCAGGTCGCCGGGAATCATGAACAGTTGCCAGAATTTTTCTTCCGGCGTCATGCGGCTTAACAGGTCCTGCACGCGCTGCGCTACGGGGAGGTTTTTATTCTTATAAGGTAGTTGCTGGGCCAATCCTGCTTTGCAAAAAGAAACGCAAAGCAGCGTCGCCATGAGGGTACGTTGCATAAGTATGTTGTTCACTGTGGCGGCTAAGTTAGTGCATTTTTCTGCGTGCCGCTTCCTTTTTGGTGCTCAGTAAAAACACTTTCGAATGTCATACCTTTAGCACTGTGAAGCAATTTATTATCGAAGGCAGCCGGATTCATGATATTCCTTCTTTTTATGCGGAAATCAATCGCCTGTTCATGCAAAACGAAAGCTGGCAGCTGGGGCAAAGCCTCGATGCGTTTAATGACCTGCTGTATGGCGGCTTCGGCGCTATCGATGGCCGGGAACCCTTCATCCTACTTTGGAAAGATATGCCGCAAAGCAAAGCTGCGCTGGGATACGAGGTAACGAAGCGGTACTACGAGGAGAAGTTACTGCCGGATTCGCCTTTCAACAAAGAGCATTTCCGCGAAAAGCTCGCGGCGCTGGAGGAGGGGAGCGGGCAAACTTATTTCGATATCGTGATGGAGATAATCGGGGAGCATGGGAATGTGAAGTTGCAGGAGGCCTGACCTGCAACGTTTATGACTTCTTCGCTTTCCCCAATCCCACTTTAAAATCTTCCGGCGTCCCCGTCACCTTCACATTCATGAATCGTACCTTTTTATCTTTATCGCGGTACTCAATTTCATCGACCTGTTCCAGGTCTACTTCCGCTTCTTTTCGTCCAAATATCGCCTGGAAGCCCACTTTGGTCACCATTTTCATGGGGATGCGCATGTAATATTCCATTTTCAGGTCCAGCGACTGCTTCCCGGATATTTCCATAAAACCCAGCGAGGAGTTGATGTTCATGGTGGGGATCAATAGCTGCCCGTTCGTGAATGTGAGCTTGTTCCGCAGGGTGTCGAAGCGTACGTTGCGTAAGTTTTTGTCCTTGAAATAACCGGCCACGGCCTGCATGGGTGCAAAGTCTACCAGCGAGCCGTTGTAAATCGCCACGTCCAGTTCGGCTTTGGTGTCGCTCATGAGGGGCACGAAGTCAGGGTGCAGTTGTACATGGCTGCGGATGTTGCCGGTCAGGCGGCCCTTGATGTTTTTATTGATCACGAGGTCCTGCCCGAAGTGGTCCAGTTTGATCATGAGTTTTTCGAGGTCGATATCATTCACCCTGATCCTGCTTCTGAAGTAGATCTTCTCCGGGTTGGTCCCGTTCAGTGTGCCCCGCATGCCGATAGCGCCATCGGCGATTTGCATGCCCAGTGTATCCGGGAACACCTGGTGATCTTCCTGCACGCGCAGCCGCGTCGTCAGCCCTTTTATCCAGAGTTTGTTGTATTTAATGCGGCCAACGTCCGCCTTTACTTCAAACATAGGAAAAGGCACTTCAAAAATGTTGAATGCCTTGCGATGTGCCACAGCATCGGATTTTTACCAACGGTGGCGGCTTTCGCGGGTGCAGGTTCGCTCATCGAAGCAAAGCTGTATCCCGTCAGCTGATCCACATCCAGGAAACGGGAGCTGAAGTACAGGTAGTTTGTCTTTTTCCGCATCACGGTGTCTTTACCCGCGTACAGGCGCAGGTTCAAGTCGAAGTCGCTGCGGCCGATCGTGCCTTTCAGGGTATCGATGCGCAGGATTTTATTGGCGCCGTATAACAGGTTGCCGCTGATGTTATCCATCGTAAAGCGGTGTTGTTTCAACGCCCCGGAAATATTGGCAATCTTTACTTTTGCGAATTTAAAAGTGGTATCATACCGCAAGTCCGCCTTCGCCCGCAGCCATACATTGCCGGCTTCTTCCTGCTGATACCCCACCGGGACGTACTGCTTGCTGATAGGACCCAACAGGTCGGCCATGGCAGGCGGTTCGATTTAAAATCGAACGCGATCTGCGTTTTACCTTTTTCTGGTCCTGGAACCACAGCTGGTAATTGATCGCGCGACCGCTGAAGTGGAAGTCCGATTCGTCGATCATGCCCGCGAAATCTTTTAACACCAGCGCCGTGTCATTGATACGGGCCGTAAAGCCCAGGTCATGAAATGCATGCGGGTATTTTGAAAAAGATGCGCGTAACTGTTGCAGGTGAAACTCGCCCTTGGGCAGCGGTTTCGGCTGGCGTAGTTCCTTCACGGAAGTGGCCAGCGATACGCCGATATTAAATCCGTTCACTTCCTCGCTCATTTTGCGCGACAATGCCGTGTCGTACGCAAACAACTCCTTCAGCACCAGTTTATCACTGCTCGCATGCAGCGTTATGGTAAGTGCCCGGTCGTGCCCATGCAGCAAAGCGCTCAGGTCACTGATCGATGCACGCATCCGCAGGTCCGAATTACCCATTTTTACGCGAAGGGTATCCAGTACGATACGGTTGTTTTTCATCTCCGCGTGCAGGTCCATATCCCTTATCACATACGGAATGCCCGGCGCGCGGAACGACAGGTTGGTTACCGTGAGTTCACTCTGCACACCATCTTTCAGCTTATGTAAAGCCTGCTCCGGCATATTGAGGTCGGTAAATTCGTTCAGGTTCATATCCAGCTTTACGGTACCGGTAATATGTTTGAGGTCCGGGATGCCGAGGAACTCGCCGATAAACTGCAGCTCCAGCTGCGAGCGCAGGCGCGCCACCACCTGCGGGTCGGTGAAGTCACGGATAATAAAGTCGCCGTCGAATATGCCTTGTCCCGGCCGGGCCATCACATTACTCATCCTTAGTTCCGAGGTGCGCAGCGAATGTTCCGCGCCATTGGTGTAATGTCCTTTAAAAGCTAATTGGTCCACTTTCCGGTCGGCCTGCGTATTGTGAAACCAGGCGTCTTTACAACCGAAATTCACTTCTATCAGCGGTAGTTCGGTATCGGAGTAACGCCCCTTTACAATACCGTCGAAATACAGCGTGGCATCGTATTTAAAGGGTTTTAACAGCGAGTCGGTGTCGCTGGGTACAAAGGCAGACACGAGTTTCATATCCGGCTCGGAAGCCTTCAGTTTAAAGTCGACCAGCTTCTGCGCCAGGTCGGCACTGCCGGTAATATCAAAGTCTGCCTGCTCCAGCTGAATGCCGCCCTCTGTCAGGTTTAGTTGCCGTTTCGTTTTATCGTACCGCGCGGCGATGTCCAGCTGTAATTTTTGTGCCGGAAAAAGGTGGTGTCGCCCGGACTGGTCATATCCAGCACCATGTCGGTTTCGAGGTGCAGGTTCAGCAGGTCGGCAGTGTTCTGGAAGCTGGTCGTCAGCTTTTCGATGCTGGTGCTGAATCGCCGGCCGCTGGCCCGGTCGGTGAATGCGATGGTCAGGTCGCGGATCACCATCTTTTTAAATTGATCTCCGGTCGCTGGTATCCGCGGCAGGAGCGGTTGTCGTATCAGCAGCCAGGTTTTTGGCCTCGATAATATTGAGTTGGCCATCGCGGCTGCGCACCAGTTCCAGGTAACCGCCGCGCAGCATCATGCGGCGCACGTTGTATTTGCCTTTGAAAATGTCGGGCAGACTAAACCCCGCATACGCATGTTCTACCTGGTAAATAGGTTTGCCGTTGCGCTTTTTGTTGTCGTAAAAGCGTACGCCGTGCAGGCCGATAGATACGTAAGGAAAATTTTTGAAGAGGGAGATATTGCTCTTTTCGAGCGTCAGCTCGCCTTTAAACTGTTTATTCAGTTCCGTAACGGCAAGATTCGTGAGCCGTTGTTGTTGTGTAAACAAAACAATAGCAGCCATGGCGATCAACGCCACAAAGGTTCCAATGGTGATCAGTAAGCCCCTGATAATCCTCTTTCTCAGTCTGTTGGCAACAGGCATGGTTCGTTCTTTTTCCGGTTCGGTTTCACAAAAATAGGTTACAGCATATAGGGATAGGACGTGAAGATACGGGAGAACGGCTGTACGAAGAAATTAAATCGACGTAATAGTGTATATTTATTTAATAGATTTGCCAGCATAACTTCAATGCAAATACACGCCTTTCAATGCTGGATCATTTTCCATTTTACCTCGGATTTGTTGTTTTGATCGTATTGCTGATCATGCTGGCCAACAAAATAAGGGTGGCCTACCCCGTGCTGCTCGTGCTCGCCGGCCTGTTGCTCAGTTTTATTCCCGGTGTGCCGGTCTTAAAAATCGATCCGGAGCTGATCTTCATTATTTTTTTGCCCCCATTGCTTTATGATGCCGCCTGGTCCAATTCCTGGAAAGAACTTTGGCACTGGCGCAGGATCATCGGCAGTTTTGCTTTCGTGGTGGTGTTCCTGACCGCTATCTCCGTAGCGCTGATCACCAATGCTTTTATCCCCGGTTTCTCGCTGGCGCTGGGCTTTGTACTGGGAGGCATCGTGTCGCCGCCCGATGCGGTGAGCGCCGCGGCCATCCTGAAGTTCGTAAAAGTGCCGAAACGGATGTCGTCCATATTGGAAGGGGAAAGTTTGCTCAACGACGCCTCGTCCCTCATCATTTTCCGGTTTGCCATGATCGCCGTGGCGACCGGGCAGTTCGTGTGGTACCAGGCCGCTCTTAGTTTTGTTTGGATGGTGATTGGTGGCGTGTTAATAGGGCTGGCGGTTGGATTTGTCTTCCTGAAAGCGCATAAAATGCTGCCGACGGATGTGAATATGGACACGGTACTCACATTGGTAACGCCTTACGCGATGTACATGGCCGCGGAAGCCACGCATAGTTCCGGTGTGCTGGCGGTGGTAAGTGGCGGCCTTTTCCTGTCGTATCACCGGCATGCCTTTCTCAGCGGCTCTTCAAGGTTGCGGGGCGAAAATGTGTGGCAAAGTGTTACGTTTCTGCTGAATGGGCTCGTATTCCTGCTCATCGGGCTCGATCTTCCCGAAATTGTGGAAGGGCTAAAAAAGATGGCACCAGCTTCGTGGATGCTACCGGCTACGGCTTGCTGGTTGCGCTGGTACTGATCGTTGGCCGTATGTTGGCCGCTTATGGCGCCGTGATCGTGACCTGGATTGCCAGCCACTTTATTACCGTGGCCGATCGCAGTCCCGGTTTAAAAGCGCCGCTCTTGCTGGGCTGGACCGGCATGCGCGGGGTAGTGTCGCTCGCCGCAGCCTTATCCATTCCCGTTATGTTTAATAACGGGGTGGCCTTTCCGCAACGCAACCTCATTTTATACATCACGTTCGTGGTGATATTGGTTACCCTGGTACTACAGGGCCTCACCCTGCCGGTAATGATCCGGAAAATAAAGCTGCCGGCGTTCGACGATCACATCCCCGAGGAGGAAGTAGAAGCCAGGATCCGGGAATCGCTCGCTAAAACGGCCCTGGATTATCTCAACGAAAACCATAAAGCGGCACTTACCGCCAACCCCGGCCTGCAACGACTCGCTAACAACTGGGAGCTGCAATTGTTGGGCGAAGACGCCGTGGCCGTTGGTGAACGGAAGACGATTTACCTCGATGTACTCGAGAAGCAACGCGCCCTGCTGTTAATGAAAAATAAGAATTATGAGCGCATCGATGAGGAGGTGATCCGGAAGTTCCTGCATCATATCGATCTGGAAGAAGAGAAATTAAGGTCGCTGTAAATAACCTGTTGTGATGTGGCAACGGTAGGGGCATGAAAATTGTGTCCTATCAGCTTTCCTCACACAAAACTTTTACAATGCCTATCAAAAAAACAAGGGCATCGTTGCCGATTCTCCAAACCAGAAGCTGCAGGAATTGAACCCCGATCGCGAAGACAGCACTGGTCAGCAAATGACGACTAATACCGGGGTAAAAGTAAACGACGACCAAAACTCGCTCAAAGCAGGAGATCGCGGTCCCACGTTAATGGAAGACTTTATTTTCCGCGAAAAGATGACGCATTTCGACCATGAGCGCATACCAGAGCGGGTTGTGCACGCGCGCGGTTCTGCTGCTCATGGCACTTTCAAATTGTATGAACCGCTGGGTAAATATACCAAAGCGGCTTTTCTGAACGACACAACTATTGAAACGCCGGTGTTCGTGCGCTTCTCCACCGTAGCTGGCTCACGCGGCTCCACCGACCTGGCCCGCGATGTTCGCGGCTTTGCTGTTAAGTTTTATACGCAGGAAGGTAATTTCGACCTGGTGGGGAATAATATGCCGGTATTTTTATCCAGGATGCGATTAAATTCCCCGATCTGATCCACGCCGTAAAACCGGAACCACATCACGAAATGCCGCAGGCGGCTTCGGCGCATGATACGTTCTGGGATTTTATTTCACTCATGCCCGAATCGGCTCATATGATCATGTGGGTAATGAGCGATCGCGCCATTCCGCGTAGTTACCGGATGATGGAGGGATTTGGTGTGCATACTTTCCGCCTGGTAAATGAACAGGGCAAGGCGTGCTTTGTAAAATTCCACTGGAAGCCGCTACAAGGCGTGCATAGTGTGGCCTGGGACGAAGCCCAGAAAATTTCCGGTAAAGATCCCGACTTCCATCGCCGCGACCTTTGGGAAGCAATCGAGAGTGGCAATTTCCCGCAGTGGGAACTGGGCGTGCAGATCGTTGCCGAGAAAGATGAAATGTCGTTCGATTTCGACCTGCTGGATCCCACCAAAATTATTCCTGAAGAACTGGTGCCCGTGCAACGCGTAGGAGTACTTACCCTGAATCGCAATCCGGATAACTTTTTCGCCGAAACCGAGCAGGTAGCGTTCCATGTGGGGCATGTAGTACCGGGCATCGATTTCACGAATGATCCGCTGTTGCAGGGCCGGCTTTTTCGTACACAGACACGCAGCTGATACGCCTCGGCGGTCCCAACTTCCGGGAAATACCGATTAACCGGCCAGTGGTGCCCGTGCACAATAACCAGCGCGATGGCCACATGCGGCAAACGATAAACAAAGGGCGGACCAGTTATCATCCCAATTCGTTGGGTGGCGGTTGTCCATTCCAGGCTAAATGGGCCGAAGGTGGTTTTGCCTCTTACGCAGAGAAAATTGATGCCGGTAAGGTAAGGGAGCGCAGCCGCAGCTTTTTCGATCACTTCAGCCAGGCTACGCTCTTTTACAATAGCCAGTCTGATGCAGAAAAAGCGCATATCATTAAAGCCTTCAGTTTCGAATTAGGTAAAGTAGAAACGGTGGCGGTGAGGGAGCGCATGCTGGGTATTCTTTCCCAGGTAGATAAAAGTCTGGCTGCGAAGGTGGCCTACAACCCGGGCATGCAGGTGCCTAAAAAGCCGGAGCAGCCAATTAACCATAGCATCCCGGCAGACGGTAATCCGAAGAAATATCAACCTGTAAAAGGAGAAAGTGTTTTGCAGGTGTCGGCGGCGTTGAGTATGGCGGGCTCCCCCAATGGTGATGTCCGTACGCGGAAAGTGGCGATACTGGCTGCTGATGGAGTAGATGAAAGCGCATTGTCTGCCATAAAGAACGCGTTGACAAGCGCTGGGGCCGTACCCGAGGTGATCGCTCCGAGGCTGGGTGTTATACAAGGCGCGGGCGGCGCGGATGTTCCGGTGGATAAAAGTCTGCTCACCGTGGCTTCTGTACTGTACGATGCAGTGTATGTGCCCGGAGGGGAGGTGAGTGTGGCAACGATCGCAGCCGATGCCGATGCTGTACACTTCCTGAACGAAGCCTTCCGGCATTGTAAGGCAATTGCTTTTGATGCAGCGGCGCAACCTGTACTGGAAGCTACTTATTTTGCCAAAAAGGTATTGACAAAACCGGATGCGGAAGGCGTGCAACAGGATATGGGCGTTGTATTGGATAAACAGCCTCAGAAGCTGGCGAAGCGTTTTATCGCAGCCATTGGTATGCACCGCTTCTGGGAGCGTGAGGTCCAGGGCGATATTCCTGCTTAACCGCTGCGCTTGATATTGAAGCCCCCTGTATAATGCAGGGGGCTTTTTATATGTCTGGTATAACTGCATATGTCAAAAGTAGCGTAAACGCCCTGTACGGAAATCCGCCGATTGGTGGCAACGGGTCTTCCGGGTGGTGGCCACGGTCTTTCCAGGTGGTGAACTGCAAATGTCCTTTTTCGATCATAACACGATCCTAAGAGGATCCTAACTGAATTGTAACTAACTGTAACTAACTTTCGCCATTTTACTGGGGTTTCAGTATGGTTTTAGTTACCATCCTCTTAGGATCCTCTTACGATAGCATAGCGGGCGGCCAAATATTTCGCTGAAAAAGTCCCTGAAATTTGCAACTTTTGCCCCCGCAAAGCGAAACACCTCAACCAAATGGACTTTTTCATCATCGATTTCGACAGCACCTTTACACAGGTGGAGGCCCTCGACGAGCTGGCCCGTATTTCCCTGAAAGACAATCCCGACCGGGAAGCGGTTTATCAGCAGATCGAAGACCTGACCAACCTGGCCATGGAAGGCAACCTGTCGTTTTCCGAAAGCACGGAACGCCGCGTACAACTGCTGCAGGCGAACCGCTCGCACCTCGACGAGCTTGTGCGGCACCTGAAAGGAAAGGTATCGCCCTCGTTTGCCCGCAATACCGTGTTTTTCGAAGAACACCAGGATGGTGTCCTGATCGTATCCGGTGGGTTTAAGGAGTTCATTACACCGGTGGTAACCGCTTATCACATCAAACCGGAAAACATTTACGCCAATACGTTTACGTTCGACGAGGCCGGTAATATTACGGGCTACGACCGCAACAACCCACTCTCCAAAGAAGGGGGAAAGTAACGCTGCTGAAGGAACTGGCGCTCGAAGGCGATATTTATGGTATTGGCGACGGCTATTCCGATTACCAGCTGAAGGAATCCGGACTGGTAAAAAAATTCTTCGCATTTACAGAGAACATTGCCCGTAAAAAGTGATCGAAAAAGCCGATCACGTAACGCCGAGCCTCGACGAATTCCTGTACATCAACAACCTTCCCCGTGCCATGTCGTACCCGAAAACCGTATCCGCTGCCTCATCGTGGGCAACGTTGATGCGAATGTGGTAGCGGCATTTCAGAAAGAAGGGTACCAGGTCGATATCAGAACCCAAATTGAGGCTGCCGGCCTGCGTGAAGCAGGTATGCTGGTATGCCAGTCCGCACATCAACCCACGCCGGAAATGCTGGCACAGGCGCCGAAACTAAAAACGATCGGCATCATCGACGGCAACGGCAGCAATGCGCTGGCCAATGACGCGTGTGCAAAAGGTGTGGTGCTCTTCAACGGCGCAGCTGCCGTGGAGGCCATTATCGCGTTTATGAACGAAGGCAGTACGCAGCATAGCGCTAACTTCCCCGGTTTTCAGCCGCCGCGCACCGCAAACGCGCACCGCCTGGTACACATCCATCACAACGTTCCCGGCGCCATGGTGAATATCGAAGGCGTGTTCGCGAAACATCAGCTCAATATCGTAGCGCAGTTCATGGTGAGCAATCAACAGGTGGGCTACGTGATCACCGATATCGATAAAGGTTACGGACCCGCATTCCTGAAGGATCTACGCGCACTGCCCGAAACGATCCGGCTGCGGCTGATTTACTAGTGACTGCAACATGCCGGCAGTACCGGGGCGTATCTTGTATGGGACATTTTGATTTTTAATCCTTCAATTGTTCCCGTATGAAAAACGTATTGCTCCTGGCCTGCCTGCTGCTGGCCGCTTTCCAGTCAGATGCCCGGTCCGTTGCACCGCTGCAACCTTTACAGGTCACTTCCGCGAATGGTGTTACCAATACTGTGTACGTGCGGCTGGTGTGGGAAAATGAATACACGCTCGGTAATGGCCGTTATGGCGATGTGGTGCTCTATTTTTATGAAGATGCACTCGGCGAAATTCCCACTGCATTGACGGGACTGACCATCAACCTGCGCGTGTCGTGGTACGATGGGTCTAATGCCTATATCAACGATTACTCCATCACGGGCAGCAGTTATTCCACGACCGTGGCTACGAATGTGGAACACGATTATTACGACGATAATTACTTTCGCTACAGGGATTATTATTTGCTTGCCGGCGACGGATACGCCTGGTAACAACAGCTTGTTATAAATCGTACAGGCTACGTTATAAAACCTGCCACGCATAAAAAAGCCCCCGGTTTACACCGGAGGCTTTTGCCTTTTTATGTTGATGTATTACTTCTTCAGGTCGAACCGGTCGAGCTCCATCACTTTGGTCCATGCTGCTACAAAGTCTTTCACAAACTTCTCACCTGCATCGGAGCTGCCGTATACTTCGGCAATCGCACGCAATTCGGCGTTTGAGCCAAACACCAGGTCTGCGCGGGTGCCGGTCCACTTGTAAGCGCCGGTAGCGCGGTCGCTGCCTTCGTATAGTTCCTTGTCTTCGGAAGTTGCTTTCCAGGCGGTACGCATATCCAGCAGGTTCACAAAGAAGTCGTTGGTCAGCTGGCCGGGACGGGTAGTCAGTACCCCGTTTTTAGAACCATCATAGTTCGCTTCCAGTACACGCAGGCCCCCAACGAGTACCGTCAGTTCGGGCGCCGTCAGCGTCAGCAGTTGCGCTTTGTCGATCAGCAGTTCTTCGGTAGAAACGGTGTATTGTGTTTTCTTATAGTTGCGGAAACCATCGGCAACCGGCTCCAGGAAAGCCATTGATTCTACATCGGTCTGTTCCTGGGAAGCGTCCATGCGGCCGGGGGTAAACGGTACCGTGATATTTTGTCCGGCTGCTTTCGCCGCTTTCTCCACACCTACGCCACCTGCCAGTACGATCAGGTCGGCCAGCGAAACCTTTTTATTAAACGATTGCTGAATACCTTCCAGCACTTTCAGCACTTTTTCCAGCTGCGGTGGATTGTTCACGCGCCAGTGTTTCTGCGGAGCGAGACGAATACGTGCGCCGTTGGCGCCGCCCCGTTTGTCGGAGCCGCGGAAAGTGGAGGCCGAAGCCCATGCGGTAGACACCAGTTCGGATACCGAAAGGCCGGAAGCCAGTATTTTCTCTTTCAGGCTGGCGATGTCGTTAGCGTCTACCAGCGGATGGTCCACTTCCGGGATCGGGTCCTGCCAGATCAGGATTTCCGAGGGCACGTCCGGGCCGAGATACCGGGCGCGCGGGCCCATATCGCGGTGTGTCAGTTTAAACCATGCCCGGGCAAACGCATCGGCAAAAGCATCCGGGTTTTCCAGGAAGTGCCCGGATATTTTCTCATAAACAGGATCGAATCGCAAAGAAAGATCGGTGGTGAGCATGGTGGGCAGGTGTTTTTTGCCGCTGTTATGTGCATCGGGGATCACCAGGTCTACGGTTTTGGCTACCCACTGGTGAGCGCCGGCCGGGCTTTTCGTCAGTTCCCATTCAAAATTGAACAGGTTTTCGAAAAAGTGATTGCTCCATTGCGTGGGTGTTTGCGTCCAGGTTACTTCCAGGCCGCTGGTGATGGTATCGCCACCTTTACCCGTACCAAAGCTGTTATGCCAGCCGAGGCCCTGCTGTTCCAGTCCGGCCGCTTCGGGCTCTTTACCTACGTGAGAAGAAGGCGCCGCACCGTGTGTTTTACCAAAGGTGTGGCCCCCGGCGATCAACGCTACAGTTTCCTCGTCGTTCATCGCCATGCGGCCAAACGTATCACGGATGTCTTTCGCTGCCGCAACCGGGTCGGGATTGCCATCCGGGCCTTCCGGGTTTACATAAATAAGCCCCATCTGCACCGCCGCCAAAGGCTTTTCCAGGTTGCGTGATTTATGCTTATGTCCGTCCGCATCATCGTCGGAGGATACTACACCATGTTCTTTAGGTACCCCTTCGGAACCGTCGGCATAACGGATATCGCCGCCCAGCCAGGTTCTTTCTGAGCCCCAGTATACATCTTCGTCCGGTTCCCATACGTCGGCCCTGCCGCCGGCAAAACCGAATGTTTTAAAGCCCATTGATTCCGGGCAACGTTGCCGGTCAGGATCAGCAGGTCGGCCCAGGAAATTTTGTTGCCATATTTTTGTTTGATGGGCCATAATAAACGGCGGGCCTTGTCGAGGCTTACATTGTCCGGCCAGCTGTTCAGCGGCGCAAAACGTTGTTGTCCCGCCCCAGCGCCGCCGCGACCGTCGCCTACGCGATAAGTACCGGCGCTATGCCAGGCCATGCGGATAAAGAGTGGTCCGTAGTGGCCAAAGTCTGCCGGCCACCAGTCCTGCGAATCAGTCATAAGTGCATGCAGGTCTTTTTCACCGCTTCCAGGTCCCGGCTCTTAAACGCTTCAGCATAGTCAAAATCTTTTTCCATGGGGTTCGACAAGGAAGAATGCTGCCGAAGGATGTTGAGTTTTAGTTGGTTGGGCCACCAGTCGCGATTCCTGGTGCCGCCACCGCCAACGTTCTGTTTCATGCTGCCATTATGAAACGGGCATTTGCTGATGTCGTTTGATCCTTTTTCCATTAGTTATCAGTTTGTGGTGTTAAATGAACAATTGCCTTACGCTCGTTGTTCGTCGTTGTGGGTATAAAAGTAAGTTATAGTATTCATCATGGCCATCAATTTACTCTATATTTAAATAGCCTCCTCTTATATCACCTTCCGGCAGAGATGTTTGATGAATATACTAATAAAAAAAAAGAGGATGCCTCAGCTGAGACATCCTCTTTTGTCTTTTAATGGTGTACGTTATCTCGTACAATCTGCCGACCAGCTTTTGCCATCGCGCGTAAACGCGATCTGCAATTTATCCTTGTTGATCGTAATCACGCCTGTTCCGCTGGAACCGATATTCACCATGGTGTTGTCATCGCTGTTCTGGAACTCTACACCTGTTAAATCAGGAATACCATCCGCGAAGCGGAAGTTGTAGTTTCTGCCAACTTTGGTAACGAACACGCTGCCATTGTCCTGGCTGATGTTTTTGTCTGCATCTGTGTAACCGGTTTTGCCACGGAAGGTGCCGGCGAAGATGTCGGTGTCAGCTGGGTCTTTGTCTTTGCTGCAGGAGGAAAAGATAAATACTGTCAAAAGTAATGCGCCAATAACGCTCAGAATGGATTTCATAAAACTTCAGTTTGGTGTGTGAACGATTAATTAGTATTTGCACAGTAAAATGCAAACAGCGTACCTGTTTCTTAACATTACGTTGTAACAGGCTGATAAATAGGCGGGTAGGGGACTCATGAAAGGAGGTGTACCGGTGTGTTTATTTAGACACAATCTGTGGCAGGCAGGGTTAAACGCCACAGGCTGCCACGTGTTGTGGAAGCCCGGGCAACATGTTAAAACAGCGGTGTTAATCCCACAGTGTACCGTCGAGCCCCAGGATAGTGCCGATCCAGAGCGCGAACAGGAAACCGATAAGCCCAACAAGTAACATCATTACTTTTTCCATCCGCCTTCGTGGCCAAAACGACTCATCAAATAAAAGAACGCACCGCCGGCTGCACCGGCCAATGGCGTAATAATGAGCGGACGTATCCGCCAGTTGGAGCCCCAGTTGGGATCCGGGTTGTTCACTTTAAAGATGAACAGGCTTATCAGCACGAGCGCAATGCCCAGGCCGGCCAGCATCATTTTGATCAGTCCGCCGCTGTGGACAGGCGGCAACGTCAAACCGTTTCTCTTTGTCATATTATATCATTTTAGGAAACTGATACAAATATAATGGAAAGCACTTTGTATTACAAAGTATATAGGCTTTTTTATTTCCTTTGGCTTTTATTTTGATGAATAAAGGGCGGCACCGGTGCAATGGCGCTCATCTGTAAAAACCATCATCTTATGAAGAAACTACTATTGTTGCTGTGCTGCCTTACCGCAGCTACGGCCGCGTACCCGCAGGCTCCCTGGTTCGTGCAGCGTTTTAAGGTTACCGGCGGCTACTTCCTTGCGCTTAACACGACCGATGTAAAAGTGACCAATAACGAACTGCTCGGTACCAAGGTGAACCTTGAAGATGATCTTGGGTTTAGCAACCAGGTCCACACCTTTTTAGCTAATGCGCAATGGCGCGCTACCAGCCGCGCACGATTCGATTTCAGTTATTACCGCCTGCACCGCAGCGCCACCCACCAGCTGGATCGCACCATTCAGTTCGGCGAAAATACTTACCAGGTAAACGGGCAGACCGACGCCTATTTTAATGCGGACATTTTCCGCGGTTCCTTTGGTTATGCTATTTTCCAGGGCAGCAGGTACGAAGCAGGACTCATGATCGGCGCGCATGTAGTGAAAACAAATATGGGCATTGCGCTGACCGGCGCCGGCGACGGACTCGATATAAAGGACGATTATGATGTAACAGCGCCTATGCCCGATGCAGGCATCTGGGGCGGTTTTGCGTTCGCACCGCGATGGGCGCTGAATGCGGAGGCATCATACATGGCATTAAAAGTAGATGACATCAATGGCAATATTTTCTCCGGGTCTGTACAGGTAAACTACCAGGTCATTCCGAGCCTTAGTGCGGCGGTGGGGTATAACATGCTTCATTTAGATGTGGATGGGAAGCGTAATGGTTTGTTGGGCGATGTGGCCTGGAAGTATAACGGGCCGTCGGTATCCGTGTCTTATAGTTTTGGGAAGAAACGCTGGTAAATATAAAGCCGCGCATTCCGCGCGGCTGTTATCAATTTAAATAATTCCATGTAACACTCCACCTTGTTTCCCCAGCTCGTCCACGCGTTTCTCTACCGTGGGATCATTGATCAGCGGGGGGCGTGGTGCGGTTTAATCCGCGCATCGATAATGATCGGACCATTACAACCCCAATGTTTATGCCAGGTAAAACTGTTAATGCCATGCATATCGTGCGATGGATTGCTGCGTGTAAATGTTACCCACACAAAGTTATTGATGCTCGCGGCCGTAAATCCGGCATCATCACACAATACCATCAGCGGTAAACCTTCCAGGTTAGCGTCTTTCAGGTAATCATTTAATATACTGATCTCTGCTTCGGCCTGTTTGTTGTAGGCTGGTGCTGCTACCGCGAGCACACCAGGCATCACCATCTTGTAATTGGTAAATGGCCGTGGCAGGCTGAAATTCGCCGGCACTTCGCGCCACAGCTCGCGGCGTTTGTCGCCCGCGGCGGCAATGGCTACTTTACTGCCTGCATTCAGGTCACTGCCCGTGTAATCCAGCGTATCAATAGTAGTATTCGTATAGAAGTGCAAATCGCGGGTAGGATCTATGCGCTCTAATATATGTATGATGAACTTTTCTATGTCGTGCGTGTGCAGGTTGGGATTGTCTTCCTGCGCACAGATAAACAGGTATTTGGCAAGACTCAGCTGGTTGCTGCCCGGGATGTGGTTCGCGATCGTGAGGATCTCCTGCGGTTTACGTTCTTTCAAATAGGGGTATACCGCTCGCTGCCAATGGCAAACAGTAAGGGATGCACGCCGGCGGCATCTACCGCATGTATTTCCTTTACACCCGGAATTTCCTGCGGTATCGCATTGCCGGTAATCTCGTGGATCAGTGCGCCAAAGCTGGTGTCTTCCTGCGGCGGCTGCCCACCACCGTAAACGACCATATCGGGTTTTTCCGGTGGTATACGCGGCTTACTTTCATCACAGGAAAAGGATGGGTAAGACTGTAATACCCGAGGTGATCGCCAAACGGGCCTTCCGGTTTATTCTCGTGCGGCATCACGGTGCCGGTAATCACAAAGTCTGCATCTGCTGAAATGCAGTATCCCTCTTCGTCATAAAAGTAACGGAAGCGGCGGTTGCCCAGCGCGCCGGCGAATGTCATCTCCGACAAACCTTCCGGTAGTGGCATCACAGCGGATAAAGGATGGGAGGGTGGTCCGCCTACAAATATGCTTACTTTCAGGGGCTGGCCTTTAGCATTCGCTTTGGTTTGGTGAATGCCGATGCCGCGGTGCAGCTGGTAATGCAGTCCTACTTCTTTATTTTGAACATATTCATTACCGCCCAACTGGATGCGGTACATGCCCAGGTTGGCGTTCATGATGCCGGCTTTATCCGGATCTTCCGTATACACCTGCGGCATGGTCACAAAGGGCCCGCCGTCCATGGGCCAGTTCACGATCTGCGGCAATTCGCTGATCTGTGTGCGGCCGAAATTGATCGGGGCGCGGCTGCCTGTTTTCATCGGCAGCGCGGATAAAGCGGTGGCGGCCACGTTCAGGTAGCGGAAGGGATGCTTCACGGCCTTTACAGGATCGCCTTTAATATCTACCAGTGTTTTAATTTTCTCCAGCGTATCGCGGAACATGAACTTCGACCGGCCGAGGGTGCCAAACAGGTTGGACACTGCCGGGAACTTACTGCCCTTCACATTTTCGAACAACAGCGCCGGGCCCCGGTGTTCGTACACACGCAGGTGAATGGCCGCCATTTCCAGGTACGGGTCTACTTCCTGTTTAATCCGGATTAAATGCCCATGCTGTTCCGGTCGTTGATGCAGTCTTGTAAACTTTTATAGCCCATCGGCCAAAATTAATCAAGTTTCTGCAAAATAGTCCTTGACTCTAACCTTAGGTCATACCCTATATTTGCTCCCGAACAGGTATAAATCCAAACGATGGACAATTATTCCGTAAAAAAGCTGGCTCAATTGGCGGGTGTAAGTGTGCGCACGCTGCACCTGTACGATAAAATGGGACTGCTCAAACCTTCTGTCCGTACCGAGGCCAGGTACCGGCTGTATGGCGAAAAGGAACTGTTGCGGCTGCAGCAGATCCTGTTTTACCGTGAACTGGATTTCCCGCTGAAGGAAATTGCAGACATCCTGGACAACCCGGCGTTTGACATGGTGCAGGCGCTGGAAGGTCATCGCAGGGCGCTGTTGGCCCGGAAGGAGCGGATAGACACATTGGTTGGTACCATTGACAACACATTGGTAACACTTAAAAACAACCGTATGTTACAGGTAGAAGATTTGTACGAAGGCATTCCCCGCGATAAGATGGATGCCTGGCGAAAAGAGGCCATGGTCAGGTGGGGAGAGTCCACGATCCTGGCCGTGGAAGACACATTGCGCAGCATCACGAAAGAAGAAATGGCCGCGCTGAAACAAGAGCTGGAAGAACTTAATACACAGCTCTCCGCATTAATGCACGCCGATCCCGCTTCGCACGAAGTACAGCAGCTGATCGACCGCCGTTACGTGATCGTGATGCGGTTTACGGGCGGCAAAGTGGGGATGGATCGACTGGAGTACTTCCGCAAACTTGGCGAACTGTACGTGGCAGACAACCGTTACACCCCGGTGAACGGCCTGCCCAGCATGGAGCTGGCGCTGTTCATACAGGCGGCCACCAAACATTATGTGGCACAACAGTCACGGTAATTTTACAGGTGCGTAGCAGTCAAATAATCTCCCGGAAGAGGCGGCCTGGTTTACACCACCGCCTCTTTGTTATATTTATTCCGGTACTCCAGCGGCGACATTCCCGTTACTTTTCTGAATACTTCCCGAAACGCTTTTACGTCTGCATACCCCACATCGTACATCACTTCATTGATATTTTTGCGGCTGGTCTCGAACGCTTTCTTGGCCGATTCTATTTTTACCCGTTGCAGGTACTCCAGCGGCGTATTGCCCGTGGCTTTTATAAATCGCCGGTCGAAATGCCGCCTGCCTACAGCAAAGCGGCCCGATAGTGCTTCTACTGATATTTTTTCATGCAGATGTGCTTCTATATAAGCCTGCGCCTGTTGTATGAGCTCGTCGCCATGCATTTTTTGTCCTTCGAAAATCATGAACGGCGACTGGCTTTGCCGGTCCAGTTCAATCTGGAACACTTTGGCGCAGTAGATAGCGGTCGGGCGGTCATATTTCTTTTCTATCAGGTAGAGAAGGAGGTTTAAGAAAGAATACGCGCCGCCGTTCGTGTAAATGCCGCTTTCATCGGTAATCAGCCGGTCGGGTTGCAGATCGATGTCCGGGAAGCGTTGCCGGAACTGTTCGGCAACAATCCAGTGCGTAGAGCAGGTTTTTCCGTCCAGTATGCCCGATGCTGCCAGTAAGAAAGCGCCCGTGCATACGCTGGCGATTTCCGCGCCCTGTTTGTACTGCGCCGCCAGCCACTGTATCAGCGGGCCGTTATTGTTCACGGTGCGGTCGTACTGGTGATCCAGCGATGGAATGATGATCAGGTCCGTTTGCCGGATGTTGCCGATGTGCGTATGGGGACGCACAGAAAACACGTCCTCGTAAAACGTTACCTCGGAAGAGATGCCTGCCAGCCGCACCTGGTAGGGGACTTCCCGCCCTTTCTCCTTCCAGTACTGGTTGGCCTTCAGCAATACCTGGTAACAGCCGATGATGCTGGCAAGGTTGTTTTGTCCGTCGGGTACGAGAATAGTGATCTGTTTCATAGGATAAAGGTAGGGGATTTGCATGTCCGGATCGGCCCGCCGGAATGTCTGTTTTACCCCGTATTTGCGCATTTGCATCCCGAAATGGCGATAAAACGCCTATATTTGTCGCCCTTTAATATCGTAACATGACATCGGAAAAACTGACTGCCCATTTTGAGAATCGTGAATACTTTTTCTACGTGGTAAAAAAGGTACCGGCCGACAGGCAAACGGGTGCACCTGAAGAACTGCACATCACGATGTACGGACAGCCTTACGTCTTCCAGAAGATGCCTGATAAGTGGATCAATAAAGACGGTAACAAGATGAATATGGCGTTGGGACTGATAGAGGCAGTGATCGTTGCCCTGCAGCCAAAGGCGCAGGAGTAAAATGTCCATTCCACCCCGCTAACTGGTCCGTTCACCCCCGCTCCATCCAACGATTGCCTCCTAATTTTGTAGGAAATATCTGGTCATGGAAAACATCGATTTTAGCACCAGCTTCCTCGTCGGCAATACGCCCGATGAAGCATTTAACGCCATCGCCAATGTGCGCGGATGGTGGTCCCAAAATATTGAAGGCGGCACCAGTGCGCTGCACGACGAATTCAAGTACAGCGCCCGCGATCTGCATCACTGCCGCATGAAACTGACCGAGGTGCAGCCCGGCAAAAGATGGTCTGGCAGGTGCTCGACAATTACTTCAAATTCACCGAAGACAAAACCGAATGGATCGGTAACACTATTATTTTCGACATTACGGAAAAGGAGGGGCAAACAGAGGTCCGTTTTACCCAAAAGGGCCTCACGCCGGCCGATGAGTGTTACGACATTTGCAGCAGCGCCTGGACCGGTTACCTGCACGAAAGCCTGCGCCCGCTGATTGAAACCGGAAAAGGCTTCCCGAACGAAAAGGAGGGTGCGGTGATGCCGGCTTAACATTCCTATATGGATCCTCTATGCATCCTATATGCTTGTCCGCTGAAACCCGCCATGGTGTTGACCACCCTTATAGGAACCATAGAGGATCCATATACCTTCCCCGCACTCAGCGCGGCGTCTTTTATTTCCACTGGCGAAAGTCCGCGACCCGCTGAAATGTAAGGTAATTAGCATTGTGCTGGTTATCGGCACCGCCCTCCGCGTCATCGTAAGCCGTACGCACCACCGCGATAATGTCTTTGCCGTCAAACTGCCAGTCTGCATACTGGAAGCCATGTTTAGCCGTATTGGCGCGCTGCAGCACAATGTGGTTCACCTTCCATTGCCGCAGGTCGGGGGAGCTGCAAAGGGCCAGGGTATTGCGTACGCGTTCCTGGTTATCGCTTTCGTATTCGGCAGGTACGTAGTTGCTGAGGGTCCAGAAGAGCTGCGTGGTGGCATCGTAGCGGATGTTGAACTTTTTAGCGCCTCCCGGGAAGTCGATAAAGCCGTCGAAAGTGGCGGTCGTACCGTCCGGGGAAATATTAGTAATAGCCGCCTTTTCTTCCCCTTTATGTTGGTAATGTACCCGCAGGAGGTTGCGAATCCCGCCATCGGGCAGCACCACGGCATTGCCTTCCAGCCAGCCGCCGAATTTCCCCTCCAGGTAGGTGGAGTCGTAGGGCAGCGCATTGGTGTAACGCCAGTTGGCGGCATCCAGGAGGTCGGCATTGGTAGAAATGCTCATCACAAAGGCTTCGAACATTTTGCCCCAGCCGGGAACAACGCCCATTGCATCTTCCACGGCGCGCCACAGGCGGCCTTTATATTCAATCACGGGAGTGGGGGCACAGTGAAACCGGCCCCGGCGCAGCAGGCCATGCAGGCTGTCGGTGGGTTCCGTCCAATGATGGCCGCCGTCGACAGAGCGGCGGATCACGAGGTCGCCATACTCTTTGGTGGTGCCGAGGATATACGTGTTTTTGCCGTGCACGAACAATTTAGACCAATACTGCCCTGTCATTTCGGCAATGGGGTGCCAGGTAAGGCCTTTGTCGCGCGATTTGAAGATTTTCACTTCACCCGCCACGCGTTCATTGCTGTTTTTACCGAAAAAGTCGTGGGACGCAAGGTAACTGCCGTCCGGCAATACGCAAATACTGGGCGAACCAATATAGCGGCCCGAGGAGGCGGGAGAGTGGTTTACAATCACCCCGGAACGTCGAAAGAAGTTTGTGCATCAGTCATAGTGGTAGTAAAGCCAGCCAGCAGTAGCGGGACAATCCATTTTTTCAGCATCGATAGCAATTTAACAGCCAGTAAAAACGGAGGAATATGAACAGGGTGGATGAGGCTACAAGATAGTAAAAAAATCCCGGAGCACTTTCGTTTTCCGGGATATGATGTTATTGTTTTACCAGCAATGCCTTGCCGGGCAGGTCTATCGTAATTTCCCGGCCCAGCCAGTTTATCCAGATGATGCCGTCGTAGATAAGGCCATCCGGGAACTGCACCGGGAAGTTAGTGGTGCTGATCGCCGGGGCGGCTACGGGCGACAATTTATCCAGTTTGGCCAGGTAGATGTGGGAGATATGGTTTTGGTCAAACTCACTGCGTTTCTCGATCTTCCGTACTTTCGTAGTATCGTCGCCGTTAATACCCAGCACTTTCATGAATTTCGAATTCAGGCGAAACACGTCTTTGCCCGCGCCGCTGTCCATCGACAATTGCAGGGTAAGGGTGTCATTTACCTTAAAGTAACCGAAAAACGTAAGCGATTTATCGCGCGATTGTTCCAGCTGAATGGGAATGCTTTTCGCGGTTTTGCGGATGGTGGCTAAGCTGGCCGTGGTTTCCAGGCGGATTACCTTTTTGGAGAAGTCGATGGTAAAAGGCACGGTTTCCAGTGCTTTTAAAGAAATAATACCATCGATGCCGCCGAGGTTTGCATCAATATAACTGCATTCGGCATTGGCTTTTTGATACCGCCAAATTCAAAGCTGCTTACGTTGTACAGGTCAATGTCCAGCCGCTCGCCGGTGGCGCGGAAGCCGGTATAACCGCCGTCCTGCTTTTTCACCTGCCGCAGCTTATCGAAAAATACTTTGGTAAATACCGTAAGTCCGCCCCCGGTGTCAAAAATGAAGTTTCCTTCCACGCCATCGGCTTTGGCTTTTACCAGCAGGTGACCCGAAGGCAGTAATTCAAAAGGGATATTGGACTGGGCGAACAAAAGCGTGTGCATGCAGAGGGTTAACACTAACAGGAGTGCCTTTTTCTTTCTCATCTTTTTGCGCGCAAAATATGGTTTTTCGATGATAGTTGGCCGGGAACAACCGCAGCTTATTTTGCTATATTTGTAGCTATCTGGATGTTACGAGATGAAAATTGTGATACTGACCTGGTGCTGTTTGCTCCTGTGGAGCGCCACTACCGTCTATGCAGCAAGCGGAGCCAAAGATGAAAACCCATACACTGTACGGCATTTCACCGACGAGAATGGACTACCGCAGAATAGCGTAAAATCAATAGCCCCCGACGAGAACGGATTCCTGTGGCTGTTGACCGAAGCGGGTTTTACGCGCTTCGACGGCATGCGTTTTCATAACTACAGCCAGGGCAACGTGGCCCCCATCGAAGGTCGAATGTTCTTCATCGCTTCCGAAAAAGGGGATGCCCGCCTGCACGTACTTACTGCTAAAAATAAGATGTACGCCAGCCGGTTGGGCCGCATGGAAAACATACCCCTGCGCCCCGACCGTTACGGGTATATGCAGTCCGACCTGTTCGAAGATGCCCTGGAAGTGGCCGTCATACCCGATCCCGGGCTCATTTTCGAGAAGAATACGCATTTCATCTTTGCTACTGCCCCCGATGCCTGTTACATCGTGTACAGGGATTCAGTTTTCTTCCGGAAGGATGCGCAGATTAAACATGCCCTTACGATCCCGCAACTGGATGCTACCCGTTTACTGGTACTGGACGGAAGGCTTTGTTACCTGCAACGGGATGGCCGCCTGTTATCGTTGGATGCCGCTACTGAACATCCTTTACAAGTAACCGGCGATCAGCCGGCCCTGAAAGGGAAGCCCACCTTTACTGGAATCCCGCCACAGATCAAACATTTGTGTATAACAACGGCCATTGTTACTGGTGGCAGCTGTCGCCGGGTGGTGTGGTAAAGAGCACACTGGTGGCCGAGGGGTTCAATTTCTCCCTTAACAACATCGTATCCTTATATTACGACCATTGGAACCGCCGCCTCTTTGCCGGCAGCGTGATCAAAGGACTGTTCGTGATCACCCGCCAGCAGTTCCGGACGCTGAAGCATGGCGACCAGGAGGAGTCGTACTACGCGCAGGCGCCTTTTGGCGCAAATGGGGTATTATCCGCAGCCGGACTGCTGTTCGACGACCGCGGTTCGCGTGAAATACCCTTGTTTACGCAGGTACGCACTACCTGGGATAACTATAGCATTATGCGCGCTCCGGACAGCAGCTACTGGCTTAAAAACGGTGGAGGTCTTTTTCATGTCGATAAAACATTAAAGAAAGTACTGTGGAAGCAGCGACTGAAAGAAGATATCACACAACTGTTCATTGACAGTAAAAACCGCATCTGGGCAGGCGGAAAGGAAACAGGATTGTACATGACCGATGCCCTGCACCCCGCGTCGGCACTGCAACTGGTGAGCGAGCAGTTGAAGGACGCCTGTTATCTCGCGGAGGAGTCGCCCGATGTGTTGTGGGTGGGGGCGGTGAGCGGATTAGTGCGTTACCGCATCAGCACAGGTAAGATAGATACGATGGCGGCGCTGAACGGCAAGTACGTCCGCAGTATTTATGTGGCTCGTCCCGGCGAGGTTTGGGTCAGTACCCATAACGATGGTATATTTTTAGTCCAGGGCAGCCGCGTAACCCCGCTGCCGCTGGATAACCGGCAGTACCTCGCCGCAGCGCACTGCATTGTTCCTGATAAGAAAGGCTTTTTTGGGTAACGACGAACAAAGGCTTATTCCAGTTTAACCGGCAGGATGCCTTGCAATATGCCGCCGGCAAACAGGGCGACCTGTATTACATGTACTACGGCCGCGACCAGGGGTTCAATACCAACGAGTTCAACGGCGGCTGCGAACCCTGCGCCGTACAAATGGGCAATGGGCAGGTATCGTTACCTTCTTTGGATGGACTCGTACAATTCGATCCGTTGCAGATACGGCCGGAACTTCCGCGTGGTAAAGTATTCATAGACCGGATCGAAGTAGATAAAAAGCCGGTGCCCCTAGGGGAGCACCTTACCCTGGAACATCATTTTCAACAGCTGAAGTTATACCTGAGTACTCCTTACTTCGGCGACCCCGGCAACCTGCAATTGTATTATGCATTGCGTCCCCACAAGAGTTCCGCGGAATTGTTATGGCTGCCGGTGAACAGTGAGCGGACATTGGATTTTTCTAATCTTTCTTCCGGGGATATGATCTGCATCTGCGTAAGCTGGGTGGGTTCGGTCAGGAAGCTGTGTATGAAAGGATGTACGCGATAAAGGTATTGCCTGCCTGGTACCAGACCACCTGGTTCCGGATAATGGCGGCGCTGGTAGTAAGTATGCTGGTGTTCGCCTTTTTCTGGTGGCGCGTACACCGCGAATTGCTGAAGAATATGCAGCTGGAACGCCGCGTAATAGCGCGTACGCTCGAGTTGCGCGCTAACCTGCAACAGTTGCAACGTTCGGAAGAGCAGTTGCGTAAACAGGGACATGTGCAACAGCGATTGCTGGCCGCCATCTCGCACGATATTAAAACGCCCCTGCAGTTTGTACTGGCCGCACTGGAAAAGAGCGCCAAACGCAGCGCGGAGTTAAAAGGAGAGGAGCGTGAAGCGGTGTACGACAGTCTTTGGCGCATGTCGCAACTGGTGAACAATATGGTCGATTATATGAAGGCGCAGTTATTGCCCGATGCCGTGCCCGTTGTGGCCGACATCGACATGCTGCTGGGCGAGAAAGCCGCTTTCTTTCGTCCCCTGGCTGCTGCTAAAGGAGTGGAACTGATCAACGATATACAATTTCACGAGCCGGTACTCATCAGCCGGCAGTTGCTGGCAGTAGTGCTGCATAACCTGCTCGATAATGCAGTGAAATATACGCGCACGGGGACTATCCATCTTCATATGGAAGAATTGGCCGGCGAAATGCACGTGCATGTAAATGATACCGGAACGGGCATGCCCACGCCACTGGTCAACTGGATCAATAACTACGGAAATGCGGGTTACGAGGCAGAGTTGGAGGCATTTACGCATACCGGCCTCGGTTTGTTGATCGTCATGGAGTTGTTGCAGCACATTGGCGGGCGCATACAGGTACACCGCCGCCCATCCGGTGGTACGGCAATTATGATCGCCATCAGGGTGATCAGGCCTGGAAGTTATGCGGCTTTATCTTCTCCAGCAGTTCTATAATGTTGGTTACGCCCAGTTTGGTGTAGAGCCGCGTTTTGTAAGTGCTCACGGTACTGATGTGGAGATTCAATATTTCCGCGATCTTCGCCACCGGTGTGCCCTTGATCAGCTGGTTCATGATGTCTACCTCGCGGGCAGACAAACTATCGAACGGATTCTGATGGCGATTGTCGCCGGCTTTGTCCAGCAAACGCTGGCGGGTACTGGTGCTCAGGTACTTTTCGTTCCCCAGTATCGTTTCTATCGCCTTTTTTACCTCGCTTTCTTCGGAAGATTTTTGCAGGAAGCCGTCTGCACCGGCCTGGAGGTAGTTAATGGCGTATAACTGTTCTTCGAGGGCGGAGAAGATGAGTATTTTAATTTTCGGCTGCCGCAGGCGGATGGAATCGAGCATCTGGATGCTGTTGCCGCCGGGCAGGTTAATATCGAGTATGAGCAGGTCGATCGGTTCGCGGCCGGCAATGCCGATGGCCTCATCGAACGTGGTCGCCTCACGTATACTCACGTTTGAAAAGGCTTCCGTAATGATTTGTTTCAACCCAAAACGGATAATCGCGTGGTCGTCTGCAAGCAGCATCTTGATCATAGGGGTAATGGTCTTTACTAATGGTTACCGAGGTGCAAAAATAGCCAATTCAACAAGAAACACCTGTCGTATAATTACTACAAGCGAATGCTACTTGTACTACAGTTCGGAATCCTGCCTTACGGTACTTTCGTGCGGCCACTCCTGCAAGTCTCCATAGCTTTTTTGCTGGCAAGCGAAGTAGCGGTCATGTTTCGGTTAACGATCATGACTGCTTACGTTATCCGGCTGAAACAAAGTTGGCAAACTGCCGCGCCAAACGGCATCGCTCTATAGCGACACCGGGCATCCGGCAAAATAGAGACCATGTAATATCGTTCTTTCGGTATTTTTCCTGCACAGGCTTCGCGCCCGTGCAGTTTCTTTTTGTACGGATCCTTTATTATATTTATCCCGGATTCAACCAAAAACAAGACCGAATAAGTGCAGCGCGAATGGCCGAACATCTGATTAACGAACAGGCACTGCTGGGGAAACGGGACGGGGGAACGAGAAAGCGTTCGAGCAAATCGTCCGGTATTATTTCCCGCACCTGCTGCCTTTCGCCGTGAGTATCACCAAAAACCGGGCGGTAGCCGAGGATATTGTCCGGGAGGCCTTTTTGCGCCTCTGGCAGCATCGTCATGAATACGCGCAGCTTTATAACGTGCGCGCCTGGCTGTTTACCGTCACCTCCAATCTCTCGCTTACTTATATTAAAAAGATGGCCCTGGAAGGAAACCTGCTTCGCCAGCTGGCGCCCGATACTTCGTCGCGCGCCACAGAAGCGGAAGAACGCCTGCATTATAAGGAAAGCGGCCTGCTCCTGCACGAGGCCATGTTACGCCTGCCGCCGCAGCAACAGGAAGTATACCGCCTCAGCCGGTACGAAGAACTCTCGATCCCCGAAATAGCCGAACGCCTGCATTTGTCGCCCAATACAGTAAAGAACCACCTGGTGAAGGCGTTGCAGTCGGTACGCGGGTTTATTCGCGGTACAGGGGCCTTTTTTATTCAACTCTGAAAAATATTTTCGATGGGGCTAGTCCTAAATCATTTCCCATTAGTTATATCCTTGTTGCAACCTAATTTTCAAGCATCTATTCCACCATGTTAATGACAAACGAACAGAAAGTTCGGGTGCTCCTCGGCCTGTACTATAAGGGTACCATTGCCGAAGCAGAAGCCGCCGAACTGGCCGAATTGTTAAAGGACGACCGTTACGACGGTGTTGCGCAGGAAACGCTGATGGCATTTTCCACGCAGGTGACGCCTTTGCATAGTGAGGCCATCGCGTTAGACCGCATGGTGGAGCGACTGAAAGACCTGACCGCAGCACCGGTAAAAACGTTGCCGGTATGGAAACGGCCGGTTTTCCGCTGGTCGGCCGCCGCAGCCGTGTTGTTGCTGGCCGCTGCGGGTACTTACCAGCTGTGGCCCCGCACTGCAGCAGTAAAACAGGTGGCGCGCTACCAGCACGAAGTGCAGCCCGGTGGCAACCGTGCCGTGCTTACGCTCGATGACGGCACCGAAGTAAACCTGGACGATGCCGCAAACGGACAACTGGCCGAAGGTATTGCCAAAACAGGGCAGGGACAGGTAGCGTATACGGTGAACAGCAGTATACCCGGTCCCCTGAAATATAACCGGCTCACTACGCCCAAAGGCGGTCAGTTTCAGCTGATATTGCCCGATGGTACCGAAGTGTGGCTGAACGCCAACAGTTCTTTGTATTACGAAACCACGCTCTCTGGCAACGAACGCCGGGTAGAGCTGCGGGGGAAGGCTATTTTAAAGTAGCGCCGCATGTGTCGAGGCCGTTCATCGTGGTCATGGAGAATGGCAAAAAGGTGGAAGTGCTGGGAACGGAGTTCAACACCAGCGCCTATAAAGAGGACGCCGGTGTATCGACAACCCTGGTAAATGGTGCGGTGAAGGTCGATGGGGTGATGTTGCGGCCCGGACAGCAGGCCTTTTCGGGCGAGAACGGGGTAACGGTAAATTCACAGGTGGATGTTGCCGCGAACATTGCCTGGAAGAACGGCCTGTTCGTGTTCAACGATACGAGAATAGATGTGATCATGAAACAACTGGAGCGCTGGTATGATATAGACGTAGTGTATGAAGGATCGGAGAAAGTACACCTGAACGGTACTTTTAGCAGGAATATGCCACTGAGCAAAATCCTCGACATATTTGAATCAACGAAACTTGTACATTTTAAAATAGAAGGCAGAACACTTACCGTAACAGTCACACCCTGATGAACAGCTGCATCAGGTAAAAACTGACCATTATCTAAAGTAGAACAAGTCACATTCCGGCCGATCTGCCGGCGGGAATGATGCGGCAACTATTTCCGTTAAGAATTTTTTAGGACTACCAAAATCAAATGTATGATGATCACTGCCTCGCGCAATGCGCAGGAGGGCGCCTCATGTCTGCCAACCAGGACAAAACGGCGACTCCTGAAAACCGGAATCTTATCTATCCTCCTGATGCTTGTCGGCGCTGCGGCTTTTGCCCAGGACGTTAAAGTAACGTTACAAATGCACGAAGAGCAACTGTCGATCGCCTTTAAAGAAATTGAACGGCAAACCGGCTACACGTTCGTGTATGGCAAAGAACAGCTCAAAAACGCGAAGCCGGTAACGTTAAACCTGATCAAACAGCCCATTGCCGTGGTGCTGAACCTGTTGTTCAGGGGACAACAAGACCTGAGCTTTTACATCAAAGATGAAAAATATGTGGTGGTGTCGCAGAAAAAGCAGCCGGTGGACAACGGAAGAGCCACATTGCCCGCACCGCCCTATGCCGGCCGGGTAACCGATGAGGAAGGCACGCCGCTACCCGGTGTTACCGTGCGCGCCAAATCTGGGCCGTTGGGTTCAAATAGCGCCACGTTAACGAATGAGAAAGGCGAGTATGCCTTTAATGGTGGCGGCGATGTAAGAACACTGTTGTTTTCCTTTATTGGGTTTGAGCCCGCTACGGTAGATGCCCGCGAAGGATTGTACGTCAACATGAAATTAAAACGCCTGGCCTCTAAACTGGAAGAAACCGTTATTACCGGCTACACCGCTAAAAGCGCCAAGGAACTTACCGGCGCCGTGCAGCGGGTAACGGGCGAGCAGTTGCGCAACAGTGTGAGCACGCCCAACGCCCTATCTATGCTGAAGGGTAAAACCACCGGTTTGTACATTACCGAAAACACCGGCGAAGCAGGCGCTAAAGGCCAGGTGATCGAGCGCGGACAGTCTTCCATGGCTACCGCTACCAACAGCTATTATGGTCCTTTGATCGTGGTAGATGGGGTAATTACCAACTACCAGAACCTCCAGGATGCGGTGAATCCTGCCGACGTGGAAGATATCGCGATCTTAAAAGATGCTTCGTCTACCGCGATCTACGGATCCCGCGCGGCACAGGGTGTTATCGTGATCACCACCCGCCGGGGAAGCTGGGTAAAACCGGTGTGGATGTGCGTATGCAATACGGCGCCATGCAACCGGTGCGCGACATTCGTTTTATGAATACAACGGAGCTGATTTCCTTTATGGATAAACAGATGCAGCGGTACTGGGAGCAAACACCTTCGATACAGGCACAGTTCCCGAATGTGGCCGACTTCATCCAGCAGCGCCGCGTGTACAGCGATGCTGATAAAGCAAATAATTTCAACTGGGAAGATGCGATTTACAGCAACGGTAATTTCCGTAACACAGAGCTCAGCATCAACAGCGGAACGGAGAAAACAAAGTTTTACGGCAGCGTGGCCTGGTATAAAGAAAACGGCGCCCTGTACGATAATAGCTTCGACCGTAAAAGCATCCGCCTGAATATCGACCAGCAGGTGAGCAAACAGTTTGCGGTAGCGTTTAATGTAAGCTCTATCCTGGATAAAACCATCAAACGTAACGGTATTCCCGAACTGTACATGATACAACCGTTCCAGAGCCCGTATAAAGCCGATGGTACGTATGCAGACAGCATACCGGTGAAGCAGTCGAGCAACTACGGCCCGATGTTTACTACCTGGACGCAGAACTTCCTGGCGGAGAAAGGGTACGATAATACGGCGCTGACCAATGTGCAGAACCACCTGGGTTCGGTACGGCTGAAGTATGACATCTTCCCTGGTTGAGTGTACAAAGCGCCAACTCGGTGAACTATATGAACACCCGCTTTAACTCCTACCTCGATCCGCGTTCCTACTCCGGTAAATATGGCGGTTATCCGTACCTGTTCACCGCTGCCAGCCTGATTATCCCGAACGGGACGCTTACCATCAGGGATACCCGTTATACCGATTATCTTACTTCGAACACCATCAGCTTCCGCAAATACTTCGGCAAACATTCGGTAACGGCATTAGCCGGACAGGAGTGGGGCAAGCGCACGACGGAGACGACCACTGCCGACATGTACAACCTGCTGCCCGGCGAACGTAATGCCGGCGCCGCCAAAGGATATGGCAGCGCGGTATACCTCGCGTATTACACCCCAGCTACCGCACCGACGCCACCGGCAGGCACCTACCAGGAAAGGGCGACGTTCTCGGTGTTCGGTCAGGCCGATTACAACTACGACCAGCGATACTACGCCGCCGCTTCTGTACGTACGGATGCGACCACCAACTTCGGCCGTTCCAAACGGTATGGTACGTTTTACTCCTTAAGCGGTGGCTGGCTGCTTTCCCGCGAAGGCTTCCTCGACGGCATCGACGCGATCAACAACCTGAAACTGCGCGCGGTTTACGGTACTTCCGGCCGCGACCTCGGTGACGGATACCTGAATACTACTTTCTACACCGATGGTCCGCGTTACGGCGCTGTGGGCAACGTAGGTTCTTCTATTTCTCAGCTCGCCAACCCGGACATCTCCTGGGAAACCATGTACAGCTCCAATGTTGGGGTAGACGTGGGCCTGTGGAACCGCCTTGATGCAACGATCGATCTGTATCATAAAAGAAGCAGCGGTTTGTTGCAGAACGTTACCCTCACTTCCGCACAAGGCTCCCTGAGCCAGTACCAGAACGTGGGCGAGATCGTGAACAAAGGCCTGGAAATTATGCTGAACGGGCATGCGGTAAAAAGCAAAGACTTTAACTGGATGATCAATTTCAATATCAGCTTTAATAAAAATGAACTGACCTCCCTGTACCAGGATTCGCTGCGCGACAGTTATTCCGGCACTTACTACCGTAAACTGGGGGAAGATATCAACGTGATTAAAGCGATTGAATTTGTGGGCATCAACCCGGATAATGGTAATATGATTCACCGCAACTACGACGCGAGCGGTAAGGCTGTGGACGTGGAAGGCATCGGCGCCACCACCAACCTCGCCAACTGGCGCCCGGTAGGTTCTGCCACACCGAAGTTCTTCGGCGGTTTCACGAATACCTTTAAGTACCGCCAGTTTACCCTCAGCGCCGAATGGTGGTTCCAGTATGGCAATTATGTAATGATGTCGCTGGTGAACAACTTCCAGTCGCCGACCGCACCGCGCCTGGGCCGTAACAACGTAGTGTTTGGCGATAACCAGCATGTATGGCAGGCGCCTGGTGATACCGGGGCAAACTACCCGGACGTGTTCAGTACCAGCCCGAACGCCTGGAGTGCATTGACCTACCGCTCTTCCCGCCTGTGGGGCGATGCGAGCCATATGCGTTTACGCAACGTGCGCCTGAATTATGACCTGCCCCGCAAGCTGGTACAGCAATGGCGCCTGCAGCACTGCTCCGCTTATGTGAGCGGCGACAACCTGGCCGTGTTGAAGCGCAAGGATTTTGTAGGCGCGGATCCTGAAGGTGCGACCCTGAGTACCAGCACAGCATATGCGGGTGTAGGTACCGGTTTCGCGAATCCGCGCCGTTTTGTGGCAGGTATTAACGTAGGCTTCTAATCAGAAAAATGTATCGGCATGAAAAAAGTAAACTTTATATATCCGCACTGTTACTGGGAGCATTGGGCTTTTCGTCCTGTAATAAAGAACTGGACAAACTGCGCCCGCACAACGTAACGTTCGAAGACCAGCAGTTCTCCTCACCCGCTGGATTTACTAAAGCGATTTGGGGCGCATACGCTTCTGTGGCCAGTTCGGCAGTGGCATCTTCCTTTAACTATAATGACATCCTGCTTTTCCTGGGAGAAGCGCATGGTAACAACATCAGGGCGCTGGATGCGGGTGTGAATAAAAATACGAACGCCTTTAACTACCTCAATTCGGCAGAAAAGGATTTGTCGTACACCTACGAATACTGGCGTGGCAGTTATGCGGCCTGCCTGTTGCTCAATAAAATCCTGGCCAATGTAAAGTCGGATGAAACCAATGCGGAGATATTACAGGCAAAAGGAGAAGCCTTGTTCCTGCGTGCGTATGTATATTTCAACATGACCCGCATTTATGGCAAACCTTATTACCGAGGATGCGGCGAACAGCCCGTCCGTGATGCTGGTGACCACCGATAACAACGGTACGGCCTTTGCCCCGGCGCGGTCTACCGTAAAGCAGGTGTACGAGCAAATTATCTCCGATCTGCAAACGGCGTTGCCGCTGCTGAAAGCGCAGAAGACGAACAGCTTTGCTTCGCGTTATGCCACTTTTGCGATGCTCTCCCGCGTGTACCTTTATATGGGCGGCACGTTCAGCGCACCGGATGTGGAAGCGAACAAGAAAGCGCGCGAGTATGCCGATTCGGTGATCCTCCATGGCGGTTACAACCTGTTGCAGGGTGCGGCTTATACGTCGTACTACAGCACGGATGCGCCGGGTAATAAGGAGGATATTTTTGCCATCAACACACAATATGCAAATGGTTTGATCAGTAACCTGTACGCCATGCCTTCGCAGATTAACTACAGTGGCGGGTTGTATCGTCCTTCGCCAGACCTGCTATCGCTGTACAGGGATACCGATTTAAGGAAGAAGTTTTTTGTGAAGAACGTCACACCGGGTAACCCGAACGATACCCTGGCCAGTGTGAAATACATGCTGGGGTACGTATCGCTGTACAGTACTTCGCCCAACCGCTACCTGCGACTGGCGGAAGTGGTACTGAACCGCGCGGAAGCTGCGGTAAAGGCGGGTGATAACGGCGCGGCACTCATCGATCTGAATACGATTCGTTCGAGAGCAGGTATTGGTGATACCTCCAACATTACCGGCCAGCCGCTGTTTAACGAAATTCTGAAGCAACGCCGTATGGAGCTGGCATTCGAAGGGCATGCGAGTTACGATTACTTCCGTAACGGTTTGCCGATGGTGCGCAACTATACGTCCGGCAGTTCCGGCGCCATGACGGTGGCGGCTACCGATCCTAAAATATTAATGCGCGTTCCGGCGGATGAGATCACCGGTAACCGTAACCTTTCTCAAAACGAACAATAATGAAAAACTCCATCGTTTTAGCTATTGCTTTGCTGGCCGGCGCTTCGGCGCTGGCGCAAAAGCCTTTTACGCTCAAGGGCACGTATCATGGCCCGGCTGCCAATTACTTCTATCTGCACTACACCGGCGCGGATGGCAAGTATATAAAAGACAGTTCTACTGTATTGAACGGCAGGTTCGCTTTTAAAGGAAGTCTCAGCGGCATTACCGGTGCCACGTTACAGGGCGTTACAAAGTCGCGCGGCATGGACGATCCTAATTCTACTTTCATCTTTCTTGAACCCGGCAATATGACCATCGATGTTACCGCCGATAAGTTCAAGGACCAAATAATGACCGGGTCCGTTACACAAAAAGAGATGGATGCGCTGAACAAACAGAAGGCCGGTTTAAAGGCCCAATGGGCGCCATTTTTCAAGTCGCTGGACTCCGTGAACAAGATTGATAACTTCCAGTTCCAGGAGATGAAAGGCGGCCTGAAGCCGTATTACGCCGAAATGGAGAAATACGATTTCGGGTATATCGACAAACATCCCGGTACCTACCTGAGCGCTTACCTGCTGCGTGGGTATACACATGACATGTCTACCGAAAGAATGCAGAAGTATTACAGCCAGTTAAGCCCCGAATTGCAGGCGGGTATTGGTAAGGCGATGAAGGACGAGCTGGACCGCCGTAAAATAGGCGTGCCGGGCACAGTGGCGCATGCATTTGCTACCACCGACATCAATGGCGCTCCCTTAAAACTGGCCGATTATAAAGGCAAATATGTACTGGTTGACTTCTGGGCCAGCTGGTGTTTGCCCTGCCGCAAAGGCAATCCGCACCTGAAAAAACTGTATGCCGAGTACAAGGATAAAGGCTTTGAGATCATTGGCGTATCCGATGACGATGGCAAACCGGACGCCTGGCGCAAAGCGGTGGCAGACGATGGTATTGGTATGTGGAAACACGTGCTGCGGGGAATGGACCGGGAAAAGCTGATGGCGGGCGTCTTTAATCCGGCTGATATTTCGAAACAGTATGGCATTGCTACGCTGCCCACGAAAGTGCTGATCGACAGAGATGGTAACATCATTGGCCGTTACAGCGGGGGAGAAGAAGATGATGCGAAAATGGACGAACAATTAAAATCTATTTTTAAATAATGATTATGAAGTACTTATTGATGCCCGCCGCCCTGTTATGCAGCGTGGCCACCTACGCGCAAACCGCCACGCTCGATGCGAAGTTTCCCGGTTTACCCGATGGTTCCAAAGTATTCATTCAACACATCAATGGTGGCCACGGCGTCGATTCCGCCGAGGTGAAAGGGGGGCGGTGAAAATCAGTTCCAGCGTAGACGCCGGGGATGTTTGGTTCCTGAGCGCTAAAAATGGCGCTGAACGCCTGGGAAGCCTTATGTTCTATATGGAACCCGGTACCCTAAAAGTATCGGCGAAAGGGACGAAGCTGGAAACCCCGGTGTATAGCGGTCCGGCTTACGCGGCAGATTTAAACAGCCTGAACGCCGTACAAAAACAGCCGCTGTTTAAAAAGCTGGAGGCGTTGTACAAAGAGCAAAACGACACGTACCAGAAAGATACCGCGCGCTTTAACGCCGCCCGCAAAGCCGTGGCCGACCTGGACGGCGATCGCACCGCCGTGTATGAGAAATGGATCGCGGCGCATACGGCTTCGCCGGTGAGTGCTTATGTACTTTCCATGCAGCTGCGTTACGAGGATATGAACCAGCTGGAGGCCAGTCTTAAATCGTTGAAGCCTGCCGCCAAAAACAACCTGGTCGCGAAGAAACTGCAGCATACCGTGGATGCATCGCGTGCCACGGCAATAGGTAAAATAGCGCCGAGTTTACGCAGAACGACACCCTCGGTAAACCGGTTGCCCTGAAAGACTTTCGTGGCAAATACGTGCTGATCGACTTCTGGGCCAGCTGGTGCGTTCCCTGCCGTAAGGAGAACCCTGCCGTAGTAAAGGCTTTCGATGCTTTTAAAGACAAAAACTTTACGATCCTGAGCGTGTCGCTCGACAGGCAGGGGGATAAAGACAAGTGGATCAAGGCGATTCATGACGATGGGCTTACCTGGACGCACGTTTCTGACCTTGGCTGGTGGGATAATGCGGTGTCGCGCCAGTACGATATCCGGTCTATTCCCTCGAACCTGCTGCTTGGGCCGGACGGGGTGATCATCGCGAAGAACCTGCGTGGCGAAGCACTGGAAGCGAAGCTGGCAGAAGTAATTAAGTAGTATTCTGAACGATATAGGAGCCGCAGCCGGAAATGGTTGCGGCTTTTTTATTGTTAATGATATGTTAAACCAATCTGAGGCGAGGTGATGTATGGCGGGCTGGACGGTTTTTTGTGGGATATTTTTGACCATATGCACCCGAAATTACAAGCGCTCGTAAGTAAACACGGAAGGAGCGGCTCCGTCGCCGGAGCTCGCCGCATTGTTTGCGGACATCAGTGAAGAATGGCATCGCAAGACCAAACTGGCTGATGAGGCACGGCACCTGAAAACCATGCAGGCGGTGGCCAAGGCGGGCAGCTGGGAGGTACAGCTGGCCGGCGATTACAAAACCAATACCAATTACTGGTCAGACGAGCTGAAGCGGATTATGGGCGTGGAAGATGCCGACGTGCCCCTTACATACGGCACTTACCTGGGTTTCATGCCGCCGGAAGACCAGGCACGCTACGAGGCGGTGGTGGTGCAGGCGCTCACTAATATTTCGCGGTTCGATATCGAGTTCAGGATAGTTAACCATAAAGGTGTACATAAAGTGATCCGCGATATCGGGGAGATAATTACCGACCCGGACACAGGCGTACCGGTAAAGGCCGTAGGCATCGCTTTTGACATTACCGATGTAAGGCATACCGAAACAGCCTTATCGGCAGCGAACAGCCAACTGCACCTGCTGATGGAGAATATGGAAGAAGTATTCTTTTCGGTAGACAGGCTGCACCCAAAAATACTGCTCATGTCGCCCGGCAGCAAAAGATTGTATGGGTACGATACCGAAGCGTTCCTGCTGGATGTTAACCTCTGGATGAACCTTATTTTGGAAGAAGACCGCGCCCGGGTGTATGCCAGTGAGGTGCAGCTGGCGAAGGGTGAGCACGTGACCAACGAATACCGCATCCGCCATGCCAATGGTACTATCCGCTGGGTGGAAGCGCGCATTACCCCAACGCTTGACGCGCAGGGACGACTGGTCCGTATCGACGGCCTCACGTCGGACATCACCCAAAGAAAAGAGGCGGAGCTCGCACTGATCGTTACCAATGAACAACTGAGCAAAAGCAACGATGAACTCGATCGTTTTGTATACAGCGTATCCCATGACCTGCGCGCACCCCTGGCTTCCATATCGGGGCTGATCGGCTACCTGGCCTCCGAACATACCGATCCCGAACTACTTGGTGACCTGCAACTCATGAAAAACAGTATCGACAAGCTCGATGTGTTTATTCTCGATATCCTCGACTACTCCCGCAATGCGCGCCTGGAGCTGCAACCCGGGGAAATAGATTTCGCGGAACTGCTGGAGGAAGTGAAGAACAACCTCAAGTTCATCAGCAGCGATAAGGGGGCGGTAGACATTCGTATCAACGTAAAACTGACGGAGCCCTTTGTGTCGGACAAACGCCGCATTTACGTGGTGCTCAGCAATCTCTTATCCAATGCTATCCGCTATTACAATCCGCAGGCAGCACAGCCGTTCGCGGAAATGTCCGTATTCCCGGTAATTGGCGGTGTAATGCTCACGGTCGAAGATAATGGCATTGGTATTGATCCTATATACCAGGAGAAAGTATTCCACATGTTTTACCGGGTATCTGATAAGTCTGCCGGTTCGGGTATGGGTCTCTATCTCGTACAGGAGACCATCCACAAGCTGAAGGGCACTATTCAACTAACATCCACGCCTGGCGAAGGTTCCAGGTTCGATATATTTTTACCCGATCTCAGCACGCCTTAAATTGTTGCTAATGGAAACGTTCGAATTCAATAAAGTGCTGGTGGTAGACGATGCGGATATTGACCGCATCCTGGCGCAGCGCATCCTCAGGAAAAACGCATTCGCGGAAGACGTAGTAACAGTAGACTCGGCCACCACAGCCCTCGGTTACCTGCATGATAACAGCCGTGACCTCGAGAAGCTACCGGACCTTATTTTCTGGACATCAACATGCCGCGCATGAATGGCTTCGAGTTCTGGACGAGTACGACAAGCTGCCGGAAAACGTGAAGCGGAAGTGCATTATCGTCATGCTGTCGTCGTCGCTGCACCCTGAGGACCGGGAGCGGGCGCTGAACAGTCCGTACGTATGCCAGTTTCTGAATAAACCGTTAACGCCGGAGAAGTTGGATGAGGTGAGGAATGAGTTTAAATAATCGGGAAAAAAGTGCTATGTTTCCTCTCTAAACCAGAAAGGACTATGATCTCCCGGATTATTATATTAATGCTGCTCACGGTGCCCGCCATGGCCCAGAACACCGCTAACCGCCTGAACTTCAAAAGTGGCCAGTCGCAGATGATCGCCGTCTACAACGGTACCGTATTCGTTAACGGCCAGCGCGCTTACCAGTTCCCGGCCGATAACATCGTATACAAAAGCAAACGCAATAAACTGGTGGAAGATAAGAAGGAAGTGTTCCTGTTCGTGGAAACCACCGGCGAAGCAGGTAAAAAGAACCGGCTGCAGGTGTTCAATATCGTGTTCTCCCGCGCCGACTCGGTGACCAACGTAATCGCTTCTGATATCAAGGATATTGACAATGACGGGTACGGAGTTCGGTGGCAGCGAACTGGCTACTCCGCATCCTTCACCGGATTCGCTGTACTACCTGCCCTCCACCTATTACGAGGTGAAAAAAGGCCATATCGCCTTCGATGCCGAGTACACCCAGCTGATCGACAATAAAGTAAACGGTCAGTACCTGGTGGGGCCGCTCGACGCCAATGGTAAATGCTGTGTGGCAATACCTAAAAAGAAGAAGAAATAAAGAGGCAGTCGATTCCGTCTGTCACCATATGTAATAAAAGGCCGATGCCCGCCAGGCGGGTATTCGGCCCTATTAATAAAAGGGCGTACCCGGCAATGGCCACGTAACTATGCAGCGGATGAAACCCGATGCTGCAACGGCAGGGATCAAATACCGGGTTGGCCAGCAGGTGGTCGAGGTCTACCAGCATGGTCAGCAGCAGGATAATATAGGCACGGAGCCATCGCGGACGGTAAAACCCCCACGCAATAACCAGCGGAAAGCCGAAGTGCAGAAAGTAATGAATAAACTGTTGCATGCCTTTAGGACGGCCGCAAAGATAGTTTTAAATCCCAATACCCAACCATCCTAAACCGTTCGATCGTCTATATAGCTACGCTCGCTCTACATTCTCTTAACCTTATGATAATGAGTGCAATACACTTAAAGCGTCTTAAATACCCCTCCTTTTTCGTAAATTTGCGGTAATGGAAAAGGAGCTATACATTATCAGACACGGAGAAACAGATTTTAACAGGCAGGGTATCGTACAGGGCCGTGGTGTTAACTCAGACCTCAACGCGATGGGCGTGGCCCAGGCGGAGGCTTTCTATGAACACTACAAACACATTCCTTTCGATAAGGTCTATACTTCTTCCCTTAAACGCACACACCAGACGGTAAAGAAATTCTGGACAACAAACTGCCCTGGCAGCAGCTCGACGGGCTCGATGAGTTGTCTTTCGGGGTATGGGAAGGCGCCTCCAACAAAGGCGAGTGGCAAAGTGCTTATGCAGATGTAAATGCGTGCTGGCTGGCCGGCGACTGCGACCGTGCTTTCGAGAACGGGGAAAGTCCCAACCAGGCGGCGGCCCGCTTAAAAGCAGCAATGGATACCATCGTATCCGCCCCTGATGAAAAAACGGTGCTCGTGTGTATGCACGGCCGCGCCATGCTCATCCTGCTGTGCCTGTTGTACGACACGCCGATCAGCAATATGACCAACTATGCCCATCAGAACACCGGGCTTTATCATGTGAAATACAGCGATGGTAAATTTGAAGTGCTCACCGTGAACTGCGGTGCGCACCTCGAAGCACTGTTGTTGGAAAAGTAATACGGAGCGGGGCTGCTCAGCCCCGTTTTTCCTATCTTGAGATAGATGGACAATTTTCCCGGGATGATGATGTACCAGTGCCGGCTCACGCGGCCCGGGTACAGCCATTCATAAAAATTAAACATATTATCATTTCCTGCTGATGGATTCCTTTGTATTTTGGGCGCTTTATCGAACGAAAGACTAGTAAGCATGATCAGATTGAAAGGTACGGCACTATGGCTCCCCGGTGCTGGCATTACCCGCCCGGGCGCAGGAAAAACAGCACACGCCGCAGGTAAACGTATTCCTGGGTTCCTCCGGCGACCATGGGCAACTCTCGCCCGCTGCGGCTTATCCCTTCAGCATGATGAGCATCGTGCCGCAAACTTATCCCGCCATCCATACCGGTTACGAATACACGGCCAAGCAGTTCCGGGATTTGCCCATACGGTTTTTGAAGGGGTGGGTTGCCGTGGCAGCGGGGCCAATATCCTCGTAAAGCCTTTCCTGGGAACTAAAGATACCAGCAAGCTGGTGAAGGCAGCCCAATACGGCGCGCCTGGCGTGTACAGCGTAGCGTTTACCAATGGCATCAGTGCGGAGTTTACGGTATTGGAAAAATCCGGCCTGCATCATTACCGTTTCCCGGCCGGGCCCAAAGGCTTTACCATCGACTTTTCCCATACGCTGGCGAACGACTTTGTAGCCGAGCAGCATACTCCGCGCGCCAATGGTGTAAATGGCTGGGTAGAAGCGAAAACTACCTGTAACGCCGGTAAGTACAAACTGTACTACAGCCTGGAATTCAGTGTGCCCGTTACGTTTAGCAACAATGGCGAACATATGGTTACCGCCGTTTCGGCCAATGGGGCCAACGATGTTAGCATCCGTGTGGCACTCTCGTCCGTAAGTGAAGCGGCCGCACAACAGGCACTCACCACACAGCCGTTTAACAGCCTGCGCCAGCGCGCCAACGACAGCTGGGAGCAAATGCTCTCCCGCATACAGGTGCAGGGCGATAAGGAACGCGAAGCGCTGTTTTATTCCCTGCTGTACCGCACCTTGCAATCGCCTTATGATATCTCCGAACCGGACGGGCAATACCGCGCTACCGACGGCAGCCTGCAGAAGGCCACCGGCAAACGTTACAACGGCTGGGCTATATGGGACAACTACCGCACGCAACTGCCGCTGTTGTCGCTGATGTACCCCGATAAGTACGGCGACATTACCGCCTCCATTGCGGAAATGTACCTGCGTGGTAAAAGGATTACGCTACGCAAACGGAGCCTTCGAATACCGTGCGCACCGAACATGCTATGGTCGTATTGCTCGATGCGATGCGTAAAGGGTATAAGGTAGATGTGGCCGCCATTCGTGCACAGCTGATCAAAGAAGCCGACGGCCTCGATTTCGGTACGCCGGACAAAGCCCTCGAAGCCAGCTACGATACCTGGGCGCTGGCGGAGATACTCGACATCGCCGGCGATAAAGACCTTGCGGTAAAGTACATGAACAAAGCACTGAACTACAAAAATATCTGGAACAAAGACTTCCGCGATATCACTAAACATGATGTGGACCGTATGCAGGCCCGTGGCCTGTACCAGGGCACCATCTGGCAGTACCGCTGGTTTGTTCCGTTCGATGTAAAAGGCCTGATCGCGTTGACCGGTGGTGAAGAGCAGTTTATCCAACAGCTCGATCATTTCTTCGACAAAGACCTTTATAATCACGCCAACGAGCCCGACCTGCAGGCCCCGCTGATGTACAATGCCACCAGCCAGCCCTGGAAGTCGCAGCGGCTGATGCACGCGTATGCAGTGGACACGGTGATACAGTATTACTTCAACGATAACAGCCGCGGCATCGATCCGTTCGTGGACCGTATCTATAAAAACATTCCGCAGAGTTACATCCGCACGATGGATGATGATGCTGGCGCCATGTCTGCATGGTTTGTATTTACCGCCTGCGGTATTCATCCCGCAGCGGTGGGCATGCCGGTGTATTACCTGAACGTACCGTTGTTCCCGTCCGTTAAACTGAGCTGGCCGGGCAAGCAACCGTTGCAGATCACCACGCAAAACTTCAGCGATAAAAATGTATATATCGCAAAGGTGGAGTTGAATGGTAAAGTACTAAAGAGGAATTACCTCACACATGAAGAGATCATGAAAGGAGGGAAGCTCGTGATTACCGCATCCGCGGTGCCTGTGAAGGAACAGGCGACGGAAAGATGGGTGAGTGAAGTGAAACCTTAACGAAAAAGGCGGCCTGTGAGATGGCCGCCTTTTTTATTCCAATAAATTACCGATCCCACTAAAATCCGCCACACTCACCGCCCCATCCGGCACTTCCACCACCTGCGTTCTGTCATACAACACCGCGCGCATCCCCAACTCCAGTGCCGCTTTTATTTCGGACCCGGGGTCATCACCAATCACCATCACCGCAGCAGGAGGGTAGCTGTATTTCTCGGACAGATAAGCGAACGAGGTTTTCTTGGTGGCGTTTGATAAAGTGGCATCTACGATCACGATCTCGCGGAAGTCGCCTGCAATACCCAGCTTTGATATTTTACTTTGCTGCATGCCGGTGAAGCCGGCGGTCACAAGGAATTTATCTACCGGTAAATCGCGCACATGTGCATAGTCGGGAAAGTAGGAGAGTGGATCGGTATACCGTAACGTTTGCAGTAACTGAACGGCCTGCGCTGTTACCGCCGCGGAGATGCCGCAAAGTTGCGCCACCACTGCAAATGGCTTGCGTACCATCCAGTGCTGTATCTCATGCATGGGCGCTTCGTGTTCGCCACTTTTTCAATGAGGTCGAATACCGGTGCAAACAATTGCGGGCCAATGGCGGCGGTATCAAATATGGTATTGTCTAAATCCAGTATAATCGCTTTGGCTGTCATACCCGGTATTTTTCACAAAGAAAAGTTAATATTCCCTTAATACGAAAGGCTGATTTTTGCCCTTATGTTTGCATAGGGAAAATGTGGACACTATGCGATCACCCGTACCGGAACAGTCAGATGTAAACTTGTTGAATGCATGCAGAGAAGGCAACACGAAAGCCTTTGATGTGTTGTTTGACCGTTATTCCGGCAAGTTGTACCACTACGCCTTTAAGTATATCAAAAACGAAGCCCTTGCAGAGGAAGCCATGATGGACCTCATGTTCTGGCTATGGGATAAACGCCATTCGGTGCCCGTTGATGTGGAACTCGCGCCGTATTTGTTCCCGCGCCATGAAGCACGCTGTTATCAAAGTATTAACACGTAAGCAGCAAAATATAGTTCCTCTTGATTTTGCGAACGATCCTTACACAGAGGATGCCGATAGTCGCATTCGCCACAATGAATTACACGAGGTTTATCACGAGAAATTAAATGCATTGAGTCAGCAACGACAAAAGGTATTTAAGCTCAGTAGGCACGATAATCTGTCGCATGCCGAAATAGCCAGGGAGCTGGATTTGTCGCTGTTTACGGTGAAGAATCATATCAAGGCGTCGCTGTCTTATTTTCGCGATGAGCTGAAGGATATTACCACGCTTTTATGCCTGTTTTTCTTTCTCTGAAAAATATTTTCATTTCGATTAGCCCTCTCTCTTTTTTTATGGCCTTTATATAATAGGTAGTCAATACTTACCTGTATAACATGGCAAATTCTGTTACCAAAGCATTATTGAAAAAGTATCTGGATAATCGATGCACGCCGGAAGAGTCGACGCTTGTAGCCGAATATCTGCAACAACCCGGCAGCGATGCGGTACTCAATGCTGTACTCGCCGAAAGGTTATCGGCGGATATGGAAGAGAGTATGCAGGCGGTAGATGACGCGGAGCAAAAGGCTTCCTGGTCTGCCGCGATGCGTGCCCGTATGGGTCGCACGATTGTACGACCAATGCGTGTGTGGCGTTACGCTGCCGTGGGCGCCGCTATATTAGCCGGTGTGGGTGCATTCACCCTATTGCGTTTAGGTAAACCTGCCACTACGCAAACGGTAGCCCTGCTGCATAAAGATAATCCACAGGGACAGCGTGCCGTGATCCGCCTGAATGACGGGTCGGTGATTCACCTCGGCGCTGCCAGCCGCCTAGCGTATCCGGAGGCTTTTACCGGCGATAAGCGCGAGATCACACTGACAGGCGAAGCATTCTTCGAAGTGGCGGAGGATAGCAAACATCCGTTCGTCGTGCACACAGGTAACATTGCCACTACCGTTTTAGGAACGTCTTTCAAAATAAGCGCCTTCGGCGGTGAACCGTTATCGGTAGCCGTGGCCAGCGGTAAAGTTCGGGTAGATTATGAAACCGGCGCCGATGTGCGCGAACTGGCCATACTCACGCCGGGTTTGCAGGTCACCTGGAACAGCGGTAAGGCTTTACTGGCCAATGTGCCGGTAGCCGATGTGGAGGGATGGCAGAAAGGCAGGCTGGTATTTAATAATCAGTCCCTGCAGGAAGTGGCGGCCGATCTCGAACGCTGGTATAATGTAAAGATCCGTTTCCAGTCGGCCGGTAAAGCGGAGGAGAAGATGACGGTGACATTGTTCGGCAGCGCTCCGCTGAAAACAACTTTAGAGACGCTGGCTGCGGGTAGCGGGTTTCAGTATGTTATCAATGGCCGCGAAGTGTTGATTCAATAACCTATAAATCGCCGTAATGAATTATCGCTACTATTAAAAACAAAACGTTCCCGCTTGCAGGCAGGAACGCTCAGAATGTATGCTGGCCGCTGAAAATTTTCTCAGGATCGACAGTGGCCCGCCAAGTTAACAGATTTCCGGCCGAGCCGGAATAACCATCAACAATCAAAAGTATGGAAAAAGGATTAAAAAATGATCCTTTCGGATTTTTCGTGGAACCTGTGCCCGGGCGCTTTGGGGCTGTGCCAAAGCACGGCGGCGCCAACAAGCATTTACACTTAATTTATTTCCTGATGAAATGCTCGTTTATCTTCCTGGTGGCCCAGCTTACGTTCGTAAGTATGCTGTTGGCCAGCCATGTAAAGAGCCAGGACTTATCGGCCCGTATCCCTTTACACCTGGAGAAATCCAGTGTAAGAGAAAGCCTGTTGCGCATTGAACAGCAGAGTGGTGTGCGTTTTGTACTTCCGGAAGCCCTGCTGGCCGCCGAAGGTAAAAAGGTAACCCTGCACGACGAAAGCATCATGGTGAAAGATGCCCTGAGCGATGTGTTCAACGGCACCCAGCTTGAGTATCGTTTGCTCAATGGCCGTAGTGGTAAACCGCAAACCCGTACCCATCCGGTTCAGCGGTCGCATTATCGACGGTAAAACAAAAGAACCGCTGTTCGGTGTGTCTGTCCGTATTAAAGGCGGCAAAGGCGGCGCAGCCTCCGATGCCAATGGTAATTTTATCCTCGATATTCCCGAAGAAGGCGCCACGCTGATCTTCTCTTTAATGGGATATGAGCATAAGGAGATAAAAGTAACGAAAGCCACTTCCGGCATCACCATCCAATTGAGCGCGAGCAGCCGCCAGCTGGGAGAAGTAACGGTACAGGCCCGCCGCAAAACGAATACGGAAATCACCGTACTACAGGAGCGTAAAGCATCTGCTATTGTACAGGATGCCATCTCCGCACAACAGATCGAAAGAACCGCCTCTATCACCACTACACAGGCGTTGCAGCGTGTAAGCGGGGTAACGGTAACCGACGAAAAGTATGTAGCCATCCGCGGTCTGGGCGACCGTTCGGTAATCGGCCAGCTGAACGGTGTACGTCTCGCTTCTTCCGATCCCGACCGCAGCGCCATTCCTTTGGACCTGGTACCTGCATCCCTCCTCGATAACATCACCATCTTTAAAACCGTTACACCCGATAAACCTGCAGATGCCGCGGCCGGTATCGTAGAACTGAAAACAAAATCAGTTCCCGATAAAGCCACATTTGAGATTATCGCGCAAACCGGTTTCAACTCTAACATCGGTATGGGAGGAAAGGTGAACAGTTTTTATAACAGCGACCTCGGTTTCTTTGGTGATAAGGTGAAAGATAAAAACCTCACCAGCGAGTTCCTGGCTCTCTCTAAACAATACCCTGGCGGCCTTATTCAGATCCAGCAGATGATCAACAACAGCAATGGTGATCCGGCCATGCGCCAGGAAGCGCAGCGCATCAATAATATCATGCACTCTTTTGATCCGGTAATGAGTACCAGCTACAAACGTGCTCCGCTAAACCAGCTGTATTCCATGACTTTCGGCAACAGCTATAAAGTATGGAAAGACAAAATGCTGGGTGTGATCCTCGGCGCCAACTACTACAACCGCACCACGGACGTTTATGGTGGCGACCTTACCCAATACAGCGTGTACCAGGGTGTCATCACCGGTAACCCGCAGGTGTATAGTCCGCGATTTATCCCTAACTATATTACGCCGAACAACCTCTATATGGGTAAACACCAGACCTATAAAGAAAACACAGGCAGCCAAACGCTGAACTATGGCACGCTTGCCGGCCTTACGTTCCGCTTTAACCCACGCCACGAGATCAGCGTGCAGTACCTGGGTAGCTGGGGCAGTGAAGCGCAGGCGGTGAACATGTACGGAGCCTACCAGTACACCGGTCTGCCCGGCCCCGTTTACAACACCATTTACTCCCTGAAACAAACGCGCCGTAACCTGAATACGTTTAACCTGCAGGGTGAGCATAAGTTCACTGCCGGCGACTATTCTCCGCGACTGAGCTACAACGTGGCATCTTCCACGTCTAAGCAAAACGACCCGGACTTCCGCTTTATCACCATGACGGACTATCGTCCGCGCGGTGGCGGGCATTATTTCCGTCCGAGTGTTACCGCGGGTAATGGTACCGGCGACTCCGTGTACACCAATCACCTGTATGCGCTGAACTCCGGTTACGTAAACGGTTACGGTACTTACGGCATCATCCAGGCAGAGCCGAACGGTCGCCGTTGGCGCCAGCTGGACGAAACTAACTATAACTACAAGGCGGATATCGCATTCCCTTTCCGTTTGTTGGGACAGAAACAGGAGTTTAAAACAGGGGTGAACTACCTGAACCGCGACCGTACTTTCCGCGAGAACTTCTTCTTCCTGCCAGGTTCTAACTATGCTACCAACAAATCACTCACCCTGTACGAAGTGAATGGTAACGTAGACAGGCTTGTAAGCCCCGAAATCGTGGGTATCCGTATGGCCAATGGCAGCACCGGCGAAGGCGCTGATGCAATCGGCGGTTTCCTGTACAACAGCCAGAAGTCACCGAATAACTATAACGGCTTCTTCGAAACCAATGCCTTTTATGGCATGCTCGACCTCCATGTGCTGGAGAACGTGCGCCTGGCCGGTGGTGTGCGTTTCGAGAAAACGAATATCCAGTCTGCGGTAGATACTTCCAACATCTTCCTGGACCCCGCTTTGACCGCGAAAGATGCGAACGGCAACACTATTCCGGTAGTGCTCATCAACCCTAATACGGTATACAAAACAGGATACAAGCCTTACTACGCGTTGAACTTCACGTATACGTACCGTAAGGATATGAACTTCCGTCTGGCTTACAACACCACCCTGGCGCGTCCGGAATTGCGTGAATTAACCAATGTTTTCGAGTTCGACGCCTTCCAGATGGGCCTTGTAGTAGGTAACCCGAACCTGGTGAACCAGCATACGGAGAATGCTGATTTTCGCTGGGAATGGTTTCCGAACCCCGGTGAAGTAATTTCTGCTTCTGCGTTCGGTAAACGCATCAATAATCAGCTGGTAAAAGTATTTAGTTTGAAGACGGAAGGTCTGGCCGCTAAATACCCCGAGTATCCCACCATCCAGTTCCAGAACGATCCTAACACAGGTACCGTGTGGGGTGCTGAGCTGGAAGTCGTAAAGGACCTCGGCAGTATGATACCGGTGTTGAAGAACTTTTTCATCGGTACCAACCTGATGCTGGCGCAGAGTAACATCAAAAAATCAGCTGCGCGTTACAGCGCCAATAAATCACTCGACCGCCACACGCCTAAAAACAGTCCGCTGTTTGAACAGGCGCCGTACTCTCTCAATGGCTGGTTAAACTATAAGAACAGCACATCAGGCACTGACCTTACCGTTACATTCAACATCGTAGGCGAGCGCCTGGTCCAGATTAACCTCACCGGTGAACCCGATCTGTATACCCGTCCGGTGCCGATGCTGGATTTCGTGTTCTCACAACAACTGGGCAAACGCCTGCTGTTTAAGGGCTATGCGAAGAATATCCTGAACCCGGCAATCGAAACGGTATATGCGAATCCCGGTACCGGTGGTTTGTGGTATGGCAACCGGTATGTGAACCGCAGCTTTAAACGCGGTGCGGAAATCATGGCCGGCTTTACTTACAGGCTGTTATAATATCCATTTTAAAAAGAGAAGATATGCATTATAAACATTTTGCCGCGGGCCTGCTGTTGTGCTCAGGAATGCTCCTGTCGTGCAAAAAGGAGAAGGCAGACTTTTTAACGATAATCGTTTTAATACTGACGTAAGCGGTAACTCGTTGCTCCGCCTCGTTAACATCAAGGGCAGTAACCAATTGATCATTAACGGCGATACCCTTACCCAATGGAAGTACGTTATACCATCCGGCAACCAGGCCCCGCCCGCATCCGATGGTACCAAATGGTTCCCGGAAAACGGTGGGTTGGGCAGTACCTTCACTATTCCCCGCCAGTTTTTGAAGAACGGGAAGGCGTTTGTGTGTACCGACAACTACGCCTACCAGGCGGCGCGCGACTCCATTGCGTTTAATGTGGAAGAAAAGGCCAATAGGCCTATGGACTACTATATCCTCTGGGGCGACTTCATCACCGCGGAGAAAGTGGAGCGTGTGATGGAAGTGCCGCGCGATGTAACGGCGCCTGCACGCCCCGGTTATTTTAAGATCCGCCTGCTGAATATTGCGGACAGGATCAAGCCGGGGTTAGATCCTACGGAGGATCTGTCTAAACCCCTGACGCTGGCCTATGCCGACGGTACGCCGGTAAGCACACAAACCTCCAATGTGGACGTGCGCCAGTACTCACCCTACATAGAAGTGCCATACGGTACATACCAGTTCAAGGTGTTAACGCCTGCGGGTACAGAAGTGTCCAACAGCCGGGGCAACAGCACGGAACAAACCAACGTAATAGATCCGGCTACTTCCCAGCTGATAACCGCTACCCAGGGCATTCCGCATACCGTGGTAACCGGTTTGACTTATGCGCCGGTACGCGCTTACAAGCCCGGTGGTATTTATACCATCGTGGTAGCGCCCAACATTGTTAAACAGCCTTATTACCTGGCGGATTTTCCGGGTGAAACCGTGAGCCTGAACCAGAACGTGTTCCGCGTGGTGGCAGACATCAGCGAGCCGGAAAATATGAACTACTATCGCATGCAAGGCGTACATGCGTTGCCCGGTGAAGGACAGGTAAGTTTCCGCGTAAATGGTAACAAGTTAGGCAATGCAGCTTACGGCGCCCACACGGATTACAGCATTTACATCCAGGGTAAAACCACCGTGGATGCAGTAAACGCAAAGGGTACCGTACTTGCTTCGCTGTCCCTGGACGCCGCAGCTAACCTAAACTATACCGCTTGGTTGTATAAAAAGCCGGATGGCAAGCCAGCCATCGCGCTGGTGAACAACAACCTGAGCGGCGCTTTCTATTTTGGCTATGACGCAGGTAGTGGCCAAGACGGCCAATACTCCCAGCTCAAACACAATTATCCCTTCCATAAACGGTTCCTCAACCTGTGTGCCGATCTGCCCTATGCAACATTTACCGCCGCCAATGGGCAGCCTTTGGGTGGCGCAGCGCAGAACCTCGCACCGGGACAGGTACCTGTGCACCTGCCTTACGATATGAGCGGCCAGGCTGCGCAAGCGTACCAGATCATGGCGTTCCGTTCATCACCTACCGTGTTGCCGGGTAACTGGATTACAGCGATCCCTGTGTTGAAGAATTCCGATTTTATAGCTAAACCGGAGCATTATACACGCCCCGTGAAACCAGTGCAGGAGCCGGGTGTGTACACCGTGGCGCTCATCGGTCAGTTGGCCGGTGCCGGCGATCAGCAAGCAAAAATGATTATTGTAAAACACACGAAGTAATAGTTATGAAGAGATTATCACTGCTCCTGTCGTCCGCTTTCCTGCTGTGCTTATGCGCGTGCAGCAAGGTGGAGTACACAGAGATAGAGCGTCCCGCTTATCTCCGCGTGTTTAACGAGCTGAATTTTAGGATCAGTCTTGCCAACAAAGACGAACAGATCCCTTTCCTCACCATGCTGATCGATCCCGTTGTGGATAAAGACGGCCTGGTGACAGGCGCCGCCATTATTGGCGATTATCTGAACCAGCGCGATACCTACGCGCCGCCGTATCCTTCGCACGTAGGGGAAAGCACCACCAAAAGCAACCCGGAATATCCCGGTAAGGAAAGCGTACTGGTAGGCCCCGTATTAAACGGATTTGACCTGTCCAGCTGGGCGCAGGTGCCTTCCGGTGAACACCGGATCATGTTCTGTATCCGTCCGACCAACGATGTGCCTTTCCTGCAACTGGAGCCCAAGCTGCGTAAGATCGTGATGATCGATACCACGCTCACGCTCAACGAAAGGGATGTATATACCCTGCACGTTTTCCAGAAGAACTTTATCACGAAAGAAAATACGGTACTGTTAAGGGAAGAAAACTTTCACAAGCTTCCGATGTCTGACTCCATGGTATATGTGAACTTCTATAACTACAGCGCGGAAGGTTTCTGGGAGGCGGATAAGTCACTGAAGCAAGGGTTGGGAGATAATGACAATGGCATGCTACGTTACGGTATGCGCGACGATATGAACGTGTGGATGTCGCTTACCAAACCGTTTACCTATAATACGCTGCCGGGTTATCATTTCAACTATCTGGCGAATATCAAGCGCGAGTACTCCGGTAAGGTAGCGCACTATTACAGCTTCCCGCTGTTTGCCGATACGATGTCCAATAAAATATCCACCGATTTCATGACGCTGTTTTCTATTCTGGCGCCGGGGATTAGTCCGGACCAGATGCCATATGGTAACTACGATACTGAGTCGGCCGGTACGTATGCGTTCCTGGGCTGCTACGGCAACGGGCAGTTTACCGGTAACCTGGACCTGCGTGGTGTATTGAAAATGCCGGGACTTAACATCAACATTCACTCCGGCACGTACAACCCGCGCACATTCGCTACTATAATACAATCGAGATTATCAACAGCCGGGCTTACCTGACTACCGTTCAGCGCAGGTACGAGGCCCCGATCTATTAAACCTCATCAACATGAAAAAGTATTTATAAATATACGTGCGTGTGTAATGGTAGCGCTGATCAGCACAATATTTGCCGCCTGCAAGCACGATAACCTGGAAGTGCCGGATGCGAGCAAAACCTTCCGCCTGGCGGGTGACTTTATCCGCAATAACTATGACCTCACCATGTTTGCGGCGGCCATTGATTATGCCGGCATGCGCGAAGAATTGAACAGTGCGGGGCCGTATACCGTATTTGCGCCGAACAATACCGCCTTTGCTCAGCTGGGCATTACCCGTGCATCGGATTTTGCGGGGATGGATAAAGACAGCCTGCGTAACATGCTGCACTATCATATGCTGGGCCGCCGTCTGATCAAAACAGACGTACCGGCGAACAACCTCGACTCCCGTTATGCTTCTTTATATGAAGGTCGTGAGCCCTTCTTTACCTACGTGGCATATGGTTCCGCTGGTCCGGCTTTCCCTGTCGGCGACCTGTACATCAATGGTGCATTTGCGGTGAAGAGTGATGTGGCGCTGCAAAATGGTATGCTGCATGTAATCGATAAGGTGATGAAATATACACCAGGCACCGTACAAGACTGGTTGAACAAACGTTCGGAATACAGCGTGTTCGTGGCTGCCCTGAAGAAATTCGGGTATTGGGACCAGCTGGCATTTGAAGGCACCTGCACGGTGTATGCACCGGACAATGCGGCATTGGAGAAGGGTGGTATTACCGCTGAGTGGGTACAGAACGTGAACGTAAATGAATACCTCGGCGCACGCCTGTTCGGTATTTACATCATTCCCGGAAGACGCTTCTTTGCGACCGATTTTGTGGCGGCAGGCCGACTGTATGCCAACGGTGGCTTTGCCGGTTTTATCCCGAACGATACCTACAAATTTGCCCTGAAAGGTGAAAAAGATACCTATCGCCAGTTGCCCAGCACCGTAACAATTACGTTTACCAGGCCGGCTACGCCCGAACAGCCCTGGGATCAGGCCGTGCGCGATATCACCGGCAATATTGCCGGCCGTATCGACAATCTTACGGACAATGGCCTGGTACATCACCTGCCCAACTTCCCGGTACTCCCTAATGAAGCCGAGAAAAATTAATGACCATGAAAAGACTTATTATCTGTGCACTCGCACTGTTAACGCTGGCCGTCGCCTGTAAAAAGGAAGAATTCCAGCAGGCGCCCTATGGCGAAAAAGTGCCTTTTGCTGATACTGCAAAATACGACTTGAAGGTGCTGATTGGCGCATCAGCGACTCACAAATTGTTTTATGCCGCCTGGCAGCGTAGCCACGCCGACTCTGTATTGCACAGCCGGGGTATTGCCGGCTTTACCGTACTGGCACCGGATGATGCCGCCATGCGCGCCGCCGGTTACGACGAAGCAGCCATTGCTGGTGCGGTAGTCACGGACATCGACTCACTGGTGTTGTTCCATATTCTGGGCGTAAAAATCGATTCGATGGCAGTAGCGCCGTTGAATATGAGCACCGGTATGAATACGGTGCTCACACACGCCACCCTGAAGGAATACCTGCTTAACGTAGGTAGCAGTGTGCCTGGTTATAAACCGCTTCGCTTCCGTCAGTTCCTGAGCATCAACAACGGTCGTCTTTTCCTCAATGGAAAAGATGCCGGAAACGCGCAACCGTTGCAGGCTACCAATGGTACCGTATGGCCCATCAATCATGTAACGAAAAAGCCCAAAGAGCATATCATCGATCTGCTGGCGCGTGATCCACGCTTCTCCATCTTTTATGAGCTGGTGCGCAGAACGAACGAGGAGTGGCCCATCTTGTCGGAATATATGTACGAGCGCGGTTATTTTAACCCGCTGTACCCGGGGCAGTATAACGAAATCGGCAATGACATGTTCTTTGCACCCACCAACGAAGCCTTTGCCAATGCCGGGTTCAATACGTTCGATGATCTGTGGGCCTTGAACGAACGCTCTATGCCTTATTTCGACTGGGACTGGTTTGAGATGCGCAATAACTTCGTAAGTGATTCCCTGCTGGCCTACCATATGCTTGGCCGTTACTATGCACCGAGCGGTAGCTGGGGCCCGGGCAGGGCGATGCCAGCCGTGTTGTTTGGAACAGATCTTAAAAACGACCTGTTGAAAGATTATGCCGTCAACGCCAGGGAGCCTTACAGCAACATCCCGCCTTTCATCATTCCGCTGGATTTTGGCAGCGAGGGCGGCCAGGTAACCGTGAAAGTAAAAGGCGCCGACAAGCCCGCGGCGAAGATCATCGAAGCTGATATCATGACCTACGAAGGCCCGGTACATGTGGTCGATCACTTACTTCTTTCTGATAAAGTGCAATTATAATGAGCAAGATCAACATCTATATAAAAACGCTTACCGCCTGCGGCGCCGTTGCGATCATGGCGATGGGATGCGATAAAGAAGACGATACAGCAAAGCGTGATAACAACCGTATTGCACAGGTGCTGGCCGATAACTTCAACCTCACAGTAATGAACCAGGTAGTGATGCGTGGCGGTTTACGCGACCGTGCAGACGGTGACCAAACGATGACACTGTTTTCTCCTTCCGATGAGGCGTTCGCCAAAGCGGGTTATGCTAACAGCTCCGCGATCCTGACCGCTGCTTACGACCGGGTGGCCCGTCTTGCCAGGTATCACATGGTAGAAGGTAATTACGAGATCGATAAAATGCCGTTCCTGTTCAACCAGGAAATCCGTTCACTCGGCGGCAAACTATACGTAACCCGCTGGATCAAGAACGGGGATACGGTGCTCACCATCAACGGCAGCCGACTGTTATCCACCGCGGTAAACGCCTCCAATGGTAAAGTGCAGGTAATTGATCGTATGCTGGAGCCTTATGTACACGAAACAATCGCCGATGCTATTGCTTCCAATAAGGACCTCACCCTGTTTAACCGGGCATTACAACGCGCCGGTATGACGGAACTGCTGAAAGGCAATACACCACATACCGTATATGCGCCGAGCAACCAGGCCATGACGGCTATCGGTTACGGTACACTGGAAACTATCGAGGCTGCTGATCCTGCGGTATTGGGCGAGTTGCTACGCTACCAGATGGTGGCCGACCGCCGCTTCGTAAATGATTATATTCTTAGCATCGGGTCTACCAACGAAGGCAGGCAGGGCATGCTTAACAACAGTTCGGTAACCGTAACGCTGATCCCGGACATCCAGAAGCCCGGGGCCTTTACCGGCATCAGCCTGAAGGGTATCGGGAATACCAGTGTAACGAACCTGGTACAGCAGGATATTATCACAGGCAACGGCGTACTGCATATTACCGACCAGGTGCTGCGCATCACGCAATAATCATCATCGTTTTCTAAGATCATTTATCATGAAAGTCTTTACCTATTCTCATATACGCTTCGTTCTCCTGTTCCTGCTGCTGCCTTTCGCAGCGCTGGCACAGGAAACGGCGGGCGGACTTACCGGTAAGGTACAGTCGGCCAAAAAAGAAGCACTGCCGGGTGTAACGGTGATTGCCGTTCACATACCGTCGGGCACCCGTTACCCCATTATTACAGACGAAGGCGGACGTTACCGCATCAACGGCATGCGTATCGGCGGCCCGTACACCGTTACAGCCACCATGATGGGCATGCAGCCACAATCTTTCGAGGGGATTACCGTGAAACTGGGTGAGCCGCAATTGCTGAACATCACGCTTGCAGATGAAAGCACGAAGCTGGGCGAGGTGGTCGTGAAAGGCCGGAAGGCAGGACCACAAGCGAACAGTTATGGCGCAGGGCAGAACATCAACAGCACACAACTAAACAACATGCCCACCGTTAGCCGCAGCATCCAGGACATCACCCGCCTGGTGCCGCAGGGGTCGAAAGACAACAGCTTCGGCGGCTCCAGTTTCCGGTACAACAACGTAACCATCGATGGCGCCATCAACAATGACGCTATTGGATTCAGTCCGTCGATGGGTGGACAGAGTGGTACCAGTGGCCAGCCCGGCAGCAGCACCCGCACCAATCCCGTATCGCTGGATGCGATCGAGGATATGCAGGTATACCTGGCGCCTTATGATGTGAAGATCGGCAACTTTACCGGTGGTTCCATCAACGCCGTAACCCGCTCCGGGACCAATACCTTCAGCGGGTCTATATATGGCTTCGGACGTAACGCAGCGCTCACGGGTAAAGACAAAGCCGGTACTTTAGGTAAGATGGACTCCAATTTCCAGGACTACCAGGCCGGTGTACGTGTCGGTTTCCCCATCATCAAAAACAAGTTATTCTTCTTTACGAATGAAGAAATAACCCGCCGTACCGATCCCACGCAACTGCTGGCCGGTAAGGCCGAAACAGCGGGTATCCTGAGTTTCGCTGACGCGGATGCGATCCGCAACGAAACGATCAGCCGTTACGGCAATATCTTCGATCCCGGTACCGGTGGCGCTTACAACGCTGCTTCCCGTTCGGAGAAATATTTTAACCGAATCGACTGGAACATCAATGATCGTCACCAGTTGTCTGTGCGCAATAACACCATCCGTTCCAGCGCTATTCACCTCGATCGCGATCAGCAGGACTTCCGCTTTAGCTCCATGGCGTTTAAACAAACGAACAACCAGAGCAGCACCGTGGCAGAATGGAAAGCCCGTTTCAACAACGCGCTGAGCAACAGCTTCGTGGCAGGTTACAGTTCTGTAAAAGACTTCCGCGCTCCGACCAGCGATCCGAGCCTGCCGCAGGTTCAAATCCAGGGCCGTACACCAGGTACGACCATTTATTTGGGCACCGATCGTGAGGCGTCTATTTTTAACATGAAGCAACGCACCATCGAGATCACCAATAACCTCAGCTGGACCAAAGGCAAACACAACTTCCTGTTCGGTACGCACAACGAGTTGTACCATATCGATTATGGTTTTGTGAACGCATGGAACGGCAGGGTAGACTACCTGAGCATCGATGACTATTTGTCGAACAACCCATACCGCGTACGTGGCAGTTACAACTATACCAACAACAGCCGCGATTACCTGCTGGCTAACCCCGGTGCGGTATTCAACATCAACCTGCTTTCTGTATATGTGCAGGATGAAATTCAGATCAATGACAAGTTGAAACTGATGCCCGGTTTACGTGCAGACTATACCCACCTGCCAGAGAAACCTGAGCTGAGTGACAAAGTGCGTAATGCTGCTGCTGATCCTAACTTCGGATTCACGTATCATTACACACCGCTGAGCCGCATCCGCAACGACTTCTTCTCACAGGTGAAAATATCGCCGCGTCTCGGTTTCCGTTACGACTGGCTGGGCGATCAGCGCCTGATCCTGCGCGGTGGCGCCGGTATGTTTACCGGTCGTATTCCCTTCGCATGGCTGGCCTACGCTTATTACAACAACGGTATCAACTATGGCTCATTTGACCAGCGCGCCGACCAGAAGCCTTTCGCAGATGGTTCCGACGCTATCAAGCCCAATCCGAACGGCATTGCTGATTTCATTTCCCAAAATGGAGAAGTAACCAACAACCCGAACGCCGGTAAAACACAGGTAGACCTGGTAGACAATGGTTTCTCTATGCCACAGGTATTAAGAGGTAGCCTGGCGCTGGATTACACTACGGCTGACAATTGGAAATTCGGTATCGAAGGTATCATCACCAAAAGCCTGAAAGACGTGTACTTCCAGCAGGTGAACATTTCCGATAACGCGCGTTACTACGGTTACGACGTAAACCGCCAGCAACCAATCTATTCCGGTACTATCAACCCGGCTTTCTCTAACGCTTACCTGTTAAGCAATACGAACCTGGGCTTCCGTTACAGCATTACTGGTACTGCCAGTAAAACCTTTAACAGTGGCCTGTTCGTATCCGGCGCTTACACCTTTGGCGAAAGCAAGGATGTATTCAACGGTATCCGTAACTCCATGGAAAGCAGCTGGCAGCTGAACCAGGCGCTGAACCCGAACAACCCGGGCGCCGCTTATTCCAACTTCGATATCCGTCACCGCATCGTGCTGAACCTGAATTATCGTAAAGCATGGAACAATGTACTGGTGAGCACCTTCAGCCTGTTTGGCTCGGCACAGTCGGGCAGCCCCTTTACCTATGGCATCATGAACAACAGCATCCAGGGATTGCCGCAGCAGGTGAGCCTGGCGTACATTCCGCGCGCAGAAGAAGCCGTTGATTTCTTCCAGGATATGAATGGTGTAACCGCTGCACGACAGGCGGCTGCATTTAACAGCTATATTGATGGCAACGAGTACCTGAGCGGCCGCCGTGGTAAATTCACCGAAAGGAACATGGGCCGTACGCCCTGGAACATCCAGGCGGACTTCCACTTTGCACAGGAATTTCATTTCCCGAAACTGAAAGCCCATTTTATTACGCTGACGGCAGATATGGTGAACCTCACGAATATGCTGAACGCAGAATGGGGGCGCCAGTACTTTTCGCCCAACACCTTTAACAGCACAGCGAGCGTGGGACTTACCCCGGTATTATTCCCGCCGGCGCAGAGCGGCAAAGGATACCCTGTGTATTCCTTCACCAACCCCGGTAAAGCATATTCCATTGATTATATGGGATCGCGCTACCAGGTGCAGTTAGGCGCACGTTATACATTTTAATTCAAACAAGCTTAAAGCATCTTCATGATGAAAAAGATAGCCATTTTTCTTTTGCTGATCGGCGCTGTATTGGCGCAATCCTGTCGGAGAGAGGACAATAAGCAGCAGCCGCAACTGGCGGTGAGCAGCTATTACCCGAATAGCGGTAATGCGGGCACGCTGGTAACCATCGTGGGAACCGGCTTTAACAAAGAAGCTACTGTTTCCTTTGGTGAAATTGCGGCGGAAGTACTGAACGTAAACGATACCTCACTTGTCGTACGCGCTCCGCGTGAAGGCCAGACGGGTAAAATAAATTATAAGGCTGATGGAAAAACAGTGGAAGTGGGGAACTATACTTACCAGGCCCTTTCTGTACACAGCTTTTTCCCGACGAATGGTCCTGCCGGTATGCACGTGCGTATCAGCGGCGAAGGCTTCAGCAGTTTAAATGCGCCCGCCGAAGTACTGGTGAATGGTGTGAATGCCCTGGTAGTGAGTGTGAACGATACCCTGGTGGTAGCTGAAATTCCGGTGGGCGCGGGGCCTGGCCCAATTACGGTAAAAGTAAACGGCGAGAGCTCCACTGGCGCTAACTTCCGTTTTCAGGCCATCAACAGCATTAAACCAATGACCGGTAACGCTGGTACCAAAGTGACCATTAACGGAGCTGGTTTTGAAGCAGTGACAACAGGCAACATCGTGGAGTTTAACGGTAAACCTGCGCAGGTAGTAGAAGCAACTGAGACCAAACTGGTGGTAATAGCACCCGAAGGTGTGGCTACTGGTCCCGTTACCGCACGTATTATCGGTCAGCTGTTGCCCGGCCCGACCTTTACACCGGTACCCGCACCAAGAATTACGCTGGTAACGCCATTGAGCGGCCCGGCAGGGCAGGAAATGACCATCAGCGGTTTGAATTTCAGCACCCATACGGATGAGAATATCGTTAAGATCAACGGCGTAACCGTGCCCGTGAAAACGGCCGCCGCCACCAAACTGACATTGACCCTGCCGGGTGGTACTGGCAATGGTAAAGTAGAAGTGGTGGTGAACGATCAACCTGTAACCGGTCCAAATTTCACAGACCAGAACACGGGCATCGTATCCGTATCGCCAAGCGCGGGTCTGGCGGGCACGAAAGTAACCATCACCGGTGTAGGTTTCAGCGCCTTACCGGGCGAAAACATCGTGACCTTCAATGGTGCCGCCGCCGTAGTGGAAAGTGCTACCGAAACCACCCTGGTGGTGACGGCGCCGGCTACCCTCACTTCCGGCGATCTGAAGGTACAACGTGCTGCACTCACTGCTAACGCGCCGGAGCAGTTCCGTCGCGCGGGTACGATGACGCTGTACAAAGGATCATTGATCGCCTTCAGTGCTTCGGCGATGGCAGTAGATTCCAAGGGAAATGTGTATGTGAGCGATCGTAACACAGCGCAGATTATAAAGATTACTGTCGATGGTACCGCCAGTGTGTGGGCAGGGGCATCCGGAATCGGTTACGTGGATGGACCGCTGGCCACTGCTAAATTTGGCGCCATTTACGGCATGGCGTTCGATGCACAGGACAATCTGTATGTAGCGGAATCCGGTGTTAGCAGGAACATCCGTAGAATTGCCACGGATGGTACCGTAAGTACTGCAAAAGCCGGTATCAGCGGCGCGGTAGGCCGGCTGGCGCTGGATAAAGACGCCAACATGTATATCACCCAAACCTGGGCAGGTATCCTGAAAATATACACCACAGGGCAAACCGAACCCACACACCGTAACAGTGTGTCCGACAACTGCACGCCGGTAGTAGATGCGAGGGGGAATATCTATGCATCAATGGATGACTATGAAGGCATCGTTTCCCGGTGGGATGCTAACACTAAAACATCTACAACATATTGGATCGGGGAGTATGGTCAATATGGTTTCGTGGATGGTCCGCGTGCAACAGCGAGGCTGGGTTACGGTTTCACGTCCCTGGCGATCGACAATGAGGGGTCTCTGCTGATCATGGATAAAAACAACTATGCGATCCGCAAGTATGATTTTGCAACAGATGAAGTGAGCACCATGGCCAAATTTGCCGGACAGGGTTATGCGGATGGCAGTTTTGACCAGGCGAAATTCTCGTTCAGCGTTATAGATATGAAAGTTGGTAACGATGGTAGCATCTATATCCTCGATCAGGGGAACAGTGCTGTCAGGAAAGTTTTTTTGCGATAAATTTCATTCAACATTACATTTGATAGATGATGCCCTGCCTGTTCCCAGGCGGGGCTTTTTTATATCTTGCCCCGCAATCAATTTTTTTATGAAGATATTATGGATAGTGCTCGCCGTGCTGCTCACGATTTTTACCTGGGGGCTGTAAATGAAACGTCCGGCATTTTTATGTCAACATCGCCCGATGTTGTCCGGGCAGGGAGTAGTCTTAAAGTGATGGCGGTCGTAGTGACGAGTATTTCTGCGGGATTGAGTGTCCTGTTTTGGTGGTTGGGTACGCGAAAAAAAAAAGCAGTAAGGAAGACCTTACCGCTTTCAAGTAGTTCGTGTTTTGTTACAATATAATATACACCGGACTTTCCCCGATCGTCACCTCAATCGTATTATCCCCCGTCTGTTTCCATTCCGCTTCCGCCGCTTCTGCGCTGGCAGTCGCCATCGTTTTCACGTTCACAGGTTTGGAAGGTACAGTCAATGTCACTTTCGCAGTGCGTGGTTTATAACCATCCTTCAGGTGTGATCTTACACCGGTAGGTGACCAGGCTACCCATACTTTTTTACCGGCATCGCTGCGGAATTCATATACATAAGTCTGACCAGCATCTTTCTTTACCACGCGTGCGAAACGAAAATCGCCCAGGAGGTTATAGAATTGTTTTACGGCGTAGAAAGACATTTTTGGTACAAAGTTCCTCGTGAGGCCGGAGGCGGCATGGAAGGCGGCTTCATCTTCATCATTGAAATAATAGAGATAAGCCCGGTTGATGTCCATGGGGGCAAAGGCAAGGAACGACCTTACCAGGTATTGCGCCTGTTGCAGATCGGTGTGGCCCTGCCAGTCCATTTCCAGCCACCAGTCTACGCGTTTGGCCATAGCCGCAGGCGTGGGGGCGTCGTAGCCAAATTCGGTGATCCATACCTGTTTGCCACTGGCCGATGTATTACGCCAGTTGATCACTTCCTGCACGACTTTCAGGTAGGCGGCGGTAGAGTCTTCCGGGTAGGTGCGGTTCCATGGGTTAGGGTTGCCTTGTCCCTGGGGAACGGTAGCGTAAGTATGTACGTTTAATACATCGTACAGGGGCAGTACGTCGGCGTTTCCGTAGAAAGCGCGAACGTCCTGCGAATAATCGTCCGCCGTGCGTGCCCAGATGGTAGGAGTTACGATTTTAGCCGGGCATCGCCGTCGCGGAGGCCCTGGGCCATCTTTTTGAACACGTTGCGGAAAACGGTCTGGTCTACGCGCTGGCCAGGTTCATTATCGATCTCGAAAGATGTAGCGAGTTTTTCCGTACCGGAAGGGCCGAAGTACTTGCTCATGGCTTTACCGTAGTCGTATGCCCACTGTTCCTTGCCTTTCCAGTAGCTGGCGAAGTTTTCGCCCGGGCCGAAAGCGCCGAATTGCATACAGATATCTATCTGGAAACCAGCCTGTTTCCAGAATTTGTAGAGATCATTTTTCCAGTCCACCCCGTTAATACACATAGGGAGCGTAATGGGATCGCCGGGTTTGGCCACATCCCAATCGAGGTTGTGGTAGTTACGCACGTTGCGTACCACCTGGTTGTACAGTTCCGGCTTAAAGAAAAAATGCCCGTTGAGCCCATGAAATCCTTCATCAGGGGCTTGTTGGTAGCTACCACCTCAGTGGTATCTTCAGGGTTTTTACGCCTCCGCTGCCCGTTCCGGGGCCTGGGCGGGACTCTTCTCTGTCGGCCTTGCAGGCGCCGACGGTTACCATTGCAGCGGCAATGAACGCAAGCATAAGTTGTTTCACTCTTGACATAGTTAAAATTTTCTGACCAGGCTCACATGAGGCCGGCGGTTTTTCGGTGATATAACGACCGTGGACCGTCCGTATTGTGTGGGCCTTTCAGGTTATTTTCGGCTGAAGCCGCGCTGCTGTGGGGTTGCAGCGGGGGCTTAAGAACAAAGTAGCACTTTTTCTTATCTTTATCACTGTTAAAAATAACCTGATGCAATCGCTATGCTTTAGAATAGTTTTGTATGTGATGATGCTGGTCATTTCCACGACGCTGTTTGCCCAGGCGAAAAAAAAGGAATTTGCAGGCATTGACCGCAAAGCGCTGGCGATACCCGAATCGCGTACGGCCACCACGGGTGATATTGCTGCCTATATCAATGAAAACTTCAGCAGCGATGCGGATAAGACGCGCGCCGCTTTTATATGGGTGGCTTCTTCCGTGAGTTACGACTGGAGAATATGTTCAATGTTAATTTTTACGAGAAGAAGGAGGAGAAGATTGCCAGGACGCTGAAAACGCGGAAGGGGTTTGTGAAAACTATGCCATGCTTTTTACGGATATCTGCGCCAAAGCCGGCCTAAAATCTTTTGTCATAGAAGGCTTTACCATACAAAGCGGCTTTACCGATTACATTCCGCATGCCTGGAGTGCCGCCCGCATCGATACCGGTTGGTTCCTGTTCGATCCCACCTGGGGGCAGGGTATGTGGAGAATGGCCGCTTCGTAAAGAAAATCAATAATAACTATTTTAAAGTGGCGCCGGCGAAGCTGATTAAATCACACATGCCTTTTGACTACCTCTGGCAGCTGATGGATTACCCCGTAACGACTACGGCATTTTACGAGGGTAAAACGGGCGAACGTTCGTCAAGGCCCTATTTTAACTATCGCGATTCCATCGCTGCTTATGAGAAAATGGATACCATGCTGTATTACGAGGCAGCTGCCGCCCGGCTCCAAAGCAATGGTATGCGCAATACGATGCAGGCAGCCCGGCTGGAATGGTGGAGGCGGTCGGTGGATATCTACCGGCAGAATCAGCGCGTGGCCTTGCATAACCAACAGGTTAACCAGTATAACGCTGCGCTGCGCAAGGTAAACATGGCGATAGATGAGTTCAATGAATTTATCGCGTACTATAACAAACGATTCATGCCAATCCAGCCGGACTCCGTCATACAGGCCATGATCGATGCCCCCATAAAAAACTGAAAGACGCCGCCGCCATGCTCGGCAGGATTGAGACTACCGACGAAACCCTGTCGGCCCTGAAAACGGACTTGAGTGAGAGCATCGCAGATCTCAACATCCGGGTTATTGAGCAGCAAACCTGGCTCAGATCGTATTTTGCCAAAGGGAAAACGGCGCGGAAGTCGGCATTCACGACGTATACCAGGTTGAGGCCGCCGGTGAAATAGGTGTATCCCTAAGTCCGGACTATCTAACCTGCTGAACCACCACTGAACCATCACTGAACCACCACTGAACCATCCCACCCTACGGCAACTTTGACAGAAATTGACGCTTTTCTGTCCGGAAGAAGTATGGCGCACGGTGTTTCTACACCTCCTGTTTGCACAAAAAAACGGAAAACCAACTTTGCGATAAATTGACTCTTTTTGCGACAAACTGATATGCTGAAACGCAGGTTTGCCCCTCATATTTGCATCCATCATTTAATGCGTATCCGGTTACAGCCCGTACAACCGTCGGAAGACGCTTTAACGGCTGTGCCGGAGCAATGCAACGGCGTAAAAGATCCCGTTGCCTGTAGTGAGTTCTTTGACATATTGGAAGTAAGTGGTATCTGCTTTTCTATATACAGAAGGAAGCCACTGGTGTTATCGCGAATGGCCGGGCTGTTCGGGGTGTACGGTGGCTTCCTTTTACTTTTAGCTGCTTAGCGGCATTGGGGCTTGATCCTAACTGCATCTTTCGCTGATCCTTCGCTCATCTTACGCTAAACCCTTTGCCACGGCCGATTGAACGTCGGATGAGCGAAGGATTAGCGAAGGGTGGTCTTAGGATCCTCTTACCATCCTATTTTGAAAATGCAGTTCACCACCTCAAAAGACCGTGCCCACCAACTAATAGACCCGTCCCCACCAATCGGTAAATTGCCGGGCTGCTGAAAAAGGTAGGTTACAGTCAAATTTTATCAAAATGGCAAGAGTTGGTAATAACCATCCCTTAAAAGGGGCGCATGGTTCAATTGGCAATCAAATGGTGGCGCGAACGAAAGGGAATAATACCTTTTTGTCGATGCATCCCAGGTTCGACAAAGCAGTTCCGGCATCCGAAGCGCAACGGGGTGTGCGTGACAAGTTGGGGGAGGCTACTGGCTGGGCGCAGTGGGTGTTGGCCAACCCGGTTTATAAGCAGGTGTATGAACGGGAGTTGAAGGACTCGCAGCGGGTATTTAATAGCGCCGTATCAGATTATATGTGTGCGCCCGAAATTACGGGAATGAATATCAGCGACCACCGGCAATAGACGCGAAGGATAACTTCAGGGTGGGGTCGGTGGACGTGGAAGTGTTAGGCGCTGATGGAAGTGTTTTGGAGGCGGGTAGCGCCCTGTTAGATACCGTAGACCTGCTTACCTGGCGATACTGTCCCGAATTGGCGGATTGGCAGCATGTTGCGGCCGGTATTCACGTAATCGCGAGCGATTTGCCTGGCAACGTAACAACCCGGGTGTTCCTTTTATAAACGGAATTCCATGACGGCTATGTTTTTGCCGCCTGCCGCAATGCGTTCTGTCACTTCCCATCCCAGCCGGGTATACAAGCTTTCCGCGGTGTGGGTAAACAAATGCAGTACATCAATGCCCGCGGCTTTTGCCTGCAGCTGTAATTCCTGGCACAGTGCAGCGCCCAGTCCGCGGCCGCGCAACGGCGGTTGGGTATACACGAGGGCCAGCCAATACGGGTGCGCCGCGAGATGCGGATAGCGATCGATGATAGGTACATGCCGATGCACCCCACCAGTAGCCACGGGAGCCCCATTCAGCAACTGTACAACATGTATTTCCGGCGCCTCTATGCCACGCAGCTTGTTCAAGGTATGTTCCGGCGCCAGGCCCCATTCTGCCTGGTACCAGCCGGCTACTAATTGTTGCAGGGAGTCGTCTGAAGGGAGCAGGGTTTGATATTGAATCGTTTCCATGAATCTAAAGTACGGCAGCACTGACAAATTATGACCCTGTTCGCGTCAAACATCACATTAATATGTCAGTAAGTGAAAAATAATTGGCAGAAAGTAAGAAACCTTTAATTTTGTATCGATCAATACAAAATATAAATGAGGGGCAGACCTGCAACTTATAATGACAGGGAAGTACTGGAAAAAGCGCAACAGGTATTCTGGAAAAAAGGGTATACCGCCACTTCGATGGATGACCTGCTTACCGCCACCGGTATGGGAAGCGGCAGTTTTTACAATACCTTCAAAGGGGGTAAGAAAGAACTGTTCCGTAAGGCCTTACAGCAACGCCGCGAGGCTTTTGATGAATTTAAAACCCGGCTGAAGGAGAGTGATGCGCCACTGGAACTGATCAGGGATTTCTTTCGCAGTGTGGCGCGGGAGGATAAGAATAAACATATGCAGGGCTGCATCGTGGCCAATACGGTGATGGAAATGGCCGGCCTCGATGAGGAGCTGGAGGCAGAAGCCACCGCTATCCTGAGAGACGTGGAAAAGATGTTTTCAAAAGCCGTTAAAACCGCGCAGGAGCGGGGGCAGATCGCCAATCGTACAGATGCGGTGGTGCTGGGGCGTTATCTTATTACTTTGTGGAACGGGTTAAATGTGACCCGCCGGATGTACCCGGATACAAAGTCCTGCGCAGGCAGATTGATATGCAGCTGGAAGTGCTCGGATAATGAATTATTAAACGATTAATACAAAATAGGAAATGGATTTAAAACTGGCAGGGAAAACGGCCTTTATCAGCGGATCAACACAGGGAATTGGGTATGCGGTGGCGGAGCAGTTGTTGCGCGAAGGGGCTGCGGTGGTAATTAATGGCAGAACGCAGGAGAAGGTAGATGCGGCGGTAAACAGACTACGCACTGTGGGAGCCGCTGTGAGGGGTATAGCGGCAGATTTCAGTGACGCTGCAGCAGTGACGAAGTTGATCGCACAGCTGCCTGCCATCGATATCCTCGTGAACAATGTAGGCATCTTTGACCGGAAGCCCTTTTTTGAACTGGAAGACGCCGACTGGTACCGGTTTTTCGAAGTAAACGTAATGAGCGGCGCACGCCTTAGTAAAGCGCTGTTGCCGAAGATGCTCGAAAGGAAATGGGGCCGCATCCTGTTTATCAGCAGCGAGTCCGGGGTAAACATCCCGGCAAATATGATCCACTACGGGATGAGTAAAACGGCGATGTTATCGATCAGCCGCGGCTTGTCGCAGTTAACGAAGGGGACGGCGGTAACGGTAAATACGATACTTGGCGGCCCCACTTATTCTGATGGGGTTGCGGCCGCGGTTGCGCATGTGGCGGGGATGCAGGGTGTACCGGTGGAACAGATGAAATCACAGCTCATCAACCCGGCCTCGCTGCTGGATCGCTTTATTACACCGGAAGAAATCGCGCATTTTGCGGCTTACTTATGCAGCCCGTTAAGTGTGGCCACCAACGGTGCCGCGCTTCGCGCCGATGGGGGCGTATTGCAGACGATTTTATAGCCGGCGGACCGCTGGCGTGTTATTCACCCAGCGGTTCCCATAATTCAATTTTGTTTCCTTCAGGGTCCATGATGTGCACAAACTTGCCATAGTCATAGGTCTCAATACTGTCCACCACGTTTACCCCCGCCTTCTTCAATTCTGCTACCAGCGCCTCCGGGTTGTCTACCCGGTAATTAATCATGAACTCTTTTTCAGAAGGGGCGAAGTATTTCGTGTTTTCGTCGAACGTGCTCCATTGGGTGGTCGCCTTCTTTGTGCTGTTCTGGTCTGCGTACCATTCAAAGGTAGCGCCGTAGTCATTGGTATTTAAGCCAAGGTTTTGTTGATACCAGTCTTTCATGCCTTTAGGGTCTTTGCACTTAAAAAAGATACCGCCAATGCCCGTTACTTTCTTCATAGTTGATGTATTTTTATTGGTGGAGATGCTCTTAACGACGAAACCACAGCAAAACGATGCTGCGATAATCACTGGGATGAATAAATTCCTTTTCACCATCTTTCTAAATTACATGTTTAAGATCGTTCTTTATAGTTAACTATTTGTTTAGTTGTAACTAATTGTTTAGTTTAGCCGCCGGAGACCCATTAAACCCATTGTAAATGATGAAAAACATTGCCGCGTTCCTGTTAGCACTCTGCCCGTTTGCTACGCTGTTCGCCCAGAATGTGCATATCAGCGGTACTTCCCGCGACAGCCTGCTCAGTTTTATCCGTTTCGAAACCGGCGTGCCCTTGTGGCGTGATTTCAATAAGCAGCCGTATGCTGTGGAGGCGGAACGAAAAGACTCCAACTATCGCGTGGCGCTCACGGTAGAAAAGCCCTTTGGCGCCCGGTTAATGTTGATCGGGATGTCGGCCAGGTTGTTTATTACGCCCGGCGACAATATCCGGTTCACCGTGGAGCGCATCAACAACAAACCTCATTTCCGTTTTACCGGGAAAAATGCTGCCAACTATAATTACGGCGTGGCGTTGTTCAACCGGTTCGGTTACCGCGTAGAGGCGCCCAATTATGGTCGTGGCCAGGCGGTCGACAGCTTCCGGTTAAAGCTGGATTGGTGGTATGATGCGCAGCGGGCGTTCCCGGATTCGTTTCAGCGTCAAACACCGATGACAGCCAATGCCTACCAGTATTTTAAGACAGAACTGGCCTACGCCTACCAGATGGGTTTATGTTACCCGCAGTTCGCCAAAGCGCCGTTGCCGGAAGGTTATTTCGCTAACCAGAAAGCACGGCCGGATTTGCGCCGCCTCGATCATTTGTCCTACAACAGTATCGATGTATTCGGTTTTCATCACGTGCTGGCTAATCCAAAGATCGCGCCGGACAGCCTGGGACAGCTGCGGCAATACGTGCTGACGCAGTTCTCGGGGCCTACCCGTGAAGCAATGTTGTCCATATTAATCGCCGCGTTCGCGAAAAAGCAACAGTCGTGGTACCACGATGAGCTCCTGCAGCTCGCGGCGGAATCGAAGCGATACGTGAAGGATACTACGTATGCCGATTACATCCGCCGGCACATCAACGATTACCAGTTCCGGACAAAGCATTACCCGCCGGGGTACTGACACAAACGCGGCTGCAGCCATACGAGGGGATACAGTCGCTCACGCTGGCGGATTTGCTGGCGCAACACAAGGGTAAAGCTGTATACATTAACTTCTGGGCCAGCTGGTGCGTGGCCTGCCGCGAAGATCACCGGGCCGATTCGGCCGCCAAAGCGTACCTGGCGGACAGGGGCGTGGTGCAGTTGTATTTTTCGTTAGATAAGCCGAAGAGTGAGGCCGCCTGGCGCAAAGCAACGCAGGAAGACAGTATTACCGTCAATCAATACCTGGTGGAAGGTGATCTCTCCTCGCTGATCGTGAAAACATTTGGCATTACGAGCATCCCGCGCCACCTTTTTCTCGATAAGGAACACCACATCCGCAGCATCGATGCGGTGAGGCCTTCGGATTATCACCTTGGGAACCTGAAGATGAGTGTGGAGCCTGTCGTTGGTAAAGTAGTACGTTTTAATTAAGGATAAATGATCCCTGTAGCCTGCCGGGCAAACTCCCAGAGTTGCTGCCCGGCAGCTTCGTTTTTAACCGCATCGGTGATTTCCGCCGGGGCGGGATAGCCCTTCAGTTCCATATCCCCATCGGGGCCGAAATAGTCGCCGCCCTTCACGCCCGGGGCTGTTGCCGCATACAATGCAGGCAACGCGCCCTGCGATGCAGGCATCAGTTCTCCGAACTGTTGCAATGCCGCGTTATACGTTTCCGCATCCATGTGCCGGGAGAGGGCCGTGGCCGTTACGCCCGGATGTGCGCCTGCGGATAGGAGATAGGGCGATGCCAGCCGGTGTAACTGCATCATAAAAAGCATATCAGCGTATTTACTAATGGCATACTCACGGTAGGCATTATACGAAATTTCAGCACGCAGGTTGTTGTAGTCGATGCCCCCGGCCTGTTTGTAGGCACCGCTGCTCATCGTCACCACCCGCGCACCTTCGAGCTGGGGGTAGAGGTGCCCCGTCAATGCATAGTGGCCCAGGAAGTTGACGCCGAATTGTAGTTCATACCCGTCTTCCGTCAGGCTTTGCGGAGGTGTCATTACGCCGGCGTTATTAATAAGGATATCTATTTTTTGATCGATAGTGGCCGCGAAATCAGCTATCTGCCGCAGGCTGGCGAGGTCCAGTATGCGGGTTTCCAGACGGTCGGCGCCAATGCTGTTGGCGGCAGCGCGGAGGGCTTCGGCATTTCTGCCGGCCATGATCACATGTGCGCCGCCGGCGTGAAGTGCGCGGGCTATTTCAAGGCCAATGCCACTGTTGGCGCCCGTGACGAGGGCGGTTTTAGGTTTGTTCATCAGGCAAAGTTCGGCCTTATGATAGCGCCATGGCTACGCGAAACAAACCGGAAAGTACAGGAATCAATCTTTTTCGTGGCGCGGGTGGCTTTGGGCACGGCGCCGGTCTGGTGTTTAAACCAGGCCGAAAAGTGGTTCGGTTCTTCAAACCCCAGGCTCCAGGCAATGTCGGCGATCGTCCAGTGGGTGTTTTTCAGGAGCAGGGCCGCTTCACCCGCCAGGCGGCTGTTGATCAGCTGGGAGGTAGTGTGGCCTGTGCATTGTTTTAATGCTTTGTTCAGGTGATTCACATGCACATTTAAGTGTTTGGCGAAATCGCCCGGCGTGGTATGCATCACTTGTTGTCCCATTTGCGAAATCGGGAATTGCCGCTCCAGTAGCTCGGTGAAGAGCAATGTGATGCGTTCGTGCGAGTTGGAATGATGATCATTTTCATGCGCGGGCGGCAATAATTGTTGCGCTTCATGTATCACCTGCATCAGCAGTGCGCGGAGCAAATCGAATTTATAATGATAGCCGCCTTTTAGTACAGTATCCATACGTTCGAACAGTGCCGGGAACTGTTTGTATTGCTTGCCGTTCAGCAATAATACTGCGTTTGCGGGCGACTGGTAAACCGGGTACTGCGGCGCCTGCGGCAGGTAGTCCGGGTTAAAGACGGCCACATAACCGGTGTGTGCGTCGTCCACCCGCTCCCATTGGTAAGGCAACAGGGGACTTGTAAACACCGGGGCGTGTTTCGGGATTGTTATGTGATGATGTGCATACCGTATCATGCTGTGCCCTTGTACAAGGCTGGCCTTGTAATATGCAAGTTTGCCATACCCGCGCGCCTGGCCTGTTTGCAGCAAGTTTTCCACCCTTATCAAATTGAAATGACCGGCTGTTTGCTGCAACGTGGGTACGTCGCCGGTTACTCGTTGATAGAACGTATTCAGGTCTATAAATGCAGTCATGTAGCAAAAATGCGAAAATCAAATGTATTCCCGGGACCCGGGACACACTTTTTTTTCCGTTTTGCGTAAACGACATGGCTACACGCCGCACTATCTTTGCGCCGGAAGTATAATTTGATTGCCAGCATCTGGAAACGAATGATTATCATTACCTCGCATCGGATTATGTAAAGTTCGAGTTGCCGGTAACCTGGTCTGCAAGACTGCAGGAAGACGGCAAACAGTTGTTGTTCGTGCGGGCGTATGGGAGGTATGTGAAAACGGGTAGCTTTGATTTCAGCAACAGGTATGCTGTTGGGGGAAGTATAGGCGTAAACTTTTAAAAACAAAAAAGCCCGGCAGTGATGATGATGCCGGGCTTTTACTTTTAGTTCTTTATAAATCGCTGTGATACAAAGTTCTTATCGAAGTTCGCGTAGGTCTTAAAACCGGTAACCGGGTAGTCGAGCCTGTCGCGGGTCAGTTCATCGTACGCCGGGTGCCAGAAGCCGGATTCATACAGGCGGTATTCGTTTTCGTTGGTTCGCCTGATAAACCAGCTTACGCCATATTTTTTAGTGCTGTTGGGAACGGTGTAAGTGCCCGTGCCGTCGGCTTTAAGTTCAAGTGTATATACGGAGGTCGGGTTGTTGGGATCATACCCGTAGACAGTCCAGTTACCTACACAGGCCGCTCTGTAGAAAGATGAAGAATCGACGATCGGGATAACCCTCGCATTGGTGACATCCTTCTCGTACGTAAAGCCTTCTTTACTGGCCCTGATATGGTAAGAGAAGGTTTCTGTTTTCCCTGATAATGATTTGAAAGTAACATTTTCGCCGGTCCGTCCTTCCAGTTGTACATTGGGATTGGAGATGCCGGTGATAGTGTAATCCGCTGTATTTATTGGTTTGTATTCGATGGTGCCGCCGATGCGCGGGAACGTGCCAAATACCTGTACGAGGCGGTCCCAATAAAGATCCAGTTGATAATATACTTTAAAGAAACGCTGTGTAGAAGGCATCAGGTCCCTGTCATTGCTGGTCAGCGAATGGAAGGCCGATCTCAGGCGCAGGTTGGTGCTGATGCCGGTTTCGAATTCTGTCCAGATGGTACTGAATAATGCTTTGGAAAATATCCAGTTAATGTTCCGGAATGCCGCAAAGTCGCGGCGGAACTTTGTCACGGCCGGTTTTACCTCAGTGATGAGCAGGTATCCCGCTGTGCCAAAGGCAATCGTGCTGGCTGCCGCTGACAGCCCGAAAGATGCGGGCGCCAGGTACGCGCTCATGGCGCCAAGTGCCAGGAATTCGAGCGCATCCTCAGATGCCTTCACCAGTTCTTCCGCGGAGGCGGCGAGGTTGTCGGCCGTGCAGCCATAGTAGCTTTTGAAATCTGTGCGCGGACAATCGGATTGGCGCATGGTGATGCTGCCGTTAAGGTTATTGAAGATGTTCGCATTCACCCGCTGAAAGGAGGCCCTGTTGGCCTCGTATATCAATGCTGCCTGGCGTTTCTGGTCGGCATTGAGGCTGTTGTACAGTTTCAATACTTCCGATTTAAACGCGCGGACCTCGTTCACTTCCTCAACTTCGTCGGGCGTAGCGGCGGGCAGCGCTTCAATCTGTGCATCTACTCTTTTCATCAGGTCGTCTACCACCGCCGTGGTGTTCTCCACCTTCGTTACCGCTACCGTAAAGGTGAGTCTGCCCATAGGGCAGTCCAGCGTATGTTTGCCGGCCGGCAGTTCGGGCACCAGGAATGCATAACTGCTGTCGCCTGAGCGCCTTATCTGAACGGTGACGCCGCCAAAGGTACCTTGCGTTTCACGGTATTGTTCCGATAACTCTTTGGAGTAAAAGGTAGCCACCTGGAAAGTGGCGACACTGGTCGTTGGTGCGCTGATGGTGCCGGGTGTATCAGGCGTTTCGGGCGTTGCGTCCTGTTTTTCTTGGAGCAGCCGGACGCCATTAGTACAAAACCTAAGATGGCGGTCAATAATACCTGGGTAAGGGCGGTACGAGGGTAAATTTTCATGGTACGGTGTATTCGTTGGCGTAAAACTAATGCGCCTTACGGTAACGAACATACTCAAATCACGGTATTTTATCGCCGGCAGCAGCATAACTTATAGCCGAGCCCGGCTTCTACTATTTCTTTACAAAAAGGTGGAAGCCGTGTTAAACTTTAACACGGCTTCCCTGGCGTTTAATTAACCCGCTTTACGCGGAACTCGCCCGACACCCGGTGTTCTTTAGGGGTTTGACAGGCCTGTTCCGCGGCCGGGGTATCTTCATAAATAGTACCGAAGAAAGACCCTCTCAGGTCGCCGTTACCATCGCCCGGCGAATCCAGGATGGTGTACTGGAGCAGGGAGCAGGAGGGTGTTGTCCAGCAGGCATCGTTTTTATAATTGCGCTGGTCGTAGTAATTGGTAAAAGGTTTGGTGGCGGGCGTGAAGGCCGCTTCTTCCACGCTGGAAGGGTCGGCGTTCCGGCATTTCAGTTGCCGGAAACCTTTACTTACATCCCGGATACTGAGGATAAAGCCGTTCGTCATGTTCGCATTCGTGTAATAGCCCGCTGCAATGGCGGTTTCGCCGTACAGGCCCCGGCCGCAGTTCACCATTTGCAGATCGTTTGGATCTGGCGGTACGGAGCCGTTAATGCCCCATTGGTAGTAGATGTACGTTTCACCGTCGACCTTCACCAGCAGGTAATAGTCCGATTCCACGATGGTGATGTTGGTGGTCAGCAGGTAATTTGCGCTGCCACCTAGTTTGTAAGTAGTTTCCAGTTGGGCGGTTACGGCTACAGTAGCGGGGGTGGGACGTTTACCCGGCGCCGTATATTTAGCTTTGGAGCCACTGCCCGTCAGCTTGCCGTTACTGTTGCTTACCGGGGCGGCCGTGCCATTCAGCGACCAGCTTTTTACGTTGAAGTTGGTAAACGTTTCTGTGGCGGCGAGCAGACCTTTTTCTATGGCCAGCGGGATTACATCGCCGGAAATCTTTTGCAACGGCATTATCTCTTCGGGGTCTTCTTCCCGCAGGAAGCCGGTTACTTCCAATCCCAGCGACTGATTTACTTTTAACGTGGTGGCGGCGGGTTGTATCGATAAATCAATAAAGCGGCCCACTGCCCAGTCGGAAAAGTGATTGGTTTTGCCCGCAACGGTATTGTTATTCTTGTTCACTTCGCTTTTCGTCAGCGCGCTCCGGGAGCCGTCGGCGTTCTGCGTGGTGATCCACAGGAAATCGGGGTTCGTAGTGCCTGCATCATAGCGGAACGTCAGGGTAACCGGCTGTGCGAACGTAGTGCCTTCGGGGGTGAGGCGGTAGCCTTGTCCGAGTCCCAGCGGGGCATTGTTGGAAATGGGCTGTATGCCTACCGTGGTAGCTTGTGTTAGCGCACCGGCAGGTACGGTGATCGACAGGTGCCCATCTGCGGAAACGGCCGTTCCGCCCGCGGGACCAATAACAGTGTTACTGACGGTACCGGCTACGTCGCCTTTGGCAGTGACTACCAGTTCCGCATTGTTAAGGTCGGGTTTGGCCGCGCCGCCGTCTTTGGAGCAGGAAGACAGTGCCAGTAAGGCGATCAGACTAAAAAGAACACATATCTTTTTCATCAGTAATAGTAATTTTTGATAGCGCTAAAGTAGTACGGCTGCTGCCGGTATAAAATCCTTAAAAAGGAGGATATTTTGACAGGATAAGCGGGTTTAGCTTTGTGTTGATGAAACATCAACTAATCACTGTCGTATTGCTTTTTATAAGCGTGTTCGCTGCCGCCCAGGATCCCAATCCGGGTATGCGCGAACTGAAGGAGAGCCCCATCGGCTGGGACAAAATCATGGCGCCCAAAGGGAATTACCCGGGCAGGCAGCCGCTGCTGGACACGTTCAGTAATTGGATCAAACTTACTTATACGACGCCGGTTGGCGGATTGCCGCAGGAGGAGCGGGTATCGTTGCCGCAGGGGAGCAAACCGGTTTATCTTCCGAAAGGATGGGCGATGCATATGAACTTCTGGGTACCCTGCTATGATAAAACCGGCAGGGGACTTACGCGTGCGCAGCCGGCCTCAGCGGATTTTATCAGTATACAGGCGAATAATTTTTACGGGAGAGAAGAGGCGAATGGCTTTTGTACCCCGGCTTACTACTACTTTACCATGTATTATACCCCCGATGGCGAGACGGTGGAAAAAGGCGTAAAAGAAAAGCTGGCGGCCACCGTAAACGAAGTGAAACAAGCTACAGGCCAGCGCTTTGTATATGTTACCAACCAGTATATAAATATATTGCTGTCGCCGGAGCACCGCTTTCCTATCGTGCCGGTTACACAGGGTGAGCTATTGCAGGTCGCGGAAGAGGTGATTAATAAGTGGGAGAGCCCTGCCGATGTGCGCAAAGAACAGCTGGAAGCCTTGCAAATATACCGGCATAAATATGCGGGCAGTCAGCATGCCCCTGCTTTACTGCGCATGGCGCAGCTAACCGTGTATTCATTTGATAAGGATTTCGAATTATTTGTTCCGGGCGGATATCCGTTATACAAAATAGCTCCGGCAGCATATGACGCGGCGAAGGCTGGCAAAACGGCTTTCGTAAGCATCAGTTTTCCTTATATCCATCGCGGTAGATCGGGGAAGGAAATTTACAAGGTGATGTTGCACCATTTTAACTACGATTATGTGTACGACTACTTCTTTTCGCCCGCGAAAGTTAAAGGGAAAAGATATCAGCCTAAATAGTATTTTACTGGTAAATAGCTCATTTGATGAAGAAAAAGCTTGTGCCCCTGTTCCTGCCGGTAATCTTTTGCTTTAACGTCACCAAAGCCCAGGATAGTCTCCCGCGGCTGATCGCCCTTGCCAACCACGATACCATTAAAGCAATGCTCTACGTGGATGCCGGTATGGAAGTAGAAAACAGCGCGCCGGAAATCGCCAAAATATATTACAAAAACGCCCGGCAGCTTGCCGCGCGGCATCAATACGCGCCAGCCATTTATAAGGCGATTGCGGGGTATACTTATGTGCTGAACATGCAGGGCAAATATGACTCTTCCGCAGTGATGAACCAGGAGGCCGTTGAACTGGCACGCAGCCGGAAAGACTCGCTGCCGCTGGCAAAAGCGCTGTTCAATACCGGGACTTCTTACCGCGAGCGAGGTGAATATGAAACGGCGGTGAAGTATTATGAGGAAGGTAAAATCATTTTTCAGCTGATTGGCCAGGAACGGTTGAGCGCCGTTGGCGAAGACGTGCAGCAGGTCTTGTATAATGATATGCACCAGTATGAGCGGGGGATTCAGCATGGCGAGAGAGCCGTGCAGTTGTCGCGCGATGCCGGCGATAACCGGCAGTTGTGTATTGCATTAAGTAACCTCGGGCTTAACTACGCGGACGTGCGGAAGCTGGACAAGGCGCAACGGGTATATGAAGAAGCGTTGGCGCTAAGTCAGCGTAACGGCGATACCTACATGGAAATGGTGGCAACGCTTAACCTCGCCGACATTTTAATACAACAGGACAAATACGATAAAACGGAACCCTATTTCCAAAAGGTGCTGAAAATGGCGGAAGAACTGGATGCGAAGGATAGTCGCGCGCTGGCGCTGAAAGGATTATCGTACCACTACGGGCATGCCCGTCAATATGAAAAGGCAAAAGCATACGCCCGGCAGGCGCTGGACATTGCCGGCGAACAGCAGCTGCGCAAACTGAAGGGCAGTATTCTGAAGCAGATGGGCAACCTTGCGTATGCCACACAAAACCCGGTATTGGGCAATCAATATAACACAGCGGCTACCCTGCTGGAAGACAGCCTGTTTAATGAAGCCATGGCTAAACGAACGCAGGAACTGGAGGTGAAGTACGCAACGGAACTAAAGGAATCGAAGATTCTACAACTGGAAAGCGATAGTAATTTACAGGCCCTCAGCATTAAAAATAAAAACATGTTGATCACGTTTCTGAGTTTACTGGCCGCCGCGTTCGTGCTGGTGGGGCTGTTGTTATACCGTGCCTACCGGCACCGGCAAAAAGTGCAGCAATTGCGCATCCACGAGCTGGAAACGGAGAAGCAGCTGGCGGCTACGGAGGCCGTGTTAAAAGGAGAGGAGCAGGAGCGCGCCCGCATGGCCAAAGACCTGCACGATGGATTGGGCGGCATGCTTTCCGGCGTAAAGTTCTCGCTGAACAACTTTCGCGGTAACCTGGTGATGACGCCCGACAGCGCCATGGCCTTTGAACGCAGCCTCGATATGCTCGACAGCTCCATTGGTGAGATGCGCCGCATTGCGCACAACCTGTTGCCGGAAGCGCTGATCCAATATGGTCTTAATACTGCGTTGCTCGGGCTTTGCCGGGATGTTTCCAATAGCGGCGCACTGCAGGTGCGTTATCAGCCGATTAACGTGGAAAACCTGCCACTGGATCAATCTAAAGCGATTACCATTTACCGCATGGTGCAGGAATTATTGAATAATACCCTGAAGCACGCCCGGGCGCAGCATGCACTGGTGCAGTTATCGCGCACCGACAACACGTTAAGCATTACCGTCGAAGATGACGGGCAGGGCTTCGATGCCGGCATCCTCGAAAGCACCAGTGGTATGGGTTGGGCAAACATCCGCAACCGTGTCAACTTTCTGAATGGCCGGTTGGATGTGGACAGCGGCGCCGGCACTTCTGTATTCATTGAAATCCCCCTGTAAGATGAAGATTTTTATCGTAGATGATCATTATATGGTGATTGAGGGCATCCGCGCGATGCTGCAACAGGAGCAGGGCATTGAGTGGGCCGGACAGGCGATGAACGGCGCGTCGTGCCTGGCCCTGGCGAAACAGCTGCCGGATATTATCCTCATGGATATACATCTGCCCGACATCAACGGCGTGGAATTGTGCCGGCAGGTAAAGGCGTTGTATCCTTCCGTGTTTGTGATTGGGTTGAGTACGTTCAATCAATATACGTTTATCCAGAAGATGATGGAGAACGGCGCCTCCGGCTACGTGCTGAAAAATGCGTCGCGCGAAGAATTACTGGAGGCTTTTGGCGAAGTGATGAAGGGGCGCGCCTACCTGAGCCTCGATGTATCGCGGGAGTTGCATAAACCCGCCGAGGACGATACCCCGGTATTGACGCGGCGCGAACTCGAGGTGCTGCGGCTGATCGCGGAGGGGCTGACGAACCAGGAAATCGCGGATAAATTGTTTGTGAGCAGTACCACGGTGAATACGCATCGGAAGAACTTACTGGCGAAGTTTAAGGCGAAGAATACGGCGACGTTGATCGGGATGGCGGTGCGGGGGAAGGTGATCTAAAATATATTTGCGCAAGTGAATACTTGCGTATATATTTGCAAGCAGATACTTGCATATTATGGCCACAAGACGCGATGTATTCCAGGCAATAGCCGATCCCACCCGTCGGGAAATTATCTTAATGCTGGCGCAGAAGCCGCTGAACCTTAACGAGATCGCCGATAACTTCGACGTGACGCGGCAGGCCGTGTCACTGCACGTGAAAATATTGGAAGAGTGCGGACTGATCATGATCCGTCAGCAGGGACGCGAGCGATATTGTGAAGCGCAGTTGCAGCAGTTGCAGGAAGTAACCGACTGGATCGGCCATTGCCGGCAGTTCTGGACCACCCAGTTCCAGGCGCTGGATCAATATCTTCAACAAACAAAACCTAAAAAATGAGTCAGTCAGTTTTTACGTTGGCGCACACTTTTGATGCGCCGAAGGAAAGTGTATTTGCAGCATTTACCACCGCAGAGGCTTTAAACCAATGGTGGGGGCCTACGATCAGCCGTAACAGCGTGTTATCGCTGGATTTTCGTCCGGGCGGTATTTTTCGTTATAAGATGGAAGGCGCACAGGGCACGTCTTATGGCAGGTTTCTGTACCACACCATCCAGCCGCACGATTTGCTGGAGTTCACGGTGTCTTTCACAGACGCCGACGGGAACGTGGTTGCGCCTGCGTTTGCACCCGATTTTCCGCTGGGCGTTCGTTACCGTTTTGAATTTAACGAGACAGGAGATAAGACGAAGGTGGAGATCACAGGTGTGCCGGAAAACGCTACGGAAAAGAACCTTGCTGCGTTTAACGGGTTGGGGGCAAGTATGAAAGTAGGTTTTGGCGGTACGATGGAGCAGTTGGCGAAATATCTTGAATCAGTTTCCGCGTAAAGCAAAAAAGCAGATAGAGAGATGTTTCTCTATCTGCTTTATCTCGTTTAACGGACCACCGTAAACGTAATTTCATTCACCTTCTCCAACCCGCTCATTGCGCCGCTGTTATACTTCGCGGTATACAGTCCCGGTGTTTTCAGGTTGTATCCTTTCGTAATATCGATATCTACTACCACGCTGTCCTTCGCCGGCACTTTAATGTAAGCGGAGGCAGGCGGCGGCATCATGCGTTTGGCCATTGCGCCGCGGTATTCTACTTCCCGGCCGTTCGCCGATTTAAGATCGAGGAACGTGCTGAGGAAACCCTCGAAAGGCGTGTGGTATTTGCAAAATTGTAATTCACTTTTAGTAGGATTGTACACCACAAAATGCAACATCACTGGTTGGTTAACGCCGGCATGTGGGGTAACCGACATGGTCGTTTCCAGTTTTCCTTTGGAGGAGTCTGACCGGGAGGTTTTACATGCGGCAAAAGCTAAAAGCAGCAAACTGGCTGCCATGGTTCCGTATCTTTTCATCTGAGAAAAATGTTTGAAGGGCGGAAATTAAATCAAATTTTCCCGATCCGACATACCCCGCTGTTAATTTTGCGTATTTTTGCGGCTTTCTTACCCGGCAGGCCAACTTTTATCACGTACCGGGAACCTAATTTGCTTGGGAGCTATGAAAAAGACGTTCGTTATCAGTTGTATAGCACTCTTTATGGGAGTGGGGTATGCATTTACCGGCAGTAACATGCCCGATCAGCCGCTTACGCAGTCGTACCTCGACAGTATCCGTGCGCTGTACACGCGTCCCGTGTCCGAATGGCCCCGTCCTAACGTAGATGATTCTATTCATTATGAAGAGCTGGCTGCCCTGCCGCCTTCTCCATTTGCTGCAGATTCGAGCTTAGCAGCCAAGGTGGAGTTGGGGAAACTGCTTTTCTTCGATCCGCGCTTGTCCGGCTCTAACCAGATTTCCTGCGCTACCTGCCATGAACCTGAACTGGGCTGGACCAATGGCCGCACCACGGGTATCGGTCACGATCATTCGCTGGGCGAACGTAATGTGCCATCGCTGTTCAATGTATGGCAGTACAAGTCCTTTTTCTGGGACGGCCGTGTGAAAAGCCTGGAACAGCAGGTGTTGGCGCCTTTATCGAACGACATTGAAATGCACGAGCTGCCTGGGGCGCTGGGTGAGGAACTCGCCCGCATCTCCGAATATAAAAACCGCTTCAGGCAGGTGTTTGGCGGCAACATGATTGAATTGGAGCAGATCGCGGAAGCACTGGCAACGTACGAAAAAACAATTACCAGCCGGAAAACGAACTTCGATGCGTTCATGACCGGTAAACACAATGCCATGAACGATCAGCAGGTGTTTGGCATGCACATCTTCCGCACTAAGGCCCGTTGCATGAACTGCCATAATGGTCCTTTCTTCACGGATAATGGTTTTCATAATATAGGGCTTACTTACTATCAGCGTAAGTATGAAGACATGGGCCTCTATAATATCACTCACAGGAAAGAAGATGTAGGCCGCTTCCGCACGCCATCGCTCCGTGATGTGGGACTTACCCGCCCATGGATGCATAACGGGCTGTTCGACAACCTCGAAGGTGTTGTGAACCTCTATAATGCCGGTGGCGCCCGTACCAAAAGGAAAGAATCCCAGTTAAACGATCCGCTGTTTCCCGAAACGAGCGCTATCCTCGTTCCCCTGCACCTGACAACGCAGGAGCGGGATGCTGTGGTGGCTTTTTTAGGCGCGATCAGTGGCGGTACATCTTATCGTGTACCCCGCCCGGAACTGCCCAAATAATTTTCCCGATTGCGTAAATAGTTTTCCCGATACAATACAACCTGCCGTTTTGTGCGGGTTATCTTTGCGCCCTGAACTGATCTATTTAATAGAACCGGCAAAAAAACGCGAACATTCAACCCGCCGGATTTATTCATGTCATGATACCGGGAGCCAACAAAATAACGACTACATTAGGATGGGTAATTTGCCTGTTACTGGCCTTCGCGCCGCAGGCAAATGCACAACAGCAGCGGGCCATTTTGTCCGGCCAGCTTTGGGCGGGCGACCAGGTACAGGACAGTAGCGGCATCCGGTAACTGCCCAACACGGCACCACCACCTTCCGCGCTATCAGCAACCGCGAGGGCCGTTTCACCTTCGGCAGCATTCCACTCGGCTCCTATAAAGTTTTTGTCGCCACTACGTTATATACTTCCGTTCAAAAAACATCCACCTGGAAAAGGACCTGGAAATGGACCTGGAGGTGAAGAAAGCGATGTTATCGCTGAATGAAGTGCATATCACCGCTTCTGAAGACCGCGGCATGACCAGTTCTTCTGTAATTGACCGCAAGGCGATGCAGCACCTGCAGCCTTCGAGCTTTACCGATTTGTTGGAATTGTTGCCTGGTGGCCGTGCAAAGGACCCTGTGCTTGCCGGTGTGAATCAGATTCGTTTACGCGAAACCGGTACGACTAAAAGTGGCTACGATATTTCTTCGCTGGGTACTGCTTTTGTGATAGATGGCGCACCGGTAAATACAGGGGCTAACCTGCAGAGTGTGATGGGGTTCGGTTATGTAGGGGACAGATACAGCAGCAAAGATGCCAGCAATATTGGTGTTGATATGCGTACCATCTCGACAGATCAGATTGAAAAAGTGACCATCGTACGCGGTATTCCTTCGGTGGAATATGGCGACCTGACCAGCGGCCTGGTGCAGATTGAACGGAAGAAGGGTGCTTCTCCTTACTATGCACGTTTTAAGGCAGATGGTTTCAGCAAACTGATATCGCTCAGCAAGGGCTTTAACCTGTCTGCCAAAAACATGACGCTGAACACCGACTTCGGTTTCTGGATGCTAAGTCTTCTCCGACTAACAGTTTCAATACTTATAAACGCATTAATGCGAGTGCCCGCCTCGAAAAGTTGCAGCAGAACGAGCGTCGCCGCCTGAAATGGAACGCGGCTTTCGACTTTGCCACCAACATTGATAACCAGCGTACAGATCCGGATAACGGTTACGCGGCTACGGATAAATATATCTCTACTTACAACAGTTACGGCGTACAGGGCGGTGTGCAGTCGACCCGGCTGAAACCCGGACTGGTGAAGAGCTGGGATGTGACGGGCAGCCTGAGTTATCAACCTGCAAAAATAGACCTGGTACAATGGGTACAAACCCGGTCTGCTTATATCCTGTTCAATGCTATGGAAGCGGGTGAGCATGATGCCAGGTACGTTACGCCGAGTTATGCAGGCAAGATGCTGGTGGATGGCAAACCTCTTTACGCTTTCCTGAAAGCCAAAACCACGCTGGGTTTCCGCACCGGCCAGCTGCGTCATAAACTGATGCTGGGTGTGGAGAGCAATTACAGCAAAAACTTCGGGCGCGGCCAGGTGTACGATGTGGATTTCCCGGTATCGTCTACCACGCCTGTAAACCAGCGCCCCCGTACTTTCGATAGCATTCCCGGCATGTGGAACCAATCGTTCTTTGCGCAGGATGAAATCTCTGTGTATGTTGGTCCGCACAAACTGACGGCGGTTGGCGGTTTGCGCGGGATGATGCTCGCCGGCATGGATAGCCGTTATGCCATTGCCAACAAAATGTACGTTGATCCACGTTTAAACCTCCGCTGGAAACTGCCGCTGGCGAATATGGGCAGCAAACAACTGGAAGTAACCATTGGTGCGGGTTATGGTCTGCATACTAAAATGCCGACCCTTGACCAGTTATACCCAGCACCGGTGTTCCGCGATATTGTGCAACTGAACTTCTTCCACAATAACCCGGAGTTCCGCAGGGCGAACGTGGTTACCTATATCATGGATGAAAGTAATCCGAATCTGAAACCGGCACGGAATAATAAGTTCGAGGTGAACGCCGATTTTGAGGTCGACGGCAATCGTCTTTCTGTGACCGTGTTTAATGAGGACATGCATACCGGCTTTACGACGAACAGCCGGTATATGTCGCTCAGTTATAAAAAATACGATCCGCAGTCGGTGGATGCGGCTAACTTGACCAGCCCGCCACAAACGAGCGATTTCTCCTACGTAGAGAAACATCAATTGTATAACTATAACATCGCCGTAAACGGCAGTCGCTTACGTAAGCAGGGCGTAGAATACCAGTTCAGCACCAAACGTTTTAAAGGGGTAAATACCCGCTTTACCGTAAATGGCGCGTGGTTCCGCAGTACCTATAACTCAAGTCTGCCCACACATGCACTCATCGGCAGTGATTACCTCGTAAATGGGGAAGTGGCCCAGCTGGTTGGTATTTATTCCGATCCTACAGGTGAAACACGCCAGTATATGAATACGAACCTGGTGATTGACAGCTACCTGCCTAAACTGGGCGTAACGATTTCTTCTTCCATACAAACGGTGGTGTTCAGGACGCAGCAGAACACGCAGAAGTCCGGTGTGCCTTCTGCATACGTGGATGCACACGGCGTAACGCATCCTTATACAAAAGAAAGCGAACTGGATGCCGACCTGAAGCTGTTGAAAATGTTTTACAGCGCTACAGAGGCGGTGGTGGACAGGGTGCCGATGTCGTTACAGGCCAACCTCAAAATGACGAAGGAGTTTAGGAAAACGGCAGCCATGTCCTTATTCGTAAACAGGCTGTTTACCTATGGCGTGAATTATTACAACAAGAATAATGTCTATATAAAACAGAATACGTACACCACGCCTTACTTTGGCGCGGAGGTAACGTTCAATTTTTAATCTATCAATAAAGAATAATTATATGCGTCAATTAAACTTATTTGCCCTGGTACTGTTGGCTGGCGGCCTGTTTATAACAGGTTGCTCGAAAGATGATCTGAATGTGAAGAAATCCGAAGTGGAACTGTCGCTGACCAACCCAACCGGTTTGAAAGATGTTACCGTTTCGAACATCGTGCTGGCTTTTAAAGAAGTAAACAGTGGTAAGATCGATAGTATCAAAGCGGCTTCTTTAAGCACCGTGAACGTTAATCTGCCCGAAGGCTCTTACGAATTAAGCCTGGATGGTGATATCCGTTACAGTGATGATGGTGGTACTTATGACGCGAAAGTGCGCGGTTACCAGCAAAGCGTGGTGGTGAAAGGCAACAGCGTAGCCGTAAGCCTCAACCTGTTCCTGTACAACCCGACCGCACAGTTTGTACTGAAAGAGATTTTCTTCACAGGTACGGTTACGCCGCAGGGTAAAACCTACAATGGCGACAAATACTTCATCATCTACAATAACTCAGAAGATACCCTTTATGCAGACGGCCTGATCATTGCTGAAGCAGGCTTCCTGACTACTACCAAACGTGTATATACGCCGGATATCATGGACAAAACCTTCACCGCCGGCAGCATGGTAATGGTGCCCGGTACTGGTAAACAATATCCTGTACTGCCCGGCAAACAGCTGGTGGTAGCGAACAACGCCATCAATCATAAAGAGTTCAATCCAAATTCCCTGGACCTGAGAACAGCTGATTTCGAGCTGACACTCTTGCCTACGATCAACGTAGACAACCCGGAAGTAAAAGACCTGATTAACCTGAGCAGTGCCATGACCATGCACAACCGCGGTTTCAAAAGCTACGTGCTGGCGCGTTTGGGAGAAGGTATCACGGTAGATCAATTTAAAGCGGATTACTACTACGAGCCTACTTACGTAAATTCTGCCGGTAATGTATCTGCTACCAAAAACGTGTACAAAATCCCGAACGCATGGATCATGGATGCCGTGAACCTGTCTGTAGCGCCCATGTTCGAGTGGATCCTGACCGCGCCTTCACTGGATATGGGCTGGAGCTACTGCGGTAAAGTAGATTCTGACGAAACCCGTTACAGCAAAGTTGTTAAACGTAAAGTACTGTCTACCAACCCCGACGGTCGCGTAGTGCTGAAAGATACCAATAACTCTACCAACGACTTTGAGCCGGAAGCGAAACCTTCCCTGATGCCATAATCATGCGGATACGACAGACGATATTGACTTTTTAGCTATCCCGGGCACTCACCACGCGGGCGCCCAGGATTCGCTTTCTGCCTTGCGGGAGCAGACCTCACCGGTGGTGCGGTTGCGCGATGAAAGTTATGTTATGCCTGGCTTGCGCTACTGGCAGCGGGAAAACAACTTTGCGCAGTTAAATGCAGGTTACGGGCAAACGAAGCAGGATCTGTATATGGAGCAGGAGGGAAGCGGCTATCAACGATTGTCTGTTTACTCCGAAGCGTATACGAAAAAGCAGCAGGGCCTGACGCTTTGGGGCCACGCCTTTATAATAACGTCGACCGTTACGAAGTGCGGTTTAATGAAACCGCAGACTATGCCACCGTGTATCCCTACGTCATGGCGGATACCGTAGGTGGTGACCTGAAAGAAGAGGTATACGCTTTTAGTGGCGGCCTCGCCAAACCCTTTGGTCGTTTCCACCTGGGACTTAATGCCGGTTTTAATGGCAAACAAACGTATCGCGACCGCGATCCACGTATCAAGAGCATCTCCTCCGATATTACCTTGTCCCTTTCTGCTGTGCGCGAGCTGGACAAATACGTATTAGGGCTCAATCTGGATGGCCGCAAATACAACCAGGAGAACGGCCTCGAATTCGTAAGTGAGCTTGGCTCGCCGCTGGTTTATCACGATGCGGGCCTGGGCGTGTACAACGACCTGCTTGCCGGCACCCGTACAGATGCCCGCTTTGGTGGCTTCGGGTATGGTGTGGCGCTGCAATTGGCCCCGCGCCAATACAAAGGCTGGACGGCCCATGTTGGGTTCCGTGGTTTGAATATCAACAAGGAATTGGGCACGATCAGGGATTACGTGGGCGAAATACGGGAGCAAGCGGTGGAAGGCGGCATCGCTTACCTGTACCAGCAGGGCCGGCAGCATTTCATTGCCCGTGCTGATGTGAGCCGGGTGAAAAGACAGGGGGCCGAAGCTAAATTTAATAACCAGGACGCACAAGTCGGGATCATTAAGATATCTGAAGACATCCGTTACTCCAACGCTTACACGAAATTCAACCTCCGTGCTGTATACGGGCAGACCGGCGGCTTTGCCGACTGGTTCATCGGTATCCGTGGTAATTACGGCGACCACCTGGAGCAATATGCGGATCCTGACCGGGTACAGTCATACACCTACATTAACGCGGGACTGGACCTCACCGGCCGCAAACAGCTCGGCAAAGTGCAACTGGCCGTTCATCTCGGCTTAAGCCGGCAGCAGAACCCGGATGCCGCGTCCGACTGGGATAATATAAACACGGCGAGCGCCCAATATGGTATGCTTGAACGTAATTTTGCTTTTCTCACGGTTTCCGGAACAGGATATAACGGTTCCGTTCGGGCCGATTTTCCCATAAATCAAAATATTGCGGGCTTTATCCAGGCAGGCGCCGGGTACGATAACGGTCCCGCCAAACGTGACTACCAGGCGATGCTCGGACTCCGTTTTTAAGGTGCGCAATCACACCGCTTATCTACCGGATTAGTATTTACTGGCGATAATTGTTACTTTCGTGCTTCGCACCAGGAACCCGCATGAAAAGTTGGAGGACATATCGCTATTATTTTCTTTTGTTGGCATTCGCCTTCAAGATCATAGTGGTGAGCAGTATGCTCTCCCTCGCTACCCATAATATAGGCATGCAGCAATCATTGCTGGAGGAGCGTGAAGACTGGACAAGGCTGCTCTGCAAGCAACGCAAGCGCGACGACCAGGGCCAGCAGGTGCCCGATGCATTTACTGTTGGTAAGGCTGAATTATCTAACCCGTACAGCCTCAGAGTATGGATTACTCCCGTAGCTCATTTTTTCCGTTATTTATTGCCCGCCATTACCCCACGTTTTGGCTGGCCCACCGCATTATCGCTTATTTACCCGCCCGATAAGATTTTTATCCGGAACTGCTCCCTGCTCACCTGATTGTAGCCGGTTGTCATACTCCATGGACAGCCCTTAAGCTATTAATACACAACAAATCCCGCTGAATGGCGGCCCTTTGGGGCCGGCTTGCTACCAACATATCATGAAGAAGAAAATACTGATTATAGAGAGAAATATTGAGAGTGTCGGATTTTACAAGGAACTTTTAACCGAAAAAGGTTACGAAGTAAATGTGCTTACAACTGATATCCAGTTGTTGCGGTCAGACTTCGTGGTACCGGACCTATTCATCATCAACAGCCAGTTTTTGACCTTATCGCCTGTAGAGATCTGCCGTCATTTGAAATTACAGCCCACCAGCAGTGCTGTGCCGGTAATTGTAGTATCCGGCTCGGCGGAGCAGGAGCAGGCGGCCATGCAGGCTGGCGCTGCGGCGTTTATCGAAAAACCTTTTGTATCCCGTAAGTTCCTGATGGTCATAGAACAGTGTTTAGGAGGAGGATGATCTATCGACATATAAATTGGAAAAAGAAAAAGGCCGTCGGTTAAGACGGCCTTTTTCATGGAGGTTACCAGGCAATTTTTTCCTGCTTATGAAAGAACCCGCCACTGGGCCCGTCGTCCGGCAAATTGGCCAGCCACAATACGGTTTCGAGCCCTTCGCGCACTTCCATCGGCGCATAGTCGGTGCCCATATCCGTTTTGAGCCAGCCCGGGTGGGCGGAGTTGACCTTTAGCGGCGTATCTGCGCAGGCGTTAGCCAGGTGTACCGTGTAGCTGTTCAAAGCCGTTTTGCTGGCATTGTAGGCGAATGTTTTCATCAAAGGCGCGCCACTGGCGTGCAGCGTGAGGGACCCTACGTTCGAGGAAAGGTTCACGATGCGTGGAGCCTCGCTTTTCAGTAACAACGGTAATAACGTGTTAGAGAGCGATACCACGCCAAAGAAATTGGTATCAAAGGCGTTTTTGAGGATGTCGGCCGGTACGTCGCGGGTGGAATCGCGCATAATATCGGGTTCGGGCATGATGCCGGCGTTGTTGATCAGGACATCGAGCCGGCCATGATCCGCGGAGATGATTTCGGCGGCGGCGGTAAAGGTGTGAGGATCGTTGAGGTCCAGGTGCAGGGGGATGCTGCCGGGAATGCCGGCGGCAACGGTTTTCCCTTTATGCAGATTGCGGCTGCCAAGGTATACGATATGGCCTTCTTCGGCAAAGTGGCGGGCGGTTTCGAGTCCCAGCCCCCGGTTTGCGCCGGTAATAAGAACGATTTTCCGTTTCATAGTGCGGTTTTTAGGCCGTCAAAATAGGTTTATCCTGTTGCCGGCAAAGGCGCGGAGGCCGAACTGGCATTTGAATGCGCCGGAATGAAGATTGTAGTCGCCGGACAACACCATAATCGCTTATATTTACCGGCATAAACGTAAACCCATTTCCCTGTTCATGCGTATTACGATCTGCATATTTATCACTTGCCTGTTCGCCCATGCCGCAGCAGCGCAACTGCGTTTTGGCTCCGTGCAGGAAATATGGCGATATGCGGATGCGCATAATGTACAATTGGCTGCGGCGCTCAGTCGTGAAAGAAGTGCCGGTTTGCAGCTTAAGCAGGCAAAAGGCGCGTTGCTGCCCAACATTACGGCTAACGGCGCCTATACCGACAACCTGGAAATACAGCCTACCCTCGTTCCCGCCAAGCTGTTCGATCCCGCCGCGCCCGATGGCAGCTTTTACGAAGCCACCTTCGGCCGCCGGTATTTGTATAGTGGTAATGTAAACGTGCAACTCAATCTGCTGAATACCCAAAATTGGTTTGCGGTAAGGGCCGCGCGGCTGGAAAAGGAGATATCCGTCCTCAGCATCGTTAAAACTAAAAGGGATTTGTACGAACAGCTGGCCAATGTATACTACACTTACCTGCTGGCGACGGAAGCGGAGGAGTTATCTATCGCTAATAAAAAGGCCATGGACACGTTATTTGCATCAGCCCAAAGGAAAAAGGCAGATGGGCTGATCAGCCAGGTGACGTTGAACAGCACCGCGATCAATAAAGAAAAAGCGGAGAAAAATCTTGCCATGGCCAGCCAGGAAAAGCAATTGCAGCTGAATGCGTTACGGCAGTTATTGAATACGCGCGACAACATCCAACTGGAAGAAACACCGGCTGCAATAACGGCCGACACAGCGTTTGCGGCAGACCCGGATGTATTGCTGGCAGCACAACAGGTGGCCCTTTATAAAACACAGTGGCAGTCATCGCGGGCGGCTTACGCACCTTCGCTATCGGCTGTTTACCAGTATAATCTGACCATTGCCGGCGATGATTTCCTGCAGTTCAATAATACGAACCATATTCCGGGACAGTACTGGGGGCTCCGTTTATCTCTGCCCGTATTTGCCGGCAATACGCGCCGTGTTTCCGAACAAAAAGCAAAGATCGACTGGACGCTCAGCCAGCAGCAGTACGAGGCGGCCGGTCTGCAGTCGCAGCTGGTGAACGAAAATGTGCGCCTCTCGTATCAAACCGCTGCCGGCGCCTACGATAAAGCCAAAAGCATCCGGCACTGTATCGCGATAACGACGAACATGCCGCACGGCTGCTGGAGGAAGGTGCGATTTCCGTGGATGAGCGCCTGCGGTATTATACAGACATGATCGCGAACCAGCAGGAGTACCTGCAAAGTATGAGCGCGTATTTCATCCAGGCGTACCGTTTACAAATAAGGACTATAAACATTCAATAATATGAAAGGCGTTGTTATCATCGCAGGTATTATGCTCTGGGCTTTTCTTCCTGTAAAAAGAAGAACACGGAAACCGCGAACCCGGTATTGTCGCCGGTAACGGAGGCAGTGTTCGCCCCCGGGCATATAGAAGCGGGCAACCAGTTTACGTTAACCGCAGTGAATGATGGTTACGTACAGGAAGTGCCCGTGCAGGAAGGTGACACCGTGACGAGCGGGCAGGTGATTTACCGCCAGGATAATACCACAGCGGCGATCCAGCAACAGTCGGCCGCCGAAAACCTGGACATTGCCCGTAAGAATGCCGCCGATAATTCTGCTGTACTGCAACAATTGCAGGAGCAGCTCAATACGGCGAAGCAACAACTGGCGAACGATAAAACCCAGCGCGACCGGATGGAGCGCCTGTTCAACAGCGGCTCCGTAGCGCGGGTAGATTATGAAAAAGCTAGCCTTGCTTATACGGGCTCGGTAAATGCGGTAGCGGCTTTGGAACAAAATATGGCCGCAACGAAGTTGTCGCTGCAACAGGCCGTGATCAACAGTCGTAGCCAGCAGCAGGTGGCGGCGGCCAACGCCGGTTACTTCAGCGTGAAGTCGCCGGGTAACTATACGGTATATACGTTGTTGAAAAAGAAAGGCGATTACGTGCGTAAAGGCGATGCCATGGCCACATTGGGCCAGGCAAACGGCATGCTGGCGAGCCTTTCGATCGATGAGGGAAGCATCAATAAAATAAGCCTGGGGCAAACGGTATTGGTAGAACTGAACACGCGTAAGGGCGCCACTTACACGGCGAAGGTCCGCAAAATATATCCCGTGTTCGATGAGAAAAGCCAGGCATATACCGTGGAAGCGGCTTTTGATACCTTGCCGCCGCAATTGCTGAACGGTACGTTGTTGCAGGCCAACATTATCGTAGGGCATAAAGACAAAGCCCTGCTGGTGCCGGCAGCCTGCGTGAGCCCTGATGGCAAAGCGGTGATTGTCCGCGATGGCCGCGAGGATACCGTGCAGCTGCAAACCGGCATCGTGGCGAACGATTGGGTAGAAGTTGTAAAGGGCGTGAGTTTGGAAGATAAATTGTTAAAAGCATTTTAGCATGAAGCTGGGCGTTAATACTGAAATCGCGTTCACGTATATGATCAGTCGCATTAAGTCGACCGTAGTGGCGGCAATGGGCGTGACGTTCGGGATCGGTGTGTTCATTTTTATGAGTTCATTGATTACGGGTACCAATGATTATAGTGAAAAAACGATGCTCAGCGCCACGCCGCACATCCGGCTGTTCAATGACAATACGCTGAGCGATAATCATATGCTGGACAAATACCTCGGCGACTCCAGCATCAACCTGATCAGCAATCCGCAGCTGGTACCCAAAGAGAATCGTATTTATAATCCCGATGCGGTGATGGCGCAATTGTTCAAACATCCGGGTATCGAGGCGATCAGCAAACAGGTACAGGCCAACGTGATTTACAGCAAAGGCAACGTGCAGAAGAACGGTACCGCATTTGGCGTGAATATGCCGGAGCAGGATAAAATGTTCGATATCTCTTTTTATATGATCGCGGGAAATGTACAGTCCCTCGAAGGGCACCCGGACCATGTGATCATCGGGGCAGGCGTGGCGGCCAACCTGAATGCGCGGCTGGGCGATTACATCCGGTTAACCACATCGGGCGGACTGGTAAAAACGCTGAAGGTATCGGGGATTTTCCGGACCACGATCAAAGCCGTGGATGATACCAAGAGCTACGTGAACATTCCTGTGGTGCAGCAGTTATTGCAGAAAGACAGGAGTTACATCACCGACATCTACATCAACATAAAAGATTATTACAACGCCAATGCCATAGGGGCAGAAATGGCGCGGGAGGCGGGCTACAGCTCGGAGTCCCGGCAGCAGGCGAACCAGCAATCGCTCGCCGGGCGTAAGATCCGCGACATCATCGCCAATTCGATCGTGTTTACCATTCTGCTGGTGGCGGGTTTCGGGATCTATAACATCCTGAACATGGTGATTTATGAAAAGATCAAAGAGATCGCGATATTAAAAGCAACGGGTTTCCAGGGGATCGATGTGGTGAGTATTTTCCTGCAACAAGCCTTGTTTATCGGTATTGTAGGCTCTATGCTGGGCATCGTTTTCGGATGGATATTGTCGTTTAGTTTGTCGAAGTTGTATATCGGTATAGGTAACGTTCGATATTTGCCGATCACCTTTTAACGAAACACTATTTACAGGGCGCGGGTTTTGGTATCGTGACGTCTTTTTTGCCGGGTACATACCTGCGCGCAAGGCGTCCAAAGTAGACCCGGTAATGATCATACGCGGATAAAACAGCAGGAATGATAGCGTTGAAGGCCGAACATATCAATAAGTTTTTCTACACCCCGGAGAAGTTCCAGTGTGTTGACAGACGTGAGTTTTGAGGTGAAGAAAGGCGAGTTTGTATCGATCACGGGGAAATCCGGATCGGGCAAATCGACGATGCTGTACATCTTATCGACCATGGATACGGATTACAGCGGGAACCTTATTTTATGGGATGAAAAGATTACGGGAGGAGGTGTGAACCAGCTGGCGGCATTCCGGAACAGGCGGCTGGGCTTCGTATTCCAGTTTCACTACCTGTTGCCCGATTTCACCTGCCTGAAGAATGTAATGATACCGGCGTTGCGGCTGGGTAATTTATCACGGCAGGAAATAGAGCACAATGCTTATGAGAAACTGAAAATGCTGGACGTGGCAGACCAGGCCCTGAAGCCGGCTTCGCGGATATCGGGCGGCCAGCAGCAACGGGTGGCCATTGCGCGGGCGCTCATCAACAACCCGGATATCATCATGGGCGACGAACCAACAGGCAACCTTGACAGTAAAAATACCGCGGTGGTGTTTGATATTTTCCGGCAGCTGTCGTCCGAATTCGGTAAAACGGTGATTACCGTGACCCATGATAACGACTTCGCTGCTCAAAGCGACCGGATCATCGAGATGATGGATGGGAAGGTGTATAGTCATGGACATTAAGTCCGAACGTGTGAAATGTCGTTTCGTGCGCTGTTTTGTGCGGCTCGTGCCGTTTAGCGCGTCCTTAGTCGCTATAATCGCCAATTTTGTCCTAAAAAACGCATGAAACCATTGCTGGGACTCCTGTTCCTGTTGCTCCCCATTCTTGTAAACGGCCAGCCTGCAGGGCCTAAGCATCAAACCGTAAAAGGCACGGTAACCGATCGCATTACCCATATGCCGCTACCCGGCGTTACCGTTCAAATGAACGATAAGGGCGCTGTTACGGACGCTCAGGGCTATTTCAGGCTGGTCGAAATCCCTGCCGGCAGGCATACCCTGCAACTTTCGCTGATGGGCTACGAATCCGTTACTTTACCTAATATAGAAGTGAATGCCGGTCGCGAAACCGTATTGGAACTGTCGCTCACCGAACGCGTGGTAAACCTGAAAGACCATGTGGTAAAGGGGCGTGGCAAAGGCGAAGCGATTAACCCGCTGGCGGTCGTGAGTGCACGGCAATTGAACATGGAAGAAGGGATGCGGTATGCGGGCAGCCGGAATGATCCGTCGCGCATGGCGCAGAACTTCGCGGGTGTAGTAGGCGGTAACGATGCGAGTAACGACATTGTAGTACGGGGAAATTCGCCGAACGGTGTGCTGTACCGCATGGAAGGCATCGATATTCCGAACCCGAACCACTTCAGCACACTGGGCGCTTCCGGCGGACCGGTGACCATTCTTAACCCTAATACCCTGCGCAGTTCCGACTTTATGACGGGCGCTTTTCCCGCGCCATATGGCAATGCGCTGGCGGGTGCTTTTGATCTGCGCATGCGCAACGGGAATAAAGACAAATATGAATTCCTGGCAGAAGTAGGTTTTAATGGCTTTGAGGCAGGGGCGGAGGGGCCGATCGGAAAACCCGGGAAAGCCTCGTTCCTGGCCGATTACCGGTATTCGACCGTGGCCGTGATACAGTCGCTGGGGCTGTCGGTCGGTACGGGTGTAACGGTGCCCTACTACCGGGACCTGAACCTGAAAGTGCACCTGCCCACGAAAAATGCCGGCGCCTTTAACCTGTTCGCCATGGGGGCGTGAGTAAAATACATTTCGGACCAGATGACGATACCACAGGATTGTACGGTAGCGATAACAAGGACCGCGACCGCCTATACCGCTCCAAAACCGGTGTGGTGGGCCTTACACATAGCTACAACTGGAGCGCCAATACCTTTGGCCGCGCTTTTGTGGCTTTGTCGCTGGCGCAGAACACCGCGAATGAATGGATCGTGAAGGAAGAGGAGCCCAAAGAACCTGCCGTGGTGGTGGATACCCGGCAGGTAAAATCAAGCGTCGGTTACCAGCTGGAGCATCGCTTCTCTTCGCGGAACCAGTGGAGTGGCGGTGTTACAGCGGATTTTATGCAAATGGAGCTGGACCAGCAGTTTATCAAGGATGGGGATACGGGCCATGGTATATATGCAATCGAGGCCTTCGGCGGGGTTGTTGCGGGGCTGGACGAACTGGCAGCATCGCTTTAATGACCAGCTGACGGCTAACCTGGGCGTGTACAGCCAGTACTTCATGTTGAATGGTTCGCTGGCGGTGGAGCCCCGCTTTAATATCAAGTATGCCGGTACAGCCGGGCATGGCGTAAGTTTGGGGCTCGGTTTGCACAGCCAGCTGCAGCCGCTGGAAGTGTATTTCGCGGAAGCCGAAGGCGTGCAAACCAACAGGGAGCTTGACTTCAGCCGTAGCTGGCATGCGGTGCTCGGGTATGATTATTCGCCGGGCGGGCAATTTCACGTGCGGCTGGAAACCTACTACCAGCACCTGTTTAATATCCCGGTAGAAACGGTTCCTTCGGCGTTCAGTATGCTGAATACCGGCGCGCAGTTTGGGTTCCCGGAGAAACCAATGTTGCGTAACGATGGTCTGGGCCGCAACTATGGCCTGGAATTAACAGTGGAGAAGTTCCTGCACAAAGGCTTTTATTTCCTGTTTACCCAAAGCCTGTTCGATTCCAAATACCGGACAAGCGATGCGCGCTGGCGTAATACAGCCTTTAATTCTAAATTCGTGAGCAACTTTTTAACGGGCAAGGAATGGACCTTAAAGCCGGGTTTCAATGTGGGCGTGGATACCAAGGTGTGTGTGGCGGGAGGGCAGTGGTATACGCCGTTCGACGTGCAGGAAACCGTGTCGAAGGGATACCAGGTGTACGACGATGCGCAGACTTTTGCCAAACGCTACGGCACCTATTTTCGATGGGACCTGAAGCTCTCCTTTACCTGGGAGATGGGCCGCACCACCCAGAAGTTTTTCATGGATTTTCAGAACGTAACGGCGCGGAAGAACATCTATGTAAAAAGAATTAATACTACCTCCGGCACCATTTCGGATATTAACCAGATCGGATTTTTCCCGAACGTGAATTATCAGTTTACCTTTTAGAATGAAGGAAAAAGGCGTAACTTTTGTTACCTCTCACCCAAATGCGTAAACTATGATCAAGCGATTTGTCCCGGCCCTGTGCTGTGCCGCCCTGCTCGCCGCCTGTGGCAACCAGGCTGTTAAAAATGACAACGAACGCCTGGCGAGGCAGTACTTCGAGCACTTTAACAACCACGACTGGGAGAAAATGGCCGCTATGTACACCGACACGGTCGAATTGAAAGATCCCAGCCTGGGCACCAGTGTAGTGCTGCAAACGCACGAACAGGTAATCGCCAAGTACCGCGGACTGCACAATATGTTGCCCAACATACACGATTCGATACTCCAGGTGTATCCCTCGGGAGAAAAACATGTGATCGTGGAGTTTATATCAACAGGGGCGGCAGACAGTTTTAAAATAGCCCTGCCGATCGTTACCATTTTTGAATTTAAAGACGGCAAAATCAGTAAAGACTACACGTACTATGATAACGCGGGCAGCGCGGAATAATGCACAGGATATTTTTTAACTGGATGAGGGGCTGCCTGGCGGGCAGCCTCTTTGTTTTATTATTATACCCCGTTAGTCGTACCTCATCCTTTCTTCACGTTTAGTTAACCCCGTCTTAACACAGTCTTAACATTACTGCGCTACTTTCGCCACCTGAAAAAAGGGACCAATACGAACTATTACAACACGTCAATTTTTCAATCGCGAAAACGAATTAATCAACTGAAGAGCGACCTGTGTTTTACGCAGTCATTATTACTAAACAATTTTTTGTTGAATGAAACACTTTTTACTGTTTATCACCGGCCTGCAGCTGGGCGCCCTCGGCATGGCATCTGGTGCGACTGTTCTTAATTCTCCGGCCGCCGACCGGGCAACCCGCACATCGTTTATGAGAGAGGATGTGGTAGTGCGTGGTAAAGTAACGGACGAAAATGGCGATGCCCTGATCGGCGTGAGCATTCACGCCAAAGGTGCTATCCAGGGTGTATCCAGCGACAAAGACGGCAACTACCTGATCGCAATGCCAGCCAGCAACAGGGTGCTGGTATTCTCTTATGTAGGCTACATTACGCGGGAAGTAACCGTGAAAGAAACACAAAGGTTAAACATTCAACTGAAGCAGGATCCGAAAGCGCTGAGCGAAGTCGTGGTAACTGCACTCGGTATCAAACGTGAAGAAAGGGCACTGGGTTATGCTGCAACTGTCGTAAAGAACGAAGCAGTAACCAACGCGCTTTCCAGCAACTGGCTGGACGCCCTGTCCGGCAAAGTGGCCGGTCTTAACCTGGTTCGCTCCAACGGCGGTCCTACCGGTTCCATCAAAGTAATCCTCCGCGGTGAAAATAACCTGACAGGCGAAAACGAAGCGCTGATTGTGGTAGACAACGTGGTAATCAATAACGGCTCTATGCGTCGTACAGGCATCAGCGGCGAGGTTCCCTACGGTACCGGCAGTGATAATATGCCTGCGGACTATGGCTCCAGCTTAAACGATATCAACCCGGAAGATATCGATAATATCACTGTGCTGAAAGGCCCTGCTGCAGCAGCTTTGTACGGTCAGCGCGGTGCGAATGGTGCGATCATCATCACCACCAAAGCTGGCAGCAAAAGCAAAAGAGGTTTAGGGATCAACTTCAACTCCAACGGCAATATTGAAGATATTAACCGCTGGCCCGACCTGCAGTACATCTATGGCCGGGGGACTGGATGGCGCAAATCACTACTCCTACGGCGCCAGCGAAGATGGTCCAAGCACAAGCGGTACATCTTCTGCCTATGGTCCCAAATTCGATGGTCAGAACTTTTACCAGTATGATGGTAAAACGCAGGCCCGTGGCACTACGCGCACTCCCTGGGTGGCACACGAGTCCGATGGTGTGAAATCTTACTTCGAAAAAGGTAAAACACTCACTAACTCTATTTCTATCGATGGTGGCGGCGAAAAGACTTCCGGTCGTTTCTCGGTAACCAACGTGAAAAATACCGGATCATGCCGAACACCGGTTATGACCGTAACTCCGTAGCGTTTTCTATAAACTCTAAAGTGAACGACAAACTCTCGGTGGCTACTAAAATAAACTACACGAATAAACAGAGCGACAACCTGCCGGGTACCGGTTATGGCAACCAATCTATCATGTACTGGTTCATCTTCTGGCAGCCCAGCACCAGCGCCGATGTGCTGAAAGATTTCTGGACGAAAGGTGCTGAGAACAAGGCGATCAAGTATCCGTTCAGCTCTTTCCCGGAAAACCCTTATGCGATCGCTTATTCCTTCCTGAATAAGATGAACCGTAACAACGTTACCGGTAATATTTCCGCTACTTACAACTTTACGAAAGACCTGAGCCTGTTGGTGCGCGGCTCACTCGACCTCGCAGGCGAGCAGCGTTCACAGGAGCGTCCTTATGATGCGGGTACCAAACTGCCTAAAGGTAGTTTCCGTACACAAAATATTTTCTCTTCTGAAACGAGCGTGGATTTCATGTTGCGTTACAACAAACAGGTAACGAAGATTTCGCGGTGAATGCTACCTTGGGTGGCAGCCAGCTGAGAAACCTGTATACGAAAGACGAGCTGCGCGCAGACTCCCTGAAAGTACCCGGCATCTACAAACTGGCTAACGCTGCCGGCCCGCTGGTGGCTTACCCCGATAAGAGCCGCTTTGCGTTCAACAGCTTATTCTTTTTAACGAGCTTCTCCTATAAAAACTTTGTCTACCTGGACGTAAGTGCCCGTGAAGACTGGAACAGCGCCCTGGCGACCCCTGCACGTAAAGACAACGTATCGTTCTTCTATCCGTCTGCAAGCGCCAGCTTCATCCTGTCTGAAGTAGTGCAGTTGCCGAAACAGGTAGACTATGCGAAAATCCGCGTGTCTGCAGCTTCTGTAGGCAGCGGCGGTCAAACGCCTTACTGGACATCTTACTCTTACAGTGCGCCGGCTACTTTCCCGGGTGGTTCTACCAACCCAACTTTGTTGCCTAACCCGGATCTGAAGCCGCTGAGGACAAACTCCTACGAAGCAGGCATCGAAGGTAAATTCTTTAAAAACCGTGCTGGCTTCGACTTCACCGTGTACAGCGGTAATACTAACAACCAGATCCTGAGCCGCAAAGTGGATCCCGCATCCGGCTGGCCTAACCAGGTAATCAACGCCGGTACGGTGCGCAACAGCGGTGTGGAACTGTCATTGAATGGTTCACCGGTTAAAGGCAAAAACTTCAAATGGAACACCAGCGTGGTGTACTCTTCCAATAAAAACAAGATCGTGAGCATGCCGGATTCTTCGGTAGTACTGCGTACCGGTCCTGTTGGCGGCGGCCAGATCGTAGCGAAAGTAGGCGGTAGCATGGGCGACCTCTATGGTTATGGTTACAAACGGGCCCCGGACGGTCAGATCGTGTATGATGCCGCTACCGGTTTCGCAAGACTGTCAGACGGTGTGATTCACCTGGGTAACACCATTCCCAAAGGAAAACTGGGTTGGAATAACGAACTCACCTACCGCCAGTTCCGCCTGAACTTCCAGTTCGATGCACAATGGGGTGCTGTAGCGCACTCACTGATGAACTACAAACTGGCTGAGCAGGGCAAAACCATGATCACGGTGCCCGGGCGTTACAACGGTATCATCGGTAACGGCGTGATCGAAGAAGCAGACGGCAAGTACCGGAAAAACGACAAGCTGGCTACCGATATCGACTACTACTACCGTTCCCATTACGGTATAGACAATGCCGAAGGCAGCACCTTCAAAACCGACTTTATTAAATTCCGTGAGCTGCGTTTTGACTACACCTTCAAACCTGCCCTGCTGAAGAAGATCGGTATGCAGAAAGCACAGATTGGCGTATATGGCCGTAACTGGCTATCTGGTCTCCATGGCCAATGTTCGATCCTGAGTTTGGCACCATCAGCGGTACCGACATCGTACAGGGCTTCGAGATTGCCCAGTTCCCGTCTACCCGTTCCTTTGGCTTTAACGTGTCTTTCGGTTTTTAATATCTAACGAACGATTATCATGAAGAAATTAGCATATATCATTTCCGGCCTGGCGGTTTTTTCCGCAACTGTGCTGACATCCTGCTCTAAGGATTTCGAGCAGATCAACACGCATCCCATCGCTACGCCGATTGCACTGCCCGAGCAGCTGCTGCCCGTTGCACTAACCAACACCGTAACTTATAACATGATCCGTAACCGCAACTTCAACAATGAGCTGATGCAGGTTACCGTTGATATGACCGATGCGGACGGTAAAGTGTTCCGTTACGATTTTAACAGGAACTGGGCTGATTACACCTATACCAACTGGTATATACAGCTCACCAACTTCAAAGACGTATTCAAACAGGCCAGCGATCCCGTTACGCTTGATAAAACTTACCAGGGTATTTCGCTGATCAGCCAGGCATGGATTTATTCCCTGCTGACAGATACTTACGGCGACATTCCTTTTTCTGAGTCTAACCTCGGCAGGGATTCCGCTATCACCGAACCTAAGTTCGATACACAGAAAGACGTATACTTTGGTTGCTTCGCGATGCTGGAACAGGCTAACAGCCTGCTCACCGGTGCTGCTAACCTGAAAATGCCCACCGCTGATCCGGTTTACGGCGGCGTAGCTGCTAACTGGCGCAAATTCGGCAACTCGCTATACCTGCGTATGCTGATGCGTATTGCAGAAAAAGCGGAAGTGAAAGATACCGTGGTGAAAAAGATCGTGGAGATCGTACAAACGAAAGCATCCACGTACCCGATTATCGGCAGCACCGCAGAATCGGCTATCCTGAAATGGACCGGCACCGCGCCTTACGCTAATCCTTATATTGCCGGTGTAAGGGAACAGGATTTCCGTTCTCCGAGCATCGCCAGCTTCTTTATTGATAATCTGGTAACCTGGGACGATCCCCGCCTGAACATTTCCCTGGGTACTGCCGGTTTTAACAGGTGGGCGATCGCACAGTCCAGCGAAGGTTTCAAAGGTGTACCCAGCGGTTATTCCCCGGGCGCCGACGTGGTTAAAAAATCTTACTTCTATTCCAGCACCTCCGCAAAGTCATTACAGTCTGATGAGCTGGGCGGCATGATCCTCACGGCTGCGGAAGTGAAGTTCATCCTGGCAGAAGCTTTTGTAAGAGGTTACATCACTACCGGTACTGCGCAGGCTTATTACAACGCCGGCGCACAGCTGAGCATTCAGCAATGGATGCCTACCTGGGCCGTTGATATCAATACTTACCTGGCTGCGGCGGATATCACCTGGAACGATGCAGTATCGCTTGAAGACAAACTGGAACAGATTCACCTGTTGAAATACTACGCCCTGTTTATGTGCGACATGCAGCAGTGGTTCGAGTACCGCCGTACCGGCCACCCGATCCTTCCCAAAGGCACCGGACTTCGCAACGGCGGTGTAATGCCCGCCAGGATGAACTATCCGATCATGCTCCAGTCGACCAACCCGACCAACTACAAACTCGCGATTGCGAACCAGGGGTCAGATGATATCAACACCCAGGTTTGGTGGCAGAAAAATAATCAGGGCTTAATCAACAAATACTCATCAAGAAATTCAAGATAATGAAGAAGTTTTTCAGATATTCCTGCCTGTTGGTGCTGGTTGCAGCTGGCCTGTACTCCTGCGAAATGGAAGGCAATTATCCGGGTGCGGTGCTGTCGGATTATATTGCGATGCTGGACCTGCGTGCGATTTATAAAACCGAGGACATCACGTTAACGAAAGAAAACATGGCGGGCGCCACTAAAATAGCCGGGGTGGTAGTTTCTGACCACCGTGGCAACAACCTGCCCAAAGCTTTGGTGATGCCAGGACAGCCGCCGTTTGAACCTGATCCGCGGTATTGCGGTACAGCTGGCGAACGCTGCCGACTTTCTGCCGGGCGACTCTTTACAGATCGCTGTGGAAGGCAAGGTGCTGACGAAAGTAGATGGCATCCTGCAAATCAAAGGCGTGGCTGCTGCCGATATCGTTAAAGTATCCAGCAACAACCCGATCCCCGTAAACCGGGTGAACAGCAACCTGTTCGCGCAGTTCCCGGACCGTTATGAGAGCGTACTGTCTGTTATTGTAAAAGGTGGTTTTAACCCACTGCCCAAACCGACCGATAAATTCGGTGGCGACTGGATCGTGAACGATGGTTTTGCCAATACCCAACTGCACACCGAAGCAGGCGCTGAATTTGCAGACAGCACATTGCCTGTATTGGCTAACTACTACGGTATTTACCTGAACATGGTGAAAGACGGCAAAGCGGCTCCGCAGTTCCGTATGCGCCGTTCATCCGACTACCAGGTGTTGAGCTCCGAAATCATCCTGCAACCAATCCTGATCACCGGCTTCGTGAGCGATGCCAAAGGTGGCGACGGTAACTACGAATACGTGCAGATGATGGCTACCCGCGATATCGACTTCGCGGCAACACCGTTCTCTATGGTGGTAAGCAATAACGCAGGCGCCAGCAACCCTACCGGCGCGCCGGCGAATGGCTGGGCAACCGGTAATCAGCGTACTTATAAAATTAACCTGAACCAGGGGGCCGCGAAAAAGGTACTTTCTTCTATGCAGGGGGTAAGAATAAATTGATCAATGGCGGTTCAAGCGCTACACGTCCGGCCTCTACCAGCATTGCCGACGCCAACTGGATACGTAATTACGATTATGTGGCTTTAGCCGGCGAAGGTTTTGGCGCCGCTACAGGCGGCCTGATGGCCAACAGCGGCAATGCATTTGGCATCGCAGTATTTGAAGGTACTACCGTTACCAAAGATACCCGTCCGGTAGATGTAATGTGGGTAAGCGGCGGCGGTAACCTGTTTTCCGCAGGTCCTCCCCAGGTTGGTTACCGCGTATGTAACAACGACTGGTACGATGTAATAAACCCGGTAACCCTGGAGTCACAGCCGTTCTTCAGGCAAGGTACCAACAATACCTTCTTGTCTTATAACACCTCCGATTTAGGTTATTTCTACATCCTGGGTGGTGAGTACAACATAACGCTTGGCCGCTGGACGAAAGCCCGTTCACAGACCAACTACCTGATGAGCGAAACTACGCAGCTGAAGGAAATTCAAAGCGATTCGCTGTCGACCAAGCTGGTAGAATAGTTTGATTGCAGGCTATGAATACAGCGCCGCCGGTTTTTCGGGCGGCGCTCTTTTTTATGCGCCCCGTGAAGTAAATGACAACGGAGGCCCCACCATGGGAACGAAATGAACTATTTGCAGGTTCCGGCGTTGTTAGGGGAAACAGTAACCGCTAAAAGCTACTTTATGCACCTCATCGCCAAAGTCGCCGCCCTGGGCGTAGCCCTCAGCTTTATTGCCCCCGTATCGCAAGCCCCGGCCTGTACACGGGTAGTGTACAAAGGACTGAATAACCTCGTGATCACCGCCAGGTCAATGGACTGGCGGGAAGATATTATGACGAACCTTTGGATTTTCCCCGGGGAATGGCGCGTAATGGCGAAGTGGGGCCGAAGTCCCTGAAATGGACATCGAAATATGGCAGTGTGGTCGCTGCAGCGTACGACTTTTCCAGCACCGATGGGATGAACGAAAAAGGACTGGTAGCCAACCTGCTCTGGCTTGTAGAGTCGAAGTACCCGGAGTGGGACCAGCAAAAGCCCGGCCTCACAATTGCCGCCTGGGTACAGTATGTGCTGGACAACTACGCCACGGTTGACGAGGCGGTAAATGGGCTGCGAAAGGAAGAATTCGCGATCGTTTCCGATAAGATGCCCGGTGCCGACCGGCTGGCAACATTACATCTTTCCATTTCCGATACCAAAGGTGATAATGCCATTTTCGAATACGTGGAAGGCAAGCTGAAAATACATCACGATACCGCCTACACTGTAATGACCAATTCCCCGGTGTTTGATAAACAACTAGCGCTGAACGAATACTGGAAAGAGATTGGTGGCACCACGATGCTGCCCGGCACCAACCGCGCATCCGACCGGTTTGTGCGCGCATCGTTTTATCCAACGCAGTTCCCAAAACAGATAATGCGCAACTGGGCGTGGCCACGGCCTTCAGCGTGATTCGTAATTGCTCTGTGCCCATCGGTATCGCCACGGCAGAGCAGCCCAATATTTCCACCACCCGCTGGCGCTCTGTATCAGACCATAAAAACCTGGTGTACTACTTCGAGACCGCGTTAACTCCTAATGTGATCTGGGTAAGCTTTAAAGATGTGGATTTCGGCGCCAAAACGCCGGTAAAGAAACTGGCGCTGGCGAAGGGGGAAATTTATGTGGGCAATGCGTACAAGTCGTTTGTGGCGACGAAGGCGTTTAAGTTTATGGGGTTGTAAGTAAGTGATATCGGGATCATATGTCGCCGGACATATGATCCCGAATAAGTTGTTAGGGCGCTACTTCGCCCTCCCGCAATCTCACCACCCATACGGTATCCAGGCTCTTATCCCTTGTTGAAGCATTGACGAACTTTCCGTCCAGCCGAGTTACCTTATAAGACGGGAACGTAATCACCGTTTCATATGGCATGCCGGCAGAATCCAATGCTGCCTTGCCTTTGCGGGCCGTGTACAGTAATGTTGCGGAGGTGTCGCGGACGGTGGGGCCGTTGTATATCCAGTCAAAGCTATAAGTGTTGAGGCGATAGAGTTGTACAGGGCTGTTGATGCCTTTTCGATTCAGCCATGCGGCCGTAGTGGAACCGCCCTGGTAAGGGAGGATGTGCGGATAAAAGAAAATATTGAGGAACAGGGCGAGCGCAATGCTGGCCACTGCGCCGCTGAATACCAGTTGTTGCGGATCGCGCAGGCGATACCAGCCGTAAGCGGCGGCAATGGTCACCACGAAATACATTGGCCAGCCTGGTGCGCGGAAAAGCAGGTTGATGGCGGCGGCCAGGATGATGATGATCAGCGATACCACGCGCTGTGTGGTCATGGCTGCGCGCGGACGAGTGATGCTTTGCAGCCAGGCGGCCAGCAGCACTGCGAAGTACGGGAACAAAATATTCAGGTAATGCGGCAACTGAAAACGGGATAGCGAAAATACGATCAGCGTGAGCAAACCAGCACCCAGGGTAATCCATTCAACGCCCTGGCGCAGCTTGCGCAGGCGCTGGAAAATAGCGGCGTACAGCAGCAGGCTGAAAGGCAGAAAGGCCCATAACAACGTGTGCAGGAAAAAGAATGGATCGCCCTTTCCTTTAATGGGGCCCGTATTAAAGAAGCGCCCGAATTGGCTGTCCCACAGGAAAAAACGGATGCCGGATACACCTTGCCGGCCGAACACGAGTTTATCGGGTTGTGCATCGAACTGGAGGTACAGGCAGTAAATTTCCGGGAGGGTGAAAATAGCGGTGAGTAAGAGCCACAGGTACCATTTGGGGCGGAGCAATTGCTGCCATTCCCCTTTCATAGCCCAATGCAACAGCATGCCGCCACCGAGTGGAATGAGCACGAACGGGCCTTTGGTCATGAGCGCGCATGCGGCGAACAGCGCGGCCAGTATAATTTTTTTTCTTTCGCGAGATAGTAGGAGGCGCCGATTAAAAACAGCGTGAGGTAAGGTTCCGCTCTTACATCGTTGCTGCTGATGATGGCGTGTAACGCACATAGATAAATAAGTGCGGCCACACGAGCCGCCATATCATTATAAAAATGTCTGGCAAAAAGATAGGTGTAACGGGCGCCGGCCACCCAGCAAAGGAATGCGGGTAGTTTCCAGGCGAAAGCATTTATGCCGAATAGCTTAAAACTCGCGGCGCCCAGCCAGAAGGGCAGGTGTGGTTTGTCGAGCCAGTCCCGGCCATCGGCGAATAAATTCAGCCAGTCGTTGCGCAACACCATCTGTTTGGAAATGCCTGCGTACAACGCCGCATCGGGCTCCATCAACGGAGTAAACAAACCGGGAATCAGCGAAGCGATTACAGCGGCAATAAACCAGGGATAATACCTTTCAAAAGACGTTTGTTGCATAGGAACTAAGATACAGTATCCAGCTGGCTTCTTTTACGTAAACGGAAGTCTGATTTATCCCACCAGATGAATAAACGCGATACTAAAAATCCGGTAAGTATACCGAACGCGCCGCCCGCAAGAATGTCCAGCGGGTAATGTTTGCCCACATATACCTGCGCATAACAGATGAGCAGGGCCCAGATCCATACCCAGTTCCAATAAAACCGGCGGATGCCCATGTACCGGATCACGAAAAACCAGAAGGCCGCGAGGGCAAAGTGATTAGAAGCATGTGAAGAAGGGAAACCGTAACGGCCGCCGCAGCCAATGAGGTGGCGCATGTATAACACCAGTTCGTCATTATGACAGGGGCGTTTGCGTTGGAACAATGGTTTCAGGATACTGGCGCTGCCGTAGTCAGCTATGGCAAAACAGATAAGCGTGCCGATAAGAAATGGCACCGCTTTATTAGTACGGTGGCGGATAACGAAGTACAGTACGAATATATAGAGCGGCACCCAGGTGAGAGCATTGCGCAGCAATAGCATCACCGGGTCCAGCCACGATACATTTCCAAAATGATGGATGCCAATAAAAATAGATTCATCCAATTCCTGAAGCCAGTTCATCCACTCCATAAAGCTGTAAGAGTTGTAGGTAAATTAAAGTTCGCTGATGCGGATTGCCGGAGCGTTAACAGCACATGATGAAATCGTTATATCGAATCGCCGCGTTGCTGCGATTCCCTTTTCGTGCCGGAAACAGGATCATCCGTAACGTCGGGCGGTAAAATTTCTTCCCGGTCGCGCCAGTTGCGGCGGGCGAAAAAGATCATGAGAAGCGCTGCACCAATGATCGCTGCAATGATTATAGGCCAATTCATAACAACACTGGCGCATCAATCATACCAATAACGGCCGGTTTGCCGGGGATGCGCTTGCGTACCGGAAATCTTAACACAAAGTTTAAACTGATAAAGTGGCGCTCGCCGTGCGGTGTGGTGAAACCGCGACAATACGGGGGATAATAAAAGATATTGTAATTTAGGGCAGACCCAACAACTACCACCAGATGAAAAGACTGCTATTACTGTTTTGTATATGCCCCCTGGCATCGTTTGCACAGCAGGCGACCATTACTTTTCGCGCCCCACGGGCGCCTGCTGCTAAAGTGCAGATCACTGCGCCAGTGGCCGGTAATTACTTTGTAACGCTGCCCACCGATACGGTGTTAAACAGCAAAGGGGAATTAAGCTGGCGGAACAGGGAAACAACACCGGCGGAATTTACCTTTGGTTACCTGGGCAGGAATTACGTGCTGCTGGTAAAACCGGGCCAGTCATACACCATTACGGATGAATCCACCAATGAGCAACAAAAATTTACGATCACCGGTCCCGATGCGACAGGCCAGGAGGCATTAAGCCGCTTAAATTTTCCTTTTACCAGCATTTGTCCACCAATTATTATAGAAAAGATTCGGTTTTTGCAAATAACCGCCAGCGCGTTCTGGCGAACATCGACAGCGTGATGGCGCCTTTTAAGACCTTGCTGGCAGACAAGCAGATTGACCCGGTGTTTTACGATCATGCCTATGACTATGTGCGCACGTACTACGCCAATGTGCTGGCCGGTACGTTTGCACCGGCCCTGCAAAAAGTGGAGGTGAACAAGGATAAACCAGGCTATGATCGCGAGCGTTTGGGGCAGATGAAAACTGATTTTGAGTCGGTGTTTACGATTGCAGATCCGCATGACCTGCGGCTGCACAAGGTCAGCACCGTTTTTTGGTACACAAAATTTTATGCCGACTGGTACCTGAAATACCTGAAACCCGCGTACGACGGTACGTTGGTGCCATTCAGCGACAAAGATCAGCCGTACAAAAGGGAGTACGCCATCGTGGAACGCTTTCGCGATCCGGAGCGGGAGTATCAAATGGCTACTTTGCTGAAATTTATGTTATTGCAGGAAGGCTTTGAACCCTATATCGTGGACTGGTTCGAGGCGTTTGAGGACATGTACCCGAATAGTCTGTATATCGCGCAGTTACAGCCGGGTGTAGATGGCGTGCGCGATTACCTGCGCAGGTCGAAGGGCAATTTTTCATCAGCACAGCGGTTTATTGAAAACGCGGGTGATATAAAAACAGTGGCCGATTTAGCGGCCCGCTTCAAAGGAAAAACCGTGTATATGGATCTTTGGGCCACCTGGTGCGGCCCCTGTAAAGAAGAATTTAATTATACTGCGGACGTGAAAAAGCTGCTCGCCGAAAAAGGTGGCGAAATGCTTTACATTTCGATCGACCGCGATCAGGCTGAACCGCAGTGGAAAGATATGATCAAGTATTACAACCTGGATGGTTATCATATCCGCGCTTCGGCTTTATTGACCGAGGATATCCGCAAGTTGTTCGGGTCAAAAGGCAACCTCGCCATCCCGCGTTATGCGATTATAAAGGACGGGGCAGTTGTGGTGGATGATGCGAGGAGACCGAGTGAGGGTAAGGCATTGCTGGAGCAGTTGGCGGGGTATTTTTAAACGAACAGGCCGTACGATGAGTACGGCCTGTTCGCTTGGGTATGTTACTCCACTTTCCTCGTTGTATTTAATTTTACTTTCGACTGATTCCCGCGCAACTTAATATTCAGTAACTCCACGATCAGCGAAAATCCTAAGCAGGAGTAAATAATGCTCTTACTTACTTCCTGGTGGAACCCACCTGCGATCAATACCACACCGATCACGATCAGGAACGACAACGCCAGCATCTGCAGCGTAGGCTGTTTGTTGATAATGCGTGTTACCGGGCCTGCGAAAGCCATCATTACAATAATCGAAACGATTACCGCGATAATCATGACCAGTACATTGTCTACCAGGCCCACGGCGGTTAAGATCGAATCGAAAGAAAACACGGCATCCACCAGTACGATCTGGAAAATCACGGAGCCCGGGCTTTTGTACTTGGGGGCTGATTGTTCGGCGCCGGAGGGGTGGTCCTGCAATTTATGGTGAATTTCGAGGGTGCTTTTAATGATGAGGAAAAGACCGCCTGCCAGCAATATCAGATCTTTCCAGCTTAGGTTCATTACTTCTCCCTTCAGCCAGGTAAAGGAAAGTACCGGGTCGGTAAGACCGATGATCCAGTTGATGCAGAGGAGCAGTCCAACGCGGAACACCATCGCCAGGCTCAGACCGATCATCCCGGCCTTGCGTTGCTGGTGCTCCGGCAGTTTGCCGGCTACGATCGAAATAAAAATGACGTTGTCGATGCCCAGGACGATTTCCAGGAAACATAACGTGACTAGGCTGATCCATACTCCGGGATCGGCAAAATTAGGGATGATGAACTCCATGTATGTAGTGTAATTTTAATACCTCGCGCAAAAATCAACCCAAATTTGACACCTTCCTGTAAGAAAGTGGTAAGAAAAATGGCGTTGTCTGTCAAAAATAGGGCTTTCACCGCCAAAATAATAACATATACCAAGCGGCAGGCCGCCAGTTTCGGGAATTGTCGATCTTTGCAGCGCCTATACCGCGAGTTATGCAAGTTTTTACACCTTTTCGTTTAGCCCTCCTTTTATTGGTGTGCTGCCCCCTTTTAGCCTGGCGCAGGTAGTTTTCGCCCCTTCGGTGCCGGATTCCGTGTACCTGGCTAAAGTGTCCGGCGACTATGCCCGCCTCGTGAAACAGCGGCTCAAATCGCTGCCGGTACTAACAAAAGCGATTACGAAGAAATATATAACAGCCGTTGGGAGCAGGTGAAAGCTATGTTTGATAAGCGGGAAGTGTATACAGATCCGGCTGCCATGGCTTACATGGACCGCCTGCTCGGCGCCATCCTGAAGGCTAATCCCCAGCTGGACGGCAGCGGCATCAAAGGTTACTTTTCCCGGTCATTCGTGCCGAACGCGGCATACGTAGGGGAGGGCATCTTCCTGTTCAATCTCGGTTTGCTGGAGAAAATGGAGAATGAAAGCCAGGTAGCTTTCGTTATCTGCCACGAGCTGGCGCACTATTACTTGAAACATAGCGAAAACAGCATCCGGCAGTATGTGGAAACGATGAACAGTCCGGACATGCAGCGGGAACTGAAGAATATTAAAAAATCAGAATACGGTAAAAATGCCCGCCTGGAGAAGCTGGCCCAGGGCATTCGCTTCAACAGCCGCCGTCACAGCCGCGATCACGAAGCAGAAGCCGATTCTATGGCGCTGGATCTGCTGAAACGTACCCCCTTTGCACCTGCGGAAGCCTTGTCTGCCCTGGCGCTCATGGACAACATTGATAGTGTAACGGTGGATATGGCTGCCTGTCTCCCTAAAACGTTCGACAGCGGTGCATACCCTTTTAAACCAAAGTGGATAGCGAAGTCGGGCGGACTGCTTGGCGGCCATGCTAACATTACCCGCGATGCCGCCGCAACGGACTCGCTCAAAACGCACCCGGATTGTACGCAACGCATCCGGCTATTACAACCGATGTTGGGTGCGGCAGGCAATACAAATAAAAATCCCCGGACGCGGAAACCTTCGGGAAATTGCGGAGCCAGGCCGGTTTAGAAGCCGTTGCCTATACCTGGGAAAGCAAACAATACAGCCAATGCCTTTACCTGACCTTGCAGCAAATGCAGCAAAAGCCAGCGGATCCCTTCCTGGTAACGCAGCTCGGGCGCGTGTTTAACGCCTGGCATAACGCCCAGCGAACGCATACCCTGTCGCGCTACGTAGACGCGCCTTCGCCGTACAACGATCCCAATTATAACCTGCTGACCCAGTTTATACAAAACCTGTACATCGAAGACGTGGCAGCCGTGGGATATCATTACCTGGCGCAGTTCCAGGCGAAACTTGGGTTTTATGCGCCTTATGGCGAAATCTTTAAAGAAAGTACACGACTCCTTAATCTGTAAATACATCTAAACATGAAAAAATACAGCCTGCTCCTCCTTTTAATGCTCTGCGCCTGCAGCCTGTTTGCCCAGCTCAAAATCGAAAACGTATATTCGGTAAAACTCCGCAATTCGGGGGTAATTACGGAGCAGGGACAAGTAAAAGGTTATTTCTTCTTTTACCAGAGTGATAAAATCGACAAACGCACCAATGAATACACGGTGCAGGTGGTCGATGAAAACCTCAATAAAGTACAGGATATCAAATTCCAGGATAACCGCACCGTAGTTTTGCTGGAAGCGGCTTACAACGGCAGTACCATCGCTTTCCTTTTCAAAAATGAGGAGAATGAAACGCTGGATATGAAAATTTACAACCTGGATGGTAAACTGAAAGTGACCTATACGGCGCCTTTCGATAAAAAAGCGCCAGCTGGATCAACCAGGCTACGGCCATGGCCCAGAGCGATAACGGCGCCAATAATGCGGTGTTCGACGTGGGCGACTACGGTTACCTGGCCATGATCCCGGTGATCGACGGGAAAGACCGTACTTTCGAAGTACGTTGCTATAACTCAAAAAAGAAGAAACACTTCACCTATAAATACGACGACGGTAAATCCAAATACGTAGTAGGCGAGTTTATCGGCGCTACCGACAGCCTGGCATTCTTCACGGTATTGAAAAGAGTGGGCATGTTCGATGCGAAAAAATCACTGCTGGCCATCAACTTCGTTACCAGTCGCAGGGCGTTCGAAATGACGCCGGATGTCGGTGATTATCGTATTACGCCGACGAACGTAATGCCCAAGGTAGAAGCTGGTAAAATCACGCTGATGGGATCTTATTATGAGAAAGATGAAAACGTGGTATGGGATGCCCCTCGCGGCATGGCGATCCTGGATGTGGACCCGAAAGGTAATGTGTTAAGATCTTCGGTGAGTTCATATGATGCCGACCTGTCGAAGTTTCTGCCGGTAAGCGCCAAGGGGAAGATCAAGGATATCGGTTTCCTGTTCATTCATAAAGTACTGGCTATGCCCGACGGCGGCTACACAGTGATTGCCGAAGGTTTCCGTAAAAAAGTAAGCGCCGGTAAAATCGCGCTCATGGCCGTGGGTGGCCGCAACGCCACCGAACTGGAAATTACCGACCTGGTGCTGCTGCGCTTTGATAATGGCTTTGCCCTGAAAGGCGCCGATGTGTTCGATAAGACACGCAACCTGGTAAGTCCGCTCGGTATGGACATGGTTAGCCCGCAAATGGCTGCTATGGTAGTGAAAGGTACCGGCGGCTTTGATTATGAGTTCACAACCGGCGAACAGGATAATTCCACGTTCAATGTTTGTTTCTCTGATTATGTGAAAAACAGCGAGTACAAAGGCCGTACGTTTAACACCGTTCGTTTTAACGGCTCTAAATACATGACCGATAAAATCGAATTGAAAAGTAAAGCCAGCGAAATGCTTGTATTCCCGGCCAAACAAGGCTATGTGATGATTTATGAATACTTCAAAAAAACGAAAACGCTGGAGTTGAGAATTGAAAAACTGGGTTAGTTATATGGGCTGCGGGTGGCATTCTGACATTTCCCGCGCTCCAATCATTCAGTTTCAAGATGTTGATATTGTTCATCGTCACCAACTGGGGCCGCATCGGTGCGAAATTAGACAAGTACAGACACTGGTAAACATTTATCCCTGATATTTGTCTTACTAAAAACAAGACGACATGAGCAATTTAACAGGAAAGGTTGTATTGATAACCGGCGCCTCCCGGGGCATCGGGGCCGCTATCGCGCGTAAAATGGCGGCAGCGGGCGCGCAGGTGATCGTGAACTATGCTGGCAGTAAGGCTGATGCAGATAGTGTGGTAGCCGATATTCATGCCGCAGGCGGACAAGCCATCGCTGTGCAGGCGGATATCAGTCATAGTGTACAGGTAAAAGCCTTATTCGACGCCGCTATTTCGGCATTCGGCAAGGTGGATGTGCTGGTAAACAACGCCGGCATCATGATCACTAAACTCCTGAAGGATACTACGGACGAGGATTTTACGAAACAGTTCGACATCAACGTACGCGGCACGTTTAATACCTTACGTGAGGCAACGACCCGCCTGGCTGATAATGGCACGGTAATCAACTTCTCTACTTCTGTAAATCGCATTATGCTGCCGGGTTACGGCACTTACGTGGCTACCAAATCGGCGGTGGAGCAACTGACCCGCATTTTTGGCAAAGAAGTGGGTGCAAGGGGCATTAATGTAAATAGCATTTCTCCCGGACCTACCAATACTGAACTGTTCATGAACGGGAAATCCGAAGAAACAGTGGCGCGCCTCGCAGCGATGTCGCCCTTTAACCGCATTGCCGAACCGGATGAGATCGCAAACGTGGCCGTGTTCCTGGCGAGTGATGAAGCCAAATGGATTTCGGCCCAGAACATTGGGGTGAACGGCGGTTACGCCTGATTGACAATACTTTTTTTTTATTGTGTCCATGCAGGCGGCAACGGCCTGCATGGATTTTTTTTGCCGTTAATCCGGGAAAGCACTTATCTTTGAATTCATCAGATGATATGATGATCTGATGACTTAAGCTATGATCCAGAAGAAGTCGCTGGCGGACGAAGTGGCCGCACGTATACAGGAGCAGATATCGCTCGGGCAGTATAGGCCGGGGAGAAACTGCCTATTGAACCTGAGCTGATGAAGGCTTTCGGCGTGGGCCGGTCTACCGTTCGCGAGGCCATCCGTATGTTGGTGAATAATGGGTTGCTGCGTGTACAGCAGGGCGCGGGTACCTTTGTTGATGCTGCTACCGGCAATAAAGAGCCGATTTCCCAGCGCCTGCAACGCGCCAGCGCCGAGGAACTCGATGAAGTAAGGCAGCTGGTGGAACTAAAGATTGCTGAAAAAGCCGCATTGCATTGCAAGCGTGAACACCTCGCCCTCATGAAAGCGCATCTCCGCGACCGGAAAGCTGCGGCAGCAGCGGGGAGAAGGACGCCTGTGTGGATGCGGACATCGCCTTTCACGTGGCCATCGCCGAAGCCTCCGGTAACCATGTACTGGCCGATCTGTACAAAACCGTATCGGTACACCTCCGCGAATGGTTTTTACAGGTACATCCGGACACCGCAACGTTCCTGGAAACGCAGCAACTGCACGAGCAGTTATTGAAGCATATTACGGACGGTGAACCTAAAAAAGCCCGGAACACCGCATCAAAAATCATTTCCTGGCAATAAATAAAATAGCATCTGTGATGAAAAGCACGCCTGTGACAACAATGGCAGCCCCCGCGCGATCTGCCCAATCAACTGTTTTCTCAATTCTCTTTTCCATTAGTTTTGCCCACCTGGTGAATGATATGCTACAGTCGGTGATCCCTTCTGTGTATCCCATCTTCAAAGAAAAATACGGGCTTACGTTTACGCAAATTGGTTTGATTACATTGGTATACCAGTTAACGGCTTCGCTGTTGCAGCCGCTGGTGGGCGTTTATACCGACCGCAAAGCACGTCCTTATTCATTGCCTATTGGCATGGCGTTTACGCTGACGGGTCTCATCGCGCTGGCTTTTGCAAAGGGATTTTATAATATCCTGTTTTCCGTCAGTTTTATTGGCATCGGCTCTTCGATTTTTCACCCGGAATCATCGCGCGTGGCGCACCTGGCTTCGGGTGGTAAAAAGGGTTGGCGCAATCCATTTTCCAGCTGGGTGGGAACGCAGGCAGCGCCATTGGCCCCTTGCTGGCGGCATTGCTGGTAGCGCCGTACGGACAAACGAGCATCGCCTGGTTCTCTGTTGTGGCGCTGCTGGGTATCGTGGTACTTTCGCGCGTATCGCAATGGTATGGCGCACATATTGCGGAAAAAGCTGCCCGTAAGGCGCCGGAAGTGGTATCGCCGTTCTCGCGTAACCGCACCATATGGGCACTGGTAATCCTGGTCGTGCTCATCTTCTCCAAGTATTTTTACATGGCCTGCATGAGCAGTTATTATACGTTCTTCCTGATTAATAAATTCCAACTTACGACCCAGCAGTCGCAGATGTACCTGTTTATATTCCTGGGCGCCGTGGCTGCAGGTACCTTTATCGGGGGCCGCTTGGCGACCGGTTCGGACGTAAATACATTATCTGGTTTTCTATCCTCGGGGTGGCGCCGTTTACGCTCGCTTTGCCCTACGTTCCTTTATTCTGGACGGCCGTATTGTCCGCCATCATCGGCGTGGTGATTGCCTCTGCGTTCAGCGCGATCCTCGTATACGCTACCGAGTTAGTTCCCGGTAAGGTGGGCATGATCGCTGGTTTGTTCTTCGGATTGGCCTTTGGTATGGGCGGATTGGGATCCGCGGTGCTCGGCAAACTCGCGGATATGACCAGCATCGCGTATGTGTTCGCAGTGTGTGCCTATCTGCCGCTCATCGGCATCCTTACCGGCTTTTTGCCGGATGTGGAACGTAAGAAGAAGACAGCTTAAGATGGTATCTCTACATTAATAAAAGCCCTTCCGGACATACGCGGAAGGGCTTTTGCTGTTATGCCTTTGCAGCAGACCGCAGGTGCATTAACGCAACACCGCCCAGCATAATAGCAATGCCTGCGGTTTGCAACAAGGTGATCGGCGGGTGTGTGTTGGAAAGGGAGAGGTAAGTCATAGCTGGAAAATAAGTAAATCAGGGTTTAATCTCCAGGTTTTTCCAGGAGCCGGCAGAATTGTTACCCACCCAGAAAGCCACTTTCCCCGTTCGGAACCTGCTCAATTTATCGACCACGAGGCTTGGCTGCGCGGCATTGTCCACGTAAACCTTGACAGTATTACCTTTCACGACGAGTGTCATGTGGAACCAGTCGTTGGGGTCTGGTTGTGGTGTAACCGGCTGCTCGTATTTCAGGGGGTGCTGTTCCCGCAGCTCCGGCCAGTCGTTGCCGGGCAGCGATATGTATTGTACGGCATGACTGCGCCTGGTAGGGTCGGCCGCCTTAAAATTGAACGGGCGGAAGTATATGCATTCGTACGTGGTATCGTTTTGAACATGAAAAGCGATGCCCACAAAGCTGCGTTGCAATACATCTTTCCCTTTGATATCTACCTCGATGGTGCCTTCTGAAAAAGTCAGCTCTTCCAGCCGCACCATACCGGCATCGGCCTGTTCGTTCACATTAACTGTTCCTTTGGGCCCGAAAGAAACCTGGCGATTGAAGGTTACCGGGCTTTTGGTTTCGGGCGAAATTTTTTGCCCCGATGCGCAGAGGGCGGAGAGCAGGGCACAAGACAGGAGGAAAGATTTCATGACGGGTATTTTTATCAAAATAAGAAAGAAAAGTGAGGCCCGGAAGGGGAATTTATGGCATCTTATCATGATTGTAAACGGCAGCAGACAACTCCGCGTCGCAATCACCCCACCAAATTGTCGTTTTCCGACAGCATAAGCTTGTGGTGCACGTTGTATGTTTGCAGTATCGAAAACAATAAACGGTTAAGCATATGGCAACGAAAATTTTTGTAAACCTCCCCGTTAAAGACCTCGAACGTGCCAAAGCATTTTATACTGCGATCGGCTTTTCCATTAACCCGCAATTCAGCGACGAAAAAGCTGCGTGTGTGGTAGTGAGCGAGGATATCTACGTGATGATACTTGTAGAAGCGTATTTTAAGACCTTCATCAAAAAGAAGTATCCGATTACAGCAGAACCTCTGAAGTAATCGTTGCCCTGTCTGCCGACAGCCGCGAAAAAGTGGATGAAGTAGTGAAAAAGGCGCTCGCCAATGGTGGCGGCCCTTCCAATGATCCGATAGATCACGGGATGATGTACGTAAACTCATTTGCTGATCCTGACGGCCACCTGTGGGAGTTTACGTGGATGGATGAAGCAGCGTTTGCTGGACAGGAGTAGGGGGCACGTCATCATATGTTTGCAGGCATATGATGACGTGTTTTATCTATTCAATTAATTTCTTCAAATTCACTCCTCTACCCAATACCCCCTTAAAAGATCCCCATTCCGCTTCACACGATCCACTGCATTTGTAATATTGAAATCGGCGAGCTTCAACCCTTTTTTACTTCCGACCAATCCAGCGGCATGGATACCGTTGCGCCGGGTTTGGGCCGAAGGGAGTACGCAGCGGCTAACGTTGCCTTCGCGCGGTTTTGCAGGTAATCGATATAGATTTTTCCTTTGCGGTTGCGCGTCATGCGTTCGATGCTGGTGAATTTCGGGAGGCGCGCATGTACTTCTGTGGCGATGATTTTGCCCAGCAGCTGGCACTGGTCGTAATCGTATTGTGCGGCCAGTGGAATATAAATGTGGATGCCTGTGGAACCGGAGGTTTTGGGGAAGCTGTGAATACCCATCTCGTCCAGCACCTCTTTTACAGTTTGAGCGGTTTGGATTACCTGCTCGAACGTGTTGCCAGTATCCGGATCAAGGTCCAGGCAGCACCAGTCGGGGTTATCCGGTTTGTGGATGGTACTGTTCCAGGGATTCATTTCAATGGCGCCGGTATTGGCCATGTATAACAGGTCGGCCTCGGTTTGCGGCACCATGAAATTTTTGTCTTCACCATCGCTGGTGTGATAGGGGAACTGCTGAACCCAATCGGGTACTTTCCCGGTTACATCTTTCTGATAAAAACTCTTTCCGTTGATGCCGTTCGGGTAGCGGTTCAGCGACTGTGGCCGGTCTACCAGGTAAGGCAATATGTAAGGCGCGACCTGGTAGTAATAATTCAGCATATCGCGTTTCGTGTAACCTTCTTTGGGCCAATACACTTTATCGAGGTTGGTAAAACTGAGTTCATGTCCGCTAACTTCACGCACCTGCGATTTTTCGCTGGGATTGAGCAACGTTTTGCGCGATGCTTTACCTGCGCCTTTCACCAATTTGCGGGCGGGATTTGGTTTTTCCTTTTCCACGATGTCGGCGGTGCTAATGGGGATGTCTGCGCCCACGCTGCTGGCCTTTTTATCTTCGCGCATCCCTTCAAAACTCGGGTGCCGCATCACGCCATCGGAAGTAATTTCTGTATAACTCACTTCGCACACCAGTTGCGGTTTCAGCCAGGTAACCTCCGCGTGCGGCGGATCGGGACGGAAGCGGGAGGGTTTGTTTACGTCGGGCAATTCATCAAAGGGTAACTTGTCGGTGATGAGCGGTTTAAAAAGCTCCATCATTTCCTTTTGTTGTTGCGTGTTAAAGCCCGTACCGATCTTGCCAGTATATTTCAATTTCTTTTTCTCGTAAACGCCCACCAGTAGCGAACTAAAAGCTTTCGACGTGCCTTCGTTTTTCGTGAAGCCGCCAATCACCACTTCGTGCCGTTTATTTATTTTGAGTTTGATCCATTCGCGGGTGCGGTCACCGGGGTGATAAAGACTGTTGGCCTTCTTGGCGATGATGCCTTCCAGGCCCATTTCTGCCGCGGCGGCCAGGAAGTCTGTGGCAGTGGAGTCGAAATTGTCGCTCATGCGGATGATACCTTTTTAGGCATCAGTGGCGCCAGCAGGGCGCGCCGCTCGGTGAGCGGAAGGCCGGTGAGGTCTTTGCCATCCAGCCATAGTAAATCGAATACATAATACATCAGCTGTCCGTCTGCCTCGCTGCGCCAGTTCTGTAACCGCCCGAAGTTCGATACGCCTTCGTCATTGATCACACATATTTCTCCGTCGACCACCGCATTTACGCCCCACTCGCTTACGGCGTCAAACACCGGGTAAAACTTATCGTTAAAAGATTTGTTGTTGCGCGAAATGAGTTCCACTTTGCCCTTGTTACAGAGCGCCACTGCCCGGTAGCCATCCCACTTGATTTCGTATAACCAGCCAGGTTCATCGAAGGGCTTGTCTACGAGGGTGGCCAGCATGGGGGAGAGGGTTTTCGGAAAAGGGGCTTTGGGCGCTTTTTTCAGGTCAGCTTCCGCTGCTTTTTTTTTAACGGCGCGGGATTTGGGGAGTGCGGGCGAGGCGGCTACCTGTTTCGGGGAGCCCTTAGCAGTTTTTTTAGCGGCGGACTTACCGGATACAGCCGTCTTCTTCGCTACTTCCTTCTTAGCGGCAGCAGCTTTTTTAGCGGCGGACTTACCGGATACAGCAGCCTTCTTCGCAACTTCCTTCTTAGCGGCAGCAGCTTTTTTAGCGGTGGACTTACCGGATACAGCCGCCTTCTTCGCCGCTGCCTTCTTAGGGGCAGCAGCTTTTTTAGCCGCAGCCTTTTTAGGTGCCGCAGCCTTCCCGCCCGCAGTCCCCTGCTTTCCCCAAACATTATCACTCGTCTTTTCCACCTCTTCTAACGTCTTATCCGACTTCACCGACCGCACCTTCCGCGTCACATCGATCGCCTTCGCAAATTTATCCCGGTGTTTAATCAGCAACCATGCATTATCCTCGGCATTCTTCAACTTCACCAGTGCGAACTCGCCCTTCAACTTTTCTCCATGTAAAGAAAACTTGAGCGAACCCGATTTCAGTTGTTTCAGCAGCGCCTTTTCATCCTTCTTCTTATCGCCCGATGTTTCCAGCGGCTCGTAAGTTCCTTCGTCCCATACGATCACTGTTCCCGCACCATAGTTGCCTTTGGGAATAATGCCTTCAAAATCGCGGTAGTCGTAAGGGTGATCTTCCACCATCATGGCCAGGCGTTTATCTTCAGGGTTCAGCGATGGTCCCTTCGGTACGGCCCAGCTTTTAAGCACACCTTCCATTTCTAACCGGAAATCGTAGTGCAGCCGCGTGGCATCATGTTTCTGCACCACGAAGCGCAGCGTAGGGGCATCAGGTTTGCCGCCCTGCGGTTCGGGCGTCTTATTAAAGCTTCTCTTCTTTTTGTAGGTGGATAAAGCCATGGTTCCCTTTTTTAATACGTTCAACAATTACAACCACTTATTGCGCTTGAACCACACATAAATGATTACGGTGATCAGCGCCATCAGCAGCATCACGGCCGGGTAACCGGCCGCCCATTGCAGTTCTGGCATTACATCGAAGTTCATGCCGTATACGCCTGCAATAAAGGTGAGGGGTAAAAAGAACACCGAGAAGATGGTCAGGATACGGATGGTTTCATTCGTCTTCTGTGCCGAAATATTAAAGTAGATCGTTAAAAGATGATTCGTGTTCTCTGACAGCAGGTCGTAAAAACTCTGCTGCTTTACATACAGGTCGCGCAGGTCGCGGGTGTGTATGTCATCGCGCTCTGGCGGGTCCAGCCGTTCTATGATGTCTTTACTTAACAGCAGCAGGTGCCGGATCACATCTACTTTCCGTTTGATATAATAAAGCCCTTTAAGCATCGGCGCGCGGCGGTTTTTCAGGAATACCTGCTCTTCGTACAGGTCGATGGAGTGGTTCAGTTTCAGGCCGGGCGCTTCAAAGCTGCCCATCGCGGCGCGGATAATTTCGATCAATACGTGGAATGGCGTATTGCAGTCGCCCGCTTTTACCGCATGTTCAGATATATGTTCCAGGGGCGGCCAGCCGTTCTGATGCAGCGTAATGATATAATCCTCCCCTAAAAAGATGGCCACTTTATTGGTCAGTTCCTTCATCGTATCTGCCTGGGACGATGGATGTTTATCGTCGTAATGACGGATGATCACGAAGTGGTACTCCTTCTGCTTTTCGAATTTAGGCAGATGGTCGGCCTCCGGGGCATCCTTCATCCAGGCTTTGTGCAGCAGGTATTGTTCCGCGACGGCTGCGAACTCCGGATCCCCGGGGCTCGATAAATCAATCCACGTATAACCGTGCTGTTCTTTTGACGCTAACTCCTTGCGCATACGGCTGCTGGTGCAAAAAGAACACCACAATTATCGTCAGGATGCCAGCTGGCGGTTGTATTTGGCGCGGTATTGCACGGGAGAAAGGCCAGTAAGGCGTTTAAACGTGATGCGGAAGGCTTTGGGATCGGTGTAACCCACTTTGTACATCACCTCATTTACATTTTCGCGGGAGCTTTCGAGGCTCATTTTAGCGGCTTCTATTTTCACACGCTGTATATATTCCACCACAGTATTGGAAGTCGCCTTTTGAAGCGGCGCTCCAGGTTACGGCGGCCCAGCGCAAATGCAGCCGCCAGTTGATCTACCGTAATCCGCTCCTGGAAGTTCTTTTCGATAAATTCCTGTGCCTTTTTGATGGGCTCGTCTTCATGCTCTTTTTGTCCTTTAAAAATGATAAAGGGGGATTGGCTGGCCCGGTCGATATCTATCTCGAATATTTTGGAAGATAACAGGGCCATATCGCGCCCGGCGAACTTTTCTACGAGGTATAATATCAAATTAAGCGAAGAATAAGCGCCACCGCTGGTATAAATGCCGCTTTCGTCAGTAAGTACTTTATAGGGCTGGAGCTTTACACCCGGGAACAGCTCCCTGAACTCTTCCGCCGCCAGCCAGTGAGTCGTGCAGCTTTTACCATTAAGTAGTCCGGTAGAAGCCAGGATAAACGCCCCTATGCACAGCGATACCACTTCGGCGCCGCCCGTATATTGCTGTACGATCCATGGAATAAAAGCCTGGTTACGGGCAATGATGTCTTTCATATCGCCGTGCGTGGCGGGAATCACCACCAGGTCGGCCCGCAGGTGGTCGTTGATAGATAGTTCCGGTTTAATGGAAAACAGGCCGCCACCGATTGTCACCTCCGGCGAAAGTCCTACCAGCCGCACATTGAACAAAGGGTCGTTGCCCGCCCGCACCATGGCTTCGTTTACTTTCGTAAACATTTTATGGGTGGCTTCTATGTTGCTCAAACTTGTTTCGCCCTGGGGAATAATGATCGCTATCTGTTTCATGCTTCAAAACTAGGATAAGTTCGTGTCGCGATCAACCCCTGAAAATGGCGTAATTACCACCCGCCCCAATATAAAAAAGCCGGTCTTTATGCAAGACCGGCTATAAAGGTTTAAAATGACGGCTATTGTTTAGGTGTGCAGTTCACCATCCAGCTAACGCCGAATTTGTCGGTGAAGTCGCCGAATATATCTCCCCAGGGAGCTTTTTCAAAAGGCATGTTCACTTTACCGCCTTCGGATAAACCGTTGAATACCCGGCGGCATTCTGCTTCATCATCGCCGCCGATGCATACGGAAAACATGTTGCCGTGTGTGGCGGTGCCCATAGAAGAGGAACAGTCGCTACCGAACACCATCGTACCGCCAATGGGCAGACCGATATGCATGATACGATTTTCTTCACCAGGACCCATATGCGGGCCGGGCATGTCTGAAAACTTCATCACCATGGTAAATTCGCCGCCTAACACGGACTGGTAAAAATCGAAAGCTGCCTTGCAGTCGCCATTGAAGTTCAGATAAGGATTTGCGGATAACATAGCGCAGGTTTTTAGCGTGAATGATAATACAAACTTACAACAGCACATTGTACCGGACCGAGGGCAGATCAGACAAAATGAGGGCAGTTTGCGACAGCTTAACCTGCCTGTAAAGTTTGCTCAATTAACGCAGCCAGCCGTGGATCGCCCGGCATAGGGGCGTCAAAGTCGACGATCCGCTGCGATGGGTCAATTACCACCGTGCGTGGGATCAACAGCGCTTTATAGAGGTCCTGTATTTTACCCTCGGGGTCCTCCAGCTGCAGCCAGTCCATCTGCTGGTCACGGATCATCTGGTAGCGGATGTTTTTCCCGTTTCTATCATTGACGCCGATGCTGATCACCACTAACCGGGGATCGTGGCGGTATTGCTCGCGCAATTCTTTTAGTGCGGGGATGGCCTGTTTGCAGGGGCCGCACCAGCTTGCCCAGAATTCCAGCAGCACTACTTTGCCTTTGAAATCAGATAGTTGGTAAAATCGGTGGCTGCTGTCCGGCAAACTAAAAGCGGGCGCCATCATGCCTTTCCCAAATGCGCCCAGTTGTTGTTTCCGGCCGGCGGCCGCCTGCAACACCTGCTCCCGGATATGTTCATCGCCGATTCGGTTGATGTACCGCACCGCGTAATCGATGGCTTCCGGTTTGGCTTCGCGGGTGAACTCGAAAGTAATGGTACGCGCCAGCAAACGGTCGTGTGTTTTACCGGTGAATATACTGTCGAGCAGCCGCAGGCGGGTAGTACGGCCAGGCAGCATATCCTGCAAATGAAGGCTGTAGGGACTGAGTAGCAAGTCGCAATACACGTACGAGCCCACGTATTCATCGCGCATATTTTGTTGCAGCCAGTTTGGGAACTCCTGTTGCAACAGCGAATCGGTGGCAGCAGTGCTAAGCTCCAGGGTAGAGGCATATACGAAAAGCAGGTAAACGGGTTTCGCTGCAAAAGTACCTATGGCGGCGTCATGAAAATATTGCCGGTAGGGATCTTTGTTATCTTTTCCGAAAATATCCCTGGTAACGGCTTTGGCTGCCGAATCGTACCAATTGTTTTTTACATACAGGTTGACGAAAGTTTGCCGGTCCATCTGCTTCACGTTCTGCGGCCAGGGTCTTTCTTTAAGTTCCGCATAATAACGCCAGAAGCGATTGTTTGCTGCGCCGGTGCCTGTAAATACAGCGCTGGCCGCAAGGTCGGCTGCATCCGCCTCCAGCCATAATTCATAACCGGGAGCCAGCCAGATGTTCATGCTTTTCCGGTCCGCCCGCAGCGAAAACGTCAATGGTTCGGTAATATGGTCGTTGCGGTACGTGAAACACCGTCCGGCGCCACCATGATACTGTCAGACAGGCTGGCATGCAATGGGTGATGCAGTACGTTCAGGTATAGGGTACGGGTGTGTAGCCCTTTGATACGTCCGCTGATTGACGCGGCGGATGTTAACAGGGGCAGGGCCATCAACATAAAAACGGGTAAAACAATTTGCGCATGGTGGCTTTTTCGGGTAAGATAGCCTACCGAATTGCCAGTCCCCCGAAAAGTGATGAAACCACTATTAACTGGTATGAAAAAACCGGGGACGGGCCCCGGTTTAATACACTATTGACGATCCCAGAACGGAGCGGGCTCGATGCCAAGCGCACGGAGGTATACATAGCCCTGCCCGCGGTGGTGAATCTCGTTATCGATGAGGTACTGCAGCGTACCGATGCCTTTGTTCTCGTACATGCCAAATGCTTTTTCCACCTGCTGCCAACGTTCCGGTGCAATCTCCGGGTAGTAACGCTCGATGTCGGCGGTAACTTTGTCCCACAGCGCCAGCAGTTCCGCTTTGGTTTTAATGCCATTGTCCGATTGTCCGTAGTGGCGCGGTGCACCATCACCCATTGTCCAGTCGCCGGTAGCCAGGCCTTTTACGCCGCCTTCCGCCAGGTCGATCATTTCCAGGGCCAGCAGCGCATAGGGACGCATGCCGCCGATGGAAAATTCGAACAGTTCTTTCTCGGGGAAAGCATCCAGGATGCGGCGCGACAGGCCACGGTGGCCTTGCCAGTGCGCTTTCAGTGATTCGGGGGTAAGCAGGGTAGCAGTTTGTTCAATGATGTTGTTTGCCATGGTTATGTGTTTTTTGTTTGACAATACAAAGCTGCAACCGGCAGGTGACAACCTTATGTCAGCAGGTCTGAAAAAAAATATTTACACGCCGTATCATGACACGAATCAAACTGAATGTGATCGTAGTTGCACTATTATTCATAGACCTTTATATCAACGCTGGCAAACGAACTGATTTCATAGGTTAATCATATGTAGAGTGTCTTTACTATTGGTTAGAGCAATCAGAAATTTGTTCCCTGGTTTCAACCGGGGATTTTTCTTACCCTATCACCATTAAATGAGGAAGATATGCAGGAAAAGAAATGGATACTTTATTGCACCGATACCCTGTACTGGCTTACCATGGGCTTTTTATTTACGGTTGGCTATCTGTTGGTCTTTGGTTTTGTGTAACAGATTTGTAGGTCTGCGGCGCCATGTGGAACTTTTTACGGAATAGCCGAGTAAAGTGGCTGCCGGAAGAATATCCCAGTGAATAAGCAACATCGGCTACGGACCTGTTACCCTGTAACAACAATTCTTTCGCTTTCTCCAGTCTTTTTTGTTGCAGGTAGCTGTAGTAACTCTGTTTATACAGTTTTACGAACAGTGCTTTGAACTTGGAGGGGCTCATCCCCACAATGGCCGCGGCTTCGCTGATGTGCGGCGAGGGGCGGGTGAAGTCCTGCAACAATTCATTCACCAGTTGTGCGATTTTTTTACTTCTGATTTTTGCGGCGACGCGGAAGTATGTGCCGAAAAGGGGAACGATTGTGCGAATAATTGATTCAGCGCGCCCTTCAGGTAAAAAAGTCGGCGCTATTGTCATGCAGGTTGTGTTCTATTTGCTGCATTAAGTCCAACTGTCCGGGAGATAATTGAAATGCCAGTCACGGTTGGCACCGGGGGCCAGTGATTGCAGGTAGGAGGGAGTTACGGTTACGATCAGGGCGATAACGGTTTCACCGGTGTTCACGTCAGTTTCAATCACTGTTGGCGGCGGCGCTATAAAAGAGGCATGTTTACCGATGGCCACGTTATTGCTGCCAATAAAACCGATGAGCGTAAGGCCGGCGGCATCCTGCATGCTTCGGCGGAACAGAAAAGGGCGGCTGGCGGTGTACCGGATGTAAAAAGCGGCCATATGCTCTTCTACCCGCCAGTGTTTACAGTAGCCGTTGGCGAAATTTTCGGGGAAGTAGAAGGTGTTGCCGGCCAGGTGGCCCGGCTCGCCTGTTTTATCGTGTAATTCTTTGCTGAGATCCTTGAAAACCTTTGTGTCTAAAGACCATGAGATGTTCACTACGATCCGGTCGCTGGTATCGTTGCTAATCATAAACAAGAAAGATTAAATGGTCGTCGTTAAAGCAATCCTTCGAATTGTCGCTGGTATTCTTTTGGTGAAATGTTAAAGCATTCTTTGAACAGTCGTGCAAAATGGCCTGCATTTTTATAGCCGAGGTCGTGCACAATCGTGGTGATGTTCATATCGGCGGCCTGGAACATTTCCCGGGCCTTTAACAGCCGCAATCGCTGATGATACTTGTGGTACGTGGTTTTATAAGTCAGCCGGAAGAGTTTTTTGAATTTGGTGAGGCACATGCACGAACGGCGTGCGGCTTCTTCGAGTGAAGGCATTTCCTGGTCCATATCCGCCGCAATCCCGTCATTCACCTCAATCATCCTGCATATCCCGGTTAAAGCACGGTTAGAAAAGGCCGGCGAGGGATTGATGAGCTCATTGAGGAACAGGGACAATACTTCATACACGCAGCCGCGCACTTTATACAGTTCTACCGGAGTTTGACCCGCCAGCCGCGGCAGTTTCATCAGTGCAAGGATCATTTTCAGGGTCATGGGGATGGCGCCCTGGAAATTGCCTGGTTGCAATATGGTTTTGAGCATGTCAATGTTTTGCGCATTGTCATTCGAAGCGGAGAAGTAATGGTGAAACACTTCGGGCCGGATCATCAGCTGTAGGCTGTGCGCCTTATTGTTATGGGGAATAAATGTGCCGGACATCCCGTAATAAACATAGTAAATACCCGCGGCATCCGGTGATTCTGACAAATCGAAATAAAGGCAGTAATGGTGCGATTGCGGGTCCGCGGCATTGCTGTACTTCACATCCACTTCCTGTACGTAACAGTTGTAAACGGCGGTAAATTCATCTTCCAGTGTCCAGTGTTTCAGGTAGCCCTCCGCCATGTTGTTGGGGAGATGTTCGTCAAACGTGAGCGTGTACTCAAAGGTGACTTCAGCCATAGGATTTCATTGAGGGTGACGGTATAATGACTCGGTTACTAGTTGCTGGCGCTCAATTGTGTCGTGTTTATAGTTAGTTGACTTTACCATTTATATATATACTTCTTATAACATGCTGAAGGCGAATTGTGTTTAAAGCGCGCGAGGTTTTCGTGAACAAATATAGGAGTATCTATGGTTCCCCTCAGCTGATCCTTAAAAAATCTGTCCGATCGTGACAGGGAAAAGTCGTTTTGTACAACATTAGCCACTATCTTGTATAGGAAAAAAGGAGGTGGTCTGATATTTGGGTCACAGCGTTTTATGGCAAGAAAGAATGTCCGGGCTGTTAATCTGCTGCTTGAAGGGCCTTTACTGAATTCCCTGATGAAACTGGCCATACCCCTGGTATTGGCGCAACTGCTGCAAGCTACCTACCAGTTGATCGACGCATTTTGGGTAGGCCGGTTAGGCGGTAATGCGGTAGCGGCCGTGTCCGTTACTACCCCCATCACCTTCGTTTCTATTGCTATTGGAAGCGGTTTTTCCATCGCCGGTTCGGTACTGATCGCGCAATTCGTTGGCGCCCGCAACCAGCGGATGGTAAACCATGTTGCCGCGCAAACCATGTTGATGGTGTTCCTCGTCTCGGTGGTGCTGGGTTTTTAGGGTATGCGTTGGCGCCGCACATTATCCGGCTGATGGGCGTTAGTGAAGCTGTGTTCGAAGGGGCGCTGCGGTTCATGCGCGTATCGTTCATCGGCCTGCCGTTCAACTTCATGTTCATCATGTTCATGTCGTTCATGCGCAGTGTGGGCAGGCCTTCCATTCCCCTGTACATCATTATGGGTACGGTTACCCTTAATTATATCCTTGACCCGGTTTTTATTTTCGGCCGACATGGTTTCCCGGCTATGGGCGTCATGGGCGCTGCTGTAGCCACACTGAGCACCCAGGTACTGGCTCTTTGCATCGGGATGGGCATTTTGTTGCGAGGCCGGCAGGGCGTGCACATCCGGTTCCCGGATTTTAAACCCGACTGGCAATATATCCGGCAGGCGTTTAACCTGGGTTTGCCGGCGTCTATCGAACAATCGATGCGTGGCCTCGGGTTAACTATGATGACTTTTTGATTACGTCTTTCGGCACCATCACATTGGCCTCGTTCGGTGTAGGCTCCAATGTGCTGCAGGTGGTCATGATTCCCGCGTTGGGCTTTTCACAGGCCATTTCTACGGTGGTAGCGCAAAATATCGGGGCGGGACAAATAGACCGCGCCGAGCGGCTGGGCCGGCTGGGCGGTGTAATCGCTTTCTCTTTTCTAAGTTTGACAGGGTTGTTTGCCTTCCTGTTCGCCGCCCGCCTGGTGGCGGTATTCGTGCCCGGAGATCCCGCCGTTATTGCCGGCGGCGCGCAATATCTCCGTACCATGTCGCCGGCCTGGGGCTTCCGGGGTTTCAGCTGGCCATGACCGGCGTGTTCAAGGGTTCCGGCAATATGGTGCTGTCTATGATCATCGCCCTTGTGTCTATCTGGGTATTGCAGTTTCCCGTGGCGTATGTATTGTCGCGGCACACGACCCTTGGCGTGGAGGGGCTCTGGTACGCGTTTCCCACTTCTAATATTATTATTGCGCTCGTATCACTGGCCGTATTTTTGAAGGGTGACTGGAAGAAGAAACGCCTGACCCGCGAGGTGGACGAAGAGGCACAGCTGGAAATGGACGTAAACAAAGAAACGCTGGTCGACGAAGGAATCCGCTAAAAAAAAGGACTGACCTAAACGCATGCCGTTTGAGCCAGTCCCGGTAGAATGGGGTAAACTTGGGAAAGTGCCGGTGTGAATGCCGCAAAAGTCCCGTTTTTACCGGGGCATGTTGTTAACGGAAAGACTTTTAAATATCACGTCCGGGCGATAAAGGGCGGCAGTCACCAGGATCATCTTACTAAATTTTAAAATATGGCTAAAAAAGCGGCCGGTATTTTATTATTCCGCCATCAAGATAAAAAAGTAGAATTTTTCCTCGTGCATCCCGGGGGCCCGTACTGGAAAAACAAGGATGAAGGGGTGTGGGGAATCCCGAAAGGGGAGTATGAACCCGATGAAGATCCTTTCCACGCGGCCATTCGCGAGTTTGAGGAGGAAACGGGCATATCACTGGCCGGCGACTTTATACACCTTCAACCGGTGCGGCAAAAGTCTGGTAAAATCGTAAACGCCTGGGCCCGGAGGGCAACCCGGATATTTCCCGGCTAATTTCCAATACATTTTTGCTGGAATGGCCGCCAAAATCCGGTATGTTTGTGGAAGTTCCGGAAATTGACCGGGGTGAATGGTTCGGGGAAAAGGAGGCCAGGCGGAAAATCAATCCGGGTCAGTTAGGTCTGATTGACGAACTTTTGGCGATTCTCCAGGCCGGGAAACCTGCTCATTAATGGTAACTATTATATTTTAAAACACGTAATTATGGCAAAAGAAACGAAAAAAGCCGGCGCCGGACTCGCGGCTCCCTTAACTCCAAGCCCTGAACTGGCAGCAGTAATCGGTAATACTCCCATGCCCAGAACAGAAATGACGAAAAAAATATGGGATTACATCAAGGAAAAAGGTCTTCAGGACCCCAACAACAAAAGGATGATCAACGCTGATGAAAAACTGTTGAAAGTATTTAACGGCAAAGAACAGATCTCCATGTTTGAACTGGCCAAAGTGATGAGCAGCCACGTTAAGGCGTAGTTGCTTCCCGGAACGTATATGGAATGCTACTGTGTATCACAGTGGCATTTTCCATTTTCAGACGGATATACGATATTTGTTGCTCTAAATAGCAACGGATGTTCAGGTTTAAGAAGATAGATCACGTGGCCATTACGATCCCGGCCGGCAAAACAGCGGAGGCAAAAGCTTTTTACGGCGGTACCCTGGCGCTGGAAGAAATTCCAGGTAATCATCCCCGTAACGCCACCTGGTACCAGATGGGCGATATACAGCTGCACGTAGTGGAAGAAGCTGTCATTGGCCCTATTTCCGGCCGTCACCCGGCGTTTGAGGTAGATAACTGGACAAAGCCAAAGACTTCACGGAAGGGCACGACATACAGGTGTCGTATTCCTCTGTGATTGAAGGGCGCGAACGCCTGTTCTTCCGCGATCCTTTTGGCAACCGTATCGAACTGATCGAGTATATACAGTAATACAGCAGTAAGCAAAAGCCCGGACAGTAACGCTGTCCGGGCTTTTTATTTATTCACTTTTCAAACTCTTTAAGGGACTGGTTACCGCCGCCCTGATGGCCTGGAAGCTCACCGTGCCAAGCGTGATCAGCAAGGCCATCGTTCCCGCCGCGGCAAACATCCACCAGCTGATAGTAACGCGGTATGCGAAATGATCCAGCCAGCGGTCCATAGCCCACCAGGCCGCCGGCGCCGCAATGCAGAACGAGATCAGTACCAGCTTTAAGAAGTCGGCCGACAGGTTGTACAATGCCGCTCACGCTGGCGCCCAGTATTTTCCGGATACTGATTTCCCTCGCCCGCTGCTCTGCATTAAACGCTGCCAGTCCGAACAGGCCCAAGCACGAAATGAAAATCGCGATCAGGGTAAAGGCATTGATGATGCGGGACAGCGTTACCTCCGTTTGGTAAAGCCTTTGCAGCTGATCGTCCATAAACGTATAGGCGAAAGGGTAGCCCTTTACATGCTGTTGCCATAGCCCATCTATCTTCTTCAGCAAACCTGCGTAGTCATTACTGCGCACCGTCACCACCAGGTTACCGGCGGTTGCCGGCTCCCGGTTGTAGATCAGCATAAATGGTTTTACGTTTTCGTATAGTGATTGCAGGTTAAAGTCTTTCATCACACCGATCACTTCCAGCGGCGGATCGTCGCTTCCGTTATACAGGCGCGTACCCGGTGCGGTGGTGGCGTTCAGTCCGAGTCTTTTGGCCAGCGCTTCGTTGATAAGAACCCTGCCGGAGTCGCCTGGTAAAAAGTTGCGGCCACCGAGTATGGGCACGTCCAACGCTTTGATAAAATGTTCGTCAGTCGTCAGGTTGATCTGGTGTACGGCATGCGCCCTGTCGCCGCCAGCGAGGAACACGCCCCAGTTATTATATTCTCCCTGTCCGGGTACGGCCGTGGCGCGACTCGCCGCTTTCACCTCCGGCAGTTGCCGCAGGGCATCTACGAAGGACGATGATTGGGCTTTGGCCTCGTTGGTATGGAAGCGGAACACCAGTTGCTGGTTCTTGTCGAAACCAAGGTCTTTGCTGCGGATGTATCGCAATTGGCTGTAAATAACAATGATGCCGGTAATCAGCACGATGGACACCACGAACTGGAACACCACCAGCGAACGCCGGATGCCCGCCGCGGAAATGTGATTGGAGAAGTTTCCTTTTAGTACTTTAACGGCCTGGAAAGCCGAAAGGTAAAAGGCCGGGTAACTGCCGGCGGCCAGCCCGGTTACGAGCACGATGCCGCCCAGCGCTGCCCATATTTTATAGTCGCGTAAAAAGCTGGTGTTGATGTTGGCCTGCGTCAGCTGGTTCAGCCAGGGCAGCAGTGCTACCAGCATCGGGATCGCTATCAGCACACTGATCAGCGTCAGCAAAAATGATTCGCCGAGGAATTGACCGACAAGACTAAACTTACCGGCGCCGATCACTTTGCGTACCCCTACTTCCCGGGCGCGTTTGGCTGCGCGGGCGGTAGAAAGGTTCATGAAGTTAATGCAGGCGATCACCTGTACCAGGATGGCAATGGCCATCAGCACATATAAAAAGGTACGATTTACAGGATGCCCGGTTTCCGCGCCCAGTCCGGCGGTGGTGTGAATCTGCGACAGCGGCTGCAGCAGCAGTGTTTTCTGCATGCCGGCCTCCTTCAGTTCCTGTCCGCCATGCTTTTCGAGGAAGTCCGGCAGTTTTCGTTGCAGCGCTGCTGCACTGGCGTGCGGGTTTAGTTTGATATAAGAATAGGTGAAGTTGTTGCCGCCCCAGGTATCAATGCCGGCGAGCCCTTCGCCATAACCGTTCACGCAGATGAACATGCCGGCCTCCAGGTGGGTGGCGCCCATGCTTTCATCGAATACACCCGTTACTTTCAGCGGCCGTTTTTCCCGGGCATTGTCCAGTTCTACGAGTTGTCCCACAGGGTCCTGGCGGCCAAACAGCTTGCGGGCCACGTCGTCGCGCAGCACAACGGTATAGGGTTCTTTAAAAGCCGTCTTCGGATGGCCGTAAACAAAATGGTAGCTGAATATATCGAAGAAGGTAGAATCGGTGAGCAGGGCCTGTGATTCGTAATACGTATTGCCTTTATACCGCAGCAGGTGCTGACCTACGCCCAGCGTGGGGATCACGCGGGTGTATTGCAAAATCTCTCCGAAATCCTCCTTCATTGCCGGGGCAATGGGAGGAGAGGCCGTAGCCATGGCGCGCTGACTACCCGAAAACACGATGTCGCTGTTAACGCGGTAGATATCGCCGGCATCGGCGTGGTGCCGGTCGTAGTGCAAATGGCCGTTGACGTAGCACAGGATGTACAGGCAACAGAGCGTACCGGTGGCCAGTCCGAAAATATTGATCGCGGTAAAGGTTTTGTTTTTCAACAAAAACCGGAACGATGATCTGAGGTAACTTTTAAACATGGTAGCGGAAGGAGTTTAGCGATGCGTACGAAATTGGTGCCATTTCATTTTAGGTTGATTTTCAATTTATTTGATGTCGTTACCTGTCCGTTTTCGGTACAGTGGATTGTCCGCATCCGGACTGGAAATGTATTATATTTGAAGGATGATGAATGTCCGTTTACTGCCTGTACTGGCCCTATTTGCCTGTTCCGCCGCGCACGCGCAGCAACCCGTAAAAAGCAACGACGCCCGCATCCGTTATACCGGCCGCGTGGTATTTTCCGATTCAGCCGCCCAATTATCCTGGTCCGCTACCTCCGTAAAAGTCAATTTTAAAGGTACGGGCTTAAAAGCGGTATTGAAAGATGAAAAAGGGATCAATACCTATAGCGTGCTGGTCGACGGAAAATTCTACCTGAAACTGGAACCCGATTCCACCAAACGTATATATACTTTAGCCGACAACCTGCCTGCCGGTGAACACCAGCTGGAACTGTTCCGCAGAACGGAATGGGAGCACGGCAAAACCTGGTTATACGAGCTGCAGCCCGATGCACAAACAACCCTGCTGAAGGCGCCGCCTGTGGCTAAACATAAAATTGAATTCTTCGGCAACTCCATCACCTGCGCCTATGGTGTGGAAGATACGACGGGGCAGGACCGCGGCACCGCGCCGTACGAAAATGCCTATCTCAGTTATGCGACCATCACCGCCCGCCACTTTAATGCGGACGTGCACCTGACCGCCCGCAGCGGTATCGGTATTATGGTGAGCTGGAGTTCCATCATCATGCCTGATATCTATGACCGCGCCGATGCCACCGATCCGGATAGTCGCTGGGATTTTTCGAAGTACACACCGGACCTGGTGGTGATTAATCTTTTCCAGAATGATTCCTGGCTGGTGAACCTGCCGGATCATCCGCAGTTTAAAGCCCGCTTTAACGGTAAGAAACCCTCTGAGCAGCAGATCGTGCAGGCATATGTGGGGTTCCTGAAAAATATTCGCCGGCACTACCCGAAAGCGCACATCATCTGTGCGCTAGGCAATATGGATATTACCCGGGAGGGCTCACCATGGCCGGGATATGTGAAGAAGGCGGTAGTGCTGCTGAATGATGCAAAGATTTACTCCCACATGTTCCCGTATAAAAATCCCCCGGCCATCCTAACGTAAAAGAGCAGCAGGCGATGGCCGAAAGCCTGATCGCATTTATGGAGAAGAAGCTGAAATGGTAATTTTGCAAACGATGATTGAAACAGATATCTGCATTTTGGGTGCTGGCCCTGCCGGCGCTACCGCTGCCCTGCAACTGGCTTACAGCGGCATTTCCTGCATAGTGGTAGATAAAGCCGTGTTTCCACGAGATAAAGTCTGTGGCGACGGCCTTAGTGGCAAGGTGCTTACCCTGCTTGGCCGCATCGATCCGGGCATTGCGGAGCGTTTGCTGGCGGCGGAGTGTAAGCTGGACAGCTTCGGGGTGAACTTCGTGGCGGCGAACCGCATCGGCATCGAAATTCCCTACAAGCAAGGTTATCAGAAGCGGCCCGGCGAACCGCGTGGCTTCGTGTGCAAGCGTCTTCACTTCGATAATTTCCTGGTGGATGAAATGAAACGCTGCCCGCAGATTCAGTTGCTCGAAGGTGTGGATATTACCCGTCATACTTTGCTGGACGGTGGTTACCTGCTTAGCGATGCAAAGGGTGATGTGGAGATTAAAGCGAAACTTGTGATCGCCGCCAATGGCGCACATTCGCAGTTTACGAAGGAGGTAGCCGGTATTCATATGGAACCGGAACATTACGTAGCCGGCATCCGCGCGTACTATAAAAATGTAGGTGGACTGCATGCCGATAACCTGATCGAATTGCACTTTATCAAGAAAATCCTGCCCGGTTATTTCTGGATTTTTCCATTACCCAACGGTGAAGCTAATGTGGGCTTGGGCATGCTGAGCGCAGCTATCCGCAAAAAGAAAATCAACTTAAAGCAATTACTGCACGATACCGTAACGAACGACCCGGAAATGCGGGAGCGCTTTAAAAACGCGGAGCTGGTGGGGCGCATCGATGGTTACGGCCTGCCTTTGGGCAGCAAGAAACGCCGGTTGTCCGGCGAGCGCTACATGCTTACCGGCGACGCAGCCTATCTCATTGATCCCTTTACCGGCGAAGGCATCGGCAACGCCCTGTACTCCGGCCGCATGGCGGCGCAGCGGGCCAAACTTGCGCTGGAAGCAGACGACTTTTCCGCAGACTTTTTATTGGGGTACGATGCAGACGTCAGCCGCGTGTTGGGCCCCGAATTAAAAATGAGCACCAAGCTGCTAAAGCTGATTAAATATCCCTTCATCCTCAATACCCTGATGAAAATGGCCACCCGCAACCGCGAACTGCGCAACCTGATGACGAGCATGTTCCACGAGGTGGATCTCCGTAAAAACTGGCGCAGCCGATGTTTTATGTAAAGCTGTTGTTCGGGAGATCGTAACAGTCAAACACGTGTTAAAGTCGGATTTACCTCGGGTTAAGATGCAATTAATACCCTTGTTAATACCAGGTAATACCGTATTGCGGCCGGGACGCTATGGCGCTCGTGAAAGTAAATACGGCTGCGCAGGCAGCTGACCTGCACAGCCATGTTGATTTATTGCCTGATCAATTTCTTCGTAAAGATCTGCCCGTCCGCCACAATCCTGATCACATACATCCCCGCAGGCAACCCGTTGAGGTCTGCATACCCGCCATTGTCGATCTGCTGCAAGGGCTTCACCGGCGCGCCGTTTAGCTGGAACACCTGTACGTCGAGCTTCGCCGAAGCGGTATTGTTTACGAGGATGCGGATACGATCGCTGAAGGGGTTAGGCCCGAGTGTAAGCGCGGGTTTATCCATTGCCGGTTCTGCCACCGGCATGGCTTGTCTTGCCCCCGAAGGCGGCGTGTAAAACTGGCTGGCCGGTATTACTTCCCGCGCCTGCGAAGTGCTGGCCCATTCGAGTTTGGCGTTCGCGCCGCCATAGCTTTCAAAGTACTCCAGTTTAATGTCGTACAGCTGGTTGGCATTGAGCGTTACGGAGGCGGTATATTCCGTGCCCCAGTTATCTATCCACTGATCGATCACCAGTACGTTGTTGATCCACAGGCGACGGCCGTTATCGCTATTCAGGTAAAACGTGTAGGTCTCGGTGTAACGGGGCTTAATGCGGCCTGTCCAGCGAACGGAGAAGGTGTCGGCACGCATGGTATAATCGGGGGCGCCGCTATACCAGTTGAAGTCGATTTTCTCATCGGTACGCGTCAGTTTATAAGTGTTGAAGTTGAGGCCCTGGTAGTACTCACCTTTGAGCCCGTCACCGCCGGTGCGCCCCAGTACGAAAGAGGAGACGCGATCGTTCCAATCCGTTCCGATCCAGCTGCTGCTGGCGGTGCGTACGGTGCTGGCGCCGGTGTAATTATCATCTGCATAAAAAGTAATGGTGTATCCTTCGGGCAGGGTAAACGAAGTCAGATCGTCGTTCAGGGCGCCGCGGGCCACCATGGCGTTGTGCGTGTAGCTGCCGGGTGTAAAGCCAATGGAGTAACCGGCATAATTAATGTCTTTATAAAAAAATGCCTGGTCCAGTGTAGCGGCGGCTTCGAGCAACATCACCGCACTTAGTTGAGTACTGTAGTCCGTAGTGGCGCCGGGTTTGGTGGTCCAGTTGGGATTGGCGAGCAGGTTGGTGGCGTTGATGCCGCGGCCGTTCAACGCCAGGGCGCTTGTTTTAATCGCGTTTATATACCGGTTGCGGGTGCTGCTGCTGAGTGCACCTTCGCGGGCCAGCAGGGTGAAATAGCGGAGGAAGATACCTTTGAACAGGCCACCATCGCCACCGCCGGTTTCGTTGGTGTAAAACACCCCGTCCGTAAGCCGGCTGGTCATCGCATGTTCCGCACTCAGGATTGCATCGTTCAGGTATGTGGTGTTACCCGTTACCTGGTACATTTCTAACGCCGCGCCGATCCGGTGCCCACGTTGTAAGAGAACACCCAGCCGGGATTGGTGTTTACTGTATTAGTGCCGGCATCGTAACTGTCATATACCTCGCCGGTGGTGGGATTCACAAGCGTGCTCTTCATCCAGTTGTAAATACTCTGCGCTTTAGTGAGAATAGTGGCGTTGCCGTTCATCTGGTATAACCGCAACATAAAGATCAGCGCCGGGGCGTTGGCGCAGGCATTAAAGCCATTCGGCGTGCCTTTGTTCCATTGAATGGCATTACTGCGTTCGGGGTGCATGCCGGTCTGGATGTCTGTCCATAGTACATTAACGGCATTCAGGTAAGCGGTGTCGCCGGTGTGCTGATAAGCGCGGAGGCAGGAGATCGCCATCCATTCCATATCATCATAAAAATAGTTAAGATAGGTGTTGCCATTTGTGGCTTTGATACCGTACAGCAGGTTTTTCATACGCGTTTTATACGTATTGCTGCGGGTGCGCAGGTAGCCATCGGTAAGCGCATCGATGCCGTTGGCGTTCCACCAGTAATTAAAACCGGTGTTCGCGCCGCCGCTGGTCTGGATGTAATACTGGCCGTTGCCCGAAATAAAGGAGGAATGCAGCGTGCCCTGCAAAGCTTCTGCCGGCGCGTTGTAAACCGTGGATTGCGCTTGAATGGAATGGGGCAAAAGAAGGGTGGCATACAGGCATAAGCATCCTGCACGCAATGCGGGTAATAAATTTTTCATACGGGTTGCTTAAATTTTGTGATTTGGTTATTGAGTAACGTGGACGTGGGTCAAGGGTCAACTACCGGTCTTTCATTTGAGCGATGAAATCATGTGCCATAACAAATATAACGAATCGTATAGTCGTTAAAAAGCAGTGTAAAACCATGTTAAATGTTTTAGCAGCGGGAAAGTTTGGTGTTGTCGGGACTTCCATCTTATCATGCGCTAAATAAAATATTTTAAATTTTTTATTTAGCAAGACGGGACTGGTTATAAATGCGGCCTGTTTGTCTTAATACATCCCCTATAATGTCGCTTTTACCCACCATCGACGGTGTGGAAAACATGCACCTTTGTTGAAAACGGTCAAATCATGGAAACAAATCTTTCGCAACAGGCAGGGCAGGTGCTCGCAGCAATGTCAACACGGTTTTCGGCGTTCCCTGAACCGGACGTAAACATCGCACCCTTTGCCGGGAGCTGGACGCCCGCGCAGGTAGTACAACACATTTTGTTGTCGTTGGATGGATGCCTGGCCCTGCTAAACGGACCTACCGCCGCTACCGGACGTAATCCCGAACAACACGTGCAGGAGCTGCGCGACATCTTCCTCAATTTTGAAGAGAAGTACCAGTCGCCGCCGGATATTGTGCCCGAGGAAAAGATATACGATAAAACTGCATTGAGCCGGCAGCTCGACGATCTGCGCCGCAACCTGGAAACGGCTATCAGTTCCCACGACCTGACGCGTACCTGCACTACGTTCGAGTTTCCGACCGTCGGCTACCTGACGGGAATAGAGGTCGCGAATTTCGCTGTGGTGCATACGCAAAGGCATATCCATCAACTTGAAGAGATGCAATAGCTGTTTAACAGGAGGGTTACTTGCACGGAGGTGTTGCCGATGACGGTTATCAGTCTACTTATATTGAGAAAGAAGTCCCGGCATCCGGAACTATTTTTGCAGCTGTTATCCTAAACGATCTTATGGATACACCAAAAACTACGGAACCAGGCGGCAACGCCAGCAATCCGGCTCCAGGCCACCATGAACAACAACCTGGCAAAGGGCTGCTCGATGAAAAGGCAGAAAAGCTCTTCCGCGAAGCCGGCGCCCATGAAGATATGCCCGATGCGCAGGAGGACCAGGAGGCGATCGACCAGATGAAGGGCGAAGAGGGGTGAAGTACACCCAATTGTTTGAATTTTGTAAGTTTTCCTTTGGATGGTATAATTCCCGGGCCTGCCCGCCACGCTACTTTTGTGGAAAGGCATAAATTTGCACCGAATGGATAATCGTAGAAACATTTCCGCCACAGAAACGATCGAGCAGTTTTACCTGCACAAGTTTTACGAACTGCCGCCGAACCTTAATGCGCTGGCGAACCACTTCAATGTGTTCCGCCTGGAAGAGGTGCTGCGCTGCCAGCAGGCTTCGCCATATAGCCGCCGTGATTACTATAAAATCTGTCTCATCCGTGGTACCAACCGCTACCATTACGCCGATAAAACCCGGAAGTGACGGGCACCACGCTGATGTTCTTCAGCTCCAACGTGCCTTATACCTGGGAGCCTGTAGCGGGCGATCCTACCGGGTATTTCTGCATTTTTAAGGAGGGCTTTTTCCAGGAGGGACTGCGTGGCAGTATCCGGGATCTGCCCATGTTCGCGCCGGGCGGAAAACCTTCTTTCATGTTGAATGAGGAACAGGAGCGCATAATCGCCGGTATTTTCGAAAAGATGCTGGGCGAAATGCAATCTGATTACACCTATAAGTTCGACCTGATCCGCAACTATGTCACGGAAATCGTGCACAATGCGCTGAAGATGGAGCCATCCTCGCTGTTTTACCAACACCCGGATGCCAACTCCCGCATTACGGCCGTATTTACTGAACTGCTCGAACGCCAGTTCCCTATCGAATCGCCAATGCAGCAGTTTTCGATGCGCTCCGCGAAGGATTACGCCGAAAAAATGGCCGTACACGTTAATCACCTGAACCGGGCCATCAAACTGACCACGGGCAAAACCACCACCGAACATATTGCAGAACGGCTGGCCAACGAAGCCAAAGCGCTGCTTAAACACACGGATTGGAACATCTCTGAAATAGGTTACTGCCTTGGCTTCGAAGAGCCCTCCCACTTCAATAACTTCTTCAAAAAGCAGGTAGCGGTTACCCCGTCTGCTTACCGTATCGCATAAAAAAACGGTGTATATACTGTTTAGGCATATACACCGTTCGCTATCAATGTTGCGTTTATTGGTTATTCACGAATATTTTCTTCGTGTAGATGGTATGTCCTTTCTGGCCTACTGTAAACACATACATGCCATTGGGCAGCCCGCCGATGTTGATCGGTGAGTTTTGTCCCGATAAGCGCACGCCGCTGGCCCTTACGCCATTCAGGCTGAAAATCTCCACATCATACAGGTCGGTCGACGCGGGCGCATTCAGGTAAATGCTTTGCGAAGCCGGGTTGGGCCACAGGGACGGCAAATTCAGTTCCACCGGTTGGGAAACGCGCGCCAGCGGCGCTGCGAGCAACAGGCTGGAGGCGTAGGTAAACGGATAGTCGAACTGTGCCTGACGGAACTGTGCCTCGTAGGTATCATTCCAGCCAAACGCGGTATCTGCCTGGTTTTTCAGGTTGTAACCGGCTGCGCCGCTCCAGAAATGGATGAATTCACCCATGTTCAGGCCGCGGATATAGCTGCCGTTGCGTTGCGGGAAATATTCCGCCAGCAGTTCAAAATAACGGTTCAGCGCCTGGCTCGAATCAGCATTGGCGTAAATAGGGTAGAACCAGTTTTTGAACCACAACGTATTCGCACGGGGGAAGTTGTCTTTATTCGTTTGCATGTCGTTGTACAGCGAAGTCGCTTCCAGGTTCCAGCCCACGCGTTTGTACACATCGTAATTGAAAATCTCACACCATTTACTATCACCCCATATACCGAAGGAGTGCCCACCTTCCACGTTGTGCGCGGAGAACTCCACGATGTGGCCTACTTCGTGCGTGGTAGCGCCGTAATTCCATCCGGTACGTGTTTCCCATTGTCCGCCAAGGTCAATGGTGTTATGATAGTCGTGCGGTACATCGTACGTAGTGGCAGGGTGGCCGCCGGAATAGCCGGCAATGCTATGGAACACTGCATACAGGCGCGGATCGCTGAAGCTGCCGTAGTTCTGTTTGGTGTACTGCCATACGTTCGTGAAATCGGTAAACATCCAGTTGATGGCGGGATTCACCGCACTGTCGTAGTAAATCGCGATGTCGTTGTTCACGTACGTGCGGGTCAGCAGTTCATCGTGCTCAAACCAATGCTCGGTCCAGTTGAGCGGCGCTGCCCCGGTAGGCGTGGCTTTCTTTGTAAAGGCATAAGCCGAAGATCCATTACTGTTGCCGGATTTGATACGGTAGTAATAAGTTGTGAGCGGGGTCAGGTTGCGGGAGAAGTATTTTGTGTTGTTCGCCGGTACTACCGCATCGGTTACCCAGTTGGCGCTGTCGGTAGAGCGTTCGATGGTGAAGTAGCTCTCCGTGGTGGCATTGTCGGTCCAGCTGAGAATAAGCTGGTAGCCGTCCGAATTCGCCGCGCTGAAGTTGGAAGGTGCGGCAGGAGCGGCGGTGTTGCTGGTGCCGGTACCGGTGCCGTACAGTTCCAGTTCGGCCATCTGCGTATATGCACCGCCATTGTTCGCGGTGATATGCAGGCGGTAGTAAGTATAGGAAGTGCTGTTCACAAATGCATATAACTGTCGCTGGTAGCGCTGGTTAAACGTCTGGTTTTGTTTTTTGTTCAGGTCTGTCCAGGTAGCGCCGTCGTTGGAGCCCTGTAATACGAAGTTTTTCGGATCGCGGTCAGATGCGTCGTTTGCGGAAGTCAGCGCATAACGGTTAACGGTGGCGCCGCCTGGCAGGTAAAACTGCAGCCAGGTGGTGTTTTGCCGCGCAAGATATTTACCGTACGGATCGTTGTCGAATGCTTTCGGCAACCCTTCGCCGCCGGTGGTGTTCCATTGGTCAGTTACCGTGGCGTTGGTGAAGTCGGTTACGTCAATGCCCACAGTGGCGGTAGTGGTCGAAATAGCGGCCGTAGCGGGCGCAGAGGGACCATTGGCATTCACGGCCAGCACGCGGTACAGGTAAGCCATGCCGGTCGCGGTACTGCTGTCAATATAAGAAGTAGCACCAGGTGATAAAGTGGCTATGGTTTTATAACCGGCGCCGGCAATACCACGCTCGATGTTGTAACCGGTTTCGGTAGTGGCGTTGTCTGTCCAGGTAAGCTGCGTGCGGAAGTTGCTGATGTTGCTGGCACTCACGCCTGTTGCCGCTGCCGGTGTACCTGCCGCGATCACTTCCCATTCGGTGAACTGCGTGGCAGATCCGCCATTCACGGCCGTGATGGCGAGGCGATAATGCGTGTACGGAGTGGTGTTGGTAAAGCTGAACGTTTTACGCAGCAGGCGGGAGCTAAACGTTTCATTGGTGCGGGTGTCCAGCGTAACCCAGCTGCTGCCGTTCGTAGACCCCTGGAAGGTCCAGGTTTTGGGATCGCGGTCAGCCGCGTCGTTCCCGGAAGTGATGGCGTATTGCGTAACCACGGCGGAGTAGGGCGACTGGTACTGCACCCACAAATTCGTTTGAGGAATGTAGTATTTCGTAGAAGTACGGTTATCGACCAGGTTATGATAGTTTTCATTTTTCTGGTTCGTGTTGCTGTACTGGGCGGTAATGGAACCGTTAAAATCTGTAAGATCCGTTTGTGCGTTGGCGTTAGCAGCGAGGAAAACTGCTCCCGTACACAGGATCACCTTGTGTAGAAGTTTTGATCTCATTGTGGGTTTGTCTTTATTTTTTGGTTTATGTATTGGAGGATATCCGGACTTAGAATTTGGTTAAACAATTATCGGGTTCATTTACTATACGCTTCGCTCAAAAATGCAAGGGTCACAAAAATCTGTAAATGAATGTAGGCAATAAATTGCGAATAAATAAAACGGGGCAAAAGGGGCGCAGTTGCTAAACAAGTTGCTGGCTTGGTGTTAGCACCGGTAGTATATTGTTTTTAAAGTAATTAGGCCTGCTTAATATTTAGCGAAATGCTAAACGGCTATACGGCGTTTTAAAAATAGTTGCGGGTACAGACAAGCACTTGGCTTTGCTTATTCTTTAGCAGCCAAAAAAAAAAGCCGGCGTTAAGGCCGGCTTCCGTTATTTCCTGGTCGCTATGATCGTTTGTAAAGTTCCTTCTGTCCCTTGTTTCACTACTTTGATCACATGGCGGCCTTTGTTCAGCTGTACTTCGCCGTCTGCACGCTTCCCATCTACCCAAATCACGGCGCCAGCCGCTTCAGGAACGGTGGAGAAGCGGAACGTGCCGGTTTTCGTCACATGCACGCTATACTGGAGCCATTCGCCCGCTTCAAAATGATTTACTTCGTAGGTATCACCGCTGCGCTGGATGTCTACGCCATCGTTCCGGTAGGCCCGGCCACGGTTGCCGCCCTGCAGTTTAGGATCTACCGTGCGGAAGTTAGCCGTATCCGGTCGTAATAAGCAATACCATTGGGCCCCATATCATAATCCACGGCAGCGATCTCGGTGCGGCTTTCCAGTACATGCGTTTTAAACGGAATGGCAGTACGCTGGTGCGGCTGGCGGATCATGGCGTCGATCACATCTCGGTGCAGGATGTTGTGGCGAATATCCGTATCCGTAGCCAGTTGCATAAGGCCGGTACGTGCAGTGGCCGCATCCGGTGCGGCGCCCTTACCCGCCCAGTAATCCAGCAGCTGCTGGTATACGGGATTGATGGGAATTTCCAGCGGGTTATTGTTGCCCAGCTTTTTCAGCGGCCACCACGACCAGCCAATATTGTGTTTCTCCAGCAACTGGATGGCATCTGTAAACCACACGTTCGAGTTCTCCCCGGTTTCGCCGAGCCACGCGGGAATGTTGTAATCCTTCCGTGCTTTCAGGATATGCCCGATCGAGGCGTCGTCGTTATAATTCCAGTATTTGTGATAGCTGAGCACCATGTTTTTATCCCATGGCGGAAATATCCCGTTATAGTTATTGCCCCAGCCATTTCCTTCTATAATGATGATGTGCTTTTGATCTACTTCGCGGATCGCCGCGGTAATGTCTACCATCAACTGGCGCAGCGGGGCGTTTTTCTTTTCCTTCAGCCCGTTTTTATCGCCCTGGGGGTCTTCAAACCCCCAATTGGGTTCATTTAAGATATCATAGGCGCCGATCCATGGCTCATTTTTGTAACGTTCCGCCAGTTTGCGCCAAAGCGCAATCGTTTTATCCTGGTTGGCTTTACTGTCCCACAGCGAGGGTTTGGACGGATCGCGGTCTGCGATGTTCAGGTCGTTGCCCTGTCCGCCCGGCGCCGCATGCAAGTCAAGAATGAGATACATGTTGTTGGCCTTACACCAGGCCAGCAGGCTGTCTGTCATCGCAAATCCTTTGTCCAGCCAGGTGTTTTGTCCCGCAACGGGTTCTTTCTCCACCGGCAGCGTGTAAAGGTTGTAGTGCATGGGCAGGCGCACCGAGTTAAAGCCCCATGCTTTCATGGAATCGATATCTGTCTTCGTGGTGTGATGCGCCAGCCAGGTGTCGTATATCTCTTGCGTACCGGCTTCGCCCACCAGCTCTACCATCCGTTCGCGAATGCGGTATTGCTGTTGTCCCTGGCCGCTCACACGCAGCATATAACCTTCCTGCAACATCCAGCCGCCCAGGCCAATACCGCGAAGTAATACGTTTTCATGCTGTTCATTAACGATGTTGGTCCCCGATGTTTTCAAGAATCCCTGGGCATAAGTTGTGTTAACTGATAACGCGGTGAGCGAAAGACCGCAAAGCAAATGTCTGAGCATAACGTGTGTGGAGTTTGGGCTGTTAAAGTAAATAATACTTTTTTACAAAGGATGATATCATTTTACCATTCATCAAAAAGCGTCCCCGTGGCTGAGAACAAGATCAGCGGGCGCTTTATGCAATTATACGGGCCTGCACAACTGCTTAATCGTGTAAGCCGTCATAAAGCGTGTCATTTTTACACTTGAAGATGTTAGCTTACAATGATGTTGATATTTAAAACAGATAATGTGGCGAATCTTTCTAACTTTGCATTACATCATTTACTAGTTAAATTTTTTTCTTTTAGGTCTACAGGCCGCGGTATCCACTGCGGCTTTTTTATTGGCTTCATCAAAATGTTAAGGAAAATACAAAGTGTGGTGTGGGCTTGTATGTCAGGCCCTGTCAGACTTGCAGGCGAAAATGAACTTAAGATTAATTCATGCCGAACGGCATATTTCTTGCGTATTATTCAGTAAAATGCAATAAATTCAAGAAAATGACACAGACGATGAGTGACCATAACCAGAAAATACCATTTGACTTCCGTCCGGAAGATATGATTCCAGCAGTAAGAAGCTTCGAACCTGTATTATACCGCCAGGGTAACCTTTACTATTGTTTATTAGGTTCCGATGGTGAGCAAGGCATCATGGGATTTGGCGCTACACCCAGGCTGGCGATTGCCGATTGGGAGAGCAAGTTGCGTATGCGCATGGCTAGCTGATTACAAGGGGAGGTAAATAGAAAATACAGCCCCTTCACCACTTTTGCTATCCGCCATGATAAACCCTCCATGGTTTTCCACGATCTTTTGCACAAGGCCAGTCCGACGCCTGTACCGGCGTACTGGTCTTTGTTATTTAAGCGCCTGAAAATAAGAAATATCTTATCCGCATATTCCTGGTCAAACCCAATACCGTTATCGCGGAGGCGGATCAGTGCGTACTGTTGTGCTGTATTGCCGGTTATATCCTGCGGTAATGCCGATGCAGGCACGGTTTCATAACTAATATCGATGTGGGGACGGCCGGTGCAAAACTTCAACGAATTGCCCACGAGGTTACGGAACAGTTGCACCAGTTGGTGATGAACGCCCTGTACGACAGGCAGTTTAGCGCATTGCAGGCGGGCCTCTTTCTCCTCCAGCAGCAGGTCAAATTCCGAGAACACTTCGTTGAGCACTACATTCAGATCCACTGGTTCCGGCAGCTCCTGCCCGTTGGAAAGGCGGGAGAAGTTAAGCACCTGGCGGATCAGTTCGGACATATGCCCGGCTGCCTTATTGATTTTGGGCAGGAACTTGTCGCGCAGTTCCGGATCTTCCGGGTTATCGTGAATCATGCCGGAGAAGGTCTGTATTTTACGCAGCGGCTCCTGCAAATCGTGGCTGGTGATATAGGCAAACTGCTCCAGCTCGCGGTTGGAGCGTTGCAGTTGTTCATTGATCTGTTGCAGTTCGGCGGTGCGTTCGCGCACCAGTTCTTCCAGGCGTTGTTGCGCCAGTTTTTCTTCGGTGATGTCCAGCAGCGTACCGATGATGCTTTCTGCTTTTCCCCGGTGATCAAAAACACCTTACCCTGTATGCGCAGCCAGCGCAGCATGTTGTCGTGTATGCGGAAAAACCGGAACACGATGTCAAAATGGCCGCTTGTTTCGGGTGAGAAAAAGCTGCGTGCAGTGGAAATAAGCTGTAGCGCATCCTCCGTATTTACATGATCGAGCAGTGTTTCAAAGGGAGTATCTTCGCGGTGCTGGATGCCGCAGATAGCCAGACTTTCGTCACTCAACGTAAACTCGTTCTGTAGCACGGAGTAGTCCCAGGTGCCCAGTCGGGTGGCAGACATGGCCATGCGAAAACGTTCTTCTTCCTCGCGCAGTTTGCGTTGCATCTTTCTTTCTTCCGTGACGTTCCTTACGATCTTGGAAGCGCCGATAATTCTCCCCTGTCATTTTTGATGGGGAGATGGTGAGCGATACATCGATGAGCTGCCCGCTTTTTGTTAGCCGTTTCGTTTCGAAACAACTTAACCTTTCGCCATTGCGTATTTTTTGGAGGATCAGCGGTTCCTCTGCATGCCTGTCGGGCGGAACCAGCGTTAATATCGATTTACCAATAATTTCTGGCGCGGTATAACCAAACATGCGTTCTGCCGAAGCGTTCCAGCTGGTCACAATGCCTTCCAGCGTTTTACTGGCAATGGCATCGTCGGACGAAGCTACGATCGCGGCCAGGTGAAAGGCCTTTTCCGCCGCGTGCTGCTGTTCGGTAATATCGGTAAGGATGTTTACCCCGCCTACAACCTTATTCTCCTCATCGAACACCGGCATGGGATTGCTGGTAACGAGGCGGTGCTCGCCATCCGGGCGTTCAATTACAATATCTTCACCGGAAATAGCCCTGCCTTCACGGATGGCCCTGCACAAAGGGCTTTCTTCGAAGGGCATGATCCTGCCATCCGGATAAAAAATACGGGAAGAGCCGCACCAGCGGTCTTGCCCGATGACTGGTTCGCGGCCCCAGAGTTTGGCGGCGGCGCCATTATAGAACTGCAGCACGCCGCTGGCGTCGCAGGCAAATACAGGCAGCGGCAAACTGTGCAACAGTTTGACGTACATACTGCCGGTAGTACCGGAGCGCTGTTCGTTGTTGATAAGCGTTTTGATGATGTCCAGGCTGCTGAGTGTCTCCATGGCCTTCCTAATTTAAAACAAACCGCTCAGCTTTTCCACCAGCAGGGGAAGGCTGGGCTGTTTTTCGATATAATCCCGGGCGCCCATCTGCAAGGTTTCCTGTTTGTCGCGGGGGTCCGAGGAAGTTGAATACATGATCACGGGTACTTCCTTCAATTGCGGCAACTGCCTGATGGCTTCGAGGCATTGCCGGCCGTCCATGCTGGGCATGTTAAGGTCCGAGGAAGATATAGTCAGGCAAATTTGTCGCTTTTTTCAGATCGGCAATCGCCGTTTTTCCATTGCTGAACACCATACATTCAATCTCTCTACTAATCTGCTGCAGGGCATATTGGAATATCTCCTGGTCGTCTGTATCATCGTCTATTAAAATGCACCAAAATTTCCGGGCCATGCTGAAGTTTAAGGTTTTCCTTATGGAATTTGTTCTGCTACCCAATATAGTAAAAAAACAGGTAAATTTCAACCGGGTAAATTCTAATCGGATTCTAATGTGAGCACGAAGTCTGCCGTATTTTGCTCGCTGCCGTTGAGTATAACCGCCACGCGATGCCCGCCCGCATAAAATTTTCGTGTGGTAATGATCTTAAAGGACTGTTTCCGTTCTATTGCCAGGCTTTCGCCCGCCCGAATTTCCCTCTCACTTATTTTGAATACCTTTTTAGAGAACTGGTCGCGCTGCATGCGGTAGTAGATGGCATACTCAAGCCGCAGTACGCGGGTAGTGGCGGCGGTATTGCGTACGGAAAAGCGGAAATGGAGGTGACCGCCTGTTTTCACCTCTGGTGTCAGCACCCTGAACTCCGAAAAGTGGAGGCCGGTGCTGTCCAGCTGATAATGACTTAAAATGGCCGTATTGCCGCGTTTAAGCAGGGTACGGCAGCCGTGTTTGATAATCGCGTCCGTATCGGCACCAAGCCCTTTCCAGCGCGCGGCGACGTCGAGTACCAGGTCCGGGTGATCTTTGGATATGTCATTCAGATTATTGGCCACGCTTTTACGCACCCAGGGGTGCGGATCGTCCTTCAAATTTTCGAGAATGCGTAATACCGGTGCCGGGTTTTGTTTGAGCGATGGCACCGCCATGGCCCAGGGCAGTTTGGGCCGCGAGCCCTCGCTCGCAAAACGGCGCACGTGATGGTTTTTGTGTTTGGACCATTTTTCCATCTGCGCCAGCATTTTATCGCCATACTTTAACAGGAAAGGTCTCACCGCGAATTCACAGCTGATAAATTGCGTTACTTCCTCCAGTGCTTTCACCGATGCGGTGTAATGCTGCAGACCGTAACACTCAATATAATCGGGCAGGAAGATGAACGCGAGTGAGTAGTCCGCGAAGTCGTATTGCTTCAGTATTTTTATTAAGGAAGATATTTGTTGTAGCGCCTCCGGGTAGTCTTTCGACAAATGCGCGTGCAGCACCTGCGTGGTGTGGCGCATGCGGGCTTTCAGCTCCATGCCGGCCAGTGCTGGCACGTTTGCCTGTTTAAGGAATTGTTTGCTGTTAAAGCCGGGAACAGCCTGTTCAAGGGCGTTGGCGAGGTGTTTGTAGAAAGTGGGATTGTAAATGTCTTTGAGTGCAGCCATGAGGGAAAGATACGAATGCTTCGTTATTTATAAATTCATTATCTTAATTAATAGCCTTTTTATTCCGTTAAGCGTTTATCGAACCCAAACGCTTATTACTCCAGGATTTACAACGACAGGCCGATTGTACAAATCGTCTGTTCCCGGATGTGCCCCAGCTCTGTTACGCCGAAACGATTGTTGCCGCCGGCCCATTTTGGAGTATGAATTGCTCGCCAAACTTGTGACTCATGCGATACGTCATGGCGTTTTTTCTTGATTTTGACTTTTCTTTCGTTTAAAGAATGAATAATGATATTGACCTCCCGAGGGTAGCCCCGCCGGTACCCGTTTTGTTTCCCAAACGGCTAAAAACTGTTCCTGAACGGTCAATCATCCGGTTTAGTTATACCCTGGCTACACCCTCGGTGTAACATGGATATACGAAGGATATACAACGTATATAAACAGGATAAACAAAGCATACAGGAGGGCTGATAATCATTAATTTATCCTGAGCCTTCCCCCATACCATCTTTTTTCCCTACATTTATGACTTATGATCATCCGAAGCAACAAAATCATGGAGGACTACCTCCGCGAACTTTCTTACGATTTCCGCACCACTCCGTATGAATTACCGGGGTCCATCGCCGATGTGCTTAATCAGGGATTTTCCCAGAAGGATGGCACCGTTCTGTTGACTGCAATCAATACGCAAACCTGCTGGCCCACTTTTACGGACGACCAGGACAGGATGGATTTCGAATACACGAACAATAAGTTCAATACCGATTCGCCCGAAGAGGATGAGGAGCTGGAATATCTTAAACGTGCGCTGGAATGCGGCAACCGCATCGCCAATAAACTGAAGGAAGAATTTCCGGGTAAGATTTTTAAGGTGCTGGTGTTCTTTAATGAAACAAATTTCGAAAGCGAGCATATCGCGCTTTTTGCCGCCTCTTCCGTACGCTTTTATGAAGTAAAGCAACCCGACGGGGAAAACGACCTGGAAAGCTACCAGGGCGAGGCGGTGCTGGAAATTGAAGTGCAGTAATCATCGAATTTTTAATATAAAAGGCTGCCTTGTTGAGAGGCGGCCTTTTGCGTTCTTTACATCTGCTGGTCGTTCGCTTTCACGATCAGTTCTAGCTGGTGGTAATAGCGTTAAGGAATTATTAAGGAAACGTTATGACCAAATTCTGACGCGATTTCCTATCTTTCCGGCCTAAATACAGCATCAAGCTCATGATCATAGACACGCTTCAGCAGGCGCACCTTTACGCCGGTCTCGGCCCTCAGTTCGTAAAGGCTTTCGAATATCTTACTACAACAGATGTAGCAGCTTTACCAAAAGGAAAATATGAAATAGACGGGCAAAACATTTTCGCCATCGTGAATGAATACGATTCGGTAGATGCAGCCACTGAACAGATGGAGGCGCATAAAAAGCACATCGATGTGCAATACATCGTGAGCGGCGCGGAATTGATCGGGCATGATTTCCTGGTAAAGCAAACGCCGTCAAAAGCATATGATGAAGAAGCAGATTATATGCTGTTCGCCGAAAAGCCAGCCTTCTTCAGCCAGTTGTCGCAGGGTTGCTTTGCGATCTTTTTTCCAACAGATCTGCACATGCCCAACATCAAAATAGATGCGCCGGCGCCGGTAAAAAAGATTGTGATCAAGATCCGTGTTCCCGAATAATCTGCAAACGATGAAATATTTATTATGGCTGCTGCTTTCGGGCGGCATTATCCAGACCAGTAATGAGCACATGTTGTTTGAGCAGCTGCAGCAACGCATGCCGGGCAACATTTGTTCCGATACTAAAGTGCACGATAATGATAAGCAGGCGAAAGGCCGCATCACCTTTCTGAACCGCGATTTCCGCACCGCGTATTTCGCCGCCGCTACGTCGGTACGCTTTTTCGAGTGCGAAGACCGCCGCCTGCACCTGGCCATGATCAGCCTGGAGTTTAAAAACGAACAGGATATGGACCTCGCCATGGCCGCTATTACGGCAAGCCGGCGCACCGCTTTCCGGTTACCCAATAAAACCCGTTTCGCACCTAAGAAACTAGGCAACGAGCTGGTGATCATCTACTCCCAGACTTTTACCGACCAGCGTTTCCAGGATTTCGTGAACCGCAATTAATGCAGCGGTAAAAATACCAGGGTGGTATCTAACCGCGATGGCCCGCTGATCATTACATCTGCCATCAGCGTGCTATCTTTTTCATAAACGAGGAACATATAATGATGGCCGTCGCCCGCATTTGCTTTTACGTGCGAAAAGCTGGCGGTAACGCTGTCTAGGTAAGTAAAGCGCCATTCGTTCGCTCCCCTGGACTGTGGTATTACCTGCAAACTGTCGCGGAAAAAGGGGAGGCGTTGCATTAACGTATCGGTCGTTTTTAGTGAGATGTTGAACCGGTTCATTTTAAGCCCGTGTCCCAGCGTGATTTTGAAGTGGTCGGGATTTTCGGGTTTCCCTGGCTTCTTTGCAGGCGTAAAGTGACAGTAACAGGCATACAATGCCGGATGATACACGCTTCATGAGGAGCTGGATTTGTGTGAAGGTTCGGACTGGTGTTGCTCAAATTTTGTCCTCAGCTGCGATAAAAGTATTTTTTATTTTTTTAGAAAGTAGGGTAAGAGGTGCGATGTTTTTTACTCCAGCGGTATTGATGGGTCCAATAAGCCACTTTCATGGAAAGATAACCAAACCCCGCGCCGGCCAGCACATCACTGATGTAATGGCGGTTATTTGCAATGCGCAAAGCGCCCACCGTGGAAGCCAGGCCATAAGCGGCATAGGGCATCCATTTAAAACGGTGTTTATATTCTTCACTTAAAAACGTAGCCGCTGCAAAGGCATTGGCCGTATGCCCCGAAGGCCAGGAATTGTAGGTCGTTTCATCAGGCCGCAGTTGCCGGGTGAGTTTTTTCAATATGTTAACGGTGGCGTAATTGATCACTGCGCCTTTGGCCAGGATGATGCTCCGTTCCACAACCGGGTTGCGCGATTTAACCCCGAGGGCGTCCAGTCCGTAGGCAATCACCACCGGTGAGTACTGCAGGTAGTTATCGAACTTTGTACGGAAGTCGCGCATATTGTTGTTGCGCATTTCTTTTATTTCCATTTTGATGCTTTCCTCACCATTCCCGTTAAACAGGATGCCTGCCGTAATCAGCGCTGCGGGCGCGAACAGTTGTTGGGGGAATAGCGGATAGGCGGAGGTAAGCGGAAGGTATCCGATTTAGTTTGGTCCAGTGCCGGCCGGGCTCACCGTATCGGGACCAGGCTGCGCGTGCACCAGGAAGCCCTGAAGCAACAGCAGTACCAAAAGGCCAGCTCTCATGTTGTAGGTTTAATACCCACATATTAATAAAAAAATCCGGGATTTCCCGGATTTTAAGCTAAAAATGTATCGGTTACTGTTCCCATACCCATTCCTCGAATTCCGCTGTTAAACCGGGAGGATTGCCCTTGCGGGTCCAGGCGACAGGTTCATCGTAGTATTCCAGTTCATGGATGATTACGGGAACATCGCGGCCGAATTTGCGGCGGATCGTTCCGTCTTCGTGCAGTCGCAGCGACAGGCTGGTCATGATATGCAGGAAGGCCTCCTGTATTTTCACGCCCTTTTCAAAGGCGCCGTCATAATCTTCTTCCTCGTCGTCATCTGAGTAGTAGAAGGGGAGGGTTTTTACCCAGGCGTCGAAAGCCGCATCTTCGTCCCCCAATATTCAGTTCTTCATTTTGTAACCAGAAGGCATAGTTCCATTTAGCTTCTTCCTGGTAGGAAGGCGCATCTCCCGGGGCACTCAGTTTCCAGTTGGTAACGGTGTTGTAACCAACGGTGAGCAGGGGAAGGCGCAGGTCGTCATCTACATTACTCTTGTAAAAGGAAATGACGTAAATATCGTCCGTATCTTCTTCCGAAAAGTCGCGGATGGCGGCTTGCAGTTTCTCGTACGTCAGTTTGATGAATTTTTCCGTGGTCATGTTGCGAAGTTAATTGAATTTTCTATTGAGCTGTAGGATCATCCCAAAAGGGAAAAATGTCAATTCAGGCGTTTGGCGTTGGTGCGCGCGAAGCCACGCCATTATATTTGTATATGAAAAGTACGCTCCTGGTGCTATGGGCAGTATTACTCGGCGGCTGCGGCTTCTACGGCAAATCGTTCCGGCCTACTCCCTCGGAGCGCAACGATGCGTGGGTATATGTGCCCACCGGCCGTAAACAGGAAAAGATGCTCACCTTTCCGGCTGCCAGCTTTACCCGCGCGATCAGGGATTATAAGCTGTCGTATGGAAGCTTTCCGCAGGAAATATACATCCTGAAATCGTACAACCATAAAGCAATGCAGGACATGACCGATATGGGATACACAGACCTCCGTATTACCTATCTTTTTCTTGATTCGATGGAGATGGATTTTGTACGTGTACCGAAATGGACGCGGGATAACGATTACAAAACATTGGAGATGCGCATTGCCGGTAAGTTCGTTTTTTCCATGAAAGACTCATCGATGTTTACGCACACCGTGGTGTATTAATTACAGGTCGCCCCGCGCTGCAAGCCGCATCCGGTAAGCGTTGATCGCTGTTTCCCCGAGTTTGTTGATCAGCCGGTAGTTCACCACTACGCCCACCGCCGCCCCGATCACCGGTACTAGTTGCGCCATTTTGGCCAGGTCGATGTGGTCGCGGTATTCCTGTTGAAAGTGCAGCCAGTCAAATGCCTGTATATCTTCGGGCAGGTCCTTTGCTTTTTGCTTCCAGTTTTCTATTTCTTTGAACACCTTTTGCCGGTGCTGCTGGCTGCTGAAGGCTAGTATGAACACCTGCAGTATGTACACCCGCTCTTTATAGTCCTTCACATCAAACCCGTAAAACGTAGCGATATCAAATAGTAATTTCAGTTTGATAGCGAGCAGGATAGGGAAGTCGGCCAGTCCCATCAAAAATCCGCCAGCCCCCGTGATACCGCCTTCTGCGGCAGCGGTGTGCCTGTAAATACTGACCCTTTTCCGCACGGCCTCTTCCAGGTCGTGCAGTGAAGCAAATTCCTGGTTCGACGGCGCCGTATAGGCCGAGCCAAACAGTACGCCCCGCACCATTTGTTTGATGGCAGTGGTAATGACCTCATGAACGCTTTCAGGAATCATCTTGTTGATGCGGTCCTGGACGCCTTTGGTGGCCCTTTCTATCCAGGACGGGCGTTTGCGCATGCGTTGCTGCCAGTGTTCCATTTCCAGTTTGGCCTGTTGCTCATATAACATGCGCTTTTACGAGCATATAAAGTGCCGGAAAATTGCCTGCTAAAAAAATGAGTAGTGATTGAATGAATTGCTAAAAATATTAGTAATTTGCATTCATGGTAGAGGATGAAGACGTAAGGGTGAACTATTACTTCGCCCTTGACAATAGTGTGGTACGGATAAAGGCGGATGATCTTCGCCTCATGCCGTCGCTGGCCACGGATTTGCAGCCGCTGCGGATCACGGGGGACGATTATTTTCGCTGCAGTTCACGCCGGTGTTCGGATCGAATAATACCATTTGGGAAAAGTCGTTCGGCGGCATTACCGTACGCCTGAAAGCTACTAACAGTGACCGCTGGCTGGTGGAGCTGGATAAAACGGGCAAACTGCGGTACGTCCAGTACGTGCACCAGCTGCAGGATATGTGGCGCGGCCTGTTCGATGAACCCCTGCAAAGACGCGTCGGTGATATTAAAGTAGAAGTCCCCGTATTGAAACTGCGCCCGGAGTACCAGGTAAGCGTGGTGAGCGAAAAAAAAAAAGAGGTCTGCGTATCCCTCTGCAACGTTTGCCTTTCAGCCGCAGCAATTTTACCTGACCTGGGATTGTTTGTTCGTGGTATGCACGATGCCCCTGGTAGTATGGAAGGTGGTGGAAGATGATGCCTATTACAACTGGGGCGGCCGTAACTGGGGCTTTCAGTGTGTGTATGGAAAGGTGGATAAAAAGCTGACGGATAAAGCAGCGGATTGGGTGCGGGGCGAGTTGGTGAGCAAGCGGATGAAGAGTTGACTAACAACTGCAACCAGCTAATAAATACCCCGATAAAGCTAAAGAATGTCAATGATCAGTTAATTGATGCGAAACGCCGCCCGTTAAATCCGCCTACTTTTAGCAAATGGGAAAAAAATGGATCGTGGCCACATTGGCCCTGGCCGGTCACCTGGGCGCCTGCTTATGGAACGCCAACACGGCGATGGCGCAAGCGCCCACCCGCTTTCAACCGTCGCATGACGAACTGGTAGCAAGGTACAAACGGGCGGCCCGCATCGATAGTCTGACGAAAGACGCGGTATTCAAATATACTGTAGACGCGCATTGGCTGCCGGATGGCAAAACCTTCTGGTATTGTAATTTTTTAAAAGATAGTGTAGAAGAATATATTTACGTGGATGCCGCGAAAGCCGTCCGCCGCCCCGCCTTCGATGCGGCCGCGGTAATGGCCGCGCTCCGGAAGGCTGGCGTGCCGGTAAGGCCTGGCTACCTCGGCATACGGGAATTATTCCCCGAAAAGAATGGCCTGCGTCTCCGGATCGCCGGCAAATGGTACCGTTATCAGCAAAATGAGGTAACTGCCATGGAAGCACCGGCGCCTTCCACCGGGCACGAACGCGCCGCAAGGGCCGCGTTGCTGTCACCCGATAAGCAATGGGAAGCTGCAGTCAAAGACGGTAATGTATTCGTAACGCCAGTAGCCGGCGGTACTTCCATTCAATTTACGACGGATGGCACCCCGGACAAGCCTTATGGCCGTTTGAGCTGGAGCCCGGACAGTAAATCGCTCACGGGCTACTACATCCAGCCGGTGCGTGATACGCCGGTGTATTACATCCTCACCTCCGTTGCTAACACTACGCGCGGACAACTACGCTCACAGCCTTACAAGCAACCCGGTGATCCTTTCACCACCTTTACGCTGTTCGTGTTCAACCTTGAGCAACGCAAAGCCATCAAAGCGGAAGCCGATCCCATAGATTTCCTCCAGGCGCCCGAGCCGCACTGGCGTGCCGGCAACTCCCGATACTTCACTTACGAAAAAACGGACCGCGGTCACCAGCGTTTCCGGGTGATAGAAGTCGACGCCCTCACCGGCAAAACCAGGAACATCGTAGATGAAAAAACGCAGACGTTCATTTACGAATCCACGATGTTTACAGATTATCCCGAAGGCAGCACCGTATTGATTCGTACCTCCGAAAAAGACGGTTGGAAACACCTGTACCTGACCGATCTGCTGACCGGTAACGAGCAGCCCATCACGAAAGGCAACTGGGTCGTGCGCGGCGTCGACAGCATCGACGCAAAGAAACGCCAGATATGGTTTCACGCCAGCGGTATGCACGCTGGCGAAGACCCCTACAACATCCATTATTACCGCATCGGCTTCGACGGAAAAGGCCTGCTGGCCCTGACCCCGGAAGCGGGCAACCACGATATCGTGTTTTCGCCCGGCCGTGAATATTATACAGACAATTACTCGCAGGTGAACGTGCCGCCGGTTACCCGCCTGCGGCGGTCGGCCGATGCTAAAGCATTGCTGCTGCTGGAAGAAGCGGATGTTTCGGTGTACAGGAAGGCCGGCGTACAACCGCCTGAAGTGTTCGTCGCCAAAGCCCGCGATGGGGTAACGGATATTTATGGCATCGTTAGTCGTCCGTCTGATTATGATCCAAACAAGAAGTACCCCGTACTGGAGAATATTTATGCAGGACCGCACAGTTCCTTCGTCCCTAAAACGTTTACGCCCTACAGTGAAATGCAGAGCCTCGCCGAACTGGGCTTCATCGTGGTCATGATCGACGGTATGGGAACGGCGAACAGGTCAAAGGCCTTTCACGATGTTTGCTGGCAGAACCTGGCAGACGCCGGCCTGCCTGATCGCATCGGCTGGATAAAAGCCCTGGCGGACAAGTATTCTTATGTAGATGATGAGCACGTGGGCATTTACGGCACTTCCGCAGGCGGACAAAACACCGTATCTGCATTACTGTTCCACCCCGAATTTTATAAAGCCGGTGTATCCGCCTGCGGTTGCCACGATAACCGGGTAGACAAACAATGGTGGAACGAGCAGTGGATGGGGTACCCGGTGGGGAAACATTACGAGGAACAATCCAACGTGACCAACGCCGCCAAACTCCGGGGTAACCTGCTGCTGATCGTCGGCGAATACGATACCAATGTACCACCGGAGTCTACCTATCGCGTGGCCGACGCACTGATCAAAGCCGGCAAATCATTCGACTTCTGGCCGTGCCGGGGATGGGGCACAGCGATGGAGGCCCTTATGGCCGCATGAAGAAGCGCGACTTTTTCGTAAAACACCTGATGGGCGTGGAGCCGCCCGCGCATAACAATGGCGAATTGCCGATGGGCGCTGAGGTAGGTAGGGAACGATGGACATTTAAATAGATTTGCGATGATTTTGCCATCATTAGTGATGATTTAGTCAACTGTCCTCTACGTGCCCCCTTTCTCCGGAGCACAGATATGGCTATCTTTACCGTCGGCCGTCGCCATCGTCTATGAGGTTTTTGATTATTATTTGTTTGCAGTGCTGCTTTGTCCTGTCCGCTTTTTCACAGAAAGCGCGGTCAGGCAGGGAGTTGTCTGCTATGCAGGATACGGTGGCTATCCGTAAGCTGCTGCGACAGGCGAGTGCGCTGGTGTACAAGCCTGGAGAAAGGAAAGCGGATCTGCAGGCGGCCCAGTCGCTGCTGGACCAGGTGTTCAAAAAAGCCGGCAGATAGCCGATTCCAATGGTATCCGCATAGCGAATGACATACAGGTGCAACTCTTCACGGAGACTAACAACCGTTCGAAAGCCGCGGCGCTACTGCCGGAATTGCGGCCATCCAAACGTATTGAGTTGATAAAAGAGCTCATCATGAGCTATATCGGGGAACAACAAACCGACAGCGCGTTTTACTATGCCCGCATGATGAAGTCAGAAGGCCAGCGCAATCATCTGCCCGACGTGGCTAACGAGGCGGAGTATTACCTGTCACGTTGCCACTATCAACGCCACGAATGGCGGGAGGTAAAGGAGTGTTATCTTAACATGATCCGTTATCACCGCGCTAATCATGACCTCATAGCGGAGGCGAAGGCATGGGAGTTTCTGGCAGCTTCGACCAGTGAAACGGATACAACATATCCTACTAAGGAATTTTCTCTCAGGCAAACAATGATGATGGCCCTCCTTCGGGGGATAAATTGCAAAGCGCCTTATCCCTGGCCGAGCTGGGGCGCGTGCACTTTGCGTATGGAGCAATAGATCTGGCGGAGGGCGAGCTGTTAACTGCCGATGAGCAACTGAAGGCGCTGGGTGTGCAGGAACGGTCATTTGTGTACGAATGCCTTAGTCGCCTCTACGTGCAAAAAGCCAATGGAGGTAAGGCCCTTTACTATGCCCAGGCCACACTGGAAAATATGCGGCTCAATGGCAAATGGAGTAGCGATAATGCGTTCTATTATGTACGGGTGGCGGAAGTGTACCTCACCTTCGGGCAAACTGAACGCTATCACAGTACCCTTTTCAAAATGCTGGAGGGGCGTAATCCGGCCACGGAAACCGATAACTATTATGTGGTGTTGTTTGCCCGGCAGATCAATCTGAAACAGGGGCCCGCAGAGGCGATCAACTACTTGTCTGCCCGTCTCACCAACAAAAAAATATTTAATGATTCCGCGGATATAGCGGTAGGACATATGTACATAGGCGACTTTTACCGGCAGCTGGGACAGTCTCAAAAGGCCATGGAGTACTACCTGGTCGCTGAAAAGGAGATGATCCCGAATGACCTCTACCGGCGTACAGCACCGCTCGAGTTGAACCTCCGTTTGGCCACGCAGCTGTACGATCAGGGAAAATATACGAACGCACTCGAATACCGGATAAAGTACGGTGGATGCAGCAGGCGGGCCCGGTGCCGCTGCGGAAGCAGATAGAAATGTATGGCCTGTATTATCGCATTGATTCCATCCAGGGACGTTACCAGTCGGCTTTACGGAATTATGCATTGACTAAAATGATCAGCGATTCGGTGTTCAATATAGAAAAATGGGGACAGATTGAAGAGCTGCAACTTAAATACGAAACGGCGCGCAAAGACCGGGAACTGCAGCAACGCGCACACGACATAGCCTGGCTAACTGAGCAGGGGATACTTCGGGAAGCTTTGTTTGAACAAAAGAACTCAGTACACGGCAACGGGAAATGCTGAAAGACCGCGATATTGCGCAGGCGCAGCAGCAGGCCCGGCAACGCGGCGATTCCCTGCGGAACAAAGAGGAACGCATTGCACTGCTGGATAAGAAATCGGAACTGCAGCAGGTACTGCTTGATCAAACCCGCACCACCCGAAATATTATCATTATCGGCAGTGTGCTGGCTGTGTTACTTTTTTGGGTGATCTACTACCAGAAACAGCGCAGCAACGGGCAATTGAAGAAACAGCAGGAGCTCATCAAAAATAAAAATGAGACCCTTGAAAAGCTGCTGAGTGAGAAGGAATGGCTGTTAAAAGAAGTGCATCACCGGGTGAAAAACAACCTGCAGGTGGTAATGAGCCTGTTGAACATACAGTCGTTTTACCTGCAGGATGACAATGCCATTTCCGCGATCCGTGATAGCCAGCGCCGCGTGAACGCAATTTCTCTTATCCACAAAAAATTGTACCTGTCGGACAACCCCGCGCTGGTCGACATGCAGCTGTACATCAAGGAGCTGGTAGACCATCTGCGCGAATACGCCGACGATCGCCGGGGCATTACGTTCGGGCTGTCTATCGACCCGATTTCGCTGGATGTGGGACAGGCCCTGCCCGTTGGGTTGATATTGAACGAAGCCATCACGAATGCCTTCAAATACGCGTTTACCGTGGGTAATTCCGGGAAAATACAAGTGGTGCTAAAGAACGGGCCGGAAGAAGGCTGGCTTACATTGCTGGTGGCCGACAATGGCATTGGTATGGATCAGGCGTCCAGCGCTATGCAGGACTCGCTGGGCATGAACCTGATGAAGGGCCTGGCTAAAGACATGGATGGCACACTGGTCCTCCAGAACCAGGACGGGTTATCGATTACTGTGATGTTCCCCGCCGAAACAGAAGTGCGGCATCACGCTAAATCTTCAGAAATAATTCAGGCATAAACAGATAGTTGCAATGAGACATTGTACGTTACTCCTCCTTTTGTGTTGCGGCATGATACACGTCTGTGCCCAGGATGCCCGTGCCAGGCTGATGCGCGGCTTTCCGGCGGACCATGTGTACACGCTGCGCGATACTGCCACTATCCTCGATATACTTAATGTTGCCTGGTCCTGTGTAACGAAGCCCGGTGAAGAAAAAGGTAGATATCGATAGCGCACGGTACCTGGGAACGCTGGCCATGACGTACAGCAAAAAAATCGGCTTTGCCCAAGGTGAACGCATCGCAGGCGCGACGCTTGCCCAGGTGGCATATGAGGGAAGGAATGTAGTGGACCTGGTGCGATTCAGCAATTACATTAAACAGCCCGATCGGGTATGGTACATGCGTAACATGGTGTTCCTGGTGGCGTCGGGCGACGCTAAAAATAGCCCGGATTCGTTGCTTCGCTGGTCGCAGTTGACGAAACAGGCTGCCCTGGAGGCGAAAGATGCAACTGTCGCAAATGAGGCGGAATATTACATAGGATGGGCGTACTACAGGATGGGCAAACAGCGCGAATGCAAACGGGCCTTTCTGACCATGATCAACTACCATAGCCGGCGCAACGATCCCGAGGCCGAGCTGGAGGCATGGTATCAGTTGTCAACATTGGTAGATGATGCTGATACGAGTTATCCTTCTACGATCGAGGCGGCGGAGAAAGTGCTCGCATTAAGTAAGATTACCGGGCATATGTCCTATATGGCTCATGCCTATTTGAAAGCCGGTTACGGCTATTATGTCCGTGGCAACATCGAAAAATCGCAGGCCGTACTACTGGAGGCAGAAGAAGTATTGTTCCGGGTAGACGTGAAAAACCGGCGGTTTGTGTATGAATTGCTGACTAAAATATACGCTGTAAAGGGCGACGGCGCCCGGGCGTTGCACTATGCCGAAGCTACGCTGGACCACGTACGGCGGTATGATAATACACCGGAGAACATTCGCCTGTACAGCATTCGCCTGTCGGAAGTGTTCCTGCATTTCGGTAAGACTAATGAGTACGAGGCCACATTGCGCAGCGTGCGGGTAGCCTCCCCGCCGGAAAAGGCGACAGACTGGTTTTATATTATCATGCTGGCGCAGATTATGCGCCGCACCGATCCACAGGAGGCTATTGACTACCTGCTCGATAGAAAAAAATGTACCCATTAACGAGCTGATACGCGAAGTGGAACTTAACCGGGAGATAGGGTTGAACTATCAACTTCTGCAAAACTATCCTGCCAGTTTAAGCTACTTATCCGAAGCCGAACGGCTGATGAAAGGCTTGGATATCCGCTTCCATGGGACGTTTGCGGATGTATGGATCAACATGGCAAAGTCCTCTTTTTTAACGGACAATGGGATAATGCGGAGAAGTACGTTACGAAGGTAGAGTCCGTGCCGAAAGGTGTGGTGCCGATTAATACACAGCTGTACGCGGAGTTCCTCCGGTTTAAGATCGATAGTGCAAGGATGCAGTATTTGTCGGCCATCAGGCACTACACGCGGCATAAAATTTTAAACGACAGCATTGCCAACGTGCAAAAGATGAATGAGCTGGAAGTGCTGAACGTTCGCTACCAGACGGCACAAAAGGAACATCAGCTGGCGCAGAATGCGCAGCAAATCGCGTTCCTGGACAGGGCTCGTACACTCAGCGACGAGCTGCTGCGCAAAACGCAGGACAGTGCACAGCAGGCGAAAATATTGCAGGAGCAGCGGTTATATATTGTTGGTAACGAGAGCCGGCAACGCGCCGATTCGTTGCGGCATGCAAAGGAAACCAACCGCCTCCTGAATATTGAAACGGCGCTGAGCAAAGATCTGCTGGCCCAGGCCGATAGTCGCCGCAACTGGATGATCGCCGGCGGAGTGTTGCTGGCAATGCTGCTGCTGGTGACTTATAGCCGTTATCTCCTGAAACAGCGCAACAACCGTCAGCTGGAACAACAGCAGGCTCTCATTACCAGTAAAAATGATTCCCTGCAGAAACTGGTGCACGAAAAGGAATGGTTGTTGAAAGAAGTACATCACCGGGTGAAAAACAACCTGCAGGTGGTCATGAGCCTGTTAAACATTCAATCGCATTACCGGAAGATGATACGGCGATTTCTGCCATCCGGAACAGCCAAAACCGGGTGAACGCCATTTCGCTGATCCATAAAAAACTGTACCAGTCTGACAATCCGGCGATGGTGCATATGCCGCATTATATTAAGGAACTGGCCGAGCAGCTCAGCGATTACTCGGAGCAGAGACACGATGTCAACATGGTATTGGCGATTGATCCCATTGTGCTTGACATCAGTAAAGCATTGCCGATTGGACTTATCCTGAACGAAGCCATCACCAATGCCTTTAAATACGCCTTTCCGGACGGTCGCCGGGGAACCATTACCGTTCGGCTGACGCAGCCTGCGTTGGATGAGGTACTGCTTATGATTGCCGACAACGGGATCGGGATGCCCGATGCGCAGGCGCGTGCGGACGGCAATTCACTCGGCATGAGCCTGATGAAAGGGCTAAGCGCTGATATGGACGGAGAATTCTGTATAAAAGTGGAGCACGGAACGCAAATAACGGTAACGGTTAGACTCGATGGTCAGGCTTCTTCCGGGTAGAGCTTTTCTACTTCCTGCAAAGTGGCTTTCAGCTCCTGTAGCTGAGCGCGGGTGAAATTTCTTTTCCAGACGCCGGCCAGCTCCTTTTACCACGATAGAAATACAAACGGTCGCGGAAAGAGAGTACACGCCGCTGCTCTTCATAATAGAAAAAATCGTCAAAAGGAATGATAAAGGTTTTACCGCCTGTAAGCACGCGAAGCACCTTCAGCGTAACGGTTTGGGCGCTAAAATCAAACCGGATGGATGCAATGTGTTTCTTGAAGAACGAATACACCAGTACCAGCAGGCAGATAATGGTCACAATCTGTTTATCTGTATCGAAATTAAGTACAAACCGGCCTTTCAGGATCGATATGCCGTAGAACAGTACAAATATGATACATAACATGAACAGGGTGGAAGCCACGTAACCGAGGCGGCTTTTAAGCGATGGGTTATGTATGGTAACGGTTTCCGGCATGCGTTAAAAATAGTAAAAGATCATGAATGAGGACGAATGACATTTTTTTGCGGTAACTTACTTATCATTTAACCGGAAAAGCATGAATTACACCCTACTTGTTGTTATCCGGTCATCGTGGTGCTGTTTACATGGGCGATATCGCTCTATAACAGGCTGGTGGCTAACCGCAACCGCGTAAAGGAATCGTGGAGCGGTATTGATGTAAGTCTGAAAAAGCGGTACGACCTGGTACCTAATCTCGTTGAAACGGTGAAGGGGTATGCCCGCCATGAACAGGATACACTGGCGAAAGTGACCAGCTATCGCACCGCTTCCGTGAACGCCACTACGCCCGAACAAAAGGCGGAAGCCGCCACCGGCCTTACCCGCGCACTGGGATCATTATTCGCCGTAGCCGAAAATTATCCTGACCTGAAAGCGAATTCCACCTTTTTACAATTGCAGACAGAGTTGGCCAACATCGAAAATAGCCTCGAGTCGGCCCGCCGGTACTACAATGGCACCGTGCGCGAAAACAACAACCTGGTGGAAAGTTTCCCGTCTAACGTCATCGCCGGTATGTTTGGTTTTAAAACCAGTCCATTTTTTGAAACGGAAGATAATACTCACCGCGAAACGCCTAAGGTTACTTTTTCATGATGAAACATTTATGCTTACTGTTCTTCGCGCTGTTTTGCGTGATGGGCCGCCTTTCAGCACAGGATGATGGTTTGCATCCCTACTACAGCGAGGGTATTATTCTTTTTCATTCGGATATTGATATTGCCCGCGACGGGGTGGTCCGTGTGGCCGAAACGATCCGGGTATATGCCGCCGGCGACCAGATCAAACGGGGCATCATCCGCGAAATACCGCAGTACCGCACCGACAAGTATGGCCGCAAAAAGCGCGTTAAGATACATGTGGTAGAAGTGCTGAAAGACAGTGTTACCGCCTCCTACAGCGAACAGGAGGAGGGTACTAACCTAAACATCCGCATCGGAGATCCGGACGTGATACTGGGTAATGGTGTATATGAATACAAAATCGTTTATGAATCGCGTGGCCATATCGGCTTTTTCGATGGGTTTGATGAATTGTACTGGAACGTAACGGGTAACGACTGGCGGCTCCCGATTGTGAAGTCCTCGGCCACGGTACATTTACCCGGGGGTGCGAAGGTAAAGCAATCGGCCTGTTATACCGGTGTAAAAGGCGCTACAGATACAGATTGTACGATTGAGTACGATGCAAATGGTACGCCCACCTTTACCACCTCGACGTTGTTATCACCCGGCGCAGGATTTACCATCGCCATAGGCTTTACCGCCGGCATCATCCAGCGCCCGCAGCCACCCGGTCCATGGGAGCGGTTACTGGAGTGGTTCGATATTGCGAAGGCGTATTTGCTGGCAGTCATTGGCATGCTGGTACTGGTGCCCGTATTATACCGGAAGTGGCGTAAACACGGTAAGGACCCGGACAGGAAGGTGGTAGTGGCACGCTTTGATCCGCCACGTAACTATTCGCCGGCAGCGTTACGTTATATCTTCACAAAAAGCTGGACCATAAATCCTTCGCGGCCGCCCTCGTGAACATGGCGGTGAAAAAGTCGATCCGGATCACTAATGAACCAACCGGATTCGTGCTCACCCGCGGCGATAATGGGGTAAAGTCATTAAGTGCCGACGAACGCGAGTTATATGATAAGTTGATGAAAACGCGTGATACACTGTTGCTCGATGATACACACGCCAGTTACGTTCGTGACGCGAAAGATGCATTAGAGACCAGCGTAAAAGGGAAACACGACCTAAAAAATATTTTCTCCGGAATACCAGACAGATGTGGACCGGTGCGCTGGTCACCATGGCAGTACTGGCGCTATACCTGCTGGCAATAAACTGGAAATCATTGCTGCTGCTGGCTTTTATCACACCTTTCCTGGCTATCGGTGTTACCGTCTTTATTTCTGGTATTCGTTCTTTCAGGGAAAGCGGCTGTGCGGCATTTTTTATGATCGCCTTCGGTGGCGTATTTACCGCGGTACCTGGCTTTATGTTTTTGATGATGGCGACGGAGTTGCCCTTTATCGCCATTCTTTTCGTGATAACGGTAGTAACTATGTTCGGCTTTTATCTCTGGTTGATTCCCGCACCCACAGAGATTGGCGCGGAATTGAAAGCGGAAATAGAGGGCTTTAAGGAATATCTCTCTGTAGCGGAGGAACACCGCCTGAACATCTTAACACCACCCGAACATACCCCTGAACTGTTCGAACGGATGTTGCCCTATGCCATCGCATTGGAGGTGGAAAATGAATGGGGGCGCAAGTTTAAAGACCTGCTGGAGTCTATCGACTACATGCCGGACTGGTACGGTGGCCGCAGCTTTGCGTATGGCCGCATCGGCGATACCTTCAGCGACCGTTTTGCTACTACCGTACAGAAATCATCGGCGCCGGTACGGTCGTCGTCCGGCTCGTCTGGCTGGTCGGGCCGCAGTTCGTCCGGCAGTTCCAGCTGGAGCAGCGGTTCGTCCGGTGGTGGTTCCTCCGGCGGCGGTGGTGGCGGTGGCGGCGGCGGTGGCTGGTAAATCAGCCACAACTTAATATTCCGGGCAGGGAAAGCGGTCCAATCCGGTTCCTTGCCCTCTTTTTTGCCGGCGAACGCTCGATAAAATGTACAACACACCCATTATTTGTTAGTTGTTCACCGCAGTGGCCGCCCGTAGCTTTACAGGGAGTACCGCAACAATTTACGGGCGCTGCTGTTATTGTTGCGGGCTTTAATCATCAGTTAAAGAACTTACATATATGAATCAGGGCAATATCCTCGCCATCGATATTGGCGGCTCGCACATCAAAGCGTCAATAATCGACCCGCGTGGTACCGTCCGGCAACACTACCAGGCTGTAAAAACACCTAAAAAACCGGAGCCGGGCAAAGTGATCGAAATGATCCGCGAACTGGTGAAAGATTTTCCGACTTTCGGTAAGGTTTCCGTCGGTTTTCCCGGGTATGTGGATAAGGGGGTAGTCATGACCGCCCCCAACCTGGGAACCGATAAGTGGTACGGCACGCCTTTCCGCGAACGCCTGGAAACCTTGTTCGGAAAGCCAGTACAGGTACTGAACGACGCTGACCTGCTAGGGCTTGGACTCATCCATGGTAAAGGCCGCGAAATGGTGGTGACGCTTGGAACAGGATTTGGTACAGCTTTGTTCTATAATGGCGCTTTACAGCCGCACCTGGAGTTAGGACAACATCCTTTTACTTCTAAACACACGTACGATAGGTATATCGGCGCCAAAGCCCTCGCCAGAGAGGGCGCCGAAAAGTGGAACAAACGCCTGAAAAAGGTTATCTCCGTATTGCAGACCGTTTTTAATTACGATCATCTGTATATCAGCGGCGGCAATGCCGAAGAAATCAATTTCGCACTGGATAAAAACATCAGCGTGGTCTCGGCGAAAGACGGCATGCGCGGCGGCGCCAAACTCTGGATGACGGCGGAAGAAGAAGTAGTGTTACAGGAATTATAAAAAATATCAGCACATATTATGGGATCTTATTCAGTTAACATCGCGGAACGGGCGATCAATACAGCCCGATTACTGGCCATCGACGGCGTGGAGAAAGCGAAATCCGGTCACCCGGGCATGCCCATGGGTGCAGCTCCTATGGCACATACGTTATGGGCGCATCACATGCGTTACAATCCCCGAAACCCACACTGGGCTAACCGCGACAGGTTTGTGTTATCGGCAGGACATGGTTCCATGTTGCAGTACGCCTACCTGTACCTCACCGGTTATAACATCAGCATAGAAGATCTGAAACAGTTCCGCCAGATGGGCAGCAAAACTGCGGGCCACCCGGAGTACGGGCTGCTCGATGGCATTGAAGTAACGACCGGCCCGCTGGGACAGGGTTTTGTAAATGGCGTAGGCATGGCCATTGCGCAAAAGCACCTGGCTGCGCGTTACAACAAGCCCGGGTTCGAGCTGTTCGATTACCACATCTATGCAATTTGCAGTGACGGCGACATGATGGAAGGTGTTACTTCTGAAGCCGCGTCCATCGCGGGGCACCTGCAGCTGGGCAACCTGATCTACTTTTATGATGATAACCATATTTCTATAGAGGGTGATACCGCTGTAACGTTCAGCGAAGACGTGGCTAACCGGTTCGAAGCTTATCACTGGCACGTGCAGGTAGTGAACGACGGCAACGACCGGAAGCGCTTTCAGAAGCAGTGGAGAAGGCCCGCGCCGAAAAGGACCGCCCATCGTTGATTAAAGTGCGTACGCATATTGGATATGGTAGTCCGAACAAAGTGGATACCGGCGGCGTGCACGGTTCGCCGCTGGGGCCGGATGAAACGAAGCTGGTTAAGCAGCGCTTTGGTTTTAATCCGGAAGAATCTTTTGCAGTGCCGGAAGATGTGTTTAATTATTACCGCGAATCGGGTGATAAAGGCGAGGGATTGGAAAAGGAATGGAACAAATTGTTCGCTGAATACAAGAAGAAATACCCGGAGCTGGCTGACAGATACGAGGAAGAAAGCCGGAACGAGCAGCCTGCCGAATGGCAACTGGACCTGCCGGAGTTTGAGCCGGTAAAAGGCGGTATTGCTACACGCAAGGCTTCCGGGAAAGTGTTGAATGCGATTGCGGACGCGCTGCCGGGTTTACTCGGCGGTTCCGCAGACCTTGCGCCTTCCACGGACACGAACCTCGACAAATACACTTCGTTCGCCGCCGGTGACCGCAACGGCCGCAATTTCCATTTCGGTATCCGCGAACATTCGATGGGGGCTATTCTGAACGGCATGGCCTTAACACCGGGCTTGATCCCATATGGCGCCACGTTCCTGATATTTTCTGAGTACATGCGCCCGCCAATCCGCCTGGCCGCTATCATGAAAATACGGCCCATCTTCGTGTTTACGCACGATTCCATTGGTTTGGGTGAAGACGGTACCACCCACCAGCCTATCGAACAGTTAATATCGCTGCGCTCCATTCCGAACCTCATTGTGATTCGTCCGGCTGATGCCAACGAAACCGCGCAGACCTGGAAAGTGGCGATCGAACATACTACCGGCCCGGTGGCGATTATCCTTACGCGGCAGAACTTACCCGTACTGGATCAAAAGAAATATACCAGTGCTGCTGAACTGGCCAAAGGCGCCTACATTCTTTCAGAAGCTCACCAGGAGCCGGACCTGATTTTAATGGCGACCGGTTCGGAAGTGCAGCTGGTGCTGGAAGCGCAGGAAAAATTGAAAGCCGATGGCATCGCGGCACGCGTGGTGAGCATGCCCTCCTGGGAGTTGTTCAACAGGCAGGATGCGGCTTACAGGGAAAAAGTACTGCCGACAAATATTCGTCGCAGACTATCGGTGGAAGCAGGTTCTACGCTCGGCTGGCTGAAGTATGTAACCGAAGACGGAGATGCCATGGGTGTGGATACTTTTGGTGAATCTGCCCCCGCTGCGGAGTTGTTCAAACACTTCGGTTTAACGGTGGATGACGTTGTAAAAAGAGCAAAAGCATTAATAAGATAAAATGGACGCCACCAATGTAAAAGTGTTGTTCCCTGGACGTGGGCGGCGTGCTGCTCACCAATGGCTGGGGACATAAATCACGCGAAAAGGCCGCGCAGCAATTCAATATCAGCTATGCCGAAATGAATACCCTGCACGATTTCATCTTCAATGTGTATGAAATTGGGCGTATCTCCCTGGACCAATACCGGATTTTACGGTATTTAATCACCCACGCGATTTCACGAAGGAGGATTTTAAATCCTTCATGTTTTCGCAGTCGGAAATGTTGCCGGATATGTTGCCATGGCTGCTGGAATGGAAACAGTCGGGCTGCGGGTTCCGCATTATTTCCATCAATAATGAAGGGAAGGAGTTGAATGATTATCGCATCAAAAATTCAGACTGCATCAGTGTTTCGATGCGTTCATTTCCAGCTGTGATGTGGGTATGCGCAAACCCGATCCCGGTATATTTCAACTGGCTATGGGTATTGCACAGGTGAATCCCGATCAGTGTTATTATTTTGATGATCGTATAATGCTGACTGAAACGGCAAAGGGGCTTGGTATCAACGCATTTCATCACACCGATTTCAAGACCACTAAAAGCATTATCGAGCACTTATAGGGTGAAAGTCTCATCGAAAAATTGTAGTTTCAAATACCGGGGAGCAGCAATGCTTCCCGGTAGATGATGCTAAAAACCGATGGTATGACAAGAGAAGCAGCAAGACTGGCACAACATTACGACAAGCAGGAGAATTGGCTGAAATGGGGGCCTTATTTGTCTGAACGGCAATGGGGAACAGTGCGGGAGGATTACAGCCGCGACGGCAGCGCATGGGACTATGTATCGCACGATATGGCCAGGAGTAAGGCTTACAAATGGGGGAAGATGGTATTGCAGGCATCAGTGATGAAAAACAGCTGCTCTGCACCAGCCTCGCCCTCTGGAACGGCAAAGACCCCATACTGAAAGAACGCCTGTTCGGCCTGACCAACGGCGAAGGCAACCACGGTGAAGACGTTAAAGAACTCTATTACTATCTCGACAATGTTCCTACGCATTCTTATCAGCAGTACCTTTATAAGTATCCACACGAAGCCTTCCCCTACAATTGGCTGGTGGAAGAAAACGGGCGGCGCAATAAGCAGCACCCCGAATTTGAACTGACAGACACCGGTATTTTTGCTGATGGCCGTTACTTCGATGTGTTCGTAGAATATGCCAAGGGCGGGCCGGATGATATTTGCATGTTGTATACCGCGTATAACCGTGGCCGTGAGGATGCCGACATTCATCTCATTCCCCAGCTTTTTTCCGCAACACCTGGAGCGGACCATCTCCCGCGCCGAAGCCGTTGATTACCTATGCAGGCGAAGGCAAACTGGTATTAAACAGCGAGGCTGCAGGCAATTATTTTTGTTATGTTGATGGGCAACCACAGTTACTGTTTACCAATAATGAAACCAATCACCGGCGTTTAGGCGGTCGCCAGACGAATACTTCCCCATATGTAAAAGATGCGTTCCACGAGAAAATTGTACAGGGCCGCGAGGGCGCTGTAAATGCGATGCTGGAAGGTACAAAAGCAGGGTTATGGTACCAGTTGCGCGTACCGGCAGGCGGCAGTGTACAGGTTCGTTTGCGTTTAAGCAGTGCGGCTATTGCCAATCCCTTTGCGGATTTTGAGCAGGTGTTTGCTGCGCGAAAGGCGGAAGCAGATGAGTTTTATGCGGAGAAACAACCGCCGGGCAGCAGCGTGGACGAGCAACTCGTACACCGGCAGGCCTGGGCGGGCATGTTGTGGAACAAACAATTTTACGCCTATAATGTAAACCAGTGGCTGCACGAAGATCCTGACCGCACGGGCGGTGAAGTGACCATGCGCCATGCCCGAAACCGTGAATGGCGGCATTTTGTGGCAGAAGATATTATCTCCATGCCCGATAAATGGGAATACCCCTGGTTTGCGGCCTGGGACCACGCATTTCATGCGTTGGCATTTGCGCCCATTGACCCTGATTTCGCGAAACATCAGCTGGAGTTGCTGCTGAAGGTCCGGTACATGCACCCGAACGGGCAATTGCCTGCCTACGAATGGGACTTTAGTGATGTAAATCCGCCGGTGCATGCCATGGCGGCTTACAAGGTGTTTAAAACCGACTGGAAGCTGAAAGGCAAACCCGATCACGTATTCCTGGAAAAGGTTTTTCAAAAGCTGCTGATGAACTTCACCTGGTGGGTGAACCGTAAAGACAGTAATGGGAACAACATTTTCGAAGGAGGGTTCCTCGGGCTGGATAACATCGGCATTTTTAACCGCAGCGCCCCGGTACCCGGCGGCGGCCACCTGGAGCAGGCCGATGGCACCAGCTGGATGGCCATGTACGCTTTAAATCTCACACAAATAGCCATAGAACTGAGCTTGTACAACCCTGTGTACAAATCGATGATCATAAAATTCTTTGAACACTTTTTACAGATAGCGGGTTCCATTACCCACATGGGAGATGATTCAGAAGGTTTGTGGGATGACCAGGACGGCTTTTATTACGACGTGCTGCGTCGTCCGGATGGGAGCTGGGACAGGCTCCGCCTGCGATCCATCGTGGGGCTTATTCCGATGTATGCCACCATCCTGTTCGATACACCCACCTGGGAAAAGCTCCCGGACGTGAAAGAGGAACTTGACCGTTTTGCGGTTCGCCGCCCCGACCTGGCGGCACTCGTAAGCCGCTGGCGCGATGAAAAAGGAGATGAGCAGCACCTGATGTCACTGTTGCGTGGCCATCGCCTGAAATTGCTGTTGCGTCGTATGCTCGACCCCAACGAGTTTTTATCCGACTATGGTGTAAGGTCGCTGTCGAAAGTATACCGCGATCAGCCTTACGGGTATTGGCTTAACGGCGAAGATTACTCCGTACGCTATGCTCCCGGCGAAAGCGAAACCAATATGTTCGGTGGCAACAGCAACTGGCGCGGGCCTATCTGGTTCCCGCTGAACTTCCTGCTGGTCGACGCTTTGTACAGCATGCATGATTATTATACGTCGGAATTCCGGGTAGAGTATCCTACCGGCTCCGGCCAGTATTGTTCCCTCGCCGATATTGCCAATGCGCTAAGCAAACGGTTGAAAAGCATTTTTCTGAAGGATGCGAACGGCGCGCGCCCGGTATTTGGAGGCGATCCGCTGTATAACAACGATCCGCATTTCCGCGATTACATTTTGTACTACGAGTACTTCAACGGCGATAATGGTAAAGGCCACGGCGCCAGCCACCAGACGGGCTGGACGGGGCTCATTGCCATTATGGACGCGGTTTGCAGGATGCACTAGGGACGCGATGCAATGGTGGGGTCAACGACCACCGGCATCCATACGCGGAACAAGGATGTTTCGTCCTGCGTGTTTCCGGCCGATGCATAGTCGCAGAACGTGAGCGTAGTCGCCCCTGAACCACCTTCCTTATAAGATTCCATCACAAAATTTGCCTGCCATTGCATCCAGATATTGGATGTGGTGGCAGTTTTTGGTTGCAGGGAGATGTAACCAGGCCTGACGGGCAGCACCGGCATCCCCTGATCCGGCCCGCCGAGCCGTATATCGCGCGAAAGCAGGATAGGCCCACGGCTCAGCGCAATGTAATCATTGTTGCGAAGTATGCGCCCGCGCATATCGAGTGTGAGTGTTATGTTATCACCAGGCTGCCACCGGCGTAGCAGGCGCACATAGCTGCCTGTTTTAAGGGCGGTTACGGGCTCGCCATTAATCGTGAGGCGCGTTTGTTCACTCCATTCCGGGATACGCAGGTTTACTGCGAAAGTGGCCGCATTGCGCGGTGCTACAGTGATCACGATTACACTATCTACGGGGTAAGTGGTCTGCATGGCTATGCGTGCGCTGTTCTTCTTCGGCAATGGTATTTCATACGCGCCGGGCAGGTAGAAGTTTACCTGGCAGCCGCTGTCGCTGCTCATCACTGCTGTAGACGGCAGTGTGAACAAACCTCTTGGCCCGCTGGCCACACAGCAGTTCAAACCCATTTTACACTGCTCGCTGCCCGGCATACGTACGCCGTTCAGTGGTGTATATTTTGCCCAGTCGCTGCCATCGGCAGACATGGCGCCGAGTAAGGCATTATAAAAGCTTTTTTCAACTGCGTCTGCGTACCTGGCTTCACCGGTGAGGCGTAGCAGTTGCTGGCTTAGTTTGATCCAGGTAGCGGTCACACAGGTTTCCTGGTAGTGTTTAAGCGGCAGCGACTGAAGCCTGTTGCCTTTTACCCAGCATTCCATGGCCGAGCCGGAGCCGGCCGCATTTATTTCTGTTTGCAGGATATTTTCCCAGGTATTGATCACCGCCTGTTTATAGGTTTCGTTCCCAGTAACCCGGTACAGTTCCAGCAGGCCCTCGTAACAGGACATCATTTCGTATGCTTTTTGTCCCTGGTCCCAGCCATACCATTTACCGGGGCCGGGTAATGGCCAGCGTTCCGATACATCGGTTTTACTCTTGCCGATTAATTGCGGACCATCGGGTGTTTCCCATTGCTGTACGATGGTTTGGGCGAAGTCGAGGTACTTTTTATCGTGTGTACGGTAGTACAGCAACACCACCGGCTCCAGCACAGAGCTGGCCGCCATGCCACGATGGTTACCGGTTTTAACGATCAATTGATTTTTATCCGCCAGTTCTTTGATGAGATGATCGGCGAGGCGTTTAGCGGCTTTTAACGCCTGTTGGTCGCCTTCGAGGTCGTACCAGGCAAGAAGGCCGAGCAGGCAATATTTACGTCCCCAAACGTCCCATTGCTGCAGGTGTTTATCGTCGGCATAGTTACCAATATACCCATCGGCCGATTGTGTGGCAATAAGTCCGGCCACCGCTTTTGACAATTTAGCTTTCAGCGCCGGTTCGGGATGATAGCGGTACGCCAGGACGGCGGAAGTGAACCATTTACCCCAGAATTCACTTTGCCAGCAACGGTCTTCATGGCGGTCTTTAAATGCGTTCACGAGCCGGTCGGCATCCTGTGCGAGGATGCGATGCTCGTACGCGGCGTTAAACCGGTTGGCAGTATAGCCATCCAGTTGCTGCGTGTAAACGGGATGAAGCACATCTTTTACAGACTGTGCCTGTACAGCGAACGGAAAAACCAGGAGAAAGAACAAACGGCGCATGTAACGTGGATTTATTGGGGTAAGATAGAAAAAAATAAATGGAAGTGAGTGACCAACGGGGCTGAACAGCAATTTGGGGTTGGCTGCACAAAAAAAATACCGTGCCGGAGCACAGTATCTTCTATTTTTCGTACAACTCAATTGGCAGCCCATCAGGGTCTGCAAAGAAGGTGAATTTTTTCTTCGTGATCTCGTCGACGCGCACATCCTCCACGGCAATGTTGTGCTGGCGGAGCTTGGATACTTCGCCCTGTACATCGTCCACTTCAAACGCGAGGTGGCGTAAGCCCTGCGCCTCTGGCCGCGATGGGCGGGGCGGGGGCGAAGGGAAGGTGAATAATTCGATGAGGTATACGCCATCCAGCGAAAGGTCCAGTTTATACGATTGCCGCTCCAGTCGATACGTTTCCTTAATGATCTGGAAGCCCAGCACATCGGTGTAAAAGGCTTTGGAACGCTCGTAATCGGAACAAATAATGGCAATATGATGGACTTTATTCAGCTTCAGCATAAATGGCTCGTCTTGGTAATAATGGCCGCAAATCTAAAAAATTATTCTTTGCTGGCCGGATTATTGTGGCAAAACCTCCATGAAAAACGAAAAAACAACTATTGTTTCCGAGCTCATTACCCTCATTCAGAAGGGCAATGCACACGTGTCATTCACAGAGGCCGTTGCGGACCTGCCGGCCGGTCTGCGTGGCAAAAAAGTTCGTGGTTTACCATATTCCATCTGGCAATTAGCCGATCATCTGCGCATTACGCAATGGGATATCGTGGAATTCAGTACCGGGGAAGGACATGAAAGTCCGAAGTGGCCGGAAGGATATTGGCCGGAGCATCAGACGCATGTTGATGATGAGACGTGGAATCATACATTGAAGCAAATTGCAGCTGATCAAAAACGTTTCTTTCAATTGCTGAAGGAACGTGAAGACCAGCTGCTGGATGTTTTTGCGTGGGGAGAGGGACAGTCGCTTTTCCGCGAGGCCTTGCTCATCGCCGATCACAATGCTTATCATGTTGGTGAGATCATTGTGCTGCGGCGATTAATGGATGCCTGGCGTTAATCTGTTTTCACTGTTTCCCCGTATTTCTCTAATGCTTTTTTCAATTCGTCTTCGTGGGTAAGGTCGAGTCGCAGCGGGGTGATAGATACATATCCGTTTTCCACCGCCCAGCGATCGGTGCCTTCCTCCGCGGGTTCCAGCGGTGTAACTGTAAACCAGTAGTGTTTACGGTTCATTGGGTCTACACCCGGTACAATGGTACCATCGTATAGCCTCACGGACTGCCTCGTCCAGCGGATCCCTTTAGGACTCGGCGGGAAGTTCACGTTGTAAAGGGCGAGTCCGGGTTCTGCAAGCAGGAGTTCGAGTACTTCGGCTACAAATGGCGCCAGTGCTTCGAAGTCCGGTTCCGTTTTGCCTACGGGCGTGCTGAGTGCGATGCCTTTGTAACCCAGTAACACCGCCTGTTTAGCAGCCGCCAGCGTGCCGGAGTGCCACATGCCGTTGCCCAGGTTCGGTCCCATATTGATGCCGGATAATACCACATCTGTTTTGGTCAGGTGGGTACCCAATGCCACACAGTCGGCCGGCGTACCGTTTACCCGGTAGGCCTCCATGCCCTCAAAATGGATGGGTGATTTCTTCAATGTCAGCGGGCGCGAATGCGTTACCGCATGTCCCATGGAAGACTGTTCCACATCGGGCGCCACCACTGTTACTTCCCCGAAACGGGAAGCCACTTTGGCCAGGGCCGCGATGCCAGGACTATAAATGCCGTCGTCGTTTGCGATAAGTATTTTCATGCCCAATGCGCCCCCAATACCATGCCAGTGCGACTTGGTATTCTTTTTGTCTGCCCAGTACATATGCCTCAACACATGAAAACAGTCAATCTGCTACATAATCCCAAAGCTGGAGACAAGGAGCACTCAGAAGAAACACTGATCAAACAGATCGAATCACATGGATTTAAAGTCATTTATTCTTCTGTAAAGGAAAAAGGATGGAAAGATATTGATCCGGAAGTAGACTTCTTAATCGTGGCAGGCGGCGACGGTACCGTGCGAAAGGTAAGTGTAGCGTTGCTGGAACGCGATCTGCACCTGCCGGTCGCGGTATTGCCGAAAGGCACCGCTAACAACATCGGTAAGGCGCTGGAAATCTCCGGTAAGGAGAAAGATATCATTGCTTCCTGGCGTAAAGAAACCGCCCGTAAATTCGATGTGGGGAAGATCCACGGGCATCATGAAACCATGTATTTCCTGGAGGGATTTGGTTTTGGCGTATTTCCGAAATTGATGAACGATATGCGCGAAGGTGCAGATAAAAAGGACGTGTCGCCCGAAGAGCGCATCGATAATGCACTGCACGTGCTGCACGATGTCATCGAAAACTATAAGGCAAAAAACTGCCAGATATTGATCGATGGGGTAGACCATTCCGGTAATTTTTTACTGGTTGAGGTGATGAATACGCCATCCCTTGGCCCGAATCTTGATCTGAACCCTTTGGCGAACACAAACGATGGTGAGTTTGAGGTGATACTGATCGCAGAAACACAGCGGGAGAAGTTTGCCACTTATATTTGGGATAAGATACGCGATGGTAATACACCGTTCACGTTTTCTACCCTGAAAGCGAAAGAATTAACGATCACCTGGGAGGGCGTTCATGCGCATGTAGACGATGAGGTGATCAAAGATATTAAAGGGGTAGTATTCGAGGTTAAAGTTATTGACGGCGCGCTGCAGTTTTATGTGCCCGAGAAATCTACTACCATATCAAATGATTAACCGTTCACCACTGAATACACAAAAAGAGAGGGCGTTGCACGAGCAGCGCCTTTTTCATTTTAACATTTCCTGCAGGTTACCTTTCAACTTTATCCGGATAAACAGGAAATTATCCCTTTTATGCGTAATTCATTGTTGTTCTACGGGGCCATAGCGCCCGCATGCCTCTTATTGTCCTGTCAGCAGGTTCCACACGAAGGTGCGCCGACAGCCTCGTTGAGGCAGGAAAAAATTGATTTGAAGGTTGTTCCATTACAAGACTCTACCCGCAAACGCATGCGCAGCGCAGACTTTCACTGCCGGGTAAAAGACGTACATCAATCCACCGAACGTATCGAAAGACTGGTCAGCGCACTGGGCGGGGTCGTAGAAGAAAGTACGCAGCGAAATATTTATCATGCTGCAAAAACGCTACAGTACAAAACAGATTCTGTTAAACGGGTGCAGTTGTACACCGCAACGTCAGACCTTAAATTGCGGGTGCCGGTAGCGCAACTGGATTCAGTCGTGTACACATTGTCCGTTATCGCCGATTTTATAGATACGCGTACGTTGCGCGATACGGACGCCACGCTTTCTTACTATGCCAACCAGTTGGGCAACCAGGACGTGAAGCAGCTGGGACCTACGCGGAACGACAAAGCCATCGATATGAACGCGGTAGCGCAAAACGATCAGCAGGAGCGGATCAACAGGATCATTGCGAACAAACAGATCGATGAGAACGTGGCGTATTCCACCCTGGCGGTATCGTTGTTTCAGCCGGAAGTGGCGGACATACAGATATTGGCAGATGAGGATGCACTTACCCGCGCCGGTTTCGGAGAATCATTATGGCAGTCGTTGCTCAGCGGTTTACGGGTCTTTTGCAACATCCTGGTTTACCTGGTAGCGATATGGCCGTTATGGGTATTGCTGCTGGCGGGTTATTGGCTGTACAGGAGCCGTCTGCGCAAGTGGTTTGCCGGGGCAAAGTAACCCGGTATTATTCCGACCGCGAAAAATGGTAAATTTGCCGGAAGGCCGGGGCAACCAACCGGCGTACGAGCTCATTTATGGAATTGACGAACGAATCAACATACCAGGCTGCGACAAAGATTTCCGGGATTGTAGAAGATCATTTTTTAAAACATATAGCCCTGGCGGCCGACAATGGTGAAGAAGACCTGGCGGACGTACCCTCCGGCAAAATCATCGAAACCATGATCGATGTGGCCTTCTGGGCCAGTTTACGAAAGGAGGAGGGCAATGAACCCCGTATTTCGCTTGCATTCCTGAAACCCAGTCAGGCCGGCCGGCCACTGTTATTTGCACAACGGCTGCCGCTGTCGCCCAAAACGCTGGTGAAACTGGCGCCCGGGGTAGAGCGCGCCGGTGTGTACGTAGGCGTATGGCACGAAAACGGGGAACTGTACGTGTGGGGGACCACCATCAAACTGCCCAATTATTGTTTTGTACTGGACGTGTCGGAACCCGGGCTGCTCGTGGTGAAACACCGCCGGATCATCGGTCTGGGTAAATTCGCCAACGTGGCCGTGCTCAAAGGCGACCAGGTAAGGGTGGTAGACGAAGCCAGCGCGCTGCTGGACGATACTCCATCTATCCTCGCATCGCTGCTGGGACACAATGCTTCCGGCGTATGGAACCATCCTGTAAATGTATTGATCCAGATAGCGGTGTCGATGCGCGCCCATAAACACGGGGGCATCCTGCTCGTAACGCCCTCCGGCAGCGAGGCCTGGAAGGAGTCGATCGTGCACCCGCTGCAATACCGTATAGATCCGGCGTTTACCGGTGTAGCCGATCTGTTGCGACAGGAAGCTAACAAGGTAAGTACGGAAATCTTCTGGCAAAACGCATTGCGGAGAGAGGTGGATAATATTACCGGTCTTACCGCGGTGGATGGCGCTACGTTGATCAACGACCGCCACGAGCTGCTGGCTTTTGGCGCTAAAATCATGCGCGCGAGCCGCTCCGAACCGGTAGAGCAGGTGCTCTGGATGGAGCCGGTTATCGGCGGGCATCCTTCGCTCATTCATCCTTCGAGCATCGGCGGCACCCGGCATTTGTCGGCCGCGCAGTTCATCCACGATCAGCGCGATGCGATCGCGCTGGTAGCTTCGCAAGACGGTAACTTCACGATTTTTTCCTGGTCGGAACAAACACAAATGGTGCAGGCCCATCGCATCGACGCATTATTACTGTAGTTAAGGAAGTTTGGCCACCAGGCGCTCGGGCATATACTTCAGGGCTGTATAAATTAATTTCCATTTCAAACCGGGCACGATGGTAAATCCACTGCCCGCGTTTACTACCGCGTTGGCAATAAACGCCGGTTCCAGCATGAGGGATTCTGGAAGATTCAGGCCGGCGGTCATTTTGCTGCGGATGTAACCCGCTACGATCACGTTAACGGTGATACGCCGGGCGAACAAGTACTGGCGCAAACCAGCCAGGTATTGGGTAAAAGCGGATTTGGTACTGCCGTAAATAAAGTTGCTCTTCCTGCCTCGTACACCTGACAAGGACGAAAGGCCAATGATCCGTTCCAGCCGTTCGTTCTTCGCATCCATCGCGATGATGTTCAGGATGGAAACCGCGCCGGCATAATGTACCTGCATCATGCGGAACGCACCGTCAAAATCCAGCAATGCTGCTTCATTATTTTTCAGGAACCCCGCCGCATATACGACGATATGAGGTTTCTCCGGCAGCTGCGCGTAAAACGGGGCATGGCTGCCGAAATCGGCCGCATCGAAGTATTGAATGGTCACCAGTTCCCGTTGGGGAACCGATTGTTTCACAAAACTTTCCAGCGCCTCCGTACTGCGTGAAGCCGCGATAACGCGGTAACCCTTTGCGGTATACTGCTGTATAGCTGCCTTGGCAACGTCGGAATTAGCGCCCAGGATAAGAACGGTTTTGGTTTGCATGGGGGCAAAGATAAACATTCCATGTTCCCGAAAAACAGCGCTGGTGCTAACGTTTAGCAGAATTTGGGTTTGAAATAACGAGGCTAATCGGCTAACTTGCCAGTCTATTGCCAACGAATTATTATCTCATCGTACCCATGAAAAAATTAACCTGCCTGCTCTTCGCCGTGTTTTTGGCGCGGCTTCCGGCCTGCATGCGCAGTTCCGGCTGATTAAAACGTATTCCGGTCCGGATGCCGGCGCCATCGCCAGCCTGTACGACCAGGGGAAATATAAAGAAGCCGCCGCGGCAGCCGACCAGCTTCGTAAGCAACATGGCGAAGCCTCCGCTAAAGAAACCTATACTTTTTCCCGCGCCTACGCACAGGCCGGCGAAAGGACAAAGCCCTGGCATGCCTGAACGAGGCGATCGACAAGGGCTTCTGGCGGGTAAATAATATTAAGGAGGATGCGGTGCTCCGTAAAGCGCTGGACGGCCCGGCACTGGACGGCGCCCTCGAACGGGCCCGCGCAAAAGCGCAGCCTTACTTGAAAGGTATCGCACCGATCACACAGGCCGATAAAGAAAAGATCGTGGCCATGGTGCGCAAGGGACTTAAAAACACTTATTTCGATACCGCAGTGGCGAGGGAAATGTCGTACGAACTTAAACGCATGCTGGACGGTGGCTTCTTCAATGCGATCGACACGTCTGCTGTATTCCTGCGCGAAATCACTAATTACCTGCGAGCGAAAACGAACGACAAACACTTCTATGTGGGGATTGACCGCAACGCCCTGGCGGAGCGTGTGCCCAATGAAAGTGTAACGACGCCGGCAGAACGGAATTATGGTTTCCGCGAGGTAACCGTGAAAGCCGGTAACATCGGTTACATCCGCTGGGAGGAATGTATTGCAGGCCCGGAGGCGTATAAAACGGCGCAGAGCGCCCTGAACTTCCTGCGGAACACCCGCGCGATCGTGATCGACATCAGCCGCAATGGTGGCGGATCTGGGAATATTTCCACCTTCCTTTACCACTACCTCTTTGCGCAGGATGATGAACGTTTTGAAACGTTGCTCATCAAAAAATGCAGGGGAGAGGCGGAGTGGCATCGCAGCGAGCCTACGGTAGCACCTTTGCCGGGCGGGCCTTCGCTGGGAGACAAACCAGTGTATGTTGTAACGTCCGGTCGCACTTTTTCGGCCGCCGAATATTTTGCTTTTATCATGAAAGAACTGGGCCGCGCGACTATTATAGGCGAAAACACCGGTGGCGGCGGTAACCCGGTATCGCTGATGACCGAGGATAACTACGTGTTTTATATCCCCGTATGCCAGATCAAAACCACCGAAAATAAATCGCTGGAAGGTAAAGGTGTAGCGCCTGATATTACCCTGACCACCAACGATTGGCAGCAGGAAATGCTGGAAAAAGTGACAGCCGATCTTAAATCGAAGGGGAAATAAGGCAGGCGTAAAATAACATTAGAACGGGCGAATCGGGCGTTAGGATCATTCGGGTCGCCAGCGTATATTAGTTGCCACACGACACGCTTATGAGAACAATATTGCTTTTTTCGCTCGCGCTGACCTGCGGAGCTACCGTAAAAGCCCAGCAATCCTTAAAGCTTTGGTATAACAAACCCGCTACCGAGTGGGTAGAGGCCCTGCCATTGGGCAACGGCCGCGTAGGCGCCATGGTGTTCGGGAAGGTGGAAGATGAAATTTTACAACTGAATGAAAGTTCGCTGTGGAGCGGCGGCCCCGTTAAAAATAATGTGAACCCGCAGGCGTATAGTCATTTACAGCCCATCCGGGACGCCCTGTTCAGCGAAGATTATTCAAAAGCCGATCAGCTAACGCGGAAGATGCAGGGACTGTTCACAGAATCCTTCCTGCCACTGGGCGATTTGTTGCTGCGCCAGTCGCTGAACGGCGCAAAGGTGACCGGTTACTACCGCGACTGGACCTGGCCACGGCCATTGCCACCACTAAATTTGAAGCCGGCGGCGTTCAATATACCCGCGAAATGTTTACGTCCGCCCCGGATAATATACTACTCATCCGCCTCTCTGCCAATAAAGCCAAGTCGCTGTCGTTCGATGTGGCTGCCCGCAGCCGGCTGCGTTATCGCTTGTCGTCGAATGGCGCCAACGAACTGGTGATGAGCGGAAAGGCGCCTTCGCACGTGGATCCCAATTATTACAATCCAAAAGACCGTGAGCATGTGATTTACGAAGAACCGGGCAGCTGCAACGGTATGCGTTACCAGCTCAGGATCCGCGCAGTGGCGAAAGGGGGCAGGGTGCTGACGGACACCACGGGTATTCATATCAGCGGTGCCTCCGAGGTGCTGTTGTACGTGGCTGCAGCAACGAGTTTTAACGGATTTGATAAATGTCCGGACACGCAGGGGAAAGATGAAAAGGCAATTACTCAGTCGCTGGTTCGAAATGCGATGAATAAGGGATATAATGCATTGATGACGGCTCACCGTGCAGACTACACGAAATACTTCAACCGTGTAAAACTGGAGCTGGATGGCGACAAGGCCAATGCTGCATTGCCGTCCGACGAACGTTTGCAGGCTTACTCGAAAGGCGCCTCCGATCCGGGTATGGAAACACTGTTTTTCCAATACGGCCGTTACCTGCTGATTTCGAGCTCACGGCCTGGTACGCCGCCTGCTAACCTGCAGGGCATCTGGAACAAGGAGTTACGCGCACCACGGAGCTCGAATTACACCATCAACATCAATACACAAATGAACTACTGGCCGGCGGAGGTAACCAACCTGCCGGAAATGCACCAGCCGTTGCTCGACTGGCTCAAAGGGCTGTCGGTCGTTGGTGGGCGTGTGGCAAAAGACTTTTATCACGCCGATGGATGGGTGGCCAATCACAACTCGGATATCTGGTGCCAGGCGAATCCCGTGGGTGATATTGGCAGCGGCGATCCTACCTGGGCTAACTGGCCAATGGGCGGCAACTGGCTCACCCGGCATCTTTGGGAGCATTACCTCTATACAGGCGATAAGCAGTTCCCGGCCACGCAGGCCTACCCGCTCATGAAGGGCGCGGCGGCTTTCGCATCCGACTGGCTGATCAAAGACAAAGACGGCAAACTGGTTACGGCTCCTTCTACCACACCCGAGAACAAATTCAAAGATAAAGACGGCAGAGGCCGGGGCGTATCGATCGCCACCACGATTGACATCTCCATCATCCGCGACCTGTTCACCAACCTGGCGTCTGCCAATCGTATACTGGGTTTGGATAAATCCCCGGATGCGAAGCTGGATAAACAGTTGCAGGACCTTTATCCCTTTAAGATCGGCTCCAAAGGCCAGTTGCAGGAATGGTACAAAGATTTTGAAGAAACCGAACCGGAACACCGCCATGTATCCCATTTGTATGGCCTGCATCCCGGTTACCAGATCACCCCTTCACAACCCGAACTGTTCGCTGCCGCCCGCAAAACGCTGGAGCTGCGTGGTGATGCGGGGACCGGCTGGAGCAAAAGCTGGAAAATCAACTTCTGGGCCCGTTTGCTCGATGGCGACCATGCCTACACGCTCGTGCGGCAGTTGTTGCAATATGTGCCGCCGAAAGGTGGCGGTGCCGGCGGTTTATACCCGAACTTCTTCGATGCGCACCCACCGTTCCAGATCGATGGTAACTTTGCAGGCACTGCCGGCATAGCAGAAATGCTGTTGCAAAGCCATCGCGAATACAAACCAGGCATTTACGAAATTGAACTATTACCCGCTTTGCCTGCCGCCTGGAAATCGGGCCGCGTCACCGGCCTCAAAGCCCGCGGCAATATGACCATCGACATGGAGTGGGCAAATGGCAAACTAACTTCCGCCCGGATCGTCAGCAATAACGGGAACCCGGTGGTGGTGAGCGCCAAATCCCGCCTGAAATCGGACGTTGCCCATGAAAATGATGGTAACAGACTGATTTTTAGTAAGAAAGAGAAAGTTTACAAAATAACAGCAGAGTAGGATCCTTACACCATCCTTGCTACATCCTTCGCTGATCCTTCGCTCATCCTAGGCTTATTCGGCCATAGTGGCGGTTTGAACGTAGGTTGAGCGAAGGATCAGCGAAGGATGCAGTTACCATCCTCGAAGGTTACAGTATGTTAAGGCGACTTTTAAGCGATCATAGCAGTAGTCCGGGAAGATCATACATACTGTAAAACACCGGGCGCCAGCCTCCTTCAGCGCTACCGGGTCAGCATGCTTCGCATAGCCGAATACCTTAAAACCGCCGGCAATCCCTGCCTGCACCCCGGCTTTACTATCTTCGACCACCACGCAGTGTTCCGGGGCAAAGCCCATTTCGCGGGCGGCGTAGAGGAAAATGCCGGGATCGGGTTTCCAGCTGGCGATGTCGTAACCACTGTAGATGCGGTTTTCGAAGTAGGGGAGCAGCCCGGTTAAACGGAGGTTCAGCTTAATCTTTTCAACGGGACCGCTGGAGGCCACGCAGAACGGCACCTGCAGGCTGCTGAGTAGCTCGCGAATACCTTCTACGGGTAATACTTCGGTTTCAAATACCTTATAGGATTGTTTGCGGAAGGACTGTTCCAGGTCGACCGGGAACGGCGTTGCGGTTTGGGTTTGCAGCACATCGATCACATCCCGCAGCCGGCGGCCGCTGAATTCGCCCACGGCTTCCTCAAAGTCCATAGCCACGCCGTATTCGGCCGTCATGTCAAGCAGTATTCTGATGCCGATCGTTTCACTGTCGACCAACACGCCATCACAGTCAAAAATAATACATCCGGGTTGGGTCATAAGGTAGTCAGATATCAGGTTGATAGGATAAATATATAAAAAATAGAAAGTACTAGGTAGTTGCCGGCTGTGGCGGCGGTTCCTTCAATTGCGACACCAGTATGGCGATCAATAAGCCGAAGCAGGACATGATCCCGAATGCCCAGCGCAGCCCGGCCATCTGTGCAATGAACCCCACGACAGGCGGCACCAGCAGGAAGCCGATATAACCTACCGTGGAAATGGCTGCTATGGCTGCACCACTGGTCATTTTGCTGGCCTTCCCGCCTAAGCTGAATACCAGTGGCACCACGCAACTAACACCCAGGCCGGCCATCATAAATCCCATGGAAGCGGTAACCTCGTAAGGGAAAACGGCTGCCAGCAGCAAGCCGCAGAACAATAAGATGCCACTGAAGCGGATGATGGTGACGGCCCCCATCTTATTTACAAGCCTGTCGCCGGAGAAGCGGCCCACGGCCATCATGGTCATATATATCGTAAAACCTGCACCGGCCAGCGCGGGGGTGGCATGCACGGCTTTTTGAAAATAAATATTGCTCCAGTCGTACATCGTGCCTTCGCAACTCATAGAGCCAAAGGAGATGAGGCCGTATTTAATCAATGTTTTATCCGGGAAAATAAACCCTTTGCTGCCGCGCGGGGCGGGTGGTTGTTGCAGGCTGTCCGGGTAAGCGATGAAGCCCAGTATGACCATGGCTATACCTACGCCCAGCAAATGCCATAGCGGCGCAACGTGAAAGGAATTCATCAGCCATCCCAAACCGGAGCCGAGCGCGCAGGCCACGCTCCATACCGCATGAAAAGTGGTGATGATGGAGCGGTCGTAGCGTTGTTGTACGCCTACGGATTGGGCATTCATCGAAATATTGAGCAGGTTCCGGGAGCTGCCGAAAGCGAAGAGTACGATAGCGAGCTGCCAGGCCAGGTTGGCGAACCCTATCAGGCTGAGCATCACGTTAAAAGCCAGGGCGCCGGCAAACATGATCCTGCGGCTGCTGTACCGTTGCAGCAGCGCGCCTGTAACGGGCAATGTGAGCGCGAGGCCCAACGGAAGGGCGAAAAGTACCCCGCCGAGTTGCGCTTCATTGAGCCCCAGGTGGCGCTGAATATCAGCGATCCGCGCCCCCAGGAGGCAAAGCCAAATCCTGATATAAAAAAGAATAGCGTAATCGCCAGCCGGGCCTTCTTTGGGTCATTCATCGTTACATTCCCTTTATTCAACCGACAAAAGTAGCGTTTAGGATCCGCGTTTTACAGCATTATTATGCACTGTAGGAGCACGGCCCCTGTTGTTCCCACAAACTGTGGGGTGGTAGATACATTCCCTCCTTTTCCGCGCCGGATTTTATCAGCAGGGATTCAACTGGCACAGATTTTATTTTGTTATATATTAAAAAACACCCCGAAGGATTATGGATCGACAGCACGAAAGGAATGCCGGGATACTTATGCATATTACATCTTTGCCTTCTCCGTTTGGCATTGGTGACCTGGGACAGAACGCGAGGGAATTCGCCCGTTTTCTGCACCGCGCCCGGCAGCGGTACTGGCAGATACTCCCACTCAATCCCACCGATAACAGCGGTTCGCCCTACAGCGCTTTATCCGCCATGGCGGGGAATACACTTTTAATTAGTCCCGATTGCCTCGTAGACGAGGGGTTACTGGAGGCCAGTGACCTGAAAGCACATTCGTTGCCGCAACAGGGGAAGGCCGACTTCAAGGCCGCCAAACTCATTAAGGGAAAGCTGCTGGCGCGTGCGTTTGATAATTTTCAGTCAGGTGATTTTGCAGACCTCAAGATCGCCTTTGAACGCTTTTGTGAAGCGCAGGCGTACTGGCTCGATGACTGGGCTGCTTTTGCCGTGCAAACGACAGCGTGTAAAGGAAAGCCCTGGTATGACTGGCCCGAGAAGTATAAAAACCGCGATGAACGGCCTACCGACGAACAGCTGCTTCGCCGCGAAAAATGGGCGCAGTTTATTTTTGAACGCCAGTGGAAAAACCTCCGTAACTATTGCCGCAGCCTGGATCTGCAACTGTTTGGCGACCTCCCGTTTTATGTGAGTTACAATTCGGTGGATGTATGGGCTAACCGCGACCTGTTCCGCCTTGGAAAAAGGGAGAGATGCAGGCCGTGGCAGGGGTGCCGCCGGATTATTTCAACGATGAAGGGCAATTATGGGGAATGCCCATTTTCAACTGGGACCAACTGAAACATACACATTACGAGTGGTGGTTGCAACGCATCCGCCGCAATATGGAGTGGTTCGATCTGCTTCGCCTCGATCATTTCCGGGCTTTTTCGGCATATTGGGAAGTGCCGGCCGGGGAAAAAACGGCCGTAAAAGGAATGTGGATAAAAGGACCGGGCCACGAGCTGTTCCGCCTGCTTCAGAAAGAAATGAAGGAGCTGCCCTTTGTGGCGGAAGACCTGGGTGAGATCGACGACGAGGTATATGAACTGCGCGATAAGTTCAGGCTGCCGGGCATGAAAGTGCTCCAGTTTGCTTTTGGGGAAGATATGGCCACATCGCCCCATATTCTACACCATCATGCGGAGAATTTTATCGCGTACACCGGTACGCATGATAACAACACAACCCGTGGCTGGTATTTCCAGGATATGGACCGCAACGGCCGCAGGCGGCTGAATGATTATACCGGCCGCCGCGTGTCGGAGAAGGATGCGCATAATGTGTTGTGCCGGTTGGCCTACAGTTCCGTGGCTAAAACGGCGATAATTCCCATGCAGGATGTGCTGGGGCTGGATGGTGAGGCACGCATGAATAAGCCGGCCGCTACGACGGGGAATTGGCTCTGGCGCATAATGCCGGGGCAGCTTACCGAGAAAGTGGTGGAACAGCTGAAAGAATGGACGGGCACTTACGACCGCGATCCGATAGACCGGGCGTAGTAATTGTAAAGGAATTATTCAAAAGACAACAACTATGACGATATATCCGCAGCAGGGCGCTATCCTGTCAAATACCGGCAGTTGTACCTTCCGGGTATGGGCGCCCTACCGCAAACAGGTAGCGCTGGTGATTACCGCGCCGGTGAAAGAGCAACTACCCATGCAGCGCGACGAACAGGGGTACTGGTCGTACACGTTGCCTGGTTGCCCATCTGCCCTCCGCTATCATTACTTGCTCGATGGTGAACTGCACCGACCCGATCCCGCCTCGCGGCACCAGCCCGACGGCGTGCATGGCGAATCGGCCGTAGTAGATACGGGCAGCTTCAACTGGACCGATATTTCCTGGAAAGGTCTGCCGCTGAAAGACATGTTGCTCTATGAGTTGCATACCGGCACCTTTACTGCCGCCGGTGATTTCGATGGAGTTATTGACCGCCTCGATGATCTGTTGCACTTGGGGGTAAATACCATCGAAATAATGCCTGTAGCGCAATTTCCCGGAACGCGCAACTGGGGCTACGATGGCGTGTACCCGTTTGCGGTACAGCACTCTTACGGCGGTCCCCGCGGTCTCATGCGCCTGGTGAACGCCGCACATGAAAAGGGATTGGCGGTGGTGCTTGACGTAGTGTACAATCACATGGGCCCCGAAGGCAATTACTTCCCTGATTTCGGACCGTACTTCACGGAGAAATACCGTACGCCATGGGGACAGGCCATCAACTACGACGATCGCGACTGCGATGCGGTGCGCGGTTTCTTTATTCATAACGCGCTGATGTGGCTCGATACTTTTCACCTCGATGGCCTGCGCCTCGATGCGGTGCATGCCTGGTGGGACAGCAGCGCCTGTCATATTGCAGAAGAGCTGGCAACAGCCGTGAAGGAACTTGAGGCGCGAACCGGCCGAACGAAAGTGCTGATCGCCGAAATCGACCTGAATAATCCCCGGTACATTTCTCCGGCAGACAAAGGCGGTTATGGATTGCAGGGGCAGTGGTGCGATGAGTTTCATCACGCTTTACATGCCATGTTGACCGGCGAGAAAAATGGCTACTACGAAGATTTTGGCGAGGCGGAACAGATTGCGGCCGCGCTGGAAAACGGGTATGTATATACCGGGCAATATTCAAAACACCGCAGAAGGCACTTTGGTGCAAAGCCGAAAGACAATCCTGGCAGCCAGTTTGTCGTATTTACCCAAAACCACGACCAGGTAGGCAATCGTATGTTGGGCGAACGGTTGATTACCATTGCCGGAGAAGCAGCGGCAAAGCTGTCGGCTACGGCGATGTTGCTATCGCCCTTTACACCTTTACTTTTTATGGGGGAGGAATATGGGGAAACGCGTCCCTTCACGTACTTCACGAGCCACAGCGACGAAGCGCTGATCAAAGCGGTGCGGGAAGGCCGCCGGAAAGAGTTTGAGGCGTTTCATTCGGGGGAAGAAGCGCCCGATCCGCAGGATGCAACAATTTACAACGACTGCGTGTTGAGCTGGAAACGGGATACGCCGTTGTATGAATACTACCGGCAGTTGATCGCTTTGCGGAAAACGCGGAAGGCATTGCAGAACGATGAGCAGGGAGGCATTAGTGTGCATCCGGTGTATCATGCCGCGGTAGTGGCTTTCGAGCGGCATGGCTGCGGGGAGAAGTTGCTGGTGTTATTGAATTGCAGTAAGGACGGGCAGCATTGCGCTCCCGCGCCTACCCATCAACTGAAAAAATTATTGACACGGGGAATGCCGCGCCGGAACAGGTACTTCCGGGTGGAAATATTGTATTAGCGCCTTTATCGGCGGTGGTTTATGAAATGATCTGATTATGGAAAACGGCAATATCAATACGGCTGGGGCAACTTATAGGTTGCAGTTTAACGAACGGTTTACTTTCGCGCACCTGGATAATATCCTGGATTACCTGCATGCGTTGGGCATTACAACTATTTACGCATCGCCGATTTTCGAGGCCGCACCGGGCAGCCTGCATGGCTACGATGTGCGATCCGCTACGGATCAGTCCAGCCATTGGCACCATTGACGAATTCCGCGAGCTAAGTAAAAAATTGAAGGCCAAAGGCATGACCTGGTTGCAGGACATTGTACCCAACCACATGGCGTTTCACATGCAGAACCAACGGCTGGCGGATGTGCTCGAGCGCGGGCCGCATTCACCGTACTACAACTTTTTTGACATAGACTGGCAATCGGCGGAACCTTTGTTGAACGGCAAGCTGATGGTGCCGTTTCTCGGAAAACCGCTGGTGGAGAGTATAGACGGCGGCGACATTAAGCTGGTGTTTACACAGAAAGGGTTTGCGATGCAGTGTAATGGGCAGGATTACCCGTTATCAATGCCTGGATATGAAGCGCTGCCGGACATCGCCGCTGATATACCCCAGCTCCGCACCCTGAAACAGGAGGATGTAATCGGCCTGCCGTTGCAGGACTGGATCGCCTTTAAAGAAAGGTTGTTCGCGGAGGTGTCCGCAGACGCGGCCCAACGGATCGTAGCGCAGGTAAATAACAACAAATCATTGTTGCAAGATATTTTGAAGCAGCAGTATTATCAATTTCATTACTGGCGGGATGCGGATACAATGATCAATTACCGCCGTTTCTTCACCGTAAATGAATTGATTACGTTGCGGATGGAAGACCAGTTCGTGTTTGATGAATATCATTCCTTCCTGCATCGCCTGTACCGCGAAAACCTTATCCATGGCTTGCGGATAGATCATATCGACGGGTTGAAAGATCCCGGAAAATACATCGACCGGCTGCGGCAACTGTTCGGTAATAACTGTTACATCATTGCCGAAAAGATTTTGGAGCATGATGAGCAACTGCCCGATCGGTGGGCATTGCAGGGCAGTACCGGGTACGAGTTTTTGTCGCTCGTTAACCAGGTGCTGACGGATAATGGAGGTGTGGAAAAACTCGCGCGTTATTATCGAGCCCAGTTCCCGGAATTGGCGGATTATGGTCAGCTCGTCTACCTGAAAAAGAAAATGATGCTCGAAACTTATATGGGTGGCGAGTTGGAACGACTGACCCAATACGCCTACCAGCTGAAAATAGCCGAAGGTATCGATAAGAAGAAATTCAAATCCGCCCTTGGCATGTTCATGCTGCATTTACCCGTTTACCGGCTGTACCCGCAGGAGTGGCCGCCGTCCCCGGAAGATATTGCCATCCTCAACGATACGATGGAAAAGGCAAAGGTGAAGGAGCGTACGCTGGAAAACGTACTGGACGTGATACAGAGCTGGTGGGAGAAGCCCGTCAACAATAAGAAATATAATGATAACCTGCTGATATGGTTTAAGCGGGTGATGCAGATCACTGGCCCGCTGACGGCCAAAGGTGTGGAAGATACCACGTTTTACGTATACAACCTGCTGATCTCTCATAATGAAGTGGGTGATTCGCCGGGCTCGTCGCTGTATACGCCGGAGGAGTTTCATAAACACCTGTCTGCCCGGCAATACCTGTACCCTCAGGCGCTCAGCGCCACGGCCACGCACGATACCAAACGGGGGAAGACGGCCGTCTGCGCCTGAACGCACTTTCCGCCATACCCGATCGCTGGATCCAGCAGGTGCAGGAGTGGCATACGATGAATAAAGATTTTATCCGCGAAGAAGGCGAGCAGACGTTGCCCACAGCAAACGATCAATATTTTATCTACCAATCCATATTGGCGGGATTGCCGGCGGATAGGCACGTGGACGAAGCGTTCATTAATCGTGTATGCGACTTCGTGATAAAGGCGTTCCGGGAGGCGAAAGTCAATACCAATTGGGCCGATCCCAATGATAGCTACGAATCGGCGAGCCTTGCTTTTGTCCGTGGCATCTTGTCTTCCCCGGATTTTATCAATAGTTTGACCAGCTTCTATGAGCAAATTGCCAACCTGGCCATGGATCACTCCCTCGCGCAGGCGCTGTTGAAATTTACAGCGCCTGGCGTGCCGGATATTTACCAGGGTTGCGAGTTGTGGGATCTCTCATTTGTTGATCCGGACAATCGCCGCGATGTGGATTATACCTTGCGGCAGCAATACCTGGCCGACCTGGAAGCACAGGGCAGCATTCACAACCAGCTGTCGTGGGCCATTGCCGGCCGCGAAAATGGATTGCAGAAGTTTTACCTGACGCATAAAACATTGCAGGTGCGTAAAGAGCATAGCGCATTGTTTGCGGATGGAGATTACGTGCCCTTAAGCACCAACCGTCCGGCAAACGTGATTGCCTATGCGCGTTGTAACCGCAGTGAATGGGCATTGGTCGTGGCGCCTTTGATGGCTGCGCCGGCGAACGAGATTACGGACAGGGATTACGTGATCCTGGCGGACGGTGCGCCTTCGCGCTGGCGGAATGTGTTCACGGGAGAGTTGATCAATGTGAGCAATGCGCGCCTGCCGTTGTCGGTCTTGCAGAAATTTCCGGTGGCATTATTAGTGAGTGTTTGATAAAATGAAGGCGGCGATGGATTCGCCGCCTTTTTTATCTGCTTACAACTGTATGTGATAACACTACAATTGACAGCCCGTCTACCTGTATCGTGTCTTCTGCCTTATGCACGGCGCCGTCTACAAATCCGCTCACCGTATCGATTTCCACGCGCCAGTCCTTTGCATAATGCGCCTGCGGTAATTTAAAATCCAGGGGTTCGTGATGCGCATTAAAGATGATATAGAAACTGTCATCGATGATCTTCTCTCCTTTAGGTCCCATCTGGTGCAGTGACCGGCCATTCAGAAATACCGCAACGGTTTTTGCGAAATGCTGGTTCCAGTGTTCTTCGGTCATTTCACCGCCATCCGGTAAAAACCAGGCAATATCTTCCACGCCGATGCCTTTGATGGGATGACCGCGGAACCAGCCTTTGCGGCAAAAGGCCGGGTGCTTGTGCCGGAAATGGATCAACTTGCGGGTAAAATCCAGCAGCGATTGATCCGCCTTGTCCCAATGCAGCCAGGATATTTCATTGTCCGGGGCAATAGGCGTTATTGTTGCCGTTTTGCGTTCGGCTGATCTCGTCACCCGCCACCAGCATAGGTACGCCCTGCGAGAGAAATAAGGTGGTGAGCAGGTTCCGTTTTTGCCGGGCACGTGTTTCATTGATCATGGGATCGTCGGTAGGCCCTTCGGCGCCGCAGTTCCAGCTGCGGTTGTGACTTTCTCCGTCGTTATTGCCTTCGCCGTTGGCTTCATTGTGTTTTTCGTTGTACGATACCAGGTCGTGCAGGGTAAAGCCGTCGTGCGCGGTGATAAAGTTGATGCTGGCGGTAGGGCGGCGGTAGTCTTCCTTGTAAAGATCCGAGCTGCCGGTGAAGCGTTCGGCAAGTTCGCCCAGTACGCTGTCCGCGCCGCGCCAGTAGTCGCGCACACAGTCGCGGTACTTGCCGTTCCACTCGGCCCATTCCGGCGGGAATTTGCCTACCTGGTAACCGCCTTCTCCGATGTCCCAGGGCTCGGCGATCAGCTTTACCTGCGAGATCACGGGGTCCTGGTGGATAATATCGAAGAATGCGCTGAGGCGGTCTACTTCATGCAGTTCGCGGGCTAAAGTGGCGGCCAGGTCAAACCGGAAGCCATCTACGTGCATCTCCAGTATCCAATAGCGCAGGCTGTCCATGATAATGCGCAGTACATTCGGCAGCCGGGCATTCAGCGTATTGCCAGTGCCCGTATAATCCATGTAGTACCGCCTGTTTTCAGTCAGCCTGTAATAACCTGCATTATCGATGCCGCGGTAGGAGAGGGTGGGGCCAAAATGATTGCCCTCGCCGGTATGGTTGTATACCACGTCGAGAATTACTTCGATGCCGGCCTTGTGTAAGGCTTTTACCATCGATTTAAATTCCGTGACCTGTTCGCCGGTGACGCCGTTGGAGCTGTAACGCACATCAGGGGCAAAAAAGCCGATGGTGTTATAACCCCAATAATTCGTGAGGCCCTGTTCCGCAAGGTGCCTGTCCACAATAAAATGATGCACGGGCATCAGCTCGATGGCCGTTACCCCTAAATCTTTCAGGTATTGAATGGTTACCTCGTGCCCGATGCCTGCATAAGTGCCGCGAAGGTTTTCGGGGATGTCCGGATGTAATTTGGTAAAGCCTTTTACATGCGTCTCGTAAATCACCGTTTTGTGATAAGGCGTTTTAGGATGCTGGTCGCCTTCCCAGTCGAAGGCGGAATCTACCACCACCGATTTTGGAATGAAGGGCGCACTGTCCAGTTCCGAAAAGCTGAGGTCCTCATCCGGATGACCCACTTCGTAGCCAAACAGCGCATCATGCCAGTCTATACGGCCGGCGATGGCTTTGGCGTAGGGGTCTATCAATAACTTATTAGCGTTGAAACGAAACCCATTCTGTGGTTCGTAAGGGCCGTGCACACGGAAGCCATATAGTTGTCCTGGTTTAACATCGGGCAGATAAGCATGCCATACATGATTAGAACGCTCTACCAGGGCTATTTTGGCGTATTCAGTCTCATCTTTCGGAGTTTTGAATAAACAGAGTTCCACATTGGTGGCACATTCTGCGTATAAAGCGAAATTCACTCCTTTTCCATCCCAGGTGGCGCCAAGCGGATAAGGCTGGCCGGGGTACGCAATCATGTTCATAAGCAACGTTGTATATGGGGATAAGAAGCACAAGTATAGTGCCTTTTTTTTATCTTTGTAAAACTGATGAATATCAGTTGCCCGAATGCCCTGAGTTAATAAATTTACAAGCGCATATTACTATCAATCGGAACTTATGAACGACTTCCTCGCCGCCCGATCGCAGATGGCCCTTTCGCTTGGTTTTCACATTGTCTTCTCCTGTATAGGCATGGTTATGCCTTTCTTTATGGCTGTATCACATTTTTACTGGCTGAAGACCAACAAAGAAATCTATAAAAACATTACCAAGGCCTGGAGCAAGGGCGTGGCTATCTTTTTCGCTACCGGAGCGGTTTCCGGTACGGTGTTGTCGTTTGAGCTGGGACTGTTATGGCCCGGCTTCATGAAACATGCCGGACCTATTTTCGGGATGCCTTTTTCCCTTGAGGGCACAGCGTTTTTCATCGAAGCGATCGCCCTGGGCTTCTATCTGTATGGGTGGAAACGCTTTAACCGTTGGTTTCACTGGTTTACCGGGGTGGTTGTGGGAGTAAGCGGACTGGTATCCGGGATCCTTGTAGTGGCGGCTAATGCCACGGATGAACAGCCCGGCTGGTTTTGATTTCGTGGATGGCCAGTACCTTAACATTGATCCTATTGCCGCGATGTTCAACGATGCCTGGTTTTCGCAGGCCCTGCATATGACGGTGGCGGCTTTTGTGGCTACTGGATTTGCGGTGGCGGGTGTACATGCGTTCATGATCGCGAAAGGGAAAAACACGGAGTTTCATACTAAATCTTTCCGCATCGCCGCCATCTTTGGCTGTGTGGCCGCGGTGTTGCAGCCGCTGAGTGGCGACATTTCCGCTAAAGATGTAGCCCGACGTCAGCCCGCCAAACTGGCCGCCATGGAAGCACATTTCGAAACGCGGGAACGGGCGCCGCTGATTATTGGTGGCATTCCAGACGAAAAGAATAAAACCGTTAAATACGCGATCCCTATCCCGGGCATGCTCAGTTTTATGGCGCATGGCGACTTCAACGCCGAAGTAAAGGGCCTTGACCAGATCCCTGCACAAGATCATCCGCCGGTAGCGGTGACGCACTATGCGTTCCAGGTCATGGTGGGATTGGGAATGGTGATGTTGTTGCTCGCCTTTTTATATTTCATTGCCCTGTGGAAGAAAAAAAAGCTGGCTGCGCAGCAAATGGTTGCTCAACTTCTTTGTGCTGGCCACTCCTATGGGCTTTATCGCCGTGGAGGCGGGCTGGACGGTCACCGAAGTGGGAAGGCAGCCCTGGATCATCCACGGCGTCATGCGTACAGCCGACGCCGTTACCCCCATGCCGGGTATTGCTTACTCATTTTATCTCTACACAGGTGTGTACATTTCGCTGGCATTAATCGTGACCTTCATGCTCTACCGCCAGATCAGGATGGTAGATAAATTATATGATGTTCCTTCATCTGAAAACCCTGAAAAGCATTAAGACATGTTGTACGTAGTGATCGTTTATCTCTGGGCTTCCATCTTGCTGTACCTGTTGCTGGGCGGGGCCGATTTCGGGGCGGGCATCATAGAACTGTTTACGTCTGAAAAGAACCGTAACCGCACCCGCAAAACTACTTACCAGGCCATTGGCCCTATCTGGGAGGCTAATCACATGTGGCTGATCATTGCCATCGTGATCCTGTTCGTGGGATTTCCGGCCATCTATTCAACCATGTCTGTATACCTGCATATTCCCTTAACGATTATGTTGATGGGCATCATCGCGCGGGGAACGGCGTTTGCGTTCCGGCATCACGATGCGGTGGTGGATGACTGGCAAACGGTATATAACCGCATTTTTACCTGGTCGAGTTTAACCACGCCGTTATTTCTCGGCATTATTGGCGGGAGCGCGGTAAGCGGCAGGATCAACCCTGATGCTACTGATTTCTTAGATGCCTATGTTTTCAGCTGGCTCGACTGGTTTACCGTAGCTGTGGGCTTTTTCACGGTGACCATTTGCGCGTTCCGGCATCGGTGTATCTTATTGGCGAAACCGATAACGAAACCGACCGTAAACGCTTTATCGCCAAGGCGCAAACGTCGAACATCCTGGCGGTGTTCTGCGGCTTCACGGTATTCGTGGCGGCACACTTTGAGGGCATCCCGCTACTGCACTGGATATTTGGTAACACTGTGGGGGTAGTGGCTATTTCGGCGGCAACCTTGTCGCTCGCGTTGCTCTGGTACCTGTTGCGGAAGGGGAAGACAAAGATTTTGCGGGTGCTGGCCGGCTTCCAGGTAACGATGATCCTGCTCACCGTTACCTGGCAACACTATCCCAATATTGTACTATTATCTGGCGGCGGCTATTTGTCGCTGACGGAACATCACGGTCATGATAAAACTATTGCTTCTCTGGGTTGGGCGCTCTTGCTGGGCAGCATTTTCATATTGCCCGCGCTGTTTTACCTGATTTACAGTTTTCAGCAGAAAAACGGCGCCCGCGAAGCGCATTAGCCGGCCTGCTGGTCCAGGAAGTCGCCCAGGGCGTCCAGTTTATGGTTCCAGAGGTCGCGGTATTGTTCCGTCCATTCCGATACTTCGCGCAGTTTACGCAGGTCGGCGTGGCAAAAACGTTCGCGGCCCTGTTGTTTCACCACGATCAATCCGCATTCGGTGAGGATGCGGATATGTTTGGATACGGCGGGCCGGCTGATATCAAAATGACCGGCTACGGCATTGAGATTCAATGCCTGGCGGCTTAATACATTAATAATTTCACGGCGGGTCGGATCGGCGATAGCCTGGAATACATCTCTTCTCATACTGCAAATGTAGTGATACCTATTGGTTACAATATCAATTAACAGCAGGGATTGATCTTTTTTCTTACTTTTATCGCCCCCGAACCCAATTTTCCATATGCAGATATTTCCGACCCAGTATTCGACCCTTTCGGCCGCCGCGCTGAAACATCGGATTGCTGATAGCTATCGCCTGAAAGTACGCAGCTGTCGCTATTTGATGCGTGGCGTAAGCGATACCTATGTAGTTGAAGCCGAAGAAGGCAAATTCATTTTTAAGATTTACCGCGACATGCACCGCTCTGCGGATGCGATCCGTGGTGAAGTGGAGTTGATGGACATCTGGAAAAACAGGGCGCCCGTATTGCCGGTGTGGTAAAGAATCGCGCCGGACGTGAGATGGAATCGTTCCAGGCGGCCGAAGGCGTGCGTTATGGCGTACTTACCCGGTTTGCCAAAGGCAAGTCCTACATCGACATGAGTGATGCGCAGCTGGATGTACTGGGTTACGAAATCGCCTTTAACCACAACATTACCGCTAATTTGCGCCTGCACAACGAGCGCGGCGTATACGACCTGGAAACAACCGTGCATCGTCCGCTGCAAACCCTGTCTGTGGCTTATGCCGATTACCCGGAGGATTACGCCCAGCTCAAAGAGACCGCGGCGGAAGTGTTAGAAAAGCTGCAGGCCTTCGATTTAGACAACTTCAGTTACGGCTATTGCCACTTCGACTACTTCCCTAAAAACTTTTTCTTTGATGAGCACAATAACCTCACCCTGTTCGACTTTGACTTCGCGGGAAAGGGCTACCTGGTGTACGACCTGGTGACACTATATTGCCATTACACTTTTCATGTGGCGCATCAGAAGATCACAAAGGAGGAGGGACAGCGCTGTATGGACCGTTTGATTGCATCGTACCGCAAACTGCGTCCATTAACGGAGCAGGAGGTGGCGGCATTGCCGTACCTGAATTTCACCTTTATGCTGTTTTTCCTCGAGTATCATTATTTACATTTTGATGATTGGTCTAACACATTTTTCGGCGAGCGCCATTTGAAGGGGTTTGCGAAACATATGCGGGATCAACTTACGATATTGGCTTAAATCAAAACGGGACAACAGTTTGCGCTGTTGTCCCGTTTTGTGGTAAGATGGCCACAAATATCTTATACTTTCAGTTTTCCCTGCACGCCATCGTCCATCTGTTTGCCCGTAACAGCGCCCACAGCTATCTTTACCAGCGATACCGCCTTGTTATGTTTGGTGTCCCAGTAATACGCATCCCTTGGTGTTACTTTGATAATCTCGATCGTGGGATCATCTTTTCCTTCGGTAAACCAGGCTTTAGCTATCGGGCTCCAGAGTTCCTCCACCTTGTCACGGTTTCTCAGCAACTCTGCTTCGCCATATACGCTCAGGTATTCTGAGCTGTTTTTATTGGAATAGAAGAGTTGTACACGGTTGTCGTTTTTGATTTCATGTTCTTTCTCCGAATTTTCTTTACTGAAAAACCAGAGGCAGCCGTCGTCGTCCACCTGCATTGTACTCATTGGCCGGGAGGAGAGTGGGGTTTCGCCCGTTAGTCACAAAAATGCAGATGTTGGCCGCATTTACCAATTCCTTTAACTTATCAATTGCTGCTGCGCCGGTCAGGTTCTGGGTAGTACTCATGGTGTAATGGTTTAAGAACAATGGGTTACAAAGATTGTTCCATGCCGCGAATGCCTTATTTTAGCCGCAAATTATCCTTATGCAGATACTATTTCAGATTTTAGTGGCCGTGGTCGCTTTAGAACATATCTACATTTTATGGCTTGAGATGTTCGCCTGGGAAACGCGCGCGCCCAAAGTATTTACAAGTTTACCCCCGCATCTTTTAAAGAAACGAAAACACTGGCCGGCAACCAGGGGCTCTACAATGGATTTTTAGCGGCCGGACTGATCTGGTCATTCTTTATCGACGATGAGGCCTGGGCAATGAACATTCGTTTCTTCTTTCTGGGCTGCGTTGCCGTAGCAGGAATTTACGGTGCGGCGACCGCGAGCAAACGGATTTTTTTTCGTACAGGCATTGCCGGCAATTATTGCAATCGGTGTCGGTATAATTACACGTTACAACGGGTAAGCCTTTTACAGGTTGATAACCGCCATTAAAACGAAAATTGATACCAGATACTAACTGACGGTTTGACGTGCGAGGCAGCCGCCTTTATCTTTGCGGCCATATTTTCCTTTAATCGTTAACACCCATTTTACAATGAAAAAACTGATTCCTACTGCAGCCTCGCTGTTGATCGCATTTAACCTCAGTGCTCAAAGACCACAAGAAGAAATTCAATCTTCCGAACTGCTTTACCAGAAAGTTAAAAAGCCTACGATGGCCATTCCGCAAGGTCCCGATGGGGAAACGCCAGCTTCGCCTGTTCGTGTGGGCAGACTGAAAACCATTACGCCTGCACGGAAAGCCATCACGCTCACACCCGCCCAACAACTCATCGTTACAGAAGCCGATGCGCCTAATATGGCCACACGTTCGCTCACGACCATATGTGCGTCGCCGGTAGTAGATGAGGAACTGGAGCCCGTATATGAATCTGTAAAGGCGCATATGCCTTTGTACCTGCCCTATAAAAACGCGAAAGCCGGTGTATGGCAGGGATTCTACTATAGCTGGGACAAAAACGGCGATGGCGCTAAAGATCTGCACGCGGCTATTGATTACGGCAAAACCAGCGTAGATGCGAATGAAGACCCTACGTTCGCGATATACGCGATCGCACCGGGCAAGGTAATTGACGTGCGCTGGAACAACGGTGGCGGTAACACGGTCGTTATCGAGCATACTGCGCCCGATGGCTACAAGTATCGCAGCACCTACCTGCATTTACGCAACGGTTACGATAACGACCGCGCCAATGCGAAAAATTCACCTACCGATAAATACAAGAAGTTTGCAAACAATGGCACTTCCAGCCAGCTGTGCTGGGGCACCAATGCGCAAACCATCAAAGTAAAAGTAAATGACAACGTGCAGGCCGGCCAGTTCATCGCCTACGCGGGCAATACGGGTTCGGGAGGTATTGGCGTCATCCTGGACGACGACGGTACCTTTACCAGCAGTGCCGAAGGTACCCGCTCTTACAACGTGCACCTGCACTTTGAAGTGAGTGTGAAAGATACGCGCGCCGGTCATACTAATGAATGGGTAAACGTAGATCCGTATGGCGCGTATAACCACGCCGGCGTGGATTGTTACGACCGGAGGCAAACAGTCCGTTCGCACGCCTTTATGCGCCGTTTTATCCCAGCTTCCACAACGTTCCGCTGGACCTGGTGAATAAATATTGGGGTTACTTTACCGGTATGGGTATGGCGCTGCAAACCGTGAGCGTGGACCGTAACGGCAATAACCTGTACGCTGCAGGCTCGTTCCAGTGGGGACTGCAGGGCGCATGGTATACCCGTTTTTACATGAGTTCCGATACTTACCAGCAATATTTCAATCAATATGATAAAGCCGGGTTCAGGCCAAGGCAGTTGTCGGTAACGAAAGATGGCAGCGGTAATCCGCGCTTTTCGGCCATCTGGGAAAAGAAGCCGGCCGGACAAAGCGATGTATCAGTGCATAACCGCGACGATGCTAATTTTGGCGAGCTGTGGAAAGATTATGTGACCAATAAGAAATGGCATGTGCAGGAACATGTGGATTACATGGTGAACGGAAAACGTCTTCACGCCGCAGTGTTCGTGAATAAGCCCAACGATAATGGTTTCTATCTCTATTATGGCATGAACGCTACCGAATTTGATAAGAAGTTCAATGAGCTGTATAAAACCTGGGAGCTGACCAGCATTAACGTGAATGGTAATACGGTCGGTGGTGTTTGGCGCCCTAAGAAGAGCAACTATGCTGCTTATTATGGGATGACGTCAGCCGGCTACCAGAGCAAATTTGATGAATTTTCCGGACAGGGACTGCGCCTTGTAAAAGTGCAGAACTATGCGGACAACGGGCGCTTCAGCGCAATTTGGGCGAAATAATGAGCACTGTATACTATGGACAACGGCTCCCAGCTTAGGGGGCCGTTTTTTTGCGGAAAGACTGCTCATCACATTTAAAGTGTGTATTTTGGTCGTAATTTTTATATTCGTCCAGACTATTTAACTAAACGTAAATGATGAAAAAGACACTGTACAGCCTTTTGTTTTTATTACCCTTAAGCGCCACAGTGAACGCGCAGACGGCCAAGCCCGGTAACCCGGTTTTTGAAGGCTGGTATGCCGATCCCGAGGCCGCTGTTTTTGGTAAGAAATACTGGATATTTCCCACCTTTTCCGCGCCATATGGTAAGCAGGTCCACTTCGACGCGTTTTCTTCCAGCGACTTGGTTCACTGGAAAAAGCATAAAGAGATCCTGGACACCGCCGCGGTTAAATGGGCGAAAAGGGCCATGTGGGCGCCTTCTATCGTAGAGAAAGATGGTAAAAATACTTTTCTTTTTTGCAGCCAACGATATCCAGAAAGAATCGGAATTGGGCGGCATTGGCGTAGCGGTGGCCGACAAACCGCAGGGGCCTTACAAAGACCTGCTGGGCAAGCCATTGATCAATGATATCAAAAACGGTGCGCAGCCCATCGATCAATATATTTTTAAAGATAAAGATGGCCAGTACTACATCATTTACGGTGGCTGGGGCCATTGTAATATTGCCAAACTGAAGAGCGATTTCACCGCGCTGGTGCCGTTCGAAGATGGCAGCATTTACAAGGAGATCACACCGGAAAAATATGTAGAGGGGCCGATCATGTTCATTAAAGACGGTAAATATTATTTCATGTGGTCCGAGGGCGGCTGGACGGGCCCGAACTATAGTGTGTCTTACGCCATTGCCGATTCTCCCATGGGACCTTTTAAACGGATTGACCGGATATTGCAGCAGGACCCGAAAGTGGCCACCGGCGCGGGGCACCATTCGGTAATTCACAATCCTAAAACAGATAAATGGTACATCGTGTATCACCGGCGCCCGCTGGGTATCACGGATGGTAATCACCGAGTAACCTGCATCGATGAAATGAAATTTGATGCGGATGGAAAGATACTTCCGGTAAAGATGACGTTCGAGGGCGTGAAACCCAGCAAACTGTAAATCAAACCAGCATACATAAAAAAGCTGCAGCCCATGCGACTGCAGCTTTTTTATTTAGCGGCAGTTCACCTGTTTCCAGGGAATGCTGTCATATACCAGGGCCTGGTCCTCCGCCGGGAAAAGCGGATCGCCAATGGAGGAGAACTTATCAGGGCGGGCTTCAACGAGCTGGTCGCCGTTGCGCTTAAATATTTTGTCCTGGGTAGTGGTGGTACCTTCGCTTTGGAACGCATACCGCAAGCGCAGAATATTGTTGCGCAGCACACCGGTGAAAGCGCCTTTCGCATCATCTTTTTCAAAGAAATTATATTCCAGTGTACCCGTTACCGAATCCCCCGCCTGTATGAGATTCAGGAAGAAGCTGTCGCGGCCCGTTACCTGCTGATAACAATTGATGCCGGAGGTGGTTTGGGTGGCATTGGTGGTGTCTATACTAACACTGTCGCGGTTATCCGTTGTTTTACCGGCCTGGTTGCAGGCGCAGAGGCTTGCGGCGGTGATGGCAGACAGTAAAAGGTGTTGTTTCATGGTGTTGTATTTAGTCTTCCTGAAAAAACAAAAAACATTCCATTTATGGAAAAAGGGCCGGCAGGCATCTAAAGACAAAGTACGGCTTATGAAAAGTGCCCTGTTAGTTTGTTTTTCCTTTTTTATGTTGATCGGCGGCGTGTTTGGCCAAACGTTGGAGAATATAGCCCTTCCTGACGGATTTCGCCGCGTGCCGGCTGCTCCCGGATCATTGACCGCCTGGCTGCGAAAAATGCCGCTAAAAGCCGACAAGACGGTGTATTTATTTAATGGAGAAAAGAAGCGAAATCAATCGGCGCAATTCGCGGTGCTGGATATCAGTGTGGGTAACAAAGATCTGCAGCAGTGTGCGGATGCTGTAATGCGCTTATATGCCGAATACCAATATGCACAGGGTCGGTATGATAAAATTGTGTTCCACGCTACGGATGGTACCTTGCTTTCGTATAGCGATTGGCGTGCGGGATATCGTTATCCGTTGCAGGGACAACGCTTGCGCAAATTAAAATCGGCTGCTGCCAATACCACGCGTGCCGGTTTTGACGCCTACCTGGAGTTGGTGTTCAGTTACGCCGGCACCCTATCACTTAGTAGAGAATTGAAGCGGGTAAAAAATACCGGCGATATACAACCTGGCGATGTGATATTGGAGGGCGGTTCGCCCGGCCATGCGGTGATGGTAATGGATGTGGCGGTGAATGCGGCGGGAGAGAAGCGGTTTTTATTGGCGCAGAGTTACATGCCTGCGCAGAACATACATGTACTACGGAATCCAGGCGCCTCCCATCCCTGGTATAGCAACCAATGGGGCAATTCCCTCGTGACGCCGGAATGGATTTTTGGAAAAGATTGTCTTTATCGTTGGCCCTGAGGATGTCATGGAACTCAATTTCCTGGCCTACCTGATTATTTGCCCCTTGTGATGCTGGTAACCTGGTATGTTGCCCGCACCACGGAGATATCTTCTACAATACCGGGCAACCCCCAATTACTGGAAACATCGAGTTATAAACTTGGTGGCTTCTGCATTTATTTCGGTGTCATGTTATTCGTCAATCTCTACTTGTTTTTCAGCGGGAGAAGAATTTCCCGCGAGCGTGCGAAGCTGCAGCAATTGCCCCAATAGTAGTGTGTGTTAATAGCTGCAAAGAAAAAGGTCCTCCTCGCGGGGAGCTTTTTTTCTATCAAGAAGCAAAGAAAAAGGCGGTAAGAATACCGCCTTCAGTTATTTTAACCATATCCTATGAAAAACCTGACACAAAGATAAGCTTGTGCAGTTTGTCGTCAAGTAAATATTGGTGAACGTTGTGATTTGGTTCGTGAACGTAAAGTGTCGTATGGTGTTAACATGAATTTAACCGGAGAAGGTTGATGGTATTGGTTTCCAGGGGTAAAAAAAAAAAGGCGGTAAGAATACCGCCTTCAGTTATTTTAACCATATCCTATGAAAAACCTGATACAAAGATAGGCTTGTGCAGTTTGTTGTCAAGTGAATATTGGTGAACGTTGAGATTTGGTTCGTGAACGTAAAGTGTCTAACGGTGTTAACATGAATTTAACCGGAGAATGTTGATGGTATTGGTTTCCAGGGGTAAAAGAAAAAGGCGGTAAGAATACCGCCTTCAGTTATTTTAACCATATCCTATGAAAAACCTGACACAAAGATAGGCTTGTGCGGTTTGTCGTCAAGTGAATATTGGTGAACGATATATTTTGCTTGGTAAACGTAACCGGAATATTGCCGTTAACAAGAATTTAACTGCTATAAAAGCGCCTCCAGCAGCAGGTAGCAAATCAACAATAGCAGGGAGATCCATTCCTTTTTCATGATGCTGTTTTAAGTGATTCAAAATGAATGAATTTACTGTTCAAACTCGTCGATTTCGCGCAGGGTGACCAGTGCTTTGCGGATCGGTGCCATTTCCCGGCCACGGAGAATGAAGCGGCGAAACCATGGTTTGTCTACATTTTGGTAGTTCAGGTGGCGATAACACCATATGCCCGCCCAGGTGAAAAGTAGCACAATGATCACGTAGATGATGCCGGTTATGCGTTCCTGTGGGGTAAACATAACGGGGTCATCTGGAAACTGACGAATACCGGCAGTTGTACGAGCAGTATCCGGCCGATCTGCAGGCTCGATGCTTCCAGCCGTGCCAGCTTCCGTTGTGTTTCTACTACGTTGTCGCTGTTGTTTACTTCCCGGAGCAGTGACATGTGATAAATGTATACACCGACCGCTACCGCGGAAACAATCCAGTGAATACCGGCCGATATCACGAAAAAGATCTTTTCCCAGCTAAGGGAATAACGGATAAGGAAGCCAACGAACGCCAGCCATATACATCCAAAAATGACGCCCACCAATTTAATGTTGTACAAGGGCCGCAGTACAGATTGCACTTTTTGCAGTTGTATCGCTTTTACTAGTTGCATGTTAAGCGCGAGGGTACGCTCCAGCTTCCGGTCGTAGGCTGCCCATATTTTTTAAGCGCTTCGTCCATGTTGTTACAGTTTAATCGGGTTTACTATCGTTCGTTTTCGTATGCCTGTTTATTAATTATTCGCTATCCGCAAACTTTTGCCGCAGCTTTTGTTTAATGCGGCCAACCTTCGTTCCTACGTTGCTTTCAGAAATGCCAAGTATATCCGCCATTTCCGCATGTGTTTTTTCGTCCAGGTATAGTAACATTAACGCGCGCTCCAGTTCCGGCAATCCCTGTATGAATTGCTGCAGTAACGCAAGTTGGTGTTGGGTTGCATCCGGCTCCGGAGGGCCGTCCGCTATTTCCAGCAGGTGTTCGGCCGGGGCAGGGCGCGGGTTTCTTTTTTCTTTTCGATAGAAAGAAATAGCTGTATTTAATGCCACGCGATACATCCGGTGCTGAACTTTACACCTAGTTCTATTTGTTGAAAAGACTTCCAAAGCTGGTAAATGATCTCCTGCGCCAGGTCTTCCCGGTCGTCCTGGTTTTGACAATAGGAATGGCAGATTTTGTAAATGATCCGCTTATTGCCATTGATTAGCTGGAGAAAGGCCTCATCGCCCGCTTGTTTGTTCATGTCGTATTATTAGTCGCAGGAAATACCGGAAAATCACAGTATCGGGGAAATATTTTTGATGGGCTGTCCCAAATATAGAACTTAGTGGCCATGAGGCTTAAAGTATTTGGTCAACACCCGCGCGGCACTTCCATGACGCGCATCCAATCTTCTCCTAACTACCGCGAGGGAAAATTTCATAATCTGACGCATTCGCCGTTGATGAAAGACGGCTTCTCCGTCCGCGCGATGTGGGGATTTTTTTACGGCTAAAAATACCCGCCCGCCAGGGCCGTTGCCTTCCGTTAAACGTAATCTCCTGCACCCGGCTCCCGGTCAAACGGAACTCACCTGGTTCGGTCACTCTTCCTATTTAATTCAATCCAACGGCCTTAATATCCTGGTAGACCCGGTGTTCAGCCGTCATGCTTCCCCGTGCCGGTTGCCGGTAGGAGCTTTGACGGCGCCAATGTATATGCGGCTGCAGACATGCCGGCTATCGACCTGCTTGTTATTACGCATGATCACTACGATCACATGGATTACGATACCATCCGCGCACTCCTCCCGAAAGTAAAAATGGCCTGTACCTCGCTCGGCGTAGGGGCCCACCTGCAATACTGGGGCATACCAAAGGAAAAGGTGTTGGAATTCGACTGGTGGGAAACGCAGCAGGTTAATCCGCTGGTAACGCTTACCGCCACGCCTGCACGACATTTCTCCGGCCGCGCCGTCCGCAGTAACCGCACGCTGTGGAGCGCGTTCGTGCTGCAACTACCCGGTATAAACATCTTCATCGGCGGCGATAGTGGCTATGGTGATCATTTCACGGAGATAGGGGCGCGGTTCGGTCCTTTCAGCCTGGCTTTGCTGGAATGTGGCCAGTATAATGAACGCTGGCCCTATATCCATATGATGCCTGAAGAAACCATACAGGCGGCCATCGATCTTAAAGCTGAGGTATTGATGCCCGTACACTGGGGTAAATTCGCACTGTCGTTACACACCTGGGATGAGCCCATTAACCGCGCAACGGCCAGCGCCGCACAACGCAATGTAAGGGTAACAACGCCCCGGATCGGTGAGGCCGTGATTATCGGACATCATTATCCAAAGGAGCCCTGGTGGAAATGGTAAGCAGCTGCGTTGTGGCAAAGTAATTGATGCATTGCCGTGACTAATAGCGATCTTATGAAACTTTCACTTCCCATTTTAGGTACCGGATTCAGTTTAATGATGATGGCCTGCGGCGGAGGCACCAGACCGGCCAATACAGACACATTAGCACAAACAACGCAAGGCGATTCGCTGCCAGCGCCTTCCAAGTCGATGAACAAATTCAGCAAAGTAATCGGCTGGGAGAGTGGCAAAACGCCCGTAGCCCCAGAAGGCTTTACGGTAGCAAAGTTTGCAGATGGATTCAATAATCCGCGCTGGATTTACGTAATGCCGAATGGCGACATCCTTGTCGCGGAAGCATCTACCAAACCCAAAGTAAAAGAGAAGATGGCCGCCGTGGCCTCTGGCAAAGCAAAGTCCCAGAACCTCGGTAACAGTGCCGACCGCATCACATTGCTGCGCGATACCAATGGCGACGGCGTTCCCGATTCCCGCAATACATTCCTGGCCAACCTCAACCAGCCTTTCGGCATGCTAATGTTGCATAGTAATTTCTACGTGGCGAATACGGATGGCCTCCTGATGTACCCCTACAAAGAGAATGCTAACACCATCAGCGGCGAAGGCAAAAAGATACTGGAATTGCCGGCCGGCGGTTATAACAACCACTGGACGCGCAACCTGCTGGCGGCCAAAGACGGAAAACATATATACGTATCCGTTGGTTCGGGCAGTAATGTGGCCGAACATGGCCTGGAGAACGAAGTGCGCCGCGCTAATATTCTCGAGATCAACCCGGATGGTACCGGTGAAAGGGTATATGCATCGGGATTGCGCAATCCCGTGGGCATGGACTGGGCGCCTGGCTCAAACGTGCTGTGGACGGCTGTGAACGAACGCGATGAACTCGGCGACGAGTTGGTACCCGATTATATCACCGGGGTGAAGGAAGGCGGCTTTTATGGCTGGCCTTATTCCTATTTTGGTCAGCATGCAGATCCGCGGATGAAAGGTGATGGCAAAGACCTGGTGGCAAAGGCCATTGTGCCGGACGTGCCGCTGGGGGCACATACGGCGTCGTTAGGACTGGCATTTTACACGGGTGAGGCCTTTCCGGATAAATACCAGAACGGTGCGTTTGTGGGGCAGCACGGCTCCCGGAATCGCTCGGCGTTGTCGGGGTACAAAGTGGTATTTGTGCCCTTTTCCGGCGGCAAACCATCCGGTGAACCGGAAGATTTCTTAACCGGTTTTATTGCAGATAATGATAAAGGCGAAGTGTATGGCCGTCCGGTGGGTGTAGCAGTGGCAAAAGACGGCTCGTTGCTGGTAGCGGACGACGCATCCAACACCATCTGGCGGGTGACTTATAAAAAATGATTTTTATTAACCGTACAAAGAGACGCCGTATCTTCCCGCAAGGGGAGATGCGGTGTACTATTTCAGCCCCTTTTGTAATTTGCATATTATGTTGAGCAGATATTTCGTCGTTATTGTTTTTTTATTGGCGCCAGGCAAATTGTTGGCGCAGCAACCGGATACCGCGCAATTGCGGGAGGTGGTAATATCGGCTTATCCCGGTAGCCAGCCGCTGGTATCGCTGCCCGCATCGGCCGCGGTGATCGGTGAGCGGCAGTTGCAAATGCAGCCAGGCAATACGCTGGTACCGGCGCTTAACACCGTACCGGGCATCCGTATGGAAGAACGTTCGCCGGGAAGCTACCGGCTGTCTATACGCGGCAGCCTGTTGCGTTCACCCTTTGGCATTCGCAACGTGAAAGTATACATGGATGAAATGCCGCTTACGGATGCGGGTGGCAATAGTTACCTCAACCTGGCCGACCCCGGGGCTGTGCAAAGTATAGAAGTATTGAAGGGACCGGACGGCAGCCTGTTCGGCGCCAACTCCGGTGGTGTGGTATTGCTGCGGCCTTTCGCCATGCGCGATAGCAGTGGGGCATCGTTCGGGATACAGGGAGGCTCTTATGGCGCTTTCCAGGAAAGGGCCGGCTGGAACGGCCAGTGGGGGCGTTTCAGTTCAAAGCTTTACCAGGCCTGGCAACAGGGCGACGGCTACCGCGATAACAGCCGGATGCGCCGCCTGTACCTGCAATCCCTCCAGCAATGGCGGTATAACGAAACCAACAGTCTTAAATTCCTCGCTTTTTACAGCGATCTGGGATACCGTACGCCCGGCGGACTCAATGCCGCGCAGGCGGCCGCTGATCCCCGCGGGCAAGACCGGCTACCGCTACCTTGCCCGGGGCTGTGGACCAGCGTGCCGGTATTTATAACCGTACTTTCCAGGCCGGACTGGTACACGAATCGAACTTTGCGCCGCATTTAAAACATGTGATAGCGGTGAGCGGGGCGAACACGCATTTCGAAAACCCATTCATCACCAATTACGAAGCGCGTGATGAAAACACCGGCGCGGTTAGAACGTATTTTTCATTGCATGATAAAGCGCTTGGCAGTACCTACCTGGATTGGAACCTGGGACTGGAATGGCAGCAAACCGGATCCGATATTACGAACTATGGTAATCGTGCGGGCAAACGGGATACCGTACAGGCATCGGATTACATTGCGGCAAGACAGCAGTTTTATTTTACACGTTTCACCTTCCGCTTTCCTTTTAATCTGACGTTGGAAGCTGCTACCAGCCTAAACTATTTCAGGTATGATTTCCGGAATGATAGTACAGCCTCGCAAACCCGCCGCTTTTCGCCGCAGTTGATGCCCAGGCTGGCGCTCTCTTACCGCGTCAATACGCAAATGGCGATACGCACCTCTGTGAGCCGTGGATACTCGCCGCCCGCCACGGCGGAAGTGCGGGCCTCCGATAATGTGATCAATACTGCATTGCAGGCGGAGAATGGCTGGAACTACGAATTAGGTTTCCGCGCAGGTGGCGCTCGCTACTGGATAGATGCGAGCATATTTCAATACCGGTTGCAGGATGCAATCGTTCGCCGCCTCCGCGACGATGGCACCGAATTTTTCACCAATGCCGGCGGCACGAAGCAGAACGGATTAGAGTTACAAGGTATGCTTTGGTTGCTGCGTCCATCGGCCAAAGGTTTTATCCGCGGTGTGCAGTTGACAGCAGCTTTTACCTGGAGTGACTTTACCTTCCGTGACTACAAAAGCGGGAACGATAATTTTTCCGGGAAACAAATGACCGGGGTGCCGAAACACGTGTTGGTGACAGGCTTGCTCGTGCAGCTGCCGGAGCGTATTTACCTGTTTGCACAACATAATTTTACAGAGAAATTACCGCTGAATGATGCCAATACCGCGTTCGCGGACAGCTATCATTTGCTGCAGGCGAAGGTGGGATGGAGCTTCCGCAACCTGTCGGTGTATGCGGGAGCCGATAATCTGTTAAATGTGTATTACAGTCTGGGCAACGATTTAAACGCCCTGGGACAGCGTTATTATAATTCGGCGCCGGAACGGAATTACTATGCGGGGATCTCGTACCGCTGGTAATTCGTCAACATAAAGGAAAATCAGGAAGCTCCCATAACGGGGGCTTTTTTACGGGCAGCAATGTACGCTGAGGGGAGCGGTAAGAAGCGTATCCGTAGATACACGGGTTTTAGTAAATAGGTGCCATTACAGAAATGGCGATCAACATCGCGGTGCAATTTTGCAGCATCTCGAATCATCTGTCTAAAACCTCGAAAGAAATGAAAAAGATGTTAAGAAGCCTTGCGGTGATGTTGACCGCGGCTACGCTGTTTTCCTGCAGCGACAAAGACAAAAAGACGATAATCCCAATCCAGGCGGCCCCGGAAATAATACGCAGCCGGAGATTATCGACAAACCTGTCAGCGAAACGCGTACGCTGACTGATCGCGTGGCTGATCCTGCGGTGCCGGATTACCTGGTGACGAGGGATGTAGCGGTGACGGCGCAACTCGTGGTGCAACCCGGTGTAATGGTGGCTTTTGAAGATAATGCCCGGCTGGATATCAACGAACAGGGCAGCATTGTGGCCAAGGGTACGGACGAAAAACGGATTGTATTTACCGGCAAGCGCAAAGTACGCGGCAGCTGGAAGGGAATCGTGATTTACAGCCCCAACGCCAACAACCTGCTGGAGAATGTGGATATCCAATATGGGGGTGGTTATGTAACCCTCAACGGGCTTAAAGCGGGACTGACCTTATTCGGCGTCGGAAAGTCGAAAGTGACCATCAACAAAACGAAGATCTCTGAGAGTGGCGGTTATGGCATTCACGCGGCTGCGGGCGCTGTGCTGAACGGCTTTAGCACCAATAATATCAGCAACAACACGGAGGCGGCGATTTTTATGACAGCCGACAACCTCGCACGCATCGATAACCAGACCGTCTTTTCCGGTAATGGTAAAGATGTGGTGGAGCTGGGGCCCACGATTATCGAGGGCAACATGGAAACTGTATGGGATACGCTGCAAAACAATGTTCCGTATCGATTTAACGGTGATTTAACGATCAAATCGCCGCTGCGCCTCAAGCCCGGGGTTATCATCGAAATGGGCAACGATGCCACCATCGATATCGATGCTGCTGCTTACATCAAAGCGGAAGGTACCGCATTACGTCCGATCGTGATCCGCGGTGCACAGCCAGTGGCGGGCCATTGGCGGGGACTTCGCAGCTTTTCGACCAGTGCTGCCAATGAGCTGAATTACGTGCATATCAGCGACGGTGGCAGTAAAGCATTAACATCCACCTGGAAAGCTAATGTGGCTGTAACCGGCCAGGGATCCAGGATGCAGATTAAGAATTGTACAATCGCCAGGAGTGCCGGTTATGGCATTTTCGTTTCCTACAATTCGGCGGTAAACGCCGATGCCGCCACGGTTAACTCATTTGTGGCCAATGAGTTGGGGACGCTCAAACATGAATAAATGATCTTGATGATCTGCTCTGAAAAAGCGCCGGAACCCGCGAGGGACGGCGCTTTTTGTATATTTGTAAATGAGTGTGTAAATAATGCCACACTTTGATGTCCGCATTTTCGCTTATGTTTATAGTTTATAAGCATGAATTAAACCTGTATGTCAATGAATGTTGTTTTCTCGGACGAGCTCAGGATGGGCACCAAAACCGAGCATGCACAACTGGAGAAGAAACTGGTGTCAAACATCAAGAAGATCAGCGCCGTAACGGGTTATACGTCACTACTCAAATTGTTTTATGGCTTTTATCAGCCACTGGAACAGCAGCTTGAACCTTTTCTTAACGGAGTTTTGCCAGATTTTGCCGACAGGCGAAAAGCCGAATTTATCCTGCGGGATTTAGCCACTCTGGGAGAGGATAATGCCCATTATGACCTGGCCAGCGATCTGCCCGATATTCACTCCCGCGCTACAGCATTGGGAGCGGCCTACGTTTTGGAGGGCTCTACATTGGGTGGCGCTATTATTGCCAAAATGATCAGCGGCCAACTGGGGGTACCTGTCAGCGGCGGTTTTGCTTTTTTACAGGATATGGCGAACGTACGTTGCCGATGTGGGAGCGCTTCCGCGCCAGCCTGAATACCCTGTCTGGTCAGGACGAGCAGGCCAGCGCCATAGAAGCGGCACGGCAAACTTTCATAAAATTCAATCAATGGGCCGGAAACTATGAGCCAATTCTCTAAATACGATTCTGAATTCTGCGGCAACCTGCCGATCCATATCATCAATACTATCCAGCGCTATGGGGTGCTGCTCGTCTGGAAGCTGCTTCGTGCCGCATTGTCCAGGCCAGCGAAAACACAACGGCACTTTTTCCCGCATCTGCCCGCGAAATGGTGGAGCAAGGAGCATTGTCGGCCTGGCTGGAACCTGCGGCCGTAAAAGAGTTGGAAGCATTTTCCGCTGCAGCTGAAGGCGCTGAAAAAACGGTACTCTGGAAACTTAATGACCAGCATCACCACGTTACCCTGCACATTTCGGGGCAATTGGTGTTAGTAGAGATAGATATTGAGCCAACGCCGGTAGTCACCTCGTCCTTTACAGACATCTACCAGGGGTTGAAATCGACCATAGTGGCCATTGAACAGTGTAGTAACATTGACGAACTGTGCGACGTTACCGCCAGCGAACTAAAGGCCATTGCCGGTTTTGATAAGGTAATGGTCTATTCTTTCGACCCGGACTGGAACGGCCTGGTACTGGCCGAAGCGATGGAGCCGGGTATGGAATCCTACCTGGGGTTCACGTTTCCCGCATCGGATATTCCTAAACCCGCGCGTGACCTGTATCTTCGCAATCCTTACCGCATCATTCCCGACCGTGAGTTTGAGCCGGTAAAATTATACCCGGTAATTAACCCGGTAACCCGCGCGTTTGTGGACCTGAGTTCCTGCAATCTTCGGGGTGTGGCCGCAGTACACGTGGAATACTTGAAAAACATGCAGGTAACTGCTTCCGTTTCCGTGCGTATCATCAAGGACCGTCAGTTATGGGGATTGATAGCCTGTCATCACCGTACGCCTAAAAATATTTCGGGACAGATGGCCGCTGTATTCGAGCTGCTGTCGTCCGTGATATCGGCCAAGGTGGGCGCGCTGGAGCACAAGGCATTCCATGACCTGAACCGCCGCCTGGGCGATTCTTATACCAGGACGATCGGCAACATCTACCAGGATGGTAACCTGGTACAAACGTTGTTGAACGGAGAACCGAACCTGCTGGATTTGTTTAATGCCAGCGGGGCGATCGTCACCTTTCGCAACGAAGTGCATAGTGTGGGATACACGCCGGACCGCGCGCAACTGGAAGACTTGCTCCTATGGCTGCATCTGAAGGAGTTGCGCAATGTATTTAGCACAGATTCGCTGTCGCGGCAGTACGACATCGCCTCGGAATACCGGCAGAAGGCGAGTGGGCTGCTCGTCATCCCGATCAATGCGGCGAAAGATGAATATATCTTGCTGTTCCGCCAGGAGTTTGTGCAAACCATTAAATGGGGGCAACCCGGAGGAACGCATTTTATTTGAAGAGAACAAACAGATTTACCACCCGCGGCACTCCTTCAAATTGTGGCAGGAGAACGTAGACGGCTACTCGCGGCCATGGCTGAAGGAAGAAGTAATGGTGGCCGAGAACATGCGAAGCTTTATCTTTGAACAGATCGCTTCGGCTTATAACTAATAAAGAATACACAAGTTTTGACACATCCGCATTACATCATTGCGTTGGGCGCTTCTGCCGGTGGTCTTGAGGCCATCCGGGAGTTTTTTGATAATATGCCCCGCACGGAGAATATGTCTTTCGTTATTATCCAGCACCTGTCGCCGGACTTTAAAAGTCTGCTGGTGGAGCTGGTGGCCCGCCACACGCACATGAAAGTGGTGGAAGCTGCCGACGGACAACCCGTGCAGAAGAACCATATCTACGTTATTCCCAATAATAAATTCATTTCTATCAGGAAAGGACGGATGGTGCTCGCTGCCAAGTCGCACGACAGCTCGCCCAATAATGCGATCGACATCTTCTTTTCTTCGCTGGCGGAGGACAAAAAGGATTGTGCCATCGCTGCGGTGCTGTCTGGCACTGGTTCTGACGGGACAAAAGGCATCGCAAAGATCAAGGAGCATGGTGGCATGGTGCTGGTACAAGAGCCCAACACCGCGCGTTTCGACGGGATGCCCAACAGTGCCATTAATTCAGGAAATGCCGATATTATAACCTCTCCGGCGAAAATGCCCGAGGCAATTTTGTCTTTTATGCAGGAGCCCAGTCCCGCGTCGATAAACGAAGTGGAACTGGACGAAGAGCTGCTTTCCCGCATCTTCGCACTTATTGCCAAAGAGGCGGGACAGGATTTTCATTACTATAAAACGCCTACCATTCTCCGCCGCATCAGCCGCAGGGTAGTAATGGGGAATTATAAAAATGCCGAGGCTTACGTGGAGCGCCTGCAACAGGATCCGGCGGAGGTGAAGAGTCTTGCGAAGGACTTCCTGATCGGGGTAACCCGCTTTTTCCGCGATAAAGATGCTTTTGAAATATTGAGCGACAAAGTGTTACCAGGCATCATTTCCGCCAAAGAAAACGGGGAACAGATCAAGGTGTGGATACCGGCCTGCAGTACCGGCGAAGAGGCGTATTCCGTGGCAATGGCCATCGAGGAGGCCCTGGCACAAACGAATAAACGCGTAGAAGTAAAAATATTTGCCACCGATATAGATGCCGCGAACCTCGAAGTGGCATCGGCAGGCATATACCCCGCCAGCATCGAAAAGGATGTGACAGCGAGCGAGCTGCTGGAGAAGTATTTTATCTTTAAGAATAAGCACTATCACATCACTTCCCGCATTCGTAAAAAGATCGTATTTGCGAAACACGACATTATCAAGGACCCGCCATTTATCAAAAACGACCTGGTATGTTGCCGCAATATGCTCATTTACATGAACAATGTGTTGCAGGAAAGAGTATTCAGCATCCTGCATTTCGCGGTAAGCCGCGGCGGTTACCTGTTTCTCGGTCCCAGCGAAAACCCGACGTTCGAAAAAAGTACAGTACAGCTGGTGAGCCAGAAATGGAAAATATATCGCAAAACATCCGACAGCAAGCCCCGCCCTTACCTGACGGACGGTTTCCGAACGTTGCCGGCCATGCCCGGCGATACACTGAAGGTGCGGCGGCAGAAAGATAGTGAAACGCGTGGCCAGCAGGAATTATGGGACGATATTAAAGCGACCGTAACTACCGACCTCGGTTTTCTGGCGGTGTATATCGACAGGAGTTTCGATCCGCGAAACCGTAGGTAACTACGAACTCCTGCTATCCCTGCCCAAAAAGAACCTTAGCCTGAACCTGGTGCGCATGCTGCCCCAGGACCTCTCTATCGCCCTGAATAAAGAAATTCGGCGGGCCTGGAAAACAGGGGAGAAGATAAAAGTCGAAGGACTGGCCTTCGTGCGCAGTACCGAAACGCAGCTGTTGAACGTGGTGATCAATCCGCACGTGCCCTCATCAGAAGATTATACGCTGGTGGTCATCAGCAAGGCCGGCACGGTAAATACCGAAAAAACGGAGCAGCACCTGCAGCAACACCGTTCCTCACCGGGACAGGATCAGGATTACATTATGAACCTGGAATCGGAGCTGACAGAGGTGAAAAATAACCTTCAGATTGCTGTGGAGGACCCGGAGACCACGAACGAAGAGCTGCAAAGTTCCAATGAAGAGCTGTTGTCTTCCAACGAAGAACTGCAAAGTTCCAACGAAGAGCTGCAGTCGCTCAACGAAGAACTTTACACGCTCAACACCGAGCATCAGCTGAAAATCCGCGAGCTGGTAGAGTTGAACGATGACTTAAATAACTATTTCCGAAGTACCGATATTGCGCAGATATTCCCGGATAAAAACCTGCTGATCCGCAAGTTTAACCCGGCTTCCGCCAGCATGATCAACTTCATTGAAAGTGACCTGGGGCGGCCTATATCGCACATCTCCAACAACATCCGTTATGAAACATTGCTGGATGACATCCGCCAGGTGCAGCGGTCGCACGAGGTGGTGGAAAAAGAAGTGGAGCTGAACGAAGGACGTCACCTGCTGATGCGCATTATGCCTTACGTTACCCGCGAAGACAAATATGAGGGCATCATCATTACTTTTGTTGATATCACAACGATAACGGACCTGAACAACATTGTTCGTGGCGTGTTCAATGCCAGCATGAGTGCGATTTTTGCCTTCCGTGCGGTGCGTGATGCCAAGGGAAGAATTAAAGATTTTACGATTATCGCGGCAAATAATGTAGCCCGGAGGCTGTTTGCACTGGAGGTTAAAAAAGTGGAGGGTGGCGATCTGCGGGATCTGGCGCCTGAGCTGATCGGCGGAGAACTGATGGAGCAGTATGTATCGGTCGTGGAAAACGATAAGAGCATACAGCGCGACATTTATCTGGAGGAAAAGGAAAAATGGTACGAGCTGACAGCAGTAAAAATGCAGGACGGCTTTGTGGGCACTTTCACGGACATTACCGATAAAAAGCGTGGCGAGCAGCGGATACGCAAGAGTTACAGCGAATTGAACGAGGCGAAGGAAACGCTTAAAAAACTGAATATCGATCTTGAAGATAAAGTGAAGGGCCGTACCCGGGAGTTGTCTTTTAGCGAGGAGCGCTTCCGCCTGGTGGCGCGCGCCACTAATGATACTTTATGGGATTGGGACCTTACGGGCAACAACGTATGGTGGAGCGAGTCCTTTTCGAAGATGTTCGGTTTCCATCAATCCGGTTTCAGCAGGGCTGACTGGGCACAGCACATTCACCCGGATGAGCGCGACCAGGTGGAAGCGGCATTGTACACGGTGATCAACGAAAACAAAAGCCAGTGGAGCTGCGAGTACCGTTTCAAAAGGGAAAACGGGGAGTACGCACATATCCCGGACCGCGGTTATGTGTTGCATAACGAATTCGGCGTGCCTTACCGTATGCTGGGGTCGATGCTGGATATGACCGCGCTGAAAAAGGCGGAAATGGAAGTGGCGAACAATATTGCCCAGCGTCAGTTCCTGGCCGAATCGATGCCATTGATGGTATGGACCGCCGATGCCGAAGGTAAAGTTGACTTCGTGAACCGCCAGTTCGAGTTTTATACCGGTATTTTTTATGATGACGCGATGGAGGAGGGCTGGCAGCAGGCGGTTTTCCCGGAAGACCTGCCCATGTTGCTGGACACACGGGAACGTGCGGGGGCAGTGAAGGCCGATTTTCACTGTGAAGTGCGCATTATGGTCTCCAAAACGGATTTTCGCTGGAACCTGTTACGGGCCAAGGCACGCAAAGACCCACGTGGAGCACTGATCAGCTGGGTTATTACGACCACGGACATCCACGAGCAGAAGGTGATGAACGAAATATTGGAGGAAAAAGTAGAGGAACGCACCCGGCAACTGCTTGCCATCAACCATGAGCTCGAGGCCAGCAATAACGATCTGCAGCTGTTTGCTTCCGTAGCGTCGCACGATTTGCAGGAGCCGTTGCGTAAGATCCACATGTTCTCCAAATTGGTGAAAGACCGGCACAATGGCGATCTGCCGGACGATACCCATCTGTATCTTGATAAAATAATGCAGTCGGCCCGACGCATGAAGGCGCTGGTAATCAATATATTAAACTTCTCCAAGCTCTCGGCCGGCCACGACGATTTTGCCGTGACGGACATCAGCCAGGTGGTAAGGGAAGTGATGGAGGATTTTGAAGTGATTATCCGTGAGAAGAACGCGAAGATTCACGTGCAGGACATTCCACCGCTGGTGGTGAATAAACTGCAGGTACAGCAGGTGTTCCAGAACCTGATCAGCAATGCGCTGAAGTTTACGCAGCCTGGCGTAACGCCGGAGGTGATCATTACCGGCAAGCGGGTCTCGCAGTTATCTTTCACCGCGCCGGAAGACCCCAATGGGCGCTGGTGTCGCATCACGATAAAAGATAATGGAATAGGATTTGATACGGAGTACAAGAGCCGGATATTCGGATTATTCCACCGGTTGCACTCCAAAGACAGGTTTGAAGGAACAGGTATAGGCCTGGCCATCACGAAGAAGATAGTGGAAAAGCACAATGGTATTATCACTGCGGAAAGCAATGAGGGCGAAGGTGCGGTATTTACAATCATTTTACCCATGGAACAATGAGTATAGCAGCGGCGACTAACGCAAAGACATACAGGAAAATTCTACTAGCCGAGGATGACGAGGATGACAGGCTGATTTTTTCGGCAATTGTAAATGATCTTGGCCATGACGGCGAGTTTAGCTTTGAGGCGGTGGAAAACGGCATTGACGTGTTACAGTACCTGGACGCGCATTCAACAGCGCTTCCCAGCCTGATTATATTAGACCAGAACATGCCTAAAATGAACGGCCGCGAAACCCTCGCAGCCTTAAAATCGGACGAGCGTTTTGCGCACATCCCGGTGGTAATATATTCTACTTACAACGACACCCGCCTGATTCATGAGTGCATGACCGGTGGGGCAGAGCAAATCATTACCAAGCCCGATTCGTTCGACGGCTTCCGCGATATGATCCTGAAACTCTCTGGCCGTTACCTTCAATCTGCTCAATTACAGAATAAATCTGCCTGATCCGATCTTTTTCCGGGTCGTTTCATGGAGTAAGCCGTACGCTATTTCTGCGAATGGGTATATAAATCCTCAACACTACTGGTATAAATCACCACAGCTGGCCCGGGCCGGCTTTTCCCTTTAATAAGCTAGCATAAGTGAGGGCGGCTGAGTAGTGCGCCGCCGCTGGTACCCGTTCACTATGCTATCCTTCCGCCGGACCTTCGCCGCGCAGGAAGCATAAACATTCTTTCGGTCCGTATTAAAAAGCCGGTCGTGGTAATCGTCGAGTTTGGTGAGGAGGAACAGCAGGTCCTGTTTTTCGTCGTCGGTCAGGTTGCCGGCGGCCAGGGTGCTTACCATTTCCATTTTCCTGAATACCCCGGCCAATACATCTCGTCCTTTAGGGGTAAGCCTCAGTAGTTTACTGCGCTGATCGGTCGGATCATCCTGCTGGTCTACCAGCTGCGCGTTGAGCAGGCGGCGGATAATTTCCATGCCGGTAGGCTTTTCGTGGATGTTTTGGGTGATAAGCTCCGTTTTTTTCAACTGGCCATGCTTAAGCAGGGTGGATAGGTAGCTGAATTCTTCCAAACTCTGCAACGGGGTGTGCTGTAGTGCATTGCGCGAATACAGCCGGACGTACCGGTGGAGTTTTACTATTTTTCTACCGATAGATGCTTCCAGGCTAACATTTACTTCGGTGTTGTCTGCGAGTTTCACGCTCTTCCTTTCCCGTAACACCTTATTTCCCAGCCATCCCGCAAAATCGGACAGGTCGGCATCCGCGCGGGCATGATGCTCCTGCTCGAATATTTCGAGATGGGAAACGAGGGAATTAAGTAAAACATAATTCATAGTCGATGGTATAATTAGTGTGTTATAATGCTAACTTCCTTTTTTAGTTTGGTGTCATTCTTATTCACGGTATGCAATAGCTTTCCTATGCCCGTGGCAGGTATTGAAACAAAGCCCGTAATATGCTTTTTCTTAGCTTTCCGTGGCTGGGGTAGTGGGTATCAGACGATCACAGTTAACAGGTCCGTACGTCACAGGATTTTGGATGCCTCATAGCTAAATTCTTAAATGCATACAAATTTTAAAGCCGCTAATTTAATTAGCGGCTTTAAGTTAATAAGTGTTGGCTGAATATGATCTAAAATATTTGTTAATGACAGGAAATCACCCGTGAACGTCGTAAATTCGTTCGATAGCGTCTTTATATTTCTCCATCACTATTTTCCTTTTTAAACTAAGTTTAGGTGTCATCTCCCCGGTTTCGATGCTCCATTCGCGGGGCAGCAGTTCAAAACGTTTGATCTGCTCCACGTGGTTAAAATAATTATTGAAGCTCTCTACCAGGTCTTTGAACAGCGCTAGCACCTTCGGTTCCGCAATAGCAGCCTCATTGGAGGTAAACGTAAGGCCGTTTTGCGGCATCCATTGTTTAAGCATGGAGAAGGACGGGACGATAAGCGCCCCTACAAATTTGCGTTCGTTACCCACGACCATGATCTGCTCCACGAAGGGGCTTTCTTTCATTTTATTTTCGATGGGCTGAGGCGCCACGTATTTACCGCCGCTGGTTTTGAACAGTTCTTTTTTGCGGTCGGTTATCTTTAAGAATTTCTGTTCGATCCATACGCCGATATCGCCCGTGTGCAGCCAGCCATCGATCACTGTTTCGGCAGTGAGGTCGGGGCGTTTGTAGTAGCCTTTCATGACGGTGGGACCTTTCACAAGGATCTCTCCGTCTTCAGCCAGTTTTACGTCGATGCCGGTGATTACAGGGCCCGTGGTGCCGAAGTACCGGTCGCCCACTGGTTTGCGGCGGTTTACGCTGATCACCGGGCTGTTTTCTGTAGGGCCGTAGCCTTCGTATACGGGGATTTGTGCGGCGTTAAAGATACGGAGCAGCTTTTCGTTACAGGCGGCGCCGCCCGTTACAATAAACCCGATGCGCCCGCCTAACGCCTCGCGCCATTTAGAGAATACCAGTTTGTTCGCTATTTTCAGCTGCAGGTTGTAGAGCAGTCCGAGGTTTTTTTGTTATCGTAACGCCCGGCCAGCGACACCGACCAGAAAAACAGTTTTCTTTTAATGCCCGTCAGTTCGTTGCCTTTCGACATGATTTTTTCGAATACCTTTTCGAGCAAACGGGGAACGGTGGTAAAGCCATCCGGTTTGATCTCGCGGAGGTTATCGGCTATCTTCTCCATGTTCTCCGCATAATAAATGCTGTAACCTGAAAACAGGTAAATGTAGGTACACGTTTTCTCAAAAATATGATTCAGCGGTAAAAAGCTGAGGGATCGGGCTTGCGGCGCATCTTCAAAAGGAAAGCTTTCTTTTGAGAAGAACACATTGCTCACAATGTTATGATGCGTGAGCATCACGCCTTTGGGCTGGCCGGTGGTGCCCGACGTATAAATAATGGTAGCCAGATGCTCCCAATCAATTTGTTTTTTGATGACTTCTACCTGTTGCAAGAGTTCCGGCGTGGCCGCGTTTTTACTTTCGTCCAGTGGTCGGCCTGCGGTGTTTCGTCAAAGGTATAGATATTACGCAGGGTAGGTACATTGTTACTGATGCCGCGCACTTTTAGGAGTAATTCTTCGCTGCTTACAAACATATATTTCACCGCTGCATCGTTGAGAATGAACTCCAGTTCCTGGGCGCTGCACGTAGGATAAATAGGCACGAGCACGGCGCCGGTCTGCTGTACGGCAATGTCCGTAAACACCCATTCGGGACGGTTGTTGCTGATGATCGCGATCTTATCTGCTCCCTCGGGCGTGTAATCGTTACCGCTAACACCAAGCTGCAACAAGCCTGCGCTAAACCTGTTGGTGATGTCTCTGACTTCCTGCGTGCTGAAGGGTTTCCATTCACCGTTTATCTTGGCGGAAAGCATTTCCTGTTTGGGAAATTTTTCCAGTTGAACATCAACGGCGTCGAACAGTCTGTACGGTTTTATCATAAACGTAGGGAATTACAGATGGAAAGATAAAAAAATTATGCATTGTGTCGTGCTGCAATAAAGTTAAAGTCGGTTATCTTTATTGTTGAACCAGTTAAACATGACCCCCTTAACAGCTGCCATCCACGCGATGAGTCCTTTATCTGCCGCCTCCATTGCGGACTTTGACGCCGAAGTAAAGTATTTGCCGCGGGTGCCGCGGTATACACAGTTGCTGGAAGTTGGGGAGGTGTCGCGACAGGTGTATTTCCTCGAAAGCGGGCTGGCGCGTGTGTTTTATTACCACAAGGGACTCGATGTAACAGATTACTTTGCAATCGAGGGACAGTTCATCGGCGGCGTGGAAAGTTTGTTTACCGGGCAGCCTTCTAAAAAGGCGATCCAGGTGCTGGAAAACAGCAATGTATATGCGATTACGTTGGAGGCGCTGGAGCGGATGAGCAGCCTGCATCACGACGTGGAGCGGGCAGGCCGGAAGATGATGATTTTTGCGTTCCTGGAGGGACAGCGCCGCATTGAATCGATCCGTTTTCATGAGGCAAAGGAACGGTATCGTGAGCTCGACAACAAATACCCCGGATTACTGAACCGCGCACCGCTGAAATTCGTGGCTTCGTACCTGGGTATCACGCCGGTGAGCCTTAGTCGTTTACGCGCCTCGCTCGATTAATTATCATATGAGAAGCGGTTTTACGTTAGTTTGATTCAATTTTGCGGCATGAAGATGACTATTATAGGCGCGGGCATCGCCGGATTAACGACTGCCATAGCCTTAAAAAGAGCCGGCTTTGATGCCGAAGTGTTTGAAGCCGCCCCACAAATTAAAGCCGTAGGCGCCGGCCTTGGCTTAGCGCCCAACGCTATGTTAGGTTTGCAAAAATTAGGACTTGCCGGTAAAATTATTCCCCTCGGCGCGAAGCTGCCCCATTTTTCGATTTTAACCGCGCGTGGCAAGGTCATTTCGCGGAACGACAGCGCCGTTATCGGTGAAAAGTTCGGGTTAGACAACTTTACCATACACCGTGCGGAACTCCATGATGCATTGTTTTCGGAACTGCCCGCGGGCAGTGTACATACCGGCAAACGTGCATTGGATATAGAACGCGAAGGCGATAACATCCGCCTCTATTTTGCAGACGGCAGCACCCACGATACCAGCTGCCTGCTGATTGCCGATGGTATTAACTCCGCGTTGCGCAAAAACTGGTACCGGATGCGGAAGTGCGTTATTCCGGTTACACCTGCTGGCGTGCAGTAATAGCGAATGTAGGCGATGAGCCGCCCGGGGCCACAGAAACCTGGGGAGCTGCGGGCCGTGTAGGCGTGATACCGCTCACGCAACAGCGCATTTACTGGTTCGCCTGCATTAATGCCCCGGCAAACGACGAAGAGTTTAAACGCTTTAAGGTAAAAGATCTTTACGAACACTTCCGGCATTATCATGCGCCGATTCCCGGTATACTGCGTCAAACCAAAGACAGCGCGCTTTTGCAGAACGATATCTACGATCTTAAACCCCTGAAAAAATTTGCCTACGGGAACGTATTGTTGTTAGGCGATGCTGCGCATGCCACCACGCCCAATATGGGACAGGGCGCCTGCCAGGCGATAGAAGATGCCGTGGTGCTGGCGGAGGAGTTAAAACGCCATGGTAGTTACCATCAAGCATTTCCGGCGTTCGAGCAACGCCGGTTGCGGCGCACGCGCGATATTGTTCGCCAGAGCCGTGCGATCGGGCAGGCCGCGCAACTCGAGAACAGTTTGTTGATCGCCGCGCGCGACCTGTTGCTGCGTGCGATGCCGGCGGCGCTGCGTTCGAAGCAGTTCGAAAAATTGTATACCGTTGATTTTAAGGGCGCGGCTTTTTAATAACACCTAACAAAATATTGGCGATAAATACCAATTGCGCGAGCAATGGCAGGGTACCTACTGCAATGCCGATGATGGTGAGGTAAGCCGCCTCCTGCGCTTCGGGCTGTGGCAAAAGGCGCAGCAGGCAAATCAATGCAAACGAGAGTAGCATCATTCCAATCGTTACCCAGCTAAGTGCTTTGGAGTATAAGTACTGATCCGTAGTCCGATAGAGCAGCCACGCTATTAAAAAAAGAAAGCTACCGGTATATAGAGGTAATAGGATGGCATAATAAAGTAGGTATCCGCGATTTGCAGGTCGACGGATCGCTGGTCGAACACAGCGGTCAGTAATACAATCAATGTGGGTAACAGGAGCCAGTTGTGTGGCTTTGAAAAGAAGTTGCGCATATCAGGCCGTTGTGTTTTTTTTTCATTACCCCCATAATAAGGTTGACCAACCATAAAAGATAAGCAGCTACGGGCAATACGCCGATTTGTTCCATAAACATAGCGGCATAGGTGATATTCTTCGCGTTGCTGATATCTATGAAAAGGTCAGTTTGTACGAGGTTTGATTTAAAGTAGAAGATAAATGCAACGATCAGCACAAATGTAACCAGCGCCATGATGACCGATACCAGGGTAAGTTTGGGAGCATGCAGTTGTTTGTTGGTGACGATGTACAGCAGCCAGAGCAGCACCAGCGGTCCAAGCAACAGCGTATGGAAGGTTAGCGGCGTAAGGTGCACCATCTCATTACCGGCAAGAATATCCATTCCGCCGTGATGAAACGGGCGGTATAGCAGCGTAATGATTACCGGCAATAACAGCCAGTTGTATGGTTTAGCCATGAAATTGCGCATAGAAAGAGTCGCTTCTGGAAACGAACGGGCAGCAAGTTAAGTAAATAAATGATTTACATTGGGTGTATGCCGGGTTATAAAAAAGGCATAACGCCCGTTATGCCCTCTTAAAATGCCATGTTATAAAGTGATTACGTCCGGGGTGTTACATACCTTGGCAGTATGAACAGCTTGACCACGGTGTGCGCCACCACGGAAAGCACTACCACTACCAGCAGCAGCAACGCCTGTTTACCGGTTGAGTCAAAAAGATCCACCACTGACGATACACCTTTACCTGCATACAAAACAGTGGTGAGATAAGCAACTACGCCAGTGATCCATAACGTGAGGTGAGACCAGAAATACTTCTTCTTGTTAAATCCTGTTTTGCTGAATGAGGTGAAAAGGAGCATTACGTGTGCAACAAAAAAGGCTGCTGCTATCACGAGCATTGAGGTAAAAGCAATCATAGTTGTATATGGTTTAATAGTTGTTAATGCTAATTTAATCATTTAGATGAGAAAAACAACAGCAAAGACCGATAGGAATCCTGCCTGCTGAAGGGTGTGACACAACTGCGGCTGATAAGCGTTGTAACGCTGATCCCCTAAGTATTAGTACTGAATCCTGAAAATCATGACTGTAACGGATTTTCAACCGCTGCTTAAGCAGTTATTTTGTATCCGTAAAACAGTTAAAAAGATGCAATCCCAACAACCGAAAAAGATATTATTTGCCAACATGGCCGCAGATGGCCACTTTAATCCGCTTACGGGCATCGCTGCCTGGCTGCGCGACCAGGGGCACGATGTGCGCTGGTACACCAGCAAGTTTTATGAAGATAAAATCGTGCGGATGAACATTCCGACCTATCGCTACAAACGTGCGCTCGAAGTGAACATGGAAACGATGGACCAGGTATTTCCCGATCGTGAAGACAACCAGGGCAAACTGGCCAAATTGAAATATGATATGAAGAACTTCTTTATTCTGCGCGGACCGGAGTTTGCCGAGGATATTAAGGAGATCTATGAAGAGTTTGCGTTTGATGTGCTGGTGGCCGACATCCTTTTTACCGGCGCTCCGCTGGTACGCGAAGCCCTGAAGGTGCCGACAGTTGCTATTGGCGTTTGTCCGCTGATGGAAAGCTCTCGCGACCTTCCGCCAACCGGTATGGGCATGGTACCGGCGGGTAATATCTTCGGCAAACTGCAACACCGCATACTGCGCTGGATGGCGGAGCATTTAATTTTTAAGGAAGTGAACCAGTGCATGAACGAGGTGTATGGTCGGTATGGCCTTCCGCCGGTAAAGGGTATCCTGTTCGACGGATGGATGCAACGCTGTGACCTGCTGCTGCAAAGCGGCGTGCCGGGCTTTGAGTTTCATCGGAGTGATTTAAACCCCAATGTTCGTTTCGTAGGCGCATTGCTGCCCGATCATATGAAAAAGTCGGCGCGTTTAAACTGGAGGCTAAACGGAAGCAATATAAAAAAGTGATACTGGTAACACAGGGCACGGCCGAGCGCGACGTGGAAAAGCTGATCGTTCCTGTGCTGGAGGCTTACAAGAACACCGAATACCTGGTCGTGGCCACTACCGGCGGTTCGCGTACGCAGGAACTGCGGGAACGTTATCCCCAGGAGAACATCGTGGTGGAAGACTTTATCAACTTTAACGAAATAATGCCCATCGCCGATGTATACGTGACCAACGGTGGTTATGGTGGCGTGATGCTGGGCATTCACCACCAGTTACCCATGGTACTGGCCGGCATCCATGAGGGTAAAAGTGAAATTACCGCCAGGGCTGGCTATTTTAAACTGGGTATTAACCTTAAAACGGAGAAGCCAACCGTGGCACGGATTAAACAGGCAGTGGATAAAGTGTTGAGTGACAAGCAATATAAAACCAATGTAAGCCGCCTGTCCGAAGAGTTTGCCCGGTACGACACGTACCGCCTGTGCGAGGAGCACATCATGGGGCTGCTTGACGGTAAAAATACCATGGTACGCCGCCTGTCCGGCGAGTTCTCCCTCTCCTGAGTCGTTTTGTTACCAAATACCCCTAAACCGCTGCTTCGTGGAATGGCAGCGGTTTTCCTTTTAGATAAAAAAATTCCCGATCCGACATAATACCCCGGAAAGGCGGCAGTAATTTTGGGGGTATGCAAACGGAGAAAGGTATCAATAAACCAGGATCAGCTAAAAATCAGCCTGTTAAGAAAAAGAAGCAGGGCAAGTCGTTGTTCGGCCGCGTAAACGCCTGGCTGCATCTCTGGCTCGGATTGATCAGCGGCGCCGTGGTATTTATTGTGAGTGTTACCGGTTGCATCTATGCCTTCCAGCGGGAGATCACGGACATAACCCAGCCGTACCAGTTTACCCAAGTGCAGGACAAGCCTTACCTGCCGCCTTCCCAGCTGCGGACGATCGCCGCTAAACATGCATTTGGCCCGGAGGGCGAAACTGCCGTGAATAAACTGACCGGCGTGGCGTACGGTCCCGGTAAATCGGCCGTGATCAACTATGGTAACCGTAAAGATGGCTTTAAAGCCGTATACCTGAACCCTTACACCGGTGAGGTACGCGGGGAGAAGGACTGGAACAAAGACTTTTTCCGTTTTATACTGAATGGTCACTTTTACCTGTGGTTGCCGAATGAGATCGGTCACCCGGTAGTGGCCTCGGCCATATTGATTTTCGTGATACTGCTGATCAGCGGTCTGGTCATGTGGTGGCCGAAGAACCTGAAGAAAGCGAACGCAGATAAGAGTTTTAAGATAAAATGGGGAGCGAGTTTCAAGCGTGTGAACTACGACCTCCATAATGTGCTGGGCTTCTACGTGATGCTGCTGGCACTGATAATTGCCCTCACCGGGCTGGTATGGGGATTTGAATGGTTTGCAAAGGGCAGCTACTTCGTCACCTCTGGCGGTAAATCCCGTCCGCCGGTGCGCGAAAAGGTGTTTTCCGATTCTACCGCTACGGCCATGTATGCCGCGCCGGAAGATGAGCTGTTCGCGAGGATGGACAAGCAATATGCTGGACAGTACGCTTACCTGTCCGTGTCGTTTCCTTCGGCCAAAACCGATCCTGTTGTCGTGAATTTTAACCCCGAGGATAAAACCTATTATCGACGTTTGTTCCGGTACTTCGACCGGAATACCCTGAAAGAGATCCCGAGCAATGCGATGTACAGCAAGGCTTATGAAAAGGGGGGCTGGCAGACAAAATATACCGCATGAACTACGATATACACGTGGGTGCTATTGGCGGTCTTACCGGCAAGTTTATTGCCTTTTTCGCATCGTTCATTTGCGCGAGCTTACCGGTAACGGGCTTCCTGGTATGGTGGGGCAGGCGCAAAAAGAAACCGGCCGCCAAAAGCATTAGAGTGCCCCAGCCGGCCGGCAAACCTTCCATTGCGGAAGTATCTGTAGCTTAAATTAATTTATTGAAATCAGGTGCTCATCAGCGCCGGGAATGTATATTGTTTCCGGCTGAATTCGTAGAAACGCCTGCCTGTAGTGAGGCATTCCTCGAACGTGTTGGGCTTGATGACGTAAGAGCTGGCACCCATCGCCATACATTCCCTCATCTGGATCTCGTTAAGCGAGGTGGAAAAGATGATGATCGGGATGTTTTTGTACAGGTCGTGCGTTTTCAGGATCTTCAGTGTTTCGCTGCCCGATAATTTGGGCATATTCAGGTCCAGCACGATCAGATCGGGCAGGTATGTGCTACCGCTCACTTCCCGGAGGTATTCTATTACACCCGTACCATCTTCAACAAAAAATATATCTGCCGACAAGTCCAGCTCGTCGAATACAATTTGCATAATAGAACGGTCTTCAGGATCATCATCCGCCAGTAGTATTTTAACATGCTGGTTATTCATACATACTTTTTAATGTTTTCTGTCTCTAAGCTGCTTGTTCAAGTTGGCTTTATGCACTCAGACAAAATATCTCCGCTAATTAAATGTTTAGGTTAATTTTCGTGGGCCCGTTCCTTTAACAGACTTACACACTTCGATAAAGCTAATTTAACTACCGCTTTTTTATCATATAAAAGTGAAATATTTTTGATAGTAATTTGTAAAGTTATGTATTTAATAAATTTATCACACTGGTCAATTGTAGTGCAGGCATCTTTCACCAGTTGGCGGTGTAGATATTCTTCCCCGGATTTATGCAGTACATACATCGATAAAATCTATGCCAGAAAACTACTGTTTTAAGCAACGAGCGTTGATTATTGCCCGTCGGCGGCGAAATGTCGGCTGGATACCGGGGGCTGATGAAGGTATTTTAATATTACGGATTTTACCTTTAATGTGTAGTAAAAGTTTGAAACCTGGTTAAATTGCGAAGGTAGCTGAAAAAGAAAAGGGCGGTAAGAATACCGCCCTCAGTAATTTTAACCATATCTTATGAAAAACCTACACCAAAGGTACACTCCTGTGGGATATTGTAAAGAGAGAGTTCGTGAACGGCCTATTTTGGTTGGTAAACGTTTTGTTTTAGCCCATGTTAACAGCGCTTTAACGAACGTTAACAACGACTAAACAGTACTGGTGCCTGCTATGTGACTGGGAGCGAGCGAATTGTGCTATATTTAGGAAGCAAAACCGATTTATATGAGTAGCGCCGCTGCGATCATGGCTGAACTGGAAAAACTGGGTACCGCGCAAACGAAGAAAACCTGGCTGAACCACGGCGCGCCGCCGTCGGTGTACGGCGTTAAGGTGGCCGACATGAAAGTGATCCAGAAGCGGGAAAAGAAGAATTATCCGCTGTCTATGGCGTTGTACCGCACGGGCAATGGCGACGCCATGTACCTGGCCGGCCTTATCTCCGATCCTGCAAAAATGACGAAAGCCGATTTGCAGGAGTGGGCCGCCGCGGCGAACTGGAGCATGCTAAACGAATGCACTGTCCCATGGACTGCGGCCGAAAGCCGTTTCGGTCATGAGCTGGCCATATCGTGGATGGCCGCACCGGAACCCTCACTGCGTGCTTGCGGCTGGAGCACTTACAGTTCGCTGGTGGCTGTCAAAAAGACGAGGAGCTCGACCTCGCTGAAATTGAAAAGCTGCTTATACAGGTTTCCCAAAACATACACCGGGAAGAAAATCGCGTAAAATACACGATGAATGGCTTCGTAATCGCTGTTGGCAGCTACGTGCCAGCGCTGCTCGAAAAAGCCCGGGAAACGGCCGGAAAGGTCGGTCCGGTAACGGTGGATATGGGCGGCACTGCCTGCAAAGTGCCGGATGCGCTTGCATACATTGCTAAAGTAGAAGAGACGGGGCGCGTAGGGAAGAAGCGTAAGACCGCCTTTTGCTAAGAATGGGAATGGGCTAACCAGGCATCCGGAATGGACAAATTATGAACTTATAGCATTACGGTACAATTGCGGTCCTTCAAGTCATTTCAAAGGACTGTGTAAGATGCCGCTACCGAAGCGGGTGAAACACTGCGGCGGCTGACCATGATAAAAGGCGGGTTGTCCTATCTCTTCACAATCCGTTCCGCCAGCTCCAGTTGGAGTGCTTTAATGTCTTTTAATACAAGTTGGGCAACGAGTCGTGCGCCGAGTTCGGAAAAGTGAGTGTTGTCGTCTTTACCCGCAGGGTAGTTGGGGTGCTCGCCGGGTTGCAGTTGCAAAAACAGTAGTTTGGATGTTTCGGGGCCAAACTGCTGGTACAATTGCCGGCTGCTCGCATCCAGGTCGATCAGCGGCGTTTTTTCCGCGGCGGCTACCTCCAGCACGTAAGCGGTATAGTCATGCGTTTCCGGTACCACACCGGTACTGTCGAACCGCCGGCGGCTTACTGGTGTTATAAGTACGGGGAACGCTTTTTTGGCGCGGGTGGCGCGGATGAAGCGTTGCAGGTTGGCTTTGTATTGTTCCGGGGTAGTATAGCTTTTTTCGTGGGCACTTCATCGTTATGTCCGAACTGGATCAGTACATAATCACCTTCCTGCAGGCTGCTTTCGATCTTTTGCCATAGTCCTTCGGCGATAAAGGTGCCCGTACTGCGCCCGTTCTTTGCATAATTTTCTACGCTCACTGTAGAATCGAAGAACCAGGCGAACGGCATGCCCCAGCCGGTTTCGGGATATGCGCGCGGTTCTTTTACAGCAATCGTGGAGTCGCCCGCCAGGTACACTTTTATTTTCTTTTTGGAATGATAAATGATGATAATAGCAGGAGAGAACCGGCTAACAGCCAGTTGGCGGAAGTTCTGGTCATTGGATAACGTGAATTTATGCGTTCCAAAATAGGGATTAGATCATAATCGGGCGCGGGATTTTACGCAAACGATACCGGTAATATTCAATTAATTTGTCATTCCAAATATCCTACTGATGAAAAACACGATCCTGCCTTTCCTGGCAATGGTGCTGCTGCTCTTAGCCGGCAGTACGGCAAATGCGCAATTGAAACGTTTTAGTATTGGCCCTTATGTGGAAGCTGGCTTCCCCCCGGCGACTTTAGTGATACGCACAGCACAGGCTGGGGAGCCGGTCTTAATGCCGACATCAAACTGCTGGCGGGCTTCACAGCTACAGGCTCGGTGGGTTACATGCGCTTCGGCGGACAAAAGTTTACCACCGATAATGGCATGACCGCCGAATATGGCGCCATCCAGGCGATTCCGGTGCGCGTTGGTCTTAAATATAAACTGGTATCGGTACTGTACGCTAAACTGGAAGCCGGTTCAGCCAATTTTGCGGGCGATGACGGTCCCAGCGGCAGCGCGTTCATCGTATCGCCGGGCATCGGCATACGCATCCTGATGTTCGACATACAGGGTAAATACGAGGGCTGGATCCGCGAAAATGGTTTCGGATTCTTCGGCCTCAAGGCCAGTCTGAACTTCTAAACTTGTATTAATGGCAATCGGATATTGCCTGTGCTGCGCAAGCGGTACAGGCAATGTTTTTTAGATTGCATGGTGTTTAATCGAGCAGCACTTCGCTGCCGCGCATACGCGATGATTTGAGCCTTTTTACAAGGCCGGCTTCTACCATCAGGTACATTAAGTGATCTACCGGCATCGGGTAGCTTAATTGCTGCAATTGACGCCATTCATGATACATGCCGAAGCGTTCGAGCACGGGTTCCAGCTGTGTATTGTCATAGCGTGCATCATCGGGCAGGCCCAGCTGCAGGGCCGAAAAATCTTCGTTGACACCATGTATCTGCAGTATCACGAAGAACGGTTTCATGGCCGCTCCCGGTAAAAAATGAGATGATGGGAAACGTAAGTAAATCTTTTTCTCCGTCACGTTTGTGTAGGTCATAGATCGGAATTGATAAAAAATATATAGCCTTTTCTCTGTCTGTTCGGGTGGTTCTTATCTGTCTATAGAACGCATAGTTAGTTAAAAAGTTCAGGAATATATCTTAAGCGTTCGTTATTAAACTATGCTAATTTATCGCAGTGCTAAGTAATTGATCGTTATGTTGTTATCGCTGCGAAAGAGCAGCAGTGATATTAAAAATAAAACCGGCCCCTTTTGAAGGAGCCGGTTTACTCATAAACTGGTTTAGGTTATGCATTATTCTTCCCATCCGGTGTTTTGCTTTAACACAAATCCGTTTGTTTTGTACAGTGTGATCTGGTCCAGTGGCAGTGGGTTCAGGTACAGGCGGTCGTTGTTGAACACCCTTTCTGTTTCCACTTTGGGAGCAGGAATTATATAGCCTTCGGTGCCGTTTGTCAGCACCACATCGGTAGTGGGGAAAGCGGCTTTCGTGATCCGGCGCCGCGGTTAATGTCCACGTTTGCTTTGGTATCGGTATAAGCCAGTTTTTTCCATCTTTTCAGGTCGATGAGGCGGTTACCTTCAAACATCATCTCCACGCGGCGTTCGCGGCGGATTTCCCACAGCATGGAAGGCACGGTAGGATCACGTTTCGGATCGTCATAAGCTACATCGCCACCGGCTGTTGCAGCTACCGGGTTGCCGCCTACAATTTTCAGGCGGGCTGTTTTAGCCCTGTCGCGCAGCTTGTTGATAGATTTATCCAGGTCTGCCTGCGTCAGTTGTCCCAGTTCATAGGTTGCTTCTGCATAGTTGAGCAGTACTTCGCCAAAACGGATAATCGGTGCATCGGTCTGGTTCAGCGCGTTGCTGCCTTCCGCAATGTCTTTTACCGATTCGTTCAGGAACTTCTGGCTGGAATAGGCCGTACTGCTATAGTTCGACGCTACTTTGATCACCCGGTAAGCTTTCACGAATGTAGCCGACAAACGGCCGTCACGCGCAGTGAATATACTGGTCAACTGTTTTGTCGCCTGCATATTTCGGCGATACGCCGATTGGCAAACCATCGTCGCACAGGTAAGATTCTACCGCATTTTTAGATGCACCGGTTTGAGGCTCTTTATTGTTATAGCTCATCAGCGAGTGTGTAATCTGGTTGGTTTCGTACTTCCTGAACAACAGCACTTCTTTGGAAGCAGCCAGGCTCATCGAGCTAAACACACTCCGGTAGTCCGCATCAAGTGAGTAGGTATTGGTGGCTATTACCGCATCCGCTGCTGTTTTAGCCGCAGTGAGGTATTCGGTGGATTTAGCCTGATCCAGGTTGTGATATTTATACCAGGTGCCTTCGTGCAGCATAATGCGCGACATGAAAGCATTCACTACGGCGCGGTTGATTACCAGTCCGGCGTCGCCTGTAATGGAGGCATCGCTTACACGAACGTTGGCAGAGGCAAATTTCAGGTCGGACAGGATGCTGTCTACCACCTGTGTGCGCGGATCGCGTGGTTTGTATAACGCCTGCAGGTCGCTTTCTTCCAGCGGTGTGTTATAAAACGGCACATCGCCGAACGTGCGCACCATATCGGCATATTCCATGGCACGGAAGAAACGGGCGATACCGAGCCAGTGGTTCATAGCCTCTTCGCTCATCGGCACACGTTTGATCCTGTCTATCCAGAGATTGATGTTACGCACGTTGGTAAAGCTCCAGCCACCACCGCTTGCCGGCGATTGTTTGGTAAAAGCGCTTGGCGTGGTGGGGGCAAAGTCGTCGTTCAGGCTCTGTACGGAGAAGTAGGTTCCCCAGGTATTACCGTTGCCGTAACCCGGGAAATAAAGCGGGTAAAAGCGCCAGGAATAAATGCGGACATTTTTTCTGATGTCCAGAACGTGAGGTCGGACAGTTCGTCTTTCGGCGGACGGGTAATAAAGTCTTTTTACACCCGGAGATTGCCAGGGCCGACAGCGTAAGTATATAGAGAAGTTTTTTCATTGTAGCTCGCTTTAAATTTTATAAAGACACCTGTACACCAAAGGCGAATGATCTGCGGTAAGGGTAGTTCCTGCCAAAAGTGGCGGTAGCGATGCCGGCATAGCGGAAGTCCACTTCCGGATCGATCGGTACGAACAGGTTGTCTTTTTCCCAGAGGTTTTCACCGCTTACATATATGCGCAGGTTTTGCAGTCTCGCGCGTTCTACCAGGCGTTTGGGCAGGGTATAACCCAGCGAAACGTTTTTCAGGCGCAGGTACGACATGTCCATCAGGTATTTGGTTTGCGGATAGAAGTTCTGCGTAGCCGTCTGGTTAGTGTTAGACGGTCTTGGATAGAACGCGTTCGGGTTGCTTGGCGTCCAGTAGTCCATCTGGTGCTCGTACATCGCATCGCCCGGGTTGAAGCCGGCGATGGTCATCATACTTGGCGCCCACAGTTCGCGTTTGCCTACGCCCCGGAAGAAGATGTTGAAGTCAACGCCTTTCCAGTTAGCGCCCAGGCGGATGCCGTATTGGTAGCGTGGAGTGCTGTTACCGATCACACGCATATCACCATGATCTGCAACGGTATTGCGGCCGTTGTTGATAGCGGTGTCGCCATTCAGGTCTTTATATTTCACGTCGCCAGGGCCGTACCAGAACCATGCGGAAGTCTGGCCTTCCGGGAACTTCTGGTTGGCTACGCCTTCTTTCAGGATGTATTTGCCGGTACCGTCGGTGATCAGTTTACCATTAGCATCTTTCTGGAAGTCGTTTTCGGTAAAGTAACGGTCTGTTTCATAACCCCAGATCTCGCCCAGATATTTACCCCTGGTAGTAACCGGTAATGGTGGTACCCGCGAATTTAGTCAGCTTCTCACGGAAGTCGGAGAGAGACAGGGTGGCATTAATAGACAGTTCGTTATCGAAAGTATGGTTACCATCGAGGGTGATCTCCCAACCAGTGGTCTGCATTTCGCCATAGTTGCGGTAGGGCGGGGTGGCGCCAAAGGTGCTGGGCAGCTGTACGCCGGTAGTCACCATGTCTTTCGTTGTTCTCCTGTACCAGTCGAACGTTAAGCCAATTTTATCATTCCAGAAGCGGGAGTCAAAACCAAAGTCGACGGTGTTGATGGTTTCCCAGGTCAGCATCGGCGGAATAATTTTAGGAGGATTGGCGGTCAGCGGGTTGGTGCTGCCGATCCACCAGCCGGAAGACGCAGAGGTCATGCTGGGACGGAAGGTAGCGCCGTTGCCGGTGATGTCTGAGTTGCCGATAGAACCATAGGAGCCGCGCAGTTTCAAATAAGAAACAACGTTACGGGAGTCTTTCATGAATGCTTCTTCTGTAAGGATGTAACCTGCGGACACAGACGGGAAGAAGCCCCACTGGTTGTTGGTCGGGAAGTTCGAAGAGCCATCGTAACGGCCGTTCACTTCCAGCAACAGTTTATTTTTCCAGGCGTAGTTGATACGGCCGAAGAAGCCCATCGTGGCCCAGTCGTCGTGGCTGGAACCTACGAACTGATCACCGGTAGAGAGGTTAGGCTCGCCAATGGCAGGGTCAATTACGTTATTTCTTTTGGAATAATGAGAAGTGTTCTCCTGTGTTTCCGCGTCCATACCGCCCATGATCTTGAAGGAGTGGTCGCCCAGCTCTTTCTGGTAGGTAGCAAAGGTTTTGAAGGTATGGTTTTCGTACCACCTCGAAGTATACTGGGAGTAATCGTAGGAGGTGTGTACGTTTCATATTTTAACGGCGCGCCACCCCAGTTGTTCCAGGCAGTGAGCGGGCCGCCTACTTCGCGGACGTGCGCCTGGTTGTTGGTGTACGTATAGTCCGCGTCGACGGTAAGGCCTGGAGCGATTTTGATCGTACCTCCCAGTGCAAAACGGCCGTAGTTGGCTTTTACGGTCGACATCTGTGCTGCCTGCATTTCCGATACTACGTTGCGGAAAGGTTTGCCTTCATAAGTACCATAAGGGTACAGGGCATTCCAGCGGTACAGGTAGTACAGCGGATCATATTGTACGCTGGCGAAGGAGAATGGTGTTTCCTGGTTGGTGCGGGTCAGCATCACGCGGCTGCGCAGGTCTAACCAGGGTTGAACGGAGCTCGTTACATTCAGGTTTACGTTGGTACGCTGGAATTTATCCGTTTGTACTTTCATCAGACCTTCCTGGCCGAGATAACCCAGGCTCAGGCTGTACGCAGTTTTATCGTTGCCGCCGGCAAAGTTCAGGTTGTGGTTCTGCTGCGGTGTCCAGTCGCGGATAAACAGCTCGTTCACGTCCCAGGGACGATAGTAATACACGGCGCCGTCTTTTACTTCAAAGTCGCGGCCCATTACCATTTCAGGTCCGAGGTTTTTACCACCCCAGTCTCTTTTCCATTGCCTGATTTTCTCAATGCTCGCAGAGTCGAAACGCATACCGATGGCGCTGGAGAATTTAGCCGCCGGGTTGGTGCGGATCGTTGCCGCCAGGGAATACTCGAGGCCGTCGTCGTCTGCCGGAGTAGGCAGGGTAGTGGGCTTAGACCGGGAGAAGTTGTTGGAATACGTGATTTTGTTCTGGGTATTCTTTTTACCCGATTTGGAAGTGATGAGCACAACGCCGAATGCGGCGCGGCTACCATAAATTGACGTGGATGCCGCATCTTTCAATACGGAAATAGATTCAATATCATCCGGGTTTACCATCAACAGGCTCTGGATTTCCACGTTATCTAGCAGGATCAGTGGCTGTGCGCCGTTAACAGCGTTCGTAGAGCCAGTTAAACCACGCAGGCGGATCGTCGGATTGGTACCGATGTCGCCGCTGGTGGTGGTGATGGTTAAGCCGGGAACGGTGCCCTGTAAAGCGCGTCCTGCGTCCGTGATGGTACGGGCCTGCATGGTTTTGGCCACATCTACAGTAGTAACAGCGCCGGTCAGGTTCGCTCTTTTTGCGTACCATAACCTACTACAACCACCTGGTCCAGCGAACGGTCGTCTACCGGAAGCGATACTTTGTAGTGGTCTGCCGCACCAGGGTAATGATTTGTTGTTTGTAACCAATGAAGGAAATCGTAAGGGATTTGGTGCCATCCGGCACGGCAAGGGTGAATTTACCATCCGTATTGGTGGTAGTGCCCACCGATTTACCAGCTTGCACGGTGGCGCCGATTACCGGGCCGCCGCTGGATTGATCCAATACCTCGCCCGTAATCTTCCTCTGCGCCCATGATACTGCAAAAAACAGCAATAGCAGCAAAGTGCTGAGTAACTTTTTTCATAAATAGTTTGTGTTTAGCGTAGCGAAAACAATAACTCGGAATAGAAATTTAGTTGCTTGTTGAGTTGTCCTATGTATTAACGTCCCCTGGCCACTCTTTCTTCCCGGTGTTTTTTTGGTTGATGAATTATTCTTTTTGCGTGTTTTTGCGTTTTTACGTTGTCAATTTAGGGAGAAAATCGAAAATAAAAAAGAGTTTATGGAAAAATAACGCAAAATCCTGCAAGAAATGTAATTTAGGTTAAGGAAAGATGCAAGAAACCGATTAAGGGGCAAATTCAACTTAATTTTTAATTTTGCACATTCCTTTAAGATATGCTAAAAGAAGAAAGGCAAACATTTATCATGCGCCAGATTAATCTGCACAACAAAGTGTTGTCGGCAGACCTGAGCGCAATGCTGAGCGTTTCAGAAGATACGGTCCGTCGCGATCTGAAAGAGCTGGCCGAAGATGGCAAGGTGCTCAAGGTGCACGGTGGCGCTATCGGAAAGTCGTTCCATTACCCGTTCAACGGCAATAGTGAAGTATATGCCCTCGAGGCAAAGCAGCAAATAGCCGCAAAGGCTATCAAACTGTTGAAGGACGATATGTTCGTCCTCACCGGCGGTGGTACGACCATGATCGAATTCGCGAAAAAGATACCCGAAAACCTGCGGGCTACTTTCTTCACGATCAGCCCGCTGGTGGCCATTCAGCTGGCCGAACACGCGGAGCTTACCGTGATTACTATCGGCGGACAACTCAGCAAAAGTTCCAATGTGCACATCGGTTCCAGCGTGATTAACCAGCTGGCGGATATCCGTGTGGACCTTTGCCTGTTTGGTACCAACGGCCTGTCTATCCAGGAAGGAATGACGGATTCTGACTGGGAAGTAGTGCAGGTCAAGAAGGCCATGTTGCGTGCTTCGAAAAAGATGGCGGTGATGAGTATCGCCGAAAAACTAAATTCTACCCAGCGCATGAAAGTCTGCGATATTAACCAGGTAGATTACCTGATTACAGAGCTGGCGCCGGATAATCACTTCTTATCGCCTTACCGGCACCTCGACCTGGAGTTGCTTTAACACATAAAAAAGCGGGAGTTTTGCTCCCGCTTTTTCGTTTATACCTTCTTCGGAAACTTCATCACTTTTCCTTCTATAAGACTGATCCATATATCGCCGTTTTTATCGGCGGTAATTTTGTTGATCGACGAATTGCCGGCCTTGTGCACCCATTTCAATTGGTGCGTAGCCACGTCAATCGCGATCAGCAGGCCGTTTTTAGTGCCGGTGTATAGTGTGCCATTGCTTTCGAAGAGCGGGCAGGGATTGTGCTCGTAGCCGTAATGCGCATCCGTGTACCACAGCAGTTCAAAGGATGGGGCAGTCGTAGAAACCGCTATTACCGTGTCTTCCATCAATTTGGCGTAAACAGCCTTCCCGTCCGGCGACACCTCCATAGATTCTCGTACCCGGTACCGGTTGTTGCGCCAGATCGTTTGTCCCGTTTTCAGATCAATGGCCGTCATATAACGGTCGGGCGCTACAATGAACACGCGATCGTTAACAATGGCGGGTTTCACATTGCCCGGCGAATACAGTTTCTGCATGCTGCCATTGTTCCATTTCCATTTTAATTCACCTGTAGCCTTATCGAGACAATAAAGGTGCCGGTCCCAGGCGCCGAATACGATCTCCTTCGCATTGGCGGTCGGTTTGCCCTGCATCTGCCCGTTCATCGACGTGTTTTTCCAGATAACCGCGCCGTTTTCTATGTTAATGCAATAGAAAGCGTGGCTGCCAACGCCGATATACAGCAAATTACCTTCTACCAGTCCTTCGGCGATAACGGGTTCGGTTACACCCAGTTTCCATTTTTCTTTACCGGTTTTTGCATCCAGGCCGTAGATGAAGCCGTCGACCGTACCTGCGGTCACAATGCCTCTACCGGTAAGGGGCGTGGCATAAATAGAGCCGGTAAACTTCCTGCGCCAGTTCACCTTTTTGCTGGCCGCGTTCATGGAAATCACTTCTCCCTGCGAGTTGCCGAAGATCACTTGTCCGTCCAGCGGCAGCGGACCGGTAAACGACGCGCTCGTGTCCTGGAAGGTGAATACGGGCTTTACCTTCGGGTATGTGTTGTTGATGCTGTAATCCGGGAGGGGCATGGATTTCACGTCCTTAATTATGTCTTTATTTAGCAGGCTGAAGGCTTTGAAGGGCACGGCATCCTGTGTAAGCGTTTTTTCAAAGAAGAACGCGCTGTCGTTCCGGAGCTGAACAATGTTGTAGCCGGGCAGCTCCGTGCCTTTGTAAGGCAGCGAGGAGCGGCCCATTACCCCGGGAATACCGTCAAAGTTGTGCAGTGACAGCCTGTGGCCGTGGCCGCAGAGGTCGAGACGGGTGTTATGGGCTTTGAGTATGGGCGTAACGTTCTGCCAGTTGTCCAACCCATCTCCCAAAGGGTAATGGCAGAGGGAAACCACCGTTTTGCCTGGCGTTACTTTCTGCGCCAGCGTTTTCTTCAGCCAGTGAATGTCTTCTTCCTTTACATGACCGTCGCCCATTTTCATGTACGGGCCGCTGTTAAAGCCTACGAACACATACTTTCCCTTTTCAAAATAAAAGCGGTCGTTGCCCCAGAGGCGCACAAACGTTTGGGCCGCGCTCTCGGACCAGTTGGTTTCGTGGTTGCCGGGAATCACGTACAGCGGGAATTTCAGGTCCTGCACGATCTTGTGTACCGCCTCCAGCTCCGCATCGTTGCCGGTGTTGGTCAGGTCGCCCGTGAGCACCACGAAGTCGAATTGTTGGGTGTTGATTTCGCGTACAATATCGGCGAGGCCTTTTTCACTCGGGATGCCCGGCGATACGTGAATGTCCGTCAGGAACGCAAACCTGATCGGCTGGTCGCTTTGCGCCTGTGCGCGTGCGGCCAATAATAATACCAGGAAACCTGATAGCAGCTTTCTCATAATTCTCAGCATGATGTAAATGTATGGTGTAAAAAGCGCGCAAAAGCACTGCCGGCGGATGGCCGGAAAGAAGATCACATCAACATAAAATAAAAACGAAAAAAACACCTGGGACGCGATTGCAAGTTAGAAAAAGCATTTTTAAAACCAAATGTTGTGTGAGCAGCGGTAAATGAGGCGGATGGTACAGGATGCCAAAACTGTAAGCACGCCTTACATTTAAGGGGCCGTTATGAAAAACTGATCTTTTGCTGATTACATAATGTCGTTCCGGTTTTAAAATGAGAGAATATACTACCAGCTTTGGGTAAAAATCAAAACCGGGAAGCGCCTAATTTTACGAACAGATAATGAGCTTATGAGAGTAGGACTATTTATTCCCTGTTATGTAGACCAGTTCTATCCGAACGCGGGGATTGCCACGTTGCAGCTGCTGGAAAAACTGGGAGTGGAGGTGGTGTATCCATCGGACCAAACGTGTTGCGGACAGCCAATGGCTAACTCGGGGTTTGAACACCTGACAGAGGGGTGCAACCGGCTTTTTACCGACCAGTTTTCTGGATTTGATTATATCGTATCGCCTTCGGGCAGTTGTGTGCTCCATGTAAAAGACCACCTGCACCTGCATGGCCGGGAACAGGAGGCCGCACAGGTGCGCGATAAGGTATACGAGATCACCGCCTTTCTTACGGATATTTTAAAGGTTGATAAACTACCCGGGCGCTTTCCGCATAAAGTGGGACTGCATCAGAGCTGCCATGGACAACGCGGCCTGAAGCTCGCGTCTATGACCGAACTGGTAGCGCCTAAATTCTCGAAACCCTTACAGCTGCTGCAGATGGTGGAAGGCATTGAACTCATCAACCTTAAAAGAGAAGATGAATGCTGCGGGTTTGGCGGTACTTTTTGTGTAACCGAGGAAGCAGTATCCGTAAAAATGGGAAAGGACCGTGTGGCCGATCACCTGGCTCATGGAGCAGAATTTATAACCGGAACGGACATGTCGTGCCTGATGCATATGGAAGGCATTTTACGCCGCGGGAACAGTAACGTTAAAGTCATGCACATCGCAGAAATACTCAACGCCGGATCATGAAGAACCACGCACAATTATCACAGGAATTTAATGCGAACGAGCCGCGGGTAAACTGGCACGATGAAACGCTGTGGTGGGTACGCCAGAAGCGCGACAAAGCCGCCAACACCTTACCAGAGTGGGAAGCGCTGCGCGAAGCGGCGTCCGGCATCAAATACCATACTTTATCTAATTTGAATGCATACCTCCAGCAGTTCGAGGCCAATGCGCAGGCCAACGGTGTAACCGTTCACTGGGCGGCTGATGCGGAGGAGCATAATGCTATTGTACATACGATCTTAAAGGAACAGGGCGTAACCCGCATCGTGAAAAGTAAATCGATGCTTACGGAGGAATGCCACCTCAATCCTTACCTGTCCAGGCATGGCATTGACGTGATTGATACGGACCTGGGCGAACGGATCGTGCAACTAGCGGATGAACCACCGAGCCACATCGTATTACCCTGTATTCATAAAAAGAAAGAGGAGATAGGCGAGCTGTTTCACGAGCACCGGGCACCGCTGCTGGTGAATCCGATCCAAAAGTGCTGACGGCCGCCGCGCGTATTCACCTGCGCGAAAAATTCCTGACCCGCCGCGCTGCCATTACCGGCGTGAATTTCGCAATTGCAGAAACGGGTGAGTTCGTGGTATGCACCAACGAAGGTAACGCCGATATGGGCGCACACCTGGCGGATGTGCACATTGCCTGCATGGGCATCGAGAAATTGATACCGCAGCGCAAACACACGGGGATTTACCTGCGTTTGCTGGCGCGCAGCGCTACCGGGCAACCGGTTACCACGTACTCCAGCCATTTCCGCAGGCCGCGCGAAGGCCAGCAGCTGCACATCGTGCTGGTGGATAATGGCCGCAGCACGCAACTCGGCCGTGAGGAGTTCCGCAATTCGCTGAAATGTATCCGTTGCGGGGCCTGTATGAACACTTGTCCCGTGTACCGCCGCAGTGGCGGACACAGCTACCATACTGCGATTGCGGGACCTATTGGTGCTATTCTCGCCCCCAATCTGGATATGAAGCAATATGCCGATCTGCCGTTCGCATCCACACTTTGCGGCTCCTGCTCCAACGTATGCCCGGTAAAAATCGACATTCACGACCAGTTGTATAAATGGCGGCAGGTGTTAATGAAAGATGGGCAAGGCGGCGCCATGAAAGGGCTATCGATGAAAGCGATGAATTTTACCCTGTCGTCGCCGGGCGTATACCGCACTGCCGGTAAAGCAGGGCGCTGGTTTTACGGAACGTGCCGTTTGTGGTGAACAACGGCATGAATCCCCTGGTACAAGCAACGTGAAATGCCCGAACCGCCCAGTCAATCATTCGGGGAATGGTATCAACAAAACAGGAAAAAATGAGCAGCAGAGAAAGGATTTTATCAGCCGTAAAGAAGAACCAGCCGGAATTAACGGAGCTGGTGGCGTATATACAACCCGAAAGCCAGGAAGACTTGCTCGGCAGATTTACGTCGGTGCTGGAAGGCATTGGCGGTACGGCAATAGTAGCACAGGATCTGGCAGGGGTGAAAAGTTATTTAAAGGAAATGTGGCAGGGAAAAGGGCGAATTGTGTCCATGATCCCCGAACTGCAGGAGCTGGGCGAACTGGCTGGCGAGGCGGATCCGCATAACTTCGAAAACGTGGAGCTGGCAATTATCCCCGCCCACTTTGCCGTGGCCGAAAATAGTGCGGTGTGGGTAACCGAGGAGTTGTTGCAGCAAAGGGTGCTGCCTTTTATCACCCAAAACCTGGCAGTGGTAGTATCGAAAGCGCGATTGGTGGCAACGATGCACCACGCCTATGATATCATCGGCAGTGGCGATTATGGCTTCGGCACCTTCATTGCGGGCCCTTCTAAAACGGCGGATATCGAGCAGTCGCTTGTGTTAGGGGCTCATGGCTCCAAAAGTATGACAGTCTTTTTAATATAGCCGTGCGGTTTCATCCCGGTTTTCTCCTGTTTAATCACATTTCGGGGCATTGGAGCGGGGTGTTTATTATCATTGCGGTAAATATTGTCAACCGCATACATGAACACATACCGTAAAATAGAATTCTGGACAGCTACCGCGCTGTTCCTGTTTGGACTCTTCACCGCCCTGTCCCATACGCTTTTTGTCGGCATACCCGACCTGGAACGCATGCACGGTGGCCGGTTCCGTGCTAACGGGCTGGTGTTCGATTATTATATTAATTACTTATTGCCGCACCTGGCGCAGCTGCTTACTATGTACCTCGCGTTTATCACGATGGGGCAGCTGGTGATGGGCCGGTTTATTCCGCAGAAACGGTATGACCTGGCCGTGCTGACAGCGGTAGGGTGCTTTGCGGCCTATTTCCTCGTATTGCTGGTGTCGCAAACCTATGAACGCGCAGAACTGCTGGTACGTTACCGGACCTTGCGCGGCGCCTATATGAACTTCGCCAAAAACGCCTTCGTTAAAACCTTGTTTATTGCAGTTATTTACGCCGCCTATGCCTTGCTGCAGCTTAGCTACCTGGAGTTGCTGAGCGAGCGCGTAAACAAAAGCGCCCGTCTCCGGAAAATATTGGTGGAACTGGCGGTGGCAGCGGGTATATGGATATTTCTGACGACGGTAACATTCAATATGGGGGCGCAGGGCATTGGCATTTACCTGCTGTTCATGTCGCCCGCGGTCATTCAATCCTGGTTCCTGCTGCAGTACCGGTTGTTGCCCGACTATTTCAGTAAAAAGATTAACAGGTGGATCATGTTTCGTAACCTGGCGGTGGTTACGGTAGTAGTGACCGTCTTCTGCTTCCTGATTTGCCTGGCGGCGACCAACACTTCGGGCATATCTTTTTCCTGTTGATGACGCCCGCGCTCGTGTTGGGCTGCGTTTGGCCGGTGGCATATGCGCGTTACAATGAGATCCATAAACAAAAGCAGACCGTTAAGAACCTGGAAGTGGCGCTGGGCAGCTCCTCCGCCAACCTCGATTTCCTGCGCTCGCAGATTAATCCTCATTTCCTGTTTAACGCACTGAACACCTTATACGGTACGGCCTTGCAGGAAGATGCATCGCGCACCAGCGAGGGCATCCAGCGGCTTGGAGATATGATGCGATTTATGCTGCACGAAAATCACCAGGAGCAAATCAAACTGGGAAAAGAACTCGCTTACCTGCATAACTATATTTCGCTGCAACGTTTGCGCATACAGGCTTCCGACGATATACAGATCGAAGTGAACATCGATGAGCGACAATGTGAACATATGATTGCGCCGATGTTGCTGATCCCTTTCGTGGAGAATGCTTTTAAACACGGCATCAGCCTGCGCAACCGCTCCCGTATTTCCATCACGCTCAATTGCGACGATAAGAAAATCTATTTCGATGTACATAATTCAGTACATCAGCGGCCGGACAATGATCCTGAGCGTTACAGTCTCGGTATCGGTCTGAATAATGTAAGGAATCGCCTGGACTTACTGTACCCCGGCAAACATGAACTGACCATCCGCCAGACCGCCGCGGAGTTTTTTGTACACCTGACGATTGAAGTATCAAAATAAAAAGACATGCAGCAACAACCGACAATTATTGCGGACAATGAACCCGATGGTCTGAGCCGCTTCCTGTGGTGGCTGGCGGCCGCAGACGGGGATATACTGAAAGATTGTAAAGCAGATAAAGAGCGCTACCGCATCGTGGGCATCGCTGTACTCGTTACCGGATGTTCGCCACGCTGGCATGGGGGTATTTCTTTTCTACTATTATTGACGATGGGATGATCGTAGGAGCGCTGGCCCTGTTCTTCGGGTTCGCGATCCTTTCCATCGACCGCAGCCTGATTGCGGCTATGTCGCGCAATGATAATAAGAACAAGTTTGTACCCGTTGCCTTTCGCCTGCTGCTGGCCGTTACGATCGGCCTGTTTATATCGCAGCCGGTTGTGCTGATGTTGTTTCAGAAAGATATCCAGGCCCAAATAGTGCTCAACAAACAGTCTAAGCTGGATACCTTCCGGAAAGAACTGGTAGCGTTAAATGCCGCACATAAGAGTGAAGTACAGGGGGCGCTCGACGGCCTCAACGCCGAAGTAAAGGCGAAAGAGGACCAGGTGAAGGACTATAAGGATGCCTATATCCGTGAAACCGACGGCACGGGCGGGTCGGGCAGGATAGGCGAGCTGGCCATCGCCCGGGTAAAGAAGAATGAATACCTGAAAGCGGAGGAAGAACTGCTGAAGCTGCGGAAAGCTAATGCACCCAAAATCCTGGAGCGTGAAAAGCAGCTGGCAACCATGGTAAAAGAAGATAGTGTTAAAGAAGAGGCTTACATGGCCACGCTGACCGATGGGTTCCTTGCGCAAACCGAAGCCCTGCATGATTTGCTGGACAAACATCCGCCGCTGAACCAGCGGTACCGCCTGGTGGTTTTCTTAATTACATTGATAGAAGTAATGCCTTTGCTCAGTAAACTGTTGATGCCCAAAGGAGAATACGATGAAAAGCTGGCGTCGATCACCGCGCAAAGCATCTCCGACGCCAAACTCGGGCTGGAAAAGGGGCGGGAGCTGCAGCAACACTACCATGCCGCAGCCACGGCCGCCGACCAGGAAACGATGGACCACATCTTTGAACTGACGCGGGAACCGAGGCGCAGGCATGCGGAAGAACTGGTGCAGGAGTGGAAGGAAAACGATGGTAAAAAACTGCCCTCACTGTGGCAGCGGGCGCGGAAAACCTTGTTGCTGCAACGCGGCTGGTAAGTAATTTTTATTAAATTGGGTATATGAAGTTGAATACGATTGCCATTGACGATGAACCCGTAGCGCTGGAAGTGATCCGCTCCCACGCGTCCCGCGTGCCCTTCCCGGATATGAAGGGATACTTCACCAATGCTTTTGAAGCAGCCGATTTCCTGCGCCGCGAAAAATAGACCTGCTTTTTCTCGATATCAAAATGCCGGACATCAATGGCATCGACTTCCTCACCAGTCTGCCCGAACCGCCGATGGTGATTTTTACCACGGCTTACTCGGAGCATGCCGTGCAGAGTTTTGAGCTCGATGCCATCGATTATCTCTTAAAGCCATTTTCGCTGGCGCGTTTTCTGAAAGCCTGCAACAAATCCTATGCGCTGCAGCAATTCAAACAGGAAAAAGTGACACCTCCTGCCGCTGCCAATTTCATCTTTGTAAAAAGTGGCTACGAGCAGTTTCGGGTGGAATTGGACGAGGTGCTTTACCTTGAGAGTGCGGGCAATTATGTGAACTTTGTGTTCAGCGATCGCAAGCTGTTGTCGCGGCTGAGCATGCAGGAGGCAGTGGCATTGTTGCCTGCAACGCAGTTTACGCGGGTACACCGGTCGTATATTGTGGCCAATAACAAAGTGCAGCGCATCGACCGGAATTATCTGTACGTAAACCAGTTTCCAATCAGTATCGGCGCGGCCTATGCGGATGCGGTGGAGAAAGTGGCGGGAGGAAAATTGAGTTAAACATTTTTAGCTGCATAAATAAAAGGGCGCCCCAATATGAGGGCGCCCTTTTTTATAATTCTATGTATATCTGCTGTTATGTTGTACTTAATTGTGAATGCGTGCGAACAGGCGTTTTCCGCCCACCGCATACTCCAACGCCTGCAACAGCTCATCGTTTTTAAACGGTTGTTGCAACCAGGCATCGCTACCGCCATACACGATATTTTTAGCGGGATTTACCACGTAGGTGGCGGGGGCGGGTACATTTTCGTTGATGCCCGAAACCCTGTCCCACAGTGGGGCCGATTCCTGGTAGATGCCCAGTTTGGCGGCTACCGCATTATCCTTATCGTGGATAATGTCGAATGTAAGCCCGTACTGATCTATCAGCGGTTGAATGAATCTTTTATCTTCTGCAGTCAACAGCAGCAAGGTGCCGCCGGCTTCGCGTATTTGTGCGTGCAGCGCCTGGAGCGATTGCAGGTGCTGAACACCATAGTCATTCCAGTGAATAGAAAAGAAGCTAAGTACAAGCGGACGTTCCAGCAATTCTACCAACGGTAAAATGCCCTTGGGATTCACCGCTGCCAGATCGGCCTGTTGAATGATTTCTTCTCCATGAAAGAAAAGCGGTGGCAGTTTATCGCCGGCCACAGCCACAGGTACACGGTCGGCGCTGTTTTTATATAGACTAACGAAACGTTCGGGTAATGCAAAAGTGATATAGTCGCCGTATTTAATATGATTGCTGGACATGTTAGAAGGATTTTGGGAATGAGTAAAAAGTTGTAGGTGTATATGTTATATGCTTAACAGCTTCGCATGACGCAACATGTCGGCTGCGCGCTAAGGTAAGGTTGTTGCGTCGCCATGTTCGGACTGCCATATAAAGGCATGGTTGGTTTTTGATTCATCATGCGTTTTTTTATGTTGATTACGATGTAAAGATAAGGTATTTTCTATAAAGTCTACCAATTAGGTAGGGTAATAGAAAAAAATGACAAAACATCCGGAATTGTCATAAAAAATGATAGGAAAGTAAATGGGAGCGGATGGGGGTGTATCGGCCCCGGGTTCAGGGTAGTTATACCGGCCTTTTTTTATGAATATGATGTTTGATAATTGGTAACGCATTTGTTTTTAATTTATATGAGCCAAAGTTGGGCCGATTTTTGTGGTGGTTCCCTGATCCTTCGGGACTTGTTATCACTATTTTATTACATATAAATAGCCTGACTATAGATAAATTAAGACGATCACTTTTAAAACGAACAATTGGCCTATGAAGACAATTATAGTTTCTAACAGACTGCCGGTAAAGATGAAGGAGAAAGACGGGGAATTTATTCCCACGCCCAGCGAAGGAGGCCTCGCTACAGGGCTTGGATCTATCTACCGGCAGGGAGATAATGTATGGATAGGGTGGCCCGGCATCGTAACCGGCGAAGAGCATTACGGGGCCATTACGGAGAGGTTACAGGCGCATAACCTGAAACCGGTATTCCTCACACAGGAAGAGATCAACAACTTTTACGAAGGTTTCTCCAACGAAGTACTGTGGCCCGTTTTTCATTACATGTCTACGTACGCCCGCTACGAGCAACAATATTGGGATTGTTACGTGCAGGTGAACCAGAAATTCAAGGACGCCATTATGGAAGTGGCGGAGCCCGGCGATATTATCTGGATACATGACTATCAGCTGCTGCTGACGCCGCAGATGATACGTGAGGAACAACCCGAGGCGACGATCGGGTTTTTCCAGCATATTCCATTTCCGTCGTACGAACTATTCCGTCTTATTCCCTGGCGAAATGAACTGCTGGAAGGGATGCTGGGAGCGGATTTACTGGGCTTCCACACGTTCGACGACGCCCGGCATTTTTACAGGCAGCGAGCAGATTGCTGCCGGTGATTACTTCGTCTAACATGATCACCTATAACGACCGTTCGGTGGTGGTGGAGACGTTCCCGATGGGCATCGATTATAAAAAATATGAATCGTTGTCTAACATGCCTACTGTAGCTCACCAGGTGCGCAATTTGCGCGAACGGTTCCAGTTGCAGCACATCGTGCTCACGATCGACCGGCTGGATTACAGTAAGGGCATTCTGCAGCGCCTGCAGGCGTTTGAACTGCTGTTGCAGATGCACCCGGAATACATTGAGAAAATTGGCATGTGCATGATTGTCGTGCCCTCGCGCGATAACGTACAACAGTACGCCGCGCTCCGCGATGAAATAGACAAACTGGTCGGCAATATCAACGCCCGCTATCGCACCATGGGCTGGGCGCCGATCCATTATTTCTATCGCTCGTTCCCACTTGAAATTTTATCTGCTTTATATAACCTGGCGGATATCTGCCTTGTATCACCAATGCGCGACGGGATGAACCTCGTTAGCAAGGAGTACGTAGCCAGCCGTGTTCATCACGACGGTGTACTGATCCTGAGTGAAATGGCGGGCGCCTCCAAGGAGCTCATTGATGCGATCATCGTGAATCCTAATAACATCGGCGCTATTGCCCGTGCCATCGATGAGGCCATCAATATGCCCGTCCTGGAGCAACGGCGCAGGATGCTGCCGATGCGGCAGCTCGTGGAAAAGTTTAATATTCATCACTGGGTAAAATTATTTATGGATACGCTTAATGAAGTGAAACGTAATCAGCAGTCAATGCTCGCGAAGAGGATCAATACAGAAATGGCACAACAGCTGGCGGCTAAGTACGCCGCTGCGAACAAACGCGTACTCTTCCTCGATTATGACGGTACACTGGTTGGGTTTAAAGTAAACATCGAGCAGGCTAGCCCGGACGAAGAATTGTATGCCCTGCTGGAAGAGCTGGCAGCCGATCCGCGCAACAGTCTTGTCATGATCAGTGGCCGTAAATTCGAAACCATGGAACAGTGGTTCGGCCGCCTGCCCATCGACCTGATCGCAGAGCACGGGGCCTGGTTTAAGTTGAAGGACAAGGAATGGAGACAACAACCCGGGCTGCATGATCAATGGAAAAAGGATATTCAGCCGATACTGGAAACCTTTACCGATCGTACGCCTGGTTCTTTTATTGAGGAAAAGAGTTACTCGCTCGTGTGGCACTATCGTAAAGTGGAAGAAGGGCTTGGAGAGCTGCGTGCAAACGAGTTAATGAATACCCTGCGATATTACACGAGCGACAAAGCGTTACAGCTGCTCGCGGGGGATAAGGTGATCGAAGTGAAGAACGTGGAGATCAACAAAGGCAAAGCGGCCAATAGTTGGCTGCAATCGCGTGACTACGATTTTATCATGGCCATGGGCGATGATCTGACGGATGAAGACATCTTTAAAGCATTGCCGGAAGAAGCGGTGACGATCAAGGTAGGAAGCTATATGAGCGCGGCGCGGCTTTACTTACGGAGCCACCGGGAGGTGCGGCATGTGCTGAAGATGCTGGCCAAGGCAGCGGCGCCGGCGGTAACGGAGAAGTAATTAATATGTATAATGGAAAAGGCGGGCCATCTTTGGGATAGTCCGCCTTTTTTATGGAAAGTCTTATTTACAGGAATATCGGCCTGTCCAATTTCATCGCAATCCTATAAGCTGCATTCATCAGCCCCACATGGCTGTACGCCTGCGGGAAATTTCCCCACTGGCTGCCATCCTTTTCATCCACGTCTTCACTGAACAACAGCAGGTGATTGGAATACTGCAACAGGTGCTCGAATTCACGCATCGCGTCATCGAGGCGGCCCACGCAGGCCAGGGCCTCCACGTACCAGAAGGCACACACCAGGAACGTGGTTTTCGGTTTCCCGAAATCATCGGAGTGCAGGTAGCGGTAGAAAAGACCGTTTTCGCCTTTCAGTTCTTTTTCGACGGCAGCGAGGTGATCGCGGGCGCGCTCGGATGCCGGATCCGGGTAGTTCATCATGATCAGCTGCAGGGTAGAGGCATCCAGGTTCAGGCTCCCTGCTGCATTCGTGTACACCTTGCGGGTGGCATCGTAGCAACTTTCGATATGGATGCCAGCCTGGTCCTTCAGCTTCACCGCCTTGGCCTCCAGCTCTTTGTTGCCGATCGTCTTCGCCATCTTTTCGGCCGCAGCGCACCCCGCCCACTGGAACAGGTTACTGTAACAGTGAATGTTCGCGATGTTGCGGAACTCCCATATGCCGGCATCGCGCTCGTCGATCGTACGTTCAATCTTGTTAAGAATGAACTCGATCCAGCGCTCACTATCCTTTCTTTCCGAGAATATAAAGCGGTGGTCCGTATACAGCGGCAGCATCGAAATCAATACCTGCCCGTAAATATCATTTTGTATGTGCTCGTAGGCCTGGTTGCCGATGCGCACCGGCTGATTGCCCATGTAGCCGTCCAGGTGCGGCAGGATCGTTTCTACCAATGCCTTTTTGCCGGTTATACCATATAGCGGCTGATACCTGAAGTCTTCCGACAACGAAATATCCGTTACATAGTTAAAGTAATGCTCCATCTCCTCGAAGTGCCCGATGTGGTTCAGGGCCGTCAGTACGTAATAGGTATCGCGCAACCAGCAGTAACGGTAGTCCCAGTTACGGCCGCTGCCGGGAGACTCGGGTAGACTGGTGGTGCTGGCGGCAATGATAGCGCCGGTATCCTCGTACTGGTGGATTTTAAGGGTTAAGGCGGACCTGATCACATAAGTCTGGAAGAAACCCGCGATCGAAGAGTGTTTGATCCAGGTGCGCCAGTAGGCGGTGGTTTCGCGCAGGAAGTGTTCCGCAGTGCTTTGCAGTGGGGCTTCCAGCGGATTGCCGTAGGTCATCACCAGGTATTTTGTTTCATTCAGTACAAAATACTGCTCTTCGATGAGGTAGTTGATGGGAATATTGGTGGTTACACGGATACGCTCCTCGCAACCTGCAAATTCAATGTGGTTGCTGCCCCTGAACATGCCCAGCTGCGCGCCACCGTAATCGCATACCGGCCGGCAGGTTACTTTGATACGCGCGGAACTCGTCAGCGGTTCTATTTTCCGGATCAGCATCAGCGGTTTAAAGAAACGCTCGAACTGGAGGAAACGCGGCGCAAAGTCCGTTATCCGGTAGCTGGTGTCGCCATGTGTGATCTCGGTACACAGGATATTGGTGTTATCCATGTAGTATTGTCGGGAGGTGTATTCCCCCTCAGGCAATATTGAAAACTCACCGCCCTTTTGCTTGTCCAGCAGTCCCCCGAAAATGAAGGAGCTGTCCATTCGCGGCCAACAAAGCCAATCTACGTTCGTATTGCGGTTAATGTGCGCCAGGAAAGCGCAGTTTCCAATAATGCCGGTCTGGTAGGTATGTCTTGTTTTCATCTTGGATGATTAACAAAACATGTTCCAAAATGGTTGATTCCGCTAATCTTCTTTTGCCCCTTTTTCTCCCGTGAACCAGTGTTCTTTATCGCGGAAAAGTACATTGAAGGTCGTCAGCGAGCCATAAATGCGCGTAATGTATTGCTGCAGGTTCACTTTGTCCTCGTCGCTGAGCAGTTTATGGGCGTTCAACTGTTGCTCCAATACGCGTAACCGGTCGCGCACCATGACGATTTTGTGGAAGAATACATCGATCGGAATTTCCTTCGGTTTCATACCACCGTCTTTAGGTTGCAGTATCAGTGTACCGCCCGTCCAGCGGTCACCGAGTTTCACGGTTTCGGTAACGCCGCCCCATAAACGAAGGATTTTCAGCAGTGATTTCTCCACTTCCGATACCGTTTCCACCTCGGTGGTCTTATTCTCCGAATACAGCACCTCGAAGCGCGGATCTGTTTTGTCGACCTCTTTAATGCCGTCGTTCATGAATGTCACCACGTATTGCGCGTATTTTACGCCTATAACCACGCCGGGACCATATTGCGTATGTTGTACACGAGATCCGACGCCCAGTACCAGTTCTTCCATTTCCTCCATAAGAATGTGAGTTTTAGAAAGGCAATATAATAAATATGGCGACAAACATTAATGCTTAATAAAGGCCCTGTGCAACCTTGCCGGCCAACCACTGCCGGTGAGTTGCACAGGGACATTTCTATTCCTGACCGAAAATCAACAAACAATTTAGAAAGACCGGAGCCAACCTGTAGGGTCTTCGTTGGTAGCCTTACAAAGGCCATCGTTACCTGTTTCGCTCAGGTTCAACGCACATTCCAACTCATCACCCGCCAGGTAACTGTGGCGACCCTCGTTACGGATAATTAACCGTCCATTGGATTCGCCGAGGGCGTGCGACAAATACATGGTGCCGATAGCGCCATAGTAATCGTGATCGCTGCATTCCATGACGAGGCCGGGCGTGTTTACACGCATGCCCTTGCCCGCGCAGTCGAAAGAGCGCATCAGGTAGCCGTATTCAGATACTTTATTGGTATCTGTATGCGGTAAAAGGTGACGGCGACGAATGTAAATGGTGTGGTTGCCATCGTGCCGGTATACAATGAATGTTTCCAGGAAACGCTCCGCCACCGCGGATTTACGGGCGTCGGGTAAAATGGTTACGGATTTGCTGTTCAGCAACTCAGCTGCGTTTACTGCATGGTAACCTAATTGTTCAGGGTCCGCCATAGCTAATGTAGACAGGGATGGACGGGTACTGATCCGTTGTTTTTTGTGGTCCTGCTTGCAGGCGCCGAAAAGTACGACCAGCGCTATAAGCGCCAGGAGGGCAACAAAAGTCTGTTTCATTTTTCTTTTAAAAATGATGATGAAATAAATGATTAATTACGGAATTAATGGGCTAACTGTGTGGAGAAGTACACAATGGTTTTACATAAAATCTGGAGGAACGTTTTGCATTCTTTGCTAAGTTTTTAGTAATGCAAATATAGGCAATCCTCCGTTTCTTCCAAATATTTTTATTCGTTCAAGAAGCTTGCTGCTGTTGAAGTGTGCGACGCAACGGCTGACTGGTAGCGGGTTTGGGCTGACTAAAATAAATAAAAAAGCTGAAAGGTAGGCTCCTTTCAGCTTTTCAGTGCGTTATGAATGCATTACATAAAACCGAGTTCCAGTCGTGCTTCTTCGCTCATCATCTCTTTATTCCACGGTGGGTCAAAGGTGAGGCGAACATCGGCAGTGGAAACGCCTTCTATGGCTTCGATTTTTTGCGTTACTTCTTCTATAATGCTTCCTGCTACCGGGCAACCGGGAGCGGTAAGGGTCATAATCACCAGCACGCGGCCGTCTTCCATAACATCCGTCTGGTAAACGAGTCCAAGCTCCACGATATTTACCGGGATTTCCGGGTCAAAAACAGTCCTTAATGCTTCGTCTACTTTATCTCTGATCTGTGCTCCGTCCATAAGCTAGTTTTTTTGTGCCTGTTGAACTTTATACCCCAATGCGTACAGTTTGATCTGCTTCACCATGGAAGCAAGTCCGCCCGCGCGCGTTTGGCTCAGGTGGCCTGTAAGCCCTATTTCATTGATGAAATACAACTCTGTATCTGCAATATCCGCCGGCGTATGCCCCGACACCGCGCTGATCACCAGCGCCACCAGTCCTTTCGTAATCTGTGCATCACTATCTGCCGTAAAATGCAGTAAACCATCTTTAAAATCCACATGCAGCCATACTTTCGACTGGCAACCGCGGATCAAATTCTCGTCTACCTTGTATTTCGGGTCCATTTCAGGCAAATCTTCGCCCATCTGGATAATGTGCTCGTATTTATCTGACCATTCCTCAAACAGCGAGAAATCCTCTACAATTTTATCCTGGCTCTCTTTAATCGTCATTGTTACCTATTAAGCAGTTTCATGGCTTTGTTGATGCCTTCTACCAGGCGGTCGATTTCTTCCGGCGTGTTGTAGAAGGAGAGGGAAGCGCGCGCTGTGCCGGGGATGCAATACCAGTCCATTAACGGCTGGGTGCAATGGTGCCCGGTGCGTACTGCGATGCCTTGCTGGTCCAGCAGCTCGCCTACATCCGTAGGATGGCTTTCCGATCACGAAGGAGAAAGTAGGGCCACGGTGTTCGGCCGTGCCTATCAGTCTTAGTCCGTCGATCGCGGAAAGGCGCTCCAGTGCGTATTCAGTGAGCAGGCGTTCCGTAGTGGCGATTTTGTCCAGCCCGATACCAATGAGGTATTTTACACCGGCAGCCATACCGATGGCGCCTGCAATATTAGGCGTACCGGCTTCAAAACGCAGGGGGATCGGCATACACCGTTTTATCGAACGATACGGTTTTGATCATATCGCCGCCGCCCTGGTAGGGTGGAAGCTGTTCCAGCCAGCTCAGTTTGCCGTACAGCGCGCCGATGCCGGTAGGACCATACAACTTGTGTCCCGAAAAGGCCATGAAATCTACGTCCAGTTCCTTCACATCGATCGCGATATGCTGCACGGCCTGTGCGGCGTCCAGCATTACCGGGATGTTGCGGGCATGGGCGAGTTTGATGATATCGCGTACGGGGTTTACCGATCCCAGTGTGTTAGACACATAAGTGATGGCAACCAGTTTCGTTTTATCTGATAACAGCTTTTCGAACTCGTCCATCATCAGTTCGCCCTTTTCGTTGATAGGGGCTACTTTGAGGATGGCTTTCCGTTCTTCGCAGCACAACTGCCGGGGCACTATGTTAGAGTGGTGCTCCATGGCCGAAATGATGATTTCGTCACCTTCTTTGATAAACTGTTTTCCGAAGGTGTAAGCCAGCAGGTTAATCGCGTCCGTAGTGCCTTTCGTGAAGATCAGCTCTTCCGGTTGCGCGTTAATAAAGCCTGCAACGGTGGTACGTGCTTCTTCATACGCCATGGTAGCCTTTTGGCTAAGGGTATGAACGCCGCGGTGCACGTTGCTGTTATAGGTGTTATAATAGTGTTCGATCGCGCGGGTAACAGCCAGCGGCTTCTGCGTGGTGGCCCCGTTATCGAAGTACACCAGCGGTTTGCCGTTCACGGTCGTATGAAGAATGGGGAAGTCCAGTCTTATCTTTTCAATATCCAGCGGTATTTGTATCAACGTTTCTACAATCTTCATGACACTATCAAATTTAAGCCGCGCTTTTTAGTTTGGCAGATGGCTGGCGATCAGCTCATCCACGTGTGCGCGGAGTGCGGGGATCTTGATTTTTTCGGTAATGTCGAACGCAAATGCGTGTACCAACATGGTACGTGCGGCTGCTTCGCCGATACCGCGGGAACGCAGGTAGAACAACGATTCTTCGTCGAACTGACCCACTGTCATACCGTGGCTGCATTTTACATCATCTGCAAAAATTTCCAGCTGTGGTTTGCTGTACACCGTTGCTTCATCGCTCAGCAGCAGGTTGTTGTTCTGCTGGAAAGCGTTGGTTTTTGTGCATCTACGTGTACATACACTTTACCGTTGAACACACCTGTTCCCTTGCCGGACAATACGCCTTTATAGTGCTCATTGCTGTTGCAATTAGGAATACGGTGGTCCATTAATGTGTGGTTATCTACCAGTTGGGTGCCATTCACGGTACAGGCCGTACAGGTTTGTTTCCGGTGTTCGCCTTCATGGCGGATTTGCAGGTTATTGCGCACCAGGTCTGCATCAGAAATGGTGAGCGTATAATTGCTGTACACGCTGTCGCGTTCCTGGCGGGCCACTACAGTGTTGATCAACCGGGCATTTTTACCGCCACTTTGCAGGTGGTAATGCGTGAGGTTGGCCGTGGCTTCGGTCACGATTTCAGTAACGCTGTTGAGCAGGATGGTGGCCTTGGTGTCGAGGCAAACAGCCGACTCAATTAACGTTGCTACGCTGCCTTTGCGGGCCACCCAAAGGTGACGCGGCTGCAGGAAAGCGTTAGCCGAAGTATGGTACAGGTGAATGATGTGCAGTGGTTTCTCTACCGCTTTTTTCGCTTTCACTTCAAAGAAAAGACCATCGGTGAACATCGCGGTATTCAGATTACCGAATTGTTGTTTACCAAGGATTTCGTTCGTGTTGAAGTATTCGCTGTAGGCGGCTTCGCTGCGTGCTTCGCTCAGTCGGCTGATGGTCATTTCTGCTGCATCGGGCAGGGAAGAAAGACTGGGGATCAGCTGCCCGTTCAGCAGCACCAGGCGATAAGCGTCAAGCGCAGGAATGATCGCTTCTTCAGGCAGGGAAAGACCTTCGGCAGCATCGTACAGTTTGTTCGTATCTGTCTCAAACTGGTCTTTCAGGAAGGGGAGGATATTGGTATATTTCCACTCTTCCATCTGCGTGGTGGGGAAGCCCATTGCACGGAACTGCGCAAATGCGGACTTGCGCAGCTCAATGAGGTCGGCCGTTTCCTGCTGACCGCGCTGGCTGATAAAGCCGGCGAAGCTTTTGGAAAGGCTTTCGTATAATGGTATATTTTGTACTTGTGTCGTCATGTTTGCTTATTGTACTTCCTGAATAGCTGCTTCTTCTTTCAGCCAGTCGTATCCTTTTTCTTCCAGTTCCAGTGCCAGTTCTTTAGTGCCGGATTTGATGATGCGGCCATTCCAGAGCACGTGTACGAAATCGGGAACGATATAATCAAGCAAACGTTGATAGTGTGTGATGATCACGAAAGCATTGTCCTGCTGCGCAGCTTGTTCACACCGTTAGCCACGATGCGGAGGGCATCGATGTCCAGGCCGGAATCCGTTTCGTCGAGGATGCTCAGCTTTGGATTCAGCATCGCGAGCTGGAAGATTTCGTTACGTTTCTTTTCGCCACCGGAAAAACCTTCGTTCAGGGAACGGTTCATCAGTTTAGCGTCAAACTCCACCAAAGCCTGCTTTTCGCGGGTAAGGGCTAAAAATTCTTTTGCAGAAAGAGCGGGCTGATTGTGGTAAGTGCGCACTTCATTCACCGCTGTTTTCAGGAAGTTGATATTGGAAACACACGGAATTTCTACCGGGTACTGGAAGGCGAGGAACATGCCTTCGCGCGCCCTGTCTTCGGGCGACATTTCCAGCAGATCTTTACCATCGAAAATCACTTCGCCGCCTGTTACTTCATACTGGGGACGACCACTCAGCACAGAAGCCAGGGAGCTTTTGCCGGAACCGTTAGGTCCCATAATGGCATGTATTTCGCCTGCGTTGACCTTCAGATCAATACCTTTCAGAATTTCTTTGCCTTCTACTCCTGCTTGCAGGTTTTTAATGTTAAGCATGTCTTACTTTAATTTTTATAAATCAGCCCACGCTGCCTTCCAGCGTAATGGACAATAATTTTTGTGCTTCTACCGCGAATTCCATCGGCAGTTGATTCAATACTTCTTTTGCGTACCCGTTAATGATCATCGCCACTGCTTTTTCAGAGTCGATGCCGCGGGCGTTCAGGTAAAAACACCGGTCTTCTCCGATCTTGGAGGTAGTAGCTTCGTGCTCTACCATCGCAGATGCATTTTTAGACTCGATGTAAGGGAATGTGTGCGCACCACAGCGGTCGCCGATCAGCAGCGAATCACACTGGGTAAAGTTGCGCGCATTTTCGGCCCTGGGGCCTATTTTCACCAGTCCGCGGTACGTATTGTGACCGTTGATGGCGGAAATACCTTTAGAGATAATGCGGCTGCGGGTATTTTTACCAAGGTGGATCATTTTTGTTCCGGTGTCGGCAATCTGTTTTTTAGACGTTACCGCTACGGAATAAAACTCTCCGATCGAGTTATCGCCCGCCAGGATTACACCAGGATACTTCCGGGTGATGGCGGAGCCGGTTTCTACCTGCGTCCGGGAAATTTTTGAATTCTTACCTTTGCAGATACCGCGTTTGGTCACAAAATTATAGATACCGCCTTTACCGTCTTTATCACCGGGATACCAGTTTTGCACGGTGGAGTATTTGATTTCAGCGTCGTCGAGGGCGATCAGTTCCACCACGGCCGCATGCAGCTGATTTTCATCGCGCATGGGGGCGGTACAACCTTCGAGGTAGCTAACATAGCTGCCTTCGTCGGCAATAATGAGCGTACGCTCGAACTGGCCGGTATTTTTTGCATTGATACGGAAGTACGTGCTCAGCTCCATCGGGCAGCGAACACCTTTCGGAATATATACAAAAGAGCCGTCGGTGAATACGGCGGTATTAAGTGCGGAGAAAATGTTGTCGGAATGGGGCACTACAGAGCCTACATATTTCCTTACCAGGTCAGGGTGTTCCTGCACCGCTTCACTAAATGAGCAAAAGATGATGCCCAGTTCAGAAAGCTGTTTCTTAAACGTGGTGGCTACCGATACAGAATCAAACACGGCATCAACGGCTACACCGGTGAGCGCCATCTGCTCTTTCAAAGGGATACCCAGTTTCTCGAAAGTGGCCAGCAGCTCAGGATCTACTTCATCCGGGCTATTGTATTTCTTTACATTTTTAGGGGCAGCATAATATGATACAGCCTGAAAATCAATTTCGGGCAGGTCAAAATTCTGCCACTTCGGCATACGCAGTTTCTGGAAGGTATGGAAACCCTTCAGCCTCCACTCCAGCATCCACTCCGGTTCATTTTTCTTTTGCGAGATAAGACGGATGATATCTTCATTGAGGCCCGGGGGGCTATATCCATGTTGATATCCGTTTCAAAGCCGAACTCGTACTCCCGTTCCGCTATCTCTTGTAATATTTCGTTGTCCGTACTCATACCTTGGTTGTGTATATATTCAGTTCTTCTTTCCTTATTAAATAACCCTGGGCTGCAAAAATAAGCTAAACCGCGAAGCTTTCCCCGCATGAGCAGGTGCGCGACGCGTTCGGATTATTAAAAGTCAGGCCTTTACCGTTTAATCCGCCGGTGTAGTCCAGTTCTGTGCCGTAAAGGTACAGCAGGCTTTTGGTGTCTACTACTATTTTTACGCCTTTATCTTCAAAAACCTGGTCATGAGGCTTTTGCTCGGTATCGAACTTCATTTGATACTCAAGCCCGGAACAGCCGCCGCCTTTCACACCCACGCGTACAAATGTACCCGCTGCATGATTTTCGCTCACCATCAGCTGATCTATATAATTCTTCGCCTGTTCAGAAACTGTTATCATAATTCGCTGTATTTTAATGAGTTATTGAACCATAAGCGAAAAAATATTTTCGCCAATGATTGAAATATGGGGCAAAGTTACGACATTTGCTATTAAAACAAGTAAGAACTTGGAAAATTATAAGACCCAAATATCCACCGCGGCAGACCGTTTTTTAACACTGCTGAAAACCGGCGGCCCGCAATCGGCATCCGCTATGGCGAAGGATTTGGGCATTACCGGCGAAGGCGCCCGCCTGCACCTTTTAAAGCTGCAGGAAGAAGGCCTTGTTGAAGCCGTTACCGAACCGAAAGGAGTGGGGCGCCCCCAGCAGATCTGGTCCCTTACTGAACGTGGCAACCGCCGTTTTCCCGACTCTCATTCCGATCTTACCGTCCAGTTAATTAATACGATCGGCGACGTATTAGGTCCCGACGCCCTCGACGAAGTGATCGTTGCGCGCGAACGCGCCATTAGCGACCGCTATTACGATGCATTGTCTTCCCTTACCGATTTGTCCGAAAAACTGGCCCGCCTTGCCGAAATGCGGCACAAGGAAGGCTACCTGGCCGAGTGGCGCCAGGACGGCGACGCTTTTCTTTTTATTGAACATCACTGCCCCATCTGTTCCGCCGCTAAAGTTTGCGGCAACATCTGCCAGGCCGAACTGATTACTTTCCGTCGCCTCTTTGGCGATCAGGCATCCGTAGACCGTGTAGACCACCTGCTCTCCGGCGCAAAACGCTGCGTCTACAAAATCGTTCCCCTTTCTTAATTTTTTGCACTAGCTTAAGTAGCCCCCTTCAACCGCAGTTGTGTCACTCCCTTCAACGGCTGTTTCGCTATTGCATTCCCGGATTGACGTAGTAGGTATTGCTATCGTTCCTGTGGGGATGTAAACCTTTACAGGGATTACTAACGATAAGTGTAAACTGTCTATTCCTAAAATCACTTGACAGCGATAAGGGCTTAAATTTGTAGCACTATGGTACAAAAAGGTAGAAAAGGAAAAGCCGGTGGCATGCCGGTATATCCAGAATCTTTAAAAATCGCTGTTGTACATGAGTATCAGACTGGCACGCTGAGTCAGCAGCAGCTATGTGAGAAGTATCAGCTTCGTAGCGCCAGTACAGTTCGCGATTTTGTTCGTTGGTATGAAAAGTGGTCGTCTCAGCCGGCAGCGCCGCCTGCGTTGCCAGGGGAAAGCGAGTCGTCAGCAGCACTCAAGGAGGCGCAGTTGCGTATCATGGCTTTAGAGTTATTGATAAAAAACGCCGAAAAGGAGCTCGGGGTTGATATCATAAAAAGTCTGGTACCAAACAGCCACTGAAATGAAGGAACTGTTGCAAGAGGTTTCATTTTCAAAGATTTGTGGCTTGTTTGGCAAAAGTCGCCAGGCGTGGTATGATATCAGAAGCCGGGATACAGATCCCGGGCTGCAGGAGTCGCTGGTGCTTGACTGGGTAAGAGAAATCCGCTCTGCCTTGCCTCGTATTGGTACCATCAAGCTTTATCATATGCTTAAACCCCGCCTGGAAGCCCATCGGATCAAACTTGGCCGGGATGGACTCTATCGTTTACTGGCCGGGCACCAGCTACTGATACAACGGCGTAAAAAGCGTGTTTATACCACCGACTCTAATCACATGTTCCGCAAATGGCCTAACCTGGTTACCGGGCTTGCTGTTACCAGGCCGGACCAGCTTTGGGTAAGCGACATTACTTATCTGACAACAGATAAGGGTTTTATCTACTTATCACTAGTAACTGATGCCTACTCCCGTAAAATCGTGGGGTATCATCTGAGTCAGCACTTAAAAGCCGTCGGTTGTATCAGCGCTTTACAGAAAGCAATAAAAAGCCGGCGTACGCCTTTGTTGGAGCTTATTCATCACTCTGACCGTGGTATTCAGTATTGCTGCGATGGCTATGTTTCTATTTTGCAGGATAAGTTCATTAACATCAGTATGACGCAGTCCGGAAGCCCTTATGATAACGCCCTGGCAGAGCGGGTAAATGGTATTTTAAAACAAGAGTTTGGCCTTGATAGGCGCTTTGGGTCTTATAAACAGGCCATAGAGCCGGTCGCTAACGCAATCCATGCCTACAATCATCTTCGGCCTCATCTGTCATGTGGGCTTAAAACCCCGGACAGCATGTATTATCTTGAATCCCAAAATGCTTTGTCAAGTTAAAACAGGAATTAATCCACATCTGACAAGCTTATTTAGTAATCTTCCCATAAGCTGTCAAGTTTTTCTAGTATAAGACAAACCTATTTCCGGACGAGGTAGCTTATAGCATCCTGGGTTCATCCTAGGTTCATCCTAGGTTCATCCTAGGTTCAAGGTAGGTTCAAGGTAGGTTCGTGAACCTATCCCGAACGAATGATAAACCTAAGATGAACGAACTATATCCCTAGGTTGCTTATAGCACTGTCGACTGTTCGTTGTAAAAGCGTATTCAGGTCGATTAGCCGCAATCGTATTCACACCTGGGGGCATAGCAGGGAAGCAAACGCTGCGTATAGTTGTGCCCGTTATTGCCTGAAAGCCGCCACAGCTATAGCTATTAACAAACGGCTAACATTTTATTTTCGGATCAGGAAATGAAAAATTGCGAATTTAACGGCGGAAACAAATCGCACTTTAATTACGCTCACGGATACACGAAAAACCATCGTAAAGTCTAAAGTTTAACACCAATAGTTTCTGATGTAAAGCCTCACCAGCTTTGGCATTAGCCCCGGTTTGGCCCTGATTGAAGGTTGGGTTGACATAACCATAGTTTAGAACACATTATATCACCATATTCCTGAAAATGATGGCTCAATTTTACAAAGCATGTAAATTGAATGGATTTCTTTTGCCCGGATTTTTGTTATTGTTTGTTTTTATCCCGTTAAAACAAGCGTTCGCAGAGGGTAGTAAGGAGATGAACGCCAATGGCGGCAGCCGTGCTTTTATGTTTAGCACCGCGAATGTCAGTGGTACCAATCCATACCCCACACTCGGTACGGTGAAGGTGTTTGTTCGTCCTGGTGAAACGATCAATGTGGGGTCGAGCGCGCAGAACGTAGGTAACGGGTACATTGTCCTTCGTGCGCCCAATGGCACCACCTACACAACACAAGGGTTGGGTAACGTAGGTAAAATTCTCAATCGCTCGCAGGAAGTGGCGGGACCGTTTATTTTATTGCTCAATCTCGGCGGTTATACGCCGGCAACCTATACGGTAGGCGCTAACCAGGGAGGGATATGGGAAATTGATTTCCTGCCGCCGAACCAGGCCAGCACTACACAACCCACCGCCATCAGCGCTTCTGCGGCATGGACGCAGCCAAGTACTTCGTACATTGCGGCCTGGGACGTATCGGTGCGTAATACTGCAGGAACAGCCCGGGTAAATGGTCGTACGTTCATGAACGTGTTTACCGGCAGCCTCGGTAACTTCAATCAGCCTTTCAACGCCGTTTTTAATATTCTTACCCGCGATGGTTACCGCTATACGGTTAATAATAATGGTCAGACAGGTTACGGTTTTTCTTTCTTTGTAAATAATAAAGGCGTACAAACTGCAGCCGGAGCGCCCAGCTACAAAAGTTTTAATGATCTTTCCGGCTTCAACATGCAGGACCCCGCGACGAAGACACCGAAGCCGACTATACTGCAAAAATCTTTTTTAACGCGCCTGATGAAACTATGCCTGCTTCAGCTGCCACGCGTGCAGGCAGTACGTGGCTCATTACTTCGCCTACCAGTCCTGTGGCGTCAAACTATACCTTCAACGGTGCGGAAGGTACGCCCAATGTGTCCGGGACCAATCCCACCGGCGGTAATATCGGATTTACTTCCAATGTGGCTACCAATTTTGCGGTTGATATTGACGTAAATAGTAATGGCATTTATTCGGATGCCGTGGATCGCCGCCTGACGGGAACGGCCGTCGTCGGCGCCAATACCGTGTTCTGGGACGGTTTAAACGGGCAGGGGGCAAAGTGACAACAAGCGGCAGTACGTCCGTCAACATGCGTGTGTTATTATTCACCGGGGAAGTACACTTCCCCTTTATTGATGTAGAAAATAATGTTAACGGCATTATTATCACCCGAACGAACGGCGCAAATCAGAACAGTATCGTCTATTGGGACGATACTGATATTACGTTTACCGGAACTTCTTCCAATCCGGTCAAAACCACGATCGACGGGGTGAACAGCACCATAAACGGGCATAAGTGGGGCTCCACCGCATATAGTTCCTCCGATTTCGGTAACGAAGTAATACTCGATACATGGACTTACACCACGAACACGCCACTCACTTCGTCCGTCGCGATCGTACTGCGGGAGGCAGATTTAGAAACGGTGAGCATCACGCCAAACACCACAGCCCTGTGCGTAGGGCAAAGTGTGTCCTATACGGTCGTAATGCGCAATAATGGTCCGAGTGCCGTAACCGGGGCAAAAGCCCGTATTACTGTTCCTGCCAACCTTACCGGCGTCTCCTTCGGCACACCAACTTTATCGGGCACTACCGTCACCGCGTCATCCGCTACCGCTACGCAATATGATGCTATCTTAACGATGAATAACGCGGGTACGTTTACCATTACCTTCTCCGGTACAATAACCTCCGTACCCAGCGGCGGCAATCTAAACGCTGTGGCGAGTATCATGCGTCCCGCCGACGTAACCGACCCGGATGCCACCAATCCGGATGCCGCCACACCTACAGATCCGCAGGGAGAGTGTGATAGTGCGCCTTCCGGGGTAGGATGTAATAATATCAAGACCTCCTCCCTGGTAGTCAGCCCGGTACCAACTACCGCTAATGCCGGTACAGATCAGTCTCTGTGTGCCGTTACCTCCACTACGCTCGCGGGTAATACGCCTACTGCGGGCACCGGTACTGGACACAGGTCAGCGGTCCCAACACCGCCACCATTACTACGCCAACCGCAAATAATTCAACGGTAACAGGGCTTGTTACCGGTACCTATCAATTCCGCTGGACGATTTCCAGCGGCGCCTGTACGCCAAGCAGTGCCACGGTAAATATCACGGTACTGCCGGCGCTCGCAAGTAACACCGTAACCGCACCCGCAGTGGTAACTTTCTGTGCGTCCGGCGATCCGGCGATAATCAACGGATCAACACCGACAGGCGGCACCGGTAGTTATGTTTATCAATGGCAGAGCGCTGCGGACAACGTTACGTTCACGAATATCAGCGGCGCCACGGCTGCCTCTTACGATCCGCCGGTCATTACGGCCACCACATATTACAGGAGGCAGGTAACATCAGGTGGTTGCAGCACGCCCCTTTCCAGTAACGTAATTACGGCAACGGTACAGTCCGCGATTGGCAATAATACTGTTACAGCGCCCGCTACGACCTTGTTCTGCGGTTCGGGTAATGCGGAAATCATCAACGGTACAACACCAACGGGCGGTAATGGAAGCTATATTTACCAATGGCAAAGCAGCACGGATAACAACACCGGAATAATATCAGCGGAGCGGTAGCACAGGCATATGATCCGCCGCCAGCAGCAGTAACAGTATATTACAGGCGACAGGTAACTTCGGGCACTTGTACCACGCCGGTGAACAGCAATGTAATCACCATTTCGGTAAACGCCGCACTCACTTCGGGCACAGTGGGCACTAATCAGACGTTCTGCGTAAGCGGTGACCCGGCGGTATTTACACAATCAGTGGCGCCTACCGGCGGCAATGGTACGTATACCTACCAGTGGCAAAGTTCCGCGGATAACGTAACGTTTACCAACGTTGCCGGAGCCACTGCCGCTACCTACGATGCGCCGGTAGTATCGGCCACCACTTACTTCCGCAGGGTAGTAAGCTCCAGCGGATGTGCAGATGCGAACAGCAATGTTATCACTGTCACCGTAACGCCGGGTGTTACACCCGGCAGTATCGGAGCGTCGCAAGCCTTCTGTGCCAGCGGTGATCCGGCGATATTCACGGCTACAGCCGCACCAACGGGCGGTAACGGTACTTATAGCTATCAATGGCAAAGTTCAACTACCAGCGCCAGCACCGGCTTCGCCGACATCAGCGGCGCGACTACCGCTACTTATGATGCGCCGGCATTGTCGACTACCACTTATTTCCGTCGCATCGTTCGGTCCGATGCCTGTGCCGATGCAATCAGTAATGTAGTGACGGTGACGATCAACCCGGCTATCAGCAACAACACGATATCTGCCGCGCAAACGATCTGTTCCGGCAGCGCGCCTGCTGCGCTTAACGGGGCTTTGCCCACCGGCGGCAGCGGTACATTTAGCTATCGATGGGAAAGCAGCACTACAGGTGCAGCGAACTTCGCAGCAGCCGGCGGTACCAATACCGGGCAAAACTACGCGCCCGGCACTTTAACGCAGAACACGATTTACAGAAGGATAGTAAGTTCCGGCGCCTGTGGCGAAGTAGCGAGCAACATCGTACAGATTACGGTGACTGCTGGTCCTACCGCTTCGAATGCCGGTCCCGACCAGGGCCCGCTGAATGCAACGGTAGTAACGCTCGCCGGTAATGCGCCCACAGTGGGTGTTGGCGCCTGGACACAGGTATCCGGTCCCAATACCGCCACTATACAGAATCCGACACAGCCGGGAACGCGCGTAAGCGGATTAATAGCGGGAAGCTACACGTTCCGCTGGACGATCAGCAACGCACCCTGCGCCGCTTCGGTGGATGAGGTGGTGATAACCATCAATGCGGCGCCGGTAGCGCAGAACGACGTGGTAACCACCAGTGAGGATACCCAGGTGATCATTAACGTGGCCGCGAACGACAGTGATCCGGACGGTACCCTGCAGCCAGGCAGCGTTGTAATCGTGACAGAACCCGCTCACGGTACCTTGACCGTAAATGCCAATAATACAGTGACCTATGCTCCGGCAGCCGATTATAATGGCACGGATAATTTCAGTTATACAATTAAAGACAACCTGGGTACTGTATCGAATACCGCTACCGTATCGATTACGATTACACCGGTGAACGATGCGCCCATAGCGGGTGATGATAAAATCAACGCCCTGCAGGACCAGGCGCTGAACCTCCCGCCGCCAGGCCTGCTGGCGAACGATTACGATCCGGATGGCGAGCAGTTGTCGGCCAGTGTTGTAACCTTCCCCGCCAACGGCACGCTGGTCATCAATTCTGACGGCTCGCTCGTATATACGCCAAGGGCAGGTTTCGTGGGACCCGATGTATTCACCTACAAAGTATGTGATGCCGCTAATACCTGTGATACCGCGTCGGTAACCATCGATGTTGGTAACGTGAATGACGCACCGGTGGCGGATGGCGATATTTATACCGTATTGGAAGACAACACGCTGACGGTACCGGCCGCAGGTGTGCTCACCAACGATACCGATGCGGACGGTGATCAGCTCGCAGCCTCGCTGGTAACTGGTCCGACAAAAGGTACGCTGACGCTGAATACAAATGGCTCGTTCGTGTACACACCGAACGCAAATGCGAATGGCGTCGACAACTTTACGTACAATGCCTGCGATGCAAGCGGCGCCTGCTCGTCCGCAACAGTAACCATCAACATTACCCCGGTAAATGATAAACCACTGGCAATCGATGATGCGTACAATACCGCGGAAGATATTCCGCTAACAGTGGCTGCTCCGGGCTTGATCACCAATGATTCCGATCCGGACAATGATGCGTTGACCGTATCGGTAATTGCGCAGCCGGCGCATGGTACACTGAGTTTTAATGCGAACGGTTCGTTCGTGTATACACCAGCCGCCAACTACAATGGCATCGACAACTTTACGTATCGCCTGTGCGACAATGGTACGCCACAGCTTTGTGATACCGGCCTGGTAACGATTACTGTAACGCCGGTAAATGATACTGCGATTGTCGTAAATGATACTTACGCCACTGCTGAAGATGTACCGCTGAGCGTAAATGCGCCGGGCGTATTGGCAAACGACAGCTCCGGACGGCGATGTACTGACGGCCGCCATCGTAACACAACCACAACATGGGACACTTACATTTAATGCCAACGGTAGCTTTATCTATACACCCGCTGCTAATTATAACGGGCCAGACAGTTACACTTACCGCGCCTGCGATGGCTCAGGCGCATGTCGTACCGGCACCGTAAACATCACCGTGACAGCGGTGAACGACGCGCCGGTAGCAGTAGATGACAATTACACGTTGAATGAAGATGCGCCGATTACGGTAAATGCCCCGGGCGTACTCTCGAATGATTCCGATGTGGACGGAGATCCGCTGACTGTGGCCGTAGTGGCTGGTCCGCAGCACGGTACGCTGACGCTGAATGCAAATGGCAGCTTTACCTATACGCCGGCGGCGAACTACAACGGTACGGACCAGTTTACTTACCGCGTATGCGACAATGGTGCACCGCAGCGCTGCGATACCGGCCTGGTGACCTTCACCATCAACCCCGTAAATGACGCGCCGGTAGCAGGGGATGATACCTATACGATCGCCGAAGATGGCACATTGACCGTGGCCGCACCGGGTGTGCTGACCAATGATTCGGATGTCGATGGTAATCCGCTCACGGTGAGCGTACTCGCCAACCCGGCACACGGCACGCTTACACTGAACAGTAATGGCAGCTTCGTGTATACGCCGGCCGCGAATTACAATGGTCCGGATGCGTACAGTTACCGCGTTTGTGATAATGCGGGCGCCTGCGATACCGGCCTGGTAAGCTTTACGGTGACGGCCGTAAACGATCGCCCGGTAGCCACTGCGGATGCCTACACGATTACTGAAGACAGCTCACTGACGGTGGCTGCGCCGGGTGTGATGTTCAACGACCGTGATGTGGACGGCGATGCGCTGACGGCATCACTTGTATCTGCACCTCCTAATGGTACCCTTACCCTGAATGCCAATGGCGGTTTTACGTTTGTACCTGCCCCTAATTTTAATGGCGCGACGAGCTTCCGTTACCGCGTATGCGATCCGGCAGGACTGTGCGATACCACAACGGCTACGATTACGGTTACGCCGGTAAATGATGCACCGGTGGCGGCAAACGATACCTATACACTTTCTGAAGACGTACTACTGAATATCGCAGCGCCGGGTCTGCTGGCCAACGATACCGATGCCGATGGCGACGTATTGAATGCCAGCCTGGGCACCGCACCGAAGCACGGTACACTTACTGTAAACAGCAATGGCAGCTTTGTTTATACGCCTGCCGCTAATTATAACGGGCTGGATTCCTTTACCTATCGCGCCTGTGATGGTTCGGGGGCCTGTGCAACGGCAACTGTCCGACTGACGGTAAATGCCGTGAATGACGCGCCGGATGCCGTGAATGATGCCTACGCCGTTTCGGAAGATGCAACACTGACTATTGCCGCCAGCGGTGTGCTGTTCAATGATACAGATATTGATAGTGATCCGTTGACTGCATCTGTTGTAAGACTGCCATCACATGGTACACTTACACTGAATGCGGATGGCAGCTTTGTGTATACACCCGCTCCGAATTATAACGGTCCCGATACTTTCGTTTACCGCGCCTGTGATAACGGCACGCCTTCACTTTGTGATACCGCGCTGGCCATTATTACCGTAACACCGGAGGCAGATGCGCCGGTAGCGGGAGACGATAATTACACCACGGCGGAAGATACTCCACTGAACATTGCTACGCCCGGATTGCTGGCGAACGATACCGATGCTGATCAGGGCCAGACCTTGTCGGCCAGCATCGCAGTCCCGCCAACACACGGTACGCTCACCATTAATGCAAACGGCAGCTTCCTGTACACACCGGCAGCTAACTATAATGGCATCGACCGTTTCGTGTATCGTGTGTGCGATAATGGAGCACCGTCACTTTGCGATACCGCAACGGTAACGATAAACATTACGGCGGTGAATGACGCACCGGTAGTGGCGAACGACAACTACTCAGTGGATGAGGATGTGGTACTGACCGTGCCGGCAGCGGGCGTGTTGCTGAATGATGCGGAAGCAGACGGGGAGACCATGACCGCATCGCTGTTGGTACAGGCCGCACATGGCACTGTAGTGATGAATGCGAACGGAGGATTCACCTATACACCTAACCCGGATTTCAACGGACTGGATAGCTTTACCTATCGCGCCTGTGATCCGTCGGGCGCCTGCACGCCGGGTGTGGTAAGGATCGTGGTAAATGCCACGAATGATATTCCCCTGGCTGTGAATGATACTTACACCTTAACGGAAGATACCCCGCTGAACGTGGGAGTGCCAGGCGTATTAAGCAATGACACCGATCCGGACGGCGATCCGCTGACGGTGAGTTTGACCGTTGCTCCGACCAAAGGTGCACTGACGCTGAACGCGAATGGAGCCTTTGCATACATCCCGAATGCGGATGTGAATGGGGTAGACAGCTTCACTTACCGGGTATGTGATCCAGGCGGCGCTTGTGCGACGGCTACAGTGACATTGAACATTACACCGGTGAATGATACCGTGCAGGCCCGGGATGATGAATACAATACCCCGGAAGATACGCCGCTGAATGTACCGGCGCCAGGTGTATTGGCCAACGATGTGGATGTAGACGGGGATCCGTTGACGGTTACGCTGATCGGCACTATTCCGGCCACAAAAGGAACGCTGACCTTACAGCCGGATGGAGCGCTCAACTTCACGCCAACTACTGATACAACGGGCACCATCATCATATCTTACCGCGTTTGCGATCCGGGCGGCGCGTGTGATACGGCGAATATCATCATCAATGTAGGGGAAGATAATGATCCGCCGGTAGCGGTGGATGACAACCGTCCGGAATACTCGGTGGGAGAGGATGCTGTCCTGGTGATCCCGGCATCCATTGGTGTGCTGGCGAACGATACCGATCCGGATAATACCACCTTGTCTGCCTCCCTGGCCACACCTCCTGCAAATGGTGCCGTAACGCTGAATGCAGATGGCTCGTTCACTTATATTCCGAACCTGAACTATAACGGCACCGATCAGTTTACTTATAATGTGTGCGATGCGAACAATGCTTGCGATGTGGGTACTGTTACCATTACCATCAGGCCGGTAAATGATGCGCCGGTAGCTGCGCAGGATAGCGTGTCTACAGCCGAAGATACGCCTGTCAGCGGCCAGATTACGGCTGCACAGGATGTAGAGGGTAATACGCTTACCTATACTACATTAACAACCACTACCTTCGGTACGATCGTGATCAATAACACCGGCGGTTATACCTATACGCCTAACCCGAATTACTTCGGGCAGGACGTGCTGCTTTATTCGGTTTGTGATGACGGCACACCGTCGCTTTGCGATACCGGGAGGCTGATTATAACGGTAACACCTGTCAATGATGTGCCGGTGGCGGGCAATGATAATTATACCGTAAATGAAGATAATACCCTGGCGGTGGCATCTGCGGGCGGTGTGCTGAACAACGATTCCGATGTTGATGGCGAGCCCATCGTGGCTACACTCGTGACGCCAACACGCGGACAGCTGACGCTGAACTCGAATGGCTCCTTTATCTATACGCCGCTCCGTGACTTCAATGGAATAGATAGCTTCACGTACCGTGCCTGCGATGTTAGCAACGCCTGTGCGATCGCTAAAGCCTATATCACAGTATTCCCGGTAAATGACAGGCCAATAGCGGTGCCGGATACCTTCTATCGTGCGGAAGACACGGTGATTACGTTCCCGCCTGCCGTCGTGCTGGCCAACGATATTGATGTGGATGGGGATGTGCTTAGCGGGTACCCGATTGGCTCACTGAGCAACGGTACGTTCACGGCTAATCCCGATGGTACTTATACTTACAGGCCTGCACCAAACTTCATCGGTACAGATTACATCGATTATGTGGTGTGCGACAACGGTACGCCGTCGCTTTGCGACACCGGCCATATCGTGTTGATTATCCAGGCTAGAAATGACGCCCCTATAGCGCTTGGGGATACCTACAACTTGTTGGAAGATAATATACTCACAATCGATGCTGCCAACGGGGTATTGGCAAACGATAACGATCCGGACGGAGAGGCGCTGGCATCCACAATAGTGGAAACAGCGAATGGCCAGCTGGTACTGAATACCAATGGCTCATTTGTTTACACGCCTAATCGGGATTTTAATGGCGTAGATTCCTTTACTTACCGTGCCTGCGATGTTGCCGGCGCTTGTGATACAGCCGTGGTCCGACTGGTGGTGCAACCGGTAAATGACAGGCCGGTAGCAGTAGATGATGTGTTTACCCGGTCAGAAGATACGGTGATTACCTTCCCGCCTGCGGTGATTTTAGCCAATGATTATGATCCGGATGGCGATGTACTGACGGGGACCCCGCTTGGTTATCTTGCCAATGGCACATTTACTACGAATCCGGATGGTACGTATACCTACCGGCCGGCACCGAATTTTAACGGTGTTGATAGTATCTATTACGTGGTATGCGATCCGGGAGGACTTTGTGATACTGGTTTGATAAGGTTGATTATCACACCGGTGAATGATGCGCCTGTTGCAACCCCGGTATTCTATACCGTAACCGAAGATCAGCCTTTGACAGAGCCGGCGCCGGGCATTATCGGGGATGATAAAGATCCGGATGGAGAAGACATCGTAGCCGCCGTGGTAACAGGTCCATATCATGGCACGTTCACATTGAACCCCGATGGCAGCTTCACGTACACCCCTGACCAGAACTTCAACGGCCGGGATAGTGTATTGTTCTCGCTTTGCGATATCCAGGGCGCCTGCGATACTTCCTTCGTTTATTTTGATGTGATTCCTGTAAATGACCCGCCGGTAGTGGCTGGCATCACCTTCGCAGCAACTGAAGATACTCCGCTGACCGCAGGAGCTCCGGGTGTATTGGGAAATAGCTCCGATCCCGATGGCGATCCACTGACCGCGACGCTCGTCGATAGTCCAACATCTGGTACCCTCGTACTGAACCCGGATGGCAGCTTCACCTATACACCGAACCCCGACTTCAACGGGCAGGATGCATTTACGGTGAACGTTTGCGATAGCGGTTCACCACAATCCTGTGGTATTATTACTGTAGTGATCAATGTAACCGCCGTGGACGACTACCCGGTTGCGAACAGCGATTCACTGGTAACCGCGGAAGATAACGTACTGAACGTACCTGCCCCGGGCATACTGGCCAACGACACCAACCCGGATGGCGACGTGTTAACCGCGAGCATCGTAGCGCCGACCCAACACGGCCAGATTACGCTCAGCGCCAACGGCAACCTGCAGTACGCACCGGCACAGGACTATAACGGTCGCGACAGCGCCGTTTACCAGATCTGCAAAGCAAACGGTCTTTGCGATACCGCTAAAATCTATATCAGTATCACCCCGGTAAATGACCGCCCGATAGCGGTGGACGACATATTTACCCGTGCCGAAGATACCGTGATTACTTTCCCGCCAAGTGTGGCGTTGATCAACGATATTGACGTAGACGGCGACGTGCTGACGGGGCACCCTATCGGTAACCTCACGAAAGGCACTTTCACTGCCAACCCTGACGGAACTTATACCTATCGTCCGCTTCCAAACTTCAATGGCGTGGATAGCATCCAGTACGAAGTTTGCGACCCGGGAGGGCTGTGCGACACCGGTTTGATCCGCCTGATCATCGAACCAAGAAATGATGCGCCGGTAGCTGCCGATGACTATTACACAACCAATGAAGACATCGCCCTGAGTGTGCCCAGTCCGGGTGTATTGGCCAACGACGTGGACGTGGATGAAAACGATGTGCTGAATGTCACCATCCTCCGCACCCCGTCGAACGGTACCCTCAGTGTAAATAGCAATAACTCCTTCCTGTATACCCCAAGTCCGAACTATCATGGCGTAGATACCTTCTGGTACGTCGTATACGATGCCGCCGGCGCCCGCGATACGGGCACGGTATACATTACGGTGAATTCCGTAAATGATCCGCCCATTGGTGTAGATAACGTGTACACCCTGAACGAACGCACAGCTGTGTCAGGCAACGTTCTGACTAACGACAGTGATCCCGATAATGATCCGCTTACAACGGGTGTGGTAACTGGTCCGGGCAATGGTGTGATAGTGCTGAACCCGGATGGCAGCTTCACGTACACGCCCAACATCTCCTTCATCGGCATTGACCGTGTCGTGTACCAGGTCTGCGACACCGGGGGCCTCTGCGATTCGGCAAACATCACCTTTAATGTACAGAATGTGAATGACCGTCCGGTGGCGGTTACCGATAACGTGAATGTGACAGAAGATACCCCGGCAACAGGTAACGTATTAACCAATGACACCGATATCGACGGCGACGCGCTGACCGCTTCGCTGGTGATGGCCCCAGTTAATGGTACCGTAGTGCTGAATGCCGATGGCAGCTTTACTTATACGCCGAATGCCAACTATACCGGTGCAGACAGTATGCGCTACCGCGTATGCGATAATGGCGCGCCTGTATTATGCGATACCGGTATCGTAAGATTTACCGTGATTAACGTAAATGATGCCCCGGTTGCGGTGGACGATACCGCTGCTGTTGTGGAAGATACGCCGGCTACGGGTAATGTGTTGACCAATGATACCGATATTGAGGGTAATGCGCTGACAGCTTCGTTGTTGACGGCTCCGGTTAATGGTACGGTTGTGCTGAATGCCGACGGTAGCTTTACTTATACATCGAATGCGAATTACAATGGTCTCGATAGCCTGGTTTACCAGGTTTGTGATAACGGTACGCCTTCGTTGTGTGATACAGGTGTGGTTCGATTTAGTGTTTCTGCGGTGAATGATGCTCCTGTTGCGGTAGATGATAATGTGGCTGTTGTAGAGGATACGCCGGCTACGGGTAATGTATTGACGAATGATACGGATGTTGAGGGTAATGCGCTGACGGCTTCTTTGGTTACTGCGCCTGTTAATGGCACTGTGGTGCTGAATGCTGATGGTAGCTTCACTTATACGCCTAATGCGAATTATAATGGATCTGATAGCCTGGTGTATCGCGTTTGTGACAATGGTACGCCGTCTCTGTGCGATACAGGTTTGGTAAGATTTGCCATCTCGGCAGTGAATGATGATCCAGTTGCCGTGAATGATACGGTTGCGGTGGTGGAAGATACCCCGGCTTCTGGCAACGCCCTGTCGAACGATATCGATCCGGATGGCGGAACGCTAACCGCTACCGTTATAGGCAACCCTGTCCACGGTACACTGGTATTCAACGCCAATGGCAGCTTCACGTACACACCAGCCACCAACTACAACGGTCTGGATAGTCTCGTATACCGCGTATGTAACAATAGTGGTCTCTGTGACACTGGCGTAGTTCGCTTCGCAATATCCGCAGTGGACGATGCACCGATCGCTGTACCGGACACCATCCCTGTAGTCGAGGATACACCAACAACGGGCAACGTCCTGTCCAACGATATCGATCCGGATGGCGGAACGTTAACGGCCACCGTAATAGGCAACCCTGTCCACGGTACATTGGTGTTCAATGCCAATGGCAGCTTCACCTACACGCCAGGCGCTAATTATAATGGTTTGGATAGTCTTGTATACAGGGTATGTAACAACAGCGGTCGCTGTGACACTGGCGTGGTTCGCTTCCCGATTTCAGCTGTGAACGACCGTCCGATCGCTGTACGTGATACGGTAACGGTGAATGAAGATACGCCGACGCCTGGCAATGTGTTGAGCAATGATGTGGATCCGGACGGTGACGCGCTGGAAGCATCTATGATTACCGGCCCGATACATGGAACGATCATCTTCAGGCCTAATGGCGACTTTGAATATACGCCTGCGGCCGACTACAACGGCCTTGACAGTATCACTTATCAAATCTGTGACGGCGGTAGTCTCTGTAGTAGATCGGTGGTGATTTTCTCGATCATACCGGAAAATGATCCGCCGGTGGCTGTAAATGATGTAGTCAATACGAACGAGGATACACCGGTTACGGGTAATGTGCTGACGAACGATTCAGATCCTGAAGGGGATGCGCTGACAGCTTCGCTGGTAGCTGCTCCGGAAAGCGGTACAGTTGTGCTGAATGCTGATGGTAGCTTCACTTATACGCCTGATGCGGACTTCTATGGCCTTGACAGCATGATTTACCAGGTGTGCGATAATGGAACGCCGTCGCTTTGTAGTACAGCGGTCTTGCATTTTGTGGTAGCATCTGTGAATGATGCGCCCGTAGCTAATTCGGATACGGTAATTGCCAATGGTACAGGTCCAATTACCGGCAATGTACTCGTTAATGATTACGAGCCGGAAGGGGATGAGATGACCGCCTCGCTGGTAACTGCGCCGGTGAACGGTACGGTGGTGCTGAATGCCGATGGCAGCTTCATTTATACACCTAGTGCAGGTTATAAAGGGCTTGATAGTCTGGTTTATCGCGTTTGCGATAACGGAACGCCGTCTGCCTGCGATACGGCAAAAGTGTTGTTCGTGCTGGCTAATCAACCGCCTGTAGCGGTAAATGACACGGTATTGGTAACAGTGCCGCAGCCTGTAACCTTTAATGTGCTGAATAACGACGTCGATCCGAACGGAGATGCACTGACGGTTTCGCTGTTGAATGCGCCGTCAAGTGGTACGATACAAACGAATGGCAACGGCAGCTTCACGTACACGCCGGATAATACCTTTACGGGTACGGTAACGATCCGTTACCAGGTTTGCGACAATGGTTCACCAGCCCTTTGCGATACGGCGATCGTTGTACTGCAGGTGCCGAATCAACCGGTATTCGCAAGAAATGATACGCTGCGCACATTGTCGTCGCAAATGGTGACAGGCAACCTGCTGGCAAATGATACCGACCCGAATGGTAATACGATCCTGAGTGCGACGCTGCTGCAACAACCTGCGCACGGGCAAATGGTAGTGAATGGGTTCGGTAGTGCGACCTACATGCCGGATGCAGGTTTTGTGGGTATCGATACGGCTGTTTACCAGGTGTGTGATAACGGTACGCCGGTATTGTGCGATACGGCTTATGTATTCATCATCGTAGGACAGGGCAACCTGAAACCGGTAGCGGTGGATGATACGTTGCGCACGAATATCGGTACCGCGGTAACAGGTAATGTAGCAGCGAACGATAGTGATCCGGATTTCAATACGCTTACCACTTCGATCGTAACGCAACCGGCTCATGGTACAGTGGTAAGAGAACAGAATGGTTCGCTGACTTACACCCCGGCTGCCGGCTTTACCGGCCGTGACAGCATGCTGTACAGGATTTGTGATAATGGTACGCCATCACTTTGTGATACGGCGAAGGTGCTGATCTTCGTTACACAGGGTAACCAGGCGCCGGTCGCGAATAATGACACCATCAGTGTAAATAACCTGCTGCCTGCGACCGGCAATGTCCTGACGAACGACAACGATCCGGATGGCAATACGTTAACTGCTTCGCTGGTAACGGCGCCGGCCACTGGCACGGTAGTGCTGAATGCGAATGGCAGCTTCACTTATACGGCTAATCCTGGCTTCACGGGCAACGATGCGATGGTTTACCAGGTTTGTGATAATAGTGTGCCGTCGCTTTGCGATACCGCTCGTGTGGTGTTTGTGGTCGTGAGCGGCAACCGTGCACCGATCGCTAATAATGATACGGTGAGTGTAAATAATCTGCAGCCTGCCACCGGTAATGTACTGGCGAATGACAGCGGTCCTGACGGTAACGCGCTGACGGCTTCACTGGTAACAGCACCGGCCAGCGGTACGGTAGTACTGAATGCAGACGGCAGCTTCACCTACACCGCGGATCCGGGTTATATTGGAACAGACTTCATTGATTATAAAGTTTGCGACAACGGTACACCGTCACGTTGTGATACGGCCAGGGTGATCTTCCTGGTGGTGAACGGCAACCGTGCGCCGATCGCTAATAATGATACGGTACGTACAGATAATCAAACACCGGCCACTGTCAATGTACTGACCAATGATATGGATCCGGATGGTAACACGCTGACGGCTACGGTGATCACCGCACCGGCAAATGGTACGCTGACGCTGAACGCGAACGGCAGCTTCACTTACACACCGGCAGCCGGCTTTACCGGTACCGATTTTGCGGACTACCGCGTTTGTGATAATGGTACGCCGCAGCGTTGCGATACAGGCCGGCTGGTGATCGTAGTGGGACAGGGTAACCGTGCACCGCTGGCAGTGGATGATACGGCACGCACGTACAGTCCGCAACCTGTTACTGGCAATGCGCTGAGCAACGACCGCGATCCGGACAATAATCCGATGACAGCTACGCTGATCACACAGCCTGCACATGGTACGATCACGTTCAATGTGAATGGTACGTTTACGTATACACCAGCTGTAGGCTATGTTGGCACCGATAGTATGGATTACAAAGTATGTGATAACGGCACGCCGCAACGCTGCGATACAGCCCGCATCCGCTTCGTGATTACGCCAAACCTGCCGCCGGATGCGAAGGATGATACCCTGCGCGTAACCGGACCTGCACCAGTAACTGGTAATGTGCTCACCAATGATACCGATCCGAACGGACGTACGGGTATGACTGCCAGCCTGGTAACAGGACCGCGCAACGGTACGCTGGTCATCAATGCAAACGGCAGCGTTACCTACACCGCCAACCCCGGTTACTACGGTCTGGACAGTGTGATTTATAAAGTGTGCGACAATGGTACACCGGCGCTTTGTGATACGGCGAAGATCATCATCGTGATCGCTGATATTAACCGGGCTGTGATCGGTGTGTCCAAAGCCGTATCTGAACCACAGCTGCTGCCGGATGCGTCTTACGAATTCACTTACACCTTTGTGCTGCGAAACATGGGTAACATTCCGCTGACTAACATCACGCTGACCGACGATTTATCAACGGTATTCCCGGCGCCGATGGAAGTAACGGTAACGGGTGTAACGGCTACAGGTATGCTGGTGGCAAACGCACAGTACAATGGTCGTGGTAACGTGAACCTGCTGACGAACAGCAGTGCGTTGGCCGCCCGTGTAACCGATACCGTGAGGCTGAGCCTGAAAGTGTTCCCGCGTGGACAGTCCGGTACATTCAATAACCATGCGACAGCAGGAGGCGCGTCCATAGGCGGCGGTGCAGTTTCCGATCTGTCGACCGCAGGGCTGAACCCTGACACGAACAACGATGGTATACCCGATGAGAGCGACGCAACGCCTGTTGGCCTGCCGGAAATCAAGACCAGGATACCTGGCGGTTTCTCGCCGAACGGAGACGGTAAAAACGACTTCTTCGTGATACAGGGCGTAGGTTCCGACAGGATTGCGCTGGAAGTTTACAACCGCTGGGGTAACGTAGTGTACCGGAGTGACAATTACCAGAACAACTGGAATGGTAAGAGTAATACGGGCGTCCGCTATGGCGAAGATGTGCCGGACGGTACTTACTTCTACATCGTCAGGAACCTGACCACAGGAGAGAAATTCGTTAGTTACATCACCATAATCCGTTAATCCGATGAAAAAGCTGTTATTGATACCAGGGATGCTGCTGTTGGTGTTGGCCGCGAAGGCACAGCAGGATGCGATGTACACGCAATACATGTTTAATACCATGGCCATCAATCCCGGGTATGCCGGAAGCCGTGGGACACTGAGCGCTACCGCTTTATACCGCAGGCAATGGATCGGGGTGGAGGGAGCGCCCGAAACCCAGACCGTGTCGCTGGATATGTCTACCCGCGACAAAAAGATAGGGTTGGGGTTGCAAGCCTTTAATGATAAAATAGGTATTACCCGGTCTACCGGTTTTTACGCCACCTATGCTTACCGCATCAACTTCAGGGATGATGTGAGTTCGCTGTCGGTGGGCCTGCAGGGTGGCTTTACCAATTTTAAAGCGGACTTCACCAAAGTGGATCTTATCGATCAGGGGAACGATCCTGCTTTATGACGAACGTAAACGCTATGATGCCCAGCTTCGGCGCAGGTATTTATTATAACAACGACCGGTTTTATGCAGGCTTTTCGATTCCCAACATCGTACGCACCTACCTGCGCAAAGAGCAGTATTTGTATAAAACAGATGTGGTGGCGCACCGTTTCATGCACCTGTTTTTCATGACAGGGTATGTGTTTGATCTTGGCGAAGATTACAAACTGAAACCATCATTGCTGGTAAAGGCGGTGAAGGGCGCGCCGATAGAGGCCGATATTAATGCGAACCTCTGGATCAAGGACCTGGTTTCGGTAGGTGCTTCGTACAGGACGGGGATGCGGTGTCCGGGTTGCTCGAGTTGCAGCTGGGCAGCCAGTTCCGGTTAGGATATGCTTACGATCACAGTATTTCCAAACTGGTGAAATACAACCAGGGCACGCATGAAATTATGCTGCGTTTTGAGTTTGGATGGGAAAGAGGCGAAATACTTTCACCACGATATTTTTAAGCGAACGGTATGAAATTTTTTACAACATTATTTTTGTTGATCCTGTTGTTGATTGGCAACGCTACTATGGCCCAGAAGGAAGTAAAAAAGGCAGACCGGGAGTACGCAACCATGCGCTATCGTAACGCGATCCCGATCTACCTGAGGGCATTGAAGAAAGATGCTGCCGACGCGGCAGTGGTGATGAAACTGGCTGACTGCCTCTTTAAAATAAGGGATTATCAGAACGCCTTGCGCTGGCATGAAAAGGCTGTGCAGATGGCCCCGGCGAACAGCCGGCTGGTATTGCCTTACGCACAGTTGCTGGCTGCCAATGGACAGTACAGTAAGGCTGCTCTCTGGTACGAAAAATACCTCGACGAACATGGCGAGGATGAAATCGCCGGGAACTTCCTCGATACCTACATGCACCTGGACCGTTATCTCGATTCCAGCCGCTGGACGATCAGCTTTTTGAATATTAATACGGGGTATGATGAATTCAGTCCCTCGTGGTGGGACGGCGGCCTGGTATTCGTGAGTAATCGTCCGCGCACCATGGCGCGCCGCAGTACGTTCGAGTGGGACCGTACCGAGTTCCTGACGCTCTATTACGTGCGTGATACTGCGATCATCAAAGAGGTGGCTACGCCACCGGAGCCGGAGATTTCGATGGACAGCTACCAGGGCGTGTTCCGGCCAACGGCAAACGATACACGCCGGGTGTCTGCCCCGGCGGCGGAGGTGCGGTTGACGGTAGAGATGCCGCCGGTGCCCAAAGAGAGCGTGACCACCCTCAATAAACAACTGGAATCAAAGTTTCACGAAGGCCCCGTGACATTTAACAGTCGGGGTGATACCATTTTTATGAGCCGCAACAACATCTTCAGAGGCAAGGTGGGAAAAGATAAGAAAGGTGTGAACCGGTTGAAGATTTACTCGGCCGTTTACCGGTATGGCGACTGGAAAGATTTCACAGCGTTCAAATATAACAGTGATGAATACTCGGTAGGACATCCCATTGAACGAACGCGGAGATATGTTGTACTTTGTATCGGATATGCCGGGTGGCTTTGGCGGTATCGACATCTGGTATTGCCGGAAAACGGCAGATGGCTGGTCAGCGCCCGTAAATGCAGGGCGTCCGGTGAATACAAAAGGAAATGAAATGTTCCCCTACGTCAGCAAAGATGGAATCCTTTACTTTTCGTCGGATGGACATGGAGGATTGGGAGGGCTGGACGTGTTCTGCATCCGGCTGAAGGATGGGTTGCCGGGCGGTACGGTCGCCAACTTAGGCTATCCGGTAAATTCATCGCGGGACGACTTTGGATGGTTGCTGAATAAAGATGGTTATTCCGGCTACTTTAGCTCAAACCGCTCCGGGTCAGACGATCTGTATCATTTTAAATTTACGGGCCCGGGATACCCTTCCGGAATCATTACGCCGCCTGCACAGGCGAGCCGTTGATAGCGAAAAGAAGATGAAGGGAGTGACACAACTGGGGCTGGGTAGCGTGTTGCGGTCCGTGCCCGAAAAAAAACTAACCCATCGCAGGGCCGTCTGGTTGAATATTGGACTCGCGGCCCATTTGTGCCTTTAATGCAATGTAAATTTCCTGCGCAATAACACGACCTTCCGGCGAGGCAATAGCTGGCTCAAAAGCAATACCCGTGTCTTTTTCTATCAGCGTCAGATCGTTCGGGATGAAATCCTGAAACAATCTGGAAGAGTCGTTATATAAAATATGATAGGCTTTCCACCCATCCCGAACTTTCTCCTCCACAGTAAGCTGATACAGTTTATCGTTTATCCTCGCAGGGAACTGGTGGATTACTGCCATACTGTTTCCATTTTAATGCAATTCTAACGCAAGTTTGGGGCCAAACCGATGAGTTTACAGATGAATATATTTATTATTAATGTCTATTAATAATTGATTATTTAAACTATCTTATGAATAAATAGCTGGAATATTGTTTGTTTTTTGGGATTGGGCTTATTTTAGTTGATATTATTTTAAGATTATTTATATTCTGATAATTGTTTATTTAATCGACCCACCTGCTGACCGACACCATTTTATTAACCAAACCAACGACACATGAGCCTGGAGAATTTATTAGATGCCTACAGTTGCAGTAATGGCATTTGGGATGAGATGTGCGACGAGCGTCAGATTCGCGACCATTACAGTCATGTTTTCACATCCCTGAAAGAGCTGGATGTGGCTGCCCTCCAGCAAAAGGATCGCCTGGCCGGGGAATTGTTCATGAACCAGGGCATCACTTTTACCGTGTACAGCGATGATGCGGGCATCGAACGCATTTTTCCTTTCGACATCATCCCGCGCATCATTACGGGGAAGGAGTGGGAACATGTGGAAAAGGGGATCGCGCAACGCCTGAAGGCCCTGAACCTGTTCCTGAAAGACATTTACAATGAACAACAGATCCTGAAAGACCGTGTGGTGCCGGCTTCGCTGATCGCTTCCTGTCCGCACTACACCCGCGAAGTATTTGGCATTAAAGTGCCGCATGACATTTACGTACACATTTCCGGCATTGACCTGATCCGCGGCGAAGACGGTTCCTTTTACGTGCTGGAAGATAACCTGAGAACCCCTTCTGGCGTAAGTTACATGCTAGAAAACCGCGAGGTGACGAAACGAATTTTCCCCGACCTGTTAACATCGAATAAAGTGCGGCGCGTGAGTAATTATCCCTTGCTGCTGCACGATATCCTCAAACAGATGGCGCCCGACCAGATCGCCAATCCTACCGTGGTGCTGTTGACGCCGGGTATTTATAATGCCGCCTATTACGAACATACCTTCCTGGCCCGGCAAATGGGGATTTCGCTGGTAGAAGGCCGCGATTTGCTGGTAGATCATCACAAAGTATACATGAAAACTACAAATGGGCTGGAGCAGGTGCATGTGATTTACCGCCGCATTGACGACGAATTCTGGACCCGCTGCTGTTCCGCCCGGACAGCGCCCTCGGCGTGCCCGGCCTCATGAGCGCGTACCGGAAGGGCAACGTGGCCATTGTAAATGCGGTAGGTAATGGGGTGGCAGACGATAAAGCGGTATACGCATACGTGCCCGCCATGATCAAATACTACCTGAACGAAGAGCCTATTTTATCCAACGTGCCTACGTACCAGTTAAATAACGCCGAAGCCCGCGAATACGTGTTCGGCAATATCGGCAATATGGTGGTGAAACGCACCAACCAGAGCGGCGGTTACGGTATGGTCATGGGTAATCGCGTAACGGACGAGGAGTGGAGCAAAGCACGTGTGGAGATTGAGAAAGATGCGCGGAGTTTCATTGCCCAGCCGATCATTAAACTCTCGACCGTACCATGTTTCATCGATGGGGTGTTTCAGCCGAGGCATGTGGACCTTCGGCCATATGCGCTTTGCGGCCCGCAAGGTGTGCAGATCGTGCCGGGAGGTCTTACCCGAGTGGCTTTGCGTAAAGGCTCGCTCGTGGTAAACAGTTCGCAGGGCGGCGGTAGTAAAGACACCTGGGTAGTAGACTGATTCAAAATATTTATCTCATGCTTAGTAGAATAGCCGACTCCTTATTCTGGCTGAACCGTTATATGGAAAGGGCCGATGCCCTGCTCCGCGTTGCTTCCACGCATTACATTCTTTCGCTGGATAAAGACGTACACGGCAGCTTAACCTGGAAGCCGGTGCTGGAAATGTATACCGCCCTGGCTCCTGAAGATATTGCCAACATCGAAAATGACACGATCGCATCACTTAAAAAGTTGATGACCGATACCGAAAATGCCAACTCGCTCCGCAATCTCGTAGCCCGCGCCCGTGAAAACGCCCGCGGGGTGCAGGATCATATTACCAAGGAAGTATGGGAAGAAGTGAATGCGATGTACCACCTCATGAACCAGCAAACACTGCATAAGATGTTCCAGGGGTATCAAGTGGTGGAGGTGCTGGAACTCTTTACCAAACACTGTGTAACCTACACCGGGGTAACTGATATCACCATGTCGCGCGGCATGGGCTGGATTTTTATGAACCTCGGCAAGTATATCGAACGCGCGCTGAACAGCATTACGCTTACCGGTAAACAGTACGAGCAGATTGGTTACTGCATTGAATCGCCGCAGGATATTATGCACTGGCGCTACCTGCTGCAACCGTTGTCGGGGTACGAAACACATTTGAAGCATTACCGTACGGCCAATTACAATTATAATGTGCTGCACCAGGTATTGTTTAACGAGGAGTTTCCACACTCGATGGTGTATTCGCTGGGGAGGATCGATCGTCACCTCGACGAAGTGTTCAAGCGCCACACACGCTCTTCCGAAAACGCTGCACTGATGCGCTGTTTCGGCCGGGTAGACGCCAAGGTGCGGTACACCGACCTGGAAACGTTGAATAACCAGAACCTGCAGCCTTATTTGAACGGGTTACGCGGCGACCTGCTGTCTTTCATCGGGCAGTTCAGCCAGCATTTTTTCTCTTACGCTTAAATTGACGTTATGCCGATTTTCAGGATTCATCATGTTACGAAATACAGCTACGACAAACCGGTTAAAGAAAGCATGAACGAAGTGCGCATCTTTCCATTTCAATGCGCCGAACAGGAAGTGTTGCAACACGACCTGGTGATTACGGGGCAACCTGATATGCTCACCTTTAACGACTATTGGGGCAGTAAAACCGGCATATTCAACATACTGGAACCCCACAAGGCGCTCTCTATCGAAAGTCGCCTGCTGGTACGCACTACCGCATCTTCGCAATTAAAAATCAACTTCCATAGCGGGTTCGATGAATTGGCCGCAGAGGTAGACAATAACCTGCAACTGCTGGAGCTGGCCAGTCCCGGCCGGATCACCTCACAGGCGGAAATGAACGAGATCGTGGAGAACGTACGTTGCGCGGGGAACGAAGTGGCTGCCGTGGTGGAGCGTTGCGGCGAATACATCTTCAAAAACTTCAAGTACATCAAGGGGATTACTAATATCGAAACCACGGTGGACGAGATATTGGTACACCGGGCGGGTGTTTGCCAGGACTTTGCCCACCTGATGCTGCATGTATTGCGCAGCATCGGTATCCCGTGCCGTTATGTGAGCGGGTATGTGTGCCCGAATAAAAACGGGATGCGCGGGGAAGGGGCCACGCACGCCTGGGTGGAAGCCTTTATTCCCGGTTTCGGCTGGGCAGGCATCGATCCCACGAACAATGTTTGGGTCACTAACAAGCACGTAAAATTGTCGGTCGGACGGTACTTCCAGGATTGCAGCCCGGTGAAGGGAACATTCAAAGGCATGGCTAAACAACTCCTTTCCGTGTTTGTTTCAGTGGGTTATGAAGACGGGCACATCTTTGAAGAGCTTAATAATGTGCACCTTGCGGGCGAAAAAGAAACGGGGGAGGAAGCCTTTGAAGGAGCACTGGCCGGTCAATAGCTATTTTCGTTATCTTTACCGTATTGTGAGAATGTTCTCTAATTAATACGGATTATTTTGAATTTACAGAATTTGGTTTTGATGACAGGTTGCTGGATGGCATAGAGGCCATGCGATATGAAAAAGCAACCCCTATACAGGAGCAAGTAATACCCCCATCATAGAAGGCCGGGACATTATGGCCTGCGCGCAAACCGGCACCGGTAAAACCGCTGCGTTCCTGCTTCCCGTTATGCATAAGCTGCTGACCGAAGATCACGATCCGCATAAGATCAACTCCATGGTGATTGTGCCTACGAGGGAGCTGGCGGTGCAGATCTCGCAGACGCTGGAAGGTATTTCTTACTTCACGAATATCAGCTCTATAGCCGTTTACGGCGGCAGCAGCGGCGCCAACTTCGCGATTGAGAAGAAGGCCCTCGCTTCCGGCGTGGACATGGTAATTTGTACGCCTGGCCGTATGATCGCCCACCTGAACATGGGTTATGTGAAGGTAGACGCCCTGCGCTACCCGGTATTGGACGAGGCAGACCGCATGCTGGACATGGGATTCCACGACGATATCGTGAAAATCATTTCCTACCTGCCGAAGAAGCGCCAGAACCTGCTCTTTTCCGCTACTATGCCGGACAGGATGCGCAAACTGGCGATGTCTATTCTGCATGATCCGGTACAGGTTAACATTGCGATCAGCAAGCCGCCTGAAAAGATCCGCCAGGAAGCCTTTATCGTGTTTGAAGAACAGAAAGCCCCGCTAATCAAGGAAATCCTGCGCGAGCGCGATTTCACCAGCGTGGTGGTCTTCTGTTCGCGCAAACAGAACGTAAAGCAGCTGTGTGCTGAACTGAAACGGGCCAAACTGTCGGTAGAGCAGATTCACTCCGACCTGGAACAGGACGCACGCGAGCAGGTGCTGATGGACTTCCGCAGTAAAAAATTAAAGATCCTTGTAGCGACGGACATCCTGAGCCGCGGTATCGATATTGAAGATATTGACCTGGTCATCAACTATGATGTGCCGAACGATGGAGAGGACTATGTACACCGTATTGGTCGTACTGCCGCGCAGCGGCCGAAGGCACAGCTTATACATTTGTGAGCCCGAAGGAGCAGGGTAAGTTTCGCCGCATCGAGCAGCTGATTGGCCGCGAAGTGCCGAAGGCGCAGGTGCCGGAGAAATATGGCCCTACGCCGGAATATGGAGCGGGATCAGGCAAGCGCAGCTCTGGCCGCGGCGGCAAAGGCGGCGGCAGGCACCAGGGTGGCGGCCAGCGCCAGGGCAACAGGCCCCAGGGCCCGCGTCCGGAAGGCGGCAATGGAGAAGGCGGCCAGCGCCAGGGCAATCGCCCGCATGGGCAGCGTAACGGCAATCGCCCGCACGGTCCACGTCCGGAGGGTGCTAATGTAGAAGGTGGGCAGCGTCCACGGCCCGAAGGCGGCGAAGGCCAGCCACAGGGTGAAAACGCGAACAAGCACCGCCGCAACAACAATAACCGCCGGAGAGAAGGAGGGCCAAGGCCCGAACGTCCCGAAGGTGGACAGGAACAAAAACAACCACAGGAATAAATGATATCATGCCGGCACATCCAGTTGCCGGCATTTTCTTTTAATGCCCCGAGCTTTTACACGCTACTCCCCGGAAATATTTTCCCCGCCCTGTAAGTTTTTCCCTCCTTCCGCAACTAATAATATAACTTTTTAACCGATATGGAATTTGAACAACTGTTAGCGGAATTTCAGGGAATCATTCATAAGGTATGTCGCCTTTACCGCGACACACCTGCCGATCGCGAAGACCTTTTCCAGGAAATCGCGTACCAGCTGTGGCGTGCCTACCCGAACTACCGCCACGAAGCCGCGCCAACGACCTGGATTTACCGTATTGCGCTTAACACCGCGCTGGCAGCTTTTCGCCGGAAGCGGCCCGACCTTCGTTATCCAGGCGAGATGCCGGACAGGCCCGCCGATGTGACGAATGACGAACAGGAGCACCGCCGGGAGTTATTCTGGCGGGCGTTGCGGCAGTTGCCAGATGGAGAAAAAGCGCTCATGATGCTATACCTCGAAGACCTGAGTTACCAGGAAATCGCCGCGGTGACCGGTATTTCTGAAAATAACGTAGGCGTTAAACTGAACAGAATAAAAACAAAACTTAAAAACCTTCTCAATGGACGAATTTAAATCCGCCTGGAACGACGCGGCAAGCGGCCTGCCCAGGCAGGCTCCGGCCTTTAAACAGCAGCCCCCTGTGGCGCGGCAAATCAAAAGACAATTGCTCATAGAAGCTGTTGCCTGGGTCGTTTTTATCGCCGTATTCCGCGATGCGTTCGATGGCGATACTAAACCTTTGTACCTGAATATCCTGCTGGTAGCCGCCTTTTTGCTGATGTTGGTACATAACGTTACCGGCTACCTGGCCGCCCGCAACCTCGTTAACGGCCCCGACCTGCGGGCCTCGCTGGCGCGTTACGCGGAAAAGCTGCGCGTGTTCGGGATAATTTCAGTGGGCTGCCGGGCGCTGGCGATTGGGGTGTTGCTGTGGTTCTTTGCTTCGGCTATTACGTTTACTGCCACGAAATACTGGATGCTGGCAGGTATCGTAGCGGTGGTCTTCGTGCAACTCTTCCTGTTGGGTCGCATTTGGGCGGGGCGGGTAAAAAAGGTCAGTGTAGCGTTAAAAGAAATGTCTGTATAAAAGAAAAGGCCCTCTGTGGGTAGAGGGCCTTTTAATATCATCAGAGTTCCAGCTTCAGGTTTAACGTTTGCCAGTTACCGTGATAGTAACTTACTTTCGTTTTATCCACCTGCCATACTGGTATGAACATCAGTTTCGCATTGCCGGTAGCTGTTCTGGGCATCAGGCCCCAATGTTCGTAAGAGCCGGCATACGTACCCGTTTCCGTTATTTTCAGGTTGCGGTTATCTTTCAATTTAGCAGTAATCGTGTACTTGCCAACCGGTATATTCACCACCGAAAAAAGCGCCACACCTATCTTTTTGGAAATCGTAAAACTTTTTGTTTCGCCGAACAGTCCGGGGCCGTCGGGCGTCAGCGTAATCTCAATTTCTCCGTTATAGGGCAGGTAGTTCGGTACGGGAATTTCTCCCTCGTAGTTCAACTGGTAATCGAAGTGGATGGCGCCGCCGAAGTAGTTAGCGGAGTTGCCGGGTTGCTGGGCGACCTCATCGCGGTTGCCTATACCGTAAGAAGTCATCACAAAGTTCCTCACTTTGCCATCCGCAGAAGGAAAGGTAGCAATGCTCTCATCCGAGGGCAGAAGGGATACAGTGGCGCGTCCTGCGCCATAATCGATCGTGTAGCCGGCCGCAAAATAGTGGCAGGTGCCGGTTGGCAACTCCATTTCGTAATATCCATTATCATCTGTTTCGGCAGTAGCCCCCGAGTAACTGCCGCCTACCAGTGTGCCGCGCACACCGATATAAGCCCCTTTCAGCGGTTTGCCGCTAAGGTCGGCCACATACCCCCGGGCGTATCCTTTTTTGACGTCCAATTTGGGGAAAACGGGCATCCTGGGTTGGTCGTTCCCCATTACGTTGATGGCGAACTGGTCGCCGTTAAGGCTAAAGGTAGTATTGCCGTTTACAACGGGAAGGGGTGGTTGCTGGCCCCAGACGGCGCCGCCGCCGCCGGCAGGGTCCTTCTTGTCTTCGTTTTTGAACAGGCGGTTAACAGCAACATGGCCATCAGTAAGTGTTTGCATTTCATAGCTTGTATTTTGGAGTTGCAAGGTAATACGGCGGCTGGGCAATATTCAGGGCCGGCGACAGATGCATGGAGAGTACATGTACAAGCAGTAAAAAGGGGGACGAATGGCGTTGGTCGACAAAAGCTGTTTTAGAACCAGTCCCATCCAAAAACTTAACATTGGATGAGCCGCATTAGTGTTAATTTTATATTATCAAATTGTAAACAAGCTAAGATATGTCTGATAACAAAGAAACCCGTAAAAAGGTAGCCTCATTACTCGAAACCGCATTAACAGGATGGAAGGAAGAATTGGGAGAGAAGAAGTTCGCCAAACGCATTGAAAAAGCCGCTAAGCTGTTTACCGAAGGGATGCACGACGAAAAAGCGCAGAAAACCGAAAAGCCTAAAAAGGAAAAGGCAGCCCCGGCTGAAAAAGCGCCCAAAGCTGAAAAAGCAGTGAACGCACCCAAAGCAAAAGCTAAAGTAACTGCAAAGCCGAAAGTGGCAAAGAAAGCGGCCGCTAAAAAGAAGGCGAAGCCAGCCGCCAGATAACCACTACGATAAACGACCAACGACCTCGAACAGCTCCTCGGAAAGGGCTTTGTTCACCCTTGCCAGCTGTTCGCGGCTACAGTCGATATACCCCAACTCGAAAAAGGTCTGCCAGGTCATGTCGGCGTCTTCACCGCCAAGGGTAGTGCCATCGAGAAAATTCACCGTAATATGATCGCCCGTAGGCTCCAGCTCGAACTTACCCCTGTTGTTATACAGGTAACGCACCAGTGCGCTGTCTATTAAAAAACTAATCGCCTGACGTGGGCCCAGCCGGTACAACTTCTCAAATAACATGTAGCAGATAAACGCTTCCGGCAGTTTCATCTGTTGCGCCACGCTGCGGCACACTGCATTGAAGTCAACTCCGCCCTTTTGATCATGATGAAAAATGAAGGTATCTGTGCCTGAAGAAATTGTGGTCATAAATGGTCTGAATTGATGGCTCTCGAATGCTTAGGTAATAACCATAACAAATTAAACTATTTATTACTTCCAATGGTTAACGGTATGTTATTGTAACATATTAGTTTCACGTTGTCGCACCACATTTTTCAAAGAAGAGGCGGATCAAATTTACGGATGCATGCTGTAACGCGCTGCGTCCGCGGGTGGAGGGTTCGGTGCTGATTTGCCGGATCAGGCTGATTTCATCTTCCCCGATGACGCAGGGCCCCACTTGCAGAAATGCCCCCATGGTTTGCTGGGCCGCGTCCACTTCCGGCCTGATGCGCGGGTACGATTCGAACAATTGCTGCCATACGATAAAAGAGGGGTCGATCTGTACGAATGTATAATGCCCGGGTGATAAGGTAATCTCGTAATTGATGTTCCGCAGGTACAACAACGAGGTTTCTCCCTGCCGGAAGGTATGCGTATAGCCATGCAGTTCGAACTTCATATTATTCTCCAGCATATAGTGAAAAGAGGTGGCCGGAACATCCGGGTAAAATTCAAATTGCGTGGTCTGTTCCACGGTAAGGTCGAAATGCCAGAACATCATATTTGACAGGCTTACTCGTTGTATGAGCAGTTTTCCAAAAGGAACGGGCGGCAGAAAGGCCTGTGCATTGGGAATCAGTTTGTCGTGGAGTTGCTCCCTTAGTTGCGGGTCTCTGAGCTGATATAGGTGCTGTAGTTTATTACATTGTCGTATCCTGAAATTCATGAAACGGAGGCAGGTTAGTGTGATTGAGTGATGTCTTAAGCGCTGATCAGGGGGTATAACAGTAATGAATGGCAATCCCGCAATATTAGGCCACAGGGCTGCATTATTGCAGCATATCAGCAGTAGCGTTAATAATTCGGAAACAAATTCTTAATGTTTACTTAATGTTTTTCGTTGGGGGATAGGTCTGCAGTAGCTAATCTTGCACCTCAAACTATATTCTCCTGATATGCGCAAACTTTTACTCTTCGTGTTGATGTTCATTTGCAGCGTCAGCGCCTTTGCCCAGATTGGCCCGGTAACCGGTACGGTTACCGATAAGGGACAGCACCTGTCGCTCCCGGGCGCCACACTGAAGTTAACCCCAGGCAACCATTACACCATATCCAACCAGTTCGGTAAGTTCGAGTTCCTGAAAGTGCCTGTAGGCGACTACACGCTGACTGTTACGTACCTCGGTTATCAGACCGCGTCGCAATCAGTATCGGTAAAAGCCAATGAAGCTGCCTCCGTGAAAATCGCCCTCGAAAGCGGCGGCGTTTCCGGTAAAGAGGTAGTGGTAATGGGCGACCGTCTTCGTGGCCAGGCGAAGGCCCTGAACCAGCAAAAGAACAAACCCAATATTACCAACATCGTGTCTGCCGACCAGATCGGCCGCTTCCCGGACGCCAACATCGGCGACGCCATTAAACGTATTCCCGGTGTTACGATGCAGAACGACCAGGGTGAAGCCCGTAACATTATCATTCGCGGTCTTGCGCCGGAGCTGAATTCCGTGACGCTTAATGGCGACCGTATCCCTTCTGCCGAAGGTGATAACCGCCGTGTGCAGATGGACCTGATCCCTTCAGACATGGTACAGACCATCGAGGTAAATAAAACCCTCACACCGGATATGGACGCTGATGCGATCGGCGGTTCCGTAAACCTGGTAACGCGCGCGGCGCCGACCGGTCCGCGTGTTTCTGCAACGCTGTCCGGCGGTTACAACCCGATCCGTGAAAAAGCGTTGTACACCGGTTCCCCTGGTACTGGGCAACCGTTTCTTGAATAATAAACTGGGAGCTGTATTAAGCGCATCTTACAATAATAACGACTACGGCTCCGACGATATGGAGGCTACCTGGGCAAAAGACGATGCCGGTAATACCTGGGTGGAAGAAGCGGAAGTACGTACCTATAACGTACAACGTATTCGCCGCAGCGGCTCGCTGGCGCTGGATTACCAGTTCAACGCCCGCAACGTGATCTTCGCCAACGCTATGTATAACTGGCGTGATGACCGCGAAAACCGGTTCCGCCTGCGTTATAAGGACATTGAGCCTGCCTACGACGCGAACGGGAACATCACCGGTTATACCGGCACTGTTACCCGCGAAACCAAAGGGGGTATCGAAAATAATCGCAACAAAGGTCGCAGGCTTGAAGATCAGCGCGTACAAAACTACTCCCTGCGAGGCGAGCACCTGCTGGGCAGCAAAGTAAACATGGACTGGGCTGCAGCTTTCTCTACCGCGAAAGAAGACCGTCCGAACGAACGTTACGTAGAATATGAACTCGAAGACCAGCCCCTGACGCTGGACCTGGCTAATCCACGCTTCCCGATGGCCAGCGCGCCCGGTGCAGCCAATGCGGATTATTCCCTGAATGCTATTTCAGAGAACCACGATTTTACCCGCGAAAATGAATTGGGACTGAAACTCAACTTCCGCGTACCATTGTCAATGGTTCCCGGCCAGAAAGGCCGCCTGCGCTTCGGTGCACGCCTGCGCCTGAAAGATAAAAAACGTGAGAACAACTATTTCGAATACGAGCCGTTGAATGAACTGCCGGCCTTTGGCAGCGCAGCGACTTCTTTCGCTATCAACAGCCGCTACGAGCCGGGCGCCAAATATGACAACCGCGGTGCTTTCATCAGGAAAGAGTATCTCGGTAGCCTGAAACTTAATGATGGTACACTGTTCGAGCAAAAAGACGAACCGAAGGAATACCGGCTGTTAACTTTAAGGCAAAAGAAACCATCACCGCCGGTTACGTGCGTTTCGACCAGGACCTGACCAGCAACCTGTCTATGATCGCAGGTGTTCGTTTCGAAAACACCAGCATTGATTACACCGGGAACGTGGTAGAAAACGAAGAAGACTTCGCAGGTGAACGCACGATTACCAACAGCTACCTGAACGTGCTGCCAGGCCTGACTTTCAAGTATAATGTGAACGATGATCTTGTGCTGCGCGCCGCAGCTACTACGGCTATCGCCCGTCCTAACTACTACGACCTTGCGCCGTATGTAAGCACCGTGGCCGATGATGAGGAATTGTCTGCCGGTAACCCCAACCTGAAAGCGGCTTACGCGTGGAACTTCGACGTGATGGGCGAATACTATTTCAAATCTGTAGGTATTCTTTCCGGTGGCGTGTTCTACAAAAACGTTAAAGACTTTATCTACGTATACCGCGATCAGCAGTACACGACCGCTAAATATGCGGCCGAATACCCCGATCTGGCCAACCCGATCCCTGCGGGTGACAACTGGGTGTACAAACAATCCCGTAACGGCGATAATGTAAAAGTATATGGCTTTGAAGTAGCGCTGCAACGTCAGCTCGACTTCCTGCCAGGCGCGCTGAAAGGTTTGGGTGTGTACGCCAACTATACTTACACGAAATCTAAAGCAGACGGAGTATACAATGCAGACGGTGATAAACGTACCAACGTCACCCTGCCAGGCACTGCGCCGCATATGTTCAACGTATCCCTGTCGTTCGAGAACAAACGCTTCACCGCGCGTGTTTCCGGCAACTACGCCGCCGCTTACCTCGACGAACTGGGTGGCGATGACTTCAGCGACCGATACTACGATAAACAATTTTTTCTCGACGCAAACGCATCTTACAAAATTGCCAATCACTGGCGTATTTTCGCGGAAGCGAATAATCTGACCAATCAGGCACTGCGTTATTACCGGGGTATTTCTTCCCGCACCATGCAGGATGAGTACTATCGCCCCCGTTACAACTTCGGGGTGAAATTTGACTTATAATATCAACTGAATGTTTAGCATACAATTCAAGCACGCAGCCTGCCTCGCCACGCTGGCGCTGGCGGCCTGCGGCGAAAAGAAACTGCCGGTACATGCAGATGCAATTAAACCGGTAGTGGTCACGGCGCCTACAAAATTCGATACCGACGATCCGGCGATCTGGATCAACAGCGCGGATACCGCGCACAGCCTGGTGGTGGGCACCGATAAGAACACGAACGGCGGACTGTATACGTTTAATCTCGATGGTAAAATACAGCACAGCGTTCCCCTGAAACGTCCTAACAACGTAGATCTTACTTACGGATTTATGTTGAATGGCGTGCCGGTAGATATTGCCGTGGTAACAGAGCGCGAAGCCAATAAAATCCGCATCTTCAGCCTGCCCGACCTGAAGCCGCTCGATAATGGCGGCATCCCGGTATTCGAAGGCGAAAAAGACCGCGATCCAATGGGAATTGCTGTTTATACCCGTCCTTCCGACTCGGCCATGTTTGCGATCGTTGGCCGCAAATCCGGTCCTGCACAGGGTTATCTGTGGCAGTATCGGTTGGAAGACGCTGGCAATGGTACGATCAGGGCAAACCTGGTACGCAAATTCGGCGCCTACAGCGGCAAAAAGGAGATTGAGGCTATTGCTGTAGACAATGAACTCGGCTTCGTATACTACTCCGACGAAACCCAGGGTGTACGTAAGTATTACGCCAATCCCGGTAACGACCGGGAGCTGGGTATGTTCGCAAAAGAGGGATTCGCTTCCGACCACGAAGGGATTTCTATTTACAAAACGAGCGACAGCACCGGTTATATCCTCGTATCGAATCAGCAGAACAATACGTTCGAAGTGTTTACGCGCGAAGGCAAAAACGTGAAAGTGGCTACCATCCCGGTTGCTACCGACGAAAGCGATGGTTCCGACGTAACGTCGCTGCCGCTCGGTCCCAGATTTCCGAAAGGAATGTTTGTGGCGATGAGCAACGGCAAAGTGTTTCATTACTACGACTGGCGCGACATCCAACAGCGAATCGACGCGCAGAAAAATAACGGGAAGGCAGAAGCACACAGCTTCTGCCTTTTGTTTTTAAAGGGATTTGAGTAAATTAACAACACATCAACCAAATATCTCAATGGCGGAAACTCAGATCGGCCTAAAGAAAGCCATACGTCCTATGCATTTGTGGGCCATTGCCGTTGGCCTTGTCATATCCGGCGAATACTTTGGCTGGAACTATGGCTGGGGAGTCGCCGGCACCGTGGGGTTCCTTATCGCCACGCTCATCATCACCCTGCTGTACGTCACTTTCATCTTTAGTTTTACAGAATTAACAACCGCGGTGCCACATGCCGGTGGTCCGTTCGCTTATTCCTATAAAGCGCTTGGTCCTTTGGGCGGAGCAATTGCAGGATACGCCACCCTGGTCGAATTTGTGCTGGCAACACCCGCTATTGCACTGGCGTTGGGTAATTACATGCATTTCCTGTATCCGGCGTTGCCGGTGATGTGGACAGGTATTGGGTTTTACGTGGCGTTGACCCTGTTGAACCTCGCCGGCATTAAGGAATCGGCCACCTTCGCATTGGTGATCACGTTGCTGGCAGTAGCGGAATTGCTGATTTATATGGGTATCGTGGCGCCGTCTTTCAAGATGGGTAATTTCCTTCAACATCCAATGCCATTTGGCTGGAAAGGTGTTTTCGCTGCGTTGCCATTTGCCATGTGGCTGTACGTTTGTATCGAGGGAGTAGCCATGGTGGCCGAGGAAGTAAAGGATCCGGCGCGCAATATTCCCAGGGGTATATTTCGGGCATTCTCACCCTGATGCTGCTGGCGATCGGGGTGATGGTATTAACGGGCGGTATTACGGACTGGCGGTTGCTGGCGAATATCGATTATCCGTTACCCGAATCGGTGGGGTTGGTGTTGGGTAAGGACAGCGGGGCGACGAAATTCTTTGCGGGGATTGGGTTATTCGGACTTATCGCATCGCTGAACGGCATTATATTAGGATATTCAAGGCAGCTGTACGCCCTTGCCCGCGCGGATTATTTGCCTAAAGGACTCGCCAGCGTAAGCCGTAAACGCCAAACACCGGCGCCTGCATTGTTGTTAGGTGCTGTGGTGGGTATCGTCGCGTTATTTTTCGGCCGCACCGACCAGCTGGTGATACTTTCTGTACTGGGTGCTGTGGTGATGTACATCCTTAGTATGATCAGCCTGTTCGTACTGCGAAAACGGGAGCCAGGATTGCTGCGGCCATATAAAGTGCCATGGTATCCATGGTTTCCGGGCATTGCTTTAGTACTGTCTATAGTCGCCTTGTTTGCGATCGTATTTTATAATCCCTGGCTGGGCCTCATATTTATCGGCGGATTAGTGGTCGTATTGATTGTTTTTCTGCTTTCCCGCAAGCATCTTCGCGAAAGCGCAGACCAGGTGTTAGATATAAACAGGGCTTAGCTTTTGATTTTCTTCCCAGCCGCAGTGGTGTCACTCACTTCAACGGCAACACGCTAATGAATATGGCTTATCAAACTACCATACGACAACACCGCTACCAGTTCGGCGATCTCAAAACGCTGCTCGCCAAAGCCTCGCCGCACCGCTCCGGCGATGTGTTGTCCGGCCTGGCCGCCGCGTCCGCAGAAGAAAGGGTAGCTGCGCAAATAGTCCTCGCGGATGTGCCACTCCGCCACTTCCTGCAACAAACGATCATCCCGTACGAAACGGATGAAGTTACCCGCCTCATAATTGATACGCACGATGCCGCTGCCTTCGCGCCTATCGCACACTTCACTGTCGGAGAGCTGCGCGACTGGCTGCTGGGCAACGATGCGGACACACTTACCCTGCAAAAACTCGCACCTGGCTTCACCCCGGAAATGATCGCGGCAGTGTCCAAATTAATGCGTAACCAGGATCTCATCGCCGTTGCTAAAAAATGTGAAGTAGTAACCCGCTTTCGCAATACGCTCGGGCTGAAAGGCCGCCTGGCGGTTCGCTTGCAACCCAACCACGCCACCGATGATCCGCGGGGCATTGCGGCGAGCATCATCGATGGGTTATTATATGGTGCCGGCGATGCGGTCATCGGCATCAATCCGGCAACTGATAGCCCTGCTGCCACCATCACTTTGCTGAACATGCTCGCGGAACTGATAGAACGTTTTGATATTCCTACGCAATCCTGCGTACTCTGTCATGTCACCACCGCCATGCAGGTGATGCGGCAGGCCCCGGTAGACCTGGTTTTCCAGTCGATTGGCGGCACTGAAAAAACGAACAGCAGCTTCGGTGTTAACCTGGCTGTGTTGCAGGAGGCACATGAGGCGGCGTTGTCGCTCAGGCGCGGACAAAATGTAATGTACTTTGAAACCGGCCAGGGAAGCGCACTCTCAGCCAACGCGAACGAAGGCGTGGATCAGCAAACCTGTGAAACCCGCGCATACGCGGTCGCCCGTAAGTTCAATCCATTACTGGTGAATACCGTTGTAGGCTTCATTGGCCCCGAGTACCTGTTCGATGGCCGGCAGATCATCCGCGCCGCCCTCGAAGATCATTGCTGCGGAAAGCTGCTGGGCTTACCGATGGGGTAGACGTTTGTTACACTAACCACGCCGAAGCCGACCAGGATGATATGGACAACCTGCTTACTCTACTGGGCGTGGCAGGTTGCAATTACATTATGGGCGTGCCCGGGGCAGATGATATTATGCTGAACTACCAGTCTACTTCCTTTCACGACGCGCTGTACCTCCGGAACGTACTGGGATTGCGGCCTGCACCCGAGTTTGAGATATGGTTGCAGCAACAGGGTGTCATCAATGACCAGGGAGAATTGCTGCCGGTGCAACAGGAACACAAACTTCTACAACCGTGGACATGAATGAGCTATCTAAATACCACTCGCCCGTACAGGCAGATCCCTGGGAAGCGCTGAAAGCCTTTACCAGTGCCAGGATTGCGCTGGGGCGAACAGGTCACGCCGTACCCCTGAAGGAAGTACTGAACTTCCGCCTGGCCCATGCCAACGCCCGCGATGCCGTTTACTCCGGCATGGATGTCGATTTGCTGACGAATACGTTGCGACGTTTCGGGCGGGTGAACCTGTTACACAGCCAGGCCCGCGACCGTTTTGAATACCTGCAACGCCCGGACAAAGGCCGGCGGCTCGATAAACATGCGCTCGAAGCCCTGTCGGGCGGCAGCTTAGATAAGGATGTGTGCTTTGTGATTACCGATGGATTGTCGGCCACGGCGGTGAATGATCAGGCCATTCCCATGATGACGTATTTGATCCCGCTGCTGGTCGCTGCGGGCTTTTCTATAGGCGATATCAACCTGGTACAGCAGGGCAGGGTCGCGGTGGGCGACGAAGTGGGGGCATTGCAACGGGCAAAAGCGGTAGTGGTGTTGGTTGGCGAGCGGCCCGGGTTGAGTTCGGCGGATAGTATGGGAATGTATCTTACGTTTGGCCCAACACCGGGGCTTACAGATGATAGCCGCAATTGTATATCCAATATCCGTCCCGGCGGGCTTGTACCGGAAAAGGCAGCGCAGAAAACGGTTTATCTGCTGAAAGAGGCCTTCCGTCTGCAATTATCGGGCGTGCAATTAAAAGACGATCACGACTCACTGATGCTTTCCTAACAGCACAAAAAACAGGTAGTCTGTCATCGGCGCATCATGCAACCCCACCTGGTGCCCCATCGACGTAAGCTGTCCGCGATGATACATACTATGAAGCAACGTGTGCAGCAACAACTGGGCTCTTGGCCGCGCCGGCGTCATACCATATGATTCTGAAATATGGCAATGCGCTGCCAGCGTATCATCATCGACCGACTGCACATATTCGTTCAATACCTCGGCCTGCTCTAATACCCCGTCATATAGTTCTTCCAACGAACCGTCAAATGTTTGCTGGATATTCACACATTCCCGCCCCGCTACCATCCACGAAAACCAGTGTGCCTCCGTAGCCCAGATGTGGAGCAGCGTATTGCGGAGGCTGTAGAAGCTGGAATTGACGTGCGCCTCCACGATAGAGGCCGGTTTGCCTTTTAACCAAACGATCAGGCGTTTCGTAGCCCATTCATTAAAAGCGGCATAGTCGCGCAACATAGCGCCCATGCTCGTTTCGGGGAGGATTTGTAACGTTTGCAGCATAATATATGATTTATACGACAAAGAAAAATGTAGCAGGTGACAGCAGTATGTTAGGAGAAAAATTTTAGCAAAAGGAATTGTTTTGCTAAAAAAATTAGTAATTTAGTAGTATGTCGGATGCAATTAGTGAGAAACTGAAAATACTTGCCGACGCCGCCAAATACGATGTGTCGTGTTCGTCCAGCGGCAGCAAGCGCAAGAATGACAATAAGGGTTTGGGAGATGCTTATGGCAGTGGCATTTGCCATACGTACACAGAAGACGGTCGCTGTGTATCCCTGTTGAAGATCCTGTTAACCAATTTCTGTATTTATGATTGTGCCTATTGTGTAACCCGCAGGAGCAACGATATTAAACGTGTGGCGTTCACCGTGCAGGAGGTGGTAGACCTGACCATCAACTTCTACCGCCGCAATTATATTGAAGGGTTGTTCCTCAGCTCTGGAATTTTCAAGAATGCGGATTATACAATGGAGCGACTGGTGCGTGTTGCAAAAAAGCTGCGCACAGAGCACAAGTTTAATGGTTACATCCATCTAAAGTCAATTCCCGGCGCCAGCGACGAGTTAATGCAGGAAGCGGGACTATATGCAGACAGGCTGAGCGTAAATATTGAAATTCCTACTGAGCAGGGCTTGAAATTATTGGCGCCGGAGAAAGACCGCAAGGATATGATCGGCCCGATGAATTACCTCAAAGGCGCGATCGTAAAAGCAGAGGACGAACGTAAAACTTTGCGGCATGCGCCATTGTTTGCCCCGGCGGGACAAAGCACCCAGATGATCATCGGGGCTACGGGGAATCGGACAAAGACATTATGTACACCGCGCATCAGTTCTATAAGGGTTTTAGCCTGAAGCGCGTGTATTACTCGGGGTACGTACCGGTGAGTGCGGACAGTCGCCTGCCCGATATGCAAAGCCGGGTGCCGCTGGTGCGGGAGAACCGGTTGTACCAGGCGGACTGGCTCATGCGGTTTTACGGTTTCGATGTGCGGGAGTTATTGAACGACGAGCATCCGCAATTGGAAACCGAAATTGATCCCAAGCTTAGCTGGGCGTTGCGAAATTTGCAGGTGTTTCCGATAGATATCAATAAAGACGATCTGCAGTTAATCTTACGCGTGCCGGGGATTGGGGTGCAATCGGCCCAAAAGATTGTGAAGGCGCGGGGCTTTGGTCGGCTGGGATGGGAGCAGTTGAAGAAGATCGGTGTCGCTGTGAACAGGGCGCGTTACTTCATTTCCTGTGCGGGCGAGCAGCATCACCGCGACAGACCGCAGGAGCAGATCCGGCAATTTATATTGAATGAATCCAAAAGCAAGTACCAGCGTGGGGCGGTGCAACAGGGGAGTTTATTTTGATGGAAATAGTGATGGTATACGATGGCAGCTGGCCAGGACTGCTGACCGTTGTGTTCGAAGTATATGAACGACGTGCGCAGGTGGCGGGCATCCGTGCGCAGGATCATGCCGCTCAACGCGATGCATTTGCCAGTGAGGTAGATGTTCCGACGGACGCCGCTAAAGCGGCCCGTGTATGGAAAGGGTTGCAGGGGAAAGTGCCGGCTGATGCATGCCGGCAATTATACTGCTGTTATTTATCAGGGACGCCCGGTATCGAAATGGTGATCCTGGCATGTGTACGATTCTATTTCTCCGGGGTAAAAGATCCGCACCGGGCTTACGGACAGGCCGAAGTGCTGCGCGTAACGCAGGTGGCAAAGTCGGTAGACCGGGAACGGCATCGGATGAAGGCGTTTGTGCGGTTTCAACGAACAGGAGATGAGTTGTATTACGCCATGGTGGAGCCGGATTTCAACGTGCTGCCATTGATTGCTGACCATTTTCAACATCGCTATGCCGACCAGCGGTGGCTGATTTACGATATGAAGCGCGGGTACGGTATTTACTATGACCTGGAAACGGTGACGGAAGTAACGATAGACTTGCAGGAGTCGTCGGATACGGGTGGTATCTTTCACGAAGGCGAACAGTTATACCGGGACTTGTGGAAGGAATACTTCAAACATGTGAATATCGGCGCAAGAAAGAATATGAAGTTACATCTGCGGCATGTGCCGAAGCGTTACTGGCGCAGGCTGACGGAGAAGTGGCTGTAGATTATTTTTGTGGCATGATGCACAAAATGGGAATAGCTGTATAACAATGAACGGCATGGCCACCCTGTTTGGCAGGAATCCATAGTGGCATTTTCGCTATCATTTGCAGCAGGGCTTTGTCCATGGCGTTCGATGTATCTGGCGTCCGTCCATCAATAGTGATAGATTGCCTGCGAATGTTACCATCGCTCTGGACAATAAATTTAAGCCGCGCGGAGTAGCGGGTGTCCATATCCGGAAGAAGCAGGTTTTTCCAGATGAACTTGTTTAACGCTTCTTCTCCGCCGGGGAAAGAGGGCATCCTCTCCGTGAATGTGAATGTTAACGTGGTGTCCTTGTTTGATGTCTTTGGCTTCCTCTCCTTGGAAGTGGTATCTTTCTTTGAAGCCTTGGGATTTTGGCTGTAGGCAGATAAGGCGGTAAAGAAAAAGGAAGTAGCAGCAGATATCGGGTCAGGCGCATGTTTTTTATTATTACAGCTAAGATATTATAGCTGCAATTTTCCATAAAATCGGCGCTATTTCAAAAACTTGCTCTAAATTTCGCAGGATTATAGGTGGGCGGTCTGTCTGCTGCACCTTTGGCGATGTAAAAAAGGAGAGGAATTATGACCAAACAAATACCCGCGCTCCGCAGCGTAAACGTTGTGCGTTATGTAACGCCGCTGCGCGAAGGAGGATCGCTTCCTGCCATCGTGGAAGCAGACGACGGTTTCTTATATGTATTGAAGTTCAGTGGGGCAGGACAGGGGGTTAAAGCGCTTATTGCAGATTTAATCGGTGGGGAGCTGGCCCGCGCATTGGGCTTTAAAGTGCCCGAAATTGTGTTCGCGCACCTGGATAGTTCTTTTGGCCGCACCGAACCGGATGAAGAGATTCAAGACCTCCTGCGTGCCAGCGAAGGTCTGAACCTGGCATTGCACTACCTGTCTGGCGCAATCACCTTCGATCCTGCGGTAACAAAGCTGGACGAACGCCTGTCGTCGCAGATCGTGTGGCTCGATTGCCTGCTCACCAATGTAGACAGGACCCCGCGCAACACCAATATGCTAAGCTGGAACCGGGAATTGTGGCTGATCGATCATGGCGCCTCGCTATACTTTCATCACTCCTGGGACAATTGGGAGGAACAGGCGCGTAGACCGTTCGTGCAGGTAAAAGACCATGTGCTGTTTGCCCGGGCATCGCAGCTGCCACAGGTAGATGCGGAGTTCAAAGCGATCCTTACACCGGAACTGGTGCGGCAGGTGGTGGCGCTCGTGCCGGAGGAATGGCTGACCGGCAATGGCATCGAAGCCTCTCCGGAGGAAAGGCGCGAAGTATACACGCAGTTCCTGCTCACCCGAATCAATTCTTCCGAAATATTTCTAAACGAAGCACAAAATGCAAGAAAAACACTTATTTGAGTACGCCGTTCTTCGCGTTGTACCAAGAGTGGAACGTGAAGAATTTATCAATGTCGGGATTATCCTTTACTGCAAGAAACAGAAATACCTGAAGGCGAAGTTCTTCCTGAACGATGCAAAACTGAAAGCGTTTTGCCCTGACACAGATTGCATAGAGCTCAAAGAATACCTGTCCGTCATAGAAAACATTTGCCTCGGAGATCCTGCCGGCGGCCCCATCGCCCGCCTTGATATGCCTACCCGCTTCCGCTGGCTGACAGCGACGCGGAGTACTGTGGTGCAATCGTCTAAAGTGCATCCGGGATTAACGGATGACCTCGACGGGACGTTGGAGCGGCTGCACGCGCAATTGGTACTATAAAAACAATGCCTCAGGTCTGGTAACGACCTGAGGCATCTATGTGACCTCGCAGGGACTCGAACCCTGGGCCCGCTGATTAAGAGTCAGCTGCTCTACCAACTGAGCTACGAAGTCTTAAGTAATATTTAAAATAGTGCAATTTCTGCTGAATTCCAAAAATGGAGTGGTGGTTACTCACACGCCACTATGTTAAATTATCCTGCCCCGTTCCCTCTTTTCTCTCAATAATCGTATTTTCGGTGAATACACTACTTAAACACCCGGTCATGCGAAAAGAGAAAAATTTTAAATTGAAAGCGGAGGAGATCGTTGACCTGATCCCCCAATGGGCGGCTGTATCGCAACCGACAAGGTTACAGTAGAAGGGGAGCCCGTCGTGGTCATGTACCGGGGCGAACCAATCAACGATATCGATAGCGGCTGGCAATTCTACTCCGGCACAGAAACCCAGGAGTACCTCGATGACGCCGCTAATTCTTCTATATACGATGTAAATACGATTGCCAATTACGATCCGGCCATTATTCCTTATCTCAAATTCCCGGTAGGGACTGAGTTGGAACGCGTTCCGGGGACCGATAAATTCGACATTGTCAGCGGCTGATGGCTAAGAAATCGAACATTCCGGTCCATTCCATCCGCGATACTACCGCACATGGCCTTGCCATCGAGAACAGCGCCGATTTCGGGGAAACCAACGCCTACAATCCGCACCGCGATGAGCATTATATCTTCGGTCTGCAGTTAAAAGGGTATTCGCGTTTCATGGTCGACTTTGAAACCGTGGAAGTGCGGGGTGCCAGCATTATTTGTGTATTGCCCGGACAGGTGCACCGCCTGCTAAGTTCGCGCCGTGCGCAGGGATGGGTGATTGCCGCGGATATGTCATGGGTGAGCGAAAATTGCCGTAATATTTTAGAGTCGCAGTCGCTGCCACCGCTAGCCCTCGATGCTACTACGGCCCGGTTGCTGGCTGAATCTATCCGCCTCTTTGCGGAGTTCTTTCAACGCGAAGGTGATTCGCCTGTTACACGCAGTTTTGCGGATGTTTGTACCGGTCAGTTCGCCGCTGCTTACCTCGCGCAGGATCAAAATGAACAAAGCGCGCCCTCGAGGCTCCGCAGCATTACCCGCCAGTTCCGGAAAATGCTGGCCCGCGATTATAAAACACTGAAAAGCCCGGCCGCTTACGCCGCCGCTTTTAATATCTCCCCGGCTTACCTGAATGAAGCCGTTAAAGCAGAAACAGGCTTTCCCGTCAGCTATTGGATCCACCGCGAAGTAGTGCTCGAAGCCAGCCGCATGCTGTATTACACCAATAACAGCGTGAAGGAAATCGCCTACGCCCTGGGTTACGATGATCCTGCGTATTTTACCCGCCTCTTCTCCAAAACCGCCGGCCTGTCGCCGCAGCAATTCAGACAACAACACCGCGATTAGTCCAAGACTCACAGCCTTTTGTTCATTGCCCGGAGCACACGATTGTCGTTGCTTTGCAGTATGAATATTATTAAGAAAGCCGCAACATCCCTGCTCGAAAGCGCCTTTGCAAGGGAAGGCCGGATATTGTCGGTGAAGTCCTGGCAGCCCGATACCGTCTTTGAACTGGAAGTGCATTTCCCCGAAATGTCCATGTCGAAATGGACGACCACGCAACATATGAAAGTGAAAGTCGCGGAAGGCGCCTACCGCGATTATACCCCCACGATGTGGAATGCCGCGAAGCAAACCTGTACGCTGGTTGTGGACGCGGTACATGACGGTCCCGGTAGCCGCTGGGCGCGACGGCTAAGGGCCGGCGATGCGCTTGTACACCTGGGGGTAGCATCAGCGCTGGACAAGCCGGAGCTGGATACGCCGATGTTCGCCATGGGCGACCTGAGCGCACTGGGACATTTCACGGCATTGCGGCAGCTCGCAGCGGGCCAGCCGGTGCAGATTGCCGTGGAAGCTCACGCGGCTGGTCATGAATCTTATTTGCGGGAGCTGCATGTAACACCGGTAGCCAGTGAAGCGGCACTATTGCAATGGTGGCGCAACCAACAGGCAACTGGTGGTATGGTATATCTCGCCGGCAACATGCGTTCCTGCATCAACCTGAGAAAAACAATTAAAGCGGAGGGCTTTAACGGGCGCGTTAGAGCACACGGTTTCTGGAAATAAAAACAAATTAACATGGCACACGAACATTGCAATCACACACATGCGCACCCGGTGGTAAAGAACCTGCTCATTGCCTTCGCACTGAACCTCGGCTTTTCTGTCGTCGAGTTTGTGGGAGGGTTGCTGACCAATTCGGTCGCTATCCTGTCGGATTCGATACATGACCTGGGCGATAGCGCTGCGATTGCAGCTTCCCTGGTGCTCGAAAAGCAGGCGGGCAAAGGCCGCACCCGGATATTCAGTTATGGCAAACGTCGCTTTTCTATATTAGCGGCTTTTATCACCTCGCTTATCCCGGTGGTGGGCGCTACCGTGATCATTTTCGAAGCCGTGCCGCGTTTCTTTCATCCGGAACCGGTGAAAGTGGTGGGCGTGCTTTGGCTCGCGGTGGCCGGACTGGCCTTCAACGGGCTGGCGGTGTTACGATTGCGTAAAAGCGGGAAATCATCCCTGAACCAGCGCGCGGTGATGCTGCACCTGGTGGAAGACGTATTGGGCTGGATAGCCGTACTGGCAGGCGGTGTGGTGATGTATTTCACGCAATGGTACTGGATAGACCCTTTGCTGTCGCTGGGCATAGCCGCTTTCATCTTGTACAACGCGGTCCGTAACATCTTATCAGTGTTAAAGATTTTCCTGCAGGCGGTGCCGGAGCATTTCGACGAAAATGGTATTGCAAATGCGCTGCAATCCCTTCCCGGGGTAAGGAGTGTGCACGATCTGCATGCCTGGACGATGGACGGTGAGCGGAATGTGCTAACAGTGCATCTCGTGGTCGATAAAAACCTTGCACCGGCGCAGGTGTACAACGTAAAGCGCCTGGCGCGGGAAGTGCTGATCACGTCCAATATCCAGCATCCAACCCTGGAAATAGAAAGGGAAGGAGAGGGCTGCCAGCTGGTGAGTTGTTAGCAAAACGCTCAACTTACCTATCTTTGTTCACCAAATGATAGACCTGTCAGACATCCGCATCGGTAACTTCGTCTGGTATTACGACCGGAACATGGAGGAAACAGCTTTCCAGGTGGAAGGTATTTATGAAGGCTATATCTACAATACCAGCCTGCCGCTCAGTAAACTGCCCGCCGAAAAGGCGAATCCCTTGCTGCTGGACCTGTACCTGCTCCGTCGCTTCGGTTTCCTGAAAGGCGATGCTGCTTACGGCGAAAGCGAGGAAGTATATTCGATCAAATACAGTCACAAAGACAGTTTCCATATCCTGTACCGCAATGATGCGTTTCAGCCTGTGCGCGATGTACTGGGCGCCGAACCTTACGGCCGGCCGGTTGTGCACGTGCACCAGTTGCAAAACCTGTTTCAGGCGCTCACGCGCGACGAGCTCGAGATATTTGAATAAATTTGGGCATGGAAACAACGCTGCACCGTCAACATGAAAACGGCGAAATGAATGGCGTGGTCTGGGCCTTCGACGGGATCGAAATGGGCCATTCCCGTTCCGTGTTCCAGGCGCTCACCAGCTTTGCCGGTAAAAGTGAAAAAGACGTGGTGCGCCTGCACTTCGGCCTCAAAGGCGATTATCGTTTCGATTACGCGCAGCTGCATACTTCCTATGACCTGGTGGGCAGTCATCATAACCTGATGTACACCAAAGATTTTGACATTACGGTACATAATAAAACGCTGGAGGTGGAAACCTTTGGCGTGCAATATCCGCGCGAACAATTCATCCGCTACACCGAACATGCCAGTGATACACTGAAGCGCTTTGCCGAACAGGTGGCCGATGGTAAAAACGTGATGCTGTCCGAACATTGGGGCAGTATCAGCCCGAATATCCAGCAGGTAATTGACCAGGTGTTGCACTGCCGCTACGGTGGTGACCTCAAACGCATGTTTATGCTGGCAAAAAGCATTGAGCTGCTTGTTCTTTGTGCCGACGCGTACGATGCCGCTGCACAGCGCGGAGAGCCGTTTCTTAAAAGCAAGGCCGACAAAGAAAAGATCATTGCCGTGCGCGACCTCATCAACGAAAAAGTAACCGATCCCCCGAGCCTGTCGCAGATTGCCCGCAGCGTGGGGTTGAATGAATACAAACTGAAGCGCGGATTCCGCGAAACTTTCCAAACAACCGTGTTCGGCTACCTCGCTGAGCAACGCCTCCACCTGGCACATCGCTATTTGCTCGACACGCAGAAAACAGCCGCCGAAATTTCTTTCGAGCTGGGATACGCTACCCCGCAACATTTCAACAACATGTTCCGTAAACGGTTCGGGCAAACGCCGGCCGCTGTCAGAAATAATCCGTAAAACGCAATCACTTTGGCCCGAAGCCTGCTAATATTGCCCTAAAATCATCAACATGGAAACTCCACTGGTAATCACGAATACGATCGAAATTCATGCGCACCTCGCCCAGGTATGGGATGTGCTCGTTAATCCGGAACATACCAAACGCTACATGTTCGGCTGTGTACCCGAAACAGACTGGCAGCCCGGTCAGCCCATCCTCTGGAAAGGTGTGTTCGATGGTGCGGAGATCACGGCCGTAAAGGGAGAGATCGTTCAGGTACGCCCGCTTCAACATCTTTCTTACACTGTAATAGATCCCAATAACAAAGAGATTCCCGATGTGCCGGAAAACTACCTGACCGTGACCTACGACCTGGCCGAGCTGAACGGCGCCACCACACTTACGGTAACGCAGGGCGACTACAACAAAGTGGCCGGGGGACAAAAGCGTTATGACGACAGCACCGCGGAAGGCGGCTGGGGCGCTATCCTCGAGCAGATTAAAAAACAGGCGGAAGAAGTATAAAAGGTTTTGTAAGTTTGAGGTATTAAACGCAATTGATAAATACCAGTTCATATAAGTGAAGCCGCGCTCCGTGGCTTATGACCTGCTATTCTCATTATATCAATTGAATTATTTCCCATGCAACATACCATCGCCGTGATCGGCGGAACCGGTAAAGCCGGTCAGTTTCTCGTGAAGTCGCTTGAAGACAGGGGCGTCAACACGCGTTTGTTATTACGTAAAAACGGCCACGATGTATGCCGTTATGAAGATGTGTACGATGTATTAACCGGCTGTACGGCTGTACTCAGCACGCTGGGCCAGCCGAAGGGTGCACCGCCCATATTTGAGAAGGCTACGGCAAACATCCTACGCGCCATGGAAGCTCACGGCATCCGGCGGTATATCGCGGTAACGGGACTCAGCATTAATGTGCCGGGTGATAAGAAATCGCTCTACACCCGGATGCGTGCTAAAATGATGAAGGCCATGTTCCCGGGTATTATCCGCAGTAAGCAATTGGAATATCGGTTGCTGGCGAAAAGTAACGCCGACTGGACGTTGATCCGCCTGCCATTTATCGTGCAGGCCAACATTACAGGAGCGCTGAAAGTGAGTGAGACGGACTGTTTGGGGAAGAAGGTGTATGCCGCTGCCCTGGCAGATTTTATGATCGCGCAACTCGATGACAAGCGTTATATAAAACGGGCGCCATTCGTAGCAAGTGAATAGAAAAAGGGAGCCACAACGGCTCCCTTTTTTATGGCACAAGTGGCGCCAGCGTATTTTTAATGATTTCTGCACATAGCTTCCTGTCGGCGCCGGCTTTTACAGATATGCTGATGCCGTACAGCGCATTCACGAGGTAACGCGCGACTGCACGCAGGTGTGGTATACGGCGGATCTGCCGGTCTTCAACCCCTGCTTTAACAATTGGTAAAACACGACTTCATGATCTTTCATGCAATCGGCGACGAGGTTGATCAATTCTGTTTCGCGCGGCGCCAGTTCAATGATCGCGTTTACGAGGAAACAGCCTTTGGGCTCTGCATCCACGAAACATTCGTCTACCGTCATCTGGAAAATAATGCGGATCGACTGTAAAGCGTTTACGGAGCGTTCTTTTATAGCTTTCAGGTTGCTGGCATAATTGCGTTTGTAACGTTTCAGTACTTTAATGAACAGCGAACGTTTATCGCCATACGTATCGTACAGGCTGGAGCGGCTGATGCCGAGCGTTTCGGTAAGTTCGCGCGGAGAGGTACCCTGGTAACCCTGCCGGCGGAAAAGTTCTACGGCTTTATCCAACACCGCATCCTCGTCAAACTTTTTCGTTCTTACCATAATTGCGTTCTTTCTTTAAAATTAACATATTGGAACTGGAATTCCAATTAGGCTATTTGGCCGCCATACGTTTACGGATGCGGCTGAGCGAAGGACCCTGGATGCCCAGGTACGATGCAATATGGTACAAAGGTACGGCATTAAAGATATCCGGGTGTTGACGCATTAGCTCCAGGTAACGTTCTTCGGGTGTTTGCCAGAGGAAATCCTCCATGCGTCCCATGATGAGGTTAAAGGCCATTTCGGCTACCAGGCGGCCGAACTTCTCCCATTCCTTCGACTGTGCATATAACTGGTACAGGTCGGTGATGTGGATGTACAGGATCGACGAGGCCGTCATGGATTCGGTGTGGTAATTACAGGGCTGCTGGTTCAGGAAACTCTTGTATGATACGATGATTTGTCCGCGGGTGGAGAAGAGCAGGTTCTTTTCCTCCGCATTTTCCGCGTGTACGTAATAGGTGCGAAACACGCCGTCCAGGATAAAACCGAGGTGTTTGCATACGTTGCGGTACTCATTATAGAACTCGCCCTTTTTATAGTGTTTCTCCTGCCAGTAGGGCAGCGAGAGATCAAACGCCGCATCGTCCATGCCGGCGAACTTTTTAATGGCTTCCCGCAGGAGGTCAATACCCGTAGTCATACAGCGAATATAGAGGGAAATGTTAAATGATGCGCACTGCGGTTTTACCAGATTTCCTGTTCCTGCTGGCGAGTGCCCGTGGATTGTTATCCCTGGCCTATATCGGGCCGCGTTATGCCGCTCTTGTATCTCATTCATTGGTACTTTATACTGCTGTTTTGTATCTTACTGCTATGCCGGTGAAGGCCTGCAGCCGCATCCTGTTCCTCGTGTCATGTGCGCAGATTTTGGGGTATATGGCCCCCGATAATCGTTTGATGGCCCCTGGCCAGGTGTTGGTGGGACGTGTGTTGCTTGCCCTACGGTATCGCCGGTACGAACACGTTATGTTTAAAGATTTAGCACCACACATGAAAAAGTTATTCACGTCAGCCCTTTGTCTGTTAGGGTGTATCGCCGCCTGGGCGCAACAGGTAAATCCCGCCCTGCTTAACGGCCAGTGGCCCGCCGCCTGGATATATTGCGCTTCCGCGCCCGTGCGCGATTACGGCGTTTTTCATTTCCGCAAAACGTTTGAGCTGCCGTCGAAACCCACATCGTTCGTGGTAAATGTATCGGCAGACAATCGTTACCGTTTGTTTGTAAATGGTACACCGGTGTGCAGTGGACCTGCACGCGGCGATTTATACAACTGGTATTTTGAAACGGTGGATATTGCACCTTACCTCCAATCCGGCCGCAATGTAATTGCCGCTTTGGTGTGGAATATGGGGATAGATGCACCGGTGGCGCAGGTGTCTAATCAAACCGGTTTTGTGTTGCAGGGGAATGGTGAAGCAGAGAAGATACTTAATACCAATGCTTCCTGGAAAGTGCTGCATAACAAGGCGTACACTCCCTGTTCGCAGGATAATGGCCCGCGCCTGCATTCGTATATGGTGATCGGGCCGGGTGATCGGGTAAATGGTGCCGCGTACCCCTGGGGGTGGGAGCAAACTTCGTACAACGATAACAGTTGGGAAGCCGCTAAAAGTATGGGCGGCGCACCGGTAGCCGGTTATGGTACCGATAACCGCTGGACGCTCGTCCCACGCAGTATCCCGCTGATGGCGGAGTCACTCCAGCGTATTCCGAAAGTGGCCCGCAGCAGCGAGGCTGTATCGGATGGCTTTTTATCGGGGAAGTCTTCGCTGACGATCGCGCCGAATAAAACCGTGCGTATTTTACTGGATCAGACGTTTAATACCGTCGCGTACCCGGAGCTGCTCGTCAGCCAGGGTGCGGGCAGCAGCATACAGCTTACGTACGCCGAGGCGTTGTATAATAATTTCAGGAAGGCGCATCGCGATCAGCTGGAAGGAATGGAGATCATGGGCAACTATGATATTTTTCAACCCGACGGCGGCGATAAGCGTTTGTTCCGCCCATTATGGCTGCGGACTTTCCGCTACCTGCAACTGGACATCACCACTGGTGCGCAGCCCTTAGTGCTGCACGACCTTCGCGGCATGTACACCGGTTATCCCTTCGAAGCAAAAGCCTCTTTCACTTCCAACGATGCCAGCCTGCAGGACATCTGGACGGTAGGCTGGCGCACCGCACGCCTTTGCGCCGGGGAAACGTACTACGACTGTCCTTACTATGAACAATTGCAATATGAAGGCGATACGCGTATACAGGCCCTCATCAGCCTGTACGTAGCGGGCGACGACCGCCTGATGCGCAAAGCTATTCACGACTTTTATTGCTCCCGCGTACCGGAAGGACTTACCCAGGGCCGTTATCCCAGCAACCGTTTACAGGTGATACCGCCGTTTTCGCTGTTCTGGGTGTCAATGCTGCATGATTACTGGATGCACCGTAAGGACGATCAGTTCGTACGGCAATACCTTACGGCAATGACCGGCGTACTGGACTGGTACCAGCGCCATCTCGATACAAAGAAACAAATGCTTGGCCCCATGAAGTGGTGGAACTTCACGGACTGGAATGCCGCGTTCCCGAACGGTACGCCGGATGGCGCTACCGATGGCAACAGTTCGATATTGAGCCTGCATTACGCCTACACGTTGCAGCAGGCTGCGGATCTGTACGCAGCTTATGGTCAGCCGGCGGCCGCGGCGAAAGCCCGGTCACAGGCGGCGGCGCTTAACAGGGCGACGTATGCCGCCTGCTTTAATGTGGCGCGTAATGCGATGGCTAATACGCCGGAGCAGCAGACATATAGCCAGCATGCGGGCATTATTGCCGTACTGGCGGGCGCTATTCCTACAAACAAGGAGCAGAAGGTGCTGCTGACGCTGATGAGCGATAGTACGATGAGTCAGGCTACGGCGTATTACCGCTTTTACCTGATGCGCGCGCTGAAAAAGGCGGGTATGGCGGACCGGTATTACAGCCAGCTGAAGCCCTGGCGCGATATGCTGGCGCTGGGTCTTACTACCTTTGCGGAGAAAGAAGAGCCCACCCGTTCGGATTGCCACGCCTGGAGCGCAAGCCCTAACTATGATTTCCTGGCTACGATCTGCGGCATTATGCCGGGGAGCCCCGGTTTTGCCACGGTGCGTATTGCACCTGCTCTGGGTGAACTAACCGAGGTGAAAGGCAGCATGCCACATCCAGCGGGAATGATAACCGTGGCGCTGCAACGAAAAGGCGTGGCGGGTATCACCGGCAATGTGACCTTACCGCCGGGGGTAACCGGCGAATTCAGCTGGAAGGGGAAGACAATCAAACTGGTCTCCGGGCAACAACAAATTCAACAATAGATAGAGGCGGCTAGATTAGCCGCCTTTTTTATGCATCGGGTGCGATGGAATAGCAGCTTTAAAATAAATGTCATTTAAACAATTATATTGCCTATCTTAAGTAAGCAAAATCCAGATCGATTCCACGGCCACAGGCATTTACGTAAACCCGCATTGTTCAATTCCAAAACCCACTTTATGAAACTGTTTTTTCGAATTTTACCTGCTTTTATAGCATTGTTTTTATCGTCCTGTAAGAAAGACGTTCGTCCTGTAGAAAAACTGAGCTTACAAGACCAGCAACAGGCAGCAATAGCGGCTGCCACCTGGGAAACAGTACTGGACGCCACTTCGTTTGCCAGTTACACGGCGTTTGAAGCGAAATGGAACTACCTGTATCCCTGGGGCTCCGACCATAACGGCAGCGCGCGCATGTATGCCAGTGCTACCGATCACAATCACGTTTATTTATCCAACAATGAGCTGAATATCCTGGCGACGAAAATCACCTGGAATGAAGGCAACAGTACTTCTACACCTTATTATGCGATTAAGTACCATTCCGGCGCGGTGAATACGAAGGAACACGTGGTGATTAACGACCAGTTCCCTAACTGGGAAGTGAAGTGCGACTTCCAGGCGCCGTCTGTATTAGGCTCCTGGCCCGCGTTCTGGCTTACCGGTGTAAACAGCTGGCCGCCTGAAAGTGATATCATGGAGTTTAAAGGCAATAACAACAACTGGCAGAACACTTTTCGTACCTCCGCTGACGTAAGCAGTACCATCACGGCCGTGTCTAATCCAGCGGCGTGGCATACTTATCGCGTGTGGATCACGAAGACCAGCGCTACCGACGTAGCGATTCACTATTACATTGATGGTGTGTGGAAAGCGCAGCACAACGCGAATTTCGTGAACAAACCACTGTATGTGATCATCAATATGCAAATGGAGGGATCGAGCGGAACGCCCGGCCCTACAGCGAATACTTACCTGAAAGCGCGTAACATTTATATTGGCCGTACGAGAGCGTACTAACAATTTTTTGATTCGCCTGTGGTCGTTTTTTTGATATATTTATCCTTCTAAAAATACCTATGATGAAGAAAGTTTTGTTAACCGGCGGCGCCTGTTTGTTGGCCGTTACGGCGTTTTGTCAATTGCAGTCCGCCACGTTCGCCGACAGGGTACAGATTCAGGACATGGAAATCCAGACCCAGCATCTTTTAAAGGGATTATGGATGCTTACCAATACCGGGGCTAACCAGCACCAGGGCACTGCGGTAGTGGGTTTGCAGCGAAAGAACTACTTTTCGTCTGCCGGATCCGGTGACGATTACAACGACAAAGTAGGCATCTGGCTGAAAGGTTATTACCAAAATTTAGGTGGTGCAATGCCAATTTACATTGGCGGTGACGGTTTCAATACCGATGATTGTAAAATGATGGTGGACCGCAGTGGTAATGTGGGCATCGGTACAGTGGATGCCGGCACGTTTTTTAACCTGAACCAGGCGTCTTATCCCACTTACTCGGGCAGTGATAAAGTACTGGCAATACATTCTTCCGCACAGCCGGTGCTGGAGTTAGCCCGTAATGTAACCGGCGCTGCAGCCGGTACGCGCGTTGGCGGCCTGTATTTCACCAATACAACAGCACAACAGGATGCTCACCGCCAGTTGGCCGGTATCTGGACCGAAAGCCGCATCAGCAGCGGCTACCCTACGCTCCCCGGAGGACGGCTGGTATTTATGACCAAAGTACCGGCAGGTGGCACACAACAGAAGATGATATTCGATGAATCGGGTTGCCGGGCATTGGTACGGAAACCACGCATGGCTACAAGCTGGCCGTAGCAGGTACCATGATCGCCGAAAAGGTAAAAGTGAAAACAGTCGCCAACTGGCCCGACTACGTTTTTGCAGACGCTTACCAGCTACCATCTTTGGGAGATGTAGCAAAGTACATCCGCGAGCATCAACGTCTACCCGAAATGCCTTCGGCAGAAGAAGTAAAGCAGGAGGGAATCGAATTGGCAGAAATGGATAAAAAGCTGTTGCAGAAGATCGAGGAACTTACCCTGTATGTCATCAAACTGGGAGAGGAGAATCAACAATTGAAGAAGGAAATGGAGGAGATTAAAGCGACTAGGTAAACAAAACGCCCGGAAACATCTTCCGTGCGTTTTTTATAATACCTGTGAAAGCTCCAGCCGCTGACCATCTTCGAACAGCCGCACTCTTAAACGGATGTAATCGATATCCTGTACGGCGCGTTTGCTCGCAATTGCCTGCACCGCTGCAGTGGCAGCGCTTTGGCCCAGTATCATAAACACCGGCTCCATGCGGATAGAGCCGTAGGCAATATGCGAGGCGGAGATGCAAACCGGCACCAGCAGGTTATTGCATTCGTGTTTTTTCGGTACAATAGCGCCGTAGGAAATGCGGTAGGGCTGAGGTGTGCCAATGCCGACGTCGCCTTCGTTTTGCACGGAGCCGTCGCTCGTAATGTAGCGTTGTACGTTGTGTGCATCCAGTGTGTAGGAGCCCATTCCAATAGGTTGTTTCACCGCGCGTTTGCTAAGTGTTTCGTGTTCGGTCATCACTTCGGCGCCCACCATCCGGCGTGCTTCCCGGATGTAAAGCTGATGGGGCCAGTTGCCGTTATCTGTAAATTCATCTTTCGCCAAACCCCACCGGCCCATTTCATACCGTACATCCCGCGGTACGCGCGGATCGTTAGCCAGAAGTAAAGTAATCCTTTCTGGTAAATCTCATGTTCCTTAATGATCGCCGCGCGGCGGGCATAATCGGCTTCGGGGTAATCGTAATTCATACCGATGTTATCGAAGCTGAAAGGGCCGTGGTTATTGGCGTCTGTCTTATAGTTAGGAACCGGGTCAAACTTGGAAAAGGTTTCGCGCCAGCCGGTATTGAATACACGTAACAGCAATTCATACTGCGAGGCATCGTATCCCGGTGGTTTGGTAAAGGCCACGCGGTTTTCTTTTTCTGGGTAAGACAAAGGCGGAAGCAATAGGCCTGGATGCGTTTGTCGCCATCGCCACGCCGGCCGGGCGGAACGGGGGATACGCGAGGTAATACGCCACTGGACGGCTTTCCCGGTATTTTGTACGCGCTGATGCTTTTTTAAAGTAATGACCATGGTGTAATACGCCTACCTGCACACCGTTCCATTCTTCGTTATATACTTTAGACGCTTCGCGGCCAACCTGGTAACTCACGCCGGCTGCGGCCATCAGGTCTCCTTCGTATGTAGCGTCGATAAACATTTTACCGAGAAACTTTTTGCCGCTCAGGGTTCGGATAGATGTGATGCTGCCCGCATTTTTTGACACGCCGCTTTTGCGGTCGAGCCACTCATTCCGGTACACGGGTATCTGGTATTCGTTAATAAAGTCTTCGAAGATCTGCTCGGCTACATGAGGCTCAAAAACCCACATGGTACGTTCCCTGCCATCCATCGCGGGGGTACCCTGACCAATATTGCCATAATCGTCCGGGTCCTGCCAGGGCCATGCAGACGGCTGCTGGTAATGTTTGTATACACGGTGATAGAACTCCCTGGCGATGCCACCGATCGTAGATTTATTACCGGTATCTGTAAAGCCTAATCCATTGGAAGATAATCCGCCCAAATGTTTATCCGGCGATACAATGATCACTGACTTTCGCATGCGGCGGGCCTGCACTGCGGCACTGATGGCTGCCGGCGTGCCGCCGTAAATAATAATATCGGCTTCGTACCCGGCAATAGAGATGGGGTATGTGCATGGCTGTAGCCTGGGCTGATAAGTTGGAAAATAGCCAGGACTGCCAATAGCAGCGTTTTTCTCATTTCAAGTTGTTCTTTAAAGACTGTCCTAATTTGCTTTAAACGGTATTCTGCGAACGATTTTTTGAGGCTAATGTTGATTGTTTACCATTTGTTGGTTTAAATATAGGGAATTGCTCCCGACTTTATAAAAACATTCGTTAATGATAACACGATGAACATACATAATGGATTACTACTTTCAGTAAGGCCTGTTCACTTAGGCGTTCTATCATTACAATACCTGTGCCGCTAATATCTCAGCCCATGGAAGTTATGCGCTGGCTGATATGCGGCCTTGCCCTGCGGTTTTGCTTTAATGGTTATACAATGAATGGTGCAGCCGCTTATTCTATTGGCCTGGATGCTGCCGTTAACGCTGTTACTAACGCTGGCGGTTAATCAGTGAAAGGTACTCATCGGGGAAAAATTCCCTCATACTGGTGGTCACGTTGCGCATAGGCGCCGCCGCCGGCAAATAGCCGATCAGCCCACGTTCGCTGTTAACGGACAGCCGGACAGCTGCAGGTGTTACCCGGCAGAGGCGCGACAACAGGCCGGTACGCGCGGCGGAACAGTTGTACAATGTGGGTGCATTGGGCGGCCACGGACGGAGCAAGGCGAAACTTAGCCCGTTTTTGGGTATTTTTAATGTAGTGCTGCCGGTGGAGATCAATAAGGTAAACTGACCGGTGCCGTTCAATACCCCTGAATATGGAGAAACTTTTTGTCGATCAGTCTGTAGAGATACAAGCTCCCCGGCCATTGTCTGGGAAGTGCTCACGCATCCGGAACTTAACCTGCAATGGATTCATGAATGGTGGCCGGAAGTCGTGGAGCTCAAATCGGAATGGAAAACCGGTGGCCCGGTGCAATGGTTGCTGGCAAACGAGGTAGCCGGCGCGGAAGGCCGCGTGTTCATTTCCAATCCTCCTTCGTTACTTAGTTTCAGTTTTAAAACGGAAGAAGATAAACAGGAAGATATTACTTACAAGCTGGAGGAGATCGACTGTGGAACGCGTTTATCTGTTTCAGTGGGAGACTTTGCCGATTCGGAGGACCATATCGCCTGTTTTCCCGGGGCCGTGGTAGCCTGGAGCAAGTCGCTGCCGAAAATCAAGGAGCTGTCGGAACAGCATATCGTACAATTATAACAGGCCCTTTTCTTTCATCACCTGTTCCTGGTCTTCATGCGCAATATACATCACGATCTGCGCCTCGCGGGTGGGGTGGTACAGCAGGTAGTGCATGTCGAACACGATGTTCGCTGTGCCCGGCTTTTTATAGCTGGCCGACCAGGTTACTTTCGCCATCGTATAACTTTTGCTGATCGCCTCGCTGGATACGTTTAGAACCGTCATATCGGAGAGGCCGGTTCTGAGGTTAAACTGGTGCACTTGTCCCAGCCACTCCACGAATCTTTCGTCGTTTTTATATACCTGGTTGCCATTGGGACCGGCCGCAATGAAGCTGGGCGCGTAAAACGCGGTCAGATCGCCATATGCTCCGCTCGTGGAAAGCCTGGCATACTGGTTAAAGTACTCCTGTATCGCCGTCATAATGTATCCGTTTGAGTAGAACGTGCCAAAACGGATGCCAGCTATAAGCCCGCCGGACGCGGCTATTGGTAGATTTTTATCATTTGGGACAGTACATCGTTAATGGTATCTATCGGAAGGTCGGCTTCGGGGTCGAAGAGGAGGATCTTCATCCGCGCGCGTTTCTCGGGCAACAAGTCGGGGTGATGGATCAATTTACCTTCTACCAGTCCCAGGTAAGGCTGACCATATTTCTTGTGTGTCCAGAGGTAACAACACATCTTTTGGTCGTAACAAAAGAAGGGCATCCGGTACTTCCAGGCCTCCTGTAAATGGACGTCGAATTGCAGGATGTAGCTGCGTAGCGCCAGCAGGCAGCTTTTTTCCGGTTCAGGGCGTTGGAGGAAATATTGATCGATTTCGCGCATTGTTATATCTTGTAAGTTCAACAACCGTATAAGCACAAGTTATGAAATATGCCGTTTATGCCCTTTGCCTGCTGGGCCTTTTTACCGGTTGCCGCACGCAAAAGCAGCCTGGCACAGCGTCGGAGCGGTGGGTTAAGTTATTCAATGGGAAAGATATCAATGACTGGTTCGTGAAAATCCAGCATCATGAAGTGAATGAGAACTTCGGGCAAACCTTCCGGGTAGAAGACGGTATTATCAAGGTGCGGTACGACCAGTACGGCGAGTTCAACGACCAGTTTGGCCACCTCTATTACAAAACGCCTTTTTCTTACTACCACCTGAAGATGGAGTACCGCTTCGTGGGTGAATTGCATCGCGGCGCACCCAGTTACACCCTGCGCAACAGCGGCGTCATGTATCATTCGCAGGACCCGCGTACCATGCCCAAAGAGCAGGACTGGCCTATTTCCATCGAAATGCAGTTCCTGGGGGCCTGGGCGACGGTAAAGAGCGCACCACCGGTAACATGTGCTCTCCCGGCACGCATATCGTATACGAGGGCAAACTTGATACCCGCCATTGCATCAATTCCACTTCCAAAACCTATGACGGCGACCAATGGGTGAAAGCGGAACTGATCGTACTCGGCGACTCCCTCATTACGCACATCATTAACGGAGATACCGTTATGCAGTACTCCAAACCGCAGATCGGCGGAGACGTTGCCAATCGTTACGACCCCAAAGAGTTCAAAGACGGAAAGATCCTGGATAAAGGGTTTATTGCCTTGCAGAGTGAAGGACAGCCGGTGGATTTCCGGAATGTGGAATTGCTGGATCTCAGTAAGCGGTATAAGAAGTAAAGTGTTGATTATAAAGCGATAGCGCCGGGTTGCTGACAGCAGCCCGGCGCTATTTGTTAATGGGATCGTAAGACCATCCTAAGACCATCTTTCGCTGATCCTTCGCTCATCCACCGTTCAATCGGCCGTGGTAGCGGTTTTAACGTAGGATGAGCGAAGGATCAGCGAAGGATCCAGTAAGGATCATATAACATTGCACCCTTACTGAACCGTCACTGAACCATCACTGAACCATCACTGCACCATGCACCCCGGCCCTTTACCCTTCCTAAGTCTACCCGGGGGCAGGCTGGTCCTTTGACGAAATGGAAGGCTGGTGTGATGAATTGTCCGGAATCGCACAAGATGACCCGGAAACGTACGGGGGCGAACATGAAAAAGTGATGTTAAGTGTTGGAAATCAGCAGGTAGGGAAGTGGCATTAAGATTGGATAAGTGGATACGTGCTTTTACGGCTTACCGCTATTCACAGTAAAAGTACAATGCAATCCGCGTCAATCGTGCGAATTGCGTTTTTGGTTATTAACAGGGCCTTTCAAGGTCATCCCCGCAGTGCGTTGACTAATTCATTTACAAACGGGGAGAAGCATATTAGAGCCGCGTACTTTTACGCGGCTCCATTATTTTAAGGAATTAGTGTCCACCTTTGCCTTTTCCTCCGCTGCCGCTCTGCTGGTTGCGGTAGAACATGATGTCGCGATCGAACAGGTAAAGACCGCTCTTGTCTTCGCCGATCAGTTCCAGTTTATCGTTCAGTGTGCGGGCCAGTCTTTCTTCCTCGATCTGTTCAGAAACGTACCATTGCAGGAAGTTATAGGTCGCATAGTCCTTTTCTTTCAGGGCCATGTCTACCAGGTCGTTGATGCTCTCGGATACCTGCAATTCATGGCGCAGGAATTCTTCGAACACGCGCTTCAGCGACTGGAAAGTGATAATGGGCTGCTCCAGCGCAGGTACTACTGCAAAACCACCACGTTCATTGATATACTTCAACAGTTTCAGCATGTGTACGCGCTCTTCTTCAGACTGTTTATCGAAGAAGTCGGCCACACCCTGCAAGCCAGGTTGAATATCGGCCCATGAATGCATGGCGAGATATGCCTGGGAGGAAGCTGCTTCCAGCGCCAGCTGTTTGTTCAGCGCTTCTTGTAAAGTTTTGCTAAGCATAAGTATAAGCGGTTGTTAGTTAAGTAAATATACGGTTTTGCAACATTATAATGCCGGTGTTTAGCGGCCACCGGGGCGTCAAAGAAAATAGAAGCCTGTTTGTCAAAACCTTCCGGCGCATCCGTGGTGTAAAAAACGCGTGAACCGCCCCGGCTGCATACGCCTTCTATCTCCGGGTGGCGCTGCAGGTAGTCAACCAGGCTATCGGCCACAATACTCCCCTGTGATAAAATCGTCATGCCTTCGGGTACGTATCGTTTTATTTTGTTGATGAGCAGCGGGTAGTGGGTGCAACCCAGTACGATCGTGTCTATGGCCGGTTCGCGGGATAACAGCTGGCCGATGTATTTGCGGATGAAATAGTCCGCGCCCGCATCGTTCCATTCGTTGTTTTCCACCAGCGGTACCCACATGGGACAGGCTTGCTGCAACACCGTTATATCCGGGAAGAACCTGGCAATTTCTATCGGGTAAGATTCGGACGCGATGGTTCCGGCAGTACCCATCACACCTACCTTGCGGCTCCGGCTGTAGTCGCCTACTACTTCTGTTGTTGGACGAATCACCCTAATACCCTTCTGTCCGGGTCAATGCGGGGTAAATCGTTCTGCTGGATGCTGCGTAACGCTTTGGCAGACCGTGTTACAGGCGAGTACTACCAGCCGGCAGCCCATATCGAACAGGTGCTGTACGCATTCGAGCGTGTAGTGGTAAACGGTATCGAACGAGCGTGTGCCGTACGGTGCGCGGGCATTGTCGCCGAGATAAATGTAGTCGTACTGCGGCAGTTTATTAACCAGTTCTTTCATTACGGTTAAACCGCCATATCCTGAGTCGAAAACGCCAATCGGTCCTGGTGTGTGCATCTTTCTGTGTTATCCTTGATGGAAAGTTACGGCTTTATCATTAATTACCGTAAGGCGCGTCAGTCTCCATAAGCAGATAATGGTATAAAATGCCCACAACGCGCAGAGGTGAAACAGCGCGCCCGGCCGGTCTGCAATGCCCGCGCCCTGCTGTACAATGCCCTGGTATAACTGCAGGAAAGGGGTGGTGGGCAGCAACATGGAAAACCACTGCAGGGCTGCCGGCAGCTTCTCGAGCGGCCAGGTATAACCGGTCACGAGGAAGAAAGGATACGTAGAAAATGCCATCACCTGCGTGCAAAGCAACTGCGAGCGGAATGCCAGTCCGATCACGATGCCCATCGGGATAAGGCTAAGTATAAAGAGCAACATGACCAGCGATAGTTGCCAGCCGCTGCCGCGCATCTCCAGGTGCAGTATATTGAAGTTCACGTTCAGGAAAAAGAAGGCGTAGGTGGCAAACAGCAATACATAAAATAAGCCTTTGCCCCATAGGGCTGTCGAGGGGTTGTAGTTGGATAGTTGTATCCATGCAGCAATACCGTTTTTTTGTCTCTCCGCCGATGCGCCGCCACTCAATCCGAGTAATAAGGTTTGCTGCAGAATCAAAGCCAGTAAGCCCGGCAACAGGAAGCTGCCATAACTGGATTTTTCATTGAACAGGGGCCGGTAATCAAGCATTACCGGTTGCGTTTCCTGCATGGCCATGTCGTTATTGAGGCCCTGCATCTGCGCATATTTGAGCCTTACCCCCGCACCGGCAGTGAGTCCTACCTGGGTAATAGCACCCAGCAGATCGCTGGAGGGCAGGAAACGCGCGGCGTTTAGTCCCACCACCATATTGGCCTGTTGCAACGAAAGTATCTTTCTTTCCAGTCCTTTTTCGATATAAAGAAACCCCTGGCTGGTACCACGTTTTACGTCTTCCTCCGCTTCCTGCAGGCTGGCGACGTACCGCACTTCCGCCATCTGTGTACGGCCGATCTGTTCCGTCAATTGGCGTGAAAGCTTGCTATGGTCGTCGTCTACTACCGACAGCGGTACTTTTTCTTCCTCCTTGTTGGAATAAATACTCCCATAGAAAAAGGCGTACAGCAACGGGGCGATCAGCAGCGTGAGCAGCAGGCTGTGATCTTTGGTCACCATCTTTACTTCGCGTAGCAATATATTAGCGAACGGCATAGGCGGGTTTTCGTTTAAACTGTATCCTTAAAAAGAATACCGCGATGAAGAAAGTGAAGCCTATAAAAAGCAGCAGCCGTATTATTTCCGGAAATGCGTATTTGAGTGGCAGTTGCATAAAGTGAATCTTGAAGAACGCGTCCAGGAAAAAGGTGTAGGGCATGATGTTCGCGTAATACTGATCGTACCAGGGCATAGCCCACCGTGGAAACGTGAAGCCGCTGAACACAAAGGCCGGCGAGGTATAGAATAGTGCAATATCACAGGCCAGCATTACATCTTTCACGATGGCGGATATCATGAGCCCGATGCCGATACAGGCCAGTGCTAAAACATTAAAGAGGATAAACAGGTTAATCGTAGTACCCGTGCGGTTGAGTCCGAAAATCGGAAAGATAACGCCCGCCATCAGTAGGAAATTGATCCATGAAACGCTTAAGTGCGCCAGCGTTTTACCGGCAATAACCACCCCCGCACTGTTGCCGGCGATCCTTTGCAGTTCGGGCATGCAACCGTCTTTCCACTCCATGTTCAACAGTAATACGGCTACCATGATGATCATCATTTGTAAAGCAACGGTAACCAGGCCCGGTACCGGTATTGCTGGTAATTATAGTCCGGGTTGTAGAGTGGGTAGGTGCTCATTTTTACCGGCATCACCAGCGCCATGGCCTTCCGCGTGGGCATGCCGGTTTTCACGAGTTTTTGCAGAATAACGCCGGAACCTGCGGTAATAATCACCTGCGCAGCATCTTTATAAATCAGTTTACCGGGTACGAGGGACGAAGTATTGGTGTATAACGTAATCCGCACCGGGTGCCGGCTTTTAACATCCTGCTCCATGTGTTTGGGAAAGTGTACGGCGCCGAGAATACGGCCTTCGCGCATGGCCTGCTGTATCTCTGTTTCGCTATGCAGCTGCTCCGTAATATGAATGGTTTCGGCCTGTTCGAGCATGAAAGTTACCTGCCGCGACAGTGCGCCGCGGTCTTCATCCCAGATGGCGACGGGCAGATCGGCCACTTTCTGTGCATTGTAAATAAAGGCGTAAAAGAAGAAGAGCAGGGGCGGGATCACGATGAGTACCAGGTAGTATTCCGGCCGCGAAAATATTCGCTTCCATTCTCGCAGGGTGATATGTAAAATGGCGCTCATGGAAGCAATGCAGCCGTCATTCCGGAGCGCAGCCCGCGGATGGCGTTCATATTTTGAGGGGTGATCTCAATGGTGAATGTGCGCAGTTCAAATGCACCCTTCTCTTTGGTGGGCACCCAGTTGGCGTATTCCAGCGAAGGTGCTACGCTGGTTACTTCCGCATCAAACTTTTCGGGTTCGCAGCCGGGCACCTGCAGCCGTACTTTGGTGCCGGGGATCAGCCGTCCCGCTTTATCCTGGCGGATGTTAAACCGTGCGGTATATGACTGGTTTTTCTGTAACGTCATCATCGGGTAACCGATAGACACAATTTCTCCTTCATGAATGATGAGAGAAGAGATAATACCGTCTGCCGGTGCGTAAATCCGGGTATTTTCAGACAACGCTTTGGTGAGTTCGTAGCCCTGTTCGGCCTGCCGGAGTATGGCGGTGGCAGTTTGCAGCAGCTCGGGCTGTGTGCCTTTTGCAGCATTTCCTGGTTAAGCCGGGCAATCTCCATCTCTTTCTGTGCGGCCTGGTATTTAAAATGAATAAGATCGCGTTCCGTGCCGGATACCACGCTGTCGCGGTACAGGCGGTCGAGCCGTTCATAAGTTTTTTTCGCCAGATCATATTGGTCTTGCGCGATCTTGTAGATGTTACCGGCCGACTGCACCATTTCCGGTCTTGCGCCTTTTTCCAGCAGCTTTAACTGCCCCTGTGCGGCATCGATGGCTGCCCGCGCCTGTTCGCGTACGGCGTTGATCTCGGTGGTACGCAGTACGCCAAGCAGCTGGCCTTTCCGTACAGTATCACCCTGTTTTACGAGCAGCGAATCCAGGCGGCCGGGAAACTCGGCGGCTACATCTACATACGCGGCGTCGATCATGCCGAGGGGCTGGGTGTTTTCCTTACCGTTGCCTTTTAACAGGAACAGCAGCGCGGCCAGCAGGATCACTACCGGGATGAGCAGCGCCCAGTATTGTTTTAAAAATGACTTCATTGTATAACAGGTGCAATTTGTTGAGGTGTGCCAATAATGTTGTAATACTCCGCCAGCGCGAGGTAGTAACCGGTTACGGCGGTATAATAAGCCTTCGCGATCTCTTCCTCTACCAGCAGCGATTCGTTCAATTCCTTTACAGACGCCATTTCTTCGTTGCGCCGTTGCCGGATCAGCATAGTGGTGGCCTGTGCCTGTTGCCGTGCCATGCCGAGTACGGCTATGTCTTGTTGCAAGGCAGTTACCTTGTTGCGTGCGATCGCTGCGCCGGCTTGCAAAATACTCTTGGTGTTTGCTGTGGCCAGTTTCGCTTCTTCTACCAGCTGCCCGGCCGCTTTTTGTTTACGTTGATGTGATAACCCGCTGAAGATGGTCCACTGCATTTCCACGCCTACAAGCCATGGGGGCATGGTAACGGGCAGATCGCGCTGGTAGAGGTTCAGGCTGGCGATGCCAAATACATTTGGGAGGGATAAAGACCGGATGCTTTCACCGCCGTTTCCGCCAATGCCGTTTTACTGTCGACCGCCCGGTAGGTGGCGTTCTGCCGCCAGAACTCCGTGTTTTCCTGTGCGGTGGTGAGCGAAGTATAGCGCAGCGTATCGTCGATCTGCAAGGCGGTGTCCTGCGGCAGTTGCAGTAACCGCCGCATTTCTATCAGCGCATTTGCCTTTTCCAGTTCCCGGTTGTGTTGCCGTGTAACTGCCTGCGCCAGCGCTACGGTGGCCCAGTTGCGCAGGTAGGGCGGGATCAGCTGGTTCTTCACCATTGACGCCGCATACTGTTCATTTTGCGCCATTTCAGCTACGATCCGCTGTTGGCTGCGCAATAACGTGTTCATATAAAGGATACGGATATACGTGGCTGCCACTGCAAAGTCAAGCTCCTTTTGCACCAGCTCCACGTTGACAACGCCCGACTCGTACGTTGCCCGGGCAAGGTCGCGTGCGGTATTGAGTTTGCCGCCGAGGTAAATTGGTTGCCGCAGTCCCAGGGCGGCGGTGAAGTACGATTGTTTGCTGAGGGGCGGATTATAATCCGGGTAAATGCCGTTGATAATATTGCGGGAGAGATCATGGATGCGGTCTTGCACGGTTTGCGGCATATCGCTGCCAATGATCTCTTTGTATACTTCGGCAGCGGCGGCGGTGCTTTGTGCGGAGGAGCCGTTCACGATGCCATTGCGCACAGTTTGCAGGTTTACCTCAAGGGGTTTGCCGAGGTAATTATAACCCGCGAGGAGGTCTACTTTCGGGAGGTAGGTAACTTCTTCCGCTTTAAGCTGGTATTGCCGCGCGGTTAACGATCGGCGGGCCTGTTCTATACTCACATTACGTTCCCGGGCAAGGCGGAAGCACTCGTCCAGGCGGAGTCCGGAAGATTGGGCGGATGATAACAGCGTGCACAGGCACAGGAGAAATGGGAGCAGTAATTTCATGCTTAAGGCTTCTTTCTAATAACAGCGATTCATCCATTTTGTTAAACAGGATTGATAATTTTTTTAGCATTTTTTTGCTAAGTTTGTTAGTATGAAGAGAGCGGGACATGCAGACATGCCTTTACATTATGGTCACGTTCCCAAATGGCTGGCCGAGCGGATGACGTCATTGGGCGGTGCTATTGTAGAGGCGATCGTGATGGACTACGGGAAATCTGCCGTATTGCAGCGGTTGAGCGATCCTTGCTGGTTCCAGGCGCTGGGTTGTGTGATGGGGATGGACTGGCATTCTTCCGGTATTACCACTTCCGTAATGGGAGCATTGAAGCGGGCGATTAACCCGATGTCGGACGCACTGGGTATTTACGTTTGTGGCGGCCGCGGTTCGCATTCGCGTAAGACGCCGGAGGAATTATTGCGGCTGGGCGACCGCACCGGTATCGATGGCGTGGCGATGGTACAACATAGCCGCCTGGCAGCGAAGGTCGACAATACCGCTATCCAGGATGGTTTTCAATTATACCTGCACAACTTCATCGTAACGGATGACGGCGAATGGGCGGTGGTGCAGCAGGGCATGAACGAGGTGTCGCGTACGGCAAGGCGGTATCACTGGCATGCGCCAACCGTCAGCTCCTTTGTGGATGCGCCGCATGCAGGCATTTACGGTCCCAACCAGGGCATGATCCTGAACCTGGTGCACCGGGAGGCCGATGTGACGCGTAACAGCATCGTGGACATGGTACGCCGGGAGGCCGCTGATATATTACCTGCTTATAAAGAACTGGTGATGCCCCATCATCACGAGGTGCGGGCGAAGGACGTGCAGCTGAAGCGCCTGGGTGCGGTGCTGGCGCTTTCGTACGAGCGGCCGCCGGGCGATTTTGAATCGCTGCTCCTGATGGAAGGAGTAGGGCCACGCACGTTGCAGTCGTTAACCCTGGTGAGTGAGGTGATCCATGGCACGCCGTCGCGTTTTACAGACCCCGCCCGCTTTTCATTCGCGCATGGGGGTAAAGACGGGCATCCGTTCCCCGTGCCCACGAAAACGTACGATGAAACTATCGGCATCCTGCGTGGCGCGGTATACAAGGCGAAGATCGGGCAGCGGGACAAGCATGAAGCTATTCGTTCCCTGGCGGATTTCTCTGCATCGCTGGAGAAGGATTTCATTCCCAACAACCAGTTCGATCAGTGGGTGCAGCACGAGCGGGATACCTCGTACCTGTATGGTGGCCGGACGGTGATGGGTAAGGCAAAACCGCCGGCGAAGGAGAGTGGCCAGTTGTCATTGTTTTAACCGGCGGTCGTTGTGGCACGATCTTCAGCGGTGGCGCTTCCGCCAACGACAATAAAAAGGGGAGAGCGAAGGCTCTCCCCGGTACAATGGATTAAAGGCCGGGTGCATGGCATTTCTTCATCACGTTACAATATTATCGGGGAGAAAATTGCGTAAGCATAACAGGCCAGTATGCTGATGAGAATGAGGCTGGTGCATAGCGCCTGCATCCAGAAAAGTAGTTCCAGCTTCATATCCGGGATCTGTTTTCCATCCCGGGTTTCAAACGCTGCTTTCCGCGGATCGGGCGTAAGTGAAGTAATCGCAATAAGCAGGACGGTTAAACCTCCGTTAATTAAGGCGATTGCTCTCAGGAATTGTACGCCTGCTGTATCAGGCAGCAGCGGAAATATTTCCCGGAAAATAACCCACCACAGCAGGAGGAAAATAAGCTGGATAAGCAACGCATGTTTAATTGTCCATCTGGTACCTCCATTTGCCGGGAACAATACGTAATGCGCTCTTTTTATCCAACAATAAAGCAGGACGAGGCTCGCGATCATATCTACTGCGGAAGTAGTAGCGGTAGGTCCGGAAGATTCTTCACCAGATACACTGGCATGTGCTTCCGTTTGTTTGTTGCGCAGGGACAGGTCTCTTGCCGTCCGGGCAATCTTTCCGAGCCAGCATTCGGCCCGGTTGTTTTGGATACTATTCATTTTTAAAATGTTTTATAAACCGCTACCATGGATCATTCACATGGCGCCTGGCTTACGGTGTTAAAAAAACGGGCGTACAAATGGTTGGATAAACACCTTTGAAGCTGGTTACTGGAAAGCAACGGCCGGTAGGTTCCCATCAGCAATAAAGCCGGGAAGGGGCTGGCGGGTTACAGAAACAAGCTTAACGACAATGATGCTCAGGCTTTTCGCTCCCGACATTGTACGCAAAACTCTTTCGTACCGGTAGCCCCGGTAACACATAAGGATTGGTTAAAATACCGCAGCGGAGTTGCGGCCAGGTGATAACTGACTGCCAGTATTGTAGAAAGGCTCGCTGGTTGGTTTCCTGCCCTTTTCAGAAGGGTCGCTGTGGGCCAATTACTTTACTACAGGCGATTTCGGTTTAAAAGGTGATAGTAGCATTCAAAAACTACCCTCAATTTGATTTTATCTCATGCAGAACTATATATATAGTAAAGTCTCTCGAACGGCGTATTAGGGTGAATCAAAAAAGGAAAAATAGCGTAAATAAAAAGTCCCCGCCTGTAAACAGACGAGGACTCCAATAATTAGTATGTTACTACGCTAATGCCGCGTACAAAATCTCCACCGGATGCAACGCGTGCTTCCCGGTACCATCCTTGATCTGGTGCCGGCAACTCGTGCCCGGCGCGGCAATCAACGTCCCCTCTTCCGCATTACGCACCGCCGGGAACAACACCAGTTCGCCGATTTGCATCGACAGGCCATAGTGCTCTTTCTCATATCCAAAAGACCCCGCCATGCCACAACAGCCCGAAGGAATTATTTCCACCGAATAGTTTTCCGGCAACGATAGTATCTTTTTACTGTGTAACACCGACGATAAGGCCTTCTGCTGGCAGTGTCCGTGCAGTTTGATCTTGCGTGGCTCGCGGGAAAACATGTCCTGGTGAATATGTCCTTTTTCCGCGGCGATGGAGAGAAACTCATCCACCATGTATACGTTGCGCGCGAGTTGTTTGGCGTCTGCAAATTCCCCGCCTACCAGGTCCGGATATTCATCGCGGAAGCTGAGGATAGCCGAGGGTTCAACTCCCAGCAGGGGTACCTCTTCAGAAATAAGGTCTTTAAACAACCGCACATTCTTTTCCGCAATGCTGCGGGCTTTGCGTAACATGCCCTTGGACATATAAGCCCGCGCGCTTTCCGGGTGATCGGTCATTACCACCGTGTAACCCAGCTTGCGCAGCAGCTCCACGGCCTTGATGCCGATGTGCGTATCATTAAAATTGGTAAACTCGTCGCAGAACACATACACGGTTTGTTTGCCGCCCCCGTGTTGCCCCAGGGAAGGTTTATTCTTTGCAAACCATTTACGCCAGGTAGTATCCTGCAGTGTAGGCATCGAGCGGTCGGTTGCAAAGCCGGAAATACGTTTAATAAGGTTGCTGGTCGCTTTGGTGTTCACCATCCAGTTGTAAATACCGGGGGCAATGGCCGCCAGGTTATTCATCTTAGCGTAATTGCCGATCAGGCGGTTGCGGAAGGGAACGCCATTCGCGTCGTGGTAATGCTGTAAGAATTCCATTTTCAGCTTCGCCATATCTACGTTCGACGGGCACTCCGACTTACAACCTTTACACGCGAGGCAGAGGTCCAGCACCTCATAAATTTCTTTATGATCAAACTTATTCTCTTTGGTAGAGTTGCTCAGGAACTCGCGCAGGATGTTTGCCCTGGCGCGGGTCGTATCTTTTTCGTCGCGGGTGGCCATGTAACTGGGACACATCGTTCCGCCACTGAGCTGCGTTTTACGGCAGTCGCCCGAGCCGTTGCACTGTTCTGCGTGTTGTAACAAGGTCTGATCAGGGAAGTGGAAGATGGTTTTGAGCGTGGGCGCGGGTTTGTCCGGTTCATAACGCAGCATGCTGTTCATAGACGGGGTGTCTACGATTTTCTGCGGGTTAAAAATGTTCTCCGGGTCCCAGGTATATTTCAGGGTCCGCATCAGCTCGTAGTTCTTTTCGCCCACCATCTGGCGGATGAATTCACCGCGAAGGCGGCCGTCGCCGTGTTCGCCGCTGAGGGAACCATTGTACTTCTTCACCAGGGTGGCTATTTCCTCCGCGATTTTCCTGAACAGCCGGTTGCCTTCACTGGTTTTCAGGTTGATGATGGGGCGAAGATGGATTTCACCGCTGCCTGCATGGGCGTAGTGTACCGAGTACAGGCCGTATTGTTTCAATATCTCGTTAAAGTCTGCAATGTAAGCCGGCAGGTCTTCCACGTCAACTGCCGTATCCTCGATTACCGGAACGGCCTTTTCGTCGCCGGGCAGGTTGCTTAGCAAACCCAGCCCCGCTTTGCGCAGCGTCCAGATCTTTTGGTATCCTCTCCAAACAGGAGGGGAAAGTGGTAGCCGAGTCCGGCTGCTTCCAGCGCCTGTTGCAGTTGCCCCGCGATAGCGGTTACTTCTTCGCGGGTGTCGCGGCAGAATTCTATTACCAGGATAGCGCCCGGGTCTCCTTTTACGAAGAAGCGGTTTTTACGCTGTTCAATATTATCCTTGGTGCACTCCAGGATAAAATGGTCGATCAGCTCGCTGGCGCTGGGTTTAAACTGCATCGCGATGATATTGGCGCGCAGCGATTCGTCTATTGTATTGAAGTGTACGCACAGCAGGCCCGCTTCTTTCGGCGGGAGCGGCGATACGTTCAGTTTAATTTCAGTGATAAATGCGAGGGTGCCTTCGGAGCCGGCTATCAACTTACAGAAGTTAAAATCCTCACCGCCCAGCGTAAAAGGAGCGCTATCCAGCAACATGTCTACGGCGTAACCGGTGTTCCTGCGGGCAATGCTCTTTTTCGGGAATTCGCGGCGGATCTCTTCCTGGGTGCTGTAATTGCCCAACATTCCACGGATCTGGCGGTAAAGCGCGGTTTCAAGGGTGTTGTCGGAAGATTCACAACGGGCGTGGAACTCATCGATGTTCATCGATTTAAAATGTACATCGCTGCCATCGCTCAAGATGGCCTTTACCTCCAGCAAGTGCTCGCGGGTGCTGCCATATACCACGGAGTTGGAGCCGCAGGAGTTGTTGCCCACCATGCCGCCGATCATAGCGCGGTTGGCGGTGGAAGTTTCGGGACCAAAATAAAGGCCGTGGGGCTTCAGGAACATGTTGAGCTCGTCGCGGATCACGCCCGGCTGTACCCGTACCCAGTGTTCTTCTTTATTGAGTTCCAGTATATTAGTGAATTTGCGCGACACGTCCACGATAATGCCGTGTCCCACTACCTGTCCCGCCAGCGAAGTACCGGCAGTACGGGGTATGAGTGAGGTTTTTTCCGCGCGGGCAAAGGCAATCAGCTTTTTGATGTCGTTGTTGTTTTCCGGGATGGCCACAGCGAGGGGCATTTCACGGTAGGCGGAGGCGTCCGTGGCATAGAGCGTTCTCGTGGTAAGGTCGTCGTAGAGGATGCCGTCCAGGTTAGCGGCCAGCTCCCGCAGTTTTTCACGCTTCATCATGTTGTTCTTCCGTGCAATTATGAGAAGGCGAAAATATAATCTTCAACCTTAAAAAGAAAGCAATTTGCTAAAATAAGGTTTAGCCCGCCGCCAGCCTTGGGTAAAATACGCCCACGCCAGGCTAATATCAATGAACATATACCGCCCGGCCTGCCCTAATTTAGTCCATTATCTGTAGCCCGGCCCCGTGCAATCGTGATTACTATTCACAGATAGGTTTACCCGAGTTGTATGTGCTTCCGCCCGGAGCGCAGCGCCCTTGTATTTTTAAACCCATAATATGTTAGCTATGAAAATGATCCCGAAAATGCTCGTCGCCATCCTGTTTTCCCTGGTTTCGATCGGTGCTTCCGCCAACACCGGTATGAAAGAAACTTCCTATAAGATATGGGGAGTGGCCGTTTACCGCACCTTTTACAAGGATTTTGTGAACACTTACACCCTGCCTGTAATGGGCGGTACGGTGACCGCCACCTACACAGTAAGGGTGGTGACGGTGGATTATGGTACCTATGGCGGCCTGTCCGAAGCAGGTGTTACGTCTATTGTGTATACGTATACCGGCAGCACTTATCCTATCGTTGGCATCGGGCACGTGAGTTCGTACCTGTCGCAGTACTACTACCTGACGAACGACAATTACCGCATTCGGGATTCAGCCAATGGTTATACCATCGCGGACTTTACCAGCCAGATCAACATATCGATCGCCAGCAGCCTGGTGAACCCGTACATTTCTTCTTCGTTTACGATTACCGCGGTCACCAGCGTTCCTTAAAGTAAAAAAGCAGCCAACCGGCTGCTTTTTTATCAGAATAAGGTGTTGCTGACAAACTTCGGTTTGGTGAGATCGAGTCCGCACGCCGCGTTCAATTTATCAACCATGTACACCGTCAGTTCCGGGGAGTATGCCTCGTCGTGCATGTGCATGAAGAAGTAGAGCTCTTTGAGTCCATGGTCCAGCCAGAATTTGATGCGGTTAATCCAGTCGTCGATGCGGGTATAGTCGGTAGGGTGCAAGCTGTTGCCCACATACCGGATGAATGCGCCGGCAGTAGGCAGGTGCATATGGCAGCAATCACGGCGCCCGGCGGTATCGGTAATAACCGCGCCTACTTTGAGTTCGCGCAGGGTGCCGAACAAATCCTTGCTCACCGCGGGTTCAAACCAGTCCGGGTGTCTTACTTCGAGATAAAAGGAAAGATCCTTCGGTAAGGAGTCCGGTATTTATAAAGATTGTCTTTCCGGTTGGGACTGTACTTATCGCTCACCTGCAGGAAGATGGGTCCGAGGTGTTCGCCAAAGGCCATCACGCCTTCAAGAAAGGCGGTGGTTTGTACATCGGCATTCACCAGGGTACTGTAGTGGCTGATCGACTGTGGTATTTTTGGGCAGAACTTAAAGTTTTGCCCGTCCGCCTTTTCACCCCATTTACGGATATCGGCAGGGGAGTAAATTTTATAATGCGTGGCATTCAGCTCAATGCTGTTATAGTGATGCACGTATTGCTCCAGGAAGTCCTTTTCCTTCGTTCCTTTCGGATAGATTTTCCCGATCCATTCCTTGCGGCCCCACTTGGCGCAGCCCAGGTATATTTCCGGCTTTTTTACGGGTTTGCCCTTCAGCGACTGTTTGTTGAACAGCGGCTCGGCGGCCAGTTTAAAATCTATTTCATCCAGGAGACTTTCCTCCACGCGTCCGAAATCCATGTGTTGTTAGTTTGCCATGCAATTTATCGATATTTTCGGCAGCATCCTATAAGGATCCTATATGCATCCTATATGCTCGTTCGCTAAAACCCGCACTGGCATTGGTGGGGGATATAGGATGCATATAGGATGCATACAGGATCGCCTTACTTACCCACTAGTAAGAGAAAGTGGCCGTATCGGCAACATGCAGTTCCGGGTGGCCGGGGTAGTCGGTAATCTGTATCAGCCTGGTAATTTTCTTATTCGTGATAGTATACAGCTGCTGATCGATCCGGGTGGTTTCTTCGGCAGCGGCGCCAACTTTCTGCGACTTCACGATTTTTGCCGGCAGCCGTTTCATGCTGGTGATAACCGGGTGGTTGTAGATCGGGTAAAACTCCGACAGGCTGTGGGGGATGAATGCCCATGGCGCCAGTGCGTACTCGTCCGAATAGGCCTCGATCTTGTAAGTGAATTTGGTATTGCCGTCGTCGGTGGTAATGCTCGTTAACAGTCCGTTGGCGTCGTACACATAGTCGGAGTTCGACTTGAGCTGGGTACCTGCTTCGTTCGTCTTGAAGTACTTTTGCGTCACCACCTGCCCTTTTACGTTGTAGGTATACTCCATATAGTAACCGTTGCCAGGTGTGCCGGCGGTTTGGGTCACCACCTTGATCACTTTATTGCCGTTGTAGTAGTAATGGTGCGTATACAGGGAGTTGGACATGCCGGTTTTGACCATTTTGCCCTGTTCGTACTCGTAAAACATATCGGCCGCGGCAGACGAACTGGACCAGGCGATCTGTTTCAGGGAACTGTCGGCGTTGTAGGTAAATTGTCCCGTCGCACCGCTGTTTTTATAGGCGATGGTTTTAAGCTGGTAAGGTTTGTCGACAGGGTAAGCCGGTGAAGGTGCATCGTCCTGCTGGCAGGCGACAAATAGCATGGAGAGTCCGGCAGCCAGTAAAAAGCTGTTTTTCATAATTAAGGGTGTTAAAGGTTAAAAATGGGCTGCTATATTTGATCGAAGGCCTGTGCAAGTCGGTACAGGTTAAGCGGGGCCGGCGGGTGTTTAGTTACAGCGGTCAACCGAAATGCCGATTAAGGTGTTTGAAGTGGAAGTGTGCGATGCAACGGCGGCCGGTGGATAATTGAATGCTGATGGCCAAAAAAGAAACCTTAATTTGGAGGCGGAACTGGCAAGCGCTTTGTTTTGTGAGTTTTCCTCATTAACTTATATCATTCACAATATTAAGCATGGAAATATTACACGTTAGCGCGGAGTGTTACCCGGTAGCAAAAGTCGGTGGGCTGGCCGATGTGGTGGGCGCGTTGCCCAAATACCAGCACGATGCGGGGCATGTGGCCAAGGTCGTCATGCCGGCGTACCGCAACAAGTTTTTTCATAATAACGCCTTTGAGGTAGTGCACCAGGCCGGCATGTGGCTGGGGCACGATTGGTACCACTTTAATATATATAAGGAAACCGGCAATGTACTGGGCTTTGACCTGTACCTGGTAGATATTCCCGGCCTGCTCGACAGGGAAGGGGTGTATGGTTACTACAACGACACCGAACGTTTCCTGGGCTTCCAGGTAGCGGTGCTGGACTGGGTCAACGAATGGCAGCACCACCCGGATGTGATTCATTGCCACGACCACCATACGGGCCTGATCCCCTTTTTGCTGAAATATGGCTACAAGTATACCCGCCTCGCCGAAATTCCTTCGGTGCTGACCATACACAATGCGCAGTACCAGGGACAATTTGGCTGGGACCGCCAATATTTACTGCCGTCGTTCGACCTCTGGAAGTCGGGGCTGCTGGACTGGAACGGGGCGATTAATCCGCTGGCTGCCGGTATTAAAAGCGCACGGAAGGTAAACACCGTGTCGCCCACTTATATGCAGGAACTGCTGACCAGCGCCAATGGCCTGGAAGCCCTGCTGAATTACGAAGCAGGCAAAACCACGGGCATCCTTAATGGCATTGATACGGAGGTATGGAACCCGTCGAAGGACCCCATGCTGGAGGTTAATTTTACGGCAACCACCATAGAAAAGGGCAAGCGGGAAAACAAACTGCGTATATGCGAGCAGTTTAACCGGATCCCGAACTGCCGCTGATGATATTTATTGGCAGACTTGTTGATGATAAGGGCGCCGATCTGCTGCCGGAGATTATTGGCCGATCGCTCCACGAATCGGGGAACAAAGTGAGTTTTTAGTGTTGGGCAGCGGCGACAAACATTTAGAATGGCGACTGGAGCAAACGCGCAACTTTGCACCGAACGGGCTGGCGCTGTACATTGGTTATAACGAAACCCTGGCGCACCAGTTATATGCCGCAGCCGATTTTCTGCTGATGCCTTCGCGGGTAGAGCCCTGCGGGTTGAACCAGATGTACGCATTGCGGTACGGCACCATTCCGATTGTAAGAATAACCGGCGGTTTGGCCGACACGGTGACCGATTTTGGGGACAAAGGAGGTTTCGGTATCCGATTTGTTCATGCAGCTATATGGGATGCTTGCGCGGCAGTCAGAAGAGCCATAGGATTATTTGAAAACAGGACCACGTTTAACAGGATCAGAAAACAGATACTTAAAATCGATCACTCCTGGAACAAGTCCGCACAAGAATATATAGATCTCTACACCAGTCTTAAAAGTTAAAGTATGTCGAACCAGGTTATTTCAGTAATTCTCGGCGGTGGCGCCGGTACCCGTTTGTATCCCCTGACACGCAAGCGTTCCAAACCGGCGGTGCCGGTAGGGGGCAAATACCGTTTGGTGGACATTCCCATTTCCAACTGCCTGAATGCAGACCTGCATCGCATTTTTGTGCTGACGCAGTATAACTCTGCTTCGCTGAACAAACACATCAAGAATACCTATTATTTCTCTCATTTCTCCAAGGCCTTTGTAGACATCCCGGCGGCCGAACAAACGCCGGATAACCCTACCTGGTATCAGGGCACAGCGGATGCCGTGCGCCAGAGCCTTCACCACCGGAGAACTTCGAGTTCGAATATGTGCTGATCCTGTCCGGTGACCAGTTATACCAGATGGACTTTTGCGAAATGATCGACCATCATATTGCAGCGGGCGCCGAAATTTCGATTGCCACCATACCCGTAAACGCGAAGGATGCGACCGATTTCGGTATCCTGAAAACAGACGACAAAGGTATCATCCACTCCTTCACCGAAAAGCCGAAAACAGGCCTCGAAGCCTGGACTTCGCCGGTAAGCGACGAAATGGATGCCCTGGGCCGCCGTTACCTGGCCTCCATGGGTATCTACATTTTTAACCGCAAACTGCTGTTCGACCTGCTGCAGGAAACGCAGGCCAACGCGGCGGACTTTGGTAAAGAGATCCTGCCTTATGCGATCAATCATCATAAAGTATTAAGCTATCAATACACCGGTTACTGGACAGATATTGGTAACATCGGTTCGTTCTTTGAAGCCAACCTCGGCCTCACCGACGAGATCCCTCAATTTAACCTGTTCGATGAAACACAGACGATCTTCTCCCGCGCGCGTATGCTGCCACCGGCGAAGGTATCTGTAGCGAGCATGGAGCGTACGCTCATTTCCGACGGTTGTATTGTACAGGCGAAGAAGCTGGAGCGCGTGGTGCTCGGTATCCGTTCCCGCATTGGTAAAGGTACCGAGGTAACCAATACTTATATAATGGGTAACGACTTTTTCCAAACCCCGGAGGAGATCGCAGAATGGAAGGAGAAAGGTATTCCGCTGATGGGCATTGGTGAAAACTGCGTGATCAACAACGCGATCATTGACAAAAATGCATGCATCGGTAATAACGTGACTATCAACGGCGGACCGCACCTGGCGGACGGTGAGTTTGAAAAGTATACAGTAAAAGATGGCATCGTAGTTGTTAAGAAAGGATCAGTGCTACCCGACGGTTCGTCGATCTAGCAGCCCTTTCTTTAAAACAGTAGCTTATGAGACTCTCCATCGAGCGCCAGAGTACCAGGATTTACCCGGACATGAAGCGCGTGGTTGCCCGGTTCTTTTACAACGGAGAACCTAGGGCCAAAGCGATCATTCAACAGGTGATAGATATGACAGATTCGGAAGTAGATGTGATCATTACGCCCATACTCAGGGAGTTTTCCAAGCGCCACCGTAATATCACCCGCATCTTTGAGCGTCATTGCGATAAACTAAAAAATCTATTCTCTTTAATGAAGATCGATATGAGCAGCCTGTCTTACAAAAGGCGGCTGCTCATAGGTTCTTATTTCACTAACGAATACTCCATAGAATCGGCCGCCTTTTTAATCCTTCCATCGTGGAAGATGTGGACCAGAGCGGTTTGGAGGAAGGTGAAAAACGCGTGATCATCAGCTTCAGGGCAGTAGGCGAGGGGCACGTTTCCTCGATCGTATTCCGCCGCGGGCTGATCAATAAAAACAACCAGGTATCATTCGTTCCGGCCGGCAGTTATGTAGACGAGCCGGATATCGTCCGCAATACCATCTACCAGCGGAATGTCTTTTTCCAGAATGCTGTATCTATCAAGCTTCCCGACCCGGTGATGCGTGAAGTACAGGACAAACTACCCGAAACATTCGACTATGTTGCCCTGAAACAGGTGATCCGCGAAATGCAACAGCGGTACCAGGTAGATCATCTCCTGAAGCGCGGACTGGAGCGATTGTTATGGCTCGCGAATTCCTATTACGAAATCAACTTTTCGCTTGATACCGATATTTCCGACCGCGTAATTTTCCCTTATTCCGATGCGGAAAGCCGCGGCATTGAAGACGCCCGCTTTGTACGTTACACCAACGATAAGGGCGAGGTGCGCTTTTACGCTACCTACACCGCGTTCGATGGCGTTACGATCCAGCCCAAACTGCTGGTTACAAGCGACTTTTACCACTTTAATATTATGCCGCTCTACGGCGAAGGTGCACAGAACAAGAACCTGGCGTTATTTCCCCGTAAGCTCAACGGCAAATATGCCATGCTCTCCCGTATCGATGGCATCAATAACTACATCATGTATTCCGATACGATTAACATCTGGGAGAACCCGCAAATACTCCAAACCCCACGTTACCCCTGGGAGTTTGTACAAATAGGCAACTGCGGTTCCCCTATAGAAACTTCGGAAGGCTGGCTATTGATTACCCATGGTGTAGGCCCCATGCGCACCTACTGCATCGGTGCCAGCCTGCTCGACCTCGACGATCCCACAAAGGAAATAGGGCGCCTGCGCGAGCCATTGATCATTCCGAACAAGGATGAGCGGGAGGGATATGTACCGAATGTGCTGTACTCCTGCGGTTCTATGGTGAATGACGACGCGCTGATCATACCTTATGGATTTTCCGATTCAGCCTCGGGGTTTGCAAATGTGCCGTTGAGGAGATTATTGGAGAAGATCAAAGAGGATGGGGTGTAGCGTCACCCCAACATCCGCTCGTACACGCTGATATAATCAGCTACCATTTTCTCCTTACTGAACTTTGCCGCCGCATGCTCCCTGCAATCCATCCGCTGCAGCCCTCCCAACATAGACACCGCCTCTACCGCTTCGTCCTCCGTAGCCACCAGGAATCCAGTCCGCCCATGCTCAATCAATTCGGGCATAGATCCGCGCTTATAGGCGATTACCGGCGTTCCGCATAACATGGCTTCCGCTACGCTCAATCCGAAAGGTTCGTCGAAATGAATAGGATGTAACAGTGCCAGGGCGTTACCGAGTAAAGTATTCCGTTCGGCCGGTCCCACAGGCCCAATGTATTTTACCTGTTCGTTATCAAGCAGTGGTTCAACCTGTTCACGGAAGTAAGCGGCATCCTGCACAATACCGGCAATGATAATTCGTCTACCGCTGCGCTGCGCAATGCGTATAGCATCCGCCGTGCCTTTATGCGGATGGATGCGGCCTAAGAACAAAAGGTAATCGCCGGCAGGGGCTTCCACATATTTAAAACTGCTCACATCAAGCCCATTGTACACCGTAGCGGCATAGTGGAGGGATGCGTGCCGGTCGCTGTTGCTGATCGATACGTAGTGATTATTGTGATTGAATCGCTGGTATACGGGCACTATCTGTTGCGAGGAAAAACCGTGTATCGTGGTCACCATCGGCGTTTTCACGAAAGGGGTGTAGGTGAGGGGCAGAAAGTCGAAGTGATTGTGAAGGATGTCGTATTCCCGTGCATGCTCAAAGAAATAACTGATATGCATACACTCCAGTACTTTGGCGTCCTGGCTGCGGTCTTCTTCATATCCTTTTTCGCAGATGGAATAAAGGGTGCCTGCGGTTTGGGGGAATCACCGGTAGCAAACAGGCTTACATCGAAGCCTTTTGCCACCAGCCCTTCCGCAACATTAGAGGCTACCTGTTCCCAGGGACCGTAATGCTGCGGAGGGGTACGCCAGGCCACTGGCGCAAGGATGGCTATTTTCATAGAACAGTGTCGGGCTTAACTGATTTTACTGCTCAATACACTGGCAGTAATAAGGGTGGTTTGCAAGGGTTTTTCCTGGCGCAGTACTTCGGCTTCTTTCAGCACGGCGAGGTGCGAAATGAGGTAGGCCAATGTACTTTCTGCGCCCTGGTTGCGATTTACGCTGCCCTGTTGAAGGCCGTCGCAACAGCCGTGTGTTTCGCTGTCGTACAAGGGGACGCGGAGCGAGTTTTCGCCCAGGAACCACCGGTAAGCAGTATACATTTTTTCGAGATGGTGACGCTCATTGCTCACCGCGTATGCCTGCTGGTACAGTAATACCATGGCCATGGTTTCAATGGCCTGCTGGTCAAACTTCGGTGCACACTTGCCGGGTTGATGCCAGCCGTCGTTGCCTACCGGTGTCAGGTAACCGTCGCACAGCGTTATTTTCTCCGGAAGTTGATGCTCTCCATGGCAATATTATACGTGCGTTCGTCGCCTGTTACCTCGTATGCATGCAGCAGCGCCAGTGGCAGGATGCCGTTGTCATAACTCATATTATGCTCGAACCACTGCCATTCATTGGTACGGTTGCGTTCATAACTGGCGAGTAATGGTTCAATCAGGATATCCAGCAGTTTAAACATGCCTTCATCGGTGGGATGGTAGGCGAGGTAGTGGCTTACGCCGATGGCGGCATTGGCCCGGCCACGCAGGTGTTCCAGGGTCGCGAAGTGTTGGGTGGAACGATGGAACAGCTCCTGTGCGAACTCGCGGTAAGAGTTGTTGGGGGCGTAGCGGACGAGGTAGCCCAGCGACCACACCGTACGGCCAAAAGCATCTTCCGACCCGATCTCATCGAGGTACTGGCGGCTAAAGCTCAGGAAGTTGCGGAAGTTGCCATCTTCGCGCTGCATATATTGGATGAAGCTGAGGTACGTGGTAATCAGCTCCAGCGATTCTTTGTTGCGGCGGTAATGCTGCGCCATCAGCATCATCATGAGGGCGCGGGAGTTATCGTCCAGGCAATATCCTTCCTTCAGGTTAGGAATGCCATATTTTGCATGCTGCACAATGCCCGTATCATCCGTCAGCCTGCGTACATGCGACAGGTTCAGGGGCGATAACAGCGATACATCGGGTACCGGTTTCGTATTAATAACCGTCGGTCTTGGTGTAGACAATATCTTCCAGGCCAGCTGACGATAACGTGCGCCCATCTGCGACCATTGCAGTTTTTTTCCGTAAGAGGCAGCATGTTGCTTCAATTCCTGCAGCTTGCCGGGTGTGTCCAGCAGGTCGTTGATGCAGCGGCTCAGTTGCAGACTGTCTTTAAAGTCGAACAGCAATCCCCGGCCATTGTCCAAGAGCTCTTTGGCATACCAGTAAGGCGTGGAGATAACCGCCGAACCGGCGCCTAATGCATACGTCAGCGTACCGCTGGTTATCTGCGCTTCGCTCAGGTAGGGCGTTACATAAATATCACAGCAGGTGAGGTAGGCAAATAACTCCTGTTCGTTTAAGAAACGGTTCAGGAACAATACATGATTTTCGAGCTGGAGATCGGTTACCATTTTCTCGAGGCTGTCGCGGTATTCTTCACCTGCATGCCTTACGACGGCAGGGTGGGTGGCGCCGGCCACGATGTACAACACCTCCGGGTGGCGTTCAATGATCTTCGGCATGGCCTGTATCACGGTTTCTATGCCCTTGTTACGGCTCAGCAGTCCGAAGGTGAAGATCACTTTCCTTTTCAGGGTGTTGGATACCGGTATTGCTGCGGATTGGTCAGCTCCGAAAAGTCGGGTACGCCGTGTTCGATCAGCTGGACCTTTTCTGCAGATACTCCATATATATTTACCAGGAAGTCGATGGCCAGCTGGCTCATTACTACCATTTTCGAAGCGCGCGCCGCGATTTCGCGAACGATGGATTTTTGTATGAAAGAAGGTTCTTTTAATACGGTGTGGAAAGTGACCATAAATGGAATTTCCAGCGCATGGAGCAACGGCAGCAGGTAGACGCCGTTATCGCCGCCGAAAATACCGAATTCGTGCTGCACGATGCAGATATCGGCCCCGCTCTGGTTAATATAACGGGCCGCCTCATGGTAATCCTCCGGTGATGCTGTCGGATCACATGCTCCACTTCCGCCGGGTAATCATACTTCTGATCACTGTCGTTAACGGCAATTACCGCAACTTCCGGTCGCTCCTCGCCTTTAACGGCGGTCTTCATGGATTGCACGAGATGGTTAGTAAACGTGGCAATTCCGCATTCTCTGGGAGGGTACGAGGCAATGTACGCTATCTTCATATAATTCGGTTTATGGTATACTTGTGTCTGTTTAACGATTCGTTGGTGGGGTTGGCGTTTACTTCTGGACAGTTACTTGTTCAAAAAGTTCGCCATTTCATTATTCTTAATACGTTGGCCGAACACGCTGTGGAGGATTGTGGAGTGATTGGGAAAAATAACCGGCAAACAGTGGATTGGCACGCTCAGCTAAAAAATACGCGTTCCACCATCAAAATACCTAAATTCGTGCATTAATTTTGACCACAAGCGCAATTATGGAACAGGGCGTTCATCATATACCTTATCGTGAGACAGGATTTTTAGCCAGCTGGTAGCCGATTTTATTGCGGAGCATCCCTCGATCCGCCCATTTTACCAGTATTCGCCGGTGAAACCAGATTTTGAGGCCGCCATTCGTGCCAAGAGCACGCAACCACTGGACCGCCAGCTGCTCGTACAGGCGCTGGAGCAGCAGTACAAGGGGTTGGAGCAGGACGAGCAGGTAGTGGCCAATATCCGGCTGCTGGGACAGGCAGATACGTACTCCGTGTGTACCGCCCACCAACCTAACATTTTACCGGTTACCTCTACTTTGTATATAAGATATTACAGACCGTGAAGCTGGCACAAGAGCTGAAAGCACAGTTTCCCGGTAAACACTTCGTGCCCGTATATTACATGGGCAGCGAAGACGCCGACCTCGACGAGCTGGGCAGCATTTACATGGGTAAAGAAAAGCTCACCTGGAAAACCCAGCAGGAAGGGGCGGTAGGTCGCATGAAGACCGAAGGCCTCGGGGAGCTGATCGCTGACATTATGAAACATATCGGCTACGCGCCACATGCCGCCGAAGTGCAGGATATGCTGGAAAAGGCCTACCTCCAACACGATAACATCCAGGAAGCCACCCTATACCTCGTTAACCGTTTGTTCGGCCGTTACGGGCTCGTGATCCTGGTGCCGGATACGCCGCTGTTCAAGCAACAGATCAAATCCATCTTAAAAGAAGAACTCTGGCAGCAATCTTCTCATAAAGTGGTGACCGACACCATTGAAAAGCTGCAACAGCATCATAAGGTACAGGCATCGCCCCGCGAAATCAACCTGTTTTATTTGCAGGAGGGCTCCCGCGAGCGCATCGTCAAAGAAGGAGCGGTGTGGAAAGTGTTGCACACTCCACTGGTATTTGATGAGCACAGTTTGAAGAAAGAGATAGAAGAGCATCCTGAGCGCTTTAGTCCGAACGTAATATTGCGCGGAGTGCTGCAGGAAACTATTTTGCCCAATATCGCCTTCATCGGTGGCGGTGGCGAAATCGCCTACTGGATCGAATTGAAGTCATTGTTCGAGCATCACCACGTACCCTACCCGGTATTATTGCTGCGTAATTCTTTCTTATGGGTAGATAAATTCTCCGCGCAGCGTTTACAAAAGCTCGATATCTCCATTACGGAATTTTTCCAGGAAACGGAGCTGCTGATCAACAGTTTCGTGTTGAAGCATACCAACGCCAACCTGGTGCTGAAAAAGGAGTATGAAGATATTGAAACGCTGTTTTCGCAGATGGAGGCGAGGCCCGCAGCATTGATATTACGCTCGTGGCTTCCGTGAACGCGGAGCTAAAAAAGCGATGAAATCCCTCGGTAAGATCGAACATAAATTCCTGCGTGCAGAGAAAAAGAAGTTTGCTTACCAGTCGGAGCAGATCCGCGAGCTGAAAGCGCGTTTATTCCCCGGCAACTCCTTACAGGAAAGGCGCGAAAACTTCCTGCCCTATTACGCCGAATATGGCCCGGTCTTTTTGACCGCCTGCTGGAAGCCATGACACCGGTAACGGATCAGTTCTGCGTGATCGCGGAGGCGTGAACGGCGGCCTTTTTCATATCTTTTAAGACTGAATAGATCGCGTGCAGCTGATCGCGCACGTGTTTGATCTCCAGCATCTCTTCGCGGGCAGGGGTGTGTCCCTGTCCCAGGTTGATCTGCTCTGGCGAATGGCCAGCACACTATCCAGGTGACCTTCCAGTTCCTGGAAAGCGCCTAGTTTGGGCATATCTTCAATATGTGCCCCCGTCTGCATGTAATGTTCCACCTGGTCTATTATCGACACGATGTAATCCGCGATTGCAGGGTACTCTACCCGCGGGTATTTGATCTGGTGCTGCAAGGCATAGTGCGCCAGCTGTGCAATGTGGGACGACAAGGAGTGGCTCAGCACCACGAAATGATATACTTCCGACGCATTCTTCTGTTTATTCTTCGGCTCCGACAGCATCCGCTGGAAGGCCGCCATCAGGTTCGCCGTACTTACATGCACCTCTTTCCGAGCCAGTTTATAATCGTTCATCGAAAATGCCTGTCCCGTATACAGTTTCATGATCTGCAAAAAATATTGCCGGTTGGCGTGCAGCATCTTAAACATGTAGTCGGGTAAAAAGCGATACTCCCAGCTGGGCCAGAAGATGTAGTTGAACGTAAATGCGATCGCGCCGCCGATGAGGGTATCCAGTACGCGCAGGCTGATGTTCTGAAAGTCGGCCGGGTAGAGGAAGTGCAGCAGGAATACGATAAAGGGCGTTGTAAACACCACACTCACCGTATAATTATAGGTCATCGTACTATATGCGCCAATGATGCATATCAGCATGATGATAAATATTGCCGTATGGTTTTGGGTGAGAAATAATACGCCCACCGCGAACAACGCCCCGATGATCGTACCGATCATACGCTGGTAGCTGCGTGACTTCGTCATGCTGAAGCCGGGCTTCATGATCACCACGATGGTGAGCAGTATCCAGTAGGTACGGCTGATATCCAGTGCATGCCCCAGGAGGTAGCCTGTTACCATGGCCAGGCTGGTACGGATGCCGTGGCGGAACAGGTGCGAATTAAAAGACAGGTTATTCCGGAAGGTTTCAAAGTCGTACCGCTGGCGGGTGGTGAACCTGGACAGTTCCAGCTGTGGGTCTATTTCTTCATCCTTCACCCGCTCCAGGCGCGTAAGGCGGTGCAGGTTATAAATACGTTGGGCAATGTGTTGCAGATTATCCACCACATTGGTGAGCGGCAGCAATTTTGCGCTTCGCTCGCGCAGGGTAGGCATACGCTGGCGGTAAGCGTCTATTTCCCGCTTCACCTTTTCTATCTCCAGCTTCAGGTTCATTTTGGGTAGGGACCGTTGTCCCGCCGCCACCGACATGCCGATAGATTCCAGTTCCTCCGTTACCTGTAAAATGGTATTATGCAGCTGGGCGAGCAAAGGAGTGCCTTTATAGTTCTTTTGCAGCGACGTATAGTCAATCTGGGAAGCCATGATTTCCTCCTGCATATCGGTCATGTGCAGGAATATGAGTACCATGCTTTTACTGATAGACGTGGTGCCCTGCTGTGCGGAGCGCATCTTCAGCAACAGTTCGCGCACGGCTTCACGGCGCTCGTTTACGAGTACCTGCTGGGCCAGTACGGATTTATAGTTCTCGGTGATATCAATATCATCTTTATAAAAATTCGCGCGTAGCCGGAGGTAGTCGGCCGTTTCCTGTATACAGTCGCCCAACGTTTGCTGGATCGTAAGGTAAGGCCGTATCTGCCAGAGCAGGAGGGCCAGCAGCGAGTACCAGATACAGCCGGAAAGTACGAGGAACGAGGCTTCTATGGCTTTGCCCATGGGTAGCTGCTCGCCGATCGTGGAGACCATCACCAGCAAACACCCGATGCCGATGTTACCGCCACGGTTGCCATATACGAGCAACATGGAGTAAAAGAACACGCACACGGCTACCCACCCGGCCGTCAGCCGGTGTTGGAGGCCACCAGCCCCGTTACAAGGGCGGTGATAAAGATAAGCGTAGTGCTGATCAGCAGGCCGTTTCGTTTATGGATGATGGTGCCGGGTACATCGGCCAGGGCGGTACATAAGGCGCCCATCGAAATGGCGATGCCCACATCCGGCGGTCCTGCATGGCGAAAATAACGGAGGGAACGACTACGCTCAGGGAGGTGCGCAAACCGTTGCTGAAATGGTAGCTATAGAGGAATGCCTTTACTTCTTTGAGCCAACGTGCTGTCTGCAAACGAATGAAATTGATTTAATTACAAAGGTACGATTAACTGTATTCCGACCAATGACAAATGATGTGCCCGGATACGATATCAACAACTGTGCATAAAAAAGCCCCGGGTTTTAAAGGAGACATTTATATTACGTATCCTTTTCGACCATATCGGGGAGAGAAAACCGGCTAACCCCTTGGTTCACAGGCCAATGGCTAATTTTAATGGAGGTATGGTTTAAAATTATATCTTTGACGGCTTATTTAAAAAAGGACCAGTGCGCTTAAAAACATTAGAGATCAAAGGATTTAAAAGTTTTGCCGATAAAACCGTATTGCACTTCGATGAGGGCGTTACGGGAGTAATTGGACCCAACGGTTGCGGCAAAAGTAATATTATCGACTCTATCCGCTGGGTGATAGGGGAGCACAAGATCAGTAACCTGCGTTCCGAAAACCAGGCCGGACTTGTGTTTAACGGTTCCCGTACCCGTTCCGCGAGCGGTATGGCCGAGGTAAGCCTCACCTTTGAAAATACTAAGAACGTACTCCCTACCGAGTTTACTACAGTTACTATTACACGTAAGTTTTATAAGAACGGCGATTCCGAATACCGCCTCAACGATGTGGCCTGTCGCCTCAAAGACATCCACAACCTCTTTATGGACACCGGGGTGAGCACTGACTCCTACGCCATTATCGAGCTGGGCATGGTAGACGATATCATCAAGGATAAAGAAAACAGCCGTCGCCGCATGCTGGAACAGGCAGCGGGCATCTCCATCTATAAAACCCGTAAAAAGGAAGCCAAATCCAAGTTAGACGCCACCGAAGGTGACCTAAACCGTATCGAGGACCTGTTGTTCGAGATCAACAACAACTTAAAAACACTCGAAAGTCAGGCCCGTAAAGCGGAACGCTTCTACGAAATCAAAAAGGAATATAAAGAGATCAGTATAGAACTCGCCAAAGCGGCACTGGAAGGCTTTAACGTGACGTTCAGGGACCTTACCGACCAGCAGCAGGCGGAGATCGACAAGAAAGCGGCCCTCGAAGCGGAAATCGCCACAGAGGAGGCTTCCGTAGAAGAGGACAAACTGCACTTCGTGGCCAAAGAGCGCGAATTGCAGGTGATGCAGCGTTCTTTCAATGAACTCGTATCTACCATCCGCACCAAGGAAAACGATAAGAACCTTGCTTCCCAGCAGCTGACCTATCTCCGTGAAAGGGAAAAGAACTTAACCGACTTCCTCAACAACGCCGAAAGCAACCTGCAGGGCCTCACCGAATCTATCAGCTTCACACAACGTCAGAGCGAAGACGAAGCGGAAGTGTTCGAGTCGATGCAGGACGAACTGGAAACGTTGCAGGAAATGGTGGATGGCAAAAAGGAACAGTTCCAGCAAAAGAAACTGGCCCTCGAAAACCTGCGCCGCGATCAGCAACAATGGCAGCGCCAGCAGTTTGAAGCCGAAAAGAAAGTGGCCGTAGCCGATACTTCCGTGCAAAACCTGCAAAGAAGCATCCAGCAGTTACAGGAAGAAAAAGCTGCCCGCGAAACCCAGATCCAGCAACTGAAAGAGGAGAAGGAAATTCTCCAGGACACCGTAGATCAAAGAAAGGACGAGCTCGAAGAAATGGTCCGCTTCCGGGAAGAGACCAAGGGCAAAATCCTCGCTACACAATCCGACATTGAAGCACTGCGCGATAAGCTGGTAGATGAAAACCGTAAACTGGACAGCAAAAAGAACGAATACGACCTGTTAAAGTCGCTCGTAGACAGCCCGGAAGGTTACCCGGAAAGCATCAAGTTCCTCAAGAAAAATAACGAATGGAATAATAAGGCGCCCATCCTGAGCGATGTGTTTTTCTGTAAGGAAGAATACCGCACCTGCGTGGAGAACCTGTTGGAGCCATACCTGAACTACTACGTGGTAAACAATGCAGAGGAAGCCGTACAGGCCATCCACCTGCTGGATGCGAACAAGAAAGGGAAGGCCAACTTTTTATCCTCGATCAGTTCAATCACCAGGGCGGCGCACTGTTTACGCCTCCCGGCACCATTCCCGCACTGGATGTGGTAGAGATCGATGAGAAGTATAAAGGTCTCGGCAACTACCTTTTAGCGAAAGTTTTTATCACGGAAGATGTGACGGCTATTGATTTTGGCCAGCTGCCCGAACAGGATGTGCTGATCATCGAGAAAAGCGGCCGCATGCACCGTGGCAAATACAGCTTTAGCGGTGGTTCTGTAGGACTGTTCGAAGGTAAAAAGCTCGGTCGCGCCAAGAACCTGGAAAAACTGGAAGCAGAGATCCGCGAGCTGGAAAACACGGTGGGCGACCTGCGCGATCAGATCCGGGAGAAACACAACCAGGTGTTGGGTTTCAACAGCCAGCTGAACGAAAATAATATTAACTCCCTCAAGGAGCGCATCAACCAGATGAACAACCAGGTTTTCGGCCTGCAGAACAGGATCGAAAACTTCCATCACCTGATCGAAACAGGGGATAAACGCCTGGCCGAGATGCAGCAGTCGTTGCAAACGAACATCGACAGCATTTCCGATGTGCGCGATGAACTGGACTCCCTGAATGACCGCGTACATGCACTGCACGACAGCATCGTGGATGCCGATCGTGGCGCGCAGGAAGCAGAGGCCCAGTTTAACCAGGCCAATGTGCAGTTTAATAACCAGAACCTGCAGCATACCCGCCAGCAGAGTAAAGTAGCGGGGCTGAAACAGGAGCTGGAATTCAAACGCAAGCAATTAACCGATTTGCACACGCAGATCGCCAGCAATAAAACCCAGCTGGAAGATACCGTAGCCAACCTGTCGGCCGCGGAAGATAAACTGGCGGCGGCGGAAGATGGTCTCGTAGAGCTGTTCCGCAAGAAAGAAGAAGAGGAGAAGGAGCTGAACGAAAAAGACCAGGAGTACTACAACTTCCGCAATATGCTCACGGAGCGTGAAACCGCCCTCCGTGCCAAGCAACGCAGCCGTGAACAGATGGACCAGGCGCTCACCATCATCAAAGACAAGGTGAACGAACTGAAACTGCAACTGGCCTCTATGAAAGAGCGCCTGAGCGTGGAATTTAAAGTCAACCTCGACGAAATACTCGATGAAGCGCGTAACAGTACGCTTTCCGCAGACGAACTGACCGGCAGCGCGGAGCGTTTAAAGAAACGTTTGGAGAATATGGGCGAGATTAACCCGACCGCGATCGAAGCCTATACGGAAATGAAGAAGCGTTACGAGTTCATCCTGGAGCAGAAGAACGACCTGGTGCAGGCGAAAGAATCCCTGCTGGCCACTATCCGGGAAGTGGAAAGTACCGCTAACCAGAAGTTCCCCGGATACCTTTAACCAGGTAAAAGAGAACTTCATCCGCGTGTTCAAGGCCCTGTTTACCGAAGAAGACCAGTGTGACATGATCCTTAACGATCCGTCTAACCTGGCCGATACGGGCATCGAGATCATTGCGAAGCCGAAAGGTAAACGTCCCGCTGCCATTACACAGCTGTCTGGTGGTGAAAAACACTGACCGCGACCGCGCTGCTGTTTGCCATCTACCTCATTAAACCCGCGCCGTTCTGTATCCTCGATGAGGTGGACGCTCCGCTGGATGATGCGAACGTAGGTAAGTTCACTAACATGATCCGCAAGTTCTCCGATAACTCGCAGTTCATCATTGTTACGCACAACAAGCAAACCATGGCCTCGGTCGACGTTATTTACGGCGTAACCATGCAGGAGCCCGGGGTGAGCAAGCTGGTACCGGTGGATTTCAGAAGCCTGAACTAACCACTTATTTACCGTTCCTCCCGTTTAATTCATTTTTAAGGACATTTTTCAAATTTCCTCCTATTTTGTGCAACCTGTTTTTAAAGACGGTTTTTGCAATCGATAGAAATTAATGAAGGTAACAAGACTACATCCTCTGTTGCTGTCGGCCATATGCTTGCTGGCAGCTAGTTGCGGCGATTCCACGGCCGACAACAAACGCGCCGCCGATTCCTGGCGGCCCGCCGCGAATTTGACAAGTCGCCGGTGATATCGGCACAGCAATCGCTGGCACTTTTTCATGTTGAAAGTGGCTTCTCCATTAACCTGGTGGCGTCCGAACCACAGGTAATCACGCCCGTTGCGATGACGTTCGATGAACGTGGGCGCATGTGGGTGGTGGAGATGACGGGTTATATGCCCGATACCACGGGCTCCGGCGAAGACATGAAGAATGGCAAAGTGGTGATTTTAGAAGATAGTGATAAAGACGGTTTTGTCGACAAGCGCAGCGTATTCTCGACTCCCCGGTACTGCCCCGCGCCATATGCCTGATCGAAAATGGCGTACTGGTGGCGGAACCGCCGCGCCTCTGGTACTACGAGCGCAATGGCGACCAGCCGGGGCGCAGAACGCTGGTAGATTCCGCCTATGCAGCGGAAGGCAATGTGGAGCATCAGCCGAATGGCCTGCTGCGGGCAATGGATAACTGGATTTACAATGCCAAATCAGACAAACGATACCGGAAGCAGGGTGCACAGTGGATCATAGAGAAAACGCATTTCCGCGGACAGTGGGGCATATCGCAGGACGATTATGGCCGCCTGTATGTAAATAATAACTCCGTAAACCTCGAAGGCGATTACTTTCCTCCCGGCTTTGGCGCGGAAAATCGCCAGCAGCGGGATGTTGCAGGCTACACGGAGCGCGTGGTAAAAAGCAACCGCGTATACCCGATGCGCGCCACGCCGGGCATTAACCGCGGTTATTCGAAAGGTATGCTCACCGATAGTCTGCGCCTGGTGAACTTCACCGCGGCATGTGGCCCGCTGATTTACCGTGGCGGCCTGTTCGGCGCGGCCTACGAAGGCAATGGCTTTGTAGCCGAGCCTTCCGGTAACCTTATTAAGCGTAATATCCTGCACGACAGCGATTACGCGGTAGTAGGCCGGCAGGCGTATGCAGACAGCGAATTTGTTGCCAGCACCGACGAACGCTTCCGTCCTGTGAACCTCTACACCGGTCCCGATGGCGCCATGTACGTACTGGATATGTACCGTGGCATCATCCAGCATAAAACTTATCTCACAGATTATTTAAAGAACGAGATCCGCATGCGCGGTCTTACGCTGCCGCTGAACTGCGGTCGCATTTACCGCATAGCACCTAAAGGTAAACAGGCGGTGATGCCGGACTTCAATGTGCCGCCGGCAGGGCTCGTAGCACTGCTTGATCACCACAACGGCTGGGTGCGCGATGAAGCGCAGCAGTTGCTGGTAGACAGGCGTCCCGCTGAGGCGATTCCTTTACTAAAAGCGCGTTTGAGCAATACGGCGAAGCCTATCGGGCTGCTCCATGCACTCTGGACGCTGGAAGGTATGCATGCACTGGACTACGAGCTGGTGAAACCATTATTACTGCAAGGGAACGGGCAGCTGAAAAAACATGCAATGGCCACCCTGCCATCGATATTGAACAGCGGCAACCAGGCGGCCATTATCAGCCTGTTAAAGACTTTTGACACCGATCCCCGTATCGCGCCAATGCTGGGTTATTTGGCGCCTTTCCTGCGCAAATACGACGCAGCGGCGGCCGATGCGCTGCTAACGCAACTGAGTCGCCTGTACGCCAACAACCGCTATGTGGCGGATGCAGTGATCGCTGCCAGCGGTGGTAAGGAAAAGGAACTGCTCGCCAGCATTACGTCTGGAATGCAGATACGGCCCTCGTGATCAATAAACGCCTGCAGAAAGTGCTGCGCGATATTGCTGAAAGTAAAAAAGCAACGCTAAGCGACGCGATCCTGAAGGATTACCCACGTGGCCACAAGATATTCACCACCGTTTGTCAAACCTGCCACGGCCCCGATGGCAACGGTATTCAGTCCCTCGCGCCGCCGCTGAACGAATCGCAGTGGGTAAACGGTGAACGGCAACGGCTGATTGCCATTGTGTTGTACGGCCTTACCGGACCGGTGGAAGTAAACGGCAAGTTGTATAAAGCGCCGGAGATCAGTGGTGATATGCCCGGTATCGGCAACAATGACGAATTCTCGGATGCAGATATCGCGCAGTTGCTCAGTTTCCTGCGAAAGGCATGGAGCAACAATGCGGAAAAGATTACGGAGAAAGACGTGCAGGATGTGCGGAAAAAACTCAGGAATCAGAAGAAGGCGTTTACGATAGAGGAAGTGCTAAAATTATAATAGCTTATGGAATTTAGTTCGAAGTGCATCTTCCTCTAAATTCCTGATATATGAAAAAACTCCTGTTATCGTGCCTGGCGATGACTGTGGCAGGTGTTGCCATGTCACAGCAGCCGGCAAAAAAACAAGCACCCAGGGAAGACAAGCCATCTGTAAAGTTTGCACCACCCGTGGTGAAGCAGGACAAAACGCCTGTCAAAGAGAAAGAGGTGAAGTTTGCACCGCCGAAGGTGACGAAAACTGAAACAGCGCCTCCTCCTCCTCCGCCACCGCCACCGAAAGTGAAGAAAACTGAAACAGCGCCTCCTCCTCCTCCGCCACCGCCACCGAAAGTGAAGAAAACCGAGACAGCGCCTCCTCCTCCGCCACCGCCACCGCCGAAAGAACCAAAGAAGAAGGATTAGGATATTGACGAAAGGCTGCCGCACGGGCAGCCTTTTTATTTATTTCTTGTAAATGAGATCTTATCCCCAAACGCAATTTTATGCCGGTCTATATACCCGGCATTCACCTCCACCACGTACATTGCCTCTTTATAAGAGGGCAAGCTCTTCTCCGACATCGGTGTAGCGTACTTGGTAACAGAAACGATCTCCTGTTGCGCGTTCACATATACCAGGTCCAGCGGGATGTACGTGTTCTTCATGTAAAACGACTGCTGGCTTTCTGCCTCAAAAATGAAGAGCATGCCCTGGTTTTCGTCCATCTGGCGGCGGTACATCAGGCCGGTGGCGCGTTCTTCGTCGGTGGTGGCCAGTTCGATATCAATTTTGCTGATCGTATCGTTGCTGGTATGGCTGATGAAGTATAGTTCACCTTCCTTCGTGAAAGCCGGACCCTGGTCCGCGGCGGCAGTGGTGTTGTCCGCAGCCGGTTTGGGTTTGGTGTTGCAGGCGTTTACGGCGAGTAATGCGCCTATCAGACTATAATGTAAGATGTTCATAGTTATGGAAAGATAAGAAAGATCACTATATTAGGTTAGCTAAAATTCCACGTACATGCATCGTAGAGATTTCCTGTCTTCCTCCGCCAAAGCAGGTGTAGCCTGGTCTGCACTGCCATTGTTAACGTCCCTGCAACGTACCGAAAAATATAAACTTGCGCTCGTTGGCTCCGGCTGGTGGGGCATGAATATTTTGCGCTGTGCGCTTAAACATGGCGCGTGCAAACTGGTGGCGATTGCGGATGTGGATACGCGTCAGTCGGCCAAAGCCATGGAAGAAATCAACAAACTGACGTCCGACAAACCGCGCGTGTACAGGGATTACCGTGAGCTATTACAGAAGGAGCGGCCCGAAATCGTGATCGTGGCTACGCCGGACCACTGGCATCCGCTGATTACGATCGCGGCTATCGAGCAGGGGGCGCATGTATACGTGGAAAAGCCTATCAGCCATACCATTTTAGAAGGATATGCCATGGTGAGCGCCGCCCGCAAATATGGTAAAACCGTGCAGGTAGGCACGCATCGCCGGGTATCGCCGCATAATATTTCGGGCATGGACTTCCTGCGCTCCGGTAAAGCGGGCAAGATAGGCATGGTGCGGGCGTTCGTGCATTACCCGGGTGGCGCCGGCAAACCGGTGCCCGACCAGGAAACACCGAAGGAAATAGACTGGGACATGTGGTGCGGACCTGCGCCTATGAAGGCTTACAATCCCGCTATTCATCCAAAGGGTTTCCGCAATTTTCTCGATTATGCAAACGGTACTTTGGGCGACTGGGGCATTCACTGGATGGATCAGATCCTGTGGTGGACGGAGGAAAAGCATCCGCGTAAAGTATACTCCTCGGGCGCGCGGCACATCAAACAGGATAATACCGATGCGCCGGATACACAGAACGTTGTCTTCGAATTTGAATCTTTTACCGCTACCTGGGAACACCGCACGTATGCGGGCAATGAGGCTGAGAAAAGCAATATCGGCGCCTACTTCTATGGCACCGAGGGTACCTTTCACATGGGCTGGCTCGATGGCTGGACTTTTTATCCTTCCGATAAAAACAAGCAGATCATTCACCGGGACCCGCAGCTGGACTTACCTGATCAGCAGAATATCGCGGGATTGTGGTCGAATTTTATCGAATCAATAGAAAAGAAACAAAGACCTGTTTGTGATATAGAGATCGGGCAGCGCAGCACCAATATGAGTTTGCTGGGCATGTTATCGTATAAGCTGGGCCGTAGTGTGGAGTGGGACGGGCAGAAGATTGTAAAGGACGATGCCGCCAACGCCCTGTTGAAAAGGGCTTACAGGGGGAGTGGAAGTACCCCGTATAAAAAGCAAAAAGGCTGCACCCCGAAAGATGCAGCCTTTTTAAGTATTCCTAAGATAGATATTACGCTTTAGCGAGAATCTCGTTATCGCTGAACTCCACGTCTGTATAATCTTTGATCTCATTATACACCGTGTCGCGCTCTACCGGCCTTCTGCCTGCCTGGCGGATCAGCAGGGCCAGTTGTGCGGTGTTCATGGAAGGTGTTTGCTCCTCAGAACCGGCCATAGAATAGATCTTCGTGGTATCGTCGATGGTGCCGTCCAGGTCGTTTACACCGAAAGCAAGCGTGAGTTGCGCGCTGTTCCTGCCCAGCATTGGCCAGTAGGCTTTCAGGTGGGGAATGTTATCCATGTATAAACGGGCGATAGCGTACATGCGGAGGTCTTCGATCACAGAAGATTCCGGGATGTGGGCCATGTCGTTGTCTTTGTTACGGAACTTCAGCGGAATGAAGGTGTTGAAGCCATGTGTTTCGTCCTGCAGGTTACGCAGGCGCTCCATATGGTCTACGCGATGCCAGAATTTCTCTACGTGGCCGTACAGCATGGTACAGTTGCTGTGCATGCCCGGGTTGTGCGCCGCACGGTGAATGGCCAGCCATCCATCTGCATCTACTTTATCATGACAGATTTCGTTGCGTACCTCCGGGTGGAAGATTTCCGCACCGCCGCCGGGCATGGATTGCAGGCCGGCATCGTACAGCTTTTTCATGCCTTCTTCTACCGTTAGTTTTGCTTTGCGGAACATGTAGTCCAGCTCAACAGGGGTAAAGGCTTTAATATGAAGGTCCGGGCGGTGTGCACGGATGCGTTGCAGTAATTCGCAGAAGAAATTCAGGTCCATCTTAGGGTGAACGCCCCCCACGATGTGTACCTCGGTTACCGGCTGGTTGTCATACTTCTGCACAATGTGCATCATCTGTTCAACACTCAGTTCCCAGCCATCTTCCCGGTTCTTATACAGTCTGGAGTAAGAGCAGAATTTGCAGGTAAATACGCAAACGTTCGTCGGCTCAATATGGAAGTTCCTGTTAAAATAAGTTTTATCGCCATGCATTCTCTCCCTAACGTGATTGGCCAGTGCCCCCACAAATCCTAAATCCCCCTTCTCAAACAGTATAACACCTTCTTCCTGGGTCAGTCTTTCCTGTCCTAAAACCTTATCTGCAATCTGTTTTAATCTTTGATCTAGCGATGCTTCCGGAGAATAGTTGGCAGGGCAGGATACGTTTCTTTCGTCATCATTGTGCTTTCACTAATTTAAAAGTCCTTACCTTGTTCTTGTAGAATAACTTCACAAAGTAAACACCATTTGGCTCATTTACCAAATCAAAAGTATAGCGGTTATTGACCAGTCCCGACAGCCTTACACTGCGTACCAGCCTGCCTGACACGTTATAAACCCCCACGGTTTCCAGGTCCTGCGGATACTCCAGGAAGTCTACATAAAACATTGAACTGAAAGGATTTGGACGAACAAGTATACCTTTCTCGCGCAGGTTCGGATTTACACCGCGCGCCTGCAGGTTAATGTTGTCCAGGTAGATGTTGTTTTCGTAATTCGTCGTATTCCTGAACACCACCCGGAAGTTCTTATTGTGCGCGTACTTCGTGAGGTCCACGCTATCGCGGCGCCATTCACCGGCCGTGGGTACGAACTCCTGTGTCGTAGGAGTGGTGCGGGTAACCAGCGTCTTACCCCATTTCTTGTAACCCACTTCTGTATAGGTAAGCCCGCAATCCGTGGTAATCAGCACCTGCAGGGTATCCCATACATTGCCCACCTCGTTGGTATTGGTCTGCGTGGCCGCGGCAATATCAAAGAAAAGGAACAGCGAGTCGTTCGCACTGCCATCGAACACCGGCGATACCAGGTCGTCTATATGACCGTTAGAGGCGTAACCGAGGTTGCGCATCACAACCGAATAGCCGCCTGACTTAGCAGCTACTTCCGTCTTCTCCCAGGTAAAGCTGTTGTCCGCATTGTTCCGTGTCCAGCCATATGGCGGATAAACATCGCCCTCAAAGCCCTCTGTATATGGGAAGGTACCCGGATTATCGTACCGGAAAGCCTGTACGGTGGTATCGTTCGAAGGATCTTCGTCCGTGCCGCCGTTCGGCGATATCGTGTAAGCTGTGAACGAGTGTTCGCCTTCGCCGGTGTTAAAGGCCGGAAGCTGCACGGTAGTGGTTTGCAGTGCTGACAGGTTGCCCGTCCAGTTATAACTCACCTCGGCCCCGTTATCCACTTTATACCTGATGATGGCGTTTGTCAGTGCATTGGTACCCATGTTTTTGATCGTGACCATCGGGGTTTGCCCGGTGGTGCAGATCTTTCCATTGGGGTTGGATATTGCGGTCACCGAGGCGTCCAGCGCATATTGCGTTACCGGGACAAGTCCATCGGAAGTGTACAGGCCATTGCGCGACGACGTGTTCAGTGCATTGAGCATGCGGGCCACCTGGCCGGCGGTGAACATGTACATGCAGGCGTCGTTGGAGTAGTCCATGTAGTTCATGAACATCACGCCGGGAGCAGTGGGAGAGCAGGCGTCTACCTTCGGGAAGGTAGGGCAACTGGTAGATTCTCCCGCCTGGTTAGGAGTATCGGCTACATTGTCGGTACCCGTACAGGCTGTGCCATCGTCGCCCCAGATGTGGTTAAGGCCAAAGTAGTGGCCTATTTCGTGGGTAGCGGTACGGCCTTTATTAAAAGGCGCGGCCGCCGTGCCCGTGGTACCGAAGGCGGTATAGGTCACGACAATACCTTCTTCAGACGCCGGGTATACATTACCGGGAGGCGTGGCCACACCAAGATAGTTGTCGGCCAGCACACATACCCAGATGTTAAGATAGCGTTGGTAATCCCGGGCGTCGTCGCCGCCGGTGTTGTTATGTTTGACCGCGGAAGCGCTGCTGGCCAGTGCGTTAAAGTTAGTGCGGGTCGTAGTTTTGCGGATAATGCCGTTGGTCATGGAGCCATCGGGGGCGCGTACGGCCAGGGCAAACTGCAGCTGGGCGTCGCCGATCAGCGGTTGCCAGATGGCGGGTACTTTTGAGATATCTGCATTCGTGGCGCTGTAATCCTCGTTCAATACCTGTATCTGCGAAAGTACCTGTGCATCGGTTACCTGGTTGGGATTCTGCATCACGATGTGCACTACCACGGGGATGGTTACGATGGCCGCTGTTTTCGCCATTACGAGGGGGCGTACACGCTGCAGCTCCTGTTCCATGCTTTGTATCCGCAGCCTCAGTTTCGGATCGGATTGCAGTTGTATTTGTAAAGCTTCCGCCGTGCCGCATTTGCGTTGGGCAGTTGCGGGCAGCCATATGAGGGTGCTCATCAGGAGCAGTAAAGTCGCGGTACGCAAGGGAATTGTTTTTATCAATCTATGGTTTTATCCGTGCAGGCAGCAGGATGACGACCTGCCGCTTGTTTTTCAAAGGTTTCCCGCGGTGTTACCGCGTTTTTCAGGAGAGCGCTCCCGCAATGCAACCACACATCAGGCAGGCGATAGTACCGCCTACAAGGGCTTTTACGCCCAGTTCCGTCAGGTTTTTACGCTGGTTAGGCGCCAGTTGGCTGATGCCGCCAATCTGTATGCCTATGGAGGCAAAGTTGGCAAAGCCGCAGAGGGCATAGGTGGCGATCAATATCGACTTGGGATCGGTTAATACGCCGCTGCTTTTCATCTGCCCTAAATGACCATATGCCACAAATTCGTTCAGTATCGTCTTTTCGCCGAGCAGCTGGCCTACCGACATCAGGTCGGGCGTTCGTACGCCAATGAGCCAGGCGACCGGTGAAAAACATAGCCTAATATCAGTTCCAAAGATAATGTTTTGTAACGGCCTGCTGTTGATACGTCAATTTGGGCATTCAGGTTGGTCATATCGCCCACCCATTCCAAACCGGCGTTGGCCACATACATCATGGCGGTAAACACGATCAGCATCGCACCTACGTTTACCGCCAGTTTCAGGCCGTCGGTGGTGCCGATGGAGAGCGCATCCAGGAAGTTGTCGCCCAGTTTTTCTTTTGGTACCTTCAGGTCTTTCAATAGCTCGTACTCAGCCGGTTGCGGGAATAGTAACTTCGCACACACAATGGCCGCCGGCGCACTCATGATGCTCTGGCTCAGCATGTGCAGCGCAAACATCTGCTGCTGACCGGGATCATCGCCGCCGAGCATGTTCACGTAGGCCGCCATTACACTGCCCGCCGTATTCGCCATGCCACCGATCATGATGCACAGTATTTCCGAGCGGTTCATCTTTTCCAGGTAAGGCCGTATCATTAGTGGCGCTTCGGTTTGTCCCAGGAAGATGTTGGCGGCGGTAGACACGCTTTCCGCACCGGATATCTTCAGTTTGTTCAGTAAATATGCAAATACGAAAACGATCTTCTGTAAAACTCCCAGGTAATATAAAATGGAGGATAATGCCGCGAAGAAGATGATGTTTGGTAACACACGGATCGCAAAGATGTAAGCCCGGGAACCTTTCTGGTCGGATAGAGCGCCGAACATAAACTCCGTACCTTTATGGCTCAGGTTGATAAGGCCCACGAAGGCATCCGAACATACGGCCAGCACCGTTCTGAATACGTCAGAGGGGCACCATTGCATGTATACACTCACCGTAAGCAACACCAGCGCGCCCAATATAGACCATTTAATAGCCTCGAAGCTTTCCTTTTTATACTGCTGGTAAATGAGCCCGCCGATGGCGAGGATGCTCAATGTACGCGCCAGGGAGGGGTTGGGCCAGGTATTACTGCGGATCATGCCCACGAAGAATACCACCAGCCAGGCGATGCCGAGGAGCATGCCGCCTGCATCGGGCTTTTCACCAGCTGCGCGTTTCCTGATAATACGATTGATAATTATGTAGGTAAGGATGACGCCGAAAGCCAGCCAGAAGGCAGGCTGACCGCCAACTGTCGTATTCAGTACACCGAGGGCGAACATAACCGGGCAAAAATGCCCATCCCGATCAATTTCCAATTAATGGCGCTCCGGTTATTACTCAATAAATAACAGATCCCGACCAGAAACAACATCCCAATTCCACCACGCAACAGGTTATCCCAGTGAAACGTCATTCAGCAGTTGATTTAGATTTTAACAAATAAAACGGAAAATACGCTTTTCGGCAATAATTATCGATCAAAGGGGAATATTTAAAGGTAAAATACAACCACTGGCGGCCGTATGTGCCGGGAAAGCATAAAAAAGCGCCCCGCGGTAACGGAGCGCTTTGTATAGTTAATCAGATCTATTAAAGGTTGGATTGGATTTTTTTATCCAGTACTGATTTAGGTACAGCACCTACTTGTTTGTCTACCACCTGACCGTTTTTGATGAACAGGATAGCAGGAATGCTGGTGATACCATAGTTGAAGGACACCTGCGGATTCTGGTCAACGTTTACTTTACCAACGTTTACTTTACCCGCGTAGTCTTTAGACAGCTCTTCAATAACGGGACCAATCGCGCGACAGGGACCACACCATTCAGCCCAAAAGTCTACAACTGTGAGTTTGTCCGAATCCAGCACCGTTGTCTTAAAGTTCGCGTCTGTGAATTCTAAAGCCATTGTTTATGCAATTTAAAGTTTATAATTATTGATTTTCAGCGTACTACCACAATTTCTCGCAATACCTCATACGCTGCAAATATTAAACCGGTGTAAAAGTAATGCTTTTTTGACAGGTTATTTATTGATAGTATCTATATACACATCAATATCCGGCTGTTTTTGCAGGAAGTGTGCCAGGTCGTCATTCATTTCGATGTGCTTGTTCACCGTGTGCATCCTGATACTAAGGTTATCGTCTCGGTCGATCAGCTGTACGTACAGCTCTGCCTTGCCAGGGTTCTCTGCCGCATTCTTCGAAAGGAACTGTACAATTTCCGGCGTCAGGAATTTCGGCATCGTCACCAACGCTACCTGGCGGGTATGTGTTTTCTTCACCTCCTGCAACAGCTGGATGCTCTGTACTTTAAACTCATACTCGTTTTCGTTGAAGCGGCGGGGTTTAAAGCCGGCGTTTACGAACAAACAGATGCCTGCTTTCATATAGTTGATGAAGCGCAGGTAATCTTCGCTCCACAGGGCAAATTCGAACTTACCGGTGTAATCCTCCATCGCCATGATGCCGAACTGCTTGTTGTTGCGGGAAATACGCTCCTGTGCCGTTGTTACATAAATGGCGAGGCGGAACGAGCGTTCCTTTCCTTTTTATCTTCACCCGGCGCCTGCAGCATTTGCTGGTAATCCAATACCTCCCGGATGGTGTTCATATTGTAGTACTTCAGCTCAAAGCGGTAGTCGTCCAGGGGGTGACCGGAAATATAGATACCCGTAATATCTCTTTCGTTATTCAGTTTAATCGTGAGGGGCCAGTGGTCGCATGCCGGTATTTTGGGCGGCACTACGTCGGGCATCTCCATTTCGCCGAACAGGCTACCCGCGCCGCTGCTGCCCGCGGAGGCCTGTTGCCCGAACTTCACGATCTTCTCCAGGCCGGTAGTATTATCGTTCTCCGGTTTATAGAAGTATTGTGCGCGGTGCAGTTCTGTAAAACAGTCAAATGCGCCGGACATGGCCATAGCCTCCAGCGACTTCCTGTTCACCGCACGCTGGTTCACGCGTTTGATCATGTCCCAGATGGTAGAATAGGGGCCGTTCTTAGTGCGTTCTTCCAGCAGGTTTTCCACCGCGCCCTCGCCCACACCTTTTAAACCGGCCAGGCCAAAACGGATCTGTCCCTGTTTGTTCACCGCAAATCCTTTGAACGATTCGTTCACGTCCGGCGGCAATACATCAATACCCATGCGTTTACATTCCTCCATAAAGAAAGTGATCTTCTCCGAGGTTGTTGGCGTTGTTCAGTACGGACGCCATGTACTCGGCAGGGTAGTGGGCCTTCAGGTAGGCCGTTTGGTAAGCCACGAACGCGTAACAGGTGGAGTGCGATTTGTTGAACGCGTAGGATGCGAATGCCTCCCAGTCTGTCCAGATCTTATCACATATCTTAAGGTCATGGCCGTTGGTTTTACAACCTTCCATGAACTGTTTCTTCATTTTATCCAGTACTGCCTTCTGCTTTTTACCCATCGCTTTACGGAGAACGTCCGCATCACCTTTGGAGAAGTTAGCCAGCTTCTGGCTCAGCAGCATTACCTGTTCCTGGTATACCGAGATCCCGTAGGTATCGCGCATGTATTCCTCCATCTCCGGCAGGTCGTACACCGTTTCTTCCAAACCGTGCTTACGGCGGATAAACAAGGGGATGTACTCCAGCGGACCCGGGCGGTACAGGGCGTTCATGGCAATCAGGTCATCAAACCGGTCAGGGCGAAGCTCGCGCAGGTATTTTTGCATGCCGGGACTTTCAAACTGGAACGTACCGTTGGTTTCACCTTTCTGGTACAGCTCATAAGTCTTTTCGTCGTCCAGCGGAATATCGTCAATACTGATAGTGATGCCGTGGTTCTGTTTGATCAGGTCCAGCGCACCTTTAATGATGGTAAGGGTCTTCAGACCCAAAAAGTCCATCTTGATTACACCGGCGGATTCAATAATACTGCCCTCGAACTGCGTAACCAACAGGTCGGAGTCTTTGGCCGTGGATACCGGGATGAGGTCGGACAGGTCTTTGGGCGCAATGATGATACCTGCCGCGTGGATGCCTGTGTTGCGGACGGAGCCCTCGAGTACGCAGGCTTCCCGCAGTACTTCGCCCTGCAGGTCTTCGCCCTTAATGAGTTCGCGCAGCTTTTTTACGTTCTCAATGTCTTCCCCATCAGGCCTTCCTTGTCCTGCAGACTTTTATCGCCTTCTATAGGCGCGTTGAATATCCTGTCCAGCTGAATACCGGGCTTGTCCGGCACCAGTTTGGCCAGGGCGTTGGAATCCTGCAGGGGCAGGTCCAGTACCCTCGCCACGTCCTTGATACTCATTTTGGCGGCCATGGTACCATAGGTAATGATCTGCGCTACCTGGTTTTTGCCGTATTTATCAACTACATAATCAATTACCTTCTGACGGCCTTCATCATCGAAGTCCGTATCAATATCGGGCATGGACTTACGTTCCGGGTTCAGGAACCTTTCGAACAGCAGGTTATACTTAATAGGGTCGATATTGGTGATGCCGATACAGTAGGCTACCGCAGAACCTGCGGCGGAACCACGTCCGGGACCGATAAATACCCCCAGGTCGCGGCCGGCTTTGATAAAGTCGGATACAATAAGGAAGTAACCGGCGAATCCCATGTTCTCGATTACATTGAGCTCAAAGTTGAGGCGTTCCTCAATTTCGGCCGTCATTTCAGTATAACGCTGATGGGCGCCTTCCATGGTGAGGTGGCGGAGGTAGTGGTCCTGCGTGAAGAACTGTGGTGGGATAGGGAAGTTGGGCAGCAGGATGTCGCGTTTGAGGTCCAGCAGTTCCACCTTATCCACGATTTCGTTGGTATTGTCAATGGCGGCGGGGATGTCCGAGAATATTTTCGTCATTTCCGCGGTGCTCTTGAAATAAAACTCGTCGTTGTAAAACGCGAAGCGCCTGTTTTTCATCACCGTGTCGTCATCGAAGTCCTTCATGGTGGGCGTGCTCTTTTTCTCGCCGGTGTTGATACACAGGAGGATGTCGTGCGCGTTGGCGTCTTCCCTGTCTACATAATGCGAGTCGTTGGAGGCAATGATTTTCACATTGTATTTCTCCGCCCATTTCACGAGCAGCACGTTCACTTTGTCCTGCTCCGGAATACCGTGGCGCTGCATTTCTACATAGAAGTCCTCGCCGAAAATATCCAACCACCATTTGAATTCCTTTTCCCCTTCGTCTTCTCCTTTTTTAAGGATGGTTTTTGGTACAGAGGCGCCGAGGCAGCAGGTGGTAGCGATAAGTCCTTTATGATATTGCAGGATCAGTTCTTTGTCGATACGGGGATATTTACCGTAGAGTCCTTCCATATATCCCAGGGAACATAGCTTGATGAGGTTGCGGTAACCTTCATCATTTTTGGCGAGTAAAACCTGGTGGTAGCGGATATCCTTTTCCTCACGCGTAAACGCTCGCTTATGGCGGTTTTCCACGAGATAAAACTCACATCCTACGATAGGCTTTACCTTCAGGCGTTTGTCTTTCGGGTCTTCCGGGTTCAGCTTGTTGTTATAGGCCTCTGCAACGAACGAAAACGCGCCGAACATGTTGCCATGGTCCGTAATGGCCAGGGCTGGCATGCCGTCGGCAATCGATTTTTTGTAAAGCGACTTGATGTCCGCGGCGCCGTCCAAAAGGGAATACTGCGTATGCACGTGCAGGTGAGAAAACTTCATATAATCGGTCTAATTAGGTTTAAACGGCCGGGGACCGCTTTTCTTTTACATCCAACCAGCAAAAAAACAACAGTTACCCCAGATCACAAAATCACCTTATCCACAGTTTTTGAAGAGTTTTTCTTTAACTATCAATCAGTTAGTTAGAAATAGAGATTGGCCAAATGTGAGTATTTCAATATTGTGACGGGCTTCAGGAAGTTGCCTCGGGCGCGGTCAAACGGTCTATACATTTACGACCCGGCTGAGCGCTACAAACCTGTTGGACGAGCCAAAGTGTAAACCTTAATCCGGATTACTTAACATGGGCGTACACCTATTTCAGGACGTGGCACCTTGGGGTATATTTTATACATCTTAGGTTCATCCTAGGTTCAAGGTAGGTTCAAGGTAGGTTCAAGATAGGTTCGGGAACCTACCTCGAACCTAAGATGAACGAAGTATAAGCGAAGCATCAACGAAGGATGTATTAAGGATGGTCCGGGGGATACAATGGCGGCTGATAAGCCATAAGTGATTGACGGTGAGCTAACTAATAAAAAAGGCGGCCCTTCCGGACCGCCTGTTATTACCTTAGTTCCTGTTATGTATCCCTTCGCCTAACTCCTCGATCAACTTTCGATTAAAGGCCTCGAGGTCTTTCGGCGACCGGCTGGTGACCAGTCCCTGGTCTACCACCACTTCTTTGTCCTCCCAGCTTACACCTGCGTTGGTGAGGTCGGTTTTAAGCGACGGGTAGGAGGTCATTTTACGGCCACCGAGTTTGCCGGTTTCGATGAGCAGCTGCGGTCCGTGACAGATAGCGGCTACGGGTTTGCCGCTGTCGAGAAACTGGTTGGCCAGCTCCACGGCGCGGGGCTCGGTGCGGAGTTTGTCCGGGTTCATGACGCCGCCGGGGAGCAGCAGGGCGTCGTAGTCAGACTCCTGCACTTCGTCGAAGGTTTTGTCGACTTCGAGTTCAATGGACCAGTGGTCGTGGTCCCACGCCTTCACCTTTCCTTTTTGGGAGGAAATAATATCTACCCGCACGCCGGCGGCCTCCAGTGCTTTTTTGGGACTGGTGAGTTCTACCTCCTCAAACCCACTTTCGGTGAGGATCGCTACTTTTTTACCTGTAAGATTTGCCATAGAATAGTATTTTACGGTCTGAAATAAGAGGGGAGGCCCAAATACCCTGCCATGCCCCGCAAACTATTTTTAAATTTTTATTGAAACCTTTTTGTTGAAAATCAGTCACATAGATCCCTATTTTGAGAAAGTTGCTCCACTTTTTGAAATTTTTTTCTCATGATATGGTCCCTCGTGATACAACTTGTCGTTTTATGGATAGAATGAAGCACAAAAGCCATTACATATTGCAACTATATGTTCAGAAGGTTTCAGGCACCATCAGCGAAGATGACCTGAAGGAACTGGAAAATGTGCTGAAGGAAGACGCGGAAATGAGGGCGATGTGTGAGGAGTGGGATCGCGATCTTTCTACCGAGGAGAGTAAACGCCAGCAAGACCCCGAATTAACGAATCAGCGCTGGCAGCGCATTAAGCGACAATACGAGGACCGTGGTCCCGAGAGGCTGGCCGAGCGGCGCAAAGCACGTGTAGTGCGACTTGCGACAATCGGCAGTGCTGCGGCAGCAGTTGTAGTACTGGCCATTGGGATTAGCGTGTTCCGGACCCCAGAGGAGAGCGGCCATCATCCCCTGGCTTGTTAGCCACAAACACACAAACACATCTGACTTTACCCGGCGGCAGGGTGGTTAACCTCAACGATGCCCTGCCTGCTCAACCTTTCACCATTGGGAGTGTTACCCTGAATAATGACAAAGAGGTACTCGTTCTTTCTGCCGGTAAAGGAACCGGTGCTGGCAAAGCCAGCCTAGAAGTGCCTGCAGGTAAGCAGCACTCTGTTAAGTTGCCCGATGGCACTGTGGCGCGCCTGAATTCGGCATCCAGCCTGAAGTTTTCGGTGGATTTCAACGAAGGCGTAAGGGAAGTGGAGCTCACCGGCGAGGCGTACTTTGATGTGGCCAGAGACGAGAAGCGGCCGTTTATAGTGCGCAGCCATGCTGCCCAAATTAAAGTACTGGGCACTTCATTCAATGTTAACTCGTATAACCCCAAAAATATTATCACCAGCTTGCGCAGCGGAAGTATAATGATGCAAGGCGCGGGTAAAGACACCGTGCTTAAGCCTGGTGAGGCGGCGACTGTAACCGCCAGCAGCATGACCGTAAGCAAGTATAGCGACGACAAGGCATTCACCTGGAAAGATGGTATTATCGACTTTGATAAAGCCTCCCTGGAAGAAATAGGCGATGCCCTCGCGCGCTGGTACGATGTTAAAGTGGCATATGCCCGGCCCGGACTGAAGGGTGGCAGCTATAAGCTGCGTATCGACAAATCTAAACCAATACAGAAATCATTAGACGTATTAAAACGCTTGTCAGACGGGAAAGTAAATTACACATTAGAAAAGGGACAATTAACTTTCAAATAAACAATGAAGGTTGAGTATATAATGAATTCGCTTTTCTCCATTTCTAAATATATAGCCATGTTAACAGGGAAACCTTTCCAGGGTTCCCTTTTTTTTAGCCTAAGACAGCAATATTACATCATATCCTGTGAAAGCCGCAACTTGTTTGCACCCCTTACTAACAGACAGTGCTCGTTCGTTGTTTGAAGATCCTTTCCAATTCAGCTTAAGTGCCGCATTGCACTGCATCCTTGTTTGAAGTAATCCACCTCGCATCCATTGTTAACACCCCCTTTAGCTAAAGACAGCTGTCATTTGCTGTCGCCATCCATGTTTGCTGAATCCGGTTTAGCTTAAATATCCATTACGGTTTGCCCCTCTTTTTAGCTTGATTTGCGCGATCGATCGCCGTACATCCATGTTAACCTCCAATTTAGCTTAAGACAAAGTATCTGCGTAAATATTCCATATTTACGAGAAGGTTTTTTATTTTGCGGCGTCTTTGCAATCCATTCAGAATGAAGGGATACCGAATACATTTTTCGTTAACATAGCATTAACCATGTTTTCATTTTTTATGGTAACGCGGTTGTGTTGCAGTGCGTGTTAATAACGGCTCGTTAACGAATAAAAATCGTATATTCGGCCCTAACATGTCGGTTTGAATTGCATGGCTAATGGCTAAATGAAGGATTTTTCGTGTGGATTCACCACCAGCTGTCGCATTTAAAATCCTATTTATTCCAATCCATAGCTTAAGAAGTAATTATTAATTACTGGCTGATTTGCTTTTGGCAGATGGGGACTGCTTCCCATACACCGCAGCAGTACAGCACTTAAAATTGCAATACCATGGATAAATTGCGGAAGTCACCGTCGGCACTTATCGTGGAATCACAAACGCTTTCGAAAATGGAGGAAAAGGAGAAAGCTCTCGCACAAGCCTGTAATGAATTATACCTGACCTACGGGCCTCAGCTGATTCGTTATGTCATGGCGCTTGGTCAGCTCGATTCCGAAGTGGCCGATCAAATCGTTTCGAATGTATTTATCCATATCTGGGAAAAAGGGATGACGACCCGTATCCGGGAAATGGAAAAACCACAGTCTTACCTCTACACCGCCGTACACAACCGTTATCGTGATTACAAAAAGAAAACGGAGCGTGAACGAAAAAAGTCAACCGCCTATATGTTAGGCATGGCCGATTACCAGGACGAAACGTTCAGTGAACAATTCAGTACACGCGGAAGAATCGCCGTGGCCATGAACGGTCTTACCGACCAGCAACGCCTCGCCGTCGTATTTACCCGGGTGGAGGGAAAGTCGCACGAAGAAGCCGCCGCGGAAATGGGAATTTCAGCCAGCACGGTAAAGAAACACCTGAAAGCTGCATTGTCGAAATTGCGTAAAAGTTTAAAAGATCTATATACATTCGTCGTCTTGTTAAGTTTGCTGCTGTATTAAATACGCTGTCTTTTTATTTATGTATTTTCCTATTCCAGTTTTTTTACCGAAAAGCCATCTAAACCGAAATATTAAAAACACAACGTTGCGTAGGGGTGAAAGCCTGTCTGACTCGCATGCTTTTCTTTTATCCGGCAAAAAAATTGTGTGTTCAAGTATGCCACATCCTGCAACCAATGCTGCGGGAGGGCATAGATATACATAAACGCCTCCCGGGTGGTGGCAAGAAGGGAGAACAGTGTAAAGATAAACAGGAGAATGATTATGGAATTACCAATTTGCGTGATAGATTATCAATTTTCCCATTAGCTCGTAGCCGGGTATCCTGAACCATCTGAAATTATTTTATTACATATCAATGATCAAGTACCTTACACCTAAAAAACTGATCCGGCATATTATTATGCTGGCTTTGTTATGGGCAGGTACCACCGTGGCGCAGGACCGTAAAACCGTTACGATTACTGCCCGCAACATTACGATAGAAAATGTATTGTCGGTAATCGAAAAGCAAACGGGTTATACTTTTCAATACGATGCCCGCCTCCTCGAGCTTTCCCGTAAGGTAACTATCAATGCACACAACAAGCCTGTTGCTGAAGTAATCTCGCTGCTGTTCGGCCAAACACTGGTCATGGAACTCGACGGCCCGCTGATTCTGTTGTTGCCCAACAAGGAAGACCCGGGCGTTTCCAATAAAGGCATTACGGTTAATGGTAAAATCATCACCGACGATGGCACACCCGTTATCGGCGCCAACGTTATGGTGAAAGGCAGCGCCATGAGAGCTATGGCAAACACCGATGGCCGCTTTGCATTAACGGACGTGCCGGCCGGCGCTACGTTAACGATCAGTAGTATTGGCTTTAAGACGCGCGATTTTATTGTAACGCAAACCCGCCCGGTGATTCGCCTCGACATGCAGGTGCAGCAAATGAAGGCACTGGAGGTGGTGAGTAATGGTTACCAGTTTGTGCAGCAGGGGAAGATTACAGGGTCAGTGGAGAAAGTGCCCAATGCGTTGTTTAACAGAACCATGTCGACGGATGTATTGAGCCGCCTGGAAGGAACGGTGCCGGGGCTTGTTTTTAACAGGTACTTGGGCTCAAAGCAGGCTAACTTCTTAAGTGTACGCGGAGTGAGTACAATTGGCACCACAAATGGAGCAGATGCACAGCCGTTGATCATCGTCGATAATTTTCCGTATGATGGAAATATGGACAACATTAACCCGAACGATATTGAAAGTGTTACTGTGTTAAAGGATGCCGCTTCCTCGTCTATCTGGGGAGCGCGTGCAGGAAATGGGGTAATTGTTTATACGACTAAGAAAGGAGGGTACGATAAGAAGTTGAGAACGTCGTTCACTACTAATATTATGGTCGGTGGCAAGCCGGATTTATACTATCATGATCAATTTCCTTCGTCCGAATTTATTGAGGTCGAGCGGATGTTGTTTGATAAGGGTTTTTATAATAACATGCTGAATAATACAGCGACCAGGCCAGTAGTATCACCGGTGGTAGAATTACTGGCGGCGGTAAAAGCTGGTACAATGGATGCAACAGTGGCGGAGAAAAAGATAGCTGAGTATAAAAGGAATGATGTGCGGAAAGATTATGAGCAGTATTTGCTGCAGCCCTCCGTTAGGCAGCAATACGCTATTAATGCATCCGGAGGTGGCCAGCGATTGAACTACTATTTTTCGGCAGGATATGATAAGGTACGACATAGTTCCGTTGGCGATGCCATGGAGCGCATGAGCTTCAGAAGCTCGATCAATGGCAGGGTGACGAAGAAACTGGAGATCGAAACCGGCGTCGCATTCGTTGAAACAGATACAAAGGATAATGGGATCGACCTGCCGTTGCGTACTGCCACCTTAGGCATCGGCACTACTTCCCTGAATAAGACATTGTATCCATACGCTCAGCTCGCCGATGAAAATGGGCGGCCTTTGCCAACATTGATGTCTTTCAGGCAGCGTTTTCTCGACACGGTTGGCGCCGGAAAAATTCTGGACTGGAATTACCGGCCTCTTGATGAACTATCGCTAAACGATAACACGACTAAATTAAATGATGTCGTGCTCTACCTGGGAGCCCGGTACGAGCTATTTAAGTCTTTGCACTTAGACCTGAAATATCAATACGAGGAAGCTAATTCAAAACGGAAGGATGAGCATGCACTGGCCAGCTTTTTTACCCGGAGTATGATCAATCTGGTTACGCCCACAGGCGGTGATAGCAGCCAGTCACTGGTGCCATACGGAGCGATCCTGGACTATTATAAGGATAACCTGAACTCGCAGAACTTAAGGGCGCAACTGAATTATGGACAAATATTTTCAGGAAATCATATTGTGGATTTTATTCTCGGAGGGGAAGTGAAACAGCTTCGTCAGCGCGGCAACAGTGGCCGTTTTTATGGGTATGATAAAGACGGACCCGTGTTCTCGGAAGAACCTAAGTCGTTTACTACGCCTACTTATTATGGATTGCAGGGAACATTGTATACTATACCGGATTTAGCCAGTTTAACCGGCAGCTTATCAAGATTTGTATCCCTGTACGCGAACGGTACTTATAGTTATGATAAGCGATATGTTTTCACAGGTAGTGTCAGAAGAGACGCATCTAACGTGTATGGTGTTGCGACAAACGCGAAATGGAAGCCTTTGTGGTCAATAGGAACAGGTTGGGTGATATCTAAAGAGCATTTCTATGATGTTGACTGGTTGCCTTTGCTTAAGGTCAGGGTAGCATATGGTTATAGCGGAAACTCCAACGTAAACGTGGCCGGGATAGCTACAGTGCAAACGGTCGGCAATAATTTGTATAGCGGACTTCCCGCATTGTCGCTCTCCAATGTGCCTAATCCAGACCTTAGATGGGAGCAGGTGAGGACGCTCAATTTTGGATTGGATTTGGTGGCAAGTAACAGGATCACTGCCAGCATTGAGTATTACAGGAAGAATTCGGAAGACCTGATATCGCCGGCTCCCGTGAGTTTGCTAAGTGGATTCAAGGCGTTAACCCTGAATAGTGCAGCTTTTAAAGCACATGGTTTCGATCTGAATATAAACACGTTAAACCTGAAAGGGGTATTGAATTGGCAAACAGCATTCATCCTGTCTTATAATCAAACCAAACTTCGGACTTATGCGACGGCGTCTGACAGAGCGAATAGCGCTTTCATTGGTTCCGGGGACTTAATCCGATTGATAATGAATATGTCTATGGCATCGTTAGTTATAAATGGGCCGGGCTGGACCCCTAACAGGTGATCCCATGGGTTTTATCGGAAGTGAAGCTAGTACGGATTATGCCAGGATTTTTGCCAGCACAGATCGGAGAGGGCTGGTTTTTCACGGTCCTGCGAGGCCGCAGATTTACGGAAGCCTGAGAAATACTTTTAGATATAGAAGCCTGTCGTTATCGGTCAACATCGCATACGAACTAAAGTACTTTTTCAAGGATCCTCATGCTTTAGGATACTCGGCCCTGGCAAATGACTGGAATTTGGACGGATATGATAAGTATTTAAATAGATGGAAGCAACCGGGGGATGAATTAGTTACCAGCGTTCCATCGTTCGTATATCCTTTAAATACCCGGCGCGATAACTTTTATACAGCGTCATCTGTTAATGTTCATCCCGGCGATCATATCAGGTTGCGAGACATTGCCTTAGACTGGATTGTTCCCGGTGAAAGGTTAAATAGAAAAGGGATTACGGTCGCGCTGAAAGGGTATGTGAACAACCTGGGAATTATTTGGAAACAGACGAATTTAAAAGTCGATCCTGCATACGGAATACCACCGCCCATCGATTTTGGGATAGGCGCCATGATCAGCTTATAATATTGAACTGTTATTTATGAAAGGCATTTTAAAAAGCTTCTTCACGATATTGGTTTTTGCGTCTGTCAGCACCTGGTGCAGCAGCTGCAAGGATTTTCTTGCCGCGTCCCCCAATCGTGATCTGAACGAGCTGGATAATCTGGAAGATCTCCAGCGGTTGTTGGACCAATCCACGCACAATAGTGAATATCCCAGCTCCGTGATGCTATGTGGCGAGAGTTATTATATTAGAACCGTTGATTGGGTTAATTCCACCAATGCTTACGAGAAAGCCTGTTACATATGGAGCAAGGATGTTTTCGTGGAGGATGACTGGTATTACACCTATCGCAGACTATTCGATCAGAATTTAGTTTTGAAGTCGCTCGGAAAGCTGAACGTGGATAAAGACAATGAAGACTTTAAAAGAATTAAAGGCACGGCGCTCTTTTTAAGAGCATATAATATGTACCACTTATCGCAGGCGCTGGCGCCACAGTATTCATCGGCTACGCTTAATACTAAAACCGATATAGCCCTGCTGGATCAACCTGTCATCAATGAAACCAGGGGCGACGCCACTGTTAAGGAAATTTATGAGTCGCTGGTAGGCGACTGTCTGGTGGCTAAAAATCTGTTACCGGATATAATGATCTATAATACACGGCCAAGCAAGGCGGCTGTTTGGGCTCTTTTAGGAAAGATATACCTTCAGATGGGAGAATACCGGCTTTCGGGCCAGGCGGCAGATTCAAGCCTGAAGTATCAACCTACGTTGCTTGACTTTAACCGTGTTGATTCAACGGTGGCAGCCCCTTTCGTCCCAAAGGATAATCCTGAGGTGTTATTTTTATCACTGGTGCGAACCAGTTCATTTATGGGCCCATCGACTTGTAAGGTAGACAGCGTACTTTATAAATCATACGGCAAAAATGATTTAAGAAAGGGATTGTTTTTTCAACGAAATACTGATGGTAGTTTTCGTTTCAGAGGCAATTACAATGGAACGGTAAGTGCGTTTTTATTTAACGGACTTGGTGCTGACGAAGTTTATCTTATCGCCGCTGAGGCAAGAGCACGTTTAGGAGAAATAGAAAGCTCCATGACTTATTTAAACAAAATGGCTGAAAAACGTTACAAAGCCGGTTCGTTTTCCGGATTTAATCCTGTAAGTCAAGAGGAGGCGCTATCATTAGTCCTGTCAGAAAGACGTAAGGAGATGATATTTAGGGGAGTTCGGTGGTCCGATTTGAAGCGCTTAAATCTGGATGAGCGATTTAAGGACACTATTGCAAGAGTGGTCGATAATGTTGCGTATAAGTTACTTCCCAACTCGCCCCAATATAAGTTGGGGTTAACAAAACCATAGTTGAAAAGAACATGGATGCACTAGCGCATGGCATCTGAATAATATATTACACCAACCATCTGGTCGTTGTTTTCGAGCGCAAGCTCCAGTTCGCCATTAGGTACGATGTACGGATAGGTACCACTTCCATTAGTGTAAACGCCGCATAGATTATCACTTCCCTGGCCGCAGCTTGATGAAGTAGGTGGCTGATTGGCGACAAAAACATAGTTGGTTGGATCCGTTCTTTCGTAGGCGTCATAAGGATTTCCTACGTACTGATAATAGCCGATTGTAGAAGGTTTGGTCTGGGCTTTCACAGCATAAAAAGTGCCCGCTGCAATTGCCAGCAGCGCTAGTGACAACATGTACTTTTTCATAATCTTACTATTGGTTTTAAATAAAAGATATTGCTCTCATTCCGAAAATCCGGAATAGCTTTTCACTGGCATAGGTCTGTAAATTTGTTGTGGTGTAAGATTCATCCCCCGAATGCGATCACATGATTAATAAAAATCCGGGTGGATTTTGGAGAAGTGAAGTGGTGTTCCAGGATATTGCGTTGTGGTCGTCAACAACACGTAGGTGTTGCGTTGTAACCGTTATACAATACATACGTGCCCCGGATATAGGACAGTTTTTTTCTCTTCGAACATTCAAGTCAAATTCTCAAAACGCTAGTATAATAACAAGCTGTTCACTGTAATTTATACTTCACATGATTTACACACCATCTAACAAGCAAGCTTATACGTGACAGTGGGATAGCCAGGCCTAAAATTAATAATATCCCGGAATTGTGCAATTATTTTTTTATTTAATACGTTAATCCCATTCATTTTTCTTTAGGTGGTCATAATCCTCTTTCTTCACCGTACCCTTCTTCTTACTGCGTGAGATGCCCTTATTCTTCCGCGCATTGATGTTGTTAACCAGCGAGTTTTTAACGCCCAGCTTGTTCTTTTTCCTACGTGTCGCCATGGTAATGCTTTTGCTACAGGTAACACAAAGTACGGGCCGTAACTTTTTCGTACCTTTGCAGCCACATGAAATTCGAACAATACAATATTTCGCACGAAGTCAAACGCAGCCTGGAAGAACTGGGCTTTAAAAGGCCTACGGACATCCAGTTCAAGGCCATCCCGTCCATCCTGAACGGCGACGACGTGCTGGCGATCGCGCAGACCGGTACCGGTAAAACTGCCGCCTTTGCCATCCCGGTGATCCACATTCTCCAGCGCAAACGCCAGCGTATTGCCCGCAAAGAGGTGCGTTGCCTGGTCATGGTGCCTACCCGCGAACTTGCCATGCAAATCGCGCAAGTGTTCGAAACCCTCGCTAAGTATACCAAACTGAATATTCTTGGCCTCTTTGGCGGCGTAGAGCAGGCCGACCAGGTAAAAAAGCTCGATAAGGGCGTGGATGTAATGATTGCCACACCAGGCCGTATGTTCGACCTCATCAACCAGGAACATATCGACCTCAGTAACCGGACATCCTTATCCTCGACGAGGCCGATCATATGCTCGACCTCGGCTTTATCCGCGATATCCGCGACGTGCTTAAGCATATCCCGAGAGATCACCAGACGCTGTTCTTCTCCGCCACGATCGATAAAAATATTAAAGAACTGGCCTATTCTGTTGTGCGTAACGCGATCAGGATCCAGATATCGCCGCAGGACCCGGTTTCCAAAAACGTAAACCATGCGGTGGCTTTCGTGGAAATGGACGATAAGCGCTTTTTCCTTGAGCGATTGGTGAAAGAACTGCCGGAGGCGAAGATACTCGTGTTTGTACGCACTAAAGTACGCGCAGAGCGGGTGTTCGCGGCAATGGAGCGGGTGGGGATCAAGTCGCTCACCATGCACGGCGGTAAGGAACAGAAGGATCGCCTGCAGATCATGGAGGAGTTCAAAAACGGAGATGCTAAATTATTGATAACCACCGACGTTAATGCCCGCGGTATTGATATTCCGAACGTAGATTATGTAGTCAACTACGATCTGCCGGATGTGCCCGAAAACTATGTTCACCGTGTTGGTCGTACCGGCAGGGGCGTGCAGCATGGCCAGGCCGTATCCTTCTGCGCCACGGAAGAAAAGCCCTTGCTCGAAGCGATCGAGGCGTACATCACCAAAAAGGTGACCGTCATGAAAATTGATGTAACCGACTACCGCGAAACGCTGAGCTTTTCGGAAGATATTCCCAACGATAACTGGCAACTGCTCATTGACGAGCACGAGAAACAGCTGAAGGGCAAAAAAAAAAAAGAAGTAAGCAACTGCCTACTCCTTTTTCTATTCACGAAACATTGTAGCCTACCGTTCTACACCAACGATCAGTCCCTGATCCAGCCATATTTTAAGGTCCTTTCGCGAAAACCCGACCGGTGCGGGTAAATAAGCGGAAGGGCCTTTTCCTTTGATGACATTCAAGCCGCTTTCCTGGTCGGTCTCGAACTGGTTCATCAGCAGGTAAGCCGAATCGGCCGTGGTGTTTTGTACTTTATAAAGGGTATAAGTGCCGCCCCCACGCTTCACTGCCAGCACATCGCCAGCTTCCGGCGCCACTACCCGCGATGCCGTGCGGACCGTTTCCCGCTGATCGCTGATAAAGCCCGTAGCGATAATACCCAGCGCAAGGATAATCCCGGTATAAGTCCAGGCCGGTGCGCGTATCGGCTGCTTCACCTTATTATAAGCTGTTTTCAGAGAAGACGGCATCTGCCGGTTATGCAGCGTGTCTTTGCAATAGCTGCACTGGCTCCGGCCCGTTTTGCCGACAGGAAAAAAAAGGAACCATCAGCACATGCCAGTAGTGCTGGTGAATGTCCATTGTGACTGTCCTTTCTTTACCGCAGGTAGGGCATCGCTGCTCCAGCAGCGCCGCACCAACATGGGTACTTTTTGATCCTCCGACGATCATAGGAAAATAATGTCCTGTTTTAACAAATATGGATGTTTTTCTTCACATAACAGATAGCACAAAAATGTAATATTCTTGCCTGGCTACTGTGACCGGTCCCATTAAACCACAACGAATGTGCCGAAATCGTTTAACCAGTCAATAACACTGCCGTCATTGGCCGGTATACACAACTTCTTTACCTTCAGGCAACTTCGCGATCGTTATCCGCGTAATCATGTAAAGTGAACAACTTATCTGAAATCTAAATGTGTATGAAAAAATTAGGCATGTTGCTGTTATTGTCAGGCGCCACCTTGTTTGCGGCCTGTTCGAGAAATGATGATAATAACGCGGTAAACCCCGGCCCGGTCGCTGCTTCCGGTACCTGGAGGGTAACATTGTTCTCTGAAAGGGGAGGGGATGAAACGTCGGACTTCAGCGGGTATACTTTTACGTTTGCCGATGGCGGTACGGCTACGGCAGCCAAAGGCGGCACTTCCAAAACCGGCAGCTGGAGCAGCAGCAGTAAAAAGTTCAATATCGATTTCGGCGTTAAGTCAGATGCCAATAAGCCGCTCGGCGAACTCACCGACGACTGGCTGGTTATTTCCGCCAGCAGCACGGAGATCAAACTCCGCGATGATAATAGCAGCAGCGCAGAATACCTGACCTTCACCAAAAACTAGTTCATAAAAAAGCGGCCCGGAGGCCGCTTTTTTATTTATGATGATTAACAGCGATCGTCCGGATCTACTGGTTTGGGCGGGTACCATGACTGGTAAACCTGCGTCCGTACCGGTCCTTTGCTTTTCACGTCGTCTGCCGGCACCGGTTTACGCTTGTCTTCCTTCGATGGCTTTTGCGGTTTGATAGGTTGCTCCGCTTTTAAGGCTTTCGCTGGCTTACTCGCTTTTTCAGGTTTAATCTTTTTCCCGGGTTCAACCTGTATGTTCATTGCCTCAATGGGCTTTATCTTCACGTTTAACGGCCGTACCGGTTGTATTTGTACGTCCAGGTTATGCAGGGCCTGCACCTTCACCTGCAGGTTATGCGTGGCGTTTATATGCGTTTCCATCTCCTTCACCTGCACATTCAGTTCCTGTATCTTTTTGTCAATGTGGAACTCGTAATTAGCCGCTAATGTGTCCATCCCGGCTTTCGGCTTTTGAAAAGCAGGTGTCTTATGATAATCAGCGTGCATGGTGTCCGGTGCTTTATCTTTTGATTGCACCGGTTTCATTGACTTCGGGCTGCCAACGTTCTTATTTTTTTCAGTTTGATGTTTGGGTTTTGCAAACGGCACGTATTTCTTTTTGGGTACGGTATCCTTTACCGGCGCAGCGGAAACCGTGGGCGCAATAACCGGCGTAACAGGAGTCACCGCGGAGGCAGCGACCGGGCGCATATTGCTGAATACCAAAAGCGCGGCAAGCGCGAGTGCACCGCCCAGCAGCAGCAGTTTACCTTTGCTGCCGAGGGGGCCGTTTTCCCGGTAATCATGCGTTGGATCCGGATAAATAATTGCCCGGGGTGGTCTTTTAAGCTCATGGCGTAACTATTTTGGGTGAGGGTAAATTCCTGGAACGACACAAGGGCCTGCATATAGGCATCTTCTCCACGGGTTTGGTCCAGCACCATTTCGTCACAGCAGGCCTCCCGCTCTTCCTTCAGCAAAGCCGAAATCCACAGCAAACCGGGATTGAAAAAGAAAATGGTTTCCGTAATATGTTGCACCAGGTTAACCAGGTAATCATTCCGGCGGATGTGCGCCAGTTCATGCAGCAGGATGGTTTCCAGCTGCTCTGCCGGTAAGTTTCAAGCAGCCCCAAAGGTACCAGCACAATGGGTTTCAGCGTACCAATGGTAACGGGTACCTTCACCAGCCGCGACTCCAGCAACTTCACCACTTTGCGGATGCCCATATCATGTTTCAGGTCGTAGAAGCGGTTGCGCCACTTCGTGTCCGGCACTTGTATTTCCCGGGTACGCAGTTGTTTTATCCGCCATAAGCCACTGCCGGTTTGTACCAGTTTAAAAGAAAAACCAGCATCCATGCCGCCACGATCCACCCCGCGTATGCGTTGCTCCAATCCACCACAGCGGCCACCAGCCCGGGCCGCGCAACGTGAATGGCGGAAGGAGCGGCATCAGCGACGGAAACCGCCGCCTGGCCCGGACTGTTGGCTGCCAGCTGCAGGCACAACGTGAGCGCCGTACCGCATAGGAATAATAGCATAATCCCCCGATCCACCAGTACCTCACCCGTGCCGCGCTGCGTCGCGTGCTCATAATTACAATACCGGCAAGGGCCGCAGCCAGCACGCCCTGCCAGAGCGAATGCAACAGGGTAAGGCCGAAAGCGCTTACCAAAGGATGATGTAACAAGTGTTGAAAAAGGGTGCGGACATAACGAATAGTTTATTGTTCTTTATCCATCTTCTTTAAGAGTGCTTTAATGGCATCCAGCTCTTTTTAGAGGTCTTATGGTTGCCCAACAGCTGCATCATCAGGTTGCTCGCCGAGCCATCGTACAGGTTTTCCACGAACTTGTCCAACAGCATGCTCTTCGTTTTGCTCTCTTCCATCGCGGGACTGTACACATGTTTCATCGCGCTTTCATCGCGCACGAGCAAACCTTTCTCCACCATGATCTGCATCAGCTTCAGGGTAGAAGTGTATTGCACTTCACGTTTCTCCTCGTTCAGCTTGTCATTTACCGTGCGCACGGTAGAAGGACCGTACTTCCACAGTACCTGCAATATCTCCAGCTCCGAACGGGTAGGTTCCTGTAAATCCTGGTTTTCCTTTTTCATAGTTTAAAGGTAGGAAAAATTTCGTACGAAAAAAGTTTTATGTTATTTTTACCGCGGTTGAGTGGGAAGAATAACTTCCCACAGAAGAAAGTCTTCCTATGGAAGTAACTTTTTCATCATGATAAAGAAAATCCCCCGCGCTGTCCAGCACAGGGGATTCTTTCTTATGTTGATGTCGTTTATCGCCTTCCACCCATCGCGGCAGCACGGGCAGCGGGACTGCCTTTCTGTTCCACTTCGCGGTTCATTTCCATAATGTCCACCGGTTGCGAGAAGTCGCCCAGCAGCCATTTGGCGTAGTAGTCAGCCAGTCCCCAGAAGAACCATTCCTGCATATCGCCGTAAGCGTGTGCCTGGCCGGGTAGCAGCATAATGTCAAAACGTTTGTTCGCGCGGATCAGCGAGTTGATCACACGGATGGTATTGGCCGGGTTCACATTATCGTCCACATCGCCGGTAGTCAGCATCAGGTGCCCTTTCAGGTTACGTGCCAGGTCCGGGTTTTTATCGATGTTGTAAACAAAGCTGGTATCGCCTTTTTCGCCGATCACCTCTTTTACGCCGTGATGTTTTTCGCTCCACCAGCGGTTGTAAATGCTGTTATCGTGGTTGCCCGAGCTGGATACCGCTACTTTAAAGAAGTCGGGGTACACCAGCATGGCTGCGGTAGACATAAACCCGCCACCAGAGTGGCCGTGGATACCAACACGGTTGATGTCGATGTAGTTGTAGCGATCAGACAGTTGTTCGATGGCGGCCTTCTTATCAGCCAGGCCATAATCGCGCAGGTTGCCGTATCCATAGTTATGATACCATTTGGAACGGCTCGGGTTACCACCGCGATTGCCCATCGTTACCACGATCATCCCGATCTGCGCGAGGCGGTCGGTACGATCAGCGCCTTTATTGAAGCTTTTCAATACCGCTTCGGTTTGCGGACCAGGGTACACGTACGCCACGATCGGGTACTTCTTCGTGCTGTCGAAGTTGTAAGGCTTATACATGACGCCGTAGATGTCGGTAATGCCGTCATCGGCCTTTACAGTAAAGATTTCCGGGAACTTATAACCGGCAGCGAATAGCTGACTGAGATCGGCGCTTTCCAGGTCCATTACTTTTTGCCGTTCGCGTCGTACAGCGCCGATTTAGGCACCGTGTTCACACGGGAATAGTTGTCAACAAAGAAAGTATTGTTATCGTTCAGGCTCATGTTATGGTCAAAGTCGCCGGCATTCAGCAGCGTCAGACCAGAACCGTCGAAGTTTATTTTATAGAGATGCAGATAGTACGGATCTTCTTTGCCCTCACGGCCGTTGGCGGAAAAGTAAAGTACCCTTTTCTTTTCGTCGATACCCACGATGTCTTCGCAGTGGAACGCGCCGGAAGTGATTTGGTTTTTAAGGGTACCATTGCCATCATACAGGTAGAAGTGGCCCCATCCGTCTCTTTCGCTCCACTGGATCAGTTCTTTGCCATCGTTTACCAGGCCCAGTTTACGGATTTCCACGTAGGTATTCATGCGCTCTTCGATCAATACTTTAGGGGTGCCGGTGGCCACGTCGATGCTTACTACGTCAATACGTTTCAGGTCGCGGCTGGTACGGTTCAGGTAGAATTTATCTTTTGTACCAAGCCAGGTCAGCGGGCGCCAGTCATCGTCTCTTTCATTTTGTTTGAAGTTGGAGGACCAGATGCCAACATCCTGGTTTTTGAACGCGGAAACCGCCAGCGCCTGCTGGTTACCGGTGGCAGCGTCGAACAGGAGTACAAACTCGTCCGGCGCTTCTTTTTCGCCAGGCAGCTGGTATTTATATGTTTTAAGGGTAGGGCGGGGATCGGCGACGCTGTTGATCACCCACATTTCCTTCAGTTTACGGGTATCTGAACGCACCATGGCGAACTTCTTGCTGTCGGGCGACCATAACACGTAAGCCGCGCGGCGCTTGGGTTTTGCCTTCGTGCTATCGCTTGCGTTATCATCGTCTTTTTCACCGCCGCCATAAGCGAAAAACTCAATACCATCTTTAGTGAGCTGTGTTTCCACGATGGTGCTGTCGCTTTCGTTTTTCAAAGCCTTTTCGTAGTTGGCTTTGTCCATCTTATACAGGTTGTAGTTACGTGCAAAGATGATGGTGGAGCTGTCGGGCGATACAGACGCCCAGTTCGGGCGGCGCGCCGGCTTTTTAAACTCCTTCAGTTCCTGCAACTGGCCGGTACTGAAAGTATACTCGAAATAAAAGATCTTTTTACCACGCGGCTGCGGTGTTCCACGGCGTACGGTGGTATCTTTTCTTTCTTCGTCGATCGTGCTTTTGATCTCAAAGCGCATCCCGTTCTCGCTCTCCGTCAAACGAAGGCTGTCGATCGGCAGGTGTTGCGCATCGAAAGGGTCTTTGACGATCTGTGTAAGCTGGGCGGCGAGTTTCTCCAGGTCGAACATCTCTTTTTTCTCACGGGTAGCGGGATTTACGAGGTACCATTTTCTTCCGGAAGTCGTTTCGTACATATACCAGAACCGGTCCGATTTCTTGAACCAGTGCGGGCTTACGGAAGTAGAGAACACCATCTTGCCCAGTTTCTTTGGCGAAAACTTAGAAGCCAGCTGGTAATTGGCTTTCTCCGCTGCGGGCGCCTGCGCCATCAGCAGTTGCACGTTCAACAGGAAGAAGGAAAAGCATAAGAGTTTTTTCATTCAGCAGTAGATTTTGATAAAGTTGACAGGCTTTACCGCGGTATAACAGCCCCGGTGAATGCCAGGGATATTTACGGTTAAGTAATGGATAATTTTTGATAATTCAAGCCCAGTAAGGGTTTGGACGGATTGCAAAATAAGCAGCGGGTAGGGGAAACAGAAAAAAAGGAGTATGAAAGGTTGATAGGCGGTACGGGTGGCGGGCGCGCTGTCCGCCTACCGCCACGCCAAACAGGACGGCTTTCACAAGAAGTTCCATAGTAAAGGTGTATTGGAAAAAAAATGCAGGCGGCCGGCCTGCATGGGGAATGATGTTGTTATACGTCCACCGAATCGTACACGATCACCTTACTCCATAGCGAAGAACATTCTTCAATGAACTTCAGGTGTATCGGGTCCGTCTGGTAAGCATCCTGGTCCGCCTTATTCTTGAAAAACAGCAGCCAGGAAACGGCATAAGAGCGGTCAATCACATCGCGGTTGGTGGGCGCAGGCTGGCCAATATAAAACCTGTCAATGGTAGATGCGGCGGAAAGTTTCTTCAATCCCGCTACCAGCTTGGCCTTATCATCCTGGCTCGTGGCATTTTTAAGCCAGAAGTACACGTGATGGATAAACGGGCCTTCTGCGTTTTCATTAGCTGCCGCCCTGGCGGACCGGCCCGCCAGGAAAGGAGTGATGGCCGTTACAGCGGCTGCTTTGCCGGCGTTGGTCAAAAACTGTCTGCGGGATGGTTTGCGCATATATTGGTGAGTTTTGTTCAGGGGCTAATGTAGCAAATCCCGGCCGTGTTTTTACTTTTATATATTATCATGCTGATAATCAATGTAAAATATTTTACGGATGGATACGAAGGTTTACTTTAATTTTATCCTCAGATTGCGATTAACCTATCATCCCATATGCCATTCAAAGTATCCCTTATTGCAACGATCAGTTGCCTGTTAATCCTCCGGGCAGGTGCCCGGGATAAACTCGACGTTAAGTATGGCAAGGTCTCTGCCGATGACCTCCAACGTAATTACACTATTGATACCAGTGCTGCCGCCGTGGTCTTATTCGACATCGCCAGCTCCGAAATTGAAGCGGATGCCGATTGGTTTCAGCTGGTATTCAAACGCCATTGCCGCATCAAGATCCTCAACAAAAACGGGTACGATGCCAGTAATGTGAGCATCCCGGTGTATGTAGACGGGATGAAAGAGGAGCGTGTATCCAACCTCAAAGGCGCTACCTACAACCTTGTGAACGGGGCCGTGGTGAGTACTTCGCTGGAAAGTAAATCTGTTTTCACAGACAAACTGGACAAAAAGCATTCGGTGAAGAAGTTCACCCTGCCGAACGTGAAGGAAGGCGCTATTATTGAGTTTTCGTACACGATTACCTCAGACTTCCTGTTCAATCTGCAGCCCTGGGAGTTTCAGTCGAAAGACTATCCCACGATGTGGAGTGAATATTCGGTGGCGATCCCTTCATGGCTGGAGTACATTACGTTGCGCCGCGGATATGAGCGGGAACATGTTCCCAACAACCCGAAAACCAACATGCGTTCCTTCAACTTCCGGATAGATGGCGGCGCCGGACAGGCGAACGAGCGGGCCACCTACACCATTCCTGTTACCACGCACCGCTGGGTGTATAAAGACCTGCCCATGTTGAAGGAGGAGGACTTCACCACGTCGATCGACAATCACCTGACGGCCATCCGCTTTCAGCAGTCGGCCATTCGTATACCGGAAAGACCCGTGCACCCGGTGCTAAGCACCTGGCCTAAGTTGTATGAAGATTATATGAAGGAAGAGGCGCTGGGCGCCTGCCTGAAAGCCAACAACAACTATTTGAGCGATAAAGTGGACGAACTGGTAAAAGGCGCAGGGTCCAACATGGAGAAAGCGAAACGCATCTACGCATTTGTGCGCGATAACTACACCTGTACCGCCCACAGTGCGCTGTCGATGCAAACCTCGCTGCGCAACGTGTACACCCGTAAAAATGGTAACGTAACAGAGTTGAATATGCTGCTGACGGCGATGCTGAACAAAGCGGACCTCGAAGCTTATCCCATGATCCTGAGCACACGCGCTAACGGTACCGTGTATGCGTTTTACCCGATCATCGACATGTTTAACTACACGATCTGTGCGTTCAGAGATGGCGAGCAGTATCACTACCGGATGCGAGTTATCCTTATCTCGGTTTCGGTAAACTGCCGGTATCCGTGTACAATGGCCATGCGCGCATCCTGAATGCCGGTGTGGAGCCTATGGCGCTGAATGCCGACTCTGTGCGCGAGCGGAAAATGACGACCGTGATGATTACGCCGGATGAGAACGGCCATATGAAAGCCATGTGGCGCCAAACGCCTACTTATTTTGAGTCCTGCGCCATGCGCGCCATGATCAAGGAAAGTGGTGAAGAAAGTTATTTTAAAAAGACCGCGAAAAGCTTTCCCGGCGAGGTAACGCTGGAGCATGCAAAAATATCGAACCTTACGGAAATGGAACTGCCACTGAGCGTGGAATATGAGTTTGCCGCACAGGAGGATGCAAAAGCAGATGTACTGTATTTTAACCCGATGTTTTCCGAGGCTTATAAATCTAATCCCTTTAAGTCTGCGGACCGCACTTATCCCGTGGAAATGCCATGTGTGATGGATGAATCCTATGTGTTGTCGATTATGGCGCCGGAAGGATACGTGGTGGACGAGCTGCCCAAATCCGTGCGGGTAAAGTACGGCGATGATGAAGGACTTTTCGAATACCTCACGGCAGAAATACCCACCGGCGTACAGATGCGTTGCCGTATTAAACTGAACCGCGCCACTTTTGAGCCCGATGAATACGACGAGCTTCGCGGTTTCTTCGATATGATCGTAAAAAAACAGGCGGAGCAAATTGTATTGAAAAAGAAAAAGTCGTCATGAGAAAAACGCTGATTAGTCTGTTTTTGCTGATCCCCTCGCTGGCCGTTGTCGCCGGCGACCCCGATTATAATGTGGCGGCTATTCCCGCCCCGTTGCAAATCGGCGCCGACGCGGTAAAGCGTATGGAGCGCTATAGCGTGCGCATGGAAGGTTTAAAGGACGTGACGGTGGTACACACCTTCGCGATCACGGTGATGAACGAAAGCGGCGTCGATTATGCCGACGTGCAGGAGGATTACGGGCCGCTGCGTGATGTGAAATCTATTAAAGGCATACTGTTCGACGCTTCCGGCAAACAGATACGCAAATTGAAATCTTCAGAAATAAAAGATGTGAGTGGCGTAGACAACGCGGCGCTCATGGAAGATACACGGTATAAGCTGCATAGTTTTTATCATCGCAGTTATCCTTATACCGTGGAGTACGAGATCGTCACCAACAACAGGCAGTCGTTTGCACTGCCGCTCTGGATTCCGCAGGAGGGGCCGAGTTTCGCTGTGCAGCAAAGTCTGTTCGAAGTAACAGTTCCCGAAAGCTACCCGCTGCGTTGGCGGACATTCGGCTACCACGGAGAGCCGAAAACCCAGGTGGTAAAAGGGCAGAAAACGTTCACCTGGGAAGCCACCATGCTGCCCGCGATCAAGTCCGAACCCTTTAGTCGCGACTGGCACAACCGTGCTACATCGGTGTTTTTAGGTCCGGCGGAATTTGAGATGGGCGCATACAAAGGGCAAATGAATTCCTGGCAAGACTGGGCTCTTTTGTATTTACGCTCAATAAAGGCCGCGATGTACTGCCCGACGCCGTAAAAAAGACGGTGCACCAGCTGACCGATCATCTTACAGATCCGAAGGAAAAGATTTCCGCATTGTATACCTACCTGCAGCAAAATACCCGGTACATCCTGGTGATGTTCGGCATTGGGGGCTTCCAGACCTATGACGCCATGTACGTGGCCACTAAGGGCTACGGCGATTGTAAGGCATTGTCGAATTATATGTGCGCCCTGCTGAAAGAGGCGGGTATCCGTGCCAATTATACGCTGGTAAGGGCAGGACAGGGGAACACTGAAATGATGGAGGATTTCCCGGTATCGCGCTTTAACCACGTGATCGTGAACGTGCCGCTGGAAAAAGACACGGTATGGTTAGAATGTACCAGCCAGACTTTACCCGCCGGCTACCTGAGCGGTTTTACGGCCGGCAGGCCCGTACTCTCCGTGGATGAAAATGGCGGTAAACTGGTGCGAACGCCCAAGTATGGCATGGCGCAAAACCAGGCGACGTCATTAGTGAACGCAGTAATTGATGAAAACGGAGATGCATCGATCAAAGTGTTGAATCATAGCACGGGGCAACTGCAGGACGAGCAGCACAGTATCATCCACAGCATGTCCCGCGAAAAACAACTGGAAGAGCTGCGCGATAATATCAGCCTGGCCAGTTACGATATCGTGGACTTCGGGTATAAAGAATATCCCGGAAGGTTGCCTGCGCTGGACGAGCAATTGCACATAAAAGCAGCTGCGTATGCATCGGTAACCGGTAAGCGCATGTTTATTGTACCGAATATATTGTCCCGCAGCAATACGCGCCTGCCCGACGATTCTGCCCGCCTTTCCGAAATATTTCTGCCTTACTCGGCGCGTTCGGTAGATACGGTGATGATTACCATCCCGTCAGGATATAAACTGGAAAGTGGTTTTCAGCCGGTAGCTATTGCCAATAAATTCGGAAAGTATGCCGCGAGCGCCAAGCTGGAGGGCGACCGAATTGTATATGTGCGTAGCAGGGAAATTTATGATGGGGTATTCCCGCCTTCGGACGTACAAGAGTTGAAAGCGTTTTACGACCAGGTGTTTAAATCGGACCGCAGCCGCATGGTATTGGTCAAAGAATAGTTTTATTTTGATAAGAATATAGGAAAGCGGCCTGCAAGGGCCGCTTTTTTTTACCGCTGGTTCAACTTTTGATGCATTGCGGCGTTGATGAATAACCGAGAAAATTATAAAGCATGAGCGCAAAACAAATTGTACTGGCCGCGCGACCGAAAGGTTTGCCCGATGCCTCCACCTTCCGCACCGAAACGGTGGAAGTAAAAACGCCCGAAGCGGGCGAAGTGCGGTTAAAAGGACTGTATTATTCTGTTGATCCTTACATGCGCGGCCGTATGAGCGACGCCAAGTCGTATGCGGCGCCTTACGAGGTAAACCAGCCTATCGTAGGCGGTATGGTGGGTGAGGTGCTTGAAAGCAAAGCGGACGGTATCGCAAAGGGCGACCTGGTAACCGGCCGCGTACCCGGGCAACAGAAATGACCGTGCCCGCCTCCGAATTGTCCAAAATCGATCCCACGCTGGCGCCACCCTCGCATTACCACGGGTATTTTGGGCATGCCTGGTTTAACGGCTTATTTTGGGTTGATGGATATCGGGAAGCCGAAGGCAGGCGAAACCGTGCTGGTATCCGGCGCGGCCGGGGCAGTAGGCACCGTGGTAGGACAACTCGCCAAACAGGCGGGCTGCCGTGTTGTGGGCATTGCCGGGAGTGACGAGAAGGTAGAACTGTTAAAAAATGAGTTCGGTTTCGACGAGGCCATTAATTATAAAACCACGCCGGACATGACCACCGCCATTGCCACTGCCTGTCCCAACGGTGTGGATATTTATTTCGATAATGTAGGCGGAGAAATTACCGATGCTGCCATTATGAACCTTAACTTCCATGCACGTATTGCGCTGTGCGGACAAATTGCGCATTACAACGCCACTGAAGTGCCGATGGGTCCAAGGTTGTTTCCCCGGTTACTTACGCGTAAAGTATTGCTGAAAGGTTTCATCGTAAGCGATTACCTTGACCGGGTGCAGGAAGGTTTTGCAGCCCTGGCAAAAGGGGTAAAGGAAGGAAAGCTGAAATACAGGGAAACGATCGTGGAGGGCTTTGATAAGTTGCCTGAAGCGTTTTTAAGCCTGTTTTCCGGCGAGAATAAAGGAAAGATGATCGTGAAGGCATAAAAATAGAAGGGCTGCATTTCGCAGCCCTTTTTCGTTATTTTTCCCGTACACTGACGGAGATGCGGCGATCTTTTACCCGCTCTTCGTCCGGCGCATCGGCCGCAGCTTTCGCAAACCGGGAGCCATATCCTTCGGCGCCCTGCAGCTGGCCGGCTTTTACACCTGCATTTTGCAGGGCGGCATGCACGGCTTCGGCGCGGTCTTTCGATAATTTGAGGTTCACGGCTTCGTCGCCCTGTTTGTCGGTATAGCCGCCGATTTTGATCCGGGTGGATGGGAAAGCATTGAGGATAGCCGCCAGGTTGTTTACCTGTTGCTGGCTTTCCGGCGTAATGGTAGCGCTGCCCGTCTCAAAGTTAAGGTTGTCGAAATCGAACCATACGTCTTTGCCGGGCCTGCTGGCCGGATCTTTCAGGAAACTGACGAGTTGGTCTTCGATACCGCCTTTGTAAGCGTCCAGTTCGCGGCCATCCGGCAACATGACTTTGATGGACGCGCGGGCAGGTGTGCTTACGTTGGCAATGGCGTCGTTTTCCATTTGCCCGGTGGTCACGGTATCTTTCACAGGCATTTGCATATTTGTTTTATTGCCGCAGCCGCGGAGCAGCCACCAGAGGATGATCACGAGCAGCAGTAAGAACAGCAGGGGCGTGGTCCACTTGCGGCGGCTTACGTGGGTCACTACTTCCGGATGTTCATTGGTATTGTGTCGCCAGCGCCAATGCTCGAAATGATGCCCGAGAGTTTGCGGCCGATATCGTCCAGGTGGCCAACGCCTAAGATAGACGCAAGACCGAGATGGGCGGGAACGGCTTTGAGTATAGCATCCTTATGATTATTGAGGAAGGCCATGAAACCCAGTGGGCTCATGCGGTGGTCGAGTGCATATTTGCCGACTTCGCCCAATGTAAGCGGGGCCGTGGTTTGCAGCAGGGCAAGTGCGGAAGTCTGCTTGATGCCGGCATATTGGGCGAGCGAATTAGCAACATCCTCCGATTTATGGCCAAAGAGCGACGATAAAAATTGAGATCCTTTCTGGATGAGGCCTGCCGCCACTCCCTGCGTGGAAGTGCCCGCCGGGTGCTGGGCTGCATCTTTCACCAGTCCGAAAACGCTGCCTGCATCGTCAGGGGCAGATACCTTGGCCAGCAGTCCGGCTAATACCGTTGGAATCGCCGCTGCGAGCGCTTTCTGGATACCCTGTTCCGGCTCGGCTAATTGTCCGGATACTTTACTGATAAAATCGCCTGTAAAAATTGCCCTGGCGGATTGAAGCAGATCATATGACATAACGCATTTTTTTGAGGGGTGAGAAAATGTTGAAGGGTGCGACGCAACGGCGGCTGAGGAGCCCGTTGCGGCTGAATTCAACAAAAAAACCGGTCAACAAGGGATACGTTCGTTTGCGTGTGTACGTTGGGTCGGCAATCTCGGGGATGAAGCAAAACCTGCAATTTTAGCAGAGAACTCCGCTGCAACCTGTTAAAGGTGCAGTTTTTGGACGCAATAGCTGCCAAAATTGCCTTTTTTGTTTTGGTGCACCGTTTGCTTATTTACAACAAAACAATCAAAGAATTGTTAGCCAAAAAGGAAGAAAGTAAAACATTATGAACCTGAATAACTTCACCATCAAATCGCAGGAAGCGCTTCAACACGCGCAGCAACTGGCCTTCAATCACAAGAATCAGTCGATTGAAACAGCATCTCCTGAAGGCACTGCTGGACGATGAAGACAACGCTATAGATTACTTATTAAAGAAGAACGACGTTAATACGGGCTTTCTCGAAAATAAACTGAACGAACAGTTACAACGCTACCCGGTTGCCAGCGGCGAGCCGGGGCAAACGTTGAGCCGCGACGCCAACAACGCGATCTTACGCGCCGGTTCGGTGATCAAGGATTTTAAAGATGAATTTGTAAGTGTGGAACACTTGCTGCTCGGACTGATGGGCAGCGATGACACGGGCAAACTCTTAAAGGACGCGGGTCTTACCGAAAAAGGTTTGAAGTCTGCCATACTCGAACTGCGTAAAGGCGGCACCGTGAACTCACAAACGGCGGATGCGCAATATAATTCGCTGCAGAAGTACGCGAAAAACCTGAACGAGCTGGCTGCCGCGGGCAAACTGGACCCGGTGATCGGCCGTGATGAAGAGATCCGCAGAACGCTGCACATCTTAAGCCGCCGCTCCAAAAACAACCCGATATTAGTGGGTGAACCGGGTGTTGGTAAAACAGCCATCGCAGAAGGATTGGCGCATCGTATCGTCAACGGCGACGTGCCTGATAACCTGCGTTCCCGTATCATTTTTGCCCCGGATATGGGTAGCCTGATGGCAGGCGCCAAGTACCGCGGTGAGTTTGAAGAAAGGCTGAAAGCCGTGATCAAGGAAGTGACCGAAAGCGAAGGGAATATCATCCTGTTTATCGATGAAATACATACGCTGGTAGGCGCCGGCGCCATGGAAGGCGCAATGGACGCGGCCAACATCCTGAAACCCGCCCTGGCGCGTGGTGAGCTGCGCGCGGTAGGTGCGACTACGCTCACCGAATACCAGAAATATTTCGAGAAGGACAAGGCGCTGGAACGCAGGTTCCAGAAGGTGCTGATCGATGAGCCTACTGTAGATGACGCCATTTCCATCCTGCGCGGTTTGAAAGAACGTTACGAAACGCACCACCATGTGCGCATCAAGGACGAAGCGATCATTGCCGCGGTAGAACTGTCGCACCGTTATATTACCGACCGCTTTTTGCCCGATAAGGCCATTGACCTGATCGACGAAAGCGCAGCGAAACTGCGGCTGGAAATGAATTCTATGCCCGAAGAGCTGGACGAACTGGAGCGCCGCATCCGTCAGCTCGAAATTGAAAGAGAAGCGATCAAAAGAGAGAAAGACGAAGATAAATTACGGGAACTGGCCGCACAGATCGAGAATTTAAGTGAAGAAAGGAATGCGTTTAAAGCAAAATGGCAGCAGGAGAAAGAGGTAGTAGATAAGATCCAACAGGCGAAAGCTGCTATCGAAGACCTGAAGCATGAGGCGGAACAGGCCGAACGTAATGGAGAATACGGCAAGGTAGCGGAAATCCGCTACGGCAAGATCAAGGAGCAGGAGGAAGTAGTGGAAGAGCAAACGGCGGTGCTGGCCGCGATATCCGACAACCAGAAGCGTTTGTTGAAAGAGGAAGTGGATGCGGAGGATATTGCGGAAAACGTGGCGAAAGCTACCGGTATCCCGTTGGCAAGGATGATGCAGAGTGAGAAAGAGAAGTTGTTGAACCTGGAAGCAGAACTGCATCAACGTGTAGTAGGACAGGAAGAAGCGATTACTGCCGTGGCGGACGCCATCCGCCGGAGCCGTGCGGGTTTACAGGATCCGCGCAGACCTATCGGGTCTTTCATTTTCCTGGGTACGACCGGTGTGGGTAAAACCGAACTGGCCAAGGCTTTAGCGGATTATTTGTTCGATGATGAGAGCATGATGACCCGTATTGACATGAGCGAGTACCGGGAGAAACATTCGGTAAGCCGCCTGGTAGGCGCGCCTCCGGGATATGTAGGATACGATGAAGGTGGGCAACTGACAGAGGCGGTTAGACGTAAACCTTATTCGGTAGTGTTGCTCGACGAAATCGAAAAAGCACACCCGGACACCTTCAACATTTTGTTGCAGGTGCTGGACGATGGCCGCCTGACCGATAACAAAGGCCGCGTGGTGAACTTTAAGAACACCATCGTGATTATGACGAGCAATATGGGTAGCCATATCATACAGGAGAATTTCGAGCGGATTAACGAAGAGAATAAAGATGAAGTGGTGGAAAATACCCGCGACCAGGTGATGGAATTACTCAAACAGACGATTCGTCCGGAGTTCCTGAACCGTGTAGACGAGGTGATAATGTTCCAGCCGCTGATGAAGAGCGAGGTGCGTGGCATTATTAACATACAATTACAAAACCTGAAAGAATTGGTCGCGAAAAATGGCATGATATTGGAATTCTCTGATTATGCGATTGATTACCTCGCTGAACAGGGTTACGACCCGCAGTTTGGCGCCCGACCGCTGAAACGTTTGATCCAGAAACAGATTGTGAACTTGTTGAGCAAAAAGATTCTGGCAGGAGAAGTGGAGAAAAGCAAACCAGTGCTGATAGACGTGTTCGACGGGGTGGTGGTAATCCGAAACAAATAACTTCAAATACGACGATATACAGTTACAGAAAACGCCCGGGTGATTCCTCACCCGGGTTTCTTGTTTTTGGGGACTGGTATACTAAGCTTCATTTGCCATGGTGGCAGCTGATATTTCCCGTATCTTTAAAACAAACCCACATCGAAATGACTTATCCAATCGGAAAAAGAGAACAACACTTTATGGAGATAGCAGTGGCCTTGTCGGAAAAAGGCATGAAAAACGGCGATGGCGGCCCTTTCGGCTGCATCGTTGTAAAGGGTGATGAAATAGTGGGAGAGGGCTGGAACCAGGTGTTGCTGCATAACGACCCCACGGCACATGCCGAGGTCGTAGCCATCCGCGATGCCTGTAACCGCCTGCATACTTTTCAGCTCGACGATTGCGAAATATACACCTCCTGCGAACCTTGTCCCATGTGCCTCGGCGCCATTTACTGGGCGCGGCCGGCGCGGGTCTTTTATGCGAATACCAAAGAGGATGCAGCGAATATTTTGTTTGATGATTCGGATATTTACGAGCAGCTTAATTTACCGCATGCCGAAAAACGGATTCCTTTGATAGCGCTGCCAGACGGGCATGCGATAGAAGTGTTCAAAATGTGGGCGGGGAAAGGGGACAGGACGTTGTATTAGGGCATAAAAAAGGTGCTGCTCCGCAACACCTTGATTCTTTATTTCTTCACCATAAAATGATACGCGAAAAAGCAGGCCAGTACTATAAAAAGTAACACCAGCGTAATCATTCCCAGTGATACATAAAACTCGCGTTTCCGCTTTTTACGGTTCTTCCGGCGCAGGTTCTGCAACACGTTCCATTTCATTTGCCGGATGACCCCGGGTATTTTTTCCTTTTCGGGGATGGCGGACAATCCTTCCATGGCGTCGCTGCAGAACGGGCAATCGGCCAGGTGCATTTCCACCCGGTGCCTGTCTGCCTCAGGCAGCCGTCCCTGCAGGTAATCCAGCAGCTCCTGCTGCGATACGCAGCTCGTTTCTAAAATATGTCGCGAAAATTTTCGTTCATAACTATTACCGCTAACCGTCGTCTAAGTTAGCGTTTATTTTTACTGTACTTTTCTAATAATAACTTCAGGTTACGCTTTCCGTTCTGGATGTAGCTCTTCACATGCGAAAGCGAATAACCGGTATCGTCGGCAATTTCCTGGTAGGAGCGCTTATCCAGGTAAAACTGCTTCACGCAGGTTTGCTGTTCTGCGTTGAGCATGCTCATGGCGTCCTGCATATTTTCGAGCATCAGGTCTTTATGCTCTTTTTCTGCTTTGGCCTCTTTTTCCAGCTCCGGTTCGGAGGCGCCACCCATGGTGGTTTCGTCCAGTTCCTTTGCATAACGCGTGTTGGTTTTGCGCAGCTGCATCAGGCAATGGTTTTTAGCCACCTGGTAAATCCAGGCTTTAAAATGTTGTACTTCGTGCTTATGTACTTCGGACAATACTTTCAGGAAAATATGCTGAACGCTGTCGCGCGCATCCTCTTCATGCTTGAGGTATTTCATACATAAACCCAGTAGCAGGATAGCATAACGATCGAACAATATGCCTATCCATTCGCTATTGCCGTCGGTTTTGTACCGTTGCAGCAATTCCAGGTCGGTAAGGTTTTGAAAGCCAGGATAATTCACAGCGTAAATATAGATATCAGTCAGTAAGATGCAGCTTCTTTATAATTCCATAAAAATGGATTAATCTTTCAGCGCATTTTCGGCGGCTACTTTCATGCTGCCGTCCATTCTTACTACTTCCTTAAAAAGTTTGCGGGCTTTGCCGGATTGTCCCCGGTTTTTATAACATACCGCCATCTGGTACCGCGCCAGCTCTCCGAAACGGCTGCCAGGGGATACTTTCTTGTATCGTTCAATGGCCTGGTCGAGGCTGCCCTGCTGTTGCAGCATCATGGCAGATTTGTACAGCGATTCGTCGATATTCACCGATTTGGAGGAAGATTCTTCCTTCTCTTTTTCCTTTTCTTTAGGCGCTGGTGTAGCCTCCGTTTTAGCCGGTTCCGGTTTTTTCTCGTTTACAGGCGCTGGCGCCGGATGTGCTACAGAATCCTTCGCCACGGTTTTGCGCGGCGCCGGTGTTGTGGCGGAGTCTCGTTTAGGCAATGCCGTAGTTTGCGCGGCTGCCAGTATTTTTACCGAATCTTTCTTTAAGTTGAGCTGTTTCGTGGTGTCGCGGGTTACTGCCACAGCGTGTTGCGTGGTAGTGGGAGGCGTTTCCGCTGTGGGCTGTCCTGTGCTATTTAAAGTAGCGTACCGTGCGTCACCATCCGTTTGCGACACGGTTTCGGGCACGGCTACTGGTATGCTGCTGATATTAGCGGCCTTCATACCGCGGTGTTTGATGGCGGCCTGCACCACGTAAATCCCCCGCCGATAAAACCAATAATGGCCAGTGTCCAGAAGTAGGCGAGCAGACTTTCCTGCTTGCGTCCTTTGCGGATTGCCTGTTGTTTTACAACATCGCGTGGCGCGGGTAATAATGTTGATGGATATATGAAATCGTATTAGTCGTGAGTGATTCGTAAGGTTCACGGTTGGCGGCCTTTTCCAGCGTTTGCATGGCGGTGTAACAGAGGTCACAGGCTACCAGGTGCTCTTCCACTAAGTGTTTTTCGATGGCGGTCATTTTGCCATCTATATAACGGGGAAGCTGGTCGCGGTTCAGGCAGCGTACCGGCGTAAAGATCTTGAGGATCCGTTCTTTTATGGGAAACTTGTTATTCATAGGCCTGGTCCATCAGTTGAGTGGCTAATTTTTTACGCGCGTCCTTCAGGATATTGCGCACCTTGTCCCTGCTTATGCCCTTCGCCACCGCAATTTCGTCAAAGGATTGCTGTTCCGCATAGAACTGCGTTACCACTTGCTGATCGTCCGGAGAAAGTTGAGCGAACCGCTGCAGCAGCTCGTCACAGAGTTGTTGTCGTTCAATAGGATTGCTGCCGGATTGTTGTACACGGTTTTCGGCGCGGTAAATCGCCTGCACTTCCCTTGATACGTGATTCGGGTGGATATTGCTCTTCGGGTTGAAATAGGTGGCCAGCGTATGTGCTACACAGTCGTTGGCGCGGGGGATGTGCATGGTCCTGAAGTTCTGGTCCAGCGTACCAAGCAGGGCCGGAATCACTTCCGCCGACTTTTCACGACTGGCCATTTTTGGAATGCAATAGGCTACCAACAGGTGGCTGTAACGCTCCAGTAAAGCGCCTACAGCTTCCTCGTCACGCATTTTGCGGATGCGGTTCAGGAGTTCCTTGTCGTTCATATTATTTAGTAGCGGCTGCATAATCGTATTTATAATTTACGCATTTTCGTGTTCAGTTCTTCGAACACTTATATAAAAAAATAACAATTAGTATGCCATACGCCGTAACCATTGTACCGGTAAGTCCCATGCGGGCTGAGCCAAAGCACCGGAGCGAGATCATTTCACAGGTATTGTTCGGGGAATTTGTTGAAACCGAACCAGTTAATACAGACGGCTGGGTGAAGGTACGGAACCGGTACGACAATTATGAAGGTTGGGTAACCGTATCGCATCTCGAACCGGTGGAAAAGGACGTTTTCGACGCACCTGCCCGCTTTTTGCGCCCGGGTGGATCAACCCCGTGATCTTCAATGGCCAGCCCATGCAGGTGCCGTTTGGCGTACTGCTACCGCATAACGGAAGCGAGGTCACGAATTGGGGAAAGTATACCGTACAGTTTGAGGCGCCCCTCGAACCATTGCCGCTTACGCCCGATTTAGACGCCGTATTACGCTACGCAGCTGTTTTCCTGAACACTTCTTACCTATGGGGCGGAAAATCCGTATTTGGGGTCGATTGCTCCGGTTATACGCAAACGTTGTATAAGCTGGCAGGCATTCCCTTATTACGGGATGCCTATCAACAGGCTACACAAGGGGAGGGCGTAGGCTTTTTGCAGGAAGTGCAGCCCGGCGACTGGCCTTTTTCGACAATGCGGAGGGCCGCATTACCCATGTGGGCGTGTTGCTGAACGATCATGAAATCATTCACGCTTCGGGCAAGGTGCGTATAGACGCCATCGATAATGAGGGGATCGTCAATAGTGACACGGGGGAAAGAACGCATAAACTGCGGTTGATCCGTCGCTATCGCCAGTAAAGGGATGCATATCCGGTTGAAAATAAAAAGCGCAGTGGCCAGGGCCGCTGCGCTTTCTCAATATTTGTTCAGGAACTATTTTTTAAAGGTAGTGTTGTACAGCTCAATGCTTTCCAGTACGATGCGCTCTGCAACGGCTTTATTCTGGAACTCTTCCACCTTAACGGTTTTATGCTCCAGTTTTTTGTACTCTTCAAAGAAGTGGCGCATTTCGTGGATGAAGTGCGGCGGTAATTCTGAAATATCGTTGATGTGGTTTACACTCTGGTCGTGTGCGGCAACGGCGATAATTTTATCATCGGCCTCGCCACCGTCGATCATCTGCATTACACCAATTACTTTGGCTTCTACCAGGCACATAGGTACGCAGGTGATCTGGGAGATGATGAGGATGTCCAGCGGATCATTATCGTCGCAATAAGTTTGCGGGATGAAGCCGTAGTTGGCGGGATAATATACGGAAGAATACAATACCCTGTCGAGTTTCAGCAAACCACTTTCCTTGTCCAGCTCATATTTGGCACGCGAGCCCTGGGGGATTTCGATGATACCTGTAACGATGTGCGGTGCTTTATCACCGTAACTCACGCTATGCCAAGGATTTGTTGTCATAATCTTAGATGCTTTCTGGTTTTGTATATGTGTTCAATTGCATATCCTCGTAATCCGAGGGGGCAAATTTAAAAAAAAAAGAAATAAATACCGGCAATATTGTCATTGCGGTACATGTGAACGATGGAAATATAAAGGGGAATTGCCTGACTTACATGGTGAGCAGGTGCATGGTCCGTATCTTAAGCTAGTGCGACGCTGTATCCAAAGGCACAAGGCTGGTGTCGAGTGTCACGATGGTAGAGTCTAATACCGGAGTTTCTACGCCCGGAGCTGAAATGGGAATGATGCTTTCGAATGTAAGCGAGATTTTCCAGGTGGCATTTTCTTTTACCAGCTGAAGCGTTTCTTTTTGTTGGGTAGATGAATTCAGGATCGTTACCTGCGCTTTGTCGCCGGCATCGTTTTGCTTGGTATCCAATACTTTAATCTCCGCCTGTTTAATCTTTTCCCTTTCTTCGGCCGTTCTCCTGCCATCGAAAAACGAGTAGAGGGTAAGGACCTGGTGCGATTCTTTCGTAATGTATTCCTTGGCCTGTTCGAAGTTTGACTGTTGGATGGCGTGCATAAATTCCAGTGCTACTTCGTCCGGAGTGGTCTGTTTTTGACAACCAACTATCAGAAGGCCTAAGAAGATACCAAACAAAAGTACAAGTCGCCTATAATAGCTCATGTGGCTGATAAATTAAAAATTTTGCACAAAAATAGGGGGATTGTTTGAATTGCACAACTTACAAATACGGAAGTTAAGGTTCTGTTAAACCGTTTTGGAAAAGCCAGGCCACGGTTGACACACGGCTTAATTACGTGTTGCAACATGGGCCTGGCTTTGTTATAATAATCAGTTTTCGTCTTTGTTCGCCTCGTAAGCCTTGATGATGGCTTTTACGAGCCTGTGGCGCACCACATCTTCCTCATCGAGTTTCAGGTTGCCGATACCGTCGATGTTCCGGAGGATCCTGGAGGCTTTTTCGAGTCCCGAGCGTTGGTTCTTAGGAAGGTCGATCTGCGTAAGGTCGCCGGTAATAATGGCTTTGGCGCTGGAACCGATACGGGTAAGGAACATTTTGAGCTGCAGTTCGGTCGCGTTCTGGGCCTCATCGAGGATGATGAAGGCATTATCCAGCGTACGGCCGCGCATGTAGGCCAAAGGCGCGATCTCGATTACACGGTTGGTCATGAAGTACGTGAGCTTGTCCGGCGGGATCATATCGTCCGGGCGTCGTAGAGCGGGCGCAAATACGGATCAATCTTTTCCTTGAGGTCACCGGGCAGGAAACCCAGGCTTTCGCCGGCTTCCACCGCGGGGCGGGTAAGGATGATTTTTCGTACGGCCTTATTTTTCAGTGCACGAACCGCGAGGGCTACCGCGGTATAGGTTTTACCGGTACCGGCAGGACCTATCGCGAACACGATGTCGTTTTTGTCGACCATACTCACCATCTTTTTCTGGTTGGCGGTTTTGGCGCGAACAGTGCGGCCATTGGGGCCAAACACGAGCACCTCGTTCGGGTTGCGGTCGCTGAAATTGTCCACACTCACCTCTTCATCACCCAGTATCTGTTCGAAATAATTTTCGGAAAGGTTACCGTTGCGTTCGAGGTATTTAACGATCTGACCGATCTTCTCCTGGGCCGTGGCTACTTCTTCTGCGGACCCCGACAGTTTGAGCTGCGTACCGCGGGAAAGGATTTTAAGCAGGGGGAATTTCTTTTTCAGCAGATCAAGTTTACCATTGTTGACCCCGAAAAACTCTATGGGATTTACGCTATCCAGGCTAATGATCGACTCTGTCAATGGACCTTAAGTTTAAGATAAATAATACGGTTTAGTTCCCGGGATAACTGCGATCAACGTTTATTGAACGCTGCTTGTTGGCCAGCTCCCCGTTCTGATTTGTGGCCTGCCTGACCGGGCAGAGCAGCGTGTATACAGCAGCAATAACAACGCCAAAACTTTTTCTGTAACGGTAATAACGCATTGACGTTTATCACTTTTAGTTACCATGAAATTTTCATTGAACGTTTCCAACCAAAGATATTTGAAAAAATGCAGAAAAGGCGCAGCACAATATCCCAGTTAGCTATCAGGTCCTTATGGATAAAGGGTTTGAGTTATCCACAGTTTATCCCCTCCCGCTCATCAATGATAATATTGATTTTTCCGGGTGACAAGGAAATGTGTTATATTATACATACTTTTATGTTTGATTTTATTGGCCGTCTAAGCAGAGCATGATGAATTTCCGGGAGTACAAAATGCCAACAGACTTACTTACAACATGAACGACGCTGCTTTAAGTCAGGTGCTGGATGATATCCAGGACGGGATTGCCATATTTGATATGGAATGTCGTTTTGTGCGGGTGAACAAGGTATTCGCGGCAGAATGCCGCAGGCTTTATGGAGCCGATATCAGGCCGGGCATCAGTGTTTTATCCCTTTGTGAAGCGTACCCGCAATGGGCTCAGCAATGGTTATATCATTGCAAACGGGCGCTTGCCGGGGACAGCAATACGTATGTCTGTTCCATTCCCAACGTGGTACCGGGCGGCGCACATCACCGCATTTCTTTTAAGCCACTTTACGATCAGGAAGGCCGGGTAACCGGCGCCTTCATGATGAGCCGTAATGTTAGCCACGAGCTTGCCATTTACCAGGACATGCTGCACGCAAACGACCACCTGCACCAGGTACAGGCGGCGCTGGATGCATGCGCCCTGGTAGCATTGCTCGATAGCCGCGCGCGTATCATGCGTGTAAATGAAGCGTTTTGCCAGGCTACCGGTTTGCCCGCCCCGGCCCTGGTTGGCTTGTCGTTCGGACAAATCATCAGCCAGATAGAATCTGCCTGCGATATTGATGATATATGGCGTACCCTCAAAACCGGGAAAAACTGGCATCATGAAGTTGCCTATAACAGCGCCGATGGCAGCCTTATTTGGGTAGACGCCACCGTGAGTCCGTTCAGTACGAGCGACGGACAATCGGGGTATCTCGTGATTTGTTTTGATATCACCACGCGCAAGCGCGGGAACTGAAAGCGCGGGAGAATGAACAGTTCTTCCGTTCCGTATTGGAAAACCTGCCCGTAGGCCTGCATCAATACACGCCCGATGGCTGGAGTGTTGATCTTAACGGGCATATGCGCGATATCCTGGGGGAAGGCCACCTGGCTGTAAGCGGCTTGCCGTACAATGTTTTGGGCGATCCTATCAACCGCCACAATGGCCTTAACGCACTATTCGAAGAGGTGATCCGTCGCCGGGTACCCATCAAAAAGGAAATACTGCTGAAGTATACAGAAGTACAAAACGGCTCCATTACGCGTATCAAGCCTGCCTACTATGAAGCCACCGCCTTCCCGGTTATCGGCCAGCAGAACGACCTGGCGTACCTCTTTCTCATCCTCAGCGAAATCACAGAGAAAAAACTGGCAGAACTCAGTCTCGAAAAGAGCGAGCGACTCCTTAATAATATTGTGGAAAATCTGCCCATCGGGTATATCCAGTTTGATAATTTCGGCTTCATCCGTCGCGTAAACCAGACGCAGCGCCTGTTCTTCGGCAATGTCGGCGATTCGCAGGAAGAGGCCTATAACATGATCAACGATCCGTTCGCGAAACTGTTTGAGCTTGACCAGTTGTTCATGCAGGTGCTGCAACACGGCAAAATGGTGCGTATGGAGAAAAAGCTGGATTTCTCACTCGACAAGGAATGGACGAAGAATGAGCGCGAGGTTTACCTCGATCTGACCATGTTCCCGGTATACGATCCGGTGGATAAGGACCAGATCGTGGTGGCGCTTGTCAATGATATCACCGATAAGAAACGCCAGGAGATCGAGAATGCGAAGTCGCAGGAATTCATGTTGCAAACCGGCGAAATCGGTAAGATAGGCGGGTGGGAGATCGATGTGCCGTCTTACAAAGTACGCTGGTCGCCGCAAACCTACCGCATCCACGAACTGCCGCCCTATACGCAGATGTCCATGGAAAAAATGGGCACCTTTTACGGCGACGACGAGCGTATCCGTATGGAGACCGTAATCATGGAATGCTGCCATACCGGCAAGTCGTTCGATGAGCAACTGACACTCGTAACCGCACGCAACAACGCTATCAAAATAAGAATGATCGGCCGGCCCGAGTTTAAAAACGGCCGCATCGTACGCATACACGGCGTGATACAGGATATTACCGAACAATTCCAGATCCGCGATCAGCTGTCGAGAAATACAGAGCTGATGAGCCTTTTCTTCGATACCATCGATATGGGTTACGCGGTGTTGGGGCAAGATGGTAAAGTGAGCTTCCTCAATAAAAAGGCGGAAGAGATCATTGACCATAATTCGGTAGTGGGGAATAATATCTTCGAAGTGTTCCCGTGGCTGGTGGGCAGCACGTTCCACGCAAAGGTGATGGAGTGTATTGAACACAGGCGACCGGTATCGTTCTTTAATTATCTGCCGAAAACCAATAAGTGGTACGAGTTTTTGCTGGCTTCCATGCAGGATGGCAGCATCTCTATTTTTACCAGGAATATTACGTCCAGCCGCCAGATGCAGAAAGAGCTGCGTAAGGCGAATGAGCAATTGCTAAGTCTGAATAAATACCTGGTAAATCAGAACAAACAGCTGGAAGACTTTGCCCACATTACGTCGCACAACCTTCGGGCGCCTATCGCCAACCTGAAGGCGCTGATGCAGATTTATAATAATACCGAGAGCGAGAGCGAACGTGAACTGTATATCAATATGCAGCACGATGTGATCCTGAACATCGATGAAACATTGAACGACCTGATCGAAGTAGTGCAGATCCGCAAAGACCTCAACCTGGAGCGGGAACGATTGTCGTTCCAGGAAAGGCTGCAGCGCATCAAAGAAATTCTTACGGTGGACATTGAAACCAGCGGGATAAAGCTGACTGCCGACTTCGAGGATTCGCCGGAAATAGAATATCCTAAAATTTATCTCGACAGTATTTTGCAGAACCTGCTCACGAACGCGATTAAATATCGTGCGTCGGACAGGCCGCCCACGGTGCACTTCAGGAGCTGGAAGGTAGAGGGGGCGTGATGTTGACGGCGGAAGACAATGGTGTGGGCATTGATCTGGACCGTTATGGCAACAAATTATTCGGGTTCAGGAAAACATTCCATAAGAACAAAGATGCGAAGGGCATCGGGCTATTTATCACCAAAAGCCAGATAGAAGCTATGGGCGGCAATATACTGGCAGAGAGCAAACCTGGGAAAGGAACGAAATTTATTATTACTTTTAGGCCCGAATAAGAAGATATGAAGCCGTTAAATACAATTTTTATTGTAGACGATGACCCTATACATCAGCAGATCACCGAGATTATGCTGGATCGTTTAAATATTACCAATGCAGTGAGCAAATACAGCGACGCGCAGGAAGTGCTCGACTATCTTAGCGCTTTCGGTAGTGATGCTGCAAAACTCCCGGACATTATATTACTGGACTTAAACATGCCCGTCATGGACGGCTGGGAATTCCTGGACCGCTTCCAGCAATTTCGCCATGGCCTTACCAAACCGATACGCGTGTATGTACTGACTTCTTCGATTGATGAAAAGGACCAGGAGCGGGTATCTTCCTACGGTTTCGTGAACGGGTACCTGACGAAGCCTTTGACGAACGATGTGATTATGCAGCTGGCCGACTAAGTGTGGGAGTGCTTACTCCCGCCACGGATATTTCAATTGACCGATCATCTTTTTCGGATCGGGCGCGCTGAATACGGTGTTCCCAGCCACCAGCACATCGGTGCCTGCCGCTACGATCTCCTGGCATTCGCCAGCGTTACACCGCCATCAATCTCGATTAACGCTTCGGAACCGGCGTCGTCTATCATCTTACGCAGCTTGCGGATTTTTGAAAGCGTTTGCGGAATGAACTTTTGTCCGCCAAAACCAGGGTTTACACTCATGATCAGCACCAGGTCCAGGTCGTTGATTATGTTTTCCAGTACATTGATCGGTGTATGGGGATTCAATGCCACACCGGCTTTCATGCCCAGGTCTTTGATTTGCTGGATGTTGCGGTGCAGGTGGGGGCAGGCTTCTGCGTGTACGGTAAGACTATTCGCACCCGCGTCACGGAATGCTTCCGCGTATTTCTCCGGCTCCAGTATCATCAGGTGCACATCGCACACTTTATCCCTTACAATTTTCGTGACCTGCGAAATAACCGGCAGGCCGAAGCTGATATTGGGCACAAAGCGGCCATCCATCACATCGAGGTGCAGCCAGCCGGCTTCGCTTTCATTGATCATTGCTATTTCCCTGTCCAGTTGCAGGAAGTTGGCCGCGAGTAACGACGGCGCAACAATTACATTCCGATTTTCCATATCGCTACAAACCTAAGGTTTATTTCTTTTCCGACACGCGATTAAGTGCTTCAGTCGCCTCCGGGTAGTTTTTCCGGAAGCCCGGGGCTTTCTGGTAATCCGCCTTTGCAGCCACTTTATCGCCCAGGTTTTCTGTGGCCAGTCCCCGGAAATAGTAGCCCCTGGCACTGTTCGGACGGTTACGTACCGTCAGGTTGGCGTAGTGGCGCGCCTCTTTCCATTTACCCGACTGCGCAAAAATATGGGCGATCGAGAGGTAGGCATCTTCATATGCAGGATCGGCCAGAATAGCTTCCTGGTAAGCCTTGATGGCCTCCTGCGGATTACCGGCCGCTTCAAAGTATTGTCCGGCCTCGTAATGCGGCTCTGCCATCACAGGATCTATTTTATTGGCCAGCGCATAGTATTGCAGCGCCTCCTGTGAACCACGGCTTTTCAGCAGGGAAGCCAGTTCCATGACCGCATCGTAGTCGCTTTCCTCGCCGGCAGCTTTTACAGCAAACTTCAGTTGCATAATCGCGTTGCTGGTATCTCCCTTATCTTCCGCAATGCGGGCTTTCAGGTAAAACCCTTTATCCTGCTCAGCGGAGCGGATCAACAGGCCCGCCATGCTGTCCGCAGCAATGGTTTGCTTATCCTCGATTAGGGCAATGCCCAGCTTATACTGGATGTACGGATGCGTAGGTGCTGTAACCAGCGCCTGTCGGAAGGCGTTTACCGCCAGTGAATATTTTTCGGTTACCAGTGCGGCTTCGCCGGTTGTGGCCCAATAATCAGTATAAGAAGGATTTAATTTCGCGGCAGCCTCAAAATCCTGTAAGGCCAGTTCGGGCGCATCATTAAACAGCGCCAGGCCGCGCCGGTAGTACAAATCATGTTGTTTCGGAAACTGCTGGATCGAATCGGTTAAAGGCTTTACCAGCGGCGAATACAGCACCGAGTCCGGACGAGCCGCCACCGGTTTGCTATCGTTGTTGCAGGCAGTCAGCGCCAGTACGCCAGCTGTGAATAGGGAAATGTACTTCGGGTACTTCATAAGGTCAAACCTACAAATTTTTATAAATAGGAAGGGTGCATCTATAACGATGTACCCCATCAACATAGTATATTTTTTTTTATCTGCTTTTTTCTCTCTTCTCGGCCGCCATTGTGTCACTCACTTCAGCGGCTGTATCGCTATTAAACCAAAAGTAGCGCAACCCATTCATCTGAAAATGCAGGTGGTGGTGAATGCAGTCGAAAAATGTGGTGAAAGCGCTCCAAAGTGGGGCTGAAATCGGGGTAAGTCCTATAATCCTTCGATGATCCCTCGGTGATCCTTCGGTCATCCTTCGGTTAAAGCAGGTCAAAACCAAGCCTGCACCGAACAACACCGAAGGATGACCGAAGGATTGCCGATGGAACACCCGCTATTTAACCGGCACTGACATCAGCCAGCTTTTCATGGCTTCATAGTCGTTCGGCAGCAACACCGATTGTTTTTCCTTGTCGTACAAGGCTTTTACTTTTTCGGGAACCGTAATTTCCTTGCGCAAGGCCTCCGGCATGGTATCATCAAACTTTACCGGGTGGGCGGTTTCGAGAAATACACCCACGTTGTTCGGGGACTTTTTCAAATATTCCTTCAATCCTAAATAACCCACGGCGCCATGTGGTTCCATCAGGTAACCATGCTCTTTAAACACAGATTCAATGGCGGCTACGGTCTGCGCATCCGTAAAGCTGTACGAGGATAATTGTGCTTTTAATGAAGTTTCGCTTTTTGAGAACAGTTGCAGTATCCTTACAAAGTTGCTCGGGTCGGCAACGTCCATGGCATTCGACAGGGTAGGGATGGCCGGATGCGGCTCGTACTGACCGTTTTGCATGAAGCGCGGCACAGTGTCGTTCACATTCGTGGCGGCTACGAAGTGGGCGATCGGTAAGCCCATCTGCGCAGCCAGCATGCCGGCGCAAATGTTACCAAAGTTGCCGCTCGGTACGGCGATAACGGCATCTTTCTTCCACTGCTTGATTTTCCGGTACGCCAGGAAGTAATAAAACATCTGCGGCAACCAGCGCGCCACGTTAATGGAATTGGCGGAGGTCAATAAGTATTGCTCCTGCAGTTCTTTATCTAAGAATGCGGTTTTCACCATCCGCTGGCAGTCATCAAAAGTACCCTGTATTTCCAGCGCCGTGATGTTGCCACCGAGTGTGGTCAGTTGTTTTTCCTGTAGTGTGCTTACTTTCCCGCTGGGGTAGAGGATCACCACGTTCACGCTGGGTACATTATAGAACCCGTTGGCTACCGCACCGCCGGTGTCGCCTGAAGTTGCTACCAGCACGGTTACCGGGCGGGGATCGTGTTTGCGGAAATAGCCCAGGCAGCCCGCCATAAAGCGGGCGCCCACGTCCTTAAACGCCAGTGTAGGACCATGAAATAACTCCAGCGCATATACGTCTTTCTCAACTTCCCGCAGGGGAAAAGGAAAAGAAAGTGTTTCCGCCACGATCTGCTTCAAATAATGGTCAGGAATTTCTTCACCGATAAAAGGCTGGATCACGTGATGCCCGATGTATAAAGGATCATACTCCTCCAGTCTTTCAATAAAATCTTTCTCCAGCCGCGGCAGCTGTACAGGAAAATAAAGTCCCCTGTCCGGCGCCAGGCCCTGTATCACGGCGTCCCGGAAAGAAACGCGGTGCTGCGGGTTTTGTAAGCTGTAATATTGCATGTTCAGTTTTTTAAAGTTCAATTTGTCGTACCCCTTGTGTATTTATTCTCGATACATACACTTTGAAATCCACACCCATCGGGGTGTATACGTCATTCATCACCTGTGCCACCTTACGTGCGGTTTCTTCGCCACGGCTCATCATAAATACAGACGGTCCCGAGCCGGAAATGCCACCGCCCAGTGCCCCGGCTTCTTTACATTTCAGTTTCAATTCGTAAAACGCGGGTATCAATATAGCCCTCACCGGTTCAACGATCACGTCTTCCAAAGCGCGGCTGATCAACCCGTAATCATTTGTATATAACGCAGCCACGAGCGCGCCCACATTGCCCCACTGGCGAATGGCATCTTTCAGTTGCACCTGCTGTTTCAGGATCTCGCGCGCGTCCGAAGTCTTTACTTCAATCTGCGGATGGATCACCGTTACCCACAGGTCTTCCGGCGTGTGCAGGCGAATGAGGTCCAGCGGCTGGTAACTCCTTACCAGCGTAAAACCGCCCATGATGGCCGGCGCCACATTGTCTGCATGCGCGGTCCCGCTGGCCAGGCGTTCGCCTTCCATCGCAAAGCGAACGAGCTTTTCCGGGGTAAAAGGTTTGTCCAGCAGCAGGTTGGCCGCTACCACCACGCCGGCCGAACTGGCGGCGCTGGAACCGATGCCGCTACCCGGCTGAATATTCTTTTTTATCTGCACGTCCAGTCCTAGGTCCGGCTGCCCCAGCTCCTGCAAAAATGCCTGTAACGCCACGCCTGCAACATTCTGCGCCGGGTCTTTCGACAAATGAGGTGCGCCTTCGATGTTCGAAATTGAAATACCGGGTGTGTCTTTCCTGCTCACGATCATCTCATCTCCGGGTGCGTCCAGTGCCAGCCCGATTACGTCGAACCCGCAGGCCACGTTGGCGACGGTACCGGGAGCAAATACTTTTATACTATCCTGTTTCATCGTTTATGCTTTGCTTAGTTCCTTACTGTTCTCATGATGTCCGCAAAAATGCCGGAAGCTGTTACGTCCGCGCCGGCGCCTGCCCCGCGTACGATCAACGGTTGTTCGGCATAACGGTTCGTGGTATACAACACTATATTATCTTTCCCTTCCAGTTTGTAAAACGGATGATCGGGCGCTACGGATTGTAGTCCTACCGAGGCTTTGCCGTTGCTGTAGCGGGCTACGAACTTCAGGCGTTTACCTTCATCGTCGGCCGCCTGTCGCAGCTGCTGGAAATGTGCGGCGTGTACATCCAGCTGGTCGTAGAATGCTGCTACATCGGGTGCATTCAGGCATTCCTCCGGTAAGAACGAGCGGTTTTCAATATCGTTCAGTTCCATCTCTGCGCCACTTTCCCGCGCCAGGATGAGTATTTTGCGCATTACATCTTTACCACTGAGGTCGATGCGCGGATCGGGTTCGGTGTAACCTTCGTCCTGTGCGGCTTTTACGACGGTGCGGAAGTCTGCGCCGTTCACGAAATGATTGAACACAAAGTTCAGGCTGCCGCTGAGTACCGCTTCGATGGTTCTTACTTTGTCGCCGCTGCGTACCAGGTCGTTCAGGGTGTTGATCACCGGTAAACCTGCGCCCACATTGGTTTCAAAAAGGAAAGAAGCATTGTATTTCCTGGCCAGGTCTTTTAACTTTTTATAAGAAGCGAAATCGGCCGAGCAGGCAATTTTATTACAGGTCACCACCGATACGCCATGTTGTAAAAAGGTGTCGTAAATCGCCGCGACGTCTTCGCTGGCGGTGTTGTCAACGAAAACACTGTTGCGCAGGTTCATCGATTTCAGTCTTGCTGCAAATTGCTGCAGGTCCATGCTATCGCCCTGCGCCAGCTTTTCTTTCCAGGCATTATGCGGAATACCGTCTTCGCAGAAAAGCATGGTTTTACTATTGGCGATCGCGATAACGCGCACCTGCACCCCCAGTTCATGCAATAAAAAATGCTGCTGCTGGTGCAGTTGTTCCAGGAGTTTACTGCCTACGTTGCCTACGCCGGCCACAAATATGTTCAGCTGTTTGGTCTCGTTTTCGAAGAAGGCTTCGTGTACGACGTTCAGCGCCTTTTTTACGTCTGCTTTATTGATCACGGCCGATATATTTTTTCGGTTGATCCCTGTGCGATGGCCCTTACGTTGATGGCATTGCGGCCTAATGCGCCGAACAATTTACCACTCAGGCCATGGTAATTCTTCATATTATCGCCCACAGCCGCCACGATGCACAGGTCTTTTTCCACCAGCAGCGGTGCTATCTTCTTATCAAAAATCTCCTGCGAAAACTCACTGTCTACGGCAGCTTTGGCTTTCAGCATATCGGTTTCGTGTATGCCCACGGTGATGGAGTGCTCCGACGAGCTTTGCGTAATCAATATTACGTTGATCCGCTCTTTCAGCAGGGCGTCGAACAGGCGTTTGGAAAACCCGGGGATGCCCACCATGCCACTGCCTTCGAGGGTAAGCAGCGCGATGTGTTGTATGCCTGAAATGCCGGTTACCGGCACGCGGTTTTCCGCTTTGTCCTGAATGAGGGTGCCGTAATCATGCGGGGCAAAAGTGTTTTTGATCCAGATGGGAATGCGGCGGCTCATCACCGGCTGAATAGTAGGCGGGTAAATAACCTTTGCGCCGAAGTGCGACAGTTCCATCGCTTCTGCATAAGAAATATGCGGGATGGTGATCGCCTGCGGCACCATGCGCGGATCGGCGGTCATCATGCCGCTTACGTCGGTCCATATTTCGAGCAGGTTGGCGTCCATGGCCGCTGCAATGATTGCAGCAGTGTAATCAGAACCGCCGCGGCCGAGGGTAGTGGTATCTCTCTCGCTGTTGGCGGCAATAAAGCCGGGTACTACAATATAATCAGCCGGCGGATGCTGGAAGAAGCGGGTGATCTGGTGCTCGGTCATTTCCTGGTCTACCTGCGCGTTGCCGAAGTGGTCGTCGGTCATGATCAGCTCGCGGCTGTCTTTCCAGGCGGCATTCAGGCCGTGTATTTTCAGCTTTTCGGCCACGAGGTAGGAGGAGAGGAGTTCCCCAAAGCTCATGATCTGGTCCAGGCAGCGTTTAGATAACTCACCTACCTGGTAGATACCGTCGCACAGCAGTTCCAGTTCGTTTAAACGCTTCTTTACAAGACTTAGCAGCGCGCTTTGCGCGCCAATCGGAAACAGTTCGCGGATGGTGTCCGGTGGCGGGTTTCAATTTCCTGTAACAGTGTTTTATAGCCTTCGTGACTTTTGCCTGACAATTCACCTGCTTTAATGAGCTTGTCGGTGGTGCCGCTCATGGCAGAAACAACAATTACGAGGAGTCCTTTGCGGGGGTATTGACTAACAATCTGGCATACCTGCTCTATTGCCTGGGCGCTTCCAACGGAAGTGCCTCCGAATTTTAAAACTTGCATTGAGAAATTAATTTATACGTAGAGAAAACGCAGCATTCTTAGCTTGCTTGCTACCAGTAAGGCCTGGTCGTGGGACGATATGATATAATTAACCCCGCGATGGGGTTGTAATGGTCGTCATAATAGTGGCGCTCGCCCCGGAGATGGAGCGTGTTATAATGATAATATGTGAGGATTTAAAACGCACTATTTTTTTATGACTTAACGCTTACAAAGATTAAAAAACCAAATGAGAAAACCATGCACCGCACTCAATTTTTGAAATAATTTAATAATGAGAAGATTGTTTGACGATTTTCGAACGTTGTTGCAGCAACCTTTTTCCTGAAAAAATTTTGCGCTGTTAAAAAATACCCTAATTTTAGCATGTGCATTTACAATCCACACATAAGTATCAACTCGGATACTACTGCCTGATGGCTACCCTGGCCATGGATTCTGTTGTTCTTTAAACAACAGTTGCACGATTCCCGTTCTATTTATTGTCTATAATCCTTCGCCGGTATGGCTGGGCATTATTCATTCAATCCATTCCTTTATGCCACATTACCATCAATTGGGGCAGATTCCGCATAAAAGGCATACACAGTTCCGTAAACCGGACGGTGGCCTGTATTCGGAACAGTTATTTTCCACGGAAGGTTTCTCCTCGAATTCCACGTTATTGTACCATTGCCATCCGCCGACTGCCATTGTAAAGGTGGATGAACCTTATTCCGTTGCCCCCTCGGTGGCGGAAGAAAAGATGCTGAAACACCGGAGTTTCGGGGCTTTAACATTGCCCCCGTAGCGGGTTTCCTGGAAAGCCGCAAACCGGTACTCGTGAACAACGATGTGCACATTGTGCTGGCTGCGCCGCAGCATAGCATGACCGATCACTTTTACAAGAATGCCGACGCGGACGAAATGTTGTTTGTACATGAAGGCAGCGGCGTACTGCGCACGCAATATGGTGTGCTGGAATTCGGTTACGGCGACTACCTCGTTATTCCACGCGGAACGATTTATAAAATTGAGTTCTCCACAACCGGGAACCGGCTTTTTATCGTAGAATCATTTAGCCCTATACGTTATCCTAAACGTTACCTGAGCCGTTACGGCCAGTTGCTTGAACATGCTCCGTACTGTGAGCGGGACATCCGCCAGCCAAAACATCTTGAAACAATAGATCAGCAGGGCGACTTCCTGATCATGATTAAAAAGAAAGGCGTGATGTATCCCATTCATTATGGCCACCATCCCTTCGATGTAATAGGATGGGACGGCTGCGAATACCCGTTTGCCTTTTCGATCCACGATTTTGAACCGATCACGGGCCGCGTGCATCAGCCGCCGCCCGTGCATCAAACTTTTGAAGCACACAACTTCGTGGTATGTTCATTTTGTCCGCGTTTGTATGATTATCATCCCGAAGCCATTCCGGCTCCGTATAACCACAGCAACATCGACAGCGATGAGGTACTGTATTATGTGGATGGCGATTTTATGAGCCGCAAACATGTAACGCGCGGGATGATCACCCTTCACCCGGCAGGTATTCCGCATGGCCCCCATCCGGGCGCTGTGCAGAAAAGCATTGGGGCGAAGGAAACAAAAGAGCTCGCGGTGATGGTGGATACATTCCACCCCTGCAGATCACAAAAGAGGCTTTGGGCATCGAGGATACCGGCTATACCATGAGTTGGGCGGAATAATGCCTAACTTTCCGGCCTAAAAGTTAATCATTATGGAATACAGGCAATTAGGAGAAAGTAATCTGAATGTATCGGCCATCACCTTTGGCGCATGGGCTATCGGCGGCTGGATGTGGGGCGGCGCCGAACGCAGGGACGCAGTAACCGCGATTAAAGCCTCGCTTGAGCATGGCGTTACTGCTATCGATACGGCGCCTATTTATGGCATGGGATTGAGTGAAGAGATCGTCGGCGAAGCGCTGGAAGGCATATCCCGCGACAAGGTGCAGATATTGACCAAATTCGGAATGGCATGGGAGGGCAATAAAGGCCAGTTCTACTTCAAAAGCAAGGACAACAACGGGAAGGATATCGACATCTACCGTTATGCCGGCAAAGAAGCCGTAATCAAAGAATGTGAAGCAAGCCTCAAGCGCCTGCGTACCGATTACATCGACCTGTACCAGATCCACTGGGCCGATGAAACGACGCCGATCGAAGAAACTTTTGAAGCCGTACTTCGACTGAAAGAACAGGGCAAGATCCGCGAAGCGGGCGTATGCAACTACGACGTAGCGCAGATGAAACGCGCAGACAGTGTACTGCCGCTGGCTTCCAACCAGGTACCTTTCAGCATGGTAAACAGGGCGATAGAAGAGGAGTTGGTGCCATTTTGCATAGCGCACAAACGCGGCATCCTGGCTTACAGCCCGTTGCAACGCGGTTTGCTGACCGGTAAAATTAAACCCGACCACCAGTTTAATGATGGCGATAGCCGCGCCGGCAACCGGTTTTATACCCCGGACAATATTGCCCGCATCAACGCCTTCCTGTCACTGATCAAACCACTGGCGGAAAGTAAGAATGCTTCGCTCTCGCAACTGGTATTGCGCTGGACGATTGAACGACCCGGCATCACCGTAGCCCTTGCAGGCGCGCGTAATGCAGACCAGGCCATCCAGAATGCCAAGGCGATCGACATTAAACTGACGCCGGAAGAAATAGATTTCATTAATAAACACCTTTACGCATTAACACTATCCTGAAAGGGATAAAATCAAAAACCAACCAAATTTGTTTCTATGAACACAGCAGTTGTAAAAGAGTCACCTGTACAGGCAGAAGATTTCCTGCCATTGAATGGCACCGACTATGTAGAGTTCTACGTGGGTAACGCCAAACAAGCCGCGCATTTTTACAAAACCGCTTTCGGCTTCCAGTCGCTGGCCTATGCAGGCCCTGAAACTGGCGTGAAAGACCGCGTTTCTTATGTGCTGGTGCAGAATAAGCTGCGCTTTGTACTGACTACACCGCTGAAAACCGGCTCTGATATCGCTAAACATATCGATATGCATGGCGACGGCGTGAAAGTACTGGCCCTGTGGGTGGATGACGCCCGTTCCGCTTATGCAGAAACCATTAAAAGAGGAGCGAAGTCGTACATGGAGCCGGTTGTTGAAAAGGACGAATTTGGCGAAGTGGTGCGCAGTGGTATATACACCTACGGTGATACCGTGCACATTTTCGTGGAAAGGAAAAATTACAGCGGCGCTTTCCTGCCGGGCTTCAAAACCTGGAATACCGTGTACAACCCGGAGCCTACCGGCCTGCAATATGTAGACCACTGCGTAGGTAACGTAGGTTGGAACGAAATGAATACCTGGGTGGAGTTCTATGAGAACGTAATGGGCTTCCGCAACCTCATTTCCTTCGACGACAGCGATATCTCTACCGAGTATTCCGCCCTCATGAGTAAGGTGATGAGCAATGGCAACGGCCGTGTGAAGTTCCCGATCAACGAACCGGCAGAAGGTAAAAAGAAGTCCCAGATCGAAGAGTACCGGATTTCTACGGCGGCCCCGGTGTACAGCACGTGGCTATCGCTACCAATAACATTATCGAAACCGTTACGGCGCTTAAAAACCGAGGTGTGGAGTTCCTGACCGTTCCGGGCAGCTACTATGAAACCCTGCTGGACCGTGTTGGACAGATCGATGAGGACCTGAGCCCGCTGCGCGACCTGGGAATCCTGGTAGACCGCGACGATGAAGGTTACCTGCTGCAGATTTTTACCAAGCCCATACAGGACAGGCCCACCGTATTTTTCGAGATTATCCAGCGCAAAGGGGCGAAATCCTTCGGAAAAGGCAACTTTAAGGCGTTATTCGAATCCATCGAAAGAGAACAGGCGTTGAGAGGAAATCTTTAATAGGCTGATAATCAGGCTTTATTTGATACAATGTTAAAGCAGGGTTAAAAACTTGCATATTTTTTAAGGTTTGGATATTTTTGTGAGCACCCCATTCGTTATTACAATCGAATGGGGTGCTCTTTTTATATGGACACACAACAATTATTCGGGTATCTTTTCCTGTTAGCGGGTGTTTTTCAATTACTTACGGCCTGGCTGGTATGGAACGGACAATCCCACTACATATTAAAAATTACAGGAAGGAAAGCAGGAATGATAATATATATTATTTTTGCACTATTATTGTTTTACCTGGCCTATCGAAATTTATCTAAATAGAATTTGTTATTGTTTATGAAAAGAATCATTGCATCGGCGCTGTTGTTGTTGATCATGGGCGGAGCGAAAGCACAGCAATCTTTCCTGGAAAACCAGAAGTTGTTCCCACGCGTGGGTGTGGCTTATCGCGAACGTGAAGAAGCACTCAAGAGCGAATTTGCGAAAAAGGGGTTAACCTATCCCGCTAAGTATATATACGTCCGCTCCTTTAAGCTGGATAGCGAAATGGAAGTGTGGGTAAAAAACAGCGTAACGGACACCTTCCGCCTGTTTAAGTCCTACCGTGTTTGTTCGCTTTCCGGTAAAATGGGGCCCAAACGCAAGGAAGGTGACCGGCAGGTGCCGGAAGGGTTCTATTACATCAATGATTTCAACCCGAACAGCAATTACCACCTGAGCCACGGGCATCAATTACCCTAACTATTCCGATAAAGTACTCAGCGACCCCAAAAAACCGGGCGGTGAGATTTATATACACGGAAGCTGCCTGACCATCGGATGCATCCCGCTCACCGATGAAATCATCGAGGAAGTGTACATCATGGCCGTAAATGCCAAAAACTCCGGCCAGGACTTTATTCCCGTGCATGTGTACCCTGTTAAGTTCGGGAACCCGCGTTCCATGGACTACCTGGGTACCGTGTCGCTGAACGACAATGATGCGCAGAAGTTCTGGGTAAACCTGAAGGGGGCTTACGATTACTTCGAAAAACACCATAAGCTGCCGGTGGTAATGGTGAACCAGCAGGGTAAGTATATTATGTAAAAAAGTATCAATAAAGATAAAAGAGTAGGGTAACGGTGGCCGTTGCCCTATTTTTTTGTTTTGATTTCCGTTTTATTTACTAATTTTTCCGACGGAACCCACGTTATGCATCAGCAAGTTTTGCACATCTCGGCATTCCAGCTCAATCTGATAGCAGCAGAGAACACGTCATTCCTCCGTTGTGGTCTTTTAATTAAGGATAGTTTTTTATAAATAGAATTTGGTTAAGGTCAAATCAATTTAACATTATGAACAGAAGAGATGCCCTCAAGAATGTGGCTATCCTGATGGGAACAGCCATTTCTGCTTCCACGTTGGCGGCCCTCGAAGGTTGTAACACCGCGGGCCCGAAAAATTATACCCTGCAGATGCCTGAAACAAAGACACTGCTGGCGGAAATTGCGGAAACCATCATACCGGAAACGTCTACGCCGGGGGCAAAGGCCGCGAAGGTAGAAGAGTTCATACTCACCATGATGAATGACTGCTATGACGAAAAAGCGCAGAACATATTCGTGGCAGGTTTGAAAGACGTGAATGATAAGGCCAATGAAAAATACAAGGCCTCTTTTGTGAACATCACTCCCGAACAACGCACGGAACTGCTGACGGACATCGACCGCGAACGCATTGCCTACAACAAGCGTGAGAACAAGAAGGAAGATGACGGTCCGCACTATTTCCAGCTGATGAAGGAACTCACCCTCACCGGTTACTTCACTTCCGAACCTGGCGCCACCAAAGCCCTGCGTTACGTGAAGATTCCCACGAAGTACGAAGGCTGCGTACCTTACAAAAAAGGGGATAAAGCACGGGCATCCTGATAAGGAATTGCAGCTGTTTCTAATCTGATCAAAAAATTAAGGGAATGATAAATCTGAATCTGAAAGCAACTCAAGAAAATACATACGACGCCATCGTTATCGGCTCTGGCGTTAGCGGCGGCTGGGCAGCAAAAGAGCTCACCGAAAAAGGACTGAAAGTACTGATGCTCGATCGCGGTAAAAACCTCGAGCATGGCAAGTACGAAACCGCCATGAAAGATCCCTGGGAGTTTCCGCACAGAGGTCGCATCACTACTGCGCAAAAGGAAACACACCCTTACCTGAAACGCGATTATCCGTACTCCGAGCATAACGAAAGCTATTGGATCAACGATTCCAAAAGTCCGTATATCGAAGAAAAACGCTTCGACTGGTACCGTCCCGATATTGTGGGTGGTAAATCCATTATGTGGGGCCGCCAGAGCTACCGCTGGAGCGACCTGGATTTTGAGGCCAATGCGAAAGACGGTATTGCCGTGGACTGGCCTATCCGTTACAAAGACCTGAAGCCCCTGGTACGAGTATGTAGAGAAGTTTGTAGGTATCAGCGGCCAGGCCGAAAACCTGCCGCAGCTGCCGGATAGCATCTTTATGCCGCCCATGGAAATGAACTGCGTGGAGAAAGACGTGGCAGCCGCCATTAAAGGTGGTTTCAGTGGCCGTTTGATGACCATTGGCCGCGTGGCGAACATTACGCAGCCACTTCCCGGCCGTACGAACTGCCAGTACCGCAACCTGTGCAGCCGCGGTTGTCCGTTCGGCGCGTATTTCAGCACGCAGTCGTCGACTTTACCGGCAGCTAATGCCACCGGCAACCTGACCCTGCGCCCGGATTCAATTGTAAACTCTATCATCTATGATGAAAAAGCGGGTAAAGCAACCGGGGTTCGCGTAATCGATAAGAACACCAAGGAGATGACCGAGTACTACGCGAAAATCTTCTTCGTAAACGGTTCTACACTGGGTTCCACTTTCGTGCTGCTGAACTCTACTTCCAGCCGTTTCCCGAACGGTTTGGGCAACGACAGCGGTGTGCTGGGTAAATACCTGATGGACCACCACTTCCGCAACGGTGCATCCGGCCGCGCAGAAGGCTATGACGATAAATACTTCTTTGGCAGAAGAGCCAACGGTATTTACGTACCGCGCTACCGTAACGTGGGCAGCGACAAGCGTGATTACCTGCGTGGTTTCGGCTACCAGGGTGGCGCCAGCCGCGGCGGTTGGGGCAGAGGTATTGCCGAACTGGGTGTGGGTAAAGATTTCAAAGAAATGCTGACAGAACCAGGCAACTGGACCATGGGCCTGGGCGGTTTCGGTGAATGTTTGCCGTACGAAGACAACTATGTAACGCTCGATAATTCCAAGAAAGACGATTGGGGTCAGCCGGTGCTGAAGTTCCATGCGGAATTCAAGGAGAATGAACTGAAAATGCGTAAGGACATGTGAACGACGCGGCGGAAATGCTGGAAGCGGCGGGCATCAAAGACGTAAAAACGTATGATAATGGCTCCTTCCCGGGCATGGCTATCCATGAAATGGGTACCGCACGTATGGGCCGCGATCCGAAAACGTCGATGCTGAACGGTAACAACCAACTGCATGCGGTGAAAAACGTGTTCGTGACAGACGGCGCGTCCATGACCTCTGCCAGCTGCGTAAATCCTTCTCTTACTTACATGGCGTTAACTGCCCGTGCGGCAGATTTCGCGGTGAAAGAGCTGAAGAAGAACAACCTGTAATTAATAGTGCACAATAGAAAAAGCCGGTCGTATGATGACCGGCTTTTTTATTTTAGTGCGATGCCCGCCGCATGCGATGCACCGGCGAAATGAGCGTTACATCGCCGGGCAAATGAGATTGTCAGGTCGTTATGGCTTGAGCCGGATATACACCAGCTTATTTTTTTCCTTTTCCGAATGACGTTCATCAGCCTCAAATTTGCCGATGCTTTTAATCAGTGGCGCCAGCTTTTTGAAGCCATAGTTGCGTGGATCAAAGTCGCGTTGCTTCTTGAGGATCAGGTTGCCTATATCGCCTAAAAAAGCCCATCCTTCTTCGTTTGCAAGGTCACTGACGCTCGATGCGATGAGGGCAATCACCTTGCGGTCTATTTTCTTGATCGAGGTTTCCGCTTTCTTTTCCCGCTTCTTCCCGGGATGCGGTTCTTCCACGACATCGGCCGCATCTTCTATCCCCAGAATTTCTACATAAATAAACTTATCACAGGCAGATATGAAGGGCATGGGTGTTTTCTTTTCGCCCATCCCGATTACCATCATGCCGGCTTCGCGCAGTCGGATGGCGAGGCGGGTAAAATCGCTATCGCTCGATACCAGGCAAAAGCCATCTACACGGCCGCTGTACAAAATGTCCATTGCGTCGATGATCATCGCGCTGTCGGTGGCATTTTTCCCGCTGGTATAGCTATACTGCTGTATGGGGATAGCGTTTTCGAGTAACACGCCTTTCCACCCCGTGGTGTGGGGTTTGGTCCAGTCGCCATAAATGCGTTTGAACGTAGGTGCGCCATACTTTGCCAGTTCCTCCATCATGTTGCCCACATTCGCGTACGATACATTGTCCGCATCGATTAACACTGCCAGTCTCAGGTCTTTATTTCTATCCATGATACATGCTTCTTCTTTAAAGTTACGTTGTCATGGGTAAATAGTAAAATAGTATCATCGTTAAAGAACCGGGGCGATTAGCTTTTGGGGCGTTTTTAATAACCATCATTAGTCCCGCGCCGCGGCCCAAGGAAGGGGCAAATGAAATTATGACCTGCATCAGACGGGGCGGACAACGGTTACGGATTTGATAACATGCATTAAAGTAGAGGGCGCTGAGCGCGCGGTTATAGGAGCAAAGTGGGGCAGGTCAGAAATTTGCCAGTTCAGGAGAAATTCATTATCTTAAGATAGAGTTTTTTCACACCCTAAATCAGGCTAGTTATGGGAGCGAGAGTCAAAAACATACTGCAGGCCAAGGGCCACGCCGTATATTCCATCAGCCCCGATACCACGGTTTATGAAGCGCTGGAAGTATTGGTAAACCGCAATGTAGGCGCATTGCTGGTCACCGACGGAGAGCAGGTACTCGGCATCTTTTCCGAACGTGATTACGCCCGCAGAGTGATCCTGAAGGGGCGCTCTTCCCGGGAAACGCAGATCCGCGAAATCATGACGGAAAACCCCATCACCATGAGCGAAGATGCTTCGATTGAAGATTGCATGGTAAAAATGACAGACAAACACATTCGTCACCTGCCCATTACAGACGACAAAGGTCGCCTTGTAGGAGTAGTATCCATCGGCGACCTTGTGAAGTTTATCATTGACGAGCAGCGCTCAATTATTCAAAGTTTAGAGGGGTATATCAACGGTACCCATCATTAGGCAACATCTGACGTAGACGGTTGCTGCATGAGCAATTGCGTGGTTTGCAGCGAACGCTGTTCCAGCAATATCGTTTTCCCTTTGGCCAGTTCTTCCAGCAGGCCATTTTTGTTGTGCCTTACCGTGAGCAACTCCAGCCCTTCATGGTAAGTGATTTTGTAATCCTCATGCAGGGTTTTGATCAGTTGTTCGATCTTCTCCGGACTATGATCAATGCAGCAGCTGAAGCTGATCGCCGCATTCTGCATCAGGTTAATTTTGATCTTAAGTCCGAAGAGGATATCGTAAATATCCGCCACTTTATCTTCCGTGATAAAACCGAAGTCTTTGGACGTGATCGTTAACAGTACCTGGTTCTTCTTCAGGACGATCAGCGCGGGCAGTTGGGCGCTGTCCACATCTTCCTTGATGACTGTTCCGGGCAGGTTCTTGTCCAGAAACATTTTACGTATAAGGGTATCTGTTTATTCTGTAACGGTTTAATGGTTTTCGGGTGAATCACCCGGGCGCCATAATAGGCCATTTCAATCACCTCTGAAAAGCTGATTTCGGGAATGTTAACCGTGTTGGGAAACAACTTGGGATCGGCATTCTTAAGCCCTTCCACATCCTTCCAGATTGTTTGGCTTTCGGCGTTGAGCACGTTGGCGAATACGGCGGCGGAAAAGTCGCTGCCCTCGCGGCCGAGCGTAACGCTTTCGTTCTGATCGGTGCTGCCAATAAAGCCCTGTGCGATAATAACATTGGTAGTATTGAACAGCGGTAATACTTTCTCATTCACCTGGCGCTGGGTTACCTCCCAATCTATGTTGGCGTCGCGGAAGGTACTGTCGGTGCGGAATACATCGCGTACATCGATCCAGGCATTGTTAATGCCAACCTGGTTAAAGTAGGCGCTAACAATGCAGGTGGATAGCAACTCGCCCAGTCCCACGATCTGGTCGTAATAGTAATCGTACTGGCGAACGGGTTTTTCACCGAGGGTCCATTCTGCTTCCGTGAAGAACTCCTGTAATTGAGTAAAAACGGCGTTGGTTTTATTGCCGAGCAGCTTTTCCGCCAGCTGGATGTGCGTTTGTTCGATATTAAACAGCAATTGTGCGGCAATCTCCCTTTTACGCATGAAAAAGTGCTGCGCTACCTTTTCCAGTTCGTTGGTCGTTTTGCCCATTGCGGAAATAACGATCAGGATTTTGTCGTCCGGAAACGATTGCACGATCTCGCCCACGTTTTTTATGCGTTCAATACTTTCTAAACTTGCGCCGCCAAATTTGAAAACCTTCATATTCAGGATGATCTTCTGTTAAAAAAATGTCCGGCAAAGTACGGCAACTTTAGATTAGTTTAAAAATATCCTTTGCAAGAAATGACAGGCAGCTTAAAAAACTGTGCATTTAGGTTAATTTGCGGGCACCACACCATTATGATCTTTTTTTAATGAATAGCATGAACAACCACCAAAAAGTAATGACCCTGGACGAGTTCACGATCCGGGACCTCAAGAATTACCCTGCGGCCACGGGCCAGTTATCCGGTTTACTGCGCGACATCGGGCTCGCAGCCAAACGAGTGAATGTTGAAGTCAACAAGGCCGGTATCGCGGATATACTTGGCGAGGCCGGGAAAACCAACGTACAGGGCGAATCGGTAAAGAAGCTCGACGAATTTGCGAACGATCAGTTCATCAACTCCCTGCGCGGCAGCATTTACTGTTGCGGAGTAGCTTCGGAGGAGAACGAAGACTTCATTCCTTTTACGGACGCACATTCCATGAACTCCAAGTACGTGGTGCTCATCGATCCGCTTGATGGCTCCGGCAACATTGACGTGAATGTCTCTATCGGTACAATCTTCTCCGTGTACCGCCGCCTGACGCCGAACGGGGAGCCCTGCAACCCTGGACGACTTCCTGCAGCCGGGCCGCGAACAGATAGCCGCCGGGTACATCATTTATGGCTCCAGTACCATGTTGGTGTATGCCACCCGCCGTAGTGTACAGGGATTTACGCTGGACCCTTCCATCGGTGAGTTCTGCCTGTCGCACCCCAACCTGAAGTGCCCGGACGATAGCGATATCTTTTCTGTAAACGTGGGGTACTACCATCTTTACGAAGAAAAGGTGCGCCATTCGATCGACCATTTCATGGCTAAAACAGAAGGGGAGAAGATCTATCGCCATCGCTTCGTAGGTTGCATGGTCGCCGAAATTCACCGCACCCTTATCCGGGGAGGCGTATTCTTTTACCCGGCATTCGGTAAGTACAAGAATGGCCGTTTGCGCCTCTGTTACGAATGTAATCCCATGTCGTTCCTCGTGGAAAAGGCGGGGGCGTGGCATTAATGGATGGCAGCACCCGTTTGCTGGACGTACAGCCCAAGCAACTTCATCAACGCATTCCCGTGTTCCTCGGGTCCCGGAAGCTGATGGACCAGATGCAGGCGATCCTGTCGTAAATATGGCATAGTTTTTTCTTTTACAGGGATTATAACAATAATTGTTTTTCTAATGCGTTTAGAACACATGTCACTGAAGAGAAAAATTTTTGCCTTATCCTTTGCGGTATTTGCCGCAGTCCAGGCATCTGCCTGCAGCCGAAACACCATCCCTTCCGACACTGCTGCAACCACCGTTAACAAGGGGAGTCTGGAAGAAGACATTCTTTTACACCAACAAATACCGTAAATCAAAAGGCCCGGCGCCGCTGGAGCTCAGTGAAACGGTAAGTGTACAGGCACGCGAACATAGCCGCGATATGGCGAAAGGGCGCACGGGTTTTGGACACCGGGGTTTTGAAGAAAGAATTGACGATATCTCTAAAAAGATGGGTTCCGTGAAAGGGGCCGCTGAAAACGTAGCTTATGGCACATTGGATGCCGAAGCTGTGGTAAAAGGATGGATTAACAGTCCGGGGCACCGGAAAAACCTGGAGGGGAATTACAACGTGATCGGCATCGGTACAGCTGATAAAGGCAGGATTACGTTCTTTACCCAGATTTTCATTAACAAACCGAAAACAGCCGCACCGGCTGGCAAGTAATATTTTTACAAAGCAATCAACAGAAGGGCAGCGCGTGTAGCGCTGATTTTTTTGCGCCTGCGATAAGAATGAGGTACCTGGACTTCCGGAATAGCACCCATCAGCATGACAATGGCAATAAAGGAGAATTGCCTCCCAATAGCCCCATTAACATGAATAACAAGTGCTTTCGTCAGGGACCGGGGATGGCCTCGGCATGAACTTTTCATGGACTTACAGTAGCATCATAGTAGAATTACAGTAGAATTCCCCCGCCTAAACACCGCTTTCGCCCCGCACATTTCCTCCATTTATTTTGTAATTTGCCCTCATGGAAAAAAGGAAGATGATCGCGGTAAAGGACCTCGTGAAGCAGTACGGTGATTTTACGGCGGTGAACGGGATCAGTTTTGATGTATATGAAGGGGAGATTTTCGGTCTGCTTGGCCCTAACGGAGCCGGTAAAAGCACCACGCTCGAAATCATTGAAACCCTCCGTTCCAAAACCTCTGGGGAAGTTTGGGTAGACGGCATCAACCTGGATGAAAACCCGGAGGCCATCAAGAAAGTGATCGGGGTGCAGCTGCAATCGTCCGGTTATTACCCGGGACTGAACCTGGTAGAGCTGATCAGGCTGTTTGCCGGGCTTTACAACCAGGAAGTGGATCCAAAGGCATTGCTGCAGCTCTTTAACCTGGAAGATAAGGCCAATGCACGTTACAAGGCGCTTTCCGGCGGACAGAAGCAGCGTTTTTCCATCGCCACCACCCTCATTAACAAACCTAAGGTGATTTTCCTGGATGAACCCACTACGGGCCTGGACCCGCAGGCCCGCCGCAACCTGTGGGACCTGATCCTGAAGGTGCGGGCGCAGGGTACGACCGTGGTGATCACCACCCACTATATGGATGAGGCCGAGTTCCTCTGCGACCGTTGTGCTATTGTAGACAGCGGCCGTATTATTGCGATAGACAGTCCGGATGGGCTGATCGATCAGCTGGTGGCTTCAGGTTTTGAAAGGAAGAAAGGTGAAAAAGGCGAACCTGGAGGATGTGTTTATCCATCTTACCGGGAAAGATTTAAGGGAGCATTAAAAACACAGATATGGACCTGGAAGCACTCAAATACCCCATTGGGCACTTTAAATTGCCGGAAACGGTGACGGACAGGCAACGGATAGGATTTATCAATGATATCCGCCATTTGCCAACCCTCGTGGAGATCGCCGTTCAGCACATGGATGAATACCAGCTGCAAACGCCTTATCGTCCCGGTGGCTGGACAGTAGCGCAGGTGGTGCATCACCTGGTGGATAGCCACATGAACGCCGTGACGCGTTTTAAGCTGGCCCTCACCGAAGACAATCCTGTTATTAAACCCTACGGGGAGGCAGCCTGGGCCGAATTGCCCGATGTAACCAGCACGCCGATCAACGTGTCGGTCACGTTGCTGCACGCATTACATACCCGCTGGGCCAATTTGCTGGAGGCATTGTCGGACGAACAGCTGGCGCGCACTTTTGTGCACCCGGCGAATCAATACACCTATAAACTGCGCGAATCACTGGCTAACTATGCCTGGCATGGCAAACACCATCTCGCACACATTGTAAATCTGAAAGAAAGTAAAGGCTGGTAACATATCATGGAATGGAAATTACTGCAATCTGAATACCTGCATCGCGAGCCCTGGCTTACCGTGCGTAAAGACAAAGCGGAAACACCCGACGGCAAAATTGTAGAGGCTTATTATGTGCATGAATACCCGGATTGGGTGAATGCGGTGCCCGTAACAGAAGATGGTAAGATCATCATGGTGAAACAGTACCGCCATGCAATTGGCCGTACCCTGATCGAGATTCCCGGCGGCACCATGGACCCGGACGATGTGAGTCCCGAATTTGCCATGCGCCGCGAGTTGCTGGAGGAAACAGGGTATGCGTTTACGGAAGTGATAGATTTAGGGGCTGTATCCGCGAACCCTTCGACCAATACGAACCTCACCCATATGTTCCTGGCAAAAGGCGGTAAAAAGGTGCAGGAACAGCAATTAGATCATAATGAAGATATAGAAGTGATACTGATGACGCCCGCCGAAGTAGTCCGGTTGCTGAAGGAGAACAAGATCGTGCAGAGTTTGCATGCATCCTGTTTGTTTTATGCCCTGGCGGAGCTGGGACTATTAAAATATTAGTGGTTGTTTGCGGGGCATATATGCATGCCCCACAAACAATTACATTACTTCCGCCACGATGAAGAAACTTCCGCACACGAGGATCATATCTTCCTTATCCGCCGCCTCGCGCGCTGCATGAAATGCCTCCGCCACTGTTGGATACGTTTGCCCCGATAACCCGGCCTTTACCGCAAGTTCATAGAGTTCATGTTCCTCCATCGCCCGTGGGATCTGCGCTTTCGTGAAATAGTATTGCGCGAAGCCTGGCAGTAACTCCAGCGCCTTGCTCACATCTTTGTCTTTCACAAAACCGGTAACGATGTGCAGTTGCTTATAGTTCACCAGGGTAAGCTGTTGCAGTATTTCGCGGATGCCTGCCTCGTTGTGTCCCACGTCCAGCACGGTGTAGGGCGCGCGGTTAATCACATCCCAACGGCCGCGGATGCCTGTTAATAGTTTTACTTTGGAGAGGGCGCTGTGTAATTGTTCATCGCTGATCTGCCAGCCTTGTTCCCGGAGTATATTCGTAGCCGTTAGTACCGATAAAAGATTCTTTTCCTGGTAATGACCGGTAAGGTCCAGCGTGAAGTTGTGCGCTACGGGATCGGCGTCCTGCAGGATGGTAAGGGTGAGGTTTTCCAGTTCGGGCTGCCTGTCCGTAATACGCCACTGCTGGTCTGCGAAGTAAATGGGCGACGCTTTACGCTCCGCTGTTTCCACGAATACGTGTTTCACTTCTTCCTGCGTTTCGCCGATGACTACGGGCACGTTGGGTTTAATAATGCCCGCCTTTTCAAACGCGATCTTAGGCAGGGTATCGCCCAGTATATGCATATGATCGAAGCTGATGTTCGTGATCACGGATAGTTCCGGCGTAATGATGTTGGTGCTGTCCAAACGGCCGCCCAGTCCCGTTTCGATGATGGCGATGTCTACCTGCTCCGTGGCAAAGTATTCAAAGGCCATCATCATGGTTAATTCAAAAAAGGAAGGTTCAATGTCTTTGATGCCCTGCTGCATACGCTCCACGAAGCTGATCACAAAGTCTTCGCGGCAGGGGTGCCCATTAATGCGGATCCGCTCCCTGAAATCCTTCAGGTGTGGCGATGTATAAAGCCCTGTTTTATACCCGGCTTCCTGGAAAACGGCCGCCAGCATATGACTTACAGAACCTTTGCCGTTAGTGCCGGCAACATGAATGGATTTGAATTTATCCTGCGGCTGATCCAGCAGGGCCGCCAGGGCAAAGGTATTGTTAAGGTCTTCTTTGTAAGCAGCAGCGCCGATGCGTGTAAACATAGGCAACTGGCTATACAGGTATTCGATGGTTTGCGCGTAGTTCATGGTCCGGCAGCATCATGGCAGCGGTGGACAGTCTATGCCTGGTCTGGCTTTTTTACGGAACCATCCGCCTCCGCCTTTGTTAAAGTGAATGGGAATTACCCGCAAAGCTACAAAAGCATCCGCATGATTCAATTCCTTCCTTATAAGGTTGCTGAAAAGACTGGCAGAGCCGATCACCAGTGGGCCGGCGCGAAGTACAACACCCGCATCGGCCTGACCAAACCTGTTCACCTGGAAGGGGAGGTAGGCGCCGAACATATTGATATCGTAGCGCGGTGTAATCTGCAGCTGCGTTAAGGCATATGTTTTATGATCGTCGCCGGTAAAGCTGTTGAGGGCGATGGCCGCATTGGTCGATATGAAGAAACGTTGATTGATATTGTAGTCTGCCATCAGGTTGAGGGTGGTAGGCAGGTTCATATAGAATTTATCCTTTGAAGGAATTTCCTGGAAGTAAGATCCAACGCGGGTTAAGTACTGATTAAGGCTCTCGTTGCGCTGCTTGCGGGCAAGGTCTACGATAAATCCTTTCTGGTCCAGGTTCAGGTCGCGGTTGTTATCGGCCTTTGCATAACTGATACCGCCTATATCGGTAATGGATACGCCAAAACGGGCTTTGAAATCGTCGCTGTCCGGGTTCCAGTTCGCGTTGTCGTCTGAATCGCGACTGCCGAAACCGTCGTTGTCGGGGCGCCATTCGTAAATAATGCCAAGGTCGAGGGCCACACCGGGATTGCCAAAGAGGCTTACGGTGTTACGCCAGTCGTCGCCCGCATCATCCAGCTCGCGGTTGTAACCGAAGTGCGCTTCGCCGGTGATATCAACGCTGTTGCGGTTATTCAATAACACCGAGGCATCGCGGGCTACGCCATAACCGGCAGCAAAGCCACTGAGAAACTTCAGGGTGGCGCCGGCTTTCCAGCGGCCATTATAATCGTCGCGGATCGTGCGGGCATAGGTCAAGCCGAATTCATTCCAGCCATGGGCCATGCCTGCGCCGTATTTGTCGGCCACGGTTTTATTATAGTATTTCGGATTGTCCGGAAAATTATCCGCGAGCAGATTCGCGCTCGAGGTTTGTATACCTCCGCCATTCGCCATGCCACGTACGCGCCAGGTAAAGGCGACAGACGACTCCGTGTTGATGGAATACAATACTGAAGGCATCATCACATCTATACTGCCCCAGGCATATTGTTTGCCCGAGCCCAGCGTGTCATAAAAGTAATCCGTATTACGCACGAATTTGTCTGGCGGCGCAAATACAGACGATTTCAGGAAACTTACATAAGTGTTGCCCGCTTTTACATCCAGCCCAACGATGTTAACGTCCCATTTATAACGGGTGCCGGCTGCGGATGCAGGGTTAGTGGAAACACCGTGTATACCGGCGAAATGGCTGTTCTGATAGCCCGGAAATATCTGCGCGTGAGCATGCCCTGCAATTACCATTAAACCGGTAATAATGAGCAATTTAGTGTTGATTCGGAATGTCATGGTTTTCGTTCGGGCGTTCGTCCTATAACGCGGAAGTTACTACGCTTATTGGATGGTTGTGTCCCTCGAAAGTTGTAGAAGGCAAAAAACGCGCCCGAAATGTAGCGCTCGCCGTATGCGTTCCTTAAACCAGTAATGGAAAAATAATTTTATCGGCCGAAGAAGCAGCGGATTTTTGCGAATTGAACTTCGGCGGCGTCCGGATTAGCATTGTACTTGATCTCTTTCGCCGCGCTGATCGCTTTGTCAATCAGGGCGCGGTTATTCAGCGTACTGCCTTTGGGGTTATAGGTAGCCGATATTACTTTGCCGGTACGGTCTACTTGTATATCTACCGCTACGTATCCACTTTCCGCACCATCGTAGGTAAGGCTGGGTACATGCACCAGCGAACGCCCCGACAAACGGAAGTTAGACGCGCCACGGGTATTACCAGTACCGCCATCGCCATCGTAACCTTTGGCGTTAGGATCGCCATTGATCTTACCACGATCGCCGGGTTTGCCGGTATTACCTTCGCCATTGGAATTATTGGAGCCATTAGCGCCATTGCCGGCATTAGCTGCCGTGTTGGTGCCGCTGGAGCTGAAGATTGCTTTTGGTTTCGGAGCAGGCGGAGCGGGCGTAGGTTTGGGTGCTTCCGCTACCGGTTTGGGCTTTGCCTTTTCCGGTTTCGGCATCAGTGTTTTAGGTGTTTCTTTACGCGGCTCGGGTTTAGGAGGCGTAGGCACTTCCGGCGCATCTTCGTCGGTTTGTGTAGCCATTTCCTCAGTATTGCCCTGTTCCTGCGCCTGGGCTACAGGCGCCGACTGCGGCGTGTGTACAGGAGCCGAGGCAGCAGGAGGGTTCGGGTTGAGCGGCTGCTCTTCACCCATACCATCATCAGAAGTACCGAGGTTCACTTCCATTCCCATTTCCTGGTTGGGAAGCGGCGCCGCCGGTTGCGACAAAGGAATAAACAGCAATATAGCGAGTACTATCGCATGTACTACGATCGTTACCACCAGTGCTTTGGTATTCTTTTGTTGCGTATTTTCCTTCGTCATGCTTTCAAAGTTAGTATTTTTCTTTATGCTGATGCGCCTTTTATGGGAACGGTAAATATCCGCTATTATTGTTTGCCCGGGGAAGAGGTCGTATGCGAACCGCAGGATGGTACAGCAGATAACGCCCGGGAAGAACCAACGCACCATTTTATTTCCCTTCAATATCGCAAATCTTGCGCCCAGGAACGAGCCGGCCAGGTTGCTCACCGCCATGGGAATGGTCATCTTCCAGATGATTAATCCTTTTGCCCCGAAATAGATGATGGAAGCGGTATTCGTCGCCAGGTTCACGCACTTCGCATGTGCGCTCGCGTGCAGGAAATCAAGGCCCATCACACCAATGAAAAGTAATATGAAAAAGCTTCCCGTACCCGGACCAAAGAACCCATCGTAAAACCCGATCAGTGCGGTAATCGCCACCGCTATGGGCCAGGCGTTACGGATCGGCGGGCGCGCTTCGGTGGCTTGTCCGAAGTTCTTATTGATAAATGTATAGATCGCAATACCTGTCAGTAAGCACAGCATAAACGGTTTCAGGAACTGGTTGGGCAGCCTGCTCACCATCGAAGACCCGAACATCGAAAACAAGAACGCGGTAACACCCATGACGAGCAGCAGTTTCGTATGCAGCGTTACTTTTTTAGCGTAAGTGTACGTGGCCAGTGCGGTACCCGAGCCGGAAGGAATTTTAGTGGTGGCCAGCAGTGCAGGCACCGGGTATTGCGGAAAGAGAAACAACAAGGCGGGCGTTTGTATCAGTCCGCCGCCGCCAACGATCGCGTCCACAAAGCCCGCGCAAAAGGAAAATGCGCACAACACAAGTATTGATGTTTCCAACATGGACGCAAAGGTACAAATGTGGCGGTAAAATGCTAGTTTCGCAGCAGACTATGCTGAACAAAACTATTGCACTGTACCGAGGTGCTTACGGAGGTTTGTCCCCATCTTCCTGGCTGTTATCGCTCGTACTTTTCATTAACCGCTGTGGCAACATGGTGATCCCGTTTATGACGGTATACCTTACGCAATCGCTGCATTTTTCCCTGGCCGATGCCGGGCTGGTGATGGCATGCTTTGGTCTGGGCGCTATTTTAGGTGCGTACATCGGCGGCAAACTCACAGACAGCATCGGTTTCGATAAAGTACAGTTCTGGAGCCTGCTCCTGAATGGTGGGTTTTTTATATTGGGGCAGATGCAAAGCCTGCATGGCTTCATGATCTGCATCTTTTGTATGAGCGCGGTGGGAGAGGCTTTCCGTCCGGCCAACGCCGCTGCCATTGTGCACTATGCCCACGATAACGACCGTACCCGCGCTTACTCGCTCAACCGCCTGGCCGTAAACCTCGGTTTCGCCATTGGTCCGGCCATCGGTGGTATTCTTGCCAGCTTCAGTTACCAGTTGTTATTTTGGGTAGATGGGTGTACCTGTATCCTTGCCGCTTTCCTCATCCGCTTCCTGCTCGATCCGTCCAAAGCGAATAAACCAACGGTACACCAGCAGGTGGGGCCGCTCACAGACGGTACTTCCGCTTACCGCGATCGTTTATACATCGTATTCATCTTTCTTTCGCTGATTAACGCCATGTGCTTTTTCCAGATGTTTACCATTGTACCGGTATACTTCTCGGAAGTGATGCACATGAGCAAGTTCTCGATCGGCGTATGTATGGGCCTCAATGGCCTGATCATCGCGGCGATCGAAATGCTGCTCATCTTCAAAATAGAAGGGCGCCGCCATAGTCTCGTGTTTATCGGCTACGGCCTGCTGCTCGAGGCCATTTGCTTCTTAGGTTTTGTGTTGATGCCCAAAGCCGTATGGGTAGCCTTCATATTCATGGGCGCCATCACCTTTGGGGAGATACTCACGCTTCCTTTCATGAACGCCTTCTGGACCTCCCGCTGCGGCCCGCGTAACCGGGGACAGTACGCCGCGCTCTACACCATGTCTTACTCCGGCGCACACATCCTGGCGCCCACGGTAGGGGCGCGCATGGTACAGTGGACCGGCTTTACCAACTGGTGGCTGATCGTAAGCGTACTTTGCCTGTTAACCTTCGCAGGTTTCAGGTGGTTGTACAGTAAAGTAACGGAGGAGACTAATAATGCGCAAAATCCGCTTCATAATTCCCTTTGATCCTTTCCATCGGCGGGTTAAAGTAGCCGTATTTCAGGTTCGGGAATTCTTCCTGGATCAGGTCCATCAGCTGTTTCATGCCTAATATCTCCCCGGTTTCCACCACGCCGATTTTGCCGAGGTACCAGTCCGGGTCAATATTAAAGTTGCGCCATTGGATCATCTGCAGGTCCGTATCGATAATCAGTTTGCGGAGCGCTTCGTATTCGGCTACAGAATCGGTCATACCCGGGAATACGAAGTAGTTGATGGAGGTCCAGCCGCCGAACTCGCGTACTACTTTCAGGCTTTCGACGATGTCTTCGAACTTGTAGTTATTCGGGCGGTAGTAAGGTGTATATATTTCTTCGCGCGCGGAGTTCAGACTCACGCGGATGCTGTTCAATCCCGCTTCGCACAAGGCTCTTACGGCATTGGGTTTGCTTCCGTTCGTGTTAATGTTGATGCTGCCCTTCGGCGTGTGCTTGCGCATTTCGATGATGGATTCGCGGATGGTTTCCCACATCAGCAAAGGTTCGCCTTCGCAACCCTGGCCAAAGCTCACGATTGGGAAGGGGGCGCTTTCGAGATGCGGTACGGTAAACTCTACGATCTCTTCCGCCGTAGGTTTAAACGTAAGACGGTCCTGCGTGCTCACGATGCTTTCTTCTTCCGGCTGGAAGGAGATGCAGCCTACGCAGTTCGCGTTACAGGCGGGAGACGAGGGGATCGGGCACTCCCATCTGCCCATAAAATAGTTACGGGCTGCGGGGCAGTGGTAAGTAAGCGCACAGTTGTTCGCGAGGTGCTGTACCAGGCGATTATGCGGGTAGGCTTCGAGCATGTCGGTTACGCCCGTTTTTACCTTTTTGTCGTCGAAGCCGGCGCATTCCTGGCGGATGTCCTGCTCCACACGTCGGGCGGGTACATAAAACTTCCCATCGTACCAGCCTACTGCTGTATAACAGAACAGCGGCAGGGTAGGCGCATCGGGCAGGGTTTCGTACGCAGCCACGTAGTAGCCGGTATGTGCGGGCGGAATAAAAGCCGCTACCGCCCAACCTTTATCACACAATGCCATTTCTCCCGTTTCAGCATCCAGTCCAATACCTCTGCGGCCCGGCAGTTCGTACAGCTGGCCGCCGTCCGGCAGCTCGATCCATTCGTCGTCGGGGATTGGCATGGCGTCCCAGCCGCTACGGCCGGCAGGATGGAGGGAAAGGTCTTCGAAAATATTGCCTTTACCGTCGGAGTATAATATGTATGGTGTGATATTCAATGTTTATCGTTTATTGGTAACCGTTATTGTTCGCTTTTTCCCAGCCGTTGCAGGCAAAAAGCGTTGATGTCCGCTGTTTCCACCGTTCCTATTTCATCCAGCACCTCCAGCTGCATCAGCTTGTTGTTTTTGAAGTCGACGGTAAACAGCTCATTGCGCAAAATTACGTTATTCAGATCGTTCCAGGGATACCGCTTTTTGCCGAAGATGGTCGGCAGCGAAACCCCTGTGGTGTCCAGCTCTGCGTAAGAGGGCTGGAGTATCTTATATTCCGCATACCCTATGTAGGCGATCGCCAGTCCCGCAAAAAACAGCAACATGGCGGAAAAGGGAATTTGGTGGCTGAGGAAGTACAGGCAGCTGCTCAGGAGCAGGAGAGCCTGTATAAGCCTGGCCATGGTATTTACTTCTGCGAACTTCTGCGCCTTTCTTAACTGGAAAGGCAATGCCAGGCTGGATATGCCGGCAAAGAAGAACAGGCCCACAATGCCCCAGTTAGGCTGGGGAATGCGGTACGCCCCAATAGCGTTGAACAAAAACAATACGCCTACCAGCCCGTGCATGGCAGGTTGCAACCTGAGCCGGGTAACGGCATTGGGATGGAGGATGCGGAATTTATGCATTGCTTTTAATCATGAAGTTACAGAGCTTGAATAACACCCTGGCGCCCACGTTCGCGTCCCACTCATCATGTCCGGCGCTCACCTCGTTCAGGTCAAACCCGATCAGCTGGCGGCCGCTCTCGATCACACGGCGGAACAGGTAAAATATCTGCTCGGCCTCAAAACCACCCGGTACCGGTGTACCTGTATGGGGACACAGCTTCGGATCCAGGCCATCAATATCGAAACTGATATATACCTGTTGCGGCAAGGTGGTAATAATGCTATCGCAAACCGATTTCCAGCTTTCGCCTTCGAACATTCTTTCTTTGATGTCTTTGTCAAAGAAGGTGGTCACGCGGTCGCTGTTATCGTTAATGTAATTTACTTCTTCTTCGCAATAATCGCGAATACCTACCTGTACCAGCTTTTTGAGCTGCGGCACTTCTTTGAGTGCATTGTACATGATGGAGGCATGCGAATAAGTAAAGCCTTCGTAACTGTCGCGCAGATCGCAGTGTGCATCGATCTGCAGGATCCCGAAATCGCCTTTGTGCTCGCCGATGGCTTTAAAGAAGCCAAGGGGCGTACTATGGTCGCCACCAACAAGGCCTACCAGCTTGCCCTTGTCCAACAGCTCTTTGGTCTGGTCGTACACCCACTGGATCATTTTCTGGGAACCTACGTTCACGTCATTGATCGAGCGGCGCAGGAAGTCGTTCTGGGTAACGTCACCGCCTTCGATGAGGCATTTGAGGTACAGTTCCGCTTCCTTGCGCAGGTAGTCACTGCGCAGCAGCAGCTGCCTGTCCGGCGTACGCATATAATACCCCTGCTTCCAGCCGTCCTTTACATCGGCATCGTACAGGTCTACCTGCAAAGAAGCATTGAAAATATGCTCCGGACCGCGCGCGGTGCCATTGCTATAGGAAACGGTAACTTCCCAGGGAACGGGAACTAATACCAGCCGGCTTCTTCCTCGGAAAAAGGAAGGCCGAAAACATTGTTGGACAGCAAACCGACCGCGTTGGGGTCAAATTGCGATAAATCAGCCATGATCGTCGTACTTTTCGTAATTCGGCGCAAAGTTAAGGTAATTTAGCAACAAGAAGGGTCCGAACTCATCCTTCCCATTTTCCGCTGCTCCTTTTTTAGTCATTCTAAACATATTTTGACGTAATTTTGCGCTGTTATTTTAATCTGGTAAGGGAATGAAGAAGACTAATATTGTTTTGCTGGTCATGATTGCTGCATGTGTTGCCGCACTCGTGATGACGATCGGGGATTTCGGTACATATGAGACTTTTGCCACCGCAAGCGCTAAGGAAGGAAAGATGTACCATGTAGTAGGCGCACTGGACACTACTAAGGAAATGCACTATGATGCACAGAAAGACGCCAACCACTTCACCTTTTACATGAAGGATAAGTCCGGCGAAATCAGGAAGGTGATCTATAACGGCACCCGTCCTACCGACTTCGACAAATCCACCGAGCTGGTACTCACCGGTAAGATGAAAAACGGCGAGTTCTATTGTAACAAGATACTGATGAAATGCCCGTCCAAGTACAAAGACCAGCAGACCGCATCCAGCGGCCGGTCAGTCTGATACGGGTATAGAAATATATTATATCTCCCGGAAATAGCCACGGACCTTCAGTCCGTGGCTATCCCATTACAAGGGATGAACATTTCATGACAAAAGTCATCCGCCGCGTTGACCTGAATACTTATTTTAGCACACTTTTTTAAACACAATCCTGCTGTATATCTTGGAAACGAAATTTGTTGGAGAACATTTGCTCCCCGGTCAGATAGGGCACCTTTTTGCGATAGTAGCCTTTGTGGCGTCTATCCCGGCGACTGTATCTTACGCCTGCGCGGTGAGAGCAAAAGATGTGGCGGTCAGCGACAGCTGGCGCAAACTGGGACGTTGGGGTTATTATGTGCAGTCGGCTTCCGTGCTGGTCGTATTCTGTACCTTATATTATATCATTTCTAACCACCTGTTCGAGTATAAATATGCTTTTCAGCACTCCAGCCGCTCGCTGCCGATGAACTACCTGCTGGCGTGTTTCTGGGAAGGACAGGAGGGCAGCTTCCTGCTCTGGAGCTTCTGGCATAGTGTATTGGGTGTTATCCTCACCTTTACTACCAAAAAGTGGGAAGCCCCTGTAATGGCCGTGATTTCGCTGGCGCAGGTTTGCCTGGGCTCTATGTTGATCGGCATTTACATTTTAAATTATCATGTAGGGTCTGACCCATTCATTCTCATGCGTTTAGAGAATGTGGGTGCGCCCATTTTCCAGTCTGCCAACTATATGCAGATGGACTTCATGAAAGACGGTAACGGCCTGAACATCCTGCTGCAGAACTACTGGATGGTGATTCACCCGCCGGTGCTGTTCATGGGTTTTGCCTGTACTATTATTCCGTTTGCTTACGCAGTGGCCGGTTTGTGGACCAAAGACTTTGGCGGCTGGATTAAACCGGCTTTGCCCCGGGCGTTGTTCGGCACGATGATGCTGGGTACCGGTATTATGATGGGAGCCGCCTGGGCCTACGAATCGCTGACCTTTGGCGGTTACTGGGCATGGGACCCGGTGGAAAACGCTTCACTGGTGCCGTGGTTAACCATGGTGGCGGGCATTCACACGCTGCTGGCTTATAAGAGCAGCGGTCATGCATTAAAATCGACCTTCTTCTTCTTTATTATCACGTTTGTACTGATCCTGTACTCTACGTTCCTGACCAGGAGCGGTATTTTGGGACAAACTTCCGTACACGCGTTTACGGACCTGGGTATGAGCGGCCAGCTGCTTGTATTCATGGGCATCTTCACCATTCCGGCGATATGGATGCTGATCCGATACAGCAAAGAGATCCCTTCTCCCAAAAGAGAAGAAAGCACATACAGCCGTGAGTTCTGGCTGTTTGTAGGCTCCCTGGTATTACTGGTGGCCGCTATCCAGATCACGTATGCTACCTCTATCCCGGTATGGCAGAAAATACCCGGACTGGAAAAACTGGCGCCGCCGACAGAGCCGGAGTTCTACTATAACAAAATCCAGATTTGGGTAGCTATCGTGCTGGGACTGTTAACCGGTTTGATCCAATTCCTGAAATGGAAGGACACCCCGCGCGGCACCGTGCTGAAGAAGCTGTTGCTGCCCCTGGGCTTTTCCCTGGTGGCAACGGTGGCCATCATCGTTTTCGGTAAAGTAGATTACAATAAATACGGCCCGGGCTTCCTGGTGGCGATTTACATGATGTTGTTCGCCAGCATATTCGCGATCGTGGGGAACTTTACATACATCTTCTCCGGTCTGAAAGGTAAACTGAAGGCCGCTGGTGCCTCAATAGCGCATATCGGTTTTGGTATGGTGCTGCTGGGCGTATTGATATCTTCTTCCAAGATGCAGGTACTGTCGCTCGACAAAGCCGGTATCCCGGATGGATACTTTAACGAGGAAAGCAAGCAGAACTCACGTGAGAACCTGATGCTGCCGAAAGGCATGCCTATACAGATGGGGCCTTACTATGTTACCTACGAAGGCGATTCTTCGGCGGTGGGCGACCCGAAATCGTACTACGTGGTGCGTTACGAGCGCAAGCCTAATCGTGAGGCAGTGCCTACGGAACGTTTCACCCTGTACCCGGACGCATTTACCAATGCTAAAGGGGGAAGGCACGATTACGCCGAACCCTGCTTCCAAGCACTATCTTACTAAAGACATCTTTACCTATGTAACAGGTTTGCCGAACAAGGAAGCCCTTAAATCGGCTGCGGTGTATAAACCGTACAAGGTGAGAGAAGGCGATTCCGTGTTCTTCTCGCAGGGCTTTATGGTGATGCGCGGGCTGGAAAGAGACCCCGTTCGCGATGGCTTCACGGCGCAGCAGGGCGAGGTAGCGGTAGCAGCCAACCTGGAAGTGATCACGAAGAACCAGGAGAAGTTTACCCTGAAGCCGATCTTCGTATTGCGCGATTCAACCGTTCGCCAGGTGGAAGACTCCATTAAGCCGCTGGCACTGAACGTGCAATTTGCCCGTATTTTGCCCGAGACCAAGCAGATTGAGCTGATGATCAAGGAGGTGGACAAATCCGAAGATTATATTGTATTGCGGGCGCTGGTATTTCCGTTTATTAACGTACTTTGGATAGGGATCGTCGTTATGATTATCGGCTTCCTGATGAGTATGTACTACAGGATCAGGCAGCGATAACGTAACGGACGGCTCCGGCGGGAACTGTTAACGCGGTTCCTGCCGGCATCCCGGTCCTGCGTACGTTAAATGAGATCCTTATGCTGAAAAAGAAATGGCGCATTCTCCGCCATTATTACCCTGCTGGTGGCCCTCTATTTTATCGGACCCGTTCCGAAGCCACCTGTTGTTACCGGTCCCTTGCCGGCCGTTCCTTCCCAACCTGATAGCCTCGAACATTTTATCGCTGCGGGCGAAAGCCTGCACCACCTGAAGCCCAATAACGAAGCACATATCGTGTGGTACGATTCCCTGCGCCGTAAAACGCCGGTGAGCATCGTTTACCTGCACGGGTTTTCGGCCAGTGAAATGGAGGGCGACCCGGTGCACCGCAACACAGCCCGCCGTTTTGGCGCTAACCTGTACCTGGCACGCCTGGATGGGCACGGTATTGATACGACCGAGCCACTGATGAATATGACAGCTACCGGTCTGCTCCGCGATGCCCGCCAGGCATTGTCTATAGGGCGTGCTTTGGGTGACAGGGTGATCCTGATGGGTTGCTCCACGGGCGGCACGCTGGCACTGACCCTGGCCGCGGAGTTCCCAAACGAGGTGTATGCCGTGGTGAACCTTTCACCGAACATTGCCATTAACGAGCCGATGATTAAAATGGTGAATACACCCTGGGGACTGCAGTTATCCCGTTTGGTGCGTGGCGGCAACTATAACATTTCCCAACCCAAGTACCCGGATCAACCTAAATACTGGTATATGAAATACCGTTTGGAAGCAGTAGTAGAATTACAAAATCTGTTAGATAACACAATGTCTGACAATATGTTCAGGGCGATACATCAACCAGTACTTAATTTGTATTACTATAAAAATGCCCGGGAGCAGGACCCTACCGTAAAAGTATCCGCTATCCCGGAAATGAACGGAGCGCTGGGTACGCCGGCTGCTCAGAAAAGGGCGGTGGCGATGCCGGAAGCCGGGGCGCATGTGATCGGGTCGAGTATTACCTCTAAAGATGTGAAAGGGGTGGAAAGGGAGATCGCAAGGTTTATGACGGAGGTGTTGGGGTTAAAGCAATATAGTGATGTGGAATAGTAGGTGAAGTCCTTATAGTGTTGATAAGCAATCAGTTGTTGTAATGTTGTCCTTGCGCACCGTAACAGCATCTTAGCAGCATCCTTCGCTCATCCTTCGCTCATCCGACGTTAAAACGGCTGTGGCAAAGGGTTTAGCGAAGGATGAGCGAAGGATCAGCGAAAGGAACAGTAAAGATGTAGCTTGTCATACCTTTACCGAAACACCACTGAACCGTCACCGGACCATCACTGAACCATCCGGGGCAGGGTTACTTTTCAGTCAAATTTGTATTAATGATCATACCTGGTATCATTTTTTATTTTAAATTGATCTGAGTAATTTTAGCGGAACAACCCCGTTTATTAATTGGGCCCGATGCCTGTGGACTTATGCTTATGCGCCGTACAAGCACCTTGATTTCTTTCCTGGCCATTTGCGCCTGCCTGTTGGTAGCCGGTCTGCCGACCCGCGCACAGCAGCGCAGAGGGAGAGACACCATTGCAGTACGCGTTGCGATTTACGGCACCGATACGATTCCCTCCATCACCTGGGCATTTTTGAGGTAACGGACCGCCTGCCCAAACGCCTGCGCAAGCAACGCGAAAAGTGGACCCGGTTGCGGAATGCGGTATATGTTACCTACCCGTATGCCCGGCAGGCCTCCCGTATCCTGAAAGACGTAAGTGCGCAGCTGGACAATATGCCGGATAAGAAAAAGCGGAAGGCTTATCTCAAAACCAAGGAAAAGGAACTAAAGGACCAGTTCGGCGATAAACTCGAAAACCTCTCCATTTATCAGGGTAAGGTGCTGATGAAACTCATTCACCGCGAAACCGGCGAAAACTGCTTCGAGATCCTTAAGGAACTGAAGGGCGGGTTCAATGCGCAATTATACCAAACCGTTGCTTTCTTCTTCGGCGGCAACCTCAAAAGCGAGTTCGATAAGAATGATGACCGGGACATTGAGGCGATTGTACAGGAAATTCAGCTCTATAACTACTACAACTAGACTTTTTTAGCTCCCGCATTTTACCCATCTTTGCAAACTATTTGTTGCAACACACGAACCAATATTAATACGCAAAGATGATTAAACTCGATATTCTCGCAATTGCCGCTCACCCGGACGATGTTGAACTGGCCTGTGCCGGTACCTTGCTGGCGCATAATGCGCAGGGGTTAAAGACTGGTATCGTCGACCTGACGCGGGGCGAACTTGGTACCCGTGGTACGCCGGAGACCCGCCAGGAGGAGGCCAGCGCTGCGGCGAAGGTGCTGGGCGTGGAAGTAAGGGAGAACCCGGCGCTGAAGGATGGATTTTTCCGCAACGACACCGAAGAACAACTGGCGATCATTACTGCCATTCGCAAATACCGCCCGGACATCGTACTGGCCAATGCCATCGACGACCGGCACCCTGACCACGGCCGCGCTGCCAAATTGATAGCCGATAGCTGCTTTATGGCTGGTTTACGCCGCATTGAAACGAGCGTGGACGGCGTGGCGCAGGAAGCATGGCGCCCGAAACAGGTATTCCACTTCATACAGGACCGCTATCACGAGCCTGATTTTGTGCTGGATATTACGCCTTACATGGAACAGAAGATCGAGGCGATCAAGTGTTTTAAAACGCAGTTCTGGCCGCCAGCGATAACGAGCCGCAAACCTATATTTCCGGACAGGGATTCTTCGACAGCGTGGTGTACCGCGCCCGGATGCTTGGTAAGATGATCGGTGTGGAGTATGCAGAAGGATATACCTCTCAAAAAATGATTGGCCTCCGAAGTTTCAACGACATGATCAGTAACGTATCCTGATATTTAGCGCGCCTGCAACGTTTGCAGGCGCGCTTCTTTTATATAGATGAGATTGGCATTTTTTTGACTTAACCGGGCTGTTGCATTTATTCCCTTTTTGTAAATGATGTTACCTATGCGCATTCAACCTAAGCATGCTGTTCTGCTTGTTGCCATATTTGCCCTTGCGGCTTTTTCCTGTAAAACAATACTGATTAACCAGGTCGTAAAAGGCTACGCTAAAAAAGCGGGGGAGTCCTTTGCAGGCTTTGAGGTGGAAGACACCTCCGGGAATAAGATCATGCTGGATACTACGGCCGGCAGCGTGTTATATATCGGTTACTGGGCGGTTTGGTGCGGCCCCTGCATCGGCGAAATGCCCGATCATAATAAAATGGCGCAGAAGCTGGAAGGAAAAGACGTGACCTTTGTGAATGTTTGCCTGGGTACGCCCGACGAAAAGGCGAAGTGGCGGCAGTTAGTGCGGGAGAAGCAGTTGCGCGGCCTCAATTACTTCGTGGACCGGGGAGAACCCCGGGTGCTTTGGGCTGGTAATGAAGGATTACCGGCGCATTTGCTGGTAGGTCCGGGCGGAAAGGTGCTCGGAAGCGGATTGGCGCCGGATGAAGGCGGCTGGGTGGCTTATGCGTTGCTGCGTGCGCGGGAAGGATATACTGTAAAGCAATCGTTCAAAGCGTATGCAAAAGATGGGGTGAAGATCGACGATATGAAAAAGTCGGACCCGGACCGCTATTTCACGCTGCTGCACTTCGACCTGGATTCAACATCGGCCGCACGGTTGGAGGCACAGGGGTATTAAGGGATAAATTCCCTATTTTACCAGCGCCTAAACAAACGTCATGAGAATAAAAATCCTTTGTCTGCTGCTGCTGGCGGCAGTTCCCGCATTTTCCCAGAAAGAAGACAAGCAATTATCGGCTAAACTAAAACCCCTGCTGGACGCACATCGGGGCGTAGCGGGCGTGTATGTGCATCATCTTAAGAAAGATAAATTTGTAGCTATTAATGCAGATACCGTTTTCCCGACCGCGAGTATGATCAAAACCACGATCACCGTGGGTGTTTTTGATAAAATAGCCAAAGGGGAGTTGAAGTATGATTCGCTTCTCGAGTACAAAGATTCGCTGCTATACGCCGGCGAAGATATTCTCGGTTCCTTCAAAAGCGGGGAGAAGATCGCCCTGTCTAAAGTAATGATGCTGATGCTCACCATGAGCGACAATACCGCCAGCCTGTGGCTGCAATCCCTGGCCGGTGGCGGCGCCGCCATTAACAGCTGGTTGGAGGAACATGGCTTTGCCGTTACCCGCGTAAATTCGCGTACGCCAGGCCGCCGGGAAAATCAGCAATTGTATGGCTGGGGACAAACCTCGCCCCGGGAAATGGCGCGGCTGATGGAGATGATCTATCGGGGAGCGGTGATTTCGCCCGCAATCAGCGATCGCATTTACCGCAACCTTACCCGCAACTTCTGGGATGGGCAGGGGCTGCAGCAGGTGCCCAATCATGTGCGCACGGCTTCTAAAAACGGGGCGGTGAATGAATCGCGTTCGGAGGTGATTATGGTGAATGCGCCACATGGCGACTATGTATACTGTATTATCACGAAAGATAATAAGGACCAGCGCTGGACTAAAAACAACGAAGCCCTCGTGTTACTGAGGGCTGTAGGCTATACTATCTGGAAACATTATGAAAAGGATGGCAATTGGAGGCCCATCCCCGTTGGGGATCAACTGTAGGAACGTGTTTAAAGGCCCGTTTTGCAGGGTGCTTTACTATACACGTTAAAACTAGATGAAAAGGTCTCTTGTGGCATCGAATTCATCCTGTTTGCCGAGGTTTTTTAACATCGGTATCAAAGCAAGGCCAATCGTGAGCACAACGAAAAGTACATTTCTGATTTTCATATCCTGTCAATTTAATTTCTTACATCATTATAACTAAATATTGTGCCAAAAGGTGAAGGGGTAACATAATTTGAGGGTTATTTTTTACCTGTGTTTTTAAAGATAATGCATGGCGCTGCGGAAGCATCGCTGGTGGCTTCCTCTAAAGATATAAACTATCAATTTTGAAAAAGAAATAGATTTTCTTTATAGTACAAAACATAAAATCGATTTGATTTTAATAAGCGTAAGTAGGACTTTTGCACCCGGATAAAAATCAATAAACCGAGATATAGTATCATGAAAAATGCAGTAGTTTCAGTAGGTGCACAGTTCCCTGAGTTCAAAAAGAAGGCAGTTGTATCCATCGAGAAAGGCAAAGAGTTTTACGACATTTCCTCTGAAGAAATCCGTTCTTCCGGCAAATGGATGGTGATGTTCTGGTGGCCGAAAGATTTCACTTTCGTTTGTCCGACCGAAATCGCTGAATTCAACAATCACTACCAGGACTTCGCAGACCGCGATGCTATCCTGATCGGTGCTTCTACCGACAGCGAATTTGTACACGCTGCATGGAGAAGGGATCATGAAGATCTGCGTGGTCTGAAATTCCCGATGCTGGCCGACACATCCAAATCACTGGCGTCTGAGCTGGGTATCCCGGAAGCGGAAGAAAAATCGCTTACCGCGCTACTTTCATCGTAGACCCGCAAGGTATTGTACGCTGGACTTCTGTTTATGACCTGAATGTAGGCCGTAACGTGAAAGAAGTGATCCGTGTACTGGACGCGCTGCAAACAGACGAGCTGTGCCCCTGCAACTGGCAGAAAGGTGAAGCGACCCTGACAGCTTAATCTTTTTAAAGCCGGTGGGACCTCCACCGGCTTTTCTTCCTCTACTCAACAAATTTCAATAGAAAAATATGTTTGCAACAACTAACCAGGATACCGCTCACCAGCTATTGCAGGTGGTAGGTATGGCCGGTTCCGGTATGCCTGCGCAGCTGGATAAACTGGCGGCTACCGACGCCCGGTACCTGAAAGATCTGAAAATCAACGTAACGAACGCGCTGGATGCCCAAACGCTGACAAAGAAGGAAGCATACCTGATTGGTTTGTCTGTGGCGATGAACGAGAAATTGGGGACTTTACAGGCGGCTTTTGAGAAACTGGCTGCAGAGGCGGGTGCTACCGATAAAGAAGTGGCCGAAGCGATCAGCTGTACTTCGCTGATGAACGCGAACAACGTGTATTACCGTTTCCGTCATTTCGTAAATAAAGAGTTTTACACGAGCGCGCCGGCGGGTATCCGTATGAGCATTATGGCGAACCCGGTACTGGGAAAAGAGTTTTTCGAGCTGTTGAGCCTGGTGGTTTCCGCTTTGAATGGATGTGAAATGTGCGTAACTTCGCACGAAGAAGCTTTATTGAAGCACGGTACGGCGCAGCAGCGCGTGGCTGATGCGGTGAGACTGGGGGCGGTGATAAAGAGTCTTGTAGTGGTGCTGGCGTAAGCTACCACCAGCCATTTTGTAAGTAATTTATGTCTAAACAATATTGCAAAAGTGTCTATTTTATTAGACGGTCAGATTTTTTGTGAATAAATAGAGATTATATAATTTGCTATTTATCCAAAAGATTGCGACATTTGCAGTCCAAAATTTTAAGGAACATGGCAAGAGTATGTCAGGTGACGGGAAAGAAGCCTATTACGGGTCATCACGTATCTTTCTCTAACATCAAAACTAAGAGAAGGTTTCTGCCCAATCTGCAGAAAAAACGCTTTTTCCTCGCCGAAGAGGATCGCTGGATCACATTGAAAGTGTCTGCTGATGCTATCAGAACCATCAACAAGAGAGGTTTGTATGTAGTTGTAAAAGAACTGCGTGCTGCCGGCCAGGAAATCTAGTTTAAAGACCAATTAACATTTATACGAAATGGCAAAGAAAGGTAACAGGGTGCAAGTAATACTGGAATGTACAGAACATAAAACTTCTGGCCAACCCGGTACTTCACGTTACATCACCAACAAGAACAAGAAAAACACTCCGGAGCGTCTGGAGCTGAAAAAGTACAATCCTATTCTGAGGAAAGTAACCGTACACAAAGAAATTAAATAAGGTAGAAACTTTAATTGCCTGGCTGTTAATCGTTTAAGACTACGATTAGCGCTTGACGATTGACAACCTTAACAATTAACGTATTAACTTTTATATAAGATGGCAAAACAAGCTTCAAAGAACTCAAAAGTAAAAGACCTGAAAGCAGCAGCTGAAGCGAAAGTGTGGACTAAAGTGATCAAAGCTGTGCGTTCTCCTAAAACCGGTGCTTATACTTTTAAAGACCAGATTATCCACAAGGATAAAGTTACTGAGTATTTTAACCAGAAGTAATTCGGCTTTACTAATCATACTGCACGAAAGCTGTCCGTTTATGGGACGGCTTTTTGTGTTTTTCCGTTAACCATCAACATTTGAACTAATGGGTTTTTTTAATAAACTCTTTTCGCGTGAAAAGAAAGAAAGCCTGGACCAGGGCTTACAGAAGACGAAAGAGAGTTTTTTAGGCAAGATCGGCCGCGCTATTGCGGGTAAGTCGACCGTAGACGCTGAGGTACTGGATAACCTGGAAGAGGCGCTGGTAAGTGCGGATGTGGGCGTAGAAACCACGGTGAAGATCATCAACCGCATTGAAGAGCGTGTGTCGAAAGATAAATACATGAACACCAGTGAGTTGAACCAGATCTTGCAGAACGAGGTGGCCGCCATGTTGGTAGACGCTCCGGACGCTGGGTTCCGGGATTTTGATACGCCCGCGGATAAGAAACCTTATGTGATCATGGTGGTGGGTGTTAACGGGGTGGGTAAAACCACCACGATCGGTAAACTCGCTTATAATTTTAAGAAAGCCGGTAAATCGGTACTGCTGGGAGCCGCGGATACCTTCCGCGCCGCCGCCGTAGATCAGCTGACCATCTGGAGCGAAAGGGTGGGCGTACCCATCGTGAAGCAGCAAATGGGATCTGACCCCGGTGCGGTTGCTTTCGACACCGTTCAGAGCGGTGTGGCAAAAGGTGCGGACGTGATCATTATTGACACGGCCGGCCGCCTGCATAACAAAATTCACCTGATGGACGAGTTGAGCAAAATCAAAAGGGTGATGAACAAGATTATTCCCGATGCCCCGCACGAAGTATTGCTGGTGCTGGACGGCTCAACCGGACAGAACGCACTGGAACAGGCCCGCCAGTTTACGGCGGCGACCGAAGTGACCTCCTGGCCATTACGAAGCTGGACGGTACGGCCAAAGGCGGTGTAGTGCTGGCCATTGCCAACCAGTTTAAGATCCCGGTGAAATACATCGGTATCGGCGAAAAAATGGAAGACCTGCAGGTGTTTGACCGCGTGGAGTTCGTGGATTCGCTGTTTAGTGTGAAATAGTTTTCAGAATGATATTATTTGGAAGGCTGTCCGGTTCGGGCGGCCTTTTTTGTTGGACGGGTGGTTGCCCGACGGTGCTGAAGGGGAGATGACCGCTTGATAACCAATAAAAATATTACGTGTGCGTTAAAATGATCTATTCCTTAAATTTGGTTATTGCAATATTGTTTCACTCCCATCTATTCCATAAAATTATGCAGATCAGAGAAATTGACCGCGTTTCAGATATCAGCCCGGAAGATTTTAGAAAGAACTACTATGAGCCTAAGCGGCCACTTATCATCACTGGTTTGTCGAACGACTGGGTGGCGAAGAACAAATGGACCTGGGATTACTTCAAATCCATTGTAGGCGACAAAACGGTGGGTGTGTACAATAATACCAGGGCCGGCGCCAGGGTATTGGTAAATGGCGCGGACGATTACATCCGTTTTGGTGATTACCGGACATGATCCAGGCGGGACCGGTGGAGCTGCGTATTTTCCTGTTCAACATTTTTCAGCATGCGCCGCAGCTGGTACAGGATTTCAAATGGCCCGACAATATTATGAAGGGTTTCCTTAAAAAAGTACCCCATGTTGTTCGTAGGCGGGGCGGGGTCGGTGGCCCATATGCACTACGATATTGACCTCAGTCATATTATACACACCCAGTTCGTGGGCCGCAAAAAGGTGTTGTTAATGGATAACAGCCAGTCAGACCTCATTTACCGCATGCCCTTTACCGTGGAAAGTGCCGCCAGCTTCGTGAGGTGGTATGAAAACCACGATACGGAAGGTTTTCCCGCGGTAAAGTACGCCCGAGCCTTTACTACCACGCTGGAGCATGGCGATACGATGTTTATGCCGGCGGGATACTGGCATCATATGGAGTATCTTGAGCCCGGCTTTGCCATGAGCTTGCGGGCGGTGGATGAGACTTTCAGCGGAAAGGTGAATGGTTTATACCATTTGTTGGGCCTGCGAAATATGAATAACCTGCTGATTAAGATGGCGCCCGAGTGGTGGTACCATTATAAACGGCGGATAGCGCACCAGCGGGCGCAGAGGGCCATGTCGAGGTTGGCTTAAGAAATAATTAACTTGGTTTACCAAATTAATCCTTAACTTTGCAACTTCCTCAGCCACACTAGGGCTCATAGTCACATTACAACGGTCAAGTCTGCCGTTTTCGCATTTCGTGTCTGCGTGTCTTCTGTAGTGGTAACGGTAACCAGGAGCTATCCTCCTTACCGGGACTTAAAAACAGCGCTTTTGAAGACGAGAACATTACAAAAAGATAAGGTTAATATTATTACGCTTGGTTGTTCCAAGAATATGGTGGATTCAGAAGTTTTAAGCGGTCAGCTTAAAGCCAATGATATTGACGTAGTGCATGAAAGCGCTAAGAAAGACCACAATATTGTAGTCGTAAATACCTGTGGATTTATTGATAAGGCAAAGGAAGAATCCATTAACACCATTCTTGACCAGGTAGACCTGAAGAAAAAGGGCAAACTGGACAAGGTGTACGTAACCGGCTGTCTCAGCGAGCGTTACCGCGGCGATCTCGAACAGGAGATCCCGGAGGTGGACGCATGGTTTGGAACGATGGAGTTGCCTTTGATTTTGAAGAAGTTTGATGCAGACTACAAAGCCGAGTTGATTGGCGAACGTTTGCTGAGTACACCCTCACACTACGCTTATCTGAAGATAGCCGAAGGTTGTAACCGCACCTGTGCGTTTTGCGCCATCCCGATCATGCGTGGTACACACGTTTCCAAGCCGATTGAAGAATTGGTGGCAGAAGCGGAAAAGCTTGTACGTTCCGGCGTAAAGGAAATTATGCTGATTGCGCAGGAACTGACCTATTACGGTCTGGACCTGTACAAAAAGCGTCGCCTGGCCGATCTGATGAACGCTTTGGCCGATGTGAAAGGTTTGGAGTGGATCCGTTTGCACTATGCTTATCCGACCAAGTTTCCCATGGAAATACTGGAAGTGATGAAGCAGCGCGACAACATCTGCAACTACTGGACATGCCTTTGCAGCACATCGCTGATCCTATGTTGAAGGCGATGAAAAGGCAGATTACACGGGCGGAAATATTGGACCTGGTGAAAGCCATCAGGGCGGAGGTGCCGGGCATTTGCCTGCGTACTACGCTGATTGCGGGTTTCCCGGGCGAAACGCTGGAAGACGTTGAGGACGTGAAGCGGTTTTTAGAGGAAGTGCGTTTTGACAGGGTAGGCGTATTTACCTACAGTCATGAAGAAGGCACGAGCGCCTATGCTTTGGAGGATAATATTCCGGCCGAAGAAAAAGAGCGCCGCGCACAGGATATCATGGAAACGCAACAAGAGATATCACTGGAAAAGAACCAGGAGAAAGTCGGTAAAGTGTTCCGCGTGATCGTGGACAAGAAAGAATCCGGCCGTTACCTGGCACGTACTGAGTTTGATTCGGTAGAGGTAGATAATGAAGTAATCATTAATACCGACAGGAAGCTGAAGCCGGGCGAATTCGTGAACGTGAAGATCACAAAAGCATTTGACTACGACCTGGAAGGAGAGCTCGTTTAGAACGTCCGGGTTGATAATAATCACCAACGGCGTGGAGCCGTTACAATAACAGGCTAAGGAAGCCTGCTTTACACAAGATGACAACATTTGAATCATTAGGGCTGAAGGAGCCCATTTTACAGGCTATTCAGGACCTGGGTTTCGTATCGCCAACTCCCATTCAGGAGAAAGCTATACCGGTTTTGTTAGGCGGAGACAAAGATTTTGTGGGACTGGCGCAAACCGGTACCGGCAAAACCGCCGCTTTTGGCCTGCCCCTGCTGCACCAGCTGGATGTTAAAAACAAATTTCCGCAAGGCCTCGTGCTTTGCCCTACCCGCGAACTGTGTTTGCAGATCGCCAATGACCTTAAAAACTTTTCCAAACACTTAGGCGATATTAATATCGTAGCCGTATACGGTGGCGCCAATATTGGCCTGCAGCTGCGCGAACTGAAAAGAGGCGCGCACATCGTAGTAGCTACTCCCGGCCGTTTGCTGGATATTATTGAGCGTAAGGCGGTGAACTTCGAGCAGGTGCGTTATGCCGTACTGGACGAAGCGGATGAAATGCTGAACATGGGCTTCCAGGAAGACATCAACAGCATCCTGTCCAACACGCCCGATGAGAAAACCACTGGTTGTTCTCTGCGACCATGCCGGCTGAAGTACGCCGCATCGCCCAGAAATACATGGAAGATCCGTTCGAATTGACCGTTGGCGGTAAAAACACCGGTAACGTGAACATCGAACACGAATACTATGTGGTTCGTCCCCGCGAAAAGTACGCTGCACTGAAACGTATCGTGGATTTCAACCCTGAAATTTTCGGTATCGTATTTACCCGCACCAAGATCGAATCGCAGGAAATTGCGGAATCGCTGATCAAAGACGGTTACAATGCAGATGCCCTGCACGGCGACCTTACCCAGCAACAGCGCGATAAAGTGATGAAACGCTTCCGCGAAAAATCACTGCAGGTGCTGGTAGCAACCGACGTAGCGGCCCGTGGTATTGACGTGGATAACGTGACGCACGTAATCAACTACGAACTGCCTGATGACGTAGAGAACTACACACACCGTAGCGGTCGTACCGCGAGGGCTGGTCGTTCCGGCGTTTCCATCGCGATCATCACCGGTCGTGATACCGGTAAAATCCGCCAGATCGAACGCGTAATCGGTAAAAAATTCATTAAGGCGGAAGTGCCCGATGGATTTGCTGTTTGCGAAAAACAACTGTTCGGCCTTGTTCACCGCGTACACAATGTGGTGGTAAACGAAGAGCAGATCGATCCTTATATGGAGCGTATCAACGAGGAGTTTAAAGATATGAGCAAAGAGGAACTGATCAAAAGGTTCGCTTCGCTGGAATTTAACGAGTTCCTCGAATACTACCAGGATGCTCCGGACCTGAACGCCAAAGACGACCGTCGTGTTGCCGGCGACAGCCACAGCATGAGAAGCGGTGGTGGTAAATTCACACGCTTGTTCATCAACCTGGGATCTGTGGATGATTTTACCCGTGGTGATATGCTGCGTTTCCTGTGCGATAGCACCGGCATCCGTGGAAATAAGATCGGCCGCATCGACCTGAAAGGCGTTTATTCCTTCTTTGAAGTAGAAAGCGACGAAGTAAGCAAGGTGTACGAAAGCTTCAAAAAACTGGATTATAACGGTCGTACCGTGCGCATTGAAATGTCGCAAGACAGCAACGGTGGCGGCGGTGAGAAGCGTAAATTCGGTGGTGGCAACCGTTCCGAAAGCGGCGGTTTCCGTAAAGGCTGGCAGAGCGGCGAAGGTTCCGGCAGCCGTGGTTTCCGCGAAAAACGGGAGTACGGCTCACGCCCTGCTTTCAAAGGCAAAAAAGCATAATTTTTTATAAGATCGGATTGGCTCCGTGTTTGCTAAGGTTTTGTTACCGATGGCAGGCACGGAGTTTTTTTATGCTATGCTTTAAGGTGAATTTTCTATCTTGTATCAAACCCAATCCAAACACCTCATGGCGACAGCAAAAAGAAGGCGGCGGCCGAAGATCAGGTAACACCGGCAACTGGCAAAAAAGCCTCCCCTAAAAAGGCGGCGGCGAAGAAAGAGACGACTCCGGCTTCGGAAGAGGGAACGACTGCTGCTCCTAAAAAGGCTGCTGCGCCTAAGAAGGCTGCTGCGGACAGCGAATCGACATCCAAAGTGGGAAAGAAAAAGACAACATTGGATGACACGAACGCGAGCGTGGGCAAGGCTGTTACCGGAAGTAAGGCTGCATCGAAGAAGGCGGCAGATAAAGGAGACACGACTGCGAAAGTGGGGAAGAAGTCGGCCGCGCCGAAGAAGGCTGCTGCCGGGGGACAGGGCGTCTTCAAAAAAGCAATTACAGAACATGCAGAACCTCATTCCGCATTGGCAGAACAACCAGATACATTCCGCGAGCTGGGTGCCGTAGAAGCCTTCACGCTCTTTTCCGCAAAAGATATAGAACTGTTCCAGGCAGGCCGCCACTATGGCCTGTACGAGAAATTCGGGTCCCACGCCGTTACTTACGAAGGCGTGGCCGGTACCTACTTTGCCGTTTGGGCGCCATCAGCCGCATTCGTATCGGTAGTGGGCGAGTTCAATAACTGGACGCCACATACCCATACGCTGTTGCCGCGCTGGGACAAATCCGGCATCTGGGAAGGTTTTATTCCCGACGTTAAACAAGGACAACTCTATAAGTACTTCATTCGCGCCGAATCCGGAGAGGAACTCTGGAAAGGCGACCCCTTTGCCCGTTTCTGGGAAGTACGCCCGAAAACGGCTTCCATTACCCACGAATCATCTTATAAATGGAAGGATAAGAAGTGGATGGATGGCCGTATCAAAAAGAACAGCCTGAAAAGTCCGTACTCCGTGTACGAACTGCATCTCGGCTCCTGGCGCAAGCCCGATCCCAACGAAGCCGAAGTGTTTTACGCTTACGGCGAAATTGCGGAGAAACTGGTGCCTTACGTAAAAGACCTCGGTTTTACCCATATTGAGCTGATGCCTATAAGCGAACATCCATTCGATGGTTCGTGGGGATACCAGCAAACCGGTTATTATGCGCCTACATCGCGTTATGGTACTCCGGAAGAGTTTATGGCCTTTGTAGACGCCTTTCACCAGGCAGGCATTGGTGTGATACTCGACTGGGTGGCATCACACTTTCCATACGATGATCATGGCCTGTTCCGGTTCGACGGCTCGCATGTGTACGAGTATGCAGACATGCGCAAGGGGTATCATCCCGACTGGAACAGCTACGTGTTTAATTACGCCCGCGCGGAGGTGCGGTCGTTCCTGGGAAGTAACGCCATTTACTGGCTCGATAAATTTCATGTGGACGGGCTGCGTGTAGATGCAGTGGCGTCTATGATCCATCTTAACTACTCCAGGAAGGAAGGTACCTGGGAGCCGAATGAGAACGGCGGTCCCGAAAACCGGAGGCCATCACCTTCCTGAAAGAGCTGAACCAGGAAGTGTATAGCCGCTTCCCGGACGTGCAGACCATCGCCGAAGAATCCACGAACTTCTATGGCGTTTCGCGCCCGGCGTTCATGGGAGGTTTAGGTTTTGGCATGAAGTGGATGATGGGTTGGATGAACGATACGCTCGACTATTTCAAAAAAGATCCTTACTACCGCAAATATTACCAGGACCATTTCACTTTTAGCCTGATGTATGCATATAGCGAAAACTTTATGCTGCCATTGAGCCATGATGAAGTAGTGCACGGGAAATCGCCGCTTATCTACAAAATGCCGGGCGATGACTGGCAGAAATGTGCGAACCTTCGTTTATTGTATGCGTATATGTTTACGCATCCCGGGACGAAGCTGCTGTTTATGGGCGGAGAATTTGGACAAACAACGGAATGGAATTATAAATCTGAACTGAACTGGGAACTGCTGGAACACAAAACACATCGTGGTATCCTCGGAGTTTGTGAAAGACCTGAATCACCTGTATACCGGTCAGCCTGCGCTGTACGAAAAGCAATTTGACGTAACGGGCTTTGAATGGATCAGTGTAAATGACCGCGACAACAGCGTGTTGGTATATGCGCGGAAAGGGGAAGATGAAAAGGACGTGATCCTAGTCGTGTTGAACATGACCCCAGTAGCGCGTGAAGACTACGCCATCGGCGTATCGGCCGCAGGCCTGGAAAGAAGTGCTGAACAGCGATGCGGCACAGTATTTTGGCAGTGGCGTGGTGAACACGGAGTTAATTAAATCTTACAAAGAGGAGTATAACGGTAAGCCGTACACGATAAAATTACGTGTGCCGCCATTAGGCGCAACGGTATTGAAATTGCAACCGTAAAGTTGATGAAAACGCCTCGCCTTTAGCGGGGCGTTTTTTTTGCTGCTGCAACTCTTCCGTGGTTTTGGAACAACAATTGCGGTATTTTCCGTAAAAACCTGAAAACCATGGGCAACCTGCTTTATCTCATCGCTATCGTATTGGTGCTGTTGTGGGTGTTTGGCTACTTCTTTGAAGGCTTCGGACATCCGGGAGCACTCATCCACATCTTATTGGTTATTGCCGTTATCGCTGTTTTGCTAAGAATCATAAGACGGGCTTAAGCAATTGTAAATGAGCATAATTTGAATAGATATTTGTGATCAATGAACCATATCTTTTATCCATTACAGGAAAACTGAAAAAAAAGTTGTCGGTTTGTTAAACCTTTCCCTTTTTGCCTGATCTAACGTACGCGTAATGGTTGTATTGCTGTGCAATAACTTGCAGCAAACCACCGTTTTACAGGCACTATTTAACCATAACTTTAGTTGCTAGTTTTTTAATTGATTTAAGTATTCCTAATCTTAAAACCTTGGCATTTATGAAAAACTTCGTGCGCAGGATAGGTGCGTCCGTACTGGCCGTGACGGCACTATCCATGATCATCTGGTCTTGTTCCAAAGACGATTCAGCTTCCGGCGGAAGCGTAGGCGCCAACCAGCAACGTTTACAAGTTTACCTCACAGACGATCCCGGCCTGTTTGACCCGGTATTTATCGACATCCGCAGCGTGGAAGTGCTCGTGGATACCTGCGGCAGTAATGATGACGACGACAACCGTTGGGACAAACACTCCCGCTGCTGGTGGGACGATGGTCGCTTTGACCGCAAAGACACCTGTAAAGTATGGGACACCCTCGGCATCCGCGCCGGTGTGTACGACATCCTGAGTTTCCGTAATGGCGTAGATACCTTATTCGCAACAGGTCTTGTTCCGAAAGGCACCGTGAAAAAATCCGTATCACTATCGGTAATAATAATTCCCTGGTGAAAGACAGCATCAGCTATCCGCTGAAAACGCTGACCGGCGAAACTAAACTGATCGTAAACGTCCGCGGCGATGAGTGGGAGGAATACACCCCCGATCAATTGCGCCTGTGGCTCGACTTCGATGTTAGCCGTTCTATCGTGGAAGTAAGGAGGGGCTCCTTCGTCCTCAAACCTTACATCCTGGTATGGACGCCGAAAATTACGGGCAGCCTGTCCGGCAGAGTAACACCATCCGACGCATACCCTGTGGTTACTGTATGGAACACTTCGGACACGCTCTACGCACTGCCCACCAAACGTGGCGAATTTAAAATACGCGGTCTGAAAGAAGGATCCTATAGCCTGTTCGTTAATGCGGGCAATGGTTATAAAGATACCACGCTTACCGGCATCGAAATAAAACGTAACAAGGAAACTAAAGTGCCGGAGATTAAACTCCATAAATAATTCCAATTAGCAAAGACAACCATCAACGCGGGGCCGGTTTGTTAATCCAGACCGGCCCTGTCTGTTGTTTTTTGCCATAATCTTTCTAAATTGTATCAAAATCCTATCCGATGAAAAAACTCTTGGTGACCCTGGCGCTTTTGGGAGCAGTGCTCAGTGCAGTGGCGCAGGATAAAATTAACCAGTACGACGCGAAGAAACAGAAGCAGGGGCCCTGGTCTGAAAATATGCCTGAACTGCGGGGCGAGCCCGGCTACATTTGGGAAGGCGTGTACAAAAGCGGCCGTAAAGAGGGCGTTTGGATCAAGTACAGCACCGGCGGTACCAAACTCGCCGAAGAAACGTACAAAAACAATGTACTGAACGGCCCCGCTAAGTATTATTTCAATAACGGCAAACTGATGTCATCCGGCAGTTTTGTCGCCACGGATATTGATGGCCAGGTAGATACGATCCGCGTGATCGATGCCGCCACCAACGAAGAAAAGGATGTTGTGATCACCCGGCAGGGCAATCCCGTAATGCACGGCGCCTGGAGGGTATTTGATGAAGAAACGAATAAATACATCACGCAATATTACCAGATGGGAGAGATGGCAGAAGCGCCTGCAGACACATCGCAGCAGCAAAAGGCCGCTCCGGCTAAAAGCAGCGCACTGCCGCATGAAATGAAAAGCGGGGCGCCTAAAAAGAAAAAGCAGTAAGGCAAAATACTTAACCCCGCAGGGTTGTTTTAAAGATAAACGGTTGTGGGTGGCGAATCCAAGCGCTTAGCCACGACGTAAATTAGATCGCGTACTACACGGCCAATGTCGGGTAGTTTGTTATATTGAACCAAGTTGCCAATTTATAGACACCAGATTTAGTTTAAGATTTATTAATCCCCGCACTACAACTTTGTTACATGAGCGTCAAACAGATTTTCCAGGCCGTAGGCAAACACATGGACCAGGTCAGCTCAGTGGGCATCCCCGCAAGTTTGTCAAAAGAAGAAGCAAGACGAAAAAAGGTGATCAGCACATTGGCTTATATCACAATGTATCTCGTTGCTATCTATGGTACTATATTTTTCATTTTTACGCATGATTGGTTAATTCTGCTGCCTGCGTGGGGCTTTGCCGGCATTTTTGCGTTATTGCTGTGGGCGGGCCGCCAACAAATGTTCGGACTGGCGCGCCTGGGGCTGATCTTTACTTTTTGTTGATCCTGATTTATTATGGTATTAGCCTTGGCAGGTCTGCCGATGCACAGGTACTCGCCATATTTATTATGAGCATTACAGTATTAACAAGCGATCCGGAAGATGGTTTCAGGCAACGCATTTTTGCGGTGTCAGTTGCTGCACTGGGAATCGGGATCGTAGAGGTAGCTTATTACTTTAATTGGACTTTTTCGGTTATAAAGCGGATTTAAAGGAACCGGTTAGTTTTGTGTACCGGGTGCTGATCATCGCAGTCGTAGTAGCACTTAATTTTATAGCGATTCACCTCTACCAGGACAGTGTGGAAAAACTCCTTGTGGTACTTCGCAACCGCAACAACACCCTGCGCAAAAGCCGCGATGAAAACCAGCGCCAGAAGAAGCAATTGCAGGCGCATGGCGATAAGCTGGCCAAAGATGTGGAGGAACGTACGGCGGAGCTGCATCGCGCCAATGAATCCAAGTCTATTTTTATTGTTGAATTGGGGAACGAAATCAGTAGTCCCCTGAATGCCATTATCGATATCAGCCGGCAGTTGTCGGCATCTGCCAGTGGAGGGCATATTACGCCACAACAGTTACAGGTGATACAGTCGAACAGCGACCAGCTGCAACAACTGATGCGGAACGTGCGGCAATTATCCGAGCTGGAAGAAGGTGGTCAGGGGCCATTAAAGCTGGCGCCATTTGAGCTGCGGGCATGGGTGGAACATGCCGTTGGGTTTTACAGCGTGTCTGCCAAATCGCATCAAATCACCATTTTAAAAGAAATTGACAACCGCTTCCCCGATACGATCGTTACTGACCGGGATGTGCTGGGAGATGTGGTGCATCACGTATTGTCCAGCGCGGTAAAATTTACGGAAGCGCGCAAAATAGTAAGGGTAAGGTGTTTCATGAATGCCGGCAAATTATTTATCCAGGTATGTGACCAGAGCACAGGCTTTGCGATGGATAAAATCGGTTCCTTATTCCGCCCGTTTGACCAGGCCGATCGTGAGCTGTGTCGCAGGTTTGGCGGCAGCGGTTTCGGTCTGGCGGTGGCAAAAAGAAAATTCAACTGTTAGGAGGCGACCTGCAGATCAGCAGTTCGGTGGGTGAGGGTACCAACTTCCTTATCAGCTGGCCGGCAAAAGTTCCGGAAAGAATTGAAGCATAAACAGACAAGGAAGCCGTAAGCAACTTCCTTATCTGTTATGCTTATATGGTCAATTGACGCGCTGGTAAAGTATCCTGTCAAACCGTTGCTGGCAGGTGCGGAAGTACAGCGTTACAAGTAGTATTGCGAACAGTGCTGTTCCGATCGCATAAAGGTGCGGGAAGTACAACACGAGCGCGAGCAGTATTACCAGCATGCGACTATATTCCAGGTAAAAAATCCATTTACGTTGCTCGAGAATGGCGCCGGTATTTACCAGGCTGATAAGGATGAATAACACAGAGAGTGCTGCCAGGCCGCCGGGAATGATCTTCTCAAAAAGCACGACAAAAAATAATAGTATAATACTGATCGAAGTTTGCAACACGATATAGATGCGCTGAAACCGCGTATTCTTCGCTTTCTCCGGCGCAAAAAGCCACTTTTGCTCCAGCTCCGGCCGTATCCCCGGATCAATATCATCCGGCTTGCCGAAAATAACGATCCACTTCGCTTTAAAACCCTTTGCCCGCCGGAAGGCTGTCAGCAATTCCAGCATAAAATGGAACTGCTGCCACAGGAAACTGTAGCTTTTCAGCGGTGTGGTAAGGCCGTACACACATTTTACATCGTCCTTTTCTTTTACAAACGTGCCGAACAGTTGATCCCAGATGATAAACACATCGCCGTAGTTTTTGTCGAGGTATTCTTCGTTGGACGAATGATGCACGCGGTGGTGCGAAGGCGTCACCATAAAGTGTTCCGGGATGCCCAGCTTGCCGATGGTTTGTGTATGGATAAAGAAAGGGTAAAGGCCATGCACCAGCAGCAGTGAAGTGATCATCGCAGGTGGAAACCCGATAAACGGCAATACGGCCCAAAACAACGACCGGAGTGCCGCCTGGAACACAGTGATGCGGGCAGACACGGTATAGTTAAAGTCCTCGCTCTGGTGGTGCACCACATGCGCCGCCCACAAAATATTTACCTCATGCGCCAGCCTGTGATACCAGTACCAGATAAAGTCCGTAAACAACAATAACGCCAGCCATGTGGCCCAGTGCGGTTTGATATTAAACAGGGCGAATTGATCATGAATGTAAACGAAGAAGAAGTAGAATACGCCAGTGGTGAACACATCCAGCAGCCGTTCGGCAATGCCAACATTAATGTTGGCCACAGACTCGGCGAACTGGAAATAATTTTTACCCGTCTTCCTGGATAGCAGGTATTCCAGCCCCATGAACAATAAAAAGCCTATGATCGCAAAGGCGAGCAGGTTAAGTTTCATTAGTCTATAGGATTTGTAGACAAATATAAAAGAAATCAAAAAGAAACAAAATATTATTTGATGGCAATAAAAAACGGGCGCCGCCTGGCGCCCGTTCGTATAACCGTATGTGTTATTGCTTATTTGATGATGATCTCCTCGAACTTTCTTTCCAACAGCAGTTCTATCACGCCATTTTTCACATCGGCAGCTTTCAGCGGATGGCTTACGCCGTCGATAATAAATTCTTTCGCAGTAAAGGGTATACCATGTATAAACACGTGGTGGTGGCGGTAACTGGCTTCATATCTCCCAACAAACTTCTTTTTCAACCTGAAGAGTTTTTTCTCAGAAGATTGTTTAAAACGTACAAGGTTGTATTGCCCGTTTTTATAACCGTAATGGTCGCCGGCATCCTCGTACAAAATGCTGTGCGTTACGCCTTCGCCGTAGTACACGTGCAAAATCATTTCTTCAAACTCTTTTTCACCCACGTATTGCATGGGAGGGTAGTGCGTTACTACCGCGCCGGCTTTTACGAAAAGCGGCATTTCATCGATCGGTGTTTCGATGTTGATGAGTTGTTTGCCTTCAAAATGCCTGTCGTCGAAGTAGTAATACCAGTTGCCTTCGGGCAGGTATACTTCTTTTTCCTGCAGTCCCGCTTCGTGCACGTGGCTGATGAGCAGGGAGTCGCCCATCATAAACTCGTGGTTACGGTTATGCGTGTTCACATCCTTTTGCGCTACGAAAGCAAGTGGACGCAACATCGGGGTGCCATAGGCCGCGTATTGCCAGAAAGTGGTATACAGGTAAGGCAGCAAGCTATAACGGAGTTCGATAAATTTTTTAATGATGGCTTCATACGCTTCGCCGAAACTCCGGGGATCCTGGTCAAAATTGGTTTCGTTGCTGGCGCTGTGCGTACGCATCAGCGGGTGGAAAGTGCCCAGCTGAATCCAGCGGGTATACAGTTCGCCGTCCGGCTCCCCGATAAAACCGCCAATGTCGCTGCCGGCAAAGGACAATCCGGATACTGACAAGCGCTGGCATTGAACAGAAGCCAGCCACAGGTGTTCCCAGGTAGAGCAGTTATCGCCCGTCCACACAGAGCTCCAGCGTTGTGTGCCGGAATAGGCGGAACGTGTGATTACAAAGGGTCTGCGCGGCATCAGGTGACGCTTTAAACCCGCAGCCGTGGCCTTACTCATCAGGTGTCCGTAAATGTTGTGTGCTTTACGGTGGCTCACGTTTTCACCATCGTAATCGTGGCGTACATCCTCGGGGAAGGAGCCGATTTCGAATACAGCAGGTTCGTTCATATCGTTCCATACCCCACGGACACCGGTTTCGGTTAATCCGCGGAACAGTCCCGCCCACCAGTCGCGCACTTTGGGATCGGTGAAATCGGGGAATACGCATTTGCCGGGCCATACGTCACCTTCCATGGGGGCGCCGTCGGCACGTTTACACGCATAGTCGTTTTTAATCAGTTCTGGTATATTTCGTAATCGGGATCGGATTTAATACCCGGGTCGATGATCACGACCACCTTATAACCATCATCGGATAAGCCTTTGACGAATTTTTGCGGTTCGGGGAAACCTTCCTGGCTCCGGTGAAGCAGCGGAAGCCTTCCATGTAGTCGATATCGAGGTACAGCGCATCGCAGGGAATCTGGCGTTTGCGGAACTGGTCGGCTATTTCCCGCACTTTTGTATCGGGATAGTAGCTCCAGCGGCACTGGTGGTAACCCAACGCCCACAGCGGCGGAAGTTCGGCCGCACCGGTGATGCGGGTATATGCTTCGGCCACCTGCATCAGCTCGGGACCATAGATAAAATAGTAATTCATTTCGCCGCCTCTTGCCCAGAAGCTGCTCACATCATCGCGCTCTTTTCCAAAATCGAACAGGGTGCGGAAGGTGTTATCGAAGAAGATGCCATACCCAATGCCATGGTGCAAACCATAATAAAAGGGAATGTTGCGGTACAACGGATCGGTATCCTTGATATACCCGTAAGCATCGGTGGCGTAGTTCTCTACACGTTTACCGCGGAGGTTTAGTTCCGTCGGCTTATCACCAAGGCCGTAAAAACACTCATCATCCTGAATTAATGGTGCAGTAGACGATTTTGCCGCCCTTTTTCAGGTAGTACTGCCAGTGGAAGCCCATTTCATCCTGGTTGATGATGCGACCGTCCAGGTCAGTAATGGTGATGCGCATATTGTCGCGGGCAATGTACACCCGTACAGCGGAAGTATATATTTCAAAAGTTTCTTCCCATTCTTTAATGCCGAAATCTACGGGTGATTCTTCCAGTTTTTCGCTGATGGCGTAAGAGAAGTCGCGCTGGAATTTACCATCCGCAGCATACCTGAAGCGGATGATTTTGTCCGAAACCACCCTGATTTCCAGGATTGTTTCTGTTGTATAGAAATAAAAATAGTTTCCTTCTTTTTTCCATGACTTGATCAGGTCAGGGTAGTGCTTCACTGAGTATTTACCTGATGAGGTAGTAATTTGCATAATTCACATTTTCTAAAGTCCCGGCATCAATAATGATACATATTACGGGCTAAATTAATAAAAATCTGTGTCGCAACCCGTTTTCGCCGGTATGTCGACCGCTTACACCGGTCATTCCTGAACTAAAATACAGTATTGGCGAGGTTTGAGCAAGAAATCTGCCATCAAAAATTTAACTTGAATGAGTACTTTTGCTTTAACCTGGAATGCCCTATCCAGGCGGCCCTTTATCATTTATTGTTGTTTTGACAATAAAGCCGCAATGCGGCCACCACTACCGGCCAGGTATACTTTTTCACCTTTCTTCGCTTTGCGGGCCACGTGATAACCTTCTTTCGAAATATTATGCCAATGTATGCCGCCATCTTCGGAAATATCGGTACCGGAAGTGCCTGTAGCAATGAGCAGCTGGGGGCGGATATACTCTACGCAGGATCGGAAGCCGAAGGGCGGGGTAACCGGCGCATCCCAGGTGGCGCCACCGTCTTTTGTGAAGTAACAATTATTAGTGCGTAAGGTATCTTTTTGATAATCACCGCCTACGGCAATGCCCCTACGATCATTGGAAAATGCGATGGAAAAGGCGCCGGTGCTGCTTTCGCCCTGGATGAGCGGGGTGGGGCGCACCTGCCAGCTGTGGCCGTCGAACATGAATAACCGCGAAGCCGCGCCGCCGGATACCAAAGCGAATGATTTGCCGCCCAGGGTGCGGATCGTGGTGCCGCTGGCCGCAAAGCTGGCCTCGCCCTCTTTACTGCCGGGGTTTTAACGGCAAAAGGTTGCCACGACTGGCCGCCATCGCTGGTGTGAAGGAGGGAGAACGTACCATTTAGCGGATCGCCAACGGCAATACCTTCTTTATCGTTCCAGAAATCCAGCCCGTCGTAGAAAATACCTTTAGTTGCATCGAAATGTACTTTTTGCCGGGAATCACCACCATTATTGGTGAGGAAGATGTGAGCGGGCTCGCCGGCATTGATAATAACGGCCCGGGTAGCGGAAAAGGCTTCAATATCGCGCCAGTCGCAGGAGTCGCAACCGCTTACGCTCGACCATTTCCAGGTTTTGCCGCCATCTATACTGCGGCCGGTCATGCCCTGGGTGCCCGACACCCATAAAACCGAGTCGTTTACCACGCTCAGGCCGCGGATGCTGCTCATGGGCGCTTTGGTTAGCGGCGTTATGGCAAAATCGGACTGGCCTTTTGTTTGCAGTACACACATCAACATCAACAGAAAAAGTAAGGGATACCCGCTTTCATATAGTATATAAGTGGTTAGTGATAAGAAAAATACGAAAACATTCGAAAGTGTACCACAGATTTATATATTTGCAATCTACCTAACTCCTGGCTCATCGTGCGAAAACCTGATTTAATAGGCAAGTTTTTTTTTCTTTTGGTTGATAACCACCAGCCTGTTAGCACGGGCGCAGGAGAGGAGTTACATCTTTGATGGATACGGTGTAAACGAGGGGCTGTCGCAGAATAGCATCCTTAGTATTATGCAGGACCAGGAAGGTTTCCTGTGGTTTTCTACCGGCGACGGTATTAATCAGTTTGACGGCTACTCGTTCAATGAATACCGTGCCAATCCTACCCTTAAGAAAGATATCCAGAAACAGAAAGGCAATTTAGTATACGGATCATCTGGCCGGGGCCGGGCTATGATTAATATCTATGGTATCGGCGGTACGCGCAATTATCGCTTTTACCGCGATAATCGCCGGCAGTTGCTCGTTTCGCACAATAACGGCATCAGCCTGTTCGACCGCTATCGCAACGCCTTCCGGAATGTATTTGAAGATTCGACCTACCTCAATGAATACGAACGCGATTTCGGCGAGAAGTTTAAGATATTGGGGGAGGATTCTACCAGCCTGTACGTGTGGCGACCGCTGAAAGGCGTGTACGTACTGGATAACCGGGACTACGAAATCAAAAAGCTGATCCTTTATCCCGCCGCTTACCAGAGAAATAAACAGGCGCCGGTATCGGCCATAAAAGATAACGGCCACATCTGGTTTAAGTTTACCGACGGCGAGCTGCTGCGCATGGAAATTGCCACAGCACGCTTCGCAACATATCATTCCTACGATCGCAGGCCAGCCCATCTTTAAAACATTGAATGCCGATTCGCTGCTGATGGTGAGCAATGGCCACATTACGGTATATAATAAGAAAACCAACCGGTATACGGACCTTCCGTACGACGCGCACACCGTTTACGGCATGCCCTTTATCCCCACGGCGGTAGAGCTGGACAACCAGGGCAACGCCGGATTGGCGGCAATAACGGTGTATTGATTTACGATATCTCTACGAACCAGATCGTCAAACATATTGTGAGTTTTAACACGGTGGAAACGCGCTCGTTTAACTTCGTGTTCAGCCTGTACCGCGACTTCGCGGATAACATGTGGATCGGTACCGATGGCGATGGGGTGAAGAAATACAGTCCGCACAAAAAGGTATTTAACCTCTACCGTTCGCCCTACATTACGCACAGCATGACCAAGGCCATCTACAAACACGAAGACGGCCGCCTGTACGTAGGACTTTTCCAGGACGGACTGGATATTTTTGAAAAGGGAGGAAAATTCCTGAAACGCATTTCGAATGAAGACACGCCGGGTAAATTTCCCGCCGCCGACCTGCACGCGATTTGCCGCGAAAACTATGAGCAGCTGTGGTTCCACTTCCGTAATGCGATAGGGTTGTTCGATATTAAAACAGAAAACTTCAAAGACCTGACAAGTCAGGTGAAAGCACTGGGCCTGCCAGAGCAGCGCGACGTGAATCCGTTTGTTGCCAAACGTTCCAATGAAGAAGTATATTTCAACTGGGGTGAATATCTGCTGAAATTCAGTGCGGGCGATAAAGATTACAATGTAGCCATCGTACACCGTTTCCCCGGAGAAAACCTGAGCTGCTTTTTTGAAGATTTTTATGGAACGATGTACATCGGCACCAAAGCCGGCATCTACATGAAAACGCCTGAGAATAACAACTGGACGAGCATTCCGTTGCCTGCCGGTACCGAAGTGAAATCTATCAATAAAAACGCGCAAAAGCAGCTGTTAGTGGCGAGCAATAAAGGATTGTTCGTATTCGATAATAACCATAAAGTCATCAAACATTACAACAGTTACGACTACCCGGATATTGTAAATGACTTCATGTACGGCGTATTGCTCGATGATAAAGACCGCATCTGGGTAAGCAGCAACCGTGGCCTTTTCCAAATCAATCCGGCTGCGAAGGATACGATCACGGTATATAACCACCAGGACGGATTACAGTCGAACGAATTTAATACCGGGGCTTATTACAAGTCGACCGACGGAGAATTGTTCTTCGGTGGCATCCGCGGCGTGAATGCGTTTTACCCGCGCAACTTCGTCAACAATAAGTATCTGTCCCGGGTGGTAATTCGTCGTCTCGATGTGCTGGACAAGCCTTTTGCTTCGGATACTAATATTGCCCTGCTGAAGAAAGTATCGCTCGCTTACAACCAGAACACCATTGCCATTGAATATGTGCCGCTGGAATATACCAATCCCCTTAAAAACAAGGTGAAATACATGCTGGAAGGGGCAGACGATGACTGGCTGGATGCGGGAAGCGCGCGGATAGCGCGTTATACCAACCTCGCGCCGGGCAATTACATCTTTAAAGTGAAGGCCTGTAACAATGACGGTATCTGGAACGAACACCCGACCGCACTGGAAATCAATATCAAAATACCTTTCTGGCAGTCGCTCTGGTTCCGCTTTTTGCTGCTGCTGCTGGTGCTGGGCGGCGCGTATTACTTGTCGGCCCTTTATCTCGAGTACAAAATCAGGAATGAAAAACTGAAGCTGGAAAAAGAACAGGCGGTAGACCAGGAACGTGCACGTATTTCGAGCGATATGCATGATGATCTCGGTTCCGGGTTAAGCACCATTCGTCTCTTAAGTGAAATTGCAAAGCGTAAGATCAAGGATACCGGGCAAACCAAGGAAATTGAGCGTATTTCCGAAGCGGCCGCCGAGCTGGTCGATAAAATGAGCGAGATCATCTGGGCGATGAACTCGTCTAACGATTCGCTGGCGAACCTCATCGCGTACATGCGCAGTTTTGCGGCAGATTTCCTGGAACATGCGCACATTTCGCACCATTTCATCATTCCCGAAAATATTCCCAATATCAAGCTGAGCGGCGGGACAAGACGTAATATTTACCTGGCGGTGAAGGAGTCGTTGCACAATGTAGTGAAGCATGCGCAGGCCACGGAAGTAACAATCGAGGTGCAGATGGAAAAAATATGAAAATCCGGATAAAGGATAATGGTAAGGGATTTGACCCCGAAAAGGTACGCCTGTTCGGCAATGGACTGAAAAATATCCAGAAGCGGATGGAAGTAGTGGGAGGCGAGGCCCAAATATTTTCTGAAAATGGAACGACCGTTTTGTTAGATATACCATTAAATTAATATAAATTTGTTTCTAATAACATTTACGTGTTATTCCTGTTAAATCCTAAAGATGGTATATTCGAAAAAAAAGCTCCCAAATAGCATGGATATCATTTCAGTCGCTATCGTAGAAGATAATCATGATATCCGGACTGCCATGGAGTTGCTGATCAATGGTTCTGAAGGATATGCGTGCATAGGTGCATTTAACAATGCCGAAAATGCCCTTGAACGCATCCCACATTTGTTACCCAACGTGGTGCTGATGGATTTTAACCTGCCTGGCATGAATGGCATTGAATGTATAGCCCGGTTAAAAGCAGAATACCCAGACATGCAGTTCATGATGCTGACGGTATATGAGGACGACGATAAGATTTTTATGGCCCTGGAAGCAGGCGCCAGCGGTTATATTCTGAAAAAGACGTCGCCCGGCGAACTACTGGACGCGATTCGCGACCTGCACGATGGCGGCTCCCCATGAGTTCTCAGATTGCACGCAGGGTAGTGGCTTATTTCCAGAAACAGGCCAAACCTAACCCGGCCCTGGAAGCCCTCACTTCCCGTGAAAAAGAGATCTGGACCAGTTGTCGAAAGGTTTCCTGTACAAGGAAATAGCCAGCAACCTGTTTATCAGTATCGAAACCGTGCGCCGGCACGTGCACAATATTTATGAGAAACTGCATGTACGCAGCCGTACCGACGCGGTGAATAAATACTTTAACAGGTAAGCCTGTTTACATAACATTTTTAATGAAGGAGGAGGCCGCGGCTTCCTCCTTTTGTTATGCCCGATTTTCCGCTCATAAAGTTTGCCCGGTGCCGAAGCGCTGCTTTGTCTACTTTTAAGCTATGCGGAATCGTGTAGCAGAAAGATCCCTATTATTCAAAGTTATGCTGGGCTGGATGTACCTGTCCTTCTTCTTTGTGCAGCTACACCTGAGATATGTTGTTGCCTTCGACTCGCTTATTTCCGTTAAAGCACTTTCTACCGGTAAAAAGCAAATTGATAAGCCTGAACTGAAGGCCAAAAACATTTATGTAAAAATAAAGCTGAACAAGCGTTACCAGCCCGAGCCAATATTGAGCGTGGCGCTGGCAAAAGCGCCGTTGCCGGCTTACACACCCTGTTTTATTTTCCTTCGGGATGATGTGACACCCGAGATTTCCGTCGCAACGCCCTTACTACTTTCCCTTCGCGGTCCGCCCGCTTCGCAGTTTTTAAGTTGATGTAATGCCTGCGCTATCTGGCGCATGTGCAGAGATGTGCGCCTGTGTGACAGGCAGCACCCGAACGTGATCTAAAAACTGGTTTTTTTCATGATGATAGGTAGAAAATTAATGCGCCTTTGCTGCATCGGCGCGCTGTTGCCCATACACGCCATGGCGCAGCAGCAGGCCCCCGCGCCGGTTGGATTAAGAGAATTACTGCTGCGCGTTACTACGAACGCACCTTCGCTGGCAGCCGACGAATCGGCCATCCGCGTAAAATCAGCGCAGGAAGAAGCTACGCGCTTCAACTGGCTGCCTTCTTTAAAATTAAACTACCAGGCCGCCCTGGGTACCAATAATAATATTCCCGGTGGTTATTTTTCCAATGGTATCGTACCGGGTAACTCCCGCGTACGCGAGGCCGGTAATAACAGTACAATTCTTACAGATTTAGGGATTGCGGCTTTCGACTGGGAGTTGTACAACTTCGGCGGCTACAACGCCCAACGGGATGTCGCAAAGTCAGAAACAGCCCTGGAAAAAGCGCGTTATGCGCAATCCAAATACCAGTTGCAGGCCTATGCGTTAAACGGGTACCTGCAACTATTGCGGCTCGGTGAGCAGCAAAGTATTCAACAGTTAAACATTACCCGCAACGTGGAAATCCGCCGGTCTATACAATCGCTGGCGGTAAGTGGCGTAAAAGCCGGGGTAGATACGAGTATCGCCGAAGCGGAGCTTTCGCGTTCGCGGCTGGATTTAATGGAATTGAACAACCAGGTAAAACAGCTGCAACTGCAATTGTCTGCCATCAGCGGTTTGCCGCCGCAGGCTATCGTAGCGGATACCACGCTTCCCGATAAAATGTACGCGGCATTTCTGCAGCTGGGCGCCTGGGAAGGCGATACCTCGTTCGCCGGCCATCCATTATTGCAGGTGCAGGAATTAATGGAAACGAACAGCCTGTACCGCGAAGAGCAGGTGCGCAAAAGTTACAATCCGAAGGTGTTGCTGCAGGCCGCCGCTGGGGGGCGTGGCTCCAGTGTGAGTCCGGAGGATGAATTCCGCGCGCTGTCTAAAGGTTTTGGTTTTGAGCGGAACAATTATCTCGTGGGACTGGGCATCAGCTTCAACATATTTGATCTGAAAAAGCGCCAGTTGCAATTACACACACAGCAGGCGCAAACAGCATATGCGCGTAAAAAAATTGAAGAACAGGCGAACGTGTTGCAAACAGGCAATGCACAGGCAGATGTGGAGCTTGAAACCGCCCGCGACCGCCTCGTGGAAATGCCGCATCAGCTGGAAGCCGCACAGGCGGCCTATCGCCAGAAGTTCTCGCTGTATAAAAACGGCCTTACGGATATCGTGGAGCTGAATGCTGCGCTGGCCATTTTGTACCGCGCAGAAACGGGATATACCGCCGCCCGGTACGCCTACTGCCGGGCAATGTTCCAGAAAGCCTATACCACCAATCAACTGGAAGCCCTGCTGAACCTGTTAAACTGATCTTATTATGTCAATTATCGCATCATCTTTAAAACGGCCGGTGACCGTAATGGTCATGACTTTCAGCCTGCTGCTCTTTTCTGTGCTGGCAGCGCTGCGCATCCCGGTCGATATATTTCCGAAATTGAACATGCCCACGATTTATGTGATTGAATCGTATGGAGGCATGTCGGCCCAGCAAATGGAGGGCTTTTTCTCCACCCGCCTGCAAGACCAGTTTCTATATGTAAACGGGATCAAAAGTATTACCACTAAAAATATACAGGGCCTCACGATGTTGAAGCTCAATTTCTACGAGAGCACCGATATGGCGGAAGCCTCGGCCCAGGTAGCCCTGCAGGTGAACCGCGCGATGAAGTTTTTTCCGCCGGGCGCTTTACCCCCGCAGGTGGTGCGTTTCGATGCATCGTCGCTGCCGGTGGGACAATTGGTGATTTCCGGCGAAACACGGAGCCTGAAGGAGATTTATGACCTGGCTGCGACCCGCATCCGACCCGCCTTTTCGGCGGTTGCTGGTTTGTCCGCCCCACCGCCGTTCGGCGCCAACTCACGCGCTATTACGGTAAACGTGGATCCCGCCAAGTTGCGTAGTTATAACTTAACGCCAGACGAAGTGGTGACGGCCTTAGCGAAGTTCAACGTAATGTCGCCTTCGGGCAACCTGCGGTTGAACAATACCATGTACCTCACCACGATCAACACATTGGTAAAGGAGGTAGACGAATTCGGCGATATTCCCATCGCCATTAAAGGAAGTGTGCCGGTAACGATCAAAGACATAGCCCGGGTGGCCGATGCAGCGGATATTACAGTAGATTATGCTTTGATCAATGGAAAACGATCCGTTTACATCCCGGTGGTAAAAACGGCTGACGCGTCTACCTGGCAGGTGGTGCAGGACCTGAAAAAGGCTGCCCGACATGCAAAGCCTGCTGCCCGAAGATGTAAAAATTTCCTACGAATTTGATCAGTCGGTATTCGTGATGAACGCGGTGAAAAGTCTGATCACGGAAGGCGCACTTGGCGCGCTGCTAACCGGACTGATGGTACTACTTTTCCTGCGCGATTTAAGGAGTAGTTTAATCGTGGTGATCACTATTCCGGTATCGATTTTAATTGGCTTATTGTTGATGAAATTGTTCGGACAAACGATCAATATCATGACCCTGAGCGGGCTGGCGCTGGCGATCGGGATCCTGGTGGACCAGGCAACGGTGACGATCGAAAATATACATCAGCATTTGGAGATGGGTAAAGAAAAACGGCAGGCCATTTTCGACGCCTGCAGGGAAGTGGCGTTTCCGCTGCTGCTGATCCTGCTGTGTATTCTGGCCGTATTTGCGCCGTCGTTCCTGATGACAGGCGTGCCGAAAGCGATGTTCCTGCCACTTTCGCTCGCAATTGGCTTAACGATGATCGTATCGTACATCGCGGCATTGAGTATTGTGCCTATTCTTTCTAACTGGATGATTAAAGCAGCGCGTTATCAGCACTATCATCATGGGGAAGTGCATGCACATGCAGGCCAGGCGATGGACAGCGAGGAAAGTAAGCAGGTGGCGCATCATCTCAGAGAAGAAGAAAGGGAGCCGGAGAAGAACGATTTCTTCGAGCGCATCAAACTGAAATATATTAAGACGCTTAATAAAAATTTGCCCAGAAGTGGTTGGCTGATCCCGCTATACCTTTTGCTGGCTATCGGTTTTGCCGGATGGGCTTTTGTTTACATCGGGAAAGATATGATGCCGAAGGTAAACAACGGTCAGTTCCAGATACGTATTAAAGAGCCCGACGGTACGCGGTTGGAACGTACAGAGGAAAAGGTGCGCAAAGTGTTGCAGATTATCGATACTACGGTAAACCATCATGTGGCGATCAGTTCGGCCTATGTGGGGCTTATCCCGAGCAGCTACGGCACCAGTAATCTGTATGTTTTCAATACGGGCACCCACGAAGCAGTGATGCAGGTAAACCTGGATGAGCACTATAAAGTAAACATGGATGATCTCAAAGAAGCGTTGCGCAACAACATCCGCCATGCTTTACCCGGACTGCGTATCAGTTTCGAACCGATTGATATGACGGAGAAGATCATGAGTCAGGGCGCTGCCACGCCGATCGAAGTGCGGGTAGCGGGCAAAGACATGGACCAGATCCGCGGTTATGCGACTAAGCTCGTGAATAAATTGAAGGGTGTGTCTTATTTGCGGGATGTGCAGATCGCACAGCCGCTGGAGTTTCCGGTGGTATCGATCAGCATCGACCGGCTGAAAGCCGCGCAATTAGGGCTTAATGTGCAGGACATTGCCCGTTCTGTTACGGCCAGCACCTCTTCCAGCCGCTTTACCGAAAAAATCAGTGGCTCGATGAAAGCAAGGCTTATACCTACCAGGTGCAGGTCCAGATACCGGAATACGTGATGAATACGATGGACGAGCTCCGCGAAATCCCGCTGGTAAAGGGACAGAGCAGTCCTACGTTGGGCGATATCGCGGAATTTAAAGTAACCCGTGTACCGGGCGAATATGATCGAAGTGGTCCGCGCCGCTTCCTGACGGTAAGCGCCAACATTCATCAAACCGACCTGGGGCGGGCTACCACGGCAGTTAACGAAGCATTAAAATCACTGGGACCCGTACCACGTGGCATGGTTACCGAAGTAAAAGGGATGAGCAGTCTGCTCACAGAAACGCTGGCCAGCCTGCAAAGCGGGCTGTTATTCGCGGTGCTTGTCATCTTTTTATTACTCGCTGCCAACTATCAGTCCATGAAGCTGGCGGTTACGGTATTGTGCACCATTCCTGCTGTTATAGCAGGGTCGCTGGGACTGTTGCTGCTAACGGGCGCCACGCTCAACCTGCAATCGTATATGGGCATGATTATGTCTACCGGGGTATCGGTGGCCAATGCGATTTTGATTGTTACCAATGCCGAAAACCTCCGGCTGGAATACCGGGATGCATCGAAAGCTGCCGTTACAGCGGCGTCTATCCGTTTGCGCCCGATCCTGATGACCAGCTTTGCCATGATCGCGGGAATGATACCGATGGCATCTGGCATGGGAGAGGCCGGCGAACAGTCGGCTCCGCTGGGTTGTGCGGTGATTGGTGGACTTGCAGCCTCCACGGTGGCGGCGCTGTTCGTACTGCCACACGTGTTTGCCCGGCTGCAAAAGAAAGCGAAGTACCATTCCTTATCATTAATGCCTTTGCAAAAGAAATCCGCGAAGCTTCAACCTCAACGCTAAAACGAGAAATATGAGATACTTAACGATATCGCTGGCCGCTATCTCCCTCTGCGCCTGCCATTCAAAGCAGCAGCCTGTAGATTTAACCGGTGGCCGGGAACAAACGAAAAAAGCAATTACGAAATAGGATCAGTGGAAGAAAAGCCGTTGGCAGGTTACATTAAACTGCCCGGGCAATTGCGTCCGTTCGAAGAAGTGAATATTTACGGTAAAGTGAACGGCTTTGTGAAAGAAGTGCTGTCAGACAGGGGCTCCTCCGTCCGCAAAGGCCGGTGTTAGTCACGTTGGAGGCACCCGAACTGGAGTCGCAACTGCAGGCGGTGACGTCCAAATTCGTGCAGGCGCAGGAAAACGCATCATCCAGCAAGGAGAAATACCGCCGCTTAAAAGAAGCGGCCAAAGAAGCCGGCGCGGTAGCGCCATTGAGCTGGATAATGCGCTCTCGCGGATGAAAGGAGACGAGGCGATCGTGCTGGCGGAGAAAGCGAACGTATCCGCCATGAGCAACATTCGCAGCTATCTTACGATTACGGCGCCTTTCAATGGCATGATCGTACAGCGTAATGTGAGTGCCGGCGCACTCGTCGGGCCTGGCAGTAAAGGAAACGACCTGCCTATGCTGGTGCTGCAATACCTGGAAAAACTGCGCCTCGAGGTATATATCCCCGAGGCTTACGTTGATAAAGTGGACCTGGATAGTCCGGTGCGGTTCGTTTTTAATGCGTTACCCGGCGAACAACATACGGCGCGTATCAGTCGTAGTGCGAATGCCCTTACAAGTATGCGTTCCGAAGCGATAGAAATTGATGTGCAGAATAAAGGAATGCAATTAAAACCCGGCATGTACGCGGAAGTGAAGATCCCTTTACGCTCGGCTGCCCGGTCGCTGCTGCTGCCGGAAAACGCGCTGGTACGCTCTACCGAACGCCAATATGTGATCAAGGTGAAAGATGATAAAGCTGTGTTCGTAGACGTGCGCGAAGGATTGAAGTCGAACGACTCTATAGAGGTGTTTGGCGATTTGCAACGAGGAGATGCAATTGTGTTGCATGCCACCGACGAAGTCAAAGAAGGTACTACGATCAGGTGATGATTGTAGCTGAATAAATAGATGTAAAAGGAAGGGGCGGATTTCCGCCCCTTAATTATTCTTCCCCGATCATTCCTTTTTTAAAGATGTTGGTCCACGTTTTAACGAAAGTCTCGCTAAGCAAGGGTGTCCGCGATGTCGCGAATGCAACATGGAACGATGAGCGCCCCTGCAGAATATAATACAGGTTCGATTCCGGCATTTTATCTTTTAAGATTGACGGCGATTCAATCTTGAAGAGCGCCCAGGTATTGCCTGGCTTTTCTTCTTTCTGAATGAGTGTGAATTTCGCTTTATCCGACTGCAACCTCCCGGCGGCGCGGAAATTAGTCAGTGTTTGTTCCAGCGAATCCATGCGGCTGTTTTTGTACGACATCACGGTGAGTGCCGTGCTGTAGCGCGCGGAATTTTCATCCTGCGGGATCCACTGTTTCAGTTTCATGTCCTCATTTTCCTGGTCGGCAATTACCTTCCAGGACTTACCAGCAGGCAGTTGCAGCAGCAGGCGTTCGAGCTTTACATCGGCGCCTACGCGCAAATGTTGTCCCATCCGGTGGAACATTTCCAGGGATTCCGGTGCTGTAACAGCGGGCGTATTGGCGATGCTCATGTAACATTTCCCGTTGTCGGTGGTCACGAAACTTGTTGAGTACATGGAGTCGTTGGTCCGGGGATTATTATACCATACGTCCATCCAGAACATTTCACGGTCGTTTACCACAATAAAGCCCGAATCGGTAAGATGCGCGTTGTTACGCTGGCTGATAGCCGGCAACATTTCTGCGACCAGTTGGGAAAGCGAGTAATTGCCGATATCAAAAATATTAACGGAAACGTTCTGATAGGAGGGCTGGGTACTGTCTACCACAGGTGGCCAGGCGCTGAACTTATACTGGCTGGGCTGGAGGTTGTAATGCCAGCCAAAAGGCACGGCAATGGCAAACTTGTCGGCAGTATCCTTAATAATCGAAAACTCCCGGCAACGCGTGGCGATACTGAAAAGCAGGCAGCAGGAAAGGAGGAAGTATTTCATGTTGAAGCGGGATCATTTAGTGAGCAGCATTTCTTCGTCGATTAGCAACGACAGCCCCATGTGCTTGAAGATAGAGAAGGAATACCGGTAAGCATTTTCATTTGGCGCCTCACCTTCAAAAACGAAACTCCTGTTGCCATGCGTGCGAAGCACGACGGTGGATTGCCAGTTGCTGCTGTCGGAAGGATCGGTGTACGTCATAAACATAACAAACGCTTCTCTGCCACCCATTTGCACGGTTGCGGAATCGTGGAGTACGGCTTTGCGGTCTTCCACGTGCGATTTGAGCACCAGCGCCGTGAGTTTTGGAATAGTGGATGGAAAAGCCACTGTAATCAGCTGCGCCGTTTCGAGACCATTCTCGGGTTGCTGGTCACTGAGCGGTTTCCATGTCTCGAAGTTTCCCCTTTCGGGCGTTAAAAGATAGCGCCATCCGAAGGGGACCATCAACGAAAACTGGTCGGTACTGTCAGTGATGCGCTGGAACTGCTGTTGTTGCTGCGCAGCTGCGAAAGCGGCGCTGGCGAGCAGGAATATTGTGAAAAAAGTCTTTTCATATCTGTCTCAAAGAAACAAAAAAGGGAATTATCGCCAGATAATTCCCTTTCAAACAGTTAATATGCTGTTTCGCAAATAGACGGATAAATAGGTAGAAGTAGCTCGTTAGTGTGCAAGTTTAGGTTTATGAAGCATTTTGTTAATGAATTTGCGGGCAAAATGCGCCATCAAAACTACGGATGCGATGCAAAGGCACGCTAATTTGAACAATAAACCGGCTTTCATAGGAATAGGGATTTATAGGATATGGATTAAAAAAACTGAAGGGAAATTTGTGCGGAACGCACACTGTATCAACGCATCATCTGCCATGCATCGAATTTTTGCATCATGCGGATGAACAAGTCTTTGAATCTGTACATAGACGTCTGTTCTCTTTTTACCATATAAGTTACCAATAACGCGACTGCAAGAACAGATATCACCAGGGTGAAAAATAATAGCTTCATAGAATAAGGTTTTTCTGTTATTAGAAGTTCAACACTGTAAATTTAGATATTTTAATCATATAAACTAATTTTTGAATAGATTTTTATAGAAAGACATAAGTTATACACAAACGTGTTATTCCAGCATATTTTATTGAGGTGTATAAATTGTGCTTGGCATATTCGGGGGTAATCATTTATTTTTGCCCATAACAGGATTTTGCTAAAAGTTTTAGTATTTGGCATATATTTGATGGGCGGGAAGCAGGTTGTTAACTTCGTAACCCCTTCATCTTCAATAAAAAGGAAAAAGAAATAAACGCAGTAATATGGCAACGGATAACAAAGATTTATTTGCCGCCTATACGGAAGACTCGATACGATCCCTTGACTGGCGCGAGCACATCAGGCTTCGCCCGGGCATGTACATCGGCAAACTGGGCGATGGTTCCAGTATGGACGATGGTATCTATATTCTGTTAAAAGAGGTGGTGGATAACTGTATCGATGAGCACACGATGGGCTTTGGCAAACAGGTAGATATTAAAGTTACCGAGCATACTGTGACGGTACGCGATTACGGTCGCGGTATTCCATTGGGCAAGGTGGTAGACGTGGTGAGCAAGATCAATACCGGCGCCAAATACGACAGCCGTGCTTTCCAGAAGTCTGTGGGCCTCAACGGTGTGGGTACCAAGGCGGTGAATGCCCTGTCAAGCTACTTTAAGGTGCAGTCCGTACGCGACGGCAAAATGAAAGTGGCGGAATTTGACCGGGGTAACCTGATCAAAGAGCATAAAGAAACTGCGACCACGGAGCCGAACGGTACGTACGTTACCTTTACCCCGGACGATACTGTATTTAAGAATTACCACTATATCCCCGAATTCCTTGAAAACCAGATGTGGAATTATTGTTTCCTGAATGCTGGTTTAACGATGAACTTTAACGGGAAAAAATACTTCTCTAAAAACGGTTTGCTGGACCTGCTCCAACGTAAGACCAATGCGGACGATCTGCGTTACCCGATCATTCACCTGAAAGGAGAGGACATCGAGGTGGCCATCACGCATGAAAACTCCTACGGTGAGGAATATTACAGCTTTGTAAACGGTCAGCATACGACACAGGGCGGTACGCACCTGGCAGCTTTCCGCGAAGCCTTTGTAAAAACCGTAAGGGACTTTTACAAGAAAGATTATGATGCAACGGATATCCGCGCGTCTATCTGCGCGGCTATTTCAGTACGCGTACAGGAGCCGGTATTCGAATCGCAAACCAAAACTAAACTCGGTTCACTGGTGGTGTTCGATGGTGGTCCTTCCATGAAGGCGTTTGTACTGGAGTTCCTCTCTAAACAACTGGACGATTTCCTGCATAAAAATCCCACCGTGGCAGACGCCATGAAGAAGAGAATTGAGCAGAGCGAAAGAGAACGTAAGGAGCTGGCCGGTATCAAAAAACTGGCGAACGAACGTGCTAAAAAGGCCAACCTGCACAATAAAAAGCTCCGTGACTGCCGCCTGCACATGAACGAAGAAGTAACGGGTAAAGATAAGGCGGAGCAAGAGGCGAAACGTTTTGAAACCACGCTGTTCATCACGGAGGGCGACTCTGCGAGCGGTTCCATCACCAAATCGAGGAACGTGGAAACGCAGGCGGTATTCAGTCTGCGCGGTAAACCGCTGAACAGTTTCGGTCTGACTAAAAAGATCGTATACGAGAACGAGGAATTTAACCTGCTGCAACACGCCTTAAATATTGAAGAAGGGCTGGAAAGCCTGCGCTACAATAACATCGTGATCGCTACGGATGCCGATGTGGACGGTATGCACATCCGTTTGTTGCTGCTCACGTTCTTCCTGCAGTTCTTCCCCGATCTGGTGAAGAATGGGCACGTGTACGTGCTGGAAACGCCGCTGTTCCGCGTGCGTAACAAGCAGGAAACCATCTATTGCTATTCTGAAGAAGAAAAACAAAAGGCGGTGAAAAAACTGGGTAACAGGCCGGAGATCACACGATTTAAAGGCCTGGGTGAAATTTCTCCGGAGAATTCGGCATGTTCATCAACGAGAACATGCGTAAAGAGCCAATCATCCTGAGTTCGGATACCCATATCCAGAAACTGCTGGAATACTATATGGGAAAGAATACGCAGGACAGGCAGGAATTTATTATCGGCAACCTGCGCTATGAGAAAGACCTTATCGAAGAAGAAGCATAAACGTACATTATAGTGGTATTACATATCGTATTCGGGCAATCATCTGCCGCAGCGCTGAAAGCGGCATTTGAACTGGATCCCATGTTGCAGGGCGAACTGCTTTGCTTTGAGGAAGACCTTTCGGTGGGGCCTTTATTTATACTGGACACGCCGGACGGCAAAGCTGCCCGCAAACAATGGTGGAACCAGGTGCAGGATATTCCCGCACCGGTAGTTGACCCCGAGGCACCAGCTGCTGAGCCGGTACCGGAACCAGATCCCGTGAAAGAGCTGAAAGGCCGTCTTCGGGAGGAAGAGGAACTGGAAGTTTGGATCTGGGCTGGTCAGAATGCAACTGATGTTTGCGGTTACTTCTGGCTGGTGAGCCAGCTGGAGCGTTTTTCCGGCCGCATACATATCCTGTATCTCAACAACCTGCCTTTCCTGAACGAGAAGGGAGGTGTGTTTTACCCCACGCATCTTTCCCAGATTCTGCCCAAAGAATTCCTGAAAGCTAAAAAACTTGTACGCGCTGTATCCACCGCAGAGTTTGAGCTGGATGGAGAAGAATGGCGCCGGTTGATGAATGAAAATGCAGGTGTCCGGCTGCTGGAGGGTGGTAAAAAACTCAGGGGAGAAGCGGCTGATTTTTACGATAAAGAATTGATGGGCCAGGCGACCAAAGAGTTCCAGAAAGCATCTAAAGTAATTTCGGCGGTGACCGGCAAATTCAAATACCCGGTGATGGACCAGTTCCTTTGCTGGCGTTTGAAGGAGCTGATAAAGGCCGAGCAGCTGCAGGCGCGTGGTGAACTGAAAACGATGAAAGAGTTCGAGGTGAAAGTGCCGAGCGGCGAGTTGGAATTTGAAGAAACTCCTAACGCGGAAAATAATGGCTGAGATAAAAATTAGCGCGCTGGAACTGCTTGGTAGTGATGATCGTGGTGCTAACTATAACTGGGACTGCAACCGTATTGGCACGTTCATGATGTGTACGCGCAAAGCGGGCTCCACGAGCGGGCAGCACTACCATGAGGGAAAAAGTGGTAACAAAAACCCGGAAATTCAATTCCTTGTAACTGGCACTGTGAAAATTCACTATTGCGGGATACACGAGAAAGTAATAAAGGTCGCAGTTGCAACGGCCCCTGCTCGCATTGAGATTCCTATTTTGCTCTGGCATGAGGTAGAGGCTGTTACTGATTGCGTGTTAATGGAAATGAATTCATTGCAGGATGTGCAACAGGATTCGGTGCGCATCTGGCGAAAAGATTTTGAAGAAAGGATTAAGACTTTATAATTAAACTATCATGGAAGATCAAGTTCAATCAGACGAATCATTGCACACGTGATCCACGTTGGTGGGATGTATGAAAACTGGTTCCTCGATTACGCATCCTACGTGATCCTGGAAAGGGCCGTACCGAGTATAGAAGACGGATTGAAGCCTGTGCAAAGGCGCATTCTGCATGCCATGAAGGAAATGGATGATGGCCGCTATAATAAAGTGGCTAATATCATCGGTCAGACCATGCAGTACCATCCGCACGGTGACGCGTCTATTACGGACGCCATGGTGAACATGGGACAAAAAGAATTACTGATTGATACCCAGGGTAACTGGGGTGATATCCGCACGGGGATTCCGCGGCGGCGGCCCGTTACATAGAGGCGCGTCCGTCCAAATTTGCGCTGGACGTGCTGTACAATCCCAAAACAACACAGTGGCAGCTGAGCTACGATGGCCGTAAAAACGAACCGTTGTTCCTTCCTGTGAAGTTCCCGCTGTTACTTGCCCAGGGCGCGGAAGGCATTGCGGTGGGACTCTCCACCAAAATTCTCCCGCACAACTTTTGCGAGTTGATCGATGCTTCTATCAAATACCTGCGCGGTAAAAAATTTGAACTGTACCCCGATTTCCTGACGGGTGGCATGATTGACGTAGCGGGGTATAATGATGGCCGGCGTGGCGGTAAAGTGCGTGTACGCGCACACATCGAGGAGCGTGACAAGAAAACGCTGGTCGTTAAAGACGTTCCGTACGGCGTCACCACCACCAGCCTGATGGAGTCGATCGTGAAGGCGAACGATAACGGTAAGATCAAAATCAAAAAGGTAATTGATAATACCGCGAAAGATGTGGAGATCGAGGTGCAGCTGGCGCCGGCATTTCGCCGGATATTACGATCGATGCGCTGTATGCGTTTACTGATTGTGAGATTTCGATTTCCCCGAACGTTTGCGTGATCGTGGACGATAAACCCAAATTCATCGGGGCTTCCGAATTGCTGCGCGAATCGGCCGAGTTTACGAAAGGTTTGCTGGAACGCGAACTGCAGATCAAACTGGCGGAGTTAGAAGAAAAATGGCATTACACCTCGCTCGAAAAAATCTTCTTCGAAAAAGGTATCTATAAAGAATTAGAGCAGAAGCACAAAGATTGGGAAGCGGTGATCGGCGCTATCGACAAAGCTTTCGGGCCGTATAAAAAGAACCTGAAACGCGAGATCGCACGGGAAGATATCCTGAAGCTGACGGAGAAGCCGGTACGCCGTATTTATCGCCTCGATATCAATGAACTGAATGAACAGATCAAGGGGATTGAAGCCGATATCAAACAGGTGAAACACGACCTGGCGAACCTGGTAGATTATACCGTGGCTTACTATGAGGGGTTGCTGAAGAAATATGGTAAAGGCCGCGAGCGCAGAACGGAAATCAAGGTGTTCGATACCATCCAGGTGCAGCAGGTGGCTATGGCCAATACCAAAATTTACGTGAACCGTGAAGATGGCTTTATCGGTACTTCGCTGAAGAAAGACGAATTCGTAGCCGATTGCTCCGATATCGACAACATCATCGTATTCCGCCGCGACGGTAAAATGCTTGTTACCAAAGTGGCCGATAAAACTTTTGTGGGTAAGGACATCATTCACGTAGACGTGTTCCGCAAGAATGATGAACGAATGACCTATAACATGGTGTATTCGGACGGCAAAAGCGGTATCAGCTTCGCGAAACGCTTTAACGTAACCGGTATTACCCGTGATAAAGAGTATGATCTCACAAAAGGAGAGAAGAACTCGAAAGTGTTGTACTTCACGGCTAACCCGAATGGGGAAGCAGAAGTGGTGTCCGTTAAACTGACCGCAAACTCCGCGGCCCGTATCAAGGAGCTGGACCTGTACTTCGAAACCATTGCTATTAAAGGTCGCGGGTCGATGGGCAACCAGGTCACCAAATACCCGGTACGCGCAGTGAAATTCAAAGAGAAAGGGGTTTCCACGCTCGCGGGTCTTAAAATCTGGTATGACGACGCCGTAGGCCGTCTGAATACGGATAGCCGGTGTATACGTGGGCAGCTTCCAGAACGAAGATAAGATCATCGTATTCTACAAAAATGGTACGTACGAACTGACCAACTTCGAACTGACAAATCGCTATGACCCCGAAGAGGCGGTGTACATAGAAAAATTCAACCCGGAGAAGATCGTTTCTGCGATTTACTTTGATGCGGATAAAAAACAATTCAACGCCAAACGCTTCAAAATTGAAACCCTGACGTTGAACAACAAATTTTCGTTCATCAAAGAAGGGGCGAAAAACTACACGGAACTGGTGACCACGCAGGCCGAGCCCCTGGTGCTCCTTAAAACAGGTAAAAAACGTGATCCGGAAGAAGAAGAGGTAGCCTTACATGATTACGTGGAAGTAACCGGCTGGCGCACCGTTGGTACGCGCATCGCCGGGGATGATTTGATCAGTGCCGAGCTGCTGACGGAAGATGAAGAGGAAGAAGCGGAAGATGGACAGGTGCAGGGTGAATTATTCTAACTGGCTGTTTTATACCAGGAAGCCGTCTGCCAAGAAGCAGGCGGCTTTTTTGTTGAATGAAAAAGCCGCCCTCACGGCGGCTTTAACTATCGAAAAATCAATTCTTTTTCTTCTTCTTTCCACTATTATTGATCTCCCCAAGCACCTCTTCATCCGTCCGGATCCGTTGTAGTTCTTTCTTGCGCTGGTCCAGCGGTTGTGGTACTGGTTCCTTACCCTGTTGCAGCGCATCGTGGAAGATCTTTTCTACATGCACCCATTTGCCGGCTTTCCAGCGGAAGCCTTCGTAATCCATGTCTGGCACGTAGGTGGCCGGCTTACCGGGTTCGTTGGATTCGGAAATAAGGTGATCATATACAACGAGCTGCATTTCCGGGTTGTAGTTGAGCGATACGTTCACATCCTGTTTGTATTCGATGTAAAAGCGGTTGCGCGTAGGTTTGCGGATCGTATCCTCTGCGAAGCTGAACATGGGCGCGCCGAATACGGGCTGACCGTTTTCGAAAGAGAGCATGTCGATCAGCTTCTTCTGGCTCTGGAAATTGTTGCCATCCCAGCCGAACAGCGTATAGTATTGTTTATTGAAGTACTGTGTTTGCAGAATATTGTAATACAGGCAGCCGATCCAGGCTTTGGGGCCGGTAATCGTATCCCAGTTATTGATGTAATCGGAGTTGTCGAACAGCGGAAATAGTTTGAGCCCGTTATCCGCGGTTTTAAGCTGAATAGCACCGAAGTGACGGAAAGAGCGGTCGTCGCGCTGCAGGGCCCAGGTAAAGATGCGGAACGTACTGTCTTTAGGATATTTGATGGACACGGTGCGCAGTGAATCAAACTTATAGTAAAAGGAGCCGGGCACTTTGAGCGCCTGCACCAGCTTTGGAATGAATTCGTCGCAGGCCTTTTCACGCTGTTCCTGCTCGTGCGCAAAAACGATTTGCGCCGATATGTATTGCAGTGAATCTTCTTTTTCCGCGATCGCTTTGGCACTAGCCGGGCTGATGCGCTGCGCAGATACAAGGAGCGCGGGCGAACAGGCGATCAGTATGCAGATGAGTCGTTTGATCATGATATTGTATAACAATTGAGCCTGCCTGGGTGTAAAGGCATCAACATAAAAACAAATTAAGACTAATTTTATTGCATAGCGGCCAAATTTCCCAGCGCCTCCGTGAAATTAGCCCAGGAGTAGCGCTGTTTTTGGCTGGCCACGAAGTCGGAAAAGCGGTCAGGTCCCTCTTCCAGCAGGCGCAAAATGCCTTCAGCGATGGCAGCGGGCTCCGGCGCTACTACATACCCTGCTTTTCCATCAGGTACAATTTCCGGAAGGCCGCCTACGTTGGTGACGACCATCGGTTTACCGAAATGATAGGCCATCTGCGAAATGCCGCTCTGCGTAGCAGATCGATAGGGTTGTACCACGATATCGGCCGCGGAGAAGTAGTATTTTACCATTTCGTTTGGAATAAACTCATTTGCCATCACCAGCTTATCTTTCAATTGAAACTGGTTGACCAGTGCCTCATATGGCGCGCGGTCTTCATAGAATTCACCGGCAACTACCAGGCGTACATCCTGTCGGGCAGTCAATCGCGGGTCGCCCATGGCTTGCAGCAGCAGATCGAGGCCCTTGTAATCCCGTACAAATCCGAAGAAAAGTAGATAGCGGTAGGTGGATGACAGCCCTAAAGCAGCCATTGCGGCCTGTTTGGGCACCGCATCCCCGAAACTGTCATACACCGGATGCGGCGAAAACACCGCCGGCTTATTCGTCATGCCACGCAAATCGTTCAGCACTTCCTGGCTTAACGTAATAAACGCATCGCACTGTTGTACGAAATACCTTGTGAAAGGCACATCTCCCGGTCTTTTTTCATGCGGCACCAGGTTGTGGATAAGACCGACTACCCGTGTTTTACCGTTCTTTTTAGCCTGCTTTACCACGGTGCCCAAACTCGGCCCCATCAAAGGCAGCCAGAACGCAACAATAATAAGATCCGGCGCTTCCTGGCGCAGCCGGCGGCCCACCAGTATCCAGTTCAGCGGATTCATGGAATGTACGGAACGGCGAATGTGCAGTCCCTCCGGCGCCGGGCCTTCCGCATATTGCGTTTTACCCGGGAACATAAACGAGGGATACTGGAACGAGAACGTTTCAATACGCACCTCGTTACCCTGCTGTTGCAGTTCGCGGGCCAGGCGCTCATTAAAAGCCGCCAGCCCACCGCGTAAGGGGTGGGCCGGACCGAGTATAATGATTTTCTTATTGGTGATCAATGGAAATGCGTTTAGACTTTATTATCCAGGCGTTCTTCCACAAGGTAAGTATTCCTGTCGGCGGAGTTGCGCGTTACCAGTTCAGCGATAAAGCCGGTGAGGAACAGTTGCGAACCGATAATCATGAATAACAGGGCGAGATAAAAGATCGGCCTGTCGGTCATGTTGTACTGCAGGTTCACAATTTTGGCGTATGCCAGGTAAAAGGAAATGAAAAAACCGAGGATGAAAAACACGAAGCCTAGTGCGCCAAAGAAGTGCATCGGGCGTTTCCCGAATTTGCCAACGAACATGATGGACGCCAGGTCCAGGAAGCCGTTCACGAAACGCTCCAGGCCAAACTTCGTAACGCCGTATTTGCGGGCGCGGTGCTCCACCACTTTCTCGCCGATCTTTCTAAAGCCGGCCCATTTGGCTATTACGGGTATATAGCGGTGCATTTCGCCATATACTTCTATCGATTTAACTACTTTTTTACGGTATGATTTAAGGCCGCAGTTGAAGTCATGCAGTTTGATGCCGCTCATGCTGGCCGTTACCCCGTTGAAGAATTTCGAGGGGATGGTTTTCATGATCGGGTCGTAACGCTTTTTTTTCCAGCCGCTGATCAGGTCGTAACCATCGCGCATAATCAGGTTGTACAGGTCGGGGATTTCGTCCGGACTGTCCTGCAGATCTGCGTCCATCGTAATGACCACGTCGCCTTTGGCGGCGCGGAAACCTTCGTTGAGCGCGGCGGATTTGCCGTAGTTACGTTGGAAGCGGATACCTTTAATGTTCGGGTTTTCTGTTGCCAGCCTGGTGATTACTTCCCATGAGTCATCGGTACTGCCATCATCGACCATCCACACCTCATAGGCATAATTATTGGCCTTCATGACGCGATCGATCCACGCGGCCAGCTCCGGTAGTGATTCATCTTCGTTTTTAAGGGAACGATTACGGATATGTCTAAACTCATGTTGATGTCCGGATTATAGGTCTTATTGTTTTTTGAGGATCAGTGCGCTGAGGGCGGAAAATATGGCGCCGGTTACGAGGATGCTGATTACCACGCCGGCCATTGTCATGGGGACGAGCATTTTACGCATCGTTTCCGGGCATCTTTCAGTACTTCCTGCGGATATCCCTCTTTTGCAGCGCTGGCGGCAGCTTCCGCCATGAATTTTTCCTTGATGCCTGGTCCGAAGGCGATGTACGCACCAACAAAAATGGCGAGCAGTACGGCGATTACCGCAGTGGTCCGGAAGCCGTTTGCGAACAGGTTGCTGAAATTAGCATTGTCCGCCTTTTTACGATAATCCAGTACGGAACCTACGACGGCTGCCAGCAACAGGATACGTGGGCCCCAGGTCATCATAAAGCTCTCGGAAGGCGATTGCGCCAGGTAAATGCCGGCCACAAAAGCCGCCATCCCCAATATTGCCGCAGGCACTCCAAATATTAAATGCGATTTCGTCTTCATGCGTCTTTTATCCTAAGTAAACTTTACCATTATTGATGATACCCAAAGCCATGCCTTTCAGCTGCCGGCCAAGATAAGCCGAATTTTTTGATTTGGAACCGATGTGCGTTTCACTGAAAGTATATTCACGGCCCGGTGCAAACAAGGTTAATTGTGCGGGTACACCTTCTTCAATGGCGGGTATCGTACGACCAAACACCTTGCGGCCGCCTGTTGCCAGCATTTCCACGATCTGTTCTACAGGAACATCGGGCAACGCAGCGCACAATGCGCCGAAGCAGGTTTCCAGGCCAATCATGCCATTCTTTGCATATTCAAATTCTACCTCCTTGGCATCCCAATCCTGCGGCAGATGATGGGTAGCAAAGCAATCGATCACGCCATTTTTAACGGCGGCTTTTAGCGCGGTTACATCTTCTTCGCTGCGAAGGGGAGGATTTACCTTTAGATTGGTATTATAATCTGCCAGGTCGGCATCAGTAAATGTAAGATGGTAGGGTGTTACAGAGCAGGTTACCTTTACACCTTCCGCCTTCGCTGCGGCAATCAGTTCAACCGATTTTGCAGTGCTGATGGCGGTGAAGTGAATATGTGAATCGGTATAACGTGCCAGTTCCGGTCGCGGCGGATCATAATTTCCTCGCCGATCGCGGGCCTGCCGGGCATACCCAGGCGGGTGGAATGAATACCTTCGTGCATCAGGCCATGACCTGAAATACTGGTATCGTCGGGTATCTGGATAATTACGCCGTTGAAAGCCTTCACATATTGCAGGGCCTTCAGGAGTAAACCGGAGGATTGCAACGGTTTAAGTCCGTCGGAGAATGCGGCAGCGCCGGTTTCACGCATTTCATACATTTCGGCGAGCGAAGTGCCTTCTATATTTTTGCTGATGGCGCCGATCGGCAATACTTCCACCAGGCCGTTGCGGGTCTGGCTGAGGATATATTCCACCTGAGGTTTCGTCTGGACGGCCGGTTGCGTGTTGGGCACCACCATTACGGTCGTAAAACCACCCACGGCCGCGGCGCGGGAGCCGCTTTGCAGATCTTCCTTATACTCCTGTCCCGGATCACAAAAGTTCGCAAATATGTCCATCCAGCCGGCAGACACATGGAGGTCTTCCGCTTCGATCACCTGTGCCCCATCGGGAGCGGTAATATCTTCGCCTATTTTCTGAATAACGCCATTGGAAATAAGAATGTCCTTTTGCTGCCCGTTAAAAGGGGAATAAGATGCAACTATCCGTACGTTTTTGAGTAATATATACATTGCAGAATTTAATCTTTATGGTCTACAACCAATCCGGGGCAAATGTAATATAAATGTACTAAAGATGAATGGGGCAGGGGCTGGCAGAAATAACGAACCCCTGCCGTAGACGTAGCAGGGGCCGTGCTTTAATGGTAACTTGGAGAACTGTTAAAATTATTGTTCCCTGCGGAGGGACAATGGATCACAACCGAAATATTTGATAAAGGCGCGTATAAAACCCATGTAACTGCTGTATCCCACGCGGTGCGCCACCTCGGATTTACCGGCGGAGGTCTGCATCAGCAGGTCATATGCTTTGTACATCCGCATCTGGAGGAGATAATCGTCAAAACTAATATTATATAGCTGCTCAAACCCGCGTCCGATGGTCTCTATGCTCAACTGGGTTTTGGCGGCCATGTTCACAACGTTGATATCCGCATCCGGATGATTGCCAATGTACATGCGCAGGAGCGAGAGTCGGTCGCGTGTACGCTGGTCCAGCGGCAGCTCCGGCAGCGGCTCATTTTGCAGCTGTTTCAGGAATTGCAGGTACATGTCCAGGAAGTTGCGGCGGAAATAATAGTAGGCCGCGGAGTGTACATACTTGCAGGATATAATGCGGTTCAGTGTTTCTCGTCTTACTTCATCTATCTTATATGGACGACTGTTTACAATGCTGCTATGCTGGGCGAGCGGCAACCGGGCCAGTTGGCCAAATGCCGGGTGTTTGGACGCCAACTCCTTCACTTTCAGCGGGTCCACATTTACATGCATGCTCAGTGAACTGTCGATCGCAGGCCAGGCTGCGTGTACTTCCGGGAGTATATTAAAGAGATTACATTCATTATCACCGAGTATCATCGGGTTGCTTTCGCGCAGTTTCGCGGGAATATTACCGCCGAACCAATGGTGCAATGCCAGTACGTGACTTGCGGAAAAAGGATTGATCGTGGCCAGTTCGCGCATGCTGATATAGTGCATCCAGAAGGAGAAGGGCCCTGCTTTAATATTCAACTCCAGCAAATCGCCCTGTTCGTCACCGGAAAAGTAGGTGCGGGCGTAGGGTATAAGATGTTTCACGAGGTACTGCGGTACCTGAGCGGCAGGTACGGTCAAATTATCAGCCCGTTCAATAAGTAAAACGTTCATCGTTTACCATTTAAGAAGTAAGGATTTTTATACGTAGGCTAAATGGAGATCGGATAACTTTTCCCTATATTATTAACGACAAATATGCATTCCCGGGGGTATACGTTTGGAAAAAATAAATGTTAAAATGAGCGCCCTTCAATCAATCCATGGTTATAACTCAATGTCAGTGGGTCTATTAAAGGTATTAAGTATTATTGTAAACTATGCATTTAATTTTAATATTATGTTTATTTGACACAATTACATAACTTGCGACATATCCCACACCTAAATAAATGCAGATGTTCAGCAGAACTTACCCCGCCGCCCTGTTGTTGGCCGCGTTTTCTACCATTTTTGTTGCCTGTGGCAAAGAAGATAGCGTAACCCCCGGTGCTGCTTCCGGGAAGGAACTTAAAGGGTCGTACGACTTCGTAAACCTGACGGTAATCGTCACAACAAACACCACGCAAACACAGTTTGGTGAAACCGTACGGTCGACCGTAAAAACATATTATATCACTAAAGACAACAAAGGCATCGTGACATTCGACGGCGGTACGCTGAAGAACACGGGATTTGCTTATACGGTGGACACGACTGTGTTGGCAACAAGTACGATTGATGGTGTTACCGAGGAATTCGAAATGCCTTTTACGTTTACGCTGCCGGAGACCAATAGTACATCGCCTTATAAATTAAAGGGAGCGGATTCCCCGGTGTTCGCCGGCGGTTCGGTGCAGTCGCCGGTATTTGGTGGTGGCGAAACGCCCTCATTGCCGGGAGTTTCCCATTATAAGTGGAAAGGCGATACATTGGTGCTGACGCAGGGCATAAATTTGAGAGTGGGAACTGCTGGTGTGACCACTGTGCATACCGGTACGACGATTATGAAATTGAAAAAACGGAGTTGATTGTTGTTAGTTCCTCTTTTATGTCAATCAATTTTTTCAAATCCTGAAAAAGATTTTAAAAAATGAAAAAGATGGTTACCTTTGCATCCCGTCACGAAAACATTCGTGTAAACAAATTGTTCGGGACGTAGCGCAGCCCGGTAGCGCGCTTGCATGGGGTGCAAGAGGTCGCTAGTTCGAATCTAGTCGTCCCGACGAACAAAGAGATGTAACAGTCTCAAAGCCCGCAAAACTCAAGTTTTGCGGGCTTTTTTGTTAGAAGCCAGCCAATTGGTATCAAAATGTCAATTGAACGGTTATTCCAATCCTACTTTTTCATCTCACCCCAATCACCTGACCCGTCCCCGCACCAAATACACTTTTACGAAAGCCTTGCTCAAGGTGTTCCATACTTACTGGTACATCGCCGGGAAAATAGGGGAAGTATTGCGGCGAGGCTTCAATAACGCCCGGACTTACCGCATTAATTCGTATACCATTGTCCAGTTCAATAGCAGCTGCCCTGACAAAACCTTCTACCGCTCCGTTTGCAGCAGAGGCGTTGGCAAAATGTAGTTGTGGTTCGTTGGTTAAGGCGCCGGTTATCAACGTAAATGATCCTTTGGGATTAATATAATGTTGGCCAATTAACACAAGGTTGATCTGGCCCATCATTTTGCCTTCTATTCCTTTCCTGAACTCTTTGTCCGTTAGGGTTTTCCACGGACCAACATACGTGGGGCCCGCGGTGCATATGAGTGCGTCGAAAGCGCCGGCTTGTTCGTACATGTTCTTGATAGATGAGGTGGAGGTAATGTCTGCACGGATGTCGCCGCTGTTAGCGCTTACCTGTACTATTTCATGGTCTTTACTGAAGGCGTTGGTTAGATGTTTGCCCATGGTGCCTGATGCTCCTACGATGATTATTTTCATGTTGACGTATTTTAAGATTTGTTGTTAGCGGTGAGGTGACGAATAATGATGCGCACTAATGGCATGCCTATAAATACCATCCAGGGCACGAGAAAAATAGTGAGCAGGAAGGTGCGCCGGTATAAAGGCAAAGTAGCCAGATGATCCCCAAACAGATATAGAAAAAGGGTGATAGAGGGGTAGATAACGACCCATGTTTTCAATGTGGTAATAAATTTATCCCTTGTACTCATAATTTTTATACAAAGGTATCGCCGGTGCACGGCTCAGTGGTAGGACAAAAATGCAGTTGTACAGGACTTATCTTGAATTGTTTCGGAAAGCTTCGGGTGTTTGGCCGGTACGTTTTTTAAAGAACCGGGTGAAGTAAGAAACGTCTTCGTAGCCCAGGTGCCAGGCTATTTGGTTTATTTGTTCCGTAGTAGCTAAGAGATGACGTTTGGCTTCCAGTATAATATAATCGTTTATTACTTCCGAAGCGGTTTTGTCCAGCGTGGCTTTGGTGATAACGTTAAGTTGATATGGGGTGAGGTGAAGTTGGTTGGCGTAATAACCACCTGCTTGTGCTCAATTACGTGGTTGGTAATCAGTTCGGTGAATATTTCCAGGCGTTCCGGAGTTGGTCGTTGCCGCTACCGGCAGACTGTTTAGGATTCCGGCTTTGCCGCAAAAGTTCAATGAAAAAGATGTGGAGATGTGATTGAATGACGTGTTCAAATTGTTCCTGTTTGTTATTGTATTCATCCAACATACTTTGCAGTATCACGGATAGCTTATTGAAGCTTTCTGTTTTAACGGGACAGTAATGTTTATTACTTACGCTTCGAAATACCTCGCTGGCAGCAGTATTGGGAGGAGTGTAGAAATCGGGACTGAATTTGAGCAGGTAGCCGGTGCTGCCTGATCGCAGGGTGAGTTGGTGTACTTGTCCCGGCCGCATAAAAATACAGAAGTGTCGCTAACAGGGTAAGGAGTGAAGTCTATTTGATGTTCGCCTGTTCCTTTTTTCAGTACCAGGATAAAGAAGAAGCTGTGACGGTGCAGTGGTTGTATCATATCTTTTTCACCTAACAGCGCTTCTATCTGCTGTATGCTGAAGTTGCCACGTAAAGCTGGTTCAACTATATGTCTGATCGGGACTTTCTTCACGTATACTACGTTATTCCGGGTGTAAGATAATCATATCGGGGCGGTTTCGGGTACTTCGTGGCCCAGGTTCGAATCCAGTCATCCCGACAACAAACCCAAACGCCCGCCAGATCCAAATCTGACGGGCGTTTTCAATACACTACCACCATCTACAGCCCCGACACCTCGATCCACTTCGCCGTATTCGTCGACGTCGTACTAAATATCGCATCCTCCCCACTCACCGTATCCGTAATAGAGAAGTTAACAAGTATCTTCCCCGATACAATCGTAAGTTTAGAACGGGCGATGGCCATCTCCACTACATAACCAGTATCTGTATCGCTATCCTGCGCAATGGTGCCCTGGTACGTAGCCCTAATGTTAGCCTGCGGATTTCCCGCAACCCAGCCACCATTATATCCATTGGTAGATACCAGTCCGCTGTGAGAAACAACGAAACGTCTTGCGCCATTGGTTAGTTGGTTGTTCGTGGTAACAGGGGCAATCAGTAGGGTGGCAATGTCTCCTGACGCAATTTTTTCATCCAATACCTCGATCAGGAAATACACGCTGTCGTTATTGGCAGCAGCCCTGAGCGTAGCCTGCGCCTGGGATTTTTCACCCACGAAAAGCGCCTCATTGGTGTTAGTCCATTCTGAACTGTTCCCGTTTACTTGTATGGTCTGTGCTTTTGCCGGATGCGGTGGTTCAATATAAATTTCGCAAGTTTTATCACACTGCTGCCAGGGTTCGGAAACACGCCAATCAGCTGATGACTGTTCTCCAGTTCCAGTGAGCCCCAGTATCCGCCGGTGAAAGGGGTGTAATCATCGCCGAAGTTATGAGCAGCGGTATCGCCCATTTTCAGGTGAAATCCATTCGAGCGGTTGTAGGAAACCACTGTTTCTCCCGAAGGGAATTGCCTGATATAGGGCGCGCTACCAGGGAAAGCCATGTCGTGGCGGTCGGCCGGACCTTCCTGGTTTACGTTCAGGTGGGTCCATTCGCCATCTGTTCCGGAGTAAGCAAAGGATATGTAATAACTATTGCCCGTGTTGGCTTCCATCGCGGCAGCCAGCTCGTTCCTGTTGTTAAGTTTTATCACCGAAGGCATCTGGTTATTGAAAAAGTGTTGCCATTGTACGTGTACTGGGTGCGCAACACGTAATAAGGGGCAGCGCCGAAGCTGGGCGTCCAGGTAACGCCGTTATCGTTGGATACGACCATATCGGTGCCGGTATCTGTTCCTATGACGGCTGTGCGGGCTGCATCCGTGAAATAGCATTGGATTTCACCGGAAGGTAACTGCAGCAGGTACGGTTCCCAGTTCACGCCCTGGTAAATCTGGGCCGCAGTGCTCCATGTAACGCCGTTGTCGGTGCTGCGACGTATAGCGAGACCGGCATCGAGCGGCTTTTGCCGGTAGCCGGAATTGGCCCGGTAGGAGGCTACTGCCAGAATGTCTCCGTTGGCAAGCACCAGTGCATCACCGTTTGAAAACCGCCGCTCATTGGCCAGTCCGTCCTGGTCGGTAATAGCATAACTTTTAAAAAGCTCGTTTTGATACGTCCATGTTTTTGCATCGGGACTGGTGGCATAACGTACGCTGCCGCCTATCTGGTTGTTATGATACAGCATCATGTAACTGCCGTTAGCCAGTTTCTTTACGCGGGGATAGTTGGGAGCCGTAACACCAAGTGAAGTCTGGCCGATGGATACATAGGTCCTGAAGTTCATTTTGAGGGACGACCGCGCAGTAGACGTGGCATGGGAGTTAATGGGGGATACACCCTGGTTAAGGTCCTGGATGGGGGTGATGGCCAGCGTGCGGAGCGATAGTTTTTCATCGTTGCCGGTACTTTCGGGGAAGTACCTTTTTACAGGCTCCAAACAGGAAAGCTGCCGTTGCCAGCATAACAAAGGTGCTCATTGCATCATTTTTTAGCTTCATTTTTTTTTCTTTTTGATGTTATAGATGTCGCACCTGTAACTGGTTTTAACAGGCACGGGATTTCCAGGTGTAAACACGTCAGTCATCCCCGTTTCAAGGACGCATCGCATAAAAAATAAAGAGAATTGAGGGCGGGTTACGCGGATGTCAATTCGGAGAAATAAAATGTGAGGTACAAATTGGTTAACACAGTTCTCTTCACAACGTGGTGATTCAAACTACAAAGAAATACAGGAATGAAAAAATTGGATGTTAGGGGAATTCTGCTATTTTATAATGTAAATGCGTATTTCAGCAGGAGGGTTCTCACCCGCAGCGGCAACTGGAATGTAGACAATTGATTCGGGGTAAGGTTGATCTGTTTATAAACGCCCTGGTCCAGCAGGTTGATGCCCACCAACTCAAAATAGCTCTTCCATTTTGCAGGCGTGTACCTGATATTAAAATCCAGGAAACCATTGATGATGGCAGGTTGCGTGGATTGCCGGTACGCCGTGTAATTATAAGTGATGCCGTACAACACTTTTTCGGTCAGGTTATGCTGCCATTCGCCCTTGGCTTTTAGGAATCGGGTAGTGTTGGAAACCGCTGTTTGTTCATTGATGAATTGTCCCGCTTCACCGGTCACGGAGAACGTGCCGTCAGCAAACAGTTTTTTCCTGGCGGTAACGGCCACGCTCATGCTATAGGAGCGGAACGGCGATATTTGTTCATTGTAGTAGATAAAGCCTTTCTGCAAACTCAGGTTGCCAAGCGCGGAAACATTGGTAGCGAGGGAAAAAGGTATTTGGAGACATTCCCCGTTAACGCATACTTCTCCGCATCGTTTTTGAAATCAATGGCGACAGATTTCGTCAGACCGCTATCAATAGTGTACGCTGTAATGAAGTTCTGCCTGGTTTTATCGTAAGTGAAATTCAATCCGTAGAAAAGCATTTTAATAGGCTTCCTGTACGAATACCGCGCACTGAACGACGTTACATCTGTTTTGGGCAGCGGTGTATTATTATAATTATACTGCCGGTAGTTCACGAGAATAGTTCCCGGGTAAATATCATTCACCTGTCCAAATTCCGTCCTTTGCGCATACCGGATCGTCGCTTCGCCGTATTTGCCAATGTGGTTCCGGACCTCAGCTACGGGATTAAGCAGGAACGATTTATGCGCTTCTCCTTTATATTGAATAACGTTGTGGGTAGGATTAGCCTCCGGGCTAACCGAGCCTTTCTTCAGCAGGTAAATGGCCGATACTTTACCATACAACTGGAGGTTCGTAAATGTAATATCGTTCGAGAACCGGCTGCCCGCGTGCTTCAGTACATGGTTGCTGTCGGTCTGGTACAGGTCCGTCTTAAGATGATTTTGTTCGTAAGACATGCCCAGCGCACCGGAAAGGATAAGTTGATCGATCCGGGTTTTATAAGTAGCGGATTGATTGATGAAAATGCTTTTCGTCTGCACCTGCTGGTCAAGCAGATCTTTGCCCGGAACAACTGCCAGCTGCTCGCTCAGCTTGTTGTATTGCAGCACCGAGTTGTATTGAAACATATTATTCGTTCCTACCGCCTTTACCAGGTTGGTTTCATTGCTCAGCGAAGTGTAATCTGTGGGCTGCTGTTGCCTGAACCCCGATCCGTTCTGTACCATGTTACCCTGCCTGTCCCATTTCGGTATATCTAACCTGGTGGCCGACATCAGGTACATCGACTGGCTGTTTTTCTCTACCTGTGATTGAACCTGCCATTGGTTAAGATGAAAAACGTTTCGTTGTATTTCATCATAACTGATGGTGTCTGCATTGGGAAGAAAGTAGGAGTACAGGTTGTTGTGCCGGTACTTTCGCTTCAGTTGAAGCGTGGCCACATTCAGGCGTAACGACCAGTCATCATTGAATTTGAATAAAGTATTAACGTTCGCCGCGTTATCGTTATTCATTAAATAGTATTTCTCCGCAACGCCGGGCTGTGTTTCATTTTCCATGGAAAGGTAGGGGCGGGGCGTCATTAAATTGGGCTCGTTGCCGTTCGAGGATACGCCGATATCCGCATGCTCTTTTTCCAGGTTCTCGCCGATGTTATTTACTTTAAGGTTGTTGATGCTTTTTATCTGCTTTTGAAAGATAAGGTTGTTCAATTGTGCGGTATAAGCGTTGTTGCCCAGGCCCACATCGCCGGTGTTGATCGTCATCGTGCGGGCGCTGTCGGTAAGTTTAAGGTTTAACGATACATTGTTGGATACTACGTACCCGTTAAGCGCTTTTATGGGTTGGTCGCGCTCAATCACCTGTACCTGCTCAACAGCGCCAACGGGCACGTTGTTGGTGGCGAGCCGGTATTTGCCGCCTAACAGATTATCGCCATCAATATAAATATTATTGATGCGCTTGCCATTATAACTGATCGCCCCCTTGTCATCCACCTGTATGCCGGGCAACCTGCCGATCAGATCGGCAATAACACGGTCGTTTTTATCGGCAAATGCCTTCACATTATACTTCAGCGTATCGCTATCGAGCGATATTTTATTATTTGATTTGATGACTACTTCCTGTAGTTGTTGCGCCGCATTTTTCAGTGTAATAACATAGGGGCCGGAAGATAGCGGCAACATAACAGGCTGGTAGCCCAGCGCCGTTACCTTAATGGCCGGTGTTCATTACCGCCGCTATACGTACAGTTGAAAACGCCCTTTTGATCGGTTCTTTCAAAAGTAATACCTGCTCCATCCTTATCGATGATCGTTACCGATGCGCCATTAACAGGCCGCCCCACACTGTCTTTCACAACGCCCGAAAGGGTATTTTGTGCGAATAGCAGGGTGGGGAAGCACAACAGGCAGATAAATACAAGCAGGCGTATGATAGACAAAATGTATTAGTTCGTTAATTCCAGCGGATAATTGACACCGGGTTTTTTACGGGCTTTCGCTTGTGTATCGCCTTTCACATCCACCTTGTCGATGGTCACGTCGCCGCCGTTAGCTCCGTCGGCATTCAGGCTTTCGCGGTATGCTTTTTCCATGCGGTCATATTCTTTATGGGTGGTAACAGTGGCGTCGGTGGGCAATTCCAGGGAAATATCGCCGGGCAGCGATGCGCCTAACGTTATTTTGGTACAGGTGATTTTGATTCGCTGGCTCGCATCAGAGGCTTCCATAATTAAACCAGGCAGGCCCTGTAATTTCCAGGGACCAAAGCTCACCGGAATATCGGTGGTGAACCATGCGGTGTATTGTCTGCCTTTGCAGCTGCCGGTAGCTTTCTGGCACGTATAACCCAGTATTGTTTTGGTTTCTTTTTCTATCTTCCAGTCGGTCTTTTCCGGGCTTCCGTAATCAAATAATCATTATCACTGAAAGGCTTGCTTATATACAATGATTTATCGGCTGCCGAGGTGTATATCTTTTCCGCGGTCGAAGGAACGAGCAATCCCATGGTGATATTATTGCTGCCGGCTTTTGTAGCGGCTTCGATCTGCGCTTTGTGAGCAGCATCCTGCAGCTGTTTGGTGTAGCTGGTGTACACGCTCTTCCGGTCATTAAAAGCCATCTGGAAATCTTCCTCCCAAACCCGCCATGCATTGGTGGTGTCGCGGATGTGCGACAAATGATAAATAGCAACACCCGAAATTTCATTCCTGCTGATAAATGAACAAAGGGAGCAGAGCAATAATGCAGGGGCGAGTAATTTTATATAGCGCAGCATAATGTCGTTATTGTTGATGTAAAGAACCCCGGAACAATGTCCCGGGGTATATAAACAGAGAAAAACCATTTTCGTGATATAGGCCATCAATTAATTAGAAGCAACCGCCACCCGCGTTTGCATAGCCACAAGCGTAGTTGTACGCGGTAGTAGCCATGGATGCAGTTGATACGGAGTTGCCGGCAGATACATACACAGTAAGCGTGCCGCCACAGTTGTCATGGAATGTAAAGGCGATCTGGCGACGGAAAGCGCTTTCATCTCCTTTCATTTCAATTACTTTTACCGTGTTTTTGGTGTCGGCCGATACCTTCGTTGCTGCTGCTTTTTTCGCAGTAGCAGGGGTATTAGCGTAGGCGCCGATAGCCATGAATGAGCATAACAATGCAATAGACAGACGTTTCATCTTTCTTTTCTTTGTTTGATAAAATAAAGGTGGAAATTGGCGGGTTTACTTACTAGAAGCAACCGTTTGAACCCAGTTGGCTTTCTGCGTAAGCATAAGCGGTTCCGAACAGATCACCGGGTGTTTTGTTATGGCCGCCGGATACCCATACGGTCATTTTTGTACCACAGCCATCATAGAATACGAAAGACATCTGATAGCGGCGGAAAAGTCCTTTTCCAGCTTTGGTGTCAACGGTCTTGTTGTTTTCTGAAGTGGTGGTTACGGCTACTTTTGTTACTGAAGGCGCGGATTTTTTAGCGTTTACATCCTTTGCGGACGCGCTGAAGCCGATCGCCAGGAAGGCCAATGCGATAGATAATTTTTCATGATTTCCCTTTTTGGTAGTTAAGCGATATATGGTCCCGAACATAGGAGCATGGTCATCTCTCTATTCAGAACAAATTTAAAAGTGTGGGCTGAAAACACAAAATTTAATTCTCACTAGTGAGACATAAAGGTAGTTACCATTTGGAAACTACCCTGTCGGAGGCAGGATTTGGGTAACGGTATTTGAAGATGTATCTGCCAGATATACAGGGACTTATAGAATAGTGTAGCCATCATGGCAATAGTTTTATACCTTTGCCTCCCAACAAAAGGTTATGTTAGAAAATTTGAAGATAGGTATATTAGGTGGCGGTCAATTAGGTGGAATGCTTTTAAGGCACAGCATAGATCTTGGCCTCAGCATTTCGGTTTTGGATAAAGACGAAAACGCGCCTTGTGCACGCAACACTTCCTCCTTTTTCCTGGGTTCTCCTACATCTTATGATGATGTTTTAGCCTTTGGTAAAGGCACGGATGTGATCACGATAGAAATGGAGGCCGTAAACATTGATGCTTTAAGGGAACTCCAACAGCAAGGCGTGAAGGTTTTTCCAACACCAGATACAATCAAGATTATCCAGGACAAGTTTACGCAGAAGCAATTTCTGCAGTCGCATAACATACCGGTAGTCCCGGGCGTCGCGGTAGAAGGCAGGGCTGATCTGCACAAATTTGAAGATAAGTTACCCGGCTGCCTGAAAAAAGGCGCGATGGCTACGATGGCTATGGCGTGATGATGGTAAGAACAGTCGCCGATATCGACAAGGCCTTTGAAGCGCCCTGCGTACTGGAAGAGCTGGTGAATATTAAGCATGAAATAGCCGTTATTGTAGCAAGAAACGAGCATGGCGCCATTAAGTGTTATGATGCGGTAAAGATGATATTTTCGGAAGAAAAGTTTGTGCTCGACTTCCGGGAGGCGCCGGCGCAGCTGGAGACTGGCATACTGAAGGAAGCCAATGCTATGGCCGAAAAGATTGCAGATGCCATCGGTCTCGTTGGTATTCTTGCGGTGGAAATGTTTGTTACGAACGATAATCAGCTGCTGGTAAATGAAATGGCGCCACGCCCGCATAATAGTGGTCACCATACGATTGAAGCGAGCATCACTTCACAATATGAACAACTGCTCCGCGCTATTCTCGGCATGCCGCTGGGCGATACTGCGTTGCATAGTCCTTCTTTAATGTTGAATATCACGGAAACCGAGGCACTGGCTGCTGACCGTACCGGCAAATTGCAGCAGGTATTGAACGTACCGGGCGCACATCTTCACTGGTATGGCAAACAGGGCGGTAAGCCGGGACGTAAAATGGGCCATATCACTGTAACAGATACCAATATGGAAAGCGTGCTCGCAAAGGCTGAAACAATTCGGAAAATTTTAAATTAATAGATATGAAACAGGTAGAAGTAGGCATAATCATGGGCAGTAGTTCTGATGCGCCTATTATGCGTCAGGCAATAGAGGTGTTAAAGAAGTTCGACATTGGCTATGAATTTAGCGTAGTGTCTGCCCACCGCAGCCCCCAAAGAATGTTCGATTATGCAGCCAGCGCTGAAGGGCGTGGACTGAAAATCATTATTGCAGGTGCGGGTGGCGCTGCTCACCTTCCCGGTATGGTGGCTGCTATTACCACGTTGCCTGTAGTGGGTGTACCTATTAAATCCAGTAACTCGCTGGACGGCTGGGATTCCCTGCTCTCTATCGTACAAATGCCCGGCGATATTCCGGTAGCCACTGTTGGTGTAAACGGCGCAAAGAACGCGGGTTTACTGGCGGTGCAGATCCCGGCTACGCACAATGCGGAACTCAGGGCGCAGCTGGCGCAGATGAAGAAAGAAAACAATGACAAGGTGACGAAGATGAATGAGACGTTAGAGCAATTCTAAAAGATAATAAAGGTGAAAAGCCCTGCAGTGTTTAACATTGCAGGGCTTTTTCGTTACAGCGTTAATTCCCCCGTCTCCATATCCAGCGCCGTGGCTTCCGGCTGCTGACGCGTAATGTAAGGGATCGTCGTGACCATATGCGCCTGCATGGCGTTCTGTGCTACCGCCCCGCCGATTAATCCTCCACCTACTGCGCTCCACAGCATGGCCTGGTTACGGCGGCGCGCCTGTTGCAGGTAATTCGATATCACAAATCCGTGGCCACTCTTTTCAATCGGAAACACTACATCATCCGTGCAGCGGTATAATTCGCCTTTCAGGCAAAAGCCCCAGGGATGTTCGATGGGCGTTTTAGCTGCATCATCTCTGAATGTTTTTATTCTTCTTTTTATATTTTCCACTTTAAATGCCGTGATAGAAGGGTTGTTCGCTTTGAACTCTTCGAAGTTGGCATACACACCATCCACATAGGCTGCATCCCGGAGGATGGGCAGCTCCCGTGCCGCCAGCTGCGCCTTCTTAATGTCGGCTTTGGGCTGCAATGCTGGCTGCGTATTTAATAACGCTACACCTTTGCTAAGTGAGCTGCTGATCAGCAGATTGACGGCTTTAGCAATATTCTCATCATGTTTACCGGTAACATCCATGCCGCCGCGCAGCAATACCGTGTCAAATGCCTGCACGAAAGCGTACTCCTGGCCGTTCGCTGAGATGTAGGCATCTGCTTTAACACGGCAGAAGGCTTTTTCGCTCATCTGGAACGTGCGTTCGTTGATGCGTATGTCCTTTACGGCGAGCAGCAGGTGTACGCCCGAAGCTGTCAGTTTACCGCCATATTCCTGTTGAATGTATTGTTGCAGGTAAATACCGTGCGGCAATGCCGGAACGGCCTCAATTCGTTTATTCATCATGCCTACCTGCACAAACCCTAGCCGTGCGGTATCCCATTGTACCGACATGATTTCTATCGCCGCCACCTTTTCAAGTTGCGGTGTTTTCATGCTATATGTTTTAAGGTTGATGAATTTGGGCCTGTCGCCGGTGCTGTCGCGGTATGTTGGATCTGGGCGCGAACAGCCTGCACAAACAGTGTTGTGTATAAGAGCAATTGGAGAAGCTTCATGGTAGTGGGTTTTGCGAGATCTAAAATAGGCTTTTTCGGTATTGCCCGTTTCCTACGAAAATGTTATACGGCTGCCGGAAAAAATGGAAATGCAGCCGTTCATTCTGCAAAAGACCTCGCTAAATTCCTGGCATATGTTGATGGGTTTACAGTACGCCCGGATATCATCACCAGCCAAAGTTTAACGACAATGGTGACGACTTCTTCCGCAAACGCCGGTTAAAGAATCCAACGAGTTTAAATAGCTGTTAAAGTCTGCTCACGACGGGCGGACTTTTTACCGCGGCAGGGTTTCGAGGTTATTCAACAGAAGGTGTTTAAATCAACTTCTTATTTTAAAATATCAATCAAAATCAAACTTTATTGATATTTATTCAAATAAATATAATTTTCATTGAAAAATTTGGAATGAAACGCCAAATAATTGTATGTTTGCATTATCGAAAGAGACACACATTGTGGGATGATGAAACTGGCAGACATGCCCTCTTGTCTCGGGGGTGAGGATTACGGGATAAACCAGCGTATAAGCACTAACCATTACGTTATTGTACGTCGGCTAACTGCCTCGTGTAGGTTCGACTCCTACTCCTACAGCACCGGAACCGGAAGCGATCGCTTCCGGTTTTTTTATGCCCGGCAGGCAGATCCTAAGAGGATCGTAACTGGATCGTAACTAAAACCTTACTGAAACCCAGTAAAACCAGCTAAAGTTAGTTACAGTTAGTTACAATTCAGTTACGATGGTCTTATGATCCTCTTAGGATGGGGGAGCTGTTATTTGCAGTTCACCACCCGGAAAACCCGTCGCCACCAACCCGGAAACCCGTTGCCACCAATTGGTGAATTTTTGGAGGGGCATGATGTGTTACTTTTGAAATGTCAGCAGGGAAGAAGTACTGAAAAAGGCCGCCGTCTCCGGCAGCCCTCCTTTTGGGGCCAGCAACAACGCCGGCCGCACATGTAAAACAGTACTTATTCGCCCAGCCACTTTTTAAATTCGCCTGCTTTCAGCCGGCTCACTATAATATCTTCGGGGATCTCTGGTTTCACCTTTACTTTCAGCTTCCCGCTAAACCACGATTGTACCTGCTGTATATGCCGGTAGTTCACAATAAACTGCCGGTTGATGCGGAAAAACACGGTGTTGTCGGTTTCCTGCTCCACTTCGTCCAGGCTTTTCGTGATAAAGTGGTCCGTGTTGTGGATCGTGCGGATGCAGCACAGGCGGTTCCGGATGTAGAAATAAGCAATGTCTTCCACCGGCACCGAAAACAGCCTGCTGCCTGCACGGGCGAGGAAGCGTTGGGCATAGGTGCGGGGCATGGTTTCATGTACGATCTCGATCCTCGGGTCGATAGTGGAAACGAGTTCCATCAACCGCCTCGCGGCTGCCATTTCATGGTCCTTGCAAAGAATTTTCATATAATTCGCTGTTGTGTTGTTAGATGGATGATCCATGAAATTATAACAGCGTCGGCAAACGACGGGGAGTTTCCTACCAACTGCGGGAAATGGCTACGAACTGCAATATTTGTCTACCAAATACTCAATAAATCAGTTTTTTAAGTTGATGGAGATAATTACGGCTCACGCTGATTTCGATGCCGCCATGTAATAAAATAAACGTGCGCGATATTTCGCGGTAGACTTCTTTAATGTGGTAGATGTTTACGATATACGACCGGTGCACACGCATGAACCGGCGCGGGTCCGAGCGTTTTTCCATCGCGTTGATGCCCTGCGAACTGAGATAGGAATCGCCCGCCGTGTAAATGCGTGTATACTCTTTTTCGGCCTTGAGGTACAATACCTGGTGCAAATCGAGGCTGCGCAGGCGCCCGGGCAATTCTACAAATATTCTTGCCGGCCAGGCCCCCTGCTGCATCGGCAGGTTCGATGCCAGTTCGTATAACGCGTGTTGGTCCGTGCGTAACCGTACTTTTTCTACCGCCAGGTCAAAGCGTTGCCTGGTATAAGGTTTTAGTAGGTAATCCACCGCGTTCAGCTCGAATGCCTTGATCGCAAAGCGGTCATAAGCGGTAGTGAATATGATCAGGGGTACGTGGGTAATTTCCTGCAATACGGAAGCCGTTAAGGCCGGGCATCTGCACGTCCAGAAATACGAGGTGGGGTTTGTGGGTGTTGATGGCTTTCACTGCTTCCAGGCCATTCTCGCACTCCTCCGCTATCTGCAGCTCCGGGTGGGCCGACAGGTACTCCCGGATCAGGTAGCGTGAGGCCTCTTCGTCGTCGATGATTAGTACGGTTTTGATTGACATGGTATTGCACTGGAATGAAAAAGTAAAAGATCAGCCCTTTGGGCATATTTTTTTCTATGTGGATGTTTTCGTTAAACAACAATTGCAGCCGCCGGCGGATGTTTTTCAGTCCCACGCCACCGCGCTGTAACAGCTCCTGCAGGTCACCTGCGTAACCCTGTCCCGTATCCGCCACACTGATCTTCAGCCGGTCGCCCTGCCGCTCAAATGATACCTGTATGCCGCCACCTTCCACACTATCTGTAATCCCATGCCTTATGGCATTCTCGACCAGTGGTTGCAGTAACATGGATGGTACTGCCAGGTTGGCCAGTCCGTCCACTGTTGAAATATGATACAACAGCCGTTTTCCGAAGCGATGATGCTCCAGCTCCAGGATGGTGCGGATAAAGTCTGCTTCCTCCGCCAGCGTTACCCATTCGTGGCTGCTTACGTGCAACGCATACCTGAAAGTATCTGCCAGCCGGGCAATCAGCTCCCGCGTACGTTCCTGTTCGGCCGGCACACTGGCGCTGATGGAGTTGAGGGTATTAAATAAAAAATGTGGTTGTATCTGTGCTTTTAATGCATTGATCTCGCTGTGATAGGCGAGCGACGATAATTCCTTCTCCCGCTTCAGCTGCGCTTCCCGCTCTTTAAAAAAGTGATAAAGATGCATTACACTGAACAGTTGCAGGTAAAACAAGACGTTCGGTCCCGCGTTATACAACACCCGCCAGGCAGTGAGCGGCTCGTGCCCGGCGATGGGGTTGTATACCACGTAGCATAACAACCAGGTGCCGTAATACAGCGTTGCCGTGAGTACATGCAATGCTATCCGCCAGCGCAGCACTGCCCCAGCAAACAGCCGGAAATGCAGCCACCAGGCGGGCAGGGCGGCGACCGACATAAAGATGCAGTCGACCAGAATTTCCAGCACGCTCCGGAGCGACATGTTCCCGGAGAGCAGTTGCGGCAGCGTGTACAGGCCGCTGATCGACAGCACGAGTAAAAAGAAGATCGCTCCTTCCACCCATGTGAAGCCCTGTCGCCAGGCGCGCCTGGACGAAGAGGGGACCGTGCTGCCGTTGCCAATACGTTTGCTCATTGCCGGATTTGCTGCTGGTTTAACCAGGCCGCAAAATAGGGGAATGGCCTAAACATGAAAATGCCGGTCGTTTAAACCGGCATTCCATCTGCTTTAAATGCTTTATTTCGATTTGAATTGTTAGAGCCGTACCCGGTAAATGGCGTAGGGGCCTGTACGTTTATCCTCGCCCTCGTTGTATTCCGGCTGCTCGTGTATCCGCGATACGCTTACGTACAAATAGCCGCCGTCCGAAATCGTAAAGCTATCCGGCCAGCTCAGCCTGCGGTCTTTAATTAACGTTTGTTTCCTCAGTTGCGGGGTGATGCGCACGATGCTGTAGTTTTGCATATCCGATAAATAGAGATTGCCTTTTTGATCAAAGATCATCCCGTCGCTGGCGGCAAAACGCCCAAGGTCTTCAACATGTCTTTCCAATTCGGTTTCACTTAAACTGCCATCGCGCAGGTACTGTGTTTTGATACGATAGAGTTTGTCGTCCGTCAGCGGTTTGTAATACAGCCAGTCACGGTTGGGCGTAAGCGCGATACCATCGGAGTTCATCTTCACTTCTTTCCCAAATCGGGTCAGCACTTTACCATCAATTTTAAACGTATAATTCGGATCTGATATCACAGAGTAGTGATTTTGCAATACCTGGCGCGCCTGTCCGGTCGTGAGGTTCAGTACAATAATACCGCCTTCTTTACTATTGGTGAGATAGGCCATGTCGCGCTCCGTATCTACCTGTACATCATTGAGGTATGCGTTCGGACTGGCGATGCTGTCGAACGAATAGGTGCGCAACATTTGATTGGTGGCCGCATCTATCTTCACCAATTTGTGGCTGCCATCTACTACGCCCTGCATTTTTGGCGATGCCGGGTCCACGACCCACAGGAAACCTTCGTCGTCTTTATAAACCGCCTGCACACAAACCCATTTATTTTCCCCGTTCTGGCCGGGCGCCCAGCTGTTCCAGGTTTGGTCCGGGTAGGGGGATGACGAATGAACGCCTGTGACCTGCACCATGTCGTACAAATGTGTGTCCGACCAGCGGGGGTAGTTTGTAAATATCTTGCCGGCCGCTACGGTAACGCCCGTTAGCTGGTAGGTGGAATCTTCATACACTAATTCAAGCCGGTTAATTTCTACGTCGTCGTCATGACAGGAAGATAGCATCGCGGTAGCCGCGAATGCGAGTAAAAGTCGGGTTTTCATTGCACGGTGTTTAACTGAATGCAACATCAAACCGCGCGCCACCGGAATGACGGATTTATATAGCCGCCTGTCACGCCACGCGTTAGCCCTGTGCTGTAGTAACAAACTGATATACAGTCGTCTCCGTTTCCGGGGAAATATTTTCCAGCTTGTTTGAAAATTACCATTAGTTTTGCTACGCAATTCTCCCCGATGAGGTTCTTATTTCACATACCATCAGTCTGATTAAAACCGCCCCCAAGGGCGTAACCTACTTATGTTCCGGTGATTTTTCGCCGGACGGATACCTCATTTCCATACTCAGATAATTAAGGCTATATGCGAGCGGATTACTTCCCGTTTGAGGGAGGCTATTGCAAAATAAGGACCGCCAGGCGCAGGAAGCGCGCGGTAAAAAAGGACTTCGAAAAACAATTGATCAATCTGCATAGAGAACGGCGGCGGCTCGAGCGACTACGCGATCTGCAACCGATGGTGCAGTTGCCCGAACCGCGGCAACATGGCTGGAAGCGGACGTTCGTATTGTGTTCGAGCATAGCCCGAAGTGAACATGCGCCATTCTGGGAAGCATTGCTGGCGAAGATTAACACCGTACAATACTGTGAAAACCGCGATTTTGCAGTGCATAATGTAAAGCAGATGGCGCAATATGCCTCGCAGCGTTTGCGGACGTTCACGCATCCCCGGAATGAAGATGCAGCTTGTCTCACCACCGCCGAGCGCAGGCATTTTGCATATGCAAATTGGGGCTTCGGTATGCGCTATGCTCTAAAGAAAACATGGCGATATGAACTGCGGATAATGCCCAACATTGTTACCCATGTACGGCGCCGTGACGAGGCGCTGGAGCGGCAATACGAACAACTGGAGCATTTTATTGATCATCATGCACTGCGTCACCTGGTGCTGAAGTTGCAGGATGGTTATGCGAATGCGCAGTTGCCGGAGCGGCGGGAGCGTTATCCTTTTAAACAAAAACAACTACACAAAATAGTCGCGGAATCGCGACGATAATATCTATCCGATGAGATACTTATTTCACATACCCGTTGTCTGATATTTTCAAATAACTGTAGTTGTTCCGGTGATTTTTCACCGGACGGATATCTATTTCCATTACCCAGATAATTAAGATTGTATGCAAACAGATCACCTGCTGTTTGGGGGAGGCTATTTCCCTGTAAGGACCGCAAGGCAACGGAAACGTACGGCAAAGAAGCATTTTGAAAAGAAAATAATCAAACTAAGAAAAGAGCCGATTAAAATAGCACGGCTGCGAAAGGAGTTGCCGATGGGGCGGTTGGCGAAGCCGCGGCAGGAGGGGTGGAAGCGGACGTGGATATTATATCCGGATACAAAAGGGACCTGGTGGGGATATGGTTATGAACAAGTACTTAAGAATTTCAACACGGAGGAGTACAGCGATAACAAAGAGTTTGACGCAGGTTATCCCCGAAAATCCGGTAAAGGCCTGACCCAACAGCTTGCGGCCATCGAACATTATAAACGACAACACTTTGTAACACCATTCATAAACAAGAAAAAGAATCGCCCGCAACAACGGCGCAACCGCTATCCTTTTAAACACAAACAATTACAACAAATTATAGCCGACGCACGTCACGAATTTGGATGCTAAGAAAATTCAATCTACTTTTGTGTCGCTAAAATTTGATTGTGTAACCCTTAAATACACAATACCCATGATGCAACATACCCACATATCACAACATTATTAGCGCTGCAAAGCAGGCTATTACTTCTCTTTTCCAAAAGAAAAATGAATTCGTTTGCCGTAATGGCAATGGTCTGTCTTTGTGCAGCGTAATTTTTAATTACCTGAACAGGACTTTATTATGCAAACAGATACAACGCTGTTTGAGGACGACTATTGCCTTACCCGTAGCGCCAGGAGGCGCGAAAGAGCCCGCCGATGGCACGCAGACAAGGAACTGCTGCGCATGGGAAGAGAGCTCGACGCGCTGTATTCGGAGCGTCGTTATCTGCCGCTGGTGCCGCTGGATGTACCTAAACAACATGGCTACAATCGCACTTTTGTAGTGCGGGAAGATATCCTGCGTAGTTACGATGGCTTGTTTTACAGCACACTGCTCACGAAGATCAACACGGTACAATGGTGTCGGCAGCCCCATCACTTTTATACGTATAGTGGAAAAAAGTGGAGGAAACGCAAGCGACTGCATCATCATCCACAGGCGTTGCGCAGTTTTACGGAGCGGGAGTTTAATAGCCCCGATTGTCCGCTTACTTCCGCAGAAAAGGCCCTGTTCCGACCCATTCCACGGCGTTGGCGCGGAAACGTATGGCAGGGCGAATCGATCGTATACATCCTCAAAGATGATCAGGCTTTTGAATTGAAGATCGTACCGAATATCATCACGCACGTAAAAGCGCATGATAGTGTGCTGGCAGCGCGCATTAAGGAGCTGGGCGATAAGATCGGAATAGCCGGTCCCGCGCGCGGACGCTATTGCCGGCTTCTTGGCGGTGGCTATCACTGGTGGAGCCGGGAGGAAATTTACCCCGATCGTTACCCCTTTCATAAAAAAACAATGCCGCAAAAGCTTGCATTAGCAGCGGCCGAACAAATCGAACAACCATGAACAAGTTAATCATACAAATCAGCTCCGGCCGCGGCCCCGTTGAATGCAGCAGGGTAGTAGCCAAAGTACAGGAGCTGATCATCAAATCCGCCCGCAAAGCGGATATCAGCATCGCCGTGCTCGACAGCACACCCGGCGATCATAAAGGAACATTGTTATCCGCTACATTAATGGCGGAAGGCGATGAATTAAAAGCATTCGTCAGCGAGTGGGAAGGCACCATCCAGTGGGTAGCGCAAAGTCCCTACCGCCCGATGCATAAGCGTAAAAACTGGTTTGTAGGGGTAGCTGCTTTTGATGTGCAGCAACTCATGAACTGGAATGAAAAAGACGTGGCATTCGAAACCTGCAGGGCCTCCGGGCCGGGCGGACAACACGTCAATAAGGTGGAAACTGCCGTGCGTGGTACGCACAAACCTTCCGGCATACAGGTGCTGGCGATGGACGGCCGTTCGCAATGGCAGAATAAGAAGTTGTGTCTTGATCGCCTGAAAGCCAAGGTGACGGCCTGGCGCACTGGGCAGTTATTGGCGCAGCAACAGGACCAATGGCAGGAGCATAACGAGCTCGAACGCGGCAACGCGGTGAAAACGATTAAAGCGTCATTGTTGTGAGGTCTGTTTTCGATATTCCATGGGCGTAATGCCCATTTTTTACGGAAGATTTTAGAGAAGTAAAAGGCGGATTCAAAGCCGGCTTCCACCGCGATCGCCTTTACCGGCAAGTCGCCCGCGGCGAGTAATGACCGGGCTTTTTCCATTCGCAGGTCGAGCAGGTACTGATGCGGTGGCATGCCGGTTTGTTGTTTAAATACTTTCCGGAAACTCGAATAGCTCACCTGCAATTCGGCGCTTAATGCTTCAAAAGAAATATCTTCCGCCAGGTGGGTGCGGATATATAAGCGCGCTTTGGCCACCAGGCCATCGTCTGCGGGCGATTCGCCCTGGCGGCCGAGCGCGTGTATCCAGCCGAAAAGATGTAATACGGCGCCTGCGATCAAGGGTTGATAGCCGGGCTTTTCTTCCCGGCTTTGTTCAATGATCTGCTGGAAGATCTGCGTGAGTTCTTCGCGGTAACCGATGTGCAGCAAAGGTTGTTTCGGCGAGAAGAATTGCCGGCGCAGGAGATTGTCGAGCACAGGGCCTTTGCAGCCGGTCCACCACTCGTCCCAGCCGGTATCGGTATCGGGGCGGTAACGGTGCCATTCAAACGGGAAAAGAAGGAATACGGTTCCGGCGCTCACTGCTGTAGGCGGACAACTGGCCGATTCGAAAATGCCTTTTCCTTTCGAGATATAGATCAATTGAAACTCCTGCAGCACGCGGCCGTTCTCCCATTTAAAGGAATAGGGCGGAGGATGGCCGCCTGTAGGGTAAGTCTTCTGCGGCTCCACGTGGTTGCAGCCCGCATTCAGCACGTACAGTCCCCACTTTTTATCTTCGGCGCTAACCGGCAGGTATTTATAATAATTGGTCATGTTTGTCAAAAAGTAAATCGAATATATCAAATTGGCCATTGCTTTGAAAGCCCGAACAGCCGATCTTCCATAAAATTCCCGATATGAGTACGATGAGCATAGGCCTTTTCGGCATAGGACTGGATACTTACTGGCCGCAATTCCCCGGTCTAAAAGCACGCCTGGAAGGCTACCTGAACATGGTTGCGCAGCGATTGCAGGAACTGCATCCGAATGTCATTAACGGCGGATTGGTAGATAATGCCGACGCCGCGTTCCGCACCGGCAAACTATTCCGCATGGAGGATGTCGATATTATCTTTCTATATATGTGACGACATATGCCTTGTCGTCTACGGTGTTACCTGTTGTGCAACGCGTAAAGGTCCCGGTGATTATATTAAACCTGTCGCCTGCGGCAGCCATTGATTACACCGCATTTAACGCCTTATCCGACCGCACGCAGATGACCGGCGAGTGGCTCGCACATTGCGCTGCCTGTCCCGTTCCGGAGATTGCGAACGTGTTTAAACGCGCAGGTATCCGCTTTCACCAGGTAACCGGTATGCTGTACAACGACGAAGCCTGCTGGCAGGAAATTGCCGGCTGGGTGGAAGCCGCCCGTGTGGCGCACATCATGGCCTATAACCGCCTCGGTTGCATGGGGCATTACTATAGTGGCATGCTTGACATCTACACTGATCTCACACAGCAATACGCGACCTTCGGCGGACACATCGAACTAATAGAAGTAGAGGAACTGGCAGCCTTACGCAAAACCGTAACGGACGGGGAAGTACAGCAACGCATTGCGCGCTTTCATGATGCATTTGAGGTGCAGGCGGATTGTTTGCCCGATGAACTGGAAAAAGCGGCGATTACGTCCGTGGCGTTGGATAAACTGGTGGCGCACTACCAGCTGGGTTCCATGGCGTATTATTACAAAGGCACGGGGAATGCCGATAATGAAACGGCCATTGCATCCATCATCCTCGGCAACTCGCTGCTCACGGCCCGTGGCATCCCCGTGGCAGGCGAATATGAGATCAAGAACGCACAGGCCATGAAGATCATGGACAGCTTTGGCGCCGGAGGTTCTTTTACCGAATATTATGCGATGGATTTCACCGATGATGTAGTGTTGATGGGGCATGACGGCCCCGGTCATATCGCGATCGCAGAAGGTAAAACGCGCGTGCGGCCGCTGGAAGTTTATCATGGTAAGGTAGGAAAAGGGTTATCGGTGGAAATGATGGTGAAACACGGACCGGTCACGCTTCTGTCGGTTGTGGAGGCGCCCGGCGGGGGATTGTTATTACTCGTAGCCGAAGCCGAATCCGTACCCGGCCCGATTTTACAGATCGGTAATACCAACAGCCGCTATCGTTTCGCGATCGGCGCGCGGCGTTTTGTAAACGACTGGAACAGCCATGGTCCCGCGCATCACTGTGCTGTTGGTGTGGGGCATATTGCTGATAAAATATCTAAATTAGGCGCGTTACTGAATATGGAAGTACGCCGGGTTTGTTAACGTTGATGCTTTAAACGCCCGCCGCTCTGGTAATTTCATCCAACACCAGGTGGTAATAGGCCAGGGGAGAGGCATAAGGCAGCACAACAACGGTTACGCCCGTCGCCTGCAACATTTCAAGTTTAAACTTGCTGCTCTCCGCGAATTTATCCGGCACGTAGTAAAATAGCTCATTATTAACCGCTGCTTCTTTATAAAATTTCAGCCGCGCGCGGAAAGTGAGCAGCCACCAAAGATCGGTTTCGGAGAAGTCGAGCGACAGGCCAAATATGTGCACATTGGTCGTGAAGAATAAATCGAGCCACGACTGGTAATTGATCTGCTTTTCGCGCAGCCGGTATTCGAGCGAATCTTTTAGAATTTTATCAGTTTGATACAGGGTGCCGGTCACCACGTAATTCCGCATCTGCTGCAGTTGTCCGCCGTAGTGTTCGTAACCCAGGTTGATGGAGCGCGGGGAGCGGCATTCACCGTGTACATGCCAATAGGTGGTGTCTTCGTGCCTGGCGCAGCGAAATACGCTGTAAAGCTGCTCTTTTACGAGGCTGCTATTGCTTTTAGGCGGCTTTCCTTCGAGAGAATACTCGTAGTTAGTCGTCATGATATGCGGAATACGCAGTGCGCGGATGCGCGCATGAATTTCGTTAGGCTGAATCCGGCTCACTTCTTCCGCGATATACTTTTTCAGCTCCACTTCCTTCATCCTGTTCTTTTGGAGTGAGGTGAGAAATATTTCTTCATACAGCAGCGGGAACGGCTTTTCTTTATGGGGGCGATTTGCTGCTCCACCCCGCAACGCGCGATGATTTTGGTCAGCAGATCGCTCCAGCTGAGTTGCTGGGTGGCGTTGTTGATGTCGTTGCCTACAAGCAGGGAAATGGGGGCATCAGCAGGTGCTTTCTTTTAAAAGTACGCTTATTTGTAACAATACCCGCAGGGCTTTTTATGTCCCGAAGCAATGGCTTCTTTAACAGTTACGGTATCTATACGGTGCGTACATTTTTTCAGTCCCTGGCAAACCTTTTTATGATAGGCATAACTGGTACCGGATTTACAAACATACACTTTATCCTCCGCCGGTCGCGCGAAAAACGCGCATGCAACGAGTAATAACAGTTTCATGTGCCCAAAATAGTACATTGTTTGCGGCCACCACTAGCATTTTGGTGGTAATTAGTAGCACTATCTTAATATGTTTTTTAAAAGATAATGATTACTTTTTCCGCTCAATTTGAGTTGAATATGGATTCCAGAAGGGACTTTCTGAAAAAGGCGGCCCTGCTTTCGGGCAGTGGCGTGTTTGCCGGACTACCAGCCTCCGTACAACGGGCGCTGGCCATCGATCCTGCCCCGGGCAGCACTTTTGAGGATGCGGAGCATGTAGTGATCCTTATGCAGGAGAACCGTTCGTTCGACCACTGCTACGGCAGTTTGCGCGGCGTACGGGGCTTCAACGATCCACGTGCCATTACACTGCCTTCGGGCCACCCCGTGTGGCTGCAGGCCAATAAAAAGGGCGAAACATATGCACCTTTCCGGTTAAATATCAAAGACACAAAATCTACCCGGATGAGCTCTTTGCCGCACTCCTGGGAAAACCAGGTAGATGCGCGCAATGATGGCAAATACGATGGATGGCTGGTGGCGAAACGCTCCGGCAACAAAGACTATCGTGAAATGCCACTCACCCTGGGGTATTATACCCGCGAAGACCTGCCATTCTACTACGGACTGGCCGATGCTTTCACCATCTGCGACCAGCACTTCTGTTCCTCGCTGACCGGCACCACGCCTAACCGTTTGTACTTGTGGAGCGGCACTATTCGTCCCCCGCAAGATGACGACTCGCACGCGGCCGTACGTAATTCGGATATAGAGTATGATTCGTGGGCCACCTGGAAGTCGTTTCCCGAGCGACTCGAGGAGCATGGAGTGTCGTGGCGCATTTATCAGAATGAAGTAAGTATCTCCACCGGTTTTTCGGGAGAAGAAGATGCCTGGCTCGCCAACTTTACCGACAATCCCATTGAGTGGTTCCCCGAGTTTAATATCGGGTATGCGCGCAGTCATATGGCCTACCTTGAGCGCCGCGCCGCCGAACTGCGAAAGGAAATTGCCGCACTGCCGGAAACAGACAAGAAATATGCGGAGAAAAAAGCCGCACTCGAAAAGATAGAAAAGCGCCGCGAACAATTCAACCCGGCTAATTTCGACAAGTTATCAGCCTATCACAAAGCATTGCACGAAAAGGCTTTTTCTACCAATGTAAACGACCCGCATTACCGGGAACTGTCTTCGCTCACCTACGAGGATAACGGGAAGGAGCAAACGATGAAAGTGCCAAAGGGTGATGTGTTACACCAGTTCAGGGAAGATGTGAAAACCGGCAAACTGCCTGCGGTGTCCTGGCTCGTAGCGCCTGAAAACTTTTGTGATCATCCGTCTGCCCCATGGTATGGCGCCTGGTATGTATCCGAAGTAATGGACATCCTCACGCACAACCCGGAAGTATGGAAGAAAACGATTTTCATTCTTACTTATGATGAAAACGATGGGTACTTCGACCACGTGCCGCCTTTCGTAGCGCCGAACCCGAACGACCCGGCCACCGGTGCGGTGTCTAAAAGCATCAATGCAAAAGGGGAGTGGGTAACGCGCGAACAGGAGCTGCGCCGCAAAGACCTCGACTCGCATGAGGCGCGGGAAAGTCCTATCGGACTTGGGTACCGCGTGCCTTTCGTGGTGGCATCTCCCTGGAGCCGTGGTGGGTATGTGAATTCACAAGTATTCGATCATACTTCGCCGTTACAGTTCCTTGAAAAGTTCCTTAGTAAGAAAACAGGCAAGGAGATTAAAGAAACGAATATCAGTAGCTGGCGCAGGGCGGTTTGTGGGGACCTGACGTCGATATTCAGACCTTATAATGGCGAGAAAATAAACCTGCCGGAGTTCCTGGAGCGTAATGAAGTGCTGCAATCCATCCATGAAGCGCGATTAAAACCATTGCCCGATAGTTTTAAAGCACTAACACCGGAGGAAATTAAAAACTTCCGTCAAACACCGTATGCGCCGAAGCAAGAAGAAGGAACAAGGCCGTCTTGCGCATTGCCTTATGAGTTGTATGTGAATGGGAGTTTAACGAAAGATGCTAAAACCTTTACCATCAAGTTTAAGGTGGATGTAAAGCGGTTCAATACCAAATCTGCCGGCGCCGCATTTTCGGTATACGCCAATGGAAAAGTCCGCAACTTCGCGGTGGCAGCCGGGGAAGAACTGGAAGCCGCATGGCCGCTGGAACACGGGAAGTATGCTATCGAGGTATACGGTCCGAATGGTTTTTACCGCGGCTTCAGGGGCACGGAAAAGGATGTTGTTTCGGTACATGTTACCGCACGTTCCGACGGGAAAAGTAAGTATGATAATGTCGCCGTAGGTTTAATGTCATCTGCTAAGGGCGCAGTGGCACTTACGGATAATGCGTATGGTCAACATAGCCGTAGTATGGCCCTGAAACCAGGCAGTACTAACATGAGCGTGGACACGCAGCACTCAAAGGGCTGGTATGATTTCACGGTCAGCGAAGGAAATATGGCATACCGTTTCGCCGGCCGCCTCGAAAATGGCAAAGAGAGCATCAGCGACCCTGCTATGGCGTAAAGAAAAGGGGCTGACCAAAAAGTAATGGTCAGCCCTAATTTATTCGGGTACCTGTTATCGTTTATACGATTCTCAAAGCCTCCATTTTACTTTTGGATCAGCCCTTTCTATTTTTTGATTCCCTGTAAACTCACCCCCATTTCCCCAACTGATCTACGGGCACTTTCCCGTTCAAACTCCCGCTCAATAACACCCGCGCCGCATTTTGCCGTACCCGCATATTCTCCAAAGCATCCTGTAACGCCACACCGGTTGTTACTTTCCACTTCACTAACCGCGAAGGATCTACGTTTTTCAACACGGCGCCCAGGTCAAATACCAACATGGCGTAGAGGTCGTCGGCTACCTGCTGACCGAGCAGCTGGTCCTTATCAAAATGTGCGATGTAGGAGGGGGCATACAGCCGAACCGCGAGGAAACCTTTTGCGTAATTATAGCGGTCGGCCTTTTCAGCAAACTCCTGCTCAAAGATGGCGGAGTGGTGCAATGCCTCCAGGCGTTCCCGCACGAGGTCTGGCCATTCGCCTTCACCTGCCGCGGCGCAGCGCCGGGCAAGGTCTTCCAGGGCCAGCATGGCAAAGCGCGTGGGTTCGCCCCGGATCTTCAGTTCGCGGTTGTTAAGGGTATACAGCAACTCCCGTTTCCGGCAGTAGTTATCAATAACGGTGAGAAACCGCATGTAATCTCTTTGAGAGAAGGATGCGGCCCAATATGGTATGAGGGCCTTCGGGTCCAGTATCGGCTCCATTTTGTCAGACAGTTACAGTTAGCGGAGCCCAATTTATGAAATTTTCTAATTTATAAAACGGTTATTTCATCACAACATAGTCCGACCTTCTTATCTACTCCCCTCCAGCCTGGCATGGCGGGGAGGCATTTCGCGGTCACGCGGATGTAACGAATACCGGTGGCAGGTGTTTGCAAGGTGATGTTGCGGATCGCGGCCGTATAATCTTCCTCGGCTGCTGCCGGCAGGTCCTGGCGGGCTGCCGGTTTAAACGTGCGTCCGTCTGCCGATGTTTCCACCGTAACGCTAACGGGTGCAAAAATATAATGACGTGCATCCTGCAGGAAGCCGGCCTGTATCGTTTTAATGTTTTTCGATTGTCCGAGATCAATGGTGGCCACCATATCCTGGCCGTAAAAGTATAACCAGTTGGTGCTGAAGTCCAGGCCGCCGGTAAGACCGTCGGTTAAAGTGCGTTCACCTTTGGCCGGGTAATCTTCCGAATAAGGGAATTGCAGGCTCACCTTTGCCCCAAATGCCACGCTGTTCAGCCATTTCTTAGCAAAGATCTCCGCCCATTCTTTCGCATAAGCGTCCGGCGTTAAACCGCCTTCGGAAAGCTCCGTTACGCCCGCTTTCTTCGCCAGCTCCGTAAAGCGTTTCACCCGCTCCGGCCATTTAGGGTTTACCACGTAAGCGTTCCCCTGTGGTACCAGGTATCCATACTTTTCGGTACCGTAAAACCTCGACTGTTGCAGCACCACGTATTCCAGCGGCAGCCGGGCTTCGTATACCCGGTCCTGCAGGTAAACGTTATTGGCGGCCGCTTTCTCCGCCTGGTCCAGGTGAGTGGAGTACTGATCGAGCAGCGCCGGTTGCAGGTAGGCCGCATTCGTGCCGCCATAAATATCCAGGCGTGTTTTGGAAGATTGTACACCTTTCAGCAAAGCATCCACGTACGCGGCGATATGTGGCCCCGCCGCACCAAAGTTATCAGTAAAGAAAGACTTACTTAACGCGGCGTAGTCTGCATCCTGTTGCCAGAGCAGCTTCGCCTGTATAAAGCTGTTAAAAACAGCCATGTCGCTATGCGTGGCGCCGCTTCCCTGCGAGAATACGCCTTTCACCCCGTTCTTTGCAAAGTATTGCAGGTTAGGCTGCAGGTTCGCATAGTCGGGGAAGGGAGCGAGGTAATTGGTAAACTGCGTGGTATAGTCCCAGATAAAGATATTCGGTGTTTTGTCCGACCAGCCCTTCAGGTCTTCCCTGAAACCTGCGGCCGATGCGGTGGTCGCGATCGGCTCCTGGCGGTATACTGCAATGGTGCTCAGCATCACGTATACATTGGCTGCCGGCTTAATATTTTTAGGAGGATGAACGGTCTGCTCGTACGCCAGTGTAGTAATGTTCTGCTGCGGAAACCTGGCTGCCACACGATTTACAAAACTGATCAGCGAACCCTGTGTGCCACCTTCCGCCGCGTTGATGCCGCGGCATTTATCGCAGCTACAAAAGCCGCCGCCGTCTTCCTGGCTTACCGACCAGTACATCGCATCGGGATTGTCGGCTATGGCCTTGCGCAGCGATTCTGTCACGATGCGTAATACGTTATCGTTGCTCAGGCACAATTGTGTTGCCTGCCGTTTACCGTTTACCAGCGCGTAATATTCCGGGTGAGAGGCAAAGTAAGTTGTAGGCGGTACCAACTTAAAGAACGAATGCCCCCAGATGCCCCAGAGGTCTTCGAAGCGGTGCAGTTTATGCCATTCCAGGTATTCGGCATCGGCAGAGGCAGGGTAGTAGGTTTCGCGGTAGGCGAATACCGGGCTCGGCGATCGTCGAGGAATTGAGGAATGGTAACGGTTTTGCGCGCAGGTACTGTCGCCGGGCCAGCGCCATATTTTTTACATCCAGGTAATTTTCCAGGATGGTGTATACGCCATACAGCACCCCTTTGCCTGTTCCGCCAAGGATAAAAATGTTACTGGCATCCGAAGCAATCAGGAAGCCTTCTCCCTTTATCTTGTCCTTATTTAAGGCCGCATTACGATTGGTTTTGCCAATGAAGATCGCCGCCCTGTCCTTATTATACGCACTTTCTTTCAGGATCGAAACGCCTGCACCGGACATCCTTTTCAGGTACTGCTGCAATACCTCCGCCGCGCGGGTTTCCGCCCTGGATGGCTCGTCCGGCAGCACAATTACATGTTTGGCCGAACCGTTCTGCACCAGTGTAATATCGCCGGCTTTAATGTGGCAACCGGGGCCCGTTAATATGGCCAACATCATCAAAAAGGCCTGTAGCAGTTTTTGCATGGCTAGAATTTTCGCAGGAACATCAGGTAAAGATCGTACTGGTTCTGAAACTGGTTGTCACCAATTTTCTGGTTGATCCAGGTTGCGTTGATGCTGAGCGTGTTCCTGTATTTGATTGTCTTCTGATAACCCGCGCCCACACTGCGTGTCAGCAAGCCCGATAACTGCGGGAAGGCGATCAGGCGGCTGCGGTCATCCGGTGAAGTACCTAAGCCTGCCATCACGGTTAAAAAGTCCTGGCCGCGGTTCATGTAATAACGCGTGGTCAGGTTAAAAGAGGTGTTGAAGTCGGAAGAATCGACAATGAAATATGCCCGGCCATTTATCCAGAAGTCGTTAAACGTTTTGGCCAGCGACACCACACCGGAAATGCTCGAAATGCTGTCCGCCTTCAGGTAACGGGCGCCCAGCTCGGCTTCAATATCATGTTTAAAAGTCTTGAAGATGGAATACCCTAAACGCATCTGCGGAAAGGCTACTGCGTTGGAATAAGTTGCAATACCGTAGCTGTATAATGATTTGCTGTGGTTGATATATGCCTCCAGTTCGCCCTGGATGCCCGTCCCCACCTGTCTTCCCGCATAACTTATGCGCCCGGCGATCGACCCTTTTTTGATAAAGCGGCGATACTCCAGGGTCGCAATCTGGTATTTGCTGGATGAGTAATCGTACGTGGTATTCAGGTAATAAAGACCAAACTGGTTCTTCAGGGTTTTGCTGCGCAGGTAGTCGGCGTAATCGGTGTTGACGAAGCTGCCGTTCAGTTTCACCAGGCTGTCTGCCGCCAGCGTGGCTTCTGCGAAGCGCTGCTGGTTTTCGAGGGATACTACGCGTTTCATGAGGAAGGTTTCCTGCGAAGGATAGTATTTTAACCCCTGTTCCGCCAGCGCCAGTGCGCTGTCGTTCTGTCCGCGGCTGCTGTAAATGTTGATGCTGTATAGCAAAGCGGGGAGTCTCGTTTATTCAGCTGCAGCACCTTACGGAAAGCCGCCAGTGCGCTGTCCGGCTGGTTGTTTCGTTGATAGTCCTGGCCCTGTTGCAGCAGGCCGTCACTGTAAGCGGTTTTATAACGCAGCGTAAACGGATAACGTTGTAACAGCTGCGCATTGATGTCGTTAGCTTCGGCGTAGCGTTTCAGTTCCGTTAAAGCGGCCGCCTTCTTCAGTAAAAGGTCTTTATTGTCCGGGTAGTAGGAGAGTCCCTGGTTGGCGTAGGCCAGCGCGCTGTCCGGCTGTTTGGTGGCGCTTTCCAGGTTAATCATGTAGTTGAGGGCGTCTATGTTGTCGGGTGACTGTGCCAGTACCTGCGCAAATTGTTGTTTCGCGAGGTCATATTCTTCCGACTGCAACAGCAGGCGGCCGGCAGTCAGGCGCAGTTCTACGAAGGTAGCACTGTATCGCTCATCACCGGGATTTGCGCTGAGCAAGGTTTCTACGATTTCTGCAGATTCGTCATACCTTCCCATTTCGGCCAGCACACTCGATTTCTTTACTAAAAAGCGGGTGTTGGCGGGGTAATAGGAGAGGGCATTATCCAGCGCTGTTAAAGCGCGGTTATAGTCCCTGCGCGAAATATAGGTATTGGCCAACATGTCCAATACGGTCGTATCGTTAGGAGAGGCCTGCCGTGCGTTTTCGAGTTCCGCTACTGCCAGGTCGTACTGTTGTTGTGCCAGGTAATCGCGGCCGCTTTGTACTTTTAAGTAGGTATAACGGTTACGCAGGTCCGCCGACCCGGGGTTCAGCTGCCGCAGGCGACCAGCCAGCGACGCCGCCTCTGTAAATTTACGGTCAGCTTCCAGTACGTCTATCTTTAACCCGAGCAAACGCTGGTCATTCGGATTGGTTTTTAACCCGCGGTTAATCCAGGACAGCGCTTCGCGGTACGCACCCCTACTCATACTCAGTCCAATCAATTTGTCCAAAGCTTCGCGGTTACCAGGTTGCTTTTCCAGCACGCCCTGGTATAGCAGGTAAGGATCGGTGTCTGTATAATAAGTGGCCGCATCCATCCGCAGTTCGGTTTCAAGACGGCGTGCTTTTGTATCGTTCGGGTAGTGTTTCAGGATTTCTTTTAATGTGCCCAGGGCATCCGGGTATTGGTGTAGCTGCTCCTGCAATCCTAATTTCTTCATCAAAAGCTCATAAGAAGATGGATTTTTGGCCAGTTCGGCATTTATCTGCTCCAGTGCGGTCACATAATTCTGGTTGCGCATGTACATGTTCATGATGGCCACCTTTGCCTCCTCGTTCGCCGGCTCAACGGCCAGCACTTTTTCGAAATGTTCCTTTGCCATCACGGTGTTGCCGGTCCGCTGCGCCTGTTCGGCGGCCAGCAAATGGTGCCCGATGTAAGCCTTTTGTACGGTGGTATCTTGCGGGTAACGGTCGAGCAGTTGCGGGGCAAAGGCATCGCCACGGTAGTAGTTGCCGGAGGCGTCCATGATGCTGAGTTTTTTCAGCATCAGTTCTTTATCATTAGGGAACTCGTATAAAGCCTCATCCACGAAACAAACGGCTTCCTCGTATCTCTTTTCACTCATCTCGATATTGATGGCATACAAGTAGGCATCACGGTAGCGCGGCGCTTTCAGGATCACTGCGCTTACCTGCTGGCGCGCCTGTTTATTGTCGCCCGTAAGCATGTACAACCGGCCGAGCAGCAATTGCTGGTCGGTAAAGTCGGGGCGTTTCGCCAGTGCCTGTTTCGATAGCTCAATCGCCTTCTGGTAGTTCCGGTTCTTCGTTTCCTGTACGGCCTGCTCGTACAACGCGTCCGCATCGCCGCCTTTCCTAAACAGCTGCGCCTGCGCCCTTAATCCCATTAATAAAATCGAAGCGAATAAAATATATCTGAAAGATGCCATCATCATGTTTAAACAGTTTGTACTTTTTTCTTGCCAAAACCCTGTCGCTGCATATTGCCCCAGCTGTGCTTCTTCCCGATCAGGAAGAAGTAGTAGCCTCTCAATGCGAAGAACACAATGAGCGGGTGGTATATGAGTGGCTCCAGGAAGGCCATCAGCGCCAGTCCGATTACTTCCTTCCAGGTTTTATAATACCTGTAGGTGATGTGGTCCCACCAGATCGCCATGGGTGATCATGATGGAGTAGAGGTACACGAATATGAGCAGGATAATCGCATACGGCCAGTTGATCTGGCCGGTAATAATTAAGTAGATATAATAAAAGATGCCCGTTACTTCAATGATCGGCGCCGGGAACTCGAACAGCAGGTTGTAGGGGAGTACCACCATGCCCAGTTGTTTGTAACGCGGATTAAAGATCACTTTCCGGTGCATGGTGATGATCTCTGCCAGGCCGCGTCCCCAGCGGGTACGCTGGCGGCTGAACACTTTCATGTTGGGCGGCCCTTCCGTCCAGCACTGCGTAGTCGGAATATAACGGATCGCGTATTTCAGTTTGTTATCGATCATGTAGGTACACATGCGCGTCACGATGTCCATATCTTCCGCAAACGACTTGCTGTCATAGCCACCCGCTTTGATCGCAATCTCTTTATCAAATAAGCCGAGGCCCCCGATACGTTCGGTACGCAGTTGATCACGCTCCAGCCCATCTTGCCCAATACATAAGCGCGGATGTACTCCATTTCCTGGAAGCGCGGCAATAGTTGCCGTGGTGGCCTCACGCGAACCATTACACCTTCATCAATGTCAGAACTGTTGGCCAGGCGCAGGGTAGCGCCGGTGGCAATTACCCGTTTACTATCCTCTACCACGTGTACATACCCGCACTCCGGACAAGGTTCTCCTACTTCTTTGATCTTCTTGTCGTCCTCGTCCATAAAGGGTTTGATCATACGGAGCAGCGTATCTTTTTCAATGATACAATCCACGTCCGTACACAGGAAGTAGTCGAAAGCCGCGGCGTTAATGCCGGCGTTCGACGCATCCGCCTTACTTTTACCGTTCACTTTATCCACCACCACCAACTTGTCGTACGCCGTATTACGCGACTTAAACAATCGTTTTACGGGTTGCGATTTAATACGTTCGTTGTAGGCAAAGTCCACCTGCTCCAGTTCAAACTCCCGGATCAGTTTCTCGAGCGTATCATCGGTAGAACCATCGTTTACAATAATGATCTCGAACTTGGGATAGTTAAGCGTCATCAAAGAACGCACGTTTTCGATGATGGTCACCGATTCGTTAAAAGCGGGGGCTATAATGGAAATGCCGGGCGCCAGTGGCGACTGCAGCAGTTTGTCGTAGTCCACATAACTGTTTTTCCGCTGGTACTTGATGATCCCTATTAATGAAAGCATGGCGAGCAGGGCGTACATGAACAACATGGTACAGCCATACACGAACACAAAGCCTTCATAAAAATTCTTAAATAAATCCATCTCACTATTTTTGAGGCGCCACGGTGGTCTGGAATCCGCGTCGCTGCATGTTACCCCAGCCGGTTTTCTTGCCGGTCAGGAAGTTCAGGTACCCGCGTAAAGAGAAAATAACGATCAGCGGGTGGTATAAAAAGAATTCCATAAACGGTGTGGCGCAGAGGTACAGCGCCTCCCGCCAGGTTTTATAATATCTGAACGTCAGCTGGTCCCACAGGATGGCAATGGTGGTAATCATCACGGAGTACGTATATACGAACAGCAACAGCCATAACGCGGTGGGCCAGTTGATCAGCCCGAGAACAGCCATTACGATATAGTAAATGATACCGGTGATCTCCACGAGGGGCGCCAGCAGTTCAAAAAAGAAGTTATAAGGAAATACGATCATGCCCATACGGCCGTAGCGCGGATTAAAGAACATGCCGAAGTGCGCGTACATCAGCTGCGCCAGCCCTCTCGCCCAACGTGTCCGCTGGCGGTTAAAGATCTTTACGGTCGACGGTGCCTCCGTCCAGCAAAGGGTTTTGGGCACATAACGGATCGCGTAGTCGATGTTGTTATCGTGCGCGTACCGGCACATACGGGTCATCAGCTCCATATCTTCCCAAAAGAAGAGTGGTCATATCCACCGCAACGGATGGCCACTTCTTTATCGAACAAACCCAGTCCCCCGATACGTTCGGCACGCAGTTTAACAGGCTCCAGCCCATTTTTCCCAGTACGAATGCACGGATATACTCGACTTCTCGGAACCTGGGCAACAGCTGTTTCGGCGGCCGCATCCGCACCATCAGTCCCGCATCGAAGTCGCAGGAGTTGGCGATGCGCAGGGTGGCGCCGGTGGCGATTACCCGCTTGTTCTTTTCCTGCATCACAGGTTTGATCAGTTCCGTGATGGTGTTTTTATCCGGATACAGTCCACGTCCGTACACACGAAGTGGGGGTGCGCGGCGGCATTGATGCCTGCATTTACGGCATCCGCCTTACTTTTCCCGTTTACCTTATCGATCACCATCAATTTGGCGTAGGCGGGATTGGATGATTTATAAATACGCCTGACCGGTTTAGTCTGTATTTTGGCATTGTACGCAAAATCGACGGGCACGAGCTCAAATTCGTTGATCAGCTGTTCCAGGCTGTCGTCGGTACTGCCGTCGTTCACAATGATAATTTCGTAATTGGTATAGTTGAGGGTAAGCAGGGAGCGCACGTTAAAAATGATGGTGAGTCCCTCGTTAAAGGCAGGGGCCAGTACCGTTACGCCGGGCGCGAGGGGAGAGCTCATCAGCACATCCGGCTCATGAAATTTGTCTTTTCGTGCATAGGCCCTGACGGCAATGAAAGAAAAGATGGCCAGCAGGGCATAGGTAGTCAGCAGGATCAACCCGTATACAAAAATAGTGCTCTCATAAATCTTCCCGATGGTTTCCCAGATAGTCATCAATACTTTATTAGAGGGTTCATGCTATGTTTCAGAATCAGCTTGTTTTCCGCAGTTGCTGTATCCACCAGTTCCTGTACCAGTCCTTTGGCTGCCCATTGGTTGTTGATAATGGACTTGGCGGCGTGTTTGCGCACCTCGAAGTCGGTGGCATGCAGGAACTCCCGGCGGAGGAAGTCGATGTACTTTCCACTGCTGATGCGCCCGATCGCCTTCAGTATTTCGAGCTGGCAGAGCAGGGGCTGGCTGTCGTACATATACACCAGTTTCTCCTCCACGGTTTCTACCTTGAGTTTGCCTAAACAGTTGATCGCATCGGCGCGGAGGTAATGGTCTTTGGTGTCCAGCAGCTTTACTACGGCGGGCACGGCACTGAGCTGGTTATAGTGTACTACCAGCTTTAAACAGAACGAGACCACGCTTTTGTTTTGGAATACGTGATCCACTGCGCGAAATTGGGAATGGCAATATGCTCCGTGGTAGAAATGATCTTGAACAATTCTACCTGGTCCCATTCGAGCAAGGGCTCCGTGGCCACGTCGAAGAACTTGAAGGGTTCGTTTTTACTCAGTTTAATATAAGCGTGCCGTGCCGCTGCCCGCAGCTCTCGGTTGCGGCTGTTGGTAAGCGGCAGGATCGTTACGTCGGCAATCGACATGTCCATGCTGGTAAATTCGTACAGCGCCTGTACTTTCTTCTCCCATTTGCTGGACTTCATTTTTTTAAGCGTGTCTTTGTCAAGCTCCAGCTGTATGTAGAGATTACGGATCTGGTCGCCCATGGCGCCGCGCACGTTCTTGCGGAAGTTGATGAGGCGGTCGATCATGGCCTGCCGGGCCCATTTCTTTTCAAAAACGGGTAGTTCAAACACCTCTATGGGCAGTTGCACCTGTTCGGGCGATAACTCCGGGTCGTTCAGCGCATCGTTCATTAAAATATTCTCGATGAGCAGCTGGTCGATCATAGGCTGCAATTTGGCCAGCCGTTTATCTTTCCGGTAGCCTTTGAACCGCGCCATCAATATGGAAAGATACGCGAGGGTAGTAGCGGTAACAGCGATCACAATAAACACCAGCGCAACCTGAATTATCAGTGGCGCATAGCGAAAATCGTGGAACAACACAGAGAAGGACTCTGATATCATGCACTTTGTTTTTGGATATGGGTGTCTTTATATATGGTACTATCGGTACTGCATCAACAGGCGCTTTACGCGGATGAGCAGTTCGCCGGGAATCACGGGCTTTTTAAGAAAATCATCAGCTCCCAGTTTAAAGCCTTCCAGGATCATGTCCTCGTTGCCTGCGTTGGAAACAATGATCACGGGAATTGGTTTGGCGCCAGGGCGGTTTTTACCTTGCTAAGGATTTCAAAGCCATTGGCGTAGGGCATCATAATATCTGTAATGATTAGATCGTACCCATAATTCGTTTCCTCCAGCTTTGTGAAAGCCTCTTTACCATTGGTGACGTGGTCAATAGCATATTCCTCCCGGTGGAGTATTCGCTCCATGATTTTCGGCATTACTTCATCATCTTCAACTAACAAAATTTTACTCATACGGCAGGTGTTTTACGGAAGGAGGGAGCGTTGCTGAGCTGCAATTCCTTAAGGTGTTTTTACGGTTATATGATAATTAATGTTACACTGTGTTCCCGGTGATATTTACGAATACGGGAAGAGAATAGTTTTCATGGATAATAGATTTTTTATTGTTTTAATACGCTATTTTTTGCTGATATGTTATGTGCTATGATAATTAGGACTCTTACACAAAAGAAACAAATGTTTTGATTATAACCATAGCACATCCGTAATATTCTTTAAATATAACGGGATCTTTTACTACGTCGGTCATACTTCGGGCCAACTGGCTTATCTTTGTTGCCATAACCAAGGCTTGGTGGCCGGCACACCCTACAAAATATGATGACTATTTCGATGAAAAACCGTTTGTACATTGGATTTGCCATCTCGATACTGTTAGTGCTTACCGGTAGCATTCTATCTTATGTTACTTTTAAAAGGCAGACGCGCGAGTCGGAATGGGTGCAGCACACCTACGAGGTCATTACCCAGGCCCAGCGAATCAACCGGCTAATCTACGATATGCAGGTTTCCGGGAGTAATTACAGGTTGATACAAGATGAAAAATTCCTGGATCCCTACTACGCGACGAAACCTCGTATTGCCCCGGCCATTGCGGGGTTGCGCCGGCTTACGATCGATAACCTGGCGCAGCAGCGACAGATAGATACGATAGAAACGGATATCAACAGGCTTGTTCAATATTGGGAAGATCTGGGGACGCGCATCCCCATTGAGTACGTATTTTCCCACCAGCTGGAGGTATCGTTCACCGAAGGTAAATACCGGAAGCCGCGCACCGGCGTCTTCTTTCGCTGGTAGAGCGAGAGCGCGATCTGTTAGTAGTCCGAAATAACCGCAATAACACCTACGTGGGGCGCGCTACCGTCATGCTTGCTTTGAACTGTGTGCTAACGCTCGGGGTCGCCTTTATCCTCATGTGGTTCACGCTCCGCGAATTCCGCAACCGCTGGAGGGCGGAGCGGAAATTGACCCTCAAGGTGGATGAGCTGACCGCCCTCAACGAGGTGGCGAATGAGCGGAACTGGCTGCTCACGGGTATGAGCCGCCTCAATGAAAGTTTGCAGGGCACCGCCGACCTCCACTCCATGATGCACGAATTCCTGTACACCCCGGTATCGTACCTGCGCTACCCGGCCGGCGCGCTCTACTATTATGATGAGTTATCCAACACGCTGCGTATGGGCGCTACTGTTGCGCTGCCCGACCATGTAAAAAAGATATATAAATTGAAAGAAGGCATGATCGGCCAGGCCGCCATGCGCCAGGAAATTACCATCGTCACCGATGTACCGCCGTCTTACTGGCAGATAGAGGGCGCCTCCGGCGCGCAACAGCCCGGAACGGTGATTCTTGTTCCGCTCTGGCGCGACAATATGCAGGTAGGAGTGATCGAGCTGGCCGCCTTTACCTCGGTGCGCGACCGGGAAAAGCAACTGGTAGAGCAGGCTTCCGGCGATATCGCCGTGGCGCTTAGCGCAGCCTCCTCCCGCGATGTGGCCAACAAACTGCTGCACCAACTGCAACAGCAAAAGGAAGTGCTGGAAACCCAGCAGGAGGAACTGCGCCAGACCAACGAAGAACTGACCCGGCAGTCCGAAATCCTGCAGGCATCCGAAGAGGAGTTGCGCGTACAGGAAGAAGAGCTGCGGCAGATCAACGAGGAGATGAGCGAAAAGAATAAAGCCCTGGAAATTACCCGCCAGGAGCTGTCTGCCAAAGCCCGGGAACTGGAACAAACCAGCAAATACAAATCCGAATTCCTGGCGAATATGTCGCACGAGCTGCGCACGCCCCTTAACAGCGTGCTGATCCTGGCCCGCCTGCTCGAAGAAAACCGCGGCCAGAACCTCACGCCCAAGCAGATGGAATATGCCGGTATCATTCACAAGTCGGGATCCGACCTGCTGGAGCTGATCGACGATATCCTGAACCTGGCGAAAATAGAAGCAGGCAAAATCGAGATGAACTTCGAGCGGGAGCATGTGCGCGATATTGTTAATGATATGGAGCGCCTGTTCCGCGTGGTGGCCGACGAAAAGAAAATCAACTTCGCGGCTGAAGTGGATGCTGCTGTGCCGGACAGGGTGCGTACAGACAGGCTGCGCCTCGAGCAGGTGATTAAAAATCTCCTCTCAAATGCCTTTAAATTCACGCCCGCCGGTGGACACATTGACCTGAAACTACTGGTAAAAGCCGATGGCCTGCTTTACATTTCGGTAACCGACACCGGCACCGGCATCGCCGCGGAAAAGCTGCAGCTGATCTTTGAAGCCTTCCGCCAGGCCGACGGCTCCACCAGCCGTAAATATGGTGGTACCGGGCTGGGATTATCCATCAGTAAAGAACTTACACGCCGTTTAGGCGGCGAAATACGAGTAGAGAGCCAGATGGGAAAGGGAAGTGTTTTTACCATTATCCTGCCGCTGGAATCTAACGGGGAAGCAATGATTACCGCACCACCGGCCGCGCCGCCGCCGGCTAAGCAGGTGCCGGTCGCCGCAACCCCATTAATATTAATCCCCCGTGGTACAGGATGTGCGCGACGACCGCGACACCGTCACGAAATCAGATAAGTTGATCCTCATCATCGAGGACGATGCGGTCTTTGCCGGCATCCTGCGCGATGCGGCGCACGATAAGGGGTATAAGGTCATTGTGGCGCTCAACGGGAACGACGGGCTGTACATGGCGCGTAAATTTCTTCCCAGCGCCATTATCCTCGATATGAACCTGCCGTTGATCGATGGCACCAGCATCCTCAAAATACTGAAGGGCAATGATGAACTGAAGCACATCCTGGTACATGTGATCTCCGCCGGCGAAATATCGGCCCAGGTTATGAACAAGGTACATGGGTATACGCAGAAGCCGTTGCAGGTGACCGATATGGAAGCCGTGTTCAGCGGTATCAGCGCACAGTTGCAGGCAGGCTTTAAGAACGTGCTGGTCGTGTCGGCCGACGGGCTGCTTAACAACCCGGCTATCCAGGTCATGAGCGACGAGCGGCAGATGGAAACACACTACGAGCAGGTGGCTTCTGTAAAGGAGGCCATGGAGCGGCTGGTGAATAACGACTTTGAAGGCATCGTACTCGATGTGGGCTGTAATGTGCAGGAAGGCATCCGGCAGTTGCAGCGGCTGCGGCAGTTGACGAGCGCGAAAAATACGCCTATCATCGTATACATCGACCGAGGATATTTCCGAGGCCGACGAACAACTGATTAAAGGGAAGCCGCGGCGATTGTAAGGAATTCTACTTTTTCGGCCGACCGGTTAATGGACGAGCTGGAACTCTTCTTGTATAAGCTGAAAGAATCCGAAAACAACCCCGAACGGGCAGAGAAGCTGCTGCGCGCGGCGGATGTAAAGATGGAGGGAAAAAAGGTGCTGCTGGCCGACGACGACATGCGCAACGTGTTTTCGCTCAGCGCCCTGCTGGAAGGACAAAGCCTCGAAGTAATCACCGCATCCGACGGCAAGGAAGCCTTAAGGAAGCTGGAAGAACACCCGGACATCAGCCTGGTGCTGATGGATATTATGATGCCCGAAATGGACGGCTACGATGCCATGCGACAGATCCGGTCTAATCCAAAATATACATCCCTGCCCATCATCGCCCTCACAGCCAAGGCCATGGCGGGCGACCGGGAAAAAATGCATAGAGGCGGGGGCCTCCGATTATATCGCAAAACCAGTGAACAGCAACAAACTTTTATCGCTGATGAGGGTTTGGCTGGCTTAACAGACGCCCGGTATGAAAGAACAAATTTCGATGGCCGATTACCCGGATGTGATCCGGGTAATCCGGTTACGGTACGGATACGATTTTACAGGTTATGCACAGGCCTCTCTCAAACGGCGGCTGATGCGATTTATGGGGCACGCCGGTATTGAGGCGGTGTTCGACCTGAAACACCAGCTGATCAATGATGAAGCCTTTTTCACCGCATGGTGCAATACCTCACCGTGAATGTGACGGAGATGTTCCGCGACCCCGTATTCTACAAATCCCTGAAGGAAATTGTGCTGCCCAAACTGGCGGCCTATCCCAATATTAAGATATGGCATGCCGGTTGCTCTACCGGGGAAGAAGTATACTCCATGGCCATCCTGCTGCATGAGGCCGGACTGCTCGATCGCACCCGGATTTATGCCACGGACCTGAACCCGGCCAACCTTGAAAAGGCTGCCTCGGGTGTAGTGCAGCTGGAATATATGAAGGAGTATACGGCTAATTATATACAGTCAGGCGGCGAACAGGAGTTTTCGGACTACTACACCGCCCGGTACGATAAAGTGATCCTGAACAAAGAATTGCGGCGCAATGTTACCTTTTTCAGCATAACCTCGTTACCGACCAAGTGTTTAACGAGTTTCAGCTGATTTGCTGCCGCAACGTGTTCATCTATTTTAACCGCGATCTGCAGGACCAGGTGCTGAAATTGTTTTACGAGAGTTTGTCGCCCTGGGGTTTCCTGGCGCTGGGTATTAAGGAATCCTTACGGTTTACGGAAATGCGCAACGCATTTGAATCGGTACATATGAATCACAAAATTTACAGGCGGAAAAGATAATGGAGGCAACAAACCGGATCATATTAATAGGAGGGTCGGCGGGAAGTTTACAGCCCTTAACGGCCCTGCTGGAAGGCATTCCAGACGATTTGCGCGTGCCCGTGGTGATCGTGTTGCATCGCCTGAGAAATGTACAGAGCGAAATGGACCGCCTGCTATCGGTGAAAAAAGATCACAGAACCGGAAGATAAAGAGAAAATTTTGGCTGGTGGTATCTATCTTGCACCGCAGAATTACCACCTCATGCTGGAAACCGATCACACCTTTATGCTGGATTATTCCGAGCTGGTGAACTTCAGCAGGCCGTCCATTGATATGACCTTCAGCAGTGCTGCCCTTGCCTATGGGAGTCGTGTAACCGCCATATTGCTTAGTGGAGCCAACCGCGATGGAGCGGAAGGCCTTTGTGAAATTGTTGCCGAAGGAGGTACCGCCATTGTACAGGATCCTGCCAGTGCAGATTTTGACATTATGCCGCTGGCCGCCATTACTACCTGTAACGGTGCGCGCGTAATGGGCATAAACGAGATCATACAGTATATAAAAAGTCTAATGTAAAAACGCTAAAGGCGTTTTTGTCAACACCGAACCAATGACCGAAAAAGCCAAGCCTAGAAAATTCACCATCCTGCTGGTAGATGACCGTATCGAAAACCTGCTCTCCCTCGAGGAAATGCTGGCCGCGGATAATCGCGTGTTCATTAAAGCCAGTTCCGGTAACGAAGCCTTGAAACTCGTATTGCGCAATGAAGATATTGGGCTGATCATGCTGGATGTGCAAATGCCCGATATGGACGGATTCGAGGTAGCACGCCTGCTGAAAGCCAATCCTAAAACCCGCGACATCGCCATCATATTTGTAACCGCTATTAATAAGGACGAGCAGCATGTGCTGAAAGGTTTTGAAGAAGGTGCGGTAGATTATTTACCCAAACCGCTGGATATGATGGTCACCCGCGCCAAGGTAAATGTATTCGAGAAGTTGTATTTCTACGACCGCGACCTGAAAAATGCTTTAAGGGAAAAAGAACTGGTGAACAACCAGCTCGAACGGTTCATGTACGTGGTAGCGCACGACCTGCAATCGCCCCTCTCGGGCGCCATGGGACTCATGATGCTCATGCAGGAAGATGAACGCATCAAAGCACATGAAGACCTGCTGGAATATACCAACATGGCCGTGAAAGCCAGCTCCAGCCTGTCAGCTATGATCACCGCCATCTTTGAGTTTTCCCGTAAAAACGAATTGCAGCAGACCGTGGAAGATGTGGATACCAACGAATTGCTCCAGGAGATCATCGAAATGCTGTTTCCCCGGCGCATATCCACATCCGGGTAGAAGGCAAACTGCCAACGATTTTCACCGTGCGCTCCAAACTGCACCAGGTATTCCAGAACCTCATCGGCAACGCCATCAAATACAACAATAAAACCCAGGGCGAAATCAAAATAGGCGTAAAAGAAACCGATACGTTCTACGAGTTTTATGTGAAGGACAACGGTCCCGGTATCGAAGAAAAAGACAATGAACGCATTTTTAAACTGTTCGAGGTGGTAGACGAAGGCAATGCCGGCAGTACGGGTATTGGCCTCAATATCCTCAAATACCTGGTAGAGTCACAGGGCGGTAAAGTATGGGTAGCGTCATTCCCCGGCGAAGGCAGCTGTTTCTGGTTCCAATGGCGGAAATAGCGGGATTATCAAAAATTGTCCTTCTATTATCATAAATTGCCGCACACATAGCAATTCTGATTAAACCTGTTACATTTGAAGAAGCAAAATCATTTCATCCCCCGGGATGACATAACCAACCTCTTCATGCACCAATAAGTAGCTTAAAAGCCCCGTCAAATGGGGCTTTTTATTATTCGATGAGCGGCAAAAATGCCACCGAATGTGATCTGGTGGCGATTATATACTTTGTATTGAGCAATGTAAAATGAAAGTCATACAGTTTACCGTACCAGTCGCCACTGAAGACTCCGTGGTTGTGGAAGAAGACCTGCTTCCCAACTTCTATAATTACCTGCACCGGCACAAGGAAATGCAGGTAACGCTCATTGTGAAAGGGAGCGGTACGCTCATTGCCGGCAATTACACCCAGCCGTTCGAGCCGGGCGATATTTACGTAATGGGGGCCAACCAGCCGCATATATTCAAGTCCGATCCCTCGCATTTCGTCAATCCCAAAAAGGGAAATGCGCACGCCATCCACATCTTTTTCGATCACGAACGCATCCTGAAAAACCTGCTGCACCTGCAGGAAATGGAGCTCATCAAACGCTTCCTGGACCGTACCCAGAGCGGGTTGCAGATGCATACGCCGGTCAATGATCCGCACATTGCACAGGTTATTAAAAAAGTGAGCGACAGCTCGGGGTTCGAAAGACTGATGAACTTCCTGCAGCTGCTGCAAAATTTCTCCCGGGATGTAAAGGATTGGAAATCTTTGTCCACGGGCTTTTCCAAACACTCGCTGCCCGACTCCGAAGGTATCCGCATGAACGATATTTACCAGTATACGATGGAACACTACGGTGAAAACATCTCCCTGAAAAGGATCGCCGAAGTCGCCCATATTACGCCGCACGCCTTCTGCAAATACTTTAAAAACACACACGTAAGACGTATATGGCGTTCCTGAACGAAATCCGCATCAACGAAGCCTGTAAGAAGATCATCAGCGGCGAGTTTTCCAGCATTTCCAGCATTGCGTACAACTCTGGTTTTAACAGCGCCATCAATTTCAACCGCGTATTCAAAAAAACAACCGGCATTTCCCCCAGCGAGTACATCCGGGAGTATAAAACGAAATAAAAGTGGGCTGATCAGTTGTATTGGTCAGCCCATTTTTATCAGTTAGCCAGCTTTCGTCCGCTGGTCAGCCCCCGTTGCGACGCTCCCTTCCACCTTGTTACGCTACCGGGCCGATGGTTCAGTGATGGTTGGGTGATGGTTCAGTGACGGTTCGGTAACGTTGTCACGTCCTGTCACGTCCTAAAATAGGTTTACACCCTGGTTAGATAATCCGGACTTAGGTTTACACCCGTAGTTGTTAGTCTGTCACGTCCTGAAATAGGTTTGCACCCCTGGTTAAAGCGTCCCGGCAAACCGCCAGCTGGTCGTATAATCCTTCTTTAACTGCTGCTGCAGCAGAATAGCGCGGAACAACTCAATAGGCATTGTATTCTGCTGTAAGAACGTATCATGAAACTGCTTTTCCGTGAGCTTGCCCGTACCGACTACCTCCTTATGCAGGGCGCGCAGTTGTAAGCCGCCCATCATGTAGGCGATCTGGTACAGCGGGCCATAACCGCCCGTAAAGGAGCGGCGTACTTCCGATTCGGCGCTGAAGGGTTCGTGGCCCACGCGCACGGTCAGGAAGTCGATGCACTGCCGGGTGTCCATTTGCCGAGATGGTAGTTGAGGGAAAAAAATGATGCGTGCGCAGCGGTGCATGCGCCAGAACAGCGCGCCTACCTTTTCCTCGGGAGTGGCGTGGAAGCCTTTGTCCCACAGCAGCATTTCCCAATAGAGGGCCCAGCCTTCCACCGAAAATGGCGTATCGAAATAACCGCGGTGCGTGTTGTAGCGCGAGTTCATGTAAAACTGCAGGTTGTGTCCGGGAATCAGCTCGTGGAACACGGTGGCATGCGCAAAACCGTAGTTGTTGCTGCGGAGGCTCATTTCCTTGGTTGCTTCGTTCATTTCTTCCGTGGGATAGGCAATCAGGATCGATTCGCCGCCGAGGAAAAACGGCGCAAAACGTTGCTGCTCCGCGGTGAGCATGTTCATGCGCCAGGCCTCTTTGGCCAGGGCGGGTACTGTTACCAGGCTATTTTTTTCTACGAAGGCTATGGCTTCTTCCGCCAGCCGGTTAATCAGCTCCGGTTGTTTGCCGGGCGCCACATAGTTTTGCTTTGTTTTCTCCGGGGCCTTTTTCCAATCATCGCCAAAGCCCATTTCCCGGGAGGCTTTGCGCATTTCGGCATCGCACCAGGCAAATTCACGCTCGGCTACCTTTACCAGTTCTTCCGCGGTGTACGGAATCATCTCGAACTCCAGCAGCTTTTTCAGTTCGGCTGCGCCAATGGGCTGACCAATGATACCGGTACCGTCGTCCTTGCCACCGGCTTTAGGCATCGCTTTCAGTGTGCCGGCCAGTTCGTCCAGTTGTTTGTCGGTGTCTTTATAAGCCTGTGTTACCCGCCAGGTAAACTGCGGATCATACCCTTTATAAAAAGAAAAGAAGTTATCGAGGCCGCGATCCAGTTCCCCGGTGATGAGGATGGCTTTGGCCAGCTGCACCGGCTCCAGGGGCTGCTTTTTCCAGGTTTCGATGGTAGCGGCCACCTGCTTTTGTATGGTTTGCAGTTGTGCGGCGGTAGCAGCGCCATCGAGGTATTTGCCGCGACGGCGTTGCTGTTGCAATTGCAGGATCGTAGCGGCGAAAGGCATGTCCGGGGCGAGCTTTGCATACACAGCGGCACTTTCGCGCAGGCGGCGGTCCATGTCGGTAATGTTGCGTGTCAGCAACACATAATCCACCCGGTCGCCGGTGCTCATGCTGTTAAAGTCCAGCTTTTGCAGGGAGGCAGGGTTTCCGCGTTATGCTTTTGCAAGCGGTCGTAATACTCCGGGCTTTCACGGAAAATATACACCCGATCCAGGCTTTTTACATCCGTATAATATTGGTTGACGAGGTCCGGCATCACGGGCGCCTGTTGAGCGTAGCCGTTTATCCCCAGCAGCAGCAGGGCGGAGAGCAGCAGTTGTTTCGTTTTCATAAGTTTTAAAGTCAGTGGAAAATAGGCATAAACGCCCGCATTTTATAGCAGGAGAGGGCATTGGCCAAGATTTGTAAAGAGTTGCACAATACCGGCCACATCCTATTGGCACGTGATGTGTAATAACTTCCTTAAAACCACAACTTATGAAAGGCTTATCGTTGTCAGTACTGGCGTTTTTAACGCTGTTTTTAAGCAGTTGCGAACTGGTCGGAGGAATTTTTAAGGCAGGTGTTTGGACGGGGCTGCTGATCGTTGGTATCGTATTGTTCCTGATTATTTTCCTGATCGCGAAAATGGGGGAAAGAAATAACTGTTCGTGGCGTGCGCTTTCGGCGCACGCTGCCTAATCCCAGGTAACCCTGCCCAGCTTCAGCCGCAGGTGTTGTAATCCTATCTTTATCTGTGTTTTGATAGAGTTTTTGCTGATACTCAGCTGGTCGGCTGCCTGTTGGTAAGCCATTCCCTGTAAATACACGAGGGTGAATATCTGCGAACGCCGGGTGGGCATGTCGCCGATGGCAGCTGTAAGTTTATCGGTAATATCGGGCCCCTCCATCATGCGGATCTCTTCGTTGTCCTGCAAAGTCTTCTGCTCGTGGGCGGCAACTTTCTTTTCGTGATTGGCTTTGTTACGCTGGTAAGTAAGGCAGCGGTTGCGAACGGAAATCCACAAATATGCCCCCACATCCTTACGGATGTCAATGTCATCGCGTTTTTCCCATAGGTCGATAAAAAGAGCCTGAACCAGGTCTTTTGCTGCAGCTTCGTCACCAAGCTTCAGGAATGCTTGTGTGCAAAGACTATGAAAGTGTTCTTTAAAAACGGTTTCAAATGTGCTGGCGTCCATACGGCACTAAGATTTCGGATATATTACGTTAAGTCGGTACAGAGATGAATCCGTTGTCAGACGCGTGCATTGGAGAAAGTCTTCGGTTACCCTGTTTGCTAAACAGGCGGTTATCGTGTTAAGCAAATCAAAAGTAGCGGAATTGGAGGAGCTAAATTGTTAACAGCGTGTTAATGATTGTGTTACAAGCAAGCTGGGCGGGGACTGTAGCGAACAGCGCCGGATGTGGCAAATGAACGTGGCAAGTTGATTATAGCATTTGTATAATGATAAAACCTGTTGCACCGACTGCTAAAACGTGCCAATGCTGCGTGGGCAACTGCGACATTGCTGCGTTTTTTATGACTGGTTTGGCGTAGGTTGGCCAGCAGGAAGGCTTTCGGGGAACAGATAAGATGCGGTAAAACGGCGTTGGTGATTGAATTGTTAATGACTGCGATAAAAGGGCCCCGGTGGTCAGCCAGGGCCGTATTAACAATAGGATATGGTCATTCGCGCATCCAGCCACTTTTGCTGCCACGCGACGCCAATTGCAAGTCCCGGTACAGTTGCCGGTAAACTTTTTTGGTGTGTTGCTAACAGGTGTATTCGGTAATAGTTTAATTGACGCGGACTATCTTTTCTCCGCTGTTATCATAAAGACAATCAAAGTCATCCGGTCGGGTGAATGAATGGAATAAAAAAATAAGATATTTTTTTGTCTAATGCGTTTGTGTCTTTTTTACTGCAATATGATGGCGGTATCATTTAATATTCGATATTTACAGCGCGGCCATCGCTGCTGCTTCTCTCCAATGTACTATAAGACGGGCCGTCAGCGTAACTAATTGCCAACGTTGCATTTCTTCCTTGTCTCCCCGAACACAGCTCTTTAATGAAATAATCTACACATGCGTTCACCCCGCGAACGTGTATTATAGTCTTTATATCGTATGGAACAGGATCAAATAGAACAGCTCATGGTGAAAAGACTGGCGGGCATGACGACCGCCGGGGAAAACGCCCGTCTCGACGAGCTGCTAGCCGGTAATCCTGACCTGCAAGCCCAGTGGGACGAGCTCCGGGCCATGCCTGGCGCCCGCGACGTGCAGGCCTTCGCTCAAAGCCTGGATGTGGAAAGCGCCTGGGATGAACTGCAAACCATCGTCGCCCCCGCCGCCCGGTCATGCGTCACCTGCGCCGCTTGTCCATCGCCGCCGCGGTGTTCCTCCTGCTTGGTGGTGCGACGTACTTCCTGGTGAACAGGCAGTCCGATAAAAAGCCCGTAGCCGCAGCCAAACCCGCGGCCCAGCCTGTACACATCGATGGTATCCGCCTCGAAACCGGTAATGGTGAAGTACTGGCCCTCGACGGCAACAATGCCACCACCTCCGCTACCGTTAACGGGGTACAGCTTAATAATGATAAAGAAACCCTTCGTTTCGAAGGGACTAATACCACCACCGAAAAGTGGAATACGCTCACCGTACCCGCTAAGCTGGACTACAAAGTGGTGCTGGCCGATGGCTCACAGGTATGGCTCAACGCAAATACAAGGCTCCGTTTCCCCTTCGCCTTTCCGGCTAATTCCCGGGAGGTGATCGTAGATGGGGAAGCATATTTCAAAATTGCCCCGGATGCCGCCCGCCCCTTTATTGTAAACGTAGGGCATTCCCGCCTCGAAGTACTGGGCACCGAGTTTAACGTAAACAATTACGGCGGTAAAACCATTACCGCCTCCCTGGTAAAAGGCGCCGTAGCGGTAAAAAATGAAACGGACCGTGTGGTGCTCGCCCCGGGCCGCGAGGCTGTGTATGCCGACGCAGGCAAGGTAAAAGTGAAGGACTTCGAAGAAGAACACGTGATCAGCTGGATCAATGGCATCTACACCTTCCGTAACACGCCGCTGTCGGTCATGACCGATGTGGTACCACGCATGTTCGACGTGCAGGTAGTGTTCGATGACCCGGAAACGGCGGCCATCCGCTTTACCGGCGCTATGGATAAACACGACGACCTCTCTGTATTCGTCCGCAACCTGGAACTGGCGGCCGAAATCAAAAGTTATTATAAAAACGGGGTGCTGCACCTCAAGCAATAAAGATGTTTTTCATTCTCTTCGAATCAGGCCGTCTGTATCTACAGGCGGTTATTTCACGTTCATCCCTAATGTTAATTTTCGTAAACTTTTTGCTAAGAAGCGCCTAACGAGCGTGTCGCAGGTCTTGTAATTTTATTTGCAGGAACAATCCGCTGTAGAGTATGACCAAAATCGTTACATCCGGCCGTCTGTTGACAGTCGTATCCCTGTTTGCCTGCGCGCTGCCCGCCGCGGCACAGGCGCCCTTAATGCCTTATCACCCGGACCGCGAAGAAGTGGCCGTAAATTATAAAAGCGCCGCCGAACTGGACTCGCTCGTACGCAATAAAGCGTATCGCACGGGTGTTCGTCCGCGCTGGCAATCGGGCAAAAATGCATTCTGGTACAAAAACCTGCTGCAGGATAGCACCGCCGAATATGTATATGTAGATGCCACCGCCGGCACACGGCAACTCGCATTCGACCACGCCCGGCTCGCTGCAGGCCTGTCTAAAGCCACCGGTAAACCGCAGGACGCCGCAAAACTGCAGCTTACGGACATCGTGCTCGCCAAAGACGGTATCCTGGTGGAAACTGACGGTAAATGGTACAATTGCCACCCCGGCAGTTACGAGGTGAAACCGCAGGAAATCGCGCCAGAACGTTCAAAGGAATCGCTGAACCCGGGTTCCCGCCCGCGCTGGGACCGGGGTAATTGGGAGTCGCGCAATATCTCACCGGATAAGAAGTGGAAGATTGATATCCGTGAAGGTAATATCTGGCTGCAGCCCAACGAAGGCGGTGAGGCTGTTCAATACACGACCAATGGCACCAAAGCTGCGCCATACGGAGAAGTACGCTGGGCGCCCGATAGCCGTTTCTTTGCCATGTGCCGTATATACCCGGTAGAAGCTGCGAAGGTTTACTACCTCCTCAGCTCACAACCCAATACCACCCGTGCGGAATTGAAGTTTAATGAATACGCGCAGCCCGGCGACCCCAACACCATGTACGAAGTGTATGTAGGAGATGTAGCCGCCAAAACCGTACGCAAAGCGGCCATCGACAGCTGTAACGACCGCCCGTCGATCCGCTGGCGCAAATCCGATAACCGTTATTTCACCTACGAGCGCGCCGACCGCGGCCACCAGCGCTTCCGCATCGTGGAAGTAGATCGGGAAACAGGCGCTACGCGTAACATCGTGGAGGAAAAAACGAATACGTTTATTTACGAGCAACGCATCTTCACCAGCTACCTTGATGATAAAGATGAAATTATCTGGTCGACCGAAAAGGACGGCTACATGCACCTGTACCTCGTGGATGCGAAAAAGGGTGGTGTAAAGAACGCCATCACCAAAGGCGACTGGGTAGTGCGCGGTGTAGATAGTGTAGACGCGAAAAAACGCCAGGTATGGTTCCGCGCCAGCGGTATGAACGCCGGTGAAGATCCTTATAATGTACACTATTACCGCATCAACTTTGATGGAAAGGGACTGGTAAAACTGACCACCGCCAACGGACAGCACTCCTTAACTTTTTCTCCCGACAGAAGTTTTTATATCGATAATTATTCCCGCCCCGATGTGCCGCCGGTAACAGAACTGCGCCGCACTTCGGACGGCAGCCTGGTAACAACTATAGAGAAAGCGGATATCACCCGCTTACTGGCTACCGGACTGCGTTTGCCGGAGGTTTTTGTGGCGAAGGCCCGCGATGGTAAAACCGACATATGGGGCATTGTTTGCCGCCCGCGCAACTTCGATCCGCAAAAAAAATACCCGGTAATCGAGAATATTTATGCCGGTCCGCAGGATGCCTTTGTGCCCAAGAGCTTTAGCTCCTACAGCGAAATGCAAAGCATGGCGGAACTGGGTTTTATCGTAGTGCAGATGGATGGCATGGGTACGGCCAACCGTTCCAAGGCCTTTCACGATAAGTGCTGGCAGAATATTGCCGACGCTGGTTTCCCGGATCGCATTCTTTGGATAAAAGCACTGGCAGCGAAGTATCCTTATGTGGATGCCGATAGAGTAGGGCTGTACGGCACTTCCGCAGGTGGACAGAACACCGTGGGCGGCTTATTGTTTCACCCTGAATTTTATAAAGCCGGTGTAGCCGCCTGTGGTTGCCACGATAACCGGGTGGATAAACAATGGTGGAACGAGCAGTGGATGGGTTATCCCGTAGGCAAACACTACGAAGAGCAATCCAATATTACCAACGCGGCGAAACTGCAGGGGAACCTGTTGCTGATTGTAGGCGAAGCCGATACCAATGTGCCGCCCGAATCAACTTACCGCCTGGCCGATGCGCTGATCAAAGCCAATAAAGATTTCGACTTCCTTGTAGTGCCGGGCATGGGGCACAGCGATGGCGGACCGTACGGTCGCCGCAAGAAGCGTGATTTTTTCGTGAAGACCTTGCTGGGCGCAGAGCCGCCGGTAAGGAACATCGCATCTAACTAAAAAAGTTTAACAGGAAAGCAGCATACGCGCCCTGCCTGTAATGGGCGGGGCGTTTTTGTTGGTAGGAGGTGAAAATATGGTGTATAAAAAAAGCAGCTGTATATAAACGGCTGCTTTTTTATTTGTATCTTATAGAAAGAAGTTAATGCTCTACATTCTGGAAGTAACTGTTTACATAATCGCTCGGCGATTGGTCCGTAATACTTTTGAACACACGGTTAAAATTCGTAATGCTGTTAAAGCCGCAGGTGTACGCAACCGTGGCAATGTTATCGTATCCGCCGTCGGTCAGTTTTTTGCAGGCTTCATTGATGCGCACTTCATTGAGGAACGATACAAAGGTGTGTAACGTATGTTTTTTGAAATAACGGCAGAAGGCCTGCGGCGTCATGTGTGCTTGTTTGGCGGCGTCTTCCAGCGTAATCGGCTTATCATAATTGTGCATGATAAAGTTGTAGATGTTGCCGATGCGGATACCCTCATGCTCGCTGTACACAGGCGTTTGGCTGGCAGACGATAAGGACTTCATTTCTTTTATCTGGCTTAAAAACTTAAGCAGATCAATAAAGTGAATGAGCTGATCGGCGCCACTGCTTTGTTGTATGCGCAGCATTTTGCTCGATACCTCTGATACATGTGTTTGCGGAATGCGAAAGCCCGATTGCGCCTGGGTAATGAAGTTCTTCAGGAGTTTTAATTCCGGCAGATTAAAGAAAGAAGCAAGCTGCCCGTTTGGATTGAAGAAGATGTCCAGTGCAACAATTTTCTTTTTGCTTTTAGGCGTAAAGTAGGAGGGGTCGCTTTTGAATACATGTGGTTGATTGGCGCCGAGCCAGAATATCTCGTTATCGCGGAAGGAGTGCATGTTGTTTTCGGCCACCAGCGTGCCTTCGCCCTTCTGGATCCAGGTCATCTGGATTTCCTGGTGACGGTGCAGGTGCTGATAAAAATGCGCCAGCACATTCTTTTGAACGATGATCGTCTTATCGTGCGGGACAGGTATCGTAAATTGCAATACTTTCATTGCTTATACTATATTTTAACTGCTGATGTAATTGTTTACCCCTTTGGTTGACATTTGCTTAAAGCCTTACGGGCTGGTAGCTTACCCAATATTACTAAAAATTTGGCTGGTTTTGTAAACAGGTTAATATATGGGCACAATTGATTAGAATTGGGCATGCAATCCGAAACGGTTTGGAATACTTTTGAAAAAAAAGATAATTATGAGTATTGCCTGGAAGGGTATATATCCCGCACTGACTACCAAACTTACCGCCGACGAAGAACTGGATCTCCCTTTGTTCGAAAAGAACCTGAACGCACAGCTCGATGCCGGCATCGATGCAATCGTACTGGGCGGTACTTTGGGTGAGGCCAGCACGCTGACCACTGCCGAAAAGGAGAAGCTGACAAAGTTTGCAGTAGAACGTACCACGGGTAAAATACCGGTGATCCTGAACATCGCGGAAGGCTCCACGGCCGAAGCGCTGCTCCGCGCCAAAGAAGCGAAAGCCTGGGGCGCTAAAGGACTGATGATGCTGCCGCCGATGCGTTATAAAACCGACGCACGCGAAACCGCTGCGTACTTTAAAACAGTAGCCAACTCCACCGATCTTCCGATCATGATATACAATAACCCCGTTGATTACAAAACGGAGGTAACCCTTGATGTGTTCGAAGAACTGGCCGAATGCCCGAACATCCGGCGGTAAAAGAATCTACCCGCGATATCAGCAATATCACCCGCATGCGCAATGCATTCGGCGATCGTTTTAAACTGCTGTGCGGTGTGGATACACTGGCTATGGAAGAACTGCTCATGGGCGCCGACGGTTGGGTAGGCGGCCTGGTATGTGCATTCCCGGAAGAAACGGTTGCGGTGTACCGCCTCGTGAAAGCCGGCCGCATCGAAGAAGCGCTGAAAATTTACCGCTGGTTCCTGCCGCTGCTCGAGCTGGACATCCACGCCAAACTGGTACAGTACATTAAACTGGCAGAAGTGCAGGTAGGACTGGGTAGCGAGTATGTAAGAGCACCGCGCCTCACCCTCGTTGGAAAAGAGAGAGAGCGAATCCTGAAAGTAATCAACGATGCCCTGGCCATCCGCCCGGCGCTGCCTGATTACAAAGCGATTTCCGCCGAGCTGCAATCGATATAACAGTAAACGATAAACGAAAGATATGCCTGTAACAGAAGCAGTCAATGTAGACGTAGTGATGAACAATGCCGCAAAGGCATTTGATGAATACAAACGCCTCCCGGCCGCCGCCCGCGCGGCCTTCCCGGAGGCGATAGCCCAGAGCTGGAAGCTGCAAAAGATGCGCTGGTAGCAGCTGCACATGCAGAAACCAATCTGCCGCTGGCCAGGTTAAATGGCGAGGTAGGCCGTACCACCGGTCAGCTGCGCCTTTTCGCCAACGTGATCAGGGAAGGCAGCTGGGTAAATGCCGTGATAGATACTGCAGACGCTACCCGCACCCCTGCAAGGCCCGATCTGCGCAAAATGGCGCTGCCACTCGGGCCTGTAGCCGTGTTCAGCGCAAGCAACTTTCCTTTCGCATTTTCAACCGCCGGCGGCGATACGGCCAGCGCACTGGCTGCGGGTTGTACCGTAGTCGTGAAAGGACACTCCGCACATCAGCAAACGTCCCAACTCGTATACGAAGCGATTCAGAAAGCCATTAAAAGCAGTGGTGTTCCCGAGTTTACCATGCAGCACATTACCGGCCCAGGCAACCTGGTAGGAAAGGCGCTGGTGCAACATCCGAACATTACCGCGGTAGGCTTTACCGGCTCATTCAGCGGCGGTACCGCACTGGTGGAGTACTCCAGCCAGCGTGAAGTGCCTGTTCCGGTGTTTGCCGAAATGAGCAGCATTAACCCGGTAGTATTTTTCCCCGACGCATTGGAGAAAAACGGCGCACAACTGGCGCAAACCTACGCAGGTTCTATCACGCTCGGTATGGGACAGTTTTGTACCAACCCCGGTTTGCTGCTGGCAGTGAAATCTCCGGCCCTGGATGCCTTCACCGGCGTACTGGCCGAGGAGATCGCAAAAGTGGCACCGGCTAAAATGTTGCACACTGGCATCTGCCGCTCTTTCAACGAAAAGCTGGAAGAAGTGCTGGAGCACAAGGATGTGCAGCTGGTAAAACAGTCGGCGCAGGCGCCGGCCGAACTCGAGGCGTATCCGACACTCGCAAAAGTAAGCGGCGCCGCTTTCCTGGCGGATGCTGCACTGAAAGAAGAGGTGTTCGGACCGTTTTCCCTGCTCGTGGAATGTGAAAGTAAAGCAGAACTGATCAAGGTATTAAAAAGTCTGAAAGGCCAGCTTACCACTACCTTGATGGCCACTGCTGAAGATATTAAAGCCAACCAGGACCTGCTCGACCTGCAAACAACGCTGGCCGGCAGGATTATTCTTAACGGCGCGCCCACCGGCGTGGAAGTGTGTGCGGCCATGGTGCATGGCGGTCCCTTCCCGTCTACGACCGATCCGCGTTTCACTTCCGTAGGCTCCTCCGCTATCCAGCGTTGGGTACGCCCGGTGTGTTTCCAGGGTTTCACGGAAGAGATGTTGCCGGCGGAACTGAAAAGCGCCAACCCGCTCAACATCTGGCGCACGGTGAACAACCAGTTCACACAGGCGCCTGTTAGCGCATAAGGGATTCCGCATACTGCGGCACAACTAAACACGCGTAACTGCGCTTCCCGGTGGTGTAAAGCCACCGGGAATGCCGGTCGCGGAACGGTCGGTGCAGGTTGTTGTTAACTCCACGACGATATTTTTCGGTAACTATTCATTTCAACCTTATGACCAATCAACCAAAGTCATTTAAGCAATCGTTCGGATTGCTGGATGCCACCATGATCGTAGCCGGTTCCATGATTGGCTCCGGCATATTTCTCGTAAGTGCCGATATAACCCGCAACACCGGCTCCGCAGGCTGGCTGATCCTCATCTGGATCATCACAGGTTTATTAACTGTTACCGCCGCCCTCAGTTATGGAGAATTGAGTGGCATGTTTCCCAAAGCCGGCGGACAATATGTATACCTAAAAGAAGCTTTTGGCCCGTTAACGGGCTTTTTATTTGGATGGAGCTTTTTCACCGTCATACAGGCCGGCTCTATCGCCGCCGTCGGTGTGGCCTTCGCCAAGTTCTCCGCCTACATATTTCCCGCGCTGAGTGAAACCAACGTACTGCTCGATATCAGCGGGTTTAAGATATCCGCCGCACAGGTCACCTCGATATTACTTATCGTTTTACTCACGTTCGTGAATACGCGCGGGGTAAAAGAAGGCAAGATCATCCAGACGGTTTTTACGCTGACTAAACTGGCCGCGCTGTTCGGGCTGATCATCTTCGGTTTCCTCTTCGCCGCGAAAAAGAAATATGGGACGCCAACTGGGCTACCGGTTTCAGTATCGGTAAGATGGATGGTGCTTCGTTGATTTCCTACTCCGGCCTGTCTGTCCTCGGCGCCATTGCCGGCAGCATGGTGGGGAGCCTGTTCAGCAGTGATTCCCGGAACAACGTAACCTTCATCGCCGGCGAGATCCGCAACCCGAAACGCAACATCGGTCTTAGTTTATTCCTGGGCACCCTCATCGTTACCGTGATCTATGCAGCTACCAACTTAATGTACATCAGTATTATGCCCATGCAGGAAATCGCCTATGCAGAAAATGACCGTGTAGGAGTGGTGGCCTCCAGGTATATCTTCGGTCCCGAAGGCACCATCATCATTGCCGCATTCCTGATGATTTCCACCTTCGGTTGTAACAATGGACTGATCCTGGCGGGTTCCAGGGTATCCTACACCATGGCGAAAGACGGTCTTTTTTCAAAGGACTCGGTGTGCTGAACAAGAACGCGGTGCCGGGCAAAGCCCTGTGGATACAGTGCATTTGGGCCTGTGTACTGTGTTTGAGTGGCCGTTACGGCGAATTGCTCGATTACGTGATCTTTTGTGTACTCATATTCTACATCCTGACGATCCTCGGCATCTTCCGCCTGCGCCGCAAACGCCCGGACATTCCACGGCCTTACAAAGCATTTCTATACCCGGTACTGCCGGCCTTATATATTGCAGCCGCGTCAGTGATCTGCCTGGCTTTGCTCGTGTACAAGCCAATGTATACCTGGCCCGGACTGATCATCGTATTGCTCGGCATCCCGGTATATTATCTTGTATGGGGTAAAAATTATACCGGTACGCCGGCATCGGAAACGTCTCCGGTAGAAGAAGAAGTTTTATGAAGAAAGTAATCTTACTCCTAGGCGGAAGTCTTTATCTGACGGGTGTTTTTGCACAACAGGCAGCTACGGTTACCGTCGATGTGTCGAAGCCGCAGGCCCGCGTGTCCCCTTCGCTGCATGGTATTTTCTTTGAAGAGATCAGCCATGGGGGAGAAGGTGGCCTGTACGCAGAGCTCATACAGAATCGGGGCTTCGAAGAAAGCCGTATCCCGCAAGGTGTACAGCTGAAAGATGGCTGGCTGGTGCCCGATCCGAAACCACACTGGTTCCTGAACGGTAAACCGAGCGACTGGCGCATGCCCTGGCCGGTTAAAAGTGATTATCCCAGCTGGCGTGGTAGTGCCGGTATCGATATAACCCTTACGCAGGAGCACCCGCTGAACACCGCGACCCCGCGTAACATGAAAGTAACCGTCCGGCAACCCGGCGCCGGCAGCCGGTTGATCAATGAAGGTTTCTGGGGCATCAACGCCGTAAAGGGAGATGTGTATAATCTTACGTTTTACGCCCGTACGGACGCTGATTACAAAGGCGGCGTAGATGTGCAGCTGCAAAGTAAAGAGGGCCGCATACTGGCTAAAAATACGATCAAAAGCATTAGTTCCGGTGAATGGAAGAAGTACACGTGCAAACTCATTCCCACGGAAACCGATCCGGCGGCCGAGTTTGCGATCAGCTTCAACACCACCGGTACGGCCTACATCGATTTTGTATCGCTGTTTCCCGCCAAAACGTTTAAAGGCCGCCCGAACGGCATGCGCAATGACCTGTCGCTGTTGCTGGCCGGCATGAAGCCCGCTTTCCTCCGCTGGCCCGGCGGCTGTTTCGTTGAAGGTATTACCATCGAAAGTGCGCCGGACTGGAAAAAGACCATTGGCCCGCAGGAGCAGCGGGAGCCTACTTACAGTCCCTGGGGTTATTGGGCAAGCAATGGCTTCGGTTACCATGAATACCTGCAATTCTGTGAAGATATCAATGCCGATGCGATGTACGTGTTTAACATCGGTATCGCCTGCGAAATGCGCAGCGGTACGTTTTACGGGCAGGACAGCGTGCCTGCGCTCATCGGCAATGTGCTCGACGCCATTGAATATGCGATAGGGCCAGTGTCGTCGAAGTGGGGCCAACTGCGCGCCGCCAACGGTCATCCAAAACCGTTCCCGCTTAAGTACCGGAGATCGGGAATGAACAACACGGTGTAGCCTATGCGCAGCGCTATAACGAATTTTATAAGGCCATTAAAGCCAAATACCCGCAGCTGCAAATGATTGCCAGCATGGGCATTGGCGACATTAACCGCAATACGCTAGATAGTATGCATGCGGTAGACATCGCGGATGAACATGCGTACAAACCGGCCGGATGGGCCTTTTCGCACTACGATCACTTTGATAAATATAAACGGGGCGCCTGGGATGTGTATGTAGGCGAATACGCCACCAACAACGGCGTAGGCGCCGGTAATATGAAAGCGGCGCTGAGCGATGCCGCGTACATCATGGGCATGGAGCGCAATGGCGACCTGGTGAAGATGTCCAGTTACGCACCATTGTTCGAGAACGTAAACACCCGCCACTGGCCGGTAAACCTCATTAACTTCGATGCCTCCCGGAGCTTCGGCCGTATTTCTTATTATCTGATTAAGATGATGAATGATCACCGTGCCGACCAGAACTTCGCAGCAGGCGCCACCTTGATAAAGGAAGCAGACCCGCAACCCCGTTTCACCGGCGGTATCGGTCTGGCTACCTGGGATACGCAAACGGATTACAAAGACATACAGGTGATCAAAAACGGTCAGGTCATCTACCAGAGTGATCTTATCAACAAAAAAGACGAATGGCAACATATAGTGGGCGGATGGGAGGTGTCTGACAGTGTGATCGCTATGAAACAGGAAGGCCCGCAACGCTTCGCGCTGCTGAAGGGGCAGTCGTTCGATACCTACACGCTCAAACTCAAGGCCCGTCGCAACAGTGGTTACAACGCCTTCATTATTCCTTTTGCCGTAAAAGATAATAAGACCATGCTGCGCGCGCACATCGGTTCCTGGGTAAACCAGAACTGCGTGTTCGAATCAGTGACCAACGGGTTCGATGTGGCAGATGTATCTGTCCAGAAGCGTTTGCCTGCGCAGATAGCGACCGGGCGTTGGTACGAGATCACCCTGGAAGTAGGGAAGGAGAAAGTGGACTGCTACCTCGATGGGCAACTGCTGATGACCTTTGAACAACCGCAACAATTCCTCGCCATCGCCGGCCGCGACGAAAAGAACGGAGATATTATCGTAAAAGTAGTGAACGGACAGGCGAATGCGGTGAACACACAATTGCAGCTTACCGGCATAACAAGTGTCGGTAAACAGGCCACGATCACCACGCTGACCGCGCCTTCCGAAGAACTGGAAAACTCGCTCGACGCGCCGGAGAAATATGTGCCGCGTGAAAGCAAACTGGAAGATATGCGAACGGATTATCCGCTGAAGGTAGCACCTTTCAGCATTAACATACTCAGGATCCATGATCCTGCCTGGAAAAAATGACCAAGCATGAAATAACGGGGCACGTCTGCGCTCCGTTTTCTTTTGTCGCCCCTTTTGGGTATTATTGTATCCGGAAAGCAACCAAAGTTTATGTGAATGGCCGTAGCGGAGATATACCAGTTTTCGGATGAAAGGGAACTATTTGACCGGGTAGCAGAGGGCGACGAAGATGCTTTTAACGCGGTTTACCAGCACTTTATGCGCCTCCTGAGCGGGGCAATTCTTCAACTTGTTAAGTCTGAGCCTGATGTAGCCGAAGTGCTGCAGGAAGCCTTCGTGCGTGTATGGCTCAACCGCGATAAGCTCCCTGATATCGAAAATCCCGGTGGCTGGGTAAGGCGCATCATCATGAATGAATGTTACCGCTTATTAAAAAAATAACCTGCGCGACCGGCTCCACGATACGGTGCTCGCCGGCATCCAGGGCGAACCCGCATCCGCATTACGTGCCGAACACCGGCTGGTACTGAATGAAACCGAAAAGATCATACAGGCCGCATTAGCGGAGCTGTCGCCTCGGCAGTACACCATTTACCGCCTCAGCCGCGAACAGGGCAAACGCACTGCCGAAATCGCCCAGCTGCTGGACCTTTCTCCCGACTATGTAAAGAAAACCCTCGCTACCGCCCTGCAGAAGATCCGGAAAAAATTGCAGGACGCCGGTAAGCTATTACCCGCCGTATTATTTTTCTAAAAATATTTTCAGACGGATACCCCCTTTTCCTTTTTCAAAGGTTAATGATAGTAGAAACAGCTATGGAACAGCAACGACTTGCCTATTTATTGCAGCGACTGGCCGATAATTCAATCACCGGCGAAGAGCATAACGAAATGATGACGCACCTGCATGCGCATCCCGGAGATGATTTGTCTGCCGAAGCCGGGGAGGCTTTCCTGGCAGCCAATGAGCATATCCCCACGGATTTTACCCCCTACGAACATATTGCCCGCGATATTGCCGGGTTAGACCGCATGCCGGCACGCCGTACAGGATGGCTGGCGATGTTGAATCCGCGCAAGGTGGCGGCTGCCGCTATTATATTGATAGCGGGATATGGTATTTACACCTTGTTGCGCAAACCGGCAGATAAACCACAGCTGGTGCAGCGGGTAGACATACTGCCCGGCCGCGAGGGGGCTATCCTCACCCGTGGCGATGGCAGTACCGTGGTGCTCGACAGCGTAACTTCCGGCGAGATGACGGAGCATAACGGCGCACGCCTGAAAGTGCAGCAGGGGCATGTATCCTATGCGAACGCCACCGCCAGCAATACCGAAAATATATATAACACCATTACCACCCCCAACGCCGGGACGTTTCACCTGTTGTTGCAGGATGGTACGGAAATATGGCTGAATGCCGGCAGTTCGGTGACGTACCCGGTGGTATTTACCGGTAACGAACGAAAGGTAAAGATCACGGGTGAGGCCTATTTCGAAGTAGCAAAGGCCGCGGGTAAACCTTTCCTGGTAAACGTAAATGACCGCGCGGAAGTAGAAGTGCTGGGTACTCACTTTAACGTGAATGCCTATGCGGATGAAGCCGCGATTAAAACCGCCCTGCTCGAAGGGGCGATTCGTGTGCGCAGTAAAGAGGCGCGCACCGCGGTGTTGAAGCCTGGTCAGCAGGCAGTGATCGACAAGGCAGAAATGAAAGTGGAGCCGGCTGATGCCGAAGAAGTAAGCGCACGGAGAAATGGATTGTTCCATTTCCGTAAAGCCACCGTACCGGAAATGATGCGCGAAGTAGCGCGCTGGTACGATGTGGAAGTACGCTTCGAGGGGGCTGTGCCCGAACGTACCTTTTCCGGCGATATAGAACGTACGCTTAGCCTGCAACAGGTATTGACAATATTACGCGTAACACGTATCAATTATACTATCGACAACCAGAAACAAATAACGATCAGGAACTAACGAGTAAAATTTAAAAGTCAGCTTAGAGAAGTTCCGTTAGCCGGAACAAAAGCCTTCAGGTCATTAAAAAACCGGGGATCAGATTGGACCCTGCCCCGGTTAGCTAAGATCGAATGCTTACAGGGATTATACTGCTTAAATATCAACCTTAACACTGCAAAAGTATGCAAATTCAGGCGTTTTGCGGCCAGTTTCCCAACAGCGGGAAGCGATGGCCGTCGTTATCAACCAAAATAATGTTAGTCATGAAGCTAACAACGATCTTATTATTGGGCGCATTCCTGCACCTCAGCGCTGCAACAAAGGCACAAGTCGTGAATTACAGCGCAAAATCCGTAAAGCTGGAACAGGCTTTTGACGCGATTAAAAAGCAAACCGGGTACGTGTTTTTTTATGACGATGCAGAACTCAAAACTGCACAACCGGTAAGTGTACAATTGAAAGGTGCAAGCCTCTCCGATGCGCTGACGGCGCTGTTGGACAAGCAACCATTTTCCTACCAGATTACGGGCAACACCATCGTGGTAACGGCTATCGCCAAAACGATGTTCCCGGTACTGACGCAGGAAAAGGGGCCCGTGCGCGGTGTGATCATGAACAATGTGGGCTCGCTGCTCGCCGGCGCCACCGTATCTGTAAAAGGAAAAAAGCAAACGGTGTTTACCGATACGGAAGGCCGCTTTACGATCAGTGCGGATCCGGGTGATATACTGGAGTTCAGCTATGTAGGGTATTCCAAAATGGAAATTCACGTGAGCAAAGTAGTTGCCATGACCACGGGGCAGTCGGCCAGCAACGCCGGCGGCCAGATTACTAAAATGGCCAGCGGAGAACTGACCGTGATGCTGCAGATTTATGTAACCTCGCTTGGTGAAACGGTGGTAACAGGCTACCAGACGTTGAAGAAGTCGAGCGTGGCGGGCGCGGTAAGTTCCATTAAAGCAGAAGAGTTGTACCTGAACGGTATTAATACGATAGAACAGGCCTTGCAGGGTAAACTGCCCGGCGTGGTAATTACCAGCAATTCCGGGTTAACAGGCACCCGTCAGAAAACCAGGGTGCGTGGCACTTCTACGTTGCTGGGTACACAGGAACCAGTGTGGGTGGTAGATGGTATTATCCGGGAAGATCCGCTGCCATTTAAGGCTGCCACGCTCAGCGCGCTGGGGGAAATTACTTCCGATAATTTCGATTATATCCGCGACTTCGTGGGTACTTCTATCGGCTGGCTGAACCCGAACGATATTGAGGATATCACCGTATTAAAAGATGCATCCGCCACTGCCATCTATGGTGTGAGAGCGGCAAACGGGGTAATCGTCATCAACACAAAAAAGGGAAAAGTTGGACCTGCCACGATCAGCTATTCCGTGAATACAAGCATTACCGAAAAGGTGAATTACGATCGCCTGGAGATGATGAATTCACAGCAAAGGGTAGCCGTATCAAAAGAAATTTATCAACGCGGGTTAGTGACCAATAGTCTGAATAATAGCGTAGGTTATGCCGGTGCATTGTCCGACTATCTTAATAAAAGAATTACCGCGGAAGAGTTTGAACAGAAGGTTGCCCGCATGGAAACGGTGAATACCGACTGGTTCGATTTAATGTTCCGCAACCCTGTCAGCATGAATCATAACCTGAGCATATCGGGCGGTAATGCCAATACGCGTTATTACGCGTCGTTTGGTTATAACTCCACCAATGGTACGGCGATCGGTAACGATAGTAAAGGATATACGGGTAATGTGAGCATCACCTCCCGGCTCACCAGCAAGTTAAATGTGTCTATGCGTTTATCCGGGTCCAGGAAAACGGTGGATGGTTTTTACCTCGTGAACCCCTACAACTACGCCGCAAAAATCAACCGCGCCCTGGAAGCATACGATGCCGCCGGTCAGCTGGCTTATTACAACGGCGATAATGGTTTCCGTTACAACTTCCTCAACGAAAGGGATAATGCCGGTTTGCGCAACAACACGCTGGCAGCCAACACCAGCATTGATGTGAACTATGATATATTACCCGGACTGCGTTTTCAGACCATGTTCGGTTACAATACCACGGTGGTAGATGGTTATTCCTATGCTACCGAGCGCACGTCTTACATCGCGAAACTGCGCAACTTCGAATACGGCGCCGCCAAGCCTACGGATGCCGTGTATATCAATAGCCGCCTGCCCGTGGGTGGTGAACTGAATGAAGAACGTAACACGGTAGGCGCCTGGAACTGGCGTAACAGTCTCTCATACTCCAAAGTGATTGCAAAAAAACATGCACTCACCGTCATGGTAGGGCAGGAGGCAAGCAGCAGCAGGACGACCGGCGCCACCGCTACTACTTACGGCTACCTGCACAACCGCGGCAAATCGTTCGCTACTGTGCCGCTGACGTACACGGCGGCTAAAACGCCCAATACCCTGTACACAGAAATGCAGGCAACAAGGAAGAACACCGACCGCCTCGTAAACAACATGGGCCTGTATGGTACCGTGAACTATGTATACGACAACCGATACGTCCTCAATGCAAGCGTACGTTCCGACGCCTCCAACCGCTTCGGACAGTACACCGGGGAGAAATTTAACCCGGTATGGGCTGGTGGTGTGCGCTGGAATGCCGCGAATGAAAAGTGGTTCGATCGCAGCAACTGGTTGGCAGACCTCAGCTTCCGCGCCAGCTTCGGTTACCAGCGTAACATCGTGGCCAATGTAAGCCCCGAGCTGATCGTGCGTATCCCGACGGGCGCTGCCGCGAACATCGTAGACCAGTTTACCGGCGAAGACATGCTCACCCTCAGCAAACTGCCTTATGCGGATCTGCGCTGGGAAAAGAATACCTCTGCGAACTTTGGTATTAACCTGAGCCTGTTCCACGGTAAAGTGCAAACGAGTGTAGACTACTACATGAAAAAAGGTCGCGACCTGATCAGCAACCTGAATGTACCGGTGGAATATGGGGTGGAAACCATGCCGGTAAATGGTGGCAATATGGTGAACCGCGGTATCGAGATCAGCGCCAGCTTTACACCCATCCGCACCCGCGACTTTACCTGGAACGTTGGGGTGAACAGCGCCAAAAACTTTAACGAAATCCGCCGCACCGGCACGCAGCAGATCAACTGGAAAACTGCGGTGGGTGGTAACTATTATAAAACAGGTTATCCCGTTACCGGCTTCTGGGCATTTGATTATACCGGCATTAATAGTGTAAACGGTTACCCGATGTTTAATACCGTGGTAAAGCAGAAGGGCGATTCACTGAACGATCCTACGTCTTACATGCGTTACATGGGTAAACTGGACCCGGATTTCACCGGTGGACTGAGCATGACGTTCCGCTACAAACGTTTTTCTTTAGGCACCAGCCTCAACCTGCAGGTAGGCGGCAAGCGATTCCTGCTGCCGGTGTATAACACCTCTACCGGTAAGCTGCCAACCGAATACGAGAACCTGTCGGCCGAACTGGTAAACAGGTGGACGCCGGATAATAAAACGGCCATGTACCCGGGACTGCCCGATTACACTGTGCCGTCATTCCTGCTGCCCGACAAACGTACCTACACGCAGGTGTACGAAATGTACAACTACAGCACTACCCGGGTCGTAAATGCGTCTTCGCTGCAATGTAATAATTTGTCGCTCGGTTATAGCATGCCGGAAGTACTGGCGCGTAAAGTGAAGTGCCAGAACATCTCTATCAACGGCGGGTTTCACAACTGTTCTCGATCGTGAGTAAAGATTACCGGGGAAGAGATCCGGAAGTGGCTACCGGCCAGCAGCCGCGTACCAAAACGTACACCTTGTCACTCGCCGCCAGTTTCTAACCACTAAACGAAGATCAACAATGAAAAAGATATGGATATTACTGTTGCCGGTTTGCCTGCTGGCATCTTCCTGTAAAAAGTTCCTGGAGGAAACAAGTCCGGACGAGATCCGGCCTTCTTCCACCGAAGATTTATATGCCTTTATGATCAGCGATGCGTATCCCTATAGCGCACCCCTGGACCTGTTCTCAGATATGCTGACCGACGACGTGAAAAGCTACGGCATGCCGCGGAATACGAACGGGACCATTAATACGACCTACGCCAGCTTTTACGAAAACGGCCGTGGCGTATTCAGCTTCGATCCGCTGGAACTGGATGGTAGCACCGGCACTGCTTCCACTGCGCTGAATGCCTGGAAAAACTTCTATAGCCGCATTAAAGGCTGCAACATCGTGATCGATTACGCAGAAAAAGTAAAGGGCACCGACCAGGCGAAAGACGCATTGCGCGGACAGGCGATGGTATTACGTGGCTTTTACTATCTGAAGCTGGCGCAGTTATATTGCCTGCCATACAATGGCGCCGGCGTACAACCCGCTACGGCTATGGGTGTTCCGCTGATCCTCTCCATGCAGGTAAGTGATGAACACGTAGGCCGCCATACATTGCAGGCAACTTTTGACCAGATCGAAAAAGATATGGTGGAAGGCGCCGCACTGATCAAAGCGAATTACACCGCGCCAACGCCTTACCGTCTCAGCGAGATCGCCGCTTACGCCCTGTTAGCGCGCTTTTATCTTTATCGCGGGCTGGATACGGATATGGACAAGGTGATCGAATATGCAAGTAAAGTAATTGAAGCAAGACCGACACTGACCCTGATGAAAGCGTACGTGGTTTCCAACACCAGCCTGAACCCAGCGGGTATTTACGATCAGACCACGAGTTCGGAAGTGCTGTGGCAGTATGGATTCAACTCAAAAAACAACGCCAGTTTTATGCCGGTTACGGGTACCTATACCAATCTTCATGCACCCTATGCGGTATCAGACGAATTGCGCAATATGTACGAGAAGGGCAACGGCACCGATAACAAGGGCGACCTGCGTTATGCGCTCAACTTCCAGAAGTATTTCGTGAGCGGCGCGGAATTTCCTTCCCGCAGCCTGAAGATCGGGCTGAATGCGAATGCAGGCGACAAAGGTATTCGTACGGGCGAAGTATATATTACCCGTGCAGAGGCCTATGCAAGGAGATTTAAAAAATCAGCGCAGGACGCAGACCGTGTAGCAGCGATTAATGACCTGAACACCTTGCGCCTGAGCCGTTACGATACCCGCACGGCGGCTTACACGCCGGTGTCTTTTACGGATGCGGATGCATTGCTTAAATTCTGCACCGATGAACGCCGCCGTGAAATGAGCCTGGAAGAAGGTTCTCGTTGGGCTGATATTAAACGCCTGGGCCTGTCGGTAACGCATAACTTCATCGATGCGGAAGGTACCAGCACCGTGTTTACACTGGCGGCGAACAGCCCGCTGTACGCGCTGCCCATCCCGATCTCCGTGATCAGCCGTAACAACAATCTTGTTCCTAATCCCCGCTAACACCGTACAACATGAAACTGAAAATATATATCCTTGCTGCTGTCACTTTGCTGGCCATTGCCTGCACGAAAGAAGAAACACTGACGGCCTCGGGCGAAAGTGGCGCTTATACGCTGCCGCAGGGAAACCATGATTTCGATGCAACGATCAAAAGTTATTACGATAAGTACGGCAGTTACCTGCTGTATAAATTCTCTAACCGCGATTCTTACTGGACACCGGCAGGATGGAAGAATGCTGCATACGATACCATTAACAAACGCTGGAGCTCGGGCTTCCTCGTAAAACCGGCCGAGGAAACGTATGTACCCGCGCAACTGCAGGTGATGAATCGCCTTTGGTTCCGGTTTTATTCCGATAAGTTTTTGAAAGAGTTCCTGCCCGGTAAAGTACTGCTTTGTTCTGCGGTGGATTCTGTATATCTCGGGTATGATTTTACCACCGTGCCCATTACCAGCATAAAGCTGGAAAAATCGGTGGCGGCCTGGTTTAACTACGATGCGATCAACGTGAACTTTGGTAATGCGAAGGTGCTTACAATGACACCGCAGGATTCCGGCATCTTTATCTGGAAAACGAATACGATTTTCATGCAAAGCATTTTTGCCCGCAAGCCCATTGCAGCCACCGCCGATTTTACAAAAATCACCAGTTATGCAACGGCGTTTACCACGCAGGCAGCGGCTTACGCGGCCGGTTCCATTACCGATTATTACGCATCTAATGCACAGTCGGACTGGGAACAGTATATCCTTGCGATGACCGGTTACCCGGAATCTGTGTTAAATACCAGCGCGCCCAATACCACACGTTCCTACGTAGGTATCCTGAACGCCACAAAAGATACGAATGGAAAGATCAGGCAACGTTACAACCTGGTACGCAATTATTTTATCACGAATTACAACGTAGACCTGCAGATGATCGGCAACGCCGCCATCGCCCGGTAATTACATTTTATAAGCAGATGAATATGCAGTTTATGCTGCATACAGGCCATGCTTTGCTATAACGGAAATTGAGAACATGAGCATATTACGCAATTTTTTACTGACCGCCATTCTCGCTCCTGTGTCTGCACTCGTGCAGGCCCAGGATGCGGGCATGCCTTCGCTCCGGACTTACATTAAACCGGGCGCGCAGCGGTACCAGGGAATGTGCAACATCTACGTACAGGATGGCCGTTACCTGATGGAAGTGCCCGATTCGATAGAAGGACGCGATATCCTGGCAGCCATTACGATCGTACAGGGTTCCGCTCAGCGCGAACGGAGAACGGACAAACGCTTCGGTTATTCAGGTGATGCGGTATACGAATCTGTATTTCGCTTCCAGCGCGCCGCGGGCGACCGTTTAACACTGGTGCAGCCACAGTTCCGGAACGCGCGTGACACAAGCACTACTTTCTACCGCGCAACCGTGTCGTCCTTATTGCCGGTGATACAGTCGTTTGACATAAAGGCGCGGGATGAACATGCATCATTGATCGACTTCACCGAAGCTTTTAAAGGCGATGTAGACCTGTTTTCACTCCGCGGCGCCAAAGATGAACTGGGGATCGGGGAACTGCAATCAGACAAATCGTTCGTAAAAAGTGTTACCTGTTTCCCGGGCAATATCAACTTTCGTTCTGTCAAGAGTTATAGTCCCGGTACACCGCCGCCCGCAGCCCCTGGTGGGGATGCCCGGGGCATCCGCTCCGCCGAAAAAGCCCAGCGATGCCACGGTGTGGGAGGTTGGCGCTTCACGGATATTATTGCCCGAAACGCCGATGAAGCAGCGCTTCATGGACCCAAGGGTCGGTTACTTCACCAAAAGTGTGCAGGACCTGGACCACTACCCGGAAAATCCGCGTTGGGTGCAACTGGCTACCCGCTGGGACCTGCAACCCAAACCGGAAGATATGCCGCGTTACCTGCGCGGTGAATTAGTGGAGCCGGTGAAACCGATCATTTTTTATATCGACAGGAATACACCGGGTTACCTGGTGCCATATTTTATCGATGGTGTAAATGAATGGCGCCGGGCCTTTGAAAAGGCCGGTTTTAAAAACGCGATCACTGCGCTTCCGGAGCCACCTGCCGACGATACTACCTATTCCCTCGAAGACGTCCGTTTTTCCTATATCTCTTACAAAGCATCACCTATCCCTAATGCCTATGGACCGTCGGTATGTGACCCGCGCTCCGGTGAGATCATCAGTTCACGGGTAGCGGTGTTCCATAATATCATGGACCTTATCCAGCGTTGGTACTTTGCGATGTGCGCCACCAACGATCCCGCTGCCCGGCAGTTCCCGCTCAGCCGCGACGTAATGGGCCGGCTGGTAAAGAACGTGATCACCCATGAAGTGGGGCACGCACTCGGCCTGCGCCATAACTTCGCCGGCAGTTCTACTTATGATGTAGACAGTATCCGTAACCCGGCTTTTGTGAAAGCGAACGGCTTCGGCGCATCGGTAATGGACTACATGCGTTTTAACTATGTAGTACAGCCGGAAGATAAAATGCCCGTGGAGCTGTTATTACCCAACCTCGGCGTATACGACTTCTTCGCCATCGAATGGGGATATCGTTATTGGCCGGAGTTTAAATCGCCCAAGGCGGAAGCCGATTCCCTGGAACGCTGGGTAAGCGCAAAGCGAAAAGATGAGCGCCTGATCTTCGGTAAAGAAACCGACCTGCACGATCCCCGCTTTCAGTCGGAAGATGTAGGCAGCAACGCGGCTAAAGCGGGTGAACTGGGCATGAAGAACCTGCGTACCGCTATGTTGCATTTCGATGAATGGATGACCGCCATGAAGGCCGATGATATCTATTATGGACAGCAATACCGCAGTATGCTGGGCCGCTATCACAACTACTTGAACCATGCATTGCGCACGCTGGGAGGGCGCTATAATAACGAAGACGCCCTGCCGTCGGAGAACATGCCTGCCTTTATCCCGGTAAGTAAAGCCAAACAGGAGGAAGCTGTAGCCTTCCTTGAGCAATATATTATGCATTACCCTGAATGGTTGTTCCCTCCAAAGATCACGGACAAAGCCGGGTTCATATTCGACCGCGACGGCGCGGAACCGTTTGCGGTAGCACTGTCTAAGTTTTTCATGGCTTACTCCCGCATCCTGCAAAACGAAGTAGTGGCAGGGGACAAGGGCTACCATGCCAGCACGCTGTTCGACCGGATATACAGTTCCGTATACGGTAAACTCGCAAAAGGGCAACCCGTGAATGAGTTCGACCGTTTACTGCAACGCACGCTGCTCGCCAGCATGATATCCAATGCCGCCTCTAAAGCCGGTTTTAGTAAGGATGTGTCGGTGCAGTTGCTCATATTGATCGGAAAAGTTCAGGCGGGCTGTAAAGCAGGCATGCCGCTGGCAAAAGATGTGCTCACCAAAGCGCACCTGCAGTCAATGGCCGATATGATTACTATTTGGGAAACCGGTACCGGCCAGGGTTTATTGGCCAATAAATAATGATAACACCAATAACGATGTATAGAAGGATGTTGACAATAGCGGCCTGTGTCGCAGTTATGAGCGCTTCGGCGCAGGATGCGGCAAAGGGACCGATGCCGTTCGATAAGTTTTTTACGAAGGAAACCAAAACCATCAACGGCGATTTTCCTGTATACCAGCGCGGGAAAAGTTACTACATGGAAATTCCTGCCACCAGCCTGGATAAGGATATCCTGGTAATGGGATATGTACGGCGGGGCAATGCGTCTGCGATCGCGAAGTCGTCGGGCATTATCCGTTTCAGCAAAGGCATTAATGATTACCTCGACGTAACCCGTCCTATATTCAGCGAGGGTGCGTCCGGTGATGCGAACGGAGATATAGAACAGGTGATCAAAAAATCAGCGAAAGCGCCGGTGAACTACGGCTACCGGATCGAAGCACTGGGTAAGGAAAAGAACAGTTACATCATCGATGTTACCCGCCAGATCACGGATGCGGGCGACTGGTTCGCCTTCAATGACCTCAGTTTCCTGAGCCATCCCGATCCGCAGCGTTTCTACGTGCAGCGCATCTCCCCGGAAAATAACGGCGTGCGGTTTGTCGTTGAGCGCTCGCAGACAGATTACATGGGAAATACCGGCGCTCCTAAAAAGGCGCATAACAACAGTTACGAGATAGAAATGTTGTTCAGCGAACTGCCCGACAAAAAAATGCCCCGTAAGATAGCCCCCGAAGCCAGCGGTTTCGAAACCTTCAGTTTTACAGACTACGGGAAAGTGGCCTATACGGCCCGTAAATCGGAGTTTATCCGCAAATGGGATGTTCGTCCGGGGAAACAGAAAAAGGGCCTGGTTGCACCTGTAAAAGCGATCAGCGTGGTGATTGATCCGCTGACACCGGAATTCTACCGCAGTTATATAAAAGCAGGTGTACTGGCCTGGAACGAAGCGTTCCAGGCTGCTGGTTACCAGGACGTGCTGGAAGTAACGGTAGGAAACGACCTGCAGCTGGCGCCAGGCAAAATTGTGATCAACTGGGGAAATGCCTATGCCGGGGTGTTGAACTCCACGGTAGATAATCCCGAAACCGGGGAAATCATGATGGCCCGCATCAACCTCATGTCTAATAGTGTGGAAGAGCTGATGCTGCGTTACTTCGTACAATGCGGCGCTACCGATCCGCGTATCGTGAAAGATATTAAAAGTCGTGAGGTAACGGGTGAGATCCTTCGCTGGCAGGTAACCCGTACCATGGGACAGGTATTGGGGCTGAAAGAAAATCCTGCCGCCAGTACACGGTATACGCCGGCAGCACTGCGCGATGCCGCTTCACTGAAAAAGCACAGCATCAGCGCTTCAATTATGGACGAGCTGAACTTTAACTATCTGGCGCAACCGCAGGACCAGGTGCCTGTATCATTACTCATGCCGCATATCGGCGAAGATGATATCGCTGCCATTAAGTGGGCATATGGTACGGCGCCTAAGCCATCATATGTGTGGCTGCCCGAGGGTAAAACCGATCCGTTTACGCGTCAGTACGATCTTTCAAACGATCTGACGGAGGCGGCCATACTCGGGATCAGGAATCTCGAACACCTGTATCCCCAACTGAAAGCAGCGTCTCTGCAATTGGACGGCAGCGAGAACCTGTTCAATGCAAATGGCTCGTTATACGGCGCAGTGCAGCGGGAATACTACAAATATGTTACCGATGTTTTGTCCCAGATCGGCGGTATGGCCGATCGTAAAACAGGCCGCGTCGTAACTCCCGTAGCGCAGCAAAGGAAAGCCCTGCAGTTTTTATCCGCTTATGTTTTCAATGGCGCACCTGCCTGGATGACGGAGAAAGTAACACCCAGCGGCCGGGTGATTGATGTGGACGGCTGGATACAGCAATTGCAGGAAACAGCGCTGAACAGGCTGGCAAGTGTGGAAGTACTCGCCGCCGCCGCCCAGCCGGACGGCATCGGCGCAACAGAGATTTTCGCGTTCATTGATAAAACGGTATTTAAGTCCTTCGATAAAAAGCGCGCGCTCACGGCCGGTGAAAGAACCACGCAACTTACGTTCATGTACAACCTGGCGCAGGCCGCCTATAAGGCGAACATCAGTAACGGTCTTGGTGACGGCAACGTGCTGCTGCATTATTACCTGACTACGACCGCGCAGAAGCTGGCGCAACTCGGAGAAGAACACACCGACCTGCTGAGCCGCGAAACGTACCGCCTGATGAAGATGAGCGTGGACAAGGAGTTTTTAACAAGATAAAAGTGTAAGCAACATATGAAAAGATTAATAGCAGGTTTATTGCTGCTTCATGCCATAAACGGCCTGGCGCAAAACCGGGAAATAGCTTTTGCACATAACGATGTACCGGCAGTAATGGCCATGGCGAAAGCGGAAAAGAAAATGGTGTTCGTAGACTGCTACACAGAATGGTGTGGCCCTTGTAAATACATGTCAAAATCGGTATTTACGCAGGACAGCGTAGCCGATTTCTTCAACACGAATTTTATCAACCTGAAAATGGATATGGAGAAAGGAGAGGGGCCGGATATGCGCAAGCAGTACGCCGTTGGCGCATACCCTACTTTCCTGTTGCTGGATGGCGACGGTAAACTGGTATACAAATTTGTAGGTGGCATGGAAGCCGCGCCTTTCCTGGCGAAAGTTCGGGAAGGCATGAATCCTGCCAACCGCATTGCCAGCATGTTGAAGCGTTACAACGAAGGCGACCGCTCGCACGAACTGATGCGCGATTACATCTGGGAAGCCCTGAAGATGAAAGAGGTGAAACGCGCGCAGGAACTGGAACGCGAGTATTTTAATATGCTTACGCCGAAACAGCGCGCCGCAAAGGAAAACTGGTTCATGTTCGGGGAAAACATCTACTCCCGTGAACTATCCGATATGCACAGCGAAAATTTTAATTACCTCGTGGAGCATTGGCGCGACTTCGCCGCCGTACAGGGTAAAAAGGTGGTAGATGAAAAGATATCCGCCGTATTTCGCAAACTGACCGGTTATACGTTCCGCGGCTGGTACCAGAAAAGTATTCCTTACGACGCAGCCGATTTTGTTCGCTATCGCAAACAGATCAGTGGCACGAAAACACCGGATAAAAAAGATCTGCTGGTGATGATGGACATGGCGCAGGCTGCCTGTGAAAAGGATACGGTGAAGGTGTTACACCTCATGGCCGGCAACATCGCGAAATTTGACAGCAAGAACATGGATATCACTTTCGATTTCTTTAGTCTTTATCCTCACTACCGCGGCAAATCGGTTCCGGAATGGAGAGCGATCATGGAAGCAGTGGCGGAGCATTCTAAAAATCCTAACCTCCTCCGCCATGTTAAGTCGCTGCTGTAGGTTACTGCTGGTGGTATTGTTGCTGTCACATTATGGGTTTGCCCAGCAGGAAGATCCGGCCCGGCATTTCGATGCGCCTAACTTGCTGAAGCAGATCGGTTCCATGGGCATTGTACCTTTTTTCGTGGATAAGCAGGACAAGTTCTGGTTCGCGGCATCGGACAGTACGGACAGGAATTATTACTACATCGATCCGGCGGCGAAGATCCGCCGGAATATGTCGGACCGTCATGAAATCGCCGTGTTGCTGAAGAAGCTACTCCGCACGACGATAGATACGGCGCTGATCAAAGTTGAAGGAACCGGTGTTGGTAATGAAGGCGGCGTTGGTGTAAGCTATAAGGGGGACCGGTATGTGTATGAGTTCCTGTCGGGCCGGTTGGTGGCATCTCCGCCTAAGACGGTAAAGCGTGGCGACTGGCGTACAGGCCTATCTCCCGATAAACAGTGGCAGTTGTATTCGCGTGCGCATAATCTCTATTTAAGAAGATGTGCAGACAGTGCGGAGTACCAGCTGAGCCGCGACGCTGCGTTGTATTATTCTTTCCATATTAATGATGACGATACTTCCAGCATACGGGATTCCCAGTCTGAAGCCAACTGGATAAAAGGAACATCAAGTTTTTATGTCGTGCGCGAAGACCGTCGCGAAGTGGGCACCATGTCTGTCGTGCACACGTTAACTATGCCGCGGCCGCGGCTGGAAACGTACAAGTACGAGCTGCCCGGCGATAAACATGTAAAGCAGTTCGAACTGTTTGTAGGCGACACCGCCCGCAAAGCATTGCAACGCGTTAACATCGAACGCTGGAAAGACCAAGAGGTGGAAGTGGTCCACGCGGGAAGCCGCATCTTCTTCCTGCGGAAGAAACGTACCCGCGATGAGATCGAATTATGCACGGTAGATCCGGCAACAGCGGAAGTAAAGGTGTTGGTGCATGAAGTAAGCAAACCTTTCATCAATGAAGACCTGTTTAAAGTACATGTGCTTAATGATGGGAAAGACATCGTGTGGTGGTCTGACCGCAGCGGCTGGGGCCACTATTATCTCTACGACGGTAACGGACAGCTGAAACAGGCAATCACCGGCGGTGAATGGACAGCCGGTAAAATCGCAAAGATCGATACGGTTAACCGTAAGCTGTACTTCTATGGCTACGGGCAACAGCCGGGTGTAAACCCTTATTACGCATTTGTATACAGTGTACGTTTCTCCGGTAAGGACCTGCGCCTGCTGACACCTGAAAATGCCACGCACAACGTGTTTATTGGTCCCGGAGGAAAGTACATGGTGGATACTTATTCCCGCATCGACATGCCGCCCCGTGTTGTGGCGCGCTCCACTGAAGGTAAGGTGATCATGGACGTATGGGTGCCGGATGTCAGCCGCCTTTATCGCTATGGCTGGAAACATCCCGAGATGTTCAAAATAAAAGCGGCAGATGGGGTTACCGATATTTACGGGTTGATGTGGAAACCTTTCAACTTCGATGCTACCCGCAAATACCCCGTTATCTCGCAGGTATATCCTGGTCCGCAGACGGAAACAGTATGGTCGGAGTTTACGGTACTGGACCGTTACAACAACACTTCGCTGGCGCAAAACGACTTCGTAGTGGTGTGTATGGGGCACCGGGGTGGATCTCCTTATCGCTCCAAGGCCTACTATGCCTACGGTTATGATAACCTGCGCGACTATGCGCTCGAAGATGATATTGCCGGCCTGCGACAACTGGCTGCGCGGTATTCTTTCATAGACACGAGCCGGGTAGGCATTTTCGGGCATTCTGGTGGTGGCATGATGGCCGTAGCCGCGATCTGCACTTATCCCGATTTTTATAAAGTAGCGGTAGCCTCTTCCGGTAACCACGACAACCGGATATACAACCGTACCTGGGGCGAAACCTACCAGGGTATTGATTCCAGCTTCCGTTTCCAGGTAAAGTTGAACCAGGATCTGGCCCGTGGACTAAAAGGCCGCCTGTTGCTGGTAACAGGGGAGGTGGATGCGAACGTACACCCGGGTAATACTTACCGTATGGTAAATGCGCTCATACTGGCCGACAAGCCGTTCGACATGCTGGTGTTGCCGGGACAGAGCCACAGTTATGAAGGGCCATATAAAAGTTACTATCAGCAGCGGTTGAGAAGCTATTTTAAACAGTACTTGTAAGCGATATTTAAACTAATGTATAAAAAAGCGGAGCACGTTAGTGCTCCGCTTTTTATGTAGTTGTATTACTACATTCCTTGTAGTTGTAGTTAAGTAATTGTGTTGATGTTTGTAGTTTTATTCCTACAGGAGTGCGCTGTTAGGATGCCTTTCATTCTGTTGTAATCCTTTACAGTGAAGGGTTTTGCAGGGCGTTTTGTTTTCACTTACATACTGTAGATTTTTATCTCTCTTTCTTTTTCTTCATATAGAATTAACAGCTAATCACTACTTTTACCCCAAGAGTATTGTCGGGTCCATAGCAGTAGCATAAATAGAAGCCTAGTAGTAGACATCCATTCCTGTGTAAAGAAAGGACTATACCATTAAGCATAAGTATAATCATAACCTTAAAGACCGTAACAAACATAAAGCCATTTCCGATGTAGAGAAATTTACGTTCCTCATTAGATACCATTAACACCCTTAGATACCTCGCTGTCTGCCTGCCGGACGGCCTTGATTCTTATTGTCCTCTTACAACGACAGAAATGAAAAGACTAATCCTGATTCTTATCGTATTGCTTTCTGCATCGGGCGTGCATGCAGATGATTATTACTGGGTCGGCGGCGCCGGCAGCTGGTCCGATCTCAGTCACTGGGCTTCCTCGTCCGGCGGGCCTGGCAACAAGTCCATCGTACCCGGGCTTAACGACGACGTTTACTTTGATGGCAACAGCGGTCTTCTTAACAACACCATTGTTACGATGCCGACTACCGGTCACGCCTATGTGCGGAACATCTCGTGGGCGGGCGTTACCACCAACGCGATATTCAGAAATATTGCGGTGACCTACCAGTTAAATGTGTACGGCAATATGGAGCTTTCGGGCGCCATGCGATACGATATCAGGAATATTCTTTTCGCGGGAACAGGAAACGCCACGTTAAAGATGAATGGTGCCGGCAAGTACGTGGTTGCTAACGCTGTAAATGCAGTGAACGTAAATAAACCCGGTGGATCTCTTACTTTACTGGACGGCGCACCTGAGGCATTGAATGTGAACATTGTGCTTACAACCGGACATGTAAACCTATCCGGTAATACGCATGCATTAAACCTCTTTAATGGCAGCAGTTCCACTTCAACAAGAAGTGCGGATATCAGTAATGCCACGTTAATTATCGGCAACTCACGGGACTACAGGGGCGCCAATGGTACGCTGAACGCCACCGGGTCTTCCATAAAGGCTGCAGTTTTTCAGTCAGATCGATATACTTTTCCGAAAGTGGAAATTACCGGTACGTCCGACCTCATGATCATTACTACCAGTACGTTCGGTGAGCTGACTTTCAGCAATCCGGCTACGCCAACAGGAAGTGTAAGGATCGGGGGAGGCAATACCGTAGACCGGCTGGAGTTTATGGGTGGTGGCCGTATTGCTACCGGGGGCAGTGTGATTAATCAACTGATACTCGCGCCTGGAAAAGGATATATTTTCCATGGCACCAATACGATTAATACGCGTATGCAGCTGAATACGCCGGACTGCGAAGGACTTGGCCAGCTTACCGGCGCGGACGCGAATGCGAAACTGGCATTTGCTACCGGCGCCGTAGTGGATTTACGCAATGTTTATGTTAAAACATTGACCGCTACCGGTGCTGTTACCCCCATTACCGTGGTAGGGGCAGACGGTGGCAGTAACGTTGGCTGGAACTTTTTACCACGACCTTCCGGCACCACCCTCTATTGGGTAGGCGGCGCCGGGGACTGGAACGATAAGTCGCACTGGAGCAGTGCAAGCGGCGGCACAGGCGGTGCCTGTGTGCCTTTACCGGGGATGATGTGGTGTTCGACGCCAACAGTGGATTTACCGCAGGCAATAACACGGTATCGCTGAGTGGTAATTCCTGGTGTCATAATATGACCTGGACAAGTGTAACCGGTGCGCCGATCGTCAATATGACCGCAGGAATGCAGCTCGAAGTATGGGGCTCCATCTCCCTGGATCCTACCATGACGATCAACGGCAGCGTAACAGCCAGAGGTACGGAAGTAAATACGTTAACGACCAATGGTTGCAGCAATGGTACGCTCAGCCTCACGGTTAATAAAGAGAATACGGCGGGAGGAATGACACTTACGGATAACATCAATTTTCCCGGGCTCAATTTTGTGCACGCAAGGGGACAATTGAACATGTCCGGCCGTAACATCAACATGAACCTCTTTAATAGTACCAGCGGTGTTGGGCGTATTATGGATATCAGTAACGCAACGATTAATGTTGTGTTCTGGAATGTCGGCGCTACCAATGTAACCTGGGTAAACAACGCCGCCGGCTCCTTTATTACCTCGAGAGCCTTTACGGTAAATGGCCTCACTTATCCGAAAGTTTATTGTACAACCTCTGTAAATGAAGCCAGCATTCAAAATGCCACCTTTGGGGAACTGGTGTTTACGAACACCGCCCCAGCCAATAACCTGATCGGTCTGATTGGCAATAATACGGTTGGTACGCTGGAATTTAAGTCAGGTGCGGAAATACGCGGCAACAACACTATTACTAACTTATTGCTGGCGCCATCCAAGCCGTACACGATCAGGAATACACAAACGGTGAACGGCCTGTTCCGCTTCAGTACGCCGGATTGTAACGCACTTGGTGAACTGAGAGGAGTGGAGGGCACCTCGGCAACGATCAACTTCGGTCCGGCAGCTACCCGCGATCTGAATAATATTTATCTCCTGAACATGACCGCCGCAGGTAGCGGCTTGCCGGTAACGGTATCTGGCGCCGATGCAAGTGGCAATACAGGTTTTGATATCACAGCCTCCGGTGTGGGCGCACGCTATTGGGTTGGTGGTTCGGGCGACTGGAGCGATCCGGCACATTGGAGTAACAGTAGTGGCGGTGCGGGTGGCGCTTGCGTTCCCGGTGTATCCAACGATGTGTTTTTCGATGCAAACAGCTTCTCCAGCGGCAGCAATGCGGTAACGATCAATAACACACAGGCATATTGCCGTAACATGACTGGACAGGCGCGACCTTCAATCCAACGCTGACTAAGCCGGTTACCCTCGACCTCGAAATCTGGGGTAGCCTCGTATTGAGCCCCGGCGTAAGGATAGATGCCGCCATGAATTTTGTCGGGCCTTCCAATGTTTCCATTACATCCAACGGACCCAGTACCGGCCTCACGCAGTTCTACATCATGAAGCCAACGGGTTATACGGTTACTTTGCAGGATGATTTCAATAATTCGTTAGCATACATATTTCCACGCAGCGGCGGTGTTAATATGAGTGGCCGTACGGTAAACCTGAATGGTATGGACGATGGCTCTTCGGCCAGTCCCCTCACGATGAACATTACCGGCGCCACCATTACCGGCGCATGGCGCTATATGGCAGCGAACAAAACACTGCTGGCTGCCAATTCTGTGCTGAAAGCACGTCGTTTCCTCGTAAACGGCGGGGCGTACGACGTGGTGGATGCCAGCGGTGGTACAGCCAGCGATGCATATGTGTTCAGCACAACGGTAAACAGCCTGCTGTTCAGCAATCCATCCGGCGCTTCGGCAATATCTGTCGGCTCCAACAACACGATCCGCCGCCTTGAGTTCAAAGGCAGGGGGCAATCACGGGTGATAATACCATCGATACACTGATTTTCGCTCCCGGAAAAACTTATACGCTAACGGCGGGTACCAATAACACCGTTACAAAAGAATGGTACGGAAGCGGTACTCCCTGTAACCTCACAGAGATTACCAGCAGCACCGGTACCGCCACTATCACCAAAACAACCGGCGATGTGGAGTTCGACTACGTAAGGCTCCGCGGCATCATCACCGCCGCCGGTGTTACGCCTTTTAAGGCATTGGAGCATTCCGAGAACCTGGGAAACAATATGAATTGGGACATAGCCCCCTACAACGGCTCCACGCCGATTCTTGGTCTGGGCCCCGACCTGTTGCTTTGTCCGGACGCTTTCCCATATACTATTAAAACAGATGGTTTCTTCGCCTCGCCGCTTGCTTCTTTTACCTGGAATGATGGCAGCACGCTGGAAACACTGACCATCACAGATCCCGGTACGTACAGCGTAACGGTAAGTTATCCTGACGGTTGTTCGCGCACAGATAATGTGATCATCACCCGCAGCGATGTGCCGGTAGCGGCGCTTACAGGCACCACTGCTGTATGTACAGGCCGCACCACCACGCTGAGCAGCGCCACCACCGGCGGCGTATGGAGCACCAGTGATGCGGCAGTGGCTACTGTCAGCACCACGGGTGTGGTAACAGGTGTGACGCCCGGTAGCGTGACCATTACTTATACCATTACTAACAGCAACGGCTGCAGCGCAAGCCAGGATGCTACGATTACAGTAAATGCCGTGCCTGTGGTGGCCGATATCACCGGTACGCTGAGCGTATTCCAGGGCAGCACGACTGCATTGACGAGCACGACCGCAGGTGGCGTATGGAGCAGCAGCAACACCGCCATCGCCTCGGTGAGCAACACCGGCGTAGTATCGGGCGTTGCACCGGGTACCGCCACCGTCACTTATACCGTAACGAGTCCGCAGGGCTGCGATGCCGCTAAAACCGCCATCGTAACGGTGGATGGATTTACAGCCGACAAACGGGTACTTTCCCTCACCAAAACCGCTGATGCCGCAGAACCTACTACCAATGGCAGCTTCGCGCTACGGTTACCTTCCGGCGTACTGGCGGAGGAAAACATCACGATCAATTACACCGTAACCGGTACGGCCGGCATGGCCGATTACGCGGCACTGAGCGGTACCGCTACGATCCCGGCCGGACAAAACGGCGTTAATCTGCCGGTGACGGTTACAGACGATGCGCTCGTGGAAATCACCGAAACCGTGATCGTGACCCTGAACAGCGCGACAGGTGTTAAATACACCTATACGCTGAGTCCGACCGATAATAATGCCACTGTTAATATTACAGATGATGAAAACACCCCTGCAAAACGCACGCTGAGCGTCGCCAACGCGGGTAACGCTGTAGAAGGCGGCGCAGCGGGCAAATTCCGTATCAGTCTGCCCGCCGGTGTAAATACCTCAGAAGATATCACCGTTACTTATACCATTAGCGGTACCGCCACCAATGGTACGGACTACACGACCCTGGGCGGCAGTATAGTCATCCCTGCGGGACTATCCGGCGTGGATGTGACGGTGACCACGATAAATGACCAGATCATTGAGGGTAACGAGACGGTTATATTGACACTGACAGGCGGTACTACCGCCAGCATCGGCGCTTTCACCGGTACCGCCAGTGCTACCGTGAACATCGCGGATAATGACAATACAGCCGCTAACCGCACGCTGTTGGTATCCAATATCCAGAACGCGGCAGAGCCTTCCTCCAATGGCAGCTTTACCATCGGTCTGCCTGCCGGCGTAACCGTAACAGAAGCCATCAACGTAAACTATGCGGTAACAGGTACCGCTTTGAGTGGTGTAGACTACACTGCCCTGAGCGGCGTTGTAACAATACCGGCCGGACAAAACAGCGTGACCATCCCGATCCTGGTGATCGATGATGCATTGGTGGAATTGACGGAAACGGTGGTTATTACCCTGCAGAACAGTTCGTCCGCTTCCTTCAACTTTACGCCGGCCACTACTGGCGGCAGCGGCACCGTGAACATTGCGGATGATGACAACATCGCAGCGAATCGTGTGATCAGCATCACGAAGAAAACAGATGCGGCTGAACCCGCTGCATCGGGCGCCTTTCATATCGGGTTACCGACCGGCATCATAGCGTCTGAAAATATTACCGTGGCCTACACGGTAAGCGGCACGGCCACACCCGGCGCCGATTATGTGGTGCTCCCCGCCACGGCAGTGATCCCGGCCGGTTCAAATGGTATTGATCTGCCCGTGAATGTGATCGACGATACTGAAATTGAAAGTACAGAAACAGTGGGCTTATCGCTTAATAGCGCTTCCGCCGCTAATCTCACTTATACCATCAGCATCACGCAAAACGCCGCGACGGTAGATATTGCGGATGATGATTTTGCAGGAAACAGTAATGTAGTATTGCTCACGAAAGTATCCGATGCCGTAGAAGGCGGCGTACAGGGCCAGTACCGTATTTCGCTGAAACCGGGCGTAACCAGCTCGCAGGATATCACCGTCAGCTTTAGCCTGGGCGGTTCTGCGATCAGCGGCACCGATTATACATTAACGGGACTAACCGGTGGTAATATCGTGATACCCGCCGGGGCGAACGAGGTACTGATCAATGTGAACGCAGTGGATGATGGCGTCGTGGAAGGACCGGAGGAGGTGTTGCTCACACTTATCGGTGCGGCTTCGGCCAGCTATCCCTTCGTGGTGGATCCCGCGAGCAACAGCGCTACGGTAAATGTCATCGATGCGAACGCGTCTAACAGCACACCTATCGAAGTGATCGGCGGCGTTGTTAACGCATCAGAGCCTTCAACACCAGGCTCCTTTACCGTTAAACTGGCGGGTTCGGCAACTGCTGCATGGCCTGTCACTGTCGGTTATGCATTATCTGGTACGGCAGTATCAGGACTCGATTACGAAGCGTTGGGCACGATCGTGATCCCGGCGAATACGAATAGCGTTACCGTAGCACTTAATATACTGGACGATAAGATTATCGAGCCGGTGGAGACCGCGATATTCACCCTGTTGTCCGGCAGCGCCATCGCGGGCGCAGCACCTGCATATATCTTCCCGGCAGATGCGACGAACAACCAGGTCACCATCAATATCGCGGATGACGACCAGGCCGCCGGCAACCGTGTACTGACCGTTGTAAAAACGACGGATGGCACCGAACCGGCTACTGGTGGCGTTTATACGGTAAGTCTGCCTGCGGGTTACACTTCATCCACACCGATCACGCTTAATTATAGCATGGTAGGTACGGCCACCCGTAACACAGATTACACGATCTCCGGCACTACGCTGCCTGCCAACCGCAACAGCGTGACCATCCCGGTACCGGTGATCGACGACCAGATCATTGAAGGCACAGAGGTGCTGTCTATGCGCATGGGAAACAGCACAGATGCCAACGGTTTCATTTATACCGTTGATCCTGCCACTACCGAAGTGTCCATGAATATCACAGACGACGACACTGATCCGGCTAAACTGCAACTGGCGGTAACGAATAGCGGCAATGCGGCAGAACCTGCCACCAATGGCGAGTTCACGATCAGTCTGCCCACGGGCGTAACAGCGGCCATCGATATTACGGTGAACTACACCGTGAGCGGTACGGCCACCCCTGGCAGCGATTACGTGGCATTGCCTGCAACGTTGACTATTCCTGCGGGACAAAACAGCATCACCGTTCCTGTAACAGTAAGCGATGATCAGCTGATAGAAAATACAGAAACCGTGATCCTGGCGATCACCGGCGGTACGGCCGGCAGCCTGAACCTGACGCCTGCAAGCGGCAGCAGCAGTGCGATCGTCAACATCACAGACGATGAAAATACAGCGGCTAATACCGTGATCGGTATTGCGGCAGGCACAAATGCCACAGAAGGAACGGCGGACGTGAGCAGCTTTACGATCAGCCTCCCCATGAACATTCTTACACCGGAAGCCATAACAGTTACCTACACCATTGGTGGTACGGCGACTAACGGCGCCGACTATACTTTGTTAAGCGGTACTGCGGTGATTCCGGCCGGGCAGAACAGCGTGGTGGTAAGCACCCCGGCAACAGACGACGATATCATTGAAACGGATGAATCGATCATTCTTACGCTGACAGGCGCTACCTCCAATGGTTTCAGCTGGACGATCCACCTAACTGCCAACGAAGCCACCACGCTTATCATCGACAATGACAACACGGCCGCTAACCTGGCCCTGACCATCGTCAATGTAACTGACGCGGCAGAACCCGCCACCAATGGCATGTTCCGCCTCTCGCTGCCAACAGGTAAAACGGTAGCCGAAGATGTAACCGTGAATTATGCGGTTACCGGTACCGCAACCGCCGGCACGGATTATACCGCGCTTACCGGTTCCGTGGTGGTCCCTGCGGGACAAAGCGGCGTAAACATTCCTGTAACCGTTATCGACGATCAGGTAGTGGAACCCGCTGAAACAGTGATCCTGACAATCAATGGCGGAGCCAGCACCAGCTTTACTTTCACCGGTACAGGCAATGCCACCGTGAACATCGCGGACGATGAAAGCAGTGTGCCGGCTAACCTGGCGCTGACGATCAGCAACACCACCGATGCCGCGGAACCTCTTACCAATGGCAGTTTCAGCATCGACCTGCCTGCTGGTATCACGATCATGGAAGATGTGACCGTAGCGTACACAGTAACCGGTACGGCAACAGCAGGCACGGACTACACGGTACTTTCCGGTACCGCGGTAATCCCTGCCGGGCAAAGCTCGGTTAGCATTCCCGTAACAGTGATTGACGACCAACTGGTAGAACAAACAGAAACTGTGGTCGCTACCCTTAACGGGGGCAGCAGCACCAGCTTTACCTTCACCGGTACAGGCAGCGCCACGGTAAATATAACAGACGATGAAAGCGCCGGCAGCCTTACACTTGCCATCAGCAAAACAGCGGATGGTGCGGAACCTGCGACCAATGGCGGCTTTGAGATCAGCTTGCCTGCGGGCGTGATTTCTTCGGAAGACATCACCGTACATTACGCAGTGAGCGGCACCGCTACCCGCAATGCTGACTACACGGCGCTCAGCGGTACGGTTGTTATCCCTGCCGGACAAAACAGTGCCACTATTCCCGTGGATGTGCTGGATGACACGATCATTGAAGCCGTAGAAACGGTGATTGTAACACTGAACGGAGGCAGCAGCGCCAATTTTACCTTCAGCGGTACGGGTAGCGCCACGGTAAACATTGCAGACAATGACAATACAGCGGCTAACCTGGTCCTCACGATCACCAAACTCAATGATGCTGCCGAACCTTCGACCGCGGGCCGTGTGAGCATCGCGCTGCCGGCGGGTGTTACTGCCGCGGAGAGCGTTACAGTGACTTACAATGTTGCGGGCAACGCTTCCCCGGACGTGGATTACGCAGCCCTGTCGGGTACAGTGATCATCCCTGCCGGCGAAAACAGTGTTATGGTACCGGTATCCGTGATCGACGACCAGGTGATCGAAACAACCGAAACGGTGATCCTGGCGCTTAACGGAGGTACCAGCACCAACTTCGCTTTTACCGCTACAGGCAGCGTTACTGTAAACATTGCGGACGACGACAATGTGCCGGCCAACCTCGTGTTGAATGCCGCGGTCAATATTGCAGCGGCAGAACCGGATGTACCCGGCAGCTTTACCGTTGCATTGCCAGCGGGCATCACAGCCACCGAAGACATCACCGTGTCGTACGCGGTTGGCGGCACTGCTACTGCGGATGAAGATTACAGCAGTCTTACCGGCATCGCCGTGATCCCTGCGGGAAGCAACAATGTGGATGTGATGGTAAATATCCTGGACGACAAACTCATCGAAGGATCAGAAACGCTGACCCTCGAAATCACCGGTGGATTATCTACCAGCCTGGCCTTCGCGCCTGGCCCGGATAAAAAGCAGCGATGGATATTGCCGATGACGATGCCGATCCTATTAATATGATATTGAGCATCACCAACGGCGCTCATGCGGCAGAACCCTCCACCAACGGCAGCTTTATCATCAGTCTGCCCGCAGGCACACTGTTATCGCAGGATGTAACCGTAACCTACACCGTGGCCGGCACTGCCACCGCGGGTACGGATTACACGGCCCTCTCCGGTACTGCGGTGATTCCCGCCATGGGCAATAGTGTGACCATCCCCGTAACGGTATTGAATGATGAACTGATCGAACAATTGGAAACAGTTACCGTGACGCTGACCAACAGCAGCGCTGCGATCGGCGCCTTTACGATCGGCGCGGCAAACAGTGCTACTGTAAATATTTCAGATGATGATGCAGTTAATCTGAAACTGGGCGTAACCGCTACGCAGCCTGCTGCAGCGGAACCAGCCACCAACGGTGGGTTTACGATCAGTATCGCCGGTGGTAAACTGACCAGCGAGGCCATTACCGTTCAATATACGATCGGTGGATCAGCTACGCCGGATGCTGATTACCAGGCTATCAGCGGTATCATTACGATCCCTGCGGGCGCCAGCAGTGTAATCGTTCCCGTGAATGTGCTGAACGACGACGAAGTGGAAGATCCGGAAACAGTAGTATTCACCATCACCGGTGGTACTGCCGCGAACTTCAGCTGGACACCCGATACGAACAACGAAGCTATCGTGACCATTACCAGCGACGATGCGCATACCGGCAACCTCATGATCACCAAACAGATGGTATCGCCGGCTATCGGGCCGTACCGCCTGGGACAGGATATTACTTACCGCGTAACGGTAACCAACATCGGAACAGGCGTGTCTGCCGGTGTAACCGTAGCCGACTTCCTCGCGTCGCAACTCGGCCAGCCTGCCCGTACGGTAGCAAGCATCGGCCAGACCAGCTTCAATGCCACGGACTTGCGTATCGACTGGACGATCGGGGATATGGCAGCCGGCGCCACCGCGCAGCTGGAAGTAACCTACAGGCTTACAGACGGGGTGCGATGGTACTCACGGCAGAAGCAGCCAGCACGAATACCGATACAGATCCTGCCGATAATAAAGCCAGCATGAATTTACTGGTGGAAGGCTCCGACCTGCTGTTCCCGAACACGTTCACACCGAACGGGGATGGCAAGAACGAACGGTTTATCATTGGTGGGCTCGACAAATACCAGGGCGCCAAACTGCAGGTGTTTAACCGCTGGGGCAGCCAGGTATACCGCTCCAACGATTACCGGAACGACTGGAACGGTTCGGGCCTCGCGGAAAGCACGTACTACTACATCCGGAAGTGAAGAAAACAGATGGGAGTGTTAAAGCATACAAAGGATGGGTATTAATCGTACGCTAAAATTATCTGCTGATCATAAAAGTGAAAAGATGCAAACAGTAATCAGAGCAGCGGTAATCACCCTGCTGCTTATCACAGGAGGACGCGCCATGGCGCAACAGAACATACAGTTCAGCCAGTACGTTTTCAACGGCCTGAGCATCAACCCTGCGTATGCGGGGTACAAAGAAGACCTTTACCTGAATGCCACGTATCGCCACCAGTGGGCGGGCTTTCCCGGTGCTCCACGTACGGGCGGCATATCGGTAGATGGTGTGACGCCCGGCAGCGAAGGCAGGGTAGGACTTGGTGGCCAGCTGCTGTTCGATCAGCTGGGACCGCAGCAGGTCCTGTCAGCCTATGGCTCTTATGCCTACCGCATTCCGCTGGACGCCGAAAATACAAAACGCCTCAGCTTCGGCATCGGTGCAGGTGTTACACAGTATTCCATCGACGGGTCGGCGTTACAGTACATCGATAACGAAGATATGGCCATTACACCGGGGAAAACAAGTACCTGGGTGCCCGATGCGCGGTTCGGTGTGTACTATTCGACTTCCAGGTTTTATGCCGGCGTGTCGGTAATGGACCTGTTCTCACTGTATACCGACGCTTCGCGGTACAACTGGAAGGGGAATAATTACTCGACCATCCGTAAAACGCAGCATATGTATCTCACTGCCGGTACCGTGTTCCCGCTGGGTGAAAACCTGCAGCTGAAACCTTCTTTTCTTATCAAGGAAGATTTTAAAGGCCCCAGCAGTGTAGATCTCAATGCATTCCTGCTGATCGGAGAGATGTTATGGGTAGGCGGTTCTTATCGCACCAATGTGAACATCTGGCGCAAAACGGAGTTGCAGCGCAACCTGCAGCAACAGAACGCCGCCAGCGCCATGGTGGAATTTTATGCGACCAAACAGCTGCGCATCGGTTATTCGTACGACATGAACGTGAATAAAATGGCGGCCTATGAAGATGGATCGCATGAGCTGTCACTCGGATTTTTAATCCCTTCCAGGAAGTTCACCGTGCAGAACCCGCGGTATTTTTAACCTTATTACAAACAACGTATGATACGACGTAGTTTATCGACAATATTGATGATGGCTATTGCCGGCGGCGGGTATGCACAGGAGCAGAAAAGTGTACACCAGCTGGCCGATGAAGCCTATGCAAGGGAAGAATATGCAGTAGCTGGCGCATTATACCAGCGACAGGCGCGCAAAGGTGATAAAACACCGTTGAACACGCTGCTGAAAATGGCGCACAGCTTCCGGGAAACAGGCCGTTACAACGACGCCGCGGCCGTTTATCAGCAATTGATCGCCCGGCCCGGACATCCGGCAGGCGTGTACTTCGAATATGGCGAAACGCTGCGGCAGCTGGAGCAGTACGATGCCGCGCGGCAGCAATATGTTTTATTCGCCACGGCAAATGCCGACAGCCTCCGGTTAAAAGCGATCGGGCTGCAAAGTTGCGACAGCGCAGCCGTGTGGATGAAGGCTGGTCCGGCGGTGCAACTTACTCCCATGAAAGCATTGAACACCCCGGGGTCCGACCTGGTCAGCGGCACGTTAAGTAATGGCCTGTTGTTGATGTCCAACGGTTACAGGACGCTGGTAAACGCGGAGCACCGTCCGGATAAAGACCTGCGTACCCAACACCCTTATTACAAGGTGTATACGTACCAGCAAAACACGCAGGGCAACCCGGTCATGTACCGGATGAACTGGCCGCGGAGCTGGTGGGCAAATATGACTTTCACGTCGGCCCTGTTTGCCTGAACAAAGCAGAAGATACTTTATACGCGACCCTCAACATACAGGGTAAAGACATACCTGTAACCAACCGTAAAGGCCCCGTAAATGGCGTTCGGCAGCTCCAGTGTTCCAGTCGGTTAAAATAGCAGGCAAATGGGGTAAATTGGTATTGCTGCCCGGGATTAATGTGACTGGGTATTCCTCCAGCCACGCGGTATTAAACAGCGAAGGGAGTGTGCTGTACTTCGTGTCCGATCGTCCCGGCGGCATTGGGGAAACCGACATCTGGTATACGGAAAAACAGGAAGATGGCAATTGGGGTGGACCGGTAAATTGTGGCCGTACGATCAATACCGTAGCAGCGGAAACGTTTCCCACGATCAACGAAGATGGTTTGCTGTATTTTTCCAGCAAAGGCTTTCCCGGTTTAGGAGGATATGATATTTACCGCACGAAAGGAGAAAAGGCGCAATGGGAGATGCCGGAGAATATGAAAGCACCCATCAATTCGGGTGCCGACGAGCTCGGACTGGTGGTGGCCCGCAATGGTAAACAGGCGTATATGGCTTCCGGCCGGCCAGGTGGCGCGGGTAGCGATGACATTTACGCGTTTACCATACAAGCGAAGGTAAATCCAGTAACGCAACCAGCGCCCCAACCCGCCGCAACTTATAACAACGCGGACGAAGCCGCCGACAAACACACCCCGGAATCGCTCAAGTTGTTCTATGATTATAAAAGCGCCAGCCTGGTGCCGGCATCAAAACAACTGCTCGACGAAGTGGCGGCTATCCTGAAACGCAGACCGGACTGGAAGCTGACGATTGCCTCCTTCGCGGATAGTCGTGGTGGCTACCAGTACAATATGGACCTGTCTGCGTTGCGTTGCCTGTCCGTTATAGACTACCTCGGCAGCAAGGGCATCGATCCCCGCCGTTTGTACTACAGCAACAAAGGCGAACTGGAACCGGTGAACAAGTGTGAAGACGGCGTATCCTGCAACGAAGAAGAACACGCAGCCAACAGGCGTTCCGAACTGGAAGTAAAATAGAAAATTTCTTGATAGTTATAAGCCCGCTCCCAGAGCGGGCTTATCTTGTTTGTAACCGATTGCAGAGCAAATGCGGGTTAGTGGTTTTTATGTGTCAAACAGACAGTTAAGTGCGAAAATAGTTTATCTTACGGCCGGAGAACGCACATTCGGGCAGAGAAATCAACCGTGTATAGCCCGCAGAAACGATTGCAATTGGACACACCATGAAAAGAACAGGTTTACTGATCTTCTTACTGACCCTGCATCTTGCACTGAGTGGAAATGACCGGACACCCATCGTCCGTTATCTCGACATTACCCATGGTCTGTCTAATAATGTAATCACCGCCATCTTCCAGGACCACCATGGTTTTTTATGGTTTGGTACCTACGACGGACTGAATAAGTACGACGGGTATTCGTTTACGGTGTACCGGAATGTAATAGAAGATACCAACTCCATCGGCGACAGCCGGTATCTGCGATCAGCGAAGACAGAGAGTATAATATGTGGATCGGCACAAGGGCCGGACTTACGGTATATAATCCTTTACAGGGGCGGTTCTATCACTGCCGTTATAAACAGCCGGATGGTACGGTGGCGGCTATCGGTGGTGGTGCGCGGGGAATCATTCCGAAGGGCAGGAAGATATTTGTGGGTACCGGCAGGGGGCTGCTGTTGTTCACCGGTCCCGGCCGGGTGGGCGACGTGGTGAAAGTGAAAGGCGGGGCCTCCACTTATTCGGTCAGCTCTATTGCTTACGATTCCGCCCGCAACGAGCTGTGGGCGCTGGCCGACGACAACCTGTATAAATATGACGAGCATAGTAATGAACTGGTGTTTGTAGCGGAAGCGGTAAAAAGGCTAACTGCATTGCGCTGGGTGGTGGCGATATCATCTGGGTGGGTGCCGAAAATGGGCTTTATAGTTTCAGTAAAAGCAATCGTACATTTTCTGCCAACCGGGCTGCCCAGCCTTTGTGGGTAACTGCCATTGTACATGATGCGGAAAATAATTTGTGGGTAAGTACCGAAGGACTTGGCGTGTGGATGATGCCGCGCGACAGCCAGCAGATCCACCCGTTCCGCGCAGCGGGCGCTGGTATTAATAGTAACGCGATCGCCACTATTTATGTAGACAAGGAAGACAGGAAGTGGGTAGGTACGCTCCGCGGTGGCATCAACATCGTGGAGAACAGCCGCAACCCGTTCCGGAAGATCAGCTTCCTGTAAATGGCCCGGAAGACCTGGCCGCGAATTTCATTCTTTCTTTTAGTGAGGACACGAATGAAAACGTGTGGATAGGTACCGATGGCGGCGGTATCTGGTATTGGGACCGGCGCAGTAATCAATACACCCGTTACACGAAAGAAACAAGTGCATTGAGCAGCAATTTCGTGACCAATATTACAAAGGATCACGAGGATAATTTGTGGATCGCTACCTGGTTTGGCGGGGTAAACCGGCTGGCAAAGGGCGCCCGTTCGTTTAGGCAGTACCGTTGTTACAACCCGGCCCTGGCGCGCTATGAAAACAATATCTGGTTTATCCGCGAAGATCGCAACAACGGCTGTGGGCAAGCGCTACCAACAATGGTTGCCTGTACCTGTACGACCGCGCGGCCGACCAGTTTGAACTCTTTGATGCCGCGCTCACCAACCTGCAGGACATGACCGAAGATGCCCAGGGACACCTCTGGGCAGGCAGCTATTCTTCTATTATCCGTATCGATCCTGTTGGTAAAAAACACCAGCAGTTCCCGGTAGGCTACCCGGTACGGAGCATCCGCGATGCCGGTAATGGCCAGCTCTGGGTAGGTACCGGTGGCGGCGGCTTGTTGTTGTTCGATGTAGCCACAGGTACTTTCAAAAGATTCACTACTAATGACGGACTGCTGAATAATACGGTACTGCGCATCCTGGAAGATAAAAAGGGAGAATTGTGGATCAGCACTTTCGCGGGTTTATCACGCTTTAATCCCTTCACCGGTACCTTTAAGAATTTTACCCAGGCTGATGGCCTGCAGAGCAACCAGTTTAGCTTCAATGCCGCACTGGCGCTGCGGTCCGGTGAGTTTATGTTCGGCGGACTAAAAGGCTTCAACATTTTTAAGCCGGACGATATTGAGAATGCGCAACGCGAACCCGCTGTGCTGCTGACCGGCTTACGCATCAACAACCAGCCTGCCCATCGTAATGACAAGTATATCCGCGGGGTCATGGACGGCACTATCCGCTCCATTACCATTCCTGCCAGCGAAGCTAACCTGACCATCGATTTTACGGCGATTGCTTTTAATGATGCGGATAAGTTAAGATATGCCGTATACCTGGAAGGCTGGGACAGAAGCTGGAGCACCGGTGCCAGCAGTCGCAACGCGGTGTATTCCCGCCTCAGCGCCGGCAACTACAAATTGCATGTACGCACTACGAAAAGTGATGGTACCTGGGGCGCAGATACGGTATTGCTTACGGTTCGTGTGTTGCCGCCATGGTACGCTACCTGGTGGGCGTACTTGTTATATGGCGTGGCATTGTTTGCCGCCGGTTTTGTATACCTGCGTTACAGCAAACGCCAGCAACAGATGAAGTTTGAACTGCGGCTGGCCAACCTGGAGAAACTACAGGAGAAGCAGATGACGGAGAATAAGCTGTCGTTTTTTACCCACGTATCCCATGAATTCCGGACGCCGCTTACGCTGATCATCAACCCGCTGAAAGACCTGCTGGCTGATGAGGAAGTGCGCCCTGCGCATGCCACGCTGACATTGATACAGCGCAACGCGAAACGCCTGCTCAGTCTTGTAGACCAGCTGCTGTTATTCAGAAAGGTGGAGTCGGTAGACCAGCAACTGCGTTGGGAAAAGCTGGATCTTGGAGAAATTTGTAACGATGTGTATTTAAGTTTCCTGCAACTCGCCACCTCGAAGAATGTAGCGCTTATTTATACCAGGCCCGAAGAAGCCACCTGTTTTTATGGCGACCGGGAGAAAATTGAAATTATATTGTTCAACCTCGTCTCCAACGCGCTCAAATACACGCAGGCAGGAGAGGTGAACATCACGATACACCGGGAGGAAGAACGGTTCGAGGTATGGGTGAAAGATACCGGCGCCGGGATTGCCCCGGACGTGGCGGCGCACCTGTTCGAATCTTTTTACCGCGGGGCGGATAAAACACAGGCCGGTTTTGGTATCGGGCTGCACGTCTCGCAAAAACTGGCCAAGGCGCATTCCGGGTTGATTTCTTTTGAAACGGAACCGGGGGCAGGCAGCCTGTTTAAGCTCGCGCTCACAAAAAATACGCATATGTTCGGCGCGGAAATCGCCGTACCGGCGCCACCGGCCGAATCGCGCTTGCTGAATGAGCTGGTCGCCGGCGTGGGCACAATAATAGGCGACGTGGAGCCGGAACCGCATCATCCCGCCAGGGATATTGAAAAGGTGGTGTCGGGACTGCCGACCATGGTCGTGGTCGACGATGATCCCGAACTTCGCTCGTACCTGCACCAGGTTTTTGAGAAAACGTTCACGGTGTATATTGCCAGCGACGGCGAAGCCGGTTACGACCTGATCCGCGAGAAGTTGCCGGACATCGTGATCAGCGACGTAATGATGGACAAAATGGACGGCATCAGCCTGTGTAAGAAAATCAAAGGTGAAAAACACCTGTCCCATATCCCCATCATTTTATTAACCGGCAGCGTATCGGAGCAATCGAAAGTGAGCGGTTTCGATGTGGGCGCGGATGATTATATCGGCAAACCCTTTGACCGGAACATAATCGTGGCCCGCGTGGAGAACATTCTCCGGGCAAAAAGCCGCATGCAGCAGTACTTCCGGATTCTGTACTGGCCCGGCCAACCATGGGCTTCGACTTTGAGCATAAGGAGTTTGTAGACAACTGTATTGCCGTGGTCGAACGACATATGGATGATCCCGAATTCGGCATCCGGGCATTTTGCAGGGAGCTGGGCGTAAGTCACCCTACGTTATACCGGCGCATCAAATCGCTTTCGGGGCTAACCATCGTTGAGTTTATCCGGAGTCTCCGCCTGCGGAAGTCCGCCGAATTATTGATCACCACCGGGGCAGCCATCAGTCAGGTGGCGATGCAGACCGGCTTCAACGATATCAAGTACTTCCGGGAGCAGTTCGTCAAGTTGTTCGGGGTAACACCGTCGAACTTCATTAAAAAGTACCGGCAACCGCTGGGAAACAGGAAGGCAAGGTAGAATTTACCCCCTTTTTTTTTTATCATTTACCCCCCTTTTACAGTGCAGGCCCTTATCTATTTTTAAGCGTTCCTTAAAAAAAGTAAACGTTATGATAAGAGCAATAGCAGTCGTCGGCACGTGGATGACCCTGTACCTGTTTAGCCCGCAGGTTGCCAACGCACAGGCGGTTGAGCGGTCGCAGCTGATCTCGGCCGGTTGGAAATTTTTCCTGGGCGAGGCGAATGACGCCGCCAATCCAACATTTAAAGATGGTAACTGGAAAACAGTAGATCTTCCGCACGACTGGTCAGTGCACCAGCCCTATAATCCCTCCCTCGCGAGCGCGGCCGGTTATCTTCCCGGTGGCATCGGCTGGTACCGTAAAACGCTGGTGATCGATCCTGCCTATAAGGACAAACAGATAAGCATCTACTTCGAAGGTGTATCCAATAACAGCGAGGTATTTATCAATGGTAAAAGCACGGGCAAACGCCCTAACGGTTATATCTCCTTTTCATATGACCTCACGCCTTACCTGAAAGTGGGCGAAACGAACATGCTGGCGGTGCGGGTAGATCGTACCAAATACAATGATTCCCGCTGGTATGCAGGGTCGGGCATCAGCCGGAATGTGTACCTGCGTGCCACCCATCCCGTGCATTTACAGCAGTGGGGCACCAACTACTACACCCGCAGCATCGGCAAAGATGGCGCATCCGTGACTATCAGCAGTACCGTGGAAAACAGCAGCGCGCAGGCGGCGAACATTACGCTGCAACAGCGCGTCTGGATAAAAGAACCCTGAAAGTACTGGCCACCGCCACTAAAACGGTAAAACTCGTCGCCGGTGAAAAAGGAGGTGAGTGTTGCCCTTAAAGTGCCGGGCGCCCGCGCCTGGTCGGTGGCCTCGCCCAACTTATACACCCTGCAAACCACGGTGCAAAAGGGCAAAGCGGTATTGGATAAAGAACTGACTTCCGTTGGTTTCCGCATCATCCGCTTCGATCCGGATAATGGATTTGCCCTTAATGGCGAATGGATGAAACTGAAAGGCGTTTGTTTGCACCACGACGCAGGTGTACTCGGCGCCGCCGTACCCCGGCCGGTATGGGAGCGGAGATTGAAAACGCTGAAAACACTTGGTTGTAACGCCGTAAGGACCAGCCACAATCCGGCTAATCCAGACCTGTACGACCTGTGCGACGAACTGGGACTGCTGGTAATGGACGAAGGTTTTGACGAATGGAAGCATCCTAAACGTAAATGGGTAGAAGGCTGGAACGTGGGAACTCCCGGCTTCGACGGCTATGCGCCGAACTTTGAAGAATGGGGCGAGCGTGACATGGCCGACCTGGTGCTGCGCGACAGGCGTCATCCTTCTATTATTATGTGGAGCATCGGTAACGAAGTGGATTATCCCAATGATCCCTACTCACACCCGGTGCTCGATACCGCCACCTTCGGACAAAAAGCCTATGGCGGTTATCGTAAGGATGCCCCGGACGCGATGGAACTGGGCGTGATTGCAGAAAAACTGGCCAAAGTGGTGAAAACGCACGATACTACCCGTCCCGTTACGGCGGCGCTGGCAGGTGTAATCATGAGTAACTATACCGGTTATCCCGGTGCGCTGGATGTTGCGGGTTACAACTATACGGAGAACCGTTACGTACAGGACCATAAAACTTATCCTAAGCGCATTATTTACGGCAGCGAAAACCGCCACGACTTTGCCGCCTGGAAGGCAGTGCGTGACAGCAAAAACATTTTCGGACAGTTTCTCTGGACCGGTATCGATTACCTGGGTGAGTCCGGGCCATGGCCATCGAGGGGTTTTTATTCCGGGTTGATGGATTTTGGCGGATTCGTAAAGCCATTGGGTTACTACCGCAGGTCATTGTGGGCGGAGGAGCCGGTGATTTACGTAGGTGCTATTGCCCGCGGCCGGGGAAGCAGGGGGCAAATGACCAATGCACCCGCCCTCTGGAACTTTGAAGCCGGCGATACCGTGAGGGTAGTGGCGTATACCAACGCTGCCCAGGCAAAACTGCTGCTGAACGGTAAAGAGGTGGGCGCCGCCCGTGCCCACGACGATGCTACCGGCGTAATATTCTGGGACGTTGCCTACCAGCCGGGTAAACTGGAAGCCGTGGCCCTGAATAATGGCGCTGCGGTGGCCAATATGACGATCCAGACGTCGGGCCGCCCGTTCCGGTTGCTGGCAACCAACGCAGGCAGCGGCGACGTGGCCCAGGTAGTTGTAACCGTAGTGGATGAAGAAAACCGCCCCGTAGTACTGGCGGATAATAATATTACCTGCACCATCGAGGGGCAGGCCAAACTCCCGGGACTGGAAGGTGGTGACAATACCGACATGGGCGATTATACCGATAATAAACAACGCGCATACATGGGCAGACTGTTGGCCTATCTCCAACCTGCGCAAAAGGCAGGAGCGGTTAAAGTGACATTTTCTAGCCCGTATTTGCAACCGGTAACGCTGACGTTACCGGCCCGCTAAGAAGGTTGATGGGGACAAATCGCTGATAATGAATCATGTTTGATTTATTGCAGGTCGAATTTGTCCCCCTTTTTTACGATTTGTCCCCTCTCTTGCTGAACGATTAAGCGCTACTTTACAAATGCAATAGAACGATTTAATTCCACAAACTGATGGTTTAATCCTTAATACCCACGCGTATGAAAACGAATACCTTCCATACATGTCGGCTTGCCGGCGCCGCGACTAACGGCGTCAATATAAAGGGATTCCACTGCCAGCTTTCCAGATAGCAACGCACATCACCAACATAAACTGTGAACTATTGATTATCGTATGAATATGAACAGTCTACCTCTTTCCATGTTGAACGCCGTACCGCTGCCCACGTTGCAGGTGCGGCTGAGTGTTCGCCCGAATCGTTCCGCGGACGGTTCGTTTTTCTTAAACCGCTCTAAATCTTGCTTGTAATGAAAATTTGCACGTATCCACGGAGACGTACTGCTGCTCCGTTCTTTATCCGTATACTGAGCTGCGCGCCACTGCTGCTCCTATTAATGATGTTAACCGGCCAGGCTTCCGCACAAACCATCCCTGTAAAAGGGGAGGTGTTGGACACTGCCAGGCGCGGTGTGTCCGAAGCGACCGTCCAGGTAAAAGGTACATCTACCGGCGTTTGGACTGATGCTTCCGGCAAATTTACCATCAATGCCTCCAGGGGTGCTATCCTCCTCATTTCCTCCGTAGGTTATGCACCGCAGGAAGTAACCGTGAACGGTGAATCTGCGGGCACTATCATATTAAAACCCTTCAGCACCGACCTCACCGACGTAGTGGTGGTAGGTTTTGGTACGCAGAAAAAGTGAACCTGACCGGTTCTGTATCTACTGTAACCTCCAAACAGCTGGCCGACAGGCCGGTGCGTAGTGCATCGCAGGCCTTACAGGGGCTCGCAACAGGGCTGAACATTTCCCAGAATAACGGTTCGCTGGAAAGCAACCCAAGTATCAATATACGTGGTCTGGGTACGATCGGAACTTCCTCTTCCAGCCCGCTGATCCTGGTGGATGGTATGGAAGGTTCCCTGAACGCGATCAACCCGCAGGATATTGAAACCATTTCTGTACTGAAAGATGCATCTGCTTCCGCCGTGTACGGTTCCCGCGCCGCATTCGGCGTGGTACTGATCACCACCAAAAAAGGCAAGGCAGGCAAACCCAGTCTGAATTATAATAACAGCTTCCGTTCTTCCCGCCCGGTATTGCTGCCAAAACAAATGGATTCTTACACGTTCGCCCTGTACTGGAACGACGGTAATACCAACGCAGGCAGCGGAGCGTTCTTCTCGCCCGAGCACCTGCAGCGTATTAAAGATTACCAGGACGGAACCAACAAAAACAGCATTATTCCTAACCCGACCAACCCCACCCGCTGGGCCGACGGTTACGGTTTTGGTAATGCCAACGTAGACTGGTATGGTGAGATGTACAAGAGTTCAGCGTTTTCCCAGGAGCACAACCTCAGCCTCCAGGGTGGTACTGATCGCATCAGCTATTACCTCTCCGGCAACGCCATGAAGCAGGCAGGTATGATGCGTTTCAACACGGACCATTATGACCGTTACGGCATCACCGCTAAAGTAAGCGGTAAAATATCCGACGAAGTCACGGTGAACTACACCAACCGTTTCATTTATGAAGGATACGATCGTCCGTCTGCCATGACCGACGGTTTTTACCAGGACCTGGGCAGGCAGGGCTGGCCTACATTGCCTTTGTATGATCCCAATGGTTTCCTGTACAGTGCCCCTTCTCCCGCATTGAAAATGAGGGACGGCGGCCAGGACGCCAACCAGCGTTCCTGGAACTACCAGCAGCTGCAGATCGTGGCTGAGCCTATCGCAGGCTGGAAAACGTTCGCGGAACTGAACTACCGTTCCCGCACCGATTTCCGTCACTGGGATGTACAGAAAATCTACAACCACGACGTAGCCGGTAACCCATACATCTATGATGCATATTCAGAAGTATATGAATATGGTTATAAAGAGAACTACTTCAACACGAACATCTATTCAGAATACAGCAAACGTTTTGCGCAGAAGCACAACACGAAATTCATGCTCGGTTTCCAGTCGGAGCTGACCAAATATCGTGACCTGAGCGCTGTTCGCCAGGGTGTGATCGTACCGGGTAATCCTACGCTGAACACTACTTCCGGCGTAAACAACGCAGGTACCGTGGTGCCTCCGGGCGTTTCCGGCCAGTACCAGAACTGGGGTATCCGGGGCTTCTTCGGTCGTTTGAACTATGATTACGATGGCCGTTACCTGCTGGAAGCGAACATGCGTTACGACGCCTCTTCCAGGTTCCGTTCCGATAGCCGCTGGGGGCTCTTCCCGTCTGTGTCTGCAGGTTGGAACATTACCCAGGAAGCTTTCGCGCAGGATTGGTCTAACGTGGTTAGCCTGCTGAAACTCCGTGGTTCTTATGGTGAGTTGGGTAACCAGAATACCAACAACTGGTATCCTACTTATGTAACCATGCCGGTGGGCACCGCAAACGGCGCCTGGTTAATCAATGGCGTGCGTCCGAACACGGCCAGCGCTCCCGGCCTGGTGAGTTCCACGCTTACATGGGAAACCATCAAAAGTTCCAACGTTGGTATAGATTTCGGTTTCCTGAAAAACAGGCTGACCGGTTCATTCGAGGTGTTCGAGCGTAAAACGCTCAACATGGTGGGCCCTGCCCCGGAACTGCCCGTATCACTGGGTACTGCTGTTCCGCAAACCAACAATACCGACTTGAAAACCCGCGGTTTTGAAGCGGAAGTAACCTGGAACGATCGCCTGGACAATGGTCTGAACTACAGCTTCCGTTTCCTGCTGTCTGACTTCCAGACAACCGTTACCCGTTATCCGAATAAAACCGGCGCCCTCAGCACTTACCGCGAAGGCCAGAAACTCGGCGACATCTGGGGCCTGACGACGATCGGCATTGCGAAAAGCCAGGAAGAAATGGACGGTCATCTGAATAAACTGACCAACGGCGGCCAGAGCGCTATCGGTAACCAGTGGGGTGCAGGTGATATCATGTATAAAGATATCAACGGTGATGGCAAGATCGATAAAGGTAACTCGACCGAAGGTAATCCCGGTGACCTGAGCGTGATCGGCAACAGCACTCCGCGTTACACTTTTGGTTTCGATGCAAATGCCAGCTGGAAAGGCTTCGATGTACGCGCATTCTTCCAGGGTGTTATGAAACGCGATTACTGGCAGGGCAGCTACTTCTTCTGGGGTGCCACCAACAACATCTGGTGGTCGACCGGTTTCAAGGAGCATGAAGATTACTTCCGCGCCGATGAAAGCCATCCGCTTGGCCAAAACCTGAATTCTTACTACGCCCGTCCGCTGTTTAACAGTGGCCGTAACCAGAAACACAAACCCGCTACCTGCAGGATGCTTCTTATATCCGTCTGAAAAACCTGCAGATCGGCTACACCGTACCAGCCAACATCACCAGCAAACTGCGCATGCAGAACCTGCGTGTGTACCTGTCTGGCGAAAACCTGTGGACCGGTACTAAAACCGCTACCATGTTCGATCCGGAAACAATCGACGGTGGCTCGGGCGGTAGCGTTTACCCGCTGCAAAAAGTGATTGCTGGTGGTATCAGTGTAACCTTCTAAACTAACGAACATGAAATTGCTGAATAACTATAAAAGTGTTATTGCCGCTGGCCTCGTAGCCACCACGGTGTTTGCCGCTTCCTGTACCAAAGTGTTGGAGCAGCAGCCCCCATCCGCTATCATTCCTGAAAATTACCTGAACGAAGAATCGCAGCTGGCGGCATATGCCATTGCGCGATATGATATCCTGCCTTCACATGGCAACTGGAGCTTCGGCACGTTTGGTACCGATGGCAATACCGATAATATGGCCACACCCACCATCAACGAACGCTGGGTACCGGGCCAATGGCGTGTAGGCGCTGAAGGTGGCGACTGGAGCTTTGGGAACATCTACCAGATGAACTACTTCCTCGAAAAAGTGATCCCGAAATGGACGGCCAAACAGATTATTGGTAACACCACCAACATCGACCATTATATTGGTGAGATGTATTTCCTGCGCGCTTTCGAATACTTTAATAAACTGCAGGCGCTGGGTGATTTCCCGATCGTGCGTTCGGTACTGCCCGATAGCCGCGAACCGCTGGTAGCAGCGAGCCAGCGTGCGCCGCGCACGGAAGTGGCGCGCTTCATCCTGTCGGACCTGGATTCTGCGATTACATTATTGCAGACCAGCTCACCCAACGGAAAAAGCCGTATATCCAAACCCGTTGCACAGTTGTTCAAGTCAAGGGTAGCCCTGTACGAAGGCACCTGGCTGAAGTACTTCAAAGGAACGGCGCTGGTACCAAATGGTCCGGGCTGGCCTGGTAAGGAAAAATCTTACAATGCAAACTACCAGTTCAAATCCGGCAGCATCGATGGTGAGATCGAGTTCTTCCTGAACGAGGCGATGGTGGCTTCAAAAGCGGTAGCCGATGCGGTACAGCTGGTCAATAACACAGGCATCATCGAGTCGCCTAACAATGAAAATCCTTATTTCAATATGTTTAGCGCGGTGAACATGTCTGGCTACAGCGAAGTATTGCTCTGGCGCCAGTATGCCACTGCCATCGTTACGCACAACGTGCCGGTATACGCACAGAGCGGCAACTACGGTGTAGGTCTTACTAAAAGCATGGTAGAAAGCTTCCTGATGGCAAATGGTTTACCCATTTACGCCGCCGGCAGCGGTTACCAGGGCGATGACTCCCTGCAAACCATCCGCGCTGACCGCGACGGCCGCCTGCAATTGTTTTTGAAACAACCAGGACAGCGCAACATCCTGCTGAACGCTACCGCGGGTACGCATGGTACTGCGATAGAACCGATCCCGCAAATCTGGGTATCCAGCTGGGAAAGCAAGTACTCTACAGGTTACGCTATCCGTAAGGGGCTGAGCTACGATGGCGCGCAGACCAACAACGGTCAGGGTTTCACCGGCAGCATCACCTTCAGGGCGAGCGAAGCTTACCTGAACTATATAGAAGCTTCTTACGAAAAAACCGGCGCACTGGACGTAACCGCGATGGATTACTGGCAGAAACTGCGCGCCCGTGCAAAAGTGAGCACCGATATTGCCGCTACCATTGCTGCTACCGAAATGGCGAAAGAAACACAGGATTGGGGCGCTTACTCTGCCAACCAGCTGATAAACCCTACCCTGTACAACATTCGCCGCGAACGTCGTAACGAATTAATGGCGGAAGGCCTGCGTATGATGGACCTGAAACGTTGGAGAGCGCTGGATCAGATGATCGCCACACCTTACCACGTAGAAGGTTTTAAACTGTGGGGCCCGATGAGAAACTGGTATACACCTGCACAACTGGTGTACGGTGGTGGCAATTCTGCCGCCGTAGTGTCCGACCCGGCACTGAGCCAATACCTGCGTCCCTACGAGATCCGCAATAACGCTATCGGCTACAACGGCGTACGCTGGAACCTGGCGCACTACCTGAGCCCGATCGCGATCCAGCACTTCACGATCACCGCCAATGGTGCTGATCTCGGTACATCGCCGATTTATCAGAACCCGGGCTGGCCGATGGTGGCTGGACAGGGTGTTCAATAGCATTGTTTACGAATCACAGATAGAAAAGGATAGATCCCGTCACGAAAGTGGCGGGGTCTTTTTTTTATGCAGCATAAATAGCCAGCCCCAGTTGCCCCCAGGTAACGGGGGGCTTTCCTATAGGGATCCTCTATACATCCTATATGCTGATCCGCTGAAACCCGCCACCATGCTACCCCACCTTATAGGATCCATACAGGATGCATATAGGATGTCCGAACTATATTCAGTATTCTAAATAGTTAATACGAGGTGTATGCTGCAATAGCAAAGGTCTATATGATTGATTGTTAAGCATAAACAAAATATAAATATAATTGGTACAAGTTTTACCCCACGCCAGTAAAGGGTTTCAGCCGATCAGGCACCGTTCATACGTCCAAAATGGGGGTCACTACAGCGTTTATGCAGCTTCGTTACATCGTAACCCATATCGGTATTTCACGATAGTATCTTTGTAAAACGTCACCCAAAAGGGGTGAAATCCCAGCCTGTCGATCGTCGTAAGATGGAGGCCAGGCGCGGTAAGTTTTTTGACATATTGGTTAAGAAAATGGTCTGCTTTATCATATATAGGTAAGGGGGATTTGTATTCCTCAACCGGCTGAAAGCGGCCAGTTTGTATGAGTACACGCATTTTGCTCATATCACGTTCAACGACCTGTTCTGCAACCGGTACTGGTTCGGCGTCATCCCCGTCACTTTTTTAAACACCTTCGAAAAGTGGGGTAGGCTTTCAAACCCAAGCTGCTCCGCAATATCCGCATATGGCGTACTGCTGGTAGCGATCAGGTACTGTGCGCGCTCTATCCGTTTTTCATGCACATAGCTCAGCGGCCGCATGCCGGTAAACTTCTGGAACTGGCGCGAAAAGTAATCCTGGTGCTGGGTTACACGTGCTGCCAGGTGCGCAATGGTCAGCTTTTCGGCCAGGTGCAGCTGTATATAGGAAATGGTGTCCAGTATTTTAGAAGGGATGATCTGTGCCCCCGTTTGCCGCGCATTACTCACGAACCGGGACAGCAGTTGCAACAATATGCCCTGTGTTTCAAGGTACACCGCGTCGCTCTGGAGGTTGTTTAATTCACGGTACTCGCGGTAATAGGCGTCTTTTCATACACCTTCGGGTTGTCCGACCTGTTAATGCCTCTGCCCGGGTTGATGGCCAGCATCCTTTTAAAATTGGCGATATCGGTGTCAGTGGCGGGCAGCTTCATTAGCTGGCGGCTGTTGTAAAAGAGCGAGATGCCGTCCGGGGCCGCTTCAAAAAACTGGATAAAGTACTGGCTGAGGTACGAAGGGCAACTGAGGTTGCACAGGGTAAAGCTCGGAATAAGATAAATATGACCGGGTTCCAGCGTTACCTTGTCGCGCTCCCCCGATACCATGCCTTCGCCGTCGTCGATATAGTACATCCTGTAGTAGGGACTAATCACGTGTTTGTAGTTCCATTGGGCGTTCAGGCGAACATGGTCTACATGGAGTAAGGAGAAAGCGTGTTTCAGGAGGCGGCTGCTCATGGCATGAAAATAAGGAATATAGTGATAGGGCAGAAGGTCGGATTTGAATAAAATAAAGTCTTATTTATAGTGCGTGGAAAAACGGCGTTAGGGTTATTTTGAGACCATTCCACCAAATCCCGCGTTGCGTATATGAATAGAAGAACACTGATCAAACAATTGGGCCTGTCCGTACCGGCCTACCTGCTGTCCAGGCAAGCAGGCGCTTTTTCGCCGGCACCTTTTAAGTTTAAGCCAACATGGGAGTCCCTGGGCGGTTACACGGTGCCGGAATGGTACCGCAATGCCAAATTCGGCATCTGGGCGCATTGGGGCCCGCAGTGTGAGCCGGAGTACGGCGACTGGTACGCCCGTGGCATGTACCAGGAAGGCAGCGGCCAGTATAAGTACCATTTACAGCGTTACGGTCATCCGTCCAAATTCGGTTTCAAAGATGTGATCCATCAGTGGAAAGCCGATCAGTGGAACCCGGAATATCTCGTGTCGCTGTACAAAAAAGTGGGGGCGAAGTACTTCTTCGCCATGGCCAATCACCACGATAATCTGGACCTCTGGAACTCCACACACCAGTCGTGGAACTCCGTAAATGTGGGCCCCGGGAAAGATATTATCGGGGGATGGGCGAAGGCTGCAAAAAAGCCGGACTGCCGTTCGGTGTAAGCGTACATGCCGCACATGCACGGAGCTGGTTCGAAACAGCACAACGGGCAGACAAGTCCGGCCCGATGGCGGGTGTACCGTACGATGGCAAGTTGACTGCCAAAGATGGCAAAGGCGCCTGGTGGGATGGCATGGATCCGCAGGCCCTGTATGCGCAAGACCATCCGCTGAGCAAAAACAGCGGAGATGATGGAATGATCCACCAGCAATGGAACTGGGGGAACGGCGTAACACCGCCATCTAAAGCCTATTGTGATAAGTTTTTAAAACGTACCCTCGAACTGATCGATAAATACGAGCCGGAGCTGATTTATTTTGATGACACGGTATTGCCCTTTTATCCGCTGAATGATATCGGGTTGCAGATCGCCGCACACCACTACAATCAAAGTATCAAACGAAATAAAGGAACGTTGAAGGCGGTGATCAATGGCAAAATCCTGGACGAAATGCAGCGGAAGTGTATGGTATGGGATATCGAACGCGGACAAAGCAACAGGATAGAGCCCTTTACCTGGCAAACGGATACTTGTCTTGGCTCGTGGCATTACGATAAACGGGTTTATGAAAACAAGTGGTATAAGTCCGCCAAAACAGTGGTGCAAACACTGGTGGATGTTGTCAGCAAAAACGGTAACTTCCTGTTGAACGTGCCGGTGAAAGGAAATGGATCGATTGATGACCGGGAGCTGGCGATCCTCAATGAAGTGGCAGAATGGATGCACATCAATTCCGAATGCATTTATGATACGCACCCCTGGAAAGTGTTCGGAGAAGGACCGGCAATTACCGACGCTCCACCACTATCCGCGCAGGGTTTTAATGAAGGCAAAGGCCGTCCGTTCGGCGCGGAAGATATTCGCTTTACCCAAAAAGGAAAGGTACTGTACGCTGTAGTGTACGGTTGGCCGGAAGACGGTAAGGTGAAGATAAAGAGTTTGTCGGAAGGCAATGCTCACCGTCCCGAAACGATCACGCAGATCGAGATGCCGGGTGCCGGAAAACTTACGTTTCAGCGCAATCGTGAACACCTCGAGGTGCAGCTGCCCGAAAACCGGCGGGCACTGGCATATGGACTTGTTTTAAAAATAGTGTAGTATGATGGCAATGAATATCCCGAAGGTAATCTTCGGGACGAGTGCGTTAGGAAATTTATATACTTCGCTCACGCCCGCGGAGAAAACGGAAATCGTAAAGGCGTGTATAGCCGCTTCTCCTGTGCCGGCGGTATTTGATACTGCCGGAAAATACGGTGCAGGCCTCGCGCTGGAAGCTTTGGGTAACAGTCTCCGGGAATTGGGCGTACCGCAGCAAGCGGTAATGATCAGTAATAAGCTGGGCTGGTACCGTATTCCGCTCACCGGTGACGAACCTGCGTTTGAGCCTGGTGTATGGAAAGATATTCAGTTTGATGCCGAACAGCGTATCAGTTATGAGGGCATCCTGCAATGTTACGAACAGGGAAATGAGTTACTGGGCGGCTATCATGCTTCGCTGGTGTCGGTACACGACCCGGACGAATACCTGGCCGCCGCAGTGTCGGGGGATGAACGGGCAAAACGGCTGGCAGATATTAAAGACGCCTATCGCGCACTGTTTGAACTGAAATCGCATGGCAGGATACAGGCTGTTGGTGTAGGCGCCAAAGACTGGCGCGTGATCCGGGAAATAACGGATATGCTGGCGCTTGACTGGGTCATGATCGCCAATAGTATGACCTTGCACACGCACCCGGACGAACTGCTGGATTACATGGCACACCTGCAATCAAAAGGAACGGGTATTATCAATTCCGCGGTATTTAACGGCGGGTTTCTAACCGGTGGTGATTATTATAACTATCGTTTAGTCGATAAGGAGCATGTTGCACTGATGCATTGGCGGGATCAGTTTTTGCAGTTTGCGCCGATTTTGATGTACAACCGGCACACGCCTGCGTACAGTTCGGATTAAGCGTACCAGGTGTTACCGCCATAGCGTTAGTACCAGCAAAGCAGGAAAAGTAAAAGGAAATGTTGATATGGCGACGAAAAGTATTCCGGTTGATTTTGGAAAGCGTTAAGAGCGCAGCATTTAATTAGTACCAGATGAAAACATGGATATGTACAGCGCACGGCATATTTTCCCGGGGACAGGCAGCAATGCCTGTTGAGAAGGAGGGACATGCCATTATTAAAATCCGGCGCATCGGCATTTGCGGAACGGACCTGCATGCGTTCCAGGGTACGCAACCCTACTTTTCTTATCCGCGCATACTAGGGCACGAACTGTCGGGCACCCTGTTGTCGGAGGTAGATGGATTCACCGTCGGCGATGCCGTAACGTTTATCCCCTACTTCCATTGCGGTACCTGCATTGCCTGCCGTTCCGGCAAACCGAATTGCTGCGTTAATATCAATGTGTTCGGCGTGCATATCGATGGGGGATGATGGAATACGTACAGGTGCCTTCGGCCTCCCTGGTGCACGGGCGGGGATTGACATACGAGCAATTGGCACTTGTGGAGCCATTGGCGATCGGCGCGCATGCCGTGCGCAGAGCCGCGGTGTCGGCATCCGATACCGTGCTCGTGATGGGTGCAGGCCCGATCGGTATGGGCGTAATGGAACTGGCGCGTATTGCGGGCGCCCGCGTGATAGCAATGGATGTGAACGAAAACCGGCTGGCATTCTGTAGTATGCGGTTAGGCATCGCGGATACGATTAACGCCACAAAAACAGACGCCGCAGCTGCCCTGCGGGAACTAACAAACGGCGATATGGCCACAGTGGTGATCGACGCGACGGGCAACCTGGGCGCGATCAATAATGGCATTAACTTTTTAGCGCACGGCGGAACGTATGTACTGGTAGGACTGCAAAAACAGGCGTTTTCGTTCAGTCATCCCGAATTTCATAAAAGAGAAAGTACGTTAATGAGCAGCCGCAATGCTACCCGGGAGGATTTTGACAGGGTAGTGGCTGGTATCTGCAGCGGTCAGATTGATGTGACACGCTATATTTCACACCTCGCGGGGTTTGACGAAGTCGCGGAAAGCTTTCCTTTCTGGCTGGATCCCGCCAATGGAGTGATAAAGGCAATGGTGCGGGTGGATTAAGCCCTTAACCACCGCGCCATATCCGGGAACTCCGGCAACCCGTGGTGGTCTGCTTTACCCGGCTCTGCCGACATGCCCGCATATTGCAACATCGACACGCCAAACATGCCGCCATTATCAAAATTGGCGGCAATTTTTTTTCCGTTCCCTTTGTATCCATGTTCATGGAACACGAAATGAGGATCTAGATCGAGGTACAGGCAGGCAGCGTATGACCAGGCAACGGCCATCATCTCTTCGCCTTCGCGTTGCATGCGTAAAGGAATATTATCGTTGTGCAGGGTAGCACGCTCGCTGGCGGGCACTACGGCAATGTGTCCGGCTTCATGGAGAATGTCGCCGGGATAGCGGAGTTGTGACTTGTCGATGATCAACTGACCGTTCTGTATCAGGGCGCCGGGCAGAAAGGTGTCTGGCGGAAGTTCGGCGAAGATCACCGGGATGCCGATCGCCCAGATAAAGTCCACAGCGATGTCGAAGGAGGCAGCTTCATTTTTTGTCATCCTGTAAAGGTACGGATAAATCGCGGGACAGGGCTTTTATGCCCTGTAAGCGCTGCTTTTACGCCAGTACCATCCACCTGCAGCCAGCAGTAATAAAACGCCGCCAGCGAGCCAGAAGAGCGTGTATGGACGCTTATATACCACGCTGTCATCACCGATCAGGGTGAGTCCCGCCCAATAATACGGATGCGCCAGGCGGGGATCGCTATCCAGCAGGTCTAGTTTCGCTTTCCGCAGCGCCTCACTTTTTGTATAGCCCTTTGACAGGTAGTCGTAGCATCCCGTGATCACCTTCATACTGGTCTTCTCGTCAATCTTCCAGCCACTCATGATCACACTTTTACAACCCGCGTACATAAAACTGTGGGATAAGGACAGGATGCCTTCTCCTTCCTGCAATGCACCGGCGCCTGTTTCGCAGGCAGTGAGCACGGCCAGGTCGGCGTGCAACTGCATGGCATAGATTTCATAAGCATGCAGGTAACCATCTTCGGTATTGGCAGAATCGCCGGGCGCCGCCTGGGCGAAGTATAATCTTGAATGCAATTGCGCGGCGTCGTTCAGAGCAGCATGCGTTCCCAGGTGTAACACGCGGTAACCAGGCGCTGCCTGTTTAAAGGTTTGTTCCTGCGCCTGTTGTTCGGCGTACAGGTCATTCGGAACAATACGGCCGATCTGCCGGGCAGCCTCCAGCGCAAAGGGCTGGCGATGCAGGTACAGGTATTCTTGTTCGCTGGTATTACGCTGCCGGTACAAGTCCTTCATTTCATCCGTGAACACGGGTGTAAACAGGAGTGCTTTATCATTAGCGCGGCCTGTATGACCTTCGTTTAATTGTATGGCGCTGGTCGCCGACAATAAATAGCTGATATTGTAATCGCGCACCAGGTAAGGCATGTCGGCAAAACGGGCAGCGTTGTTTCGCGAAAGCAGTAATTCAAAATTGAGGTAAAACAACTCGCCATCGGGTACGACCAGTAAGCGTTTTCTGTTGACGTGCGCCACTGCGGGTTGTACCAATGCGTTATACAGGTGAAACGCCGGCGCCGCGAAGGCTTCGGGTGATAAGCCGCTCAGCTGCCGCAACGTGTGAATGTCTGCCAGTGCTTTACGGGGAATCCTTTGCATGCGGCAAACCTTGTCATTCACCACGAATAGAAACACCCATTCACCTGTAACTGTATATTCCAGCAAGGTTTCGCCGTGGCGCAGCAGCTTACTGCGGATGTCCTGCAAAGAGTAAGGCTCCAATCGGTACCTGGCTGCCAGCGCGGTATTGCCTGAGGTGCGGATGCTGTCCTGGAATATGCGGTATTGCTCGATTGCGCCGGTAAGTAAGTGCAGCACCGAATCTCCGCCCTCATTCAAATAACGCGCATTCAATTCCCCGATCCGTTTTCGGAACTGGTGATCACGTTCGGTGACGGGATCGCTGCTGCCGCCGGCATCCGCCAGCAGGTTGTTGGCTGCCAGCCGCAACAGGAGCGCCTTGCTTTGCTCGCTGTAGCCCAATGCTTTTTCGGGAAGTCCGAGCTCCCAGCATGTTTCAATCGCCGTGGCGTAAAGATGTTTATGTACGGCGGATAAGTCTTTTAATGTAGCCTGTGTACGAAACGCCGGGAGATGCGTGGCGATGTATTGCGTATACCGGTCAGCCAGCTGCAATACGGCACGGCCCTGCAATAATTTCATCCGGTGCCGGATGTACAAACTGGTGTTGTAACTGAACGGCAACTTACCCACCCATGATCCGTCTTGCGGCAGATGTGAGCGCCCCGTGAGCTCACAGAATACGCTGTCTGAATAGGCGAGCGCGTTCGCGGACTGTCCTGCCGCCAGGTAAATAACACTGATATTCTGCAATTTTTCTGCAATGCCATCATTCCCTTTTGGGTAGATGTTGCGAAAGGCAGTGACTACCTTTTGCTGAGATGGAGCGCTGCGTCATATTGTCCTTTGCCGGATAACACGGTGGCCAGTGCTTCCTGGGTTTGCAGCGCCAGGCGTGTTTGCATGGCTCCGGCCTGTTCAAAATGTTTTAACGCCAGCCGGTAGTATTGTTCTGCTTTGGCAAATTGTTGCTGATCGAGGTACAGGTCGCCATAAAAGGTTTCCACATAAGCCATGGCGTCCGCATCGGTGGGACCATGTTTTTGTTGCAGGGCATATGCGCGGCCGAACAGTTTTTCCGCTTCCGTCCATGCACCCAGTTTTCTTTTATTATCGGCCACACCCACCAATATTTTGATCATACCTGCTTCATCCGGGCCGTACACCTGCTCAAATATGGCACTGCCTTTGGCCAGGTATTCCTGCGCGAGGAAATGTTCGTTAATGTAGCTGTACAGGTTGCCCAGGTTCTGATAGGCGCTGGCCAGCGAAAAGCCATTATTCTTCTTTTGTTGATAATTTGCAAACTGGATATCGAGCGCTTTGCGGCGATGATATAAAGCTTCCTCGTATTGCAGTAATGCCTCGTAAATATTACCCAAACTATTATGCAATATGCCAATGGCGCGGTGCCCCGGCGGATAATGCAGCAGCATTACCCGTTGCAGTTCTTTGCCTTCCGCCAAAGCCTGCTGGTATTGTTCACTATATTGACTGATGTAATAGTTTGTTTGTAAAAGGGAAGGCATATCCTGCCCGTCTTTTCCCTGCAATTTTAGATTTAGCTGGTAGGCGCGCTGCGCCCAGGGCCGGGCTTTGTCGTATTCATCCTGCATCAGGTAAAGGATGGCGGTGTTGTTATACAGGAAAACGATGTGTCGGTTCATGGTGTCGCGCTCTGGAACAGCTTGGGCGGCGAATTGCAGTAAGGTGGCAGCTTTATTAAAATCCTGTTGCTGTACATAGATCTGTCCCGCCCGACTGAAAGCCGCTACAGTTGCCACGTGTTGTGCAGGCAGCTGTTTGCTTAGCCGGATAGCGGTATCCATTATTTTTAAGGCGGCTTCGGCGCTTTTGGCGTCCCAGGTAATGAGGGCCTGTTGTGTATAGGCCAATACGAGGCTGTCTTTCCGCGCTGTTTTTGTATACAGGCCAATTGCCTGTCGTGCGTAGTACCCGGCGCTGTCGAGCTTATTATCGCGATACAGCTGCACCGATCGGGTGTAGGCATGTTGCTGTGCGGCGCTGCGGATTGGCAGGCATAACAGGTACAGTACGATGATACAGGTGATGCGCATGCGTTATTTGGCTAATTCTTCCAACAGTGTACGGGCTTCTTCCCGCTGGGGTAATCGTTTCAGCAATTCCGCGGCCGTGGTGCGGTCACCGCTCCGGAGGCGGATGAGGGCAAGATACCAGGTGGCATCATCGGCAAAAGTACTTTCGTTGGTAGACACCGGGATGAGCAGTCGTTCCGCTTCCACGATGTGTTGCTGGTTCAACTGCGCCATACCCCGGTAGTAACGGAGGGTATCGTTATCGCCCTGAGCATCGGCTACTTTTTCCCATATGGATAAGGCGGTGGCGTATTGTTCTTCTTTATAACTGATCATCCCGTCGTTAAACAGGTAGTTGGCGGAATCGCTGCCCATGGTTACGGGCAGGCCCATATCCGGGGAAAAGTAGGTACTATACAGGCGTTCGTTGCTATCGCCCCGGGGCCATAGCAGCCAGGAGGCGGCTGCGACTAGGAGCAATACCGAGGCGGCGACCCACCAGCGGCGGTATAGCGGAACAGTTTTGCCGGGCGTTGACACCAAGGCATGAAAGGCGGGCAGTTTTTGATGCAGCGCAGCTTCTGCAATACCGATCGTCAGTTGACGCACTTCCGCAACTTTCCGTTCAAAAACAGGATCGGTGCCGATGCGTTGTTCGAATAACTGCAGCGCATTGCCGTCCAGTGTGCCGTCGAGGTACGCTTCGATCTCTTCCAGTTCTTCGGGTGATATGTCGTATTGTTGGGGCATACTACTGTTCGTTTTTAGTGACTAATGCTCTCAATTGCTTCAGGCAGCGGTATTTATTGTTTTTAGCGCTGGCTTCCGTCCAGGAAAAATGAGCAGCGATGGCGCGGAGCGAATCTTTTTTAAAATAAAACCTGGCCAGCAGTTCCCGGCATTGCTCACCCAGCACGGCGAATTGTGTTTTTACCGCATCTATGTAAGGATGGATATCATCTTCTTCTTCCGGTTGATCTTCCAGTGCTGCCGTATGCAGGTGTTTATGTGCCCGCAGATGGTCGATCCATTTGTTTTTGCTCACGCGGAACAGGTAAGCGCCATATTCAAGGCTGCTCCGCGGTGTAAATTTCCGCAGTTTTATATTACGCCAAACGGCTAAAAAGGCTTCCTGGTAAATGTCGCGCGCATCGTCGGTGGTGCCCTTGTTTTGGAGAACGTACCGCTCTACTCCGGGATAATTGTGCGTATACATTGCCTGTAACACTTGTTCGTCGTTCGACTGCAAGGCATCTAAGAAAGCAACGGGCGAAAGTAGGGATAAGTCAGCTTGGGCCATGCAGGCATAGTTTCCAGCTAAACTAATAGAAATTTCCGGCACTTTCGCCCGTTCCTGAATTAATAATAGTAAGTAACCTCTACCATTACACGGGAACCGTAAAATTTCCGGTAGTTGGCTTCCCATTCGTTGGCAGATCCGGCGTTACAGCCCGACTCAGCGCCTGCGCACCAGGTACGCCCGAACGAAATGTAATAGCTGCCGCCAACGATATCTTTTGTTTCCGGGTACGTACTGTAGGTGGTAGGGGGCACACCACCGGCATTCCAAGTGTAAATCCATTGATTGTCGCTGTAATTCACGGTGCCGGTAAAGTTGTAGAACCGGGTGCTGTACTTCTTCGCATCCTTATCCACTGGGAACACCGCTACTGGGTGGAGGTAACAGTTGCCGGGCGCCCAGCAACCGCGGAGGTACGTCATCGGCACATGAATGATCCGCTTTTTTCATCATTGTTGATTTTAACGGAGCCCGTTACTTCGTCGAACAAACGGTAGTCGGCCTCGTCTTTTCTTTTCGAGTAGATGCGTGCGGTAATGGTTTCGGTAGCTTCTTTGGTAGCTTCGTCCGTACAGGTATATGTGATTGCATTATCATCGTAACTGGTGACGGTGGTGGTGTTTCCCGCATCTTTGGCGCCCAATACGCCATGTTTTCCCGGCGTATTCCACACGATTTTATAATCGATGTCCGGGTTCTGTTTAATGTCAGCGATGCCATCCATTCTTTCAAGGTAAACTTTAACTTTGTTATAGGCATTCTCTTTACCACTCAGGGTAACGCCGTTCGGCAGCATCTTATAGCGGTACTTGCTGACGTTTATCTTCGCGGTATCGCGGCCAATGATCGTATTGCCCATCCTGGCGGTAACGTAAATGTATTCCCAGTTATCGCCGTCGCCCAGGTCGCTGGTTTTAGCATTGCAGTTGTAGAATACATCTTTGTCGGCGCTCTCAAACTTGTTGCTTTGATTCCCTTTCGTGTCTTTCAGGTAACCATATTTACCGGTAGTGCTCCACTCGAAGTAGGGATGGGTATCGCCGCCGGTTTCTTCCAGGTTTTTGATTTCGGCGGTAATTTTCTGCTGTGCCAGCGGGATGATTTTGGCTTCGCGTGGCAGCAGTTGCACTTTGCTGCTGCGCGCCTTCACTTCCCATTCTTCCAGCTGATGCGAGCTCGTGACGCCATGCGCAATGCGGATGAAATCAATACCCAACATGGCCGCATTGACGGCCTTTAAAATGACAAGTCCTTTTTCGGCGGCATTCACATAGTTGATAAAAGGGGCTGTTGGCTCTTTGCCAATGGCCTTTAATACCAGGGCGGTACCCACGGCGCCGGCAGCTTCCACGAGCGTCTGCGCCTGCTTATCTACTGCATTGGTCGCAATGGCCATCATCGAACTGCGCAAGGCCTGTACGTATTCACCCTTTTTACCTGTTCATAGGCATCCGGTACGACCTTCAGGAATACGTCGGTGGCGTCTATAAATTTATCCACGGGCCCATTACCGATGTCTATTCCTACTTTGCCCAATTCTTTACGCCAGCCGGCAGTTTCCATGATCAGCGGGAACATGAAGTCGATCGCGAAGGTTTCAATTTCAAGTCGGGTTTGTTTGGCTATTTCGGCATTGGTGGTGGGTTGTTTGCTGAATGGCACACCAGGGCCCACTACGCGCACTTTCCAGGTTACCTCGCTTTCCGAATCGCTGAGGTCAAGTACCACAGGGCCGCTTTTCACTGAAAAGATTTCGTCGGCCTTATTATCCGGTTGTATCATCGTGCCAATCTGCCCGGTGATGGAGGTATTAGCGGAGGCCGGGTCTATCGCCAGATCTTTATCTGCTTTGGTGCCACTGTTGATATCGCTGATGATCACCTGTTCCTGGCCATTCTCCAGTTTGCGCTTCATTTTGTAAAGAAAAGCGTGTGCGCGCCGGCGGTAGTTATTCCGGAATGTGAGTGCGCCCAGGTTTTCCTGGAATAGCTGGATGCCACTCAGAAAATCTCCCTGGTCTACCACGATATCGGAGGTACGCAGGTTGCCTATATCGAGTGTTTTACCTTTTCCCGCCATAGATTCCATGGTTTTACGAAGTGGAGCGGTAAAGGCGCCTTTGGCGAGTACCTGCGGATCGTTCTTCCACAGACTGGTAAACTCATCGGCCCAGGCTGTCGCCTGGGGCAGTTCGTATATCCGGTTAATAAAAATGTTCGTCATTGTATCGGGCCGGTAATGAATGCCGCACGCGAAATACAATAATACTTTGGCGGTGGTGGCGGGGGAGAGACTGGTAGTGCTGTCCGTAATAAATCCAGCCAGTATCAGCTGGTTGTTTTTATCGATCATGTAAGCAATATGCGGCGCGTCGTCGAAATCCTGGGCCATGGTGGCGCCGCTTTTGCTGACCGGGTAGCTGCTGCCGAACGACAGCAACTGCGAGCCGGTGAAATCAAAGGAAGCGCCCGCGGGCAGGGTTACTTGCACAGCCACGCTGCCCGCAAGGGGCTTTGGGTCTTCGCCGGGGCCCTTGGTTTTGCGGCAGGCATTGCCAGCCAGCACCAGGAGACATACAATCAGCAGATAGGGGATGTTTCGTTTCATTGTCGGGAGTTTGCGTGTTCTTTTCCCCTATATCGGAAGCAACAGCAAAAGGTCATCAAATCTTTACAGGATTTTTTTCCGGGAGACGGGCGCTATAAAATGTAAATGCTTTTTCTAGCTTTAAGTACTGATACGAAAAGACATGATACCCGTGCGCCTCCACCATGAGAAAGTTTTATTGGCTAAAATAGCTAAGGGGGACCGCCGTGCATTCAAGGAAATCTACGATCATTATTACCCGCGCGTATATCACTTTGCCTTCCGCCTGTTGCAGTCCCGCACGATTGCCCAGGAAGTACTGCAGGAAACGATGCTGAAGCTCTGGCAGCTGGGTGATCAGTTACTTCAGATAGATAATCTGGACGCCTATCTGCATAAGATCGTACGGCACCATGCCATTGACCTGCTCCGGAGAAGTGAACTTTCGGCCCGCGTACAGGCGGAGATCAGTTATACTTTCAACGATACCCATAACGATACGGAGGAACGCGTTATCCTGAACGAAACCCGTAAGATTCTTGAAGAAGGCATCCGCCAGTTACCCCGGCAGCAACACCTGGTGTACCAGCTTTGCCAGCAACAGGGCCTCAAATACGAGGAAGTGGCCGCCCGCCTCAACATTTCCCATGGCACCGTGCAAACGCATATGAAACTGGCCCTTAAATCCCTGCGTCGTTATATGCAGCAGCACACGGACATCGCCGTTTTGCTGGTCATCTGGCAATTAATCTGAATTTTTTTAAATCCCATTACCTCGACTTGTCCGCTGGTTCGTCTGTACTATCAGGCAGCTAATGTAAGCTGGCTGATTGCTAACCAGACCTAATGGACAAAAACAGACTTAGTTACTTATTTCAGCAATACCAGCGTCGTTCGCAGAGCCCGGCGGAGCGGGAAGAATGGCTTGCTGCCTTGTCGGACCCCGCACTGGACGCACTGTTGCACGAAGTAACGGGCGAGGAGTGGGGCAAAAGCAGTCACGACGAGCTTCCACCGGCCGATGCCGCCGCGGTGTACCGGCAGGTGGTGAGTCAGCCACAGCCCGGCAGGGTACGACGTTTATGGCCCAGGATCGCGGTAGCGGCCTCCATTCTTGTTTGTATTGCGGTGGGCGGCTACCTGTACCGGGAACAAGGTGCAAAAGCCCCCGCAGTTACCCGGCCGCTCGTGCAGGATGTAGCTCCCGGCGCCAACCGCGCCACGCTCACCCTGGCCAACGGGCAAAAGATCATATTGTCCGACGACCTCAACGGCGAAATCGCCAAACAAGCCGGGGTGCAGATCAACAAATCAAAAAACGGGGTGCTGACTTACACCGTGGAGGAAAACAACGACCAGCCGGCTAACTCCGTCAATACCCTGTCGACCGCCAGGGGGAAACTTATAAAATTATCCTGCCGGATAAAACCGAAGTATGGCTGAATGCCGCATCTTCCTTAACGTACCCGGCCCGCTTTACCGGCGCCGACCGCGTGGTAACGCTTACCGGCGAGGGCTATTTTGAAGTAGCGAAGGACCGGCAGCACCCGTTTAAAGTAAATACCGCGAAACAGCAGGTGACCGTACTCGGCACCCATTTCAATATCAACGCCTATCCGGATGAGCAGGCCACCCGCACTACGTTGCTGGAAGGGAGCGTGAAAGTGAGCGCCGGCAGCAACAGTTCCATCATCAAACCCGGAGAACAGTCGACCCTGCGGAACGGGAAGATCGGCATTCAGGACGTAGACCTGGACCAGGCCACCGCCTGGAAGGACGATAAGTTCGTGTTCGACGGCGATAACATTCAATACATTATGCGGATGGTGGAACGAACGCTGGTATAACGTGGAAGTAGTGTATGAAGGCGCGGTATCGGATGAAAAGTTTTATGGGGGCATCTCCCGTTATGAAAACGTTTCAGAAGTACTTAAAGCATTAGCATCAACCAACAGCATCGGTTTCAGGATCGAAGGCAAAACTATATATGTTCAACCAAAAGGATCAACTAACAAAATGAAGTAAACCGTAAAAATCCACCGTTATGGCAGTAGAAAAAGTTCCATGTTAAGCAGTAGCGAATGAGCTTAGAAAAGAAGCCAGAAGTGCGGAAACACTCCTGGCTATCGTCCGGCTCATATCGGCAGTAATCACTTATACCACGTTAATCGCAGGTCCGCCTTTGCTTCGACACGGGGGCGGCTGCTACAAACCAGACAAAACAAATGTATAGAATTTCTACCAAGGAACTCGGCATACCCGTGCCGATACGTCCCTATTTTGCAAAATTCTTGTTGATGATGCGTCTCATTACTTTTTTAATGTTAGCCACGCTGATGCAGGTGAGTGCAACATCCATTGCACAAAAAGTAAGCCTCAATGCCAGTAATGCTTCCCTGAAGGCGGTGTTGAAAGACATCGGTAAACAGTGCGGCTATAATTTTGTGATCACGGAGTCCAGTTTGAAAGAATCGAAACTGGTAACCGTACGCCTGAAGAACGTGGACCTGAAAGCCGCATTGGACGAGATATTCCGTTCGCAGGTGCTGACTTACAGCATCGATAAAACCACCATCGTCGTTAAAGAAAAGGAAATTACCACACCGCCGGACATACTGGCAGCAGTGCCGTTGCTGATCAATGAAGTGCGTGGCCGGGTGACCGATGATGGCGGCACGCCGCTGCCGGGCGTAAGCGTTAAGATCAAAGGTACCACCATTGGCACGCAAACCAACGACAGGGGGAGTTTACGCTGAATGCAGACCGTGGCGCCACACTGGTGCTGTCGTACATCGGTTTCGAATCAAAAGAAGTCATTATTGCCGGCAATAATCTGAACGTGGTGCTGGCAGGGAAACAAAGCGCCATCGATATGGTGGTGGTAAACGGGTACACCTCGCAGCGTCGTTCAGATGTAACGGCCGCCATCAGCAGTGTATCCGGCCGCGACCTGTTAAAATCACCGGTAACCAACGTGACCAACTCGCTGGCCGGGCTCGTACCGGGGCTGGTAGTACAACAAACCACGGGCCGTCCGGGGCTGAATACCGCTGCATTGTATATCCGCGGTCAGGTATCGTCCAACGCCACAGCGCTGATCATCGTGGATGGCGTGGAACGTACCACGTTCGGCGACATCGATCCAAATGAAATAGAAAGTATCAACATATTGAAAGACGCGTCTTCTACCGCCCTGTATGGGCTAAAAGGCGCGAACGGCGTATTTGTGATCTCCACCAAAAAAGGAAAGGAGGGACCGGCCCGCGTTACGTTTTCCAGCAACTTTGGCCGGTTAAGCGCCACGAAGCGGCCGGAGATCCTTTCCGCCTACGAAAGCGCCATGCTGCTCACCGAAGGACAGATGAACACCGGTGAACCGCGGACTTTTACCGATGAAGACCTGGCCATGTTTAAATCCGGTACCGGCGATAAACTGTTGTATCCTAATGTAAACTGGTACGATGAACTGGTGAAGGACCATTGGTGGCAGAACCAGCAGAACCTGACGGTGTCGGGCGGTACGCAGAACATCAAGTACTTCACATCTTTTGGACACCAGTTTGAAAACGGGAACTTCAAAGAATTTAAAACACCGCTGGATTATTCCACCACGCCGAGTTACCAGCGTTACAACTTCCGCGCGCGGGTGAGTATGGATATTACGAACTCCACCAACTTTGAAGTGAACCTCGCGGGCCGTAACGAACACCGGTATTCGCCTACCGGTTTTACGGAATACAACGACCCTGCCGGCGCGGTAAGCAATGGGATAGAAGGTGTGGTCGGCCGTGCGCTGAAGATACCGGCCTGGGGACAGCCCTTCTTTAAAGAGTACATCAATTCCAGCGACCCTGCGATCATTGGCCTGGACGGCACTTACAACCACATTGTGAATTACAACCTTACCGGTATCAACTCCGTGAACCCTTACGCGCTGCTAACGTACGGCGGGTATGCGTTTACAGATAACAATGTGGCGGAATCGGTATTTACACTCAGTCAGAAGCTGGATGTTATTACTAAAGGACTGTCGGTGAAAGCGCAGTTCGGGTATGATGCCACGCAAATGTCCGGTAAGCTGCAACGGGGCAGTATTGGGTATTTTGACCTCAACAGGACCACCAAAGAACTGACGCCAGTGGCAGGTTCCTACAACGACTTTTTCGGGGCACCGGCTTATACCCGCAGTGGTTATACCAAAACGAACCTGCAGGTGTTCATTAACTATGCCCGCTCGTTCGATAAACACAACATCAGCGCCAACCTGATCGGTCAGCGGGAACTGCGTGGCGCCACGGCAGCAGAGGCGCCGTTTGCGAACCAGGGGTTATTTCACAGCTCACTTACAATTATGGCGGCCGTTATTTTTTAACGGCAAGTGCCACGTATAACGGGTCCGAGAACTATGCGAAAGGCTACCGTTACGGCTTTTTCCCATCGGCCTCGCTGGGTTACAACCTGGCAAACGAATCGTTCATGAAACAATATGAATGGATCAATATGCTGAAAGTGCGCGGTTCTGTGGGCAGGGTAGGGCTGCCGAGTCCGGGTACGGGAAGGTTTTATTACCAGAATAAATTTGGCGCAGGCTCGAACGTGGTATTTGGTAACCCGAACAGTAACTTCAGTGCGCCCACTTATATCCAGACGCAATACGGCAACCCTTACGTGACTTTTGAAGAATCACTGAAGAAAAACATCGGGCTGGATGTATTATTGTTCCACGACAAGCTGAGTATTACCGCAGACATCTTTAACGATACGCGTTCGAATATCCTTACTACCCGCTCTGCCAGCAGCTTCGCGACTTATGGCGCTACGGTGCCGAGCACCAACTACGGCATGAACTATAACCAGGGATATGAGTTGTCGGTGATGTACCGCGACCAGGTAAAAGATTTCACTTATTCAGTTACGGGTAACCTGAGCTTCGCGCGCAATGAACGGCGGATACTGGATGAGGCGCCCGGGTTGGCCAGTAACCTGAAAGCGACCGGCACGCGCCTTGGCACCTACTTCGGCTACCATGTGCTGGGCTTCTACGCCGATCAGAACGATATTGATAAAAGTCCGGTGAATAAGGTAACATCGTTCACTTCCATTCCCGGTGATTTCAAATACCAGGACATAAATGGCGATGGCATTATCAATAACCAGGACGTGATGCCGATCGGGCATCCCAACATCCCGGAATACAATGCAAGCCTGAACCTGCAGGCCGGTTACAAAGGCTTCCAGCTGTCAGTGTTGTTTAATGGTGTAACGAATGTAAGCTCTAACGTGATTTTCCAGAGCGCCACACTGGGACAATATTATGGGCCGATGTTAGACAGATGGACGCCCGATAATCCGAACCCGTCGAGGCCGGCAAGCCGCCCGGGTTTGGTGGCGAATCCCAATGAAAGCCTGAACGACTTTATGCTGCAGGACGCTTCTTACATTAAACTGCGTAATGTGCAGCTGAGTTATTCATTACCGCGGCAAGTGTTGAACAGGTTGCGGTTAAACGGACTTACCATACTGGTAAGCGGCCAGAATTTAATCACCTGGACGAAGTTCTATGGACTTGATCCGGAGAATACGATGACGGGCAACGCCTACGCGCCGGCCACTACGACGATTCCGACGACCAAAGTGCTCAACTTCGGCTTAAACCTTTCTTTATAACCAACGATCACCAGTCATGAACAAATTCATATACCTGCTTAGTTTGGTTATTACGATAACCGCCGTTTCCTGCCAGAAAGACTTTTTACAACGTGATGTGGGCATCCAGACCGACCTGGACCAGGTGTTTAAAGATCCTTTGCAGGCATCTCGTTTTGGCGATTTTACTTATACTTTTTCTATCAATGATTATGGCCGCCTGAGCGGTTATAAAGGCATGACCTCCCAGTTTACGGATGAATCTATCGCCAACAACGCACAGACCGAAGTGGCAACAATGAACTCGGGGCAGTGGCTGGATGGTGGCGCATCGGACGTGACGGGTATTTATACACAGATGTACCGCGGTATCCGCAATGCAAACCTCATGTTAAAGATGATGGAGAAAACGCCCCGGACGCCGGAGTACAATGTGAACTATATCAAAGGAGAGCAGCTATACCTGCGTGCATATTTTTATTTTGAATTGTTACGCCGCTTTGGAGGAGTAGTAATACTGACGGAGGCGCAGGATTTTACAGCGGCCTCCGAAGACCTGCCGCGTAATACTTACGATGAAACGCTGACGCAGATATTGACGGATGTGGACCAGGCAATTTCCCTGTTACCGCTCACGAATGCCGACTGGCCTAATCCGGCTGCCCAGGCCAACAGGGCTACGGGTGCCGCTGGTATGGCGTTAAAAGCAAGGGTATTGATGTTCGATGCCAGTCCGCTTAACAACACCGCCGGCGATGCCGCCAAATGGCAGAAAGCTGCCGCAGCCTCCAAAGCGATCATCGACCTGGGAAAATATTCACTGGAGGCTAACTACGCGAATGTGCTGACGATCGCCAACTCCAATGAATACATCCGCATCTGGCCCCGGGGCGGCAGAGGGTTTATAGGAACTTACCTGAGCGACTTCCTCATCCCCACCAGCATGGGCGGTGCGCAATCGAACCTGTCGCCGGTGCAGAACCACGTAGACCTGTACGAGATGAAGAACGGTAAACCTATAACCGATCCTACCTCCGGTTACGATCCACAGAATCCTTACCTCAACCGCGATCCTCGCTTTTATGTAAACATCCTGTACAACAATGTGACCTGGCAGGGCCGTGCTATAGAAACCTGGCAAACGGAGCCGAATGCACAGGGGGTGATCACTTACGGCCGCGACCATGGCACGGCGGTGAGCGTAACAAAAACCAGTTACTACCTCAAACGCTTGTGGCCCGAGGCTTCAAGGTCGGGCTCTACCGCCAACGCCCTGTTGAACTACGTGTTTTATCGTTATGCGGAAGTGTTGCTCAACTATGCGGAAGCGACGAATGAAGCGACAGGCCCTAACGAAGAAGTATACAAATCTGTTAATGCCGTGCGGAAAAGAGCCGGTATGCCCGATTTACCCGAAGGGTTGTCGAAAGACGACATGCGGGCGCGTATATGGAACGAACGTGCGGTTGAATTTGCCTTTGAAGATATGCGCTGGTGGGATATTCTCCGCTGGAAAAAAGGCGCCGCGTATGTAGCCAAGCCGATGACAGGAATGAGGGTGATCAAAAACACCAATGGCACTTTTTCCTACACGGTAGTAGAACTGCCGGCGTTCCAGAAGGTATTTAATGAACACATGTACCTGTACCCGATACCACGGGCGGAAATGAACAAAACCTCGGGCGCATTGAAGCAGAACCCGGGATGGGAGTAAACAGGTTGTACACATTCAATTAATCAGCATCAACATGACAAAATATATAAAATTTCCGGGCCTGACGGGCGCACTGGTTGCCTTGTTTAGTCTGGCAACATATGCGCAGCAAAACACTGCCCCTGAAGATACGGCCACACAACAGCGCACCACGTATGGCGATGAAGAGGTATTTATTCCTTTTGCCACCCGTACCCGTGCGGAACTTAATTATGCGGTGAGCGCCCTGCGGTACGACCAATTATCTAAAATTCCCACGAGTAATATGTCTGGCTTGTTGATAGGCCGGTTAAGCGGGTTATGGGTAAACTGGACCGGCAACCTGCCCGGCGGCGGCAACCTCACGCACATGGTAAGGGGCCGTTCTTCTTACGCCGGCGGTAATACGCCGATGGTACTGGTAGATGGCGTGGTACGGGACTTTGAGGATATGGACATCAACGAAATTGAAAGCGTATCAGTATTAAAAGATGCGGGCGCACTGAACTGGTACGGCCTTAGCAGCGGAAACGGCGCTATATTGGTGACCACCAAACACGGCAAAGCCAATACACGCCAGATTACCGTAGATGCGCAGGGTGGCTTCCAGGTAGCAGCCAATCTGATCAGGCCACTCAATTCCTACGACTTTGCGACCCTTTACAACCAGGCGCTGACCAATGTTGGTCAGGCCCCCGCGTACAACGCCACGGCACTGGAGGCGTATAAAAATCATACGAACCTTTACCTGTACCCCGACAATAACTACCAGGAGCGTTTCCTGAACAAATCGGCCCCGACGCAGCGTTACGCGCTGTCGTTCAGCGGCGGCAGCCAGCGCATACGCTACTTCACCACGCTCAGTTACTTTAACCAGCAGGGCCTGTTCAAACACACGAAGAACGATAACTACGATTCCAACTATGGTTACAAGCGGTTTAACTTCCGTATTAACCTGGACTACGATGTGAGTGAGTCGCTGAGCGTTACATTGCTATCAGGCCTGCGGAGCGAGATCCGTAATGACGTGGGGGATGTAGCCTCATCGGTGCTGAACAACATCTCCAACCTGCCACCCAATGCGTTCCCGATATTGAACGAAGATGGCAGTTATGGCGGCACATCCATCTACCAGAATAATCCGCTGGGGCAGCTGCAGTCTACCGGCTATTCCCGCACCACCACCAACGTACTGCTGGCCAGTATTATGGCGAAGCAAAAACTGCACTTCATCACCCCGGTTTATCTGCCAATATCTTTTTCTCTTACGATGGATATGGCAACTATGGAGATGGTTTAACGCAGAATTATGCGGTAGTGAACAAGACGGTAACACCTGCGCAAACGTACCGTACACCCGCTGCTATCGCATACCGCACCGCGGCGTTCCAGACGAATACCAAGAACAATGAGTTGTGGATGGGATTTGATTATGAGCGCACGTTTACCGGCCGTCATAAGTTGGTCGCTTCCGCACGCGTGCAACAGTACATCAGTGCCGCGGTCGACCGCTTAGATTACCGGGAACGGATGCTGGTGGGCCGGGCTGACTATAGCTACAAGGAACGGTACATGCTCGGTTTTACCGGCAGTTACAACGGTTCGGAGAACTATGCCCCGGGACGCCGTTTCGGTTTTTTTTCCGGCGGTGTCGGGCGGGTGGCTCGCTTCTGACGAAAACTTCCTGAAGCAGTCCAAAACCATTGACTATTTAAAAGTGCGCGGCTCCATCGGCCGCTCCGGTAATATCGGGCCCACTTACGACGCCAATGGCAACGTGGTGCGCCTGCCGTATCGCACACAGTTTACCAGGGGCGCGGGGCCATTGCTGGGTTCTTCCTTCTCCACTTCCACCACGGCGTACCTCGTGAACCCCGCGGGCAACCCGGTAACTACCTGGGAAAAGATCGACCGCGTGAACGTGGGAGCGGATATCGTGTTATTTAAAAACACCCTTACACTTTCTGCCGATTACTTCGATGAAACGCGTAAAGACATCCTCGGTTCTCCCAATTTGCCAGGTATCCCGGGCATGGCGATCGCGCAGGTAAACTCAGGTAAGGTAAACAGCAAGGGGGCTGATTTCAGTGGCATGTATGACCGGCAGTTCGGGGATGTAAATATTGCCCTGAACGGTAATTTCACGTATGCTAAAAACACCGTGCTGGCGCGTACGGTAACAAACGGGCTGGATGGCCAGTCGCAGGTGGGCCGCTACGTAAACAGTGGCCACTATTATATCGCGGAAGGCATTTTCCAGAGCCAGGCAGAGATAGCTGCCAGTCCGAAACAAACCCTTTCCGGCCTGGTGGTGCCGGGTGATATCAAGTATAAAGATGTCAACAATGATAAGGTGATCGATGCGAAGGATGATGTAGCGACAGATTATACAGACATTCCAAAAATGTATTACGGCTTTGGCCTCACGGTGCGGTACAAACAGTTCGACCTGAGCACGCAGTTTCAGGGAGTGGAAGGCCGCACGATCAACCTTAACGGGCAATTGCATGCAGGGCCCAATGGTTTTAATCAGCTGATGCTGGATAGCTGGACGCCCGCTACCGCCGCCACCGCGAAGTATCCGCGTGTTGGGTTAACCGATAATGGCAACAATACCGCTAACTCTACGTTCTGGCTGCGTTCGGGCGACTTCCTGAAAATGCGCACCGCCGAATTCGGGTATTCCACACCGGAGCGTTTTAACCAGCGGTATCGCTTTAAAGGCGCCCGCTTTTTCATCAGTGGTTATAACCTGTTCACGATCTCGAAGATCAATGACCGGGCATCGATCCCGAAACGCCAAACGCAGGCAGGGGGTCGAGTTTCCCGTATGTAAAAACCTATTCGGCAGGTATTAACGTTAAAATCTAATCTACATGAACAGCAACGCTTTGAAAATATATAGTGCATTACTCCTGCTGATGATTTGCGGCGGATGTAAAAAGATTTCTTCGCACCTGAGTACAGTGAGGGGCCGATCTCCGAAAGCGCTATCTGGACAACAGACCGGCGCGTGCGGGAGTACCTGAATAATGGATATACCTACCTGTTATCAAGATACAACGTAGATAACGGCGGGGCACTGCTGGCAAGTGGGAGCGACGAGGCAGTGAACTCGAACCTCAACAGCAATGTAAACTATTTCAATAATGGCACCTGGAGCAGCCTGAAAACTTTTGATGAACAATATACGAACCTGTATACCGGTTTGTGGGTGGTAAATACCTTCCTGCAGAAGTCGCCTACTGCAGTGGTATATCCTGCCAGCGACCTGGCGGGATTAAGGGGAGAAGCGTTTTTCATGCGGGCGATGATGCACTTTGAGTTGTTCAAAAGATATGGCGGCATTGTACTCGCCACGAAACCGTTTACAGCGGGCGATGATTTAAATCTGCCACGCAATTCGGTAGATGAAGTCGTGAAACACATCGTTACCGATTGTGACTCCGCCATTGCCCAGATAGGCCCGGCCTGGACGAGAGACTGGGACGCCGCCAACTGGGGCCGTGCCACCAAAGCCGCGGGTATGGCCTTAAAAGCCAAGGTGCTGCTGTACTATGCTAGTCCCTTATATAATACCGCTAATGATTTAGTAAGATGGCAGGATGCCGCTGATGCTGCGAAAGCACTGATAGACCTCAATAAACATGGCTTGCTTTCCAAAGCAGATTTTCCGTCGCTCTGGGACTACACGGCTACTGCGACTACGTATAACAAAGAGGTGATATTTGCTACCTCTGCGAGCAACATTAACACGATTGAGTCCAATAATGCGCCCATTGGTTTTACCGGCGGGTTGGGCAGAACAAATCCCACGCAGGAGCTGGTAGATGCATTCGAGATGGCGAACGGCCTGCCGATTACCGATCCTGCTTCGGGGTATAATGCCCAGAACCCTTATGCTGGACGCGATCCCAGGCTTAACCAGTTTGTTATATATAATGGCGCTACGTTTAAAACGGGCAGCCTGACCCGTGCCGTGGAAACTTTTGATGGCGGGCTGGATAACGTACTAACGAACGTCAACAGTACGAAGTCGGGCTATTACCTGCGCAAATTCCTCAGCAGCAATGCTACCTACAACGTGACGAGCATCACGAACGTGCGGAGACCCTGGGTATTGTTCCGTTATGCCGATATACTGCTGGTAAGGGCGGAGGCATTGAACGAGGCGGTCGGCCCGGATGCGGAAGTGTACGATGCGGTGAATGCAGTGCGTAACCGTTCCGGCATGCCTTCCCTGCCCGCAGGTTTGTCGAAAGACGAAATGCGCGCCCGCATCAAAAACGAAAGACGCGTGGAGTTGTGTTTCGAAGAGCAGCGTTTCTTTGACGTAAGGCGCTGGAAGGAGGGGGAAACTTACTTCAACAGGGCGGTACACGGGATGAAGATCACGAAATCCGGTACCACGCTCACTTACACGCCATTTGTGATCGAAACAAGGTTATTTGCTGCGAAGAATTATTTTTATCCTTTCCAGCAGAGCGAAATCAATAAAGCGAAAAACTGTCCCAGAACCCTGGGTATGAATAGCATTATCCTATCACCCGGTGGCAGCGATGCTGCCGGGTTTCAAAAATCAAACATGTCTGTACATTTCAGATCGGCAGTTGCAGGATTGCTTTTGTTAGTCAGCATCCACGTTACCGCACAAAAACGGATAAGTTCATGGGGAGATCGTGAACTATGACGAAACCACGGTTCCCGCTTATGTACTGCCCTCATTATTAAAAAACGTTAAAACATCCGCCGCCTGGGAAAGGCAGCGCCGACCGGAGCTCATTGAACTGTTCTCGGAAAACGTGTATGGCCGTACCCCGCGTACGTTCGACAGCATCCGGTACCAGGTAACGAACGATGTGCCGGATGCGATGGAAGGGCGTGCGCATCTCAAAGAGGTGACAGTAACGGTATGGAATAAAGGAAAGTCGGTAAGCATTCCCGTGGTTTTGTTCACGCCGAACAAACGGAAAGGCCCTGCACCGGCGTTCTTGCTGATCAACAACCGCCTCAAAAGAAATACCGATCCTACCCGCACGATCAAAAGCGAATTCTGGCCCGCGGAAATGGCGATCGACAGCGGCTATGCGATTGCTGCATTTAACGTGAACGATGCTGCACCGGATAAAAAGGACGCTTATCAGCACGGCGTGCTCGACCAGTTATTTCCTGAAGCGCTGGACCAGCCGGATGGTATGAAAGCCATTGGCGCTTGGGCCTGGGCAGCCAGCCGGATAATGGATTACTTTAAAACCAATCCCGATATCGACTTTAAAAAGGTGGCCGTTGTAGGACACTCCCGTGGTGGCAAAACAGCGCTGTGGGCGGGCGCGCAGGATACCCGTTTCGCGATGGTGGTGAGCAGTTGCTCCGGCAGTTCCGGCGCCTCGCTGGCCCGCCGCAAGTATGGCGAAACGGTGAGCCTGATCAATAAACAGTTTGGTTATTGGTTCAATGATAACTATAAAAAATACATGAACAATGTAGAAGCGTTGCCGGTAGATCAGCACATGCTCATCGCGCTGATCGCGCCGCGCCCGGTGTACACCACCAATGCGGTGGAAGACAGGTGGGCAGACCCCCGCGGTTCTTACTTGTCGCTGGTAAATGCGTTGCCCGCCTACCAGTTGTATGATAAAAAGCTCACTATCCCCGCGGCGTTTCCGGCGGTGAACAACCCGGTAATGCAGGGGCCGATCGGGTATCATTTCCGGGAGGGGAAACACGATCTGAACTTGTATGATTGGGGACAGGTGATAAAGTTTGCGGGAGATAGGTTTGGGAGGATGTAGCGGTAAATTGAGGAGGAACACCGGGGGCTCCGCATCGGTCTTCATAACAGTAATTAGGGGCTGACCAAAAAGTAAAATGAAGGCTTTAGTAATCGCATAAACGATAACAGGTCTCCGTCAGGTACCCGGATAAATTAGGGCTGACCATTACTTTTTGGTCAGCCCCTTAAGAATTTTTTTTTACTACAAAACGTACGGGAACGTACTCGCATACACCGTTACCGGGTTCATGGTGTAAGCATCGCTGGTCGTTATGTTCCGGATATACACGTATGAGCCAAAACTGCCATTAGCCCAGAAGTTGGGACCAGGTGTAGAGATGGGCACACCTTTAAACATTAAGCCGACTTCAGCCCAATCAAAGGTCGTATACCATCGGTAACGAGTAAGGGTGAAGCTCTGGTTTTCGGCAGGTACTTCTCCTACCGTTTCGTAGAAATCGTTACCGCGGGGAGGACAGGATTCGTACATGTAGAGATAGTACTTGCTGCCACTTGGCGGTTGAGGGTAGGTGGAATTGAACGTCCAGTGTACGCGCACTTCTGTTTTAGCGAGATCCGAGTAAACCTCGTAGCTGAAGCTGGCCGGTCCGGGAGGCGGGTTGCTCCCGTTGTTGGGCGCTCCGGTGTAAGTGTAGCTGGCGCCGGCTGTACCAAGGGGCGGTACACTCACAGATACATTAATCACGTCACCCACCACGAGGTTGTCTCCCACGTATACATCCGGGTAAATTACGTTGCCGGCGTAGTAAAGCGGGATGTTACCGTTTTTCGTGACAGTGATGGAGTACGGACCTCCAGACGTAATGGTAAGGATGTGGATCATTTGCGAATTTGGCGAGTAGTCGATGTGTATGGAAGCAACATTCGCGAGCTTCTCCGTCATCTTTTCGGTTTTCTTTGGCGGTATCACTGTGTCTTGTTTGGTACAGGATAACAAAAGGGCGAGGCACATTGCCCCCAGCCATAGTTGGGTTCTTTTCATTTACTAAGCGGGTTACGGGTTAAAAAAGACAAGTTATAGCTCAGTCCGTAAAAAGTGATTTTAAAATGATGAACGGCACAGGCATGTTTTTGGCTGTTGCGGTTATAAAAAACTACATGGGCATCGATAAAGTAATCGGCATCGCCGCCAGCGTGGCCACGGGTATTTCACTACTTCCCCAACTCATCAAACTGCTGCGGGAGCGGAAAGCGGAGAATTTGTCGCTGGGCATGATGGCGGTATTATTGTCCGGGCTCATTCTATGGGTTATTTACGGCATCTACCAGGAAGACTATATCATCGTTACGTCCAATAGCGTTTCCCTCGTACTCAATGTATGTATTATTGTCCTCAGCCTGAAATACCGGCAGGGCAAGGAACTTCCCTCCAGGTAACTGGTTACCCATTGGAAAGGCATGGTGTTCCAGCACATCTTCTTCACTAGTTTTGTATGGTTAAAAGTGACAGATGATTTTCAGATGTATCAGCAGTTTATTGCTTGCTGCCGCCTTCCTTGGCTGTCAGGGACAAACAAAAACGTCAACAATGGAACAAGATAGTGCAAAAGTGAATCCTTTATTATGTGATCCCGAAACAGGGATCTGTGAAATTCCGACTACCGGCGAAAGTGCTGCTGTGCAACGGGTCGTGTCCAATAACAAGCCGGTGCAGATCGTTTACTTTACCGACCCGATATGTTCTTCCTGCTGGGGCATTGAGCCGCAATTAAGAAGATTGAAACTTGAGTATGGTGGGGATGTTGAAATAAACTACCACATGGGTGGCTTGTTGCCTGACTGGAGTTATAACAGCGGCGGTATCAGCAAGCCGTCTGACGTGGCTCATCACTGGGACGAAGTAAGTCAATACTATAAAATGCCGATTGACGGCGATGTATGGCTCAGCGATCCGCTGCCCTCTTCCTATCCGCCCTCTATCGCGTTTAAGGCGGCGCAGTTGCAGGATAAAAGCAAAGCGATCGGCTTTTTACGGGTACTCCGCGAAATGGTGTTTCTGCAAAAGAAAAATATCACGAAGTGGGAGCATATGGAGCAGGCGGGACTTCGGGCGGGGCTGGATACAAAGCAGTTGAAAGCAGATTATGAGGGAAGGGCAAAAGACTTATTTAACGAAGATCTTGCGCTGGGCAGAAAGCTGGGGGTAAGAGGATTTCCCACCATTTTTATCAGCAATGCGGCAGGCGAAAGTGAGATGGTCTACGGCTTCAAGCCCTATACAAACTTCGAGGCCGCCATTAAGAAAGTATATGCAGGCGCCGCTAAAACGGAGTACGCCAAAGATTGGAAAAATCTGTTTAACACGTATCCTACGCTGACGTTGCGGGAGTTTGCCGAGTTGAGCGAAACGTCCTTTACGCAGGCGGAACAGCTCCTGACGAACCTTGTGAACGAGCAGCACACGGAGATGACCAGTACCAAAAACGGTGCGATCTGGTCAAAACGATAGTGTGTCTTAATAGTGTGAATATACTTTGCCGCGGGATGTTTATCCCGCGGTTATTTATTTAGGAGAGAAGAGCGATAGGAGATACCCCACTTCGCAATTTCGTCGATAATCGGGCTGAGGGTTTTACCATACTCGGTAATGGCATATTCTACCGTAATGGGTTTGGTATTGCAAACGGTACGGTTTACCAGTTGGTTTACCTCCATGTCCTGCAGCTCTTTCGACAGCATTTTAGGCGCAATTCCTTCCACTTCCCGGAGCAGGTCCATAAAACGCATACTGCCGCCCTGCATCAGGGTACCAAGGATGTGGAACTTCCACTTGCCGGACAGGATTTCCATGGTGTCTTTAATTGCCTGTATCCTGTTTTTACAGATGTTGGTGTTGTTTACTACGGATTGCTTTTTCATGGTCATCATTTAAATACCCGTCATCATCTGTTTCTCCGGGTCCCAGACCTTCAGCCTGAAACAGGCGCGGATATCTTTAATACGCAGGGAGGTTGTAGTCGCCGTCTGCAATTCCGGTATCTCGTTAAAAGCGTCCGGTAAACGATAGAACGGAATACGCGCATTGAGGTGGTGAATGTGGTGCAGCCCGATATTGCCGGTAAACCAAGCCATCAGTGGATTCATCAACATATGGCTGGAAGATAATAAAGCAGCTTTATCGTAACACCAGTTTTCTTTCGTGTTAAAGACTACACCCGGGAAGTTATGCTGCGCGTAAAACAGGTACGAGCCCAAAGCGCAGGCGATCATTACGGGAACGAGCATGAACAGCACCCAGGCCATCCAGCCGCCGTAAACGACCAGTAAAGCGGATATAGCGATGTGAAGTGTCAAAGATATCAATGCATCCCAATGCCGGCGTGGGCTTGCAAGCAATGCGTTTACACACATGCCGATGAGGAACATAAAAAGGTAGCCGAACAGGATGGTGAGCGGATGCCTGGTAAACAGGTACATTCTGCGTTCGCCGGGCGTCATCGCTTTAAATCCTTTGTCGGTAGCCACGGGATATGAGCCAATACTGGCGCTGAACAGTTTTGAGTTATGTTGATGGTGATAATCGTGCGAACGTTTCCAGATACTCGGTGGTGTGAGCAGGTAAATACCAAATGCGGTCATGATTACCTCGGCGAGTTTGCTGTTTTTAAGAATGGTATGGTGCTGATAGTCATGATAAATCACGAACATGCGCACCAGCAGCAGCCCTGCTAATACACTGCAAGCAATCTGCAACGGCAGGTAAGGCAGCAGAATGGTGCCGGAAAGTGCAGCAATAACCAGGAATAACGTAGAGAGTGTATACCACCAGCTACGCCCGCGCTGCTCGTGCGCGTACTCCTTGGTGGCCAGAATGAGTTGTTTTCCTTGTAACATTGCGGTGATTTAGGCTTGTGCTGTTTTAATGGTTCGTTTATGTTTCCATCTGCGGTGCGACCATAGCCAGGTAGCTGGCTGGCGCACAATGTCAGCTTCAAGCCGCGCGGTATGGATGCTGGTGATATGTCCTGCTGGTTCGGTGGCAGGTGATTCTACCAGAATTTCTGCGTCTACGGTGTAATATCCTCTTTTTCACGAATAACGGATACATAGACAACCTGGTAGTTCATTTTAGCAGCAATGCGCTCAGTGCCGGTAAACACGGCTGTGTCCTGGTGTAAAAAGTTCACCCATTGAGCGTTGTCCGGGTGAGGGGACTGGTCAGCGATCAGCGCTGTAGCGTTTATTTCTCCCCGCAGTTTCACCATTTCGCGGAAAGTTTCTTTCATCGGGATCAGTTTGGTGCCGAAACGCGTACGCATACGGTACATCAGTCCGTCAAATTCTTTATTACGAAGCGGATGGTATACCACGTACAATTGTTGCGGACATAAAATGCTGAATGTATTGCCCGCCCACTCCCAGTTGCCCTTATGACCCATAACGAGCACTACGCTTTTACCTTCGGCATGCAGCTGATTAAACAAGGCCACGGCAGATGGTGTTAGCGCGCAATGACGAAGCATGGCAGCTTTGCTAATGGTAAGCGTTTTGAAAGTTTCGAGGAACAGGTCGCAGAAATAGCGGTAAAAGTCACGGCGGATGGCAGCCAGTTCTTTTTCCGATTTGTCGGGGAACGAGTTCGCAAGATTTTGCGCGACCACGTTTTTCCTGTAACCGACTACGTAGTAAAGCAAGCAGAAAAAGAAATCTGAAAGCAGGTAGAGCAAAGGAAAAGGAAGAATGCTAATAAAGTAAACAACTGGTAATAGCAGGTAATAAAAAATTCGACTCAAAAGCGTTAGTTGTAAGGTGGCATAAAAATGAACATTCCTCTTTAGAACGCCCGACTCTGCGTGATATTGGGGCAAGATATCACAATATTTTGTTAAATGAAAGGCTTTGTTTATAATTATCTTGCTGAAAATTAATGCCGTTGGCGGGATTACTTTGCCAGTGCGGGGTTGGGGGAGATTGATAGGATTACATTTTTTGATGTGGCAGTCTTTGGTCGCGTACGCTTCGGCGCAATCTACAACGTACAAAAAGCGGCATTCACATGCCGCCTTTTGTAATTATTTCTTGCCAGGTACCGCCTGTGCCGTCGTTGTCGGCCCTTCCACCACGAGCTTACCATCTTTCTGAATTTTCATCCGGTCGATAAACACAACGCGCTCATCGCCGGTAGAGAGCGTACGCGCATGGTACACGCAAAACATTTCTTTGCCATTCGGAGAATAGGTAACGCTGTTGTGCCCAGTGCCGGTCACTACGCCGCCCTGTTCGGTGTTTTTCTGCAATACCGGGTTATTAGATGCTTTTGTAAACGGGCCCAGCGGGTTTTCGATGTCGCATATCCTACGGCGTAGTTCTTACCGCCGAAGTAGTTAGCGGAGTACATCATATAGTAAGTATCGGCTTTTTTGAAGATAACAGAGCCTTCCGTCCACCTGCGGTTCACTTCTTTCGAGGTCACCGAGCGGCTTTCCCATTCGGCCTGTTTATCATCCATTTTTACCGGGGACGCAGCAGCAGCACCGGTTCGCCAATCACGCCGCTGAAGTCGGGTTTCAACTCCACACCGTATACCCAGCTTTCTTCAATCACGTCGTACCATCCCTGTTTCTTCGCCCAGGCTGCTACCTCGCTTTTCACCGGGTGTTTGTAGCAGCAACGGGAGTAATACAGGAACAGTTTACCGCTCTTGTCGAACAGTACATTTGCGTCGATCACGGGGTAACCGGGGTCGAACACCGGTTTTTTATGCAGGTCTGTGAACGGACCGGTGGGTTTGTCGGACACCGCCACGCCAATGCGGAAGTTCTCGACATCTTTGCCGGGATTGTTTTTCCACTGCGCGCTATAGAACATGTAATACTTGCCTTTGTATTCGTATACCTCGGGCGCCCAGTACGCGCCGTTCCAGGCGGCGGTAGAGTCGCTCCAGCCGTTTTTGTTGGCGGCGTAGAACACCTGTCCTTCGGACTTCCAGTTCACCATGTCAGGGGAGGAGTAAGCCGAAAAGCCGTTTTTGGCGCCGGCGCCCGTGCCGTACATGTAGTATTTGCCTTTGGTTTGTAGTACATACGGGTCGCCGAATGCGACTTTCAGCGGGTTCTGATAAGTTTGGGCGAATCCTGAGTAGTCGAGGGCCAGCGTAAGCAGCAGTGTTCCGGCTAAAGTCTTAATTGTTCTTGTCATGGTGGAATATTGTAAGTTGACAAATATAACAGCCACACCTTACATATGAAAGCGGTTTTTCACAAGTGGTCAGGCGATACTTAACAGCTTCTGTTTTTAAATCCGCTGAATTATGTTAATTTTTGCAAACATTTGATTAAATCTCGCGAGAGTATCCTGCCTGCCTGCGAATATCTTTGTCAATATCAGATTATAATATAACATCAGCGTGAATAAGAAGACATTTTTTTGTATTGATGCGCATACCTGCGGCAACCCGGTAAGACTGGTAGCGGGTGGCGGACCTGTGCTGGAAGGCGCCAACATGAGTGAAAAAAGAGGGCATTTCCTCAAGGAATACGACTGGATCCGCAAAGGACTAATGTTTGAGCCGCGTGGCCACGACATGATGAGCGGCAGTATTTTGTATGCGCCCCACGACCCGGCCAACGACGTGGCGGTGTTATTTATCGAAACCTCCGGCTGCCTGCCCATGTGCGGTCACGGGACCATCGGCACCATCACCATTGCTGTCGAAGAAGGGCTGATCACACCGAAAGTACCGGGCATCATCCGCATGGAGGCGCCTGCGGGACTTGTAAATATTGAGTACATCCGGGAAGGCCGCAAGGTAAAAAGCGTAAAACTGACCAACGTAGCGTCTTATCTCGCCGCTGAAAACCTGGAAGTAGCGTGCCCCGATCTCGGTTTGCTGAAAGTCGACGTGTCGTATGGCGGCAATTTTTACGCTATTGTAGACGTACAGGAAAACTTCCCGGGACTGGAGCATTACACTTCTTCCCAGCTGGTATCCTGGGCGCGTGAGTTACGCAAACGTATCAACGAGAAATATACTTTCGTACATCCGGACAATCCCACGATCAACGGCTGCTCGCATGTACTGTGGACGGGCAAAACCATTGATCCCGCGGCTACGGCGCGGAATGCGGTGTTTTATGGCGATAAAGCCATTGACCGTTCGCCCTGCGGCACCGGTACTTCCGCCCGTATGGCGCAGTGGTACGCCAAAGGCAAGCTGAAAAAAGGCGATGAGTTTGTGCATGAAAGCATCATCGGCTCCAAGTTTATCGGCCGTATCGAAGAAGAAACGACCGTTGGCGGCAAACCTGCTATCCGTCCGAGTATCGAAGGATGGGCGCGCGTTTACGGGTATAATACGATTTCCATCGACCCGGAAGATGATCCGTTTGCCTATGGATTCACCGTAATTTAACCACACTTAAGTTTATCAATCAAATCATATTTACACAAATGAGCAGCACCCAGGGAAAACAGGTGATCATTGTTGGCGGCGGCATTATCGGATTAAGCAGCGCGTTTTATTTACAGGAAGCGGGCTTTAATGTTACCGTCGTAGATAAATCGGATATGTTAAATGGCTGCTCGTATGGTAATGCCGGCTATCTCTGTCCCAGCCACTTCGTTCCGCTGGCGGCGCCGGGCATTGTAGCACAGGGTTTTAAGTGGATGTGGAATGCTAAAAGTCCTTTTTATGTACAACCCCGTTTGGACAAGGACCTCATCAGCTGGGGGCTGCAGTTCATGAAAAGTGCTAACGCCGCACACGTAAAGCGCTCGGCACTGCCCCTGCGCGATATCGCCCTGCTGAGCAAGAAGTTGTACGAAGAATGGGCTGCCATCCCCGGCCTCGACTTCGCTTACGAGCCAAAAGGGATGCTGGAGTTCTTTAAAGATGAAGCCAGCGCACATCATGCGGAACACAGCGTAAAAGAATCCCGCGCACTGGGCCTGGACGCACGCCTCATCGGCCGCGAGGAGGTGCAGCAGATGGAGCCGAATGCTAAACTCGATATCCGGGCGCAGTATACTTCGCCTGCGATGCGCAGCTTTACCCCAATAAGTTGATGAGCAGCCTGATCGCATACCTTGGCGCCAAAGGCGTACAGTTCCGTTCCAACACGGCCATCACCGGTTTTGCCACCAGCAACGACCGCATTACCGGCGTAACAACGTCAACGGGTATACTGGAGGCCGACGAAATTGTATTGGCTACCGGCGTATGGAGCGGCCAGCTTGCCCGGCAGTTATCGTTAAAGATTCCGATGGTGGGCGGACGTGGTTACTCCGTTACGTACGAAAATTCTCCTTATAAATTGCATCATTCCATCATCCTGAGCGAAGCCCGCGTGGCCATTTCACCGATGGATGGCAACAAGCTGCGATTCGGCGGCACCATGGAAATTACCGGTATCGATGCGCCGCCGCGTATGAAGCGTGTGCAGGGCATCCCGGAGTCGGTTGCGCGGTACCTGCCGGAAATTAACCTGGCCATGCCGCCGGAAAAAGACATCTGGTACGGTTACCGTCCCTGCAGTGCAGATGGTTTGCCGCATATCGGCAGGACCAGCAAATGGAAAAACCTGACCGTTGCTACCGGGCATTCCATGTTAGGTATCAGCCTGGGCGCCGCCACCGGCAAGCTGGTACAGGAAGTGATACAGGGGAAAGCTACTACCATGGATATTCAACCATTTACCGTAGAGCGCTTCTAGGCGCTCCAGTATCAACCACAAGTCTCCTCTTATGATCCGCAACAAAAGCTTTTAAAAATAGCACTGTTTATGATGGGCGTCCACAGCATGCCGGGACAATTGACTGCGCAGGATAAAGGCCAGCAGGTGCTTTATCAGCAAACAAGTGAAGTAAATAATATCATGGTAAAATATAAAGCGGACCGGGGTAACCTGCTGCGCTTCTATTTTATTGACAACTCGCCCGAACGCCGGGAGCGCCTTCGTGCCGTGTACGATGGCTACCTCAAAGACCTCGCGCAGCTTGATTTTGAAAGCCTGCCCGTGGGTTCGCGGGTAGATTACCTGCTGTTCCGCCGGGATCTGCAGGAGCAGTTGCGCCGCCTGGACGTGGAGAAGAAGGAAGTGGACCAGCTGAAAGACTGGTTTGGCTTCGCGGATAAGCTGTATGAAACGGAGAAACAGCGCCGCCGCGGCGCCGAGCTGGAAGCACAACCGCTGGCGGCCGACTGGCATAAGATGGCATTAACCATCGGGCAAAAAATCAAAGCGCTGGAAACGGCTGGCGGTATGAACATCTACCAGATCCGCCGGGGTAGCGGCATTGTGAAGGGGTTAAAAGAAGTGGTAGAAACCGTTGACCAGTTTTATAAAGGATATGACCCTTCTTATACCTGGTGGATGGCCGGCCCCGCGAAAGAGCTGAACGAAGCCCCGGACGCGTATGCCGCAGCCTGGAGAACCAAGGAGAAAGCAGCGCCGTCCGGCAAAGACGACGGCAGCGGCATCATTGGTTATCCTATCGGAAATGAGGAACTGGTGCGCCAGTTGCAACTCGAAATGATCCCGTATTCACCGGAAGAACTGGTCGCGATTGCGAATAAGGAATTTGCTTATTGCGATGCGGAAATGTTGAAAGCATCCCGCGAGATGGGGTTTGGCGATGACTGGAAAGCCGCCATGGAAAAGGTGAAGAATACTTATGTAGCGCCAGGCAAACAGCCGCAGATGATCATGCGTTTGTATAATGAGTCTGTCGATTTCCTGAAGAAAAACGATTTGATCACCATCGCACTGGCCGAAGAAGCCTGGTCAATGATCATGATGACGCCGGAACGCCAGCTGGTAAACCCTTTCTTTACCGGTGGCGAAACGCTGAGCATTTCTTATCCGACCAATGAAATGACGGAGGCCGACAAGCTGATGAGCATGCGCGGTAACAACCCGCACTTCTCCCGCAGTACCGTACACCACGAACTGATCGCCGGTCACCACCTCCGGGCTTCATGGAATCCCGCTATAAAACTTACCGCGATTTCCAGACCCCGTTCTGGATCGAAGGCTGGGCACTGTACTGGGAAATGCTTCTGTGGGATATGAAATTTCCGCAATCTCCTGAAGACCGCATCGGCATGCTATTCTGGCGTATGCACAGGTGCGCGCGTATCATCTTCTCGCTCAATTATCACCTGAATAAATGGACACCGCAGCAGTGTATCGACTTCCTGGTAGACCGCGTAGGCCATGAGCGCGCGAACGCAGAAGGAGAGGTGCGCCGCTCTTTTGTAGCGGGCGGCTACAGCCCGCTGTACCAGCTGGCTTACATGATCGGCGGGTTGCAGTTCTATGCCTTGCAGCGCGAGGTCGTTCCTTCTAAAATGACAATCAAACAATACCACGATGCGGTGTTGCACGAAAACGGATTACCCGTGGAAATGGTGCGGGCCATCCTGACGAATCAGCCGTTGAAGAAGGATTTTAAAACGAACTGGCGTTTTTACCAGGTGAAATAAGTAATTAGTTGTAACCTGCATATATGCAAGGCGGGCGTCTCTTTCGGGATGCCCGTTTTATTTAAAAACACTAAGCCGGCCTGTGAGGGACCGGCTTTGTTTATGAGAATAATGCAATCACTAAAACTTCAATGCCACGCTCGCCAGCACATTCATCGGTTTCTGCGGCGTTCCGCCCGGGTTCCAGTACTTTTCATCCGACAGGTTATTCCCTTTCACAGAGATGCGGTACTTCGGCTGATCGTAGTACAAGGCCGCACTTAACAATGTATAACCCGGCAGTACGAACACATTGGTCGCTTCGAACCATGACTCCGAAATATAGTTGCCGCCTACACCCAGGCCAAGGCCTTTGGCCTTACCATGTGTCAGGAAGTAGCTCATCCAGATATTGCCTACATGTTTAGGGCTGGCGATAACGCTTTTGCCCTCCAGTGCAGCGGATGCTTTTTTATAAGTGTTTTCATTGAATGCATACCCGCTCATGATGTTCAAACCTGAAATAGGGTTGGCGATCACTTCGAACTCAAAGCCCTGGCTCAGCTGCGTGCCATCCTGTACGGTGAAGTTGCCGCCGGTGCGGGCTTCCGTACGGGTCGAGTTGCTCACATCGATGCTGTACACATTAAGTGTCGCATTCAGTTTGTTCGCGAATACGTCGATTTTCACACCGCCTTCCCATTGATTCGCGTACTGCGGCCTCAGTTCCAGGATAGTGCCGTCCGGTTGCGTTGCCGGGGCCAGGTTGGCGAAACCGTTCATATAGTTGGCGAAGACCGATACTTTATCTTTTACCACCTGGTAAACGAGGCCGAGTTTAGGCGACAGCGCATTCTGTTGGTAGGCACCGGTAAAACGTCCTGTGACAATATTGTAAGTGCCTTTAGTGGTGTAGCGGTCTGCGCGAAGGCTCACCATCGCCATTAAACCAGGTGTGATGTTGAATACATCAGAAATGTACGCACCATAGTTGTATGCTTTGGTGTAGCTGTTCGAGTAACCCACTGCATAAGAAGTATCGGCGATTTTATCCGCGTTGATGATGCGGGTGGGACGTAATACATTCTCTACACCGCTGAAATTGAAAACGGAACGGTACAGCTCATTGTAGTTGTAGTTGTAATCTAGGCCGATCACCACGCGGTTGCGGAATTTGCCGATCGTGAAGTCACCGATGAAATTCTGCTGCAACTGGATGTTGCCAAAGGTTTCAGGTGTCTGGTTGCGCATGTTGCGGGTCACGGTGCTGTCGGTCAGGTAGTTGAAGGTCGTCCACATAAGGCTTTTATAAAAACCCTCGGAATACAGGAAGTTGGTTTCTGATTTCCACTGGTCATTGAACTTATGTTGGAACTGTACCTGCAGGTTGTTGATACCATTTTCTACGTCCACGCTGTTATTGATCATCGACTTTTTATAATCCAGGGGAGGTCGCGGAAGCTGCGGGCCTGCATGTTCGCCAGGGAAGCGGCGGGAATGCCGAACGTGGCGACCGTATAGTTGCCGCGCGTCAGTTCTGCTTCTACCGTAAGTTTCGTGCGATCATTGATCTGGTAAAGGAAGCTGGGAGAGATCGTGTAGCCTTTGCTGAAACCCTGGTCCTGGAACGAGGACTCCGATTGGTAAGCGGTGTTCAGGCGGAATAGCAGCGTTTTTCTTTATTCATGGGGGCGTTAATGTCTGCCGTGATACGGCCGAAATTGTAGCTGCCGCCCGTAGCGGTCACTTCGCCACCAAAATATTCATAAGGTTTCTTGGTTACATAGTTGAATACACCACCGAACGAAGTGTTGCGGTTGCTGCCGAATAAAGTACCGGAGGGGCCTTTGATCACTTCCACGCGCTCGAGGATCACCGGGTTAAGTGGAACGATAGCACTGGTAGCCATGCCGTTACGCATACCGATGGTGCCCGAAAAGCCCCTGATGCTGAGCCCCTGTGAACCGCCGGCCGAAAAGTTGGGCACGGCGCCGGGGATGTTGCGGTAAATATCGGTGCGCTCTACCGACAGCTGCTCCAGGATCAGGGTTTGTCCAACAGTATGATACACCTGCGGATTCTCTAGATTTTTGATGGGCAGGCGGGCAATCTGCTCACTTTCCTTCGTCACGAATTTATTGGAAACACCACCGGTAATAGTTATCTCTTTCAGCTGGGTGCTGCTCACTTTCAATTGCAGGTTCACAGCCGTTACTTGTCCCTTTGTGATCACTACCTCCTGTTGCAGCTTCTCATGACCGATGAAAAATACCTCGAGCGTATAAGTGCCTGCGGGTACACGATTGATGGCAAAGGCGCCCTCTTCATTAGTAATGGCGTATTTGTTGGCGCCATTCAGCACAACGGTTACAGCTGCAGCCGGATGGCCTTCATTCGAGGTAATTATGCCTTTGATCGAGCCATATTCCGGGTCAGCCGCCATGGCGGTAACAGAAAGGAAAAGTAAAACTAAGGTGAGCAGTTTCTTCATCTGAACAATAAAAATTTTCGCAAAGGTTGGGATCTATCTGTCACCTTGTTTTAACATTCCGGAAAATTTTTGCATGATGAAGTGAATTGACATCGGAATGACAAACAGGAGGGCCGGACAAGCAGTCTGCTTTTTATAGGATAATTATAGGTAACTATAGGATAAGCTACTAATTGCCGCCACGCCCCAAACGCCAAAAACGCCAAAAACGTCAACTGATTTGGTACATAGCAGTGGCAAAGGTAGATTCGCCTGAAACAGCATATCATGACAAATCAGCTATCGGGAACCGCGTGGAGGCCACCCTGCATGGGCATACGGTTATCCGCATGGACAATGGCCTGAAAGTGCGCCGTCAGCGTCTTTCACCCGGCTCCGGTTGATCCAGCCGGCAAAGTATTTCAGTTAGCGCTGTTGCGGATGGTGAGCAGCCGCGTGACCCCTTGTGGCCGAACAAAACGGGGAGGGGTTTACCGGGCGTGAGGGCGATCATGGGGCACAGGATAGTACAGGGATGTTGATGCCCATGGTGTCCCTGCATGAGGAGCCATTGTTCGCGGCCTTGGGTACTGGTGTTGTATGGGGAGCGGCAAAAGGCGTCAGTTGTATAATTCTTCGTAGTTGCCGCGTTGCAGGGGGCGGCTCCAGCCCGGTGGAACGGCTCGCCCAATTTGGCTCCGGCATTATACTAATGAGGGTGAGATCCTGCAAACGGCGGTCCGGTACGCGGTATCATTACCTATATTTTCACATGCCTTATCTACATGCAGTCAATGTGGATGGGAAGGTATCCATGGTATCGTTAAATGGACCGGGGCAGGCTTCGGCTGGAGAGAAAACAGCGGTTACAGCGAACAGGAGGGAGGCTGGTAAAGTTGCAACAAGGCACGGCTGAAAAATTAACCTGCCTGAAACTGGCTGGTCAAAAGTAGGTAGATACACTTATTATTCACCTCATCTGAACAGATTTTAACCAGTATCCCCCTTTCATAAAAAACCTGCTCAAATAGTTGTTTTAGCCACTTTTTATAATTTATTTTGATTGGAATAGTCAAAAGCCGGGTAACCAGCTACAGGCACAAGTTCAAATATTGCAATAAATTTCGCGTTAATTATGACCAGTTACGGTAAACAGAAGCGGTTGTTAGTGGCAGTGGATTGTATCATCTTCGGATTCGACGGACAGGAGCTGAAAGTATTGCTTATCAAACGTGGCTTTGAACCCGAGCGCGGAAAGTGGAGCCTGATGGGCGGTTTTGTGCAACCCGACGAAAGTTTCGAAGGTGCGGCAGAACGCGTATTGAAACAACTGACCGGCCTGGAAGATATTTATATGGAACAGCTGTACGCCTTTAGCCGTCCCGACCGCGACCCTATCGAACGTACTGCCTCCATTGCTTACTCTGCGTTGCTGGACATTAACCAGTACCACCGCCAGCAGTTACGACACGAGTTTCACGCAGAATGGTTTTCGCTTTCGCAGGTACCCGATCTGATTTTCGATCACACCGAAATGATCGATATGGCCAAAGAGAAACTTCGGTATAAAGCAGCCATTCACCCGATTTTATTTGAACTGCTGCCACAGAAATTTACCATCCCGCAGCTGCAGCTGTTGTACGAAGGTGTGTATGAAACCGACTTTGATAAACGCAACTTCAGCCGCAAAATCCTGTCTTTGAAACTACTCGTTAAACAGAAAGATAAAGACAAGGAAAGCTCGAAAAGAGGCGCATTCTATTACAAACTGGACAAGAGAAGGTATAATGCCAATTTTAACTCTTTCCTGAATTTCATCGCCAAGCCGCATAACCTGAAATAATCACTGTCCTGCACCATCCTGCCCCGCAGGAATGTTGAAAAAAGTGTTATTTTGGGAATAATTGTCGTGCAGACAATTTATTTTTGTTTACTTTTATTAAATGTCAAACTGACAATCATCACAAAACGCGTTATGAATCAGAGTGCTTATGTTATAGGCGTCGACTTTGGAACGGATTCGGTGAGGGCACTGGTAGCCAGCACGCAAAACGGAGAAACGATCGCCACCGCTGTACAGTATTATCCACGTTGGAAAAAAGGCCTGTACTGCGACCCATCCTCCCAGCAATACCGCCAGCACCCGCTGGATTACCTGGAGAGCACGGAGGCCGCCATCAAACAAGCATTGGCCGCCTGCCCGGACGGGGTGAAAGCCAACATTAAAGGAATTTCAGTGGATACCACCGGCTCAACCCCCGTAGCAGTAGACGCTATCGGAACACCTTTGGCCCTCACGCCCGGTTTTGAAGAGAACCCGAACGCCATGTTCGTGCTCTGGAAAGACCATACCTCCAACGACGAAGCAGAACTGATCAATACCATCGCCCACAGTGGCAAATTCGAGGACTATACCAAATATTGCGGCGGTATTTACAGCAGCGAATGGTATTGGGCTAAAATGCTGCATGTTGTGCGTGTGGACGCAAAGGTACGCGACGCGGCCGTATCCTGGGTAGAGCATTGCGACTGGATCCCGGCGGTACTAAGCGGCAATAAAGATGTAAAAACACTGGTGCGCAGCCGTTGCGCCGCCGGACATAAAGCGCTGTGGCACGAGTCCTGGGGCGGTTTGCCCCCGGCCAGCTTCCTGAACGCGATTGACCCGCTGCTGGTAAAGTATGCAGATATGTTTAAGGAAACAGTGGTAGCCAGCGAACCGGTAGGCACCCTGAGCGCCGAGTGGGCAGCAAAACTGGGGCTCCCGGAAACCGTGATCATCGGCTCCGGCGCCTTCGACGCCCACATGGGTGCAGTAGGAGCGGATATTCAGCCCTACGCACTGTGTAAGATCATCGGCACCTCCACCTGCGACATCCTCATGGCTCCCATGGATGCAACAGGCCACCTGCTGATCAAGGGCATCTGCGGACAGGTAGACGGCTCCGTAGTGCCCGGCATGCTGGGCATGGAAGCAGGCCAGAGTGCCTACGGCGATGTATACGCCTGGTTGCGCAAACTCATCATCAAACCAATGGCCGCGCTTATGAATGGTGACGTCGACGCCGAAAGGCTGCAGCAGTATGAAGATAAATTACTGGCGTATTTGTCAGGCGAAGCGGAAAAACTGCCTTTAAAAGACAATGACGTGCTGGTACTCGACTGGTTCAACGGTCGCCGTACACCGGACGCTAACCATACGGTAAAAAGCGCCATGATCGGTCTGCACCTCGGCACCGACGCGGCACATCTCTTTAAAGGACTGGTAGAAGCCACCGCCTTTGGCGCACACAGCATCGCGCAACGATTTGAAGAAGAAGGCGTGCCTATTAAAGAAGTGATTGCCCTGGGCGGCGTAGCCAAAAAGTCGGGTTACGCGATGCAGGTACTGGCGAACGTGATGAACCGTCCGATCAAAATCGTGGCGAACGAACAAGCCTGCGCTATTGGCGCCGCTATGTTTGCAGCGGTAGCCGCCGGTGTGCACAAAGATACTGCCACCGCGCAGCAAGCCATGTTTGGCGGATATGAAAGAGTATGGGAGCCGCAACCGGAAAAAGTGGATTACTACGCCAAACGTTACCAGCAATTTTTAGCCCTGGGAGCCTTCTCAGAAAATGTATACGCATGAGCAAATACCAGCAACTGAAACAAACTGCTTACGAAGCCAATATGCAGCTGCCTAAATTGGGCCTGGTACTGTTCACGTTCGGAAATGTGAGCCTGGCCGACCATAACGAAGGCGTATTCGCCATCAAACCCAGCGGCGTGCCTTACGAGCTGTTGACGGTGGACGACATGGTGATCGTAGACTTCGACGCTAACACCATCGAAGGAACAATGCGCCCATCTTCCGATACAAAAACACATGCGGTATTGTATAAAAACTGGCCGAAAATAGGCAGCGTGGTCCACACGCATTCGACCTATGCTACCGCCTGGGCACAGTCGCAGCGCGACGTTCCCATCTTCGGCACCACGCACGCCGACCACCTGACGGTAGATGTGCCCTGCGCGCCGCCGATGAGCGACGACATGATCAAAGGCAATTACGAATACGAGACCGGTTTCCAAATATTGAATTGCTTTAAAGAGAAGGGACTGAGTTACGAAGAAGTGGAAATGATACTCGTAGGTAACCATGCGCCGTTCACCTGGGGCAAAGACGCAAACAAAGCGGTATATAACGCCGCTGTGCTCGAAGAAGTGGCCCGCATGGCCTACCTCACCGAAAGCATTAATCCGCAGGCGCCGCGTTTGAAGGATGCGCTTATCCGCAAACATTTCGAACGTAAACACGGACCAGATTCTTATTACGGACAATAGACACTACTAAAATCATCTTATAAATTTCACTAGAACATGGCAGATTTGAAAGCTTTAGAAGTTTGGTTCGTTACCGGCAGCCAGCACTTATACGGGGAAGAAACATTGCGCCAGGTAGCGGCCAATGCGCAGGCTATCGCGGCTTCGCTGGACAAGGCGCCACAGGTGCCGGTACGCGTGGTGTTTAAGCCAATCGTTAAATCAACAGAAGAAATATACGCTGTTTGCCAGGAAGCCAACGTGGCTAAATCCTGCATCGGCATTATTACCTGGATGCACACTTTTTCCCCGGCGAAAATGTGGATCGGCGGTTTGAAAATTCTCCAGAAACCTTTACTGCACCTGCATACACAGTTTAACCGCGACATTCCCTGGGGCGATATCGATATGGACTTCATGAACCTGAACCAAAGCGCCCATGGCGACCGCGAGTTCGGTTTCATGGTATCCCGTATGCGCATGAACCGTAAAGTGGTAGTAGGTCACTGGCAACAGGAAGAAGTGCTGAACAGCATCGAAACCTGGGCAAGGGCTGCAGCTGGCTGGGCCGACCTGCAGGGCGCCCGTTTTGCCCGTATTGGCGATAACATGCGTTTTGTAGCTGTAACGGAAGGCGATAAAGTAGAAGCAGAACTGAAATTCGGTTTCTCTGTAAATACATATGGCGTGGGCGATGTGGTAGAACACATCAAAGCGGTATCCGATGCGGCAGTGGCGGCACTTACCGACGAATACGAAGCGACTTACAATGTAGTAGCCGGCCTGCGTAAAGGGGGCGCGCAATACGATTCGCTGAAAGAAGCGGCAAGGATCGAAATTGGCCTGCGCAGCTTTTTGGAGAACGGTCATTTCAAAGGCTTTACCGATACGTTCGAAGACCTGCACGGCATGGTACAGCTGCCCGGCCTGGCCGCGCAGCGCCTCATGGCGAGCGGTTACGGCTTCGCCGGTGAAGGTGACTGGAAAACTTCAGCGCTCGTAAGAGCGATGAAAACCATGGGCACCGGCCTGAAAGGCGGTAACGCTTTCATGGAAGATTATACTTATCACTTCGATCCGAACAACCCGATGGTACTCGGTTCGCACATGCTGGAAATCTGTTCGTCCATCGCCGATGGAAAACCGAATTGCGAAGTGCATCCGCTGGGTATTGGCGGTAAAGCCGATCCGGTTCGTTTGGTATTTAACGTAGCAGAAGGCCCGGCGATCAATGCATCTATCATCGATATGGGCAATCGTTTCCGTTTACTCGTGAACGATGTACAGGCGGTGAAACCACAGCACGATCTGCCTAAACTGCCCGTAGCGCGCGTGCTCTGGAAACCTTTGCCAGACATGAACACCGCGCTGGCAGCATGGATACTGGCGGGTGGCGCACACCATACCTGCTATAGCCAGAACCTGAATGTAGAACACATGCAGGATTTTGCAGACATGGCCGGTATTGAGCTGGTGCATATCGGCGCAAAAACCGACCTGTATCAGTTTAAGAACGAGTTGCGCTGGAGCGAGGTGTATTACCAAATAAATAAGTAATCAGTATATAAAAATTTGCTTTATTACGTTAACTTGGGAGACAGTGAAAACAGCTGTCTCCCGTTAGCGCAAAACAAAATCAACCAGCTAAACCTATTCCAACTGATCATCATTCCACTTAAAAATCAACATAAGTTCTAGGTTATGGATAGACTGTCACTCATTGACTATGTCATTTTCGTCATTTACTTCTTCCTGGTAGCAGGTTACGGTTACTGGATCTATCGTCGCAAGAAGAAGGCGACTACCGATACAAAAGACTTCTTCCTGGCCGAAGGTTCCCTTACCTGGTGGGCTATTGGCGCTTCTCTTATTGCATCGAACATTTCTGCCGAACAGTTTATCGGCATGAGCGGTAACGGTTTTACCGTAGGGGTAGCCGTTGCGGCATACGAATGGGTAGCAGCCGTTGCGCTGATTATCGTAGCGGTTTGGTTTATCCCGGTATACCTGAAGAATAAGATCTTCACGATGCCGCAATTCCTGAAAGAACGCTATAACGAAACAGTGGCGCTGATCATGGCAGTGTTCTGGCTGTTCCTTTACATCTTCGTAAACCTGACCTCCATCCTGTACCTGGGCGCCGCGGCGATCAGTACACTGGTGGGCCCGAACGGTAACTTCCATTGGATCATGATAGGTTTGGCAGTATTCGCGCTGATCATCACCCTGGGGGTATGAAAGTAATTGGCTACACCGATGTAATACAGGTGGTGGTGCTTATTATCGGCGGTCTGGCCACTACTTACCTTGCGCTGACCATGGTGAGCGAGCATTTCGGTTTGGGCAAAAATGCCCTGGCCGGCTTCAACCAGTTGCTGAAAGATAGTCCCGAACACTTTAAAATGATTGTTCCGAAACCCGGTCCCAATGCGACGCAGGCGGATATTAACAAGTACCTGATGCTGCCAGGCATAGCGATGTACTTCGCGGGACAATGGATCGTGAACCTGAACTACTGGGGCTGTAACCAATACATTACTCAACGGGCGCTGGGGGCCGACCTGAAGACAGCCCGCAACGGTATCCTGTTCGCAGGTTTGCTGAAGCTGATGATGCCTGTGATCGTAATGCTGCCCGGTATTGCTGCGTATGTATTGTATAAAAATGGTAGCTTGCAGGCAGAAATGGCCGCCGGTGGTAAATTCAACCCCGACAATGCCTATTCTGCGGTACTGAGCTTTTTGCCCACCGGATTAAAAGGACTTTCACTGGCGGCCTTAACGGCGGCGATTGTGGCTTCCTGGCAGGTAAAGCGAACAGTATTTCAACGATCTTTACATTGGACGTCTATAAAAAGTACATCAAAAAAGAAGCGGACGAACAGAAACTGGTGTGGATCGGTCGCATAGCCATCGTGGTGGCCATGCTGATCGCCATCGGTTTCACCTGGAACGATACCCTGGGTATTTCCGGCGAAGGTGGATTCACCTTTATCCAGAAGTACACCGGCTTTATCAGCCCCGGCGTATTCGCGATGTTCCTGCTGGGTATGTTCTGGAAACGGACAACCGGCGCCGCTGCCGTGGTGGGTGTAATCACCGGTTTTGTACTTTCAGTAGTATTTAATAACTATGCACCACAGTGGTTTGGTCCCGAAACGATCCTGTACACCGCATTCCTTAACAAAGACGGCGTGTACGAGATTCCCTTCCTGATCTGTATGGGCTGGGCGTTCTTCTTCACCATGGTGCTGATGATCGCCGTGAGCCTGGCGGGTCCGAAAGTAAACCCGAAAGCGTTTGCCCTGGACAAAACCATGTTCAAAGTAGCGCCTTCCACACTGGTGCTCATCGTAGTAACAATATTGCTCCTGACCGCGCTGTATGTGCGTTTCTGGTAGCTTGATAATATTAAGATTTTCTGGGAATCTTACTTTCATAAGATCTCAGCATGACGTGGATGCTAACGGAGGCCGGATTTTTCTGGCCTCCCTCTTTTTTGTACCAGCCCCAAATCTTTTCCCAGCCGCAGTTGTGTCACTCACTTCAACGATCTCTTCTCTTATCAAAAAAAAGCGCCCCCGTTACCAGGGACGCGCTTTGTTGGCATGGTGTTGTTGTTATGGGTGCTTTACTTTAAACTTTCCTTCCACTTTGTGTACACTTTTATTAAAGCCGCCCGCCACGGGATATTTTCCCGAACTGGTAGCCGTAAATGTGCCGGTGAGGTAGCCCGCCTCGTTCTCCAAACTGGTAATGTTGATGTTACCCGGACTGTCGCGCCCTTCCCATACGATCGTGTAAATGGAGCGATAGGTAAACTCACCCGTCGCATCCAGTATCTTAAATTGTTCGGTGTGGGTGAATGGGCGTTCGCCCAGGTGGTCGTTAAATGTCAGTTCAAATGATTTTCCGCCGGTACTGGTTATTTCAGCCATACCATCTTCCCGCTTTTTAAGTTCCACCGATTTGATCTGCCATTCGCCGTCATCGACGCGGTATTGAACCATGCTGCCGTTTACGCGCACTTTGGATACCATGGTTACGCTTTCCTGTTGCAGGTGAAGGGTAACGACGTCAAAGTCCGGCGGCACGTTAGCCGGGGCTTTGTAGGTCGCTTTGGCGCCATTTGTGGTTAATACGCCCGCACCGGTGAGCTCCCATTTTTAATGAATTGCGTTTCCAATGCGGTGGCGGCTTCTACGGGAATAGTGGCGCCCTGTGCTTTCGGCTTCAGCAGGCCGTTCTGTATGGCAAGGGGCAACACCCGCAATGCTTCAAAGGTTTGGCTGTCATTTACGTTCAGGTCGGCGAAGTAGGGATTGATGAACATCCACGTCATCAGTGACCAGTCGCCCAGCCGGGTGCTTTGTACAGTAACCGTTTTCAAACCGGTATTGATCATGTGTTGCGGCAAAAATTGCCATATGCCCTTATCGTCCTGGAAGGCCATGCCGATAGTAGTAATGTGTTGCACCAGCAACTCCACCGGCTCGTACGAACATGCGATGCTGACCGGCTTTTTGAAGGTGATATTGCCCGGCGATAACCGGTAACCGGATCCGATACCGCCGGTATTAGTATTCTCTATGCGTTGAATACCGATCGTGGTGGCGGCATCGAGTGCACCCGCAGGGATGGTCACAGTTAAATAACCGTCTGCGCTGGTAACGGTACCGCCTTCCGGACCCACCTGCTTTTCAAGCGGCGGTGCAATGATCGCTCCCTGCGGGCGAACGACACCAGTAGCGGGGAGTTGGGGCGATGGTTTGTCTTTATCCTTTTCTTTGCGGCAGGCGGTGAATAACGTCAGGGAGAACAAACAGCAAAGGAGGGGCAGTGTGCGTTTCATTGTTTTTATTTGAACGCAAAATTATTGAGTGGATGGGGCTGGCGGAGCAGTAGGAGGGCGTGGTTTTGAAAATCAGTAGTTGTACGGATTGGATGCCTTCAGCTCAAACACTTTCCCCGCCCCCGTAAACCGCGTATCCTTCACCGCCGCCGCGCCATTAAACTTGTATTGCAACCCACGATCCCGGTCGCTTCATTGGTAAATGTCAGCGCATACACTTTACGTCCATTGATATAAATCTTGGCCTGTTTGTTCACGGTTTCCACGCGTACAGTCGTCCACCGTTTAAGGTCGCAGCCGAAACCGGAAAGGTCGGCCGACTTACTCTCGGCACGCCATCCGCAGAAGTAGAGGGCCAGGTCACCTGCGCAGGAAGGAGCGGATAGGGGGAGGAAGATCACATCGTTTTTGCATTCGATTAACAGCTGCACATTGTGGCAGGCATTGGAGCCGTCGTCGAACTCGTTTTTGATGGTGGTTTCAAAAGTGAAGTTATCGGTCATCAGCGGACCCATGTCCTGTATGTTAAACAGGCGTAACTGGCCAGGATTTGCTGCTTCCACGATGCCGTTCTGCGCGCAGGAGAGGTATTTCGGCGCCGGGGCACAAGCCCAGCGCATCCCCATGGAGCCCGCGTATTGGCAATACAATGCTTCCTCCGTGGACTTTATCACGCAAGATGGCCTGAAGGCGGCGCACCTGAAAGACGGTATGCCCTTCATCCCTAAAAACCTGCAGTTCGCTAATGGTACTATTGAGTACGATGTGGCGCTAAAGCTCGGTTTCCCCGGTATCAGCTTCCGCATATCAAAAGATGGGAAGAGTGCCGACCAGTTCTACCTGCGTTATTTCGGCTCCACCTCACCGGAGCGCCGCACGACGATCCAGTACGCCGCAATCGTGGACAGTATGAGCATGTGGGATATGACCGATGAGTACCAGGGCGGCGCAAAGCTGAACATCCCGGGGTGGAATCATGTAAAGCTCGTGGTCTCCGGCAAACAGCTGAAGGCTTATGTGAACAACATGACCCGCCCCGCGTTGCTTGTGCCCATGCTGGAAGGCAGCGAAGCAAAAGGTGGACTGGCCTTCTCCGGTGGAGATGTGACCATCACCAACTTCATCGTACGGCCGGATGTTACGGAGGGACTGGACCCGGCGCCCGGTTATGTGCCTCCTTACAACGACACGCGCTATCTGCGCAACTGGCAGGTAAATAAACCGAACGCTTTCCCGTTCGGGCGCGAGGTGGCCGCCTTTTTGCCGGGCCGCGGTATGGTAAGGGCGCCGGAGTACCCGGACAGTACCGCCAGCTGGACGCCGGTATGGGCCGGGCCGCGCGGCATCGTTAATCTTACGCGTGCACTGGGAGCCACGCCGTTCGGGCAGCGCCGGCTTGCCTGGATTAAAACGACGATAGCATCAGCCACTGCGCAGGAACACACGTTGCAACTGGGCTTCAGCGATGAAATTTGGTTATTCGTGAATGGCGATATGGTGCTGGCGGATAAAAACCTTTTAACACACCAGGACAAAAGTTCCCGGAAGGCCGGTGTACGATTGAGAATACGAGTTTAAAGCTGCCGTTGCGACAGGGCAAGAATGAGATATTGATCGCGGTGGCTAATTACTTTTATGGTTGGGGCGTTATCGCGCGACTGGATGATACAGAAGGCATCCAGCTACCATAAAGAAATCCCCCGCATCGTCGCGGGGGATGGGGAGATCAACAAGCAATCGTTCCCATTGTGCGTATGAAAACTGTGTAGCACGAGTTAATACGCGAAACCTTTGCGTTTGAACAGCCAGAGGTTTCGCCAGCCATCGCCTTGTTCCACCACGGTGAGCTCGTTGTTGTTGATCTTCACAATGGTGTAGGTGATGTTTTTACCGTTGCTGATGTCGCTGCCGGTGATCTTGATCGTTTTCTTTACGGTGTCCAGCGCAAAGAAGCCTTTCTCAGTTTTTCCCTTGCTCACTTTGGTGAAGTTGGCGGCGCCGTTAAGGTCAAAGGTCATTTCGTCATTAAGCACACCCCAGCTGGTGAGGTCGGGAACGCCCACGCGCCACCATTCCGGTGTGAGGGCGCCTCCCGATCCATTACCATAACAGGCGCCATTTGGCTCGTCGATGGCCCATACCCATACTTTGCCGGCAACGCCGTTGGTCAGCTGGTTCCACATCGGGTTGCTGAAGTAGTTGGCGTCGTTTTTGTTACGGTAACATTGGCGGAATCTTTTACGGGTCCGCCCCTGGCTGTACGCGTAAAATTTAATGTTGTACGTGCCGGCAAAGGGAAGGATGATGGTATCCTTTTGTTTGTTGGAAATGCCGATGCCATAGTCCCAATACGCAATCGTACCAGCGGTCTGGTTTTCGAGCATGACTTTATTGTCATAGCCGGCTTGTTGTGTAACAGAGAATTTGAGTTGTGCGCGGTCTACCGGCGCGGGCATGTTCTCCCGGTCTTCCCGCGGATCGCAGGCGGCCAGCAGTAACAGGGCGTATGCTAAGTGAATGCGTTTCATGATCGTTCTTTTTGTGATTACAGGCTCCAGCCTTCATTTTGTTTCAGCGTGCCATTACTCAGGTTGATTTGCTTCTGTGGTATCTGCAACAGTCCCTTGGTTTCGGAGCGGAAGCTCACGTTAAACTGTGCGTCCGTACTACTGTTATCGATGGCCTGTTTGGCCACGTTCAGGCCCTGCCGCAGCAAGTCCCAGTAACGTACACCTTCCAGCGCCAGTTCCAGCCTTCGCTCTTCCATGATGAGTGCTTTGCCTGCAGCATCGTTGGTTAAGGGTTTGCGGTGCGTGGTATTACGGAAAGCGCGGTCGCGCACCTGGTCATAATAGTGCTGCGCTTTGCCCAGGTCACCGTCCAGCTGCAGTTCTGCGGCCATCAGCAATACGTCGGAGAAGCGGAGCACCACGTAATCATAGAAGTTATCGATCTGGAAATCTCCGCCTACATCTTCGGGTTTCAGGTTGTTCATCGGCATATATTTTTTCCAGAAATAGGTGGTGTACTGCGGAAAGGTTTCGGCGTACGTGAGATTTTCGTCCGCAATCGAAATGATGGTGCCGGCTTTGCGTGTATCCCCGGTTTCGTAAGCATTGTACAGCTTCGGGTTTACCGGCCCTGCGCCCCAGCCCTTGTAATAAGGAAGCACCACTTTGTTCCGGATGCCGATCATCACCATCATGCGGTTACCGTCGTTCTTGTCCCAGTTTGCCAGCCCTTTGTAGGTAAATTTGATGGCAAACACGGTTTCCTTGTTATCTTCTTTTGCGAAGTTGGCGCCGGCCGACTGCCACAGTAACGGGAAGGAATCAACGAGTCCGTAACCGCTGGTGTTGATCAGTTCTTCGAGGTACTCCCGCGCTTTCGCTTTGGTGGTTACGCCCGCAAGGTCGTTTTGGGCATAATAGCCCGTATAATACAGGAATACCCGCGCGAGCAGGGCTTGTGCCGACCAGCGCGTCACACGCCCGTAATCGGCCTTGGGAATGACGCTGTAGGCGGTCGCCGGCAGGTTGGCGATGGCGAATTCCGGTCTTCGGCAATCAACTTATACACTTCCTCGGGCTTCGCCTGCGGCTGATAATACTCCGTGGGGTCCAGCGCTTTGGTGACCAGCGGAATATTGCCGAACAGGCGCACCAGGTCAAAGTAAAAGTAAGCGCGGAGGAAACGGGCTTCCGCGATGTAGCGGGTTTTGTTGGAGCTGTCCATACCCCAATTCACGTGGCCGATATTTTCGAGCAGCACGTTGGCGCGGTAAATGCCCCTGGTAGTATTTCGTCCAGGGACCATCATTCGTATTGATGTCATTTTCAAACCTGTCCCAGCGTTTCCAGGCCATGTCTGACTCGCCCCCACCGCCGAAACAATTGTCGCTGGCGATTTCAGATACCAGCTGAATGTTGTCGTACCCGCCGATCTGGAGTACGTCATACACGGCCACCAGTGCTTCGAGGGCATCTTTGGGTGTCTTGTAAAAACTTTCGGTCGTTCTTTTGTTGATCGGGTCCCGTTCCAGGAAACTCTTGCTGCAGGAGGCCACGAGCGTGAGTGCTGCGAGGGCGTATAGTATCTTTTTCATAAGGAAGATCAGTTTAGAATTTGACATTAATGCCGGCTATCAAAGATTTAGGTTGGGGATAGGTGCCGATATCGATACCGGATGCCCATCCGCTCGGGCCATAACCCACTTCCGGGTCCATGCCCCTGTACTTCGTGAGGGTAAGCAGGTTGCCGCCCGATACGTAAATCCGGCATTGTTGCAGCGGCACGTTCTTCAGCAGGCTTCGTTTCAGATCATATCCCAGGTTGATGCTGCGTACGCGGAGGAATGAAGCATCGTGTACAAACAAGTCAGACGCGCGGTTGTAGTTCAGGTTCTTTTCGTCCGCAATGGTCATGCGGGGCAGGCGGTTGGAAGTACCTTCGCCTGTCCAGCGGCCCAATATGTCAGTACTGTAGTTGCTTAGTGGCCGCGAGAAGTCGCGGATGCCATCGAACACCTGGTTGCCGGATACGCCGTAGAGGTATACCGACAAATCCAGTCCTTTAAATCCAACACTCAGGTTCAGCCCGTAACTCAAGTCGGGATTGGGGTTGCCGATCATCGTTTTATCGTTTGCATCGATCACGCCGTCGCCATTGCGGTACAAAGCGTACGTCGCCAGGTACCGCATCGGGCTGAATTCTTTTCCCGCCTTTATCTACATAACTGTTTACTTCCTGTTGGTTCTGGAAGATGCCAGCTGTCTGCAATCCGTAGAAGAAGCCCATCGGCCGGCCCTGTTGTGCGCGGTAAAACTCATCCGCGCCCACGAAGTTGATGCCCGCTTCGCCCTGTATGATCTTCTCCTGGTTCGGAATGTCTATTACTTCGTTCTTGTTGAAAGTCACATTCGGATTGATGCTCAGCGACACGTCGCCAAATGTGTGACGGTAACCTAAGCTGATTTCCACGCCCTGATTTTTACGCTGCCACCGTTGATCATCGGCGGGTTGGCGCCGGCCAAAGCGGGTACGGGTGGGGCGATCAGCCAGTCTTTCGTGGTTTTGCGGTACCAGTCGGCGGTCAGACTGAAGTCGCCGAACAATTGTAAGTCCACGCCAATGTTTGCCTGCTCGGATGTTTCCCACCGCAGGTTGGGATTGGCTACGCGGTCGGGGGAGGAGCCCACGAACTGTACATCATCTTCTCCAAAGAAATAGTCTTTGTTGGTGGAAGTGACGGTAGCGAGATACAGGAAGTCATCGGTCGGCTGGTTACCGTTCTGGCCCCATCCGGCGCGAAGTTTCAAAAAGTTCAACCACGAGCTTTGCAGGAACGTTTCGTTACTGGCCACCCATCCCGCGGAAACAGAAGGGAAGTATCCAAATCGGTTGTTAGCGCCGAATTTTGTGGAGCCGTCCGCGCGGAAAATACCGGTGATCATATACTTCTCCGCATAGTTGTAACCCACGCGCCCGAAGTATGATACAAGTGCACTTTCGTTGCGGCTGCCATTTACTTTACGTGTTTCTTCCAGGGTGCCGTTGTCGATCACCGAATGTGCAAAGTCCAGCACCAGCAGGTCTTCCTTCGATCCGCTCATGTTGAAGCCGTTGAATTCATTGGCCGTCATCCCCGCGAGCACGGTCAGGTTATGCTGACCAAAAGCACGTTGATAAGAAATGGTGTTATCCCAGTTCCAGGTGGCATACCTGCCCATATCCTGGGCCGCGCGGGAGTGGTTATTTACGACGTTGGTAGATAAATTGTATGCCGGGAAAAAGGCGTTACCTGCCACGAAGTTTGCATCCAAACCGAAGTCACTGCGGAGTTTCAGCCCTTTAATAGGTTCTATTTCCAAATATGCATTACCTAAAAAGCGATCGGATTTTGTCTTGTTATTATACTGATAGTACATCAGCGCCACCGGGTTGGTTTCATCCGGGTTAAAGGCCGATTTGCCGAAGTCGCCCGCGGAGTCGTACACCGGGAACTGCGGACTGGCATTAATCACGGAGCGAAGGGAGTTGCCGTAAATATTGCCCACACCCACACCTTTTTTATTCGACATGGTGTACGTGAAATTCTGTCCAAACCGTACTACGTCTTTATACATTTTATGTTCGGTACTCAGGCGGATGTTTACGCGTTCGTACTGCGACTGTCCTTTAAAGCCGATGACCCCGTCCTGCTTCATATAGCCGATGGACGTGGAATACAGCGATTTGTCCGAGCCGCCGGAAATGGTCAGGGTATGACTTTGCATGGGTGCGTTTTTGTTATACATCGCGTCCTGCCAGTCGGTGCCTTTATCAAATTTGTTGATCTCGTCTAACGTAAAATACGGGGCCTGCCGGAGTTGATCGCCGCTTCATTCATGATGATGGCGTACTCCTTTGCATTCAGCAGCGGCAGTTTGCGCGCGGGGTTCTGTACGCCGTAGAAGCCATCATAGCTCACGGTCATATCGCCCTTGCGGCCTTTCTTCGTGGTGATGAGAATAACCCCGTTCGCCGCGCGGGAACCGTAGATCGCTGCGGAGGCCGCATCTTTCAGTACGTCCATGGAGGCTACGTCGGAAGCATTCAGGTAACTGATGTCGCCGGTAGGTACGCCGTCTACAATGTAAAGCGGGTTGGAGTTACCCACCGTACCGGTGCCGGATGCGCACTTTCATCGCTTCTCCGGGTTGGGCGGAGTTGGTGGTAATTTGCACGCCGGGTGTTTGTCCCTGCAAGGCCTGGTCTATCCGCAAGGTATGCGTTTCCTGCAGGTCTTCGCCGCCTACGTGGCCAATGGCACCGGTGTTCAGTTTGCGCTTTTCGGCGCCATAACCTACCACCACCACTTCGTCCAGGCCGGTACTGTTCTCGGCAAGTGTGATCTGCAGGCTGCTTCGGCCATTTACCGCGATCTGCTGTTTTACATACCCGATCAGCGATATTTCCAGCGTGTCGTTGTTATCCACCATTACCTGGAACGAACCGTCGGCACCGCTTACGGTACCGCTGCGGGTGCTTTTAACAAGTATGTTCACGCCCGGCAGCGGGCTCTTGTCAGTGGCGGCTATGACCCTGCCGCTCAGCGGGTGTTTGTCGCGTGGAACTGCGCCCGCTTTGGCCGCGGGAAGCAGACAAAGGAGCATTACGGCTCCCAGGAAGTTTGTACACGTTTTTCATAATAGAGGAATTTAATTTTTCAGGGAACGATTGCGTCTTAAAGCCTGTCTGTTGGGGAATTACAGTTGTATCGTTTGTGCCTTGCCGTTATATTGCACAGTTTTGTCCGCCGCACTATCCGGGTTAAAGGCCTTCGGCTTTTGCTTGTTGATGTATACCATACGGAATACCCTGTTCGTCAGCATTCCCGGGAAATCGCCTGCCCGGTCGCCAATGGTGAGTTGTTTCGTCGCTTCGTTATAGTTGATGGGTATCTCGCTGAACTTTCCTTTTTCATATTGATAATTGATGCGTTCATCTTCGTACAGCGAAAACTGTGCATCGCGGCCGCCATACACGAATAATGTAAGGGTATCCGCCGGTTTTTCGCCGGTATATTGTAAGGCCGAGCCAGTGGGCACAATGCTGCCTTCCTGTATGTAGAGTGGAATACGGCCGAGTGGCGCATCAGCCTCGATAAACCGGCCGCCGGTCAGTTGTTTGCCGGAATAGTAATCGTACCAGCTGCTGCCGGCAGGCAGGTACAGGCGGCGCTGCCGCGCTTTATAGTGATACACCGGGTTTACCAGTAACGAAGGCCCAAACATGAACTGGTCACCAATGTTGCGCACGGCAATGTCGTCCGGGAAATCCATCACCAGCGCACGCATGATCGTATAGTCGTGATGGTAGGTTTGTCCTGCCAGTGAATAGATGTAGGGCATAAGCCGGTAACGGAGCCGGTTGTAATACAACATCGAGTTATATTCTTCGCTGCCTTCTTCCGCGATGTTGAACACTTCCCTGTAAGGAAACTGTCCATGAGCGCGGAATAGTGGGCAGAAAGCGCCGTACTGGTACCAACGGGTATTGAGCTCGCGCCATTCCTTCAAAGCTTCACCGGTGGGCGCAGGGCGGTCATATTTATCTTCCACGAAGAAGCCGCCGATGTCTGTCGTCCAATATGGCAGGCCGGAAAGCGACATGTTCAGTCCCGCCGGTATCTGCCTTTCCATTTCATCGAACCTGGCGGCAATATCGCCGCTCCAGCTGGCCGCGCCATAACGCTGGATGCCGGGAAATGCCGTGCGGGTAAGGATGAATACGCGCTGGTCATTATTCACGGACCGTTGCCCTTCGTACACGCCCTGTGCATTCATCAGCGTGTAGCCGTTAAAGTATTGTTCCGCGGGACCTAACGCCGTTGGACTCATCAGCTTTTGCGGTGCTCGATGCTGGAGTTGGAATAGATGTCCGGTTCGGAAGCGTCCAGCCACCAAGCGTCTACGCCTTTGGAGAAAAGGTGCTCGTTCATCAGCTGCCAGAACAGGCTGCGGGCGCCGGGATGATAGGCGTCGTAAAAGGTGGATACATACCCTTTGCCAATCCAGTCGCGCTGGCGGTCCGCAATGTTTTGTTTGTACAACCATCCTTTGTCTTCAAACTTTTTATAGTTGCTGATGCCCTCGTAGAACTTGGGCCATACAGAAATCATGAAGTGCGTGTTGTATTGCCTGTGCAACTGGTCGATCATGCCTTTGGCATCCGGGAAACGTTTTTCATCAAACTCCTGGCTGCCCCAGGCATCTTCTTTCCAGTACGACCAGTCCAGCACGATATTATCCAGCGGGATCTTTTTGTCCCGGAAGGTTTTCACCGTTTGCAGGATCTCGGCCTGCGTTTTATAACGTTCACGGCTTTGCCAGAAGCCCAGCGCCCATTGAGGGAGCAGCGATGCTTTACCCGTAAGCGTACGGTAGCCGCTGATCACCTCGTCGAGTTGCTTCCCATAAACAAAGTAGTAGTCTATTTTTTCGGCAGCCTCCGAACTGAGGCTCATCTTATCTTTCAAATCGCGCGAAGGCCCTAACCACTTAAAGGAGAAAAAGGATTGGGCCGATTCGGGTATCCACTCTATTTTAAGTTGATGTGGTGTATTGGCCGTAAAAGACTGCTCAATAATACTGGGACCAGGGTTCCAGCTTTCGCGCCACCGGTCCAGCCGCAGTTGCCCATCTACCCAAATTTTAATATAGCCCGAGGAGGTGGTATAGAACTTATAACGACCGTTTTCCTGCGGTTTTAATACCCCTTCCCACGTCACTTTGCCCTTATCCAGCGGAAAGCCGGCGGGCAGTGCATCGAGAGAAGCGATGTAAGTATAATCGATCTGCTGTTCCGGCCTACTGGTGTGTACTTTCCCATTCACGCTGTAATCGGCGGTAAGGGCGCCCAGTTCACCAATGGGGCGGGGCGCGCGGTCGTCGCCGAACTTCGTAATCGAATAATTATCCCACAGAATACCATAGTTACGGCTCGATACGAGGAATGGTACTGCAGCGATGGCGTTGTATTGGGTAAGGTCTACATCCTTGTCTTTATAGTTTATCAACCCCGTTTGCGGCTGGCCCAGGCCGTAAAATGCTTCATTTTCGGGGGACAGGAAACTTTGTTTCACCTGGTATAAATCTTTGCCGCCAAACTCCACGGGCTTAAAACTTTTGGCTGCTTCTTTTAAAAGGATGTTGCCCGCCGCATCCCGGAAGGTAACGATGCCACTGCTGAGTTGCACGGAGGCAGAAAGGACGGCTGTTTTCAGCACTACCTCGTCGGGGCGCTCCAGTGATTCCCACTTTACCCCCGGCACTCCACTGGTAACTACCATCAGGCTGGGTGTTTGCGAAAACGTATCCTCAGCGCTCGCGGTTACATGAATAATCTTCTCGGATACCACCTGCAGCTTTACCTGCCGCGCCCCACCGGAGGGCGGTTGTTTAAGGAAAACGATGAGTCCGTCGGGGAGCTTTTCGATATGGCCGGCAGTTGCGCGGCACGAAAACATAACGATCAGTATCAGTAACCTGGCCATGCTTTTTTCATACGGGTGGAATTGTAAACGATTGACTTGTGGTTGATGCTTATACCGCAAATGTAGCAGCAGCAAGGATAGGTGATGGTACGGGGATGTTTTCGATTAGGGGTTATTTTGTTAAGGACGAGGGGGCGTTTTGATAGGAGGAGGGGTGGGTTTGTTAAGGGAGGTGGGAGTGGCTCGTCCCCACGCTTACTGCCCTCCGCCTTTAAACCGGGCCCCGTATGCGGACGGGAGCTCCTTAAACTCCGCCTTAAAATACCGGGCAAAGTACTTGGGGTTGTTAAATCCAACCTCATACGCCACTTCCGCCACAGTTAGCTGGCTCTTTTCAAGCAATACGGCCGCCCGCTTCAGGCGGATGAGGCGTATAAACTCGATGGGTGTTTTCCCGGTGAGGGCGAGTATTTTCTTATAGGCGGTTACGCGGCTCATAAACAGGGTGCGGCTCAACTCTTCTACGGAAAAGTCCGCGTTGCTGATGTTTTCCTCCACGATAGCGGTGGCCCTTGCCATCAGTTGCTCGTCTGCCGGCGTTATTTCCGGCTGCGAGGGGTTGACTTCCAGCTTTTTGCGGTAGCTGTCGCGTAGCGACGCCTGTTGTGCAATGATGTTCCGTAGGCGGGACAACAGCATCCCAAAGTTGAACGGTTTAGTGACGTAGTCGGTTACGCCCAGCTCCAGCGCTTCCAGCTGCTCCGTTTCGGCTGCCCGGGCGGTGAGCAGCACAATGGGAATATGCGTGGTGGCATGGTCGCGCCGTACCTTACGGCAAAACGCCAGTCCATCCATTTCGGGCATAGACACGTCGCTTACGATCAGGTCGGGCTTTTGTTGTTGCAGCAAATCCCAGGCGATGCGGCCATTGGGCGCCTCCACGATGCGGAAGTACAGGCGCAGGTTATCTTTCAGGTAAAAACGGAAGTCTTCATTGTCTTCCACCAACAGCAACAGCGGCTTTTTACCGGGTTTTTCGGGCGCTTGCGGCGTTTCGGGCGGGCCGCCGGACATTACCTCCGTTTGCGGGGCTTTAACGGCCTGCTGCGCCGCGCCGTGCAGGGGGAACACGATCGTGAAGCAGCTGCCCATCTCGGGGGCGCTGTCTACAGCAATAGTGCCGCCATGTAGTTTTACGAACTCGGAGGTAATACTGAGGCCGATGCCGCTGCCCTGGTTGAGTAAAGATCCGGGCAGCTCGTGCTGGAAAAACCGTTCGAATATCCGCTGCTGCTGTTCCAGCGGAATGCCGATGCCGGTATCTTTTACACTGATCTGGCAGGCGTCCGGCAGGCGCTGCATGCTCACGGTGATGCTGCCATTGTCCGGTGTGAATTTAAAGGCGTTCGATAACAGGTTAAAGATGATTTTCTCCACCTTGTCGGGGTCGTATGGCATAATCACCGCTTCCGCATTACTTTCAAAGTGCAGGCGGATATGTTTTTTATCGGACAGGTCGGAGAAGGACTGCGTGAGCTCGCGAACATAGCTTACAATGTCGCCTTCCGTAGCGTGAAGTTTCAGCTCCTGCATTTCGAGTTTGCGGAAGTCCAGCAGCTGGTTCACGAGGTTCAGAAGCCGGCGGGCATTGCGTTGCATGAGGCTCAGTTGTCCTTTTATCTGGTCGTCGCCGGTATGTTGTAAGATTTTTTCCAATGGCGCCAGGATGAGGCTCAGCGGTGTCCTGAATTCATGGCTGATGTTGGTGAAGAAGCGTATTTTAAGTGCGTCCAGTTCGTGCATGCGTTGTGCTTCCTGGCGTTCCTGCGTTATGCGGAAACGCATGCGTTCCCGGTCCAGGGTAATGCGGCGGGCGAGTAGCAGGGCGCCGAGGACCAGCAGTGCATACAGGCCGAATGCCAGCGGGGTGCGCCAGAACGGGGCTGCACCGTAATCCGCAACGCCTGTTCCTGTCCGGTCCAGTCACCATCGCTGTCGATCGCTTTTACGAGTAAGGTATATACGCCCGGATCAAGGTTGGTATAGGTTACCTTGCGCGTGGCGCCGGCGGGTACCCAGTCTTTGTTAAAGCCTTCCAGTTTATACAGATAGCGGTTCCTTTCCGGGTGGAAGTAATTGAGCGCGGCGAATGATACGGAGAACACGTTTTCGCGGTGCTTTAACGTAATTTCCGGCGACTGTGTAATGGACTGGGAAAGGAGCACGCGGCCGTTCAGTTTTTCGCCCACGCTTAACGCCCGGTTAAACACTGCTATCTCCGTAAATACTAAGGGCGGCGCGTGTTGCGACGAGCGGATGTTGTTCGGGTAAAAAGGTTAAAGCCATTGGAACCGCCGAACAGCAGCTCGCCCTTGCGGGTTTGCAGGGCGGCGTTTTCGTTAAACTCCTTGCCTTGGAGGCCGTCGGCTTCATCATAATTTTTAAAACGCAGATGGTTATAGTCGAGGCGGCTGATCCCGTTCGTGGTGCTCATCCACAGGTGCTTCTCTCCATCTTCCAATATATTAAGTACCGTGTTTTCAGGCAGACCGTCTTCTTTTCGAAAGGTGCGGATGGATTGTGCGGCTGCGTCATAGCAGTTCAACCCTTCGCGGGTGCCGGCCCACAGCAGTCCGCGGCTGTCTTCGTACAGGCAGATCACGTTATTGTTGCTCAGGGTGCCCGATTTTACCGGTAAATCCGAAAATTCGCCTGTCTGCGGTGCAAAACGGGTGATGCCATTGCTCGTTCCCAATACCAGTTGCCCGCTTTTATCTTCCAGTATCGAAGCTATGTAATTGCTTTGGACGGTTGTGTGGCGGTAGGTCGAAAAGTTGTTTTTTTCAGGATGATATAAGGCCAGCCCGCCGCCGAGCGTCCCTATCCAAAGGCGTTGCTGCCTGTCCTCAAAAAGTTCCCAGACATTGTTATTGGGCAAACTCTGTGCATCGCCGTCCACATGTTTGTAGTGAACAAAACGCCCGTTCTCAAAGCGCTCCAGTCCACCGGTATACGTGCCTATCCAGAGCCGCTGCTGATGGTCGATCAGCAGGCTCACGATCACATTACTGCTGATGCTGGCCGCGTTACCCGGCTCATTCCGGTATTGCGTAAAGCTGCCGTTGCCTCGGTTAAAGTAAATAAGCCCGCCACCATTGGTGCCTATCCAGATATTGCCTTTCGCATCTTCCACGAACCGGTTTACATCGTCATAGGGCAGGCTGCGCGGGTTGTACGATTGGTTGCGGTACAGTGGAAATTGTTCGATGTACTCGTGGTAAGCATTCAATCCCTTTTTATAGGTGCCGAACCATACAATGCCGTTGTTGTCGCGATAAAGTGACGTGATGCTGTTCTGGCTTAAACTCTTTGGATTCGCGGGTTGATGCAGCAGGTAGGTGATGCGCTGCTGTTTTTTGTTCAGCAGGTTCAGGCCGCCATGGTCCGTGCCGATCCATATTTGCCCGTGATTATCCTGCGTTACACCACGTACAATGTCGTTGTTCAGGCGTAGCGGGCCTTCGTGTTGGGTGTAATGCACGATGCCGCCGGTGGAGGCATTCAGGTAATAAAGTCCGCGTGCTTCACTGGTGCAGTAAAGCCATATGTCGCCATCCGCATCTACCATTAACCCGTAGTTCTGATTTGGGAGGCGTTGGGCAAACGTATACTGCTGCATCACTTCGCCGGTGCGGCCATGCAGCTTTTCGAGGATGCCGTTATGGTGTACGATCCAGATGTGTTTTTGTGCATCTTCTGCAATGGCTGTAATAGTGTCTGTCGCGATACTCTTGATGGCGCCGTGCTTCAGGGTCATCGTTTTGCCGCTCTTCGGATCATGGCGATACAGGCCTGCGGTGGGATGTACAAACCAGTACTGGCCGGCAGACGACTTCAGAATGGTGGTGATGATGCCTGCCGGGATGCCCAGTTGTTGCAGGGCTTTGTCGTTGGTGCGTGTAAACTTTTCGGTGCGCGGATCATAAATGTTTTGTCCCGTGCCCGCCGATACCCACAGTAACCCGCCCGGCCCTTCCGCGATCCGGGTTACAATATCATCCGCCAGGGTAGTGGAATCACGCAGGTCGTGGCGGTACACTTTAAACTCGTATCCATCGTAGCGGTTCAGGCCAGACATGGTACTGATCCACATAAAGCCGCGACTGTCCTGCAAAATATTATTTACCTGGTTGTTGGAGAGGCCATCGGTAATATTTGCATGCGTAAAAGAAAAATGATCGCTTTGCGCAATGGCTGGCACACGCATCAACAGGAATAATATGGGCAGAATGTATTTCATGAACAAGTGGAATCTTTCTAAGATAAGGAAAGGGGTTAAAAAAGAAAAAGGTTGAAAGACTTCAACCTTTTATTGCTAAAATTCCACGTTATGACATTTGAGGGTCATAATTACTTAACGCTCTTTTATAGAAAATATCTAATAATTATTATCGTTCGTTTGATAATGCAAAAATAAGGCCTGGGTTAACGCGCTCCAAAAATATCTTTTACCGGGAACGATTGCGTAAAAAAATAATCGCTTTTTTTTCTTTAAAGAATATTTTAGGTCGATAAATTCCCGTGTATGAAATGCCTCCTCGTTATTTGTTTTTCCTTGCTGTTGAGTACCCTCAGGGCAGCCCCCGTACCAGATTTTGTCGTGGCTAAGGATGGTAGCGGCGACTTTACCACAGTGCAGGAGGCCATTAATGCCGTGCCAGACTTCAGAAAGAAGCCCACTATCATCTTTATTAAAAAAGGTATTTATAAAGAGAAACTCGTACTGGCGAACTGTAAAAATAACATCACTTTTATTGGAGAACAGGTAGATAGTACCATCATTACCTATGACGATTTTGCCTCGCGTAAAAACCGCTTTGGCGAAGAGGTAGGTACCAGCGGATCATCCGGCTTCTATATTTTCGGGAGTGATTTTACGGCGCAGAATATTACGTTCAGTAATACCGCGGGGCCGGTCGGACAGGCAGTGGCCGTGTTTGTGAGCGGCGATCATGCACGTTTTTATAACTGCCGGTTCACGGGCTTCCAGGATACCTTATATACTTACGGGCACAATAGTCGCCAGTATTATAAGAATTGTTACATCGAGGGCGCGGTGGATTTCATCTTCGGTTCTTCCACCGCCGTGTTCGAAAGCTGCACCATCTATTGCCGCCGGGGCGGTTATATTACCGCCGCTTCCACGCCGGATACCAGCCGTTACGGTTACGTATTCCTGCACTGCAACATTACCGGCGACGCGCCTGCGCATTCTTTTCATCTGGGCCGTCCCTGGCGCCCTTACGCCAAAACGGTATTTATAGGCTGCCAGCTGGGCGCCATTATAAAACCGGAGGGTTGGAATAACTGGGGACGTAAAGAAAATGAACAGACAGTATTTTATGGAGAGATGGGTAATACGGGGCCGGGTGCAACACTAAAGCAACGGGTGCCCTGGGCTAAGCAATTAAGTAACAGGGAAGATTATACGTTGGAAAAGATATTTGGTGACTGGGCTAAGATTGCCGTAAGTGGGATATAAAATAAGCGGGCTGCCTGAACGGGCAGCCCGCTTATTTTTTACATGTTCCTGAACAAGTTGATCGTTAACCCGAGCGTGAAGTTCGCATCCGGGTAATTGCGCAAACCGGAGGTCTGCGAAGTATACGCCAGCTGGAAATTCACCGTCTCTTTTACTTTAAAACCCGCACCCGCGGTGAAGTTTTTAGAGGTATGATATAACCCGAAAACATTCAGCGAATTATCGAGGAAGGTAAGGTTACCACCGAAATCTACAATGTTCTTATAGTGACGTACGCCACGGAAGGCAACTTTCGGCTCCAGGGTGGTGGCCGCATCGCCCATACCAAACCTGTAACTGGCTGCGGCATAAAAGGTGCTGCTGTTCGCGATCTCGCGGTTTTCTTCTTTCAGGTAACCGGCAACGTTTGGCAATGCTGCCTGTAACGTCCAGTGCTGATCGGTATATGCTATGCCAAAGTCTCCGTCGAAGTAGTTATCGCGACGGTTGAACAGGCCCATAGACGGATCGTTGGGATCGGCGTTGATGCTTTTTGTATCCAGGCGGTCGTACCGGAAACCGGCAGATAAACCGAAGTGCAGTTGCTGCTCGCCGGTTATGGATAATGGCAGGTGGTAAGCATAGGTGAGCGTAACGCGGGAGCGGGAGAGCAGTCCCGCTTTATCCAGCTGTACATTCACACCGGCACCTACACGGCGGCCTACATAGTAGTCGGCAGTGAAAGCCATTGTTACCGGTACACCAGGCGCATTCTCGTACTGGCGGCGGTAGGCGCCGTTCAGGTGCAGGCCGGAGTCAACACCGGCGAAGGCCGGGTTGCCCAGTACTGGTTCTGGAAGTACATGGAGGGCAAGGGGTCGACCTGTGTGCTGGTGTAACCAAGTTCCTGTGCGTTCACCTTACCGGCGAAAAGCGCGCAAACCGTACAGCCAACTATCATTAAACGTTTCATCATCTTCTATTTTGTATTCAGGTAATGTGATTATTTATCGCGAACAACAGTAATAAAGCCTTTTACTTTCGGCAAACCAGGACCGAAGTCCAGAATGTAATAGTAAGTGCCTTCTTCCACGGCGCGGCCGTTGAGGCGGGCATCCCACTCGTTACGGTAGCCTTTCTTCGTGTAGATCATACGGCCGGAGCGGTCGAATATTTTCAGTTCGTTCGCCGGGTAGCTGTCGATGTTTTTGATTACGAAGCGGTCGTTAATACCGTCGCCGTTCGGCGACATGAAGTTGGTTGCATCTACTTTGTAGTCCTCGGTAATGGTTACGTTGTATTCCGCGGTAGCAGAACACCCCGCGCCATTGTACGCCGTTACGCGATAAGTAGCGTTCTGTGAAGGACGAATGGCCAGGGTGGCGCTGTTCTGGCCGGAAACGATATCCAGGGCGTTATCCCACACATAGGATACGCCCCCTGCAGCCGTCAGTGTCATATCGATACCTTTGGAAACCGGGTTAGCGGCGCTCGCTGTGATGGTTGGTGCCGCGATAGTGGTAACCCCTACGTTGAAGCTGCGGCTAAAGGTGTTTACACCGCCGTTCGCCGTGCCACCATTGTCGGTCAGTGTTACGGTGATGGTGGCAGCACCCGTAGCTGCTGTTACAAAGCGGAGGTGTACGCCGCCCGCGTCGGCGGTCAGACTGCTGAACAGCGCCGCGTTGTTGGAGGTTACACTGTAAGTGAGCGTTTGCGCCGTTTCAGGACCAGGGGTTACACCGGTTAGTGCAATGGTGTAAGTGCTGCTGGTAGCACAGAGCGACTGGTCAGCGATCACGTTCAGGGTTGGCGCTTCGTTCACGTCACCGATGGTGATGGTGAATACTTTGTCGAAACTCAGCCCGTTATTAGCCGTGGCGCGTACGCGGATGCTGTAGCTGTTTTTCACTTCGTAATTGAATACTGCCGCGGCGTTCAGTTGCACGCCGGTAAGCGTAAACTGACCGTTGTCGGTATCGCCGGTACCTGCAGCCAGGCTGTAGGTGAACGTAGCACCCGGTTCGTCGCTTGCAGCGCTCAGTGAACCGATAAGAGCGCCAAGCGCATTGTTTTCGAAGATGGTAGCGTTACTTAATATAATGTTGCTCGGCGGTTCCGGAACATTCGTCACATTGATGGTGAACGTTTTTTCGAACCATAGGCCTGCATTCGTGGTGCTGCGTACCCGGATGGTAAAGCTGTTTTTCACCTCGTAGTTGAAGGAAGCGGCGGCTTTCAGTTCGTTGCCCGAAATCGTAAACTGGCTGTTGTCCGCATCGCCTGCACCTGTCACGAGTGAGTAGGTGAAGGTCGCGCCGGCATCCGGTGCGGTAGAGGTCAGGTTGCCGATGGTGATGCCAACTGCATTATTTTCCGGGGTGCTGTTCGCGCTCAGCTGGATGTCGGTAGGTGGTTCGTTTACATTCGTTACGTTAATGGTGAATGCTTTTTCGAACGACAGCCCGGTGTTGGTGGTACTGCGAACACGGATGGTGTAGCTGTTCTTCGTTTCGTAATCGAACGAGGCCGCTGCGCGCAGTACGTTGCCTGCAATTGTAAACTGGCTGTTGTCGGTATCGCCTGCGCCGCTTACCAATGTATAAGTAAAGGTGGCGCCTGCGTCCTGTGCAGTAGAACTGAGGGTACCGATATTGGCGTTGATGGCATTGTTTTCAGCAATGCTGTTCGCGCTCAGGGTAATATCTGTCGGTGGTTCATTTACGTTCGTCACATTAACAGTGAATGTTTTCTCGAAGATCAGGCCGGTATTGCTGGTGGTGCGAACGCGGATGCTGTAACTGTTCTTTGTTTCATAATCGAACGAAGCAGCTGCCTGCAATGTGTTGCCGGAGATGGCGAACTGGCTGTTGTCTGTATCACCTGTACCGCTTACTAACGTGTAAGTATAGGTAGCCAGCGGATCCGGCGAAGCACTGCCCAGGTTACCGATGTTGGCGCCAATGGCGTTGTTTTCGGCAATTGTATTTGCGCTGAGGGTGATATCGGTCGGCGTTTCATTTACATCAGTAATGTTGATGGTAAATGCTTTTTCGAACCAGAGCCCGGCGTTGGTGGTGCTGCGAACGCGGATGGTGTAGCTAGTCTTCGTTTCATAATCGAACGAAGTGGCTGCACGGAGTACGTTGCCTGCAATCGTAAACTGGCCGTTGTCGGTATCGCCTGCGCCGCTTACCAATGAATAAGTAAAGGTTGCGCCTGCGTCCTGTGCAGTGGAACTAAGGTTACCGATGTTGGCGTTGATGGCATTGTTTTCCGCAATGCTGTTCGCGCCAGGGTAATATCGGTCGGCGGTTCATTCACATTCGTCACATTAACGGTGAATGTTTTTTCGAACGTCAGACCGGTATTGCTGGTGGTGCGAACGCGGATGCTGTAGCTGTTCTTTGTTTCATAATCGAATGAAGCAGCAGCCTGTAATGTGTTACCGGAGATGGTAAACTGGCTGTTGTCCGTATCGCCTGTACCGTTTACCAGTGTGTAGGTGTAAGTAGCCCCGCCCTGTGCACTGGTAGTGCTTAGCGTGCCCACGCCTGCATTTACGGCATTGTTTTCCGCGATGCTGTTGGCGCTGAGCGTAATATCTGTCGGCGGTTCGTTTACATCTGTAATGTTAATGACGATGGTGGTGGCTACGCTGGTATTTACGCCATCGCTTACAGTAAGGGTGAGCGTAAAGCTGGTATTTGCTTCGTAATCGAGGTCGCCTGCATCATTTACGGTAATGGCGCCGGTGGCTGCGTTAATCGTAAAGGCGTTGCTGGCATTACCGTTCGGGTTGGCATTGGTGGTAATCGTCCAGTTTTGCAGCGTGCCGGATGAACCCGGATCGATGCCTGCCACGGTGCCTACCGCAGTGCCCGCGGCACTGTTTTCGGCAATCGAGAAGGTTTGTCCGGCTGTAATGATCGGTCGCACCGCATCTACCAGTACACCTGTCGTGGAAGGAACGGTGAGGGTGTTAGCCGCATTGTTGCCGGCAGCATCGCGGATGCTGGCGCCGCCAGTGAACGTAAGGGATGTGGCAACGGCAATACCGTCTCGATCCAGGTCGCCACCTGTAATGGTGTAACGGAAGTTCAGCGTATTGCCCGAGGTGCTGGTATACGCAGCGCTGCGCAGGTTGCTGCCGATCGTAATGCCCAGTACCGGGGTACCGGTTACGATTACCGGCTCGCTGTAGGTGATGCTGAAGTCAAGCGTTTCCGGGGCCGTGTATAATTTATCTGCCGGAACGGTAACGCTGTTAATGGAAGGCGCTACCGCATCTACCAGTACGCCTGTAAGAACGCCGGTATTGTTTAACACCAGTATAGCGTCATTGCCTGCTGCATCCCGGATAGTACCGCCCGCCAGCTGTATCGAGTTCAATCCAACGCCGTCGGCATCAAGGTGGCCATTGGCGACCGTGTATGTGAAGGTGATGCTATTGGCGGTTGTGCTGGTCACAGGCGCCTGTAAGGCGCTGCCACCCACTTGTACAGAGAGGTATGGTGAGCCAGCCACCGTGATGTTTTCGCTGAAGTTGGCGGTAAAGCTAAGTGTCTCACCGGCGATGTACGTATCATTCGCCGGAACCGCTACGGAAGTAATAGTTGGACGGATGCCGTCGATCACCGGGCCTTGTTTGCCCCCAGCGAGCCGGCAGCGCCAGGCGCAGGGAGGGTGAGATTGGCTGCCAGGGCCGATGCGGCAGTGATGCTACCACCGTTCAATCCCAGGGCTGTGGTAGATATATAATCCAGGTCGCTGTTGTTATCGCCTGCCTGCACGGTATAAGTAAAGTTGAGGGTATTGCCGCCCGATACGTTCACGAAGGTGGCGATCCTGTCGGTAGCGCCGGTTTCCAGCGTAAGCTGGGGAGCGCCAGTAACGATCACGTTCTGGTCGAACGTAACGCTTACAGCAATTATGTCTGCGGTTTTGTAAGTGCCATTGGCCGTAGCGGAAGTAACATTCGCCACTTTGGGCGCAGCCTGTTGTATGGTTACGTTGATTGTTGCAGACGCCTGTTTCGGATCGGACGCAAACTGATCATTTACGAGCAGCATTAAACTGCCAGCGCCATAGTAGTTGGCAGTGGGGGTATAAGTGAGCCCGTTTAAAGCATTGTTGATATTGGTGAGCGTACCGGTGAAAATCATCGAAGCATCACTGGTGCCGTCGCCAACGGAGAACGACAGGCCGGCGGTGGTGCTTAATGTTACGAGGGCCGGTGTGGCCGCAATTTCTACCCTCATCATGTCTGTTCCGGCATCCACGTCTGTAATAGCTACCTGGTTGCCGTTGCCCGTGTTGAACGTGAGCGATGTATTCATCGTCATGTGCTGCGTGGCAGGGGCCGAAATAACAGGTGCGTCATTTACCGGGGTTACGTTAAGGGTAACGCTGCCGGTGCCGGTTTTAGCGCCGCCGCCACCGGTGTTGCCGTTATCGTTGATGGAAATGCTCAACGTGCGGCTGGTTACGTCGTTCGCGGCCGTTGTATAAGTTACATTGGAGGCTGCAATAAAGGCGTTGATGTTGGCAATGGTACCTGCGAGTGTCCTGGCCGATGCGCTGCCGCCTACGGTAACGCCTCCTCCTGAGGTAGCCTGCAGGGTGCCCGCCGGTACGCTTAATGTTACTGTAACACTCCCGGTACCTGCATCCTCATCTGCAAAGCTGAAACCGGTGATGGCGGTGGCTACGTCTTCGGTAACACTCAGCGGTGATGTTACGCTTACCGTCGGCGCATCGTTTGTGGCCGTTACCGTCACCGTTACGGAGCGCGCAAACGTTTTATTGCCTCCCGCGCCCGTGTGGCCGGCATCGTCTGTATAGAGTTCGATAGTTTCGGCTACACCCGTCGTATTGGTATACTTCACCGCCGTAGCCGCGCTGGCCATAAAAGTGCGAATGTCCGAGTAAGCGCCGGTCAGCGTGAGAACGCTGGTATTATTACCGCTTACAGTAACGCTCCCCCGCAGTAGCGGTAAATATGCCCTGGGTAGCCGTGAAACGCAGGGTTACGTTGGAAGCCCCTTCTTCCGGATCGGTGGCAGATACGCCTGTTAATGTATAGGCCGCATCTTCTGTTACTGCGATGGGACCATAAGGATCGATCGTTGGAGCGTCGTTACCCGCATTCACCTTGATGATGAAGCTGGCTGACTGGTCAACCGGGTTACCTGTACTGATGTAGAACACCCACATGGTGCGATCTATCACAGTCGGTTCCTGGCTGGTATTAGTATAAGTTATGGCGCGAAGCAGTGCGGAAATGCTGGCCGGGGTAGCTGCCGCATTCAGGCTGAAATCCATATATCCCCCGGAGTTGCTGAAGGAGGCAAACGCTGTTCCGCCGTAATAAACGGTGTTGCCGGAAACGCCGATCTGGCCCGGGCCGCTTCCCTGGTTGGTAATATCCAGCACATCCTGGCTGGCATTATAACCACCCATCATTTGCACCAGGAAGTGACGGTTAGATGTGTTGGGGTCCGAAGTAGCAAAACTCCCGGTGGGCGCTATGTTAACGGTCAGGTTGGCCGATGTTTGCGGCTCGTTGTAAGTCACCTGGTTCAGACCAGTAAATTGCGCAACGGCTGCCGATGACCACAATATTGCTATCGTCGCCAAAGCCGCCATCATCCAATTCTTTTTTCTTTTCAGTAAAGTGGAAAAGTAAAACTCCTGCATTGTATGTCTGTTAGTATGTGTCAGTTTGATAAAAACACGCCGCCCGTGGCCCTCTCATGGAAGCCCGGATACGGTATAGGGGTTTTGCTAAGAATGTGGTTAAAATCGAGAAGAGAATGGGGTATCTACTTCAGGATGAGCTGCATTACATGATCGTTACCACTATGTAACAGGGCGCAAGTTAGTTAAATATTTTATATATATGATATTTTATTTGCGGAGACGTGCTTCCTCCAGGTCTAAGTTGCTTTCGTGCCTGCGTAATAGTTCGTCGTCGTAGTCGTGCTCATGCCTCAGGCGGTTCAGTTCTGCACGGCGCACATCGATCAGCTCTACCAGTATTTTCCGGTATCTGCGGGCTACCGATTTGTCCATCCGCTCTGTATTGTTCTCTATGATACCGCTATATCGTTTCCTTAATTCCTGCAACGCCGGGGATCTTTCCAGTTCCTCGCTATGGTTGTTTTCCAGGTAGTTTAGCGATACTTGCGCCATCTGCAGGTTAATGGACGATTCCTGCTCGCTCTCTTTCATCACCGCATCACCCGCTTCTATATTTAATAACCGGATGATCAACGGCAGGCTAAGTCCCTGGAAGACCAGCGTAACCAATATCACCACAAAAGTGATAAAGAGAATGATGTTCCGCTCCGGGAACGCCACACCCGGACTTACCGCCAGCGGAATCGACAGGGCAGAGGCCAGCGATACTACACCCCGCATGCCCGACCAGGCCACGATGAACACAGATTTAGCGGAAGGCATCGGTTCTTTCGTCCGTATTTTATGGCTCATCATCCTGGGTAAAAAGGTAGCCGGGTACACCCATATGATGCGGATCACGATAATCAGCAGGCTTACCAGCAGTCCGTAATAAATGGCTTCGGTAAGGGAGTAATCTTCCAAACCCTCAACGATGCTCGGTAATTGTAATCCTATCAATATAAATACAAGGCCGTTCAGTAAGAAACAACGGTAGACCATACATTGGCCGACTGTATCCGGGAGCGGTAACTCAAAAAGCTGTGCGACCGGAAGGAGAGGAACAATCCTCCGCTCACGACCGCCAGTACGCCGGAGAAATGGAACTCCTCCGCCAGCAGGTACATCAGGTACGGCGCCATTAAGGTAAGCGCCGTATCGATCTGCGGGGTGGTCGGTAAGTATTTATGTAACAGGTAAAGGATCTCACCTACGATGAGTCCCACCGCAATACCCGCCAGCGATACGATAAAGAAATCGCCCACGGCCTTACCTAAGATAAACTGTCCGGACGTTACCGCCGCCAGCGCAAACCGGAATACGATCAGGAAGAGGCGTCGTTCACCGTGCTTTCGCCTTCCAGTATCGTGGTTACTCTTTTGGGGATACTGAGGCCTTTCAGCACTGAGGTCGCGGCTACTGCATCGGGGGAGAGATGATACCGCCCAGCAAAAAGCCCAGCGCCAGGGTGAATCCCGGGATCAGCGCATGGGATACGTAGGCCACAATGGTGGAGGTGAAAATCACCAGGCCAAAAGCCAGCAGTGAAATCGGACGTTTCCATTTCCAGAATTCCTTCCAGGAAGTATACCAGGCCGCCTCATATAATAAGGGAGGCAGGAAGATGGTGAAAATTAGGTCGGGGTCGATGTCTACGTGCGGAGTGCCGGGGATAAGACTGATCAACAGTCCCGCCAGCACCAGGAAAATGGGGTAAGACACGCGCAGTTTCTGCCCCAGCATAACCAGGAGCGAAACCACGAACAACATCGAAATAATCAACAAAAGATGCTCGTGCAGCATAAATGAAAGGCGTAATTTTTATTCTGCCGCCAACGGGCGGTATGGGCGCAAAATAAGGCTTTTTACCGGGAACGATTGCGTAAATAATCAATCGTTTTGTGGCATATTTCATCGAAAATCTGTTTATCATTGTTGCAGTCTGATACAATAAAGAGGGCGTTTTTGTCAATCAATTTTTACAGCTGTTACCTTGATGTCGCGAACGTAGCATGAGTTCATGAAACATTCCGCAGGAAACAATTCGCACAAATTTGGCCACGTATGAAAAAGGCAGTCAGCCTCCTTCCAGTTTTCCTGTTCCGTGTGTTGTACACTATGTCGGGAGGGATCGATCAATCACCACTAACTTTGGATCATACTGCGCACTGCAGGCAAAAGGGCGGTCCTGTTGGCGATCCGCACCGGACTTATTAGATATGAAAAAACTTGCGTTGTTTCTAGGATTGTATTTGTTACCGGCCGTGCTCTCCGCGCAGCCGGTTGCTTTCCCCGGTGCGGAAGGTTTCGGCCGTTATGCAACCGGTGGCCGCGGAGGCGATGTGTATACCGTTACTTCCCTGGCTGATCATGGACCCGGCAGTTTGCGCGAGGCGCTGGATAAACAGGGGTGCGTACCATTGTGTTCGCAGTATCGGGTACGATTGCCCTGGAATCTCCGCTGCATGTGGTTAGTGGCGATGTAACCGTGGCGGGACAGTCGGCCCCCGGCGATGGTATTTGTTTGCGGAATTACCCGGTGGATATTGTGGCAGACAATGTGATCATCCGTTACCTGCGGTTCCGCATGGGTGATGAAGCGAAGCAGGAGGGCGACGCCCTGGGCGGGCGCTATCATCGCAACATCATCATCGATCATTGTTCGGTGAGCTGGTCTACCGACGAATGTGCATCCTTTTATCGTAACCACGATTTTACTATGCAATGGTGCCTCGTCTCGGAAAGCCTGAACCACTCGGTACACGTGAAAGGAGATCATGGTTACGGCGGCATCTGGGGCGGAGCGCGTGCTTCGTTCCATCATAACCTGCTTGCCGCTCATAAAAGCCGGTTGCCGCGGTTTTCGGGTTCCGCATCTACTCAAAACCCCGACGATGAACTGGTAGATTTCCGCAACAACGTGATTTTTAATTGGGTGATCAACAGCAGTTATGGCGGCGAACGAGGCCGGTATAACGTGGTAAATAATTATTACCGTCCCGGTCCGGCCACACAAAAGCGGCGTATAACAACGATCGTGAACCCCTCTGTACCGTATGGGCAGTTTTATGTGGCCGGCAACATCATGCATGATAATGCAGCCGTTACGCGCAATAACTGGGATGGCGGCGTGGATTGTGAACAGCCGGATTCGGCGCGGGCAGCGCAGCCGTTTACTGTGGTGGCAATACCCGAAGAAAGCGCCAAAGAGGCCTATCTGCGTGTACTGTCTGCCGCCGGCGCCAGTTTACATCGCGACGCAGCGGATGCGCGCGTTGTTGAAAGTGTACGCAGCGGTAAAACATCGGCGGGACAAAACGGGATCATTAATTCACAGCAGGACGTGGGAGGATGGCCTTTGCTCAGGAGCGGTATTCCTTTACCCGACAGCGATGGCGACGGTTTGCCGGATGCCTGGGAACGTAAGCAGGGACTGGATCCAAACGATAAAAAAGATGGCAAAGCGACCAGGCCCGGCACACATTACACCCACCTGGAAGTATACCTGAACGGGCTGGTGAAGTAACCGGTGAATAGTATCGTTTTGATGGCTATTGACAAAGGGAAATAAAGAAACTGAAATATGCAAGTAAAGATGAAAGCGCTGCTGACCGGCTGCGCACTTACGTTGTCGGTAGCAGGAATAGCGCAACAGCCGGCGGTTTCAAGGTGTGGGCACCGGACAATGGCGATGGAACGTTTAAGAACCCGGTGATCAATGCCGACTATTCGGATCCGGATGCCGTGCGGGTGGGCAGCGACTTCTACCTGGTATCTTCCAGTTTCAACATGGCGCCGGGTTTGCCGATCCTGCACAGTAAAGACCTCGTGAACTGGACCCTCATCGGGCATGCGCTGCCGCGGCAGATACCCTTTGATCACTTCTCGAAAGTGCAGCATGGCAACGGCGTTTGGGCGCCCGCTATCCGCTATCATAAGCAGGAATTTTATATCTATTATCCCGATCCGGATTTCGGGATTTATATGACGAAAGCGGCGTCGATCAAAGGCCCATGGTCCGATCCTGTGCTGGTTGCCGGTGGCAGTGGTCTCATTGATCCCTGTCCGTTCTGGGACGAGGATGGAAAGGCCTACCTGGCCCACGCTTACGCCGGCAGCCGCGCGGGTATTAAAAGCATCGTGGTGTTGAAACGCATGAACATTGAAGGGACTAAGGTGCTGGACGCCGGCACCATCGTATTCGACGGGCACGACCAGGATCCGACACTCGAAGGGCCGAAGATGTATAAACGTAACGGTTATTACTACATCCCGGCGCCCGCTGGCGGTGTGGCCACCGGCTGGCAGCTGGCTTTACGTTCGAAAAATATTTACGGTCCGTATGAGCGTAAAGTAGTAATGGACCAGGGAAGCAGCAGGGTGAACGGTCCGCACCAGGGCGCCTGGGTGAATACGGCGGGTGGCGAAGACTGGTTTCTGCACTTCCGGGACAAGGGCGCCTATGGCCGTGTGGTACACCTTCAACCGATGAAATGGCGCAACGACTGGCCAGTGATCGGTGAAGATGCAGACGGCGATGGGAAAGGCACACCGGTATCTATCTATAAAAAACCAACTACCGGCCCCGCACAGCCCAGGGTGAACCCGGTGGAGTCGGATGAATTCGATACTGTACAACCCGGGCTGCAATGGCAGTGGCAGGCCAACCCGATGGCCTATTGGGCGCATACGAATGTGAGTGCCGGCACCATGCGACTGTTCGCCGTTCGTGTGCCGGATAGCACCCACAATTACTGGGATGTGCCGAACCTGTTACTGCAAAAATTTCCCGCCGATGAATTCACTGCTACCACAAAGCTCACTTTTAAACCGCGCCTGCAGGGCGACAGGGCAGGATTGATCGTGATGGGTATGGATTACGCGCAGCTTTCCCTGGTGTACCGGGACAGTATCATCTACCTGGAGCAGGGCGTTTGTAAACAAGCCGATAAAGGCAAAAAGGAAGCGCTTACATCATTGGGAACGGCTACCGGGAAGGACGCCTGGCTGCGGGTAAAAGTAATGCCCGGTGCAAAATGCAAATTCAGCTATAGCTATAACGGAAATGATTATACGGATATTCCCGGTGAGTTCACCGCCCGCGAAGGCCGGTGGGTAGGAGCGAAGGTGGGTTTATTCGCGACGGGTGTACAGCAATCGAACGATGCCGGTTGGGCGGATGTAGACTGGTTCCGGATTGAATAAAGATGTCGATGGCCGGGATATGAGTATCCCGGCCATGTAATTAAACCTACAACTGTCGCTCTTATGTAACTTCTTTTTGTTATTGACTTGATGATACAAAGTTGCTTTTTATTCGTGGCCGGTGCAAGGTCGATATAAAGGATAGATTTGTACAAACCCTTGCTGTGACTAGGTATGCCAGATCAGCTCCGTAATATCGGGCGCATGTCGTTTATGCACTTCGTACGTGAAATGCGTGGCCAGTGCAACCGGTATGCCCACCATTAACATATTGATCAATAAAGTAAGCATGCCCATTAACGGATCGGGAGCCTGTACCGTTGCATGACTAAGGGGAATAACCGCGCCGTACATCACGAGCCAGGTGATGACGCCGTACAGGAGGCCGGAGCGAAAGGGGTGCCGGCGCACGAAACGAAACAAGCTGTAAGCCGTTAAATACACGGCCGCTACCACGAGCGAAAACATACAATGGAGGAAAAGGCCGGCCACTACGCTACGGGCGCCCTCTGTAAATGCGTTGGCGCCACAGATGCCCGAAGCGACAAACTGTAATACCTCCATCGGCGTACGTTCCCGGGCCAGCCACGACACCAGCACCATCCCGGTAAGCTGAAGGACGCAGGCCGCCACGCCGGCGAGAAGAATCGCCTTAATGAACGTGGGGGAGCGGCGGACAATCAGCCGATTGCCCGGGTATACCAATAGATTTGCCATAAACTAAGATTTAACTAATCCATCGCCACCTGCATGGCGGCCTGTTTTTTGAAATCGGAGAAACTGACACCAGACACGTTTTTGAAGAACCGTGAGAAGTGGGTGATGTCATTAAACCCAAGCTGGTAGGCAATTTCCTTCATGCTCGTTTCCACATACGCGGCCTGCCTTTTAGCTTCGAGGATAATGCGCTGCTGGATGTGATAACTCGCCGGGAAGCCCGATACTTTCTTTACGATTTCGTTGAGGTAATTGGGGGTAACCGCGAGGGCCTGCGCATAGTCCGTTACCATCTTACGCGTGGTGTAATGCTGTTCCAGCAGGTTCAGGAATTTCTTCGTAAGTTCCTGGTTGCGGGTGTGCGCTACACCGGACGTGCTATTGTCCGACTCACGGCTCAGGTAAATCAGAAAGATCTTTACCAGCCCGCGCAGGATCTCGCCGCGCAGCAGGTAGTAGTTGTCAAATTCCCTTTTCATTTTTAACATCAGTTCCTCCATCTCGAGGCTCAGGTCTTTGTCGAGCTGAATAGCGGCCGAATGCGAAAACGTGTAAAACAGGCCGGTTTTAAACAGCAGGTCAAAGTTGTTTTCATGCAGGCTGAGAAACTCGTTGGTGAAGGAGAGTACGTAACCTTCAGTGCCTTCTTCCGCTTTCAGCAGATGAATTTGTCCGGGGTAAGACAGTAAACAGAGTGGTCGCCGAGGTCGTAGCGGGCCAGGTCGATGAGATGCACGCCGGAAGCTTTTTCAGCCAAACGATCATGAAAAAATTGTTACGCCGGGGCGTATCCAGCTGGTGTTGCCAACGGTGCTGCTGCATCCATTCGAGACTGTGGATCTCGAACGGCAGGTTGCTTTCCGCTTCCAGCTGTTGCATGGGGGCCACCGTTTTCAGGTACGGTGAAGTTTTTCCCGGTAAGGTAGAAAGTCGCGTCATAATCACAGATTTTGGGTGTTCGCAATAACCCGGCGACGATATACAGTGTTAACCGGGTACGACTGTATACAGACGATTAATGTGCCGCGTTTCGGAGTTAATAAGGGAAGGAGCTATTTGGCTGGTAATCTTTTAGTTATGGTTGTATTTTATTTCACGTTGATGATATTGGGCTCTGATTATTTTGGAGATGGTCCTGGAAACTCCGAAATAATTGGAGGTTACTGCACATCCTCTTTCCTGATTCCCAGCTTAAATATGCGGGACTCGAGCGTTGTGGGTTTCAGGTTCATCAATTCCGCAGCGCCGCCATTGCCACGGATGCGGCCATTGGTTTTTTTCAGGATGGATAAAATATATGCTTTCTCTGTTTCGCGCTGCGCCGTTTTTACATCTTCCAGTGTTTGCGGTGTGGCCACTAAAGGTGCGGGCGCCGTTCCGCTGCCCAATGGTCTGCGCAGGTTAAGCGGTTGATCGCCGCTGTGCAGGATCACACTTTGTTCCATCACGTTTTCCAGTTCGCGGATATTGCCGGGCCAGTGCCAGGTTTCCAGTTCGCGCATCATTTTATCGGAGATGTTGACGGCTGGCTTGCTGAAGCGCAAGGCGAACTTTTCGGCGAAATGTTCGGCCAGCGGGCGAATATCCTCTCTGCGTTCGCGCAGGGGCGGCAATACGATCGGGAACACGTTCAGGCGATAGTACAAATCAAGCCGGAACCGCCCTTCGGCGACTTCCTTTTCTAGATTGCGGTTGGTGGCGGCAATGAACCGTACATTGATTTTTACAGTGCTCTTTCCGCCTATTCTTTCAATTTCTTTTTCCTGTAATACCCGCAACAGTTTTACCTGCAGTTCCATAGGCATTTCGCCGATTTCATCCAGGAAGATGGTGCCGCCTTCGGCCTGTTCGAACTTGCCGATGCGGCGTTCTGTTGCGCCGGTAAACGAACCTTTCTCATGCCCGAACAATTCTGATTCGATCAGGTTGGCAGGCAGCGCGGCACAATTCACTTTTACCAATGGATGCTTTTTGCGGGACGACATATCATGGATCGACTGTGCGATGCGCTCCTTGCCCGTACCGCTTTCGCCGAGCACCAGCACGGAGGTGTCCACAGGTGCCACCTGGTTAACGAGGTCGAGAACGCCGAGCAGTAAATGACTATTGCCTACGATGTTGCTGAACTGTCGGGGCTCCGGCACAACTGCTTTATTTGCTGGTGGGGTGGACGCCTGGTTATACACCACTGCCTGTATCACCCGCGTAAGCATGGGCGTCAGGCGGATGCCCAGCGACAACTGCTCCTGCTGGTAAGCATCTGCACGCCGGCTGTAAAAAGATAAAGAGAAGATATGTCCGTCCGGCATGAGCAACGGCATCACCAGGTTACTTACGAGCTGAAAGCTGCGTGCATACAGCTTTTTCATGGCGTTTTGCTCGCAGAGGTCCGCAAAAGCGGTATCGCTGTAGCTGGCCTGAATCGTTTCGACCGGCGAGCGTTGTTGCAGCGCAGCCAGGTCGGCTGGCCGTGTACGCGTGATGGTACTCAGTTCCGGCATGCCAATTAACTGATATTGATCGAACCCTATGCGCAGGAAACATTGGCCGCTGTAGGGCAGGGCATTCCTGTCAAGGTTACCGGTACTGAGAAAATCGAAGGGGAGGTGCGCCTGCAACGTTTGTGCGATCTTCAGCAATTGTTCCTGCTGATCGCCGCCGGTGGCGGTAATGTCCGCCAGTTGTTGTTCCAGTTGTGATTCACGGCGCAGGGATGCCTCCAGGCTGTTTTCGTGACGGTAACGGGCAATATCCAGCGTTACCAGCACGTCTTTTCCACGGAAAGGTTTTACCAGGAACCCGTACGGCTGTGTGGCGCGGGCCGCCTCCAGTACCTGCTGGTTGGAGTTGGCGGAGAGATATACAAAAGCAATGTTGGCGGCGGATAAATAACGGGCGAGATCGATGCCGGTTTCTTTTCCTTTCAGATAGATATCCAGTAACACAATATCAGGCCGTTCCCGCTCAAGCAATTCCCTGGCCTGTTTTACAGAATCCGCAACGCCTGTCACCAGGTAGCCGGCAGATTCGAGGATCAGGCGGAGATCATTGGCCACAATAAACTCGTCTTCTACTATTAATATCTTCTTATTCATTCGTGTCCTTTTTACCCGGAAAAGCACCGTGTCATGCGTCTTTTTCAAAAACAGCGCCGCGTACGTAAAATCAGCTTAAACGATTTCGTAACAACGTTCAGGTTGGTGCATGATGGTGGTAGCGTACAGCAGGTTTTTCCCAAAAGAAAGGCGGTCCGGGGTGAAAATCTAGTCACTCAACATCACGGCAGACCAACGCGCTAAAGGTATAAAATATCCTGAAAAGGGACAAAGGCTGCTGGAATGCAGCCTGCTGAATGCGCCACAAAAACAGGAAGTGGCGGCGCAAAAATAACCCGCCGGTGAGGGCGGGTCAAGTTATGGATGATGGTAATGTTTGTATAAATGGCGCCCTATTCTGAGCGCAAACTCTTCACCGGTGAGGCTGCCGCGGCTTTCATCGCCTGTGCGCCTACCGTTAGCACTGCCACCAGTAGGGTGAGCAGTCCGGATACCAGGAAGGTCCAGCCGTTAATGGATACCCGGTAGGCAAATCCGCTTAGCCAGCTATGCATCACCCACCACGAAAGCGGCCAGGCGATCAATACAGCGATGGCTACTAATTTGATGAAGTCGCGGGAGAGTAAAAGTGTAACGCCGGTCACCGAAGCGCCCAGCGTTTTCCGGATGCCCACCTCTTTTACCCGCAGTCTTGACGCATATACGACGAGGCCGAACAACCCGAGGCAGGACACCAGTATCGCAAACCCGGAGAAGACGCGGAACAACTGCATCATGCGGTTTTCGGAGGCATAGAGTGTTTCGAGTTTATCATCGATGAAATTATAGGTGAATACGCTGGCAGGCGCGATTGTTTTAACCTGTTGCTCCAGGAAGGCAAGCGTTTCCGGCAGTTTGCCGGCCTGCGAGCGTACCAGTAAATAGTTGGCGTTCAATGGCCGGTATTCCACGATCAGCGGGTCTATTGGCGCATGCAAAGAGGCAAAGTTGAAATCCTTGACTACGCCCACGATTACGCCGGTATCGCCGTCCAGCCGCACCCGCGTGCCGATGGGGTTTTGAAGTCCAAGTTTTTTTACGGCGGTTTCGTTTAGCCAGAAGCTGTACGGACTCACGGCAGGCCACTGCGGACGGAAGTTTTCGCCTGCGGCGAGTTGCAGTTTCATCGTGGGCAACAATTGTTCATCGGCCCAGATGGCGCGGATGGTTTCTTCTTCTTTATCCCTTCCTAATACCTTCACGCTCTGCATGCTGAACCGCTCGCCGGGCAGGGTAGAGGTGATGGAATAGGAAATGACGTCCTTGTTCTGTGCCAGCGCATCCCGAAGGCCGTCGAAATGTTTCCAGGTTTCGTCGTACATCGTGATGGCCACCAGCTGTTCCTGGTCGAAGCCGAGATCTTTATCATGAAACAGTTTTAACTGCCGGTACATCACCACCGTACTGAAAATGAGGAACACCGCGATCGTAAACTGGAATACGATCAGGCTTTTGCGCACGGTGCCCGCAACGCGTGTATTCGCACCTTTGAGTGCGTTCACCGGGCGATACCCGCTGATGATCCATGCCGGGTAAAGCCCAGCCAGTAGGCCAACAGCTGTAGTAAGTCCCAGCAGTATCCATAAGTTTTTTAAATTCACAAGTTCTTCGATATGCAGTTGCCGGCCGGTAACCTGGTTAAACAGCGGCAGCGCCGCATACACCATTGCAATGGCCAGTCCCGCGGCTATCAACGTGATGCAGAACGATTCGCCCAGGAATTGCTGCGCCAGTTGCGGGCGAAGTGCGCCGATCACTTTGCGCAGGCCTATTTCTTTCGTGCGGCCGTTTGCCTGTACGGTGAAAATATTGATAAAGTTTACTGCGGCGATCAGCAGAATAAACAGCGCTGCGATGGAAAAGATGTATACGTAACGGATATCGCTGTTGGCCTCCATTTCCTTTTCCAGTTTGGAATGCAGGTGAATGTCGCGCACGGGTTGCAGGTGCAGGCGGCGATGGGCGCTGATTTCAGCAGGCGTTTCCCCCAGGCCGGCGTAAAACTCCCGGTTAAAAGCAGGCAGACCGTCCTTTACAGCCTGGCAGGCGCGTTGATCGGGCAGCAGTATATAGGTGTACAGCGCGTTCCAGGTATGGTTGTCGCGCATCTCCGGTGGTAAATTATTTAGGAAGGTGGAAAGGGAGATCAGGTAATTGAATGTGGCGTGCGACGGCACTTCCGGCGTGGCGATAACGCCGGTAACGCGCAGGGGCTGCTGGTTCACTTCTTCGCGGAGTACTTTGTTCAGTACGTCGGTGGTGCCGAAATACTTAATTGCGAGTTGATCGGTGAGTACAATGCTGCCGGGTTCCTCCAAGGCAGTAGCGGCATCGCCGCTCAGAAAATGCAGGTTGAATACGGCCGGTACGTTTGCGTCGGCGAACAGGCCGTTGCGCTCTTCGTGCCGCTGCGATACGCCGTTGGCATCGGTGTAACTCAGTACCTGCAAGGGCCGGGATTTATAAAAGCGCACCATCCCCTGTATCTGCGGGAACCGCCGGGTCATTTCCGCGCCAATACCCGGAGCAGTGGCGGCCCAGTGCCGGCCGTCCTCCATGCTTTCCATGGTTACGCGGTACAGGTTGGGGGCTGATGGGTAGCCCGTATCGTACCGCAGTTCGTTTTTTACATGTAGTATCATCAGCAGGGAACAGGCAATACCAAGAGCCAGCCCGAATATGTTGATGAAGCTGAAACCTTTGTGTTTCCAAAGGTTGCGGAGCGCTATTTTTATGTAATTCCTGAGCATGTTGTAGCGTAGGCGAATGAAGTGCCAAAATAGGGACCCCTTGATAAAATTGTCCCTACAAATTATGCTTTATGATGATTTGTTCGCTTTCGGGCGGTTAGGTGTTCGGTTGTGGATTCGCAAAGGGCTTATCGTGCACTCTTCGTGCACTCCCCGTGCACTGTGCGTGCACTCCCCGTGCACTACGCGTGCACTCTCCCTCTAGAAGTTTTGCACTCAAACGACAGATTACGTCAATAGACGACACTTTGCGACAATGCTGTATGCACCTTTTTACCACGCTTTACGCCTTTTTGAGAAAATAACATCCCCGGGGAAATTTCCTCCATCCTCATCAATTTTTCGGTGTGACGAGGCAGTATCTTTGTTTGGTGAGATGGAAAACTGCCGCTGAAGTGAGCGACCAACGGCGGCTCGATAGCAGATCAAAAGCTGGTGCAAAAGTTACTTCTTACTCCCGGACGCATTCACAATAAGGCTGGTAGTCAGTATCCGCCGCTCGAAATCACGCACCGGGCGTTTGCTTTCGATGAGTTGCAGCAACAGGTCCGTAGCCACTTCGCCCATTTCAAAGGCCGGCTGGCGTACCACGGTAAGCGGTGGGTTCATCAGTTCAATGAGATCGGAATTGGAGAAACCTACCAGCGCAATATCTTTCGGGATGGAGAGATTACGGCCATGTAATACGCGCAGGCAGCCGGTGGTGAGCTTATCGCCCGTAGTGAATGGCATCCGGCCGTGGGCGCAGCTTCAGGAGTTGGGTAACGGCCTGTTCGACTTCGGACAATACCATGCCGCCATTCGGACAATATTTGATGAGTGATTTGGAAGGTTTAATGTGTTTATGCGCCAGTGCTTCCACATAGCCTGCGATGCGCTCGCGGCTGATTGACAAATTCTCCGATCCGGTAATGCAGGCGATGTTCCGGTAACCGTTCTGCAACAAGTGCATGGTCGCATCGTACGCGCCGCGGAAGTTTTCGATCACTACTTTGTGCGTCTGGATATCTTCCACGATACGATCGAAAAACACGATGGGAAAACCCCGGTCATGCAGCGCCCGCAGGTGTTCCAGGTCTTTGGTGGCAGCCGAAACAGAGATAAGCAGCCCATCGACCGACCGTGACGCCAGGTAGTTCAGCGTTTGTACTTCTTTTTCGAAGGATTCGTGACTCTGGGAGATAATTACATTGTAGCCGCGTTCTTTCGCCACCGATTCAATACCGTTGATGGCCTGCGAAAAGAAGCTGTTGGCGATTTCTGTCACGATGACACCAATAGAGCGGCTCCTTTTTTCTTTCAGGCTGAGGGCAATCGGGTTCGGCCGGTAATTGATCTGGGCAGCATATTTCAGCACCTGTTTTTGGTTTCCTCGCTTATTTCGTGGCTGTCGCGCAAGGCACGTGATACCGTGGAGGTAGAAAGTCCGAGGGCTTTAGCGATATCTTTAATAGTAGCAGCTTCAAATTTCATAACGTCCAAATGCAGATGTGGCTAATATAAACATTATTCCTCGCATCCCCTACAGCATTGCCATCGTTGCCGGGAACGATTGCGTAAATAAACCCGCTGGAATGCAGCGATTTTAAGCAATATATCACTAGACTTGCTTCAGTAATTCCACTTGATGAGAACATATTGCAAAGGCCACTAGCGCAGTTTTAACCCCACTAGCAGAGCATGTATCGGTAATCATTTAGTCAACTTATTCACGTTAGACGTTATGAAAAAGATTTACCTGTTTTTTTACTGCTGCTCGTAACCGTCCATTGGGCGCAGGCACAAACACGCACCCTGAAAGGAAAGGTCACCGACGCTGGTACCGGCGCAGGACTTCCCTTCGTAAGTGTACAATTGAAAGGCACCAATACGGGTGTAAAAACGGATGAAAATGGCGATTTCACGCTAACAGTACCAGCTGGAAAAGCCGAATTGCAATTCACTTACCTCGGATATATTGCTGTATCGCGGGTGGCGGATGGCAATTCAAACGTTGTAGTAAAAATGGAGAAAGACGATAAAAAGCTGGAAGAGGTAGTCATCATTGGCTACGGACAGGTACGCAAACGCGATCTGACCGGCTCCGTCGTTTCTGTGAAAGGAGAGGAGCTGCGCAAAATTCCTTCCACAAACGTGATGGAAACCATCCAGGGAAAGTACCCGGAGTAGACATCACCAAAGCCAGCGGTGCATCCGGCGCAAAGGTAAACGTGACCGTGCGCGGTAACCGTTCGATCAATGCGCGCAACTCGCCGCTTTACATCGTTGACGGTATGCAGTATGGCAATATCGAAGACATTAATCCGAATGATATACAGTCGATGGAAGTGCTGAAAGATGCCTCTTCCACCGCTATTTACGGTTCGCGCGGAGCGAACGGCGTGATCATCATCACCACCAAACGCGGCGCCACTGGTAAAGCGCAGGTCTCGTTCAACGCGTATGGTGGTATGTCAGAAGTAGCGGGGTATCCGCAGGTGAATACCGGGCCACAGTACGTGGCACTGAAACGCGAGGCCAATCGTACCACCGGTCGCTGGAACAGTGTGGCCGACGATGCGGCAATCTTTAATCCGATGGAGCTGGCGGCGATCCGTGATGATAAATGGACGTACTATGCAGACGAATTGCTGCACAAAGGGTCACAGCAGGATTACCAGCTGGGCGTTTCTGCAGGTTCCGAAAAAACGAAAGTTTATCTCTCGCTGGACTATTTCAAAGAAAAAGGACTTTTCAAGTTGGATAATCTGCAGCGCTACACCGCCCGCATGAACGTAGACCAGCAGGTCGGTGATATGTTGAAGGTGGGCATGCAAAGCCAGGTAACCTACTACGATCAGAACGTGCGCCGCGATCCGCTGAACCAGGCAAATAAAATTATTCCGCTGGGCTTGCCGTTTGACAGTACCGGCAAGTTCATCGCGTTCCCGAATGCAGGTCCGCACATTAATCCGCTGGCAGACGAACAACCGAACGCGTACGTGAACAATGTACGTATGACCCGCACGTTGGTGAACGTGTACGCGGAATTGCAGCCGATCAAAGATTTAACACTAAGGACGAACGTGGGCATATCGCTCGATAACACACGCGTGGGCATCTACGCTTCCCGCACCACGATCGACCGTGCCACCTTCTCAACTTCACGTTCGCAGTACAACACCAGCGAAAACCGCTTCCTGAACTGGGAAAACATTGTAACGTATAAAAAGGAACTCGGTGATCATAGTTTTGCTGTAACAGGCATCAGCAGCCTGCTCGGCTACCAGACCGACAGCAGCAACGCGCAGGGCGAGGGACAATTGCTGCCCAGCCAGTTATATCATGCACTGCAGAACAATGTAAGTGGCATCGCGATCCGCAGTGCTTACCAGGAATGGAACCTGGTTTCTTTTACAGGCAGGATCAATTATGCTTATAAAGGCCGGTATCTCTTAACGTTGACAGGTCGCTCCGATGGCTCGTCGAAGCTGTCGGATGGCAACAAGTGGGCATTCTTTCCCTCTGCTGCCGCGGCGTGGCGCATCAGTGATGAGAAATTCATGAAGAAACAACGCGTGTTCAGCGACCTGAAATTGCGCATGAGTTATGGTGTGGCGGGCAATGATGCCGTGGCGCCGTACAGTACACAGAGCCTGTTGTACCGTATTCCTTTTTCTTATGATGATAATACGGCTGCACCGGCGTACAGTATCAGCGACCAGATTGGCAACAAACTGCTGAAGTGGGAATTGTCCGGCACCACGGATGTGGGCGTGGATATGGGTTTCCTTGACAACCGCATTGCCGTCAACTTTGATTATTACGATACGCATACCTCGGATTTGTTGCTGTTACGCACGTTGCCTACTTCGACCGGCGTTGGTAAAACATTACAGAACATCGGTAAAACCCGCAACAGGGGCGTTGAACTAGGTATCAATACTGTAAACTTTAAGTCGCCGGATTTCAGCTGGACGACCAATATTTCGTTCACACGGAACAAAGAAGAAATAGTATCGCTGGCGGATGGCAACACGAATGACATTGCCAGCGGCCTGTTCATCGGATATCCTGTGAACGTATATTACGATTATGATAAGATAGGTGTGTGGCAGTCGAAAGATGTGGATCAGGCGACGAAGTACAAAGCTAAAGTGGGCGATATCCGCGTGCGCGATATTAATACCGATACGGTCATCAACTCGCTGGATAGGGTAGTAGTGGGGGCGCAGGTTCCGCGCTGGTCGGGCGGTTTGAATAATGACATCCGCTGGAAAAGTTTTGATCTGAACGTGTACATCTTCGCCCGTATTGGTCAATGGATCAATTCGGAGTATGCCGCCAAGTATGATCCGCAGGGTCTGGAGAATAGTGCGAACGTGGACTACTGGACGCCGGAGAACCCGACGAACGCTTATCCACGACCCAATTCCAGCGTGTCTGCTTCCGGAACGCCTTTTATATCAACCCTTGGCTACCGCGATGGATCTTTTGTGAAGATCCGGAATGTGTCGCTGGGGTATTCGCTGCCCTTAGATGCAGCGAGGAAAATCAGGATGAGTGCTTTGCGCATTTATGTAACAGGTAAAAATCTGGCCACCTTCAGTAAAGTGAAGGATTATGACCCCGAACGCGGCGGACAGCTTAGTTTCCCGCTGACGAGAATGTATGTGGCCGGCTTAAACGTAACCTTTTAATTCCTGAATGATGAAAAAGATAGTATCCTTTATCATATTGACCTTTACGCTTGCTTCCTGCTCCAAACTGCTGGAGGAAAAAAAATCCGGGTGGGCTAACCGCTGAAGCCGTATTTACCACGCCGGAAGGTTTCGAAACCTTGGTGACGGCTGCCTATAGTTATAATCGCTGGTGGTATGGGAAAGAAGATGGTTATAATATTTCCGAGATGGGCACCGATCTGTGGACGAGCGGCACTGGCGATAAGTATACCGATCTGACTAATTATTATAACCTGCAATCGTCCAACGCCGCGGTGTCGGATTTGTGGAAGCGGTTGTATGCGGGTGTGAACTTGTGTAATACGGGCATCAACCGCATCGACAAGGCGGGTTTGACAGATGCGATGAAAGTACGCCGTACGGCCGAGCTCCGGTTCCTGCGCGCGTTCTTTTACTGGCATATTGTAGAAATGTGGGGAGATGTGCACTTTACGGAGTCGGAAACGACCGAAACCATCACTACCGCCAATCGCACACCCGTAGACACATTCTATGCCCATATTTTCAAGGACCTGGAATATGCGGTAACGAACCTGCCGCCGACCACCACCGACTACGGCCGGGTAACCAAGCCTATCGCCGAAGCGTTCCTGGCGCGTATGAGCCTTACACGCGGATTAAACCAGCAGGCGTTTGACCTGGCGGATAAGGTGATCAAAAGCTATGGCTACGTGTTGCAGCCCAAATACGCGGATTTATGGAGCATGAGTAATCTCACCAACAAAGAAGTGATATGGGCGGTGAACTATTTCAAAAACCTGGCCTTCAACGATCGTACCGACGCGACGCTGTTCCCGGGTGGCCACCCACGTGGGGCACACAACGGGCACCTGATGTATATCATGAAGTACGACGATTTACCGGGGATGACGAGGGATGTGGCGAACGGCCGGCCCTTTAACCGCTATATGCCTTCCCTGTACGCGTTAAGGTTGTTCGACGAAACGAAGGATGCCCGGTATAATGCTACCTTTAAGCAAGCCTGGCTTTGTAATACATTAACGTCCGCGCCCGCGGGCATGAAGATTGGCGACACCGCAGTATTCTGCACCAAGTACGAGATACCGGCCGATGTGGAAGCGACGAAGAAATACCGTATTTATGATTTGAGTAAGATGTATAAAGCGAATGGCGGTGGGTTGGACAGGCTGCATTATCCATCTTTGCAGAAGTTCGATGATCCTACCCGTGCAGCGTTTAATGAAGAGCAAAGCGCCCGCGATGCTTTTATCATCCGGCTGGCAGAAATGTATTTGATCGCGGCTGAAGCGCAGTTGAAATTGAACAACACTACTTTGGCGGTCGGTTATATTAACGCCGTGCGGCGACGTGCAGCTGTGCCGGGACAGGAAGCGGCTATGGAGATTTTACCCGCGCAGGTGACGTTGGATTTTATACTGGATGAACGGGCACGCGAATTTATGGGCGAGCAGCTGCGCTGGTTTGATCTGAAGCGTACCGGTAAATTGGCAGAACGATTGGTGCTGGCTAACCCGGATGCCGCTGTCAACTTTGATGCACATCATTTGGTAAGGCCTATTCCAAAGGACCAGGTAGATGCAGTAACCAATAAAAAAGAATTCAAACAACACACAGGATATAACTAAACTGATTCAAATTGAGGCTACACTTTTCCATTTTGTCGATTGCCATGGCGGCCGCCTTCCACGTACAACCCGTGGCGGCCCAGTATTCCTGGAACAACCTGCCGGTGGTGCAGGAACCCGTTTTCCGGAAAGACACATTTAACATCCTGCGCTACGGCGCCAAAGCGGATGGACTGTCGCTTAACTCCGACGCCATCAATAAGGCGATTACCGCTGCGAGCCAACGTGGCGGCGGGGTGGTGTTGGTACCCGCTGGCTTATGGCTTACGGGGCCCGTTGTTCTGAAAAGCAATGTGGAGCTTCACCTCGCAAAGAGCGCTTTATTGCAGTTTACAAAGGATTTTGACCAGTATCCGCTGATCGAAACATATTACGAAGGACTGGCCGCCGTGCGTTGCCAGGCCCCGGTTTCGGCAGTAGATGCGGAAAATATCGCGATTACCGGCAGCGGTATTATTGATGGCGGCGGTGATGCTGGCGCCAGGTGAAAAAGGACAAACTCACCGAATCGCAATGGAAAAAACTCACAGCTTCCGGTGGACTGGTAAGCGCCGATAATCGTACCTGGTATCCTTCTGAAAAGTCACGCAAAGGTACGGAAGTGAAACTGGCCGGTGTGATCCAACCGGGTAAAACCACGAAGGATTATGAAGATATAAAGGATTTCCTGCGTCCTAATATGGTGGTGCTGACGCGTTGCAAAAAGGTATTGCTCGAGGGGGTAACCTTCCAGAACAGCCCGGCGTGGTGTTTGCATCCGCTGTTGTGCGAGCACATCACACTGCGCGGGGTGTATGTCAAGAACCCATGGTACGCGCAAAATGGCGATGGTGTTGATCTCGAATCCTGCCGCTTTGGCCGCGTGGAAGATTGTGTATTCGACGTAGGCGATGATGCGATCTGTATCAAGTCCGGCCGTGATGAGCAGGGCCGAAAACGTGGGGTGCCGACCGAAAACTTTATCATTAAGAACAACCTGGTATACCATGCCCATGGCGGGTTTGTTATCGGCAGCGAAATGAGCGGCGGCGCCCGTAACCTGTTCGTGTCCAACTGCACCTTTATGGGTACAGATATTGGTCTGCGGTTCAAAACAACCCGTGGTCGGGGTGGGGTAGTAGAGAAGATTTTTATCAAGGATATCAATATGACGGATATTCCGGGCGAGGCAATCCTGTTTGACATGTATTACATGGCGAAAGACCCCGTGCTGTTAGCCGGCGAAAAGGCAGGTGAGGTAAAAGTGGAAACCTTCCCGGTAACCGAAGCCACGCCGCAGTTCCGTGATTTCCATATCAGCAATGTAGTTTGCCACGGCGCGGCCAGGGGATTTTTATCCGCGGGCTGCCCGAGATGCCGATCAACAACATCAACATAGATAATGTGGTGATAAAAGCAAAGAAAGGCGTGGAGCTGCTCGAGGCCTACAATATCCGCATTACCAACGCCACGTTTGAAGTGGCCGATGCCAACCCGCTGGTAACCGTGCGTAACAGCCGCGAAATCCAGCTCGACAAGATCAAATTTACAGAAGCGAAAAACTTTATCACCCTGCAGGGGGTTAATGCAGGTGTGGTGGTAACCGGTACCGATGTGAAAAAGGCAAAAGAAAAACCAGTGCTGGCGGATGGTACTAAACCTGGTGCCCTGATCATTAAATAGCAACCGACATGAAAGGAATATTGGCATTTATAGCTTGTTTGGGCGTATCAACTTCGCTGGTGGCGCAATCCGCGCCAACCAATCCGGCGGAGGATGTAAAGAGAGTGGCTTTTACCGTTACAGAAGATATCTGGAAGGATTCGATGTACATGGAGACGGGCCGCCCGGTGCGCTGGTCGTACGATCATGGTGTGGTGTTAGAAGGCATTACGCTGTTATGGAAAAATACCGGTAACGGCGATTACTTCCGTTACATCCAGAAGTGTATGGACCACTTCGTGGATAAGGACGGCAACGTGCGGTTCTACAAAGAAAGTGAATACAACATCGATCATATCAAAAATGCGCGTATCCTGCTGACGTTATACAAAGTGACGGGCCAGGAGAAATACCGCAAAGCGATAGAGAAGTTCCGCAACCAATTGCGTAACCATCCGCGTACGAAGGAAGGCGGCTATTGGCATAAACAACGTTACCCCTGGCAGATGTGGCTGGATGGATTGTATATGGGACAACCGTTTTACGCGGAGTATTCCGACTTGTTCAACGAACCCGGAGCGTTTAACGACATTACCCGACAGTTTGTGCTGATGGAAGTACATTCCCGCGATAGCAAAACCGGTTTATTGTACCATGGTTATGACGAATCGCGTGAGCAACGCTGGGCTGATAAAACCACCGGCCGCTCGCCGAACTTCTGGGGCCGCGCCATGGGCTGGTATGGCATGGGGCTCGTGGATGCTTTGGAATATTATCCCGCGAAACATCCCGGCCGAGATAGCCTCATCGCGATCCTGAACCGCTTTGCCGCTGCGGTACAAAGCTACCAGGAGCCCAAATCCGGGCTTTGGTACCAGGTGCTGGATAAGGGCGCATCAAAAGGAAACTATTTTGAATCATCTGCGGCGTGCATGTTCGTGTATGCACTGGCCAAAGGTGTTCGCCTGGGTTATCTTCCCGAAAAATACTTAGCCGTAGCGCAGAAGGGGTACAAAGGCATACAGCAACAGTTCCCGGAGCCTACCGCCAAAGGTGGACTGAACCTCAAAGGCACGGTGAGCGTGGCGGGTCTGGGTGGTGAGCCTTACCGCGATGGCAGCTATGAATATTATTTAAGTGAGAAGGTTATTACGAATGATGCCAAAGGCGTAGGCGCGTTCCTCTTAGCTGCCGGTGAACTGTCGATTGCCCCTTCGCAGAGGAATGGTAAAGGCTTGACGGTGTTGCTCGATCAATATTATAACAACGAATGGAAAAATGGTGCACGTACACATTACGTGTGGAATGAAATGTCGAACGGCGGTTACTCGCTCTGGGGACACATCTTTCACAAGCAGGGCGTTAAAACGGACACGCTTTCCGAAGCCCCGACTACAGCAGGTTTGAGCAAGGCGAACATCTACATCATTACTGATCCCGATACTGAAAAGGAAACCGCACAACCGCACGGCGTAACCGCGCAGGATGCAGATGCTGTATACAATTGGGTGAAGGCGGGCGGTGTGCTTGTGGTAATGCAGAACGACAGCGGTAATGCGGAGATCAAAGCATTTAACAGGATGACAGAGAGATTCGGGATCACGTTTAACGAGAACAGCATTCACCGCGTACAGGGAAACCGTTACGAGCAGGGGGCTTTAACAGTGCCTGCCGGCAACAAAGTGTTGCCGAAAGCGAAAACGGTATACATCAAAGAGCTCTCTACGCTGAATTTGAAGTCGCCTGCGCAACCGGTATTGAAAGAGAACAACGACGTGATTATCGCCACCGCGCTGGTAGGCAAAGGCGCGGTGTTCGCTGTAGGCGATCCCTGGTTTTATAACGAATATCTTGATGGGCGGAAACTTCCCGCTACGTACGAAAACTACCAGGCGGCCTCCGACCTGGTGGATTGGTTGATTAAAGAAGCGAAAAGCAAGTAATACATGATGCAACTGTCAAAGAAAAATCTCCCCGTCCATATTGCACCCTCTTTGCTGGAACTGCCGGAAAAGGTGCTGCAGTTCGGTACGGGCGTGTTGCTGCGCGGACTCCCCGACTATTTTATCGACAAGGCCAATAAACAGGGCCTGTTTAACGGCAGGGTAGTGGTGGTAAAGTCCACCGCACAGGGCGACACCTCCGACTTCGAGGCACAGGACTGCTTATATACGGTTTGTGTGCGCGGTATTGAAAACGGGCAAAAAGTCACTGAAAATATTGTGAATGTGTCGATTAGCAGGGTACTGTCTGCCGCCACCGGGTGGCAGGCGATTCTTGCCTGCGCGGCCAATCCCGACATGGAACTGGTGATTTCTAACACCACCGAAGTAGGCATTAGCCTGGTAGCAGACGATGTGCATGCAGCGCCGCCGGTATCCTTCCCGGGTAAGCTGCTGGCCTTTCTGCTGGCACGTTACAACTACTTCAACGGCGAGCCCGATAGGGGGATGGTGATCGTGCCTACGGAACTGTTGCCTGATAATGGCCGCAAGTTAAAAGAAGTGGTGGTGCAGCTGGCTAAAAACAATAACCTGGATGCCGGTTTTATCCAATGGCTGACGGACCATAATGAGTTTTGTAATTCGCTGGTAGACCGTATCGTGCCGGGCAGGCTGGCGGCGGATGTACAGGCGGCTACGGAAAAGGAACTCGGTTATAAAGATGGATTGATGATCATGTCGGAGGTGTATCGCTTGTGGGCCATTGAATCATCGTCGGCCAAAGCCAAACGCGTACTTTCTTTTGCTGCTGCCGATAGTGGTGTGGTGATTGCGCCCGACATCAATGTATTCCGCGAGTTAAAACTGCGCCTCCTGAATGGTACGCATACCATGAGTTGCGGCCTTGCACTGCTGGCCGGTTTCGACACCGTAAAAGAGGCAATGGACGATCACGATATGAGTGCCTGTATCGAAGGCATGATGAGGCAGGAGATCGTGCCGGCCATTACTGACCTGCATATCCGCGAAGATGCGGCCTGGCGTTTTGCCGGGGCCGTACTGGACCGTTTCCGTAATCCGCACATCGCACACCGGTGGCTAAACATTACCATGCAGTATACATCAAAAATGAAAATGCGGAATGTGCCGATTCTGCAACGTCATTACCAGCGCAGCCAGGAGGTGCCGGCATTGCTGGCGCTTGGTTTCGCCGCGTACCTGCTGTTCATGCGCAGTGAAAAAGCAGCCGACGGTCGCTATGAAGGTTGGGCTAACGGTGTAGCTTATACGATTACAGATGACCAGGCCGCCTGGTTTCACGATGCCTGGAAACGCCTGGAACCTGCGGTATTAGTGCAAACCGTGTTAAGCAATATAGCGTTGTGGGGCACCGACCTTTGCGAGCTAAAAGGTTTCTCACAGGCGGTAACGGCGATGCTGGGCGCTATGCTGACCGGCGGTGTATCTCAACTTGTAAAAAAGCGGGCGCGGAAGCGGCCCTGGTTAAATAAGTAAGTCTCTATTTATGAAGAAGAAGTTCCTGGATGAGCATTTTTTGCTGAATACCACTACTGCGCAAAAACTGTATCATGATTTTGCGAAAGATATGCCTATCATCGATTACCATTGCCACCTGCCACCCGCGCAGATCGCAGCCGATTCCAACTTCGAAAACCTGACGCAGGCGTGGTTGTACGGCGATCACTATAAATGGCGCGCCATGCGCACCAATGGGGTGCACGAAAGCTATTGTACCGGCGATAAAAAAGACTATGAGAAGTTTGAGAAGTGGGCGGCTACCGTTCCTTATACCCTTCGTAATCCGCTTTACCACTGGACGCACCTCGAGTTGCAACGCTACTTCGATATCGATGATATCCTGAATCCTGCCTCTGCACGCAGGATCTATACTACTGCCAGCGAAAAGCTGCAGCAGCCGTCACATTCCGTGCGTAACCTGTTACGCCGCGCGAACGTGGCACTTGTATGTACTACTGATGATCCCGCCGATAATCTCGAATACCACATCCAGATGAAACAGGAAGCCTTCGAAATTCCGATCCTGCCTGCCTTTCGTCCCGATGCATCGATGAATGCGGACGATCCTGTAGTATATAATCGTTACCTCGACCGGCTGGAACAGGCCGCCAATGTAACGATTGCATCGTATGATGATCTGTTGCAGGCACTGAAAAGCCGGCACGACTTCTTTGCGCAGCACGGCTGCAGCGTGTCAGACCACGGCATTGAGGAGATTTATGCGGATGAATTTACCGCGAAAGAAGTGGAGCAGATCTTCAAAGAAGTAAGAAGTGGTAAAAGGCTGGAAATAGCAGCACTACGTAAGCTGAAGGCTGCGCTGTTACTGCAGCTTGCCGAATGGGACTGGGAAAAGGGCTGGGTGCAGCAATACCACCTGGGTGCTTTGCGTAATAACAATTCCCGCATGATGCGCATCCTCGGCCCGGACACCGGCTGGGATTCCATCGGCGACTTCTCCCAGGCGCGCGCACTGGCGAAGTTCCTCGACCGGCTCGATAGCCGGGATAAATTGGCCAAGACCATCTTATATAACCTGAATCCCGCCGACAACGAGCTGCTGGCCACCATGATCGGCAACTTCAATGACGGCTCCGTGGCAGGAAAAGTTCAATTCGGCTCCGCCTGGTGGTTCTGGACCAGAAAGACGGCATGGAGCGGCAACTGAATGCACTGTCAAATATGTCGCTGCTGAGCCGTTTTGTGGGTATGTTGACCGATTCGCGGAGTTTTTATCGTTCCCCCGGCATGAGTACTTCCGCCGCCTGCTTTGTGAGCTGTTAGGGCGCGAGATAGAGAACGGCGAGCTGCCGGACGATATTAACTGGGTGGGCAAAGTGGTCCGGGATATCTGCTTCCATAATGCACGGCAGTACTTTAACTGGCAACACCTCGGGAAGCAGGTGCCGGCCGGATTCAGTGTGTAAACTGTTTTTTTGCTTCATACGTACGGGCACAGGTTTCCGGGCTAACATACCGGTCCTGTGCTTTTTATTTTAAAAAAGTTGACCTAATACTTGTTTCGTACGAATCTATTCGTACCTTTAAGTCATGAAAGAAGACGTTCAAGGCAATCAACAGGCTGAGCCTAGCCGCGGCGAGCTGGAAATACTTCAACTATTGTGGAAACATGGCCCTTCCACGGTACGATTCGTAAATGACCAGCTGAATGCGGAAAGGAACGTGATTTATACTTCTACCCTCAAAACGATGCAGATCATGACCGACAAGGGCATGCTGGCCAGGGATGAGACGAGTATGAAGCATGTATACAGGCCGTTGCTGGAGGAGCAGTCTACCAAAGGACTGCTGTTGAACAAATTCCTGGAATCTACTTTTAACGGATCTGCCACAACACTGCTGCAACAGTTGCTGGGCAACGGCAACACCTCCCGGGGAGAATTGCAGCAGATCAAATCATTGTTGGACAAACTGGAGAACGAACAACCGTAACTTTTTAATGATAACCCATATGCAAGCGCTGCTCCATCATGAAGTGATACGCGCCATCGGCTGGACATTGATCCATTCGCTCTGGCAGGGTTTTGCCCTCGCTATCTTGGCCGGACTGATCGTCCTGTTTACACGTAGTGCCAGACCCGCGTTGCGGTACAACCTGTTTACAGGTTTGCTGTGCGTGTTCCTTATTGGAACGGTGATCACTTTCTTTTGTGTGCTGGAAAAGCCAGCGCCTTTACCGGGTACAGATGGCGTCACACAGACAATATGGGTGTTGAAGGCAGGAGAGAGCGTTCAGCAGGAGTATATAGCGCAAGCCACTTACACCGCGTGGATGGAGCGTTTCGTTGCTTATTTCGACGAGCATGCGCCATTGCTGGTAACCGGTTGGTTCATCGTATTCGTGGGCAAATTATTATGGTTGTTTTCTTCCCTCGTATATCTGCAGCGGGTGCGCCGTTACAATACCCTTGTGCCTGCGGCGGAATGGGTAGATAAAGTGACGGAGCTGGCCGGCAGGTTAGGACTGTCTGTTAAAGTAAAATTGATGGAATCCACGATGGTAAAAGTGCCGTCGGTGGTCGGCGTACTGAAACCTGTGATCCTCGTGCCCGCCGGCCTGCTGGCCGGTATGCCGCCCAACCAGGTGGAAGCCGTATTACTGCACGAACTGGCACACATCCGTCGGCGCGATTTCCTGGTGAACCTGTTGCAACACTTCGCCGAAACGATCTTCTTCTTCAATCCCGCTTTATTATGGTTATCCGCGCTTATTCGCGAGGAAAGGGAACATTGCTGCGATGACATGGCCATCACTGTTATGCAAAGCAAATCGGGATACGTTAGGGCCATCGTATCTTTCATGGAGTACAACACGGATGCCAGGCAAAAGTACGCCATGGCCTTCCCTGGAAAGAAAGGGCAGATGCTGGACCGGGTGAAGCGTATTGTTCACAACAACAATAAAACACTCAACATGGCAGAAAAATCATTCCTATTGATATGTATCAGCATTATCGGCGCAGCCGGTTTTGCTTTTTCTCAGCAAGCAAAACAAAAAACGGCATCGCCGCAAACAGACACGGTGGTCGCAGCATCCGCGGAGGCACAGCCAGTTCCGGATAGCGTGATCACACCTGGCACAGGTAATGAGACCTATGACACTGTGTTAGCGGCTCCCGTACCGGACCTTGCGCCGGTATCGCGCGAGATCGATGAGTTAGTCCCGGCAGCAACCGATTCGGTGCCGGAAATCAATAAAGAGGACTACACACTTAGCGGTACCGTGAAGCATAAAAAGGACGGCAAGTCCTACTTAATTGCGGTGAAAAATAATGTGGCTACCGGTTTAACGATCGATGGCGTGAAGGTTGCCGCTACGGATTTGCCGAAGTATTACGATGTAATCAATGAAGCGTTCCGCAAGATAGAAGACTCGCCTGTAGTGGCGCCTACTCCGCCACCGCCACCGGCTGCAGTGAGCGGCATCGCAGGACCTCCACCTCCACCGCTGCCTGCTCAAAGAGGAGTTCCTGCTGCGGCATCACTGCCTCCACCGCCAGCCGGAAGAACAACTGCTGTTGCACCACCACCTCCACCGCCGCCTCCGTTGCCGGCAACCGTTTATGCCGGTAGTGTAAATGGCCGTCCCGGAGACGTATATACCTTTACCAACGGCGCCGGGGGACAGGTAACCATGTATTCCAGCAATGGTACTACCACTTCCATCGGGGGAACCGGTACGCATGTATACACCGAGGTCGATACCGCTTACGGCAGTGCCGACGTTATTGTAACATCGGGACAGCGGGCAGGGTTTACAACGATGCTGGGAGCACTGTTGTGCGCTCCCGTGGCACGTATAACAGGGCGCCGGCCACCCGCGGAACAGTCGATAACATCCTCGATGAAATGGTGTCCGATGGCCTCATCAAATCCCGCGACAGCAAAGTGAAATTTACCCTTACGAGCGACGAGTTTAAAGTGAACGATAAGTCGCAGTCAGAAGACAGGCTGGCGAAGTACAGGCGTAAGTTCCTCAGCAACGGATCTTCCTATGTGTACAGCAAAGACAAAAACGAATCTTCGATAATTATATCGCAATAACATTCTTCTTTCCGCCAGGAAAAAATATTTAAAGGCCGCGTAACCAAGTGTACGCGGCCTTTTACGTTGTTATCATGATACAGCCATTTATGTAAAAGTCTACAAACTTGGTGGGATAACTTGGTTATTTAGTTTTGTGTCGATACATTTGCATCATAAACATTAGCCATAGCCAGTGCCGAACTGGCCGTGGAAAAGTTATGCCAACCTGGGAAAAATCCGTAGTTTATATAGATAATTAGAAGGCATTTATGAGAAAATATTTACGTACCGGCAGCCTTGCGATCGCTGTTTTATCCGGTATCCCGACGCTGGCACAAACTCCTGCCGGGCAACTGCAACTGGAAAAGAAATTTGATGCGCTGATAGACGCAAAACATATCGGCGAAAATATAAAGTTGTTCTCCGCAAAGCCCCATGCCATAGGCTCTCCGCAGGGCAAACTGGTGGCGGAACAGATTCTCGCGCAGTTTAAAAGCTACGGTTGGGACGCAAAAATCGAAACGTATCATGTACTGTTTCCTACACCTAAAGAAAGGGTGCTGGAGCTGACAGGTCCCTTGAAATATAAAGCCGTGCTGAAAGAGCCGGTATTGAAGGAAGACGGCACATCCGGACAGGAGGGGCAGCTGCCCACCTACAATGCCCGGAGCGCCGATGGTGATGTGGAAGCGGAGCTGGTATACGTAAACTTCGGCTTGCCGTCTGATTACGAGCAGCTGGAGAAACTGGGCATCGATGTAAAAGGTAAGATCGTTATTGCGCGCTACGGCCGTTCCTGGCGTGGGATCAAGCCAAAGATCGCACAGGAGCACGGGGCGATAGGCTGCATCATTTATGCAGACCCCAAAGAAGATGGTTATTACCAGGGAGAGGTTTATCCGAAAGGTCCTTATAAGAACGAGTTTGGGGTACAACGCGGCTCCGTAATGGACATCGTAAAGTATCCCGGCGATCCGCTGACTCCCGGCACGGCGTCTACTGAAAACGCGCAGCGGCTCGATCGCCTGAACGCGCCGAACCTGTTAAAGATCCCGGTATTGCCGATCAGCGCACACGATGCGAAACCTTTACTGGCAGCGTTAGGCGGACCAGTGCCACCGGCAGACTGGCGCGGCGCTTTCCCCTTCACCTATCATGTAGGGCCGGGCAAAGCGAAGCTGCACCTGAAAGTGGCGTTCAACTGGGATATCAAGCCTGCCTATAACGTAATTGCAACGATCAAAGGCGCGCAGTATCCCGACCAATGGGTGATTCGCGGTAACCATCATGATGCCTGGGTAAACGGTGCGGCCGATCCGGTAAGTGGTCTGGCCTCTTTACTGGAAGAAGCAAAAGCCATTGGTGAACTTGTGAAAAGTGGCCACCAGTTCAAACGCACGCTCGTGTATTGCGCATGGGATGGCGAAGAACCCGGTCTCCTCGGCTCCACCGAATGGTTGGAAGATCATCAGCAGGACCTGCAACAGAAAACGGTCGCTTACATCAATACCGATGGTAATGGCCGCGGTTTCCTCGAAGCGGGCGGTTCGCACGCATTGGAAGGCCTGGTAGGTGATATCGCCAAACAGGTAAACGATCCGCAGACGAACGTAAGTGTGTGGGAGCGAAGCAAGGCGGAAATTGTAGCCAACGGCGCATCCACCAAAACGAAAAAGAACTGCTGGCGCGGGAGAGCGTAAAGCTCAGCGCACTGGGCTCTGGTTCTGATTACTCGAGCTTCCTGCAACATGCTGGCATTCCCGTACTGAACCTGGCTTTCGGTGGGGAAGATGTGGCTGGCGAGTATCATTCGATCTATGATTCTTACGATTTGTTCGTGCGTTTTAAAGATCCGGGTTTTGTATATGGCGTAGCACTGTCGCAGGTGGCCGGCCGCTCCGCGATCCGTTTGGCGGATGCGGAACTGTTGCCGTTCGATTTCCGCAGGCTGTATAAAACCATCAATGGCTATGCGACGGAGCTGCAATCGGCGGTAGATGCAGAACGGGAGAATACACAAGTTGAAAATCAATTGATCAACAGTAAGGTTTACGCACTGGCTGCGGATCCTACTGATAAACAGGAATTGCCGAAAGCGAAAGACGAAGTGCCTTTCCTCGATTTCTCACCTTTGCAGAATGCGCTGATCGCCTTTGATAAAGCGGCATCGCACCTGGCGGATACGTTGGCGAAACGACCTGCTTCTGCTGCAGTGAACAAGGCTTTATATCAGGCCGAACAGCAATTGCTGACACAACAGGGTTTGCCGCGCCGCGACTGGTATAAGCACACGATTTACGCACCCGGATTTTACACGGGTTATGGCGTAAAAACACTGCCCGGCATCCGCGAAGCCATCGAACAGCGCAACTGGAAGGAAGCGCAGGAACAGATTGAGATCGTGGCAGGCAGCATCAACAAATTAACAGCCTATCTGCATCAGATTCTATAATAAACAGCCCTAAGACGAACAACAATTATCGACTAAAAAAGGTGGCGGATACGCTGCCCGGAAATCTATTGCCTAAAAAAACTGTAATGAAAACACTTACTTATCTATTTACTTTTCTGTTGCTGGCGGCCACGGCCTCGGCACAGAAGCGTGTCGCCGGCACCGTGAGGTCGTCCGACAATACCGCATTGCCGGGCGTATCCGTGCAGGTAAAAGGCAGCAGCCGCGGCGCAGCCACCGATGCCAACGGCCGCTACCAGCTGGAGCTGCAGCCCGGCGACCAGGTACTGGTATTCAGTTACACCGGCCAGCAAACACAGGAAGCCCGCGTAACGGATACTTTGTTAAACATTACACTGAACGCTTCGAACAAAACGCTGAACGAGGTGCTCGTGGTTGCCTATGGTACGGCGAATAAGCTGTCGTATACGGGTTCCGCTTCTACGGTGAGCGCTAAGGAAATTGAGCGGCAGCAGGTATCGAGCATCAGCCGTGCATTGCAGGGCGCGGTGCCCGGTGTGCAGTCGGTGTCGTCGGCCGGGCAGCCTGGCAGCAATGCCACGATCCGCATCCGTGGTATCGGTTCCATCAACGCGTCGAGCGATCCGCTGTATGTGGTGGATGGTGTACCGTTCTCGGGGAATATTAATGTGATCAATCCTGCCGATATCCAGTCCATCAGCGTGCTGAAAGATGCGGCGGCCAGTGCGTTGTACGGCTCGCGTGGCGCCAATGGTGTCGTGATCATTGCTACGAAACAAGGTCGCTATAACGCAAAGCCTACGGTGACGTTGAATGCCAGCACGGGTTGGTCGAGCCGCGCAGTGAAAGATTATTCCACTGCCAGTATCGGCGAATATTTTGAACTGCAATGGGAAGCATTGCGGAACAAGCAGCTGGACAACGGCCGTACTGCCGAAGCAGCAGCGCAGTACGCGACAGATAACGTTGTAAACACCCTCAAAATAAATCCTTTTGGTCCCAATTACCTGAAGCCGGTTGGCCTCGACGGTAAACTCGTATCCGGCGCAACGCCGCTCTGGAACGATGACTGGAGCGAATCGACACAACGTACGGGCATCCGCCAGCAGGTAGACCTGAACGTGAGCGGCGGTAATGAAAACTCGCGCTACTTCGTATCGGCCGGTTACCTGGATGACAAAGGTTTTATCATCGGCTCCGGCTTTACGCGTTACAACGCCCGCGTGAACTATAATACAAAAGTAAACCGCTGGTTTGAAGCCGGTGTCAACTTTGCCGCCACTTCTGCGGTGCAGGACGCGCCACCGCAGGACGACAGCCAGCAGGGCAACTATGCGAACTTCGGCCGCATCGTGTCCAACATTTATCCGATTTACGAACACAACGCGGACGGTACCCTGAAGCTGGATAATAACGGCAACAAGATTTATGATTTTGGCAACTATCGTCCGAGTGCAGCCGCTACAGGCAATAACCTGCTGGGTTCCTCCAGGTTGAATAAATACAACAACAAACAAGATAACCTGATCTTCCGTGGTAACATTCAAATCAACCTGCTGGAAGGATTGAAATTTAAAACGAGTATCAACGCCGATTATACCAACGGATTAAGTCATAGTTATAGCAATCCGCTGTACGGTGGCGGCGTTAGCACCCGTGGTTCGGTAAGTAAGAGCGAAGGTCGTACCCTGGCCTATACGCTGAATAACTTCCTCGACTATACGTTCAAGCTGTCGGACGATCATTCTTTTAACGTGTTAGCAGGGCAGGAGGTGTACGTGTATAACTACTCGGCACTGTCCGGCAGCAAAAATAACTTTGGTTTCATCGGGAAAGATGAACCTTCCGCGGCCTCTATCATAACAGGCTTCAACGGCAGCAGTGACGAGTACAAACTCGCCAGCTATCTCGCGAAAGTGGATTATAATTTCCAGGAGAAGTATTTCCTATCCGGTAGTTTCCGCCGCGACGGCTCCTCCCGTTTTCACCCGGACAGCCGCTGGGGCAACTTTTGGTCGGTAGGTGCTTCGTGGACATTAACGCAGGAAGAATGGCTGAAAGGTATCAGCGGCCTGGATGTATTGAAACTCCGCGCCAGCTACGGCGCGCAGGGTAACGATAACCTCGGCAGTTATTACCAGTACCGGGACCTCTATTCCATTTATAACAGTTTGGGAGAAGCCGGCGCGATCAGCGCACGCATGCCCACACCGGGACTGAAATGGGAAACGAACCTGAACCTCAACGTGGGCGTAGATGTAGCATTACTCAACAATCGCCTGTTGTTCTCCGCTGAATACTTTGAACGCCAGTCGAAAGACCTGCTGTTCCAGCGCCCCATCGCTCCTTCACTGGGTTATGGCTCGATCGATGATAATATCGGTGCGATGAAAAACACGGGCTTCGATCTGCAACTGACAGGTACGCCGGTGGTGACGAAAGATTTTAAGTGGGACATTGGCATCAACCTGGGTCATTATAAAAACCGCATTACGGAACTGCCGCAGAAGGAGATTATCCCGGCCAACACCTCCGTGGTGGGTCCTACCAAGAAACTGGTGGTGGGCAGCTCGGTATACGATTTCTTTATCCGCGAATGGGCGGGCGTGGACCAGACCACTGGTCTGCCTACGTGGTATAAAAACGTGTATGAAACGGCGCCCGATGGCAGCCAGGTATTGAAAGGCCGCACCACAACGAGCGTGTACGCGCAGGCCGATCAATACTTTGTAGGCAGCTCGCTACCCGATGTAGCCGGCGGTATCAATACCACCCTTAATTACAAAGGCATCGAACTATCTGCTTTGCTGGCGTTTAACATTGGTGGTAAAGTGCTGGATTACGACCTCGTGATGCTGAGCCACAACGGTAACAATACAGGTCGCACCTGGAGCCGCGACATCCTGAACCACTGGACGCCTGACAACACCAATACCGATATACCGCGCCTGACCACGGATAATACCAACTGGAACAGTACTTCCACCAGGTTTTTGTTTGATGCGACTTATGCAAGGCTACGCAATATTGGTTTGAGCTACACCTTACCGGCGAACCTGGTATCCCGTTTACGTTTGCAGCAACTGCGCGTGTACGGAAGGGGAGAGAACCTGGTTACTTTTTATAAACACGATGGACTTGATCCCGAGCAGGCGATGGACGGCGTAACGTTTTATCGTTACCCCGCCCAGAAAACCTTCTCCATCGGGCTTGACCTGTCGTTCTAATTGTAATCACTTAAAAGAAGAAACATGAAAAGGAATATATATGCGCTGCTGGCGGGATCGATACTGTTTTTTTCTTCCTGCAAGAAAGAATGGTTTGAAACATCGCCCTCCGGAAGCCTGACTGGTAGCGAGATTTACGCCACCACAAAAACATCGATGCGCTGATGAACGGTACGCTGCGTTACCTGATGGAAACCGCTACCTCGCAGGATAACCCCGGTTACGGTTCGATTATGCTGTCGCAGGAAGTTATGGCCAGCGATGCCATTGCCCGCGATGGCGTGTACGGTTACCTGGCTACTTACGGCTTTACCGATCCGTTTGACAATACCACGCGTCGCGCGCTGTTTTACTGGACATTCCAGTATAAGGTGATTGACAACTGTAATGGTATTATCGCGAACGTTGATAAAGCGGAAGGCACGGATACCGAAAAGCGTTACCTGAAAGGCCAGGCGCTGGCGCTGCGCGCGTTTGTGTACCTGAACCTGGTGCGCCAGTACCAGTTTACCTTCGCAAAAGATGCGAATGCGAAAGGCGTTCCTATCTACACAGCGCCCACTACACCATCGTCACAACCGAAGAAACGGGCCAGCGTAACGGAAGTGTACAACCGGTGTTGGCAGATCTCCGCGAAGCCGCGCCGCTGTTACAGGGCTTTAAACGCACGGTTAAAAATCGCCTGGACCTGAACGTGGTAAATGGTTTGGCAGCCCGCACTTTCCTGGCGCAGGAAAACTGGGACTCGGCGGCTGCAAGGGCAGTGCTGGCCCGTCAGTCGTACCCGATCATGGAGGCGAGCGAATACAGCAAAGGCTTTAGCGATGTAAGTAACGTAGAATGGATCTGGGGCCATCCGCAGGCGACCGACCAGAACCTGGGCGGGGCTTCTTTCTTCGGTTATATTGATGTAACACCAACGACCGGTTATCGCAGCATTATGGCGGACCCTAACTTTAAGGCGATTTTTACCGATGGCGATATTCGTAAAAACCTGTTTCGCATCAACACAGATACTACAAACGCTTTGTTTGGCTGGTTGCAGTATACCAAATTCGTGAACAAGGCAGACCAGAGCGGTCATATTCCTTTGATGCGTTCGTCCGAGCAACTGCTGATAGAAGCGGAAGCGAAAGCGCGTCTCAACAAACTGGCTGATGCGATTACGGCACTAAATGGCTTGCGCAGCAAACGCGGCCTGTCCACACTCACCTCCGGTACCTTCACGCAGCCCCAGCTCATCGACGAAATCATCCGCGAAAGAAGGCGGGAGCTTTGGGGCGAAGGTTTTGCCTTATCTGATCTGCTGCGTTTGCAACGTGCGGTGGTGAGGACCGCATCTGCCGAAAAGTTCACGGTGAATACGGCTAACGGCGGCTCGCGGCAGGAAACCGTAAAAGGGCATCATCAGCTGAAGTTCCCGGATAAAACGGACTTCGTGGTGAACAGTAATTATTACCTGTTCTCGATCCCGTTCAACGAAATCAACAGCAATCCGCATATTAACGACTAAACCGCATCAACATGAAAAATAAATATTGGCTGCTTACCGCGCTGTTATTGTACCGTGGCTGCTTCGGCGCAATCGTTCGGACTTAGTGGTACGGTAAATGGTGTGAAGGACGGCAAGGTGTACCTGCAGCAGTTTCAAAATAAAATGTTTACGACAATTGATTCCGCAGTGATTGAGAACGGGCGTTTTACATTTCGCACGAAGCCGGTACTGCCGGAGTTGTATGGCATTACATTGAATCCCGCGAAGAGCCCGTATTTCCTCTTCCTGGAAAACAGTAAAATAGAAGTGACCCCTGGATACGGCGCGGTATTTCCGGAATACGACCGTAAAGGGATCGAAAGCGCAGGAAGTGTATACGGCCTGGCAGGCAAACAGTAATGTGCCGCTGGAGGAGCTGATCAAGGCGAATCCCGCGTCGCTGGCCACGGCGTACATCTTTTACCGCTATTACACTTATCGAACTACGCCGGAGGAAATAGAGCGCGGCATTGCCCTCCTGGATCCTTCGCTGCGGCAAACGCAGTTCGTGAAAGTGTTGCAGCAGTTGCCGACCACCCTGCGTTCCGTGGAAGTGGGCAAAAAGGCGCCGGACTTCGTGATCAATGATCCAGAAGGCAGGCCGGTACATTTTAAGGAGCAACTTGGTAAAAAGTACGTGCTGCTCGACTTCTGGGCGAGCTGGTGCGGTCCCTGCCGGGCAGAGAACCCGAACCTGGTGCGCACGTACAACTTGTATAAAGACAAAGGGTTCGACATCTTCGCCGTGTCGCTGGACCGTAACGGCGATCGCGATAAGTGGTTGAAAGCCATAGCGGATGATCAACTTACCTGGCATCATGCTTCCGATCTGGCCTACTGGAATTGCGAACCGGCTGCGCTGTACGGCGTGCGGGCAATTCCCTCCAACCTGCTGATCGCGCCGGACGGTACCATCGTAGCGCGCAACCTGCGTGGAAAGGAGCTGGAAGCCAAATTAGGAGAGCTGCTGCATTAAAATATCAGCTGCCGGCAGGTTCTGTACGTGCCGGCAGCCTTTTTCCCGTTTGCGTAAATCAATTTCCCGTTTCGATCCGCCCGGCAGCGCCAATGACCTTAATTTCATAGCATTAACCATTATTCAATTATGTGTGAAACAAGGGTTCTCAATCATGGAAATGATGCGCTGGTAAGTTATTGCGTCCATTGTAAGTCTATTTACTTCTGGTATAATAATTTGTTGCTGACTTTTAACCACGACAGCTTCACGGTATTCCGGGACATGGTCAACGATATCGAATTTGAAGAATGCTCCACCATTTTCCCCGACGGTATTGAACGCGCGGTGATGCACTCGCCTTGCCGGTCTATCCGTTTTACCTTCACGTTCGGTGAATGGAACCGAATGAAAGGCTCAATTGAAGATGCGGTGCTCATGGAGCAGGTGTACGCCTGTATGTGATAACAATCAAATGAAGATGGAAGGAGCGGTGCGGTAATCCGCACGGCTTTGCTGTTTATAGGTCATCTGTTTTTCTCTACTTATGAAAATATTTAAATACATACACCGCCTGGTGGTACGATAGTGGCCACCACGCCAGCATCAGCCAGTGGCAATGGCGCTGGAACGCTTTGCTAACGGGTGATAGCTATGCCGTGCACAACGTAACGGTAATGGAAAAAGAGGAACTGCGTGCCGAAGCCATGAAATGGCGGCAGCAGTTTAAAAACATTCATTAGCCACTTACCACAGGCCGAGCACTTTCCACCAAAGGCCGCCAATGCTGAACCATATGACGAGGAACAACACGCTGATGAAGAAGCCATACTTCCACCAGTCTTTCATATCTACATAAGTGCTGCCGAAGAAGATGGGGGCAGGGCCGTGACCATAGTGGGTCAGGCACCCCATCAGCGTGGCGCAGGCGCCAAGGAAAATCGCCAGCATGGTACCTGGTACACCTACAGAAATGCCGACGGCGAGGAATACGCCGTACATCGCCGCTGCCTGTGCAGTGGCGCTGGCAAACATATAATGGCAATAGGAATATACGATAATGATCAGCGGAAAGGCCCATGCCCAGGACAGCGTAGCCAGCTGCCCGCCAACCAGTTTGCCGAACCAGCCGATGAAGCCGAGCGAATTCAGGTACGAGCCCATCATCACCAGAGAAGAAAACCATACGATCGTATCCCAGGCGCCTTTCTCCGATTTTACATCTTCCCAGGTTAAAACGCTTGTCAGCAGCAGGATGCAGAGGCCGATCAACGCGGCGGTCGTGGCATCGACCTGGAATATATCCCCGAAGATCCAGAGCCCCAGCAGTATAAAAAAGGTGGCGACCATCAGCCACTCTTTGGTGGTGATCGGCCCCATTTCCTTTAGCTTTTGTGCTGCCATTGCCGGCGCTTCGGGCGTCTTCTTTAATTCTGGCGGGAAGAACTTATATAGGAACAGCGGTAACAGGATAAAACACACGAGGCCGGGCACGCAGGCCGCCAGTGCCCAGCTGCCCCAGGAAATGTGGATGCCCGGGTCTTTTGCGAATTTCTGCGCCATCGGGTTACTGGCCGTAGCCGTCAGAAACATCACAGAGGTAACCATGTTCGCATTGTAGCTGCTCAACGTGAGGAAAGCTCCGATACGCCGGTGGGTTTCCGGCTTTTCAGGATGCGAGTCCATGTTTACCGCGATGGACTTCATAATCGGGAAAATTACACCGCCTGCCCTGGCCGTATTACTCGGGATCGCAGGCGCCAGAATCAGATCTGCAATATTTAAACCGTAAGCCAGTCCCAGCGGACCACGCCCAAACAGGCGAATGAAATAATACGCAATGCGCGTTCCCAAACCTGTTTTGATAAAGCCGCGCGCAATGAAAAACGCCAGTCCGATCAGCCAGATGGTGGCATTCCCAAACCCACTGAGGGCGTGCGCTACAGCCAGCCCGGGTTTACCGGGTTCCAGCACTTGCGTGGCGGCGCACAAAGTAATACCCAGCATGGCCATCGTACCCATGGAGGCAGCTTTCAGTATAATACCAAAAATGGTGGCCAGGAAGATAGCCAGTAAATGCCCGGGCATTGGGCGCCACGCCTTCCGGCACGGGGATAAACCAAATAATTAACCCGATAGCCAGGGTAATGAGCAAAAATTTAGGCCTTATTTCCATCGTACAAATTTTAAAATCTGATTTGCAGTTGCGCATATCCTAATTGACGTGTATACGTAGTAGTTAATGGTATGTCGCGTTCAAAGAAATCCAGCGACATACCGAGTTGTACGGCCACGTAAAAATTATCTGCAAATACTAAATTGAAATTCGGGATCACCGTTTGTCGCACATTCCCAGCTTGTTTATAATCTTCGTCAAAGTATTCGTAGCGCGACGAAAACTCGATCGCTCTTACCCTTGGCCGGTGCCATTCGTAGCGCAGTATCGGGAACACGTAAAAGCCCTGCATGCGAAACTCGTTCAAATCCGGTTTGGGATTGAGCGTGCTGGCATTGTAATGCGCAAAGTGGCTGCCGTTTTTATATTCCCCCGAAAGAGAAACCGACCATTTGTCCGCAAGCGGGATTTTTGCGAGGAAGTCACCGCCCCATGCAGATCCTGTTCCGCTGCCCGCCTGGCTGCCCAGGGCCGCATTGATCCCTATCGTGAAGTTAGTCCCCAGGTCTGTTTCCAGGCGGCCGTACATGTTCTTGGTATCATCGTCATCCGACGGCTGATTACGGTTATTGCCGTTGTAAACACCCGCATAGTAGCGCAAAGGCCCGGTGACATCGCCGAAGATGCTCATGCCGATCTGGAAGCTCTGCCAGCCGTTACTACCGAATGCATAGTATTGGTTACTATAATCCAGCGTGCGGATAATGTCTACCGGCATCGCATCTTCTATCCCGAAAAATGGCCGGAATTCACCAGCCTGCACATTGAAGTGCTTGTTGAGCGTATATCTTACGTAGGCATTTTCCAATACCTTATTGGTCGGATTCCCGCTGAACTCGGCAAAGTTTACCATGATATTGGCGGAAAAGTGATCGTTGATGTTGGCTTTCGTTTGTATACGCGCCCGCTTTACCAAAAAGGTATTATTGATACCCTTTTCAGTAGCGGGATCGTAGTTTTTCCGTTGATGTCAACATGCCCGGTAAATGAATTCACAAAACGTGTTTGAAGCAGTCCGGCCCAACTGAGCGAACGTTTGTAGGCGGAGTAATTGGTAATGAGCGTGTCGCGCTCTTTGTCGAGGCTGGCGATGTCTTTTTGCTGTGAATACAGGGGCAACGCGGCGGCAAAACACAACAGGGTAGCGGTCAGCAGTCTTCGCATAAGGACTTTTGGGTTTATAATGCTGTGATCGATTGAGCAGTGACGTTAACATAACACGGAAGCGACGCAAAAGGTTCTGCCTAAAAATGCGTATCTTAAAGTATAAACCATTGTAATGCCCTGGGATGTAATAGCTCAAGTAGCCAGTAACCTTATCTATATTGCGGCCATTATCGCCATTGTGTATTTCACCCTGAAGGTTTTCCGCAATACGTCAGAAAAACCGTCGATCCCGCCGCTTGCTACGGTGGATGGGCGTACTTTACTCAATTTGTATATCGAATGCCGGTACGATGTGCGTATGGTGCGGGGGTGGCACTATCATGTGTCTGTTGTGATATACCCGATCAATACTGACAGTGATGAACAGCTGATAGATGCACAAGTAGCCGCCATCCGTTCGCTTAGTGTGGAAACCGCGGCCTTCGATGCCATGACTGTCAGCGATGGTGCGGGACCGCTTACCATCGATGGTATTACCGCTTCGTGGCTGCTCACCCCGTTATTGCCGGGCATGGCAAGTTTTCGCATACTTATTGAGGTAGAAAAGCGGGATGGTGGCTACGAGGTACTTCATATGCTGTATAGCGGTATACAGGTGAAACGCGATTTTTCCAAATGGTTCAAGAAGCCCGCAGTTTTCGGAAAACATTAGTTCCCATCCGGCTTTACGGCGTTCCCCATACCAGCGGCGGGCCAATAAAAGGCATCGGGTTCCATCGGTTTTTCCAGGTTGATTTTCTTTACGGCTAATGGTCGCAGATGCGCCGGAATATTTACGCGTTTTAATTCCCGGACCACGCACCGGGCAATTTCCCAGGCGCCCAGCGGCGAAAAGTGTGTATTGTCTTTTAATGCTTCTGTTTGTCCCGGAAACGTACCCGCCGGATAATGCACAAACGCCCGCAATGATTTTTCCGGTCCCCAGGATTCATATAGCGTTTTGGTCATCGCGTTCAGGTCTATCAGTCCCACATGCAGTTGTGCTGCGACCTGCCGCACTGCGGCCGGGTAATCGCCTAAGGAGTTAGTAATTTTACCCTGTTCGTCGAACGTACGGCGGTTAACAGGCGTCACCAGGATCGGTGTCGCTTCTCTTTTGCGCGTTTCCGTTACATAGTATTCCAGTTCTTTTTGAAAGAGGTGAAAGGTCCGACGTTATTGCCTTTTCGCTTCTGATCGTTATGCCCGAACTCGATCAGCAGGAAGTCGCCGGGATGCATCTGGCTGAATATTTTATCGAGCCGGCCCGCCGCGCGGAAAGTATGCAGCGCTTCGCCGCTTTCGGCGTAGTTGGCGATGGCGATTTTGCCTCCGTCGATGAACGCAGGCAGTATTTGTCCCCACGAACTCCGTGGCTCACGTGCCTGGTCCACCACGGTAGAGTTGCCGGCAAGGAAAATCACGTGATCCACTTCGGCCGGCGTAATGGAAATTTCGCATACTTTGGGCATGCTATCGGAGAACTCGAGGGTAAGGCGGTTATCCCAATGAAGGTAGCCGCCCTCGTTCGATTTCAGTTTAACCTTTCCTGTTACCTTCCCATTTTTCCGGATCAGCGAATCGCGGACATGCACGGTAAAGGAATTCGCTATTACCTGCCCTTCGCGGGTCTTCTGGTTGTAAATCATTAACCGGCGGCATTCGGCGCGGATGGTGGTGGCAGAGGTACCTTCTTTGTCGCCCGTAAACACGCGTACATCGTATTCGCCTTCGGGTAACGCCACCGAAAAGGAAAACGGCCGGTCGGCGGTCATGAACTCGCGTACCCGCGAATTTTTTATGCGTTCGCGGGTAACCATGTGCAGGCCGGTCGTATCGTCCCAGCCATAACCGCGGGCTTCGGTGTACAGCGTGCCGGTATTGAGTTCGTCTTTACCCGGTCCGACCTGGAACACGCGGCGTTGCGCGCTGGTGAAGGTCGCGAGGAGTAGGGCGCTTATTAGAAGAAGTTGATATTTCATAAGGCAGCACAACGGGGCCGTATGATTCGGCCCCGTTGTTTGTAAGATAAGGTGTTTATTCAGTTTTCATCACTTTTATGACCACCGGTTTCGTGCTGCCATGCATGTGCAGGAAATACACGCCCGCCGGGTAGTGCTGGAGGTCTACCTGGAACTTGGTTTGTCCCGTGGTGTACTGTGTTTTAAGCAGTTGTCCTGCACTGTTATATATTGTCGCCTTTTCGAATGGCTTGCCGGTTTCAACGGTTACCTGCCTGGTAGTTGGATTAGGGTAGACTTGGATGCTGTTAACCATGGCTGCTTCGCGATAGGCAACCCGGCTCAGACCGGTAGTTCCCAAGGCGATCAGCTGGGGGCGTACAGTAACATCCGCCGTTTCGCGTGAACTAAAAGAAGCATCCGTTTTAGCGCCGGTGTTGGTCGACACCAGTTTAAATGTCAGCAGACTATCCACTTCATTTTTCACGATGCCGGTCACGTTCCACTCCGCTTTGCTGCCCGAGGGTTTCCCGGTTATCGTGCCAATCAGACTGGTGGTGGCGGGCATGTTCGACCAGGTGATGCCGTTTTCGGTCCAGCTATCGTTGCTTACGTAGTATAACGCCCAACCGGTCGTATTTACATCGGTGTTGGCATAGTTTACATGCAGTCGCAGTTTGATGGAATCCGCTGTTACGGGTAAACTGTTCTTATTGAATTTGAAAAATATTTCCCGTGCATATCCATCTACATCTTTTTTGAGTACAAGTGAGGTGGCCGTGCCGTAGTTAACGGCGTTATAACTGCTGCCACTGCGTACGTAGGCGTCAGCTACCGGAAAAATACCTTCAGGCGTAAATACCGGGGTCGCATTAGTCAGGTGATAAACCGAGCTTTGTCCCGCGTAGTTGCCGCCGAGCAGTTTGCAGCTCAGCTGGCGGGTACTGTCGATCCCCGGCACTTTGATGAGCAGGTTCACCGTACCATATGTTTGCGCGGGATCAGCGATATATACGGTCACATCACTGGTGCCTACGTTTTTCAGCATCACTGCGCAGGGATGATCTGCAGTAATCGTTACACCGTCGGCGCTGAAGCTGGCGGCTTCATAAAAGAGCAGTTGCCAGTTATTGAGCGTGGTGTGTTTCACGGCCTGTACCGCATTGGTGTTGGCCATGATTTTGATCCGCGAGGTATCGTAGGCCTGCATCTCCGTAGCGGTGGCCTTTCCGGGCAGTACGATGTACGCATAACTTCCCCCACTGGGCGTTACACCATGGTCAAACCACAGTTTGAAAACATTGCTCGTTACGGTGGACGTACTGCCACCGGTATTGATGCTGCTCCAGGTGCCGGATTGCGCCTGGTTGCTTAGCTGCAGGTTGCCGCCGGCGGGAAAATAATAGCCTACATTATTATGCAGCGCCCATTTCAGGTTGCTATTGTAGGTGTAGGCGCCGGTCGATAGTACACTGGTGATGCCCGCGGAATTGACAGTTACATTGCCGCTCAGCAAACACTGGTTAACAGTCGTGTTAATGGTCTGCGCAGCCGAGGAACTAACATTGGCGCCTAAACACACTATTTCATCATCAAAAAAGAACCAGCCTTTGCGCGCCGAAGTACTATAATCGTTAAAGGCCAGGCCGGTAGCGCCATACAGCGAATCCGACACGCCCCCGAAAATGCTGCCGTGCCGTAATTCACGCCCCAGGCGGTTCGCTGCGGAATAGTAGTAATAGCGGGCACGGTCGTACCTGGGATCTTATTCCAGTCCCATACCGGGAAGATGTTGTAGTACTCATTTCCATTCACTGCGATATTGGTTGCGCCATCAGTGAGGTAATAACCTTTGAGGTTTTCGCCGTTACCATTTTCTGATTTAACAGTACGGGTAGATACATTCCGCAGGCCGAAGAAGTAACCCGGACGGTGGTGCACCGTATAGTCCGAATGCCAGAAGTGACTATGGCTGGGCGTCACGGCGTACGACACCGGCTGGGTGCCGTTTACACGGGCGACGGCGTTGTTATATTCGGTCGCGTGCGCGCTGTCCACCAGTTTCCATTTGTTTAACAATGAAATGGTGCCAAGTTGCTGGAGGTTATTTACCCGGCTGATGCTGCGGCCATTCACACTATAATCAATGTAGCGGCCCCGCATGACGGGCAGGTATCCCTTACGGAGAAACTGCGAAAGTACCTGCACCTTGTCCGACGAAGCAGCGAACGACGTGCCGCGCAGGTATACTGCCATATTCACCTCGCCCAGGGCCAGTACGGAACCATAGCCATACATATAGCTGCGGCCCGTGCTGCTGAAAGCTCCGGTCGTACTGGATGCCCTCGTCCGTGGTATAGGAGAGTGGCTGGAATACTTCACTCACGCCGGTGGCCATCAGGGTAGCGTTTTCAGTGAGGCAGGCGCGATAAATGAAGTGGATGGCCACGTCCATTTTGTTGGCGCCGGTCTGGTTAGCCGGTACGCCGCGGTTCATCTGGGACAGCAGGTTGTTGTACAACGTCGTAGGAAGCGTGTCCGGCGCAATACGCAGGATAATAAGGATTTCGCCGGTCCGTTGCGGGTTATAGATCTGGTTGTGGTACCAGTTCCAGCTTTGGGGGTCGGCGGTATCCCAGTAAGTAAGCGCGGTCACGATCGCCGTAAACAGGCTGCTGCTGTGATAATAACTGCTGCCTGTATGCGAGTAGGCCAGCACAAAATTTTTGACCCTATCCAGGTGCGTACCACCATTATACGTTGTGGCGCTGTACACGTAACTCACATCCGGCCACGAGCCGTTGGACTGCATGGTGGCCAGCGTACTGGTCACACCGTTATCCAGCGTAGTCACATTTTGTACGGCTGCCAGCTGGTCGGCCCGTATACGGTCCATGATCAGCGTGAATTCAGTCGATTGAGAATGGGCGCACAAGGGCAATAGCGTTGCCATGAGCAACAGAGAACATAGATACCTTTTCATACAGCGTGGAGTTTAATTAAGGGTAATAATGCAAACGTTTGCACAATCTAATAAACAAACAATTAATAGTCAAGATGAGATAAAAAAATCTACCTTGCGAGGGTAGATGGAGCCATTTCGTTAACTCGTCGTTGTTACCCGGTTCTCATCATTAGCCTATATTATTTATCCCTAAATTTCTTTTCACAAGATGAAAAACAGACTCTTATTATCCCTGATGCTGCTCGCGGCGCCTGCAGCTTTTGCGCAAACGAATACCTTTCCCGCAACCGGCAACGTAGGTATCGGGACCACGAATCCGCAAGGATTATTGCATGTGCTTGGATCCGGGAGTTACCGGAATTATTATGTCAATAGAACCATCCCGGGGGCAACCGAGGATTCGGGTGGACCTAACTACTTGTTGCTGCATAAAGCATATACAAATACACTGGTAATGCAGGACCGTTTTGTTTCAGGAAAGCTGGTGGCTACCCGTGGAGGCAACACTGGCTGGAACCGTAAATTTGTGGTGGAGGTGAACACTGCCAGTGCTTATGACTGGAACCGGGGCAATATAATGTCCTATATGGAGGGCACACGGCTGGTATATGTGACATATGGGGAGAGCGCTATCTCGCTTTAGAGATTGCGAATAATTCCACGCTGTATTATTGGTCGTTTACAGGTTATGCTGATAATGCCGTTCTCGAACTCGCTGCTGATGAAGCCATCAGTGATGTAGTGGCGTTCGTAAATCACGAGTATACGGCTTTGAATGGCCCGTTTTCTGCCGGTTATGTTAGGGTGACCAGGCCAGTCCGTGATTTTACAAGTAAGCTCTCAGACATCGATGGAATTTTCCTGGAGGGACAAAGTACGGGCGCCAATCTCAATGGTGAAATGGCTATTGGCTTTGCGGCCAATGGCGGCGGTTCTTCTGCGATAGGCTTTGGCCGCGGACATGGTTGGGACACCTACCTTAGATTTTATACTAATACCTACAGCAATGCCGGCAGCTATAACATGATGGAACGCATGGTCATCACTTCGGACGGAAACGTGGGCATCGGCACTTCCGCGCCCGGTACCAACAAACTCGCCGTAGATGGCACTATTGCCGCCCGCAAGGTAAAGGTGACACTCGCCAATCCCTGGCCGGACTACGTATTCGCGAAAGGCTACGAACTCCCGTCCATCGCGTCCGTAGAAAAGTTCATCCGCGAGCATCAGCACCTTCCGGGTATTCCATCCGCAGAAGAGGTGAAAAAGATGGAATAGAGCTGGGCGACATGAACGCCCGCCTCTTACAAAAGGTCGAGGAACTCACGCTCTATCTCATCGACCTGAAAAAGGAAAACGAGCAGCTCCAGGAGAGAGTTAAAGCCCTGGAAAGCCGAAGATAAGCTAACCGCCCGGCCGCAACGCCGGGCGTTTTTGTAGATTACCCGCTATCCTGTGTCCATGCAATCGTCGCAGGAAATCCTCATTTCGCCGCTAAATCGGTCGATGCCAGGCGGGGGCGTAGTACCTTGCAGCTTGCCACTAATAACACGGAAACACAGCAGCCAGGGGCGGGCACGCCTTTCCGAACCAGGCGTACGGAGAATCCGTATCTGTTTATGGGATAAAACTTTTGACCGGGTTCAGGTGTTTACTTTCCTGGCGGGTCGTTTGGTATATACATTCATCGGAAACAAACCAGAACTCACTATATGAAGTGTTACAATTATTGCATCGGTTACATGTGGATGTTGGCGGCAGGAGTGCTGTTAACGTCCTGCGGAGGGAAAAAGCAGGCCGGCGCGCCCGGTACGGGAGGAGTGAAATTATATAAGGTAGAAACGGTGACGGCTGGTAAGGCAGTACTATACACCGATTTTCCTGCAACTATCCAGGGGCAACAGGTTGTGGAGATCCGGCCCAAAATCGACGGGTTTGTGGAGAAGATTTTTGTAGATGAAGGGGCCACGGTTAAAAAGGGACAGTTATTATTCCGCATCAGCAACCCGATGTACGAGCAGGAGCTGCGTACGGCGGAAGCGGGCATCAAAACCGCCCAGGCGGAAGTGAGCACCGCGGAAATGCAGGTAAACAAGGTACGCCCGCTGGTGGAAAAAGACATCATCAGCAAATACGAACTGGAAAGCGCCGAATACGCGCTGGAAGCGAAAAAGGCCGCCCTGGCCCAGGCTAACGCCACCGTGGCCAACGCCCGCACCAACGTAGGCTACACGTCCATTACCAGCCCGGTTAACGGGGTAATCGGCACCCTGCCCAATAAGGTAGGCGCGCTGGTAAGCGCAAGTTCGTCGCAGCCGCTGACCACCGTGTCGGAGTCCGGCGACGTATATGCTTATTTTTCTGTGAACGAGAAACAACTGCTTTACGTTTCCCGCATGTATAAAGGGAATACCATCCAGGAGAAGCTGAAAAGCGCTCCCCATGTGCTGTTTCTCCTGCCCAACGGCGAAACTTACGACCACGAGGGTAAAATTGAAACGGCCAGCGGCCTGGTGACCACCGAAACGGGGTCTGTACAGTTCCGCGCCCGCTATCCCAACCCCATCGGCATTTTGCGCAGCGGAAGCAGCGGCACGGTACGTATTCCAAGGGAAATAGATACGGCGCTCGTGATCCCGCAGGTGGCTACTTATGATCTGCAGGGCAAACGTTTCGCATGGCAGGTAAAACCGGATACCACGGTTACCAGCGTAGCCATTACGGTAAGGCCTACACCGGATGGCAAATCGTTCGTAGTGGAAGATGGCCTGAAGCAGGGCGACCAGATCGTGGTGGAAGGCATCACCGACCTTAAGGAAGGTGCGAAAAGATCCGTGTGAAAAAGTAACGCCGGCTGGCATTGATCAATTAAACAGACATTATGCTTAGAAGATTTATAGAACGGCCGGTGCTGTCTACGGTTATATCCGTTATCATCGTGATATTGGGTATCCCGGGACTGGTAACGCTGCCGATTGCACAATACCCGGACATTGCACCGCCCACCGTGCAGGTTTCCGCCAGTTATCCCGGTGCAAACGCCGATGTGGTGCTCAATTCCATTATTATTCCGCTGGAAGAACAGATCAATGGGGTGGAAGACATGACGTACATGACATCGACCTCCACCAACGAAGGTACCGCTACCATCACCGTGGTATTTAAGGTAGGCACCAACCCCGACCTGGCCGCGGTAAACGTGCAGAACCGCGTATCCCGCGCTACCAGCCTGTTACCGGCAGAGGTAACACAGGCCGGTGTAACGGTGATTAAAAGGCAGAGCAGTAACCTGCTCATCTTCGCCCTCAACAGTGAGAACAAGGCTTACGATCAGACCTTTCTGCAGAACTATGCGAAAATTAACCTGGTACCACAGATCCAGCGTGTAAACGGGGTAGGTGAGGTAACGGTATTCGGTTCCCGCGACTACTCCATGCGCGTTTGGTTAAAACCGCAGGCTATGGCTGCTTACGGATTGATGCCTTCCGACATCACCGCCGCACTGGCCGAGCAGAACATTGAAGCTGCGCCGGGTAAGGTGGGGGAGAACAGCAACCAGGCTTTCCAATATGTAATTAAATACACGGGCCGTTTAAAAGATGTGACCCAGTTCGAAAATATTATCATCAAATCCATCGGCAATGGGCAGCAGTTATTGCTGAAAGACGTGGCCAGGCTGGAACTGGGGGCACAGAGCTACTCGGCGTACAACCTGGTAAATGATCATCCGGCTGTGGGTGTGGCGGTGGTACAGGCCGCCGGTTCCAATGCCCGCGATGTAATCAACGGTAGTAAAGCGGTACTCGAAGAAGCAGCCAAATCCTTTCCTCCCGGTGTGAAATACACCGTGCTGGTGGATGTAAACCGCTTCCCGGATGCCTCTATCGATAAGGTGTTGCACACCCTGGTGGAAGCATTCATCCTCGTATTTATCGTGGTGTTCCTGTTCCTGCAGGACTGGCGTTCTACTTTGATCCCGGCGATTTCGGTGCCGGTGGCGATCGTGGGTACGTTCTTCTTCCTGAATTTATTTGGCTTCTCCATTAACCTGCTCACCTTGTTCGCACTGGTACTGGCGATCGGTATCGTGGTGGATGATGCCATCGTAGTGGTGGAGGCGGTCCATGCCAAGTTGGACCATGGCGCCAAGTCGGCGCGAAAGGCTACTATGTCCGCGATGAACGAGATCAGCGGCGCGATCATTTCCATTACACTGGTAATGTCCGCGGTGTTTGTGCCGGTAACGTTCATTACGGGTTCGGCGGGCGTGTTCTACAAACAGTTCGGTCTTACCCTGGCGATCTCGATCATCCTTTCCGCGATCAACGCGTTGACGCTCAGCCCCGCGCTTTGTGCGCTGCTGCTGAAGCCGCACGACGAGCATGAGCATAAGAAAAGACTTACCTGCAACGTTTCTACAATGCTTTTAATACTTCTTTTGATGCAGTAACCGGTAAATATAAGAAAGCGGTACACTTCCTATCGATCCGTAAATGGATGGCGATTTTGATCATCGCGCTGTTTGGCGGCGGGTTGTACGTCATGATGAAAACCACGCCTTCGTCCTTCGTGCCGAACGAAGACCTTGGAACGATCTTCGCTTCGGTGAGTCTGCCGCCGGGTTCTACGCTCGAGCGTTCCGATTCGGTATCCGGGAAGGTAGCGGCGATTGCGCGGCAGGTAGATGGCGTGAACAACACCCTGCAGGTGGTTGGTACCAACTTCATCGCAGGTGCGGGTAGTGCTTACTCCATGGTAATTATTGAACTGAAGGAGTGGGGCGACAGGCCCGGCCGCGATGCGACCAAGATCATTGGTGAGTTGTTCGGCAGAACAGCGGGCATCCGCGAGGCCAGCAGCATTATCTTCTTTAGTCCGCCTACGGTGCAGGGTTTCAGCGCCAGCGGCGGTTTTGAATTCCAGCTACAGGATAAAGGCGGGCATACGATCCAGGATTTTTATAAAGTGAGCAACGACTTCCAGAACGCGTTGCGTGCCCGCCCGGAAATCCAGTATATCAACTCCACCTTCAACCCGAACTTCCCGCAGCTACAGCTCACGGTGAACACCGCCAAAGCGAAAGACGCCGGCGTATCGCCGAATTCGATCCTGACAACGATGCAGGGGTACTTCGGGGGATCTACGCCTCTAACTTCAACCAGTTCGGTAAACAATACCGTGTAATGATCCAGGCGGATTACCAGTACCGTACAAGCGAGGCAAGCCTCAACAATGTGTACGTGCGTAACAGCGCGGGACAAATGGCGCCAATCAGCGAGTTCGTTACGTTGGAAAGGGTTTATGGCCCGGAGGCGATCAACCGTTTTAACCTGTTTACGTCTATCGCAGTAAACGGTGCGCCGAACCCGGGCTTTAGCTCCGGCGACGCGATCAGGGCGGTGCAGGAAATTGCGGCACAGACCCTGCCGGCTGGTTATGGATATGAGTTTTCGGGTATTACCCGCGAGGAGTTGTCGGCCGGCAGCCAGTCGGTTTATATCTTTATTCTCTGTTTGATATTCGTGTACTTCCTGCTCTGTGCGCAGTACGAGAGCTATATCCTGCCATTTGCGGTGCTCCTGTCGCTGCCTGTTGGTCTGGCCGGTACGTTCCTTTTTAATAAAATTTTCGGGGTAGATAACAATATCTATACGCAGATCTCCCTGATCATGTTGATTGGTCTGCTGGCGAAAAACGCGATCCTCATCGTGGAGTTTGCCGTACAGCGCAGGCGTAACGGCGAATCGATCCCGGAGGCGGCAGTAGATGGTGCGGTAGCGCGTTTACGGCCCATTCTCATGACCTCCTTCGCTTTCATCCTTGGTCTCGTACCGTTGATGCTGGCTAGCGGCGCCGGCGCCAAAGGCAACCGCGCCATCGGTACGAGCGCAGTAGGCGGTATGTTGATCGGTACCATCTTTGGGGTATTGGTGATCCCGGCGCTGTTCGTGATCTTCCAGCACCTGCAGGAAAAAGTAGGGCGTAAAAAGAAGTTTGAAGACGAGGACGAGGAAGAAGATGAAACCGGATTGCCAACCATACCAGCCGCCCATTAAATTGAATAGCATGAAGAACAGATATATCGCATACATCATAGGTGTACCGGTGCTGCTGGCGGGATGCAAAATCACGCAGCAGTACGAGAAGCCGGACATTCAAACACCCGCCACCTACCGTGGCGCACAAACCGCTACGGATACGTCTACCCTGGCAGATATCCGCTGGCAGGAGTTGTTCAGTGATCCGCAGTTGCGCACACTGATACAACAGGGCTTAGACAGTAACCTGAACCTGAAAATAGCCGTAGCCCGCATGAAAGCTGCCGCGGCCAACCTTCGCCAGAGCAAAGATGCCTTCTGGCCTACGCTGAGCGTATCGCCGAGCTTTACGCACGCCAAACCTTCACCGGCACAGCTGCGTGCATTCGGTAACTCCAGCGCCACCTCTATTCCGTCGTACGACCAGTACTCGCTGGTGGGTACCGCCAGTTGGGAAATAGATGTGTGGGGTAAACTGCGCAGCACCAAACGTTCGCGCGTGGCGTTGTTCCTCGCGAGCGATGCTTACCGCCGTACGGTACAGACGCAGCTGATCGCCAACATTGCGAACAATTATTATACGCTGCTCGCCCTAGACCAGCAGTTAAAGATCACCCAGCAAACCGTAGAAATCCGCAAGAACGATGTGTCTACCATCAAAGCGCTGAAGGAAGCCGCGGTGCTTACAGGCGCCGATGTGGTAAACAGCGAGGCGAACCGTTACGCAGCGGAAGTCAGCATTCCCGATATTAAACGCAGTATCCGTGAAACGGAAAACGCGCTCAGCGTGTTGCTGGGGGTGTCGCCAGACAGTATTCCACGCAGCATACTGGATCAGCAGCAGGCGGTAGATTTTTTACGCACAGGCGTGCCGGTGCATTTGCTGAGCAACCGGCCGGACGTGCAACAGGCAGAGTATTCATTGATCAGCAATTTTGAGCTGACCAATGCTGCCCGCACGTACTTCTATCCGCAGCTGAACCTGTCGGCTACCGGCGGATTTGCAACGGTAAATACGCTGAAAGGTTTCTTTGACCAGACCTTCTACTGGAACCTGGTGGCCGGTCTTACACAGCCGATCTTTAACCAGGGCCTGAACCGCCAGCGTTTGCGCGTAGCGGAAGCCAACCAGGAAGAGGCGCTGTACAACTTTAAATCCGTGATGCTTACTGCTTCGCAGGAAGTAGCAGATGCTTTGTTCAGCTACCAGACGGCGGTAGACAAAGCATCCATCCGGCAGAACCAATTAGCGTCCCTGCAAAAAGCAGTAGAGTTTAATAAGGAATTGCTGCGCTATTCTTCCAGCACCAACTACACGGACGTGCTCACGGCCGAGCAGAACTTGCTGACGGCGCAGTTGAACGGGATCAACGATAAATTGCAGCAGTTACAGGCGATGGTAACACTTTACCGTGCACTGGGCGGCGGCTGGAAACAGTAATCGCATCAACATAAAGAGAAAATCAGAAAGGGCTGTCATGTAAATGGCGGTCCTTTCTGATTGTACATGGAAAAAGGCCGCCTAACGCGGCGGCCCTGGGTAACAGCAACATGGATCACAATAAACAGGTTACTCTTTGTAAGTGATGGTTTTTATTTTTCCAAGCCCGGAGTAACTGTTCTTCAACACCAGCTCGCCATTGGCGCCCGGTACGGTATAGGTGCTGATCGTGCCGGATGTTTCATCGGGCAACCCTGGGTCATTGACACATACTACCAGGTCCTCGCGGAGCGCCGTATTAGTGCCAGCGACATAGTTATGGAAACGGATATGGTTGATTTTCTTTGTGCCGAAATCCAGCATCAGTTTGCTGGTATTCGAAAAGATGTCGTATTCGTGTAGTTTGCCACCGGCGGCGTAAAACAGGTAGCCATAACGGGGGCTCACAGCAAATGTAGTAGCGTGTTCAATGTCCGCCCCGGCGATCGGCGTAAACTGGTTTTGCGTGATGGTCCTGGTGGCGACAAACCTGGCCAGGTAATAATTGGCTGCACCTGGGTCTTTCAGCACCGCATAAATGGACCCGGTGTTGTAGCGCGACGATTCCATGTACACCAGGTCTTTCCCCGTAGTGAAATTAAACAGCGTACCCGTCGGCATCTCGGCAGCATTGGCGCCGCCCAGGGTGAAGCGTACGAACTTACGTTTGGTTTCATCGTACAGGATCATCGGGTACGCGGTAGCGCCATCCGGCACCAGTGCGAACCATGGCGCCATTTTAAAAGGAAACGCTTCGCCGCTCATCACGTTCGCTGCAAGACCAAAATAGATGCCCGACTGCGCATGGCAGTAGTACAGGTTGCCATCGTTGGCCTGCATAAACGTATACCCGCTGGTGCGCATGTACATTTGCTGCGCAGTAAATCCTACCGGTTCATCCGTCAGCATTTCATTCCGGATATCGAATCCTTTCCGCCACACGTACGATGAGGGGTCGAAACGTTCGGTGGTGGTGGAGGTGGCCACGAATAAGGAAGCGGCGCCCAGGTAAGTATTGGCATACACATCGTTCGGTTTGCCGGTGAGCGTATAGCCTGCACTGGCGGCGGCTAACAGGTCATTCACCACACGCGGCGTATCTTTCACCCATACCATATCCAGCCGCGCCACGCCGTTTACATCGCACAGCGCGAGCCAGCCCGACACGAACGAGCGGATGATCGCCACTTTAAAGTGTTTGCGCGAAATAAGGCCCGTGCTTTTCTCGGTCACCGTATAATAAACATCCCAGGTGCCGGAACTCAGCGGGAAGCGTTTGTTATAGTTTAGGGTCGTGTCGAGCAGGCGGCGGGTATTGCCGCTCAGTGCCGCCCATTCGTACTTGTATTTCGCGGTGTCGCCCGATTGGTCGAGTGAAAATTCAAGTGTAGGGAAGATGCGCAGACTGTCGCCCTGCTGTATGCTGTAGTTATCAGCAATACCGGTAATGGTAATTTTGTTGAGCTCGTGATAGTCGTAGTTGCCCTCGTCTTTGTAACAGGCGCTTAGCCCGGCCAGGGAAACGAGTATCAATATAAAAAAGTAGGTACGCATAGTGTTATTTGTTAGTGGTTATTGCACGGAACTGCCCATTGCCATGGGGGTGCCATTAGCCTCATATACGGTATTGCCTTCGAGTTTTTGCTGGTTCAGGTAGCGCTGCATTTTTCGGCCGTAGTAGTTGGCATCACCTACAGATACAGTGCCGTCGAAGCGATTGGCGGCGATACCGAGTATGTCCACCATCAGGTACAGCTTTTCGCGGCTGAATACGCCAAAGTGGCTGGGAATCCAGTACCTGGGCTGGCGCAGGATGTCGGAGAGATACAGGCGGTGCCGGATATAACTCATTTTTTGTCCGGTCAGCGTGTTGTACACAAAGTCCTTCATGTCTACATTAAAATGCTCGTTCTGCTCCAGTTGCAGGATCAGCAGTTTGGTCGTATCGCGCATTTCGGCCGTACGTTTTACGCGGATAAACACGGAATCGGTCGTATAACCGCCACGTATTGCCGGTGCACCGGATACTAACTCGTAATCCACGCCGGCAATGGCGGTAGACGAATCCGGTATCGTCAGCTTATAGGTACGGTCTTGCGAAGAAGGCATACCCATGGTCATGATTGGTATTTTTAACACCGTGTCCTGCAACGCGGCGGTGTACAGGGCAAAGCTGAAGAACGAGCTATCGGTGCGCACATCCGACGAAGATATTTGTACGGCGTTGCGGAAATAAATGTTATTGGTGCCGTTGTAAGTCGGCAGGTCCTTTTCGCAGGCCATCAATAAGATGGCTGGCATTAAGGCGAACAGTTTGAAAAGTGTTTTCATCGTACCGTTGGTTTTATGGTTAGCGATACTGTGTTTCAGATAATGGAAGCGGCACCACGTATTTTGCCTTATTCATGGCAATGGTGGCCCCGGTGCTGATCGCGCTCGGAATGGTTGTTTCCGCGCGGCGTTTGTAATAGTAAAAGAGCTGGCCTTCGCCATAAAACTCTTTCATATATTCTTTGCGGATCTCGTTCTGGATGTTCACGGTGGCGGCCAGCGCCGGTAAACCGCGGTGTGCGCGTACCTGGTTCAGGTAGGCAAGCGCCTTTGCCGCGTCGGGCTGGCACTCGGCTGCGATGTAATACAGTTCGGTATTGCGAAGCACAGGCATATACTGGTACCATGCCGAATCAACGCCTGGCGCCTGGTATTTAAGAAAGGTCTTATAACTTTTAGCCCCGAAAGCACCCAGGAGTCGTGGTAGCGCACGTCGTTGCCATATCCCTCGAACGTAGCGTCCAGCACATTTTGCTCGGGACGATAAATACTGGCGTCCGTTACATCGGCCGCAAACCAGGCTTTGTGATTCTCTGCCAGTTTTGCATGATAGAGTCCCATCAGTACTTCGGTATAATACACGCGGTCGGGGTCTACTGAAATCATGGTCCGCGAACCTTCTACCCAGGGAAACCAGCGAGTGGTACCCTGCAACGCGGTTTCTGCTATCAGCAGTGCGTTAGTGGTATTGCCCCGGTAAAGTTCTGCACGGGCGAGCAGCAATTGGACTGCATAATAGTTCATCCGGTAGTTGCGGAGCCGCGCAAAATCGCGGCCATCATACAACAGCGTATGCATCGGCCCTTGTGTGATCACCGGGTCGGCAGCCAGTAAGGCCGACGCCATCCGCAGATCGCGCAGGATGCTGTCCATGGCCTGATTAGCGGGGAGCAGCGGCGAAAGAGCAGTGGCTACTTTATTGTAGTAAGGAACAGCCGGCAAGGTAGAATCGGTGCGGTATACCGGGCCAAAAAGCCGGAGCATGTCCAGCTGTATCATGGATCTGAGACCGATCGCCTCGCCTTTATACAGGGCCAGGGTAGGAGCATCCAGTACGGATACGGAATACGTTTCCAGGCTGCCGATGAATTCGTTGATGTCCGACACCGCGTTGTATGAATTGCGCCAGATGGCTTCAAAAGCATTCTGTGCATCGGTTTTATCGTACGCATATTGTTGCACCTGCGGTCTTTCACCTGTGGCGCCTGCATTGATGAAGTAGCGCTGCGCCAGCAGTTCCAAGGTGGTCATGCTCATACGCCCGCCGTACATGTTATTGTCCGACAGGGTTGCATACAGCCCGTTCAGCGCCTGCGCTATCCGCGTGGGATTGGTATATACCTGCTCCTGCGTGAACTGGTCTTCCGGTTGCAGGTCCAGCCATTTTTTACAGGAACTCAGCCCCGCCATCAACAAGGAAAAGAAAGTAATTTTTATGATGAATTGTTTCATGATCTTACGTTAAACTTGTTTAGAATCCGGCCCTCACACTGAACGACGCCGATTTCGCAAAAGGATAATCAATCCCTCTTTCCCGCGTGATCGTAGAGAAGTAGAAGATGTCGTTCATGTACGCATTCAGGCGCAGGCTGGTAAGACCGGCCTTCTTCATCCAGCGCCGGTTGTTGAATTCATATCCCATGTTGAGCGATTCGCCGATGATCACATTTTCTTCCTGTACAAAGCGGGACGACATCGGGGTGGTGCCGGTCAGACTGATGGCCTTGAATTTTGCGACGTCACCGGGTTTCTTCCAGCGATCGTATAATGCCCGTTTATCCTGGTTGTTCAGTATTTCACCGTCGGTGATATTCTCTACTTTTTCGAATACCGCGTTGTTAAAGATCTCTGCACCCAGGCGATAACGGAAATTAAGGCCGAGTGTAAAGCCCTTCAGGCTCAGGTTGCTGCTCACCACACCTTCTACAAGCGGGCGTGCGTTCCCTACTCGAACAATGTCCGCCGCGCTGTAGGTATAAGTATACTGTCCAAAGCGATCCACGAATACTTCGCGGCCGGTTGTTGGATCAATGCCCACGGATGTAACGGCCCATATATCGTCCGGGCTGTACCCGTCACTGAAGCGCTGGAGCGATTTGCTCAGTTCCTGCTGTTTGTTGAGTGTTGCCAGCTTGTTGCCAAAGCCGCCATACTTGCTTTTAACAGTGCTGCCGAAAACGCCCAGCGTCCATATAACACGGTCTTTTGGGCGAAATACCGGGGAGTATTTCAGGTTGAATTCGATACCTTTTGCATCCAGATACCCGCATTGGTGGCGTACGCTGTAACGCCAGTAGAGGAGGGAAGGTCCATCATAATGATGAGGGGATCGGTATGTTTTTATACACGTTGAAGCTGCCGTTCAGCCTGTTTTTCCAGAACGCGAAGTCAATACCGCCGCTGGAAGACAAAGTGTTCTGCCACTCGAGGTTTGGATTGCCCATTGCCTGCAGGGAAAGGGCCTGGCCGAACAGGTTCACGTAGCTTTCATAGTTGTATACCGAAGTAGAACGAAGGCTGCCAAAGTTCTGGTTGCCGGTCAGTCCCACGTTGGCGCGAATTTTCAGGAACTCGAGCCAGCTGAATTGCTTAAACCACGTTTCGCGGTGAATGTTCCAGCCCCCGCCCACCGACCAAAAAGAAGCGTATTTCTTATTGGAGCCAAAGGCCGTAGAGCCGTCGTACCGCAAAGACGCATCAATCATATACCGGTTGTCGTAAGCATAGTTCAGCGACGCCAGCAGGTTATTCCTGCGGAACCGGCTCGCCGAATAAGCCGGTTTACCCAGTTCGTCATATCCAAAAGAAAAAGAAGGATTACCATTGGTGCCGGCGGGGTAACCCACCGCAGTAAAGCTCGTACGACGGTTATTTGTTTCCTGTCCCTCCGCGCGGGCAGTGGCGTTTACGCTATGCACCCCGCGAAACACGCGGGCATAGGTGAGCATGGCGTTTACTGCATAGTTGAAGGAACTGGTCTGCGATTCCGTATAACGGCCCCGCTCGTAGACGGAACGGTTATCGAAGCTCGTATGTTCCGGCGGTGTAAAGCTGATCGCCGTAGCGGTGGTTTTGCCTACCTGCACCGAGCCCGGAAGCGCAGTCCCGGGTAAATATCATAAATGAGCGAAAGGTTGTTTTGTACGCCCAGACTTTTGTTATTGGAGCGGTTGCCGAGGCCTGCATTGTACAATGGGTTGGTCGATATTTCCGCATCCGTGGCGTTCGGGTCCGTAGTTTCGTCGAGGTAGCGGCTGATGCTGCCGTCTGCCAGGCGCTTTTTGAAGTAAGGGTTTGCATTCACGAAAGTGGCGAACGAACCGTAGGGCGATTCGCTGCCCTCGGCGCCGTTCACGAACAGGTTTTCCATGATGTTCAGCTTTTTGTTGCGGTACGACAGTTTGAGATTGCCGCCCCAGGTATCGCGTTTTGAGCCTTTCATGACGCCGCCGATCGTTTTGTAATTCACGCCTGCGGAGTACCGCATAGAGCCGTCGCCGCCATCCGCATAAATGGAATGGCCCTGTGTGATGCCTGTCCTTACGGGCTCGCTCAGCCAATAGGTGTTCACCCCGCTCTCCACGGCACTTAACCGCGCATTGTAAATACTGTCCCGCGTAATCTGAGTGTATACACCCTGGCTGCCAGCTGTGTACCGGCCCGCCAGTTTTTCGAACTCCAGCTTTTCGGCCGCGTTCATCATATTATAAACGCCCAGCATCGGTGCGGATACGCTGAAGTCGCCACTGTACGAAATACGCACGGCGCCCGGTTCTGGTTCTTTGGTTGCCACTACTACCACGCCGTTCGCTGCCTTGGCGCCATACAGGGCCGTAGAAGCCGCATCTTTCAGCAGGGTAACAGAGGCGATGCGGTTCATGTCCAGGTCTATAATGGTCTGTAATGTCGCTTCAAAACCATCGAGGATAAATAGCGGCTGGTTGGGATCCGCGCCAAATTCATCTTTCAGCGATGCGCTCGGCATGCTGCTTTTACCACGGATCTCTACGTCCGGCAACGCGTTGGGATTGGAGCCAAGGGCGTTGTTATCGTTGATGATAAAGGAAGGATCCAGTGTTTTCAGGCTTTGTAAGATGTTCGAGTTGCCTACCTGTCGGAGTTCATTGGCAGTAAACGTCGCAGCCGCGCCGGTGAAACTTTCTTTTTACGATTCACGATACCGGTAACCACCACATCGTTCAGTACTTTGGAGTCGGCGATCAAACGCACTTCGATACGGCCGGTGCCGTTTACTTTGTACTCCTGCGATTTGTATCCCATATAACTGGCTACTAGTGTGGCTTTCGAAGCAGGAATGCGTAAGCTGAATGCGCCCTTTACATCCGCCGCCGCGCCCACGGCGGTACCTTTACGGAGATCGTGGCGCCTGGCAAGGCTTCTCCTTCGGAACTCGCAATACGGCCGGTGATCACAATGGCGGTATCCGCCGTCGCAACCGGGTCGTCGGTTGCGAGGCGGTTGCCATCTTCCTTCTTATAGATCACAATTACTTTTTCACTGGCCGCTTTGTAGCTCAGGTCAAATGATTTCAACAGTTCGTTGAGCACGTCGTGTACGGGTTTATCCTTCACCCGCAGCGTAACGGTTTCGTTCACCGGTACTACCTGCGGACTGTAACTAAACCGATACCCGGCCTGTTGTTCAATCGACTTCAGTACTTTGCCGAGTGGCTGGTTTTTAACATCCAGTGTAATACCATTTTGCCGCGCGGCGCCCTGCGCAATGCTGATGAGAAATAGTGCGGCAGTAAAAAACAGCATCTTTCCATAGATCATCCGTAGCACAGATCGCCCGGGGGCTTTGACGGTCGTCAATCCCAACTTGTTCATCTTGTTTCAGATTTGGTTTTTAAAATGTTCTCCCTGGTGCTTTTTATGGCATATAATGCCCTTCCGGAGTGATCAGCTCCAGCTATTATAAGCACGTTTGTTTCCCCTTGTTATGGCCGGAAAGGCGCTTAACGGTTGATTCTTATTTCGTTGTTCGCTTTCTTATAACTGAATTTTTTAGAGAGGCTTAATGCCGCCAGTATTTCATCCAAAGTTTCATTCTCGTAAATCCCTGTATATGTATATTGTTTCACTGCGTCGTCTTCAAAAACAAAGGTGATGTTGAATCTTCTTGCCAGTGTTTCGGTAATGTCTTTCAGATTGCTTTCAGCAAACACGAGCTGGTTTTGCATCCAGGCGGTTTCCTGTACCAGGTTGCCGGGCATTACGCGGATGTTGTTCACCTGCACTTTCGGTTGCTGTGTTTCCAGCGTGCTTAATACGACTGCCTGGTCCTTGCGTAACACGAGTTTTTCACTCGGTTTCAGGATGATGCGCTCCGATGGGCGGTCGTTGAAAGTAACGGCAATTTTACCGTGTATCAGTGCGGTTTCCACCGTTTCATCCTGCGGGTAGCTTTTTACATTGAAAGCCGTACCCAGTACCGGATGTTGATTTTATCGGTATGGATCACAAAGGGACAAATACTGTCGCGGCTCACATCGAAATAGGCTTCACCCGTGAGGGTGACTTCGCGTGTTTTCTTACCTTTAAAGGACTCCGGGTAGCTCAGTTTACTGTCCGCATTCAGCCATACTTTGGTACCATCGGGCAGCGTAATGGTGGTGGTAGTGCCTTTCCTGGTAACTACTTCGCTTTTCGCTATCGCCGGCAGCGGATGTTCCAGCTTTTTATCCAGGTAGATAATGCCGCAGGCTAGCAGTACCAGGCTGCCCGCCAGTATCAGCCCCGTTTTCAGCGGACGGCGGCTTTGTTTTTCAGGAGCAGCCGAAAGGAGCGTAGTGGCATCTGTACGCCCGCTCAGTTGCATTTTAACGGCATGCGCGGCAAAGGCGGCTTCCGCTTCGTGCCGGCTAGCTTCCGTATCGGCCTGGCGGTGCTGCGGGTATTGCGCCATCAGCCCGCGCCATTCGGGATGCAGCCGGAGCATCCGCTCCAGTTCTTCCTGTTCCCTGGAGTGTAGCCTCGCCGGCAAACTTGCGGCTCAATAGTATATAAAACCTTTCTGGTAGCATCCTACCCGTACAGACAGTGAAAAGGGCAGGTTCCACCGGTCAGCTTCAAAAAAGTTGAAATTAATTCTGGGTAGGGGGTAGATAAGCCTGCAGCATCACGCCAAGCTTACGTAACGCCGTGCTCATATGGCCTTCCACGGTGTTCACGGAAATGCCCATAATGTCGGCCACCTGTTTGTAGGAGAAGTTGTTTTCGCGGATGAGCGTATATACCAGCTGGCATTTGGCCGGCAGCGAACGCACCGCCAGCGTCGCTTTTTTGTGTAACTCCGCGTGCAGCAGGTTTTGCTCCGGGGTGTACACTTCATGGATCATTTCAAGATGGATGGTGTCCAGGTCGACCAGTGGCACCTTATAATAACGGCTGAGGTAATTCAGGGAAGCGTTTTTACGCTGCGGAACAAATACACTTTTAAATGTGCTATCTCCGCCAGCGCAGGCCCCATGTCCCACAGCTTCAGCAATACGTCCGAATAGATTTCTTCCGCTGCTTCTTTCGACTTTACAATGTTGTTGGCAAACTTAATCAGTGGCTGGTAAAAGTGGACGAACAGGTCGTGGTAAGCGCGTTGATCGCGCTCAAAAGCAACACTCCGCTGCAATACAATAATATCTGTAGGAATCCTGTCCACCGTAGATCGCTAAATTAAAATAAAAAGAGGGCAAATATTCAACAATTTTCAACAGCATGATAAAATGCAGCCAAAGATCGATCAAATACTATGTTTTGCCCGGGTTCCGTCTAATATCTAACTTTAGGGCAAAGCTTTACACGTGAATCTCGAAAAATTCAGGGACTATTGCCTTTCCCTTAAAGGCACAACGGAGAAATTTCCCTTTGGTGAAACGACACTGGTGTTTTATGTGATGGATAAAGTGTTCGCCCTTACCGATATTGAACTGTTCGCCAGCGCTAATCTTAAGTGTGATCCCGAACTGGCGGTAGAACTCCGCGAACGTTACAGTGCCGTGGAGCCAGGTTATCACATGAATAAGAAACACTGGAACACCGTGGTAATGGACGGCACCGTGTCCGACAAGCTGGTACTGGAGTGGGTAAAACACTCGTACGACTTAGTGGTGGCGGGTTTAACTAAGAAAGCAAAAGCCGAACTGGCGCAGTTGTAACCGGCCCGATAAAATGTCCATCGTTTTATTCGATTAGTCCATTTATCAGCCCTTCGTGTAATGCTACCTTTGACTTGTTAATAATTGATATATGGAAAACAAGATTTTAGGTATCCACCACGTAACGGCGATCGCCGGAAATGCTAAAAAGAACCTCGACTTTTATACCCAGACCCTGGGTATGAGGCTGGTAAAGAAGACCGTGAATTTCGACGATCCTAATACGTACCATTTTTATTACGGCAACTATGCGGGCGAGCCCGGTACTATACTTACTTTCTTCCCCTGGGAAGGTATTACACAGGGCCGTCGCGGTCCCGGACAAGCTACTGAAACCGGTTTCGCGGTGCCGGAAGGCAGCCTGGATTTCTGGCTCAAAAGGTTGGATGAAAGGAATGTGATTTTTAATAAACCGGCCACCAAGTTTGGACAGGAGTACCTGACGTTTCTCGATCCCGACGGACTGAAACTGGAACTGGTGGCTGTACCCGAGAGCAAATTGATTACGCCTTACGAAACGACAGGTATTGATGGTAAAGCGGCCCTGGGCGGTTTCCACCACGTAACGCTTACGCTTACCAGCATCAAGCCTACTGTAGCCGTACTGGAATTGCTGGGTTACACGCTGCAGCAGCAGGAAGTAAACCGCTACCGTTATGTGCTGGAAGGCGGCCCTAATGCAGGCATCATTGACCTGGTGGAAGCCGCCGGCGAGCAACGCGGCCATGTAGCGGGTGGTTCTGTACACCACATCGCCTTCCGTGTGAAAAATAAAGCAGCACAACTGGAATTCCAGGAGGCGATCGCTAAGAAAGGTTTTAACATTACGCCGGTACTCGACCGTAATTATTTTACGTCCGTTTACTTCCGCGAACCAGGCGGCGTACTGTTCGAAATCGCTACAGACGATCCCGGTTTTGCAGTAGACGAACCACTGGATTCACTGGGCCAGGCACTGAAGTTGCCGGAGCAGTATGAAGCAAGCCGCGAGCAGATCGCGAAGGCGCTGCCCGATCTTGGATAAGGGTACATCATCAAAATATAAGAAGGCTGGTCTTGATGGATCAGCCTTTTTTTTTTGTGGCGAGCATACATAAAAAGGGACCGACCGTCACCTGGTCGGCCCCTCACGCAGGCATAGGTATAAAGAATCGCTAGGGCTCCTCCGTAGATGGCACCAGCTTTTAAACAAGTTCAGATGTAAGTTTACCTCAAACGTCCCATTGGTATAGTTCTTTAACCCCGCAGTTTGCGAGTTGTATATCAGTTGCACGCCAACATTCGATCTGAAGTTGAAACCCACTCCGGTGGAGAAGTTACGGGTAGAATGGTATACGGCGAACACGTTCGCGAATTCCTGCATCAGGGCAAGGTTAGCGCCGATATCGATCATGCTGCTTTCGCCTTTGATAGCACGTAGTGCGATCTTGGGTTCCACGTACGAGATCACGCCATCTTCTGTTTCAACTTTGTAACTGGCCGCCGTAAAAAACAGCGAGCGGTCAAAACTGTTGTATTTATCTTTCTTGAATTTCGCAAACAAGCTCGGCACAGCTGCCTGCAAGGTCAGGTTATGATTCGTGAACGCAGCGCCAAAATCCGCATCAAAGAAGTTGTCGCGGGCATTGTAACGCTGTACCAGCGGGTCATTGGGATCGCCCTCTAAGCCCTTTTTATCGATACGTTTTGCATCCAGCACAGCGGAAAATCCCAGGTGGAGCGCGGTTTCTTTTTCTATGTTTAACGTCAGGTGATAGGCGTAGGTCAAAGCAACGCGCGTTTGTCCCAGCAAGCCTGCTTTATCGGAATACACCTGTGCGCCTGCAGCTACGCGGCTCGTTACCGGGATGTCAGCGGTAACAGCGGTGGTTACGGGGCCACCCTGTATATCCTGCCACATGCGGCGATGCGCGAAGTCAAACTTAACACCCGTGCCCATGCCGGCCATAGCCGGGTTGGCCGGTACTGGTTAAAGAAGTACTGCGCGCCCAGCGGGTGTTGCGCCTGGGTTTCGTTACCCAATTCCTGGGCTTTGGCAACCAGCTGGAGAAGTACCAGCGCGGCCAACGTCAGCAGTGAAGCACGATAGGAATATTTCATAGGTTTTTCATAAGATGATGGTAACAATCTTAACGCTGCTCTCTTACCAGCGTAATAAAGCCTTTGTATTGCCTTGGACCTAAATCCATAATGTAATAGTAGGTGCCTTCCGCTAAATGGCTGCCGTTTACGCTGCCATTAAAGTCGTTCTGGTAGTTCTTTTACTATATACCATGCGACCCATGCGGTCGTAGATAAACACCTCGTTGTTTTTGCCGAGGTCGAGGTTTTTAATCACCCACAGGTCGTTTACCCCGTCGCCGTTTGGCGTGAGGATGTTGTTAGCTTCCAGTTTCGCGGGCGTTTCGTACACGTCGGCAATTAAAATGGTAAAGGTAGCCTCAAGGAATTCTCCTGCGCCGTTGGTGGCGCGCACCCGGATGTTGTAGCTCGATTTCGTCTCGTAATCAAATACTACCGCTGCCCGCAGAATGCCTTTAGTATCGATGGTAAAGGCGTCATTGCCCTCATCGTCCGCTCCGGCCACCAGGGTATAGGTGTAGGAACCTGCGTCCGCGTCGTTGCTTAACAAAGCGCTAACGGCCGTGCCTTTCAGGTTGTTTTCGTGAATCTCCTTAACGGGTAGTTGAATGTCCGTAGGTGGTACGGCGCCTGCCCGCAGCGGCAGCACGGGAAGCAGCAGCATTACGTACAAAGCATGCCTGCGGCAGCAGCCAAGGGCTTTGCGGCATAAGCCGGGATAGGATAGTGGGTACATCATACACTTTGCTTTAACGCACGGCAGTCATTACCTGCCGGGTCTACGGATAGCAAATATATATTATGTGTTTGTATTAATAAAATATTTCTTTTATATGTTCTAGAATGGATATCCGATAGCAATGTTAAGGATCAGGTTTTCTTTCCGCCAGTCGGGATCGCCGAAGCGGATCTGGTTACCCACCCATCGCTGGTTTTCGGGCAGCCAGGGTTTGCGCAGCGGGAAAGCTACGTCGAAGCGGATAATCAATATAGAGGCATCTATGCGTAAACCTGCACCGGTACCCAGGGCAGTTTGTTTAAACATATTACCCAGCTTAAACTGACCTTCTTCTTTACCTGGCAGCGATTCTTTCAGCCAGATGTTACCACCATCGAGGAAAGCCGCCAGCTCTATTCGGTTAGCCGGTTTAAAACGCAACTCCGTATTGAATTCCAGTTTGATATCGCCCGCCTGGTTAGCCAGCAGCCTGGCGGTATCCAGTCCCGGATCGCGATAACTGCCGGGGCCGAGCGTTCTCGCTCTGAAGGCGCGGATGCTGTTGCTACCTCCGATGAAGTATTGCTTCACAAATGGCAGTGTACTGAAGTTGCCGTAGGCCAGGCCATAACCCGCCAACGCCCTGTTCACCCACGTGAGGTTATCGCTCAGTTTCCAGTAGTGGCGGCCCTCCAGTGTAAAGCGGAGGTACTGCGAGAACGGGTTGTTAAAGATCAGCCGCTGGCTGTCCTGCTTCGGTATGATCAATCCCGCAATGTTGCCGGAGATGTCTGTATTGAAGCTCGCATAAAACGTATGGTAACGTTTTTCCGAAAGGTTGTTAAAGGTCAGGGTGTAGTTGCCGCCCAGCAGGAACTGTTTGGATACCGACTGCTGCAATGCAAGGTCCTGTTGCTGTTGTTTAATGAACTCAGGCGAAAGCTTCGATGGCAACACGTATGTGATAGCTACCGGGTTCAACTGGTGCTCGAGGAATTTCGTCTTCTTCCATAAATAGCCGTACTGGAAATAAAACGCGTTCAGGTTGTAAGTGGCCGGCCGGCTTAACAGCTCGTACCCGATACTGAACTTCGTGCGGGGAACGTAAGGCGTTCGAAGGTTAATGCCGCGAATAGGCGTTACAAAGCGCGGAATGGTCACCGACACATCGCCGGTTACACTGTAGCCGCTGGTGTTCAGCTGCGTGGTGCCACCGCCCACCTGTGTCTCGAAGCCGCCGCCCAGTTTAATTTCCAGCAAATTCGCACCTCGTAGCCAGTTACGGTTTTTCGCCGAGATGTTTAGCTGCGATCCCACGAAGTTGCTGCTCTTCGAGAAGCCGGACAAGTCCAGCTGCAACGAGCGTTTCGGGTAGGGGGTAAGGTAGAAGCTGGCGTTCAGGTAACCAGTATCCCTGGCTGCGCGGAACTGCCCGCGTACAAACTTGAATACGCCGAGGTTCACGAGCCTTTGCAGCGTGATATTATGGTTGCTCAGCCGGTACAGGCTGTCGCGCTGCAAGAACACCGAGCGTTCAAATACAATAGATTTAAACAGCGAATCCCGGTCTACAATAATAAACCCGGGTCGTTTGCGCTGTGGCCGGGTGCTGTCTGCACGCCTCGCCGCCCTTACCGCGCGGATCGAATCCGAAGCGCGCCTGTTCGTGCGCGCTGTGTCTTCGTCCAGGCTGTAATCCGTATACAGCGTCACGTTGCGCATGGTATACTGCCGCAGAGCCGTAGCCGGCGTTTGCGGTTTAATGCGCATGTACAGGTTTACCTTGCCCTGGTGCGTACTATCGATCTGTGTTAAGATATAATCCGGTGTAAAGTAGTAATAGCCCTGTTCTTTCAGGATGCTGTGTATGCGGTCACGCTCGTCCTTAATTTTATCCAGGCTGAAGTTGTCGCCGTGTTTCAGCAGGGAACGGCGGTCCTGTTCATGGATCAGCCGCGCCATGGTGCCGGTATCAATTTCAAAAACCGCGCTGTCTATGGTATAACGTGTACCCGGCATGGCCGTGTAGGTGACGCTTGCTTTTTTACTTCCTTTCAGGTTGACTTTATTCCGCACATCCGCCTGGAAGTAACCATTATCTTCCGGTATTGCTCGAGGATCAGGTTATTTGTACCCAGTTTCACCTGGCTGAGCAACACGGGCGCCTCGCCCCATTTTTTACGCAGCAGGTAGTTCAGTCCTTTGGTTTTAGTGCCGGGGTCTTTACCCAGGTTGTATATGAGCAGTTTAAACGGAATACCCAATGTTCTTTTGTTGGGTTTGGGGCGTAAACGACTTTCCATGCCGCTGTTGAGCGTGCCTTTGTCCTTTGGTTTTTTGCCATCCCATTTAATCGTGGATCCTGTGAACAATCGTTCGCCCTCCGGCACCGTTTTGGTGGTGGAACAGGCTGCCAGTACCGCCGTTAATGAGATCAATATGTATAGCTGCTTGCCTGTCATACCTTATTTCGATTTTTTAGCACGGATGCGTTCCTGCTTTTTCTCTTTCCTGCGTTCAAATATTTCTCTGAATTCGTCGTAGTCCATCACGAGCATAAAGGCCACGCCCGTTTCGATTACCTGGCCCTCAATAATCGTTTCGCTCAGGTTGCGCCGGTAAGCGCGCAGGCGATAGCGCCCGTCGCGCGTCAGCGCGTATTCGGCCGTTACATCGCCCACCAGCGTACTTGCTTCCTGCGGATCGCCATTGCCCGTAATGCCCACGTTGGAGCCTACGGTAACGGTTAAACGGTCATTGAACAGGCGTTTGGATACGTCCACTTTCAGGTTCGTGCTTTCTTCCCGCGTGCCGCTGCTGTAGTCATCTTCCGACTGCAGGTCAAAGTTGATGTCGAATCCTTTTATGAGACTGCCCGCCAGGTTATTCAGCTGCTGCGACAATACTTTACTCACGGATTTGCGTGCAATGTCCTCGAACGAACTGCCCGTGCGGCTATCCAGCTGGTCAAACGGATTCTCCGAGATGAACCGGTTCAATACCAGCAGACCCATTACTTGTTTGTTCAGTTCGGACGGCACCTGGTTAATTTGCTTCAGGCGCGTGTATAAAGCCCCGTCCAGCACGTTCCGCGAGTTCTCCGGCATATCCAGCTGGAAGCTGATTTCGGGTTTTAGTAATTCACCCGTGATGATCAGGAATACTTCCACCGGTACCTTCTGATTGTACTGTGCCTTGTTGGTGGTGGCGTCGGTCACCTGGTCGCCAATAAGGTCGATCGCCGGCGCGTTTACCGCATACTTGGCTTTAATATTTACATCCGCGCTTGTTGCTTCGCCGTTCCAGATGATGGTACTGCCTTTCTCGATCTCAAACTCTCGTTTGATCAGCTGGTTCAACGACATCGCATATTTACCTTCAGATATTTCATATCGCCCGGTCAGGCTCATTTTATTACTCGGGTCCAATGTCATGTTCAGCGTGGCGTTACCCTGTACTTCAAGATAGTCGCCGTTGCCGGGATCAATCACCAGCCGCATCACCGCTTTGGTCTATTTCCACGTCGCCGGAGAACACGATGCCTGTGAGGGTCGGCATGGACGGTAAGCTGTCTTTCCGCACCAGCAGCGCACTGTCCGGCATATTGTCCCTGTCCACGAACTCCACGATGCCTTCCCGGCTTTCGATCTGCGGATCGTTTTCCGGCAGCACCACGGTTACCTGCGATTTTTCCAGCAGTTTCACGTTCAGCTGCACGCGCGGCAGGTCAAGATCGCCCCGGATCTTGGCGTTCAGGTCAATAAAGGCAGGGCCGTAGTAAAGTTGGTCGTCCTTGGCTTTAGGCCCCAGGGCGCGGAAGTTTTCGGCGGTTAAATCCAGGTTGAAGTCGAAGTCCGCGTAGTCGTTCGTGCGGATCTGCCCGTTCAGCACGGCCTCGTTGCCTACGCTGTCGGCAATTACAAACTGGCGGAAGCGGATGCCCTGTTCTTCAAACAGGATGTCTTCGTCGGGCAGTTTAAATTCAGCGTTGATCATGCTCACCGTACTCCATGGCCTCGTTGAAATGGAGGTTGCCGCGGATGCGGGGCCTGTCGGCCGTTCCCTGTAACGTGATGCGGCCATTCGCGCTGCCGCTCATTTTGCTCACGTTGCCGAAGGTGAAGGGCTCTACCGATTTCATGTTCAGCGATTGCAGGCTGAGCGTGAAGTCCATCTCATCGCTGTAAGTACCGCTCAGTTCAACATCGTTATCGTTCCCCGTAATGCGCGCGTCGAGGGTGTAGGCCTTGTCGGCGGTAGAATTGGCTTTCAGGGCCAGGTCGCCAACAGCGGTGCCCATCGCACGCAGGCTGTCTATTTTCAGATCGCCGTCCAGTATCGGTGTGGCTTCCAGGTTGCTCACGGTAATCGCGCCATTGGCGATACCGTTTATGAGGGCCGTATCTTTTTCAATAATGCTTGTCAATGTCGCCAGCCGGAAGTCTTTCAACTCCACCGTGATAGCGGGCATGGTGGTGTCGCGGGCGGCTTCTTTCGTAAAGATGCGCAGTTGCTGATCCTGCCGCATAAAGCCGACATCCGCGAAGGAGAGGTTGCCTTTTTTGATCACGATTTTATTGCCGCCGGCAGCGCTCCAGTCCATCTTATTGAGTAATAATTTTTCCTTTAGCGAAAAGAGGAGGCTATCGCCTTCCAGGTAGTGCAGCTTACCGCCCAGGGCGTATTTCGCTTCCTGCTTTTTATCGTTGATCTGCAGGTCAAAGTCCAGCAGCCCGTTTTGCGCTTTGGCATCAATGGTAGTACGCTCCAGCGGGATGGTCGGGTGACGCAGTGCGCCGAGGAGCACGTTGGCGGTCATGATGGAGGTATCCGCACGCAGTTTCACCTGGAAGGTGTCTACGAAAAAGGAGTCATAACGTAACCGGTCGAGGTTCAGGTTCGCCCATAACAGCGCGCTGTCGCTGCTCAGGCGGCCGCGCAGGAACAGGGGTTTATCCATTTCCACATCGGGGAACAGGCGTTGCATGGATTTGGGAATAAACACGGCGCCATTCAGCGTCAGGTCACGGTGCTCGCCTGGCATAGCCGTAGTATCGGTAGCTGCCGATAAGTGTTTGCCGATGATGGCCTGCGCGGTAGCGGCTACCGTCTGGTAGTTGAAGTCGCCCGCTACGCGCAGCCTGCCGAACGGGGCACGCACCAGTACCCGTTGCATGCCGCTGTCGTTATCGGCGCGTACGGTGATGCTGTCCAGCGCATAGATGTCGGTTTTATCCGCCACCTGTATTTTGTAAATATCCGCGAAAGCGTTCAGCTGGCGGGGACGCAGGTCGTTCACCCGGGCATCCAGCGTGGCTTTGATGGTCATGGTGTCTTTGCTGAAGCCGGTTGTTTTCATGTCGAACTTCTGCAGGTCTACAAAAGCAACAATGTCTGGCCGCAGGAATCTATTTTGCCGGACAGCTTCAGGTCCAGCTGTACGGCGTTATCATCGATGTTGCCGGTAGCGTTATACACGCCTCTTTTTAAACCCCCGTCCAGTACAATGTTATGGTACGTATAACGGTTATAGGTAAACGTTTTAATATTGACATTGGCATCCGCCACGGCTTTTTGCACATCGGTGCCGCTGCCTTTCGCGTAGATGGTGCCGTTGAGCGCACCCAGCGTCGTGTCTTTAATGAAAGCCCCGGTTTGCAGGCGGTCCGCCAGCAGGGTAATGTTATAACTCAATTTATCCGGGTCGGTAAATTGGGCGAGGTCGCCTTTCACCGACAGGTTGCCAAAATCGGTGCTTAATAATAAGTTAGGATGAACCTGCTGCATGCCGCCCCGTACCGCCCCGGTCAGTTGCAGGCGGTTGGGCAGCTGCACGCTGTTCGGAATCGTACCTGCCGGTACCCAGCTGCGCAGGCCGGCATTGCTGCTCAGCATTTTTATGTTGATAAGATCGATACCCAGTTTATCCGTTTCCGTTACATTGGCTGCCGAACCTTTTACGTATAGATAGTTACGATCGTTATCCTGCACTTCCAGGCCGGGTATCTGCAATTGTGCCAGCGATCCGTCGAGCTGACCTTTAAGGGAAAGCTGCTTGCGCCACATCGGCTGCATGGACTTTTGGCGGCTGAGGTCTGGCGCAAAGTACAGGGCCTCTCTTAAGGTAAGCGTGGTAGGCCGCAGGTCGGCTTTGATCTGCATAGCGCCCAGGTTGTCCGACAAGGTGCTCCAGGAAGGCACGCGCAGCTGTACGTCCGCATCGATCTTGCTGGCGGCGGTTTGAAGCAGGAAGTTCCCTAAGTTGATTTCGGTATTGGTGTATAATATGTTGCCTTTCAGTTGTTGCAGGGCGAGGCCACTTTTTTCCGTCAGACTGCCCGTCGTGATATGCGCGTGTGTGCTGTCTGCGTTATACCCGATATCATTCGCCTTAATCACCACACCGGCCAGGGCCAGGTGGTTCAGGTCAACGGCATTTTTATACCGAACGGAGGGCGAATCCGGGTAATCCATATTGAAGTCTACGCCATCCAGGTCCAGCGCCCGCGCCGTCACGCGCCAGGTGTTAGGGGAGGAGGTATCTTTCGGCTCACTGGCGCCGGTAGTATCCAGCCCGGTCGCCATCAGCAGGTGTATGGCGCTCTGGCGCAGGCTGAGTGACTGTGCATCTACCAGTGTTTGCAGCAGGTCGAAGCGGGCGTTTTGTAAAGTAAGGTTGCCGATGCTGCCGCTTACGCCGATACCAATGCCATTATCTGAGTAAAGGAATTGCGTATTGCTGATAGTGAGACTTTTAGCGCGGAGGTCCAGCGGTGTGGAACCGGTATCGGCCGGTTCGTCCGGCGGTGGCGGCGGTGGCGCCGAAGAGGGTTTGTATTGCTGTACGAAGGAGGCGTTCACGCCATCGAGCAAAAACTTCTCTATATAATATCTGCCCTTGTCGGTATCGAGCGTGGAAGGCTCCAGGTGCAGGGTAGTTAAACCCGCGTGGACAAGCATCCCGCCAAGCGAGTCGTTGTAATTCAGGTCGATGCGGCGCAGGTCTACGGAGCCGATGTCATACTTAAGCGTGGTGCCGCTTTCTTCGATCACCGTATCCTGTTTGGGACCAGGCGACGTAAAAGCATCGATGATAAACTGGTAATTAAAACTGCTGTCGTTCGCGGGACGGTAAACATTGGCTTTTACATCGTTCCAGTCGAGCGAGTACACGCGTATTTCGTTGTGCAGCAGGGCGAGCAGGTTGTAACGCACTTCGAGTTCGCCACTTTTAAACAACGTTTGCTTTTGCTGGTCCTGTACCGATACATCGCGAAGACTAAGGGCATGCCACCAGGTGAAGCGGAGGCGGCCAATGTGTACTTCCGTACCCAGTTCCTTACGCAGATAATTCTCAGCTTTTGCGCGCACGAAGTCCTGCACAGCGGGTAGCTGTAACAACAATAAAACCAAAAGGGGCAGGCCAACCACGGTAATCACAATGCCAATCAACCATCGCTTCAATTTTTTTCTTCCGGGCTTGGCGGTAGAGGGTTCCTTCACGTATTAGATATCTTATTAATAAACTGAATATTAAACCTTTGGTGCAAATATCGTACCGCGGCAAATATAGCATTGTAAAGAAAATACGGTATCGATGAATGCCGGGATTTTATCGATGAATGATTTGGAATCCTTACCGGTAGCGGCTTTTCAGAAACTTTAACTATTTGTATCATTTTAAAAACCCGATATTCGCCGCAAATTATGACTGCATGAAGAAATGCCTTTTTGCCGGCGGGATGCTGGCCTTACTGTTATCCGTTCGTGTTGCCGCGCAGGCGCAAAGTGCGCTGGAAAAAGAAGTACGCCAGTTCAGCTGGGGACTTTACGATGAGGTGAAACAGTTGCCGGTGGCCCTCGATCGCGTGTCGGTAAGCGACGGAGGTGGCGCGTATTCCTGTGCTGGCAAAGATCAATGCGTTCCTGAAAAAGCATGCAGATGCATTCTATCAGAGCCGCCTGCAAAGCCGGAAGCAGTGAAAGGCAAAATTCCGGACGTGCGCGCTTATAAGCAGGTAGGTTCCCTTGCCATGGAGGAAATCCTAAGGGGCTTTTTGATGGACGATAGCACATTGAACCCTGTTTATGCATTAAAGACGAGTATCAGTGCCGAAACCCTGACCAACAATATGGCCACTACCTTTTTTATCATGCTGGATGAAAATGCGCAAACCAGCGATGAGAAATACCGCCTGTACGGTGCTTATGTATTCTCGGGCCTCAAACTTACGGCTCAGCAGGTGTCCGGCGACCTGTGGCATATATGGGCAGATGGTCAGTGGCGGGTGCTCGACCTCAACTGGGATATCCGGCAGAACAAAGTTTCGGGGGTAAAGGTTTGGACGAAGGGATAGATTTCGTTTATATATTATACGTTAAAGGGCCAGAAGCTTCACTGAACCGTCACCGAACCATCACCCAGCCATCACTGAACCATCCAGGTAAGTTACATATGCTTTGCTGTATCCTTCGCTGATCCTTCGCTCATCCTTCGTTAAAACCGCTACTATGGCCGAAAGAGCGTTGGATGAGCGAAGGATCAGCGAAAGATGCTGTTAGGATGCCCTTAAGGGCGCATCGCTTTGCCCCAGGGGGAGTACAACGGCGGGCGAACAGTTTTTCTACCAGTCAGATGACTTTTTTAACTATTCTTTAAATAATTAAATTAATTCGTTAATAGATTGATAATCAGTTTGTATTTCGTTTAATAATAATAATCAATATGCTGATTATGAATTGATCTGAAAAATGCCTAATTTCGGCCCCATAATTAGGGTATGATAATTTTTTTGTGTATAAAAACGTTACTAATCAATAATCTGTAAACCTTACTCTCTTGAAAAAGATCTTAGGCATTTTTTTGTTGTCCACGGCCCCGTTGTTGAGTTTTGCGCAGGATTGGCATGTTGGTGTGTTTGCAGGGATCAGTAATTATAGTGGCGACCTGAATCAGAAAGCGGTCGATTTTGGGTATACGCGTCCGGCGCTGGGTGTTCTGGTACGAAAGGACATCAGCCCGTTTTTACCCTGCGTGGCCAGTTTACCTGGGGCATGGTAGCGGCGGCGGACAGTACCAATAAAGACGTTGCCTTATTACAACGTAACCTCAGTTTTAAATCTAATATATGGGAGGGCGCCGTTATGGGCGAACTGAATTTCATGGACCTCGAGATGACCGGTTTTACGCCTTACATCTTCGGCGGTGTGGGCTTGTTCAGTTTTTATCCTAAAGCGAAAAATGCCGCCGGCGAATGGACGCCGCTGCGTCCTTTGCGTACGGAGGGCCAGGGTTTACCGCAGTATCCCGAACGGCCGATGTATAGTTTATACCAGGTGTCGCTGCCATTTGGCTTTGGCGCTAAGTACATTTTAACGGATAAGCTTACACTGGGGATTGAACTCGGGTGGCGTAAAACATTTACCGATTACCCGGATGATGTGAGTACTACTTACATAGACGAAAACACGTTGTTGGCCTATGCGGGGCAGCAGGCGGTAGACCTCGCGTTCCGTGGTGATGAAACCGGGCACTTTTTACCCCCGACTACTTATCCGCCCGATGGTACCATTCGCGGTAATCCTAAGAAGAAAGACTGGTACGTGTTCAGCGGTCTTACGCTCACCTATCGCATCGGCTCTGGTGGTGGTTATGGTGGTCGCCGTTCAACCAACTTCTCTAAGTGTTTCAAGATGTAATACCTTCTTTCATATAGATAGAAAGCCGCTTTTACGAGCGGCTTTTTTATGGCATACTTCTTGAATTTACAGGGTCAGGTTACCAAACGATACACCGGTGTTAAGCAGAAGTTGGTAACAGACAACCATCAATTAAAATATTAAGCTATGAAAAAGCTCATGCTCCTTATGTTGCTTGCCACGGGTGTTTCGTTCTCCGTTTCCGCGCAGGGCCGTGGTCACCACAAGGGTCATCATAAACGCCAGTATTGCGATGATGACCGCCGATATTCACGTAGAGATGATTGCCGTGACAGAAGATATTACCGCGTAGAAAGACATGAACACGTTTATTATGCGCCACCACCGCCGCGCCCGCGTGGTCGTGTAGTCGTAGCCGCTCCGCTGCCGCTGCCGTTACCACCGCCGCCGCCATTGTTCCCGCTGCCGCCAAGGCCGCGTGTGAGTGGACATGTAGTAATAAACGCAGGATTTTAGACGGAACCATGCATATGTAGAAATAGCCGTTCGGGTAACACCGGGCGGCTTTTTTATTTTCCGCATCGCGTAAATCATATTTCCAATATCGTAAATGATGAAAGTGAGCGGGGGCTATCTTCGTGGCAGGTTGATAAAAAAGAGGTTTGTTAAACACCCCAAAGATTTTACAACGCGATAATTGAGTTGGTCGTACGAATAAGCCGCGCCTTATCCCGGGCGCGGCGTTTTTTATGAAGCAGATAAACGCACGGATGATCAGTTCCGAAAGCACATAAAAAAGCCGGCCTTTGTTAAGACCGGCTTCGATATCAATATGTTAAACCTATTTGTGTATTTCCGAAGTAAAATGGAATTCGATCTCCGGGTTGTTCGTCCGTTCGGTGTTGAGGTACCATTCCGACTGCGCCAGGTAAACTAAGTGGCCATCTTTGTCCTCCACCACGTTCGAGCTTTTGAAACGGATGAAGTCCTCCACTTTTTGTTTAGGGCCGGTAATCCAGCATGCTTTGTAAAAAGGCAGGGTGTTAAACTGGCAGGCCGCACCATACTCCTGTAACAGGCGGTATTGGATAACCTCGAACTGCAGTTCGCCCACACAACCGATAATTTTGCGGTTGCCGCCATGCTGGGTAAACAGCTGGGCAACGCCTTCGTCGGTGAGTTGGCGAATGCCTTTTTCGAGTTGTTTGGTCTTCATCGGGTCCTTGTTCACCAGCTCTTTAAACAGTTCCGGGGAGAAGCTTGGGATACCGGTAAAATACAGGTCTTCGCCCTCGGTTAAGGTGTCGCCGATTTTGAAGTTGCCGGTGTCGAACAAACCTACCACGTCGCCGGGATAGGCGTCGTCCACGATGTTTTTATCGCGGGCCATAAACGTATAGGGGTTGGAGAAGCGCACGTCTTTATCCAGCCTTACGTGATGGTAAAATTTGTTTCTTTCGAACTTGCCGGAGCAGATGCGTAAAAACGCGATACGGTCGCGGTGACGCGGATCGAGGTTGGCGTGGATCTTAAAGATAAAGCCGGTGAACTTATCCTCACCCGGTTCGATCTCGCGCACAGTAGATGGGCGGGGCGCCGGTACCGGTGCAATTTCCACAAAGGTGTCCAGCATATCTTTTACCCCGAAGTTATTGACGGCGCTGCCAAAAAATACGGGCGCCATTTTACCTTCCAAGTAGGGCTGTTTATCGAATTTATCGTACACGCCTTCGATCAGTTCCACGTCGCTGCGCAGCTGCTGTGCGTCCCTGGGCGTTAAACAGTTCGTCCACTTCCGGTGCATTTACATCGGGCATGGGGATGATATCGTCGTCGGTCGCTTTTTTTGTTCGCCGCAAAGCTCACAAAGCTCTTGTCGTACAGGTTGTATACGCCTTTGAAGTCTTTTCCGCCATTGATAGGCCAGGAGAGGGGGCGAACGGATATGTTCAGTTTTTCTTCCAGCTCATCCAGCAGGTCGAAGGGGTTTTTACCGTCGCGGTCCATCTTGTTAACGAAGATGATCACCGGGGTATCGCGCATGCGGCATACTTCCATCAGCCTTTCGGTCTGCTCTTCCACGCCCTTCACGCAGTCGATCACCAGTACCACGCTGTCCACCGCCGTGAGCGTGCGGTAGGTATCCTCGGCAAAGTCCTTGTGACCAGGGGTATCCAGCAGGTTTACGAGGGTGTCGCGGTATTCGAAGGTCATTACGGAGGTAGCCACGGAGATACCTCTCTGCCGCTCAATCTCCATAAAGTCAGAGGTCGTATGTTTCTTGATTTTATTCGATTTAACCGCGCCCGCCGTCTGGATAGCGCCGCCGAACAGCAGGAACTTTTCCGTCAGGGTAGTCTTACCCGCATCTGGGTGGGCAATAATGGCAAAGGTTTTTCGCCTGTTGATTTCGCTAGCGTATTTCATTGAAATAAAAATGGCTGCAAAGGTACGTATTTTTAGGTAGAAGGGGCCTTTGGTCATTTATTCCCGCATCACATCAGTATAAATATTAAATTTGATCTATGCGCTCCACTGTAAAGATTCTCTGGAATAGTTTAAAAATGGCCCTGCAGGAACTGCGGGTGAACAAGGTACGTACGTTCCTGTCGCTGCTGGGGATTACCATCGGCATCTTCTGTATCATCGCGGTTTTTGCCGCTACGGACAGTATGGAGCGCAACGTTCGCAGTGAAGTGGAAACGCTGGGCAGCAACGTAATTTATATCCAGAAATGGCCCTGGGGCGGCGGGCCGGATATGCCCTGGTGGAAATATGTAAACCGGCCGGTGACTGCCTATAAAGAATTGAAGCCTTTGCAGGAAAAGGTGCCTAGCGCCGAACACGCGGCGTTTACTTTTAATAGTGGCGGCAAAAAGATCGAGGTGGGCAGGGACTACATGGAAAACGTGGAACTCATGGCCGTTACGCAGGACTTTGATAAGGTGCAAACCCTCGATATCATCTATGGACGCTATTTCAGTCCTACCGAAACAAATACGGGCGCTAATACCATTATCCTGGGCGGTAATATCTGGCAGTCTTTGTTTCCCACGCCCGAGGCGGCTATCGGAAGCATTGTGAAAGTGAGCGGCCGGAACTGTAAAGTGATTGGCCTGTTGAAGTATAAAGGAGAGGGAGGGCTCATCAATATCAACTTTGACGATGCGGTACTGGTTCCCTACCTGTTTGGTCGTACCATCGTGGATGAGCGTCGTTTTGCAGACCCCTATATCATGGTAAAAGCCCGCCAGGGCGTATCGTTGCAGCAGCTGAAAGATGATGTAACCGGTACGATGCGTGCCACACGCAGGTTGCAGCCTAAGCAGGAAGACAACTTTTCACTGAATGAGATTACCACGATCAATGATGACTGGATTCCCTTTTCAGCCTGCTTAACACCGCAGGCTTATCCATCGGCATCTTCTCGCTGATCGTAGGCGCCTTTGGTATCGCCAACATCATGTTCGTTACGGTAAAAGAGCGTACGAACATCATCGGTCTGAAAAAAGCCATTGGCGCCAAGCGCAACGTGATCCTGCAGGAGTTCCTGCTGGAGTCGATCCTGTTGTGTGTGATCGGGGGATTACTTGGGCTGCTGGCGGTATTTGCCGTAGCGCAGATCGCGACGGCGCTTATGGGCTTCCCCTTTATTCTTTCTACCAGGAATATTATTATCGGCGTAGGTTCTTCGGTGATAGTGGGCCTGCTGGCCGGCTTTATCCCCGCTTGGTCGGCCTCCCGCCTCGATCCGGTGGTAGCCATCCGCGGCAATTAGTAAAAACGCCGCGCGCTGCTTATCTTTGCAAACTTTATGACGGCAGTTAAAATTTTAGCGATAGAATCCTCATGTGACGAGACGAGTGCTGCGGTGCTGGTAGACGGAAAAGTGTTATCCAACATCATTGCCAATCAATCGGTACACGAACAGTACGGTGGCGTAGTGCCCGAACTGGCTTCCCGTGCGCACCAGGAGAACATTGTTCCCGTGGTGGACGCGGCGCTGAAGAAAGCCGGCGTGGATATGCAGGACCCGGACGCCATTGCTTTTACGCAGAGTCCCGGCCTCATCGGCTCCCTGCTGGTAGGCAGCTGCTTCGCCAAATCGATGGCCCTGGGGCTTAATATCCCGCTCATCGGGGTCCACCACATGCAGGCCCACGTACTGGCCAATTTTATCGAAGATCCCCAGCCATCCTTTCCTTTCCTTTGCCTCACCGTATCCGGCGGTCATACGCAGATCGTACAGTGTAACAGTCCGCTCGATATGAAAGTGATCGGCGAAACCATGGACGATGCTGCCGGCGAGGCATTCGATAAAAGCGCCAAACTGATCGGCCTGCCTTATCCTGGCGGACCGTTAATCGATAAGCACGCCAAAACAGGCAACCCGCTTCGTTTTAAGTTCCCCGAGCCGCAGATTCCCGGCCTCAACTTCAGTTTTTCCGGGCTTAAAACCGCGATTCTTTATTTCCTGCAGGAGAACAGGGCGAAAGATCCTTCGTTCGTGGAAGACAACCTCGCCGACATCTGCGCATCTATCCAGCACCGGATCATTACTATTTTGATGAACAAACTGGTAAAGGCTTCGCAGGAAACGGGCATCAAACAGATGAGCATCGCCGGCGGTGTAAGTGCAAACTCAGGTTTGCGTGCGGCGCTGGCGGAATACTCGGCCAAATATGGCTGGTCGTATTACATTCCTAAATTTGAATACTGTACCGATAATGCGGCCATGATTGCCATGACCGCTTATTACAAATACCAGGCTGGCGAATTTGCCGCCCTGGACGCTGTTCCCAGCGCCCGCGCCATTTTTGGCGAGTAATTTTAACCCGATTCCTTGATTGGCCTGCTGATCCCATTTAACCGCAAATACCATTGCATGAAGAAGTTTGTCCTGCTGACGATCTGGACCCTCGTTACAACATTTACAAGCATGGCGCAGCAGCGTCCGTCGCAACAGAGCTGGAAAGAGCAGAAGTATTCCATGTTTATCCACTGGGGCGCCATTTACAGCACGCTTGGCGGCGTGTGGAAAGGTCAGCCCGTCAAACAGGGCTATAGCGAACAGATTCAATCGCAGGCCGGTATTTTCAGCGATGTGTATGGCAATGTGGCCAACCGTTTTAACCCGGCGAACTGGAAGCCCGATTCTATTGCCCTGCTGGCCAAAGCGGCGGGTATGAAATCGGTAGTGATCACCGCCAAACACCATGATGGTTTTTGCATGTTCAAGTCGGCTTACACCAACTATAACGTGGTAGATGGCACGCCCTATAAACGCGATGTGGTAAAGGAGTTGGCCGATGCCTGTAAACGCCGGGACTGAAGTTCGGGGTGTATTTCTCATTGATCGACTGGCACTTTCCGCCTGCTTACCCGATGTCCAGCCACAACGCCGATCTGATTCCCGATCAGCATCACCAGCATAACATGGACCAGGTAACGGAGCTGATGAATAATTACGGCCCGATTTCCGAGATATGGTTTGATATGGGCTCACTGACCCCGGTGCAAAGCCAGGAGCTGGCCGCACTGGTGCATCGTTTACAACCCGATTGTATGGTGAGCGGCCGGTTAGGGAACGATGCCGGTGATTTCTGCGTGATGGGCGACAATGATTATCCCGATTATAAAATAGCGACGCCCTGGCAAACGCCGGCGTCGATGTACGACGAAACCTGGGGTTACCGCTCCTGGCAGGAACACGTTGCGGTTGCGGATAAAGCTTTGCAGAAGCTGGAGGGATTACTGAAGGTAGTGAGCCGCGGCGGTAATTATTTGTTGAATATCGGCCCCCGCGGCGATGGGTCTGTTGTGGATATAGAGAAAGATGTGTTGCTGCGTAACGGCAAGTGGCTCGCCGTAAACGGGGAGGCCGTGTTTGGCACATCGCCCAATCCTTTTCACCAGTTTTTAGCTGGGGAGAAGTGACGGCGAAGTCTGGCAAGTTATACCTCAGCATATTTCATCAGCCCGATAATAATACGATCGCGCTACCCGGCCTGAAAGGTGACATCAGCAGCATACAGGTGCTGGATAGCAACAACGCAAAACTCAACTGCCAGATCACCGTAGCAGGCGATGTTACGTATATCGGTCTGCCGGCGAAGTTCAAACTGAACGGGCGCGCGCGGGTATTAAAGCTGAATTTCAAAAGTGGTTACAGCGTGCTGCCGGATCACGTCATGGATATGGGCCTTAATAAGCACCTGGTGCTGGACCGCCACAACGCGGAGAAGCATTACAGCTTTTCCGGCGTGGATTATTACAGCTTCTACCGCAGCACGGTGGAAAACAGCTGGCTGGTCAGGGCCGATGCGGATATGCGCATGGTGCCGTGGTTGTCGTACACCCAGCAGGAACGCGACAAAGCGATTACCCCGGTGATGAACGACCGCCTGCAGACCGTTAAATTGATTTGCACCGATTCTATCCTGATCAGCGCCCCTACGCGGAAAATCGACTGGGGTATTATTTACCTCGCCGGGCCGTATCCGGTGGGCGCCAACTGGACGAGTGAGAAGGTAACAGCGAAAGACCGCAAGCCGCAACTGGAGCCGACGAAATGGAAGAACGACGAGGTATATGAATTGACCAATGCAGGCGATGCCGTGTGGACCATTTACCAGGAAATCACCGCTGCTGAAGAAGGCCCGTACATCATCCGGCTAACGAGCGGCGATGGCATCCAGGTGTACCTGAATGAAGAGGAGCAAACGGTGCACAATAACCCGGCACGCGGTTTAACGCAGCAGGAATACCTGGTTTTGCCGCTGAAGGCGGGTGTAAACAGGTTGTTCGTGAAAGTGTACAAACGCTTTGCGCCGAAAACCGTGGTACGATCGATAAAAATGTGCCGCAGTACATGTATCGCCAGCGCCTGGCGCCACAGCAACTGAAAAGGGGCGATGTGGGGAGTACAGCTGGAAGCTCTACAACCCGGTATCCGTGCACCGCGATATGCGTCTGCCGAACCTGGAATTACATTTAGCGCAGTAAGATGGCAAACGATTATTTCCAGTTTAAACAATTCACCGTACACCAGCAGCGCGCTGCCATGCGCGTTTGTACCGATGCCTGTATCCGGGCGCCTATACGGCCAGCTACCTGCGTAACGGGCCTCCCGCACGCATCCGGATATCGGCGCCGGCACCGGCCTGCTCAGCCTCATGCTGGCCCAGGCGGTTCCTGCTCATATAGATGCACTCGAACTGGACGAAGACGCCTTCGCACAAGCCGGTGAAAATTTCGCGGCTTCGCCCTGGGCACAACGCCTCCGTGTCATACATGCCGATGCGCGCAGCTTCCGCAGCGAACAGCCTTATCCCTTTATTATTACGAATCCTCCTTTTACGAAAACGCCCTCAAGAGCGGCAAGGCTGCCCGCAATGCCGCCATGCACGCCACCGATCTTGATTTCGGGGCGCTGATCAGTATTATCGATCAGCAGTTAAGTGCAGATGGCAAATGTTCTGTGTTGTTGCCGTACAGCGAATTCCCAAAGTTCCTGCAACTGGCGCAGGCGCGCGGCTTCGGACTGGCGCTGCGGCTGGACGTGCAGCAGTCGCCCAGGCATGGCTTTTTCCGGACGGTGGGGATTTTCACGCGAGGGGAGGTAGTAACCCAAGCGGATACGTTGTTGATTTATGGGGAGGGAAATCAATATACGGATGCGTTCGTGGCGTTGTTGAAGGAGTATTACCTGTATTTGTAGTTACTTCCCCTCCACATACTCGCCCAAATACGCATACTCCTCAGTTAACCTACCGCCCTTCGCAATCGTCGCTTTCGCGATCATTTTACTATCGCCTTTCATCAACTCATCGAACACAAATTTCATCAGCTGGTCGCCGAAGTACTGCGATGCATCGCGGGGCAGCTCGTTCGGCAGGTTGCCCACGCACATCATGGTCACGCCCTCTTCATGGAAGGGCGGCAGTTTTTGTTGGGTAAAGCGGTTTACGTCATATACCGGCTCTTCGATGGTGCCGTCGCCCAGGTTGCAGGGAATGGAGCCCTGTGCGTCGTCCGTAATGTCGGCGATCACGCGGATGCGGAAATTGTCTTTCGCCAGGTCCGCCCAGGAAAAGAGCGGTTCAATATTTTTATCCCAGTAAATGCCGTTCATTAAAATGTCGCTGGCCGTCACGTAAGGAAGAAACTTGCAGTCGTAGTTTTCGGGATGTGCGTGAAAGTCTTCGCGGCTATAGGTTTTATCTGTTTTGCGCAGGTAAAGTTCGCCCGCTTTCAGTTGCGTGTACACCGGGTAAGCGTAACTGTTAATCAAAAATTCCTCTGGTGGAATATACTTGATGCCCAGTAAGCCCATCACCTCTAAAATGCCCGCCGTTACACGGCCGGAGCCGGTCGCCACGATTTTGATGGGTGGTATCTTTACCCCGAAATAATGGGTGATCAGCTCACGGAAATCGCGGCATTCGTGTACCCGCTTAAATTTAAACGTACCGGTACGCTCGCCGTAAGCCAGCAGCCCGTTATGCGCGCCCACTACGCCGGCAAAGAAGCCGAAGCCGAGTATCCGTTGCCCGTCTTCATGCACCAGGCATTCGTAGTCGATCAGCGTAATGTTTTTTTCCAGTATGGCCTGCAGCATCCCGCGGTTATGGGGCTGTTTCTTTTTAGTATGAGAGAAGAAAAGGTACGTTTTACCCGCCAGCAGCTTATCGGTCGGAATTTCCTTGATGCCGAGCAGCACTTCGCAGTCCGATAAATCTTCTGCGAGCTGCACCCCTGCCGTACGGTACTCCTCATCGCTGAAACAGCGTCCTGTAGAAGGTTGCACGGTGATGGTTACGCCGGGATAATGCGTCATGATCCATTTACATTGCAGGGGCGTAAAGGCTACGCGGTTGTCGTGGGGTACTTTCTCCTCGCGGATCAGTCCAAGATGCAGCTTTTTAGTCATAGCGTCGGAATAGCTTCCCCTGCAACATAACGAATTTCAGGCAAATCAATCTATCATAAACTCCCAGGCGCTCTGGTAGGCATTATGGCGCTCAGCATAACTGATAAAGCCGGCATAGAACTCATCCTGCGAAAGTGTACCGCTGTCGCCGATCACCACCAGCTTTTTACGCGCGCGGGTCATGGCCACGTTCATCCTCCGGATGTCGCTCAGGAAGCCGATCTTGCTATCGGCATTGCTGCGCGTCATGCTGATGTACACGATGTCGCGCTCCTGTCCCTGGAAGCTGTCGATCGTGTTCACGGTTATCTTACTGGCATAAGGTTGCAGGTCCGGCGAACCGGCCAATTGTTCTTTCAGTAGTTGTATCTGTTGTTTGTAAGGCGATATCACGGCAATGGTCGGGAAGTCCTGCCCGCGGTAATGCGGTTGCAGTGAGGCGACCAGCTGCGACAGGTGTTTAAATACAAACGCCGCTTCTTCCGGGTTGGTGGTACTGGTGCCGTCCAGTTGCTCTTCAAATCCGCAGCCGGCCGTATCTATAAAGTGCAGGGGCACGTCTTCCTGGTGCAACAGGTGTTCGGCCACCGAAGCGTGCGCCTTTAATTTATCTTCATAAAAAACAGCCGAAGAATATCCCATGATCGCAGCGTGCATACGGTACTGTTCCTGCAACAGTACTACCGTTTCCGGATACAGCTTTACGCATTTTTCCAGCAGGGTAACGGCCAGTCCTTTGCGCGCTGCTTCGTCCGATTTAATGGTGGGTGATAACTGGCAATGGTCGCCGGCGAGCACCACTTTTTTCCTTTCAGGATGGGTATCCAGCAGGCGGGCTCCAAAGCCTGACCGGCTTCGTCGATCACCACGGTATGGTATTGCAGGTTCCGCACAGTATAGTGATTGGCGCCCACAAGGGTAGCGGCAATCACCTGCGCCTTGCCCATCAGGTCGTCGATGATATACTGTTCGGTGTTTTCCACCTGCTTCATGATGTTGCGGGCCTCGTCGAACAGGGCTTTACGCTGGTCACGCTCCGCTTTTCCGAAGCTGCGCTTGTATTTATGCGCCATGTTCTTAAACTCCGACGCCTGCTTTTTCATCCGTTTGATGTCTTTCATCTGAGGATGGCCGGCCATTTTACTGTCCAGCGTTAAAGCCGCCAGTCGCTCAGACACGCGCGCGGGGTTGCCTACACGCAGTACGTTCAGTCCCGCCCCCGATAATTTATCGCTTAGCAGGTCTACGGCCGCATTACTCGGCGCTACCACCAGTATCTTACGCGGATCGTTTTTCGCCAGGGTTTTAATTGCCTGCACCAGCGTAGTGGTTTTGCCCGTACCGGGAGGACCGTGCACAATAGCGAGGTCGTTGGCGGATAATATCTTGTTTACCGCATCCTGCTGCGAGGCGTTCAGTGCCGGCAGGGTAACCGGGTGTACGTCGGTATCGAAAGTGGGGGATTGCTCCCCGGTAAGGATGCGCACGAGGCGGCCTTCTTCCTTCTTTTCGCCCAGGCTGTCGGCCAGTTTTAACGCGGCTTCCATTTCATCGTAGCTGTTATCATCAAACAGCAGGTCGATGCCCAGTTTTCCATCGCGGCTCCATTCTGGCAGTTCGTCGGTGCGCAGGGTAATGCGGAGCCGGTCGCCGCCCTGCCAGGCAATGACGCCTTCTTCGCGGCAATGTTGCGGGTCGTGGTTGGAAAAGAAAGTGGCGGCTGCGCCGAAGCGCAATTGGTGAGGGATGTCCTGGTGGGTGGTACGTTCCACTTCCACCGATATATAGTCGCCGCGCGTCATTTCCGTGTCGCGGATTGCGATCGGGTACCACGTGAGGCCATTGGCGCGTCGTTCATTTACGGAGCTGTTTTCGGTCAGCGCCCGGTAACTGCGTTTATCTTCATCCAGTTCTATTTTCAGCAGTTCCAGCAGCTTTTTAAAATAATCCATCCTGCAAAGTTAAGCATTTATGGAATTAGGCATTTTGGTGCATCATGTGGCCGGGAGTGCGTTTGTGTGGCAGGAATCCATTTACCTAAATCTAGCTGTGTTGAAGTACCTGTTTTTACTTTTGCTGCTGACGGGCGGCTGTTTCACGTTAAGAGGCCAAACGAACGGGCCGGTCAGGTCGAACGATTATGAGGAGCTGGTGCGGCAACAGGCTGCGCAGCGAACCGGCGATACGGTCTTTGGCCTCAACCCGGTGGGGCGTTCACCGCTGCGTGTGCTCAATGAATACGACTTGTACATGGGGATGGTGAAGTCGGTACAGTATACCGATTCATCCCTGTATGTTCAACCCTGGTACGGCAGCAACTCCGCATCGGTGCTGCTTACACGGCCACCTGGGAGCAACGTTACCTCAACCGCCAGCCCGCGTTACAGCAAACTTATGCCCAGGGCCGCAACAATACCTGGCGTGGGGCCGAAACGGGGAGTTATTCAGCTACGGCCCGTTGTTGCCGACGCTTTTCTACGATGGCGCCCCCTATGAGTATGATGAAAAGGGGCGCCTCTCCGCCATGGGCAGCGGCCCGGTGGCAAAGCCCTATCGGAATAATATCCTCCGCAACCCAACCTTGTTATCACAGGTGTTTAACGTAGATCTCGCGTACCTGCGTAATAGCGACAAAACAATATGGAGCGGTATGAAAATATCCCGCGCAGATGAAGCGACACCGGTCAGCAACAACGATCATACGCTCCGCAGCCTCGACCTTATGCTGGGTGCGGGCTTCCGCGGTTGGAAACTCCAGTCTAAATTGCTCCGGCAGGAGGATGACTTCTCCAATTCCAATCGAACGGGCTTTCTGAACCGCGCTTATCAATATGGCCTTTTAACACCGGCCAGCTTCGAAAATGCGCAGGGGGCAACGTTGCAGAATGGCGCGCAGCGGAGTTACAGCCTCCAGGCAGATAATCCCATCTTCCTGTTGCACAATTATGGTCATTTCTATCACCGGGAACAAACGAACGGTGGGCTTGAAGTAGAGAAGTCATGGAATGGCTTTCGTTTGTCGCTGATACAGGCGATGGAAAAGGTGCACGATATAGCGGAAGAAGGCTACGAGGCCGGCACGGCCGGTTTTCCGGACAGGGCAGCCTTACGCCGGTCGCAGGACGATCGTTCCTATTATTTAAAATTTGATGCCGCACGGGAACGTATTGAACTGCTGGAGGGTGCGGTCGACCTGGGGTTACGTATCAGGTATACACTGGCAGATAATGAAACCGTCATTAACTACCTGGCGGGAGATGCCTGGAAATACGGGCGCAGTACGCATGAAGTGCATACCAGGACGGAGTTAAAACATCATTTTAACGGTGGAATTGACCTTATCCTTGAACTGGGTAACACCGGCTATACTTCTAATACTGCGGCGGCGGGGCAGGCGTGGCTGCCTTCCGCAAGCTACAGCTCAACCGTATCCGCTTAGGACCGGGAAATCTTTACCTGTCGGGCGGTTATGCCAGCAGTGTAAGCGAAAAGTCTGTCAGCCGTTCGCTTTCCTATATCGGCCTTACGGCATTGGACCCCTCGCAGTTAAACAGCTATCGGCCTGTGAACGAAGTGACCTCCTTCCGCGGTTTATGGCCTACTGAAAGTCGTTCCTGGGAGGGAGGTGTGCGTTGGAGCCTTAACAATTGGTGGCTGAACCTGCAAAGTTATACCCGCCAGTTAAACCGCGATGTATTTCCTGTACTGGAAAATAGCCGGTGGTGCTGAAAGATCTTGCCGACCACCGCGAGAACGGGTTTGAGGCCGTTGTGGCGTACAATGAAGCGTTTGGCCAATATAATTATCCCGTTGATAATCGTTGGCATGTATCGGGGCAACTTTCTTTCAACAAAACAGTCAGTAAGGTAACCGGTATTGGTAACGGGTATGATTATACGCCATTGGTGGGATTCCGGGGTATTAACCGGGCAGTGGTGAAAGGCGCCCCGCTGGGCGCTATTGTTGGCAGTTCCTACCGCCGCGATGCGGAGGGGCGGGTAATAGTGGGAGCAGATGGGTTTCCGTTGGTCGACAATACGCCGAAGGTGATCGGTAATCCCATCCCGGATTTTGTGATGAAACACTCCCTGGGTTTGTCGTGGCGTCGTATCCGGTTTAATCTTGATTTGCAGTACCAGCGCGGTGGGCAGGTATGGAATGGGACGCAGGCGGCCCTTGATTATTATGGCCGGTCGGCTGTTAGTGCGCAGTGGCGTAATACGCGTGATTACATCTTTAAAGGCGTGAAAGAAGATGGGCATGTGAACGATATACCCGTAGCTTTTAACGACCCTGTCGCGCCGCTGGAGCAAAACCGCTGGGTGCGTTATGGCGTGGCCGGTGTGGCGGAGCAGTATATACAGGACGCAGACCATACTCGTGTCAACAACGTATCGCTGGGATACGAGCGGAAAGTGTTCCGGGCCACCGGTTTCAAAATTACGGCCTATGCCCGTAACCTGTTGCTGTGGACGGCTTACGACGGTAACGATCCGCAGCAGGAGCTGATGGGGATCAAGGGCGGTAACGGCCTCGATTTTTTTAACCTGCCTTCGACTAAAAACTTTGGTGTCACCTGCTCAATTACGCTCTGATCTATGAAGTCACGGATACATTTTCTGATGGCGGCGCTGCTGCTGCTTATTGCCGGAAAGGCAGGCGCACAAAAGGCTTATGCCAGCATGCGCGAAAAGGCTTATGCACATACGAACCACGTTTTTTTCAAACCCGGCGAATCGCTCTATTACAAAATATATATCGTCAACGCATCGGATAATACCCCTTCCAATGTAAGCCAGGTGGCCATCGCCGAGCTGCTCGGACCTTCCGGTGCGCTGGTGAAGAAACGGAATGTGCCGCTCGTGTATGGCCGTGGCGACTCCGGCTTTCAGCTTGACCCCAACTGGCCGGGCGGGGTGTATAAGCTGCGCATATATACGCAATGGATGCGCAATGAAAGCGATAGTCTTTTCTTTGAGAAGTCGATTACGGTACAAAAAACGATCAGTCCCCGTGTGCTGATGAAGCTCGATTTCCCGGCTAAAGGCCTGGGGCCGGGCGACGAAGTAGTTGCCGACCTGGAGGTGCGCAACCTGGCGGGTTTACCTATCAGGTACCAGCAGGGCAGCTACCAGGTAACATTCGCCGGAAATGTTTACCGGTCGGGTATTTTTGAAACAGATGAAGCAGGGAAGTGCCAGTTTAAATTGCGCTTACCCGACACCCTTGCTACCCGGGATGGGTTGTTGAATATCTCCTTCAACTACAACGGTTACACGGAAAACATTGCCCGTAATCTGCCGCTGGCGTCCGGCCAGCTGGATATGCAGCTGATGCCGGAAGGTGGTACGCTGGTGGCCGGCCTGCCTAATAATATTGCTTTCCGGGCAATAGGTGTTGATGGACAGCCGGTAGATGTAAAAGGATATTTGCGCGACAGTAAAGGCAAGCAGGTGGCCACCTTTGAGGCCTATAAATTCGGGATGGGCCGTTTTATATTAACACCCGAAGCAGGCATGACTTACGAAGCAGTGATCACCTCTCCCAAAAACATACAACAACGGGTCGGACTTATGCCGGTGGCCACACAAGGGGTGGTGCTGAATGTGCTGAACGACCGGCGGCCCTCGTTAAAAATTTTGTCTACCATGGAGCAGGAGGTATTGATCACCGGCACCACACACGACAAACTGATATTCCGCGATCAGGTGAGACTCAGAAAAGGACAACTGCTGATCCCCATCGCCGATACGGTTTTCCCACCTGGTATTGCACGTTTTACGCTCACCGGCCTGGATAACCGCCCGTTGGCGGAAAGAGTCTGCTTCCTAGGTGGCAACCGGTTGTTGCGCACCCGTATAACAACAGATAAAGCCGTATACGCGCCGCGCGAAAAGGTGAAGCTGTCTGTACGCACCACCGACCAACAGGGCCGGCCTTTGCCCGCTGATCTGTCGCTGAGCGTGGTGGATGATAAACTGTGGACTATGGCGGACGACCGGCAGGACCATCTTATATCCCTGGTTGCTCATGAGCAGCGAGCTGCGGGGAAAAGTATATGAGCCTCCTTTCTATTTCAAAAGGATGAGGAAAAGGCCGCCGGTGCGCTGGACCTTGTAATGCTGACGCACGGCTACCGCTACTTTGCTTACCTGCCGGAAGTAAGGCAGTCGGGCCTCCTGAAATACGCGCCGCAGCTGGGTAACATCTTTAGTGGTATTGTTACTGATACTGCTGGTGTGCCGGTGGTGGCGGACGTGTTTATGATCGACTACCGGGTGTCGAAGCGCGCGGTTCGGATAGCAACAGGGCCGGATGGAAAGTTCTTTTTCTCCGCACCCACAGCGGCCAATCAATTGCTGGTCATTGCTAAATCCAGGCAGGCAAAGCAACCGGTAAAGATCAATATGGAGAAGTCCGGTTCCAGTCTTAACGCGCCGCTGCCCGAATCGGTGTTTATGGACGATGCGGTTACGTGGGAGGCGCAGCCGCTGCAGCAGGATATCAGGAAAGGAGAGGAACTTTTTGCAAATAAAATCAAAGTGGCGGCACCGGACCAGGCGCTGTCTGAAACGGTGGTCGTTGGTTATGGAGTACAGCGGCGGGAGGCATTGACCGGGGCTGTCAGCAGCATCCGGAGTATTGAGGTGGCCGGTGGTAATCTCACCGGCGCACTGCAGGGAAGAGCGGCAGGTATTATGATTCGTGGTGCGGGTGCAGCGACACCCAGCTACGAACTGTATGGATCGCGCAGTGCCGTGGCCACGGAGCCGTTGTTTATCGTGGATGGCTTGCCGGTTGACAAGCTGAACGCGTCGCTGAACATGAACGATGTAACCAATGTATACGTATTAAAGGACGCAGCAGCCACCGCGATTTATGGCAGCCGTGGCGCCAATGGTGTAATACTCATCACCACCAACTATGGCGGCGGTTCTTTTGCTGTGTCGCTGAATAAACGCTATTACTACGCCCCGGAGAACGTTCATAACTGGCAGGAACATGACTATGAGCGATTGTTTTATGCGCCGAATTATGGATACGACGATGACGAACGTGTGAAGAATGATTTCCGCGAAACGATTTACTGGACCGGCACCGTACAAACCAACAAAGATGGAAAAGCTGACCTGGAATTTTATAACTCAGATGCCAACACGACGTTCAGGGTAATTGCGGAGGGGCTTTCGTACGACGGGAAGCCGGGAAGAGCAGAAGTCACTTATACGGCACAATCGCCGCTGAGTGCGGATATTAAAGTGCCGCCTTACTTAACGGTTGGAGATAGTGCAATGTTGCCGCTGGTACTGAAAAACAACCGCGATACGAGTGTGGCCGTTAAACTTGCGCTGTGGCTGCCGGATGGCTTTAGTGCCGGCAACTATCAAGATAGTTTAGTATTGGGTGCCGGAGAAAGCAGGCGCGTTTTATTACCGGTTGCGGCCAGCAAGGCGGTTGGTGGCGTGCTGCGGTTAGGTGTTACCACGGGCAAACGCACGGAACGGCTGGAGTGGCCTGTGTCAGCGGGTGCAAAAGGCTTTCCGGTAGTGACCACCCTGGGCGGGACCGACCAGGTGAAAAAGAGCTTCGAGGTCAGGAAAGCGCTGCCAGGCAGTGTGGTTGCCAGCCTGGGGGTGTTTAACGACCTGGCGGAACAGCTTTCGTCCGGTATAGATGATATGTTACGCGGGCCGCATGGTTGCTTTGAGCAAACGGCCTCGGCGGCCTATCCGAACATCTATATCCTTCGTTACCTGCGAAGCAATGGGAAGGCCAATTTTAACAAGGAAGACCGGGCATTGAAATACCTGCAGCAAGGGTATAACAAGATGGCCGGGTACGAGGTGAAACATGGCGGTTTTAGCTGGTTCGGGGAGGCGCCGGCCAAAGTAGCCCTTACAGCTTATGGCTTGCTGGTGTTTAAGGAGATGAAAGAATTTATCCCTGTTGATTCGCAACTGCTGGTGCGTACCCGCGATTTCCTGTTAGCGCGCCGCGATGGCAGGGGAGGCTTCAGGGTGAACAGCGATGCCGCGCCGGATGCGGTACAGGACATGTACATCGTGTACGCGTTATCGCAGGCCGGGTATGGCGAACAGGTAAAGAAAGAATACGAAGTTAGTGCAGCAAAGACCGCCACCAGCGGCGACGGTTATCGCCTGGCACTGGCGGCGCTGGCGGCGCATAATATGGGTAAGTTGGCCGACTACGACCGGTTCCTGCAACTGCTGGCCGCCTGTAAGGATAAGCCGCTCATGGGCGCCGTGAGCGGTTTTACGGGCAGTCGCGGGGAAGACACGGAGGTGGAGGCCCGGGCGTTGTATGCGTTGGCGCTGATGCGGGCGGTGCAGCCGGACCAAACATTGGTAACAGAACAACTGTCGAAGTTGCGCCGGCTTGTTAGCGGTTATGGCAACACGCAAAGCATTTCCCTCTCGCTGAATGCAATAACAACATACAGCCGCCAGTTATTAAAGCATGCTATGGACGGACAAATCAGCTTAACGCTGAACGGCCGTGCGGTAACGCCGAAAGACAGCATAGCTGGTTTTATAAGGGAGGGCGAAAATACGGTGGACGTACACTTTGGTCCTGGTGAACGTACGCCTTACAAACTGGCCGTGGGTTACTACACCTTGCTGCCACCGGATAGCGAGGGCGCTGCAATTCACTTACAGACGAAGTTACAGGTCGGGCGCGCAAAAGCCGGTGAAACCGTGCGTTTACAAGTGGAAGTGAAGAACACCAGCGAGTGGAAGCAACCCATGGTTGCCGCGCAAATTGGTATTCCCGCGGGATTAAGCCTGCAGCCCTGGCAGCTGAAACAGTTGCAGGAGCAGCATGCATTTGATTACTACGAGATGTTCAATAATTACCTTGTATTTTACTGGACGGGCATGGAAGGATCGGCGGTGAAAAATATTAACCTCGATCTGAAAGCGGAGATACCCGGTGTGTATACCGGTAAAGCCAGCAACGCCTACTTGTATTACATGTCGGGTGCGCGCCACTGGAACCCTGGTCTGTCCATCACCGTGGAGTAGCGGATATATCCGAACCTTACCGGAATATGTACAATTATATTTGAATGGAGGAAGCTGTAAATTGCTTAGTTTTGGCCGTTAAACAGGTTTTAATTTTACAATGCACAGGCTTTTTCTATGTTGATGTGCTGCGCGCTGGGGGTGCAGCAAATGCAGGCCCAGACGATATCCGCAGACAGTGTAACCAATACCGTCACTTCCTCCGCCGATACCGTTCCCACACGCGAAAAGGTATACAAGGTGAATCCCTGGGTGGAGTTGCCGGCAGGTTTTGGCGGTGTATTGCTCTTTTCGACCGTGGCGCTGCCTGCCCTTACCCGGCATGCAGCTCTCAACGAGCAACAGGCCCTGGCCCTGAATCCTGCTGATGTGAACTGGTTCGACAGGCCCGTTATTTTCAACGACCCCGCAGGGTATGGCAAGGCTATGAGCCGTTCCGACCTGTTCCTGAACATCTCGGTGTTAAGTCCTGCTATTTTAGGGCTGGATAAACGCATCCGCAAAGACTGGTTCGATTTGCTGGGCATGTATTTCATGACGCACACCGTTAACCAGACGCTCTATACCGGCCTGGCCTTCGCTTTCCGTCGCGAGCGCCCTTACACGTATAACGCAGACGTTCCTGTGAAAAGTAAGGTAGGCGATGCTAAAGCGAATTCGTTTTACAGCGGCCACGCCGCCGTAGCTGCAGCCTCCACTTTTTTTCTCGCGAAAGTATACACCGACTACCATCACATCACCGGTTGGCGCAGGATTTTGCTGTATGGCGCCGCCGCCGTTCCGCCGTCTGTAGTAGGCTACTTCCGCATGGAAGGTGGCCGCCACTTCCGTACGGATGTAATGACGGGTATTGTAATGGGCGCAGCTACGGGGATCTGGTGCCGGAATTACACCGGTTCAGGGACAAACATAAAGGCATCAGCATGTCACCTTATTACGCTCCACAGTCGAGTGGACTGAGTATGACGATTGCGTTGAATAAACAGTAGGCGTTCCCATATTTTAACGGGCCCTGTCGCGTTGCGTGGCGGGGCTTTTTGTTTTGCTGGAGCCCCATCGCTACACGATCCGCAACGGACTTACAATCGCCCCTGCACCGCGCTGCAATGCGCTCATCTGCGCAACCGCGGCATCCCGCATCATCTCGTACCGGTCTTCTTTGCTCAACCCTTTTTGCAGCAACACCGCATTAATGCTCTCAAGGTTCGAGAGCACGATTAACTGGTGGGTATCCGCATAGTCGCGGATCGTTTTGTTGCCTGAGGCAAGGGCGGGATGTTTCTCTTTCCATTCGCGGGAGCCCCTGGCCAAACAGGGCAAGGTTGATCAGTTCTGCTTCTTCGGAGTAGGCGGCTTTTTCTTCTTCGCCGGAGAAGCGCGATTTAACGGCGGCGCTGTGGATCTTGTAGTTGGTGGCTGCCAGCGCGCGGCGGAAGCTCCATTCGGAATGTTGCCCGCCGCTGTCCTGCAGCGTTTTGACGAGGCGCAGTTTGAACATCGGGCTGATCCAGCCGGCAAACTCCACGGCAATGTCGCGGTGTGCGTATGCGCCCGCGTAACGGCCTGTCCTGATGCACAAACCCGTGGCCGCGGTTTTCTCGATCCAGGTTTTAACCGTGATGGTAAAGTCCGGCCGCGCGCTTTCCTGTACCAGTTCTTCGAAGGCTTCGTCCGGGAAATATGGGTTGTACAACTGCTCCCAGATGCCGAGCAATACGAGGGTGGAAGTTTGTCCCAGCCAGCGCGTTACCGTGAACGCGTCTTTTTCCATGTCTGAAAGTGAAAGGTGGCCGGATTGGCGGAGGTCAACAACGGAAATAATCGTTTCGTCAACGACAAGTGCTTTTTTCTGTACCATAAAATGTGGGTTAACAATGATACTTGAAGGTACAAAAAACAGGGCAATAAAACAAGTTGAGCGGCGTGGAAAAAGCGGAAGTTTGTGACCCAACTGCGCCTGAAAAAGGGCTAAAGCGGGCGCCCTTTTTTCACCGATTCTTTGATAAAATACACCACTATGCCGAGCATCGCAAAGCTGATGCCGGTGAGCATCATGACCGTGCCCGTAGATACGAAAACGGCGCCCCATATCAGCAAGGCAAGGATCACGGGTAAAGGGTACAGTGGCATGCGCCATTGGAGCGAGGAGCGGCCTGCGCGGCGGCTGAGGAGGATGAGTCCTACTGCCTGCGCCATAAACTGCACCAGGATGCGCATGGCGAGGATCGCGGAAATTACGTACTCGAGTTTTACCAGCAGGCTGAACACGAAGGCTACGCCGCCTAAGAACAGCAGGGAAATATGCGGAAAATTTCTCGTCGGGTGCAGTTTGCCGAATACACGGAAGAACGCGCCATCTTGCGCAGCGGCATATGGGATGCGGCTGTAACCGAGGGTGGCCGAGAACACGGAGGCAAAAGCCACCCACAGGATCATGATGGTTACAATGACCGCGGCTACCGGTCCGGCTAATGTTTCAATGAAATCGCTGACCACATATTTGCTGGCGGTGATTTTGTCCATCGGCAATACAGACGCTACACTGATGTTCATGCAGAGATACAAAATTGTAATGCCGGTAATGGAGATGAACATGCTGCGCGGGATGTTCCGCTCCGGGCTCGTAATTTCGCCGCCCAGGTGGCACACGTTATAATAGCCGAGGTAGCTGTACATGGTTTTTACGCTCGCTACGCCCAGCGCGGCGCCAAAGGCATAATTCAGTTCTAATCCCGTGTTGATGTTGTGGATCGGCGCCATGAAGTTACCGTGTGCAAAGCCGCTGCCGATAATCCAGGCCATGGTGATGAGCACGCCCATCCACAGGAGTACGCTGATTTTACCGATGGTTTCTATTCTGCGATAGAGGAGGAGAATAATGAGAATGACCACACCGCCGCTGACGAGTTTTTGTCCGTAGAAGCCGAGCGGAAGCAGGTAAGAGGCGTATCCTGAAAATCCGATCGCGGCTGAGGAGATCACCAGCGGGGCTTGTATCATGGTTTGCCATACGAACAGGAAACTCATTAACCGGCCGGTACGCGGACCAAATCCTTCCTTCAGGAAGTTATAACTACCGCCGGCCTTTGGAAAGGTGGCGCCTAATTCGCTCCACACCATCGCATCGATGAACGAGAGTACTGCGCCGGCGATCCACGCGTATAAAAAACCTGGCCCGTTCATGATTTTAGCGACCAGGCTCAGCACGATGAAGGGCCCGATGCCCACCATGTCGGTCATATTAATGGCGGTGGCCTGAAGGAGGCTGATTCTGCGCGAGAGGTGTGGTTGATCCATAAGCGGCGGTAAAAGTAACCTTTTTCGTTGAGCCGCTGGCGGCAGGAGTGCTTTCCTTGAGGATAGTAGATTTCGTATTATCCGGTTGATAGAAATAATCAATGCGCCGTGGCGGGGTGATTTTGGTGTCGTGCCGTGGTGGCCTGTTTTCGGAGAAGGTGTAAATGATCGCGTTAGATTTTAATCAGAATAGGATAAAAAAATATTAGTACCTGCGTTGAAATTGTAATAGTTTTGGTAATACCGGTTTTTACCACGTTAGCAAAATAAAGACACGTTAGATGAAATGACACTTAAGATGCCGGTATCCCGATTTTATTTATGAGCGCTGAGTGAATATCATGCCCTTCATATTCCTTTTGTTCCACCCGTGTGTACATGTTGTGCCCTTGCCGAGTGCTTGACCCGTTTGTCCTGAAACATCGTATGCCCACGTTATTCGTATCACCACAAGTTGGGCGGTTTGTTATGCCCTCCCAGTAACCTGAGTATTTTAATTCCAAGCAATATGAAAAACCCGCTGTTCGAGTAGCGGTCAGGCAACAAAAGAAATAATATCCTTCATCTCTAAATTTCACATTCATGAGAAACTTTCTACGAACGTGGCTGTTGCCTGCAATGTTGGTGCTTGCGCCATCTGTTGCAGCGGTGGCACAGGGGTACAACTGGAGCGCCGTCCGCATAGGGGGCGGCGGCCGGGTGACCAGTATCAAGGCGCACCCTAAAGTCCAGAATCTCTTTTTATTACCACCGATGTAGGTACTTCCTACCGGTGGAACCATGCGTTACAGCGCTGGGAAGAACTGGTGCTGGGCGCCAAAATTCCTGCTACGTACTGGAACTGGGCCAATGGCGCGGTAACCGGCGACCTGGCCTTTGATCCGAATGATGTTACGGGCAACACCCTATACGTGACCCTGGCTAACGGTAAGGGCGCCGCACCCGGACAGGGGCTGGACACGAAAGGTACCGTGATGAAATCCACCGACCGCGGAGATTCCTGGACCGATTGCGGACTGGCGGTAGACATCAAGCCTAACAGTGATCAGACGTTTACAGATCGTTTGGTAGTGGACCCGAACAATAGCAATGTGATCTGGCTGGCCACACGTTCCAATGGTGTTTGGCGCAGCACTTCTGCAGGCGTTACCGGCAGCTGGGTGAAGCAAACCAGCATCAGCGATACGCTTTTCGGTCGTTTCATCAAGTTTGATGTAAGCGGCGGTACGCAGGGTGGCGTGACCAAAAACATGTTCATTGGTACCAACTACGGCATTTACCGCAGTACCGATGGCGGCGCCACTTTTGCGGCGATGATCGGCGGCCCAAGCGGGGTACGCAGGGCCAGTATCGCTAAAAATGGCGTGATGTTCGTAACCGCTACGCCCTCCTCTACGAACAACGGCGTTTGGAAATGGAATGGCAGCGGATGGTCCGGCGTTTCTCCTGATAATGCGCGCGAGTTTAAACATGTATCGGTGAATCCTGATAATTCGAATGAAGTAATTGCTGCTTCTACCAGCAGCTGGGCCAGCGAAAAAATGTGGCGCAGCACCAGCGGCGGTAATCTCGGTACCTGGACGGAAATGTCGCATACCCGCGATAAGACAGAAGCGCCGCATTCTGAAATGAGCACGGCGGCAGGTAATATCGGTTTCAGTATCGATATGGTCACTTTTGATCCGTTTAATCCGGGCATGTTTGGTTTTCCGATATGATCAACGTGAACCAGACTACAGACGTGTGGGCTACGCCGGTACACTGGAAGCTCCGCGTGGCGGGCCTGGAGGAAGTAGTGCCTACCGGCCAGCTCACGGCCCCGCCAACCGGCCGCAACGTGTTGCTGTCGACCACCGGCGACGTGGGTGGTTTTGATCACCAGTCGCTGACGGAGCCGCCTGCAAAGGGTATGGCTTCTTACTTTTCTACCGCTACGGGTATTAATACTTCCGGTGTCGATGTGCAATTCAGCGATCCCAACTTCATCGTACGCGTGGGCAGTGATGGCTGGAATGGTCCCGCTAAAGGTGGTTATTCCACTAATGGCGGTGTCACGTATAATAACTTTCCTACGTTCCCGGGATCCGGCGGCGCCCGTGGCCGTGTAGCTGTTTCTGCTACCAGCCGCAACTTTGTATGGGTGCCGATGGGCGGACCTTCTTACATGTCTAATAACCTCGGCGCCACCTGGACAGCTTGCTCAGGCCTGCCGAACAATGTATTGAGGTCGGGCAGCATTTATGAAATTTATGCGGGCCAGCTCCCGATCGCAGCGGATCGTGTAAGTGGCAATCTTTTTTATGTATATGCACAGGGCGTGATATATGTAAGCCAGGATACCGGCCGCACTTTCACTGCGAGGGCTACCGGCCTGCCTAATGATGGCGGTTATGCCTCGTATGCCCACCTGGAGGCTACGCCCGGTAAATCCGGAGATGTGTGGTTTTCACATCCTGCCGGTTTGTATCACTCCGTGGATTCGGGTAAGTCTTTTGTACACGTAAATCCGTCCGTAATTGTAAGTCCCAAATGGATGTCTGTCGGTCGTACCGATACTTCGGCTGCCGGCCACAGTGTGGTGTATGTAACCAACCAGGGGACTGCCATCAATGGCGCTTACTATGGCGTTTTCCGTTCTGATGATAACGGTGCTAACTGGACCGAAATCAGTTCCCGCGTACCGACCGTGGTGTCGAACATGGCGGCTGACCAGTTTGGCCGGGTATTCATTGGCCTGAATGGTAACGGTATTTTTGTGGGGGAACCGGTCAGCGGGCCGGTAACGGGTGTGGGTATTACGCCTCCGGCGGATACATTGGTAGAAACAGATTCTGTTAAACTGAATGTAACGCTGGTGCCTTTATATCCTGCTAACCGCGCTTACACGCTCAGTTCCACCAATCCTTCCGTAGCTACGGTAGATGCAAATGGCTGGGTGAGGGCGTTAACTGCCGGTACTGCCAGCATAGTGGTCACCACGCAGGATGGCGGCTTTACAGATACGACCGCTATTACGGTAACGCCGTTCATCCACTTGTCCAGTGTTGCGCTGGATACTGCCATCTGGATGGGGATTGGCAATACGGTGTCGCTTGTGCCTAAAATATTGCCGTTGGATGCGACCAATAAAAAACTGGTATGGACGACTTCCGACAGTACGAAAGTGCGTGTAAGCAGCGGCGGTAGCGTAACGGCGCTTGGCTTTGGAACGGCTACCGTTACGGCAACTGCAGTAGATGGCGGCGCTACCGCCACTATCACCGTTAAAGTGAATACTATTGCCGCGGCGATCAACCTGGGCGATACCGTGCAGATAGGCAACTTTAAACGCGATCCGTATACACAGTCCTGGCTGGGTACGATCCGGACAACGAACGCTATTAACCTGACCGGGGTAACCAATCCCGCTCCCGAAGGCGTATACAAAACTTCCCGGGTTGGTCTTGATGCCATTAATATCGGTGGACTGGTGCCTGGCGGACGGTATACCATGCGGCTGCACTTTGCGGAATTGGGGGCGACCGTCGGTTCCGGTGGCAGACGTTTTGATATTATTGTGGGTACGGACACTACGAAACTATACGACATCTTTAACGCCGCGGGCGGCCGTTACAAAGCGGTGGTGCGCGAGTACGTGGTGAACGCCAGCAGTGCAGGCGGAGTAGGGGTCAAGCTTCGCGCTTATACCAATAGCACAGCGATTAATGGTATCGAGCTGGTATTACGTCCGGTCGACAGTGTAAGCCTGCCCGTTACCAATGCGTTCGTGGGTATAAACGATACACTGCGCATTACTCCGACCGTTTGGCCGGTGGAAGCGAGCAACAAAGGTGTTACCTGGGTTTCTTCCAATACATCAGTGGCCACGGTATCGACCAACGGCCTGATTACAGGTACCGGTGTGGGTACCGCGGTGATATCGATAATTACCGACGAAACCGGCAAGCGTGATTCCGTTCTTATTACTGCCGACAGTATCCTGGTAGACAGTGTACGTTTGCAGCAAAGCGCAGACACAGTAGGCGTCCGCAATACACGTCAGCTGAAAGCTACCGTGTACCCGGCCAATGCCAGCGACAGGTTTATCAGCTGGAGTTCTTCTGATACGGGCATTGTAAAAGTAAACGCTGCCGGCTTGTTGAGTGGCATCGCTCCGGGTAATGTAACCGTTACCGTAACTACCCGCGAAGGTGGCAAAACGGCCAGTACGTCGGTGTTGTCGGTCGTGGTGCCGGTAACGCAGGTGAACCTGACCAGGAGTACGTTAACAATCGGTGCTTTCGATACCACCACGATCGGTGCTACTTCGCTGCCTTCCAATGCGAGCAACCTGGCAGTAAGCTGGACATCGTCCGATACGACTGTGGCGACGGTGAGTGCCAATGGCCGCATTACGGCGATTGCTGCGGGTAATGCAAACATTACCGCTACTGCCCAGGATGGCCAGGGAGCGAACAAGGTGTTGCCGGTAACGGTGATCCCGGTGCAAAACTGCGGCGCGATCAGCAACGGCGGTTTTGAAAGCGGTTATTACAACTGGACGGGCGCGGGTTATACGACCTCGCGTATTTCAGAAGTTCCTGCGGATGTGCATGGCGGCCTGAGAGCGCTGATCCTCAGCGGGGATGGTACGGCGCACAACCATATTGGCCCGGTGAATGTACCGGGTGGCGTGCCCATTACCGTGAGCTTCTGGGCTAAAACAGGCGGTTCAACAGTGCCCTATTGGGCAGGTGCCGGTTTCGATTACATTGACTCCCTCGGTAACAAACTGGGTAGCGCATCCGTGGTAATTCACCCGGGTGGTACCACACCGCATGTGGCGAACTACAAACAGTTCTTCATTAACGGTAATGCCCCTGCAGGTACTGCCCGCCTGGGTCTGTGGGTGTCTAAAGCTGGTCCGGTCACGAGCAGCATTTACTTAGATGACTTCTGTGTAACCGTGAACGTTAGTTCCGTAACGACTGATGCAGCGAGTGCTACAATAGCCATTGGCGCCAGCAGGCAACTGTCGGCCGCCGTTCTTCCGGCCAGTGCCACTCATCCGGCTGTCACCTGGACTTCCTCCAACAGCGGCATTGCGGTTGTGGATAGTACAGGCTTGGTGACCGGTGTGGCACAGGGTACTGCAAACATTATCGCGGCGTCTGCGGATGGCCTGAAAAAAGACACCGTGCTGGTAGAGGTATTGCACCAGCTGGTGAATGTGAACAGTGGCGACACTACAGAAGGTGCTTTCCACAAAGATCACTCTTATACTTCCGGCAGTGCGACGACGACCTATACTGGTGTTAGCACCGTAGGTGTGGCGAACGCCGCGCCGACATACGTATATGTACAGCGTCGTTACGGCGATACATTCTACTATGATTTTACCGGCTTTACACCGGGACAGCGCTATGTGGTGCGCATGCACTTCGTGGAGCCGTTCTATGCACAGGCTGGCAAACGGGTATTCAGCGTAAAAGCGAATGGCGCGGATGTGCTCACATCGCTGGATGTATTCGCGGAAGCAGGCCAGAATAAGGCATTGGTGAAAGATGTATCTGCAGTGGCGGACAGCATCGGCAACCTGCGGCTGTTGTTCACAAAGGATATCGATAATGCCGCGGTGGCAGGTATTGAAGTACTGGGCAGCATTACCGATTACGAGCAAGTAATCGCCGTTAACAGTGCGGATGTGGCGATTGACGGCTTCTCTGCCGACAGTGCTTACACCGGTGGGTCTGCGAGTGCAGCTACGGCAATCAGCACCATTAACTACAACGGTACCGCGAATGCTGGTCCGCTTGCATTGTACGGTAAACGCCGCTATGGCAACTTTACCTACAACTTTACTGGCCTGGCCGGCAACGGTTCCTATGTATTACGCCTCCATTTCATCGAGCCATGGGCAACGACTACGGGGCAACGTGTAATGGACGTAAAAGTGAATGACGAACTGAAGCTGGATAACCTCGATCTGATCGCGGCCGGTAAAAATAAACGCCTTCGTCCGATCTTGCGGGATATCGCTGTAATGGCGGATACTGCGGGCAATTTGAACGTTCAATTTATTTCCGTGACCGACAATGCAGCGGTAGCGGGTGTTGAGCTGTTGCAGGTTCCGGTGCTAATGGCGGAAGCCTGCGTGCCGGTGATGCACAAAGTTACGCACCGTTACAGCCTAAAGTGAGCATGCCGGTATTGCTGAGCATTGCACCGAACCCCGTGGCCGGTAACATCCGTTTCCGTTTAAGCGGTGCGGTATCTGACAATGAGCAGCTACAGGTAACAGTGACCAGCATGCAGGGCAGGGAAGTGTTCCGTACAAGGATCACGTCTTCCAGAACTGATACCCGGCATGAGTTGCAGACGGGCAGCCTGCTGAAGAAAGGTATCTACATTCTGCAGGTGGCTGGCAAAAATTACAGCCAGACCGCGAGGGTAGTAGTATTATAAAGCTGGCGTAGTACCGTTCCTGTTATGCAACCGGGAGAGGCGTATAGCCTTTCCCGGTTGCTTTTTTGTGGGCAGGTGTCGGAGCTGTATTTTTCTTTGATGATACTGGCTTATAGCCGCAGTGGCGTATAATATGTTCAGGTGGCATAGTTGATTTCGTATTATAGGCCTGAAAGAAAATAAATAGCACCAGGTAGTCAATTTAGCTTTATTTAGTATGCTGACAGCGGATTTAAGGCACGTGTTGCTAAACGTGCCGTCATATTTTTACAACAATACGCTAAAAAAGTATTACAGAGCAGGTAGAAATAGTAGTAGTTTTGGTAAAGATTCCTGATAAGTGTTTTTAGACCACGTTAGCGATAGAAAAAGACAGGATAGCATTCCCGATAAAATGAAAACTGAGTCTTAGGTAAGAGCCGGTAATCGTGTCCGGTTAAAGAAGCCAAATTTCAAACGATTTTGTAGCAACCCGTGTGTGCAATGTAGTGCGCTTTGTATTGTATTGTGTCCCTTTGTGCCGTAGCATGGTATGCCCAAAAAATTAGTCTGTGTTGCTGCATGGTAAGTTCATTGCCCTGGCAGGCCGTTATTGTCAATCCAAGTAATTACTGGTTAAGCTCAATTTCATCGTAATGGAGAATGCTCTTCCAGGCAGCTTATTGCCTGAACTTCCGTACTTATTTCAAATTTATCAACCTGAAAATTACGCATACGGCTGTATGTAAACTTAAAGTCCGGAGAGGATCATTCCTGCCGGTTCTTATTGATCAATTCAAATCCTTTACCACCATGTTCAAAAATTCCACGTTCGCATGTTTTGTATGGCTCCTGTTGTTAGGAGTTTGTACCAATTTGCGTGTACAGGCGCAGGAAGTTACGGGTACCGTCCAGGGCAAAGTAACGGGCGAAGCCGGGGAAGCGCTCCCGATGGCCTCTGTTAAGTTAAAAGGCACTACAAATGGCGTTGTTTCAGACGCAAACGGCAACTTCCGGCTGGAGCGGGTAAAACTGAATGCCACGCTGGTTATTTCTTATGTGAATTACGACGAGAAAGAAGTTACAATTACTGATTTCAGCCAGCCCGTACAGGTAAAGCTGGGATCTTCCACTAAACAACTGACGGATGTTGTGGTAGTGGGTTACGGCGCCACCCGCAAAAAGAGGTGGCCAGCGCTGTGAGTGTAGTGTCGGTAAGAGAAGCCGGCGCCACCACTGCCGCCATGCCCTCCGCGCTGCTTATCGGCAAAGCTGCCGGTGTACAGGTAGTGCAATCGAATGGTAACCCTGGCGCCGATGCACAGATCATCATCCGCGGTACCGGTTCGTTCAAAAGCATCGAGCCTTTATATGTAATTGATGGTATCCAGGCTGGCAAAGGGTTGTTTAACACCCTCAGCACACAGGACATTGAAAACATTACTATACTGAAAGACGCATCGTCTACAGCGATCTATGGTTCCGCCGCGGCCAACGGGGTGGTAATCGTTACAACGAGAAAAGGCCGCTCCGGGGCGCCGCGTATCACTTTCACTTCCCAGTGGGGGTGGCTAAGCCATGGCGCACCATCGATGTGTTAAAGGCGAGAGATTATGTAGACCTGATGAAGGACTTCGCCGCTACGAACAACACGACGCTGCCTGCTAAGTTCGCGACCGATGCGGTGTTGAAAGACAGTGCCTACTGGCAGGACGAGATCTTCCGTTCCGGCCTGGCCACCGAAAACTACCTCGGTATCACCGGCGGTGCGGAAAAAGTAACGTACAACTTCTCTGCTAACTACGTATCACAGAAAGCCATCGTCCGCGACGCTACTTCCCGTCGTTTGAACCTGCGTTTAGGTGTAGAAGAAACCTTCGGGCGCTTTAAGCTCGGTCAGACTTTAATCGTGCGTTACAGCCATGGCGACGGCGTGATGGGTTCTATTACGAATGCCCTGCAATTCGCCCCTTACAAACCCATTCTCGATCCGAACATCCTGGGCGGTTACTCCAACGTATCTAACGTGGCAGACGCCAGCAATATTGATAATCCATTGTTGAATCCGGGCGTTAAGCGCTCCAAAAGCCAGGGCGTGCTGCTGTCTCCGCAGTTGTTTGGTGAGGTAGGTCTGATCAAAGACCTGCGATTCCGCACGCAGCTCTCGGCTGAAATTTTTTCCAGCCGCAACAGCAGCTACCAGTACGCGCACGTAGCCGGTAATAACCTGAGTTATGCGCGCCAGGCGACTTTAGGGTACAGTGATTATTATCATTATACCTTTGAAAATTATCTTAACTACAACCGCACCTTCGGCGATCATGGTATTTCCGGTGTGGCGGGTATGAGTTTCCTGTGGCCTGGTAAGAATGCGAGCCTGAGCGCCATCGGTACCGGCATTGCGAATGATAACATCCAGACCATCAGCGTGGCTACCTCACGCTCGGTGTCTGCTGCCGGACAAGGGTATGCACGTACGGCGGTGATCTCTTATTATGGCCGCGCCAACTATGTGTTCCAGGAAAAATACATTGTGAATGCAAGCTACCGCCGCGATGGTGCATCTAACTTCGGTGAGGCCTACCGTTATGGTAACTTCTACGGCGCAGGTGCTGCCTGGCGCTTCTCTGACGAAGCGTTCATGAAAGGCGCCACGTTCCTGTCTGACGGTAAGCTGCGTGGCGGTTGGGGCCGTACCGGTAACAACAATATCGGTAACTTCCTTACACAACCTTCCACCTTTGCGGGTAACCCGGCCGGTATGCTGGTGTACGCACTGGGTACCAACGAGACATTCATTCCCGGCGTTACGGTAAATACCCTCGCCAGTCCCGATCTGCGTTGGGAAACCACCGACCAGACCGATATTGGACTCGACCTCGGTTTTGTAGAGAACCGTTTCACGTTAAGCCTCGACTATTACAAACGTAAGAGCAATGGCCTGCTGGTGTCCGTGCCGCTGCCTGCGAGCGTGGGTATTGGCTTAACCGGTGGTGTAGGTAATTTCAAAACCATGAACGCGGCCAATGCTTATAACGAAGGGGTGGAACTGACAGTCGGTTACCAGCAGCAGTTTGGTGACCTGAAAGTGGGACTGAGCGCAAATGGCTCGATCAATAAAAATGAAGTATTGTCGCTCGGCGGACAGTTCGTGGCGCCCATCATTGCGGGCAAATTCAACAACCTCGTGGAAATGACGCGTACTGCGACCGGTGGCTCTATCGGTGCGTTCTATGGCTACCGTATGGACCATGTGATCCGTGACCAGGCCGAGATCGATGCGCTGAATAAAAAAGCAGTAGACGCGACCGGCAATGCCACGGCGGTTTACCAGTCTGGCATGAAGCCCGGCGACTTCATGTTCAAAGACCTGAACGGCGATGGCGTAGTAACCGATAAAGACCAGCAGGTGTTGGGCAGCCCGATCCCTAAATATGTGTATGGCATCAACGGCAACCTGGAATACAAAGGATTTGACCTGAACCTCGTGATCTCCGGTGTTTCCGGTGTGGAGCTGATCAACGGGATGAAATTCCATACCCACATCATTGCTACCGGGCACAATGCCTCTACCGCGATCCTCGATCGCTGGCGCCAGCCGGGCGATGTAGCCAGTGTACCACGCGCGGGACAAAATGCTACCGGCGCGGGCAACCTGCGGCCGTCCGACTGGTGGGTGGAAGATGGCAGCTACATGCGTCTTCGCAACCTGACACTTGGTTACAGACTGCCTAAAACCATTGGTAACGGCGTTTTGCGCAATGCCCGTGTTTACGTGGCCGCGCAAAACCTCTTCACCATTACCAACTACAGCGGTTTTGATCCTGAGATCGGGGCGATGCCGGGTGGTGACTTCCTGTTCAGCAGGGGCATCGACCTGGGGGCATTGCCACAGCCAAGAACATTCCTGGCAGGTATCGAAATCGGGTTTTAATCAATCTTAAAAAGCATCAACATGAAAAAAATATTTATAGCCGCTGCATTACTCGCCAGTTTAGCGGGCTGCCGGAAATCGGAGCTGGAGCTACAGAATCCATCGGTGTATGACTTTGAAACCTACTTCCGCAGTTCGGAAGCATTGAACCAGGCCACGGTGGCTACCTATGCCACACTGATGCACCAGGGGCTTTGGGCGCGTGAATACTACTTTATTTTTTGACCTGCTCAGCTTCGAGGCAAAGAAAACGTCGAACATGCAGGGCGATATGGCGCAGCTGGCCGACTATAACTTTGGTCCGGAACAAGTGCAGCTGACCCAGCTGTGGCAGTCGCTGTACCGCATCATCTTCCGCGCCAACGTGGTAGAAGACCGCGCTATTGCACGGAACCCAACGCTGGAAGCCGATAAAACAAAAGTTGCGCAGTATGTGGCAGAGGCGAAGTTTCTCCGCGCCTATGCTTACTTTCATCTCGTAAGCCTTTGGGGTGGCGTGCCTTTGTACGAAACTTACAACGAAACGATCACCAATAACTACATTCCGCGTGCTACCGCAGCTGAAGTGTGGGCATTTATCGAAAAAGATCTGAGAGACGCCCAGGCGGTACTGCCGGTGGCTTATGGTAACGCTGACCTTGGGCGTGCCACGAAAGGCGCTGCTACCGCGCTGTTAGGCCGTGCGCTGATGTTCCAGAAAAAATGGGGCCCTGCGCAGGCGGCTGGTGAAACTGACACAGGCGCCTTACACGTATGCGCTGGAGAAAGACTATAACGCCAACTTCACCCCGACTAACCAGGGCACCAAAGAGAACATCTTCCAGGCGATGAACGCTGCCTGGACGGATTGGGGCATCGGCAGCCAGTACTATATGTTTGGTGCGATCGAAAACTCCGCGGCCAACGGCGGTGGCCGTGCGACACACTCCGGTCGTGCACAGGAATATGGCTTCAACGACTGGGATAACATGTACATCTCTACTGCGGCTGTAAATGCCTTTACCTATCCGAATCCGGTGGGTGGCGCTCCTTATACAGATCCCCGTGCGAAGTTCACGTTTTATGGCAATGCGGCCAGCGGTGGTGCTACCGTGTATTGCGAGCAGTGCACCGGCGGCGCGATCAACTTTCCTTTTAACGCTGCCGATCCGCAGGGATATTTCAAATGGAAGAAGTATGAATATTATGACCGCGCAAAATCATACGGTGCGCCGATCAGTTCCATCAACGGACAAATCATTCGTTTTGCCGATGTGTTGCTGATGCTGGCTGAAACCCACATCCAGCAGGGGGAGGTGGGCGATGCGCCGCGTCAGTATATCGATAGTGTGCGTGCCCGTTCCGGTGCAGTATTATACACTACGCTCGGCGATAAAACAAATGCGATGAACCTATTAATGCGCGAACGCCAGCTGGAACTTTGCGGCGAGCAGGTACGCTATTTCGACCTGATCCGCTGGGGTATTGCCAAACAAACGATTAACGCCATCCGGAAATCGGAGCCCGGCGACGGTAAAGAACCGTTCAGGACAAGCACGTGCTGTTCCCGATCCCGAACGCAGAAAGAACTACAATCCCAACGTTCTTGCCGGCGTGCAGAACGAATGGAATTGAGTAACAGAGGAATATGAAAAGGCTGTCCTTCTTAAAGGACAGCCCTTTTTTTTGTAAAAACGATACTGGTTGTAACCCGGTTTTGCTGCTCCCAGGCGGCGGGCCGGTTACAACTTTTGTTTTTCCAGGAAGATGGGAAAATATATTTGCGTAGTTAAATGACTACACATATATTTGTAGTCAAATAGCTACATAATGAACTTACGGAGAGACGTATTCAGGCAATAGCAGACCCCACCAGGCGGGCCATATTGGTGCTGGTGGCTTCGCAGGGTATGACGGCCGGCGCTATTGCCGCCAATTTCGATACGGCGCGGCCTACCGTATCCAAACACGGCGATCCTTACCGAATGCGAGTTGTTGAAACAGGAGCAGAGTGGCCGGGAAATATTTTACCACCTCAATCCTCACAAAATGAAAGAGATAGCGGACTTTATAGAGCCCTTCCGGCAGCTGTGGGACGAGCGCTTTAATAAGCTGGAGGATATCATGAAACAGTATAAACCCAAAAAATAACCTGGTTATGGAACGTAAAACAAAAGTGCATGCCGAGGAAGGCAAACAGGAACTCTTTATCACCCGTGAATTTGATTTGCCGGTAGACTTGCTCTTCCGGGCTTATACAGAGGCGGAGATCATCCAGCAGTGGATGGGAACTAAAGTGCTTAAGCTGGAAAACAAAGCGCACGGACACTATGCCTTTGAAACCAGCGATCCTTCCGGCAAGGTGATGTTCCGCGCCAACGGTACCATTCACCGCATTATTCCCGATCAGCAGATCACGCGTACGTTCGAGATGGAGAATGCGCCCTTTGATGTGCAGCTGGAGTTCCTCGACTTTGAAAAGATCGGAGAAGACCGCAGCAAACTTACCATGCAGGTGGTGTTCCGTTCCGTAACGCACCGCGACCAGCAATTGAAAATGCCTTTCGAGTATGGGATCAATATGGCACATGCGCGACTGGAAGAAATACTTGCATCACTTAAAAAATAACACGTAATGTCACCAAAGATTAAAACGATCATTTACTGGGTAGCCACGCTATGGCTGGCCCTGGGCATGGTATCTACCGGCGCCGTACAGGTATTGCAAATCAAGGAGCAAATCGACCCGGTGATTGCGCTGGGCTATCCCGCTTATTTTCTTCTGATATTGGGTGTGGCGAAAATTTTGGGGGTTATTGCCGTATTGCTGCCTAAATTGCCATTGCTAAAAGAATGGGCGTATGCCGGTTTCGTTTTTATGATGGCAGGGGCGATCATCTCGCACGTGGCCATGGGGGATGCGGCCGGCATGTTCCCGGCTTTGCTGCTGCTTGTATTAACGGGGTTGTCGTGGTATTTTCGCCCGGCTTCCCGGCAACTTTTAAACTATACGGTATGATCAATCCTAAAGCGGACTTCTTCTTCGAGAAAGCCGATAAATGGCAGAAGGAGTTTGAACAGCTCAGAAAACTCATTGACTCCTGCGGGCTCAACGAGGAAGTGAAGTGGGGTGTACCCTGCTATACGTTTGAGGATCGTAATATCGTGCTGATACACGGGTTTAAGGAGTACTGCGCTATGTTATTCCACAAAGGCGCGCTGCTCAGCGATCCCGAAGGTATATTGATACAGCAGACCGCTAACGTACAGGCGGCCCGGCAGATCCGTTTCACCAGTCTGAAAGAGATCAGGGAATTGGCGCCCGTACTGAAACAGTACGTGTACGAAGCTATTGAAGTAGAAAGAGCCGGCATTGCTGTGCCTTACAAAAAGGCAGAGGAGTTTGCGGTAGCGGAGGAGTTTCAGCAACAGCTGGACTCGCAGCCCAAACTCAAAAAAGCCTTCGAAGCGTTAACACCCGGCCGCCAGCGCGGTTACCTGTTGTTTTTTGCCGCGCCCAAGCAATCTAAAACGCGGGCCGCACGCGTAGAGAAATATATTCCCATCATCCTGGGAGGAAAAGGTTTAAATGATTGATACATGAAAAAGAACTATCCGCCACAGACCGCAAAGCGCTGCTGGCGACCCTTAAAGCGCGCTTCGAAAAACACCCTGAACGCCACAAAGGCATTGCCTGGGAAAAGGTGCAGGAGAAGCTGGAAGCACATCCCGCCAAACTGTGGTCGCTGCAACAAATGGAGGAAACCGAAGGAGAACCGGATGTCGTGGGCTTCGATAAGCCGTCCGGCACATACATCTTCATGGATTGCTCCCCGAAACGCCCAAGGGGCGCCGTAATGTATGCTTCGACAGGAAGGCGCTCGACGATCGTAAAACCGCCAAGCCACACGATTCGGCCATGGAAATGGCGGCCGCTATGGGCATAGATATGCTGGATGAGGAGCAGTACCGTGCGTTGCAGGCCGTTGGTCCGTTCGATCAGAAAACGTCCAGCTGGATACAAACACCGGCCGGTGTACGGAAGCTCGGCGGCGCTTTGTTCGGCGACTACCGGTACGGGCAAACGTTTATTTACCATAATGGGGCTTCTTCGTATTACGCTGTTCGCGGTTTCAGGGGTGTGTTAACCGTGTAAACCACCGGCTCAGCCAATCCCGTCAACCAATCATTACCGTCCGTAAACTGGCCGCTTTTTATTAGTTTTAGGGCTTCACCAGTTTTTATCCTGATGCGGAAAGCGGCTTTCCTGATACTGTTTTGTTGTCTGAACCTACCCTTGCTGCTGGCGCAATCGCCACAGGACAGGGCGAGGAGAGGTGTGCACATGGGTAACAATAAGCTGTGGCAGTTTAAGCCGATGGAGGCCTACGTTTTTACCGCGGGGCCTTTGACCTGGCCGACAGTATCAACAACCGCTACCTGAAGGCGGAAGCGCTGTTCGGCATGGGGCAGGCCCAGTGGTATATGGGCTATTCGCAGCATGCCGTTGACACCGTAAAGCTGGCCATTGATTACTACCGGAAGGTAAGCGCCAGCATCGATATTGGCGGCGCGTTCCGGATACTGAGCAATATTTACGACGACATGGGCAATTATGAAAATGCTTTTGTCACAGCCATAGAAGGATTAACCTATTTTAATAAAAACGACCGGCGCGATAATCATGTGCTGCTGCTCGTGCAGCTGGGATCTCTTTATTCAACCCTGGGCGATTTTCATACGGCGCTGGAGTACTATGCCCGTGCCGAAGCGCTGGACCCCTGGACGGGCGGTTATCCTTACCGCGAAATGAACCACCGCATCGGTGACCTGTACGCTGCGAGCGGCGATATAGACAAAGCCCGCCTGTACTACCGGCGGGCGCTGACCGGTAACCCGAAAAGCAAGATCATACGGCTTCGCATCGGTGATCTGTTCCTCGCTGAAAACGATTACGAAACCGCTTTTAAATACTACGACTCCCTTTACAAGGAAGCGCGGCCGATCACCGATGGCAATATCATGATCGCTTCCATGCTGGGCATGGGCCGGGTGTATATGCACCGGAAGGACTACGCCAATGCTGCCGACGTGATCATGCGTTCGCTGGAGCATTCGTCGGTCCGCGGCGCAAGACAGAACCGCCGTGATGCCTATAAGCTGCTGGCGGCGATCGCCGAAGCGCAGGGCGACGACCGGCGGGCACTGGAATATCAGAAGCGGTTCGATTCGCTGAAAGACCGTTTTTTCAGAGAACTTCAAACGGCAGCTGTTTACGTTCCGGCAGGAATCCGAAGCGGAGAAGCTGCTCAACCAGCGCAACATGCTGGTGTTCGTGATCCTCGGCATCGTATTGCTATCGGGCGCTGTGCTGGCCGTGGTGATCCTTCGGCATAAGAATGAGAAGCTGCACCTGCGGCAGCGCGCCGACGAGTTAAAGATGCAGGCATTACGTGCGCAGATGAATCCTCACTTCATCTTTAACTGCCTGAGTTCCATCAATCATTTTATTTTGAATGAAGAAGGCGATAAAGCCTCCGAATACCTCACCCGCTTCTCGCGCCTTATTCGCACGGTGTTGCAGAATGCCGGTAAAATGACCGTTACCCTGGAAGAAGAGCTCAGCATGCTGCGGTTGTACCTAAATATGGAGCAACTACGCTTTAAAGAGGTGTTTGATTATACCATTGGCTTCGATGGCGATCTGCACCCCTCGATGGTGTACGTGCCCTCGTTCATCTTGCAGCCATTTTGCGAAAACGCGATCTGGCACGGGTTGTTGCATAAGGATGGCAAGGGCATCCTGAACATTCATTTCGCCATGCGGAACGACATCCTGGTATGCACCATACGCGATAACGGGATTGGCCGCCAGCGTGCGGAAGCGCTTAAAACCAGCCCGGTGGAAAAGGGTGCTTCTTTTGGCAACCGGCTGAGCGCCGAAAGGCTTTCCATCTTTAACGGGGAGCACACCGGGACCTCTTTTGTAATGGAAGATGTGAAGGATGCGGAAGGACAGGTAGCGGGAACGGTCGTAACTTTAAAGATCTATAACAAACAGGCGCATGATTAAAGCGGTGATCATAGACGATGAGCCTTATGCCTGCCAGGCATTGGCTACTTTGCTGAAGAAACATTGCCCGGACGTGGAAGTGCTGGCCCTGGTGAATAACGCCAAGGAAGCAGTGAAGCTCGTGCGCGAACTGCAACCTCAACTCGTGTTTCTCGATATAGAAATGCCTTACCTCAATGGTTTTGAAGTGCTGGAAATGCTGGCGCCTATCGGGTTCGAGTGCATCTTTACCACCAGCTACGACCAGTATGCAATAAAGGCCATCCGCTTTAGCGCCCTCGATTACTTATTAAAACCCGTCGATGTAGAAGAATTAAAAGCGGCTGTGAACCGCGTGAGCAGCAAAGCAACACCTTCGCTCCCCGAGCAGATGGAACTGTTGCTGCAACGTTACCATCAGCCTACCCAACCCAATGTTAACCGTATTGCCCTGCCCACGCTTGACGGACTGCAGATCATTCCCGTTGATACGATTCTTTATTGCAATGCCAGCAGCAATTATACCGTGTTTACCCTCAAAGACCAACAGAAGCTGGTGATCTCCCGCACCTTAAAAGAGATCGACGAAATGCTGGAGGAATACCGCTTTTTACGCGTGCATCATTCTTGTCTTGTGAACCTCGATGAGGTGAAAAAATACAGCCGCGGCGAAGGCGGTACCCTGCACATGAGTGATGGCGCGGAGGTAGATGTATCCCGATCAAGAAAAGAAGCGCTCCTGCGCCGGTTAATGCCCGGCAAATAATTCCCGCAACGGCTCATTCATCCCCGTCAACTGCTCATTACGCCCCTGGCCAGGGTGCGTGCTTGTTACCTTTACAGTACTTTTTTATAAATAGTTTGTGTACGGGAGTGTATGTCTATGCATTCCCCTCCATTTAACGCTAAACGTAACACCATGAAAGGATTACTGCTCAGCATCGCCGCACTCATTTACTTGTTGCCTGCTACGGCGCAGCGCGACACCGTGAAACAATTAAAAACCTTCGAGGTGCAGTCGCGCAAGCCCCTGGTGACGCGTAAAGCGGACCGCTATATCGTCAACATCGAGAACAGCGAACTGAGTACGGGGCTCAATGGGCTGGAAGTGTTACAGAAGTCTCCCGGACTGTGGGTAAGTCCCGAAGGCAAGATACAAATCACCGGCGGGCAGGGCGTAATGGTGATGGTGAACGATGTGGTGCAGCGCATGTCCGGCGCCGAGCTGGCCGACTTTCTCCGTTCATTGCGGTCAGAAGATATCCTTAAAATAGAAGTGTTGCCCAATCCGCCCGCAGAGTACGAAGCGGCATCGGCCGGGGGCATTGTACATATTGTATTAAAACGTGGCCGGCAGCAGGGTATTAGCGGCAACCTCGGCGTGCAATACCGCCAGCAGGACGATCAGCCGTTGTATTCCGTGGGCGGCAGCATCGACTATAAAATGAAGCATTGGTATGCCTTCGGCAGTTACAATGTGGTGCGCGACAGGAGCCGTTATAAAGGCAGTGTGGACACTGATTATCCCGATGGTACGCACTTTGCCAGCAGCAACAGCCGCGTGAACAACAACACCCGCCAGCAATACCGCGGCGGACTGGTATTTGATTTTTCCGATAACCAATCCGTTACCGTACAGCATAACGGCAATGCCAACCGCTTTGTGCAGGACTTTTACGCGAATATCCTTTATGATGATATAACAGGCGCTTCGCATACCGCCTGGCGCAGAAGGCCCACGATGAACAGTACCACAGCCACCTATGTGTGGAACATTGATTCGCTGGGTTCTTCCTTTAAAGTAATAGCCGATTACGCCCGGCAGGAGAAGGCGGAAACGAATACCTTACACTCCGAGTACAGCGATGCCGCGAAGAGCGGCGGGTTGCGTACCACCACACCCGGCAATACGGAGATCATCAGTACACAGGCGGATTACACAAAGGCGCTCAATACCAAATCGCTCGTCCGCACCGGGGCCAAGTACGTGCGTACCAACCGGGAAAACAGCATCCTGGCCGAAGATGCCATAGGCGACGGCTGGATAAAGGACGATGGCAGGAGCAATGAATTTGCGTACCGCGAAGACCTGCTCATGTTTTATGGCACCTATGAAATGGCCGTACGCAACACCAGTATAAAAGGTGGATTACGCGGCGAGCAAACCTATGCCAGCGGACATTCTATCACCACCGGCCAAACGATCCGCCGGCAATACTTCGGTTTGTTTCCTTCGGTGTTTATTAATCATACCATGGACGATAACTCCCTGCACCTGAACTATTCCCGCCGCGTAGGCCGCCCGGCGTTTAATGATTTAAATCCCTACCGCCTGCAGATAAACGACTTCGAAATACTTACGGGCAACCCCGACCTGCAACCACAGTACACGCACAACGTGCAGGCCGGTTACGCCTGGAAGAACAGCTTCACCGCGGATGTTTACTTCAAGTACACCCGCGATTACATCGCTCAAACAGCAACAACATTGCCCGATAACATCATCGAATACAAATCCAAAAACTATCCCGGCGCAAAGGAGTGGGGCCTTTCGGTAGATGCGCCCATAACGATCAGCCCCAACGTGCGTTTAAGCAATGGGCTGATACTGTACCATAACACCGCCGATTTTGACACCTATAAGATCAGCCGGACGGCCATCAGCCTCAAACTGATGCAGTCTGTAAAGTGGCCTAAAGTGGCTGATTTTGATATGTATACCGAGTTCAGCTCGCGCTATCGTTCCGAAAACTCGCTGCAATACGCCGTATTCTTTACGGACATCGGCGCCACCCGGATGTTTTGGAAAGGAAAGCTCCGTTTACGTGTAGCCGCCACAGATATTTTTAACACCTTCCGAGAAAAAACGCTGACGGAGTATGCGGGTACGCGCATCCTGTTTTACCAGAAGCGGCCTACGCGTACGGGTACAGCCACACTGGTGTGGAATTTCAGCGCGGGTAAAACATTTGCGAAGAAGAAGATCGATGCGAATAATACCGAGGAGAAGGGGAGGATGTAAAATAAAAAATGTACTTTAGGTGCTATGAGTATTCCCGCAGTTATTATCGTATTTCTGATGTTGTTTTTTGGATGTGGCACTGTTATTCACCATGGTGGTGAGGAGACGGTTACTGATTCGGCGGTGGCAGTGGTAACTGAGTTGCCGGATGCACCGGTGGTGATGGATTCGGCGATGGTGGTGGAAGACTAATGCCCCACCTCCGGCCACCCCGTCCTCCACAGTAACACCTTCATCTGCAACTTCGACCGCCCACTATCCCCCGCATCGTACCCATGGTAAATCAAATAATCCTTCCCATCGAAAGTAGCCACGGCATTATGTCCTACCCCATGCCAGTGCTCATCGCCCTGCAACAGCAGCGTGCCGCCGCCCTGCATTAAGTCTTTTCCATCTTTATCAAGATATGGCCCTGTGAGTGTTTTCGAGCGGCCAAAGATCATCTTATAGGTACTGTTCTCGCCGCGGCAACAAAAATCGGTGGAGGCGAATAGGTAGTAGTAGCCCATCTTCTTAAAAATGAAAGGCGCTTCTATGGCTTTGTTGCCCTGCTGCCTGCTGGCGATGCTGTATAACTCGCCCACCGGTGCGGTTAAAGAATCGTTCAGCCGTGTTAGTTTTAGTCCACTCCAGAACGAACCGAAACTTAGCCAGGGCTGACCTTTATCATCAATCACCAGATTAGGGTCGATGGCATTCCAGTCGTCGCGGCCGGGTTCCGATTGTATCACTTTACCGTGATCGGTCCAGGGAGAGCCGGGATGCAATGAAGTGTTGGTGGCCATGCCAATGCAGGAGCCGTTTTTGCCGAAGGTGGATACGGAGTAAAAGAGATAATACCTGCCTTTGTAATAGTGAATATCCGGCGCCCAGGTGTGGCCATTGTAGCCAGGTACCGCCTGTACGGCCCACTCCGGCGCTTTGTCGAACACCGGCTTTTCGCGTTTCCATTGCTGCATATCGGTCGATGACCATACGGAAATGCCACGGCCGGTGCAGAAAAGATAGTAGGTACTGTCTTGCCGGATCATCACCGGATCGTGCACCGACGGGGCCTGGGCGGTTGCGGCGAACGGGAAAAATAACAGGAAAAGGTAACGGAACATGGAGAAAGATAATGCAAAGTATTGATTAGTTTAGCGGCAAATCACGCCTTCGTTCGATCGACGAAGTACCACCCGGATACAAATTCACGCAGTGGATAGTGAAGCAGAACGAACCGCGGTAATTTTTAGTATCTTGTCTGGCATAACACCGCGCCATGGAACTACAATACCCGGAATATGCCGGGGCCTGCCAATTTCTGAGTGCCCGCAGAGTGTACTTCACCGAAGGTGAATTTGCCACCATCCGCTCCCTCACGAGGGTCGTTACCTATCCCCGCAACACGATCTTAATGGAGCAGGGAAAGCCCGTGGAGAAAATGTACTTTCTCAACAAAGGCGTGTGTCACCTGTATCGCATTCATAAAGAGCAGAAATATATCGTGGGACTGATCCCCTCCGGCGATTTCATGTCTACACCGCTGTATATGTCTAATGGCGTGCCTTCGTCCTGCGAGATTGAAAGTCTGACCGAAATAGAAGTGCTGGAATGGGGGATGCCGGAATTTAACCAGCTGATGAAGGAGTTGCCCCAGGCAAACGAACTGTTCTGGTCGCTGATGGAGCGGGTAATGATGTGGGTGCAGGATAACCAGATAGATCAATTGTGCCTCACGGCCGAAGAGCGTTACCAGAAATTGCTCGACGAGCATCCGGAGGTGTTGCGGGAGGTGCCGCTGAAGTACATTGCGGCGTTTTTAAATATTCACAGGACAGCTTGAGCCGTATCCGTAAGCTGGCGAGTCAGCGATTATAAAATCAACTGCTTTACTACCGGCAGATAATGCCTACCCACCGCCACTTCCACATTATTTGGAAGCGGTACCACCACGCGTGTATAATCCCTGTACAACTCCTTCACATGCGCGATGTTCACGATGTACGACCGGTGAATACGGATAAACAGCGAGGGATCTAATTTCTTTTCTATCTGGCTGATGCCATTGTTGCTCAGGAAAGAGCGATTGTCCGTGGTATGTATCCGGTATAATCACGATCTGCTTTCAGGTAGATGATCGTGTTAACGCAGATGTTCACGAATTTCTTTCCATTATCGATCAGTACGCGTTGCAGGTATACCGGTGGAGGTGTTAGCCTTACCGGTTTGATAATTTCGAGTGGTGGTCGTTGCTGGGTGGCGAGTATCGTGTTCATATTGCAAAAATATCCGCGATCGGAATCGGGTGGTCTGACATATGTCAGGAAGTTGCGCGCCCATCACTGAACCTTCACTTAACCATCACGAAACCATCCAAATTACACTTTGCGACAAATTGACTCTTTTTGCGAGAAAGTGATATGTCAGATCGCACAAAACACCCCCATTTTTGCATAAAAACAGGCAAATGATCCGTGAACAATTTAATGCCATATCCTCCGGCGCCCGCGGCCAGTTCGGCAAGCAGGTGGTCGTGTACTTCCGCTATGGCCGGCAGATTATCGCGAAGGCGCCGCGCCGCCGTCCCGGCAGGGGAACTGCGGCACAGGAGCGCACAAAAGCACAATTCAGGGAAGGGGCTCTATGGTCAGCGAAGGCGCGGAAATCGCCGGTGTTGCATGCTATTTATAAAGCCGGACTACACGATGCCTTAAACGTGCACAACCTGGCGATAGCCGACTACCTGCAGGCGCCCGTGATCCACGATGTAGCGGTGGGCGACAAGGGGATTACCGTTACTGCAACGGACAATTTCAAAGTGGCGGGTGTAGTGGTGAAATTATACGGTCGTAACGGCGTGCTGGTAGAAAGTGGAAAGGCGGTGCAACACGACGGTGAAACGTGGTTATATGCACCTGGGAAGCAACAGCTGGACGGCTGCCGGATAGTAGTGTGTGTGAAAGACCTGCCGGGCAATGAAGCGGTGAAGGAAGTTATAATCAAGGGGGAAAGAGTGATATATCCGCCTGCTGTTAACACCGTCCTGGCGGGTGATGCGATGGAGGGAGAATATCCATTGCTCCTCAATGGGTAGCGCATCCGGTTGCTGCCTGTATTACCGTCGGAAGACGCTTTAAGGTCGGCACCGGAACAGGAGCATCACAAAAGGTAATGCATCCTGTAGTTAGTTCTTTGACATATTGGATAAAACGCGGTATCTGCATTTCTTTATAAAGCAGGAAGCCACTAGTCCTGTTCTCCGTGGCCCGGGCTATCGAGGGAGGACGGTGGCTTCTCTTTTTGTTAAGCATCTTTATATAAATTTATTTTATTATATTTGTTGCTATGTAAATATTATCCCAATGCCGAATTGTTATCATTGTGCAACAAAAATCCCAGCAGGTAAAGGCGCTAGAAAGGAAGTGTACGTTGGTCGCTCCAGGCCGAGTATTTTCGGAAAGCGATTTTGGTCCGGAAGACGAAGTTATTACAGCCAAAGATGGGTTTGCGACGCATGCGCCAGACCTACTGTGAATGACTGGATAGTTATTGGACTCAAAGTAATTGGAGTGGCGCTGGTGGGTTTGTTCATTCTAGGATTGATAAGCCGTAAGTGAGCGAAGGATATTCCGAAAGCACACTGCGGAAGCTCAGATTAATCGAACCGGGCTTTGAAATTATCCATCAATCCAATCACTTTCTTCAAAATCACCATCTGCCCCAAATGATAATGCGTATGCTCAATAATCCCATGCAGGTTACGATAATAATTCCCATACTTCGCATCCGTAAAATCTTCAAATAACTTCTCCGCGGGCAACCGCTCAATAGCCGAAGCAAACAACTCCGCATCGCGGATGGCTTTATCCGCCAGGGCGCGCCATTCGGCTTCGGTTTCCAACGGGGGCAGCAGGAAGCTCTGTTTATCGTTGCCCATCAACGGCCCGCCCTGCAATACTTTCAGTACGGTATCAACATAATAATTCACGTGGTAGGTGAGCACCGCGATCGTGTTCAGGTCGCCTATTTTACGGGTGGCTTGTTCGAGGGTAACGTCCGACAAGACAGCTTGAAGGTTAACGCTGGTCCAGTTACCACCGGTATGTACCTGGCGGAAGTGTTGGGCAATTTGTTCGGTGTGGGTCATGGCAGATATCAGTTGAAATGGAAGATAATCATAATGTCGCTTTTTTCTATATGCCCATGTTGACGCGTAATAATTTTGCGACATCAAAACATTATCGCCATGATGAACAGGTATAATATTTTTAATCAGATCCACAAAGGACTGCGCGTTGTATTGTTTGAAACCGCCACCCTCATTCAGCAATCAGATTTCCGCAGCAAAGCTGCATCAGCGGCTGCCATTGTAAAACTCCAGCAAACATTGGGTTATTTCGACGGACATGCCGAGCATGAACACGGTTATATTTTCCCGCTGATTAACAAAGTGAACCCTACGCTTGTAGCTGAATTCGACAGCGAACATGAAACAGACGAAATGCTTGCGCGGCAGATGCGCGAGCTGGTAAGTTCCTGGTATAACGTGGAGGATGGCCCGCTCAGCTGGGAAATCGGGCGCACGATACTGGCTTCTTTTAATGAGTTTATTGCTTTTAATCTCACGCATATGAACAAGGAAGAACGGGTGCTGAACGAGGTATTATGGTCATATTACAGCGATCATGAACTGATGGCGGTAGAACAGGAGATCGTGGCGTCATTGCCGCCGGAACTGCTGTTCGAGGAAAGCCGGTTTATGATGCGTGGAGCGAACGATCCGGAGTTGTTGGGCTGGCTGGGCGGCATGAAAGCAAACGCCCCGGCGCAGGTGTACGAACTGTACCTCCGCATGCTCGACGAAGAAATTGCTCCTGCGCGTAGCCAGGCCCTTACCCGGGAACTGGCGACAGCATAGGGGTATGCTTTCCGTTTGAGAAGGAAGACCGGCGCGCGGCAACAGGGCCGGTTTTTTGATTGCATCTGTGCATTTCAATCACTAAATTTGACATTTCATACGTCCCTGACTACCACGTGCGGGAGCCCCGGTTAATTTTGTATAGTCGTAAAGCTCACACTACATGAATTATCGCGAGTACAGACCAACAGCTGCATTGTTGCCCTATATCGAGTGTTTCTGGACATATGGTGCGCCTGCAACGTCCGACCTGGAGAGTCAGCCGGTGAACTATTGTGTGCCCCTGGGTACCACGGAGCTCATCATCCACCTGGAAGAAAAGCCCAGCCACATCCTGAATCTTCATGGAGAAGGCTGGGGGAAGTCATATAATGCCTTTTTTACGGGGTTGTTCGACTATACGGACCTCTGGAAGGCCAGTCCGGGTTCCACGTTATTTGGGGTGCGGATGAAGCCGGAAGCGGTGGAACTGTTCTTCGGGTTGCCTGCAGCTAAACTGTTTAACCAGGTGACCGATGCGGATGCTATACTGCCGGTAACGCAAAAGCAATGGCTGCGACGGTTTTACGAGCACCGGGACGCTGCGGCGCTGATCCGCGATATGGAGCCTTTTTTCCTGGGTAAAGTAGCGGATGCGGGAAATGAACGCAATTATGTGGTGGAAGGCTGCCGGTTGATCCGGAAGCAGGAAGGGGTTTCTATTGAGGATTTGAGCGCACAGCTGTACATCAGCCGCAGGCAGTTGGAAAGAAACTTTAAGCAGTCTATTGGCATCAGCCCGAAAAACTACCAGCAGATCATTCGTTTCAGGCGATTATATCAATACATCAGGAGCGCCGGCGGCAAACCGATCAAGTGGGCGGGATTAAGCTATCCACTCGGTTATTCCGACCAGGCGCATATGGTGCGTGATTGTAAGAAATTCAGCAGTTTAACACCGCTGCGGCTGGCGGCGCCGGACAACGGTGTTTTCCAGTCGCTGGAAGCGTCGGCAGCTGCCAAGCCTGCGCTTATTGTGCGTTAAACAGGAATACCAGGCCGATAATCACCACCAGGGCCAGTAATATTGCCAGCGTCACCTTCGTGGCGGATACCGGCTTTTTCCCATAAATACGACCGGTCTGCCCGTTAATCAGGAAGTGATATTGCTTCTTTTTATAAAAATAAGAGCAGATCCAGAGCGGTAGCAGCACGTGTTTGTACGTTTGCTGCGAATACCTGGTGCTTACGGACAGGTCGCGGTAGGTGTCGATGCGGCACAGGTCTGCACACGCGTTGTAGATCGCGTTTTTCATGATCTCTTCGGCACGTTCGTAGCCATCCGCCACGGGAATATCGTATACATCGGCCGCCCAGCCGGAAAGATAGCGGGCGTCGAAGTTTACCAGGGCTTCGAGCTGATAGGGAAAAATACTTTCATACTCGCGCTGCGACAATTCTGCCGCGCCGCCAATCAGGATATCATCAAAGAAGTAATTGTAATGGCCGCTACGGTAATGCCAGCGCGTTTTCTGTACGCTGCGGCTTTGTCGTTTACCTTCTGAATCCGTGTAGTATTCTGTATCCCAGTAATGTTCGCCGCCATAACCTTCCCAGCTGCTGTTGGTTTGCGCGTCGTACGTCCAGAAGGGGAGGTACATGCCGTGCAGGCTGTCCTGCCGCGCAAACTCCGTTAAATCATTCGGGGCCCAAAATCCCTTACCCAGCCAGGTTTTAAAGATCGATACCGACTGTTGCCGCTCAATCTTAAAGGGAATAATGCCGGAGGGCTGGATGATGCGCGTTTTATACGCCACCGGGTTCACCACCTCAAAATTGCAGAAGGCGCAGATGAAGGTCGGCGTTTCGGAACTAAAGGCGGTTTGAGAGCCGCAACGGTTACACTTGTACACCAGTTGCTCCACCTCCACGGATGGATCTGCGGCGGCGGTCATTTGCCGGTGCAGGTCATTTTCCCGGATGTTATCAATGCCACTTTCGATGGCCACGCGGGTGCCACAATGTTCGCACTCCAGTTGCTGGTGTTTCGGGTTGTAATGCAGCTGCGCATTACAGCCCGGGCATGGGAACAACAGCAATGGGTCTTTTTCTACAGGTAATTGTTCCATTCGGGATCAGCCTTACAGCTTGCTTAATATTTCTGCTTTTTTCTGATTGAATTCTTCTTCGGTAAGCAATCCGGCCGATTTCAGTTCGCCCAGCTGTTTGAGCAGTTCGACCAGCTGCTGCTTATCGTCGGCCGCCGGCGCCGCGCCTGCATTCGCCGGGGCCTGTTGCTGCTGCAGCATGTTGGTGAGGATCATGCCCGCGCCTATGCCCGCTGTACCCGCGGCGCCCGGATTATCCGCCAGTTTCTCGATAGCGATACCGCCCTGCATCTGGTTAAACTTATTGAGATCGTTGCCAAGCATGTTGATCTGCGTGGTTTTATCCAGCATTTTCTCTACTTCTTCCGGCAGCGTCACATTCTCGATGTAGAACTGGCCCAGCTCAATCCCCCAAACATCAAACTCCTTCTGGAACACGGGTTTCAGCTTTTCACCGATCTCGGTGAAGTTAGCGGCAAGGTCGAGTACGGAGATGCCTGTTTCGGCCAGCCCTTCCGCCAGCCTGCTGGTGATCGTGTTGCGCAATTGTTCGCTCACCGCATCGATGCGCACCCAGGGATGTGTGCCGGCAAAGCCCGCGATGAACTTCTTGGGATCGGTTACCCGCATGGTATAAGATCCAAAGGAGCGAAGACGTACCTGTTTAAACACCGGGTCGCGTACGATGATCGGGTTGGAGGTGCCCCATTTCAGGTTGGTGAAGAACTTCGTGCTCACGAAAAACACATCTACCTTAAAAGGCGAATTAAAGAGGTATTTCCAGCTTTTCAGCGTGGTGGTGATAGGCATGTTCTGGGTGTTCAGTTCATGCCGGCCGGGAATGTATACATCCCCAAACTCGCCTTCGTTCATGAGCACGGCCACCTGGCTTTCGCGCACGGTGAGCTGCGCGCCGTTCATGATCTTGTTCCCTTTGTCGGGGTATTTATAAATAACGGTATCGTTGGTATCGTCTACCCACTCAATGACCTCGATAAACTCGTTCTTGATAAAATCAAAAATTCCCATATTGAATGTTTTAGCATGGATGATGGGGGTAATTTACAATCAAATTTGATTATTTCAGCTACAATTGCCGGAAAAGAAAAGGAGGTCCTACCCACCCAAAATAAATATAGCGGCTTATAGTATTAACACGCTGATAATGATTATATTTAGATAATCATTGTGTTGCCTCATGTACAAAGTCCATTTACTCCCCGCGGCTTTTGGTGATGCCATTTTAATAGAATACGGCGTTGCAGCAAATCCCAGCTATATTTTGATCGACGGCGGTCCTTACTATGCCTTTTACGATCTATGGAGCGCCCTTAAAAAAGTGGCTCCTGATCTTCGGGAACTGGAGTTGTTGGTCGTCACGCATATCGATATCGACCATATCGATGGCATTGTGCGTTTACTGAACGTGGACCCGCAGCCGGTCGCTATCAAAGAAATATGGTTCAACGGCCGCGAGCAGCTGGGACTGTCCGCGCAGGAACTTGATCCCACGCACCTTGGGTCTTTACAGGGTGAATACCTGACCATATTGATGCGTCAAAATGGCTACCGCCAGAACGAACGGTTTTACGGTGGCCCTGTTTGTGTGCGCGATCATCACGCACCACCGGAAGTAACGCTCAATGGTGGTATGAAAATCACTTTGTTGTCACCCCACCTGACACAGCTGGCCGATCTGATCCCGGTGTGGGACGAGGAGCTGGCCGATAAAGATCCCGCGCAAATGCTCGGGGATGATTACAGGTATGAAACCACGTTATCCGGTCATGTAGAGGAATTGCAGGAGCTGGCGTTTAAACCGGATAAAAGTGCCGCCAACGCCAGCAGCATTGCCTTCCTGGCTACGTACGATTACACCACCTGCCTGTTCGCCGGCGATGCCCCGTCTCATATATTACTGAACACCATTGAACCTTTGCTTGATAAACGGGGCGACAAAAAGCTGGAAGTGAACGCCGGAAACTGGCGCATCACGGCAGTAAAAAGAGCACGAAGGACAGCATTATGGAGAAGGTGGTGAGTAAACATATTCTCGTATCGTCGAATGGCGTGCGGTATAAACACCCGGAGGAGCCGGTGATCGCGAAACTGCTGAAACACAATGCGCCGGATATGGTGTTTCATTTCAATTACCGGACGAAGTTTAACGAGATGTGGGATGATGCGGACCTGAAGCGGGAGTATGCATATGAGACGAGGTACCCGGAAGATGGCGGGGAGGGGATTACGGTGGATCTGATGCAATAAGTGATTACGTTAAATATATTTTATGTTATCGGGCAAACTGAACGAAGTGATCGTTACCGGGTTGTTACATCATAACGACGCGCTGCAATGGCGGGCAGATCACCCTGAGCAGGTGGAGCAGCTGCGGTATATAGCTGCACAGCTGGAAGCGGGAGAGGGCAACGAGGATCTTCAGCAGATGGTGAACAATATCGTTACGTCTATCTGGGAGAATAATGGCGACTGGGCCACCAAGCAGCTGCTTTACTTCCCGGTGGAGCTGTATTTTAAGCATGGGATCGTGGCAGATTCAGGGAGCTACCCGGATGCCAATTTCAACTGGCGACGGCTGGCGGATTATTTCCAGCGCAGCGAGCAGGCGAACAGTTATCGTCCTCACCGGTGGGATTTTGGTGACAGCGGGGCAACTGATGGGGATGAAGCTACTGGTCCGGAGGGACTGCCTTCGGAACAAAGTGACCAGGAGAAAACCATTAACGCCTGGATCGAAGGATTGGAAGGCTCGCCGGTGTTGCAGGAGGATAAAGATTACGAGCTCTGTTTCCGGGTAGGCGATCCCGTTAAAGACAATCTTTTTCGGGACAAGAAACTGCTATCGACCTGGCCGAAATACCGGATGAGGGATTGCTTACGGAATGGGTGGTTACTGCCGCCGATCCTGTACTTTTAGGCCAGTACTCCGCATTGGACCCGGTGAAAGTTTTGCCCGTGGCCGGCGCGGCAGGATTGGCCGTAAAGTTCGGGCTTTTGATCCCGCGCGAGGGCGACAGCGAAAAAGTAAGATTGTCCCTGAAGCCGCAACAGAAAGGCCGCATTCTGCTGAATGTTTTGGTCTATACCTGCGCCACAGCCGGAAGAGAGTTGAGGGAGTTATATCGCCAGTTTGAAATTCAGCTGCAGGTGGGAGATGCGGTGCATGCACACGATGCGGCTAACCTGGTACAAAACCAGGTCGTGCATGCCCCGGCCTCGCAGCAACATATACGCACCATGCACGAGTGGACCACGCCGCCCGGCGAATTGAATATAACAGTGGTAAGCCCAACACAGGCCATGATCAGTGGTGATGCGGGCAACGATACGGTGGAAGAATTGGTGTCGTGGCATGGCGCGAGCCCAACGATAGCAGGACCGCTGGCAAACATGATCACCTCGGCCGAGAAATTCCGCGCCACCTGGTATAAGGCATTAAACGACCTGCCGGACGTGGATTTCATGGACCGTTTAAACCGCCGCGAACATCAATACAACTGGGATAATTTCCAGTTCCGGGTGGATGATGCGCATGAAGCCACCTGGAAGCAGATGGCATCCAGTAGTGAACTGCTCGATCTTGCTTACGATGCACACATCGTATACCAGGTGTTTTTCCCTCCGGCAGCCGTATCCGCGAAATTATGGATGCACTCACCCCGGACAAAAAATCAAGATATCGTGGATGGCGGCAGTGGATGCCGGTTTCGCGCCGCATGTTCCCTGGGCGATGATGTATACGCAACCTCCCGCTGCTAACGAAGTGGATGGCAGCCTGTTTATGGGCCTGCGTTACCGGATCGGTTATACTTCGAGCAAAATATATGCGTCCAAAGCATTAGGTAAGCTGGACAAGGCCTTTAGCGCCAACCTTTTTTATTGGGACGATCAGCCGGGTGATCCGGTGCATGACGAGGTGTTATGGCAGCAACAACAGTTCGGAGCACTCCTGGATAACAGGGTAAATGTGCCGGAGGCGGGAGACGCATCTCCCAAACAGGCGCTGGTGAGCATGCTCAATCAACCGGGTGTTACGCCGCTGGCCGTGATGTATCTCTATTGCCATTGCAGTGTCGGCGACGGCAATACACCGGTGTTGCGCTTCGGCGCCAAACCATCGCCTGACTACACCATAAGCCGAAGGGAGCTGGGCGGCAGCGCCTTTGCCGACAAACCGCTGGTATTTGCGAACGCCTGCACCACCGCCGTGGCCGATCCTTATATGGCGAACGAACTGGCGGCCACTTTCTTCCGGCGCGATTGCCGGGCTTACATTGGTACCGAGATCAAAATGCCGATCGTATTTGCCAGCCGCTTTGCATTTTTGTTTTTCAATTTCTTTTACAGGAAGATAGATCCGGATCCTATTGCGGGCGGCGAAGCTGTTGCACAGTCGCGGGTTTGGTTGTGGACGAATTACCGGAATATTGGTGGGTTGTTTTACAGTTATGTGAATCAGTACGACCTGTATATGGCAGATGAGGAGGAGGTAAAAGGGATGCGCCGCCGCTGACCGTTCGTCGACGATCCGCTACCGTCTATCGACGCCAGCCAATTCCTGCCGTTATTCTGCTATCTTTGGCAGATGGGCTTCTCTGGCGTCAGGCGTATTTTATTACACATACTTTTCTGGACAGTGGCCTCCCTTGCCACCTTTCTCCTGTACAACGCGTCTATCGGCGATGCGAAAGTAACATTGCAGGTAGTGCTGCTCAGCCTGCCCGCACACCTGTTCTACTTTTACATCGTGGCTTATATCGGTTTGCCGAAGTTGTTGTTCCGCAAACACTACGTGGCTTTCGGGGTGTTCCTGGTCAGTTGTATGCTGCTGGCAACGGTGCTGTTCCGCATTATTGAAATCCTGGTCGTGGAAGACCTGATCAATGCCGTTATGGTCCGCGACTCCCCGGGTTTTATCTGGCACAAAATGGATGGCAGCTTTTGGGAGCGGCTTACGCGCACCAAATACTTCATTATCGCCATGGAGGAAACCAATATCGCCGTATGGCTCGCCCTTACCATCAAATTTTTTAAGATGTATACAGAACGGCGGCAGGCGGCCCTGCAGGCAGAGCTGGAGTTTCTGAAAGGACAGGTGCATCCGCATTTCCTGTTCAATACGCTCAACAACCTGTACGCCCTTACTTTACAACACTCGCCCCGCTCGCCGCAGATCGTGCTGGGATTGTCTGAAATACTCCGGTATATGCTGTATGAGTGCAATGTGGAACGCGTTTCCCTGAAGCGCGATATCGCTATACTGCAGAGTTATGTAGCGCTGGAACAGTTGCGGTATGAAGAGCGGCTGGATCTCACCTTCAGCATCAACGGGGATCCCGGGGCGCACCAGATTGCGCCGCTGCTGGTATTGCCGCTGGTGGAGAATGCCTTTAAACACGGCGCCAGCGAAGATGCGGGCGCCCCCTGGATCAATATCGACCTCCGGGTACATGATGATCATTTTAAGTTCAAGATAGCGAACAGCCGGCCCGAACAGGCGCCGAACGATGCGGCCGTGCATTTCGGTAATATTGGCCTGCGCAACGTGCGCAAACGCCTCGAAATCCTGTATCCCGGTGCGCACCAGTTACGTACCGTGGCAGAAGACGATACGTTTATCGCTATATTGGAAGTAGCCCTGAACAAACATTTGCAATGAAATTGAAAGTGCTGATCGTAGATGATGAACCGCATGCCGTGGAAATAATCGCGCGGTACCTGGAAAGCTTCCCGGAAGTGGAAGTGGTAGGCAGTTGCCACGCCGGCGTGTCGGCGTTCCAGTTTTTGCGGCAACAGGCGGTGGACCTCATGTTCCTCGATATCAAAATGCCCGGCCTGAACGGCATGGCCCTGTTGCGCAGTTTGCCCAATCCCCCTAAAGTAATTTTCACTACTGCTTACCGCGAATACGCGGTGGAGGGGTTTGATCTGAATGCGCTGGACTACCTGCTGAAACCCGTGTCGTTCGAACGTTTCTCGAAAGCGATGGCGAAAGTACTGGTACCGGCAGCGCCCCGGATGCCATAAAGCCCGCACCTGCCGAGATGCACAATGATATTTTCCTCTACCTGAAAGTAGACCGTAAAATGATGAAGATTAATGTGGATGATATCCTTTGGATAGAAAGTTTGCGCGATTATGTAAAGGTGGTGCTGAAAGATAAGAAGACCCTGCAATCGAAGCAGAAAATCAGCCTGCTGGAAGAATTATTGCCACAGGAGCGGTTCCTGCGTATTCACCGGTCGTTTATCGTGTCGGCGAATAAAATTGAAGGGTATCAATCAGCTTTTGTAGAAGTGGCAGGGCAGGAGCTGCCTATCGGGCGCAACTATAAAGCCGCCTGCCTGCAACGGTTGCAGGCCCGTTAATGGGCTTGTCGACGAAGTGCATTAAATCGAAGATAAACGGCGCGATGCGGTAGAATGTACGCCAATCCCGTGTGTCCGTCTGCGTTGCTTGGCCGGCAGCTTTTTATCGCGGAAGTTTGCGGCATGAAAAAGATAATTGCACTGTTAACACTCAGCCTCGCCTTCGCTGCCTGTGGCACCGATGAGCAAGAAGGCCCCGAATCGCCCGCTGGCTCTAAAGCCAATTTTATCCCTACACAAGGAAAAAAAAATATAAGTACACCGTTACGGATGCCAGTGGTCAGATAGCAGACGTGACTAAATGGGTACTGGGCACCCGCGACTCCGCCGGGTACAAAGTTTTTAATGTCCGCACGCACATCAGTATGACCGATGGCAATATGGACGTGGACAACCTCCACCTCGATGCGAAGAATAAAACCATCGTGGAAATGGTGATGCCGGATATGTGGAACGACGTGATTGACGCCTTGCGCTCACAGCCTAATGTACAGGTACTGGAAGCCACCCCAACGGGCTTTCCTCATTACATGTTCATGGACAACATCATTAAGGAGAACAGCGTGATGACCTTCCAGGGAAATGCCGGTCAGCCTGGCCAGTACATCAAATACGCCATCACATCGGCCGGCACCACTACCACTATGGAAGTGACGCAAACAGTACAATACAAGCCCGGTAAAGTGGTGGCAGTGGAAACGATTACCGTACCTGGCGGCTCGTTCGTGTGCAGTAAATGGCAGTACGCGATGGACAATACCCAGGAGTTCAAGCAGAATGGAAATTTCCTGACGTCAAAGAGTTTTCATGAAGATATTACGCTGTGGACAGCACACGGCGTAGGTGTGGTGAAGTCGGTGAACGTTACCGAAACCGGAGAGTCTACCACCCAGTTGATAAAAATAGAATAGATGATTTCCATCCGAGGTAGCCGGGCTTCTGCCCGGCTTTTTTGTGTCCGGCCGGGCAAAGATCCGCAGTTGCTTCCAGCTTACGGCAACTCAGGAAGGAGATTTTTCCTGCTCGGCCTTCCTGGCCTCGAGGATAGCCGTATACCCTGCAAGAAACACAAGCCCGATCACTAAGCGGCCCATATCCCAGGTGCCCAGTATATCGTGAAAACCTGCCGCATACACCGGGTAAAAGCAATCGAGTATAATACCGGCGGCGCCCGCCACGGTAAAGAGCATCCCCATGATGAGCGCAAAGACTGTGTAGCGTTTGTTGTTGATGACTTTCAGGTAGTCTTCGTACATCTGTTGTTCCATGTGTTCTCTATAAGTACGTAAGATATTCTTTAGGTTGAGAAACCGAAATGTATATGTACTTCTTATTGAAATTATATTAACTTGATGGTTGATTGTCAGATTGACACGTTATGAAACCCGGTAAAACCGCTAATGCATGAAACGTATACTGCTCTTCGTTTTCTCTGTCACACCATCGCGGCTTCCGCGCAATCCGTTGCTGTAGAAGCGGATCTGAATAATGTTAAAGGCCCTTTGAAACACATCTGGGCCTGGTTCGGTTACGATGAACCGAATTATACCTACATGAAAGATGGTAAGAAACTCTTGTCCGAACTAGCGGCCCTGAGCCCGGTGCCGGTATACGTTCGCGCACATAACCTCATGAACACCGGCGATGGTGAAGCCGCCCTCAAGTGGGGCTCTACCAATATGTATACGGAAGATAAAGATGGTAATCCCATCTACAACTGGCGCATCGTGGATGCTATTTTCGATACGTATATCGAACGGAAAATGAAGCCGCTGGCGCAGATCGGTTTTATGCCGGGCTTTGTCTACCAATCCCACGCCGTACCGCCACTTCTGGCAACCAGGCGTTAATTACAAGGAAATTTGCACCGGCTGGGCGTATCCGCCAAAAGACTACGATAAATGGGCCGAGCTGATTTACCAGTGGGTAAAACACTGCATTGACCGCTATGGTAAAAAGGAAGTGGAATCCTGGTATTGGGAGTTGTGGAACGAAGCCGACGGGTATTATTTAATGGTGGAAGATAAGTTCCGCGTGTACTGCAAGATGTACGACTATGCCGCAGATGCGGTAAAACGGGCATTGCCCTCGGCGCGTATGGGCGGACCGCACGTGACCGGTGGGGCAGGGGAGTTCATGCGTAAGTTTATCATTCACTGTTTACAGGAAAAGAACGAGGCCACCGGTAAGATCGGTGCGCCGCTGGACTTCCTCGCTTTCCACGCCAAAGGCTGGCCAACGTTTACGGATAATCGTGTGCGCATGGGCATTGCCAACCAGTTAAAAGATGTAAACCGTCACCTGAAAGTGATTTCCAGTTTCCCGGAAATGAAGAATATCCCGGTGATCATTGGTGAGTCCGACCCGGAAGGTTGCGCTGCCTGCGGCATGAAAACAGATCCGCAGAACGCGTACCGCAATGGCACCATGTACTCCAGTTATACGGCCGCATCGCTCACCCGTATTATGGACCTCAACGATTCGTACGGCACTAATATCATTGGTGCGGTAAACTGGTCGTTTGAGTTCGAAAACCAGCCCTGGTTTTATGGCTTCCGCGACCTGGCGACCAATGGTGTAGATAAGCCGGTACTGAACGTGTTCCGCATGCTGGGCATGATGCGTGGCAACCGGGTAGCGGTTACCGGCGATCTTGCCTATGATGCCAGTTCTATTATCGCCGCGGGCGTACGCGGCGAACGCACCGATGTAAACGCGCTCGCTTCGGGCGATAAGCAGTCTGCCGCCGTGTTGCTCTGGAACTATCACGACGATGACATTACGGAGGGTGCAGCTGAAGTTGACCTGGCTATTAAAAATATCCGCTTTAAAAAAGGCACGCTTTACCATTACCGCATCGACCAGCAGCATAGTAACTCCTACGAGGTTTGGAAGAAGATGGGTTCTCCGCAGTCGCCCACCCCTGAACAGTACAAAATACTGGAGAAGTCCGGGCAGTTGGAGCTGTTGTCTGCCCCGGAGAAAGTTAGTATCTCGAACGGTACGTTTGCGCGGAAGGTGCGTTTGCCCAGGCAGGCGGTGTCACTGGTCTTGCTGAAGGCGTCTTAAGCCGTAAGCCAGCACTGGCGTGTGTTGCCGGACTGTGCTATAGTGTTTTTTTCTTGATGAGTCAATTACTTTCCCTAATTTGAGTAACTAGTTGGGGATGAGTTCCCTGTTTTCATGTGTGCACAACTATTCAATACCCCTTGTAGCCGCAATTCGGTACTATTTAACCTTGTTTTATGCAGAAAGTAATCATCGTCGACGACAACGAGAGCATCCCGGAAGCAGTATCGCTGGTATTAAAACGCCAGTCTATGGAAGTGGTAGCATTAAGGAGCCCCGCAAAGCTGGAGAACCAAATCCGGGAGCATCAACCGGCTTTATTATTAATGGATATTTTTATGGGGGCGTACGACGGCCGCGATGTTTGCCGTTCCCTGAAGAACAACCCCGTTGCGGAAGCCCTGCCGATCATATTATTTACTGCGCAGCAATACACGCCAGAGTCCGTGGAGGCAAGCGGTGCGGATGCTATACTGGACAAACCTTTCTCAATGAAAACATTGTTCGGGGTGGTGAATGAAGTACTACACAGGCATTAGATATCATACAGTGGCAGGAGTTGTTGATAAACGGCTTAACTAACCGAAGTATCGCCTACATGTTACAAGGTAATTTGTTTTAGAATAACCCTGCGTAGCCGTTCTTCATGTTCGTCGCCCCAAAGGCCGATGGATTGAATCAGGGGAATGAGCGATTTCCCGAAGTCAGTAAGGCTGTATTCTACTTTGGGGGTAAAACCGGAAATATCGTTTTCGTCACCAGTTCATGATCTTCAAGTTCCTTTAGTTGAACATTCAATACCCGCCTGGTTACATCCGGGATTTTCCGCTGAAGTTCGCTTGGGCGCAAGTTGCCCATGTGGATGAACCAGAGAATCCGGATCTTCCATTTTCCATACAATACTTCGCCAACAAGGTCAAGTCCACAATTGAGCGTCGGAGTAGTCTTTTTATGTACATAGCCTCAAATATACATCACACCCCACTAGCGGCCAATAGGGATAAATTTGTCCGTATTTGATTCGTAACCCCGTAATTGTTTGCTATCCGTGTACTATCGACTTTTGTACTACAAACAAAACATATGGAACAGCAATTCAATTACAGCAACGAGTTATCCGGAAAGGTAGCATTGGTAACAGGTGGAACCAAAGGCGCCGGTAGAGCAATAGCGGCGCGCTTACAGGCCGCTGGTGCAAAGGTAGTCATTACCGCCAGGAATAAACCCGAACAGGCAGATGCTGCACTTCATTTTATCCCTGCTGACCTGGGCAAGGCAGCAGATGCGCAAAAGGTAATCAGCGAAGTAATGTCGACCTATGGCAGGCTGGATATTCTGGTAAACAATCTTGGTTCTTCCTCAACACCCGCGGGTGGTTTTTCAGCATTGAACGATGAGGACTGGATATCGACCCTGCAAGCTAACTTACTTGCTCCTGTGAGACTTGACAGGGGATTTTTACCGCAAATGATCGACCGGAAAAGTGGTGTTATTATTCACATTGCTTCCATCCAGGGCAAATTGCCGCTACACGACTCTACCTTGCCGTATGCTGCTTCAAAAGCAGGATTAATCAACTACAGTAAAAGTTTATCAAACGAAGTTACGCCCAAAGGCGTCCGCGTGCTAACTGTTTCGCCGGGATGGATCAATACGGCAGCATCGGTGGCCTGGTTGGGCGAGATTGCGAGAAATGCAAATACTACGGTAGAAGAGGCGCAGAAAAGTGTCATGGACGCATTGGGTGGAATACCGTACGGCAGGCCCGCTGAACCGGAAGAAGTAGCCGAATTGGTTGGCTTTTTAGTTTCGCCGAGAGCAAACTACCTGACAGGAACAAATTTCGTCATTGACGGGGAACGGTTCCCACCATCTGATCACTCTTTAAAATATAAATACATGAAACTGCCAAAAGTAGTAGAAGACCTGGTGCAGGCGCAAAACAATTTTGACCACATAGCTTATGCCGCTTGTTTCTCTGAGACGGGCGAAATGCTTGAAGAAGGCAAGCCTTACAGAGGGCGGGTGGCGATCCAGCACCTGATCGCTGAAACAAATGAAAAATACCGGTCCGTGATGAAACCGCTCGCGTACGACGAAAGCGGTACATCTAGTGTTCTTTCCGCAGAGGTCTCCGGAACATTCCCGGGAAGTCCGCTCGTGTTGAAGTTTCACTTTGATATTGTCGATGGGGAAATCCAGCACCTGACAGTGACCGGTTAGTCGCTGCTTGGCGCTGCCTGTCCGGCGGCGCTGCTTTTTATTTCCGGAAGATGAGTATCTTGCCGGGGAACAACCTGTCATCATGCGAATTATCAGATTATTGGCCTTTGTTTCCTGCGTATTGTTTGTGAGCTGTAAGCAACCCGGATTCGGGGTGCCCGACCATGTGGAAGTCGTTAAAACGCCTGCGCATGTGCAGCTGCCCGGAACTAAAACCTTCATCGCGGTGCCCGGCAATTATAAGTTAGTAAAAGAGCTGGACCGATATCAGAAAGACGAGAATACCTATGTGCAGATCATAGAAATTCCCGACGCAGACTTCGCCGTTAAAAAAGAGGAGGCATTACAGGGGGTAGACAAGCAGATTAAAAGCGGGAACATTGTCAAAGAGTACTACCGGAAGGAATTTAAACACGGCACTCAGGATGCGGTGCTATTTTACGCGGCCGATGCCCGCCAGGATGAAGACCAGATCGTATTGTTGTTTGGCGGTAAGCATTTTACCGTGATGGCGGTTGGCCGGATGCCTGCTAAAGACACAGCTTCCCGGGCGGAGGTGCTGAAGTCGCTGCTGTCGGTATACTATGACCCGAACGCTGCTTCAGACCCGCTGGCGCTGGCCAATTTCACTATTGATGTAAGCGGCACCGGGTTTAAATATTCCGGTCATCTTTCACAGATGTATCATTATACTTTACAAGGAAAAGGTAACCCGGTGGATGATCCTTTTGCCGATATGATTATGATTGCCTCGCTGCCCGCGATGAGCGAGGAAGAAACGGACGCCTATGCGGACGATATGTTGCACCGGCATCAGTCCGGCGGTATGGAAGTAGGCCCGGTACAGGAAACGGATACCCTGATCGATGGCCATTACGCACGGTTGTTGTCGTTTAACGCCGTGTTTAAAGGAAAGCCTGCATCGGTTTACCAGCTGGTCGTGAGCGGTGAGCATACAGCGGTAACGTTCCTGGGTTGTGTATATGACCGGCGGGAAGAGTTAATGGGGCAGGTGAGGAAGATTGCGGGGACGCTGAAGCTGAAAGACTAAGCCATCACCGATACCATTTCCAGCGCCTGTTTGGCCAATTGTCAAAGGGCAGACCAAGCGTCTGCCCTCCGCATATCATTTATTAACAATTTCGAATCCGCTAAACTCCGCAACATCGTCTTTACCGCCCTTCACATGTAGGCCCGCTCGCGGACTACGATCCCATTGCGGCAGGAACCCTATGTCCTCTTTACCTCCCAGCGGTTGCCATGCGCTACCGGCCTGTTTGTAGAACACTTCGCAGGTTAGGTCCGGTAACATGGAGAATTTCAACTGAACGGGCACTCCCGGCTTTATGTGCTCCGTCGCGATCACGCGGCGTTTATTGTCTTTCACGATCCAGAACTCTACCCAGTCGTTCATGGCGCCCACACCAATCGCAGCGTTTGCATCGCCGTAAAAGGAAAGGCCCTTCACGGCCGCATTGGCATTGCTAACGGTGGTGGTCATATCAAAATGGGTGCTCACCGGGCGAACGGTCAGTACCATACCGGTGGGGTTAGTGGCGGTTACTTCACCGGAGAGCGACAGTTTACCGTTTTGCTGGCTAACAACCGGGGAGGCGTGGCGGAAATCCCATTGCCAGTAATTGGCTACGGTTTTCTCTTTAAAAGAGGCGGTGAGGTTTTTGACGGTATTGCCTGCGGGCGGCCTGTTTACGAACGATGGCCATCCGTTTTCGTCAGTCGGCCAGATGAGGTCTGCCATCATGCCCGGCGGCCGGTGAATACGGTGCTCTGCTCGTTATACGCGTGGTACAGGTATACGTACTGACCATTCGGCTGTTGCGCGAACGTGCCGTGGCCCGGGCATTTCCAGGCTTCGATGGTTTGTAATACCGGGGTGCTGTACTTCTCGTACGGGCCGCGGAAGTTTTTCGAGCGGGCCACGCGTACGTGGTAGCTGCAACCGCCGCCGCAGCAGGCGCCAGCGGAGTAAAACAAGTAGAAGTAGTTGCCGTGTTTCAGGATCGACTGTCCTTCCATGCCAATACCTTCATCGTCTTTGAGCATGGGGAGAATGTCGCCTTCCAGTTTGAGGCCGTCGGCCGATAAACGGCTGCCTACTAGTTCTATCGGGCGTTTGTCAAGGCCGTAGACTTTAAACGTCATGTACAGCTGGCCGTCCACGTTATTGACAAAGGCGTCTATGGCTTCTTTGCCAAAAGCCACGATGATACCATGGTCTTTGAAGCCCTTGTCCGGGTACTTTGAAGTGGCCACGCCAATGCAGGATACGTTATCGGACTTGCGGCGGGCGGTATAATAGAGGTAATAGGTGTTGTTATGAAAATAATATTCCGGTGCCCAGAATGAGCCGGAAGTCCATTCAGGTGCCTTATCGAACACGTAACCCACCTGCTTCGAGGATTTCAGGTCCGGCGAAGAATAGACGGGGTAATGTGGCGCCCATTCGGACGAAGTGCCGGTGGCGAAATAACCTTTGCTGGTTTTTTAATAATGGACGGGTCCGCAAAATCGCCGGGAATAACGGCGGCTGGCGACTGGGCTTTCAGCGCGGCAGCAGTACATAAGAACAGGCCAAACGTGGCAAATAATCGTAGCATGAACATCATTTCTAGTCAGTGAAGCAGGTAAACTACGAACGATTTATGTAAAAACAGAAGATTTTAGGTCAAATGAACCAACAAGTAGGATAATCGGCCAACGTGCTCTATATTCGTCTCAACGGATAACAACTACCAGTGATGCAATAAGGAAATGACGCGTAACCTATCGGATCTTACGGATCAGGAACTTCTGGAAATGATAAAACGGGATAATCAACCAGCCTTCGTCTGTATTTACAGGCGTTACTGGTCTGAATTGTATCGTTGTGCCTTCCGGATTTTTCCCAACCAGCAGGCCTGCGAGGAACTCATTCATGATGTATTCCTCCATCTCTGGGAAAAAGGACGTGACGTACATATCCAATCGCTGAAGGATTACCTCTATATCGCCGTAAAAACCGTTCCTTAAACCGTATCAGGGCCGAGCATAATTTACTAAGGGTGATGGGCTCCCGGCCCGAATCCGACACCTCCACCATGGCCGTGGAAGAAAGGTTGCATTGCCTGGAAATCAATCGTATTTATGATGAAGCCCTGTCCGAACTGCCGGATAAATGCCGCGCCATCATGCTCATGAGCCGTAAAGAACACCTGTCTAATAAGGAAATTGCCGCCCGGCTCGATATTTCTGTTAAGACCGTGGAAAACCAGATCACCATTGGTTTGCGCCACATCCGCGCAAGACTGGGGAGTACCTCATACTGCTCCTCTGTTGTTACGCCCTGTTACCGGTGTGTAAAAAAAAATAGTAATTCTTTTTGGGGGATGGTCCTGTTAGCGGTGTCTTTATTATTAAAGCACAGCAATGGTTTTTCGGTTCTTCGGTAAAAAACGACAGGAAAATGAAGCGCAACGCGGTATCGCGGATGCGATCGAGCATTTGAAAGAAACTCCGGGCAGCTGGGACGCCGTTAAGATGGGTGATGAACACGCAACCGGGGAAAAGATCCTGGGTCGTTTGTTGTTAAGCATCGATGACAAACGTCGCAGGGTTCGCCGTGTCCGCACCTGGTCGGCTGCTGCTGCCGTATTGGCCCTTGCGCTGCTCGCAGGTCTTTACAGGCATGATGTGACGCCCGACATGCTCATCGTAAAAACACCGGCCGCACAGTCAAAGCAACTGGTACTGCCCGATGGCTCCAGGGTATGGCTGAACGCCGGCAGCCGCCTGCGTTATCCGTCTGTTTTTAAGGGTAATACCCGCGAAGTGGTGCTGGAAGAAGGAGAGGCGTATTTCGATATTCGTCCCGACCAGCAACATGCTTTCGTGGTTTTGCATGACCAGCTGCAAACCACCGTACTTGGTACCAGCTTCAATATAAGGGCTTACCGCTTTTTTAATGATGTAACGGTCACCGTGGCAACCGGTAAGGTGCGGGTGAGCGACCAGGTGGTAACGCCCGATCAGCAGGCGAGTTACAGCAGGGAGAACGGCCGGGTGCAGGTAAAAGCCGCTGCCGCTGCCGATGCGCTGGGTTGGACGCAGGGCCGCCTGCTTTTCACGAACGAAGACTTCCGCGAGGTAGCCGGTTTGCTGGAAAACAAGTTTAATGTGAAAATCATTTTTGATGAGGAGGCTTTGACCCACTATCACTTCACCGCTTCGTTCGAAGCCGGGGAAACACTGCACGATGTATTAGATGCGCTTACGCTCACCAAGGGATTGCAATATTCCCGGAGCGGCGCCACTGTTCATATTTTTCAATCTAAGTAAGCGTTAAAAGAAATCAACCAAAAAACTAAAACATGCCGTTTTACTGCAACCTATGCTGACAGCCGGAAGGCTTTATTATGACCAGAATTTAATCGCTATCAACCAATTAATCATCTACAAACACTTGCCGTAATTATGAACAATTATGCCTGCAGGAATTTGCTTGCCTTGATCCGGCTAAAAAACAAACCCTGGCTCATGGTTTGTCTGCTGCTCCTTCTGCCATCTCTTTATGCCACTGCGCAGCAGCCCGAAGACAGCCGGCTGAGCGTAAACTTTTCGAACACGCCACTAAAGCAGGCCCTCAAGGAAATCGAAGGGAAAAGTACGCTCAAGTTCGTGTTCAACGACGAATCGCTCGCACCTTACAAAGTATCGCTTAAGGCGACCAACGAGCCGCTGAAACAGGTGCTGGCCAATGTATTGAAAGGTACGAAACTCGATTTCCAGTTAAAGGATAACAAGTGTATCATCGTAGAGCGCAAAGGGGTAAGCGCTGTAAAGATGACCACCACGCAGGCCCAGCCGGCCTCCGTGCCCATGACGAGCCTGGCACAACGCCGCCTGCGCGGTAAGGTGCTCGCGGCTGACAACAATGCTCCGTTGGCCAACGCCAGCATTAATGTACGCGGGCAGGAAAACATCCACAGCATGTCGGATGAAAAGGGCGAGTTCGTGGTGGTACTGCCGCCCAGCGCCCGCGTGCTGGTGATCACCCACGTAGGTTATAACACGAAGGAAGTGGTGGTAGGTCCGTCCGATGAATATGTGGTAGGCCTCGAAGTATCACAGGAGAAACTGAACGAGGTGGTGGTGATGGGGCCTTTCAACCGCAAACAGGAGAGCTTTACGGGATCTTCCGCCACGTTCACGCAGGAACAACTGCGCAGCGTGGGCAACCAGAACCTTATCCAGAGTTTAAAAATATTAGATCCTTCTTTTGTGCAGATAGAAAATAATCTCGCCGGGTCGGACCCCAACACGCTGCCCAATCTGCAGATCAGGGGCGGCAGCAGCTTGCCGGGACTGCAGGGCGAATATTCCAGCATGGCAAACCTGCCCCTTTTTATTCTTGATGGTTTTGAAACCACACTGGAAAAGATATACGACCGGACATGAACCGCGTGGCCTCTGTTACTTTGCTGAAAGATGCAACGGCCAAGGCGATCTATGGTTCCAAGGCCGCTAATGGTGTAGTGGTGGTAGAAACCAAACGTCCGCAGGCGGGTAAATTACGGGCTACTTATACCGCCGATCTTAAAATTACCGCGCCCGACCTGAGCAGCTACCGGCTGACAGATGCCAGCGAGAAACTGCAGGCAGAGGTGAATGCAGGTCGTTATAAAGGCACTTTTTGCACTCCACGCAGGCCCTGGCGGAGCAGTATAACATCCTGTATTCCGAAGTGGCCCGCGGCGTTAATACCGACTGGCTTGCGCAGCCGGTGCGTACGGGTGTAGGACAAAAGCATACGATTTCGCTGGAAGGTGGCGACGAGTTTTTCCGTTACGGCGCAGATCTCAGTTATAATGATACTAAAGGCGCCATGAAAGAGTCCGGCCGCCGCACTACTTCGGCTGCCGTATTGTTATCTTACCGTGTAAAGAAATTCGTATTCCGCAACAACCTTACCGTGGGGTTTAACCGCAGCGACGACTCGCCTTACGGCTCCTTCGCGCAATACTCCCGCCTCAATCCTTACTGGACGCCATACGACGATAAGGGTAACATGAAACGTTTGCTGGGCACGTTCAGCACCGGTTCCGGCACACCTAACAATTACTTTAACCCGATGTACGACGCGAGCATCGGCACCAAGAACTTTTCGCGCTACACGGATATTAATAATAACTTCCAGGCGGAATGGAACCTGGCTTCTTCATTGAAAGTGGTGGGCCGTTTTTCCTACAACCTGCACCAGTCATCCCGCGAAGACTTTTATCCCGCGAACAGTACGCGGTACATTAATTACCCGGACTCGATGTTCTTCATGCGTGGTGATTACACGATTACCGACGGCCGCGATGTATCGCTGCGTTCGGACCTGACCCTGAACTATTCCAAACAACTGGGTAAACATTTGTTCTTCCTGAACGTTGGCGGCAACATTGCAGACGATGCCGGTGAAACACACGGTTTGCAGGCACAGGGTTTCTTAAATGACCGCGTAGATAATATCAGTTTTGCCAAACAATACCTGCAAAATGGCCGCCCGCTGGGGTCCGACGCCAAGTCGCGCGAAACGGGCGTATTGTCTGCGTTAAATTACTCGTACGACGACCGCTTCCTGGCCGACCTGAGCTACCGTCGCCAGGGCTCCAGCATTTTTGGTGCGGATAACAAATGGGGCAGCTTCTGGTCAACCGGTGTGGGCTGGAACCTGCACCACGAGAGCTTTCTCCACAATGTAAGCTGGGTAGATCAGTTGAAGCTGCGTGCTTCCACCGGTTACACGGGCAGCCAGAACTTTAACCCGTACCAAGCCATGTCGACCTACACCTATTACACCGATACCTATTACGATAACGTGGTAGGTGCTAAGTTGATGGCGTTGGCAAATAACAACCTGAAATGGCAGGAAACACAGGACTATAACGTGGGCATCGACCTGCGTGCTTTAAACAGGCTGAGTGTGCGGTTTGATTTTTATGTGAGCAATACCAATAACCTGCTCACCGATCTGCCTTTGCCCGGCTCTACTGGTTTTAACACCATCAAGGAGAACCTGGGGGCGTGCAGAACAAGGGCATAGATGCTACGTTCAGTTATAAAGTACTGGCCAATAACAAAAACGGTGCTTTCCTGAATGTATTTGTCAGCGCAGCTGGTTACCGCAACAAACTGGTGCGTATTTCCGATGCGCTCAAAACATTGAATGATCAGCGCGAGGCGGCCAGGGCGGCTTCCGGGCAAACAGCGCCGTTTATCCGGTACAAGGAAGGTGAATCTACCACCGCTATCTACGCGGTGCAATCGCTGGGTATCGACCCTTCGACCGGTCGCGAGATCTTCTTAAAAACGAATGGCGAAAAGACCTTTGTGTGGGATGCAAACGACCAGGTGCGCCTGGGCGACTCCAACCCCTTGCTGAACGGTAGCTTTGGCTTTAATGGCCAGTACCGTGGCTGGGGACTGAACTGCGCGTTTACCTACCGTACGGGCGGTCAGTACTACAACCAAACGCTGGTAGATCGCGTGGAGAACGTAGATATCCAGTATAACGTGGATGAGCGCGTGTTTACCGGTACCTGGAAACAGCCGGGCGACAAAACCTTTTTCAAAGCCATTGGCACATTGCCTAACCGCACCCTGCCTACGTCGCGCTTCGTGCAGGACCTGAACGAGCTGACCATGTCGTCGCTGAACGCTACTTACGACTTTAAAGACGCGGCTTTCCTGAAAAGAAGCAGGATCCAGCGTTTGCGGGCTACGTTGTTTACGAACGATCTGTTCGTTCTCTCTACTGTAAAAGCGGAGCGCGGGTTAAACTATCCCTTTGCGCGTACGTTGTCATTTTCCGTTCAGGCCACCTTTTAAAACTTGCATTACATGAAATCAAACATATTGATAGGCTGCCTGCTCAGTGTTTCCTTACTGTCCTGCAATAAATGGCTGGATGTGAAGCCGGATTCGCAGGTGAAGGATTCCGAACTGTTTTCTTCCGAAACAGGATTTAAAGAGGCATTGTCGGGCGTATACAGCGCCATGACCTACGAGCCGCTATACGGCCGCGAATTAACCTTCGGGTTGATGGGCGCACTGGCCTGTGAGTGGGATTACCAGAACTCGAGTTACCAGGCGGACAAAGCCTACGCGTATAAAACCAGTTCTACCTCGCTCGACCGTATCGATGCGATCTGGGAAGGCGTGTACAACGCTATTGCGAACGATAATAAAATACTGGAGAACATCGATTCCCGTAAATCTGTGTTCGGCGGTGATAACTATTCGATCATTAAGGGAGAGGCGCTGGCATTGCGCGCGTTCCTGCACTTTGACCTGTTGCGCACGTTTGGCGCCAGCTATGCGGAAGATCCTGCCAAGCTGACGATTCCTTACGTAACGGCCAGCTCGAAGCAGATATTCCCGCAGCTGTCGGTTACGCAGGTCATAGATAAAGTACTGGAGGATTTAACCGCCGCGGAAGCCTTACTGAAAGCAGATCCTATTCTTACCGGTAAAACCGTGACGATTGCCGACGATAACGGTTACCTCATGAACCGCCAGGTACACCTGAACTACTACGCCGTAAAGGGACTAATGGCGCGCATTTACCTGTATAAACAGGATTATCCGAACGCGCTGGCCAATGCGGAAGCCGTGATCAACTCGACCCGCTTCCCCTGGATTACACCGGCGGCACTGAGCAACAGGACGATAGCAGACCTGACCTTTTCTACGGAACACCTGTTCGCGTTGAACAACATCCGCCTGAATACTATTGCGCTCAACGCGTTTTCGTCGACCGGCAGCAGTGTGTTTTATATTTCATCCGCCAGCCTGCAGGACTATTACAACAGTCATCCGGAAGACTACCGCTATCTCTACTGGTTTAAAGTAAACGACCTGGGCGATTACTATTTGGACATGTACACGCAGCTGACCAGCACCAGCTGGCCGATGGCTTACCGTAATAAAATGCCGCTGTTAAAGGTATCGGAGATGCACTTCATCGCCGCGGAATGCCAGCAGAAAACCGATTATGATAAAGCGGTGGAACACATCAACGCGGTAAGAAAGGCGCGTGGATTAACCGCTTCGCCGATCAATGCCGCCGACTTTGAAACCGTGCTGGCGCAGGAATACCGCAAGGAGTTCATCGGGGAGGGGCAGTTGTTCTTTTACCATAAAAGAAAGAATAATACTGCTATTCCTAAAGCCACCGGCCTGAACCTGGTGCAGCTGAAGGGATACAAACTGCCGCTGCCGGTATCGGAATACGAGAATGGTGTAAACCGGGTCGATAATCAATAAATCTAACACATGAAAAGAAAAGCATTTTTCATATTGATCGTATTGGCAGGAGGATTATTGGGCGCCTGCAAGAAGTCGCCGGAGATGATGTACAACTCCGCTACCGACGCGATCAACATCTGGCTTGGTACTTCCCTTGCGCAGAAGCCCGATAGCATCGAATATAACTTTGCCTTTAAGCCGGTGGTGGATAAAGATTCCATCGTGTTTACCGGTATGCTGCTGGGACAACAGGCGGACCATGACCGCACGTTCATATTGAAAGCAGTAGGTGGCGATACCAACAAAGTGAAGCTGGGCGTGCATTACGAATTTGGGAATTACATCATCAAAAGTAATACCCATACGGCCCAGTTCCCGATTTACATTAAAAGAACAGGCGACTTCAAAACCGGTGCTGCCCGTATTGTACTGGGGATTGCCGAAACGGGCGATCTGAAAAAGGGGCTGGTGGAGAATTCTAAAGTAACACTCATTTTCAACGACGTATTTGCCAAACCCGCGAACTGGGATGTAGATCCTTATCCCTATACCAAACTGTCTACCTATTTCGGCGTGTACAGCAATACGAAGTTCCAGTTTATCACAACGGTGATTGGTACGGCGCCTGTTTTCAGGGTGCTGAGCGCGGGTACGCCGGCTACTGGTGAAGTTGATTTTACGACGGTGAGCTATTACAAGAGCAGCTGCGTAAAGCGGCTGAATACCTATAACGCCGCCAATCCGGGTAACCCGATGAGAGACGAAAACAATAATCTTATCACCTTTCCTTAGCAGATCATGAAGATATTTTTTTATACCGCGATTAGTATTGTCCTTTTCACCCTGTTCGGCAGCTGCGCGAAGGACAAGGGGAATTACGATTATACCGTGCTGGATACGGTATCGATCGATGTATCGTCGCTTGCCGAGTCTTATTCCATGCTGCGTTTCGATACCTTGAAACTGAAGCCGGTGGTGAAGTACAAGGGGCAGACCGTGAACGGCGACAAACCGCAGTTCCCGGAGCTGTCGTTTGCCTGGGAAATGTATCCCAGCGCGATCAATACCTCTTTCCAGGAGAAATACACGTTTGACAGCACCATGGCACTCAATGCGATCATGGATAAAAAGGAGGCCGTGTGGACGGTGCTCTTTACCGTGACCAATACCGTGACGAACGTCAAGGCCTTCGCGAAGTTTTCGGTGGCTATTACGCCTTCTTTGGCAGAGGGATGGATGGTATTGTATGAAAGGGGCGGCCATACCGATGTGGGGCTGATCGTTAATAACGATATAACGAAAACAGCCACGCTGCAGGAGAAGGTGTTGCTGGATATCTATTCGGCCTCTAATGGCGAACCGCTGCCCGGCACGGCCGGCTCCCTTGGTTATTCGCTGGTGAACCTCACGGGGGCGCATAAGATTTACATCCAGAGCGGGGGCGAAGCGGTATCGCTAAACCCGACCACTTTTGCGCGCATCGATGATTTCAGCTCCATCTTCTGGACTAAACCCGCCGTGCAAAAGCCGCAGTTGGTAAAGATTACAGAACGCCGGAAGGAGTTTATGATCAACGACAACAAACTGCATGTGATCGATTATACCATTTTGGGGAATGGCCGTCGTGCATTTGAAGATGGTCTTACCGGCAACTATGGGACGCTCGCGCCCTGGATGGCGACGACTACCGGCGCGGCTTTCGATGCAGTGTTGTACGATCAGACCAATAAGCGTTTTATGAAAGTGGTGGCGCGGGGTACCGAAATCATTCCTTTCACCACGGCGCAAAATGCCACGGCTCCTTACGATGTAAGGAACGTGGGACTCACCTTCGTGATGGCCGACCTGGGCTGGAACTACTGGGAGCATGCAGTGATGAAAGACGACGCTGGCAAATACTTCCTGCTGACGGCCGACTTCCGCACCGGTGAGATTGCCACCATCGGAAAGGGTAAATACGATATGAGTAATTGTCCCGAGATCGCGGATGTGAATTCCATCAGCGCGGGTTATTATGGCGAGGTGTTTTATTATGCGTCTTCCAAAAGCGTGTACCAGTTTAAGTATTCGGCCGGTACCACCGACAAACACTGGACAGCGCCGGGTAATGAGAAGATTACCAATATTTCTTTACAGAAGTATTACAACACCAATCCCGGTTTAGGCAGGTATTACGATCCGAAGAACATTTGTAAAATCCTGTACATCGCTACTTATGATGAAGCCGCGCAGGCGGGACATGTATACCAGGTGGAGGTGAACCAGTCGAGTGGCGCCATCATCGCCGGTACCGAAAAGAAATATTCAGGATTCGGCAAAATAAAGGCCATGGCCTGGAAGCCGTTCATCATCCTGTAATTGCATCAAACTAAAAAAAAGCAACTGATATCAAATGAAACCAACATTCATGACCGTTTTAGCGGTATGCGCCGGCATTCTTACGGCCAAAGCGCAGGCCAGCTACCGCATTACGGGGAAACTCGAGGGACAAGGAAATGAGAAGATCAGCATCAGCTACTTCGACGGGAACAAGAACGTAACAAACACAGTCGTAGCGGTAGATGGCGCCTTTACGCTCACGGGAGATGCTCCGGAAGTGCCGACGGTAGGTCGTTTGACTACGAGCGTAGACCGCAACCTGTATTTGGGCGAGCGCGCCAATTCCATGGCTATTCCCGCCATGCCGCTGGACGTAGTACTGAGTAAAGATTGCCAGCTGACGATTTCCGGCACTGCAATGGACCTGAACTTTGCCACCGTGAAAGGGGACGCTTACAATGAAAGCTTTAACCAGTTGCGTGCCGCTGAAGCAAAGAACCTGAAGGAGAAAGCCGAATTGCAAAAGAACCTGATGCAGCTGCGTAAAATGGGCGTAACAGACGGCCTGGACGAGGTGGGTAAAAAGATGCTGGCGAACTTCCGGGAGCTGAATGCTATACATAAGACGTTCGTAAAGGAGCACCCGGATGCTTATTCAGCGGCGAACCTGTTGCTGCGTACTTCCAAAGAATATAGCCTCACAGAACTGAAAGCCGCTTACGACGCATTAAGCGCGGAGCTGAAGAACAGCTACATCGGACAGAACATCGCTTCCCGCATCTCGATCGTTGCGGCTACGGCTACTTCCGGTCCGGCGCCCGATTTCTCCAAGCCTTCGCCCGATGGCAGTTTTATTTCCCTGTCGCAGTTCAAAGGCAAGTACGTATTGATCGATTTCTGGGGCAGCTGGTGTGCGCCGTGCCGGTCTGCCAACCCGCACCTGAAGGAGCTGTACGCGAAGTACAAAGACAAAGGATTTGAGATACTCGGTGTATCCAGCGAGAAAGTGGACGATGTGAACGCCGCTAAAGCCGTATGGAAAAAGGCGATCGAAACGGATGGTCTTACCTGGCCGCAGGTACTGAACAATGAGCTGGGTATGAAGGTCGATGTGGTGAAGCTGTATGGCGTGAACGCTTATCCCACCAAACTGCTGATCGACAAAGGCGGTAATATCATTGCCCGCTGGCAGGGTGCGGAAAGCAGGGGACTGGATCTTAAACTGAAATCAATATTTGGCGAATGAACAGGAGACTGACAATTGCAGCTTTGCTGTTAGCCGCTGCTATCCCTGGCTTTGCGCAGGTGAAGAAAACGATCAACATCAGCGGTAAGGTGCAGATATTAAATCCTGAACCGTTGAAGAAATATAACATGGTATGGCTGAAAAAGGGTGCGGGTGCGTCCGCAAAAACCGTGGATTCAGTCGCCGTGAAACCCGACGGCTCGTTCAGCTTTAAACTGCCGGTAAGCAAACCGGGCGTGTACCAGCTGGACATCCTGAAGTGGCAGACCACCGCCTTTTGGGCCGACCAGGATCTTACCGTACTGGCACGTGGTTACGATACTTCCAAATACCAGCGTAAGAATTCCGGTTTTGTGGAAGTGACCAGCAAATCACCGGGCACCCGGTTGATTAACATGGCCATGTATGACCGTTACCTGGACGAAATCGTGAAAGACGATCTGCTGGACGAAGGCTTTGCCGCCCAGAAAAACCGCCAGGCCGATACGGCCTGGTATACTTACTACCGCAAACAGATGTTGTACCGCAAGGTGGAAGAACTGGGCGACGCCCGTGAACGCAAGTTGATCGCGGCCACCGGCGACCACCCTGCATCTGTATACCTGCTGGCGACGAGTGCAAAGAAAGACGGTAATTACATCCTGGGCCAGTTGGACAAGCTGCTGGCAGCCGATCCCACGTTGGAAGACGCGATCATCGTTCGCAAAGAACTGGCGGAACGGATAGCGCAGGAGCGTAAGTTGCAAAAGGGAAGCGTGGCGCCGGAAATTGCATATAAGAATCCCGAGGGCAAAGTAACAAGCCTTTCTTCCTACAAAGGAAAGTACGTACTGGTCGATTTCTGGGCCAGCTGGTGTGGCCCCTGCCGGAAGTCGATTCCGCGCCTGAAGGAGCTGTACGGTATGTATAACGCGAAAGGCTTTGATATCCTGAGCATCTCTGTAGACAAAGACAGCGATGCCTGGCGCCGGGCAATGGCGGAAGAGCAGATGCCCTGGTCGCAGGTGATCAGCCCCAATTCGAATAAAACCTTATCGGACTTTATGATACAGGGCATTCCAACCATGTTCCTGCTGGACAGGGACGGGAAGATCGTAGAACGGTTTACCGGCTACAGTTCCCGGCTGGATGAATTGTTGAAAGAGAAGATGGGCGCATAAAAGCAATGCCGGGGAGTTGTCCCTGGCATTGTTGTTTTTAGAACGAGGACGGCGCCTTCCCAAACATCTTTTAAAAGAATGAGAAAAGTGAGAAAGGCTTTCAAACCCCAGGTCGAGATAAATAGACGAGGCCTTTTTATGCTTTTTCTCGATCAGGTATTTTGCTTCTAACAACCGCCTTTCCTGCAGCCACTGCCTTGGTGATGCATCGAACGTTTTCCTGAAATCTCTTTTAAATCCCGCCAGGCTTCTGCCGGTTAGCTGCGCGAATTTCTCTACTGGCACGTTAAACTGGAAATTGCTCAGCATAAATTGTTCGAGGTCTATTTTGTAAGGCTCAGAAAAATCGAACAGGAACGACTTCAGTTCCGGCATGGCATGCAGCAGCAGTTGTACGGCTTCTTTCACTTTCAGTATACCCATGGCATTGCTCAGCTTTTCGTCCGGGTTGCGCACATAAGGCAGCACGGATTGAAAGTACCCGCGCAGGAAATCGTTGGGCGGTATCAATATGTTAGCCGGGCCGGTGTGTTTGTCGTGCACGGTGATCTTTTGTTCCAGCGCGATCATGCGGAGCAGTTCCTCTTTCAGGGAGATGACAATCGTTTCATAGTCCTCGCCGGGTAATGGGTTTTTAGTGATTTGCCCGAGCTGGTTTTTACCGATGAGGAGCATTTGTCCCTTTTGCATAGACACCTTCTCTGTCGCGGTTTCCAGGATGAAGTGGCCGGAAACGAGCATCACCAGGGTGTTGTGCGACAGAAAGCCCACTGTTTCGCGGCGCATGGCCGTGAGGTGGGAGAAGAAGATGATGCCGGGAACGATTTCGTTGGGATGCGTCATGCTGTAAAGGTATTGAATAAAAGGGGCCGGCATGCGGCCCCTCAATTGTCTAGCGTTGCAGGTACGTCCCTCCGAGGATCGCTCCTGGCGCAAATACCGTGTTTAAGGTGTTCATTTCGTCATTGGAGAACGTGATGCTCATAGCAGCGGTGTTTTCCGGCAGTCGGGACCTGCGGCTCATGCTCACGAGGGGCATGATGTGGGCGCCCTGTGCATTTACCCACGCGATAGCCAGCTGGGTAGGCGTATAGCCCTTGTCGTTGGCCATCTGCTTCAGTACTTCCACTTTCTCCAGGTTTTTCACGAGGTTGTCGCCCTGGAAGCGGGAGAAGTGGTTGAGATGGCTGTTAGCGGCGAGCGGCGCTTTCATATCGCCGGTGAGCAGGCCTTCGGCGGTATTAGCGAAAGCCACCACGCTGATGCCGAGTTCTTTGGCGGTGGGCAGCAGTTCGCTTTCAATCTGGCGGTCGGCCAGCGAATAACCAATTTCGAGAGCGCTTACGGGGTACACGCTATGTGCTTTACGCAACTGTGCAGCGGTAATTTCAGAGACGCCGAGGTGCCTTACTTTTCCTTCTTTGATCAGGTCGGCGATGGTGCCGATGATATCTTCCACGGGCACGCTGTTATCCATGCGGCAGGGCTGGTACAGGTCGATGTAATCGGTGCCGAGGCGGGTTAAGGAATAATTGATGAAGTTTTTGATCGCAATGGGACGGAGGTCGAGCCCGAGCCACTGGCTGCCGTAGAAGATAGCGCCGAATTTAACGCTGATAAAGGCATCGCTCCGGCGGCCTTTGATGGCTTTGCCCACGAGCAGTTCGTTGTGGCCGGCGCCGTAGAAATCGCCGGTATTCACGAAGTTGATGCCATTGTCCAGGGCGGCCTGTATGGTGGCGACGCTTTCTGCTTCGTCCGGGTGCTGGCTGCCCCAAACGGGCGACATGCGCATGCAGCCAAGGCCAAGTTTGGAAACCTGCGGGCCGTTGGCGCCGAGGGAGATCTTTGGTATTGTGGTCATGTTCGTTGTTTTATCGTTGATGATACAAAGGTGGGGGATTAGGCTTTTAGGGGGATTTCCTTAGTGGCTCAATTTGGTTGTCTGGGTGGCTCATTTGAAAGTTGGGATAAACTTCGTATTTTCTACAGGAAACAAACATCCATTATGCCACCAGTTTTGTTAATCATCTGTCTTTTTGTTCAGTCATCCCAGCAGCCATACCTTGGACAGTCGCCTCCCGGCATGACCCCGGAAATATTTGCACCCGGCCTGGTGTCGCTGCCAGGGCAGCATGAATTCGGTTCCGTATTTTCCCGCGATGGGAGTACGTTGTACTATGGCGTGGACAAGCACGGCAAAGCGGAAACACGCTGTTTTAAAACGGGTTGGACGAAGCCACAGGTCATTCTTTCCGATTCGATCTTCAGTTTTAATGATCCGATGTTATCGCCGGATGAAAACAGGTTGTATTTCATTTCGGATAAATCGCAGGGTAACGGGGCTAAGAAGAGGGATTACGACATCTGGTATGTAGAGAAAGCGGGGGAGGGCTGGTCGGCGCCCGTTAACGCCGGCGCAGCGATTAACTCGGATGCTCATGAATACTATGTTTCGTTTGCACAAAACGGGACAATGTATTTTTCGTCCAATCGCAATGCCGCAGGAGGCTTCGATATTTACACGGCCGATGGTGTGCAGCAGCCGTTGCCACTGGATAGCAACATCAACACGAAAGAATATGAGGCGGATGTATTTGTGGCGCCGGATGAATCGTACCTTATCTTTTGCGCTGCGCGGCCGGATGGATATGGCGCCGGGGATTTATACATCAGTTTTAAGAAGAAAAATGGGAGCTGGACACCCGCGAAGAATATGGGAGAAACGATCAATTCGCCGGGGCATGAGCTGTGCCCGTTCGTTTCCGGCGACGGGAAGTATTTCTTCTATACGAGCCGGCAGGATATATATTGGGTGGATGCGGGCATCATTCACAAACTGAAAAGATCGCTTTGGCCGGCTTTTTGAAAGGAGTATCTTGCAAAAAAGATTTGTTTAAATAACCCGTGCTTAAATGAAACCGCACTACCTGAAACTGGGCATCGGCGCCCTTGTTGGCCTTTTCGCCATATCCGCCTGTAAAAAAGACAAAGACAACAAACCTGGCAACCCCAATCACCTGATATCCGCTATTCACCTGGATGGAGCGCTGCTGGACAGCTTTACCTACAATGACAAACGACAGCTGACGCAATTGTTTCATCTGGATGGACATATACAGTTCGAGTACGACGCCAGCGGCAGGTGTGTATGCGTGAAATATTACGAATTGGGGACTACCCTCACGGGAAAGGATACACTCGTATACAGTGGCCGCGATTTTACCATTTACACCGAAGATGACGACGATCCGTTTGAGCTCGACAACGGCCGTGTATATAAGGTGGGGAACGATGGCATTACCCTGGCAGGCAGTAAAGATACCGTTGTGAGCTCAACGGACAGGAAGCGCCTGAACTATATAGAAACGACCTACAGTGGCGGCAACCCGCTTACCAATAAAACCGTGGACTACCTTGCCATTCCCACTTCCGGGTATGTAAGCAGCCAAACCACTACGCTCACTTATCGATATGATAACAAGCCCAATGGTTTGCGTTGGATCTTCCAACATAACCCGTATGCAGGCTACCTGTTAAACCATGTTATCTTCCCTTCACCCGTTTTTTCCGGCGGTAAAAACAACTTTACGGGCTTTAAGTACGAAGATGTAACGACAAGTTACACGGATGTGATGGACTATGTAGCGGTGAATACTTACGATCCCGCCTCGGGCTTTTTAGCAGCGCAGGAGATAAAAGCGGGCAATAGTGTGGAGACGACTTTAACCTACCATTACCGGGTAGTGGAGTAAAACGGTGCTTCCTGGACGGCTTTGGCGTGATGGCGATGCAGGGGGCAGGGAGTAGGCGTTTGCGGCGTGGCTCCGGTTGTTTCACTGCTGCGGGCAGTAATTGCTGCACCGCTTCAATAACTGGTAATTCCACTTCAATTGCCTGTGCTGCTTCGGCCACCTCCGCTATGACTGCGGCGCCGCCATACACTTCTTCCTTCCCGTCGAATAAACTAATACCAAATGCAAGGAATCCGCATCCTGTTGCCTCTTCCGGCAGTTGCACGTGGAGGTGGGTTCCTGCGGTTTGCGCTGCATGCAGCGAGATAGCTTCAGAGAGCACGGTTTTGTTCACTGTTGCCCCTGCCTCAAAGTCTATCATGGCAAATACGGCCCGGAACTTTACGTGTGTAACGCCGCCGGGGCAACGTAGTTGCGTGGTCGGGCGAAAGGCCGGTATCTCCACCAGGGCTTCCTGTTTTGCGGTATCAATATGTGTGGTGTAAGTAGCAAAAAAGGTATTGCTTAGCGTATGTCGGGAACCACCAAATTCAAACCGGCGGAGCAAGTGGAGCGATCCTTCCGCGAGTAGCTTTTTCCCACATGCAGCAGCGGGGGCGGAGGCGATCACTTTATGCAGTACGCTGGTCAGGCGGTTGTGCATGTCTTTGTCCTTTGTAGTACAGATAATCTCATGCAGGGCGGTACGCAGTACTTTACCGCTGCTGGAGGCCTGTAGAAAGTCGGACAGGCTTTTGCGGCTGCCCTTAAATGCCTTGTCATGTAATACCTGCTCTCGTTTGGGGCCGGGTTTGCGCCTTATTTTGTAGCCGTTTTCCATCCGGATGATCGTGTGACCTTCCAACATGGCGTCGAGTTGTTGTTGCATTTTGTTTCTCATAAACGATGGTTTGAATTAAAGATAATGGGGCTGAGGGACCTGGCCAAACAGGGTGTCGTAAAGTGTCGCAATTGTCGTTTTTTGTCGCAATTGTCGTTTTATGTCGTTTTGTGTCGTTTTCTTAGGCAATGTATCAGCAAATAAAGAGTTAGCTTTAGCCCGCCTTTTCCTACTGTAATTCTACTATGATCCTACTGCGATAGCATGAATACGCCATCCCCAATGGCGAGCAAGGGCTATGTAAAGGCATGGTTAAGCCCATCAACCTGTAGAAAAATAGCAACATTCAAGTGATACGCGGGCAGTTCAGGGACTTTGCCCACTTTTCCTGTCCGCAACGTTTGCAGATATGTTTGCCGGTGTGGAGAGGTCCGGTAGTGCCGCAGTAGCAGCAGGAATAGAGTCCTTCTTCTGAAATCTCTGAACATTCTACGGTATGCGTGGATGGCAATACCGGCAGCCCGGGCTTTACTTCTTCATCCGGGAAATAGAAAAAACTCACGGAACCATTGGTCTCCAGGATGCCGAGCCGCACCTGTCCCATATGTTCAATTCCCTTTCCCCGCATCTCGGCAAAAAATTCATCTTTGGCAAAGGGGGATTTGCCTTTGTTATTGAGCACAATTTCTCCGTTCTCGATGATCACCACGGGATCGCCTTCCAGTACGCTTTCGAACTTCTCGTTTTTGGCGGCCAGCCAGGTAAGCAGGCGGTAAAACGCAAGGATCGCGGCAAATACGACCAGGGAGGGTATAATGGCGTCGTCTTCATGGAACATCGGGTCACCGGCGGCGGAGCCCAGGGCAATGATGATCGCTACCTCGAAGATCGATAACTGCCGTACGCCCTTTTTACCGGAGGCGCGGAGGAGGAGCAGTACGAAGATGAACATGATGAGGGTGCGGACGACGATTTCCAGGGCGGCGGCGCCGTCGAAGTCTTTGATGAATATTTGTTGCCATTCCATATGGGTAGGCTGTGGCAAATTTTATTCCAGCAGCGGAGTTACGATGAGGGAGTGATCTGGATTGAAACTTCCCTGTGCTGCTTTAACATGATAACGCCCCGGGTTACTTCCCGGGGCGCTTCTTAATTTAATCGCTATTGATTATACTGCGGATTCTGCTGTTCCTGCAACCCAGGGTTCGCATTGATCTCCGTTTGCGAAATAGGCAGTATCGTCTTAAAGAACGTCCTGTCTATGGTTTTAGGCCGTGTGGCTACCGTTAGCCCGATCACTTCATCATTAAATGTGATAGATTTATTCAACCGCATCATATCAAAGAAACGGTGCCCCTCGCCAAACAATTCTTTACTTCTTTCGTCCAGGATCATGTCTATTGTTATCGTGCCTGCAGTGGCAGCGGGCAGGTTCGGCGAACGTTTGCGGATGGCGTTGAGGTAAGTGGCGGCTTTGCCCGCATCCGTCGGCAGCGCCGCTTCGGCTGCTATTAAGTAGATTTCAGACAACCTGATTACTTTTATGTTCACAGCGGTGGGCGTTGTTTTGCCATCGCCGGCCAGTGCGGTACTACCGTTGTATTTGTACAGCGATCCTTTACGGGGAGCGAGGGCTGTGGAGGTTTCATCGTCGTTCATCACGCCCCATCTTACATCTGCTGCATCCTGTTTTAACCGGTTCAGGAAGTAATCGCTTGCCATATACCAGCCCAGCACATTGCTGCCGCCTTCTCCTTTTTTCCGGAGATAGGCGCCCAGGGAGGTAAGCCCCAGATCGCCCTCCAGCGGATAAATACCCAGTTCAAAGATGGACTCTGTACCAAACTGTGTTTTCCAGGAGTCTACCCAGTTAGCGTTGGTGTACAACACATAGGGACTGGTAGTAATCACTTCTTCGGCATATTTCAAGGCGTTGGCGTGATCTTTCATATAGAGATACACACGGGCCTGTAAGGCAATGTTGCCGAAGTAATTGATGAAGCCATTGGTTTTGGTCTTCACCAGTAACGGCGCGGCGGTGGTGAGGTCGCTGAGGATCTGCGTGTAGTTTTCCGCTACGGTATTCCGGAGCGGCTGTGCGGAGGAAACGAGGGGTGTGGTCACATTGGGTACACCGTACGCGTCTTTGTTATCATCATATGATTTGCCATATAAACGCACGAGATCGAAATACATCAATGCCCGGAGGGTGAGCGCCTGTCCTTTATAGGTGGCAAAGCCGGTAGCGCCGCCGGCTTCCAGTTTTTCGATGTTTTGCAGCAGGTTGTTTACCTGTAACAGGATGAAGTAGATCTGTGACCAGTAACCGGAATAACTGCCGGTGGTGGGAGCGTGGTTAAAGGTGTACAATCCGTCATTACCTCTTCCCTGCGATGGAATGACCATATCGCCGCCTTTGGCGTCTGCGTACATTATGAAGTTTCTGCCATAGTAGTCGCCGTTGGTCATGCTGCGTTCAATACCATTAATCATGATCTGCGCATCCGCGGGCGTTTTGATGGAGGTGCCGGCATCTACCTGGTTGGTGGGCTTTTCGTCGAGAAATTTACTGCACGAAGAAAAACCGATGACCACCGCGCATACCAGTAATATTTTCACTTTATTCATCTTCAATAAGTTTAGTCAATTAGAAATTGAGGTCAAGACCAAAGGTGTAAACTTTGCCTATCGGCGTTTCCCATCCGCGGGTACCATAGTTATTAACCTCGGGGTCGGCAATTTTGTATTGGGAGAACGTGAGCAGGTTGGTGCCATTGAAGAACACCCGGGCGTTCGATAACCTCACTTTGCTTAGCAGCTGCGCCGGTAATGAATAAGCCAGGTTGATGTTTTTAAGCCGGAAGAAGCTTGCGTTGTGCATCTGGCGGGTGCTGTACTGCATGGGGTCTGTTAAGTCTGCCGCCGCGCAGCAGGGGCAGTGTACCGCCTTTTCTTTCCGGCGTCCACATATTATCCCAAACTTCCTGCGCACGGATTCTTTCCCAATAGTAACCGTCGTCTTCCACATCTTTAAAGCCGCCGTCGTATAAATTGCCGCCTATTTTATAAATGAAGTTGAAGGCCAGTGTAAGTCCTTTATAAGACACGTCCGTGTTTAAGCCGCCATATACTTTTGGTGTAGCGTCGCCGATGATCTTGTAGTTCGCTTTATTGAAGCTGTTAGTGGCGCCTCGGCCATTGTATAAGAAGTCGCCGGCCTTGGCGTCGGTGGGATTGTTAACGTACCATACGTTGGCGCCGTTCGCGGGATCTACACCTGCCCACTCATAACCGTAAAAGCTGAGGGTCGGTTGTCCTTCCCGGTACATGTATTGCGCCCTGGCATCGCCACCGGTAGGGTCGTACCAGATGATGTCGCGGCCGCCATACAGTTTGGTCACTTTCGATTTGATGAAGGAGGCGTTTACGGAGGCCGTCCACCTGATGCCGTTCGCGGTGTTGATGATATCGCCGCCCAGTTCCACTTCCACGCCACGGTTGTTCATTTCGCCCACATTGCCTAATGCACTGCCAAAGCCCGTGGTGCCGGAGATGGGAATGTCCTGCAACAGGTTTTTGGAGTCGCGGTTGAAGTACTCAACGCTACCGGTCAGGCGTTGGTTGAACAGGCCAAAATCCAGCGCGATGTTGGTTGTGTAGTTGGTTTCCCACGTTAAGTCGGGATTGGCGTTGGTAGACAGGAAGCCGCCGGCATTCCCGTTATATTTATTGGTATAGTTGGTGAGTGATCTCCATCCGTAGTTCTGGGTAGGCAGGGTGCCATTAACACCATAGGAAGCGCGTAAGCGGAGGTTGCTGATCGCTTCGAGATCCTTCATAAAGTCTTCGCCGCTGATTCTCCAGGAAGCGGCAGCCGACCAGAAGTTGCCCCAGCGTGTTTCCGGCGCTAACTTCGAAGACCCGTCGCGGCGGTAAGAGGCGGATGCAAAGTATTTCTGATCGTAGTTGTATTCTACGCGCGACAGCACGGAAACGATCGCGTTGCCATAATCAAATCCACTGGCCGTAAATGCGCCGGCCGTAGACAGTGTCTGTAACGCGCTGGAAGGGAGGTTGGTGCCCGTGGCGCTCTGGAAAGACGTTTTGTTCTTTTCCGCCTCAAAACCAGCCAGCACTGTCACATTGTGTTTGTCAAACTGTTTGGCGAAGTTGGCGGTATTGGATGATACCAGTTTGCTGATATTCGCGGAGGTTTCGTTTACAACACCATTCGTTGCCGCGCCGTTGTAATGGATCGCGCTGTAGTACAGGTGATCGTTGATGGCGGAGTTATCGAACGAGAATACCGATTTGAGATTTAACTCCGGCAATATCGTCAGCGTAATGGCTTCATTGATCGTGAACCTTTTGGTGATCGATTCATTATCCCAGCGGTCATTGTAGTAAACATTGTTCTGCGCTAAACTACCGTAGCGGGCTGTCCACGGCAGGCCCGTTTTGTAATCTGTAGGCCAGTAAAAAGGCCACAGCAGGTTCCTTACCTGGAAGAAGTAGTTGGCACCGGTATTGCGCGTGTCGTTGAACCCGGACTGACCATTTCTCGCAATCGCTACATTCGTTGCGAACTCCGTGTGTTTGCCCACTTTTTGCGTTATGTTCGCGCGGCCGGAAATACGGTCGAATTTATTGATTTTGATCCTGTTCTGATCCTTGGTGTAGTTCAGGGAGGTGTAATAGGTGGTATTCTGATCACCACCGCTTACAGAAAGATCATTGGTTTGATAGATGCCCGTGCCGAAGTAGGCGTCGTCCCAATTAAAATAAGTGCCTTCCCGGTTGACGAGTCCATCCGTCATACCTGTGATGATCACATTTTCATTAAGGGTGGTGCCGGCTGTGGCGAACTTATAACCATGCTTGTTGAATTTGGTGTTCAGCTGTCCCAGGGCATAGGTATTTGCCTGTTCGGGTGTTTGTCCCGCGGAGGTCCTGTAATCGTAAAAGATCCGGTACAGCATATTGGTTTGTTCCTGTGGACCGGCGGCCTCGTAGTTATCCGTTGCCCATGAAGGGGTAAAGCCGATGGAGGAGGCGAGGTGTACGGATGGTTTTCCCTGTTTGCCTTTTTTGGTGGTGATAAGCACCACACCATTGGCGGCCCTGGAGCCATATAAAGAAGATGCCGCAGCATCCTTGAGGATCGTGATAGTCTCGATATCGGCAGGGTTCAACGTGTTCATCACGTTGTTGGAGCCGATGTAGGAGCCGCTCAAATTACCCTGGTCGCCGGCGACCACGGGCACGCCATCTATCACGTACAGCGGTTCGTTGCTGGCATTCATGGAGCCAACGCCCCGGATGCGGATCGCGGGCGTTGCGCCTGCCTGTCCGCTCGATGTGGTTACCTGCACACCTGCGGCGCGGCCCACCAGGGCATTCTGGAAGGAGGTAGCCGGCACATCTTTAATATCATTTTGTTTGATGACGGAGGCGGAGCCGGTATAGGTGCCTTTTTGGCGGTGCCGTAAGCTACGACCATCACTTCGTCCAGTGATTTCGAGCTTTGTTGCATTTCGACGTTGAGGACGGAGCGGCCGTTAATGACCACCTCTTGTGTGGCAAAGCCTATCAGCGAAAAAACGAGCGTAGTACCGTTGGCGGGTACATCGATGCTGTAGGTGCCATCGCCGCCGGTCACCACACCTGTGGTGCTTCCTTTCACCTGGACGCTGACGCCTGGCGCAGCCGTTTTCGTGTTGTCCACAACTTTGCCCCTTACCGTAGATTGGGCGTAGGCTGCCAGGCTGCCGGCGAAAAGCCCGATTAGGAGCAATAAACCATTCTTGATCATAAGCGAATAATTGAGGTAATTGATTACGTATTAATGCATGGATACTTCGGGAGTATGCGCCTGCGGGCGGCATAACGGGCAAAGCAATGTAGTGTGAAGGATTGCGTTTGTTTTCGCTATTTGCCGGGAACGGGGCGATTTTGGTTGAACATTAAAGGCGGCGCATGAGCGGTCGATAGATCAGTCGACTATTGGGCTGACGCGGCGCGTGTATTTCCGGAGATTAAAATAAAAAATAAATATTAAATAATGGAGGATAATTATTTGGGTGGCGGGTACTATAAAAGTAGTAGACAATGGTCTACTGTTTTGGGTTGCGCTGGCGCTTGGCACGGCTCCTGCGGAAATACAGTGGCAGGTTGATGGCCAACCCCGGCTTCACGCGGGAAGTGGGAAGTATAGTGGAGCGGAAAATGGGTATGCTGATTATCCTGTTGCCTGATTCGTGGTGAACATCAACGGTGGGGCAAATAAAGCCTGCGGATATCAAATCTGCAGGCTTGACTTTTTAATGTCTGGCCGCCGTTCCATTACTTTCGACCGGGAACAACTGCTCGTCCACAATCGTTCCCTGTCCCGCTACCCGGCACCAGCCCGCCGTACTTTTATGATAAACTTCCAGCCGGCGCACTTTGATGTGCACATCACGGCCGTCAACCGCCAGATGTACATTGGCCAGGAAGTTAATGACTGCCATTGTGCCATCATAAATACGGATGAATTCATGGCCCGGTACGGGTGCTACGGATTTGAACACGACTTTCTGTTTTATTTGTGCGGCTTTCCATTCGTCAAAGGAGAATGAAATATCTCCCTTGGGGCCTACCGCGATGAAATCTTTACAATCCAGGCGGGTGCCGGGTTTTGCTTCGTGTATCAATTGCCTGAGTGCCTGCCGTTCCTCCGGAAAGCTGGTCGTATCTGTTTGTGCGTACAGGTGGCAGCAGGCGATCAGGGCGATGGTGATGGTTAATAATTTCTTCATGGGAATGCGTGTTTTTCCAAAAGTAAGTCGTTCAGCCGCCGGCGAAAGTAAAAATAGACGAGCCACGGCAGCAGCTCTGTTGAATCCTTTCGTCGACGACAAAATGATTTCGTAGCGCCGGGAGCGTGGCCTGGTCGAAATAAGACCTGGAATGCGGAGGCAATTCGTATCTTAGTGTAAACCTCCCCGGATGCAGCAACTGCCTTTTTCTTTTCCCATGAGCGTAGGTGGCGTTATGCCCGGCATCTTTGTTTCTGGGTCCTTTGGTTTTTATTCCAATTGCTGTTGTATTCTTTTGTTCCATCGCCGATTTTACAGCAACAACCGTTCTGGCGCCGCATCATCATCACCTTCCCGGAAACTTTCTTATTTCTGCTGCCCAGTATATTCCTGGCCTATTCGCTGATGTACCTGGTCATCCCGAAACTGGTATTGCCAGGGCGTTATATGATGGCAATAATAAGTTCACTCGTATTGATCCTGCTCACCGCCGCTTTTTCAGCTTTTTTGTCGGTATACGTTGTCGATGCGTTCAGGCACCTGGTGGCCGATCGTTTGTCGCCGGTATTGGCGAAAGAAGCACATCCACCTTTTTATGTTCAGATTGGGGCGGCGATGCTGGCTGGACTGCGTGGCAGCATTACCATCGGGGAGTGGCGGCGGCTATTAAATTACTGAAGTGTTTTTTGAGAAACAACAGGCGGCACTGATATTGGATAAAGAAAGAACGGAAATCGAATTGCAGATGCTGAAGGCGCAACTGCATCCGCACTTTCTTTTTAATACCCTTAACAATATTTATTCGCTTACGCAGGATGTTTCGGCGAAAGCGTCGGGCATGATCATGGGCCTTTCGCAACTGTTACGGTACATGTTGTATGATTGCAATAAGCCGATGGTGCCGTTGGACAAAGAGTTGAAAATGGCCCGTGATTACCTTGAACTGGAAACGATCCGCTACGATCATCACCTTGATATCTCCCTGCAGTTGCCGCAACAGGGTGGACATTTGTTCATAGCACCACTGATCCTGCTGCCCTTCCTTGAAAATGCATTTAAACATGGCGCCAGCAAAATGACGGAGCAGCCCTGGATCAGTATGAGCATCGATATAACGGGGCAGGAGCTTAGCATGAAACTGATTAACGGCAAACGAGCAGGCACCCGTTCTCCTGCGCCTGGTATTGGTATTATGAATGTCCGGCAACGCCTGCAGCTGCTGTACCCGGGTACACATCAGCTACAGATCGATGACCTCGAAGAAATGTATATCGTTAATTTAAAGATCACACTGGATACCGCCAGTGAAAAGTCAATTGCTTATGGAGTCGCAGCAGAAATTTAAATGCCTGGTGGTAGATGATGAACCGCCTGCCAGGGAGGTGATTCGCCGGTATATCGAGCAAATCTCGTTTTTAGAGATGGCAGGGGAATGCAGCAATGCCTTGCAGGTTATTACCTTATTGCGTCAACAGCAGATCGACCTGCTGTTCCTTGATATACAGCTGCCGCAGATGAGTGGTATGGACCTGATCCGGACCTTGCAGCATCCGCCTAAAATTGTGCTGACGACGGCTTACGACCAATACGCCGTGCAGGCATTCGAGTTGGCTGTAGTTGATTACCTGGTGAAGCCTATTCAGTTCGACCGCTTTCTGAAATCCGTGATGAAGGCATTGCCGGAGAAAGAGGCGCCAATTACCGCCGAGCCCGCGGCATCTGCCAATCGCGGGTTCCTGTATTTTCGCGCGGACAGAAAAATGGTGAAAGTATTTTTGAGTGATATTTGCTACGTGGAGAGCCTCAAAGACTATGTAAAGATCCACACGGTAAAGGGACCCGTCATCACCAAGTATGCCCTGGTTGCCCCGGAGGCGATGTTGCCGGCCGCCGCGTTCCTGCGGGTACACCGTTCTTACATAGTGGCGGTTGATAAAATAGAGTCGTTAACTACAGAGGAGATTCAAATTGCCGGCGACCTTGTGCCGATCGGGAAACTTTTCAGGCAGCAGGTATTTAAGACCCGGATATGGAGTCCTAGCCCGGGAATTTCATCGACGATGAAATGATTGCATCTATGAATAAACGCTGTATGGCTCCTGCGATACTTAGTTTAACGATACGCTACAAAATCCGCGCTGGTTCCCTTTAACTTCGTACCATAAATTATTTCTAACCCCTCATTCAGCTTCTGAAATATGAAACTATTTACATTCTCCGGGGCACTGCTCATGGTACTGGCATTATCCAGTTGTGGTAAGAATAATTCGCCCGGCGGCGGAACTGCGAATCCTACCGTACTACGTCCGGCAACGATGAAGTCTTACGAAGGAACAATCGGTACCCTGGCCCCGGTGTGGACATATGAATACGACAAGGATAACCTGCTTATCAAATTTGGAGAAGAAGGCACCACCTTCAGAAATGTAAGCCCCCGTCGTTCGCAGCTTAAACTATTTTACCAGGATGTTGAAGCTACGACCAATTATGAGTTTGGTTATACAACAGACTTTTCCAGCATTTATGAACTCCAAAACCAGCCGACAGTAGTGTCTGTCCAAACCTCCATCTACAACAAAATGTTCAACCAAACCACTAAACCGGACGTGTATGAATGGAGATTTGCTTACAATGCGGACTTCTGGTAGTAAAGGATGTAACGCCACTCGGTACGGGTACCACGGTCGACTACACCTACGACGATAAAAAGAATTTGAGGAAAATAGAGTTTTCCTCTATAGTGGCCGGTCTTTGGAGGGTACATACCCGCACGACGATTACTGGTTACGATGACAAGCATTCACCGTTTTCCGCGGTAAAAGCTTATCGCCTGGCGTCCTTCCCGCAGAACTATAATGATCAGTTTGCACAGGCTTTTTGCATCCATAACCCTACGCAAATGAAATCGGAGCGTTACAGTACGACAAGGAATATTTATTACCTGGCCGAACAAACCGATTTCGATTATACTTATAACGCGCAGGGATATCCGACTAAAATCGTTGTAAAGACTACCTATTTTCCCGAAACGGGACCTGGCGGGTCTGGTATGAAAATATATGAGTTTACTTATAAATAGCGAACTCACATTAATCGAACGACCGCCTGAACTGTAAGGGAGATAAGTCCGTTTTAGCTTTGAATAGCTTACTGAAGGACTGGGGATGCCCGAACCCGAGCTCATAGGCTATTTCTGCGACGGACAGGGTAGTGGAGCTCAATAAATCTTTCGACCGTTCAACAATCTTATGTTGGATGTACGCCTGCGTGTTGTGGCCCGTCAGTGAACGTAGCATGTCGCTCAGGTAGCGCTGCGATACGGCCAGTTGTTTGCTGATGTCCTGTACTACGGGTAGCCCGTCGGCATGTAAAAAGTGTTCGGTGAGCAGCCTGTCCAGCGCGGAAATGATGTCATGTCCGGTTGTTTTACGGGTAAGGAATTGACGATCATAAAAACGAAGGCTGTAATTCAGCAGCAATTCTATTTGCGATACCAATACTTGTCCGCTAAATTTATCGATATCGCCCGACAGTTCGGCAGCGATGATCGCGAATACTTTCGCGACCAGTTCTTTTTCTGCAGCCGACAGTGAAAGCGCTTCCGATACGGCATAGTCGAAGAATCCATAACCATGAATAGCTTTTCCCAGTGGATAATTCCTTACCAGATCGCGATGGAAATACAGCACCATGCCTTCCTGGCTGTCGACTGCTGTTTTCGTGACCACCATTTGCTTTGGCTTTAAGAAGGCAAGCCCGCCGTTTTCAAACCCGTAATGGCCCTGGCCATATTTAACCTGGCCGGTAAACGTGTTTTTAAAGGATATCTTATAGAAGTCCAGCGTAACTTTTGTACCACCCTCAAATGTTGCCGGCGGGACTTTATTATAATCTACCAGCGCAATTAACGGATGTAGCGGCGGTGCGTACCCCGACTCGCGCATTAGCTGCGCAATACTGCTGAAATGATGGATATTGGATGGCTTCACGTTTCCAAGGTAATCAATTTTGTACAGCGGGGCGAATGACAATGTCACCGACTTCAACATCGTTTGGCTGGCTCAGTACGTATATGACTGCCTGTGCGATTGCTTCCGGGGCAATTCCCAACTGTTTCATATTGTTTTGAACAGCGTTTTTCATGGCCTCATTCTTCATTGCATCCACTAAACCTGTTTTCACCACACCCGGCGAAATTCCCGTGATACGGATGCTGCCATCCGATTCCTGACGAAAAGCTTCCGCGATGGTCCGTACGGCGTTCTTGGTGCCCGCATATATGCCCTGCATGGGTACGATCTTCAAGCCGGAAGTGGAAATGATATTTACGATATGCCCGCCCTGTTGTTGCCTGAAAACCGGTATCGCTGCGGCCATGCCATACAGAACGCCCTTCAGATTGATGTCGATCATCTCATTCCAGCCATCGATATCCAGTTCATCGATCCTGCTAAGCTCACTCACGCCGGCATTGTTGATGATCACATCGAGGCGGCCATAGCGTTCCACTGCGGCGGCGACCAACTTTTCCAGGTCCCCTTTCACTTTGACATTTGTTTCCACATATATAGCATCGCCGCCTTTCGTGTTGATCACGTTACAGATCTTTGCGAGCTCCTCCGCTCTGCGTGCGCCCAATACAACTTTGACGCCCTGTTCACTAAGCCCGAAAGCGATGGCTTTCCCGATGCCGCTGCTGGCCCCGGTAATGGCTACTATTTTTCCATTGATATGATCTTGCATGGTTTCTTTATTGATACTATGCAAAGTTGCTGCTGTAAGTTGGAGAAAAAGTAGCCAGGTTGGTAAATAGTGTAGCCGGATTGGCGGGGGAACTTTGCGCTCCCACGGGTGAACTGGCCTATGCTTCCTATTGCAGCAGGCGGATCATCCCATTCAATTCGGCGATAAGCGCCTCCTCATCACCGTCGAAGCCATGGGTGCGGAAACGTACTTTCCCGTTTTTGTCCAGTACCACCTTGTACGGGACACTCGCTACCTTATATTGATTAAAAGCCTTGTACCCGGGGCTTTTGATTAATTTTTCATCCAGGAGGTAGCGGAATGGGAATGCCTTTTCAGCAGCAAACTGCATCACTTTGCGGAGGGCATCCCCGGTTTCGAACGTGGCGATGAACAGGAACACTGCTTCCGGATGCTGTTGCATTACCTGCTGCATGGCGGGGAACGATTGTATACAAGGCTTACACCAGGTAGCCCAGAAGTCGAGCACCACGATCTTTCCTTTGAGGTCTGCGATATTCACCACTTTGCCGTTGATATCTTTCAGGCTGATGCCGGCTATCTGCTCCTCCAGCATGGCTGCGCGGAGGTCGCGTGTATGGTCGGCGGTTGCACTTGCGGGTTGCAGGCCGGTATAGTATGCCGTGAAATCGCTGCCAGGATATTGGTTGCTGTATAAGGTTTGCAGTAGTTGTTTTATCTGGGAAGACGACTGGCCTTGCTGTACAGCTGTTTCAAGCAATCGCAGCGCTTCCGCATCATTTCCAAGAGCATGGCAGGTTTGCGCTAAGAGGAGCGCCGATGCCCGGTCGGGTGAATGACGGTAAACCGTGGCCGCAAGCGCATAAGCTGTGTTGTAATCCTTGCTATCCATGTACAGCGGCACGGCATTCAAATAGGCGCTCCAATTAGCTGTCGTTTTACTTGTATCGGTAGCTGCCATGCCCCGTGTAAGCCATACGCGTGCTTTTTCCGGATCGTTGCGCTGCAATTGCGCCAGTTGCACATAAGCGACCGTTTTATCTTCCTTACTGCGCAGCAACTGTATATATTCTTCGGCCGCAGGATCATCGCCCGATGCAGCAGCAGATTGCGCCATTGCCTTGTACAGGCCGGTGTATTCATAGTCACCCGCCGCCGGCTCGGGGAAGCGTTGCAGAAATGCCTTAAACAGCGCAGCCTGTGCAGGATAATCATTCGTACTTTTGATCACTGTCATCTGCTGGCGCTGTACATACTTACCATCCGGGAACCTGGCAACTAACAGCTGCGCCAGCGAATCTGCTGCCTGTTTTTGTCCAAGGAACTCCAAATACTGCTGGTGCAGTGTCAGTTCCATTTCATCGGTGGTGCGGTAAGCCAGTAGCTTTTGGACCAGCAATGCCTTATCCGCCGGTTCGGAGGAGTTGATCAGCATATTAAAGTATTGCTGCCTGAACGTTGCTTCCGATGAGGGATGTTCTGCAATTTCCTGTTTCAGGTACGCCAGGGCCTGTTGCTGGTCTTTTTCCATCGGCCCCTGCCTTGCGCCAGTTGCGACATACGATACCACGCGAACGGCACCACTTTCATCTCCCTGTAAACAGGAAAAACATAGGCTTTACCGTTATTGTCATCAGTTTGGCGGCCATCATATAAACGGCCGGTGAGCACCACTGCATCGGCAGGTACGGTGTAAGTCGCCCGGTATGCGGCAGATAACAACAGGGTGTCGGCCGCCAGTTGCCGCGATTTTCCTTCCGCGTCGATAATCACATACAGCGGCGCACTGCCTGCAAGTGCAGTGCCAGCAGGATCAGCCGTAATGGTGATCCCGTGGCCTGCAGCAGGAGTGCCGGATATGTTTATTGGATGATGACGCTGTGCCCGTGCCAGCTGCGCGGTAACTAGCCAGGCCACCGTAATACAAACGCTTTTCATATTATCTGAATAAAGCTTTTATTTTCTCTTCCAGATCTTTTCCGGTCAGGTTACTGGCGATTATTTTTCCCTGTTGGTCGATGATCACGTTGGCGGGAATACCATTCACCGGGTAACTTTTAATGACCGGGCTTTTAGCCGCCATCAGGTCGGATACGTTAGGCCATTGCAGCTGCTCCTTTTCGGAAGCCTTTTGCCATGCTATACGGTTGTTATCCATCGAAAATGAAACGATTTCCAATCCTTTGTGGTGGAAGCTGGTATAGAGCGATTTCAGTTCAGGGACCTCTGCACGGCAGGGTACGCACCAAGAGGCCCAGAATTGCAGCAGCGTATACTTATTTGCTGCGATAACGTCGGCTAAATGCACGAATTTACCATCAACATCCGGCAGGTTAAAATCAACATACTTTTCCCCGATCATTTTCCCCTGGCGGCGTGCGATCAGTTCGGATTGTGCTTTGTCCAGGCGGCGGGCGTGCCGGATAACGTAGCTGTTGTTGCCCAGCTTGCCGGCAGCCTGGTTTATGATCTGCATGGCGGCAGCGCGGTCGGGTTCCAGTTCCAGCATTACCGCGGCCATCGCTGCGGCAGCCCTGTCTTTACCATTGTTAAGTATTTTTGCAGGTAATTACTTCGGATATCGAATCGTTTCATGAACTGTTCAATCCCATCCCATTCTGCTTCAGGACTGGTGGCGACACCAGGCTGGCGCATGCGGAACACTTGCCGGTCCGTTTGTACATAGGCGCTATCGCGCTGATAGCCCAGCAGCCAGTTGTTATACTTTGCCCCGCTAACCTGGGAAAGCCCGGTAGGCGTAAGTTTAAACGTCACTTCGCCCGGCTCGGCGATGATGGGGTAGGAGTACATCGTTCTTCCCTTGTGGTACACCAACGAAACGTTCATTACCTCTTTTAACGGGTAGTGCAGGGTAAATTTTCCGTTCCGTATGGTATCGGTTGCGAGTGTTTCCGCAGCGCCATACAGGTCGTACACGAGTGACACCGCGGTTGTATCTACATCCGGGATATAGCCGCTAACCCGGAATTCCGGCGACTGCCTGGTTGTGAAAGCAAACAGCGACCCTGTCAGGGCCACAGCCAGCAGTGCGGCGCGGCCATGTTTAACTAATCCTACCATCATGCTATCTTGGGTTTTGAGTGATTTCAGGGTTCATGGCAATATATTTCCTGCCGATCGGCAATACCGTTCGGTTGCTGTTGGGCGGCAGACTGAAATTTCCGTCCGGCAGGGCATGCGTTACCGTTATATTGTCGTTGTCGAACATATTGTAGCGGCGTATATCAAACCAACGGCTGCCCCGGAAAGCCATTTCCCGCCTGCGCTCCGCCTTTACCAGGCTGAGTGCCTCCGCAGCATCCGCAGCACTCAGCATATAGGCAGTTCCCAGCTTATACCTGTTGGCCCGGAGGGTATTGATGTCCTGCATCGCTTCTGCCGCATGGCCTAGCCGTGCGTGTGCCTCGGCCCTTATCAAGTAGGTTTCTGGTACAGAAATGCCTTTTGCAGCGGACCTGCCGGACCATTCGTTGCTGAAGTAGCCGAAATTCTGGCCAAAAGCTTTATCGTTGAAGAAATAGGTTTTGAAACGTAAATCAGCCACTGGATCGTACATGCTGAGCAACGCTGTGTTTGTGTATACAATAGGACTGATCATCGGCCCGGATTTTTCGAACAGCATCTCGGGGTTACGGAAGTTCTGCGGATAATTCAGTACCTCCGGGAAGGATGGATTGGGCTGCAGTGCATTGAAGTTGAGCAGCGTGCTGTAAGCCTTCAGGCTTGAGTCTGCGTATAGCAATGCATTGGCGGGATCATTGCGAAACAGGTACGTTTTTGCCAGCAGGCTGTAGGCGCCGGCTCTGACCGGCCTGTTTGTAAGGCCCACCACCGGCGTTACCGGCAGGTCCGGAAGGGCGGCCAGCAGGTCTTCGCTGATATAATCATACACCTGTTGCACGCTGGCACGGGGGAGTTGCTCTTCGAAGTCGATTCCTTTGCGGATAGGTACGCCGGCATCCGTAGTGGCGGTAGCACTGTACTGTTTACCATACAGGTTTACGAGGATGAAATAAGCATACGCCCGGTGTACCCGGGCCTCCGCCATCAGCTGCTGCTTTTCGGCAGTGGTACCACCGGATGAATTCATTACCTGCGCCGTGACGAGGTTGGCCGTATATACCTGGTTATACATGCTCTCCCAATCTGCGTCCGACTCATTTTCCAGGTAGATATTTTCAGCAAAGCGGAAAGCATTCAGTGCATTGGTCTTGTAATAAGTTTGTGAAAATTCATTGATGGACAAATCATCGTCCAACATGAGGTCCATGCCATAGGTGCCGAAAAAGCCGTTGGACTTCTCCTTCGCCGTCGTTTGGTCCAACAGCAGGCGGTAGTCGGCCGTTTTTTCCGGGATAAATGCTCCTTTCGGTTTGAGGTCGAGGTATTTTTACACGCCCCGGCGCCTGTTACCAGCGTAGCACCGATTATATATATCAGCAGTTTTTTCATGGTCGTGTGTTTAGAAATTAGCTTTAATACTGAAAGTAAATTCGGCCGGAGGTATGAGCAGCAGCGAGTTGTTACTTACATCCGACGCATACTCCGGATTCACCTTTTCCTTGTTGAAGAGGTACACCCCAGGTTACGCGCCTGTGCTGTAAGCGTGATTTGTTGCGCACGCAGTTTGCCGGCGAAGGTTTTGGGAACGGTATAATTCAACAGTAGTTCATTAAAACGTACGTTCGACGCCGTGGCAACATGTATATCCGCATTGCGGATGTAGTTATCGTAAACAGACAATCCCGTTTGGCTGGAGGGCATAGCCGCTACGTTCGTAAGGAGTTCGTCGCCCGGCTTCTGCCAGCGGTTGCCCCAATCTTTATGTACCTCATTCACGGATTCAAACAGGCGGGTATATAATAACTGCGGTACGCGGAAATGGTGGCCGAACTTATAAGTGAATCCGGTGCTCAATGCAAAGGCCTTATAACCCAGGTTCAGGAACAGGCCTCCGTAATGTGGCGGTACAATAGTACCCTGGTAAACCAACGCGGAAGTATTGGTCATCTCTTTCTTATAGTCGACCGCATTACCGTCTTTGTCGTACACCCTTGGCGCACCGGTGGAACTGAGGCCCGCCCAGCGGTAGCTGTAAAGGTAATTCAGCGGTTTGCCCGCCTGTGCTATTCCGGCTGTGTAGGCGCCCACTGTAGGATTGGGAAAGTCTACGCTGAGCACCTTATTGCTATTGTAGCTATAATTAAGCGTGGTGCTGAAAGTAACCGGACGTTTTACGATCAGTGCGGTAAGGGCGACATCTATCCCTTTGTTACGCATACTAGCGTAGTTAACATAGGCGCTGTTGAAACCGTAGGTGCCGTTAACCGTGGCGTTGCCAAGCAGGTCGGTACTGGTGCGGTCATAGTAATCAATACTGCCACGGAGGCGGGCTCCTGTCAGCACATAATCCAACCCGATGTTTTTTACTGCGGTTCTTTCCCATCTTAGCAATGGATTGGCCGGATTGGAGATATACCCGTAGTTCAGGTTGGTTTGTGCATCTTTGGCCACTTTCGCAATAAGGAATGGACTGGTACTCTTATCTACGTTACCATTGATGCCATAAGTAGCACGCAGTGTCAACACTGCAAAAGGACTATTGTCCATAAAAGTTTCCTTATGTACCTGCCAGCTGACACCTGACGACCATAACCACACGTTTCTGTAGCGGTCGCTGCTTCCGAACAGGTTCGTTTTATCCAGCCTGGCGCTGGCGTTGAGGGAGTACTTGTCCTTATAGGTATACCCTGCGTTGGAAAACACGGATACAAACCTGTTTTTGATATCGGTAAACAGGGTAGCATCACGGATGTAACTGGTAGTGCCCAGGATGTTCGTATACCCGTTTATGTAATCGAGGTTGGCAAACTGCAGGGTGGACGGATCGTAGCCATATTTCACCATGGACGATGACTTGCCGGCCACTTCCCTGATTTCGAGACCCGCAATAGCTGAAAGGTTATGATCGTCGCTGCCGATATTGTTATCGAACTTCAACAGGTTACGAAAGGTATGTGTCTGCAAATGATTCTCGGCCAGACTATAAATACTACCTTTCGGCAATCCGCTCACCAGCTGGCCATTTTTTACCGCGGTTGAAAAGTTCACCTGGTTGCGCACATTATAGCTTTGTTCATTCTCCAGTACAGTATTGGTACTGCTATAGTTTTCATACTGATAAGAGCTGTTGAAGGAAAAACCTTTTGGCAGTAAATAGGTAATTCCGGCCACTGCTGTCAGGTTCCTGTTTTGTGTGATGTTATTTTTGTTCCTGAACTCCTGCAACAGGTTAAAACTCCAATCGTACGGATACCCGGATTTAAAGAGCGCGTCTTTATCTGCCTGGTAAAAAGTCTGAGGCTGAGGGATGTAGTTGCCGTTGCCATCCTGCAATTGCTGGTACGGCAGCAGCTTGTTGAGGTCACTAAGCTGCAGCCCGTTGTTGGCATCGTTGATCATTACAAAATTGAGGCCCATGTCCAGGTGCAGTTTTTTGGTCAGCGCCGTGGATTGAAACAGGTCGGCGGAGAAACGTTCGGTACCGGTCTGGGTCATATACGTGGGTACATTATCATAGCTAAATGAGCCGCGGGTACTGCTTTTTCGCCTTTTGCCCCAATAGAGAGGCTGTATTGCTGCCGCAGGGTGTTGCGCATAAACAGGTCGCTGAACTGCTGTATTCCGTCGTATGCGCGGAGTGAATCCACGATAGCCGCTGCATTTGAAGGGTTGTTGAGATAGGCATCTGCCACGGGGCTGATCGCATTCCTGGGTTTCCCGTACAGCGTGGTGAGCTTTTTATCTACCTTATATTTTTCGAAGTCGATAAAGGTGTTGGCGGATGCAAAAGGAATATCGTTCAGGTCAGGTTTTTGGGTGAAGCCAAGCGAAGTGCTGAAGCTTACGTCCAGCGATTTTATAGAAGCCGCGCCTCTTTTGGTTTGAATAACGATAACCCCATTGGCCGCACGCACGCCCCAGATGGAGGCTGCAGACGCATCGCGGAGTACGGTAATGCTTTCCACATCGTTAGGGTTGATGGTATTGATATTCCTTTCTACCGGAAATCCATCGATCACCAGCAATGGGCTGGCGTTGGCCAATAGGGTGCTTTTACCGCGAATCGTCATGCTGCCGTCGTTGTTAACCAGCAGGCCAGGAACCTGGCCTTGCAGGTAGCTGGCCAGGCTGTAGTTATTTCGTTTTTCGAGCGTTGCCGTATTTACTACGCCAAAGGAACCGGCAACCCGTTCGCTTGACAGGCGCTGGTACCCCGTGTTCACCACTGCAATTTCTTTCAGTCGTGAAACACCGGGCTGTAGCCGGATACGACCGAGGGCGAGGGACTGATCTTTAACTTCCACGGGCATCGCCAATTTCTCAAATCCCACCGAAGTTGCTTCCAGCGTATATTTGCCAGGGGCCACGCCGGCGATGACGAACTGGCCTTGTTCATCGCTTACGGCGCCTTTGGCCGTGGGAGACAGCTGTACCGATACAAAAGGCAACGCTGCCCCGTGCTGGTCCGTCATTTGACCGCTGACAGCATAAGTGGTTTGCTCCTGCGGGCGGTTGCCGGTAACGGGCTTGAGGCGGAGGAAAATATTTTTTCCTGAAACGGTCCATGCTACCGGGTGATTTTTAAAAGCAACGGTCAATGCAGTGTCCAGCGATACCTGTTGAAGCCGGAGCGTAACATTCCCCATTTGCCTGGTGATCGTTTCATCATAAAAGAACACATAACCGGTTTGCTTCTTAACCTCCCTGAAAAACTGTTCTACGGGCGCGTTATTTAACGTAACGTTTACCCGCTGACTGTAGGTGTTTGCGCTCAATTGTAACGACAACATCATCAGCAGCAGCAGCCTTAGCAGCCCTGTAAACTGGTTGCGCCCGGGCGGGCGGTCGCCGTGGATTTTTGGTTGATGATTCATAATAGTTGGTTTTTGGTTGCCCATTAAGGGATAATGATCACTTTATTACCTTTTACTTTGGTGTTGATACCGCTCATAGAGAGGCCTGTCAATACTTCTGAAAGTTTGGAAGTCCTGGCAATTTCGCCGCTGAACTGCTTATCCGGGATGTTTCCTTCGTAGCTAATTTCAATATCGTACCAGCGGCCGATCTGTTGCATTACTTCCCTGATCCCGGCTTGTTTAAATTGGAAATAACCGTTCATCCAGGCGACGGCGAGCTCCGTATCGGCGTTGCTCACAACATGTATCGTTTGTTTACCGGCGGCGGTGTTACTAACGGATTGCTGTCCCGGCGAAAGGACCACCGTGTTGGCACTGCTAACTTTCACCTTTCCCTGCAACAGGGTGGTTTTTAACGTCTCCTCGTCCGCATATGCGCTGACGTTAAAACGCGTGCCGAGTACTTCTATCTGTGTATTATTGGCGGTTACAATAAATGACTGTCTGCTGCTGGCGGCCACTTCGAAGAAGGCCTCTCCCTGTACTTCCACGCGTCGTTCTTCTCCCGCAAAACTGACCGGGAAGCGGATGCTGGACATCGCATTGAGCCATACCACGGAGCCGTCGGGCAAGGTAAGGCGGTACTGGCCGCCTTTCGGCGTCGCTAATGTATTATAGTCAGGATAGCCAACAGTCCCTATGCCCGCGGTATATACCAGTGTTCCTCCCTGTTGCTGATTGATCTGCGTATTGCCCTGGGTGGTGAGTTGCCGGTTGGCGCCGGAGTCCAGGGAGATCACGGTCCCATTCCCGAGCGTGAGCGTGGCCTTGTTGCTTCCCGGCATTACATCTGCCAACACCGGTTGACTGACCGGCGGTGGTTGCTTCGGGAACAGCATCCAGGTTGCCACTGCTGCAACAAGTAGTATAGCTGCCGCATATTGGACCCATGGACGGCGGTATATTGGCAATACCTGCCGTTGTACGCCAATAGCGCGATCAATTTTTTGCTTGAGCTGCCGCTGCATTTCGATCCGCCGTTCGCCTTCCAGCGTCCAATCGTAATCGTTTTGGAGCGTATGATACCACTGTTCCACTGCTGCTTTTTCTTCAGGTGTGCAGCGGCCTTCCAGGTATTTGCCCAATAGTGCCCGGGCTTCTTTTTTATTCATACAATACCGTTTCCTGTTACATTAGTGACATGACGGAAGCAGTAGTGGTAGAGAAAGTAAAAAAAAAAAAAATGTCAGTGTACCGGAGGAATGAGAGAAAGGAGCGTGATAATGGCCACCGGGGCGTATCCTACCTGGCTGCGCAGGCGGGCCAGTGCATTGCTGATCTGTTTGCGGACAGTTTCTTCGCTGATGCCCAGTTGTGCGGCGATTTCCCGGTATGACAGCTGTTCTTTCCGGCTCAGGTTGAAAATTTCCCTCATTTTTTCCGGGAGGTCATGGATAGCCATTTATTTTTTCTCTTCCAGGTTGCGCATGTGGAGCAGGGTTTCCGGTGATGGCACTCCGCCGTTGTCCAGCTGATCAGACAAGCGTTGCAGGTAGTTCGAACGGTTCAGGTTCCGTGCTATATTACGAATCGCCATGTAACGGGCGCTGTTAAAGAGATAGGTGGACAGCGCGTATTGTATCTCCAGTTTTTCTCTATTTTTCCAGAGCGATACAAATAACTCCTGCACAATATCTTCTGCTTCCGAATAAATTCTTACGGCCTTCATCACGTGCTGCATCAGCGGGTAGGAGTATTTGTTGTAGATGGCGGTAAAGGCATCATGGTCCCCGGCTTTCATCAGATCCAGCAGCATAGCATCATCGGTGGCAGCGTAATTAGTCATTCACAAGTACTTATTACGGTAAAATTAGAAAAAAGGTTCAATATCCGCTATAAATTAGCCGGTAGTACTGCTATTCAGACTGCTGAGTGGTGGCTGTTTGGCGTTGCGGCCCCGGCTCGGAGAGAACACAGCCGGGGCGATTTGGGGACAGTTTTTTATGACGGCAGGAGCGGGGCTGATCCGAAGTACGGCCGATGCTTTTACTCCCTGACCGGAATGGAGTCCTGTGTGCGGTATGTGTGTAAAATCTTTTTCATCAATGCTATTTCTTCCTCCTGTGATCGGATGATACTATCTGACAATGCTTTTACCCTACTGTCTCGTATATCCGCGTGCTTGCTGGTTAAGATTGCGGAAGAGTGATGTGGAATCATTGCTTTCATATATTGTTGATCACTAATAAAAATTTGCGCGCGCAACATATAAAGCGTAATGCCAAACACCAGCACTGCGCCGGAGACGATCGCGATATTTCGTTTACGGCTGGTGTACATTCCTTTCATCATGATGATCATCAATAAGGCCATGGGGGCCACCATCAGTATACTCATGTACAGTCGCGTTAAACTGAGGTAGATGTGATCGATACGGTCTACATTCAGAAACATTACGCCGTACATGAGTACTAACGAGATAGCGAGCGTAATAAACAGCTTTGTATAATTCATGTTACAAACTTTGTTTAAAAACGGCGCAATAATCAAGCCATGGGCGGCAATCACATCGTTAGCAGATAACGGAGACGGTGACTGGATGTTCATCCTGTAGTCGTTGTGTGTTTTTTCCGTTCGTCCATGTAACTGCCGGATCGTCGTGGGAAGTTCACTGTAATGGAGCATCGGGCGCTTGAATAAGGGGTTCCAGCTGATCCCGATGTGCTTCACCCCAACGGGCTGTCGATTCGATAACGGGTATCAGCGTTTTGCCTAAAGGCGTAAGCTCATACGTGACCTTTAAAGGTTTTCCTTCATGTACTGTTTTGGTAATGATGCCGTGGCCTGCCAGTTGACTGAGCTGTGTATCGAGCAACCGCCGGGACGCTTTAGGAATACGTCGCTGCAATTCTCCCGGCCGGTTAATACCATTGTATATGCACCAGATAAGGCTGATTTTCCACTTTCCATTTATCACTTCCATAAAAAGATGCAGCCCGCATTCCAGCTCGACCGGTAATTTCTTTTGATACATATTGTAAATATCGGCTATTCCGCTATTTTTTTGGTACGGCTGAATTTAGCCGTACTTGACTTTACTGGTGGGACGGCTGAACTTTGCGGTATGAAATATAAACTATTCGGAACACAGACTGGCTTGCAGGCCAGTGAAATTATTCTCGGCGCGGCAAGCCTGGGGCAACGCAGGGGATATGGGGCAGTTGCCGAAGATATCCCCGGGATTTTAGGTGCTTATACCGATGCAGGGGGTAATTTCATCGATCTGGCTGACCAATACCAGTTTGGCGAAGCGGAAGAGATTGTCGGACGCTTTATCGCCTCAAATCGCCAGGATTTCATTATCTCTACAAAATATACCCTCAGCAGCGAAAAAGCAGCAGCCCCCGCTAGCAGGGGCAATCATCGGAAAGCTATGCGGCAGGCGGTGGAGGGCAGTCTGAAGCGTTTGAAAACGGACTATATTGATCTTTACATGCCACACTTTGATGATGGATTGACACCCATGGAAGAAATTGCCCGCGGACTGGAAGACCTGACGACATCCGGCAAAATTTTATACACGGGCCTCGCAAACTTTCCTGCCTGGAAGGCTGCGGCTATTGCCAGCAGCATCCGGCTCAATGCTTTACAGATCGAATACAACCTTGTGCAACGGACGGCTGATCGTGAGCTGATCGGAATGGCAAATCACTATGGCCTCGGCAAGATGTTCTATTCTCCATTAGCCGGCGGCTTACTTACGGGTAAATATCGAAACGGGGATACCGGAAGACTTACCATATCAGCGTCGGGCGCTTACCAGGAAAATGCAGTGACCTCCGCTATCATCGACGAGCTGGAAGCTATTGGTTCAGCAATTGGGGGTACTCCCGGACAAGTTGCGTTGGCCGGATCTTGACAAAAGATGCATTTCCGATCATTGGAGCGCGTACACTTCATCACATACAGGATAGCCTCCGGGCACTTCAGATACAATTAGGCCCGGATGACATCACGCGTTTGGATAAAGTTAGTTCAATCGAAATGGGATACCCGCACGATCTGCTTGAAGCTGTTCAGCAGTTCAAGCCGTGAACACTCCTTTATGTGTTCTTGCGAAAGCCGCAGCCCGTGATTGCGTGATTCAGCATTTAAAAGAGGGGATAGCAGTAAAGTTTTCTCGCCCATACTTACTTCAACACCAATCAAAAAAATTTGGTGAGGATTTATTCATATCGTAATATTGCGATAAATCAATTATTGATGGGCGCTACCAAGACTACGCTATTTACGAAGGAGCAAAATGATATAGCCATGATGGCGAAGGCTATCGCCCATCCCGCCCGCATTGCTATCCTGCAATACCTGGTTAAGAAAAATGCATGTGTCTGTGGTGATTTAGTAGACGAGCTAGGACTTGCGCAGGCAACCACCTCTCAACATTTGAAGGAATTGAAGAATGCAGGTATCATTCAGGGAAATATTGAGGGGGCCAGTGTTTGCTATTGTATAAATCCGAAAGTTTGGAATCAGTATCATATTCTATTTAGCAGTTTCTTTAAAGCGGTCGATCTGACTGGAGCAAAATGCTGCTAGCTATTTTTTTACGGAAAGTGATCGCAATATTACGATAGTTTAAAACTTACAATATCATGCAAACTGAACAACAACTTAAAGCACTCGTAAAGCAGAAGTACAGTGAAATAGCTTTACAGGGCAAGGATGATAATTCATCCTCCTGCTGCGGCGCGTCCTGTTGCTCCACGGAAGTCTATAATATCATGAGTGACGATTACACGCAGCTGGAGGGGTACAATGCCGACGCAGATCTTGGGCTGGGATGTGGCTTGCCGACGCAATTTGCTGCCATTAAAAAAGGTGATGTCGTCATTGACCTCGGTAGCGGAGCCGGTAACGATGCTTTTATTGCCCGGGCTGAAACAGGGGAAACCGGTAAGGTGATCGGTATTGACTTTACCCCGGCAATGATTGAGAAAGCACGCGTTAACGCTGAAAAGCTGAGTTACCATAATGTTGAATTTCGGCAGGGGGATATTGAACATATGCCGGTAACAGCAAATGTGGCTGATGTGATCGTAAGCAACTGTGTATTAAACCTGGTTCCCAATAAGGCGGGTGTGATGTCGGAAATCTTCCGGGTGTTAAAGCCGGGTGGTCACTTTAGTATTTCAGACATTGTACTGGAAGGCGAACTCCCTGCCGGTATTCAACAAGCCGCTGAAATGTACGCGGGTTGTATTTCCGGGGCTGTACAAAAACAACATTACCTGGATTTGATTGCTGCTGCCGGATTCACCGGCATAGTTATCCAGCGGCAAAAGACTATTATCATACCAGATGATATTCTGAACAACTATCTTTCAGCGGAGGATATTGTTGTCTTCAGGTCTTCAGGGACGGGTATCCGGAGTATTACCGTGTATGCAGAGAAACCAGCGGAAGCGGCAGCGTGCTGCGCTCCCGGATGTTGCAGTTAAAAATTATCAAACGACTATATGATGAAGAAAATACTTGTACTATGTACAGGCAACAGTTGCCGTAGCCAGCTGGCAGAAGGTTATCTGCGCCGCTTCGCAGGAGAAAAAGCAGAAGTCTACAGCGCGGGCGTGGAAACGCATGGCGTGAATCCCCGTGCAATCGCCACTATGCGGGAAGATGGTATCGACATTTCGGGACATACCTCGAACAATATGGACGAATACCGGGGAATTGATTTTGATTATGTCATTACGGTGTGTGATAATGCCAAAGAGCGTTGCCCTTTCTTCCCATCTAAGGCGCAAAAGTTTCACTATAACTTTCCTGACCCGGCAAAGGCTACGGGTACAGAAGCGGAGATCATGGAGCAATTCAGGGCGGTGCGTGAGCAAATCAAAGCATACAGCCGGAACTTCGTAGAAGAAAATTTAGCGTAGAATGAGTGCAAACAACTGCAGCCCCGCGGCAGAGCGTAAGAAGCTAGGTTTTCTGGACAGGTATTTAACGTTATGGATCTTTCTCGCTATGGCTGCTGGCGTAACTTTAGGTTACCTGGTTCCATCATCTGCGGACTGGATTAACCGCTACAGCGCTGGTACGACCAACATACCGCTGGCCATTGGGCTGATCCTGATGATGTACCCGCCACTGGCAAAAGTGAAGTACGAGCAGATAGGGAAGGTCTTCCGGAATGTAAAGGTATTGGGTATTTCGCTGGTATTAAACTGGGGGATCGGGCCGGTTCTGATGTTTGCGTTGGCACTGCTTTTCCTGAACGGTTACCCTGAGTACATGACAGGACTGATCCTGATTGGCCTTGCACGTTGTATTGCCATGGTAGTAGTTTGGAATGAACTGGCGGAAGGTAATCGAGAGTATGCGGCGGGATTGATCGCGTTAAACAGCATCTTCCAGGTGTTACTGTACAGTATCTATGCTTATGTTTTTATTACAGTACTACCGCCTTATTTGGCGTTAACGGGCTTGACGTAAATATTACTATTGGGGAGATCGCGAAAAGTGTAGGGATTTATTTAGGTATTCCCTTCGCTGCTGGTGTGATTACTCGCTATACATTAATCGGCTTGAAAGGTGAAAGCTGGTATCAGCGGCAATTTGTACCCTTTATATCTCCGATTACCCTGATCGCGCTGCTTTTTACCATAGTGGTCATGTTTAGCCTGAAAGGCGGGTTAATTTTGCAACTGCCTATGGACGTATTGCGTATCGCAGCACCATTGGTGATTTACTTTTCCCTGATGTTTGTTGTCAGCTTCTTTGCAGGCAAAAGAGTAGGAGCCGACTATTCTCAAAGCGCATCCATCGCTTTCACTGCGGCTGGCAATAATTTCGAGTTAGCGATTGCCGTTGCCATTGGTGTGTTTGGTATTAATAGTGGACAGGCTTTTGTCGGTGTAATCGGGCCATTGGTGGAAGTGCCTGCGTTAATAGCGTTAGTCAACCTGGCCTTGTGGCTCAAGAAAAGATATTGGCGCCGTGTACCCTAAAACAACGCATAAACTCGTGCTGTTAAATCATTTCGTCGATGATAAAACGACTTGGCAGACAAAAAACGCCCGTATCCTTTCAACTTGGATTCATTAGGCTACTTTTCAAATTTTGTGTTAGGCCTGCGTATAGTTTTGCCTAAAACAAAACACCTTGAAAGCATTATTCATCTTTACGCTGCTGTTTTTCGCGACCTGTAGTGCATACGCCCAGGTGGATACGACCAGCTATCCCAAAGAGCGCCAGGAAATCAGGCAAATTTTGCGAAATCAAAAGCCAGGGACGTTAACAGACTGTGGTGATATGATCGCGGTCGGCCCTAAGGGCGACATATCGTTTTCGCATCAGCAATGGGTTGAGGCCCAAAAAAGGGAGAAGTTGGTATTTAAATCTGTGAGGCCGGTTCCAGGAAATGAGTTCATCCGTATTTACGACGGAACCACAGCCGTAATCAATCTCCTCATCAATGTGTCTTTGGTTGTTGATGGCCGCGACGTGAATATTAAAGTTCGCCGACTGGAAATATATCATAAAAGTGCTGATGGTTGGTGCCGGGTAGCCGGGCAAGGTACCCTGGTTGATGAAGAGCTGTTCCCGGTAAATAGTAGATAACATACCCCTTGTCATCCTTATGACATCTGTCCCGCAGGTGAGCATTAATTGATGTGAAGTCACAAAAGCACTAAACCCTAAAAACAGGCTACCATGAAAAAGGCATTTCACTTTCTGATCGCTGTATTCGCATGCTATACGATTTCGTTCAGTACAGGTTGTAAAAAAGATAGCAACACCAATAACCCAGGAGGAAAATACAGCTTCTCCAACTCCGAGTACACCGGCACTGCGAGGGTTGGCAATCATTATTTCCCCGGCCATTGTCGTTACGGTTTGGCGCCGGCGACGATGTTACAGCATGGTCGCACCTCACGCTCAACAAATATCATCGTGGCGATATACCCGGTAAAATAACGAAGGTTGAAGAAGACGGCCAGGGACAGATACAGGTTACCGTATTATTTGATTTGCCGGGAGAAGAGCAGTTCAATTCACCGCAGGTGTTCATGATCTCTGCAGATAAGGCCAAGATCACCGGTGGATCGGCACCTATCATTTCAATGGTAGATATGAAATTATATCCAAAGGAATCTTACGGTATCGTGGGCATTTGGGCGCAGCCGGAACATCCGCAATGGTTCGCCGATGTGAATGTAATTAAGTTTTTTTCTCCGGAAGGATATACCAATTACATCCAAAGCGGCATTCCTTTGATTGGTACCAGTAGCGATATGGGCGGTATGCTGTCGCCAACCTACAAACAGGATGGTTCCAGGCTCACATTTGCAGGCGTTGATCCAAGTGAATTACCGGTAAAGATTATCCCGTATTACGGCGTGCTGTCGGCCGACGGCAATATCTTATATGTAGATGCATATGAATTCAGTCGTGCCAGGCTTACAGCATCACAAAGTACATTCGAATATTATGGACCCAGGGGCGTTACACCATGGTTGATCCGACAGTAATGGATCGAACTTCTACGCACCCAGGTCTGATAAGATTTAATATCGCGTTGACATCATTGTCGGTGGGCTGGTCTTTTCTGCGTTGAACTTTCCGTAGTTGCATGAAAATGGCTGAGCAATAGACGCTCGCAGGGATATGAATGACAAAACCCGCTCATAGAGCGGGTTTCACTTCGTTGGTGCCCAGAACAGGAATCGAACCTGCACTCCGTTTCCGAAACAAGATTTTGAGTCTAGCGCGTCTACCAATTCCGCCATCTGGGCAATGCGTCTCGCATTGTGGGATGCAAATGTATGTAATCAATCTATATTTCACAATTTTTTTTCATAATAATTAAAAATCCCTCACTCAGCACAGTCAAATCAGCCCGATATACCGTTTCTTTGCACCATGCAACAAATTCAGGAACTCATTCAGTCGGGACAAATTGAAACTGCTATCCACGAAACGGAAGCGAAGCTCGGTCAACTGCCATCATCAGACTTCCACAGTGTAATCGGTAAAAACCTGCTGCATCTCCCAGGGACCACTAACAGGGTATTTCAATTATTTCTATGCGGCCATGACGGAAGAAGAGGAGCTGGACATTAAAGCCCTGTACCTGGAAATGAACAGTTTTACCACGCACTACGACCGGTGGTTCCTGCATTTGCTGGCCTACGAGTCCGTAATGAACCGCGATAATCTCGATTGGCTGGCAGATTTCAGTGGCGAGTCAGATAAAACGTTAACTGTTACAGGTTTTGAAGCGTTGCAGGAAGCCAATAAAAAATACATGCAAACGGAAGGCTATCGCAACGATCAACTGAGAGAGGCATGTGAGCTGCAGGAATATCTGATCATTCTTCGGGTGCAGGAGCTGGTGAAGCAAACACTCGGTGCAAACAGGGGCAAGGCCGCCTGGGCCGATCTGCCGGTGTTTGTTGGTGCGCACGATTATGAAGACCTGCTATTCGTGATGCAATAGCATCGATGTATCACGCAAAGTTGACCACTTAACCTCTGTATATGCCAAATATTCGTGCCATTGGAGTTATTATACTGCTGCTGCTCTGTCCTGCCGTTATTTTCGCCCAAAAGGACAGGATCGATACGTTTATTGAAAACAATATGGCCAGGCAACGGATCGTCGGTTTGGCAGTAGGTGTAATCAAAGACGGAAAAGTCATAAAAGCAAAGGGCTACGGATACGCCAACCTGGAACTCAATGCCCCGGTAACTACCAGCACGATGTTTAAGCTGGGTTCTGTCAGCAAACAGATTATTGCATCGGCAATCATGAAGCTGGTGAGCGAAGGTAAGTTGCGGTTGAACGACCCGGTTATGAAATTCTACCCTGATGCGCCGGCGCATTGGTCTGCCATTACCCTGCGGCACCTGTTGAACCATACTTCGGGGCTAATACGGGAGTCGCCAGCCTTTGATGCAATATGATGCGCAGTCAGACTCACTGCTGATAAGGGCTGCCTATAAGGACACGCTGGTGTTTGCGACCGGTACTAAGTTTCAGTATTGTAATCTTGGTTATTTCATGCTGGCAGACATTATCAGGCAAGTAACCACCGGGAGTTTTCCCGATTATATGAAGAAGGAAGTCTTCGAAAAAAATGGCCTGACAAGGACGCAGGTTACTTCGCTGAGCGACATTATTTATGGCAGGGCAGGAGGATACGTGCGTATTGGCGACACGGTGACCAATGCTGTGAACTACGTAGCACTAAGACCCAGCGGCGCATTCCTGTCAACCATCGATGATATGTTGAAATGGGAAATGGCGATGCAGAAAGATAAGGCACAGTGGCAGCAGATGTGGCAGGACCGGTCATTACTAATCCAGCCGACACCAGCAACGGCACTGTGTATTATGGTTATGGGTGGTATGTTACGCGTTATAAAACAGGAACGCCGTTTTCCATGGCGGCACATTGCCGGGTTTCAGATCGATATTCTTCCGGTTTCCCGACGAACGTACGGCGGTGATTGTGCTAACGAATTCGGAGCCGGCTAATACAGCCGTTATTGCACAAGGAGTGGCCGATATTATTCTGTAACACGCAAACTTCCATCATCATTTGCGAACCCGACAACCCTGTCGTCCGCAAAACTTACTGTAGCACCGGGGTACACCCATATTTCACCACCCTCCACGTCTGTCCTCCGGACGATCAGCGGTTTCCCCTGCAGTTGTAACACCACGCTGCGCGTAGCCCCCGCTGCGAAATGAGTGCTGGCGGTTTTTTCACGATCGTAAGTAGTATAAGCAAAATTCAGGCTGTCGCCGAGATGTGCATATTCCCATACCCGCCCGTCATGTAAGGTAATCGAGGTGGCGCCATATTTTAGGAGGGTTTCCCCACTGGCGTTTTCCAACATAGAGGTAGGTGGCCCCAGCTTCATCAGCACCGAGTCAAAAGTGTCGCCCAGCTTAAATGCATTACGTGGCGGCTCGTACCCAGGCTGTGTTTTGTTAAGTTGTTCTGCAAGGAATTCGTCGAGCGTGACTTGCCGCCCCGCGCCGCCGGGTTGATCATATACGGTCAGCAGGGCAATGTTGTATTCAGGTGTTTCGTCCTGGTTGGTGGCTATTATCAGCGCAATGACCGGGAACAGTATCGCGGCTAAAACAGCACCGGCCTGCCAACGGAATCGCCGCTCCGCCCGGTAGTCGTAAGCCGGGGCCTGCGGCTTGGCTGCGGGCTGTGGTGGAATGTACGCGGTAGTCGGCGGTACATACCTCAGCCGGTTATCGTGCGCCGATTTAGTGTAAGGATCGGTCAGTATATCATAGGCATGCTGTACTTGTTTGAAAAGCTCGTCGAGGCGCTTATCACCACCGTTTACATCGGGATGATATCGCTTTGCCAGTCGCCGGTAGGCGGCCTTGATCTGATCTGCGCCGGCAAAGTCGGGTAGTTCCGGATTTTGTAGCAATTGTACATAGGTGTGAAATAAAGATCCTGAAAAATCGAGTTAAAAACAATAAAATTCGGAGGCTGCTGACATAATGCTGTCAAACACCCGGCTTTACTTTGCCTGAAAATATACAGTATGCGTCTTTCTTCTCTTCGGATTATTACGGCCGATATAAAGGCCCTGGTTAAGTTTTATGAGACCGTTACCGGCTTGTCATTTACCTGGTATACGGATGATTTTGCCCAGCTGAATACGGCCGTTGCCGCGCTGGCGATCGGCAGCACGCGCACCCTGGCGCTGTTTGGGGGCAATGCCGTAGCCGCTGCGGCAAGCAACAGGTCGGTGATTATTGAATTCCAGGTAGATGATGTTGACCTCCGCTATCAGCAGATAACGGAGGTGCTGGTAGATGTGGTACAGCCGCCGACGACCATGCCCTGGGGCAATCGCTCGCTGTTATTCCGCGACCCGGATGGTAACCTGGTGAACTTATTTACGCCGCTGACGCAGGAAGCGAAGGAGCGGCGCTAAGGCCGGGGCAATGCCCGTCCTTTAAGTCATGCGGCATATCGGGTAATGTTTTCAGCTGAACAGCGTCAAAACGCACAGGTGAGCGACCAACGACCGACGGGAGGTGTCCCTGGGGGACATCATCCTGCAAATTCCTCCGCACATCATAAATATGTTCATTAAGCGTAGTATTTTGTATGTTGTGTACAATTACGGAAAACATTTTATAATCATCAAACAGATTAATCAATGAACAAAGGAATAGCAGGTCTTCTTGGTAGCGTCATGTTTATGATTCCGCCCGCTTGCTTACATGCACAGCAGGCTCCTGTGGAAACTAAAAAGGCTAACTCCGCTTATACCCCGGCGTTTAAAGGTCAGACCCGCATTGCAGGGGTGACCACGAAAACCGCTTATGAAGGCAAGGTGTTAACTTCTTCGCTCGAACGCCCCTGGGGTATTGCAGCACTGCCCGACGGCCGGTTTCTCGTGACCGAAAAGGCAGGCAATATCCGCATTGTAACCGCTAAAGGCGCGATCAGTGAACCGGTTGCCGGCGTTCTTAAAGTGGACGACGACGGACAGGGAGGTTTGCTTGGCATTTGCATCGATCCGGCTTTCGCTAAAAACAGGATGGTATACTGGGCCTTTTCTGAGCCTGTTGGAGAGGATAACGTTACGTCTGTAGCGAAAGGTAAGCTGTCGGCCGACGGTAAACGCCTCGAAGGCGTGACTGTTATTTACCAGGCTAAACCCGCTTACAACAGCGACCTGCACTTCGGCGGCCGCGTATTGTTCGGGAAAGACGGTAATCTTTACCTGAGCACCGGCGAACGCTCCGACATGAAAACCCGTCCGCAGGCGCAAGACCTGAACTCAGGCCTGGGCAAGATCATTCGTATTACTACCGACGGTAAACCCGCTGCTAATAATCCATTTGCAGGAAATAATGCTGCAAGGCCCGAGCTGTACAGTTACGGCCACAGGAACGTACAGGGAATCGCGTTTCATCCGGTAACCGGTGATCTCTGGGATGCCGAATTCGGCCCACGGGGCGGTGACGAAATTAACAGGGTGGTTGCCGGTAAAAACTACGGCTGGCCTACCATTACCTATGGTATTGAATACTCCGGTCAGAAAGTAGGCGAGGGTATTCAGCAGAAAGACGGAATGGAACAGCCGGTGTACTACTGGGACCCGGTAGTTTCGCCCAGCGGCATCACTTTTTACAATGGTAAAGGCATCGCAGAATGGAAAAATAACCTGTTCATTGCCTGCCTCAGCGGCATGCATATTTGCCGTTTGGTGATCGAGAACAATAAAGTTGTGGGAGAAGAAAGACTCCTGGCAGGGGAGAAACAACGCTTCCGCGATATCATCCAGGGTAATGACGGGGCGCTGTATTCCGTGACCGATATGGGGCGGCTTTACCGCATCGCTAAAAATAACAAGGAAGCCCGCTCCGTGACGTGAGCGGGTTTTTCTTTATGCACCTCCGGGATCATGATTGCAAATTACTACGCTAGAATCCTGGCGGTGCTTCAAAACTGATCCGCTGCTTGCTCTTAGGATGTACAAACTCGAGGTACGCCGCATGCAGATACATCCGGTCCGCCGCAACCCCGTACAGGTCATCGCCAATAATAGGGGCATCTAATCCCTGTTCATGCGCAGCGTGCATCCGCAGCTGGTGTGTTCTGCCGGTATGTGGCCAGAAGTGAATCCGGGTGCTGGATGCGTAGCGGTCTACCACCTTCCAGGTAGTGACGCTTTTCTTGCCGGAGGTGAAGCAAACCAGCTGGCGCGGACGGTTTAGCAGGTCTGCGCGAAGGGGTAAATTAATTTCGCCTTCCGGTTGTTCGATCACCTTGGAAAGGAGGGCGGTATAACGTTTCTTCACGGTGCGTTGTAAAAATTGCCGTTGAATATGTTTGTGTACCGGTTTCGTTTTGGCCACGACCAGCAAACCGGAAGTGTCCATGTCAAGGCGGTGAATCATCAACGGCTCTGTATCTCCAAACACCTGTCTCAGCCTTGTGTACACGGAATCTGCGATATTAACGCCGGGGACGGAACGCAGGCCGGACGGCTTGTTAACTACTACGAAACACTCATCTTCATAAACAATTTCCAGTGGTTCAACGGGCGCTGGTAAATACAGCAGCGGGTTTTCGTCTATCGGGATGCCTTCCAGCATGTGCGCCAAAATGGGTTTGCATTTACCCGTGCAGGCAGGGTAAAAATGCTGGTGCTTCCGGATGTCGGATTTAGGCGAACTACCCCACCAGAACTCGGCCATCGTAATGGGTGTATAGCCATGCGTAAACGCGTATTGTAATAGCTTGGGTGCCGCACATTCGCCGGCGGCAGACGGAGGTTTGCCTAAGGGTGTATCAGCGAAAATCTCGCCTACACTTTTCCCTTTTCCATCTTTATTTAAGAAGATGTATTGATCGAATAATTCCTGCTGTAAAGCAGCAGATCGTTCTTTACGTTCATTTTTTAATGCGTCAATATCCGCTTCCAACTGACTCAGTTTGACCTGCGTCTCCGCCAGGGACTCTTGCCATTTGTCGGTCAGCCCTTTCAGGGTACGTTTGTCATGCAAACTCTGTTTGATCAGCGCTGCTTCCGTCAATGCATATCCGGGTAGACCCTTTAACGCATCGCGTTGCGCTTTGCGGTCAGCTTTATTGGTTTTGAGTTGTTCTTTTAAGGCGGTGATTTCCAGCGCAGCAGTAGCAGATAATTGCTCGTGCTCCAGGATGAGTTGCCGGTACACCGGGGCTGCTGTCATCTCTTTCACCCGGGCATTGATGGTGTTGATCACTTCAACTTTCTTAAGGAAGAAACTGTCTTCTTCCAGCATATCAAACACTGGTGGCACAAACCTGGGGTGATCGTTGGAGTTGGCGAGTTTGCCCGAGAAGGCCGACAGGTAGGCAAGTTTACCCTCCGCATCCTGCACCACCAGCACGCCGAACATTTTGCCGATAGCGCCCTCTTCCGCATCGTTTTCGAGCCCGAAGTTGTGATCGAGTTGCGTCTGCGATTCCAGGTAAAGCTGTAGCTCCGCCGCAGCAATCCTCGCCAGCGGATGCGGCTCGTAGTAGAATGGATAAGTAAACCGCTCCGGCAGCGCAATTCCCCGTATCAATTCATCCGGAAAGTAAGAAACCCTGCTGTCTCCCAAGTGCCTATGTGTATTTAGGCCGCAAAATTACGTCTTCTGCCTTTAATGGGATGAAAAATACCCCTTTTTAGTTAAACGACTTCCGGAACGCCAGCGGCGACACGTTCGTTTTAGCCTTGAAAAGCTTATTAAATGACTGCGGATGCCCGAACCCAAGTTCATAGGCCACTTCGCTCACCGATAAGGTGGTGGCCGAGAGCTTCTCCTTTGCTTTTTCGATGATCTTCTGGTGTATGATATGCTGTGTGTTTTGCCCGGTCATAGATCGTAACATATCGCTCAAATAGCTGGGCGATATATTCAGCCTGTCTGAAAGGTACTGAACCGTTGGGATGCCCTGTTTGGCAGACAGATCACTGTTGAAGTATTCATCCAGTATATCATCGAGCTTCTGCAGCAGGTCGTTGCTCACGGCTTTCCGGGTAATGAACTGGCGTTTGTAAAAGCGGTTGGCGTAGTTCAGCAGCAATTCTATCTGCGAGATAAGCACATCCTGGCTAAAATCATCTATCCGGCTGTTCAATTCCTCTTCAATATTTTTGAAGATGGCCATGATGGTCTCTTTCTCCTTTTCTGACAGGTGCAATGTTTCATTGGTGGCGTAAGAGAAGAAGCCATATTGTTTGATCTTCTTTGCCAGCGGGTAATTCCAGAAGAAGTCGGGATGGATCAACAACGTGTACTGGGAACAAACTTCGTCCGAAGTATGGCCATGGTTGCCGATTACCTGGTTAGGCGCGGCAAACAAAAGCCCACCTTCATCAAAATCATAATAGCCCTGGCCATATTTCAGCTTACCGCCCAGTGCGGGTTTATAGGAGATTTTATAGAAATGCAGCACATGCGTATACGGCAACTGGCTGACCACCAGCCGGTTCGTAGCCCCATCTATCAGGCTGATCAAAGGATGTGCGGGGGCCGGCAAGCCGAAGGCCTGGTGCATATCCGATAATGAGGCCATATTCACGTGATTCGTCTCGTCCTTTTTCATGTTGATAAAATTAAAGTAATTATAACCGGCAGCGCTGCCCGCCACCGGTTATCCCTGAATATTGACCAAAAGATTACTTTGAAGCACCCTGTGCCGCAACGGCTACGTCATCCCACGCCTCCCAGGTAGCTATTCTTTCTGCATAAGCACCGCGTACCCACGAAAGGTTATGGCTGCCAAGATGAATACGCAGGGGCGGATTTTCCGCGTCCACCACTTTAAAGATCGCGTCCGGAGTGGCACTGGGATCGCCTCTTTCCATGTTGCCCAAACGGCCGAAGAACTGGGTTTTAAAGTCCTGGTAAATATCCATTCCCGCCGAAAACTTCAGGGACTCTGGCTGCTGAACTCGGTGGCGTAAGCACCCGGCTCAATGATTGTAACTTTAATGCCGAATGCCTTTACTTCTTCGGCCAGACTTTCATGGATGGCTTCGAATGCCCATTTGGAGGACGCGTAGTAGCCGATAACCGGCAGGGTAACATGGCCGAGATTGCTGGAGGTGCCCAGTATATGCCCGCCGCCCTGGGCGCGCAGTAAGGGCAGCGCGGCTTGTATCACCGCTACAGGGCCTAATACATTGGTCGCGTAGAGCTGTTTGATTTCTTCCGCGCTGGCTTCTTCGATCATCCCTACTAAGGAGTAACCGGCATTGTTCAATACGATATCCAACCGGCCGAAATGCGCGTGCGCCTTTTCTACCACCGCTTTCACCTGGTTCGTGTCTGTTACGTCCAATTCGAGTGTAAGCACATTAGCGCCGTATTTTTCATTCAGATGATTGATGCTGGATAATTGGCGTGCGGTTGCAGCTACTTTATCGCCGCGCTGCAATGCCGCCTCCGTCCAAACTTTTCCAAAACCCCGGGAACTGCCGGTAATGAACCAAACTTTTTGCTGTGTCATAATTTTAGCGTTTTATCTTTTTTACACAACAAAGGTCGGGGAGTGGCTTTTACCGGATGTAGCCGAAATGCGGGGATGTGTAGCCAAATTGAGAATTATGAGTGGTTATTAAAAACGAAGAATAACCCCTATGTTTAGGGCAGCATTCCACGATATGAAGCAACTTGTCCTGATACTCTTCTCCGGCATCGCTACGATGTCCGCCACGGCGCAATCCCTGGAAAAAACAGCCCATGCCTTTATTGCCACGCTCGATAGCAGCCAGCGCACGGCCACTTTATTCGCCCTGGAAGATGCAGAGCGGTACAACTGGCATTTTGTGCCAAGAGAACGCAAAGGTCTGCCGCTAAAAGCGATGACCGCCGCGCAGCGGAGCAAAGCCTACGAACTCCTGAAAGCCTGCATGAGCAGCACCGGTTATCAAAAGGCCACTACCATTGTGGAGCAGGAATTGATTCTCCGCGCGCTCGAAGGCAGGGGCGACAATGATACCTACCGCGATCCCGGCAAGTACTACTTTTCCGTCTTCGGTATGCCGGGGAACGGCAAACCCTGGGGTTGGCGGATGGAAGGGCATCATCTTGCGCTGAACTTTACTGCGGCGGATAAGAAAACGATCGCAGTTACGCCCACTTTATGGGGCCAATCCGGCCATCGTACCCGATGGGCCTAAAAAAGGTCAGCAGGTATTGAAGGAGGAAAGCCAACTTGCCTTCGCATTGCTCGAAAGTCTTACACCCACCCAACTGGCCGGTGCAGTCGTGGCCGAAAAAGCGCCATCCGATATTATTACCGGCAACAAACGTAAAGCGTGGCTGCAAGACCCTCCGGGACTGCCCTACGGTCAGTTGCAACCGGCGCAGCAGGCGCAATTGAAACGGCTGCTGGCAGTCTATATTGACCGGTATACAAAGCTAATGGCGGACGTGCTATGGAAAGAGATCAACGACGCGGGTTTGGAGCAGTTGCATTTTGCCTGGGCCGGCGGCAGGAACTGGGGTAGCGGTCATTACTACCGGGTACAGGGGCCGACATTTGTTATAGAGTACGATAATACGCAGAACAACGGCAATCACGTGCATACCAGCTTCCGCGATCTGAAAAATGATTTTGGGAGGATATGTTGCGGGAGCATTACGACAATGCCCATCACGCAAAAAAGTAGCGTCACTATGGACTCCCCCGGTAGTTTTCATTTTTAATCCAATAAAACCCTAATTTCACCCTGGTAAAATTTAACGGAAATGATGCGATTTTCCCCCTGGTGTTAGCTGCAGGGCTGCTGTATACGCACACCTCCTCCGCCCAGAAAGTCGTGGAGCCCAAAGCGATGAGTGACGAATGGTCCAAACCATACGAACCGTTCCGTATTGCCGGCAACCTGTATTACGTAGGCACCTACGACCTCGCCTGTTACCTGGTGACAACGCCGCAGGGAAATATACTCATCAATACCGGCCTGGCCGCCTCTACGGGCATTATCCGCAGCAATATCGAAAAGCTGGGCTTTCGGTTTGCCGATACTAAAATCCTGCTCACCACGCAGGTGCATTACGATCACGTTGGCGCCATGGCGGAAATCAAAAAGCTGACCGGCGCTAAGTTGATGGTGGACGAAAAGGATGCAGCGGTTATGCAGGACGGTGGCACGTCAGATTATTATTTCGGTGGTGATCATGCGGTATTTAAGCCGGCTAAAGTAGACCGCCTGCTGCGCGATCATGATACGGTCGCGCTGGGCGGCTCAAAACTGGTACTGCTGCATCACCCGGGACATACGAAGGGCTCCTGCAGTTTCCTGCTCGATGCGCGCGATGGCGCCCGCACCTACAGGATACTCATTGCGAACATGCCTTCCATCATCATCGATGGAAAATTCTCGGAGGTGAAGTCCTATCCCGGTATGGCTGCTGATTATAAACGCACGCTTCAACAGATGAAAGCCGTTTCTTTCGACCTGTGGGTGGCTTCACACGCCAGCCAGTTCGATCTGCATACCAAACGAAAGGCAGGGGACAACTACAACCCGGCCGTGTTTGCGGACAAAGCAGCCTATCAATCCAAACTGCGCGATTTGCAGCAGTCTTTCGATAAAAAAATGAAAGAATAATACCCATTATGGATCTCACCAACACCCTTCAAAACGCTTGCAAATACGCCAGCACCAACTTTGACACCGCCGCCTGGCGACGCTTCATCGACGGGCTGGTCATCGGCAATCAACTCGATTATTCCTGGGACGATGCGGATGATACCGGATCAACGTGATGAGCCGCGAGGGGGAACAGGTGTTCTTTTGCGGCCGTAATATGCCGTTATTATTTATTTCGGAAGAATATTCGCTTACGGGTCTGGATAGTTATCCGCACAGCCGGAGATCGTGTCCGCGCAAGATTGGTGGACGGCATCCTACACCTTCAGCTGGATGAACTAACGACCACCTGCCTTAGCTGGCATACCGAAGAAATACCGCACCGGGGCAAGTTCTCGCTGCTGGATTTCGTGTATGCGACACATTGATGAAGCACGCCCATTAAAACACTCGATATGAAGACGATCAGCCGTTTATCTTTCTTGTTATTCATTCCACTTACCGCCTTAAAGCCACCTGATCCACCCAGGAAACCCAATGTAGTCATCATTCTTACTGACGATATGGGATTCAGTGATATCGGTTGCTTCGGTGGCAATTTTGTACCGACGCCGCACATCGACCAGATGGCGAAAAACGGGTTGAAGTGCACCCAGTACTACAGCGCTGCCCCGATCTGCTCGCCGTCCCGCGCCGGAATGCTTACCGGTCAGTACCCCGGCCGCTGGAACTTCGCTACTTACCTCGACAATAAAAAGCATAACAGGGACGCTGAACAGGCCGACTACCTCGACCCGAAGGCGCCCTCTATTGCCCGGATATTTAAAAATGCCGGCTATGCCACCGGCCACTTCGGTAAATGGCACCTCGGCGGCGGCCGCGATGTAAAGGATGCCCCCGGCTTTGACCAGTATGGCGTTGATGAACACAACAGCACCTACGAAAGTCCGGACCCGGATCCGCTGCTTACGGCCACCAACTGGATCTGGTCGGATAAAGACAGTATCAAACGCTGGGACCGCAGCAAGTACTTCGTTGACAAAGCGCTCGACTTCCTGCAACGTCACCCGGATCAACCCTGCTTTATCAACCTCTGGCCCGATGATGTACACACGCCCTGGGTACCACGTAAAGACCCTGAATCTGCTGCTGTATACCCGGCAAATCCGGAAGAAGAAGCTGCGTTTAAAGGTGTGTTGAAAGAATATGATGTACAGATCGGTCGTTTCCTCGAAGGACTGAAACGACTAGGTCTTGATAAAAACACGATCGTCATTTTTACCAGTGATAACGGTCCGCTGCCTTCCTTCCGAGGCGCCCGCGCCGCAGGTTTCCGCGGTACGAAGCTCTCGCTGTACGAAGGCGGTACGCGCATGCCTTTTATCATCAATTGGCCGGGGCATATAAAAGCCGGCGTCACAGACGAAAGCTCGGCCATCAATGGCACGGATTTGCTACCCACACTCGCCGCCATGGCGGGTGTACCTTTACCTGCAGGTTATAGGGGCGATGGGGTTGATCGCAGTACCGTGTTGCTGGGCAGGCCCTCCGCGCGCAGGCAGGACATGTACTGGGAGTACGGTCGCAACAATGTGGCTTACCGTTTTCCGCGCCAACGGGATAAAAGTCCGCAGCTGGCCGTCCGCTCCGGCGACTGGAAGCTGCTGATGAATCACGATGGGAGTGGGGTAGAGCTCTATAATATTCAACAGGACAAGGGAGAAACAACGAACCTTGCCGAAAAGGAAGCAAAACTGGTGAATGAGCTCAAAGCGAAGCTCACAGAATGGTGGGAGGCCTTGCCCAAATTGAAGGCATAAAGAAAGAGGTTGTAATCGCAGATTACAACCTCTTTCTTTCCATTAACCCCGTTGTGGGTCAATCTTAATACTTCTTGTAACTGATGTTCAACTCACCATCAAACGCGTTCGTGTAATTAAACAACCACTCAAAATTGTTGTAGCTGCTGGAACGCGAAATGGTGGCCGGATAACCCCAGCTGCCCAATGTTGTCGGGGTAAATTTATTGTTCTTTGAAAAGTCTCTCGCCATTACCTGCCACAGCGGATGTGTACCCAGGAAGCTTTTCAGCGTGTCGTGCTGGTACACCAGCGTGTACGGCGTTTCGTTGATCGGCGCATAGGTGGCGGAATCCAGGTTGCCTGCAGTGCCGTAATAATAGTCAACGGTGGCGGTAGCGCCGCTCCAGTCTTCATCCTGGTGTACAATGCGGCCCAGTGCATCATAGGTAAAATGATAAATCACCCAGGGGTAGATGTAACCGCCCGGGGTAGGGTGCGGCTCGTCATCCGGGCCCCATTCGCCATTGCCCATAATAATCGTGTCACGGACGATCTGGTTAAGACCGTTGTATACGAATTTGTGCCATGACTCGAAATCGTTGCCGAAAATAGGGTTCCGCATGTAGTTCACCAATCCCTTCGGTCTGCCCGAACCATCATATACAATATGGGTCTGGGCATGACGGAAGTCGTCGTAGTTGCGGATAATACTGTCGGGGTTGCCCTGGGCATTGTAATAGAAGCGGAGGGTGTCCCAGTGTGCGGGGTAAAGCGGGCCCCAGATCTTATCGATCCGTACCTTTTAGCGTGAAACTGGCCAGCTTGTTTCTGGCAGGAGGTGGCGGCGATAAGGCATACGGCGGCCACCAACAAAGTAAGGGTTTGTTTCATGTACTTGTTTTTATATGTGGGGGGATTAATGGCGTGTTGCCTTTTGTTTCATGTAATAATGCTTACAGGGTAAAGCGCTGTCAGAATGATAAAGAAATCGGGTTTGCTGTGCGCACATGGTTTCGCTTACTCATTGGTTTCCTCAATAAAAAAGGTAAATTTTGGGGTAGATGTATTGGGTGTTAACGGGTTTAAAGATAGTTAAAGAAATATAAAAACAAACATATTTGTCACGAGGGATTTAGATTTAACTTTGCGGGATAAAATTCAGAACGATTTTGAGCGCGTCCGTTTTCCTGATTACACCGCCCTTCACACAGCTGAATACGCCTTACCCGGCCACCGCTTACCTGAAGGGCTTCCTGAATACCAAAAACATCACGTCTTTTCAGGCGGACCTCGGTATTGAGGTAACACTGGCTTTGTTTTCCCGCAAAGGCACGGAAGCGCTGTTCTCCCGTATCACCGAACGCGATGGTTTGTCCGACAATGTTACCCGCATCCTGGCACTGCAGGACGACTACATCCATACTATCGACGATGTGGTACTTTTTCTCCGGGGAAAAATCCCACACTGGCGCACCGCATCTGCAAACGCGACTTTCTTCCCGAAGCCGCCCGTTTCGCACAGCTCGAAGACCTTGACTGGGCCTTTGGGTCCATGGGTACACATGATAAGGCAAAACACTTTGCTACCATGTACCTCGAAGATCTGTCGGACCTGATCATGGAGTGTGTCGACGAACACTTCGGCTTCAGCCGCTACGCCGAACGGCTGGCCCGCTCCGCCAATAGCTTCGACGAGTTGTATGAAGCGCTGCAGAAGGAATATACCTTCATTGACGAACTGCTCATCAACCTGTTGAAAGAAAAGATGCACCGCCTGCAACCGCAGCTGGTCGCTATTTCGGTACCCTTTCCCGGTAATCTGTACGCCTCGCTTCGCTGCGGCCAATGGATCAAAGCCAATTTTCCGCAAACCAAAATAGCCATGGGCGGCGGTTTCGCTAATACGGAACTGCGGTCGTTATCCGATCCGCGGGTATTTGAGTTCTACGATTTTATTACCCTGGACGATGGCGAAGCACCTATCGAAAATTTGCTCAAACACGTGCAGGGCGAAGCGTCGCAGGAGGGGCTCAAACGTACGTTTACGCTCAATAACGGCGAAGTATCCTACCACAACAATGCCGCCTGTCATGATTACAAGCAGGGCCAGGTAGGCACGCCCGACTACGCTGACTTATTACTCGATCAATATATTTCCGCCATCGAGGTGGTAAACCCGATGCACCGCATGTGGAGCGATGGCCGCTGGAACAAGCTGACCATGGCGCATGGCTGCTATTGGGGTAAATGTACTTTCTGCGATATTTCCCTCGATTATATCCGCGTATATGAACCGATTGCCGCGTCGCTGCTGTGCGATCGTATGGAAGAAATTATTGCGCAAACCGGGCAAAACGGTTTTCACTTTGTGGACGAAGCCGCGCCGCCTGCACTGATGCGGGCGCTGGCGCTGGAAATCATCCGCAGGAAATTAACAGTAAGCTGGTGGACCAACGTGCGTTTTGAGAAAAGCTTTACGCGCGACCTCTGCCTGCTCCTGAAAACTTCCGGCTGCATTGCCGTGTCAGGTGGGCTGGAGGTGGCATCTGACAGGCTGCTGGAGCTGATCCAGAAAGGGATCACTGTTGCGCAGGTGGCACAGGTGAACCGTAACTTTACAGAGGCAGGCATCATGGTGCATGCGTACCTCATGTACGGTTTTCCTACGCAAACGGAGCAGGAAACCATCGATTCGCTCGAAATGATCCGCCAGATGTTTAAAACCGGTATCCTGCAATCCGCGTTCTGGCACCTGTTTACGATGACGGCACACAGTCCCGTAGGCATGGACCCGGCGAAGTATAAAGTCAAAAAGGAAACGGAATTAACAGGCGCATTTGCCAACAATGATATTGTACATATCGATGAATCCGGGGCCGATCATGAAACGTTCGGTTTCGGGTTGAAGAAATCGCTCTTCAACTACATGCACGGCCTTTGTCTCGATGATCCCTTGCAGAAATGGTTTGAGTTTAAAGTGCCCAAAACCAAAGTGGCGCCGGATTACATCGAAAAGTGTTTGTTGGAGGATATATACGTTACGCCCAAGCCCACGAGCAAAGTCGTGTGGCTGGGCAAACAGCCCAAGGTGGAACACTTCACCAAATCGAAAAAAGGCAATACATGGGAAATGACCTCGCTCACGTTCCAGGACCGCCGCGAAAAGGTAAGCATCAGCGTGAGTCAGCCGCAAGGCAAATGGCTGGCGGAAATGCTGGAAAAGTTGTCGATCAGTAATCCTAAAACCTTTACACTGCAAGAAGTAAAAGATAGTTATGCAGCTGCCGAACTCGAAGACTTTGAACTGTTCTGGGATAATAAGCCGGTGAGCACCCTGTACAAGTTTGGCCTGCTAAAATTGTAAGCCCGCATGAAAATCAGTAAGTACGCACAGGAAGGCAAATCCGAAAATTATCAGCATGCCGAAGCAAGAGGATTGCTGAAAGCCGGCGAGGCTGCGGCTTTATTGTCGAAACGTTTGGGCGTTAAAATAACGGCAAAGGAGATCGAGGTGTTCTCCAAAGAATGGCACCACGCGGGTGTATTCAACGCCGGTAGGGGTATCAAAGGCCGCCGGGTGTATTTCTTTTCGGAGGAAGCTTTAAGTAATATTTCTTTGGATGCGATTTTAGCTAATCGTAATAAGCCGAAACCCGTGCCGGACGAGCGTACGGTACAAGGTTGGTATATCCAGTTCTTCAAAATGACCGATCCTGCAACCCGCAGGCGTTATTCCAAACCGTTCGTGGGCATTTACAAAGGTCCCGCCCACAAAAAGCCCAAGGGCTTTAAACCACTGTCGGACGAAGCGTTCGAAGTTGCCGCCAAACAGCGCGGAAAAGCGCTGCTGCCCGGTGAAACGCCCTCCTTTTAACCCGGTAATTCCGGCCATTGGACAAAGTGTTTAACCATTCATCAGAATTAACCTCCGTCTATATGCTAAATTCCGGCGGCGCACTTGCTAAAACCACGTGTGCTGTTTAGCCCGCTGCCATCGTGATAATTCCCCGAATCGCCAGTAGAAAAACGGTTTAGCACCCGATTAAGTGTTTTAAGTTTAACACTGTTTTTTGACCATTCGTCAGTAATTTTTCGACTTACAAAAAGAACATCTTTATTTTGCCGGCTATGGTACTAAGATCGAAAAACAATTTTATTGGCCGGTCTCTCCGGATCGGCTTTTTATGTGCATGCGGTGCAGGCTTTGCTTTTTCACAGCAGGCCAGGGCTCAGGGCCAGCTGCCGCTGCAGGATTTTTCTTCTTTTAAAAATGCCGGCAAAAGCTGGCAGATTGTAGGGGATGTGACTACGGAACAGGGAAAGGAGAACACTTTCAAAACCTCCGGAGGTACAGGCGTTCTCGTTAATCAACCTTCAAGGAAGGTGCACGGGGAAGATCTTTTTTCCAATTTCGAACATGGCGACATCGACCTCGAACTGGAATACATGATGGCGCAGGGTGCTAATTCAGGCATCTATTTACAGGGACGTTACGAGTTGCAGCTGCTGGACAGCTGGGGCAATCCCGCTCCCAAACCCGGCGATAACGGCGGTATTTATGAGCGTTGGGATGACAGCAAACCTGAAGGTCAGAAAGGCTACCAGGGTTATGCTCCCCGCCAGAACGCCAGCAAGGCTCCCGGTCTTTGGCAGAAGCTGCGTATCTCCTTCCAGGCGCCCCGTTTCGACGCTGCAGGCAATAAAATCGCTAACGCGAAAATGCTGCGTGTAGAACTGAACGGCGTATTGATCCACGAAAACGTAGAATTGGCCGGTCCAACCCGTGGCGCCATCGGCGGCAACGAAGTAAGCTTCCGGCCCGCTCCGCATCGGGGTGACCATGGTGCAGTAGCGTTCCGTAACATCAACATCAAACAATACGATAAAGCCCGCCCCGAACTGAGCGGCTTATCTTACAAAGCCTACAAAGGCCGCTTTGACCGCGCAACGGATTACAGCAAACAGAAACCCGAGGCAACCGGCACTTCCAGCCTGCTGACCGCCAACGCTTCTCATCTTTCACAGGAGTATACCCTGGTATATACCGGTACCCTCAACGTAAAAGAAGCAGGCGAGTACCAGATCGAACCTAACACCCAGGGCGGTAACGCCATGTTGTCCATTAACGGTAAACCCGTTCGTGGCCGCGTAACACTGGCTGCAGGTAGCACGCCGGTAGAAATCATGTACTCCCGCTCCGGCGACTGGGGTAATCCTACTTTGGGCCTGAACATCACTGGTCCTGGTGTACGTACGTTCTATGTAGGCGATGTAATCACGCCGGACGATACCGATCCGATTATCCTGAGCGCACCGACCAACACCGTGCTGAGGAGCTTTACAGACGTTCCCGGTTATGGCAAGGTAACGCACGCAGTATCTGTGGGCAGCCCGCTGAAAGTGAACTACACCTACGATCTCGACCATGGTATGGTGGTACAGGTTTGGAGAGGCGAGTTCTGGAAACAACACCGATGTGGCACGAGCGTGGTAACGGTACATCCCGGCCCATGGGCGCTGTACAGCGTTTGGGCAAACCGTTCTTCCAGCTGGCGAAACTGAGCGGCGAACAGGCTGCCTGGACCGCCGACTCCACCGGCAGCGGTTACCGTCCGAAAGGTTATGTACTGGACGACCAGGACAGGCCTACTTTTAAATACAACATCTATGGCGCAACCGTTACCGACCAGGTGCGAGTGGCAGAAAACGGCCGTGGCATTGTACGCGAAATCAGCGTAACCGGTGCTCCGTCTGACCTGTACGCTAAGCTGGCCGAAGGTTCCCAGATTGAATCAATAGGAAAGGATCTCTATCTCGTGGATGGTAAAGCCTACTACCTGCAACTGCAGGATGCGGGCGGCGCCAAAGCTGTGGTACGTGAATCCGCCGGCGTAAAAGAACTGATTGTTCCCGTACGCGGCAAATTGAGTTATTCCATCCTTTTCTAACCTTTAGACCGATCAACGAATGAAAAATATAATCAGGAAAGCGGCATGCTTTTTATTGCCTCTGGCCGCAACCCTTACACAACCCGCCTTCGCACAGGAAACGCCGAAGGAGGAAGACTATTTCCGGATCATGAAGCTGAGCGCTCCGGAAGGCACACTGCTCGAAGTAGGTGGTTTAACTGTATTGCCCAGCGGTGATCTCGGTGTATCTACCCGTCGTGGTGATGTATTCATCGTGGAAAACCCTACCAGCAATCGTCCCTTCTTCCGCAAGTTCGCCAGTGGCCTGCACGAAATCCTCGGGCCTCGCCTGGAAAGACGGCGCGCTGTACTGCGCACAACGCGGTGAACTCACCAAACTGGTGGATTCTAATATGGACGGCAAAGCCGACATCTACGAAACGGTCTACGCATGGCCTTTGTCCGGTCACTACCACGAATATAGCTTCGGCCCCAAACTGGCGCCCGATGGTTCCTTCTTCGTGAGTGGCAACGTAGCTTTCGGTAATGAAGAATGGTGGCGTGGTGAAAGCCGTGTTCCCATGAGGGGCTGGATGATGCACATTTCCGCAGACGGACAAATGGAGCCATGGGCTACCGGTATGCGTTCTCCCTGCGGCCTGGGCATGATCAACGGCGAACTGTTTTATTCCGAAAACCAGGGCGACTACATGGGCTCCGGTGGTGTATGGCAGGTAAAGAAAGGTGATTTCGTAGGTCACCCCGCAGGTCTGAAATGGACCGGACTGGCCAACTCCCCGCTGAAATTGACTGCCGAAAAGTTCAACTCCATCGTGGACGAACGTAAAGTGAAAAATGAACAAGGTCGTTATATCAAACCGGAGAACGTGGTAAATGAGAAATTCATCACCATGTTCGAAGTGAAAAAACAGATCCCTGAACTGCGCACGCCGGCGGTTTGGCTGCCTCACGGCGTACTGGGTATCTCCAACTCCGAAATCCTGGCCATCCCTGAAGGTAACTTCGGTCCCTTCGGCGGACAGGTGCTCGTGGGCGACCAGGGCCAGAGCAAAATCATGCGTGTGGTAATGGAGAAAGTGAACGGTGAATATCAGGGTGTGGCGTTCGACTTCCGCCAGGGTTTCCAGTCGGGTGTACTGCGTATGGCATGGGCACAGGATGGTTCCCTGTTTGTAGGTGAAACCAACCGTGGCTGGGGTTCTGCAGGTGATGCGAACGAAGGGTTGCAACGTCTTGTGTGGAACAACCGCATTCCGTTCGAAATGAAAACCGTAAAGGCAATGCCCGATGGTTTTGAGATCGAATTTACCCTGCCCGTAGATAAGAAATCTGCAGAAGACCTCGCGTCTTACGCTGTAGAGAGTTTTATCTACAAATACCACCCGGTATATGGTAGCCCGACCGTGAACCAGGAGAAGTGCGAAGTGAAAGGTGTAAAAGTATCTGCAGACGGCATGAAAGCCCGTATTATCGTAGATAACCTGCGCCAGTACTACATCCACAACATTACGCTGAACGGCGTACGCGCTGCGGACATGTACTACTCACTGGTACATCCGACCGGCTACTATACGCTGAACAATATCCCGACAGGTACTAAACTGGCGATGAGCGAAGTAAGCACCCGCAACTCCGAGAAAGAAGCGGCTGCAAAAGCAAAAGCTGCGGAAGCCGCGAAAGCTAAAACGGCTGCTGCTAAAGCAACCGAAGCTGCGAAACCCGCTGCACCAAAGGTGTACACTTATGAAGAGGTAAAACCTTTGCTGGCAAAACATACTTGTTCTGCCTGCCACGCTGCTGACAAAAAACAGGTGGGTCCTGCCTTCCGCGATATTGCTAAAAGAACTACAGCAACGAAGGCATCGTTAAACTGATTTACAATCCTAAGCCGGAGAACTGGCCTGGTTATGCGACAGAAATGCCGCCGATGCCGCAGGTTCCGAAAGCGGATGCGCTGAAGATCGCGAGCTATATCAACTCGTTGAAATAGGTTGCTTCTTTGAATAATAGACGAAGGCCCGGCAGTGATGCCGGGCCTTATGTTTTACTGTAGTTTGTAAGCCGCTACCGTCTTTGCAAAGAACGTTGGCACATACACGATCCGTTTTTTTGCATCATACCCGATATCCGCCGCGTTAATCTTCTCCGCGGAAGTATTCAGCAGCGTTTCCACCTGGCCATTTGCGGATACGTAAAAGATCCAGCCGCTCCAGGAGGTAACGAGGTAATCGCCGTTGCCGATGGGTTCAATGCCATCACCGCCTTGTGGCAGGGTAGCAATAGGCGTCACCTTTTTCGCACGGTCTGCTTTTATGAATTTTTTGCCGGAAGCAATAATGAGATCTTTTCCAACGGATTTAAGACCGTTTACACCATCCATATGCTCCAGGTACAGTTCGGGTTTGTCGTGCTGAATACGCCAAACCTTCGCGGTCTTTGAGTCAGACACGTAGACGGTGCCGTCCGCATCGATGGTGAGGTCGTTCAGTCCCTCTGCATCCTCCCATTTGATGTTCTTTTCAATGGCGCCCTTCTTCAGGTCGATCACCACGACCGTGGTGACATCCGCTACGTACAGACGATTACGATAGATGGCCATGCCCTTGGGCGCATTGAGGCCGGTAATGAAGGTAGAGTCGTATCCGCTGCCATCTGGCTTCAAACGGGCTACGCCGCCTTTACCGTCAAGTCCCCACGGATCGCCGTCGATCAGGGTTACATATAATGTGCCTTTGCCATCGTCGAGTACCGATTCGGGTACGGCGACGATGGGCTTTGTTTCCCATATTTTTTCAAGACGATGTTGTGCCTGGGTGGTGGCAGACAGGCCGCAAAGCATGACGAGCATAAGTTTTTTCATAACACGATCAATTGAGGTTTGCCGGTAAGATAGGCTTTATGCCGCTCAACCGCAAGCATTGTTCCATGCATTGCATATATGCCGCAGGCTGATTATATTAGAGCAACGTTCCTCCGTATAAACAACTAACTATGAACGATGTCGTTAACCTCCGTCCCTGGAGTGCTGGTGAGAAATTTGCCGTTCGCTTTTTTACGGTCTTTTTCGTCTTCTATATTTTTCCTTTTCCTGTTGATATTATTCCTTACATCGAAATGTACTGGAACCAGCTGTTACAGGTATTGATACCCTGGATTGCCGCGCATATCCTTCACCTCGAAAAGCCCATCACCATTTTTGAAAATGGGAGTGGGGACACCACTTACAACTACGTCGAATTGCTCACGATGGTCTCAACAGCGCTGATCGCCGCCATCGTGTGGTCGTTGCTGGACAGGCGGCGTAAAAGTTATCATTACCTGCATTACTGGCTGCGGGTGCTGGTGCGGTATTTCCTGGCTTATAACATGTGCCTGTACGGCTTCATAAAGGTTTTTCACCTGCAAATGGCTACGCCTTACCTGTCGCAATTGCTGCAGCCGTTTGGTGAAAAGTCGCCGATGGGACTGGCCTGGTCGTATATGGGCTATTCTCCAGGTTTTAGTGCATTTACGGGCTGGGCAGAGGTGGTCACCGGTATGTTGTTGCTGTTCCGCCGTACCGTGACGCTTGGCGCCATGGTAGCCATCGTGGTAACGATCAATATTATGGCGGTGAACTATTTCTTCGATGTGCCGGTAAAACTGTTCTCCACCATGTTGTTTACGATGTCGGTATTCCTGCTCGCGCCGGATATGCAACGGCTCGCCAAACTGCTCATCCTGAACAAACCTGTGCCGCCGAAGGTATTCCACAATTATATTGAACGCCGCTGGCTTAAAATAGTGCTGATGACGTTCAAGTTTCTCTACATCACCGTTGGTATCTATTTCCTCGTCAGCTCTAACGCCAGTGCCGTAAGCGTGTATGGCGATAAACGTCCCAAGCCGCCGTTATGGGGTATTTACGATGCGCAACTGGTAGTGCGTAACGGCGATACGATTCCGCCGCTGCGTACAGATCATGATCGCTGGAACAGGCTTGTACTCGATTTTAAGGATTGGGCTACCATTTATATGACCAGCGACAGTATAAAAGGTTATTCTTTTGAAGTGGACACCACACTGAAAACCGCGGTGGTTTATGAACCCGGCGATACTTTACACAAATCCACTTTACATTACCGCGTGCATGACGATAGTTTATTCCTCACCGGCAAATATGTGAATGATTCTATTTTGATTAGCTTTACCAGGCGTGATCACAAAGACTTCCGACTGCTGAACAGGGGATTTCACTGGATCAACGAACACCCGTATAACCGGTAATGTCATGCAGTACGATGCTATTATAGTAGGGGCAGGCCCCAATGGCCTGGCCGGCGCGATTACCCTGCAGCAGCAAGGCCTGCGTACGTTGTTGCTCGAAGCCAAACCGACCATCGGTGGCGGCATGCGCAGCGCGGAGCTCACGTTGCCCGGCTTCGTACACGACATTTGCTCCGCCGTACACCCACTCGGTGCAGGATCCCCGTTTTTCAGGCAGCTGGATTTACAGGCCTTCGGACTTGAGTTCGTACATCCGCCGGTGTTAGCTGCCCATCCGCTGGACGATGGCAGCGCCGGTGCGCTTTATCGTTCTTTTGACTATACCGCCGCGGCACTTGGCGCCGATGAGTCGGCCTATCGCAGCCTGTTGGGCGGCTTGTACCGCGACTGGCCGCAGATTGATAAGGATGTACTCGGGCCGCTGAGCCTGCCTTCGCATCCTTTGATGATGGCGAAGTTTGGGCTCACTGCTTTGCGCCGCGCCAGCGATATTGTAAAAAGGTTTAACACGCAGCAGGCCCGTGGTCTGTGGGCCGGTATCGCCGGCCACTCGATGCTGCCGCTGGATCATTATACCACCGCTGCAGCAGGTTGTGTGCTGATGTTAGCCGGTCATCATCACGGATGGCCGATCCCGAAAGGCGGCTCGCAAAGTATGGCAACGGCGCTGGCGGGCTTATACCAATCGTTGGGAGGCGTCATTCAAACGGATACTTATGTGAAAAGCCCGGACGAGTTGCCGGCAGCCAAGGCCGTACTGTTCGATTTGTCGCCGCAACAACTGGTCAGCATTGCGGGACAACAGTTCTCGTCTATCTACCTGAAGCAATTAAAAAGGTTCCGCTATGGCATGGGCGTGTTTAAAATAGACTGGGCGCTGGATGGCCCGGTGCCTTTTACCAACGAAGCCTGCCGCAATGCGGGCACGGTGCACCTCGGCAACACTTTCGAAGAAATTGCGCACGCCGAAAAGGCGGTCTGGAATGGCCAGCATCCGGAAAAGCCATTTGTATTGCTCGCGCAGCAAAGCCTGTTCGACCACAGCCGCGCCCCGGAAGGCAAACACACGGCCTGGGCGTATTGCCACGTGCCCAGCGGCGCAGAAAAGATATGACGGCAGCCATCGAAGCGCAGGTAGAACGTTTTGCGCCCGGCTTCCGCGATCGTATTTTACAGCGCCATACGATGAATGCCCGCCAGATGGAGGCTTACAACCCCAACTATGTAGGCGGTGATATCAACGGCGGTGTGCTTGATATTACACAACTTTTTACCCGGCCGGCGTTACGCCTGTCGCCCTACCGTACTTCCGCAAAAGGGATATACCTCTGTTCCGCTTCCACGCCCCCGGGCGGCGGCGTGCATGGCCTCTGTGGCCATCATGCGGCCCAACGCGTGCTGAAGGATATTTTTAAATTTAACTAGTATGATGATGAAACGATTGATGGGTTGTTTATTCCTGTTTTTATTTTTCCTGAACAACACTTCCGCGCAAACCGAAACCTTCGCTAACCCGCTGTTGTCTTCGGGTGCAGATCCTTATTCTTTTTATAAAGATGGATTTTATTATTACACCCATACCACCGGTAACCGCCTGGTGATCTGGAAAACCAAGAACCTCGCGGACCTTGAACACGCCGAAAAGAAAACGATTTACACACCGCCCGCCGGTACTATGTATTCAAAAAACCTTTGGGCGCCCGAAATCATCTTCCTTAATAACAAATGGTACGTATACTTTGCCGCCGATGACGGTAAAAACGAAAACCACCGCATGTATGTGGTGGAAAACGGCAATGCGGACCCATTACAGGGCGAATGGACATTTAAGGGTAAGGTAGCTGACCCGACCGACAAATGGGCCATCGACGGGGATGTATTCAGCTGGAAAGGGCAGTTGTACATGATCTGGTCAGGATGGGAAGGCGATGTAAATGGTCAGCAGAACATTTATCTCGCTAAAATGAAGAATCCCTGGACCATCACCGGCAAACGGGTGAAGATAGGAGAGCCGACGTACCACTGGGAAAAGCATGGTAACCTGGGCGCGAAGGATGATGTAAAACACGTAAGCGTGAACGAAGGCCCGCAGGCCCCGGAGCATGGCAACCGTTTGTTCATCGTATTCTCCGCCAGCGGTTGCTGGACGGACTACTACGCCCTGGGACTCATGCGTTTTGAAGGTAAAAACATCATGGACCCTAAGTCCTGGAAAAAGTCAGCTGAACCTTTCTTTAAACAGAATAAAGAAGTGGGTGTATATGCGCCCGGTCATAACTCTTTCTTCAAATCGCCTAATGGGAAAGAAGATTGGATCCTGTACCACGCCAACGACGAGCCGGGGCAGGGTTGTGGCAGGTTCCGCACACCGCGCATGCAGCCTTTTACCTGGGATAAAAACGGCCTGCCTGTATTTGGAGAACCCGTTAAAAAAGGCGTTTCATTGCCGATTCCGCGCTAAGTCCAAATGCTTCGAGGATCTGGTCATTGCCGGTAGCAGCAGGTGATCGTAGTTTTGTAAGGTGGACTTCCCGATACCGTGTGCAGACCATCTTCAAAACCTTTTTATGTCATCCATCCAGTCAAAAACGATCCTTTTTGTTACCGGCTGCTTCGTAAGCCACCATTGCTGGAACGACTGGGCCGCGTATTTCGAAAGCCAGGGTTACAAAACCGTCACCCCGCACTGGCCCGGCAAAGCCGGTGAGCCAGCTGCGCTGCGGAACAGTCAGCCCAACAAAGCCATTGCCAGCCTGCGGTTAACACAGGTACTGGAGCATTACATCAGCGTAATCAAACAACTGCCCGAACTGCCGGTCATCATTGGTCATTCGTTCGGCGGACTGCTGACGCAATTGCTGATTAACCGCGGTTATGGCGTGGCGGGCGTGGCTATTCATTCGGTGCCGCCGCAGGGCGTATTGCCGATCGAGTTTTCGTTCCTGAGATCCACTTTCGCTGCGCTGGGCCTGTTTACGCCGCTGGACGAGGCGTACCTCATGAGTTTCAAAACCTGGCAGTACGCTTTTACGAATGGCTTTCCACTGGAGTTGCAGCATGCTACCTACAATGCACTGACCATTCCGGAGTCTAAACGGCTTTGCCGCGATGGCCTCACGAGCGCCGCGCACGTAGATTTTAAAAAGCCCCATGCGCCATTGCTGTTGCAGGCCGGGGCCGAAGATCATATTATACCTGCTTCCCTCAACAGAAGAAATTTCAGGGCCTACAAAACACCCGGCTCGGTCACCGATTTCGTGGTAAAAGAAGGACGGAACCATTTTGTATTAGGGCTTCCAACGTGGAAAGAGGATGCCCGGGACATACTGGACTGGATCAGGAAACAATAAGAAGGAGGCCCGGGATCACATGTCCCGGCCTCCTTCTTATTACTGTTAAAAGGTGCCGGTGGCCCCGCCACCAACGCCCGATCCGCCGCCGAATCCTTGCTGGTCCGGCGCCTGGCCCGGCTGCATAGTTTGCACGATGATCAGCGATTCGAGGTGCAGCTTTTCGGCCGCATGCTTGTCGTCGTCTTCTTCCTTTGTAAAGCCATGTTTAGGCGTTTTAAGGTAGCGCATGCCCCACCAGGCAGTGCCTGCCAGCAACGCCCCGGCCAGTATCAACTTACCTTCCAGCGCCATCAGGTGATGGTACATGTGTATCGTGTAACAGGCGGCGGCCACCAGCATCAGACCGGTAAGGAGCAGGGTGCGGTCTTTTCTTTTCAACCCGAAAAAGATATATACTAATGGCAATATAATCGTAGTGATCCAGAAGAACCAGGGTACGATATTATCCGGAAGTAAGGGATTGCCCATTACTGCCGTTACTGCGAGCGTATAGTAATTGAAACATGCGTAGAAAGATAGCAGTGCACAAATCTCCAGCGCCGTCAGGCAATGGCGGTAATGCCGTGCGCCATGCAGCGTGGCCAGTTTGCGGGCGCCAAAGTAAAAGGCTGCCGATACCATTGCCAGCGGAATGTAAGCATATAAACGCAGTACGGACGAAGGATCTGTTTGAAGGAAGATAAACGTCAGCAACGCAAAGTACGCGATGCCCGTCATGATCACGTCTGCATAACGCAACGCCAGCACCGTGGCGATTAACAAGAACGCGACCGACACCCGTAGCGGATACTCAAACAGATCCTGGAAAGCAAGTCCCGTCAGCAAAAACGCGCCGGCCATCCACATCAGCGCGGTGTCCACACCCGATTTGTAGTGCTTTTTACCGCCGTGAATGAACAGTTCTGCCGCCACAATACACATAACGGTCAGGAACACACAAAAGCCGGTAACGCTATCCAGGCTATCTACCACTCCCTATGAGCAGCAGCAGTCCGACGCCGGCCATTACAGCCACCACGGTCGCAATCAGCAGTCCTGCCCGTACAAAAATGTTCGGATGAAAAAATGCTTTCGGATAGGCCTCGCTGGCGGCTTTCATTTCGTCGGCCGTAATGAGGCCTTTTTATGGGCGGATTCCACCTCTTCGCGGAGGTAGGTCTGGTCGAGGGTTTCGGAATTATATGCGAGCATCTTTTTTCAGGTTTTTGTACTGGTAGGTAAGGAAAACACTAATGCCGATGGCGGAGCACAGGAAGTAGAGCAGCATAATGACCAGGTCAAAGTAATGGTAGTTGTTGAGCACCACGATGCTCAGGGAAATGTAGCTGTACAACACGCAAATCAGTATAAAATAAAAGGAATGTTCCTTACGCGCCTGCCAAAGGAATAAGGTGGTAATGCCCGCTACCGGCAGTACCCACAAACTGTTTTCAAAATACAGTTGCGCGGCAATAAGTGCGATATATAAAATATGCACGCCGAAGTTGCAGTAGGTGAAAAAGAAGTGCCGTTTAAGGTTGCGCAGCCGGCTGAGGTAGCCGCCGCCGATAAGGATCGCGCCGAGCAGGATGCCGGTGAAAATCAGCCTGCTGTCGCCAAAGTCATTTTCGGAGAGTATGCCCGTTGGCGTTAGGGCAATGCCCATCCAGGCGGCAAGATTCGTAATAGCCAGGCTCAATACGCCCAGGTGATCAAAATAGTAAGCGCTGAAAAACAGGATGAGCATCGGAATGAAAGTACTCGCGCCGTAACCCTGACCAAATACCCCGTATTGCGCCTGCAGGTAGGTGATAAATGATATGAGCGTAAGACAGCCGAGCAGCAGCACATAATCGAATACTGCATTTTCCGTAAGCACTTTATGCCAGGAAAACGGCGGCCGGTGCCGGAAACAGTATACAAAACAGCCGATACTGACCGCGGCGATCAGTAATATTACGGCCATATGGCCAATGGTGTCGAGGTTGCGGTAAATGGGTGCCGAGGCCACCGCTTAGCAGCAGTACCCCAGGTACAACAAGGTCTTTAATTCCCAATGCAGGGAAAACAAACGGCCGGCAGCAGCGGCTTTAACGCGGTCCAGCGAGGCGGCTGACAGGTGGCCTTCACGGTGCAGTTTTTCAAACAGTTTTTCGTCCATAGGTAGGGGAAATATATAACCTTTTCCCGAACCGGCAAATTACAGCTGGTCCGTACCCGAACTGAATACGGTGAGCGCGCGGTGCATGATGTCTGCGTTCACGCGGTAAACTTTGCCCGGTATTCGCCGTCCAACTGGAAGTGCGCCTTTCTTTTCGTATGGATGGTGATGTGTTGTGCAGGAATGATTTCTGTTTTACGCGGATCGAAGGGGCGGTGACGGAACAGCATTTTCAGGAGTTCGAGCACGGACAATTGCTTAATCAGCACCACTTCAAATATCCCGTCGCTTAAGTCGCCATCGGGATTAATAAAAGCGCCGGTACCATATTGGCGGGCATTGCCGAACACGACCATAAACGCCTGTCGCTCCAGCTTTTCCTTTCCATTATCGATGGTAATATCCAGCAGTTGACGGTAGTACAGGGTTTTTAATGCTACCCTGGCATAGCCGATCTGCCCCCGGATGCCCGATTTCTCAAAGTATTTTACCATCAGGGCGTTCAGGCCGATATCGCCCAGGTGTACGCAGTACTGGTCGCGGTCTACCCGTACCACATCGATCTGTTGGGTATTTCTTTGCACAATCACCTCGAGCGCCTCCGGGAGGGTGAGGGGCAGCGATAACTCCCGGGCCATGCCGTTCGCCGAGCCTGCAGGCAGTATCCCCAGGGGAATGCCTGTATCCACCAGTACAGAAGCCACGGCGCGCACGGTGCCATCGCCCCCGACGGCTACAACCCCGTCTGGCTGCAGCTCATGGACGGCCTGCTGCAGGGAAAGGCCCTTTTACGGGCGGTATGTATATTGAAGTAATGAATGTGGTAGGGCTTGTCCTGGAAAAAAGTATGGATCAAATTTTGCGGATCTTGTTTTCCGCGGCCCGATTTCGGGTTGATCACAAAAAGGAGTGTGCGAGTGCCGGAGCTTTCCATCTAGGTGTTAGTTGTATGCAATTAGATAACGGAACAGAACATATCAAATTTAAAGCCGCAAATAAAACGTGGCGCGATCGCTGGCTGGGATGGTTAAAGCTCACCGGGAGGGTAACCGTACGTGTTTACCGCGGTTACGGCCGCGACGGGCAACTACAGCTCTTCGGCCATGTGCTCGAACTGGGTCCCATTCCCCCGAAACGTTATTCCCGCAACATTATCCGCAATTTTTTCGGGTTGATCCGTTTGTTTATCGTGCGGGCCAAACCCAATGCCCAGGTAACTCTCACCTGGCAGGGGAAAGTGATCAGGGCTACCACGGCGGCCGATGGCTTCTTCCACTTTCAATGGACGCCGGAGACGCCTACGGATGCCGGCTGGCATGAAGTGCGGGTAGATCATACTGCTTCCGCCGATGGCGCGGTGCTGGCCTCGGCGTCGGGGAGCATTTTCATTCCCCACCGCACACAATACGGCTGTATTTCCGACATCGACGATACCTTCCTCATTTCTCATTCCTCTCGACTGGGCAAACGCCTGTTCGTATTGTTCACGCACAACGCCCGCACCCGCAAACCGTTCGACGGCGTGGTAGAGCACTACCGGATGCTGAGTTATGCAGGCAGCCACGAAGATACGCCCAACCCATTCTTTTATGTGAGCAGCAGCGAATGGAACCTGTTCGACTATATTACTGAATTTACCCGAACGCATAAGCTGCCGCATGGCGTGTTCCTGCTCAGCCAGATGAAACATTGGTACCAGCTGCTGAAAACCGGCCAGAACAAGCACGGCACCAAGTTTACCCGTATCACCCGTATCCTCGAAAGTTATCCCAACATGCGCTTCGTGCTGCTGGGCGACGATAGCCAGGAAGACCCCAACATCTACGAAGCCGTCGTGAAACATTTCCGCAAACAGATCATCTGTGTATACCTGCGGCATGTCAGCAAAAGAATCACCACCATGTAATGGAAGTGGCTGATCGCATCGAAACGGCCGGCGTACATTGTTGTTACTTCAAGCACAGCGAAGAAGCGATTGCCCATTCGTTACGCATTGGCCTGGTAGAAAAGCAGGTGAGTATTTAAAAAGGCAGATACACAAAACGCGTGACCGGGTACTGGTCGGTGATCATCAGCACGCCCTGTTTGTATTGCAGGATGCCTTCCCAGTTATCGCAGCCCCACATGAATGGTGCCGTGGGCGTTACCGTAATTCCCTGGTCAGTGACGTTTATTTTAATCAGCCGGCCCACGCAGTCCTTCCGCCAGTCGGCCATTTTGCCATTCTCTTTTTAAGCGGAACGGTGGGTTCATACTCTTCATACTCCCCGTTGTAATAGTAATTGATACCCCACAGCTGCCCGTTTTTTTCATGCAGGTCGGTTACCCGGAAGGGAAAGGCTGTACCGGGATATCTGTGACACCGGCGAAGCTGGTGTCGATGAGCCAGGCCTTGCTGCGGTCCGCGAAGTTGTTGTATTCGAACATCACCAGCAGTTTGTTCTGCTGCGGCAGGTAGGCGATGGCCTCATGTCCCGCTTCGGTCAATGCGGCTCCCTGCGCTTTTTTCAGTTTGGGGATGGTGATAATATGCGCCGTGTCCATCCATATCTTTTGCCCGCAATGCGGCCACGGACCACATAGCCATTGTCGTTGTAGGATTCTGTTTCCACGCTCATGAACAGCTGGTCGCCCACAACTACGCTGCCTTCCATGCCCTGGTAACCACGGAGTTTGGCCAGCAGTTCGTACAGGTTTTCGAAGCGGTATTCGTACAAGGTGTCTTTTGGTGTTTGTCCCGCCAATACGGCATCCACATAGGCCGTGTCGATGGCATAGATGTACCGGGCCGGGTATTGCGGCATCAGTATAATGCGGTCCTGGTAAGTGGCCAGGCTTGAATATTCGTTGTTCCGGTTCGACACGGTGCAGGGCAGCGGTATGTCCGTCAGTGATGTTTGCGCACTTGCCGCGGTGCTGACCAGCAGTAATAACAGCAGGTATTTCATCCCGCCAAAATAAGTAATTACCGGCTTTTCCATTCATCAACAAATGATGAATAACTGTCGCTGATGGGTAATGCGATGCCCGAATCCAGTATAGCCTTGCGGTTGACGACTGATGTTACCCTCTGCAGCGGTACGATGTACGAGCGGTGGATCCGGCGGAACCGGGCCGGCGGGAGTTTGTCCAGCACCGCCTTTAATGTCATCAGGGTCATGACCGGCTTGCCCGTGTTGAGGTGGATGCGGATGTAGTCTTCCAGTCCCTCGATATAGGCGATATTGCGCAAATCGATTTTGACGATTTTGTATTCGGAGCGCACGAACAGGCTTTCTTCCTGGTCGGCATGCGTACCGGTTTTGTACTCGTAGTAAGTAACCGCCCGCTTCACCGCTTTGGAAAAACGTTCGTAGTCTACGGGCTTCAGCAGGTAGTCCATGGCCTCCAGCTCAAAACCTTCCACGGCGAACTTTTTATGCGCTGTAATGAAAATGATGATGGGTTTGTGTTCCGGGAGCGCACAAGGTCCATGCCACTGATATCCGGCATATTAATATCAACAAAAAGCAGGTCGACGGGATTGTGCCGCAGGAACCCGGCGCCCGATACTGCATCCTCAAAGGTTTGCAGGAGGCGAAGGTCCGGCGACCGCGAAATGTATTCGCGGATCAATGCCAGCGAGAGTGGTTCATCGTCTATGGCGACACATTTCAACTGGGTCATATCATACCTTTAACGTGAGATCAACGGTATACACATCGTTTTCTTCCCGGATGTTCAGCAGGTAGCGGTCCTGGTACAGGTGCTCCAGCCGCTGCCGCGTGTTGGCGATGCCGATGCCGGTACGTTCAGGCGCCACAGCGGCGGCGCGGAATATCCTGTTCCGGCTGAAAAACGTAATGGTATGCTGTTCCGCGAATATACGGATAGTAATATTGGTCGGTTCGTGGTTGCTGATCCCGTATTTAAACACGTTTTCTATAAACGTCATTAATATCAGCGGTGCGATTTCTTTATGGTCCAGGTCGCCGGACACGTCAAAATCCAACTGCACCTTGCCGCCGAGGCGCAGGCGTTGCAGGGCGATGTAGTCCCGGATACAGGCGACCTCGTCCTCCAGCGACACGTAATCTTCCGTCGCATCATCGGTAACATACCGCATGATATTGCTCAGTTTCATAATACTATCTGCCGTATATTCATTTTTAGATATAGCCAGTGAGTAGATATTGTTCAGTGTATTAAACAGGAAGTGCGGGTTGATCTGGGCTTTCAGGAACGACAGCTCCGCATTGGCTTTGTCGGCCTCCGCCCGGGTGATGCGTTGTTCCGTCATCCGCCACTGCTTGCCCAGCTCGATGGACATGGCGAGGGTGACCAGCATTATATAAAGGAAGATGCTGACAACGTCGGTCCGCGGGCCGCCACCCGGCTGGCTGCCGGGGTCCGGCGGGCCAGGAAAATCACGACGACGGGCGTTCGACACACTGTCGGGCGGATAACCGGGAAAGCCGCCATCGCCCCGGCGGTCAAACGCACCAACCCCACCACCTGGCCGGCCAGGACCGGCGTCCCCGAACGGCCCGGATTCCCCTGCCGGAACGCCATTCCCCGGTCGGCAATGTGTTTACGCTGCAGCTGGTCGAACGGGCGCAGGTAGTACACCATGGCAAACAACGCCAGCAGTGATGCGGCATACAGCAAAAACTTCTTTTTAAGAAACAGCTGCGGCACCAGCAAGGCCGTATTCAGATAAAAGACGATGATAAAGACAAGGCAAAACTTCCAGTAGGTCCAGGAGGAGAGGAGGTCCCAGGAGGGGCCGCTACCGCGGGGACTAACGGAAAAGAGCAGGGGCAGACTCATGAAAATCAGCCATCCTGCAATATGTACAATGAAAGTGGACGCTTTAATCCGGAACATACGCAAAGTAATAGGTATAACCCCTTTAAAGATTCGATCTATCGGTGACCGGGCCGTATTTACCGACCAAAAAAACTTCCCCGGCGGTTGATATCCGTTATTTTATGAAGATAAATAAGTATAACGATTTCCACTGCGACTACTCATCAGTATGCCCTCCGGGTGAATGAATAAAAAAATTGTTTACATGGAAAGTATTTATATTGCGCACAGAATACTCCCTGCAACATTGACGAAAGTACCGGTACATATAAGTGAAGATTATCTGGTAGCACAATTAATCGCCGGCGATCACGAAGCCCGCACATTTGTGTATGATAAGTACTCACCCGCCCTTTACGGAGTGATCCTCCAGGTAATTCCCGAAGAGGAGCGCGCCAATGAACTACTGGTCAAGTTATTCGTACATATCTTCAGGAATGCGAAGAACTTTACAACTTCCGGCCATTTTACCCTATTCGGCTGGTTGATGAAAACTACCCGCGAATTTGTCGTGCAAGCTATACCTCCGTCCATTAGTTCGTCAGTGAACACAAAAATCCCTATACTGCGACCGAAAGAAAATGCGTTAATGCTGTTTATGAAAAATCTGCCCGCCGATGTTCAACGTATATTTGAATTATGTTATCAGAAGGGCTTATCACAGAAAGCAGCAGCCAACGCAACAGGACTTCCGGAAGCGGAGGTGTCTAGGCTCCTGAGGTCGTCAATGGTGGAACTAAGAAAATTTATGCAAAAGTAGGTGGAAATCAAAGAATACATAGACAGTGGAATTATCGAGAGCTACTTGCTGGGACTTGCAACACCTGAAGAGGAGTTGGAGTTACAGCAACTCAGAAGGGTGTTTCCCGAACTGAATGTAGAAATTGCGATAACCGAAAGAAAGCTGGAGAAACTGGCTTTCGAAGATGCCGTAGAGCCGCCCGCCCTCGCCTGGGATAATATTATACAAAGGATTACCTGGGAAGAAACCAACCGTGACTACGGCCGTACACGCAAAAAGGACTCCAGTAATATTCATATTCACATGGCGCCCCGTAAAGATGACCTCATCACGGTGCACAAATATTGGAAATACGCTTTCATCTGTATTTTCATCTTATCCAAACTATTCCTGATAGGCGCTATCATTTACGGGTTGAAATATTACCGCGAGCTGAAAAGTCAGCCTGCCCAAACCCCCACCCAGCAGGAGCAAACCCGGTAAATCTTCTTTACAACCACTTTTCAATGCTTTCCGCTATTTTCTGCAAAAGCGGCACGTCCGGATTTTTATAGTCGGCCGGCACCATCGCGCGCAGGTTATTTTCCTCATCGGGCTCAAACGTAATGCGGCTTTCCCCGATATACACGATAAATTGCGCCGTGTAACCCACCAGCGCCGGTTGTACTTCAAAAGTTTGTTCCGTTCCTTTGTGGGAAATCTTTAACAGAAAGGGATCCATGCGGCAAATATACTATGCCGCGGCGTATTTGTGCAGCAATACGATCTGTCCCAGGTGGTACCCTGCATGCACCACCACACCACGGATGTAGTAATAAGAGCTATGCTGCGTATTGGGCACCAGGCCATAGAGTTTGTCTTCCGGGTAATTACGCACGGTTTCCGCCATCAGCTGAAAGGAATGCTCCAGCCGTTGCAGCGTATTATACCAGTTTTCTTCGTTCGTATTTTCAGGCAGATAAAAGTCGGGCAGGTCGCCTTCCTGGTCTGGCTGCTCGCCCCGCAGTTTGCGCATCACGTTCTGGTGCCAGAATATCAGGTGATTCACGATTTCCCAGGTGTTGTTGGAACCGTTAAGGCGGTAAGTTGCCTGCTCCGGCGTAAGCTCCTGCAAATGCTCAAGCAGCGTTACATCCAGCCAGGGCTGCCCGCTGTATATATGTTCCAGTGCTTCTGCGAGTACAATCACGTGTGATGACATACAAACTATTTTTATACGACGTGTGATCCAACAATTATGCCTTATTTTTAGCAAAACAATCTACGTTATGGACCATCAGCAACTGGAAATTAATAAGAATGAAGACCAAATGCGTTTAATGGTGAGCACCATGAAACAACGCCTCGCCGTGATAGAACAGGGTGGCGGCAAGAAAAGCCTCGAAAAAGTTAAACAGCGCGGCAAACTCAACGCCCGCGAACGCATCAGTTACCTCATCGATGCGAACAGCACCTTTACTGAAATTGGCGCTTTTGCGGCGTACGACATGTACACCGAACATGGTGGTTGTCCCGCCGCGGGCACCGTAGCCGGCTTAGGCTACATCGCCGGCCGCCAGTGCATGATCATTGCGAACGATATGACCGTGAAAGCCGGCGCCTGGTTCCCGCTCACGGGCAAAAAGAACCTGCGCCTGCAGGAAATCGCCATGGAGAACAGGCTGCCTGTTATTTACCTGGTAGACAGCGCCGGGGTGTATTTGCCCATGCAGGATGAAATATTCCCGGATAAAGAGCACTTTGGCCGCATTTTCCGCAACAACGCCCGCATGAGCGCCATGGGTATTACCCAGATCGCTGCCGTGATGGGCAGCTGCGTGGCCGGCGGGGCCTACCTGCCTATCATGAGCGACGAAGTGCTGATGGTAGAAGGCAACGGCTCCATCTTTTTGGCCGGGCCTTACCTGGTAAAAGCCGCTATCGGTGAAGACGTAGACGCAGAAACACTCGGCGGCGCCGTTACCCACACAGAAATTTCCGGTATCGCGGACTATAAGTTCAAAACCGACGAGGAGTGCCTCGACCAGATCAAAAAGATCGTTGGCAAACTGGGTAAACCGGAAGACGCCGGTTTTGACCGTATCGCGCCTGTGGCGCCCGCTAAATCGCCGGAGGATATTTACAGCATCATTCCCCGCGACGGCAGCAAACCTTATGATATGGTTGAGCTGATTGAGCGCATCGTCGACAATTCAGCATTCGATCAGTATAAAGAAGATTATGGCAAGAGCATTTTATGCGGATATGCGCGGATAGACGGCTGGGCCGTAGGCATCGTGGCCAACCAGCGCAAAATCGTGAAAAGTCGTAAAGGCGAAATGCAGATGGGCGGCGTAATTTATAACGACAGCGCGGACAAAGCCGCCCGTTTCATCATGAACTGCAACCAAAAGAAAATCCCCCTGGTGTTTTTGCAGGACGTAACCGGCTTTATGGTCGGCAGTCGCAGCGAACATGCCGGCATCATTAAAGATGGGGCCAAACTGGTAAATGCCGTGTCCAACTCCGTGGTGCCCAAAATCACCATTATTGTGGGCAACTCTTACGGCGCCGGCAACTACGCCATGTGTGGCAAGGCCTACGATCCGCGTTTCATTTACGCCTGGCCCAGCGCCAAAATTGCGGTAATGGGCGGGGAGCAGGCCGCAAAAACATTGTTGCAGATACAGGTGGCATCGCTGAAAGCGAAGAACCAAACCATCTCGCCCGAAGAAGAAGCGAACCTGCTGAAAACCATTACCGATAAATACAATGCCCAGACCACGCCCTATTATGCGGCCGCCAGACTTTGGGTAGATGCAATCATTGACCCGGGAGAAACGCGTAACATTATCTCCGAATCGTTGAAAGCCGCCAACCAGGCGCCGGTGGAAGAAGCGTTCCGCACAGGTGTGATACAGGTATAAGGCTTTCGATATTTTCTGTTATTTTTGCCCGCTTAACTCAGGAAATTTTGGCAAACCAGCAATTGATTATTTATACAGACGGTTCTTCGAGAGGCAATCCCGGTCCGGGCGGTTATGGTGTAGTAATGTTGTGGGGCAGCCTGCGTAAAGAAATGGCGCAGGGCTACCGCAAAACCACCAACAACCGAATGGAGTTGCTGGCCGTGATTGTGGCGCTGGAAGCGTTAAAGAAGGATGGGCAGGATATCATCATTTACACCGACAGCCAGTATGTGGTAAACTCCGTAGAAAAGGGATGGATATGGAGTTGGGTGAAAATCGGGTTTAAGGATAAGAAAAACAAAGACCTGTGGCAGCGGTTCATCCCGCTGTACCGCAAACATAAAATCAAGTTTGTCTGGGTGAAAGGCCATGCCACCAATGCCGAAAACAACCGTTGCGATATCCTCGCCACCGAGGCGGCAGACAGTGGCCATCACCTGGTAGACATTGGCTACGAAAACGGCGACGGCAATTAATATAACTCATGGACCGCAAGCATTTTTATCCTCTCTTGTTACCGCTGGCGCGACATTGCCCGCGCTCGGCGCCGTGGCGGAATTAACCGCGGAAGACCATCCGGTTACGATACCGCCTTACCTGAAAAAAGGCAGCGTAATCGGCATAACGTCGCCTGCTGGCCACATTACCCGCGAAGAAATAATGCCATCGGTACAGCTGATGGAAAGCTGGGGATGGAAGGTGCAGATCGGCAGTACTATCGGCAAAGCAGATTACAGTTTTGGTGGTACCGATGAAGAACGCTGCCGGGACCTGCAACGTATGCTGGACGATCCCAAAGTGGCTGCCATTATGTGCGCACGTGGCGGTTACGGTTGCGCGCGTATCATCGACAAACTGAATTTCGGGAAATTTAAGCGCCATCCCAAATGGGTGATCGGCTTTAGTGATATTACTGCGTTGCACAGCCACATTGCCCGGCAGTGTGGCATTGCAACGCTGCACTCCAAGATGTGCAACAGTTTTCCCATTGATTTCGGCGGAACAGACAGCATGGTGCAGGCCACCATCTTGTCTATCCGCGATGCGCTGATGGGTAATACCATGCATTATACCGCTGCTGCAGACCCGAAGAATCGCCTGGGTAAAGCGCAGGGCATACTCGTAGGCGGCAATCTCTCCATGCTTGTCAGCGTGGCTGGTACCCGCTCCGAAATGAACACAAGGGGCAAAATTCTGTTCCTGGAAGAAGTGGGCGAGTACCTGTACAGCCTCGACCGCATGATGGGCAACCTGCAACGTTCCGGCAAGCTGGATGCCCTCGAAGGACTGATTATCGGCGCTTCAACCGTGTTAAGCCCGACGATCCCGGCGAAGAATTCGGTCGTACGTTGTACGATATCGTGTTCGAAAAAGTAAAAGACTACCACTACCCGGTGTGCTTCAATTTCCCCGTAGGGCACCAGCGCAATAATTATGCGCTTAAATGCGGCGTCAGCCACCGGCTCGAAGTAACGGCCGGCGGCGTAAAGCTGGATGAAGTACGCTAACTAACGGCTACCTAAACTTGGTTGCGCCGCCTGTTTACGGGGCAGCTTTTCATCGCGCTGCGCGGTGTTGTATACAAAGGCGGCAATCACCACCGCTGCCTGTTTCAAATCATCTTCCACCAAATGATCGTACGTGTCCATGTTGCTATGGTGCGTGCGGGTATTGTATTCTATCGGGTCCTGTATAAACTGGAAGCCGGGCAGTCCGAGTGCGTCGAACGACTGGTGATCGGTACCGCCGGTATTGCGTATTGTTACCGTGGTGGCGCCCAGGTCGGCAAAGGGTTTCAGCCATTCGGTAAAGATGGGGTTACAGGCTTCGTTGCCCTGCAGGTAAATGCCGCGCACTTTACCGGTACCATTATCCAGGTTGAAATAACCGGAGAACTTTGATTTCGCGTCTGCGGTCGCAAACTCCTTTTTCGTGTAAGCCCCGGATCCTAATAACCCCTGCTCTTCGCCGCTCCACAAGGCAATGCGGATGGTGCGGCGTGGTTGTACGCCAATCGCTTTCAGGATGCGCAGGGCTTCCATCATCACCGCACAACCGGCAGCATTATCGGTGGCGCCACTGCCGCCATGCCAGCTGTCGAGGTGCCCGCCCAACATCACCAGTTCCGATTGCAGTTGCGGATCGGTGCCGGGCATTTCGGCCAGTACGTTGTAAGCTTTGGTGTCGTTGGTGTTCGTGCGTATTGCAATGTCGATGTCGAGTTTCACGGGAATATCTGCACGCAACATGCGCACCAGCGGCATGTAATCTTCAATCGTCATCGCCATGCTGGGAAAGCCGTCTGCCGCTTTGGGATCGTAGAGCCCACCGCTGGCCACGAAGATGGTGCCGTCGTGGTTGCGGTTGCCGGTGCTCAGTAAAGCGATGGCGCCTTCCGTTTCGGCCATTTTGCGCAGGGAAGGGGTGAGAAATACGTTGCGCCTTACCTGTAAGCGCGCCTGTTCTGCGGCGCGACGCTGAGCGGCCGTATCACGCGGTGCGGCGGACCTGTTTGTCGCCGATTGCATGTCGGCCAATTGCTCGTCGGTAAAACGTACTGCATCCGCTTTAAAACTCTGTTGATAAGGATCTTCGCGGTCCAGTACCAGTATTTTGCCTTTCAGCTTTCCTTTTAACGAGGCTAAGTAGACAGAGTCGCTGCCGGTAATCAATATCGCGGGAGCGCTTTTTAATCCCTTCGTGCCGCTGGTCCAGCTGGGTGGAAAGGCGATCAGCGGGCGGTAATATGGTGCGGTTAACGCAAGGTAGGAACGGGTGAGTTCCCAGCTTTTACCGAACTCGCCCCAGGCTTCAGTGCGCGCGTTTTGCAGTCCCCAGCTCGTCATCTGGCGAATGGCATAATCTGCGGCGCGTTTGTAACCCGGGCTGTTCGTCAGTCGCGGCCCTGCCACGTCTGTCAGTTGAAAAGCGATGTTCATCACCTGCGAGCGTTGCAGGCCTTCTTCGCGTATCTTTTGCATCACAGCGGCATCGGGCTGGTCCTGTGCGTAGGTAATAACGGGTAACAACACGAGGAGTGTCAGTTGGCTAAACTTTCTCATAAATAAAACGGGGTTTGATCAATTTAAGATAACCATATTTTTCCTGCTTTACATCGCTAATTCGATAAGTGGCAGCGTTGCGTATAACTACGCAGTTCTGTAAATCCTTTTTTATGCTGATGCAGGTGCGCTGACGATGCAGCAACTTTGCAACATGTCACAACCCCGCGTTTTATTCGCCCACGTTCCCTTCGATGGGCATTATTATCCCCTTACCGGCCTTGCCATGTACCTGGTGGAGCAAGGCTACGACGTACGCTGGTACAGCGGTACCGCGCACGCTGAAAAGATAGCAGCGATGGGCATCCCGGTATTCCCGTTTAAGCGCGCGGTCGAATTGAATCAATCTAACACAGATGAATTATTTCCCGAACGCCGGCAACTGAAAGGCAAAATCGCTAAACTGAAATTTGATGTGCGGCAGTTTATTGCCCGTGCGCCGGAGTATTACGAAGACCTGCAGGAAATCAAAGCCCGCTTTCCTTTTGATGTATTGGTGTGTGATGCGGCTTTTACCGGTGCCTGCCTCGTAAAAGCGTTGATGCGCATCCCGGTTGTGGCCGTGGGCGTGTTCCCGTTATCGGTGTCTTCCCGCGATCTGCCGCCCAATGGTATGGGTTTAACGCCTGCCCGCAATGGTTTCGAAAAGTTGAAACACGCGGGCCTCCGTTGGATGTCGCGGAACGTATTGTTTGCCGGTGCCTTGAAACAGACCAATCGTATTTTCACCCGCTACGGCGTTAATACCTACAATGGTCTGGTGTTCGATGTGTTGCCTAAACGCTGCGACCTGCTGCTGCAGAGCGGTGCGCCGGGTTTCGAATACCAACGCAGCGATTTGCCGAACAATGTACGGTTCGTGGGTTCGCTGCTGCCATTCCGCGCCAAAGCCCCGGCGCCTTTCCATTTGCAATCGCGGCTGGCTTCGTATGGGCGTATCATCCTGGTAACACAGGGTACGGTGGAAAAGGACCCGGAAAAGCTGCTGGTGCCTACGCTCGAAGCGTTTAAAGACACGCCATACATGGTGGTGGCTACTACAGGTGGTTTCAACACGGCGCTGCTGCGCAAACGCTTTCCGCAAAACAATATCATTATAGAGGATTATATCGATTTTGACGGTGTGATGCCGCTGGTAAACGTGTATGTAACTAATGGCGGCTACGGCGGCGTCATGCAGGCCGTAAGCCATCAACTGCCGCTGGTGGTGGCGGGACTGCACGAAGGCAAGAACGAGATCAACGCCAGGGTAGGGTATTTTAAGCTCGGGATCGATCTGCGGACCGAGCGGCCAACCGCCTGGCAAGTCAGGTCGGCCATAGAGAAAGTCCTAAGCGATCACCGGTACAAAGAAAACGTACGCAACCTGGCCCGCGAGCTGGAGCGTTACCATCCCGGACGCGCTGCCGAACGGTATATCAAGGCGCTGCTGCACCTCTATCAACAAAAAAGGTAAGGGCTGAGGTAAGATAAACTTAACAGATAATAAGGGTAATTATGTTTAATATTGCCGGGATGCAAACAGCGTTCCGGCCATTTCAACGTTTAAAAACAGCATTTCGTCGGGTAATCTGGCTAACGTACCATGCAGCCGGCATGTTACAGCTATTCCCGCTTTTTAATTTGGAATTATTGGTCTATATTGGTTCCCAGCCAAAATCCAGGACAAAAATTAATACCCGTTACCGCGTCTTTTATAATTGTATGAATCGTTTTACCAGGATTTATTGTATTGTTTTTTGCTTAACCGCCCTGCGCAGCGTTTCGTTTGCCCAGGACCAAACGGCAGATACCTCCGTGCGCCAGTCGGCCATCCGCAATGCCGAAGCCTACTATCATAAAGTAATCGGCGGGCAGTCGCGCCTCTATAACGGCAGCGAATACGTGCCTTACCCTTTTGCACTCAACGAGGGCAGCCACTTTTTTATGTCGGACAGTCTCCTCCGTGGTACTGTTTCCTACGATGGCATGTACTTCGAAGACGTACCCATGATGTTTGATATGGTGAAGGACCAGCTGGTGGTGCAGCAAGTGGGCAACTTCTTCCGCATTTACCTGGTGAACGAAAAGCTCTCGGAGTTCACTATTGCAGGACATACATTCGTACGCATTGTACCCGACAGTCTTAACGCCCGGGTGATGAGCACCGGGTTCTACGACCGCCTGTACCAGGGTAAAACCGGGGTATACATGCGCACCCAGAAAATGATCCAGGAAGCGACGAATAACGATGGCATCAAACGTACCATTAACCAGGTGGTGCGATATTACGTGTTAAAGGACGGGAAATTCCATCCTGTTAAGAATGAGAAATCGGTGCTGGCGCTGATGGGAGACCAGAAAAAGGAAGTGCGTCAATACCTGCGCAAAAACAAGATCCGCTATAAAAAGAACCGTGCAAACGCCATTGCCCGCACAGTGGCTTACTATGACCAATTGATCAAGTAAAATCATGCTTTTACGCTTTAATCTGCTTTGTATTACCCTGCTGCTGCTCTTTTCCTCCACGCGTGCCCAAACGCCGGAGAAAATGATAACGGCAGACTTCACCGATGTGTCGGTGGAGCGCTTCCTGCTGTCGCTGGAGGCCCGCACGGGATACCGCTTTTTTATGATACCGCGCAACTGGACAGTGTGCGCATTACGGTAAGCGTAAAGGACGCCCCGCTCACGCAGGTGTTGCAGAAAGCCCTGGCCGGCACGCCGCTGAACTTCGCGATCGACGGCAACCGGGTATACGTGGTAAAGGAAAGAACCATCCGCCTGTCGCTGCCGGAAGAGTATTTCGTGCGCAGGGTGGTGGATCTGGCCAACCGAAGAAAAACGAGGAGGTGATCGACTATGCGCAGGGCGCCAAACCCGTGCAGGAAGCGACGCTCGAAAATAAACTCTATGTCATTGGTACCCCCGGCGGCAGTAAAGACCCCACGGTGAACCTGGCCGGTTATATCCGCAACACGCAAACCGGCGAACCGGTAATCGGGGTATCGGTGTATGTTGATGCGCCTAAACGTATCGGCGTGGCCACCGACCAGTACGGCTATTATTCCATCAATCTTCCCCGCGGCCGGCACGTGCTGCACATCCAGAGCATTGGCATGCGCGATACCCGCCGCCAGGTGATGCTGAACGATCATGGTAAACTGAACATCGAACTGGCAGAGCAGGTGATTTCACTGAAACACGTAACTATTACCGGTGAGAAAGCCGGTAACGTACGCGGTACACAAATGGGCGTGGAGAAGCTGAGCATTAAAACCATCAAACAGGTGCCCGCGGTATTCGGCGAGGCGGACATCCTTCGCGTGGTGCTGACGCTGCCCGGTGTGAAGTCGGTAGGGGAAGCCAGCACGGGCTTTAATGTACGCGGCGGCGCAGCCGACCAAAACCTCATCCTGTTCAACGATGCCACCATCTATAATCCATCCCACTTCTTCGGCATGTTCTCCACGTTTAACCCCGAGGTGGTGAAGAGCGTGGAACTGTATAAGGCAAGCATCCCCGCGAAATACGGCGGCCGCCTGTCTTCGGTGCTGGCGGTGGATGGCCGTGAGGGTAACAAGAAGAAGTTCGCAGGCGTAGGTGGTATCGGGCTGCTCACCAGCCGTATCAACCTCGAAGGCCCGCTGGTCAACGACCGCACTTCCTTTGTATTCGGCGCGCGTACCACGTATGCCAACTGGATGCTGAAGTTGCTGCCGCAGGAATATGAGAACAGCAAAGTAAATTTCTACGATGTAAACCTGTTGTTAAGTCACGAGGATAAAAAGAAAAAGAACAACTTCTACCTGACTACCTACCTGAGCCGCGACCGGTTTGCGCTGAACAGCGATACGACCTACGGCTACGGCAATAAAAACATCTCCTTTAAATGGAAACATGCCTTTAACAGCAAGTTCTCCGGGATGGTGACGGCGGGATATGATTTTTACGATTACAACATCAACAGCGACGCAAAAGAGCTGGAGGCCTATAAAATGAAGTTTGACATCGGGCAGGCAAACCTGAAATTCGATTTTAATTACTACCTCAACTCGAGCCATACGCTGGATTTCGGCGTCAGCAACATCCTTTATAAGCTGCACCCCGGCAGCTATGAGCCGGTAGGCAAGGAGTCCGAAGTGATTGCCGATATTATGGAGCCGGAGCAGGGAATGGAGAGTGCCGCGTACATTGCGGACCACTGGACGATCACGGATAAAATTTCCCTGGATGCAGGCATCCGCTGGTCGATGTTCAATTATCTCGGCCCCCGCACCGTGAATTACTACCCGGCCGGCGTATCGCGCACGGATGAAAACCTGATCGAAAGTAAGCAACATCACCGCGGCGATTTCATCAACAATTACAATGGCCCGGAATACCGCGTTGGTGCAAGGTTTGCGACAAGCGCTACCTCGTCGCTGAAAGTATCCTACAACACCATGCGCCAGTACATTCATATGCTGTCGAATACCACGGCCATTGCACCGACCGACATCTGGAAACTAAGCGATCCGAATATCAAACCACAGCGTGGCGACCAGGTGGCATTAGGGTTCTATAAAAACTTCAAATCGAACACGATAGAAACATCGGTAGAAGTATACTATAAAAACCTGCACGATTACCTGGATTACAAGAGCGGCGCTTCGCTGGTACTGAACCACAAACTGGAGCAGGACGTGATTAACACAAAAGGCAAAGCGTATGGCGTGGAACTGATGGTTAAAAAGCTGACGGGTAAACTGAATGGCTGGATCAGTTATACTTACTCGCGTACCCTGTTGAAGGTAGATGATCCGACGACGACGGAAACCGTGAACAAGGGCGATTTTTATCCGTCCAATTACGATAAACCGCACGATGTAACCATGGTGGGCAACTACCGCTTCTCGCACCGCGTGAGCTTTTCACTGAATACTACCTACAGCACGGGCCGGCCGATTACGCTGCCGATCGGCAAGTACGAATACGCCGGCGCGGTGCGCACGCTGTATTCCGACCGCAATGCCTATCGCATACCCGACTACTTCCGCATGGACATGTCGCTTAATATCGAGGGCAACCACAAGGTGCACCAGAAAACCCATAACTCCCGGACGTTTGGCGTGTACAACCTGACGGCGCGCAGGAACGCATATTCGGTGTATTTCGTGTCGGAGAATGGATATGTAAAGGGATACAAGCTGTCGATCTTCGGCGCGGCCATTCCATTTGTGAACTTTAACATCAGATTTTAAGATATGCGCAACCGACTTATATACGCCCTGCTGGGTGTGGTGCTGCTGGCTACCGGCGCAGGTTGTAAGGATCCGTACACACCGGATATCACCACCAGGAACCTGAACTACCCGGTGGTGGAAGGTGAGATCATTAACGGCCAGGCGGAAACTATTTTTAAGTTGAGCCGCACCGCTATGATGGCCGACACCTCTTACATCAAAGACGAATTGAATGCCGATATACGCGTGGAAGGCGACGACAACAGCAGCCGGCAACTGGCAGGCATCGGCGGTGGCCGTTACACGGCTGGTATACTGAACCTTAACACGGCTGCAAAATACCGCGTGCACATCCGCACGAGCGACGGTAAAGAATATGCATCCGCCTTTGTGAACGTGCATACCAATCCGCCGATCGATAGCGTAACCTGGCGCTGGGAGCCGGCCGAAGGGGTAAAAGTGTTCGTGCATACGCACGATCCGGCTAACAATACCCGCTATTACCGCTGGCAGTATGAAGAAACATGGGAGCATGACGTATACTATATTTCGGCGATGAAGTACGTGACGCCGCCGCCCCGGGTGATAGAAAGACCCGCCAATGAAACGCTGCCGATACGTTGCTGGCAGTACGAGAATTCGTCCAGCATCATCATTCATTCTACCGCACGTTTGCAGAACGATATCGTGAAAGACAAACAGCTACTGACAGTGCCAAACGGCTCCTGGAAAATGGGAGTGAAATATACGGTGCTGGTGAAACAGTTCACCATGGATAAACAGGCGTTCGACTACTGGCAGATGATGAAGCGTAATACGGAATCACTCGGCTCCATCTTTGATCCCCAGCCTTCCGAATCGCGGGGTAATATAACCTGCCTGACCAACCCGTCGGAACCGGTGATCGGCTGGGTAAGTGCGGGATCTGTGCAGGAACAGCGTATCTGGATCAGCCGCAGCCAGCTGATCGGCTGGCGTTACTCGCTGATCTGCGAGGAAACGCAGGTGCCGGCGATCGCAGACAGCCGGAGATTTATTTCGGCAGTGGCATGTTAACGCCCATTTCAGAGAACCCGGCCGACGGCAGGGTGCTGGGTGTACCGCGCTATTGCGCCGATTGTTCCACCAGGGCCAATCCGCAGAAACCTATTTACTGGCAATAACCGATAACGATATTATTCGAATGATAAAGAAACTGATTTATATCCTTGCTGTACTCGCCCTGCCGTTGCAACTGGCGGCACAGTCGGTATTGCAGTCGTCGCTCGACCAGTACCGCCGCAAAGTGTTCCAGGAGAAAGTGTATGTGCATACCGACAAGGAATTTTATGTAGCGGGAGAAATCATGTGGTTCAAGGTGTACAATGTGGACGCCTCCCGGCATCAACTGGCCGACGTGAGCAAGGTGGCGTACGTGGATGTACTGGACCAGCAGAACCACCCGGTAATGCAGGCAAAGGTGGAACTGAAGAATGGCACGGGCAGCGGATCGGTATATGTACCGGTACTGCTGAATACCGGCACCTACAAACTGCGCGGCTATACCGCCCGGATGAAGAACTTCGACCCTTCGACCTATTATGAAAAGACGGTAACCTTCGTCAATACACAGAAAGTACTGGATATACCCGCGAATGAACCACCGAAATATGATATCCGGTTTTTCCCCGAAGGCGGTTACCTGGTAAAAGATCTGCAAAGTAAAGTCGCATTCACGGTGAAGGATTTCGCCGGTAATGACCTGTCGTATACCGGTGCGGTGCTGGACCAATTCAATGATACCGTCGTAACCTTCACACCGGCTAAAAACAGTGCCGGCACGTTCCTGTTCACCCCAAGGGAAAATCGCGTATATCATGCGGTGATTCGTCCTGCCGGGGCAGCGCCGGTGACGGCGAAACTGCCGGAAGTGAAGGCGGCCGGTTATGTAATGGCGTTAACGACGGAAGGCAACAATGTCAAAATAACCGTTAGTGCCGCCAATGCCCCGGGCGACGGCGTATACCTGCTGGCGCATACCCGCCAGGTGGTGAAAGTGGGAGAGAGCAGGTCGCTGAAAGACGGGCGCGTGGAGTTTATCGTGGACAAGAATAAGCTCGGAGATGGGGTTACACATTTCACGGTGTTTAATATGGACAGGCAGCCGCTCTGCGAACGCCTGTATTTCAAGCGCCCGAAAACGATGGAGATTGGCGCGGCGACAGATAAAGCGCAATATGGTGTGCGCGAAAAAGTAGCCATCAATATCAATGCAAAGGATGCCGTGAGCATGTCGATGGCCGTGTACCGCCTCGATTCGCTGCAGGTGCCGGCTGCGGATGATATTACCACTGCCTTTTACCTTACTGCCGATATAGGCGGCTACGTAGCCAATGCCGCGTCGTACCTGGACGATGAAGCAGCAATGGATAACCTGTTGTTAACCCGCGGCTGGCGTAGGTTCCGCTGGGACGATGTGTTGGATACGAACAAGAAACCCGCCTTCCAGTATGCACCGGAATTCAACGGCCACCTGATTACCGGCCGGGTGATCGACACCCGCAACAACAGGCCCACTTCCAGTATCGCTACATTCCTTTCTGTACCCGGTCCCACGGTAGAGTTTTATACATCACTGAGCGATGCGCAGGGCAATGTACGCTACGACGTGCGCGATTTTTATGGTCCCAGCGAGGTGATCGCACAAACCGATGGACAGAAAGACAGCATGTACCGCATCGATATTCACAGTCCCTTTTCCGACAGCATTTCCAACATGCCCTGGCCGCAGCAGCCACTGAGCGAGATCTATGCGCAAACGTTGAACAGGCGGAGCATCAATATGCAGGTACAGAACATCTTTACCGGTGAGCGGATGAAACGAGTAATCTTTCCGGACGTGGATACGTCGGCCTTTTACGGCAAGCCGGACGCGCGGTACATGCTCGACGATTATACCCGCTTCACCACCATGGAAGAAGTACTGCGCGAGTATGTACTGGGCGTAAATGTACGCCGCCGCAATAACCGCTTCGTATTGTACGCACTGGACATGCCCACCCGCAACTTCTTTACGGGCAACCCGCTGGTATTGCTGGATGGCGTGCCCATGTTCAATATGGATAAAGTACTGGCTTACGACCCGTTAAAAGTTCGCAAGATGGAAGTACTTACTAAACGCTATTTCCTCGGCGCCCTGTATTTCGACGGCGTCGTAAGCATGACCACTTACAAAGGCGATATCGGCGGTTACGAACTGGATGCCAATGCCACTGTGGTGGATTATGAAGGACTGCAGGTGCAACGCCAGTTTTATAGCCCCGACTACAGCACGGACGCCGATAAAGCCAGTCACTTGCCGGACTACCGCAACCAGCTCGCCTGGCGGCCGGAAGTAGCCTCAGCACCTGCGCAGACCTTCTTTACCTCCGACTTACCGGGCCGTTACGTAGTAGTGTTGCAGGCATTGGGCGCTCACGGGCTTACCGGTAGCAAAACACTTTATTTTGAGGTGAAGGAATAAACCTAAACAGCATAATTTGTCGGTGCAGCGCCGGCTTTCCTTTCGGGGAAGGCCGGCGTTATTTGTTAATAGTATTGATAAAATTATTTAATATGTTATATTTGATCACTGGTGAATGCGCAACCATATTTAATGAGAACCTATGAGCAACAGGATGAACGAGTTGGAGCGCAAGTTAAAAGACGCACAACTGAAGGCGGAACGACTGTTCCCGGAGGCGAAAGAGCGCGGTCTGCTCTGCGCCGGACAAACGGAGCGGGCCCTGAACACCAAAATGTACGAGTTGGCTGATGAACTGTTTGGGATCCACAAGTACTGGCACAAGCGGATTGTGCGCGCCGGTGTAAACACCCTGGCGCCTTACGATGAAAACCCGCCCGATTTACTGATTAAAGATGATGACATCATGTTCCCGGATTTCGGTCCCGTGTTCGAAGACTGGGAGGCCGACCTGGGCCGCACGTTCGTGCTGGGGTATAACCCGGACAAGCAGCGCCTCGGCAGGGATATTATCAGTGCCGGGAACAGGGGCGATTACCTGCGCGCGCATCCTGGTATAACGGGAGCCGCTTTATATCAATATTCGGTAGAGCTGGCACAACGTTACGGATGGGAATTCGGTGGCACGATTGCCGGTCATATTATCGGTAACTTTCCACATAAAGAAATACTGGGAAGCGAAATAGAACACTACGTGCACCCGGACAATCATGTGCCGATGAACACGCCGGATAAATTCGGGCACCAGCGGCACTGGATTTATGAGCTTCATTTCGTAGACCGGAAGGCGGGGACAGGGGCATTTTATGAACAACTGGCAACGATCGACTGACCCATAGAAAAGGCGCTGATGACAGCGCCTTTTTACATTATTTCAACAGCTTAAGAATCTCCTCGTCTTCTTCCCGGTCGCGGGCAATTTCGTAAGGCCTTTCGCCATTTACATCTTTCGCATTTTTATTGGCGCCGTGCTGGAGCAGCAGTTTTACCATATCGTATTGTTGTTCGCCTTCTGCCACCTGTATGTGCAGCGGTGTTTCATCATCCATAGATTTTGCGTTTACGTCTGCACCCAGTTTAATGAGCGTTTCCGCTACTTCGGGATACAATACGATGTGCAGTGGCGTTAAGCCCTCATCGTTTTTCGCGTTCACGTCTGCGCCCAGTCCGGCCAGGTATGTGATCAGCTGCGGGTCTTCTGCCAGGGCAGCGGCGTGCATGATTGAAAATTCGTATTCATCTTTTTCTTTCAGCAGTTCCGGCTGAGCAGTGAGGATGGTTTTAACCAGCTCCATGTCGCCGATTTCTGCTGCGTGGTACAAATCAAAGAATGTATGCATGTAAGTGTCTATTTGCGGTAAATATAAGTTGCAGATGATTAAATCTATCAACCTGATATAGTTTTTACTAAAGATTAATGTTCCTGAGAGCTGGAATGGTCTTTGTGACGTTAGGGCATAGCTTTAATCTGTTTGTTATGCAATACAAAGACAATAAACGCTCCCGGCCCCGTGCGGGCACATTGTACGAAAGCAGCCGCGTGATGAACGTGAGCAAAGCCGGACGCGTAGCTTCGTCTACCGCTGGCGCCATGCTGCTGTGGGGTGGCATTGGTGATTTTAGGAAATCGCCATTCAGTTCGCTGCTGAAAGTGGTATCCGGCAGTTACCTGCTGTACCGCGGCATCTCCGGCAACTGCCCGCTTTCCGCCATGTTCCTGGCCGACGACGAGGTGCGGCATACCCCCGCGGTAAACATCCGCACGGAGTTTATCGTGAATAAACCCCGCCCCGAAGTATACCAGGCCTGGCGACAGCTCGAAAACCTGCCCCGATTCATGAAACACCTGAAATCTGTCGACGTTGTAAGCGGCACGCATTCCCGGTGGACGGCCAAGCTGCCCGGTGGTTTCGGCGACTTTGTTTGGGACGCCGAAATCGTACTCGAAGAAACGAACAACGTGCTCGGCTGGCGCTCATTGCCGGATTCGATGATCGAGAATGCCGGCAAGGTGGTGTTCGAAGACACAGAAGATGGCGGTACTCACCTCGAGGTAATTATCACTTACCGTCCGCCCGCAGGGCTGATCGGTACCGGTATTGCCAAATTGCTGAATCCCGCCTTCGAGAAGCTGGTGGAAGGCGATGTGCATAATTTTAGACAGTTCGTAGAAGAGGGAATCAGTATAAAGGATGTTCCCGAAAGGAAAACGACCTTTAGGAACAAATCCAAAGAGGAAGGATTGACTTTATAAGGTATTTAGTTTGATAATAACCTCCCGGGCGCTTGTGCGGTCGGGAGGTTTTTTTTTGCCCCCCTCGATATACAAAAAGCAGCGTGCTTTCGCAACGCTGCCGATTACGGACGATGAACCCACACTACCTGGTTTATATGTCCGTAAGGCTGTTCGCCAATGCAATATCATCCGTGTTCAATCCCGTGCTGTCGCACAGTTTCCAGAAGAGGCTCTGCGCAATGATCGCGGCGTCGAAGTCGCGGTGTTGGCGCGTGTCGTTTTCGTATATGCGTTTTCGGCTAAACAGTGCGTAGAAGTTCTTTAAAGGGGCGTGTTCGTAAACCGGGCCGATACTGTAATGATCGTCCGACTCCGGCATATCGCGGCCGGCATTCATGCACAGTGCACCGATGCGGACGTGCATGTTGGCGGCGGCAGGTACGGTAAAGGTGATGGACTTCGGCACAAGTCCATTCTTTACAGTAGCCGAAGCGGCGACGAATACCAGTCCGGCCGGCAGGGTAAGTTTTATAGGGTGCAGTGTCGTATTCTGCAGGCTGATACAAAGGGCTACGCGGGCGTAACTCATCCCGAAGCGCTGTGCTTCCGGCGTTTCACAGTTACCGCCGTGAATGCCTTGCAACTTAAGCCCTTCCGGCAGCCGGAATAACTCGCCCACGGGCTGGTCGTTGCCCGTACCCATTCCTGCGATCTGTACGCGGGCGGGCGGAGTGGGCCGCGCCGTCCGCACGGTTTTATCCTTTTCGCAGGCAGCTGTGGTGAGCAGCAAAATCGAAACGTAAGTTAATACCGTATTCATCAGCAAAAGGTTTTTGGGGGTTACCGCGAATGAATGTGCAACAAATTTGCCCATATTTGCCGGTTTGTGCAAGATTTGCCCGAATGAACTGCCGGAATTTGTGATTGAACTGCACATATTTTGATTAGCGGGTAACAGACGCCGATTTAATCGTACTTTTGCAGCCATTTTTAATACTTATTTCAAGATGATTGCATCTAAAGGCAGGGTGGTAACGATTACCTACATCATAAAGGACGGACAGGGTAACTTATTGGATAACAACGACGAACAGCCGGTTTCGTACGTCCAGGGCGCTAATAAACTGCTGCCCGGACTCGAACGCGCACTCGAAAACAAACAGGCGGGCGACGCCGTTGTGGTAAAACTGCAGCCGGAGGAAGCCTTCGGCCAGCGGGTAGATAACCTTATCCGCACCCTGCGGCTGCAGGACCTCGAAATAGGTGACACTCCCCTGGAACCAGGCGAAATCATCACCCTGGGAGAAGAAGAAGGCGGCTGGATCGTAACAGCGATCGAAGACGACACCGTATACCTCGACGGAAACGACCCATGGGCGGGTAAAACGCTCCACATTTCGGCGAACGTGCTGGCAGTAAGGGAAGGTTCGCAGCGGGAGATATCGAAGGGGGAAGTGGAATAAAACACAAGCCCCCGCAACCAGCCACACAGCGCGCCGCAATGGCGAGCAAAGCACTTCACAGTTAGTCGCGAGGGGCATCCCAGTTCTAAGCAGTCATGTCTTTTATTTATATTCTTTCGCCAGTTCCTGGTAAATATTCTCTCCCAATCCGGGTCCAGGGGCGACTTGGGCTCAAATGACGCGAACTTTTCGGCCGTTTGCTCCACTACTGGTTTCGCTTTCTTTTTACCACCGCCAAACATGGTAGGGGTATGATATATCACTAAAGCTTTTACAAGATATGCCCTGGGGTTACCGGGATTGGCCGTGATGGCCCGTTCCGCATACTTCCTGCTCTCTGCTCCCAGCGTTACGCCGCGGGAGTTTTTGGCATTGATGCGGGCGCTGAGCCAGTAGGCCATCAGGGTGAGGGTTTCTGAATGCGTAGGTTGCAGGGCGAGCGCCTTTTTTACATAGGGCTCCGCTTTATCGCAAAGGGCTTCGGAATTATCGGCTTTAAAAGAGGCCTGCGTATTTGCCCATCCCGCGTAGTATTGTAACAACCACTCATTGGGGTGTTCCTTCGCCATGCTGGATATTTTATCCGCAGTCTGTTGCCATACGCCAACCGACGTGCTGCTATTCAGGGTTTTGATGTCGCCGGACAATTCCCCCTGCCAATCCGCGGGTTTGTCCTGGGCGGTAAGGGTGAGGCTCAACAACAGGAAGGATAGTAAATGTGTAATCTTGTTCCTCATAATCTCGGGTTTTCGTGAACTATCTATACAAAGGCCAATTACGTACCAAAACAAAAATGCCGCCCCGTTTAAGGTAGCGGCATTTCTTTTGGGGAAATAAACGTGATGAATATTAGAATTTGAAGCTGATGCCCAGTTTAGTCCAGGTTACATCGTAACCTACCTCGGCAAAAGCAGAGATGTTGCTGGCAAAGTAGTAACGGCCGCCCACGATTACGCTGCCGTAGAAGTGCGTGTAACGCTCTTTTACATCTTCTTCGATCCATTTGGACCGGTAGTTTTCGAAACGCAGACCTGTTTGTACACCACCGTACACATCATATTTTTCCGTGTTCAGTTGCTCCCAGTGATAAGTACCGCGGATGCCAATAACGGTATTCGCGTACTTGGTTTTGAAAGAATCACCCTCATAGTCGTTATACTTATGAGTGATGTTGCGGTAGCTGATGATACCGCCCACAGCGAGCAAACCGGGACCCAGTTCTTTCGGGATCACCCGTTCAAAGGCCACGCTAACAGCGGGGAAGCCTTTAAAGCCGGAGCCATAGGCATAAGCAGAGCCAAATCCAATGCCCACGTTCACGAGGTTGTCGCCTCCTTTTAACTGAGCTTCTGCCTGGGGGATAGATAAGCCAACAATGAATGCGGCTGCGAGCGCGATGCGCTTTACATACATGTTCATGATTCAGGAATTATTGAGGTTTTTAAGTGTATTCCGTCGATTGCGATGCAAAAGTAACAGGACACACGCCGGGTTCCTTCAGTAGTAATACGGAGAATTTGAAATGCGTGTTTATTGGAGATACTGCCGCGCTGCCGCCTGCATCCGGGCATCTTCAAGATAGGATTTGGCCCTCGGTGTATTGGGATCCAGGCGGATGGCCTTATTCAGGAAGGCGATGGCCGCGCCATAGTGTAAGGTTTTCAGGTAATACAAGCCTAAGTTCCTATAGGCATATGCGTTAGAAGGATCGAGTTCCGGCTGTGCGCAATCATGCGGCGGCCTTCCTCCAGTTCATTCTGCATCAGGTGCGTATAACCCCGGTTGTCGTATGCCAGCGCCAGTTGGGGGCCAGGTCTATCGCTTTTTCCAGGTAGACGGATGCTTCCGCATAGTCGCCGTTTTCCGCCAGTTCATAGCCAAGGTTATTCAATACTGCCGCATTTTCGGGATCTACGGCCAATGCCTGGCGATAGTGTTTTACGGCCTGTTCACCATCATTGTTACGGCTGGCCAGGCAGCCCGCATGAAAGTGATCGGTCGCATCAAAGCTGGATATCTTACGCAAATGATCGAGACAACGCGCGGCCTCTTCATGTTGTTTGTCGAGCAGCAATGCGCTGCATAAGGCACGCAATACGATCTCGTTCGAAAAGCCCTGTTGTACGATATAATTCAATTCAATCGCCGCATCGCGATAGTTCTCCTCACTATAATGCCGGTGCGCCGCGTGCAGGTGCGGATGAAAGTGGCGCGTGCGGATAGTGAACAAAATCATATAGCCATCATTGTAAAAACGCTGGCGGCCATTTTTGTCCTTCATGCTGCGCGGTACGAGATTCATCAGCAGGTCGATCACGGCAAATGCCAGCACGGTAAAGCCGATAAGCGACAACGCGCGATGATCGTTATATACCAATATCAAACTTAAAGAAACAACAGCGAGCAAAAGAGAGAAAACAGCGCCGCCGAAAAGGATCACCAATTGCTGGCGATAGCTGCTTTCCGCCTGCGAACCGCGACAGAGACCAGCGGGCTTCATCAGCAGTAAAGGCGTTAGGCGGATGTATAAATGTAAGCGGCCCATTTTAAATTGAACCGATTTTTCAACGTCGTTAAATGAACCGATAAACATGTCTACTTTCCCTTGCCTGTTGAACAGCAACATCGGGATAGCATGGCCCAGCTCGTGGAAAAATGTGGTGACGGGATTGATGACCACAATTAACAGATAAATTACGGTAAAGGTCATTACGATCGTCATAGGTAATTTTTTATCCGGTTAGTGGAATTTACAACTAAGATGCGTAATTCCGCATTTTCCATAGTCAAAATAATGTTAAAATATTTAATATATATCGTATTGATATCAGTATCAAGGTATTTTGTCAGAATACGGGGAGCGGGTATCTTTGTTGTCCCATGTATGCAATTGTCGATATAGAAACTACGGGAGGGCACGCGAGTGCCAGCGGCATAACGGAGGTGGCTATTTTTATTTCGGACGGCATCCGGTGGTAGATCAATACCAGACCCTGGTTAACCCTGGCGTAAAAATCCCTGCTTATATTACCGCCCTTACCGGCATCACCAATGAAATGGTGGCGGATGCGCCTTATTTTGAAGATGTGGCGGGCGAGATTTATGCCTTCCTGAAAGACCACATTTTCGTGGCGCACCATGTTAATTTTGATCATTCTTTCCTGAAATTCCACCTGGCGCATTACGGCTACGACCTGAACGTCAGAAAGTTGTGCACGGTACGACTGAGCCGCAAGATATTCCCGGGATTTCCTTCTTATAGTCTGGGTAATCTTTGCCAGCAACTGCGCGTGCCCCTGGTGAACCGTCACCGTGCGGGCGGCGATGCGGAGGCTACCGCCAAACTGTTTGCCATGCTCGTGGAGGCCGATGTGAACGGCGCTATCGCCGCCGCACTGAAGCCAAGTTCCAAAGAGCAGTTCCTGCCACCTAACCTGCCGGTGGAACAGGTACGCGCATTACCGGCGCAACCGGGCGTGTACTACTTCCACGACGAAAAGGGCAAGGTGATTTATGTAGGTAAAGCGAAGAATATCAGCAAACGCGTTAACAGCCACTTTACGGGCAACAATGCCGGCAGGCAGCGGCAGGAGTTTATGCGCAACATCCACAGCATCAGTTTTGAGCCCACCGGTACCGAGTTGATGGCTTTTATCCTCGAATCGGTAGAGATCAAACGCCTGTGGCCGGCCTATAATTATTCACAGAAAAGGGTAGAGGCCCGTTTCGGTTTTTACCTGTTCGAAGACCAGCAGGGTTACCTGCGCCTGGCCATCGAAAAACGCCGCAAACATACCGTCCCGCTCTTCAGCTTCAACCTGATGCTGGATGGCCGCAACCGCCTGAAACAGCTCGTCGCTAAATTCGAACTGTGCCCAAAACTCTGTTTCCTGCAAACGGACCCGAATTGTGTTGGCCGGGCAGACCATTCCTGCCATGGCGCCTGCGAAAAGCAGGAAACGCCGGAAACGTACAACCAACGCGTACTGGAAGCCATCCGGCACCTGCAGGACGAACAGCCTTCGTACGTGATCATGGGCAACGGCCGTGGCGTGGGAGAACAAAGTTGTGTATTGATGGAACGCGGCAAGTTCTACGGCATGGGGTACGTTACCCGCGATATGGCCGTGACCAGTGTTGAAATGTTAAAAGACTTCCTGACACCTTACCCGGAGAACGAGTACATCCTGAACCTTATCCGGCAATATGCAGTCACTAAAGGCCTGAGCAGTTTAACGGCCTGACGGAACCATACTGTATTCACGAGGTGCGGCCTTCGGGTCGCGCCTTTTTTGTGCGTAAAACTGACGTTTCTCAGTCGCTGCTTTGAGCGAAGTCTTTTATTGCCGGTGTGGCCATTGGTACCTTTATACCACGTTAAACATACTGTCATGAAAATACAACAGTTCGAAGACCGGCCACTGGCGCACTATTCTTACGCCATCCTGAGCGAAAAAGAAGCAGAAGTAGTATTGATCGACCCATCGCGCGACATCACCCCCTACCTGCAGTTTGCCCTGGCGCACAAAGCACGCATTACCGCGGTGATCGAAACCCACCCGCATGCCGACTTTGTGAGCGGTCACCTGGAGCTGCACCGCGCAACCGGCGCTACACTCTACATCTCTAAAATAGCAGGCGCTTATTATCCGCATACCACGTTCGACGATGGCGACGAAATCAGCATCGGCGAAATCAAATTAAAGGCGCTGAATACGCCCGGTCACTCGCCGGACAGTATTTCCATCCTTTTGGAAGAAAACGGCGAAAACAAGGCCGTATTCACCGGCGACACCCTGTTCGTTGGCGATGTGGGCCGCCCCGATTTGCGTGAGCAGGCGGGTAACATTACGGCCGACCGGAACAAACAGGCCGCACAGCTGTATCATTCCCTCCGGGAGAAGCTGGCTGTATTGGAAGACGAGGTGATCGTATACCCCGCGCATGGCGCAGGCTCCCTCTGCGGCAAAGCCCGGGTAAAGAAAGCAGCAGCACCATCGGCACCGAGAAGGCCGGCAACTGGGCTTTCCAGGATATGAGCGAAAGAGCATTCGTGGCTGCCCTGAACAGCGAGCAGCCTTTCGTGCCCGCTTATTTTCCCTATGATGTGATGGTGAACCTTAAAGGCGCTTGCGCACTCGCCGATGCTTTATTGCATGTGCCTTTGGCGCAAGATGAAGTTGAAACGGACAAAGGCCTGCCCATCATCGACGCCCGCCCTTCCCGCTTATTCAGGCAGGGCTACTTAGCCGGCGCTATTAACCTGCAGGAAGGCAACGGCTTTGAAACCTGGCTCGGCACGTTCGTGAAACCCGGCACCGCGTTTTACCTGGTGGCAGCATCCCACGAAAAGCTCCGCGAACTGATGGGCCGCGCCGCCAAGATCGGTTATGAACCGTTCATTAAACAGGCATTCGTCTTACAGGGCCCCGTACAAATGGACGTGCTGGACATCGAAGACCTGAAAATGTATGAAGACGACTACACGATCATCGACGTACGCAACGCCTCCGAAGCCGCGGCACAGCCAGTCTTCACGCATGCGATCAACATTCCGCTGAGTGAATTGCAGGAAAGGGCCCGGTTAATTCCCATTCATAAACCCGTAGTGGTGCATTGCGCCGGCGGTTACCGCAGCGCGGCAGGCAGCAGCATTATCGCGAATGCGCTGCGTGGTAAAACAAAAGTGTACGACCTCGGTGAAGCGGTCAAACAGTTCACCGCGCTGGCAGTACATCCTTAATCACCTATAAGCAAGGGCGGCCCGGGACAGGTGGTCGCCCTTCACTATTAAACAACTTCTTCCCAGCCTTCCTTCACCTTATCCTCCGCCAGTTTCTCCATCCCCGCCAGCGCCGCCTGCGCGCCCGGGAACGTTTTCACCTGTACCTGCCCTTTTGCCCCGTTTTTACCGCTCCGTACGATCAGTTTCGCGCCATCCGTGGCTACTTCCCAGAACCTGCCGGTTTGGGTGAACCGGCGGAACGTCAGCGCATCATAGGCGCCGGTAGCTGCTACGGGCGAAGGAGTGGCCTCCGGGAACAGGCTTTGCGGCGCTGCCGGTGCTTTAGGTGCTTCTTCGCGGATATGTTGCAGTTTCTTCAAAATTGCATCCATGACCCTTTGCGGTTGATGCAGCCAGTCTTTGGCAAACACTGTGATCGTGCGCCAGCCTGCGTTTTCCAGCAGGGCAGGGCGTTGGTAGTATTGTTCGATGACGTCGGGATTTGCATAGTAGTTTTCATCGTCGATGATGATGCTCAGGGTGTATGCGTCATCGTCCGGCGACAACTTCACGGCCAGGGAGCAGCGGAAGCCGCTCTGGCCCACCTGCTCGGCTACCGTGAACCCACGCTGTTCCAATTGCTGGCGTACCTGTTGGCGAATAACGTCTTCGCCTGCACGTTGTTTGTGCTGGAACTTCTGCGGCAACAATCCATCCAGGATCTGGCGTGCCTGCTGCATGTGACCGGCACTTACGTTTTCGGCGTAATGCAAAAAGCGGCGGAAGTAATTGGCGCCGGCATTGTACTCGTTCGTAATCTGCGTATGGCGAATGCTGGTCACTACCGCCATGTGTTTCCGGGCGCGGCTGAAAATCACGTTCAGGCGTTTTTCGCCACCTTTTTTATTGATGGGGCCAAAGTTCATGGCCATCTTGCCGCGCTTGTCGGGTGCGTAACAAATACTGAGGATGATGATGTCGCGCTCGTCGCCCTGCACGTTCTCCAGGTTTTTGATAAACAGGCCGGTGAACTGGTCGTCGTCTGTGCGCTCCTGGGCTTCTTCCAGCAGTAGGGAGAAGACTTTGTCTTTGTCTGCCAGGGCATCCAGCGCATTTTCGATGGCGTGCTGCTGTTCCTGGCTGAAGGCCACGATACCGATGCTCTCTTTCGCGCCACGCCGCAATAATTCGCGCACCAGTTCCGCGATATAGGCGGCTTCGCCGGTGTTGCTGCGTTTCACATACTGCCCATGCTGCATAAAGTGATAACTGATGCTCCGGTCGAACAGCGCATTTGCAAACTGTGGCGCATCTTCGGGCAACTGGCTTACAATCGGCACTTTCTCTTTATGATGGATCGATCTGTCGGGGATGGTGAGCAGGCTGGCGTCATAAAACGCGTGGTTACTGTAGCTGATCAGCGTTTCGTACAGGCTGCGGTAGTGCCAGCCGAGCATCACGCTCTGCATTTTGCGCGCGCCCTGTACGAGCAGGCTGTCAGCGTCTGCGCTGAGGATATCGTCTTCGTCCTCGTCATAGGTCATTTCAGGTCGTCCGGATCGCCGCTCTTCGCTGCGAAGAAGTCGGTCGGCGGCATTTGCTTTCATCTCCCACAATGATGGCCTGTGGCGCGCGGTAGAGGGTCGGTACGCCTTCTTCCAGCGTAATCTGGCTGGCCTCGTCGAAGATAACGGCGTCGAAGAAGTTGACGTCCAGCGGCAGGCTGTCGCTCACGCTCAGGGGGCTCATCAACCAAACTGGTTTCAGGTCTTTTAACACTAAACCACTTTCTTTTTCCGCCAGTTCCCGAATGCTCTTGTGACGCATGCTTTTCGAAAACTCGTTTTCGAGAATACGCCGGCCTTCGGCATAATCTTTCTTGAATTGCTGTTCATCTTCCTTCAACTGTGCCAGCGAACGATTGCTGATATCCACGTGATGCTGGAACTGCTGGCGGATATTGGCGCGGATGCAGTCGGCATTGAGTTTCAGCAGTTGTTTGTAGTTGTGACGTACGTGCTCCACGGCTTTCTCAATAGCAAGACTGTCCGTATTTGCAAAGCTCTTATTATACTGGTAAATATGCCGCAGCGTTTTATGCGCCATGTTCGCTTCCATCTGTTCGGGCGACATGGGCATGCGGCGCACCGCGTGTTTAATACCATCGGGCATGTTGACGTAGTTGCCGAGTGCGGGCAGCAGGTCGTCCAGCGAATCGGCGTTGATGCTGATGTTCTCCAGGTCGTCCAGCAGCTCCTGTACAGAAGGCCGTGCCGGGTCCTGCAAACACTGGCGGAGTTGGGTGTCCAGGCGGTTCAAGATTTCGTGTATGCCTGCGAGTTGTTTCACCAGCCGGGATGCTTCGGGATGTTTTAATAAATATTGCAGGCTGCGGTCGTCCATCTTTGCGCGCATGCGTTCAATGGCGAGGCGCGTCATATCGAGGTGATCGATCCGGTATTGCTGTTGCAGCTGGCGATATAACTCGTTCACCCTGTCAGCTGCATCATATTCAGATTTCAATTGTTCAAGAATAGCGCTGTACGCAGGTTTAACGAGGTGCTGCGAAAAATCGTAGCTGTCATCTATCTGTGCTTTCAGTTGCCGCCAGGTACCATTCAGGAAACGGAAAAACGCCTGTTCCTGCTGCGTGGCCACCTGTATTGCGTGTAACGTATCCTGCTGGCTGAATTTCCTTTTCCAATTACGATTCTGTTCCACGATGGCCGCCTGGGCCTGTTGCGCCAGCTTGTACTGCACCACTTGCTGGTCGAACTGCTGTGCAGCCGGGTTAGCGGGATCTACCAGTTCTAAGTTGCCGGTTTCCGCCAGCGGTTGTAACAGCGTGGCATGCAACACCAGCTGCCGGATGCCTTCGATACTTCCTGCATATGCGGCGTCCACATTATTTTCCTCCACAACGCGGATTACGGCGTTCAGCAGTTCCTGTGTTTGTTGCAACAGCTGCTCCAGCAAATGATGTGGTTGTGGCGATGTAAATACCTGCTCGTTCAGCCGGCTGATGGGATGTTCTGCAAAAGAAGACGATGCGCCGGTTTCTTCCAGTGCTTTACCCAGTTGTTCGATGACCTGTCCGAACTGCAACCATTGCTGGTAGTGGGGCAGGAGTTCTTCCTCCTTCGCCTGCATCTGCTGTAACAGCGGCCGCATGCCGATCACCTTTTCGATGAGGCGGTGTACGCTGACGCCCGCCAGTTCCTGTTCTTCGGCGTTGATGTTATGATATTGCTCCAGCAGCAGCAGCTGTTCCTGCATGTTTTGCAACAGCACACTTCTTTTCAGGTTGATGCTGTGGAGGTCCATTTTCTTATGCAGGAAATCTTCGTAAGTGGCTTTGAGGTTGCGGATGAAAGGACGTTTGTCGCCCTGGCTGTCGTGAATGTAACAACACAGCTCATCGAGCCCCTGTTGTTTGAGGCGGTAATACACCACATCCAGCGCCGCGCGCTTTTCACATACGAACAACACCGTTTTGCCACGGGCTACGAAGTCGGCCACTAGGTTCGTGATCGTCTGGCTTTTACCCGTACCCGGAGGACCCTGGATGATATAACTTTCCCCCGTACGCGCCTGCGATATGGCCCTGGCCTGCGTGGGGTCGGCATTAATCACATGAAACCACTGATCGGGCGGGGCCGATTCCGGTACGCCATGTTGCAACGGTTTGGGTTGCGCACTGAACAGCTGTTCAAACACCTCGTGTGCCACATCCTGCTCCATCACACTATTGTAATCGCGCACCAAGCTCATTTTCTTATAATTGAAATTGCCCAGCACCATGTTGCACACGTCAAAGTCCCAGCGGTAGGGATTGGCCTCCGTTTCGGCCATGGTAAACATTTCCTTCTCGGTTACCGGGTCGGTAATGAGCTGCGGCGCTTCTTCGTCGGGCGTTAAGGTGGCTACCGCCTTGGTATCCGCGGCCGCGCCGGGTTTATTCAGCCTTTTCAGGTATTGATTTACGGTTTGCCGCGCTTCCTTATATACCAGGTTGATGCGCGGTTTATCCGAATACTGCAGCACAATGCCGCGGTTCGCCCCCTCGATCTGCACCTGTAACAATTGATAAAACTGTTGCAGGCTCATTTCGTCCAGGTCGATGTATTCCGGCAATTTAATGCCGTATAATTCGTGCAGGAAGTTGGCCAGTACCGGGTTTACCTCGGCTTCGTTATCCGTTACCTTTAACAGGTACTGATCTTCCGTTACACTTTTCTTTTTCTTCAGTTCGACAGGTATGAGCAGCAAGGGGCTCTGGATGCGTTCATCGGCCTCGTCGCGCAGGTTGTGCCAGCTTAAAAACGCGATCACCAGTTTCAGCTGACTGAAGCCAAATTCCTGTATGTCGTGCTGCGCTTCCACACGGATTTTATTAAGTGCCGCCGGCAGATACGGGTGGTCATCGAACCGCAGGTATTTGTTGAGCGACATCTCCTTCATGCCCTTTACGTTCGCGGCAATGTCTTCGTTCCAGGTGAAGAGGTGCTGGGGACGGATGCTCTGGTAATGTAATACCATGGGCACGCTGCTGATCGTGAGGTTCACGAAGCGGGCATTGGATTTATAATACAGCAAACGATTACGCCGGCTCGAATCGAACAGACGGTTACGGAGTTTATTGAGAATAAAGGTATTGCGGTCGTTACTGGTTTTTTGTCCCCAGCCGGCTACTTCGGCAAGGTCCAGTTGCTTTTCCGGATCGAAGTCGCGGTAATGTTCCAGCCGGTGAATGGCTTCGTACAGGTCCTGCGTACGTTTGTTGCGGTCCAGTTCCGTCATTTCCGCGATCAGCGTGCCCACGGCCGGGTGAATACGTTGTTTGTAACGACTTGGGTGGGAGCGGTGCGTGACAAACAGCGCGAGTTCTTTTCGTCATACAGGTCCAGGCTCATGGCCATACTGCCGAGTACGAGCCCGAGGCAAAAAATGTCGGTCTGTTCGTCGTGGTGGCTCAGCAACATTTCATAACCCTGGTAACCAGGAATATACGCCGGATGTTTCAGCGGTTGTTGCAGGTCGGTTTGTATGCGGAGGCTCACCGCGTTGTCGTCGGTGATCTTTACTTTGTCAACTACCTCAAAATGTGGCGATTGGGAGCGGGTAAGTGCGTTCACCGCCGGAATATTGAACTGCGGCATGCCGGCCATGTCCGTGTTCATGGTCAGCGTTTGCCCCTCGGCAATCAACGCTTCCTCCCGTTCAAAAGGAGCCACCAGCTGGTCTTCATGGATCTTTATTACGGTCCGGAACAGTGGCAGCACACAAGCAATCACATCATCCGTTGTGTAATCCCCATGCTGAAATGCCGTCACTAAAAATTGCCTGAATGTCTGTGTCATAATTGCCATTGCGATTGCGCAAAAATATAACGTTTTTATGCTTTTGTTGGTATAAATGATTTGGGGGAGCGCAAAGAAAAAGCCGCCGAAGTGAGTGACACAGCGGCGGCTGAAAGTGGTTATGTGGCTGGTTACCCTAAGAATTGCAACTCCCCAAGCCCTTTATACAACCCTTCATCCTTCATCATCAGCTCCTCATGCGTGCCGCCTTCTACAATGCGGCCCTTGTCCATGACGAGAATGAGATCGGAGTTGCGGATCGTGGAAAGGCGATGCGCGATCACGATGCTGGTGCGGCCTTTCATGAGTTTTTCGAGGGCATCCTGTACCAGGCGCTCGGATTCGGAGTCGAGGGCGGAAGTGGCCTCGTCGAGGATCAGTATTTTCGGATCTTTCAATACGGCGCGTGCGATGGCGATGCGCTGGCGCTGACCGCCGGAAAGCTGCACGCCGCGTTCACCTACTACAGTGTTCAGTCCTTCGGGGAAGCCCTGTATGAAGTCCCAGGCGTTGGCCTGCTTCGCGGCCGCGATGATGGCGTCTTCTGAAGCATCGGTGTCGCCATAGGCAATGTTTTCGCGGATCGTGCCACCAAACAGGAACACATCCTGCGGCACTACGGCCATCTGGCGGCGTAAGTCGCTCAGTGCGAAGTCTGATGCGGGTTTGCCGTCGAACAACAACTGACCGTTTTCGAGATCGTAGAACCGTAACAGTAAGGATACCACGGTGGATTTGCCTGCGCCGCTGGGGCCAACGAGGGCCACCTGCCAGCCGGCCTGGGCCTCGAAGCTTACGTCCTGCAGTACCGGGATGTCTTTACGGGAAGGGTAGCGGAAGGAAACGTTGTCGAAGGCAACCGCGCCGGATATATGTTGTTTGATCGGTTCGAAATGAATGGGTTCGATGGGCTCGTCGAGTATTTCGAGGAGGTTTTCGGTGGCGCCGATGCTCTTTTGTACACTGGAATAAATATCGGCCAGACCGCTGATCGAACCGCCAATGAAGCCGGTGTAGAGCACGAAACTGAACAGGGTGCCTGCGAGCAGTTGTCCGTCGGCAATCATGAGGGCGCCGCGCCATACAATGGCTACCATGGCGCCAAAGAGGCCGAGGATGATGAACGAGGCAAACATGCCCTGGTACTTACCTACGCGCATGCCGGTGCGCGCTACGTCGTCGGTTTTGCGTTTATAGCGGTTGATCTCGAATAACTCGTTAGCGAAGGCTTTTACATTAAAGATGCCCTGCAATGTTTCTTCCACGATGGTGTTGGAGTCGGCTACCTGTCCCTGCGCTTCTTTGGAGAACTTGCGCACGAACTTACCGAAGAATACTGCTACCACGCAAATCACCGGGATGATGGCCAGCATGAACAGCGTGAGTTTCCAGCTGGTGGCCAGCAACAGCACGATACCGCCTACGATCATGATGATCTGGCGGATGAATTCGGCCAGGCTGGTCGTAAAGGTGCTCTGTAACTGGGAAATGTCGGCAGAAATTCGGCTGTTCAGCTCTCCCACGCGGCGTTCCGCGAAGAACTTCATGGGCAGGCGGATGAGGTGTGCGTAGGTGGATTGTCGCAGGGAGGCCAGTGTTTTCTCCGTTACTTTCACGAAAATGCTGATCCGGAAGAACGAGAAGGTGGCCTGCGCGACGAGCAATCCCGCCAGCAAAGCCCCGGTGGTATTGATATGCTCGCGGATATTGCCACGGTGACCGGCATCCACAAGGGTGCCCATCAACTTAGGGAAAAACAGCGTAGCCGCGCTGGACATGAATAACAGCACCAGCCCCAGCGAAAACTGCCAGCGGTATGGTTTTGCGTATTTATATAACCTGCTGATCTTTTTTAATCCGGAGGCACTGACACGTGGTTTCTTTTCTGCTTGTTCCATATACTCTTAAGACGAACGGCAAACCTACATATTTTAAGGGAGAACCTCCTTTTTCTTCGGTTTTAGGTTCGTGATCACCACAAATAAGATCAATTCCACCAGCATAAAGAGCAGGTACCAGGGCGTATCCGGTTTAAAATCGGCCGTGAGCCAGTAGTATAAAAGGGCAAATACCGCGCAGATGGCTCCCGCAAAGCCGATAATGAACTTGGCTTTCACTTGCCAGATGTACCGCGCGAATCGCTGCGGATGCTGCTCGTCCACCACGGGGTTCCGTAATTTTCGCGCCAGGTAGATGTTTTCGAGGATGTCGAACAGCCGGGGCAGTAGTTGCGCGGCAGCGAGTATCCAAAAGAACCATTTGCCGATGTGCTCCATCTTATTGGCCGCAATCCCACAGAGCAGCGCCACACCGGGGTATACGCCGAACATATAGAGATAATCCACGGTCAGTTGCCGGCGTACAGCGATTTTAGAGGACTCGGGCATGGTGAGGCACATATTGACTAATTCGCGCTCGGAGAGGGGCATCATGAGGTCCATGATGCTGAAAGGCACATCTGCACCGGCTTTATGAATACAGAAGTGGCGGCCAAGACGCACCATGATATAGGTGGTGATAAGGAACAGTGTAAAACATACGGCGAAGTAAAACCAGAGGTTTTGCGTCATACAGGGCGTGCAGATCATACGGCGGCGGTTGTTAAAGATTGTTGAATAGGTTTTACTTTGTTCAGTTTATCGAAGGCTTCGCGACGATCGGCTTTGTACGCTTCCCAGTCGAACCCTTGCAGGAACTGTCCTGCGGCCTCTGCGCCTTTCACGAACAGGGCTACTTTCTTTCATCGCTGATGGAGAAATCGAGCCAGTTGAATTCATGTACGTCAATGCGCCCGATGCCTTTTTTGAACAGGCTGTTTTTGAGGAGGAAGTCTTTATCATAATAATACCGGATCGTATTAAACATGCGACCCATGTAGCCGGCAAGGCCCATCTTACCCGTATTCTGCCGGCTTTTCTCCTTGTCCTCGGGTGCTACATCGTCGAGGTCAATGCCGAATGTCGGGAGGCGCGGCACTTCTATTTTAGGGTTATAGAAAATGTTGATCGGGAAGTTGGAGAGGATGCCGCCGTCTACAAACCTCACCGCGCTCGGTACATCGCCGGGATCGGTCATCAGGTGTTTCATCCAGCTTTGCTGAATGGCTGTTTCGTTCCGCGGAATATCCTGTATCACCGAAGATTCAAAGAAGATCGGGATCGACATGGATGCCCTTACAAACTGCGCGGGATGCAGTGTTTTTTCATCTGTGGTGAACAGGTCCCACATTTTCGGGAACTCTATTTTATTCTGTGTAACGATATCGGAGGTGATGAGTGTTACATCGGGCCCAAGGTCTTTTAAGGAGCCGCCGTTCCGCAGGTGCAAGCCTTGTGGTACCGTGCCTGCTTTTTCGATAAAGTCTGAAACTGTTGTTACGTTGTGCTCCTGCATAATATCGCGCACCCAGTCCTGGAAATCCTTCCCCGGATTAATCCCGAACCCCCTGTCCTTAAAGCGTTTCAGCAGCATGTTGAAGTAGCCCAGTCCGACCAGTACACTTACCACGAGCATACCGGTAAACACGAAACTGAACTTGCCGATCAGTGCGAATACAGGATTGTCTTTTAGCCCGATGCAGATGATATTCAACATTAACAGTACCGCCATAGCTATTGCCGTGGCGGTGATCAGCTTCTTTACATTTTTGAAGTAGTGTTCCTGTGTGATGAGTTTCCGGATTACTTTGCGCGCAAAAGGATGCCCGTCTACAAAGTCGAACAGGTCTTTATTACAGAGATAATTCAACACTTTTTCGGATTTGGCGTCTTCCTTTTTCCCGATCACGGCCATCATGGCGGTATTGATCGCCCCGGCGCTGGTGCCTGCGAGGCGCATGAAGCGGATGCCTGCCTTTTCGAGGATGTAGGTGTAGCCAACAAGCGCCACGCCGAGTACGCCGCCGCCTTCCTGTACGAGGTGGACGTATTGGTTGCCCTGGTCGTCGAGGGTGTCGCTGACGAGGAGGTTGTCCATGTTTGGTGTTGGATTATTGGTGTTGCCGAATTTTTCGTGGAGCTGTGATAACACGGCTTTTACTGGGTGTTGTCCGTAAAGGCGGATAGGGCCATTACGGGCTTTTGGGGATTTTGGGATTGGTTCATGTTTTGGGGGTGGTTTGGTGATTCGAATTTAGGGAAAATGTTGGGGATTAGCAAGTTAGGGGCTGGATTTAGTCTGGCAGAAATCGTTCACCGCTTTCACTTTCTTTGGAAAAAATAACGCATTGCAAAACCGAAAAGCACTCCCGCGATAAGCCATTTTGGTATTACTCCCCAGTCAACCTTTGATTGGCCGATTACATCGAAGAGCATTCCGAGTAATGCAAACATTATCGCGGAAGTTGTTGCAAGTTTATTTGGAGATGTGTTCATAGTTCTGGTTTTCTTCCGGGGCTGGAATTGGGAAATCTTCAAAAGCAATTCGAGCCTCACCGACTGAATAAGAATGTTGTTAACCACAGGTGATAACTAAATTTAGCAAATTGCGGCAAATTTGAGGCTTTAGCCTTCAATTATTCAGAGCTAGACAGGACCGCCTAAAATATATCATGAGTAAATCACCTCGCCAGGTAAGCTTTCACATCCCTCACCAACGGCCCCACCGCTTTCACCGCCTCCCGCAACCGCTCAGGCGTTACTCCGAGTTTTATACACCAATCCCGTAATTCCCAGGACTCGTTAACGTTAATACGGATGTCGTCCTGCTTGCCGGCATTATTAAGGTTATCTCCCATAAAATATGTTGTAGTTAGTACACTATCGTAGCCACGTGGAGGGCCGATTGTCTTGGTTGTTCGAGAAGGCTGAAATGGAGATGCCGAAAATACTGAAGGGGAATGAATTCGCCAAAAATATAGGCTTCTATCGCGTCAAAGCATGAGCAGCCATACTTCGCTTATCGCCCAGGATGAACAAATGCGCTTTGATTTTACTGAAATATCCTCTCGCAATTACGAGTTGTTGTCCAGCCACGGTGACGTGTTGGCTGTCTAATTGCTCAATGTGGCGGATGCTTACGGCGCAAGCCCTGTTCACCTGTACGAACATGCCCGGTGGCAGGTTGGCCAGCGCATTGTCTAAGGTGGTCTTACAGGTGTATTCCTTATCCGGGCCGATAAAGCGGACGTAGTTGTTGTCTACTTCCAATACCAGCAGTGCGTCTACATCAATTTTTACAAGAATGCCGCCCTCGTTAATAAATACAGGTTTGTTTTTCATATAAACGTGTTTAAAAGTAAATGAGGCATTGCTTAGACGGCAGGCAAAAATAAGGGTTTACTGTGACTCGTAAGAGGATCCTAAGAGGATGGTAACTAAAACCATGCTGAAACCCCAGTAAAATGGCGAAAGTTAGTTACAGTTAGTTACAATCCAGTAAGGATCCTCTTAGGATCGTCTTGTGATCCGGAATAGGGTATATGCAGTTTACCACCCGGTAAACCCGTCGCCACCAACCGGTAGACCCGTGGCCACCAATCGGTGAATTTTTCAGGCATTTGTTCGTCCTACTTTTGAAATGTCAGCCGCCGGAATGGAAGCATCGCTTAGGCCGGGGAATGAGGAGCGACATTCTGAAACCTTCTTCCATGGCGGTTGTATTAACAAATTTTTCTAATCACAAAAACAAATTTTATGGCACACGTAGATAATAACATTTTCATCGAAGGTTTAAGGGGCAATGTTGCAAAGCAGATTGTCTTTCGCAAAACACGCAAGGGTACCGTAGCCAGCCGGATGCCTAAAACTGACCCTAACAGGGAGCCCACACAAGGACAGCTTGAGCACCGCGATCGATTTGCCGATGCGTCTGATTATGCACAGGAAGTACTGGCGGATCCCGAGTTGAAAGCGCTGTATGAAGCGGCACTTGATCCGGAGAATACGTTGCGCGGCACCATCGTGCGCGATTTCTTTAAAGCGCCCAAAGTAAGGGAAGTGGATACTGACAGCTATAAGGGTGTAGTTGGAGATGTGATCAGGATAAAGGCCAAAGACGACTTCCGCGTAATAGCCGTAGACGTTCGCATCCTGAACGCTGCCGGTGAACTGTTGGAAGAAGGCGCCGCGATCATTGATCCGAAAAGCCGCAAAAAGTGGTTGTACACGACCACGGTACCAAATCCTGAACTGGCGGGCACCGTCATCCAGGTAACGGCGACAGACATGCCGGGCAATACAGGCTCGCTGGATGTGACGCTGTAATTAATCTAACAGAGGGCGCACCCGCGTGGTGCGCCTTTTTTAATCACTAGTATATTTTAGCCATGGATAGTCAACAAATGGCCGCTGATATCGTCAGGCTGGCCGAAGAAATCCGGACCTTGTTCAAAGATGCGCAGCGCAGGGCTGCGGTGAATGTAAATATTGCGATGTTAAGCGTGTACTGGCAGATAGGCCGCCGGATCGCAGAGCAGGAGCAAAGCGGAGAAACACGTGCGGGGTATGGCCAGTACCTGATCGTGCAGTTGTCAAAACGGCTGGTGGCCGAATTTGGTAAGGGATTCTCCGTACCCAACCTGAAAAACTTCCGGCAGTTTTACCTGGTGTTCCCGGATTTCGAGATTGGCTACGCACTGCGTAGCCAATTGAGCTGGACGCACTACCGGCTCATTATGCGCGTAGATAATCCGGCAGCACGGACCTACTATGTATCAGAAACCGCTTCGCAGTTTTGGAGTACGCGAACGCTGGAACGTAACATCAACAGTCTCTATTACGAACGGCTGTTATCTACCCAGGGCCAGGCTTCAAACGATGAACCACCGCCTGCGGCAACCGGCTTTATTAAAGACCCGTACATGCTTGAATTCTGGGAGCGGAACTCCCGCCATCTGCATCGGAAAGCGACCTGGAAACGGCTATTATCGGCCAGTTACAGCATTTTCTGCTCGAAATGGGAAAGGGCTTCTCATTCGTAGGCCGTCAGTACAGGATTGCTACAGAGACCAAACACTTTTTTATCGACCTGGTTTTTTACAACTACATCCTGAAGTGCTTTATCCTCATCGACCTGAAAATAACGGCGCTTGCCCACCAGGATATTGGCCAGATGGACATGTACGTGCGCATGTTCGAAGACCTCGTAAAAGGCCCCGACGATAACCCTACGCTGGGTATGATCCTCTGCGCGGATAAGGACATGACGATGGTGAAATACAGCGTATTGGACGAAAGCAGGCAGTTGTTTGCGTCTAAATACAGCCTCATTTTACCTTCTGAAGAGGAGTTGCGCCGCGAGTTGGAACGCCGGGGACTTTTCCGCCGCCCGCATTAGGCATCGCCGCCCCGCCGGTGATACTGCCGGTACCTGGTTGGGGTGCATCCCATGACCTCGCAAAAGGTGCGGGTAAACGATGCATGACTCTTGTACTCCAGTTCATCGGCAATAGCTCCTACCGACAGGTCGGTGGTAGTAAGCAATTTGCAGGCAGCTTTCACCCGGTCCCGTTTTTTATCGTCCCGTACATTGCTGTTCGTTGCTTTTTTATAGTAACGGTTAAATTTCCGGTAAGGCATATTGAAATCCAGGGCCATCAAAGGAATGGGTACGCCAAGGTACCTGCGGCTAAGGATTTCATCCCTTGATTCCAGGATAGCTGCGACCTCCGTCGGATCATATTGATAGGTGTCCTTTTTGGACTTCTTTGTCTTAGCTAGGTCATCGATGAACTGCAGCATCAGTTTATCAACCTGGCTGTCGACCAATACTTCGCGGGGTGCGCCTATTTGTCCAAGAGGCCAGTTGCCGCAATAGCTTCGTGGTTTTACTTCCGGTGGGCACATAAGGAAGGCGCCAGCCATCAGGACTTAATGTGGAGGCGCGTTTGTAAAAGGTATGAAGGTCCGGATAGCTTTTGCTCAGCATTTCAATGAGCGGAAGGCTGATCTTCACCTTCACCGATATACAATTCCCTTTCTGGATGCGATAGCAATGTTTACCAGTGGGCAAATAACTAAGACTGCAAGTATGATGTTGCTGCCACATGTCGCCCAGTTGATCATGGTGAGCGTCTATCCGGCCCGTCACTACATAATTGAGAAAAACGCCGGGTTCTTCCAGGTCAAAGTAAGCCTCCACAGCTGATTTCAGACGGAAGTGATAAAAGGCCACCTGGCTGCGTCCACCCGCATCGGTTTGCTGCTGAATAGCGCCGAATGTGCCGGTGGTTTCCATAACATCGGCGTGGGTAATGAGGTCAACGAAAGTGTGGGGATGATGATGCGTCGTAACCGTCACCTCCCCGTTTTGGGGGAAATTAAAGAGCATAAGATTGGATTTTGGTGTAATGCTGCGACGGTAGGCTGAATCATGATGAAGATAATAATTGTGTTTTTATCTGCCAAAAATGGTCAAACCAAAGAAATTACAAATCCGCATAATCTTATTACCAACACGGTAACAATAAAAATCACGGTATACGCACCTTTGCAATAACCAAATCATATGTTATGAAAAAACGACAATTCCACGTTCCAAACCGGTTGCAGGGATCTCTGCTCAGCTTGTCGCCCGCTACCGGCGTACAGCCCCGGGCGCCGCTGTCAGTATCCCCAAAAGAAGGCACGTTGCTGATGATGGCAGGAGCCAACGCCTGGGGGCAATTTGCGATCAACGATCCGGCTACAAGAAGTCAGTATGAAAAGCTCGGCGTGAACGGGCAAAGTATTTACCATTTGGCAGTAGCCGATTACTTTAAGCCGCCCGGAATAATCAATATCAGCACGGAGTTGTATAAGGGACGGATAGGCGACGTTATCACAATTACGGCAACGGATAATGTATACGTTTCGTCTGTTACGGTCGACATCCTGCTGCCTGGCAACCAGTTGGTGGAGCAGGGAAGTGCACTGCCGGCCTTCGGCGATAGCTGGACTTACACTGCCCAAAAGGCCAACCGGTCATTACGCGATGCTTATGTACTGGTAACCGTTCGCGATCTTCCTGGTAATGCGGCTTCCGCCACACAGGGGATATTATTTTGATATTATTCAACGCTAAACTTTGTTTTATGTTATCAACAACTACAATTCTCGACGCGCTGAAAGCTGCGCATAACACTCCCGGTATTAAGCCGATGCAATTGATTGTAATGAAGGAATCCCTGCTTTCTTCACGGATCACGCTTTTTAGTGACGGTAAGGAAAAGTGGGCGCTGGCAATGGAAAAGGTGATCATGTCGACGAATGGCGTACAGCTGCAAACTAATTTTTATGGTAATTGTTACCAGATACCTGCACTAAAGCAGGATGCGGATTTTAGTAACATGATGGTGGAGGATCTCCTTAATATCCTGGACTGTGAAGCGGATTGGGACGGTGATTATATGCCGGAAAATCCTTCACCCTGGATGATGCGCGGCATTAGTATTGAACTGGAACAGGATCCGGCGGTGATCGCCGAAAGCGTCCCATGGTGCAATGGTGAGCAAATTTCGCTGATGGATCAGCTGTGTTACCTCGCTGCTACAAAAAAGATATGTGGCATGCAGATACAAAGGTATTGTCTGCATGTTTGCCGCAAGATGTAAACAGGGTATTAGTGGTGGAAGAGTGGCAGCATCGCGATCCGTACCATCATCTTTTGCTTGACGTTTCGTGGGAGGATGAAGCGGAGTTTCTGGGAGTCCTGTCCGACGACATCTGGGTAATTTTTTTGTTATTATGGCTGCAAAGGAAGGTGATGCCGAGTTGGCTTTCCATCGCTATCCTTCTCCCACCTGGGATCCACACTGGGATATCACTTTTCAGATGTTTGCTAAAGTGCTGGTGACGGGCGATCCGGAGCTTTTCGAGGCAGGACAGTTCACCAATTCCGGTTGCTTCAGCCGCATGGGCGGTGAGGTTGGGTTTTCGGAAAATGGAGAGGTGTCTCCAATATCTCCCGAAGATATAGATAGTCCAATAAGCCCAATTAGTCCACTGTCTTTCCTGTTGGCGTCACGCCATTGAGTCATTCACATCTAAATACGATTATCATGATTAATGTTCGGGATATATTATACGAGGTGGACTGTCATCAGTCAGATACCCGGTATTCGCTGATGCAACTGAATGATCCGTTCGATATGTTGCTATCTGCAAGGGTGAGTTTATTTACCAATGTGCGAAGTCACTGGATCGCCGTTTTCGAGAAGTTGGTATACGTTGTTGAGCAGGACGAAATTGTGCTGAAGCTATATGCGGTGGGCAATTGCACCCGATCGCCGAAGACCTTTGCTGCCGATAAGTTCAGGAACTGTTATCACTTGTACCCGATCAACTATTTCAACTACCGCGAAACAGTTTCTGGCGGAGATATACAACCCTGGGCGAAATATTGGGTGGTGAATAATGAGGAATTATCCATCGCTTTCGATGAACGCGATTTGTGCCCGTCGTATTACTGGGCAAGGGAAGGAGCAATACCAGCGTTTCATGTAGCACGCCATCTGGCGGAACTTCACCCGGATGTATTCCATGCCAGCGACGAGGTCTTGAAAGAACTGATGCCGCGACACGTGAGAAAAGTGTTGAAACTGGATTATTGGCATCACCCGGGATCCGCGGGAACATGTGCTGACGATAGAGGGAGAATCCGGGCCGGGGCGTGTGATCGGACGGCTTTCCGATGATGAAACGGCCACGATGGATACCGTTAATGCGTTAGGGAAGTATCGGGGTAAAGAAGATGGCAGCTACTTTGTCATCAGTGATAGCTTGTCGCAGACGTTTAATTGTTTGCAGGATGAAACCTGGATGCAGTTTGCGCAGGTGATGTCTACTGGGGATCCCGGTTTTTATAAACCGACGCTGGAGCCTAACACAGATTGGCTGAACAGGTTAGGGGCGGGGTTGGTGATGATGTGGGCGGGGCATGATGCGGAGTAAGCGGGTGAATATGGTTGACGCGATGGCGCTTACGGGCGCCCTCTTTTCGTGTGAGACATGTGCTGAATATTTTTCCATTCGCGATAATCCGTCGGTGTTTGCCCCGTCCATCTTTTAAACGCTCTCACAAATCCAGCCGGTTCTGCATAACCTAAGACCTGCGAAATTTCTTTAACTGTAAAAGCGTCGTTTTGTATGTACCGTACAGCCAAAGACTTGCGTACTTCTTCCAGTATATCAAGAAAGGATACACCTTCTTCCTTTAGTTTGCGTTGCAAAGTTCGGGCGCTCATGCAGAAATTCCCGGCTACCGTTTCGAGTGATGGGGCATTGAGATAAGAATTGGCTATAAGATAATTGAATATTCTTGCCGAGAAGCGACCATGAAGTGTGGAGCTGCCCGACATACTGCTTATCTGGCCCAACAATAAAGTCTGAATCTCGTAGTTGGCAGTAATGATCGGCTCCTGCAGAAATGCTTTTTGGAATTCAAGCCGGTAATGTGTGCTTCTTTTCGGCTGGCATCTGAATAACCCCATATATTCCCTGTCAAAGCTCGTTTTATAGGTGGGTAGTCCAACACTTACGGGCTTGGGGCGCACCATTAACAGGCCGTTTAGTTCATACAGGGCAAAGGCAGCAAGAAAGTCTCCCATTTGATCCCGTGTGTTGGGATACTTTTCTGAGCCTTTATTGTGACGGAACAGGATGCTAAAAGTATCCTTGTGTTCTTCAACCTCCATCGTATAAAAGTCCGTCAACAGGTGAACGAAGGCGCAGGCATGGAGCAGGGCATCTTTTACGTTGGCGCTTGTCTGGATAATCTGTCCCACGACACCTAATGCAGCGATCTGCATGGTGGAACCGAAGTGTGTTCCCACCAATTCATCTTTGGAAAGATGAATAATGTTCTTCCATAACGCTTCTACCGGAGATCGGTAAGTTCAAAAGTATCCCGGAACTTTTCTGCGGGGATGCCGGCCAATAATGCGGCCCTGTCTATATCGAGTTCGCGGTTCCTGCAAAAGATGATCAGTGACTGAAAGAATATTTGTCTGTAGTTCATACACAAATGTCGAAACGATGGAGCTTACTTCGTTGTGATGGCGCAAAATGATAACACGATGTCGCGTAAAGGTAATAATCCCCGGCTTATAGGGAAGTATGTTTGTGGAAACAAAAAAGAATAAATCATGACACTAAAAAATGTATTGTTGATCAACGCCATAAGCTCCGGCGCCACTGGGATTTTCCTGGCGACGAGTCCCACTTTTTTTTCGAGGTTATTCGATGTACAAAGTACCGTGCCCTTTGCGGAAACAGGTATCTTTTTGATCGTGTTTGCCTTGTTTGTTTTTATAACTGCGCTGGCGACACCAGTTAAGAAAAGCCTGGCGAAAATTATTACTGGCCTTGATATAACGTGGGTAGTCGCCAGTGTTGCGGCTGTGGTCCTGCTTTTTACGTCCATCAGCATCATAGGATCAATAATAATTATCGGTGTTGCGGCCTGGGTGGGGTTAATGGCTTATTTACAAAGCAGAAAACTTGAAAATTCCTGATGCAAAAGGGCTGCTCACCGGGCAGCCCTATCTATCTAAATTAACTTCTAAACGGCCTGAAACTCGCCACCTGCGCCATCGCCAACATTTGCTTATCCCCGCCGCTATCACCATAAGCATATATCTTCTCATAATCAGCAAGCGTCACCGCCGCCTCAATCCGGCAAACCTTCTCATCCCCATTACAGTTAAGCCCGTCAATCATACCACTAACTTTACCATTGTTAACCACCAGCTTCGACCCAATACACTCAATACCCATCGAAGCACACCAGGGCGCCACCCAATTCTCCGCCGAAGCCGTCACCACGATCACCCGCACCCCATTCGCCAGGTGCTGCGCAATTTCCGCCTTCGCACCGGGACGAATCATCGCCGGCAACGCGGAGCCACAAAAGTCATCGCAGCCTTTCTGGAAATCAGTTAAGGACATGCCGGAAAAGTGATATTTCAACATCAGCTCTTTGGTGCGCTGATTAGAGATCATCTTTAATTTAAACATCACCAGGATAGGAGAGAGTATCAGCCAGCTGGCCACCAGGGCAGGCGTACCTTTCTGGAAACGGATGATCTCCCAGAGGGTGTCCTTCGTGGTAATCGTTCCGTCAAAATCAAAAAACGCGATCTGCTTCATTACAGTTTCAGTTTTTTAAACATGAATTCCGGAACGCTCTTGATGATCAGCATAATGTAACGCCAGAACCATTTGGTATAGATGGTATTCTTTTTCTTTTGTACGGCTTTGTAGATGTCGTTGGCCACCTGTTCCGGCTGCGCGGTTAAGATACCGGGCAGGTTCAGGTTTTCGGTCATACGGGTGGCTACGAAGCCGGGTTGTACGCTCAGCACGTGCACGCCCGTATGAAACAGGCGGTTGCGCAGTCCGGACAGGTAAGCGGTGAAACCTGCTTTGGCGCTGCCGTACAGGTAGTTGCTCTGCCTGCCACGCTCGCCCGCTACAGAGCTGATGCCCACGATGAGGCCTGCCCGTTTAGCGGCATAATCTTCCGCTACTACATTCAGGATGGAAACCGCACCGGTATAGTTCGTATGCAGGATGCGCGCAGCTTCGTTCCAGTCGGCCTGACCTTTCTCCTGGTCGCCCAGGTAACCGAACACGCAGATGGTAATATCGGGCTTCACAGGTAAGCTGTTGTAAAACGCGGTGTGTGAAGCGAAATCCAATGCATCGAAGGAGAGGGCTTCGGTGGTTACGCCGTAACGGAGATGCAGGTCATTTTTGAGCGCAGTCATCAAACCGGCATTGCGGCCGGCGAGCTGGATGTTGTATTTTTCGGTAGCAAACTTCCGGGCGACCGCCACGGCCATATCGGAGCCTGCACCCAGTATCAGCACTGTTGGCATAGTAATATTAATTGAAGAAACTTTGATCCGTTGGTAAATAGATTAATACGTAAAAACTCAGGATCCAGAGGAGAATGGTTAACTGCACAAAGCGGTCCTTGTACAGGATTTTGGTGGGAGAACCGGTATTGTTCTCCACGTAAGTGATCTGCAGGTACCGCATCAGTCCCGCAATTACGAATATACAGGTATAGTATAAGCGATAGGTATGAAAACGCGTCATGGTTTCGGGCGACATGCAATACATCAGGTACGCCACGATAATGATCGCCGATACCAGCGCCAGGGATACGTTCAGGAAGTCCATGTTGTAACCCTTGGAGGCTTTGCGCATGTCCATGCCGGACTCGATCTTCAGCAGCACGTCGTCGCGGCGTTTAGCGATGGCCGGGAACAGCGCCAGCAGGAACACCATGATCATCAGCCACTCCGACACCGGGATGTTGGCGGCGATACCGCCGGCCTTCACGCGCAGCACAAAGCCGATGGATACAATGATGATGTCCGGGATAGAAATGTTCTTCAGTCCGAAGGAGTAAGCGATGTTCATCACAAAGTAAATGCCCAGTACAAACAGGAACTTCTCTTTGACGAAGTAACCGGTCGCCATACCCAATACCACGCACACAAAGAAGATGGCCAGTCCCGCAGGTTTGCTCACCGCCCCGCTTGCCAGGGGGCGCTTGCTTTCTTCGGGTGCTTGCGATCGTTCTCAATATCGCGGTAGTCATTAATAATGTAGATACTGCTGGCGATCAGGCTAAACGCCACGAACGCCTTGATCAGCTCAATGATCTTGTCAACATTGGTGAGCTCGCCGGCAAAGAAGAGCGGAATAAACAGGAATGCATTCTTGGCCCAATGTGCAGGGCGTAATAGTTTAAGATATTGCACGGGGATTAAACATTATTGTTGGGCGCAAAGATAGAACGAAATTTTGACATTCCATTTTCCGCACCCCCGTTCATCCATTTAAAAGAGCAATTGACTCAAATAATTAACTGGTTTACAATTATTTAATATGAATAAATAAATAGATATTAATAAATGGCTACCATTTTAATGCAATAATCTTCTATTTTTGACCCGCAATTGATTTTTAACCGCCCCAACTTAGTTATGTCAGGCATATTATTAAACCGTAAGCGCGCCACCATCATAGAATGTTTAATCATTATCGGTCTGGCCCTTATACCTTTATTCGTTACGTTCCCTTACCGGGTGAACATTTTCCTCTCCTGGGAGGGTGCATACCGCCTTTCACAGGGACAAATGCCCTACCGCGACTTCGGTACGCCGCTGGGTATAGGCTTCTGGCTGATGCCGGCGCTGTTTTTCAAGTTATTTGGTCCGGCAATGATATCGCTGGTAAAAGCACAGGTCGCGTTGAACATCATGAGCGGCTTTGCGTTCCGCAGCATACAGAAGAGCCTGAACGTAAACCTTGGGGTACGGGTGCTGGCGGTATTGGTATTTGCATTGTCGTATTCCTTCTTTAACTTCTGGCCCTGGTATAATCATACGGTAATTGTGTACGAACTGGTGGGCATCGCGTTCCTGCTGGCGGCTATCACCAACGAGCAGCCCAATAAATGGCGCATCCCGCAATTGCTGGCGTCCGCGTTTTTCCTGTTCCTGTCTTTCTTTACCAAGCAGGATGGGGGTGGACTGGCCCTGTTGCTGGCACTGGCCCTGGTGGGGTACCATGTGCTTCAATCTAAAAAATGGAAAGATGCCCTGTTTTTCCTGGGTTTCTACTTTGCCATAGCGATCATTACTTTTAAAGCGTTTGCCGGTTACGGTATCGGCTATTGGTTTAATCATGGTCAGCCACCGCATAATTCACGTTTATCCATTGGCGATATACTCGCCGAAATACTCGGGCAGTCGCAGTGGATCAAGTTTTATGTATTGCTGATGGTGTTGTTGCTGGCGCCTGCCGCGAAAAATATCAGGGCTGCGTGGAACAACCGGCCGCTGATGTTCCTCACGCTGGTAACCCTGGGCATCCTGGCCGAAGCCGCTATCTTCCAGGTAACGAGCTACACGCCGCCGGATAATAATATCTTCTTCCACGCCTTTGCCTTCGCGTTTATCATGCAGCAGGCGTCCGGGCTGCTCCAGTTTAAACTGGAAGAATGGAAACCATTCATCATCTCCGGCGCTATGGTGTTACTGTGGTGGTCCGGTTCCTACTGGAAGTACCTCGACCGCGTATTCTCCCGTTTCATGACGCCGCCCGAATCGGGCATTGTACAGTCTAAAACCGGCGAGAATGTTATTTCGCGCAATAACTTCATGCTTAGCTACGACTCTACCGACGTGCCTACGTCCGAGTGGGTGTTTACGGATTTTCCTGAGTTTAAGAAAATCTATATGCCGAAATCGACGGTAGACGGGATGCAGCGTTTCCTGGCTATGCCGGAAATCAAAGGCGCGAACGGTAACGCCAAAGTACTGAACATGACAGAGCTGACGCCGCTGGCGAGCATCACGCCGTTCAAACTGGAAACCGGCAACAATTACCCGCTGTGGTATCACCTGGGGGTAGGCATGTTCAACAAACAACTCGACGATTTTAACGCCAAAGTGCGCAGTAAATATTATGATGTGGTGCTGTACGAATACGCACCTTATAACAATAACTTCTATCCCTTCTCCCTGCGGGACGAGCTGAAAAAGCACTATCGGCAGGTGGATACGTTCCTGGCGCCGAGAAGGCCAACGAACGCCACGATAGAAGTGTACGCGAGATAACTGGTAAATGATGATAAACTGTAACCCTGGCACAAAGCCGCATTACCCGATTTTAGACGGGTTGCGCGGCGTTGCTGCTATGATTGTGGTCACCTTCCATCTGGCCGAGCCGTTAGCTACCGGGCACCTCGATATCCTGGTGAACCACGGTTACCTGGCCGTAGACTTCTTCTTCCTGTTGTCGGGCTTCGTGATCGGTTACGCCTACGACGACCGCTGGGGTAAAATGACCATCGGTACGTTCTTCAGGCGCCGTATCGAACGACTACAGCCCATGGTGGTGCTTGGTATGACCCTGGGCGCCATTGGTTTCTACTTTACAGATTCCACGATCTGGCCAGACATTCACACCGTTCCCGTATGGAAAATGCTGCTGGTGATGCTGATCGGTTATACGATCCTGCCGGTGCCTTTATCTATGGATATAAGGGGATGGCAGGAGATGCATCCGCTCAATAGTGTAGGCTGGTCGCTGTTCTTCGAATATATCGCGAATATCCTCTACGCCATTGGTATCCGGAAGTTCTCCAACACCGCATTGAGTATCCTGGTGGCGATGTCGGCTGTTGCACTTGCACACCTGGCGATCACCAGTCCAGCGGGCGACGTCAGCGGCGGATGGACGCTCAATTGGGAACAGGTGCGTATTGGGTTTACCCGGACGATGTACCCCTTTTTTGCTGGTTTGCTGTTATCACGCGTAGCCAAACCGACCCGTATTAAAAATGCCTTTTTATGGTGCGGCCTGCTGCTGGCAGCCGTGTTGTATATGCCTCGGATCGGCGGCGCCGATCATCTCTGGATGAACGGGATGTATGAAGCCGTATGTATCATCCTCGTGTTCCCGCTCATCGTATACATGGGCGCCAGCGGCGTGATACATTCCGAAACGGAACGCAGGATCTGCAAATTCCTGGGCGACATTTCCTACCCGCTTTACCTCGTGCACTACCCGCTCGTTTACTTCTACGTGGCCTGGATCAGCAATAATAAAGGCGTAACCCTTGCGGATGCATGGCCTTACGCCCTGGCGATCCTGGTTGGTGGTATTGTGCTGGCGTACGCAAGTTTGAAGTGGTATGACGAGCCCGTACGCAAATGGCTAAGGAAAAAATTGGGATAAAATACGGCCGGAGCACATCTGGCCAATTTCCCTTATTTTTACCGGGCAACTCGACCATGTAAAGTCCCCGGTGCATGAAAACACTGATTAATATTCCGGTTCACCAGCTCAACGATATCCAGTTCCCGGCATCGGAGCGGAGTATTACATTCGGCGATCATGCCCCCAGTCACCGGATCGACTTTTATGCCCTGGTATGGTTCGGCGAAACCGCCGGTGAGCACTTCATCGATTTCGAGTCCTTTCCCATTCTTAAAGACACCGTGTACCTGCTGGGCAAACACCGGTACACAGCATTCCCGCCAAAAAACGGCCGCTGGCCAGGGTGATCGTGTTTTCGGAAGATTTCTTCCACCTGATAGAGGAGCCGTACCTGCGGTTGTTGTTTCTTCCTTTTAATAATGAAGGGGTGCGCATCCCGGAACACATGGTAAAACCCTTGCAGGACCTGTTTCACCTCATTGTACTGGAATACGGAGGGAATGCCGAAACCTCGCTGCTGTTGAAATATACCACGGCACTGCTGATGCACCTGTACCGGTACAGTAAGCAGTCGCCCGGCGGTGTGGCCATGTACGACGAGCGGCTGGAAAAGTTGTTCCGTCTCCGGAAGACAACTATAAAGAGGAGCGCGCTGTAGCATTTTATGCCGATAAAATAGGCATCACCCCAAAAAGGCTGAACGAGATCGTGCGCGAAAAGTTCGGTTTCACGGTCAGCCAGATCATTTACCACCTATTACTCATCGAAGCCAAGCGCGAAATCGGGCATGGACGGAAGTCTATCAAGGAAATCGCCTACGAATTGGGATTTAGTGAGCAATCCTACTTTTCCCGGTTTTTCAAGAAACAGACCGGCACTACCCCGAGAGCTTCCGCCAGCAGGCGCTTACCCCCGTCAGTTAAACGCTTTCTAAAGACTTGTTAATGTTCGGATTGTGCTATATATGGTGCAGTTAGTACCCGTTTTTGCCTGTAAAAACCGGGAACTTTACATCGTATTTGAGAAACGAACTGAAGGACGAAGTAAAACAGACGATTATGAGCAGATTAGCAAACAAAACGGCCATCATAACCGGCGGCGCCGGATCTATCGGGGCCGCAACAGCCAGGAAGTTCCCGGACTTTGGCGCAAAAGTAATTTTAGTAGACTTAAGCGGGGAAGCGTTACAAAAGACAGTGAAAGAACTGGGAAGTGCGGATGTTGACTATATAGTGGCAGATGTGACAAAAAGCGCGGATGTGGAGCGATATGTGAAAGAGGCCGTGAAGCGCTTCGGGAAAATCGATATCTTCTTTAATAATGCAGGTATCGAAGGTGTGGTGAAACCCATTACGGAGTATCCTGAGGAAGTTTTTGACAGGGTGATAGCAGTGAACGTGAAAGGCGTCTGGCTCGGATGTAAGTATGTGCTCCCCGAAATGAAAGACGGTGGCAGCATTATTATTACTTCGTCCGTAGCCGGCGTAATGGGCTCCCCGGGAACCAGCGCTTACAACACCAGCAAACACGCGGTGATTGGCGTAATGCGCAGCGTAGCCCCTGGAAGCGGCTCCCCGCAAGATCAGGGTGAATACCGTGAATCCGAGCCCGGTGGACAACCGCATGATGCGTTCATTAGAAGATGGATTTAGTAATGGACATGGAGAAGAAGCAAAAAAGAACTGGAGAAATCAATTCCATTCGGAAGATATGCACAACCTTCGGAAATAGCCGACATGGTGGTGTTCTTAGCATCTGACGAGAGCAAATTTGTTTCAGGGACCGTTAACCTGGTTGACGGGGCCTCGCAAGCTTAATTACCATTCCTGAGAAAGATAGATTAAGGTGTGAAAACAGCCGGCCGGAATTTTTTCCAGGCCGGCTTTATTTTTTCTCTGACTACCGGTTTATCCGCCCCGTACGGCGGAGTAATTATGCTATTTATAATTGATACTGTACGGCCGTAGTAGCTGTAGCGGCCGGCTGCCCCGATATTCCCTGCATCCTTCGTAGCATGCATGTCAGCTAATTATCAAATCATTATCAGTATTTACTTTGATGATCACTTGAAGGTGCTAAACAGTTGCTGCTTCCACGAGAAAGCTGTATATTTATCTAACCATCTAAAATGCTTTTACCGGTTAACTATGAGCGTTCAACGATCCATTTCCAGCCTGCTGCTCGACGGTGGCGCCTTATGTCTCGACTTTACGAACACCCTCCATGACCGCAGCGTGGAGCAGCCGCACGACTACCTCGGCAGTTACGCGGATGTGCTGGCCTGGTGCCGGCATACGGGGGCATTAAAACCGGCGGTGATCAAGACCCTGGAGCGAATGGCGAAAGCTTACCCTCCCAGGGCCAACGTGGTATTTGAGCAACTGATCGTCCTGCGGGAATTGCTATACCGGCTATTTGCCGCGCAGGCTGCGGGGCATTCGCCTGATCCCGCGTTGGTAGAACAGTTTAATCCGTACCTTGCGGCCGCTTTCGGACAGTTAAGTCTTGAATTTTTATCTAAGAAGACGCCTGCAACGCTTTCATTTTTAACGCCGGAACTGAACCTGCCGGGTTGGCTGGTGGTGAAGTCGGCGGTGGAAGTATTGGGAGCGAACAGCTGTTGCGTGTACGGCAATGCCCGGCCTGCCATTGGTTGTTCATCGATAAGAGCAAGAACCGCTCGCGCAGGTGGTGCAACATGGCGACCTGTGGCGACCTGCACAAAGTGAAACAATTCTACGAACGGAAAAAGCAACAAAACGAATGAACACGCCTGATAATACGTCCCGTCAGCGCTCCACGATGCTGGTAACCTGCCTTATTGCTGTTTACATCATTTGGGGATCTACCTACCTGGGCATGAAGGTAGCCACGGAAATAGTGCCGCCCTTCCTGTTGTCGGCCTTCCGGTTTTTTACGGCGGGGATGATCATGTTCGTGATCGGCATGGTGAAGGAAAAGGAATGGCCTTCCGGTAAGCAATGGGCATCGGCTTCCCTGGTGGGCGTGTTGTTGATCGGCGTCGGCAATGGCGGTGTGGCGCTGGCGGTGCATTATATGCCGTCAGGGTTGGTGGCGCTATTGGTAGCGGCCGCACCGGCGTACTTCGTGGCGCAGGACTGGCTGTTCTTCTCTAAACAGAGGCCCGCGGCCATGACCCTGTGGGGTATCCTGATCGGCTTCATCGGCCTGTTCTTCATCTTTAACCCGTTCCGGGGCGGCGCGCAGTTCGACTTCCCGAAATGGCCACTGTTCGTGGTGATCGCCGGTTCCATCTGCTGGACACTCGGCTCTTTGCTCGTACAACGCCTGCCAATGCCGCGGCAACTGACGTCCACGGCTATCCAGATGTTATCAGGTTGTATATTCACCATCGTGATGAGCGTATGCCTGGAGCGCGATGACTGGAGCGCACTGGCAAACGTGAATCTTCGTACCTGGATCGCCTTCCTGCACCTGGTATTCCTCGGTTCGCTCGTTGGCTACACTTCCTATAGCTGGCTGACGAAAAACGCGCCGCCACGTATTACTTCCACATATGCGTATGTAAACCCGGTAGTGGCCCTGTTCCTCGGCTGGCTGGTGCTGGACGAAATGTTGAACCCCGATGGCATCATCGGCTCGGTGATCGTGATCCTTGGTGTTGTGTTAATGACACGGAAGAAGAAGTAAAGTAAAATCTTAATGAAGAGGGGTTTGCGTATTGTTACTCCTGGTGTTTGGCGCGTAGTTCGTTAACGGCATTATGGGCCAGGCGGGTTGGTTCCGGCAGGCGATGCGCGCGGGTGCAGGTACGCATGAAAGCCAGGGCGCTGTCGGCATCGGTACGGTGCCCTGGTGATATGAATACCGGCTTCACCTTGTTGCGTGTCCTGAAGGCATATCCCAGTAATTCATCTTTATCTTTAATTGGGGAGACGCTACCTGCTGTAACATCGGGCATTGTGTATTGCCCGAATAGCGGTTGTTTGGCGCAGCCAATGGAAGGCGTATCTGTAATAACCCCAAAATGCGAGGCTACGCCGAGTCGTCGCGGATGGGCGATGCCGTGCCCGTCAAACACCATTAGGTCCGGTTTCCGGGACAATTGCTCCCACGCCTGCAGCAAGGCCGGCACTTCGCGGAAGGCCGGGTAGCCGGGTACGTAAGGGAAATTAGCCTTCGTGATCACCGTCGACTGACCGATGGGCTGTAGGTCGGGGTAGCTCAGTAAAACTATGCCGGCATAGATAATCGGGCTGAATCTGTTAAAGGAAATATCTGCTCCACCCACGATTTTTATGTCAGTATCAATTGGTTGCAAAATCAGCTTTTCGCGCAGTTGTTTTTGGAGGAGTGTCGCAGCAGTGACGGAGATTTTTTCGTAATCAATCTGCATAATCAATTAATCTTTAATAAGTAGCCTCTATTTCGAAGCCTAGAACCCGTTTTTCGGTTAAAAGGTATTCATTTAGCATGTTCATGTTTGATATTTTACCTGTTAGTTCATATTTAAACTCAAATACTGCGTCATTGCGGCTAGTCACCAGCGTTTTATAACGTAGGTGATATTGCTCAAAAATCGCTTCAAGTTGAATGTGACTCAGGTCATGGTAACAACGGATGGCGTATTGTTTCCGCTGGCGGAGGGCTTCCAGTTTGTTCTCCGGTACTTGAGGCCGGTCAGGACCAGCAGGGTGCCAAACAGCGAAAAGGTGGCTACAAGGTAGTGCTCCATGCCAACGGCCATGCCCAGTGCGGCGGCGATCCAGATAGTGGTGGCGGTAGTTATGCCATCTACTGAATATTTTCCTTTAAAAATGACGCCCGCTCCAATAAAGCCGACGCCGGTCAGGATGTTGGAGGCGACACGGTCCATGCTGTTGGGGGCACCCAGTTCCCGGGACAATATCGTAAACAAGGTGGAGCCGGCGCATATCAGGGCAATCGTACGGATGCCCGCGGCTTTCCGCCGGTATTCGCGCTCGAGTCCCAATACGGAACCGATCATGAGCGAAACCAACATCTGCAGTGTTTCAGTGTAAAGGTGTGATTCCATCAATACAGAGGTAACAAAAGCATGCCTGGCTGTATATAACATGTTGGCATAATTATTAAGGTACATTTTACATAAATCCATTTAACCTGAATAACACCAGTTTATGAGAAAAAATAATATCATCGCAGGTTTGTTGCGCGCCGCCGTTACGGCCATGGTATTCCTGTTCTTCGTTATCCTCCTGTATTCGTGCAGCAGCAGCTCGCGCACCAACAGCGGCGATACCACTGCGCCGGCCCTGGATTCTGTCAGCACCGTACCCGGAAAAGACACTTCGATCCCTGCGCCGACCGACACCACGACCAGGCTATAAAACTTATCAATATGAGACCTACTTTACAAAAATCCATGTTTGGCGCCGCGGCCGCAGCCCTGCTGCTGGTCGCCTGTAACAACAACAGGTCGGAGGCATCGCAAGATTCCATCCTGCCTTTTAACGATACCACCCAGACTTTTGACACAACTAATCTTCGTCACGATACCACCGCCGCCAGCGACACCTCGCTGAACAAGCGCCCGAATGTGGGCGGGCAGGATACGGTTCGTTTCTCGGAACATGATTAAGGGAGGGCGTTAGTCCTCCTTTTATTTTATGTGTCGCTACCGTGTAAAAAAGGGAGCGATCGGGGGAAATATTTACCCGCAGGGCAATTATTTTTGAAATTGGCAGTGCTAAGCTATTTTTGCAGCGGTTTATTATCCGGCGGCATTCGCCGGAACGAACGAACAAACAATTATAGAAGCATGGCAGAACCTACTTTTCAGTTCCCGGGACAAACCGCTTTCTACAAAGGGAAAGTGCGTGACGTATATACAATAGAAGATAAATGGATGGTCATGCAGGTGAGCGACCGGATTTCTGCATTCGACGTAGTGCTGCCCAGGCCGATACCGTATAAAGGTCAGGTACTGAACCAGATTGCGACGATCATGCTGGACGCTACCCAGGACATTGTACCTAACTGGAAAAAGGCGACGCCGGTGGCCAATGTAACCATCGGGATTAAATGCGATACTTACCCGGTAGAGATGGTGGTGCGCGGCAACCTGACTGGTCATGCATGGCGTACTTACAAAAGCGGCCAGCGGGTACTTTGCGGCGTAACCATGCCCGAAGGCATGAAGGAGAACGACTACTTCCCCGAGCCGATCATCACGCCTACCACCAAAGCACACGAAGGCCATGATGAGGATACTTCCCGCGAAGAGATCATTGCTTCCGGCCGTGTGAGCAAAGAAGAATACGAGCAGCTGGAGCAATATACACTGGCCCTGTTTAAACGTGGTCGCGAACTGGCGGCGAAACAAGGACTGATGCTCGTGGATACCAAGTACGAGTTTGGTCACCATAACGGCCAGATTTACCTGATCGATGAGATACACACCCCGGACTCTTCCCGTTACTTTTATGCGGAAGGCTACGAAGCCAACCAGGCCGCCGGCAAACCGCAGAAACAACTGAGTAAGGAGTTTGTGCGCGAATGGCTGATGGCGAACGGCTTCCAGGGTAAAGAAGGCCAGCAGGTACCGGATATGGACGATGCTTTTGTGACCAGCGTAAGCGACCGTTATATCGAGCTGTTCGAAAACATCACCGGTCAGAAGTTCAAAAAGAAGATGTATCTGTTGAAGAAGCGAAACAGCGCATCGTGGAAACGCTCGCAAAATTATAATTGAAATACAGTTGATAAGAAATGGCGCCGTTTATCCGGCGCCATTTCTGTTTTAAGCCCATTCTCGTTAATTTGCAGGTATGAAACACCTTCTTGCACTGAATAAATACTTTCTGAAGTATAAATGGAGATTTTCGCTGGGGTTGATTTTTACGGTGGTGTCGATCGTGTTCAGCGTGTTCCAGCCGATTATGGTGCGGCAGATCTTCGATCTGCTGGAACAAAACCTCAACAACTACCGCATCATCAGCGATACACCTGTAAAAGACCTGTTCCGCAGCGACTTTACCAAGGTGCTGGCGTTATATGGCGTGGGCATCCTGGCGATGGCGCTGTTGAGCGGCTTCTTCATGTTCCTGCAAAGACAGACCCTCATTGTGATGTCGCGCCACATCGAGTACGACCTGAAAAACGAGATTTACCGGCATTACCAGCAACTGGACCTGAATTTCTTTAAAATGCACCGGACGGGCGACCTGATGAGCCGTATTACGGAAGACGTTTCCCGTGTGCGCATGTATGTGGGGCCGGCCGTGATGTACGCGACCCGCACCGTATTCATGCTCATCATCATCGTGTACCTCATGTGGCAGGTAAACCCGATGCTGACGATTTACACGATTTCCCCGCTGCCTTTCCTGGCGCTTACCATTTATTATGTGAACCACATCATTCACCGTAAAAGCGAAAGAATACAGGCGCAGTTGTCGAACATCACCTCCATTGCGCAGGAGTCGTACTCCGGCATCAGGGTGATAAAATCCTACGTGCAGGAAGATGCGACGGCCGGGCACTTTGATGCGGCCAGCGAGGCGTATAAAGAAAGCTCTGTGAGCCTGGCGAAAACGGACGCGCTGTACCAGCCGGTAATGGCGCTGATGATCGGCCTGAGTGTGATCATCACCATTTTTATCGGTGGCGTGCAGGTAAGCAAGGGAACGATTACCATCGGTAACCTGGCGGAGTTTGTGATTTACGTAAACATGCTCACTTTTCCTTTCTTTTCGATAGGATGGGTAGCCTCTATGATACAGCGTGCTGCAGCATCACAACAGCGGCTGAACGAATTCTCGGATATTGAACCCGAAATAAAAGATACCCCGCAGGCGCAGGATATCAGCGTGAAGGGAGAGGTGGCGTTTAACCACGTGTCCTTTACCTATCCGCACACCGGCATACAGGCGTTAAAGGATTTTCACCTGACGATTAAACCGGGAGAAAAAGTGGCGGTGATCGGCCGTACAGGTTCGGGTAAAAGCACGCTGGCGCAGCTGCTGATCCGCATGTACGATCCGCAGCAGGGCAGCATCAGTGTGGACGGGCACGATCTCCGTAACGTGAAGCTGGCCAGCCTGCGCAGCCAGGTGAGTTATGTGCCGCAAGATGTATTCCTGTTTTCGGATACGATTACCAATAACATCCGTTTCGGCGAACCAACGGCCACGCAGGAACTGGTACAGCTCGCAGCGCGCCAGGCATCCGTGGAGCGTGACATCCTGAACTTCCCGGGCGGCTTTGACACTGTAGTGGGGGAGCGGGGCGTAACGCTTAGTGGCGGCCAGAAACAGCGCATCTCGATAGCCAGGGGCCTCATCCGTAATCCAAACCTGATGGTGTTCGACGATTGCCTGTCTGCCGTAGACGCCCGTACGGAGAAGGAAATCATTGGCAACCTGTATGCATTTTTGAAGGGTAAGACCGCTATAATCATTACCCACCGCATATTTGCGCTGTTTTCGTTCGATAAGATCATTGTGCTCGATGAGGGCCGGATCGTGGAAACCGGCACCCATGACCAGTTGATGGCCAATAATGGGTATTATGCCGAGCTCTATGCAAGGCAGCAACAAACCGATGAAGAAGGCTAAAATTGAAATGTTTTGATACCTTGTAATGCCCTGTGAAGGCAGATTTCAGCCATTTTCAAATGATTTTTCAAATTCATTTAAAAATATTTTGTTATCTGAGAAACAATTGTATATTTGTTGATTATTGATAATAAAAACAGGATTTGATTCGTTAACAACCTTAAATCTATCAACTGTGGCGTACGAAAACAACAATCAACAGGAAAGAAACAACGACAGCATCTTTTCCAAGCGATTGAAAGCGGGTAAAAGAAGAACTTATTTCTTTGATGTTAAAACCACACGTGGCAACGATTACTTTCTGACCATCACGGAAAGCAAAAAGCGCTTCAACGACAACGGTTATGACAGGCACAAAGTTTTTCTTTACAAAGAAGACTTCAACAAGTTTCTGAACGCGCTCACCGAAACGATCAATTATGTAAAAACAGAATTGATGCCTGATTTCGATTTTGATGCTTACAACCACGATTATTCCCGCGATGAAGAAGACGGTATCGACACTGCTGAAGTTAGCGCATCTGCTGACGAAGTAGCAGCAGTAACTGCTCATGAGGTGGAAGCACCTGTAGTAGCAGAAGCAGCAGCTTCCGCATCTGGAGATGATGTAGACAAATGGTAGTCCATTCCCTTTGTTATCGAAAATAATTGTAAGCCCCGGACAACCGGGGGCTTTTTTTATGCCTGAACGTTACCGTCTTGCCGGACTTTGGGCAGCTTATCTTCCTAACGGCCCATAAAAACAAAAATGCCTGAAAACCAAGGTTTCCAGGCATTTCATGTATAAATGACAATATTATTTACGCATGGCTTTAAACGCATTAATCAGGCCGTTGGTAGACGAATCGTGACTGCTGATGCTTTCGTCGCCACCCAGCTCGGGGAGGATTTTGTTGGCCAGCTGTTTACCCAGCTCAACGCCCCACTGGTCGAAGCTGTAGATATTCCAGATAACCCCCTGCACGAATATTTTGTGTTCGTATAACGCAATTAGGCTGCCAAGCGTTCTGGGCGTAATTTCTTTCACCAGGAACGAGTTGGTAGGGCGGTTGCCGGTAAATACTTTGAACGGCGTCAGTTCTTCGATCGCGGCATCGTCCATTTTCGCGGCTTTCAGTTCGGCGCGTACTTCTTCTGCCGTTTTGCCGTTCATGAGCGCCTCCGTTTGTGCGAAGAAGTTACTCAGTAATTTATTATGATGATCGCTCACCGGGTTCTGGCTGATCGCTGGCGCGATGAAGTCGCACGGGATCAGTTTGGTGCCCTGGTGGATCAGCTGGTAAAATGCGTGCTGACCATTGGTGCCGGGTTCGCCCCAAACGATAGGGCCGGTCTGGTAACTAACGGGCTTGCCCGAACGATCTACATATTTGCCGTTGCTCTCCATATTCCCCTGCTGGAAATACGCCGCGAAACGATGCATGTATTGGTCGTAGGGAAGTATGGCTTCTGAATCGGCATCAAAGAAGTTGCCGTACCAGAGGCCGATCAGCGCCATCAGCACCGGGATATTTTCTTCGAATGCCGCTGTGCGGAAATGTTCGTCTGCCGCAAAGGCGCCTTCCAGCAGTGCTTTAAAGTAGTCGAAACCCACTGTGAGCGCGATGGACAGGCCAATGGCGGACCACAGGGAGTAACGTCCGCCTACCCAATCCCAGAAGCCGAACATGTTTTCGGTATCGATACCAAAGGCTTTCACCGCCTTTTCGTTGGTAGACAGTGCCGCGAAGTGCTTCGCCACATGTGCTTCATCTTTCGCATGTTCCGGGAACCATTCGCGCGCGGTGTTGGCATTGGTCATGGTTTCCTGCGTGGTAAAGGTTTTGGATGCAATAAGGAAGAGGGTTTCTTCGGGACTTACTTTCTTCAGTGTTTCCACGATGTGCGTGCCGTCTACGTTCGATACGAAGTAAGGTTGCATACCTGGGCGCCAGAACGGTTTCAGCGCTTCTGTCACCATCACGGGGCCGAGGTCGGAACCGCCGATGCCGATGTTTACGATGTAACGTATAGGCTTACCCGTATAACCCTTCCATTCGCCGGCGTGTACACGGTTGCAGAAAACTTCCATGCGGGTGAGCACTTCCTGTACGTCTTTCATCACGTCCTGCCCATCGAGCAGCACCGGTTTGCCGGAGAAGTTGCGCAGCGCGGTATGTAATACGGCGCGGCCTTCGGTGGCATTGATCTTTTCGGCCCCGAACATCGCTGCAATAGCTTCCGGCACTGGCATTCTTTCGCCAGCGACTGCAGCAGTGTTAAGGTTTTATCGGTAATAATATTTTTAGAATAGTCGAACAGGATGTTTTCCAACTGAAGGTGGTACTTGTCGAACCTCTTCGCATCATCGGCGAACAGCTGACGCATCTGTGTCTTTTTCATCTCCTCGGCATGCGCTGCGAGCGCGCCCCATGCTTTCGTGCTGGTTAAATCAGTCTTTGGGAACATATTACATTATTTAGGTGGTACCAAAAGTATACATTTCTGACCTTAATGCCTTGTCCTGATCATGGATTTTCTTGAACGAAACAATTGGATAATAATAGCAAGGCCTATTACCACCATACAAACACTGGCGGCAATGATAATGTTCTCATTTTCAGCACCGCCGGCAGCCGATCTTTTTAAGTTGATACCAGCCAGCGCCCAAAGGCTTACCAACGCGTAAGGAATGTTATTCCGCCCGAAGATCGCCAGCAGGGTAAAAATGGTGGCCACCCCGCACATGATGAGGGCCCATCCTGGCGACATGGCAGGCAGCCAGTTTATGTGCACCAGCAGCGCAGTGGTGTTAGCGATGGTGGCTACGGCAATCCAGCCCAGGTAAATAGCGAACGGAATGTGTACGAAGAAACGCTCCCGCGCGGGTGTTCCGGGCAGAAATATGCCGAAGCGTTGCTGGATGAGCAGCAGGCTGGTGAGGATCACCAGCATGATCACCAGCGACAATGCCACCTGCTCATAATGCCAGGCAAATATCCAGCAGGCATTACCCAGGCAGTTTAGCAGGAACAGCCCGCCCATGCGCGACATGAAATTATGCAGTTCTTCCGGTGCCCGCGCGAAAAGGCAAGCCACACCTGGTAGATCGCAAACAATATCAACCCGAAATAAATCAAACTCCAGATGCTGAAAGTAAGTCCGGCCGGCGTAAAGTAATTCGGATACTGGTCGGAGAGGGTGCCGGTATCTTTCCCATTAATAGGTAAAATATTGGCCAGTGCATTAACGGTAATCACGATGATGAGTCCAACGAGATTAAAGACCGCCTGCTGGCGGTAACGCGAGAGATTTATAGCAATGCTCATACAATGTAGGTTTTCAATAAGCTGAGTTTGAACAAATATTGTTCCTTTCTTTAATTAACGATCCGGTTGGTGAGTTACGGTACTGCTCATCCCGGTTAATACAGGTTAAGCAGATGATAATTAACGTTTAGCGCGGGTTTGCCGCAATTATCCATCTGTTGCCACCGCGGTACATTCTCTTAAATTTTGCTTACATTTGCGCCCTATGACAATCGAGCAACTTAAACATATGAGGGACCGTCTGTACGTCCTGGGAGGTTTTCTTTGACGTCCAGGACCGTATAGCTAAAATTGAAAACGATAAGCAGCTGACGCTGGCCCCTGGCTTTTGGGACGATAACGAACGCGCCACGGGTATTCTTAAGGAAATCAAGGTAAACAAGTTCTGGGTTGACCTTCATGACAGCGTGCGCAGCGCTGTGGAGGACAGCGCCGTGCTGCTCGACTTCCAAAAGGAAGGCGAAGCGACCGAAGAAGAGGTGGAAGAGGCCTATAAAAAGGCATTAGTCGCCCTGGATGAGCTGGAGTTTAAATCCACGCTGAACCAGCCGGAAGACGAGATGCCGGCCGTACTCACCATCAACTCGGGCGCAGGCGGAACGGAAAGCCGGGACTGGGCCGAGATGCTGTTGCGCATGTACCGCATGTATGGCGAAAAACAGGGCTGGAAAGTTTCTGAGATCGACGTACAATATGGTGATGGCGCAGGCATTAAATCCGCCACCCTGGAGTTCGACGGCGACTTCGCCTACGGACTGCTGAAAGCGGAAAGCGGCGTGCATCGCCTGGTGCGTATTTCACCTTTTGATTCCAATGCCCGCAGGCATACGTCTTTCGCATCTGTATTCGTGTATCCGCTGGTAGACGATACCATTGAGGTGACCGTTAACCCGGCCGACCTGGAATGGGAATTTTATCGTTCCGGCGGTAAGGGCGGACAGAACGTGAACAAGGTGGAAACCGCGGTGCGTTTGAAGCATATTCCCAGCGGCATTATCATCGAATGCCAGCAGGCAAGGACCCAGGGCGAGAACCGCGAAAAGGCCTTAACCATGCTGAAATCACGTTTGTATGAAGAAGAAATCCGCAAACGGGAGGAACTGAAAAATGCGACCAACGCCAATAAACGCAAGATCGAATGGGGTTCCCAGATAAGGTCTTATGTTTTTCATCCTTATAAAATGATCAAGGACCACCGCACCGACTATGAAGTAGGTAACGTTGGCCCTGTGATGGATGGCGACCTGGAAGGATTTATCAAGGCATACCTGATGATGCAGAAGGAAGAAGCGCAGTAATCATGTGAATCATATACCAACCTTTTAAAAAACATTACACCAATGCATAACGCTTATTTTGACTTTGCAGCACCTGCAAATGAACCAGTGTTAAGCTATGCACCGGGTTCCCGGAACGCGCAGCACTCAAGAAACAGCTGGCCGCTTTTAAAGCAGAACAGGCAGATATCCCGATGTACATCGGCGGACAGGAAGTTCGTACCGGCAAAACCGTTGATCTTCGTCCCCCGCACGAACGTAAGCACAAGCTGGGCCATTTCCATATGGGAGATGCTGCTCACGTTACCGCCGCTATCGACGCTGCGCTGAAAGCAAGAGAAGACTGGGCGAACATGCCCTGGGAGCACCGTGCAGGCATCTTCCTGAAAGCGGCAGACCTCATGGCCACCAAGTACCGTTATCATATGAATGGTACCACCATGCTCGGCCAAAGCAAAAACGCGTACCAGGCCGAGATCGACAGCGCCTGCGAAATCATTGATTTCCTGCGTTTCAACGTTCACTACCTCACCGAAATTTACCGCCAGCAGCCCATCAGCTCACCTGGTGTACATAACAGACTGGAGTACCGTCCCCTCGAAGGTTTCGTGCTGGCCGTTACGCCGTTCAACTTCACCGCCATTGCCGGTAACCTGCCTGCCTCTGCCGCCATGTGTGGTAACGTAGTGGTATGGAAACCTGCTAATACGCAGGTGTACTCTGCCAATATGATCATGAAGATCTTCATCGAAGCAGGCCTGCCTGCCGGTGTGATCAACCTGGTATATACAGACGGACCTACTGTAGGCGATGTTTGTTTCGCACATCCCGACTTTGCAGGTATTCACTTCACCGGCTCTACCGGCGTATTCCAGACCATGTGGAAGACGATCGGCAACAACATCCACAAGTACAAAACATATCCCCGCATCGTTGGTGAAACCGGCGGTAAGGACTTTGTACTGGCGCATAAATCCGCCGACGTAGATGTAGTAGCCACTGCACTGGCGCGCGGCGCGTTCGAGTACCGGGGACAGAAATGCTCCGCTGCATCCCGTGCATATTTGCCAAGCAACATTGCAGAAGCGGTGAAAACCAAGCTGGTAGCAGACCTGAAGAGCATGAAAAAAGGCACGACAGAAGACTTCTCCAACTTCGTGAACGCAGTAATCGATGAGCGCTCTTTCGATAAAATTGCGCAGTACATCGACAATGCGAAGAAAGATCCGAAAGCGAAGATCATCGCAGGCGGCAACTACGATAAAACAGAAGGCTTCTTCATCGAACCTACCGTAATTGAGACCACTGATCCGAAATACGTAACCATGTGCGAAGAGATCTTCGGCCCGGTGCTGACGATTTACGTGTACGATGCGGAACAATTCGATGAGATACTCAAAGTTGTAGACAGCACTTCCGAATACGCTCTCACAGGTTCTATCCTGGCGCAGGACCGTTACGCGGTAGAACTGGCCACCCGTAAACTGGTGAACGCTGCAGGTAACTTTTACATTAATGATAAACCGACAGGCGCGGTAGTAGGGCAGCAGCCATTTGGTGGCGCCCGAGCTTCCGGTACCAATGATAAAGCTGGTTCGGCCTTGAACCTGTATCGTTGGCTGAGCGCGCGCACCGTGAAGGAAACTTTGGTGCCGCCGACAGATTACCGTTATCCGTTCCTGAACGAGGCATAATATTGAATTGAAATTTTGGAAGAAAGGGTTGATGGCGTTGGCTGTCAGCCCTTTTTCTTTGCGTCTGTATAAAAAAATAAAGCCCGGATAACGTCCAGGCCTTACTCATTTATGTACTTAACATTGTTTTTCTATTCATCCGCCGTTGCACACTGCACCCACAACAACTTTCCTTAACCTTTTTAATCGCCTCCAGCGCCTCCGTCACATGCTTCGTTGCCTGTAACTGAGAGTTGAAAATGTGGATCACCTTTCCTTCTTTATTGATCACGTAAGTTACCCTGCCGGTCATGCCCAGTGACTTGGGAACACCAAACAGTTTGCGCACCTGGCCGCCTTCGTCGGCGAGCAGCGTAAACGGTAAGCGGTACTTATCGGCGAATTGTTTGTGCGAAGCCACGTCGTCGCTGCTGATGCCGATGACCTTTGCGCCCAGGTCGCTGAAGGCGGTAAAGGAATCGCGGAAAGAGCAGGCTTCTTTGGTACAGCCCGGCGTTTCATCTTTCGGATAAAAGTAAATAACGAGCGGACCTTTGCCCAGTTCTTCTTCCGGGAGAAATGTTTGTCCGTTTTGATCCTGCAATTGAAACGCAGGCACTTTGTCGCCTACCTTTAATTGTCCTTCCGTATTACCGGAACCGAAGAGTGAAAAACCAAGCATGGTGATGAAAAGCGTTTTCATGGTAAAAAATGTATGGTAAAGTTACCACAAAAAACGGGCTGGAAGCGGTAGTATAAAAGTTAAAAGCCCGGCAGATAACCGCCGGGCTTTTAAAAAAATCAGAGAAGGTGAGATGTTTACTTAGAATTTCAAGTTGATACCAAACTTGAAGTTGTCCAGGCCCATACGGTCACCAGCGATGCCGAAAGAGTTGGAAGTGGTTTTCACATCGGAGCCGTCAGCTTTACCTTGCTTGTAATCGTAACCGATCAGGTTACCGAAAGAACCTTGCAGGGAGATGTTGTCTTTGATGTGGAACAGGATACCGGGCTCATAGAAAGCGCCGAAACCAGTTGTTTTGTACTTTGATTCTACGCCACCGGCTTCAGAAGTTTCTGTACCGAAAGCGCCATAGATACCCAGGTCGCTGTAGATAGAGAACTTAGTCTGCCATAATGGAGTTTCCAGACGAACGAAAGGAGCTACGCTGAAATCGCTGGTTTTGTCGGTCGTAGTTGCGCCGGCAACAGTGGTTTCATCTTTAGAACCGGTATAGCCTAAACGAATACCGATAGCCAATTTAGGTTGGATGTAATGACCGAAGCGGAGATCGATGCCGTAGCCATTTGTTTTTTCTTCAGTTGCTTCGTTGTTTGTGGTAACGATGCCAGCAGAACCGCCCAGGAAATTAGCCTTGGATTGTGCTTTTGCGAATTGAGTCATACCGAGCAGGAACGCGCCCGCCATCATCATTTTGATCGTAACTTTTTTCATTTTCGTGTGATATGGTGATTAAATATGATGAGCAAAACTAATGTTTAGTTTGATACGAACAAGCGAAAAAATAATTTTTTGTTAATATGTAAAATGATAAATTATCGCGCGCTCGATAACTTTTATGTTTGTGGATGATTCAGCAGGAATTGTTATTTTTGACCTCTAAAACGAAAACTTTTGAAGACCATTTTGAGCGATAAACAACAGGCCATCACGATCGACAGGCTTTGTCATCAGCTTATCGAAAATCACTTTCCGTTTGATAATTCCGTTCTGATCGGGCTTCAGCCGAGAGGCATTTATTTGTCCGACAGGATTTATGATAACCTGAAAAAATTGTTACCCGGTACGGAGATCCCGTATGGTAAGCTGGATATTACTTTTTACCGCGACGACTTTAAACAGGGCAACGCGATACATGTGCCGAATGAAACCAATATTGATTTTTCTATAGAGAACAAACGCATCGTACTGATCGATGACGTGTTGTATACCGGTCGTACTACACGCTCGGCACTGGACGCCATGCTGGACTTCGGCCGGCCGTCTGCCGTAGAACTGCTGGTGCTCATCGACCGCCGTTTCAGCCGCCAGTTGCCGATACAGGCAGATTATACCGGCCGCACCATCGATGCATTTATTACGCAAAAGGTTAAGGTACTGTGGAAGGAACGTGACGGGAAGGATGAAGTGGTGTTGGAGAACGGCACTACGAATTAGATTTTCAGAATTTCATTTTCGCCTTTATATTTGCAAATTAGCATGTCATTATCAGTAAAACATCTACTCGGTATACGCGATCTGAAGCGTCAGGATATAGAAACTATTTTTCAAACTGCTGATCAATTCAAGGAAGTTTTACAACGGCCTATCAAGAAGGTTCCTACACTCCGGGACACTACCATCGTCAACGTTTTCTTCGAAAACTCTACCCGCACAAGGATTTCCTTTGAGCTGGCAGAAAAGCGCCTGGGCGCCGATGTAGTGAACTTCTCCGCATCAGGATCGTCTGTATCCAAAGGCGAAACCTTGATCGATACAGTGAATAACATCCTGTCCATGAAAGTGGATATGGTCGTTATGCGCCACTCCGCCAGCGGGGCGCCGCACTTCTGGCCAAACACATCGACGTACCGATCGTGAACGCCGGCGACGGCATCAACGAGCACCCTACGCAGGCGCTGCTCGACGCATTTTCCATCCGCGAAAGGTTAGGAGGGGTAGAAGGGAAGAAGGTCGCTATTTGCGGCGATATCATGCATTCCCGTGTAGCCTTGTCCAACATATACTGCCTGCGCAAATTGGGCGCCGAGGTAACCGTTGTTGGTCCGCCCACGCTCATTCCCAAACACTTAGCAGCTGCACTGGATGTAAACGTTACATATAACCTGCGCGAAGCCCTCAACTGGTGCGATGTGGCCAACGTACTGCGTATCCAGCTCGAAAGGCAGAACACCCCGCTGTTCAGTTCCTTACGCGAATATTCACTCGTGTATGGCGTTAACAGGGCATTGCTCGAAAGCCGGATAAAGAGATCGTGATTATGCACCCCGGTCCGATTAACAGGGGCGTAGAGTTAAGTTCCGATGCTGCAGACAGCGGACAGTCCATCATCCTGCAACAGGTGGAAAACGGCGTGGCCATTCGCATGGCAGCCCTTTACCTGCTAAGCGGCGGGACCGGTAAAAAGCTGGAAGCCTAAAACATTCCATCTCACTAAAATAGAAAACGGAGCAAGTCAACTCATTATAAGTTGTGTCTTGCTCCGTTTTCCTTATGTAGTAAATAATGTTTAGTTCACTTCGTCCTCGTCGCCACGCAAGGTGCATTCAATTTTACGTTTGATGGCTGCGCTGAATCCTTCCAGCTCGATGTTGGGACGCTCGTCGAGGCAGATGCGGATTTTACCGTCCTCGGTCATAAGCAGCTCTTCCATTGGTTCCAGTAACGCGAAAAGAAGGCGTTTGCCACTTTCGGCCAGCTGGTTCATTAATCGGTCTTCCAATTGAAAGAACTCCCGGTTCTTGTAAGAATAGGTTACCTGTACCATAGTTCCTTTTTTTTCTCAAATAGGATTTTATATTATTAATAGGATTTTAATAGATTCATAAAAATACGCAAAAAAATAAATTGACAAAATAATTGATTGGTTTTTTTATTAATGCGTATTGATGTGTTCCATCAACGGTCCGTGTAATTCGAGGAATTCCTTTATTTTTAAAGCTCATTATATAAACAGCTATGTATCTCTCCCGCTTTAACCTGACCCGTTATTTGTTGGCCATATGCTGCCTGTCGTCCGTCACTGCTGCTAAAGCGCAGTTGCCCGGAGAAGGCTTTAAATGGACCAAAGAAGGCCAGTCGTTCTACAGTCTCGAAGACAATGGCATTTACGCCATCAACTTAAAAGACCTTAGCAGTACTCCCTCCGTACCTTTTGCCGATTTGAAAGACGCCACCGGCAAACCGTTGCAGGTAAAAGACTTCAGCTTTTCGGAAGATGAAAAGCAGGTGCTGATTTTCGCCAATACCCGTAAGGTATGGCGCTATCATACCCGTGGCGACTACTGGCTGTACAACATAGCCACTAAAAAACTGCAGCAGCTGGGCAAAGGCAAACCCGAGGCCTCACTGATGTTCGCCAAGTTTTCGCCCGATGGTAAAAAGGTGGCTTACGTGAGCGACCGTAATATATACGTAGAAGATGTAACCACCGGTGCTATCCAGCCGTTAACTAAAGACGGCACCCGCCGTTTCATCAATGGTACGTTCGATTGGGTATATGAGGAAGAATTCGGTTGCCGCGACGGTTTCCGCTGGAGTCCGGATAGTAAGTCGATTGCTTTTTGGCAAATCGACGCGACCAAGATCCGCGACTTCTACATGATAAATAACACGGATTCCATTTACTCCCACATCGTACCGGTAGAGTACCCGAAAGTGGGGGAAAGTCCTTCGGCCTGCCGGGTGGGCGTGATCGACATCAACAGTAAAAAGATCACCTGGCTGCAGGTGCCCGGCGATGCGCAGCAACATTATATTCCGCGCATGGAATGGGTGCCCGGCAAAAACGAATTAATCCTGCAACAGCTGGATCGCAAGCAACAGGTGGGTAAAGTAATGCTGGCGCAGGCCGCCACCGGCAAAACCCAAACCATCTGGCAGGAACGCGACAGTGCCTGGCTCGACGTGAAAAGCCGTTGGGAAGATGATAAGATTTCCGGCTGGGACTGGCTACAGAACAATAAGTCGTTCCTATGGGTAAGCGAAAAAGACGGCTGGCGTCACCTTTACAGCATTTCTGCAGACGGCAAACAGGAAAAGCTGATCACCAAAGGAAACTACGATGTAATAAAAATTTCCCGCATCGACGAGGCGCATAATACGGTTTACTTCTGGCGTCGCCCGATAATGCCACGCAACAGTATTTATACAAGGTAAACCTGGATGGTACCGGTACGGCTCAACGCATTACCCCCGCAAACGAAGTGGGCAGCCACGATTACCAGGTAAGCCCTAACGGCGCATACGCCTATCATACTTTCCAGAACCACCAGCAACGTGAGCAGGGTGGGATTATCAGTCTGCCCGACCATAAAACGGTACGAAACCTCGGCAACAACGGCGGCAGCGCTGCCCGCAACATCACATTCTTCCAGGTGACTACCGCAGATGGCGTTACCATGGACGGCTGGATGGTAAAACCGGAGAACTTTGATTCCACCAAAAATACCCCGTCGTATTTTACGTATATGGCGAACCCGCCAGTGCAACCGTAACCGATACTTACGGTGCAGGCTATAATCGCCTGTATGCCGGTGATATGGCGAAAGATGGTTACATCTACATTTCCCTGGACAACCGTGGTACCCCCGCGCCAAAGGGCCGCGCATGGCGCAAGTCCATCTACCGCAAACTGGGTATCGTGAATGCACGCGACCAGGCGATGGGTGCTAAAGAAATCATGAAATGGTCGTTCGTAGACCCGACCCGCATCGCGGTATGGGGCTGGAGCGGCGGCGGTTCCATGACACTGAACCTGTTGTTCCAGTATCCCGAGATTTACAGCACCGGCATTGCTGTTGCCGCAGTTGGCAACCAGCTGACGTACGACAACATTTACCAGGAGCGTTACATGGGGCTTCCCCAGGAAAGCATGGAAGACTTTGTAAAAGGTTCTCCCATCACTTATGCTAAAAACCTGAAGGGCAAACTGTTGTACATCCATGGTACCGGTGATGATAACGTGCATTACCAGAATGCGGAGATGCTGATCAACGAGTTGGTTAAGAATGGTAAACAATTCCAGATGATGGCTTACCCGAACCGTACGCATAGCATTAATGAAGGGGCGGGTACGACGGGGCATTTGTCGCAGTTGTATACTAACTTTTTGAGGCAAAATTGTCCTCCGGGGGCGAAGTAATGAGCGGCAAGAATATATTACATGCATTGCTCGTGCTTTCCGTGTTACTGGCGATACCCGGCCTAATATTTTTTCGGAAACTCTTGCCAGAATGGTGGCTGTTACTGACGATGTTCGTTGTTGGGCTGGCTGCCATTCCTTTCATGCGCAAACCGTTAGCAAACCATTTGAACGTACATACAAAAGTTCTGGCAAGGCGTGTATAACGTATTTACTTTGGGAGGATTACCGGTATCGCGCTTCCTGATCATGAATTTCTTTTTCCGGGGAGAGGATATCAGGTTTGTGCGGGAGCCGATCATTTCGTACAATTCCAACATGGAGTCGGAGTTGGGGCGAAAAGGAATGCCGACTGGTTGGCAGACGGAGCGCTTTTTTGTGACGATTGAACTCGGGGGCGGACATTATGGCTGCCGCCGCGGGCTGTCGACAAGAGCGGCGACTATATAGATCTGGCCATTTCGCGGGGGCTGTTTGGTGTGGATGTTATCATTGAATTTTTATTTGGATACTGATACTAAAGGAAGACGGCATTGCTGTCTTCCTTTTTATATTGTTGACTCATGAGCAGCGAACAGCGCATAAGTAAAAGACATTTGGGGATGCGGCCGCCCGTTGCTCCGGCTCCAACGGGGCCCAAAGCAAAACGACAGATGGGCAACAGGACACTCATCATCACTTTCTTTATGGGCGCGTGGATTGCCTTAGTCACCACCGAATTGTTGGAGGCCACCATCATCCCTGTATCACTGGTGTTTGTCATATGGGCACTGGTTGGCCTTATAGGAACGTTATGCTTTCGAGGTAGAATTGACGGGAGACTTTGGGGACAGGTCGTGTATTACATTGCAGTACTTGGCAGTCCCATCGTTTATGCCGGTCTCGCGACCAATTACTACCTGGCGGACGAAAATGTTGTGACTACAATAGTACCCATTTCTGAAATACAACAACAGGGCCGGTCGAGCAGGGGACGTTGTGTGGAGCCCGCCGTCCGCATTAATTACCACGGTACTGAAAAGAGTTTTGCCTATCCCTGCGGTACCGACTTCACCGGCTACAAAAGTTTACGCATCACCGTTTCCCGCGGCTATTTTAACTATCCCATTATACGCGACTACGAATTAAGCAGCGAATAAATCGTAATGATCTATCTTTGTCCCCCAGAACAAACAGCATTATGTCGAAATTAAGTATTACCGGAGTTGCAGCAGCCATCATCGTGATAATCAGCGCCTTCTTTCCCTGGGTGACGATCGAAAGTAAGAACCTCGTATTCACAGGGCTGGATACCAAAGGCTCGTCATTCGGTGAACCTGCCGTGCTGAACATTGCTTTCTCTATCGCCTGTATGCTGTTCTTCTTCCGGAAACGTCCGGCTATCCTCGCCAATTTGTTCTGCGCCACCTTCCTCACCGCGTGGTCGTTCCGCAACATGCTACTGTTCTCCCGCTGCGAAATGGGCGAATGCCCCCACCGCGAAGCAGGATTGTTCCTGTCCGTAGGGGGAGCATTTCTTGTATTAATTTGTGTATTGTTCCAGAAAGTAAAAAGGCCTAAGCCAGGTTCCGGGCAGTGGAAATAATGTAAACGCCCAGTACTACGGCGCCGCCGATCAGCATATGACGGATCGCCATCGGGATGGGGCGTTGCTTTGTCATACGTGCTTTGATGTAGGCAAATACCAGCAGGGAGAGGAGCCCGCTCGTTAAGCCTGCCTGCGATGCATTTTCAAAATTTTCATCCGGGAAGAAAGGGAATAAGGGCAAAATGCCGCCGAGCAGGAAAAACACGCCCGTCAGTATTGCGCTGCGGAACGCGCTGGGTGGGTGATACGCTACTTCTTTTACTTCTTCCTTTACCAGCATATCTTCCCACTTTTTCTGGTCAGCCGCCATTTCTTCCCCGATATGGGTAATAACTTGCTCTGAAATGTCCAGCTTTTGCAATTTCTGTCGCTCATCGGCTGTGAGTACACCGTCTTCGTGGTCTGCCGCACCGCGGTTGGCGAAGAACGTGGTCACGATGAACAGGGCAGTGACCGCGGCAAGGATCACAAAGTGGATATAGTAGAAGTCCTGTACCGGCATCTTGTCGTACAGCAGCTGCGAGCTGAATAATATTACGAGGATGCCGTCCGGGAAACCCAGCAGGAAATCAGTTCTCCAGCCCGTGCTGCGGATAGCTTTGTCTTGTTTCGTCATTGGGTTAGTCTAATATTTCGAGGCTGCGTGCAATAATGCCCACGCATTCCTGCACTTGTGAAGCATTGATCGTTAAAGGCGGCGCAAAGCGGATCTTATCGCCATGCGTCGGTTTGGCCAGCAGGCCGTTTTCTTTTAAAGCAAGACACAAATCCCAGGCCGCATCTGCATGGTGGTGTTTTATCACGATGGCGTTGAGCAAACCTTTACCGCGCACCAGCGAAACGTGCGGGGACTGTATATCGCGGATGCCTGGCGGAGCAGTTCGCCCATGGTTACGGCGTTTTCCGCCATTTTCTCTTCCTTTAATACGCCCAGTGCGGTAATAGCTACTTTACAAGCGAGCGGATTACCACCGTAGGTAGAGCCATGTTCGCCCGGTTTAATGGTGAGCATGATCTCATCGTCTGCCAGCACAGCTGCTACCGGCAGCACACCACCGGAGAGGGCTTTACCCGGGATGAGGATATCGGGCCGGACGTTTTCATGATCGCAGGCCAGCATTTTACCGGTACGGGCAAGTCCCGTCTGGATCTCGTCGGCCATGAACAATACCTTTGCATCGCTGCAGTACTGGCGTGCTTTGCTGAGGAAACCTTCGTCGGGTACCACGACGCCTGCTTCACCCTGGATGGGCTCCACTAGGAAGCCGGCCACGTTTTTATCCTGTAAAGCCTTTTCCAGCGCCGGTAAATTATTATAAGGAATGATTTCATACCCCGGCATAAAAGGGCCGAACTGTGAGCGGGCGGCCGGATCGGTGCTGAAGGAAATTACGTTTAGCGTACGTCCGTGGAAGTTGTTGGCGCAGATGATGATCTTTGCCTGATTCTCCGGGATACCCTTTACCATGTACCCCCAGCGGCGGCAAAGTTTGAGGGCGGTTTCCACGGCTTCCACGCCGGTATTCATCGGCAGCACTTTATCGTACCCGAAGTAATCCGTTATATATCGTGCGTATTCACCCAGCATATCGCTGTGGAATGCGCGGGACGTAAGTGTGAGTTTCTGTGCCTGTAAAATAAGCGATTGTATGATCTTGGGATGGCAATGGCCCTGGTTGACGGCGGAGTAGCCGGACAGGAAATCGTAATAACGTTTGCCATCCACATCCCATAAAAAAACGCCTTCGCCCCGCTCCAACACCACCGGTAACGGGTGATAATTGTGGGCGCCATACTGTTCTTCGAGTGACAAATAATGCTGTGATCTTTCGCTGATCGTAAATCCCGGTACCATACTCCACAAAAGTAATGATTGTAAACAGAAAACTACGATTTGCCGCGGAGGCGGTCGATCAGCGCCACATATTCCTGCATGGCCGCCGTTTTATCCTTTCCTTTGAGCCCGGACCAGGCATCGTGTTTGGCGCGGGCCACGAAATCGAAGGGATTGGCGGGCGCTTCCACGTTTACATCGCCTTCTGTAGCCTGTTTATAAAGCGAGTAAATCTGTAAAAGGGTATCATTATCGGGTTTTTCCGCCAGGGTTTTACTGGCGGCTACGGCGGCTTCAAATTGTTCCTGCAGTTCCATGTTAACTTTTTATGATAAATGTAGCTAAATAGGGGAAATAGCCACTTGCCTCTTATTTAATAATAACAAAATTTAAATACCTTTGCGCTTTGAAAGAGGTTGTTTTAAGAAGATGTAAGAAAGCGTACTCTGAGCCGCCTCACTGTAACATTTATGAAGAATATCCGTAATTTTTGCATCATTGCGCATATCGACCATGGTAAAAGCACCTTGGCCGACCGTTTACTGGAGCACACCAAAACCATTTCGCAGCGCGATATGCAGGCGCAGGTATTGGACGATATGGACCTGGAGCGTGAAAAAGGCATTACTATCAAGAGCCACGCGATCCAGATGACCTATATCGTGGGCAAGGAGAAATATACCTTTAACCTGATTGACACTCCCGGTCACGTGGACTTCAGCTATGAAGTATCCCGTGCGCTGGCCGCCTGTGAAGGTGCGCTGCTGCTGGTAGACGCCGCGCAGGGTATCCAGGCGCAAACCATCTCCAACCTCTACCTGGCGCTCGATAACGACCTGGAAATCATCCCCGTTATCAACAAAATCGACATGGAAGGCGCCATGATCCCCGAAGTAAAGGACCAGATCATGGAGCTTATCGGTTGTAAGAAGAAGACATCCTGCTGGCGTCCGGCAAAACCGGTATCGGCATCGAAGAAATATTAGAGGCTATCGTAGCCCGCATTCCTGCACCTTCCGGCGATCCGGAAGCTCCGCTACAGGCGCTGCTGTTCGATAGCGTATTCAACTCTTTCCGTGGCATTATCGCTTACTTCCGCGTGTATAACGGCGTGATCAAGAAGGGCGATAAGATCAAATTTGTAAACACCGACCAGGAGTATGAAGCGGACGAGGTGGGCATCCTCAAACTGGGCCTCGAGCCGAAAGGTGAGGTATCTACCGGCGACGTGGGATACATCATTACCGGTATCAAAAACGCGAAGGAAGTGAAAGTGGGCGATACCATCACCCACGTGGCACGCCCCGGCGAAGGCATTAAAGGTTTTGAAGAGGTGAAGCCGATGGTATTCGCGGGTATCTTCCCCGTGGTGACCGATGACTTCGAGGAACTGCGCGAATGTATGGAGAAACTCCAGCTGAACGACGCCTCGCTCACCTTCGAGACAGAAACTTCCCAGGCACTGGGTTTCGGTTTCCGTTGCGGCTTCCTCGGTATGCTGCACATGGAGATCATCCGGGAACGACTCGAAAGGGAGTTTAACCAAACGGTGATCACTACCGTGCCGAACGTGAGCTTCGTAGCTTACGACTCCAAAGGCAAAAAGAGCATCGTGAACAACCCGTCAGAAATGCCGGACCCCACGAAAATGGACAAAATCGAAGAACCTTTTATCCGCGCGCAGATCATCACGCTGCCGGAATATATTGGTAACATTATGACGCTGTGCCTCGGTAAACGCGGTCTGCTCATTAACCAAAGCTACCTTACCACCACCCGTGTGGAACTCATCTTCGAAATGCCGCTGGCCGAAATCGTGTTCGACTTCTATGATAAACTGAAGTCTAACACCCGTGGTTACGCCTCGTTCGATTACCACCCGATCGACTACCGCGAGTCGGATATTGCTAAAATGGATATCCTGCTGAACGGCGAAAAAGTGGATGCCCTTAGCGCATTGATCCACCGCAGCCGTGCGAACGACTTCGGTCGTAAACTGGTGTCTAAACTGAAGGAACTGCTGCCCCGTCAACAGTTCATGATCGCGATCCAGGCTGCTATCGGCGCTAAGATCGTGGCCAGGGAAACCATCAGCGCGATGCGCAAAGACGTAACCGCAAAATGTTATGGCGGTGACATCTCCCGTAAACGTAAACTGCTGGAAAAACAGAAAGAAGGTAAGAAAAGAATGCGCCAGATCGGGTCCGTAGAGGTACCGCAGGAAGCGTTCCTCGCCGTACTGAAACTCGACGATTAACATTTAAACATATCGCCTCAAACATGAAAACACTTGTTTCGTGGAGCGGGGGCAAAGACAGTTGTTTTGCAATGATGCAAAGTATCGCAGCAGGCCATGTGCCTGCTGTGTTGCTTAATGTCATGAACGAAAATGGCCGTATCTCCCGTTCACATGCGCTTCCCGCCGCTATATTACAGCAACAGGCCGCCGCTATGGGGATTCCGATGCGCAACATCCCGTCTTCCTGGCAGGAATACGAAAAACATTTCGTGAATGCTTTGCAGGAGCTGAAAACCAACTATAACCTGGACGCCGCGGTGTTCGGCGACATTGACCTGCAGGCGCACCGCGACTGGGAAGAAATGGTATGCGCGAAAGCGGGCCTACAGGCGATATTGCCACTGTGGCAACAGGATAGAAAGGAACTGGTGATGCAAATGCTGGACGCCGGCATTAAAACGATGATCGTATCGTGCAACACCACTATGGGCCCGGACTTTCTGGGCAGGGTGATGGACAGGCAACTGGTAGCCGACCTGGAGGCGATTGGGGTGGATGTATGTGGCGAGAACGGGGAGTTTCATACGGTGGTGATGGATTGTCCCTTGTTTAGCGCGACGTTGGTGTTGCCGGGGTATGTGAAGGTGCAGCATGAGCAGTATCACTTTTTGCAGTGGGAGGATAAATAATATTAACTGCGTATATTCAATGCGTGCGGTTGCACGAAATTGTTAACCAATTAAATACCTATACATTATGATGACGAAACGAATTGTTTTGTTAACGGCTGGCTTGCTGGCGGGGGAAATTGCGTTTTCCCAATCGACGTATGTGCAAATAAATGACACACGGAATTACAGCAGCTCCCCGAATGAATATAACCAGGAAATACGGGGAGAGTTTAAGCTCCGGACAGCTATGGGAATTTCCGGCACGAGTCTGTTTGGCGGGCAATTAACCATCGCCCCCTGGGCCGACGTTTCCGGCAACAATATTCATCAGTTTGGCTTCATTGATGAGGGTTTATTTTATCGTCAGGGTACGCAAGGGGTAAACACCTTGCATCCATGGACTAAACTACTTACCAGCACGGGATTGCAGAACGTAAATGGTAAATTGTTCCTGTCACATGCTGACGACGATCTCCTGACCCTCCAGACCACTGAAACCAACAGCTGGGCCTACATGCAGTTCCTCGACCCCACAAAACGAACCGCCTATTTCGGCGTATCAACCGCGAACAACCTTGAGATTGCAAAAGAACACGGCGGCAACATTGCACTAGTGGGAGGCAACGTGGGGATTGGCACGCTCAATCCCATATATGAACTCTCTGTCGCCGGCACGGTAGGCGCCAAAAAGTCAAAGTCACCGCCACCGGCTGGCCCGATTACGTATTCAAAGACGACTACAAACTGATGGGCCTCTACGAACTTGAGCAGTTCGTTAAAAACATCATCACCTTCCGGAAATACCTGACGAACAGACTGTTGTAAAAGAAGGCGTCGACCTGGGAGACATTAACAAACAGTTACTGCAAAAGGTAGAAGAGCTATCCCTCTACCTGATTGAACACCAGAAAGAACTGGACAAACTGAAAGCGGCGAACGAGGGGTTACAGAAAGAAATTACCGAACTTAAGAGCCGTCTTTGATGGTTCAGTGATGGTTGGGTGATGGTTCAGTGTAGGTTCGGTACGCCTGTCACGTCCTTGTCACGTCCTAAGATAGGTTTACACCCTGGTAGATAATCCGAATTTAGGTTTTACACCCGCAGTTCGGTATGCCTGGCAGCATCCTGGCTGCTTCCTTCGCTGATCCTTCGCTCATCTTACGCTAAAACCTTTGCCACGGCCGATTGAACGTAGGATGAGCGAAGGATCAGCGAAAGATGTTGTTAGGATGTAGCTGCTGTATGGCCATTTATCAGCTTTCGTATGGGATAGGAAAGCCCTTGCACAGCCTTGAAAATGAACTAACATCGGCATTACAGTAGAATTACCTCGCATAAAATAGAAACAGCCCCTGCAGTTAATACCGCAGGGGCTGTTTTATATACAACAAACTTACTAGGCAAGTTGCTTGTCCGCTTCAGCGGGACGGCTAAACACCGGCTGCAGCAGCTCGTAAGCTGCGAACAGGAACGCGCTGTAAAATACATTGCTCATAATGGTGTTCAGGAAAAAGCTGCTGAACATGTTACCTTTCTGGTAGAACGGAATGGCAGCAGTGTAGCACTGTACCAGGCCGGCAGCCGTTTTCGGGTAAATATTCTCAAACGCCCGGTACCGAAGTTCGAGATCAGGAAAAACAGCAGGCCGGAACCGATGGCGGCGAGGAATACGCGCAAAGCGTTTACCTTCCTCATCTGGGTACCGATCCAGGTTACCAGCATGAAAGCGCCGTAGTTAAACGCCATGCCAATACCATAGAAGCCTTTGATGTTGGTGAACAGTTCAAGGAACAGGTCGCTCAGCAACATAGCGCCCAGGGGCACCAGGTAAGCCAGGCGTTTGTCTTTGATCACGATACCGGAAAACAGGGCGCTGGCGCCAATCGCGGTAAAGTTATAGATCGCCATGTGGTTGGTAATCAGTCGGCCGAGAGCGCTGATGAACACTAGGGCAGCAATCAATACTAAGTGGGATGCAGTTTCTTTCTTCATGTATAACAAGAATTCTATACAAATGTAGGTAAAAAACCTTTAGGCCGGAACGCCCGCCTTAAAGATAACGGTTGAGGCAGAAGCGGTTACGCTGTATTGCTCGCCAAATGCGACAAATGCGCACTGTCCTTTAACCAGCTCCAGCGTATCCGAACCTGCTACCGTAGCCGCGCCGCTCATCAGGATGAGGATCTCGGCGGCAGTGCTGGTATGCTGGTAGGTTTCGCCGGCAGCCAGTACAATACGGCTCACCTGGAAGTCGGGGGCAGGCGAGGGGTAGATAAACTCCGCCTTATCAGCGGCAGGCACTCCTTTTACAATTACAGGGTGTACGGCTTCGAAGCGGGTGTGCTTCAGCAGCTCGGGCACGTCGATGTGTTTCGGAGTAAGACCGCCACGCAGTACGTTGTCCGAGTTAGCCATCAGCTCCACGTTTTGTCCCTCGAGGTAAGCGTGCGGAATACCTGCGTCCGGAACACGGCATCGCCTTCCTGTACCTGCATAATATTAAAGAAGTAGATCGAGAAGATACCGCGATCGAGCCGGTCAAAGCCCGCCGGGTCGTTGGCTACCGCGCGGCCTGTCCAGAAGGCGGGATCGGATTTGGCGAGCGTACCAGCTTTGTAATCCGCCAGCGCCTTTTCAGCGAGCGGGCGCAGGATGGTGTTTACTTCCTCCTGCGGCATTTCCATTACCTTTTATATAAACCGAAATAACCTTCCTTTTCGAAGATGGGGGTGAGGAAATTAAATGCAGGCACATTGGCCAGCACCGCTGTTAACTTATCTTCCGGTAAAAAACCGTGCAGGAGCCAGAACTCACCAAGGGCCACCATGATTTCGGGCTTATGGTTTGCGTCCTTATAATTACGATTTGGCGCGTTTAATGGAATGCCTGCTTCATTTTCGCGGGCGAATCCTTTTTCTGCTTCCGACTTGGTGGGGTGCACCTGGATGGAGAGCATATCTTTAACGTCGAGAATTTTAAAGAGGTAAGGCAGCTCACCAAAACGCGATTGCGTAGCTGCGCCCAACACTTGTTGCGGATTGGCGGCTACGAGTTGGTCGAGCGTGGTATCACCGTTAGCAGTGGCGATTACGGAGGGTGCGCTCACGTGTGCGCCCATCCAGTATTCTGCGCTGGGCTGCCCGTTCGGCGTAATATTCAGTAATTGCGGAATGTAGTCGTATCCGCCCCAGGCATAATGTTGTACCTTTCCTTTTAATAAAAACAGCTTTTTGTTTTCCATGCCTGTCAAGTTTTTGTTCCGGGTAATTAAGGTTGTAAAAATAGAAAAAGAAGATGGCTTCTCATCATGAACTCGGTAAAAAAGGAGAGGAGATGGCAGCGGCCTTCCTGCGCGGAGCGGGCCATATCATCCTGCACACCAACTGGCGGAGTGGTAAAATGGAGATCGACATCGTATCGCGGCACGGGCAACTGATCATCTTTACAGAAGTAAAAACACGCAGTAATAGTTTATATGGCTGGCCCGAAGAAGCGGTGAGCGCACATAAACAACAAGTGCTGGAACGCGCTGCCGCACGCTACCTCGAGCAAATGAACGGCGGCGCTGACGATATCCGCTTCGATATTATTGCTATCACATTTGGTGAAAAACATCAATATGATATAACGCATTTGGTTGATGTATTCTCCTGACACAGAGATCATTATCAGACCTTAACATCCAGTTAACAATGAAAAGCATGTGAAATAATTGTAATTAAATTTTACCGCCATACATTTGTACTGTTATCGTTAATCATTCCTCTGCAAGAACCTTCAAACTGATCATTCAGTACTCATGACCCAAAAAAGGTTCTTATGATTATCTGGAATATACTCATTCTTGCATTGCACGCCACCGGCGAACCAAGCGTTTTGCATGCGCAAAAAGCAACGCCGCAAACGATGTTCGTGCAGCAGCGCGAAGCTCAGAAAGGCGCTTTAAGGCTGGAGTTGAAGTGTTTTGACCGGGAGGAAGGATTAGCGCAGGTAACCATTTTTGACGAAACGTATACACCACTGAGAATGATACCCGTGGCGCTTGAAGGAGAAATATGTTTGCACACTATACAGCTGCAAACGCTCAACCCCAAACTGGCGCGGTATTACCAGGTAAGTAAAGGAAACCAGTTGTCAGCAATTACGGAAATTAAAGATTAATACACGTCTTGTACATGCCCGCAGCGGCTTGATGTACGGAGCTTTCGAGAGTCATTTTACGTTTTTAGGGATTTAGCCGTCAAGATTGTTTTAACCGTTTTATTATTCATCAATTGGATGAATGCTGTCATACTATTTGCCAGTATTTATCACCGGCCGAACGTTTTAACATATACGCAATGACTGAAAGCCGGAGAACCCCTTTAAAATCAAATTTATGAACACATTCGTTACTTACTTCTTTTTAATCGTTGGTGCTATTTGGGTATACAGACTGTTGTCGTATTTCTACGGGAACGATGATACGAAAACATCTAAAAGCTACCGCGTAAAACGTTATTAATATTTTATACAAACGCAGCTGTTGCCGCTGAAATGCCCGGCACTGCTACGTATCACATCTTTTGAAGAGATCAGCAAGCACAACTATTCAGTCAATTTTGGTATATAGTTTGAATTATTGATTATCAGAGGTTCACCGTTCTAAGCAGTAGAGTGAATTTCCTTTTAGGTCAATTTTAATGTCATGTAACGCTGGTGTACTTACCGGCACGTTCGTACACCGGCGTTCATGAAACTCATGTGAATGTTCCCCATTTATTTTTTTGATACAAGGCTATATAGTTAGAAATGGAAAAAATCCAGGTCGCGTTTGACCTGGATTTTTTATGCAGCGATGCAGCAGTTGTTATGCTGTGATGGTAAAAGTAACGATCGCATTTTTATTTCCCGACATGGTGGTAAATCGTACAGCCGTATTGGAGGAGTAAAGAAAAAGCCGCTGAAGTGAGTGACACAACAGCGGCTGAATAGATAACTAAGTGTTAGCCCAATAAGTATTATTTAGAAGATGCCGGTGTAGTTGTGCGGCGTAATGGCTTTCAGTTCTTTTTTCAGCGAGGCACTGATCTTTAACCCATCGATGAATTTCGCGATCATTTTCTGGTCAATCGCTTCGCCGCCACGGGTCAGCTCTTTCAGCGCCTCGTAAGGGGATGGGTAGTTTTCGCGGCGCAGTACCGTCTGGATGGCTTCCGCTACCACGGCCCAGTTGGCGTCCAGGTCAGCTTTCAGTTTCGCTTCGTTCAAAATCAGTTTACCCATGCCTTTTTCGAGTGATTTCAACGCAAGCATGCTGTGGCTCAGCGGCACGCCTACGTTACGGAGTACGGTAGAATCGGTAAGGTCGCGCTGGAGGCGGGAAATCGGCAACTTCGCACTCAGGTGCTCGAACAGGGCGTTTGCCATGCCAAGGTTACCCTCTGCATTCTCGAAGTCGATCGGGTTCACCTTATGCGGCATCGCGGAGGAACCTACTTCATTCTTCTTGATTTTCTGTTTGAAGTAGTCCATCGAAATGTACGTCCACACGTCGCGGGCAAAGTCGATCAGGATATTGTTAATGCGCTTCAGCGTATCGAACTGGGCGGCGAGGTTGTCATAATGTTCGATCTGCGTGGTAAACTGCATGCGTTGCAGGCCCAGCGTAGTGTTTACGAACTTGTTGCCGAATTTCTCCCAGTTGATTTTCGGGAAAGCGATATTATGTGCGTTGAAGTTACCGGTAGCGCCGCCAAACTTAGCCGCGAACGGAATATCGCCCAACAGCTTCACTTGTCCCTCGAGGCGTTCCACGAACACCTTAATTTCCTTACCCAGCTTGGTCGGAGAGGCCGGCTGACCATGTGTACGCGCCAGCATCGGGATATTTTTCCAGTCGCTCGACATCTTTTTCAGGTGCAGCACCAGGTTGGAGAGGGCGGGGAGATAAACGTTCTCGATGGCTTCTTTCCAGAGGAGTGGGGTAGCGGTATTGTTTACGTCCTGCGAGGTAAGGCCAAAGTGTACCCATTCCAGTTTGTCTTCCAGTCCCAGGTTTTTCAGTTCATTTTTCAGGAAATACTCCACCGCCTTTACGTCGTGGTTGGTAATTTTCTCTGTATCCTTGATCAGCTGGGCGTTTTCTACCGTAAAGGACTGGTAAATATTGCGCAAAGCCGTAGCTTTTCCCTTGGGGAGCGTAAACAGTTTCTGATCGGCCAGGGCAATGAAGTACTCCACTTCCACGAGCACCCGGTAACGGATGAGCGCGAATTCAGAAAAATAGGGGGCCAGTTCTTCCAATTGTCCCCTGTAACGCCCGTCGATGGGGGAAATAGCTGTTAAGGCTTGTAATTGCATAAATATTGTTGTTCCGGTTTGTAGTGTATCCCGTTTTCGGTTCCGCAAAGGTATTTGAAAGCCGGGAACAGTAAATTAGTTATTTTTGCGGCCTCAAAATTACAGAAATTGGAACGGAAAGTAAAAGTAGCGGCAGTAAGTTATCTGAATACGAAGCCATTATTGTATGGTTTCAGGGATCATGAAGTAATGAAATCCACCGAACTGACGATGGACTACCCGGCGAAAATCGCGCGGCAGCTGATTGAGGGAGAGGTGGATATGGCGCTTGTACCGGTGGCCATTATTCCCCGTATGAAAGAGTATCATCTCATTTCTGACTATTGTATTGGCGCGGACGGGCCGGTGGCTTCGGTTTGCCTGTTTTCAGAGGTGCCTTTGCATGATATAAAACGTATTTACCTCGATTACCAGAGCCGTACATCGGTGGCACTGCTGAAGGTGCTGGTGGCAAATCACTGGAAGCTGGACATCGAATTTGTGGAAACGACCGGCGGTTATGAGCACCTGATTAAAGGTACGGACGCGGGTTTGGTGATTGGCGACAGGGCACTGGAGCAACGCTTGATCTCGCCGTTTATCTATGACCTGGCCGAGGCGTGGATGCATTTTACCAGCCTGCCTTTTGTATTTGCGACCTGGATCAGCAACAAGCCGCTGCCGGTGGAATATATCCAGCAGTTCAACAATGCGAACAGCATCGGGTTGAATAATATCCCTGCGGTGGTGGCGGAGAATAAATACCCGACTTACGATCTGACGTGGTATTATACGAAGAATATCAGTTATCCGTTTACCCCGGCGAAGCGGCAGGGGATGCAGCGGTTTTTGGGGTATTTGCGATAGAGATTTTTAAATCCCGGGCCTGCCACCCGGGATTTTTCGTAAATTCCATGTAAATCCTGTGAATATGAAAGTTGGAATTTTAGGCTCCGGCGTTGTTGGGCGTACGCTGGCAGGCGGACTTTCCCGTATAGGCAACCACGTAATGATCGGCACCCGCGACATCCAAAAGGAAGAATTACAGGCCTGGCGCGAGCAGGACAAAGAAAAACACAAGCTCGGCTCCTTCAAGGAAGCCAGTATCTTCGGCGAGCTCATTGTACTATGCACCCAGTGGACCGGCACCAAAAACGTGATCGAACAGGCCGGTATCTGGAATTTCAAAAACAAAGTGATCGTAGACGTTACTAATCCGCTGGACGGTAAAGGTCCGGACGAGAACGGGCGGGTCCATTTCGCGGCGCTTAACAGTGCTTCCGCGGGCGAGCAGGTGCAGGCCTGGCTGCCCGACTCCCACGTAGTGAAAGCCCTCAATTGCGTGGGTAACATTCATATGGTGGCGCCAAAGCTGGAAGAAGGCGCGCCTACGATGTTCATTGCCGGTAATGACGACCTCGCCAAAAAAGCCGTAACGGAAATCCTCAGCAAGCTGGGCTGGCAGGATGTTGCAGATATGGGTGGTATTGAGATTTCGCGGGATATAGAGGCGCTCTGCGTACTGTGGTACGCTTACGGCTTCCGCACCGGCAGCTGGACACACGCCTTCAAACTGCTGAAAAAATAAAGACTATTTCCCATTTTTTATGTTGATGTAAAAGTTTTTATCGACCGTAAACTTCGCGGGATCGCTGAGTTGCAGTTCCGATGTTTTCCATGTTTGCGCCGGATAAATGAACGAATATTGCCCGTCGCGCAGCGTTACTTTGAGCGGCATGTTAAACCCTTTCACATCCGATACCCAACGATACTTCAGTACTTTTCCTTCTATTTTGTATTCAAATTCCGGGATGGTGATCTTCGTTAAGTACTGCTCAAACACCCGGTCGAAATTCATGCGCGTTTGCCTGTTGATGTAATCCTGTACCTGCCTGCCGGTAACGGTTTTGTGATAAAACGTTTTGTTCAGCCCACGCAGCAGCTGGCGAAATTTTTCATCATCATTAATGATCTGGCGAATAGTGTGGATCATATTAGAGGCCTTGTAGTACATGTCGCCGCTACCTTCGTTGTTCACGCCATATTTACCGATGATGGGAATGTCGTTCGCCACGTTTTTACGGATGCCGCGTGCATATTCGTTGGCAGCTTCGAGGCCGTCTGCACACTGCGTGAAAATAACTTCCGAATAGTTGGTGAAACCTTCGTGCACCCACATATCCGCGATATCTTTCGTGGTGATATTATTGCCAAACCATTCATGGCCGGTTTCGTGGATAATGATGAAATCCCATTTTAACCCCCAGCCGGTACCAGACAAATCGCGGCCGCTGTAGCCCATCAAATATTTATTGCCATAGGCCACGGCACTCTGGTGCTCCATGCCCAGGTGCGGCGTTTCCACCAGTTTGTAACTGTCTTCATAAAAAGGATAAGGGCCGAACCAGTTTTCGAAACATTTCATCATGGGCTTTACTACTTCAAAATGTTTTTTCGCGCGGTTGAGGTTGTAGTCGATTACCCAGAAGCTCATGTCCAGCGGGCCTTTTTCGCCGTTGTACATGTCTTTGAATTCCGTATAATTTCCAATATTCAGTGCTACATCATAATTATTGATCGGATTACCGACGAACCAGTGGAACGTGCTGGTGCCGTCCGCATTGTCCTTTTGCTGCGCAGGCGGCCGTTAGATACGTCCGTAAGACCTTTCGGAACCGTTACAGTGATGCTCGTGCTGTCGGCTTCCTCGCTCTGGTGATCTTTATTGGGCCACCACACGCTCGCGCCCAGGCCCTGGCAGGCCGTGGCAATCCAGGGGCGGCCGAGAGAATCGCGGCTCCATTGTACGCCACCGTCCCAGGGGGCACGTACGGCTTTACGCGGCACACCATGAAAGTAAACGGCCAGCTGCTGAATTTTGCCGGTCAACTGCGGCTCCCGGAGTTTTACAAAAAATGCATTGCCCTCTCGGGTGAAGCTCAGTTTTTACCAAGTTGCACCACGCTATCGATCTGCATAGGTTGTTGCAGATCGATCTGCATAAGCTGATAGGGTCGCAGTACGCGGTAATGGATCACGTTTTTACCGGTAAGGGAGCTGTCGTGCGGCAACACCTTTACGTGCAGGTCGTAATGCGTAACATCCCACCAACTGCGATCCGCTGTGAGCGTGCCGCGGAGCGTATCCTGCCGGGTAAACTGCTGTGCTTCGGCGGATATTGCCGCTACTAAACCTGCCACTAACAAAACTATGCTTCGCATCTTCTATTGATTATTTTCGCCGAAAGATATTAATTTAACGGCAAATGAAACGTCAGGTATTAGCTGGTTCTATACAGATATTAGTCATGTTGCTGCTGGCCGGTTGCGGAGAAAAGCGGGGGAGCGACAAAATGGTGTTCCGCTACAATCAGCAGGAAGGTTTGCCGACCCTCGATCCCGCTTTTGCGAAAACGCAGGCCACTACCTGGGTGGCGCACCAGCTGTTTAACACGCTGGTGGAGCCGGACAGCCTTCTCAACATCGTGCCTTCGCTGGCGAAAAGCTGGGATGTTTCTCCTGATCGCCTTGTATATACCTTTCATTTACGGGATGATGTATACTTCCACGACAATGAAGTGTTCCCGAACGGGAAAGGCCGTAAAATGACGGCCGCCGATGTAGTGTACAGCTTTAAACGCGTCATGGATCCTGCCGTAGCCTCTACCGGCGCCTGGATCTTTAACGATAAAATCGACCCCGCTACAGGTTTCAAAGCTATTGATGATACTACCTTTCAGCTCACGTTGCAACATCCCTTTCACCCGATTATGGGTATCCTGAGCATGCAGTATTGCTCGATCGTTCCAAAGGAGGTGGTGGCGAAATATGGAAAAGACTTCCGCAAACATCCCTGTGGTACCGGGCCTTTCCGGTTTCATTTCTGGGATGAAGGGCAGGGGCTGGTGCTGCATCGCCATCCGAACTATTTTGAGAAAGACGAACAGGGGAACCGTTTACCGTATCTCGATGCGGTGCAGGTGAGTTTCGTGGACAGCAAAGGCACGGAGTTCCTCTTATTCCGCCAGCAGCAACTGGATTTCGTGAACGAGGTAGAGCCTTCCTTTAAAGACGAAGTGCTGACGAAAACAGGTAACCTGAAAAAAGAATGGGAGGGGAAGATCGTGCTGGAAAAACCTTCGTTCCTTAACACCGAGTATTTTGGTATTTTGATGGATACGGCGAATGCGCAGGCAAAAAGTTCGCCCTTGAAACACCGCCTGTTGCGGCAGGCCATCAACTACGGCATTGATCGCCGCAAGATGATGACCTATTTGCGTAACAGTCTCGGGAAGCCCGCTAACAGCGGATTTGTGCCCTATGGATTACCGTCGTTCGACGAAGTAAAGGTTCCGGGTTACGAGTTCAATCCGACTAAAGCGCTGGAGCTGCTGGCCCGCGCTGGTTATCCGAACGGGAAAGGGTTGCCGCCCATTAAATTGTTGTCCATCCCCAACTATTCGGATATGGCCAATTTCGTAGCTAACCAGCTGCAGGCACTGGGCATTCCGATACAGGTGGAAATAATTCAGAAGGGCACACTGATCGACCAGGTATCCAAGTCACAGGTGCCGTTTTTCCGCGGCAGCTGGATCGCCGACTACCCGGATGCGGAGAGCTATCTCGCTATGTTTTACAGTAAAAATCCCGCGCCGCCGAATTACACCCGTTATAATAACCCGGTGTTCGATAAACTATACGAACAGGCTATCCGCGAAAACAACGACAGCCTTCGTTACCAACTGTATCAGCAAATGGACCGCCTGTTAATAGCAGACGCGCCCATAGTACCGCTGTTTTACGACCAGGTGATGCACCTGCTGCAGCCAAATGTTAAAGGTTTGGTAAATAATGGATTGAATATGCTGGAGTTACGCCGCGTTAGCATACGGTAAGCCTTTCCTGTGGCGGATTCACATCAACCAATGGCAAAAAAGCGTGGCGCAACACGCAAATAGGGCCGTTTTGTTAGATCGATAAGCCGTACCTTTGCCCCTTCATTTTCTAAACATCGAATAGCGGACTAATGATTGCGATTCTGACTTTCCTGTGCGTGCACTGGTTTTTATCACTCTTCTTCCACACTTTTTTCCTCCACCGTTATGCATCTCACCAGATGTACACCACGAGTAAGGGCTGGGAGCGTTTCTTTTACTTTTGCACCTGGTTTTTCCAGGGATCATCTTACCTGATTCCGCGGGCTTATGGTACCATGCACCGCATGCACCACGAGTTCAGCGACACGGAACATGATCCGCATTCGCCGCACTTCTTCAAAGATGTTTGGTCTATGATGGTAACTACCCGTAAAATTTACAACGGCTTCGCTACCCGCACTACGGTTGTGGATGAGAAATTTACCGAAGATCCGCTGCCGGAATGGGATGCGCTGGACCGTTTCGGCGATCATAACATTACCCGCCTGGTATTTGCGCTGAGCTATGTGGCGTTTTACGTGGTGTTCGCGCCGCACTGGGCCTGGTTCCTGCTGCTGCCTATCCACTTCCTGATCGGGCCTGTACAAGGTGCGGTGGTGAACTGGTGCGGTCACAAATACGGTTACAGCAATTTTGATAATGGTGATAAATCTAAAAACACTTCTCCCTGGGGTATTTTGCTAATGGGTGAATTGTTCCAGAACAACCACCACAAATTTAAAGACAGTCCGAACTTTGCTAAAAAATGGTATGAGTTCGATCCTTCTTTTATGGTGATGAAAGTAATGCATGCCGTGGGCATCATTAAGCTAAAGCCTGTTCCGGTAAGAAGTCACTAAAATGATTTAAACAGACGTTAACGCTGCATAATGTTTTTCCGAAAATATTATGCAGCGTTTTTTTTGAGCCCCGCGGCCTTATTTTGCAACTTTAATCTGAGCAAACGCAATGAACCCCCTGAAGAAAGTCTACTACCAAGGCGTAAAAATGATGAATCTCGCGGTATTAAAAAAACTATACCGGGGACATATCATATTACCTTATCATCACCTGGTAAGCGATGGGGAAGTGCCGCATATCAAACACCTGTATCCCTGGAAAGGGACGAAAGCGTTTGAGGCGGACCTGGATTTTCTTGCGTCGAACTTCAAACCGATTTCCCTTCCCGACATATTGAGTTGTGTGCGGAACGGGCAGCCAATCCCGGACAACAGTTTCCTGCTTACCTTTGACGACGGGCTGCGGGAAGTTAAAGAAGTAATTGCCCCGATGTTGCTCAAAAAGGGTCTGCCTGCCGTATTTTTCCTGAATTCCGCTTTCGTTGATAACAAGGAAATGTATTATCATTTCAAGACCAGCTTATTGATAGATGCGCTTGAAAAGAACGCTTACAGTGATGCTGCGTTGGCCGAATTCCGCCGCATTCTGCAGGAGCCGGCTGGTAGTCCGGTAGAGGCATTGATCCGCCATCTTCACCGGATCAAATATGGTGACCGGGCAATTTGTGATAAGCTGGGGGAGACGCTGGGCATCTCTTTTACCGATTATCTGAAGAACGTACGCCCGTTTATAAATAGCGATGAAATACAATCACTTGTAAACCAGGGTTTTCATCTTGGCGGGCACAGTATAGATCATCCTTATTATCCGCCCTTGTCCCTGGAAGAGCAATTAAGACAAACCACGGGTTCGGTGGATTATGTGACCAACCGTTTTAACCTCGATTACAAAGTATTTGCGTTTCCCCATTACGATACGGGCGTTAGCAAGGCGTTTTTCGACACCTTGTTAAATGGCCCCAAACCTAAGCTGGATCTCATTTTCGGCACTTCCAACCACAAACAGGATATATCTCCGCGTATTCTTCACCGTTTTAACTGCGAACGACCTTCAGTGGGCATTGAAGAGCAGGTAAAAGGTATTTTGATGTACGGTATTTTGCACGCCTGGGCGGGCAAAAACAAGGTTGTACGAATTTAACTGCTCGCGCCCGCTTCCTCGCAGTAGAAATCCCTTTAATATTTAAAAATGCAGATGTGTGTTGTGACACACAAAAGACATTTTACAGATAAATTTAATGAGTGAAATAATTAATAGGATGATTAATATCATGTTATGAATATTAATATTCGATAAATTATATAAAAATTTATATTTGTTTTTCTACAAAAATTTGCACTTCTATGTTAACTTTGCAATAGTTCAAATTAGACCGAATAAAAGACGACAACAGTGGAAGTATAGGCTTGAACTTTTAACCATCATTAAAATTTTGACCTTTTGTGAAGAACCTACTGCAACTATTGCCAAAGGTACGTGCCGGTATCTTTTGCATGATCATGCTGCATATTCTGCAGCCGCGTGCCGCGATGGCGCAGGGAAGCCAGACTGCCATTAAAATCGGCAATACTGATGCCTGGTTACACTTGCCAGACGATTACAGCTCGACTACCGAGCGTTATCCACTTCTACTTTTCTTTCATGGTGTCGGAGAGGGGGACGGTCCGCTGACGGACGTGTTGAAAAATGGCTTGCCTAAGTTGATCGCCAATGGCGCCAAAATGCAATACACTGTCAATGGTAAGCTTTTTAAGTTCATTGTTGTATCGCCGCAGGCGAAAGGTGGATGGATGAACGCCGATAACCTTAACAGTGTATTGGAAGGCATCAAAAAGGCTTACCGTGTAGATGAAAGTCGTATCTACCTTACCGGGCTCAGTGCCGGTGGTTATGCCACCTGGAACTATCCGGCCGCCAAACCGGAGTACGCGAAAAAGATCGCTGCTATCGCGCCGGTATCTGCCGCGGGTATCGATTATGAATCTACGATCTGCAACATCGCCACATATGACGTGAAACTGCGTACCTATTGCGGTACGGGTGACCAGTTTTACTATCTGGTTGATAAGTATCTTACCCTGATCAATAATTGTAATCCGCCTGTGAAAGCCACTTCGGTAATTACACAGGGGGCAGGCCACTCCGGTTCGTACTGGGATCAGGCGTTTGCGACCGATAACAAGTATAATACGCCTAACATGTACGAATGGATGTTGCAATACGCCCGTACAGATGTAGGCACACCCACCAATACGCTGCCCACCGCCAACGCCGGCAGCGATGCAACAATCACCCTGCCTACCGCGACGGTTAGCCTGGACGGTTCGGCTTCAAAAGATGCAGATGGTACCATCGCTACATATTCCTGGACCAAAAAATCCGGTCCTGCTGTTGGCACAATCACGACTTCTAATGCTGCTAAAACAACTGTTACCGGCCTTACTACAGCCGGTACTTATGTTTTTACGCTAACCGTTAAAGATAACAGCGGCGGCACTGCCAGCGATGATGTAATCATCACGGTAAGAAGCGCCAGCAATACTGCCCCGGTAGCAAATGCGGGTGCTCCAATCACTATTACACTTCCTACGAGCTCTATAACACTTGATGGTTCGGCTTCCACAGATGCGGAAGGCGCTATCTCCAGTTATGCCTGGACAAAAATAAGCGGTGGCACGGCTGCTATCAGTACCGCCAACGCCGCTAAAACCACTGTAACCGGTCTGGCTGCAGGAACTTACACGTTCCAGCTGACCGTTACTGACGCGGGCGGATTGACTAACTCTTCCACCGTGACCGTAACGGTTAATGCTGCTGCCGCTACTGCACCGGTAGCGAAAGTGGCGAGCACCAGTATCAACATTAACCTGCCCACCACATCGGCTACATTGGATGGCAGCTCCTCTACGGGCGCTTCCAGTTATGCGTGGACAAAGGTGTCTGGTCCTACGGGCGGTACTATTACCGCTTCCGGTTCAGCTACCACGGGGGTAAGCGCCCTGCAGGCAGGTACTTACGTGTACAAACTCGTTGTCACCAATGCAGCCGGTACTTCCGAAGCAAATGTGACCGTGAATGTTGCAGCAGCACCTGCTCCCGGCGACTGTAACTGTAAACTGACCGTAACACCTAACGCGGAAGGCGGTGTTTGGATGGATCTGAGTGGTAAAGGCCTGCAACCCGGCGATACCATTTGTATTAAATCCGGTAAGTACACGTACATTGAATTCTTCAACGCAACTGGTTCTGCTCAAAAACCACTGGTGTTCATCAACTGCGGTGGTGTAGTGGAGTCCGGCGACGGTGGCGACCGCGGGTTCAGCTTCCGTAATGTGAAATACTTTAAGTTGACCGGTAGTGGTACCGGCGACAAATATGGCTTTAAAGCCAATGGCGGCAGCAAGTATATTCCGAGTGGTTTCTCTGCTGGTAAAGGTTGTACTGATTACGAAGTGGAGCGCCTCGAAATTACCAAAGCCGAAGCCGGCATGTTGTGTAAAATCAACCCGGATTGTGATCCCGAAACCTGGTACCCCAACTTCGCGATACGCAACCTGAAGTTCCACGACATCTGGATCCATGATGTATTGGGTGAGGGCATGTACATTGGTCACACTTCTCAAAGCGGCGTTACTATTACCTGTAACGGCACTACGATGAGTCAGCCGCCTCCCAGGATCTACAACTGCCAGGTATACAACGTTACTACGGACGGTACCGGTTGGGACGGTATCCAGGTTTCCGGTGTACCGGAAGGACTGGAAATCCACCATAACAAAATTTTGAATTACGGTATCGAAAATAAAGGCAGCCAACAGGCGGGCATTATCTTCGGTGGCGAAGGTGTGGGCAGCATTCACGACAACCTCGTCAGCAAAGGCACCGGTAACGGTATCCGGGTATTCGGCAGCACGCACATCGATGTATATAACAACGTAGTGAACGAAGCTGGTTACGATGGTACTACCGAAGGCCAGGACGCGATCTTCATCGACGATAAACCAACCCTGCAGCTGTACAAACCGATCCAGGTGTACGTGTTTAATAACACTGTGGTGAAGCCGAAACGTGCAGGTATCATGTTTTATAATTCTCAGGGTACTGTTGCAAAAGGCAACCTGTTTTATAATAACCTGATTGTGGCTCCCGGTAAAACTTACCTGGAAGTGGACAGGACAATCGATTATAAGGCCGCTAATAATATTAATGAGCCGGACATCAACAACGCTAAATTCGTAGCTGCAGGCGCCAACGACTTTCATCTCCTGGCTGGCTCTGTAGCCATCGATAAAGGTCAGGACGTTAGTGCCTATGGTGTAACCCGCGACTTTGACGGCACTGCCCGTCCTTACGGCGCAGCCTACGATGCAGGTGCGTTCGAGTTCACCGGCGGTACTGCCCCGGCTAATAAAGCGCCCACTTCCAATGCGGGTGCGGATATTACCGTGACCCTGCCAACTAACACCGCTTCCCTCGACGGTAGCGGTTCTACAGATAGTGATGGCAAGATTGCCACCTGGGCCTGGGTAAAGAAATCGGGGCCCGCAGCGGGCGGCGGTACAATTACCACTGCCAACGCAGCTAAAACGACGGTAACCGGCCTGGTAGAAGGTGTCTACACTTTCACCCTGACCGTAACCGACGACAAAGGCGCTACGCACAGCGATGACGTGATCGTAACCGTGAAAGCCGGCAATGTTGCTCCTGTGGCAAAAGCCGGTGCGGATGTAACCATCACCCTGCCGACTAATTCAGTGGCACTCGATGGCAGCACTTCTACCGATGCTGATGGTACTATCACCAAATATGCATGGGTGAAGAAGAGCGGTCCGACCGCCGGCACTATCGCCAGTGCGGCCACCGCTAAAACCAATGTGACCGGCCTGGTGGAAGGTACTTACACCTTTACACTGACCGTTACAGACGATAAAGGCGCCACTCATGCGGATGATGTAATCGTAACCGTGAAAGCCGCCGTAGCTAACGCAGCGCCGGTTGCCAGAGCGGGCAGCGATATGGCGATTACATTGCCAGCCAGCTCTGTATCGCTCGATGGTAGCGGCTCTACAGATAGCGATGGTACGATTGCAAAATATGCCTGGACCAAAGTAAATGGTCCGGCTGCCGGCACTATCGCCAGCGCAACAACTGCAAAAACAAGCGTAACTGGCCTGGTAGAAGGTACCTACACCTTCCGCCTGACTGTTACAGATGATAAAGGCGCTACTCATTCCGACGATGTTATTGTTACTGTAAATCCTGCCGGCGTTAATGCAGCACCGACCGCCAGAGCAGGTGATGATGTAACGATTGTACTGCCTGCCAACAGTGTATCACTGGACGGCGGTAACTCTTCCGACAGCGACGGCAGCATCGCCAGCTACGCCTGGACCAAAGTAAGCGGTCCGACCGGCGGCACAATTGCTTCACCGGCTGTGGTGAAAACCAATATCACCGGCCTCGTTGAAGGTACTTATGTTTACCGCCTGACCGTAACCGATGACAAAGGTGCTTCCCACTTCGACGAAGTAAGCATTATCGTAAAACCAGCAGTGGCTAACAATGCGCCGGTGGCAAGCGCAGGTAACGATATCACTATCACCCTGCCAGCTTCTTCCGCAGCACTGGACGCAAGCGGCTCTACCGACGCAGATGGCACCATTACCAAATATGCATGGGTGAAAGTATCAGGTCCCAGCGGCGGCGCCATTACCAATGCAGCTAATGCTAAAACGACTATCACCGGCCTGGTGGAAGGTACTTATGTATACGCAGTAACAGTGACTGACAATAGCGGGGCGACTGCTTCCGCGCAGGTAACAGTAATCGTGAAAACGGCTGCGGTTAATGTGAAGCCGATCGCGAACGCGGGCAGCGATATCACTATTACGCTGCCTTCCAATGCGGTTTCGCTGGATGGTTCTGCATCTTATGATACAGATGGTACTATCGCTTCTTACCAATGGAGAAAAACAAGCGGTCCTACAGCAGGAACTATTGCAAATACTTCATCTTCGGGACGAACGTGACTGGTTTGACGGAAGGTACCTATGTATTCACACTCACTGTAACCGACAACGGCGGTCTTACTGCCACTGCGAACGTTATCGTGATCGTGAATCCCGCGCCAAATAAACAACCGGTAGTATATGCAGGCCCGGATATCACTATCACCCTGCCTACTAATTCTGTAACACTGGACGCCAGCCTGTCTTACGATCCTGACGGCGCTATCGTGAGCTATTCCTGGAAGAAAACCAGTGGTCCGAGCGGTTATGCATTTGCCAATGGCAGCAGCGCCAAAACGCTGGTGACTAACCTGGTAGCAGGCACTTACATGTTTACTGTAACTGCTACAGATGATAAAGGCGCCACTAACTTCGACGATATCATTGTAACCGTACAGGCGATGAATAATGCAGCTCCGATCGCCAATGCTGGTCCGGATGTAAGCATTACCCTGCCCGCCGGCGAAACGCAGCTGAACGGCTCCGGTTCAATGGATACGGACGGTACCATCGTTTCTTACAAATGGACGCAGGTATATGGTGCGCCGGCTAATATCGCAAACAGCAATGCCGCTAACACTTCTGTAAGTGGCCTTACCGAAGGTGATTACATCTTTGAACTGAGTGTGGTGGACAACAACGGAGCATCTTCTTCAGATCGCGTAACCATTACGGTACAGGCAGAACCAAACGTTAAACCAGTTGCCAATGCCGGGGAAGACCGTACGATAACGCTGCCAAGGGCCAGCCTTGAGTTGAGTGGAGAAGCATCATACGACCCTGACGGTACGATTACCGCTTACAGCTGGAAGAAAATTTCCGGCCCGAATGCAGGTACGATCGTGGGCAACAATACTGCGAATCCGAACCTGGTTGGACTAGAGCCGGTACTTACCAATTCGAACTCACCGTTACAGATAACAAGTTCGCTACCGCGTCAGATGTAGTGAAAATAATCGTAAGGGCACCGGAAGATGAGCCTGTCAGGGTGCATATGTATCCGAACCCTGCGACAGATCACATCCGCGTGGAACTGAAGAATAAGAGCCAGGAATTGAAAAACGTGAGGATTTTTATTTTCAATTCGCATGGCCAGATAGTGAAAATGATTCGTGTTGGTGATACGAGCGGCGGCTGGTATCAGGATATTCAGCTGACCACCTTCGCAAGCGGAAGTTACTTCCTGAAAGTAGACGCAGATGGTCTGAGATACGTGAAAATGTTTATTAAAGCAGGGCACTAGCGAATAGTAGTCCCTAAGCAAATGCTTATAATTCCCAAGATGCATGGCCTTTGTCGCGGAAAGCGGCGAAGGCCTTCGCATTTTTTGTTGACAAAAAACATCATTCCTGTACAATGATTCCACGGTTTGAGGTGAGTGTAACTGTTTGATATTGTATGCATTAGAAGGAGGTGAGTGGTTTTGGAATGATCCTTGCAAATTCTGGTATAGACTATTAAACGTTCACATTGTTTCACCTTAAAACCTCATAATTATGTTACGTTGGGCAGTTATATTCTTTATCGTTGCGATCATTGCTGCGATATTTGGATTCGGTGGCATCGCCGCAGGCGCGGTTTCCATCGCTAAGATTTTATTCTTTGTGTTTGTAGTATTATTCCTTATCTCACTGATCTCCGGACTGGCTAGAAGATAAGTATAAAACAAATCGAGAAAGAAGGCTGTGCACGGCAACCCTGGTTGTCGTAGCGCAGCCTTCCGCTTTGCTAATACAATGGTTTAGACTTACATTTACAAGTATGAAACCAGGTATTACCATCTCATACTGTACTAAATGCCGCTGGATGCTGCGCGCTGCTTACATGGCGCAGGAACTCCTGACTACATTTGAAGAAGATATCAGTGGCGTAACCCTGAAGCCCGCTGAAATATCCGGCAGTTACCAAATATTCGTGAACGACGAAATGCTGTTCGATCGCAAGCGGGAGGGACGTTTCCCCGAAATTACAGAACTGAAACAGTTGGTACGTGATCGCGTGGCGCCGGACAAAAGTCTGGGCCATTCAGACCGTAAGAAGGATGCATAGCCAACGGGAGAGGGGCGCCTCCCCTGTTATAATTTTTATTTGAACCCATGGAGCCGAAGTATTTTTTAGCAGGTGTTGTTTTACTGATTTTATTCATTTTATGGAGAAGCCGTTCGCGTAAGGCAAAGCGAAAACAATTGGCTGTGCCTTCTAATTATGTAGCATTACTGGCGCAAACCGTTCCATACTACCAACGCCTCAGCGACCCGGAGAAGAGCCGTTTCGCGGCGAAGGTGAAAGAATTCCTGGAAACGATCAATATCGAAGGGATCCGAACTACCGTAGAACCGCTGGACAGCGTGCTGATCGCCGCCGCTGCAGTTATGCCGTCGTTCGGCTTTCCAAACTGGAAATATTTTAATCTGACAAACATCATTCTGTATCCGGGCGCTTTCGACGAAGAATATCGCCTGGATGGTGATCGCCGGCCTATCGCTGGCATGGTGGGCAGCGGCGCTTTAAACGGACAAATGTTACTGTCAAGGCCAGCCGTGCGTGCCGGTTTTTTTGACGGCCACGGCAAGCACAATACCGCTTTACACGAATTTGTTCACCTGCTGGATAAAGCAGACGGTATTGTAGACGGCGTTCCGGAGAAGTTTTTGCGACATACACAAACGGAAGAATGGGAACGGATTGTGCAGCATGAAATTCATCGCATCGAACAGGGCGACTCAGATATCAATCCTTACGGCGCCATGAATCATGGAGAATTCCTGGCCGTTTCGGCTGAATATTTTTTCCAGCAGCCGGAGCGCATGAAGGAAGAACACCCGGATTTATACCGGATGCTGTCGCTGATTTTTAATCAACAACTCGCATAATATGAGCAAAATTCCCGAAGGTCACCAGACCGTGATTCCGTACCTCATCCTGGACGGAGCCGCTAAATTCCCGGATTTCGTGAAGAACGTATTAGGTGCTGAAGAAAAACACCTGCATCGTCGTCCGGAGGACGATTCGAAGATCATGCATGGCGAAGTAAAAATCGGTACCGCGACCATCATGTTCGCGGACAGCACCGATCAATACAGCGCGCAAACCGCGGGGCTTTACATATACGTGGATGGCGTGGATGAAGTATATCGTAAGGCGCTGGCAGCCGGCGCCAGGTCTGTAATGGAAGTGAGTGACCAGTCTTACGGGCGTTCTGGTGGTGTGCTGGATCCTACAGGTGTTACCTGGTGGTTGACGGAAGTTATTTAAAGTTAATCTTTGCGCAAGTTCGATCACCTGGCGGATATTTTATGCTCCGAGTGCGTGAACATTTATTGGCAGCCATTGTTATATTCAAGCCTGCCAGCGTGCTTTTCAAGCGATAATCCCCCTTCTCCTCAAATTTACTATTTCCTCTTATAATTTATATTATGTTAAATAGTGTCATAGCCGGTCAATCTTCACCGAAGTCATGGTAAGCGAACCCATAACCGCTTTATCGTTAAAGATTTGTGCTTGTTCCCTGCTGTCCTGGAGCCCAAGCACGTACATCAGCGGGTAATAATGGTCAGGTGTCGGTATAGCGAATTTGGCAGCCTGCCCCATTTGGTCGTAATGAATCAGCGGCTGGTGATCGCCATTCGTGATCAGCTGTTTAAATTTCGTGTTCATTTCCAACGCCCAGTCAAAACCGTATTCGGGCGCATCCATCTTATCCCAGGCGATCATACGCAGGTTATGAACCATATTGCCACTGCCGATAATTAACACACCTTTTCTGCGGAGTGCCGCCAGTTCTTTCGCCAGTTGGTAATGATATTCTGCGGGTTTACTGTAGTCAATGCTCAGCTGCAAAACCGGGATATTCGCCTCCGGGTACATATGCCGCACCACCGTCCAGGTACCATGATCCAGGCCCCATTCGTGGTCAAGGTCCACATGCGTGCTTTTCACCATCAGGGATGTTTCCCTGGCCAGTTCAGGATCGCCCGGAGCAGGATATTGTACATCGAACAACGCCTGTGGAAAGCCGCCGAAGTCGTGAATCGTTTTTGGATGCGGCATGGCCGTAATCTTTGTGCCACGGGTGAGCCAGTGCGCGGAAATTACCAGCACCGCGGTGGGTTGCTCGATCTCCCCGCCCATGCGGCGCCAGCTTTGCGAAAACGTATTGTCCTCGATGCCATTCATCGGCGAGCCGTGACCAATGAACAGCAACGGCATTTGCGCCGTGCTGTCAAAGGTGTCGGTTATATTTTTAAACTCGTGTAGTTGCATGATGATAATGCAAAGTTAGTAAGCCGCGGTGAAACGTGCTTTAAGGAATTTTGGTTGTTCTATTTCGTCGGCCAGTACTACCGCTACATCTTCTGCAGAGAGAATGCTGCGGCCGTTTTCGTCGAACACTGGATTTTCGGTACCTACGCGGTATTTACCGGTACGGCCCGTTGTAACACTGTGGTTCATTTCAACAGCGGGACTAAAGAACGTCCAGTCTAATTCATTTTCTTTACGCAGTATATCCAGGTAATTGCGTGCACCGTTGGCGCCGGCATAGTATTCTTTTGGAAACTGCGGGGTATCTATTAGCTGGGTGTCGCCCACGTACAGGCTGCCTGCGCCGCCGATAACGATCAACCGTTTGACGCCGGCTTTTTTGTCGCCGCCTGGATGGCTTCGGAACCTTTAATGAACTCCTGCTCAATGTTGGGGTTCGTCCAGCCCGGGTTATACGAGCTCAGTACCACGTCGTGGCCTGCGAAGATCGCAGCAGCCGCGTCAACATCAAAAATATCAGCCTGCTGAATGGTCAGACCATCTTGTGCAGCCAGTTTGGTGGTATTACGGGCAATAGCGGTCACCAGGTGGCCCCTGTTCAGTAATTCTTTCAGCAGTTGGGTGCCTACGAAGCCGGTAGCTCCTATTAATGCAATTTTCATGATTTGTGTTTGTTACTGGTTTAACAATCTGTACTAAAAATTGTTACAGTTATGGTCAAAAAAATAGCTTAGTGAAACTGCCGTACAAAATCGGCAAGGGTCTTTTTGCCCAGGCTTTTCAGCAGCGACGCTTCCGCCTCGGCATACAGGGAATCAAGGTGTTCGTTAATCTGCCTGCCCACGGTGCACTCGGGGTTTGGCTCATTCCGGTTTTTACCCAACAGGGACCCGGGTTTCACCGCATCATAAATGTCCGACATCCTGATGCTGGTGGCCGGTTTGGCCAGGCTGCTTCCGCCGCCTTTGCCTTCCTTGCTTTCCACTAAACCATAATTACGCAGGCTGGCCAGTTCCTTCCGCACCAATACGGGATTAATGTTCATGCTGCCCGCAATGTAGTCAGACGGCACCAACTCCCCTTCCGCTTTGGCGAGCAGGGTTAAAATGTGAACTGATATGGCAAACCTGCCGTTATTCATACTGTAATATTTTTTTTTATTACAGAACAAAGGTACGGATATTTCTCATCCCGCCAAATTTTGACACAAGGATGGTACTAAATTTGTGCGATCAGCACGCATTTTCGGTCTAAATAAAAGAATCTATGGAAAAGAAAAAATTGGGAAACACGTCTCTCTCCTTTGCCCCGCTTGTGTTTGGTGGCAATGTATTTGGGTGGACGGCGGACGAAAAGAGATCTTTTGAATTGCTGGACGCCTTTGTGGCTAATGGTTTTACGTTTATCGACACGGCGGATGTTTATTCATACTGGGCAACCGGCAGCCAGGGCGGCGAATCGGAGACTATTATCGGCAAATGGCTGGCGCAACGTGGTAACCGCGATAAGGTAATTATTGCCACTAAAGTGGGCTCCAAGGCTGGCCCGGAACCGAAAGATCTATCGAAAAAGTACATCCTGCAAAAGGTAGAAGCATCTTTAAAACGGCTCCAGACGGATTATATCGATTTATACCAGTCTCATTATGATGATATGAGCACCCCGGTGGAAGAAACCCGGAAGCCTACGCCGAACTGGTGAAGGCGGGGAAGGTGCGTTTCATCGGGGCTTCCAATATGACGCCGGAACGACTGCTGCAGTCGCTGCAGGCCAGCGAACAACATGGCTATCCGCGTTACGAGAGTTTGCAGCCGCAATATAATCTTTACGAGCGCGAAGGATTCGAGAAGGCGTTTCAGCCCATCTGCCTGCAATATGGATTAGGGGTAATTCCTTATTACTCGCTGGCCAGCGGTTTCCTTACTGGTAAATATCGTACGGCGGCTGATCTTAACAAAAGTGTACGCGGACAGGGCCTCAAAAAGTACCTCGACGATCGCGGGTTACTTATTCTGGAAGCGCTGGATACGGTAGCGGCGCAATACAATGCCACACAGGCCCAGATCGCATTGGCGTGGCTGAATGCACAGCCGTCCATCGCCGCGCCGATCGCAAGCGCTACTTCCGTTCAGCAGTTGGAAGATCTGGCCGGGTTCGCATCCATTCGACTGGAAGACCGGGACCTGCGCCTGCTTAATGAAGCAAGCAGTTATGCTAAAAACGAAGATGTTGTAATAGGCTCCTGATAATAAAAAAGCGCCGCTGTATCCAGTGGCGCTTTCTATTATTGAATTAAGATAATCGTTTTTCCCTTCCCCTTTCCCATTCGGCTCTGCGCCACTGCGACCGGCGCTTCTTCCAGCGGAATGCGGCTTTCTACCGGAACGATGATCATGCCGCTGTCGATCATTGCCGTTAGTTCTTCCATGCACTGTACGGTGCCTTTCGTTTCGAAATTACCGCCGTGCAGCTTCATGTCTTTCAGGAAATAATCGTTCGTCACAAATTTGGTAGTGAGCGCTACTTTTCCTTTTTTCACCTGCCCGCTGAGCGCTTCGAACTTTGCTTTATCGTTCACCGTATCGATCAGCGCGTCAATCCCGCCAGGATGTAATTGTTTCAGCTGCTCGTCAATCGGCGCCTTCGTATAGTCGATCGTTTCTTTAGCGCCCAGCTCCTTCATGCGTGCCGCACCTTCCGCGGACGATACCGTGGCAATCACATGAATGCCTTTACTGGCGGCCACCTGCGTGGTAAATGAGCCAACACCACCCGTACCGCCAACGATCAACAACACCTGGTTTTTGCCAAGTTCAGATGCCTCCACTAATTGCAGCGCGGTCATGCCAGCAGTGGGCGCCGCAGCCGCATCGGCCAATGGGATATTTCGAGGCGCCAACGTTATTACAGACTTTTCAGGCACTGCTACATATTCCGCGTAAGCGCCCTCTCCCACTGGCTTATGTAGGAATTGCCCGTATACTTTGTCACCCTTTTTAAATCGCGTTACTTCGCCTCCTACGGCTTCCACGATACCCGAGCCATCGTTGCCCATGATCAGTGGAAACACATGCGGCATACTATCTTTCATAATGCCATCGGCCAGTTTCCAGTCGTACGGATTCACCGCTGCGGCGGTAATGCGGATCAAAACGTATCCCGGTTTCAGTTCTGGCCTGGGCAAATCCATTAATATGGGAGTATCGCCGAAATGTGCTACTGCTATGGCTTTCATCGTGCTAATGTTTTGGTTTTCAGGATATCGAATTTACAGAAAATTGAGCGATAAAAAGAATGGTTAACCATGGCATATACCACGATTAACCATTTTACACTATAACTACACACTAAAAACGTTTACTTCTTTTCTGTGTCACCTTTACGTGCTTTAGGACTGGCAGCGCCTGAACGTTGCGCATAGCCCTGTTCGCGGTTCTTTTCCCCGGTTACTGATCGCTCGCGACGATCTGTAACTTTGTTAGCACGCGATCTGCCACCCATACTTTTAACCGCTTCCCTGCGGTTGTGCATGATGTTCTCATCCAGGTCCTCATCTTCCTCATAATCTTCATCATATCCGCTTACAAAGTTATCATCAAAAGTTTCTTCGGAAGTTTTATTGCGATTACTTTCATCCTCCGGCGTCCAGCGGCTGGAGCGGGTTTGCTGTGGTATATGCCCGTGGTTCGTTGCCATAAAATAGGTTTTTTGATAGTTAATGAAATAGGTTAAACCGAAGGGGTATTTGTGAAGATAATCGTCAATTTCATGCCAAGTGCTGATGCTCAAAGCAGTAAAATATGTACTTCGTGTTGCTATTTAAAAAAGGGGGATGCACAAACAATTAGTAGCGAGCGATTTGTAGCCCGGCAGTAAGTAACGTATATAGGGTCGTTAAAATTGGAAACCTGGCATAACGGCGTGCGTAAACAAAAAGGGTGATGCATTTCTGCACCACCCTTCTGCGGAATTATTTTGACAACTGCTTACTGCAGTCCTTCCAGTTTCTTCTTTACTTCTGCAACTTTGTCGGTCTGGCTCTTAATCGCGTAGATTTTAGAGAGTGCAGTCAGACAGTTATAGTAAGTGTCTTTGTCGCCTTGCTCCAGGTTTGCAGCACCTTTAGCGGTGAAAACTGCATCAGCTTTCTCGAAGTAAGGGAGTGACTGGCCCATGAGGGCTTCCACTTTACCTTGCAGTTCTTTCGCTTTAGGACCGGTCTGTGATTTGCTGTCCAGTGCGTTCAGTTCTTTGTTGAACACAACCGCGCGGTTAAAGTACAGTGCACCCAGCTGGAAGTTAGCAGTAGCATCGTTAGCGTTCAGTTCCAGCGCTTTTTTGTAAGCTGCTTCTGCCTTATTCATCAGCTCATCGTAATTAGCTGGTTTGGGCAAATCGGAACCGTTTTCGCTGCGGGGATTCGCTACGTTATCAACACGGATGGCATAGTCGAGAGTCGCGTTGAAATCGGTAGGATTAGCGGCTACTTTCTTCTCGAGCATGTCCAGCAGTTCAGCAGTTTTACCGGTTTTGGAGTAATAGATCATCTCCATATCGTTAAAACGTTTGTCAGCAGGGAATGTCTTTTTCGCGTCTTCGATTGTTTTCAGCCAGTTCGCGTTATCACCTCTTTCTTCGTATTGCTGAGCAAGCAAAACGTACAGCGCTGGTTCTTTTTCAAACTTCAGGTCCACCGCCTTTTTCAGGAATGTGAATGCTTCGTCTTTTTACCAGCCTGCTGAGCGGCGTAACCGGTGTAAAATACCATGGAGGTATCCGTAGGGATATTGCCCGCCATGTTTTTAGAATTGTAGAAGGTAGAGATTTCCTGTGCTTTCTGGAAGTTTACAAAAGCGGAATCCCATTGCTGGCTGTTCAGGTTACCATAACCCGCATTACCTACAGTAGCATACACGTTAAACATGCGGCCGTTGATTTCCATCAACATGTCAGGCATTTTCGGATTTTTTTCGATCGCGGTTTTATATGCGTCGTAGGCAGTCAGCGCGTCGGCCAGACTTTTGTTCTGCGTAGCCAGTGCCTCGTAGATTTTGCCTTTTACATAAAAGGTTTTTGCATCATCTTTAGTTTTATCGTGCTGAAGAGCTGCTTCAATGTCTGCTTTGGCTTTGTCGTAATCCTTCTTTCCTAAATTTTCTTCTGCGCTGCTCACTTTTGCTTTTTGCGCCATTACGGTCGCTACGCTCGAGCAAAAGAGAAAAGACAACATAAGTTTTTTCATGTGGCTCAGGTTTTTAAATTATGATTAACATTGTTGAAGATGCTATTCTTCTGCAGGAGCGGCTTCTTCTTCCCCTTCTGCGCTGGCTTCGCCGCCTGCGGTGTTTTCCTCTCCGCTGGCAATTACTTCGCCTGCTGTACCTTCGGCGCCCTCGCCTTCCAACAGGTCTTCCGGTTGCTCTTCCTGCTCGTCAATCCTTGCTACCGCTGCAATTTCATCGCTTTCGTCCAGCCGGATCAAACGCACGCCCTGTGTGGCGCGGCCTGCTTCACGAATGTCTTTCACCGCCATGCGAATAGTAATACCGGATTTACAAGTGATCATCAGGTCGTCTTTCTCCGTTACGTCAGGATAGCGATCAGGCTGCCTGTTTTCTCCGTTACGCTAATGGTTTTCACCCCTTTACCGCCACGGTTCGTTACACGGTACTCTTCGATGTTAGTGCGTTTACCGAAACCTTTCTCAGAAACTACCAGTACAGTACGCGTTTCGTCCTCCTTATTAACACAAATCATACCAACAACCTCGTCGGCCTCATTGTCTACCTCGATACCACGCACGCCAATTGCGCCGCGGCCGGTTTCACGCACGGTTGTTTCAGGGAAACGGATGGCGCGGCCACTGCGGATAGCCATCATCATTTCCATATTACCATTCGTCAGCCGGGCATCCAGCAGCTGGTCGCCGTCGTTGATCGTAATGGCGTTAACACCGTTCTGGCGCGGACGGGAGAACTCTTCCACCAACGTTTTCTTAATGATACCGTTTTTAGTACACAGCAAGATGTAGTTGTTGTTGATGAAGTCCTTATCCGGAGGTCTTTGATATCGATGATCGTACGGATTTTATCATCGGAAGGCAGGGTAATCAGGTTCTGGATCGCACGACCTTTACCGGACTTCTCGCCTTCAGAATTTCGTACACTTTCAGCCAGTAACAGCGGCCTTTTTCTGTAAAGAAGAGCATGGTGTGGTGCGTAGAGGCTACGAACAGGTGTTCGATGTAATCCTCATCACGGGTTTTACCCCCGATGGCGCCACGGCCGCCGCGTTTCTGCTGGCGGTAATCATAAGCGGAAGTACGTTTGATGTAACCGAGGTGAGAAATGGTAATTACCACGTCTTCTTCCGCGATGATATCTTCAATACGCATTTCGCTGGCCGGTACTGGATCTCTGTTTTACGCTCGTCGCCGAAACGTTTCTTCACATCTTCCAGTTCGTCTTTGATGATCTGGAAACGCAGGCCTTCGTCGGCCAGGATATCTTTCAGGTGGCTGATCAGTTTCATGATCTCGTCATATTCTTCCCGGATCTTATCGCGCTCCATGCCTGTTAATCTCTGCAGACGCAGTTCCAGGATGGCTTTAGACTGGATTTCCGTTAGGCCGAAGTTGCTCATCAAACCTTCTTTCGCGATGTCCGGCGTAGCGGAGTTGCGGATCAGGGAGATCACTTCGTCCAGGTGGTCGAGGGCAATGAGGTAACCGGCTAAGATGTGTGCTTTTTCTCGGCCTCGCGCAGTTCGTAATTAGTTCTTCGCACCACTACTTCGTGACGGAATTCCACGAACTCGGAGATCATTTCTTTCAGGTTAAACACTTTCGGGCGGCCTTTCGACAGCGCTACGTTGTTAATACCGTAAGAGGTCTGTAATTCAGAGTATTTATACAGCTGGTTGATGATCACGTTCGGAATAGCCTCCCGTTTAAGATCAATTACCAGGCGCATACCTTCGCGGTCAGATTCATCGCGTACATCGGTGATGCCTTCGATGATTTTATCGTTGACCAGCTGCGCAATTTTCTGGTGCAGCACGGCCTTATTGATCTGGTACGGCAGTTCGTAAATTACCAGTCTTTCGCGACCGGCTTTCGTTGTTTCAGAAGTAATTTTACCTCTTACCACCACGCGGCCACGACCGGTTTCAAAACCTTGTTTAACACCGTCGAAACCGTAAATGATACCACCTGTCGGGAAGTCAGGCGCTTTTACATGTTTGATCAGTTCTTCGATGGTAATATCACGGTTATCGATATACGCAATACAGCCATCCACCACTTCGCTCAGGTTATGCGGCATGATGTTGGTGGCCATACCTACCGCGATACCGGAAGCACCGTTGATCAGCAGGTTAGGCACACGCGCAGGCAGCACGGTAGGCTCCTGCAGGGTATCGTCAAAGTTGAGGGAAAAGTCAACCGTTTCTTTATCGATGTCTTCCAGCATCGCTTCGGCCAACTTACGTAAACGCACCTCCGTATAACGCATGGCCGCCGGCATGTCACCATCCACCGAACCGAAGTTACCCTGGCCGTCTACCAGCATGTAACGCAAGCTCAGGGCTGCGCCATACGCACAATTGTATCGTAAATAGACGCATCGCCGTGAGGGTGGAACTTACCCATTACCTCACCCACGACACGCGCGGATTTTTTGTAGGGTTTGTTACTGTTGTTCCCCAGTTCGTTCATACCGAACAAAACGCGGCGGTGAACAGGTTTCAGCCCGTCTCGCACATCGGGTAAAGCGCGGCCAACGATCACCGACATAGAGTAGTCGATGTAGGCCGTTTTCATTTGTTCCTCGATATTGATCTGAACAATTCTACCTTCCTGTGGATTTTCCGTATTTTCTATCATTATTTTATTGGTTTACAGGTTTTTCAGCTGTAAATAAAGAAGAGCAAATATAACCTATTCATGCTGTATTAAACGTGGGTTTACCCCCAATGTTAATAAAATCTGGATACAATTTTCACCTCTTTTTTGACTTAAGATTGCAATTATCTAAAATTTTAATGATAAATTCGTATCATCTCCAGTTAATTTTCAATATGCGCATTAAGGTTAATGCGTTCGTATTCGCGGAACAGCAGCGGGAAAGTTTGTAACCATGTGAAAATCAATATTAAAATAGGCAAAAATATTTTAACATTGCAAAACGAAAACGGAGCGCCTTCCGAATGTATAGGTGTAGTAGTTGGACTTACATCGACAGTTTTTTTAACCATTTTCCTGAATTATGAAGCAAATTCTATTGTTTGGTGCCGGAAAATCAGCAACATGCCTTATTGATTACCTGCTCTCAAACGCGCCACGCCAGAAATGGCATGTGACAGTAGCGGACCATGACCTAACGTTGATCAAATCCAAGATAGGAAAATCTTACTATGCCACACCTGCGGCCCTCGACATCGAGGATGAAGCAGCCCGTCAAACGCTGGTAGCGGAATCGGACCTTGTTCTCTCGTTATTGCCGCCTGCCCTGCATATTATTGTTGCGCGCGACTGTCTCAAATTCGGCAAGCATCTTATCACCGCCTCTTACATCGACCCGGAAATCCGTAAGCTGGAAAAAGAGATCGAAGACGCGGGCCTCCTGTTCATGTATGAAATGGGCCTCGATCCCGGTATCGATCACATGTCTGCCATGAAACTCATTCATTCCATCGAGAAAAAGGGTGGGCAGATTTTCGCGTTTAAGTCTTACTGCGGCGGCCTCGTATCGCCGGAAAGCAACGATAATCCATGGAACTACAAAATTTCCTGGAACCCGCGCAACATCGTCATGGCTGGCAGCTCCGGCGCCGTGTATCGTGAAAAGGGCAAGGTAAAAGAAGTGCCTTATGAATCGCTGTTCGACCAGGTGAAAACCGTGATGATACCGGGCGTGGGCAAACTCGCCTATTACCCTAACCGCGACTCGCTCAATTATGTGGATACGTATAATCTCGAAAATATACCCACCTTCATGCGAGCCACATTGCGGTACCCGGATTTTCTCGAAGGCTGGAATGCGATCGTGAAACTCGGTCTCACCGAAGAAAACGCCCCTTTCAATACGGATAACATGACCTATTTCCGCTGGGCGGCGCAGCGCCTGCCGCTGGATAAACACCTGAGCAACGAAGAAAATATGGCCCGGTTCCTCGGTGTCAGCAGTAAATCTAAGCTCATCAGGCAGTTGAAATTCCTGGGTATTATGAACGGAGAAATGATTAACTTAGGTTTACAAACCAACGCCAGCCTGCTGCAGCATATCCTGGAGGAAAAGCTGAAAATGGAGCCTGCCGATAAGGACATGATCGTGATGCTCCATGAAATAGAGTTCGAGCGGCGGAATATGGCCACGAAATTGCACAGCTACATGATTGCACAGGGAGAAGATAGTTTGAGAACGGCCATGGCCAAAACGGTTGGTCTGCCCATGGGCATTCTTGCGAAACTGGTGTTAACGGAAAAGATAGAACTCAAAGGCCTTCACATACCAGTGATGCCCGAAATATACAACCCTGTTCTCCGTGAACTGGAAGATTACGATATCAGGTTCGAGGAGAGTTTTGAGTAGAAGATATTTTCCTATGACGAACTCTGTCCTGAGACAATGAACTATGAAATGAAAAGGCTGCCGGATAGGCAGCCTTTTTTATATAAGTGCTCCGTCCTGAAATAAGTTGACACTTAAAACGAACTTATTATGGGAAACAATGATTTCACTAGATTTAAGCGAACGCAGAAGAGTTATAGCTTAGCCTTTAAATTACAGGTAGTTGGTGAAATAGAACGAGGAGAGCTCAATTTTGACCAGGCTGATCGAAAGTATGGGATTCAGGGACATTGTACGATAGCAAATTGGTTTAAAAAACATAGTAACTTAGATTGGAAAGAACTTCCAACTATGTCTACACAAAAGACGCCTGAACAACGTATTAAAGAACTAGAAGCCCTTTTAGCCAGGGAGAAAGAAAAAGTTCATGTACTTAATACCGCTATTGATATAGCCAACGATATGCTGAAAACGGATATCCGAAAAAAGTATATGCCCGAACAGTCCAGCAAGCCCAAGCCCCGCTCTTAGGGGTAAATGGCGTATGTAAGCTGCTGGGATACAGCCGACAAGCCTACTACAAGCACAAAACTGATCGGGCTCACAGATATCAGGAGCTACGCCAGGTTAGGGAGATGGTGATGAAAACCAGGGCTGGTATGCCCAGATTGGGCACACGTAAGCTGTATAATTTAATTAAACCATGGCTGCATAAGGATTCAATTAAAATTGGGCGAGACGTTCTGTTTAAATTTTTGAAGGCAGAGCATTTATTGATCCGCCCTCGGAAGAGATATATTCAAACGACCAACTCAAAGCATTGGCTGCGAAAGTATCCAAACCTTACTAAATCAATGACTATCAATAAGCCAGAGCAGCTTTGGGTAACAGATATTACTTATTTGAAAACACTTGATGGAAATCTATACCTGAACATGATCACAGATGCTTATAGTCGTAAGATCGTTGGATACAGTATAAGTGATAATATGGAGGCGCTCACCATAGCCACGGCGTTAAAAATGGCGGTTGGAAATCGTATTTATAAGCATCCACTGGTGCATCATTCGGACAGAGGATTACAATATTGTAGTAAAGAGTACGTTAGAATTGCCCTCGCCAATAATATACAGATGAGTATGACCGAAAACGGCGATCCTTACGAGAATGCGCTCGCCGAAAGGATGAATAGAACGATAAAGGAGGAGTTTTTACTTGATGAACTAAGAGTAAACAGCTCCAATACTGTAAAAATGGTGCATGAGTCAATTGCTATATACAACAGCAAAAGACCACATCTATCTTTAAACTATCGAACGCCTGATAGTGTACATCAAAAAAATATCCCAGCCGCAAAAAGCAACTGGGATGATATTTTAACCGTCAACTTTTTCAGGACGATTCAAAGTCTACTTCGTCAATAATGTTATCAGCTCCCTCACTCCTTCCGTTGCCGGTTTTTCTATTTTATGTACGTTCACCAGGCCACTTACCGGCGGGATCTTTTTATCAATCACGAACTTGGGCGTTTCGTCCGAAACGAAATCTGTTAAGCCTGCCGCGGGATACACATTCAATGAAGTGCCGATCACCGCGAACACATCAGCCTGCGCAGCTACCTGTGCGGCCACTTCTATCATTGGCACTGCTTCTCCGAACCACACAATAAATGGCCGGTATTGCCCGCCATCCGGCGCCAGGTCGCCAAGACGAATATCATTAACGTACGGCACGGTTGTTATTTCATCATGTACGCTGCGCATTTTACAGATCTCGCCATGCAGGTGCAGCACATTGGTAGACCCTGCACGTTCGTGCAGGTCGTCGATATTTTGCGTGATAATGCGCACGTCGAAATGTTCTTCCAGTTCGGCTAAACCGACATGTGCGGCGTTGGGTTGTGCATTGCAAACGTCGTGGCGGCGCACGTTATAAAAGTCTAACACCAGTTGCGGGTTCTTGTTCCAGCCAACGGGCGACGCCACTTCATACACATCATGTCCTTCCCAGAGTCCATCACTGTCGCGGAAGGTTCGGAGGCCGCTTTCCGCGCTGATGCCGGCGCCTGTCAATACTACGAGTACGGGTTTCATAACCGTAATTTACCGTAAAAAATGACAATCACGCTGTCACCGTTTTATCTTTTTTAATCTTCTATAGATCCTCCGTCCGGCAAAGAAAACAGCCATCACGAGCAGCCATGCAGGCCATGCGGCTATTATGTCCAGCGCTACATCCAGTACGTTATTCCATCCCGTACGGAGTGATCGGCCCAGGTTCGTAAAGAAGCCCGGTGTAGGTCTGCCGGCGATGGTTTCATAAAAGTGAGGTTGATGGTGCTCATAACATCGCTATGGAAAAAGAAATCTCTTGTTCATAACGAATCGGTTTTGCCAGAGGATGTCCGTTCTGGATAAATTCCATAAAAAATGCCCGGCTGTATCACAACCGGGCATCCCTATCCAACTAAAGAAATATTATTGCATACCCCCATTTCGAGGATGGTGTTGAATTCGTCTTCCGTTACAGCACATACCGATAGTCTTCCCTGGCGGATGAGCGACAGGTTGGCGAGGCGTTTTTCGATCTTCATCTGCGCCAGTGTTACCGGCGTTTTGAATGGCTTGACCGGCTTCAGGTCTACCACCACCCAGTTGGCATCTTCGGTGGTCGGGTCCTGGTAATATTCCTTCGCTACCTTTGCGATCCCTACAATAGCCAGCCCTTCGTTGCTGTGGTAAAACAATACCTGGTCGCCTTTTTTCATGCCTTTCAGGTTGTTGCGCGCCTGGTAATTGCGAACGCCGTCCCAGAAGGTAACGCCGTCTTTCACGAATTGGTCCCAGGAGTATTTAAACGGTTCTGATTTAACAAGCCAGTAATTCATTGTACAAAGTTTTTGCATTACCACCCGCTGGCCAGCACATCGGCAATGTGCATGGTCTTGATGGCATGTCCATGTTTTTTGATATACCCTTCGAGGTGCATCAGGCAACTGAGGTCGGTGCTGATCAGGTAATCTGCCCCGGCATCAATGGCGTTCAGTACTTTCTGTTCGCCCATGCCCACCGATATCGGTTCAAATTTAACGGAGAAGGTGCCGCCGAAACCACAGCAGGTCTCACAATCGGTCATCTCCCGCAACTCCAGTCCCTTCACGCTTTCCAGCAGTTTACGCGGACCAGCCTTAATGCCGCATTCGCGTAGTGCGCCGCAGGCATCGTGGTAAGTGCCTACACCATTAAGTGTGGCGCCTATATCCGTTACGCCCAGCTTTTCGGTAAGGAACTCCGTGAATTCGAACAGGTTCTTTTTGAGCAGTTTTACATCATTGTGGGTAGCGGAGTTGTCGAACAACTTGCTGTAGTAGTTGCGCACAAAACCTGTGCACGAGCCACTGGGCGCCACGATGTAATCGTATGTACGAAAATCTTTTACAAATTTGGTGGCTACAGACCTGCATTCATCGCGGTAACCGGCATTAAATGCGGGTTGTCCGCAGCAGGTTTGTTCGGGGTTATAGTTTACGTTACAACCCAGTTTCTCCAGTACTTTCACCATGTTGAAGGCGGTTTCCGGGAAAAGCTGGTCCACGAAACATGGTATGAAGAGTTGTACGTTCATGGGCGGTTTGAGTCGGTTTTGTCCTGGTGTATAAGTAATACTAGCGATTATTCGCTAACTGGCGCTGGTAGGCGATCATTTTGAGGGCGGTAACTGCCGCTTCGTCGCCTTTGTGGCCATGTACGCCGCCGAGTCTTTCCTGCGCCTGTTCTACGTTATCAACGGTTAATACGCCAAAGATAACCGGCACGGGCAGTTCCAGGTTTAACTGAAGAATACCGTCGGTTACGGCTTTACAAACGTAGTCGAAGTGCGGGGTAGCGCCACGGATCACACATCCAAAGGCGATAATGGCGCTCGGTTGTTCGCCGGTACCACGCGTGTTTTCCCACAGTTGTTTGCAGGCAAAAGGCAGCTCAAAAGCGCCAGGCACCACGTATTTAGCCGTCTTTTTGATGTTATACCGGGCCAGGGTGCGCGTTGCGCCAGCCACCAGCTCGTTGGTCACGAAATCATTCCATTCCGTATAGATCATAACAACACTGGCACTCTCCAGTTGGAGAATGCCAGCATCATTCAGTACGCTTTGATTATGTATAGACATACCAGAAATTTCTTATCACTAAATCCTGCAACGGTTTGCACCGTTGCCTAAATCGCTTACTCCGTCACCACACCTAAACGAGCAAGGTATTTATCTACATTGCTGGCTTCGATAGACATGGGGTATTTTTCTTTGATCGTTTTATAGATCTGGATCGCTTCGTCTTTCTTATTGGATTTCTCCAGTGCAAGGCCTGCGCGCATCAGGTAAATCGGGCTGGTGAGCTCGTTGTTGTTGTAGTTACCAGCTTTTTTGTAGTATTCGATACCTTCGGCATCTTTGCCCAGTTCCATGAACGCATCACCGGTAATACCGTACGCCATAGACTGTACCAGGAGGTCGTTCGAGCTGAATTCTTTCAGCAGGTCGATGCCTTTCTGGAATTCGCCGAGCTTCACGTAAGACACGCCAGCCTGGTATTTGGCCAGGTTGCCTGCTTTAGTGCCGCCATATTTTTTGATTACGTCGAGCAGGCCATAAGCAGCACCGTCGCCGTTCAAAGCCAGACGGAAAGAATCCACGCGGAAATAGCGCTGCGCCTGGAATGCCATTTCACGGGCTTTAGATTCGTTCGGGCCTTTTACGAAACGGTTGTAGGCGAAAAATCCGCCAACTACTACTACCAGGGCCAGTACGCCGTAAGTAATTACTTTTTTGTTTTTCTGAAAGAAATCTTCCGCGTTATGCATAGACGCTTCAAGATCAAACTCCTTTGATTTCTTAGGACCCTGACCCGCACCTTGTGGCTGGATATCTGTTTTGTTCTCTACCATTGTAGATGTGTTAAATATTTCCGTGAGGATTGTTATAAATAAAAAGAAGGTTGACGAACGTCCATGCGAACACCGTCAACCTTGCTTTTATGGTATTAATCAACAATAAAAGGATAATCCTGCTGTACGTACACGTCTTTCAGTAATTCGTCGTCGGAAGGCCATGGAGATTCTTCCGCAAATGTTACGGATTCTTCCACCTCTGCTTTCACGCGCTCATTGATCGCTTCAATTTCTTCTTCTGTAGCCCATTTGTTCGCCTGGATCACTTTCAGCACCTGGGTAATCGGGTCCTGATCGCGATACTCTTCCAGTTCTTCTTTAGAACGGTATTTGGCAGGGTCGCTCATCGAGTGACCGCGGTAACGGTAAGTCTTGATCTCCGGGAGGGTCGGACCACCGTTTTCACGGGCGCGTTTCACCGCACGGTCAATGCCTTCGTGTACAGCTTCGCAGCTCATACCGTCGATAGAGTCGGCCGGCATTTCATACGCGTCTGCCAGTTTATAGATGTCCAGTACGTTAGAGGTACGTTCTACAGAAGTACCCATCGCGTAACGGTTGTTCTCACAAATAAAGATCACCGGGAGTTTCCACAGCATGGCCATGTTAAAGGTCTCATGCAGCATACCCTGACGGGCAGCACCATCGCCAAAGAAGCAAAGGGCTACGTTGTCGGTACCTTTGTATTGCTCAGCAAAAGCCAGACCTGCGCCTGTACCAATCTGTGCGCCTACGATACCGTGGCCGCCAAAAAGTTGTGCTCCAGTGAGAAGAAGTGCATACTACCACCCTTACCTTTCGAACAACCTGTTGCCTTACCATACAGTTCCGCCATACATGCCTTCGCAGAAATACCTTTAGCAATCGCCAGCGCGTGGTCGCGGTAAGCGGTGATAAATTTATCTTCCGGGCGGGTCGCTGTCATCGCGCCTGCAGCAATAGCTTCCTGGCCAATGTACAGGTGGCAGAAACCGCGTATCTTCTGCATACCGTATAACTGGCCGGATTTTTCCTCGAAACGACGCAGCAACAGCATCAATTCGTACCAGTATAAGTAAGTTTCCTTGGTGAATTTCGTCTTCACGTCCTTAACCTTTTTAGTTTGCACTAGTTTCTAAATTTGTCCGCAAATATAACAGGAAAATCCTAAAAATGTAATATGAATTACTATTCCTGTCAAATTATGCAAATTCGTCAAATTCAAGCACTTTTGCATATTGTTCATTTAAGCGCCGCTCATTTTGCTCCAGGTCAGGAAAATATCACTCGTACAGTTTAAGAACTACCCGCAACGTTTTCGGGTTCGAAAAGCGCATCGTGGGCATTACCGGGCGTAACGGCTCCGGTAAAACCAACCTGCTGGACGCCATATATTATCTCTGCTTTACCAAGAGCTATTTTTCCAGCACCGAAGCGCAGAACGTGCTGTACCACACCAACGGCTTCCGGCTCGAAGGGCAGCTGGAGCGCCCGGGAAAGGCAGATAAAGTAGTGTGCACTCTCAAAGACGGCAAAAAGGACGTGGCGCTGAACGACGACAGTTACGATAAGTTTTCCCGCCATATCGGTCAGTTTCCGGCCGTCATGATCGCGCCGGACGATGCCGAGATCATTCTCGGGGGCAGCGAAGAGCGCCGCCGGTGGCTGGATGCCCTGCTCTCGCAACTGCATCCCGGCTACCTGGAGCACCTTATCGCCTACCAGAAAGTACTGCTGCAGCGAAACGGCCTCCTCAAGGCCATTGCCGAAACCGGTCAGAACCAGGACGCCTTGCTCGAAATATTCGACGATCAGCTGGCCGAACATGGCGTACCCGTGTTCGAAGCCCGCCAGGCCTTCCTGGGGCCGTTCATTCCCCGCGTACAGGCGTTGTACGATTACCTGGCCGGCACCCACGAAGTGGTGGATATTAAATACCAGAGCCACCTGCTGGATGGCGACTTTCGCAGGCAACTCATTCATAACCAGTTAAAAGACAAGGCCCTGCAACGCACGTCGGCCGGTGTACACCGGGATGACCTGCAGTTTTTACTCAACGGCCACCCGATGAAATCCAGCGCTTCGCAAGGACAACGGAAAAGCTTCCTGTTCGCCCTCAAGCTGGCGCAATACGAGGTGATCCGGCAGTACAAGCAGTTTCCTCCCCTCCTGCTGCTCGACGATGTATTCGAGAAACTGGACCAGGACAGGGTGTCGCGCCTCATTAACCTGGTAAAGAGCGACGGATACGGACAGGTGTTTATTACCGACACGCATGCCGAGCGACTCCTCGCGGCATTTGGCGCCGATGGGGATATTATTCAGCTTATCCACATGTAAAAAAGCGTACTTTTGCTCCATGCGATATGGAGTTACTAGCATGGGCGACGCCCTCCGGGATTATCTGAACAAAAGCCGTCTTAAACCAAGACTGCTGGAGGTGAAAGTACAGGAAAACTGGGAGCAGCTCATGGGGAAAACCATCGCACGCTACACACAAAGCATCGCCCTTATCGACGGCAAACTCATTATCACTACCGCCGTAGGTCCCCTCAAACAGGAGCTGATGTATTCCAAAGACAAAATTCTCAAACTCGTCAACGAAATGCTGGAAGAACCGGCCATCAGGGAAGTAATTATTAAATAAGCCCCCTCTCCCAGGCCCCGCTGGTCGATCCCTCCTGGTTGATGCTATTTGTAATCCGCTCCCTCCTTTTTGTAGAATTCCTTCAGCATGGCCCGGTACAGTGGCCGTCCCGACGGCACCTTCAGCCTTAGCTGCGCTTCAAAACGCGTTTGGAGGTTGGCATAGCGCTCCTTTATCACCTGGTTCGCCAGCTTAAAAAAGTCTTCATTGTCCTCCTGCTTTTCGGTAGCGGGCTTTTCGCGTTTGCCTACCTTTTTGGAAACGACTGCCTTGCCATTATAGTTTCTCACTGTAAACTGATCGGCGATGGAGCCCGAAAGGGCCATTAATAATACGTTCGTGGAAATAGCCATAGAATATGAAAGGTTTAGGCATACTACGTTTATCCTTCGTTGATTGTTCGTTAACCGTTCGTTAAAGCTAGGTTTGCGAACCTAGCCCGAACCTACCTTGAACCTAGGATGAACCTAGGATGAACCTAGGATGCCTAAAGGAGGGTCTAATCCTGGAATAGGTTTACATACCATGTTAAATGATCCGGAAAGGTTGATATGAGTGATAATTGCGGCTGATGCCAATAAAAAAGCCCGACGCAGAAACGCCGGGCATACTTTATTATCATGATTGAAAAAAGTGTACTTAATCGAGATCTTTGAAGTACTTCGCGGCTTTAGCGAGGTCGTCCATGCTGATGCGGGTGTTAAGTGCTACCATGACCATTTCGGATTCCTCCTGTACAAGCATCACTACCTTGCCGAGTTTCTTTTCGCTGCCGCGGCTCATAATTTCCACGCGGGCGCCTTTGTCCCGCACTTCCATCAGGGGCTCAAAGCGTTTCTTAACGAGATCGGCTTTCAGTTGCGCCACATCTTCTGTAGCAATAGATGCACCTTCGATGGTGTGAATGCGGATCTTTTTGATTTTGCGCAGCAGGCGTTTTACCTGGCGACCCTCACCCTCGAAAGCGTTTTTACCGATGAACACGCCAGCCATACGTAAAGGCACAAAGCCGAGGCCGATGGTGAAGGTTTCGCCTTTACCCCAGTACGATTTACGGAAGTCGCGGAGCAGCGCGGATTGTGCGTTGGCAGTTTGGGTTACGAGCAGCATGCCGGCAAAAAGGGCGATACTGAAAGCAGTTAGTTTTTAAGCATACAGGAGGATTTTGGTAGAGCGCCGCAGTCCCTGTAGAATGGCGGTAATGCAGGAACCGCGGCGCTGTTGGATAAGGATTATTTCTTTTTAGGTGCTTTATCTACCTGGCTGAGTTTATCGAACCCGGAGATGTCCATGTCTTTCGCGATGTTGGAAATCTCGCTCAGGCTAATGTCGCCGGTGATGGTCAGGGCTACGAATTCGTCACCGCCTACCAGCATGATCAGTTCGGCTATATTGCCTTTTGAGTTTTCTTTCACCATGAATTTCAGGTTTGTTTCTTTATCCTTGATGGTCATGAGTTCTTCAAAATCCTTGGATAAAAGGAGTTTGCTTCCGGAATAAACGGTTCGCGTCTTTGCCTCCTTCGTTCACCAGGATTTTAAGGCCGGTAAGCTTTTTGGCAACGGTCATCACCTTTTTCGCATCGGGATCATTGGCGTCTATCTTGCTAAACATGGTAAACATTTTCGGCGTGATGTTGATCACCGTGAAGCTCTCGTCGTTGGCGTATTTCTGGTAAAATTTATCGATACTGCTCTGCGCCCACAAAGCTGTTGTGGCGAAGGTAAAGGCGAGCAGCATTACTATCTTTTTCATGTTGTTGCTGTTTAATTTTTAAAGTCTGATTTATATTGGTTCTAGAACGGCCTTAGTTGTCGCGTACTTTTTCAGTAGCCTCGTTGAAGTAAGCGAGTTTCTCCATCTGACGCGTGCCTTTGTTCATGTTTTTGGCGATGAGTTTCAGGGCGCGTTGTGTTTCCTCGAATGCTTTCTGCGGATCGTCGTACGTATCGGTGCGCAGGGCTACGGTTTCTTTTTTGGTTTCGAACTGCGAAATGGAATAACCTAAGCCGAAAGCCATGGTAATTACGGCAGCTACTTTCATCCAATCCTGCCAGAAGGGGCGGATAATTTTCGCTGTTTTAGTTTCTATGACCTGCTCTGTAAAGAGGCTTTCATCCAGTTCGGGCATGTCCAGCTCCATATTGGCGGCGGCATGGAAATACTGGAACATGGGAGCTGCCTCGCGGAGATCTTCGGGAAGTGCGTCCGTATGGGTGGCAAAGAACTGGCGCAGCTGCGCTTCTTCTTCTTCCGTTGTTTCGCAGGCCCAATATTTGGCCAGCAGGGCTCTTGTTTTATTGTAATCCATATACATGCATGTTTTGTAACTGTTCACGCACCGTCTTCCGTGCCCGGTGCAAATTCACTTTCACATCGTTGATATCAATTTCCGGATATCGGCAATTTCCTGGTAAGCATAACCGTCCATATCCCTTAGCTGGATGAGGGTACGGTATTTTTCAGGCAGCGACTGTATGACCTGATGAACTTTTTTCATCGTATCGCTTTGCTCCATCTTTGCATGCGGGTTCCGCGTGGCGGCCGGCAGTTCACGCACATGGTCCAGATCGTCCGCCGGTTGGAACTTCTTTGACTTCATGCGGTCCAGGGCCAGGTTGCGGGTGATGCGCATGCACCAGGCTTCGAGGTTTTGCAGTTCATTCATCCTTTCTTTATGGTGCCACACTTTCATCAACGCATCCTGGATGATGTCCTTAGCGTCTTCCTCATTGCCCAGCAGGCGGTAAGCAAAGCGGAGCAGCTTTGGCTTTACGGGCATTACCTGGGAAAGAAACAGTTCTAATGACATAGTACTAAGAAGACGACGGGTAAATTCGTTTGTTACAGAAATTAGTAACTTTTTTAAACTTTTTTAAAGAAGATTGATTTTTAAGGGGTTAGGTGGATTGGAAACCGCCGCTCATCCCAAAACCGTCGCCTTTTAAGCAGGCTGCCTATCTTCCTGTTACAAAAGAAAAAATTAACTAGCGCATGTTAAAGAACCTCCACGTGCTGCTGCTCCTTTGTGCATCATCTGTAAAAGCACAGCAGGTAAGCGTTGTAGACCGTCCAGCCAACAACACGGCGAACCGTTTTTACGTCACTAATAAAGCGCCGTTACAGGCGGAATATTTTACCAAACTCCCAGTGGCCAGTGTTAGCCCACGCGGATGGCTGCACCGGGCATTGGAAATGCAACGCGACGGTCTCACCGGCAACCTTGGTGAGATCAGCGTCTGGCTGTCTAAAACGGATAATGCCTGGCTGCATAAGGACGGCAAAGGCAAGTATGGCTGGGAGGAGCTTCCCTACTGGCTTAAAGGCTACGGCAACATCGGGTATGTGCTGAAAGATCCGAAGATGATCGCCGAAACGAAGTTCTGGCTCGAAGCGGTCTTAAAGAACCAGCGCGGGAACGGCGACTTTGGTCCCGATGTAGAAAAGGGCGCCGGCAAACGGGATCTGTGGACCAATATGCCAATGCTCTGGTGTTTACAGTCGTACTACGAATTCAGCAACGACAAACGCGTGCTGGACCTGATGAGCAAATACTTCAAATGGCAACTGAGCATCCCGGACGATAAGTTACTGGAAGATTACTGGGAAAACAGCCGCGGCGGGGATAATATCTATAGCATTTACTGGCTGTACAACCGCACCGGCGATAAGTTCCTGCTGGACCTGGCCACTAAAATAGACAGGAATACGGCGAACTGGCGTCAAAAGGACAACCTTCCCAACTGGCACAACGTTAACGTGGCCCAGTGTTTCAGGGAGCCGGCGCAATACGCGCAGCAGAGCGGTAAATCGGCCGACACCGACGCTACTTATAATAATTTTAAGTTGATGCGTTACATCTACGGCCAGGTACCCGGTGGGATGTTCGGCGCCGATGAAAATGCACGCAAAGGATACGACGATCCCCGCCAGGCCGTGGAAACCTGCGGACTGGTAGAGCAGATGACGTCCGACAACATGCTGCTCGCTATTACCGGTGATCCGTCCTGGGCGGACAATGCAGAGGATGTAGCGTTTAACACGTTCTCCGCCGCCTTTATGCCGGACTACCGCGCGCTCCGTTACCTCACCGCGCCGAATATGAGCATCAGTGATAGTAAGAATCATCATCCCGGCATTGATAATACCGGTCCTTTTTGATGATGAACCCTTTCAGCAGCCGTTGCTGCCAGCACAATCACGTAGCGGGCTGGGTATACTACTCCGAATATGCCTGGATGGCCACGCCGGATAACGGTCTTGCCGCACAGCTCTATTTTGATAATGAAGTAAAAGCCAAAGTGGGCAATGGCGCAGCAGTGAAGTTGTCACAAACCACGAAGTATCCTTTCGATGAAAATGTTGCGATAACACTCAGCACTGTCAAACCCGTCGCTTTCCCCTTGTACTTCCGTGTACCGGCATGGTGTGCGGCCCCTGAGCTGACGGTCAACGGTAAAAAGGTTACGCTTCCACCGGTAGCTAAAGGTTACATACGCGTACAGCAAACCTGGAAAACCGACGATAAGATCGCTCTTCGCTTCCCGATGACGCTGAGCGTACGCACCTGGGAGCGGAACAAAAACAGCATCAGCGTGAATTACGGGCCACTCACCTATTCGTTGCTCATTAAAGAAAATTATGTGCAGCAGGACAGCAAAGCCACCGCTATCGGCGACTCCCGTTGGCAAGATGGCGCGGATCCCGCGAAGTGGCCTTCGTTCGAGATCCTGCCTGCTTCCGACTGGAACTATGGTTTGATCGTAAACGCTGCGGATCCCGCCGCATCTTTTGAAGTAGTGCGTAAGTCATGGCCTGCGGATGATAATCCGTTTACGAATACGAATGCGCCGATCACCTTGAAAGCAAAAGGTAAAAAGATCCCATCGTGGGGCATTGATAAATACGGATTAACGGGCGTGTTGCCGCAGAGTCCTGTGAAAACGGAAGAAGCGGTGACCCCGCTGGTGTTGGTGCCTATGGGCGGGGCGCGGTTAAGGATATCGGCGTTCCCGGTTGTAATGTAAACTGATGGCCAAAGGGAGACGATAACCGTCTCCCTTTGGCTATAGACCATCTCACCCCACCACTGACCTCCCACCTCAGTGCATTCCCCAATTCGTGTTATTGCAATCGCCATCTGTAAAGGCTTCTTTTACACCCGGAAACCCCTCCGCCATCTTAACCCTTTTAAAATCCCCTGCATGAAAAGATCCTTACTCTTTATCTTTTTACATTGTTGTTTACCGTCACCGCGTTTGCCCAGCCTGCTGGTTATGTGCCCGGCACTCAAACGTGCTGGACCTTCAACGGCCGCGAGCATGGCTACTTTAAAGCGGCCGGCAATGGTGAAAGGCACATCCTGCTGTCGTTTACCGGCGACGGGCAATATGCCTGCTACGACTACACGGTGGAAGTGCCGCAGAAGCTGCTGGAAGACGGCGGCATTAACTGGGACGGCCGTACGGTACGCGCCCCTGGCGACACCATCATCTGGGAAGTGTTTACGATTCCCAACCCGGGCTGGAACTTCGCGAACGTACACACCGATATCAACTATTTTTTTGCCAATATTGCACCCATAGACACCTCCGAACACTGGCGGTTTCACACAGTGGGTTTCAGCGGCGGTGTGGGCCGGCAATGGGACTTTATCACCAATAACTGGAACCAGTACAGCCCGTATAGCCATATTATTTCAACAACGATCAATCAATCGACTACGTGGGTGGGTCGCCCCGATATTTACGCCGCCAGCGAAGGTAAACGCCACTGGATATGGCACGGTGCAGCCGATGTATGGCCCTGGACACCGCCCGCGGCTTCACAGGGGTTGTACGATAACCTGCGTGGCTATAAACACCTGACCTTCCAGGCCGGCACCGGGCACGATTCTCTTACGTGGGACAGCTGCATGTCGCTCGCCGGCAGGGATACTATGACCAACCGCTGGTTATGGATGGTACGCAAAGACACCGTTGTAACACCCCCTCCGGGCTGTGACTATGGCGGCGGTCCTGTGGGTTATGTGCCTGGCACCCAGGTTAACTGGCGCTTTAATGGCCGCGACCATGGCTATTTCCGGTCGGATGTATGTGGCGAACGACATGTGCTCATCGTATTCCAGGGGATGCGGCGTATGATAGCACCAATTATCAACTGGAATCACCGCAAAAGATGCTGAGAGACCTGGGGCTTAACTGGAACGGCAGTACGAATTCGCCCGATACGACCATATCATGGGAGATATTCGCGCTTCCTTATAACAGCGGCTACTGGCTGCCGGGGTATGCGGCAGACCTGGATCACTATTTCGCCAATACGGTTGGTCTTGATACCAGCGATCACAGCAAGTTTCACATTGCCGGCATCAGCGGTGGTGTGGGACGTATGTGGGGCTACATCATCAATGACCAGACGCATAATAGTCCTTACAGGAGTATATTCTCCACTACGATCAGTGTAGCGGGCAGCTGGTTTACAGACTACGCGCCCCTTACAGCGGCCAGCGCAAACGGCCGGCACTGGGTATGGCATGGGGCTTCGGATTCGAGCGGTACGAATCCGCCCATCGCCTCCCAATTCCTGTACGATGCACTCAGCGGCGACAAACGGCTCACGTTCCAGGCCGGCGCCGGGCATAACTACGTCACGGTTGATAGCTGCTTCAGCCTCGTTGGGACCGACAGCGCCACCAACCGCTGGATCTGGATGGTACAGGGCGGTACGGGCGGTAGTTTGCTCCGCGGCAGCGACCTGGCATATAAACCAGTAACACCGAAAGCGATTAAACCCATCAACCTGTACCCTAACCCGGTTAAAAACAAGTTGTATGTAGACTTGCGCGCCCTCCCGGCAGGCGCCTACTGCATTTCTATTACGGATATCAGCGGCAGAACGCACCGCACGATCAATGGCGTGAAGCCAGTGCTGTACGAAGCCGATGTATCAGGCCTTCATAAAGGCTTGTTCATCCTGCAGATCGAAGGCGGGGACGCCGCGAGCAGCGGAAATTCATCAAGGAATAATAGACGCTGTATATGAGAAAAATCGCGTCGCTCTACGGGGCGGCGCTTTTTTTTTTAATAAGCCATCATCAATAAAGTTGCCGAATTTATACGGGGCATCAATGGCGCGGGTGTTGCCCCGGAGATTGCCGCCAGTAAGGTAGGTTTTCATAGTCAGGTAGCCGCAGCTATTTTTCGAACACGAGCACTTCGGTTTTTGCGCCCAGTTCTTCGAGGTGTTTATTGATTTCAGCAATCATCGGGTCGGGACCGCATACATAAAAGTACTGGTCAAAGTCCGCCACATGCTGTTTTAAAAAGGTTTGATCGATCCGTGCATGGCCATAGCCGGTTTTCTCTTCTTTACTGAGGATGAAATGCGCCTCCGCGCCCAGCATGTCGCGCAGTTCATCTTCACAGATGACGTCTGCAGCAGTTTTATTGGCGAAGAACAAGGTGTTCCCCAGTAGTTTATCATCCTTTCGCAATTGTCTTAATATTGCTAGGAACGGCGTAATGCCTGCTCCACCGGCAATAAAATAGCCGCGGCCTTTATATGCTATCGCGCCCCATACATCATGAATAATCAGCTCGTCGCCTTCCGACAACTGGTGCAGTTGATGCGTTACGCCATCATGGTCATGGTAGCCCTTGATCGTAAATTCGAGGTAAGGATCGGTATTAAGCGAAGTAAACGTGAATGGTCGCCGCTCGTTCTCCCAGCCTGGTTTGTTGATGGCTACTTCGGTCGCCTGTCCGGGCGAAAAGGCATATCCTTCCGGCTTTTCGACCCGGAAGCGTTTAACGTCGTGTGTCACCGGGGTAACGGACTGCAGTTTTACAATGTGCTGTTCCATATGTAAGGTATTATGCCATTTTGATGCGTGGATCTACAATACTATACAATATATCTGCCAGAAGGTTGATAACCACGAAGATTCCCGCCGTAAACAGGACGGCGCCCATTACTACCGGGAAGTCAAATTTCTCCAGCGCGTCTACGGTTACTGCCAATGCCTTTCCACCCAAAGATGTACTCCACGAAAAACGCACCCGCCAGCAGTTCCGCGAACCAGCCGGTAATAGCGGTGATGACGGGGTTAAGGGCGTTGCGCAGGGCGTGTTTGTACAGGATCACGTTGCCCCGCAGGCCTTTGGCTTTGGCGGTACGGATGTAGTCCTGGCTTAATACGTCCAGCATAGCGCTGCGCGTGAGCTGTACGATAATGGCCAGCGGGCGGATGCCCAGCGTGATGGCAGGCAACACCAGGTTGCGGAGGTTGAGTATGCGGCCGGCGAAGGGATCAATGTCGTACAGGCTGCCGGTCATGTGCAGCCCCGTATAATCGGTGAGCACAAAGCCGAACACGTAGGCCAGTACAATGCCTGTAAAAAAGGAAGGGGCCGAAATACCGATCACACTGGCAAATACCGCGCTGGTATCCATCCAGGTGTTTTGTTTTACGGCTGATACAATACCGAGGAAGATACCAGCCAGTGTGGCGAACAGGATAGCGGCCAGCGCTAAGGTGAGTGTGCCGGGCAGCGCTTCGGTCAATATCTCCCACACATCTTTTTACCCTGGTAAGAGCGCCGCAGGTAGGGCGTTTTCAGCACAAAAATCCGGTCGCCGCCCATCTTAAAGAGCGTTACATAATTGAGGGCGCTTTCTGCTTCTGCCCTTTCGTGCACGGCCAGCGGGGAAAGATCGTTCAGGTACAACAGGAATTGCACCGGGAGCGGCTTGTCGAGGTGCAGCTCCCGGCGCACATTTTCCAGCGAGGCCACGTCCGCACGCTGTCCCAGGGTTAAACGGGCTGGGTCACCGGGCAATACGTTGAAAAGGAAGAAGACGACCATTACAACGCCCAGCAGCACCAGCAGTCCGTAAAAAAGTTTCCTGAGAATAAAGCGTACCATGTGTGATTAGTTCGCGCTGAAAGTTGGAATATCGTTATAGTGCCATTTCCCGGTGATCGTGCCTTTGTTCAGCTCCATCAGCGTAGGATTGGCGCGACCGGCCGTTTTGATCGTGGTGCCATCCATCTGCATAAAGGGGAAGGTAATGCCTCTTTCCTGTTTAAATTTCTCCACCGCTTCTTTGCTGGACGAAGTAACACCATAGATGTAAAAGCCTTTTGCCGCCGCGAGTTTCTCCAGGGATTTGATTTTATTTTCCCAGCCCGAACCCGCATCTTCCACATTCTTCACGAGGAACAGGTACACCGTGGTGCCTTCAGATAAAATTGCCTGTGTAAAGTCGCCGCCATCGAAATCTTTCAGGGCGAAGTCCTTGATCGGAGGAATCGCATTCCCCTTCTGTACCAGTTCGTCTTTACGATCTACATACTCCCAGGTGCTGTCCTGCCAGGGGTAATTATCCTCGGTAAACGATTGTTCTTTACCGTCTTTCTTGTAAATCAGTACGGTTTTATACACGTCCGGTTTGGCGCCGGCGGGAATTTTCATATTGTCCGGGATGTTGTTGCCCACTTTAAACGGCAGGCAGTCAACGATCGGCAGGTGTTTCAGCGTGTACCACTGGATGCCGAACGAGAAAACGGTTGCCAGGGCCAGGATGATCACAGATATCTTTGCACTGAATAACGGTTTGATCTGTTTGTTGTAAATGAAAATGACAACGATCATCACCGTGAGGATCACATCTTTCCAGAAACTTTCTTTCGCTTCCAGTTTGATACAGTCGCCAAAGCAGCCGCATTCTTTAATCAGCCCGCTGAACAGCGCAAAGCCGGTCAGGAAGGTGAAGAAGATAATCAATACCAATAACAAAGTGGAGAAGATGCGCATGCGGTAACCGACGAGTACCGCCACACCGGCGATGATTTCGAAGGCATTCATCAAAATTGAGAAGACGAGCGAGTAAGGCACCAGCCAGTACAGGTGCAGTACTTCAAAGAATTCGTCCATTTTGTAACTGAGTCCCAGTGGATCGTTGGCCTTGATGAGTCCCGAAAAAATAAACAGCACCCCAACGATAATTCTGAACAGGTTTAGGATAAGCTTCATGGTTGGATAGTTATAGTTTGCCGCCGGCCTCTCCCGCTTTGATGAGGGCGAAGATGGCGTAGTTTACAATGTCTACGAAGTTGGCGTCGATGCCTTCGGATATGATGGTTTTACCATCGTTGCGCAATATTTGTTTAATGCGCAGCAGTTTGGTCAGAATCAGGTCTACAAACGATTCCTGGCTCATATCGCGCCATGCTTCGCCGTAATCGTGATTCTTGGCTTCCATTACCCCGCGGATGAAATCGGCTTTAGCTTTGTACAACCGGGCTACTTCATCGGCAGGAATATCTGTATATGGATCATTGGGCAGCTCCATCTGGAGCAGTGCGATAATACCATAATTGACGATGGCCGCAAATTCGCCATCGATATGATCGTCTACTTTCTGTTTTCCGCCCAGCTCCCGGATGGTGCGGATGCGCTGCGCTTTGATAAAGATCTGGTCCACGATGGAAATCGGGCGTAATACACGCCAGGAAGTACCGTAGTCGCGGGCCTTTTTACGAATGTATCTTTGCAGGTGTTGACTACCTGCGCATATTGCGCTGCTGTATCCCGGGTCGTTTTTGTCAATGCTTTTTAGTTTGAAATAATTGCTAATCAATTACATTTGCGGCAATATTACGCCTGCATGATTTTCAAAAATACATCATTCAGGGACAAATCACACAGTATTCAGTATAATTGTGATAAGCGTTTAACTCGATCCGTACATGAAACACGCCATCAATTGCCGGGGCAAATTGCTCGACTTGTCCACGCCTGTGGTCATGGGCATTATGAATATAAATGAAGATTCTTTCTTTGCGGGCAGCCGCAGCCATGGTTTGCATGAGGTAAATGAGCGTGCGGGTAAACTGCTGGCGGAAGGTGCTGCTATACTGGACCTGGGCGGACAAAGCACCCGTCCCGGCGCCGTGCAGGTGAGCGAGGAGGAAGAGGCCAGCCGGGTTATACCGGCGATCCACGCCATCATTCATCACCATCCCGAAGCCATTATTTCGGTGGACACCTATTTCGCTTCCGTGGCCGAAAAGGCCGTACTGGCGGGCGCATCTATCGTAAACGATATTAGCGCCGGGGAGCTCGACAAACAGATGATCCCCACCGTGGCACGGCTGAACGTACCGTACGTGGCCATGCATATGAAAGGCCATCCCGAAACGATGCAAAAGGAAGCCCGTTATCACGATGTAGTGCAGGAAGTGCTGGATTACTTTATCCGGAAAATGGAAACGCTGCGGCAGGCCGGCATAAAAGATATGATCATCGACCCCGGTTTCGGCTTTGCCAAAAACATGGAACACAATTACCAGCTACTGAACGGCCTGCATGCCCCGGAAATGCTGGGCGCCCCCATCCTTGCGGGCGTGAGCCGCAAAGGAATGATTTATAAACTGCTGAACACGACCGCGGAAGAGGCGCTGAATGGCACTACCGTACTGCATACCCTGGCCCTGCAGCAGGGCGCGGCGATATTGCGCGCACACGACGTTAAGCCTGCCGCCGAAGTTATCAGGATCATGCAATATGCGGGCGCACATCGCTCGCGTGACTAAAATCTGTTACATTTACAATATGGACGTGATTAATTTCTGGGGATATAATTTTAGATGGCTGCATATACTGGATCTGCTGATTGTTATTTTCCTGATCGTACAACTCTACCGGCTGCTGAAAGGAAGCCTCGCTTTTAATATTTTCCTGGGACTGCTTTGCATATACGCTGCGTATTTTCTGGTTCGCGCGCTCAAAATGCCGATCCTTACCACGGTGTTGCAGAACTTTATCAACGTGGGACTGATCGCGATCATCATCATATTTCAGCCCGAAATCCGGAAGTTTTTACTGGTATTGGGTAAAAAAACGCCGCTGAGTAAAGACAGCTTCCTGACCAAACTTTTCCTGCCAGACAAGTTCAAGAGTTACAAGGAGGAGGAACATATCATCAATGAAATTATCACAGCCGTTGGCCACATGGCAGCGAGCCAGACCGGTGCGCTGATCGTGCTGGCCACTACCTATCGTGTTAAGTTCGATACCGCGTCCAGCATTCCGATCGACGGTAACGTAAGCGCTAAACTGATAGAAAGCATCTTCGAGAAAAATGCGCCGTTACACGATGGCGCCCTGATCATCGTGGGCAACAAGATACTGGCCGCCAAAGTGATCCTTCCCCTGTCTGAAAACCCCAACCTGCCTACCCGTATCGGCATGCGTCACCGTTCTGCGGTGGGCATCACCGAACATAGCGACAACCTGGCGATCTGTGTCTCTGAGGAGCGCGGAACGATTTCGTACGCGGAAGATGGTGTGTTAAGGCAGGATGTGTCGTTAGAAGAGCTGAAGGTGAAGTTGTATGAAACGTTGGTGGAGGGTTTGTAGCTTACACCTTCACGTAAAGTCCTTTTTTATCCATCCGCCACACGATCACCCACATCACTAACATATACAGCACCGCAAATGCCAGCGAAGCCATTTCCGGCGGCAACCAGCTGGTAAATACATACTTGTACAACGGCCCTTTCCAACGGAAAAGGCCAAGCAACACAACGACCACCCAGGCTACGATGTAGATAAACAGCGGATTTTTCCCGAATGCTTCAAAGAAATAGGTCCACCTTTTAAGGCCGCGGGGCCCTGTAATCCAGGCCAGTAAGGCGAGCAGCAGCAGGTCGTAGCCGGTGCAGTATACCACGTAACTACTCGTCCACAATGCTTTATTGATCGGGAAAATCGTTCCCCAGGCGGCGCCGGTCACCACCAGCAGCAAGCCACAGCCTCCCATGAGTAATAAGGCGCCCTTTTGCTGCAGGTACCGGCCCGACCAATACCCGGCAATCACGTTAACGATAGCGGGCAGCGTGCTGAGCAAACCCAAAGGATCAAACGGGAAATGATAATGCCTGTAAATATTCGCTTCGGGAAGGTACAGCCGGTCAATCCGGCCGATAACATTCCCCTCGAGCGTGTAGTCACCGAATTGCCAGAGTAGCCACCAATAGCCGAAGAGCAGCAGGGCTGTTACAGCTATCACCCCTTTTGGAGAAACATAACGGAGGAGGAGCGCCGCCACGCCATAACAAACGGCAATGCGCTGCAATACGCCCCAGAGGCGGGTAGCCAACAGATCTTTCCATACATACTGCCCATCAACATAACTGATAAAAGGAAACGCATTTAATAACAGGCCGATGAGAAATATGAGCAAACTGCGTTTACCTACTTTTATCAAAAATGCGGTATGCGATAATTGCCGGAGTTTACCCATGCCGAAGCTGAGTGCATTGCCCACCACGAACAGGAATGTGGGAAATACAAGATCTGTTGGCGTGCAGCCGTGCCAGTCCGAGTGCCTGAAAGGCGCGTAAATGGCGTTCCAGTCACCCGGCGTATTTACAACGATCATGAGCGCTACCGTCAGGCCGCGCAATACATCAAGAGCGAGATAGCGGTTCATATTTGAATTCGTGGATGATGATTGCTAAAGATAACCGGAGAACCTGGTCACGGTTCCTTTGGAGAAGTTAAACCCAGTGCCGCTGCCAGCAGTGTAAGGAACATTATTTTCATACAATATGTGGTTTAAAGAAAATTGATCTTCCCAAAATCCGCTTCCCGGTGAAAGTCCGGTATCGCCGCCCGCACAGGGCTCCAGGTAAGGAAGTGCGGCGCGGGAAGGTCATCGCCGCATTTGTAAAAATTAGCCCGGGCATGGTGGCCGCCGAGGTCTTCAATGGTGTGATAGCAAAACACGTTCACCGGGATCACCAGTGTTAATGTCCACTGGAACAGCTTCTCTCCTTCCCGGCTGCCGGTGCTGATCGTCGTGCTGCTGGTAACCAGCTCCGCTACCGCGCCCGGTAAGGGCGACCGCGCTTCCCGGTTACGGCCGTAGCCGGCTTTAAACCAGCCCAGGCAATTAAACTCCGGTTGTAGTAGTTACCGTCCTCGCCAAAGGCAATGAACAGCTCCACGCAACTGTCTTTATGAATATCCCCGTTCTGTGCCGCGGCCGCGGTAACATGGCTCTCGCTTATATAATACTTGAGCAGCAAGGCATCACCGCTATGCGCCAGTGTAAATGCGGCTTGCACCTTGTGTGCATACTGCGGCCATGGATTACAGGCGATGGGGACCGCCGGTAGTAAGTCCAGCTGCGTGCCCGCCGCCACTGGTGTGGGCTTATCCCCGAAAGGTACAAACGGAACTTCCATGTCAGGCGTTTTCGGGTTGAAGCAGGCTGGCGCTTTGCGCATCCAGGTATAAAATGGCAGCCGGGTGTTTTCTTAAGATGGTAGATGGATATTGCTCCACCACCGGTGCATGGATGGTATTACGTACCGCTTCTGCTTTCGTTGGGCCCGGTACCATGCAAAACAGGTAGTCCGCCTTCATCAGTGCCGGAATCGTTAATGTCAGCGCATGCGTGGGTACATCTGATAACTGCGCGAAACAGCCGTCGTTGACCTGTTGCTGCCGACAAACAGCGTCCAGTTCTACCGCTTTAATTAAGGCAGGATCGTTGAAGTCCGCTACCGGCGGATCATTGAAGGCGATGTGCCCGTTTTCGCCGATACCCATGCATACAATATCCGTCGGGTATTCGACCAGTAAGCGGGTGTACGCCTCCCGCGTGCTGCCATGGATATAATGTACCTTCCGGAAAGGCAATGCATCGAACAAACGCGTTTTCAAAAAATTGCCGAAAGCCTGCGGCGCATCGGCGGCCAGACCAATATACTCATCCATATGGAAAGCATTCACTCTTGTCCAGTCTATATCAGGCGCCTGTTGAAGCGCCGCCAGGAACTCGTTCTGTGATGGCGCCGCGGCAAAAATCATATTTACTTCTTCTTTCCGTGATAACAATTCCCGGAGGCGGGTAGCTGCCGCTGTAGCCGCGGCAGCGCCCATTTCACGCCGGTTGGCATAGATCATTACCTGTAAGGTCTCAGCATTAAACGTGTATGTCATTGAATAGTTTTTGTGTTAAACAGCCGCCAGGCTTTCGTCCGACAGGTAAACAATATTGCCGTTCACAATGGTGCCGTCAACTTCTATGTTGTCGTTAAAGATCACGATATCCGCATCTTTGCCTTTTACCAGCGAACCTTTATGGTCCTGCAAACGAAGGATGGATGCGGGTGTTTCGCTCATCATGCGCACGGCGTCGCGCAAGGGAATATCTGCCAGCCGGATCATATTGCGTACGAGGCGGTCTGCCGTGGCAACGCTTCCTGCAAAGGCGGTGCGGTCAGGCATCTTCGCCACACCGTCTTCCACGATTACCGGGGTGCCGTTCTTTAATCCACCTAAAATAGACGGGCCTTCCGGCATGGCTGCTGCCCGCATGGCGTCGGTGATCAATGCGGTGCGGTCGGCGCCCTTTATCTTGTAAACGAGTTTCAGCAAAGGCGCCGGCAGGTGAATGCCATCCGCGATGATCTCCACGGTCATGGCATCAATGAGGTAGGCACTTTCAATTACCCCTGCATAACGGAACGCATCGCGCCGCGACACACCGGACATACACGAGTAAAAATGCGTGGCGTGCGTGTAGCCCTTTTCGTAGGCCATCACCACTTCCTCATAAATCGCATCCGTATGCGCCAGGGCAGGTAGTATCTGGCGTTTGGTCAATGCCGCACCGAAATCCAGCGCGCCTTCCAGTTCGGGAGCGGCGCTCCAGCGTTTTATATGTTTGGAACGGGATAATATCTCGTAGTATTCTTCCGGGTCGGGATTACGGATATACCGGGGATCCTGTGCGCCGCGCTGATTTATGGAAAAATACGGGCCTTCAATGTGTAAGCCCACAAACTGTGCGCCTTCGGTATTCAGCGCGTCGGCGATTTCGTAGGTGTCCAGCGTATCCAGCAAATCCTGCCGTTCGCAGCTCAGCGTGGTGGGCATAAGTGCTGTAGTACCGTATGCGGCGTGGGTTTTCGCGATCGCGAGAAAGGCTTCCGGTGTATTGTCCATGAAGTCGTGGCCACCGCCGCCATGTACGTGCATATCGATAAAACCCGGTGCGATGTATTGTCCGCGGGCGTCAATTTCCCGGGCGCCGGGTATTTCGATGTTCCGGTCGCTCACCTCTGCTATTTTACCGTTGGTCACCACCAGGCAACCCTCGTTAATGGTGCGGTGTGGCGTGAGGATGGAGCCGTTGAATATTTTCAGGTATTTCATATTGCGGAATTTGTGCGGCGCCAGCTGCGAAGCCGGTACGCGTAAAAAGCATAAAAAATCAGGTAAGCATAACATGGCAGTAAAACCCAATAAGCTTCCCGCAAACCGTAATGATCGGCCCAATAGCCATATAGAAGCGGCATGATCGCATTACCGCAAAGTCCCATTACTAAAAGCGATGCCCCGGTTTTCAGGAACCGCCCGAGGCCGTCGAGCGCCAGCGGCCATACACCGGCCCAGATCATAGAGTTGGCGAACCCGAGCAGCACAATGCACCAAACGGATATGTCGGTACGATGCCCAAGAAATCCAACATCTCCCCTCACCGCCAATATTAACGCGCTGAGCATAGCGCCCAACACGGTACAGATGCGCAACGCATGCAGCTGCGAAAGCCATTTGGGAATGAAGGTGATGCCCAGCAGGTAGCCCACGATCGTAGCCGTCAATGTATAAGAGGGAAAGACTTTTGCCTCCAGGAATGGCATGCCCAACCCCGAAGCATAGTTTACAATGCTGTCTACCGCAATCACCTGCGAACCTACGTGAAAGAATATCGCAAATGCGCCCAGCACCAGGTGGGGAAAATCCAGCACACTTTGTTTAGTACCGTCCGTCGCCTCGTTGTCCGTATCAATTTCGGGTAAGGGTGAATTGGCCACCAGCACGCCCAGCAGGAATAACAGCACGGCTACGATTGCGTATGGTGTTACCACGCGGTGCGCCAGCTCATCGAGCGCTGTGAGCCGTTCCTGGTCGGGCATGCCGGCTAACTGCGCAAATAAACTTTTATCTGTCGGACGTGTAATGGCCGCTGCAAACAACAAGGGCGCAATAATGCCTGCTGCTTTATTACAGATGCCCATAATACTGAAGCGCTGCGCCGCCCGCTCTTTATCGCCCAAAATGGTGATATACGGATTCGCGGCCGTCTGCAAAATGGCCAGTCCCATCCCGATCGTGAATAAGCCGGCCAGGAACAAGGGATACAGGCGGTTCATGCCTGCCGGAATAAATATGAATGCGCCGAGCGACATGATCCAGAACCCCGTCATCATGCCCTTTCTGAAGCCGATGCGCTTCAGCAGTCGGGCTGCCGGCAATGACATCACCAGGTAGGCAATGTAAAAGGCAAAAGCGACCAGGTACGATTGGAAATTGTTCAACTCGCAGGCAATCTTGAAATACGGGATCAGGATGGCATTCACCCAGGTAACGAACCCGAAGATGAAGAACAATCCCGCCACGATGATGATCGAGATGGTAGCACTGCGTTTACTGAGCGCGTTCATGGCCAATCTTATTTTTAAGTTGATAATAGCGCATGTTACGCACCCGGTTTTCCTCCGCTATTTCCGCCGGATAGAGCCAACCCCTGTTCAATGCGGCAAAGCGTTTATTCAATACTTCGGGCTGCAGTGTACGCAACGCAGCCAATAATGCCGGGGCTTTGTCGCGCGTATAGTTGCTGTCGTTCAGCTGTATTTCCACCTGCATGCAACGGAGGTAAAACATACGGATATCGCTCATTAACTGGTAATGCGCATAAGCTGCTGCATTACGCAAAGGCTTTAATTGTTTTAATTCAGTATTGGAAAGTTGGGCACTGTCAATCAGCGCGTTAATGCTGCTGCCTTGCACTTGTCCCTGAACAACTTCGAGCGGGGCGCGTTTCAGCGCATTCCAGAAAACGGTAGCTTGTTGTGGTGTAAAGCCATATTGCCTGTTGGCATATTGCCGCACAAAATCGGCGATCACTATTCCCTCCTGCTGACGCAGGCTCGCAAAGTAAGCGGATACCAACATGTCGAAACCGCTGAGCGGGTACACGCGTCGTATCGCATACAGGTCTTCCGTTTCACTATGAGAATCTTTCACGCGGGAGTAGATGCCGCTGGTAGACCATGAGGTCATGATCATCCCCGTATAACCCAGCCTGCGCGCATCGGGAACAAAGCTGTGCAGGTTGTTAAAGTGCTTCTGCCAGTCGGTGAGGAAATAATTATCCTGCGCGCTTCGCAAGGCCGGAGCGCCCCATATTTCGAAGCCGCTTTCCATCAGTTTTTGATGGTCGCCGAAGCGGTCGAGCGACCAGCCATAGTTCCAGTCCACGAACACGGTTTCTTTGGGCAAACCTTCCAGCGCGTCCGGGTATTTGAGCGCGATATCCGCCCATACTACCGGTATCTTACCTAAACACACCACGGTTTCGCACAGCATTTTGATATAATCGCCATACAGCCGGCCTTTGCCCACGGCGGCCACTTTCTTTTTGATTCTTCGCCATGACCGAGCAGGTAGGTTTCATCGCCGCCAATGTGAAAGTATTTAGAGCGATGGGTGCTGATCATGTCTTTAAACAAATCGGTAAACAAGGCCTTACACTGCGCTTCGCGGATAGGATTCACCTGCGAAAAGTCTTCTTTGTCCTCGCGCAACTCCTTGTACCGCGGGTGCCGCAGGATATACTCTACATGCCCGAAGCTCTGTTGCAGGGGAATTACATCGATGCCGAGGCTATCGCAATACCGGACAAAACTGGTAATCTCCCCGCGCTGGTACGCATACCGGTTGGATATAACCGCATGTTTTTCGTATGGATAACTGGCTTCCCACTCCATCACGAGCGTATTGATGCCATTTTTGCTCAGCTCCAGTGCGAAGTTGCGCAGGGCCGGCATCGGCATCACCTGTATACGCAGATCGAGATGAAAACCTTTGATGCGGAAGTCATGTTGTGCGCGCCCCGGCAGAAATGCAAGGAGCAACACCGCCAGCAACAACAGTCGGCTATTTCTTCTTTTTGCATATGCTGTTTCATGAATTACTTTCAGTAGCGAGTTGTCGTCGCCGGTATCCGCCATTAAATGCCATATCATGATACCGCCACCGTTTTTTACGGCCAGTTCCGTCTTTTTACGGATGGTAGGTTTGCCGTTATAAAACACCGTTCCGCCGTTGCCCGGTAATGACACCTCATCGCGTTGCTCGGCACCCGGGAATTGAGCGATGATGTCTTTGTACACCATGGAGCGGAATAACCGGTTCGTGTCCGGCAAAGGGCCAAAACCATAACCATAGAACGGTACGCCGATCACGAGTTTGTCTTTCGACAGGCCGCGCTCCTTACGCCAGTACGAGAGGTGATCCTGCGCATACGACAAGGGAGAATGCTGCGTAGGGTCGGTCAGTCGCCAGGGGCCGGTTTTATCGTAAGCCATCATATTGATGAAATCGAAACTGTTCAGGGCTTTATCGGTGATACGTTTACGCGTATAATACGCCACCGCCGCTGTCAGCAGCATATTACGCTGCGTAAGTGCAAGTCTTAGTTCAGTGATAAAGCTTTCATAGTATTCGTCTATATCATCGCCTTCCAGGTCAATATCGATCCCGTCTAACTTATACTTATCGGCAAATGCGATGAAATTAGCCACCAGCTGCGGACGATAAGGCGCCGACAACAATTTATGATAATATGCCTGGCGGCTGCCGCCGCCGCAGGATAACAGTACTTTGATGTTCCGTGCGTGCGCGATGCGCACGACCGTATCCAGCGAAGCTATGTCGCGGAAATTGCCAAGGGTGTCCGGGTTGATGAACGCTACGTTCAGGTGGGTTACCTTGCCCAGGTCTATCGCCTGCATATCGCGGACCATGCTGCCCGTATTCCTGATGTAGCCCACCACTTTGAACTGGGCTTTCGCTGCCTGTACACACAGCGCTCCCGTCACCATCAATATAAAAGGAAATTTCATTGCTTATTTTAAAGAGTTAAATACCGCTGCGGTAAGAGAATTGTTGCCTTTTACGTCATAATCGCCGGCCCATATGTAGGCGCCCAGAAAGCCGTTCTGCTTGAGGAAAGCCGCTTTTTGTGTAACGAGCGGTACCCCGTTAAAGTATACGCCCTGCGAAATCGCCGCAAATTCTTTATCAAACGCCGTGGGCACCGCCGCCAGGATTGCGCTGTACGGCATGTACCCGTAGGATGTCCAGCTGAGGTTGTTCCCGGCTGCATCCAGCTGGTTGTAACGGAGCCCGAAAGCCGGAATACCGATTACCAGCTTGTTGGCGGGGAACTTCGCTTTCCACAGGTTAGCGCCTGTAACAAAATAATCATATCCGGACGGTTGTCCTAATGCTTTTCCGGGCCCTACATGGAGGCCGTCTTCAAAGGCGTGTACATTCAGCCAGTTGGCTGCGGCCAGGCTGCCATACCGGTCGTGGTACAGGTTGGTCGTAACAGTAACGGTCAGTATCGCATTGTCGCCCAGCGCCGCGCGCAGCTCGTTCAGCAACAGTGCCGTGGCCGCGCAGTTGGCGTTGATGATGGCCGCGGTGGTATTGATGTCGGTCATCATAATATCCACGCCATCCATTCTTTTAGCGGTGACGTAGGCTTTGATGGATTGTACAAGCGCCGCCCGTTTAGCCGCATCCGTGAGTACGGCGCCGAAGTTATTGCTGGAACTCACACTCCAGCCGTCGGCCGACAAAGCACCACTGATGCCGAGCAATACGGGAATGCCTTTCAGATGTGCACGACCAACGATTTCTTCTGCTTTCCGGTTCAGTTCTCCTTTTGAAATATCCATTGCGCCGGCGGCAGTGATAGTAGCCACTTTGTACGCCAGGTGCGTGGTAACGTCCCAGTTCACGTACTTATGACCGGCCGTATCGTTCAAATAGGCCATTACTACCGGACCGGCAGGTTTACGTTCGTACGTGTCGGGGATGACGAACACACGGCGGTTGCGGGTGGCTGTTTTGCCTTCCCAGCTGGCGTTTACACTAATGATATAATCGCCGCCCTGTGTGGGCGTAAATTCGTATGTTTCGCCCGTGGCCACTTCTTTATCGTTTACTTTCCAGGATAAGGAGGCCTTCCCTGCGGGCGAAAACTTCAACCCGGTAAAACTCATGGTTTGCCCGATGTTCAGGATGCGGATGCTGTCCGGATGCTCGGGGAACAGTGAGGCAAAATTGAAGATCCGTGGCGTAAATGGCCGGCCCTCCGCCTGTTCTTTGGCCTCGTCTTTCTCGCAACCCGTGCCCAAAAAAGCAAGGGCGATATATAGCAATAAGCTGATTTTTTTCATCTGATAAAAATTAAGTAGCTGGAAAATTATTCTTTGTCCCACCAAACACGTTTGGTCCAATCATCCTCGCCAATAACCGCAATGGCTTTTTGCACATTTGCCAGGTTCTGCTCTTTTTCAGACAATGGGTACTGGAACCTGCGCGGAATTGTCTTTACCGTAGATTCGTTGTTCGGCGCCGGCTGCAGCTGCGGATAACCGCTCCTGCGCCAGTTGGCGAACAACTCCGGGCCGTTCATCATCAATGCCAGCCACAGCTGCGTGTTGATCTGCTTCAGTTCCGTGCCGCCAGCCAGCGGGTTAGCTGTCAGGAAGCCGCTGATCTCACTGTCCGTTACTACGGGACCACCGGGATAAAGGCTCAGTTGTTTCATCGCAGCCTCTACGCCTTTTGCATAGTGCGAAGCAGCGTCCGGGCCTAACGTGAGGTTCAGCCGCACCGTAGCATCTGCCAGTAAAAATTCGGTTTCAGCATAAGTAAGATGGAAGAAAGGCGCGTTGTTCCGGATAAAACAGTTGTTCAACTCCGCTTTCAGGTCGCCATTGACGGCGCTGTAGTTCGTGCCGTTCGCCAGTTTGATCACCACCGGCCCTACCCAGTCTTCATACACATAACGACCCGGATTCACGCCCGTAAGTCCCACGGTAGTGGCGCGCACCTGCGCCGTAATATCTTCCCGTTCAAACATTTTCAGGGGCGAATTTTGGCGGTATACCCGTGGAATATGATTGATCCTCGGGTCGTTCGTATTCTTGAGCTCATTCAAAAAGTGCTCACCAGCTTTACACTTGCTGTTTGCTGATTAATGGCCACAGAAGCGGAATTACCACGCAGGTCGGAATAAGTGTTTTGTATGTCGAGGTGACGGGTCATGCAGATCTGGTTATTGTTGCTGATCAGGCCACCGTCCGCATTATACGCTTCTGTGATTTCTGTTTTCGCTCTTTCAGGATCGCGTTTGGCGATACGCAGGGCCAGGCGGATCCGCAGACTGTTCGCGAACCGTTTCCAGGAAGGCACATCTCCTTTATAGAAGATTTCTCCCGGTACCTTATCTTTCGCAGGATTCAACTGTGCCGACGCTGCTTTTAACTCCTTGAGGAAATCGTCATAAATGGCCTGTTGCGTATCATATTCAGGATACGTTTTCTGCGAGTAATACGCGGTGCCAGCCTGGAAGTAAGGAATATCGCCGTACAGGTCGGTGATCCTTGCAAACACATATACTTTCATGATGCGGCACATGGCATTCAGGTTGGTTTTGGTACTGTCGCCGTTTGTACGCTGCACAGCGTCCACGATGTTCACCACATCATTGGGATAGCTGTTTTCCCACATCACCCATAACCGCGTAGCGTCTTTGATATACATCGCGCCTACACGGGTGTAGTACGCCCCGCCGAGCTGCTGCATCATGGGGCAAAGTACAATGGCGTTCGTGCGCTCCTGTGTCGATAAATCTCCCGAAAACCACAGCTGCGTATAAATCAGCTGGTTGGCCGGGTTCATGGAGCTGGACTTCGTGGGATCGGTGTTCAGGTCACCGAAGTCGTTGCACGCGGTGGCTACGAAAGCCAGCAAAGCCAGTATATAATATCTTGTTTTCATCTTTTAAAATTGAAGTGATTAGAACCTGGCGTTGAGGTTAAGTCCCCAGCCTCTTCTCGATGGCAGCGAGCCATATTCCAGCCCCTGACCGTTACCGTTGTTATAGTTGGAATCCGGGTCCACGTTCGGCACATCTTTATACAAAATGAACGGGTTGCGGGCCACCAGTCCTACCGTAGCGTCTTTGATACCGATACGTTTGGTCAGCGTTTTATCCAGCCGGTAGGTCAACACGATCTCGCGCACCTTTACATAACTGGCTTTGTAGATGAAAGGCACCGCAATGCCATTACCATCCGCATAATACGTGTTCCAGTAAGCGGAAGGATCTACTGCGCGGGTGTTTTTGGTGTAAATGGGCTTACCATCCGCCTCGGTACCCGTTTGTACAACGCCCTGCGGTACGTAACCGCGCACCATGCCCATCGATTGCCATTCGCCGGGTGTTTTGCCGGCTGCTAAACGCTCTTCTTCAGACTGAATCCATTCTTCGCGGCCAGGTAACGTTTTTTTGCTGGAACCGCGGGTCACGGCGAACAGGTCGGTCATGGAGAAGAGATCGGCGCCGAACTTCATGTCGAATACCGCATTCAGGCTAAAGTTTTTGTAGGTAAAGCGATTGGTAACGCCGCCTGTCCAGTCGAATACACCTTTGCCCAATACTTTCCTGTCTGTCGTAGGAATCGCCGCCAGGTTAGTGGGATTTAAGATGATATTCCCTTCCGGATCGCGCTGATAATCGTATCCGAGTATCGCACCATAACGCTGGTTAGGCATGGCGGCCACCAGCAGGCCAAGCCAGCGTGCCTCTGACAAAGCGATGAAGGGCACGCCATCCACCAGCGATTTTACTTTATTGACGTTGCGCGCATAGTTGACGCTCAGGTTCCACTCGAAATCTTTCCGTTGGACAGGTGAACCCGCGAGTAATAATTCCACGCCCTGGTTAGTCACCATACCGGCATTAATGATTTGTTTATTATAACCGGAGGAGTACGGCGCCGGCACGATATTGATCTGGTCTCTCGACTGCGAACTATAATACGTTGCATCAAAGTTGATGCGGCCGTTAAAGAACTTCAGGTTAGCACCGGTTTCGAAAGAACGTGTGCGCGTAGGTTTGAGGTTGGTATTCGGCAGCGTTTTGGTGGAGAGCAACGCAGGCTGCACCCCGTCGAACGTCAGCGGGTACAGGCTGTAATACACGTCCAGCATATAAGGATCGGTATCGTTGCCCACTTCCGCGATCGACGCCCGGACTTTACCAAAACTCAGCCAGTTGCCCTGCATTTTAAATGCATCTGTAAACACGAAGCTGGCGGAGAGCGAAGGATAAGTATAGGTATTATTCGCTTTAGGCAAGGTGGAAGATGCGTCTGTACGCACGGTGGCATCGAGGTACAGGTAATCGCGGAAGCCGAAGGTGAACAGGCCGAATGCGGAACGTACCTCGCGGCGGATGTTGTTTTCTTCGATCGCTTTATCCTGGTAGCTGTTGATGCTCACCACATCGGTCACCGTCATATTTGTATAGGTGCCGGTGGTACCGCGGCGCGAACGTTTGTTCAGGCTGGCGCCGAGCCGGCCCGTAAACTTCAGTTGTTTGGCGAGATTATGGGTGAAGGTTGCCATGACATCTGCCTGTGTAGTCGCATAACGCTGATCCAGGGTATTCATCATGCCGGAAAGCGCCAGCGGCGTGGTACGCGGGCTGTACTTGTCATAATCCAGCAAAGTGATATCTGTGGATGCACGGGCCATAAGGCTGAGCCATTTGTTCACGGTATAGTTGGCGTTGAAGCCGCCGGTAAAGCGATCTTTATTCGTGACGTTCGACATTTCATACAGCACCCAGTAAGGGTTCAGCCGATACTGTCCACCGCCCCATTCTACGTAGTCGTTATTCGCGTTTTTGTACGTTTCACCGAAAATAGCCTGATCCACGTTGTTCGCCAGCCCATTGAAGTTTTGGCCGATGTTCGTGGGTGCATCGCCCAGACCGGCCCTGTTCTTTACCTTTTCTGTGAGATAAGTAACGCGGGCGTCGAAGTCCGGCGTTTGCCAAATTTGAACGTGAGCTTAGGGTGAAAGTATTTCTGCGGATGTCGCTGTTGGGCACAATGTCCTTGTACCGCAGATCTGCCGCCGAGAAACGGAAGCTGGAACGGTCGGTGGAGCCGGCCAATGACAGTGTGTTGTTAAATGAAGAACCGGTACGGAAGAAGTTAGCGAAGTTATCTTTTGCCGGGGCATATGGCCTTGTTTTACCGTCGAACGCGGTGTACTGGAGGTTCGGATCCAAACGCGGACCGAAGTTCGTAAACATCGTGTTCTGCGCCTGCTGCTGGTCCTGCGGCAACTGGCCGTTGGTACCCTGTCCGTATAAATATTGATAGCCGTCGCGTTTTGTCAGCTGGTTCTCAATAGTGGCGGTGGAGCTTAGTTCTACGCCCAATTCTTTGTTGCGCGAACCCTTTTTAGTGGTGATGAGGATTACCCCATTCGCAGCGCTGCTGCCGTACAATGCCGCAGCAGAAGGGCCTTTCAGCACGCTGATCTTTTCAATGTCGTCCGGGTTAATTGCAGAAATCGCATCACCCATATCCACGCCTGGATCGGCGGCGGTACCACCTGCATATTTGGTATTACCCACCTGCCCGTAATTTGAGTTGTCCATGGGAATACCATCGACCACATATAATGGTTGGTTGTTGCCGGTAATCGAAGTGTTACCGCGAATGATCACGCGCGAGGAGCCGGCCGGGCCGCCCGCCGTGGAATTGATGATCAGTCCGGGCACTTTACCGGCCAGGGAGTTGATCACGTTAGTTTCCTTCGCCTTATTAATATCGTCTCCATTCACTTCTGAAAAAGCATAACCGAGTTCTCTTTCTTCCCTTTTGATGCCGAGGGCCGTTACCACTACGTCTTTCAGGTTTTCGGTGTGCGTTTTTAAACTGATATTCACAGTTGTTTGCTGACTGCGGGCCGCGAAGCTGTGCGGTTCATAGCCCATCAGGCGTACGATGATGCTGTCGCCCTGGCTGGCGCGGATGGAATAGCCACCATCTGCATTGGTGACCGTAGCCGCCTTGCTTGTTTGATTGTAAATGGCGGCGCCGGGCACTTTGGAACCGTTTTCGTCGGTTACCAGCCCTTTTACCGTAAAGGTGGGCCGTCCCTGTGCGGTGGCGCATAACGGTACGCCGGCCAGCAGCATCATGTACAAATACAGACGCCGCAAGTGATGAATTGCGTTCATAAGTGTTAGTTTTTGGTCTGTCCCCACGCGTAAAAAATCGCAGGGCAATAGTTTAACGGCCGGGATATACCCGGATTTGATCGTGGTTTGGTTGAATTGTTATGCTATACTTGGTTGATATCAATCTTCTTTGCCGTTAACGTACACGATGGATGATCTAAAAAAGCGGTCCATATCCGCGCGATTCCCTATCACAGCGCCTGGGGAGCGCTTTACAACACTCTTCGTTAACGTACACGAAACGTGGTCTAAAAAAAAGAGAAACCTCATTTGTGCGTTTCTCGTTAACGTACACGAATATAAAAATTAAAATGAGAAGTTGTATACGTTCCTGAAAAAAAAATTATGCGGCAGGGGCATTAGTTCTTATAATTGAAACAGTTTTCTTTCGTGATGATATCGATGGGCATATACTGCTGCCGCTCAATGGTAGCGCCATGTACGAGGTAATTATACAATGCCATGATGCCTTTATGTCCCTGCTCCTGCGGTTTCTGGCAAATAAGGAAATCAATGATGCCCTGCCGTAGCGCTGTGATGTTATCTTGCAGAAAGTCGTAGCCGATCAGCCGGATGTCTGTTTTCCCGGTTTCTTCCAGGTAATGCGCCACGGTAGACACGCGTGAATTTGTTACGAAGATCACATCTGCGTGCGCATCGTCAAGGGCTTTGTGCAGCTTTGTTTTAACTGACTTATAGTCGGTTTTCCGGATGTCTGTTTTATCCAGCGTGATCGCTTTCGGATGTTCCTGGAAATATGCGCGGAAGCCTTCTTCTTTTCTCAGCAAATGGTGATGCAGGTCCAGTTCTTTCGAAATATTTACGATCAGCACCCGTTGTCCGGGGACGGTAATATAGTTGATGAGATGCGCTGCCAGGTAACCGCTCTGGTAAAGGTTCGGGCCAATATAACTGAGACTCTCCTCTCCTGCTATGTCAGAGTTGATAAATACAAAAGGCAGGTGTTGTGTTTTGCAGCGGGCGATAAAATCCAGCGATTCTTCTTCAAACATCGGCGCAAGCAAAACGCCCTGGTAGGTCGCTTTCAGGATGTCTTTGGTTTTAGCCGTAAAGCTGGACCGGTCGTTTTGGTCAAACAGGAATACATCCACTGTAACACCGTAATCCCGGATTTCCGCTGCCGCCTGTTTGATGCCATTGAGCGGCGCCTCCCAGTAGCCTGTTTCGCCGGATACGGCGGGAATAAGTACGGCTATACGAATCACTTTTTTGGAGGCCAGCCTGCGGGCCATCATATTGGGCTGGTAGTCGAGGTCTTTGATGATTTCCAGGATCCTGTTCCTGGTTTCGTCTGCAACGCCCGTCCGGTTGTTCAGTACCCTGTCTACCGTGCCTATCGACACATTTGCCCTTCGTGCGATCTCCTTTACGCCAACCAGCGTGGGTTCGTTCTTTTTTTGCATCCGACCAATTTTTCTTGTATAAATATCTTCATAATTCTATTTAAAAACAACAAAGGCTGCCTTCGTGTAAGAAGACAGCCTTCGTTGTTTATCTCAAAATTCGCTTTAATGCTTAGTGAGCAGGAGCTGGTGGCGGCGGCGGAGGCATTGCTGCTTCTGGCTTGCCAGGAATTACATCCAGCAGTTCAACAGTGAACGCGAGGATGGAGTTGCTCGGGATTGTGGGAGGGCTGCCCTGGAAACCGTATGCAATAGCAGACGGGATTACAAGTGTAGCTTTGCTGCCTTTTTTCAGGGCGGCAATACCTTCGTCCCAGCCTTTGATCACGAAACCGCGACCGATAGGGAAACGCAGGGGCTCCAGCGGCATACCGGGACGAATCGTAGAATCTACGTTAGAATCGAATTTAGTACCGTTCAGCAGGGTACCAGTGTAGTTTACTACAACGGTATCACCAGGCTGAGGCTGTGCGCCTGCACCTTCAGCTGTTACGGCCACGCTAACACCGGAAGCGGTTTTGCTGGTGGTAGTCAGGTTGTTGGATTTCAGGTAGGCATCGATTTCTTTTTGCTCTTTCGCGGTCTGACCAGCAACAGTGTATTTGCTTTCGATAACGAAGGAAACGCGGATTTTGTCACCTTTTTTGGCAAAAGGAGGCATCTGAGGCAGGGAGTCAACCGGCAGAATGAAGGTAGCGCTATCGCCCACTTTCAGTTCAGCCAGACCGTCCTGCAGGTCAAATTTATCCACTGATTTCTGGATAGGTAAGGGAACGGAGCCGCCCTGCATTTTGCGCGAATCGAAAATGATCGAGTCGTTCAGGCGGGTGTAAACGTACGCCATAGCAGTATCGCCAACTTTCAGCTGTTCGCCTTTGCCGGCAACGTCTACGGTATACTCAATGCCACCAGGAGTTTTCCTTTGCTTGGGAGCGCCACAGGCGGCCAGCAGCAGCACGCCGCATGACGCAGCAAGTACCAGGTTGTTCTTTTTCATTTGAAATTATTAGGTGAGTGTATTTAAAGTTATTGTAATGCTTCTTCGTTCTCGTTCATCGCATCAATGAAGCGCTGTACGGTTTTGTCCAGCGGATCAGGACTTCTGCCGCCGGCTGCGTTAAAGTGCCCACCGCCCTCAAAGTATTTGCGGGCAAATGTGTTCACGTCAAAGCCGCCTTTGGAGCGGAACGAAAGTTTCACTTCTACATTCCGGTCGATGATCAGCGCCGCTAATTTAATGCCTTGGATGGACAAAAGGAAATTAACGATGCCTTCGGTATCGCCGGTTTGCAGGTCAAATTTCCGCAAATCGCTGTAGGGAATGGCAATCATGGCCGTATTACACTCATAAAAAACTTCCATCCGGTTCAGCAGGCTGTTGCCCAGGAAGCGGAGGCGATTTTCAAGGAAATTATCATAAATCGCCTGGTGAATGAATTCATGCTTCAGTCCGCGGTCCATCAGATCGGCCACCATACGGTGTACACGGGCCGATGTGGAGGAGAAACGGAAAGATCCGGTGTCGGTGAGGGTGCCGGCGTAAATACATTCGGCCATGTCCGGTTAATGTATTTTTCCTCCCCCAGCTTGTACAGCATTTCATAGATCATTTGTGCGGTAGCGGCGGCGGTATTGTCGCTCACCCCGTACTCGAACTGGTCCTTCGGCTCCGGGTGATGGTCTACCAGGATGCGTATTGCCGGGCTCTTTTCAATCACCGGGGCCATATTTTTAGTACGGTCGATGTTGTTAAAGTCCAGGCAGAATATCAGTTCGGCCCCTTTCATGGCCTCCAGCGCTTTCTCGTTCGCCGATTCAAAATCGATCACCGTTTCACATCCGGGCATCCATTTCAGGAAGTCGGGATAGTTGGTGGGCGATATCACGGTCGCGTGGTGCCCTTTTTGCTGCAAATAGTGGAATAAGGCCAGGGACGAGCCCATAGCGTCTGCATCGGGTTTCTGATGCATGGTGATCACCACTTTTTGGGGCTTTCCAGCAAAGGTTTGATTTCCTCAATTGGCTTCATCAAAAACTATAATGTTATATTTTACAAGCTGTTAAAGCGCCTACCGGTTTATGGGAAAACGAAGTGCGAAGTTCATTATTTGGGGCAGAATTTCAAAATTTTTTACGGCGTCGAAAAAACTGGTTACTTTTGCGCCCTGACCGGGCGATTTTTGGCTGGGGCAGGCATTACTTAAACAAGGCAAATACGCAACAACAATATGAGTAACAGAACTTTTACAATGATTAAGCCGGATGCGGTTGCTAATGGCCACATCGGCGGCATCCTCGCCCAGATCAACGAAGCAGGTTTCCGCATCGTGGCAATGAAAATGCTCCGTCTTTCTACTGAAAAAGCGGGTGAATTCTACGCTGTACACAAAGAGCGTCCTTTCTACGGCGAACTGGTTGAGTTTATGAGCAGCGGTCACATTGTGGCGGCTATCCTGGAAAAAGACAACGCAGTAGAAGAATTCCGCAAACTGATCGGTGCTACCAACCCTGCTAACGCTGAGGAAGGCACCATCCGTAAAAAATACGCAGAATCTATCGGCCGCAACGCCGTTCACGGTTCTGACTCCGACGAAAATGCTGCGATCGAAGGCAACTTCTTCTTCAGCGGTCTGGAGAAATTCTAATCCGGAAAAGTTAAAGATGAATATTGGGGAGGCTTTTGGGCCTCCCCTTTTTGTTGCGCTGTCCGTCATTTATCCAACTCGACCACCAGGTCATCCTGGCTCACCATTGTCCCCTCCGGTAAATGGATCGCCTTCACCTTACAGGCCCGCGTCGCCGTTACGGTTGTTTCCATTTTCATCGCTTCTATAATGAACAGGGGCGTATTGTTTCCTACACTATCCCCCGTTTTTACCAGCAAACGGGAGAGTTTGCCCTGTAACGGCGCACCCACTTCATTTTCCGGGTTGTTTACTTTTTATTGCTCGCCACCAGCGACAGTACCGACCGGTCGCGTACCTGCACACTGCGGGCATAACCATTCAGTTCAAACACCACGGTGCGCATACCGTGTTCGTTGGCCGGCAGAATGTACACCAGTTTCACGTTGATGGTCTTACCCTTGCCCAGCGTTATAAGGATCTCCTCTCCCGGCTTCAGGCCATAAAAGAAGGCTGGTGTGGGAATTGCTTCCACGTTGCCGAACACCTGCGCGTGATGGTAGTATTCATCAAATACCTTGGGGAACATATGGTAGCTCAGGTAATCCACGAACTCCGCCAGCGGGTACTTCAGCTGGAAAGCCGCGAAGTCGCTGTCGAAGTCTACCGGTTGCAGGTGGTCGTTGGGTTTGCCTTTCAGCGGCGCCTCCCCTTTTAATACAATGCGTTGTAGTTTTTCCGGGAACCCGCCGAACGGTACACCGAGGTCGCCTTTAAAAAAGCCCTGCACCGAAGCCGGGAAAGCAATATGTTTCGTTTCATCCAGCACATCTTGCGCCGTCAGGTTGTTGGAGGTCATGAACAGGGCCATGTCTCCTACTACTTTGGAACTTGGTGTTACTTTCACGATATCGCCAAACAGCTGGTTCACCACCACATAATTGTGTTTAATGGTTTCGAGTTTGTCGCCCAGGCCCAGCGATTCCGCCTGCTGGCGAAGGTTGGAGTATTGTCCGCCGGGGATCTCATTCTCGTAAATCTGGGCCGTACCTGCCTTCATATCCGACTCAAAGGGATAATAGAACTCGCGCACGTCCTCCCAGTAATTGCTGTACTGGTTAAGGCTTTGCAGGTTCATTGGCTGGTAACGTTCATGGCCTTCGAGGATAGCTGCCATCGCGTTCAGGTTCGGCTGCGACGTGAGCCCGCTCAGTGAGGCAATGGCGCAATCCACCACGTTCACCCCGGCCTCAATGGCTTTCAGGTAAGTGGCCGCCTGCACCGACGCGGTATCATGCGTGTGCAATACGATCGGCAGTTGTACAGCATCTTTCAACGCAGCTACCAGCGTACTGGCCGCCTGTGGTTTCAGCAGCCCCGCCATATCTTTAATACAAAGCATATGCGCACCGGCGTCCTCCAATCGTTTGGCGAGGTCGGTGTAATACTGCAGGGTGTATTTACCGCGCCCCGGGTTACTGATATCCCCGGTATAACTGATGGCCGCCTGGGCAATCGCATTCGTCCGCTCCCTGATGAACCGGATGCTCGGCTCCATCGCCTCCACCCAGTTCAGCGAATCAAAAATCCGGAAGATATCTATCCCCGTCTCCGCTGCCTGCTCAATAAACTTCGCAACCAGGTTTTCGGGATACGCGGAATAGCCTACTGCATTAGCGCCGCGGAACAGCATCTGCAACAGCATATTGGGCATGGCTTTGCGCAGTTGCGCCAGCCGCCGCCACGGACATTCATGCAAAAAGCATCGACACATCAAACGTAGCGCCACCCCATACTTCCATGGAAAAGAGTTGCGGATTGCTTTTCGCATATCCCTCCGCCACGGCCATAATATCTTTCGTCCGCACCCTCGTAGCCAGCAGGCTCTGATGCGCGTCGCGGTAAGTAGTATCGGTAATGTATACTGGTTGCTCGTTTCTAAGCCACTGCGTAAACGCCTCCCGTCCCATTTGCTGCAATTTATTGCGGCTGCCTTCCGGCATGGGTTGCAGCGCATCGAAGTAAGGTACTTTGGGCGTGCGGAACTTTTTGTCCGGATCGGGGCTTTTAACATCCGGGTGCCCGTTCACCGTTACATCCGCCAGGTACATGAGCGTTTTGCTGGCCCGGTCGCGGATGGCGGATAGATTAAACAGCTCCGGGTGTTTTTCGATGAATGCCACGGTGCAGTTGCCTTTCCGGAAAGTATCATGGGTGATAACATTTTCCAGGAAACCGATATTGGTCTTCACGCCACGAATACGAAACTCTCGCAACGTGCGGTGGAGGCGGCTCGCAGCACCGGATAACGTTCTACCCCGCGCCGTCACTTTCACCAGCATCGAATCAAAAAAGGAGAGATTTTTACCCCGCTGTACGTACTGCCCTCGTCCAGCCGGATGCCGAAGCCGCCTGCGTTGCGGTAGGCGATCACAGTGCCGTAATCCGGTTTAAAGTTATTCTCCGGGTCTTCCGTCGTAATGCGGCATTGAATCGCAAAGCCCGTAAGGCTAACATCTTCCTGGCTCTTTAAGAATATCTCGGGATCGCTTAGCCGGTGGCCTGCGGCGATCAGCAATTGCGAACGTACAATGTCAATCCCGGTTACTTCTTCTGTAACCGTATGTTCCACCTGGATACGTGGGTTTACTTCTATGAAATACACCTTGTTTTCACGGTCTACCAGGAATTCCACGGTACCCACGTTGTTATATTTCACCTTGCGCGCCAGTTGCAGTGCATATTCATAAATCTCATTACGCGTTTGCTGCGGCAGGTTGGGCGATGGTGCAATCTCTACCACCTTCTGGAAGCGGCGTTGCACGGAGCAGTCGCGTTCGTAGAGATGAAGAATGTTGCCGTGGTTGTCGCCCATCAGCTGCACTTCAATGTGTTTGGGTTCCTGAATAAATTTTTCAATGAAGATGGTATCGTCTCCGAAGGCTTTACCCGCTTCGCTCCTGGCCTCCGTAAAGGATTTTTCCAGGTCGTTGACATTGCGCACCACGCGCATACCTCTTCCGCCGCCGCCGGCAGCGGCCTTCAGAATAACGGGTAACCCGATGCGCAAGGCTTCCTGTTTTACGGTTTCAATGTCCGATAACTTCACCTGGCTGTCTTCGATTAACGGCACACCTACAGCGCGCGCCAGTGTTTTAGCTGCGACCTTGTCGCCCAGCTGCGCCATCACTTCCGGGTCGGGACCAACGAATATGATCCCCTCTTCCCGGCAACGGCGCGCAAATTGTACGTTTTCGCTCAGGAACCCGTATCCCGGGTGAATCGCATCTACCTCCTGCATTTTGGCAAGATGGATGATGCCTTCAATATCCAGGTAAGGCTTTAGCGGATCGTCGTCCTTTCCGACCTGGTATGCTTCATCGGCCTTGTAGCGGTGCAGCGAATAACGATCTTCATACGTAAAAATGGCCACGGTACCGATTCTTAGTTCGGCTGCGGCGCGTAGTATGCGCACCGCGATTTCGCCCCGGTTGGCAACGAGTAGTTTCTTGATCTTTTTTGGCGTTACGTCTTGCATGACAAGTAGAAATTGGTGGGTGGTTGGTGTTCAATAAAAGTGGAATTCAGAAAAAATAACCGCGATGAAAATAGGGAAAGCTGTAATTATTTCCGCCGGCGGGCTGCAATAATTCGTGGTCATCTATCTAAAATAGCCGCATGGGATACGTTTTTGCAAGAATTTTAGCAAATCTTGCCGTTTAGCAAATTCATTAGCAACGTTGATTTTATTTTTCATTCGGTTGCATCGCTGCGATGCGTTATTTTGCATACATGTGGGAATCACACCTGAATGGATTTAAAGCCTACCTCCGCCTCGAACGCTCGCTGGCGGCCAATTCAATTGAAGCATACCTGCGGGATGTAGAGAAACTGACGCAATACCTGCTGTCCATCAACGAGCCACTGGCGCCGTCGCAGGTGGAGTTATCGCATTTGCAGGGCTGTGTGCAATGGGTCGCTTCGCTCGGCATGAGTGCCACATCGCAGGCCCGTATCATCTCCGGCATTAAAGGTTTCTATAAGTACTTGCTGTTGGAGGATATGATCCCGGCAGATCCCACGCAGCTGCTGGACGCGCCGAAAACCAGCCGCAAATTGCCGGATGTGCTCAGCTTCGAGGAAATTGAACAGCTCATCGCCCAGCTGGACCTGAGCAAACCCGAGGGTACCCGCAACAAAGCGATCATTGAAACTATGTACAGCTGCGGACTTCGTGTAAGTGAAGTCATCGGCCTGCGCATTTCGCACCTCTACGCCGAAGAGGGTTTTATCCGCGTAATCGGCAAGGGGGACAAAGAACGCCTCATTCCCATCGGCAGCGATGCGCTCCGCTATATCGATATCTATCTCAACAATGTTCGTATACACGTTCCTGTAAAAAAGGGACAGGAAGACATACTGTTCCTTAACCGTCGTGGCAGCGCCCTCACCCGCGTAATGATCTTTCTTGTGATCAAAGACCGGTACTCAAAGCCGGCATAAAAAAGGAGGTTTCACCGCACACTTTCCGTCATTCGTTCGCCACGCACCTGGTAGAAGGCGGGGCAGACCTGCGGGCCGTGCAGGAAATGCTGGGGCATGAAAGTATTACCACAACAGAAATTTATACGCACCTGGACAGGGAGTACCTGAGAGATACGCTGCACCGTTTCCATCCAAGGTTCTAAAAACAAAAAAGCCGCCCCGAATGGGACGGCTCCTGTTATTAAAGTAGTAAGATCATTTAAAGGAGATATACTTCTGTTCCGCAGTAATGATGTCATTGAAGAAACCTTCCATCATCGTGAACTCTTCGGCCGACAACTGCCTGGTACGGTCGGTATCAAACACCCGGGTCACACGCAGTTTATTTGCACCTTTTTTTTAAAGGTAAGGCTATAACGCATGTGCAGGAAGTTTTTCTCCACATTCGCCGGGATCTGCTCAAAGGTTTTTCCCGTTGGTAATGCTATTTCCAGTTCCGTGTTGTAACGGTCGGCTGTCTCGTAGTTCATATACTCAAACGGGAACTGGCGTTTTTCCTGTGTGAAGATATTTGCCGTTGCTACCTGTTCCAGTAATACCGGCTTCAGCATGCTGAAATCGCCCACGTTGATTACATCGTTCTTTACTGTGAAGTCAGCCGCCAGTTCTACAGTATCGTTCAGGTCTTCCGGTATTTAAAGCCGTAGTTGTTCACCACGATCTGATTCTTGAAATAAGAAGCTAAAGTTTGCTGGAGATTGTCTTTGGTTTCCTCTTTTGTTTTATTAAGGTAGCTGTAACGAAGATCAGCAGCCAGATCGCCATTACATTTAAGCGTCGTGCTCACCTGCAGGTCATTATTATTCAATGCTACTTTTATCACGCGGTTTTGCACGATCATGCGACGGCCGGTTGTAGGCAGTAACGTTACTTTTTCACCTTCTTTATATACATATGGAATATTCAGTACCTGTGCGTTTGACAGGCTGCGGGTCTGTGTATTGAATGGCAGTGTGTTGTCTGTCAGTTCCAGGAAGTGGTAATCATTGCCTGCTTTAAACCGAACAATACAATGGTTGAAGTCGATGGATGGCAGCATCATACTGTAAATTCCGTTATCGCGGGTGCTTACCAGCATCAGGTTGGCGTCCAGACCGGCCTTACGGGCGAAGGTCAGGAATAATGTAGATACGTCCTTGCAATCGCCCAGGCGTGTTTGCAGTGTTTTGCCGGCCCGTTGCGGCACGTATTCACTCTGGCGGAACGAAACAGAACTGTATTCGATGTTTGCTTCAATGAATGCATAAATTTTCTCCGCCTTCTGCATATCGCTCAGGCCCTGCACGCCGTCGGGGAAAATCTCTTTGTAAGCCTCATTAAGTTCAAAGTCTTCGCGGCTTTGTACGCGGGTAAGATCGCTGTACCATTCCGCGATAACGTCCCATGATTTCACGGTACTGAGGTGCAGTACCTTACTTACGTCCTGTATTGCCGGCATATAAGGCTCATCACGTATCGCAGGCTGGTTTTTCGCCACCCAGGAGTAGGTACGGAAGTCTTCCTTTTTACCTGTTGCCGGTTTAAAAGACTGGTCGTTCAATACCTCGTAGTACAGCGGTAATTTATCAGCGATCATGATATTGAAACGAGATTCCTGGGTGGGTACGGAAGAATTAAAATAGAATTTGTCCCAGTATTCCTGTCCCAGGCGGCCGGTCGAATAATTATCGATTTTGTAACTGTAGTACAGTACGTCGCCGGCCTCCAATTTTGTGTACACGATTTCGCTGCCTTCTGTGTCGGCCGGCACGCGGGAACCGTTTGGCTTGATCACTTCTGCTTTCAGGATTTTTACGTGCTGGTAATAGCTGTTGTACGGGATCGACATTTCCTTCCAAGCGTCGATACCATTTTTATTATTGATTTTCACAGCCGTACTACGAATCTGTTCGCTTGCGCCTTCGGCGTATACGATCACATTCCGCTCGTTCAATATATAATAGAAGCTATGGGCTGTGTCATAAGGTTTCTTTAGCGCCTCTTTTATCATAGCGTAGTAGTCAGTTTCCGGAAAATATTTAAACATATCCGGCTTTTGTTCCAACTCGCGGATGCGGCGGCGGTATTCGAAGCCACCTGAATAATAATTCAATGCGTTGCGATAATATGCCAGCGCATTCTCTTTATCGTTCTTCTGTACGTAACAGCTGGCAATGTCCGCGAGAGGTCCATCGTCGTAAGGACTGATACCCGCAGTAATATTGAGGTAGTGGATAGCGGAATCGTATTGTTGTTTGGAGAAAAATGTTGCACCAGGGCGGTATATGACTTTGGATCGTAGGGCGCCATGTTGATGATTTTCAGCATCTCGGCCTTGGCGGATTCATTATCGTTACGCTCCAGGTACTCTTCTACCACCATTTTATTAAGATCATGATAGTAGTTGTCTTTTAAAAAAGTGGTCAATATCCTTATGGTGGCTTCGGGATCTTTTGTTACGTATTTGCTGAAATTCGTCATCAGGCTAACGATGGCAGCATTGTCCGGCTCCTTTGTATATACATCCTTTACCATGAGGATGGTACTGTCTATTTTCCCTGTATGGGCCATCAGATTGATCCTGCGCAGGTCCAATAACAACGATCGGCCATTACGCGCTTCTAGGGTCTCGATAATGGAAAGCGCCTCGTCGTATTTCTTTTCCTCCTCCAACTTGGTGGCCTCAATGGTCATTACCCAATAGTTTTCGGGATCCGGGAGTTTTACGGCTTCTACCATTTCCGCGATGCGCGTTTGTTCGTAGTCCGGCGAAAGGCAATCTGCGTAAGAATTTATAATGAACGGATTTTCCGGGTACTTTCTGACCCATGTGTTCATCTGTGCCTTGGCTTTATCATATTGCTGGTTGCGCAGGTATACCTTGCTCAATAGCAGGTAGTTGGCCGGGTCTTTCGGAGTGGCAGCTATGCGGTCCAGGAAATATTTCTCCGCAAAGTGTGTCAGCTCAACCGGAGGGGTTGCGCTCAGGTCGGGCTTGTAAGGTTGTGGTTTCGGGTTGACCGTAATATTCGGGAGCGCCGTGAAATTGTCGTTTGTCAAACGGAGAATAAAATTGGGATAGCTCATTTCACTAGTGTACCCGATCTGCACCAGGATGCGGTTATAGCCTTGCCGCAGGTGGCATTTCACCGGGTAGGCATCCAGTTCTGTACGGCGTGCGTCCTGCTCGGCGATCACCAGTTTGTCGTTCACCCAGGCTTTAAAAGAGCCTGCGCCGCCCAGTGCCAACACGGCATCCTGCTCCACCGGGGAGTTCACAAAGGTTTGTGCGTAGCCAATTGCTGAACGCTGGGAGAACAGCGGCTGCAACACCACCCAGCCCTGGTTCGTTGAACGAAGTGGGGTAAACCAGTTCACCATGTTTTTGTTGCTCGATTTAAAACCCTCTGCAGATACCGGCGTACTAACTGGTGGGTAGTCTTTATCGAAGCCGCTGCCGGCAATATTGTCAAAGGGGCCTACAAATTGCCAGTTCTCAATGGCGCCGATATTCCTAAAATGATATTCAGCAGTATCGGGACGGTAAGCGCAAAGGTGGTGCATGGCTTTTGCGTAATTGGCGGCGGCCCGGATAGAACCGTGGTATTTTTCGCCGTTTGCCATAGCGGCCAGGTTTTCCAGTTGCTTGCCTTTCTTTTTACCATAATCGCCCATAATTGCATCCGAGAACCAAAATGCGTACAGGTAGGCATCGGCTTTGGTAAACTGGGTCAGGGGCGAAGCGTTTTTCCTCGCGTAATCGCCACCCCGGTACGCTTCCAGCGCCATGAGCATGGCGATTGCATTGTCTTTATTGTCGTTTGATTTAACCGCACTCCGGAACAGGTCGGCGGCTTTCTGCTGTTCATTTTTGAGCAGGGCAGCCCATGCTTTATCGTAATCACCGGCTAAAGTAAGCACGGGTAAACACAGCATGGCCAGCATCACAATGGTACTAATACGTTTCATAGCTACAGGGAAAGTTATTGAAAGTTAAACGGATGCAAGTTAGTATCGATTATTTAAAATTCAATCACATAAAATCGGGATATTTACATCAACAGCCGGAAACAAAGATGCCGCCCCGAACGGGACGGCATCTTATCTTCCTGGGAAAAACGTCTTATAAAGTCTTGATCAGCTTCTCGTTCAGCGCTACGTAATCAGCGTTGTTCGCAGCTTTAGCCAGTTCGATAGAGCGCTGTGCAGTTGCTTTCGCAGCGGCTTTGTCGCCCATTTTTGCCTGGATTTTCGCTTTCAGGTGTACCATGTAGAAAGGCTCTTTTGCCTCTTTGATGGCCTCATCAACCCAGGCCAACGCCTGTTTCAGGTCGCGGTTGTTGTCGAAGTAGTAGCTGGCGGCGGTCCAGTAGGGCTTTTTGTCGCCTTTCATCGCTTCAGCTATCTGCGCCATGATGGTAGCGTCCATAGTCGGTGCGGTAAAACGAACCGGCACGGCCACTTTGTCCCACATGATCACCATTTCCATGCTGGAAGCAGCTATTTTGTCGAAAGCGATCATGAATGACTCCACTTTAAAAGGCAAAGCCTGTGGTTTTACTTTTACGCGCACCACGTCGTCTTCCTGTTTATAGCCATTGTCGCCCCAGTTTTTAACGCCTTTGTTCAGCACAATTTCCCACTCATTTTTGTTGGGAATGGTGTACAGGGCATACTCACCGGCAGGCACTTTCACGCCTTCGATAGCCAATTCTTCGCCCAGCGTTACTTTCGTCGCGTTATTCGCACCGGTACGCCATACTTTACCATAAGGCACCAGATCGCCAAAAATAACGCGGTCTTTCGTCGCGGGACGGGAATACGCTACTTCTACAGAAGACAGCGCAAAATTTTGTTTAATCACTTGCGTAGGGCTGGCAGCCGGTGTTTTCACACCCTGAGCCAGGGCTGTAGCAGAGATGGCAACGCCAAATGCGGTTGCGCATACATAGGTGGACAGTTTGTTCATATAAGCAGGATTGATGTACGTATTCAGTGAAATACGCCGCAAATATACACGGATCCGGCGTTATTCGATCAACCCGTTGCGGAAGGCGTATAAAACCAGTCCCACGGTGTTCTTGACATTGATCTTTTCCAGGAGTTTCTGGCGGATGCCTTCCACCGTACGCGGGCTCAGGAAGATCTTTTCAGAGATTTCCTGCGTGGTCAGCTCACTGCAGATCATTTTTAGGACCTCCAGCTCGCGGTCGCCCAGCTGTATTTCGTTCTTAAAAGTAGGTTTGAACTGTTGTTTGTTCTTGTGCAATACCTTTTTGAGCAGGGCGAGGTTTACATTCTCATTAAAGTAAAACCCTTTCTCAAACGTGGTGCAGATGGCCTCGTATATTTCTTCTGGTTCGCTGTTCTTCAACAGGTAAGCATTAGCGCCGTTTTCCACGAGGTGTACAATGAAGTTATCGTCTTCATACATGGTGAGGATGATGACCTTTACTTCCGGGTATTTTTCTTTCACCTGTACCGTGGCCTGGATACCATCCAGCTTCGGCATTTTCAGGTCCATAAGTATTACATCTGGCAATTGCGTGGTCATAATATCGAGGAGGTGCTCCCCGTCTTCCGCTTCAAATACGACGTTTATGTTTTCGTATGGGGTGAGTGTGTTGATCACGCCACTACGGAAAATCTTATGATCATCGGCAATAGCTACTTTGATGGGTGGTAGCATATTGTGCGCTGTTTTTATAGAACCGGTTGAAAATTTTCCACCCTCACTTCCGCAACAGTGCCGGAGGGGCTTTTTTACAAAGTTGATATTTCCCCGATAATATTCAAGCGGCTTTCTATATTTTTTAATCCCAGACTGCCGGTTTTTTTACGCGATTCCTGTAAACTGTCTGTCAGCCTGCCGTTACCGTCATCCTCCACGGTTACCGTCAGCATACTGTTGGTGCTCTGGTAACTGATCAGGATGTTTTTGGCTTCGGCGTGTTTGATGATGTTGTTGATCAGCTCCTGTACGACGCGGTATATATTCAGCGCCTTTTCCCGGTCTACCGGAAACTCGCTGTTATCCCGCTGGAACCTTACGCTGATCGTTTTATTTTTGTTCATCAGGCTGGAAAAAGAGTCCAGTGCGTGGGCAAGTCCGAGGTTGTCGAGCGTTTGGGGGTGCAGGCTCTGGGAGATGAAACGCAACTGTTGAATAATGCCGTCTGTAAACTCTTTGGATTCCTTAATCAGCTCTACCTGGCCGTTCTGCGACTGTTGCTGCAGGTGGTTCAGGTTCAGTTTCAGGACAGATAATTGGGCGCCTACCTCATCGTGGAGGTCTTCCGCAATGCGTTTGCGCTCTGTTTCCTGGCCCTGGATCACGGCCACCAGGCGCTCTTTCTGCAACAGGAGGTCCTTATCCTTCAGGCTCAGCTTATACTGGATTACCTGTTTTTGCTGCATCACCACCATCACTACCACTACAATGCCGAGCGTAAGCATCACAACGGTGCCAATTAATATCAGTTCCGGGACGTTCATTTATTAGGGCGTTTAATCTTTAGAAAGCCAATATAAAAGAAAATAATCTCAATTACGCCGCCGGCATAGTTCAGGCTCATAGTCAGCGTTTTGGCCATGGTGCGCACTGCGGGGTCATCGGTGCGCTGGAGCAGGTTGTAGCTGAGCGTGAGAATGAACGAACAGCATAAATACACAAACAGGCCGGCGTTAAACCAGAAATTTGGGACGGTGTTAATAAACACGGCATTCTCTATCAGTTCTTCATCTTTCTGCAACTGCAGGAAAAAGATAACGCCATACACCAGGAGTACCAGGGTGCGGATAGAAGTGAAAATGGAGTTAAATGCTTTATGTCCCTCAACAAACATGATATCCGCCACAAATACGATACTGATGATGAGGGTCAGCATACGAACTACCTTCCGGATATTTAGCCCCTTGATCACGGTTGCGTAAAACATCGAAAGGATGTAGAACTGCAACAGGGTCATGGTATTCACAAAAATCATGTTATTGCCCCACACCTTACTCCATATTAATGATCCGCCGGCGAAGATGAAGCTGACCAGCAGGTAGTAGTAAATCCATTTTTCGTTACGGGCAAGGGATTTGAAGCGAAGAGTGAAGGGGATCAGAACCAGAAATTCGATCCCCAGCATAATGTAAAAAATAATAAAAGGAATGCTCACTAGTTGTCTGAGTTTAACGCGTTGTTAATTGCACAGTCGAGTGGGCAATACATACCTCCGTCAAGAATTTCGTCGGGCGCATCGCCTTTTTCGAAGCCCGCCTGGCTGGATGGAATAAGATCATTTCCGTGCTCGTCTACTGCTACAATAACGAATTTGTTGTCTGCTTTACCGTCACCGTCTACATCCAGGCCATAATAAATGCGCAGGCCAATTGCCTTTGGGTTGGACAGTAGTTTTTCCAGTTTGTTGGTACCAAAGAAAGCCGCGATGGAACTGCCTTCTTGTTTCTTCATGGCACGCTGCTCGTAGCGGAATGCCGCAGTGAATTTAGCACCTTTCTCAGGCTGATAAACTCGCCTGCATCTTTTGTGTACTTACTTTTACTCATGATAGTGTTGTTTAGAGTGGTTAGTTATAATGTCCGGTAAAATTATTATAAAATGTCATTTGTCAAAGCCCCGTTGGCCTTTCAGTATATATCTCCAACCTGCGGTTTATCGCAGTTATATAGTACTGTATTGGTTTTCATTGTATTAGAAGAATAATCAGATTGCGTATAAATACGCATATATCGTTCTAAAATGCGTATAACTACGTATTATGAAATATCGGTGGCTTAACGCTTGTTTCCGCTTCCGGAGTTTGCCACCTTTGTGTTACTGACGAAGATAGTAGGTTAATCAACCGGACTGGTATCGATCAATTGAAAGAAGGAATTTCCTTGCCTTTCTACCATGTTTGTTTCGCTGGTATCCTTATGCAGAGAAACGCTGTCCTACAGCGGGCAGCAATAGAAGTAAACGTTAATAAGGTCTGAAGTTGACCCCCATTTGTTGTTTCAAAATTTTTTTGACTATGAGTTACCTGTTAATCGGAAACGTCTCTGCCCTGATTTGCGATGAGTGCATCGAGCCATTGGCCTATGCCCGCCTCAGGATGTATCTACCCGTTACCCCAAGCCCCGCACACGAGTTGCAGGCGGCTCAGTTCCGTGGCCCCCGCGAGGTGTCCGAGGCTGAATTTATCCAGAAAGAAGAGCGCCTGCTCGCCACTACGGTGCTCGACGAGCGCGGTAATTTCTCCCTCAGCTGGGACGAAGTTCATCTAATTACCGAATCGCTGGAATTGGATATTGAGTTAGGCCGGGTGCCCGGACAACGCAATCCTGCCGGCTCGGTGAGGCGTTATCAGTTAAGCATACAAACGCACGCCTGGAAACGAGGTATCGACAAGCATGTTGCTGCCTTTGCATACGTGGTGCCCTCGCGCAGCTGGGCAGAAATGCGGGCGGATTTTGGCGCAGGTGTTATCACCGGCGCTGTAAGGCATCATGAAACATATGCTGCTATGGGCGGATTACGGGTGGAGGCTTACAATGCCCTTACCGACCGCATCGTAGGTTGGGGTAATACCAACGATCATGGCCGCTACAAGTTGTTCTTCCATATCGGCGGCCAACAGGCGCAAGCACCCGAAATTTATTTTAAGTTATATAGCAATGACCAACTCGTTTGGAGCGAAGATAAGGATGCGGCTTTCCAGCCCGAAAGGCAATGCATGGCTCCGTGTTCCCGCATGAATCTTTTTGTTAAACCCGCCAGCGAAAGCCGCAAGGCTCCCCGCTATATCAGTGGCTGGTTCAATGACCTGATGCATACTACGAAAACAAAGAAGCTTTACCAGGACCTGCACCTTATTGGTTGAGGTCCCGCCCATCGTTGGAAAGCCCCTGAATATCCAGAAAACAGCTACTCCCTCAGGTAGCTGTTTTTTATGTTGAAATAGTTGGAAGATAAATGCGAGTATGATGACGAGCAAACAGCCGATTACGTTCAGCCAGAGAAACGATACCACGTCCCACCTGTATACGGCAATAACAATTACTTCGGCCATCAGTGCGGCAAAGAAGGTCGCATCACCCTTCACATGTTTGAGCCAGAAGGCTACGAGGAAGATACCGAGGATGGTGCCGTAAAACAGCGACCCGAGGATATTCACCGCTTCGATCAGACTGCCCAGCCCCGTGGCAAACTGTGCCACCAGGATGCTGAACACGCCCCATATGAGCGTCCACATGCGCGATACTTTCAAATATTGAGCTTCGGTGCCGTTCGGGTTGATCATGCGCTGGTATACATCGATTACCGTAGTAGATGCCAGTGAGTTCAGCGCCGCCGCAATACTGCCCCAGGATGCGAGGAAGATGATCGCGATCAGCAGGCCCACCAGGCCTTTCGGCAAACTGTTCACCACAAAGTGAAGGAATACATAGTTTGTATCGTTGGTATCGGCCGCTGGATCTGCCTCCTTCACCAGTTCAAGCGTTTGTTTCCGCACTTTTTCGGCCTGGGTTTCCGTTTGCTGCAAGGCCTGTTGTGCCGTAGTAATAGCCGTCTCCTCTCCTGTTTTTAAAGCCTCCGACAATACCCGCACCTGTTTTGTTTTAACGTCGCCTAAAACGGCGTATTGCTGCTCGAGCTGTTGAATTGCCGGTCCCTGTTCCGTCTTGCGGACTTTGGCCAATTGTGCTTCGTTAAAGAACACCGGTGCTTTGAAGTATAAGTAAAACACGAATACCAGTGCGCCTATCAGCAGGATCAAAAACTGCATCGGCACTTTTACAAGGCCGTTCATCAGCAGTCCCAGCTTGCTTTCTGATTCGGTGCGCGCCGTCAGGTAGCGGCCTACCTGCGACTGGTCCGTACCGAAATACGATAGCGCCAGGAAGAAGCCCCCAATCAGGCCGCTCCATATGTTGTAACGGTCCTTAAAGTTAAATTCGGTGACGATCACGTTCAGCTTACCCATTTTACCGGAAACCTTCAGTGCATCGGTAAAGGCAATGCCGGCCGGCAGCAGGTGTATCACCATGGCGCCTGCCAGGAACATGCCGCCGAAGATGATTGCCAGTTGCAATGTTTGTGTATAGGAAACTGCCTTCGTGCCGCCAAACATCGTATAGATGATCAGCAGGCCGCCCATAAACAGGTTGGTCCAATAGATATTCCATCCCAACAAAGATGAAAGAATGATGGACGGTGCACAGATGCTGATGCCGGTCGATAAGCCGCGCTGGATCAGGAATAACACCGAGGTAATGGTACGGGTTTTCAGGTCGAAGCGCTGTTCCGGTATTCATATGCCGTGTATACGTTCAGTTTACGGAATATCGGCACAAACACCACACAAATCACGACCATGGCCAGTGGCAGTCCAAAGTAGTACTGCACAAAGCGCATCCCGTCCATATAGGCCTGTCCGGGTGCGGAAATAAACGTGACCGCGCTGGCCTGGGTACCCATGATCGATAGCAACACAATGTACCAGGGCATGCTGCGGCTGCCCATAAAATAATCGTCCATGTTCTGCTGGCCGCGGCTTTTCCATACGCCATACAGAATAATGATCACTAACGTGGCGGATAATACGATCCAGTCCGTAATGCTCATGCAAATGTTTTGGTGAAGAAATAAAATAGGATAACCTGGGTAATCAGCCAGGCGATTACCAATATATACCAATAACGCCACCGTTTAAAAAGCGGCGGCTTTTCGTTTTGCGTATTCATCGTGGTGTAAAAAGTTAGCTGCGTCGCTTAGAAATCAATCCCCCGCTGAGCAGGCCCAATGCCAGTCCGATCATTAAACCGATATGCACCCGTTTAATGCCAAACCCGATAACAAGACCGAGAATGATACAGACACCGGCCATAATGGAGAGCCTGGACCGTGGAACCTCTTGCTTCTGCGCCATTACTTAGTTTTATGTTGATTTGATATCAGGTTTACGAACAGCCTGTACGCGCCCGGTACGCCTGCCGGCAGTTCCCGGAAGAAAGCCAGGCTGGTATACACATACCGTCCTTTTCCGTATTCGGCCACGATCGTGGAGCCATCCAAAGGTTGCTCGCGCGGATCGGCCATGCGGAACAGTTTTTGTAACGATCATCTGCGTTGCTCGTGAAGTACAAACCGCGCTCCTGTACCCAGCCTTCAAAATCGGCCTTGCCGATCTTGTTCGGGAACTGCAGCAAAGGACTCGCCGGGTCTACAAAGCTCACCTCCGCATGTTCGTCCGTTACGCGGTCGCGCGACAGGCTGAAGGGATACGGGCCGAGGTTCGGCGTTACCAGTTGTCCGTTAGTGTTATACTGTACCAGCAGCGTACCGCCGTTCTTCACGTAGTTCATCAGGTTGTCCTGCCAGTAACGCAGGCGCTCCTGTGTATTGTAAGCGCGCACGCCGGTAATGATCGCGTCGTATTGCGATAACTGACCGCTCATGATTTCTTTTTCACCAAGGATGGTTACATCATAGCCCACCTGGCGTAACGATTCCGCCACCTTATCACCCCGCCCCGGGATGTATCCCAGTTTGCGGCCGTTGTACTTAAGGTTTACCGAAACCAGTCTTGCCTGCGCCTGTGGGAACAGGGTGATGGCTGGTATGTGGTCATACTGTATTTCGAGCATGCTTTGCGTGTATACTTTGCCATTGTAGTCCACCGCTACTTCCAGCGTGTCTGCCACATCGTGCCCGTTCATCTTTACCGGCGATACGCTGAACATCACTTCTGTTTCATCTCCCGCATTCTTCAGGCTGAAAGGCCTTGTTGCCGGTTCTGCGCGGAAACCAGCAGGCAGCGTAAGGCGTACGTTTCCGCTTACACCCGCTTTCATGCTTTTTACTTTCACCGGTATTTGCTGTGCTTCCGCTTTAGTATAGATATATACCTGGCTGGCCAGGGTAGCGATGATCGGCGGTGCGATCACCAGCGGCTGAAACACTTCGCCCTTAACAGGATCGGTATATTTGTAGATAAACGGCCTGTTCACCGTAATTTCCTGTCCGCCAACATTCAGTTTTACCACGGCGCTCAGCGGGTTAGGGTTGCCCGGATTGCCCACCAGCTGCTGCGTGGCAATGTTGTACATCCCGATCGGATGCGGCTTTTCCAGCCAGTATGGCTGTGTGATTGCGGTGGTATCCGCTAACGTGACTTCTTTGGTACGGGTCACCAGGTCGTTGTATTTTAATGCCTGGTTAATGTTGTCAGTTTCACCATTGTAGCCAATGCTCACCAGGTTTACCGGTGTATTGCTGCGTACAATTACCTGCACGTTGCTTTTGAAGGGTTGTCCCGGTGTAGTGATCGGGTTGGCGCTGTAAGCCTCCAGCCAGATGCCTGCGCACGCGAGGATCACCTGGTCGGTTTCTTTGAGCTTCTGCGTTTTCCAATACCCGTCCGGCAGGGCGAGTATCGCTTTTCTTACGCCAAGTAATCCGTTCACAGAGGCTGCCGGATTGGTGAGGTCATATGCTTTGATCACCGCGTTCAGCTGTGTGCCTACTGTTTCGCCGCCTTGAACACGCGACCAGGTGGTGTTGATGCCATCGAGCATGCTTTCTTTCGGTGTGTCGCCCTTGATGGTGGTAAAACTCTCGTTGGAACTGCCACGGGTAGCGGCTACACCAAAGCCCCTGGCTTTTATGCTGCGAGCGGCTTTCAGCGGCAATTTCGCCGTAACCCCGGCCCAGCAGGTAGCTGTAGTTGCCAATATCCAGGCGGTAATTATCGTCGCCCATGCCCATGAAACCGTTCCAGAGAACGCGTTTCACCTGCCAGGGTTTTACGTATTTAAGCTGTTCGGGAAATTGTTTGGGATCTGCCGCGGCTTCGTACGCTTCTGCGGCAATCATGGCGGAAGCGGTGTGGTGGCCATGTCCGGCGCGACTATCTGCCGGAAAACGGCATACGATCACATCGGGCTGAAAGTTGCGGATCACCCAAACGGCGTCGCCGAGGATCTTTTGCGGTCCCAGATGGTGAAGGTTTCCTCGGGGTTCTTGGAGAAGCCGAAGTCGTTGGCGCGGGTAAAGAATTGTTCGCCCCCGTCTATGCGGCGTGCCGCCAGCAGTTCCTGGGTGCGGATGAGGCCCAGCAATTCGGCCTGTTCGTTCCCTATAAGGTTTTGGCCACCATCGCCGCGGGTGAGCGACAGGTAACCGGTACGGTATAATTTCTCTTTGGCCAGCCAGGCGATCAGGCGGGTATTTTCATCGTCCGGGTGGGCTGCAAAATACAGCACGCTGCCCAGTGTATTGAGTTTAGCCAGCTGGAGGCGAATATCCGCCGCGTTCACCGGTACGGAAGATTGCGCTTTCACGGATAGGCGTCCTGCACATAGGAACAGGAGCAGTAATGGTAAGTATCTTTTTGAAACCATGTAATGAAGCTCTGCGTTTTACAAGGTTTCAAAAATAGGCATTATATCGACTTGCCTGCTACCATTTATCGAAAAAGCTACAGGCCGTACATAAAGCGCATCATTTCCGCCCCGATATTGGCTTGCTGGGAGCGGTTACACAGCACCGTTACGCCAAAACGTTCTACGGGATCAAACGCTACATAAGTAGCAAAGCCTCCTGTAGCCCCGGTATGCGTGTAATACTCGTGCCCAACGGGCCGGGCAATCAGCCAGCCCATGCCCACCGTCATGGTGCCATCGGTAAAGGTCTGCTCCCGGCAAAGCGCCATCGCTTTTGCCAGTTTAGCCGGCGCCGCCCCGATGTTCGCATCCACATACTTTACCATATCCGTGGCGGTAGAACGGATGCCGCCCATGCCCGCTATTTCTGGAAGTCCCAGGGCTGCGTGGGATAGCCCTCCACATTGTATCCCGCCGCAAAGCGCGATAACATGCCGGGTTTTAGTTCCACCGAAGTGCTGGTCATCTTCAATGGTTTGCAGATCTGTTTCCAGAGCAGTTGCTCGTACGTCTGGTCCTGGTGCAATCCAAGAATGGTACTCATCAGTCCCACCGCCAGGTTCGAATATTCATACTTCGCGCCCACCGCCCTCTCCGGCTTAAAGTGCTTCAGGAAAGTAAACAGCATATCGGTGGTATACAGCTCGTACGGATTGGCTGGATCGGCCATGATCAGCAGGTTACCCGGCAGCCGTGGCAGGCCCGAGCTGTGGTTGGTCAGGCTCAGCATCGTAATCGCCGTATCCCTGTACTTCAGCGGCGGAATGCTGTCCGGCAGGTACAGGTTCACCGGGTCTTCCCGGCGCATTTTCCTGGCGTTTACCTGTAAAGCAAATAAGGTGGCCGTAAAGGTTTTAGAGAGGGAGCCTATTTCGTACACGGTGTTACTGTCAGGCAGCTGGCCATTCTTTAACCTCGTTTCCCCATAATTGTAAAAATAGTGCCTGCCATGCCGCACTACACCGATCGATACACCGCCTACTACGTTCTTCTGGGCAAAGTAAGCGCGGGCCAGACTGTCCACCTTCAGGTCCTGCGGGGACTGCATGGGATTATCGGTCTTCAGTGTACTCTCCTGCGCCATAGCTGGCAAAGTTGCCAGCAGGAATAAGCCGGCGCAGTATCGAAAAAGGTGCATGGTGTCGTACTATTTTTTAAACATAAAGTAAACGGCGCCGAGCAACAGCCCAAAAGCGATCAGGTAATTCCAGCGCAGTGATTCTTTGAGGTAAAGTACGGCAAAAAAACAGAAAACAGTGAGCGTGATCACTTCCTGGATCATTTTCAGCTGGAAGCCGTTAATGCCCTCCTGGTAACCCAAACGGTTGGCTGGTACCGGAAACAGTATTCGAAAAAGGCAATGGCCCAACTCACGATGATAGCCTTCCATAAAGGGCTGTTGGCGTGTTTCAGGTGGCCGTACCAGGCAAAGGTCATAAAGATGTTGGATACGACTAAAAGCAAGATGGTGCGCATAAAAATAGCTGGTATTAGATGTAATGTCTGTCATCAAATGCAGTGCCGGACACCCCGGCTAAGTAGTACTACCTACTCATTAATATACGGATTCTACTAAAATATATGTTGATGACTGCCGCTACTTTTGTATCCAGGAAACCTCATCATCATGCATAAGAATATATTGTTTGGCAGCCTTACATTGCTGTTCCTCATCGCTATGGCCTGCACCAGGGTCGTTTGTCCGGAGCCGGATGAGCGCCCCTCCTGCCAGCTGGAATCTTCCCGCTTTTACTTTTTGACGGTACTTACTACACCGAAACTTATGCGTACAACGCGGCGGGCTACATTACCGGCATTACGGATACCCGGCAGGACGGCGGGTTGATGAGTCGCCAGGAATTTATTTATGAAGGCAACCGCCTGCTCGAACAACGCCTGTATGATAACGCTAACAAACACGTGGCCGGGTTTCATTTCTTCTACAATGCCGGTAAACTGCTGACGGAGTCTTATTATGAATTGAAGCCCGATACGGTACGGGTGATCGAAAGGACGTACGAGTACCATAACGGCAAGGTGTTACGCATCAATGAAAAGAACCTGAATGTGAACACTGCGAGTTATAACGTGTTCCAGCATTACGGCGACAATATCTCCCGGATAAAAACTTACAATGCCGCCAATGACGTGCTGACCGACGACGTAGAAATGCTGTACGATAATAAACCCAATCCTTTTTATAACGCTTACCCCGACCTGCCGGGACTGGTAAAGTCATCTTCCCCCAATAACGTGACAAAACTGATCGAGCACGTGCGGAACGGCCAGCCTGCCGGTACTGCGTTTATATCTACTTATAAATATAACGGCAACGGTTACCCTACAGAGCAACATACCGAATACGGAAGTAAGACGATTCATGAACAGTCTTTCACTTATAAATGCCGTTGATAGTCAGCCGAAAGTTAAATTTTCTTGATAACTTGATTAGCTGGCGTTTTTTGGAGATAATTATTATTTTTGTCCGCGTGCGGATTAATGGTAAGGTTGCCCCGCATGGCAGCCTTCTTTTTGTTTAACGTATTACGAGTAAATCCTATAGCGGCTAAGGCCCGTTCAACCATTAGATCACACTATTCATCCCGTTTGTGCCTGCTACTTTTTATTCACTGTATGCAAAGCTTACTCCGGAGATTTTTAATTCCACCGCAAATGGTTTGTGACCGATAAGTCCGTGTGCTGTTGTAGCCCGTTGCCATTGTTATCAATACCGGAAAAAAGACACTTATTTTAACTATATGGACAGGACTTCTACACAATGGGTCAAAACATTTATTTCATGTACTATCCCGTTAAGTCTGCTGGCGCCCTGCGCGTTGGTAAAGGCGGCTACGGTGGTGCCGGTACATATTGTGTTTTATGAAGACCTGGTAAAGGGAAAGGTAACCGACGAAAAGGGGCAGCCGCTGCCCGGTGTAACGGTAAGGCTGAAGTACAGCACCAAAGCCGTTCAGACCGACGCGGATGGTTACTTTGCGATCGCTGCCGAACCCGGGAAAAACACCCTGGTATTTTCTTTTATTGGTTTAAAGACACGGGAATTAACCATCACAGACGAACAGCTGAACAATGTAGTCTTAACCGCCGATCCTGCTAACCTGAGCGATGCGGTGGTGTTTGCCTATTATTCTCAGGAAAAAAGGAATGTTACCCAGGCCGTGGCTAAAATGACTGCGGACCAGCTGCGTACGCCCGCCAACAACTTCGACCAGCTCATGAGCGGCCGTATGGCGGGGTTGAATGTAACGAACAGCTCCGGGCTCGTGGGCGAAGCGCCTGTGGTGCGGGTAAGGGGCGCATCCTCTATTTCAGCCACTTCTTCCAGTTATCCTTTGGTGGTGATTGATGGGGTGCCTGTTATTACCGGCAACAGCGCGGGTTTGTTCACCTACAATCCGCTGAACGCGCTTTCTGCCATCAATCCGGCCGACATCGAAAGCATCCAGTTGTTGAAAGATGCGGCATCGGCAGCTATTTACGGTTCCCGCGCGGCAGCCGGTGTATTGCTGGTGACCACGAAAAGAGGTGTAAAGGGAGGCCAAATCAACTACGGCGCCGATCTCGGCATGGTGCAGCCCGGTAATGAGCTGACCGTACTCAATGCAGAACAATACAATACCACTATCAATAAGATGCGCGCCAATGCCGGTCAGGCTCCCCTGGCGGCTTACGGTACTAACGGCGACGGTAGTACACGCATCGTTGATACCGACTGGCAGGACGAATTGTACCACAAGGGTGTGGTTCAACAACACCAGCTGAGTTTCAGCGGGGGCTCCGATACCTACAATTATTACGGATCGGGCTCGGTATATCATTACGACAACTATCTCCGCAACAATGGCATGGACCGCGCCAGCGGACGCCTCAACGCATCTTCTAAAGTGAAAGAATGGCTTACGGCCGGCATCAATATGCAATTCTCCCGCAGCATGGTCAACGGCATCAGCCGTGTGGGTGGTACGCAGGTGAACTCGATTCCGCGTTCGTTTTTCACTTATTTCCCGAACGTGTGGACGCATAATGACGACGGTTCCTATTACCATGGCCGTGGTGGCAACAGTGCGCCTATAACGGCCGGCAACTTTCCCAACCCGCTGTCGGCGCTGGAAATGAACTATGAAAAGCTGGAAGTGCGAAAGTTCCTCGGCAGCATGTTCCTGGAAGCCAACCCTATGGCGGGCTTAACGCTTCGGACGCAATTCAATACCGATCTCACGAATAATACCGAGAACCACTATTGGCACCCGAAAACGAATGATGGCGTGCCTTTCAATGGTATCAGCAGTAATGCCTTCGGCAATTCGAATATCTGGTCGTGGTACAGTACCGCGCGTTACGAAACGTATATTGGCGAACATCACCTGAACGCGCTTGCCGGTGTGGAGTACACCCGCCGCAAGAACCGTTCGCTCCGGCCGTTTGCCTATGGTCAAAAAGAAGGTGCGTTTGACTATTTCTCGCCGGAGAACTTCACCACTTTCGGTGCCGGCGTGGCCTTGTTTGATTATAACGACGGACTGGCCTCTTACTTTGCCGGGCTGCAATACGACTTCCGGGGAAATACTTTGCAACGGCGAACTTCCGTGCAGATTATAACTCGGCGTTCATTGGCCGAAACAAACGCGGCCTCTTCCCCGCCCTTTCCGGCGGCTGGCGTTTGAGCCAGGAAGATTTCCTGAAAAGCAGCAAAGTGCTGAACGACCTGAAACTGCGCGCCAGTTATGGTTTAACGGGTAATGCCAACGTGGGTTACTTCCCTGCTTCGGCCACTTATCAATATTTATCTTATGCCGACTCCTCCGCCCTCAACATCAGCACGCCCGGTAATGCGGACCTGCGTTGGGAAAAGAGCCGTCAACTGAATATAGGCGCGGACGCGAGCTTGTGGAACGGTCTGCTGAACGTTACCACGGACTGGTTCGTAAAAAACAGTAAAGACCTGATTCTAACCAACCCGATCCTCAGCACTGTGGGCCTGCCGGGCAATAACATCCTGCAAAACATGGGACAGCTGCGTACGCAGGGCGTGGAGCTTACCGTACAGGCAACACCGGTAAAAAGTGGTAAATGGCGCTGGCAGTCGGACTGGAACATCAGTTATGTGAAAAACAAAGTGATCGCCACCAACGGAAAAGGTGATCAGATCAACGAGGGATATGGCCTGGCCAAACCCGGTGAAGAACTGGGCACTTATTACCTCCTGCGTTTTGCGGGTGTGGATGATGCCACCGGCCGCGCCATCTACCTGAATAAAGATGGCCAGCAGCGCATGTATAATCCCGCTGCAGGGGGCTCCTGGACCGATCCCGCGACTGGTCAGGCTGCAACGGGGGTGAGTGGTGCGGATAAAGTAGCCCTGTCCGGTAAAACACCTTATCCCAAACTGTATGGCGGCTTTTACAATACCGTTAGCTATGGCGGAATAGACCTGACGCTCGGTCTTCAATACGCATTCGATTTTTACGTGTACAACCAGACACTGGCGACATTGATGGATAATACGAACGCTTACAACAAATCGGCCGAAGTGCTGAAAAGCTGGAAGCAGGCAGGCCAACAGGCGGTGTATCCCGCTATGTACTGGGGCGATGCGGCCTCCTGGCAGGAATCGACGCAGTGGCTGGAGAAAGGCAACTTCGTACGCGTGCGCGAAATTACGCTCGGCTACAAACTGCCGGCACATGTATTACAACACGTAAAACTGGATCGGGTGAGGATTTACGCACAGGCGCAGAACCCTTTCCTGTTCACGAAGTACAAAGGCATGGACCCGGAAGCCAACGCCAACGGTAATGTGAATATCGGTATGGGCATCGACAGCTTCCGTCCGTTTATTGCAAAAACATTCATGGCAGGTATCCAAATCAGTTTATAAGAAAAGAGAAAAGACACATGAGAAAGATATGTTACTGGTTACCGGTGTTGTGTGTGCTGATGGCATCGTGCCATGATATGGTCACCGACATCGACCCGGAAAACCGCATTAATACCAACCAGGTGTTTTCGACCGCCGCCAACATGAACACCGCTGTGGTGGGCTGTTATAACTCCCTCCAGGCCGGCGATATGTTGCAGGCCCGCGCATTGGTGCTGGCCGATGTAATGGGAGAAGACCTGGTGAACCGAACCAACAACTTCGGCGATATTGCGCGCTACAATGCATTGTCTTCTAACACCATGGCCGCAAGAACCTGGCAGGCCGGTTACAAAGCGATCGCAGATGCCAACCGCGTGATAGACGGCATCAGTAAAAATGTGGACAAAACTACGCCCGAACAGGCGCAACGCTGGATGGCAGAGTGTAAGTTCGTACGCGCTATAGCCCACTTTTACCTCGTAAACCTATATGCGCAGTCGTATGGTTTTACTGCAGATGCCTCCCACCCTGGCATCCCGGTGATGACACAGGCATTTTACAGCAATGATCCCGCTGCCAATAAACCACGCAGCAGCGTGAAGCAGGTATACGACCAGATCATCACCGACCTGAAAGATGCGCTGGACACACTGCCATTGAGCAATAACACTCCTTACCAGAGTAAAACCCGCGCCACCAAAGCCGCAGCGGCCGCGATGTTATCGAGGGTGTATCTTTATAAAGATGATGTGGAGAACGCGAAGAACTATGCATGGGCAGTGATCAACAAACAGTATGGTGATTTTGGCCTGAATACCGAGCCTTCGCAATGCTACGGCGCGGGTAATTATCTTACTAAAGAATCGATCTTTTCAATACCCAGTAAAGCAGGCGACTTCGAGGTCGGTTACACGCTGACGGCTAACTACACCACGAATGTAGACCTGGGTGTGAGCCCCGATTTCCTGAATGTACTCACTAATCCCTGGCTGGCCGCTGATGATAAACGCCGCACACAGCTGATTGCGCTGCACCCGGTACAGCAGGTAATGGTATCCCTGAAATACCGCGACGTGGCGGACTGGGCGCCGGTCATCCGCTATGCGGAGGTGTTGCTTAACTACGCCGAAGCCGCTGCCAAAGCGCCGGGGACTGCCCCGCAGGAAGTACTTATCCGCCTGAACGAAGTCCGTAACCGCTCCCGCGTAAGCGCCCTGCCGTACACCAATATGCTGCTGGCCGATAAAACACAGTTGCTGAACGCCATTCTCGCCGAAAGGCGTATTGAACTCGCGTTCGAAGGGCACCGCATCTTCGACCTGAATCGTAATAAGCTGCGCATCACCGGTAAACGTGACTTCGATTATAATACCTTCCTGCCCGCACAGGATTATGGCGCAGATAAACGTATATTGCCTATACCGCTCGTCGAAATGGAAAGAAGCGGCGGTGTGCTTGAAAAAAATCCCGGTTATTAATATGAACAAATATTGGCTTTTACTGCTGATCCTCGGTGCACTGGGCTGCCAGCCCTTTAACCAGCGTGGCGCTAACCAGATGGTGAGCATCCGGGGAACCCTGGACGGTTTTGACACCGGCACTATGGTGCTGCTCAATCCCATGGACCGCAACGATGCCGGCGATGTGATCATTGTGGAAGGCGGCAAATTCAGCTGGACCGGTTACGCAGATAAAGCCAAACCCGTGTACCTCGTGATCCGCGATACGCCTTACGACAATGGTGTATACGTAATCCACGGAGCCCGGCGACATCCGCATCAAAGGTGCGCGTTCGGCAGACGGCATGGTAGAAATATCCGGTACGCGCAGTAATGACGAACTGAATGAACTGAATCATTATTTGCAGTCATACGCTAAACCGCTGGCCGGTTATGCCAACAAATACGCCCGTGCGCTGCAGGATAACAATCTCGATGAAATAGAACGCCTCACCAGTCTGCACCGGCAGGTGACGGCCACGCAGCAGGCCGCGCTGAACGAGTATATCGACAAGCACGGTAGCTCCCAGGCCACGCTGCTCGCCATGTTTAATCTCTATCGCCATAATCCTGACGGCGCCCTGCTCGAAAAGGTCTTCGCGAAACTATCGCCGGGGCTGCTGAAAGAACCGATGGGTGTAATGCTCCAGGGTGCGTTGAACGCTGCACAGCGTACTGCCGTTGGCTGCCACCTGCCCGACTTTCAGTTGAAAGATATAGCTGGAAAACCAGTAGCGATTTCGTCCCTCCGGGGCAAATACGTGCTGCTCGATTTCTGGGCCAGCTGGAGCCAACCTTGTCGAGCCGACCACAAGCGCCTCGCGCAAACATACGCGGCGTATAAAAACAAGGGACTCGAAATCCTGAGCGTTTCTGCAGATAAAGATCAAGACGCCTGGCAGCAGGCGATTTATAGCGAAGGTGCTGACTGGCTGCATGCTAACAACCGTGAAATCTATCGTTCGTATGCGATTTCCTCGCTTCCCATGAACTTCCTGATCGACAGGGAGGGCAAGATCGTTGCCCGTGGCATTCATGGAAAGGAGTTAGATCAATTCCTGGCGCAAACACTTTAATACTTCAGTAGTTTTCAGCGGCTGGCCGGGTATTCCGGTCAGCCGCTTTCGTTTTTGCGGCCGGCTTTTGTTCCGCTCCTCAGCCGCGGCGCACCGTCTATATGTTGACACTTATCTATTCGGTATTTATATGCATGTCGCAACACTTATTAACATCTGTCCGACCCATTTTTACGTATATTATAGGTTCATTAAAACATATAAAACACATGGCTATATTGACCTCTATCATAAAGTTTACCGGTGCTTTAGACAACCTCATCGGATACCAGGTTAACGGCAAAACAAGGGTACGTAGTCGTCCCCAGCAGGTGCGCCAAACCCTGAATACAAAGCGCGCCGCCAAAGATTTCGGCTCCGCCAGTCGCACAGCCGCCGTGCTGCGCCATGGCATCATCAAAGACATTACCGTTCGCGAGGACAATGAATTCGTGAATCGCCTTAATAAGGCCATGGTAGGCGTCATAAAAACCGACCTTGCCCGCCCGGCTGGCCGTCGCCGTGTTACCACCGGCAGCCTGCGTGCCCCGGAGGGCTTCCGCGTTAACAAGTATATGGATATCAATTGCGGGTATGCCGTACAACGTGTACACGATGGCAGTCTGCAGGTAACTATTACCCAGCCGCTCGCACAGTTCCGGGACAAAGTACAGCACATGCAATTCCGCGCCATCGCCGTTTACCCCGATTTCGAGCGCGGCAAAACCCTTCAAACCACCAGTGAAATCGTTGTCCTCAGCAAAGTACAGGCAAGCGACATCCGGGCTTTCTGTCTCACCATCCCTGCACCGCACCCGGGCGAAGCCATTGTACTGCTGGAAGCCATTGCCTGCACTATGGAAAAAGGACAGCCTGTCCATATGGGGTACCGTAATTACAACGCTGCCAATATCATTGCTATCGTGCCTGCCGCTAAAAAGAACGTCCCCGGCGTTTCGGCCTCCGGCTTCTTCTGAATCCCTGCGTTCCGTTGCGGCGCTTACGTCCGTTAAAGGCGCCAATCCCGGCTAAATTACGCGCTTAGTTCATAGGCTGTCTGAACCCTTCAGGCCGCCCGCCCCCGCATGCCTATACGGCCCCAAATGCCCGTTTCTCTTCTATTGGCCATCAAAATTGATGTTGGCGCGCACCTTTTACGGAGGTTGTCGCGCTTTTTTATGGATTTTGAGTGCGTCCGGGTTATATAGGGATTAAGTCCGCCTTAAGTCCGGGTCAACTCTGGTTACGGAGGCTTTATAGTGGCGCTATGGAGGCACCCCGTCCGTCATCATATGTTTGTAAGCGTTTGTTGACGAGACTCCCGAAGGCCGTCATCGTATGTTTGCAAACGTAGGCAGACGATATGCCCGAAGGTCGTCATTGCGACGCGCCAGCGAAGCAAACTTCCGCACCAGTCTTCGCTTTAGTGATTTGAGGCAACCAGAAATTACTGGTGCGAAGACTATACACCAGGGTTGCTTCGCTGGCGCGTCGCAATGACGGCTTTTTTATTGCTCGCATTATACATGAACTCCCCAACGCCAACAAAAAAGGCGACCAGGTTTCCCCGGCCGCCTTTCTATATTCAAGATCAAACAAAATTAGCTTTCACGTGTACCTCTCCGGCCACCACGATCACCAGAAGGTTGCGAGCGTTGCTGCGGTGCAGACCGTTCGAAGCTACGCTGTGGCGTAGACTGCCTGGGCGCCTCCATGGAGCGGGAACGTTCCTGCATCTGGCGCTGCTGTGGAGCCGGACGGCTTTCGCCACGGTCCATGCTGCGGCCATTCGGACGAGGGCTTTCGGTATTACCACGGTTCACGTTGCGGTCGGGAATGTTGCTGTTCCTTTCCGGGCGGGGACTTTCCGTACGGTTCCAGTTGCGTTCAGGACGGTTATTTTCCGTACGTGGCGTTTCTACGTTGCTGCGATCAGGCGTACGGTTCCAATTGCGTTCAGGACGGCTATTTTCCGTACGTGGCATTTCTGTACGATCCCAGTTGCGCTCCGGGCGACCGGGAAGGTTATTGCCATTCTCCGTACGTGGCGTTTCTGTGCGATTCCAGTTGCGATCCGGTCGAACGGGCAGGTTATTACCATTTCCAGTATTATTGCGATCGGGTGTACGGTCAAAACTCCTGTCGGGCACATTGCTATTCCTTTCGGGGAGATTGTTGCCATTACGTCCGGGCGTCCGCTCCGCTACACCATTCTCCCGCCCGTTGTTATTCCACTGGTTCTCAAAACTGCGCTGCGGCTGGCCATTCCTATTATCCGGCCGCGCACCATCCGCCCTGCTGAACACCCTCGTAGGTGCAGGCGCCGGTCTGGTGTTATTACCGCCAGCGTTGGAGTACTGCCTTACTTCCGGGCGGTACATCCTCACTTCGTTGCGGGCAATGCGGTCCTGGCCGGGACGCGCCTCGCTGCGGATAGGCGCAGGGGAAAGACTGCGGCCCGTGCTCCGGCGATACCAGCCCGCATCGGGACCATTAATATAGGTGCGGTTATTATAAACATAAGTATTGCGCACGATCACGGTATTGTTGTAATACACGTTGTTCTGGCGGAAAGGCATGCAATGGGAATAGTAAGATCGGTGTCCCAGCCACCTGGTCTCCGGGAACACCCAGTGACTCACTGGTATCACGGCATTAAACGATACGTTAATGCTTACACCAGGGGCCATCGGCGCCCATCCGGCCATACCGGCGTTGTTACGCCAGCTCACCCAGGCTGGTCCCCATTCGTAACCGGGTACCCATACCCAGCCATAAAACGGGTCCATGCGCCAGCGTCCATAGTGGAACGGCGCCCAACCCCAACGGTAATTAGATACCCAGGTCCAGCCATACGTGGTGTACGACCAGTTACCATTTGAGTAGTAGGGCCGGAAATCATCTCCGGCATTCGGTTGCCATACGTATCCATATTCCGGATCATCGATCCAGCGACCGTAAGGACTTAATTCATCATAAAATGTCTGGTAAGAGACCGGGCCGTCATCATAATAATCCTGCAATGGACTAGCGGTGGCTAAAGTGGGCATGGCAGCTATGAATATTCCCGCGAACAATGCGACTGCGAATACTTTTTCATAACTTTTGATTTAATCTCCCATAACCAGGAGTGCTGTTGTTTCCGTCTGTAATGCAAAACTGTTGCCAGATTTTAAAATGCAAGAACTTTGACCTTTTTAAACGCGGAATCCGTACTTTTATTGGGTGATTTAGCTGAATTACAGGTCGTTGTATTTTTTTAGCGAACGCAGCGCAAAATATCGCTGGTATGTTATAAATTTATTCTACCGAGTACGTGCTGACTTAAAAACTCAATTATGAACGTTGTTTGGTTTACCGCTATAGTGTTGATGCTGGCCATCCCTTCGTTGATCATGCTCTCTGCCTATGCCGGTTCATATATTGCGCCTTACTACCGTTTAAGGAACAAAGGATACACGCCGCCTGAAAGTTTCACCATTAACGTGGCGGGCTTTATGATTGGTTTGTTTTTCTCCGGTGTTTGCTTTGCTTTTGGCAAACATCATCTCTTTATCGGCGAAGATTTGCTTTTTCATATTTGTTTATGGCTGGTCGTTTTGCCCGTCATCAACTTCCTGTTTAGCTCGCTGTTTCCCGCGGGACGGAAAGGTTTTTCCATCCGCTGGCTGGCAGGGTTGCTGGTGGCTGTTATTGTCGCCATCGTCATGTTATATGTATACGTGTTCACGGAGCACGGGCTCAGCCGCGAAGCCATCGTTAAAGGCGCTATTGATATCAGCATCGGTGTGGCGGCGGTAGTGTATGCCTATTTTTCTGTACGCGCCCGCTTCCGCGAACGGCAGCGCCTCGAAAACGAGGTAAAGGTGCAGCCCGGTAATAAATATATCTTACTGATCCGTCCTTTTGCGATAGACCGGGACCCCTTTTTCCTGGGAAATATTTATAAGAATAAGGTATACAAACAGCTCGCCGGCGACGCCACTTATTTTATGCAGGATGGCGCTATCCGCGTGGTCGACTTCAAACAATTCTTTTCTAAAGCATTCAATAATTACATCTGCGCGGTAATGCCCGAACATACGCTTACACAGGCGGAAGTCGTGATCTGCTCCCCCGCCAAAACACCGCAGCAGATAGAAGACTTTAAAATACTGGCCGGCGGCGCCGCCTGTATTATCGCCATTCCAGGTAATATCGGCAAGTTGTCGCTCGAGTTGCAGATGATCCGTGAAAACGGCTGGCAGGAGAAGTTCTTCATCTTCACGAAACCCATCTACCAGAAACTGTACGCGCAGATCCTGCTGCCTTTGTTCCAATGGGTACTGGATGTAAAACCCGTACAGTGGGACCAGTTTGCCGCCAGGATGAAGCAATCCGGATACATGGTGCAGGAAATGGCGCCGGAACCCGGTACCATCCACGGGCTTTGACCGGCATATGCAGCAGCAGGTACTGGTATCTGGCGCCCGTAATCCCATGGGGTATGTAATGCCCGTGCTCGGTCGGCTCGGCCGCCACTGATCTGATTTCGTCGCATAAATACCGGATAACGCAGCTTTCCCCGTACAAACTGGGTGGTTCTTTATTAATTTTGGCGGATGAAACAACCCTGGTATTCGAAGCGATGGGCTAATATTTTATTGCACTGCCTGGCATGGGTGGTGCTCTTTTCCCTTCCTTACTTTCTGAAACCTTCCATGGACAAGCACCCGGAGCGGGAGCCCAACCGTGTGATCTGGGAAGTCTATTACATTCTCAATAACGTGGTGCTGATCGGCATTTTCTACTTTCACGCTTATGTATTGATCCCTTTTTTTATCTACAAAAAGAAATTCCCTCTATATGGCTTGATCATCGCCAGCACTCTTACCGGCCTGGTCGCCTTCCGCTGGCTGTTTCAAACCCAGGTGATCCGTAACGAGGACTTTGAACTGAACCCGACAGTGCTATTCAGCATTTTTATGTTGCTGTTCATCCTCGCTGCCAGCACGGCTTATATCATGATTAAAGAGAAGATGCGCGACGACCGGATCAAAAGCCAGACAGAAAATGAGACACTCAAAACAGAGCTGTCGTTTTTACGCTCGCAGGCCAGTCCGCACTTCATGTTCAATGTACTGAATAACATGGTGGCGCTGGCCCGTAAAAAGTCCGACCAGCTGGAACCTTCGTTGATCAAACTGTCGTCGCTCATGCGCTACATGTTATATGAAACGGACGAGGACCAGGTGCCGTTGGAGAAAGAAGCGGAGTACCTGCAAAGCTATATAGACCTGCAACGACAACGCTTCGGCCCGAATGTGAAGATCGATGTGAATCTGGATATTGAAGACGGCGCGTACGAAATAGAGCCGATGCTGCTGATCCCGTTTGTGGAGAATGCCTTCAAACATGGTACCGGCATGATCACGGAGGCGCATATCGAAATAAAGATGACATTGAAAAAGAATGTGCTGCATTTCCTGGTGGTGAACCGCTATGATCCCCGTTCGGTGGAGCTCAAAGATAAAACGTCGGGGATCGGGCTGACCAACGTAAAACGACGCCTGAACCTGCTGTACGCCAAAGATCACACCTTAACTATCGACCGGCAGAATGAACGTTTTGCTGTATCTTTAAATATAAACCTGCACTGATGTTACGTTGTATAGCTGTAGATGATGAACCGCTGGCCCTGGATCTCCGGAAGATAATATCAGCAAAGTACCTTACCTGAAACTGGTGGCGCGCTGCAATAACGCTTTTGAGGCGATGGAAGTAATTAAAAAGGAAACGGTGGACCTCGTATTGCTGGATATACAGATGCCCGGCTTAACCGGCCTGCAGTTTATCCAGAGCATGCCGGAGAAGCCGATGATCGTACTCATCACCGCTTATGAAAAGTATGCCCTGGAAGGTTTTAACCTGGATGTAACGGATTATCTCGTAAAACCCGTATCCCTGGAGCGCTTCGTAAAAGCCTGCAACAAGGCGTATGAATTGCATCTACTTAAAAAGAAAGATAAACACCCCGCCTCTCCCGATTTTTTCTTCGTGAATGCGGATTACAGCCTGTTAAAGGTAAACGTGGCAGATATCGTTTGGATCGAGGGCATGAGGGACTATATCAAAATACACTTGAAAAGCAGCAACAAGCCCATTGTAACACGCATGGGCATGAAGCATATCGAAGATCAGCTGTCGCCTGATAAGTTTATCCGGATTCACAAGTCGTATATCGTGTCCGTGTCGAGCATTACCGCCGTACGCAAAAACAGCGTGTTCATCGATACCCTGGAACTGCCTGTAAGCGATGCCTACAAGAGTGCCATTGACGACCTCACAGGGAAATAAAACCTTATTTCCCTTTCGTCGCATCATTTTTCCAGCCTGCCTCAATTCCCCCTTCACGCGCGAAACCCCGGCGTACTTTTGAGGTCTGAAATACAGACCAATGAAAAAATTACCGCCTTCTTAGCACTCCTTATTGCCCCTTACGCGCTTATGGCGCAGATGCCAGGCGGCGCAGGAAAGCAGGCCATGGCCAATATGGGCCATATTTACGGCAAACTCGTTGATAAAGATAATAAACCCGTTCCCTACGCTTCTGTCATGGTGATGCAAAGTCGTTTCGACACCGCTACTAAAAAGCAAAAGGACGTGCTTGTAAAAGGAATGGTAACCGAAATGAACGGCGACTTCAATTTTGAAGAACTGCCCATCATGGGCATTAAGGTGAAAGTATCGGCCTCCGGCTATAAAGCGTATGAGCAGGCTGTGACTTTCATCAACAGGCAGGCTGGCGCCCCTAAACCAGGCAGCATGCCTTCGTTCGACAAAGACCTCGGCAACATTAAACTGGAAGGCAGCGTAAGCCAGCTGAAAGGCGTGGAGGTAACCGCCAGCAAACCGATAATGACCCTGGATATAGATAAGAAGGTATTTAACGTGGAAAAGAACATCGTAAGTGCCGGTGGTACCGCGGTAGATGTAATGAAGAACGTGCCTTCCGTAAACGTGGATATCGACGGGAATGTATCGCTCCGCAACAGCGCTCCGCAGCTTTATGTGGATGGGCGTCCCACCACGCTTACGCTGGACCAGATCCCGGCCGATGCGATCGAAAGCGTGGAGGTAATCACGAATCCTTCTGCTAAATACGATGCTTCCGGTGGCGGTGCAGGCATTTTAAACATTGTACTGAAGAAGAATAAAAAGACCGGCTATAATGGTAACCTGCGTGCGGGTATCGATAAGCGTGGTGCGGTGAACGGCGGTGCAGACGTGAATCTCCGCCAGGATAAATTCAACTTCTCCGCCAGCTTTAATGCAAACCAGAATAAGAGCCGCACCACGGGATATACCGACCGTAATAACTTCAGCACCGAACCGGCTATCAACCTGCTGCAGAACAACTATAACCGCCAGAACGGCGCCTTCATGTTCGGCCGCGTAGGTGTCGATTACTTCCTTTCCAACCGCAGTACGATTTCGCTTTCCGGTGTAAAGGTGCATGGCGAGTTTAAACCCGACGACGAGAATGAAATTACGACCGACAGCCTGTTCGGCACCGGCACCCTGTCATCTTTCAGCCGCCGCTCCACAGAAGGCAAACGCGAATTCAACGCAAACGGCCTGGTGTTGGGCTTCAAGCAACTGTTTCCCCGCGAAGGTGAAGAGCTGACGGCCGATTTCAACTACTTCGGCGGTAAAAACGAAAACCGTTCTTTCTATAATACGGATTACTTCAACGGCGGTGCGAAAAGTGCCTACGAACTGCAACGCATCTTAGGCGACGGCAAAATGAGTAACATTACGATCCAGACTGACTACGTTCGCCCGATCGCCAAAACAGGTAAGCTGGAAACCGGTCTCCGGCGCAGCTACGTACAACCGAAAACAATAACTACAACTACATTTTTGACCAGAATGCCGATGAATACACGCTCATCCCCAGCACGAGCAGCAACTATAAGAACAACGACAATGTATATGCGGCTTACGTGAGCTTTTCTAATTCTATTGGCAAGTTCGGTTATAAAGTAGGACTGCGCGGCGAAAGTTCTGAATATAAAGGTGAACTGACGCAAACCGGTGAAAAGTTCAGCAACAGCTACCCGGTAAGCCTCTTCCCTTCCCTGTTCCTGAGCCAGAAACTAAATAAGGACCGGGAGCTGCAGTTGAGCTATACCCGCCGTGTAAACCGTCCGAACTTCTTCCAGCTGATCCCGTTTGCGGATTCTACCGACAGGTTGAATATCACCCGCGGTAATCCGAACCTGGTGCCGGAGTTTACTCAGTCGCTCGAAGCGTCTTACGCCAAAACATTTAACGCGAATCACAGCCTGTTGGGTTCTGTCTACTTTAAACACACGGACGATCTCATCACCAGTTACCTGGAAAAAGTAACCGATGATGCCACCGGTTCAGAAGCGCTGATCAACACCTTTACCAACGCGAATTCTTCTTATTCCTACGGTACGGAGTTAACGCTGATCAACAAGCTGACCAAGTGGTGGGATATCAGCACCAGCGTGAATCTCTACAACTCGAAAATCAATACAGATAATGTAAGCGGCTCTTCGCAGGATGCGATGTGGAGCATGTTCGGCAAGTTTAACAGCAACTTTAAACTGCCCGCTTCCTTCGATGTGCAGCTGTCGGCCACCTTCCAGTCGAAAACCAACCTGCCGATCAACAACAACCCGCGCGGGTTTGGCGGTCCCGGTATGAGCCAGGCGCAGACTGCTGCCCAGGGGTACATTAAAGCCTTTGGTGGCGTAGACCTGGCCGTGAAAAAGAGCTTCCTGAAAAACAATGCGCTATCCGCCACCTTAGCGGTAAGCGATATTTTCAGAACGATGAAAACGATCCAGTATTCCGAAAGTGAGTACTTCACACAGTACTACTCGCGCCTGCGCGATCCGCAGATGCTGCGCCTGACATTGGCTTACCGTTTTGGCAAAGTAGATATGTCGCTCTTTAAACGTAAGAGCCCAGGGCACCGGAAACAGTGGTATGGAAGGGATGCAGTAAACCGATTCAACATGACCAGTTTATAGATTGATATAAAGCGCCGCCCCGGATTGCCGGGGTGGCTTCCTTCAACAATGCTAAAGGATGATTGAAAAAGCCACCCCGGAAGGTGGCTTTTCTCGTTCGTTATGGCATCGGGAAAGAGCCGGAGTTGATGGTCGGCTGGTAAGCGCTGTTGATCGTAGTGGAACCGACGATTGCGCCGGAACTGGTTACTCTTTTTACAATCACCCGTGGTGCCGCTGTAATTCATGTAGATAGCGCCGCCGGTACCGGTTGAATAACTGGTCGTTGTGGGCGTGTAAGTGTAAGTAGTGGTATACGGACCATCTACCCAGGCGTACGTGCCGGCAAAGTGTGTTTGTGTTGCGCCCGTTACCACGTTGGTAGTGCCATAGTTTTCGTACGTAAACGTAGCGCTGACGCCGAGCGGGTAAAAGCCCCAAATGCCGTTACCGATCATTACGGTATTGGACCAGTAATAGCTCAGCGCAAACAGTTTTGCCTGCGGAGCGGCTACGGTGGATGGGATCGTCATGCTTTTTGCTTCATTCTTCAGGGATGTCATCATCAGGAGCGCTGCCGTCAGCAGCATCGGGATTCGTTTCATTGAGGGAAATTTCGGGTTAAAAGAAAATAACTATCCTTATAAAGATGGCGATAATACCGCAGTGACGCTTCGCCGATTTTGCCCGATTGTACCCGGTAATTGGCGAAATAAAAGGGCTGCACACCGGCAGCCCTTTTTATAAATGATGTTCCATGTTTAGAAAATACGACCGAAGAAGGTCTTCATATCTTTCCAGGAAGCCGTATCCGCCGCTGCATTGTAAGCAATGGGGATATTGAACTGCTGGCCTTTTTCGGTGGAGCCGGGATTGGTAAAGGCGTGCACAGCACCAGGGTACGCGATGAACTGGTAGTCGGCGCCGATAGAATCCAGGCCTTTCCTGAAGGCGGCAATCTCTTCCGGCGATACGAATTTATCGTCTGCGCCATGGCATACGAGGATTTTCGCTTTCAGTAGGTCTTTGTTGGCGGGAGCGCCGGCCAGGTTGCCGTGGAAGCTGACCACACCTTTAAGCGGAGCACCCAGTTTGGCTACGTTCAGTACTACCGCGCCACCGAAGCAATAGCCGATAGCTGCAATGCGGCTGGTGTCTGTTTGTTTGAATGACTTGATCACGGTCAGCGCCGCCTCAATGCGCGACTTCATCAGCGCTGGATTGGTGTAGAACTTACCGGCTTCGGCGCCAGCTTCTTTCGGCGTCGGCGCAATCAGTCCATTCCCGTACATGTCTACCGCGATAGCGATATACCCCAGTTCCGCCAGCTGACGCGCGCGGGTTTTGGGGTACTCGTTGAGCCCCCACCACTCGGGCACCACCAGTACGGCAGGGCGCGGAGTGGTAACGTTTTCGTTGTACACGACGTAGCCGACCAGTGTCGTTGTGTCGTCTTTGTAAGTCACCGTTTCTTCCTTCAATTTCACTTCTACGGGCGCTGTGGTGGCCGTAGTATCCTCACCGGTTTTGGCAGGCTGGTTGTTGCAGGCGGAGGCGCCCAACACCACGGCCGCCAGAGCAGTAAAAAGCAGGCGTTGTTTCTTCATGAATTTATAGGTTTATCGTTTTTACGTAAAATTCGGTGTTAGGGTTGGCACATCAGTGTTCTACTTCCTTTTTGTGATGGATAAAATCTCGGTCGTGATTGCGCGCTTCATCCGCCGCTCCATTTCTTTATCGTGCCGCGGAATCAGGAACTGCACTTTAAACCGGCACAGGTCTTTTTTGATCTCCAGCGTTTTTAAGGAAAAGCTGTTCGCCGTAATGTTGCTCGTAAACGGTTGCAGCGCATCTTTCAGTTGACTTTCCAGCTCTGAGGGAGTGGCGAAAAATTTCAGGTCCATCTCAAACTCGATCGTCATCTTCTTGATATTCTGTTTGCTCTGGTTAACGATCAGGGTATTAAAGATCATCGTATTGGGTACGATCACGATATCGTCATCATCGTTTTGCAAGACGACATTCACCAGCGTGATGTCCAGTATCTTTCCTGGAACTCCCCTACCTTGATCTGATCGCCCAGCGACAACTGATCGGAGAACATGATGATCAAACCATTGATGATATTGGTTATATACTCTTTAGATAATAAGGCGATGGCCGCCGCAACGATGGTAATGTTGGTGACGGTTACTCCAACACCTACCGCTACCCCTGCCAGTACAAATCCCCCGTTTAACACCGACGATACACGCTTTACGCCCAGCAGGAAGTTGTCGCGCTGTATGTTGGTGATATTATGCCTGCGGATGTACCAGGATCGGATAATGATTTGCATGAGGGAAATCACAATGTTACCGCCGAGAAAAACATACAGGCCGTGCATGAATCTTTCCACCACACGCAGTCTGTCCGCGAAATACTCCGGATAGTTTATGTTCGTATAAATCAGCGCGGCAAACATTAATACCTTTGCGATAAAAATAAGGCGCGCCCGCCGCTCCCGGAAAGCGTTTTCATTGGAGGATGGTCCGTTTACCATAATCTTTGGTCAACTACATTTAGTTAGATATACAGCAAAAATAGCCATTATAGCGACCATAGCCGCAATTTTCGTGCAGGAAAAAACAATACGCTAAGAAATGCTGCTTTTTTTTCTTTTAGGAAGATGGAATAACTTTGCCTGTTGATATGAAAACGAGTGTCCGCCAGATTTTGCTGCATGAAATGAAGTCCCTCTTTGAACTGAAGAAAACGGAACGCCTGTGGCATATTCCGGTGCTGGCTTCGCTGTGTGTGGGTATTCCTTTACTCGCGGGGTGGTACTTCGACCGGTTAGATTACGGCCTGCTGGCCTGTATGGGCGGACTCGTCATCCTTTATCTCAATAACGGCACGCTGGCGGAGCGTATGATTACACTGGTGGCCTGTTCTTTCGGTTTTATGGCATCTTACGCCATTGGCGTCAGTTTCAGCTTTAACTCCCTGCTGTCGGCTTTATTTATTGGTGTATTCGCTATGGGGGTACACTGGGTAACCAGTTATTTCCGGCTGCCGCCGCCCAATAGCTTTTTCTTTATCATGCTGGCGGCCATCGGCAGTTGTGCGCCGTTTCACCTGCATACCATCCCTACCCGGGTCGGGCTGATCGGCATGGGCACCATGTTCGCCTGTACGCTCGCGCTGTTTTACAGCATGTATATCACAAAGAAACTTCCCCCAAAAAGCCCGCACCACAATTACGGAAAGCACCTTACTCCGATACCGTGAAATCGCTCATCGTCGGGGCCTTCGCCGGCATATCGATACTGGTGCCGCACCTCATGGGGCTCGATAATCCTTATTGGGTGCCTATCTCGAGCATGGCAGTAATGCAGGGTGTGGACGTCCGCCATGTATGGCAGCGTACTTTTCAGCGGATATTAGGCACTTTCGCGGGCATGGGGCTCACCTGGCTGTTGCTGTTGCTACACCTGAACTCATTGGGGATCTGCCTGGCCATTCTCGTGCTGCAGTTCCTCGTGGAAATGCTGATCGTTCGCCACTACGCGCTCACCGTCTTCTTTATAACACCTATGACGGTATTTCTCGCCGAGGCCGGCAGCGCCATGACGCAGGATCCGCAAATGCTGATAGAGCTGCGTGTACTTGACATCGTTATCGGGAGCCTTATCGGCGCTGTGGGTGGCTGGTTTTTGCATCACCGGGAAATTCAGGAGCAAACGAGAAGAAGAATACGGATTACACGGTATGTGCTGTTGAATTTACGCGGGAAGATGCGATTGCATTAAGACCCTATCGAAATAAAAAAGGATGGTAGCGATACCATCCTTCTCTTTTGTGACTCTGTCAGGATTCAAACCTGAAACCTTCTGATCCGTAGTCAGATGCTCTATTCAATTGAGCTACAAAGCCATTCGTTATTTGTTTAACGGGATGCAAATGTACGTTTCTTTACACGTGAATTCCAAATATTTTTATCGATCTCTTCCAAATGAAAAAGGATGGCATTACTACCATCCTTTTTCTTTTTTCCGTGACTCTGTCAGGATTCAAACCTGAAACCTTCTGATCCGTAGTCAGATGCTCTATTCAATTGAGCTACAAAGCCATTCGTTAATTATTTAACGGAATGCAAATGTACGCTTCTTTCGCTATGACTTCCAAGTATTTTAAGCAATCATTTATTCAGACTGCTCCATCTTTTTAATAATCAATCACTTAGAATGGATCATGTGGATAAGTCTGTTCGGCTTAACCATAAAAAAGGGCGCCCAAAAGCGCCCTTTCCTGTATGAAATAATCTTACTAATCTCTTCTGCCTCCAAACAAACGGAGCAGGTGAATGAAGATGTTGATGAAATCAAGATACAAGCTTAAAGCGCCCATTACTGCCAGTTTACGCGTTTCATTAGCAGGTGTGCCTTCGTATTCCACACCTTCGCCGATGCGTTTGAGTTTCTGTACGTCGTACGCGGTCAGACCGGTAAATACCAGTACAGCGATCACGCTGATTACATAACCCATAGTATCGCTTTTCATGAACAGGTTGATGAGCATCGCCACCAGGATGCCGATCAGCGCCATCATCAGCAAACGGCCGAAGCTGGTGAGGTCTTTAGTGGTCGTGTATCCCATTACGGCCATTACACCAAACATAGCGGCGGCAGACAGGAAACAACCTATTACAGAGTTGGCGGTATAAGCGAGTAAGATAAAGCTGAAACTGATACCATTAATAGCGGCATACACTAGGAACAGGGTCGTAATGGCGGAAGCAGATAAGCGCTGGAAGCCAAAAGACATTAACATCACGAAACCGAGAGGTGCGAACATTACGATCCAGCCAAGCGGATTCATTTTGCCGGTGATGGTGTTAAACAGGTAAGCCAGTAAGTGCGTGTTGTTTGCGAACAGGATGGCGAATAATGACGAAACACCCAGGGCGACAAACATCCATGTAAATACATTAGCCATAAAGTTCTTTGCCAGGGAACCTGATCCGGCCGTGGCACTGTTCTGAATGGGATAAGTACGGGATTGCTGATTGTAGTTTTCCATAGTTTTTAAGACTTTGCTATAATGTAAATGTAAGTAAAGATGTGATTGCCAGCAAACGCCGCCGCTAATTCAGGTCGTTAAAAAAGATATAAAAAAGCCGGGCAGACGACACTGTCCGGCGTATACATGTGATCTGATGTAATTTTACACCATTTCCAATTTCGGTATTTGTGGTGATTTTTTGCATGCGGACGTGATTGAAATACAATCATTAACGGCCGCTTAACGGATTCTGCCGGAAAGAAAAAGGGACTGATTCATGAAGAACCAGTCCCTTTTTGTGACCCTGTCAGGATTCAAACCTGAAACCTTCTGATCCGTAGTCAGATGCTCTATTCAATTGAGCTACAAGGCCATTTTTGTGTCGAACGGGATGCAAATGTATGTAGATTTTTATTTCTGCAAATCTTTCGGGCAAAATTATTTCGGCTTCTTTTTAAGCGCTACTTTTGATGCTTCATTAAAAAAACGGGTAAACGCTTGAAAATACAGCTCTGGAGCATCGGGAAAGACAACGATGCCTATATCGCGGATGGCATCAAAATTTTTCAGAAAAGGTTGCAACATTACGTGGACTTCGAGATAAAACTCATTCCCACTGTGAAACAGGCAGCCAGTCTTGCTATTCCTGAACTGAAAAAGCAGGAAGGTAAAATGTTGCTCGATATGTTGCAACCCTCCGACTACCTGGTGGCCCTGTACGAGCGTGGCAAAACCATGACCACCCTGCAACTGTCCGACTTTTTACAGCAGCGCGCCAATGCCGGTACCCGTCAGGTGATCATCCTCATCGGCGGTGCTTTTGGTCTCGACGAACCGGTGCTCAAACGCGCGCAATTACAATTGTCGCTCTCTGCCCTCACCTTCCCGCACCAACTGGTACGGCTCATCGTCACAGAACAACTTTATCGTGCTTACTCCGTATTAAGCAACGAAAAATACCACCACGAATAATTCTATTTGCGTTACTTTAGCACTAACATCAGCGATTGTTTATGTCCGTTACTATTTCGATCATCGTTCTGACCTGTCTTGTTTCCATTACCGCTTTCCAGCGCCAGGACCAGCTTTACAAACTGGCAATGGTGCCGTACGACGTGAAGCATCACAAACAATATTACCGCCTGTTTACGAATGGTCTCGTACACGCAGATTACATGCACCTGCTGTTTAATATGCTGTCGCTTTATTTTTTTCGTCGGTAGAGGAAGTGTATGAAATGCGTTTCGGCAGCAAATATTATTTCCTGCTGATGTATGTTGGTGCACTGGTGGTATCCAGTTTACCCGCGCTTTTGAAGCACGGCGACAACCAGCATTACACCTCGCTGGGTGCGTCTGGTGGTGTAGCGGCGGTGATTTTTTCGGGGATCGTGTTTTTTCCTGGAGCGGCATTTCTTTCTTTTTATTGATGTTATCCGCTTTCCCGCGGTCATCTTCGGCTGCTTCTATGTTTGGCTTTCTATATACCTCGATCGCCGCGGTGGCAGCAACATTGCGCACGATGCGCATTATTGGGGCGCTATCTTCGGACTCCTCTTCCCTATTGCGGTAGAGCCGGTGATCGGCCTGGAATTTCTCAATACAATTCGTTACGACTTCCCGGGTATCAATAAATATATTGGTTAGGCGGGTTGCCATTCCAGCCGCAACAGGCGCTGCGTTTGCGGCGTCAGTTTAAAGCGGTCGTCGATACGCATGCCCACTATCCAGACAATCTTTTTGCCGCATTCCAGCACCCATGCATTTTCCTTTTGCGGGATAGAAAGTTTCTGGTCAATGAAAAAGCGCGATACCTTTTTCTTTTTCTGCATGCCCAGCGGGTAAAAATAATCACCTTTCTTCCAGCGGCGCAGCAGCAGCGGGAACTTAATGTGTTTTGCATCCAGGCAGGCGATGGTGGCATCCGTTGGCGGTTTAACGCCCGCCGCATCGAGGTGTTGCAGGGTAATGCGGGCACCTGGCATCAATACGGTTTCCTGTTCTTCAGCAATGATAAAGTGGGTAGATAAATCCGTTTGCTGCGGCGTAATGATCAGCCATTTCCGGTCGCGGTAAATGCGGTGTGTGGCGGTGGACAGGTATTTTCCCGGGGCACTGTTCAGCAGCTGCACCACCTGTTCTGCCTGCGCGGCGCTGCAGCCGAATGGTTTCAACAGTTCGTACGTGATGGTCTGCAATGGGCTTGACTTCTGCAGTTTTAATACCGGGATAAAATATTCTTCTCCCCTTTTCTCCAGCAATTTCTTCCGGTAGATGTCCGGGCTTCCTGGTACAATGTTTCGGCCTCGCGAAAGCGTTCAATGCTGCCGCCGATATTACGAATAGCTTCCGGATAGGCCTCTTCCAACTTCGGAATCACCTGGTGACGAAAGAAATTACGTGTGTACTTGTCTGTTAGGTTAGAACTATCTTCCACAAATCCTGTTTTTTTCTCTTGTTCATATTGGTTGATCTGCTCCCGCGTAGCGAAGAGTAACGGCCTGATAATATGACCATTTTTAGGCAAAATACCATGAAGCCCGGCGATACCCGTTCCCTTGGAAAGGTTCATCAGCACCGTTTCCACATTGTCGCCCAGGTGATGCGCGGTGGCAATGTAATCGAGGCCGAGCTGCATCCTCAGTTCTTCCAGCCAGCGGTAACGCAATTCGCGGGCAGCCACCTGGATCGATCGCTTATACGTTTGCGCGTACGCCTCCGTATCGAAATGCTGCACATGAAACGGCGCCTGTAAACGTTCAGCCAGCGTCCGTACAAAACCTTCGTCACGTATGGACTCTGCACCACGCAGCCCGAAGTTACAATGCGCTACACGGAACCGGAAACCGGCATCATAAAATAATTGCGCCATCACCGCGGAGTCACGGCCACCGCTAACAGCCAGTAATACCTGCTGGCCGTTGCTGAATAAATTTTCCCGGAGGATATAATCACGGAATGCTTCTTGCATAGCTGAGCGTTAAGATTAGTAGGCCAGGTCTTCGTAGGCCGACTGCAGTTCATTATAAGCGTGACGTTCGCCCGCGGCTTTGGCAATGGCCATCCCTTTTTCATAAATGGCCAGCGCCTGATCAGGTACGCCGGCACGTTCGAGCAACTTGCCGAGGTGGTAATAAGAACCGGTGTAGCCGGGCTCCTTATCCAGCAGTTCTTCAAATTCGCGGCGGGCCTGCCCATCGTCGGCGATTTTGATGTATTCCAGCGCCAGCGCGTGTTTCAGGAAGCTGTCGCCTGGCTCCTGCCGCAGCAAATCGGTTAATTGTTCTATTCTGCTCATATGCCTGTGATGAATGCTGAAAATCGATATATTTGTAAATACCGCATTTACCAAAACAAAACTAAGTTAAAGGTTATGAAGATTTTAGTATGTATTAGTAAAACCCCGGACACTACCGCAAAAATAGCTTTCACCGACAACAACACGAAATTCAGTGAAGCTGGCGTACAGTTCATCATCAATCCCTACGATGAATGGTATGCGCTGGTGCGTGCCCGGAACTGAAAGAAGCAACGGGCGGTACAGTTCACCTGATCACAGTTGGCGGCGCAGACACCGAGCCTATTATCCGTAAGGCGCTGGCGCTTGGCGGCGATGAGGCCTTCAGGGTAAACGCGGATAGCCATGACAGTTATTTTATTGCTGCGCAGATCGCAGACCACGCTAAGAAAGAAAATTATGACCTGATCCTTACCGGTAAAGAAACCATTGACTACAATGGCTCCAGCATCGGCGGTATGGTAGCCGAACTGCTCGATCTTCCCTATGTATCGATTGCGGCAAAACTGGATGTAAACGGCGGTACCGCTACCCTGAACCGCGAGATCGAAGGCGGCGAGGAAGTAGTGGAAGTAACATTGCCTGTGGTGGTAAGCGCACAAAAAGGTATGGCCGAAGCCCGTATTCCTAATATGAAAGGTATTATGGCGGCCCGCACCAAGCCGCTGAAAGTACTGGAACCCGCTGCGGCCGACACCCTCACCGCGGTAGTAGGCTTTGAGCTCCCCCTGCAAAAGCCGGTGTAAAACTGATCAGCCCCGACAACCCGGAGGAGCTGGTAAAACTGCTGCATGAGCAGGCCAAAGTACTCTAGGTTCCACGTTATCTCTCATCAGAAAAAGAAATTAGCATGTCTGTATTAATATTTGCGGATCAATTCGAAGGAAAAATAAAGAAGGCGGCCCTGGAGGCCGTGCAATACGGTTCAAAAGTTGCCGAACAACAGGGCACATCTGCCACCGCCGTTGTGCTGGGCGATGTGGATGCTGCCGAACTGGCAACACTGGGTAACTACGGCGCTGCAAAGGTATTACATGTGGCCGGTGCGAAATTTAATGACGCAGACGCAGGTGTAAGCGCCAAAATCGTAGCCGAGGCGGCCGCGAAAGAAGGATCCAAAGTAGTCGTATTTTCCCATAACTTCTCAGGTCGCGCCATTGCACCCCGTGTAGCGGCAAGGCTTAAAGCAGGTTTCGTTGCGGGCGCCATTGAGCTGCCCGACACCGCCTCCGGCTTTGTGGTGAAAAAGAATGTATTCTCCGGCAAGGCATTTGCGAAAGTGAATATCACCTCCGATGTAAAAGTTATTTCGGTGTTGCCGAACAGCTTTGCAGTGGAAGCCGGCAGTAACAGCGCCACAGTAGAGGCCTTCTCTCCTGCTGTAAGCGATGGGGACTTCAAAGTGAAAGTATTGAAGACCGAAACCATCAGCGGCGAGGTGCCGTTAACGGAGGCTGAGATCGTGGTAAGCGGCGGCCGTGGCCTTAAAGGTCCCGAAAACTGGGGACTGGTAGAGGATCTGGCTAAAGCGCTCGGTGCAGCTACCGCCTGTTCCCGCCCGGTGTCCGACTCCGATTGGCGTCCGCACCACGAGCACGTAGGACAAACCGGCCTCACTATCCGCCCGAACCTGTATATCGCGATCGGTATTTCCGGCGCTATCCAGCACCTGGCGGGTGTAAACGGCAGTAAAGTGATCGTGGTGATCAATAAAGATCCGGAAGCGCCGTTCTTTAAAGCGGCAGACTACGGTATCGTGGGTGATGCATTTGAAGTAGTGCCCAAGATCACCGAAGCGATCAGGAAGATAAAGGCTTGATAATTGAATATAAATATTGATAGTTACAGGCTACAAGTCTGTAACTATCAATTTGTCAAATGTTTTTTTAGAATATTTTTCTAACTTCACGTCTTGCGCTGATACTAACCGCAGCGCGCACGTATCTGACAGTATGAGAAAGATAGAATTGGAAATAGTTGCATTATCGCAAGCATTACCCAAACGCATTCGTACGCTGTAGTGTTGGGCGAAGTGAACGGATTGAGGCGCTTACCGATCGTGATTGGTGGTTTTGAAGCGCAGGCCATCGCTGTTGCCCTTGAAAAGATGCAGCCCAGCCGCCCTTTAACTCATGATCTCATGAAGAACTTCATGAATGCATTCTCCGTTGATTTGCATGAGGTTATTATCAGCAACCTGCAGGAAGGTATTTTCTATTCTAAATTAGTTTGCTCGAACAACGACGACACCATCGAAATTGACTCCCGCACATCCGACGCCCCGGCCCTGGCCGTACGTTTCGGTTGTCCGATTTATACTTACGAGAACATTCTTAACAGCGCCGGCATCCTGCTGGACGACCCCGCTGGTAAAAAGGCTACGAAAACTACCACCGGCCCCACTATCTCCGAACATGAAAAAGGCGTGGAAGACGATCTGAAGGCCATGAGCCTGGAAGATCTGAACCAGTTGCTGCAGGACGTACTGGAGCAGGAAGATTACATCCGCGCCATTGCCATCCGCGACGAGATCAATACGCGCAGAAGTAAATAATATGGTCGTTTTTCCGAATTGTAAGATCAACCTGGGATTGCATATCCTGCGTAAGCGGGCGGATGGATTCCACGACACGGAGACTATCTTCTACCCCCTTTCCCTGAGCGACGCACTGGAAATTGTGCAGGCTGACACCCTGCAATTTACCTGTAGCGGTATTTCGGTGCCCGGCAATACAGCGGATAACCTTTGTTTAAAAGCCTATCATCTCCTTAAAAGGAGTTTCCGCAGCTCCCGCCTGTTCACATTCACCTGCACAAGCATATCCCTATTGGCGCCGGTCTTGGCGGCGGTTCGTCTGATGCTGCATTCACCTTATTATTATTGAATCAGAAATTCCAATTAGGGATGGATGAGACGAAGCTGATTGGCTACGCGGCGGAACTGGGAAGCGATTGTGCATTTTTCATAAAGAATAAGGCTTGCCTGGCTACCGGCCGTGGCGAAATCCTTGAAGAAATTGACCTGGACCTGGGCGGCTATAGCTTCCTGTTGGTGCATCCGGGGATTCACGTACACACAGGCAGGGCTTTTGGGAAGATAACACCTTGTGAGCCAACCCATCCGCTGCGTAACCTTGACCTGCATGCTGTGGACGGCTGGAAGAATGTGCTGATAAATGATTTTGAGGCGGTTGTGTTTCCCGAGCACCCGGAAATTGCGGACATCAAAACGAAAATGTACGAGGGGGCGCGGTTTATGCTGCGATGAGTGGAAGCGGTTCCGCGGTGGTAGGGATCTTTCCGAAGCAAAAGCTGCCGGAAACAGTGTGGCCGGCTAACTATAAAATATTTGAACAACAATAGATAAAAAAATAACCGGCTCCTGTTAGAAGCCGGTTACAAGTATTCAGAAAGTTAAGGTATTATCCTTTTACGGAAGCTACCAAAGCTTTAAAGGTTTCTGGTTCGTTCATTGCCAAGTCAGCGAGCACTTTCCTGTTCAGGTCAATATGCTTTTCTGATAATTTATGGATAAACTGAGAGTAAGTGAGACCTTCTGCACGGGAAGCGGCGTTGATACGCGCGATCCACAGCTGGCGGTATTCTCTTTTCTTCAGTTTGCGGCCTACATAGCTATATGTCAGACCTTTCTCCAGAACGTTCTTGGCGACGGTGTATACGTTCTTTCTTTTACCGTAGAAGCCTTTAGCTTGCTTTAAAATTTTCTTTCTTCTTGCTCTTGACGCTACTGCGTTAACTGAACGAGGCATGATTACGACTTTTTAAAAAAGTGATGAATTTGAAAAGATTAGCGGAGAACGAGCATGCGTTTCACCAGGTTCAGGTTAGCATCATGAACCATGCTACCTCCCCTCAGGGAACGTTTTCTCTTGTTGCTTTTTTTAGTGAGCAAATGGCTTTTATAAGCATTTGCACGCTTGATTTTTCCGCTTCCCGTAACCTTGAAGGTTTTTTTCGCACGGGAGTGAGTTTTTACTTTCGGCATCTTACGTCAAATTTGGTCTGCAAAGGTAGGGAAATAATTAAGACTTTCATGACACAAAACAAAATATTTATTAACGTGCTCAACTGTGAATAATTTTTTTGTATCTTTTTAGCAGAATTAAGGAATTGGAAATCAGAGAATAGATGGTTTATAAACCTAATATTTGTAGTTTTTTGTCAGTTTGAGAGAAAAAATGCATTTTTGTATATCATATATTGTTATTAATTTTAATTTCAGATACACTGAATACCGATTCTTGATAAACCGATTACCGAACTTTGTAGGGAAAATAATTTATTAGCACCGAATACCGAACATTCTTAGATAAACCGAACAGAAAAAACCGAAGACCGAATCTGTGAGATAGATATTAAATACCGAACATCGAATATTTATATATATCCTAGATTACCGAACCGAATAAGACCGAAGACCTATGAAAACATTCTACACGACTGAAGTGTCAGCTGACAGGGCTGAATTTTCTCACGCATACAGCGGCTATGGCCAATGGGCGCTTTGCGGTTAACCGCAGAGGGTATCATTCTATTCACCTAACTGTTAGCACATGAGAAAATTTTTACTCCTATTGACCCTGCTTGCGTGCACCTTTTTGGGAGCGTCGGCGCAAAACAACGCGAGACTTACCGCGCCGCGAGATGTGTGTAAGAAGAATTTCGTGACGATGCATGCTTATCATAGCAACAACGCCTCGATCAATCGCGTTGAATGGTATATTACGCCTGTTGGCATGCCTACATTTACTATTACCACCAGCTCTACAGTTGGTGTAAATGGTTTACGGGCAATCCTCACCAGCGGGCGGTCCATTACCATAGATATGTTGCAGGACGTGGCTTACTATACCATTACAGCAAGAATCTTCAGGGACGCCACTACCACAAACTATACAAATACGGACCCCGTTCGTATTAATCTGTATGATTGTGAAATCACAGAATGTAAAGGCAGTTTCCAGTCTTCGTCGAACTTCAAAGAAACGTTCGGAACATTTACGGCTGGTGAAGGGCGACGTTGTATTGTGAACCCTCCTGCCCCGGCGCCCCAGATCATCAACTACAACTGTAACACAACATCGCCGCTCACGGATAACGACTACAACATCTACTGGAATACTAATGATGGCGGACGAACCGAATGGGCTTCCTCTACTGACCACACCGGCGATACCCGGGGTGGCATGTTGATTTGTAACTCGTCTTATGATGCCCGGCGTTTTTACCGCAAAGAAATAACAGGCTTGTGTCCCGGTGCAGTATATAACTTTACCGCCTGGTTCCAGAACCTTGATGGAAAGGGTGTATTGGAAAGCACTTGTCGTAATGATTATATTTATACTGGTGTAACATTTAATGTATACACCACTACCAACCTTACCACACCGATCGCCACGTTTAACACGTACGCAGTATCCGCGAACCTGGAGAACGACGCCTCCAAAAAATGGGTGAAATTCGGTGGCAGTATCCGCCTGGCTCCTGGCCAGGAAAGCCTGGTACTTACCATCGATAATAACTTCCCCGGTGGTTGTGGTAACGATATCGCGATTGACGATATCTCTTTTGAGTATTGTGCACCTAAAATTTTCTCATATATTGATGGTCTGAAGAGCGACAGAGATGCAATTTGTCAGGGCGCTCCTATCCGACTCACTTCCGAGATCGATCCGATTAACTACTTCCAGGACCCGCTGTACCAATGGCAACGCCAGAATGTGGCGACCAGTGTTTGGTCTCCGGTATCCGGCCCGGGATATACCGGCGAAAACACACCTACATTAAATATTGCCGCCGGCGTGCTCACCACGGTGGGCATTGAACGTTACAGGCTGATGATATATGAACGCGGTAACGAAAACGCCGCGAACTGTTATACGCCAGGTAACCAGGTAGAGCTAACGATCCTGGAAAAGCCCGTCATATCGTTTACGGCCCCCTTTATATGTTTGGGGCAAAAAACAACGCTACAGGTAAATCCGGGTACATACGATATCTATAATTTTACAGGACCCAACCTTATTGCGTTGGGCGGCCCCAATTATAACAGGATCGACGCCCAGCCCACCACTACTTCAGATTATATAGTGGAAGCGGTGGCTAACTATGGCAATGGTAAAACCTGTTCGTCGTACGATACGGCCACCCTGCGAGTCGATACGATGCCAAGGTTGAACCTTGGACCGGATACGGCCATTTGTGTGGGCAATACGATTACGCTGGACATGGGCTCCAGTAATGCGGCGTTTGATATGCGCTGGACCGGGGGCTCCATCGGCACCGTATTAGGACAATACCTGACGCTTACACCCACCGTGGCAGGTAATACAACGTACACGGCGGCGGTAAAAAACAACGCTTGTAACATCACTGACAACATTGTAGTAACAGCCATGAATCCGCCTACGGCGAAAATCTCGACTGCTTCACAATCGTTATGTGGCGCTACAGAATTAGCGATCGCTGCCAATAACCCGCCGACTAACCAACGTGGCACATGGTCATTTGTAGGTGATCCTCACGGCGCTACGTTCCTCAACGCCAATTCGTACAGCACAAGAGTGCAGAATCTGCCGGTGGGCGAAACCATCACAGTGCGCTGGACGGTAGGTTATACTGCTATTAGTGGTTGTGTGTCTTACGACCAGATCACTATCCGCAATGTAGCGCCTCCGAAAGCTGCCAACGCCGGACCTTCACAAACGGTATGCGGCATTAATACTATTACCCTGGCTGGCAATGCGCCTTCACCGAATGAATATGGTACCTGGTCCTCTTCGACAGCCGGCGTGACGTTCAGCAACGTAAATGATCCGAACGCAACGATGACCTACAGCGGTTCGTTGCCAGGACGGGCATTTCTGTTACCCGGAGATTGCGCGATACAGCCAACGTGTGTACCGCTACAACGGCAAGCGTAACGCATAATCTGCTGGCGGCTCCCAGCCTTACAGTAATTGCGGCGCGGGACACTTGTTCCACTACAGGTTTATTCCGCCTGCAGGTATCAGTAAGCGGCGCACCCGACCGTTACTCGATCACGGCCACGGGTGCTAACCCGATGCCCGGATTCGCGGACATCGTGGACCAGGTATTGGCTAACGGCACTACGCAGCTGCTCGTACCTTTTCCAAATACAGTTGATTCCGGTACCTACACCTTCCAGATGTCTGTAAGACATTCTGCAGGTTCAAATACTTCACCTTCTGTATGTACCTCTACCCAGAACTTTACCGTTCGGATCCTGAAACCTTCGCAGCTCGATTCTATCAGCCCATCGATGACTACGATCTGTAACGGCTCCAGTGCTACACTGATTGCCTACGGTTATAAATCACCGGGCGCAGTATGGAGATGGTACCGTTCTTCCTGTGGTGGTACGCTGGTAGCGACGGGTGACACAATTACAGTGGCGCCAACTGCTACGACTACCTATTATGTAAGAGCGGAAGCGGGTACCGCTTGTCCGGCCACTACATGTTTGACTGTTACAGTAAACGTGGATCCCATGCCGCTCAAGCCGTATGCTGGCGCGGACCAGGCGTTGTGTAACGCAACTGTGTTCACCACTGCAGCTACTTATACCAGCAGTGCGACTGCAGGTATCTGGTCACAGCCGGCTGGTGGTACTGCGGTGTTCACAAATCCGAATATTAATATTACTACAGTCACAGGCATTGCGCCGGGCACCTCTGCTACACTCATCTGGAGCGTAGTACGCGGCGCTTGTACCTCCCCTGCCGATACGGTTATCTTTACCAACCTTGCTCCAATCGCCAACAATACGATCGGCCCGAACCAGGTAATTTGTCTTGGCTCCCCTGCTGCCGCCATTGGCATGCCTGCCGGTTCGCCAACAGGTGGCAATGGTACCTATACCTACCAATGGTATTCTTCTCCAAATGGAGTGACCAGCTTTACCTTGATTTCGTCTGCGACCGGTGCGACCTACAATCCGGGTTCGATTACTACGACAACCTACTACCGTCGTGTGGTAACTTCTGGTTGTACAAGCACGAGCAACGTGGTACAGATCAAAGTAGCGAGAAACGCCCCGGTTGTGGCCAGCACGCCACCTGCGGTAACCGTTAACTGTGTGACTGGTACTGACTATACGACCAATTTTGGCACGCCAACCTTTACACATGCAGATAATATTCCGGTAACTGTCACCTATAGCGATGCTACTACCACCGCTGGTTGTAACAGCGTGATCACCCGTACCTGGAGAGCGACCGATTCCTGCGGAAGATATGTTGAAACTTCCCAGGCGGTAAATATCCAGGATACCACCAAACCTGTATTTAATGGCAGCAGACCTGCTGATGCGACCGTAGATTGTGACGCTATTCCTTTGCAGCCGGACATGACCGCTACTGATAACTGTAGTGTGGCTACCGTTACGAAGCACGAACGGACGCAGGCAATTGCCGGATCTGCCTGCGCATCTAACTACCAGATCATCCGTACCTGGATTGCAGCAGACGCCTGCGGCAACAGGGATTCTGTAGTACAGACCATCACTGTACAGGATACTACCAGGCCGACCTTTACGACTCCTGCTCCGGCAGATACGACCGTACAATGCAGCGCCATTCCTGCACAGCCTGACCTGACGGCAAGCGACAATTGTACACCTGCGGCCGGCATTGTGATTACTAAGAGAGAGCGGATTGAGCCTGCAACCGGCTCAACCTGCGCTAATAATTACACACTGGTGCGTACTGGATCGCACGTGACCTTTGCGGTAACGTAGATTCAGTGGTGCAGCGTCTCCATGTAATCGATACTACCCGACCTGTGTTTACCACTGCTGCTCCGGCCAACGTCATTGTAAACTGTGACGCCATTCCAACGCAGCCTGTTCTGACCGCAACCGACAACTGTAGCGCGCCGGCTAATATAACCGTGGTGGCTACCCAGCGCCGCGAAGAAGTAGCCGGTGGTTGTGCAAACACCTACCGCTTAGTGCGTGTGTGGACTGCAACCGACGAATGTGGTAATATTGATTCCGTTCGCCAGATCATCACTGTTCAGGATACTACCCTTCCTGTATTTACCACTGCTGCCCCAGCCGACGTTACCCTGAACTGTGACGTTCCCCTGCCAGCACAGCCTACACTGACCGCTACCGATAACTGTAGCGCGCCTGCGAATATCACTGTTGTAGCAACACAGCGCCGCGAAGACATCGCCGGTGCCTGCGCGAACAACTACCGCATCATCCGCGTATGGACTGCGACAGACGAATGTGGCAACACCGACTCTGTACGCCAGATCATCACCGTACAGGATACTACCCGTCCTGTGTTTACCACTGCTGCTCCTGCCGACGTTACTATGAACTGTGACGTTCCGCTGCCAGCTCAACCGACGCTGACCGCTACGGATAACTGTAGCACACCTGCCAACGTAACAGTTGTAGCAACGCAGCGTCGCGAAGACATCGCCGGTGCATGCGCTAACAACTACCGCATCATCCGTGTATGGACTGCGACCGACGAATGTGGCAACACCGACTCCGTACGCCAGATCATCACCGTACAGGATACTACCCGTCCGGTGTTCACTACCGCTGCTCCGGCTAACATCACTGTTGATTGTGATGCTGTTCTGCCCACTCAGCCGACGCTGACCGCTACTGACAATTGTAGCGTGCCTGCAAACGTGACTGTTGTTGCAACACAGCGTCGTGAAGATATCGTCGGTGCATGCGCTAATAACTATCGCATCATCCGCACCTGGATCGCGACCGACGAATGTGGCAACACTGACTCCGTACGCCAGATCATCACCGTGCAGGATACTACCCGTCCGGTGTTTACGACAGCCGCTCCGGCTAACGTTACCATGAACTGTGACGTTCCGCTGCCAGCTCAACCAACACTGACCGCTACCGATAACTGTAGCGCACCAGCCAACTTAACCGTGGTAGCAACACAGCGTCGTGAAGACATCGCTGGTGCTTGCGTAAACAACTACCGTATCATCCGCACCTGGATCGCGACCGACGAATGTGGCAACACCGACTCTGTACGCCAGATCATCACCGTGCAGGATACTACCCGTCCTACCTTTACCACCGCTGCTCCCGCAAACATCACTGTCAATTGTGATGCCGTGCTGCCTGCTCAGCCGACGTTGACCGCTACAGATAACTGTAGTGCACCTGCCAACGTAACGGTTGTAGCCACACAGCGTCGCGAGGACATTGCTGGTGCATGTGCCAATAACTACCTGATCATCCGCACCTGGATCGCCACCGACGAATGTGGTAATATGGACTCCGTGAGCCAGATCATCACCGTGCAGGATACTACCCGCCCTGTGTTTACCACTGCTGCTCCGGCTGACGTTACTATGAATTGTGACGTTCCCCTGCCAGCTCAACCAACGTTGACCGCTACCGACAATTGTAGCGCGCCTGCTAACGTAACAGTTGTAGCAACACAGCGCCGCGAAGACATCGCCGGTGCCTGCGCGAACAACTACCGTATCATCCGCGTATGGACTGCGACCGACGAATGTGGCAACATTGACTCTGTGCGGCAGATCATCACCGTACAGGACACTACCCGTCCGGTATTCACTACCGCTGCTCCGGCCAACGTTACTATGAACTGTGACGTTCCGCTGCCAGCGCAACCGACGCTGACCGCTACCGACAACTGCAGTGCACCTGCCAACGTAACAGTTGTAGCAACGCAGCGTCGCGAAGACATCGCCGGTGCCTGCGCTAACAACTACCGCATCATTCGTGTATGGACTGCGACCGACGAATGTGGCAACACCGACTCAGTACGCCAGATCATCACCGTGCAGGATACTACCCGTCCGGTGTTCACGACTGCTGCTCCGGTTAACATCACTGTCGATTGTGATGCTGTTCTGCCCACTCAGCCGACGCTGACCGCTACTGACAATTGTAGCGTGCCTGCAAACGTGACTGTTGTAGCCACACAGCGTCGTGAAGATATCGCCGGTGCATGCGCTAATAACTATCGCATCATCCGCACTTGGATCGCCACTGACGAATGTGGCAACACTGACTCCGTACGCCAGATCATCACTGTGCAGGATACTACCCGTCCGGTGTTTACGATAGCTGCTCCAGCTAACGTTACCATGAACTGTGACGTTCCGCTGCCAGCGCAACCAACATTGACCGCAACGGATAACTGTAGCGCACCTGCCAACGTAACCGTGGTAGCAACACAGCGTCGTGAGGATATACACGGTGCTTGTGTAAACAATTACCTGATCATCCGTACCTGGATCGCGACCGACGAATGTGGTAACACAGATTCTGTTCGCCAGATCATCACAGTGCAGGATACTACCCGTCCGGTGTTCACCACTACAGCCCCGGCCAACGTTACTATGAACTGTGACGTTCCGTTGCCAACACAGCCAACGCTCACCGCTACCGATAACTGTAGCGCGCCTGCCAACGTAACGGTTGTAGCTACACAACGTCGTGAGGACATTGCTGGTGCTTGTGTAAACAACTACCTGATCATCCGCACCTGGATCGCCACCGACGAATGTGGTAATATGGACTCAGTGAGCCAGGTCATCACCGTGCAGGATACTACCCGCCCTGTGTTTACCACTGCTGCTCCGGCTGACGTTACTATGAACTGTGACGTTCCGCTGCCTGCACAACCGACGCTGACCGCTACCGACAACTGTAGCGCGCCTGCTAACGTAACAGTTTTAGCAACACAGCGCCGCGAAGACATTGCCGGTGCATGCGCGAACAACTACCGTATCATCCGCGTATGGACTGCGACAGACGAATGTGGCAACACAGACTCTGTACGCCAGATCATCACCGTACAGGACACTACCCGTCCGGTATTCACTACCGCTGCTCCGGCCGACGTTACTATGAACTGTGACGTTCCGCTGCCAGCGCAACCGACGCTGACCGCTACCGACAACTGCAGTGCACCTGCCAACGTAACAGTTGTAGCAACGCAGCGTCGCGAAGACATCGCCGGTGCATGCGCTAATAACTACCGCATCATCCGTGTATGGACTGCGACCGACGAATGTGGCAACACCGACTCTGTGCGCCAGATCATCACGGTGCAGGATACTACCCGTCCGGTGTTCACGACTGCTGCTCCGGCTAACATCACTGTCGATTGTGATGCTGTTCTGCCCACTCAGCCGACGCTGACCGCTACTGACAATTGTAGCGTGCCTGCAAACGTGACTGTTGTTGCAACACAACGTCGCGAAGATATCGCCGGTGCATGCGCTAATAACTATCGCATCATCCGCACCTGGATCGCGACCGACGAATGTGGCAACACAGACTCTGTTCGCCAGATCATCACCGTTCAGGATACTACCCGTCCGGTGTTTACGACAGCTGCTCCGGCTAACGTTACCATGAACTGTGACGTTCCGCTGCCAGCTCAACCAACACTGACCGCTACCGATAACTGTAGCGCACCTGCCAACGTAACCGTGGTAGCAACTCAGCGTCGTGAGGATATACCTGGTGCTTGCGTAAACAACTACCGTATCATCCGCACCTGGATAGCGGCCGACGAATGTGGCAACACCGACTCTGTACGCCAGATCATCACCGTGCAGGATACTACCCGTCCGACCTTTACCACTTCTGCGCCTGCAAACATCACCGTGAATTGTGACGCTGTGCTGCCAACACAGCCAACGCTCACCGCTACAGATAACTGTAGTGCACCTGCCAACGTAACGGTTGTAGCCACACAACGTCGTGAGGACATTGCTGGTGCTTGTGTAAACAACTACCTGATCATCCGCACCTGGATCGCCACCGACGAATGTGGTAATATGGACTCTGTGAGCCAGGTCATCACCGTGCAGGATACTACCCGCCCTGTGTTTACCACTGCTGCTCCGGCTGACGTTACTATGAACTGTGACGTTCCGCTGCCAGCTCAACCAACACTGACCGCAACCGACAACTGTAGCGCGCCTGCCAACGTAACCGTAGTAGCAACACAGCGCCGCGAAGACATCGCCGGTGCCTGCGCAAACAACTACCGCATCATCCGCGTATGGACTGCGACAGACGAATGTGGCAACACAGACTCTGTGCGCCAGATCATCACCGTGCAGGATACTACCGGTCCGGTGTTCACGACCGCTGCTCCGGCCGACGTTACTATGAACTGTGACGTTCCACTGCCAGCACAACCAACATTGACCGCTACCGACAACTGCAGTGCGCCTGCCAACGTTACCGTTGTAGCAACACAACGCCGTGAAGACATCGCCGGTGCATGCGCAAACAACTACCGCATCATCCGCGTATGGACTGCGACAGACGAATGTGGCAATACCGACTCTGTACGCCAGATTATCACGGTACAGGACACTACCCGTCCGGTGTTCACTACCGCTGCTCCAGCTAACGTTACCATGAACTGTGACGTTCCGCTGCCAGCACAGCCGACGCTGACCGCTACCGACAACTGTAGCGCACCTGCTAACGTATCGGTTGTAGCAACACAACGTCGCGAAGACATCTCCGGTGCATGCGCTAATAACTACCGCATCATCCGCACCTGGATCGCCACAGATGAATGTGGTAATATGGACTCAGTGTACCAGATCATTACGGTACAGGATACTACCCGTCCGGTGTTCACTACCACCGCTCCGGCTGATATCACAGTAGATTGTGACGCAGTACTGCCGACTCAACCGACGCTGACCGCTACCGATAACTGTAGCGCACCAGCCAACGTAACCGTGGTAGCAACACAGCGTCGTGAAGACATCGCTGGTGCTTGCGTAAACAACTACCGTATCATCCGCACCTGGATCGCGACCGACGAATGTGGTAACACAGATTCTGTACGCCAGATTATCACCGTTCAGGATACTACCCGTCCGGTGTTCACTACCACCGCTCCGGCTGATATCACTGTAGACTGTGACGCAGTACTGCCGACTCAACCGACGCTGAGCTACCGATAACTGTAGCGCGCCTGCCAACGTAACGGTTGTAGCCACACAGCGTCGCGAGGATATTGCTGGTGCATGTGCCAATAACTACCTGATCATCCGCACCTGGATCGCCACCGACGAATGTGGTAATATGGACTCTGTGAGCCAGGTCATCACCGTGCAGGATACTACCCGCCCTGTGTTTACCACTGCTGCTCCGGCTGACGTTACTATGAATTGTGACGTTCCGCTGCCAGCTCAACCAACGCTGACCGCAACCGACAACTGTAGCGCGCCTGCTAACGTAACAGTTGTAGCAACACAGCGCCGCGAAGACATCGCCGGTGCATGCGCAAACAACTACCGCATCATCCGTGTATGGACTGCGACAGACGAATGTGGCAACACAGACTCTGTACGCCAGATCATCACCGTACAGGACACTACCCGTCCGGTGTTCACTACCACTGCTCCGGCCGACGTTACTATGAACTGTGACGTTCCGCTGCCAGCACAACCGACGCTGACCGCTACCGACAACTGTAGCGCACCTTCCAACGTAACAGTTGTATCAACACAACGCCGCGAAGACATCGCCGGTGCATGCGCTAATAACTACCGCATCATCCGTGTATGGACTGCGACAGACGAATGTGGCAATACCGACTCTGTACGCCAGATTATCACGGTACAGGACACTACCCGTCCGGTGTTCACTACCGCTGCTCCAGCTAACGTTACCATGAACTGTGACGTTCCGCTGCCAACACAGCCGACGCTGACCGCTACCGACAACTGTAGCGCACCTGCTAACGTATCGGTTGTAGCAACACAACGTCGCGAAGACATCTCCGGTGCATGCGCTAATAACTACCGCATCATCCGCACCTGGATCGCCACAGATGAATGTGGTAATATGGACTCAGTGTACCAGATCATTACGGTACAGGATACTACCCGTCCGGTGTTCACTACCACCGCTCCGGCTGATATCACAGTAGACTGTGACGCAGTACTGCCAACTCAACCAACGCTGACCGCTACCGATAACTGTAGCGTACCTGTCAACGTAACCGTGGTAGCAACACAGCGTCGTGAAGACATCGCTGGTGCTTGCGTAAACAACTACCTGATCATCCGTACCTGGATCGCGACCGACGAATGTGGCAACACCGACTCTGTACGCCAGATCATCACCGTGCAGGATACTACCCGTCCGACCTTTACCACCGCTGCTCCCGCAAACATCACTGTCAATTGTGATGCCGTGCTGCCTGCTCAGCCGACGTTGACCGCTACAGATAACTGTAGTGCACCTGCCAACGTAACGGTTGTAGCCACACAGCGTCGCGAGGACATTGCTGGTGCATGTGCCAATAACTACCTGATCATCCGCACTGGATCGCCACCGACGAATGTGGTAATATGGACTCCGTGAGCCAGATCATCACCGTGCAGGATACTACCCGCCCTGTGTTTACCACTGCTGCTCCGGCTGACGTTACTATGAATTGTGACGTTCCCCTGCCAGCTCAACCAACGTTGACCGCTACCGACAATTGTAGCGCGCCTGCTAACGTAACAGTTGTAGCAACACAGCGCCGCGAAGACATCGCCGGTGCCTGCGCGAACAACTACCGCATCATCCGCGTATGGACTGCGACAGACGAATGTGGCAACACCGACTCTGTGCGGCAGATCATCACCGTACAGGACACTACCCGTCCGGTATTCACTACCGCTGCTCCGGCCAACGTTACTATGAACTGTGACGTTCCGCTGCCAGCGCAACCGACGCTGACCGCTACCGACAACTGCAGTGCACCTGCCAACGTAACAGTTGTAGCAACGCAGCGTCGCGAAGACATCGCCGGTGCATGCGCTAACAACTACCGCATCATCCGTGTATGGACTGCGACCGACGAATGTGGCAACACCGACTCAGTACGCCAGATCATCACCGTACAGGATACTACCCGTCCGGTGTTCACTACCGCTGCTCCGGCTAACATCACTGTCGATTGTGATGCTGTTCTGCCCACTCAGCCGACGCTGACCGCTACTGACAATTGTAGCGTGCCTGCAAACGTGACTGTTGTTGCAACACAGCGTCGTGAAGACATCGCCGGTGCATGCGCTAATAACTACCGCATCATCCGTACCTGGATCGCCACCGACGAATGTGGTAATACGGACTCAGTGAGCCAGATCATCACCGTACAAGACACTACCCGCCCGGTGTTCACAACCGCCGCTCCGGCTGATATCACCGTAGACTGTGACGCAGTACTGCCGACTCAACCGACGCTGACCGCAACGGATAACTGTAGCGCACCTGCCAACGTAACCGTGGTAGCAACACAGCGTCGTGAAGACATCGCTGGTGCTTGCGTAAACAACTACCGTATCATCCGCACCTGGATCGCGACCGACGAATGTGGTAACACAGATTCTGTACGCCAGATCATCACCGTTCAGGATACTACCCGTCCGGTGTTCACCACTACAGCCCCGGCCAACGTTACTATGAACTGTGACGTTCCGTTGCCAACACAGCCAACGCTCACCGCTACCGATAACTGTAGCGCGCCTGCCAACGTAACGGTTGTAGCCACACAGCGTCGCGAGGACATTGCTGGCGCTTGTGTAAACAACTACCTGATCATCCGCACCTGGATCGCCACCGACCAATGTGGTAATATGGACTCAGTGAGCCAGATCATCACCGTGCAGGATACTACCCGCCCTGTGTTTACCACTGCTGCTCCGGCTGACGTTACTATGAACTGTGACGTTCCGCTGCCAGCACAACCAACGCTGACCGCTACCGATAACTGTAGCGCGCCCGCCAACGTAACCGTAGTAGCAACACAGCGCCGTGAAGACATCGCCGGTGCCTGCGCAAACAACTACCGCATCATCCGTGTATGGACTGCGACAGACGAATGTGGCAACACAGACTCTGTACGCCAGATCATCACCGTACAGGACACTACCCGTCCGGTGTTCACTACCGCTGCTCCGGCCGACGTTACTATGAACTGTGACGTTCCGCTGCCAGCACAACCGACGCTGACCGCTACGGATAACTGTAGCACACCTGCCAACGTTACCGTAGTAGCGACCCAACGCCGTGAGGATATTGCCGGTGCCTGCGCGAACAACTACCGCATCATCCGTGTATGGACTGCGACCGACGAATGTGGCAACACAGACTCTGTACGCCAGATCATCACGGTACAGGATACTACCCGTCCGGTGTTCACGACTGCTGCTCCGGCTAACATCACTGTCGATTGTGATGCTGTTCTGCCCACTCAGCCGACGCTGACCGCTACTGACAATTGTAGCGTGCCTGCAAACGTGACTGTTGTAGCCACACAGCGTCGTGAAGATATCGCCGGGGCATGCGCTAATAACTATCGCATCATCCGCACCTGGATCGCCACTGACGAATGTGGCAACACTGACTCCGTACGCCAGATCATCACTGTGCAGGATACTACCCGTCCAGTGTTCCACTGCCGCTCCGGCCGACATCACAGTTAATTGTGACGCAACGCTGCCTGTACAACCAATGCTGACTGCTACCGACAATTGTAGCGCACCGGCCAACCTGGTTGTAACAACCAGCGAACGCCGCGAAAACATAGCTGGCGCCTGCGCGAACAACTACCGTATCATCCGTATATGGACCGTAACAGACGAATGCGGCAACATGGATTCTGTACGCCAGATCATCACCGTACAGGATACCACCAGGCCAACATTCAATATGCCGGCACCGGCGAACATGACCGTGGATTGCGATAAGGTGCCTGTACAGGAAGATCTGACCGCTACCGACAACTGCGCCGGAAACGTAGTTGTTGTGAAAGACCAGCGTATCACACCGATCCCCTGGCCGTTGCGAAAACAACTACCTGATCGTACGCACCTGGACCGCGATCGATGAATGTAATAATACCACGACGATCACCCAGACAATTACAGTGATCGACACAACAAGACCGGTGTTTAATGTGGCCATTCCTGCCAACGTTACAGTGGATTGTAATGCAGTGCCTGCTCAGCCGACACTGACCGCAACCGACAACTGCAGCCCGGATAAGGTAACAGTTACCATGAACGAGCAGCGTGTTAATCAGCCTGGCGCTTGTGCCAACAACTACCAGCTGATCCGCACCTGGACTGCCACCGACATCTGTGGTAATGTAACAGTGGCAACGCAAACCATTACCGTACAGGACACAACAAGGCCGGTATTTACAAGCGTCACTCCTGCCAATGTAACCGTGGAATGCGATGCTGTTCCTGCTCAGCCCGACCTGTCTGCGACAGACATCTGCAGCCCCGGTGGTGTAACGGTAACGAAAGCTGAACAACGCATCGACCAGCCTGGCGCTTGTGCGAACAACTACCAGTTGATCCGCACCTGGACCGCCACCGATGAATGTGGCAACAGCACCACCGTAACACAAACCATTACTGTTCAGGATATGACGAAACCAAGATTCACGATGGCTATTCCAAGGGATACTACTGTGAACTGTGACGCCATCCCTGTACAGCCGACGCTGACCGCTACCGACAACTGTAGCGCGCCTGCGAACTTAATAGTTACCATGAACCAGCAGCGCGTAGACATCGCCGGTGCATGTGACAACAACTACCGTTTGTTACGTACCTGGACGGCTACTGACGAATGTGGTAACTTTACTACTGCCCTGCAGATCGTAACCGTACAGGATACCACCAAACCGGTATTCACCACGCCGATACCTGCAGACGTGACAGTGAATTGCGGTGCAGTACCAACACAGCCTGACCTGGCAGCTTCCGACAACTGTTCGCCGCTCAACCGCGTAACGGTAGTGAAAACGAACAGCGCGAAGAAATCAGCAACGCTGTATGCGCTGGCACTTACCGCCTGATCCGTACATGGACCGCCCTCGACCAGTGTGGTAACATGACCGTCGCGAAACAGATCGTAACCGTACAGGATACAACAAGGCCGGTGTTTACTTCTCCGATTATGAGGGATACTACGGTGAACTGTAACGAAGTGCCAACATGGCCTGTAGTTACCGCCACCGATAACTGTAACCCGAATGGCGTAACGATCACCACCAGCCAGACCAAACAGTTCCTCAGTGCTACCTGCAGCAACAACTACAGGTTGATCCGCAGGTGGACCGCAAAAGACGAATGTGGTAACACCGCTATCATGCAACAGATTATTACTGTTCAGGATACGACAAGGCCAACATTCTCGATCGCTGCACCAAGAGATACCATGGTGAACTGTGAGGCAGTTCCTGCCCTCCCGGTTGTAACTGCTACCGACAACTGCAGCGTAAACAGTAAAGTGAAACTGACGCAGACACAGGTAAGGGAAAATATTCCGAACTCGTGCAACTACCGGTTGATCCGCACCTGGACCGCTACGGACGAATGCGGCAACTACAGTACCATGCGCCAGGTAATCACAATACAGGATACAACAAGGCCAGTAATCGCAGCAGCTCCGGCTAATGTCACCGTGACCTGCCAGCAACCGATACCGGCAGCACAGGTACTGCGCGCCACCGACAACTGTGACGCCAGCTTCCCGAAAAACGCGATCATGACAACCGATCCGTTCGTAGCGGATATCTGTAACGGTTACACCATCACCAGAAGGTGGAATGTGACAGACGCCTGCGGTAACAGAGCCGAAGAGCGCGTACAGGTAATCACGATCATGCCGTGTCCGAAACCACAGCTGAAACCGAGCCTGCCACGCAACTGTTCGAACGATCCGTTCTTCAACATTGAAACAGTAAGTCCTGTGACCAACCCGACTTACATCCTGGTAGGTGTTACTCCTTCCAACGCCGTAAGAACACCGTTGTCGCAGACCAGCAACCGCTTCAACCTGAACGGCGCAACATCTGCATCCTTCATAGTAAGAGACGGTGTGACAGGTTGTGCTTCCGACACCATGACTTACCAGCTGAATTACATCCAGACACCGGTTGTAAACCTCGGCAAAGACACCAGCATCTGCGGTGGCAACGGTATAGTCCTCGATGCGGGCGCCAACAACTATAACAACATGATCCTCTGGAGCACAGGCGCGACCACTCAGCGTATCAGTGTTCAACAGGCAGGTACTTACTGGGTGCAGGTGACCAACGGCAGCTGCGTAGCCAGGGATACGATCAAAGTGGCCCTGATTCCGATGCCGCTCATTAATCTGCCGGATACGACTATCTGTCGCGGCCAGTCTGTAAGACTGAATGCCACTGTAACCGGAGCCACTTATCTCTGGAGCACAGGCGCTACCACACCATCCATCAATGTAAGTACACAGGAGCGCTTCTGGGTACGTGTGATGAAAAACGGTTGCATCACCATTGATACGGTGAACGTAACGGTCAATCCTCCGCCAGACATCACCCTCCGATCAGATACCACTATCTGCCCGGGTCAGTCAGTGGTACTGTCTGTAAGCTCTAATGCAAGCCGCATCCAATGGGTTACCGGTGAAACAGGCAACTCCATTGTAGTGAGCAAAGCCGGTAACTACTGGGTAGCTGTAACCAGGGACCAATGCGTGGTAAGAGATACCGTGATGGTGAAAATGAGGCAGCCGGTTAAATTCGAACTTGGACCAGACAGGATCATCTGCCCTGACGGTCGCTTCACGATCGACGCCCGTACAGCCGATGCCGCCACTTATCTCTGGAACGATGGTGACCGCAGCCCGATCAAGTCGATCGACAGAGCCGGAACCTACATCCTGAGCATTATGGACAAGTACTGTTACGATGTGAAATCAGACAGCATCAAGGTAAGAGTAGCCGGTGCACCGAAAGTAAGCCTGGGTAACGACACCATGATCTGCCGTGGCCTGACTTACACCATCAAGCCGAAATTGCTCGAAGATGCCACACACATACGCTGGAGCAATGGCCAGACAGGTCCAAGCATCAATGTAACCGAACCAGGTACCTACACGGTAACGGCTTACAACGATTGCGGCAGCACCACTGATGAAATCGTGGTTGACTTCATGGAATGTGAAAGCAAACCTGATATTCCAAATGCCTTCTCTCCGAACGGCGACGGACGAAATGACATCTTCCGCCCGGTAGTGAGAGGCCCGATGTACGACTACGAATTGCGCATCTTCAACCGTTGGGGTCAGATCGTGTTCATGTCGAAAGACCTCCACAAGGGATGGGATGGCACCTTTAAAGGCAAACCAGTAGACAACTCCACTTTTGTTTGGTGGATGAGTTATAAAAAGGTTCAGAACGGACCAGTATTTATACTGAAAGGCGAAGTAACCGTGATTCGCTAACCTGGTAAACAAAAACAAAATCTTCAACGGTTCTTTCACGGAGAGGTCGCCAACAAGGCGGCCTCTCTTTTTATCCGCTCCGCTCCTATGTATTACTTCACCCAATCGCGGTAGTGGCTGAGCATCGTGAATTGATCTCTGCCGCTTTGGTAATAAAAGCTGGAGGAATAGGCATAATCCGCGGCCGTTCTGCAAAGCCGCCAGCGTGCCGCCAAGGGATTGTTGTGCATCAGCTGCAGGTATTGTAACATTTCGGGCATGCTGTTTACTTGCGTGGTCCTTGCCGGTAATTCCCATATGCATCCATCCTCATTTTCTAATGGCACCACCTCATCCAGCAATAGCGGTTGCTCGCATCGCAACAAGGCATACAGGGCCCGCCCCGCGGATGCCAGTAAGCTATCCAATGCCGGACCGGGCTTCAGTTGTTCTATTAAAAGATGGAAGTGATCGGGCATTATGACATACCCGTAAATACGCAGCTGCTTGCGATCGTATAAAGATTGCATGTACCGGATTAACACGTGCTTGTTCTGATCGGCTGCAAAGATGGGCTGCCCGTTACGGACAGCTACCGTACAATAGTAGATTTTTCTCGTTTTCATGTGGTTAACAAACGTTTCTCAAATTTATTCATTCTACTCCGGACTTCCTCCCATGAAATAGTCAGTTTCGCTATAACTCTCTTCCAGTTTCGCTACAAGTATAACGACAAAAGGAGCGCCCATGGCACTCCTCCCGTCATCTTATTATTTTAAAAAAAAGTCTAGTACAGCAACCGCGTTTTAATGGTATGCGGCACTTCCTTCAGCAGTGCAAACGCTTCCTGCGACAGTTCCGAATCTACGTCCAAAACAACGTAACCAATAGCTTCGTTCGTTTTCAGGTACTGGCCAAGGATATTGATTTTGTTCTGGGACAAAGCAGTGTTTATGGCGGACAGTACACCCGGTACGTTCGCATGCACATGAAGGATACGATGCGTATTTTCTACTGCCGGAATGCTGATGGCCGGGATGGTATGTGAACCAAAGCTTGCGCCTTTTTCCAGGTAGTTCAGCATTTTTGCGCTCACGTCCAACCCGATATTAAACTGCGCCTCTTCTGTGCTGCCACCAATGTGCGGGGTGAGGATAACGTTAGGCAGTTTCTGCAGCGGCGTGCTGAATGCTGCACCGTTTTTCTCAGGCTCAACCGGGAATACGTCGATCGCGGCGCCGGATAGTTGTCCGCTCACCAGTGCATCTTTCAGGTCTTCCAGGTTCACCACTTCGCCGCGGGCGTAGTTGATGAAGATCGCGCCCTTTTGGCATATTGCAGGATCTCTTTATCGATCATGTTTTCGGTGCGCTGTGTAGACGGCACGTGCAGGGTAATAATATCTGACTTACCGAAGAGTTCCTTCAGCTGACGTTCCTGTACAGCGTTACCCAGCGGTAGCTTGGTCTCTACATCATAATAGATCACGTTCATGCCCATCCCTTCGGCGAGCACGCTTACCTGGCTGCCGATGTTGCCATAGCCCACGATTCCCAGGGTTTTACCACGCAGCTCGAAGCTTCCGGTGGCTTCTTTCTTCCAGATACCTTCGTGAGCGGCAGCATTTTTGTCCGGGATGCGGCGGATCAACATAATAGAAAGGCCGATCACCAGTTCGGCAACGGATCTTGTATTGGAGTAAGGTGCGTTGAATACCGCGACCCCCGACTTGGTGGCAGTTTTCAGGTCTACCTGGTTGGTACCGATGCAGAAACAACCAATGCCCTGTAATTTGTTAGCCGCTGCAAGTACAGCCGGCGTTACCTGCGTTTTCGAGCGGATGCCCAGCAGGTGTACGTCCTTGATCTCGCGCACCAGTTCTTCCTCACTCAGCGCGCCTGTCAATCTTTTTACGTTTGCATAGCCGGCATCCTTAAACTCGTTGGCTGCTGCCTCGCTAATGTTCTCCAGGAGTAAAATGTTAATCTTTTCCTTCGGATAACTGGTTATTTTACGTTCACTCATATTGAAAGGGTATCTTAATTTCAAAACGTCCAAAGCGCAAACCTACCAGAGTTTGCCGACAAATCAAATACCGGCCGCCGCAAATTCGATTTTCTCAAAAAAACGGGGCGACTTGGCTCATTTTTTGAATAAAATTTAGGATTCATATCTTAAAAATCCCTTAAAAAGCGGCTTACGATAGAATTTTATTTGGCAAAAGCAACGTCAGCTACTATTTTTAAGGATTTTATAACTAAACTGACCTACAGTATTTTATTCTGATGAAGCGCAAGCATGCAGCAATTGTAGTTTTAGCCATGTCTTTACCTGCATTCGTCCTGTTCACAGGATGCAGTAACAGTGTGGCACACAGGAAAGAGGCAAACAGTGCAAGTAATACACACGAAAATATTTATACACTTGGACTTTCTGAAGCAGCGAAGGATTCCATCCGCAACCTGCCCGCCAACAAGCGGATCAGTCGCGACATGGCAGTTGTGTATGCCGATAAGTTGAAGCGAAGCGGGTTTAATGGCGCTATTCTCCTTGCCCGCAAAGGTGTGGTGCTGTATGAACAATATAACGGCTTTGAAGATCTCAAATCCCGTTCGCCACTGACCGACAGCTCCACTTTCCAGCTGGCGTCCGTGTCCAAAACGTTTACGGGCATGGCGGTGATGCACCTGGTAGAAAAGGGGCAACTTTCGCTGGAAGACAGCCTCCAACATTTCTTTCCCGACTTACCATATAAAGGTATTACGGTACGCATGCTGCTCAACCACCGCAGCGGCCTGCCCAACTATCTCTATTTCTGTGACAGCCTCTGGCCCGATCGCAATAAACTCATGACAAATGGCGATGTGATCGGCCTGATGGTAAAGCATCGTCCGCGTATTCAGCATTTGCCAAATACACATTTCCAGTACTGTAACACGAATTACCTGCTACTCGCCTCTATCGTAGAAAAGGTGACCAGCGAGCGTTTCCCGGAGTTCATGCAGAAAACGTTTTTCCAGCCGCTGGAGATGTATGATACTTATGTGAATGACGGTACCGGTCCCAAACGCATGCACCAGACGGTTAGCCACGACTTCCGCGGTCGTCCCGAGCCCGATGTGAACTTCGACGGTGTGGTGGGTGATAAAGGTGTATACAGCACCGTACGTGATATGCTGAAATGGGACCAGGGTTTGTATTCCGGTAAACTGTTCAGTGATGCCACTTTGCAGGAGGCCTTCCGTCCCTACAGCAATGAAAAGCCCGGCATACGCAATTATGGCTTAGGCTGGCGCCTGATGGTATATCCGGATAGCACGCATAAAATTATTTACCATAATGGCTGGTGGCATGGCAACAACACGGTATTCTATCGTTTTGTGCAGGATTCGACGACGCTGGTGATTCTTGGAAATCGTTACAACCGTAATATCTATCACGCCGTAAAACCGATCCGCGACTTGCTCGGGCATGGCGATGGAGAAGAAGCCGGCGCTGAATAATTACTCACCGTGCTTTCTATTGGGAAGGACATTACTGCGGCTCCATTCTATTTTTTCTATAAAAGGATGACTGCGTACCGGGCATTGCAATAACTGGCAACAGGGGCAGCTGGCCGGTACGCAGGGATCTGTATGAATAAAGAACTCCGTTTCCCCGTTCTTCAATTCCGCGTTAATTACCTCATCTACCACTTTCATTTCGGCGTGCGCCTGGCTGAGTTCCAGGTAATAAGGCATGGTTATATGACAATCGATATGATAGTTGCTGCCGTACTGTTGTACCCGCATGTTGTGTACGTCGATCCACATCGGGCGGCGGTGTTCGGATAATACACCGATTACTTTATCTACCACCTTCATATCTGTTTCATCCATTAAACCAGATATCGATTTGCGTAATAACCTGTAACCATTATAAAGGATGAAGCTGCCCATCACGGTCGATGTAGCCGGATCTATCCAGGTCCAGCCGGTGAAGTGTATCAGCAACAACGCCACGATTAACGCAACGGAACTGTATACATCTGTCATGATGTGTTGCCCGTTACCCGTAAGCGTAATCGAGCCGGCACGTTTGCCCGCGAACAACAAATATCTGCCTAAAATAAGATTGGCAATGGTAGTGCCGCCGGTGATCCAAACACCGTGGTCCACATCTTCTATAGGCACTGCTGTAAAGAAATACTGGATGGCTTTAAACAGGATAAGACAACCTGCAATAAAGATCATGGCGCCTTCGAAACCGATGGAGAAAAACTCTACCTTGCCGTGGCCATAGGGATGGTTTTCGTCGCGGGGTTTACTCGTAAGGTAAATACTGTAACTTGCAAAAGCACCCGCCACTACATTGATGATCGACTCCAGCGCGTCGGAAAGGATCGCTACGGAATGTGTCATAAAATAAGCGGTGAACTTCGCGATAGTCAATACGAAACTGACTACCAGCGATAACAGGATCACACGGAATTCTCTTTTAAGCAAAAGCTAACAGGTTTAGTTTGACAAATATCCAGCAAATACGCCGATTATCGTGCCGGATTTGTGAAAATTTAATCCACAGTTATGGAGTTACGCAGTGCCATACTCGAAGAACATTCTAAAGAACAAACCCTGAAGATCGCGGCCTGGATTGGCGGCGACAAAAAGCGTTTTGCATCATTGGTAGCACTTTTTCTACAGGATGAATACCGGGTGGTACAACGCGCCGCATGGTCACTCCGCCATGTAGCAGAAAAACATCCAGCGCTGCTCCTGCCGCATCTTGATGCCATTGTAGAACGGCTCGGTGACAAGGATATACCGGTGGCGGTTAAACGAAACGTTATGGCCGTACTGCAAGGGATTCCCATCCCCGAAAACCTGCACGGCCCGGTTATGAATTATTGCTTCGATTTTCTCAGGACCCGGCAGAAACGATTGCTGTGAAATCGTTCTGCATGGCTATTCTCGGGCAGCTTGCCCAATCTTACCCTGAAATCAAGAATGAAATCATACTGGTGATAGAAGACCTGCTGGAACAAGGGGCCAGTCCGGGTATCCGCTCCCGCGCCGGCAAAACGCTGAAGGCTTTGGGAAAATTATAAAAACAGAAAGCCCGGAACTGAACGCTCCGGGCTTTACTAACATTATTTGACCGCTTAGTTGCTGCCTTCTGTGTTCGATTCTGCAGAGGGCGTTTCTGTAGCGGGTTTGTTTTTGTACTGAATGTTGATCGGCGGACGGCCGGCAGGCGTGATCTGCGTAGTACCGGGCTGCTGGGCAGACGGGGCAACTGCAGGACGCTCAGGTCTCTCGATTCTTTCCGGGCGGTCCGTTCTTTCAGGACGCTCGGGCCTTGGAGGTCTTTCGGTTTTTTCAGGCTTTTCAGCTTTTTCGCCGGATTTCTTCTTCGCGCTTTTCGGAGCGAAGATGGCGATCATCCTTTTACCTTCCATGAGCGGCATACCTTCAAGGGCACCTACTTCTGCGAGGCGCTCCGCGAATTTCAGCAGGATCAGCTCACCACGTTCTTTAAACATGATGGCACGACCTTTAAACTGAACGTATGTCTTTACTTTATTACCTTCCTTGAGGAATTTCTCAGCATGTTTAGCTTTGAAGTCGAAGTCATGATCGTCCGTATTTGGCGTAAAGCGAATTTCTTTCACTTCGCTTTTATGCGCGTTGGCTTTCATTTCCTTTTCCTTCTTCTTCTTCTCGTAAAGGAATTTATTGTAATCGATGATTCTGCATACGGGTGGGGCCGCATTAGGGGAGATTTCCACGAGGTCTAAACCCCTGGTCATCTGCCATGCGCTGCGCATCTTCTGTACGATATACGCCAACCTCCACGTTGTCACCTACCAATCGAACTTCAGGAACGCGGATCATCCTGTTGGTGCGATGTTCTTGTTGTTGTTCTCTTCTGAAGTTAGGGCCTTTACCCCGGTTAAAATTTGGCTTTGGTCTTTGTTGCATTAAGAATAATAAAAATTACTAAAATTAAATTTTACTGATCGATACGTAAATTACAACTTTCTTATTCAAAAGGTTTACGATTTATCACCTCATCGCCGATCAAATCGATGAAATTTTTAATCTCCATGGTTCCCAGGTCACCTTTCGCCTGACGACGAACTGCCACCACATTATCGGCAGCTTCCTTCTCGCCCAGCACCAGCATGTATGGAATCTTGGCCAGCTCGGCTTCCCGGATTTTCTTACCGATTTTTTCAGCACGGTCGTCAATCTCAGCGCGAATTTCGGATTTTTTCAGCAATTCTGCCACTTTTTCCGCATAAGCCTGACTCTTGTCACTGATTGGCAGGATCTTCACCTGCGTTGGAGCCAGCCACAGCGGGAACTTACCGGCTACGTGCTCAATCAGTACCGCGATGAAACGCTCCAGCGAACCAAATGGCGCCCTGTGAATCATTACCGGGCGGTGTTTGGCGTTATCGGCGCCAATATATTCCAGTTCAAAACGCTCCGGCAGGTTGTAATCTACCTGGATGGTACCCAGCTGCCATTTACGGCCAAGGGCATCCTTTACCATGAAATCAAGTTTCGGGCCATAGAATGCAGCTTCGCCATATTCTACCACCGTTGGCAGTCCTTTTTCCTGTGCACTTTCTATAATTGCCTGCTCAGCCAGGTTCCAGTTCTCATCGCTGCCGATGTACTTGGAACGGTCGTCCTTATCCCTGAGTGAGATCTGCGCAGTGTAGTCGGTAAAGCTCAGGCTTTTGAAAACGTACAGAACGAGATCAATTACTTTGATAAATTCTTCCTTTACCTGGTCGGGACGGCAGAACAGGTGCGCATCGTCCTGGGTAAATCCGCGTACGCGGGTCAGGCCATGCAACTCACCGTGCTGCTCGTAACGGTAAACCGTACCGAACTCGGCGAAGCGAACCGGCAAATCTTTATAGGACTTCGGAGACGCTTTGTAAATTTCGCAGTGGTGCGGACAGTTCATCGGTTTCAGCAGAAACTCCTCACCTTCTTCGGGTGTAGAGATCGGCTGGAAGCTGTCTTTACCATATTTCTCGTAGTGGCCGGAAGTTACGTAGAGCTGCTTGCTGCCAATGTGCGGCGTTACTACAGGCAGGTAGCCGCTTTCCAATTGCGCCTTTTGCAGAAACTGCTGTAAACGCTCGCGGAGCATAGCGCCTTTCGGCAACCACAGCGGCAGGCCCAAACCAACTTTCTCGGAGAAAGTAAACAGCTCCAGTTCTTTGCCCAGTTTGCGGTGGTCACGTTTCTTCGCTTCCTCCAGCAACAACATGTGCTCATCCAGTTCTTTCTGACTTGGGAACGTAATACCGTAGATGCGGGTAAGCATCTTGTTGTTCTCATTCCCCTGCCAGTAAGCACCGGCAATATTTGTCAGCTTGATAGCCTTGATAAAGCTCGTATTCGGGATGTGCGGGCCTTTACACAGATCGGTGAAACCGCCCTGGGTATAGAAGGTGATAGAACCATCCTGCAGTTTGTTGATCAGCTCCAGTTTATAGGGATCGCCTTTTTCGGTAAAATACTGGATAGCGTCTGCTTTAGACACATCTTTGCGAACGTATACGCTGCTGGTTTTCGCCAGTTCGTTCATCTTTACTTCCAGCTTTTTCAGGTCTTCCTCTCCTATCTGGCGGTCGCCCAGGTCCACATCGTAATAAAAACCTCCGTTCTCACTCGCGGGACCGGCACCAAATTTCACTCCAGGAAACAGTGCTTCGGGGCCTCGGCCAATAAGTGGGCCGAAGAGTGCCACAACGTGGACTTGCCATCTTTATCGTTCCACGTGAGGAGCTGCAACGTACTATCCGTCGTAATCGGGCGCGTGGCGTCGATCACCTCGCCGTTTACATTGGCTGATAATACTTTGCGCGCAAGTCCTTCACTGATCGACTTGGCAACGTCCAGCGCGGTAACGCCTGGTTCATACTGTCTGACTGCTCCATCCGGGAGTGTAATGTTGATCATATTAGTCTAAGATCTTCTTTATAAAATGCTTGCGAAGTTAAGCATTTGGGTGGAAATTAACCAGCAGTCACTAAAACTTAAAGTTCCAGGTAGCTGAAGGTAGTACCGGAAACAGCGAAACCTTGCGGCCCTTCACTTCCAGGTTGCCGCCGGACACACTCCCCTTCTGGTAAAAATACATGAAATACGGGTTCATCCTGCTGTAGACATTATAGATGGAAAAAGCCCAGCTGCTGCCCTGCACACGGTCGTTGAAACGCTTTCTTTTCGGGGTATAAATCGCGGAAAGGTCTAACCGGTGATACGGCTCCATCCGGTAAGAGTTTAACTTACCCATCTCCTGCCGCAGCACCCCTTCCACGAAATAAAACTTCTCCGGCAATGTAGTCGTATTTCCGGAGCCAAAGATGAATACCCCCGAAAAGCTCCAGCGCTTACTGAGGTCGTACGTACCTATCACAGCCCAGGTCGTGCCGGCGGTCGTACTTCGCCGGGAACTTATCGCCGTCGTTCAGGTCAGGAAACTTACGCCAGGTCCAGGCCAGGGTATATCCCAGCCAGCCGGTGAACTTGCCGTTGTTTTTCTTGAGGAATAATTCTGCTCCGTAAGCCCAGCCCTTGCCGAATACGAAATCTTCCTCCGGGTCGGATATCGACGGTGTATAACCCTCGCGGTATTCAACCTGGTTTTGCATCCGCTTGTAATATGCCTCTACCGACGCTTCGTAGTCGTTATCGGCAAAGTTCCTGAAATAGCCGGCGGAGTATTGCCAGGCGATCTGCGGTTTTACGAGGTAGGTGCTGGGTACCCATATGTCCGTGGGCAATGATGATCCGGAATTGGTCACCGGGTGAATGAACTGGTTGTTCCTCGTCACCGATGCTTTTATGCTGTTATTGTCGTTCAGGGCATAACGTACGATCAGGCGCGGCTCCGGCCATCCGTATGCCCGCACGGGCACGCCTTTCCCCCAATACGTACTGTCCAGCTTGTTGCCATCCTCATCGCGCTCGAAAGCCGTGTACGGTCCAATCTGCTGAAAACCACTGTAACGTAACCCTATATTCACTTTTAATTGCGGACTGATGTCCCAGTCATCTGGATGTACAATGCTGCTTCATGGGCAAATTTCTTATACGTATTGTCCGGGTTAAAAGTCGTGCTGTCCTGCGCGCCGGAAATTGATGAGGGGCGAAAAACGTGGTAAATATAATTACCGCCAAATTTCAAGTGATGCTTTGCAGTTACATAGTAATCAAGATCCAGCTTGGCATTCAGGTCGCGTATGCCCGACTTCATGCGAATGTCGAAATCGCTCTGCCTGCCGGAGAACTCGAACTTGTAATCGTTATAAATCAGCGAAGTATTGGCGAACAGTTTTTGCGAAAACACGTGGTTCCAGCGCAGCGTGGCAGTAGCATTGCCCCATGGGATGTGGGCATTAAACGCGCGCTCTTTATTGTTGAAGGTGAAAACATCCTGCCCCATATATGCGCTGAGGTACAGGCGGTCTTTATCCGAGAATTTATAATTCGCTTTAGCATTCAGGTCATAGAAGTAATATCCGGATCCATAAAAATCGCTTTTGGGAGATATAAAGGGTTTTGTGAGCAGATCAACATAAGTTCTTCTACCAGAGAACATAAAAGAGGACTTATCCTTTTGTATAGGTCCCTGGATAGACAGCCGGGATGCAATGGCGCCTAAACCGCCTTCCACCTCGAAGCCCTGATTGTTACCCTCTTTCATGTTCACGTCTACCACCGATGATAAACGCCCACCGTAACTGGCCGGCATCCCGCCTTTGATGAGGGTTACATCCTTAATCGCGTCAGCATTGAAGATAGAAAAGAAGCCGAACAGGTGACCGGTATTGTATACAGGCGCCTCGTCCAGCAAAATCAAATTCTGGTCGGGGCCACCACCGCGCACATAGAAACCGGCATTCCCCTCACCCGCCGCCTGTACGCCGGGCATCATTTGCATCACCTTTAAAATGTCTACTTCACCCATTAATGCGGGCAACTTCTTCATGTCGGCAGTGGACATGGAAATACGTCCCATGTCGGTACTGCGGATGTTCTCATCTTTCCGTTTACTAGTCACCACCACCTCCTTCGCCTGTATGGCGCCGGTGCTTAATGCCAGGTTTTTTGTGAGGTTTTTGTCCGGGGTGAGCGCCGTTTCCTGTGGCGTATATCCAAGGAAGGAATATACCAGTGTGTAGTCACCGGCAGGTAACGTAAGGGAGTAAAAGCCGTACGCGTTGGTTTGCACGCCGGTAAGCGTGCCTTTCACCATTACGTTGGCGCCGGGTATAGATTCTCCATTGCGGGCATCGGTGATATAACCGCTGATAGTGAAGCGGGCAACGGCTTGTCCTACGGCCTGCAAAGCGGTCGCGGTCAGCAGCAACAGGGTGAGGAATAAAATGGGTGCCCTCCGGTTAAACATATTTCGGGATTAAAGCATGTGCCTCCGTACAATTAAATCGTGGGCGGCCAGCACTACTGGTACCGCAGCGTATCGGTAACAGACACGCAGCTGCCATTCATGCTTTCGCCATAGTACGGGTTATGAATCTCGGTGTTAGGGCTCAGCCAGTAAGCGCCTTCACCCAGGGCCATAGAGCAGTAAATGCGGTAAATGGTATCGCTTTTAAGGCCGGTGGCTTTCACCATGTCAAACAGCATATCGGTAACCATGTGATAAGCCGCACGCTTCTTTTCTATGTCGGTTTCGCCCAGCAGACCGGTCAGTTCGGCGCTGATGCCGCCGGAAGCGGAGGTGACGATCGAGTAAATATTGGAATCGGAACGCAATACGTCGGCTGGCAGACTGTCAATATGCCGTTTGAAATCGAGGGCCGCATCGTTCACCTTCATATCATCCGCCGCCACGAGGTGTTGCGTAAGCGTATAATAGCTGTTCATGGCAATTTTCAGTGAATCATAGAATACGGCCGGGTAAGGCGCCTGGTAAGCGGCCTGCCGGGACGTATCGCCCGCTTCTGCAGGCTTTGCCTGCTGCTGACAGGCTGCCAAAGTCGTCATCCCCGCTAACGCCATCATTCCGAATAATTTCAATCGCATTTCCTTACGTTTCGGACAAAGATATATAATAAATTTATTGATGAGACGCACGTTTTCCCGCTTCCCATCCCCTTCGTGTTGCCCTACCTGTACTTTTTCCACACCGTTAAACGGTTCCGGCGGTAGCACAACCCCAAAACTGTAGCAAGCGACCGTCATGTAGCCCCAATCGGGATTATTATTTAGCAGGGTAAACCCTATTTCAGGACTAGATCCTGTAAACCTTTATACGGATTAACAACAACAGGTGTAACCTTAATCCGGATTATTAACCTGGGTGTAAACCGATTTCAGGATAAGACCGGACAAGACCATCTTGTCTTTAATGCATCCTAGGTTCATCCTAGGTTCATCCTAGGTTCAAACTAGGTTCAACCTAGGTTCGTAAACCTACTTTGAACCTAATATTAACGAAGTATAAACGAAAGATCAACGAAGTATCTTCAAAAGATGGCTCAAGAGTGCACAAGGGGTGAAGGGAGCGTCGCAACGGCGGCTAAATAGGAAAGTTACTGCCTGCTCCCCCTTGCGATGCCATTTCTAAATAGTAACTTTGGGCGTTTTTTTAACTATACGACGATATTATGCTGTTAGCATTACAGGATGTAACCTTTGATTTTGGAGCCAGGACCATCGTTCGGGACGCCTCCTCGGCACATTGTGCCCGGCGACCGTGTTGGGCTCATTGGTATGAACGGTACCGGTAAATCCACTCTTCTCAGAATTATCAATGGCGAATACTCTATTTCCGGCGGTAGCCTGAATAAAGCAAAGGGGCTGTCCCTCGGCTTCTTTAACCAGGACCTGCTCAGTTTCGAGTCCGACGACTCCATCCACGGAAGTAGGGATGACCGCGTTTGGCGAAGCCCTGCAGGTAGAAAAAGACCTGGAACGCCTGGTAGCCGAAATGGAACACAACGAAAGCGAAGCAATTCTCAACGAATACAGCGATAAACTTCACCTGTTCGAAACCCTCGACGGGTATAATATGCGCAACAAGTCAGCCCAGGTGCTTGAAGGCCTCGGTTTCAGCACAGCCGACCTGGAGCGTCCGTACAACCAGTTCTCGGGTGGATGGCGCATGCGTGTACTGCTGGCCCGGCTCATCCTGCAGCACCCCGACGTGCTCATGCTCGATGAACCGACGAACCACCTTGACCTCCCTTCCATCGAATGGCTGGAAAGATACCTTTCCACTTACGACGGCGCTGTCATCATCGTATCGCACGACCGTTACTTCTGGACAAGATGGTGAACAAGATCGTGGAGCTGTACCAGCAGGAACTGCATCACTATGCCGGCAATTACTCGGATTACGAAGTGGAGAAAGACATGCGCCGCGAGTTGCAGCAGCGGGCCTACGAAAACCAGCAGGACTATATTCGCCAGCAGGAACGGTTCGTAGAGCGCTTTAAGGCAAAAGCCTCCAAGGCAGCACAGGCACAGAGTATTATGAAGCGCCTCGATAAAATCGAGCGCATCGAGCAGGTAGATGGTGGCCCGTCCAAAATTCGCATCAACTTTTCTGTAGATAAACAACCTGGTAAAATCCTGCTCACGCTGAGCGATGTATCCAAGAACTTCGGTCAGCTCGAGGTACTAAAAATACCAGTGCGGAAATTAACCGTGGTGACAAGATTGCACTGATCGGTGCCAACGGCAAAGGTAAATCGACCTTGCTGCGCATTATCGCAGGCTCTGAACCCATCAGCGGCGAACGTATTCCCGGCCACAACGTGGTAACAAGCTTCTACGCCCAACACCAGCTGGAATCACTTAACCTGGATTACGAGATCCTGGACGAGTTGAAAACAAGCGGTAGCGGCCGTAGTGAGGTAGAACTCCGCTCCCTCCTGGGCTGCTTCCTGTTTAACGGCGACGACGTGTTTAAGAAAATCCGCATCCTCTCCGGTGGCGAAAAAGCCCGTGTAGCGCTGGCGAAAACGATCATCAGCCAGGCCAACTTCATGCTGCTGGATGAGCCCACGAACCACCTGGACATGCTGTCCGTTCAAATGCTCATCGATGCATTGAACAAATACGAGGGTAGCTTTGTACTTGTATCGCACGACCGTTACTTTGTAAGCCAGACGGCTAACAAGATATGGGAGATCGTGAACGGCGAAATCAAAGAGTTTAAAGGCACTTACGCCGAGTGGGAAGAATTTAAACGCCGCCAGGCACAGCGCGAACAACAGGCGCAGCAGCAGGCGGCAGCGGAGAAAAAGGCGGCAGCAGCGGTGGAAACCAAAAAGAAGGAAGCAGCACCTGCCCCCGTTAAGGGCGCCGGCGCAATAGATAAAGATGCGCAGAAGGAACTGCAGAAGCAGCAGAAACAATTCTCGCAGATAGAGTCCCAGCTGGCTAGCCTCAACACCCGTAAGGCGAAGCTGGAAGGCGAAATGGGGGATCCCGGTACTTATGCGGACCCTAAAAGTTCAAATCCTGTGAGGAAGAGTATGCGCAGGTGACGAAGGAACTCGACCGGGTGAACCAGCAATATGAGAAGGTGTTTGACGCCATCATGGAGCTGGAAGCCAAACTTGGAAACTAGAATTTACGTTCTATGCAGAAAATACTGGTAGTCGAAGATGAAGTGAAGGTGGCCAACGCGGTAAAAAAAGGACTGGAGGAAAACGGGTTTGAAGTGGAAGTGGCATATGATGGGCGGATGGGTAAAAGCCTGGCCGCCAGCCACAACTACGACCTCGTAATCCTCGATCTGAATTTACCGCATGCCAACGGATACGAATTATGTGAAGTCATCCGCAGCCGCAACGCCAAGGTGCCTATCATTATGCTGACCGCCCTGGGCGGCCTGGATGATAAAATGCAGGCCTTTGACACGGGCGCAGACGACTACCTGGTAAAACCGTTCGACTTCCGCGAATTGCTGGCCCGTATCCGCGTGTTCCTGAAACGGGTGGGTACGGAAGTAACCACCGGCGCAGGCACCCGCCTGGTGATCGCCGACCTGGAAATAGACCGCGAGAAAAAAGATGTGGTACGCGCCGGTAAAAAGATCATGCTCACCGCCAAGGAATACCAGTTGCTGGAATTCCCGGCGCTCAATAAAGGCAAGGTGATCTCCAAACTCACCATCGCCGAAAAAGTGTGGGATATTGACTTTGATACGGGCACCAACGTGATTGAGGTATATGTTAACTTCCTCCGTAAAAAAATAGACAAAGACTTCGACACGAAACTGCTGCACACCAAAACCGGTATGGGGTATTACCTCGCGGAAGAATGAAGATAAAGTTTAAAATAGCGCTTTACTATACGGTTTCCGCGACCGTATTGCTCATTACATTCGCGACCCTCGCCTATTACTTTTCTGTAAAAGAACGCCGCCAGGAGTTCCAGGACCGGTTGGAATACCGTGCGCGGTCTATAGCCAGCGTGCTGGACGAAGGAGCCCGGCTGGAAACCAACCTGCTCAAACGATTAGAGAAAAACTCCTTCCAGGACCTTCACCAGGAAAGCATTCTGGTATACAACCACAACGACGATATCGTATACTCCAGCGAATCCGACACGGCGATTAAAATCCAGATCGGCTTACTGAGTTACATCCGCCGCACCGGTATTTATCACTTTGAAAAAATGATACAGAAACGGTAGGTATCTACCACAACAAAGGGAAAGAGCCCATCGTGGTCATTGTTTCCGCGCTGGATAAATATGGGCATAGTTACCTGGGTAGTCTCCGCCAGATATTATTGGTCGAGCTCGGAGTAGCCCTGGTATTGCTGGTGGGTATCGGTTACTTCTTCGCGCGTAACATGATGCAGCCGGTAAACAGGCTGGTGAAAGAAGTGAATACCATCAACGCGAACAACCTGCAGGATAATCGTGTAACCGTTACCGGTAAAGATGAAATAGCCTCCCTGGGTGCGAACTTCAACACTATGCTGCAGCGTCTCAGCAACTCGTTTGACCTGCAGAAAAGCTTTGTCAGCAACGCCTCACACGAGCTACGTACGCCGCTGGCTTCCATCATCAGCCAGTTACAAGTATCCTTATCGCGCGTGCGCAGCACCGATGACTATGTTCAAACCCTCAATTCTGTATTAGAAGATGCAGAAAACCTCTCCGACCTTACTAACGGCTTGTTGCAACTGGCGCAATCGGACATGAACCAGCAGGCATCACTGTTCCGGGAAGTGCGCATCGACGAGCTGCTGCTGGAACTACCTAACCTGATCAACCTTAAACAAAAAGGCGCCGGACGGGTAGATATCCAGTTCCCGGAAATACCCGACAACGAGGATATGGTGACCTGCAGCGGGAATGAAAGTCTGCTGAAAGTACTGTTTCTCAACCTCGTAGATAACGCCTGCAAATTCGCCACAGACAATACGGCCCGGGTAACGATCCACACCGAGCGGCAGCAGATCGTGATCAGGGTGAGCGATAACGGCATCGGTATCCCATCTGCCGAAATAGGAAAGATATTTGAACCCTTTTACCGGGCGCAGAACGCCGCTGCAGTGCGCGGACATGGCCTGGGCCTCTCTATCTGCAAAAGAATAATAGCCATCCACCACGGCCAGATCTTCGTGGAATCGACCACGGGACACGGCACTGTGTTTGAAGTACGCCTTCCCTCCCTGGCTTAAAAGCGTCCGCTCCCATTTTAATTTCTTTTTAATGCGGCTTAAAGGCTCCTTTAATCTGCATGTCGCAACTTTGTATCAGCAACGAAGCAAAGCACTCGGGACATGAATAAAACGTTTACATACGCACTGGCCGGATTGATGGGATTGACCCTGTGGAGCGGTTGTAAACAACGGGTAACGGACGAAACAGTAAAAACAACATTTGTGCTGAGCGATACGATGCTAAGAACGGTGACGATTGACACGGCGAAGATGGCGTTGGCTCCGGACCTGGCGGGTGCACTTCCCGCCATCCCGGCCTGCGCGGTGATTACAGACGGCGACCGCAGTTTTGTAATGGTGTTCCGCGATAAGTTTAACGTAGCACGGCGCGAGGTAAAAGTGGCCACAACGCAGGACGGAACGGCTTACATCCACGCAGGACTGCAGGCAGGCGAAAAAGTAGTGTCGCGTAACCAGGCGCAGATCTATGAAGCTTTGCGGCCGTAAAACAACCAACCTTTATTTTCTATTTTCTAATAACAATAAAATTTTGAGTCATGAAAAACAGGATGATGTATGCCCTGGGCGTACTCGCAATTGCTGCGCTGAGTGTAGGAACTGTAAACGCTCAAACAGCTAAACCGGCTAAAAAAGCGCCGACAGAAAACACACAGAAAAAAGAAGCAAAAACAGTAAAACACCATCATAAAAAAGCGATGGCTGAAAAGAAAGGGCCCGCTAAGAAATAGCAAAAGTTTTAGTTCGCATATAGGTTGATAGAATGACATGCAGACCGGTATAATGCGAACAGTGTAACTGCATTTACCGGTTTCATGCGCAATCACTCCGCCCCGCTAGTACAAGAATGAACGCGGGGCGGATTCTTTTTTACTTACGCTGTTCGAGCAGCTTTACTTTCTCCTCCAAAGCAACTCTTGCTTTGTGCTCCTCGATTAGATACAGTGTCAGCTCTTCTACCTTTTCAAGTAGTTTCTTATTCATCTCTCCCACGTCGTGCCCCTGGGCCGTTATTTCCGCGGCAGTCGGGATGCCCGGTAAATGTTTTTCCTTGGTAAGAAACTGCGACAACTCCGGCAAAGATGGGCGTACATGTGCGGGCTCGAATACATAATCAGGCCAGCCGGTGGATGTTACTCTTACCTTTTGTGCGGTGATGGTACCGGCTACGGCCAGTTTAGATTGTGGAGATCCGGTGCCTATGCCCACATTACTTGTCCCTTGCATAGACATTATAACATTGCCGGGTGAAGTGGTATTGAGATATAACGTAGTATTTGAGCCGCTTGAGCTTGATTCGATATCCAGGTAACCTTCGTTGCTGCCACGGATCCTGCCGCCATTGGCGCCACCGAAGACCGTCCAGTGGTTGTAGGCGTTGCCTAATATCGCGGATACGTTTTGATTACCCACTGTTGTTGTCGACACCACATGCAGGGGTGCTGAAGGCGAGCCCACACCAATGCCTACCATGCCGGCAAAGGTATTTTGATAGTTCACTTGTTTGGTGGGCGCAGCAAAGGTAGCAGGCAATTCATCCACCGCAGTCCAGTTGTCGAATGCCGTCGAAGCCAGATTAAAACCTGCTTCATATGCTTTTACATGGAAACGTTGAAAATATACTTTCGAATCAATATAAATCACAACTTTCCCATTTTCCGATGCCAGGTACAACGGGGGTGTAAAGCCCCCGGCACTGGACACCCTGCTATTGATGAAGCCATTATCATAAACATAGTAGGTAAGCATCAGGTTGATGGTTACGCCTTCTGTCTGACCCGCTCCGAGGGCGTTATAGGCATAGCCTTCGATAATTATCGTGGGCATATGCGAACTATTCTCAAAAGGGAAGTTCGTTTTAATTTTTACGCCATGTGTGGGTGCGAAGTTGGCATAATAGTCCAGAACATCCCTATAACTCTGGGCAGATGCGGACGACAAACAAAAGGCACTAACGCCCACCAGGAATAGCAATTTCTTTAGCATAGAGGGATAATTTAAGAATCGGGTTAAACATTAATACGCTGTGCCAAAGAAAAGGAAGAAAACCGATAAGCGGAAATCTTTTTTCTATTCCAACTCGCCCAGAAACACCTTCACCACCTTCCGGTCATCATCCACCCACAATTGCAAGCCTGCAGGTTCAAAGCAGTACACCTCCTGCTCCGACCCGTCTGCAAATACAACATGTTCGAGTTCGTAATCAAAGCCTTTCATCAGCACCAAAGCTGTACTGATTTCCAGTCCAATGAGGCACATGCCGTGTAGTGAGCAATTATGCCGGCAGGCAATGCCTTTAATGATGCCGTCTTTTGTGTACAAAGAAGTAAATTCCTGGTCTATCGTGTAAATACCGTTATCGTCCGCGCACGGCGTGTACGTAATAACGCCGTACTTCTCCAGGTGCGGATAAAAGGAAGTGTTCAGGGAAAACGGGCCAATGCTGCCCGGCAGATTTAACTGATGCATGGGGTTTATTTTTTAGTTTGAACAATGAGCGGACCTATATTCGTGGTGGCAGCGCGGCCGGACTGGTACGCCAGTTTTAGTTGGATGTTGCCGCCCGGGAATAAAACGTACCGGCTGGCTGCAGGCGGGTTGTTCCGGCAGGCGCAAAGCAATAGCAGCAGCGCTGCCGGAAAGATCTTTCGGGGTGTCATAACGTTTTTTGATGCAAATAAATTTATCTGCACAAAGCGGGAAAGTGGAAATGGAGTGAATTGAGGAAACGGGTGGATCAGGCGGTGTAATAGCGTTTGAAGATGATCTTGAATACGATGTTCAGCATTACGGAAAAGCACGCCAGGGTGACAACGCGAAAGTAACCCGGCCAGGCGGGTTCGGCAAAATAGTTATCTGCCCTGGAAAGCAATACCACTACGGGCACCGTTAGCCTGATAATCTTGTATTGACTAAGTTTAGGATGCGCGGAACGGATTCCAACCCTACCCCATTTTTTAAAAGACAAATACCCGCGTCGATAAAAAGCAAGAGGAGCATTGAAAAATGCTCCCCGTTTTGTATATAGGTAAACAACTACGAACTAATTGTCAGCTGCCGCCCAGCGCGCGGTACAACGACACCAGTCCGCGGTATACGCCACGGCGGGTGTTTACCAGCGCCAGTTCGGCCTCCAGTACGCTTTTCTGCGCGGTAATTACTTCCAGGTATGAAGCATACCCCGTGCTATACAGGATGTTGGCCGTAGACACTGCCTGTTTCAGCATGTCTACTTCCCTCCTTTTTAATTGATATGTTTTTTGTTGATTATCCACTGCATTCATAGCTGTGGCTACCTCCTGGTAACTGTTCACTACCGTTTGCTGGTAATGGTAGAACGCCGTATACGCGCCGGCCTTGCTGATATTATAACCCGCTTTCAGTTGCCGCTGGTTAAATACCGGCGCGGTTAAACCGCCAACGATGCCCCAGGCCAGCGATGCCGGTGATTGGAACAACAAAGGCGCTTTAAACGAGTTGAAACCGACGAACGGCGAAATCGTCAGCGATGGAAAAAAGCTTTCCGCGCGGCCGCCACATCCAGTTTAGCGGCGCTCATTTCGCGCTCGGCCATCTGGACGTCCGGCCGGGCAAGGAGTTGCTGGGCAGAAATGCCTTGCATCACCGGCAGCGCCAGCGAATCTTTTCGGAAGCCGTTACGCGCCAGCTGCTGCGGCAGGCGCCCCAGTATAGCATTCAACTGAAATTCAATAGATGCTATATCCTGCTTTATGGCGAATTCCAGTGCCTGCGTGCTTAACAACTGTGCAGAGAATTGCTGCACGGCAAGTTCCGTTGCCCTGCCACCGGCTTTCTGAATGTTAACGGTAGCCACCGCAGACTCCTGCAACCGGACGTTACTGCGGATGATTTCCAGCTCGTAATCCAATGCGGTTAATTCATAGTACATGCCCGTTACCGCAGCTACCAGTTGCGTTTTCAGCAAACGGCGACCTTCTTCCGCGGCAAGCAGCCGCTGATACGCGGCTTTCTTGCGGGTTTTCAACTTACCCCATATGTCGGCTTCCCACGAACTCCGTAGCCCGGCGAAGTAATCGGGCGTCGGACCTGGAATCCGCTGGTCTTTGTTGATATTGGGCGACAAGTTCGTATCGAAATTGCCTACGCCATTAAGGGTGTATTCGCCATACTTCTCCACGCCGCCGCGCAGTTGCAAGTCCAGCGAAGGAAGGTTGGCATTGCGGGCCAGCATGAGCTGTGCCCTGGCAGCCTCGATCCGCTGGTTTGCCGCCAGCAGGTCGAAGTTATGGGCCATCACGGTATCGATCAGCGCCTGCAGGTGTTGATCATTGAACACGGTGCGCAGGTTATCGGGCCGGATGGTGTCTGATTTGCCATATACAGCTGGTGTGTGCACGGCCGCTGGCATGGTCAGGTGTTTTCTGTGCCGCAGGCGGCTATAAGTAAGGCGGCTGGTATCAGCCCATATTTATATAGTTTCATGTGTTTCGGTTTTGGTGGGAACAGATTTCATTTTCGTCATGGAAGCAAACAGCACATACAGTCCCGGGATCACTACCACGCCGAAAAGCGTACCTATCAGCATGCCGCCCGCAGCCGCCGTACCGATGGAACGGTTACCCATGGCGCCGGCGCCCGAAGCGATACACAGCGGAATCAAGCCCGCCACAAATGCGAACGACGTCATCAGGATCGGCCGTAAACGCGATGTAGCGCCTTCCTTCGCAGCCTGCAATACCGTTAAGCCCTGCTTGTTACGCAGTATCGCAAACTCAACGATGAGAATTGCATTTTTACCAAGCAGCCCCACCAGCATTACCAGCGATACCTGCGCGTAAATATTATTTTCCAGTCCGAGCAGTTTGAGGGAGAGGAAAGCACCGAATATACCAGCCGGCAACGACAACAGCACCGGCAGCGGCAGTAACAGGCTTTCATACTGCGCCGCAAGCAACAGGTACACGAACACGAGTACAATGATGAAAATATATATTGCCTGGTTGCCCGATAAAATCTGCTCGCGCGTCATGCCGCTCCACTCGTAACTGTAGCCCTGTGGCAGTGTTTGCGCGGCAGTTTCTTCCACCGCTTTAATGGCCTGGCTGCTGCTGTAACCCATGGCGGCGTCACCGTTGATCATGGCCGCCGTGTACATGTTGTAGCGTGTGAGTTGCTCGGGTCCAAACACCCGCTCCAATTTAATGAAGTCGTTGTACGGCACCATTTCACCATGATCGTTCTTTACGTGCAGCTGCAGCAGGTCTTCCGGCTTCTTACGGAAATGCGGATGCGCCTGTACCATCACTTTGTACATCTGCCCGAAACGAATAAAGTTAGAGGCATAAAAACTGCCCATCAATGTTTGCAGGTTGCTCATCGCATTATCGATGCTCACCCCTTTTTTGGCCGCCATGGCCTGGTCCACATGCACCATGTACTGCGGGAAGCTGGCATCGAAGCTGGTGAAGGCGCTGCCGATTTCAGGACGCTTCTTTAATGCTTCAATAAAGCGTTCTGTTTCATCGGCGGTACGTTTGGCATCACCCTCACCGGATTTGTCCAGCAAACGCAGTTCAAAGCCGCTGGAGTTACCGAAGCCCGGCACCGTTGGCGGCGGGAAGTACTCGATACTGGCGTCTGCGATGTGTTTGGTCTTTTCCTGCAATTGTGCAATGATATCGTTAACGGATGCTTTGCGATCGTCCCACGGCTTTAAGTTCACCATGCCCATGCCGTACGAGGCGCCCGCTACTTCGTTCAACAGGCTGTAACCTGCGAGTGTAGACACGGATTCCACTTCGGTAAGACTGTCTGCCACTTGTTGTATTTCCTTTAACACCTCTTCTGTGCGTTCTACGGTGGCGCCGGGCGGTGTGGTTACGTTCACGTAAATCATTCCTTGGTCCTCCGTGGGAATGAAGCCCGATGGCAAAATAGCGCTTACGCCCCAGGTGGCGGCGAAAAAGAAGATGAGTAAAGCCACTGTCAGCAAACGTCTGCCAGCCATCCAGCCAATCATCTTACCATATTTGCTTTCTGTTTTATTATACACCCGGTTAAAGCCATTAAAGAAACTTTGCAGGCCGCCTTTTTTCTTTTCAGGTTGATGTTTCAACATGATGGCGCACAGCGCAGGCGTCAGTGTTACGGCATTGATGCCCGAAATCACGATAGAGATGGCCAGTGTTAACGAGAACTGCCGGTAAAAGACGCCGACCGGTCCCGATAGAAACGCCACCGGTATAAATACGGCCGACATTACCAGCGTAATGGCTACCAATGCGCCGCTGATCTCCTTCATGGCCGCCAGCGTAGCCTCCATCGGCGGTAAATGTTCTTCGTGCATTTTTACATGCACGGCTTCGACGACGACAATCGCATTATCCACCACGATCCCGATGGCCAGTACTAATGCAAACAAAGTGAGCAGGTTAATGGAGAAGCCCATCATCTGCATAAAACACAGCGTACCGATCAGTGCCACCGGCACGGCCAGGGCGGGGATCAACGTGGAGCGGAAGTCCTGCAGGAATATAAATACCACGAGGAACACCAGCAGGAAAGCCTCGAACAGCGTTTTGATCACCTCGTGAATAGATGCATCCAGGAAGCGCGATACGTCGTAGTTAAAGTTGTACGTCATGCCCGGCGGGAAGCTGGTGGCTTTCATCTCCGCCATCTTTTCTTTTACGGCATTAATTACGTCCTGCGCATTGGAACCCGGTCTTTGCTTCAGCATGATAGATGCCGATGGCTTCCCGTCTGTTTTAGACACCATGCTATAGGTGAGCGAGCCGAATTCCACTTCCGCCAGGTCCTTCAGCAACAGAATGGATCCATCGCTGTTTGCACGCACCACGATATTTTCATACTGCTTCGGTTCAAAGAACTTACCGGTGTAACGCAACACGTACTGTTGCATATTCGGCTCCTTGTCGGAGCTCTCACCGGTCTTACCCGGCGCAGCTTCAATATTCTGCCTGCGGATGGCCTGTGTAATTTCATCGGCAGAAACATTGTAAGCGACCATGCGATCAGGTTTCAGCCAGATGCGCATTGCGTACTCCTTGGCACCCATGATCTCCGCACGACCAACACCGTTAATACGTTTGAGCTCCTGCAGCACATTTATGTCTGCGAAGTTGTAAATAAACTGCTCGTCCAGCGACGTATCATCGCTCATGACGTTTAGGTATAACAACATGCTGTTCACCTCTTTCTCGGTGGTTACCCCACTTTTAATTACTTCTTCCGGCAGCTCGTCAATGATCGTGGCTACGCGGTTCTGCACGTTTACCGCGGCCTGGTCGGGATCGGTGCCTACCTCAAAAAACACACTGATCACGGTAATACCGTCATTGCTGGAAACCGACGACATGTACGTCATGCCGGGCACACCATTGATGGCACGTTCCAGTGGCGTGGCTACGGCCTTTACACACACTTCGGCGTTGGCGCCGGTATATTTAGCGGTAACGGTAACAGAGGGCGGCACAATGTCCGGGAACTGGGTTACAGGCAACCGGAACAGCGCCAGCAGGCCCAAAAGGGTAATAATAAGGGAGATGACCAGTGATAACACCGGTCTTCTGATAAAAGTATCAAACATGTATTTGTGTTTAAGATGAAGGAAATTACAGGCGCAGCAAACTGTCCATCGGCACCATGCGTGGCTCTATGGACATGCCATCGCGGATATTACGCACGCCTTCGGAAACAACGCGGTCCCCGGGTTTTAAACCCGATTGCACGATGTAGAAATGTGCGATGCGCGTTTGCGGAATAAAGTTCCGCATCTGTACGCGATTGGCGCTGTCTACCACGAACACGTAATTTTTATCCTGCATCTCAAACACTGCTTTTTGCGGTACGATCAGGGCCCCGTCTATATCGCTGGAGAGCCGTATTTTCCCGCTGGAGCCATGCTTCAGCAGCTTCTTTGGGTTGTCGAATTTAGCCCGGAATGCGATGGAACCGGTACTTTCTTCAAATTCACCTTCTATGGTTTCGATGCGGCCTGGCATAGGATAGTCGCTGCCATCGGCCAATATCAGGTGTACCTGGTCGTATTGATGATTACTTTTGGTGTATTGGAGGTATTCACTTTCTGATACATTGAAATAGGCGTATACATTACGGATATCGGATATCGTGGTGAAGAGGGTTCCCTCGTCTACCAGGCTGCCTTTCTTCAACGGAATACGATCAATAATACCATTGAAAGGCGCGCGGACTTCTGTGTATTTCAATCGTGCTTCGGCGTTGGACAAAGTGGAGCGGGCTTCTTCTGTTTTCGCTTCTGCCGCGGCCAGCCGTGCTTTAGCGACTTCCAGTTCGGAGGGTGCTACGACTTTTTTATCGGCGAGCAATTTTACCCGCTCGGCTTCCAGTTCGGCAGCTTTAGCTTCCGCGATCACATTACTCAGCGCAGCTTTGGCGCGCGATAGTTCCGCCCTGTATTCGCCATCGCTGATGCTGAACAGCAATTGGCCTTTCTTCACTTCCCGGCCTTCATCTATGTGTATCTGGTCCAGGAAACCATTTACGCGGGCGCGGATTTCCACGTTCTGAACAGCCTGTATGTCCGCTACGTAATTACGGTATAATAAAGTGTCTTTAGCGACGAGTTGGGTTACAGGCAGGATTTTCGTTTCTTCCTTGGTTCGGCCGGCTTCCGCGTTACCGCAAGCGGCAAGGGACAGCACGCCGAGCGTGCTATATATCATTGAGTTCAAGCGCATAATCAATAAGTTTTCTCATTCCGTGTGCGAACGGAATGGTAAATAATCAGCCTGCTGCGTAGTTGTTTAGCCATCAGCATACTAGTATCATCCTAAAAAAACAAAAAAGAAATGCGTGGCTCAGAAAGGGGTTTGCCGGAAAAGAAACTGGTAGTAACCAGGTAAAAAGACCGTACGCGTGAGTATTCGCCGGTTTTATTTTCGGGTTGTAATTCGTTGCTGATATTGCTATACGGCAGTACATAAGCCAAACGCGGCGTCAGGTTGTACTGCTGGCAGAAAGGTGAAACATAGTAACGCGGCTTGATGCGCGGTGAACGTTTCAACTGCACCTTTTCCAGTACGATATCTATTTCTTCCTGGTGGTCCAGGTGAGCCGGTAAACTGAAATCTACCTCCAGAATAGGCTCGCCGGGTATATGAAATGAGGCCCACGCCGCCACCGAACCCGCTGTTAGCTGTACTAACAGCAGCATGGCGCAGAGTGCCCACTTATACCATATTTGCCGACGGAAATGCATGCGCCGCTAAATTACATCATCGATGCAAAAAAGCCAAGGGTTTAAGTATGAACGGTTCCGATTTTAACATCATTATAATAAAAATGCCGCCATGATCAGTAGCGGCATTTTTCTTTTTTATGTTGACGCGGATCACCGCTCATTCAGGCGTGGCCGCAGTCTTTGCTTCGATTTATTAAATGCAAGATGCCCCTTGTCAATGCCTTTACGCAGTTCCTGCTGTTCTTCTTCAGGAAGATTATACACATGCTGACATTCATCGCTGCAGGTGCCCCGTATTTCTCCGCGCACTTTTTGCATTGGATAAATAAAAGGTGACAACCATCGTTCGCGCAGTTGGTATGGTCATCGCAAGGTTCGCCACATTGGTGGCATTTACTGATGATCTCTTCGCCAATCCGCTCGCCCATGCGATCATCGAAGACAAAGTTTTTGCCTTTGAATTTATTCGGGAGGCCCTGCTCTTTCGCCTTGTTGCTATATTCTATAATACCACCTTCGAGGTGAAACACATTCTTAAAACCATTGTGCAGAAAGTACGCCGACGCTTTTTCGCAACGGATACCGCCGGTGCAATACATAATGATGTTCTGGTCCTTCTGGTCCTTCAGCATGTCCACCGCCATGGGTAACTGCTCGCGGAAAGTATCGGAAGGCACTTCCAGCGCATTGTCGAAATGGCCTACTTCAAATTCATAATGGTTACGCATGTCTACGATCACCGTGCCCGGTTGGGCCGACAAGTTGTTGAATGCTGCCGCGTCAAGGTACTGGCCGCGGTGCGTGATATCAAAAGTGGGATCCTCAATCCCGTCGGCCACAATTTTATCCCTTACTTTGATCTTGAGTACATAAAAAGACTTCCCATTGTCATCCACCGCAATATTCAGCCGGATACCGTTCAGGAAGTCGAAACCGTAAAGGAAAGTGCGGAATGCCTCCACATTATGCTCAGGTACGCTGATTTGGGCGTTGATGCCTTCGTGTGCCACGTAAATACGGCCAAATACGGCCAGGTTAAACAATCCCTCGTAAAGTTGGTCGCGAAACTGTTGCGGGTCGGTGATTTTCGCGTACTGGTAAAAAGAAATCGTAACGCGATTGAAAGTTTCGGCTGCCAGCCGTTGCTTCAGCAGGTCGGAAGATACTCTGTTGTGTAATGCCATAGTTGGAAATTTTAAGGACGTACGCCGGACGAACAAAATTTCTTTTTGCGTGTTATATAAAATGTTGGCCGCAAAGATACGAAAATCTCAGGATGGGGAAGTTTTCTACAACACGTTGTTTCAGATTAAAATTTTACTATATCTATTAAACCGTCACGACAAGCATACTTTACCGTTGGCATACTTTTGGACTTTTCAACAAGCAAGTAACCAAGTAACAATTAACCCTTAAAGTTGACGACTATGAACACATATGTAATTTACTTTTTCCTGGTAGTGACCGCTATTTGGTGTTATCGCCTCCTTGCCTATTTCTACGACCGTGACGAAAACAAGGGTAAAAGCTATCGCACCGCATACAGAAGAAGACTGAATCGATTTTAACCATATAATTGGCAAGCAAAGTAACAAGCCACCAGCGTTTCAGAAGAAGGTGGCTTTTTACTTTCCGCATCAATTATTGAACACGGCGCTCCCGAGGATGCCGCCGAATCCTACTCTCACCCCTACTCTCGTCGGCGCCTGCGTCTGGTAGCCGGCCACCACATCGACTCTTATAATCTTAAAGATATTTTCTAGTCCCGCGAACGCTTCCACATAATTGTTGTCGCTGTTCACGTAAAAGGCGTTTGCCCCACCCACCAGGTGCCACTTGAGCCGGTTAAACAGTGGAATTTTATTCGTGAGGAAGCCATTGAAGTGATGCTCCACGTTAACGGTGCCGTATAATCGCGCGTCGGTGCTGTACTGGTAATATGGCGCCAGCTGGAAGCTGTTGAGGTAATTGAAATTGTAGAAGGTTTGGTTGCCATTGAAGTGCTGCAAATCGGGTATACTCACCCTGTTCCGGTTCAGGAAGCCGCCGCCCGACAGGCGATAGCGCAGTTCACCGAATATCTTAAAGTTCATCTCGTCCGACATCGCGACTTTCCAGCGGTCATAATCTACGTGGCTGCCAAAGAGTGCAATTCCTTTATTATAGTTGATCTCGAACACAGGCGCCTTGGAGCCAATGGCCGAACGCCCGGTCGGGTATTCGATGAACCGTTGTCCCGGCTGGAAACGGAAGCTGCCCCCCACAACAACGCCTGATGTTTTACGAACGGCCTGCTGGCCAGTTCCTGCGGATGGTTGGGCAGGAATTGTTTGTCCTTATTCTCGAAAATCACGAAATCCGTGGTATTCTCGACCGGAAGGCGGTTTTCGTAACGCAGGTAGCTGCTCACCCGCATGGTATTGTCGAACCGCCGCGAGTAACGGAACTGCACGAACTGGCGCTCGTAAATCTTCATGTAGTTTTCCTTTAGCAGCAAGGTATACAGGCTGTTCGGCAGCGGCGTAATCGGGTTCTCGGGGTTAAATTGAGATACGCGTTGTCCGCCCGATAGTTGCCAGGTATTCCGCGAGTCGCTGTACTTCTTATGTTTTCCCTGCAACGTAAGTTCTGTCGCTACATTCAGGTGCGTGTTACTAAGGCCGTACCGGAACAGCGTGCTCCACGATAAGGAACGATCGTTCCGCAGACTAAAGTCCACACCAGGTTGCGCCTGTAATACCGGGCCTTCCACAGTGTTATATTCCAGTCCTTTAATCAACCCATTCATATAGATCGTGTGTGAGCCTACGCCACTGTCGCGGCGAAAATACACAGGTTGTGAAACACCTTCCCACAGCACACCCCAGATCTTCACCGGCCTACGGTGCTTGCGCAGTGAATCGATCCGCCAGTTACTTCTGGCAGAATCGCGTTCGGCCTTGGCGGTACTGTCTTTCACGACGAAGTCGCGTGCTTCCTCCTTTTCAAGCGGTACCGGACGAATGCTGTCCCAATAATTGATGCTGCGCTTTTCTGCGGCAGTATCATATTTCATGAACGTCTTATCAAAATACTTTTAGGGAACTTCGGGTTGAGATTGTAGTCAGAATACACGTTCACGAAATTACCCACCACATTAAACCCAAACTGCTTGATCGCCACATAAATAAACTGGTCTTTCGTCCGCCACACCTTTGGTGTTACAGGTACGTGCATCTGGCGGATGCGTAAGGTGTCCACGAGTTCCAGCTGGTAATCTTTGGTCAGTTCCAGGTCAGTACTGTGGATGCGCCAGTCGTCATCCGTAATAAATATATAGCCTGAGAATACCGGTTCCCGGAGGCGTTTGGGTATTACTTTAATTTTGTTGACAGTGATCCCATCTTCAATGAAACTACCTTCAAGCCTGTATTTGTAGTGCATCAACGCGGTTTCCGCAATCGGGGAAATAAAGCCCCGCGGGTTTACCTGCGAAATAATTGCCTCTACATTGTTATCATAAAAGTTGATGAATGCCGGAAAACTGACACCGAGGCCTCCCCCGCTTTGTCGCGCCGACACTACGTCCAGCTTCAACTTGTCTGGTTGTTTATAAGATATCTTAGTTACAGATTCGGATAAAAACACCACACCGCTGCCGGTGGAATCTACCCCGAGATCCCCCTTATCGATCTTTTGTCCAAGTATTCTTGTAGGTACGCCGCGCAGCTTGAAAAAGCCTTTAATATAAGCCTCGCAGGTATATTCCGTTACCTGCCGGCGATAGTAAGCACGTTTCTTAATCGCCTGCCGGATGATGGCATATGCGGGGTCTTCGCCGCCGGAGCGCACGACCACTTCTTTTACCTGCAAACTAACCGGCTGCATCACAAAATCAAGTTGCACATCGCTGCTGCCAACGGTCACGGGCTGTTCCTGCTTCTTAAAACCGAGGTACTGACACACCACGACCTGCGCGCCGGGATCGAGTTCAAACTGATATTGGCCTTGTGCGTTTGCGGTAGTGCCATTGGTCGTACCTTTTACCAAGACGGTGGCATAAGGAAGCGGGTTGCCCTTATCATCGGTCACCTTTCCGCGGATAACAGCCGCACGGGCAGTGAACATGGCAAGCAACAACAGTTGGGTCAGAAGAAATTTTGGCATGGATTGTAAATAATAAATGAAACGGCTGCACTTAAGCAGTGGCCGCGGTTTGCGCAGGTTTACGTTTGCGTAGCAGCGAAGCACTCAACGCCGCAAATCCTCCTACAAGCGCACCCGGAATACCTGTAACCAGGATCATCAGGTATGGATTTTTCACCTTCAGGATGAGATCGGCCATGCGCGTGGCAAGGATGTGATCATTTTGCATGTCGGTAATTAGCGCCATGGCAAAGTACAGGCAATACACCGCAAGAAACGCGCTGAGAAAGGCTTTCGCCGGCCGCAGACGGATCCAGATGCCTACCACGAATGCCACAATGGCTACCACCCACCAGTCGAGCACCAGGCCGAGTAAAGAGCTTAATATCACATTGAGTACGAAGGCGATCCAGAAACGCATTAGCTAATTGTTTAAACCAAGATAAAGAATTCCGGGAAACTAAAACGCCCCTTGCGCTTATTTTTGCAGGGGGCGTTTTTAATATCCATATCAACTTATGCTTTTTCCAAAGCCTGCTGAATATCGTTTTTGATGTCTTCCACGTGCTCCAGCCCGCAGGAAATGCGGATCATGCCCGGTGTGATGCCTACTTTCAGTCTTTCTTCTTCCGAAAGCTTGGCATGGGTGGTAGAAGATGGATGCGACACAATAGTGCGGCTGTCGCCCAGGTTGGCCGTCAACGAGCACATCTGGATCGCGTCCGGGAAGTTCCGGCCTTTTTGCAGGCCACCTTTGATCTCGAAGCAGAGCAACCCGCCACCGGCCGACATTTGTTTATTAGCGATGGCTTGCTGTGCATGGCTTTCGAGCATCGGGTACTTCACCCATTCCAGGTGTGGGTTACCTTGCAGGGTAGTCGCCAGGTCCAGCGCTGTCTGTGAATGGCGGGCCATACGAACGTGTAGGGTTTCCAGGCTTTTGCTCAGCACCCAGGCATTAAAAGGCGACATGGCAGGACCAGTGCTGCGGCAGAAAGTATGCACTTCCTTTACCAGTTCCCGGCGGCCGACTACGGCGCCACCCAATACGCGTCCCTGTCCGTCGATCCACTTGGTAGCGGAATGCGTAACAATGTCGGCGCCATGGAGGATGGGCTTTTGGAGGGCTGGTGTAGCAAAACAGTTGTCCACGTTCAGGATCACATTTTTGCTTTTGCAGATCTCCGCCACATAAGCGAGGTCAATGATATCGAGTCCCGGGTTGGAAGGCGTTTCCAGGAATACCATTTTAGTATTGGGCTGGATAGCAGCTTCCAGTGTATCGGGCTGATTGATATCGAAATAAGTATGCTGAATGCCCCATTTCGGGAGAAACTTTGTGATAACGGTGTGCGTAGAGCCGAAAATAGAGCTCGAAGACACGATATGGTCGCCCGCTTTCAGGAAAGCCATGAAGCTGGCGAATACCGCGCTCATACCCGAAGCAGTGCCGAACCCGGCCTCTGCGCCTTCCAGCGAAGCCAGTCTGGCCGCGAATTCATCAACGGTCGGATTGCTGAAACGGCTGTAGATATTGGCATCTGTTTCATCCGCAAACGCAGCACGCATATCTTCGGCGCTTTCGAAGGTAAAGCTGGAAGTCAGGAACATAGGCGTAGAATGCTCCATGTGCTGTGTTTGTGCGGCTCTTGTTCTGATGGCGTTGGTTTCCGGATGGTACTGTTGCTTTTCTATGTTCATCTTATTTAGCGGGAGAAACATTCACTTCCCATGTGAGTTTGGTTTTGGCGGTGCGCAAGGTTTCGGCTACGGAGCAGTATTTGTTCATAGACAGCTCCACCGCGCGTTGCGCTTTATCTGCATCGATATTACCTTCAAGGAAAAATTTGACATGGGCGTTTTCCCAAAGAGAAGGTTCTTTTCCCTTCTCGCGTTCTGCATCGATCTCTATTCTGAAGTCGGTAATTTCCTGGCGTTGCTTCTTGAGGATCATCACCACATCGATCGCGGAACAGCCGCCCAATCCCATGATGAGCATCTGCATCGGACGAATGCCATTGTTCTTTCCGCCGTTTTCAACAGAGGAATCCATTAAAACTTTGTGGCCGGTTTCGTCCACAGCTTCCATATTAAATCCGTCGTCAATTCTTTGTAATGAGATCTTCATAAACTGATAAGCTATATTTAATAATAACCCTCCAAAGATAACGAAGATTGCACAAAAGCAGAAACGCTGCTTGCCATAGTCATTATTCTTACTTAGGTTTGCGCAAAAATCACGGCCCTTGGCGCTTCAGACTTATCAATACGCACAACCCTTCGAACTGGAATCCGGACAGGTACTGCCGGAACTGGACATTGCTTACCATACTTATGGTACTTTAAATGCCGCCGGCGACAACGTGGTGTGGGTATGTCATGCGCTGACGGCGAATGCGGATGTGGCAGACTGGTGGGCAGGACTTATTGGCGAGTTCCGGGTGATCGATCCGGCAAAGTACTTTATCGTTTGCGCCAATATTATCGGTTCGTGTTACGGCAGTTCCGGCCCGCTTTCCATTAATCCGGCTACGGGAACGCCTTACTATTTTGACTTTCCGCAGGTTACCATCCGCGATATGGTGAAGGCGCACCGCTTGCTGCGGCAGCACGGGCATTGAAGAGATTCACCTGCTGATTGGCGGCTCTATGGGCGGTTACCAGGCCCTGGAATGGACGCTGGCCGAACCGGACCGCATCAAGCGCCTGATGCTGCTGGCTACCGGCTCGGCCGAAAGTGCCTGGGGCATTGCGGTACATACGGCACAGCGACTGTCTGTAGAAGCAGATCCCACCTGGAAAGATGCCACGCCCAACGCCGGTGCGGCGGGATTGAAGGCCGCCCGTGCCATCGGCATGCTGACCTACCGCAACTACCAAACCTTTGTGCGCACGCAAACCGAGCCGGACAAGGAAAAGACGGACAACTTCAAAGCCTCCTCCTATATCAACTACCAGGGCGATAAACTGGTAAAAAGATTCAACGCGCAAAGTTACTGGCTGCTGACTAAAGCAATGGATAGTCACAATATTGCGCGTGGCCGCGCAACGGACGCCGTTACCACCCTCGAAATCATTACCCAGCCTACACTTGTGATAGGCATTACCAGCGATATCCTTTGTCCGCCCGAGGAGCAGCGTTTCATGGGACAACACATTCCCAACGCAGCTTATCATGAAATCGATTCGCCTTATGGGCACGACGGTTTCCTGATCGAATTTGAGAAGATCGGTGCGATCCTGCAGCGTTGGTTAACACGCTAACATATATACATTTACGTTACAAAAAATCACACTAAAATTGCTCATCAGTTTCTTGGGCGAATGACTTTTTTGCTATATTTAGATAGACAATTTTCCACGTGTACAACCAATCACCAAAACCTACCTGTTTATGAAGAACATCCTGCATAAGGGCCCCTTGTTTACCCTTTTATTCCTGTTACTATGCGTCGTTGGCGCACAGGCGCAAAGCCAGTCCGTTCTTAAAGGTACGGTGACCGATAAAACATCTGGCGAGCCGATGCCGGGTGTAAGCGTATCTGTGAAAGGTGCGGCTGCCGGGGCGGTAACGAATGCCAGTGGCGCGTTTAGCATTACCACCAGTCGCAGTTTACCGCTAACGCTGGTTTTCAGCTCGGTGGGCTACAAAACGGAGGAACTGGTGGTAAGCAGCACGGGCGATATCAATATTTCCCTTACCTCCACCGAAATCCTGGGACAGGAAGTGGTGGTTTCGGCCAGCCGCGTATCGCAGAACATTCTTGAATCGCCGGTTTCTATTGAGCGCTTAAGTACGAAAGCGATCCGCGAAAGTCCTTCCATGAGTTTTTACGACGGACTGACTAAAATCAAGGGCGTGGAATCGAGCCAGCAAAGTTTCACCTTTAACTCGCTCACGACCCGTGGTTTTAATGCTAATGGCAACACCCGCTTTAACCAGTTTATTGATGGTATGGATAACCAGGCGCCCGGCCTGAACTTCGCGGTGGGCAACGTGGTAGGTATCAACGAGCTGGATGTGGAAAGTGTAGAGCTGTTACCAGGGGCATCTTCTGCGTTGTATGGCGCAGGCGGTACGAATGGTACTTTGCTGATGACGAGCAAAAACCCGTTTGACTACCGGGGACTGAGCCTGCAACTGAAAGGTGGTATTAACCATGTAAACGATAAAGGCGTGGGTGTTGGATTTATCCCGGACGTGGCAGCGCGGTATGCCAAAGCCTTTGGGAAGTTTGCATTTAAAGTGAACGTGTCGTACCTGCAGGCAGACGACTGGCGCGCCCGCGATTCCAGCAATATCGACCGCCTGAACCTGGTTAAAAAGCCGGGTAACTCGCATAGTGACGATCCTAATTACGATGGCATCAACAGTTATGGGGATGAGATTAATGCCAACATGCGCAGCGTGGCGAACAGTGTGATCACGCAGGGGACCGCGCAATATGTGGCACAATACACGCAGGCTACGGGAACGGCCCCTACCCAAACGCAGATCAATAACTTCCTGGCGACAAACGCTACGACCCAGCCATTTTACCTTGGCTTACAGAACGGGTTAATTCCTAATCAGAGCGTATCGCGGACAGGGTACCGGGAAAGCGATGTGGTAGATTATAGCGTGAAAAGCCTGCGCCTTAATGCGGCTGCGCATTACCGCTTTACGCCAAACCTGGAGTTGATCCTCCGGGGTAACTGGGGTAAGGGCACCAGCGTATACACCGGCTCCGACCGTTATTCTCTACGTAATTTCACCCTGGGTCAGTATAAGGCAGAACTAAAAGGGAAGAACTTCTTTGTACGCGGTTACACCACGCAGGAAAACTCGGGGGATGCATACAACGCAACGGCCCTGGCAACCTTCCTCAACGAAAGCTGGAAAGCCAGTACAAGCTGGTTCCCGCAGTATGTAGGCAACTTCGTCGGCGGTCGCTCGCAAGGCATGAGTGAGGCACAGGCACATGCGTTTGCCCGTTCACAAGCCAACGCCGGCCGCTTTGAGCCCGGGTCTGCCGCGTTCAACAACGCAAAAGATTCCCTTACAAAACGATACATAGGCTTTGGCACGGACCGCGGAGGTGCGAAGTTTAATGACCAGACAAACCTTTGGCACTACGAAGGCATGTACAACTTCTCCGACCTCGTGAAAGTAGTGGATGTACAGGTAGGCGCCAACTACCGCAAATATGCGCTTTCCTCGGACGGCACCATCTTCGACGATAAAGATCGCGACATCAACATTAACGAATATGGCGGCTTTGTACAGGTAGGTAAAAAGTTGGCGAAAGACCGTATTAAACTGTTAGGCTCTGTGCGTTATGATAAAAACGAAAACTTTGAAGGGCGCTTCACCCCACGCATCTCCGGCGTATTCACCGTGGCGCCGGAAAACAATATCCGCCTTTCGTTCCAGACGGGTTTCCGCAACCCGACTACGCAGAATCAGTACATTGACCTGCTGGTACGCGCAAACACTTACCTGATCGGTGGTTTGCCGGAACTGCTCACCAAGTACGACCTGTATCAAAACAAGGGGTATACCCAAACAAGCGTGCAGAAATTCAGCCAGACCGGCAACCCGGCCGACCTGCAACGTTATACCTTCAGCGACTTTAAACCAGAAAGTGTAAAGGCCTACGAAATCGGTTATCGCGGCCTGATCAGCAAAAACTGCTGATAGATGCCTATTATTATTACAACTCGTATGAAAACTTTGTTTCTACGCTCGTACTGCTGCAAACGCCGGACGGCGCACCAACAGGCTTAGCGACGGGTAACTATAAAGCCATTTCGACCGTGGTGAATAATCCGGGTGAAGTAACCACACAGGGCGCTGCGTTGGGGCTCGACTACGTGGAGAAAACCTGGACGTTCAGCACTAATGCTTCCTATAACACGATTTCCAAGGAACCTGAAGGACTGTACAGCGATTTCAACACCCCTAAGTGGCGCTTTAACGCCAGTGTGGCAAACAGCAATGTGTATAAGAACGTTGGCTTTAATGTGAGCTACCGCTGGCAGGATGCGTACTACTGGACATCTACCTTCGCATATGGTGATGTACCGGCATTCGGCACCATTGATGCGCAGATCAACTACAAAATACCGGCAGCCAAAGCGATCGTGAAAATCGGCGCGTCTAACCTGCTGAACCATTATTATATTACCTCATTCGGCAATCCGCAGATTGGTGGGGTATATTACGCGTCTATCACTTTTGACGGGCTTTTCCGCTAATCATACCTGACTATAAATAACGACGGCTTCCGGGATCACCGGCAGCCGTTTTATTTTGGATCTTCCTGAAATAGCCGACGGCCCCGGATTACCCGGGAGCCGTCTGTTTTTGTTGTAACCTCCATGATTGCTCACGAAGTTTCTTACACGTTGAACCGGAAGTGCATTACATCACCGTCGGCCACGATATATTCTTTACCCTCGATGCGCAGGCGGCCATTGTCGCGGGCGCTCGATTCGGAACCATATTTTACATAATCATCGTAGGCGATTACTTCCGCTTTGATGAAACCTTTTTCAAAATCAGTGTGGATCACGCTTGCCGCCTGTGGCGCTTTCCAGCCACGGTGAATAGTCCACGCGCGTACTTCTTGTACGCCTGCAGTAAAGTAAGTGATCAGCTGGAGCAGGTTGTAGGCAGAGTGGATCAGGCGATCAAGACCAGGTTCGGTCAGGTTGTACTCGGAAAGGAACAGTTCCTTGTCAGCCGGATCTTCCATTTCAGATATCTGTGCCTCGATGGTGTTGTTCATCACGATTACCACTGCATTCTCCGCTTTTACAGATGCCTGCAATGCCTCGGAGTATTTATTGCCGGTGAGCATAGAACCTTCGTCCACGTTCGCGACATACAGTACAGGTTTCTCCGTCAGCAGGAAAAGGTCGGCGATGGCGGTGCGCTCTTCTTTGCTGAGGCCCAATTCGCGGATATTTTTACCTTTTTCGAGATGGTCCTTACAGGTTTTAAGGATTTCGAATTCCACTTTTGCCTTGGGATCACCGCCGGTACGCGCCATTTTCTCTGTACGCGCGATTTTCTTTTCCACGCTTTCCAGGTCTTTCAGCTGCAGTTCTGTATCGATGATCTCCTTATCGCCAACGGGGTTGATGGCCCCCTCTTCGCGGAGAATGTTCTCGTCTTCGAAGCAACGGATTACGTGCACGATGGCATCTACCTCACGAATGTTCGCCAGGAATTTATTACCCAGCCCCTCGCCTTTGCTGGCGCCTTTTACAAGACCGGCGATGTCTACGAACTCAATGGTAGTAGGTACAACGCGCTCAGGGTTCACCAGTTCTGCCAGTTTTTTCAGACGGGGATCCGGAACGTCCACCAGGCCAACGTTGGGCTCGATGGTACAGAAACGGTAATTGCTTGCCTGTGCTTTTGCACTATTACTCACTGCATTGAACAACGTCGATTTGCCTACGTTCGGCAAACCAACTATACCTGCTTGTAACGCCATTTTTCGAAAAAATTTGCGCAAAGATAGGGTATACAATTGAGTAATGGTTGTTAAAATATTGATTATTTTGAGCGCTGGTAAGCAAATGCGTTACCTATTCGTAATTATTAGCATATGGTATTGAACTATGTATGGATCGCGTTTTTTGTTATTGCGTTCGTGGTCGCGGTTATCAAAGTAGCTATAACAGGAGATGTCGGGCTCTTCAGCCAGGTGACTTCCGGAATGTTCGACAGCGCTAAAACGAGCGTGGACATTGCGATCGGGCTCATCGGCATGATGACTATGTGGCTGGGTATTATGCGCGTGGGAGAGAAAGCAGGCATGATTGAAAGGTTTGCGCGTGCGGTTAGCCCGTTCTTTTCCGTGTTGTTCCCGGGCATTCCAAAGAAAGATCCGGCAATCGGGTCTGTGATGCTCAACTTCTCCGCCAATATGCTGGGCCTTGACAATGCTGCCACTCCCCTCGGTCTTAAAGCGATGCAGGAGCTGCAGGATCTCAATAAAGAAAAAGAAGTGGCCAGCGATGCGCAGATCATGTTCCCGGTACTGAATACTGCAGGCATTACCCTTATCCCAACTTCAGTGATGGCGATGCGTTTGGCCCAGGGCGCTGCGAATCCGGCTGACATTTTCATTCCAACGCTTATAGGTACCCTGATTTCTTTCATCTCCGGTATGATCGCCGTGGCGCTTTATCAACGCATCAACCTGTTCCGCCTGCCGGTACTGGTGTTTCTGTTGGTCGTAGGCGCCGTAATCTTCTTACTCGTGTATTGGGTTTCCATACTACCACGTGATAAGGTGGGACTGTACGTCGGCGGCGTAGGCGCATTTATCATTCTGGGTATTATCGTATGGTTCATTGTACAGGGCATGATCAAAAAGATCAATGTGTACGAAACATTTATCGATGGCGCGAAAGAAGGCTTCAAAGTGTCGGTGATGATCATTCCGTACCTCGTAGCTTTCCTCATTGGCATTAGTGCATTGCGTACCACCGGCTGCATGGATTACCTGACACAAGGTATCGGCTATGTGGTAGGCGCTATGGGGCTTAACATTGATTTCGTTCCTGCGTTACCGGTAGGTATCATGAAAACGTTCAGCGGCGGTGGCGCAAGAGCGGCCATGGTAGAAACGATGGAGCACTTCGGCGCCGACTCGTTCCAGGGGCGTCTGGGCATTATGCAAGGATCTACCGAGACAACTTTTTACGTATTGGCCGTTTATTTCGGCTCCGTAAATATCAAAAAGACACGTTATGCTGTAACCTGCGGACTGATCGCCGATGTTGTCGGGGTCGTTGGCGCGATTATTATCGGATACCTTTTCTTCCACTGATTTTAAAAACTGATCAACCAAATGTCGACTACGTCCATGAAACGTACACTGCATGAAGATTGGATAGCAGTAGTACTAGCAGCCCTTTCGCTGATTGTGATTTCAGCAGGCGTTAAACCAACCCTGCCCAAATTTGAATGGAGCGATGCTTCCAGCCTGATGGCCCAGCTTACCAACATCCAGAACTGGACGCACCTCGGCGTACTCTACATCTGGTTATGCGCGGCCCTGGCCATTACCCGGCTCCTCTCCTCGCAGCCTGCAGGCTATCATATGTACAGCGGCGCCCTGTTCCCGGTCATCGTCATGTTCGTCTCGCAGGTAATTACCGGCAACAAAGGCGTATCGGGCTTCGGCATCGAAATAGTGTTATTCAGCCTCCTGCTTGGTTTGTTTATCAGTAACGTATTAAAAGTGCCGGGATGGCTGAAACCCGCTATCCAAACGGAGTTGTATATTAAAACGGGGCTCGTGATCCTGGGCAGCACCATTATTTTCGGCGACATCATGAAAGCCGGCGCACTGGGCATCATTCAGTCCGTGGTGGTGGTATTCACCGTTTGGTACTTCTCTTTCTGGCTCTGTAAAAAATTAGGGTTGGATGATGAATTTCGTATGATGATTTCGAGTGCGGTATCGATCTGCGGTGTATCCGCCGCCATCGCCACTTCCGGTGCTATTGAAGGTGATAATAAAAAGCTCTCGCAGGTGATTTCGCTAGTACTCATCGTAGCGATTCCCATGATGCTGCTGATGCCGCCCATCGCACACTGGATGGGGATGTCGCCCGCAGTAACCGGCGCCTGGCTGGGTGGTACCATCGATACCTCAGGCGCGGTGGTAGCCGCAGGCACGCTCGCGGGAGAAGAAGCATTCAAGATCGCCACCATCGTGAAGTTCTCGCAGAACGTACTCCTCGGTCTCGCAGCGTTTGGCATCTCCGTATACTGGGCCTACACGAAGAAACAGGACAATGCACAGAAACCTGGCATACACACGATCTGGGAGCGCTTTCCCAAATTCGTACTCGGCTTCATCGTTGCTTCACTGATCTTCTCCTTCCTGGTGCCTGCTGCCACTTTTAAAGATCTGAAAGCACCGATAAAGGATCTGCAAACGTTCTTCTTCGCACTGGCTTTTGTCTGCATTGGTCTCGAAACGAAGTTCAAAGATATATTCGGCGCCGGTAACAGCCGTCCCGCACTGGCCTTCATCATTGCGCAGGTGTTCAATATCTTCTTTACCCTGATCATCGCCTACCTCGTGTTTGGCGGCTGGCTCGGTCTGGATATTAAATAAACTTAGCGAAGCTTAGCCAGCTTTTTTATCAACCGATATTGATAAAACATAAACGGCCTGTTTTACCATTTACAAATGATAAACAGGCCGTTATTATATCTAAAGTAAAATTTTAGGCAGAAGCTGCAGCGTCGTACTTCCCGGTCTTCTCTTCCATGGTCACATCGGCATCTTTCCGAACCTGCATTTTAATATATACCAACAGCTGGGAAGCGCCCGCTTTGAAGCACACTTCCTGCGTTTTTTTCACCACTTCCATCAGTTCCTCATAGGTTCCTTCCATTACGGTCTCAAATGGACACACCCGATACTTCACACCGGAGTCTTTAATTACTGCAATGGCTTCATCCACAACTGCATACACCTGCTCCGATGGTACGGAAGGAATGATCTGCAGCGCCAGGTTAATCGTCTTTGACATATTTGTGTTGTATTTACAATATTGAATTAAAATCGAGATTTGTTGATTTTGCACTTTTGTGTACTACGGACAGTATTTCACAAATCACACAGAAACGGGCCTTATTTCTTCTTGATGACAATTTCGTACAAATCGTTCCGTATATCTTTTAACGTTTGTACACTGCCATAGGTGTGTAGCTCTTTCAGCAGTACCAGGTCTACATCGGCGATCACGATCATCTCTGTATTGGGGTTGCATCGGCCTTCACCCCGTAACGGGGAAGGCAAAATCGGAGGGTGTGAAGATGGCAGATTGCGCATATTGCACGTCCATATTATTTACCCGCGGCAGGTTACCAACGCTGCCTGCAATCGCTACATAACACTCATTTTCGATGGCCCTGGCCTGTGCACAAAAACGTACACGGTTATAACCATTCTGCGTATCCGTCAAAAACGGTACGAAGAGTATTTGCATGCCTTGCTGCGCCAGCAATCTTGGCAGTTCCGGGAACTCCACATCGTAACAAATGACGATGCCTATCTTGCCGCAATCGGTATCGAATACCCGCACCTCGTTGCCGCCTTTCATCCCCCAGGCGTTTACCTCGTTGGGGGTAATATGCACTTTTGTATAGGACTCGTACGTACCGTCTCGGCGGCAGAGGTAAGATATGTTGTACAGTTGCTCGTCCACCACCACGGGCATGCTGCCGGTAATGATATTTACGTTGTAGGATACCGCGAAGCGGATAAACTCATTTTTCAACCGCTCTGTATACTTTGCCAGTCCGCGGATCGCGGCGGCCTGGTCCAGTTGGTTGAATTCAATCATCAGCGGCGCGTTGAACAACTCCGGGAATACTACGAAATCGGAGCCATAATCGCTCACGGCGTCCACGAAATACTCCACCTGTTGTATCAGCTCGTCTGCTCCCTCATAAGCGCGCATCTGCCATTGCACGAGGCCTATGCGTACGGTAGATTTGTTATACCGGATGGTATCCGCATCTTTCTCATAATAGATATTGTACCACTGCAGCAGTGTCGCAAAGCCTTTGGAGGCTTCGTCGGAAGGCAGATAATTGCGGAGGATCTTTTTAACGGTAAAATCGTTCGAGAACTGGAAGGTCAGCGTAGGATCATAGATTTCTTTATCCCGCACCTTTTCAATGTACTCACGGGGAGTAAGCCGTTCGGCGTACTTTTCGTAATTGGGAATACGTCCGCCGGAAACAATGCCCCGCAGGTTCAGCTGTTCGCACAACGACTTGCGGGTATCGTACAGCCGGCGCGCCAGGCGTTTACCGCGGTAGTCCGGGTGCACAAACACCTCGATTCCATACAGTACATCGCCCTTGGGATCGTGTGTATTAAACGTATAATACCCGGTAATTTGCTCGTAGGTATGTTCATCTCCGAACTTGCCGTAGTCCACGATGATACTGAGCGCGCAGCCCACGACCTTTTCGTTTACCGTTACTGCTATCTGCCCTTCCGGGAACAGCTTTATCAGGCGTTTAAGCGTTTCTTCACGCCAGTAGCTGCCCTGCATGTCCGGGTACGCCAGTTTCATTGATTCTTTGAGATCGAAGTAGTCTTCTGCGGTCAATTGACGGATTGCAACGGTTTCTGACATGGTTTATTATGTTTTGGCCCCTGAAAGTTACTGATATTTTCGTGTGATACGTTGGTATCGGGGAAATGCTTAAATTTATTATACCAATCGAAAAATCAAACCTGTTGTTGCTCATGAATTGTTCGTAATCAGACACACACGCCGACACAAATAATCGAGACAGAGAAGAGTCATTTTCTATTTGCTAAAGAATTTACATACGATGCTAGTAGCTACGAAAGCCTCTGCAGAACGCACGATGTTCTCTATGCCCAATACCAACGCAGAAAAAGCTTTGGACAAAAAACGGGCCGCCGTTATCAGGTCGCTCGTACAAGATCTTTTTATTCACCTTGCTCCCCCTGCAGAAATTGGCCGTTATATGGCTTACGAGTGTAAACCGGATTGCAGCGCATGTTTCTGCAAACGGGTAGAATTTGTGCGGGAAGAAACCGGCGCCTTCCTCAGGGCGTACCATTCGGGCCGCGTAAGTGTACAGCCCTATGCCGCCATCAGTGCGCTCCAGGACTGTGCGGCTTTTGCCCTGCCTTCGCAGGAGGAAATATACGGGATCGTTAGTGGAAACGCGGTGATGATGTATTTCCTGTTCGAGGTAAATTCTGAAAAGCTGGTGTCCTTCTGCACCGAGCAACAGGGGAAATATCTTTTCGCATTATAAATCGAGCGGAAGAAACCTACTTAAAATAGTAAAGGGAAAGATGCGAGCACCTCTCCCCTTACGTTGTTTCTATTTTCATCAAGGCAAGCCTATTTATTGAGGATTTCCTCGATGTACACCACTTTGGTATTGTTGGTGCGCAGGAAATCTTTGTTGGCATCCGTCACTTTCAGGAATGCCTTTACCTGGCGCAGCACAAAGAACGGCAGGTGGAACATCGCTTTAAATATCTGGCTGTCGCCGCTCATCACCATTACGATTGCAAAGAAAGTAATCACAAAGGTGACAATCGAAGCGAACCAGAATATGGCCCAGGGCAGACTGATAAACAGGTTGATCAACATAAACAAACCTGCTGTCCCCATCATCATAAATAACGGCGGACGGAAAAGGTTAATGCCGAAAAACGTGTTATTAAAATTAAAGCGCGATAAGCCATTCCACAGTACTTTTACGGCATACTCCATAGAGGTGAAATATGCATTGATCCACCGGGTACGTTGCTTTTGCAGCGCCGCGCCATCCTCGATTTTCTCATCGTATACAATGGCTTCTGTAGCATAAGCCAGCACGGGAACATTGTTCACGATGTCGGCCTGCATCTTTTTATCGAAGCCGCCCAGTTTGCTGAAGGTGCCGGGAAAATTCTGGTACAGGATAGTTCTGTATAACTCCACGTCCATCACGATACCAAGTCCCCAGATGTGCGACGACAGTCCCAGCTCCATGCGCATGAGGCGGTCAATAAAGTTGCAATACAGATTACCGGAAGCGTCCATGCGGGCATATAACGTATCGGTATTTTTGGGCAGCATGTTGGTTTGCACCACTTTGTACCCCTTATTGAAATATTTATTCACCACGCTCAGGTAATCCGGGTGTACCAGGTTATCGGAGTCAAAAATGATGAAAGCGTCGTGTTTGCGCGTAAAGTGTTCAATGCCCATGTCGATCGACTTGGTCTTGTTATTGAAAGGCTGCTCCGGCGCCAGCACGGTTACGCGCGGGTCGGGAAACATGGCTCTCAATTGCTCAACGGCTTCGGGTCTGCAGGCGTCTGCCACCGCATACACGCGGTAATTGCTATAATTCTGTTTGAGTAAAGAATCAATTAATGGCGGCACCAGCGTAAGGTCGGTGTGTGCACAAATAATTGCACCAAAATCGTAGGAGTGCTGTGCATTATTTTCACCACCCTTCTTCAGCGGAGAGTTGCTCCAGCCGAAGAGCTTTTTGATGCCGTAGATAATCAGCAGCACGGTAGGCAGCAGCACGAAGAATGCCAGTGCTACCTGCACTACGATAAAAATGTCATCCAGTATGTATAAAAGTGTATCCATGGTAGCCGGTTATTTCGGGGTGTTGAGCACCTCTGGTATAGGTCCTCAATTTTACGGGTCATGCTGTGGATGCTGTATCTTTCCAGGATAGTTTTGACAGCATTCTTCTGCAACATGGCGCGGAAAAACTTTTCTGTGTGCAGTTTTACGATGGCGTTGGCCAACATTTCTGCGCTGCGGGGCTCTATGAGCCATCCGTTCTCGAGATGTTTCACAATTTCCCTCGATCCATCCACGTTGGTGGCCACAACCGCCGTGCCCATGGCCATGGCTTCCAGCAACCCGATCGGCAAACCTTCCCATAAAGACGGCAGACAATAAATGTCGGTCGCCCGCAGGATGGCCGGCACATCGGCGCGGAATGGCTGGTACACGATCTTGTCGCTTACACCCAGTTGTTTCGCCAGTTCCATCATTTCCTCTTTCAGTTCACCGTCGCCTACTACGAGTAAGGTCAGATCCTGCGTTTCCTTCAGCGCTTCGGCAAAGCCCCGCACCATGGTCAAAGGATCTTTCTGTACGGTAATACGCGCAATATAGCTGATCAGCGTATGATGCTCCGGAATGCCAAGCTCCTCGCGGATATTGGGATATACGCCATCGGGATTAAACTTTACAGGATCAATACCATTATTGATCACCGTGGAGCTGAACCTGCCGAAATGTGTTACACCCGTGGCCTGGTTGGAGGCGGATACCGAAATATTATGATTTACCCGGTTAGTGATAAACCTTTCCGAATATACCCGCACCTTTTTCTGAACGAAAGGCTGGTCATCGTGAAACGACCAGCCATGAATAGTATAAACGATGGGCAGACCTAAAGCCTTTGTAGGGATCAGCAGATTACTGGCTGCACGTGAGCCGTGGGCATGCACTAAATCGATCTGCTCTTTGCGGAGCAGCGCCTTTACCTTTTGCCACTGGCGGATGTCGAACGCTTTTAACGAAGGGATCACGTAATTTTTGATGCCCATTTCGTTCAGCCGGGTAATCATGGGACCATCCGTGAAGGAAAGTACAACCGGTTCGAAGCGCGATTTGTCAAGTTGCTCTGTAAGCCCCAGTACATGCGTTTCGCCCCCGCCTACCAAACCCTGACGGATGGTCTGTAAAACTTTTATTTTCTTATGCGTAGCCATTATGCAGGCACTGCTTCGGTCTGTGGTGCTTTACGCTCCCATCCCTGCGGCAGTTTTTCATAAATCTCAATGTTTTCAAATTCCTTGCTCTTGCGGGCGCCCACCACTTTAGCCCAGGCAGCCATTTTAGCAATACCGTCAGCCAGTGTTACACCGCTGCCTTCGCCAAATACGCCGTGCGCTTTAGCATGGTCAGAGTAAGCGTGTACTACCTCGTTACGGGCAGCCAGGTATTTGATGTTAGGTTCAACACCAAAGTAACCGCTCACCACTTTCGCGAGTTCGTTTACGGTGTAAGGTTTATCCGCGCCAATGTTGAACACCTGGTTGTAAGCAGCAGGAATATCCACAGATTTCGCGATCGGAATAGCCACATCATCAATGTAAGAGAAAGCGCGTGTTTGTTCGCCGTCGCCGAAGATGGTGAGCTGCTGGCCCTGCATGATCTGGTTCATGAAGATACCGATTACGTTACGGTATTTGTCACCGATGTTCTGGTTTTCACCATACACGTTGTGGGGACGGAATACCACGTAATTCAGACCAAACATTTCGTGCGCCGCTTTCAGGTCCAGTTCTACCGCGTATTTAGAAACACCGTACGGATCTTCAGGCTGCGGCACCATGTCTTCGCGCATCGGCAGCTGGCCTGCGCCATATACTGCGATTGAGGAAGTAAACACGAAGCATTTTACTTTATGCTTGATTGACTCGTTGATCAGGTTAATGCTGCCAATGAGGTTATTATTATAGTTGAAACGGCGGATGAAGTGAGAGAGCCCCTCAGCTGCATAAGCCGCCAGGTGATATACGTAAGTGAATTTGTATTCAGCAAACAGGCTGGTCACCAGCTGATCGTCCACAACAGAACCCTGAACGAAGATAGCGCCTTCGGGGATGTGATCTTCAAAACCACCGCTCAGGTCGTCCAGTACAACTACTTTATGACCAGCAGCCAAACAATGTTTTACCACGTGAGATCCAATAAATCCGGCACCTCCGGTAACTAAAGATGTTATCATATCAATTCAATTTTTACGATACAGGTGAATAACTTGAGTTTGTCAGGTTCCAGAAAGTGCCTTTCAGGAACGACTTCAGGTGTTTAAATTGTCCTCTTACAGTATACTTCAGCACCGATTTCGGGAAAGTAAATGCTGTGAAGAACAGGGTGAAGGATGCCAGCTGCACCGGATTCGTGTTCCTGCGCATGTACAGTATCCTGTTGCGGGTGTGGTAGTACGCTTTGATGGCGCTTTCCTTACCCATGGTAATGGATTCTTTATGATAAATCAATCCATCGGCCACGTATTGTATTTTATAACCGGCGCGGATAATTCTCGCACTCCAGTCAGATTCTTCGTAGTAAATGAAGAACTTATCGGCGAACATGCCAACTTTCTCCAGCACTTCCCGCTTTACCAGCATCGCTGCGCCGTGTGCGCAGTTGGTAGGACCGGAAACGTTGTACTGTCCCTGGTCATCTTCATTGCTGCCTACTGCCGATTGCCTGCCTGTAAACAGGTTCATCGGGTTAAAGCCGGCATATTGAATGGTGTTGGGATGAGAAAAGTAGCGGATCTTTGGACAAGTAACGCCAATGGTAGGATCGTTTTCGAACGGCGCCAGCAAACGCTCCAGCAAATCGGGCGTTACCTCTGTGTCATTATTCACGATGAAAACGAAATCTCCTTTTGCATGACGCATGCCAAGGTTGTTGCCCCCTGTAAAGCCGAGGTTCTTTTCGCTGAGCAGGATTTTTACATTGGGGTAATTACCTGCTTCGATCTGCGCCGTAGGGTTCACTGTGGAGGCATTATCTACAACGATGGTCTCAAAGTTCTTGTAAGTCAGGTTTTTAGTTGACTCCGGGAACTCGCATGTGATACCAGTCTGGTTGTAGTTTAATGTGATCAGCGACACCAGCGGTTCTGAACGTAGTTTCATGATAGTATTCCTTGTGTTGTATTCGGTGTATTGGTGATTAATAGCGTCTTCTATTCGGTCAGGTTAAACGTTGTCTTTCTGAATCAATGCTTTCGGCGTTTGCGCCATAATCCACATATCGTACATGAAAGAGTATTTTTCAGCGTAGTCGATGTCCAGTCCAATACGCTCATCCACACTCATTTCCTTTTGTCCTCTTTTTTTGATCTGCCACAAACCGGTAAGCCCCGCAGGTGCATTAAAGCGACCAGCATAGGTATCGGTAGTCAAAGTTGCGGCTTCGTACAAAGGCAGTGGCCTGTTACCTACCAGCGACATATCCCCTTTGATAACATTCAGCAACTGTGGCAGTTCGTCCAGGCTGCTATTGCGCAAAAAGGCGCCCAGTTTGGTTACACGCGGGTCGTTGCTCAATTTAAAGAACACCGGACCGGCTGCATCTGTATTTTTAGTATCGTACTGGTTCAGGTGACTCAGTTCTTTTACCATTTTGTCCGCATCTGCACGCATGGTGCGGAATTTATAGAACTTAAATACCTTGTAGCGACTGCCGGCCCTTTTGAAATATAAAAGATGGGGCCCTTTGAATCTAATTTGATGGCAACGGCTATGACAGCAAGTACCGGGCTCAGCGCAACCAGCGCCGTACCGGCGGCAGTGATGTCTACAAGGCGTTTTAATAAGTAATTTACATCTTTCCCTTCGAACCAGTTACGGTTACCGTTTTTCGCATTTTCCGCCTTTGCGCTGAGTTGCCTGAACTTACGGGCGAACTGCAGTTTTAAGTTGAAGTCGGCCGCCGTAATACCCGGCGTAACGATATCATCGATACCGCCCAGGCGGGCATATTTCTGTTTTTCTTCTTTAGTCAGATTTTCTGCGTAAAGAAAGAACGGAATTTTACGGAAATGCTTGTTCTGTTGCAGGAATTGCAACAGGGACTCCAGTTCTGGGGCGGCCTGCTGCAGGTGACAAATGATATACGCGGGGGTAATGTTATTTTGCAACCTGTCCTTCAATACCTTCCTCGCATTCACCGCCGTAGTCGCAATCACTGTCTCTTCCTCCTGACGGGGAAGAAATGTTTTTGAAATGCACTGTCTCCAATGAAAAGTGCAAATCTCATCAAGCTGTCAGACGGAAGAGAAATCATTGTCGCCAGCGGTTTCCTCTTCTGGTCTTGTAGGTGTAATGGTACGTTATAAAGCATAAACAAACAGGGGTTTTACAATTAAACAATTACATGTTTCCGTTCCGAACTTAGGCAGTTACCACATCCGCGGCAGCATGTATATGTTTGTTAACAGATTCCAGCAACTTCATCGGATCAAAAGGCTTGCGCAGGAAGTCAGAAATTTTGTATTCCAGTTCATGGCCTCTCATCTCTTTCGTGTCCGAACCTGTGAGGACAATAACAGGAATATCATCATACAGCACATTTCCATTCAGGTATTTTACCAACTCCCATCCGTCTATGTTTGGCATTTGAATGTCTGTGATAATCAAGTCAGGTCTGTTACCTTTTGAAAGCCACATCATCGCCGTTAATCCATCCGGCGCCGAATATACTCTGTACTGTTTGCCAAGGATTGACTCCAGCAAAAAGCGAATTGGCGCGCTATCATCGATAATCAATATTGTCTTTTTCATCTTCTTCTTTTTTCCTAATTAAAAACTACTTGTTTCGAAAGGGGATAAACGTTTGTTGCGGCGCGGTAATACACAAAGCAACTACAACGGATCATCCAAATCCGATTTTTCCAGGATAAGGCCAGGATCGTTCCTGGCGCCTTTACCGTAAAACTTAGTAAAAGCCAGTTTTTTTATTAGGTTCCTCCAGGGGGCTAAATTATTATGGAACATTGCGTTCCAGGAAATTCAAAGGAAGATGGTCAGAAAGGATATATTATATTTAATTGACTGCGTAAAAATATTAACAAAACTTGAACTTTGCAAATGTTGTTAATCGAATTAACAAAAAGAACTTGCTTCTCTTCAAAATTACGTAGTTATACGCGGCCTCATGTCTTTTTCACTGACGCAAAATTATAATAAGTGTAATTTTCTAATATAATGGAATTCGTAAAGGGTTAAAAATTCCTCGTAAGTGGCCGGATTCGTCCGGTGAAAGATTAAAATTGGCGTGTAGACGTACCTTTTTCGTTGTATTTTATTCGAATTCTTGTTTATTTTGCCGTCCAATTAACCCCCTGTACGCTATTTATGACATTGGTTATTTTATTTACAATCAGTTTTTGCATCCTGTTTTATAATTATGTCGGATACGCCATCTTATTATATATACTGGTTAAACTGAAACGGCTTTTTAAGGGCAATCCCGCCCCACTCCCTCCGTTTGAGCCCGCCGTAACCCTTGTGGTGGCTGCTTACAACGAGGAAGACTTCATCCGTGAAAAAGTCGCTAATACCCTTGCCCTCGATTATCCCGCCGAAAAGCTGGACATTATATTTATTACCGATGGCAGCTCAGACCGCACGCCTGAAATTCTGGCCGGGTACCCGCGCATCCGCACCATGCACGAAAGTGAGCGACGCGGCAAAACCGCGGCGATCAACCGGGCGGTTTCCCAGGTGCGCACCCCTACGTCATTTTCTGCGATGCTAATACTTTGTTAAACGCTGAAGCGGTTAAAAATATCGTCAGGCACTATGCAGATCCCGGTACGGGTGGCGTGGCCGGCGAAAAAAGGTGGTAGCCGACGGTAACGCCAACGCAGCCTCTACCGAAGGAGTGTACTGGAAATACGAATCGCTGCTCAAGAAATGGGACGCAGACCTGTATTCTGTTGTAGGCGCGGCCGGCGAGCTGTTCTCTGTAAGAACGGATCTCTACGAAACCGTGGAGCCCGATGTAATACTGGATGACTTTATCATCTCGCTGCGCATCAACATGAAAGGTTACCGCATCGCCTATGCTCCCGACGCATTCGCCATGGAAGCACCTTCGGCCTCTATCACGGAAGAGCATAAACGCAAAGTCCGCATCAGCGCCGGTGGCTTCCAGTCTATCGTACGACTCAAAGCGCTGCTGAACTTTGTTAAATACCCTGTACTCTCGTTCCAATATGTATCGCACCGGGTGCTGCGCTGGACGTTGAGCCCTTTAAGTTTGCCCGTACTGCTCATCACTAATATTTTATTAGTATTTTACAGCGGAGGATGGTTCTGGCTGGCCTTCCTGATTGCGCAACTGGCTTTTTACGGCGCGGCGCTCACCGGGTACTTCCTCGCCGGACGCAATATTAAAAGCAAGCCTTTTTACATTCCTTTCTATTTCTTGTTTATGAACATCGCGGTGTTCCAAGGTTTCTTCCGATATCTCCGGAAAAACCAGTCCGCCGCCTGGGAAAGATCCAAACGATTGTCGACTGTCTCGTAAGCCAAGCCTACGTTTACCGCTTCCTTTATTTGTACCCCGTTAAAACAAGTGATTGCATGCACCCGAAACTGAAACAATTTCTGAAAAAAACTGCGCTGCCGGTATACCTGGAGCTGCGAGGCCTTTATTATAAAGGCGACAAATATTATTGTCCCTGTTGCAAGGGTAGCTTTAGGACCCTGTTGCCGGCAGGGTCCGACCAGCGGAAAATCCAGTGTCCCCGCTGCCGGTCCAATGAACGCGACCGCATGCTGTGGATGTACCTGGACAGGCACCCAGACTTCATTACCCCGGGGAAAAAAAAATGCTGCATATTGCACCTGAAGCCATGTTCTACGCCCGTTATAAAAAAATTAAGGGGCTCGATTACACGCCAGGCGATAAATTTGCGGATACTTTTGAAAGTACCTATCCCTCGGATACCCAGTGCATCGACATCACCAGCATGCCACAGATCGCGGACAATACTTATGACGTGATCCTTTGCTCGCACGTGCTGGAATATGTAGAGGAAGATTCAAAAGCGATGCGTGAAATGTTACGGGTGCTGAAACCCGGTGGCCGCGCGCTATTGCAGGTGCCGTTAAAGCCGGGAATGCCGGTCACGCATGAAGATCCCAGTATCACTTCGCCGGAAGAGCGGGCGGAAGTATTTGGCGATCCGGGCCACATTCGCTTTTACGGCGAAGATTACGCGGCTAAGCTGGAGGCGGCAGGTTGGAAAACCGACTTCCTGCCCATCACCGAATTATTTACCGACGAGGAGATCGAGCGGTGTGTATTAATAAAAACGGACGACTTCCATTTTGCTCATAAGGAGTAGGCGGTCGTACAAACCTATTTAAACTTCGTGCAAACTAACAACAGGATCTACGGCCTCGATTCGTTGAGAGCCATTGCCATGCTGCTCGGCATTGTGCTGCATGCCATTATCGCGTACAAAGTATACCCTAACGAAGGCTGGCCTTCAGACGATCAGCTGCATGCCTATGGCTTTGATGCGCTGTATCTCTTTATTCACTCGTTCCGGATGCAGCTGTTTTTCCTGGTAGCCGGCTTCTTTGCACGGATGTTGTACCTGAAAATCGGGGAACGTGCATTTTTTAAACACCGCTACAAGCGTATAGTCGTGCCATTTATAGCAAGCATGATCTTCATTTTACCGCTGTCCATCGCGCCATTCGTGTATTTCCAGCATTGCATTGCTGCTGGTGTGCCGCCGGCGGAGCGTTCGCAAGTATTCTGGCAGCATTTCCTGCGTTGGAACGGCATGGCGCACCTTTGGTTCCTGTATTACCTTATATTATATTATGTGGTAATGCTGGTGGTCTACCGTTTTAAAATGAGCGGAGGAGCTAAAACGTTCACGAATACACTAACGAGGAACTATGGCTCTCCCCTTCATGTTATTGTATACATATTGATCTTGGCGGCTATTCAGATCGCACTGTTCCGCACAGCCGAAGTAGAAGTATCAACCAGCATCTTCCCTAAACCGGGCCATTTCACTTACTATGGCTTCTTTTTCCTGCTGGGCGTAGTGTTGCACAGGCAAAGTGGCCGTTTATTTGAGCTGGCGCGTTACACGTGGCTGTATCTCGCTGCAGGTCTGGCTTTAACCGTAGTCGCGTTTAAATTACTTGTACTGGGACACGAAAACGTGGCGGCATTGTCGGGTTTGGCACTCATAGGTGTAAAGCTGGTAGTGGCGGCGCAAACTGTCTTCCTTACCTATGGCTTTATCGGTTTCTTCCTGAAGTACATGAACGTGCAGAACGGAACGATCAAGTATATATCGGATGCTTCGTTTTGGTTGTACCTCGTGCACCTGAGCATCGTGGGCGCTATGCAGATCGTATTCCTGGACACATCGGTGCCGGGCTGGCTCCGCCCCCTGGGGGTGCTGACCGTAACCACGCTGATCGCGATGGGCACTTATCAATGGTTTGTACGTTACAGCTTTATTGGCACCGCGTTGCATGGCCCGCGTGACCGCGCTGTAAAAAAGCGAGAATGCCGCGTAGATAGTTTACAATCAAGTAATCTTTGTAAATGATTTGTTAAGGAATGTAAAAGTTAAGAATTAACAAAAAATTGAATAACTTTGTGCACGATATATCAAAATGTGTAATCCGTAGACAGGCAAAAGGCCACCGTTCACCCGGCAAAAACGGGATTTCACGAAATATATCGAACAAATGTTCAATTATTGTAATTTGCGTCGTAATTTAGCGTAGTTAATTTAGAAGCATAGGTAAACGAATACACCGACGAGAACGCATTATTTCTAAAAATAACAGCATCGACCGCACTTATTTTTTCCATTCCTACCACAAGAACCACATAGAATTTTAGCTGCCAGCTGGCAGGTTAAAATCATTTCTTTTTGGCCATTCCCTTGAAAAGCTGCAATTGCAGTCTACTTCGCTATGCGTTGAACTGCAGGTGCGCGAATGAAAATGCTATTTATTCAAGGAGCCAATTAATAATTATGAAACAACTTTACCGCCTACTGCTTTCATTTGCACTGATCATTAGTGCATTCGTGGTTAAAGCGCAAACAGGAGTTCTCAACCCCAATGATCCCATCGTGGTCTACAATGCGGCCAGTCCCCCAACTCAACCTGCATGGGGAACGCTGGGCAAATGGGTTAAAACTAACCGTTTGAACTGGACCAGCACTTCCTTCAAAGCCTATATCTACAAGGGTATGGCCTTCAGGGTAAAATTCCCTAAATCCTACCAATATGGTGTGGTTGACGGAAAGAAATATCCTGTAATCATTTTCTTCCACGGTGTGGGTGAAAAAGGCACCATCTACGACAATGAATTCCAGTTGTACCATGGTGGCCAGGTTCACATGAACAAAGTGGATAATGGTGATTTTGACGGCTTCCTCATTTACCCCCAAAACACCGACGGTTTCTTCGGAGCCGGTCACTACTCCAACCTTGTAGAACTGATTAACAATTACTTCGTTCCCCAGGCGAAAGTTGATATCAACAGGATTTATGTTGAAGGTCTGTCTGGTGGCGGTAGTGCAACCTGGGAGATGATTATCGGTTACCCGAAAATTGTTGCCGGCGCGAGTCCTATCTCCGCGGCGTCTTTGTCTTTCAAAACTCCATCAACTCTTTTAAATGGACACCGATCTGGCAGTTCCAGGGTGGTTTGGATACCAATCCTGATCCCGGAACCGCTACGGAAGTATATAATGCTGCTGCCGCTGCCGGCGCAAACATGAAACTGACGATCTACCCTCAGAATGGTCACGATTCATGGAACAAAGCCTGGGCTGAAGCAGACTTCTTCCCCAATGTAAACAGGGCCAACAAAACAAATCCTTGGCCGCTGACAGGCAGAACTGAGTTCTGTCCTGGCGACGCTATTAACGTTACCCTCGGTCTGACCGCGGGCTTTGACGGTTATGAATGGCGTAAGAATGGCGTAGTAATTCCCGGTGCTACCGGCAATACATATGTTGCGACCAGCATTGGTACTTATGATGCGCGAATCAAACGTGGAACAGAGTGGTCTTACTACTCCCCTATTCCCGTTGTGATCAAAATCAAGACGCCTACTGTTCCTCCTGCTATCAAACTGGACGGTTTACAGAGCCGCGCAATCCCTTCTCCCGATGGCAAAACCAGTGTTACACTGTCTGTGCCTGCTACCTACGCTACTTACTCCTGGAAAAATGTTGCTAACAGCACTGTTTTAGGTACTACCAATAAACTGACTGTAAGCAATCCGGGTGCATATACCGTTAAAGTAACCGAACAATACGGTTGCTCCAGCGATTTCTCCGCTCCTTACACGGTGATCAACGCCGCCGGTGCTAATCCTCCGGCTGCTCCATCTAACGTGGCGGTACTGCCACTGTCTAAAACACAGCTGGAAGTAAACTGGGTGAAAAATCCCAATGCTCCGAATCCTGAAACTGGTTTCGAAGTTTACCGTGCGGCTACCGCTGGTGGTCCGTACACCCTCATCGACACCGTTGTGGCAAATACCACTTCCTACGTTGATGACAACCTGAACGCCAATACCAAATATTTCTATCTCGTAAGGGCGGTAAACGCTACTGCGGCTTCTGCAAACAGCAATGAAGGCAGCGGCACTACCCTGAACGATGAGGCTGCGCCAAGCGCTCCGTCCAACCTGACTATCTCCGGCAACGCTGGTAGTTTTATGGTGCTGACATGGGGTGCTTCCACAGATGATGTAGGCGTAACCAACTACGATATCTATGTAAATGGTACTAAATCTTATAGCGTAGCCGGCACGGCCACTACCGCCACGGTTTACAACCTGGTAAAGGTCAGCTTTACAACTTCGTGGTAAAAGCGCGCGACCTGACCGGTAATACTTCTCCGGCAAGTAACCAGGTATCTGCCCTGGCTTACCAGACAGGTGTTAAATGGAAGTACTACCCTGGTTCTACCACTTACAGCGCGGTTCCTGACTTTACTACACTGACACCTGCCGCTACCGGTATTTCCCCTCGTCCGGATGTTGCCATCGCAACCCAGGCCGACTACTTCGGAATTATGTGGGAAGGTTTCCTGAAAATACCAGTGGCTGGTAATTATACATTTGAAGTGGTGGCTGACGATGGCGTTAAGTTCGAACTGAACGGTGCAGTACTTGCTACCAGAACTACTAACGGTACGGCTGTTGTAACGGCTAATCTGCCTGCTGGTAACCTGCCACTGCGTATTTCCTACTTCGAGAACACCGGTAGCGCAAGCTTCAGGCTGTACTGGAGAAATACTGCCAGCGGTATCGGCAGCACCCGTCAGGAGATTCCTGTCACGCAATATGTAGAGAACGAAGCATCTGCCGGCACTGTTCCTGCTGCTCCTTCGCTGCTGAAAGCAACTGCTGTTGCCTACAACCAGATCGATCTGAACTGGGCGGATAACAGCAATAACGAAACCGGCTTCGAGATCTACCGCTCCAACTCTTACACTGGTACTTATACTACCATTGCAACCGTAGGTGCAGGCGTTACTACTTACGCTGATAAAGGGCTGACTGCTTCTACCGACTACTACTACAAAGTAAAAGCGATCAACGCTGCCGGTAGCTCTGCATTCAACACTACGGTTACTGGCCTGGATTACGAATACTATGAAGTGAGCACTGCTCCGACTGTAATGCCGGACTTTACGACCATGACGCCAAAAGCGACTGGTGTTGTGACGACTATCAATATGAACAACCGTCAGCGTACCACGAACTACCTGTTCCGTTACACTGGCCACATCAACATTGCTACCGCAAGCAGCAACTATATCTTCTACGTACAGGCAGATGACGGCGCACAGCTGTACATCGATGGTGTACGCTGGGTAGATAACCCGGTAGCTTACCGTGGTACGGAGCGTCAGGCGAATGTTCCGCTGACAGCGGGCCTGCACACAATTGAGCTGCGTTACTTCCGGGCGTCCAGCACGGCTACCCTGAACGTACGTTACTCTTCACCGAGCGGTCCTTCTATCTCTAAACAAACCCTGCCGCTATGTTCCAGGACGGTAAAGGGTATGCTAAAACCAAGGCGCTGCCTGCTGTTCCTGCAGCACCGGCTAACCTGGTTGCTACTGCAGCCTCTTCCACTTCCATTGGTTTAACATGGACTAACGGCGGTACAGACATCACCAGTTTTGAGCTGTACAGGTCTGTAAACAACAACGGCAACTTCAAACTGCATAAAACCATTACAGTGGATGGCGCATTGCCGACCAGCTACACCGATACGGCGCTGTTCTCCAATGTGACATACTTCTACAAGCTGCGTGCTAAAAACGCCGGCGGTGCTTCTGTTTATTCTGCTGAAGCCAGTGCAACCGCGCTGAACAATCCTCCGATAATTACCCAGCTGACCAATAAGCAAATCCACTATACTACGCCGCTGACACTGAATGTAACAGCTAGCAGCCCTGACAACCAGGTGCTGACCCTGTCTACAACCAACCTGCCGGCTTTCGCCACCTTCCAGAACAATGGCAACGGTACTGCTGTCATCAGCATCAACCCGACCCTGGGAAGCATTGGTACGTACAATAACATCAGCGTATCTGCAACCGACGAACACGGTGGTATTGCTACTACATCCTTCAGCCTGGTAGTTACCGACAACTACATTCCTGCCCTGGGTGCTATTGCCAACACGACGGTGAAAGGTGGTAATTCTGTTACTATTCCGTTGACAGTAACAGATGCAAACGCAAATGACGATATCGACTGGAGCGTGACCGGTCTGCCTTCCTTCGCAACTTTCAGCTACGACGGAAGATCAGCGACTATCACTGCTGCTACCTCTTACGCTAACGCCGGTACTTATACCATCACCGTAAATGTGAACGATGGTAAAGGCGGTACAGACAGCAAAACCTTCAACCTGACCGTAGGTCTGGCCAGCCCGAACAGTTCTATCTACGTGAACTTCAGTGATGGTGCAGCAAACGGCGTAGGTACAGGTTTCTGGAACAACGTAAGCAAAGTGCCTGCACAGAACGATGTGTGGAGCAACTTTAAAGACTCTACCGGTACTACTACCACTGTTGGTTTACAGATCATGACCGCATGGCAGAACCAGGGTAACGGTACTAACCTGTTAGGTGCTGTAACCGGCAACAACTCCGGTGTGTTCCCCGACAACGTAATGAGGTCTGCTTACTGGACCGGTACTGACCAGCAGACAATCAAGATCACTGGCCTGAACACAAGTGCTAACTACACTTACAAGTTCACCTTCTTTGGTAGCCGCGGCAGCGTTTCTGACAACAGGACCTCTACTTACACCATCGGCTCAACGACTGTAAGCCTGCAGGCCGCAAGCAACACGCAGAACACCGTAAACATCGCTGGTGTTGTTCCGAATGCCTCCGCCGAAGTGAGCATCAACCTGAAAAATGCTGCAGGTTCGAGCTACGCTTACCTGAACGCACTGGTAATTGAAGCGGTTTACGACGACCAGAGCGCACCTGCCAAACCCAATAACCTGGTAGCTGCTGAAGTAGCGACCGGTGTTAAACTGACCTGGCTGCCTGTTGCTTACAACGACAACGGTTATGAAGTGTACAAAGCTACCAGCCAGGCTGGTCCTTATACCCTGCTGAACCCGGGTGCAAACAATGCACACGCCAGCACTTATACAGATAATGCAGCCACCGGCGGCGCCCAGTACTATTACTTCGTAAAAGCGTACAACACTTATGGTGCAACCAATTCTGATACTGTAGGCATCTTAACTGCAAGCAAACCTCCAGTAATCACTGATCTGGAAAACATTAACATCAAAACCGGCCAGACCCAGAACATCGCTGTGAATGTGAAAGTGGATCCGGGTACCGTGGTTACACTGAGCGGCATCAACCTGCCTGCCTTTGCTACCCTTACCGATAACGGCAACGCTACCGGTAACCTGGCCCTGGCGCCTACTGCTACGCAGATCGGTACTTATAACAACGTGAAAATTGTTGCTGCTGACAACCAGGGCAACACTGATACCACTACCTTCAGCATCGCTGTAAAAGACAACTCTACGACTTCCATCTTCGTGAACTTCAACGAAGTATCACCTGCAGGAACGCCGTGGAACAACTACAACAGGGTGCCTGCTGTTAATGGTACGATCACGAACATGCTGGACGAAAACGGCACTGCTTCTGGTATCACCATCACCCAGCTGGATGCAATCGAAGGTGTTAATACCCTCGGTGCTACTACCGGCAGCAACAGCGGTGTATATCCTGACGGCGTAATGCAGTCTGCTTACTATGACGGATCCGGCGCTGCTAAACGCTTCAGACTGACCGGTCTGGCAACGGACAAAAAATACAACCTGGTATTCTTCGGCAGCCGCAGCGCGGTAACCGATAACAGGAACACCGATTACACCGTTGGTGCGCAAACAGTAACCCTGAATGCAGCCAGCAACACTGCCAACACGGTACAGCTGAACGGCCTGTCTCCGAACGCAGCGGGTGAAATTGAGTTCAGCTTCAAGAAAAACAGCGCAGCTGTATACGGCTACCTGAATGCCCTGGTTATCCAGTCTTATGTAGACAATGGCGTACCTCTGGCTCCGGGTAACCTGACCGGCACCAGCAAGTCTAAGACATCCATCGCCCTGCAGTGGCAGAACAAGGCCAGCGGCATTACCGCCACTGAAGTTTACCGTGCGGCAACTGTAGATGGTGCTTACAGCCTGATCACCACCATCAATGGCACCGGTACTACATATACCGATAATGGCCTGGCGGTTAACACGAAATACTACTATAAAGTAAGAAGCAAAGTAGGTTCTGTTTACTCAGATTACAGCAACCTGGCTAACGCCGCTACTTACGCTTACTCTATCTACATGAACTTCAACCGTGATAATCCGGCTGGTGCCCCCTGGAACAATACTAATAACGTTCCGCAGCTGAATGACAAATACCTGTTATTCAATGACGAAGGCAACAACTCAGGTATCACTGTAGCAGTAACACAGGACTTCAGCGGTGAGAATCCGTTCGGTATGATTACCGGCAACAATTCCGGTGTGTTCCCTGACAACGTTATCAGAAGCACCTGGTGGTTGGATATCGGTGTAACCGGTAAACTGAAAGTAAGCGGCCTGAATCTGTCACAATCTTATACCTTTGTATTCTTCGGCAGCCGCGATGGCGATGGCGACAGAACTACAGTGTACAAAGTGGGTGATAAGAGCGTATCTCTGAACTGTGCTAAGAACGTAAACAACACCGTTCAGATCGCAGACATCAGACCAGATGCAAACGGTGAAGCTGAAATCGCAATTTCCCTGGGTGCACAATCATCCTACGGTTACATCGGCGCCCTGGTAATCCACGGTTACGAAGCGAAAGACGAAGCAACTGCTCAAACTGTAAACGCCCGCACGGTTGCCGTGGCTAACACAGGTACTAACATCGTTGATTATGCGTTTAATAAGCGCGCTAAAGATGATCAACTGGAAGTTACCCAGGTATTCCCGAATCCGTTCCGAGATGCGGTTAACCTGAACCTCGACAACAGAGGCACCAGCAAGAAAGTTGCGGTAAGACTGTTCGATATGTCCGGCAGAGCGGTGTTTGGTAAAGCATTTGGTGAACTTGGCGTAGGCCGTCACAACCTGAGAGTAGAAGTTGGGAACAGCGCAGCTGCAACCGGCATGTACTTCCCGGAAGTAATCGCTGACGATAAATCAGTAAAAACTATTAAGCTCATCAAAAAATAAGTAAACATACCCGACTGAAAAAATCCGGTGACAAGCCGGATTTTTTCAGTTTTTATAAATTACAGTATTTCATACTTTGTCATTATTAGTAATATGGATCTGATTTATCTTATTAAATCGTTGTTGCGTAAGAAATGGGTGATTATCATCAGTACCGTTCTTGCTGTTTTGTTAGCCTTCGTTCTGACCATGAACGAAAAACGTTTATACCGCTCCGTAGCCCAGCTGGCTACCGGTTTTACCACAACCGATAAAGTAAAGCTGACCGACGAAGGGTTTAATATTTATGAGATTGATGTTAAGTTCAACAACGTAACGGAAGCCTTCAAGTCATCCAAGGTGTTAAGCATGTTGTCGTACAGTGTAATGCTGCACGACCTCGAAAATCCCACAAAAGCATTTCGCAAACTCAGCGCAGAAGAAAAGGAAAAAGAAGCGAAACTTGGTGTAAATATCGCCAGCGTAATCGCGATGTTGAAGGACAAATATACTTCCGAGAAACTCCTCAGCTCCTATAACCCGGACGAAAGGAAAGTACTGGAACTGATTAAACTGTACAAATACGACCTGGAAAGCATCCGCAAAATGCTGTATGTAGGCCGCGTACAACGTACCGATTACCTGGACGTGGAATATAATTCCAGCCACCCCGAACTGTCTGCCTACATGGTAAACCAGGGTTGCGCCGAGTTTTTACGTAACAACGAATCGTCCCGCACCCAACAGAACTCGCAGTCTATTGAAACATTGGCGAAGCTGGTAGATCAGAAAAGAGAAGTACTGGATGCGAAAATCGGTATGCTGCGCGCTAAGGGTGGTGTAGACGTATCGGTGGAAAGCACCAGCAAACTGACCCAGGTGAGCACATTCGAGGTGAAACTGGCCGACGAAAAAACCTGCTCAACTCTTCACAGCTTGGTCTGCAGGATGTTAACCGTGCCCTTGCTGAAATGGACCGCACCAACGCTACTACCGCAACTGCCCCAAGCACCGCCAGCGCTGACCTGGTGAGGATCAAGAATGAGCGTGACGCGGCGTATGCAGAGTACCAGAATAAAGGCTCCAACGATAAGGAACTATATAACAAATACGATCGCTTAAGAAAGGAATACCTGCAGAAAGCGAATTCACTTGGCAACCTAAGCTCCTCTCCCAGCTCCGGCGGTTTAACCAAAGCGCAATTGCAACAGAAGAAGGCGGAGCTGGAAATCCAGATTCGCACCTCTGAAAATAGCATTCGCGATCTCCAGAATAAAATCAACAGCCTGAACGCCGGCGTGTCGATCGCCGCTTCCCGCAGCGCGGATAATATGGCTATGCAGAAGGAGCTCGATCTCGCACAGACTGAGTACGAGAACGTAAAAAGCCGTTACGATGCCGCCATGAACAACAAAGTGGCGCCGATGGACGACTTCCGCCAGATCTTGTTCGGTCAGCCCGCGGTAGAGCCGGAGCCTTCCAAAAGGATCATCATCCTTGGTCTGGCTGGCATGACCATGTTCGTGTTCTGCTGTATCGCGATCATCTTCCTGGAGTATATTGACGTGTCGATTAAAACACCTTCGCAGTACCTGAAAGTAATCGAACTGAAGCTGCTGAGCGTAATTAATAAACTGAACCCGAAAAAAGGAGCTAACCTGGACGAAGTATTTGCCAGTGAAGATGCAAAGGATAAGAGCGGCAATACTTTCCGTGAGCATATCCGCAAGCTCCGCTACGAGATCGAGAAAAGCGGTCATAAGATATTTTTGATCACCAGCGCCCGGCCCGGCGAAGGTAAATCAACGATCATCAAGGCATTAGCGCACAGCTTCAGCCTGAGCAAAAAGAAAATACTGATCCCGGACACCAACTTCCCGAACAACACGCTGACAAAGGAATTTGAAGCAGCCGAAACACTGGAAGAGTATGCAGATGGCAATGCTGGCATTGAAAAACTGCGCAGGATTATCAGTAAAACCAACATCGAGCACGTGGACATCATCGGCTCCAAAGGCGGTAACTATACACCTGCGGAAGTGCTGGCGGATCAGAATGTGTTGCAGCAACTGCCTGTACTGGCAAGCGTGTACGACTACATCTTCTGGAAGGTCCGGCGTTAAATAACCGTGCCGATAGTAAGGAACTGCTCCGCTACGCGGATACGGTGATTTCCGTTGTATCTGCCCGTTCGACCATCAAACAAACAGATAAAGAAACAATTGCCTTTTTACAAGGTCTTAATGGTAAATATACCGGTGCTATACTGAACTACGTGGAGCTGGAGAACATTGATCTCTAGTCCGTACAACTTGCCGAAACCTGATGAAGCTCAAATTATTCAATACAGACATTGTTAACAGCTCCCGGCTCCCCTGGATCGACTATGCCCGTGGCATTGCGATCATGCTGGTATTATACCGTCACATTTACGAAGGTATATCCCGCGCCGGCCTGTCCGAGCAGAAGTTTGCTTACCTTGAACACGCGAACATTATTTTCTACAGCTTCCGTATGCCGCTGTTTTTCATCCTTTCCGGTATTTTTATCGGCAAGAGTCTAAAGAAAAGAAGTGTGCAACAGCTGGTGCAGAATAAATTCAGCACCCTGTTCTGGCCCTACATGGTGTGGTCGCTGATACAGGTTACCCTGCAATTGGTGCTGGCAAACTATGTGAACGCCGACCGTACGATCAACGACTATTGGTACATTTTTGTGTTCCCGCGCAGGATCGACCAGTTCTGGTACCTGTACGCACTGTTTAACGTATCGGTATTATACCTGATCACCCGCGAAAAGGTGAAGCTGAAAATATGGCACCAGTTAGCGTTGGGTACCGTGGCTTTCCTCTTTTCGAGCTGGTTATCGGTGCATAAAATAGATCTGGGTTTCGGATATGATCTGTTGCATTATTATGTGTTCTTCGCCATCGGTGATCTGATCTCGGATAAAATGCTGGATAAGAATATGTACGCCAAGTACGCATCACGGAAAACGTTCGCGGTCCTGTTGCCGGTATTTGTTATCGGGCAGTACTATTTCCTGGAAAAAAACCTGGAGAAGGGCGACTACGAATTCGTGGAGGCGTATCAACCTTTATTGTTTACGCTGATTGCAGTTTCCGGCTGCGCATTTATGGCGAACCTGGCGTTTATCCTGCAGAAATATAACGTGCTGAAAATCCTGCGTGTTATCGGTTATCATTCGCTGTACATTTATGTTTCGCACGTGTTGGTGGCCTCTGCCACCCGTGTAGCGCTGGTGAAGGCCGGTGTAACGTATGTGCCAGTGATGCTCGCCATCTGCCTGTTTTTCGCATTGGTAGTTCCGATCATTGTATATAATATCGCGATGCAGATCGGTGCCTGGTGGCTGTACAGCCTCGAGCGCCCCGCTCCCGCCAAAACATTATCATCCAACCCCCAAACCCAACAACCAGCTTAGGTCATGAGTGACAAGAAATACGCATATTGGCTACAGTCGGGCACCTACAGTGGCTTGCAAAAGCTGGCCGTAGTGGCGTTCGGCCTTGGCACCACTATGATGTTGACCCGGCATATGAGTAAACCCGAAATGGGCGTTTGGGCGCTCTTTCTCATATTCGTGGGGTATATCGAAACCATTCGTACGGCGCTTATTAAAAATGCGGTGATCAAGTTCCTGAACAGTTCCGAGAAAACGGACCATGTGTATGTGAACTCCGCCGCGCTTTGCCTTAATATTTTCATCACCGTGGCCATGGCAATTGCACTGGCCGCAGGTATTGCTCCCGTAGCCATCTTCCTGAAGGCCCCCGCCCTCGCGAACGTGATCTACTACTTTATTCCCGGTTTGCTCCTGCTTATTCCGTTCTCTCATTTCGAATGGGTACAGAATGCGAACGGCGACTTTAAAGGTGTATTCTGGGCTTACCTGGTTCGCCAGGGTTCTTCTTTTTAATGATCGCTATTGATTATTGGGTAGATGGGAAGGTTGAGTTGATGAACCTCATCTTCTATTACAACGCGGGAATTGTACTGGGTACCGGTATTTCCTACGTTTTCGCCCGCCGCTTCCTCACCCGCAAGTTTATGTACAATGCGGCATGGTTAGGCAAGATGTGGCACTTCGGTAAATATGTGTTCGCGACCAACGTGAGTTCCTCCGTATTCCGTAACACCGATCAGTTTGTGGTATCATCTGTTTATGGTTCCGGCGTAGTAGCGCTGTACAGCGTGTGTGTGCGTATCGCGAACCTGGTCGACGTGCCCTCCCAGGTATTGGGTGACATCCTGTTCCCGAAAAGTGCGGAAGTAATGCGCGAAGGCAATCTCGAAAGGGTGAAGTTCTTTTACGAAAAAGCCGTGGGCGTGGTGCTCGCGATCTGTATACCGGGCAGCTTGTTCATTATGTTCGTGCCGAAGTTCATACTCAGCATCATCAGTGGTGGCGAATATGTTGAAGCTGCATACCTGTTGCAGCTGACCATGGGTTATGGCCTGTTCCTGCCATTCATTAAACAATTCGGTACTATCATGGACTCTACCGGTTCACCGAAATTAAACTTCCCGGTAATGACGATTATTGCTGTGCTTAACATCGGCATCTGTACCGTGGCTGCATTACACTTCGGCCCGGCAGGCGCGGCTTACGGCACTATGACGTCCTACCTGATTTGTTTTATTATTACTTCCAGCATTTTGTATAAAAATTCAATGCCAGTATTGGCAATTGCTTCAAATACATGTTCCAGTTCTACCCGGAAGCATACCAGTTATTTCAACAGAAGTTTTTATTAAAATTGAAAGCAAGATGATAACAGGGAAAGACATAGTGGTAGTAGGAATGCAATCGTGGGATATTACGATCGGCAGCAACTGTAAAAACATTGCCTGGGAGCTGGCTAAACATAACCGCGTGTTGTATGTGAACCGCGCGCTGGACAGGATTTCCGCTATCCGCCTGAAGCATGAGCCGGATATCCAGAACCGTCTTAAAAGTTTGCGCGGCGAAACCGACGATATACAGCAGATCGCTCCCCAGTTATGGACACTGAATCCACGCACGCTGCTGGAGTCTGCCAACTGGATGCCTACGCCGTTCCTGTTCGACTTCGTTAATAAGCTGAATAATAAACGGATCGCGAAACAGGTCACAAAAGCTATGCAGCGTCTGGGTTTCGGAGACATCATCCTTTTTAATGATAATGACTTCTTCCGTAATTTCTACATGCAGGAACTGCTGCCCGGTGTAAAAAGTACGATTTACTATATTCGCGATAACCTGGTGAGCCAGCCGTATTTTTCCAAACAGGGTAAACGACTTGAGCCCATGCTGATGGCAAAGTCGGACCTCGTGGTGGCGAACTCTGCTTACCTGGCCGATTATGGACGGCAGCACAATCCCCGCTCCTACGATATTGGTCAGGGTTGCGAATTTGAATTATTCACCCAGGCCGGTACGCCTGTACGGCCAACTGAGCTTGAGGGTATCAAAGGCCCGATTATTGGTTATGTGGGAGCATTGCTCACCGCGCGCCTGGATATCGGTATCCTGGAACATATTGCTACTGCGCGGCCCGACTGGAGTATTGTGCTGGTGGGTCCGGAAGACGGGAACTTCCAGTCGAGCAGACTGCACCAGTTGCCGAATGTACATTTTACCGGAAGCAGACCAGGCAGCATGTTGCCCGCGTTTATACATTATTTCGATGTGTGTATTAATCCACAGGCACTAAACGACATGACCATCGGCAACTATCCACGTAAGGTGGACGAGTACCTGGCCATGGGCAAACCGGTGGTGGCTACCGAAACGGTGGCCATGCGCATGTTTGCCGGTCATACGTATCTTTGCAAAAATGCTGCGGAATATGTACAACAGATCGACAACATCCTTAATAATCCCGTTGCGGAAAGCGTGGTACGCGACAGGATTACCTTTGCACTGTCCCACACGTGGGAAAACAGCGTTGAGGCCATGAGTAAACATTATTTTGAACTGCCGGGCGTTGCAAAGCCAGCTACTGCCACGGCGCTGTAAAAACAATGGAATGAAAGCCGATAATCGATTCAGTGACGATACCATTCTTGAAATCATCGTAACACTATTCATCTTGTTCGTGATCGTGTTTATGGGTATCAAAATTTTATTCTTATAAACCGGATACTGTGCCACAATTAATCGGAAATAAGTCGCTCAGCGTCAAAGACCGGGTAAAAGAGTTGTTACGGCTGCAGGTCGTGATCAACAAACTGAACTCACCGCTGGGTTATATCATACTTGCTTTTGCCGCACTGGTGTTCACTTATGGCATTGCGAAAATAAACATACTTGTAGGGGTAGGCGTAATGGGACTGCTGATCGGCGGCGGCGCTGTGCTCATCTGCCTGTTCGATACCCGCATTGGCTTCTACATTGCTACCGCGGCCTCCTACTTCGTTTTCTACATGAACCGCATGATCGATGACGTGCTGCCTGTCGGCATTCTTATCGACATACTGATCGCCACTACTTTCGTTGGCATCTATTTCAGGAAGACGATTCTGAAGGGTAAATACTTTGCCGAATCAAAGAACCCGATCACTTACGCGTACGCGTTATACGCGTTGTTTCTTATCATCGAGGCGTTTAACCCGTCGATGTACTCCCTGGCCGGCTGGATCTTTACGTTCCGGAAGTTTCTCAACTTCCTGATGATCTATTTCATCTGCCTGCACATTTTCAACTCTTTCGACGATATTAAACTGTTCTTTAAAGTAATTCTCGCATTTTCCATATTGTCCGGTATATATGGCTGCTTCCAGGAATGGTATGGTTTGCTGCCATTTGAAGAGCATTGGGTAACGAGCGATCCGCATAAATACGCGCTGTATTTCCAGGGAGGTACCATGCGTAAGTTCTCCTTCCTGTCCGATCCTACCTCCTATGGTATCTTAATGGCGAATATGGTTATATTTGCGCTGATTATGGCTATGGGTCCGGTATCCAAAAGATACCGAAGAGTGTTGCTGATCGGGAGTTTGTTTATGGCCCTGGGAATGGCGTATTCCGGTACCCGTACCGCTTACGCCATGATGCCGGCGGGGATTGTGCTATATATTCTGATGACGATCACCAGTAAAAAGACACTGCTTTTTACCGTGATCTCGCTGATGCTGTTCGTGGTAATTATTTTCGGGCCTTTCCATAGTAACGGTACTATTAATCGTATACGTTCAACTTTTGAGTTCTCCGAAGACGAGTCATTTAACATCAGGGACGTAAACCGTCATTATATACAGCCTTATATCTACGCGCATCCGCTTGGTGGTGGACTCGCTACCTGCGGCGTGCAGGGCGAAGTGTACAACCCGGGGCATCCGCTGGCCGGTTTTCCGCCGGATAGTGGTTACCTGAAAAGCGCACTGGAAGTGGGTTGGATTGGTCTCGGCCTTACCTGTCTGTTGTATTTTATTATCATGCAGGTAGGTGTACGGAACTACTATCGGTGCCGCGACCCGGAAATAAGATATTACTATGTGGCGACCATTGCCACCACCTTTGCGATTATCGTGGCGCACTATGCGCAGGTAGCGATTGGCCAGATCCCGGGAGCCTTTTTATTTTATGGCTCGCTGGCGGTGATGGTAAAACTGCACACCTTCGATAAAACGAAGCAGAAAGAAGAACAAGAAGCAAGTATTTCAAACACCCAATAAACACTCGTTATTATGAAGAAGGTATCTGTTCTATTGTGCCTCGCAGTATGCTCATCCATGTACGTGCAGGCCCAGGTTCCGGCGCAGCCTAATACCTCGGCTAACACCGCCCCGGCTGCTGGTATCCGCGAACGCCTGGTAGAACTTGCTTTAAAGAATCCCGCTTTTAAAGAGATTGATGCTGCGAAAAGAAAAGCGCAGTACAGCGTGAAGAAAATAAAGGCAACCTGGCTGGACATGATTGTAGGTAGCGTGAACTTTAACGAAATTACCATCGGTAAAATCGACCGCACCCAATATGGTAACCTTTACTTCCCGCTTTGGAACGTTGGTATCAACGTGCCTTTGGGCGCCTTCTTCGGCAAACCCGCTGAAGCTAAAATGGCGAGAATGGATATCCTCGTAGCCGAAGCTAAAAGAGAACAGGTAGAGCTGAGCACCCGTGCGATGGTACTTACCCGCTACGAAGACTACCTGCTGAAGAAAGAATTGCTCCGCTTACAGAGCGAACTGACCGAAGACGACCTGGCGGCATTTACACAGGCAGAGCAGAAATTTACTACCGGTAGCATCGATTATGACGCATATAGTGCAGCCTCTAAGCGTTATAATACCGAGTTGGTTAAAAAAATCACCCTCGAAAGAGACGTTGCCGTTGCGGTAATTGACCTGGAAGAAATCATCGGCGTAAAGCTGGAGGAGGTGCTGGCGCAAAAATAAAGCATGAAGAGAAGGATAGCAGCTTTGCTGCTTTTGCTCCCCGTATTTGCGGCAGCGCAAAAGCACCAGCAAAAAGTGGATGTTCAACTAACGCCCTGGCACCATAACGGCGCCCTGGTGCAGTTGCCCGACGACTACGGTACCGGCAGCGCTACCTACCCGCTTATCCTTTTTATGCACGGTAAAAGCAAGTCTGGTACCGATATCAGTAAACTGGCCCTGGAAGGTATTCCCTACTGGCTGGATAAAGGCGCCCGCCTCGATGCCGTTAACCCGGCGGATGGTAAACTCTACAAGTTCATTGTCGTTTGCCCGCAGGCGTTGGAGTGGGGCCTCTCACCTACCCAGGTGAACGTTGTGCTGGACCAGGTAATTAAGCGTTACCGGGTAGATACTCCCGCATATATATTACCGGTTATAGCGCCGGCGGATGGGCTACCATTATGGCCCTCACCGAATCTGCCGCTATCAGCAAGCGTTTCGCTGCTGCGGTGCCCATGTCGCCATCCGCGATAGATGCCCCGAACGAGCGGCGGTTTGGCCTGCTGGCCGATGCCGGGATACATTGCTGGTACTTCGCTGGCGAGCAGGAAGAAAGCTTCCTGGAAAACGCCCAACGGTATACCGACAGCACCAACAAGTACGGGCCGGGTTTGGCTAAAATCACCGTTACGCCGAATAAACATTGTTGCTGGAAAGAGTTCTACGATCCCGCATTCCGGCAGGAAGGCATGAGTATATACGAATGGCTGTTACAATACCATAAATAAACGTGAAGCGCTCCGGCAATGGGGCGCTTTTTCTTTCAGCTAATCCATTCCATTCCCGTCAACCCAACTAACAAAAAAAGGCGCCCCATAAGGAACGCCTTTTCAATATTCAAAAAGCTATCAATTAGTTGATGTTAAAAGCAGCTTTTACTTTCTCTACATAGTCCAGTTTCTCCCAGGTAAACAGCTCCACGTCAACTTTCTTCTCGTTTCTTTTACCGGCGTTGAAAGTTTTGGTGATGGTTTTGCTTTCGCGGCCCATGTGACCGTAAGCAGCTGTTTCGCTATAAATCGGGTTGCGCAGTTTCAGGCGTTGTTCGATCGCGTAAGGACGCAGGTCGAAGATTTCTTCGATCTTGCGCGCAATTTCACCGTCTGACAGTTGCACTTTAGCAGTACCGTGTGTATTTACGAAAACACCGCAGGGTTTAGCTACACCGATAGCGTAAGATACCTGTACCAGTACTTCGTCTGCAACACCTGCAGCCACCAGGTTTTTAGCAATGTGGCGGGTAGCATAGGCAGCAGAACGGTCTACTTTGGAAGGATCTTTACCGGAGAATGCGCCACCGCCGTGTGCACCTTTACCACCATAAGTGTCTACGATGATTTTACGGCCGGTAAGACCGGTATCACCGTGAGGACCACCGATCACGAACTTGCCGGTCGGGTTGATGTGGTAAGTAATGTTGTCGTTAAACAGTGCCTGCAGCTCGGGCTTCAGGGTTGCTTTAACGCGCGGTACCAGTATGTTGATCATATCCTCTTTAATCTTCGCCAGCATAGAGTCGTCCTGACCGAAGTCGTCGTGCTGGGTAGAGATAACGATGGTGTCGATCCTTACAGGTACATTATCGTCAGAATACTCGATCGTTACCTGAGATTTAGCATCAGGACGCAGGTATTTGATTTCGTTATTTTCACGACGGAGAACAGCCAGTTCCAGCAGCAGTTTATGTGCCAGGTCCAGTGCCAGCGGCATGTAGTTTTCAGTTTCTTTGGTAGCATAGCCAAACATCATACCCTGGTCGCCTGCGCCCTGCTCTTCGGGGCTTTTGCGCTCTACACCCTGGTTGATATCGGGAGACTGTTCATGAATGGCAGAAAAATACCGCAGGAGTTAGCTTCGAACATATACTCACTTTTGGTATAGCCGATTTTGCGGATTACGTCGCGGGCGATATCCTGAACGTCCAGGTAGGCGTCGGATTTCACCTCGCCAGCCAATACCACCTGTCCGGTTGTTACCAGCGTTTCACAAGCAACTTTGGAAGTAGCGTCGTAAGCAAGGAAGTTATCGATCAGCGCATCAGAAATCTGGTCGGCTATTTTGTCCGGATGACCTTCTGATACAGACTCAGATGTAAATAAATACGGCATAAAAATCTCGAATTTGGCTTTTTAAAGTTGGGTGTAAATAATCCTTAATTTCATCTTTTGTGTGGAATGGTTACCGCCGCCCACCTTCACCCGGCGGGAATCGATATTAAGCGATGAAAGCGCTTCCAACCGCAATCCGTGGTTGGTGTCTTTGCTATCGAGCAATAACTGTAAATGCCGTGCAATATTAAATTTATATTGAACAACCTTCATGATGCCGAGGTCAGAAATGACCGTTCTTTGACCGCCAAAATACGAAAGATTGGGATTAGTTGGGTTGCCATAATCTACGAGTGCCTGCACACTATCGCCCGTTGCCGCCTGGTATTGGGCGAGCATCAGCCGGTCCGGCTCCACATAAATCGCGTCTTTAGACGGATCGCTGTTAAATACTACCTCCGTAATCGCCAGTTCCGCCTTATTGATCACGACTTTGGGGAAGTTCTCCAGTCCGGGGATCTTAATTTTTGCATAGATGCCGGGAGCTTCCTGCAAAAACAGCAGGCTGTCGCCCGCGGGATTATTGGTATTCAGGTATTGAGCGGCTTCGGAGCCGGTATGGTTGCGGGAAAAGTAGTTAGCATGCGCAGAGGCGTAACTGTCAAACGCAAAGCTGCTCACCAGTGAATCTTCCTCTGCCGACTTGTAATAAACTGAGAGTTTCGTGTTGGTGCTTGCCAGGTTCAGGTACAGCAGGCTGCGGCAAAGGGTATTGGTATCCGGCACCAGCGCAAGCCCTTTCAGGAACGCGCGGAACGTAGAATCGTTCTGGAACGCGCCCGAAGTTGTTTGTTGCAGCAGTTGGTTACCAAAGGCCGGGGTCAGCGCAATACGTAACGCCGGCGCCTGTTTCTGGCCATATACAATAACAGAGTCTTTCAGATTTCTTGGCACGATCGACGCACTACCGATAATCTGGCCATTATCAACGCCCAGTTTCTGGTAATAGCGATAGTTGGAGTCGATGCGGAACTGCGGTTCGTTCATACGGTATACATTGATGTTCAACGGCGCCATTGAGTCGCCGTAGTAACCATTGTAACCTACATACAGAATAACGGAATCCAGCGTTTGGCTGGTTCCGGAAAATGAGAAGTCGGAAGAAGGCAGGCTAACCTGCGTATATACCGTACCCGGGTACGGCCGAAGGTAGGATCGTCCGTGATGGCGCCAAGTACTGCTGTATAGTTGCCTGCACCGGTAAATACAGACGAATCTGTTTGCCAGATGTTGTTGGCAATGATATTCGTTATTGTGGTATCCTTTACATTCACATCGTCTGACCCGGGTATCAGGTCTGCCCCCAGAATGGTGGCTTTGTTACAGGCGGTGTAAGCGAAAAGTGCCGCCATAATGGCCACGGCTCCGCTAATATTCCTGAAATTGATCTTCACGCAATAATGTTTGAATAGGCTGTCCAGAAAAGTTATTTACCAAGCAATTGATTATAAAGTTGCAGATAATCTGCCAGATCTTCGTTGTCTTTCCTATATGGAACGATGATTTTACCTTTCTCAGCTTTCACCTCGTCTACAATCTTCTTATCGGACTTCTCACTGCCCAGTACCACCGCGTCGGCATATTTGGCAGCGCCTTTGCTCAGGGCGGAGTTGGTACCTTCTTTAAAAGGTTCCAGGTCCTTCTCTTTCACCAGGTTGTTGCTGATGGCCGCTTTCTTCAGGAAAGTAGCGCCCAGTTTCTCTTTAAATGTATTGGCTGTCAGCGAAAACACAGTTTTTGTGTTCGCAAATACGGGTTCCTTTTTATAAGCCGTTTTCAGGTACAAAGGCACTAAAGATGTCATCCAGCCACTGCAGTGAATAATGTCAGGAGGCCAGCCGAATTTCTTCACCGTTTCCAGTGCGCCCTTGCAGAAAAAGACCATGCGTGCGGCGTTGTCGTCGTAAAACTTCTCGTCTTCGTCCGCAAATACCGTCTTACGTTTAAAATAATCCTCGTTGTCCAGGAAATATACCTGCAAACGCGCATTAGGTAACGAAGCAACCTTAATGATCAGCGGGTAATCGTCCCCATCTATCACTATATTAATGCCAGACAGTCTCACCACCTCGTGCAAGCGGTGTCTCCTCTCATTGATGATCCCGAAACGGGGCATGATAACCCTTACTTCGAGGCCCGACTCATTGGATTTGATCGCCATCTTGTTTACTATAGCCGCATAATCAGTCAGATCCAGATAAGGCGACATCTCTTGGGCAATAAAAAGAATTCTTTTCTTTGTGGACATTTAATGCTGATTATTAATGCTGATGTTTTTAATTTGGCTTGCAAAACTACGAATTTTTTAGGTAAAAACGTCGTTTTGTCACTTTTAACATCCTTTTAAGTATAGGAATATGTACATTTTCAAGGAAATACGCAGGTTACAACAGTTTATCGAAGCAGAAAAAAAGGCAGGAAAACGAATTGGCTTCGTGCCCACCATGGGCGCCCTGCACGACGGACACATCTCCTCATCACCGCCGCCAGGGAGCAGTCCGACATCGTCGTTTGCAGCATTTTCGTAAATCCCACTCAGTTTAACGACCCAAAAGATTACGAAAAATATCCAATTACAATTAATGAAGATGTATCTAAGCTCACTGCGGCAGGAACCGACGTATTGTTTCTACCCAGTGCGGAGGAAATGTATCCCGAAGGTATTCATGGCGAACATCTTCACTATGACTTTGGCTACCTCGAAACCATTCTCGAAGGCGCCCACCGTCCCAATCACTTCCGTGGTGTAGGTATCATCGTCCATAAATTGCTCGACGCGGTACAGCCGCACGGATTGTTTATGGGGCAAAAAGACTTCCAGCAGTGCATGATCGTCAAAAAGCTCCCGGAACTCATACATAGTCCGGCCGAAATGGCCATTTGCCCTACCCGCCGCGAAAGCGACGGCCTGGCCATGAGCAGCCGTAACATGCGCCTGAATGCCAACGAGCGGCAGTTAGCCACCGCCATCTATAATCAACTTATCTATATAAAAGAAAATATACACAGCCTGCCGCTGGACGAACTCAAGCAAACAGCGATCGCCAACCTGGAGCAACAGGGGTTCGCGGTAGATTATGTCGAAGTGGCCGACGCCAATAACCTGCGCGTGGTCTCCGCCCCTGTTCCGGGCAGCATGGTCGCCGTTGCCGCCGCCAAACTCAACGAAGTGCGGCTGATTGACAACATGTTATTGTAACTTGCACAGAAAGGGAGCAGGCAGCGCAATCTGTGCTGCCCCTTGACTGGTATCTCAAATTTGTCCTACCTTTGCAAACATTCACGCGGAATTATGCAGATTGAAGTATTAAAATGTAAGATCCACAGGGCTGTTGTTACCGAAGCTAACTTGCAATACGTAGGCAGCATTACGATAGATGAAGACCTGATGGATGCCTCCACCCTCATCGAGTATGAAAAGGTGCAGGTGCTGAACGTTAATAACGGCGAACGCCTGGAAACCTATGTTATTAAAGGTAAAAGAGGTTCCGGCGTTATTTGTATGAACGGTCCTGCCGCAAGGCTGGTAGCTCCCGGCGATGTAGTGATCATTATTTCCTATGCCACCATGGACTTCGAGGAAGCCAAGAAATACACACCTATAGCCATTTTCCCGAAAGAAGGCAACAAGCTCTAGGCACCTTATTGAACATCTAAACCCGCATCCATGCCCAAATTGCTAAAGAACATCCTGCAATCGGCCTTTTTTTTGGGCATAGGCGTTTTACTGATATGGTGGGCATTGCGCCCGCTAACGCCAGAACAGCGGACAGACATCCGGAACGCTATTTTACAGGCCAACTACTGGCCTATTATTCCTGCTTTTATCATCGGCGTGTTCAGTCACCTGAGCCGAGCCATCCGCTGGAAGCTGCTGATGCAGCCCCTGGGCTACAAACCTAAAACCAGCACCACCTTTTACGCGGTCATGATCGGTTACATCGCCAACCTGGCGGTGCCTCGCCTGGGTGAAATCGCCCGTTGCGGCATACTGGCCCGTTACGAAAAAATCCCGGCCGATAAACTCATTGGCACCATGATCGCGGAACGTGCGGTAGACCTTATCTGCCTCATTCTGGTGATGGTAGCGACCGTGCTGGTACAGATAGATGTGGTGGGTAATTTCTTCTCTGAAAAGATATGGACCCCGCTGGCCAGCAGCTTTGCGAATGCGAATGGGTCTCAGCTGGCGTTTAAACTGGGCGTGGCAGCGATAGTGATTATCCTGATCGTCTTCCTGCTGAAACGGTTTGCGCGTTCAAAGGCCGCCATAAAAATGAAAGCGCTGCTCCGCGGCGTGATGGAAGGCATATTTTCCATTGCACGTATGGAGAACAAATGGAAATTCCTGTTCCACACGCTGCTCATATGGGTGTTGTACTTCAGCATGTTGTACTGCGCTTTTTATACGATGGAGTCGGCCAACAACCTGGGCGTAAAAGCCTGCCTGGCGCTCCTCTCCTTCGGCAGCATTGCGATGATCGTTACACCCGGCGGTATCGGCGCTTATCCCATCCTGACCCAGCAAACCCTGTTGCTGTACGGCATCAGCGAAACCGATGGTTATGCCTTCGGATGGATCGTTTGGGGTGCGCAAACGTTGTTAACCTGCGTGCTCGGCGTGTATTCACTGGTAGCGCTCACCATCCGCAAAAAACAGGGTACCGCAACAGCATAGAAAAATATTTTCACACTGTAAAGCCGCCACAGTGCGGCTTTTTCTTTAGATAGCGAGCTGTTAGTGGTTGTTAACCAATAACATCGTAACTTAATGTTCAGTTAACATTAGCTGCCTATCTTGTTTGATCGAACGTGTGTATTAACCGCTGGCAGCTCCTGTAAACGGACTGCTGGCCTAATTGAAAAAGGATATGACAGCACACAGCAAAGCTGTAGCTACCTGGCCAACAAAAGAGAAAAAGCATCTAACTAAAGGAAAAGAAAGCATGGCCGCGCAAAAGAAGAAAACCATCGTAAGAGATATCAGCTGGCTCTCGTTCAATGCCCGCGTACTGCAGGAAGCCGCCGACCCCACGGTGCCGCTTTATGAAAGAATCCGTTTTCTTGGTATCCACTCCAGCAACCTCGATGAATTTTTCAGGGTGCGCGTAGCGACCCTCAAACGTATGACCGCTATCGGTAAAACGCAGAAGATGCACCTCGAAGAGAACGCAGATGAGATCCTGGATGAGATACAGCGGACGGTTATTCACCAGCAACAGGAGTTTGCACGTGTGTGGAATGAAATAGAAGATCAACTGGAGAAAGAGAAGATACATCTCCGTACCGATAAACAATTGAATAAGGAGCAGCAACGCTTCGTACTGAATTATTTTAATGAGGAAGTACGTACCAATATCATCCCGCTGATGATAGAAAGTATCCCGCAGCTGCCTTATCTCCGTGATAAATCGATCTACCTCGCCTGCGTGCTGGCCCGTGAAGATGGCTCTGTGCGGCAAAAATTTGCGCTGATCGAGATACCCACGAACGTACTGCCGCGCTTTATCATCCTTCCTTCCAAAGAAGATGAGCACAATATTATCCTGTTGGAAGACGTGATCCGCTTTGCGCTCCCGAACATCTTCCATTATTTCGGCTTCGATAAGTTTGATTCCCATATCATTAAGGTAACGCGAGATGCAGAGCTGGATATCGATAACGACTTCTCCAACAACCTCATTCACCAGATAGAGAAAGGTATTAAGGCACGCCGCAAAGGTAAACCTGTGCGGTTCGTATACGACAAAGCCATTGATCCCCTGCTGCTCGAATACCTGATGCGCCGCCCGGGCTTGTCTAAAAAAGACAACCTGATTCCCGGCGCCCGTATTCATAACTTCAAGGATTTTATGGACTTCCCGGTATCTGTGTTCCCGAAGGCGCATACGCGCCGTAAGGGCTCCATGCACCCGCTGTTCGTAAACGCGCCGAGTGTAATGCACGTGATCCAGAAGCAGGATGTGATGATCCATACGCCCTACCAGAGCTTTGATACCATCATTGACCTGTTGCGCGAAGCGGCTATTGATCCGAACGTTACCACGATCAAAATCACCTCCTATCGCCTGGCGAGGAACTCCAAGATCGTGAACGCACTGGTAAATGCCGCACGCAACGGCAAGCAGGTGGTAGTAGTGATGGAACTCCGCGCCCGTTTCGATGAAGAGGCCAACCTCCGCTGGAAAACTAGGTTGGAAGAGGAAAACATTAAGGTACTGATCGGCGTGCCGGGCATGAAAGTGCACGCCAAGATATGTGTAATCAAAAACGTATTGGCAACAAAACGTTACAGGTGGGCTTTATCAGTACCGGGAACCTGAACGAGAATACCGCGCGTATTTACGGTGACCACTACCTGCTCACCGCCGACCGCGCCATATTGGCCGATGTAAACCGCATCTTCTCGTTCCTCGAAAGTCCCAAGCACGACATCAAATTCCTCACTGCCTGTAAGGTAATGCCGGTAAGCCCGGTGTCGATGCGCAAGAACTACATCCGGCTGATCGACAAGGAAATCAAAAATGCAAAAAAAAAAAGAAGGCGGAAATCATCCTGAAAATGAACTCATTATCTGATGATATCCTGATTAATAAATTATATGAGGCAGCTGCTGCCGGCGTTAACATCCGCATGGTGATACGCGGTATCTGTTGCGCCTACACGGAGAACAAGAAGTGGAAGAAGAACATTGAGGCCGTGAGCATTATTGATGAATACCGGAACATGCGCGCGTGTTCATTTTTCATAACGGGGGCGAACCGAAGGTCTACCTCTCCTCCTCCGACTGGATGGTGCGCAACCTCGACCACCGCGTGGAAGCAGCGGTGCCGGTAGAAGATCCGGAACTGAAGAAGGAACTGATCGATATCGTGAACATCCAGTTGCAGGGAAATGTGAAGGCGCGCATCCCGGATAACGAGCAAAAGAACGAGTATAAAAGGACGACCGGCAAGAAAGTACATGCCCAGGTAGAAATTTTCCGCTACCTGCACGAAAAAACGTATAATTTTGACGGGTTAAATAATTAATAGCTAAAGACGTGTTTTCTTATAAATGAAGCTGGCAGCAATTGATATAGGCTCCAACGCAGCAAGGCTCCTCATCTCGGAGGCCTCGCCCAAGGCGAACGGAGAAATGGACTTTACAAAGGTGAACCTCGTGCGCGTGCCGCTGCGACTGGGTATTGATGTATTTGCGCAGGGTGTTATTACCGACAAACGCGCCGATCACCTGGTGGACACCATTAAAGCCTATAAGCTGCTGCTCGGCGTGTACGAAGTAAAGTACCTGAAAGCCTGCGCCACCTCCGCTATGCGCGACGCCGCCAACGGCCAGGCCATCCTGACCCGGGTCCGCGAAGAAACTGGGATCGATATTCATATCATTACCGGCCAGGAAGAAGCCTCCTACATTTATGAGAACCACATCGCCGAGCATATGGATCCTACCAAGTCTTATTTATATGTGGATGTAGGCGGCGGCAGTACCGAACTGACTTACTTCTCCGGCAATACCATGGTATTCAAGGAATCATTTAACATCGGCACCATCCGGTTGCTGCAAAAGCAGGTGGCCGATAAGCAGTGGCAGGAGCTGAAAGACTTTATACGCGCCAAAGTACGTGGCAACGTAAAGGCGATCGGTTCCGGCGGCAACATCAATAAGATATTTTCCCTCTCTAAACGAAAAGAAGGCAAGCCATTGCCCCTCGAACTCCTGAAAGATTACTACAAGGAGTTTTCCAGTTTTACCGTTGAAGAACGCATACATGCCTACAATCTCCGCGAAGACCGCGCCGACGTGATTGTTCCTGCTTTGCAGATTTACGTGAACGTGATGCGTTGGGCTAATATCGATGAGATTTACGTACCGAAAATCGGGTTGGCCGATGGCCTCATACACGCGCTGTACAACGAGATTGTTGGCATTGTAAGTCGTTGAGCCGGCCTTTTTGCCGTTCCCAAAAAAATAAGGGCGTTTCTGGATTTATATTCCCACCTTTGTGCATTGCCCGCGAAGGCGGCATGGCCGTTTGTTCCACGTTGCCAGGCCAGGGCACATCACTAAAAACATTTGAATAATGTCTGTGAACAGAGAGATTAAGCGTGTTACCACGCACATCCTGCAAAAGATGAAGTTAGACGGAGAGAAGATATCCATGCTCACGGCCTATGATTTTTCCATGGCCCGCATTTTTGACGACGCAGGAATGGACATCTTACTGGTTGGCGACTCCGCCTCCAATGTAATGGCAGGTCACGAAACCACGCTGCCTATTACCCTCGACCAGATGATTTATCACGCCGCCTCGGTGGTACGCGCCATAAAACGCAGTTTCGTAGTGGTAGATCTCCCCTTCGGCTCTTACCAGGGCAACTCCAAAGAAGCCCTCAGCTCGGCGATCCGCATCATGAAGGAAACCGGCGCTCATGGCATTAAAATTGAAGGCGGTGAGGAGATCATCGAATCGGTAAAACGCATCATTTCCGCAGGCGTGCCGGTCATGGGACACCTCGGGTTAACACCACAGTCGATTTATAAGTTTGGCACCTATGCTGTAAGGGCCACCGAAGAAGCCGAAGCGCAGAAACTGATCGAAGATGCAAAACTGCTCCGGGAAGCAGGCTGTTTTGCCATCGTGCTGGAAAAGATCCCCGCCCTGCTGGCGAAGAAGGTAGCGGAAGAGTTACGTATCCCGATCATTGGCATCGGAGCCGGTAAATATGTAGATGGACAAGTGCTGGTGATGCACGATATGCTCGGCATCAATAAGGAATTTAAGCCCCGCTTCCTGCGCCAGTATTTAAACCTGTACGATACCATCCTCGGCGCCACAAAAAATTATATTAAAGATGTGAAAGCCAAAGACTTTCCCAACGACAAAGAACAATATTAAGCTCGTAAAGCCCGCTAAAAGCCGCGATGAACATGATTTCATCGCGGCTTTTGCTTTGAAGGAAATACTGTAAATTCGCCTAAACAGCAACACGTTATATGTCGACACTTGATATTGTTTTAGAAGGACTGATGTCGCGCTACAAAACCCGCGTGCCCGATGTGGCCGGCGTAATAGACGCGATGGTAAAAGACCATGTTATCAGCAACGGCGAAGAAATTGAAAACGACCATATTGCATTCCGGACGATGGGCGTGCCGCAGCTGGGTATACAGTCCCTGGAAAAGATATTTCTCCATTACGGCTACACGAAAAGGGATTATTATTTATTCTCCGAAAAGAAACTGGACGCCTACTGGTATGCCCCCGGAAGAAAGGTATCCACGCATCTTTGTGAGTGAACTCAGGGTAAAAGACCTGAGCCCCCGCGCCCAGGAAATCATCCGCAGCTACACCGACGAGGTGCCCTCCGACCCGGTTAACAACTGGACCTGGACAATGGCGCCGCCGTGGACCAGTTTCTCCATAGCGCCCTGTGGCGCACACCTACTCTTGCCGACTACAAAGAGCTGGCCGCAGAAAGTGAATATGCCGCCTGGGTGATCTATAACCGCTACTATTTAAACCATTTTACGGTCAGCGTACATAACCTGAAGCCTGGCTATAACACGGTGGCAGATTTCAATATTTTTCTCGAAAAGCACGGCTTTAAACTGAACGATTCGGGGGTAAGATCAAGACGAGCCCTGACGGCGGACTTTCCCAAAGCTCCACCGTTGCACGCATGATCGAGGCCGAATTTGCAGGTGGCGAAAAAGCAGCGATCGCGGGCTCTTATGTAGAGTTTGCGGAGCGGAGAATATTGCCGCAGTTTAAAGACCTGCCCGCTCATGAGGTGAAAAGGGCACACCGCCGCGAGGGTTTTGAGGCGAACAATGCCGATAAGATATTTGAGAGTACTTATGCGGCGCAAACGAGTAAGTAGCGTAGTCTAACATGTTGAATATTAATAAGGTCCTGCCGGTTGGCGGGACTTTTTGTTTATTGGCTGATTTAAATTCCGAAGTATTACTGTAAACCCATTTCAGGACGATTATCACTCGGGGATCTTTTATACATCCTAGGTTCATCCTAGGTTCAACCTAGGTTCAACCTAGGTTCGAGCTAGGTTCACGAACCTAGTTCCAACCTTGTATGTACGAAGGATAAACCTATTATAAACGAAGGATGCTTAAAAGCTCGTCGAAGGGTATACAAAAGAGTGCAGTGCGATCGGGTAAAATTCCTGTGCCAGGTCAACTATTGCGATAGAAATAACAAAGGGCGAAAGGGTTTATTACGTAACTTAACCGCACAAAATCATGAACTTATGAAGGTTACCTATTACGGGCACTCCTGTTTTTCTGTAAATGTGGGGGCAAAAACATCCTGTTCGATCCGTTTATTACACCTAACGAGCTTGCGAAACACATTAATGTGAACGAGGTGCCGGCCGATTACATCTTTGTGTCGCATGCACACTTTGACCACATCAACGATGCGGTAAATATTGCCCTGCGCACTAACGCCAAGGTGGTAGGTAACTGGGAGATCCATTCCTGGTTTAATAAAGGCGGCATCAGCAATACGCAGCCGATGAACCCGGGCGGTAAGTGGGGGTTTGAATTTGGTACGGTGCGTTGTGTGCCGGCGCATCACTCGAGCAGCTTCCCGGACGGGAGCTATGGTGGCGTGGCCAGCGGATTTGTATTCCAGACACCTGAAGGCAGCTTTTACTACACCGGCGATGCCGCGTTAAGCCTGGAAATGCAGCTGATCAAACGGTTCGGTAAACTGGACTTCTGGTAGCCCCCATCGGCGACCTGCTGACGATGGGCGCCGACGACGTGATAGAGCTGGCTAAATGGTTGGATGTGAAAGAAGTGTTGGGTGTACATTACGACACGTTTGGTCTCATTAAGATCGACCACGGGAAGGTAACGCAACAGTTCGAAGCCGCTGGTCTGCGCCTTCGCCTGCTCCCTGTCGGCGCTACGGAGAACTTCTAGTGCGGCAATTTGTTTTTCAGCAACCCGTACGTCCACGTGCCCAAGATGGCGCTGGCCAGGGTAACTAATACTACGGTGAAGCCGGCGCCTACCTGGGCAAACAAAGGTCCGGGGCAGGCGCCGGTAATAGCCCATCCGCATCCGAACAGGAGTCCGCCGAAGATGTTGCCTTTCGTGAACACTTTTACCGGGATAACCACTTCCTCGCCCGCGATGGTTTTAATGTTGTAGCGACGGATCAGCCAAACGGCGATCATACCGGTAACTACCGCGCAACCGATTACCCCGAACATATGAAACGACTGTAACCGGAACATTTCCTGAATCCGGAACCACGACATTACCTCTGCTTTAATCAGGATCAGGCCGAACAAAGCGCCGAGGACCAGGTATTTAATGTTTTTCATGCTATAACAGCTTTAAGAGGTAAGGAAGTGCCAGGTGCGTTACCGCGAAACCACCCGCCATAAAACAACAGGTAGCCACGAGCGACGGCCACTGCAACGTACTGAGTCCCATGATGGCATGTCCGGACGTGCAACCGCCGGCATACCTGGTGCCGAACCCAACCAGGAACCCGCCGAGTACAAAGAAGACCAGTCCAACCGGTGTAGTAACGTTACGCCAGTTGAAAATATCTTCCGGCAGCAGTTCGTCGAAGCGCGTAACGCCGAGCGCCTGCAACTGTTTAATGGTTGCGGGATTGAGCGCAACAGGTTCGTTATTGCTGAGAAACGTGACCGTAAGGAAGGCGCCGATGGTGATGCCCCCGACGAAAAAAGGTTCCAGCTTTCCTTGCGCCAGTCATATTTAAAGAATTCGATGTTCGCGGGAATACAGGCGGCACAGATGTGGCGCAGCGCAGACGAAATGCCGAAGGCCTTGTTACCGATCAGCAGCAGAGCCGGCACAATAAGCCCGATGAGTGGTCCTGCTATGTACCAGGGCCAGGGTTGTTTGATCCATTCCATGGCTTCCAAGTTAGTCATTTTCCCGATCCGCAGATTAATCTTAAGTTTGGGCCTTTAATTCCAGCGCATATGATCGACGTACTGAAGACATTTCACATTGACAAGCAACATAGTGGCGTTTCTACGGGTAAAGACTGGCTTCCGGGCGGCGGTGCAGCCATCACGGCAACCTCGCCGGTAGACGGCGCCACCCTTACGACCGTCACTTCCGCCTCCCGCGCGGATTACGACGCGGTAATCACCATAGCGCAGGAAGCATTCCTGTATTGGCGCAGCCTCCCCGCTCCCGCCCGTGGCGAAATCGTTCGGCAGATCGGCATGGCGTTACGCGAAAAGAAGGATGCTCTTGGCCGCCTGGTGAGTTATGAAATGGGTAAAAGCCTGCAGGAAGGCTGGGGTGAAGTACAGGAGATGATCGACATCTGTGACTTTGCGGTGGGACTGAGCCGCCAGTTACATGGATTGACCATGCATTCCGAACGCCCGGGTCACCGGATGTACGAGCAGTGGCATCCACTGGGCATTACCGGCATTATCAGCGCCTTCAACTTCCCGGTAGCGGTATGGAGCTGGAATTCCATGCTGGCATGGGTTTGTGGCGATGTATGCATATGGAAACCGTCTGAGAAAACACCTTTGACGGCGATAGCCTGCCAGCAGATTATCAGCGAAGTATTTGTGGCCAACAATGTGCCGGAAGGTGTGAGCTGCCCGGTAGTGGGCGGCCGCGATACCGGTGAGTGGCTGGCAAACGACACCCGCGTACCACTGGTATCGGCTACGGGCTCTACCCGCATGGGCAAGAGTGTAGGCGCAGCCGTAGGCGCCCGTTTGGGCAGGGCTTTGCTGGAACTTGGCGGTAACAATGCCATTATCATATCGGAACATGCAGACCTCGACATGTCGCTTATCGGCTGCGTATTTGGTGCGGTAGGTACGGCGGGACAACGGTGCACCAGCACGCGGAGGCTCATCATCCATGAGAAGGTGTATGACGCTTTTAAAGCCAAACTGGTAAAGGCTTACGGGCAACTGCGCATCGGCAATCCGCTGGACCAGCACAACCACGTGGGCCCGCTGATCGATACTGATGCCGTGAAAGCATATCTCGATGCTATTGAAAAAGTGACAGCAGAAGGTGGCCGGTTTATCGTGGAAGGCGGCGTGCTGAGCGGCGCGGGCTACGAAAGCGGCTGTTATGTGAAGCCCTGTATCGCAGAGGTAGAAAACCACTACGCCATTGTGCAGCATGAAACTTTCGCACCGATATTATATATCATGAAATATAGTAGCACCGAAGAGGCGATCGCTTTACAGAACGGCGTTCCGCAGGGGCTGTCGTCGGCTATCATGACACTGAACCTGCGGGAAGCGGAACAGTTTTTATCGGCAGCCGGGTCAGATTGCGGTATAGCAAATGTAAACATTGGCACCTCGGGTGCGGAGATCGGTGGCGCCTTCGGCGGCGAGAAGGAAACCGGCGGTGGCCGCGAAAGCGGATCGGATGCCTGGAAAGCGTACATGCGCAGGCAAACAAACACGATCAACTATTCGTCGAAATTGCCGCTGGCACAGGGGATTAAGTTTGATTTGTAATGCGTTAGAGAAGATATCTGCATAAAGTAGCGGGGTTGAAACCCCGCTATTTCGTTAAACGGAAACCATGCTTATGAGAAAGAATGCTAGGTCGCATCCTCTCTGGGTATAAATATTAAACTTTTTTCCGACAATTCATATTCAACTTTCGTGCTACTCCCAACCCATCATCCCCCATATTTGCCATTTATACCGCTATATGCACCCACTGCAATGATTTAACACCAGATTGAAAAGTTCAGTATAATCCGCTATCAGCGCGGCTTTCCGCTAAAGAAATGTTAAACTGCAAAGCGGTTGTTGAGAAATTCAGGAAATTTGCTTGTTGACGTTTTGAGCATCATAATGGCGGAAAAAAGCCAAAATAATTGTCTGCCCGACACGGTTTATCCATTTTAACTTACTCTTAGCAACGCATTTAGCGGCTGTTTACGTAAATGTAGAATGACGATACCGGTCCTGTTTGCGCATAATGATAAATGGCCGTACATCATTTTAAGTTATGACAACAGGATAAGAAAGTTTACCTTTCACCCTTTGTGCGTGGAGATAATGAATTGGCGTTTTTTTAACCAATTACGGTACTCAAATTGTAATCTTATAGGACAAATTGTTACACATGAATTTTTTTAGAGAGTTGACATTAGTGACGGGAACCGTGGTACTCGCAGCATTTACGACCGAAACAAAAGCACAGGGCACATCAGTGCCGCGCAACTGGCAGCTGCTGGATTACAGCAAAGACAGTGTTTATGGCGTAGGCGCGCAGAAAGCGTATGCCGAACTATTGAAAGGCAAAAAGAGCAAACCTGTACTGGTAGCAGTAATCGATTCCGGCGTAGACACTACGCACGAAGACCTCAAGGCCATTTTGTGGCGTAACCCCAAAGAAATTCCCGGTAATGGCATCGATGATGATGGTAATGGTTACGTAGACGATGTTTACGGCTGGAACTTTTGGGCGCTAAAGATGGCAGCAGTGTGAAAGAGGATAGCGACGAAGCATCCCGCGAGTACTACCGCCTGAAAAGCAAGTACATTAACCCGGATTCCGCCCTGGACCATAGCTCCAAGGAGTACGCGTACTGGGAAAAGCTGAAAGCGAAAACGCAGAAGCCGCCGGTAGACAAAGCACAATACAAAACCATGCTCAAGATCCGGAGAACCTGAAGAAGAGCGAGGACATCCTGAAAGAATACACGAAAACAGAAGATATCAGCCTGGCGCAGCTGGACACCATCCGCAGCAACAGCGATGATGTGCAGATGGCGAAGAGCTTCATGACCCGGCTGTTTAAAAGCATGGTTGGCGAGGAAAACGTATCGCTGAACGACTTCAAAGGTGAGCTGGAGCAATACATCGGTGAGCTGAAGAAGAACTCTGAAGCTGCCGTGAAACGCCCGGTAGATAAAAGGACACTGATCGTTGGCGACAACCTGAACGACATCAATGACCGCTTCTACGGCAACAACGACGTAATGGGCCAGTTTTCTTTCCACGGCACGCACGTATCCGGCATTATTGGCGCGGTGCGCGACAATGGCGTGGGAATGGACGGTGTTGCAGACAACGTACGCATCATGGCTGTAAAGGTGGTACCTGACGGCGATGAACGTGATAAGGATGTGGCATTGGGTATCCGTTATGCGGTAGACAATGGCGCACGTATCATCAACATGAGCTTTGGTAAAGGTTTTTCTCCAAACAAGGAGTGGGTAGATGACGCGATCAAATATGCGGAATCTAAAGGCGTACTGCTGGTACACGCAGCAGGTAACGACGGCGCTAATAATGATGAAGTAGACAACTTCCCGAACGATACATTTAAAGACGGCACTACGGCTAACAACGTCATCACTGTTGGCGCAATGGGCAATGGTAAAGGCGCACAGAAAGTTGCGGTATTCTCCAACTATGGTAAAAAGGAAGTAGACCTGTTCGCACCGGGTGTAAACATCTACTCTACCGTTCCTGGTGGTAATAAATACGGCAATGCGAGTGGTACAAGCATGGCTTCCCCTGTAGTTGCAGGTGTGGCAGCGTTGGTACTCTCCTACTATCCCGAACTGAGCGCACGTCAGCTGAAACAGATCCTGCAGAAATCTGCCACGCCAATTCCCGGTACGTCGCAGATGGTAAACAAACCTGGCACCAGCGGCGAAGAAGTGAGCTTTGCGGACCTGAGCGTAACAGGTGGCATGGTGAATGTGTATGATGCACTGAAACTGGCTGCTAAAACGAAAGGCGAGAACAAAGAGCCGAAAGCAAAGAAGTCGAAAGTGGCGCCTGTAAAGAAAGGTTAATCAGTTAGCATTTATAGTAAAGCCGCGCTGCTGTAGAAGTAGCGCGGCTTTTTAATGTCCAATAAAAAAGACCGCGAACGGTCTTTTAATGAAATAAAACTACAAACCTATAAGCCGGATTCTGTACTCCACTTGCGTAAAGCCGCTATCATTTATCTGCGACGCCAGTCACCTGGCGCCTGTATCTGCCTACCCTCGGTCATTGGACGAGCCGCCCTTAATAGACCGTATACATGGCATTTCAGCATGCAAGGTTTACCCCCGGTGACGGTTGCCCGCCACCGCCGTGGGCTCTTACCCCACTTTTTCACCCTTACCTCCGATTGCTCCGAGGCGGTCATTTTCTGTGGCACTATCTGTGAACGCCTTGCAGCGCCCCCACCCGTTAGGTGGTGCATTGCCCTTTGCTGTCCGGACTTTCCTTGCAACCCTTGCGGGATACACGATAGCGCGGTTTGTAGTTAAGGGTGCAAAAATAAGCTATTTAAAATAAATCTCTGTAGCGCCGTAACCATACAGCGGGTGGTACTGGTTAACGAAACTCTTCACCTCCGGCGTTACCTTAAGAATATCGTGCAGCTCTTCGCGCAGCTTGCCTTTACCAACGCCATGGATCGCCACCATGGAATGCTGGTGATGGGCAATGGCAATATCAAGCCAGTACTGGAATTCATTCAGCTGTATGGCCAGTATTTCCAGGTTGCTCATGCTTTTATAATCGGCGGTGAGCTTTTCGATGTGCAGGTCTACTTCGTACTTAGGTTCCTCCTTTTTGCCGGTTACCGCCTGGTAATTAACGGCGGAAATTCCCGTGGCCGGTGTTTAGCGCTTACCATCGGCTCATTGTCTTGACGCAGCGGATATTGCTCGAACAAGGGATAACTGATGGTAGCCTGTTCTTTCACCTTCAGCTCATTGAGTTGCAGGAATAACTGTTTCGCCTTTACCTTCCAGCCCTTACTGAAGCTGGCGGCCATTTTGGGATCGGCAGGTTTCAGGGAAAAGGTAAACTCGAAACGCGGCTGATCGTTCAGTTGTTCGAACAGCAGGTCTGCCAGGTAAAAGTGCTGGAAAGGATGCACCTCGTTTTTGATTTCCAGGTGCAGCTGGTTGCCCAGGAATATCTGGAAATGCACGTTGTAAGTACGTGCGGTTTCGTTGAGCAGGTGGTATTTAAGGATGCTAACCCGTTCATCGTAGCCGTCTGTGATCCATACGGGTAAAATAGACAGGAATACGCCGGTTTCTTCCCTGGTAACGGGAAAAGGTTTCTCTTTTTTGATTTCCTCCCCGCGCAGCGGTTTGGGCACATAAATATCTTTTTGTGCAGTAAAGCGATGGAAATAAGGGAAGTCGATCTGGTCGTAATATACGGGGAAGGTCACGCCTTTCACCTCCACCATCAGCATATCATTGCTCATGATGTCTACAACCTTTCCTTCCTCCTTGGAATGCAATATCAGGATGGTATCGCCTACAGAATACTTCATAAGTTAATTATCAATTTGAATAAGTACGGCGCAATATAGCCCTGTGCGTCAGGACACTTCGCATCCGGACGCGCAAATTAACAATTAACCGGCAGTCTGCCATCATTCCATCAAACCGTATCGGCCTTCTTTTCCGGATGGGTGGCCATGTAATGGTCCACGGAGATGGGGCCACTGCCTTCTACCATAAAGAAAAGAAGGGCGGCCAGCACCACCAGGGTGAGCCACAGGTCGGTGTGTACATTAAATAATGGAGTAGCGGACTGTATGAAGATAAGAGCGCCCAGCAATACCGGGATGTTAGCCAGTACAGCTACGCGGGTGAGTAATCCCATCGTAATGAGAATACCGCCGCAAAGGTGGGCAAAAACGATGTAATGCGCCAGCCACATCGACATTACCGAGAAGAACGGATTTTGCCGGATGGTGGCGTTCAGCTGATCTATATTACCGATGAACTGGATTCCTTTTGCGATGAGCAACAGGCCCAGCAGCATGCGAAAAGCATCTATCCAACGTGGATGATGGGACTGACCCCAACGGTCAATTCGTTGCAGCATGTTCATAATATATAGTTTAAGTTCAAAGAGCGCTTAACCTAATTTACGAAATTATCCGCAATAAACGCCGCTGCAGGATTACGCCTGTGCCTGCTGACGCGCCAGACGGCTGTTTCTGAAGCCATACAGGAAGTAAATCACCAGGCCGAAGCCCATCCATCCAAAAAACACGAACCAGCTTTTTACCGGTATCTCTATCATAAGGTACAGGCAGCAAAGCATGCCCATGATCGGGATCACGGACAGGTTGCGGACAATGGTCATAATGGTAATGATATACGCCAGGACCGGGAAGATGATGAAAAGGATCTCCTGGTGCGAATCCTGGGTAAGGTGAGCGAAGTTGTTGACGATTTTATCCCGAAAGAAATAGGTGAAAGCCGCCAGCAATACCGGCACAATAAAACGACCGTTTACATAAGGCAGATTAAAGCGTTTCCCTTCTTTGGATTCGAGTTTCGGTAAAAGCAATACACCGCCGCACACCAATACAAAGGCGAACAGGGTGCCGATACTGGTCAGATCGGTTACAATGCCGCTTTCGATGAACAGCGAAGGCACGGCCACGATAAAGCCGGTAACGATGGTGCTGAACGATGGTGTTTGGTATTTAGGATGCACTTTAGCAAAACGTTTGGGCAACAGGCCATCGCGGCTCATGCTCATCCAGATGCGCGGCTGCCCGATCTGGAACACCAGGATAACACTGGTAGCGGCAATTACGGCACTGATGGAAATTATATAGCCAATCCTGTTCATGTTGATTTTATCGAACACGAAGGCCAAAGGATCTTTTACGTTCGCAAACTCGGAGTAATGCACCATGCCGGTGATCACCAGCGTAACAATAATATAAATGATGGTGCAGATAACCAGGGAATAGATCATGCCGCGCGGCATATCGCGTTGTGGGTTACCACATTCCTCGGCCGTTGTAGAAATAGCGTCGAAACCAATGTAGGCAAAGAATACAGCAGACACGCCCTTCATGATGCCGGAAAAGCCATTCGGGGTGAACGGCGTCCAGTTACCGGTATCGATATAAAAACACCGATCGCGATAACGGCCAGGAGGATCACTATTTTCAGTCCAACCATGAAGTTGGCACTGCGTTTACTTTCTTTAATACCGATGTAAGCCAGGATCGTAATCAGTATGACGATAATGAATGCGGGCACATTTACCACCACATGCCAGTTGCCCAACATTGGGGCGGTGGTCCAGGCCAGGCCCTCGGTAGTTTGTCCCGCCGCTACTGCCGCATCGTACGCGTGTTGCGCCGTTTTAAAATCGGTGATCATCCAGGCGGGCAGGTGAATATTCATGCCCTGCAATACATTGTTGAAATAACTGCTCCAGGAAATGGCCACTACGATATTGCCGATCGAATATTCGAGAATCAGTGCCCAGCCGATAATCCAGGCAGTCAGTTCACCGAACGTTACGTAAGAATAAGTATAAGCGCTGCCAGCCACCGGCACGCGGGAGGCGAATTCGGCATAACAGAGCGCGGTAAAGCCGCATGTTACCGCTGTAATCAGGAAAAGGAATATTACGCCGGGACCGCCATCGTAGGCAGCCTGTCCAATCGTAGAAAAGATACCCGCGCCAATTACGGCGGCGATACCCATGAGCGTAAGGTCACGCACGCCGAGCACCTTGCTCAGCCCTTGTGAACCGTGGCTGTCGGACACACCTTCGTTGGCATCTTGTAAAATATTGGTCAGCGACTTTTTCCTGAAAAGCGAATTAGACATTAGGACTCAGTTACAGGTTGATGATGTTGATATTGTTGATAGGGCACTCGGGCCTGGCGTCAAATATAATAATAAAGTAAATACACTAGTATTGGCGGGTCAGCAGGAATTCTGCGAGCTCCTGTAACGGTTTTTACGTCCGCTCATTACGGCGATGTCTTCAAGATGGCGGAAAGCCTCCTCCATGAAGTGTTGTTTTTCCTTTTCAGCCCATTCGTCCACTTTACAATCGTGGAACAGTTCCAGCGTCTGCGGCACCTTGGTATTGTCATCCGCATTCAGGTCCATCAGTTTATCCAGCTGCTGGCGTTGGGCCGGTGTACATAGTTCGAGGGCCTTAAGCAGTAAAAATGTTTTTTTATTGATAAGGATGTCTCCCCCTGTTGTTTACCCACCTTATCCGGATTGCCGAACGCGTCGAGCAGGTCGTCCTGTATCTGGAAAGCGATGCCCACATTCTTCCCAAAACCGTAAATATGCCCCTGGTTGCCTTCGCTACCTCCGCCGATGATAGCGCCCATTTGCAGGCTGGCGGCCAGGAGTACGGAGGTTTTGAGCGCAATCATGTTTACATAATGCGCATAATTTACCTGGTCGGGGGCAGTAGTTTCCATGTCCATATCCAACTGCTGGCCTTCACAAACTTCGGTCGCGGCTTTGTTGAACACGGCGATTATTTTCTGCTTCTGTTTAGATTGAATCTTGTTAAGATAATCGTAGGCGTGAATGAGCATCACGTCGCCGGCCAGGATAGCGGTGGGTTCGTTATATTTGATATGCACGGTAGGCATGCCGCGGCGAAGCGGCGCCTTGTCCATGATATCGTCATGCACCAGCGTAAAGTTGTGGAATACTTCGATGGCATTGCCTGCCAGGAAGGCATCCGGGTGAATTTCCCCGAACAGTTCGTTGCCCATCAATGCCAGAACAGGGCGAACGCGTTTGCCGCCGAGACTCAGGATATACTGGGCCGGATCGTATAAAGAAGATGGCGTTTCCGGGAACTGACGTTTGCCGAACTGTTGCTCAAACTGCGCTGCTAACTCTTTAAATGAATGCATGTGGTCTTTAAAATTAAGTTACGGACCTGTGGTATACAGGTCCGTAAACTATGCAATTGCGTAATATCGTTTTCAATTATTTATCCGATTGCTTCTTCCGGGTCGCTGCTCTTTTCTCTGCCGCTTCTTTACTACTGCGACCAGGTTTAGGTTTCGGCTCTTTCGATGCTTTCTTTTTAGCCGGTTTCTTCGGCGCCGCCTGCTCATTCGGAATCACCCACTCACCCCAGGTATCCACTGCTTTGCCTTCAGGCGCACCCGGCTTTTCAGGTACTTCCCAATTGCTCCAGTCTTCAGTTGGCTTTTCTTTCTTCGGCCTGCGCTCCTGTGGTTGTTTTTCCACCCGTTTTTCCGGGCGACGACCGCCGCCGCCACGCTTATCGCCTGCATGTTGCCGCTGTTGCCCACCGCGCTTATCAGGCCGGCCTTTACGGCTATCTTCGGAACGCTGTTTCAGGCTGCTGCTGCCCCTTGCTACACCTTCTTCCACGAGGTCATAGTCCAGCTGGCGTTTGTCAAGATGTGCAGCCACTACCTGTATCTTCACTTTATCGCCAATGCGGTAACGCTTGCCGGTGTGCATGCCGATGAGCGCGTACTCACTTTCGGAATGACGGAACTCTTCGGACAGATTATGAATGCTCACGAGCCCTTCACACTTCGTATCCACAGTTTCGACCCAGAACCCGAAATGCGCCACACCGCTGATCACACCTTCGAACTCTTCGCCAATAAATTGCTGCATGTATTCCACCTGCTTGTATTTATTGGACGCGCGCTCTGCCTCCATGGCCTTACGCTCCATTTCAGAACTATGTTTACAACGTTTCTCGAGTGCCTTGTCGATCGTTACCTGGTCGGCCAGTACTTCCGCGAGGATGCGATGTACCAGCACATCGGGGTAACGGCGGATCGGTGAGGTGAAGTGGCAATAGAACTCGAAGCCCAGGCCGTAGTGGCCTATGTTATCGGTCGTGTAGGCCGCTTTCGCCATGGTACGGATGCCCAGTGTTTCCAGCACGTGTTGTTCGGGTTGACCGTGCGCTGCCTGCAGCATCTTGTTAAAAGATTCGGCAATACTTTCCGGCTCATGCAGGTTCAGCTTGTGGCCGAACTTGGACGCAAACATCGCAAACAGTTGCAGCTTTTCCTCGTCCGGTGTATCGTGCACACGGTACGGGAAAGGCACGGGCTGTTTGTTCACGGTTACTTTAGACACATGCTCGGCGACCGTACGGTTGGCCAGCAACATGAACTCTTCGATAAGCTGGTGCGCTTCTTTGCTTTCCTTTACCACAATACCAATCGGGTGCCCTTTTTCATCCAGTTTGAAGCGTACTTCCTGTGAACTGAAGTTGATCGCGCCATTTGCGAACCTTTTCGCACGCAGGCTTTGCGCCATTTTGTTCAGCGTCAGAATTTCCGCTTCATATTTACCGGCGCCGGTTTGATTTTCAATGATCTCCTGCACATCTTCATAAGTGAAGCGGTGATCGGAGTGAATGAGCGTACGGCCCAGCCAGTATTGCTTTACGGTTCCTTTTTCGTCAACCTGGAAAATAGCCGAAAAGGTAAATTTATCTTCATACGGCCGAAGCGAACACAGTTCGTTGGATATCTTTTCCGGCAACATGGGGAGCACCCTGTCCGGCAGGTACACGGAAGTAGCCCGTTTTTCGGCCTCCAGGTCCAGTTGCGTGCCCGTCTTCACATAATGGCTCACATCCGCAATATGCACGCCCACTTCAAAGCGGCCATTCTTCAACTTACGGAAAGAGATGGCATCATCGAAGTCTTTCGCATCCACCGGGTCGATCGTAAAGGTGAGGATATCGCGGAAGTCTTTACGTTTTGCCATTTCTTCCGGCTCCATTTCTTCTTTGATGTCCGCCAGTTCCTTCAGCACTTCAGCCGGGAAGCTGAGCGGGAAGCCCGCATCGATGAGAATTTCCTTCATCGCGAGGTCGTTGGCGTCACTGGCATCCAGTATTTCCAGGATTTCTCCTACCGGTTTGCGTGTTTTCTCGCCCCAGGCGACGATGCGCACTACGGCCTTATCACCGCTTTTGGCTTCGCCGAGCGAGTTGGCCGGGATATAAATATCCGGCACCATCGCGCCCTTGTCGGGAACGAGGAAGGCAAAGCCTTTGCTCACATCGAGCGTGCCGGTAAATTCAGACTTTTTACGTGTAAGGATTTCCGTGATAACACCTTCGGTACGGCCGCCATGGCCTTTACCCTGCTTAACTGCGGCTACGAGTACTTCGTCGCCATCCAGCGCGGTGTTCAGGTTCTTTTGCTTAACGAGTATATCTTTCTCCGGCCTTCAACGATCACGAAAGCCATGCCGGAGCGGGTGATTTCGATGGTTCCTTTGTAGGTTTTCCTTTGGCTGCCTTGCTTTTGGCCTTGCTGCTGTATCGGCTGTTCACTTTTCTGGCCTTTGCTGCCTTTTTTTTTTTTTTTTTAGTCATTTTAAGTCATTTTGTCCGCTGCAAATGCGGCGAACGTGTTGTTTGGGAGTCTTGCCCGCTGCGGTGCTAAGGGTACTCCTGGACCAGGGGAGCATCCGGGCCGCCGCCGGCTACATAATCAAAAATATAATTATTAAATGAATCTGCTTCATCGAACAGGAAGGAAATCTCTACGGGAAGTACAGCGATAGGGAGTTGCAACTCCCTGATATAATCGCGCAGCAGGTGGAGGCGTACTGCGTCTTTTTCAGTAGTGATAATGATCTTCGGGTTTCCTTCCGTTCTTTCCAGTTCCAGTTTCATTTTTTCAAGATCTTTCCTCGAATAATAATAATGATCTGGGAACGGAAGCAGGTACACTTTGCTGAAACGTTCCCGCAAATGTTGTACCAAAGGCTTGGGACGGGCAATTCCGCAGGCGACGAGCACATTTTCGCCGGCCGGGATATTTACCGGTTCGCCATCGAGCATATTGTATAATGCGCCGTAACGCAGCGTGGTAAAGAAAACCCGCTGGTGTTCCTGTGGATTGATCTCCCGCAGGAAACGCTCCTTTTCGGCCACTGCCAGATTAGCAGGGCATTTAGAAACGATGATCACATCTGCCCGCTGATACCCGCTTCTGCCCTCGCGCAAACGGCCGAACGGCACTACGTGATCGTGGGTAAAAGGCCGGCTGTACTCGGTGATCATGATATTTTTACCCGGTTTCACGGAACGATGCTGAAAGGCATCGTCCAATAAGATGGCCTGGACGTACGGCCGCTCCATCAGTAATTGCGGAATCGCCAGCATGCGCTCCTCTCCCACACATACACTGATGCCGGGAAACTTCTGGTGGAACTGCATGGGCTCATCGCCAATCTGCTCGGCAGTACTCTGACCATCCGCCAGGAAAAAACCTTTTGTTTTGCGGTTATATCCCCGGCTAAGCGTGGCAATGCGGAAATAATCTTTTAACAGGCGGATGAGATATTCTACATGTGGTGTTTTACCGGTACCACCTACGGAAAGATTACCTACAGCGATTACCGGTACGTCGAACTCAACGGCGGTCAGCATGCCTTTGTCGTACAGGCGGTTGCGCACCCACATGATGAGGCCGTAAAGGAGAGAAAAAGGATACAATAAAACGCTTAAATATCGCCACACAGGTGCAGTTATTTTGTTGTAAAGTGATAAATATGGTCCGGCGTCAGCACTATGTCCAGCGCCACGTCGCCATCGTACGTGTCTTCTATAACGGGCACCGGCTCAAAGAAACTGAGTCCCACCTTTTGCGCCGAGGGCCTGCATTGACTGAGAAAAAGGTCGTACATGCCCTTGCCGTATCCCACGCGGTGACCACGTTCATCAAACGCCAGCAACGGTACAAAGATAAGGTCTAACTGGTCGGGGGTAATCAGCCGTCCGTTTACCGGCTCCGGTATCCCAAAATGATTGGACGCGATCTCGGTACTTTCTTCCCAGAGATAGTGCAGCATTTCCCCGCTGCTCAGATCCGAACGGGAAATTACGAGGTGCAGCTGCGGCAGCGTTTCCCTTAACCACTGCACGATGCCGTAAGTATCGGCTTCGAGTTTACCGGAAATGGGCAGAAAAATATGAATGTATTGTACGTTGGTATAGTCCAGTTGTTTACACTGTTCCAGCAGCCGGGCGTTGAGCATGGTAGCCTTTTCGAGCGACATGGCAATACGCTGCTGCAGGTACTCCCTGCGGATGTCTTTCTTTAATGGGCTCATGCGGTTTCTTCCTTTTTATGTGGAAGGGCGGCACGTAACAATGCGGCCTGTTCCTTCACAAATTCCTTGTTTATGTTACCCGCCTGTGGAATACGGCCTAGCCGCGGAATACGGCTCCAGCGGATGATATCATCTTCGTTCGTATGCGCATCGCCGTTAAAGATCCAACCCAGCACGGGTATCCTGGCCTGCTGCAGCGCCATGGCGGTCAGTAAGCTGTGATTGATGCTGCCGAGATAGTTCTGCGATACGATGATCACGGAGGCATTCAGCTTTTGGATAAAGTCGATCGTAAACAGCTGGTCGTTCAGCGGTACCATCAATCCGCCCGCGCCTTCGATTACGAGCGGCCCTGTTTGCGACAAAGCCGCATGCCCCAGTAACACATCCTCCGAAATAGCAACTGACTCCGCTTTGGCGGCCAGGTGCGGAGAGGCGGGCAGCTGTAGGCGGTAGGCTTCGCTAAGGCAGGCGCCCGGACGCGAAATCAGCGATGCCACAGTTTGCGTGTCGGTTGTTTCCTCCAGGCCGGACTGTACCGGTTTCCAGTAGGCGGCGTCCAGCGCTTCTGTTACGCAGGCGGCCACCACGGTTTTACCGATACCGGTGCCAATGCCTGTTATAAAAATTCGCTGCATGTTCATTCGGGGCAAATATAATCTATAAAAGAACTTTCCCGTAAATTCGTTGGATAAGCGAAAAGGTTATGAAATACTGTGAAAACATACTCGAAACAATCGGACACACCCCACTGGTAAAATTGAATAGTGTAACGAAAACCCTCCCTTGCACCGTGCTGGCCAAGGTGGAGTTTTTAATCCAGGCAACTCTATCAAAGACCGCATGGCGGTACGTATGGTGGAGGAAGCGGAAAAGCAGGGGCTCCTGAAACCCGGCGGCACGCTGATTGAAGGCACCAGCGGCAATACAGGCATGGGACTCGCGCTGGCGGCGATCATTAAAGGATATCGCTGCATTTTTACCACTACGGATAAGCAATCCAAGGAGAAAGTAGACATCCTGAAAGCCGTAGGCGCGGAAGTGATCGTGTGCCCTACGAACGTAGAACCCGAAGATCCCCGTTCCTACTATTCTGTAGCAGCACGCCTGGCGAAAGAAGTACCGAACTCTTTTATGTGAACCAGTATGATAACCTGGCCAACCGCGATGCGCACTATGAGCAAACCGGGCCGGAGATCTGGGAGCAGACCGACGGCAAGGTGACGCATCTTGTTGTAGCTACGGGTACAGGCGGCACTGTAACTGGCGCCGGCAAATATTTAAAGGAAAAGAATCCCTCCATCCAGGTGTGGGCGATCGACAGTTATGGTTCTTTGTTAAAGAAATACCATGAAACGGGCGTATTAGACATGAGTGAGGTGTATCCTTACATCACCGAAGGTATTGGTGAGGACTTCGTTCCGCAGAACTACGACATGAGCGTGATCGATAAGTTCGAAAAGGTGACGGATAAAGATGGCGCAGTAATGGCCAGGCGCATCACCAAAGAAGAGGGCATTTTCGTGGGCTACTCCGCCGGATCAGCCGTCAGTGGATTGCTGCAGTTGAAAGATGAGCTGAAACCGGATGATGTGGTAGTGGTGATTTTCCACGACCATGGCAGCCGCTATGTAGGCAAAGTATATAACGACCAGTGGATGATGGAGCGGGGATTCCCGGACGTAAAAACCGTGAAGGACGTGGTGAATAGCCGCCGTAATGTGCCGCTCGTATCACTGAACCCCGATGAAAAAGTAAGCGAAGCGATCGGGAAAATGCGCAAATTCGATATTGAACACATTCCGGTATTGCAGCACAACGAAGTGGTGGGCGCCATCTCCGAGAGTGGTTTGTTCTCCCGCCTCATTGACCAGCCGGAACTGAAAGATGCAGCGGTGAAAGCCGTGATGCAAACAGCGTTCCCGGTGGTTGGCCTCGAAACGCCGATCGAAAAGCTGACCATCTATATCAATAAAGAAAACGGCGCCGTGCTTACGAAAGACGAAAGCGGCAACCATCATATTGTGACCAAATACGACATCATCCAGGCACTTGGAAAATAAATTATTTACAGACCAGCTGGGGCGGGAAGTCGCCATACCCTTTCCGCCCCGGCGTATTGTTTCGGTAGTGCCCTCGCAAACGGAACTGCTTTACCATCTTGGCTTAGCAGACGAAGTAACAGGCATCACGAAATTCTGCGTGCACCCGGACCATTGGTTCCGCAGCAAAACTCGTATTGGCGGCACCAAACAGCTGCATGTCGACCAGATCATCGCCTTGCAGCCGGACCTTATAATCGCTAATAAAGAGGAAAACGAAAAGTCGCAGATCGATGTGCTGATGGAGCATTGTCCCGTTTGGGTCAGCGACATACACACGCTGGAAAATGCGTGTGAGATGATAGTAAAGGTGGGAGAAATAACCGGCCGCGCAACACCGGCCCAGGAACTGGCCATGGAAATACAACAACGTTTCGCCTCCCTGCCCACACGACTCCTCCCCGTCCCAACGGCTTATTTCATTTGGCGCAATCCCTGGATGGTAGCGGCAAACGGCACGTTCATAGACCAGATGTTACAGTATTGCGGCTTCGAAAATATATTTAAAGATCGCCGTCGTTACCCCGAAGTGCAACTGCACGAGCTGCGGCACGCCCAATTAATATTACTTTCCTCCGAACCCTATCCGTTTAAAGCGCAACATATCGCGGAAATCCAGGAACAGGCGCCACAGGCGAGGATTGAGCTCGTTGATGGCGAAATGTTTTCCTGGTACGGCAGCCGGCTGCTTCAGTCGGTGGACTACTTCCTTTCGTTACAGGCAACCCTTCGGTAAAAGCCGCCGTAACCATTTCAAAACAAGGCAAATTATGGAAAGAAGGAAGTTTCTGACAGAAGTCAGTTTAACGTTCGCATTGGCATGTGCCGGCGGATTGGCGGCGTGCAGCAAGGGTGGTGATTCGGATAACAATCCGGGTGGTGGCGGAGGTGGCGGCACAACGAACCCAAAGCTCACCGTTAACCTGGCGAGCTCCCTGGCAAATCCAGGCGATTTTATGATCAGTGGCGGCGTAATTTTGATCCGCTTGGCTGCGGGCAATACACCGGCTTCATTTTCGGCGCTGACCAGTACCTGCACGCACCAGGGCTGCACCTTATCGACCTATAACAATGCTTCTTCCCAAATTGAATGTAATGCACCATGTGGCCATGGCAGCCGCTACAGCAACACCGGCGCGGTAGTAACAGGTCCGGCGACGGCTGCCCTGTCTAAGTACACGATCGAAATCAACGGTACTACCCTGACCGTGAAATAGCGTATTCCGGAAATCTGCTTATTAGTATTTATCCCTGAGCCGGCCGCGGGTTACGGCCGGCTTTGTTTTTATCAATCAGCTTTCAGACTTTTTACGGGATTCATTAATGCCGCTTTCAGCGCCTGGTGTGCAATAGTCAGCCCGGCAATCACAAATGTTACTACCAGCGTGGCAATGAATACGTCCGAGCTGATATTTACCCGGTAAGCAAAACTTCCCAGCCATCGGTTCATCAGCCAAAACGCCAGTGGCGCAGCAATGCAAAAAGCAATCACGATCAGCCAGATAAATTCCTTCCCAAGCAGCCCTAATATACTCGTCACAGACGCGCCCAACACCTTGCGCACCCCAATTTCCTTCGTGCGCTGCGCTGCGGAGAAAGTCACCAGACCATATAGACCCAGGCAGCCAATAAAGATCGCCAGCAGGGAAAAGATGCGGAAAGCGGTATATGTTTTTGCTCCTGCCGGTACAGGCTGGCAATATGATCGTCCAGGAATTCATAGGTGAACGCCGCTTGCGGGAATAACGTCGTCCAGGCCTTTTCGATACCGGCAATCTGCTGCTGCATATTTCTGCCGGACAACTTTACGCTTACCGACCGGAAAGCATCCGGGTTGTAAAACAACACGGCCGAACGGATTAACTTATGCCGGCTGCCCTGCTGAAAGTCTTTTACCACACCGTTGATCATCACGCTCATGCCACCAAGTTCGAACTGTTGCCCCAGGGCGGCCTCCGGCGTTTTGTGACCGAGTATCCGGGCCATGGTGGCATTGATGACCACCGGGCGCGTGGTATCTGTCCGCGGCGTTTGGCGCACCGGTTCGCCGGCTAACATTTTTAGCTGAAACATGTTGAAATAACGCTCGTCTACCATTTTCATGTCCACCACGTCATGCGCAGACATGAATTTATTCTGGAAAGAGGTGGCGGGACCACCGTACACCGGCGCTGCTACAGCGAAGCTGTAATCTTTAATGCCCGGCATGGCTGCCAGCTGCGCCGCGAACACGTCGCGCTTCCCGGCATCCGGTACTGGCAATGAAATCACGGCTTCTTTATCAAACCCCAAATTACCATTGCGAAAGAAATCCATCTGGTGCGTAACGACCAATGTACCGGCGATCATTACCTGCGAAATAACAAACTGCGTAACCACCAGGCTCTTTCGCAGCGACAGTCCGCCTGTACGCACAGCGCCTTTTAAACTGGTAGCAGCCTGGAAATTCGATTGCACGAATGCCGGATAAATACCTGCTAACAGTACCACCACTACCGTTAACAGTGCCAGTAATCCGATGACGTCGCTGCGGAACAATACATTGTCCGCGAGGCGCACATCGAGCCAGGCGGTGGCGGCGGGGAGGAATGCGGCCGTAAGGCCGATAGCCAGTACGACCGCTATCACCGTCACGATGCCGGTCTCCATTAGGAATTGTAATATCAGTTGCCAGCGACTGGAGCCCAGCGTTTTACGCACGCCCACCTCACGAGCGCGCTTTAAAGCCCGTGCCGTTGCCAGATTGATAAAGTTGATGCAGGCGGTCAGCAAAACGAAAATCGCTACGCCACCGAGCGCCAGGTAAGTAGTGCGCGAAACAGTCGGACTGAAATGATCGAACAAATAACGTTGATCGAAATGAATAGCGCGTAACGGTTGTAAAGGCAGGTTGGTGCGGGCGGCAATGTCTGCCCCCAATGTTCCGTTATAAAGCCTTTCATGCGGCTTTGCATCCTGGCAATATCATAGCCGGCAGGCGTTACAAAATATGAACGCGCACCCCGGATACTGAAAAACTGATCGTTTCTAAACTCTTTCGAGAGGCTCGCCATCGACAATAAAAACCGGAAAGGCATGTGTGTATTGGCCGGCGGATCGGCTACTACCCCGGTGATTTTAATGCCTTCATGGCCATCCATTACTATGGCTTTACCTATAGGGTCTGCGTCGCCGAAGTACTTCCGCGCCATGGAAGCAGTTAACACGATCGTCCCGGGGTCTTTCAGCGCAGTGCGTTTATCGCCGCGCAACCATTCGTAATCAAACACCTCGGTAAAATTAGAATCTACCGCCAGCATCAGTTTCTCCGCGTATGGGTGCTCGTTCACGCCCAGCGTAACGTTCGCTAAATAAATCACCATCGTGCCTTTTTCGATTTCCGGGAAATCCTTCATCAGCGCGGGCAACACTACGGTGGATACACTGGGATTAAAATCCAGTTCGTTGAGGGTGATGCGGTAAGTGCGGTCAGACTTTGTATGCCATGCATCGTAGGTCATTTCGTTTTTCACCACGAGGAAAATGGCGAGGCACGCGGCAATGCCGAGGCTCAATCCCGCGATATTAATCGCCGTATTCGATTTTTGCTTTACGACGGAGCGCCAGGCGGCTTTTAGATAGTTACGGAACATGCTGCTGGGTTTTGCAGGGCAGCCGCGAATACTATACCGCAAGCTATCTGCCTGAAAACCAATTCAACATATCGAGTTATTTGTCCATTATCGTAAAGGCGAACGTCCGTATGCGGACAGTTACATCCCGAAGGTCTTGTTCAGTGCCTTCACTACTTTTCCGGGGTCCTTTTGCCGGCAACCACCTGGTACGGGTATTCATCCACAAACTCAAGGCGTTTGCGTTCCGGGAGGCGGAACACGTTCATCTTATCGACGAACGCTTTTTCCTCCCGGCCATAAAACCGGATGTACTTGGTGTGCGTTACCGTTAATTCGAACATGGATTTCTTATGATTATGCACCAACCCAAAGCTCAGGGCGGCATCTTCGGTGAGTTCATTTTTATGTGGATAGAGTCCGGCCAGTGCCTCCATTTTTCCCATGGGCAGCGTGTGCACGGCTTCTTCTGTTCCATAATGACAACTGACACTGTCTGGCAGAAATTCTGTTAAAGAAATAAACAGCTGCCAGAGGCGGTCATTGTTGATGTTAATGCAGGCTTCGAACCGAAAGGGCAGCAATGGCGTGGCATTCGTTCTGATCAGAAATCCCTCTTCAATCTTTGCATGAGCCCTTCGCTCCATCAGCTCCTGACTGTCTGCACGGTGCGGCATATCGTCCGGGTGAGGTATTCTTATGGTAGGTGCAAGTATTAACATTGGCTAAAGATAGCCGTATTTAACCGCAGCACGAAAAAATACTGAGGTTAAATCTATCTCGGGTAACGCTCTACATGCCAGATTCTCAGGAGGCTATCACCATCAGACTTGCTTAGCTGCACGGCGGAATCGCCCGAGCGGCTGTACATGACACGGTGTGGCAGCAGGCTGTCGTAGTCGTACGAAAACACCAGGTATTCGTTAAAGCTGGAGTCTTTCAAATAATGTTCTACCCAATCTTCTTCATATACGATATTACCGGCCTGCACACGGATGCTTTTCAATTTACGGTACCCGGTATCGATCGAAAAAGTCGTGTCGGGCGTCATCCAGGTTTGGCCTGTAGCGGTACTGTCGGTGGTTTTCCAGCTCACGGGCAAGAGCATAATGCGGCGTTTGCCACGTTGCTTATTGAATTCGAGACCATAGTCAGGAGCAGGCGGGAACATGCGCTTCCACCAGGGTTTGCCATTGAAATACAGGAGTACGGCCAGTCCGGCGGCCAGTATCAATAAAACCGTTTTCATGTCTTAAGCAGCGATAAAGGAACATAAATATAACAGGAGCCGCTGTAAGCATATTTCAGCCGAAAATTTTATATACTAGAAATCTTCATCCGGATGCTTATATTTGCCATCCAGATTTTTAACCTAATCGGATTATTATGGGAAAATACACTTCCGGCGTATTATTCGGCGATGAGCTCGAAGCGCTTTACAATGATGCAAAAGACAAGGGATTTGCCATGCCCGCAGTGAACGTAGTGGGTACCAACTCTGTGAACGCAGTATTGGAAACCGCTGCAAAAGTGAATTCTCCGGTGATTATCCAGTTTTCTAACGGTGGTGCACAGTTCTTTGCCGGTAAAGGCATGCCGAACGACAAACTGCAGGCTAACATTGCCGGCGGCGTTTCGGGCGCTAAGCACGTACACGAGGTGGCTAAATATTATGGCGTTCCTGTAGTACTGCACACCGACCACGCGGCAAAAAAATGGCTGCCATGGATCGACGGTCTGCTGGACGCGGGCGAAGCTTTCAAAAAACAGACCGGCCAGCCGCTTTACAGCTCGCACATGCTGGACCTGTCTGAAGAGCCTATCCACGAGAATATCGAAATTTCCAAAGCTTACTTCGAAAGAATGAACAAGCTGGGAATGAGCATAGAAATTGAGCTGGGCGTTACCGGCGGTGAGGAAGACGGTGTGGACAACTCCGGCGTGGAGAACTCCCTGCTGTATACACAGCCCGAAGACGTAGCTTATGCATACGAAACACTGAGCCAGGTGGGCTCCCGCTTTACTGTGGCGGCGGCTTTCGGTAACGTGCATGGTGTATACAGCCCCGGCAACGTGGAGCTGCGTCCCGAAATCCTGAAAAACAGCCAGGACTACGTAAAAGAGAAATTCAAAACGGCTTCTGATAAACCGGTTTATTATGTGTTCCACGGTGGTTCCGGCTCTGCCAAACACCAGATCACAGAAAGCCTGGGTTACGGCGTAATCAAGATGAACCTCGATACCGATATGCAATGGGCATTCTGGGAAGGCGTACTGGGTTACTACAAAGCCAAAGAAGCATACCTGCAGGCCCAGCTCGGCAACCCGGAAGGCGCCGACAAGCCTAACAAAAAGTACTATGATCCGCGCGTTTGGCTGCGTAAAGGGGAAGAAACCTTTGTTGCCCGCCTGGAAGAAGCGTTCAAAGACCTGAACTGCATCAACCGCAACGCGTAATCAAAATATCTCTACCGGCCCCATGCAACCCGCTTGCATGGGGCTTTTTGATGACCCTTACCATCTGAAATAGTTGAAACCATACATATATAATTGCCTTTTAAGTAAATGTTTGGATTTTATTTCTGTAAGTTAGAAGTACGGGAAATGAATTTAATTGTATCTTGCACCACTATTCTTTAACCTAATAGCACACAAACTCAAGTATGAGCTGGTTTAAGCGGATCAAACAGGGCATTTCGACGTCAACGAGCGAGAAGAAAGAAGCACCGGACGGACTTTGGCACAAATGCCCGAACTGTAAAAAAACCGTTACTGTAAAGGACCTGAAGGAAAACCTGTACGTATGTGACAAGTGTAACTTTCACAACCGTATCAATTCAAAGGAATATTTCGAGATCATTTTTGATAACAATGAGTTCGAGGAGCTGTTCACCAATATCTATCCAAGAGATATGATGGGGTTCACCGACCTAAAACCATATGACGCCCGCCTCCGGGAAGCGCAGAAAAAAACCGGTTTGTCAGACGCTATGCGTGTGGGCGCCGGTAAGGTAAATGGTTACGGACTGGTGGTTTCCTGTATGGACTTCCAGTTTATCGGTGGTTCCATGGGCTCCGTGGTAGGTGAAAAAATCGCCCGTTCCATCGACTATGCCATTGCCAACAAAATGGGCCTGCTCATCATTTCAAAGTCAGGCGGCGCACGTATGATGGAAAGCGCGTTCTCGCTGATGCAAATGGCGAAAACCTCGGCTAAACTCACACAGCTGGCAGATGCCAAACTTCCTTACATTTCCCTGATGACCGATCCCACTACCGGCGGCGTTACCGCGTCGTACGCCATGCTGGGCGACATCAACACGGCCGAACCCGGCGCGCTGATCGGGTTTGCGGGTCCGAGGGTAATTAAGGAAACCATTAAAAAGACCTGCCGGCAGGCTTCCAGAGCGCGGAGTTCCTGCTTGACCATGGCTTTTTGGACTTTATTACAGACAGGAAAGAACTGAAGCAGCGTTTAGCTACCCTGCTGGAGCTCTTCTCAAAATAAAAAACTGATGAAAAGGTCCATGTATTACACATGGGCCTTTTCTTTTTCTTTCAAAATGGCAGAATTAAGGAACAGATCGGCATTTTTTGAATTCGCGATAGAAGATAAATTTATCGCCGGGATGGTATTGACCGGAACGGAGATTAAATCGATCAGGGGCAACAGGGTCAGTTTTAACGACAGCTTCTGCTACTTTTCCAAGGGCGAGTTGTACGTGAAGAGCCTGCACATTGCCGAATACGCATTCGGCACCCATGCCAACCATGATCCCTTACGCGAGCGCAAACTGCTGCTCACCAAAAGAGAGCTGCGAAAACTGGAAAACAAGATCAAGGAAAGAGGCTATTCGATCATTCCCCTCCGCATCTTTATGACCGATAAGGGCTATGCCAAAATGGAAATTGGTTTAGGTAAAGGTAAAAAGCTGCACGACAAGCGCGACTCTATCAAACAACGCGAAGCGGACCGCGAACTGCGCCGCAATTACAAAGATTTATAACCGCCCCGTAAATGCCGGGCTTCGAAGATAGATGCTAAACCAAGGGTAATATGCTGTTCATCGTCCCCAAGGCTAAAGAACTTACAAACCTACAACCTATGAAACGTAACGCCATTCACTATTTGTGCGTCCTGTTCCTCCTTTTTTGCTGCGCGTGCAAATCAGGCGAAAAAATGTTCAATCGTGGCCAATATGACGAAGCCGTGCGACTGTTCGTAAAGAAGCTGCAAAAACGTCCTAACGACGCCACTTCCCTACAGATGTTGCCCCAGGCTTACCAACACGCACAGGACGTAAGGGAAGGCCGGGTAAAAGGCTACATGGTATCCAGCGATGCGCTCAAATGGGAACGTATCCGCAACGAATACCGCGCTATGCAAAACCTGTATTATATTATACAGTCCTCCCCCGCCGCCATGCAGGTGGTAAAACCAAAAGATTATTCGGCTGCCATTACCGGTGCACAGGAAAATGCGGCCGAAGAAAGATATAATCGTGGCGTACAGCTTTTGTCGCAGGGCACAAAACCCGCCGCCAGGCAGGCATTCGCCGAGTTCGATGCTACGCTGGCGCTGGTACCCGGCTTCCGCGATGCACAAAAGCTCCGCGATGAAGCCTTCGCCGCCGGAACGATCTACGTGGCCATCAGCCAGCTGCAGATGCGCAATCCCTCGTTCCAGTTTACCGCCGACCAATTCCGCAATGTTTTGCTCAGCGACCTGCAACGACGCAACCTTGATCGATTTGTTTTGTTTATAGATGAAGCGACCGCCAGAAAAGAGAACCTCCGTCCAGACCACTACACGGAACTGATGTTCTACGATTTCGCGGTGGGACAGGTATACGTTGACCGCCTGCAACGCGAGGTGTCCAAAGAGGTAGTTGTGGGACAGACCAAAGAACGCGACACCACCGGTAAAATAATTAACAAAGACGTGTGGGGCATCGTTAAAGCAACGGTGTTTATTACGAAGAAAACCGTTACCTCCACCGGTATGATGGACTACCGGATTACTGAAGTGGACAACGGCCGCCTGTTACGCAGCAACCGCGTGCCCGGCCAGTATGTATGGCTGAACCAGTTCGGAACGTTTAAAGGCGACGAAAGGGCGCTGAGCGACGAAGATAAAAAGGCAATGACCGGCCGGGACATCCTGCCACCGCCGCCACAGATGCTGTTTACAGAGATGACGCGACCTATTTACGACCAGCTGGCAAGGGAATTGCAGTCGTACTACAGGAACATCTACTAAACCAAAACTGTAAAACATATGAGAACGATGCTTGTTGCGCTCGCAGCGCTGGCTTTCAGCAGTTGTGCTTCTTCCAAAAACGGAGCAGCGGCCGAGGCCGAACTGTATGGTAAGGAATGGAAACTGACCGAACTGAATGGCAAGCCGGTGAACGCCACCGCTGAAAGAATACCCACGATCAAGTTTGAAAAAGAAGGCGGCCGGGTATCCGGTTATGCAGGTTGCAACCGTATGATGGGAACTTTTACGGTCAATGGCGCGACGCTCAAGTTTTCGCCGTTAGCCGCTACCAAGATGGCCTGTATGGGTGATAATGTAGAAACGGAATACCTGTCCGCGCTCGCCAAAGTGAACGCCTTTGGCGTGGATGCCGGAATGTTGCAATTACAGGAAGGCGAGGCCATCATCGCTAAGTTTAAGTAACACATCAGATCCTATACACGAACCCCGGACGGTAAACCAGTCCGGGGTTTTTCGTGCTATATAAACAAGACTGGCTTATTTATCCTAATACGCCCCTGGTGGTGCTCCCACAGCCGCGAGTAAATAGCCTTCCGCGCCATCAGCTGGCTATGTGTACCTTCTTCCGCCATCATTCCTTCCTGCAACACCACAATTTTATCGGCATTCATCACTGTGCTTAACCGGTGTGCGATCACGATGATCGTTTTACCGCCGTCGCGGAGCGCCTGCATTGTGCGCTGCACATATTGGTCGCTTACAGGATCGAGCGACGATGTAGCTTCGTCGAGGATGAGGATATCGGGATTGCGGTAAATCGCCCGGGCAATAGCAAGGCGCTGACGTTGGCCACCGGACAGATTGGCGCCATGTTCGCCAAGCCGGGTATTAAATCCGTCGGGCAGTTTTTCGATGAACTCCAGTAAGCCAAGGTGCTGCGACACGAGTAAAGCGCGTTGCATATCCGGCTCATATTCGCCCACGGCAATATTTTCGAGAATGGTACCTGCAAAAAGGTCGATCTGCTGCGGCACGACGCTTACTCTCCTGCGCAAACTTTCATTTTCTATATACTTGATATCGAGATTACCAATGGAAATGTGCCCATCGCGTAGCGGATAAATGTTCTGCAATAAGGCCATCAGCGTCGATTTCCCGGAGCCGCTCTCTCCTACTACCGCTGTGATCTTCCCTTTTTCCATATGAAGATTAAAATTTTTAAACACTTCAGTACGACTCCCGTACCGGAACGACACATTGTGAAACATGATATTACCCACCATCTCCGGCGTCAGTACCACTTTGTTCGCCGTATCCTCCTGCTCCAGGTCCATGATCTCGAACAACCGGTCTGCCGCGATCAACGCGTCCTGCATGCTTTTGTTAGCGCTGATCAGGCTCATGGCAGGCCCCGTAAAGTAACCCAGGATCGCATAAAATGACAACAACTCCCCGGACTTAACTGCCGCTCAATGACAAATATTGATCCCGCCCATAATAACACCACTACGAATACACTGGTCGCAAAGCTGGCAGCATTGCCGATGTACAGGTTATTCAGCGTAGCGTAATAAATAGTTTTCAGCAGTTGTATAAATTTAGATTCCGTTTTCACGTTCGCATATTCCTCCAACCCGAAACGTTTGATGGTACCGGCAGAATTCAGCGATTCTACCAGTTGTCCGCCCAGTTCCGCACTATCTTCCATGAGTTTCCGCTGCATCTTTTTGTTCACCTGGTTGCTGATGCGATACACCACGTAATATACAGGCACGATGCCGAGCATGATCAACGCAAGTTTCCAGTAATACGTAAACATCAGGCAGAAGGAAAAGAACACTATAAATATATTGACGACAAGGCTTACCGCTACATCGTTCACGAATACACGAATCTTGCCGCATCATTGATACGCGAGGTAATTTCACCCACGCGCATGGTGTCAAAGAATTGTTGTGGCAGTTTGAGGAGATGTTTGTAGTACCCAAGAATCAGTTGCGCATCAATCTGCTGGCCGGTTTTAAGCGCAAACACACTTTTGAGGCTGCCGATATATAATTGTAATGCAAGGATGCCTAACATAACCACACCTAACAGGTTCAGCAGGTTGCGGTTCTCTTCTACCAGTACATTATCGACTATTTTCTGTACATAAATAGAGGTCGATAATCCGAGTATGGTATACAACATGGCGCCGAACACGGTTTGCGCCGTTACCGCGCGGTGCGGCTTCAGCAGGTACCAGAAGCGTTGCAGGTTGGAAGCCTTTTCATTACCGGGCTTGAAAGTTTCGCCGGGCAGCAGCAATACCAGTACGCCGGTCCACATCTGCTTAAAATCTTCCTGCTTTACTTTGTGCAATTCACCGTCCGATGGGTCCATTACCAGCACGTATTCTTTCGTTACCCGGTAAATGACCACGTAGTGATGCAGTACTCCTTTCAGCACCAGGTGCGCGATAGCAGGTTTAGGAATATTGGCCAGCGCCTCCCAGGGACCTTTAACGCCTTTCGCCTGGAAACCAAGCTTACCGGCAGCTTCAATCATGCCCATTACGTTGGTGCCCTTACCATCGGTATAGGCATACTGACGAATACGCGCAACAGGCATCTCCAGGTTATAATAGGAAGCCACCGAAGCCAGGCAGGCTGCTGCACAGTCGCTGATGTCGCGCTGCTTTACGAGCGCACTTTTCTTTACTTTTCTGATGGGTTGACGGTCCATGCGTTATCCTTTTCGGTTGTTGGGGTTAATCCAGTCGTCGGCTTTGTCATATAACAGCTGAAAAAGACTGCGTTTGGTGAGTATGAAACGGGCCTGCAATGTCATGCCCTTTTTGAGCTGGCCTTTTACGCCATGTGCTGTTTCCACAGCGGGACTGGCAAAAGCACAACGTACTTTAAATACGGGCTGATTGTCCATCATGGTGAAGTCATTGTCTACCGACAAGACCTTCCCCTGCACAAGTCCCCATTCATTATAATTAAACGCCTCTACCTGGAAACGCGCGGGCATACCGGCTTTCAGGTAGGCGATATCGCGCGGGGATACATAACATTCAGCCACTAAATTGGAGTCAGGGAAATAACGCCAAGCACCTCACCATTTTGTACGGTGCCGCCGGCATAGCGGCCGCTGAACTGCTGTAGGGTGCCGCTCACCGGGGCTTTGATCAAATTCCACTCCTGTTCTTTTTCCAACGCTTTCGTATCGGCCTGCAGGCGTCCGCTCTCCATGCGGAACTGCCCGAGTTCTTCCTGCCAGGCGCTGCGTTGTTGCTGAACCGTGGAATTATAGACGGCCTGTACCCTTTCGTACTCAAACTTTTTATCGTGCAGTTCTTTTGCGCCACTACCTTATCGGCATACAGCGTGTTGTAAATATCGAGGTCGTTCCGCAGTTTTTTTAACGTGGCCGCCTGCTCTGCCAGCGTTGCCTGGAACTTCTGGTACTGCTGCCGGTATAGCGCCGATTGCAGTCCGGCGCCACCGCCGGCGGCCAGGATGGTGAGGTCATGAATATATGCCTCGCGCTGACTGAGTTCATAACTTGCCTGTATTAAACGTCCTTTACTAACGTCTTCCTGAAGGCGCATGAGCACCTGTCCTTTTTTACGGCCTCGCCGTCGCGCACCAGCACTTCTTCAATAGTGCCCGCCACCATGGCGCGCAATTCGTTCTTTTCTGTAACAGGACGCACGAGTCCAGGCGCTTTTACAGAAACATCAACTTTAATAAAAGGAAGGGCCAGAATGGTGAGCAGTATGGCGAGCAATACAGTAACATAAATGACCTGCGTTCGTACCTGCACTTTTGGAAGCCAGGTATGCACGGAATTCTGCACTACTTCCACAGGAAAAAGCTGCGGCATTGGGAAGATGGTTTAAGCAAATGAATACATGCCGGTGGTTGGCCGGCTGGTTAAATACGATAACAATTCATTGCTTAAACGGTGTGATAGGCTTCGGCAATTTACAATTTAAATTGAAATTTTCAAGCAGTACCTTTAGGGAGATGATGAAACATGTTTTGCCCCTGCTGTTCCTGCTATCGGGCCTTAGCGCCGGTGCGCAGCTCCGGGAAATACCGCTTTCTCCCGACCGCTTTTACCAGGTGGTGAGCTCCACCAAAAGCACGGACGCCCTGATCGACGGCGACATCCGGACGCAACCGGAGCCGCAATACCACCTGCTGGCCTACCCCGCTGAAATACGGTACGAGTTTCCTGCGGAGATGGACGTCAGCATTGCGCAAATAAGGTTTTACGACGGCATGGGCACCGCAGAAGGCAAGCCCTTTAAGGTATACGTGATTTCGCCCGGCAACTGGAAGAAAACACTGATCGCCACGTTTACCGGCGATGCCTATAACGAATGGACGACCATCAACCTGAAAACACCGTTAAAAGCCCGGTACCTCGTGATCGAAAAAGGGATATTATTCCCGAATGAGATGCAATTACTGGGCGATTTTAAGCCCTACAGGGAGCAAAAATCGCCCGAACGCCCCAGGCGACCCTTCAGGAACTACACGGGCGTAAATGGCTTTGAATGGAACATTCTGAAAGATCCCGCGAATGAAAGTACGTTTGGTGAGATTGACGAGGCGAAATTTTCCCTGTTAAAGCCTTTTACGGCTTTCCGCCATTACATGGACTGGGAAAAACTGGAGCATACGCCGGGGAAGTATACATTCAGTCCCACCCGCTCGGGCGCATGGGATTACGACCGCATGTATGAAACCCTGCAACGCCACCACATCGAAGTACTGGCCTGTTTTAAAACGATCCCCAACTTCATCATCAATACCTATCCTGAAAAGGACCGCGATTACGGCAATGTGCCCGCACGTTTCGGTGCGGACCTGACCAAACCGGCAACATATATAGAACAAGGGCGCGCGGTGTTTCAATATGCCGCTCGTTATGGCAGCAACAAAAACGTAAATCCTGCATTGGTAAAAGTTGACTTTGCGCCGCAGTTCGGGCCCGGCACCCGGGCCAATGAGCGTAAAATTGGCTTAGGCTTGATCCGCTATATCGAATGCGACAACGAGCGCGACAAGTGGTGGGCGGGCCGCAAGGCTTACCAGACGGGGCGGGAATATGCCGCTAATCTCTCGGCCTTTTACGATGGCGATCAGGGACGGCTTGGACCCGGTGTCGGCGTTAAAGCAGCGGATTCCACTATCCGGTGGCCATCGGTGGTATCGCCGCAGCGGAACCCGATTACATCCGCGCTATTATCGACTGGTGTAAGGAGTTCCGCGGCGGACAGCTTTGCTTTGATATCATCAACTATCACCAATATGCCAATGACGCTGGCTCGGTGCAATATGGCGAATCCACCCGCGGGATGGCGCCGGAAACTGCCCGGCTGGGTAACATTGCCGACAAGTTCATTGACCTGTCATGGCGTTATGGAGGCAACCGGGAAATATGGGTCACCGAAACCGGGTACGACCTGCATCAGTCGTCCCCGCACCATGTTCCTGCGGTAGGTTCGCGCAGCATCCTGCAAACCCAGGCCGACTGGATATTGCGCACGGCGTTGCTGTATGCGCGTAAAGGTATTGACCGCATCTTCTACTACCAGCTATTTGATGACAACCCGGGACAGGATTGCCAGTTCTGCACCACGGGACTGGCCGACGAAGCGGCCCGGAAACGGCGCCCTGCACTGGACTTCCTGATGCAGGCCAACCACCTGATCGGCGATTATGTATATACAAAATCCGTAAGTGCCAATCCCGTTGCGGACCTGTACACCAAAGGCGAGCAACAGACTTATGTGCTGTATTCACCCACCGAATCAGGTAAGGAAACCCGCTTCGTGCTGGAAGTTCCCGAAAGTGTTAAAACGGTGACAATGTACCGGTTGGCTGAGGGGGAAGACCGGGCGCGGGAGGAGCATCTTGCGGTAACGAATGGTAAATTATCGTTAATCCTGACCGAAATTCCGGTATTTATTGCATTATAATTTGGTTCGACCACAGATAAAGCCTACATTCGCAAGCATAATTTTATAAATTTTAGAAATGAACACAAAAATCATCGGAACTGTAAAGTTCTTCAACGAGACAAAAGGCTTTGGCTTCATCAAACATGAAGATTCTAACAAAGAAACTTTTGTACATGTAACAGGCCTCGTTCACGAAATCCAGCAAGACGACCGCGTAGAGTTCGAAGTGCAGGAAGGTAGGAAAGGCGAGAACGCTGTTAACGTAAGGCGCATTGATTAAGGTTTAACTTTATCATACCTTTTTGAAGGCTGGTCTATATAGACCGGCCTTCTTTCTTTTACTTGATGAGTCCGCGCTTTAAAGCCTCCTTTACCAACCCCGCTGTATTCTTCACCCCCAGTTTCTGTACAATATTAAAACGGTGCGCCTCCACGGTTCGCAAACTGATGTACAATTCCTCCGCTATTTCGTGATTATTATATTCGGCCGCTATCAGCCTTAAAACATCCTTCTCCCGGTTCGTCAGCGGTATTTCATAACGACTGGTACGTTGCCCTGTAATTGCTTCATGTAATAATTTCTGCTGAATCTGTTCATCGAGAAATTGCTTACCGTCCATTACTTTATAAATCGCTTCGAGGATGGTTTTATGATCTGTGTTTTTAAGCAGGTAACCTGATGCACCGTTCCGGATCAGTTGCCGCACATAATGTGCATCATCGAGACTTGTCAGCACCATTACTTTTACCTGCGGAAATTGTTTTACGATGTTTCGGCATAACTCTACGCCCGATACATCTTGCAATTGAATATCCATCAATACAAGATCCGGTTGCGTATGTTGCAACGTTTCCATCAATGCAAGACCACTCGTTCCCGCAAACACGATCTCTAGTCCTGGAACCTCTCCCAGTCGCAGTCTTAAGCCATCTATTACTATGGGGTGATCATCTGCTAAAAATATTCTAACCGGCATCATATGGTGCAATTGTGGTTTCCTCTAAGTGTGGGGCAGTGCAATAATAGCTGATGCAGTAGTGATTCTAATACGTGTAAATACTTAGGTGTAAAAATAGGTGATCCATACAATATACCGCAAGCAGCGCTGCATAGTTTTGCATATGGAACTATGTATGAATATTGAACAATTCCGCCTGCTCATGAGACAAGTTAGACCCTTTATCTGAAGTGTAGCATTAGCTGTTTAAATCACCTTAAATCACAACCAAAATGAAAAAACTACTGCCTGGAGTGCTTGTCCTGCTATGCCTGACATTGTCCATTGCCCTGCACGCCCAGCAAAAAAAAAAAATCTCAGGTACAGTGACCGACAAGAACGGTGCTGTACTGCCCGGAGCAACTGTCACTGTCAATAAAGGCAAACAGGGCGCGGTCACCAATAGCGAAGGCAAATTTGAAATTGTTGCCCCCGACGACGGACTTGTTACGATTAACTTTACAGGCTACAAATCACAGACCGTGAAAGTAGGTGCTTCCGGCGAAGTGCAGGTTTCACTGGCTGAAGACGTAGCTAAATTAGATGAAGTGATTGTAACGGGACTTGCTACTTCTGTAAAGCGACGTAATGCCGCAAACGCAGTAGCTACTGTATCTTCCAAAGAACTTTCCGGCACCGCCCCCGCACAAACTTTTGATGCCGCATTAAGTGGTAAAATCACAGGCGCCAACATCAACGCCAACTCCGGCGCACCCGGTGGCGGCTTGTCGATCAAACTGCGTGGTGTAACTACTTTTTACGGCAATACAGATCCGCTGTTCGTGATCGACGGTGTAATTGTAAACAACCGCGCGGTATCCGGCGGCCTGAATGCAGTTACCGCGGCAGGCAGTAGCGGCGCGACCTCCGACCAGGACAATGCCGCGGGCAGGATTGCCGACATCAACCCGTCAGATATTGAAAATATTGAAATCCTGAAAGGCGCTTCCGCTTCAGCGATCTATGGCTCACAGGCAGCCGCGGGGGTGGTAGTTATCACTACTAAAAAGGGACGTGCGGGTAAAACGAAGTTTACCGTGAACCAGGACGCAGGTGTTGTGTCTGTCCGCAAATTGCTCGGCCAAAGAAAACTGACGGAAGAGCGTGTAGTCGCATCCCGTTGGCGGCTGGCAGACTACCAGGCAGCAGTTGCAGCGGGTAAAATATATGATTACGAGAAAGAAATGTACGGCAACGACGGTTTTACGCGTAACACCAACCTGAGCATGAGCGGTGGCAATGATAAAACGACTTTCATGCTTAGCGCCGGCATAAAAGACGAAGACGGTATTATTAAAAGGACCGGTTACGAAAATAACAGTGTCCGCACAAATATAGACCATCGCATCAGTGATAAAATAAAAGTTGGACTTACCTCCACCTATCTCCGCTCCTCTTCGGACCGTGGCTTAACCAATAACGATAACCGCGGCGCTACTTTCGGCGTGGCCTTATCATCAACACCATCGTTTGCACAATTGCACCCCGATGAAGGCGGCAATTATCCCGCTAACCCGTTCAGCGCTTCCAACCCGCTGGAAACGCGCGACAGGATGCAAAACAACGAACTGGTGAATCGCTTCATCGGCGGCATTAACCTGGAAGCTACGCTGCAACAGTCGCAGCGCTCTACCACCCGGTTTATCGCCCGTGGCGGTATCGACTACTACAACCTGAAAAGCTTTGTACTGTTCCCCTCCTCCCTGCAATTCCAGGCTATTACACGCGGCCAGAACATCCGTGGTAACGCCAATAACCTGTTCACCAACTGGTCCGGCTTCCTGGTAAATACGCTTTCAACAAAAAACAATCTCTCGTTTACCAGTACCGTTGGTCTGACGCACGAAACTGGTCAGTTTGACCAGATACTGAACGTGGCATCGCAACTGATCGGCGAGCAAACAAGTCTCGACCAGGCCGGCGCGGTGGATGTAACCCAGACCCGCACAAGCTTCCGGAACGATGGGGTGTTTTTACAGGAAGAGGTAGCGATTAAAGAATTTCTGAACCTTACCGCCGGCGTACGCTTCGACAAATCGACGAACAATGGTGATCACGATCAATACTACCTGTTCCCGAAAGCCAACATTGCCTGGAACATCACGAAAACAGGCAACTGGAGCAGTACTGTCATCAACGACCTGAAACTGCGTATCGCTTACGGCGAGGGTAACGGCTTACCTACTTTCAGCAGCCGTTTCACCAGCCTTATCGGCGCCAACATCGGCGGCAAGCCGGGCTCCGCGATCAATTATGTGCTGGGCGACAATGCGATTGAACCGGAACGGCAGACAGAGTTGGAAGGCGGTGTGGACGTAAGTTTCCTCGACGGTCGTATTTCGCTGGAAGCCACGTATTACAATAAGGTGATCCGTAACATGCTGCTGCAGGCAGAACCACTGGGCTCTACCGGCTTTTCTATAGAATGGATAAATGGCGGCAAATTGCAAAACCGCGGCCTGGAACTGGGTTTACGTACTATTCCTTTGAACAGGAAAAACATCCGCTGGGGATCCAACGTAAACTTCTGGTTTAACCGTTCCAAAGTGCTGGAGTTGAATGCCCCTCCCTTTGACCCTGGTGGATCTTTTGGTTCATCCTATGGCACCTTCTTTATAGAGGAAGGCAAAAGAGCTACGCAGATCATTGCTATTGTGGATGACGAAGGCACGGAAGCGAAAGTAGGCGATTCCGAACCCGACTTCCAGGCAAACTGGTCCAACGAACTGACACTGTTCAAAAACCTGAGCCTGCGTTTCCTGTTCCATTGGAAAAAAGGCGGCGACAACGTAAACCTGACGCAGACGCTGTATGACGGCGGCCGTGTGAGCCCGGATTATGACGACAAATCACCGGAAGCTGGCGTACCGTTAGGGCGTTACCGCCTGATTACACCGGCTTCTTACATACAGGACGCGAGCTACCTGCGTCTCCGTGAAATTGGCCTGTTTTACAAACTACCGGTTAAAATGAGGTATGTAGATGGAATTACAGTAGGTGCATCCGCCAACAACTATTTCACCTGGACTAAATACAAGGGCTACGATCCGGAAGTGTCCAACTTCGGTACAGGCTTTTCTACAGGCATTGATGTTACGCCCTACCCTGCCACCAAACGCCTGCAGTTCCACCTTGCCTTTAACTTCTAAACTGAACTGACATGAAAAAACTACTTACAATATCAATGTTTTGCGCGGCGGGTTTCCTGTCGGCCTGCAATAAAAATGAGATCACTAACCCTAACGCTCCTACGATGGACGAGATCGTGAAAAATCCCACGGTTTCTGAGCTGAACAACCTCGTAACGGGAACAGAAGCGGCGATGCGTCCGGACCTGGAGCTTTATATTGAATCGGTGGCGGTATTCGGCCGGGAAATCTATCGCTTTTCGGGTTCCGATGGCCGTTGGACCGCAGAAATGCTGGGACAGGGCGACCTTCCGCTGGACAACAAGTCGTTTTACGTAAACCGTCCGTGGATTTATCGTTACAGCGCCGTAAGAAATGCAATATTGCTCCAGGAGGGCACTAAGAATTCAAAATTTCTTGATACAGATGAGGCTAAGAATGGCTACTATGGCTTCGCGAAGACCATCATGGCGTATCAGCTCCTGCTCAACCTCAATCTGACGTACGACAACGGCATCCGCACCGATGTAAAGGACTACCGCAAGCTCGGCCCGATCGAAAAGCGCGCCGATGCGCTGGAAGACATTGCATTACTGCTGGACGAAGCCGACACGCACCTGGCGAATGCGGAGTTCCTTTTCGAATTATCCTCCGGTTTCGCCGGGCTGGATGATCCGGAAGGTTTCCGCAAGTTCAATCGTGCGCTGGCAGCACGCGTAGCCGCCTACCGTGAGAAATGGGGAGATGTGCAAACTTACCTGGCTGCGTCTTTCCTGGACCTGAACAATGAGCCGAACAAAGGCGCATACCACGTCTACTCCGCAGCATCCGGCGATGTGTTAAACCCGCTTTATGCGCCCAAAAACACCACCGGCGAAATTCGCCTGGTGCATCCATCTTACATTGCGGATATCGAAGCGAACGACGACCGTATCAACAAGGCGTCTAAACGCAATGCACCGGCCACCAGCGCTGACCTTACCAGCGAATACGACTACTGGCTGTATCCAACCGAATCGTCGCCCGTAGGCATCATTCGTAACGAGGAACTGGTATTACTGTACGCCGAAAGTAAAATTCAGCTCAACGAGCTGAACGAAGGCCGCGATGCCCTCAACCGCATCCGTACCTGGCATAACTTACCTGTTTACAGCGAAGCGATGACACAGCCCGCGCTGATCAACGAAATGCTGAAACAACGCCGCTTCTCGCTGTTTGGCGAAGGCCATCGCTGGATTGATATGCGGAGGTACGGACGCCTGAACACGTTGCCTATCGATCGCCCGAAAGACGATGTATGGACACAGTTACCACTGCCTTTTTCTGAAAGCAATAAATAGCGTTTTTGATCTATACCATAATAAAGGGCGGGCGTATCATGCGTCTGCCCTTTATTATGCTATCATCAGAGATAAATTTTGCCATCATCCTTCGAGCCGCGCACAAGTTGTTTTCCCTGCATATCCACGGCCGCCCCTAATTCGAGCAAAGGCCCGGAACCCAGGTACGGTGCAGTATCACCGGGGAGGATCAGTACAGTACAATGAATCTGCCGATCAAGCCAACGTAGTGATACAGGGCCGGCTACATCGCACATTTGTACATCGCCATTAGGAAAAGTGATCATGGTCTGGGAAACGACCGGCAGTTGAAGGGCTTCCTGCCAGGTCTCGTTCAGCGCCAGGGATTGCGCGCTGCGGTTCACGGCGATGGAAAGCTGCATTTCCTTATCTCCGTAAAACAGCCGTATATCGGCATAAATGCTGGTCATGAAAGTATGGATTACAGCAAAGATATTCAATTAATCGCTAATTGATGTTAAATCTGGCTAACCATAAATGTGATGTGGGAAGAGAAACAGCCGTTTTCATAACGTGGAAAATATATGAATAGGCTAAACGGCTTGTAATTAGATTAGCAAGATACGTGTTTATTATTTCTTAACCATCCTGTACTGTCTGTTTTTTTCAAAAAAATAATACCCGCTGCTTCCGCACCGCGTATTTATCTCATAAGTATTTGTAAATGAATAGATAACTTATCTTCGGATCGATGGGAAGGACTTGTAAAACGGGTTGCCCGGGGGCGATGGGATCCCTTACCACCAGGCTGCGGCAGGTAAGATTACTGAACACCGACGCCTCGCCGGGAACCAAACCAGGAGTGATGCGGTATGCCAGCATCCCGTTTCAGGCTGACCTGTCACCGTCAGTACCTGTACCCCTTGTTTAGTTCCGTTTTACTTGGCGGCAGTCCGGACCGGCGATAAAAATCGCCGGCTTCCTTTTACTGCTTTTCTGCTTTGTAACCCGCCTGTTCCACCGCAGCTATCACTGCATCCGGGTTTACCTGGTCTGCTTCCACGGTGAGTAATTTTGGTGTGGCGGTCAGATCTACTTTCCAGTGTTCCTCTCCCACTACTTTATCCAGGTGAGGTTTAATGGCCGCCACACAGCCGGAGCATTTAATATTCGTTTTGAATTTAACCGTTGTCATATTTGTTTCATTTTAAGTAAAAGACTATTGCTGACTACCGATACAGAGCTAAGCGCCATGGCGGCTCCCGCGATCATCGGGTCTAAAAGAAAACCGTTTACCGGGTACAATACGCCGGCCGCCAAAGGAATGCCAACCAGGTTGTAAATAAAGGCCCAAAAAAGGTTCTGGCGGATTGTGCGCACGGTTGCGCGCGACAACGCCAATGCCTTGGGAATACTGTTTAAGTCCGCCGTGATGAGCGTCATCTTCGCCACGTCCATAGCAATGTCGGAGCCCTTACCCATGGCGATACTTACATCGGCCTGCGCCAGCGCCGGCTGTCGTTGATGCCATCGCCCGCCATGGCCACTATTTTACCCTTTGCCTGTAAAGCCTTTATAAATGCGGCTTTACCGTCGGGTAATACTTCCGCTTCATACTGTATAATCCCGGTTTGTTTTGCCACAGCAGCAGCTGTAGCCGGATTATCCCCGGTAAGCATGTATACCTCGATACCCTGCGACTGCAACGCGGCAATGGCTTGCGGGGAACTCTCCTTCACTTTGTCGGCAATGGCAACAAGCGCCACTACGTTCCCGCTTTCCGCAAAATAGATTACCGTTTTGGCCTGCTCCTGCAGTTGGGCGGCCTGTCCCTTCACCGTTCCCGAAACGTTCACAAGCGCGCTGTTACCAGCGCTGTACGATGCCTGTCCGTACCGCGCCTCCACGCCCTGCCCTGTAATGCTCTTAAACCCAGACAGCTCCACTTTTTCCACGCCTTCGGCTTCCGGGTGTTTCACGATCGCGCCCGCCAAAGGATGCTCCGATGCTGCCTCAAGCGATAACAAAATGCTTTTATAGATTCGTTGATTCGTATCCGTCAAGAACACCATATCTGTCACTACCGGCCGGCCTTCTGTGATAGTGCCTGTTTTGTCCAGCACCACCGCATTTACCTTGCGGGCAGTCTCCAGACTTTCCGCATCCCGCACTAAAATATTATGCGAAGCGCCTTTGCCAACACCCACCATCACCGCGGTTGGCGTGGCCAGTCCCAATGCACAGGGACAAGCGATCACCAATACCGTAATAGCGGCCAGCAGCGCATGCGTAAGGGCATGTTCCCCGCCGAATATCATCCATGTAATAAAAGTTAACACCGCGATGCCGATCACGACCGGTACAAAGATGCCCGCGATCTTATCCGTGAGTTGCTGCACGGGAGCCTTACTTCCCTGCGCCTCCCGTACCATACGGATGATCTGCGACAATACCGTATCGGCGCCCACCTTTTCGGCGGCCATCCGGAAGCTGCCTTTCTGGTTAATCGTCCCTGCAAACACATGATCCCCGGTAGCTTTACCAGCCGGCACCGGTTCGCCGGTAATAGTACTCTCATCCACATAAGAATCACCAGAAACGAGCTGCCCGTCTACCGGTATCTGCTCACCCGGACGTACCAGCAGCACATCATTCACTTTTACCTGTGCAATAGGCATCTCCTTTGTTTGCCCATCGCTTTGCACAACCGTCACCGTTTTTGGCTGCAGGCCCATCAGCTTTTTGAGGGCGGACGAAGTATTCGATTTCGCGCGCTCTTCCATCAACTTACCTAAAGAAATAAAAGCAATAATCACCGCAGCCGCCTCGAAATACACGTGGGCATGTAAGCCGCGGCTATGCCAGTATTGAGGATATATCGTATTAAAAAGACTGAAGGCAAAAGCGATGCCTGTACTCAAAGCTACCAGCGTGTCCATATTCGCCTTTCCATGACGCGCCTGCTTCCATGCATTCACGAAAAAGCTCCGGCCCAGCCAAAGCACCACCGGGGCGCTCAGGGAAAGCATGATCCAGTTGGCGTAGGGCATATTCATGAAAAACATCCCGATCACCACTACAGGCGCGGCTAGCAAAATAGCCCATAACGTACGCTGCCTTAATGCCGGTATTGGCTTTGCTGCGCAGCTTCCTGCTTCTCTTCCCGCCCTTCTGTATCAATCAGTAAATCGTACCCGATGCTGCGCACCGCGCCCTGTAAAGCTTCGGGATTTGTTTGTGTTGTATCATAAGTAACCCACGCGCTTTGATTGGCGAAGTTCACACCCGCATCCTGCACGCCGGCCGAGGCTTTCAGCATGGACTCTACGCTAACCGCACAGGCGGCGCAGCTCATTTCCAGCACGGGAAACGTTTCTTTTATAAGGTGTTGGGCCATTGTTTCCTTGTTTTACACAAAGTTACAACCGGCTTTTGCGGGGCTTGTTATACTTATCGGCGTAAGTTGTATAAAATTCAGACTTTATCGAGGGGAATACGGGCCGGTTCGGCGCTCGCTTTGTACTGTGAAGGAGTTAGGCCGGTTACTTTCTTAAATTGCTGCGACAGGTGCTGCACGCTGCTGTAACCCAACTGGTCGGCGATCTCACTGAGCGATAACTGGCCGTAAGTCAGCAGTTCTTTTGCTCTTTCGATCCTTTGCTGGATCACGTATTTCTCTATTGTAATTCCCTCTGCCCCGGAAAACTGGCTGCTGAGGTAGTGATAATCCATATTGAGTTCATCGGCGAGAATCACCGACAGTTTTGTATTCATCACCTCTCCTTCGCTGCGATGTACCAGCCGGATAATGATGTTTTTGATCCGCTCGATCAGCGCACTGCGCCGGTCGTTCAGCAGCTCAAATCCCAGCGCGTCCATCCGCTTGCGGAACTCTGCCAGCTTTGCCGGGGCGGGCCGTCCGTTCAGCGATACATCACCCAGCTGCACGTCTTTGTATGCAATGCCCGTTTCGTCCAGCTGCTGCCTTACCACCAGGATGCAACGATCACAAACATATTTTTGATATGAAGATGTATCATTCCACAAATTTACGCATAATTCGCATACACGAAAAAGGGCGTTGCAAATGCAACACCCTGTATCACTAAAACATCGAAAATACTTACTCTTCGTTCATCACCATCGGGAATAACGGCATTTTGACTTTATAGTCTGTTTTGCCCGCCGCGATGGCTGCCGACAGATTATCTACCAGCTGTTTGTTCGCCGGCTTTTCGCCGCCCAGGACCAATGCCTTATCCAGCGATTGCTTCGCCAGGTCGTTTGCGCCAAGATAGTATTCCATGGACGCTCTCACGTATAACAGGCCCTGTTTCACCAGGCCGGATTTTTCTTTGTTGATTTCGGCATCCGTTAGCCACGCTCCCATACGCGCCAGCGCATCCCGCTGACTTTTAGCTGCCGGCAACGATTTCACGGCCAACTGCGCTTTCTCCATCACAGCATAATAACCGGCATCATTCACATAATCCACAAAGGCGTTTTCATCGCCGGCCGCACGATAGTAAGGCTCCTGGATGATCTTGCCAAAAATCCTCCATTCGTTTTCCGTATACACAGGCTTCACGTTCCTGATCAATGCGTCAAAACCAGCCTTATCTTTTTTAGCGCCCAGCTCTCCTGCACGCTGGCTTACTTTCTTATACACGGAAGTCGCTACCTGCCGCTGGCCATAATCATTCGCCAGCTGCTGCACATGATCAATAAAGTAATGCACGTATTTATCTTCCAGTAGTCCCATACCGCGTATCATCATTAAATAGCTTACTTCGGAAGAAAGATCCTGCTGCTGCGCCATCCAGTCGTTAATAAGCTTTTTGCGGTCTGGCGATTGGGCGGCCGGAGCTTTATCATACAGGTCGTTATACACTTGCGGATAGGTTAAGTTCATCGCCGTACTGAATTTCTTCACCTTCCCTGCTTTTCCATTGGCATCGATCTGCTTCAATGCTTCCGGGAACCGGCGGGCGCCGCTAAAACCAAGCCCCGATTCGATCAAACGGCCATCGGGCATAATGTACAGGTAGTGCGGAAAGCCGCTGGCGCCGTACTTGCGGCTCAGTTCTTTGCCGTCCTTTTCTTTATTGATATCCGATTTATAACAGATGAAATTTTTGTTCAGGTATTCCGCAACCTCTTTGTCCTTAAACGTTTCATCCTCCATACGTTTGCAGGGAATACAGCCTACGAAGTAGAGATCAACGAAGATGGGCTTATTTTCGGCCCTGGCCCTGGCCTGAACGGTTTTAAATTCACCCTGAATAAAATGTGCGCTATCCTTTTGCGCAGCCACGGTTAAGGGCATGAGGAGGCATAATGAGGCACGGAAGATCTTCTTGAATGCGGTCATAAAGTGTGTTGGTTTTGAAATTAAAATCAGCCCCGCCGGAGCGGTGCGCTGCATAGATCACGTTAATAGTAAAATAGATGGAAGCCTTTGGCTTACATAGATCACGTTGCAAAAATAAGGTTTGCCAGTATACGGCGTGTATTGTTTATCACCTGGAATATCCGCCGGTCATATAAAAGAAGCGGCATGCCCCGTCCGGGCATACCGCTTTTGAGAATTATCGTTCTTTTACCGCGATAAAATTTGCTACCCATTGATACCCGAAAGTAAGCAACATTGCGCCTACCAGGGGAATGGTGAATTCAGCGCCAGATGCCACTGTGAACAGCACGCCCACCAGTCCGCACAAAGCAATACCAATCGTCATGCCGCGTAATACCCAGCGGTTCTTCGACTTGTCCGGCGACTCCATAGTGGCCACGGGCAATGTCAGCATGGCGCAGGTAAGGCACAACGGCAGCAACCATGCGGCATCCAGGAAAGCGTACAACAACCCCGTCAGCACTGCGCCGCCGAGCAATATGCCCACGCCCTCTGCGATCTTCATTTCCTTTGGCGATAACAGGTAACGGCCATAAGCATTAAAGCGCAGGAAGAGGTTGCTCACCGGGCCTATCAGCCAGGTAGAGAGCACCAGGATGGTGATTGCCACGTATAATGGCGCACTGAACTGGCTGGCCAGGCGGCTTAAAAAGTATACACCGGCAATGATCCCGATCTGCATACGACCGCTTTGACGCGCCATAAAGAAATTATATTTCAGGAACATGCGGTAAATCCAGTACTTGGATTTGATGGCCTGCACCATGCCATTCCGCGCCCAATCGAGGTTAGGATCGAGTCGCAGGGCTTCGCGGAAATGGGTCAGCGCTTCATTGTGCTGCCCGGATTCCGGTATTTCCAGCCCATGTTTGCATGGGTGTAGGCATTCTCAGGATTCTTTTCCAGTGCGGTACGCAAACCGGAAAACGCATCTTCCCGCTGGTTCAGGTTGTACAGGGCATGCGAGCGCATGTTCAGGCACAGCTGATCTTCCGGGTCCAGCGACAAACCTTCTTCCGACTTGCGCAATGCCTCTGTAAAATTGCGCTGCAACAGCAGTATCTGGCTCCATACACCATAGTAATGCGGCATATGTGGATTCAGGGATACGGCTTCGGCGATCATCTCCCCCGCTTTTCGGTAATCCTTTTTATCGGCCAGGATTCGGGCCTTCAGGTAGAAAAAACGGTCGTCATTCGGTGAAATGGACTGCGCATTTTCGATCACCTCTTCGGCTTCCTTGTAGTCGTCTATCTGCAGATAGCATAACGCCAGCAGGTAGAGCGCTTCGGTATCGGTAGAATGCTCGTAGAGGTGTTGATGTAAAGTTTTGATCGCATCGGCATAACGACTTTGTTGTACAAGTATGCCGGCACGCTCTAATAAAGCTGACATGTCCTATTTCTTGATGTTGAGATACTTTAATACGTCGTCGTACAGTCCCGCTTCGTTGGAATACAGGGCGTAGTTGCGGGCGGCGTTGAACCATTCGCGCGTAGTGGCTTTGTGGTTTTTTACGGCCTTTGCCAGTTCTTTCTGGGTGATGGGCTGCGCGGTACCGGTTTCCAGTGCTTCCATGAGCTTTTCTTCTACCGCGACGTCGATCACACATTTAAGGTCTGCGCCCGAGAAGCCCTGCGATGCCTTGGCCAATGCGCCAAAGTCAACGTCCTTCACCGGCTTATCGCGCAGGTGGATGCGTAAAATATCTTCGCGGCCCTGCTGTTCGGGCGGCTCCACGAAAATAATACGATCGAAACGGCCCGGACGGCGAAACGCCGGGTCCAGTGCCAGGGCGCATTGGTAGCGCCGATGATCAATACGTTCTCATTGTCCGCCGCTATCCCGTCCATCTCCGATAAAAACTGGTTGATCAGGTGGCTGGCCCCGCTGTTGCGCATCGAGGTACGATTAGCGCCCAGCGCGTCCACTTCGTCGAAAAACAACACGCAGGGTTTATTCTGCCGCGCCATCTCGAACAGGGAATGCAGGTTCTTTTCACTGTTGCCCACCCACATATCCAATACGTCGTGAATGCCAACGTTAATGAATTCCGCGTTGATTTGTCCCGCCGTAGCTTTCGCCAGGTAGGTTTTGCCACAGCCCGGAGGACCGTACAACAAAATACCGCCACCGGCTTTCTTACCGTATGCCTTGAACATATCCGGGAACTGCAGTGGCTTTATAATTTTCAGGTCGATTTCCTTCTTTTCCCGTTCCATGCCGCCCACATCGGAGAAATTGATTTCGGGCTTTTCCAGCATAAATAAACGCTCGCCGGGTTCATCCTCGTCCGACTCGTCAGACATACCGCCCTGTGCGGAGCGGAACAGGCTGTCCAGGTTATCGTCGCGGAAACCGGGGTTGATCTGGAGCAGGTGTTGGTAAATATCCCGGGCTTCCGCCAGGTGATTTTCCTTTACAAGCGTGCGGCAGTGCAATAACAGGGCATCGAAATTGCCGGGATCCTGGTTTTCGAGTTGCTCCAGCACCACAACGGCGGCGGAGTATTTCTGCTGCTGGTAAAATGTGCGCGCCAGTCCCATCTGGGCGTCGCTATGATTGGGTTGCAATTCCAGTACTTTGCGGTATTGTTCCTCTGCCTGTACATATTCTCCCCCTGGAACAGGACCTGCGCCACGTGTAAACGCAACGGCACATTCTCCGGCGAAAACTGCAGGGCCTCCAAAAGCTGTTTGATCATTTCTGTTGACATCACTAATACTGTTCGGTTAAACTTATCAAATGTAATAATAGGGATTTCGCGGTAAATGTACGAAATAGCCGCTATCAAAAAAGAAGCCCCACCGTAGGGCAGGGCTTTGGTTAACAAGGGATGAAAGGCCTATTCGCCGGGCTGGAGGTATTCCGTAACAATACGGCCTACGCGGATATCACAACCGGCGGGCGCCGAATATTTCAGGGAAAACGTCCAGATGTTGTACCCGCAGGTAGTCAGGGGTTGAATTTCGGGTAGCCAGTAGCCGTTGATCTGCTTCTCGCAGCCCGACAGCTGGTATTCCACGTAGATGTTGTTGATGTTGGCATGACTCCAGGTTCCCATGCCCATCACCACTTTAAAACTGAAACAATGCCTGCCGCAGGCAGGGGCGGATAATTGCTGAAAAACGGGGATTTCTGCCGACAGTTGCCGGAACTTTTCCATGTGGATGCCCAGGCCTGTCTGAGCCTCCAAATTATCAATATATACATCGCCATATCCTTCGATCACGATCATTCCGCCCGCCTTTTTCGCGACGAGTTGTTGCGCGAATGTGGCAAAAGACCGCTCCCGGAGCGCGTTGCCAGACAATTCACCTACCTCGCAACTGAGGAATTCAGGGTTGCCGTCCATGGCGAAAACATTGTTGTTTATTCCCAATACCATGCTGTTACATCATTTTAAGCATCAAATTTGTAGAGATGCTACCCGCAATATGCTCCGGATACAGTTGCGGGGAACGCATGCTCAATCCCGGCGCCGGGCTATGGGCTTACGTTTGCATCTTCAATAGTTAACAATACAAAGATAAATGCGCACCACGCATTGAACATGTGTAGTAAAAATGTTGCCGCGCTAAACTATTGCAGTGGATTACCGTTAATAAGAAGTACATTTATAGCATCCTAAATACCAGCATCTTACATGACGTTATCACCCCGCCAGAAAAAGTGGATCAAAGGTTTTTAATCCTGCTGGGCATCCGCCTGGTGGTAGGACTGCTGCTTTATTACATCATAGAATATCGCTTCCGCGAAATCATCCGGGTGATCGTACATCGCGAGTCGAACGGGAAATATGATTTCGACGCCGACGATATCGATTTTTCCATCTGGAAGAAAAACATCCGGCTAAAAAACGCTGCTGTGATGGCTACCGACACCTCAAACGCCGTAACCCGCTACCAGGTTAAGATCCCGGAGGTATACCTGGCCATCAGCTCCTGGAAAGCGTTAATTTTTCACCGGCAGATATACGTTGACAGTCTTAGTATCCAGCTCCCCGACGTACAAACCATTGCCGCATCGCGGGCGGCACGAAAAAGTTCGGTGTCCTTACAAGCTTCGGAGATATTTAAGGTGATGCGCAATACGTTGGGCGATTGCACGTACGGCGGCTGAACCTGCACAACGGCGCGTTCAGTTACACCAGCTCACCCGGCCCGGCCTTCAACAGTAACAAGATCAACCTGAGCGCCAGCAACTTCGGCACACAGGATTCTACCGACCAACGATTCCTTTTTGCGGACGACATCGATCTCAGCATCACCGACCAGCGCTGGTTAATGTCAGGCGGATTGAAGGAAATACGGTTCAAAAAATTGCATTTTTCCAGCAGTAACCAATATTTCGAAGCCGATTCCTGCGCCATTATCACGGCGCCGGTGAACGGTAAGCCGGGCGTATCGCTCACGGTGGATAAGCTGTTGTTTAAGGGACACGACCTGGCTGCGATTTATGAAAGGGACGAACTGCTGCTGGATACGATCATCTGTCACCACCCGGTGGTAACCCTCTCCCCCGCGGCAAACGCGAACGGAACCGGCCCGATACCACGTCGTTCGTAAAACAGTCGATACAGCGGATGTTTAAAGGTATCAACTTAAAATATGTAGATGTGAGAGAAGGTCAGGTGCGGCTGGATTATGACTCTACCCGCGCTGCCAGCTACGCTACGGAACGCACGAGCCTGAAAATATACAATCTTAATATCCAACACGAAACACGCCCGCACATCACCACCGACAGTATTGACCTGCAGCTGAAAGGCGTTAGTTTTTATACGCCCGACAGCATGTATAAACTGACGATCGATGAATTTGCCTTAAACCGTAAAGACATCGTATTCAGTCATGCCGTGTTCGCCCCTACCGACAAGAACCACCAGGCTAAAGCACTTTCTTTTACCGCGCCACATCTGCGTTTGAATAACTTCAGCCTGGAAGACCTCATCATGAGCCGCCTGCGTGCCGACGAAGCGATATTGGAATCACCACAGATCAAATTCTATACGAATAATCGCTCACGAAAGTCCGTCGACAGCACACTGGATGTTTCCAGTCTTTACGAAACGCTGAATGGCGTAAGTGAGCTGATACAGGTGCACCGTTTCGATATCACGAAAGGCCGGGTTGAGTACCTGCCACTGGCCCGTGTGAGGGAAAAAGCGGTGATCGCCAACATCAATGCTAAAATACTCCTCAACCAGTTGCTGCGCAGCGACTCTCTTGTTAATATCAAGCAATCCATATTGCAACTGGACATTGACCGTATTGGCGTCGTGCTCCCCAAACTGGCTTTGCAGATCGGGGACCTCCGCATCAACGGGTTAACTGGTGTTACATTTATCAATTCGCTGGATGCGGACCTTGGTGAAAACATTCACCTGCGCGGTCAGCAACTGGCCTGGCGCAATCTTGACTGGGACGCTTTTCAGCAGGAAAACAATATTGTCGCGGATTCTATTTACATCAAACAACTCGCAATAGACCTCGGTCGTACCGCTACACGCAATAAGAAAAAGGCAATGCCGGTAATTCGGCTACGTAAAGCCCGGCTGGAACAGCTTTCGTTTGACGGAGTGATTGCCGCCAACACACAATTACAATTTGATGTGCGTCATTTGTATGTAGATGCACTTTCCTCCCAGAACCAATACCTGTTGTGGGACCGCGCCCGTGGCAACATCAGCAACATCCGCTTCAGGGAGAAAATGCAGGCATCACCGCCAGGCAGTTGATACTGGACACGCGTGCCGAAAACATATTGAGCGATATGCGTTTCAGGTCCGACAACATGACCATGTTGCTCCCGAGGCTGAGTTTTCATGGTGACCTCCGTTCTACCGGCGCACGCAGATTGCAGATCGTGGACATGCATGCACAATCGCCGGTGATTGACCTGAACAGCGGCCCATCAAATGGCAAACACAAAGACAAACCACTTCATATCCCTGTGGACCTGCTGCTTGACCGTGCGCGCATCAGTGCCGGACAACTACACTTCCACGGTCGCGACAGCCTTGAGTTACAGTCCCTGGTTAATATTGAACTACGGAAGCTGTCGGCCGACAGGAACGCCAAACACGCTTTACAATATGGATCGCTGACCATTGACCTTGGCACTTTACAACTTCAGGGGCACGAGATGACTGCAGATGCCGGCAATACCATGATCCGCCTGTCGAACGGCGTGATGCAACGCGACAAATCCCTACAAACAGACATCAGTGCCACCTGGCAACAGGCGCAGTTCCGGCTTGACAAAGCAGACAGCACGGCGCTGAATGTGGCGAACCTCTCCGGCGAAATCAATTACCCCGGCTTTCAACATTTGCCGGGGAAACCGATCAACTGGGCCGCTTTCTGGATAAAACCAACTTTAGCACGGGACCGGTCAACTGGCATAACCGTGAGCGGCATGCACGTGTTGAAGATGTGCGCTGGACAAAGCATGGCGAAGTGCTGGAGATTGACAGCCTCACGATGGCGCCGCATATGGAGAAGGCAGCCTACGTAGCTGCGCAGGCCTACCAGGTTCCCTACCTTGCTTTACAGACGCACCACCTTCAACTCGCGGGGCTGCGCGAACGCGACAGCATCTGGCAGGTGCGCAGAGTGACGGCGGACGGCGTTTTGCTGACCACGGCAAAGGATAAACGGAAACCCATGCCGGCTGGTGCTCACAAACCGATGTTAAGCGGGCTGTTTGGCAATATGAAGTTCCCGTTCCATGCAGATTCAATGCTGGTGCGTGATGCGTTGGTATTGACCGAAGAAACTTCTCCCAAAACGAAGATGACCAGCCACATCCCGGTGGAGCATATTAACGTGCTGGCGCGGAATGTGGGTAGCAGGCGGCCTGCGGGACAGGACAGCCTCATCCTGGGAGGCGCAGCTGCAATTATTTAACAACGAAGTGCGTAAACTCTATTATAACGAGTCGTACAGCGATTCGCTGGCCGGCTTTACCATGCAGGTAGCGGTGGCGCCGATGCACCTGCCGCACCTGACGAAGATGACAACGCCGCTGGCGGGCATCGGTGTGAGCAGAGGCGAAGCGGATACACTGTACTACCAGGTCCATGGCAACAAATACGCGGCAGTGGGCACGATGAATTTTGTGTATGATAAGTTGCGCATACGGATGCTGGCGCTACCCGACACGAGCAAAAACAACCTGGTACTGCGCCTTAAAAATTGGGCGGCCAACAGCCTGGTATTACGCAAGCATAACGAAAAGCCCGTGTTTATCTTTATCGATCGCGATCCGGACAAGATGTTCCTGAACTACTGGATCAAAAGCACCCTGCGTGGATTAATGGCCAGCGCTGGCCTTAAAAACAACAAAAAAGCATTCTTCCGCTGGGCCCGGAAAAATGAAGAATACAAATTACCTCAATAACATTTGCAACATTATTGCATTTTGTCTTATCTTTGGCATTATGCAACAATACGACGTGATTATCGTAGGCGGCAGTTATGCCGGCCTTTCCGGCGCCATGGCCCTTGGCCGCTCTCTGCGGACTACATTGGTCATAGATGGTGGCGATCCCTGTAATAAACAAACGCCCCATTCTCATAATTTCATTACCCATGATGGCGATACGCCCGCCGAAATTGCGCAACTGGCGCGGAAGCAGGTAGCGGCTTACCCTACCGTGAGCTTTCTGCAGGGCAATGTAACGGATGTAAAGCCCGGCTTTATTGTTACAACGGCCGACGGTCAGCAATTTCAGGCAAAGAAGCTATTATTCGCCACAGGCATCAGGGATATGATGCCCGATAACATTAAAGGCATTGCCGAGTGCTGGGGAATTACGGTGATCCATTGCCCCTACTGCCACGGTTACGAAGTGCGCGGGCAGGCAACCGGCATCATGGCCAACGGCGATATGGCTTTTGAATTCGCCAAACTGATCAACAACCTGACAAAAAAGCTGACCCTATTTACGAACGGCCCGAGCACCATCGATCCGGAAAAGGAAGCGAAGCTGAAAGCCCGTGGCATCCACATCAACCCGAAGGCAATAGCGGAAGTGGTACACGAGCAGGGAAAGATAAGCAGCATTGTGTTCAAAGACGGCAGCAGCGAGCCTTTGCAGGCACTGTATGCGAAACTGCCTTTTGAGCAGAAAACGAAGCTCCCGGAGCAGCTTGGCTGTTCTTTGGATGAGCACGGGTTTATTATAGTGGACGGATTTTCCAAGACGAATGTGCCGGGGATTTATGCGGCAGGGGATAATACCACGATGTTCCGCAGCGTGGCGAATGCTATAGCTATGGGCAACAAGGCCGGGGCGATGATTAATAAGGAGTTGGTGGATGATACATTTTAGCACTTACTATTAAGTCGACTTTATGCACGCCTGCGGCCTTTAGCGTTTGCATGACCTTGTGGATGTGCTTGAACGAAGTGCGTGCATCCGCCCTTATACAAAAACGGCTATTTTTCGACGCGTTCGCCAGCCAGGGATACAAATCCTGCGGGAGCGGCTTAAATGCCCGTTCATCGAGCGCGGGCTGCAACCAGCAGCGGCCATAGCGGTCAATGGAGATGTACATTTCATGAGCGCTTCCACCACCATGGCTTTGCGCCACCGCGTATTGAATATCGATGGTGCTAAGCGGCTTCCATTTGCTGCCCATCATCATAAACATTACTACAAGAAAGGCCATATCGGCCATAGGCGCCAGATCAATCTGTACTTGCCGTCTTATTAGAAGCGAGCGGGGCATCTTAAGAAACATTTTCCTTAAGATGCCCCGCTTCGTTATTTCCATATAAGTTTAGTTCCAGATGCCGTTACTTTCCGTCAGGATGATCGGCCTGCCGTCGGTTACCACGATCGTATGCTCATGTTGCGCCACGAAGCTGTTGTCGCGGGCCTTGAGCGTCCAGCCATCGGATTGCGTGTAGGCATAGCTGGCGTTGGTGGAAATGAAGGTTTCGATAGCCACCACACTGTTCTTCTTAAAACGTTCGCGGTTAAAGCGATCGTAGAAGCAGGCAATTTCATGCGGTTCTTCGTGCAGGGCGCGCCCTACACCATGTCCCGTCAGGTTTTTGATTACCCGGTAACCGGCTTTACGGGCCTCATTTTCGATGAGCCTGCCAATTTCGGCAATACGCACGCCACCGCGTATATGATGGATCGCTTTGTGCAAAATCAGCTTGGAAGTATCTACCAGTTTGCTGTGTTGATGAATATCCTCTCCCAGTATAAAAGAGCCGCCATTATCGGCCCAGAAACCGCCCAGCTCCGCAGAAACATCTACATTTATAAGGTCGCCTTCCTGCAAAATTGTTTTGTCGGAGGGCATGCCATGCGCAATTTCATTATTAACACTGATACACGTCCAGCCCGGAAAACCGTATGTTAACCTGGGCGCGGAGCGGGCGCCGTATTGTTGAAGCAGCGTGCCGCCGTATTCGTCGAGTTCTTTGGTAGTCATACCCGGACGGGCGTACGCGCGCATCTGGCTAAGGGTTTTTCCGACCGCATCGCTAATCTTCTGCATTCCCAGTAATTCTTCCTGCGTTGATATGGACATAAGCTAATGGATTAGGCTCCGAAGATAGTAAATATCCTCCTTTCCAGCTAAAGACCAGCGTAAGCGGAATGTTATTAAATTTACAACTGAAAACAGATACAGTGGGAAAGCATCAACTTAAACTCAGTGTTCTTGACCAGTCTATCGTCCGGAAAGGCGGCACGGCAAAACAGGCACTGGAAGAAACGATCATCACGGCGAAACGTGCGGAAGAATTAGGCTATCATCGCTTCTGGGTGTCGGAGCATCATGGCAGCAGCTCCATTGCGGGTTCTGCGCCGGAACTGTTAATGGTGAAGCTGGCCGACGAAACAACGTCTATCCGCATCGGGTCGGGCGGCATCATGTTACCGAATCACAGCGCGTTGAAGGTAGCGGAGAATTTCCGCATGCTCGAAACGCTTTTTCCCGGCCGCATTGACCTGGGAATGGGCCGTGCGCCGGGGGCGATCGTATTCATGCGGCGCTTCTCAATCCCTCTAACGACTTTGCGGAAAATAGTTACCTGGAACAGCTGGAGCACCTGCAACACTATTTCCGCGATTCCGCTAAAACACAATATGGACCCGTATTGGCCGTGCCACAGGCAGCAACTGTTCCCGCACAATGGATATTGAGCTCCAGCGGCGACAGTGCCCGCATTGCCGCCAGGTTTGGGATGGGATTGGCCATCGCAAAATTTATTAATGGTCAGGCCCCGCCAGAGATCGTTGATATATACCGCAACAAATTCAAAGGTTCTGAGCGCTTTCCGGAGCCGCATGCAATTTTGTCGATTACGGTGCTGTGTGGCGAAACGGAGCAGATAGCCCATGAGATGCGCGCGCAGACGGACTATCGTCTTTTACAATTTGAAAAAGGCAATTTTGAGCAGCCCGGTGGTTACGATTCGATTAAAGACGTGGTGTACTCGCCGGAAGAACAGGCACGTATCCGACATAACCGCCACCGCATGATCGCCGGCACGAAAGACCAGGTGAAAGAGCAGCTGCAGGCGCTTGCCGATGCGTTTGATGTAGACGAAATTGTAGTGGCCACGATGACATATTCTTTTGAACAACGCCTTCGCTCCTTTGAGTTGCTGGCAGAAGCATTTGACTTACCTACTTCATGAAAAAAGCCACTTCGTTACTTTTCCATCTTATAAAATGGACTTTACTATCCATTCCCATTGCAATGCTGGCCGGTTCGCTGGTCGCGCTTTTTCTCTGGCTGCTCGACGAAGCAACTACCCTTCGCCTGCAACAACCGTGGCTACTGTATCTGCTGCCATTAGCAGGCATTGGCATCCACTTCCTGTATAAGAAATCAGGTAAGAATGCGGAAGCCGGTAACAACCTGGTGCTTGAAGAAATACACCAGCCCGGCGCCGGTGTGCCCGCCCGTATGGCGCCTTTAGTATTGGCCACGACCGTCATCACCCACCTGTTCGGCGGCTCGGCGGGGCGTGAAGGTACTGCGGTACAAATTGGCGGCAGCATGGCCGACTGGCTCTCCCGCCTCATCAAACTGACCGCGGAAGACCGCCGTATTTTACTGATGTGCGGTATTGCCGCCGGCTTTGGTGCGGTATTCGGAACTCCACTGACCGGCGCGGTGTTCGCCATGGAAGTACTGGCCATTGGCGCCATGCGCTACGATGCACTGGTGCCATGTTTAGCGGCCAGCGTATTCGCCGATCTCGTTTGCTCCGAGTGGGGCATCCATCATACCCAATACCAGATTGCCACACCTTTTATCAAAGACCTCAGCCTGGCGGGCTTCCTGCTGCTCGGCAAAGTGATCATCGCAGGGGTAAGCTCAGGTCTCGCGGCGCGATTGTTTTCCATATCCATGCACACGGTGAAAAAACTGGCGGTCCAGTATATTCGTCCGGCCTGGCTAGCGCCGGGAGTTGGCGGCGTGATCGTAATTGCTTTATGCTGGGTTCTCGGCACGCGGGACTATATTGGCCTTGGCGTAACCGGCAACATCAGTATCACCGCGGCTTTCCATGAGGGCGGCGCGGAAACTTTCAGCTGGCTCTGGAAACTCATTTTCACCGTAATTACCCTCGCCATGGGTTTTAAAGGCGGTGAAGTAACACCCTTGTTTTTCATTGGCGCCACTTTAGGCAATACGATCGCTTTGCTGATGGGCGCCCCGGTAGATCTTTTTGCCGGCCTGTGTTTCATCGCCGTATTTGCCGGGGCGACCAACACCCCGATCGCCTGTACGTTGATGGGCGCGGAATTGTTCGGCACCCAGCACATCCTGTTCTTTGCAGTAGCCTGTTTTACCGCGTACTACTTTAGCGGACAGTCGGGCATTTACACCGCACAACGGACAGCACTGCCCAAACTGTAGCTTTCGTACTGCGGTGCGCAAACGAAAATGTTTACTATTTTTGTGAACCCCAATTTTAGAAAAGAACGATTATGATTAAAGTAATAGCATTCGACGCAGACGATACATTATGGGTAAATGAGCCCTACTTCCAGGAAACCGAATACAAATTATGCGCCCTGTTGGAGGACTATCTTCCGCATCACTCCATAGAACGCGAACTGTTGCAGACGGAGATCGCCAACCTGAAGCTGTATGGCTATGGGATCAAAGCATTTATCCTGTCAATGATCGAAACAGCGATCCGTGTGAGCGATGGCCGTGCACCCATTACCGTTGTGCAACAAATCATGGATTTTGGGAAGGAAATGCTGCAAAAGCCTGTAGAATTACTGGACGGCATTGAGGACACGCTTAAAGCACTGAAGGGCAATTACCGCCTGGTAGTAGCTACAAAGGGCGATCTGCTGGACCAGGAACGCAAATTGAAAAAGTCGGGCCTGGAGCATTATTTCCATCACATCGAAATCATGTCGGATAAACAGGAAGCCGATTACTTAAAACTGATCCGTCACCTCGATATTAAACCCGAAGAATTTCTCATGATCGGCAACTCGCTGAAGTCCGACGTACTGCCCGTACTGGGTATTGGCGGCCATGGGATCCATATCCCCTATCACATTACCTGGGAAATCGAACGGGTGGATGTGGTGGTAGAACACGAGAACTTCCGCTCCTGCGCAACGATTATGGAAGTTTTACCTTTACTCTCCGGCGTTTCGTAAAACGCCTGTCGATACGGCAAACTAAAGACCGGCGTTGAAATACACCGGTCTTTTTTATGCATCAAATGATTAGCTAACTTCGCGCTATGCATCGCAAGATCATCCATATTGACATGGACGCATTCTACGCCTCCGTAGAGCAGCGCGACAACCCGGAATACCGCGGCAAACCCATCGTGGTCGGTGGTTCGCCGGATGGCCGGGGCGGCGTGGTGGCGACGGCCAGTTATGAGGCGCGGAAGTTTGGTATCCGGTCGGCGATGCCTTCGAAAAGAGCGGTGCAGTTATGTCCACATGTTATTTTTGTGCGCCCGCGTTTTGCAGCCTACAAAGAAGTGTCGCAACAGGTACGCGAGATTTTCCGGCGTTACACCGATTTAATTGAGCCACTGTCGCTCGATGAAGCATATCTCGACGTGACAAAAAACAAGCGCAATATGACGTCCGCCATTGCGATCGCGCAGGAAATACGGGCGGCGATCAGGGAAGAGTTGCAGCTCACCGCTTCCGCCGGCGTTTCGATTAATAAATTCGTGGCGAAGATAGCGTCAGACATGAATAAGCCCGATGGGCTTACATTCATTGATCCTGCACAGATCGAAACCTTCATGGAGCAACTGCCGGTAGAAAAGTTCTTTGGCGTAGGCAAGGTGACGGCGGACAAAATGAACCGGATGCAGCTCTTCACCGGCGCGGATCTGAAGAAGCTGACCGAAGATGAATTATCGCGCTACTTCGGTAAAACAGGCCGCTTCTTTTTCCGCATCGTGCGGGGCATCGACGACCGCGAAGTACAGCCGCACCGCGAAACAAAGTCGCTCGGCGCCGAGGACACGTTCGCGTACGACTTAACGGACCAGGACGACATGAACGCCGAGCTGGACAAAATTGCCCGCACGGTGTTCGACCGCCTGCAACGTTATGGGCTAAAGGGCCGTACAGTCACCCTTAAAGTGAAGTACGCCGACTTCCGGCAGATCACGCGCAATCACTCCTTCTTCTCCCCCATTGGTGACCTGGACACGATCGCCGCAACCGCCAAAGACCTGTTGGCAAAAACGGGCCTGGAGGACGTCAAAATCCGCTTACTGGGCATTACCCTGTCCAACTTCGGAGAAGGCCCGTCTAAGCCGGAAACAGGCCAGTTATCGCTTTTTTAGGGGCGATCAGCACTCCTTCCCTGACCGGCTATCCGCTTTTCCTCATTAACAATCCACCGCTGTAAAGCCCGTAAATTGCCGGGATCGCCTGAGGCTGTAAAAACGCCCCGTTATGCCATTACACAAGTAATTGATCCTTATACGATTGTAAGAGGAAGGTAACTAACTGTAACTAAAATATAGCTAAATAGCGCTAAAACACTGGGGTTTCAGTTAGGTTTTAGTTACGATCCTGTTAGGATCGTCTTAGGATCCATGCACCGTCCTCCGGCGTTGTTCAGTCGGCACGCGGTGACCGGAGGTTTACCGGCTTTACCCCGATTCCATCCCCGCTTTTTAGCGCATTCACCACAATTTTCGACAGCATTTGGCACCACTTCCCTCACCGGGACATCCTGCGCCGGAATTTTCGGATAATGATCCTGTTGCCGGGTGCGGCTGAAAAAGATCCGTCTGCCGGCTAAAATAAAGGGATAAAAATTTGGTGGGGAAGTATTAGTCTACTAATTTGGTAGAATTACACAACTTTTATAAATTCCGTTAACATGTCTACACACCAGCTTCATTTTGACACCCTGCAGGTGCATGCGGGACAAAGCCCCGACCCAGCTACGAATTCACGTGCAGTGCCTATTTACCAGACCTCTTCTTACGTTTTCAACAGTTCGGAACATGCGGCCAACCTGTTCGGGCTGCGGGAATTCGGTAACATTTACACCCGTATCATGAACCCGACTACAGATGCCTTTGAAAAACGTATCGCGGCGCTGGAAGGCGGTGTGGGTGCGGTGGCTGTGGGATCTGGTCAGGCTTCGCAGTTCCCGGCGCTGCACAACCTGCTGCTGCCCGGCGACAATTTCGTGACCTCGTCACACCTGTATGGCGGATCGTACAACCAGTTTAAGGTGTCGTTTAAACGCATTGGCATAGAAGCGCGGTTCGTGGACGTTGATCAGCCGGAGAATTTTGAGAAGGCGATCGACGAAAACACCAGGGCCCTGTACCTGGAAGCCATTGGCAACCCCGGGTTCAGCATACCGGACTTCGAGAAAATAGCCGCTATTGCTAAAAAGCATGATATTCCACTGGTTGTGGATAATACCTTTGGCGCGGCGGGGTACTTGTTCCGCCCTTTCGATCACGGTGCGAACATCGTGGTAGAATCAGCCACCAAGTGGATCGGCGGACATGGCAACAGTATCGGCGGCGTGATTGTCGATGGTGGTAATTTCAATTGGGGCAACGGCAAGTTCCCGCAATTCACCTCGCCTGACGAAGCGTATCACGGCATGAAATTCTGGGAGATATTCGGCAGCCACAGTCCGTTTGGCAATATCGCATACATCATTCGTCTTCGTGTAACAGGTTTACGTACCTGGGGGCCGTCACTGAGCCCTTTCAACTCTTTCCTGTTCCTGCAGGGGTGGAAACACTTTCCCTGCGTGTGCAGCGTACCGTAGACAATGCACTGCTGTTGGCCAAATGGCTGGAGCAACACCCGGAAGTATCTTATGTGAATTACCCGGGATTGGAAAGCAGCAAGTATCATGATCTTGCGAAACGCTATCTGCGTAATGGTTTCGGCGGTGTATTATCATTTAAGGTGAAGGGTGGAAAAGCAGTAGCGGATGCCCTGGTAAATAACCTTACGCTGATCAGCCACCTTGCGAACGTGGGCGATGCGAAAACGCTGATCATTCATCCGGCAACGACAACGCACGAGCAGCTTACCGAGCAGGAGCAGGTATCTGCAGGTGTTGAGCCGGGACTGTTGCGTATTTCCTTGGGTATTGAGCATATTGACGACATTAAACATGACCTGTCGCAGGCATTTGACAAAGCGTTGTTAGGCGCGGTGAAAGAGAATGGAGTCGGGGCGGGCGTGTAAGCTTGTATAATATAGTCTTATTTTCAGTTCGCAATCGTGAGATTGCGAACTTTTTATTTCATTTCCTCAAACAACCACACATTCCCCTGCCCCCTCTCACCTCCAGCGGCAACAAGCACACCCTATATTTCGCGGGCTCCGGTCCGCCGACATTCCAGATCCAGTTTTCGGGCACCAGTTCCGGGTTGTTAAATATCTCGGCGGCCCGTTCGTTTACTTCGTCGCGGTTTACGAGGCGTGACCGTAATGCTCCCATGGCGTCAGATAATTCCGATGGGGCGTATTCGCCTGTGTGATGCAGGCCCAGCAGGCGTGCCGCTTTATGATTCACCCAGCCCGGCATGCCATTGCCGTCGATAAATATCACGGCCTGTGGAATAACTTCCAGGATGGCAGCGAAACGATCACCGGTACGCTGCAGTGTGTTATGCGAATAGCCCTGGTTCAGGATGTCGTTGATGCGCGATTGCGCCAGGGTCACGAAATCACGGAAGCTCTCGCTGAACTCCTGAGGTCCGCTCCACCCGAATATCATCAGCCGGTGTTTGCCATTACACTCAATAGGCATGATTACCGCGGATGACAACGCCAATAGCAGGTGATCGAATACATTATTTTGCGGGATATCGCGCCAGAACACCAGTTCATTGCGGTGCTTCTCCATGAAGCCATCGAGGCGGCTTGGATTAAAAGCTAAATCCTCCAGGAATGATGGTGTAGCATTTTTGATACGGGCAGTATAGCTGTCCTCCATCACGATCTGCAATGTAAGATAAGCCGAAGTATTACCCCGCAGTAAATCCAGCACAAAAGGTATAAACAAATCACAGTCGTTCGAAATATCCCACTTGCTGGTATGGTCCATAAATAAAACTGCCTTACGCTCCCAATTGCTCACAGTACGGTTTTAGGATGAAATCTAGATAAAGTCGATGATGCCTTTGGCTACCGCATCCGGTGCGCACATATGCGGGAAGTGACCATTGGCATCTACCACCACCAACCGGCTGTCCGGGATGTGTTGATGCAGGTAGTCTCCCACCTGTAGCGGTACCGCTACATCTTCCCGCGTTTGCATCACGAGCGTGGGTACTTTGGTTTTCCCCAATTCCGTGCGGTAGTCGGATTCAAATATCACTTTCGCCACAAACAGGGCAATATCCGGCCGAATATCTGCTAAACTTGCGCCAAACTCCTGCACCAGGTCCGGCCGGTCGGGTGCAGCCATTACCATCGCGGAAAAACCCGCAGTCCATGCTTTATAATTTGCGCGCATCGTTTCGTAGAGGCCATCCAGTGCTTCCTGGTTAAAGCCGCCGATATAATTCGCCGCTTCATCATTCAGGTAACGTGGACTCGCGCCCACCAATATCATTTTTTGAAAAATTCAGGATAACGAATAGCAGTCAGCAGCCCTACCATACCGTTCATCGAATGCCCTACGTAGATCACATTTCTCAACCCCAGTTCGCGGAAAATATCCACCAGGTCGAGTACATATCCCTGCAAAGAACTATATTTCGCAACATTGAATGCCGACAAATCAGACTTGCCACCCCCATATTATCATACAACACAATGCGGTAATCTTTCTCAAAGTGAGGAAGCATGTAGTTAAACGCCTCCTGGCTGGAACCAAATCCATGGCCGAATACAATCGTTTCGGCCGCATCGGGATTACCCACGATATTGATATTGTTTTTCTTGATCACATTAATGGACATACAGTAGGTTTGGGTGAACATTGGTACGCTAAAGTAAAACATCTTTCTAAAAGATGAAAAACAAAGAAGGCCTGCCCGCATAACGGGTAGACCTTCTTTCTTTATACACTACTGCCGCCTGAGGCGCAGTACTTGCATGTTTTCGCTATCGCGTATCCATAATCAGCTCATGGCGTGTTGCATGGAATGCTGCGCGTTCTTTTCTGCGCGACGGTAATGTTTGTTCATTTTTTGAATGCATTGCGGGCGTTATCTTTTACTTCGCCGATTGCTGTGTCTACACGATCGCGGTTACGCATGTACAAAATTACGCCTGCCGCGGCGGCACCTAATACTGAAGCAGTGATTAATATGTTTTTCATGGCTAATAAGTTTGTTTGATGAGTAAAAAACAAGCGGCATGCCAAACTGTGTGAAATACTTTTCGTCATACTACGGATGAGCCACATCAAACGCGCGCCTATCTGACTGATTTTCTTCTATTTACACCGATTTTCCCGTAAACAAAATAATCAATCCATTTTAACACTTCTTTAGAATGCGCCGCGAAAACTATTGAAAGCAGTAGTATATTGCGGATAAAATTATGCTCATTGTCACGTACATATCGTCTACACGCCCGTCAACACCTGCCCATTTCGCTTACCGAAGCGTGGGCGTTTTCAGTAATCCCGGCAACCTGGCTAAAATCACCCCGCCATCGATGCGTTTTGTGGTGACGAGTGGCACGTCTGCCGCACCTATTTACCCGGGACAGATCATTGAATACACGATCCGGCCGTTGCTGGGCATAAAGATGTACTGGATGACGGAGATCACGCACGTGAAAGACGGGGTGTACTTTGTGGACGAGCAACGGTTTGGCCCTTATAGCCTGTGGCATCATCAACACCATTTCAGGGAAGTAGCGGGCGGTGTGGAAATGACGGACATCGTCCATTACCGCATCCCCTATGGCTGGATCGGCGACCTGGCGAATGCCTTGTTTGTAGGCAGGCAATTGCGCGAAGTTTTTGCCTTCCGGAAAACAGCCGTAGAACAGCTTTTTCCTTTAAACAGATAACTTTTCCAGCTCGCGGCGATAATCATATTGGAGGTCTTCGTGCTGTCCGTCGATTAGTTTCCCGATCTTTTTCAGCTGCGACGCATACAAGCTCATAATAGCAACGCTGTCGCGCATACGAATACCGGACGTTTTCACCTTCCGGCAGAAATACAGCAACAGCTCTATTTCCGCTGGTTTGGAAGCCGCGTAGCGAATATGCTTATTGGTGATGCGCAATATCTTCCGGAGATTCTTTTTCACAAAATATAATCCGGCGGTGGAGAGTTGGGAGAATTCCTCATCCATCATCGCTTTCACGGATTCCACGTATTGTTGTTCATCGTGGGCTTCAAACAGCAGGTAGGTGAGTAACTCCTTGTTTTCCTGCTTGTGCTTGGACAGCCGCACGCACAACTCTACAAGCCGGGCGTGCGGTACTTCCTGCAATTCTTTCTTCAGTTCGTTGACCGTAGCGGTTTTCATTACTCCTATTCGGTATAAAAGTCGATAAGTGAGCCGAAATAGGCATCGTTCCAGCCTTCCACGATGTCGTCGTAAGCTTCATCGGGAATGTTGGTATGTTTCAGTTCTACAGAAGTTCCTTTTTATGTGGATGCAGGATGATGGTAACGATCGAAGGCACTTCCTGTTCGCCGAAATACCACTCCTGCACTACTTTACGATCGTCTTCAAACTCGATATTACGTCCCGCGATGCTATCATCCCAGAGCGAAAACTCGGAGCCTGGTTCGGTGCTCATGATCGCAGGCTCCCCGCTCCAGAGGCGGATCGTCGCCGGGTTTGTCAGCGCTTTGTACACGTCTTCCGGCGGTGCGGCCAGTATGAAGTAATTTTTGTAATCTTTCATAACGCAAAACTAATGAATCCAGCCCGATAACCAGCCCTTAATTGTAACACCGCATAGCCAGCCCATGACCAACACTACAGCCCAGCCGGACACCTGCATCCACACCGGGTGTTTGTATACGCTCCGGACAACCGGCCGCGAAGCTGCAATCAGCATAACCGCCAGGGCCACTGGCAGGATCAATCCGTTTAATGCCCCCGCCATTACCAGCAGTTTCACGGGATTACCGACGGCTGTAAATACCAGGGTAGAGAACACGATAAAGGCCGAGATCAGCCATTTCTCGTACCGGGCTATTATAGGATGGAACGTCTTCATAAAAGAAACCGATGTATAAGCGGCGCCTACTACAGATGTGATGGCCGCACTCCAAAGCACCACGCCGAAAAATCGGTACCCTACCTCTCCTGCCGCGTGACGGAAAACGTCTGCCGCGGGATTACCGGCATTCAACACCGCTCCGGCCGTCACAACGCCCAAAGCTGCCAGGAATAAAAGGGTGCGCATCAAACCGGTAATTAAAATACCGCTAACGGCCGCGCGACTCACTACCGGTAACGATTCCTTTCCGCTGATACCGGCATCCAGCAGACGGTGTGCGCCGGCGAAACTAATGTATCCACCTACCGTACCGCCTACCAGGGTAATAATAGAATTGGCATCGATTTTCGAGGGCCAAACACTTTGTTGCAATGCCTCGGTGACCGGCGGATGTGAACTGACTGCGACGTACAGGGTGAGTACGATCATCAGGATACCCAGCCAGCGGGCAAAATGGTCCATCATTTTACCGGCTTCCTTCATCCAGAAAATCACCAGCGCCAATATGCCGCTAAGGATGGCGCCGTAATTAACGGGCATGCCAGACAACACGTTCATCCCTAAACCGCAGCCGCCGATATTGGCGATGTTGAAGGCAAGGCCGCCTATCACTACCAAGCCAGCCAATACATACCCTAAACCCGGGAGTAAATTATTAGATAAATCCTGCGCCCGTGTACCCGTCACCGTTAACACGCGCCAGATATTCAGCTGCGCGCCAATATCCAGTAATATCGATACAAGTATCACGAAACCGAAAGCGGCGGCGAGTTGTTGTGTGAACACGGTGGTTTGCGTAATGAAACCCGGGCCGATGGCCGAGGTAGCCATCAGGAATATTGCGCCGCCAATGGCGGATGCAGGCTGCTTTTTCAAGGGTAGCGGATAATTAGTTGGTGTTGAATAAATGATTGGTTGATTCGTTTTGCAAATGCAGCGGCATGCTCGCCATCGCCATGCAAGCATACCGTTTCTGCCAAAATGGGCACCAGTTCTCCTGTAATGGCATATACCTTACCCGTGGTCACCATCTGTAATGCCTGTTCCAGTGCCAGTTCTTCGCTTTTGATCACGGCGCCGGGCATACTGCGCGGCGTAAGTGAACCATCTTCGAGGTACGTACGGTCGGCAAATACTTCGGAAGCCGTGCCTAGACCAGCGGCCCGGGCTTCACTTATGAGGAAACTGCCGCTCAAGCCAAAGAGCCGCAGTTCGGCGTCTACCTCTTTGATAGCGGCAGCAATGATTACGGACATGTCGCGGGAGGCGGCGGCCATATTATACAACGCGCCATGCGGTTTCACGTGTCGAAGTTTAGCGCCCTGTTCTCGGCAGATGTGCTGTAAGGCATACACCTGCTGCGTTACCAGGTCGAACAGCTCGTTGCCTTCCAGTTGCTGGTTAGTGCGGCCGAAATTAGCCTTATCATTAAACCCGGGATGTGCGCCTACCGCCACGTCGTATTGCATGGCCAGGTCTACTGTGCGGCGCATGGTATCTTCATCGCCGGCATGAAATCCGCAAGCGATATTCGCGCTGCTGATGAAAGGTATGATGGCGGCATCATTACCGATGCCTTCTCCCAGATCGCAATTCAGATCAATATAAGTCATATGCTTGCCTCCACTTTTCCAGTTGTAATTTACAGGCATTTTCGAGCAAATGCAAACGTTGCGTTTGTTCGTGGTGAGCTGCTATGGCATCATTCACGCTTACTAATGTAAAGCGTAACGGCTGCGCAGGGCGGTGTTGCGCCAGCGATGGAAGATCCGCCGCGATCACATGCCCGATACGCGGATAACCGCCCGTGGTTTGATGGTCTGCCGTCAGGATGATCATTTGTCCGTCGGGCATCAGCTGTATCGCGCCGCGTGTAACACCCGACGACAGCAACTCCCCTTCTTTATAATGCTTTAACGCCACGCCTTCGAGCCGGTAGCCCATGCGGTCGCAGTGCCTTGTACAATCGAAGCTGTGATTAAACAATTGCTCCTGTTCACTTAGCAGCGTGAATTCACTTCCCGCAGTGATGCGCAGTTCCGTTGTGACATACATGTTCTGCGTATAGATCATCCGGGGCAATACCTTGAAGTCTTTACGGTCGAGCAACTTTGCGTAGTTGGCTTTCTGCTTCAGCGGCAACATGTCGTTCTTTTGTAATGCACGTCCGTGAAACCCGCCGGCTCCTGCTTTTAAATGGGTGGAGTAGCTGCCCATCCAGGGTTCGAGATCAAAGCCGCCGCGTACGGCCATGTAACAACGCGCGCCGGACACCGGCCCCTTGAAATACAGCAACGCCTGCGCAGCTACCAGCACCGGTTTGTTTAGCGGCAATACCCGTCCGTCTATCATCGCGGTGAAATCACCGCCGGATAAGGCGATGATAGCGCCGGATTCGAACAGGAAAGAGGATGTGGGGAAGTGCATTTCCAGCACCCCTTCGCCCGCCGGGTTGCCAACGAGGGCATTGGCTGCACGTACCGCAATGCGGTCCATGGCGCCGCCGGGATTGATGCCCAGGTGCTGGTATCCGTACCGGCCGAGATCCTGGATAGTATCCATCAGGCCGGGTTGTAGTACACGTATGCTCACGATTGCTTTTTAAGTTGATCAAATTCCCTGGCTGAAATGGGCACAAAGGTCACTTCGTCACCGGGCTGGCAAAAACTTGCCGGTTCCCGCGCCGCGTCAAACATACGGAGGGGTGTTTGACCGATGATGTTCCAGCCGCCGGGTGATGCCAGCGGGTAAATACCGGTTTGTGCGCCTGCAATGCCGACGCTGCCTGCCGGTACGAGGGGCCGTGGTTTCGATAACCTTGGCGCCACCAGCTGTTCGGCTACCGTTCCCATATACGGAAAACCTGGCAAAAAGCCCAACATGTACACGGTATATGACCGGCCGGTGTGCAGCGCGATCAGTTCCTCCACGCTCATCTCCTTTTGCCCGGCCAGCGCGGTAATATCAAGCCCGTATGCAGGATCGTAACACACTGGTATGTCGATCTGCCGGGCCGGGGTGGCGGTAATATTTTCAGTGCCGGATAATAATGCCGGCACCTGCAGGCTTACCCAGCCGGCCACGTCTTTGTCCAATTCCGCGTAAATGTAAAGCGCATCGTAGACGATGGTTAGCGAGGCGTAGGCGGGAATCAGGTCCCTTACCCAGCGGGGCGAGAGCTGTTGCAGGCGACGGAAAGCAGCCATTACGGCCGCGTTCACAGCGGGATCTATCCGTTGGGGCCAGTTCAGCAATAATGCGTTTTCGCCTTGTTGTATAATGTCGTATCCTAATGGTTGCACAAATTAAAAATACGAAATTCCTTGCCCGCTTCCTTCGCATTACCATTTTTAATAGATCGACCGCGAATTGGCCGTAGAATAGTTATTGTGATTGCTTCATGATGCTGTACAATACTTTCCTTTCCGCCTCACTCATTTGCGCCCCCTTCGTGGAATCGCCGGGCATAAACTTGCGACGGAACGCCTCCACGGCGCCGGTGCTGTCCTGTACATTATACCCCACGATACGTAACGCGGTCAGCGTTTCGAAGCTGGCTGGCAATGAAACGGCCGTTGTATCGTACCAAAGTCCAAAACCTTTTTCTGCTAAAGATTGCCAGGGGAAATAGACACTGGGATCTACTTTACGGCGGGGCGCGATATCGCCATGGCCGATGAAGTTGGCAGTGGGAATGTTATAGCGATGCTTCAACGTATCGAGCAGCACGAGTAAACTACGCACCTGCATAGGCGCAAAGGGTTCATTACCATTATTATCGAGTTCTATCCCAATGGAAGCAGAATTAATGTCGGTCATATTGCCCCATTTCGACAGGCCGCCGTGCCAGGCGCGGAGATAATCATTCAACATATGATGAATGACGCCATCGCGGCAGATCACGTAATGCGCGCTTACCTGCGTACGCGTTACCGTAAAAGTTTTCAACGTTTGATCGCAGGAGTTTTGCGCGGTGTGATGAATGATCACGAAGTTTGGTTTCCGCAAATTAAAATTTACCGTACCCGCCCACCAATTGGGCTGGTTGAGTGAATCTACGGGCACGGGCGAAGGCTGATTGCGTAAGTCGGCCGCGAGTGTTTTGGCCTGCTGCCGGTAAGCTTTATTCGTCGCTTTATACGGCTGCGGGGCGCAACCGGCCATCAACAAAAGGACAAAAAAGAGGAGGTTTATTTTTCTCATAAGCTTAAATATAGCATGTTATTTGTGTTGTTGACAGCAAATCCATGTTTATGTCAAACAAATTCACTGCCAAAGCTGCTATTGCGATCAATGCCACGCCGGATAAAGTATGGGAGGCCCTCACCGACCCCGATATGATCCGAGAATACCTGTTTGGCACCAATACGATCACCGACTGGCAGAAAGGAAGTCCTATTACTTACAAAGGAGAATGGAAGGGACAACCGTATGAGGACAAAGGCACCATCGTCGATATCGTACCCGAAAAACGATTGCATACGACGTACTTCAGTGGCATGTCGGGCAAAGAAGACATCCCCGAAAACTATGCAAATGTGATTTACGAAATTTCCGAACAGCAGGGAAAAACGGTGCTTACCATCACGCAGGATAACAATGCGGACGAAGCGTCCCGCAAACACTCCGAAGAAAACTGGAACACGGTGCTGGAAGGCCTGAAACAATTAGTAGAGGCCTAACGACGCCGGAACATCGGTTTAGTGGGATAACTACGGTGTTTGGTCGCGTTGTTAGCGACAAGCGCTACGGCTAACAGGATCAGTACACCCGTAAGCACCGGGCTTAATACATATAAAAATCCCAGCGATTCAATTCTTGGCGTACCCATATTGGCGATCAGCGCAGTTGCACCGCCGGGTGGATGGAGCGTTTTTGTGATCTGCATTGCCACGATGGATAAGGCAACGGCCAAAGCCCCGCCCAACCACAATTCCGTAGGAAATATCTTATGACAGATGACGCCGATGAGCGCGCTGATCACATGTCCGCCGATTAAGTTACGCGGCTGCGCGAGCGGGCTGTTGATCACGCCATAGATCAATACAGACGAAGCGCCGAAGGAACCTATCAGGAACAGGTTTTCGTTGGCGATCAAATATTTACTGTTAATTAAACCGATGAGCGCAATGCCGACGAAGGCGCCAATGAACGTAATGATGTGCTCTCTGGTGTCTACTAATGTTTCCCGGTATAAAATATATTTTACTTTACGGTAACTCCGCTTCAGCTGTTTAACAGGCATGTTTTGGTGGCAAATTTGTATCCGGGCGCAAAGTTAAATAATCTACCGCTCAAATCCACCCTTTACCATGCTCCAGAACTCATCCAGCGCTATGATCCGCTGTTTAAGGAACGAAATTACCGCTCCCCACTGCGTTTGATCAAAGATGTTTGCGGGTTTCAACTCCTTTTGGATAAGGCTGACAGCCTGCCCGTATTCATTATTTGCCGCCTCGTTCCACGCCCACGTTTCGCCAAGCGTTTCATGCAAAAAAGACTGCAATTGCAGTAATTGCTGAAAATACCGGCTGCGTGTCGCCTCGTCCGGATGGTCGATGGCAATTGCGATTACAGCGGTTTTGGTATCTGCCTCCATGGTAAAACGGATATGTTTGATACCGGTTTTGTAATTGATCCAGTTGATCTTTTCGCCATCTGCGGAAAGTATGGGCGACATGTATTTTCCAAAGCTGGTCCAGAATGCCTGTCGCAGCTGCGATGCTTCTTGCCGGGTGTACATAGCCGGCAAATGTAGTTATTCTGTTACAATCTTCACCTGCGCAGGCCCCTTCACTTCCGTTTTCACTTTGCCATTCGCCTGTTTTACGTGCTTAATACGCACGATCCCGTACGGCGTGGGGTAAGTTCCCTCCGCGAAGCTGAGGCTGCCCAGATGGGGTTTTATTTTGATGATTTTGCATCCTGGCGCCGCCACCTGCACGCCCAGCACATGTTCCGTGAGCCAGGGCGCCGGGCCGGAAGCCCATCCGTGACATAAGCTGTGACGGAATCCTTTGTAACAATAAGCGCCATAGTCGCCATGGATATCTTTTTTACCGGCGGGCACCAGCTCATCGATACGTGCTGCGTTGGGCAGCCACTCCATGTTGAAGTCTTCCCAGAAGGTAGTGGCGCCCATATCGAGCATAGCGCCCCAATAGGTGCGGATGTCGTTCATAGCGCCTTCGTAATCGCCGGCCATGGCTTTGGCCTGCAGCATATAGTAGCCGTAGAACGTAGAGTAATTTTTAACCCCGCCTTTCGCAATGATATCACTGTTCATTTTGGCGGCAGGCGCTAACCCGGACAATGCCAGCAGTGCAGCGGCCTGTTTGGACTGGCCCGGATCGGGCCGATACTGGCGCAAACGGGCAGCGGCGGATTTACAGGCGGCGGCAGTAGCTTTATCGCCCAGTGTTTCACTGAGCGATGCACCGGCGTCCATGCTCATGAGCAAAAGCGCCTGCAAGCCGGCATGCACTGCCTGCGGATCGTTGCTGGATGGCCAATCGAGGAAACGGGTACCGTCCAGGTTCTCTTTGTTATCGCTTCCTATTTTTGTGATAAGGTGCGCCAAAAGACCCTTCAGGTAAGGAGCTTGTGCGCGCAGGTAATCCAGGTCGCCGCTGTATTGGTACCAGTCGCGCTGAATAATTACCCACCAGATAGAGTAAGAGCCAATCCCGTTCATGTAGTTCGGTAACGGGGTAATATCACGCGTCAGGTCAAGGCTGGCCGGCACGAGATCGGGCGCACCGAAAACCGCGTTGATGGTAGCTACTTCAGGGTGCATGTCGCCGAGCCATACCAGCCGGTCGCGTTTAATACCATCCCACAAAAACTCCTGCATATTCAGGTGCACGGTGTAAGCGGCCGTTTGCCATATTTGGTTGAGCCTTTCATCGCTGCAACGGAAGGAGCCCTGGTAAGGCAAATTCCTGTAAACGCTGATGGCGCGTGCCTCTTTGAGCGGCAGTACATCCACTTCATCGATCACATCTATCCGCACAAAACGAAAACCGGTATTGCCTACTTCTATCTTGCCATACGAAGGCACTTCCACGATCATATCGCGCATCGCATGATCATTGGTGGCGTTTTGTACCGGTTCTATTTCCGACATCGTTTCGCTCACGGATTCGCCGAAACGCACCCGCAATTTTACGGGCCTGTTTTGGGGCGAAGCACCGGCGACAAGTTGCAGGCCGCCGTGCAGCTCTTTCCCGTAATCCAATACGACAAAAGACCCCGGTGACATGCGGCAAAGCGGCAGGCCCGACAGATCGGCCTGGCCATTACCTGCCTGTTGCAGTTTGGCGATATTGGAAATTTTGCCCTGTTGGGTAATCACTTTTACGGGAGACAAATAACTGCGCGTGAGCGGCGACACCTCGCCCTTAGGCGGCTGTGCGGCCACCGCTAACAGAAAAAGAAAAAAGTAAGGAACAATAACGGGATGCGCTTCATAGTACAAGATACCCTTTAATTTGATAAACAGTTAGTAGGCGATGCTCTCCAGTTTTACAGGGCCGAGTAGTCCGGCCGGCTGATATTTACTATCGGGTTTATACGGGTTCGCGTTCAACCATGTTTTACGGTCCTTTTCCGGCAGGCGGCTATCGCCGATCAACCTGTTTACCCGGTGTTCACCACTTCCACTTCGAGGCGGTTCTGCCCTTTCTTCAATGCGGCCGTCACCTCTGTGCGATAGGGTGCGGTCCACACGGAGCCGACCGCTACCCCATTCAATTTTACTTTCGCCATGACCATTACCTTTCCCAGGTTGATGTAAGCCCTGCCCCGCGGCAGTTCACCAACCGAAAACGTTGTTGTGTATACCGCGTTGCCGGAATAGTTTCTCACAAGCGAATCGGCATGCTGGCTCCAGTCGGTCAGCGATACCATTTCAATTGTTTTCGCCGGCCTCGTTTTTCGCGTTCGAACTTCACATCCCACGGCTCGCGCAATTCCACCACCGTATTTGGTGTAGGGAAATTGCTGCCGCTTCTGCCGTTGCCGGTAGCGGGTTTACGGAAAACAATAAATGCGCTTTCGTATCCCTCCAGCTTCAGCGGTACCATGGTACTTTTGCCTACTGCCGTGAATTCGGGCAACGTGCGCATCGTTCCACTTACCGCATCCCACAACTCGGGCTGCAGTCCGCTTACACGAAATTCCGGGTAGATAAAAACAGTTTCATTTGTTTGGTTCGTGAGGAAATACACATCGCCTTCCACCGTACTGCGGTGAGCGTACAATACATCTTTATTTTTAAGCGACACATCCGGCTTCAGTTGAATTTCCGCCAACGCTTCTTCCATGCTCATATTATTGAGCAGCCAGCCATTGCCGTATTTGCGTTTCTTCAACGAACGGTCGCTGCCCCATAGCTGGTATGCCAGTTTGCCGATCTGCTGGTCCGCCTGCGGATAGTGTTGCAAACTTGGAGAACTTTTGGGCGCAGGGCCGTATACTACTGCTCCCTGTTCCACCAGCTTCGCTATTTTCTGCAACAGCTCGGGCCGCATGGTCGTTAACTCCGGCAATACGAGCATACGATAGCTCACGCCTTCGGGCAGTACCAGCCGGCCATTTTTTACATTAAGCCGATGCAGGATCACGTCTGCGTTAATATAGTCGTAGCCGTAACCTGTGGGTAATTCCGGCACGCGAACACCCGTCATCTTCGGCGCATCTTCCCCGATGAAATAGGCGATATCGTTTACCGGGCGTCCCTGTTGCAATAAGTAATTGCATCGGCGGATATAATCGATGAACGCTTTGCCCTGCGTAAACCAGGTATTATGCCGGTTAAATTCCGTTCCAAACCATGCGTTGATGCCGGGCTGCCGAACATCATCGGGTTGAGAAATAAATACGTGTAATAAGGTATTGTTGATGCCTTCTGTAAATGACCAGTCGCCGCGTTTCTTCAACAGCGCGGGATAGCGGGCGAACGTTTCGCCGCCGGCAGTGAAAGACTCCGCGGCCACGATGTTTTTGCCATAGGTGTGTGCGGAGGACGATGCGGCTTTACATTCAATATTACCCAACTCCCCTTCATTCCAGAATTCGCCGCCAATTTCATCGGCCTGTCCGCCATACTTTAAAAATTCCGACGGGAAGCCCCAGTGGCCGTAGTTTTCAAGCCACAACTTTAAGCCATCTTTATGCGCTTGTTGCCTTAATCCGCCTACGTACTCGTACGCCACACGATCGGCCACCAGCCGTCGCAGGTCCCAGAGGAAACGGTTGCTTTCGTCGGCGGAATGGACGATGCGGCCGGTGAGGACGGGCAGCCAGGGTTGCGGATCATAGCCGTATTGTTGTTTAAAGGCCTTCGCCATATCGTCGGTCCAGTTTTGCGAGCCGGTTTCGTAGCTGTCTGCCACCACCCACTTCCAGGCTTTACGTTCGGCGGCGGGAATGCTTTTCCGAATTTGCCCGATGAAAGCTTCATAGTGCTGTTGTACGGGAACGCGGTTTATCTTATCGACTTCGAGCCCGGTACCTTCGGGCACTGCCGGTGCGTTGGTCACCTGGGTCGGCAACATGCCATAACGGAGCACGAGCCATTGGCCGGACGGAGCATCCCAGTTTAAACGGCCATCCTTATCAACATAAGCAGAAATATTCTTTACCTGGTTTGGGTTGATGACCAGTACACTGTCTTCCGGCTCTGCCTGTTGCGGCCATTGGTACTCCTTCCACAATGGCAAAGGCGTCTGGAACATCTTGGCCAGCTGCTTATCCTCGAACCATTCTATACGCGGCGCGGACAGCAGCTTAAACTCCGCGAAGGCTGTATTTCCCGAATTCTTCATCACCAGCCGAAACCGTTTAGCCTTTACAGCGGGAAACGCAATGCTTACCGGGGCATAGGGTTTGAAGCCTACATTACGTGCGGGATTGGTGCGATCGAACGTAAACGAAGTAACACTATCATAACCTTTACCGTTCTGCACCTGCAGCACAAAGTCGGCCCTTGCTGGGCGTTGCGCGGGGTATATCAGGAGGCTGCGTGCCGTATAGGCCTTCTCCACATCGATATCGATGATAACAGGACTGTTGTTGTACACCACTTCAATGTCCACGCCTTCCGTGGTATTGCCATCCATTAAACCATTGATATTTTTGATGGTGGCGTTGGAGCTGAGTTTCACGTTGTGTGACGCAATTTCGCCACGGTCACCAACGGGTACGGGCACCGCCAGGGTCACTACATCCCGGAAATGTTCACCGGGCGCGGGGATCACGGTATCCACATGTGTGCCGCCCTTCACCTGCAGTTCACTGTACCCGAGGTATCGCATGGATTGCCCCGGTTGCACCCAGGGGCCGCCGCTCTGGCTCCAGCCAGGACTGTTAAAAAGGCCGATATCAATGCCCAGGCGGCCGGCATGCCGTATCGCCGTTTTCGTTATATCGTACCACTCTTTCGAGAAGATTTTTACTTTACCATACGCGATCTCGTTGGCGCCCAAACCGATGTTGCCAATAAAAGCCCGGCCGATACCCACTTCCGCCATGGCATCCAGGTCTTTCTTTACGCCTTCGGCTGAAATATTGTCGTTCATCCAGTACCAATAAACACTTGGCTTAACACTATCCGGCGGCGTTACGAAGGATTGCTGCAATACCGTAGTAGTGGCAAATTTTGCCGGAGAAGATCGCTGTGCGGAAATGGCCATGGGAAACACGAGGGTGCTGATGCAGCTTAGGGCGACAATATTACGGGCTCTCATCGGTACAGTTAAAATTTAAAATAATTCATAATATTACGATCTTTCACTGGTAATACAAAGAAAGCCGGTAAACACAGCGGCTTACCGGCTTTTTCATCTTCAACAGATACTAGATAGCCGCGTTATGGGCCATCGCGTAGTATTTTAATTCAATCAAGTCGTTCGGCAAGGCCTTTCGGTTCCAGTGATGGTGAATCGCCAGTGCGGCGCCCATGGCTGTCGCCTGCGCCATCGACGCGGCAAAGATCTCCATCTCGGGAAACATCAGGGCCAACATGTTCATATAAATGCTGTTTTTCGAAAACCCGCCATCCACAAAAATGCGTTTCACTTTTGTGCCCTGCAATACCAGCTGCGTAGAGGCAAACTGGGCATCGGCAATATCAAGCATCAACTGGTGATAGGCCTCTATATCAGAACTAAAAGCACTTAAATCACGGTCGCCAAATGCGGTGATACCTTTGCCTTTGCGCAATTGCTGCTTTTGTCCGCGCAGTTTTGCCATGATCGCCGGGTCGTAATCCACCGACCGGTAGCGAATGCTGGGCTGGTTAAAATATTCGCCGATCCGTTTTACCTGTTGTTCATGCTCGTACCCTGCGAACAGCCGCGAAGCCTTTACCGGGTTTCGCTGGAAGGTCATATAACACAGGCAGTCCTGCGCCAGTTCGGCTTCCGTGAGCGGCGAGTGGTTAAAAGGGTTCATGCTGATGCACCAGGTACCGGTAGAAATCAGTATAAACGGCTCATGGAAGTTTACCAGGTAAGGGATGAGCGCCGCCGAACTATCGTGGAGTCCCGCGCCGATCGAGTAATTGTTACCGGGAAATACCGCCGGCATCACTTCATTCGACGCCACGAGCGGCGCCATTTTGTCGAGCAGCCCTTCTTTACCGAGCCATTCATGATAATCGTTCCGCTGAAAATCCCAGAGGTTCGTATGGCAGCCAATGCTGGTAATATCCGCCACGGGTACGCCCGCCAGCAGGTAACTCATATACTGGGGCAGGTGCAGTGCATACTTGACGGATTCGCACAATGCGGGCCGTTCGTACTTAAGGCGGTACAACTGCATGCCGGAATTAAGGCTGTCCAGCACCGGCGAAGCCGTTTGGGCAGAAAAGCGGGCTTCTCCCCATAGGTATTATAAAACTGTTCTTTAAGCGCTGCCGGGTAAGCTTTCAGGTAGTTGTAAAGCGGCGTAAGCGGCCGGCCATCTTCATCAATATACACCAGGCTGGCGCCGTAGGTAGAAAAGTTGATAGCCTTTACCTCTATATCCTTTCTTTTAAAGACTTCCCTTAAAGAGTCGAATACCGACAACCGGAGGCTCTCGAGGTTTTCGCAGGGATCGCCGTCCTCGTCGGTGGTCTCCGTGAAACGGGCCGTACGTTCAAACACGATCTTATACTGCTCATCAAACAAGAACAGCTTTTTGTTGGTTTTGCCAACGTCGAATATTGCTATTACCGGGTTCCCTGGTCATTCCATCCAATCGCTTTGCGCGACTACAACCCTGTAGCCACCGTTTTCAAGCCTCTCTCTTTGATGAGGTGTTCCCTTACTTTTTCGCCCCTGAATACGCCCAGCGGGTTCAATGCACCGCCGGCACGCAAACGCGCTTCGGCCACCAGTGCCCGCACATCTGTACGGAACGCCTGTTGCAGCACTTCCTGCGCGGCCGCTACATCGTTGTTTTCCTGCGCGTCCTGCAGTTTTTTACGGTCTACCAGCAGCGCCTGCGCATAAGAGATCATAATGGCTTCTACTGATTGCAGCAGGTCTTCCAGCGGATCTTTCACGTTGTGCGATGCGTCGATCATCCAGCCAAGATCAGTAGCGTGGTTCATGCCGCGCGCGTCCATACCTTCCACCAGTTCGTTGAAGATCAGGAACAGCTGGTAAGGCTTGATAGCGCCTACTGTCAGGTCATCGTCGCCGTACTTGGAGTCGTTAAAATGGAAACCGCCCAGCTTCTCTTCCATCAGCAATAACGAAACGATCTGTTCGATGTTCACGTTCGGATGATGGTGGCCAAGATCTACAAGGGTGTAGGCTTTCGGGCCGAGTTTGCTGGCGTAGAGGAATGACTGTCCCCAGTCGCCCACGGTGGTGGAGTAAAAGTTAGGTTCAAAGGCTTTATACTCCACGAACATTTTCCAATCGTTGGGCAGCGCTTATAAATTTCCTGCAAACCGCTCAACGTATTTTGAAATGCCTGGCGGAAGTTCAGCTGTCCAGGAAAGCAGGAGCCGTCGGAAAGCCATACGGTCAGGGATTCGGAGCCCAGTTCCCGGCCATAATTGATCACTTCAATATTATGATCGATCGCCTGCTGGCGCACTTCTTTTTCACGTGCTGGAGCGAACCGAATTTATAACTATGTTTTTGATCCGTCTGGTCCTGGAACGTGTTGGAGTTCATGGCATCGAAACGAATGCCATGCTGCGCCGCCAGGGCTTTAATGTGTGATGCATTTTTAGGAATATCCCAGGGAATGTGCAGGGAAATGGCCCCACTGCTCTGGTTCAACTTATGCAGCAGGCCAATGTCTTCTATCTTTTCCTCCAGGCTGCGCGGCTCGCCTCCACCGGGAAACCTGCCGAAACGCGTGCCGCCGGTACCCAAAGCCCAGCTGGGAATGGCTACCTGGAACGCTGCCAGCTTATCGAGTATCGCTTCGATGTTTTTCACTTCTCCGGCGATGTAATCGAAAGCACGTTTGTGCGCGGCGGATTGTGCCTGGTTGTGCTCGTCTATCTTATACTTTTCTATTTCCATAACGCAAGAATTTACGGCATATAAAATACTTCTTTTAACGGAATTGATACAGGAGAATTATCCGGATTAGTGTCCATGATATCTGCCATGTATTTCCACCAGCGCTTCATAACAGCTTCCGCGGGAAGTTTGTCAAGCGCAGCCCTGTCTTCCACTTTTAACGTGGCAAACAGGATGTTCGTTTCTTCATCCAGGAAGATGGCGTAGTCGCAGATGCCTGCGGCCTTGAGCAGTCCATGCAACTCAGGCCACAGTTCATCGTGACGTTTTTTATATTCCTCCGCCATCCCGGCTTTGAGTTTCATTTTGTTGGATACGCGCTCCATAACGGGAATAAGTTGGTTTAGCGCACGAAGGCCATCGCCACGCCGCCGTCAACGTTCAACACGTTGCCGGTGGCCTTGTTCAGCAATCCGCCTACAAAAGCGAAACATGCATTGGCAATATCTTCGGGCAGGATGATTTCGTTCAGTAAAGTACGTTTAGCGTAGAATGCAGGTAACTCTTCCACCTTCACGCCATAAGCCTTGGCACGACCTTCGGCCCAGGCGCCGGCCCAGATCTTACTGTCGGAAATTACCGCGTCGGGGTTCACGGTGTTCACACGGATGTGGTCTTTGCCCAGCTCTGCTGCGTTCAGCCTGCTCAGGTGCAGTTGCGCCGCCTTTGCAGAGCCATAGCCCGCGTTATTCGGACCGGATACCAGTGCATTTTTGCTCACGATGTTCAGCACATCGCCGCCGATGCCCTGTTTGCGCATCACTTCCACGCCGCCTTGTGTCACGAGGAACTGACCTTTCACCAGCACATCATACAAAATATCCCAATCCTGTTCGGTATGTTCTTCAATCGGCTTGGAGATCGACAGCCCCGCACAGTTCACCACGATGTCGATACCGCCGAAGCTCAGCGCCGCAACATCATAGGCCTTTTTAATTGTTTGGGCAGACGTTACATCCAGCAGTGATGTGGCGTATACATCTTTGCCATACAATTTTTCGAATTCCGCTTTCGCGGTTTCCAGGCGTTGCTCATCGTTGTCATTAATGACTACCACGGCGCCTTCTTCCGCAAACTTTTTAGCAATCGCTTTACCGATACCGCCTGCGCTGCCTGTTACCAGTGCAATGCGGCCAGATAGGGCTTTCGGCTTGGGCATACGTTGGAGCTTGGCTTCTTCGAGCAGCCAGTATTCAATATTAAACGCTTCCTGGCGGGGCAGCGAAGTATACTCGGATACTGCTTCCGCACCTTTCATTACATTGATAGCATTGATATAAAACTCGCCGGCTACCCGCGCGGTCTGTTTATCCTTTGCGAAGGTGAACATGCCCACGCCCGGGTAAAGGATCACTACCGGGTTTGCATCGCGGACAGCAGGACTGTTCGGGTGCTTGCAGGCGTTGTAGTACGCCGTATACATATCGCGGTACGCATCGAACAGCGGTGCAATTTTTTCTTTAATTGCGGTTACGTTGCCCAGGTCTTCGCCGGGCGCCAGGTTAAGTACCAGCGGGCTGATTTTGGTGCGCAGGAAATGGTCCGGACAGCTGGTGCCCAAAGGCGCCAGGCGATCGAGATCTTTAGAATTGATGAATTCCAGGACCCGTTCGTCATCTGTAAAGTGGCCTACCATTTTCACCTGTGAAGAACAGTAACCGCGCAGTACCGGGGCAAGCGCCGCGGCCTGCGACAGGCGTTGTTCTTTTGGCAGCGACTGTATTTTAGCGCCGCCGAATACGGGGGCTTTTTTACCGATATTTTCCTGCAGGTACTCCGCACAACGCTCGATCACCTCCAGCGTGTTCATATAACTTTCGTACGCCGTGTCGCCCCAGGTAAAAAGTCCGTGAGAGCCGAGCATGATGCCGCGGATACCGGGGTTTTCGTCCGGCATTGCTTCAGCTTCAAACCAAGATCAAAGCCCGGTCTTTGCCATTCTACCCAGCCAATAGTGCCGCTGAACAGCTCCTGTGTTATCTTTTTGCCATCTTTCGCCGCTGCAATGGCAATGGCTGCATCCGGGTGCAGGTGGTCAATATGCTTAAAGGGGAGAAAACCATGAAGCGGCGTATCGATCGACGGTGCTTTGGAACTGAGGTCATAAATGCAATGGTTAAACAGCTCCACCATTTCATCTTCGTGCTCCACGCCACGATATACATTCTTTAAACTACGCAGGCGGTCTACATACAGCGCTGCCAGGCCGCTGCGCTTCAGCGTGCCCAGGTCGCCGCCTGAACCTTTTACCCACATCACTTCCGTGCTTTCGCCGGTAAGCGGATCTTTCGCCATCGCTTTGCAGGAAGTGTTGCCTCCACCATAGTTGGTGAGGCGCAGATCCGCGCCCAGCAGATTAGAGCGATAAATAAGCAACGCCACCTCGTCGCCCGCCATAGTAGCGGCCGTGGCTTCATCCCACAAATAACTTACGTGCTTGAATGTTGATGTAACGGACATTTTCTATTATTTAATTCGTTAATGACTTGTTGGTGAAGGTTTCAGGTAATTACCATAGCCTACGATCAATACAGAGGCGAGGATAACCAGGATACCGATAATGATGGTGGACTTCGTTCTTTTGCTGACGCCTTTCCATTCGTTCAGCGCCAGGCCCCAGGCATTGGCAATGAGAATGATGAAGGCCATGTGTAATATCCGGGAACTCGCGCCATTTCCCAGGCGGCTTTCGCCCATGCCGTAGAAGAAGAATTGCAGGAACCAGGTAGTGCCGGCCAGCGCGGAGAACAGGTAGTTTTTCGCCAGCGGCGTTTTACTGTTCGTATAATCGCCGAAGGTTTTATTGCGGGCGTTCAGGATCATGCACCAGATAAGGTTGGTGGTCAGTCCGCCCCATAACAATACAATATAGATGACGTTATTACGGTACAGGAACTCGCCCTCACCCGGATGCTGTGCTTTCCACAAATCATTGGCAACGGCTCCCATAGAGGAACCAGCTTCAATACCGAAACTGAAGCAGGCGCTCAATACACCGGAAATGATCGCTACGGCCAGCCCCAATCCTATTTTAAACTCCTGGCTGGCAGCCGATTCCTTCGCCAGGTCTTTGTCCTTCATAGCGCCGGCCTTACCGCAGATGACAATGCCGATTACACATACCAGCAGACCAAGCAGCACTAATTGTCCCCAGGTATTGGTAAACAGGTGCGAAATGGTGTCTTTACCGTCGGTTGGGAAAATATCATAGTACACGGAGGGAATGATAGACCCAAACACCGAACATAAACCAAGTATGATGGAACTGCCTAGCGACACCCCCAGGTAGCGTACGCCCAGCCCGTAGGTGAGCCCCCGATGCCCCATAACACACCCATGATGTAAGTCCACTTCAGTACAGAAAAATCTGTTGCGCTAATGATGTCGGCGAAATTCGGAATGGTTAAATACGCTGCGATCGGAGGAACAATCAACCAGGAGAACAGGCCCCCGATAATCCAGTAACTCTCCCAGCTCCAGCCTTTTACTTTCTTATAGGGAATGTAGAAACTTCCCGAGGCAAATCCCCCGATGAAGTGAAAAAAAATACCTAAAATGGCTTGCATCAGTCGTGGAAATTTAGTGGCTAGTGATTTTAATTTTTCTAAAAGTATAAAAACAGTGTTTTTCAACCGTCATGGACTGTCATGCCCCACGATTCCCCGGACTGGAAAAGATTTCACAATTATTTTAGTATCATTGTGCCAACGGCTAAGCGACTGAAAATGATGAAGCAACATCCCATATTCAAATATTTATCGATCGACGACTTTTCGGCCACGCCTAAGTATTACCAGCTGGCCAACTCAATCATCAAGGCGATTGCTGATAATAAGGTGCAGCAGGACGACGTGCTTCCTTCTATCAACGAGGTGAGTTATGTGTTCGAGATTTCGCGCGATACGGCCGAAAAGGCCTATAAATACCTGAAAGGGCTCGGCATCCTGGGATCGGTGCCGGGAAAGGGCTATTATGTGCAGAACGTCAGCCATGGACAACAGTACAAAATCCTCCTGCTTTTTAATAAACTGAGCGAGCACAAAAAGATCATTTACGATTCATTTGCCAGTACATTGGGCGAACATGCGGGGATCGACTTCTACATTTACAACAGTGACCTGGCGCTTTTTAAGAAGCTGTTGTCCAACAAACTGTCCGAGTATACCCACGTGGTGATTCTCCCCCACTTCCGTGAACGCTGGGATAACGTGGACGAGATCATCAACAGCGTGCCGAAAGACAAACTGATCCTGCTGGACAAACGCCTGAAAGGCGTGACCGGTGAATACGGCGGCGTGTACGAAAACTTCCAGGAAGATATTTATAACGCCTTGGAACAGGCGAAAGATAAACTGCAGAAATACCAGACCATCAAGATCATCTTCCCGGAAAACACCTATTACCCGGATGAGATCCGGCAGGGGTTCATACAGTTCTGCCAGAATTATGCCTTTAACTTTAAACTGGTGAGCGAAATAGAACATGAAGCGATTACTAAAGGCGATGTATATATCAACCTGAGAGAAAATGACTTAGTAGTGCTGATTGAGAAAGTGATTTCGCTGAACCTGGAGATCGGTAAAGACGTGGGCATTATTTCCTACAACGAAACCCCGTTAAAGAAGCTGATCCTGAATGGACTGAGCACTATTTCCACTGATTTTAAAATGATGGGGGAACTGGCGGCTAAGATGGTGCTGGATGGGAAAAAGGAACAGATAGAAGTGCCGTTTTATCTGACGATGCGGCCATCACTATAAAGCAAAAAGGCTGGTCACCGCGACCAGCCTTTTAGCTTATTTAATCACCACCAAAGATGGCGCATATAACTTACTATGCAACTTGAACAACGACGACTCGGGGTTCTTCATCACTTTCCTGTCGTACGTCATTAAACCATTAATCTCCACTTCCACGTCGGTTGTTTGCGTATATACCGCTGCAGAAAGCCCCTGTTTGATCAATGTTTCCAGCCTGTCTGTAAACGCGGAGTAACGCTTCAGCAAATCTTCCGGCGTTTTGAAGCTCTGGTAGCCCCAGTTGTTCTTCTGCTGCCAAACATGACCATCCACTGGCAGCCCGAGACCACCGAACTCACCCAGTACGATCGCACGGGTGTCGCCATATATGGCTGGATCCGGCATTGCTGGTTCCGGATAGTTATGCAGGTCGATAATGTGACCGGTGTTGTAGAAGTTACCACCGCTTGCGCTGTTGATCAGGCGGGAAGGGTCTTTCTTCATCGTCCATTCGGTAATTTCTACCGTTTTAAACTGGCCCCAGGCCTCGTTGAACGGCACCCATACCACGATAGACGGGAAGTTGTGCAGGGTATTCATGATGATCTCCCACTCTTTGCGGTAGTACCCTTCAGAAGCGGCATCGCGTTTCTGATCAGTGCCGCGGCCAACAATACCCGGACGAGGCTCCCAGCCATTACCAAGATCCCCGCTCGGCATGTCCTGCCAAACCAGCATGCCCATTTTATCGCAGTAGTAGTACCAACGTGCAGGCTCCACTTTAATGTGTTTACGGATCATGTTGAAGCCCATTTCTTTGGTCTTCTCGATGTCGTATTTCAGTGCAGCATCTGTGGGCGCGGTAAACAAACCGTCGGGCCACCATCCCTGGTCGAGCGGGCCGTATTGGAACACGAATTTATTATTCAGCAGCATCCGCTGGATGCCATTATTGTCTTTACCCATAGAGGATTTACGCATTGCGAAGTAGCTGGTGGCCTCATCGGTCACTTTGCCATTGCGCACCAGCGCGAATTTCAGGTCGTACAGGAATGGTGCGTCGGGCGACCATAACTTCGGGTTGGTGATTTTCAGGGTGGTGGTGCCATTGGCGTCCACTTCCTGTTCGGCTACCTTTTCGTTACCGTTAAACGCAGTAATGCGCACCTTATCGCCCGCTTTGGCGCCTTGCACGGTAGGCGTTACCGTCAGGCTCTGGGCGTCGATATCGGGCGTTTGTTTGCTGCCTGCGAGGTAAGCCTCGGGTACCGCTTCGATCCAAACCGTTTGCCAGATGCCGGTTACCGGTGTGTACCAGATGCCGTTAGGCTTTACTACCTGTTTGCCGCGAGGTTGCGTACCTTCGTCGGTGGGGTCCCATACTTTCAGGCTGATTTCCTGCGCGCCACTTTTCTTCAGCAGGGCCGTCACATCAAAACTGAACGGATCGAAGCCGCCTTCGTGGGTGCCGGCAGACTTACCATTTACGAATACCTCTGTTTGCCAGTCAACCGCGCCGAAGTGGAGTATGATGCGCTTACCTTTCATGTTGGAAGGCACCGTCAGCGAAGTCCGGTACCAAAGCAGGCTGTCTTTGCCTACATTGCGGCCCACGCCGGATAATGCGGATTCCACCGCGAAAGGCACCAGGATTTTACCCTGGTAGGCCGCCGGAGCATTATTAGTGCGGCCGGTAATGGCATAATCCCATAACCCGTTCAGATTTTTCCAGTTGGCGCGTACAAATTGCGGGCGCGGATATTCGGGTAACGGGGCAGATGGGTTTACCTGTTCGGCGAAAGTAGTCGCGATTTTTCCCGGCACCATCTTCCAGGGCGCCTGCTGCGCGAGGGCTATGCCACCCTGCATCATCAAAAGGGACAGCGATAACGTGAAAACTCTTTTCATCATTTACTAGTTTGTTAAATATTTAAGCTGCTAAAAATATCTAATAAATTGGCTTAAAGTACATTTTTTTACCAGTGGGAAATCTCCCATAAAAACTGCCGCCAGATTACCAAACGAAACCTTATCTTAGCAATAACAGAGATTTTAACCGCGCAATAAACACATCGGCTTTAACCCAATTTAGCTGCATACAATATTGTTTCTTATCTGAACCGGAAAACACAATTCCACAAAAAAACACCTGCAAGTTTCATGAACACAGCATTATGGATCGTACAAGCGTTTCTGGGCCTCTCCTTTACATTATCCGGGCTTCGCAAAATGGCGGAGAAAAAAATCAAATTAGCAGCGCAAATCCCCTGGACTGGCCGTTTTCCCGCCACCGCCGTAAAAGGCATCGGACTACTGGAGTTATTGGCCGGGATCGGGTTCATTCTCCCTCACCTGCTGGGCATTCAACCCCAACTTACGCCTATAACGGCGTTAACGGTTGCAGTAGCCATGTTATTGGCCACCATTTATCATCTTCGTTTTAAAGAGGGAAAATCAGCAGTGGTTAATGTTGTAATTCTACTGCTGGCGGGCTTTGTGGCCCTGGGGCGTAACGAGGAACAATATTTTAGTCAGCTTTAAATAAGCAATTAAGCCGCCGTTGTGTATTCACTTCGGCGGCTTTCTTTACTCGCCGCTTCCAGAAGGTGGTCCTCCCGGTGCGTATGAAACGCAGTTTATTTCTTCATTTTCCGCAACTTCTTTAACTTCCTGCCTAATTTCTTCTCATTGCCCATGTAGGACGAAAGATCATACACATCCACTTTGCGGTATTCCACGGGATGACTTTCGCTCTGCAGCGCAATATAACCTTCCGTCAGCGCCTTGCCATCCTGCTTTTGCGCGGGATCAAAATTGCTTACATTACCATCGCCGATCTGGGGATGCGTATATTGCAGTACGGTGTCGCCTTCCACGATATGCTGGATCAGCGAATCGCCAAGTACGAGCACTTCGCAGCGCACCCACTGGTCGCCGTTATAAGTTTTGGATGTAGAATTCACGCAATGCGAACGTTCCCGGGCGCCCTTGAGCACAATGTTCGTACCCGGTGTACACACGTTGGCGGTAGAACGTTCCTTGCCATCGCCGCCCAGCAGCTGCACTTCTATCGAAATCGGAAAATCCTGGTCTTTACCCATGGTATTGGCCGGCTGCGAATGGATCATCGCGCCGCTGTTCCGCCAGGCCCACCCCGGACCGCCAGCCACCTGTTCGCCGGTGAAACGGTATTCCATCACCAGCAGATAAGCGGAAAACTTCCGTTTGTGGAAAATATGGCCGTATTGTTCGTCGAATTTGGTGTAACCGTCGTACGACACTTTCATCACCCCGTTCTCTACGCGGAAAGTATTGCCAAAATTATCATTCAGCGCGTGGTTAGTGATTTTCACATCCCAGTCGTTCAGGTCTTTGCCGTTAAACAGGTGAACCGGCTTTTGCGCCATGGCCACAGTGCCAGTCAGTAATGTGCCGCATAACAGCAGCGAGGAAATATGCTTCATAAGAATTTTTCTATCCGGGTGAAGTTAATCGTTATAACGGGAAAATACAACCGGGCAGGACAAGCGGTGAGCTAAGCATTCCTTCCCTTCTCCCCGGGATACAGCTTCCACGCATAATCACTCTGGATCACCTTCTTCGTATGAATTTCCAACGCAGAAATCTTACCCATAAACGCCGCTCCCGTATCTACGTTCCATACGTTGCAACCTCTCATGGGTTTCTCTTTGCCGTAATTCGTCGTAGGCGTGTGACCAATGTAGATTTCGCGGTACATGGCCGGGCGTTTCGGGTAAAACATTGAGGTGGGGCGAAGGCGGGGGCTCGTCGCCGGGCTAACTCCCAAAGTGTACGGTCCCAGCTGAAGTTCGACGCCGCGCGTTCGGCATGGGGCCCGCGAAGGGAAGTGAAGCCCGCATGTACGAAAAGGCGGCCTTCCCCATCTTCATAAAAATTACGCATACGCCCGAAAAACGCGCTATGCAACGCTTTGTAGTCACTAGAAGTGCCAATATAACTGTCCAGCGTAACATGGCCACCCTGGAATACCCAGATATCGTCCGGTTTGCCGCCATTGAGCCATTCTTCACACCAGGCGTCATGGTTGCCTTTCATGAAGATGCAATTGCAATGCTGGTCCAGCTCCATAAGATAATCGATTACCTGGGCGGATTGCGACCAGCCATCTACGTAGTCACCCAGGAAAATGAGGCGGTCCTGTGGTAACGGTGCTATTCTTTCGATTAACTGCCGCAGCGCGATGAGTGCGCCATGTATATCACCAATCGCAAATATCCTTGCCTGTTGTTGCTTCATATCATTTTTTCGAGGAACATGGGCGGAACATTGCCGGTGAGCCACACGCCGTTTGCTGAAAGGTAAAACAAGTGTCCGTTCCGGGACATTTCTCCCGCTTTTACCTTCAGTACCGCGGCGGCGCCTCTCCTGCTCCCTACCTTTACGGCAGTTTCCAGATCCTGGCTCAAATGTACATGTTGCCGGGATTTTTTTCACAAGCCCTTCTTCCAAAATCGGATCAAGGAATTTATCAACCGTTCCATGGTAAAGGATTGCTGGCGGATTTGCGGGTTCAAAATTAAGGTCTACCGACAGCGAATGCCCCTGGTTGGCCCTGATTTTCGTTCAATCATAATGCCTTCCCGGACGCCGTAAATGTCTTCTTGGGCCTACAAACACCCAAACAGGCGGTGTAGGTCCTATTTTTTGTACTGCAAACGACCACGCAGACACTGTCTGCGACTTTGGGATCTTCGCCAATCTACAGCAAAGCCCCATAGCAACCAACCTCTACCTACGACATGGCACGGTTTCCGCACCATCACTATAAAAACTTACTATCATGAAAACGAATAATCAACAAAACACCCCCAACACCAAAGGCACCGGCAAACAACACCGTCCCGAAATCCGCGATAACCTCGACAGCCGTAAAAACGAGGAGCAGGATTTTAAAGGCGATGACCTTACCCACAACAAAAAAGAACACCGGAGCGAAAAACCGGGGAAGAAATAGCACTGTTGTAGAACGATTGCCTCGCGTAGAAGCAGGCGTGGCAATTAAAAAGGGCTGGTATTGGTTACCAGCCCTTTTTCGATTTAAACACTATCAAACTACCAACTATCTTTTTACGGGTTTCTTTTTAGAAATAACATCCTTCTTTTTCTTGTTGGGAACCACGATTTTAGCGGTGGTAGTGTCCGCCCTCTCTCTGCTGATGTCGCGGCTATAATCGTTTCCCAAATTCGGCCCGCCTTGTTCCAGCGCGCCCTGTCCGCCGATAGATCTGTCTCTGATTGCCATAACGGTCATTTTTAATGATGAAATAAGGTTTCCTCCTGTAAATAATCTAAAAACATGCCACGCAAAACCTTTAATTTGCAGCATCATATGGCTTTATTTGTAACATCATTAAATTCGGGGAGTAACGGAAACTGTTACTATGTGGGGAATAGCAGGGAGGCCATTCTCGTGGATGCGGGCATTTCCTGCCGCGAAACGGAGAAACGGATGACGCGGCTCGGGTTACAGATGAGCAAAGTAAAAGCCTTATTTATCTCCCACGAACATAGCGACCATATCCGTGGCGTGGCCGTGTTGGCGAGAAAGTTCCGGCTGCCGGTTTATATTACGCCGGAAACGTTGCGGCACGGACAACTGGACATATCACCCTCGCAGGTCCATACGTTTACTGCCGGCATTCCCATCCAAGTGGGCGACTTGCGGGTACACGCGTTCCCGAAACTGCACGACGCTATTGACCCCTACAGTTTTATGGTGACATTTAAAGACGTGCGGGTAGGTGTATTTACGGATTTGGGGGCTCCCTGCGAGCACTTGGTACATCATTTTAAACAATGCCATGCCGCCTTCCTGGAGGCAAACTACGACGAGGAAATGCTCGACAAGGGGCGCTATCCTTATTTCCTTAAAAACAGGATCCGTGGCGGCAAGGGGCACCTTTCCAACCGGCAGGCGCTGGACCTTTTCCTTACGCACCGGCCCGAATACATGAGTCACCTGTTCCTTTCCCATCTGTCCAAAGACAATAACAACCCCGAATTGGTACAGGCGCTGTTTAACGAGCATGCCGGCACTACCCGCATAGTGGTAGCTTCGCGGTATGAAGAAACGGCGGTTTACCACATACAACTCCCCTCCGCCGCACCTCTGGCACGCCCCGGCGTAACGGTACTCGAATTATTTAGTTAAGGATCGTTGGCGGCTGCTCTTTGAAGATGAGCGGCTGGTCGGAAATCAGCAACAGTATAATGGCCAGCATGCCCAGTACAATGAGCAGGGTAATTTCCAGCTGCGACGTAAGGGTAGATTCACTGGCGATACTCGCCGAATGGCGCTGTAATATTTTCCCTTCCGCCACCGGATATCATTCAGACTGTTAAGCGTTTGCAGTGTGGTGAGGAACGAGGCGTCGGTGTCGGCCACGCGATATGCCTGCCACTGTTGTTTAAAAGCGGCCCATTGCTTTTTTCTTCAGGAGTAAGATGCGTTAATTCGTACTCTTTAATCAGGTTGGTGATCGCTACATCATGCGCAGCGCGCGAATACGTAGCGTCTGCTGCCAGCAGGCGCTGCTGGTGCAGGTGGTTTGAAATGCCGTACAGGTACGTCGCCGGGAGTAACCGGTCTTTATAAATGGCCGCCACGGAGTGGTCCAGGTTGGAAATATGCCGCCGCTCCAGCACATTTTGCAACAGCACCAGCGCTATAATCATCACAAAAATGGCGCAAATCTTATAGCGCTTTCCCTTAACCCGCAGGAGCCAGTTCATATCATGGAATTTTAGTCTTCCATCAAGATACGAAATTATTTGTTGCGGAGCGTCCGCTTCAGTGCCATAATGTAACCCAGGTGCAGGCCCTCGTGCATATCCAGCATGGTCAGCACATCTTCCACTTTCTCTACGCCAATACCATATCGGTTCTGAAAAGTGTTATAGGTTTTGAACAAACCGGCGTTGTAATCCGACTCGCTCCTGTCTACGTGTTCGATCAACATCCGGCGAACATCGTTCATCAAAGCCTCATCCATAAAAGCTTCAGGCTTGGTGCCAGGTTTATAGCTGTCGATAAAGGCATCGTTTACCAGCGGGGTCTGATTACCATTGCGATACACGAGTAACTGCTGTGTAGCTACCAGGTGCGCCAGGTTCCAGGCGATGTTGTTGTTAAAGCCTTTCGGTACTTCATTCAGTTCGTCGATAGTCAGGTCGCTCACAAAATCGATAAGCCATACCCGAATTTTCTTCATTACTTCAAATTGTTTCTGCATCTGTTTTTTATTTTTGGGACGGGAAGATACAATTAGTGGAACGATTGATCACCGCCACCGGTGGAAATTAGCAGAAAACCTGTCTGAAAAGTAAAAGAAATTATCTTAATTGCCTTTTATGAAGATCATCACCCGCATCCTGAGCTTACTGCTTATACTGCCGGCTACCGTTTTCGCGCAGCAAAAGCCCAATGTGATATTTATTTTCTCGGACGATCACGCTTTCCAGGCCATCAGTGCATATGGCGGCAAACTCGCGAAAACACCGAACATCGACCGCATTGCACGTGAGGGCGCCATTTTTACCAATGCCTGCGTTACCAATTCTATCTGCGGTCCCAGTCGCGCTACGCTGCTGACGGGCAAATACAGCCATAAAAACGGCTATAAAGCCAACGAAGGCAAGTTCGATGTAAGTCAGCTGCTGTTCCCCGGCTACTGCAGCAAAACAATTACCAGACGGCCTGGATCGGCAAATGGCACCTGGGCAGCCTGCCCGATGGTTTCGACTATTGGCGGATACTTCCGGGACAGGGGGCCTACTTCAATCCCGATTTCATCGAAAAAGGCAACGACACCGCCCGCATCCCGGGGTATACAACCGATATCATCACCGATCAATCTGTAAACTGGCTGCAGCATCGCGATACCAGCAAGCCTTTTTTTTTCCTGGTAGTGGGCCACAAAGCCACCCACCGCGAATGGTTTCCGGACATACAGGATCTTGGCGCATACGACAACGTCAAATTCCCCCTCCCTCCTACTTTTTATGATGATTATAAAGGCCGTGTAGCCGCCGCCAACCAGGATATGACGGTAGACAAAACCATGCGCCTGGCGGAGGACCTGAAAGTGCATATCGACTGGCAACGCAAAACCGGCCTGTTCGGCCGGCTGTCCCCAGAACAACGCAGCGCCTACCAAATGTATTACGAAGGGAAGGTAAGCCGTGAGTTCGACTCCCTGAAGTTAAGTGGTAAAGCGCTCGTAGAATGGAAGTTCCAGCGTTATCTGAAAGACTATTTAGCCACGGCCAACTCGCTCGACCGCAACATCGGCCGGCTACTTGAATACGGATAAATCCGGCCTTGCCAAAAACACCGTAGTAGTATACGCTTCCGACCAGGGCTTCTATATGGGCGAACATGGCTGGTTCGATAAACGGTTTATGTATGAAGAATCATTCCGCACGCCGTTTATGATCCGCTATCCCGGCGTAATCAAGCCTGGTACGAAGGTAAACCAGCTGATGGCGAACATTGACTGGGCGCCGACGGTACTGGACATAGCCGGCGTAAAAGCACCCGCGGACATCCGGGGCCGCTCGTTCCTGCCACTGGTAAAAAACGGCTCAAAAATCCGGCCTGGCGTAATGCCGTGTATTATCACTACTACGAATACCCGCAACCACACCGCGTGTACCCACATTTCGGCGTGCGCACCGGCCAGTATACACTTATCCACTTTTATGGTGAAACGGACGCCTGGGAACTCTACGACCTTAAGAAAGATCCCACGCAGGTGAAGAACCTTTATGGTGATAAACAATATGCAGCCGTCATCGCAAGTCTGAAAAAGCAGCTGCGCGGGTTGATACAGGAGTACCAGGATGAGGAAGCGCTGCAACTGCTGAACGATTCTAAATCTTAAAAAAATAAGAAGTACTACCTATATCAATAATGCAGTCGGTCGCTATCTTTGGCGCATAATGAGAGCATTATTGATATCTTTATGGCTTGTAACGACCTGTTTGCGGGTAGCTGCACAGCAAATCACATTATCGGACACAGCTCAGCGCTATGCCGTCTCCTACCCTTTTTTCCTCGAAGATCGCGATGCTGCTTTACGTTTTGAAGAAGTGGCCGCGCAAAACAGCCCTTTATACAATCGAAGGATAAAACCCCGGATTTTCTCGGTAACTTTTCCAAAGCAATATGGTATCGCTTCGATGTTGACAATAACAGCACTTCCAAAGACTGGTACCGGAAGTGAAGGGCGGATTTATGAACCAGCTCACCGTTTACCAGGTGAGCGAAAGCGCCCGGGTGCGGTCACTTACCTTAACCGGCGATCAGCATTTCAGTACCAAACCAATACAATCCAGCAATCTCATTTTCCCCCTTGCACTTCCAAAGGGCACAAGGACTGTAATATATGTACGCGCCACTACCAAAACGCTGATCCGTACCTCGATGACCATCAGCACAATGCAAAAGCTGTATGAAGATAATGCGCGCATCTCTTATGGGGATGGCTTCTTTACAGCGGTTGCCGTGGCTTTGCTTTTATATAACCTCTTTGTCTATTTTTCCCTGCGCGAAAAAGTATATCTCTATTACATCGGCTATATTTCCACCGCTATCCTCCACACCAACCTGGCGGCGGGCCATGCCCAATTATTTTTGCCATGGCTGGATTGGCTGAATACAACGACCATACTGCCCGTCGTGTCCTTTTTCAGCATATTGTTCACGAATTCTTTTCTGCAGACACGGGAAAATGCGCCGCTGATCTATAAGATACGTTGGGGAGTTATTGCCCTGTGCGCCGTGCCACTGGCATTTTATGTTGCAGGCTGGTATGCCGCAGGCATCACTTTATCAGCTACCCTTATTTTCGCGCTTTTCTTTTACTGGATACTGGCGGCCGTTATCGCCCATAAAAAAGGATTTGCCCCCGCTATTTATTACCTTATTGGGTTTGGCGCCCTGGTGTTAATGAGTATCATATTTGAGTTTAAAATGAAAGGATGGCTGCCGGAAAGCTACTGGACAGAATCTTCGCTTTTCATAGGAGCGGCTATAGAAGCAGTCGTATTATCCTTTGCATTGGCCAGTAAATTCAATTTCTATAAAAAAGAGAAAGAGCGGCTGCAGGAACAGGCGTATCAGCAGGCGATCCATTTCTCCAGCGAGTTGATCAACATGCAGGAGGCGGAACGAAAAAGGATCGCATCTGAACTGCATGACAGCCTGGGTCAAAAGATGGTGCTGATAAAAAACAGGATATTGAGCATCTCTATGGCCGGCACTCCACCCGACGATTCGCTGGCCCAGCATGTAGCCGAGGCTATCCAGGAAATCAGGAATATTTCATACGCCCTAAGGCCTTACCAGCTGGATTTATTGGGACTTACCAGTTCCGTTAAAAGCCTGGTAGAAGAATGTTGCAACGCAGCCCAAATCGACTACAGTCTTCAGACCGATAATATTGATGCGTTCTTCAATAATGACGCAAGCATCAATGTTTACCGGATCATCCAGGAATGCCTGAATAATATTGTTAAACACGCTGCCGCAAAAACATCAGCGTAATACTAAAACACGAAAGCGGCTACATCAGCATAGCAATAAAAGATGATGGGATAGGTTTTGACCCCGGGAAACCATATGCCGGATTTGGGTTAAGAGGCATCAAGGAACGCCTGCTCATACTAAAGGGTACGATGTCTGTCGGTACTGGCGCCGCAGGTACAAAATTTGACTTCCTGATCCCCATCACAAAAGACCTAATTAATGAAAAGTGATAAGACACGAATACTGATCGCAGACGACCATCCCATATTCCTGAAAGGATTACAGGAGGTGATAGAAGATGCCGGCAACCTCCGGGTTATGTACAAAACTTATAACGGCACAGATGCCATCAACGTTGCGCTGGCGGGCGAGTTCGACATTGCCATCCTCGACATTGACATGCCCGGCGCAAATGGCTTGCAGGTAGCAGAAAGGATACTGGCGCAAAAGCCGGAGGTAGCTATTATCCTGCTAACAATGCATAAAGCAAAAGATGCTTTCTTAAAAGCGCTTGAAATTGGCGTTTCAGGGTATGTACTAAAGGAAAATGCGGTAGTAGATATCATTAACGCCATTGCCGCTGTTAGCCGGCATCAATCGTATATCAGCCCGGAAATGTCTTCTTTTCTGCTGAAAAACAAAAACCGCAACCGCCTGGACGCTGCCTCGCAACTGGAACAGCTAACCCAGTCTGAGAAAACGATACTGGAGAAAGTGGCGCTTTATAAGTCTACGAAGGAAATAGCGGACGAGTTGTATATCAGCGAGAAAACCGTTTCCAATCATCGTATGAATATTGCTAAGAAGTTGAACCTAAGCGGTAAAAACAGCTTGTTGCGCTTTGCGATTGAGAATATGGAGCACCTGTAAGTAAGCAATACTACCTATAAAATTAAGCTCCAACACCTATAGCAGTACCTGCCGGTCGCGCATAATTTTGTTGCATAAAATAAAGATATGCAACACCCCTTCCCAGACGCTGCCTCCCGACGCCTCCGGCAACTTCTTCCGCTTCATCTCACCGGATTGCTGCTTACAGCTTTTTTATACCTCCCGCAAACCGGATCCTGTCAGACAGCTGACTCCATACGCACGTATATCAAAGGTTGCCTGTCGGTACTAAAGAAACGGTCTTTATATGCTAATACTGTTAACTGGCCCGCCACGGAAAGAAAAGTGCTTGAAAACGCAAAAGGAGCCAAAACAAAAGCGGAGACTTTCGACGCGCTCAAAATCGCTTTTAATGCATTGGGCGACAAGCATGCCGCTTACCATCAATATAACGATTCGTACAAGCCTGGAAATACGGCATTAATGACCAGGTATTCGGATTCGATAAAGGCAGCCCGGACACGCGGCCCACGTATTGACCCGCAGCTGCTTGGCGACATCGCTTATTTTTCCGTACCATTTATGGGCGTTAATAAACAGGAACAGGTAGATGCATATGCCAACTGGCTGTATAGCGAAATCGTGAAACTGTCACAACATCGGCCCAGGGGATGGATCATTGATCTCCGGCTCAATGGCGGCGGAAACATAAAGCCTATGCTGGCCGGACTTGCGATGTTTTTCCGGGACGGCATTGTCAGTTATTATATTGATAAAGATGGAAAAGCCAGCGATGAATCATCTTTTCATCAGGGTAACTTCCTGGTCAACGGTAAAACGCCGGTCATCATCAAAAACAAAACTACTTCGATACCCGATGCGAAAGTGGCGGTATTGATCGGGCCGGGCACTGCCAGTTCCGGCGAAATCACCGCTGCTGTTTTCAGTCGCCGCCCCAATACATTGTTGCTCGGCGACAGCACGGCAGGCCTGGCTAATGCGACCAACGGATTTGTATTCAACGGTGGTAATACTTACTTCCTGATTTCCACGGCCCGCATTGCCGATCAGCACAAAAAAACATTTCCCGAAACAATACAACCTCATTCTTTCATCAAAGGCAATGATGCCTTTAACGATGTAACCAACGACGCCGCTGTAAAAAGGCAGTCGACTGGCTGCATCAATAATCAAATCAACAATGAAACAATTTTCAATTTGCATCTCCCTGCTATGGAGCACTTTAATGATGGCCTGCACAAAAGAAGGTAATCCAACGGACGCCGGCCAGCCCGCATCAAAGGCATATACAATCAGTGGTAGCGTAAAAGACGCGGCAGGAAACCCCATTAAGAATGCCGGGATAAGGATCGAAAATCCAAATGGCAACAATATTCACTATACCGCCAGCAGCGACGAGGCAGGTAAGTATAGTGCCGTGGTAAGTGCCATTGGCGGTTATAAAATTTATGCCTGGAAAGAAACCGAATTTGAGAATGAAACTTACCAGATAAGGCTGGGCATGGAAAAGGACAGCGACTACGATGCATTCAGCGTACCGCCAAGTGGCGTGACGAGGAACTTTGTGTGGAAATTAAGCAGCCGTATTCCCGACAGGGCGGTGAGCAAGGAAAATGGAACTGGTTATTTTGGCGGTACGATAAAATTTATCAATTACAGCTCCCTGACCGACCAGGTGCCCGCAGGCACAGCCATTACGATTAAGCTCGCACCAGTTGCCAATGCAAAATTCATTGACGGAACACCCGCCGCGGGTAAAGTAGTGGAGAAGTCTTTCACTATTAGAGATGGAGTTGGACAGGCCTACTACATAAACGATATTCCCGCAACCAAGTACAAAATCACAGCTTCGGCGGTGTTAAACGGCACTAACAAGGTGATAAAAATCGGACGCGGCAACCCGGATGTATTTTTTGCAGACGCGGAATATTATTTTAAGTCGGAAGGCGGTTCCGGATCATTCGAAAGCGGACTGGGTTCTCCCAACGAATATGCTTTTTATATATCTTTCTGAATGATAAGCGGTCAGGATCGCCCTATCGCTTTTAAAAGGCGCCTCCCGAAAAGAAGGCACGATGCCATCCGGTAAAATGCGGGCCGTTGAAGCCCGCATTTTCTATTTATAACTGTCCCCTGCCGATGCGCCAGATCACCACTTCCGGGAAACAGGCGCCGACTTTGGCATTCTTGTCTTTTTATCGTAAGTACAGTCGCACCAGAACGTTTTCATCGCATGCAACGTGTACGCATCCAGCCCGCGGGGCGTGGTTTTGACAGATCCTTTTTCGTTCATCAGCTCCCAGCCATATTGTGTAGTGGCCTTGCCACCCGAAATCACCGGGTGATTGTGGGTTTGATCGGACCAGTACACCAGCATTTTATCCGGCTCCCGGTGATCGACCGTAAGAATAGCAGCATGCGTGCCCGTACAAAGACTGATCGTAAATACGCTCCAGCCGCTCACGTTGCCGATCATGCCACGCAGTGTGAACCACAAACTGCCGTCGAGCTCGTAAGGATCTAAATAGCTTTTCATCGAATCTATCGGTACTATTTTCCGGCGATTGAGGCCGGAGAGACCCAATACCCGCGATTTGGATACAAGCCCCGAATCTTGTAGCTGTTGCATCAGCACATCGATACGGTTGGCGCGGCCAAACGCGTTAAACGCAGCATTGCGGCTGAACAGGCTGTCCGGGATCGCAGAGTCGTGATACAGCAGGTATTCTACCCCGGCACGCACAGTATTGATACACACCAGGCTGTAGGCTGGTGACCAGCGTTTAGTCTTCGGCTGCGCGGGTTTGGAAGCGTTATTGATCAGGAACGTTTTCATCCGCTCAATTTCTCCCGTGGTAAACACATCGTCGCGATACGGTGGCGGTGGTACGGAGTCGGCTTTTACGAGCGGTTTGCCAGCGTAAACCGCTTTCGGTGGTTCCTTCTTTTTGTTGACAGGTGGCTTTTTTTGCGCAAAGGCGGGCAAGGTAACGCACATCATTGCAAAAAGGGCCATGATCCTTCGAATTGGTAGCTGCATAGGTGTCATCTGGTGTATTAGCATCCGGTTTTCCGGCGGCAAATCTAATAAAATCTAACTGCAAGTGTGTCAGTTTTTGACCGACAAAAGAACGGTTTTTCGTAAATTCAGGATACGGCACTTTATTTGGACACGAAACTTTGTTAAACAACGAATTATGGCTTTTATAGATTACTACACCGTGTTGGGAGTCGATAAAAAAGCGAGTACAGACGATATCAAAAAGCATACCGCAAACTGGCGAGAAAGTATCACCCCGACCTCAATCCAAACGACAAAGAGGCAAAACTTAAATTTCAACAGATCAACGAGGCGAACGAAGTACTGAGTGATCCGGACAAGCGCAAAAAATACGACGAGTATGGCGAGCACTGGAAAAATGCGGAACAGTTTGAGCAGCAGCGCCAACAGCAGGGCAACCCGTACCAGCAATATACCTATAGCGGCGGTGGCGCCGAAAATTTCGATTTTGGAGACGGTGGTGGATTCTCCGACTTTTTTGAATCGCTGTTCGGCGGTGCCGCCCGTGGTGGCAGGCGCAGCCACACGCGGTTCCGGGGACAGGATGCCCAGGGCGAAGTGCACCTCAGTTTACGCGAGGCCGCGCAAACGCATCAACGCACCTTTACCATCAATAACCAGCAGGTGCGTATCACCATTCATGCCGGCGTGGCTAACGGGCAAAAAATCAAGCTGAAAGGTCACGGTACGCCCGGTGTAAACGGCGGTCCGGCCGGTGACCTGCTAATCACCTTTATTATTGAAGATGATCCGGTGTTTAAACGGGTGGGCGACGATTTGTACGCCACCGCCAACCTGGATCTTTATACGGCCGTCCTCGGCGGAGAAACGACTATTGATACGCTTGACGGGAAAATAAAACTGAAAGTTGCGCCCGAAACGCAAAACGGTGCTAAAATACGGCTGAAGGGAAAAGGCTTCCCGGTATACCGGCAAGAGGGCCAACATGGCGACCTCTATCTGACCTGGAACATTCAACTCCCGAAAAACCTGACGGAACAACAGAAGGAGCTGTTCAGGCAATTATCTCAATCTTAATTCCATCTTATGCAAGCAGATATGATATCCGTAACAGCGTACTGTGAAAAATACCATACCGCGCCCGATTTCATCGAAGCGCTGCGGCAAAACGGCCTGCTCACCATTACCATTATCGAAGCAGAACCCTGTATTCATTTCGATGACCTGCACGACCTGGAAATGTTCAGCAACTGGTATTACGACATGAATATCAATGTAGAAGGCATTGATGCGCTGATGAATATGCTGGAAAGAATGCGTAATCTGCAGCAGCAAGTGTCTACGTTGCAGGCACGTTTAAGTGTATACGAAAGACATTAGCTGTAGACTTCCGGGTTGACCGCATGCGGCAATGGCTCGGAATGTAGTCCCGCCACAACGTTTCGGGCAGCAATAAGTGCCATGGCCGTGCGGGTTTCTACCGTGGCGGAGCCGATATGCGGCAGCACCGCTACGGTGGGCATGGTGAGCAGCGGATTATCCGGCAACATGGGTTCCGGGTTGGTGACGTCAAGGCCGGCTCCCCAGATTATGCCGCTGTTGAGCGCGGATATGAGGTGTTGTTCGTTGTGTATTCCGCCACGGGCGGCGTTAATAAAAATGGCGGTAGACTTCATCTGCCGGAAGGCGTCCATGTTAAAACGCTCTTTTGTTTCCGGGGTAAGGGCGGCGTGTACGGAGAGTACATCACTGCGTTGCAGCAGTTCTTCAAAAGAAACATATTCCGCATCGTATTTCGCTTCCGCCTCTTCATTGTGATGGCGATTGTGGTAAATCACTTTCATATCATATACGGCGATACTTTTCCTGGCGAGCTCCATTCCTATCTTACCCAAGCCGAAAATGCCCAACGTTTTTCCCTGCAAAGAAATACCAAGATTGTCCATCGGCGCATTAAACCCCCATTCCCCGTTAATGATGCGGCGATGCATATAAAACGCCTTACGCGATACGGCCATCATCAATAAAAAGGCTGTTTCTGCCGTAGCGGCGCTCAGCACACCGGGCGTGTTACCGATGGGAATACCGTATTCCGATGCGGCATCCACATCTACATTGTCATATCCAACTGAATGTAAAGCAATTACTTTCAAATGATGGCAAACCTGCAGGAATTGCCGGTCTATTTTACTTTTTCCGGCAACGAGCAACGCATCGTAATGCATACAATGCCCTATCAGTTCTTCAGGTTCCAACTCTCTCCGCTCCTGCCATTGCGTTACGGCAACACCCGCTTCCTCCATTAATTGCACCGCCTCCGGGGCGATGTTCCTGGTAACAAATACTTTCATGCAACCGTATTTTCCGTGTGAATAGTCTTCTTTCAAGTTAGCACTTAATTGACTAGCATGGAGCAAAAATTATTCCCTGTAACCTTAATTTAATTTTAAATTAGCGCCATGCAAAAAGAAAAAAGATTCCTGGTTATATTACCTTGTTGCTGGCGTTGCTGACCGTCTGGCTGGTTGTTTATTTCGGTGCGGGGGCGTATCAGAAATATGCCGGGCGCAATCTGAACGCAGTAATTACCGGTGAGCCTTACAATTGCGGTACAAGGCCGCGATTGCCGGTGACAATAAAGGATACACCGCGACAAATGCGCATCAGCCGCCGTGCGTGTGCAGATGGTCGCTATACTGTGGGAAAAATTATACAGGTAAAATTACATCCCATCACCGGGGGCATCATGGACGATACAAGCATACCCGAAGTTTATTTGCTGGCAACTATTGTACTGATGGTACTGGCAGGCGTAAAAGAAAAAACTCCATCAATTTTTAACGGTTTGATGGGGTTACATGGCACAATGATTGTTTTCTATTCCAAAACGGAAATATATATGTCCCAGTTCACGATCACTCAGCAAAACGCTACCATTCCAGTTACTCAGGAAGATAAGGATTCCTTTATCGTTGAAATGCCTGATAAAACGCTGTACCTGATTGTGAAACAGGACAACGAAGGCGCTAATCACTGGTTTGAGGAAGGCAGCGATAATGAAACAGATGAAACGAAATCCATCGGTATAGCGATAGAGACAGCGCTCGCAGAAAGCGGCGCTACCTATTAGTTTTCAATCATTTAGATGAAAAAGAGCGATTTACTGCGGTGAATCGCTCTTTTTTATGTCCATTGGATAAAAAAGCGCCGGGGATGTCCCGGCGCTAATATCTGGTGTCTTATTTTTCTTCATCCTCGTCGTCTTCGTCATCGTCATCATCATCGAAGTCCTCGTCAGCGTCTTCCGGTCTTCATCCTCGTCCGCTGCTGCTACGTCGTCTTCGTCTTCCTCGTCGAGATCGTCTTCATCTTCCTCGTCATCTTCGTCTTCTTCCTCATCTTCATCCTGCTCATCACCGGAACCGGATTCCTGTTTAGCCTGCCAGTTAATGCTTCCTTCAGCGATTTCCGTCAGCAATACATCGGCGCTTTTCTCTTCTTCGAGAATTTCTGCGAGAATGCCGGCAGCATCTTCAAGGCCCATGACCTTAGCGAGTTGTACCAGGCTGCCGTAGGTAGCGATTTCGTAGTGCTCTACTTTCTGAGCGGCCACGATGATACCTGCATCGCGGGTGTTGGAACCTTTCTGGGTTTCCTCTACGATGGTTTGTGCTTCTTTAATCAAGCCTTCCATCGCTTCACATTTCTGTGCCTGAGGTTTTTACCGATGATAGCGAACACCTCTTCCAGGCGGTCGGCCTGACTTTGCGTTTCGCGGGTATGATCGGCGATAGCTGTTTTCAGTTCCTGGCTGGTTGCTTCCTTCTGTAATTTCGGGAGCGCTTTGGCCAGGTTCTTTTCCGCCCAATAGATATCCTTCAGCGAGTCGTGGAAGAATTTATCCAGTTGTTCGCTTTCTGTTCCATGTTTTACGGCCGCTTTTTTAGGAGCTGCTGCCTTTTTGGGCGCTACCGCCTTTTTAGCAGCGGCTTTTTTAGGCGCTACTGCCTTTTTAGCAGCGGCCTTTTTGGGTGCTGACGCTTTCTTAGCGGCCGCTTTTTTGGGGGCTACCGCCTTTTAGCGGCTGCTTTCTTGGGTACTGCTTTTTTGGCCGCGGCTTTTTTAGGTGCTGCAGCTTTCTTTGGCGCCGCTTTTTTAGCAGCCGCTTTTTTAGGTGCTACTGCCTTCTTTGCAGCGGCTTTTTTGGGTGCGGCCTTTTTGCTGCGGCCTTTTTTCCAGCTTGTTTTTTAGCTTTTGCCATAACTATTAGAATTTAGGGTAGTTGCAGATTGAGTTATGCAAGGATGACACAAAGCATATGCCATTACCACAAGCTGCCACAGGAAAGGGTTCAACATCTGCGCAAGTCCAAATATTGTAGAAATACTTTCCGCCCCCGGTCACAATGTGACGGCGGGAATTATATAACTGCATCCGTAAATTATATAACCTTTACCTCACCAAAAATCCGGAATTTCGGGCTTGATTACAATCTTTAAACCTTATCATCAGGTTAATATATTTTGATGCGACACCGCTGCTACATATGGTTACTGGGCTGCCTGGCGATACTGCTTTACGCAGCCGGGCCAGCTGCTGCCTGCGGGCACGGTCAACCCGCCACCATGGTAGCGCATCACCAACAAGAAGCAAAAAAGACTGCTGTAAAAAAGAGGTGCAACACCACAAACATGTGTGCAATGACGACTGCAAACATCAGGGCTGTCCCTGCATGAACGCCTGTCGCGCCAGCGCACCCGCAATGGCGGCGCACTGTTTTTACCAACCCCTGCTGTCGCCTGCGAAGGTGAACTGGCATTTCCCGCAGCCGGATCTTCCCAATGTGCACCTTGCCTACCGCGTTCCGCCTAAAATAGGTTGATGCCGGCTTGTATAGCCCATCGTGTGTCTATTTTATTCAACAATTCATCTTACTACAATCATGAAAAACATTACTATATGGATGGCAGCTGTGATGCTCGTCCTTTCTCAGCCCGTTTCCGCACAAAACCAGGAAACCACCACCGTAAAAATCAGCGGTAATTGCGACATGTGTAAGCAAACCATTGAGAACGCCGCCGGGAAAGGCGCCACTATCAACTGGAATGAGCATACCGGCACGGCCACTGTCCGTTACAATCCGAAAAAGACCAACCTGGATAATATCCTGAAACAAGTAGCCTATGCAGGATATGACAATGAGCTGTATCTCGCTCCCGCCGAAGCGTACAACAAGTTGCACGCCTGCTGCAAATATGAGCGCAGTAACGCGGTTACTGCTGCCCCTGCGGTGGAAAACACGGCCATCACCGCCACGGCTCCCCTTCAGGCCGTTTTAAATGCGTATTTCGCAGTCAAAGATGCGCTGGTTAAATCTGACGGTGTTGCAGCACAGGCCGCAGGCAAACAGCTGGCAGCTGCGCTGAACGGCATCGATGCACGGAAGCTCGAAGCCGGGGCCCAAACAGCCTGGAGCCAGGCCGAAAAAGGATTAAAAATGGCCGCGGCAACGGTTGGCGCTACCACCGACCTGGCGGCACAGCGCAAAACGCTCGCTGGCATAGCAGCACCAATGCGATTACTGGCACAGGCCGCCAAACCCGGCCAGCCCGTGTACCTTCAGCACTGTCCTATGTACGCCGATGGTAAAGGCGGCGACTGGCTGAGCCGGAGAAAGACATCAAAACCCTTTTTACGGCGCGCAGATGTTGAGCTGCGGCAGCACAAAAGCCACCATCGAATGAAAAAACTGATAACAGCCTTGCTGTTGCTGCTCGCCGCATTGCCCGCGGCGGCGCAACGCACGGTCACCTACCATCTATATGTAAAGGATACCATGGTGAATTACACCGGCAAATCGCGCATGGCTTATGCGGTAAACGGACAAATTCCCATGCCCGAACTGCATTTCACCGAGGGCGATACCGCAGAAGTATTCATTCACAACGAGCTGCATACCGAAACGTCTATCCATTGGCATGGCCTCATCCTGCCCAATGAACAGGACGGTGTGCCATACCTGACAACTGCGCCCATTAAGGCGCATACTGTACACCGGTACAAGTTTCCGCTGGTACAAAACGGTACGTACTGGTACCATTCCCACACCGCATTGCAGGAGCAGTCGGGTATGTATGGCGCATTTATCATCCATAAAAGGGAAAAGCCGGCTATGCCTGAATACACGCTGCTGCTCAGCGACTGGACCGATATGCACCCGCACCAGGTGGAACGCCGCCTGAAGGCGGCAACCGACTGGTTTTCCATCAAAAAAGGGCAATTGAAAAAGGTGTGGTGCAGAGCTACGCGGAAGCCATTGGCGCAGGGCACTTCGGCACGAAAGTGACCAATGAATGGAAGCGCATGGAAGCGATGGACGTAAGCGACGTGTACTACGACCGGTTTCATGCCAATGGCCGGGATGAAGTAAGTTTCGCTGACCTGAAAGCATTACAGAAAGTACGGCTCCGGGTGATTAACGGCAGTTCATCCACCTACTTCTGGCTGCACTATGCGGGCGGCAAAATCAAGGTTGTGGCCAATGACGGCATGGACGTGGAACCGGTACCTGTTGACCGCCTTATCATCGCTACTGCTGAAACCTACGACCTCGAAGTAACCGTGCCGGCAGACAGTACCGCGTTTGAGTTCTGGCTACGGCCGAAGACCGTACCCGCAGCACTTCCTTGTGGCTGGGCAACGGCATCCGGCAACTGGCACAGCCTTTACCACCCCTGAAGTATTTCGAAGGCATGAAGATGATGAATGGGATGATGAAAATGAACGGCAACCTGGACGACATGGGGATGCAGATGAGTTTACAGAAGATGGATATGAACACCGTCATGTACCAGGAACCGCTGACCGATCTCGTTACCCTGAATTACAGCATGCTGCGTTCTCCGGTAAAAACCACCCTGCCCGAAGCGACGGTGAAGGAATTGAAGTTTACGCTTACCGGCAACATGAACCGGTATGTATGGAGCATCAACAACCGCACGGTGTCGGAATCGGAAAAAATCGTCATCAAAAAGGGAGAAAATGTCAGGTTGATCCTTTACAACAACTCCATGATGCGCCACCCGATGCACCTGCATGGTCATTTCTTCCGTGTGCTGAACGGTCAGGGGGAATATGCGCCGCTAAAAAACACGCTGGATATCATGCCCATGGAGACCGATACGCTGGAGTTTGCCGGCACGGAGAGCGGCGATTGGTTTTTCCATTGCCATATCCTGTATCATATGATGTCGGGCATGGGAAGAATTTTTCAATATGAAGATTCGCCGCCCAATCCCGCCCAGCAAATGAAAAAGGTGTATGCAGACGACCGCATGTTCCATTTTATGGCGCAAAACGACTTTGCCAGCAACGGTAACGACGGCGAGGCTATGTTGCAAAATACCCGCTGGAACCTGCAGGCCGAATGGCGCCTGGGATACAATGATATGCACGGCTACGAGGTGGAAACGCATTTCGGCCGGTATATCGGGCCTATGCAACGCCTGCTGCCGTATGTGGGCATCGACTGGCGGTACCGCAAACTGGAACACGGCGATGTGGAGAAAAACCTTTTCGGGCAGATCAGTACAAAGAATGAACGCCGCGCACTATGCGCCGGTGTGCAGTATACGCTGCCGATGCTGGCCGTGCTGGATGCACGCATTGACACGGACGGGAAAGCACGTATTTCTTTGATGCGCGACGATGTGAGGATTACACCACGATTGCGCTTCGGATTTATGGTGAATACGGATAAGGAATATATGGGCGGCCTGCGATATGTGCTCACGTCGTTTATGGGCGTTTCGGCGCATTATGACAGCGATATGGGCTTTGGCGCGGGCATCACCCTTAATTATTAAACGGATAACCGCCTGTAACTCATGTTGCAGGCGGTTATTTATGAGGAATAAATGCATCACTTTTAAGAAAGATCACCCTTCAGCTGCCACCCGATGTATTAATTGGCAGGACTGTTGCGAGATCATTTATGTAACCGACATCCATTTATGAACCGTGCAAAATGATTTATTATGACAGATCCAAACACAAAGCCTGAAATAACACCACCGAACGAACCAGGTACACATCCGGGCGGTAGACCCGAAAATCCGGGTACTACCGGGAACCACCGATCAAGGAACCGCCACCGGCGCATATTCCGCAACCGGTACCACCGCAAATCCCCGATTTGCCGCCGAAGCCGGAGATCACACCGCCGCAACCCGGCTCCCCCTTCGTTAACGCAGGGTAACCGATTTACCGGTACGGGCCGCGGTTTTCGCGGCCTCTAATATTTCCACAACGATAAGATTTACGGCAAGTCCATACTGATCGTACTTTTCCAACTGCAACGATCCGTTTACCACCTGGGCAAGCACCGAAAACGGGTCCGTAAATGGTGCAGGACGGGCATCCAGGCGCAAAGGCATTTCTGTTTCGCCCTTGAGGCGGCGGCGAACCTGTACTTCGTTAACAGCGACCGCATAACCGGTAGCGCCGTATACTTCCATGTCTTTCCGCGAAAAGGGCCAGTTCCACGACGCCTGTATCACGCATTGCGACTGCGCATATTGTAATACGATCGTGGCTTCATCATCCACCTTAGGATAAATGTTTGGTTTATTCTGATGGGTCACCGCCGTTACGGACAGCGGCCGCTCCCCTTTAGCAGCCAGGTCATCAGGTTAGCGCCGTAACAACCGAAATCGAATAAGGCACCGGCCCCGTTTTTAGCAGGATCGGTGAGGATGTCCGGGAACTCCTGGCTACAACCGATCTCCTTCGGCCCCTGGTGACCGTCGTTCACCATTACCTTACGGATCGTACCTAATTTGCCGCTGTCTGCCAGCTGTTTTACATATTGATTACTGGCATACCACGATGTTTCGAAATTCGTGAGTACATGAATGCCGTGTTCCCGCGCAAGCGCTGCGATCTGTTGCGCATCTTGCACGGTAGTAGCCAAGGGTTTTTCTACCATCACATGTACCTTCCGGGATGCGCAGGCCTTTACCACGGCGAGGTGTTCACTGATCGCGCCGAACGCCGATACCGCCTGTGGCTTTGTAGCCTCCAGCATTTCCGCGAGGTTGGTATAAAATAACTTCTTATCAAGCTGGTATTGCCTCGCCACTTTATCGGCCAGTTGCTGGTTAGGTTCGTATATGCCTACCAGTTGCACATCTTTCTTGTCTTTGCGGTTAAAAACCCAGCCTACGTGACCGTGACTGAGGCCGGCGATGGCCAGGCGAAGCGGTGGCTGCGCCTGGGTGGCGATGCTCGTAAAAGCGAGCAGCAGGAGGAGGCGAAATTGCAGTATCATCCTTAAATATAGTGCAAATAAAAAGAAAGGGCGACCATTTGCCGGCAGCCCTTTCCCCATAAATTTCATCTATAAAATAAGACTGGCCCGATAACGATTGTTCGAACAGGTGGTTTGCAGGCGGAGTTGCCTGCGTTTGCACGTACCCGTTAATCCACGAACAACCCGAGGTCCTGGATAGTTTTCCAGAGGGCAGGCGACTGGTTTTCGCTGCATAAATACATGTAATAATCGTAACCGAAATGCACCCCCAGGTAGGCCGCCTCTCGCACAGCAGTTCGCACCAGATGCTTTCGCGCAGGATCAGCCGCACGATGGGCGCTACTTCTGCCGCCGGTACCAGCATGCCTTCCTGTAAAGCGGAAAAACGCGCGAGCTCCTCTTCGTTGAGATGATGTGCAGCCTCATGTTTCTCCAGGTTGTTGATACGGACGCGTTTGCAGCCAATGGCATCCGGGAACAACAATACGGCCAGTACATATTTATCTTCTGTTTCCTTATACTCTTCCAGCGTGAGTATGTGCCCGTTAAAGCTATATCCAATGTCGTAAAAGGAAGTCCACTCCGCCCGGCGATACCGCCCGGTATGTTCCCTGAAACGCGGATCATATTTGGTCACGCGTTGCGCGATGAGTTCCCAGGCCGCCGTCATATCAGAGCATTTGAGCGGTGTATATTGAATTGTGCTGCCTGCTCCGCAACCCATCCAGGTTGGAAATAAATGCTGTATACAGGAAGGCCATGTTCGTAAAAGCGTTCGCAGGTAGTCTGTTCCATTAGTCAGGTCGATATCAACAGGAGCCACGAAGATAACAGTAAACTATCATCCTGCCAACTGACTTAACTCATATCCTGGCCGCCGGACGCGCGTTAAATTGCCTTTAAATCGAACGACCATGACCATCTACATCGCCGAAGACGAAAAAATCTGCAATATCCAGCGCGCTTTCAATGACCAGTTTCCGCACCTGAAACTGGAATTCTACACACAGTTTTATGCCCATGGCGATAACTGCCAGGGCGCCTGCTGCCTGTCGCCCGAAACGCCGATCGAAGATATCCGGATGATGCACACCTTTGGCTGGGTAGACATTGGCAGTTTACGTACCGCCGCCGAAGTGGAGTACGATTTCCGGAAATGGCTGGGACTGAGCGTACAGGTATTCCAGTGTAAAGATGGCAGCTGGCTGGAAACTTCCCTGAACGACGACTGTACACTTGCACAACTGAATGCCGAGTGCCCTGGATGCGGCAAGGAAAGCGTACAGGCATTGATATACACCTACCAAATGTGGCGGACAGCTTCCTGCAGCCCGCCACTTTCCTTGAGTATACCACTCCACCGCATCCAAATCCCCCAAACTTCCCGACCTTTGCATCCTAAACCAACAGATTATGGAATTAGGCATCAGCACATTCGGGGAAATTAAAGCCGACAATAAAGCGGGTAATGCTCAAAACGCCAATCGCCGTGTACAGGAACTCATCGCGGAAGCGAAACTCGCCGACCAGGTGGGGCTCGACGTGTATGCATTGGGCGAGCATCACCGGCCCGATTATGTCATTTCCTCCCCGGAAGTCGTGCTGTCTGCCATCGCAGCCGTAACACAGCGTATCCGTCTCTCCAGCTCGGTGACCGTACTCAGCTCCGCCGATCCTGTGCGTACGTTCCAGAACTTTGCCTCCCTCGACCTGGTATCCAATGGCCGCGCAGAAATCATGGCCGGCAGAGGTTCGTTCATTGAATCGTTCCCGCTGTTTGGGTACGATTTGAAAGATTACGATACACTGTTTTCCGAAAAGCTGGAATTGCTCATGAAGATCAACGAGCAGGAAATCGTTTCCTGGAAAGGCAAACACCGCGCACCGATCGATAACCTGGGCGTATATCCCAGACCGTTACAACCGAAAATACCGATCTGGCTCGCTATCGGCGGCACACCTTCTTCCGCCGCAAGGGCCGGTTTCCTGAATCTTCCGCTCACGCTGGCGATACTGGGCGGCGATCCTGCCCAATACACGCCACTCATCAACATGTATAGAGATACCGCCCGTAAAGCGGGACATGATGTGGAAAAACTGCAACTGGCAGTCAATATGCACATGTACATCGCCGATACCTCCGAACAGGCGGCCAATGAATTTTGGCCCACCTATGAGCAGATGATGAACAAGATTGGCCGCGAAAGAGGCTGGTCACCCATCACCCGCCCGCAGTTTGAAATGATGCGCTCGCCCAATGGGCCCCTGCTGGTAGGCAGCCCCGAAGAGGTGATCGCTAAGATCGTTCGCTCGCACGGCATTTTCAAGAATACAAGGTACCTCGCCCAGATCATCGCCGGGGATATCCCGCACGAAAAATCCTGCATTCCATCGGGCTTTTCGGAACGAAAGTTGCACCCGCTATAAGGCAACAACTACCTTAAGCTATGGCAAACGATGTAACACATGTAACTATTGGTATTCAACGAAGTGCAAACGACGTTTACGATTTCCTTTCCGTTCCGCAGAACTTTCCAAAATGGGCGCCTGGCTTCTGCTTGTCGATAGAAGAAACCAACACCGACAACACCTGGAAAATACAAACCAGCAACGGTGAAGCGCATGTCGCTTTCGTGGAAAAAAACAAACTCGGTGTAGTGGACCACTACGTAACCATGAACAATGTAACGGTGTATGTGCCCCTGCGCGTGATAGCCCGTGGTTCCGGCAGCATCGTGGTATTTACGCTGTTCCGGCAGCCGGGTATGACCGACAGCGATTTCGAAGCCGATCGTACCGCTGTTGAAAAGACCTGCAGCAACTCAAATCACTGCTGGAAAAATAACGGCCGTTTACTATCTTTCCGCCCCGAAAGCAGTAAGGCCTCATGAAAAAAATTTTATATGCTCCCCCTGCTGGCCGTAATGGCCGGCGCGGGGTGTCAGCAACCGACCCACACCACTACCACCAGCGATACTGTCGTTAATGCCGCCTCAGATACTTCCTACCGGGAAGTTCCTCCTGAAGTAGCCACGCAACGACCACCCTCCACTAACATTGTAATGGAATTACGCCAGCGCGCGGATTCTATAAGACACGCACTATCATCTGCCACACCCGAACAAGCCGCCAAGATGTATCATATCTTTGCAGATGCCGCGATCCTGGCCATCAGGACCTTTCGGCCAATGAAAGCAAATGGCTTGACACGTATGTCAATTCCTGGTCGGAAGAAGCACAGGATTACCGTCCGGACGAAGCCACCCAGGCGCGTGTACGGTTACTGGCGCAAGCGGGTATCGAACCTTATTCTGTCGGGGAAGGTTATACAGAGTTGCAATTAAAGCCCAACTTCTATCAAAACTTATTCGGTCAGCAGCACCTGCCGGCTGACTATCAGCTTTACGTGAACATCAACGCCCATGAAGACTCTTCCCTCTTCCAGGCCGATGCCGGTATTATTGTTCCCTGGAGCGAAGCGGCACGTCGTGTTCAGGATTGGGATAACTTCTGCACTAAATATCCGGATTCAAAACTGGCCAAACAGGCACAGGAAAATTACACTTATTATATGGATTGCTTCCTGTTGGGCGAGGATAATACCCGCACGGTAGAAGACGGTCAACTTGTGCCGGAAGTGAAAGAGGCGTTCGAACAATATGTGGCCGAATATCCAGGCACGCGTGGAGGCAGGTTGGTTGCAGCGTTCCTGCAGTTGCTGGCCGAAACGAAAGATCGCGACCGGCTGAATGCGTGGGTACGTGAGCGGCTGGGTACTGAATAGTTTGCCGCAGCAATACCAGTGCGTAAGCATGCAGATATTTAAGTCTACAGGGGTTAACAAAAAACCGCGGCGCAGTGGCCGCGGTTTCGTCATATTACCGGCAGGATTTTTCTACTGTAACACTCTGGAACTCCTTTTCAGATCCATATTTTGCTAATGTCAGAAAGCTCGCGGTAGCGCCTGCGGAAAGTGATGTCACCGTGATGGGTGCAATCGTTTCATACTTAGAACCATCGGTGGTCGTAACGATCATTTTCAGGTTCACCACCGCATGTCCGTTCTCGATAGCGTAGTCCCTCGAAGAGGTATTCTTCACATCAAAAGTCAGGAATACCTGGTCGGTCTCATCACTCGGGTCGCGGTTGGTTTCGGTCAGCTGGAAACTATCCGCAAAACAAGCGGAACCGGGTTTGTCTTTGTCTTTGCTGCATGCGGAAAAGGATACGGCTAACGCTGCTAACGGCACAAATAACATTCTTTTCATAATCTGTATTGTTGGTTAAATAATCACGAATGGGCACAAACGCGCAAAGAATAATTGGTTAACGTATTCGGCTGCACGGTTTCTCGTTCTCCGCGATTTAACAATAACTATGCCATTTTGAAGTACCTTTGTGCCTTCATATTGTAAATACCGGCACCATTGAAAGCATATCTCAACCTGTTCGACTTCCGTCAACCAGTTAATTATAAGAACGAAACATTTGCAGGTCTCACAGTAGCCATGACCATGATCCCCGAATCACTGTCATTCGCTATCCTCGCAGGTTTTCCACCATTAACCGGGTTATATGCGGCCTTTATCATGGGACTGATCACCGCCATCTTTGGTGGACGGCCCGGACTTATTTCCGGCGGTGCGGGCGCTACGGTTATTGTGATTATGGCGCTTATGCGTTCGCACGGACTCGATTATGTATTTGCTGCCGTGGCACTGGCAGGCGTGTTCCAGATTGCGGTCGGATTATTCAAACTCGGGAAGTTCATTCGCCTCGTACCACAACCCGTGATGTACGGGTTTGTAAACGGCCTGGCGGTAATTATCTTCACCTCGCAGCTGGAGCAATTTAAATTTGCCGGCAGCTGGCTTACCGGCACACCACTGCTGATCATGGGCGGCCTCACTGTTCTTACCGTACTCATTGTATTATTCTTCCCGCGTGTGACCAAAGCCGTTCCGCCCTCACTCGCCGCTATCGTCATCGTATTCCTGCTCGTGTACTTTTTTCATATTGATACGAAAACCGTGAAGGACATTGCTTCTGTTAGTGGCGGCTTCCCTCCTTTTCATATTCCCTCCGTTCCCTTTAACCTGGCAACGTTAAAAGTAATTTTCCCGTACGGGCTGGTCATGGCCGCTGTCGGTCTCACCGAAGGCCTGCTTACGCTCAACCTGGTAGACGAGATCACCGGCACGCGCGGCAACGGTAACCGCGAGTCAATCGCCCAGGGCACGGCCAATATCCTCAACGGTTTTTCACCGGCATGGGCGGTTGCCCTATGATCGCACAAACGCTGGTAAACCTGTCTGCGGGCGCACGGGCCCGATTGTCGGGTATCATTGCTTCCCTGACCATCCTGCTCATTATCCTGGTGGGTGCACCTGTCATTGAGCGCGTACCAATGGCGGCGCTGACCGGTGTGATGTTCATGGTGGCGATTGGCACCTTTGAGTGGAGCAGTTTCCGCATCATCAAAAAGATGCCGAGGCATGATATTTTTGTGGGCATTCTCGTGGCGCTGATCACGATCGTGCTGCACAACCTCGCGCTGGCGGTACTGATCGGCGTTATCATATCCGCCCTGGTATTTGCCTGGGAAAGTGCACGCAACATCAGGGTGCATCAACACTGGACGGAGACCGGCAGTAAATACTACGAGATCAGCGGCCCCCTCTTTTTCGGCGCTGTCACCACCTTCCTGGAGCAGTTTGATGTTACGGGCGATCCCGACGAAGTGGTGATAGACTTTAAAGACAGCCGGGTGGCAGACATGTCGGCCATTGATGCACTGAATAAACTGACGGAGCGTTATGCTAAGGCGGGTAAAAAGCTGCACCTGAAACACCTGAGCAGCGATTGTATTGCCCTGTTACAGAATGCGGGCAGCGAAATCGATGTGAACATCGTAGACGATCCCACCTACCGGGTAGCCGTGGAAGGTGTTTCGTACAAAAAAAACGCGGGTAACTGAACAGAAACCCGCAATCCTTACCAAAATCTAAATGCCTGATGATCTTTAATAATGTTATATGGCGCGGCAACACCTGTAATGAGTGTGTTTCAGTGCTGCCGTCATAATAAAGACTAACAAAGAGGCTTTTAGGGTGAAAGGATTTCAGGCATTATTATTGGCGGATTTTAAAAAAATACTATCATGGCAGCCACATTTTCAGAAATCATACACAGCGACACCCCGGTACTGGTCGATTTTTTCGCTACCTGGTGCGGCCCCTGTAAGATGATGACGCCGATCCTCGAATCGCTGAAACAACAGATCGGCGACGAGGCTAAAATCATTAAAATAGACGTGGACAAAAACCCCGGTGTAGCGCAGGCTTACAACGTACAGGGCGTGCCCACGCTTATCCTCTTTAAACAGGGCCGCGTGTTATGGAGGCAGTCCGGCGTATTGCAGGCCAAACAGCTGGAGCAGGTCATCCGCCAGTTTGCCTGAGGCATTCACTCAGGCCCCAACAGCTACACCGCCGAAAAGGCGAAAAGTTGCTCAAAGGCAGGAAATAAATGAAGAGGGACAATCCGGATGGACTGTCCCTTTGTTACACTTTTTGGGGCTAAAAGGGCAATAGGCAAACCCTTCGTGTCATGACATTGGAGAAAGGCCGTATACGTTTCTGCCAACTTCTATCAAAAATCCGGGAATACTTACCAGGCAATCGTTCGGAGCGCTGCAGGCGAAAGGAAAACACGCCCGCAACACCCGCAAACGGAAGTTTTAACACAAAAACAGCGGAGACTAAACGCTGCCGGTAATTACTAAAGAACTTTTGGGGTTACGAGGCTCAAGCAATTGGATGTTTCGTCTTAATTGGTTTCAGTTACGATGTATGCTGTTAACTATCTGATTGCGAGAGCAAAAATAACTAATGAAAACACGTCGGTCAACTGCGTTATTACGCAGGTAGCCGATTTTTTTATAGTTTTATAGCCAAAACGTACCCGGAATGACCCCTGATCCAACTTTTGGCAAATATTCACAATCATTGATCACCGATATCCCGGCTGACCTCAACAGTCCCCAGGCGCAGCATTACCGCGCCACCATCCGTCGTTTCCCGGAAGAAGCGGTGTACATTTATTCGTTCAAGGAAAACCGGATGGTGTATGCCGACGGCTGGGAGGAGATTTTAGGCTATAAAGACGCCGAGGTGACCATGATGACCATAGTAACCATTACTTCGCCGGAATACGCCCCGTTTTCGCATGAACTGAACGACAAGGCGCTTATGTTTATCCAGTCCCGTACAAAAAACCTGGAAGAGTATAGCTTTACCATCGAGCTAAAAAAATGCATAAGAACGGCTTTCACGTGCCGCTGATCGTGAAGGTGGGCGTATTCAGTTCGGAAAATGGCAAGATGACTGCCATCATCGGGCGTTCGCAGGTTAATCACAGCCTTAAGTTCGGCAGCGTAATGCGGTATGCGGCGTATGGGCCGGATAAATCGAAGTTTGAAGAGGAATTGAACAAACAGTTATTCCGCTACCATGCTATTTCGGGTAAAGAAAAAGAAGCCCCGGCCATGGTGGCCAAGGGCTACTCGTTGAAAGAGGTCGCGGGGCTGTTTAAAGTGTCCCAATCGGCGATCGAAAAGCGTATCTTCCCCATGTATAAACGTTTCGACGTCAAGAACCTGACCCATCTGATCAGCTTTGCGTACGACAATCATATTTTACCCTGATAAAGTGGCGGTCGTCACCGCCATTTTTATGCCGATAAGTTTACAGAAAGAATGTTATCCTTCCCTACCCCGATCTTCTCCAGCATCTGCTCCCAGCGTTCTTCATCCTTTTCCTTCGGCACATTATTACCCAGCACCCATATCACGTTTTTAGATTTCAGGGCCAGCCGGTTATCCGGATTGTGGGCAAAGGTGTCCAGCATGTTCAGGAACACTTTCGGACTAATGAGGTCGGGTTCTATGGGGCTGCCGGGATTGATATCGTCGATTACCAGTACAGAGGCATTGCGCCAGTTCCAGAGCGCTTCGCCGCCGGTACTGCCTTTATCGAAAAACATACAGTATAATTTCATGGCAGTCAGGTAGGTCGCCGCATGCCGGCGGATCGACATTTCGGTGGCAATGCCCACGCTGAGCGTGGTTTTGCCGGAGCCCTTATCGCCGAATACCAGCAGGTGTTTGCCTTCCCCGTCATTCGCCATGAACTGCTGTACCGCGGTGCGGTTCGGATCGGAAATTCCCTGCTGCCACTGACTGAGGCGGAACTGGAAAGGATACTGCGGCGCCTGCAGGTACATCTTGGTCATATACCAATATGCGCAGGGATAAATGAGCAAAACCAGCAATACCAGCATAATAACCAGCGCACTGGTGGTGTAAGCGCAGCAAAGGCTGGCCATAAAGGCCCCAAAAGAAAAAAATGATGTCGGTCGCGGTATCGAAGGCGATGTTGCCCCATTGCGGCGCAAAGGTGTAACGGCTGCCCTGCGGCATGAACATACGTTTGCTGCTGGAGGGCTTTTTCAGCAGTAAAGGGCCGAGAAAGTTATAGGCTTCGAAAATAATCCATACGCAGGAAATGATGGCCGCTGACCATAAGGCAGCTTCTTCCTTCTCCATTTTTTTGGACAGAAAGATGAACAACAGGATCGTGGGTATAAAACCGAGCGAAAGATGCCCCAGTTGGTTAGCCAGCCAGGAATAAGTGAGCGTTACGCCACGATACGAATCCTTCCCGATAAGGTCGGCTTTGAGCTGCTTTATCACGGCTTTTCGCGGGATGGCGACACGGGCTACGTAATTAGCTTCCATGGATCAAATACGTGTTTTTGAGGTTGCGAATACAGTTGACAATAGTTGGGTAAATATAGCCATATTTCCCTACTTTCTATGCCGATCCTATATGGATCCTATATGCTTCCTATATGCCCCTCTACGCCTGGCGCGGGTTTCAGCGGACAAGCATATAGGAAGCATATAGGATCTATAGAGGATGTACCCGCCATCTCCAATCGCTATCCCTTCATCGTTCCCGACTTCCTTAGCCTGATATGCCAGCTAAATGCCTCCTCCAGCAGATGGGGTGTTTGCCCGCCACGTTCCGCACAGGCACGGTCGTAGTAATCCTGCAGCGCTTCGCGGTAGTCGGGGTGGGCGCAGTTCGCAATTACGGTGCGGGCACGCTCGCGGGGCGCCAGGCCGCGCAGGTCGGCAAGGCCATAGTCGGTCACAGGATGTCTACATCGTGTTCGTTGTGGTCTACGTGCGATACCATGGGCAATACATGGGAAATAGCATCGTTTTTAGACGCGGCCTGCGACACAAAGATGCTCAGGTAAGCGTTACGGGCAAAGTCGCCGGAGCCGCCAATACCGTTCATTAAGTGCGTACCGCCGATGTGGGTGGAATTCACATTTCCATATATGTCAAACTCTATCGCGGTATTGATCGAAATTACGCCTAAACGACGGATAACGCCGGGGGCGTTACTGATGTTCTGCGGGCGTAGTACGATCTTGTCGCGGTAGCGGTCGAGGTGCTTGAATACGCGGTCGTAACATTCGGCGGACACCGTAATCGACGAGCCGGACGCAAAGCGCAGTTTACCCGCGTCGATGAGGTCAAAGGTGCTGTCCTGCAACACTTCGGAGTACATGGTCAGGTCGTGGAACGGGCCGTGTTGGAAGCCGTTTAGTACAGCGTTGGCCACCTTGCCGATACCGGCCTGCAAGGGCAGTAAAGAGGCGCTTAAACGGCCGGCCGCCACTTCTTCTTCAAAAAACTTAAGGAGGTGACCGGCAATAGCAATGGTTTTCTCATCGGGGGCACAATGTCAGCAGGACTATCCTGCACGTTCGTGTATACGATCGCCGCCACCCTGGCTGGGTCAATAGGGATCGTGGTGCGGCCGATGCGGGCTTCCGGCACGTTTACCGGGATGCTCGTCCGGCGTGGATAATCTTCCGGTAAAAATATATCGTGAATACCCTGCACATCTTCCGACACCACGGTGTTTATTTCAATAATAAGCTGTTTCGCCATCGCCGCAAACGATACGGTATTGCCGACCGAAGTGGTCGGGACAATACTGCCGTCTTCTGTAATCAGCGCCGCTTCAATTACGGCAATGTCCAGCCGCGGAATATAGTGGTTATGCAGCAGTTCCACGGATTCGCTGAGGTGCTGATCGATAAACAATACGTCGCCGCTGTTGATGTGGCGCCGTAGCACAGGATCTGCCTGGAACGGCATACGTTTTTGTAAAGCATGGGCAGATGCCAGTTTCGCATCGGTATCCTGTCCCAGGGAAGCGCCGGTAATAAGCGTGATCTTAATATCTTCCGAAGCTGCGCGTTCCGCCAATGCCGCCAATACCGCCTTGCTGTCGCCGGATTTGGTGAAGCCGCTTGCTCCAACTACCATCCCATCTTTAAATAACCCCGCCGCCTGTGCTGCATCCATTACTTTATCCGCTAATCCCGTTGCTTTGATCCTGTTCATGCTTAAATCGTTTAAATAGTACGACAAAGTTACATCCGCGTTGTTTCAACCGCCATGACAATTGTCAATCCGCCACTGACTAAAATCAGTTTACAAATGATAGGTATAACACATCATCAGCCCCGTTGTGATATGCCGTGCCCGCACAATTTCTTCCCGGTCGCCCTGCAGGATATTGGACTCTTTGGGGTTCAGGAAGTTCACCGACTGCAGGTAGTTGTTCTGCATACCATAGGTAAACACCAGCCCGGCGCGTATGCTCGACTTCTTACCACCACGGTTGGCGCCTACCTGGAAGTGGAAGTTGTTCCAGGTAGCCGTGTAAGGTGTGCCGCCGGTTTCATCTTTAAAAAGGGATTTGTCGAAATAAGAAAAATCGGTGCGGCCGCTCAGGTATCCCGTATAACCCTTCACGACCGTAAAAGATGCCCCGACCGCCACGTTGGTCACGCTTTTACGGGCATCTTTTAAAAACAATAAACTGCTGGTATATTCATTATTGCTGCCTGTATCGGGCCGAATAAAATAATCGTTCCGGGGCGTAATGATGTTATATTCTTTGACCTTCGCAAAATGCTCCACGGCTACATATAACTGTGCGCGGGGCATCTGGTACAGGTATCCAAGGCCGATACTGAGCGGCGCTTTCCATTTTACCGGCAGCTTCTCCTGGCGGGTATTGGCGAGGAAACTTAAACGATCCTGTACGGTACTTAACACCAAATTACCGACAAGGTTATCGCTTACCAGCGTACCGGTACCACCAAGGTGAATCAGCGGCAGCGTGACAGCCAGTCCCAGGTGATGCCTGTCCCGGTCGTACGCCAGTCCAGGCCGCAGGTGCAGGCCAAAGTGGCGGTAATTGACCAGGTAACTGGCATCGGTACTCGCCAGGTTAAACGCCGTTGTCCCGGGATTGACGAATGCCCGGGCCACGTAGTCCTGGTTATACCGCTGTGCGTAAATATTCGTCTCTACTAACAAACCGGCCGACAAATGCGGGGATAGTTTGCGTGCGGACGCCAGTTGTATACGCGTTTCACTGGCGCGGTTTTCTTCCACCCACTGACCAACAAAAACTCCGTACCCGGACTATAGCTATCATCCAGTACCGGAACTTATCGTCCCGGCGCTGCGACACTTCGTACCGGATACCGGGCGTGTGCACCAATGCCCAGGCCACGGATAGTTTCAGCGGCTTAATATAGCGGCCGCCGGCCAGCATGTTCGGAACAGAGGCATTACTCCGCGATTTGAGATCGTACCCGCTACCTGCGCCATCTTTCAGATTAATTAACTGAGACTGGTATAACACGGCGTTCACAGAGATGCTGCTAATGCGTTCGCCCGCCAGTAGTGCCGGATTGTAGTAAAATACGCCGCTATCGCCGGTGGCGGCCAGCGTTGCGCCCGGAACGAAGAACCCGCCGGGACCGTATTGGCTGTTCCAATAGTGTGTGTCCTGGGCGGCCACCTTGGAACAGCAGGCCATTATTAACAACAATGAATAGATTCTCGACATGCACTAAAAGTAGGCATTAATTATGGTTTACGTTTAGGCGCGATCAAATCCTGCACCGATTCCCGGTAAGATGCGCCGACCGGGATATCTTTCTCCCCGATGCGGATGTAATTTCCTTCAATAAAAACGATCTGCTGCTTCGCAATCATGTAACTCTTATGCACCCGCAAAAAGTGGGAAGCCGGCAACTGTTCCTGCAAACTCTTTAAGGTATCGTTCACGAGGTAAGACGCCTGCCTGCACACCACCCTGGCATAATCGTCCAGCGCCTCGATGTACAGCACATCTTCCAGGTTTACGCGGTACACCTTTTTATCCGCCTTAATAAATATCGCCGGCAACGCCCCGGGCGGACGGGCTACCCGCGCGTCCAGCCGGTCAATGGCTTTGTTCGGCCTTCAGGAATCGTTCGAAAGAGAATGGCTTGAGGAGATAGTCTGCGGCATTCAGCTCAAAGCCCTCTACCGCATATTCGGGGTAAGCCGTGGTAAAGATGATACAGGGCGGCTGCACCAGCCCCTTCAGGAAACTGATGCCGGATAACCGCGGCAGGTTGATATCCAGGAACACGAGCGTCACCGGGTCCAGCGTCAGCTGCCGCTGCGCCTCCAGGGCATCGTTGCAAACAGCCGCCAGTTCAAGACTTGGATGCTCTTTAATATATTGCTCCAGCACCTGCCGCGCCAGGGGCTCGTCTTCTACGATCATACATTTGTATACCAGGCTCATAGTTCAATCTCAAGGATGATTACAAAATTATCTTCTTTGGATGCCACCGTCAACAGGTGCCGTTGCGGATACAGCAATTCCAGGCGGCGGCGCACATTTTGCAGCCCCAGGCCGCGATAGTCTTCGGGCTCTATATCATCCACGCTGCCTTGCGTGTTAGACAGCTCAAAGTGCAGGCGGCCGGGCTTCAGGGTAAGCACGCCTTTGATCTTTACCTGCCCCGTGTTGCCTTTGGCCCCGTGTTTGAAAGCATTTTCAAGGAACGTGATAAGCAGCATCGGCGGCACCAACTGCTCGTCCAGGTCGCCCTCCACCATCATCTTAACATCGAGTTCCTCGCCGGAACGGAGCTGCTGCAACGCCACATAACCGCGGATCATTTCCCACTCCTTCGCCAGCGGCACCAGTTCTTCACGGGTATCGTACAAGAAGTACCGCATCAGGTTGGAGAGGCGCAATACAGTATCGGGCAAACGGGTATCGCTGTTTAACGACATGGCGTAAATCCCGTTCAGGGTATTAAACAGGAAATGCGGGTTCAACTGCGATTTTAAGGCCTTCAGCTCCACCTGTACCAGCTGGTGTTGCAGCTCATTGGCCTTCGACCAGGACTTCGACAATTTCAGCAATGTACTCAGCCCGGTATATACCACGAAGAAAAGACTGATCTCCCACATCGAAAAATAAGAGATAAAGAAGTAATCCGGAAACAACCGGGCCGACCAGTCCTGGAAGAAGCGGTCGTTTATCCATACCGAGAGCGCGATCAACATGGCCAGCAGCAGTACATACAACAACCAGCGGCGTTTTTCGGCAAAAACGGGCAGCAGCCAGCGAAGGTGTATATATACCGCGGGCGCCAGCGTTAAATGGAAAAGGGCGGCATAAACATAGTCTACCTTCACGGCATGGCTCCCGGTTTTAAAGACCTGTACGAACGCGAAGTACGTACAGGTCCAGAATACCAGTGTTGCAACCATCTGAATACAGGATGAGCAAAGACTTTGTGCATCTGTTAGTTTTCTTTTGTAAGATGACGGGATCTGCCGCGAACAGGCGGTCGCTTTTCCCATATTTAACGATGAACTGCTGCATTTCTTCTGACGAAGCGGTAATAACAAAGCTGCCAAACAGTTCATCGTATTCATATCGCAGGTTCATGTTACCCGCCAGTAACTGCGACTTCACATAGTCGCCAGCCACCGGGCGCAGGCTAATGGTCGCATCGTCATTTATCGCCACCTTTGCCAGGGTATGGGTACTAAGGTGGTTCAGGGTAAAGCCGTAGTTGTCATCCCCTTTCGCATTCTTCACCCCGATGGGGAACAGGTCGCCATACAAATCGCCGCCGAGGCGAACCAGACGGAACATCATCAGATGGCGGACGCCGTTTTGCCAGAAAGAAAGCAAGTAAGATTTCGCCTCCATCAGGGAGTCATACTTTTCTTCGCTGCTGTGCGATTTATCAGGCAGGCCAGTCAGTTCCCGGCGAAAAATGGATTGCGACAATTCGGCGTACAGCGCACTTTTTTAAGCGGCTCTACCAGAAAATTGCCCTTTGGGCCATTCCACTCGCCGGCCACCCGGTCATCCGTCACCATTTTATCGAGCGTGGCGATGGGTTGCAGGCTTGTGGTATTGCAGGAAGCGGCGGACAATATGATAAAAGCGATTCCCAGTAAAATTTTCATCGCAGGATCAGTTTAAACGTTTATAATGAGAGACCGCTTCGAAAGCAGCATCCGTATCGCCATATTTCAGCACATACTGCTGCAGCTCGTCGGTGGAAGCGGTTAGCAAGAGGGAGCCACCGGTTTCTTGTTGCTCATGGCGGATGCGCAGCTTGTTCTTAGTGATCAGTTCCTCCACGAATTCACCATTGAGCGCGCGCATATCGAGCCCGCGGCGGTCCAGCTTTACTTTATACACGGTATGCGTGCGCAGGTAGTGGGCCATAAACAGCGAATTGAGGGGTTTCTGCTTCGGATGGACCATCGGGTAGAGGTCCAGGTAAGTATTTTTCCCGATTTTGAACAGGAATGCCAGGAACAACTGTTCCTCTTCCCATCCCCCATCTGCAATTCATAGGCTTTGGAAGACAGCTTTTTCAGCTCCTCCGGCAGCCCTTCAAAATTAGCTGCCGTAGCGCGGCTAAAGGTGAGCGTATCGTTTTCTTTGTCTACCCGCCAGCTGCCGAGCAGGTTTTCGTCAAAGCATACATCGCCCGGCTTAAAAGCGGGTGTAACGTGGTGAGGCAGCTGCTGATCGTCATGATCAACATTGCGAAACAGGTTAGAATGAGCGTTCTTTTCATGGTAAATGTTTATGCCTCAAAACTACCCGTAGCAGCAGGCCTCTTGAAATTTATTCGGTAAACATAGTGTTTTGTCCGGTGAAGCGCTCCCATGTTTTTCCGTATTGCGTAAATATAATTCCGGGTTCGAATACCATAAGCGGGCAGGCTGCTGTTCCTTTGCATCCTCAATCAATCTATAAACATCACCATCATTATGAGAATGCTCCTGCTGGCCATATTTGCCTTCTGCGCGCATGCCTTACAGGCACAAACCACCCTTAAAGGAACAGTGAAAGACCCGGATAACAACCTGGTGCCCGGCGCCAGCGTGATGATCAGCAAAACAAAAGTCACCGTCACCAATGAAAAAGGCGAATTCATATTTACCGGCCTCGCAGCCGGTAAGCAGGTAATTACCATCTCCTTCATGGGATTTGAAACCAGCACCCGCACCATCAGCCTGAAGGATGGTGAAACACGCGTGGTAAACGTAGCACTGGTATCGTCTGCCGAAACCCTGCAGCATGTAGAAATTACGGGCAGAAAGGAATCCGGTTATAAAAACACCAACTCCTTTATCGGCACCAAAACCGCGACACCGCTGAAGGATGTACCGCAGTCGGTGAGCTACGTAACAAAAGAGATGATCCAGGACCAGCAGGCTATGCGTATCGGCGACCTGGTTAAAAACATGAGCGGGATAAACCAGCATACCACTTACGATGACCTTGACATTCGCGGCTTCCGTACACAAAACAACAGCCGGTACAGATGGTAAACGGCCTGCGCACCATCACCGGCTTCTGGAAACAACCGCTTACCAACTACCTCGAGCGACTGGAAGTCATTAAAGGTCCGGCCTCTGCCCTGTTCGGCAACACCTCGCCCGGTGGCGTGATTAACAGGGTAACCAAAAAACCTCTTGCCGAAAGAAGGCAGAGCCTGAGCTTCAGCACCGGCAGCTTTAACGCTTTCCGAGGCTTGGCAGACTTCACCGGCCCGATGAACGAATCCAAAACACTGCTCTACCGCCTGAACCTGGGTTATGAAAATACCCAGAGCTTCCGCGACCTGCAGTTTGATAAGAACTTCGTGGTAGCCCCTTCTATCTCTTTTCTTCCGACAGAAAAGACGAAGATAAACCTGGACGTGGTATACAACCGCAGTAATAGCCGACTGGACCGCGGGCAGGCGGTATACGGCAACAATGACATCTACTCCGTACCCATTTCCAAAAGCCTGAATGCGGCGAACGACTACCTGAATGAAGACAACCTGATGATTACCACTTCATTTAACCACCAGTTTTCAAAGAAGCTGCAGTTCAACGTAGCCTATCTTAAAACCATCTGGGAAGAAGATTTATTAGAGCACCGCACGGCGAACGGCTATGCTAAAGACAGTGCCGGTGGCGAAATTCCTACCCTCGTAGAAATGCAGGTATTGATCCGCAAGCGTAAAGTGTTTGCAGACAACGTATCGGCTTACTTTACCTATGATGCGAATACCGGCCCCATTGCCCATAAAATATTAGTGGGATATGATTATGCGCAGAACAAAATGCCCTGGGGCGCTGCGCAGTCACAGGCCACTGGCTACAAGAACGCGGCTGGCACCGGCGCTTCGGCTTATAATGCTGCCCGTCCCGGCAACTACCAGTACACGACTGTAAATGGCATCAAAATGCCAGTACCCAACGTACCGCACTTCGACTTAACATCTGTAAGCCCGTACCAGCTTTTCGACATGAGCAAGTATACCTATGTAAAGAGCAGCTACGATCCTACTTACTATAACGCACAGGGGTATTACGTGCAGGACCAGCTTACCTTCGGCAAACTGCAGGCCTTGTTCGGGCTGCGTTACGACCGGTTCGATGAGCGTGTGAACTATTCAAAAAGACAGAGAAAAAGATCGTGCAGGATGCGATCATTCCAAGAGTGGGCTTAGTATATACCGTTGACAAACATGTTAACGTGTACGCTACCTATACCGAAGGATACAACCCGCAGACCACCGCTTCGATGAATAACCCGAATGCAGGCGGTCCCTTTGATCCGTTGCTGAGCAACCTGGTAGAAGCGGGCGCCAAAAGCGACTGGTTCAACGAACGCCTGTCTGTAACCCTGGCCGCTTACCGCATTGAGCTGAAGAATGTACTGTATAACGCTGGCGACGCTACCAACCCTGAACTGCTGCGCCCTATCGGCAAAGTGGAATCAAAAGGTATTGAACTGGACGTGAAAGGCCAGCTGTCTCCTAACTGGTACCTGACGGCGGCTTACGCCTACAACGACGCGCAGATCAAAGAGAGCAGCGACAAAACAGACCTGGGCCGCCAGAGCCCGGGCGCTCCCAAACACCAGGGCAGCCTTTGGAGCAAATACACGATTCCGGCCGGCGTATTAAAAGGACTGGGTATTGGCGCAGGCGCTAACTTCGTGACCGAAAGAAATGTGGATGGCAACAAAGTACAAACGTTACCTGGCTATGAAGTGGTAAACGGCGCGCTGTACTATAAAATCGACAAATTCCAGTTGCAGCTGAACATGAACAACCTGCTCAACAAAACCTACTGGATCGGCGGGTATGACTACCTCCGCCTGTTCCCGGGCGCACCGCGCAACTGGATGACCACTGTATCATACGTTTTTTAATGCTGAAGAAGATATTTGGACAACTACATTTATGGCTGGGGCTTTGCTCCGGCCTTGTAGTTTTAGTAGTGACGGTAACCGGCGCCATCATGGTATTTGAAGACGAACTGGAGCCATTGCTTTACTACAAGTTTTATCATGCGGAACAGGTACAGGCCGCACGATTGCCGCTCGACCGCCTGAAACAACAGGCCGAAACCGTGGCCCCGGTGGTAAATATCACCATGGAAACCGATGCGCCTGACCGCAATGTGGTGTTCTCCTGCCTGGAAAACAAAGTATTCACCCTGGTGGCCGTAGATCCTTACACTGGCAGGATCGCCGGACAAATGAAAGAGAAAGGCCGCTTCTTTGATGTGACGGAAGACCTGCACCGCAGGCTGTTAGCCGGCGATGTAGGCAAAGCCATTACCGGTGTAAGCTGCCTGATCTTTCTCTTTTAGTGCTCTCAGGCATTGTGCTTTGGTGGCCCAAAAAGTGGAAAGGATTAAAACAGCGCCTGCAGGTTAAAACCGGCGGCAGCACCAAACGAATGATCTGGGACCTGCATGCCGTAGGCGGCTTCTATGTACACCTGCTCGTATTTGCGATGGCCTTCACCGGCCTGACCTGGAGTTACCGCTGGTTTAACAATGGTATCTTTTTAGTGTTTGATGGCAAGCCGCAGCAGCGTAAGAATACCCCGGACAATGGCGTAATACAACTCCCCGGCGCCCATTTTTACGAAAACCTGTATAACGACGTCAACCGCGAACTCCCCTACCGCGGTGAGGTACGCCTCAATATCCCACTGGCCGACAGCCTTTCCATCACGGTCTCCAAACGCAACGACGAGGCATCGGTCGACAACGTTGTCGACTTCCTCTTTACGAGAAGGGCACCGGCAGGTTGCTGGAAAAACGTTTGTATAAGCACGAAACAACCGGCATGAAGGTGCGCAGGCTGGTACTGCCTGTCCACTCCGGCAGCATCTACGGCTGGCCTACCAAAATCGTGGCATTCGCCGGCTGCCTGTTCGCGGTGTCGCTGCCGGTAACGGGGTTCCTGGTTTGGTGGAACAGGAAAAAGAAGAAGCCGAAGGGGGCTGTACAGGAGGTGAAGGCCAGCGCCGATGGTTCAGTGGTGGTTGGGTGATGGTTCGGTGACGGTTCCGCACTGGTGACACGTCCTAAAATGGGTTTACAAGGCGGTGAAATTGCACGCTAATTCTACTGTAATTCTACTATAATGCTACCATCAGTGCTATGCAAGTCCATCCCTAAGGCATTCCCAGTGCACGGCGAAAGGCAGGTTATAGCTTCCGGCCGCGACGGTACAACACCGCCTCATGCATCACTTTATGCGCATCCACCAACCGCAACTGTATCCGCTCCGGTGCATGGTAACGGCTGGCCCAGGTATGGATGTCCATATACCGCCAATCCTTTCGTTTATAGATCCCCGAGGGGTAATACACGCGTTTATAGGAACCGAACACCCGCAGCGTGTCGGTATTGTCTATGATGAGCCGTCCTTTGTAATGGATATTTTCCTCAAGGGTATCTATCTGGAAGTAATAGGTATGCGAACTATCCTTACCCTCGAAGGCAGCCTGGCGGTAGCCGATGTATAATTGAGCATAGCCGCGGTCCAGCATGCTGCTGCCCCGAAAGCAGGCCGGCGAGATCAACACCAGGAAAACCACAACTAACGGATGCCGTTTCATACCATACTAATATAAGAAGTGTTTTCCACGGATGACATTCCCCTACATAAAAGGAGGCTATTTGTCATTATAATGTCACAATTAAAATCTAACCCTTGCAAGTTTAGCCCGCCTCGTGAAACACACCATCAACCTAATCTAATGCGTTGATTATAAAGTTTTTGCTAAGGCAACACCAGGCTTAAAACCATGCCGAAAGACTTGGTTTTCGCCTGAACGAACGCTACTTCGCATTAGAAAATTTTTGAAAAATGTGTGATCTTGTGGACAATATCTAAGGATTTAAGGGCAATATTATAAATTTATCAAAAATGAGCAGCAACGCACCCAGTACGTTATTTGACAAAGTATGGGATTCACACGTGGTGAGAAAGATTGAAGATGGGCCGGATGTGTTTTTATTGACCGGCATTTTATTCACGAAGTGACCAGCCCGGTGGCGTTCCTCGGACTGGAAAACCGCGGGCTTAAAGTGATGTTCCCGGAAAAAACCTTTGCCACGGCGGACCACAACACACCAACGATCAACCAGCACCTGCCGGTGCAGGACCCGCTTTCTGCCAACCAATTGAAAGCACTCGAAACCAACTCCGCGAAATACGGTATCTCCCATTGGGGGCTCGGTAATCCTAAGAACGGTATTGTGCACGTGGTAGGACCCGAAAACGGCATTACCCTCCCCGGTATGACGATCGTGTGCGGCGACTCCCACACCTCTACCCATGGCGCGTTTGGCGCGATCGCTTTTGGCATCGGCACCTCCGAAGTAGAGATGGTACTGTCGTCGCAGTGCATCATGCAACCCAAGCCTAAAAAGATGCGCCTGAATGTAAACGGCAAACTGGGCAAGGGCGTAACACCGAAAGACGTTGTACTCTATATTATTTCCCAACTCACCGCAGCAGGCGCCACCGGCTACTTCACGGAATTTGCCGGCGACGTGTTCCGCAACATGAGCATGGAAGGTCGCATGACCGTGTGCAACATGAGCATTGAGATGGGCGCCCGCGGTGGTATCATCGCCCCGGACGAAACTACCTTTGCGTATATAAAAGGCCGCGAAAAAGCACCGCAGGGTGAAGCATGGGACAAAGCGCTGGCCTACTGGAAAACACTGCAAACCGACGAGGGGGCTGTGTTTGACCAGGAGCATACTTATAATGCAGCCGACATTGAACCGATGATTACTTACGGTACCAACCCGGGCATGGGCATGGGTATTACCCAACACATTCCCATGGCGGCAGCAGCCGGCGGCAGCAAAGCCAGCTACGATAAATCGCTCGAGTACATGGGCTTCCATGAAGAAGAAGCGATGCTGGGCAAAAAGGTGGATTATGTTTTCATCGGCAGTTGTACGAACGGCCGCATCGAGGATTTCCGCGCATTCGCCTCTATTGTAAAAGGAAGGAAGAAAGCAGATCATATCACGGCATGGATCGTTCCCGGTTCGCACATCGTGGAACAGCAGATCAAGGACGAAGGCATCCTGGACATACTGACCAACGCTGGCTTCCAGTTACGCCAGCCCGGTTGCTCCGCGTGCCTGGCTATGAACGACGATAAGATTCCTGCCGGTAAGTACGCGGTGAGCACGAGCAACCGCAACTTCGAAGGCAGGCAGGGCCCCGGCGCCCGCACCCTGCTGGCAAGTCCCCTTGTAGCAGCAGCAGCAGCGGTAACCGGCGTTGTAACCGATCCGCGCGAACTCCTGGCCGACTAATTCCATCTACCTAAAACGACTAACGAGATTACAGATAATGGCTTACGATAAATTTACCGTACTTACCAGCTCGGCAGTGCCGATGCCCATCGAAAACGTGGACACCGACCAGATCATTCCCGCCCGCTTCCTGAAAGCAACAGAGCGTAAGGGCTTCGGCGACAACCTGTTCCGCGACTGGCGCTATAACGGCGACGATACGCCGAAACAGGACTTCGTTTTAAACAACCCGATATATACCGGCAAAATCCTTGTTGCCGGCAAAAATTTCGGCAGCGGCTCCAGCCGCGAACACGCCGCGTGGGCCATTTACGACTATGGCTTCCGCTGTGTGGTGTCGAGCTTTTTCGCAGACATCTTTAAGAATAACTCGTTGAACATCGGCATCCTGCCGGTAACGGTATCTCCCGCTTTCCTCGACCGCATTTTTACGGCGATTGAAGCTGATCCTAATGCACAACTGGAGGTGAACCTGCCCGGGCAGAAAATCACTATCCTGGCAACCGGCGAAAGCGAAAGCTTCGACATCAACAGTTATAAAAAACATAACCTGACCAATGGTTTCGACGATATCGATTACCTGCAGGCGATGAAAGACGAGATACAAACATTTGCTGCGAAAAGCATGTACTAACAACCAGAGAGATTATGCCAACGGCGCCACGTTATATAGAAATAATGGACACTACCCTGCGCGACGGCGAGCAGACGAGTGGTGTGAGCTTCTCCCCTTCCGAAAAGCTCACCATTGCTCAATTACTGCTCACCGAAGTAAAGGTAGACCGCATCGAGATTGCTTCGGCGCGCGTGTCCGACGGTGAGTTTGCTGCCGTAAAGGCCATTACCAAATGGGCCAAAGCCAATGGCTACCTGGACCGGGTAGAGGTGCTCACCTTTGTAGACGGCGATGTATCGGTACAATGGATGCAGAAAGCCGGCGCCAAAGTGATGAACCTGCTCACCAAAGGCTCACTTAATCATCTTACGCATCAACTTAAAAAGAAACCGGAGCAGCACTTTGCAGAAGTAGCCGCGGTCATTGCACTGGCCCGTAAAAAGGCCTGGAGTGTAATGTATACCTCGAAGACTGGAGCAATGGCATGCGGCACTCACGGGAATATGTATACGAATTTCTCGACTTCCTGCGGGACCAGCCCGTAAAGCGCATTATGCTGCCCGATACCCTCGGTGTGCTGATCCCTTCCGAAGTACAGGAATTCATTTCGGACATAGTGGCCCGCTATCCCAAACTGCACTTCGACTTTCACGCACACAACGACTACGACCTGGGTACCGCTAATGTACTGGAGGGTGTAAAAGCCGGCGCACACGGCCTGCACCTCACCATTAACGGGATGGGCGAAAGGGCCGGTAACGCACCACTGGCCAGCGCTATCGCCGTACTGAACGATTTTATGCCCGATGTAAAAACAGCGGTGGCAGAAAAATCATTGTACAGCGTAAGTAAACTCGTGGAAACCTTCTCCGGCTTCCGCATCCCCGCGAATAAACCAGTAGTGGGCGAAAATGTGTTTACGCAAACGGCCGGCATCCATGCCGACGGTGATAAAAAGAACAAGCTCTATTTCTCCGACCTGATGCCCGAACGCTTCGGTCGCCAGCGCAAATATGCACTGGGCAAAACCAGTGGCAAGGCCAACATCGAGAATAACCTGCACGCCCCGGGCATACAGCTTTCCGAAGCCGACCTGAAAAAGGTAACACAGAAAATCATAGAACTGGGCGACAAAAAGAAGTAGTAACGCAGGCCGATCTGCCCTACGTGATTTCCGATATCCGGATTCCAATACCATCGTGGAAAAGGTGAAGATCGAGGACTATGTGTTATCGCATTCCAAGAACCTGAAACCTTCTGCCACCGTGCGTATCGTGGTAGATGGCGAAGTGTTTGAAGAGCATGCGCAGGGCGATGGTCAGTACGATGCGTTCATGAATGCATTAAAACGCATCTACAAAAAGAAGAAGCAGGAATTACCCGGACTCAGCGACTACTCCGTACGGATTCCCCCGGTGGTAAAACTGATGCGCTTTGCGAAACGGTGATTACCTGGAACCATAAGGAGCGTGAGTTTAAGACCCGCGGCCTGGATAGCGACCAAACGGTATCCGCGATTAAGGCAACACAAAAAATGCTCAACCTGATTTAAACATAAGCATGGCAAGCAAACACATTTTAATTGTTCCAGGCGATGGCATTGGACAAGAAGTAACCGCAGTCGGTAAAAAAGTACTCGATAAAATAGCCGCTAAATTCGGCCACACTTTTACGACGACGAAGCCCTGATCGGGCACGTAGCCATAGAAGCAACCGGTACTCCCCTGCCGGATGAGTCGTTGGAAAAGATGCGCAAATCAGACGCCGTACTGTTCGGCGCTGTAGGCCATCCCAAATATGACAATGATCCTTCTGCCAAAGTACGCCCTGAACAAGGACTGCTGAAAATGCGCAAGGAACTCGGCTTGTACGCCAACCTGCGCCCCATCAAGCTGTTCGATGAACTGCTCGGCGCCTCCAGCATTAAGCCAGAGATCCTGAAAGGCGCGGACATCCTGTTTTTCCGCGAGCTGACGGGTGATATTTATTTTGGGGAGAAAGGCCGCAGGAATGACGGCGACACCGCTTACGACATTGCGGAGTATAGCCGCTACGAGGTAGAACGTATTGCACGCAAAGCCTTTGAAGCCGCCCGTACCCGCCGTAAAAAACTGTGTTCGGTAGATAAGGCCAATGTGATTGAAACCTCCCGCCTCTGGCGCGAAGTTGTGCAGAAAGTGGCGCTGGAATACCCGGACGTGGAAGTGGAACACCAGTTCGTAGACGCCACCGCTATGTTGCTGATTAAAGATCCGCGCCGTTTCGACGTGGTGGTAACCGCGAACCTGTTCGGCGACATCCTCACCGACGAAGCATCGCAGATCGCAGGCTCTATGGGCATGCTGGCCTCCGCTTCCATCGGTGACGGAACGGGCGTGTACGAACCTATTCACGGTTCCGCACATGACATTACCGGCAAGGGTGTGGCCAATCCGCTGGCTTCTATCCTGAGCGCCGCCCTCCTGCTCGATATCAGCTTCGGCATGAAGCCCGAATCAGCAGCAGTGATCAATGCCGTGGACAAGGTACTGAAAGCCGGCTTCCGCACCCGCGACATCGCGGACGCGACAACGCCCGCCGCCAATATCCCGGGCACGGACGCCATCGGAGAAGAAGTGTTGAAGTATATCTGATATGTTTTGTTTTTGGTCTGCGCGCATCCTTATGGGTGCGCGCTTTTTATTGTGCCGCCCAGAAGATAGCATTGCGAAAAAGGGTCTTGTAGGCAGCATTATCGAAAAGATCGGGCGAATGCCCCATGAAGATATACACGTTGCGGGCCTTGTATTTCGGGTTGGTCCAGATCACGGGATGATCCCCCATCTTCTTGTCTGATGCCGGCCGGTAGCTGTCTTCCTCTACGTTGGCCAACACGGTAACCTGCGGCCTTGGGCTTTTATCATAGGTATACCACTCCTCTGTTTTTATGTTGAAGGCTTTACTGATGTCTTTGAATAATGGATGCTCCGGCACTTCCACCCGCACCGTGCCCGATGCAAACGTAGCAATGTAATCCCTGAACCGGATCTCCCCATGAACCGGTAAAACCAGTCCCACAGCCCATAGCCGTCAAACTCGCCCAGCAAAGTAGCGTGATGAAATCCAATCCAGCCGCCACGCCCTTCATTGATATACTGTTCAAACGCCCGCGCCGCCTTATCCTTCCAGCCGTAAGGCGGATAATCCAGTTGAATGAAGAGGCGATACTTAGAGAGGTAAGCACTGTCGATGTTGGCTGTGTTGTGGATGTAGTCGATCACGAAGTTACTGTCGGCCGCCAGCTGATCGAGCCACATCTTTGCCGCGCCTGAGTAAGCAATGTGATGGCCGCTGCTTTCGGCCAGGGCAAGCACACGAAAGCGCGGTCCAGGTTTTACCGCGAACAGGCAACAACTGAGCAGGATGGATTTGAAAAGCATCATTTCAAGATAGAAAAATAGTTTTGTATATTCGATACAGAACCCTTCAACATGAAAAAGCTATTCCTTTCTATTGCCCCGCTGCTACTGCTGCAACTCGCCGTAAAGGCACAACAGACAGCCGAGAAATTCGTTATTGAAACCAAATATTTATTGGCCCTGCCGGAAGGCTATAGTGCCGACACCGCACAACGCTGGCCCCTGCTAATTTTCCTGCATGGCGCAGGCGAAACGGGCACCGATATCAATAAAGTAAAAGCACACGGTCCCGCCAAACTGATAGAAGCCGGTAAAAAATACCCGTTTATCGTGGTATCGCCGCAAACAAGTACCTATGGCTGGCAGCCCGACCAGGTGTACCAGCTGTTACTGAACCTCAAGAAGCAATACAGGGTAGACAACGACCGCATTTACCTTACCGGCCTTAGCATGGGCGGTTTTGGCACCTGGGCGCTTGCCATCAAACACCCCGAAGAATTTGCCGCCATCGCTCCTATCTGCGGCGGCGGAGACACGACGGATATCTGGAAGTTGCGCTACACCCCACCTGGTGTTTTCACGGGGCAAAAGATGATGTGGTCGCCATCGGTAACAGCGAAAAAATGGTAAACGCGCTCAAACGCTACAACAGCGCCGTAAAATTCACCGTTTATCCCGAAGCTAAACACGACAGCTGGACCGTAACGTACGACAACCCGGAGTTCTATTCTGGCTGCTGGCCCAACGTAAACATCGCTATCAGACCGTATCCGTGGACGCTAAAACATTATCCGGTTACAATGGCCGCTACACCAACGATAAAAAGACACCGTACAGGTAGTGGCAGAGGGCGCCAACCTGATCATCAAAGCGCCCGGTCATAATGTTCAACTGAAACCGGCGTCGAATACTTTGTTCTATTGGGACGAGAAAGTGCCGATGGATGTGGAGTTTACGAAGGCGGGCTTTGTGCTGCGGGCAGACCAGGTACAAAAGTTTCGGAGGGTGAAATAATATATTAAGACGGACGGGCCGTACCCGTCCGTCTTAACCACTACCGCACCTCCACAAACTTCTGCCCCACATTCCATCCCTCCACTTCCACCAGCGCTCCATCCTTCAAAGCCCCGCTGATTAACACCGTACGGCGTTCACCCGGCAGTACGGACACATAGTTATCACTGTAAAATACCGGCAACACCCGTTTCTTCGTTTGTGCATCGACGATAGACAGGCGATTGAAGAATGCGACGGGCCCATTTGCAGGCGCACTGATCGTAACGGCAATATCACTGCCCACTTTAACCGCCGTAACAGCTGGAGTGGCGGCGGGTATTTGCTGCAACCCACTGTGTGAGCCGTCCGCTGCAGGCAGCCAATATAGGTTTTCGTCCACCACTTCTTTGTTGGTGTTGATGAGTTTTAGCGAGAGGAACACACCCTCTTTCTCCCGGAGTTTATCCAGCCTTCTTTTTTCAGACAGATACTTTTGTACCGTTGTTGGCGGGGCTTCTACGAACACCTGCGTGAGCAGGCTATCCCGGCCGCTCATGGTATAGGTTTTCACTTCGAGCATCAGGTTGCGGGCGTAGGTAAAGCCGTTGTTGACGGACATGATCATACCATCTACCGGGTTGTACATGATGTGCAGCGGTTGACCGCCTTTACGCAGGCCGTACAGGCAGGCGTTGGGATCCGGTAGTAGTCATACATCTGGCCGCGCATGGCCGTCCACGGATTTTGTGTTTTCCATATGATCACGCCGGTGTACCAATCCCACATATGGGCACTGAAGCCCTCCATGAGCGCGCGATACTGATCGTAGTTTACCAGCTGCGCTTTGGTGGCCCAGTCTTCCAGGTCTTTTACTTTTCCATAAGGCTGAAGGTGCTCGTCGTAACCGATGTACTTATGATATTGCCACACCGAATCCAGCGGTTTACCCGGCGGCACCAGGCTTGCGGCGGGCAGGAAGCGTTCCAGGGAGCTATAATCCCCCACACCAACAGACCCCACTTCAGAATTAAAAGGAAAGGTACGGTGCTCCCAGAAGATTTCGGGACGTTGTATACCATATGGGCCATCGCCATTACCACCAATGGTGTTGTACGACATGCTGTCCGAGTTGGAATAGTCGAAGAAGTAGCGGGTACCGTCGAGCGCGGGGAGCAAACTGTCTTTCATCGCCGCCATGATATCGTCCGGCGGGGTTATTTCATTACCACCACACCAGTAGGCCAGCGATGCGTGGTTGCGCAGCATCTTTACCTGGGTCGGCCACCGAGGCCGGGAACAGGTTGTGGTCGTCCGGGTAGGCGCGGCGTGTCCACTGGTCTTCTTTTTTAGCAGGATCGAGCCAGCGGCCGTTACAGTCGCCGGACATCCAGAAGTCCTGGAATACGAGCAGGCCGTATTTGTCACAGGCGGCGTAAAACTCCGGCCGCTCCGTCAGACTGCCGCCCCAGATGCGTATCAGGTTCAGGTGCATGTCGCGGTGAAAACGAACTTCCGCATCATAACGCGCAGCGCTGAAACGGAACATGGCATCAGAAGCGATCCAGTTCCCTCCTTTGATGAAGATGCGCTGCCCGTTTACGCTGGTTTCCCGGCTATTGGTATGTGCATTCCAGTACGTTTGTATTTCGCGGACGCCAACCTGACTGTCGTCAGTGTCCAATACCTTACCGCCGGCAACAAATTGCAGTTGCAGCGGGTACAAATGCTGTGTGCCATAACCGGCAGGCCACCATAACTTTGGGTTTGCCAGTTGCAGGTCCGGCAATTGCACGGTAGTAACCGATTGGGGCGACAGGGTCACCTGCTTTACTACCTGCTTTCCACCTAAAGTATACCGCAGCTGCCCGGCAATGGCTTTATTACCGGCATTTTCCAGCTCCGCACTTACCTGCACCTGCGCCGGTTGCGTTTGCACACCGGGGAATCGTTTGCCCGGCACGCGGGTAATGATGTGCGGGTGCCGGATGCGCACCGCCCCCGTCCGTTCAATGAATACCTTGTCCCAGATGCCGGTGTTACGGTCGCGCATCGGCTGAATCCAATCCCAGCCAGCGGTATACTGCGGGCCTACATTTTTGGCGATGGTACCGTCTCCGCCCTGACCGCCGTTAGGATTACCCGGAACAGCCGGCGGATATACGATCACGGCCAGCCGGTTTTTACCGGTAGCAGAAAGCCAGGGCGTAATATTATAGGAATGCCGCAGGTAAGCGCCGTAGTGCCCGGAGCTGGTCAGCTTATGCCCGTTCAGGAAAACGTCGCAGCCATCGTTTACGCCACGGAAGTGCAGCCATACCTGTCCGTCGCCCCCGGGGCGCGCTTCCGTAAAGTCGTGTGCGAACCAATATGTGTAATGGGCATTGCCGGTGTGGTAGATGTCCGGGATACGCTCGTTGTTCATCCCATAAAACGGGTCGGGTACGCGGCCGTTATTCAGCAGCGAGGTTAGTACCGTTCCGGGCACGGTGGCCGGCATCCATTGTTGTAAAGGGTAGTCTGTACGCGACAAGGTTTCGCCGGGCACGTTCACGTCTTTGCTGGCGGCGCATTGCCAGCCGGTATTCAGTTCATATTGCGTTTGGGCGAAAGCGCCGCAGGCGGCCAGGAGCAACAGGCTGGCAGCGCCGATGATTTTCAGCATGACTTAGCGGATTTGGTTCACTGTCTTACCAAAATAGGAAACCCGCTACATAAATCATAAATATTTCATGACCTGCTCGCGGTAGCGTTCAAAATCCCGCTCGTTGGTGATCGTTTCGAATAAACTTTCGTTGCCCTGCCTGTCCTGCCGCACGAGCAATACGTTATCGCCGCCAATAATGGTACGGCGTGCCCTGTCCAGGATCATTTCCAGCTCCTGTACATCCTTAATGGTCTGTAATTCTTCTATCTTATTGACAATGATCGTATAATCCTGCATAATCGGGCGTTTCAACTGCTAAAATACACCTTCTACTAACCACATTCATCAAAAAGACTGACGACGGTCAGTATCCGGGCTCATGAATCCGGGTATTTTGCATTGGATAAAAAATAAGCTGGTGATAAAAGAACGGAACATACTAGACCTGATCGTGGAAACGACTGCCTGGAAGCAGATGATCCAGCAATTCGAGAACGACAATATTTACTTTAAAACGCGCCTTGCATCGGTACTTAGCGTAGGAAGGCACGATTTGCCGCTGGAGCAGTTCGAGCACTTCCAGAACCGTTTCCTGAAAATGGACGGACAGATTACGCTGCTCAAACACGAAGTACGCCAGCAACTGGAACAATTACAGCTTACAGCCAACGTCCAGGATAATGTCGAAGACCTCTCGCTCCTGCTGCAATCACAGCTGGGCAAGCGCATCGATCTGCTGGAGCAGCAGTTCGAGCTGCTGCTGCACGATTTCAGTTCCTATATTGATACGCATTTCCCCGAGCTTTAGTACAACAACCCCTCCAGCTTCTTCTGATTCAAAATCACAATTGCACCTTCCTGTATATCGATCAGCTTCTCTTCCCGGAAGTCGCCCAGTGTGCGGATCAGGGATTCGGTAGCCGTACCGGCGATGGTCGCCAGGTTATCGCGGCTGATATCGATGGAAAAGGCGCCTTCCCGCCCTGCGCCGTATTTGCGTGAGAGGTTCATCAGCGCTTCCGCTACCTTCTTTCTTAGTGAATTATAGGCTAATCCCAGCAACTGTTGCTCTTTAGTGGTTACATTGCCGGCCAGCATGCGCAGGAACTGCACCGCCACTTCATTATTACTGTTCAGGAGGTTTTCAAAGTCTTCGAGGGGAATAACCGCCAGTTCGGTTTCCTCGATGGCTTCGGCGGTATCCTTATACAGGCCGCCTTCCAGGAGGGCGATGTGCCCGAGGAAATCGCCCGTATTATACAACTCTACGACCAGCTCTTTGCCGTCGTCATTCCGTTTATAGGTCTTTACTTTTCCTTTTTGTACATAGTACAGGCGTTGCGGGCGATTTCCCTCGCTATAGATCACCTGTTTCTTCTTATACTTTTCTGTATTACGCCCTTCACGCAGGCTTTCCAGGGCATTTTTGCCACTCACTACATCAATCAGCTTGTTGAGCCCCTGTAAATCCGGGCTAAACTGCTCCTTTTTCAAGTCTGACTTCCGCAGCCTGCTTTCTACGGCATTAAGGAGGTCGGTGCCGGTGAACGGTTTGGTGATGTAATCGTCTGCACCGAGGTCCATACCCTTACGAAAATCCCCCTTTCGGACTTTGCGCTGAGGAAAATGAAGGGCGTGCCTTTCAGCTCTTCATTGCGCTGCATCATGTGTAATACGCCGTAACCATCGAGCACGGGCATCATTATATCACATACCACCAGGTCCGGGTGGTTTTTCATGGCCAGTTCCATGCCCTTTTTACCGTCGGGCGCGGTTAATACCTTATAACCGGCTAGTTCCAGTATTTCTTCCGTATTCTCTCTGATTTCCGCATTGTCTTCAATCAACAGGATCGTTTTCATCTTATGGTTCAGTTTATATTTTAAAACTCGCTTATAGGTGGAAATATGATGGTAAAGGTGGTGCCCACGTCGAGGGTGCTATCGCAGCTGATAACGCCTTTCATGAGCTCCGTGTACTTGGCCACGATGTGCAGTCCCAGCCCGGTGCCCTGTATATTACTTACGTTGGCCCCGCGGAAAAAGCGTTCGAACAGGTGTGCCTGGTCTTCCGCCGACATCCCGATACCGTTGTCCCGCACCTTCAGCGTAAGCCCGTAGGAGTCTGTGTGGGTAATTACCTCTATGACGGAGTGCTCTTTGGTGCTGAACTTAATGGCGTTACCGATCAGGTTTAATACGATGTGCCGGAGCAGTGTGGGGTCGAGCATTACATCGGGCCAGCCTTCGTGCTTGTACACCAGCTCCTGGTGTGGCTTTACAATGCCCTGCGCTTCCTGGATCATGGTTTTCACGTGCTCGCGCACATCGAACAGCACTGGCCGCACTACGATCTTTCCTTCTTCTATCTTCCCAAGAGAAAGGAAGTCATTTAAAATATCTGTCAGAAAACTAACCGAGGCTACTATCCGGTCCAGGTGCTTATGCCGCTTTTCCTGCTGATGTTCGGCGTCGTATTGCTTGGCCAGGAAGGCTGACGACAGGATGGTGCTGAGCGGCGTCCGGAACTCATGGGAGGCCATGGATACGAAACGCGACTTCAGTTCGCCCAGGTCCTTTTCCTTGTCCAGTGCCAGGGTGAGGGCATCGCGGGTAGTTTCCATGGCTTCCAGGGCGGCCTGGAGCTTCTGCGTGCGTTGTATGACCATCTGCTCAACATCCTTATTACCGGCATCTGCGATGGGAGTAGACAAGCGGATGAGTTCGTAGTCCTTACCTTCATACTGCATGCTGGCGCATTCGTAATGACTGTAAAAACTTTCCCCGGAAGCACTTTCCCATTTACGAAGACCGGTAGGCAGGGCCATGCTCACATCTCCCCTGAAGCCATTCTTATTGAGCAATGCCTCGGCATCTTCAATTGTATCCACCCCTAACATAGCAGCGCCTTTATCATTGAGATAAATCAGTTTTCCGCCCGGTACTTCCCGGATAGCCCCAAGGGCCGGCAGTTTCTGCATGGCGGTTCTAAAAACAGACAGTAAAAAATCATTATCGGGCGCAGTGTTCAAATAATACATACCAGCTTCGTGGGTAAGGTCTTTACAGGTTTAATCAGGGCCGTCAGGTACGGGAGCCGATACTCACTCCCTTGTCGCGAAAGCGCCTGTGGCAACCGCTTATTTCCGGCCGTGTGCCTTTGGCGGATTTGGGAAGCCTCACACAACGGGGTCGGTCAGAACGTTCTTCTTCGGGAAACAAGCTGCAAAATCAACGGTTGCCGTCTTTACTGTTGTCAAGTTAAGTAATAAAACTGCCTCTGCCAACACCATTTTTCAAACGGCCATTCGGAATACTGACTAACATACGTCAATGACTGACGGCGGTCAGCCATCCAAACCCTTTACCATGGCCGATTTTCAAAAACATACATCTTTTGTGGGAGGATGACACTCATCATTTTCGGTGATAGCCATCATTATTCACGGTACTGTGGCAATGTACCTTTGTTTCAGATTGATGATGCAGCGGGGTGATAAGAAAAACGAGATAACTGATACGGTGCCCGCCCTTCATCTTCCCAAAAAATCAAAATAGCTTAACCAGTAAAAACCTTATGAAAGCGAGCCTTAGTATAATAATCCCGGTGTTTTGCCTGCTGGCAGCCTGCACAAAGGAGCCACTGACAACAGTTAGCAAGCCGAACACCACTTCCGCACTGGGGCCCGATTCTATTTTTTCTTATACCAACACAATTAACAAGGACGTGCTCCTGGCGCTGGTCAACGATGCAAGAAACAAAGGCTGTAACTGCGGTGACAACGTAATGCCCGCCGTAGCGCCGGTGAAGTGGAGCCAACGGCTCGAAAAAGCAGCCTGGTTGCACAGTAAAGAGATGAGCGACAGCAACTATCTGAGTCATACCGGCAAAAACGGCAGCACGGCAGGGGACCGCATCAAAAGGATGGGCTATAACTGGAAAACTTACTGCGAAAACATTGCCCTTGGCTATCTAAGCGAAAAAGAAACAGTAGACGGATGGCTGAAGAGCCCCACCCACTGCAGAGCGCTGATGAACGCCAGCGTTACCGAAACCGGCATCGGCCGCTATGGTACGATCTGGACGCAGGAACTGGCAACACGATAAAGATTATTATATGCATAAATCTGAATGGAAAACAGTGAAACAGTCCCTATCCTATGAACCGTTGAACCTACAACTGTTTACGAGAGAAAAAAACGCCAACAGCGTAAGACGAAGTGAAGCTTGAGCTAATCAAACGCGAGTAAGAGAGGGCTATTCCCCTCACCTGTGAATGTACGAGAAACATGGTGGTGTATAATAAACGGGCCGGGTTAAGTGAAACTGGAGAATAAAAAAGATATGACATCCCGCCCGTTTATTTTAAAATGACTATTGCACATTAAAATAAGGGCCGTTGCGCAAACAAATCGATACAGTTTAATCATATCCGTGAGAATCCTATTTGCTTATATCTACTGAAAAAATTATTTAACAACAAAAACATTAAGAAATGAACCGCTACTTTTTTCACGCATATGACAGTGTTTTCAGGATTAAACCGACTTACGTTTTCTGTAAGTTCCGTCCGATGGTTTATCCCGTACCGGTGAACTATAACTAATTATTTATCCCTTTCCATAATCTGTGCCGAGATTACCTGTTTATTCCTTACCTGTGAGATGATATTATTGGGGTTAATGTTTAATGGTTAATGTTTGATGTGTCAACCAAAATCTAAATGCTTATTGAAACGTGTCATACATTTAAAATGGAGTTTACAACCATATCTTTTGAAAAACCTTTCCTATACCTAAAGTTATTACTTTTTCATAATCTATGCTTTTTTGGTTAATTAGGGGTAGAGCCGCCTGTTTCCAGGCGGCTTTTTTATTTGTACCGGGCCGCATACAGTGCCCCCATCCGGATCAATCAGTGCTTTGTCCAATACCTCGAAAGCATGGTCAACCAGCGCCCGCCATAACTTTTACCGCTGATGTGATAATATATTATTATTTTTGCCGTCATCTAAAGAACTAATTCTGAAATGACCTGGGACATATTACTCACCCTATTTCTCGTACTCCTGAATGGATTTTTTGTAGCCGCGGAATTTGCCATTGTGAAAGTGCGTACTTCACAAATTGAAGTAAACACAGGCCGTAACAAAACAGTATCCACTGTCGCTAAAAGCATTGTAAATAACCTCGATGGTTACCTGGCCGCCACACAGCTGGGTATTACGCTCGCTTCCCTCGGCTTAGGCTGGGTAGGCGAAGATGTGATGACCACCCTCATCATCAACCTGTTCGAGGTATTGGGCATGAACCTGGAACCTGCTGTTGCACACAAAGCTGCGTTACCGGTAGCGTTCCTCATGATTACCATCCTGCACATCGTATTCGGTGAACTGGCGCCTAAATCGCTGGCCATCCGTAAACCCGTGCCCACCACATTTGCAGTGGCGGTGCCGCTGAAAATATTCTTCATCGTGTTCCGTCCCTTTATCTGGGTGTTGAACGGTTTCGCTAATATTATTCTAAAAGCGATCGGCATTAAACCTGCCGGAGAGCATGGCGATATTCACTCAGAGGAAGAATTACGTGTAATCATTACCGAAAGTCACCAGGGCGGTGTGATCGAAGAAACAGAAAAAGCGCTGATCCAGAACGTGTTTAACCTGGCCGACCGCCACGTTTCGTCGCTGATGACGCCGCGTAACGAAATTATCTGGCTGGATGTCAACGACACGCCGGAGGAGAACATGAAAAAGGTACTCGAACGGAAACATACGATATACCCGCTGGCGAAAGGCGATATCGACAACGCGTTCGCGTTCGTCTATTCCAAAGATCTGCTTAGCGAGAACCTGGCAGAAAAGATTCAAAATCTGGAAGCCATCAGTAAAAAGCTGCTCGTGGTGACGCAATACAACCGCACCTACCAGATACTAGAGTTGTTTAAAAAGGAAAAGGTATACCAGGCAATGGTAGTCGACGAATTCGGCTCTATCAAAGGACTGGTAACCATCAACGACATCGTGGACGCACTTGTAGGCAATATTTCGTCAGAGACCAACGAATTTGAGTACGATGTGGTGCACAATGAAGATGGCAGCATGCTCGTTGACGCACAGATGCCGTTTATCGAATTCCTGGAATTACTGAATGTGGAACTGGACGCACAAAAAGCAAAGCTGACTCAAAGTTATGTAACGCTCGGCGGCTTCATCCTCGAAAAGCTGGGTAAAATACCGGACATCGGCGACAGTGTAAAACTCGGCGGCCTGCAGCTGAAAGTGATGCAGATGGACCAACTGCGCATCGCGAAGGTGCTGGTAACCGGTAAAATAAAACAGTAAATCATTCATATAAAAGGCCGACCTGAAGAGGCCGGCCTGTCGTGTTTTCTCTCCTTACTTTATACTTACACGATATAAATTAAACGAATTTGGCTCCATCGTTACATCGAGTTGCTTTCCCTTTATAGCGACGGAGGTAGTTTTAGGCGCCACCCGCCCGGGCATGTCAAAACTGTTCATATCCTGCAGCGAGTTGGCGGTCAATGTAGTGATCTCCACCCGGCCGGGGCTGATCCGTGCCCCTTCTATGTTCAATTTCCGCTGCACCTTTGTGCCGGATGCATTTACCACTTTCACAATAAGTGCGTGTTCTTTCTTATCCAACACTGCCGAGGCATAGAGGCTGTCCTGCCCTTTCAGCACGCTCCCCGCCTGCAATACCGGCACCACGTGTGTGCCTTTGTTTAAGGAGAACAACTGTTGTACGTAGTAATCCGGCGTACCGTAAGCCTGCAGGTTATTCACCCAGATGAGGTCGGGCGTCCACTGCCAGCCGTCGATGTGCGCGAACAACGGGGCATAAGAGGCCATCACTACTACACCCGCATTACGTTCCAGCCCAGTCATGAAGGCTGCTTCAGCGATGGCGGTTTTTAAGATATTACGGTTATGAATGCTTACCACCCTGTCGCTCTGCGCAGCATATTCCCCGGCAAATATTTTAGCACTGTTGCGGTCGTAATTATCGTATCTGCCGGCATTTTCCAGGAACCAGGCCGGTTGACGGTAATAGTGTTCGTCAATGATGTCCGCCTTCAAGCTGCGCAGCGATTGATCGAGAAAATCAAACCGTTCGCCGGCCGGATCGGTCCCTGCACTGCATACGAGTTTAAAATCCGGGTACTTTGCCTTGATCGCGTCGCGGAATAATTGCAAACGCTCGATGTATTGCGGCGCCCAGTTCTCATTACCTACGCCCATCATCTCCGGGTTAAACGGCTGCGGATGTCCCATTTTCGCCCTTACTGCACCCCATTCCGTAGCTGTGTCTCCGTTGGCAAATTCGATCAGATCGAGGGCATCCCGGATGTAAGGATCTAATTGATCCAGCGGCACCACCTCGCCCGTATTAAACTGGCAGGCCATGCCGCAGTTCAGGATCGGCAAAGGTGCTGCGCCGATATCTTCCGCCAACTGGAAATATTCAAAAAAACCAAGGCCGAACGTCTGGTAGTAGTCTGGCGTTAAGCGGTGTGCGAATTCCGTGTTCCAGCGGTTCACGATCAGCTGCCTGTCTTCAATCGCCCCAATTGTTTTCTTCCATTGATAACGCACGGAAAGGTCATGCCCTTCCACGATACAACCACCGGGAAACCGCAGAAAACCAGGTTTCATATCAGCCAGCAATTGCACCATATCGGCGCGCATGCCACCCGGGCGGCCCTTCCAGGTATCCGAGGGGAACAGCGAAATCATATCCAGGTCCACTGTACCCACGCCATCGAACCAGATGCCGAGTTTACCGCGCATCGTGCTGTCGTTGGCCGTGAAACTTACCGTCGCCTTCTTCCAGCTGTCGCCGGTTTCGGGCAGTTCCACCACGCCGTTGCCAATGATGCTGCTTCCGCCGCTGATCAGCTCAAGCCGAAGCTTAAGACCGGGTTCTGATTGCCGGTACATCACCGAAAAGTCGTACCGCAGGCCTTTTTGATACCCATCCCCCTGAAACCTTCATTCACCAGCCCCAGGGTTTCGGAGGCGCTTTGCTTAGTCACCCGCAGAAAACGGGGATTGGTCACGTTTTTATCCTGCCGGTTCAGCACGACGACCGCCCCCTCTTTCAGAGGCGCATGGTGTACGGTCCAGCCCATTAGCGGCTGGTAAAATTCGAAAGAACGGTTCTTCACCAGCTCTGCATATATACCGCCATCGGCGCCCATATTAATATCTTCGAAAAAACACCCCACATGGTAGGCGATACCGTGGAAATAATATTTCCTGCCTGTACCGTCAGTGTTTCAGGGGATTGAGCCGAGGCTACAGTCGTGGCAAACAACAGGCTCGCAATCGTTAGCTTTGTTTTCATCATCCTACTTCAGTTGATTCAAATCCGATGGTGTATCCGACTGCTTCCCGATCGCGCTATAGTGGCGCGAGCATACAGGAAGCAACTGCCGGCCAGTGTGGCCGGGATCGCCAGGGTAAGCACCTGCGACTGGACCTTCGGGATCGCGATTTTCGAGAAATAGAGTAATAAATTCATTCGGTTGGGTGAGAAATGAAGGAAATAGCGACGGCCATGAATATGTGCGCATTCAGTAGAACGCCGTGAAACAATCTGGCGTATCACCATCCGTTTATTTGCAGCCCAGGCAGGAGATTAGCGCAACCTGCCCATATCGTGCCACTCGTGCGGAACTTGCTTCATGAGCAGCGCATTATCAAACGACACGCTTCCTTTCGGAAACATGCTTTCATCTTCAAAGAAAGAAGACCGTACGGAGTTTACCGCCAGTGGCTGCACTTTCCAGAACGAGGTGCGCAACTGCATTCCTCAAACCTTTGCCCGTTGGGCGAATATCCAATGGAGCCCCGTTCAAAAAAGCAGGATACATCATCCAGCGAACCGAAAACGGAATCTGCATTTAACGTTGTCGCTTCTTCGGCATCCACAGCGATACGCGTATGGTCCGAACTCTGAAACGCTACCTGATACTTGCCACGCCCTTCCTTCACCTCAAATTTCGCCAGGTAATGCGTGCCGGGAAACACGCGCCCGCCCGCCCAGGTATTGAGTCGCAGCGAGGTATCGCGGCGGGGAATATATACCCCTTCTTTTATCACGCCATTTTCCTCCCACTCCACAGCAAAGCGGTGCGCGCCATTTTCGGATGAAATACCCATAAAGCCGGGAAAACCTTTCGGACGGATTTGTTTCAGGCGAATAAGGCAAACACCTACAATAGCCTTTCCTCTGTGTAACTTGGGCTGAAAAGGCGCAGGAATCAAGCGCGCTACGACTTCCGGGTCGGCGGCGAAGTTAACAAGCAGGCGGCGGTCGATGACACCGTGCAGTACAGGGAGCTTCATATCCCCAAGATACGGCTAAATTTCTATTGCGATCTTACCGGTCACGCTCCCATGCTCCAACATTTCATGCGCCAGCGCCATATTACTGAGTGGAAATATTTTCATCACGACAGGCCGCAAGTCACCAGCCTCTACAAACTGGCGGATCGTTTCCAGGTCATCCGCGCGCGGCTCTACCATGAACATGCGCATGCGGGCGCGCAACAGGTCTACCGCGGATGATAATACCTCTCCAAGATCTTCCGACGGCGGTTTCGTAGTCACAAGCACGCCATCCGGTGTTAGGCTTTTGTAACGTCCGATAAGGTCAGGCGTGCTGCAGTGTCGAATATTACGTCAAAACGGCCATCTTCGGGCAGTTGCTCTTTTTCGTAATCGATCACTTCATCGCATCCCAACTCGCCTGCCAACAACTTGTGGTGCGTACTACAGGTGCCGGTGACAATGGCGCCCATGTGTTTCGCCAGTTGTACGGCCATACACCCCACGCCGCCGGTGCAGCCATTGATCAGCACCCGTTGTCCAGCCTGCAGCTTACCCTCGCGGGTGAGGCCCTGCCACGCAGTTAGCGCCACTAACGGCATTGATGCCGCTTCCGTAAAGTTTATATTATTGGGTTTTAAAGCCGCATTGTTTTCGTCCACCACCACGTATTCCGCGTACGCATGTCCGGCCACGGCATTTTTAAATCCGAACACCTCATCGCCTGGCTTAAAACGGCTGCTTTTGGAGGCATTCACCACACCGGCAAAATCACTGCCGATAATATGCTCGCCAAATAAACCGCTGACCAGCTTCAGCGTACCACGCCGCACCATCGTATCTACCGGGTTTACCGACGAGGCATAGTTGTGTACCAGGATTTGTCCCTCCTGGATTTCGGGTACTTGCACTTCTTTTACTTCAAAATTTTCCGGGGCTCCATAATGCGCCAGCACTGCTGCTTTCATAATGCAGAATTTAGTTAAAACTCGGGTTACACGAAATGGATCACCAATAACGTGCCAGCACATCAAGATAAGATCTAAGTCGGCGGCTGCACTAATCCGGACAGCCGCCTGTACCGAAACCGAACATATTAATCATATCCCCATACATAAATAATTAAGATATTGCACCTGAATATCGTGGCACTGCTTTGGCAAACGACTCTTCAATACCTATCATTATGCTAAAGAACTACTTCAAGATCGCATGGCGCAACCTTACTAAAAACAAGGTGTATTCCGTTATTAATATTGCCGGATTTGCCGCTGGTATGGCGGTGGCGCTGCTGATCGCATTGTGGATCTGGGACGAGTTATCATTTAACAAGCACTTTAAAAACCATGATCGTATCGCGCAGGTGTTGCTTAGGGGTACAGCGGAGGGACAGGTATTCGTGAACACCTCGATGCCGGTACCACTAGGAGAAGAGCTGGCGCGCGACTATCCCGGCGAGTTCAAAACGGTAACGATGGTATGCGAAGGCAATCACACGCTTATTGCAGGTGACGAAAGACTGTCTACTTTCGGATCTTTTGTGAGCCCGGGTACTACTGACATGTTAAGCCTGGAAATGGTGGCAGGTTCACGGGAAGGACTGAAGGAAACATCTTCCATCCTGTTGAATGAAACCACTGCCCGCGCCTTATTTGGCAATAAAAGCGCGGTAGGTGAAATCATAAAGATAGATAACCGCATACCGGTAAAAGTAACGGGGGTCTTCAGGGACTTCCCTGCCAATACGGAGATGGCAGACAACCGGTATTTACTGCCCTGGGACCTCGCGCTTACGGAATGGAAGTGGATCAAAGACATAAAGGATTCCTGGGACTTCCATTCTTTTAATGCTTATGTGCAGCTGGCCGATAACGCAAGTTTTGAAACGGCACAAAAGCGGATCAAAGATGTTTACTTTAACCATCATCCTGAATTATCTGCCAATAAGCCCGAGCTGTTCCTCTTCCCGATGGACCGCTGGCATTTGTACAATAAGTTTGATAATGGCATCAGTGTGGCCGGACAAATGGTTTTCGTAAAACTTTTTGGGTTGATAGGCGGTTTTGTATTGCTGCTGGCCTGTATCAACTTTATGAACCTAAGCACTGCCCGTTCCGAAAAGCGTGCGCGGGAAGTGGGTATTCGTAAGGCAGTAGGTTCGCTCAGGGCCCAACTCGTGGGACAATTCTTCTCAGAATCTATTCTGGTGGCTTTATTAGCGCTCGTACTGGCATTGCTGCTCGCGCAATTATTCCTGCCGTGGTTCAATAAAGTGGCGTTAAAAGATATCAGCATCCAATGGAGCAGCCCGATGTTCTGGGCATTCTCCGTAGGTTTCAGCGTATTTGCTGGCATCATAGCAGGCAGCTACCCTGCCGCTTATTTATCTTCTTTCCAGCCTGTAAGGGTGTTAAAAGGCAGCTTCCGCGCAGGCCGCGCTGCTTCCACACCGCGTAAAATACTGGTGATATTGCAGTTCGTTGTATCGGTATTGCTCATCACCGGCACCATTACGGTTAACAGGCAAATCCAGTATGCGAAAGACCGGCCGGTTGGATATGAGCGGGCTGGCATCATTTCTACGCAAATGACCACACCGCAGATCTATGAGCACTATGAAGCGTTGCGAAATGACCTGATCGCCTCCGGCGCCGTAGTAGCCGTAAGCCAGTCTCAGGGCCCACTGACCGATATATGGTCTGGCACTTCCGACTTCACCTGGCCGGGAAAACCCGAAGGCGACATAAATTCACTTGCCGTCGTAAGCGCACGGAATGACCACGGCAAAGTGCTGAACTGGCAAATACTGGATGGCAGAACGTTTGATGGTGAAACTAACGCAGACTCCAACCGGGTAATTTTAAATGAAAGCGCAGTGAAAATCATGGGACTTAAAAATCCTGTCGGCACAACGATACGATGGGGTACAAAGCCGCTCGAAGTAATAGGCGTAGCGAAAGATATGATCATGCGTTCCCCGTATGATGCCGTGCCTCCGACGGTGTTTTATGTATTGATGGAACCCGGCAACTTCGTCAACCTCCGCATCAACCCCGCTATGGGCACCGCCGAAGCCTTGAAACGCATCTCGCCGATTTTTAAAACACATAACCCGGCCGCGCCATTTGAGTATTCATTTACCAGCGACGATTACGCCAAGAAGTTCATCATGGAAGAACGGATCAGTCAGTTAACAGGTTTCGTCACCTTGCTGGCAATCCTGATCAGTTGTCTTGGTTTGTTCGGCCTCGCGTCATATATGGCGGAACAACGCACTAAGAAATCGGCATCCGCAAGGTAATGGGTGCATCCGTACTCAATTTGTGGGGATTACTCTCCCGCGAATTCATGATCCTGGTGGTCATCTCCTGCCTGCTCGCCAGCCCCCTGGCCTGGTACGTGCTCCACAACTGGTTGCAGCGATTTGAGTACAGGATCAACATGTCATGGTGGATTTTCGTGTCGGCAGGACTTGGGGCCATGTTCCTTACGCTGATCACAGTGAGCACGCAAACGGTAAAGGCTGCGCTGTCGAACCCGGTGCGCAGCCTGCGGTCAGAATAAGTTTACCAGGCGTTACTCATGGCTTCGTTCGTGCGGTCGGTTTGTACGGGCGCACTGTTTTTCCAATCGGGATCATAGCCCACGAAAAACGCGATCCAGATAGCGCGTGCTAGCCGCATCAGTAAAGGTTGGAGGGAAATGAGCAGCACCGCGTTGGTAATGATCCAGTACAGGAAACGATTATCGTCCAGTCCCAACCCGATGGTAAACCACCAGAGGGCCAGCGTGCCCACGCTGATGGCAACAGACAATGCATAACTCACATAACCGGAGCCGTAAAAGAAACCTACCTCCAGTTCGAAGGGCTGATCGCAGACCGGGCAACGTTTGTGCATTTTCATCGTGCTTTTCAGGTGGTAGGGATTCTTATCTTCGAACATGTCGCCCTGGCGGCAGCGCGGACACTTGCAGGCAAAAATCTTAACAAAGCTTTCCCGTTTGGGGGCTTCAGCAGCCGCCATCTGTTTAATCTTTTCCATATTGATGAGATTTATCCGAGTAATTGTTTCCTGAACTCGTCAGGCGTTTGCCCGGTATATTTTTTAAAGAAGCGATTGAAATAAGAGTTATCCACGGAAGTTGAGATCGTACGCCACCTCCGTAACGGTCATCTGTGCATTTGCCAGCAGGCGTTTACTTTCCAGCAGTATGCGGTCGCGGATCAGCTCTCCTGCCGTTTTTCCAACTAAGTCCTGGCTAAGTGCGTTCAGGTGATTGGGTGTTACGTATAACAGGTCGGCGTATTCCTTTGGCAGCCGTAATGCCCGGTAATGCGTGTCGATCAGTTTGCGGAAACCTTTCAGCAATACCAGCTTCTGTTGCGGAACGGCATTGCTTTCTTTACCGGCCACCGCATCATCCACCACTAAAAACAATTGCAGCAGTAACACCCGCAACAAATCGCCGTAGTGGCGTTGGTCGTTCCCGCGTTGCAAAATCTGCTCAAACAGTCCACACACCTGCTCATATACCACCGGCGGCAATTGGTGTACACACTCCTCACTGGCACCGCTGAAAAATGCGAACCGGTCGAGGTACGCTGGGTTCTGCAGGAAAGGCTTTAAAAAGGCTTCCGTGAAATTTACGATGTACCCCTCCATCCGGCCCTCAAACGCCCATCCATGTACCTGGCCCGGCGCCATGAAGTACAGCTGGCCCGGTTGTACGGTAAACCTGGAGAAATCGATCGTATGCTCCCCTCCACCTCCGGTAAACAGCACCAGGTGATAAAAGGCATGTTTATGTGGAAAATGCAGGTGATCGAAGTGTTTGTGCAGGTAAGATGAAAACCGGTCGGCGAGGAACTCATCCCGGCCTTCGTCGCCAAGATTACAGATGTCGTATACCGGTATTTTTTCCTTTGCCATGATGATACAAAGGTACACGTAAACGACACCAAACGGGTGACATTATTTGGGGGTTTTATGGTACTATTTACTGATCTATAAAAAAAAGGGGCTCTAAAAGCAGACATCGATGTCACCGCATGGTGGTACCGCCACAGAAACGAACAGGTATTTACACTACGCCCAAATACAATTTAGTCGTATAGTTAAATTTCACAATCCGCTGCTCATTATATTTCTCGAAAATTTCCTCCAGCCTGTTCAGCATCGGCAGGTACAAGGGATGTTCTTCTGTTGGGGTATAGGAAGAAGATAACAGCCGCCCTTTTAAGCCTGCGTAGTCGAAGAACTGCGCGTTCCGGAAGGTCTGCTCCTCGAATTGACCGTTCTTAAAAAAGGAGGCCAGCTGCGCCGGACCGATATTGCGATGGTCCACTTCCACGTAATCCACGCCGTAACGCTTCAGCAGGTCTTCAAAAGCATTTTCAAATGCGCTGTCGGTAAGGCGTTCGTTCCAGATGAGCACCACCTTCGCTCCTTCGCGCCCGATGCGGCGGAATTCCGCCCTGGCAGCATCCCGGTTAAACCAGTGAAACGCCTGGCCCGCCAGAATCAAATCCACCGAAGCATCCGGCAGCGTCGTGTGCTCGGCCGAGCCGTTCACCACCGTAAACTGCGGATGATGATGCAGCTGCCGTTCCGCCGCGAGACGCATTTCCTTATTCGGCTCCACCCCGATCACCTGGTTGCCATGTTCCGGGAACAACAGCGATGAGATGCCGGTCCCCACGCCAATATCCGCCACGACCGTTTCTGACGTGAGCCCGGCATGTTCCGCCAGGTACGATATGATGGCCTCCGGGTAATGCGGACGGTACTTCACGTAATTGTCTACACGATTGGAAAAGCGTTCAGTGTTTTTCATCATCTTAAAATTACCGATAAAAAACGGATGCACGCCGTTAAATTAGCGCAAATAACAAGGCACGATCAACCTGCCCTTTCACATAAGCCCATATCCGAAACTCACCGGTGGGTGCCGCGCTTCCTGCAGACTGATCCTCCTTTTTTGCGAAACTTTATCTTAGGGATAAGGAAAAAAATGCTTGCCACCCATCAATAACCCTTCTTTTCCGGATTTTTTTATTATATCTTGATTGGCTGACAAATTGCTTGTTGCAGCAACTCCTTAATGAACATGAAAAAACTGATGGCAACGCCCGCTACAATGAAAAAACTACTTCCCGCCACCCTCCTGTTAGGTGCTATTGCCTGCCAGGACTCCGGACCGGCCGACAAACGCATCAAAGAGTACGACTCCTCCTTTACCGCTAAACTGGCCGATTCTATCCAGAACGCCGTTAAACCGGTATTGGCAGAGGGGCTTGAGATGAAACTCTGGGGCATCGATTCCCTTGTCATTTCGCCGATCGCAATCGATATCGACGACAAGGGGCGCCTGTACTACACCACTACCACCAGGCAAAACAACTCCGAATTCGATATCCGCGGGCACCGCGACTGGGAGATCCCGTCTATCAGCCTGCAAACCGTGGAAGACCGCCGCGCCTTCCTCCGGAAAGAGTTAAGTCCCGAAAACAGCGAGAAGAACCGCAGCTGGCTGAAGGACCTCAACGGCGACAGCTCCCATGACTGGCGCGATCTTACGATTGAAACGGAGCATGTATACCGTCTTGAAGACAAGAACAACGATGGCGTAGCCGATATGGCGCAGTTGGTGGTCGACGACTTCCACGATGAGGTAACCGACGTAGCAGGCGGCGTACTCGCCGATGGCGGTGACTTGTACGTAGCCGTAGCGCCCGACCTGTGGCGGATGAAAGATAAAAATGGCGATGGTATCGCTGATGATAAGAAATCTATTTCTACCGGTTACGCCGTACACGTTGGCTTCAGCGGCCATGGTATGTCTGGCGTGGAAATGGGTCCCGATGGCCGTATTTACTGGCAGATCGGGGATATTGGTTTTAATGGCAAAGGCCCTAATGGCGAAAAGTACGAACACCCGAACAGTGGTGTGGTAGTACGTTCTAACCCCGACGGCAGCGACTTTGAGGTATTCGCCTATGGTGTGCGCAATACCCACGAATTTGTGTTCGATGAGTATGCTAACCTGATCAGTGAAGACAATGACGGCGACCATCCCGGTGAAAAAGAGCGCCTCGTGTACATCGTAAATGGTTCCGACGCCGGCTGGCGCAGCAACTGGCAGTATGGTAAATACCGCGACGAAGACAACAATACTTATAAGGTATGGATGGACGAGAAAATGTACCTCCCCGCTGGGATGGTCAGGCGGCCTACATCACGCCCTGTATCGCGAACTATGTGAGCGGTCCCTGTGGCATGGTGTACAACCCCGGCACCGCACTCGGTCCCGAGTATAAAAACAATTTCTTTATTGCTGAATTCGTGGGTAACCCTTCCGGCTCCGGCGTGCATGCGTTTAAGTTAAATCCCAAAGGCGCTTCGTTCGACCTGGGCGAAAGCAAAAGGATCGTAAGCGGGATTTTGCCTACCGGTATGGACTTTGGTCCTGATGGCGCCCTCTACATCGCCGACTGGATCGATGGCTGGGATACGCACAACTACGGCCGCATCTGGAAAATGGATGTAAAAGGAGCCGCCGGTTCAGCTGCCCGCAAGGAAGTACAAAGCTTGCTGGCTGCCGACTTCGGCGATAAAAAAGTAGCCGATCTCGCCAACCTGCTGAAGCACGAAGACATGCGCATCCGCATGAAAGCACAGTTTGAGCTGGTGAAAAGAAAAGACAGCGACGTATTCAAAGCCGCACTGGCGCAGAAAACACACCAGCTGTCACGCGTGCACGGCATCTGGGGACTGGCGCAATTAGCCCGCCAGGACAAGAAACACGCCGAAGCACTGGTACCCGTACTGAGAGATGCCGATCCTGAAATCCGCGCGCAGGCTGCTAAATGGCTGGGGGACATTCGTTACGCAGAAGCAGGAGCTGCATTAATCCCTTTGTTGAAAGATACCGCTTCCCGTGCGCGCTTCTTTGCTGCTGAAGCATTGGGCCGAATGAAATACAAAGCAGGCGTACAACCGATCATCGCTATGCTGGAAGCCAACAATGATACCGATGCTTACCTGCGTCACGCGGGTGCGGCTGCACTGGCCAATATCCACGACGTAGCGCCGGTAGCGGCATTGTCTACACATCCTTCCCGCGCGCTGAGAATCGCAGCAGTAGTAGCATTAAGAAGAATGAGCGATCCCGCGGTAGCGAGGTTCCTGTCCGACACCTCGGAATTTATCGTAACCGAAGCCGCCCGTGCAATCAACGACGACCTGTCGATCCCCGAAGCATTACCTGCTTTGGCGGGCTTGCTGAATACCACCACCTTTAAGAACGAGCCGCTGGTTCGCCGTATCATCAGCGCTAACCTTCGCGTGGCCAAAGATGAGAACCTGCAAAACCTCGTGACATACGCACAACAAACCGCCAACCCCGCCCCTATGCGCGCCGAAGCTGTAGATGTGTTAAGCGTTTGGAGCAAACCATCTGTGCTCGACCGTGTAGACGGAAGGCTGCGTGGACCCGTTACCCGCGATGCCGCGCCGGTGGTTAACAAGGCCGCAACAGCGTTAACAGGTTTATTAAACGACAAGGAGATAGCCGTTAGACTGAGCGCTGCGAAAGCGATTCAGAAGATCAACATAAAAACTTCGGCAGATCAACTGCTGGCTACCTTAAAAGCAGACAAGGAACCTAAAGTGCGCATCGCTTCCCTGAAAGCGATCGTATCGTTACAGGCGCCTCAGGCGGAACAGGCCATCAGTACTGCTTTGGCGGATAAAGAGAAAGACGTGCGCGTGGCAGGCCTCGACCTGATGGAGAAAATGAGCATGTCGAAAGAAGTAATGGTGAAACTGCTGAACGATGTGATCGCGAACCGTACGATGGAAGAAAAACAAGCCGCCGTACTGGCTTTGGGCAAACTGCCTGTCGCCAATACCCAACAAAGCTTCGACGCCCTGCTGGCTAAAATGGCCGCCGGCACGCTGAGCCCTGACATCTACCGGAACTGGGCGAAGCCATCGACAGCTCCAAATCAGCACCGCTGGCCGCGAAATACAAAGAGATCAGCAGCAAGTTTTCTGAAGATGACCTGATGGCCTCTTACGCCAGCAGCCTCAATGGCGGCGATCCTAACCGCGGAAGGCGCATCTTCTTCCAGAACCAAAATGCACAATGTATGCGCTGCCACTCTTACGATGACAAAGGCGGTAACGCCGGCCCGCGCCTGAACGGCGTAGCAGGCCGCATTTCACGTGAGCAAATTCTGCAAGCGCTGATTAACCCGAGCGCACGGCTGGCCCCAGGTTTCGGCATGGTGAGCCTCGAACTGAAAGATGGGAAGAAGATCTTTGGTACCATTCAGAATGAAAGCAAAACAAGCATTACGGTGAAAGAAGGCAGTGATCCCGATAAGACGATTGCCGCAGCGGATATTAAATCCAAAAAATATGCGCTGTCGAGTATGCCGGATATGAAGACGTTATTGTCGAAGAAGGAGATTCGCGATGTAGTGAGTTTCCTGGCGACGTTGAAAGAGTAAAACAAAAGAAGCCAGCCCTTAAAGGCTGGCTTCTTCATATAATGGAGATATATCAGTTCCGGTTTGCGTGCATATAAGCTTCGTACGCTTCTTTGGTCCAGTGCTGATAGTCCTGCAGACTGATGCCCAACTTCTCATCGCGTTCTACTTCTTTATATGCGCGGCAATCCCAATACCCGTTCGCGAGTGAGCGAACATTATCCGATACGACTGCCGGCACACTTTCATAATCTGCCGGGTAGCTTTTATAATTACCAATTGCTAATTGCTGTACTTCTTTTCTAACGGCATCTTTGGTTATTCTAGACATGGTTCAAATATTTGGTTCATGACTAGTAGAACAAAAATGATTCCTGTAATGCCGGATGGCGGCTATTTTAAGATTTCTTTAAGAGAAACGATAAGGCAATGTTAAAGGCCCGGCAACACTTATTTTTTAACTGTCCACACACTCACGCCGCCTGCCGGGCACAAGAACGTACCCAAGCCGTTTTCATCTATCGTTACTTCCTCTTCCCGCTCCTGCAGCGCATCTGTGAACGTCATTCCTGCGTAACGCTGGCCTATCTCCATTGATTTGTGACCTTCCTCTCCGTTAGACAGAACCACTGCACATCCTTCGTGTTCCTCATTTCCTTCGCGCGTCCAGCCAATGCAGTTGGCATGATCGAAGTAATCTCGTTGCTGGCCGTATGCATTACCGCGGCGTAACTGCAACAGTTCCTGTATGTGTTTGCACTGTTCCGGGAAGATTTCATGATCGTTACCGTCCCGGCCCTTGTCTACATAATGCGCGCCATACACATCGGGGTAAAACAGGCAGGGATAACCGCCTTCGCGCAGCAGGATGATCGCATAGGCCAGCGGCTTGAACCATGCCTCTACCGGGGCCTCCAGCGCCTGCAACGGCTGCGTGTCGTGATTATCTACCACGGTTACCGCCAGTTCAGGTTTTGCCTGTACGAGGCTGTTATCGAGTATCGTACTCAGGTCGAAATCCTTGCCCTGTTGGGAGGCATGATGAAAATTGTGATGCAATGCGGCGTCAAATAGCGACATGCGGCCTTCCGTAGCTTCTATATAGCGGATGAGCAGGTGCAAATCGCCGGGCGCCCAGTATTCACCGATAGCAACGAGGTCGGGTTTTGTTTGCCGCTGGTAATCCAGCCATTCGTTATAAAATTTCGGGGAGATGTGTTTCACCGCGTCGAGGCGTACGCCGTCAACTTTAAACGTATCGAAATACCAGCGGCCCCATTTGTTGAGTTCTTCCAGCACAGCACTGTTGGAACTCGATATCGTCGAACATCAGGAAATCGTAATTACCCAGTTCATCGTCCACCATTTCTTCCCAGTCGTCGCCATACTCATTCATAATGCTGAAGATGCCGTCTTCCTGCAGGTCGGCCGCGTAATCCACGCCACTGAAACACATATGATCCCAGATGAAGTCGGAATACTTGCCCTTCCTGCCAGGGAAGGTGAATTTGGTGTAGGCATCTATCTCGAAAGGTTCGCTGGTAAACTCGTTGCGGTTATCGGGATTCACGCGGCGTACGGTCACCCTTTCTGTTTCGTCTGCCCCCGCCTTGTGGTTCAGTACAATGTCTGCGTACACCTGTATACCTTGCTGGTGACAGGCTTCTATGGCTTTTTCATATTGTTCGCGGGTGCCGTATTTAGTGCGCACCGTGCCTTTTTGGTCAAATTCCCCGAGGTCGTAGATATCGTAGGCGTCGTATCCCGCGCTGTTAGTACCTTCTTTGGCCTTATACGCCGGCGGGAACCATAGGGCGTTAATACCGGCTTCCGCGAGCTGTGGCGCATTGCGGGCGATGAGTTCCCATAGGTTATCTTCCGCCGTAATATACCAGTGGAAGTATTGCATCATTGTTCCGTTAATCATTGGGGATGTTTTTCCATCTACTTAACAAATTAAGGCCCAACCTGTTTTAACACGGCAATAAAAGCAGGCACAGCGGAAAAAACGCCACACTCCGTATATTGCCGCCGGAAATAGCGGAACATTCTGGTTTTTTTCGGCTGCGATCGGATTTTTTAATCCAAATTGTTTACTGCACAGCTTATCCTATATAAGTCCGGGATTTATCCATTTCCCTCTATTATTTACGCCGTTTCTGCCCTTGATACAGTCATTACCCGATATGTTGTATATTGTCGTATGAATCTCATCGGCAACCTTATCTGGCTTATTTTCGGCGGCTTTATTACCTGCATCGAGTATCTCGTATCAGGACTGCTGTTATGCCTCACCATCATTGGCATCCCATTCGGGCTGCAGTGTTTTAAAATCGCATTTTTTACCCTGCTGCCATTTGGCCGCCAGGTACGCGACGTACCGGGGCCAACGGGTTGTATTGCCACGGTGTTTAATATCATCTGGATTTTCTGCGGTGGTATCTGGATCGCGCTCACACACCTGTTCTTTGGGTTACTGCTGTGTGTGACGATTGTGGGGATTCCGTTCGGGTTGCAGCATTTTAAGTTGATGTCTTTGACGTTTGCGCCTTTTGGGAAGGAAATTTATTAAAAACGGGGCTGATGTACAAACCAGCCCCATTTTCATTTTACTTTTTGTTCCCTTCAATTGCAGTTCAATATCTATATCGTTCATAATCCGTTTATCGTCTGCCAGCGTATCAGCGGTAGCATACATCATTCCCCACTTCGTGCGATCTACTTTCAGCAGGGCCGCTAACGTCAGTTCGCCGTTCGCTACATTGATCTTTGCCGGGAAGCTGATCGGAAGTGTTTTTCCTACCATGGTAAGGTTACCGTTCACCGTGAAGTTGGCGCCATCTACCGCACCGGTAGCACCACCAGTATACGCTGCAATTTTGGTAATCTTAAAACGCAGGTCTGCATACTTCGCGATATCAAAAAAATCAGCGGTTTTCAGGTGATTAACCAATTCCGCTTTTAATTCCTCCGTAGGAAGGTTTAAGTTCTTGATCGTATTCAAGGGTAAAGAAAAAGTGCCGCCCATTACCTGGTCGTCTTTCACTTTCAGGGCAACGCTTTTTACGGCGATTTCTCCTTCATTAAAATAACCGGTTTTCAGATAGCCTTTCCATTCGGCGACAGACTGTTCGGCAACCAGTTCATAATCATCGCCTTCATCTTCTTTTTTGCAGCCCACGATCATCGCCAGGCCCAGTAACAACGCGCAATAGGTGTGTTTCATTTTTACTTGAGGTTTTATTGTGGCGCAAAGATAGAAGGGGATCATTTCGTACAGGCGTGCGAGGCATCGAAATGAGGGAATCGGTAGTTAAAGTGCCGGTAAGTTTTTATTCTATTGATAAACCCTCACATAATCCACCTCATACACAAACGGCAGATCATTATCATCCACCGGCCCCGGCCATCCGCCTTCGCGGCCCAGCGCAAGGTTTAGCAGCAAATAATACCGTTGCTGAAATATCTTCTTCACCTTTTCACTCTCCTGGCTGTAATCAAATGAGAAATACAGGTTATCGTCGTAATAGCAATCGATCTTCGCATCGCTCCACTCGATCGCATACACGTGAAATCCGTCCGCCGGCGCCACGTTCTTCTGCGTACCACCTTTCTGCTTGTGTTTGCCATCGTCGCCCTCCCAATGCATCGTACCATACACCGTTGTGGGCTCCTTACCTAAAAATTCCATGATATCGATCTCACCACATTCAGGCCAGCGCACAGCGCCATGATTGCTGCCGAGCATCCAGATAGCAGGCCACGAGCCTTTACCGGCGGGCAGTTTAGCGCGCACTTCCACGCGGCCGTACTGAAAATCGGCTTTGTCCTTTGTGATAATGCTGGCAGACGTGTACTTCGCGCCTTTATAATCTTCTTTTTTTGCTTCGATGCGCAGGTGACCGTTTTCCACGCGGGCATTTTCGGGACGATGACTGGTGTAATATTGCGGCTCTTTATTGCGTATAAAGCCTTGTTCATAGCTCCATTTCGTGGAATCGGGCAGACCGGTGTAATTGAACTCATCGCTCCACAACAGTTTGCGGCCGGCGTGTTTGCTGGCGGTACAGGCGGCCAGGCTGCAGCATGACAGTAATAGTATCAAGTATTTCATAGTTGCTTAAAATAGTAAAAATCCCGCGGTTTCTTATTTTTGCGGGATGATGAATGATATTATACGGGCAGCAGCTATTCCATCCCTCGATCCTTTATACGTGTTTGCACTGGAATCGGAAGCTGCCGGCGAGTTTGACGATTATCCCAAGTTGATTACCGGTATCGGCAAAGTGAGCGCCGCCTATCAGCTGACCAAAAGTATTCATACCCGGCGACCCGGACTCATCATAAACCTCGGTTCAGCAGGCAGTACGCGGTTCAAACGTGGCGAGGTGGTTTGCTGTAATACGTTTATCCAGCGCGATATGGATGTAACAGGACTCGGCTTCCCAAAATACGAAACGCCGCTATCCGGCTTTGGCCCCGTGCTGCAGTATGGTCTTCAGCTGGAAGGCGTGCAACAGGGTATCTGCGGCACAGGCGACAGCTTCGAAATGGCGCACAGCGTGGTCGAATATGATGTGCTGGACATGGAAGCCTATCCCCTGGCCCTGATTGCCAAACAGGAAAACATTCCCTTTCTCTGCTTAAAATATATTTCTGATGGTGCCGATGGTGGTGCGGCGGAAGAATGGACCATACAGGTGCACCTTGCGGCGGCAGCTCTCCGGAAAACATTGTCTGCGCTATAAACAAAACGCTCCGGCCATATTGACCGGAGCGTTCCTGTTATTATCGGATCTTTAAGATAGATTCAAATATCGGGGAAGGCACGTTGCCTTCATCCCATCCCTGCTGCAACCGGTACTGACCGCCGACGCGGCTCTCCAGGTACCAGGTAATGCCTTCCAACCCACGGCTTTGTGGCGGAATAGCCTGCGAAAGCTGGTCTGCCACTTCCTTCCATCGTGTATCTCTCAGTACGATCAATGTGTCGGCGACGATTACACCGTCCGGCCGCATTTCTTTGCGGTTCGCGTACACCACATCGTTGAACTTGTTGAGCCTTATCACCGTCAGGTTGGCCACGGCGGGCAACCAGGTGAGGCGAACGAAATCACCGTTTCCATTGTAACCGGCCAGGGACGGCTCCTTCATGGCGAACAATACACCGGAAGCCAGGTTCTTCCGGACGGAAGAGTCGTTTGGAAAATATACAGCTGCGCTGGTGGCGGGTTGCATCCTTTCTGTCACACGCACGCGGCTTTCTGAGCAGGCTGCGAGCAATAATACCAATCCTAATACTGGAAGTCGCTTCATTCCCCAAACTTATAAATATTTCTTCTCTAAATTGATATATTTGTTTCTCCACGTTCACACTTATTCGACCCATGAAACATTTCCCGATCGCAGCCGCCCTCGTCCTTCTTTTAGCTACGGACGCACATAGCCAGGAATTTAAGACCTACGCTTATAAAGACACCTTAAAGCTGGATGTTTTCACGCCTCCCGGCTTGCAACCTGGCGAACTAAGACCCGTGATGGTACTGTTTCACGGCGGCGGCTGGGTGCGCGGCACCCGTGACGTAATGTACCCGGAGTGCCGCTACTTCGTACAAAGGGGTTTCGTGACCATCACGGCCAGTTACAGTTTATTAAAACAGGGGGAAAGAGATAAGTCGATTTGCCTGCGGGATGTGAAGTCCGCCGTACGATGGGTATTGCAGCACGCGCAAGAGCTACATGCAGACAGCACCCAACTCGTTATGGGCGGAAGTTCCGCCGGTGGCCACCTTTCCAGTATGGCGGCGTTGGATACGAGCATTAACGCGATCGGTGAAACAACCATTCCCATTCGTCCCAAAGCATTGATCCTGCTTAATCCCGCATATGCCGCGACCGACCCGGTGGCGGTGGCGCCTTTGATAAGGTAAACAAACAGTCGCCTGCGGTGATCCAGTTCTTTGGCAGCGCCGATGAATGGAAATCCGGCGGCGATAAGTTCCGTGCTGTGCTGGACTCCGTTGGTGTACATAATGAATATTGGATTGCAGACGGTGGGCCACATACGTTCTACCGTCAAAAGGAATGGGCCGGCGAAACCATGTATAAAATGGATGCCTTTCTTGTATCGTTGGGGATATTAAAAAGCCCGGCGCCAAAGGCAGCCGGGCCGGAAAAGTATCATCATTGATTTCTGCCGCCACGCTGGGGCGCCGACCTCGCCGGCGCTCACTGCCTTTGTGGAGGAGGCGCGCTTCGCTGCGGCGTAGACTGCCGTTGCGCAGGTTGCGTACTCCTTTGCGGCATCGTTTGTCTGAAATTATCGTTGCGATTAGCCCCTCTTTCCCGGGAAGATTGCTGCCTGTCCAGGTCAGCGTTCCTGTTTTGTCCCGATGACTGCCACCGGCTATTGTTACGTTGATCCCAGCCGCCGTTGTTATTTCTTTGGTAGACGTTGCCGTCCGGGTCGGTAAGGACGTTATTGCTGTTGTTGTTAGGACGGGTAGCCGGACGTTGCGGGTTGGTACCCGGACGTGGTGTAGGATTCACCGGACGTGTAGGCGTAGTGCCCGGGACGCCGGGGCGTACGGGACGCGTATCATTACCAGGAGTGCCCGGACGAACAGGCGCAGTCCCCGGATTCGTTGGCCGCGTGTCATTACCCGGAGTACCCGGACGAACCGGCCGCGTGTCATTACCCGGAACACCCGGACGAACCGGCGAAGTCCCCGGCCGCACAATCCCCGGCCTAACATCCCGCGTATCCCTGATCCCCGCGGCACGATTGTAAATATTATTGCTATGCCCCCTGTTCACCGCCGCATAATTCGCACGCGCCGGCGCCGCATACATATTACGCGGACGATTCACCCGCACATTCGGACGCGTAGTACGAATAGGCGCACCCCGCCGGCCATAATAACCGCCATTCCAACCCCATGGCCGGTAAGGGGGCCGCCAGTAGGCAGGACCGCCAAACCATCCACCGTAATAAGGGTAACTGCCGCCCATATGGTACCAGCCAAAGTTGAACACCATGCCAAAGCTCATATTCCAGCCCGTCCATGGATTATAGCAAAAGCCAAATCCCCAGGTAACCGGTCGCGGGTAATAGTAACGGCGATACCACGGCCGGTAATACCACCCCGTGCCATATACGACCGTCGGCCCACTGATGTACGAACCCAGGTAACCAGGCGTATACCCCATATAAACATAATCCGGCGTGTAGTCATACACGTAAACATATTTCGTATTATAAGCGGGACTTTGCGGCGGAATGCGCTCCACATCGGTGGGGCGTTCGTTCGCTACCTCCCAGGGGCCGGTCGGCGTATTACTTACGAACCAGATCCCGTTATCTACCGCGAAATAGCGGCCGTCCGATGTTTGCAGTACTGTTACGTTCGCGTTCTCCGCAACCTGCAGGTTAGTATTGGCAATGGGCGAAAATTGCGGCGTACCATCGTAATGCACATCACACTGCGCGGTACGGCGGTCTACTTTCGCGGTTTGCGGCAATTGTGCATCCATCCGCGCCTCCTGCGCTTCCGTGGTACCTGCTACGCTAGCCAGCACCCCATCCTTTTCTGAACCCTGCGGTATCTTAGCAAAATCAGCCGGCAATTTATCGGCCGCAACGTACTGCCACGGCCCGCTCAGGTTAGGCGCACTGAACCAGCGGCCCGAAATAAGCGTGTACGTTCGCTGCGTCGTAATATCTTTAAAAATCTCATCAAGGGTATTATCAGCATATAAAGACCCGTACCGGCAACACTCTGGTAAGTAGCCGGTCCATCGGTCTGCAGCAGTTCCGCAGGTTTTGTACTGACCACGATTTCCGTTGGCTGCGTAGGCAGGTCGGAAGCCTGCAAATTCGCGTCCTCTTTCTCCCCCGCGCGCACCTCCCTGTCTAATTGGGAAAGAAAGGAAGGAAGCTTTTTCACATGCGCATACGGCCCCGTCGGGCTGCCGGCCGTATACCAGAAATTACTGGCGTACAGGTAATACTGTCGCGCCTTTGGATCCTTCACCACCAGGAAAGGCGTATTCACTACGCGGTCCAGCTTCAGGTTCTCGTCCTGCGATACCTGTGGCTCGCCGTCAAATAACACCAGTGTAGCAGCCTTGTCGCGGTAAAGAATATCCGGCGGTTCGTTATTAAGTCCGGCATCGTCGCGCTGTTCCTGTTGCAGCGTGGTAAGGAGCTGATCCAGTGATATTTCCATCTGCCATTTCGGTATTTCCTTTTCGATGAGCGCTGCAATGGCATTCACATCGGTTTGCCCGGTACTGTCCGCGAACCGCGCGTTGGTGATGTCCGGGCTTTCCAGCGTAGCCATCCGCGTATCCTTGTCCGTGTTCAACACCGCGTTAAACCAGATCGCACCGAACAAAGGCTCGGCCGTACCTGTTTTCTTCACAGACACTGCCGACCGGCCCGTTAATTGGTTGCCCTTCAGCGATTCCGGTTGTGGCTGGTAAATAGTAAGGCGGCCGCCATCAGACAACTTGATATCTTTAGGCCAGGTATTTTGCCCGCGCGCCAGCAGGGCGGGTAACAACAGCAGAAGGAGTAGGGTCTTTTTCATGATGTTCATTCCTTATTTGAACAATATTCCGGCCTAATAGTTCAGCCGGCTGTAATTTTAGTACATTTGCGCGGATTTCACATGGATAAAAGCATCAATAAATACATCGCCGAGACCGGCTTCTGCAGCAGACGGGAAGCGGATAAATACATTGAACAGGGCCGCGTGACCATCAATGATAACATCGCGTCCAAAGGCAACCGCGTGGAAGACGGCGATGTAGTGGAAGTTGACGGCGAGCCGCTGAAGAAGAAGTCGGCCCCGGTATATATCGCTCTTAACAAACCCAAGGGCATTACCTGTACCACTGATCTCAAAGACAAAACGAACATCATTGATTTCGTGAATTATAAGACCCGCGTATTCCCGATCGGGCGGCTGGATAAGCTGTCGGAAGGGCTCATCTTCCTGACCAATGATGGCGACATCGTGAATAAAGTGCTGCGGGCGGGCAATAAACACGAGAAAGAATACATCGTAACGGTAGATAAGCCCATCACGGTGGAATTCCTGAAGAATATGCGCGGCGGTGTACGCATTCTTAACACTGGACCAAACCCTGTTTCGTACAACAGGAAGGGACAGAAAGATTTCGTATTATCCTTACCCAGGGACTTAACCGCCAGATACGCCGCATGTGTGAGGCGCTGGATTATAAGGTGACCTCGCTGAAACGTACGCGCATCATGAACTTTACTTTAAAGGGACTGCAACCCGGCCACTGGCGGCACTTTACAAAAGACGAAGTAGCACAGATCAACGAGCTGGTAGCAAAGAGCAGCAAAACTGCCGACGGCGACCTGGGCGGGATGGACGAATAACAGCATACAGGCACAATTTATGAGCAGGATCATACCCCATATTAACGGCGCTCCTACCGTTATCTAACCCTCTTTTATTAAATTTGATAAAAATCAATCCATATTATGAAGAAAATCGCCGCCATATTTGATGGACTTAAGTTCTCCGAAAGTACCCTGCAGTATGCGATTGACATTGCGAAGGAACAGGCTTCTCACCTGACAGGCATCTTCCCTGACGATTTTATTTACAACAGTTTCAACATCAATAAACTGATTTCCGCCGGCGCCACTGCCGGTAAGATTGCGGAAATGGAGCAGCTGGACAAGCAGAAGCGCGACGAGGCCGCTGTTGCTTTCGGTAACGCAGCTACGAACGCGGGCCTGCCCTACAGCGTACACCGCGATAACAGCATTGCGATACAGGAAGTATTGCATGAAAGCATTTATGCTGACCTCATGGTCATCAATACTACCGAAACCTTTCAGCTGAAGGAACAGGCGCCACCGACGGACTTCATCCGCAGCCTTCTTAGCGAAGTGCAATGCCCGGTACTACTGGTACCCGCTGTCCACGTGCCTTTCAACAAAATTGTATTGTTATATGATGGCGAACCTTCTTCTGTTTTCGCGATCAAAATGTGTTGCTATTTACTGCCCTCGCTGCATCAGCTGCCCGTGCAGGTAATTTCCGTTAACGATCCCGGTGCGGGACTGCACCTCGATGATAATAAATTGATGCGTGAATTCCTCACGCTGCACTTCCCGCATGCTACCTACAAAGTGCTGGAAGGCCGGGTAGAGTCTACCATCCTCGAAGAACTGAAAGCACAGGGGCCTGGTGCACTGACGGTCCTTGGCGCGTACCGTCGCGGCATGGTATCCCGCTGGCTACGCGAAAGCATGGCCGATTTTTTGATGCGTGAACTAACGACACCCTTGTTTATTGCGCACAATAAATAGTATGTATGATGAACTGGCACCATTCGGATGTTGCCGCCGTAACCAGGGAACTGGGCACAGGCGACAAAGGACTTAGTACAGCTGAAGCCTTAAAACGACTGGAGCAATACGGCCCTAACGTACTGGAGAGTAAGGGGCGGAAAACTGCATGGTCCATCCTCCTGGCCCAGTTCAAAGACCTGATGATCATCATACTCGCCGCGGCCGCCGTTATCTCCGGCGTGGCCGGCGATCTCACCGACGCGATTATAATCATCGTTATCGTTATACTCAATGCCTTCGTGGGTTTCATACAGGAATACCGCGCCGAAAAAGCCATGGAAGCCTTGCAAAAGATGGCTGCTCCCAAGGCGCTGGTATTACGGGATGGAAAGGAAACACAGGTAGATGCGGACCAACTGGTGCCGGGCGATCTCGTGCTGCTCGAAGCCGGTGTAATCGTACCCGCCGACCTCCGGCTAACGGAAACGCATGCACTCCGCATAGAGGAAGCGGCCCTTACCGGCGAATCCGCCCCGGTTGATAAAACGGCGGAGGCATTAAAAGAAGAAGACCCGCCGTTTGGCGACCGGTTGAATATGGCCTACAAAAGCGCCATGGTCACAAAAGGCCGTGGAAGCGGTTTCGTAGTGGCCACAGGCATGAAAACAGAAGTTGGACGCATTGCCGAAATGTTACAGGGGAAAGAGGGCGAAACCCCATTACAGAAGCGCATGGCCGATTTCGGCCGCAAACTCTCCTACATCGTGATGGGTATTTGCGTGCTGCTCTTTGGTATCGGCATGTTACGCGGCGAAAATGCGATCACCATGCTTTTAACAGCTACTTCGCTGGCTGTTGCCGCCATTCCCGAAGCCCTGCCTGCACTGATCACCATCGCCCTCGCCAGGGGCGCTAAAAGGCTGGTCAAAAAGAATGCCCTCGTGCGTAAACTACCTGCCGTGGAAACACTCGGGTCAGTTAATTTCATTTGTACGGATAAAACAGGCACCCTCACGCAGAACCGCATGGAAGTCACGGCCGCAGAACCGGCCAGGCAAACGCCCGGGATAAATGATAACATCCCCCTCCTCTATCTCGCCATGGCCCTGAACCAGGATGCACGCAAAGATGATAAAGGCGAATGGACAGGCGATCCCACCGAAATAGCATTGATAAAATATGTCATCGATCAGTATGATGATGCGAAAGTGCAACAGCTACTCAGTAATTACAAACGCGTGGATGAATTGCCATTCGACTCCGACAGGAAGTTGATGAGTACTATTCATCGTTATGATGATAAATTTCTATTGATCACGAAAGGTGCTGCCGAAGCTGTAGCGCCCATCCTGAAAGACAAACAGGCGGCCGGAAAGATGAATAAAGACAGCAGTGATATGGCCGCGGAAGGCATGCGTGTGCTGGCCTATGGATATCGCATACTGGACAAACAACCGGCCGACGTGGCGGAAGACGAGCTGGAACGGGACCTTGAATATGCCGGCATCACCGGCATGATCGATCCGCCGAGAGAGGAAGTGAAAGCCGCCATTGCTGAATGTAAAACCGCCGGCATACAACCGGTCATGATTACCGGCGATCACCTGCAAACAGCGGCCGCTATTGGCCGCGATATCGGTTTATTATCAGAAAACGATGAAGTGATTGCAGGCGTAGACCTCGCTAAACTTAGTGATGAAGAACTGGACCAGCGGGTAGAAAAGATCAAGGTATATGCACGGGTTTCGCCGGAACAGAAGCTGAACATCGTTAAATCGCTGCAACGCACCGGGCACTATGCCGCCATGACAGGCGATGGCGTGAACGATGCGCCAAGCCTGCGTACAGCCAATATCGGCATCGCGATGGGCATCACGGGAACGGACGTAAGTAAAGAGGCCGCCCACATGATCCTGCTGGACGATAACTTCGCCACGATTGTACGCGCGGGTGAAAGAGGGCCGGCGCATCTATGACAACATCCGCAAATTTGTCAAGTACATTATGACCTGCAACGGCGCCGAGATCTGGACCTTCGTCCTGGCGCCAATTCTCGGGCTCCCCATTCCACTATTGCCCGTACATATCCTCTGGATCAACCTTGTAACCGACGGTCTTCCGGGATTGGCCCTCGCTGCGGAAAGTGCAGAACCCGACGTCATGAAAAGGCCTCCGGCCGATCCTGAAGAAAGCCTGTTTACCCGCGCCACCGGCATACACATTGTTTGGGTCGGATTACTGATGACGGCCGTTACTCTTGGCACCCAGGCATGGGCTATTCACATCGGCGACGCGCACTGGCAAACCATGGTATTCACCGTATTGTCTTTATCGCAGCTGGCGCACGTGATGGCCATTCGCAGCGATGTACTGATATTCAGACGCGGCCTGTTCTCCAACCTCCCGCTGGTAGGCGCAGTGTTGCTGACTTTCGGACTGCAGCTCCTCGTGATTTACCTTCCGGCCGCGCAGCACATTTTCAGAACGCAACCCTTAACCCTGGCCGAACTCGCTATCTGCATCGGTTTAGCCGGAGTGGTATTTCATGCGGTTGAATTTGAAAAACTACTCAAAAAAGGACGTATGCGAAAAGCGTATTAAGTCTTAACTTTAAGACAGCAAAATCTACCCCATTATGCCTGCGCAAACAGAACAACGCATCGCGGAAAACCATTACGAACTATATGCGCTGCACGCCCTCCTCAACGGCGGTGAAGTGCATGAGAAAGGCGGCTTGCGCTGGATTAACGCGGGCCCTGCGCACCACGGACAAATCATGTTTCCCACGATGGAAGACGACGCTGCCTCCGCCCTGCTGGACGAAATGATGGAGAGTTACCGCCGGCAGCCTGCGGATGGAATCGGTTGCTGGTCGTTATTGCCCGCACCGGAACACCTTGGCGCACGTTTGCTGGCCCGGGGCTTCCAACCCGGCTGGCAACCCTGCTGGATGTCAATGGCACTGGACAAAGCCCTCCCAGGGTTCAGTTTTCCCGAGGGGCTTTCTATTGAAGCAGATAACACTACTGATATTGAACCGCTGACCGACCTTCCTTATTCCGGCGGCAGTACCAAGATTACACCTGCTCTGATAAAGGCGTATCCGCAAAAAGCGCAACGTTTTCTTGCGAGGATGCATGGGGAGATCGTAGGTCAAAGTGCCCTGTTCTTCTCCGATGTGGCAGGCATTTATAATGTGGGCGTATTGCAGGCGTTCCGTGGCCGCGGACTTGGTAAAGCGCTAACCGCAGCGGCATGCCAGTACGCCCGCGAACAGGGTTACACACTCGCCACGCTCAATGCCTCCGATATGGGACAACCGATTTACGAGCAGATGGGCTTTAAGAAACTAGGTAATGGGATGACGTGGTGGATGAACGGAATGCGCGAAGTATCGCCACAGGAATCAGCATTTGCAGAAGCGGTGGCCTGCGGACATCTGGAGCGGCTGGGACATTTACCGCATGGCAACCTTGACCAGCCTATCGCCAACGGCATGAGCCTTATCGCGCTGGCGGCCTACTGCCACCAACCCGATGCAGCAGAATGGCTGGTGCATCACGGCGCCGCCTATACGGCGCTGGACGCCTGGGACCTGGGCTGGATCGAGCGCGCGGCAGATATGCTTACGCACAACCCGCAGGAAGTAAATCGCCTTTACGGCGAGTTCCGATATACCTTACTCCACATCGCCGCCCAGCGTAACGACGTAGGGCTCGCGCGGCTGGCCATCCAATTCCACCCCGATCTCACGATCCGTGACCGCTTCCACGACAGTACCGCGGCTGGCTGGGCAAACTTCTTCAAAAGAAGGGAAATAGCCGGGATTATTACGCAAAGCTGAAGTGTGCGACGCAACGAATGTTGATGAGCGGAAAGAAAGCTAATAAAATAAGCCGTAAATTCCGCTATGAAACAGTTCCTATTTGCCGCCGGCCTGCTGTTCTGCGCAGTGGCGGCCTTTGCACAACGCACGTCAATAGAACCCGGCGGCGAATGGCCCGACCAAAACGGCAATCACATACAGGCCCACGGTGGCGGCATTATCAAAATCGGCAAGAAGTATTACTGGTATGGCGAACAACGGCGCCAGGGACTGGATCGCGCCATGCGTTATGTTAGCTGCTACGAAAGTTCCGACCTCATGAACTGGAAATTCCTCGGCGATGCATTGCAACAAACTGATCCCGAAAATCTCGGTCCAAATTGGGTATTGGAGCGACCTAAGGTCTTTTATAATAAGAAGTCGAAACAATATGTGATGTATTTTCACCTCGACGATTCAAAATATAAGTTTGCGCGTGTAGGGGTAGCTGTTAGTAAAAACCGCAGGGCCCATTTAAATACGTAAAGAGCTTTCGCCCGCTGGAAAAGGAAAGCCGCGATATCGGCCAGTTTATCGATGACGATGGCACCCCATACCTGGTGTTTGAAAGTCGCCCTACGCGCGGCTTTTACATTGCCGGCTTATCTGCTGATTACATGGACGTAGTAAAAGAAGTGAGCTTTATCCAGTCACCATTGGAAGGTGGCGCCATCGTGCACTACAAAGGCCTGTATTACGCGATCGGTTCCGCGCTCACCGGCTGGAACCCCAATCCCAACAAATACGCCACTGCCCCGTCCCTCTCCGGCCCCTGGACAGAATTTAAGGATATTGCGCCACCAGCGACCAATACATATTCCTCTCAATCCACGATGCTGATAAAAGTGGAAGGCAGCAAAAGCACTACCGTTATCTATATGGGAGATCAGTGGAAACCACGTACGCAGTGGGATTCGCGTTACCTGTGGATGCCCGTGGAAATAGGCGATGGTAAACTCTGGCTCCCCGAACCTAAGCCCCGGAAGCTGAACATCAAAACCGGCGAGTGGCAAACGCTTTAGCCCAGCGACTTCCGGAATACTGATGGCGTTACGCCCGCATGCGCCTTAAAGAATTTTGTGAAGTTAGAGGTGTCAAAAGTAAGCTGCCGCGCAATGTCCGCAATCGTGCGCGTTTGATCGGCCAGCATACGGCGGGCCTCGGCTATTACTTTCGTTTCAAAATAGTAGCAGGGGCTGTTGCCGGTGAAGAGACGAATGGTATTACTCAGGTGCACCGGGTGAATGAACAGCTTTTGGGCCAGGTCCTTCACATGCATCATCTCATCCGCGCGGCCGGCCACGATATCGTCTACATGCTCATTCACGGCAGCAATGTAGGCCTCCGTGATTTCCTGCTGGCGGCTCAGATATTTTTAGGCAGTTTCATCGGGATTAAAATTAAGGAAAACGGCGGTATATACAGTTGGTATGTACCGCCGTTTGTGCTATTACTTAAACTTTAACCGCTTATTCTCCTCCTCCAGTTGCTGAACGCGCTTATTCATGTCGATCATATGCAGCGTGAGCTCCTCTATCTTCTGCAGCAGTTTTTTATTCATTTCTCCAAGGTCGATACCATCTACTTTAACTTCAGCAGCAGCAGGAATATCCGGCAGGTGTCGGTTATGTTTGATGTACTGCTCTACATCCTGAAGATTAGTCAAAACATAAGCAGTGTCAAACACATGATCAGCCCATGTTTCCTGCGACACTTTTATCTTGCGGGCGCCTATACTGCCATCTACGGCCAATTTATGAGTACCTGTGGTGAGCGTGCCAATGCCCACATTACCTTTCAGATAATTGGTACCAAGGCCGAGAAAATAGGCATTACCGGCATTCGTCATCCCGTCCTTATTGACGTCTGCAGGCGGCTGCGTCCTGTAAGTCAATGGCCCGATCGCACTATTGTTAGGGACCACTACCGGCAAAGCATTCTGTACGCCGTCGTAAACCAACGGTTCCGGATCGGCATTCGCCTGAAAGTAATATGTAGTGTTTCCTCTAAGCCATATAGCTATCCGGTAAGAGCCGTTATCCAATGAAATATCCTCCCAGCCTGCAATCATCAGACGTGTACCAGTATAAGGCACATGTTGCCTGGCGAAGCCGTCTATGAAAGCCGCGCCATTCCCCCAGTTACTTACATGAAATTTGAACTCGGAAATGAGACTACCGTGCCAGTCTCCGTTGAGATGTACATTAGAACGACCTATTTTAAGTTCGGTGGCTACGTTGTAGAACCAAGCCGCATCACGGAATGTGACTGGATAGAATTTATCTTCATCTCCCTGGACTGTAAACGAGCCGACGATCTGTGCAGAGACGCTCAAGCGGGTAAACAGGCATAACATAAATGCAAAAGCAATACGCAGTGTTCGCGCATAAATTAATTTCATCGGTATGATATTTAGTTATTGGGTATAATGATCTCGGGTCAACCTTTTATATGGTATAGGGATCAATTATTATCAAACTAAAAGTAGGAAATTTTTCTACTGATCAAACGGCGTATTTTTCCACATCGTCCGTACCGGCTGATCCTTCCGCCACACGCGCTGGAAATAAACCGACTGGTCTTTGATATACTTGTAATACTCGTATTCAGAAGGGAAAGAAAGCAACATCGTATAGGTGGGCCTGAAATGCACCATGAAAGAATCCAGCTCCGGCGACTTCATCCCGGTAAGCCGTTCTACCAGCCCTTTATTAAAGCGGTAGTCCACGTACTTATCGCGCTCTTCCCGTTCCAGGAAACGGCGGAAGGCTTCCATACGTTTCATCTTTTTAATGCTGAAGAGCAGGTCGAGGTTCACCCCCACACCATTGGGGCCGGAGGCGCTGGTCAGCCATTCCGGATCGTATTCAAAAACTTTACGGTATTCATTGCGGAAGGCAAGTGAATCCCGGCGATAGCTTTTCTTTTGCACCTCGAACGTCGGCAGCACGTGCATATCAATATGCAGGCTTACGTCAAAATTGCGCCGGTAGTTGATATCCTTCACGGCAAATTTGGGAGTGGCCTTTCCCTGGTAGGTGAAACTAAGGGAGTCTTCTGTAGACAGGCGGATATTATAACGTCCGGCCGAATCGGTCACAACACCACCGCCCGAAGCGTTTCGTACGCTTACGCCAGCTATGCCCGCGCGACCTGTCCGCTCGTACACCGTACCTTGTATCTGCACCTGCTGAGCCACTACGGCCAATCTGCACAGTAAAAACACGGTTAACAATACCGCTACCTGAAGAATTCTGGAAACACCCATTTCGTCACAATCTAACACAGGGCGCAAACATAAGCAAGCCACCCCCAAATATTAACAAATTCTTTAGTAGCTCATTTCCACGATTTTCGCCACATCTGCCGGCGCTAAATTGCGATGCTCGCCTAATCCCATCCAGCCCCTTTCAGTGAAACGCGCCGCAATTGTTTCGGCCGTACCTGCATAGTCACCAGTGTATTCAGACAACCGTGTCGCGATGTGCAACGAATGGAAGAACGCCTCTGTTTTGTCGATCGCGGCCAATGCTACAGTTTCATCATCGTCGCCGGTAATGTTCCATATTCTCCTGCCATATTGTGCGAGTTTCTCTTTTTTAGCAGCAAGGTTATAACGGTAATGGCTGGGCGCAATTACGGCCAATGTACGCGCATGGTCAATGCCATACAGGGCCGTCAGCTCATGCCCCATCATGTGTACGGCCCAGTCGCCCGGAACACCTTTCTGGATAAGACCATTAAGCGCCATGGTACAGCACCACATAAAGTTGCCGGCCGCTTCATAATCCGCCGGATCGGCCATTACGCGCGGTGCAATTTCTACAAGTGTCTGCATGATGCTTTCTGCGAAACGGTCCTGCAGGTAAAAGCCCACGGGATAAGTCATGTACTGCTCCAGCACGTGGGTGTACGCGTCGGTGATACCGTTTGCGATCTGGCGCTGCGGCACAGAGGCCACCACCTGCGGGTCCAGTATGGAGAACACTGGGAACAGGCCAGGGCCGCCCATAGACAACTTCTCTTTTGTTTCACGACGGGAAATCACGGAACCGGAATTCATTTCAGAACCGGTGGCCGGTAAGGTAAGCCGTACCGAACGGCAGCCCTTTTTCGCTGCGGAGGCGCTTGGACAGGATGTCCCATGGCTCACCGCCTTCGTATAGTGCGGCTGCGGCGAGAAATTTCACGCCGTCGATCACAGAGCCGCCACCAACGGCCAGCATATAAGTAATTTTTCCTTTTTGATGACCTGCAATGCCTCCAGCAATACTTCATATTCCGGGTTAGCCGGAATACCGTTGAATTCGAGCACATCAAAGTCTTTAAGCGCCGCCTTCACCTGCTCGTACACCCCATTCTTCTTGATGCTGCCACCGCCGTAGAGCATCAACACCCGGCATCTGCCGGTATTTCACCGGATAAAGCCGCAATCTGTCCCTTTCCGAAAAGAATCTTTGTCGGATTCCATAAATTAAAATTCTGCATGGCTATTACGTTTTAATTCGTAACAGCAAATGTAGGGCATTTGACTTATGTAAGGCAATCTGTCGTTTTCGGTCGCAGGAACACCAATAACATGCACACTGCGGCCAGTATCACTACAGACATCAGCGCAAAATCGCGCCCCAGGTGACCTGCGTCGGTCGATTTTCCCAGCAGGTCCGTAATAATCGCCCCGCTGAACACGCCGCCCATATTCATCAGCCCATAGGCCGTAGCGCGGTGACGGGGCGCTACAAACTGGCATAGGATCGGCATATTGTTCGCATCAAACATCCCGAAGCCAAACCCAAAACAGAAGGCCGACGCCACGAGGTAGGCCGTTGAATGGCCGATCCCCAACAGGAATAAAGCAGGCACCGTCAGCGAAAGTCCGATGGCACTGGTATACACGCGTCCTTTTACATTACGCTGCACCCACCGGTCCGACATAATTCCACCGGTGATAACGCCTATAAATGAGGATACTGCAATCGTGATTGTCGCAATCGGGCCGGCCTCGCTCATGGGCACGTCCGGGCTGCCTGAAAACAGCGTGGGCAGCCAGTTCTTGATGGCCCATCCCGGTATGCTCGGGATAGAGAAGTATAGCCAGATAATCCAGAACGGCAACAACGTCACCAGTGCGCGAAAGCCTTTGAACATTGGCTGTTTATCTTCCAGCGCCGGCGATGCCGAACGTTGTTCCTTTAAAAACACCATCAGCAGCGCGGCATATGCTACGCCAATAATGCCAAACCAGTGAAAGGTTGACTGCCACGAGTAGGCCGCCGCAATGGTAGCGCCAAAGCCGCCCAGCGCCTGGCCCATGTAAAGGCCCGTCATATGTATGCCCACGGCCAGGGGAGCGGGTACGTGGCGAATGATAATCCGCAATGAGTGATAATGCCGCCGGAATGTACAAAGCCTCGCTCACACCCATGATGGCGCGCAGCCAGTACAATTCATTAAAGCCGTTTGCATAGCCCATCAGCAGCGTTACCGCCGACCAAACGAACAAACTCCCTACGATCAGCCATTTACGGTTTACCCGGTCGGCAACCATGCCGGATACGGGCGACATCAACCCGTAAATCCACAGGAAAATCGCCATCAGGCGCCCGAAATTCGTAGCGCTCTCCAACTCCTGTATATCTGCCTGGATGGAAGGCCGCATCGTCGAAAGCATCTGCCTGTCAAGGTAATTGAGCAGTGCAACGCCCCATAACATGGCCACTACCAGCCAGGGATAATATTTCGAATTTTTCATCTTATCCAATATACCATTAATGTTGATAGGTTGCCGTCAGCACATTCGGCGTACGGGTACCAGGGCGTACTTCACCACCCGGGAAGACAAGCACACCGTTCCACAGCGCAAAAGCGGTGGTTACCGGCGACCAGATGCTATTATTAGGATGCTTAACAGCATCGATTTCTTTTCGGGTAAAGATGGTAGCAGCTTTCGACCACGCTCCTGTTGCTGTATCAAACGCCAGTACAGCAGCTGAAAAACCCGGATGCTTTTCTTTCAGCACCGCGGCGCTGTCCGCATCTTCTCCATCGTCGCCGCCAAATACGTGCAGTGTTTCACCGTTGCTCCAGGCCGGAGATGGGGCCGCTACAGTAGCTGCAGGTAACGGGGCTATAGCATGCCAGCCCGTTGTGGGATTGTACCGGTAAGCATCTTTCAGATAACTCCTTTTACCCTCCTGCAATTGTGCACCGCTGAAGAGATAAAAATCCCTGCCCAGGGCGCCGGCCACACTTAACATCCGTGAAGGCCCCGGCCATGCAGGCAGTTGCTCCCACGCATCCGGTTTACGCAGATCAAGCTTATAAAAATCATGACTGCTTTCCTGATCATCTGCGCGATGTAATCCACCGGCTACATAAATACAGCTGTCCACCATCGCACCGCAAGTGTTAGCCAACGTTGCAGGCAACGACGGCAAGGTGTCAACAGACAATACCCCCTCTGCCCACTTCAGGCGGAATACATCGCTGTAATGCCCATCCGCATTGCTCCCACCGATGCAGATCAATCCCGCTGCGGTAGATACGGACACTCCGTAGCCTAATGGCCGCGGTAATTGACCCGCTTCTTTCCACTGCCCGTCCGGCCGATCCAGTACAAATACTTTATCGTACCAGGTTTTCTTTCCGCCGTTCCAGGGCGTACCACCATTCGGAAAATTAGCGCCCCCAGCTACCAGCAGGGCATTGCCCGCCACCCCGGCAAAGGAACCGGCAAAACCGGTACTATCGGGGATGGCAGGCAATGTATTCCACTCAAACCTGGTACGGGCGCCAGGTACGCAACTTTGTATCATACCACTCATCAGTAATATATAAAGCAGTCGCTTCATGTCTATAAGTTAAACAAAGCCAGGATTTCCGCTTCCGTCAATGCTTTTCGATATACCAGCACATCATCGATGTTACCGGAGAAGAAATTCGAATTGGACGTAGCGCCTTCCTGGAAGCCTATTTTAAAATCCTGGTCATTGGATACAACCTTCAACCCCGTGGCCGTGGTGGATCCGCGCTTCGTACCATCGATATACACCGAGGTTACCAGCCCCTCACGCACACACACCACATGGTGCCAGCCGCCATCAGACAGTTTGCCGGTAGCGCTGCCCAGGTTTACAAACGCGGAACCGGTGCCGTCTTCCACATCAAAACGAGTGACCCGGTCGGTCGCGTTATCACCAATCCTGATCCAGGTCTGGTTATCATTCGTGCCGTTTTTACCAGACTCCTGCCAGATCATCATCCTGGAGGCAACGGCGGTTTTCACCCAGCAGGCCACCGTATAGTTACCCGCGCCGAAATTCATCGCAGCGTTATTCGCTGCAATCAAACCGGATGCACCGTTAAAGGAAGATGTGTTTCCAGTAAAGCCCAGGCGATCAGCCTCTCCGAAAGTTATGCCGCCGCCTACCGTGCTCGTCGCAATCGCATTCGGCCCAACATCAGTGATGCCGCCGTTAAAAGGGAAGAACGCGGCCAGTTCCGCCGCAGGCACGACCAACAGGTATCCATCTTTTACTTTTACAGATGAATTAAATGGATTCAACACCTTCAACGTCACTTTGTAACGGCCAACCGTATTGAGCTTCACGGTCGGGTTTCGTTCCGTAGAGGCATGAGTTTCCGGACCGGTGATGCTCCATTCCCATCCCGTTACATTGCCTACAGACAAATCTTTCAGGCTGATGCTGCCGCCCGCGTACGTAGCTCCCTGCACTGCCCCAAAATCCGCACTGATGGCGGCCGCATCGAGGATACGCACGAAATTGGTTTTGGTCACTTTGTCGGAATACTGCGGGTTGGAAGCAGTCAGCGTAACATTGTAATACCCGGTGTCCGTGAACTTCAGCGAAGGATGCTGTAACGTAGACTTAATCGTAGCCCCCCACTCACCGGCACAAATTCCCACTCCCAGCTTTTCGGTTTACCCGTACTGGTATCGCGGAACGCGACAGTTTCATTCGTAAAGTAAACGTCCGCCTTCTTCGAAAAATTCGCTTTTACGCGATTGTAATCGACTTTGATGTATTCGGTTTTAGTCAGCGTTTCGCTGTTAAATTTATTGGAGATTTCTAACGTTACGGAATACACGCCAGGCGTGTCATAACGAACGGTGGGACTGGATAACGCAGACGTGGCCAGCGACCCGCCGTTGAATGTCCACTTCCATTTGGTGACGTACCCGGCAGAAAAGTCTTTAAACCGGATACTGTCGCCGGCACTGATTTCCGTTCTGTCTCCTTCGAACACCACTTCTTTGATAGCAGCATCTGCGGAAGGCGCGTCCTCTTTATTGCACGCGAGAAAAGCCAGCAGGGATAAACCGAGGTAAAAGCATTTTTTCATGGTATTGAATTTATAAAGGCTGCCTGCTCGCGACCGCCCCGTTTCCGGGCGTAGCCGCCGCGCGCAGCACGGACGTGAAATTTATTTCATCGAGGTAAGCCCGGATCTCCTCCGCCTCTTTGTCGCCTAAGGTAGTCAGCGGTAACCGGCAGGGGCCCAGATCGGTGCCAAGAATTTTCATGATCGCTTTCTGGGCGGGAATGGGTGAATATTTCGGCAGACATTGAATCATTTTCACCGCTTGATACTGCATCTGTCGCGCTTCTTTGATTTTGCCTTCGCGGAAATATTCCATCACTTTGAGATACATCGGGGCAGCAAATGTATAAGTGCTGCCGATCGCACCTTCAGCCCCTACTGCCAGGGCAGGCAACAGCAACTCATCGTATCCGAAAAGGATATCGTATTTGCCGTCTTTATAGTTCAGGCAGGCCTGGTATTCATGGATCGTTGCAGCGGTATACTTAATACCCGCGAGGTTCGGAATTTTGTCCTCCGCCATGCGCAGGAAGTCCAGCGGGTCCACCGCTACACCGGTAATAACTGGAATGTGGTAGTAGTAAAACGGCGTAGCCGGCGCTGCTGCGGCGATCTGCACCATACAATCCACCAGGTTGCGGGCAGACGAAGGTTTAAAATAAAATGCCGCTACCGCCGAAATGGCGTCTGCACCGATCTTCTCCGCGTGCGCCGCCAGTTTGCGGGCTTCTGCGATCGATGGGTGGCCAACGTGCACCATCACAAGACAACGTTTGTTCACCGCTTTGACGTATGCCTCGGCAATCGTCATCCGCTCTTCTATTGTAAGATTGGGGCCTTCTCCGTTGGTGCCGCAAATAAATACGCCGCGCACACCATCTTTGATCAGTTTTTCTACCAATGCGGGTATTAATGAAAGGTTCAGTGAACCGTCTGCGTTGAATGTGCTGAATGTTGCAGCAATCAATCCTGTTATTCTCATGTTCTGTTATTTACTTAAGCTGGATATGTTAATCTTTTTCAGCACCAGGGTATAATTGAAGCCCTTATTGCCATTTGTATTCGTTTCGTACAGGCAGTACACACTCCCATCTTTTCCAACGGCGATATCGCTGTAACCGGCGGCACTCGTGTCTATCACGTGATTCACCGGCCAGGTGGCGCCATTGTCGAATGACAGTTTTGCACTGAGGTTTTTGCGGGGTGTTTTTTCGATGTTCCGGCTGTCGGGGTTGATAAAAAGCAATGCGGGCCTTCCTTTTACGGTAACGCTGGCAATCGGCGCCATGCAGGTGGGATCAAATAGTTCTTCTGCGAATCTTACTTCGCTCCAGCCGGAAATCCCATCCGCACTCGTGCTGAAAGCCCTTCTTTTAACGGCCGACGGGTTACGGATGCTCATGAGTACACGACCATCGGGCAATTCCACGGGCATACTTTCGTTAGGATTTGAAATGATAGCAGAACTATCCGCCACGATCTCGCCACGTTTCCAGGTTTTGCCGAGATCGTCGCTGTAAATAGTCGTAACGCAGGAAGGTGCATGGCTGCGGCGCGGCGTTAATTTACGGGAATCCGCCAACCATACAGGTGCGAGCAAACGGCCACTCTTCAATTGAATGCCATGGCCGGGGCCGGGCGCCAGCACTTTCCAATTATATTCGGGCTTGAACTGGTTGTATACGTCAGTAATTTCTACTACAGGCGACCAGCTTTTCCCCTCATCTTTGGAGAAAGTATAGAAGCCTCTCGCATAGTCTTTCTGGTAAAGCAGATGAATAGTACCTTCCGCGTCAACGATCGGCACGGGATTACCTACCGGCGCCTGTTTCATGCTATCGAGAATCTGCGTTTCGCTCCAGGTGCGGCCACCGTCGGTACTGCGCCGCAACGACAGGTGCATGTCCGCCCAATCGCTTGCGTTACCGATACGGGCTTCGCAAAAGGCCAGCAATGTATGCTTTGACGTTATGGCCAGGGCAGGAATGCGCATCGACGCATATATGCCGCCTGGCTCGAATACAACGCTGTAAGGACGGTCGTCGCCGCCACCGGACTGGCGGGCCGTATGGCAGCCCACACAGCCAATCATCAACATAAAAAGTAATTTCCTCATGCCCTGCTATTTGATATTTGCAATCGCCACTGCTTTAAACGCAATGCCGTTCGTATACTTTGCCACACCAGCCTCGTACAACAGTCCCACATGTGTGTCCGACAGCTGCACCAGGTCCGAATACCCCGCAGGGCCTTCGAATACGACATTCTTTTTATCCCATTTCACGCCATTATCAGTACTCATTTTCACGGTCATATTAGTACGGGTAACTGCGGCAGGATTGGAAAAGAACAGCCTGAAAGTACCGCCGATCGTGGTCGACAGCAAACTTCCCTGGCAAACGGGGTCTACCAGTTGCGTTTCGTTATAGGGCACGCCCCAGGTCAATCCACCATCGTTGCTCACGCTCGACATGCGCAGGTTTTCGTTGGCGCCCACACGCATGTTCAGCAGCAACTTACCGCCAGGCAATTCCGCTACCGTACTTTCGTTCGGGTTTACGCCCGCTACCGTTGGCACAACGCCGCCCAGTTTCCAGGTAGCGCCGGCATCATCGGAATAAATTACATGCGAATTACCACGCCTGCCGGATCCCACCTCAATGTAATCGCAGGGTGCGATCAAACGGCCGGATGCTGTTTGTATGCCGTGGCAGGGGCCTGTTGCATACCAGCCCCAACCCGCCTTTTAACACATCTGTTGTAATTTCTTTTACCGCATCCCAGTTCACGCCGTCGTTGACAGAAGCCGTCAGGTACACACGGCGGGTATCCTTACTGGTACCGGCATTGATCGTTCCAATCGCATCGTCGCCCTTATTCCAGGTCATCAACAAACTGATCTTGCCGGTATTGCGATCTACGATAGGAACGGGATTGCCGCAGGTATTCTCAGCATCACTCCATACCACGCTCAGTTTACTCCAGGTTTTGCCGGTATCCAGCGAGCGTTTCAGCACAAGGTCGATATCGCCTTCGTCTCCACAACCCGTTTTGCGGCCCTCCGCAAACGCGAGCAGCGTGCCGGATTTCGTCATCACGATAGCAGGTATGCGGAAGCAACTGTATCCGTCGCCTCCCTGTTGAAATACGTAGGATAATACCGAGCCAGGCGGCTCCAGTTTTGGATAAATACGCTCCGAATTTTGCGCGCTACAGGCGGCCAGTGAAAATAGTAAGGGAAGGAATCGTTTCATGATTAATAACCGTCGGTCTGGTCAATTTTTGGATTATTGGCAATTACAGTACTGTTTACGGGCCAGAACAGCGGGGTGGTTTTGCCCGCCAGGTTCGGCACATACTTGTACACATCGATCGTTCCGCCTTTATGGAACCGCACCAGGTCGAACCAGCGTTTGTTCTCGAAGTACAACTCACGCCCGCGCTCGTCCAGTATCTCCCGCTCAATGGCAGCTTTGGTATTTGCGCCGGCATAACGGCCCGTACCGGCGCGCAGGCGCACCGTATCCGGGTATTTCACGCTGTTGGGCAGGTCATTCAACGCGGCATACGCCTCCGCCTTCATCAGGAATACATCCGCGAGGCGGTATAAAATGAGATCATTATCCGGAATGCGGTCGTCGGAATACTTGGTACCCGGATACTTGGTAATCCGGGATATCTTCTGTACACCGGCCTGCAGTTCCACCACCCAGGTGTATGGAATGCGTTTGTCGGCGTTGTTGGTGAACAACGATTTCGATAAAGGGCTGATCTGGTAAGCACCCTGGCCATTTCCGGAAGACACGGCATAGGGAATCTTGTCAATATTTGAAGCGCCCTGCACGATCGACAGGAACGGCAGTGCATTCTTTGCATAGTTGCCGCCGGGCGTTTCATCTCTTTGGTAGTAAGCGGCCATCAGCACTTCTTTATTGGCTGAAGCGCGTGTGCCGGTTACGTTCGCGAAATCTTCATTCAGGCTTAGTCCTGTCATTTCGATCTCCCCGATGGTTGTAATCGCCTGTTGCAGGCTGGCGTCGCCACCCCCGGTAACTTTCGCGTTCCAGAGTAATGCGTCTGCCTTCAGCGCCTGCACCGACCCATATGCAAACCGATATTTGGACGGGTAGCTGTTACGGGCGAAATTATCCATGCTGGAATATTGTTCCAGCGCGGCATCCAGGTCGGCCAGCACCTGTTTCATTACATCAGCCGCCGGCGAGCGCGGCAAGAGCGGCACGTTTTCATCCACCACCGCCTGCAACATCAGTGGCGCATCGCCGATCACACGCGTCAGGTGAAAATAGAAGAACGCCCTCAGGGCCAGCGTTTCCGCGACAATTTTCTTCTTCAGGTCCGGGTTGGAGCTGAAGGGGAAGTCTTTTATTTTGTCCAGCAGCAGGTTACAGTGACCAATACCACGGTACCATTCCGCATAGTTCAATGCGCCGGAAGAGGGCGATAATGTGTGCGACCAGGCTACGGTAAAACGCGAGTTGGAGCCGGATACCAGTTCCTCACTGCGTTCCATGCCGTAGGTGTTGTTATTCACGAGGCTGCGCAACACAGAATATATACCCACTACGTTCGGTTCAAAGTCCCCTTCGTTTTTAAAGAACACTTGTTCGGTGATGCTGGATTGCGGGTCTACATCAAGGATCGCCTTACATCCGGCAACACCGAATGCAGCCATCGCCACAAATCCTATTTTTATCATCCATTGTTTCATAATCATCAGAATTTCAGGTTAGCGCCAAGTGAAAACTGCCGGGGCCTCGGATAGCCTCCGGGATCAAAACCACTGTAAATTTCCGGGTTCAGCCCTTTATAAGCGGTGAGGTAGCCCACGTTGTACACGCTGGCAAACAGGTTGAGGCCGGACGAACGGAACTTCTTCGTGATCTCCCGCGGTACATCATACGACAAAGTGATCTCGCGCAGCGCGAGGAAGTCGCCTTTTTCGTACATCACCGATACGTCCGAATTATAGCTGCTGTTATTGCCGAGTGTTGCCTGGCGCAGATAGTTCCGCTGTCCGAAGTCAGCATCCGCAAAAGAAAAACGCGCATACTTCTTACCCACGTCGCCCTGGTTTTTCCATACATTGGCACCTAATGCCTGCGACGGCGCACCTTCGTTAAACGCCCTTCCCTGCCCCATCGAACGGGCCAAAGCGCCATTACTGATAATATGCCCGATCGCGTAGTCGGCGTTAATTCTCAGGTTGAAGCCCTTATAATTAAAGCTGTTTTGCAAACCACCGATCTTATCGGGGTTGCGATAGCCCATAAACACTGGTCTTTCGCATCGATCACACCATCATTGTTCACATCTTCAAAAATGAAATCACCACCGCGTTTGCCTACGATAATCCCCTGTGGCGACGCGAGGTTGTCTTTGATACGGCTGTTCCATTCCGCAGCTTCGGCATCGGTAGAAAACACCCCGAGCACGTTGTAAGCCCAGATGCCGTAAGGACGTTCGCCTTCGGCCAAACCACCTGCCCGCACTTCTTTACCGGTTGTCTTATCATAGATGATGTCGCCACCCTGGCGGTTCTTTTCCCGTCCGTTATCGGGCAGCTGTGTAATCGTGGTGCGGTTAAATGCAAAGGAGAAGTTCACCGCCCAGTTGAAATCTTTAGTTTTCACCACATCGCCGCCCAAAGCGATTTCCACGCCACGGTTGCGCAACGCGCCGTTGTTGTAGGTAATGGAAGTAAAAGGCGACTCAGATGGCAACGGCTTCGACGTCAGCCTGTCTTTCGTTAGTTTATTATAAAAATCCACCGACAGGTTCAGCCTGTTTTTCAGGAAGGAAGCGTCCAAAGCAATATCCGTAGTGTAGGTAGATTCCCAGCGCAGTTGCTGGTTAGATAAACCGGAACGCAGGATGCCTGAATACAGCGCATAACTCACCGCGGAGTACTCGCCGTAGGTATCGGACAAACTCAGGCCACTCAGGCCCGCAGCACCCCAGCTACCGCGGATCTTCAGACCGCTGACAATGTTGTTCTGCGTCCAGAAGTCCTCCCGGTCGATGTTCCAGCCCGCTGATAAGGAGGGGAACAATGCGTATTTATTGTCCGGCGCAAAGTTCGAAAAACCGTCGTAACGCAGTGTACCGCCCAGCAGGTACCTGGTTTTATAGTCATAACTGAACTGACCAAACATACTGGCGGAGCGGGTTTCGCCCAGACTGGTAGCAAAATCGGCGACGTTGCTGAAAACCGAACCGTTAATGACCGTAGTTGTTGGCTCATTGATCGTGTAGATATAATCATTGGTCGCGCGCTGTGACCCCATATCTTTTATATGATTTTTATTCTGTGTAAAGTTCACACCACCTAACACCGTAAAACGATGATCCCTCGCTACGCTGAAGTCATATTGCAACACCGCATCCAGCATCAGCTGACGCGAGCTGTTGGTATAGTCATCTTTCCAGCGCTGCATGGACGGTTGCACCTCTTCTGCCGGCGTGGCTTTGCGCATAAACAGCTCGGTGTAGTCATCCACTACGTACGACAGCGACGGTTTAAAATGCAGCCCGTTGATGATGGTCCAATCCGCACCGGCGCGCGACACCAGGCGTTCTGTTTTGGTACGCATGTCGTCGTATTTCAACGTATGGAAACGGTTGCGCACTGTGTACAGCTCGCCGGGGGCCGGATTTCCATCATCTTTGTAAATGCGGATCAGCGGCGTAATGCGGATCGCCCTTACCAGGTCGTTCTGGTATGCATCTACATAGTTGGGCTGTACGTTCTGGAAGTTCAACATAAAATCCAGCCGCAGCTTGTCGGACGCCGGAAGCCAAAGTTGCCCAAAGCGTTTACACGTTTATATTTCGTACCTACCAGTACCCCTTTCTGATTGGTATATCCCATCGAAAAGTTGTAATCGGCTTTGTCTGTACCACCATTAATCGTGAAGTTATCCGTGTTGCTGACACCCGTATTCCAGAGTTGGTCCTGGTAGTGGTTATCAGCGTACAATAATTTGGTACCCGGATTAATAGGATCGTCCATCACGCGCCAGCCTTTTGCCAGCAGGTTGTCTACGTAACCCTGTCCTTCAACCGCCAGGATGTTATCGTACAATGCCGTGAGGTAGGTGCTTTTGCCGTACTCGCCGGGTTTAGTGAATACGCGCGTACCCGCAGAGAAACCACCATTATACAACAGGTTGTTTTTATCGATATTATCGGCGGTATTGGCAACGGTTATGCGCGCAAGCCGCAGGTATTCTTCTGCCGATAAATAATCATAATCCCGCGCCTGCGTTTCCCAGGTAGTGCGGTGGCTCAGTGTGATCGTTGACTTAGTATTGAGCGTTCCCTTTTTTGTTCTGATAACAATAACGCCATTCGCGCCACGTGCCCCGTAAATGGCGGTGGAAGCCGCATCTTTCATTACCTGCATCGATTCGATGTCTTCCGGATTGATATCGTTGATGGAGCGAAACACGCCATCTACCACGACCAGCGGGTTGCTGCCGTCGGAAGCACCGATCGCCGCGCCATTATTATTACCTAACCCCGATCCATACACGTTGGGCTTGGTACCGCCACGAATAATAATATTGTTGGCGCCGATACCGGGTTGTCCCTGTGAAATGGGAATGGACACACCAGCTACCTTTCCCTGCAAAGCCTGCACCGGGTTGGGGTTCGGGTTGTTCTTCAATTCCGCTACGTCCAGTTTGGAAATGGCGGCGGTGTTTTTCTTCGTTGTTTGTTCCGTGTAACCCACGATCAGCACTTCCCCCAACTGGGAAGAAGAAGCAGATAATTGCACGTTGAGCGTGGCCTGGTTGTTCACGGGGATTTCCCGGACGTTGTAATTCATCATCCTGAATACAAGCGTTTCATTGCCGGAAGCGAGTTTCAGCGTATAACGGCCGTCGGGCCCGGAGATCGTACCCACTGTGGGCTTCCCTTTCACGGAAACCGTTACGCCGATGAGCGCTTCCCGGCTGGAGGAGTCGCGCAGGCTGCCGGACACCGTAAAACCGGCATCCTGGCCATATCCTTCCTGTATGCCTAACAGGAGGAAGAGGCAGCAGCAAATTCTGAAAAAGGTCATTTGTGTCAGTTGATAAAGTTTACGCATGATGTTTCTGCATTAGTTAAGGTTCAGTACTCCCATTCAGCATCCATGGCAGGTTGAACTTGTGGAACTCTATTGATCTATGGCTGGTTTCATTATTACCGGTGTCTTCATTCGTTTCTATCAGCGCCCCTACATGATAGTCGGCGGTTTTAATCATACTCGTGTAACCGCCTTTACCCTGTGCCTGCGCCTGCTCCTCTGTAAGCCAGTCGAAAATACGGCGGCTGATGGGCCAGGATTGTCCGTCGTCGTAACTGATACGTACACGCATTTTACCACGGGTAGTGGTACTGGCAGAATTGAGGAACACAATACGATGCGGGGCATCGGTATTATAGCGGAGAATAGAAGCCTCGCATTTCGGGTCCAGCAACGTTTCGTCGGAACTGAACGCCGGGAAGCCACCTTCTATCGTACCGATCGAAACTCTCCTGCGCTTAGATAGTTCCCACTGGCTGCTTACCGGGCGATCGTTACGCATCAGGCGACCGTCCATTAATTCTACGATCGTGCCTTCGTCTGATCCCGTGGCGGAAGGAGCATACATCCAGGTGGCACCGTGGTCATCGCTGTAAATATTACGGCCTTTGGCGGGAATGATGATCCTCCCTGCATGTGCTCTTGCTGTCACAATGCCGATGCCCGGCCCTACGGCATCCCAGGTGTACCCCGGGGAAGTAAGGCGCTGGTACGGTCTTGCGGGGTGGACCAACTGGCCCCGTTATCGTCGCTATAACTTGAGTACACTTTCCGTTGTCCCCAGGCGGTTATCTGGCTGATGGCCGTTAATGCACCATCGTTCCAGTTCATAAATACCCAGATGCGGCCATTGGTACCCACCGAGGGATCATATACCGATGTGGGATTACCCCAGGTATCGTCGCCCGAAGCGGCGATCTCGCCCATCGCTGACCAGGTGGCGCCATTGTCGGTAGAGCGCTTGAATACGACATTGATATCGCCCCAGTCGCTGTTGTTCCAGCGGCGGCACTCGCAGATCGCGATGAGCGTGCCATTTTTGGTTTTTACGATCGAAGGGATACGGAAAGAGTGTTGCCCGGAAGCATTGCCTCCGTCAAATATTTTCTGGTAACTATGGGATTGCGCCACGGCCGTGGCTGCAGCTATTTCAATCGGGCAGCAATGTTTTCGATGCTGCCGGTTTTGTACAGTTTGAGAACAGGAATAGCGCTACCGCGAGCAGGGCGTAATTCCCTAACGATGGAACAGTGGAATTCATAAAGCGTTCTATTTAGTAGTTATGTTCTACATAATAAATGTAGACATGTTTCTTTAGAATACAAAACAATGATCGCTATTTTTTACCGTTTCGTTGATTATGAAATAGTTAAGTCCGCCATAGTAAAGGATTTCATGGGTATAAAATAAAAAAGTCCCGAAGCCGGGACTTTCTCAGCGGTCTCTTTATAAGATATTACTTCTTTTTCAAAGCGTTGATCCGGTCAAAATGCGGCTGCAAATGCGCGCGCATCCCCTCTCTAAAAGCCTCCGGCGTGCCTTTGCGTAATATTTTTACCAGGCCCTGGTGCGATACTTTACCTGCTACATACTTTTTGTTTTCCAGTTTCATTACGTAACCGAATATCGGCAGCAGCAGGTTCTGGAAGCGCTTCATCGTATCGTTCCCGGTCATTTCATATAACTTGCCGTGAAATGCAATTTCTGTATTAATACGGAAGTTGTTCCCCTTTACTTCCTGCGAAGCTATTTCCTCCAGCTCATCAAGATCTTCGGGTGTTTTATGGATATACAGTAAATCAGAAAGGCCCATTTCCAACGCCAGCCGCAATTCAAAGAGGTCCTGCAGGGTAGACTCATCCAGTATTTCGGGGTTCAGTACTTTCTCGAAAGTGCCGACGATATCGGGATTGGAAATCACCATGCCCATCTTCTTTTGCTCTCGATGATGCCAAGCATTTTGAAACGGCTCAAAGCCTCGCGCACTACGTTGCGGCTCACACCCAGCGCAGCAGCCAGTTCCAGTTCGGTAGGAAGGGGATCTCCGGGCTTAAAGGCTTCTCTTGCGAAATACTCTCTCAGGCTTTGTTCCACCTGTTCGGCCATAGATTTGGATGAAATGGGCTTTATACTGCTTACCATTGATTAAATCGTTTTGTACTACAATTAAACAAATGTAAGGATTAAATAGATATCTATTTTAAGTATATTTAGTGATATTCCACCTTCATGAACAAACGCCAACTCAGCGTCACCGCCAGTATCATTGCATCACTCATCCTGCTGTCGCAGTGTATCAGCCGGCCCGAAAAGCCTGCCGATCCGCGCGGCACCACCTTCGCAGCCGCTAATTCCTGTGTTGGTTGTCATGCCGCCATATATAATAGTTACGCGAATACTGCCCATGCGCACACTTCTGCCCTTGCCACTTCCGCTACGGTAAAAGGCCCGTTCACAGCGCCCGGCAACGAGTTCCATTTCGGCTCCGGCGCCACCGTACGCATGGAAGAAAAAGGCGGGAAGCTGGTGCAGGCCGCTTTTGCGAACGGCCAGCCACTCCAGGAACAGGCCTTCGATATCGTGATCGGTTCAGGCAGAAAGGCGCAGACTTCTTTATATTGGAAAGACGGGCAATACTTCCAATTACCCATATCCTGGTTCGTACCAGCCAATAGCTGGGCCAATAGTCCGGGCTTCCCGGCAGACCACCCGAAGTTCGATCGCATCATACCCAGCACCTGCTTCGGCTGCCATAGTTCCATGGTAGGTATTAAAGACGTAAAAGCCCGGGGCTCGAATTGAAAGAAACATTTGAACAAAACAAATTGATAGCGGGGATCGACTGCCAGCGTTGCCATGGTCCGGCAGCTGAGCATGTAGACTATCACACCAAACATCCAACAGAAAAAGAAGCACATGCCATACAAAAGGTGCGCGGGTTAAGCAGACAGCAGCAACTGGACATGTGCGCGCTTTGCCACTCCGGCCTTAAACCCATGCTGCAACCGGCTTTCAGGTTTAAACCCGGAGATGCCCTGGCCGACTTCCTCATGCCTACCGCCCCCTTCCCCGCCAAAAGCATGGACGTACACGGCAACCAATACCAGCTACTCAGTGCCAGCAAGTGTTTCAGCGGCAGCCAGCAGATGACCTGCGGTTCCTGTCACAATACACACACCAACGAAAGGGATAATATGCAGGTATTCTCGCAACGCTGCATGTCGTGCCACGCAGCCGGCAGCCCGGATTTCTGTACGCTCAAAAACGTTCCGGCTGCTACGCTCCAGCAAAACTGCATCGATTGCCATATGCCCGCGATGCCGTCCAGTGCGATTACTTTGCTCACCAATGGCCAACAAAGTCCAACGCCGGACTCGATCCGTACACACCTGATTGCCATCTATAAGTAAACACAATCAGTTTTTCCGCTGACGGCCATCATTTAAAGCGCCCAACCAGCCCGCTACCTTCGTATCATTAAATCCACCCACATGAAAAACAATCTCAGCAACATCGACCGGGGTATCCGGATTACTGCAGCACTTGGACTGATCGCGGTATATCTTTTTCACCCCAGCTTTCACTTATCGGACTTTGCCCTGCTCCTGCTGGGCCCGTCTTTATTGCTGAGCGGCCTCCGTGGTATTTGCCCGCTTTATGACATCACCGGCATCCGCAGTGTAAAGCCCGTCGCACAGCATGCTTTTTGCCGCCGAAACAAAAAGTAAGCTACTCCATCGGTCTGAAAGACTGCTCCGGATATCCATGATTGTGACCGGGCATCCCTGCTAAGGTGTTGTTTTTTAAAAGCAGCTTTCACATCTACCTGAAAAAATTTAATATAGCAGTACCAAAAAATCAACCATGAAAAGATTACTGGTACTGCCCATGATGGGAATTGCCTTCGCCTCCTTTGCACAGCAAAACCCCATGGCTGCACAGCTGGAAGCACTACAAAAAGAAAAAGACCCGGCGGCGCTGCAGCAAAAATTCAGGCACTGGGCAAAGGGTCGGAAGACGATTTACGCCTGCTCTACCTCTACTACTACTCGACAAAATCCAATGCACAACGCGACTCCATCGCACAGGTATCTGCGGAAAGATTCCCGGCCGGCAGCTTCGCTTTCCAGAAAGCGCAGGAAGCTGTAACAAAAGAAACCGACGTGGCGAAACAGCTGTCGATGTACAACGAGTTGCGCGCTAAATTCCCAAAATCGAATGTGGATATGGTAGCCGCCATGTTGGCCGACGGACAGATTCAGAAAAAAACCTGGAAGCAGCGACACCTTACCTCGAATATGTGAAGACGATCAACTACGTGAGCATCCTCGGGCGCTCCATGATGAATGTTGATAATGCCGCCGCCGATAAGTTCGTGAAAAAGCACATCGACGCGCTGAAAGATACTGCAACTACCCAGTCATACTATAGCCTGCTGAGCCTGTACAGCGAAATCCTTGTGAAAGGAAAGAAAAATGACCAGGCGTTAACATATGCCGAGCAGGCCTATACGAAATTGAACCGTAAAGATCCGGAACTGGAGAAAAACTATGCGGTATTACTCGCGCAAAAAGGCCGTTATGCAGACGCGGTTCCCGTGCTGGAGAAGCTCGTGGAAACCGGTCGTGCCAACGACGTGGTAAGGACCCAGCTGCGCACATCTTATAAGAAAACCAAAGTAAGCGACGGTGACGCGAAAATAGCGGCGCTGGACGCAAAATTCCTCGATAATATGAAGGAGGAAGTGGCTAAAAAGTTAATCAGCAAAACGGCGCCTGCATTCGAAGTAAAGGATATCACCGGCAAAACTGTATCGCTGGCCGACTTCAAAGGTAAAACCATCGTTATCGATTTCTGGGCAACCTGGTGCGGACCTTGTAAAAAATCATTCCCGGCCATGCAGCTGGCAGTGAATAAGTACAAGAACGACCCGAACGTAAAGTTCCTGTTCGTACACACCTGGGAGCGTGGCACCGAAACGCCGCAGAAAGACGCTGCCGACTACCCGGCACAAAACAAATATTCTTTCGACCTGTATATGGATACCAAAGACGAGAAAAGCCAGAAGAACCCTGCTGTATCAGCGTTTGAGGTGACAGGCATCCCGACTAAGTTCATCATCGACGGAAAGGGTAATATCCGCTTTAATGTAGTGGGCTTCTCCGGTGCGGGAGGCGATGAATCCGCTGCTACCGAGCTGGCCACCATGATCGAGATGGTTAAAGGCGCTTAATTTTTTTATGTTGATAGAAAGGCGGCCCGTCTGTGGCCGCCTTTCTTACTTTATGCGCTTGCTAATTCCGCAATGATCAGTTTTTTCATTTTAAAGAGCCGCTGCATCATGCGCTGCGCTCTTTCCGGATCGCGTAACCACTCGTGCAACGCCCGCGGAATAATTTGCCAGCTCACACCAAACCGGTCTACCAGCCAGCCGCAAGCCACTTCAAAACCACCGTTAGCTGTTAATTCGCTCCAGTAGCGGTCGATCTCCGCCTGGTCTTCACACTCCATTACGATGGATACCGCATCCACAAAATTGAAATTATGCGGACCAGTGCTGTCCATCGCCATCATCAAATATTGCTTGATGCTGAACTGCGCATGCTTTATGTATTCCGTTTTGTCTCCTTCCCCTTCCGCGTAATGAAGAATACCATTTATCCCGGACTGTGGGAACAGTTGGGTGTAAAAATCTATCGCGGCTTTCGCCTGCCCCACATGCGGACCGGTAAACATAAAGGTGGGACAAAACTTCTGTGGTACCTCACTTTCCCTGGCCGTCATCAATTGCCAGCTCACCCCGTATTTATCCTGCAACCAGCCGTATTTCGCACTCCATGGATAAGCGTCGAGCGCCATCATCACCGAGCCGCCCTCCGACAGCTTTGACCAGTAACGGTCTGTTTCTTCAGGTGTGCGGCTCGTTACCATAAAAGATATAGCTGGATTGGGGACCGTAGCTGGACCATCGTTCAGCAACATGAATGCCTGGCCGCTCAGGTGTAGTAATTTCACGATCGGTGAAGAAGATGCAACGACACCATCGCCGAATGCATCGAGATAAAAATCGGCAGCTTCATCAATTTTGCCTTTAATGGTGAGGCATGGATATACAACGTTATTCATATCGGTGGTGTTTTGTGTTACAAACTTACGACGCCCGTTAATGGCAAACAGGGGGTGAATGTGACAATCATGCGGTGCAATCCGACACATTGCGTTTTTCTCTTTATATTTAGAAAGACTGATTCCCAATAATCTTTCCACGATGTCGCAACCCTCCACCACCATCATTATCGGCGCAGGCCTGTCGGGACTGGTAGCCGCCTGTGAATTGATTGCCGCGGGCAAACGTGTAACGATATTAGACCAGGAAGGACCGCAAAACCTGGGCGGACAGGCCTTCTGGTCGTTCGGCGGACTTTTCCTCGTCAATTCCCCCTGCAACGCCGTATGGGTATCAAAGACAGTCTGGACTTAGCCATGCTCGACTGGATGGGCACTGCGTCGTTCGACCGGCCGGAAGATCACTGGCCCCGCAAGTGGGCCGAGGCGTACGTCACTTTTGCAGCGACCGAAAAGTACGAATGGTTGCGGGCGCGCGGGCTGCGTTTTTTTCCCGTGGTGGGGTGGGCAGAACGCGGTGGATATGGTGCAATCGGTCATGGCAACTCGGTACCGAGGTTTCACGTTACCTGGGGAACGGGGCCCGGCGTGGTGGAGCCTTTTGCCGCTATGGTAAAAGACGCCGTAAATAAAGGTTTGGCAGACCTCCGGTTCCGGCATCGCGTGGAAGACCTGGTCGTAGTAGATGGCGCAGTAACGCATGTAAAAGGCGTGATACTTGGGGATACACACGCAGAACGGGGCGCACATGAAGCAGCTGCGGTAACGGGGGATTTCAGTTTTGAAGCCAGGCAGGTAATTGTTACTTCAGGCGGCATCGGTGGTAATCACGACCTGGTAAGAAAAAACTGGCCATCGAGGCTCGGCGTGCCACCACGGCAAATGCTCAGCGGCGTACCGCAACACGTGGATGGCCGTATGTTGGGCATCACACAAAACGCCGGCGCCCGTATCATCAATCCAGATCGCATGTGGCATTACACGGAAGGCATTCGCAACTGGGCGCCCGTCTGGCAACGGCACGGCATCCGCATACTCCCCGGCCCCTCCTCCTTCTGGCTCGACGCCACCGGTCAACGCCTGCCTGCCCCGCTGTTCCCGGGCTTCGACACCTTAGGGACACTCGAATACCTGATGAAAACAGGCTATGATCATTCGTGGTTCATCCTCAACCAGAAAATAATCAAGAAAGAATTTGCCCTTTCGGGATCGGAACAAAACCCGGACCTGACCAATAAAGACTGGCGGCAGGTGGTAAAACGCGCCTTCGGCAAAGAAGCTACTGGTCCCGTAGAAGCTTTCAAAGCTAAAGGAGCGGACTTTATCGTCGCCAACAGCCTGTCCGAAATCGTGGACGGCATGAACCGCATTGCTGATGCCCCCTCACTAAGCCTGGCGCATATCTCCCAGCAACTGCAAGCCCGCGATGCGCAATTACAAAACAAATTCTGCAAAGACCCTCAACTGATGGCGATCCGCAATGCCCGGCAATACCTGGGCGACCGTCTAATCCGCACCGCGCCCATACATCCTATCCTGGAAGAAAGTCCGTTGATCGCGGTAAAGCTGCACATTCTTACCCGCAAATCACTGGGCGGACTGTCTACAGACCTCAACAGCCGGTGCTTAATACCTCCGGACAACCCATTGGTGGTCTTTATGCGGCCGGAGAAGCTGCCGGCTTCGGTGGCGGCGGCATGCACGGTTACCGGGCGCTGGAGGGCACTTTCCTCGGCGGTTGCATCTTCTCTGGCAGAGCCGCCGGGCGGGCAGCGGTGGCTACGGCACAAAAATAAGGCAACACTGCTGCCCAAAAATCTACCAATTGGTGGCGACGGGTTCAGCCGTTGGTGGCGACGGGTCATCCGGGTGGTGAACTGCCTTTACGCATCCTTCAACGACAGTAAGACGATCCTAACAGGATCGTAACTAACTGTAACTAACTTTGGCTGATTTACTGGTGATTCAGTTAGGTTTTAGTTACCATCCTGTTAGGATCGTCTTAGGATCTGGTAACTCGTTAGTTTAGACACAAAAGATAACCAACTCATAAACAATCAGATACAAATTTTTATTTGAATTCAGCATCATTCACGGCCTTCCATAGCAGTACAAAAGCGGACGATCAGGGTGCTGATTAAATCATAAGGCGCCTGCTCTATCGGATGCGGTGTACCGGGCAACACTGCGAACTGGGCAACCGGGAGGTGTTTATAAACGTTCACCGTTTCTTCCATCCCTGCCATTTTATCGCGGTCGCCTAACATCAGTAGCGACGGTGACTTCACATCCGCATAATCCCCCGGCTGCAACGGATTGTGCCGCCCCATTTCTTCCAGCATAAAGCGGGTGCGTTTCAGCACTTCTTTCCAATCGTTCGGTGCGTGTAATTGTGCCAGGGATGCAGCAAAGGCAGGAACCTTCGTTTCAATCACAACAGGGTCCAGCATTTTAAGCTCACGTGCGGCCACATCGGGGTCCCAGTGAAACTTAGCGCCGAGGGTAATAACGTTTCCCACCATGGCCGGGAAGTGCCGGGCGAGGTACATGGCTACATAGCCGCCCATACTGTAACCGAAAATGGCCGGGTGTCCGAGTCCTTTAGTGCGGATGTAATCACGTACTGCATCCGCGAAAAGTGCGATAGAGAAAGGTATTTCGGGGAATGGTGTGCCGCCGTGGCCGGGAAAATCAAGCGTATGCACATCAAACTTAACATTCAGTTGTTGCGCCAGGGGCTTCAGCTGCGCAGATGCGCCAACAGCGCCGTGCAGCAGTAGCAGCGGTGGTTTCATATACATGGAATTTAAGCAGTTGTACAAACATAACTAAAATTACGACCGCCACCTCTCATCAATAAATGCCCGCTTTAATGCCCGTTTTGGCTATCTTTGCACCGGTGGCAAAATTGTTCGCACATATATTGATGTTTACATTGCTGTTCAGCAGTGAGCCGTTCGTCGAGTTATTCCGCATACCGGCGCTGATCCGGCACTTCCGGGATCACCAGCAACGCGACGCAGGGATCAGCTTTACGGACTTCCTTGCCATGCATTATTGGGGTGATGACCTGAACGATAACGATGATGAACAAGACCGCACCCTTCCCTTCAAACACGATTCCATTTTAAGCGTACACCAGGCGCAGCTTACCCCGGCAGATATTCAACTGCCCGGGCCGGCCATTCCACCTGTAGTCAGGCTGTACGGCGTATACAAAGTATTTCACCCGGACGCTCAGCTCGAATCACTCTTCCACCCTCCCAAAAAAGCTTTGGCCTAATTACACCTGTTCAAACACAGGCTGCACCGGCACTTCCGCCGCTGTTATTTTTTTATTTTATGTTGATAGGGATGCACCGGCGTAATGCCGCCTGCTCACCGTTAAATTTTTAATTGCGTATGCTGAATAAGATTATCAGCTTCTCCGTCCGCAATAAACTCATTGTAGGCTTATTTGTGATTGCCCCTGGCCATCTGGGGCGCTTTTGAAGTTACCCGGCTCCCGATCGACGCGGTGCCGGACATTACCGACAACCAGGTGCAGGTACTCACCGTGTCGCCCTCCCTGGGCGCGCCGGACGTTGAACGACTCATCACCTTTCCTGTAGAACAAAGCTGCAGCAACATTCCCGGCCTCAAACAGATCCGCAGTTTCTCCCGCTTCGGATTGTCGCTGGTAACGATCGTTTTTGAAGACGAAACGGACCTGTACTGGGCGCGGCAACAAGTAGCCGAACGCCTGCAACAGGTAACGCGCGATATTCCCGAAGGCATCGGGGCGCCCGAAATGGCGCCGGTGTCCACGGGCCTCGGTGAAATTTATCAATACGTTGTACGCCCCGAAAAGGGCTACGAGGGGAAATACGATGCCATGGAACTGCGTACTATCCAGGACTGGATCGTACGTCGCCAGTTAATGGGCACACCCGGCGTGGCGGAAGTATCCAGCTTCGGCGGCAAACTGAAGCAATATGAAATCGCTGTGAAGCCCGAACAGCTGAAGGCTTACGGCATCACCATCGGCGAAATATTTAACGCGCTGGAGAAAAACAACCAGAACACCGGTGGCGCCTACATTGAAAAAGGGCCTACGGTTTTGTATATACGAAGTGAAGGGTTGACCACCAGCCTGGAAGACATTGGCAAAATCGTTGTCAAAAACACTTCGAACGGGCTGCCATTACTGGTCCGCGACGTAGCCGATGTACGTTACGGCGCTGCCATCCGTTACGGCGCCATGACCTATAACGCAGATGGTGAAGTAGCCGGTGCGGTGGTACTCATGCTGAAAGGCGAAAACTCCTCCGTCGTGGTAAAACGCGTGAAGGACAAGGTTGCCGAAATTCAAAAATCCCTACCGAAAGGCGTCGTCATAGAACCTTTCCTCGACCGTACCAAGATGGTAAACAATGCCATCGAAACCGTGAAGAACAATCTCATTGAAGGCGCGCTGATCGTGGTGTTCGTACTGGTATTTTTCCTTGGGAACGTTCGCGCCGGCCTGATCGTATCGTCGGTGATCCCGCTCTCCATGCTGTTTGCCATCATCCTGATGAATATGTTTGGTGTAGGCGGTAACTTGATGAGCCTTGGTGCGATCGACTTCGGACTGATCGTAGACGGCTCCGTCATCGTCGTGGAAGCGGTACTGCATCGTTTCTCCCATGCTAAAAAGTTCCGGTCGGCAGACAGGATCAGCGGTGCACAAATGGACGAAGAGGTAATGCAGGCAACGGGACACACGATTAACTCGGCCGTGTTCAGCCAGATCATCATCCTCATCGTGTACCTGCCGATCCTTTCGCTGCAGGGCATTGAAGGCAAAATGTTCAAACCGATGGCCTATACCATTGCGTTTGCAATACTCGGGGCGTTCATACTTTCCATCACGTACGTGCCGATGATGAATGCCCTGTTCCTCAACAAAAAACTGAATCACAAACCTACACTGGCCGATAAGATGACCATCTGGCTCGAACGCCGCTACCAGCCACTATTGCGCCGCGTAATGTTTTACCCGCTTAGTGTCATTAGCGCTACCATAGGCCTCTTTGTGGTAGCCGTATTACTGCTGATGGGCATGGGCGGTGAGTTCATCCCGCAGATCGAAGAGGGTGACTTTGCCGTGGAAACGAGGCTGCTCACGGGGAGCAACCTGAATAACACGATTAAGTATACCCAACAGGCCTCTAAAATCCTGCTGGAGAAATTTCCGGAGGTAGAAAAGGTGGTCACGAAAATAGGCAGCGCCGAAATCCCCACCGATCCTATGCCTTTCGAGGCGGGTGATATGATGGTAATCCTGAAGCCCAAGAAAGAATGGACTTCCGCAAAATCATTCCCCGAACTATCGGAGAAAATGACGGAGGAATTGCAAGCCGTTCCAGGCATCACCGTGGGCTTCCAGTTCCCGGTGCAGATGCGTTTCAATGAACTGATGACCGGCGCCCGCCAGGACGTGGTGTGTAAGATCTTTGGTGACGACCGGACTCACTGGCAGTTTACGCGCACCGGCTGACAGACGTCATCAAAACTGTGCCGGGCGCCATCAACATATATGAAGAAACCGTAACCGGCATGCCGCAGGTGGTGATACGTTACAACCGCGATGCCATGGCGCGTTACGGTATGAACGTGGAGGAAGTGAACCGCGTGATCAACACGGCTTTCGCCGGCCAAAGCGCGGGACAAGTGTTTGAAGGCGAGCGGCGCTTCGATCTCGTGGTGCGTGTGGCTAACGACAGCCGCAAAAGCGTAGACGATGTGCGTAATATGCTGATACCAACCCCCAACGGCGAACAGGTGCCGGTGTCTTTATTCGCCGATATCCGGGAGGAAGAAGGCGTAAACCAGGTACAACGCGAGAATACCCGTCGCCGTATCGTGATCGGGTTTAACGTCAGCGGACGCGATGTGCAAACAATCGTAACGGAGCTGCAGGCAAAAGTAGCGCAGCAACTGAAACTGCCTCCCGGCTACAACCTTGTTTACGGCGGCTCTTTCGAGAACATGAATGCTGCGAAAGAACGGCTGAGCATTGTAGTACCGGTGGCCCTGCTGATGATTTTCCTCTTATTATACTTTGCCTTCAACTCGGTAAAACAAGGATTGCTCATCTACACCGCCATTCCACTTTCGGCTATCGGCGGCATCGTGGCCCTGTGGGTACGCGACATGCCATTTAGTATATCCGCCGGCGTAGGATTTATCGCGTTATTCGGTGTGGCCGTATTGAACGGCATCCTGCTGGTATCGGAGTTTAACCGCTTACGCAAGCTGGGCTGGACCGACGAAAAGCGCATCGTTATACATGCCACCAAATCCAAGCTTCGCGCGGTATTGATGACAGCCCTCGTACCCTCGCTCGGCTTCATTCCCATGGCGATCAGCACCGGTGCGGGTGGCGCAGTACAAAAACCGCTGGCCACCGTGGTGATTGGCGGACTTATCGTTTCAACCATGCTTACTTTATTTGTGTTACCAATTCTTTATATCCTTTTTGAAAGAGGATTAAAATATTTCCGCCCGGTCAAAAAACTGGCAGCCCTGGCGTTCCTTTTATCCGTGGCCGGGCTCGCGAAAGCCCAAACACCTGTTACGATCACGGAGGCGCTGAAGATGGGCAATGCGCAGAACCAGCAACTCAAGGCAGCTGCGTTGAACGAACATTACTATAAGGCACTGGTGCGCTCTTCTTTTGAGCTGGATAACACAACCGCCACGTACGAACATGGCAAATTGAACAGCGCGTTCATCGACAATCGTTTCACGATCGGCCAGAGCATCCAGTTTCCAACGGTTTATAAACGCCAGCGGAAAGTGAATGAGCTGTCGCTCGATATCAGCCGGGGACAAACCAAACAGGCTACAGTGGAAGTACAGGCAGAAATTAAACGCGTGTTTTATGCACTGGTAGTACTGCAACAACGTGAAATCGCGTTAAAGCAGGCCGACAGCCTGTACGAAATATTTGTACAAAAAGCGGAGAATCGTTTACGCCTCGGCGAAAGCGACCTGCTGGAAAAAAGCACGGCACAAAATCAGCGCCTGCAAATACAGGCCCAGCTGAAAATGCTGCAACGCGATGCGGCCATTTTCCAGCGCCGCCTGCAATACCTGACCAATGCACCGGAAATACTGCGGCCTGTAGCAGACAGCCTCCTCTACCCTGCTGCTATGGCGACCGACAGTCTCCCGGCCGAAACACCGGCATTACAGGTGCAATCGGCCCTGCTATCGCAAAGCGAGGCCCATGTACAACTGGAAAGGAGCCGGCTGATGCCGTCTTTTTCGCTCGGTTACGCCAATGCATCCTTCTCCGGTTATCAAACCCTGCCGAATGGGACCGACAAACTGTTTTCGCGCAGCGACCGTTTCCAGTCGGGCATGATCGGTGTGGGCATCCCTGTTTTCCAGCATGCACAGCGGGCACGGATCAAAGCATCCGGTGTGCAGGTGCAACAGCGCCAGGTAGAGCTGGATGCCTTGCAGTCCCGTTTACGGGCGGACCTGTTGGCGGCGCAACAACGGTACAACTACAACCGTCAGCTGCTGGCCGATTATAACAATACTATGCTGCCAAACGCAGCGGCCATCATTGTAACGGCGAACAACCGCCTGCAAAGCGGCGATATCAGCTACCTGAACTGGGTACTGCTGGTGAACCAGGCCATCGACATCAAAAGTCAGTTCTATGATGTGGTGGAACAATACAACGAATCAATTTTTGACATAGAAAGCATTAATGGCGTTATCCGCTAATTAAAACAACTCAAGATCATGTACACAAGAATTATAAAAGCGGCTTTAACTTTAATCGTGTTCAGCGCCTGCGGCAGCAAAACCTCGCCCGGGGCGGCAGACAGTACACAGGCCGTGGTAGCAGCTGATATTATCAGCCTGAACGATGCGCAATTTAAAAACGCGGAAATCACTACCGGACCGGTGGATGCCAAGTCCGTAAACCGCGTATTAAAAGTAAACGGTACTATTGAAGCCCATACCGAAAACCGCCAAACGATCAGCTTCCCCCTGGGCGGTTATATTAAAACCAACAACCTGGTGCCGGGCATGCAGGTGAGCAAGGGCGCACTGCTGGCCACCATGGAGGATGCCTCTTTTATACAGTTGCAACAGGATTACCTGCTGAACAAAAGCAAACTCACTTACCGGAGGCCGATTACAATCGTCAACAGGAACTGAGCAAAACACAATCGAACAGCCAACGTACGTTTCAACAAGCGAAAGCCGATTTCGAAAGTGCGCGCGTAACCGACCGCGCACTGGCCGAAAAACTGCGCCTGCTGGGACTTCAACCGGAGAAATTAAACGAGAACAACATTACCCGCACGGTGAATATCTACGCGCCGATGTCGGGGTATATCAGTAAGGTAAACGTGAATCCGGGCAAATACGTAGCGCCTACCGACGAACTGTTCGAGATGGTAGATCCTTCGAAAGTGCACGTGAGCCTCACGGTGTTTGAGAATGACGCGGCGGCACTGAAGAAGGGCCAGCAGGTGCTTTGTACCGTAACGGGTCATAGCGACCCGCTCCCCGCTACTATCGAACTGGTGACGCCGGACCTGAATGAAAGTCGCGCCGTGGAAGTCCATTGCCATTTCGACAAACCCGTAAAAGGGCTGCTGCCAGGGGCTTTTGTAGCAGCACAGATCGTGCTGGCCAACCAGCAGGGTTACAGTCTGCCGGACGATGCCGTAGTAAAAGCGCAGGACCATTATTACATCTTCCTGGAGCAAAAGCCGCGCACCTACAAGATCATGGAGGTGCAAACCGGCAACTCACTGAACGGGGCAACGGAAATACTGACCCCGCTGCCGGCGAATACGAACGTGGTAACAGCGAATGCTTACACGTTGTATACGATGATGAAAAATACCGGAGAATAAGAAAAGGAAAAGGGCTTCGCGTTGGTGAAGCCCTTTTTATACCGTTATCCCGGGAAGGTCATTAGCCGCATAAACTTAATCACCAGTACCCGTGTAACACTTTTATCCGGATGCAATGCTTTGTACTTTTCTGTCAGGTCTTGTATAAAAGCCATGGACCCGGTTTTATCATTGATCGGCCTTTCCAGCTGGAAAACGTCTTCGTGACCGTCGGTGTCATACTTCATGGTCAATTTCAGGTTATCGTACGTGTACCTACCTGTACGGAAAGACAAATTATCGTGCACTTCCCTGAAAAAGCCCATTCCCGCCGAAAACTCTATAAGCTGCACTTTGCCAACGGGCTCCGGGGCAGCGGTCATCAGTTCTGCTTTCAGGCTGGTGGAGAAATCAGCATCGGCAGACTCCACGTACACTTCGGGCGGTATCGCGCTCATGCCGGGAGTACGGCGCCAAACACCTTCGAACATCCGTGCATTCACCTTTATAGTTGCCTTGCTGCGGCCAGGTGCGTATACATGAATGTTGGTGTGCCCCATCTGCTGGGTGGTAAATACGACCTTTTTGTTTTGGACTGTAAGCGATGGTACGATGCCGATGTTTTCCACTTCGGCAGAAAACGGCCCGTCACCGGCCTCCGTAATGTCGATCGCAAATTGTTCGCCTGCAAAGGATGAGGCCGAATACGTACTCAATTGTACCTTTTAGGTTCCTCTTTTTTACAGGAGGCCATCGTGGCCGTTGCAATAAGCAAGGTTAATCCGTAGTTGATGCGCATAGTAATGTGGGTTAAATGGTTTCCGTTCGCAAAATATGCCCCCGCCGGTAACTGTGCAAGCCAAATATCCTTATACTTATCCAGCGGCGCAAATCACCCGCAAAATGCCGGAATCGGCCCCCATAACGCTACCCGGCGATTATTATCTTTATGCGGACAAAAATAGAAAACATGCGCCGCGGATTCTTTATCTTGATAAAACTACTACTAATACCCTTTCTTATGCAAGCACAGCAGGGACAATACGCCCAGGTAAACGGGCTGAAACTTTACTACGAAACCTACGGCGACGGCTATCCGCTGGTGCTCGTACATGGTGGCGGATCTACGATCGGCACCAGCTTCGGCCATATTATTCCGGAACTGGCCCGGCAATACAAGGTCATTGCCCTTGAGATGCAGGCTCATGGGCATACCGCGGATATAGACCGCCCCCTGAGTTTTGAGCAGGATGCGGATGATGTGGCAGCCCTGCTGCAACAACTGCATATTTCCAAAGCGAATTTCCGGGCTTCAGTAACGGCGGCACTACCTGCCTGCAGGTGGGCATCCGGCACCCGCAACTGGTCAACAAACTGGTGATCGCCTCTGCCAATTACCGCCGCGACGGCATGCCTCCCGGCTTTTTCGACGGCATGGTACACGCCACGCTCGATATGATGCCCAAACCGTTACAGGGCGCTTTCCTGGCCATCAATCCGGATAAGAAGGCCCTGCAAACCATGTTTGAGCGTGATAAAGCCAGGATGATCGGGTTCAAAGACATACCGGACGAGGCGATTAAAGGCATTGCAGCCCCAACGCTGGTAATGACGGGCGACCAGGACGTAGTATCGCCGGAACATGCGGTACGGCTGTTTCGCACACTGCCGAAGGCGCAAATGGCGATTTTACCGGCTGGTCACGGAGACTATCTGGGTGAAATCATGGCGGAGCGGAAGGATAGTCCGGTGCCGTCGTTGGTGGCTGCGTTGATAAAGGATTTTCTGCGATAATGGATGTGAGGTAATGGCCCGTGCCCTGTAATGTGCGGGCCACTACTTAGCACGCACCAACGCGTTCAACGTCTGAAGATCCTTCACCGCATCCCCCATCGTATTGTTAAAATAGGCATACACCTCCCGCCCCTCCGCCATCCACCCGCGAATCCGTACCGCCTGTTCAGCCAAATGCTCCTTCGTATAGCCGCCCCGGTAATCCCCTACCGGCCCATGGAAGCGCAGGTATACGAACTTCGCCCCCTTGTTCACGGTGCTGTTGCGGGATTTCGGGATATCATGCAATACGACACTGCATCCATATTCATCCGCCAACTCGTATGTTTCCGCCATGTACCAGGATGGGTGCCTGAACTCCAGCGCTACCTTATACCCCCGCCTATCTCCTGCAACAGCGCCTCCAGCTGCCCGTATGCATCTACCGTTACCGACGGGGGAACTGCACCAGCATGCAACCGAGCTTATGCCCTGCCGGATCCACCACCGACAGAAACTTTTCGAGATCCGTTGGCTGGTAAGCCAGCTCCTTTACATGGGTAATTTCCTTCCACAGCTTGAAGGTAAAGCGGAAATCATCGGGCACAGATGCTGCCCAGCGCTTCACCGTGGCGGGCTGCGGCAATTTATAAAACGAGGCGTTCACCTCCGGGCTGTTAAACAGCGACGCATAATAGGTGAGCCGCGACTTATCGCGGTATTCGGGCGGAAATGCCTGCTTATTGGGTACGGGCAGAACTATGTTGCTCGTCCCTGACCAAAATCGTTCTTCCATGCCACTTCCCCGGTCAAAAATCCTTCCAGATCGCGGAATACGGCCGTTTATCCGCCTGCCCCTTTTCTGCTAATGTGATTAATGTTATATTTAGCGGCCGTTTCGTGCGCGAGGCGGGAAAACATCGGTTACAAAATCAAAAACAAACCATTCTACTCTTATGAGTAAAAAAATTCTCGTACTGGCCCTCATCGCAGGCGCCAGCTTCCAGCCAATTGCCGGGGCACAGCAGAAGAAGGCCCCCATTGCCGGCAGTGAGGTAATCCCCGTAGACCCTTCTGTTAAAATTGGTAAACTGTCTAACGGTCTCACTTACTACATCCGCAAAAACGCCGAGCCTAAAGACCGCGCTGTCCTGTACATGGTGGTTAAAGCGGGTTCTCTCATGGAAACCGACGCACAACAAGGTCTGGCGCACTTTGCAGAGCACATGTCCTTCAACGGCACCAAAGACTTCCCGAAAAATGAACTGATCAACTACCTGCAGAAAGCCGGTGTAAAGTTCGGCGCCGACCTGAACGCGTACACCAGCTTCGACCAGACCGTTTACCAGCTCCCGATCCCTACCGACAGCGCGGCCCTGTTCCACAATGGGTTTAAGATCCTTGCCAACTGGGCCGGTTATGTAAGCATGGAAGACGCTGAAATTGACGCGGAAAGAGGTGTGATCGTAGAAGAAGAACGCGCCCGTGGTAAAAATGCGCAATCCCGCATGCAGAAAGAGGTACTGCCCGTGTTGCTGAAAGGCTCCCGCCATGCCGACCGTTTGCCCATCGGCCAGCTGGACGTGATCCAGCACTTCAAAAAAGAAGAAATGCGCAATTTCTACAGGGACTGGTATCGCCCGAACCTCAGGCCGTGATGGCGGTAGGCGATTTCGATCCGGCAGCAGTAGAAAAGATGATCAAAGAGAACTTCGGTCCACTGAAGAACCCGGCCAATCCTAAACCGGCCCTGACTTACAGCCTGCCCGAAAATAAAACGCCGCTGTTCAAGCTGGTAACCGACGTGGAATTTCCTTACCATGTAGCCAACGTAATGATGCGCCATAAAGGCCACATCACCAAAACAGTGACGGATGCCCGCGAAAGCATGATAAACAACATGGTAAACAATATGCTGGCGGTTCGCATCAACGAACTGAAACAAAAAGGCACCGCACCGTTCCTGGAAGGTCAGTTCAGCTACGGCCCTTACCAGGGTGGTATGTTCCCGGACGTAGATGCCACCAGCATTCTCGCTGTTTCTAAGGGCCCCGAAGACCTCCTTACTGCACTGAAAGGCATGATGGTAGAAGTGGAAAGAATGGCGCAATTCGGCTTCACCGCTTCCGAACTGGACGTGATGAAAAAGAACATGGAGGCAGGTAATGAAAAGTCTTACCGCGAAAAGGACAAAGCACCTTCCAGCTCTTATGTTCAGGCTTACGTAAAAACTTCATCTACGGTTCCCCCATCGCTTCGGCCGACTACCGTTATGAGCTGAATAAAAAGCTACTGTCTTCCATCACTTTGGCAGACGTAAATGCAGCGGCTAAAAAAATGCTGAAACAGGAAAACATCGCGATCCTGCTACAGGCGCCGGAAAAAGACAAGGATAAAATGCCTACAGAAGCGCAGGTACTGGACGTGATCAAAAACTCCGGTAAAGGCGTAACAGCTTATGTAGACAATACCGTAAACAAACCACTGCTGGAAAAACAACCCGTAGCCGGTAAAGTAGTGAGCGAAGAAAAAATCGCCGGCATCGGTGTAACGAAATTGAAATTATCCAATGGCGTAACCGTATTGCTGAAACCTACTACCTTCAAAAATGACCAGATACTCATCAACTCCTTCGCTGCCGGCGGTACCTCCCTGGCAAACGACCAGGATGTAGAGGCGATCGGCTATGCAGGCAGCATCGGTGACGACGGTATCGGCGAATTCGACAATACCCAGCTGGGCAAACTGCTGGCGGGTTCTACGGCGAATATTTCTCCTTACATCGGCGAACTGCACCAGGGCTTTAGCGGCAGCACGTCGCCGAAAGACCCGAAACAGCCCTGCAACTGGTGTACGCATACTCGACCAACCCGCGTAAAGACGCCGCTTCTTTCAAAAGAACATGGACGACTACCGCGTAATGCTGCAAAGCAAAGGCGTTAGTCCCGAAGCAGCTTATAAAGACACGATGAATGCAGTATTCACTTCGTACGCTGCGCGTGAAAAAGCACCGACTGCGGCTGATATCGATAAAGTATCGCTGGACAAATCCCTGGCCTTCTACAAAGACCGTTTTGCGGATGCAAGCGGCGAAACCTTTGTACTGGTTGGCAACTTCGATATCGAACAAATTAAACCGCTGCTGGCCACTTACCTTGGTGGATTACCGGCCACCGGCAGGAACGAGCAGTACGTAGACCGTGGCGTTCGTCCTCTGTCCGGCAAAGTGGAAAAGATAGTAAAGAAAGGTATTGAAGACAAAGCCTCTGTGCAACTGGTGTTCCACGGTACCTTCGATTACTCTGTAGAAAACAACCTGCAGCTCACCGCCTTGAGCGACATCCTGGAATTCAAAGTACTAGAGCGTTTGCGCGAAAAAGAAAGCGGTGTGTATACGCCAAACGTAGGCGTTTCTTCTTCCAAACTGCCTACTCCTTACTACTCGCTCACCATCTCCTTTAACTGTGCTACCGCTAACGTAGACAAGCTGGTGGCGGCTGCGCTGGACGAAGTAGCGCTGTTGAAAAAGAACGGCGCAACGGCTACAGATGTAGAGAAATTTAAAGCGGAAAGCAAACGTAGCATGGAAGTAAGCCTGCGCGAAAACAACTACTGGCTGGGTTATATCGCCGGTAAATATCGCAATGGCGACGATCCGCTGAGCGTGTTAACGTTCAACGACCGCCTTGAACAAGTAACCCCTGCTTCTGTAAAAGAAGCCGCAGCAAAATACCTGAGCGGAACTAACTTCGTAAAAGGTGTCCCGGTGCCTGAAAAATAAACGATCGCATTGCACGATACGCAAAGGGCTGGCCACGTGATGGCCGGCCCTTTCTTTGCCTCTGCTCCGTCCTGAAATAAGTTGACACTTAAAACGAACTTATTATGGGAAACAATGATTTCACTAGATTTAAGCGAACGCAGAAGAGTTATAGCTTAGCCTTTAAATTACAGGTAGTTGGTGAAATAGAACGAGGAGAGCTCAATTTTGACCAGGCTGATCGAAAGTATGGGATTCAGGGACATTGTACGATAGCAAATTGGTTTAAAAAACATAGTAACTTAGATTGGAAAGAACTTCCAACTATGTCTACACAAAAGACGCCTGAACAACGTATTAAAGAACTAGAAGCCCTTTTAGCCAGGGAGAAAGAAAAAGTTCATGTACTTAATACCGCTATTGATATAGCCAACGATATGCTGAAAACGGATATCCGAAAAAAGTATATGCCCGAACAGTCCAGCAAGCCCAAGCCCCGCTCTTAGGGGTAAATGGCGTATGTAAGCTGCTGGGATACAGCCGACAAGCCTACTACAAGCACAAAACTGATCGGGCTCACAGATATCAGGAGCTACGCCAGGTTAGGGAGATGGTGATGAAAACCAGGGCTGGTATGCCCAGATTGGGCACACGTAAGCTGTATAATTTAATTAAACCATGGCTGCATAAGGATTCAATTAAAATTGGGCGAGACGTTCTGTTTAAATTTTTGAAGGCAGAGCATTTATTGATCCGCCCTCGGAAGAGATATATTCAAACGACCAACTCAAAGCATTGGCTGCGAAAGTATCCAAACCTTACTAAATCAATGACTATCAATAAGCCAGAGCAGCTTTGGGTAACAGATATTACTTATTTGAAAACACTTGATGGAAATCTATACCTGAACATGATCACAGATGCTTATAGTCGTAAGATCGTTGGATACAGTATAAGTGATAATATGGAGGCGCTCACCATAGCCACGGCGTTAAAAATGGCGGTTGGAAATCGTATTTATAAGCATCCACTGGTGCATCATTCGGACAGAGGATTACAATATTGTAGTAAAGAGTACGTTAGAATTGCCCTCGCCAATAATATACAGATGAGTATGACCGAAAACGGCGATCCTTACGAGAATGCGCTCGCCGAAAGGATGAATAGAACGATAAAGGAGGAGTTTTTACTTGATGAACTAAGAGTAAACAGCTCCAATACTGTAAAAATGGTGCATGAGTCAATTGCTATATACAACAGCAAAAGACCACATCTATCTTTAAACTATCGAACGCCTGATAGTGTACATCAAAAAAATATCCCAGCCGCAAAAAGCAACTGGGATGATATTTTAACCGTCAACTTTTTCAGGACGATTCACTCTACTACCCTCCCAAAAAAGAAAGAGGACCTGCATACTACAGACCCTCTTTCTTTTATATAACTAAATTTACTTCGTCGAAATATCGATCGTACCGCCGTTTTTAAATAAATCGTGCGATACGAAATATCCTTTCAACGGCGCGCCGTTCACTTTGATACCGGTCAGATTACGGCCCTTACCGGGTTTACGGATGGTGATCAGCTTGCCGCTGTTGGTTTTCCATTTCACTTCATCGAACAAGGGTACGGTTACCAGGTACTCCGGGTCGGTAGCAGAATAGGTATACAAACCCGCTGCACACAAGACGTACCAGGCAGACATCTCCCCTGCATCATCCATACCGCACAGCGCGATACCAGGATCACCGATGCCGTAAAGCGTGTTCAGGATCGTATCGATGATTTGCTGCGACTTCTCCGGTTTATCGATGAAGTAATAAGAGAACGGCGCCTCGTGATCGGGCTGGTTACCGTGGCAATATTGACCGATCATCGTTTCTACGTTACGGGCAATATGTTTCGGGTTCCAGGGTACTGTGAACAGGGAGTCGAGCTTGGACTCAAAACCTTTAGCGCCACCGTACAACGCCACCAGTCCCTTAGGATCGTGCGGGGCGTAGAACGATACCTGCCAGGCGTTCGCCTCCCGGTACATGTACTCGTAATAAGGGTACTGCGGATTAAATGGCGTGATCCAGTCGCCGTTTTCCAGGCGTCCGCGCATAAAGCGGGTGGAAGGATCAAACATGTTTTTATAATGCTGCGAACGCGCCATCAGGATACGGTAGTTCGCGGTATCACCTAATTTTTTAGCCAGCTGCGCCAGTGAATAATCATCATACGCATACTCCAGCGTTTTCGAAACACCTGCAGCCGCCTTGGTTTCCACATGCGGGTTCTTTACATCCGGATCGGATATAAATCCTTTTTCGATATATTCTTTGATATGCGGTCTTGCACCCGGGATGTTTGCATTACGCAGTAACAACTGGTAAGTTGCTTTCACATCAAACTGATCGATGCCGCGCAGGTATGCGCCCACGATGGACGACGCGCCGTGATCACCATGGAAGAAGGTAGGAATAAAACCTGTTTTATCCCCCACATCTTTCATGGATTTAATGACGTCCAGCGCCACCTGCGGCGATACCAGGCCAAGCAGCACGTCTTTGTTACGGTAAGTATCCCATAACGAAGGCTCTGTATAATAATTGAAATCTGCTTTCTGTACCTGCCGTTTGGCATCGGTATATTCCCCGTTTACATCACTGCGCAAAGCCGGCCACAGGAAAGAGCGATAGAGGCAGGAATAAAACATGCCTTTCTGTTTCTCTGTTCCGCCCGTTACCTGGATGCGCGACAACAGCTTCTCCCATTCCTGGTTAGCTGCCGAACGCACCGCTGCGAAGGATTTTTTACCGATCTCTTTGCCAAGGTTTTCCTTTGCGTTCGCAACGCTGACGAAAGACAAACCGATCTTTACTTCCACGGTACCAGTGCCTTCCGGCAGCACCGCCAGTGCATAACCGCTACGCTGGCCCGCTTCGTGGATGTCCAGTTTATTCACGGGCGTATTCAGCTCCGCATAAAAGTAGATTCGCTCTCCTGTCTGCTGAAACCCTTGCAGCACATTCGTTCCCACCTGTTCAATCTGCCAGTTGGATACACGGTTGTTGGCGCGGGCCAGGTCGAACAGGATCTGGCGGTCGTTTTTGTTTTTGTAAGTATATTGATGGTACCCGCAACGCAAGGTAGACGTGAGTTTAACGTCTACCTGGTAATCATCCAGGAACACCTGGTAATACCCGGGCGATGCACTTTCGCGCTCATGTGAAAAGTGGGAACCAAACTTTTCTCCCTTATTGGAAACCGGCAGCAACGGGATGTTACAGAGGTTCCAATGTCCTTTATTCGTATGGGTAAAACCGTAAATGATGTCATCTTCATATTCATACCCGGCGCCGGAACCGTATTCGGTCATCGGGCTCAATTGCACCATGGCATTGGGCAACGAACTGCCGGGAAAGGTCAGTCCCGCCCAGGAGCGCCATCCGTCGGGTAATTCATAACCAAGGATCTTGGGATCGGTCAGTGGTGCAGTGCCTACAAACGTGTTGACATATTTTGTGTACTGGGCCTTTACCGACGTGGTGGCGAGTAAAGACAATAATGCAAGACGTGAAAGTTGTTTCTTCATTAGCGACGTGTGATTTCCTTACCTGCCAAATGTAAACCGTTCTGCTCCCGAAGGTTAAAAAAATTACACCAACGGCTAAAATAATACCAGCTAATGGTTGCTAAAAGTATTTCTCCAGGGTGATCCCATAGTTGACCAACAGGTTTTCTCTACCTGTGCGGTTAATACGGTTATAATTCAACGCCGTTGTAATGGCCAGCCAGGAGCGAAGTTTCACTGACACCGAGTTCACGCTCTTCAGAATATAGTCGTCCCCTTTCAGCAACGACTGCTGCCAGAACTGCGAACCTTCGAGCACTACGATGTTGTGGATCGTGAATTTATACATTACCCGCAACGAATTACGCACGGTCTGGTATTTTTCAGGAATGGTATCGTCGCGGATCAGGTCACTGTATTCGAAGAGCGGCCCATCACTCACGTTTAACATCGCTGTAGGCGTACGCAATATATCGTACGCAACGCCTAACCCGGCCTGCGCGCGGTTGTTGACCTTCAGCGAATAGCTGCGGTCGTAAGTGGCCAGTCCCCAGTAGTAAAAGCGGCGATTAGTACGGTAGATATTAAAGTTGAGCCCTGCGCTCACGTCGTTGTTCGTCTGCGCACCATTTTGCGCGCCATATACGTAAGCCGCATCAGCATTCAGGGAGATTTTCTTTTTGCTCACTTTAAACGCCGCCACGTTATTTAACAGGTAAGCGCGGCCATCGTTCGTTTGGTTGATCGAGCCGGTGGAAGCATACTTCGCGTAATAATGCACAGAATCGGAGAACTGTGCAGCCGTAGTAAGACTGCACAGCACTCCGATCGCCAGTAAAAATATACGGATCATGTCCGCCAAAGGCACAATTAGCGTGCCTGAATTGTTGAATGTCAGTCGTTTGCCACCATTTCCGATGGGCTCAGCTGCCAGGCATGATCATAAAAACCAGCCAGCTTTACACCGGCAGCGCCTGTTTCCAGCATCTTCGCCGAATACACCATAAAATCAGCGAAACCACTGGCGCCTGCGAAGTATTGGTTTGCATAAGCGGCCTTCATGCCTTCTATGCCGCTGCCGGTAATCACACCTACAGATGCTACATCAGAGCCTTTCAGCGGCCATACGAAACTTGCACACAGGTCACCGCCGGTCCAGGTTTTACTGCCCGCCGTTACCTTGTTGCGCGACACCTGTATCGGGCAACCTGACAGAAACCGGCTCCATGCCTTGTTGGTACTGCTGTTGCCATAAATAATCACACCGCGGTCTTTATATTGCGCTGCGTTATATTCTTTATCCGCAATGATATCCACCGCACCATTGCCGCGATAGTACCAGGTTTCCGCATCATGACGAGCTTTGTTATAGCTCCATTCGTTCTCTGCCGCCGAACCGCCGGTGCTGTATACAAACACCATGCGGTGATTGAACGCATCTTTTAAAGTACCGTAACGGTGCGGCCCTTTCTCCGTCAACGCCGGAGCAGTGACTGTTTTGCCACCGAGCAGGTAAACCGGGCTTTTGCCTGCCGTATGCTGGCTTTCCACGCCATCGATCGTAACTTTCACGGTAGTGCCGGGTGTAAAGTCGCCAAGATCAAAGCGCAGCAGGCGTACGTTTTCGGTGGTACCTGTAATGGTGCCCGCTGCCAGGTTGCGCTGCAGGCGGATACGGCTATACTGCAAGGGGTGCAGTTGCTGTTGCACAGACGCCCAACGGTAAGCATCCGAAATACCCGGGCTCGCCGTCATAAAATCGATTTGATTCACAGCAGTATCTACTTTGCGCAAATGCCATTTAAAGAAGTCGAAGATCGGGTTCCAGTCGACGCTGATATCACCGAACCAGTGTTCACCGCCGGGATATTCGTAATAGCTGAAATCCGGGTGGAATTTACCGAGCGAATCGCGCATCTGGCGGGCGTAATTCACGGATACCGTTCTGTCGGCATCACCATGAAATACATACACGCCGAGTGGCTTATAGTTGGATACGAGCTTAGGCACATCACTCTGGTTGCCTGCACGCAGCAACATCTGCTCCATGGGCACTTCGCTGCTGTCCGGGATCAATCCATCCGCGGAACCATATCCTTTCAACGTGGGATAACCCGCGCTGGGAGCAATGGCCGCCCACTTATCCGGATAGGTGGCGCCGAGGAACCAGGTGCCATGTCCACCCATCGAGTGCCCTGTTAGGTACACGTGTTGCGGATCGGGCTGGAATTTTTCGCGGGCAATACCGAGTACTTCCAGGGGCGTCCAGACGGCCCCAGTCTTCCCAGTTAAAACCACGCGGGCGGCGGTTCGTAGCTGCTACGAGCGTACCCCATTCTTTGGGGCGATAAGCCCTGGCCTGTCCGATCGCTTCCACACCGGCGCCATGCACCGATAAAAATAGCGACTGACCGGGCTTGGGTCCACCGGCCTGCGGCGTTACCGCGTAATATTGTAAACTGCCATCTATCTGACTAATAAAAGTAGCGGCATACTGCGCGCCTTTGCCCACCGCTTCTACAGGGGCTGCTGCTTCGTCCAGCACACGGCCCTTCTCCAGCAGCGCCACCGTGCAGGATAACTTCCCCTCGCTCGTCACCGCACCGGCATCAAAATTAAACGGCACTTTACGTGTAGTCATCGGCGGTATTACAGGCACTTCCGACATCACGGTTTTGCCTTGTAAAACAGCCCGCAGCTGCAATCCTTTTAAAGACTTATTGGAACTGTTGATCACCACGATGGCGCCCTGCAACATACCCGCGCCGGGAACAACAGAAGGCATCGTTGGATCTTCCGTATTCAGCAGCACCGGTTTATTCGGGAAACTGAGGCTGGCGGTAATGAACACGCCCCTCACGTAAAACTCGTTCACGCCTTTTTTGAGCTGCACGGGAATATACAGCCAGCCGGAGCTATACGGATCACCAGCATGCGGTTCTCCATTCACATACACACCACTGTTGCCTTTAATGTTCAACAATGCCGTGCGGGCTTCGGATGATTCATACGTAAGATAAAAATATCCGCCCCTGCCGAAGTTGCCGCCACGCATCATACCGCGGCGGAATAAACGATTGGCACTGTCGGCCGTGACGGCCTGCCAGGATTGCCCTTCTGCAAACACAGCACCATCGGCGGGCCTGGCCAGTTTATTATTGTAAAGTTGTGCGGCCAGCAGGTCTGAATAAATTGCTTCTCTCCCATATCGTTGCGGACTGGATACCGCAAGGCCCTTCGTAAACTGGTAGGTTGACTGAGAAAAAGCCGGCAGCGTTGGTGCGGCCAGCAGCAATAACGCCCATCTGATAGTTTTCATAGATTGTAATGTTCCTCGTTTCATGTAAATGCGCGTACCTTTTTTGATTCAGCTTATATTCTTTTACCCTGTTTTCCATCACGAGTGCGACAGCGCCTATTAATTCCGCCTGGTATCCCAGCGTGGAGATAGCCAGCTGCGTATTGGCGGCGAGGCGCGGAATAGTATGTTCATTCAGCGCCTGTTGTACGGGAGCTTCCCATACCTTGCCTGCTGTAGTACCGCGGCCACTCAGCACAACCGATTGCGGATTCATTAAATGAATAAGAATAGCTACGGCTTTTCCAATATCATAAGCCGTTTGCGACAGCAATTCTACCACAAAACGATCGCCCCGGTGCGCGGCTTTCACGATCGCTTCCCAGTCTGCCTGCGAATGACCGGTAGAAAAATCGGCGCCCAGCGTGGATAAACGACCGGAGCGCAAACCATTGATCGCTTTTTCTATCACGACTAACAGCGACGCTTCCGTTTCGAGGCAACCACTTTTACCGCAACTGCACAATTTATTATTGTTGAATACCGGGATATGACTGAACTCTCCCGCAAACCCATCGTGACCGCGGAACAGTTCTCCGTTCAGGATCATGCCGAGACCGATGCCCCACCCGATATTGATCACCGTTACATTTTTCTTGTCGCGCGCAGCGCCGAAATGCAGTTCTGCCAGGGCAATCAGGCTGGAGTCGTTATCGATGTACACGGGCATGCCCAATTCATCGGTGAGGTATTCGGTAATCGTTTTAGACCCGGAGAAAGTAAAGGAGTAGTTGATACCGTTCTCAAAATCGACAAAGCCGGGCATCCCAATACCCGCGCCCACAATGCGTTCGCGTGGGATGCCAGCTTCAGCGACTACTTCTTTGATAGTATCTTTCAGTTGTATGATAGCTTCCGGGTTGTTGCTCAGGGGCAATTCCAGCTCGCGTACCGGCGCCACGGGACGATTGCCCATATCCAGCAACGCGATGCGGGTAAATACCTGGTCCATGGCAACAGACAGCACGTACATCGCATCCTGGCGGATAGCGTAGGTTACGGGTCTTCTGCCGCCGCTCGACGGGGCATAGCCCGATTCCACGATGGAGCCGTCGGATAGCAGATCGTCTATCACCTTCATTACGTGTGGGATGCTTTTGCCCATGCGGTCACTGAGGTCAGTAGTGGATAACTTCCCCGAAAAATAAAACTCCCGCAGGGCCAGTGCCCGGTAAAAATACTTATTGACCATATGCGCCCGATCCAATTCGATTTACAAATACAGTGGTTGGTGCGGACAAGTCTCCGGTGTACGGTAAAACCGCACGGAAACCGCCTTCCCGCGAAGGGGCATCAGATCAAGATGGAGGATGATGCAGCTATTCAATACACGACGATTACACATTGCAGTGCAATTTGCTCACTGTTAAAACTTACTTACCGGTTGAATAAAAGACTACCTGGCAACTTGCTGTTGCTTAATTTGTTTAAGGCGTACATTTTCCGCTGGTTGAGACGTTCAGCTTCAACTCAGCGTCTTTCACTGTTGAAGTTGCATAGCGTTCACTGTTAAACAAAGCTAAAACTTAAAATCCTTACGGTACGTTCACTGTTAAGACGAATGTAGGAAAATCTTTTAACAAAACTAAAAGAATTGCCGGCAGATTTACCCATTTTCCCGGGTTCAGCGGGGTTGTTGCGGAGGGAATTGGCGGGGGCTGCAAGAGAAGCGATAACGGGTTTTTCAGGCTGATGTGCGTCACCTTAAGCGACAATCAGCCTGAAAAATAAATATTTGAAGAACAATCCCGTCGTTTATTACTTTTCGTCCTCTTCCTCTTCAAGGTCGTCTTTATCCTCCTCATCTCCCGCTTCCGCGATGTTTTTCACGATAGAGGAAATGGGGCCTTCCATGTGTTCTTCTGGGTGTGCGCCCGTGGTGCCCGGATCGGGTTTTAAGGCGGAATCTTCTTCTTTCTTTTTAATTGGATCTTTGTCTGACATGGCTTTACGTTTCTAACTATACCCGGAAAACCGTGCCATATGGCGCCTTCGGGTATTACGCCCTGTACGGCGTGGAACCGGCGCAACAACCTGGCCCATGCATTTATTCCGCAGCACTTGCAGATCCGTTTTGGAGCGCTTATATTGCGGCTTTTAATTGTGATCACGTCATGGAACAGGCAGCGACCAACAGCATTACATCATCCGACCTTTTACGAACCAGACCGCATTACGAAATCCTTGACGGACTGCGTGGCGTAGCCGCCATCGTAGTAGTGATTTTCCATTTTATGGAAATCGTGTATACTGATCCCGCGACCAACTTTGCCGGGCATGGCTTCCTGGCGGTAGACTTTTTCTTTTGCCTCTCGGGTTTCGTGATTGCCTATGCGTATGATAGCCGCATGGAAAAAGTTGGATTTCTTCCTTTTTAAAATTAAGGTTGATACGCCTGCATCCGCTGGTGGTATTTGGCTCCGTATTGGGACTGCTGGCCTTTTTGTTCGATCCGTTTACACCGGTGCCTGCGGGTTATGACTTTTGGCAGATTACGTTGCTCTTCACCATGTCTGTATTACTGGCGCCCTGGCCAAGTATGGCGGAACGCTATTTCAACCTGTTCAGCTTTAATGCACCGGCCTGGAGCCTTTTCTGGGAATATGTGGCCAACCTGTTTTACGGCTGGTTCCTCTGGAAAACAGACCGGCGCGTATTGCTGGTCATCGCCGTTATAGCTGCCGGGGACTGGGTTACATCGCCGGAACGGCCGGCAACCTGGTAGGCGGCTGGAGTGGCGGCACCTTCTGGCATGGCGGTGCGCGCGTCGCGTATTCCTTTACAGCGGGCATGATTGTATACCGCTTTCAATGGATCATTCGCAACCGGCTTGGATTTGCAGGTGTAACGCTGTTACTGCTGGCGGGATTGATGATGCCTTACTTCCCAAACAACAACTGGGTGGAATGGGCCATCGTAGTATTATACTTCCCCCTGCTGGTAGGCCTGGGTGCCGGTGCGCGGCTGCATGAAAAGCTGCACAACATCTGTGTGTTTTCCGGTAAAATATCTTACCCGCTGTACATGACGCATTATTCGGTGATGTGGATATTCGGCGGTTATTACGCTGCGCACAAGCCCGGCACACCACAACTGGCACTCATCATCGGGATAGGATTGCTTATATTACTGGCAGTGGCCGGATAACGATGAAATTTTATGACGAACCTTTAAGAGCGTTCCTGAGAAAAAAGCAAAATAAATTCCACATGCATACAAAGCCCCTTTTCGCCGCCCTGCTGTTACTGGCAGCCTGCGCACCGCAACAACAAAAGCCTGCTATCGAAGGCACCTGGAAACTGATTTCCGGCACCGTGATCGAAAAGAACGATACAACGTTTACCGACTACACGGCCGGCAAATCGTTTATCAAGGTCATTAACGGCTCCCACTTTTCTTTTACAGGCCACGATCTGAATGGCGGTAAAGACAGCGCCACAGCGTTCTACGGGTCGGGCGCGGGCACTTACACGCTGCAAGACAGCAACTACACCGAACACCTCGAGTACTGCAATGACCGGCGTTGGGAAGGCAACAGCTTCCACTTCACCCTAACGATTAAAGGTGACACACTGATCCAGCAAGGCACTGAAAAAGTGGCGGGTACAGCCATTGACCGCTTGAATATTGAAAAATACATCAGGCTGAAATAAGGAAACACACCTGCCGGCATATGACAATCTCTATGGATCCTATATGCATCCTATATCCCCTACCACCACCAGCGCGGGGCGTAGCGAATGAGCATATAGGATCCATACCCCACAACAAAAGAAAAATCTCGTCACTCAAAACACTGACCACCGTCATTCTTTTTTAGTTAAGCACTCCTCACGATCCGCTGAAACTACTGTAACGACGCTACTTTCCGGTAACACAAAAGTTATCTTTTGCGCTGATGATGTGATATAGATTCGTCGTAACTTTGCATCGTCATTGAAACAATTAAGCATAAAACATATCCTGCGTTAAGCGAACCATGTAAAGGAAACCCAGGAATACACCGAGTTTACTGAGAAAGCACATTTCAATCGTACACATCCGTTCACCTGCCAAAAAATTCAGCAGCAATGCTGGAAAGGGAACGTTTTGCCTGGCCGAATTACCATAGACTATGAACCTTACTTCCATAAAACACCTACTTCTCACCTGCTTTGCGATACTGCCCGTAATGGCGCTCGCGCAAATGCCTGTAAGCCCTTGCGGCCCCTCCGGCGGTAAGCGCGCGGATGTGACCGGCATGGAAGTGAAATACAGTGCTTCGGGTACGCCCGCACCAGTATTCAGGATTCCTGACGGTGTGAAATCCGTATCAGTCTATATTTCCTCTGAAACGGGCCTTACTACGAACATAAGCGACTATGCACAGGGCGATGAGGATTTCATTACCGTGAACGCGATCATCGACGTGGAAACGGGTATGTCGTCCGGTTATGTGAATTATGCGAAGAACACCAATACCGATGGCTCCGGCACGAACGTGTACGGCTGGCGGAATGTGGCCGTGGGCAATTATATACCGGCGGCCGCCAAAATCGGCGATGCCACGCCGGACCTTAATAACGTGAAGTTTACGATCAGCGGCGGGGAACTGACCATACAGCAGAGCGCTACAGGCATTCATTCTTCTTATTACGTCCAATATTTATCTCCCTACACCAACTCTCTGAATCTCCCGGAACCGCAGGTAAAAGGGCTGCTGCATGGCGCCGCCACCGCTAACACCGACCTCGTGATGCCGATCCCGGCCGGCGCCAACATCATCTTTATTTCGGGCAAAGGCACTAATTCCAGCGCGGCCGATCTCAACACGCCTAACGGTACCGAAGAAGGTTATGCGAACCTGCGTTTCACCCTGGACCTCGACAAAGCGCAGACACATGGCTTTATTACCCTGGCTAACGGCGGCTCCGCGAACAGGCGTTCCACTTACGTAATCAACGGGCTCGACATTCACTATACTGGCGACCTCCGGGTTCCGGGGCGGTTACGGGTGATATCAGTGCTAAACTGGCTAATCCCGGCGCTGTAGGAATCTACAATCCGAAAATTTACGTTTCCGGCAATAACCTCATCATTAAACGCGACGCAGCATATGCACGCGATTTCGATGATGCTTATGTGGTTGAATTTTACAAACGCACCGGCCAGGGTATGACGGCCGAGTTCATCAACTCCGATATTAAGAGCGTGCCGAAAGGGCAAAGTTCCACAAACGGCGCCAGCCGTACGTTTTCGATCCCTCCCGGCACCAGCGCCATCTACCTTACAGAAACAGGAAACGCCGTTAACACCGACCGCGAGAGTAACGAAAACTCCCGGAAGCCTATGCGTACATCGATCTCACCAACGAAACCGCCACCGGCTACTTCTACCAGCAGGTTGGTTTGATGAATACCGAACGCCGCGACGATAACTTCGCGTTTACCGGCCTGCCGCTGAACAACAGCAGCGCCCGCAGTCACCGGAACACAGTGGGTTTTAAAGGCCTTTACAATTACGATATCACCTTCTCTCTGTCGGCTGATAAAAGCCAGCTGACAGTTACGACAAAGACCGCGCTGGCCAACCCGGACTACCAGCTCTTGCTTTCTACCGAATACTACGGTTCCAAACCCGATATCGCTTTTAACCCGGCCGGCGTTAAGTTCACCCGCATAGACAGCAGTCGCGTCGTAAAAGCGCTGGTAACGGTATGCAACCCCGGTTCCGGCAACAGTAATGCCGGTATGCCGGTTTCCCTTTACGCGGGTGATCCTACTCGAACAGATACTGCGAAACTGATGTATAGCGGCATTTTCCCGGCGGGCATCCGGGCGGGTGAGTGTAAGGAGTTTACGTTTGATATTGACCTCAGCCGTTTTGCGAGTATTAATAAAGAGATTACTATTATCGCGAATGACAATGGCGCCACAGCCGGCAGTCAGCCTTTTTCGCTGAACACCACGGGTACGCAGCACCCGCTGCACCAGGAGTGCTTTTATGACAATAATTTGCTGACGGTTACCACTGGTATTAACACCGCTCCCAGCCTTGGTGAACGTGGCGCATTCGAGTACCGCAACCTGTTTCATGCGGGTGACACCGCCGGTGTTGGCATTGTAGACAACGATCTGCAACTGATCGATCCGGACGGTGACAACATGGTCAGCGCGACCATTACGTTAACGAATACACCGGACGTGCAGCAGAAGGGTTATGCATTGCGGGTGATTTACCGGCCGGCATCAGCATTTCAGGCAATAACACAAACGTGGTACTACTGTCGGGCACGGCGCCGCAGGACGCATATGTAGCCGCCTTCAAACTGCTGAGGTACCGGAACGGTAATTTGTCGCCCGACACCTCGAAAAGACTGATCACCGTCATTGTTCACGATGGAACAGACGCCAGTAAGCCATCTGCAACGATTATAGACGTAGTGACCGCGCCGCAGGCAATGGCTGCAGGCAATACCCTTCATATCGCGGATAACAGCACTACCACCCGCGTAAGTGACGGTACAAGTTTCGGAAAAACGGCGGATAGCAGCATTACCCATACTTTCTCTTTTCACAACACCGGTACCGGTTTTCTCAGGTTGACGGGTGCACCTGTTATCGGTGTTACCGGCCAGGGGTTCAGCGTTACCGCACAACCCGCAGCTACAGAGTTGCGCAGCGGTGACAGTACTTCATTTAAGGTTACATTCGATCCCGCGGGACTGGCGGGTGGCGAATACTCCGCACAGATACAGGTATCGAATAATGATGCAGATACAGACCGCGCCGATTACACCTTCGCACTTTCCGCCAGCATCAATCACCTTCCGGTACTGGTAGATACGGCGGTAACGGGACTGGAAGACCAACTTCTACAATTTAAGACGGCTGACTTTACGAATGCCTACCATGATGCAGATGGCAATACCATGCATCATATCAAGATAAACAGTTTGCCGGAAAACGGCGTGCTGCAACTGAATAACGTACCGGTGGCGATTGGCGACAGCATCACCGCTACGCACCAACTGCAATTTATGCCTGCTGCCGATTGGAACGGTACAACTCAATTTTCATGGACGGCGACAGATGGTATTGATGAAGCAGCGCTGTCAGCTTACATGCATATTCGCATCCTGCCGGTGAATGACACGCCCGTTATCCGGGTACCTGCCCGCATAACGGCTATTGAAGCAGCTCCCGCCGCTATCAATAATATTACTTTTGCTGACATAGATGCGGCGGCTGGCAACATGACTGCCACCTTTACGATTGACCACGGTGCATTAGCTGCAACCGCTGATGAAAGCGTAATGATTAGCGGCACGACTACACGTGTGATCCTGAATGGCAGTTTACCTGCTATTAACCAGTATGTTTCAGCGGGCCACCTGACCTTTACATCTCCTAAACGCCAGCGGGCGGCCATTACCCTGCATGTGGCCATTAACGACAATGGCAACACAGGATTGGGCGGTGCTTTGCAGGATTGGGACTCCTGCGCATTGAAGTTACCCCGGTGAATGAAGCGCCTGTTGGACAAGGCGACATGCGCGTCACGAAAGAAAATGAACCGGTTAGCGGCTTTGTAACCGGCGCTGATGCCGATGGCGACACCCTCACGTTTACTAAAAACAGCGAACCGGCACATGGTTCCGTGATCGTTAAAACCGACGGCACTTATACTTACACTCCTGAAAAGATTATACCGGTGAAGATCGATTTACCATTGTGCTTAACGATGGCTATGGTGGCAGCGCGGTGGTTACCGTAAACATCACCGTAACACCAGCACCGGTAGCGCCTTTGGGCAGTATTAACCTGGTAAAGACCGGCAGCCTGCACGACGGCAACGGCATCATCACTTACTCTTTTACGATCACTAATACCGGCAACACGCCGCTGAACAATATTACCCTGACCGACGAACTGCTCGGTCTGCGTCAAACCCTCACTGCAAACCTGGAACCGGGTGGCACTGCAGTGGCTAACGCAACTTATCGCCTTACACAGCGCGACCGCGAGCGTGGGCAAGTGACCAATACCGCACTGGTAGCAGGCACCACACCGGGCGGCATCACTGTAACCGATACATCGGGCACGATCGCCGGCAACAACGAGCCTACCGTTACTACGATCATCGGCGTACCGCTGGCCGTGAACGACGAAGCACATACACGAGCGGCCACGCCGGTAAAAGTACCCGTACTCAACAACGACGATGCCCGGCAGTCACGTTTCAACACTGCAACGGTGCGCATCATCGCCGGCGCTGCACACGGCCGCATCACCACTAACGGCGACGGCACCGTGATATACACACCCGATAACGAGTACAGCGGCGAAGATCAATTCACTTACCGCGTGCAGGATGCCAATGGTATATTGACCAACGTGGCCACCGTACGCGTAACCGTAGTAGCCGGCGATCTTACTATTCCGAAACTATTTACGCCAAATGGCGACGGCACCAACGAGAAATTTGAAATACGGGGCCTGCATCAATATGCGGAAAATGAACTGATCCTGTTTAACCGCTGGGGCAACGAAGTATACCGCCAAAAAAACTACCAGAACACCTGGCGCGGCGATGGACTCAGCGAAGGCACCTATTACTACATTTTACGTATCAGAAAAGCCGGCGCATCCACCTGGGAAAGCCTGCAAGGTTACACTACCCTGCTCAGAAATCTTCAACAATAATCCTACGATAACGTTATATATGAAAAAGATTCTCGCACTCACCGTACTGTTTCTTCTCGCTGCCCGCGCCACCTTCGCGCAGCAGGACGCGCAATACAGCCAGTATATGTTTAACGGTATCTACATTAACCCGGCATACGCAGGTTATAAGGAAGTGCTGAACATCCATAGCTACTACCGCGCACAATGGACCGGTATGGAAGGCGCTCCGCGCAGCTTTTCTGTTGCGGTGGACGGTGTCACCAACGATGGTAATGTAGGTATGGGCGTGCAGGTATCCGGCGACAAACTGGGTGCACAAAGTACACAATCTGTGTATGCGAGCTACGCTTACCGCATCCGCCTGAATGAAGAAGGCACTTCGCGCCTGTCGTTAGGATTGAGCGGAGGACTGGTGCAGGCTGGCATTGACGGGAACCTGCTGAACACACTGGAACCGGAAACGCACGCACCTGTCGGTAAACAAACCTCCGTTGTACCGGATGCGCGCGCAGGTATTCATTATGCTAGCGAACGTTTTTTCGCGGGCCTCTCTGCAAGCAATATCCTGGCCTCCCGCATGAGCAAAGCGAAATTCGTAAACATTCCCCAGCCGAGAATGCACTTCTACCTGACGGGCGGGATGGTATTGCCCGTGAATGAAAATATCTACTTCCGTCCTTCTTTCCTGGTGAAGGATGATCCCGGAGGGCCGAGTAGCCTGGATATCAACGCCTTCCTTATTTTCCAGGATAAGATTTGGGTGGGTGGCTCCTATCGCTCCGGGGTTAAGTTATACGAAAAGCCCAACCTGCAGTTAAACATCAAATCCCAGAACGCAGCCGTAGCGGCCGTTGAAATATTCCCCCTGCCCGAACTCCGCATTGGTTATGCCTATGATTTTGCCGTAGGCGCCCTGCAAAGCTATAACAACGGCTCGCACGAGATATCCGTGGCTTTTTCGCTGTCGCAGGTAGCGGCAAAGGCAAAAGGGCTGGTAGCCTGTCCTAAATTCTTCTGATATACCGGTCGACCACCCAGTATGGCCGGCCTCCTGAAAAATGGAGGGATCTTTGCAGCCTACAACCGTCGCGCGAACTAAATTCCGTCGCGGCTGTTATTTTAACCGCAAAAAGGACGCAAATGATTTACAGGAAACTAGGAAATTCGCTCGAAGTATCTGCTATTGGACTGGGTTGTATGGGCATGAGTTACGCCTATGGCCCCGCAGGCGACAAAAAAGACATGATCGCCCTTCTTCACGCGGCCATTGACCGCGGTATTACCTTCTTCGACACCGCAGAGGTGTATGGCCCCTACCTCAACGAAGAACTGCTGGGCGAAGCCCTCGCCCCACACCGCGACAAAGTGGTGATCGCAACTAAATTCGGCATTGGCAATAAAGACGGTAAACAAACGACGGACAGTCGCCCCGAAACCATCCGCGCATCCGTGGAAGGATCGCTGCGCCGCTTGCGCACCGATTACATCGACCTTTATTACCAGCACCGGGTAGACACCATGGTACCTATCGAAGACGTGGCCGGCACGATCGGCGAGCTGGTACAGGAAGGTAAGATCAAATACTGGGGATTGTCCGAAGCAGGCGCCCACACCATTCGCCGCGCCCACGCCACCTGGCCCGTAACGGCCGTGCAAAGTGAATACTCCATCTGGTGGCGCCGCCCGGAAGAAGCGTTGTTGCCTGCACTGGAAGAACTGGGCATCGGGCTGGTGCCTTTCAGTCCCTTAGGAAGAGGATTTCTCACCGGCAGCCTTGGTAAAGACACGCAGTTTGCGGACAACGATTTCCGCAAGGCCCTGCCCCGCTTTACACCGGAAGCCATGGAAGCCAACCAGGCGCTCGTAGCGCTGATCCGCCAGGTAGCCTCGGAAAAACATGCTACCCCGGCGCAGATAGCGCTGGCATGGCTCCTGGCACAAAAATCCTGGATCGCACCGATTCCCGGCACCACTAAACTGTCGAGGCTCGAAGAGAACATCGGCGCGGTGAATATTGAATTATCATCCGATGAGATCATTAATATCAATGCCGCAGCAGAACGAATCGCTGTAGAAGGCGACCGTTACCCGGAGGAGCTGGAGCGGAACACGAACCTCTGATGTTTGATGAACGTGCATGCGAAAAACTTTCACTTTATCCACGGATGCCGTTTCCGCATTACACGACATCAACGCTTACCTGCAGTTGCTGAAGCTGGACGCACTGAAAAATAAAATAAAAAGCTGGGTATGACGCCCGGCTTTTTTGTTTACTGCAGCGGACCTTTACTTACCTCCACCCCTGCTTTATATACCGCGTAAATATTGCGTGTTTGCTTCACGTCTTTCGATGGATCGCCGTTTAAGATCAGCAGGTCGGCCGTTTTACCGGGAGCCAGGCTGCCAAAGCGATCGGATATCTGCAAAGCTTTTGCGGCATGTTGTGTACCGGCGGTGAGCGCCTGTAAGGGAGTGAGACCGGCACGGACGAGCAGTTCCAGCTCCGGTGTTCACTAAAACCCTGTGCCCGTATGGGCTGAGCACCGGAATCGGTGCCGAGTACTATGATCACGCCGGCATCAGCCAGGCGCTTTACGTTCTGTAACGCAATTTCAAATCCTTTGATATTCTTCGCGTAAGCCGGCGTCTGCCGCAGTTTTTCACGATATTCAGGACTGGTGATCATTTCATATACCCCCGGCTCCAGCGATGCTTTAAAAAACGGATCGTTAATCCATGCAGGTTCTTCGGCGTAGATAAATGCAAATTCATCGAGCGACAGCGTGGGGATGTACATGACGCCTGCTGCTTTGATCTGCTGCACCAATGCATCACTGATCACGGTATCGCGGATGCTGTGGGCGATTACATCGAGACCATTTGCGACAAGGCGGCCGGCATCGGCGGCGTAGTAGAGATGGGCAAATACCCGCAACTTGCGTTGGTGCGCTTCCGTGATGATCGCTTTATATACGGCACTGTCCATTTTGTTGACAGATCCACCGAAATCATCTACCCATATTTTTACCGCATCCGGCCGCATGCCGGCAAGAGTATCCATCTGTGCCGGCACCTGTGCGGCATCATTAGGCGGAATAACAGGTCCGCAAAACTGGCGGGCGGCGCTCCGCCGGTAACACCAAAGCCCAATGCGGCAGTGTGAATGCGCGGGCCGGGCAGCCACCCTTTGGCGGAAGAGTCACGCAGCCCCGTTTGGAACAGCAGCGGGCGATCGGTGCCAAGTACGAGTACATTGCCGATACCGTAGTCGCCATACTTCTTCAGCTGGGAGATAATATTATCGCGGGTGTAGTACGCTGGTTTGGCCGCTGTGCCTTTCACGAGGCCCAGGTGTACGTGGGCGCTGATCAGGGAGGGCATCACCGTTTTACCGCTCAGCGGCACCACTTTCAGGCCCGTGGTATCGAGCCCCTGCCCTATGGCTGCAATCGTATCGCCTTTGATGAGCACATCCATATGCCCGCGGGCGGGTCCACCCGTACCGTCGATCAGCGTTACGTCACGTAACAACAGTCCGTCGCCGGCCGTTGGTTGCTTGCAGGCTATGCACAGCACGACCGGCAGTATAATCCATATTCTCATGCGGATGATTTTGTCGCTTTTATAGCAAAAACCATGCATTTTCTTAAGCAATTCTTAAGGTTTATATCACCAAGATGCTTACTCATGGCCCGTCTCCACTTCCTTCTTTGCCCTGAATGCGCTATCTTTGCGGTTCACCAAAAAAACGACGGGTATTGATACAACAGCAACTCCTCCTGATTTTATCGCTTTTTTTTTGCCATGGCCATGCTATTTATGCTGAGCCAAAGATTGAAAATTTCTTACCCCATTTTCTTAGTAATAGGTGGATTGGGGATCAGTTTTATTCCTGGTATGCCACGGCTCAACGTAGACCCTAACCTCGTGTTCCTGATCTTTCTGCCGCCGCTGCTGTTTGAGGCTGCATGGCACTCCTCCTGGCACCAGTTATGGAAATGGCGCAGATCAGTACTGAGTTTGGGGTTCGGACTGGTATTGGTGACTTCACTGGCTATTGCTTATTTCTCTGTTAAAATCATCCCCGATTTCACGCTGGCGCTGGGCTTTCTGCTGGGCGGCATCATATCGCCCCCTGACGCGGTAGCGGCTACTTCTGTATTGAAGGGCATGGATGTACCCAAACGTGGCCTGACGATCCTGGAAGGTGAAAGTCTCGTGAACGACGCAGCTTCATTGACGGTATTCCGTTTTGCGATTGCTGCTATCCTCACCGGTAATTTTGTTTTCCAGAAAGCGGCGGTAGATTTCCTTGAACTGGCCGTAATGGGTGTTTTTGTAGGACTGCTCATTGCACACTTATTATATTGGGTATTACGCTACTGGGTACGCGCATCCAGCATTACTACACCGATTACGCTGATCGCGCCTTACCTGATGTATATCGTGGCGGAGCATTTTCACTGGTCGGGTGTACTGGCGGTGGTGAGCGGCGGTTTGTTCCTCTCCTTCCGATCCAGCGACTTCCTGAATTACCATACCCGCCTGCAAACGCAGGAAGTATGGACAACGGTGGGCTTCCTGCTGAACGGGTTCGTATTCATCCTCATCGGTCTGGAACTGCCGGTGATCGTGGAAGGACTGGAAGACTACTCCATGCAGGACGCGATCAAATACGCGCTGATCATCAGTGCGCTGGTCATCGTGATCCGTATAATACTCGTGTACATGTCGGCATTCATTCCACGCTGGCTGAGCCCCGCCATCCGTGCATCGGAAAAGAGTCCCGGCGCAAAACTGCCGTTCATTATCGGTTGGGCGGGCATGCGTGGCGTAGTATCACTGGCTTCCGCACTGGCCATCCCGTTAACGCTCGACGACCAGATGACTGCCTTCCCGCACCGTAACCTCATCCTGTTTATCACGTTCGTGGTGATATTGATTACGCTCGTATTCCAGGGCCTTACGCTGCCGTTCTTTATCAAATGGCTGAAAGTGGAGGAGGTAGACGAATACATCCCCGAAGAAGAGCAAATAGAGGCCATTCGCGTGGAGCTGGGTAAAACCGCGATCCAGTACCTGAACGCTAACTATGCGGTGGAAATGCAGCAATACGAAACGATCGGCCGCATCAAAGAACAGATAGAGCGCAGTGTGAATGCTTCCGAATCTTCTTTCCAGGAAGAAGACAAAAAGCAGGCGCTTAATAGCGTGCGCGGCCTGAACCGTAAAATCCTCCACGGAACTCGTTTCCCTGCGCCGTGACGAACTGGCGCGACTGCGACGGGAAGCTAACTACGACGAAGAGGTGCTGCGGCTCATCGAAAACAGCCTCGACCTCGACGAAGCACGGTTGAACAAAGCATAAACTTATCTACCCTGAAATAATACCGCTGGCAAAGAAGCACTTCTTTACCAGCGGTATTTTAGTTTAAAAGGAAGTTCTGTATCTTGTTCCGGGCCAGACCCGGGAAACCCTCGCCCTGCCTACTCTTAAACAGTATTAAATACCACGTCAAAAAATCAACATGATGTCTAACCAGGACAACCGTAGAAAATTCCTCAAACAAGTTGGTGCAACAGGCCTGCTGTCCGCCTTTGCTCCCCTGGCAACTTTAGCCGCACGCGAAAAAGCCGAACAACGGACTTTATTTTACGAACGCAAAATATCCAACGCAGATAAAATCCGTGTTGGAGTGATCGGCTTCGGAGTACAGGGCCACTTTGACCTGGCCACCGCGCTGAAAGTACCCGGCGTAGAACTGGCCGGCATTTGCGACCTGTATACCGGCCGTCTTGAAAATGCCCGCGAGCTGTATGGCAATGATCTTTATACCACCCGCGATTACCGCGAACTGCTGGCCCGTAAAGACATTGACGCGGTAATTATCGCTACCATGGACTGCTGGCATGCAAGAATGACCATCGATGCATTGAATGCGGGTAAGGCCGTGTATATCGAGAAGCCGATGGTGTACAAAATCAGCGAGGGACAATCCGTAATCGACGCTCAACGCAAAACAGGCAAGATATTACAGGTGGGCAGTCAGCGTGTGAGCAGCATCGGCCTGGCAAAAGCGAAGGAACTGCTGGCCGCCGGCGAAATCGGTAAACTTAACATGGTAAATGCGGCGTACGACCGCCAGAGCTCCATCGGCGCCTGGGAGTACACGATCCCGAAAGACGCCAGTGCGGACACAGTGGACTGGGACCGCTTTATCGCGGCTACCGGCAAAATGCCGTACGATCCAAAGAAATTCTTCTGGTGGCGGGCATATAAAGAAATTGGTACCGGTGTAGCGGGCGACCTGTTCGTACACCTGTTGAGCGGTACGCATTTCATAACCAACTCCAAAGGACCTAACACGATTTACAGCACCGGCCAGTTCAGTTACTGGAAAGACGGGCGTAACATGCCGGACGTGATGGCCGGCGTACTGCAATATGGCGACACACCCGAGCACCCGGCGTTCCAAATGACACTGCAGGTAAATTTTATCAGCGGTACCGGCGGACAGGAAGTGATCCGTCTCGTAGGTTCAGAGGGCGTGATCGAAGTGAAAGGCAGCAGCCTGCACATCACGCACAGCATTATGCCGGAAGCACCGGGCTTCGGTGGATATGATTCTGTATTTACCTTCCCGAAGAAAATGCAGGAAGAAATGAAGCGCGAACACGAAGCCAAGTGGACGGAAGCGCAGCGTAAGTCAAAGAAAAACCCGATGTGGACTTCAAAGCACCGGCGGGTTATAGCGATCACCTGGACCACTTAACGAATTTCTTTGATTCGGTGCGGACGGGCAAACTGGTAGTAGAAGATGCCACGTTTGGTTTCCGTGCGGCGGCGCCGGCGTTGGCTTGTAACGACAGTTATTTTTCCAAGAAAATTATTCGCTGGGATCCGGAGAAGATGAAATTGGTATAAAAAGATGAAGTGTGCGACGCAACGGACGCTTCATAGTAAAGAGAAAGCCGGGAACACATCGTCCCGGCTTTTTTTTGCCAAGATCTGTAATGAGCAGCGGATTTATTTGCCGAAGTTCCTGGCTTAAAGTTCTTTCATGATATCGGCTTTCTTCTGCTTGTATTCATCTTCATCGAGCAGGCCATCGTCGAACAGTTCCTTCAACGCTTTCAGGCGGTCTTTTACAGATGGCGCGGATGGCTGTTGTGCCAGCGGCGACACATTGAGCGCCGTGATCAGTTGCGCTGCCTGTCCGCCCTTGTTACGGGCAGCATCGCGCAAAGCCATCATTTGTTGCAGCTTTTCGAATGAAACGTCTGCCAGCTTTGCGGCCTTCGCATCTGCCTGCACATCCGAAATACCCGCGATACGTTTGTTCGTGTCCTCATCGAACGATGCGCCTTCGATTCGAAAATCAAGCAACTGGAAACCGAAAGATGCAAATTCTTTTTCCGTTTGCTCTTTGGCGTCCGCGGCAATCTTTTCCAGGTTGCTGTCTACTTCCGCATAAGAAAACCGGGCATTTGCCAGGTAATGGCTGATGGGTTGCCCGATGCGGGAGCATAACAGTTCCTGCAGTTCATACGCGTAATACGCCTCCTTTGCAGCTACAATACGCGTGAAGAAGGCTTCCGGCTGCGTGATCTTAATGGAAAAATTCCCGAAGGCCCGCAGGTTCACCGGGAAACCATACACCGGATCATTGTATGTGATCGGGATCCGTGTGCCCCAGCGAACATTTACAATGTCCGCCGCACGGTAAAACCACAGGCCTGTTTTATGATCACTCTCGAAAAAGTTCAATACCTTTTTGAGGTTCGTGAAAAACGGGTGGTTGTCCGTATCGAGGCTATATAACCCCGGCTCCGAAAACACACCCTTTATTTTACCTTCATACGCAAACATGCATCCCTGTCCCGGCTGCAACACCAGGCTGGACGCATTTTTCACTTCATCTCCGCTGCCCGTATATTTCCTGAACACCTCCCATTCTTCGGGGTTCTGCCAGGTAACAACCGCGCGGAACTGGTTTTTCGCCGCATCGAGTAGTCCCATACTAGAATTTTATATCGTCAGCAAGATTGGCTTTATGATCCGCGTAATAGGCTTCAAAATGATTTCTCCATTTGTCCTGCAACGCTGAGAAATATTGAAACTTCTCCGCGTAATCGGGTTTGGTGTGGTCGAGCAGGTCATTCTGGTAATTCATGTAGTGCATGTTCAACGCGCCCCACTGGCCGATTTTGATGCCATACGCTTCGAGAACGGAGATGGGATCAACGCCATGTCCGGCGGCTACCGACTGGTGCCAGAAGATTTGCTGGTAGGTTTCATAATCGGGGGCCAGGTGAAGCAGCTCTTCACCGCTGGCAGCAGTGGCTTTACCGGCAAAGCGGCCGGCTTTCGGGTTAGCGAACAATTCGCCATACTTGGTGGCGTAGTTCATGTCCTCGGTCATCAGTTCGCCGAGACGGGTGCCCCACTTTTCGTTGGTTTCATCCCATACTGGTTTTTCAAGTTCCGGATTTCCAGTATAGTGGTTTCAGGCATTCCCTGGGCCAGGTTTCCGCATGCAGCTGCATACTCTTCAAAAGATACTCCGTTAATTTTTTCCATGGTTTTTAAATTGACTGCTTTAGTTTTCGTTCAATATCCTGCTCGCGGGTAACGGCAGTATGGGGCAGTAATTTGATGCGCTCATCAAAGTACCGTTCGTAATATCTGCGTACAGCATGGTCGTAGCCGGTTTTTCCATCGCGATTGGCCCGCCGCATGGCGTCATGTTCCTCCAGTGCGTAGAGTGCCGCCATACTGTCGACCACATTCCAGCCGATCATGGCATATTTTGTATCCGGCTCAAAAGTATTCACTGCATTGCAAAAGCGGCAGCTGACATATTGAGCGCGGAAGAAATCCTTTTGTATTTCCAGCGGTGCGTTGCACTGGGTACAGGTGAAGTTGCGGTTAATGAGTGCAATCGCGTGGCGGTAGTACTTTTCGGACAGGCGGCCTTCTGCAATATAGTACCAGCGATCCATCCGGTCGTTCAACCCGTCGGCCAGGCGGTAACCTTTACCGGCTTCATCGGCCCACCAGGAGCCATGCGCCATCATTTGCGGGTATACCTGCTGTTGCCGGTGTCGTCGATCTTCCGGATCAACGATTCATACAGCTGGGTGCGTACGGCGGAGAGCATGCGCAGCGATGCAAAATAATCGTAGTCATTATCGTCGAGGCTTTCGAGCACGGCCTGTTCGCCCTGTTGCAGTGATTCGTCGAACCGGGCTTCTATTTTCCGGAGAAAACTGTCCCAGCGGGTTATCAATTCGGCTTTCATTATTGGTTTAAATTATGGGCGACGGTGTTTTATTTCCACTTTTACTTCCATGAATTTATGGCCGCAGTAGGCACAAATGGCAATATTGGTGCCAACCGGCCTGGGCGAGCCGCATTTTGGACAGGTAATGGTGGTTACCGCGGGCTCCTCTTTTGTACTTTCCCATTTCTTTTGGGTTTCCTTTGCTGTATCTGCTATCTTTTTAAATGGATTACTCATAAATGGTTTCCGATAATAGCAATGTACAAAAAATATGCGGATGGGTCGTGAATTGTGTGTTATGTTATTGCATGGTAGAATATAGTACCGGGCGAATGCCGCTGCGGTGAACAGTGTATTCATTAGGGTTGTAGCTGCATGCGGGCGGCCTCCCAGCCGATCAGCGCATTTTTACGGTCGGCGCCCCAGTGGTATTGTCCCACCTCCCCATTAGACTTAATCACACGGTGACAGGGTATCAGGAAGGCGACAGGGTTATTTCCCACGGCGGTCCCCACGGCCCTCGATGCGCCCTGGAAACCGGCATTACGGGCAAGATCGCCGTAGGTGGTAAGTCCACCTGCCGGCACCCGCAACAGCGTTTCCCATACTTTTATCTGGAAGGGCGTGCCTTTGAGATGTAATTTGATTTCGTCCAGGGCCGACCAGTCTTCCCCGAAGATAAACAGGGCATGTTGTTGTAATCGATCTACTACCTGCGTGAACGTTGCATTGGGAAAGGCCGCCCGTAAATCCACGAACGCCTGTTCCCGCCCGGCATCCGCGAACGCCATGTGGCAAACACCCTTATGCGTGGAAGCCACGATCAACAGGCCGAACGGACTCTCTGCAAAACTGTAATTGATGTTCAGCAGCTCGCCGCCGTTTTTAAATTCGCCTGGTGTCATGCCCTCTACTTTAATGAAGAGGTCGTGCAGGCGCCCCGTGCCGGAGAGGCCTGTCTCAAACGCCGTATCCGACAGCCTGGCGCCGGTATCCCTGAGCATGCGTTTCGCATGTTCTACCGTGAGGTATTGAAGAAACTGTTTCGGCGTTACCCCGGCCCAGTCATGGAACATTCGCTGGAAGTGAAAAGGACTCAGGTGTACGTGCGCCGCCGCATCTTCCAGCGTGGGCTGATCGGTATAATGCTTCCTGAAAAACGCGATAGCCTGTGCAATCCTGTCATAATCCAGCTGCTGTTGCGGTTTCATTGTTACTTGTTTTGATCTGCCACAAAATTAAAATGGGTACGGTTGCCCCAAAACCCGGTTATTGCTAAATATGGATCTTCCGGTCGCGCGCCACGACCTTCCATTCGTCTATCAGCTTACCTCCATCGGCGACCAGCGCCCGTTCGTAGAGCGCTACGGTCGGGCAGATGTGCACCGGCGCCCCGTACAACACATCTCCTACCTTAAAAGTCGAAGCATCTGCCACTTTTAATACCAGGTGCTCCTCGCTCTGCCGTACCGGCGTTGCTTCCGGCGCATTCAGGAAATAGACGCGCGGGAACGGATTTTCCGCCGCCACGGACTTATGCCCAAGATCAACACAAATCGTTGTTTCGTCGATAACCGACACCACCCGGGTGATCACCAACGCCGCGTAGTCGAACCCCAGGTCGGGCAAGGTTGTTTTGTAGCTGTGATCCCAAAACACGAAGGTGCCCGGACTACACTGCACGCCTTCCCTATGCAGGTGTGTGGGAAATGTGGGCGAGCCTCCCATAACCATCATCGGGCGGCGCCCTGTACGTTCGCGGATCGCTTCCGCCATCCGGTCTACCTTCACAAAACCTTCGTCACTCCGATGCTGACGCACCTGTGTATCGGTATCGCCGATCTGCCCGTCATACCCATGCAGGCCGATCATTTTAAGACTGGTAACGACGCTGCGTAATCCCACAACGACAGCGCTTCCTCACCAGGACGAATCCCCGTCCGGTCCATCCCGGTATTGAGATCGATCCAAAGGCGTATCTCCACCCGATGCGCTACCGCCAGGGCCGATAACTCCGCCGCCGTGGTTTTATTATCCACCAGGCAGGAGAATACCGTTCCCGTATACACTTTCATCAACCTAACAAAACGCTCCGCTTTAGGCCCTACCGGCTGATAAGCGAGCAACACATCCACGGCGCCCGACAGTCCCAGCATTTCTGCCTCGGCAATCGTGGCACATTTAAATTGCGTGATGCCTTCATCCATCATCATGCGGCAAACCTCGGCGATCTTATTGGTTTTCACATGTGGACGCAGGTTCGCGACATTACCCGCAAGTTGCTTTGCCAGGCGGATGTTTGCATGAATACGATCGTAATACAATACGAGCGCAGGGCTATCGATGGTGGCTATGTTGCGGAGCTGATACCAGGCAGCTTGGTGTTGGGCATTCATGCCCTAATGTTCGGGCTTTCGCGGGAGAAAAACAAACAATGCTTATACAGCCGTACTGTACACGGGTTTCGCCAGGTCCGAAACCCGGAAAGTCAGGTTGATGCGCGCGCCTATTTTACGGGCGGTTTTAGGCACATGATGCTCGTAATGATCCTGCATGGTTGCCCCCATCAGCAACAGGCTTCCGTGCGTGAGCGGAATATCGAGCTGCGGAAATTCCCTGCGGTCTTTATGCCGCACTTTAAACAACCGCGTTTCACCAAACGTTACCGAAGCAATGGCATGATGTTTACCATCCGCCGGCATCGTGTCGCTATGCCAGGATACGGAGTCATTACCATCGCGGTAATAGTTAAGCAATACGCGGTTAAATCCAATGCCGGTAGTGGCCTCTACCTTCGCTTTGATATCGAGCAGCGAAGCTGTCCACGGCAAGCCGTTTGCACCGCCGTAGTAAGCAGTTAAACGGGGATCCGGAATAATCTTATCATACATCTTGCGGGACCTTTGTTGCCGGGGTGTGCCGGTTAACAGTTCTTTAAAGTAGCGGTCGGACGCATCTCTTTTGTAAAACTGCTCCCACAACCGTAAATCGGCATCCGGCAGCGCATAGTCGGTATAGCGCTGTTTCCCCTCATCGAACAAGGCCGTTTCATCAAACAACAACATGCAGTAAAAATAGGAATAATTATCAAAATACTAAAAATATTAGCAAGCTATTTTAGACAAAAAACAGTTGTTATCTTCGTACGGACCATGAAAGCATACAGACTATTTACCACCGCAGATGGCGGCAGCGCGTTCGAAGAAGGCACGATTAACAGATTGCAGCATTTATCTTCCGAGTACTTTTTATCGCCGAAGACGCGCCGGAGCGCATGGCGTTCGACTGGCACCCCGCGCCGAAAAGGCAATACGTACTCACCCTTCGCGGCGTACTGGAATTTACGGTAACAGATGGCAGTACTTTTACACTCCGCCCCGGCGATGTGCTGATCGCAACAGATACTACGGGAACCGGGCATAAATGGCGCAGGACCAGCGAGGAAAGCTGGATGCGGGCTTACATTATACTGGAAGAAGGTACGGACGATGGATTTAAACCTTTATCATAAAAAATGGCCGCGTTTGTCACGCGGCCATTTTCATTTATCGCAAACGTAAGATTTTGATCGTCTGCACCTCTCCTCCCACATTCACTTTCAGATAACTCACTCCCGGCGCGCCCGGCAGCACAAACCGCTGCCGCTCGGCCGTGGAAGCCTTATCCACCTTCCTGATACTCCACACTTTGCCATTCGCGTCCGATAGCGTCAGCTCGATCGGTTTGCCCGATGCCCCACTGATCAGCACCTCTGCTTCATTACTGCTCACCGGGTTCTGCAACAGGCTCGCCTTCCAGCTACCGGTTTCCCGGGCAACCGCCGCCTGCCCAGCGGGTGTAACTGCCGATGGTGCTGCACCATATACCAGTTGATCTTTCAGGTACACGGTCACATGTGTATTTTCGGCCCATGCAATGCCCGGAAGTGCCGACCAGTCATCGGCCTGGTTAAAGTTAGACCAGTCCGTTTTAGCGATGCGCTGCTGCAGGTTCCCTGTGCTGCTAGCCGGGTAAATGCTGTCGCCACGCGTAAATGATAATTCAGGTAGTTATCGGCGCCGTTCAGCAGCACGTTTGGCTGACGGAACACGCCTTTCACCCAACTACTACCCATCGCCGCATAGTCAAGATAGTAGCGTAACGGACTAAGACCATCCGCTGTAAACCAGTACCGGATACGAAGATCCGCGTAGTTAAGCGGGGTGTTGCCTTCATTGTCGAGCTTCAGGTAGTGGGCAATCGTATTGGCATTGCTGCCCGATACTTTTGTCCAGACTTTCAACTGTTGCGTAACCGGTGCCGGTGCAGGCTCCTGTCCGCCGACCAGAACATTATTCTGATACACCGTGACGCGTTCATTTTTCGTGTATACATTTGTGTTAAGATAGGAATAGTCATTCGTCTTCGTGAAATCCGACCAGTCGCTTTTCGCCACGCGGGTTTGAATGGGGCCGGAATTGGAAGACAGGTAACCGGCTGTGCTGTCAAATGAATACTCTACATATCCCCATGCCTGTTCGTGCGGCACCGGCAATGCAACATAACGCATCTTCACTTTCGACGCACCCAATTGTGCATAATCCGTATACAGGTTCGTCATCGCCGCATAAGCCTCGGCAGTCAGCCAGTAACGGAAGCTGATGTCTTTATAAGGAATGGCCTCGGTTGTTTCGTTTTGCAACTGGAACTGGTTACGCAGCGTATTGTCCTGTACTTTCGCTGTATTACCGTCTTTAAAATGTACGCTAATGCGCGCCGCGGCAGGCACCGCGTAATAACCCCATGCCCTGAATTCCGGGATGCCCGTAGATTCCAGGTTATTCTTCATCAATACACGAATCTTACTTGTATTGATATTGTTCAGCAATACCACGTTAAACGTATCCTTCCGTAACGGCACATCCTGCAGGAACTGCCATGATTGTCCGTCCCAATATTGCAGGTAAGCGGTGGTAGGTGTGCGCACGCCGCCGCCGTCGTCGAACCAGTACAATTCGGCTTTATTCAATACACAGTTACCGGTCCATTCATACTGCACCCATTGCAGCGAATCCGGGCTGTACCAGTTGCCGTAAGCCCCATGGCTCTTATCACCGGAATTAACAGGTGTAAAGCCATCGTTCACCGCCGAAAGGCTTTCCCATGGCGACACGTAAGAAGTAGCTACCGCGGCCTGCATCGCGAGGTTCTCTACCGCCGTTGTGATCTTCAACACTTTGCTGTAAGGTACAGCCGCCACTACCTGCTTCAACCTGTAAAAACTATTGGCGCTGTTACTGGCGTGTGTAACCCGGTAGCTGTGCGCCATATTTTTGTTGACAGTAGCCACTTTGATGAAATGGATACTGTCCGTGCCATATTCCAGCTCGTACCGCTGCACCGAATCTTCCGAAAGCGTTTCCCATTGCAGCTGATTGACACCATCTGCCCTGCTGCCCGCAAACGACAACAACTGGTAACCCGGCGCCGGCAATGGTCCCGCTGCGCCGAATACACGCCATTCGATGATGCCGGTAGACTGCACACCATGCTTCATCGACAGGCGCACTTTATTGGTACGGATGCTGTTAAGCAACACTGTATTAAAAGCGTCTTTCTGTACCGGGATATTACCGATCGGCGCCCACGCGCTATCGTGCCAGTATTCGGCGTAAGCGGTATCCGGCGTGCGTACGCCACCGTTATCATCGAACCAATATACTTCCGTTTTATTCAGCAGATAGGCTTGTGGCCATTCATATTGTACCCATTGAAACGAATTGGGATTGTTCCAGTTACCGTAGACGCCATGTCCGCGGTCTCCAGAGCCGGACGGTGTATAACCGTCATTGATAGCTGCCAGCGACTCCCAGGGAGACACATAGGAGGTGGTCGCGGTAGCCGTGAGCGCCAGGTTCTGCACAAAGGAAGACGGCACGCACAACGGCGCTTCGCTCATCGCCATGGCGGCATTGGTAAACAGGCTATAATCCGGGTTGATATCAATATTGGATGGATCGCTGACGCCTTTGCCATCACATTCGCTCCGGCCATTGTTGTAATGCGGCGTTTGGAGATAAACACCTGCCGTACTGCAATTGCCGATTTCCGCATCGCCCCCACCACTACGTTGCCGCGGAGGGTTACTGCCCATTCCAGCGCGTTCTCCTTCGCGATCACATTACCGGATACAGCACACCAGCTAAGTATAGCATTATCTGTTACCTGCGCGCTGCCGCTGATCGTACCGCCAAACACCTGTGCATTTCCGCTCACCACCACATTGTCGGATAACGTGGCGTTTTCCACCCAGGCGTTACCTTCTACCCGCACGTTCCCGGAAAGATTTGCATTACCGCGCACTAGCGCTTTAGGCCCGACAAACACTGACGCCGCCACCGTTGCACTGCTGCTTACCCAGCCACCACCATTGGCGTGCACATGGCCCGCACCCCGGAACTCATCGCGAAATCCGGGCTGATATCCCTCGGGCACCGCATTCTGCACGTTGATTTCGTAGGGAAACCGCTTTATTTTATGAAAACCCGGCTCCCATACATACGTCGTATGCGAAACGGGAGCACCCGTAACCACCAGGTACAAATCGGTTTCGTCGGCATTCATTGCGAACGTCACCTCGGCTTCCGGGGCGGAATAAGAAGCGCTGTAGCGCGCGGTTGCGCCATCTGCCTTTACTGCCACAAAACCGTAACGCCAGCCGGCGCCAGCAGCTTCGGCATGGCCTTTAAACTTCACCTTCACGATGCGGTTGGCACAGGTGGGATGTAAGGGAATAATATTATAGCCATAATCCTGCGGTGCCTGGAAATCCGGCGACACATAGCGGTTCGATGAATCGTTGACGCGTTGCAGTAACGTATACTGCCGCCAGAGATAATGAGGCTCCGCACTTTTCAGTCGTTTACGTTCGGCACGGATAATATCGCCCGCGCCCAGCACCGTATAATCACCGATCACATCACGTTTGGCGTAATCATAAATAAAATCATTGAACTGGTTTTGCGTCCAGCCTTTCAGGCGGCGATAGGTCATCAGCGCATGTTCATTGGCCAGCGATTCGTGCCAGAGGCGGTTCACCATGCCCAGGCTATCTTGTTGCTGGATCGTGAGCAGCAGGTTAAAAGCGCAGTAGTGGTGGCGGGTAGACGCAAAATGATAACTGCGCGTGGCCATCCAGCGGGGCATGTCTTCCTTCACAAATTGCGGGTACATCTGCAAACGCATGAAGTTAGCATGCGTTTCCCAGAACGAGCCCGTGGGCTCTATGCGGAAACCGCCGGTGCGGTTACGGTCAATGTTGTTTTGTCCCTGTAGGGAGTGCGTGAGTTCATGACTTAATACTGCGCCGTCACGTACCGAATTCGGATGTACCCACATGGCGCCGATCACATCGTCGTACGAGCCGCCAAACGCCCATCCGGTGGGGCCGCCAGCCGGCCAGGTTTCGTTCATCACGATGATGATCTTGTACTTGCCAAGGTTCGTACTTGTATCATCCTTACAAAAATGAATATCATGAATAAACTTGTCGTAGATCTTCTCCAGCGTATCCAGTACATGCGCCGGTGTGAAACGCAGGTTCGGATCGCTGTAATTTTCGGGATGTTCGCCGACCACCGGTCCCCAGAAACAAACGAAGTTTTCCGACTGTACCGAGCGGCTGTTAGACCAGGTACTAAGCGCGGGATCGGTGGAAAATATCTTTGGAATGTATACTTGTTTTTGGGCAGACGCCTGTACAGACAAGCATAGCAATAGCATTGCGTAGAAATATCGCATCAGATAAAGGTTGATAAGGGTGATGCTAACGAAGATAACCGGTTAGCTCATCATTTACCTTACTGATATTAGCGCGTTGTTCCAGAAAGTTAACATGTTTGCATCAATGGCCAAGCTGCCGCAACGCCTCCAGGATTCCCCCGCGCCCGCAGCAGCGGCGCAAAAACAGGAGCACCGGCAAGCGCCTTCAGTAGTGCGGGCTCTCCGCCAGCCACCACAACACCGCGGTAGCCATACTGGTATAACGTAAGATCGGTGAGGCCATGCCCGGCCACCACTACCTTGTTAGCATCCGCACCCAGGTAACACAACAAACGCCGCAATGCGAGCCCTTTGCAGGCGCCGGTCGCCAGCCGGGGCAGCGTCCGCAGGAAAGGAATGGATGCCAGGTTTACGCCGTCGACGGTTGTAGCACCACCGTCGCAAATGATATAATCGGGCGAAGGCACCCGGTGCTCCCACATTACATGCTCTACCGTATGTAGATTACGGTCGCTCACATACACGAGCGCATATGCGGTGATTTGCCCAACATGTCGTACAATTCGGCTTTATCGCCGGTCTGGCCATCGACGAATGTATTTTCAAGATTTACTATTAAAAAGTATGCTTCATAGGCTGATATACAAACCTAATGACTGTATACAATAGCCTGGATTAGAATGCCATTAGAGTCTGACGAATGGAGGATACCTCGGATCGCCGGTAATCCGCTACTCTGCCGTATTAGAATTAGATTAGAAAATGTTAAAACACTACTGTCGCGCTATCACCAAGGATGCATATGTCGTAACTTTGCGCCGGCTTAAGGAACAGCACTACATCGATTTGAAAGAGAAGCACATTTTACTGGTAGAAGATGAATCCCGGATTGCGGAAATGCTCGCTACAGGCCTGCGTGAAAACGGTTATACCGTTACCGTGGCCGCCAATGCGGAGCAGGGTTACGAGCTGTACGGCGCCGGTAGTTTCGACCTGCTTTTGCTGGACGTGCACCTGCCCGGCATGAATGGTTACGAGTTCTGCAAACGAGTACGCACCGGAAATGAAAAATTCCGGTAATCCTGCTCACCGCGCTCGGCACGCTTCCCGATAAAATAGCTGGTTACGATGCCGGCGCCGACGACTACATTGTGAAGCCCTATGAGTTTTATGAATTGCTCATGAAAATTAAAGCTTTGCTCCGCCGCAGCGCTGCCGCCGGCAACGTACTGCGGGCGGGCGATCTGTTGCTGGACCTCGATACGCTCGAGGTGACACGGAACGGGCGCCGCATCAACCTGACGGCGAAAGAACTGCAACTGCTGGAATACCTGATGCGCAATAAAAACCGGGTAGTATCCAGGGCTGAGATTGCGATTAACGTATGGAATATAGATTTCGACACTAATACAAATGTCATCGATGTGTACATTAACTATGTGCGCAACAAGATTGATAAACCCTTTTAGAAAAGATGATCCACACCCAGGTGGGTGTTGGATACGTGTTAAAAGAGATATGAGGAAAAAAGATGAGCGCGATACCTGTGCGTCTGAAAATCACTATTGGCTTTACATTGTTGTTTACACTGATCCTGGGAAGCATTTGTTTGAGTATTGCCGGCGTGGCGTCGTTACTCAGGCGGGAAAATGTGCAAACCCGGCTACGCCACCGCGCCATTACCACGGTTAACCTGCTCAGCTATGACGGTCGCTTCGACCGCACCCTTATGCAGCACGTCGACTCGCTCACCACCTCGGTGCTGAAGCGGAAAACCATACAGGCATACAACCGGGACAATGAGCTGGTGTACTTTTACAGCGAGTTGCCGCAAGACAGCTTTCCCATTACGCCTGCGCTGCTCGCAGCTGCCCGTTCCAGGGAAAACGACTATTTCACCAGCGGCGAACGCGAAGCATTGGCATTTTGCAATACCAACGATGGGCTGCTCGTCCTCTGTGTTTGTAAGGACGAGTACGGACTGCAAAACCTTCGCAAACTGAATTACATCCTGTTTTTGGGCGTTATTGGCGGCGGGCTATTATCCTTTGCCGGCGGCTATCTATTTTCCGCCCGTCTGCTGAAACCGGTACGGGAAATAGCAAAGGAAGTAAAAGACATATCAGCCCGCAACCTGGACCGCCGCATCCCGGAGGGCCGGGCAAAAGACGAATGGCAATTATTATCTACTACCCTCAACGAGCTGCTCGACCGCCTGAAAGACAGTTTCGAACTGCAAAGAAGATTTGTCTCGAACGCTTCGCACGAATTGTCCACACCGCTCACCATAATATCCAGCCAGTTAGAAATCACGCTGCAACGCACGCGTACGGAAGAGGCTTACAAGGCGGCCATGACACAGGTATTGAAAGATGTGCGCTACATGAGAGGCCTGGTACAGACCTTACTGCAGTTCGCTACCGCTTCCGGCGATCCCGGCGGTTTGCACATCGATTTAATAAGAATAGATGAGATACTGATGCGGCTGCCCGGCGATTTACGCGCCAGGGATCCGAAGAACAAAGTCACCTTTCATTTTGATGAATTACCGGAAGACGATGAGCAGTTGTTGGTGCTGGGTAACGAAGAGCTCCTGTTTACCGCTATCGTAAACATCGTATCCAACGCCTGCCGCTACTCCGACGATCATCATGCCGAGGTTTCGCTGGGGCTGAAGGATGGGCGCTTCCTGGTCAGGGTGAAAGACAACGGTATCGGGATCGAGGACAAGGAGCTGCAACACATTTTCCGGCCATTTTACCGGATTCACCCCGAAAGCGACCGGAAGGGCTTTGGTCTGGGGCTCGCGCTCGCCAGCCGGATTATTTATTTACATAAGGGGGATATTACCGTTACATCCGCTCCTGGCGCGGGAACCACGTTTACGGTTACGCTGCCGGCGGGCAACCCCAACCAAGACTGCTTTAAAAAAGTGTAGCTTGGCGACTCATAAATTGCATGCACCAATGCTCACTATTCCTGCACACACAGCTATTATCGGCGGCGGCCCCGGTGGGCTAACGCTCGCCCGCCTGCTCCAGCAAAGGGGCTTCAACGTTACCGTATACGAGCGCGATGAAACACCCGATGCCCGGCAACAGGGCGCTACGCTTGATCTTCATGAAGATTCCGGTCTTAAAGCCTTGAAGGCAGCCGGTTTGATCGATGAATTCCTGAAACATTACCGCCCCGGTGCGGATAAGATCAAGGTGACGGATGAAACAGCCGCCGTACTGTTCAGCGACCACGACGAACCGGGCGAGGAAGATATCAGCAGCCCTTATTTCCGCCCGGAAATAGACCGGGGACCACTCCGCAACATCCTGGTTAATTCGCTGAAGCCGGTACCGTTCAATGGGACAGCCAGTTTATGACGATGGGAAAATCTGACGGTAAATGGCGCCTGCGTTTCAGGAACGGCAACATCGTGGATGCCGACCTGGTGATTGCCGCGGATGGTGCTAATTCTAAAATACGGCCACTGCTCTGCGATATCAAACCAATCTACTCCGGCATCACCATCGTGGAAGGCAATATTTATCATGCCGGTAAAAATGCGCCGATCCTGAACGAGATGGTGCAGGGTGGCAAAATCTTCGCGATGGGCGGGGAAAAATCAATTATCCTCAGCGCCAAAGGTGAAGGCAGCCTGTCATTCTATACGGGCACAAAGGAAGCGGCAGACTGGCTGACGACCTGCAGTATCAACTTTAATGACAAGAACAGTGTTTTGAACTGGTTCCGCGAGCGCTTCAGCGACTGGCCGGCACTGTGGGAGGAATTGTTTGCCAGCGATGAGATGTATATTATTCCCCGCCCGATGTTCCACTATCCTGCCGACCAAAGCTGGCCGGCGCAACCCGACCTCACCATGCTCGGCGACGCCGCCCACCGCATGCCGCCATATGCAGGCGAAGGCGTAAACATGGCCATGCTCGATGCGCTGGAACTGGCCGACAGTCTTGGTAATCCGGCTATGAACACCGTACATGAGGCCATTGCCGCTTATGAAGTGCAGATGCGCCAGCGCGCAGGGGAAGTAACTACGTTTACGTTGGAACAAACCGAATGGATACACGCATCAGGCGCTGCGCAAAAGATGGCGGCGATGTTTGCTGAACCGGGAGAATAAATTATATGGATAAGGGTGATAGCAGTGCTATCGCCCTTTTACATCGCCAGTAATACTGCTACGTAATGACACATCGCGCCGGCCAGCACGAACGAATGCCATACCGCATGCGCATATTTGCGGCGGTCGCGGAGGTAATAGTACACGCCGATGGAATACAACAGCCCACCAACCGCGATCATGATCATCACCGATAAGGGCACCGATTCAATGAAACGACGGCCACCCACCACCATGATCCAGCCCATGATCAAATACACGATCGTCGACAAGATGTTGAACCGCCCGGTGAACCACGATTTGACGACGGTGCCCACCAGTGCTAATCCCCATAAAATGGACAACAGCGTAATACCAAAAGCATTATTAAAATAAACCAGCAGGAACGGCGTATACGTGCCCGCGATGAGAAAGTATATACTGATATGATCAAGTATTTCGAACGTGCGCTTCACGACCGGGTCGCGGAGCAGGTGAAACACGGTAGAACAGGTGAAAAGCATCAGGAAACAAAAGCCATAGATGCCGGCGCCAATGATACCTGGCGTATTATGATGCGCGGTCGCAATGCCCGTTAATACCGGTAAACCGCTCAAACCAAACAAGATGCCGAGGCCATGAATCAAGCCGTTTACCGACTCCTGCTGATGCGTATAAGTGTATTCATTAAGTTTTTGCAAGGCAGACGATTTTGCTGCATCGAAGGTATCAATAAATACGCCTCGCGTCCGGCCATCATTCAATTTTAACAAATCTTAAGGAGCCGGTTCCCACCCGCTAAAAACCTGCTTCAGATGATAACGCCGCTGCTCCTTTTCCGACAAAACTTTTGACCACTTTGCCCGTGCCGCATTGGCGGCGCCGGCGCCCGTACTCCCTCCTTCGGCGTACAACACCGTCTTTTCATTTTCCGCATTGCCCCAGTTATGCCATCCTACGGGCAAAATATGTTTGCCCATCTCTGTGCGGATAAACACCGTTTTGGCATACGGCCGCCAGGGACGACCAAGATAAACGCTGGTTGCGCTGTCGGACACCAGTTTGCAATCCAGGAACACGTAACCATAGGCCTGCGCGGGATTGGTAGCGGCAGCAGTGATATAAGAGTTGGCAAGGCTTTTAATGATGCAGCGGTTAAACACGCAGGTAGCTTCCCCAAAAATAAAGTCTGTAGTACCCGCGATGAAGCAATCCACATAGTACTGCCGGCTGCCACCGGTTGCCGTATATACCGTATCCTGGTTGCCAAGCAGCCTGCAGTTGCGGATAATCGCCCGGTCGCCTTCCACATGCAGCGCTACCGCCTGCCCTACCCTGCCCGCCGTGTTCTCGATCGTCAGGTTCTCCGCTACGAAATCATCTCCCTGTACCAATACCGTGTAGGAAGTGTAGGTACTGAACTTCATGCGTCCCAGCGCATCACGCCCGCCCGGGTTTTCCTTCCCCGAATAGTCCGCGTTGGTGATGATGGTCTGTGCATCCTTCTCCCCAACAATTTCACTTTTTTCTTCCAGGTTGGAATGATGAGTTTTTCCTTGTAAACGCCCGGCCTGATATGGATCACCACCTGTACCTGCGACAAGTCCCGCACGGCATTCACCGCTTCCTGTATAGTTACATAATCACCGCTGCCATCCTGCGCCACCGTTAGCGATGCGGGATAGGGCGGAATATTCGTTTGTCCGCTGAGCCGCAGCTTTTGCTTCCAGGCCGTATCGGTGCTGGTTTGCTGCGCCTGTGCGGCCAACATCAACATAAAAGAGAAAAGGAATAATATGGACTTGCGCATAGTCTGCATATTTAACAATAAAACGGGTGGATTTTATGTAAAAGTGCGCAAACGTTCCCGGACACCCGTTACTTCCTGAACCGTGGACAAAACACTTGCCTCCTGTCACTCTGCCGCAAATTCAGGAACCCGCGATAAGACAACGTAAACTCCAGCCCGCCGCGGTATTGCGAGGCTACAGACAGTTTGTTAATGTTGATGTCGTAGCTCACTCCCATGGTAAACTGCCCCAGCTCGAACTGGATAACGGGCATAATGGCGTCGTTCATCCGGTACAATAGTCCGCCCGTTAGCACCTGCGATCCGTCTGCGAAAAAGTCGCGGCTGAACATCGCGCCGGCTTGAATGGCATGTATGCCGATCGGGTTAAACTTCTCACCTAACTGCTGAAAGTAATCACCGTAAAAAACAAAACGGTCGTATTCACTTAAAGGAGTAGATAAACCTGCGTTGAACGCAAACTTCCGGTTTAACGTGATTACCTGTCCATCGAAAAACCCCACCTGCGGCCTGCGGATATGAAAGAGCGCTGCTCCTACGAAGTAGTCGGTACCTTCTTTGATCGCACCGTTGTAACTAAGCCCTGTAGACAGGTCAAAGTAATTCACGCTGGTATTATTGAACACCTGTTGCGACGACGGGGCGATGCTGAAACTGCCGTTGCTGCCGGCGACGAACTGGTCGTTGAACTGCAGCTTCGTGGGATCGAAACGTTGTTGCATCAGGCCCCCATAAAGGCGAGCGACAAATAAGAATTCTTCTCCGAACTTAACGGTAAACTGTAGTTCAGCGCGGGCATGATCTGCGTGGTGCTGAATTCGGAAGTCCCGGCCATATCGCGCATCACCTGCAGCCCGATCGTGAAGTTATCGTCGGCCTTGATATTGGCGGGCAGCTTTACCTCCGAACTGAGGGCGAAGGTACGGTACGGCACAGTCACACTTTGCCACTGGTTGCGGTAAGAGGCGGTGAAGCGCAGGTCGCCCTCGAACACACCGGCCAATGCGGGATTACGCAATAGCGGCTGGTCGTAGAACTGTGAGAAGCCGACATCCTGCGCTATGGCGAGTTGCGCGGACAGGCAGCAGGTGCATAATACGAGTAAGTATCGCATATAATATTTTTTAGAACAACGTAACATTCCCCTTGTACGAATAAGGCACCCCGTTTTCGCAGACCACTTCTACCGTATACACATACACGCCAACATCGGCTTTGCGCCCTTTCACCATGCCATCCCAACCAAATTGCGGGCTATTCGGCGCAAAGTTGTTGCGTTCGTACATGAGTTGTCCCCAGCGGTTAAATACGCGGAACGACTTGATCGCACTGATCCCGGAGGCGCGTACCATTAAAATGCGATTTTCCGGCACATTACCGTTCGGCGCGAAAGCGTTAGGGATAAATACCTGCGAGTTTTTACAGAATACCCGTACACAAATATCATCGCTCGCACTGCAGCCGAAAACATTCGTCACGAGTACATTGTAACAGATATCATTTTTGATATGCGCCACTGGTGCGGAGCATACTGCGTCATTACAAGTAAGGTCCTGTGCAGGCGTCCATTTATAACTGGCGATAGGCAACACGCCGGGCGCACTGCTGTTCATGATCTGCGGCTCCAGCGGCAACAACGTTCCGGTTGGCAGTATCAGGGTATCCTGCGCGAATTTCACCACGGGATAATCACCGATGCGTATCGTGGTATCTGTCGAGACGGAACAACCCGTTTGCGGAGAAGTAACAGTAATCGTATAAATACCGGCATCCTGCAAGGTCACACGGTTGATTACGGCGTTGGCCGACTGCACCGGGAATCCGGCTGCAGGTCCTCTCCATTCATAAGTCAGGCCGGCATTTCCGGGAATGGCGCTGAATGCCTGTAAGGATAGTGCATCGCCCACACACAGCGGCGAGCGCGTAACAATCTGCGGCCTCGACGGCGCCTGGTTCACCTCCACGCGGAAGCTCGCCGGCAGCGATATACAATTATTCTGGATCGCATACACGACATACGTACCGGCATGCGACACCGCCGCTTGCGGGATCGTTACAACCGAATTACGCACCGTATCCGCTACGGGTCCGAAAGCCGGTCCGGCCCATACGTACGTAACATCGCCCGCTGTCTGACTGGCAGCAGAAAGTGCGGTTAAACGCAATGGCGTACCACTGCACACCGGCGGATTATAACCCGCTACCGGCGCGGCCGGCGGCGTCGGATCCCGCAATGTAAAAACATCAGGCAGCACCTGGGATATACAACCGCCGCTGGTCTCTACCCTGAAGTTGGAGTAAGTACCGGCGGTTAAAGGAATGATGATCCGTCCGCTGGCATTTGTAGTACCCGTAAACACTACCGGCACCGCGAACCTGTTGTAATGCACGGTTACCGGGAAGTTTGGCACAACGTTGTTGCCCAGGTCAACCACTTCCAGTGTTATATTTCCGGAAGGCACGCCACAAGCCGAAGGATGCGCGAACGTGGACCCTACGATACGCATGGTAGGATGCACGATGGCCTGTATCGGCGTTCTGGCGCTTTCGCAGCCATCCGCCGTATAATGACTTATATAATATGCGTACGTACCGGAAACCGCGGTATTCACCGTCGGTGCGCCGGGTAGCAGTACCATGGCCTGGCTGTACCAGCGTATAGTCGTGCCAGGTATAGGCGTAACGCTCAGCGTTTGCGGCGGCACGTCCATACAGAAATTGGCGGTGGTGGTGACCGGCGCCGGCACTACAGGCCTTACCAGTAAAGTAATATCAACGGGTGCACCGCCACAGGCAACCGGCGACGGGTTCACAGGCGTTACCCGCACGGTGATCGTCTGGTTCGTGGTACCTGTATTCGTAAACGATAAAGTAATCGAAGGCAAAGCGCCGCCGGTGTTGCCGGACAGCGAACCGTTCACGCCCGGCGGCAAGGCAGACACCAGTGTCCAGCTGTACGTCGTACCTGCAACGGTGGATGTAGGTACATACACCGCACTGCCGCCGGAACAGATAGCCTGGTTCGGCAGCGGGAAACTGATCACCGGGCTTTCCACGATCTGTAAAGTTGCCGTGGCTGTAAAGCCGGGACAGGGTGCATTGGGCGCGATCGCATAAGTAACGGTATAAGTGCCCGGCGTACTGGCCGCCGCATTAATGGCGCCCGTAGCAGCGTTGATCGACAAGCCTGCAGGTGCCGTATAAACGCCCCCGCTGTTACCCGTGCGGGTTACAGGCTGCAGCGCTGTCAGAGACTGGCAATATGGCGAACCCGGGTAAGCGATCGTTGCCACCGGTGCACTGGTAATGGTGACCGTGGTGGTAGCAATATAATTGGCGCAGGCGCCTGTACCCGGAGCGGTGTAACTAATGGTATACACGCCCGGCACGGCTCCTGCGGGTGTTATTTCTCCAGTTGTTGGGTTGATGGGTAATCCTGCCGGTGTTACGGTATACGTACCGCCAGGTGTGCCTGTTTGCGCAACCGCTACCGGCAGATTCGGCGTTGCCGGGGTATTGGCCACGTTACAAAGTATCGCTGGCGTGTAACTGATCGCAGCCGTTGGCGCAGCCGTGATCGTTACGGGGGCTGTTGTTGTGAAACCGGGACAGGGTGCGGAAACCGGGATATCGTATGTCACCGTGTAAGTACCGGGGGCACTGGTTGTGGCAGTAATCGCTCCGGTCGTTGCGTTAATAGACAAACCCGGCGCAGCGCTGAAAGTACCGCCCGTTGTACCAGTCAGGGTAACCTGCGTTACCGGGCTGTTGGAACAAAGTGCCGGGTAGTTGATCGTTGCTGCTGGCGCGGCCGTTACCGTAACCGTTGTGGTAGCGATGTAGTCCGCACAGGCGCCGGTTCCCGGAGCAGTGTAACGGATGGTATATACGCCTGGCGTAGCGCCAGCGGGTGTTATTTCTCCGGTTGTTGGGTTGATGGGCAATCCCGCCGGTGTTGCGGTATACGTGCCGCCAGCTGTGCCTGTTTGCACAACCGCTACCGGCGGATTGGCAGTGGCCACATTACAAAGTATAGCGGGCGTGTAACTGATCGTCGCCGTTGGCGCAGCCGTGATCGTCACGGATGCGGTGGTGGTAAAACCGGGGCAGGGCGCCGATACCGGGATATCATAGGTCACCGTGTAAGTGCCGGGCGTGCTGGTGGCGGCGGTAATAGCACCGGTTGTTGCATTGATAGACAAACCGGGTGTGGAACTGAACGTACCACCGGTGGTGCCGGACAGGGAAACCGCTGTCACCGGACTGTTGGAGCAAAGTCCCGGATAACTGATCGTTGCCGCGGGCGTACTGTTCACCGTAACCGTAGTCGTTGCCACGTAGTTCGCGCAGGCGCCTGTGCCGGGCGCAGTATAACTGATGGTATAGGTACCCGCTGTGGCGCCGGCAGGATTAAGCTCCCCGGTAACCGCGTCGATACTTAAACCGGTAGCGGGCGAAATGGCATAACTACCGCCAGGGGTACCCGTTCTTGTTACCGGCACCGGCGGATTGGAAGTGGCCACATTACATAGTGACGCCGGCGTATACACGATCGTGGCGGCAGGTGCGGCGGTAACCGTTACCTGCGCCGTGGTCACAAAACCCGGACAAGGCGCGGCTGCCGCAATCGTATACGTCACAGTATAAGTGCCGGGCGTACTGCCCGCCGGGGTAATCGTACCCGTTGCCGCATCGATCACCAGCCCGGTTGTTGAGGTATAAACGCCACCGGCGGAGCCTGTGCGCGTTACTGCCGCCGGTCCGCCCGCTGTACATAATCCGGGATAACTGATCGTCGCCGTGGGCCTGCTGCTCACCGTTACATTCGCGGTAGCCGTGTATACCGGGCAACCGCCGGCGGCAGGTATGCGATAGGTGATCGTATACGTCCCCGCGGTAGCGCCCACCGGATCAAGCGTGCCCGTGGCATCCATCGATAACCCGGATGGCGCGATACTGAACGTTCCTCCCGTGGTACCAGTGAAGGTGACCGGTACGGGCGGATTCGGATCTGTTGGTGTGGAAGGCATATTACACAGCAGGTTCGGCGTGTAACTCACGTTGGCGGATGGTGCAGCCGTCACGATCACATCAATCGCCGCACGCGGACTTTCGCCGCAACCGGTCGCCTGGCTCACATAGTAAGTTGTTGTTCCCGGCATTGCCGTAGCGGGTGTTGGCGCCGTTGGCGAGCCTGCACCGCCGGATGATCCGGTGTACCATAACAACCCGGAGCCCGGCGCAGTTAATGGCGGCGCCGCTGCGAACTGGCAATATTGTAAAGGCGTGGTCACTACCGGCGCCACGGGCAAAGGACTCACCGTTACCGTGATCGCTGCCCGCGGGCCTTCACAACCATTCACGGTCTGGCTCACGTAATAGATCGTACTGCCGACGGCCGCTGTAGAGGGCGTAGGCGCGGTATTGGAACCTCCGCCGACTGTCGGCCCGGAGTACCATGTTAAAACTGCACCTGTTGCTGTTAACGGCGTAGCGGTTTGGTTCAGGCAGAGCATCACGGGGGTGGTAACGCCGGGTGCTCCAGGTGGTGGGTTTACTGTTACCACCAGCGGTACGCGCACGCTTTCACATTGGTTGGGCAAGGTTTGCGTAACATAATAGGTAACCGTACCAGCCGTAGCCGTACCCGGTGTGGGTGCGGTGGTGCTGCCTGTACCGCCGGTCTGCGTTGTGTACCATCGCAGGTTGGTGCCATTAGCGGTAAGCGGTACTGCCAACGCGCCCCGGCAATAGTCCACTGGTGCGGTTGTAGGCGGTGGTGTTTGCGGTTGCACGACGACCTGTCTTGTAATCTGGTCATCGCCGCAACCTGTGTTACCTGCTACTAATGTAACGTTGTAAGTACCGGCAGTGGCGTAAGTATGACAGGGAGGGGTTTGACCGGTATAGGTAGTGCCATCGCCCAGGTCCCACGCATAATTCGTAGTCGTATTACAGTTGTTACCGGTATAACCCGCAATCGTTGTGTTAGAAAAACAAACCGGTGTGGTGATACAGGCGGGGGCCGGCGTAAAAGTGAAGTTCGCCTGCGGCTTGCGGCGGATGATAATCTGGTTAAGGGTATAAGTCGTTGTAAAACAGCCATTGATTGCCCGCAACGTGGCGGTAAAATCTGCTGTCGGACAGCTTGATATTGCGTAAGTATGCGAAAGCAGGTAGTCTGTATTCGTCGCATTCAATGGGTGCGGCAACGAGACACGCGGTGTGCCATCACCAAAATCAATTTCATAACGGGTGCCGGGAGAATTCGTAAACCAGTTGCCAATCCGGAACTGCACCGGAGCCGGCGCACAAAGTCCGGTTGTGGAAGACGTTGTCGTGAAGCTGGCCAGCGGGTTGGAACCGTTGTAGAATTGAATGTTACGAGTAACTGTACAGCCGTTCGCCGGCGTAATCGTCACGGCTATATTGAAGTATCCCTGTGTACTATAATTATGTGACAGCGTGGCGCCTGATGCCCAGTCGTTCGCCGTAAACGCCGCAGAGCCATCTCCCCAATCAATAGTATACTGGTTGCCTGTACCGGTTACCACAGAGGTATTTCGCACCTGCAGTACGTAAGTAGCCGTACCCGTACAACTGGAGAAGCCCTGTCCGCTGGCATCGTCGAGGTCCGGTCTCGGGCTCGGGTTCACCGTCAGGTTACCGGTACTGGTAGCGGTGCCTAAAGGCGTAGTCACCACGATCGGGCCACTGGTCGCGTTATTAGGTATGGTAACAATAATTTCATTCGGATTGCTGACCGAGTAGAGAGCTGTTAGCCCGTTAATTGTTACGCTGCTCGCGTTAGTAAAATCTGCACCTGAAATAGTCACAGCCCCCCTGGCAGGCGGTTGCCGGGGTAAAGGAGTTGATAACGGGGGCCTGGCCAAAGCTGAGTGCCGGTAAAACGAACAGCAACATCAGTAATATGAAAACTGCTCCCGGCGGCTGCAAACAAGCGCTCTTCTGCAAAGACGGCATATAATATTCGGTTAGGGATCCAAATCTGGAGTTACGACGAGTTACAATGATACAACATTTCCCCGAATGCCGTGTTATTGAGCCGTAAGATACTCCCTACTCCCCTAACGACTTTATAGGATTAACCAGCGCGGCTTTTACTGATTGCAGTCCTACCGTAATCAATGCCACCAGCACAATACTGCTTCCTGCTAAAGAATAAATCCACCACGGCATCGTAGCCCGCAGCGCGAAGTCCTGCAGCCATTGATGTTGCAACCAGATGGCCAGCGGAATGCCGATGAACATAGCGACGGTGGCTAGTTTCACATAGTCCTTTGCAAAAAGCCCTACGATACCGCCGGCACTGGCGCCCAGCACTTTCCGGATGCCGATCTCGCGGGTACGGCGGGCAATGCTGTGCGCAGTAAGGCCAAGTAAACCAAGACAAGTAATAACAACAGAGAAGATGGTGAACACAGATACGATCGTACCGAACTGCTGGTCCGCTTTATACTGACGATCATATTGCTGGTCAAGAAAGAAGTAATTAAACGCCCGGCCGGGTTGATGTTCATGCCAGATCTTTTCTACTGCGGCAATTGTCTCAGAGGCCTTATCTGTCTGAAGTTTAACAGCAATATACCTTGCATATCGGGATTGATTAACGAGGATCATCGGCAGCGCGGCATCCTTTACAGAACGTTGCGCAAAGTTCTTCATGATCCCTACTACGTTGCCCACACCGGGGTAAGAGATCTTCTGCCCAATTGCTTTCTCCGCAGACTCGAAACCCAATATCCGTAAGGCTTCTTCGTTGAGCATCACATCATGATCGCTGCCACCCGTTTCGTAAAAGTTATGGCCTGCAATAAGCCGGATGCCCATCAGCGGCACAAAATGAGCGTCTACCGCATAGGCATAAAAGTTATAACCATTTTCCGGCGCGCCCTGCCGGTGTACATTGCTGGTGGTGTTCATATCATCCATCTGCGCACCCGGCAGCGACAACGAACGCGCTACATCCTTCACCGCAGGCAGCGCCAACAGCGACTCGCGCATCGCAAGGTGGCGATTATACCGTGCAGAATCATTATCACCATTGTCAAGGTCTTTGACGACGAGCACCTGTTCCAGGTTCACCCCTTTATCCTGCGCCCGCATAAAATGCAGCTGCCGGTAAATCACCATGATAAAGGAAATCACAACCACGGCTACCGTAAACTGCCCTACTACCAATACTCTCCGCAATGCGCCACCTTTTACGCCCCCACGGCTGGTGCTCCTGGTAAGTACGGCCACCGGTTGCACCGTAGCCATCATAAAAGCGGGTTGCAGTCCGGAGAGGAGGCAATTGACTGTAAAGAGGATGCTACAGAGCCACCAGAAACCCGGCGCACCCAGCACCTGCATATTCATCGGTTTATTTACCAGTTGCAGGTAAACCGGGGTCAGTAACGCGACCAATAGCAATGCCGTTAAAAATGCCGCCAGGTTTACGATCACCGATTCTAATAAAAACTGCCGGATAAGCGTGGCGCGCGTAGCGCCCATCACCTTCCGTATACCCGCTTCCTTCCAGCGTTCCGAAGCACGGGCGGTAGTGAGATTAATATAGTTGATCGCGCCGATCAGCAGGATCAGCACCGCAATCACGAAAAGGAAGTTTACCGTATTAATATTGCCCGGCGGCTCGGGTTCGTAACTGCGTGTAGAATGAAGATGAATATCACTGATCGGCCCGGCGGTCATGATCTCGTTGCGCAGTTTTTCTTTCGACAAGTCACGCAATTTATTGTTGAAACCTGCGAGCGAGGCGCCATCCGCCAGTTCAACATAAGTATAGTTATTGTTGCTATTCCACTTATCGAGCCCCGGATCCGTTTGGGTGATAAATTGAAAGGGCAGCAGCATGTCGAATTTCAGGTGCGTATTCTCCGGGATGTCTTTAAAAACGCCCGTAATCGTCATCGGCGCACGTGCGATGGTGATCACCTGTCCCAGCGGGTCCTTTTGTCCGAACAGCCTTTCCGCCGTGGAAGCACTGATCACTGCTTCGTTCGGCCCACGCAGCACACTGCTTTTCTCCCCACGTACAAAATCAACATTAAACAGGGAAAAGTACTGCGAATCCGCCGCAAACACCCGGTCCACAATATACCCGGTTTCCCCTACTTTCACTTCCGTATTGCCCACGTGCTGCACGCGCGCATAGTTCTTCACCTCCGGGAAATCACGCAGGATACGCGGCCCCAGCACCGGGTATGTTTCGCAATCGGTCACCACGAACTCAGCGCCGTTGTACAGGTCTACGGTAATGCGATACAGGTGGTCTTTTTTCGTATGGATATCTTCATAACTATGCTCGAGGCGGACATAATGAATAATGAAGAGAAATACGGTCACGGCGAGTGCCAGTCCCCCGATATTCAGGAAGCTGTACGACTTGTCTTTCCAGAGATTTCTACAAGCGATCTTGATCTGGTTATAGAACATATGCGGAGTGTTACAGCAGGGCTTTCCGCAGGAATTAAGCCAGACACTAAGTAACTCACTATCAATATCCTTAGTTTAATAACCTGTCCGAATACGGACAGCCGATGTTCGGTGTTGAGCGCCTATACCTGGTCTGGTAGATCACATTTACTTATAGTTGGCCATTTTCACAAGTGCCACAACATCATGTATAATTATTTTGCGTCCCTGTGTTGACAAAATGCCCATTTCCTTAAACTCGCTTAACACCCTGACAATATTTTCGCGCGACGAACCCACGATATTGGCGAGATCCTCTCTGGACATGTTAATAGCACCCGCTCTCCCATCTACCGAGCTCTCTTTGTACTTTTCCCTCAACACCACCAGTTGAAGCGCCAATCGTTCCCTGACAGATCGCTGGGTCAATAGGGCCAGGTTGTTGACCATTACGGAGAACTCATGGCTCAATGTCTTAAGCAGCCGCCTCGTCAATACCGAAGATGTTGCCAGTACATCCAGAAAATCTTCTTTAGGAATAAAAGCGACAACGCTTGATTCGAGTGCAGCAGCAGAATCCTGGTACCTGCCCTCCTCCAGAAGTGCAGCTATACCAATTAGCTCGCCTGAATTGGCTACATAGATGATATGTTCTCCTGCATTTTCCGACGCTTTATATTTTTTTACGCGGCCTTTCTTGATATAAAAAATCCCTGAAGGATATCCTCCTTCCCGGAAAATCACTTCACCTTTGTCATAAACCTGTTCGCTTTGGTGCGCTGTGAGTAACGCGAGCTCCTCCTCCGGCAATCCCGCTAATATGGATTCACTTTTGAAATCCCATTTATCGATTGAAAAAATTCCGGTTATGCTCATACGGCCAAATATAGCCAATTATAAAGTGATAATTATCACGTTTCCCATTGATCTTACGATACGGCACCCCATGAAATTAGCTTCTACCTTTGCATCAAATCAGTCACATTAACAATGGAAAGTATCGAAGCGATAACACGTAAATCCCCTATCTCTGCCCAGAAACTGCTTCATCACCACTATCTTAAATCAGACGCAAACTTTGACACTATATACCCGCAACATATACAACTACTGGCTAAAAGACATTGGACCTCACTGGTAACTGCCAAATCCGCAGCGCGTTTTCTATCACCATCTGCCGGTTTGAAAATCCGGACATTGGCAGTGGCGTCGGCAAGTTTTGCCTTGCCGGCGCCTACCATCAACCGCAGGCAGCGTTTTATGGTATTGAGCAAAGGCAAGACTTAGTCGGGCATGCCCGCGATGCCGCAAATGCTTTGCAGCTTTCCAATGCTACATTTATCCATGGCAATTTTCAATCGGTCGACTTTCACCAGTACGATCACTTTTACTTCTACAATTCTTTCTATGAACATCTTGTTGAAGACGGGAAAATAGACCAGCATATACATTACTGTGGGTCCCTGTATTATCAATATCACCGTAACCTTTACCAAAAACTGGCGGACATGCCAATCGGGACAAGGTTAGCAACTTTGCATACGGACGATGAACACATTCCATCCTGCTACTGCGTTGTAGATACTAACCTGGGCGGACTTTTAAAATATTTAGTAAAGATCTGATCAAATGACATTAAACGCCATTTTTCAGCGGAATATCAGTATTAACCGGCTTTTTCCGCCAGGCCTGCAAAAATTGGATGAACTACATTGGTCACCAATCGACGTAATACGCCAGGCAAGCGATTTTCTCGTGCAGGGAGAAGCTGTAAATGTTCTCGACATTGGCAGCGGCTGTGGTAAGTTTTGCCTGGCGGCTGGCTACTACCAGCCCGGCGCTCACTTTTACGGTGTGGAACAGCGCGAGTGGCTCGTAAATGAAGCGGTAAAACTATCCGACAGGCTCGGTCTTAACAATGTGCATTTCATGCACAAGAACTTTACGCAACTGGACTTAAGGCAATACGATCATTTCTACTTCTTCAACTCCTTTTTCGAAAATTTATCGCAGGAAGACAAGATTGACGATACAATTGACTATTGTGACAACCTATACACCTATTACACTTACTATTTGTTTAAAGAATTAGAGCAGCTGCCCGCAGGCACGCGCATCGTCACCTACTGCAGCTGGGGGAAGAAATTCCTCCGGGCTACCGCCTAAAAGCCAGGCTTAACGAGGGAGTACTTAAATATTGGGAAAAAGAATAGCAGATGTTCAGACACGTGGGAGAAAAACGGCGCCCTTTACATAATATTAAACTGGCGATCTTACTGTCGTTCGTTGCAGGTATTGTAAACGTGACAGGGTTTTATGCTGTCGGTATTTTAACCACGAATGTCACCGGGCACTTTGCTTTTATTGCAGACGGTGCTATGGAGCGCGATTTTAGCAAATCACTTAACTTTTTATCCTACACGCTTTCATTTCTTTCCGGGGCATTTCTATCAAGTTTGCTTGCCGAATATTTTAACAGGAAACGGACTCAATCTGCGCATGCCCCGGTTATATGGATAGAAATATCGATCATTTCGTTCGTGGCTGTTTTCGGCACTTTGTTCAAGGACCATACCGCTTTACTCGCGAACCTGTTGCTGTTCGCCATGGGACTACAAAATGCGATCGTCTCCAGGATTTCCAACGCGGTGGTTCGCACAACGCACCTTACCGGCTTGTTTACCGACCTGGGAATTGAACTCGCGCAACTCGCTATCGGACAAACACCCGCCGACACACAAAAATCACTACTTCCATCCGTCTCCGCTTAACAATCATCACTTCCTTTTTTACCGGTTGTATTACCGGTGGGCTGGGTTACCGCATATTTAACTTTCACATTCTATTTTTAGCAGCAGCGGGTCTCATTATGGCGTTAACATTCAGGCCCATCCGGTACCGTATGGTACTACTCAAAAAAGCGGCGCTGATGGAAAGGCAATAAGACAATGACAGTGTATATGTGACAACACTTATTAACATCTTCGAACCCCTCAAATACCTATATTGAATACTCACTAAAACGAGTATACTGATGGCTAAAATGATCTCTCTTATTAAATTCAGCGGCGGCTTGGACGATATGATCGGCTACCGCGTAAAAGGCCAGATAAGGCTGCGCCGGAAGCCCGATAAAGTAAAGCAAACGTTGGCTACGAAACGGGCGGCAAAAGACTTTGGTTCAGCCAGTCGCACCTCCGCTATCCTGCGACATGGCATTGCAAAGGAAATCACACATTATCACGACGACTCTTTCCTGAACCGGCTGAACACGGCCATGATCGGCGTGGTGAAATCGGATATCGTGCGCCCGGCCGGCCGCCGCCAGGTAACAACCGGCAACCTGCATGCCCCTGGAAGGATTTCAGATCAACCAGTACCGCGGTATCCAGTGTGGCTACAGCGTACAACGACTGCATGACGGCAGTCTCCGGGTAACCGTTCACCAGCCCCTCGACCAATTCCACCACCAGGTGCATGACCTGCAGTTTCGCGCCATCGCTGTATTCCCTGATTTCCAGGGTGGTAACACCGCAGTTGCCAGCAGCGAAACGGTGCTCCTTAACGATGTACAGGCCAAAGGCATAACCGCCTTCTGCCTCACCATCCCGGCTACACAAGCCGGCGCCGCCGTCGTGATACTGGAAACTACTTCCTGTATTATCGAACACGGCAAACCGCTGCCAATGCGGAACCGTAAGCATAATGCGGCCGACATTATCGCGGTGGTACCTCCCGTTAAAGAGCAAGGCATCGCAACATCCGGCCTCCTGCCAAGGATACCGCGCTTCACACTGCCATCCCCGCCACACCGGCCAAAGGCGCTAATCCCGGCTAGTTTACCTGATGAATTTTATCGGCGGCCAGTAACGACGGCGGCCCGCTTTCCTATGCCCCGACCCCAAAAATACCCCGCCACCTCTCCAACCAAGCCGTTTCCCTGGCTTAAAATCCATCTGAATCTTCAAAATTCCTACCTGGCAACCGCCTACGTAAGACCCCGGTAATGCATTTTGTTCATTTTTTATCCCATCCGCATCACCTCCGGATCAAGTCCACCTTAAGTCCACGTCATGAACAGATACACCTGTTGTATACATGCCGTATATCCGTTTGATATCCCTTGGTTATACCGGTGTTTATCCAATAATACAGGTAGTGCAGGTGGGTAAGGTTTTTATAAACCTGAGCGCCACTTTTTGGGCTTTACGCCAAAATGCCGCTCAAATAACCTTCCGAAGTAGCTCAAATTGGTAAATCCTAATTGGTACCCGGCTTCCGATACCGACAAATGCTCCTGTTGCATCAGTCTTGCCGCTTCCTGTACGCGTAGAAACTGGTGATACTCATTAATGCCCTTCCCAAAAATCTGCTTAAAAAGCTTACGGAGTTTGAGCATATTCATGCCACTTATTTTCACGAGCTCACTTTGTGCAAATGCTTCGTCCAGCGAAGACGCAATCCTGTCCCGCACCCGATACACGGCTTCTATTTCATCACTGCGGAGGTGTTGCTGGGGAATTCCCTGCCTGTTTAATAAATTTTTAAACAAATAATAAAGCAGTTCCGGGGCCTTTAACTTGTAATAAGCTTCGGGAAGCGCCGTTGTCGATGCGGCATTGGCCACCTCGTTGACAACAGCCGACATTTCAGGCGATATAAACTCTTCGATGAACAGCGTTTTTTCTTCATTAAAGAGGTATTCAAATTTTTGCCGGCTCTTACCAATGAATCCTTTCAGATATGCAAGGTCTATGAGAATGGTAATCTGGCGGATGGTTATTCCCTTTGGAAAGATGATCTCACTTTCCAAATGTAAAGGACTTATCCGCACATGGGGTTGCTCCTGTAACAACCTGGCTCCTGGCAACGACTTACCCGGCGAATGGGCGACGATATTTTGAAAAGAAATCAGCAGCCCCCTCTCAATTAAATCAATCGATTTTCTCCTGTATGTAATTGTTTCCCTTGCCATTACAGCGCGAACCATTATCAACATTTCAGGAAGCAAATCAATCATCCGCACCTCATTTAATTGGAGCACATCCATGCTATCCTCGAAATCTGCAGCGGGGATGCCCATCTTGGCAGCCCAGTAAAGCATCTCTTTTTTCCATCATCAGGCATGTTTTCGGACTATTTTTACTTCTTTTCGGGCTATTTTACCCCTAAAAGTAACTATAGATTTGCAATGTAAACATTAGAAATTTATAGGCATGAAAAGAAATATTCTCATATCTGGTGGAGGCATTGCAGGGTTAACTGCCGCAAAGCTATTGTCGTCGCAAGGACATGATGTAACGGTGATCGACAAAGCTCCTTCCTTTACAAAGGCTGGTTTCCTGATTTCCCTGAAAAGCTTTGGCGTTAAAATTATGGACGAGCTTGGGATGACAGAGAACCTCCTGCACGAGTCGTCGCCATCAGAATATGCTGCTTTCATGGAAGCAAATGAACGGGTTATTCAAAAGATCAGCTATGAAGAGATGAATAAGAACACGGAACGTTCTGTCCTGATCAGCCGCGGCGGCCTTCATCATGTTTTATTCGAAAATATTAAAGATGAGGTAAAGGTACTGCTGAATACAACCATCAGCCAGGCGGTGCAACAAGGAGATACCACACGTGTTACATTGTCCGATGGCACAGCTGTCACGGCAGACCTGGTGATCATAGCGGAGGGTTTACGGTCTCCCACGAGGGAACAGTATTTTAAAAATTGTAAGCTGGAAGACTTCAATACTATTTACATGGGTGGCAAATTGAAATTTCTTCATGGATATACTGTTGGGTCGTTCAAAATTTACATCGATGTCAATAAGATGCTTTCTATTTACCCCATTGCACCGGATGAAATTGCCCTGCAATGCTATATCCAGGAAGCAGGAACATCATCAACAGGCAGGCCGAATGCTAATGAGCTGCTGGCAAATTCTTTCAAGGGATACAGCGAAGGAGTACAGGACTTGCTGAAACGCTTTATAGCAGAGGGATTGATGTTCGTGGACAAAATGGGGATGATAAATGCGCCTGACCTGGTAAATGGCCATCTTGTCTTACTGGGTGATGCTGGCTATTGCCCAACGGCGTTGTCCGGTATGGGGGCCTCACTTTCGATCTACGGTGCTAAAGCCCCGGCACACTTTATTAGTAAAACCCCTGAGAATTTAACATTAGCCTGCAAAAACTACAATACACTGATGCAGCCATTAATTCAGAAGTTCCAGGGAAATGCCAGAAAAAACGCCGCCTCTTTTATTCCCAAGAGTGAAGAGCGGCTGCACCAGTTCGTGCATGCTTTCAGATCTGCCTCCGATGACGATTTGCAAAAGATAATGACCGATCCGATTATATTGACTGAAGAACAACTAAGTTTCAAAATAGGCTAAAAGAGGTTGGCAAGCCAACCTCTTTTCTTACCAGGGAATTTCTCCTGTTTCAGGATTAGTTTCTTCACTAAAAAATTTGCCGGTCGGTCCATCATTATCCATCAGCGCGTATTTGAGTACCCTATTGGCCGCAACACTGACCTCGCCGCCATGAAAGAATGTAAAATCGGTTTTGGTAAGTCCCGGGCAAACGGCATTCACTTTAAAATTTGTACCGCGCAATTCATACGCTAATTGTATTGTGTACATGTTCAGGGCCGCTTTTGATATGGCGTATACGCCATACTTAGCATAGTTGTAAGCAGGCCATTCCGGATTACTTTGTAGTGAAAGCGAGCCAACGCTGGTGCTTACGTTAACGATTCTTGGCGCCGGGGATTTTGGAGCATATCCATGAAGGCTTGTGTAACATTCGCTGTGCCTGCCAGATTGGTTTTGAATGCATCCGGTATTCGTCGGTGGTGGCTGCCAGTACGGTGTAGGGATTACTTCCGCCGTTTATACCGGCATTGTTGATGAGTACATCCAACACCGAAACCTTGTTGCCTATTTCTTCCCGTGCTGTATGCACTGATCCGGGATCAGTAACATCCAGTTCTACCGCGGCGACATTTGAAAATCCGCTTTCATTCAGTTTCCTGACTGCCGCCAAACCATTATCTATATTACGGCTGCCAATGAATACAAAAATTCCTGCTCCAAAAGTTGCCTGGCAGTCTCAAAACCAATGCCTTTGTTTGCCCCCGTAATTAATGCTGTTTTCATATTTTTTTGATACAAAAATCAGTCATTAAAACCCGGCATCCTTTACCAAATGGTAAAAACAGCATCAGCGGATGTTTTTCCGGATTCTGCTGAGGGATTGTTGGGTTACGCCTAAATAGGAGGCGATGTATGACAATGGAATACGGTTGATCAGGGAGGGATAATTTTCCATGAATTCAAAGTACCTTGTGGTAGCGTCCTGCGAAATCACGGGGCCTTTCCTTGATTTCTGGTACATGCATAACTGCACCATTTTATTTTTAATATTGTCCCAACCTACGATAATATGAGAAAGTTCTTCCCAATCCTGCTTTGAAAATACAATAAGGCTGCAATCTGTAATGGCCTGCAGGTACTCGGAAGAGGCAGCATTCGCCTCGAAGTTGACATAGTCACACACCAGGCTGTTTTCGCTGATGAAACAACGGGTGATTTCTTCGCCTTTGTTGTTGTAATAGCAACCGCGGATAACGCCTGATACGACAAACCCAACCTGCCTTGGAATTTTCCCCGCCTCGGAAAAATAGTCCTCTTTTTTAATTGCAGGATTTGGCCCTTGCTGATTACAAGTTCGATTTGCTGCTTGTTAAGATTTCCGAATTGCAGTATATATGCTATCAGCTCGTCCATTTGTGCAAGTTAAAAATAATCCCCTTGGCTTATTTACCATTTGGTAAAAACAATGGCCTTCCAATACCCCCAAGACACAACTTTTTCAAAATGTTTGATTTACTTACCTATTAAATTGATTATCTTAATATCCAGGAAGCGGCATCTTTTAAATTTGTTGAACAACCACCAACTCCGATAAACATCGCGTCTATGAATGGCAAACAATCCTATAGCAGGCGTTTTTTCTTAAAAACGTCCGGCGCCCTGGCTGCATTGGCAGCTATTCCGGCTTCGGTCAAATCGCTGTATACAGAAGTCAGGAACTTCATCGTATCACCGCGGCAAACCATACCGTTATCGGTCACCATCAATAAAAAGGCCCTTAAGTTAACGGTAGACACCCGTACCACCCTGCTGGACCTGCTGCGCGAAAACCTGCAGCTTACCGGCACTAAAAAGGGCTGCGACCACGGACAATGCGGCGCCTGTACCGTACACCTCAATGGCGAACGGGTACTCAGCTGCCTGACGCTCGCCGCTACCCTGCCCGGAAAGGAAGTTACCACCATCGAAGGACTGGCCAACGGCGATCAGCTGCACCCGATGCAACAGGCTTTTATCGAGTGCGACGGTTTCCAGTGCGGGTATTGTACACCGGGACAAATCATGTCCGCGGTAGCTTGTGTGAACGAAGGTCATACGGGATCTGTGGCGGAAATCAAGGAATTCATGAGCGGCAACCTGTGCCGCTGCGGCGCATATAACGGTATTGTAGCATCTATTCAAAAAGTAGCGGGATGAAACCATTTAGCTTTTCCAAACCCGGCAGCCTGGCCAAACTAATGCAGGCCAGGAAAGATGCCGCACAATTCCTGGCAGGTGGCACCAACCTGGTGGACCTCATGAAGAAAAACATCGCGGCGCCCGGTGCACTGATAGACATCAGCACAGCACTGTCCGACAAGGTGGAACTGACCGGCGGCAAACTGCGCATTGGCGCCATGGTGCGTAATAGCGCTATTGCTACCAATGCGCAGGTGATATCGAAAGCACCGCTTGTCGCTAAAGCGGTACTCGCGGGCGCCTCACCACAGATACGGAACATGGCTTCTACAGGCGGCAATTTATTACAACGCACTCGCTGTCCGTACTTCTACGACGTAAGCACACCTTGCAATAAACGCCAGCCCGGCACGGGTTGCAGTGCCCTGCATGGCGAAAACCGCATGAGCGCGATCGTCGGGTATAACGATCAGTGCGTGGCCGTACATCCCTCCGACCTCTGCGTTGCCCTCGCCGCGCTGGACGCTACGGTAAACGTGACGAATGCACAGCAAAAGCAAATCGTCATTCCTTTTAAGGACTTTCATAAACTGCCCGATAATTCGCCCGACCGCGACAATCAACTGCCCGCGAATGCGATCATCACCTCGATCGACATACCGGACAACCCGTTTGCGCAGCATCACGCTTACGTGAAAATACGCGACCGTGATTCTTACGCCTTCGCATTGATCTCTGTGGCCGCGGCATTACATATACAAGGAGGCCGTATTGCAGATGTAAGGCTGGCTTCCGGCGGCGTGGCGCATAAGCCCGGCGCTGGCACGAAGCAGAGCAGTTCCTGAAGGGCAAAACGGCTACGGCAGAGAACTTCACCGCTGCAGCCGAACTGGCGTTGAAGGATACGCGGCCGCTCTCGAACAACGCCTTCAAACAACCGATGTTGAAGGGCGCGATAGCAACAGCACTGCAAAATTGTTTAACTGCTTAACATCCGATCATGCTTTTTTCAATACAAAAAAGAAGAAAGCCGCACCGCCGGAAGGCCGTGTGGAAGCTATAGACAAGGTTACCGGCGCAGGCAAGTACGCAGCGGAGTATAGCGTAGACAATGTTTGCTACGGAGTACTTGTCGGCAGCACCATTGCTGCAGGAAAGATCAACAAAATCAACCTGGAAAATGCCCGGCAGGTAGCCGGCGTCATCGATATTATCACCCACGAACACAAGCCACTGGTGCCAGGTATGGCCGATGAAGCCAAGATCCGCGAGTCTCGTTTCGGGTTACCGGTTTTTCATACAGACACCATCTATTTCCGCGAACAGCCGATCGCACTCGTCATCGCGCAAACGCTGGAAGATGCACAGTATGCGGCCTCGCTCGTTTCGGCAACATACACCGAAACACCCGCTAATGTGAGCTTTCCGGACGCACACCGGGAAAAGACGTTAAGCAGCGCCGGCCGCGAACGCGGCAGCCTCGATGCCTGGAGTAATGCACCACATGTGATTGAACAGGAATACAACATTGCCGCGGAAGTGCACAACCCGATGGAAATGCACGCCACCATTGCCCACTGGACCGCCGCAGACAGGTTAATGCTGTATGATAAGAACCAGGGCGTTATGAACGTGCAACGTACTTTTGCAAAACTCTTTAATATTCCTGAAAAGAATATAGAAGTGATGAGCGAATTTGTAGGCGGCGGCTTCGGCTCCGGCCTGCGTGTATGGCCGCATGCACTCGCGACCATCATGGCCGCCAAACAGGTGAACCGTCCGGTGAAAGTAGTATTAACCCGGCCGCAGATGTTTACCCTCGTGGGATATCGCCCTGCCGCCTGGCAAAAGATTAAGCTGGGCGCGGATAACAGCGGTAAGTTCCTCGGCCTGGTACACCAGGCAAAGAACGGCAGTTCCGTGTATGAAACATTCTCTGAAGGCATTACCCGCATTTCGCGGCTCGTGTATAATTTCGATAACCTCCGTACCGAAATGGCAGTTGTGCCCCTGAATCTCAGTACGCCCACCTGGATGCGCGGCCCCGGCGAATGTACCGGCGCGTTTGCACTGGAGAGCGCCATCGATGAACTGAGTTATAAAATGCAGCAGGACCCGGTAGCGCTGCGGTTGAAAAACTTCGCAATAGAAAAGGATCCCGAAAGCGGCAAGCCCCTGGTCGACCAACTTCATCAACGAAGCCCACGGAAAAAGGCGCGGCCATGATCAACTGGAAAGAACGGCCGCAACAACCGGGGCAGTTAACGGAAGGTGACTGGAAAATTGGTTACGGTGTGGGCGTAGGCATGTGGAACGCCGGCCGAGGCAATGCCAGCGCAGGCATCAGCATGCAGCCCGATGGTACGATCACCATCAAAACCGCGATGACCGACATTGGCACCGGTACCGGCACCGCCATGCAAAACATGACACATACGCATACCGGCATCGATAAAAGTAAGATCAGGGTGGAGCTTGGTCACTCGGACCTGCCATCCGCCGGCAGCCAGGGCGGCAGTACGGGCCTATCGTCCATCAGCGGCGCTGTAGCGGCTGTTTGTGATGCCCTGAAAGAGAAACTGGCAGCGTATGCCGGGTTTAAAGATGCCAGGGCTGCAGACGTACAGTTATCTGACAAAGGCGTTTCATTTAAAACACAGTTTGTCTCTTACGCTGATATCTTCTCCAAAAACAACCTCACCACCTTGGATGTACAGGCGAGTTCCTCACCCGGGCCGGAAAGGCAGCAATACGCGTTCTGCTCCTCTGCGGTTCATTTCATGCGGGTGAAGGTGCATAGCAAAACCGGCAAGGTAAAGATCGACAAAGCTATTTGTGTTGCGGACGGCGGGCTGATCGTAAACCAGCAACCCGCGGCCAACCAGATTTCCGGTGCGATCGTGGGCGGTATTGGCATGGCATTAATGGAGGAAGCGATTGCCGACAAAAAGCTGGGCAACATCGTGGGCGCCGACCTGGCAGGCTATCACTTTGCGGTGAACGCAGATGCGCCGGTGATCGAGGTGGTCTTTATCAACAAGCCCGACCCACATATTAATCCCAGTGCGGCAAAAGGTTTGGGCGAGGTAGGCATCATCGGGTCTGCTGCGGCCATTGCCAACGCGATTTATAACGCTACCGGCAAACGGCTGAGAGACTTGCCCATTACACCCGATAAAATATTACTGTAATACAACGGGCGACCGCCCCAACGGAAGATGCCGGCACCTTACATGCCGGCATTTTTTTGTAGCTTTAGACGGGAGGCTACGAGACCCGCGCTACTCATCAACAAGGAAAAAAGAATGAAAGCCACACCCATATATTTAGATTACAATGCCACCACACCCTGCGATCCAAGGGTGGTGGAAGCGATGCTGCCGTACTTCACCCAACATTTCGGGAATGCCGCCAGCGCCGATCATGTGTACGGATGGCAGTCGCGCGAGGCCGTAACGGACGCACGTTTGCAGGTGGCGGAACTTATCGGCGCCTCACCAAAACAAATCATCTTCACCTCCGGTGCAACAGAATCCATCAACCTGGCCCTTAAAGGCCTGGCGGAAAATTCGCCGGGCGGACATATCATCAGCTGTCAAACCGAGCACAAAGCGGTGCTGGACACGCTCACTTACCTTGAAATGCGCGGCTGCGACGTTACATTACTGGAAGTTGATACGGATGGCGCATTATCGCCCGCTGCCCTGGAAGCGGCCATCCGGCCCAATACTATTGCCATCGCATTGATGTACGCCAACAATGAAACCGGCGTTATTCATCCTGTACCGGAGTTTGCCGCTATTGCGCGCAGGCACGACATTCCGTTCCTGTGCGACGCTACACAGGCGGTGGGCAAGATCCCTGTAAATGTAACGTCGGACGGACCAGACCTGATGGCCTTTTCGGCACATAAAATCTATGGTCCGAAAGGGATCGGTGCGTTATACATCCGCAGTAAACGCCAGCTGTTGCAACCGCTGTTACACGGCGGTGCGCATGAAGGCGGTTTGCGCAGCGGTACGTTGAACACGCCGGGCATCATTGGTTTCGGGAAAGCTGCGGAGCTTTGCCAGGCAGAGCTCTCAGACGAACAGCAGCGCCTTGGCATGTTACGCGATCAACTGGAAGCAGCCCTGTTAGGACAACTACCCGGTGTAGTGATAAATGGCAAAGGCAGCCGCCTGCCGCAGGTGAGCAATGTACTGTTGCCACATCCGGACGTAGAGCATTTACTCTTATCATTGTCGGCACACCTGGCCGTAAGCCGAGGCAGCGCTTGCGCCAACCTGGTACAGCAGCCTTCACACGTGCTGAAGGCGATGGGATTGAGTGTGGAACAGGCGGCGCAGGCTGTACGCATCAGCCTGGGCCGGTTTACGACAGCAACGGAAGTGCAACAGGCGGCGCAACGGCTCGTTCAGGCGATCGCAACGCCAGTGGTTTAAACATATGCAATGAAAGAGATCAGGCAGATTATACAGGCATACGAAATGGCCACCGCACAGCAAAAACGCGCGGTACTGGCCACCGTGGTGCACATCGAAGGATCGGCCTACCGCGCCCCCGGCGCGCGCATGCTGATCACAGAAGACGGGATGCTCACCGGCGCAGTCAGCGGCGGCTGCCTCGAAGGTGATGTACTTCGCAAAGCGCTATTGGTGATGACCGGGGAACAACCGCTCCTCGTTACCTACGACACTTCAGACGAAGAAGATCATGTCATTGGCGTAAGCCTGGGCTGCAATGGCATCATCCGCATCCTGCTGGAGCCTTTGCCCGATGCGGACGATAACGCCATCGTATTATTGAAAGAAGCCGTGGCGGAGCGGTCGCCGGCAGTAGTGGTTACGTTTTTTGCAGAGAAGGATAAACTACATAGGCTGCAAGGCACCCGGCTTTGCTGGACGCAGCGCGGCTTACACGCCATAACGCCGCCAGTATCCGCGGTGGCAGCAGATATACAACTGGCTGTAACCCGCGGCACCTCCACCTTCGTGCAATATGCGGAAGGCTTTACTGCCTTTATCGAATACCTCGCTCCCGCTCCCGCCCTGGTGATCGCCGGTGCGGGCAACGATGTGATGCCGCTCGCCGGCATGGCCGAAATACTTGGCTGGAGCGTAACCCTCATCGACGGGCGGCCCGCCTATGCAAAACAACAACGGTTCCCGGGCTGCCAGGTATTGATAGCACAACCGGAGCAGGCATTGTCGAACCTAGCAATCGATGAAGATACGGCCATTGTACTGATGTCGCACAATTATCATTACGACAAAGCAGTACTGGAAGCAGCCGTAAAAACGGACGCACGGTACATTGGCATATTGGGGCCGCATAAGAAACGCGCACGTTTACTGGAAGAGCTGCCCCCGCTCTCCGCAGCACAGCTGGGCAAAATCTACGGTCCAACCGGCCTGGATATCGGCGCGGAAACGGCAGAGGAAATCGCCCTTTCCATCATCGCGGAAATCAAATCCGTATTCGCTGGCCGCCAGGGACAAGCATTACGTGATAAGCAGGGGCACATTCACATGCGGCATACGCAGTTTACACCATCGTTGCAGGAATATGCAGTGTTGGTGCTGGCCGCAGGCGCCTCGCGGCGACTGGGACAGGCAAAGCAACAACTGGCCTTTGAAGGTGAAACTTTACTGCAACGGGCTACCCGCACCGCGCTAAGCATTGGCGCGGCTACGACCGCCGTGATTACTTCCGAGGCTGCAACGCTGCCGGCAACGGTGATCGTAAACCATCAGCATGCAGAAGGGATGGCAAGTGCTATCCGCCTGGGTGTGGAACACACGGATAAATACCAATTCATCCTCGTGATGTTGTGTGACCAACCTTATGTAAACACGGCGCACCTGCTGCAACTCATAGCAGCACAGCAGGTTTCAGGCGCGCCCGTCGCGGCCAGTTTATACGCCGGGCGAAAGGGCGTACCCGCCCTGTTCCACCGGAGCCAGTTCGCCGCATTGCAGTCACTGCAAGGCGATACAGGCGCCAAACACTTAATTGAACAACTGGGCGATATGGTTACCAGCGTACCTTTCCCGGAAGGCGCTTTTGATATCGATACCCGGGAAGCTTATCAACAACTGATTAAGACGGAGCATGATTGAAGACGGCTACCATAGAGCACATAACTATCTCCGCATCTCGCTGACGGACCGGTGCAACCTGCGCTGCAGCTACTGCATGCCGGAGGAAGACTACGATTTCATGCCTGCCGGAAAGCTGATGCAGCCTGCGGAAATAGAAAGTATCAGCACAACATTCGTCTCACTCGGAGTAGATAAAATTAGATTAACGGGCGGCGAACCGCTGGCCCGCAACGACTTTCCCGAAATCCTGGAACGACTGGCCGCATTGCCGGTGGAGTTATCGCTCACCACTAATGCCACCCTCCTCCACCGTTACCTCGATGTGATGAAAACAGCCGGCCTACGCAAGCTGAATATCAGCCTGGACACACTTTCAGCGCCAACGTTTTTAAATTAACGCGCCGCGATAAGTTTACGCAAACATTGCAAAACATTCACGCCGCAATATCAGCGGGTATGCAGGTGAAGCTGAATGTCGTGGTGATGAAATCCGTCAACGACCACGAGTTGCCCGACTTTGTAGCGATGACGGCCGATGCGGATATCGAAGTACGGTTCATCGAATTCATGCCATTTACAGATAACCGGTGGTCGGCCGACAAAGTACTCCCTAAACAAGCGATCCTCGACCACATCGCGCAATATTACAATTTCAGTCCGCTGGAAGCCGCCCCCATTCAACAAGTCAGCCTTACCAGGTAGCAGGCCACCAGGGACGCTTCGCGATCATCAGTACGATGAGCGCCCCTTTCTGCGGCGACTGTAATCGCATGCGGCTCACCGCGGACGGTAAAATGAAAAACTGTCTCTTTTCGAAAGATGAAACGGATCTCTTAGCCGCATTACGTGCCGGCGAAGCGCTGGAACCGCTGATCCGCCGCAACATTCTCGGCAAGGCCGAAAAACTTGGCGGGCAGTTTGGCGACCAACCATTCGAAGCGCTGCACAGCGAAGCACTCATTAACAGAAGCATGATCAGTATTGGTGGATAAATTATGATAACAGTCAATGCCGCCAAAGCGATTTTGGCAGAACAGGATTTCCCACGTACGACCGTTCGGTTACCGTTACCGCTGGCTGTTGGCCGCGTATTAGCCGAAAACGTTTACGCCAGCTGCGACATCCCGGCCTTTAACCAGTCGTCGATGGACGGGTACGCGTTTAAATTCGCGGACTGGCAGGGCCAGGCGCTGCAACTTAATGGCGTATTGCCCGCTGGTCATGCTGAGCCAGCAAGCATCGGCGCAGGGCAGGCAGCGCGTATCTTCACCGGCGCGCCCTTACCGGAAGGCGCGGACACCGTGGTGATGCAGGAACAAACGAACGTTAGCGGCCAGCAATTACAGATACTGCAAAACGGTCTGAAAGCCGGCGACAATACACGCCCGCCCGGCAGCGAAATCCGAAAAGGTGAGCTGGCGATGGGGAAAGACCTGCCATTAACGCCTGCCGCTGCGGGGTTCCTGGCGGGGACAGGCTGCGCGGAAGTAAGCGTGTACAAGTCACCGTCTGTGGCGATCATTATCACCGGCGATGAATTGCAGCAGCCCGGGGTGCCGCTGCTGCCCGGACAAGTATACGAGGCTTCGTCGACTACGCTGCGCATGGCACTCGCGGAGATGGGCATTACCGACATCGCGCTTCACTTTACAAAAGATGACCCGGAAGCAACGCAGCATACATTGCACAACGCTTTAACAATGGCAGATGTTGTATTACTGACCGGTGGGGTGAGTGTGGGGGATTATGACTTTGTGGTGCAGGCGGCCGCGCGTTGCGGTGTACAACAACTGTTTCACCGCGTGCAGCAGCGCCCCGGCAAACCCTTATATGCTGGGCGGAAAGGCAACCAGCCGGTTTTTGGACTACCGGGCAATCCCTCTTCGGTGCTCACCTGCTTTTACCAGTATGTATGGCCTGTATTAAGGCGGCTTACCGGGCATAGTGACGAGCTGCGCACAACGCAGGCCGCTTTACGATCGTCTCACCAAAAGAACCATCCGCTTACCCATTTCTTAAAAGCATATTATAAAGATGGGAAAGTACAAATACTCAATGCCCAGGAATCTTACCGGATGCGGAGTTTCGCCGTAGCGAACTGCTTCGTGGCATTGGATGAAACGGCGAAGACCTACGAGGAAAATGACATTGTTAATATCTACCTGTTGCCAACTTATGAATGAACTGCTGATCCTTTGCCCTTTGTTGTTTGCAGTGGCTTTCCTTTATTCTTCTGTAGGACATGGGGGAGCAAGCGGCTACCTGGCGCTGATGGCGCTTTTCAGCGTAGCGCCGGAAGTGATGAAACCCACGGCATTATTACTGAACCTGTTCGTATCGCTCACCTCCTTTACCTTTTATTACCGGGAACAATACTTCAACAAGCGGCTGTTTATCCCGCTATCAATAGCCTCTGTCCCGATGGCCTTTGTGGGGGGCATGATGGCGATCCATTCGGAAGTATACCGGAAAATGCTGGGCGTATTTTTGCTCGTTCCTATCGCGCGTTTCCTGTTTTTCCGCGATATTGAGGTGGACCGGATGGCCAGGCCGCAAACAATATGGTTGCTGCTGATTGGCGGCGCTATCGGGCTATTATCGGGCATGCTGGGCATTGGCGGCGGCGTTATCCTCTCGCCGGTATTGCTGCTATTACGCTGGACGGATCAGAAACAGGCAGCGGCGATCAGTGCGCTGTTCATCTTCGTAAACTCATTATCCGGCCTGATTGGGCAGGTTACCAGGGGCATACACTTTAGTCCCGATATGGCGATATACGTAGTGGTGGCCTTCTTCGGCGGACTGCTCGGCTCCTATGCAGGTGCGATCCGTTTCCGGCAAACGACGATTAAAATACTGCTCGCCGGCGTGTTGGCAGTGGCGGCATTTAAACTGTTCCTCCCGAACTTAAACTAAAATAACCCTTATGGCTGTGTAGAACAACGTCTACAATGATACGGCATAATTATCGCGGGATATCTATTAAAAAATTAATGGCAGATTTTAATACGACACAATTAACAGCAATTGGCGAGCGGCTACAGCAGACGGAAGCGACCATCGCCGTAGCGGAAAGCGTGACGTCCGGCCTTATGCAGTATGCGTTTTCAAACATTCCAAAGGCGCTAAACTTCTACCATGGCGGCATTACCGCTTACAACCTGGCGCAGAAATTCAAACACACGGACGTAGAACCTGTACACGCTTCGGCGGTAGATTGCGTGTCGGCCAAGGTGGCGGCACAGATGGCACTCAACGTTTGCAAACACTTTTCCAGTCACTGGGGGATTGGTATTACCGGCTATAGCACGCCCACGCCTGCTTCAGGAGGTCGCATATTCGCTTACTACGCTATAGCATACGAGGGGGCCATTCGTGCTGAAAGCCTTATTGAGCCTACATTGACGGAAGCTACCGAAGTGCAGCAGGAGTACGTGAACACGGTAGTTGACAAACTATACCAACTACTCCATCCGCATGCTTAAATAACCCATCAACAGGAAGCCCGGGCGATCATTCGTCCGGGCTTTTTTGCATCCTAAATAGCTACCAGCAAGACTTCCAGGCAAAACAACCGCGCTTGTATGAAAGTACCTTATATACTTCTATTAATTTTTTTATGGTTTTTGATTTTTGTTATTAATATTTTAATAACTTTGCAGCATGGTAAACTTCGAGTGGTACAGAACATTTAAAGCAATCTATCAACAGGGTAATCTCACCAGGGCGGCGCAGGAGTTGATGATCTCACAACCGAATGTGAGCGTTCACCTGGCAGCACTGGAGAACTACACTGGCGGGCTTTTGTTTGAAAGATTACCAAGAAAGATGGTACCCACCGAATTGGGGAAACAATTGTACGCGCAGATCATTGGATCGGTAGAAAGTCTGGAGAAAACGGAATATGCGTTTACGAAGAATTTATTACAGAAAAAGACCGTTATAAGAATCGGTGTTCCGAAGGAATTTTTCCATGCCGTACTGGCCCCGAAACTGGCTAAAGCCACCTCAAAAATTGACGTGCAATTCGGCTCTAACAAAGAATTGATGCAGGAAATGGAAAAAGGAAACCTCGACTTCGTTATTGCCACCCAAAGGACGAACGAAGACAAACAGACGATTTATGAAAGTATACTGGAGGAGAATTTCGTGATCGTAGGCAGCGCGAATATCAAGACGGCAACCTTTAAAAGGTATTTAAAGGCCGGAGACCTGGAGCGCGCCGAGAAGTGGCTACTGGAGCAGGACTGGTATGCATATAGCAACAACCTGACATTCATCAGGAAGTTCTGGCTTACTAACTTCCGTAAAAGGCCGCTGGTAAATCCGAAGTATGTAATACCCGACCTGAACACCATCACACACGCGATCAGCAACGGAAACGGCATCAGCATTATTTCCGACTGTCTTTTAAAAGACTATATCGCGAACAAAACGGTCAAAGTGGTGTGGGAAGGAGATGAACCGGCAACGAACACACTCTACCTGGCGTACAACAAGAGCCAGACGGTCGCCAGGAAAATAGACGAAATAAAAGGACTGCTGAAGAATATTGCGTAATGCAACAATAAACGAAAGATGGAGTCTACGAATCACCAGATAAGCAACAGTAACCGACACCGATACAACGAAGTAGAAACAAAAGAGCCGGAAATGAGAAAAGGCTTCAGGAAAACCCCAAAGCCTTTTAGTTTCTGTGATCCCGCTGGGACTCGAACCCAGGGCCCATACATTAAAAGTGTATTGCTCTACCAACTGAGCTACGGAATCCTACACTTTCGCACCGCTTTTTCTCAATTGCGGAGTGCAAAAGTAGGAATTAATTTATTCCGTCCAATTTTTTTTTTGAAAAAATCAAGCTCGTTTAATCCACATTCGTTCTATCTGAATAAATAAACTAACGCTCAAATGCACGCTGTCCAAAGATTTGCACGTTCTTTGCACTCGAATCCCGAAATAATTTTTAAAGCAGAAAAAAGGAAAGCAACGCTCGAAAATGTCTGTAATAACACTCACATCTGATATCGGTTTACAGGATTACCTGGTAGCTGCCACAAAAGGCCAGCTGCTACAAACCTGTCCGGATGCGCGTGTGATGGATATTTCGCACCGTATCTCACCCTTTAACTTACCACAGGCAGTCTATATTTTTAAGAGTGCTTTTGAATATTATCCCGCAGGAACATTTCACATTGTGTTGATTAACCTGTTCGATAAGAAGCACGACCACATGCTGATTGCCAGGTACAAAGATCAATATATCTGTACGGCCGACAATGGTTTTATTACCATGATCGCAGGCAACCAGGCACAGGAGATTATCCGCATGCCGCTAGACCCCGCATTATCTAAAACCACGCTGAACGTCACTGCAGCATTTGCGGAAACCATCAGCAAAATGTGTAATGGCGCGCACTTGAGCGAGTTAGGCGAAAAGGCGGATGACATCATCGTAAAAAATAATCTGCAGCCGTTAACCGGCGATGATTATATCGAAGGACAAATTATTCATATCGACAATTTCGAAAACGTGATCGTCAATATTACCCGCGAACAATTTGAAGCACAGCGTAAAAACCGTCGCTTCGGCATCATGTTCCGCCGTAACGAAACGATCAACGCTATCAGCGAAACATACAGCGATGTACCGGAAGGCCAGAAGGTGGCAATGTTCAACTCGGCCGGATATCTCGAAATAGCTATCAACAAAGGCAACGCGGCCGGCTTATTTGGTCTGCAGGGCTTCAGTCGCGAGCAGCTGGTACAAAATGCTACCGCTTATCAGCAACTGGCGTACTACCAGACGGTGAGGATCGCGTTCGAGGAATAGACCATGCGCAGATACGCCGACACCAAAACTTATCTTCATGATCCTCCGTATTGTAAAAATGACCTTTCAGCCGGATAAAACTGCACAGTTTACCCGGCTGTTCAATTTGTAGCAATCGCAGATCCGGAACTTTCCGGGCTGCTCGCACTGGAACTCTGGAACCAGACCGACCTCCCCCACGTATATTTCACCTACAGTCATTGGGAAAGCCCCGAAGCCCTTGAGGCCTATCGCAAATCTGCACTTTTCCGGGAAACGTGGGCTGCCACCAAAATTTTATTTGCCGCCCCGCCGGAAGCCTGGTCGGTCCGCAAAGCCACCGCAGCAGAAGGCTAGGGAGCAGCTTGTTTACAAAAAAATATATTTATAAAAAGTTAAAACTGTAGTTAAGAGTTTCTTAATTGCTTAGTTTTTCTATTTTTGTCCGAATCTTAAATTAACCTTATGAATTTTAACAAGACCAATAACATAGTAGGTTGGGTCGTTTGTATCATTGCCTGCTCGGTCTATCTTATGACAATGGAAGCCACCGGCAGCTTGTGGGACTGCGGTGAGTTTATCTCTGCTGCCTACAAAGTTCAAGTTCCCCACCCTCCCGGCGCACCTTTATTTGTGTTGATTGGCCGCTTGTTCACTATTCCCTTCAAACCTTCTGAGGCCGCCCTGGGTGTAAACATTATGTCTGCCCTGTCCAGCGGCTTTACAATATTGTTCCTGTTCTGGACCATCACCCACTTTGCCCGCCGCCTCATGATCAAACCGGGAGAAACCATCTCCGGCGAGAAAATGGCCATAGTAATGGGCGCCGGTGTGGTAGGCGCGCTGGCTTACACGTTCTCTGATTCCTTCTGGTTTTCCGCCGTGGAAGGTGAGGTGTACGCCATGTCATCGCTCTTTACCGCCGTGGTTTTCTGGGCTATCCTGAAATGGGAGCACGAAGCCGATCAGAAATACGCCGACCGCTGGATCGTATTCATCGCTTACCTGATGGGCCTTTCCATCGGTGTACACTTATTAAACCTCCTCACCATTCCCGCGATGGTGATGGTATATTACTTTAAACGCGGTAAGGTAACCGGCTGGGGCACCTTCTGGGCCTTCGTGATCGGTTGTGTTATCACCGGCGCCGTGCAAAAGTTCGTGATCCAGGATACCATTAAAGTATCCGGCCTGATGGACGTATTCTTCGTGAATACGCTCGGCCTGCCGTTCTTCTCCGGTTTCACCTTCTACTTCGTGGCTATTGCCGCCATCATGATCTACGGCTACAAAAACCCGAAATTCGGCCTGTACGCCCCGCTGATCCTCGTGGCTTCCGTAGTGCTCATCCCTGCTTTCGCGGCGGGCGACAAAGGTATCATCCGCATTTTCCGCGTGCTCATAGCCGGTATCGTGATCATGATCCCTTACCTGTTGCGCGTATTCGACGTTAAAATAAATGCAGAAGGCCTGAAACACGCGGTAAGACTGACAACCTCGTCTATCATCTTCCTGCTGCTGGGTTATTCCACTTATGTTACCACCATGATCCGCTCTACGGCTAACCCGTCGGTAGACATGTATAACGTAGACAACCCGATTTCCCTCGTAGGTTACCTGGGTCGCGAGCAATATGGCGACTTCCCGCTGGTATACGGCCGGTATTCACCGCCACACCGACCGACTGGGTGGAAAAAGGCAACGTTTACGCCCGCGGCAACAACGGTAAATATGAAATTGCCGGTAAGAAAATGGAGCCCGTATACGCTTCCAGCGACAAAATGCTGTTCCCCCGCGTTTGGGACGCCAGCAATGACCAGGGTCACGCGGACTACTACCGCGCCTTCACGGGCCTGAAAGAGGGCGAAAAGCCTTCTTTCGTGGATAATATCGACTTCTTCCTCCGTTACCAGGTCAACTTTATGTACCTGCGTTACTTCGCCCGGAACTTCGTGGGTAAACAGAATGACACCCGGGGCTTCGGCAACGTTCGCGACGGTAACTGGATCAGCGGCATTGCGCCGATCGATAACTTCCTGTATGGCGACCAAAGCACCATGCCGGACAGCCTGAAAAATAACAAAGCACGTAATACCTTCTACTTCCTGCCGCTGATTCTTGGTCTGGTCGGCTTCTTCTACCATTACGCCCGCCACCGCAGGGATACCCCTGGTGGTGTCGCTCCTGTTCTTCTTTACGGGGCTGGCGATCGTAGTATACCTGAACCAGGCGGGCAACCAGCCGCGTGAACGTGACTACGCCTTCGTGGGCTCCTTCTACGCCTTTGCGATATGGATAGGCCTCGGGGTAATGGGCCTGTACGACTGGCTGATACGCAAAGCGAAGGCAGCCAAGCTGGCCGCTCCCGTTGCGATCATCGTGAGCCTGCTGGCGGCGCCGGTACTGATGGGTGCCCAGGGATGGGACGACCACGACCGCTCGCAGAAACTGCTGGCGCGCGACGTTGCGAAAGATTACCTCGAGTCCTGCGATAAAAACGCTATCCTCTTCACCGTGGGTGATAACGATACCTACCCGCTGTGGTACGCCCGGAAGTGGAAGGCATCCGGCCGGATATCCGCGTAATCAACCTCAGCCTGCTGGGTGTTGACTGGTATATCGAGCAGCAACGTAAAGCCGTAAACGAAAGCCCGGCCATCCCGATGAGCTGGACACCTGACAAATATCGTGGTGAAAACCGCAACTACATTCGTTTCTATGATGCAGGCATCTTCCCGCAGGATAAATTCTACAACCTGAAGGAAGTAATGAACTTCATGGGCTCCGACGACGACCGCTTCCGTGCAGGTACGCAGAATGGCGACAGGGTGAACTTCCTCCCTACCGACAAACTGTTTATCCCGGTTGATAAAGAAACCGTGCTGAAAAATGGTACCGTAGCGCCGGAAGACAGTGCGAAGATCGAAACTCAGCTGGGCTTTGTACTGAGCAAAAAGATCCTGTACAAAAACGACCTGGCCGTATATGACATCATCGCCACTAACGACTGGAAACGTCCGATCTACTTTACCTCTCCGACCGACCTCGGCCTGGGCGAATACCTCCGCGTAGACGGTCTGACTTACCGCCTGGTGCCGATCCGCAAACCTGCGAGCCAGGAATACCTGCCAGGCTTAACCGACCACGTAAACGTGCCGGTAGCTTACGACAACCTGATGAACAAGTTCGTATTTGGTAACGCCGATAAACCTGGCGTATACTTCGACGAACCGAACCGCCGTATGCTGCAGGGCATCCGCAACGCCTACACGAAAGTGGGTGTGGCGCTGGCTAAGGAAAGCGAAAAAGAAAAAGCGCTGAAGGTACTGAACCGCGCAGATTCTATGCTCGCTAACCCGAACTTCCCGTACGCGATGACTTCCCCGGGCAACGTACACAACATGTACTCCATGGAAGTAGCTTATGCTTACTACCTGGCAGGCGACCTGAAGAAAGGTAACGCTGTTAGTGCGGAAATAGAGAAAGACCTGAAACAGCAGATCGCCTACTACAGGGACTTGCCAGCTAACCGCATGACGAACGACCTGCAGGACGATGCCAATCGCGCACAGCAGTTCCTGGGCTACCTCGATGAGCTGAAAAGACAGTTCAACGGTCCGGCGCAGCAACCGCTCGAAGGCCAGGGTCAGTTTAACACTGGCGCAGGCGCACCGGCCGCTGATACAGGAAAAAAGTAATCGTTAATTTAAGATAAAGGAGAAGCGAAGGTCGAAAGGCCTTCGCTTTTTTTTGTATCTTCATCAGCATAAACAAAACCCTTTACCAAATGAAACTGTATGTTAACCTGCGGGCGCTGAAGCGCGCTGCATTCGTTACTTTATGCTGCTCCCCTTTTATCACGAAAGCCCAAAACACCTTTCCCACCACGACCGGGGAAATGCGGGAGTTGGCACGACAGCACCGATCACCGAATTCCGGTATCGGGTAACAGTAAACCGTTTTTAATGATTGCGCCGTTCAGCTATACCAGCTCCCCCACCGTACTCACTTCGCTTGGCGGCATCATCTTTAACCAGGAGAACATGGACAAATCTGCTGCTATACAGGGTGCGGTACCGGCAGGCTGGCATGTGCCCGGTATCCTGTTCAGTACTAAAACGTCCTGGGATATGCCCGGACCCGGTATGAAGGACTGGTACGACCGGATGTTCATCCATCCCGGTGGCGACGTGGGCATTGGCACCATAACACCCGGCGAAACTTTCAACTCAAACCAGGCGGGCTTTCCCAGTTATACGGCGGCAGACAGGGTATTGTCCGTAGCTTCTCCGAACTTACCGGTACTGGAGTTAAATCGCAGCAACACGACCGCTAACGGGGCAAAAATAGGCGCCATTTACTTTACCAACACCGCCAACCAGGGCGACGCACACCTGCAGGTGGCGGGCGTTTGGGCCGAGAATGTGAGCAACCCTGCCTATACCGGCGGCTCGGGAAGCAAACTGGTATTTATGACCAAGCAGTTAGGTGTTGGCACACAACATAAAATGACCTTCGATGAAACGGGCAACCTGAGCATTGGCACGTCTAACAGCAAAGGTTATAAACTGGCGGTAGATGGCACTGTGGGCGCACGTAAAGTAAAAGTATCGCAGGAAAGCTGGGCAGATTTCGTATTTGAACCGGGCTACCGCCTGCCTTCGTTGCCGGAGCTGGAACGCTATCTGCGTGAACACAAACACCTGCCAGACATTCCCTCCGCACAGGAAGTCAGCGAAAACGGCATCGATATTGGCGAGATGAACAAAGTACTCTTGCAAAAAGTGGAGGAACAGGCGTTATATATCATCGACCTGAATAAAAAACTGGAAGCCCTGACCGAACAAGTAAAGCAATTGCAGACAAGTCGTTAAAAGAAAGCGCCCCGGCGAAACCGGGGCGCTTTCCATGTATAAGAAGATAAAACTAGAGGGCTTTCACCATTTCCCGCCAGTTTTTCACGCTTTCCCGTACTTCGGGTACGCTATTTTCCCAGTGGTACTCATATTCGGCGGAGAATACACCTTTGAAACCTTGCTTTTTCAGCTCTTCCAGTACACCGCGTACATTGCTTACGCCGGTACCCCAGATAACGTCGTGCGCTTTAGGCGCCTTTTCGTTCAGGTCTTTGAAGTGCAGGCTGTGGATGTGACCGTTCAGTTTCTGGATACACTCAACAGGATCGAGGCCCGAGCGAACCCAGTGACCAATATCAGCGCAGGCGCCCATCAGCGGGCTGCGGCCTTTAATAGCAGCGAGCACGGTATCAGGATGCCAATACTGGCTTGGTTTCGGGTGGTCATGGATCGCGATTTTGATCTGGTATTTGTCGCAGAGGCCGGAAACAACGTCCAGATGCTCCTTGCGCGGCTCAGCGGTAATGATGCCAATGCCCATGCCTTTAGCAAATTTGAAGGTCTGCTCCCACTCTTCTGCGTTGCGGGGGCCAACCACACCAAACGCCACCGCCTGTATTTTATGCTTTTTCAGGAGGGCGAGCACTTGTTTCTGCGTCGCTTCGTCCATATTAACATTCACTTTGCCTTCGATACCACCGCCGATGTTCTGGCCAGGGTACATTTCCACGTAGCTCAATCCACAGGAATCCAGCTTGTTAAGTGCTTCCGCCAGGGTAAAGCGGTTGAAGGTGTAAGATTGTGCGCCGAGTTTCCAACCCAGCTTTTTGGATGCCTTATCCTGGGCCTGTAACGTGGATGGACTGGCCCACAGTGCGCCGGCCAGCGCCAGGGCCAATGTCAATTTTTTCATACCGATCATGATGTTTAGAACTACAAAATAGCAGCTTTGAAGGATTAATGCAACAAAAAAGCCCGCGCCGTGATGAACGGCAACGGGCTATAGGGGAACAAAGGTTGGTTTTTACAATCCTGTTTTACCATTAACCATGTCTACCATCGCCTTAATTTCAGGGACGGCCTCGTGTTCCGACACAAACCCGGTATTCTTGAAACGAATTATCCCGTTTTTATCGATAACGAATTTTGTAGGCAGTAATTCGACGTTAAAGGCTTCGGTAACTTCGTTTTTACCACTGGTTTCATTTGTGAGATCCATGTAAAGATCGAAACGGTAGTGTTTATTGCTGAGCAGGCGTTTGGCTTCATCGGTGGCGGTTTTACTGCGCTCGGAGGTGTGGATGAACATGAATACCACATTTGTATCCTTCGCGTAATAATCTACCGCGCGCTGCATGCCCGGAAACGATCCCACGCAGGGGATGCACCAGGTAGCCCAGAAGTCGAGGATCACGGTTTTGCCCCTAAGACTGGCCAGAGACACGGATTTCCCGTTTACGTTGGTCAGGTGAAAATCGGGCGCCGGCTGGTCCACTTTCATTTTGGACATCTTTTCTACTATGCGCTTTTGTTTTACAGCCACAGCGGAATCCAGTACCTGCTGAAAGCGGGCGTCATTGCCATACAGCTTTTTAACGCCGGCGAGGAAGTCTTTGCTCCGTTCTCCCGGCAGGAGCAGCAATTTGTTCGTTTCGGTCATCGCCTGTTCTTTATCGCCGGTAGCCATCAACGCGAGCGCATACATTTCACGTTGTTCCGTTTTCCTGGCGCCTGCAAGTTTTGCGGCCGCTTCTTTATAAGCGCCTTTTTTATAAAGGATCACGCCATATTGCGTAACGAAGTAAGGCGTATAATCCGTCGCGAACTGACCGCTTCCGTTACTGGCGGCCACTTTACCTTCTGCATAAGGTTTGACGAGTTTTTCAGCTTCGGCCAGCTTGTTCTGTTCCGTCAGCGCTGCCGCGATCTGTAGCAAGGCGTCGTCTTTCCAACGGCCTGCCGCCATTTTATCGCGCCAGCTATTGGCTTTGGCAAAATTACCCGCATGCGCGAACGTCTCCACCAGATGGGCCTGCGAATAAGTCAATAATTCAGCGGTATTAGGTGCGTGTTCACGCGTAGCCACACGTTCCATGGTGATGACAAGTGCCTCCATGCGCGCAGGTTCTGTTTCAGCTTTCACCGCGTTAAACAGGCCGGAGAAACTGGTATCCTGCTGCGCGAAGGTGCTGCCGGAGACGAGCAGGCCTGTTAACATTAATAGACATTTATTGCTTTTCATGTTGATATTTATATTTTGATGAGTTCCGCTAATTTATTGTGAAGCTGCTCGCCACGCAGGTTCCTGGCGAGGATGGTGCCATCCGGGCCGATCAGCAGGCAGCTGGGGATCGCGTGGATGCCGTAATAATCCAGCAATTCACTCTTCCGGTTATCCCGGTCGCGCAACTGCGTCAGGGCAGGCCGTCTTCTTTAACGGCCAGTTTCCATTTCTCCGCATCATCATCGATTGTGATGCTGAGCACAGTGAAGTTGTGATCCTTATATTTATTGTAGGCTTCCAATACGTTCGGGTTCTCCATCCGGCACGGCTTACACCAGCTGGCCCAGAAGTCGATCAGCACATACTTTCCACGATAGGATTCAATGGAAACCGGGACGCCATTCAAATCATTACGTGTAAAGGCGATAATTTTTTTCCCCGTTGGCCGAGCGTTTTGAGATAGCTATATTTTCGCTGAATTCTTTTCCCATTGCTGATGCTTTTATTCTTGGCGTGAGCATAGCATATAAATCCATTTGTTGCTGATGATCTTCCTGCATTTCCGTTAGCAGGAAAAGGCTGTAGTAACTGTCCGGATGCTTACGGATAAAGTCAACAGTGATCTTATGCCTCATCGCGGACGCTTCGCTCATAGCCATCTTCTGCACGGCTTTCGTATCATGCGTGGTATCTTCCGCCATTTCCGCATACCATTTCCTCATTCGCAACATCGAGGTGTCCCACTGGCGATCGAACTTCTCCCGGTCGTCCTGTGTGGGGGTACCCGCCAGCGAAAAGCTCTTCATATCCGATGCGTCGCCGGTGATCCTGAGTTCCCCGGGTTCCACCCAGGTGCCAAACCCGTAGCGGCCTATCATAATCGAGCGGCGGCCGGGTTCCTTATTTACTTTGATAACAGCAGCAAACTTCCCGTTTATTACCGGGATCGTGTCTGTGGTTGAATTCGTAGCCTTGTTACCCATTACGTACACCGGGCCGGTGAGTCCCTTCACTTCACCCGATATTTTTAATGTCTGGGCATGCAAACTGCCCGCGAGCAACATTGCACCCGCTATAAAAAATGGTTTCATGCTTTTAGTTATTTTGTCCGATAAACGAGTTGTACAATCTCACCGAAACCGGTGAACTTTTTCACATAGGTATTATTGACGAAATTGCCTGTATTGTCCAGGTCAAAGTAATATACTTCGCCCGCTGCGCCGTTATTAGTACCCACCACCAGGCGTTTGCTGCTGGATCGCAGCATTTCAAGGTCTTTCACCTCGTAGCCTGCCGGCAGTGTGTATATCAGTCTTGAGCTGTTAGCCAGCATATCGTACAGATAAATTTTATTGGCCGCCGCATAGTACATATGCTTCAACATACTCGACGTTGCGAACGCCGTAGCGGCAGCGATATCCGGGCTGCTCCCAATTTGCTGGTTCATGGCAGGCACACCCGCTGCCAGCGAGTATAAAAACCGGTTAACACCATCGGTCATCACCAAATAAAACTCGGCGGAACTGGAATTAAATGGCCCCAGGTCTGCCGCTATCATCGTTTTACCGGTATTTGACATGTCGAATGTAGCGCCCGTGGCGGTACCAGCAACCAGCAGTTCTCTTTCCAGGTAAGCGATCTGCATAAACCTTTTATATTTATTGTCATAAAAGTAGGTTGTATAATACGCGCTCGAGATTGGGTAAGGGAATAGTGTGTAGTCGCCGCTGAGCCTCGGTGAATAAGGACTTGTTACATCCATTGCGTAGAAGAGGGGGCCAAAACCAGCATACAACCCGTCGCTGTCCACGATGTACTGGTCGGCGAGCAGTTTGGTCAACCCATACCCTACTTTGGAATTAAACGACTTACCTTTCGGGAACATCGATGTGGTTGTACCGTTCTCAAACATATCGTTCGCCGTAAAACGATACGCGCCCTGGTCGGTAAAGAAGTAAATCAACGAAATGTCCCGTGCCAGGCCCGCTCCGACGCCAAGCACCCTGCCCGGATAATCTTTTTTATTGGCCGTGCCAATGGCATTCAGCATCAGCGTATCATCCGCACGGATAAACGACAGGCGAGCGTTTCCGTCTTTATTATTGGCCACTATCCAGCCCTCATAAAACGCGCCGTTCACGGTAAGTCCGTATTGTATTTGTGATACCACGCCTGTACTACCGTCTGTTACATCCAGTTGTACATAGTAAGTGCCTGGCGATAAGTTCACGACCGTTTTTAAATCTTTTTCGGTAGATAACTCAACGGCCTTTCCGGCGAGATAAGTACGCGGATATACGGTCCATTTGTAGTTCAACGTCGCGCCGGGCTTCGTCTGACGGATCTCCGTCACGATTCGCAAGGTATCGAACTGTGTAAGTGTAAATGAAGAATCTTTTGTTACTACCGATATTTTATTGATGTCGGTATGTTTGAAATCCTGCTCTTTCTGGCAAGCGAACAGCATTACCAGGGCGGATGCGAGGGCGATATATAATCTATTGCGCATAGTCAGCTTCATTTAATGTTAAAAAGTAACCCGGTTTCCTCTTTCATCAATCAGCGGCCCGTTTACGGCCTCATATGCCGCCAGTTCCGCGGCCAGTGTTACGGGCAAATTGTAATAACCGTCGTTACCGATCGCTTCGTAGGAAAAATCGGTCAATCCAGTTACCTGCATCATAAACCTGAACCTGGTCACGCTGAACGAGCCGAATGCGCCGGAAACATCGGACCAATACGAAGGCTCTACGAATTGATTGCTCACGTTCAGGATATATTGTTTAATGCTGACGGTACTGCCAATCTCAATACCCGTTGCACCCTGTACAAAATCCTGGTTGGGCGACATTTCCAGCACGATGCGGAAATTCTGCGTAGTCATTTCCGGCGAGTTAAGTAATACCACCGGGTATTGAACGGTGATGGCCCCGGCCGGCACGGTAAATTCAGGCAATATGTAATCTTTACCTTCGCGCGCATTAGTACCCGCCACTGCATGCACTTTCAGCTTCCGGTCGTACGTAGCCGCCGGGCCAAGGATGCGCATTCTCAGCATCACCGTGTCCTTTTGCTTCTGTGTTAACGAAAAAGCAAATGAATAAGTGAGCGAATCTTCTTCATATTCACCGCGGTAAAAAGCGATGCCATTGTCGCCGGAATAAGTTTCCACTTTATCCTTTTTGCAGGCTATGGCGAGCACGATCATGCTGAGTAATATCCAATATTTCATGGTCTACAGTTTTTTAGTTATAAGTGGGATTGTACTCCAGTTCTGCGTCCGGAATGGGCAATACATATTTCGACAGGGCTATATCCGCCGTCATGAACTGCATGCGTACAACTTTTTTCCGCTTATAGTAAAAGAATAATTGTCCCTCCGCATAAAATTCCTTCTGGTACTCCTTCGTCAGCTCGTTATTGAAAACAGTCTGGGTGATGGTCGTTACCGGCAGTTCTGCCAGTCCGCGATTTTTACGTACAACGTTCAGGAAAGCTGCACCTTCTGCAGGTGTTGCCGCGGCTTCTGCGAGGATATAATACATTTCAGACAATCTTATCACCGGCACCAGCTGGTCCAGCCTGACAGAATCCGGGGCGCCGGAAATAGGCGTAAAAGTTTGCCAGAACTTAGAAGGAAATGGCGCACCTCCGTCCTGTTCTATGCGATAAGCAAACCGGAAATCAGAGCTTCCGCCGGCGGATGTTTCGTACAAAGTCGCGAAGTTAGCTGCCGTACGGGTTAAGCGCATCGAAGTATTACCAAAAAACCGGAAATACTGGTTTTCAGCCCAATCTTTTACCGTACGTACACGAGCCCCAAACAACAATTCCGACTTGTATATTCTATCGCGCGAGCCAGCGGTGGCGCTGGCCATTGCGGGTATTACAAATGGAAATTTACCGGCATCCACCACTTCCTTTGCTGCTGCCGCAGCACCCGTTTTGTCACCGATGGTGATACGTACACGGGCTTCCAACCCTTTCACCGCGTAGTAGTTCATTTTGATGTTGCGGTTCGTGGAGCCTGTGATTACAGGATCAACGCCCTTCAGCAGTGCCGCCGCCTGATTTAAATCATTCAGCACCGAGTCTACCAGTTCTTTCGAAGTAGATGGCACTTTGGAATATTGGTCCGCCAGTGTTTTATAAGGAATAGCTTTGCTGTTCATGCCGGCGGAATACTCGGGACCAAACACGCGATACAGGTCGAAATGCAGCAGGGCGCGGATCGCCAGCGCCTCGCCGCGGATCATGGCGTACGACTTATCAGTAAGCACTGCTCGTTTGCGTGCCGTATTGATAATTACTTTATTGGCGCCGGCAATAGCGGTATAGGCCGTGCTCCACGTATTGTTCGTGTGGCCGATCACCTCCGAAGATGCATAATCCAGCAACCGCGTGCGAACGAGTGGTGCGCCGGTGGCGGATACCGCATAGTTCTGCGCCAGCGCGGACACGAAGCCCATGCTGAGGTTATCGCCGTAAAGGCCGCGCTGTGCCAGTTGCGAATACACGCCCGTTAAAGCCTGCTGAAAACCGATCTCCGATTCAAATATCTGGTCTTCAGACAAGCTGGATTTCGGCGATACGTCCGGTATTTTTACAGCCGGAAAAGGCCAGGGACGTCATGAATACGATAGATATAACGAGTTGCTTCATAATCATCATGTTTAAAAACCAGCCCTGATGGACAATGAATAAGTACGGGCGAAAGGATTGTCTGTACCGCGTTCGATTTCTATGGAACTCAGGCGGAACAGATCGTTGGTGATCGCCGTTAATTGCAGGCTCCGGAAGCCTAAGCGCTTCAGGACGCGGCTACGGTAAAAGTTGTAGCCGAACGAGGCGGATGTGAGCACCAGGTTATTATCATCCTGCACAAACCGCGAAGTCAGCTTCGTGGCCGGCGCTCCGGGACGGATACGCGTATATGGACTCACATCCCCGGGGCCCGACCAGCCCAGGTCATAAGCACGCCTGTCCACATTAAACCGTGGGTCTACAGACTCCACCCTGTTTATCAGGGTTTGATTGTACAATTGTCCGCCCGCCTGATAGTTGAAAATGAGGTTCATCTCAAATCCCTTCAGCAGCAACAAGTTGGTGCCGAAGTTGCCGTTCCACTTAGGCTGACTGATGCCCGTTGCCACCTTATCGGCCGCATTCCATGCATAGGTTTTGATACCATCTTTTGTCAGAAAAACTTCCGAGCCGGTGGCAGGGTCCACACCGAGCGACCTCACCGCATAAATGGTATTGATCGCCTCTCCTTCTTTCAACAACATATTGGGTACGACCTGATCTTCGTTATCGCCGTCCAGTTTATCATTAGACGCTTTCAGCTTATTGGAGATCTTTTTCAGGATATTTTTGTTCGAAAAACCGTTCACGTTCACTGACCACAGCAGGCCCTGCTGACGGTTTTCCAGAATCTTGAACCGCGCGGAAAATTCTACACCGGTGTTTTGAATCTCACCCAGGTTTTCAGAAAAACTGCTGAAACCAGCAGAGGGCGCAAGCGTGAGCTGCGTCAGCGCGTTTTTGGTATTCTCGCGGTATACATCAAAGCGGAGATCGAGGCGCTCTTTCCAGAGTACCGCGTCAATGCCTGCGTTAGCCTTGTATACGTTTTGCCAGCTGAGGAATTCGTTACCAAGACTGATCAGCGCGGCGCCTAACTCGCTATAGTAAGATGTGCCCACGCCAAAATTGTAACGCGATTGCGCACTGTACGCCGGAATATTCAATGATCCGGTAGATCCGTAGCTGCCGCGGAGCTTCAGCCTGTTAACGAAATTACTGCGGCGGAAAAATGCTTCATTATGGATATTCCAGCCCAAACCGGCAGACCAGAAATTACCAAAACGCTTATCCGTACCATATTGCGAAGAGCCGTCACGGCGGGCGGATACATCTGCCAGTAAACGATTATCGTAACTGTAACTGCCGCTGTAAACGAGCCCAACCCGGCGTACCGTGCTTTCATCGCCCGAAGGACGGCCATTCGTCTCGTATTGCGCGGCAAATAACAGGTTATCCAGCCGGTCGAACGGAAAACCCTGTGTAACTACCGGTAGTAGTTGCTGCTATTGCTCGAGAAGTTGAAACCGAGATTCGAAAAAAACTGGTGTTTCCCGCTGATCAGGTTCAGGTTTGCCGTAGTGAGACTTTCGTAGTTAAAGGAATTCTCGTTCCGCACCGTGTAACTACCCCGCTGCGCTACATCGGTCACATTTGTAAAACGGCTGTCCTGCGCAGAATAGAACTGGTCCCTGGAAGCGTTTTGTTTGTTGAGGCTGAAATTCGTTTCCATATAAAAGGCCGGCACGATCGTGTAGCGCATCTGGAAGTTATTAGATACACCGAAGTACTGGCTGCGATTAACGGAGTGCAGCGACACGTCGTACACCGGGTTGGTCTGCAGATAGCGGTAGCGCGAATTTTCATTCGTAATGTAAAAGTCTTCCAGCATTTGTTTGACCTGACCGTTCTGGTCGTACGGCGTCCAGTAGGGATTCATGGATACATATTCCGAAAAACTGCCCCAGGGCGATTCATTGGATTTATTCTGGAAAACACGCAGGGAGTTTTTAAACTGGAACTTCTTCAGCAGGTAATTCAGGTCGAATTGACCCGAATAATTATTGCGGTCCTGTTCCTTCATTACCCCCTTTTGCAAATCGGTGGACATTTGCAGGCCGTAACGCACTGACTGGTCGCCCCCTGCAGGTATACGGAAGTACGGTTGCTATAGCCGTTTTGAGTAGGCAGCGAGAGCCAATCAGTATTTGCGCCACTTTTCATGTCTGCATAACGCTTGTTATACAAAACATCCAGCCGGAATTTCGTGCCCGGATCTTCGGAGCTGTATAACCCTACACGCTGTTCAAATGCCAGCTTGTCCTGCGCATTCAGCAAGTTGTATACGGACAGGTCCGGTGTGGTAAAACGAAAATCGTTATTCACGGTCACCTGCATTTTACCGGCTTTCGGCGTTATCGTGGTGACTACCATTACGCCATTTGCACCACGCGAACCGTAGATAGCCGTGGCAGAAGCGTCTTTCAGCAGGGTGATACTGTTAATCAGGTTCATGTCCAGGTCTACGATACGTTGCAGCGTTACCTCGAAGCCGTCGAGGATAAACAGCGGTGCATTGGGATTGGCCGATAACTCCCCGCTCAGGTTCGGAAAAGAGTTGGCGCCACGCATCTGGATCTCCGGCAGCTGGTTGATATTGCCACCTGCTATATTATTCGGTACAATGCGGAACGATGGGTCGAGTGCGGATATAGCGGCAAATACATTATTGGCGCTGATCTTCTTCGCTTCCGCACCGGAAATCGTCTTGGAAGCGCCCGTAAAGTTATTGGCAGAACGCTGGAAAAGCCCTGTCACTACCACGGTTTCGATACTTTTAACCAGTCGTGCGAGTTTTACGGTAACACCACCGTCCTCGATACGGAACGTACTTTGGCCATTTCCTTCCGTTGCTTCAGGCTGGCCACTACCGTTGCGTACTTCAAGCGGCTCAGACGATACGGCATTTCCGCCTGCGAGGCGCAGCATAACAGGTGCATATCCAACAGCTGTGATCACAACGCGGGCATTCTCGTCGATATTATCCAGTTTAAACCGCCCTTTTGCATCGGCCATGACGCCACCGCTGGTACCAAATACGGCAACAGAAGCCCCGGGTATCGGCGCTCCTTCCAGGTCCGTTACGCGCCCTGAAATAGAGGCTTCCGGCGCCGCTGCAGGCGCGATCGGCTCTGCGCTCTTCATCTTCAGCGCGATGGTATTGTCATCTATCTCATAAGTAAAAGGAGAATCCTTTAACAGCTCATCGAGGAACTGTTTCAGCGGCATATTGCTCGCGGCAATAGATACACTGCGGCTTTCCACGGCCTTCTGGATCTCGCGGCTTTTAAAGAAAGTGTAGTAGCCGGTTTGTTGTTCAAGGGCATTCAGCGCCTTGCTGAGCGGCGCTTTCTTCGCCGAGTAAGTGACCGATTGCGCAAGTCCGGATGCGCTGACCTGCAATAGCGTAACGGTAAGCAGGAGAATCGTTAATCTCATTACCAGTAGAATTTGGTTGATAATTCGGCGCTCCGGCGGCCTATTGGCATAGCATACCCGGAAAACACCTGATCGATAAGGAGTTTTTGCATAATTTGCAATTGTTTGGTTGATAATAATTGAGCTCCGCGCTCTGTTGTTTGCCGAACTTTCAGCCGGGAGTGGGTCCAAGCACTTCCGGTTTTTTGTTACGTGTCTTTATTCATTTATTTCCTCGGGGAAAAAACCAGCTTCCTGCCTCCTTCCAGGCGGACGGTCAGTTCCGTATCGTCCATCATTTTTAATACCGTTTGCAAACTTGCCCTGCGGCTGATCTTACCCGCAAAAGGCGCCTGTTCCAGCATTTTATCGTATACCACTTCTATATCGTACCAGCGCTCCAGCTGTCGCGCTACTTCCTCCATGGTGGCGTTGTTAAAGTCGAATGCGCCGTTTTTCCAGGCAACCGCCTTGGTTACATCTGCCTCTTCTTTTATGTGGATAGCATCCGTTACCCTTGCCTGTTGTCCGGGCAGCAGCGTGGCCGCCAGCCTGCCTGTACGTACACTCACCTTACCCGATACCAGCGTCGCGATCACCGGGCTTCCTCTGCGTAGCCGTTAATGTTGAAGGCCGTGCCCAGCACCAGCACCTCTGTTTTCCCATTCACGGATACTTTAAATGGCTGTGCTTCATTAGCCGCCACTTCAAAATAAGCCTCGCCCGACAGCTCGACCCGGCGCTCTTTCCCGGCGAAGGTCACCGGGAAGCGCAGACTGGATCCCGCGTTCAGCCAGGTTTTGGTACCATCCGGCAGCGTCACACTGAACTGGCGTCCCCTGGGTGTAATAATACTGTTGTAAGCCACATCCACACTCCCATCGGCCTTTTCATAAGCCAGTTCGCCGTTGTTCAGCACCACGTTGGCGCCTGCCTGTGCGGCTACGGTGCCATTACCGGCGCTGTCCAGCACTACGCGCTGTCCGTTGGACAGTACCAGTACCGCGCCCTGCTGTCCCGCCGGCACATCGGCCAGTACAGCGGTTTCGGCGGCCGGAGTACCCGGTTTCACCGTAAAATGATAAATACCCCAGCCTGCCCCCAACAGCAACACGGCCGCAGCGGCCCACAAACGGCGCCACCGGACCACGCGCGGAGCGGGTGTAACCTGTTGCAGGATGTCCTGCAACACGGCTTCCTGCCGCGCGGGCTCCCAGGTATGGGCCTGGGATTGAAAATGATCCAACATGGCTGCCTGCACCAGGTGATCGAAATCGCCTGTGTTTACCGCAGCCGTAAACTGCGACAACTCGTCCGGCGTCATTTCATTGGACAAAAACTTATGCAACAACGTGTGAAAGTGGAAGGTATCCATAGTTACCGGGCCCTTTTAGGGCGTTATAACTATAAAGACAGCGGCCGGACAAAAAGTGGGTAATCAACCTGGAAAAAAAATTACACGGCCTTGTAAATAAGGAACATCAGGAGTAAGAGGTCGGTTTGTTCTATATGGTCGCCCACATACTGCCGCACCGAGCGGGTGGCAAGTTTCAGGTGAGTGCGTACGGTTTGGATGGAGAGGCCGAGCATTTCTGCAATTTCGGCATGAGCGATCCCTTCCTCCTTTGCCAGTTGGTAAATTTTACGCTGCTGGTCCGGCAGGGCGGCTACGGCGCTTTTAAAGATGCCCGCGTACTCTTTGGCAGCCAGGATGTTAATAGGCGTATGCGGATCGCCGGACGGCAATTGCTGCAACTGCAGCTGCCGCTCCAGTTGCCGGGCGCGGTCTTTAAAGATGTCGAAAATGATATTGCGGGAAAGGGTAAAAAGATAATCTGCCGGCTTTTCCATCGCGGGTAGTTTGGCCCGGTGTTCCCAGATGCGGATGAACACGACCTGTACGATTTCCTCGCACAGCGCCTGATCCCCTTTTGTAAATGCCAACGCGGTTTGATAAACGGCCGGGCTGTAGCTGGTATAAAAACTGGAAAACGCTTTTAAATCCCCGTCCGCAATCCGCCCTAAAAGCGCTGCCGCTATATTATCATCTTGCATGCTCAAACCACCTGCATTTGAGTCAAATGTATAAAAAAGACCTTGTTTTCACAAAAAGGGTCGAAATCAGCACAATAAATGCTTTGTATGCTTCCGGAAAATTAGTTGTAATTTAGTTAAGATATATAGGAGAGATTATGAGAGGTACAGCATTTTTAAATTCGATCCGACAGATGGGGCTAAACCGCCCTTTGAACGGCTACTAGAGACTTTTACCCAGCTTCTGACTTACACCAGTGGCGACGCCGCCGAAGCACTGCAATGGCTTACAGCTCTCGACAAAGAATACCAGCTTACCGATAAGGATTATGGCATCGGGGACTTTATCCAGGACCTGAAAGATAAGGGCTATCTGAAAGAAAGCGAGGAAACGGGGAATTCAAGATTACGTCCAAAGCCGAACAAACCATCCGCAAAAAGCCCTGGAAGAGATCTTCGGTCGCCTGAAACGCAGTAATACCGGCGATCACAACACCCGCAAATCGGGGCTGGGCGACGAGCAGAATGCAGAGACAAGACCCTTTGAATTTGGCGATGGCCTGGAGCAGATCGACGTGACCGCGTCTATCCGCAATGCGCAGATCAACCATGGCGTGGAAAGCTTTCACATCCGGCAGGACGACACGGAAGTACGGGAAACCGACTTCAAAACACAAACCTCCACCGCGCTGATGATCGACATTTCCCATTCCATGATCCTGTACGGCGAAGACCGCATCACACCGGCGAAAATGGTGGCCATGGCGCTGAGCGAACTGATTACCACCCGTTATCCGAAAGATACGCTGGATATCATCGTGTTCGGCAATGATGCCTGGCAGATAGAGATCAAAGACCTGCCGTATTTGCAGGTAGGCCCCTATCACACTAATACCGTAGCCGGACTGGAAATGGCTATGGACATCTTAAGGAGAAGGCGCAACCCGAATAAGCAGATCTTTATGATCACCGACGGGAAGCCTACTTGTTTAAAAGTGGGACGGCAGTATTACAAAAACAGCTTCGGGCTGGACAGGAAAATCCTGAACCGTACATTAAACCTGGCCGCACAATGCAAAAAGCTGAAGATCCCGATCACGACCTTTATGGTGGCAACGGATCCCTGGCTGCAACAGTTCGTAAAAGAATTCACGGAAACCAATAACGGCAAAGCCTTCTTTTCCGGCACCGATAAATTGGGACAATTCCTCTTCTACGACTTTGAAAACAACAAACGAAAGCTATTCTAATTAAACACAGGAGAAAAATCGAGATGGAGCATATCAAAACACTTGGCGAGTTAAAGAAGTCTGGCTACCAGCCCAAGAGCGTTAAAGAAGAGATCAGGCAGAACCTGATGTTAAAATTGAAGAAAAAGGAAAACTCGTTTCCCGGCATCGTAGGCTATGAAGATACGGTGATCCCCGATACGGAAAGGGCCCTCCTCTCCCGCCATAACATCCTGTTCCCGGGCCTCCGCGGCCAGGCGAAAACACGTATGGCGCGGCAAATGATCGAATTACTCGATGAATATATCCCCATAGTGGCCGGGTCTGAGGTGAACGATAGTCCCTTTGAACCGCTGTCGCGTTACGCCCGTGACCTCGTGGCCGAGATGGGCGATAAAACGCCCATCGAGTGGCTCAGCCGCGAAGCGCGTTATGGAGAGAAACTGGCTACGCCCGATGTATCGGTAGCCGATCTCATTGGCGACATCGACCCGATCAAAGCAGCAAACCTTAAACTAAGTTATGCGGATGAAAGGGTCATCCACTTCGGTATCATTCCCCGCTCTAACCGCGGCATCTTCGTGATCAACGAACTGCCCGATCTGCAGGCGCGCATCCGGTATCGCTGTTTAACATTTTACAGGAAGGTGATATCCAGATCCGTGGTTTTAAAGTGCGTATGCCACTTGATATCCTGTTCGTGTTTACCGCTAACCCGGAAGACTACACGAATCGCGGTGCGATCGTAACGCCGCTGAAAGACAGGATCGAAAGCCAGATCATCACCCACTACCCGAAGAATATCGAAAACTCTTTGCTGATTACCGAACAGGAAGCCCGCGTACACGACGAACAGAAAGACAAGGTAATTATGCCCGCACTCGTGAAGCGCCTGGTAGAACAGGTTGCTTTCGAAGCACGCAACAGCGAATTGGTTGATAAAAAAGTGGGGTGTCTGCACGTTTAACGATTGCCGCCTTTGAAAATGCCGTGAGCGCGGCGGAACGCAGGGCCCTCATCAACAATGAAAAAACTACGCATGTTCGTGTAACGGACCTGCTGGGCATTGTGCCGGCCATTACCGGTAAAATAGAACTGGTATATGAAGGCGAACAGGAAGGACCGCTGCAGGTAGCGGTGAATCTCGTGGATAAATCGATCCGCAGCGTGTTCGCACACTACTTCCCCAACCCGGATTCTTTTAAAAGAGAAAAGGCCAGGCCGATAACAATCCATACCGCACCATCGTACAATGGTTTGATGCCGGTAACGCAGTACACCTCATGCAGGACGCCACGGACAAGCAATACGAAGCCTCGCTGAAAAAAGTGACCGGCTTATCTGACCTCGTTACTTCCGTATTTCCGAAAGCGAATGCGAAAGAACAGTTTTTGTGGATGGAACTGGTGTTGCACGGATTAGCGGCGCACAGCCTGCTCAGCAAAAAAACAGTGGAAACCGAAACGCGTTTCTCCGACCTGCTGGGTACCATGATGAACTTTAACACCAGCAATGACCGCGACGTAGAAGAAGACGAAGATTCTTTTAATCTGAAGAGATAAGTAAACGGGCTGTCTCAACAGTAATTTTTACCCGGGATATCCGGGTATGTGGCGGAACCTTTTCCATGACCACAAATTACTGCTGATACGGCCCATTTTATTTGTTTTTATCAAACCTGCGCTACGATTACGAAATATTCGTAGATTTACGACTTATTCGTAAACAATCAATCGTTCCATATGCACAAAACAACCGTCAGCCTGTTCCTTGTCCTGCTCACGATATTTGCGGGGATAACGGATCTTGGTGCTCAATATAAGATAAAGCTCTCTGGCAGGCTGTTTAATGGTGCCGGAAGAACGTTATACTTATCTTCTACCCCCACTTTACCTAACCACGAAAAAGAAATACTGGACAGCGTGAAAGTGGATGGCCGGGACAGCTTTTTCCTGGCACGGGAAATTCCGTTCGCTGGTTACTACGCACTTTTTCTGCCGACACAGCGGGCATACATCGGATTTTACCCGGATACTACACCAGTTTATATCAAAGCAGATACGACCAGGATTTACCAGGCCACCATAAAAGGTAGCCGTGAGCAAGAATTAATGACGTTATTTGATGGTGCAAAACAGCATACGCAATCTGCGTTGGAAGCAGCCTTCAACAACTTAATGCAACTGGCCCGGCAAATACCGATGGATACGCCGCAGGTACGGTATTACCGACACCGCACGGATTCGCTGAATGAAAGGGTGCGCGCCATCACGGATAGTTTTATGAGGGCGCATCCGCAGTCGTACGTCACCCTGCAAATGCTCATCCCCAACGATCGCGACACTGCGGCTTTTGCGCTAGCCGATCAGTATATCCGCAATATGCCGGATAAGTATGTCCATAACCCGCTTTACCAGCGCGTGGTGAAGTTGCTCGCGGCATACAAATCTATTCGTACAGGCGTCATTGTGCCAGTAGTGGTACAGGCGGACACTACGCGGAAACAGATGATCAGTTCGAGCCAAATACTGAAGCAACACGACTACCTGCTGCTCGACTTCTGGGCGAGCTGGTGTGGCCCCTGCAGGGCCAATAACCCGGAGCTGAAGCTGCTATACGAGAAATATAAAGGCCCACGTTTTGAAATTGCCGGGGTATCGCTGGATAACAACCTGAAATTATGGAAAAAGGCCATCTTGGAGGAAGGCACGGTATGGCCGAATATGTCTGACCTCCGGGCTTTTCGAATAAGTACGCGCTGGAGTTCAATATTCAGGCGATTCCTGCCTACCTGCTGCTCGATAAGCAGGGAAGACTCGTCTTTAGAACGAATAAGATGAGCGAGTTAAAAGCGAAGCTGGAAGAATTGTTATAGCATTTAAAGAGGCTGCTTCACTGGTTAAGGAGCAGCCTCTTTCCTATTTTATTGTTCGAGGCACATAATGGCCGCAACATTATCACCGTACAAGGTTTCAGGTTCAAAATCGAGAATAAGATTAGCCGCAAATGGTTTTTGCTCGCCATACATATTTTTGAGTTTTACCGGGCGGTTGCCGTTAGGGCCTTTGTAGATGGCGGTGATCTCGTACCGGCCTAAAGGAATATCGCGCAGGTATCCGTAATCGATCGTATTGGGCGCGGTACATTTCTTCGTGAGCATGCTCCCTTCCGAACCATCGATCAACGCACCTTTTGGCGTAAGCGTAAACTCCAGCAAAGAAAAATCTTCGATCATGCTGGTAATATCTGTGTTGATACCAATGCTCGATCCGTAATAGCCCTCCATATCGCTGCCGCGTTTACCGGTGAGTGCCCATGTGAAGTTGCGGACAGCCCCTTCATTGCTGTACTCGTCATATGAATCCGGGCGAAGATCGAGCGTATAGGTTTTGCCATTATATGTTTTAGTGATCGTAGCGGAGGTGTGGTAAGTTCCCACGGTGGGGAGCTGTATTTTATAAGTACCATTGGCTGCGGTAACACCAGACGGATTGGTATTGCCGATCAGGGAGTTATTGGCGACCACTTTGGCCCCGGCGATGGCCTCTCCTTTGGCGGTTACAACTTTCCCGGTGGCGTAACCTTTCTGGCTGCCGCCATTGCCCGGCTCCTCTTCACTTTTACCGCAGGCGACCGACAAACAAATAAGGGATGATAGAATGATGCTTCTCATGGCGTTTTTGCAGCAAAGCTACAGCCGTGGAGCGGGCGCGAAAACCGGTATCGGCATACGACGGGGAGCGGTCGACAAACGACCGGCGGCACCTACGAACGCCGCTTATCAAATTATTAATCGTGTCAGAAAAACACTATATTGGTTTATTATTCCACAATAACTGATAAACCATGACACACTCCAGAAGACAATTCCTGTCTACAGCCTCGGTGCTGATGGCGGGAGCTGCTCTCCCCTCCGGCCTTCGCGGCATGCATCGCCTCGGGGCCGCAGATCAGCTGAATATAGGCGCTATCGGTATAAACGGTATGGGCTGGTCCGATCTTAGTTCCATTTTAAAAGTGCCAGGAGTAAACTGCTTAGGCATCTGTGACGTGGATAAGTCTGTCATCGACAAACGCCTTGGCGAACTCGATAAAAAAGGCCAGAAACCAACTGTGTACAATGACTACCGCAAGCTGCTGGAAAACAAAGATATTGACGCGGTGATCATCGGTACGCCGGACCATTGGCATTGCCTGCAGATGACCGATGCCGTAGCCGCCGGCAAACATGTATACGTAGAGAAGCCTATCGGCAACTCCATCGCGGAATGTAACGTGATGGTAGCGGCGCAGGAACGCAGCGGGAAGGCCGTACAGGTGGGCCAGTGGCAACGCAGCCAGAAACACTTTAACGACGCCATCGCTTTCGTTCACAGCGGCAAACTGGGACAGGTAAGGTTGGTGAAAGTTTGGGCATACATGGGCTGGATGAAACCGGTACCCGTACAACCGGACGGCACGCCGCCCGCTGGCGTGGACTACGCGCAGTGGCTGGGGCCGGCAGAGAAAAGGCCGTTTAACCCGAACCGCTTTCATTTTAACTTCCGCTGGTTCTGGGATTACGCGGGCGGACTGATGACCGACTGGGGCGTACACCTTATCGACTATGCGCTGTATGGCATGAAAGCGAAGTATCCGAAGTCTATCATGGCTTCCGGCGGTAAGTTCGCTTACAAGGACGATGCGGCCGAAACACCCGATACGCTGACCACTGTATACGAATTCGACGGTTTTAACATGCTGTGGGAGCACGCAACGGGAATTGATAATGGCCCGTATGGCAGAACGCATGGTATTGCCTTTATCGGCAACAACGGCACACTGGTGCTGGATCGTGGTGGTTGGGAGGTAATTCCCGAAAAGGGAAAAATGGAGGCCGTACCGTATAACAAATCCGTGGATAATGGGCTGGACCTGCATACCGCCAACTTTGTAGACGTGATCAAATCCGGTCGCCTGGCGGATCTGAAAACACCGATACAGACTGGCAGGTTAGTTGCGGTAAATGCGCAAATGGGCAATATTGCGTACAAAACAGGAAAAAAGTATATTGGGACGCTCAAAAGGAGCAATTTACCGATAAGGACGCCAATAAGTACGGCGGCCGGTTATCATAACGGTTATAAACTTCCAAAAATTTAACTTTTAAATAGATTACCACATCATGCAGAAAAAATTTTTGCTGGGCGCCGCACTTGCCTTGTTTTGTACAGCGGCCTTCGCACAAGAAAACAAAGCGAAAATGAAACCAGAGGACACTGAAGTATGGTCTCCCGTGCCGAGAAAGGTTACGCCGGGCACAAATAACAGCGCGCCTTCCGACGCGATCGTGTTGTTCGACGGTAAAAACCGGATGCCTGGACCAACGATAAAGGCGACAAAGCTCACTGGACTGTTGCCGATGGCGCGATGACCGTAACAAAAGGCGGCGGCATTAAAACCAAACAGCAATTCGGCAACTTCCAGCTGCATATCGAATGGCGCACGCCCTCTAAAGTAGTGGGTGAAGGCCAGGGCCGGGGCAACTCCGGCATCTTTATGCAGGAAACCTACGAACTGCAGGTACTGGACAGCTATGAGAGCAAAACCTACTCTAACGGCCAGGCCGGTTCATTTTATAAACAACGCATTCCGCTGGTAAACCCAACAAAAGGTCTGGTGAATGGCAGACCTACGATGTGATCTGGACAGCGCCTGTGTTTAACGCAGACGGCATCTGGTCAGCAAAGCGCGTGCGACAGTATTACTGAACGGCGTGCTGGTACAGAACAACGTAGAGCTGGACGGCCCTACCGAGTACATTGGTATTCCTAAGTACGTGGCACATGGCAAAAAGGCATTGCGTTGCAGGACCACGGCAACCCCGTGAGCTTCAGGAACATCTGGATCAGGGAACTGTAAGGATATTTTTTTCAGGAAGAGCGCCATTACCGGCGCTCTCTTTTTATTACTTCAGCGCTGCTATCGCCGCCTGTAACTCCGTATCCACCCCGTTTCGCAGGTCCTTCACTGTGGGCGCCACTACCTTATCCGGCAGAATACCCACACCGACAAACTCCGAACCATCCCCCAGCATATCACGTTTGGTACAAATGCGCGCCGAACCGTTTCCCGGCAGCTTAATGAACAATGGTTGCCCGGAGCTGCCACCGGTGGCTTCTCCTATCACCAATCCCCGCTTCATCGTTTTAAACGCAGCCGCGAAATCTTCCGCCGCGGAAAAAGTACGGGCACTGGTGAGTACGATCACCTGTCCCCCATAAGGCTTATCCGTATCGGGGCCCAGCGTACTGCGATTTATGCTCACCGGCTGCGGGCGGCCCCAGGCACGGTAAGTGGGTTTATAATCGCGGGTGTACGAAGTGTGGACGAGCATCGGCTCCTTCATTAAATACCGAAGAATAGCCCAGCCCACACCGGAATTGCCACCGCCATTATTACGCACGTCAAAAATGATCGCCTTCGCTTTAGATATTTCCGCATAGCCCGCTGCGAATGCTTTGGCGCAGGAATCGTTGCCAAATGTGTTCAGTGCCACGTACGCAATATTACCCGGCAGCAGGCGATATTCAAACGGCGGCACCTGCAACCTGGCACTGCGTATCGCGGGCTTTACACGATGAATGGTATGGGCTTTAACACCCCCTTTGCATCGCGCAGTTCCAGTTGAATGGGTGTATCTATATCACCTCCCAGCAGCGCATAATCATAACCCCGCGTGATCCTGTCCTGCTGCGTAGACGCGCTCTGGTACGGAATGACATCACGCATAGCATACTCCTTTACCGCCATGCCATTTACCTTCAGCACCTCCTGCCCTACGGCAATTCCCTGTCGTCTCAGCAACGAATCATACACGCCTACAACGACTACTTTATCTTCTACCAATCTTGTACGCACTAACGGCCTCGCATAACGGGCTTCCGTTAGCTCCGCGGGAAAATAAACATTGGTGTGCCCATCTTTCAGCTTTGCGCCAAATTCTTCCAGCAGCAGGTAATAGGCGTAGGTAGACGGGGCGGCCTTCACTTTCGGCAGCCAGGTAAGGTACAGCGAGTCCAGGTTCAGCGAAGGTACCAGGTCAAAATTGACGAAATTATACTTCACCTCCGACCATAGTTTGGACAGGCCGGCTACCTTCTCCTCTTCGCTGAGTGCGGGGCGGTAAGGCGTTTCCAGCTGGCCTGTTTCCCAGAATGTTTTCCTGTCAAAAAAGCGTGCTGACGATTTACCGCCACTGGCATTGTTCTTCGCCATCTTCATCATCTCCTGCCAGCGGGGATCGCTGTGCAGCGACAGCAAATCTTCATCCTTCTCCATGCTCTGCCAGTTATCATAACCATCTTCCAGCTCACGTTGCAGGAAATTAAACGCCAGCTGCGGTTTGCCGGCTAATGCGAAATAACAGGCAGTATTGTAAAGCGAGACTTCAAGCTGTCCGCCCTCCATTTTCGAGAGCAGGGATTGCGCGGGATCGGCTTGTTGGGCAGTCGCGCCGGCGGTGAACAGTACAATGACGAGGATTAAAACGGGTGCTAACTTCATGATAAAACGATTTCAATATAAAGACGCCGTTAGCACAAAAAAGTTGCAGGCGCTGCAAAATCTACCCCCGGGTTATATCGCGGCGGGTTTGGTCCCCGGGTAGATGGTGAACACATTAATGATCGCGGCAGCAGACAACAACACCATCAGCGAGGTAGCCCAGGGCCAGCCGCCAAACTGGTAGGCCTGAATCGCCAGGAAGGAACCCAGCGCGCCGCCGATGAAATAACTGGTCATATATACCGTATTAATGCGGCTGTTAGCCGTATGGTCCAGCGAATAGATGATCGCGATATTGGTTACCTGTGTGGCCTGCGCGCCCACATCCAGCAGTATCACGGTTACCCATACCGCAGCGGCCATGCCCGGCGATACTTTCAGTATGATCATGCTGACTAACGTTAAACCGGTAGAAAAAAGCAACGAACGATGTGGCGTGCCTTTATCCGCCAGCTTACCAAACACCGGTGCGATCAGCGCCCCCGCTGCGGCCAGCAAACCAAACAGCCCTATCTGCGATGTAGAATAGTGAAATGGTGCGGCGCTTAAATAAAACGTCAGCGTTACCCAGAAAGCGCTGAGCGTCCCAAAAGCCAGCATACCGGTAAACGCCGTCCTCCGCAGCATTGGAAACCGGCGGAATTGCGCCACGGTGGATTTCAATAAGCCGATGTACGTGCCGTTAAAACGTTCCGTCGATGACGGGAAATCCGCCTGCATCAGTAACGTCGTTACGAGCACCATAGCCGCCGAAAGCAGATACACGTACTGCCAGCCAAGCCAGTTGGTTATAAAGCCGCTGAATACCCGCGCCACAAGTATCCCTACCAGCAAACCGGTAAATATCTGCCCCACTATCTTTCCCCGGTTCTCTTTCACCAGGCTGGCCGCCATTGGCAATATCACCTGGGCCACTACCGAGAACACCCCGATGAGCAAACTGCCCGCGAAAATCGTGTATAAATTGGGCGCAAATGCCATGAGGAGCAGGGAAGCAATGAGTCCGGCCTGCAGATACAACACCAGCCGTTTGCGCTCTATCATATCTCCTACCGGTGTAAGAAAGAAAAGGCCGATGCCGTAACCAATCTGCGAGAGCACGGCGATACTGCCCGCTTTTTCGGCCGTAATGCCAAAGTGACCGCCGATGGCGCCCAGGATAGGCTGACTGTAATACACGTTGGCCACCGCGATACCGGAGGTTGCCGCCATAATGAGTACCTGTGTGCGTGTGAGTGTTTTCATTGTGCTGATATTTTCATTTTTACAACACAAAGTTGGCGCATAAAGCCCCTTCCTTCCAATGAACTGGTTTAGGAAATCTTCTTGAACTGGATTAACTTGTCGGGGGCCTGTTAAGATTTCAGGCGTTTATGGCGGAGTTTAGACAAGTACTCGGTAGTCATGCCCAGGTACGAAGCCAGTGCATATTGCGGTACTTTAGCCGCCACGTCGGGATAACGCTCCAGGAACATCTCATAACGCTGTTCCGCGGTTTTGGTGAGGTTGGTAATAACACGGCGCGCCATATGGGCCGCCGTCGTTTCCGCCAGGATGCGGAAATAGGTTTCATAAGCGTGACATTGCTGTTTTAAACGTTGCTCTGTCTCGTAGTCAATTTGCAGTACGATACTGTCTTCCAGCGCCATAATAAACATGGAAGCCGGTTGCTGGTAGATGTAACTATTGTAATCCGTAATCCACCAGTCATCAATTGCGAACTGGATGGTATGCTCCTGCCCTTCATCCCCGATCACGTAAGCGCGCAGGCAGCCCTGTACCACATAAAAGCGGTGCTTAGGCACAAATTCGGGCTGAACGATGAACTGGCGCTTCTTCACCCGTACCTGTCTGAAGGCCGTGAAAAATTCCGCCAGTTCAACTTCTGAAAAATGCGTCCGCCTGAGTATATGTTGCTGCAATTGACCGGTGGTGCTCATCGTACCGCCAATATATTACATTTTTACGATTTTAAATTCCGTGCGGCGGTTCTGCTGATGCTCCTTATCGGTACACACCACCCCGTTTGTACAACGGTTCAGCAACTGCGTTTCGCCATACCCCTTCGCCGTCATACGTTCCGCGGCAATGCCTTTCTTCACAAGATAAGCGACTACCGATTCGGCACGCTGCTGCGAGAGCTTCAGGTTATACGCGTCATTGCCGCGACTGTCGGTATGTGTTCCCAACTCGATGTAAATCTCCGGATGTGTTTCCATGAACGACACCAATTTATCCAATTCCGGCCGTGCGTCGTTTCTCACACTGGCTTTTGCATAATCGAAATAAATGTGCTGCAGCGGTATCGAAGCCCCGACAGCGAGCGTATGTTTTTCAAAGCCGGTCAGTTTTGCTGTCACCTTTTTTAAGGGCGGTGGCGGTGTTGGCGGAACCGGGCAGATAGGTGGTGGCGGTGGCGGCAGCTCCGGATACTCCACGGCGTATACATCGTCTTTGCCCGCCCCGCCTGGGCGGTTGGAGGACAAATAGGCGATCTCCCCCAGGGCCACAGTGCGCAGGCAAAATCATCGCGGGAAGAATTAACAGGTACGCCCATATTTTGCGGCACCGCCGCGCCGGGCGACAACCTCATGATATCCAGTCCACCCAAACCTATATACCCATCACTTGAAAAATAAAAGACACCGGAGGCCATGGCGGGCGTACGCTCATTACCCGGTGTATTCACGGCATTTACCGCTTCCGGTGCAGACCATGATCCATCTTCCTTGCGGACGCATTTGTAAATATCCATGCCCCCTTTTCCGCCCGGCATGTCTGAGGAAAAATAAAGCGTTTTACCATCGAAGGTGATAAAAGGATCACCCACTGAATAAAGATCCGGCTTGTTGTAAGCAAACGCCTGCGGCTTCCCCCAGCGGCCGGCCGCATCTTTCTTGCTGCTGAAAATCTCCAGCCGTATTGTGGTCATCCGTCCCGTCAACCGCGTGGATACATACGTACGCGCAAAAAACATTTCATCATCAAGCGAGAAACTGGCGGGACCAACATGATACCGCGTATCTGCCTCCAAAGGAAATTCTTTTACTTTTTCCGCTGTATTCTGATATAGCAGGTGCATATAGTTGTTGCCTGTCCAGCCATCCTCCCGCGTATCGGGCCGCCTATCGCGACCAAAACGCAGCAAGCCTTTGCGGGCCGCCAATTCATCCCCTACACCGCGATCGGATGCCAGTACTACCTGCCCGTCATATATCACCGGCGCCCAGTCGGATGCGGACGTATTCAGTTCTTTCACATTGCTCACCCGGTGTGCAGAAGGCTGCGTTACCCAAGCTTGCGCCGTATCACAACTGAGTATCCGGCTTTTTACATCCGCATTTCCCGCATACCTTTCGTATTGCTGCTTTGCTTCGGGGTACTTTGCATTGCGCCTTAATACATCGGCGTATTGCAACACCATGTCCGGCTTTGCCGCTTCTCCTTTGCTGGCAATGGCGTACCAGGCTTCGGCCTCCACATCATCAAGGTTCAGGCGGTAACAGTCGCCCAGCCTGCCTGCGGCATACCGTGTTGCCTTCTTCTTGTAGGCGCGTTCATATAAAACCGCTGCTTTCTTGTAATGGAAGCGGTTAAACTCCGTATCCGCTTCTCTTAATACATATTGTGCCTTTAAACCGGTAGCAAGTCCGATGAGGAGCACGCCGGTGACGATCAATTTCTTCATACCTTAAAATAAACGTGGCGTTACCATCCGCACATCGCGGCTGTAACGTAAAACCGATGGATATCTCGTGTGTGCCGCCGGCATAGCCGTTCAGCGGGCCTACGGTAAAATCATAGGCGTATCCTACGCGTAGTCCGGGCACCGGGAATATTTGCAGCGCGGCAACCGCGGCATTGCGGTAGTTCAGGTTCTTCTGCAAATAATCTTTCTGGTAGATTTTAACGCCGCTGCGATACGAGCCGCCGATCCAGATCAATTCTTTATACATCAGGAAAGAAGTCAGATCGAGGCTGGTGGGGCCGCCCAGGTCATCTTTCAGTAAGAACGATGGCTTGAGTTGCAAATCTTCGTTCAGGGGAAGTAACCCGCCCGCGGTTAAATAATAGTGCAACTTATGCTGCGGAAGAAAACCATCCTTATCCATGTTGATATATTGCACCACGAGGTTATCGAACGACAAACCCGCATAAAAGCGATTACTGGAAAAGTACACACCTGCCCGTGCATCGGGTACGATCCGGTTCTCCCGCCCCATGGGCATCTGCTGTTCCGGATCGTTGGTCGTAAACTGCGAGCCGTCAATGCCAACCTGCATCAGGCCTGCGCTCAGGCCGAGGGCCAGACGCGAAGAACCATCTTCATTTAACCGTAAGCGATAAGCATAACTGCCATAAGCGGCCAGCGTACTTTGCGCACCGAGTTTGTCGGCCGACACCTGCAGCCCCAGTCCAACATTGCCCTCATTGGCCGCAGCATCGGCCGCCAGTGAAAAACTGCGGGGAGCGCCGGGAATGTCGGTCCACTGGCTGCGGTAAAAAGCATGCACGTGCAATTGCTCCTTGTAACCGGCGTAGGCCGGATTAATATACAGCCCGTTAAACATGTACTGGCTGTACTGTACATCCTGCTGTGCGCGGGCGGCGAAGCCCATTACCAGCAACAATCCGGAGAAAAAAATCTTCTTCATATTAATGTTTGAAAGCCCTGATCAATGTAATGTATCCTTTCACCACTTCCCATTCGCTGCCCGCAGTTTTGCGGATGCGCAGCACGTAATAGTAGGTCCCTTCATTGAGCCCGTCGCCGCGCCATGCGTTGTTGTAGCGGCGCTGGCGGAACACCTCGTTGCCCCAGCGGTTCACGATCACGAGCTCATTATCTGCATACTGTTCGATGCCTTTGATCACCAGCATATCGTTTGCCCCATCGCCGTTCGGTGTAAACAGGTTGGGTACCGTTACATTGGTTGTACTTACCGATACCTTTACCGTGGCGGCATTTGTGTACACACCATAAGCATCTCTCACACGGTAGGAGAATACCTCTTCTCCATTAAAACCAGCATTCGGTGTATAAACAATGGTACCGTCGGCATTCACTTTCACATTACCATGCTGCGGCGCGTCCACGATTTCGACCGACTGGATATCAAAAGAAACCCCTCTGTCGTCATCATTATGCAGCAGGTTAACGATCACCGGCATGCCAGTACGGGTGCCTGTGCTATCGCTTACTGCAACCGGTGGCGGCGGTAAAATGGTGATCGTTGGCTCATCATTGGTTTCTGTCGTGCCGGAAATATCGGAGGAGCTGATGCCGCCTGGCCCGGTACCGAGTACCGTCGCTGTATTCGTTACCGATCCGGCGATGCGGTCGGCCAGTGTTACTGCGTAGATCGCAGTAGCCGTTACCGATGCGCCAGGTGCGAGACCTGTACCAACGGGGATCACGCGGTCGGTGATGCCGAGTTTTGCGTCCGTGTACGATACGTTCGTCAGTGCGATTGCCCCGGTATTTTTAACTGTGAAGATGTAGGTTACCTGGCTGCCTTCCAGCGAAGCTGTTTTCACCATGGAGATGCCTGGCGCACCGGCAGTTACCGTTATAACAACGGTTGCTGTGGCGGTGCCGCCGTTGCCATCGCTTACCGTTACCGTAAACTGGTCCGTGCCATGATAATCGGCATTCGGCGTATAAGTATACGTCCCATCTGTGTTCACTGTCACCGTACCATTAGTGGGATCGCTGGATTTGGTAAAGGTCAGCGGGTCGCCATCGGCATCGGTAGCGGTAACCGTACCTGTTGCTGGTGCGTTCTGCCCTATATTGATATTACTGTTTGTCACTACCGGCGCGTCGTTCACGGAATTAACCGTAACCGTTACCGTAATCGTGGTGGAGCCTCCGTTACCGTCTGTGATCGTTACATTAAACTGGTCCGTTCCGTGATAGTTCGGATCCGGCGTATAAGTGTAAGTTCCATCGTTGTTCACGACTACAGTGCCATGCGCAGGATCGGTCGCTTTCGTGAATGTCAGCGGGTCGTTATCCGCGTCTGTTGCAGTGAGCGTTCCGTTTACGGGCGCATCTTCATTAGTAGTATTGGTTTGATTGGAAGCTACAGGTACATCGTTTACCGAACTAACAGTAACCGTTACCGTAATCGTGGTGGTTCCACCGTTGCCGTCGCTCACTGTCACATTGAACTGATCTGTGCCATGATAGTCCGGATTGGGCGTATACGTGTAAGTACCATCACTATTCACGACTACAGTACCATGCGCTGGATCGGTCGCTTTTGTGAACGTCAGTAGATCGTTATCCGCGTCTGTTGCAGTAAGCGTACCATTTACAGGCGCATCCTCATTAGTAGTATTGGTTTGATTGGATGCTACCGGCACATCGTTTACGGAATTAACCGTAATCGTTATTGTAATTGTGATCGTTCCTCCGTTACCGTCGGTAATAGTTACATTAAATTGATCCGTTCCGTGATAGTTCGGATCCGGTGTATAGGTATAAGTACCATCGCTGTTCACAACTACCGAACCATGGGCAGGATCAGTAGCTTTCGTAAACGTCAGCGGATCGCTATCCGCATCTGTTGCTGTAATGGTACCATTTACAGGCGCATCCTCATTAGTAGTATTGATTTGATTGGAAGCTACCGGCACATCGTTTACTGAATTAACCGTAATTGTTATGGTAATAGTAACTGATCCTCCGTTACCATCAGTAATAGTTACATTAAACTGATCCGTTCCGTGATAGTTCGGATTGGGCGTGTAGGTGTAAGTGCCATCGCTGTTAACTACTACGGAGCCATTCGCGGGATCAGTAGCTTTTGTGAAAGTCAATGGATCGTTATCGGCGTCTGTTGCAGTGATCGTGCCGTTTACAGGCGCATCCTCGTTGGTCGTATTCGTTTGATCAGATGCCAACGGCGCGTCGTTTACGGAGCTAACCGTAATTGTTACCGTGATGGTGGTTGATCCGCCGTTACCGTCAGTAATCGTTACATCAAACTGATCCGTTCCGTGGTAGTCCGGATTCGGCGTATAGATGTAAGTGCCGTCGCTGTTAACTACCACCGAACCATTAGTGGGATCAGTCGCTTTCGTAAATGTGAGCGGATCGTTATCAACGTCTGTTGCTGTTATGGCACCGTTTACAGGCGTATCTTCACTAGTGGTATTGGTTTGATCAGATGCAACCGGCAAGTCGTTTACCGAATTTACCGTAATCGTCACTGTCAACGTAGTGCTACCGCCATTCCCATCGCTCACTGTCACGGTAAATTGGTCCGTACCATGATAATTGAGGTTCGGCGTATAGGTATAATCACCATTGGCGTCCACTGTCACAGTGCCATTAGTTGGATCGGTGGCCTTCGTGAACGTCAGCGGATCGTTTTCCACGTCTGTCGCCGTCAGTGTGCCGCTTACAGGCGTATCCTCATTAGTAGTGTTTGTTTGATTCGATCCCGTAGGCACATCGTTTACCGACAGGATGGTAACGTTCACTGTTGCAGTAGCAGTACCACCGTGGCCGTCGCTCACCGTTATGGTAAATTGGTCTGTGCCATGATAGTTTGATGCAGGTGTATAGGTATAAGTACCATCGCTGGCAACAGTCACGGAACCATGTGCGGGATCGGTGGCTTTTGCGTAAGCCAGCACATCGCCATCCGGATCAGTAGCCGTTACCGCACCGCTTACGGGGGTATCTTCATTGGTTGATTGGGTATCACCAGTCGCTACCGGCGCATCGTTCTCGGCAGTAATATTCAGGCTGATATTACGGTTCGCCTGCAATGCCCCACCGCTGCCGGTGTTGCCATTGTCATTGATATTAACCGTTACTGTTACCGTAGCCGCAGGAATATCTGCCGCCAGGTAAGTCAGTTTGTTCGCTGCGAGGAACGCGTTAAGGTCCGCCAGCGATCCGGTTAAGGTGCGGGACAAAGCAGTACCACCTACAGTAACCCCATCACCGGAAACCGCGCTGAAAGCGCCTTCCGTGGCAGTAAATGTGGCGGTCATGTTTCCTGTTCCGGCATCCTGGTCGGCGAAAGAAACACCGCTCATCGATACCGCTGTATTTTCATTTACGGCAATACTGGTCGGACCGGCTGCCGTCGGTGCATCATTCACCGCACTAACGGTGATGTTCATAGTAGCATCCGAGGCGGCGTAAGACGTACCATCGGAGGCCGTCCACCCGAAACTCGTGCTGCCGTTCCAGTTAGCCGTTGGTACAAAAGTAATATTTGCCAGATCTGCCGCTGCGACCACCTGTCCGGATGTAATCGCGACACTGCTCAGGTATAAAGTACCATTGGAAGGCAAACTGGTGATGCGAATCCTGTCCAGCGGCGTATTATCCACATCTGTATAATGACCGGTAAAATCAGTGGCGGCAAAGTTGAATGTCACATCTTCATCCGTTGACACCGTATGATTGCTCACGGCCGGTATATTGTTCGCCACGGCCGAAACCGCAAAGGTGTAGGTAGATAAGCCCGCATCCGGATCGTCGCTCACGATCGTTACGGTAGCGTTGTAGGTACCAAATACCGCAGGTGAGGTGAACCGCACCTGGAACGTGGTACTGGCGCCAGTGGCCAGCGAAGTGGCGGCAGGCTGGCTTGCAATCGAGAAGCCGGGGTCGCCGCTGATGGTCACTGCGCCGGTTAACGTCAGTGTGCCTTCGCCGATATTCGTGATGCTAAAGGTGTTAGTAGCCGAGGAGCTGCCGGTGATGATGCCGAATTGTGTACCATCCTGTGCGGCTACCGAGGTGCGGCCATCAGCAATGTTGTGCGTGTTGCCACTTACCGCGGTTTTTGGCGGAATCACAATAGCGATGGTCGCGGTAGCCGAGGGACCGTTCTCCGTTCCATCATTCATGGCGGCAGTAATGATCCTGCTGGTTTTATCGGGACTGGTACTGACGTTGTGATAACGGATCAATTTTAAAGCGTCTGCGTAGGCAGTCTGGCTTGCGATCCCGCTCAGCGTGATGGTACCGGTGTTATTACCTGCTGCAGATATGCCCGCCGGAAGTACACCCCTAATTTCAAGGTATTCGTAGCCTGCATTCAGGATATTGGTTAACGTGATCGTGGCCGAATGCATATTGGACCCGTCGGGATCTACCACGGTCAGGTCGGTATCCGCGATGCGCGTACCGGTGGGCGTAAGTCCCATCGTGTAAGTATCGCGGTAGTTGAGCGTGCCGCTGGCGCCTGAACTTTGGTCCGGGTCAAGGTTCACGACCGGACAGTTATTTAAACTGATCGTGCGCGTAAGCAGGTTATTATCATAATAACATTCGCGGTACAGGGAACCCTGGTTCACCAGCGATGCCAGCGTAAAAGGCGTTCCGACCGTGTGCCCCACGCCACCTGTCACGAAGCTGCCATTATCATTGATGATCATGGTCAGGTCCACATTCAGGTTGCTCAGCGCACTCATATCAATATCAAAATTGAATGCTTTACAATCACCAATGCTCAATGCATCATTGAAAGCGTCCACGTACAGCAATCGCGCCGTTGCGTCCACAGTAGGATTACCGGCATAAAAAGACACCGGCATGCCCCCGCTGCTGTTACCCGCGCCCGGGTTACAGATGCTCACATTGGCGCGCACCACGTTACACGATGTTTTGGTGAATGTTACGTTGCTGGCGCTAAAGGCGATATCCGGCCGCGCACCGTAATAGTCCGCCGATAGCAGGAACTGGTAATCGGTGCCCGCCAGGCCGGTTTTATTGGTAACCGTCAGCTGGCTTTTATCTGCCGATAACTGAAAGGATATATCGTAGGTATTGGGCCCTTTAAAACCCACGGTGTTCGTATGGTTCCGGGTGCTGGTATTATTCAACGGCACGCCTTTAAATGCGTAGTTATCGTCGCGCCGCGTGGCATCCGACAACCCTACCTGCTGATAAAAATACCCCGTGGCCGTACCTGCCGTTAAGTCGATATAGGCAAAACCCGCAAGACCATTTTCATTCTCCTCGCGATCTGTATTTACGGCATTACCCGTCTGATTGAAATAAATAAAATTAGTGCCGGAAGGGATCTTAAAAGTACGCGACACGCCGGCCGATCCGCTAAATCCCTTGGGAATGGCTGCCACTTCTGCATCAATGAACTCGGCGCTCATGCCCAGTCCTACCCGGCCATAAAACTCTACTACATAGGCATCGTCGAAATCGCGCGCATAATCCGCATCGCGCTTAATAATGAGATTGGAGCCGGACACATAGATTTCCGGATCGTAAATACCTACGGCGCCGGCAGCTACCCGTTTGGAGGCATAGTCGCCTGTAATATAGGGTAAGGTAGTGAGCCTGCCCGCCAGTGCTACCGGTTTATCATTGATCACATAAGTACTCCTGCGATCGACAGAACCACCGTTTGCCACCGTCACAAAACCATCGGTCACGCCGAGGTCCAGGTCGAATACAAAACGAAGGTTGGAATACCCTTCTTCCGTACCACTGTTGGTAAACAGGTCGGCCGCACTGGAGTTCGTGCCTTTCCCGGAAATAGAGATCACTTTCGTACCTGCGGGAATGGGGATGGACAAATCCGTAGCAGTGGCCCCGGTGCCGTGCAACAGTGCACGTACCTGTGGGTCCAGCGGGTTTAAAGAATTATTATAAGGCGATAAATACTCCACATAAAAAGAAGAGTGTGTGCCATTGGCCGCCTCTGTAATTGTGAGCGTATTACCGGTAATAGTGAAATTCACATTATTCAGATCGGGCGTGGCATCGCCGGTTTTCATGGCCACCGGAACATAAGCCCCCAGGGGCGCGTTCTTCCAGCCATACACGTTGGTGCCGGAGCCATTGGTATGCGTGCTTTTGGCCACGTTCACATAGCCGGAAGACGTACTGTTCGCGATATCAATAATGGCATTAATGGTGAGGAAGTCCTCATCGCCGGCCAGGTACTCATGGCTGGGACCGGGAATACCCGTTTCGGAACTCACGTACACCGCAATCGTTTTGGTGCCCGATGGAATAGTAAAACTAGGTGCGGCGCCCGATGGTGCACGATACTTCGTTTCGGCGCTGATAATGTCTGCGCGTTTACCACCTGCAGGACTACACGGACTGAATGGCAATTGGGCGATGGCTGCATAGGGAAACAGCGCCAGGATCATGCCCAGCAATGCCCGACTGAAAAACACTTTCATACGACAAATAGGATTTGGCGGCGATAACGACCGCATTTACACAGGATGCCTCTACATCAATAAACCAAGGAATAGGAATTTTCTCTAAACGCTTAAGAGTGTCTATTAATAGCTACATATCTCCATTTAAAATATTAATTACGTCCTAAAAACCAATGCAAAATAATAAAAAACAATTCATATTACATATTTTCTAATAAGAATTTATAAAAATATATCTCAGGGGTGTTATTGGGGCTTGTAATACATTCTGCCATCTGTGCCTCGCCGGAGCGACCAATAAATGAAGCCGGCCCCCTCCTGTTTTTTTTTTGCGCGATGAGCACCTTTTCACCATCTGTCCGAACGGTAATCATGCCATATACTGAAATTACCCTTTCGATTTTATAACGCAACTGGCTGATCTTAGCTTCAATTGCCGGCTTATCGGCCGGCGCGGTAGTTTTCAGTTCCTGGGTTAACAAATAAAGACTGGCAAGATCGGCATCTGTGATATCGCGCTTTTCTTTGGCAGACCGCGCCAGCTCTGTACTAAAGATCAGCGGACGAGCACCGCGGCTGTGTCGTCCGATAGCGCCCAGCGTATCGGGGCGCGGATGTACATACGTTTCATTATCGCCACTGGAAATAATCGTAGCCACGGGGTTAAAGAAGCTCAGGAAATCATCGATAAACTTGTGGCTGCCGTGGTGACAGGATTTTAAAATATCTACCTCAAAAACTTCTCTGCCTTTTGCAATCATATCTTCCCTATCTGCATCACTGACGTGCAGCGGATCGTAACCAGTATAATGCTGCGCGAGATATTCTTCCGACGCGTCGTTCAAATCGCCACCAAGCAGGATGCGCACGTCGCCGATACGTAGCTTTACAATGACGGAGTGACCGTTTTTCGTTTCGCCTTCACTGCCGAGGGACTTCAATACTTTTTCGCCGTTTCTTTCTTCCGTCACCGGGCCAAGTATTTGCAGAAATACTTCGTCCTGTTCGGTGTAGCCAGGTATTTCAGCACCAGCTTCCAACATATTGATGTCCTGCAGTCCCGCTTTATTAAGCGCATCAAAAATAAGATTAGGGTATATCTTCCGCCCTCTGTTCGCCGCGTTATTCAACAACCCCGCGACCTGTTCTTTCGTTTCGCACAAGCCCGTTACGTAACCATCTACCACCGGACCAATAGGATCGTCACCGGTGCGCTCCACGATACCGTTATGGTGGATATTACGGATGATAAAACGATTCGACTGCACAATGGGCAGGAAGCCCTGGTAATGGTCCGTATCGGAATGTGAGATGATCAGGTGTTCGATCGGGATCACTGCGTCATTATTGCGCAGATTGAAGCGCCAGTTCAGGAAGTGAAACATGTTTTGTCCCTTGCCGGCATCCACGAGGATGAATTTATCCTGCGGCGTAACGATGAAACAACCATCGCCCTGACCTACGTCCACGAAGTTGAGTTCGAGCAGCTGGTTAGCCTGGAGCTTGTCTTCGTGCACCCAGCCTTCGGCGCCACGGCAGCGGATCTTTCGGTATTCGCCCTGCTCTTCGAGGACGGTGCACCAGTCGCCCCACAGGGCTTTTTTGGTGATATCGCCGGTTCCGGGTGTGGTGCGGAGGGTGGCGTCGGGATAGGCGATGAACATTTTGGTCATTTGGATGGGGTTTTAATCAATTTAAGAAATTTAGTAACGCATTCAAAAGCTGATTGAAAAAATGATATTTAGTTAACGCTGACGTAAAAGTAGGGCAAACCAATGTCCCGGAAATTCACTGATTGGTGGCGACGGGTTTACCAGGTGGTGGGGACGGGTCTTGCGGGTGGTAAACTGTATATCGCCCTTTTTCGATCTTTATAAGATCCTAAGACGATCCTAACTGAATTGTAACTAACTGTAACTAACTTTTGCTGTTTTATAAGGGTTTCAGTATGGTTTTAGTTAGGATCCTGTTAGGATCCTCTTAGGATGTGGCCGTCTTCACAATATTTATCAATGCAAAACCAGATGGAACAATCGCGACCGTGCACCAGGCGTTTTCCAGTCCATTTAGCGGCGAGGGCGGCATAACAGCAGCTGGCAAATCAACGGGATCAACCTGCGATGCATAGGTACCGCCCCGAAAGTTCATAACAAATGTGTACTTGTTTATATTAGTCATTGACATAGAAAAATCAATTTAGGCCGTTCTTTTATTCTCTGGCTCCATTTTCATAATGAAAATGCTCCTGGCTTGCTGAAGTAAATTTGCCGATGAAAGACGACTGTAAATGTTCTTCCTTCTTTACAGAGAACAAATCATGCGCTATCGCCCATTCATAAACACCCATGTCGACCGGATACCTTGTCAAAACTCCTGTTAGTTTATTTTTGCTAATCCACTCCTCAGCTTTAGTTAAGGTAGAAAAAGCGCCACTTCCAAAACGGCTATTCTCTCCGTTGAAAATCCATATATAATCCATCTTCAAATCTAATAAAATGTCACGTTAAAATATGGGTAAGAAGGATGGTAAATCCCTCCTACCCGTTATATAGAAAACGCGTATTCAGATGCTTCATTTAAACCCAATATGTCAAAGAACTTCAGCCATCGCAGCGGCTTTTCCGCAACCTCCCAAAGCGTCATTCCGACGGTAAAACGGACTTCCCGACAGCAAAACGCAAAGATACGGCCGGCAAAAGCCGATCCGGGGAGAATGTAACGAAGGGTGCAAAACGTTGTAACGAAGGGTGCAAAACGATGGTACGAAGCGTGCATGTCACCCCTGAAACCCTTTACCAGTAAGGGGAAAAACTTGTATAAATTAATAAAATGTATCTATCTGAATGAAAAACAAATGATTATACACCTTGCATAGTGACAAAAGTTACTTCATGTAGGAAAGGTATATACATCCTATATGTATCCTATAACGGCCATCACCATGGTCGTGGATCACAGCGAATGAGCTTATAGGATCTATAGAAGATCCTTATAGGGTCTCCAAAAGGAAAAGCCGGCCACTAACGGCCGGCTCCCAAAAAATGAGGACAACAAACGACTATAATTTCTTCTTATACCCCGCCAGTTCCTTCTCGTAATCCGTCACGGTGTAATCGAGTATGGTACCTAACCACTTTCCTTCCTTCAAAGCCACTTTCGCATCGGCCAGTGCTTTTTCCTGCGCTTCTACGGCGGCTTTATAATCGCCGGCTTTGGCGTAGGTGCCTGCAAGGCTATGGTATACCAGCGGCGTTACAATACCGGGACTGGCCGCGGCATCTTTCAGCAAACCGGCAGCAAACAGGTAGGCTTCTTTAGACAAACCATCTTTCTGAGAAATAGACATTCCTACAGAAGAAGCGGCCCAGGACGCCTGTTTGATCCACACTTTGGCGAAAGCAATAGCGCTGTCTGCGCTTACGTGATCGAGCAGGGTGGTGAATTTCATATTGTTCAGTGCAGGTGCGTAAGTAGGCGCCTTGATGATACCAGAATCGATCATCCGCACCGCCAGCGCGTAGTCCTTCGCTTTAATAGCCTCGTTCACGGGATCAAAAGCCTTGCGAATTTCAGCAGTCTGCGCCTCGCTGGCTTTCTGCTTCCTGTCGAAATCGGCGCGTACACCGGCCATGTCGTATTTACCGGATAACACCAGCTGCATGGTAGAATCAAGTTTCATCGGATGACCGATCCACAGGATCTGGTCGTTTTTCACCACGAAAGTGCAGGGAATCCCATACTGACCGGCAGCCTTCATCCACTTTTCGCCCATGTGCTGATCGTTGTTGTCGGCGATCACGTTATATGACATCTTATCGCCGATGCTCGTCACAAAACGGCTTACTTCCGGCAGCGAAGATTCGTAGGGCTTCTCCCCTGTTTTCTCCCACACGTTTACGCCAATCACCGTGGCTTCTTTCTCATATTTTTTAGCAAGTTCTGACAAATGCGGCATCGCTGCTTTACAGGGGCCGCACCAGGTGGCCCAGAACTCCAGCACGTACAGTCGGTCTTTCTGGTATTCTTTTACCGGCGTACCTTTCAGCCATTTGGAATATTTCATCTCCGGCGCTTTATCGCCAATGTGCAGGGTTACCGGACCCTGGGCGCGCGAGATCGACGCGAAGCCGAATAACGCCAGGGCTAGTGTTTTAAGACGGGTATTCATTATGTTGATTTTTGATGTTATAAGCCATATCCTGTATTCTGTTTGCCGAACAGCGGGTTCAGGTCAAACTCCGTTTGCGGCACGGGGAAATAGTATTGTTGCGCCAGTGTGATTGTTGGGCGGATCACTTTCACCTGCTCGAACGGTAAACGCATCAGCGCCATCCATTCAATGCAGTCCTCGCCCGTCAGGTTGCGCAGTACTTCGTAATAGTTCTGCAACAACAGGTCGGCTGGTGTGTTCGCATTATCTACCGCGGAAAAGTCTGTCGCGCCGGCTTTGCCCATCACGGTTTTAATAAGCGTCTTCGCATCGGCCAGACTGCCACCGGAACGGATCAGCGCTTCGGCCTTCAGCAGGTATACTTCGGAAAGGCGCATCGCATAAGAGGTTTCGGTCAGTTGGGTGGTGGCCGTTCCGTACGCGATGTACTTCGTAAAATAGTAAGTATTCGGGCTGTAAGCCTGGTAAGGCGTTGTAGGCCCTACCATCCAGGTAGCGCGCGGATCGGCGCCTAACAGGTCTTTGAATGCCTTCGTTGCCACGAACAGGCTGGATTGCGCGGGATAGTAAGCCCGGCTCTGGATGTAATAGTACGCGGCCTGGTTCGGCTGCGGCTGCACGCCTAAAATCACTTCACTACTGGTCAGACCTTTGGCATAAAAGATGTCCTTCAGGTTGTTCTCCAGCACATACGGACTTCTCAACAGCACCATATCGGCGAGTTTTACGACTTCGGGATAATCAGCCGGCTGCGCCCTGTTTAACAGTAAACGCATCTTCAATACCATCGCCGCCCAACGGGTCGCGTAGTATTTCTGGTTGGTGGCCGGTGCATTGGCGATAGCGTAATCCAGGTCGCTGAGAATAAAGTCATACGTTTCTTTCACAGTGCTCCGTCTTTTCTGGATACCGCTCAGTGTTACAAACTTATCGCGCAGCAATACCCCGTTTTCGCTCGCGGCGTTATTCCATTCTGAAAAGAACATCAGCAGTTTAAAATGCCCGTAAGCCCGCAGGAACCGACTTTCGCCAAGGATCTCATTTTTACGCGCGCCGGTAAATGCCTGGTCAGGAACGGTGTTTACCGCATCAATGAGACCGTTCGCAGCGTTCAGCAGCAGGTACGATTCGCCCCATGCCTGCGCCGGATAGCCGGCATTTACGTTATCGTTCCGCTCATCGGCCACAGAACCTAAGCCATACCCCAGCATGCCGGTGAGCATACCGCCGGGTAAATGGTGCGCCGACCATAAAGTGATGTTATTCACGGTTACATTCGCAAAGCGGTAATACACGCCGTTTAAAGCCGTATTAGCGGTTTTCTGATCGGTGATGGCAGTTCCTTCTACCCTCGCGTTCGCGGGTGGTTCGCTGAGTTGTTTGTCGCAGGCGCACAGCATCACCAAAGTCGTATATAGCAAAATTCGTTTCATGGTCATTGGTTTAAGCGGTAATCATTAAAAGCCGATCCTGGCGCCGAAAGTGAACTGGCGCATCGACGGATAGGTAGCTGCGTCGGTGTAGCCACTGATAAGGCTATACGGATCGTTGCTCACTTCCGGATCCGGACCCGGGTACTTCGTGATCGCGAACAGGTTGGCGCCCGATACGTACAACATCGCCGTCCGCATGCGCATTTTCCGCAACAGCGCATCCGGCAGCTGGTAGTTGATCGAAATAGATTTCAGCTTGATATAAGACGCGTCGAATACAGCAGCGGAGGAAGTACCGGTACCATAAGTATTGGTTTCTCTCAGCAGCAACGCCGGACGATCGGCATTCGGATTTTCGGCACTGTAGCTATGCAACAGGATGCGGGTATTGCGGTTGGTACGGTCGCCCAGACCAAACGATTTCGTTTCGGGCAGGTACAGCAGGTCGCCGCCGGACGAGAACGTAAACAGGGCAATAAGGCTGAAGTTTTTATAGCTCACGGTATTCGTAATACCACCGTAAAACTTCGGCTGCGCGCTGCCTATCACATCTCTTTTGAAATAGCCCTTGTAATCACCGGTATCGATGAGGCCGTACATGGGATATCCCAGTGCGAGGTTTTCCAGCAGACCGAACTTCGCATATGCAGCATTCGTCTTATAGTCCGCCAGTTCCTTTTCCGTTTTGATGACACCTTTGTATTCGTAGCCGTAAATGAGGCCGATAGGCTCTCCCTCGCGCAGCACGGTATTACCGATATTGAGCGAACGCCAGAAAGGATTGGCATCGCCCACCTGGTTAGGGTTCTGGAGGTCTTCATTGATCTTCGCCACGTTGGAACGATTGCCGGAAATATTCACCGCCACATTCCAGGTAAAGTCTTTATTCCGGATCACATCCCCGCGCAGGTCTATTTCCAGGCCACGGTTGTGCATATCCGCCACATTTACCAGTGCAGAGTGTAACCGGAGCTGGTCGCCACGCTGTACGCCATCAGCAGGTCGGATGTATATTTATCGTAGTACCCGATGGCGCCGCGTAAACGCGATTTGAACAAGGCGAAATCGATACCTGCATCTTTCTGCAAGGTCGTTTCCCATTTAATCTGATCGTTACCCAGCTGCGTCGGTATCAACGCGTTCGTTCCGCCATAGGAACCTGGCGTGTACAACGTGTAAAACAGGTTGTTGCCCAGGTTCTGCGTACCGGTATACCCCGCGCTCACCCTGAATTTCAGCTCGTCCAGCCACTTCACTTTGTTCAGGAACGCTTCTTCATTCGCTCTCCAGGCTAAACCGAAAGACGGGAAATAGCTGGTACGGTTGCTCTTCGGAAATTTGGAAGATTCATCGGAACGCGCCGTTACGGTAAAGAGATATCTTTCTTTCAACGCATAATTCGCACGCAGGTAAAAGCTCAGTAAAGAACTCTGCGCCTCGCTGTTCTTCGGGGTAACGCCAAAGCTGCAGAGGATAAGCCATTCAGGAAATAATCATCCGGAAAACCCTGTCCGGACGCGGAAAACATCTCAGTATTGGATTGCTGCCAGGATGTACCCACCAATAAGTTCAGACGGTTATTATCATTGAACTGTTTATCCCAGGTAAGCGTGTTTTCGTAGAACATGTCGGTCTGCCGCGTATTCGCCTGCGTAGCAATACCGCCGGCAGAACTGGCGCCACCGCTGGTGACAGAGATCATCGCGGTAGAGGGCACATAGTTCAGCTGATGATAGTTGGAATAGTTCACAGACGCGGTGCTGCGGAACTTCAAGGATTTCAGCACATCGTATTCAAGCGATAATGAACCTAACATCAAAGAAGTCTTTGACCTGTTTCTACCTTGCAGCAACGCCATAGGATTCTGTATACCGCTGCTGGGCGTTACGCTGAAGGTCGCCTGATCGAACGATGTAGGCGATCCATCAGCATTGTAAGGCTTCAATGTAGGCGGCGCAAACAGCGCGGAGGCATAAATGCCGTTGGTCACGTTGTTCGTCGTTAACCCGAAATCCAGGTTGGTAATTACGCGCAGCTTTTGTGTAATCTCATTATCGAGGCTCACTTTACCGGAAATGCGGCTGAAGTCCGTCCCCAGCAACGTACCCGTTTGTTTATTGTAGGCCAGCGACGTGTAATAGCGCGATCCGGTACCGCCACCACGGATGCTCAGGTCCGCATTGTGCGTAACGCCGTTGCGGGTCACGAGGTCTACCCAGTCAGTATTAGCCGTGCCCAGGTAATCGGGGTTATTGATGATGGTAGTAGCGATGGCGTCGGCCGGTTTGCCCTGCTGTGCGCGTAAGGCATTCAGACTTTGCGCGCCTTTCAGCATCACCGCTTTATACTGGTCTGCGTTCAGCAATTGCTCTGTAATGGCATTGCTCACGCCGGCATAGTAGTTGGCTTCCAGCACCGGTTTTTCATTCTTCTTCCCTTTTTTGTGGTGATGATCACCACGCCGTTGGCCGCGCGCGATCCGTAAATCGCGGTGGCGGAAGCATCTTTTAAAATGTCGATGCTTTCAATATCGTTGATGTTTAAGCCGGCCAGTGTATTCAAACCGCGGGCATACGAAGAGCCCACCGACGTACTCATATAATTCGCATCGTTGCCCAGTCGTTCTACGGGGTTTACAAGATCCGCCGCCGCCTGTACGTAACGGTTCTGGATCGGCACCTGCACGCCGTCGATGATGTACAGCGGATCATTGCCACCGATGAGCGACGCACCGCCACGGATACGGATCCTGGCCATACCGCCCGGAGAACCGTCAGCCTGCATTACCTGCACACCAGCAGCTTTACCGGCTAGCGCCTGGTCAATGCTTACGAAAGGCGTGTTCTTTACTTCGTTTACATCTACGGAAGCCACGGAGCCTGTCAGGTCTTTCCTGCGGGAAGAGCCATAGCCCACCATCACCATTTCGGTCAAACTTTGTACCTGCCTTACCATTTTGATGACAATCGCGTTGTTGATGGACGATACCTTATGCGTTTGGGTCACATATCCCACGAAAGAAAAACTAAGCACCGCCCCAGTATTGACGTTGCCCAGTTCAAAGGCGCCATTATCCCCTGTTTGCGTGCCGTAAGTGCCATTCTGCACCGTCACCCCCTTCATGGGTTTACCTTCCTCATCGGTTACCACGCCGCGTACCGTTACTGCTGGCGCGGCCACCGCCGATACCGGATCCGCCGCTTTGCGCGACAACACGATCGTATTTCCCTTAATCAGATAATTCAATGGCTGGTCCTTCAATACCAGCGTTACAAATTCGCCGAGCGGCATATTCGCCACATCGACCGATACCGTATTTGCATTGGCAAGATCATCGCGGTTGGCGAAAAACTGGTAACCTGTTTGCTTTTTAACGACGGAGAACAATTGTTTCAGCGGGATGTTTTTTCCCGAGAGCGTGACCACCTGGGAAAATCCCGTGGCGTTCACCTGCAGAAAGGCCGCTGTTAATAAGATAGTGGTGAACTTCATGACCAGTAACGATTTAGAAATGGATGGCTGGTTTTGATGGCGAAGTAAGCCCGAAGATATTCGGCATAGCGCAGCCCGTAGGCCATGGCCCCAATACGCATTTTTTGCATAACTTGCAATTGATTTTGGTTGTTAAAATTGCCTGAACAGCGTTTCTGATGATCGAAATCCTACCGGGAGTGGGCTCAATCACTTCCGGTTTTTTTATTTATGCTGGTTGATTTATTTTCTTTAGTTCAATACGGTTAAAGTACGCCCCTGCAGGCGGAAACGCACGCCGGTCGTTTGGAGAAAGCTCAGCACATCCGTCAGGGGCACATCCCGGCTGATTTCCCCGATAAAATAGATTTCCGGCACTTCATCCTGGTACACTACTTCTATATCGTACCAGCGTTCCAGCTGGCGCATAACCTGTTGCAGACTTGCGTCCTCGAAGTTGAACAGCCCGTTTTCCAGGCCATGGCTTTGTCCAGGTCCGCTTTTTCCACGATGCTAACTTTGCCTTCCCGGTTGTTTAGCAAAGCCTGTTGTCCCGGTTGCAGCGTGACGTCCGCCACGCGCACTTTACCGTCGAGCAGCGTAGTCGCCATATTCAACTCGTCGGCATAGGCATTCACATTAAAGCGGGTGCCCAACACCTGTACAGTTGTCTTATTATCTACATTCACCAGGAACGGCTGTTGCGCCGATGCCGCTACTTCGAGGTAGGCTTCCCCGGTAATTTCCACTGTTCTTTCATTCCCCTTAAACGCTGTCGGGTAACGGATAGAGCTGGCAGCGTTCAGCCACACTTCGGTACCATCGGGCAGAGTTACATGAAACTGCCTGCCGCGGGGAGTAGACATGGTGTGGTACACCACTTCGTCGCCGTTGTTTTCGTACACCAGGCTGCCATTCACAACCATTGCACGCGCGCCGCCCTGTAAGGTGACCAGGCCGTTTTTATAGTATCCAGCAACACCTGCGTATTATCCGCGAGTGTAAGAATGGCGCCCTGTTTCCCCGGCAATACTTCCACTACCTGCTTTTCTTTAGCAGGATGGGCCACCTGTTGCCGCCAGCCGTATGCACCGGCAAACAATATGGCCACCACTGCTGCCGCCGCTGCTATACGAGGCCAGATGCGGCGAACCTTTGTTACCGGTTCGGCAGGATATTGCGCCAGGATACGCTGGCTCAGCTGCCGGCGTTGCCCGGGCGAAAATTCATCACCCGGCTCCAGTTGTTCCCATTGCTGTTGCAGCATATCGGGCAGCAGCGCGTCAAGATCGGGCGCAGCCGCGAGGGTGCGCAGTTCCTGTCGCTCTTCTTCCGTAAGCGTTCCATTAAACATGCGTTGGAATAATTCCCGTAAACGAGCAGCAGCTGCATCCATAATAAGCGTCTCTATCTATTCAGATCCTGGTTTCTTTAAAAGGGGTAGTTGGATGAGGAAGTTTTTTAAAAATATTTTTCCATAAGCAGGATATACAGCAATACCATGTGTGATTCTACATAACGGATAATAAATTGCCGCGCTGCCTGCAGGTGTTTTTTTACCGTTTCGCTGCTGATGCCCAGTTCCGTTGCGATCTCCATGTATGACAAGCCTTTCCGGCGGCTGAGCGTCCATACTTTTGCCTGTTGTGGCGGCAAACGGGTAATGGCCTCGTCGATCAGCGCAAGCGCAGGCTCGCGGTCCGGTTGTTCATCGCGCGTTTGTTCGTAAAACGCCTGCCAGGCGCCTTGCCGCGCATCTTCCTTTAACGCCTTTTGAAGCGCCTTGAGGGCAAAATTTTTAGATACAACAAAGAGGTATGCTTTAAAATGCTGTACGTTGCGCAGACTTTCACGATTCAGCCAGATGCGTACAAACGCATCCTGCACGGCTTCTTCGGCCAGCCAGCGATCGCCTGTAATGCGGAGCAGAAATGTATGGAGTAAGGGAGAATATTGATCAACAAGCAGCGTAAATGCGTTTTCGTCGCCTTTTGCTACCCGTTCCAGTAGCCCACTCTCTTCCATTATTAGGTTGGTTGACAATATTAATGCAGTTATCTCACTGAAGCATTAAATTAATCAAAATATAGGAAGGTGCAAGAGTGGTGCTTGATATTTTTTATTACTAATGGAAAAAGGCCCCACCGTTGGTGAAGCCTTTTATGCTATTTAAGATCCGAAGATCTCCGCCAGTTTCTTATCCATCGCCTCATCATTTTCTCCCCCACCGCCATAACGGCCAATGATTTTACCATTACCGTCGATCAGTATTTTGGTGGGCAGGGTATGAATGCCGAAGCTGTCGGAAATATCGTTGGTACGATCGAACTGTCCGTTTACCTGCTTCAGTCCGCGCAACACATGTTTCCATACCCCGATGCCATCCTGCTCCACTGCTTTTTCCAGTTTTCCGGTTTGCTGTCGTCATCAGAAACACCGATGATTTCAAATCCTTTGTCTTTATATTTTGCATAGAGCGACAACAGATGCTGGTTGCCTTTGCGGCAGGGCACGCACCAGGACGCCCAGAAATCTACCAGCACGTATTTACCTTTGTAATCAGACAGGCTGAGGGTGCCGCCTTTCAGCTCTTCCGAACTAAAATTGGTCGCGATGGCGCCGGGAGAACCTTTCTTCAGTTTATCGATTTCGTTTTTAATGGTTTTACCCGTGGAAGCAGACCTGATACTTTCCGGCAGCTTATCGTACCGCGCCTGCGCCTCTGCGGGTTTCATGCTGCTGATCATATACCGTAACATTTCGGCGGTGGCGAAGGAGGCCGGGTATTTGTCCATGAATTGTTTGTGTACGGCGCTCAACTCTTCGCGGATTGGATCGCCGGCATCTTTGGCGGCATTGGCGGCCTCTTTCATCTTTGCCAGCGTCGCTTCGTCCTTCCCTTCCTGGCGGGCTTTGATATAGGCCATATTGGCCTTATCGTAGGCTTCGTTATAAGGTTTCAGCCGTGCGATGACCGGGGCTTCCATCTTTTGCGCTTATTGATCTCGTCCTGTGCGGAAGAGCCGGTAAGCACGCCATCGCTGAAGTTATCATATTTAATGGCTACCCGCATTTTACCGGGCACCAGGTATGCCGACAAGTATTTCCGGTCCTGCATGGGCGCGTATTTGTCCATCAGCAGATAGGCGCTGGTAATGCCGTTCACTTCACCTGAAAAGCTGAATTTCCTGTCACGGATCAGGGCGCTGTCTATAACAGGCTTAGCGTCTTCCGTAGCAGCATAGTTCAAATAAATCCACGCGTCGGTTTTACCTTCTACTTTACCATCAAGGGTAAACGGGCCCTGTTGCGCTGCCAGCGGTGTAGCGGCGGCCAGCAATACGGGCAGTATAAACTGTTTATACGTCATTTTCTTCTTTTTTTCCGGTTGATATAAAAAACACCCCTACTAAGATAGATCCATCTTTTTTGTAAAAGGGGTAGTCGGTTAACACGATATTTCAAGAATATTTTCCGGCAGGACTATGGCCAATATACAAAGAAGCCGCACTCAGCGTACGGCTTCTTATTTTGACACGTAAGTAGTAAAAGCCACTGAAACCCATAAAGTACAGGGATGCGTTATGGCTATTCAGGATAGGTTATCGGTATTGCGGCAACACGCTTGTCGCGCAGCCGCTGAAAAAGTTTAAAGCAATAAATGTTCAGCAGAAATTGTGAATAGCCATACACCGCATCCTCGATGGGAATAGTAAGCATACGGATACCCAGAAATTCCTGCGGATTGTAGTTCACCACAGCGCCGTTCAGGCCTGTACCGGTTAATACCCCGTTTACCGCAAAGAAGCCCGGCATGAGCAGCAGGTAAACAAAGGAGGCTGCCCCGATCCAGGGCGCCTTCGTTATAAAGTGCAGGCTGCAAACGGTGCCAATTGTTACCAATGCCGTTACGAGCGTATACATCTGCTGATGATGCAACAGGGCGACTACGGCACATACTACACAGGTCATAAACACCAGCAGGTTGTTAAACGCGCTGGCCCACGACAGGTCAAAGAATTTATCCAGGCAGTGATAAGTGAATACGCAGGAAAAAGGAATGCAGATGAAAAACAACCACTCTTCTATTGGTAGTCCGGCCAGGCGCAGGCCGATCGTGTAGTCGTTATTAAACCACCACACGCCGTTGGCCGTAAACCAGACATCCCATAAAATAAAAGGGATACCTACCAGCACTGCTGCCTTCAGGAACGGGCCAAACTGGCGGTTAAACTGTATTCTTTCATCAAAAGAAAAAATAAAGCAGATTAACACCGCGGCCAGGTTGACGAACAGATATGTGTAGGAAGCCAGCATTATCTCTTTGAAAAATACATTTTAAAATACTTTACCGGTACCCATAAGAAGCCGAAGCACTCACCATGCTCCCTGCCCGTATGCCGGTGATGTTGTTTATGGGCCCTGCGGATGGCCAGCAGGTAAGGATTCTTTGTATCACGCAGCAATTTGATACGCTGGTGAATAAAGATGTCGTGTACGAAAAAGTAGGCCATGCCATAGAGAAAAATTCCCAGACCAATATAGAACAGGTAGTTAACACCCTGCTCCACACCAAAGTAGAGCAAAGCAATGGTAGGCAGGGCGAAGATCACGAAGAACAGGTCGTTCCGCTCGAAGTCGCCTTCATGGCTGTGATCGTGATGATCGCGGTGCAACACCCACAAAAAGCCGTGCATCACATAGCGGTGGATCAGCCAGGTAAGGCCTTCCATCAGAAAAAAGGTAACTATGACTGTTATCAGGTTCATCATTACAGCACCGCTATTTTATATTGAATATAACTGCTCATCATCAAAGATAACTTGTGTCCGTTTGGAATACGCACCCGTTCCTCCAGTATTCTCTTAGCAGATATTTTCCTGATTTTATGAAAGAGGGACAAATAGTAACGGTAAGCAAGGTACACCCCAAACCTGGACGATACCGGCAAACGATGAATACCGATCAGCGCTTCGCGGAACTCGCCCGCAATGTCCTCTTCTATGGCCGCCTTGATACCATTATCGAAGCGCCCCATGTCCACACCGGGAAAATACACCCTTCCCAGTACCGGTAATCATCTTTCAGATCGCGCAGGAAGTTGATCTTCTGAAAAGCGGAGCCCAGTTTCATGGCGTAGGGTTTCAATTCTTCATAAGCTACGTGATCCGCTTCAACAAATACCTTCAGGCACATCAGTCCCACTACTTCCGCCGAACCCAGGATATATTGTTTGTACCGGTCCGTATCGTAATCGGCCGGCGCCAGGTCCATGCGCATACTGTCCAGGAACTGACCGATCAGCGTGCGGTCTATCTGGTACCGGTTCACCGTTTCCTGGAACGATTGCAGGATGGGATTGAGGGAAATACCTTCGTCCAACGCCTGCCAGGTTTGCTGTTCCAGCCGGTCGAGCAGCACCTGTTTGTTGTAGGCATGAAAAGTATCCACGATCTCATCTGCCAGCCGAACGTACCCGTAAATGGCGTATATAGCGGGACGGATAGCCGAACTCAAGGCAAGAATGCCAAGTGAAAAACTGGTACTGTATTTTTTGGTAACGGCCCTGCTTACCTGCCGCGATAAATCATCAAATAGTGCTTTCATAAAGAACCGTTTTATGGGTACCTGCTTCCTTCGCGGCGATCTTACCGGAGATAATCGACGGCGGAACGCCGGGACCGGGAACGGTAAGCTGCCCTGTGTAATACAGGTTAGATAGTTTCTTGTTTCTGATTGCGGGTTTACCCACGGCTGTTTGCGATAAAGTATTCGCCAGTCCGTAAGCGTTGCCTTCGTAGGCATTATAATCGTTCATGAAATCGCTTACGCAGTAACTTCTTTATAGTCGACCTGCTGCATCAACCCGGTGCTGCCGGTATATTTCTCCAACCGCTCCATCATCTCCAGCAGATACCTTTCGCGCATTGCTTCGCTGTCGGCAATGCCGGTGGCCAGGGGCATCAGGAGGAAAAGATTCTCATGACCTTCCGGCGCAACACCCGGATCCGTTTTAGACGGGCAACAGGCATAGAACAGGGGTTTCCGCGGCCATTGCTTATGTTCGTAAATATCATCGATGTGGGCATCGAGCGGATTTTCGAAAAACAGCGTATGGTGCTTCAGGCCCGGGATGCGTGTTTTAAAACCCAGGTAGTAGATGAGGCACGATGGCGCAAACGTTCTCTTTTCCCAATATGTTTCAGCATAATTACGCAAGGACTGCGGCAACAGATTTTCCGTATGGTGATAATCGGAGGAGGCGATGACGGAATCGAAGTGTAGCTCCTCCCCGTTAATCAACAGCGAAGTCACCTTACCTCCGTTCGTATTGATCTGCTCCACCGGACTGTTAAAATGAAACCTGGCACCCTCCTTTTCCGCCACTGTTTTCATCGCCAACACCAACTGGTAAAAGCCTCCCATCGGGTACCAGGTTCCTAACACGTAACCTCCATAATTCATAAGGCTGTATAGGGCAGGAATTTTTTAGGCGATGCGCCGAGGAATATCACCGGAAATTCCATTAAGGTCGATAACTGCGGATGCTTGAAGTACCGGGCCACATAACTGCGGAAATTAGACAGGAGGTCCAGCCGCCACGCACTTGCTGCAATCTTCGGCGATACAAACTCCCACCAGGAATGACAGGGCTTTTGGACAAACTGCAGCATACCTACCTCGTACTTGTAGCGGGCAGCTTTCATGAATGCATCGAGCTGCTTTCCGGCGCCGGTTTCCAGCGTTTCGAACATCGTCCGCAAGGCCTTGTAGCCGCTGGGCACGGAGAGCGGGCCTTCTTCAAATACCATATCAAATTGCGGATCTAATGACACCAACTCGTAGAAGTCGCTGGCTTCGTATCCAAAGTCGCGGAAAAAACCGTTAATGATGTCGGGCATCCAATACCAGCTGGGCCCCATATCGAACGTATAACCATTATCCGTCGTAAACTGCCGGGCGCGGCCTCCGGGACTGTCGTTTTCTCAAACACATGCACTTCGTGCCCTGCCCTCGCCGCGTATGCCGCGGCAGACAGTCCCGATATGCCGGCTCCTATGATGGCTAATTTTTGCTTCAATGCCTAACTTTTTGCGGGTAAATATTCATTTACGACCATCTCCAGCAGGCTCCCGGGCTCCGCATTCCGCTGGAATATCGGACGGTGGAAATGGTCGAGCTTATTCAATAAAGTAATAAGCTCCATTTTCTCCTGGTGTGTAAGATCGCCGGTTACCACCTGTGTGGCAAGACGGATCTTTTCCATTTGCTGCTCCAGGTGCTGCATACCTTTTGCTGTTATGCTGATAATCTTGCTACGCTTGTCGGTTGCTGAATCGACCTGCTGCGCCCAGCCCTGTTGTATGAGGCGGTTAATAATCTGTATGCCCGCGGGTTTATCTGGACGTTCTTTTTGATCAACTCCATTTTGGTCATATCGCCGAAGGCCCGCAGATTGATGAGGTAGATAAATTCTTCCTGGGTGGAAAACTCAGAATCGTGGATCGCTGCTTTTGAATAGGTGCGGGCGTAACGGTTCATGTGCACAATAAGAGTATTGATAACGCTTTCGGGGCTTCTGCCCTTTTCCTTGCCCTCCCAATAGGGCTCCTTCTTCTCCTCCGCACCGCCATCACTCATCCACCGGCGAAAACCGGAAATATCGTTCGTATACGCCCTGTTCGCGCCTAGCAATTCAAATTCAGCGGCGAGGTCGATGAGGTCTTTAAGTAAGCTCGTGTTCATGATAGACAATCAATATTAGGATAAATATATACCAAATAAGCGAGAATAACAAAACATATTGTACAAAATATCTCTTTTTGTGTAAAATAATACTAATAAACCTGCATGTACTGTGCAGTATTTACATCCCTGAAACTTTTCTTTTAGAATGTCTATTAAAACCGGTAAAATATGTTTCCGTCGAATAAAAAATATAAATGTGAGGCTGATCTGGAACCATCGAATTCAGGCGGGTGAATCAGGCAATAAAAAGACCCGCGGTTTACGGAGGGCACTGAAAAAGTCTCTCTTTTATGAGCGGCCTTCAAGAAACGATCAGGTAAAAGCATGTTTTTACTTGATCGCTTCTTTTTTATAGAGAATCGACTTTGCGCTGAGTTTCCTGATAAATATCAAAGGGGCGGTATCTAGCGCTTAATTCCTGTTATTAAATCAGTTTTAGGATTCTTTTGAGGTTTACAGTGAATTATGTAGTGCTGACCTAATAGATACTGAGTAGGTCTTGGTCTTTGACCCGGGACTATAGCAATTTTCTTTCAACGGACAGACTTTACACTTTTCAACATCAAAATAATAAGTAGTCACCTGGTTGGTACCAACACCTTTTTCCCTTGTTGTGCTTTTCTGATTGCCGGTGTCCAGCCGGGCATGCGAACCTGTCAGCATCCTTATTGTAGTCGAACTTATCCTCATCTTTTCTAAAACCATGAGTGATGACAGGGTTTAGTTTGGCCACGATCTGAATATCCTGCTTGTTGGCCAATTCAAGATTATCCTTGCCCGAATAGGCTGCATCTCCAATAATAGCATCTACCTGGATTCCGTTTTGCTGGCTAAGTTCCAAGAGTTTGGGCAGCTCCGGACCATCTCCTTTTTCGCCCGAAGTAACTACCGCAGCTGTAATGATTCGTTCTTCAGTCATGGCCAGATGAGTTTTGTAACCAAAGAAGGTGTTGTCCACTGATTTGTGTCCGGTTCTAGCGTCCGCGTCTTTAGAGAGGATATAGTGTTGGCGTAAACGGCTTTTCTAAGTTGTTTAGACCGCTCCCGCAATACCTCAATTGCTGAATGGGGATTGGAGCGGGATAGAGAATGGGTGGAATCGACAATGATGGACCTGGAGCGAACAATCCCCTTTTCTATAGCAACAGACACCGTTTTGTTTATCAAAAGATTTAATAAATCGGTATCCTTTAAACGCAACTTCCGGAATTTGGTCAATGAGCTAGGGTTGATGACCTCCTCTTCAGGAGTCATATCCAGAAAATATTTGAAAGACATATCATAACGGGAGCGCTCAACCACATCTACATCAGAAACTGTATAAATTGTCTTAAGCAACAGATATTTGAACATTCTTATGGGACTCTCGGCGGTTCGTCCGTTATTAGGACAATATTTGTCCACCAGTTCATTATAGACAAAACTAAAATCTATCAGATCATTGATCCTGCGAAGGAGATTGTCCTGGGGGACTATTAAATTATACAGTCCCGAAAACTCACTCATTGGAATCTTTTGTTGTTGATCTAACATCGAAATAGATTTTAAAATCTATAAAGAAAAGGAGCAGATAACCGCGGTTATCTGCTCCTTTGGGCTACTTTGATAAAGGGACTTTTTCAGTACCCTCGGTTAAGCATCGTCGTTTTTTATAAATGGGCAATCAATAAAGATCGCACCAATCCAGTATTTAAGAGAATTCGCTGATGTAAGACTTAATAACGAAAGATAACACGCCGTTACTATACATAGCCATATCCAACATGTTATATTATATCATATCAGTTGAATGAAGCAACAGAGCTACCAACGCTCGCGGTACTCGGTACGTTCGCGACGCGGCTTTGCTTCGCTTACAACAATATTTCGATCACCGAGAACAGTGCCATTCAATTCGCTGATGGCTTTACGGCCACCTTCATTATTTTCCATTTCAACAAACGCATAGCCCTTACTTTCGTTTGTGAATTTGTCGGTCACTATATGTACGGAGGAAATGTTTCCGTATGGAGCAAAGTGTTTGGAAAGATTTGATGAGTTAACAGTCCTGCTGAGATTTGAAACGTAAATGTTCATAATAAAAAAATTAAAATTAAGTGTGAGGATATTTGAGTGCAAAGCAAAAAGAGAGGAAGTAACCAGTCGGGGAAAAGTTATAGCCAAGGAAAGTGCAGAATGCTCAAATGATGTCTGGCTAAAGATAGACTTAATAAATGGAATACGCACAATTTAATTTTTGCTGCTGCACTAGTTAACAAAACATTGTGACAACTGGTCGAATAGTCGATCGATATGCCGTTTAAAAAGGGTACCTTTACTATACAAGTCATTTCTATCAATTTAATGCCCTTTGATAAAATTGCCAGCGGTTGCTTACCTTATCAGTATCTTCCCCTTGTGTTGCTCAACCGCAATTAAAGAGTGGACCCAGACCGGCAAAGTAATAACAGTCATATAAATCACGAAATAATATGCCCTGCCATGAATGATCGCACTGCTCAGCTGAGCCGCTTGTTTGAACTGCACCGTGTCGATTTGCTGGAGAATAACAATATGGCTACCCGGCACTACCTAATGGCAACAGTAGCCCGTGCAAGTTCTCTTGTTTCACAATGTTCGATTAGAACCAGTATGTCAGACTTCTTCGAATGGCGGACACAATACCTTATTTTATCGGAGATATTTCGTTCACTGCAAAAAGACTTCGCCGAAAAGGACACCGCGAAAAATTACGACGCAACACTTCGTGTTATCGACGACTGCCTGGCGGCATTAAAACAGCGAATCGACCCGGCAAAGTAATATAACCGCAACACGCTACAGCGGATGTAGCGCACATAAAAAAGCCCCGCAGTTGGCTGCGAAGCGCTTTACAAAAACGGGTAAGCAATAATATCAGATCAGTCTTGTATCCAGGAAAAATTCGTTGATGTAAGCTTTTACGTTGCGCGACAGCGTACCGTGCAACATTGAACTGTCACTACTATGGCCATATCTGTCGAGCAGGTTACCGGCAATAGACTCCAGGCCCTTTTTAAGTGTGTAAGCGTACCGTTGCTGCTGCATCTGGAAGAAAGATTCATCATGCATCTTTTTCAATGGTTCGATGGCATCATGAAACCTGGAGCAGTAACTTGAAATGAGCTCACCCGCAGCGGCGTGAAACTCCTGTAATATTTTTTCAAAGGGTTGTTTCATAGAATCTGTATTTAAATTAATCCAATACGAGCACTTCCTCGTTCGTCTCCTTCTGGTACAAATGCAAAGGACTTCCATCGGGATGATCCGTTTGTACCCGGAGCAAAGTATGCTCATCACTGTACAGCGCGGTTTCCAGGTAAACCTGGCCTTCCTGCTCTCTCAGCGAAAATGGGACGCCTGACCTTCGGTCTACAAAGATAGACGCCTCCGAAAAGCGGACACGAGAGGCATTTGCCAGGTTATAAAAAATGCGGCTGCCTAGTAACCGATAAACTTCTGATAGGTTCATATCGTAGCTTTTACGTGACGAAATAGAGTTACCATTGTGCGCTACAACACTTGAGAGTAAGCAAAGAAAACGGTAGTAACCAGTCGGGAGAAGTTATTTCCAATGAAAGTGCAATAGGCTCAAATGCTATCCAGTTAAAGGTAGACTAAATTTAACGATATCTATCATTTATTTTATTGGTGGCTAACGGGCACTACGGTGGCAGGTTAAAAAATCAGGGCTGTCCGCCGCCGCCAGCTGCACCATAAATCTGCCCCGTGCTATAGCTTGCATCATTGGCCGCCAACTGCACGTAAATAGATGCCAGTTCCGCCGGCTGTCCCGGCCTGGCCAATGGCGTATCGCCGCCGAAATTCTCCAGCTTCTCCATAGTAGCGCCCCCGCTTACTTGCAGCGGTGTCCATATAGGCCCCGGCGCCACCCCATTTACACGGATACCTTTCGGCGCCAGTTGTTTAGCCAGCGATCTCACATAATTTGTGGTGGCCGCTTTAGTTTGCGCGTAATCATATAGTTCGGCCGAAGGATCAGTAGCCTGAACTGAAGTAGTTCCAATAATAGAAGCCCCTGGCTGAAGATGCGGCAGCGCCGCTTTGATGATCCAGAAAGGGGCATAAATGTTCGTTTTCATCGTGGCATCAAAATCCTCTGTGGTGATATCCGGGATAGATGCCTTTGTTTGCTGGCGGGCCGCGTTACATACAAGTATATCTAACCCACCCAGTCCCGCTACAGCTTTCGTGACCAATTCTTTGCAGAATGCTTCCGTACGGATATCGCCGGGAATCGCCACCGCTTTCCGGCCTGCTTTGCGGATGAGTGCTACCACCTCTTTTGCATCCGGCTCTTCATCGGGAAGATAATTGATGGCCACATCCGCGCCTTCCCGGGCATATGCGATGGCCGCCGCTCTGCCCATACCGGAATCGCCGCCGGTGATCAGCGCTTTTCTTCCGGCAAGCCTGCCACTGCCCTTATAGCTTGATTCGCCATGATCCGGGCGCGGCGTCATTTTTCCCGCAAGGCCGGGCCAGGGTTGCTGCTGCCGTTGGAACGGCGGCTTCGGATATTTTGTCAACGGATTATCGGGGGCAGATACGCCGCCCGTTGCGGCAGAAGCCGGTGATACTGCGATCGCCGGGGCGGCGGCTAATGTAGCCATAGCGCCCAGCGCTTTGCGCCGGTTCATTTTACTTGTGTCGATCATGGTCTTGTTCAGGTTAAGCGCTGCGTGATGATTATCGCAGCAGGTATCCATATCCCGCTAAAACAAGACCATATTGCTACAGCGGAGGCGCATGCGGGAAGAATACCCGTGGTACTCTTTTTGACGGACAGGCACAGCCATACATGAATAAGACAAATTATACACAACATGCGGATGCCATGCAGGATGCTTCCCCTCCGATTAATCGAACCACCCCATCCCCTTCTCCAACCTTCCTAAAAAGTCGGAAAACGTATTCCCGATCCAAAGGTGATAACGCTCATCCATATCTGCAAAAGGGGAAAGTACTATCTTATATCCCTGCGTGTCCTCCATATACACGATAGCAATAAATTCTCCACCGCCATTGCTGCCGATCATCAGCGTACGCGGCAGGCGCCGCTGCACCTCGTAACCCTCATTCGTTTCCAGCACCTCCTCCACATCCTCTAACCGCAGGTACTGCCCGCCGATCGCGCCTTCGAAACCGGCGTAGTGACGCAGGAAATTCAGGTAGTCGGCCGGCATCGGGAATCCTGCGGACCTTTTAAGGGATGCAAGGGCTTGGTCCGGATCCGTAGCGCGTTTTATGGCGCCCTGTTCATCCAGGATGTGTTCGTATGGGTACATAAGGGTAAGATACTGAAAAGAAATTATTCAGTACAACGTTACACCTTGCTCCCACGCTTAGATAACAACAGCACTTGTTAAAAATCTATTAATTTATTTCCGCAGACTCCTTATTTTGCGATCAATACAACAACCAATATATCGATCTATAATAAGAAGAAGAAGAAACACAATATTAAATAAGGCAGCTGCCTCCGGTCATTTAATCAACTGAAGAAACACAATATCAACCACCGGTTGCGTAAGGCTTGCCAGTTAAATTTTTAAGTATGAATACGGTTATGAAGTTCGTGATCTAAACAGGCATCGTCGTGCCCGTATGTGAAAGAAGACCATCCCACTACTATGTTACGGCTCACACTACCTGCAATCGATTACGGCTGCTGCTGCTCCGTCTAAAATCTGATCCATCATATGACATTACATTCTCTATTCCGGGCGATGAAAGCCGGGCCGGGCAAGTATTGCCTTGTACTGTCGGCACTCCTACTGGCAACAGCCTGTAAAAAAGATCCGACTTCCGAAGAATTCATCGTCAGGTTCTGGAACCTGGACCTCAAGGCCAGCAACATGGTGCCGGCCGTTACGGGGAAAGGCGATCACGCGGTATGCCTGCTCTATCTTTCCGACAACAAGGACCTGTATTATGATTTGTATTTCGATAGTTTAGGGCCCGCCGAATTACCGGGGCAAATCGCCATCTTCGCCGGCTCCCCAACCGTGAATGGCACGCAAATTCTCGCTTTCCCCAACGTGAATTACACGGGCGTTAAATCAAAAGGTAAGTTGAGGTTGACGCAAAGCCAGGCAGACAGTTTATCGACGCTGTCTACCTACCTCACCGTGGTATCGAAAAGCAGTCCGGGCGGCCTTGTACGCGGACAACTTGACAAAAAGATCGTATTTGCTGCGGATGTGGCCTTAACCGGCACTACCGCCGCTGCCGGTACGGCAATTCTCCGTGCAACGGAAGACAACATCCTTCATTATAATCTGAAAGTAACCGGCGTAGCGGGCGATGACCAGCTACAGGCCGCGCACATTCATAAGGGTACGGAAATATCGCTGGTACTGGCTACGGTCGATACGGCATACAATCGTCCTATGTCTGCCACCATCACTGCGGCTTACCTGACCACACTGAACAACGATGCGCTGCAGGTCGACGTGCATTCTAAAAACTTCGTGAACGGCCTGCTGAAAGGCATCATCCGCTAACCAAAACCTGATTCGTCATGACTATTACAAAGCAACGCGCATTGTTAGGACTGGCTGCCTGTTTGCAGGTGCTGCCAGCCTTTGCCGCCAACACCCCGGCCGATACCACATCGAACCCGGTACGGTTGTGGAACCGGACCATCCCCGCTACAGCAAACATCGCCAGCGTAGCCACCGGGTATAATGAAGACTTCCGTACCACACCGGTAGCCGATATTACCAATATTACCGCGGGCCGCCTGGCCGGACTGTACACCGTACAAAACTCCGGCCGCGCCGGTAACGACGCGTCCTCCTTTCAACTGCGTGGCAGAACACCAATGCTGGTGATCGATGGCGTCATCAGGAGCTTTACAAGTTTTAATCCTGCGGATGTGGAAAGTATCACTGTACTCAAAGATGCCCCTGGCTACCGCGATGTACGGAATGCGCGCCTCCAATGGCGTAGTGCTGGTAACCACGCGCGACCGCGGACCACGTGAGTTTGAGATCAATGCTTCTGCTCAATACGCTGTAACGGAGCAATTGAACACCCCGAAATTCGTGAACGCTTACGATTACGCCACGTTATACAACGAGGCTCAGCACAACGGCAATCCCACCGCTACACCACGCTTCTCCGCCGCGCAACTGCAGGCCTGGAAAGACCACACCAACGACGCCTATCTTGCGCCCGATGTAAACTGGTATAACACCGTGTACAAACCGCAAAGCAGCCAGCAACGCTACAGCCTGGACATTGCCGGCAACGCGAAAAGTTATCGTTACTACGCATCACTGGAACACTTCGGGCAGGACGGGAACTTCATCACCTCCGGCAAAAATTCTTATAATACCAATAACGATTACAAGCGGTATAACATCCGCACCAATGCAGAAATCGACTTTAATGAAAGCATTCGTTTAGGGCTCAACGTATTCGGTTCTATGGAAAATGCCACGGAACCAGGTCGTACCGCCAGCACCATCCTGAACGAAATTTATGCCACCTCCCCGGTATCATTCCCCGTGTTTAACAAAAATGGTTCGTACGGCGGCAGCTCCGTTTTTACGGCCAATCCCCACGCATCTGCTGTTAACTCCGGCTATCAGCAGACCAACCAGCGTACCGTGGCGGCAGACCTCAGCCTGCACCTGAAGCTCGATAAGCTGGTAAAAGGTATGTGGGTAAAAGGAATGGTATCCATGAATAACTGGTATACCGAAAACATCAACCGTTCCAAAACCTATGCGGTGTACCAGCTGACGGATACCGCCAATACGAAATACACGAAAGTAGGTACAGAAGGGCTGGTAACGGAAGGTACCACCACCGTACCATCGCAACTCCGGCAAAGTTATTACAACGTATTACTCGGATATGATAAGCAGTGGCAAAAGCACGCACTGTCTTTACTCGGCACCTACAACCTCGATAATTCCATTGCGTCGTTTACACAACTGGCGCAGGTGTACAAACACTTCGGGCTTACGGCTACCTACGACTGGAACAAAACCTACCTCTTCGAAGCCGGCATGACCTACGGCAGCCTGAACCGCTATGCACCCAGCCAACGTTGGGGATACCTGCCTTCTTTAGGCGCCGGCTGGATAATCAGCAACGAATCGTTCTATCACCTTCCGGCAGTAAGCTACCTGAAACTGCGGGCCAGCGCGGGACAAACAGCATGGGCCGACCCTTCCAACTACTTCCTGTACATGCAGAACTATGTGATCGGCAGCACCGGCTACAATGTGGGCGAAACAGCAGCAGGCGTATCCGGCGCATTGGAATCGGGTATCGCGAATACCGATATCACCTGGGAAAAAGCCTGGAAATACAATATAGGCCTGGATGCAGGATTGCTCAACAACGAACTGACCCTGAGCGTTGACTACTATCGTAATCGTTTTTACGACGTACTGCAACAACCACAGCGCGTATCCGGTATATTCGGCCAAACCTATCCGCTGGAAAACCTGCGGGAGATCCGCTACGCCGGTGTGGAAGCGAGTGTGGCATACGACCATACCACCAGCAGCAAATTGCGTTACTTCTTAAGAGGCAATATCGCGTTTTCGGGCAGCAGGCTACTCGCTGCAGATGAACCCGATTATCCGCACCCCTGGTTATACAGGACCGGCTCAGCGACCAGCCAGCAGTTTGGTTACGTAGCCAAGGGTTTTTATACGCAGGAAGACATTGCAGCCGGCATCCCCGGCTGGCAGGGCTACGCACCGGTGCCGGGCGATATCAGGTACGAAGACCTCAACAAAGACGGGGTGATCAACGCACTTGACATCCGCGCGATCGGCACCAACAAACCACTGGTTTTCTACGGCCTGAATGGCGGGTTCAGCTACAAAGGTTTCGATGTAACCATTTTGCTGCAGGGCGCTGCAAACCGCAAGATCGTTTTATCACCTTCAACGATGGCGGCCTTCAATAACAGTTACGGCAACGTACAGGAGTTCCACAAAAACCGCTGGACGGCCGCCACCGCCGAAAGCGCGAATTACCCGCGGCTGACCATCGGTTCCAACGTCAACAACGATGTGGCTTCTTCCTTCTGGTTACGTTCGGGCAACTACCTGCGACTGAAGAACGCGGAGATCGGGTACACACTAAAGGCCGGCTTCCTGCAACGCGCCAAAATACAGCAGCTGCGATTCTTTGCGAACGGCTACAACCTGCTTACGTTTAAAGCGATGGAGGAAGACTGGACCCCGAATCGGCATTGAACGTTTTCCGCAACCAGCGGATCATCAACGCCGGCCTATCTCTTAAACTGTAACTGAAAAAATTTCCACATGATCAGACAAACCTTCATATACGGCCTGCTGGCCACTGCGCTGATAAGCTGCCAGAAAAACCTGGTAGAAAAGGAGCCGCTGGAAAATGCGAACGAAGAACTCGTTTTCGACCGGCTGGATTCACTCGGGGTATACGCAGAGCAATTTCTCTATAACACTTACACCCATCTGCCCAAAGGTTATAACCGCGTTTCCGGCAACATCCTCGGATGCAGGTACCGACGATGCGTTGCCCAATGCCGCCAACGACGTGGTACAATACTTCTCCACCAGCCAGTGGACGCCCTTCAATCTCCCGGATAACAACTGGAATGACTTGTACAGCGGCATCCGTAAAGCCAACATCTTCCTTTCCAAAATCGACCGCGTACCGCTGAAAACACCCGGTCTTATGGACCAGTGGAAGGCAGAAGCCCGCGTGATCCGCGCGATGTGTTACTTCGAGCTCACCAAACGCTGGGGCGGCGTGCCGCTCATAGGCGACAAGGTATTCGAACGCACGGAGCAGATCAACCTTGGTCAATCGCACTATGACACTTGTGTAAACTACATTGTAAAGGAACTGAATGCCGCCACACCTGCCCTGCCGCCCAGCTACGCTACTGCGTACTATGGCCGTATCACACGCGGCGCTGCGATGGCTTTAAAGGCCCGAGTATTCCTGTATGCGGCCAGCCCGCTTAATAACCCGGACAACCTTCGCGCAAAGTGGGATTCCGCCGCCAATGCCGCCAAAGCAGTCATGGATACGAAAACATATGCGCTCACCGCTAACTTTAACGATGTGTTCGTCGTGCGCAAAAACACGGAGCTTATTCTCGGGTACATGTCTGCCCCCAACAGCACGGTGGAAGCCAACAACGGCCCGGTAGGCACACCACGGGGCGATAAGGGCAAAACCAATCCCACGCAGGAACTGGTAGATGAATTTGAAATGGTGACCGGTAAAATGATCAATGAAGCCGGTTCGGGTTACGATCCGAATAATCCATATGCGAACCGCGATCCGCGTTTAGCCGCCACTGTTTTCTACAACGGCATGAGCTGGTTAAGCCGCACGATCCAAACGTATGATGGCGGCATTGACCGTCCGGCCGGTTATGGCAATACCAATACCGGCGAAACGCGCACCGGTTATTACATGCGCAAGTTCCCGGGCACCGGAGGCGGCAGCAGCAGTTATGCGAATGCCGAGCACAACTTCCCCATCATCCGGTACGCAGCAATCTTACTGGACTATGCAGAGGCGAAAAACGAGAGCGATGGCCCCGTAGCGGAGGTATATGCCGCCATAGAACTCGTAAGGCAACGCGCTAAACTCAATCCTTATAAATTACCCTTGGGTCTCACGAAAGACCAGATGCGCACGCGCATTCGTCATGAAAGACGCGTGGAGCTGGCTTTGAAGAGCACCGCCACTGGGATATCCGTCGCTGGAAGATCGCGGAGAACGTGTTAAATGGCACGCTGCACGGCATGCAGATCAAGACCAATGGTACCGGCTTCACGTATACGGTAGTGCCTGCGCAGGTCGTAACGTTTAACGCCGGCCGCATGTACCGGTATCCCTTCCCTTACGCGGAAGTGATCTCCAACAAAAGCATCATCCAAAACACTAACTGGTAAATGAATCATACCATGAGAAATATTTTATTTGGACTCTGCTGCCTGCTATTCCTGCTGGCAACACTGCCCGCCGCCGCGCAAACGGAGACCATCATCAGGGGCAGCGTTACCGACGGCAAACAGCCCCTCCCCGGCGTTACCGTGGTGGAGAAAGGCATACCAACCAACGGGGCGACTACCGACGAAAAAGGCAGCTTTACACTCAAACTGCGGGGCACTTCTCAAACACTGACGGTGAGTTTTCTCGGCTACCTGAAACAGGAGGTATCTGTAGCCGGCAAAAGCGCCGTTAATATTACCCTGAAAGAAGATTACGCGGGACTGGAAGAAGTGGTGATCATTGGCTTCGGCGAGAAACCCAAGATTACCAACACCGGCGCGGTGAGCGCTATTACCGGCGTGGAACTGCGACAAAGCCCTTCCGCCAGCCTGCAGAACTCCCTCGCAGGCCGCCTGCCCGGTTTGTTCTCACAGCAGCGCAGCGGTCAGCCGGGAAGAGACGGCGCCTCCTTCCAGATACGTGGTATCAGCTCGTATACGAACGATAACAACCCGCTGATCATCGTGGATGATATCGAATTTACGTATAGCCAGGTCGCACAACTCGACCCGAATGAAGTGGAAAGTGTATCTATTCTCAAAGATGCCTCGACCACCGCGGTATACGGTATCCGCGGCGCAAACGGTGTGCTGGTCATTAAAACCCGCCGCGGTAAATCGGGTAAACCACAGCTGACAGTGCGTAATGAAACGGGGATACAAACACCTACCCGTCGCCCTGATATGAACGACGGGTATACCACCCTGCGCCTGTTGCAGGAGTATGAAACAACGCGCGGGCTTGATCCTACCGTCACCTACCCTACCTACTTCGCCGGCAACAACCTCGAATATTACAAGAATAATTCCGACCCGTACTATCATCCCAATGTTGACTGGTGGAATACGCTCATGCGCGATTACAGTTTGCAGGAACGGGTAAACTTCGATATTGCCGGCGGTTCCGACCTTATCAAATACTTTGTTTCCCTGGGTTATATCACACAGGGCGGTATTTATAAAGATTTTTCGAAAGACCAGGGTTATAACGGCAACTACTTTTACAACCGTTACAACTTCCGTTCAAACATTGATATTGATCCTACGAAAGATCTGCACATCCGCCTCGACCTGTCCGGTCGCTTCGGGGTTACGAACGAGCCGAATGATAAGTCGTGGAACGGCGGCGGTACTACGTTTCAGTATCTGTGGAATGGAGAGCTGAGCTCCTTCGGTTACCCGGTATACAACGAAAACGGTACCCTGGCCAGCAGTTCCGGCTCAGGCACCAAACCGAACCCGGTGGCTAACCTGATGTACAGCGGTTACCAGCGCACCTTCGATAACAACTTTAATCTCGTGGCCTCCGCCAAACAAAAGCTGGACATGATCACGAAGGGCCTATCGGTGAGCGGACTCGTATCGCTGGCGAGCGATTACAACTTCTTAACTACACTGACGCGCAGCAGTTCAGAAATACTCGTGTACTTCTGGGATGCACCGAGCAACAGTTACAAACCGGTGACCAACAACCTGTACCGCATGGGTAAACTAAGCCGCGGCGGCGGTTTCCGGAACTCCGAGCGGCGTTTGAATATACAGGCGGCATTGAACTACCAGCGTAGCTTTGGACCGCACAATGTATCAGCAATGCTGATGCTGAACCAGAATACCAATACCAAAAACGGCTGGGATGGCTCCTCCAGCGTGATTTCCGGGGTACCGAACAACTTCCGTGGCTTTACAAGCCGTTTGAGTTACGACTACCGGCAAAAGTACCTGATGGACATTAACCTCGGTTATAATGGCTCCGACAGGTTTATCAGCAGTAAAAAATATGGCTTGTTCCCTGCCGTAAGCGCGGGTTGGAACATCAGTGAGGAAAAGTTCTTTAAAGAAAAGGTATTATGGGCAGATGCCTTAAAAATACGCGCTTCTTACGGCCTGGTGGGCAGCGATAATATCGGCGCCTACAAATATTTGTACGAGCAGGTATACAACAGCGGTCAAACCGGCTACAACTTCGGCGAAACGCCCACAGCAGTCACCGGCATCACGGAAGGTGCGCTGGGCAACAACACCGTAACCTGGGAGAAAGAAAGAAAAGCGGATATCGGTATCGATGCGAAGTTCTTTAAAGGTAAGCTGGGTGTAACGGTCGATTACTTCGATCACTATCGTTACGATATTCTCACCACCCGCGCCACCATTTCAGAAATATTCGGGGTGGGCCTGCCGCCCGTAAACCTTGGCCGCGTATCGAACAAAGGATACGAGCTGGAGATGAATTACAACGGGGCCTTCAAGGCCATCCGCTACTTTGTTCGCGGCAATGTCAGTTACGCGAAAAACAAAGTAATCTACCGCGATGAACCCGTGCAGAAATATTCCTGGCTGGCGTTAACGGGTAAGTCTATCGGTCAGCAGTTCGGATATAAAGCCATCGGTTTTTACAAGGACATTGAAGATATCTACAATTCCCCAACCCTTACCACCGCCGTACCGCTTAAAAACCTGTTCCCCGGCGCTATCAAGCTGGCCGACCTGAACAAAGACGGCATCGTGGACCAGAACGACATGGGCGCGATGGGCGCTAACCAGCCTACCTATACAGCGGGACTGAGTTTGGGCATCTCCTGGAAAGGAATCGATGTAAGTACTTTATTCCAGGGCGCATTTGATTATGTGATCAACATGAGCCGCGGCTCTATTGCATATGCAAGACCGGAGCGTGTATCGGTACCGTACAATCTCGGTCGCTGGACTCCCGGCGCCACCGACGTGGTTTACCCTTCGCTGGCGGGCGGTACGACCAACGGTCAAACCTCCACTTACTGGTACCGCAGCGGCGATTACATCCGCTGGAAAAACTTCGAGGTGGGTTATGCCATTCCCGCTTCCAGGTTGAAGCGCTTCGGCTTACGCGACGCCCGCGTATATGCAAACGGGTATAACATGGGCCTCGCCTACACCGCGCTGCCGGTATTCATAGATCCTGAATCTGCGGTAAGCGCCTCCGCCGGTGAATACCCGCAGCAGAAAGTATTTAACCTGGGCATCCAGGTGGGGCTGTAATTACATTTAACTCATTGCTTAAACACAGTATATGATCAAAACTGCTTTTCCGATCATCGCCTTTGCCGCGCTGCTGCTTTCGTCCTGCGCCAAAAAGATTTCCTGGATTCCAGGCAGACAGAAAGCCTGACCGAAGACATCGTGTTTTCGGACAGCGCGCAAACCATGCAGTTCCTGAATAACTCGTATGCCTTTACGGGCCAGGACCTCGTACATTACCGCTACAACTACATCACGTCCGGCGTGGGCAACGACCTCGCATGCATGGAAGATTTAACCACGCACTCCGTATCATTTTACAGCGATCCGCAGGCATCGTTCATTACCGCGGCATCCACCACTAAAAATCATCATAGTAAAAACTACTACGGCGTGTTTTATAAAAGGATCCGCGCCCTTAATCTCTTCATGAGAAAGGTAAAGGATGCCCCGCTGACGGAAGGCACCAAAATCAAAACGGCGGCCGAGGCGCGCTTCCTGCGTGCGTTCTACTATGCACAACTGGTACGTTACTGGGGCGGTGTAAAGATCGTGGGCGACACGCTGTACAACATCACCGACGATGTAAAAGTGGTCCGCAATACGTTTAAGGAATGTATCGACTATATCGCGGAAGAATGCGATAAGGCTATGTTAGACCTCCCGAATGCTTCAGAACAACTGCCTTCAGAATACGGGCATATCACCAAAGGGATGTGTGCGGCGTTAAAAGCGCGTATGCTGCTGCATGCGGCCAGTCCACTATACAATGGCAACCCGATTGTTACCAGCGGCGCGCTGGCCCCGCTGGTTGCGTACTCCACCACCTACGACGCCAACCTGTGGAAGAAGGCGGCCGATGCCTGCAAAGCGGTGATGGACATGAACCAGTACAGTCTTTATGAAGATAATGTGACCCGCCCCGGCCACGGCTTCTGGAAGGTATTTCTTATTCGCAAGAACAGCGAGTACATCTATCCCTATATGATCGCGAATAATACCTTCTTCGAAACGTATCGTTTCCCGGTATCGCGCAACGCCGCGGGTGGTTACAGCAATCCATCGCAGAACCTGGTGGAAGCCTTTGGCATGGCCAATGGTAAATCCATCGCCGATCCTGCCTCGGGGTACAATGCCGCGAAGCCTTACGAGGGACGCGATCCGCGTTTTTATTATTCCATCATTTATAATGGCTCACTGGTATATTCCAGCAGCACTAAAAAGATGGAGCCGGTAGATATCTATAAAACTGCTTCCACCGGGGTGCTGACGTACGACGGTGTACAGAGCTACCGCACCAAAACGGGCTACTATGCCCGTAAAATGGCCAATGACTCCACTGGTACATCCGCCAGTCAGCAGCGTGTACTGCCCATTATCCGCTACGCGGAAATGATATTAGGCTACGCGGAAGCACTGAACGAATTCAGCGGCCCCACATCGGACGTGTACAACCACGTGATCGCGATCCGTCGCAGGGCGGGTATTCAGCCGGGGCTGATAATTTGTACGGCCTCAAAGCCGGTATGAGCAAGGAAGAAATGCGTACGGTCATCCGTAATGAGTTCGAGGTGGAATTTGCATACGAAGGCCACTGGTACTACGACACCCGCCGGTGGCGCACCGCCGAGGTAACGGAGAATGTGCCCATCCGCGGTATGATGATCCTCAAACAGAACGACGGCAGCTTTACTTATACCAACGTAACGGCGCTGAACGCAGTGTTTAAGGAAAAGATGTATTTCTGCCCGTTTACGGAAGATGAGGTAAATAAGAGCAGTACCCTCATCCAGAACCCGGGCTGGTAATATTTTTGTTGATCTATGTTCAGAAAGGCCGTGGCATTTGCTACGGCTTTTTTATATCTTGTTTCGATGAAAACCCACGTTCTCGCGTTTTTATATTGATGTTATGCGGACAGGCGGCCTCCGGGCAACGGTCCTCGCCCGTTATCGACAGCATGGTGGTAAGTTTCGGCGAAAAGAGCCAGGTGCGCGGTTTACCTGCGGTCTACCTGCACCTCGACAAAACCATCTACGTACGCAATGAACACATCTGGTTTACGGCCTATCTCCTCAACGGCTCGCCTGAAACCGAACAAACGCTGTACGTGGCCCTCACCGATCCCATGAAAAAGGAAGTGTTGGTACAATCGCGTTTCGTGATGAGTAAATACATGGGACAGGGCTACCTGATGGTGCCCGACAGTTTGGAAAGCGGGGAATACCGGTTAGTGGCCTATACGAGCAGTTACCTTAAAAGTCAGCAACAGGAGGTATTTCAGCAGGCGATCAGCATCCGCGCGCCGGACAAAAGCCGGATCATCGTGAATGATTTAAGCGGTCCGGTACAAACAGGGCAACCGCTTTCGCTTAAATATAAAGTCACCAATTACGAACAAAAGCCTGCCGATAAAGAGCCGCTGATCTACCGGTTATACGACGGCAACCACCTGCTCGATTCCGGCCGCAAGCAAACGGACATATGGGGTGAAGTGCAGCTGAAACTGCCACCGGCACCGGATAGTACCCGGGAGCTGGTGATGGATATCAACACCAGTTACAAAAAAGAGCCACGCAACATCCGTATTCCCCTGCAGGTACGGACACCGCTACGGGTACGCTGGTTTGCAGAAGGCGGCTCCATGGTGGCTTATCGCCGCAGCCGTATGGCATTTGAAATCTCCGAGAACGGCAGGGCCCTGTCGGCCCAGGGTGAATTACTCGCTGCCGGATTGCCCGTAGCGGCCTTCCGCTCTAACACGGCCGGCCGCGGCTGGCTCTATTTTGTACCCATGCCCGGCGTTGAATACAGCCTGAAGCTGCTCGACAGGAAAGAAGCGATACCCGTAACACTGCCGGATATTCTCCCGGACGGCTACACGCTATCCGTCGAAAACGCCCTACCGGAAGATGCACTGGATGTTACGATTCACACCCCGGATAACGACAGCAGCTGCTTCGTAGCGCTGCATAATTATCACGATATCTACTTTTCCGGCGCTATCCTTCTACCGCGCCACCAGGCCCGTATTCGCCTGCCGATGCACGAGGTGCCACGGGGACTGGTTACCCTCACCTTGTTTTCGGGCAGCGGTGAACCGGTGGCGGAAAGGGCGATCCTGGCGCATAACAGCCAGCGGTTGCAGGTGAACATCACCACTGACTCGGCCCAGTATCACACCCGGTCTAAAGTAAAAGTGAAAGTAAAAGTAACCAACAGCAAAGGTGAGCCTGTACGGGGCATGCTATCGGCCGGGCTGGCACTCGACAAACGCGTAGACACCTTCCGTTTCCGCGATATTGACCGCTATTATTACTTTGAACAACACCTCCCCTCACCCGCGATATTACCCGGCTTCCGGTTTTTCGACGATGAGCGGCAGCTGGAAGAATTGCTGCTCACCAAATGCTGGACGCGTTATCGTAAAGATGCGCCCCCTTACCACCATCTGTCATTTATGAAGAAGACCTCCACGGCCAGTTGCTGCTCAATCATAAGCCAGTAAAGAAACCAGGTGTGCTGCTGCTCATTGGTACCGGAAAGGCGGGCATGATCTCCACCGACTCAAGCGGCAGGTTTACGATCCCTGTAGAACAGTTGCGCGCGCCGGCAGACAGCCGCATTGCCATCAGCGCTGTAGGCGGACAAAAACGTACCGAGTTACAGGACTATACCGTGGAGCTGAACGATCCTCCGTACGATACGCTGAACCGCGCGCTCACAGGTATCTACATACCTTATCAACCTTTGCCGGAAGACATCTTATCGGCAGATGAAAAAATAAAAATGAAAACAATGCTGAAGGAGGTGGTGGTAAAATCGCGCAACGACGATCACTTCGGGGAATTCCGCAGCCAGAACTGTAATGACTGGGTGTGCCAATACAACATTCTCAATTGCAGCAACCACCCTTACGGCAGTAAACCGCAAAGTGGCGCCACCTATAATTACCGAGGCCAGCCGGTGGTGTACCGCGCCTGTAAAGAAGACAGCATTGCGGCTACCGGCTTCATGAAAAAGTGGACGGCATCTGGTACAGCAAGGAGTTTTACGTAGCCGATTACAGCACCAACAACGCCCCCGACCCGGAAATGTTTACCACGGTGTACTGGAACCACGGAGCCATGATCCATGATAACGGGGAAGTGGAATTCAGTTTTTATACCAACGACCTTACTGGCCGCTTTTGCTTTATCATAGAAGGGTTCACCGACCAGGGGCTCATGAGTGGGCGCGCCTGGTTCAAGGTAGCGAACGAATGACAAAGGCCCCGCCAGAAGGCGCGGCCACGTTGCGTCAGTGAATTTAATTCATTTGAGAGCACTAATAAATACATTGGCCTGCCTGAAAAGCGCCGGCCTTTCGATAGTTTGTAAGCGAAGATTAAAAAACTTACTTCAAGCGAATATTTAGATATAGGAAAAAATACACAATCCTTGAAAAACTGTATTCTAAGATCATGCCCCCACCCTGAAAGTTCAAGCGGATGAATGCCGGACGCCGATCTTTCAAAGATGCCGGGCACTAAAACCATTTTAATAAAACAAGGGGGAGCCGTGATGTAACAAACAAAACGGTCTAACCTTTAAGACCGTAGGTCAACATTGGATAAAAATAATTCGTTTATATGTGAGCATAGGTAACCTGATTGACTACCGTAAAAATATAGCAGTGGAATTGGTTTTCCAGCGCAAATTGGCAGCTGTTACCGTTTACTTTATAAACGCGTCGAAATGGAAATAGCTGTTACTTTAAACGGGCGAGAAATTCTGCTTTCTTACGAACAGACACCTCCAGCACTTTACCATCCGTCATTTCCACGTAGCCGCCTTTACCGTTGTGGTATTTGCGGATGTGATTAAGATTTACGAGATGCGAGTCGTGGATGCGGCAGAAGATATCGGCGGGCAACTGCGATTCAAATTCCTTTAAACTGCCCGAAACGAGGAGGCTGCCTCCCTTCTGAAAACCAAAGCGTGTATATGCCCCTTCTGCGCTGCAATACAGGATTTCTTCGAATGCATACAGGGTAAGACCATCCTTTTCGCGCAGGGCGATTTTGCCCAGTGTTTTCTCTGCACGCAGCTGCGGCAGCAAATCATTCAGGCGTTGACCAATATCCTGTTCGCGGATACGCTTAGCCGCCTTGCTCACTGCCTGGCGCAGATCGTCAATTTCCACGGGCTTCAGGATGTAATCGAGGGCATTGTATTTGAAACCTTTGATGGCATAGTGATCGTGCGCGGTAACAAATATCACTTCGAAGTCCACGGGTTTCAGGCTATCGAGCAGATCGAAAGCACTATCCGGTGCAATTTCTATGTCCAGAAACACGAGTTGCGGGCGCAGGGTCCTGATAACACCGGCCGCCTCTTCCAGTGTTTCCGCTTTACCTGCCACGGTTACTTCCGGGCAGTATTGAATCAGCATTTTTTTAGCAGCGATAAGTTTCTTGGTTCATCATCCACTAATACGCATTTAATCATCATAACGTCTTTTAATAGTTCAACCCGTGATCAAAGGGTAACGCACCTCTACGGCCGTTCCGCTTTCTCCCGGCAAATCATTCACTATAATTCCGATACTGGAAGATATCGATTTATTCATCATATTGATACGCTCTCTCGTAATCCTGGTGCCCCAGGACACGTGTCCGCCCGGCCGGCTGCCGGTAACGTTTCTGTACCCCATTATCAGTAACGGTACAAACGATCATGCGCTGCTCCAACCGGAATGCCACCGTAATCATTCCTTCCCTGTCGCGCAAATGGCGGATACCATGCTGTACGGCGTTCTCCACCAGGGGCTGCAGTACCATCCCCGGCCACAGCGCCTCCTCGGTATTAATTTGCGGATCTACAGTAATGGCAAAGTTGAACCGTTGGTCGAAGCGCATCTGTTCCAGCTCTAGGTAGGTGCGCAAATAACGCACCTCGTCCTGCACCGTAATATTGGGCTGCATGCTCATATCCAGCGTTTGCCGGATGAGGCGGGCAAAACGGCTGAGGTAGCGGTTCGCGCTCTCCATATCCTGGTCGATGATGAACTCCTGTACCGCGTTGAGGCTGTTAAAAATAAAGTGCGGGTTCATCTGCGCGCGCAGGGCCTTTGCTCTAACTCCTGCAGCTGCCGGGCAACCATTCTTTCCGCATTTTCCTTTTTGCGGCGGATGCCCAGCCGCCAGTAAATTAGTGCCCAAGTAAGCGCAATGAGCACCGCAGCGGCCAGCGGCACAAACCAGATACTTTGCCAGAAAGGCGTCTTCACGGTCAGCGGTATGGTCAGCACCGCGCTCTTCAGGCCGAAACGGTTTACGGCGTACAATTCCAGGTGATATGCGCCGGGCGGCAGCGAGATCAGGTCCAGCGACGTTTGCCGGCTCTGCCGCCACGCGCTGTCCTGTTCGCGCAAACGATAATAATAGGTAATATCCCCATCACTTTTATAAGATAACGCGGCATATTCTAGATGAATGCTGTTATTGGCATAATTAAGCAGCGGCAGGTTGGCGGGATCGGCTTTGCGGCCGTTGATGCTAACTTCGAGCAAGCGCAGGTCGCAGCGGGAATAGGGATCACTGAGGTTCCGGTTAAAGTAGGTGATGCCTTCTTGCGTGCCTGCATAGATCGTATCACCATCTACCAGGATACTATTAACGATGTCGGAGGCCAGCCCGTCGGCCTGTGTATACCGCGTTACATGGAGCTGCGAGCCGCCGAGCACCACCCGGTTCATACCTTTGTCCGTACCTACCCACAATAACGAATCCGACACTTCAATACAGCGCACATTACTGCTCGTTAGTCCGTCGGCCTGCGCAATATGGCGGACGATACGGTTGCCCCGCATACCAATCAGCCCGTTATCGGTGGCCACCCACATGGTGCCTGCATTATCTTCCTTGATATCGCGCACACTGCCCTGGAGCAGCCGGCTGGTATCGGCGAAACTGAATACCTTATTACCTGGCTGTACGAGTACCGACAAACCGTTCAATGCGCCATAGTAAACACTGTCGTTCCGGCAGAATACCGCAGAGGCCCGCACGTGCCCGATACGTTCGCTGATGCCGGTCATGTTATGCACGTCCATGATCCGGATCCCGTTGGAGCCGGCTACCACAGCCTCTCGTTCATTCTTCATCGATACAAACTTGGTGGCATTATCGCCCACCATGTACCGCATCGGCGCATTTCCTTTTTCACGAATACACGCAACCCCGCGCACATCAGCAGCACATCGCGCCAGCTGTCGACAAAGGTGACCGGCATATTGATCGAAATATCGTCCGTGATCTCGAACCCGCCATCGATCGGCCGCAGGCGGAAGTACCCGACGTCCGTACCAACGTGAATTGCGCCGCCTTGTTTCGCAAGTCCATATACAGAGATCTTTTGGTTATTCGGCGTGGTTTTAAGCACATTCTGGAAACGATCGGAGCTGATGCGGTAAACGCCGTCGTTCAACGTGGAGATCCAAATATTCCCTTCGCGGTCGCGGAGTATATTGCTTACATTTTTATCGGGCAGATAGGTGGTGACGTTCCTGCGGGTGAGAATATTAAACAACACGCTGCCGCGACTGGTATTCAGCAGGATCAGCGAATCGTTGAACCGCTCGGCCGTATTGATGGCCGGTGACGTTACCAGGTAATCCAGGTTATATTTTTTAGCATGTATCCGGTACTGACCGGAACTTTCCACGTAACAGAACAAATCATCGTCCATGATCACTTGTCCGCCCGACACCACCGACCCATAGGGCAGTTTGTACACTTCGCGGAACCGGCCCTTCGAGTATTCCAGGATGCTCCAGCGGTACATCAACCAGGTTTTATCGGCCGTTGTCACCGCCAGTTTCGTCATCGCACCGCCCGTTGTGGTCATGTTAGTGAGGTACTGTACTTTATCATCCGGCGTAATAAGGAACACGTTGGACATGTCCATCAACATTACTTCCCCTTTCTTATTTTCCTCGATGCAGAAAACAAAACCTTCGAGGTACAACTTCTTCAGCAGACTATCGTTTCGCTGGGTATGGATGTAGCCATCCTGGTAGTAACAAATGGCATGTTTGTAAGGCATCAGCCAAACGCGTCCTTTGGAATCGCAGTAGATGCGGATGACCTCATTGTTGGGCAGCCCGTCTTTAGTAGTAAAATTCCTGAAACGTGTACCATCGAACCGGCTGACACCGGTTTCCGTGGCAAACCAGATAAAGCCCTCTTTGTCCTGTACCATGCTGTACACAACCGGCCCAACCAGGCCATCGCGCTCATTGTAGTGCCGGTAGTTAAACTCCTGCCCGGCGGTGGGTTGCAGCATCACAATAAGCAAACAGAAACAGGATAACAATGCTTTCAGTGGCATCCGGAGGGATATATGATAAGTTAGTTTTAGTCGTGAAGATATTAACTGGGTTGTTAAAATTAACGAAAAATTTAGTGGAAGATGTTGGAAGGGGTTGATTAGCTTTACGCGGCATATGGAATTATTGACATTAATGTTCATGCTGATCGGCCTGTTTGTGCTTTCCATCATAATGGTGGAAAAGGTATGCAATAAAGTATTCCGCGTGCTTACCAAAACCGCTGTAGTGGCGGCATTGCTGGTGGGTTTCGCGGTACTGGCCGGTATCACGCCGGGCTTTGTTTTACTGCTGGCGTTTTTTGTTATGGGCGTTTGGGCTACCGGCCACGGGAAAACGAAGAAGAAACAAGGCCCCTCGCAGCCGCGTACGGCGGGACAAGTATTTGCCAATGGGGGTGTAGCAGGGCTGATGGGCGTGCTGTCTTTCTACTTTGCAGTATTGAGCGGGGGCGATGCATTTCCCTTTTTGATAGCCGCCGCGGGCAGCCTTTCCGCAGCCACTGCCGATACCCTTTCGTCGGAGCTGGGTATGGTATACGGGCGGCGATTTTACAACATTCTCAACTTCAAATCCTCTCCGCCAGGACCGGATGGCGTGATCAGCCTGGAAGGCACGCTGCTGGGCGCCGCCGGTGCGCTGGTCATAGCGGTGCTTACCTATGCCTGCACGATGGGCTGGTGGGGCATGGCAGATGCCCGCATTATATGGGTAGTAACAGTGGCTGGCATCGCCGGTACCCTGATCGATTCCCTGCTCGGCGCCACCCTGGAACGTCGCGGCCTGCTTGGCAACGACGCGGTTAACTTCCTGAACCGCCGGCGGCGCATTAATAGCCTGGTACCTGTACTAACCTTTTATTATCTTAGGCACAAATCTGTTCCCGATGAAAAAACTGTTCTGGCTCCTTTTGCTGCCCCTCATGGCTTTTCTACCTCGAAAAGAAAAAACCTGGGTGGCTATCGGCGACAGCATTACCTACCTGAACGACCATCCCGACGAAACCGGCAACCGCATCACCAAAGGATACCTGAGCCTTATTACCGAGCGCCTGCCCGGCCTGCGTTACATTAACCAGGGTCATAACGGGTGGACGGCCGTACGCATTGCAAAGGAGTTTGACCAGCTGAAAGTACCGGCCGCCGATGTATATACGATCTTCCTCGGCACGAACGACTGGTGGTCCGGCCAGCCTATCGGCACGTTTCAGGACTATAAAGACAGTACCGGGACTACAACGGTATACGGCGCTTTCCGCACGATCGTGGGCAAATTGCGCGCCCTGCAGCCCCATGCGCCTATTATTCTCATTACGCCCATGCAGCGCGTGGATTTCGTGTATATCAACAATCCAAAAAACAACGCACGGGGTTCGTACCGCGATAAAAAGGGACAAACCCTGGCCCATGTGGTGGCTGCCATCGACAGTATCGGCAGATATGAACACTGTAAAGTGGTGGACCTGTACCACCAGCGCGGCCTGCAATTGCCGCAGCTGGTGCATTTCAAACGCCTGAAAGACAGTGCCACCGGGCAATACCGCAATTACCCCTACCCCGCCTTTATCGGCTTGCCTTACAACCCGGATACCGACGAGTACCCCTACCCCGAAGCGGCCATCGCGGCTACCTACGACGGCCTACACCCGTCCGACAAGGGTTATAAAATAATTGCAGACGCCCTGTACAGGCAGATCCGGCATATATACAAGCATTAAGGGGATTTTGTCAACCGTAAATCCGTCGTTACCGTATCTTTGGGGCGAAATCAACACACGCCATCCTGCGGCCCCAAGTGAACAATTATGAGGAAAACGACACTTATTATCATCGCCATACTTTGGGGAATCGGTCCTGCTATTGCGCAGGACAAGCTCCTTCAGGACCTTACTAACAGCAAAACCGCCAAAGACAGGGCTACGGCCCTTATCAACCTTGGTGAATATTACCGCGCCAAACCCGGTGAGGACAAAGCGGACCTCGACAAAGCGATGCAGTATGCGCGGCAGGCGCTCGAGGTGTCCAATGATCCAACCGTCACTACGGACGCCTGGCTCACCATCGTTCGCACCATGTCGGAAATGGGGCGGTTACCGGAGATGTATGCATCGCTCGCGGGGTTGAATGACCGGCCAGCGTTACAGGCAAAGGTGATGGCTGAAATGGCCTGGCAATATACCCACCTGCCCGGGGAAGAAAAAGAAGACCTCGACCATGCAGAAAAACTTTGCGAGGCATCGCTCCAGGCGGCGCGGCGCTTACAACGGAAGGACCTGGTGGAAGAAGCCTCCACCCTCAAAGCGATGATTGCCACCGAGCGGTATGACTTTCCGAAGGCCAACCAGCTGGCAGAAGCACTGACGCCCAAGAACAAAATATGGGTGTACCGCGTAAACGCACAGGGATACGCCAATAACATGGACGCTCCGGGACATATAGATTCCTCCCTGTTCTATCTTGAAAAAGCTATTTGTACTGCTGCCGACGCGGGCTTGCCCGACTATGAACGCAGCGCCGTGGATTATGCCAATAAATTCGCCTACTGGCGTCCCAACGACCTGCACTTCGACCGCATGTTCGAGCACCTGCTCACTGTTTACAGCACGCAAAATTATCCGCACAAACACTTCATATACGACGCCCTCCGCCAGCTGCATACCATCCGCGGCAACAAGGATAAAGAAATGTACTATGCCCAGGAGGCGCTCCGGGAAATGCACAAGCACAAAGATTACTTTATGGGCGTGCATTATTACATGAATTTAGGCAATATTTACAAAGCCCTCAGCGAGCACCAGCTGGCCTACGACAACTATCAGCAGGCGCTGAAATATTCCATGAACAACCGGGTAAATGTATACCCAGCAACGGAAGCCATTACGCAGGCCCTTCGCAAAATGCACAAGTACCGCGAAGCCCTGGACATCGTACAACACCTTGAAAAAGAATTACCACCACAGCAGCCGCATTTCAAAAATTCGCTGAACAGGATGCTCCTGAATATTTACCGCGACATGCGTGACTACGACAAGGCCGAACCCTATGGTCGCGCTGTGGTAGCAGCTACGCCCAAAGGCACACCGGAATACTATACCGCACTTTCGCAGCTGGGACAGTTGTACGTAGAATCGCAGCAGTATGAAAAAGCAAAACCGTTGCTGGACCAGGTGGCCGCTTATCCCCTGCCCCCGCGATCACTGTACGCGGTCATTTCCATTTCATGATGTTTAAGGTGGATTCTGCCATGGGTAATTACCTCTCGGCCATCGACCACCTCATGATGAACAAACAACTGGATGATTCGATGCTTACCGCGCAAAAGATGCGGCAGGTGGAAGAGTATAAAGTAAAATACGAAACCGAAAAAAGGACCGCGAACTGCTGCAACAGCAACAGGCCATTCTTCAATGGCAGCAATTATCGCTGCTGCATCAGAAAGATATGGACAGCGTGCGCTGGAAATTGATCGTGGAAGAAAACATGCAGCAACGAACGCGCAACCAGGCAGCAACTTCCGCCGCCAACCTGCGGCTGGCGCAGCAGGACATGGAACTGTTACGGAAGGACAAAGAACTGGCCACCACCTTTACGAACGGCACTATTTCCGTCATCGTGCTACTCTTGCTGGTACTGGCCTTAATCGTGAATTCCTACTTTTCGAAGCAGCGGAAGAACAAAGAGATCAGCCAGAAAAATGCGAAACTGGAACACCTCGTTAAAGAAAAAGAATGGCTGCTGCAGGAAGTACATCACCGCGTAAAAAACAACCTGCAAACCGTTGTAAGCCTGCTGGAATCGCAGTCTGGCTATTTAAACGAAGCCACGGAAGCCATTACAGAGAGCCGCAACCGCGTATATGCCATGTCGCTCATCCACCAGAAATTATACCGCACCACGAATGTGTCTACGATCAATATGGCGGCGTATTTACCGGAACTGGTAGAACACCTGCGCAGCAGTTTTGCCTCAACGCATATCTATTTTGATGTGCAGGTTTCACCGGTGGAGGTAGACGTTTCACAGGCTATTCCTTTAGGATTGATCCTGAATGAAACGATTACCAACTGCCTCAAATACGCATTTCCTCATCCGCGCCCCGACAGCCGCATACGGGTGTGGCTGCAACCGCTGGCCTCCAGAGAAGTGGAACTGCTGATCGCCGACAATGGCGTCGGCATTCCGGCTACCGGCGCGGGCAAAGGATTAGGATTAAAATTGATTCACGGGCTGGCCGATGAAATTGATGGCAACTTATCGATTACCAACGATCAGGGTGCTTGTGTAAGATTGGTGTTTACGCCGACGCTGCAGCTGCAACTGGAACGCGTGGCGGCGGGACAGCTGGTTTAGCTCACTTCAACATCACCTTCTTGCCCGTTCTCACCGCGTCATAAATCGCATCAATAATCTTCAGGTCGCGCAGTCCCTCCTCGCCATCTACCGGCACTATCGGCTGCCTGCCTTCCAATATGATGCCGGCCATCTCGTCCATCTGCACGGTTTGATGCGTGGTATGTGGCTGAGTTAACTCGCCCTTGTTGGTGCGGCCTTTGATCGGACCATAACCTGTAGACGGCTGCATTTCGGCAAATCCTTTATCTCCATTGAGGAAGAAACGATCGAGGTTGTTCATCGCGTAAGTAGACAAACACGAAGCGACCGCGCCTGACGGGAAGCCCATCTGGAACTGGATCGTTTCGTCTACCCCCTCCTTAAATTTCACCGGATCGGTTTTGGTTTCCTGCGCGGTGATCCAGGTGGGCTCCTCGCCTACCATGTAACGCGCGCCGTTGATGGCATAGATGCCAATATCCATCAGCGAACCGCCGCCGGCCAGTTGTTTGTTCAGCCGCCATTGTGTGGGATCGCCGATACGGAAGCCGCATAGGCCCCTGGAAGAACTGGATTTTACCTAACTCACCGCTTTTACGCATGCGGATCACTTCCAGCGTTTTAGGCTCAAAGTGCATGCGGTAGCCTACCAACAACTTTACGCCCGCCTTTTTACAGGCGGCCACCATTTCGGCGCCTTCTTTGGCGTTAAGGGCCATCGGCTTTTCACAGATCACGTGTTTGCCGGCAGCGGCGGCCTGCAATACTTGTTTGTGGTGCAGGGCATTAGGCGTAGTGATGTACACCGCATCGATGTCCGGGTTATTTTTAATGTTGTAGAAGCTCTCGTAATTGTAGCAATTCTTCTCCGGTATGCCGTATTTACTCCGCCAATCGATCAGCTTGGCCGGTGTACCGCTGATCGCACCTACCAGCTTTGCTTTCGTGCAGCTTTTCATGGCCTCGGCCACCCGGGTGGCATAACCGCCCAGCCCCATAAGGGCTACGCGCAACACTGGCCCATCGTAGGGTTGCTGGTGTACAGCCCAGGCAGGTAGGGGCAACAAGATAGCGGAGGCAGCCATTTTCTGAAGGAAGTCGCGGCGGGTGTTCATGACGTGTAGTTTATGTTTAATACTACAAAAATTCCTCCATAAAAAGAAGGCTGCCCGTTCGGACAGCTTTCCCTTTTTAGTTTCTTCTTATTCTGAATGTCGCGCTCACCGGGGTTGTATTGGTTGAATCGCTCACCGTTCCGGCGAACCGACCTTCTATGAAGCCGCCTGTGGCTGCGTCGTAACGGGTTACGGTAACGGGCATATTATTAGTGCTCCAGCTTTTACGGTCTTCCTGGTAATAGAAGGCACCGGAGAAGTCGCCCGTTTTACCGGGCTGCCCGTTGATAAACAGCTGCATGGAAGAAGTTGTATTAAACGCATACACATAACTGGCGTTCGCGTCGGTCGACAATGAAATACTGTCGCCAGGCGGCATCAGCATAATACGATCGGCGCCGAAGGTCATATCTATATACTGTTCCGCACTTTCGGCGCACACGGAAATTTCACCGGCATCCGGTCATTGCCGTTTACTTCAAATTCCAGTGCTTCAGAGATCATCTTTTTATCAGCATCGTCCGCAACGATCGTGGCCATCGCTGGACCGCTGGTACAACGGGCCACCATGATGGAGAACCGGCCGTTGCTCACATTCGCGCGATAAACGAAGGCATCTACCTTAAGGGTGACGCTGCCGCGCTGTACGGCCTGCCGTTCGCAGTTTAACACGGTGCCCGATACCCTGATCATGGAATAACCCGCGTGCATCGAAATTTCGCCCAGGTCGGTATCGAAAAACAGCGGGTTGATTTCCTGCGCATAAACAAGATCGCCGCACTTATTATATACGTTGAGTGCCAGTTTCTGATTGGCGGGTACCAACCCTTCGATAATACCGTCGCCGGAAGTGTAACCGCTGCCGGAAATATTGTTATTACCCAATGCCGTGGTGATGGTTACGCGGGCATTAGCCAGCGGGGCATCTTCCGCGAACAGTCGGGCTTTCAATTTTACTACTTTGAAAGGCGCATCACAGTTCCAGAAAGAAAAGTGGGTAAGCACCCCAACATACTCGTCCTCCATTTTCACCGCCCTGCCTTCTTCTTTCCAAAGGCCGGTCGTTTCATTAAAACTCCACAGCGCAATGTCTGCCGGCGCATGCACCTTCAGTGTTTGCGGAACAGGCATCCGCCAGGTGGCGGTGATACCGGGCGCCAGTTGCAGCTTTTCGCCGCTAACGCTGTACAGTTCCGCACCTACCATCCCGAAGGACTGCAGGCCCATCTCCTTATTATGTTTATCAATACCCCGCAACGTGCCCGGCATGATGTCGTAAAAGTTGTCCATATCCGGGTGGATGGCTGCGGCATATACAACAACAGTACCTTTATAGGGCTGTTTGGTAATTTCATTGATGATCGCATTTGGGGCAAACTGGATGGAGCCACCATCGTTCGGCATGTTCACAATGCCGCCGGCCGCTACATCGAACGTACCGGTAACGGTCTTTTTGACCAGCTCTAAAGCCGTATTGTTATTATCGCCGGTTTGCAGCATCAGGGTTTTGTAACCTGTAAAGAATCCTTCCTTTTCTACCTTGATAAGACCCGCTGTGCGGTCGAGGGTAACATCGCTGAAATAGAAGTTGCCATCCACATCAGTAGTGGTGGTTGCGCCACCAGCCGTAACCGTAGCACCGCCGACGGGCACCTTTTCGCCGTCGGTAACCCGGCCGCTTACGGATGCACGAATATTATCGACAATATGTTCCCCGGTGGGCTCCAGCGAGGTTTCTGCCTTACGGCAGCTATAGTATACTACAACTGTCAATACGAACAGGAGGGGCAGCAGTCTTGAAAGTTTCATGGTATAAGGTGGCTTGCTGTACAAAAGTACATTTTTATTTTGCTTTTAGTTGGTCCAGTAAGGCCTTCAGTTCTCTTACTTTTTGCGGGTATTGGGCACTCACGTCTTTTCGTTCCCCTATATCCGTTTTTAGCTGATATGATAACCCGTTCTCCGAGTTGCCCGTTTCCGTACCCGTCAGCTTTTGCACGGCGGGGCCTTTAGTCGGCTCAATATATTTCCAGTCGGCGCTAACGATGGCCAAAGCTCCACCCTGCTGCACCAGCGTGCTCCTGCCATTCTTCCAGCGCCCCAGCAAAGCGTCCAGCTGGTCTTCACTATCCAGCGTTTCTCCGGCCGGCAGTTTCACGCCCAGCATGCATGCAAACGAAAGTCGCCGCAGCCGAGATCATCGGTGAAAATAAAGATCACATTCGGGCGCTGCGCCTGTGCACGGACTACCGATGGCGTAAGGAACAGGGCCCATATCAGTTTTTTCATGACGTTGGGATTGATACAACAAAAATACGCATTGCCGCTTCATCCCGTCCCTAAAATGATGGACGGCAGGCTACTGGTTTTCCAACGCCAGCCAGCTGCCGCTTCACCCCTTCCACGTCGCTCAGCGGCGCGGCAATCCACGAGGTGATGCGGCCATGATCGATCACGATGTATTGGGGAACGGGAAGTTTGATGGAACCGGTGCCGCTTTTTTCAGGCGTATATTGTTTGGAGAACTCGCTCATCAGGTTATAAGTCGCGTCGAAGTGCTGCCCGTCGAGTTTAAAGAATCCGATCATCTTTTCGAGGTTGCCAGGTACGCCATGCCCGTTTACATTCAGGTACGCCAGCTCCACCCCTTTCTCTTTCAGCAGTGTACGCGATTCGTCGATATAGGCCAATGCCTGGTGACAGGTGGCGTCGTCCAGGTTCCACACCACGATGTAGGCAGCAGTATCGTTAAATTGCTTTTCCAGCTGTGTTATCCCGTCCAAAAAGCTGTAGCGTTTAGATGCAGGCGCTTTTTCCGCTACGTTGATATTTGTTTCCGGGTGCCGGAGTGCTTTTACAGCGTTGGCCACATAGGGCTTCAGCGCACTTCGGGGATACGTTTTTTCGAAGTAATCCCAGGCCGATAAAATTACCGGTGCCTGGTCCGTGGCTGTCGACTGCGAGATTTCCCAGGCCAACATGTATTCCTTCATCGAAGGTTCCGCAAAATACTTCTCGATATTCACCAAACGCCGCTTCAACAGCGCTACTCCGGAGGTATCCACATCCGGGTTCAACCCCTCTTTATATTGAAAAAAATCTTCGTAATAATAATGCAGCACGTTGGCGCAATACGTCCGGTAGTATGGAGATACACGATTCTTCGGGAAGTTCACGTTGCATTGGTACAACATATCCTTCCACTGGTTCTCCATACGAAAGACCGCCACTTCATTATATTTTCCATTACGGATGTCCGTCGTCAGCGCCCGGCTTTCGCGCGATACGATCAGCGACATGACCGCCGCCCTGAAAACGACAGCGAGCCGGTCAGCACAATCATAAAAGCCGGCGTCTATCTTACCTTTCTTAAGTAATTTCTTAAAAATATCTATTTGTTCTTCCTGTTCCCGCTCCAGTTTGCGCACGATGTAAGTCCACCCCCGGCCCGTGCGTTGCAGGATATCCGCCTTGCCGGCCACTGTATTGCGATAAATCGACTGCAACGCCATCTGGCCTTCTGCGTCTTCCGCTGCTATGGCCAGCGGCCTTCCACGCATGTAAGTGATGCGGTAACTTTGCCCCGGCCGCACGTACAATTTCACGACGTCACGGTAGGTTTCGAATTGCATGATACCCGGCGTGGCAACGTCATTCGGGATCATAAACTGGTGATTGGCGTCCAGTGGCATGCGGATGCGGGCAGCCCAAAAAGAAATACCGTCCACAGGAGGAATGACGGTAACAGGCGTACTTTGTATATCACTAACGAAAACAATGGTGGCATGCTGGCCCAGCATGGACACCGGAAACAACAGCAGCAACAGGCAAAACAATTTCATATAGCGGGCGGATGATTTTGAAGCGGGCAAAATTACATGGCGGATGGAATTTTACGTGGGCTTAATAATAAATAATACAGCTGTCTACACGGATTCCAAAGCCAATAATGTAAAGATAGCGAATTGAGCTGCTGTTTCAGCGGTGGAGTACTTGAATAGTGCCTGCCGTTAAATACCCGGATTACGGCTACGGACCACCGACATGTGTCCAAAACGCGCACGTCCTAAAATATTGCAATCCCCTCGCCGAACAGCCGTTCTTCATTTTAATTGTCAATTAAACACTTTTTTATGTATTTTGTCCACTCCTTAAAACCGTTGAACAATTCCGTTATGAAGAAAAGATGGATTCTCCTGTCGTGTTGCATGGGCATCAGCCTTCTTTCACAGGCGCAGAAAAACCGGCAGGCTCCCTACACGGCCTATTTATTTACCTATTTTACAGGCAATGACGAATCTGTACGCTTTGCCCTGAGCAACGACGGCTACCACTACAAGGCGCTCAACAACAACCGCCCCGTATTGGGCTCGGACACCATCAGCGCTACCGGCGGCGTACGTGACCCGCACATCCTGCGGAGGGCCGACGGCAAAGGGTTTTACATGGTGGCTACAGACATGCACACCGCGAAAAACGGCTGGGGACCTAATAAGGCCATTGTACTGATGCAATCGGGCAATCTCACCGACTGGAAAACGCACTCCATCAACATCGCTGAATCGTACCCGCAATATGCCGCGGCAGACCGTGTATGGGCGCCGCAAACGATCTTTGATCCCGCCACCGGTAAATACATGGTGTACTGGTCTATGCGGCTGGGTGCGCAGGACAGCGACAAGATCTACTACGCTTACGCCAATAAAGACTTTTCGGCCCTGGCATCCACGCCACAGGTGCTTTTGCACCGCCAGTGGGTACAGTCTGCATAGATGCGGATATCATCCCGAAAGGTGGAAAATATCACTTGTTTTTTAAACACGCCGGTGGTGATAAAAACGGTATCAAAAAAGCAGTGTCAAATAAGCTGACAAGTGGTTATGTGTTCCAGGACAAAACATTGGAGCAAACGGCCGATGAGGTGGAAGGTTCCGGTATTTTTCCCTTGAATAATTCCGCTGATTATATCCTGATGTATGATGTATATCGCAACGGCCGCTACGAATTTGCGCGCAGCAGCGACCTGGAACATTTTACGGCCATCAATGCGGATATTTCAATGGACTTTAAGCCGCGCCATGGTACCGTAATGCCGGTAACCGCAGCGGAAGCAGCGGCGCTTACCCGCAAGTGGCTCAGCCCGGAACAAGTAATGCTGTCCGCCGATGCGCCGGGTGTTAAGCAGATCAATAAAAACATTGATACGGCCAACAACACATTGGTACTGCAACTAAAGCCGGGCTACGATCCTGCGCAGCTGAAACCGGTGTTTGGAAAGTTCCCGAATACGACCGTGAAACCGGCAGGGAAGAATAAATACACCATCAACATGGCAGGCGCCAGGCCCTTTACGTTTACGGTAAAAGCCATGGAAACACACAACCCGGTACTGGACGGCTACTATGCCGACCCGGACGTGATGTATTCCGAAAAGACCGGTAAGTACTACATCTACCCTACCAGCGATGGATTCGACAACTGGTCGGGCACGTACTTCAAAGTATTTTCTTCGCCCGATCTCGTACACTGGACCGACGAAGGCAAAATCATCCAGCTGGGCACCGACGTAACCTGGGCCAACCGCAATGCCTGGGCGCCCTGCATCGAAGAGAAGAAAGTAAATGGTCAGTATAAATACTACTACTATTTTACGGCGGCGCAAAAGATCGGCGTAGCGGTAGCGGACAGTCCCACCGGACCTTTCAAGGACTCGGGCAGGCCCCTGATCGATAAACGTCCGGAGGGCATCAAAGGAGGCCAGGAAATTGATCCCGATGTATTCACCGATCCGAAAAGCGGCAAGAGCTACCTCTACTGGGGCAACGGCTACCTCGCAGCGGCGGAGCTGGCGGAGGATATGATCTCACTGGTACCCGGCACCACTAAAATCATTACGCCCGACCGGACTTTCCGCGAAGGCACCAATGTATTTTTCCGCAATGGCAAATACTATTTCACCTGGTCGGAAAACGATACCCGCGATGCGGATTACCGGGTGCGATATGGCTTTGCAGATGCGCCTGATGGTAAAATTACCGTTCCGGAAAACAACCTCGTAATCGCCAAGGACCCCGCGGCGGGTATTTATGGAACCGGGCACCACGCAGTGTTACAGGTGCCGGGGAAAGACGAATGGTATATCGTATACCATCGCTTCAACTACCCGAACGGCATCAACATGGGCAGTGCCGCGGGTTACAACCGCGAAGTGTGCATAGACCGGATGACGTTCGACGCACAGGGCAACATCATCACCGTAACGCCCACACACGCAGGTATTGCACCTGTAACCCGCTAAACGACGAGACGAATTTGTCTGCCGGCGCCAGGCCGTGTTTTTAAGGTGATGCACACGGGCCTTACAGCGAAACGCAGGGTTTACACATGAACTGTTAAGCGCATCAACATGAAAAAAAAATTTCTACTGATAGGTATAGCCGGCTTACACGCGCTGCCAACGCAGGCGCATAACGAGCCCGACTCCGTTTACCTTTTTCCTACGCTACTACGAAAAACAACAACCATAACGGTCTTCACTTCGCCTGGAGCCGCGATGGCAAAGCCTGGCAGCCCATCGGCAACGAGTATGCCTTTGTAAAAAGTGATTATGGCCGATGGGGCGCGGAAAAGCGCATGCTGGACCCGTACGTATTGCAAACACCCGATGGACAATGGCATGCCGTATGGGCTTTAAATGAGCGGGAAAAGCTATTTGCCGCCGCTTCTTCGCCCGACCTGGTATACTGGGGCAGGCAGACGTATCATGCCGTAGAACAGGGCGATAATGTGCAACAACCTGTTTTACGTTACGACGGGGGATTTAAGGTATTGTATAAAAGCAGGAACGGGCAATACTACCAGGCCGGCAGCAACGACCTGAAAACATATGCCGCCGCAATGGCGCTGCCTGCCGATGATTACAACAACCAAAGCATCCAGGTGGAACTGCCGGGCGGCAAAGCCACCGGCCAGCAACACAAAGTAGCCTGGGAGGTAGTGGACAAGCTGCTCAAAAGTGTAGACCTGGGCCAGTACAAAGCTGCCAAATACGGCGAGCATACCGGCCAGGACGCGCAACGCTTCGCAGGCCTGCAACCTTTGAAGGCGACCATCCGCCTGCAACCGGGAAAAACAGTGCCTATCAGCAGGTTATTGACGGGGGTTTTCTTTGAAGACCTGAACTACGCAGCCGATGGCGGCCTGTACGCAGAACTCGTACAGAACCGCGATTTCGAATATGCTTTAAGTGATAAGGAATACCGCGACCCCAAATGGAACAGCCGCCATTCGTGGTCGCTGAGCGGCGAGGGCGCTACATTTGAAATCGACAGTTTACAACCGATACATGCCAACAACCCGCATTACGCCGTGCTGCAGTCTGCGCAAACCGGCGCCAGGCTGGTAAATACGGGCTTCGATGGCATCGTGGTGAGAAAGGGGGCGAAATATAATTTTTCAGTATTTACCAAAGGAAACGGCAAACTGGCTGTGAAACTGGTGAACAGCAGGGACAGGTGCTGGCGCGCGGTACGGTAAATGCCGGCGCGAACTGGAAGAAAAGCCAGCTCGTATTAACAGCCTCCGCGGCTGCCACGGATGCGCGGCTGGAACTGCAACCCTTGCAGGCCGGTCGTTTACAGCTGGACATGGTTTCTTTGTTCCCACAGCAAACGTTTAAGAACCAGCCTAACGGCCTTCGCGCCGATCTGGCACAAACGATTGCCGATATTCACCCCCGTTTCGTACGCTTCCCGGGCGGTTGCGTGGCGCACGGCGACGGACTGCACAACATCTATCAATGGAAAAATACCGTGGGTCCGCTCGAAAGCCGCGTGCCACAACGTAACCTCTGGGGTTACCATCAATCGGCCGGACTGGGTTATTTCGAATACTTCCGTTACTGTGAAGACATTGGCGCGGAACCTTTACCAGTACTCGCTGCCGGCGTACCCTGCCAGAACTCCGGCAACCACCCGGCGCTTTTTGGCGGCCAGCAGGGCGGCATCCCGATGAAAGATATGGACGCTTACATCCAGGATATGCTGGACCTCGTGGAGTATGCGAACGGCCCGGTAACGAGCAAATGGGGTAAAGTACGCGCGGCAGCGGGGCATCCGAAACCGTTTAACCTAAAGTATATTGGTATTGGTAACGAAGACCTGATCTCTGATGTTTTCGCGCAACGTTATACCATGATGATCAATGCCATGCGCAAACATCACCCGGAGATTACGATCATCGGCACGGTGGGTCCCTTCTCCGAAGGAACAGATTATGTTGAAGGCTGGAAACTCGCAGACAGCCTGAAGGTGGCGATGGTGGATGAACACTACTACCAGCCACCGGGCTGGTTCATCCACAACCAGATTATTACGACCGCTATGACCGTTCGAAATCAAAAGTGTACCTGGGTGAATATGCAGCGCACTTGCCGGGAAGGCCCAGTAACATAGAAACGGCACTGGCAGAAGCCCTGTATCTCACCACCCTGGAGCGTAACGGCGATGTAGTGCACATGGCCTCCTACGCGCCACTGCTGGCTAAAGAAGGGCATACACAGTGGCACCCTGACCTTATCTATTTTGACAACAGTACTGTAAAGCCCACTGTGGGCTACTATGTACAGCAGTTGTACGGTCAGCATGCCGGCACTACTTACCTCGGCGGCGATATCGACATCAGCAGCAACCAGGATGCGGTGAAGAAGCGTGTAGCGTTTTCTATCGTGCGGGACGATCCATCGAAAGACGTGATAGTGAAACTGGTAAACCTGCTACCGGTAGCGGTGAATACCAACGTTGACCTGGGGGACATCAGCGTATCGGGTAAAGCTGTGAAGACGGTACTGCAGGGCAAACCGGACGATAAAAATGCGAAACCGGAGCAGTCGGAAATCACTGCAAACAAGCAATTTGACACGGCGTTACCACCCTATTCTTTTACCGTGATACGCCTTCAAACATTATAAAAATAAATGGTCGCGGCAATTTCCCCGCGACCATTCATTTTTAACATTTGCCTGCGTAGCAAAGGGCTGCAACCGACGTTTGCGACGGCCGGACCTGGTGGGGCGCCATCGCAGGCCGCAAAACATACGATAAACCCCGCTAAAAAGATTCCTTTTAAAAAAAAAAAACCTCGCCCCGATATGGTCCCTATGTGCCCAACCAGTCGTTTTTAATACGAATCCGCCCCTAACCATACCACCCATGTATAACCTGACCAAATTAACCTGTTTGCTCTTCCTGCTGCTATCGGCCCTGGCCTGTAGTAAGGAGACAAGGCGCGAAACTCCCGGAGCAGGCGAACCAATCTACATCTACCCGGTAAAAAACCCGGAAGATTACCTCTATAACGTGGACCAGCTCGGTCAGCGTCGCAACGCCGATGGTTTTGAGCCCATCCAAATGCCTAACCTCGCACCTATTCCGAAGCTCGACAGTCTCATTTTTGAAGCACTGGTGGCAGATACAACGTCGTTTGAATCGATACGCCCCCTTACTACCTGCAGGCTATTACCAGTACCAATGCGAAAGTGGTGGGCGCTACCTGTTACCTCGAAGTGGGCATCGTGGCCGATACCTCCCGCAAGTTTCCCAATGGTGCGCTTGTTAAATTGAAGAACGCGCCGGTGAATGCGATATCGTTTAATGAAGACACGCTACCCAATACAAGTGGCGCCTATAAATTCTATTTGCAGGAGAAGTGGGATTACGAGCAGCGGTCCTTCGGGGATAACGTCGTCGTATTCGGGCATGTGCGCAATAACGTCGTTACCTGTTACGCCATGGTGTATACGGATTATTTCTTTTAGATAAAGAAAGCCGGAGCAAACGCCCCGGCTTTCTTGTTAATGCATGGGCATCTCACCTACCGTGCCTGCACCTTCAATTACTTCTTTTAATTCCGGATGCTCCTTCTTTTCTCTATTGAATACTTTCCAGACGATCACGATGCTGAGCAGCATGCAAACGGCGCCGATCATAAAGTGGATGCCGGGGAAATGGAACGGGGCTTTTGCAGAAGTAAAGTACGTAAAGCTGCCATTCATCATTGGCGGGCCAATGGCCGCAGTAATACTCATCAGGCTGGTGAGTGAACCTTGCAATTCGCCCTGCTGGTTTGGCTTTACATGTCCTGCGATCACTGACTGCAAAGCCGGGCCACATATACCTCCCAGGCAATAAGGGATGAGGAAAGCGAACATCATCCAGCTTTGAGAGGCGATGCCAAACAACGCCAGTCCTACGGTGTAGAGTCCCAGGCCTATATAAATGCTTTTTCATTACCGATTCTTGGATTCACCACGCGGGTAAGGCCAGCCTGCACGGCGCCCACCAGCACGCCCACTACGGTAAGCGAGTAACCTATTATTTCAGGGCTCCATTTAAAGCGGTATTCCGTGTAAAAGTTCCAGTTCCCCTGTACAGACTGTCCGCCGAGATAGATCAGAAAGAACGCGAATGCAAGTCCGCCGATTTCGGGGTGCTGTCTTAGGAAGGCCAGCGTTCCCAGCGGGTTAGCACGTTTCCATTCAAAGGCGCGGCGCTTGTCCTTATCCAGCGATTCGGGCAGGACAAAATAACCATACAAACAGTTTAACACGCATAAAACAGCCGCAGCATAAAATGGCGCACGGATACCCAGTTTCGAGATCAATCCGCCCAAAGCCGGGCCTAATACGAAGCCAAGACCGAAAGCCGCGCCGATCATACCGAAGTTTTTCGCACGGGAAATTTCATCTGTGCTGATATCCGCGATATACGCGGAGGCCGCCGTAAAACTGGCGCCGGTAAAACCTGCAATAATGCGACCTACGAACAACCAGGCGTAACTAGGCGCCAGGGCCAGGATGACGTAGTCGATGCCGAAGCCCAACAGCGACAACAACAGTACCGGCCGGCGTCCATAGCGGTCGCTCAGGTTACCGATGATGGGTGCGCACAGGAATTGCATGCCTGCAAATGCCATCAACAACCATCCGCCATAAGTGCTGGCCTCGTTCACGGGCACACCGGTCAGTTCGGAAATGAGGTTGGCCATTACCGGAATGATCAGTCCCCACCCCATCACATCGATGAGCAGTGTAACAAAGATGAACCCCAGGGCAGCGCTCCTGTTTTTTATCATAAAAGTGAGTTTTGAAGCAACAAACTTATAACGAATAAACAGGAAAAGGAAGGGGTAATTATGACAATATGGGGGCGGATTCCGCCGTTAAAATGCAAAAGGGAGAAGTAAATACCTCTCCCGTCTTTTTTCTACTAGAATTGTATTTAAAGTGAATGGATCTCAGTTTATTGCAGTACGTCCAATATTGGTGTGGTGCGACTGCGCAGCAGTTCCTGTTCCGGCTTCAGCAATTCGAGCACCACAATTTCATTCGTTCCCTTCTTCAGCCATTCCGCCGGCACGTACAGGCTTTGCTGCGGCCCGATGGACCAGTATCTTCCCAGATGATGACCGTTCACCCACACGCAACCTTTGCCCCAGTCGGTCATATCAAGGTAAGTATCGGCAGTAGTATTGATATTAAAAGTCGCGCGCTTCAGCGCGGGAGCGTTCTTTCCGCCGGCCTTCGCGGACGCTTTGCCAGGATCCGTGTAAGGCAGCGGGTACATCTGCCAGCCTTTCAGCTCCTGTCCCGCGAACGTTACTTTTTGTGTAATGCCCTTTTCATTTTTAAGCAGATTAGGGCCAAAGTTGATGCGGCCCATGTTCTCTACCAGCACGTCGATCCTTACTTCTCCCGTGGGCAGTTTCACTGCCGGGCTGTCTTCTTTCTTTCTTCTGTCGAGCACCCCCACACGTTCGCCATTTACGAATACGATGCCGAAATCGCGCAGCTCCTTTATCGATAATACCCCTTCGCGGCCGCCCTTCGTTTTGGTGCGGTAGAGCACAAACCCGTAAGGCTGTTTCAATGCTTCGAACGTCATCGGGCGTTCGGCGTTGCGCGGCGCGGGTAATAAAGAAAACATCGATCCGGTGTTCTTAAATTGAATATCCGGCAATGTCATGGTGGGCTTGGCGGCCGGTACTTCCGGGAGCCTTTGTCCCGCAGGCAGGTGCTTCGCAATTACCTGGCGGAAGGCCATGAATTTCGGCGTGGCGTTGCCTGCCTCGTCAAGCGGCGCGTCGTAATCGTAACTACTGATCTGCGGCTCGTAAAAGCTGGTGTCATAACAGTTGGCGCCGTTCATATAACCACGCGTGGTACCGCCATGAAACATATACATGTTTATCGACAAACCGGCGCCCAGCAATGTATCGAGCCTGGCAGTGTAATTCTCCGCCGGCACGCGGTGATGCTTTTCGCCCCACCAGTCGAACCACGCAGGATACCACTCCGCCACGAAAAACGGACCTTTTCCATGATGATATTCGCGCACGAGCGTTTTCACCCGCTCCGGACTATCCAATCCGTTTACCGCGGGCAGAAAACCGGGCAGGTAACCCTTCGCTACGTCCTTCGCGGGATCGCAGGTGTAGAGCAGTCCGTCGAAACCTGCGTCGCGGAACATCTTTTCGTTGATGCGCAGGTATTCCTTATCGGAACCATAGGAACCATATTCATTTTCGATCTGCACCATCACCACATTACCGCCATGTGTTACCAGGTATGGCGCCAGTTGTTTGCCTACTTCCTGTATGTATTTCCGGTACGCGGCGAGGTATTGCGCCTCGGTACTGCGCACTTTTAATCCCTTCTGATTTTGCAGCCAGTAAGGGTATCCGCCAAATTCCCACTCCGCACATACATATGGACTTGGCCGCAGCGTTACCCACAACCCTTCTTCCTGCGCCATTTTTACGAAAGCGGCGATATCATGATTGCCCTTAAAATCGTACACGCCCTGTTGCGGTTCATGTACGTTCCAGAACACGTAGGTACCTATGGTGTTCAATCCCATGGCCTTGGCCATCTGCATGCGCTGCCGCCAGGCTTCCCGGGGCACGCGGGGGTAGTGGATCTCTCCGGAAATCATCTGAAAGGGTTTTCCATCCAGCAAAAAATGCTCATCGCCATAGGCGAACGTATGCTTTTGCTGCGCCTGGCCAGAAAGGTAGCACAGCAGCGCAAAAGCGATCAACCATCTTTTCATCTTGCTATTTTAGAATTGTCCAGTAAGAGGGTTACAATACTTTCGGGCTGTATTTGCACCGGCCCGTTCACTACCGCTTTCGCGAGGCGCTGGCCGGCACTGGTCGTGTAGGTGGTTACCCGTGTACCGGCATCAATCGTAGCGGCCGACTTTTCCAGATTCACGATCACCGCTACGGTTTGTTTCGTTTTTTTATCTTTCCAGGCCGATACTAACAACTTATCGCCCGCACCTGTGATAGTGGCCTCCACGCGCTGCATGCCGGGGCGAACGAAACGGCTGTAGTTGCCAAAGGCCCATAACATTTTACTGTCCTGCAACCAGCCGCCGGTTTTGCTTTTCTCGATGTAAATCAAGCCATCTTTATAGTCATAGGGAGAGATGGCCAGCCACCATTGCCAGGCAGTAGCGTTGCCCGCCACCAAATCCGTGTGGACCGTGCGTGCCAGGTACAATGCGGACGTGATACCCGTATCGCGCCGGCTGCCATTGATCTCACCTTCGTTATCACCAAGGATGCAATATTCCGATTGCCAGAATGCCAGTCCCTTTATAGCCGACACACGCTCGGCCACCTGCTCGCGCAGCGCTACGCCTTTATCATAAGGCGCCGTGCTGAAGTAACTGTGTGCCGCCGCCACCTTTGCCACCTGCGGTAAATTGGCGATGTAGTTGGCTCCCGGTGTGAATAAATCGTTGATCTGGTTACCACGGCCGGGTTTGTCGCTATCCTCCAGTAAATACTTAATATGACCGGCTTCCGGTACAATTATTTTTGTGCTGACGCGTCTTGCCTTTAACTGCGCTGCAAATGCTTTTACCAGGCCGCTTATCTCCCGGTTCAGGAATGGAGAGCCTTCCTGTCCGCCATCACTCCAGTCCCACTGCGGCTCATTGACCGGCGCCACAAAATCAAAACTGACCCCGGTTGTTTTATGTAATCCCTCCAGGGCATCTACTGCATAAACCGCCATCGCGTTGTACTGCGCGCTATCGATATTACACAGCCTTTTGTCTGCAAAAGCCTTATGATTTTTAGTCAGGTGTACGGGCGGGCTGTTAAAGAAAGCCGGGAAGTACGGCACGCCGCGCCGTTTCGCCGCCTGCAGGAACCATTGCTGTCCTGCCTGTCGACGCCAGTTGTACGTACCGTTTGAATCGAGTAATGATTCCGCACGCCGCCATTCATCTCGGATACCGCTTTCGCGGCCCTGCTGGGTGCTACCGGCGCCAAGATTAAAACGCCACATCGTCAGGCCATGCCTTTGGGCTGGCCACTTGCAGTCGTATCGGTGCTGAAAAGCCAATCGGCCAGCTGGTTGCGTTGCTCGTCCGGCCAAAGCCCGGCAAACTGGCACGCCCACGCATCCGATGCCCCAAAATCATGCAACACCTGGTAAGTTTTCTTTTCGTTCACCAACAACTTAAGCGGGGCCTGCGCCCGCAGAAAACCGGGTAACAGGCAGGCAGCCAGTAAGATCCGAATCATATCCGCATAAAGGATTTAGAAAAAACATCCTGCCGCGACCACAACGGCAGGATGCAAAAACGATTAATAGTCTTCGTTCTGTTTCAATTTATTGGAAGATGCCAGTATTTCCGCACGAGGAATAGGCAGCCAGTAATGTTTTTTCAGGAAGCTGCGGCCGTCCAGCGCCACTTTGGTGGTATACGTGAAGGTATTACCAACTTTGTTGATCGTGATACCGTTGGCAGGCTTGTTCTCCGTTACGTCCGCGATCATCCAACGTCTTACATCATAAAAGCGGAATTCTTCAAATGCCAGTTCTACCCTTCTTTCATAACGCACGGCATCGCGCAGCTGCGACTGGCTGGTACCAGCGGCAATGGCCGGCATATTTACACCAGTACGGGCGCGTACCAGGTTCAATGCCGCGCGGGCCGATAAGGTGGCACCTGCAGGCACTACGTCCGGGCCATATGCCTCGTTCGCCGCTTCTGCATAGTTGAGCAGCACCTCTGCATAACGCATGTAAATCCAGGGCTGGAAACCCGCATTGCCCCAAGGGTTTTGCAGCGGATATGCATCGTTCATGAACTTTTTCAAATAGTAACCGGTTTTGGAAGTATTCCAGTTATCGGTACCATCCTTACTGTCTTTACCACCGGGCGTAAAGGTTTCCACGGTAGAACCGCGATAGCTTGCACCGTTGTACAAAATAGTATAATAAAAACGCGGATCACGGCCCACATATGGATTGGCAGCGCTATAACCGGAGGTGGGATCAGTAATGGGTTTGCCGGTAGCAGCCATGGCGTAATCGTCCACCAGGTTCTGCAAGGGCAGGTTACCGCCCCAGCCGCCGTAACCATTCGGCCCGTTCGCAATTTCAAGGTGCGTATGGTTCGCGTTCCTGGTATACAGGCGGGCAAAAATGATTTCCGGGTTGCCTTCAGTGGCCGGGAACATTTTATCATAACCACCCTGGAAAATGCTGTACTGGTTCAGGCCAATCACCGCCTGTGCGGCGTCTGCGGCAGCTGCCCAGGTGTTGGTGTTGTAAAGCGGACTTGCGCCGTACAAGAGCAACCGTGCCTTCAGGGCCAGTGCCGCACCTTTCGTAGCGCGACCTAGCGCCCAGTTGGAGCCGTTGGTGGCGGGCAGCAAAGCTGCGGCCTGGTCCAGTTGTGCTACGGTGTAATCAATGCTTTCTTTTAAGGTGGCGCGGGTGAACAGCGAGTCATTCTGCAGGTTATCGCTCAGCTCCAGCACGCGGTCGCCCATCAATACCACACCGCCGTAGTTCCGGATCAGGTCGTGATAACGGAACGCGCGGATGAATTGCAGCTCGCCTTTCAGCCACTGGCGGTGCGGTTCGCTGATCGTCAGCTGCGCCAGTCCATTCAGTGCAAAGTTCACCTCGCGGATGCTGCGGTAACTGCGTGGCCAGATCGTGCCTGCCATGCCCACGTTTTCAGGGGCCAGCTGTCCTTTCTGGATCAGCCAGGTATTATCATCATTATTATAGATAGATTCATCTGTTATGGAACTCCACATGCTGTACTCAAACCCGCGACCAAAGCCAGGGTCGGTACCGTCACCTTCTTTGTCCTGCAAACGCGCGCCGATATAACGGTTCACTACATACGCCTCAAACACGAGGGAATCGGACAGTAATATGTTCTGTTCAAATTTATCCGTCGGCTTTACCTCCGGGAAGTCCCGGTTACACGACATATAGAGCGTGGATGTTGCCAGCAGGCAGGCGGAATATATTAAGGTTCTGATTTTCATTTTTTTTCTTTTTTCGGTTAGAAACTCACGTTAACGCCTACGTTAATAATCTTCTGCTGCGGATAAAACTGACCGCTGCCGCTGTTGCCTTCCGGATCGTAATCCTTCACTTTCGTGATGGTGAACAGGTTAAAGGCGTTTACATACAGGCGGGCGGATTGCATATGCAGCAAAGACAGCTTAGATGCCGGCAGCGTATAGCCAAGCTCAATGTTTTTCAAACGCAGGAACGATGCATTGTCCAGCCAGAAAGTATTGTTGTACAAACCACCATTAATGGAAGAAGAAGCGCGTGTATCTACCCTTGGATAAGAGCCATTGGTATTGGTCGGGCTCCAGCGGTTGTCGGCCCACGAGCTGTAGAAGTTGCCCACCGTTCCGGATTCCGGCAGCACATACTGGCTTACTTTCGCCTGTCCCGCAAATACTGCCGACAGGTCAAAATCGCCATAGCCGAAGTTCAACATAGCGCCGTAAGTGATTAACGGGATGTTGCCATACTGGCTGCGCACCTGGTCATCGGCGGTAATCTGTCCGTCTTTGTTGTAGTCCTCGTAAATGAGGTCACCGGGTTGCGCGCCGTTCAGGTGCGGTGTTTTATCGATCTCCTCCTGCGTACGATAAATACCGATGGCTCGGTACAGCAGGTAAGTATTCAGCGGATTACCGGTCTGGCGCTGATAAGGCAATACACCGGGCGCTTCGTCTATAAATTCGATATTGCTTTTTGCGTAAGTAAAGTTACCGCTTGCGCCGTAGCTGAATTTGCCCATACGTTTGTTATAACCCAATGTGGCCTCCACACCCTTGCTGCTTACTTTACCAATATTCTCGCTCGGTACCAGCGGATCGGCCCCAAAAGGATTCACGATACCGGATACGAATGGAATAGAAGCATTACGGGTGGCAAGAATGTCGGAACGTTGTTGTTTGAACCAGATGAATTCGAAATTAAGGCCATTCAGCAGCGCGCCCTCAATAGCGATATCTGTTTTACGCGCTTTTCCCAGGTAATCTGACTATTCGCGAGTTTGGTAAGGTCCAGGCCCGGAACGATCACCGGACCGTTGCTGGAATTCACCACGAACTGGTTCTTTAAAGAATAGTTGGTGAAATACTGGAACAGGCCCACATTATCGTTACCCAACGTACCGAAAGACGCACGCAGTTTCAGGTCGTTGATGAACGAAACATCCTTCATGAAGTTCTCCTTGGATATGCGCCAGCCTACAGATGCAGACGGGAAGTAGCCATACCGGTTGCCGTCGGGGAAGGTAGACGAGCCATCGATACGCATCTGCACTTCCGCGAGGTATTTCTCATCATAGTCGTAGGCCAGTTTGCCGAAGTAACTCTTGCGGGTAAAGTTGTAGCTGCTGCCGCTGTTATCACGGTCTGTAGCAGCTGTACCGCCCTGCGACAGTTCCGGCGTAAGGATGCTCAGGTAATTGATGCGGGACGCCGCAAAGTTCTCGCGCGCAATCTTGCTTTGCTCGTAACCAATGAACGTATTCAGGTGGTGTACGCCAAAATCGCGCTGGTAGTTGATTTTAATATTGTAAGTGGCCTGCGCCAGGTTCTGCTGGTTTTCGTTGAGGGTGGCCGCATTGTTGTTGCCGCCCACGATGCGGGAATCGTAGTTGGTGGTCGTTTTGTTGTAAGCGTACAGCAAGTACGGTGTAGAAAATGCCTTACCAAATGACCAGGATTTATCGAATGCTGCAAATCCGTCTACCGAAAGCCCTTTTACAGCTGCAATGTTATAGCTGCCTTTTAAGATGCCATTGAATACCTGCGTCGGGTTGTTATTAATGCCACCCGCGTCGGTCGCCATCATTACCGGGTTGCTGCCCTCGATACCGTTGGAAGGCAGGCCATTCGGGTAACGCGCCGGGATCGTGGGGTATGCCCTGTAAATAGAGCGGAAGATATCGCCTGCACCCGAAATCGGGTACTTGCGGTCTTCCTGGCGACCCGAGAGGTAAAGGCTCACTTTAAAATCCTTGGTGATATTCGCGTCGATGTTCGAGCGGAAATTGTATTGCTTGTATTTGGTTGCACCTTCTTTGTACAGGCCGTCCTGGTACAACATGCCGGCCGACAGGTAATACCGCACATTATCAGTACCACCCGCTACCGAAACATTTGCCTGGTTCTGCAAGGCCGTTTTCTTCAGCGTTTCTTTGGTCCAGTCGGTATTCGGATAGTTGATCGGATCGCTGCCATCACCAAATTTCGCGATTTCCTCTGCCGTATACTGCTGGTTCATGCCGCCGGCCTTATTATTATAATAGGCAATTTCGTTGGCAATTGTTGCGTAGGTGGCGGCATCCGCCATCTTAGGCAGCCGGGTCGGGGAAGAAAAGCCCCGGTTAAAGCTGGCGTTGATAACGGGCTTACCGGTCTTGCCTCTTTTGGTTGTAACGAGGATAACACCGTTTGCCGCACGGCTACCGTAAATAGCGGCCGAAGCGTCTTTCAGTACAGATACGCTTTCGATATCGTTCGGGTTCAGCCTTTCGAGGCCGCCCACTTGTCCCGGCACACCGTCTACCACGATGAGCACGTCGTTGTTGCCGGTCGTAGCCAAACCGCGGATCGTAAACGAGGAACCATCATACCCGGGCTCACCGCCACGGTTGTTGATCACGATACCGGAAAAGCGGCCCGCGAGGGAGTTGGACACGTTCGCAGCCGGGCTCTTCACGAGATCGGCTCCCTTCACCTGGGAAATGGAGCCAGTGAGGGTGGCTTTACGCTGCGCGTTATAACCTACCACCACCACTTCGCTCAGTTTGGCATCTTCCGTTTCCATGGTCACGGTCATGTTGGCCGTGGCAGGCAGTTCCTGCGTAACGAAACCGATATAAGTGAAAACGAGGGTGGCATTAGCCGGTGCATTCAGGGTAAATTTACCGTTTGCGTCCGTCAGTGCCCCGGTAGATGTGCCCTTTACACCCACAGAAACGCCGGGTAATGGTCCTTCTGTGGAACGTACAGTACCGGAAACGGACTGCTGGGCCCATACAGGGGAACACATCAGCATAAATAAAGGAAGAAACAGGAGCCGTTGATAATTCGTGCACGCACGAAAGGCTTGTAGTAATTTTTTCATAATTACACGCGGAATTTGATTTGTTAGACTATTGCAGTTGACGCCGGTTCACTATCGGCTTTTTTCTCATGTTCTACGGCTAAGGTAAGACTGGTATGGGGGTAAAATGGTGGACAAGCTATTAAAAAATGGGGGTAAATTGCTTACCGCTCACTTTTAATTTTCTTCTTTCATATTGACAAACAGCAGTTTAGATCATTTATCCCCTTCCGGCCGCAACAGGTTCAGGTCAAGATTAAAGGAAGGGCGATACTTTTTAATGTAGGCCGATGGTGTTAAACCAAACAGTTTCACGAACTGCTCCCGGAAATACCGCACGTCGGCGATACCTACCTGGAAAGCGGCCTGGTTCACATTCATATTTTCGCGCAGCATTAACACGGCCGCACGGCGGATGCGGATCGACCGGATAAAGGCATTCGGCGATTGTCCCGATACATGTTTAATGCGGGAGTAGACGGTAGACCGGCTCATGCCCATCGATTTACAGAACTTCTGGATGGTGAAGTCCTCCGTATCGAGGTTGGCCTCCACCGCCTGGATGGCCTGTTGCAAAAACTCCGGTACGCTGCCGGCACCTTCACACTGGATTGCTGTAGCGTAATACTATCGAAAAAGAATTGCTGGACGAGGTTCCGGTTTTTCAGGATGGTCTCTACCCGCGCCTGGAGCAATTGGCTGTCGAACGGTTTGGTCATGTAATCATCTGCGCCCCCTGCTACCCCTTCGAGCCGGCTGTCGGCCGAGGAGGCCGCGGTAAGCAAAATCACGGGAATGTGACCTAATACCGGCGAGGCCTTTACCTGCCGGCAAAGCTGCACGCCATCCATGCCCTCCATATTTACATCGCTGATGATCAGATCGGGCAGCTGGCTGCCTGCCACGGGCAAACCCTTCCGAACCATCGGCTGCCGTCAGCACGTAATATTTATCCCCGAAAAGCCGCAGCAGGTATTCGCGTATTTCGCGGTCGTCGTCAATAATCAATATCGATTTCCGGTCGGTCACGATTTCGGAGGCCGTGCGACCGTCTTCGGGCAACCCGCGTTCCGGTGCTGGTGCAGGAATATCTTCCGCCAGTTCCAGCAGCAAACTGGCGGCCGGCGGTGTATGTAGGTTGGCCATCGTTTCGCCCGTTGTGCGCGGCAGCAACATCGAAAAGCGGGAGCCGGCGCCGGGTTTGCTATCCACCGAAATAATTCCCTTATGCCCCTCAACGAAATGCTTCACGAGGTAAAGGCCGATACCAAAGCCGCTTTTCCGGCTCGATCCGCCGCCTGCGCGACTGAACTTATCGAATATGCTATCGCGGTCTGCCTCCGCAATACCACAACCCGAATCGCTGACGGCGATGGAAACATATCCAGTCCCCGCTTCCTGCAACTCGAGGCCAATGGCTCCTCCGTCCGGCGTAAACTTGAAGGCGTTCGATAACAAATTAAACAATGCGATCTCTATCTTTTCATAATCTGCCTCCACCGGCACTTCCCCGGCCGGCGAACGGAACTGGTAGTCGATCTGCCGCGCCGCCGCCTGCTGAATAAAACACTGGTATACCTCATCACACAAACCGATAATATTGAACCGCGATACCTTCAGCGCGTCCGCGCCCGAATCGGCCTGCCGGAACAATAGCAACTGATCCACCAGGCTAAGTAGGCGCCGCGCATTGCGATAGGCCACTTTGAGGTCCAGGTCGGGATTTTGGTCCAGCCGGTGCTTCAGCGGATTAATAATTAACGATAACGGCGTCCGGAATTCATGCGACACGTTCGTGAAGAAACTCATTTTACGTTCGGCATGCTCCTTTTCCTGCTGGTTTTGCAGGTGCGCCAGCTGAATTTCGTATTTCAGGCGCTCCTGCCTGCGGGTGTATTTCACATAAGAAAAGATACTGCCGAACACCAACGCCGCGTATAGTATGTAGGCCCACCAGCTGCGGTACCAGGGTGGCAATACCGTTACGCGCAACAGCGTCGTTTCCGGTCCCCAGCCAATACCCGGCCGCGACACTTTTACCTTAAACAGGTAGTCGCCCTCCTGCAAACGGGTGTACCCCGCACTACGATTGTTCTCTGGAAGTTCCAGCTCTTATCCCAACCTTCCAGCATACTTGCATACTTGATTTTATCGGCCCCGGAATAATCCAGCGCTACAAAATCGAGCGACAACACTGCCTGGTCAAAAGGCAGGGTGATATGCGTAATCATTTCCTGGTCACGGTCAGCAATGTACTCCGGCAGCGATTCTATCGGACGATTGTTTACTTTCAGGCTGTTGAGGAAAACCGGCGGGGTTAGCTTCTCGGTCGCCACGCTATCGGGATTAAACAAGTTGAAGCCGTTAATGCCGCCAAATACAAATTCCCCGGACCGTAAGGCCAGCGCACCATTAAAGCTGAACTGGTTACTCTGTAATCCATCTTGCTGCGAATACAGATCTATCGCTTTGGTAGCAGGATTAAAACGTGCGAGACCGGAATAAGTACTGAGCCAGAGGTTGCCGGCGCGATCTTCCAGCACCCGTAATATCGTATTACTGGGCAGCCCGTCTACCGTCGTAAACTGTTTGAACTTGCCCGTAGCGCGATCGAAGAGCAGCAAACCGCCGCCCTGTGTGCCCAGCCAGAAAGCTCCTTCGCGGGTTTCGCGGATGCAGCGTACCGGGTAGTGAATAGCGTATACTTTGTGTTGCTTATGTTTGGTGTCGATGCGTACCAGCGAATTGTAGGTGCCGCCCCAGAGCACGCCCTGGTTATCTTCCGCGATGCTTTGCAGGTTAACGATGTCGGGGCCGAATAACTCGAACCGTTGCGCTGCGGGGTTGAAGCGGTACAGGCAGCCATCGTTGGAAGCGCTCGCCCAGAGCGTTTTTTCACGGTCCTCGTAAACGATCCAGGCGTTATTTTCTTCGCGCTGCGTATTGGGATTGAATAACGTAAACCGCTCGAACTGCTGCCGGCCATGTTTTAACCTGCTTACACCGCCCAACCAGGTAGAGATCCAGATATCGCCCTGCGCATCTTTTGCCAGGTTAGTAATAAAGTTGCTGCTGACAGATGCGGTATTCTTCGGGTCATACCGATACTCCGTATAAGTATTATCCTGGCGGTTCCATTTGCGCAAACCCGCACCATCAGTACCGATAAACAGATTATCTCCATCTTCACAAAAAGAAAGAATAAAATTTTCCGCGATGCGCGTGTCTTTACCGGTATAACGCACCAATTGAAAAGCGCCGCTACCGGGATCGATCACATTCAGTCCACCGCGCAAGGTACCGATCCATTTACGGTTTTCGCGGTCGACATACATTGCATACACCGCGTTACTGCTGATCTGCGCCGAATTGGGATCGGCGCGGAAAGGCCGGGCCATCGCATCGCCGGGCGCTATCTGATAAACGCCGGCGCCATCACAACCGATCCACAGCACCTGTTGCTGATCATAGGCAATGCTGATCACCGGGCTTTTCACGGGCATAAAACTTTCGGTCAGCAGTTTAGTTGCCGGATCATATAATACGAGGTCCGTGTCTGTGCCCATCCAGATGCGGCCTTTATTATCCGGGCGCAGGCAGTTTACCTGCCGGATGCTGCCCATCTCCATGATCAGCTCCTGTTTTCGCACATCATACCTAAAGAGGCCCGCATCTTCCACGAACACCCAAATCGTATGGCGCTGCCGATCATATTCTACCGCATGTACATGATAGTTGCCCCCGCGGCCCGGCAGCGATATCTGTTTACCACCTTCATGGCGATCAAACACGATCAATCCGCTTCGTTGCGAGCCTACCATCACTGTATTGTCATCAATGGCCCGGATCGCGGAAATCTCGCCTAACAGCGGACCTTTCTGTCCTTTCACATTCACGTAAGCAGGCAGCGAAAAATGCCCGGTGCGCGGATCAAATACATTTAACCCGTTTTGTGTGCCCACCCAAACGCGACGCAGGCTGTCGCCTTCGATGCTGTATACGTTGTTGGTCGACAATGAAGTACTGTCGCCAATGATATTGCGGTAATTCCGGAAGGTGTAACCATCGTAGCGGTTAAGGCCGTCGTAGGTACCTATCCACATGAACCCATGTGTATCCTGGAAAATCGTGGTCACTGCATTATTAGAAAGCCCCTGCTGTATGCCCAGGTAGCGTACGGGCAGGCCAGCCACGCTGATCAGCGCGATGCTCATAAACGTGGCAAATAAAATAACTTTTCGCATTACAGATGTTTGGCTGTACAAAATCGCTCTCCCACCATGAAAATTAGGACTTTTTAGGCGAACAAAAAAGGCCGTACGTAATGTGCGGCCATGGAACATGTTACAATACAACCAGTTATTGCGCGGTTAGTATAACATGTTTAATGTTCTTACGATCATACGTGTACGTGATATGTACTTTTCCATCTTTGGCAAGGATAATGGCGGGGTAACTGAATTCAGCGCCCGGTTTGTTTTCGAGGTTGGCCACATCCGTCCAGGTTTGTCCGTCGCGCGAAACGGCGACGTTGAGGACGGAGCGACCTTCACTCCATTCTTTGCTGGGTTTGTCGGGATTGTACACGATCATCTGCCAGCCATTGCGCAACGTAATGGCATCGGTGCCGGAGTTGGGGTTGATCAGCGATGTAGGTGACACAGCGCCCCAGGTAAGCCCTTTATCGTTCGACCACGACTGCATGACGGATCCCTGTTTACTGCGGCAAAGCAGTTGCAGGCGGCCATCGGCATATTGCAGTACACTGGGCTGAATAATATCGTATTTACCTGCCGTATCCACAGGAACCAGCTGCCAGCTGGCGCCGCCGTCGGTAGAGCGTTCAATGAAAGCTCGCCAGGCCTTGTCTGTTTCTTTACTGGACGGACTGATAATAACACCATCCGCCAGTTGCAACGGTTTATTTTTGACAGGCCCTAAAATTCCATCCGGCAGCCGTTTGGCGGGCGACCACGACTTCCCGTTATCGGTGGATACCTGTTCCATTCCCCACCAGTCGCGCGGGTTGGGGCCTACTTTATAGTACAGGTGTAATACTTTCTTTTGATCGAGAAACAACACCGGGTTCCAGCAGGGATGCCGCATGCTGTCGGATGCAATTGCTATGGGTGCAGACCATACGCCTTTTATGGACGTACTGGCCCATATCTGCACGTCTTTATTGCCTTCGTGGGCGCCACCGAACCAGGCAGCCATGAATTTACCGGGAGCATATTCTACGATGGTGGAAGCATGGCACTGCGCAAAAGGCGCTTTATCGAAAATGAGCTCGGCCTGCGATTGTTTCCAGGACGCCTGGCTGAATGCGAAGAACGACTGCATCAACAGCAGCAGAAAAAAAGTGGCTTCATCTTGTAAGATAAGGAAAAAAGTTGCGACTAATAATAGCAGCAACTCTTTACTTTATGACAACACGTTTGCTCCTGTTATTGCTATTGATATGGTTGGCGTTTTACAGCGACAGTCCTCCATCGGCGAGAAACTCAGCACCGGTAATAAAGCCCGCGGCGTCCGAGCAGAGATAAGCGACAAGGCTCGCAATTTCCTGCGGCGGCGCAATACGGTGCAACGGAATACGCTCAATGAGTGCGTCGTACAATTGTGTCATCTGCGCATCGTCAAGCCCGGTCTTTTTCATAATCGGGGTTGCTGTAGGGCCCGGGCTTACCGCATTTACACGGATGTTGCGGGGTGCGAGTTCCTGTGCGGCAATCTTCATCACCTTATTTAACGCCGCCTTACTCGCGGAATACACGGAGGATTGTGCACCATTCATCGTGGCCGTGTTCGACGACAGGAATACTACCGATGCGCCATCCGCCAGTAACGGGATAAATTTCGACAGAGTGAAATAGGCACCCTTAAAATTGATATTCATCATCTCATCGAAAAACTGTTCCGTCACCTCCGCTATCGGTCCCATACCGGCCACCCCGGCATTAACGAACAGTATATCTACTTTCCCGTGACGTTGGCCAACTTCCGCCACAAGGTTGTCTGTATCTTTGAGCTTTGACTGATCGGCCAGTATACCGTGCACCCCCAGTTCCGCGGCAGCTTTCTCCAGGTTGGCAGGTGTTCTGCCGGTAATGATCACCTGCGCGCCGCGGGCTTTAAGCTCGAGAGCTGTTGCATAGCCGATTCCGCTCGTGCCGCCGGTTACAACGGCGGTCTTTCCACTTAATTCCATATGATGATATTTAACGTTTACCCGACAAAAGTACCGGCAAAGTGGTATAACTTTGTAACCAGTATAACGCATGATACCAGGTATGGCAAAAACAAAAAACACGCTTTCCTCTCCGAGAAACCCCGCTGAAGAAGTGCAGGCATTACAGGACACGATCTACGTGATCGGCGGCAAGTGGAAGTTGCCGATCATCAACTCCATCTGCAACGGCAACCGGCGTTTCAGGGAAATAGAACGCAGCATTCCGGGCATTACCCGGCGCATGCTATCGCGCGAGCTGAAAGAAATGGAACTGAACGGCCTGATCAGGCGGCTGGATGACCCTGACTTCCCGGCGAAAGTGGAATATGAAGCCACCACCTACTGTAAATCTTTCGCGGACATAATTCTCGCGATGATCGACTGGGGAAAAAAACATCGTGCCCGGGTAAAGCAGCAACTGAGGGCATAACACAATGCACAATCGCCGTATACAACCGGCCAATTGCGGTGAATCAGAAACATCGTAAAAAAGACTAATTTTGACCAACGCCCCACGTATGTTTAAACACGTCGCCCCCATATTATTATTCCTCGCATTACTGGCGATTAGCTGCCAGGCTGTCCGCAACGGCGCCGGCAGACGCCTGACCGCGGACCAGCTGCATATCGCGGAAGATCCGGCCGCTGCGGGGAAAATCATCTTTCTTACTTACCAGGTACGCTACGACAGCATGGCTAAAACTTACCATTTCCGCCTGCAGCAGAAGCAATTTGCAAATGGCCTGTTAAGCCCCGACATGCTGGCTGAAAAGCCGGCGCCGCAACAACATTACTTTAATTGTGAAATAACCGGCGACGCAGGAAAACAATATGTGCAGGTGCAGGACCCATTGAACCAGGAAGTGGAATACCCCGGCGAACCTAATAACGACGCGGCCCTTACCCGCACCGTCATCCGCGCTGCCGAAGGCGAAATGACGATCCGCTTTCAACATCAACCTGGTCTGAAAACACTAATTATTCAGTCCCCAAACAGCCAACAACAGCTAAAAACAATCTACCATGCTAAGTTTTAAACCGTTACGCTTACTGTTCCTCCTGCTGCTGCCAGCGTACGGATTCTCGCAAACCTTCCCGGTGTCTACGATCCAGCAGACCGGCGATAAAAGTAAACGCATCAATTTCGTATTTGTGGGTGATGGTTATACCTCCGCACAACTCAGCACCTATATTAACAATGCCACCTCGGTAAAAAACGCGCTGATGGCGGCCGTACCATTTTCTACGTACAGCGCGTTTTTCAACGTGTTCGCCATAGAAGTCCCATCGGCACAATCGGGCGCTAAACACCCGGGTACCGCGGCAGATGAATCGTCTTCCGGCGGACAGCCCGTCGCTAATCCCAGCACGTATTTCAATTCCACCTTTGATTTTAACAGTATACACCGGCTCATTTACCAGGCGAACGTTACACCTATCACCAACGTACTGGCCACCAATGTACCGGAGTACACGCAAGGCATTGTGCTCTCGAACTCCCCTACTATGGCGGCGCGGGTGGCACGTATGCTACGTCTACCATCCACACTTCAGCTGCGGAAATCGCGATCCATGAAATTGGTCATTCTTTCGGCGGACTGGCCGACGAATATTGGGCCGGCGCAGGATACGCGGGCGAAAAAGCAAATATGACGGCTACAAGCAATCCCGCTACGGTAAAATGGAAAAACTGGGTAGGCATTAACAATATCGGGGTGTACGCTTATGGCGGCTCGGCGCCGGCGTCCGACTGGTACAGACCGCACCAGAGCTGCCGGATGCAGTATCTCGGCAATGCCTTTTGCTCCGTTTGCGTCGAAGCGCTGATCAGCAAAATCCATTCGAAAGTAAACATGATCGATAGTTACACCCCGCTATCCACCGCATTTACGATCATGGGAACCAGCCCGCGACCGTTTACCATCAGGAAACTGCAAACGACCAATAACAGCGTGAGCGTACAATGGTTTCTGAACAATACACCATTGGCTGTTACCGACAGCATTACTATTCCTTACACGTCTTTTGTATCGGGTACCAATACGGTGAAAGCGGTGGTGACCGATGCTACCGGCTTGTCTAAATCGTACCTGCCCGCCGCCGGCTACACCCGTACCATTAGCTGGACGGTGGAGAAAATGGCGGGACTGCTGCCGTTTGAGGGCTTTACTTCGCTGGGTGTAAATAAACTGAAGTGGGAGAAAGATTCTATTAACCAGGCGGCGGTGAACTACATCCGGAATACAGCCTCGACGGCCGGTTATACCATCGGCTGGCGCTGCTGCCGGCCGGACAGCGGAGTTTTATGGACAAACACCTTCACGCACCGCAGACGTGGTACCGGCTGCATGCTACCGATGCAGACGGCAAAGTGATACAGTCGGCGAACATCCAACTAAAAAACCCTTTAACGAAATTTAACTACAAAGTATACCAGGACGCTGCCAGTCACCACTACCGCTTCGTATACGAAGGTGATGCAGCCGCGGGCGCCCGGGGCAAAATAGTAGTATATAACGCCGCGGGCGCGCAGATATTGCGCCGCGACCTCGGTCGTATCAGCAGATCGCAGCAATACGAATTCGATTTGAGCGGGCAACCTGCCGGCATTTATTATCTCGGCATCGATATCGACGGCATGGTGTACACGGCGGAGTTGCTGGCCAACTAGCTTTCTTCTTTATCGTATATTCGACCCAAACACTTGTCTATGCCCACATTCTCGATACAAACACCCCTCGAAAACGAAAAAGCCCTCCTCCTCCCCTTGCAGGAATCAGATTTCGATTTGTTGTACGCAGTCGCCGCCGATCCCGCCGTATGGGCCCAGCATCCTAACAAAGACCGCTGGCAACGGGAGGTGTTCCGCACATTTTTCGATGGCGCCATGCATAGCCGTGGAGCGTTTAAGATCATCGATAAAGCGACGGGCGAGGTGGCCGGCAGTACCCGTTTTTACGACTACGACGAAAAGAACAACAGCATCCTGATCGGCTATACCTTTTACGGTACAAGGTTCTGGGGTAAGGGCATGAATCCTTCCGTAAAAAAACTGATGCTGGATTACATTTTTCAATATGTAGATATCGTGTATTTCCACATCGGCGAGCACAACCTGCGTTCACAGATCGCGATCTCCCGCCTGGGAGCCCAAAAGGTAAATGAAGTGAACGTGGCCTATTACGGAGAACCCGAAAAGCTCAATTTCGTGTACGAAATTCGTAGATTTGCCGCGCACAAGGACTAAGCAATGAACGTAACCAACCTTACCATCCGGGACCAGGAAAAGATTTCGCTGGACGATATCCAGTTCAGCCGTGAGAACAGAGCCATACTGGACCAGGTATTGCGGGAGCACCGCCACGTAGCGGAACTGAAGAAATACAACCTACCGGTTGATAACAAAATACTGCTGCACGGCCACTCCGGCTGCGGCAAAACTACCACCGCGAAAGCAATCGCCACTGTTTTAGGCAAGAATATCGTGATCGTAAACCTCAGCACGCTGGTATCGTCCCGTTTGGGTGAAACCGCGCAAAACCTGCAGCTGTTGTTCGAAAAAGCCATCCGCGAAAAGGCGGTCCTGTTCCTCGACGAATTCGATCATATCGGCAAAATGCGTGTTACAGACGATAAAGACTCCGGCGAAATCCGCCGTTTAGTAAATACGTTGATCCAGCAGATCGACTATCTCCCCTCAGATACCCTGCTGATCTGCGCCACCAATTACCCCGAACTGATCGATGGCGCACTGCTGCGCCGTTTCCAACTGAAATTGAAATACGACATGCCCGGCGTCGTGGAGCTGGACGCTTATTACGATAAACGCCTCGCGCAATTTCCGGCCCACCTGACGGGAATTGAACGGCAGTATGGCATTTCTTACGCCGAAGCCCGGGATTACGTCAATACGGCTATGAAAACGCGGATTCTCGACGAACTGGACGCCGAATAGAAAAGGCCGCTATGACAGCGGCCCTCTCCTACAAAAAGCGTTTCATCCAATCCCGCATGGCCTGCCAGGCCTCCGGGGCAAAGACCTCCGGAAGACTTGCACTCTCCTCGCGGGTGCAGGTAATACAATGCTGGAACAGGTGATTGAGTCCCGGCAAAACTTTCACTGTTACCTGTTTTCCGCCATAGCGGCGGATATTCTCCAGGTTCTCTTTATAAGGCACCATCACATCCTTGTCGCCATTCAGCGCCAGGAAAGGTACCCTGATCTTTTTCAGCAACGGCACAGGATCGTAGCGCAGGTGATACTGATACCATGCGCCCATTGCCTGGCTCACATAAGATGTCACAAAAATCGCATGTGGTCGTGTTCTCCGGGTTTATCTTTCGCGAAAGCACTGTCGTCCGCATGTTTCCATGCCGCGTACGTGGCGTTCAGCTTGTCCGCCAGTTGGGGCGTATAAGCGTAACGATAAGCTGTATCAAACATCCGGAGATTAATTGTTTTGTGGCGGTTCTTATCGTAGTCGGGAATTTTCGCCGATTCAATAATGCCGATGTTCTGCAATTTCAACGCCTGCAAGCCATCCGTAGCCAATCCGGCGAGCGTGACTACAAAATCAACTTCTTTAGATTTGGCAGCCGCAATGATCGCGGCGGCGCCGCCCTCGCTGTGGCCGACCAGTCCGGCTTTGGTAACGCCGGGCTGTTGTTTCAGGTACGCCAGCGCCGCCAGTGCATCATCCGCAAAATCGCCGGTAGTAGCCGTTTCATATACACCGTTCGTTTGACCGGTACCCCGATCGTCAACACGGAGTACGGCATAACCCAGTTGCGACAGGGAGTCTGCCAGCGCTTTAAACATAGGTTTGCCGGCCATGGTGCCGTCTCGATCCTGTTTCCCGGTGCCAGACACCAATACTACGCCGGGGTAATGTTGCTTACCTGCCGGCACCGTAAGTGTAGCGCCGAAACGGATGGTGTCGCGGGTAAAGAAAACCGAGTCGCTGCGGGAGGAAAGTACGGCTAAAAGCGCCAGGTACGAGGGTTCTCATTAACAAAAACACGAAAAAATGCGTTTGATCATCCTTCCTTCTTTAACAATTCAATGATGTAGCTGATCTCATCGGCCAGTGCGCTCGGGCTGCCGAAGTAACCGTTGGACGTCCAGCGGATCTGGCCTTTGCCGTCAATGATGATTTTAGCGGGAATGCCGGAGAAATGCAGCTCCTTCGCATACTGGCTGTACGTTTTATCAAGGCGGCCGTTAGTGTTCTTAGCGTCGTACAGTACGTTCAGGTTGTAGTTATTTTCTTTCAGGAATGATTTGATTTCCTCCTTGTAATTGGGCTTGGTTTCCTGCGTGGCGATAAAAAGAAGTTAACGTTTTTATCGTTCGCATATTTGTTTACTGCCATCTGCATGCCTGGCAGCGCCGCTTTACACGGACCGCACCAGGTAGCCCAGAAATCGAGCACCACGATATTTCCTTTCAATTTTGCGAGATCGGCCGAACCGCCTTTCAGCTGCTCCAGTTTGAACATCGGCGCATCCTGGCGGATCATCTGTTCGCGGATATGCGCCTGTTGCGCCGATAACGTTTCGGCACTTTTCAGACTATCGAAATAGGCATCAAAACCTTTATCGCTTTTGTTCTTTTTGATGTATTCTTTCTTCAGCAGGGCAATCGTTTCCGGTGTAGCCTTGTTCATAGCTACTGCATTCTCCACGATCTGCATCGCATCATTATGACGGCCGTTGTTTTCCAGCAACGTAGCATAAAGTCCCATGAAATCGGCGCTATTGCTCCCTTTGTGGCTTTTTACCTTCTCCATCCATACCAGCGCGGTTTTATCGTCGCCTTTGCGGTGCAGCAGGGAGGCGTGACCCATGAAAGCAGGCAGCGCGTAATCCAGCAGGTGATCTTTCCACTGCGACTCGCTGTAGATCCTGCTTTCATTGCCATCTTTACGATTGGTGCGCTTTTCAATCTCCTCTACCAGCAATTTGGAATAAGGAAAAATGAAGTCCAGCGTCACTTCGCCGTGGCTTTCCGCACCCAGTACCAGCAGGCGATGAAATTCGGTAAGCCCAACGAACGGGGATACCGGCGCCATTTCATAAAGAATATCATAGTTCTTTTTACCTACCTGCTCGTATACCACGCCACGGAAGGCTTTATCGTACCACATGCGATCTTCTTCGCTGTTTACATTCTTAAACTTCTCGTAAGGGAATTTGGCGATAAACGCTTTCCACTGTACGATGGTTTTCTGCGCGGGAGCCGCCGTGTAAAAAGCTTTCAATGCTTTATCGCGGGCCGTAACGCCATCCGGGAACTTAGCGATGATGATATTGTTTATAGAATCGGCCTTCGCATAATTACCCGCGAGCTCACGGTAAGCAGCACTTACGGCGCGTAATTCGGCTTCCGTAACGTCGGGTAAACTGGTGATGAATTTAATTTCGCGTGGCAGGATCGTGTCCATTTTAGCGGGATCTTCGGCTTTCAGGATGCGCATAGCCGGGAGGAAAATCGTGCGGCGGCTTTGCGGAAAGTTTTTCAATTCCTGGTTCATCCAGAATACACCTACATTATTGGCGATGATGGCCGATTCGTCAACAATATCCGGCATTTCGCGGCGGAGCGCTTTAGTGCGCAGCATACCCCATGCAGCATAAGACGTCGGCAACTGTCGGCCCTGGCGGTCGGATGTCAGGGGCATAGGTAACACGTCCGCCCTTATCGGTTTTGCCGTTCGCGCTAAAGTTGTTCACCATCAGTACTGCGTCTGCCGGAATGAGCAATTTACCTACCCAACCGCTGTCATTCATCTTCATTGGCACGTCGTAAGCATTCCAGGCATTGTCCTGGTAAAAGTATGCTACGCCCGTTACCGGCGCCAATCCGCGCAGCACGGTACTGTCCGGGTTATAAAAGATCGTCACGGAATCGCCCGCCACCGGGTGATCCGGTGTTACAATGTATGGCCTCTGGGCAACCGCCAGCCCCGTTGTAAGGGCCAGCAGCGCCGATAAGGCAAAGCCTTTCTTGTTCATCTGGTGTGGTTATTTTATGGTTTCCCTGATTAATAGGTACCCGAGCCGCGGTTCTTTGCGCTCACGTCATATATTTTGCCGAAGCCGGTGAATATGTTTTTAGGGGTGGCGGTAATATCACCGCTCACGCCATTGAAAGCCATTTCATATAAACGCCCTTGTGTACCGTCCCAGGTGGCAATGTAGAGCAGGCGGCCTTCTACTGCGCTCAGGTTGAAGTTGGGCCTTGGTTTGTAAAGCTTCATCGCGGTGATGGTTTCGTTCGCCGGTAACGCATCGAATACCACTTTCGCGGTGTTGGTACCTTGGTAGTCGTATGCATAGATCTTACGGTCCGTGGCGTAAATATCAACATACCCCAGTTCGCTGGCCTGGAAAAACTTTGCAGCGGCGATGTCGGGGAGATTGGTCATGTTATAGGCGCCAATCACCATATTGCCATCGTCGGCTTTGTTGAAGTTGCTCACATATAACCAGTACCCATTACCCGTACGATCTTTGAAAAAGAGTGCGTATTCAGCAGGTAACCGCGGTCCATGTACAGCATGTCCTTACCCACATTGCGGTGATCGAATGACATATTAGCGCCTACGATCGGTGCTTTGAAATCGATCATACTGCCAGCTACCGAAGCAGGGTGAATGAAGCGGCCGTTCTTTATCGTATACCACGGCTACCATACCGGAAGCACTGGCGTTAGCAAGGTAAGGCGCCAGTTCATAATCGCCGGGTACCGGCGCGCTGAACAAGGCGTCCACTTCGTAGGTTGTCGTGTATACGTGCAGTTTACCCGCGTTGATCAGGGCGCTGTACGAGTTATTGAGGAACATGAACGTTTCCGGTGCAACCACGGCATCGGAGCGGCGATAGAAGGACTTATCCTCTCTCAGTAAAGAGAAATCCGAGCCGCTTACCCGCGAAATGTGTTTATCGCTGCCCAGCATAATCCAGTTCTGCGTACTGCCTGTACGTCTTTCCTGTGCTACAAAGCGGGGTACACCCGGCAGCTTAGCCCCTGTAGACGCGGCATACAGACCACGCAACCTGCGCGGACTAATACCACTGAGCGGCACCGCATCTGCCGTAATTAAAAAGTCTACATCGGAAGAATCGGCCGTGCCGTGCAGTACCATTACCCCATACTCGATACCCACAGATACCACCACGGTGAATATCATATTAGATTTGAGCTGATTCACCGTATCTGTAACGATCAGTTCCAGGCGGTACTCTCCCACGGTTTCGGTTACCGGCGCGGTTAAATGCAGCTGCTCCGACAAAGTGCGCGCAGGTTTGGTCGGCGCTGTGCTGCCGGTGGTCAGCGGGTACATGATCCATTTATATTTCAGGGCGGTCATGTTTCCACCCTCATAAGTAATTTTCGGGTTGATGTCGAGCATGCCGTAACGCTCTACATACCTGGCCCCACCGATGCCCGCCGTATCAATAGCAGCGATGTTCACCGTTGAATAATCGTAATTGCCGAGATCCTTCTTGCAGGCGTTAAAAACAAACGCTGCACCCAGAGTGGCTATGATATAAGCTATTTTCAATTTCATTTTTTACACTTGAAGTTTGAAACATACCCTAAAGCGGGAAAGTAACCAGCTGGCCACGTTCGTCCGTTAATGCCGGTTGATGCGTGGCGTTGTAAGCATTGAGCGCGGTCTTTAGCAGCGCGTTGATATCCAGCATACCGGCGTTGGTATATTCGCCCGGCGCAGGCGGAATACGACCGCTCTGTTGCAGCGGGAAATTATCAACACCCGTCACAGAGATGATGAAACGCCATTTCACCGTGCTGTACGTACCGAAGTAGTAAGACAAGCCGATCAGCGCGTCCCAGTTGGAGGGCTTCACCACGTTATCGCTCCAGCTGATAGTGATAACGCTATCCTCACCCACACCGCGTTTAAAATCTTTCGTATCCGCAATGCCCAGGTTCAGGTTTACAGCGCTGTCTTTGATATCGTCCGTACGGAACAACACCACCGGGATATAACCAAAAAGCGAATCCGCTTTTACCGAGCCATCTATCAATTCAAAGTGTTTGCCTTCAATGGCAGTGGAACCTTTCGCGATCACGCGGCCACGCACCACGCGGTCCATGGCCGATTTTTCACCCATGATCTTCACTTTTACAAGAAAAGTATCTTTCGTTACCGCCAGCGGCTGTGTAACGAACGTAAAAGATTTATAAGTGATGCGGGTTTGTGCGAGGTCGGCGGCGCGTTCAAAAAAGTACACGCGCGGCTCATCGCTGTAAGCGCCTATTTCCTTTTGGCAGGCGCCCAACAGCAGTACCGTCAGGAACAATAAAGCCAGTTGTATATGTTTCATTTTTTCCTTTTTTAAGTTGACAGAATTATTTGCCATTGCCATATTCTACTTCATTATCGGGCAGCGGCAGCACATATACCGAATTATCGGCCGTTACACCACCGATCTGCGGCAGGTTCAGGCGTTTGTAATAGTAGAACAGCTGGCCTTCGCAGTACAGGTCTTTACGGTACTCCTTAAAGATCTCGTTCTGAAATTGCGTTTCCGTCATGGTCGGCTGCAGATCCGCGCTGACGTTGCGGGCCCGGCGCACCGTATTCAGGTAACCAACTGCCGCGGACATATCCGTTGCTTTCAGACACTCGGCCGCGATGTAATACATCTCTGATATCCTGATAACAGGCATCTTGTTCATAGAACTGGCCAGGCCCGTTGCCTGCATCAGCTTCGTGCTGTAGCGGATATTGGTGGAGGCATTGTCCAGCAAAGTAATTTTCGCATAGCGATAATCGGCCGTGCTTTCGTACACCTGCTGGAACTCTGCGTCGTTGTTTTTGGTGAGCAGGTTGGTCGCCAGCGGTGTAAAGTAATTGGTGGAAATATTAAGCATATCCGCCTTGAACAGCGCAAAAACCAGTTCTTCTGTAAATACTTTATTCCCATTATCCATTTCAAAGTCCGGCGTGAACGTAAACACCGCCGATTCAATCACCTCTTTCGCCGCCGCCAGGGCCTTCTCATTGTCGCCGGCATACAGGTAAACACGCGCCTGCAAAGCCTTCACCGCGAAGTAATTGAACTTGTAATAACGATCACGCAGGTAAGTGGTAACGGTCGTGGTGCTGCCGGGCACGATCGGATCAACGGGTTTCAGGGCGGCAGCCGCCACATCCAGGTCCGCCTGTATCTTTGTCAGCATCTCCGCTACGGTTAAACGAGGCAATGCATCCACGGTCAGCGCATCCATATAAGGAATAGCCTTCGTCGTATTGCCGCCTGCAGCGGCCGGTGAGGCGCCGAACAAACGCAGCAGGTCAAAGTGCATAAAAGCGCGCAGGGCATGCGCTTCGCCATTGATGATGCTGTAATTGACGCCGCGGAACAGCTTTCTATCGGCACGGCCAAGGTTGGCGATCAGGTTGTTATCGTTGGCCAGGGCCTTGTACATACCCTTGTAAATACCGTCGGTTTTGGCGCGTACGGCCACGTTCGTATACTGGTACAGCGATGCGTAGTAGTACTCGTGAAAAGTACTGGTAAAGCGGGTATGCTGTTTGCCGAGCACGTCTACAAGGCCATAGCTCAGTTCTTTACCGTACAGGGCATCGGCGTTCAGGCCCAGGTACACGCCGGTGAGCGCATCCATAAAACCCTGTTCATCTTTGAAAGCCACTTCGGCATCTATCTGTGTTTTAGGCTTCACGTCCGGGAAGTCTTTGCAGGAACTCAGCAACACCACCGGCAGGGCCCATAATAATATGCGATTCATTCTCATGACTAATACGCTTAAAAGGTTACTTGTAAAGAACCGGAAATCGTCCTGGCATAGGGATAATCCAGACCCCGTTCTGTTTTAACAGTGCTGATACGCGCCAGGTCGTTCAGGTTCAGCATGAAGTTCACGCGGCTGGCGTGCATTTTCTGCACCCAACGCATGTTGCTGAAGTCATACCCGAGACTAACAGAAGAGAACAGCAGCTCGTTCATATCCTGCACAAAGCGGGATGTAGGCCGGGTATCGGTCCTGTCGGCCATATCTTTATACAGCGCCTTGTCGCCCGGCTGTTTCCAGCGATCGGTAAGGGCGCGTATATCCACATTGTAGTTATAATCCGCATTCTCCACACGGTTTACCAAAGTTGAATTGTATTGCTGTCCGCCTGCTTTAAAGCTAAATGCGAAGTTGGCCGAGAAACCTTTATGCAGCAGGTTAGCACCAAATGTACCATTGTACAGCGGGTTACTGTCGCCGCCTACGATGTAGTCCGAGGCAGACCATACATAACTGAGCGTACCATCTTTCTTCACATAAATTTCTTTACCATTCGCCGGGTCGATGCCCCTGCTCGGCACCACCCAGATCGCAGACATGGACTGTCCTGGCTCAAAGCGGGTGGAGGGTTTGCGATTTTGCGTATTACCGGTAGTGGTACCGCTCTTATCATTATCCGCGTCCTGGTTCAGCTGTTGCAGGGAATTGGACACTTTGCGGATGCGGTTCGTATTGTGCGCCACGTTCGCGAACAGGTTCAGCGTAGTGCGGGTGCGGCTGTCTGACAGTACACGTACATTCACGCCAGCCTGGAAACCTTTGTTACGCGATTCTCCCACGTTCGATTTGTACGTATCGAAACCGTTGGAAGGTGCGATGATCATATCGCTCAGCAGGTTCTTCGTATCCCTGACATAGTAGTCGAAACGAATGCTCAGGATATTAAAGAGCATCACATCAGCCCCGATATTATTATCCTTCACCTGTTGCCACTGGAGGTACGGATTGGGCAGCGCCAGCAGGTCCAGTCCCATATCACCGTTGTATGTACGGTCGGTCAGGTATTGATAAGTAGCGAGTGACTGGTAAGAGTTGAAATTCTGCGTACCGGTGGTACCAATGCTACCACGAAGTTTCAGCATGTTCACAAAACCCAGGTCTTTTATAAACTGCTCCCTATGCAGGTTCCAGCCCGCACCTATTGACCAGAACAGGCCCCAGCGCTTATCTGCGCCGAACTGCGAACTGGCGTTGCCGCGGTAGGAGAAGTCTGCCAGGTATTTTTCATCATAAGAATAGCTGATAGCGGAAGTAAGCGCGATAGAGCGGCTGGTGTTTTCCGTACCACTTGCCTTCGTACCATCTTTATACCGGCGGCCGAAAGAGATATCGTCCATCTTATCGTTCGGGAAGCCGACCATGGTCATACCATTAGTATTACTTACCTGCTGATTCACTGTATACGCACCATTCACGTATATGTTGTGCTTACCCACATTGAAGAAGTAGTTGGCTAGCAGGTCGCCGTTAACGGTATTCTGCTGCCCGTTCGAAATAGTGTATTCGCCGCGGTCCAGGTAGGCATCGGTGTTCGGCAGCACATTCGCATACATGGAATGATTGGCCGGGGTGAACTTCTGCAGCTGGTTATCCTGTTTCGTAATACCCACACGGGCCGTTACGCGCAGGTTGCGGGCAATATCCCAATCGGTATAAAAGTTCTCGATAATCTGGAAGTACGTTGTATAATCTTTGGAGTTCAGCGAACCATCGTACAACGGGTTGCCTACGGCGCCATTGTTGTACGTCATGATATAATTGCCGTTCTCGTCCTTCATTCTCCAGTAAGGATTCAGGCGCGCTACGTTGCCGAAGCTACCGTACGGCGAGTTATCCGACCGGTTTTTATCCACTGTTAAACTGTTGCGGAACTGGAAGTTCTTCTTCCGGTAGATCAGGTTGATGCCGCCGGACACGGTATTCCTGTCCGACCCCTTCATCACGCCGGCTACGTTATTATAGTTCATGTTGGCAGAATAACGGAAACCGTCGCTGCCACCTTCGAGGTTGAGGCCGTGGCGCTGACCGATGCCATTGCGCAACGGCTGCGACAACCAATAGGTATTTACGCCTTCGAGCGCCGCCTGCAGATTTGCGCTGTATTCTCTCAACAACTGCGCTTCCGTGGCCGGGAAAACCGAGGAATACTTGCCGGACAGCACTTCCGCCTGGATTTTCTGCATGCTGTTCGTCAGCTTGTAGCTTGTTAAATCCGGTGCTTCCACGTCCAGGCTACCGGTGTACGACAGGCGCAATTGCCCGGCTGCCGGCGGTTTGGTTTCGATCACCACCACCCCGTTACCGGCTTTGGATCCGTAGATCGCCTTTGCAGACGCGTCTTTCAGGATGGTGATGCTCTGCACCAGGTTCATGTTCATGTCGTTAACTTTCTCCAGCGTGGTTTCAAAACCATCGAGGATAAACAGCGGCATATTAGGATTGGTCGTATAATCACCTTTCAGGTCCGGGAAGCCGGTTTGGCCGCGGAGCTGTATCTCCGGCAAACGGTTCGGGTTGGAGCCTGCATCAATATTGTCTACAATTTGAAAGGACGGATCCAGGATGGCCAAAGCTTTCAGCACATTCTGGTTGGTTACCGCGCGTAATTCTTCTTTAGAAAAAGTCGACACCGCACCCGTAAAGCTCTCCCGTTTGCGGTTAAACATACCGGTACTGATCACCACCTCACCGATTTCCGCCATAGCGGTTTCCATGACGATGGTAATGTTGTCGCTGTTCTTCACCTTCACCGCTTTCAGTTTGAATCCGATGCCCGTAATACTAAGCTCTACCGGACCTTCTTTATCGGCGCGGATGGAGAACATACCCGATGCGTTGGTGATCACCCCGATTTTGGTACCAATGATCATCACCGTCATGCCGGGCAGCGGCTCACCTTTGTCGTTGGTCACCTTACCGGTAATTTCCAACGGCGGAGCGGCCGGTTGCGGCTGCGGAGCGGGTAATTCCTTCTTCTTAATGATCACTACCTTATCAACAATCGAAAAGGTGAGTGACTTCTCTTTTAACAAAGTTTCCAGGGCAGCCGCCAGTGGCGTTGCACGGATATTGACGTCCAGTTTCCCGGCTGTTTCAGGTCTTCGTCGGTAAAAAGAAATTAAACCCGGTCTGTTTTTTCATCTCTGAAAACACATCTCTCAGCGGCATTTTCTTTCCCCGTACGCTCACATTCTGCGCTGAAGTGCTGGCGCTAACGTGCAACGCGGTCGTCAGTAATAACACAAAGGATAATTTCATGATCCTCCAGATTTTGGCTGGCATGGCGTTCCCATGCTCTTTGTTTTTGCACAAAGCAGTGAAATACATAAATTTGTTCTGGTTGAAGAATTGTGAAAACAACGATAACGTTCATCATCCAAACAAACCGGGGTGTTCGCAGCACTTCCGGTTTATTTTTTTATGGGATGAAACTAACCGGCATTAACTCGTAAACATTGCATAATAGCCGTTTTAAATGGTGAAGAATAGTACTTTGGTTGATTATCGATCTACTGTTATTTGATTTCCTTCTATAGTAAAGCGTACGTTCCCGGTAGCTTCCAGGATTTTAAACACCTGTGATACGTTAACATTTCTCGGAATGGTGCCGCTGAACTTCTTGACCGGTACATTGGTATATTCCACTTCCACATCGTACCAGCGGGCTAATTGCCGCATGATCGTGCGGATGTCTGCCCCGGCGAAATAGAAATTGCCGTTTTTCCAGGCCATTACGGCTTCCGCATCCGCCTCTTTCACCTCTATCCGACCGCTCTGCCGATGCAAACGGGCTTCCTGTCCCGGCCGCAGCACGGCATCTGCTACCTGCACTTTACCGCTCAGCAACGTTGTATGGATAACGGATTCGTCGGCATAGGCATTCACGTTAAAGTTCGTGCCGAGTACACGGATTTCCGGTCCGGATACGACCTGTACGAAAAAAGGATGTTCCGCCTGGTCCTGTATTTCGAAATACACTTCGCCTGTAACCTCTACCCTGCGCTCGTTACCATGAAAGGTAACCGGGTAACGCAGTGAAGACGCGGCATTCAACCAGGCCTTTGACCCGTCGGGCAATACCACGCGGTACTGGCGGCCCTTCGGCGTAGTGATGGTATTAAACTGTATTTCGCCGCCACCTGTTGCCCCTGCATTGTATTCCAGCTGGCCATTTTTCACTACCAGCTGTGTACCGTTCTGCACTGCTACTACAGCATTACCGAGACTGTCGAGCACCACCTGTCGGCCATTGGCGAGGGTGAGGATAGCGCCTTCCCTGCCCGGCTCAGCATCGCTGATCGTATCATTTTGAACAATGCCTATGGTATTATGCTGCACTGGTTGGCGAAGCAGGTAAAAGCCTGCGCCTACGCCAAGTACCACGGCTGCGGCAGCCCACCAGCGGCGGTTATTCCGCATCGGGCGAATGATGGCTTCTTCACGAGGCAAGGCGGTAATATCACTGAACATAGCATCCGCGGCAGCCTCGCTTTGCAGTGTATGCGGTGCGATATGGCCGAAACGCTCGTCCATCAACGCTTTCACCTGGGGCTCCAGGGCAGGATCGGTCAAAAGCGACCACAATTCCTGCTTTTCGGCAGCACTCAGCTTATCATTATTCATGTAAGCCGCATACAAATATTCCAGTCGGTTCCCGGTCATACAATTACATTTTCGGCAGGGTAGTTATAAGATAGACGCACGAAAAAGACAGGCAAGTAGTCTGATTTCAAAAAATCAGAAAAAAATAGCCCAGACGCCCAACAGCAGCATATATAAATTATTTCCTAATGTTTCGCGGAGGTGTGCGAGAACCTTCTTCAGGTGGTAGTTCACGGTGTATTCAGTGATGCCGAGCGCGGCTGCAATGTCTTTATATTGCATGTTTTCTTCGCGGCTCATGCGAAAAATAGTGCGTTGCTGGTCGGTAAGCGCGGAAAGGGCCTGGTGGAGCAGGCGGCGGACTTCTCCATAATCCACGACCTGGCTGGTAGTATCCTGGCCTTCTTCGGGCAGTGCGGAGGCGTAATCGTCCAGCAGCTCCCGCTGGTGTTTTACTTTACGGAAGTAAGAATATGTGAGATTACGCGTCACCGTTCTCAACCACGGCTCAAAAGCCGGATCTCAGCGAGTTTGTCGCCGGCCATCCATATTTTAATGAAAACCTCCTGTGTGATCTCGTCGGCGAGCGCCTCGGTACGGAGATGAGCGTAGGCAAAGCCAAATACCGTTTGCCGATATTGGTCAAAAAGATGCCGGAACGCCGCACCATCCCCTGCAGCCACTTGTAGCAACAGTTCCCGTTCACTTATCATAGCATCTTTCAAGAATGAAAATTCGTATTGTTCCGCCATAAAAATAACGAAAACTTTAAACACGTGGCGGCACAAGGTCAATTTACGGTTATAGCTGCTTAATTCCGGCAAATCCCATCGGTATATGAATACCTATCTTTCCGTAGTAACCCGATTTTTCCACATTAAACCCTCAAATCGCATGAAAAACAAATTGCTAAGATTGCTCATGCCCCTCACCATCCTCGCTGTTGTAACAGTTTGCTGTATCAGAACTAGCCAGGCCCGGCTGGTAAATACACAGTATTGCGCCACCATGTATGCAGGTCCCCACGGTTATGTAAAGGTGAAGTTTATTCATACCTCGGCCGGCCAGAACTACATTGTGAGCGCCACCGACATGCAGGACAACCCACTTATGTATGTATCGGGCACCTTGCCTTCGGTAGACCCGATGGTCACCTCGGTGTTCTGGGGCTCCATTTCCTACACGGAAAACGGTGTCAGCAAAACCGGCGAGGGAAGTTTGTACACTTTCCCCTGCACACATTAATGTATTTACGACAGCCCGGTCCGCACCGGGCTTTTTTTGCCTCGTTAAACCTATGTACGTTCCGCCCGTCTATCAACGCATGCTACACTCATTCCGCCTCTTACCTTTACTTCTTATGTTGATGGCCTGCTCCGCCGAAGGCCAGATCATTCCGAAGAACACGCAGGTGCTGCAATTCACCGTAAACGGGCAAACCCGCGAAGCGTTGGTATACATCCCGGCCAACGCCCAAAACGAACCCACACCGGTAATATTCGCGTTTCATGGCCACGGCGGAACGATGCGCAACATGTATTATACCCGCCGGTTCGATACCTTATGGAGGAAAGCGATTTTTGTTTGTCCGCAGGGACTGAACACACCCGGACTGCTCACCGACCCGGAGGGTAAACGCAGCGGCTGGCATATGGAAACGGACAGCAGCAATATTGACTTACAATTTTTCGATGTGATGTTGCGGCAGCTCAAAACGAATTACCATATCGACCCGACAAGAATTTATGCTACCGGCCACTCCAATGGCGGCGGCTTCACCTATTTGTTATGGGCTACGAGGGGCGACAACTTTGCCGCCATGGCGCCTACCGCCAGCGCGGCCGGACGGTTAAACACACTGCTCCGCCCCAAACCCGCCCTGCACGCACTGGGTACGAAAGACCCGCTGGTGCTGCCCGCCATGCAACGGCGCACCTGCGATTACGTGCGCGAAATGAACCAGTGTGCGGCGACCGGGCAAGCCGTTGCGGAATACACCACGCTGTACCCTTCCGATACGGGCAATCCCTTTATCCTGTACGAACATCCCGGGGGCACAATTATCCCGCGGCGGTAAACAACATCATTATCCATTTCTTTCAACAGCAACAGCGGCAATAATTAAAAAAGATGGTTATTTTCGGGCGGACATTCAACCATGCGATATACCACCTACCCCGTTTGCCGCGAACTGGCGCCGTACGTCCGCTACTGCTGGAGTTATGATGCAGCACGCAGGCACGATTTCACCGTGCATGTGCGGTCTTTGCGGATAAGTACCCGCGCCTGATTTACCAGGACATGGATCATTTTGCGCCGATCCGTAACGAGCAGGCGTACATCATGCCGATGTGTTTCCTGAGCGGTATCGACACCCGTCCCACCGACGCCTACTGGACCAGCTCCTGGTCGCACTTCGGGGTCAGTTTTTACTCGCATGCCATGCCATTGTTCTTTGGCATTTCTGCCGAAGCTATTACTAACTTAATGCCCGACCTTACCTGGATCGATAAAACCACGCTGCCCGAACAATTACGCAGCGCGGCCAGTCACCGCCAACGTGTGAAACTGGTATCGGGCTACCTGCTGGAAAAACTCAGCAAACGCCGTCCGGACACGGTTATACAGGAAATATTTTCGCGCCGGCATGATTTCGATGCCTGGCTGTTATCGAAACAACATCGCTTGTCGGAGCGCCAGCTGCAACGCCGTTTTAAACACAACACGGGCATTTCCTTCGCAAAGTTTAACAGGATACTGCGTTTCGAAAAGGCCTTATCGCGCCTCAGCGCCGCGCGTTACGGCGATCTTACCCAACTGGCCTACGAATTGGGATATGCGGACCAGGCTCATTTCATCAAAGACTTCTCCGAATTCGCAGGCATCACTCCCTATACTTTTGTGCAGCAGGAAAACCTGGGTGGCGAAAGTTCTTCCTTTATTTATGCTGCCGATGAGGCGTAATCGTTGTCGTTTTTTTACAATTCTGCCCCTTGCGTTTATGCTAGTTTTGGGGCAGTATTAAATCATTTGTATGACGAGAAAACTGTTTCTGACGGCGGCCATTGCAGCATTACCTTTATTGTTTGGCGCCTGTAAAAAGACAAAGACAACAAACCTGGCGGATCCCGCGAAGTAAAGTACGAACTAACCGGTAACTACAGCGGCAAACTAATGGTTAGTTACACTAACGCCGGCGGCGCCCAGCAGATCGAAACCGATGTCACCCTGCCCTGGAGCAAAAGTGTAACCGTAGCCGGCAGCGGCATTACGCCTGTTGGTCTGCTGGCAACCAGCATGACTACAGGCTTCGGCGCACCCGGACAGGCCGTTAGCGGAAAAATTATTGTCGGCAGCTCGACCAAAGCCAATGCCACGGTAAATACCACTGCGCAGGGCTATATGTCGTTCGGGCCGTTGCATCACAACCTTGGCCAATGAGTAAACAAACACTGATCATCAGGTGGACAACCGCCATCATTCTGCTGGCACATAGTATTCCAGGTATGCTGAACGGCGGCGTTAACGCCTTCGGCAACGAGTACTGGCAAAAGTCGGGTTTGGATCGATAGGGTTATTTGTTGCATGGACAGTGAAATTATCGCACATCGTTTGTGCGGCTGCGTTAGCCGCCAACCGATGGATATTGTACCCGGCTGCTGTCACTATTCTTATTTTGATAGTGGGTATTGTGATGGTGCATGCGGCAGCCGGCTGGTTTGTTGTAGGCGGAGGGAGTAACGGGATCGAGTTTAACCTGTTGCTGATCGCCGTACTTGCACAGATCATCCGAAATTCCTGGAAACAGTGATCAATAAAGGCCGCCCGGTGCGGTCTTTTTGATGCCCGGGAAAATTCCATAAAAAGGGGTAACTTAACTTGCATTAACTGTAGTCGTTTTCCCCTTATGATGGTCCGCTTTCTTACTATATGCTTTCTATTTTGCACGATCTGCACACGGGCATTGGGCCAGTCAAACGACTCCGCGCAGCTTGCGGCCGACACGACGCCATTAAATTTCGTGCAGCGTCTACAACGTTTCGGCAAAGAAGAAACGGTAAAAAGCAGGGAAACAGTAGCCGCTAACAAGGCAGCCAGCACCCAGCGCTTCCTGCTGAACGAAATCCGCAAAACTGTACTGGAGGCTAAACTTTATCTTCAGAAAGGACTAGATACCACCGCTATTGCCCGTGAAGTAGAAGAAGCCCGTCGCGATATGCAAACCGCCCGCGAAGGCATCCTCACCGATCCCGGGCCCTTTCAAACCCTGCGCGACCTTAAAGTGTCGGCTATCATCCTCTCGCAATTGCTGCTGCATATGGAGCAGCAGCGCCGGCAGCTGGACAACTACACGAACCAGCTGATGAAATACCGCGAAACTATCGACTCCCTCACCGGGCACGATGAGCTCCTCGCCTTCCCGAACGATTCCGTAGCGCTCGTCAAATACCTTACAAAAATAGTGGTGATCGGGAAAGACGCCAGTCCCGTAGACAGTGGCATTAAACAATCTTTGTTTAGTGTCCAGGATCTGCAAACCAAAGTAGACCTGATCGAATATGAACTGAACGCAAATATTGAACAGGTGAATAACCTGCGCAGGTCGCTGGCCTCCACGACTTTTGACAGGGAGTTGCCGGCCCAGCGGACATCCTTTTCCCGGGTCTTTGCTTTCTCCTGGAAAAAAGATAAACTGGCCCTGCGCCACTACCTGGCGTATAATTACATGTGGATACTCCTGCTACTGCTCGGTATTTTCACATCCTGGCGGTTCCTGACCACACTGAGGGCGAGGGTGTCGGATAAAGAGGCGAACGAACTGGTAGTGCGCCGCCCTTTGCTGTCGGCCATCATCATCATCACCAGCCTGTTCCAGTTCTTTCTCCCCGACCCGCCGTTCCTGGTGAACCTGCTGTTCTGGGCCGTTCCGGCCATTTGCCTCATATTTGTTTTTGCAGGACATATCTCAGCGTTCTGGCTGCGGTTCTGGATCATTATTGTAGTACTGTTCCTGTTGGCTTCCGCAGACAACCTGCTGCTGCAGGCTTCGGACACCGAACGGAAGATCATTGCCATATTGGCCGCCCTGGGAACGATCTGCGGCGCATTTCACCTGGTGCCCCGCTGGCGGCCGGTGCTGCGCGAGCCGCGCATCGTTTACTTTATCCTCTTCCTGACACTGATGGAAGCCGCTTCCCTTGTGTTTAACATTGGCGGGCGCTATAACCTGGCGAAGATTTTTATGACCTGCGGGTACTTCGGCATGGTGCTGGCCATTTTATTTTTGTGGACGGCGAGATTGATCAACGAAGGTCTGGCAGTAGCATCAGCGGTATATAAGCAACCTGACAAACACCTGTTCTTTATCAACTTCGAACGCGTAGGCGGCCGCGCACCGTCGATCCTGTACGCAGCGCTGATAGCCGGCTGGTTTGTGCTGGTCGCGCGTAACTTCTATATTTACACCCGCATATCGTCGCCCATTGTATCGTTTATCCGCGAGCAGCGAACTATTGGAGAATATACCTTTTCCATACAGGGCATGCTGATCTTTCTAACCATCCTGGCCTGCTCTATGTTCCTTTCCAGGTTGATATCTTTTTGCCTCCGACGAGCACCGTGCTTCCAATACGGATAACAACAACCGTTTATCGTTGGGCAGCTGGCTATTATTAGTACGCATCATCGTTATCAGCTCCGGCCTGTTCCTCGCCGTAGCGGCGGCCGGCATTCCACTGGACCGCATCACCATCATAGTCGGCGCATTGGGTGTGGGTATTGGCCTGGGTTTACAGGGGTTGGTGAGCAACCTGGTCAGCGGGCTGATCCCGGCCTTCGAAAAACCCGTGAATGTAGGCGATGTAATCGAAATAAACGGTGCAGTGGGCACCATGAAATCCATCGGGTTCCGCAGCAGTACGATCGTACTGACCAACGGCAGTGTAAATGTGGTGCCGAACAGCGATATACTGAACCACTCGCTGCTCAACTGGAGTATGGGTAAGCGCCAGGTAAGGTCGAGCATCGTCGTGGGCGTAGCCTATGGCACCGACCTGGAAAAAGTACATCGCTTACTTACCGGCGTCCTGGCCGCGGACGATCATATCTTAAAAGACCCGGCCCCGCTGGTGGTAGCCAAAGCATTCGGGGAAAGCTCCATCGATTTTGAACTGTACTTCTGGGTAACCTCCCTGCGGGAAACGTTCGCCACCAAAAGCAGGGTACTGATCGCTGTAGACAAGGCTTTACGCGAGGCGGGGATCACTATTCCGTTTCCGCAGCGGGATGTACATTTCTTTAAAGAAGAAGAATAATGTAACTTTTCGGGGAGGCAGTGCGTTTCACAGGCATAAAAACCCATACTAATGCGTTCCACTCTCCCACTTTTGGCCTTTCTATTACTATTTACCGCCTGTAACAAGGAAGACTTTGCCCACGAAAATGCATATGAAAAAAGCTACAAAGCATGGCTTTCGTTTAAAGCTGAAAGCAACAACGCTTATACCTATACGGTAACCAGCGCTTCTATATTTGGCTTTTCGTCGGCCACCGCCATCACCGTTAAAAACGGGGTTGTCACGGCACGCACATACGTTGCTAAGGGTCGCGACACGAATGGCCAGTTGCAAACCACCTTCGAATATACCGAGGATGCCGCCACACTCAACACCAATGAGAGAGGCGGCGCTTGCATTACACTGGACGAAGTATATGCGGAAGCCAAAAAGGTGTACCTGGTTAAAAAGAAGGACCGCGTCAACTACTTTGAGACAACCAACAACGGGATGATTTCTTTTGTCGGCCAGTCTGTTGGCAGCGCGTGCGTGGACGATTGCGTAAACGGCATCAGAATTTCAACCATCACCAAACTAAATTAATGTGATTGAACTGCTGCATAAAATAGTAAAGCTGGGAATTAAGCCCGGCCTTTACTAAAATCAACCCATCTTGATAAGCTAAATAACCCATCTGCGCAAAATCCTGTCATAACCGGCTAAATTTTGTAAACCAGCATATCCGTTTGTCTCCTAAATTAGTAGCGGCAATTTATCAACCAACCCAACCCGGATCAACTGGCAGCTATTCCACTATACAACGAACGCGACCTGTTGCAGGCCGTAGCAAATGGAGATGAAATCGCTTTTCGCATGTTGTACGATCAGCATCGCGACCGCATATATTCCATTGCCCGGAAACTGCTCGATGCTCCTACAGAGGCTAAAGACGCCCTGCAGGAGATCTTTGTCCGCATTTGGCTGCACCGCGAAAAATTGCGCGATGTGCAGCAATTCTCCTCGTATATTAACACGATCACCCGCAATCACCTGCTCAATCTTTTACGCAAACAGGTAAATGGCAAAGCGATGGTAGCAGAAATGACCATTCGCAGTGAAGCGCCGGAAAATGTAAATCCCATGGAAACCCGGGAACTACGGGAAGCCATATACGGCGCGGTTAACCAGCTGCCGCCGCAACAAAAAAAGGTATTTGAGCTCAGCCGCATGGAAGGATTACGCCTCGAAGAAATTGCCGAGCACATGCAAATCTCCCGCGAAACCGTTAAAAAGCACCTGGCCCAGGCAAACTTCAACTTGCGCACCAGCCTGAAAGCCAATGCCAGCGTACTGTTCATCATTATATTCCCGCATCTTTAAAAAGTTTTGGCTTAACTACCCCTATTTTCCTTTTCGCGTGTCTGATATAGCAGGAGGCCTTATACCGGCATGAATAAACGCATCGATTTTCTCTTTTCCAGATACCTTGCCCGGACCTGTACGCCGGAAGAGTTGCAGGAGTTATCACAGTTGCTCGCCGATCCGGCGAACGAAGTCCGTTTCCGTGCACTGATAGACGCGGAAATAGAAGCGGGTATGCCGCTGGAACAGCTGCCTGCCGGCGAAGCCGAACAGGTGTTCCGGGAAGTATTGCAGTCACGCCAGCCACGCCAATACAAGCGCTGGTGGCTAGCTGCCGCCTGTCTCCTGCTGCTGGCCGTACCGGCTACCCTGTTGTTGCAACGTTCTCCTTCCGCCACCATTACACCACAAGCCGCCGCAAAGCCTATCACACCGGGCAGCGAGGGCGCCATTTTAACGTTGGGCAACGGGCAGTCTGTACTGCTGGACAGCACCCGGCATGGGTTAATATCCGTTCAGGGCGGCAGTAACGTTACCCTGCAAAAGGGTACACTTGCCTACACGAACAATACCGGCAAGGCCAGTGTGCAGTATAATAAACTGGAAACACCGCGGGGCAGGCAGTTCCGGATCACGCTGTCCGACGGCACTATCGCCTGGCTGAACGCCGCCTCGTCGCTCCGCTACCCTACCGGGTTTAACGGCAACAGCCGCGAGGTGGAAATCACTGGCGAAGCCTATTTCGAAGTAGCGGCAGCATACGATGCCCAGCATCGGAAAATACCCTTCATCGTAAAAATCAATGAACAGACAAGTGTGGAGGTGCTCGGTACACATTTTAACATCAATGCCTACGATGATGAGGAGAGCATCCGCACAACCCTGCTCGAAGGGTCTGTAAACATTCATAATAACGGGAAAGAAGCCTTATTGAAACCGGGGCAACAGGCGCGCATACACGATCATATCAAAATCGTGGAAAACGCAGACGTGGCGCAGGCGGTAGCCTGGAAAAACGGCATGTTCCACTTCTCCGGGCGTACCGGCATTGCGGAAGTCATGCGGCAGATAGCCCGCTGGTACGATGTGGAAGTGAAATATGAAAAGGGTGTGCCAGACCTGGTATTCAGCGGCAAAATGCAGCGCAACTTGAATCTGGACCAGGTATTAAAAGGCCTGTCCTCTATGGACGTACATTTTAAAACAGAAGGGCGAACACTGACCGTAAGTCCCTAGCAAACGTAAACTGAATACGGGAGCCGGCATAAAAAACCGCCACGGATCGCACCCGTAGCGGCAAGTATCTGGCTGCTCCTTAATATATCAGCGTGTAAACTGCTATTTATTTGATCAACCAAAAATTGCTACGAAAGTATGAAAATTAATGCTTTTTGTAAAGGCCACCCTATGCCCGGCCGATTTACGCTAATCCTACGTTGTATGAAGCTTACCGCCATCGCGCTCCTTGCCTTTTGTTTGCAGGTGAGCGCCGTTGTAAAATCGCAGACCATCACCATTAAACTGGTGAAACAACCCGTAGAATCCGCGTTTGCTGCCATTGAAAAGCAAACCGGCTACGTCATGCTCTACAATCCGGACCTCCTGAAACAAACAGCGCCGGTCACTATTTCAGCCGCCAACATGCCGCTGGAACAGTTCCTGCGCAAATTACTCGACGACAGCGCACTCAACTACAGTATAGAAGATAAAACGATTTTCATCCGCCGCGGTAAAGTACAGGCTGCGGAGAAAGCCGCTGCAGCTGCCGATGCACCCGCGTTTGCGACCGTTACCGGTCATGTAACCGACTCCGCGGGCGGACCGTTACCCGGTATTACCGTAGCCGTAAAAGGCACAAAAGTGGGCACTGTTACCGATCCTGCCGGTAAATTCACCATTGAGGCCAATGCCGGTGATATCCTCCTGGTATCGGCTATCGGCTTTCTGCCGCGCGAGGTGGAAGCCACGCCGGGCAAAGCGATGTCCATCATGTTGCTCGTTGACAAAACCAACCTGAACGAGGTGGTGATCGTGGCTTATGGTAAACAGAAAAAGATCAGCGTGACAGGCGCTATTGCTACGGTAGGCACTAAAGAACTCACACAAAGTCCGGTAGCGAACCTGAGTAACGCACTGGCAGGCCGCCTGCCCGGCCTTATCACCCTGCAAAACAGCGGTGAGCCGGGCTACGATGGTACCGCCCTCTGGATCCGCGGTATGGCTACGTTTACCGGTAGCCAGTCGCCACTGGTGCTGGTAGATGGCGTGGAGCGCTCCTTCGGCAGCATCGACGCCAACGAAGTGGAAAATATTTCCATCCTGAAAGATGCGTCTTCCACGGCTGTATTTGGAGTAAGGGGCGCAAACGGCGTGGTGCTCGTTACTACCCGTCGCGGCGCATCCGGTAAACCACATATTAACTTCACCGCGCAAACCGGCTCCCAGTCGCCCACCAGGCTGCCCGAGTACCTCGACAGCTACGACGCTCTGAGCCTGTATAAAGTTGGGCTGATTAACGACAACCAGAACTCCGCCATGTACACCGATGAGTACCTGAACAAGTTCCGCGACCGCAGCATGCCGGCCTACGAATATCTGTACCCTAATGTAAACTGGCTCGAAGAAATGTTGAAGAAACATTCGCAGATGTCGCAGGCTAACCTGAACGTAAGTGGCGGCAACCAGACCGTGAAATACTTCGTGTCAATGTCGTACCTGAAACAGGACGGTTTGTATAAGTTCGAAGACCAGATCAAGGACTATAATATCCAGGCGCGTTCCAACCGGTATAACTTCCGTTCGAACATCGATATCAACATTACCAAAGATCTTTCGATGGAACTGAACCTCGGTGAAATCGTGCGCGACAACAACTACCCGCCCGTGGGTGCCGGTGCATTGTTCGCAGGCATGCAGTCTATTTCACCCTGGTTGTACCCGCTGAAAAACCCCGACGGTTCAATCTCCGCCCTGCCCGCGAAGGCTTACAATCCATACGGACAGCTGACCGCAGGCGGTTACCAGCGTAACTTCGAAAATACTTTACAGGCTACTGCAGGTTTTAAACTCAACCTGCCCTGGATCGTAGAAGGCCTGAGCGCCCGCGCCAGGCTGTCGTTCGACTCCTACGGCTTCCGCAACGTTCGCCGCACCAAAGCATATTACACCTACCAATACGCCCTGGGCAACGACCAGAAACAGATCTTACGAAAGGCACCTACATCAAGGTAGGTGATGGTGTAAACACCCTTAGCTACGATGTGAGCGCGAACAGCAACCGTCGCATGCAGTTGGAATCGTACTTAAACTATAACCGCGTATTCGGCGGCAAACACGATGTGAGCGCGATGTTGCTGTACCAGCAGCAAAGTTACTTCGATGCAGTAGGCAGCGGTAACGCAATTGGTGGTTTGCCCTATAAATACAACGGTTACATCGGCCGTGTGGCATACGCATACAAATCGAAATACTTTACAGAGTTCAACTTCGGTTACAATGGTTCCGAGAACTTCCCAGAGGGCAGGCGTTACGACTTCTTCCCCTCCTTTTCACTTGCATGGGTGCTCAGCGAAGAAGACTTCCTGAGAGACCGGGTATCGGCCTTAAACCTGCTGAAACTGCGCGCTTCGGGCGGTTTAGTGGGTAACGATAAAATCGGTGGCCGCCGCTTCCTGTACCAGAGCACTGGACGCTGGGCGCAGCTGGTTATACGTTTGGCCGCAACCGCGATGGCGTTTGGTTTGGCGGTGCTACCGAAGATCAGAACGGCAATATGGACGTAACCTGGGAACGTGCACAGAAATACAACGTAGGCTTAGACCTCGGTCTGTGGCAGGATGCAATCACCTTTACCGGCGACGTGTTTTACGAGCGCAGGACCAACATCTGGCCAATCCCGGCACCATACCGGCTGCACTGGGGGTAGTGAACCTGCCGCTGGTAAACCTTGGAGAAGTGGAAAACAAAGGGTTTGAAGTGGAAATGCAACATAAAAAGAACTTCAAAAACTTTAACTACTTCGTAAAAGGCAACTTCTCCTTCGCCCGCAACAAGATCATTGCGATGGACGAACCCTACCTGAAAGGCCGCGAATACTTTATGCGCACCGGCCGCAGCGTGAACGACCAGTACGCGCTGATCGCCACGGGCTTGTTCGCCAGTCAGGCCGATATTGATAAAAGCCCTGACCAGAGCGCATTTGGCGTAATGCAGCCAGGTGATATCAAATACAAGGATATGAATGGCGACGGCAAAATCGATGAGCTGGACAGGGCTTACCTCGGCAAACCTTCTGTTCCTGAAAAGATCCCTGGGCTTCTCCTTTGGACTGGGCTACAAGGGCTTTGACCTCGGTGTGTTGTTACAGGGGGCATTCGGTGGCAACGTATGGATTACCGGCCCGGCTATATGGCCCTTCTCCGGCGATGGGGGCATCCTTGCCGACATTAAAGGCAATTACTGGACGCCGGATAACCTGAACGCCAAGTACCCGAGGATTTCCTATGCCAACAACGCAAACAACTACCAAACATCTTCCTTCTGGCTACTGAACACCAACTACCTGCGTTTAAAGAACGTGGAAATTGGTTACACCCTGCCGCAAAGCCTGGTGAAGAGAGCCAAGCTGGGTAATGTACGCGCGTTCGTGAACGGCATCAACCTCGTTACCTGGGACCACCTGAAAATCTTTGATCCCGAAATGCCGAATGATTCCCGTAACTATCCGCAACAACGTGTGATCAACGCGGGTATTACTATAGGACTGTAATGTGTAACAATTAAAAGGTAAACAATGAAATTCAACATAAAGAAACTGGCCAGCTGTGCGTTATTTCTCGCCACCCTTTCGTCCTGCACCAAGTACCTGGACGTAGTGCCGAACGAGCTGGTAACCGATGAACAGATCTGGAGCAACATCAACAACTCCAACGCCGCGCTGGCCCACCTGTATTCGCTGCTGCCCAACAACCTGGGCGACGGCACCACGTTGAACGAAATTACTGCTGCCTCCGACGAATGCTTTCACCATTGGGGCGCGGGCTACTGGTCGCTAAAATATAATACCGGTGCATGGAACGCCGCAGACAACCCGTTCGGCGAATGGTCTTACCAGTACCAGAACATCCGTAAAGCGAATCTCTTTTTAGAGAATATTGATAAAGTACCGATCCCGGGCGACCAGGTATCTTACTACGCGGCGCGTATTCCGCATTACAAGGCAGAATCCCGTTTCCTGAGAGCGCTGTATTATTTCCAGCTCTTTAAAGAATTCGGCGCGGTGCCCCTATTCACCAAATCACTGTCTATCACCGACCGCGAAAGCACTACGGCGCCGCGTAATTCGGTGGATGAGGTGGTAAACTTCATCGTATCGGAGTGTGAAGAGATTGCCCCGCAACTGCTGGAGCACCATCCGGATGCCGACCTCGGGCGCGCCAACCGCGGCGCGGCTTATGCCCTGGCAGCCCGTACACTGCTGTACGCGGCCAGCCCTTTATTTAATGGCAACCCGCTGTACAAAGACATCGCGAACAAAGACGGCAAAAAGCTGTTCAGCCAGGCATATGACCGGGAGAAATGGAAAAAGGCGGCCGATGCGGCTAAACGCGTAATGGAACTCGACGGCTACACCATTTACCGCGGTATTGCAAATGATCCTATTAACAGTTATGCGCAGCAATTCTATACCCGCGACTGGCGAGAAACGATCCTGCCTAAACTGAACGCCAACACGAAAATGATCGACCTAGAGCTGTTTCCATTTGGCGGCCCATGGGGCGGATGGGGCAAATACAGTCCTACGCAGGAACTGGTAGACGCATACGAAACTAAAACCGGCTACCCGATCAACGAACCCGGCTCCGGTTACACGACCGAAGGCTTTTACAGCGCCTGGGTATGGGGCGCCGGCGGTACCAACGAGTGGGTGTGGCTGGACAATGTATCCAACCGCTTTAAAGACCGCGATCCTCGTTTTTATGCCACGATCACTTACCAGAACAGCAAATTTGCACCGGTAAGAACGAACAATACGCCGGTAAGGCTGGCCTGGTGGGGTGGCAACAACGGCTATTCGCAGGCATGGCCTAAAAGCTCCGGCACATTTACTGTGAGCGGCTACAACGTGCGCAAATGGTGCGATCCCAAAGTTGATCCGACCAACTGGTGGGCTTCTCCCGATGCACAGCGCAGCGATCCCCTGTTCCGCGTAACAGAGTTTTACCTCGCTTATGCAGAAGCCCTCAACGAATACAATGGCGGCCCGAACGCCGACGCTTTTGCCGCTATCAATGCCGTGCGTACCCGTGTAGATATGCCGGGGCTTCCGGTAATCCCTTCGGATAATACTGTAGAAGGTTTCCGCAAAGAGTGCAGAACGAAAAGCGCGTAGAGTTTGCGTTTGAAGGACATCGCTTCTGGGATGTAAGAAGATGGATGATTGCGAAGCAAACCGACAACGGCATCGTACATGGCCTGAACTCCCGCCCGACTGTAGCGGAACTGCAGGCGACAGGACTGGATGTAAACAGTGAGGCCGCAGGCCTGGCTGTGTTCTACAAAGTAGTGCCGATGCAAACGCGCGTATTTACAGACAGGCATTACCTGATGCCTATCCCTCAGCGGGAAATGGACGTAAACCCAAATATGGTACAGAATTATGGCTGGTAAACAGATCAGAATAAAAACCTTCCTGCTGCTGTCGGCCCTCGCGGCCCTCAGCTGCGGCAAGGATTCGCCCGCACAAATGAAGCCGCCAGTGCGCCGCTCCGTTGTACCCACCACCGAAGCCCGTATGTTTGGCATCGACACGAACTACTACGAAAAGTATGTCAGCCTTTCCGATGGCGCCGACAGCATTCCCGTTGTGGCAGCAGCGAAAGTAAGCGACGAAGCAATAGAGAAAGCGCGCATCGTTTGCAGGGTATTGACGACCACCCTGCCTAAAGGCGCCCTGTCTGAGTTACGCCGCCAACGCGTGTACCTGGCGATTTTTGGCAATACGGAATACCCGGACGCGCTCCCAGGCTGGCCTGCAGGCATCGATGCCAAAAGATATGGCGGCGGATTTGGCCCTGCGCCCAACTACCGCGCCTGCGGCGTACATGAGGGCGACATTCTGCGCAACCAGTACGATCGCTATAAAACCGAAAACATCGTGGTGCACGAGTTCGGGCATGCGATAAAAAACTATGCGCTGGAGTTGCTGATACCCGGCTTTAAGAAAAGGGTGCAAACCCTGTACGAAACGGCCACCGCATCGGGCAAGTGGGCAAATACCTACGCCGGCTCCAACGCCGATGAATACTGGGCGGAGTGCGTACAGAGCTACTTCGACCTGAATGCCCCCGGTCCAGTTAATGGCGACGGCATCCATAACAATATATATACCCGCAGTGCGCTGCAGTCGTACGATCCGGAGATGTACGCGCTGCTGGAAGAAGTTTATAACGGTATCACGCTGCCTAAAGGCGATTGGTAGCGGATTTACTCGATGTTGTAGTGCATATAAGGCTGGCCTTTACAGGCCGGCCTTTTCTTTACGCCCGCCATGCCTTAACTTGCGCGCCATTGGAAATCATTAACACCCATCATCAACATGAAAAGAATAATAACGGCCTTCCTCTGCCTGGCCATGGCCAAAGGCGCAGGTGCGCAGACTTTAGACAAAATGCAATGGTTTAATGAACCGGCGAAGTGGGATATCAACAGCAATGTGCTCAACATGTTCGTGACCCCGCAAAGCGACTACTGGCGTATATCGCACTATGGCTTTACGGTGGACGACGCTCCGTTTTTATACACTACCTACGGCGGCGAGTTTGAAGCAAAAGTGAAGATTACCGGCGAGTACAAGGCCCGCTTCGACCAGATGGGACTAATGTTAAGAATCGATAAAGAAAATTATATCAAGGCAGGCATCGAGTTCGTGGACGGCAAATACAACCTGAGCACCGTGGTAACCCATCACACGTCGGACTGGAGCGTGATCACGCTGGATAAAGCCATACCGTTTGTATGGATCAAAGCCGTACGCAGACTGGACGCGGTAGAAATCTTTTATTCTTTTGATGACAAGACTTACACCATGATGCGCAACGCGCACCTGCAGGATAACACCCCGGTAATGGTAGGACTGATGGCCGCCTGTCCCGATGGCGCCGGTTTTAACGCAAAATTCGAACAGTTCAGTGTAAAACACCTTCCCGACCAGCGCAGGCTGGAATGGCTGAAGAACAACGCGAACAAATAATAGAAAGCCCTGCGGGGCTTTTTTTTATTGCATAATGTTACGCAGCAATGCCGACAGTTCCTGTTGAATGGCATGTGCCTTATCATTGTTATACCAGGTCTGGATCTGCACATTCACGATATCGAAAGGAACTTTCTCCTCCGCGAGTTTTTGATACAATACGGCACTGCGCGGGGCGTGGTCCCCAGGTGGCCAGGTCGTGGCCCTGAGCATCGCGGATAATCAGTTTGGGAATCGATTTGCCGCCATTGGTCAGGTATTGATTGATGCGGAAAGGCTCGCTGTCGCGCAGTTCATACGTTACATTGATCAGCGGATTAAGCGCCGCGGCCTTTTGCAGAAAAGGCACATTGTGGGCTGCATCGCCACACCAGGGTTCCGTGATAATGATCCATTGCTGCGCCGTGGTAATATTGGCCACTGCGGCTTTGAGCTCGTTGGTAAGATTGTCGGGCTTTAACCAGCGCTGCATGCGGGTCCAGTTTAACCTGGTGTATTCAATGTAGGCCGGCTTGTCGTAAGGCGCTACCTGTTCGTCGTCGCGCCGGCTGATAATGGTGCTGAAATAGCTGCTATACTCCTCAAAAGTCATCTTAAAATGGTTTCCTTTTAAACATTCACCATACCAAATGTACGACAAAAGGAATTGGCGCTATGGTTACCTGGAGGATACTACGCTGCTTCTTCCCGCACGCTCCTGCGCACAATTCCCGGCAGCAGCAGTCCCTGCCCGATAATGGTGATCAATACCACCACGATCGTAATGTAAATGATTACATTTTTCATCGGCACGCCGCCTTTTCCGGTTACATGCGGCAAACCAATAGCGATGGCAAGCGAAATAATGCCCCGCATACCGGACCAGCTGATGATGAGGCTGTCCTGTAAACTTAACAATATACTTTCCGGGATAGCCCTCGGGGTATTTTTCAACTTAGGATGATGGAACGCGCGGTGTAAGCGATTCCTGTTCAGAAACACGTTCCAGGTGCGGATTACCAGTGCCGCAAAAGTGAGTACAAAAGCGTAGGCGGCGTATATGAGCAACTGACTTCCGCTGAGTTCCTCCACGATTACCGGCACTTCCAGCCCGATCAAAATAAAAATGAGCCCGTTCAGCATGAAGGTGATCATTTCCCAAACCGCGTCCGATTGTGCCTTCAGCGCCTCCGGGAACTTAAATGCACTTAACCGCGACATGCTGAAACCCAGTGTTACCACTGCGATAACACCCGAGGTATGAAACCGTTCCGCCACGAGGTAGGTCACGAAAGGCGCGAGTACCAAAAGGCTGAGTACCGCTACCGCATTGTCGCGGAACGTCCGCAGCAGTATACCTAACATCTTCGCGATCATAAACCCGATAGCAAATCCGCCGGCCAGCAGGATGACGAACGTAAGCGGCGCATTCCACCACACGAACGCCGTACCCGTTACCGACAGGATAGCGAAACGGTAGGCTACCAGCGCCGAAGCGTCATTGATCAGGCTTTCTCCCTCCAGAATCGTGGTCGTAAGTGACGACAGTTTTAAGCCCTTGGTAATGCCCAGCGCCGCCACGGCGTCAGTAGGAGCGAGTATCGCACCCAGTACAAAAGCCAGCGGCCATGTCATCGCGGGAATGAGATAGTAGGCAATGGTCGCCAATCCGGCCGTAGTCACAAACACCAGTGTAATTGCCAGCGACGAAATGGTGCCCAGGTTCGCTCTAAACTCCTGCAGGGGTATCTTAAACGATGCATCATAGAGCAGCGGCGGCAGGAACAGCAGGAAAATGATTTCCGAATCGATTTCCATGGCGGGCATCCCGGAACAAAACCGATACCGATACCGGCCAGGATCAGCACGATCGGCACGGAAATCTTCATATTTTCGGCGATAGCGCTGATCACGATCATCAGTCCCAGCAGCACAAGGATAATAGTATAGTTCTCCATAAGATTCTTAGTAAAGGCGTTCTCCGCATCACGACGATCCCTGCACTCCTTCCACGGGCGAAGGGATAAAACTCGTCATTTTTTTGCATATGAAGAAACCTTTTACCGCTATCATGTGTGCGCGGGCAGCAGCTTATCGATCGTGTAATATAACTGTTGCAGGGGAAAAGGCTTCTGAAGCACGGCATCGGCGTAACATTCATCTATGGAGCGCAACGAATAACATTGCGCCGTAAACAGGATCACCGGAATTCTGCATCGGTCAATGTTAACCTTTATCTGCCTGCAGAGGTCGCGGCCGTCGTAGCACCCCAGCGCGATATCCATCAATAAAAGGTCGGGGTTGTGTTTGAGGAGGTATTGATTTAACATATACGGCTCCGCCAGCATGATAACTTCCAGCCCCCTGCGCAGCAGCGCGATGGACAGCGATTCAAGGATGTCATGATTATCATCCAGATTAAAATTTTACGCATCGGGATGTGCAGAATTGGAGTGTTCGGAAAACGGTTGACAGCTACACAAATGTAAGGTAGGTCTTATTGCGCGTATCTTAAGCGGGCCGGACTTACAAAAAACATTTTACTTGATAAAAATGTACCTTCATGTAATATAGTGACACTTTTAATGGAAATTGACCAGATTCTTGATAACATCTTTTGCATGCCCGATCCCTCCAGGCTTGCGCTCAAAAACTGCATTACAGAAGTCAGTTTTCCAAAGGGCCAGGTACTGATCAAAGCGAACCGGATAGAAAAGCACATCTATTTCCTGAAAAAGGAATAGCCCGTGCTTACGCAAACAGCGCGGGTAACGAGATTACCTTCTGGTTCGGCGACGAGGGCCAGGGGGTTATTTCCATGAGGAGTTACGTTGATAATAAAAAAGGGTATGAAGACGTACAGCTGCTCGAAGACAGTGACCTCTACAAATTAGACCTTGCCGACCTGAGGGCACTCTTCGAAGTAAACATCGATATCGCCAACTGGGGCCGGAAGTTCGTAGAACAGGAACTCATCAAAGTAGAAGAACGCCTCATCTCGCGACAGTTCAAAACCGCCCGCGAACGTTACCTCGACCTTCTCAAAGATCACCCCAACCTGCTCCAGCGCGTTCAACTGGGCCACATTGCTTCCTACCTGGGCATTACGCAGGTAAGCCTCAGCCGTATCCGCGCCGACATCCGCTAACTGCTTTTTTATCAATTGTTAAATTCTATCCGCGTCCGAAAGCCGACCTTTGTGTAAAATTAAGGTTAGCTATGAATTGGATTATTTTAATGGTGGCGGGCTTATTCGAAGTAGCATTCGCTTTCTGTTTGGGTAAAGCGAAAGTTACCACAGGCACAGCAATGTACGGCTGGTATGGCGGCTTTTTAATCGCCCTTACCGTTAGCATGCTGCTGCTCATGAAAGCCACGCAAACGCTCCCAATAGGCACTGCTTACGCGGTATGGACAGGCATTGGCGCGGTTGGCACGGCGCTGCTGGGCATACTGGTTTTTAAGGAGCCGGCAACGTTTCTGAGGTTATTGTTCCTGTTTACGTTGATCGGATCTATTGTTGGGTTAAAGGCGGTTTCGCATTAGGATATAGCAATCGGCGGGCGTCATTATGTGCTGACGCCCACAACCCCACTTGCACCAACCAACCTTTTTACGGATATTGCCCCCGAAACAATTCCACGGATAACCCATGATACGCTTCCTCCTGCTATGCCTCCTCTCTTTCACCACGATCCCGACCATCGCCCAACGCGTATACCTGCCCTGTAAAAACACCAACGACTCCGCGGCGATAAAAGCCCCGGCAAAACAACTGCTCGGACAAATCGGCGACCATCCCGCACGCACCAGCCTGCGCGCACTGGCCGGACAGTATAACGAAAGTCTCGAAAGTCTCGAGCAGCTGCGTGCAAACTTCGCAAAGGAAAAAGGACTGCGTACAGACGATGCCGCCGGTTACCTGAACATCTTCGAGATCTACAACCATATCAAAATCATGCAGGCAGATGGCGATAGCCGGTCAGACCTTGCCTTGTTTAACTGGTCGTTTCCGATTGTGATGGCTAACTTTACAGGCGAGGCACTGCAACTGGCCACAGCCCCTTACCAGCAAACGGTGGCCGACCTGGAAAAAGAATGGAAAAATGAACAGGAAAAGATTTGTGCGCTGAAGAGCGATTCCGTACCCCTGGCCATGGCCATCAGCTTTTGCGAGGCTTATACTAAACAAGTCGTGTACAAACCCTTCCTGGCTGCCGGCAAAAACCTGCTGCGCATGCTGGATAACAATAACTTCATTATCCTGGACAGTGTGATGATCACCATGCGCGATGGGGAAAAACTGGCGGCGGTGATTGTCCGGAGTAAAGAGGATACTGCGCCCCGTCCGGTGATCCTGAAAGCCAATATTTATGCCTCCACGGACCAGGTGCAACAACTAAAGGAGATCGTGGCGAACGGTTATGCTGCCATGATGTTGAACACCCGCGGCAAGTACGTAAGCTCGGCCGATATAGAGCCCTGGGAACACGACGCAAAGGACATTTACGATGCGCTCGACTGGCTCAGCAAACAATCCTGGTGCAACGGCAAAGTGGGCATGTACGGCGGCAGCTACGTAGGCTTCACGCAATGGGCTGCGGCGAAATATATGCACCCGGTACTTAAAACAATCGTACCGCAGGTTGCCGCCGCTCCGGGGATCGACTTCCCCCTGTACAACGGTGTTTACTCCACCTACATGCTGCGCTGGCTGCGCAACGTCACCAACAACCGTTTAACCGACTGGCCCGACTTTTTTAACACTGCTTACTGGAACAGTGTATTCGGCAAATGGTACAGCTCCGGCACAGCCTTCGAAAAACTCGACAGCATCGATGGCCGGCCCGGCAAGGTATTCCAGCGGTGGGTGCAACATCCCTCCTACGACGCCTACTGGCAAAGTATGATCCCCTACGGGCAGGAATTCGCAAAAATCAATATCCCTGTATTAACGATTGCAGGCTATTTTGATGGCGAACAACCGTGCAGTTTGTACTATGTAAAAGAACATTACAAATGGCTCCCGGATGCCAATCATTATTTACTGATCGGCCCCTACGACCATACCGGCGCGCAGGGCACGCCTTCGCCGCAGATTGCTGGGTACAAAATAGACGAAGCAGCTAAAATCGATATCAACCAGCTCGTGTTCGATTGGTTCGATTATACCCTGAAAGACAAGGCCCGCCCCACTATACTAAAAGATAAGATCAATTACCAGCTGATGGGCAAAAATACCTGGCAACATCGTCCTAGTTTATCGACTACCAGTAATGACACGCTTACATTCTTCCTTTCGGGCAAAAAGAAAGGCCGCTTCCGGGAACTGGCAACGACCCCACAAAACAATGCCGCTTCGCAGCAAGTCTCTTTCTCGCGGCGGGAACAACCGAAAGCCGATACGTCATCGGCTTATAGCATGATCTCCGACTCCCTTACCTGGACCACCGGCATATACTATTTATCCGCGCCCACCACGGAAGACTTTAACATCACCGGCGCTTTTACAGCACAACTGTCCGTCATCATCAATAAAAAAGATGTGGATGTAGCCATATCACTGTACCAGCAACAACCCGACGGCAAATTCTTCCCGCTCGCCGGCGCCATGCAGCGGGGCAGTTACGCGAAGGACCGTAGCCAGCGCATGTTACTGCAACCTGGTGTGCCGCAGACGATACCGGTAACAGGCTTCTTTACCAGCAAATACATCCAAAAGGGCAGCCGGCTGGTCATAGCGGTAGACGTTGTAAAAGGTCAACACGCAGAGATTAATTACGGCACAGGTAAACCCGTCGCTACGGAGACCATGGCGGATGCAAAAGAACCGCTATTGATACAATGGCTTGGCGCCAGTAAGATCCGGATACCGGTGGAAAAACCGGGACGTTAAGCTACCGGCCGGATGGTTCGACAGCGATCGCCTCCGGAAACCGCTTCCGCTTAATCGATAATGCTCCAAAACCCAATACTGTACTGCATATCAGCAGGATGGTACATGACAGTATTCCGCCCGCATCTTCCTAAATTAAGCTACCAAATCTATAACACGTTATAAAAACGCCCCGTCCCGGACACACCCGGAACGGGACCAGGAAGAGCATTGCCCTGCACGATTAAAAATCATCACGTTATTATTTAATTCCATGGAAAAATTGTACAAATTCAGGCAGCGATACCTGCCGCTATTAACACTCGTCTTTGCTACGCTATCCGCCATACCGCTCAAAGCCCAAACACTGGCTTTCCCCGGTGCCGAAGGTTTTGGCAGGTTTGCCACCGGCGGACGAACCGGTACGGTGTACCACGTGACCAACCTGAACGACGCCGGTGCCGGCTCGCTGCGCGACGCGGTGAGAGCGCGCCGAACAGGATCGTGGTATTCGATGTGGCCGGGGTCATCCGGATCACCTCCCGTATCGTGGTAGCGCGTAATATTTATATTGCGGGACAAACAGCACCCGGTGAAGGCATTACGGTATACGGCAATGGCTGGAGCTTCTCCGGGGCCGATAACACCATTTGCCGGTACATGCGCATCCGCATGGGTATCGTCGGCGACGCCGGCAAAGACGCCAATGGTCTGGCCGATGGGCAAAACATCATCTTCGACCATTGTTCCATATCCTGGGGCAGGGACGAAACATTTTCCATCAACGCGGCCACAGCTAAAAACATTACGATACAGAACAGTATTATGTCGCAGGGACTGCTCACCCACTCTGCCGGCGGTTTAATGCAGGTAGATAGTGTGACGCTGTACCGGAACCTGTATGCAGACAACAGCACCCGCAATAACAAGATCAAAGGCATCAACCAGTATGTGAACAATATCGTTTACAACTGGAAAGACGGGGCATACATCATGGGGGTGAATCGGAAGGCCACTCTTACGCCAATGCGGTCAACAATGTTTTTATACAGGGGCCGGCGAAAGGTGTAGCGCCTTTCAATCTCGGTAACATGAATTATCATATTTATGCATCCGGAAACATCCATGACAACAACCGCGATGGTGTGTTTAATCCGTATGTTATTCCACCCAACGAATATGTAGGGCCACCTGACTTTCAGAGCAGTCCTTATCCCTATCCCGTCCTGCCTACGGCGCCCGCAAACGAATTAGTAAACATCCTGCTGCCGGTGGTAGGCGCCAGTTTGCCTTACCGCGATTACGCCGATTACTATGTGGTAAATGAAGTAAAGTCTTTTGGCAAAAAAGGAGAATTCATTGCCAATGAAAACATCCTTCCCTTTGGCGCACCCAACACGGAGTCTCTGGACCGGCAACACCCGCATCGACACTGACAACGATGGTATGCCGGATGCATGGGAAAGAGCCAACGGCACTAATCCTGCAGTGGACGATGCCATGGTGATCAGTAGCTCCGGTTATACAAATATTGAACGTTACGTCAACAGCATTACGATTGATAACTCGCAGCCTTACCTGCGCGCGCCAATGAAACTGAAACAGGACTCCGCCACGCAAAACACCGTGTACATTTCCTGGCTCGATTATACGGAGCAGGAGCAGGGATACGTGGTAGAACGTATGGTGAATGGTGTATGGCAGCAAACCGGCACTACGGGCATCAACGAAAACTACTTCGCCGTTACCGGCCTGCAACCGGAAGAAACCGATACCTTCCGCGTGAAAGCATTTAATGCGGCCGGCGCATCGGGTTACTCCAATGAATTTATCGCCAAAGCGAAACCGGTGGAAGTACCGGTATTAAACCCGGCTACATTTGCGGCTGCCTTAACCTGGACGGGCGCCGTCAGCCAGGAATGGGACCTTACGACGAAGAACTGGCGCGATAGTGCCAATACCCCGCTGTCGTTTACAGACAGCAGCAGTGTGGCCTTTAACGGCGCAGGCAGCACCATTCACGTGGCGGCACCCGTGGCTGCGGGTGATGTGTTGGTGAACAGCGATGCCGATTACAGTTTCTCCGGCGAGGGTTACATCACCGGCACAAAGTCGGTGAACAAGTCGGGCAGCGGCGTACTGTCACTGCTGACGAAGAACACCTACACCGGTGCTACCGTACTACATAGCGGCGCCATCGAACTTAATACCCTCGCAAACGGTGGCGCCGCAAGCGCTATCGGCGCATCGGCGAATTACGGCTTTAACTGGGTGTGGAAAGGCGGCAGCTGGTTGTATACCGGCCCAAGCGTAGCTACCGACAGGCACGCCGTAATCGACAACAGCACCGGGTTCAATGTCAGCAATCCAGCCAGTACCGTAACGTTTAACGGCATCCTGTCAGGCGATGGCGGCCTTATTAAAGCGGGACCGGGAAAACTGATTCTGAAGATGGCCAACCCTTATGCCGGCGAAACCGTGGTGACGGGCGGTATCCGGAAGTGAATCCACTCAGCAGCGCTACGCTTGAAGGCAATATCATCGACAATAACCGGGGCATTGGCACTTCCAATATCCTTCGTTTGCATAACGGCATCTACCGCACCGCGAACGGCAGCAACAGCGTGTATGAAAACTACCCGCTGCAATTGTATGTGGACGACAGCACCGTCAACGGTTTTGAACCTTACCGGCTGGCCAACCTGTCGATGACGGTACACGGCGGTGGTACACTGAACTACACCATTCCTTACCTGCGTGAAATTATCCAGGGCGACTGGAGCGATTTTACCGGTACGCTAGTGGCCTATGGCATCAATACAGAAGAAGCTTACAGCCTACTGGCCCTCGATAACAATACCGGCTTCCCGAACAACCGGGTCGTTACCACCGGCAATACTAAAATTGCGGCTTACAGTAATGAACAGGTGTTTGCGATCGGCGGCTTATCCGGTAATGCAGGCACTTTCCTCTCCTGCGGCGGCACAAAAACGCCGAGCTTCGGCAATGGTATTACCACTTATATTGTAGGCGGCGCCGGCACCGATGAAACCTTTAATGGCATCATCAACAACCACCTTTATGGCTATGCTTCCGAAGGCAGCGGCACCACAACGATCATCAAAACAGGCGCGGGATTATGGCGGCTGAATGCCAACAACTCCTACGCAGGTCCTACGACCATTGAAGAGGGAAAAATGATCTTCAACGGCAACAACACCGGCATCGGTAAAATCACTGTACAGGAAGGCGCGATACTCGCAGGTAAAGGATCCGTGGCCGCCGCGGTGGCGGTAGCCGGCATACTGGAACCGGGCGACAGCTCCATCGGTACTTTCACCCTGAAAGATAACCTTACGCTGGAGGCGACGGCGATCACAAGCATCGATATCGACAAAACAAATAACACCTCGGATGTGGTGAACATTGCGAAAGACGCGACCTATGGCGGCACGCTGAAACTCAATGTCACAGGCACACCCGCTTCGGGCGACAAATTCAAAATATTCAATGTTACCGGTGCGGTACAGGGCACGATCACACAGTTTGATCCTGCCGTACCCGGCCCCGGATTATTGTGGGTGTTTAAACCTGCCCTCGGCGAGCTGGCGGTGCAAAGCCCCAACTTTGTAGAAGCGCCTTCGAACCTCAGCTTACATGCACCGGTAGCGCCTGCGGGCACACCCAGCATGATTAGTTGCAGTTGGGCAGATAACTCCGGTAACGAAGATTATTTCATCCTTGAAAGAAGTATTGATAATGTCACTTTTACTGACATTGCCCACCCGGCCGCCAATGCCACTTCGTTTAACGATGGGGGCTGCAGGCCGGCGTAAAATACTACTACCGAATTAAAGCCTGTAGCGCCCTCAGCGAATCGGCGTACAGTGCGGTGGCCTCTGTGACCACACCCGCCGCAGGCACCCTCCCTTCGGCAACAAACACCCCATCGCCGTTAAATGGTGCAGGCAATGTTATGCTGAATAGCACACTCGCCTTCAGCTGGAATGGCAACTATGCCGATACCTATGAAGTATACCTCGGCACCGATAGCAACAACCTGGTAAAACTCGCCGATGTCCCCGCGGCTAACGCCACTTTTACACCGGCTGACCTGGAGCCCAATACAACCTACTACTGGCGCATCGATGCGAAGAACAGCAATGGCGCCACCACCGGCACCGCCTGGAGTTTCCGTACCGCCAACATTCCTAAAACAGTAGCGGGCGACTATCGTTCGGCTGCCAGTGGCAACTGGGGCACCTCCTCCGTGGCCACCGCCATTTGGGAAACCTACGATGGCACTAACTGGAACAGCACGGCGACACCACCATCCGGCGCCGCACCAACGGTGACGATCAGAACAGGCCATACCGTATCGCTGAACGCAACGACTGCGGTAAACAACCTGGTGATAGAAAGCAGCGGCGCCTTGATTTCCGGTACGAGCGATGGCGGCAGCGGCACACCCGCCGCCGGGAACCTCCGCGTGATCAGCAGCATCAACAACTTCGGTACCGTGGGCTCCAGCGCTACTTCGGCCAACCGCGTCAACTTCGAAGGATACCGCGCGAATGGCAACATTTACCTGACCGGCACCAACACCTTCTACCTGAATACCTTTACCGTTAACGGGCAGGCGAAAACAGTAGAAGTAGTAATAGATGCCAACCTGAACCTCGCCAGTTACCTGCGCGCCAATTATTCCACCGCCACTACCCTGCCCTGGACCGCCGATTCGCAGAATGATGATAACATCACGATCACGATCAATGAAGGCAAAACCGTGACGATGGGCAGCTCCGGCTACTTGCAGGCAGGCAGCAGTCCAACCACCAACACGATCGGTGAATACGGCAATTATACCTTTAACATCAACGGTACGCTGGACATGCGTGCTACCGGCACTTCCTGTGTAGTAGGCCATGCCACGCTGGCGAATACCACTACCATTAATGTAAATGGCAGGTGGTTGATGGGCAATGCCATTCGTTTTATCACGTCAGCCGCTACCCCCACCGTGGGTAAAGTAGTGCTCAACATCGGCGACCAGGGTATTGCGGATGCGGGGATGAGAACGATCGGCTCCAGCAATACCGCGACCAATATCGTGGCGACCAACAGCAACTTTGCACAACCCGTTTTCTTCAATATTGAAGGAAGTGGCCAATTGAAAACAAGGGTCGCCAACAGTACGGTAACGTACCAGGTGGGCGCGGGGAACGTGTATAGCCCGGTTAGATTAACCAATGCGGGCACCGCCGATGTGATTGGCGTAGGGGTAAAAGCAGCCGTTGACTTACCGGTGACAGACAGCAGCAGGATCGTGAACAGACAATACAGCATTACGCCGGCAACAGCAGGCGTCACCAATCTTACCGCCGCATTCGGCTGGTTGCCTGTTAGTCAGGCCACTAACTTCAGTATGGCGGGTACACTGGTACAGGGGCGCTACGACAATAACAGCTGGACAGAATCCTCCGCTACCATTTCGGGAGCAGGTACGCTGGCCAGTCCATACTACGCCACCGCGGCAGGGCATACCGCCTTCGGCAGCTTTGTAGTAGGCCAATCCGGCGCGGTGAAAGATATAGAACCACCTGTGGCTAAAGCAAAAGACGTAACGGTTACGCTGGGGCTGGACGGCACCGCGTCCATTACCGCAGAACAAGTAAACGATGGTTCATCCGACAACAGCGGACAATTTACACTGGCCGTTACTCCGTCGCAGTTCACAATGGCTAATGTAGATACCGTTACCCTAACGGTGACAGATGCCACGGGCAATACCGCGATCGCGAAAGCCCCGGTTACCGTGAATAAACGGACCGCAACGATCAGGTACAGCGGCGACAGCACCGGACAATATTCCCATCAGCAGGCGCTGGCTGCAATACTTACCGATAAAGAAACCGGCACCGTACTACCCGGCAAAACCATTCATTTCGACCTGGGCAACCAGGCCGTTCCTGCGATGACGGATGCCAGCGGCAAAGCGGCGGCAAGCCTTGCGATTAACCAGGCGCCGGGTGCTTATATCCTGAAGCCGGTATTCGACGGCGATGCATTGTTCCTTACCGCTGCCGACAGTACCGCGTTCACTATTCTGCCTGAAGATGCAAGAATACACTATACGGGCAGCACGTTCGCCAGCACAGGTACCGTTACCTTAAGCGCAACCGTCCGCGACTTTACACCGGGCGGTGATATAGCAAATGCCACCGTTACCTTTATTGACCGTACGACCAACACTGCGATCGCTACCGTGCCGGTTACACCAGCGGGTACCGCGACCTACAACTGGCCGGTGAACCTGGGCGCAGCAAGTGCGAAAGAATTCACGATTGGAATGATAGCAGGCGGTTACTACCAGCGTAACGCATCGGAAGAAAACACGATCGTTACCGTAGCGCAGTCCGTGAATGGCCTCGTGAGCGGCGGCGGTTACCTTGTTCTGAACCGTGCTGCGGGCACCAAAGCCGGCGATGCAGGCAGCACCAACAACTTTGGCTTCCATGTGAAATACAACACCCGCAGCAGAAGCCTCGAAGGCAGCTTTAATACGATTATCCGCAAAACGGAAGCGAACGGATTACGCGTGTACCAGGTGAAAGGCAACACGCCTACCCTGTTAACGGCCACCCCGGCCTTTGGCCCGATACCGGCGAAATCGCTCTTTACCGGCAAGGCGAGCATCCATGACATCACCAACCCGGCGGCCCCGGTATTGGTAGAGGATAACGCCATTATGTTCGTGGAAATGAGCGATCGCGGTACAAGCGGCGACGCCATTGCGCTATCGGTACGGAACAGGTACGGGAGCTTATGGTTTGCGAGCAACTGGTACGCCATCCTGAATGTAGAACAGGCACTCGCCGGCGGCAATGTAAGTGTGAACAGCAAACTTCCGTTACTGCTGGCAACATTGTCCGTAATTCCAGAGCAAACTGCTGTCAGCGGACAACTGAGCGTAACACTGGCGCCCAATCCAACGGTTAATCATACCAACGCCATCGTGAAGGCCGATCCTGCGAAGGGCGCCATCTACATTAACGTGTATGACATCACCGGCAACCTCGTGGAAACCAGGAGAGCGGAACCGACCAGTTCGAATATCGAGATCGGCAGGGCTTACAAAGCCGGGCTGTATATCGTGGTCGTAACCCAGGGCGGGGCACAGCAAACCGTGAAGTTGATCAAACAGTAAAACCAGCAAACAGAAAACCAGCAGCCGCCTCCCACCAGGGGCGGCTGCACTCATTTAAGCACATTCTGAATCATTTGTTTCAAAATGCGTATATTTGCATTTTAACGCAGATCACTATGCCGCGGAACGTCGCATTTAACGAAGAGCAGGCTATTCAATATGCCATGGAAGTATTCTGGGAGAAGGGTTACAACGGCACCTCGTTGCGCGACCTCACCGATGCCATGAAAATCAATAGCAGCAGCCTGTACAACACGATCGGCGACAAACAGGAGCTATTTGTACGGTGCATCCGGCATTATACGGAACTCCGGAATAAAGACCTCCAGCGGCGTATTAAAAGCAATGCTTCTCCCCTCCAGATATTAATTCAGTATATAAACGATGCCGTAACACTCATCACCAGTAAGGCCAACAGCTGCATGGCGGTAAAAACGGCGTTCGAGGTTGCTAATAAAGATGTAAGGATCAAAGAAATACTCAAGCTGGATGGCGAAAATACCTACCGCTTTTTGTGCTTATTGATCAACAGCGCCATCCGCCAGAAAGAAATATCGGATACCGAAAACCCGGAGTTGCTGGCCGACTACCTCATGAGCATGCTCACCGGATGGTACGAATCTTATATCGTTCATAAGGATGCGGATAAGATCCGGAATATGGCACAGTATTTTATCCATCAACTATCGAAGTAAAAAAATTTGACTCGTTTTGAAACAATCATTTCAGTATATAGTGATCACACAAAATAGTTTATCATGTTAAAATGGACGGATGTTGTAGGGTTTGCCAGCAAAGGCAATCCGAAACCTGATAAAAAGGTGGTAAAAACAGCGGACGAGTGGCAGCAAGTGCTGACGCCCGACCAATTCAAAATAACACGTTTGCATGGCACGGAAAGGGCGCACAGCTCCGATATGTGCTCCCGTTTCGAACCGGGAAAATATGCCTGCGTTTGTTGCGGCACCTTGCTGTTCGACGGCAGCGAGAAATATGAAAGCGGCACCGGCTGGCCTTCCTTCACGCAGCCTATCACCGAAAATGCAGTGGCTTATCATAAAGACGAAAGCTACGGCATGGTGCGGATAGAAGCCCTCTGTAACACCTGCGATGCCCACCTGGGGCACGTGTTCCCGGACGGACCGGCGCCCAGTGGATTAAGATATTGTATGAACGCACTGGCGTTAAAAAAGAAGAGCACTAATGGAAACAACGAAAAAGAACGTCGCCTGGTCACTCCTCGAACTGGCGACGATACCACAAGGCGTTACCATCGAGGAAACGCTTAAACATAGCGTAGACCTCGCGCAAAAAGCGGAGCAACTGGGCTACCGCCGCTTCTGGCTGGCGGAGCACCATAACTTCGTGCACATCGCCAGCGTGGCTACGCCGGTACTCATCGGCCACATCGCCGGCAATACGAAAAGCATCCGGGTAGGCTCCGGCGGCGTGATGCTGCCCAATCACTCCCCGCTGATCGTGTCGGAGCAATTCGGCACACTCGGCCGGCTGTTCCCCAACCGGATAGACCTGGGACTAGGCAGGGCGCCCGGCACCGACCAGGTAACCGCGCACGCCATCCGCAGCGACCGGATGAAAGCCGTACACAATTTCCCCGGGGAGATTGAACAGATACAACAATACTTTTCAAAGGATAACAGCGCGTCGCAGGTACGGTCCGTGCTGTCCGAAGGCACCAACGTACCGCTGTACATTTTAGGCTCCAGCCTGGACAGTGCACACCTGGCGGCAAAGATGGGCCTCCCCTATGCCTTTGCCAGCCACTTCGCCACCGGCATGTTCCTGCAGGCCATCGATACCTACCGCAGAGAGTTCCGTCCGTCGGCCGCACTGGACAAACCATACATCATCGCCGGCGTGAACGTGATCGCCGCCGATACGGAGGAAGAGGCGCAGCACAACTTCACCTCACTGGTAAAGATGATGCTGGGCGTATTCACTGGCAAAAGCGAGCCATTGCAGCCCCCCGCCGAATTAACACCAGAGCTGCGCCGCGTGCTGCAGGACCCGATGTTCCGGGACCTGTTAAGGTATTGTTTCGTGGGCACTAAGGAGCAGGTAGCGGACAGTCTTGACAAGTTCCTCGAAGATACGGGTGTGGATGAATTGATGGTGGTGACAAACGCGTACGATCATCAGTTCAGGCTACGGTCTTTTGAGATATTGGCGGAAGTGATGAAGGAAAGACATGAACTGACGAAAGCCTGATCATAATATATTTATAAAGAGCAGCTGCACCGCTATATGGTGCAGCTGCTTTTTTATGCACGGACCTTAAATATTTATTGTACTTTCGCCCCGCAATTGGTTCCTAACACCATGTTCAATCGTGTTAGGAATAATAGGGAATCAGGTGCAAATCCTGAGCAGACCCGCTACTGTAAGTTCTATACAACGCTTTAGCAATCTAATTGCCACTGTCCCGACGAAACAAGGGATGGGAAGGCAGCTAAAAGCGAGAACAAGCCAGGAGACCTGCCAATGCAGATAGTTTTAAAGCTTTCGGGAATAAGGCTTTGAATAGACTTACACTGATTCATTTCAGGATTTATTTGTTTTTGGTAAAGACTTCCCGTCAGCTATCCGAGGAATTCAACTATTGATGTTTATGTCCAACCCATTAAAGGCGTTACTGGTAACGTTTTTAACTTTTATTGCCCATCACCTGCACGCACAGGATACGGTCAGTAACGTGAAGACGCTTCGCGGTGTAACTATTTTTAAATCCGTTTATAAAGAAGTGATCCCTTCGCAGAAGCTGTCCGGCGACAACCTGAAAAGTTTGAACAGCTTTTCAGTAGCCGATGCTATCCGTTATTTCGCGGGCGTACAGGTAAAGGATTACGGCGGCATCGGCGGCCTTAAAACCGTGGACATGCGCAGTATGGGTACCAACCACATGGGCGTATTCTACGACGGCATCCAGCTCGGCAACGCACAAAACGGACAAATAGACCTTGGTAAGTTTTCGATGGATAATATCGAATCTATCTCCGTCTATAACGGGCAGAAGAGTGAGATCTTCCAGCCCGCCAGGGATTACGGCTCCTCCGGCACGATTTATCTGCGCAGCCGCAAACCGGTATTCGACTCTTTAAAAACCACCCACTTCAAAGGCGTCTTTAAAACCGGTTCGTTCGATCTGATCAACCCTTCTCTCCTGTTCGAGCAAAAGCTCACCAAGAATATCAACGCTTCCTTCAGCAGTGAATATGTAAAGTCTTCGGGCCGTTACCCGTTCCGTTACAAGCGCGTATTTCATGAATCCGGCAACACTGCCTGGGACACAACCGCCATCCGCAAGAACGGCGACATCAGCGGACTGCGACTTGAGGGCGGCCTATACGGCAACATCGATCGTGGTGTATGGAACGCGAAAGCATACTTCTATGATTCAGAAAGAGGCATCCCCGGCGCCATCGTGAACAACGTATGGAAACGCTCGCAACGCCAGTGGGACCGCAACTTCTTTGTGCAGGGATCTTTCCAGAAAAATATCCTGACAGGCTACGATCTGCAGGTAAACGCCAAGTACGCCAACGATTACATGCGTTACCTGAACCCGGACACCACGCTGATGTACATCGATAATAACTTCCATCAGCAGGAATGGTACGGATCTGTAGCGAACAAATACAGCATTACTAAAAAGATCGACATTAACCTGTCTACCGACTTCCAATACAATACGCTTAGTTCCAACCTCGACGGCTTTGTGTTTCCTGAGCGCTTCACGTCACTGGTGGCATTGGCGGGCGCGGCAGACTTTGGCGCCATAAAAATGCAGGCCAGTGTGCTGGGCACTTTTATCAAAGAACGGGTGGCCAGGGGCAACACCGCTGCCGGAGATTCAGCGGTGGCGGCGCCAGCAAAAATGAACTGACGCCGGCATTCTTTTTCTCTTACAAACCGTTGCCTAAAGCGGACTTCAACCTGCGGGCTTTTTATAAGAACATCTTCCGGATGCCCACCTTTAACGACCTGTATTACACGGATATCGGGAACATCAGCCTGCAACCGGAATACACGCACCAATACAACGTAGGTTTCCAGTATAAAAAGCACATCCCAAAGGCATCTGGCGCGAGTGGCAACTGCAATCTGATTTTTACTTCAACCAGGTGACGAATAAAATCGTCGCCGTACCCAAAGGCAGCGGCATGTACCGCTGGATGATGATGAACATCGGCACCGTGGAGATCAAAGGTATGGATGTAGTGACCGATCATTCCTTTGTGCTGCCCGCCGATGTGATCGTGAATCTCCGCGCCGCTTACACTTACCAGCTCGCGCAGGACTTTACAACACGTAAAAACCCGGAGCTGCAAAAGATTACCTACGGCGGACAGATACCGTATATCCCCTGGCATAGCGGTTCTATCATCTCGGGCATCCTGTATAAATCCTGGCGGCTGAACTACAGCTTCATATATGTCGGCGAGCGGTATCATAACTCCGCTAACATCCCCGAAAACTATGAGCAGCCATGGTATACCACCGACTTGTCGGCCTCCAAAGAAATTCAACTTAAAAAATGCCGCTTTAAAATATCGGGAGAAGTGAATAATGTACTGGACCAGGATTACGAAGTGGTGCTAAACTACCCGATGCCCAAGCGAAATTATAAACTCATTTTATCCATTGAATTATGAGAAAGTACCTGACAGGCTTTTTAGTGCTGCTATTGTTCTCCTGCCGGAAAGATGTGGCGGTATTCATCAATGAAGATACTTCGCTGGACTCAGCCGCACAAAACGGTTACGCCGGCTTTTACCTGCTGAACGAAGGCAATATGGGCAGCAATAAAAGCACCCTTGACTATTTCGACTATACCAAAGGCGAATACAAACGGAACATCTACGCGGCCTACAACCCCACCGTCCCCAAAGAGCTGGGCGACGTGGGCAACGATATCGCCATCTACGGCAGCAGGCTTTATGCCGTGATTAATGCATCGAATAAGGTAGAAGTAATGGATGCAAGAACGGCGAAAAGAATCGGCCAGGTCGAAATTCCCAACTGCCGGTATATTAAGTTCGATAAAGGATTTGCGTACATCACGTCTTACGCGGGGCCTATTGAAATCAACCCAAATTATGCGCAGAAAGGATATGTCGCGAAAGTGGACACCGCCACGCTGGCCATTACAGATAAATGCATAGTAGGCTATCAACCCGACAATCTTGACATATCGAACGGCAACATCTATGTAGCCAACTCCGGCGGCTACATGGGCGCCGGCAACACCGAAAAATACGAGCGTACCGTTTCGGTCATCAGCCTCGCCACTTTTAAAGAGAACAAACGGATCGACGTGGCCTATAACCTGCACCATGTAAAGGCAGATAAACGCGGTGATCTTTGGGTAACCTCCAGGGGGATTATAAACAACTTCCCTCCCGGCTTTACTTCATCGATAAAGACCTGCAGGCGGTAACGGACACCCTGCCCATCGCCGTCAGCAATTATTACCTCGATGGCGACTCGCTTTACGTATACAGCACCGAATGGAGTTACATCACCTACTCCAATGTAATCAGCTATGGCATTGTGAACACCCGCACACGTGAGATCGTGACCCGCGCCTTTATTACCGACGGAACCGACAAAGAGATCGAGATCCCATATGGAATTATGGTACACCCCGTGACGAAGGATATTTATGTGACCGACGCAGGCAACTACGTGTCACCCGGCATGTTGTACTGCTTTTCCAAAGAAGGAAAAAAGAAATGGAGCGTCCGTACCGGCGACATACCCGCACATTTTGCATTATTACCCAAACTATAGGACGATTCGAAAACAAACCACATGAAAAAATTCATCTTTCTGGCCCTGCTCGCCGGCGTTATTTTCGCTGCTTCCTCCTGCCGTAAAGAGCTGTACAATGCGCCCGACATTTCCGGTGTTGGAGAAGACACCGTTACCCTGAACATCGGTGATAAACTGGTACTGGCGCCCAATGTGACCAACACGAAAGGCAACAGCTACTCCTGGTGGATCAATGGCAAAAAAGCCGCGGCAGGCCAGCTTAACTATACATTTGAAGCTACCGAAGCCGGTAATTTCGATGTGGCGTTTAAAGTCAATAACAAAGGCGGCGCAGCCGAACAAACGTTCAAAATATTCGTGGAATCACCGATCACCCTGGCCCTTGCCGATCAGCTGGCAGTGTCTATGTCGAACGTGCTGGATATTAAACCCACCATTACCGGCCCCGATCGTGACGACTACACCTATGTATGGTCGCTCGGCGATTCGGTCATCGGCAAACAACGCGACCTCGCTTTCATTTACCCCGAAGCCGGCACTTTCCAGCTGACACTGCGTGCTGCCGCAGGCAAACAAACCACCACGATCACCCGGCCCATCACGGTAAATGCGGCCACCTATGTGAAGAACGCCTACACCCTGCTGGAATACCTGCCGGCGCCCTGTAAAGGCCATAACTGGTCCGTAATCGGCTATGCAGATTCCTGGAAATATGGTGTGGAGTTCCCGCTTTCTTACAATGATTACCTGGCTAAATCGACCCAATTACGTAAAGAGAACGCCGCTAACGGCCTCGTACTCGGTTCCTGGGGCGGATCAGCCACCTTTAAGTTTGATCATACGGTCGTAAATGCCGCCGGTAAACCCGACCTGGAAATGACCGCTATTTATTCCCGCCTCGATATTCCGGCCGTATATGTAGCCTATGACCGTAACAAAAACGGCAAACCGGATGCGGATGAATGGTACGAAATCAAAAACGAGGATTATGGCATCGAAGACTTACCGGATTACCAGGTCACTTACAGCGCCGGCAGACTGGAAACGGATGGCAGAAGGATCTACAACTATTTCAACTGGGCAGATAACCAGGAAACCCCGGGGCAGGGCGAGGTACAATATGTTAAAGTGCTTACCAGCTCCATGACCATCGCCAATGTCATGTCTACCAAAGGCTTCTTTCCCGGTTACTACATGCCCGATACGGCCTCCAAAAAAATGGTGCTGATGGACGGATGGGCAAGCACTTTCACGCGTAAAGGAAAACGCATCAGCAGGAACGTTTCCGGCGCGGTGCAGTTCCAGCAGAAATTGAATATTGATATCGATATGGCCGTAAATACCAAAGGTGAGTTCGTGCACTTACCGGGCATCGATTTTATTAAAGTCCAGAAAGTAGTATATCCGTTCCAGCTGGATACCGGTGTAGGTATCGTAAAAGACTGGAACATGGAAGAAGGCAGGATCACGCAGGTATTCGGCATCCTGGACAGGCACTTAAAAAACTAAAAGCCGGGCAACCCCAATATTTGTTTAACTCAAAACATGAACGCATGAAAAACACATTTTTCCGTAAACCCCTGGTAGTAGCGATCACCTTTCTTGTTGCAGCAACAGCCTGTACCAAGCAGGGCGACGTACTGCCAGCAAAACTGAACAGCGAAGATGGAAAGAGTTCCGTCAACAAACTGTTATCGTCGTATACCATCGACTTTGAAGGAATCAGCAGCACGTACATGGCCGGCAACACCTCCTATGGCGACAACTGTTATTCTACCTGGGGCGGCACCCAGATTGCGCCCTATGTACATACCCCAACCAACCTCCGGTTCGCCATCAAAGGCGCCGGTGGCAGTTCCCCGGTTGAATTCTGGGACGGTGGTTTTGTAGTGTCTGACTGGAACTATAAGGCCAATATTCCGGGCACCAGCGGTGACTGGTGGTACTCCTACTTGAACCAATGCAGCGTTTATTCCGGCACCAGCGGCGCTAAAAACGGCGGTGCAGATGGCAGCAGCAACTTTGCCGTCATGTTTGGTTACGTAGATGACTACAACTACACCTATGCCACCCGCCCAACACTTGATTTTACGTCGGGCAGCGGGGAGATCTCCGGTATGAAAGTATGCCTCTCTTCGTACACCTACGGGGTGATCATGAATGGTAACTCCTTCGGCAGTATCGGCAGCGGTACCCCATTGTCCGCCGTGCAGGGAGGAAACGGCTTCTTAACCTTACAGGCATATGGTTTCAACGGCAGCACGCCTACGAATGGCGGTCTCCCCGTAGAAATCGACCTGGCCAGGTACCTTGGCGGCTCCGCAGTTGCGGGTCCTTTAACCTCTGGACTTATTTCGATTTATCTGCTTTAGGAACGGTTACCCGTGTTGAGTTCAACATCTCCGGTAACGACGCCGGCGACTACGGCCTTAATACACCCGCTTACGTGTGTATCGACGACGTGGAAGTAGCGTTATAGTCAACATGCCCGGCTTTTTTAAAACATCATCAATCCGATAAAATGAATATTTCATACAAACGCCTCGCTTACCTCACTTGTATAGCTCTATTGGTCACCGCCTGCGGAAAAAGGACGCCGAACTGCCGGAACCCGCACCTGTTATTGCCGGTGTTGAAGCCGAATATTATGTAGTGGTAAAAGAGGTCCTGCAACTGAAACCTGCTGTTGAAAATCGCGTAGACTCCATCGTATGGACACTGGACGGCAAAAGAGTAGCCAACGCCCCGGAATACGCCTTTGCCGCACCTGCCACGCCAGGCAGCTACCACCTCGTGATCTTGGCCTATAACAAAGGCAATATTGCTCAAAAAGTAATACAGATCACCACCGGTCAATACATCAACTGGTCGGCCACCACCAATACGGTCCTGAAGATTAACGCTTCATCGAAATTTGCGAATACCACCGGCATCAGTTGGGAAATGGTGTCGGCGCCATCTACGCTGTACCGGTTAGCGGATTCCAGTTCTTTCGCCCTGTTCACCACCGTAGAAAAAGGCACCTACAAACTGAAAGTCTACGCCGGCAACCTGGTAGATACGCTGCTGGTGACCGTGCGCCAGCCCGAAAAGGCCGCATCTCCTTACATCTCCCAGGTATTTGATTACCTGCCCGCCCCCGGCCAGTTTGTAAACGAACTGCCTAAGTATGTGGCGGGAGATACCCGCGAAACCATGATCGCTAAAGTGACGAAAGACCTGGTAGGCGAAGACGCTAATACCATTACTTTAGGTGGATGGGGCGGCTACGTCGTGATCGGGTTCGATCACACCATCGCCAACATTGCCGGCCGCCGCGACTTCCGCATTCACGGCAACGCCTTTGGCGCAACCGCCAACCCACGCCCTAATGCACCCTTTGGTGGCAGCTGTGAGCCTGGCATCGTGATGGTAGCGTACGATAAAAACAAAAACGGACAACCGGACGAAGATGAGTGGTATGAAATTAAAGGCAGCGCCAATTTCCGCAGAAGGCGAAGCCTGGTACGCGGCCGCTGTTGCCGTTAAAAACGATGTGCGCACGTTCCGTAATTACGAAATGACGTATCACCGTCCCACAACGGAAACGCCAGACGGTACTCCTGAAAACAGTGTAAGCATTAAAGATTATATCAGGTGGAGCGACAACCAGGGGCAGGAAGGCTTTAAAATGAAAAACACTTTCCACACGCAAACCTACTACCCTGCCTGGATCACCGATTCAAAAATCACCTATAAAGGCATCCGCCTCGCCAGGAATGGCATTGAAGAAAGCGGATCGGGTAGCTACTATGTACTGTACGGATTTAAATACGGGTATGTAGACAACTATCCTAACGCACACGACAACGCGGGCATCGACATCGACTGGGCGATCGATAAAAACGGTAATAAAGTTAACCTGCCCGGTATCGATTTTGTGAAAGTGTATAATGGCGTAGACCAGGAAAATGGCTGGCTGGGCGAAGCCTCCACAGAAATGAGTCGCGGCGAAGACCTGCACCTGCTTGGACTTAATATTCCGACGATCATTCCATAAATTCTTTTATAACCATCTCCCTGACCTGTTGGTTGCCCGGCATACGGGCAACCTTTTTTATTAAAAGTTGATGTTGTAAGTGTTCTTGTTCTCACACATCACGAATGTACTGTGCGTACTGCCAATACTCGTTACTGACCCCAGTTTATTGAATACAAAGTCCTGGTAATGCTTCATGTCTTTCGCATATACTTTCAGCAGAAAATCATAGTCCCCGGAAATATTGTAACACTCCACTACCTCCGGCAGCTTCATAATATCCGTTACGAACTTATGCCCGATGCTTTTATCATGATGCTTCAATTTGATATTACAAAACACGATCAGCCCGTAATTCAGCTTCTCCGCATCGATGAGCGCAATGTACCCTTTGATGTAACCACCGGCCTCTAACCGTTTTATCCTTTCAAAAACCGGTGAGGGCGACAGGTTCACTTTGGCTGCGAGGTCTTTGGTGGTAATTTTTGCATCGGCCTTCAACAGCCTTAATAATTGTAGGTCCGTTTGGTCCAGTACGTCGTCCATAGAATAATTTCCTTTTAAGCGGTCTTAATTCAACATAAAACCGCTGATTTATCTGCCAAATGTATTAAAAACATGTTTTCCAACCGAACTTTTGTTCTTTTTTAGCTAATTATATCCTATTTAATAGCTTTGTGCAGAATTTATACTTCGTTTAACCGGAAGCGGTTTTCCTGCCCTCAACAGGCGGGAGATTAAAAGGGAACCATGTGTGAATCGTGGACTGTCGCGCAACTGTAAGTAACATACCTGGGTTTTAGCTGGCGAATGCCCACTGCCCCGAGCAATCGGGATGGGAAGGGCGGCTGAAACGTTACAAGTCAGGAGACCTGCCCCTCCCCGGAAAATCCCATTATTCATCAAATCAGTATCGAAGATGCTTACACAAAACCTTGGCTACCCGCGAATTGGTGGTCAACGACAATTAAAGAAAGCCTGCGAATCCTATTGGGCAGGCACCATCAGCCTGGAAGACCTGCACCAGGCAGCCCGCAACATCCGGGAAGAAAACTGGCAAACCCAACTGGATGCCGGCATTGACCTCATCCCCTGTAACGACTTCAGTTATTACGACCGGTACTGGATACCAGCCTGCTGCTGGGTGTTATCCCGCAACGGTATGCGCCGGTAGCCGGTGTAGAAGGCAATAGCGAAATAGACCTGTATTTTGCCATGGCAAGGGGTTATCAGCGGGATGGACTGGATATTACCGCCATGGAAATGACCAAGTGGATGGATACCAACTACCACTACATTGTACCGGAATTTACCGCCAGGCAATCTTTTAAGATACAGTCAGAGAAAGTATTTAACGAATACACCGCCGCACGGAAAATCCTCGGCGAAAAAGCCAAACCGGTGCTGACAGGCCCGGTGAGCTACCTGCTGATCGGTAAAGAAAAGGAAGCCGGCTTCGACCGCATTGACCTCATCACTTCATTGGTGCCCGTATACGCAGACATCATTAAACGCCTGCAACAACAGGGCGCACAGTGGATACAGCTGGACGAACCCTGCCTCGCGCTGGATTTGTCTGCCAAAGAAAAAGCAGCATTTGAATACGCCTACCGCGCTATCGCCGAACAGGTGAACGGGGTGAAACTGCTGGTGGCTACTTACTTCGAAGGCCTGCTGGACAATACGCAATTAGCGGTAAACCTGCCGGTAACTGCCCTGCATATCGACCTGGTGCGTGCGCCGGAACAGCTGGACGAAGTACTCGCGCTCATGCCTGCTACCCTGCAGCTTTCACTGGGTGTCATCGACGGTCGTAATGTATGGAAAAACGATTATGAAAAATCGCTCGCCCATATCCATAAAGCAGCAGCCAAGCTGGGCAGCGACCGCGTGATCATTGCCCCTTCCTGTTCGCTGTTGCACAGTCCTATCGACCTGGACGGCGAAACCGCCATCGATCCCGAAATCAAAAACTGGATGGCCTTCGCCAAACAGAAACTACAGGAAGTAGCGGAACTGAAACAGATCGTTGCCGGCAACCAGGCATTACTGGACGCCAACAAACAGGCGATCAACAGCAGGCGGACCTCGCAGAAAGTACACAAACAGGCGGTAAAAGACCGTGTAGCCGCTACCACCGATGCTGACGCGACCCGTAAGAGCGCTTTCCCGGTACGCCAGCAACTGCACCGCGAGCGTTTTAACCTCCCTGCGTTCCCGACAACGACCATCGGTTCCTTCCCGCAGACAGATGATATCCGCCAGCTGCGTGCAAAGTTCAAAAAAGGTGACCTCACACTTGCGCAATACGAAAAAGCCATCGAAGATGCTACCATTGAAGTAATCCGCTGGCAGGAGGAACTGGGTCTTGATGTACTGGTGCATGGCGAGTTTGAACGTAACGACATGGTGGAATACTTCGGCGAACAACTCGATGGTTTCCTGTTTACGAAAAACGGATGGGTACAGAGCTATGGCAGCCGCTGCGTGAAACCGCCGGTGATTTTTGGCGATGTAAGCCGTCCGCAGGACATGACCGTACGCTGGATCACTTTTGCTGCGCAGCAAACCAGGAAACAAATGAAAGGCATGCTCACCGGCCCGGTAACGATCCTGCAATGGTCGTTCGTGCGCGATGACCAGCCGCGTGATGTGACCACTAACCAGATTGCCCTCGCCATCCGTGATGAAGTGGTAGCCCTGGAAAAAGCCGGCATTGGCATCATACAGATTGATGAAGCGGCGATCCGGGAAGGGCTGCCCCTCCGTAAAGCCAAACGCGCGCACTACCCGGATTGGGCCGTAAAAGCCTTTCGTGTAACCGCCAGCGGGGTGCAGGACAACACACAGATCCACACACACATGTGTTACAGCGAGTTTAACGACATCATTGAACACATTGCCGCCATGGATGCCGATGTGATCACCATCGAAACCTCGCGTTCACAAATGGAGCTGCTGCATGCCTTTGCGCATTTCGACTACCCGAACGAGATCGGGCCCGGCGTGTATGACATTCACTCGCCACGCGTGCCCGGCAAGGACGAAATGGTATCGCTGCTCACCAAAGCAGCCGACCTGTTACCCGCGCAAAACCTTTGGGTAAACCCGGATTGCGGCCTTAAAACCCGCAAATGGCCCGAAACCAAAGCTGCCCTGGAAAACATGGTGCAGGCCGCGAAAGCTGCACGTGAACTGATCAGCGTAGCCGGAATTGCATAAAAATCATACCCGATACTGGCTGCGGTCATATTAAAGTCCGCAGCCTTTTTGTATACTTGCGCCGCCAATGATGGCGCCAACACTTTAAAACAGCTTATGTTCCCGGAGAAAATCAGGTCCGGACAATCCGGGATTTTAACATACGGCATTACCCCTCCCAAGGCTACCACCATGCCTGAACGGGTAGCTGAAATTGCCGGAAGAACACTGCAACGGCTTGTGCCGCTCGATATAGATGCGCTGATCGTGTACGATGTGCAGGACGAATCTGCCCGCACCTCCGCCGAAAGGCCGTTCCCTTTTTTAAATGCCCCGGATCCTTACGAGTTCGCGAGCCAACACCTGCAGGCATTAGACATACCGAAAATCATTTACCGCCCTGCGGGAAAGTTTACCCAGGAAGAATTAGCGGCATGGTTACAAGGCGTGGCAGCGGCCAACTTTCACCCGGTGTTCGTTGGTATTCCCGCTCCCGATTACCCGGTAAAAACAAGTTTACCCGAGGCTTACCAACTCTGGAAAAAACATGAGGCAACTTCCGTAATGGGGGCTGTCACCATTCCTGAAAGACATGCGGTACTGCACGACGAAGACAAACGCATCCTGGACAAAGCGGCCAGCGGCGTTTCCTATTTCGTATCGCAATGCGTGTTCAACCTGGATTACGCGAAGAAAGTGGTGGAAGACCTGTGCAATACCTGCCGGGAACAACAAATAACACCGCCTACTATCATATTCACCCTCACCGCCTGCGGTTCGGAGAAGACATTACACTTCATGGAATGGCTGGGCATTCATATACCCGAAGCCATCAAAGCAGACCTGAAGAACGCAGACAACATGCTGGACAGCTCCGTAAAACTGTGCCTCGACATCGCGGAGGAACTGGCCACCTTCTGTGCCGCGCAATGCATGCCGTTTGGTTTCAACATCGAAAGTGTGGCCATCCGGAAAGATGAAATAGAAGCATCGATCTATATGGTAAATGAAATAAGCGATATGCTCGCAGCAAAAGGCATCAGGCAGGCAATAGCTCTTAACGAAGATAAAACGAATCATGCTGACCTTTCTTACCCGCAAAGAACGATTTAACGCCGCACACCGGATGTACCGGCAGGACCTAACCGAAGCCGAAAACTTTGAACTGTTCGGCAAATGCGCCAATCCCAATTACCACGGCCACAACTACGAACTGTTTGTGACGGTAAAGGGCGAGGTGAACGACGACCGCCCATACATCATCGACCTCAAGCTGTTAAAGGTGATCATCAATGAGCTGATTATTGATAAACTGGACCACATGAATCTCAACCTGGACGTGGATTTCATGGCCGGTAAAATGGCTTCTACGGAACTGCTTTGCATCGAGATCTTCAAACAACTGAAAGGGCCGCTCGAGGCTTACGAGGGGGTAATTTTACATTCGGTACGGCTGGCGGAAACGGAGAACAACAGTGCGGAGTGCTTTGGATAAATGACAAAACCTGCGACGGGCGCAGGTTTTATATTGATCCTCCGGATCCCTCCGTTCACTCGTTCCTTTTTACAGGTTCCAGTTTCTCCAATTCCGCGTCCGTAAAAAGCCGGTAGTGCACTTTGAAGGTTTTGCCCAGCGGTGTTTCCAGCGAAAAACCACCGGGGCCGAAGCCATCTACTACGTCGAGTGTAAAGTGCGCATACTTCCAGTACTCGAACAGGTCCCTGTCTATCCAGAACTCGAAGCCCCTGATGGTACCAATACAGGCATCATTCATCCGCGGAAAAAATCCGCCCTTTTCAAAACACTGCGGCTGCGTACCTTCACAACACCCGCCTGCCTGGTAAAACATCAGCTCACCATGTTGTTCTGAAAGCGTATCGATCACGGCCAGCGCTTCTTTCGTTGCATCCAATCTTTTTACGGCTGTCATTACTGCTATCATTAAGTGTCTATAGTAAAAACCGCAAAGACCGGCGACGCCGGGTCTTTGCGGCTCACCTGTGCTACCTGTTAGAAAAATCCGAGCTTTTGCTTACTATAGGATATGAGCATGTTTTTCGTTTGACGATAATGCCCCAGCATCATCTTGTGATTTTCCCTGCCGATACCGGACTGTTTGTAGCCGCCAAATGGCGCGCCCGCCGGGTAAGCGTGGTAATTATTCACCCACACCCTGCCAGCCTGTATAGCACGCGGAACGCGGTACAGCTCATGCGCATCACGGGTCCATACGCCGGCGCCGAGGCCATACATCGTATCGTTCGCCAGCTCAATGGCTTCTTCCACGGTTTTGAAAGTAGTCACGGCCAGTACGGGGCCAAAGATCTCCTCTGGAAGATGCGCATTTTGTTGTGTCCCTTAAACAAAGTGGGTTGAATATAGTAGCCGGTTTCCAGGTCGCCTCCCAGGTGGTTCTCATCACCGCCTACAAGCACTTCCGCACCTTCTTCTTTACCCAGTTTCAGGTAAGACATGATCTTATCCTTCTGAATTTTAGAAGCCTGCGCGCCCATCATCACCGTTGGATCCAGCGGGTTGCCGGTTTTAATCTTCTTCACCCGGTCAATTACCTTCGCAATGAACTTTTCGTAAATATCTTCTGGATCAGCAAACGCGAAGGACAGGTGCAGATCTCACCCTGGTTAAGGGCAAATAATACCGCGCCTTCGATTGCTTTGTCCGGTATTCATCATCCGCATCCATGACCGAATTAAAGAAGATATTGGGCGACTTGCCGCCCAGCTCTAACGTAACCGGGATGATGTTTTCCGTAGCGTACTGCATCACCAGGCGGCCCGTAGCCGTAGACCCCGTAAACGCCGCTTTCGCTACTTTCGGATTGGTGACCAGTGCTCGCCCCACTTCTGCCCCAAAACCATTCACGATATTGATCACACCGGCAGGGATAAGATCTTCGATGAGTTCCATCAACACCATAATAGAAACCGGCGTGCTTTCTGCGGGTTTCAAGACTACCGTATTTCCGGCAGCCAGTGCCGGTGCGAGTTTCCATACCGCCATCAGGATCGGGAAGTTCCAGGGAATGATTTGCCCAATGACACCCGGGGTTCCTGGATGACCAGCGAAACCGTGTCTTTATCCAGTTCCGTGGCGCCGCCTTCTTCAGCTCTTATCACCCCTGCAAAATAGCGGAAGTGGTCGATGGCAAGTGGCAGGTCCGCGTTCAATGTTTCACGGATAGCCTTACCGTTATCAATCGTTTCCACCGTCGCCAGCTTTTGCAGGTTTTCCTCCAGCCGGTCCGCCACCTTATTTAATATGATACTGCGCTCTGTAGCAGAAGTGTGCTTCCATGTTTTGAAGGCTTCTGCCGCGGCGTCTACAGCCAGGGCAATATCCTCCTTACCGGAATGCGCCACTTTTGTAAAAACTTTTCCATCAATGGGAGAAACGACGTCGAAATATTTCCCTCCCGCAGGCCCTGTCCATTTACCACCGATGAAGTTGTCATACCTGTCTTTAAAAGACGGGCGGGCAAATCCATCATTTTTGGGTACTATTTTGTCACTTTTCTTAGCACTTGCTGATATTTCTGCCATAATTTTATGTTTTATTTCACATAAAGCTATCGTAATTTAGAAGAGAGGAATAGCAGGATAGTGCAGAAAAATAGCAGAATAATCGCATAGAAAAACTACTGATCGTTCCACGCATTCACCAAAACTTTTAAACCGGTGCGTTATGAGAAAGAAGTCACTGTTGGCACCTTTGAAATTAAGGTCTATTAAAGATTTGAATTCCCTGGTAGAAAATAAGAAGAGCTATACCTACAATAACTGCGAACTGGATATTTACGAAACACATACGGCCACCCAAAATGTTTCGCTGAAGTTTTCCAACTTCGCTTTTACCGGCATGATCCGCGGGAAGAAAGAATTGAGGATTGCCAACAAAACCGACAAATTCGAATACCTGCCTGGCGAAAGCCTGGTCATGTTGCCCGGCGAAGAAATGATCATCGATTTCCCGGAGGCCGACACCCATCCATCGCAGTGCATAGCCTTGTCGATCGATAACAGTTTTATCAAAAGCACGGTGGACTACCTCAATGGTAATTTCCCTAAAATAGATACCGATTCCGAGTGGAAATTCTCGGACGAGTGTTTTTCCTGTTCAACAGCCCTTCGCTGTCCGCGGCCACGAACAACATCCTGCGCATTGCCATAGAGAACAACAGCGCAAAAGACTACATGACCGATCTTGCCTTAAAAGAGTTGCTGATCCGGATCATGCAAACACAGGCGCGGAAATACTTTGAAACGAATTTTTTGAAAGACAAAAGCGTTAACCGTTTTGCGGCGATCGTGGACTATATCAGGAACAACCTCCGGGAAAAAATATCCATGGAAGGTCTCGCCAAACAGGCGTACATGAGTAAATCCAATTTCTTCCGGGCGTTTAAACAGGAGTTTGGCATCTCGCCCAACAACTTTATCCTGCAGGAAAGGATCGGGCAAGCCAAATCGCTGCTGCGCCACCAGTTACCCGTGACAGAAGCGGCCTACCAGACCGGCTTTTCAGACGCCAATTACTTTATTAAGGCGTTTAAAGACGTGGAAGGCGTTACGCCGAAACACTACCAGCGGGAGTTGTTGCTGAAAAAGAATTAGGCGCCGCCCCCTTATGACCGGATAATGAAACCATATATGGCTCTAAAACAAATAGGTTACATGCACCATTGCCCGGTTCCCGGCCTTCACCCGAAGGCCGGCCAGCTCCTGCGATAACACCGGCTGAAAGTTGGCGCCCGCCGAGAAGGTAGCGAACGTAGCTTCCAGTCCCACGGTGCCCATCAGCGAATAACCACCCGACACATCTACCTTAAACCGCTCGTCTTCCCGGTCTTTCTCCGCCGCCTCGTATAACACACCGGCATTCGGCGCAAGACTTACCTGCGGGGCTACGCGGAACTTATAATAGCCGAGCAGGTTAGCGGTAAACTTATTGCCGTAACGATAATCATACTGATTTGCCGTATTGAGCTTGTAACTCACATTGGTGTTGATGCCGGCGTCCATCAGCCGCACGTCGTACATGGCGTTTAGTGTAAAGTCGAGACTGGCAGTACCCAGCTGGAAGTTGTTCGGCGTCTCCTCGTTCACTTTACGCTCGGCAGGTTCATATTTACCCGTAGGCAACTTAACGCCACCACCGATCCAGAGCGATTGTACCAGCAGTTTGCTATTGCGCGTGGTCAGTGAATTGTCCAGCAGCCGGTAATAACCAACTACTGCCACGTCGCCGATACCGGCCTTCCGCATCGTTTCGCCCTGGTTTTCGCGGGCATTAAAATTGAAGGGAACAAAGCCCAGCACCCGGAAGCGCTTACCGATGTTCCAGCCGCCCCATGCTTCGGCAGTCTGGTAGGTTTCATCGGTGGTGAGGTACGAAGTAGTACCACCGGGACCCAGGTGTGAGCGCAGGGTTTTATATTGATAACGAATACCGCCGAAGCGCTTTTTAAAGTCCGGCAGCAGGCCGATATAGTAGCTGCCCACACCGCAACCGCAAATATCGCAGGCACGCACTTCATAAAGGCCTGTCAGCAGGCAGATCAGCAGGATTACAATTTTCTTCATCACGTCACTTTTACTGCGCCTGTTCGGAAAAGCGCTTATCGGTTATAAAATCTTTATCGTTCAGGGTGTTCAGGAAACGGAGCAGCTGGCCGCGTTCTATTGTACTTAACGCAATGCCATTGGGTCTTAGCAGCGGATCGAGCGTAGGCATATCCTGCACTCGCCGGTATAATGGTCCAGCACGGCATCCAGGTTCAGCAGGCGGCCATCGTGCATATAAGGAGCAGTGTACGCCAGGTTGCGCAGGCTTGGTACCTTAAACCGGTACTTGTCGGCCGGGTTCAGCGTAGCGGTGTAGCGGCCCTCGTCGCCATTGTAACCTATTCCGATGCCGTTGTTGCGGAACGAATGATCGGTAAACAATGGCTCTGTATGGCAACTGCTGCATTTATTTTTGAAGATGACATAACCCGCCTGCTCATCGGCCGTAAACACCGGCCCTTGTTTCCGCATCACGGAGTCGTATTTCGCATTCGCGCTTACCAACATTACCATGAACTGCGACAGGGCCTTCATCATACGCGGACCGGTGACTTCCGGCGTACCAAAGGCTTTCTTAAAAAGCCCGGGATACTGCGGATGGGCGCGCAGTTTAGCCAGCACGCCCTCCATCGTTTCGTCCATTTCTACCGGGTTGGTAATGGGCACAATGGGTTGCAGTCGAGGTCGAACACCCCACCATCCCACATGAAAGTAGGGCTCCAGGCCAGGTTCATGATGGGGGCGAATTGCGGCTGCCCAGCCGGTCGTCGATGCCGTGGCTCACATCATGGCCATGGTGGGTGAATGCGGATGTTTGTATGTGGCAATCGCCGCAGGAAATCGTGTTGTTCCGCGACAAACGCGCTTCATAAAACAACTTCCTTCCCAGCTCAAACCCGGCCTTTGTGATATCATTATTCTCCAGTTTGTATACCGGCGCAGGGAAGTTGTCCGTCTGCCGGAAGCCGAGAAAACCGATGATATCGTCCGCCTTACTGCAGCCATAAATGGCCACAGTAAGTATTGCGGTAACGAATAGGGTACGATGTTTCATAAGCCTTAATTCTCGGTGTGATCGTGTGAAAACATTGCCATGTAATTTTTGCTGACCAGCGTACTGTAGTCGCTGAACATCACGGTAGGATTAGCGGCTATGCTCACCGTGGTGGCGCCGTTAAAGAGCTTCATCACATCGGTCATAATATGAATGTTCGCTTCCCTGCCGGTACGCACCCTGGCAATACCGCCGGCATTCAGGTCGATGCTGATGGTTTTGATATTATTCAAGGTGGGTGCACTGTACCCGCCGAAGCCGCCAATGTGATAACGGTACTTATTTTGTCCGCTCGGGTCCGGTGGCGCGGCGGCAGACAAACCTTCCATCTTAAAGAAGATGTAACCGCTGTTCCAGCCCCAGTACATGCCATCGTCCATACCGGAAGAAGGATCCAGTACACCGGCACGTTTGCTGATGTCCATCGTGCTGCGCAAACTATCTACCCCCAGCACAAAAGTGAGGGTGGCATAATCACCTTCCGGCACGCGCATTTTAAGGAACTGCGAAGCAGGATCGGCTTCGTTTACCAGGAAGTAACTACTATCCTGCGGCACGACAAACTCCACACCGGCAGTCGTTTTCACGCGGATGTTAGAAATGTAATATTGCAACTTTGAAATACTGAATTGCTCGCCGGCTGCATTAGTGTAGGTGCCGGTATTCAGCTGGAGATTTTTATTCCCCACGATATTATCGAACTGGATAGATAAGGTGGCCTTTTCGCCGGATGGCGCGGGGTCTTCGTTCTTTGAACAAGCCATCAGCGTGGAGGTGATGGCGAACAACACAATAACTGCGTACTTCATATCTTTTGTCGTTAATAATGAAATGAGTGATAAGGGCAATAGCATGCCCGCCGCGTGCAGGGCACGCGAATAATGCAATGAATAAATGAAAGGTAAACGACTCCTCTTCGGGCCTAACAGCACCGTTCAGCGCAAAGCACGGCCTGTTCGTCCGGAAACGAAATCAAAAAAGAAAGAAATCAGTAGAGCAATACTTACGCAGCGGGCGGGTGAAACACGGATTGTGCCTGGTCTACAGGCATGCCGATGGAAATGGGGAGGATATAATTTTTGTCTACTACCTTAAAGGCGGCAGCGATATGATTGGCAGCCGCGTGAGCGGGATAAAAGATCTCACTTTTGCTCTCCGCTTTACGTTCAGGATTTTCCTGTTCTTTACGCTGCTCGTCCTTCAGCTTTTAGAGAGCTGACAGTGGCCATTACACTGCAATTGCGGCTTATCCCTGTTTTCACAAAGATTTTGGGCGATGTAAGACTGATTGATGTAAAACGCCGCAGTGACCACATAACGGCTGAACATCTGGGTGCACCAGATGAGCAGGAGAAATACCGTTATACATTGTCTGATCATATGTGATAGCGTTTCGGCAGCGAAATTACTGTAAAATGTCAGTTTTAAACGGATGCAAGCAACAAATATTTACGGGGAAGTAAAATGATATAAGTCAGGTTCCTGCTTTTATTATCGTTTCCCGGTTGTTATATTTGCCGCCAGCGCAGAAACAACACTTCTATCAACAACTTATGCGAATTTCATTTTTATTGCTCCTCCTGCTGAGCATCATGGCGCCATCGTTTGCCCAACAACCAAACGGCGCGCTTACAGGAACTATCGTATCTTACCAGGAAGAGGCCCTTGCCGGCGTCACTGTACGACTGCAAAACACCAACCATGCTGCTGCCACTAATACGGCAGGACACTTCATCATCCGTAACATCCCGGCCGGCACGTACACCGTCATCGTATCCAGCGTGGGTTACTCCGCCCAACGACAAAATATCCGCATCGAGGCCGGCAAAACCGCTTCGCTGAACGTACAGTTATCGGAGGACCAGCAACGCCTGGTAGACGTGGTGATTACCGGCAAACAAAATAACTACCGCCAGCCATTATCTTCCATTGGCACCCGTACCGATGCCCCGTTAATCGAAACGCCACAATCGGCGCAGGTGCTCGGTCAGCAGGTGATCAAAGACCGGCAGGCGGTTACGCTAAATGAGATGACGCCACTCATGACGGGTGTAAAGCCCAACAACGGCATGGGCGCTTACACCCTGCGCGGCTTTACCGGTTATAACCATTTCGACGGCAGCTTTATCAGCTTTAACGGCATCCGCGGCAACCTGTACCAGTGGAGCCAGGCGCCGCTATTATACAATATCGAAAAGATAGAAGTATTGCGCGGTCCCGCATCTGTATTGTACAGCGAGGGTATCCCGGGTGGCATGATCAACTTTGTGACGCTGAAGCCGCTGGTCGAAAATCACTTCTCTTTTGACGCCAGTTACGGCAGCTGGAACTTCATGCGCTTTGCAGCAGATGCCACGGGCGCTATTACGAAAGATAAAAAGCTGTTATACCGCCTTATTGCCGGCTACGACCGCAGCAACAGCTTCCGTGACCAGCAGAAAACAGAAAACTTCTTCATCGCCCCTTCCCTCACCTACCGCTTTTCGCCTAAAACAGCACTGGCTTTGGAAGTGAATTATGCGAAACAAAATACAGTGCACCAATACGACCGCGGCGCGTTTGTAAAAGCGCTGCCCGACGGCACGTACGATTTCGATTACTACCCCGATAACCTGACGGTGCAAAGTCCGACCGACTTTGGCCACACCAACAATACTTCGGCCAGCCTGGTATTTAACCATCGCATAAATAATAACCTATCGTTCACGATCGCCCAACGCGCGATCGATAGCCGCATGCACTTCGCCGACCATGGCGTAAGCGGCGCGATCCGCAATGACTCTATCAGTCGCAGTTACCAAATATGGGACTATGCCCAATTCAGCTGGCAAACAACGGCATACGCGAATTACAAAATAAACACCGGCGGCATCAAACATAACATCCTTGCAGGTATCGACTATAACAATTACGGCTGGTCCAAAAACGACTACCGTAACTCACCGAGCACCCGTATCTATATACTGAAACCAGATTACAGTAATGATGTACCTGCTGCCGATCCGGCCGTTGATTATTACGATGACAACAAGCAAAACAACCAGTTACTGGGCGGTTACCTCCAGGACCAGGTAAGCATCGGCGAAAAGCTGAAAGTGTTATTATCGATCCGTTACGACGATTTCCGCATGAAGCAAACCCCTTTATCCGACCGCGACGACCTGCAGGGCGACACCTCCGATGCACATGCATGGATGCCGCGCGTAGGCGCCGTGTATATGATACAGCCGAACATCTCCGTGTATGGCACTTACAACAAATCGTTCAACCCGCAGCGCTCGAACTCCGCCGGTTCCGGTGGCCCTTTCCCGCCGCGGGCTTCCACGCAGTTTGAAGTGGGTTATAAAGGCGATTTCTTCCGGGAGGCGCTATCGACCACGGTAGCATTGTATACCATCAAATACAGTAACATCCTTGCGGCCGATCCTACGCCGGAAAACCCGAACAGGCAATCCGTGGTGGACGGCACCCGCAGCCGTGGCGTGGAACTTACCGTACAGGGTAACATTAAAGACCTGAGCATTATTGCCGGTTATGCCTACAATGAACACCGGCTGACGTCCGACAATACGATCGGCAAAAAGAACTTCCGCTATGCCAATGCCCCCGATCACATCGCGAATGCATGGTTGAAGTATAATTTCTCCCGCACGCGTTTAAAAGGGCTGGGTATCGGTTTTGGCGGCCGTTATGTAAGCGACCAGGTGGGCAATCTCGCCACACAAAATTTTGTGATCCCGGCATCCTTTGTACTGGACGCCGCCATCAATTACAAAATTGGCCGTTTTAACCTGCAGGCCAACATTAACAACATCACTAACACCCGTTACTTTAACGGTGGCCTTTCGCGCGTAACCATCGCGTCACTGGGCAATCCGTTCAACTTCCGGACAGGCATCACTTACAGCATCAACTAACCAATATGAGAAAGATTACCTTACTGGCCGCCATCATCTGTATCAGCGCTGCGGCATTCGCGCACGAATTCTGGCTGCAGCCGCTGAAGTTCTGGCTGAAAACCAATGAAGCGACCAACATCAGCATCCTGGTGGGCGAAGATTACCAGGGCGAAAAGTCGGATTGGTCTAAATACAAGATCCAGCAACTGAAACACTATTCCAAAACCGGTGTGGAAGACTATACCAGCCACCTTTCGGCTGCCGACAAATCCATTATTGAAGCGCGCTTTCCGAAAGCCGGCAATCACCTGATCGCCTTTAACAACTCGAACAAGTTTATTGAGCTGGAAGCGGCAAAATTCAACGAATACCTGGAAACCGAAGGACTGGGTTACATTGCAGCCCTTCGCAAAGAAAAAGGCATCAGCGACAAACCGGGTCGCGAAGTATATCAACGTTGCGTGAAAACATTGTTTAAAGTAGGCGGTAAAACGGACAGCACGTTTAAGATCAACACCGGCATGCGCCTCGAACTGATTCCCCGGCAGAACCCCTATACCATTAAGGATGGCGAAACCATTACCATGCAGGTACTGTTCGACAACCAACCGGTCAAAGGCGCGCTGGTACTGGCCTGGAATGTGGTGAACGAAAAACAGCGGTAACGAAATATACCAGTAATGAGGCCGGCGAGGTCACATTCCCCGTTACATTAACCGGCCGCTGGATGATCAGCAGCGTGCACATGGTACCCCATACTAACGCGGAAGAGGCTGACTGGCAGAGCTATTGGGGCAGTTATACCTTTGGATACTATTAAACGATTTGAAAGTTGCTACCAAAGCGGCGGTTGAAAAGACCCGCCGCTTTTTTATGCCGGCAAATTCGCCTACCTTAGCGGCTGCTGGTCCGGGCGTATCCCGGACTTTTATAACCCCGCGTATGAACGAAGAGATAGAAACAAACCTGGCCGCCGAGGTGGCCAGTGTGCAGGAAATTGACATTATACCGGCAATACTTGAAATAGTGTGCAAGGCCACGGGCCTGCGCTTTTCAGCAGTGGCCCGTGTTACGGAAGACCGCTGGATAGCCTGCGCCGTACGTGATGAAATAGCATTTGGCCTGCTACCCGGCGGCGAACTGGAAATTCGCTCCACGATCTGTAACGAGATCCGCGACCACGGACAACCGGTTGTGATCGATAATGTTTCGGAGGACGCCGATTTCTGCAACCACCATACGCCTAAACAATACGGCTTTCAAAGCTACATCTCCATTCCCATTTTCCGGAAGAACGGGGCTTTCTTTGGCACCCTTTGCGCGCTCGACCCGCTTCCCATGCCGTTGAAGTCCACGAAAATGGAAACGTTGTTCACACTGTTTGCCGACCTGATATCGTACCACACGGATACGCAGGATCGTGTACGACAGAAAAATGCCATGCTGCAAATCGTACAGCACAAACTGGACGATTCCCTGGATGATATCCGGCAACTGAACAAGATTAGCAACCACGCTTTGCAGGAGCCGTTGCGCAAGTTGATGTTTTATTCGGATATGTTACTCACCGATCAGTCGGCCTCCGAAGAAACCAGGCAGTTCGCCCGCAAAATCAACTCGCTGGCTAACAACTTCGCCACCATGATCCGGGAGTTAGCACACTATTCAATGCTTGGCGGCACAATAACCGACTTTAACAGCGTAGACCTGAATACGGTACTTGCCGCCGCCTTACATCGTTTACAACCGAACATACAGGCGAAAAAAGCCATCATTTATACAGATGTGCTGCCTACCGTTCCCGGTATTGCGCCGCAGCTGAACCAGCTTTTTACTACCTGATCGATAACGCCATCCGTTTCTCCACCGCTGATCAGCCGCCGATCCTACATATCTCCGTTGAGGCGGTGACCGAAGCCGACAAGCTCCGCCCCGAGGCTCTACCCAACAGCTATTGTAAGATTAGTATACAGGATAACGGCATTGGCATGAATGCCAAATATCTTCACCAGATATTCGACCTTTTTCTACCTTAAACCCGCGTGAACAGTTTCCCGGCATAGGCATGGGGCTGTCGCAGGCGGCGAAAAAAAGATCATGCGTAATCACAATGGTATGATTACAGTAGTTTCTACGGAGGGTAAGGGATCCACCTTTTCTCTTATTTTCCCGGTAGATAGTTTACAGAACTAAAATGTAGGTGGAGGGGCGTTGAGAGCTGCGTGCAGGGGTCGGTCAGCATGCATATAAGCCAGTTGTAGCCTCCATCAAATGCCGCTACCCACTATTTCCACCAGATCCTTCGAGGTATCTATTTTGACAAACAAAGCCCAGGCATACTTTTTATCAACGATACAATACTCGCGCAACGATTCTATTGATGACAGATACATTGCTTTCCTCAATGCGGGGAATTTACAATCATATACACGAAGGTTTCCGGTCGCCGGAACTTATTAAGTCGATTTTTTCCTTCCAATACATAGATGTAATTATCCAGGTTTGAAATCCTTAACCACCGATTTGACTATTTTCCCCCTTACTCCCGGTTGAAAACTTTTTTCAAAAAACTAACATCTTTAGCTAATATTGCTAAATAAATTAGTTTTATGAGTGAGAATGAAAAAGTGCGTACTGTACATCTGTACAGCATAAAAGACACGCCCTGCACTGTAACCGCCCTTAACACAAAGGTAAAAGCCGGCTTCCCTTCACCGGCTGCTGACTACCTCGAAGAAGACATCAACCTTGCGGAGCATCTGCGCCTTACGTCACCCAATATGTACCTTATGCAGGTCGATGGGGACTCCATGGCGGACGCCTACCTGCCGCACGGTTCCTACATCGTGGTAGAAAGAGGACGAAAGGCGCATTCACAGGAAATAGTTGTTGCCGTGTACAATGGCGGCTTTACCGTAAAACGATTTGTGAAATCGGCCTCCGGTTACCTGCTGTACTCCGCAAATGCGATGTATGAACCCATTGTAGTGAAAGGAGATGACGAACTGGAAATATGGGGCGTTGTAACACGCGTCATCATTGACCCGAACCGTGGTGTATGATTGCCCTTGTAGACTGCAATAACTTCTACGCCAGTTGCGAACGACTGTTCGATCCACGCTTAAAAGGGAAACCAGTAGTGGTGCTCAGCAATAACGACGGATGTGTGATCGCACGGTCTGACGAAGCCAAAGCGCTCGGTATAGAAATGGGGACACCAGCATTCCAGGTGGAAACCTTACTCGTTACCCATGGCGTGGAGGTATTTTCCAGCAATTATACACTATACGGCAGCCTTTCTAACAGGGTGATGCGGGTGCTCGGGGAATTTACGCCATCTGTGGAACTCTACAGTATCGACGAAGCCTTCCTGGATTTCTCAGGATTTAGGCATTTCGATCTCTACCAGGTCGGGCAACAGATCAGGCATCGTGCAAAAGCCGTGGGTATCCCTGTATCCGTAGGCATGGCTCCTACCAAGACCCTTGCAAAGATGGCCAACCGTTATGCGAAAAAACATCAACGGGAAATGGGCGTCCATGTACTGGACAGCCAGCTATTAGTGGATGAGGCATTACGGGCCACCGAGATTGGCGATGTGTGGGGCATTGGAAAACAATACCGTCACCTCTTGTTTAAACAGGGAATTGCCACGGCATACGACTTCACCCGATTACCGGAGGCCTGGGTACTTAAGAATATGACCGTCGTCGGTCAGCGCATGTGGCGCGAGTTGCACGGGATTCCCTGCATCGACTTGGAAGAACTGCCAGCGGATAAGAAGAATATCAGCGTGTCCCGCTCGTTCCCAGAGCTACTGACTGAAAAGTCAATCATCCGGGAAGCATTATCTAACTACACAGTAATGGCCGCTAAAAAACTGCGGGCGCAGGAAAGTTGCACACGCACCATGTCCGTCTTCCTTCAAACCAACAACTTCCGTACAAAGGATCCGCAGTATTTTAAGTCTGTGAACGTCCAACTACCAGTGCCTACCAGCAATACGGCGGAGCTGCTCCACTACGCCGCTTATGGGTTGGACAGGATATGGCGGGATGGATATCGCTTCAAAAAAGTGGGGGTTATTTTACACGACCTGCAACCGGGCAACCAGGTGCAGGCAGGATTGTTCGATAACGCGGACCGGCCTAAATCCGATACGTTGATGAAGGCCTTGGACCTGATCAATAGTAGATTTGGCGGAAAGCAGGTGGTAAAGTTTGCGGCCCAAGGCACCAGCAGAAAGTGGAAATTAAAGCAGGAACGCCTTTCGCCGTTTTATACTACGCGTATCAGCGACGTATTAAAAATTACGATATAGTGGCTACTTCAGCGTGATCCATGCCGGTGCATGATCACTGGCCCCCTCCCATCCACGAACGTGCGCATCCACGCCCCCTTTCTTCAACCGCTCCACCAAATGCGGACTCAATAAAAAATGATCGAGGCGAAGACCGGCATTGCGCTCATAAGCGTGCCGTAAATAGTCCCAAAAGGTATAAATGCGCTTATCCGGATACAAATAGCGGAGCGCGTCTGTCCAGCCCTGTTTCAGCAGCCGTGCATACGCGCTCCGCGATTCCTTTCGAAAAAGCGCATTGTCAATATACTTTTCCGGTTTGTACACATCAAGCTCGGTAGGCATCACATTGAAGTCTCCCACCAGCATAACAGGCACATCGTAAGCCTGTAGCTTCTTTGCGTGCGCCGCCAACCTTTTAAACCATTTTAGTTTATACTGGAACTTATCACCGGGATAGGGATTTCCATTCGGCAGATATAAGCAGGCAACCACCATTTGCCCAACGATCGCTTCAATATAACGACTGTGCATATCACTAGGATCACCGGGTAAAGCGCGCCTCACTTCCGGATAGCTAAGCCACGGGAGAGGATAGCTACGCCATTCCAACTTTTCTGGCCATGCCAGATGGCGGAATAACCCGCCTCAGCAAGCGCCGACTCGGGAAAACGGGTGCCGGTGTTTTGATCTCTTGCAAACATACAATATCCGGCTTCGTGTCCTTCAGCCACTGCAACAATAACGGCAACCGGCCATTAATCCCATTTATGTTATACGTTGCTACTTTCAACATCAAGTATTGCTCTTTCTTGATTAAGATCAAAATCTGCACCATTATCCTGCCGATTCGACGGCTGATAAAAGATGAAGGGCAGCCGCCGTCCTCCCTCCACACTCCGGAGTATGAAGAACAGGACTAGCGGCTCCCTTCTATATATTGAATAGAAAGACAACGCCCACTTTTTTAACCAATATGTCAAAGAACTAACTACAGTACGTTCAGGGATCTTTTATCCCATCACATTAGCGCGTGAACGAACGTCCTGCTCCAACACAGCCTTTAAATCATCTTCCGACGGTAATACCAGACTGTAACTGGATGCGAATAAATGCTTACTTTCTTCCAGCACACTGTACTTTACAATGGTCTGGTCTTTTTCTTTACACAGGATGATGCCGATGGTCGGCTGATCATCCGGGCGTCGCTTTAAATCCTCGAACATCCGCACATACATGTCCATCTGCCCGATATCCTGGTGCGTGAGTTCCGTTACTTTCAGATCGATGAGTACGAAACACTTCAGGATATAGTGATAAAAAACGAGATCGATATAAAACTGTTTCGTTTCTGTTTTGATACGGTACTGGCGGGCCACGAAACAAAAGCCGGTACCGAGTTCGAGCAAAAAAGACTGGATATTCGCAATGATAGCTGACTCGATATCGCTTTCTGAATAAATGGCGGGGTCGTCCAGCCCGAGAAATTCCAGTATATACGGATCTCTCACTATGTCTTCCGGCGCTCCTGGTTCGGCTGGCAAACTTCCAGCTACTAATAACCGCTCAAAATGCTTTGTGGAAATGTTTCTTTCCAGCTGCCTCGAGCTCCGGGAGTTATCTACGGCGGCACGCGCGTAATACGCACGTGCGGTACCATCGTCCACGCGAAGCAGTATACGGTAATGCGTCCAACTTAATTCGGGACGCAGTGCGTCCCGAAATGGAAACGCCTGATAAAACTGGCGGATACGGCGAAGCTCTCGTTCATCGAATCCTTTACCGAATGCTTTTGTCAGCTGTTCGGCGAGCTGCTGCAACAAGGCGGCTCCATAATCGGCCCGGTCTGCACCCTTCTGCTCCTCCTCCACTATCCGCTTGCCAATTCCCCAGTAGGCGTGCACCATGGCCACATTTACCGCGCGACACGCAGCGTTACGGGCAGTATGGAGCAGTTGCTTTATATCTGAAACAAATGTTTTACTGAGCATAAACAAAGAGGTTGATAAAAAATACCGGGGCGCATAAACGCCCCGGCTGATGATTCCGATTATTGCAGTACTACTTCCTGCGAAGTCTCATTGCCCGGCATATCGGTAGCCGTTGCTACGAGGCGACAGCCTGCGGGAGTCGCGTTTGCCACGGTAGACACGTAGCGCCAGTTGCCAGCTTCGGCATCTTCCACAGCAGCGCCGCTTTCGATCACATCTCCGGCAGCACTGAAGATTTCTACCTGCACACTGGTTACACGGCCGTTGTCACGGGCATCCACAATAATGGGAGTTCCTACTTCGCCAGAGTAACCTGTCGTATCGATTACGTCAATTTCCGGCGCCTTCATGTAATCGGCGTGCGCCATGTTATAGGCAGTATTGCCGCCAATCCTAATAGATTCATAAAATGGAAGAAGTGCCGCGTTTCTGATGGCCTTGTATCCATAGGCAGCTGCCGCTTTAAAACGGTTAATTGCTGCAAGCTGCTTCTCTGATGGCGGGCCACTCCTTTTAGGTGCGTTTTTACAGATTACTTCTTTACCATTAATGTTACGTACAGTCACCTGGTCGCTAAACTTACCACTGGTGCCTGAACTGATTGCATTGAAACCTTTTCTGATCATAGAATTTTACTTTTTGGGTGAATAATTATAATGCAAATATGGGGGTCAAAAATGCCGTTTGCCATATCATTTTGTCGCAAAAAGAGTCATTTTCTCGCAAAGTGATTTTGTTAATTTTTTGGTTAGACGCGGCCGCTTCGTTAATTTTAAAAGGCTAGGCCAATCAAATCATCGTCTATGAACTATAAGAATGTTATCAGCCTAACTCAGTTATACTCAGAAAGTTTCGAAGAAATAAAAACTATCATCCAACAGGACAAAGACCAATTAATTGTGGGATCGAATGTGACTGAACTACTAGAGTATTATTCAGATCGAATTCCGTTTGAACCTGTTGAACTAGATCCTGTTAAAAGTCCCGAGATAGAATTTGACACGGAGACACGACTAATTCGCGCGGATCAAAGAGAATGGGGCTATCAAAATGAAGGAGATATCAATTATGAATATGAATTTGCCAAAGTGACTATTCCAATTAAGCGTTATGAAAAAATACATCAACTAATTAAATACCGTGGCTCGTCATTTTCCCTGAGTTGGTCGCCAAGTGAAGCCAATTGGACACCAACGAAGATCACTGTTAAAGTATATATCAAAGGTTATAATCTTCATAAAAGCGACGACCAGATTAAAAACGATATAGACTTCCAAATTCGCCAAGTCAAATTATGGATTGAGAATATAAATAATAGCATCTCGATTGAAAATGAGAGAATACTTGCACAAATACACGAATTCATTGTCCACCGGCAGCAAAAACTTCAGAATGACAAATCGAAACACGCATCTCTTGCACGTCAAATAGATATCCCATTAAAAGTCCGAGAAGATGAAGCCACGAAGAGAATTCAACTAGATACGAAGCCGTTAGTAAAAAAATAAAGCCAACTCCCTCGGTTCGGGAGGACTATCAACTGGACAGAAAGAAAGTGCTGGATATTATACAACTATTGGATAACCAAGGACGGCAATTTGAGAAAACGCCAAAAACTTATCGTAGTTTTGGAGAGGAAGATCTAAGAAATGTGCTATTAGTATCTCTTAACGCAGTTTTTGAGGGAAAGGCTACGGGCGAGACATTTATACAAAAAGGAAAATCTGACATCTACTTGAACATAGACAAAGGCAATATACTTGTATGTGAATGTAAAATATGGGGTGGCGGAAAGAAATACGGAGAAACAATAGATCAACTTATAAGATATTTGACATGGAGACAAAACTATGGCATTATCATAACATTCATACAAAACAAAAGTTCAACCGCAATACTGAAAGCTACGGCAGATGCTATTAAGTCCCACCATAGTTACACGGGGAATTACACGTCGCTTAACCAAACTCACTTTAAATCGGATCACGTTTTACCAAATGACGACCAAAAATCAGTCGAATTCCACCACCTTTTTATAATCTCTACTACGAATAGGGAGAAACATCAAGTTTTCTTCCATCTGGCGTCACTCAAAAACTGCGTATCGATTTTTGTTAATTTTTTGGTGAAGTGAATATGCTTATCTAATTTTAGACTGCTTGCTTACACCGTTTATCGTCTCGGGATTTTTCCTAACCCGAAACGAATACACCATGATTTTCGAATTTTCCACGTCCCCGGAGACACCGACGGTTACCATTAATTATCCCGCTCGGCATGACTTTTCCCAGATGATTCATCTCAATCCTGTAAATGAAAGCCGGCAAGGGAACAATCGTCTTTTGCAGCAACAGGAATACGCCATTTACAGCACTATCACCAAACATCATTTTCTGATACAGCAGGACGCGAAACTCTGTATGCGTAGCGATGTTCCGCTCATCAACCTTTTTACACGCTTAAAGGGCGGGCCAGCGTTTACCATGAACAACTCGGCATTATCCACCTGGACGAAGGCTATTACTTTCTGTATTACTTACCGGCTGGTGAACACCCCGTTCAAATCACAACCAGCGACTGCGTTACGATGAAGGTGGAAATAGATATGAAGATGCTTGCTACCTTAAAAGACCAGCATCCTTACCTGGCTCAATTTCACAAACATTCGCAGCATACACCTACCGTTGGCTGGCGCCTGCCGCGGATGCCTACATGTGGCGAAGGAAAGAGATTGCTAAAGAACATCACGAATAGCAAACTAGAACATGTAAAACGCGCGATGTTCATGCACCGAAGCGTAGCCATGCTGCTGGCGCTTTACATCGACGACCTGTCGCGAACCAACCAGGATGCTACCCCCGTTATATTTTCAATGAAGACGAAATGGCCCGGCTGAGGGCAATGGTCGAAGTGTTGGGCACTGCCAAATACCGTAAGTTCAGTGCCAGGAAGGTGGCCCGCATATTCGGTTTCTCTTATTGCAAGGCTGTAGAAGGAATAAGGTGGATATGCAATGGAAAGGATATCCGAACCATCACAAATGAAAGAATTGCAGACGAAATAGCCCAAAGGTTGATAGAAACGAATGACACGCTGGAGCAAATTGCTGTTGATCTGGACCTGGGGGAAACATCTAACGTCCGGCGGTCTTTCCTTCGCGTAAAGGGTATTAGTCCAGCTGAATACAGAAAAAAAAATCGCCGGGACCAAAACTAGTCCCGGCTTGTTATTATTATACCAAAACAACGTTATGAAACAAAAACCTTACGCGTTACATTACCCGGCAGGTCGGCAGCCGTCACCACTGCCGTACACATTTTAAAACCCGTATCGCGATTACTGAAGCGGTAGCGCCACCAGGGAAGATGATCGGCTATCACTGCCGGGCCGCCCTCCAACAAGCGCCCCTCTTTATCATATACCTGCACGTTCACGGCTACTACCATCACATCATCTTCTGCCCACACATGCAGGCTTGCGGGGCCTCCCTGTATTTTCCTAATAACCGGCGCGTGATAGAAATCTGATACTGCCTTTTTGTACGCAGACACCTTATTATTGCAAAGCCGCTGGTAGATGGCACGGATATCAAGATCCTGCAAGATTGTCTTAGCGAAGACAGCTGCTTTCGCGACAGTGCGAATCAGCAGAGGCTGGTCATCCACAAGGGGTAACACCGCATGCAGCGGTAGCTCGCATACCTCCAGTCTACCATTGGGTGTACGACTTACACCTTTAATACTTTCATGTCGTGGGTCAGGAGCGGAAAACATCATACAGTAGTCTTTTGAGGGTCAGCAATAAGATGCATTTCAGCCCCCACCATGTTACAGGCCATGTCTGCGGCATACACTTCTATACGCCCGCCCATCCACTTTACATTGCGGCGCTGAGTCGTATAAGTAAAAAACAAATCGTCCCCTATTATTGATGCCTCACCTTTCTCTACCAGCCTGCCGCTTCCATTGTAGATGTGGACTAACACATGCTTTACAATAAAATCGTCCTCTACGTCTATCATAATCTTCTCCTCCATCTGACCGCTATAATCAGCGACGATATTATTAAATCTCGGGGTTGATTATAGTCTGCCACGATCCGGTCATATAGCGTACCTCCTGCGGGGACCGTAGCAAAATACAAACGGCTTAGTTCGCGGAAATCCGGTCGCAGCACCATGCGTGCATACAACGATGCCTTCTGGTAGCGGAAGTGAAGACGGGGTTTGCGTTCCCGCTTCAACAAATCTTCGCCGTGTGGCCGGAAATCCAATACTTGTAGCTGGCCGTCGGCTTTCTTAAAAAGTACCTTTTTGGAAACAATGTTCCTGGTAATAAAACTTGTAACAACAGTTCTCATAAACGAAAATTTAGGATATGGAAAAAGAAACTATCCGTTGGGGAGGAAAGAACTTTCGCCAGCGATCATATCGCTAACCGAATTAAAACTAACAGCAGGCGGGTACAATACACTTTCACCTTCCAGCACCACTTCTCTTACCGCTTCATTGCCCGGCTGATCTTTTGCAGACACTACTATCCGGCAGCCATCCAGCTGCTGCTTACCGGGTACGTATGACCAGGTTGAATCATCCTGCTGCGTAGCCTGTCCGCCTTCCACCAGCTCACCATTGCGTTTGTAGATTTGCACCTTTACACCTGCTACCTTAAAGTTGTCCGTAGCCGTTACCGTGATACCACTGTCCCCTATTTCCACATTGTGGATCACGGGCGCCTGCAGGTAGTCGGCTATCGCGAGGTTATGTACGTTCAATGAGCCATGCAGCCCCGCCTTATAAATAGCATGCAAAGCAGGCGATTTACGCACCTTCGCTGACCATAGCGCAGCATCCCGGAAGTTCGCTTTCGTACGCTCCTGGGCCTCCGTGCCCTTGCCAGGGCGTTTGCGTGGGGCCTTCGCGATAATCTGCTTACCGTAGCGGAAATACACCACTACCTGTTTACCGAATTTGCCGCGGGCGCCGGTGGATATTGCGTTGAACGACTGCTGGATCATTTGCTTTTTTACAAAGATGAGGGGGCAATAGGCGTTTTGCCATATCATTTTGTCGCAAAAAAGAGTCAATTTGTCGCAAACTGCGGTCTGGATGGTTCAGTGATGGTTCAGCGTGGGTTCGGTGATGGTAGGATACCGATAGCAGGCCCATAATTTATTGACATAAGTCAATGTTATTGTATTGAAAAAGTCTTTGATTTGCAAACAGAAAATATGATCCCCGATTGCTTAAGACATACCGCAGACAGTAAACGAATTACAAGCAAGCCCTGAATTTAGCCTTTCGATCAAGCAATGTTTATTACTAACACCAAAAATCCATCTTATGGCAGACGATCTTAAAAACACCGGGAAACAAGACGATATCCGCATCAACGTAAACCAGTCGTGGGAATTGAAAGACTGGTGTCAGAAGCTAGGTGTAACGCCCGATCAATTGAGAGAGGCCGTGAAGGCCGTTGGGCCGTTGGCAAAGAATGTGAAGGCGTACTTTGCGCGTTGATCTGGCACGTAAAGCTATCGGAATGAAGTCTTATCGGTATCGATGTACAGCATGTTAGAGCGGGGCCGTAGTACACCTGAAACTATCTTCCCGGCGGCCAGTACCGCGAATATTGTATAGGGGGTTGAAACGCCGGGGCGAATAAAAAAGGTGACAAATATCTATACTCAAGAGCCGGGTAGTCTTACCTGGCTAATCATTCACTTACATCCGATAGTGCCGACTAAAAATAATTGGTTATTGGAGAAAAGATAAAAAGCCGGGTATTCCTGCCCGGTTATATACTTCGTTTAATAATCTACCAGTACCTTCAGTTTAACCCCTAATGCAAAGGCTAACTTATTTAGCGTTGTATAAGACAGATTTATCTGCCCTTTTTCAATTTTACTGATATCGCTTTGATCAATGCCGGAAAGCCTCGCCAAATGCCCCTGTGTCAAACCACTCTTCTTTCTGTGCGTTCGAATATTTTCACCCAATGGCGCTAAGATCTCTATGTCCGTTTTATCAACCATTTAAGACGAATTTTATAACAAAATAAATAGGGCTTAAAGCCCTTATTTTAGAAAATATCAGTAAATTTGAGTGTAATGTTTTTCTGACCAAAACGCTCTACTATGGCCAATTTCGTTAACCCGAAAACTGCTTCCAAAAACACTGCAGCATACATTGCAGATTTCTTTGAATGCTATCCTGCTCCACAACATGCCAAGCATAAACTTTGGGAACTGCTGATCGCAGCAATGGGTAGTCAACATGCGGACATGTGGGATGGTGATCAACGAGCAGATATGCTTTTTTCATAGAACAATGCAATAATATCTTCGATGCCGTCTATGAGGCTAATGGACGGCAATGAGGGTTAAAAGTACAGAAATATTTGTATTAAATATTGGATCGAATTCTGCTCAGCGTCTCCTCACTGATACCCAGGTACGAGGCAATGTGCTTCGCAGCAGCTCTATTAATGATTTCGGGCTGGCTATTTAACAAGAACAAATACCTGTCGCGCGCCTTTTCTTTTCGGAGGTTAAAAAGCCGTTCTTCGCTTAGTATGTAATACTTAGTGGTCAGGACACGCCCGATTATATTGAATTCCATGAAGTTACGGTAGATAAACTGAAGTTCGTCATAGCTGATCCCATGAACAATGGTGTCTTCCAGCGCCACGATAGTATCCTGGCTAGGCACCTGTAGATAAAAGCTTTCCGCTGAAATTATCACATCATCCTCCTTCATAAACCAGGAAGTTACACTGCGTTCGTTTTTTTCATAATAGCAATGAAGCAGGCCCTTTTCTATGAAATAAACATACCTGCATACCCGACCGCGTTGCAGCAACACGGATCTTTTTGGAAGCTGTTTAGTAACAAGTATTGATCGCAGGTGTTCCTCGAGCTCAGGGGACATTGGGTGAATACTGTTCAACATACTGAATAGTCGGTCGCACATAATAAGGGGTTTAATTGATTGGGACTTTTAAATGATTTAAAATTGGACATGTGTTAACTGACTCAGAGGGCTATTGAAAAGAACTCGGCTCGCCACACATAAACGGACAATATATCTTCAGCCTTTCTACTGCGTCGGGTAGGTACATAGCGTATGGTTTCGTGGAATTGCTGCAAGCCTATACTAGAGACTGTGCAAAAATTAAAGGCCGCAATATAAAGACAGAAAACATTTGAGGTGAGGGCGAATAACGTCATTCACAATCAGTTAACAAATTTGCGCACTATGAGACGAGTGTTAATTTATAGACGTTAGAGGACAAGCATTACTATAAAGGCCGCAGTATACCACTGCGGCCTCGTCCTTTATTGTGCCGACATAGACCGGCGCAATAAACCACATTAGCTCCGTTGGCCTGGACATTCAAGAATAGAAGCTGCCACTACCATCCTTCCTGTAGATAAGGCAAACGGTTCAATTTCTACATGCAGAGATAAAAGAAAAAACAGTAATGACAAAGGCAAACTGATTCCTCATAAGCAAAAAAAAGAATGTAAAAATTGCAAATTTGAATGTTTGCTCTCATCCCAAGAAACGACTAAACGTATTAAATACATCTATAAATGTACCTACCACACGTTTTAGACAATATCACTAAGCATTTTTAAAATTTCTTGATTTTTGTCAAAAAATGCTATTCATAAAAACAGTTGATTTGCATTCAGAACGAGCATAAAATTCATTTCCCCCAATTTCATAAGACATCCCTTCCGAAACGGTGAGAGCTCCATAAAAGAGGGAATTACCCTATAACTGATACCAAAAAGAACGAAATGAAGACAACTAAACACCGGGTGATAGTCAAACTGCTTGTTAGTATGCTTATACTCCTGACGGCGTGCTGGTCTTCCTGCCAAAAACAATCTAATGACAGCCCCGCCGAGTTACCAGGAACGCTTTCCTTTGTTGATACCACCCAAATAACAGACGGCACTGTAAGGCAATTTGCACGAGCAATTCTAAAACAAAACCGTCAACTTAAATTCCTGGAATACTTTGTTCAGGAAAATGGCGTACCGATATGGGAGCAGTCCATAAGAACTCAGAATAAGGACAAAGCAATGCTTTTCGTTCCTTTCGTTAAAAAGGGCAGTAGGTATATAACAGGTTTTATAAAAGGAGTAAAAGTACCGGACGGAAATTTTCACTTTGAAATTTACCGTGTGGACCTTATGACTGCTTACGTTAATTCACCGAAGAAGCGGGAATTGGAACCGGCGATGATCCGCGCACTATTCAACCATTTCAATAATGCAGTTTTCGAGCAGCCCATGCCCTTTTTAAAAAGATATCTGCACAGCAGGCATTTGCATACGACATAAAGCTCAACAACCCGATCCAACCTAACGCGAAGACAAATGGCAAGTTATACTTACAGTATAAAAAACCGCCAATTATAAATGCGAGCATAGAATGCGTTGAAATTTACGAAGAATACGAGGTCTGGAACGATCCGGACGGCGATGAAGATCCGTGTGACTGCAGTGGAAATGAAGAATTTTGGTATATGGCCGTTGACATCAGGGTTCACTGCTACCAGACTGGCGGTGGCGGCGGTGGTGGAACTGGCGGCAATGATCCTTACGAATATTGGTATGATTGGGAGTGCGAATGTAACAGGAGGTTCGGCGGAACCTGGTGGATTGGCGACGACCCGTCATATGAGGCCTATGATGTTTGGGTTGCCCCACCAGAGGACGGCCGAACATCTATCAACCTCAATAACTACCTGCAAAACTTCGACCATACCGCCGGCAGTACTTACAAAATCACCTTAGCCGTGGATCAGCCCACACCGGGCAGCAGGACGGTGTACACCATTGAAACAAACCCTCTTGTACCTAGAGAAAGAAGCTCAAATTCAAGAGTAGATATAGGGCATGCATTTCTTACGATAGAACAAACCAAGCCTAACGGGACAATTGTAAAGCGATCTTTAGGTTTTTACCCCGACGCCATTGTTTTTCCCAAAAAGCCGCAAGGTGACGGGGTATTCTATAATGACGAGCAGCAGTATTTTGACGTGAGTTTAACTACAACACTCAGCGAAAGCAATTTCTTCGCCGTCATCAACTATCTGAAATCGCATGCTACAGAGAAGTATAATCTTAATACTAAAAACTGTGTCTCGAAATGCGTGGAGGCGCTGAACTCGGTGGGGCTTAACATTCCGGAGACCGAAGGTGAATGGCCGTTCGGCGCTGGCATGAATCCTGGTGACCTGGGAGAAGATATAAGGGGAATGATATTAGGCCCCAGCCAAACCAGAAACCTTTCTGGCGGAACGGCACCGCCAAATCAAAACTAGCACGACATTGATAAATTCCTTAAATTGAATAAATAACTGTTATGAGAAATCTTCTATTTTCAATGAGCGCAGCCGCTATTGTAATATTTACATTTATTTCCTGCGCTCAGCCAGCTAAAAAGCTGAAGTCTATAATGCTGTACAATACTACCCCGTTAAACAAGCATGCCAGAGACGTTAAAAAAGTGAATTAGCGGTATATCCGAAAAAGGAGATAACTGATACAGCTATACTTAACGTAGTGGGTAACGCGGAGGCGGCGAAGGAAATGGTGATTTGGAAAGGGTATTTGATTGCCGAGTTCTTTTATAGCGACGGGAGTTCTAAGCTGGTGGAAGTTAGTAGGTTTGGGGGATTTTATTATATGGATGGGGAGACATATGTTCCTGTCGATGGGGATGCAAACAGTAGTTGGAAGCTAGAAGTAGGTGACCTTATTAATAACCATCCGTATAAATAGTACAAACTAATTTTTGTATCCATACTTTTATGCAAGGATCCGATGTAAATAATTAAGGCCATTCAGATCGGCAAGATCCGAATGGCCTTTGGTAATATCGAAACTGACTATTTGCTAGGCAGCAGATCGTGCAAGATCACAGTAGCAAGATTTTAATCCTCACGCCGAAATCTCATCATCCCTAGTATATACTTATGGTGTTAGAACCACTCAACATTTAATCAATACTGCCTCTGTGCTAGCTCGTCTTCTTTACCAGAGAGGTGGAACCGATAGCTCTTTGCTCTTGGATTTTTATATTGAGAAGCGCGCAAATTTGTTGCTTCCTCTCGATCGCGACATCGTACATATGTAGATAATCAACCACGAGATTTTGTATTGTTGCAAAAGCTAGAGGATTTTTCTCGTTTTGAATCTTTAACTGTTCTAGCTGTTGATATGGAAAGCCGTCAAAATGAGCCAATTCAATCCCTAACTTAGCCAACTTATAAGAATTATTTGGATATCGTTCTATCAATTCTTGGAAAGTTTTAGACAACTTCTCACTGCCAATTGAATTAATTATATTCTTTAAAACTCCGAAAGTTGATGTAGCGCAAAGCGTGAAAATAAAATTTTTAGTAATGTTTTGTATATCTAATTTATTCAGTTTCTCGCGTATGAAACGTTTATGAATGAGTGACTTAACATGATCAACAATATCCAGTTCACTGTTCTTCACCATTTTGAAATGATGGCCCAAGGTTCTTAAGCCGAGACCAAAGGTTTCTTCAGCAAGGCGTAATTTATCCTTCCCGACGATTTCTCCCCAATTTTTCTTGGTTATCAGACCGATTATAGATATCGTCCTCATCGCTTTGGTTAGCAAAGCAAGAGTATTTATTGAGTTAACATCCTCATTTAAATCATAATCCACATCTTCTTTACGATTTGTCTCAAACTCACGCTCAATTTTATCCAATGCCTCCTGTTCCAGGAGATCCTCATCACGTGCTTCATCAACATCAATGTTCTGATAAACCAATTCCGGCAGGGTCGATTGTAAATCATTTATAAAGTTTACATCATCTTCCAGTAGTGCCATATCATCCTCGGAAAAAATCAACTTAGCTTTCTCAAGTAGCTTCTCAATTATGTAAGGATTCTTTGACTGGTGTGTTAAAAAAAGGATTATGTTTGAATATTCATCTCTATACATTCGCTCAGCCATTCGATCTATCAACTCTTTAACGTGTGCATCGTCAATATTATCTGAAAAATACTTCGCTACAAAAAAATAGTAAATGTACTTATACGTTACCGATATGCTCCGCTCCTTTGATGGCTTGAAGATACGCCCCTTCACAAGTACATCAAAAACTGTAACAGGATTTAATTTACCAAGTGAATATTTTTCTTCGTGGTGAGCAAGAAATTTCTTAAACCCTTCAAATTCGACTGGTTGAAATCTTATCTTTTCCGAGAACAGAAAATAGCAATATTCCTTACACAAGCCCAAATAGAATCCCAAATCCTCCGGATCAGATAAGGACTTTTTCAGATAGCTCTTTATCAGCATTTCGTAATAATACGCGTGCAGATTATTTTGCGTCGATTCCTGCTGTCCTGTTTCCATAGCCTGCAGTATCGAAAGAATATAAATCGGATAGGCAGGAATCAAGTTCTTTCCAATAATAGAAGATATGTTTTCAGAAGCGATATCAACTGCACGCAAGAACTCATTCTTCTCCCCATTATCTAAATACTCTTTGCCCAACCGGTACCATTTTATAATCATATCATTACGAAGCTTCGGGCCAAATTCAGTTAGCAAATATCTATCAAACAATTCAAATGGATCCACTATCCGATTATGCGAGTCCGTAAAAGAATCAAACTGCATAAGCTCATCGCCACATATGATAATATATTCAAACAACTTCGCGAGATTATGGATTAATGCTGGCTTTCCAGTGGTGTATTTAAACTTATGTAAGTCGTCAACCAAAAGAACAATCTTAGTGAAATCGATTTGATCAAAGCGACCGTCAAGCTCGTCATATTGAGCTGAGAATTGCTTTATTATAAGATGCTTCAGTTTTTCCAAAGTAACGTCTGATATTTGCGCCCCTGATATATATACAGGAAAATATCCATTATTATAGAACTTCTTATAGGCTGATTTTATAAGGGCTGTTTTGCCTGAACTATCTGCTCCATAAATAACCTTTTTTAATGATTGGACTCCATCATCTATATGCAGCACTTCAGCCGAGTTTACATACTTGTGAAATTTTTGCTTTTTTTTTCGTTACGTATCGTAATGTCGTTTAATGTAGGCGGTATATATATGTCGGAAAGAAGAATTTCATCGATACTACTGTGTATGAAAGTTGCTCCAGGATTCTCCAAGTCATTCCAAAAGTCTCTTTTAACCTGAAAAAGCTTTGTTTTCAACTTCTTATTCTTTTCGATTAATTTATCCATTTGGGATTTCCTGACGTAAACACCATCATGATTGTAGCCATAATTTTGAATCGACAACTCTAAAGAATTGAGATTAACATTTATGACATTAAAGTTGCTGGCATGCATCAAATTTGAATCTTGCAGTACTCCGGCTTCAATATGAACAGTTTCATAATCCTTTCCAAGATCGGAGAATACAGAAACTCGCTCTTGGTGTTCATGGCCCGTTATTACGACATCGGACATCTTGGTAAGCGCTTCCCGGAAGACTTTAGAGTTTTCGGGGTTTGCCAATTAAAAGGGTGATGTACGATCGAAAAACTCAAAACATTATCAACATTTGGCACTGAGTCCTCAAGGTAATCAATAGGAAAACCCATAGTACCTATGTTTTCGTGAAGCGCTGAATGCCATGCGGAATTGAAACAATTAAATTTTATGACTTTTTCACCAACCTTGAACGTTTCAATCTTGAGTAGTTTATTGTCAAAAACAATATCGCTACGATTTTTCTTAGGCTTGATAAAATCAAAAAGTTCGTCAGGGGTTCACAACATATTTCGATTGAATTTTCATCTAAATCACCGAACCCGTTCTGGGAGAAGTTACGAAGAAGAACAGACCTTATTTTCTCCTTCGACTGATCGAAATAGCAGTCATGATTTCCAGGAACGAACACAAAAAGGGTTGCTGTTTGCAGTAATCCTCGATTAGCTTGTACAATTCGTTAAAAATTTTCTTAGCTACACTGTACTCCTCAACTTTTCCTGAAAAGGCGATATCGCCGCTGACCAGTATGAAAATCGCCTCCTTCCCTATCAACTCATTTTTTACAGCTTCAAAAAGTTTGGGAATCCTACTTGAAATTACATTTTTGCGACTTTGAGGTGTATGTCGCTGAGGTGCAGAATTGAAATTTCCATTACGTGTTTAACAAAAGGTTTATTAACAATAGTTGTCATTAAAGTTACTTCGATGGCAGGCAGACCTGATCCAAATAACTATAGGGATAGTGGTTTACTTAAGATGGTTAAAACTAATTGGAGAGACGCCATTCTAACATTAGGCAGCTTAATCGAACAAACGTAATTAAGCAAAATAAGATTTTTTATCGACATTTCATTACAGAATTTGCATTCCAGCCGCTTTTCCGCCAGCGCCATCATTTTTGCTCATTTACGCTATAAATAGTTTTTGATTGCGTTTTTCGATGAAAGCAATTGATAAACAACAACCATATAAAGTAAACAAATACAAATGCAACTATTAGTCAGCGTTTTATATTATAGCTAACGCCATTGTAACTTATACATTTCCCTGTGGCAATCAATAACCTGAACCTGAATTTTCGCCGCTACCGCAATAAGAAAAATGCAAATGGCGGTTCGCGAAAAGTCCCTTCTCTTATTTTTTTCAGATCATCCAGGTTTGAAAACCTTAACCATCCGTTTGATTATCGTTAACACCCCCCTCCTCCCCCACCCGACCTTTGTACCAGCCAAAAAACAATACTTCAGTCATGAAAAGACTAATCACTTACATCGCCGCGTCCCTGCTACTCCTCGGACACGCCAATGCACAAAAACCAACAGATATGGAATATTACACCTTCCAGCTAAGCGATAAAGTCACCCGCCAGAAAGTAACCTTCACCAACCGTTACGGCATTACGCTATCCGGCGACCTGTACCTCCCCAAAAACAAAGGCACACAACTCCTAGAAGCCACGGCGATCAGCGGCCCATTCGGCGCCGTAAAAGAGCAATCCTCCGGCCTGTACGCACAGCAAATGGCGGAACGCGGCTTTGCCACCCTCGCCTTCGACCCCTCCTTCACCGGCGAAAGTGGTGGAACGCCCCGTAATGTAGCCTCCCCGATATCAACACGGAAGATTTCAGTGCGGCGGTTGACTTCACGGGCTTACAGGCAGCGGTAGACAGAAACCACATCGGCATTATCGGCATCTGCGGTTACGGCGGCATGGGCTTAAACGCCGCAGCCGTAGACAAACGCGTGAAAGCCGTGGCCACAACCAGCATGTACGATATGTCCCGCGTAATGGCGAAAGGACTGAACGACAGCCAAACGCCGGAACAACGGCAGGCAGCACTGCAACAGATGAGCGAGCAGCGTTGGAAAGATGCCGCGGCTCCCGGCCCCCGCATTCTGCCCCAAACGCTCGAGGGCAATACCAACCCAGTTACAGCGGAGTTTTTCGACTATTACCGTACGCCGCGTGGCTTTCATAAAAACTCACCTAATTCAACCGGTTCTGGACAGCCACCATGCCCTTGTCTTTTATGAACATGCCCTTGCTGAGCTACATTAAGGAGATTGCCCCGAGGCCAATATTGCTGATTGCCGGGGAAGACGCGCACTCCCGCTACTTCAGCGAAGACATCTATAAAGCAGCGGCCGAACCAAAGGAGCTCATGATCATTCCAAACGCGAATCACGTGGATTTATACGACAGGATGAACATCATTGCTTTCGATAAGCTGGAAGCGTTCTTCAGGAAGAATTTATAAAAAAGAGGCGCATCCTCCGCATTGATTTCCTTAACTTTAGTATATGAACCGCAACAACACCTCCCGGTCAGTTTCCGAATACAACAACAACCTTAAGCTAAAGGGTTTCAACGCCTTTCAGATCGAGGGCGACGGCCAGGCGACGAGGATATATAGCCGGAAAGATTTTTATAAGATCTGCCTCACAACCGGGAAAAGCAGGATCCATTATGCCGACCGGAGTTATGAAATGGACGGCACCATCCTGTTCTTCGGCAACCCGCATATTCCCTACTCCTGGGAAACGATATCTTCCAGTTATGTAGGGTACACCTGCCTGTTTTCGGAGGAATTTTTTAAACAGTCGGAGCGGTCAGAAAGCCTGCAGCAATCGCCGTTCTTCAAGATCGGCGGCACACCTATTCTGCATATCGATGAAACACAACGGGCATTCCTCAACTCGTTGTTCATTAAAATGATAGAGGAACAGCAAACAGATTATACGTATAAGGACGAATTGATCCACAACTATATTAACCTGATCATTCACGAATCGCTGAAACTGCAGCCCTCCGAGCACTACGACAAACACACCAACGCATCGTCGCGCATCACCGCCGTATTCCTGGAATTGCTGGAACGCCAGTTCCCCATCGAAACGGCAGATCATCCGCTGACGCTGAGAAGTGCACAGGACTATGCGCGGGAGTTGTCCGTACACGTAAACTACTTAAACCGCGCGGTAAAGGATACCACCGGCAAATCCACCACCGCACACATTTCGGAGCGCATCATTGCGGAGGCTAAAGCATTGCTGCACCATACGGAATGGAACATTGCGGACATAGCCTATGCGCTCGGTTATGAGTATCCGACCTATTTCAACAACTTCTTCAAAAGATAACGGGTACCAATCCCAAATCGCTGCGGGCTTAAATCATCACATATGGAAATTACAAGAACAGGCACCAAACCCTCCGTAAAAGGACCAGCCGACTGGTTCACCGGCAACGTACGCATCGACACTTTATTCGATCCCAATGGCACCCGACGTGCCGCGGCCGCCAGCGTCACGTTTGAACCGGGAGCACGCACCGCCTGGCATACGCATCCGCTCGGACAAACGATCATCATCACCGCGGGTTGTGGATTGGTACAACGCGAAGGCGGCCCGGTAGAAAAGGTGTATCCCGGCGATATCGTCTGGTTCGAGGCCAATGAAAAACACTGGCACGGCGCCACGCCCACGAACGGCATGACGCATATTGCCACACAGGAAAACCTCAACGGCAAAGTGGTAGACTGGCTGGAACAGGTGAGTGAGGAGGAATACGGGGCCGTTCTTCTTGCCAAATGACAAGCCCACTTCCGCCAGATCTCCCTACCTTCGCCCCATGAATGACCTGATCCAATACCTCCGGCAGTACGGTCGCCTCACGCAGGAACAATGCGGCTTGATCATTGCAAAGGCCCAACCCGCCAATGTAAAGAAAGGCGCCTACTTCTCCGAAGCCGGCAGGGTATCCCGCCGTATCGGGTTCGTAACGGACGGGGTATTCAGGGTCTGTTATTATGACCGGCACGGCGCCGACTTCACCCGCTACTTTATTTACGAACACCGCTTCGTCGCCGATATGAGCAGCTTTATGGACGAGCTGCCCTCTGCGGAGTACATAGAAGCCGTAACAGACGCCACCGTGCTGGAATTTTCCCGGGAAGACTTTACGGCACTGGCCAACGACATTCCCGAGTGGACAGACATCTTCGCTAAAATCACTTCCTCCGTACTCGAAAACAAAATGAAAGCCGCCGGAAATATGCTGGTACAGGATGCGCAAAGCCGTTACCTGCATTTCCTCGAGCATTACCCCGGCCTGGCGAACCGCATTCCGCAAACCATGCTGGCCTCCTACCTGGGCATTACCGCCACTTCCCTCAGCCGCATCCGCAAATCCATCCGTTAAATCGTTTCTTGCCATTTGGCAACTGGTATTCCATCCACCTGGAAGAAATTTGCAGTACAGAACAAAAACAAACATGGCTGCAGATATTTTATTGGGCCTCCAGTGGGGCGACGAAGGAAAAGGAAAAATAGTAGATGTACTCAGCGCCAACTACGACCTCATTGCGCGTTTCCAGGGCGGCCCTAACGCCGGGCACACACTCGTGTTCGAAGGACAAAAATTCGTACTCAATACCTTACCATCGGGTATTTTTTTAGAGGGGGTGATGAACCTTATCGGCAACGGCGTAGTGATTGATCCTATCGCGCTAAAGGGAGAAATTATCCGGCTGCGCGATGCCGGTTACGACCTGTTGGCAAAAGGTAACCTGCTGATCGCGAAACGCGCACACCTTATTCTACCCACGCATAAACTGCTGGATGCGGCGATGGAAAACGCTATGGGCGACGATAAGATAGGCACCACCGGTAAGGGCATTGGCCCGGCTTATACCGATAAGGTAGGCAGAAAAGGGCTGCGGATGGGCGACAAAGACCTGTCCGACAAATACCGCAAGCTGACAGATGAACACATCGACCAGTTGCAAAAGCAATACGGCATCACAGCAACGCCGGATGATGATGCTTTTTCGAAGCCATTGCCTTCCTGCATCAATTCCCTTTGGTAGATGCGGAACTTGTAGTGAACGACTACCTGCAAAAAGGTAAAAAGGTATTGGCAGAAGGCGCCCAGGGCTCACTGCTCGACGTTGATTTCGGCTCCTATCCTTTTGTAACATCGTCCAATACGACTTCCGCAGGCGCCTGTAGCGGCTTAGGCATCGCCCCGCAACAGATCGGCGAGGTAATTGGCATCATGAAGGCCTATTGCACCCGCGTGGGCGGTGGCCCTTTCCCGACGGAACAGGAGAACGAGATGGGCGAATTGCTGCGCCGGAAAGGACAAGAATTTGGCGCGGTAAGCGGCCGGCCGCGACGTACCGGCTGGCTGGATTTACCCGCCTTAAAATATGCGATGATGCTGAACGGCGTTACGCAACTGGTCATCACCAAGGCGGACGTGCTGGCCGGGATCGATAAGTTACTGGTCTGCACCCATTATGAAGAAGGAGATTACCTGCCCTACGATCACACCGGCACACCGGTGTATAAAGAGTTTGAGGGATGGCAGGATGAGCAGGAAGAAAACCTGTGGGCATATGTCCGCTTCATAGAAGCCGCCTTGGGCGTACCGGTGAAGTACTTGTCGGTAGGGCCGGACAGGAAACAAACGATTTTTCTTAATTAAGCAAGAAAGGCCGGATCGTGATCCGGCCTCCCATTCGTCTTACATTCTTGTTCCTGCCTTATAATAGAGCTCAGCTAACGCTTTTTGATATCCCGAAATCATCTCTTCCCGTTTAATCTTCATATCGATCAACTTCGATTCGCGGGTGTTGATGAGAAACAACGTACTCTCTCCCAGGTCGAATTTTGCGGCTTCACCGTTTAACAACAACTCCTGGTTAGCGATACTTTTCACCTGCACCGACAGCTGCCGGGCATAAGCATCCGGTGGTTGTAACTCGCCATTACGGCCGTTCTGATCTCCCGGTTCGATTGCTGCAGATCGTATTGTTGTTCCAGCTGTTTGATCTTTACTTCTTTTAATTTCCCCCGTTCTGCCCGCAGGAAAATCGGGAGGGCGAATTCAATCCCCACTTTATAATTATCCATCCCTAAATCGTAGTAGGGCGGTACGTAGCCGCTGAAATCGCGGCGGGTCGTGAGTAAGGATCCACCTACGTTTAACTTGGGCTTCAGCATCTCCGCCCGGTAAGCACGCTCTATCGCCAGCTGCTCCCCTTTCGTACGCAGCTTCAGGATTTCCGGATGATGCTCGTTCGCGAAAATCAGCAGTGTGTCCAGCACCTGCTGCGAAGGCTTTTCCTGCAACTGTGCGGTGGGCTGCGGACGCGCCGTTTCCGGCAGTTCCAGCGGTTGCTGCTTATCGTTCCACAAATGGTTGGATAAGGTTAACCGCGCATTCTGCAAATCCATTTTCATTTTATCGTACTGGATCAACCTGTCCTGCACCGTGATGGCCGCTTCTACCGAATCGATCGTAGCCTTATCGCCCAGGAGGGTTTGCCGGCTGATGGCCTTGAAGCGGGTTTGCGCCAGCTCCACCCCTTCGCTGATCAGCTGAAACTGGTGGTACGCGAAATACCAGTTCCAGTAATCTTTTGCAATACCATACCAGATGGCGTTGATTTCCTTCACCCGTTCCGCTTCGGCATAGTTCACCATTACTTTCGCCTGCATTAATGTATTACGGCGCGAATCGATGAAGAAGCCCTGCCCGAGCGGAATGCTGATGCCGATACCAGATACGCCTACACTTGGTGTATATTTTTCCGGGTTGAGGTAATCCCCCGCGCCCCGGTCGTGCGTTACTTTAAGGTCGGCGCCGGCCACCCATATGGGCACCTTCAGTTCGCTGGTCCACCGGTTATAGTAATCCGTACCGCCGAATACCTTCTGATCAAAGCCCGCTTTCAGCGAGGGATCAAAATAGCCGAGCGATTGCATCACGTTGGCCCTGGCCGATTCGCTGAGTAAGGCAGCCTGTTTCACCACCGGGTGATTGCGGAAAACGATTTCCTGCAAATCGCGTAAGAAAAAGTAATCGGCCGTATCTTCCCCCGGTTGCGCATAGCTATATTGCAAACCGGTGAGACATATAATTAATGATGATGAGTCGTTTCATGGTCCTCCTTATTTAGCCTTGCCTGCATCCCCTTTAGGTTCCCTTTCCAGGCTAGGCGGGAACCCGTTCAATTGTCGCCATATTTCGTACCATACCGGCACGGAGTTCAGGATCACGCGGCCGTGTACACCCGACCCCTGCCGGAGCTGTATCGGCCATGGTTCGTCGTTGGCGGGCACTGGCGTCATTTGCTTCACCAGTACGCGGTAAGTGCCGTTGGCGCTCGCCATGCGGTCGATCGAAAACACTTTACCGGCAAAGGTGCCTACCGCTACCGATGGCCAGCCGGAGAACTGCACCGATGGCCAGCCCTCGAACTGCAGGCGCACCTCGCTCTGGTCAAGGATCAGCGGCACATCCATCGCGTCTACATAAATTTCGGCGGCTACCAATGGGTCTTTCGGTTGCAGGGTGGCTACGGACTCCCCATCTTTAATATTTTCACCGATACCGGCTTTCAGTGTTTTCACCACGTACCCGTCCTGCGGTGCGCGCACGATATATAATCCACGGCGCACATCAATGTTCGCGATCTCGTTACGCAGCTTGGCGATATCGCCCTGCGCAGATGCCTGTCCCGATAAGGCAGAGCCCATCTCCGACTGTGCTTTCGCCAGTGACTCACGGTATTTGGCGCGGATGTTATCCAGCTCGATCTGCGCATTCAGCAAGGCCTGTCTTGCGTTGTTCAGTTTATTCTCCTGCGCGATCAGCTTCGCATGATCGTTCTGCACGTTCAGGCGGCGGGTCTCGATATCTGTCAGTGAAAACAGCCCATCTTTGAAACCCTGCTCGTAACGCTCCAGGCGCGCCTGGCTAACGCGGTAGAACTGTTGCACCGCCACCAGGTCGGCGCTGTCGCTTTGCACGTAGTTAACGCTCTGTTTTACCTTATTCTCTGCTGCGATCAGCTGGAAGTTCAGTCCGCGGTTCATCGCTTCGATCTGGGCCTGGGTAGCGCGCATCTTCTGGCGGGCGGCCGCTTCACTCCCCTGTTTGGCCGATAACTGCTCCTGCAAACGCATCGGCAGTTCCGGATCAAAATACGACTGGCTGATTTCAGAAATGACAAGGATGGTATCCCCCTTTTTCACTTCCTGTCCCTCGCTCACATACCAGCGCTCTATGCGCCCGCCGATCTGGTTCTGCACCGTTTGCGGGCGGTCTTGCGGACGAAGCGCCGTTACCGTACCTCTGCCGGGAATGGTTTGCCGCCAGGGCATAAACAGCACGCCGAGCGAAAACACGAACACCATTAGCATGATGCGTTCGAACAGCAACACTTTCCGCACCCGCAACAGGGAGGTGCTGGTTTTTCGCCAAGATGCTCCCAGTTTGCCTGGTGATTGATCTCATGATGATTAGCCATGGTGTACCTCCTCTTCTTCCTGTAAATCCATATCGGTTACTACCGCCAGCTTTTCGGCACTGGTCACCATATCGAAAATGGTACCCATACCCGTCATCAGTTTCTCCACCGCGTAGCTGATCTGCACCACGATTACTTCCGCCGCCACGAACTGACCGAAGGTCATCTGGCGATCGATTACGAAGAAAGCGCCCATTACCAGCAGTGCCCCCATCAGGATGGCGCGGATCACGATGGCGCTGGCGAAAAGTTTTCTCAGCACGCGGAAGTGATTTGTTCTTGCCTGTACGTATTTAGCGGCAATTTCGTCGGTCATGCTCATGGCTTCCGCCATTTTCTCTTTATTCCCCGGTACTCGTCCAGGTTCGCCGCCACATTCTCCAGGTACGCTACCACACGGTATTTTTGCCCGGACTCCGCGATGCTCGTTTTAACGCCTTCCTTATAATACAACGCTACGATCAGCGTGAGTACGATCACGATGAAAATCCCGAAAGCGATATACACCGGGTGGTAAAAGGACAATAAGATCGCACTGAAAAAGATCAATACCGCGGCCGAAACGATTTCCACCACCAGTTTGGTCAGTCCTTTCTGGATGGTCAGAATATCGAAGAAACGGTTCACCAGTTCCGGCGGATACTCGCCGGTGAGCGCCGACTTCTTGATACGTGGCAAGCGGTAGGCAAACTCCAGCGAGGTACGGGCGAAGATCTTCTGCTCCACCAGCTCTACCAGCGTTAACTGCCCGATGAGCAGGAGTCCGCCGATAACGATAGCGAACAACACTACGGCAATAAGAATATAAGTGGAGCTATACATGGAACCATTGCTCAACAGGTTGAAAATGGCCGTTGTACCTAAAGGCAGTGTAAGCCCCAGTAAACCGATCAAAAAAGCGTAAAGAAAAATATAATTAATAGTGGCCCGTTCGTAATGAAGAATGCCCACCAATCGCTGCCAGGGACGCAATGCCGGCGTACCATGTGTTACTCCCATGATTTCACATTAAATGAATACTGCAATAAATTTTTAAACGAAACGCGCACCGGGACAATTTACCGGGCATAAGGCTCAGGCGAATTCAGGCGGTTCTATAGGAACAGGAATCAGCGGCGCGGTAATAATGGCTAAAAGATACACCCTGTTGTGGGCTTCTGTGGCCGTTCGCAGATGAGAGAATGGATGTGCGCCGGGCACATCGTAATACATCATTTTTTTATCTGGTCTTCCGGATTTGTCTTCTTTAGCGCTCTTATCCTTTTCAGCAGCAAACTTATCTTCCATTTCGATGGACGCCATACACCATTTGCCCGCAACGCATAACCCTGCCCTTAAGCCGAAGCCCGCGCACAGTGCGATACTGAACAAATAAACAATAATGCTATGTCTGAAAAATGCTGTTTTCACGTTACAAAGATGTAACGCTCAGGTTAGAAAGGTGTAAGAATGCAGTAAGAATGCGGATAAAATTGCAAATTTACTCGGTCGCCGAATATTCCTGCATCAGCAAACGGTATTCCGTCAGGATGTCCGACTTGGACAGGAAGCCCATCATACGCCCTTCTTTGACCACGGGCAAATGCCAGGACTGGGTTTCATCGAACTTGCGCACCACATCTGTGATGCTATCGCTCATATTGATTTCCCCTATGGGCGCTTTCATAATTTGCTGCGCAGTGATCGTATCATACATTTCGGTATCGAACATTACGGGGCGCAGCTCGTCGAGCGAAATCAGTCCTTTTAATTCCTTTTCGGTGGACATAACCGCCAACCGGTCGAACGGCGCTGTCCTTACCAGGTGTACCAGCTTGCGCAGCGACGTATCCGGCGTAACATGCGCAAATTCCAGGTCTATCAGCTTTTCGAACTGCACGGCCGACAGGATGTTCTTATCCGTTTCGCGGGTAAAGATCTTCCCCTCATCTGCCATGTGCTTGATTTCCGGCCAGATCGGCGAAAACCACTTGGCCATCAGGAACGAAGCGCTTGACACGATCATCAGCGGGATGAAGAGGTCGTACCCGGAGCTGGATTCTGCGATCAGGAAAATAGCGGTCAGCGGCGCATACATTACACCGCTCATCACGCCCGCCATACCCACAATTACCAGGTTGGTCACCGGCACATGCAGACCTATCAAGTTACAAATGGCCGCGAAAAAATACCCGAGGAACGCACCCGCGAACAGTGAAGGAGCAAAGTTACCGCCGTTACCGCCACTCTGTATGGTAATAGAGGTCGCCAGCGCTTTAAGCAGCAACACGCAACCGACAAAGATCATGACCATCCACTCCTCCAGCCTGAAGTAAGCGAGGAAGCTCCCCTGGATCATACGCTCCACATGCCCTTCAGCCAATTGTTTAATATTAGTATACCCTTCTCCATACAACGGTGGCATCAGCACACACAGTACCGAAACGATGGCGCCGCCCAATATCGCTTTACGCAACAGCGACCATTTTCGCTTTTTAAAGAAATGCTCGATACGGCCGGAAATTACCACGAAGTACCGGGCGTACAGGCCGCTGAGGATACCCAGCGCCAGGTAGTAAGGCACATTCCTGTAATTAAATGGCGTTTGTGACTGGAAATGAAATAATACTTCTTCCTGTAAGATGATTTTAGAAATAAGACTCCCGCACACCGCCGCGATGATCAGGGGCAGAAAATCGGAGAAAATGACACCGGTAAGCAGTATTTCGAAGGCGAACATCATACCCGCGATCGGGGCGTTGAAGGCAGACGCAATGCCCGCGGTAGCACCGGCGGCCAGCAGTAATGTGCGCTCTTTATAGTGCAGCTCATACACTTGCGCGTAATTAGAGCCGATAGCGGCGCCGGTAACGGCGATGGGGCTCTCCAACCCGGCAGAACCACCAAGCCCCACCGTAATGGCGCTCTGGATGATCTGCGAATACATTTTCACCTTGGGCACCAGGCTGCTGTTCTGGGCGATCTCGTATAAAATAGCCGGAATGCCTTTGCGTGATTGCCCCTGGAAGAAGGTGACCACCACGACAGTGGTCAGCACGATGCCCAGGAACGGGAACAGTGCGAGGAAAATCAGCTGGGTGCTGATATGCACCTTATGCGTAATAAAAAAGTGGATATAATGGACCAGCATTTTGAGCAACACGCCAGCCAGGCCGGCGCCACAGCCGACCAGGATACCGGACAGCATCAAGAACTGGGTACGGGTTAATTTACTGTGTAACCAGTGGATCACCAGTTCATAACTCCGCACCTTTCTGAAACTGAAATCGCGGAAAGCACGGCTGAATTTGTAAAAAGCCCGGCGTTTCCTGATTTTGTTAAAATCGCCCATCCGGTAAAAATAAGGGATAATGCGGCCACGAACAAACTTTACAATGGATGAGCGGTAGCAGTTGCCGTTCTATATCCTACTTCCTTTCCGCCGCATCCCGCAGCTGCGCCGGGTAACGTTCGCCCGATATTTTAATCGTTGCCAAGGCGGCATGGATCTCAGTTAAATCATCTTTGGACAGGACAATATTTACTGCGCCGATGTTTTCCTGCAAACGGTGCAGTTTTGATGTACCGGGTATAGGTACGATGAATGGCTGCTGCGCCAGTAACCAGGCCAAAGCCACCTGTGCCGGTGTTGCATTTTTCTCTTTGGCGATGGATACCACCAAATCGACCAGTGCCTGATTCGCTTCCCTGTTTTCTTTGCTGAAACGCGGCAACATATTCCTGGTATCGGCTTTGTCTAATTCGACATCCGCATTGATGGTGCCTGTCAAAAACCCCTTTCCCAGCGGACTAAAGGGAACTAAACCGATGCCCAGCGCTTCCAATGTAGGAATAATGTCCCGTTCAGGTTCACGATAGAACATGGAGTATTCGCTTTGCAAAGCAGCAACCGGTAAAACCGCATGCGCTTTTTAATGGTGTCGGCATTGGCTTCCGACAGCCCAAAGTACCGGACTTTCCCCTCCCGGACCAAATCTTTTACGGCGCCGGCAACATCTTCAATAGGAACGTTGGGGTCGGGCCTGTGCTGGTAAAACAAATCGATCACATCGGTTCTCAGCCTTTTTAGAGATGCTTCCGCTACGGCTTTGATATTCTCCGGACGGCTGTCTAACCCCTGTCTTATATCCCCGTTTTTTAACCCGAACTTTGTGGCCACTACAACATTTTTACGAAAGGGTTCCAACGCTTCACCCACCAATAATTCATTTTCGCCGTAACCTTGTGCAGTATCAAAAAGGTAATACCATATGCAACTGCCGAACGGATCAATTGTATACTTTCCTCTTTTGTTGGTGCATTGGGAAAACTCAGTCCCATTGCCCCGAAGCCCAATGCAGAAACCTCCAGGCCACTATTCCCTAATTTTCGTTTATTCATTTTTATTGATTTTAAATCTTATTGGAACAAAGTTGGCCCAATAAAAAATGAAATCATTTGCCAAATGGCAAAAAAGCTATGTTAGCGTATATTTTTCCTGATCCTGCTTAATGAAGATTGGGTAATTCCCAGGTAGGAAGCGATATATGACAGGGGAACACGGTTGACCAAAGTGGGAAATTTCCGGATAAAATCGAGGTAACGTTCGGTGCCGTCTTGCGAAACTAATTCGCTTCTCCTCGAAACTTTTTCACTGTGGTGTGTAGCCACCACCTTTTGAACGAGATGATCCCATCCAGTAATGGTGTCCGAAATTTCTTTCCAATCCTGTTTCGTAAAAGTCACCAATTTACAATCCGTTACTGCACACAAATATTCGGAAGGCGTATACGCTTCATCAACTGTACTTCCCGATAAAACCAGGTGATTTTCGTCGATGAAATACCTTGTAATTTCTTCACCTTTGTTGTTGTGGTAAAACACACGAATCACGCCCGCTATAAGAAAACCGATCTGCTTCACCGGCTTTCCCGCTTCCCAGTAAAAGTCATCTTTGCAAAGTTCCAGTTCTTCGCCCTTGCTGCTGATGAGCGCAATTTGAGGTTCGTTTAAATTGCCAAACTGTAAGAGGTATTTAATAAATTGGTCCATTTTGCAAAGTTAAAAATTATCGTTGGGTTCGAAGGACCCCGGATTTCTCAACCGGAAATAACATTGGGTTAATACGGCATGCAAGCACGGCATTTCTACCGTATATTTGGTAACCATTCACTTAAAAATGCATTGTATGAAACGTTTGATGACGACCCTGATCTTTATGATTTGCGCCCTTCCCCTCTTTTCCCAGGACAAGTCCGATGTTATCCTCAAACTCAATGGCGACCAGCTAAAGGGTAAAGTATTGGAAATGAATGAAGACGCGGTTAAATTCACCTACACCGGCGAAACGCTGGTCTATAACATTAAAAAGTCGGAAATCCTGAAAATTACCTTTGCCTCCGGTCGGGAGGAAGTGATTACCAAACCGGGGCGCACCGATGCTGCCGTTCCGGCTGCGGCCCCCGGCGCTGTTGCTATTGCCCCGGAAGATCACCGCAATAAGATCGGCATCCTGCCATTCTCGTTCATCCGCGACGGACAAGCAACCGCTGATCCGCTGGCAGACCGGGCACAGGCGGAGTGTTACGCGCAACTGAGCAAACATGCGGGACTAAACACCATTCTCGATCCCCGCACCACCAATGCCCTGTTATTAAAGGCCGGTGTGAACAAAGACAATATCAAGAGCTTTAGCATGGATGACATCTGTAACATCATGGGCGTGGAATACGTGGTAGATGCACTGGTAACGGTAGATAAAACCACGCAGACCTACCAGTCAAACACTTATGGCAACAATACTACTAAGACAGATCCGAAAAACCCGAATAAAACCACCGACCGCGGAAGCAGTTCTACCTATTCGACCAACACACAGGCTTATAAAAGCGTGGTATTGCTGAATGTGTACAACGATAAAGGCGCCAGTGTTTTTCACAGGAACGGCAATCGTTCTTTAATACAGATGATGCCTATAAGAATGCATTGGAGTATTTACTGAAGCGAACCCCATCTATCATAAATAGGCGGCATGCCTACACCAATTGTGCTTTTCGGGTAGACACAAAATCTACGAACTGCTGCAGACTTTCGGCGGAAAAACCATCCTTGCTGCCGATAGCGAAATCCTTTTTCCCCGGGGCGCTGATCCTGATCATGGACAAGGACGAGGCGCCATGATCAAGCGCCTTCACGTGCTGCAGTACCAGGTCGTTCAGGGGATAATCAGATTCGGATTTGAACAACCAGCGATAGCGGGTAACCACCAGCAGGTCGCCGTGTACATCAATACGTTCCGTGTAGGGCTGCGCGATGATGATACACCAGATTGCCGGGACAATCGCCGTGGTGTAAACAACACCTTCTTGCAGGGTTATGAGCGATAACGCCGCACAGGCAGCGAGCAACAGGGTGTACCGGGTGATGTGGCCGGTATAACTTCTTTCGTTCTTCAGATACATACTTTGGGTCTGCTAATAATCAACGCCTGTGTTGGGGCAAACGTCGCTGCGGTTCCAAAATAGTAATTGTTTGGCGATATTCCAATCATACCTCCCGCCACCAGCAGGCGGCTACCATCAGCAATAACACCACGAACGCGGCCACCGTGCGTACCTGGTTAAAACGGTTCCAGCTGGCTTCGAAGTGGCGGCGAAAAGTGGCAAGGTCTTCCGAAGCAGCGCCGGCTAACTGAAACTTATCAAGCGACTCATTTAAGGGCACATTCCCCGCGGCGGTTACGCCGAACACGCCGACCAGGTAAACCGCTGCAGCCGCGAGCACCAGCATGAACCGCAGCGATACCGGACGGTTGAAAGAGAGCCACGCGGAGGCAGGCAGCAGGAACACGCAGCCAATGAACGCGATGAAGAACACCGGGTTCAGGATAGCCCTGTTCATACCCTGCATGGCTTCTATAAAAGCCCGGTCGGATATGCGGGCCAGCCCCGGCATCACGGAAATGGACCATGCATAAAACAGGCCGGCCATGAGGGCACTTAAGATAGTAGTGATGAATAGTACAATGTTGGAGAAGGTAGGCATAACATAAATTTAACTGTTCCGTAAAGTTTTAATGTAGTTCATAAGGGTATTGATATCGCCGGCGCTGAGCCGCCTGGCAAATGCAGGCATGACACCTTTTCCGCGGGTGATTTGCCGGATAATTAAGGTATCGGCTAACCCGCTGCGTTGCAGGTCGCTCGCGCCAAAACGTCTGCGTGCGCCGTTGTCGCCATGACACACGGCGCAATGTTTGCTGTAGAGGAGCCTGCCCGGTTCTGGCTGCGGGCAATGGCCGGCAGCAGTACGATGAACAGGCTGTATAGATACTTTTTCATTGTTCAGCATTTAACACAAAGTAACAGCTGCCGCAGCGGGACAAATAGAACGAAACCGACAATTTGTGCTACCTTAGACCGATTGTATAACCCGGTAAACCATATGTAACGGAAATGGATGCACTATTGAATGCCTTAAAGACCAATAAGATAAATTATTTTCCATTTAATGCGATCCCGGTCATCATCATGGCCGGGATTCTTTTGCTTAACAATATCATAATACACTGCTTCATGATCCGCGTATAATTTTGCAGCAACATTTCAACATCAGACACATGAGAAGAAAAGTTTTCCGTAACGGTGGGCTGGGCCTCTTTGCAGCTCCTTTCCTGGGACCGCTGGGCGCCATGGCTGCCGCTACCGGCGAAAAAAAAAAAGCTAAAGGCGGTTCCGCTAAGAATATCATTTTTATGGTGAGCGACGGCATGAGCACCGGTACATTAAACATGGCCGACATGCTGCTGCAACGCAAAGAAGGCCGCCGTACCAACTGGTTATCATTATACGAAACCGGCCAGGGCACCCGCGCGCTGATGGACACTGCATCAGCCAGTTCACTGGTAACCGATTCTGCCGCGGCCAGCTCCTCCTGGGGCGGTGGTGTAAGGGTGCCGAACGGCAGCATTAACGTGGGCGCCAATGGACAAGCCTACCAGCCTATTCTTCAGAAGTTTAAAGCCGCGGGCAAATCCGTCGGCTGCGTAACAACAGTGCCCATCACGCACGCCACTCCCGCAGGCTTTTGTGTAAACAGCCGATCCCGCGGCGACCAGGAAGAAATTGCCGTGCAATACACGGAGCTGAAGTTCGATGTGATGATGGGTGGCGGTAACGAGTTTTTCGACGCCGCCAAAAGAAAGGACAAACGCGACGTATACGCCGATTTCGTGTCGGCCGGGTACGAAGTAGTTAAGACAGGCACCGCGATGGAGCAGGTATCCGCATCTTCCCAAAAACCTTTACTGGCCGTATTCAGCGACAATGGTCTGCCCTACACCCCGGACGCTAACAATGATAAAAAGACATTCCTTCCCTGGCGCAGATGACCAGCAAGGCCATTGCACAACTGAACCGCAATAAAAGAGGGTTCGTGATGCAGGTAGAAGGTGGTAAGGTCGACTGGGCCGCACATTCCAACGATGCGGGCGCCCTGTTGTACGACCAGCTGGCGTTCGATGAAGCAGTAGGGGTAGCGCTGGAATTCGCGAAGAAAGACGGCAGCACCCTGGTGATCATCACCACGGACCACGGCAACGCCAATCCGGGCCTTTTTACAGCAATAAAGCCAATGCAGGTTTTGATAAAATACAGGCGTTTAAACACACGAACGAGTGGATCCTGTCTGGCATGAAAGGCAATATGAGCGCCGCGCAGGTGATCGAGCGCATGGAAGCGGCGCATGGCTACGCAATTAAAAGCGAGGAAGCCACATCGTTGCTGGAGCATTTCCGCAAAACGGACGAAGGTGGATTGTACAATACGACGAACCTCCCGTACCGGCAGCTGGCTATGATCCAGCAAAATTATGTACCTATTGGCTGGGGGAGCATGGACCACTCCGGGGACTACGTAGAGCTGGCCATGTTTGGACCGGGATCGGGGCTTTTAAAGCCGTTCGTGAAGAACTTTGAGTTACACAACCTGATGCTGAAAGCAGCGGGCGTAACGGTGAAATAAATATGAACACGGAACCGGTTGCGGGAGCAGCCGGTTCTACTTTTCCGGGGTCTTGTATACTCCGTCGTATCACCAGTTAGTGTCGGCACGTTGTATCCCCCTGTGTCAATGGTCGCTTTCGGAAAGGCCGCTTTTAACGTGGCATAGGAATTTTTATCAACGGCAGATTGATAAATATAAACGTCCTGTAACGTCTTAATATCCTTCAATTGCAGCAACCCTTTGGCCGTAACCGGTGTGCCAACCAGGTGAAGTGTTTGCAGGTTGGGCAGTTGCTTCAGCTGGGCCAACCCTTCATCGGTGATCTTCGTGTTGCTCAGGTCGAGCCGGGTAATCGTTTTGCATTGGGCAATAGTGGCCAACATAGCATCATTCACCGGTTGGTTCCTGAGTTTTAACCACACCAGCTGTTTTTTAACGGGCAGCAGCAATTCCATATCTGCTGCTTTCAAATCCTGTACGGTCACAAAATTCGCCATCAGGTAATGGCTGTTTTGTGCCACGGGCAATACCACCACTCCTCTATCGCTTAACTTTTCTACTGCGCCTGCATCTGCCTTTGTAACAGCATCTTCAGGGAGCTGTGGTTTTGCTTTTGGTGCACCGGGCGCTGCTGACTGCAGGCTCAATAATACCGGCTTTATTTTCTCTGTTGGGCTCAGGTCTTTTACCTTTTTATCGTACGACAAACCTGCATTGATCCACCAATGCAGCAGGGCCACTTCTTTCTCCGTCAGCTGCGGCTTTTCCTTTGGCGGCATGTGGTCTTCATGCTGTTTGGGCAGTAGTACCCTTTTGATCAACTCACTTTCCTCCGCATTACCCGTGACTACCACGGCCCCCTGCTTTCCCCCTTTGCCGATCCATTCGGCCCCGTCGAGCCGCAGCCCGCCTTTTTGTTTGGCCGCATTGTGGCAACTGTAGCATTTCTCCTCCAGGATCGGCTGAACAACATCGGTATACAACACAGCTTCCTGCACATTGGCGATGGGCTTGCGCTCCTTTTTTTCTACAGTAGCCGAAACAGACTTAGTAAGATAATCAGCACCGTGCGTCAGTGAACCGCCGGAGTGCCCGGTGATGAAAAGTAACATTGTCATTAACCCCATCACCCACTTCACGGCGTTGCTTTTTCTCGTATGAAGAAAGTAAGCCACGATGGCCACGGCAGCTACTGCAAAGCCCATCCACTTATGCGTGCTCACCATATCGGTGTCATAGTCTCCGCTGATCGATAACAAATAACCCGTAACGCAGGAAGCGACCGCGCTCAACATGCCGAGTAACAAGGCGATAGAGACAGCCTGCTGTGTTGCTTTGTATTTTTCACGCAGCGATAGTACGTAGAACACTGCTGCAATTAACAGGATACCGATGGGCAGGTGCACCAGCACGGGATGGAAACGACCCAAAAACGTCAATAACATAACTATTTAACTATCTGTTTATTCATATCGTTTCCTCAGCATGTTCATCATGTGCACATTAATGGCCCACTGGTCGGCCAGCGGCTGGCGGGTATAGGGCAACGTGGGCATGTAATTCGGCGGACCAAACTCCGTTAAGATGGTCAGTTGTTCCCCGTTTTTCTTTTTCGTTCCACCACCTTATCCCACCACGCCAGGTGTTGCTTCACGGCATTATCCCATTCCGGTGCACGCGGGTCATTTACCTGCGGCCCCTGCTCATGGCCTACGCGGGAGTGTATGTGCCCTACTCTTGCCAGGGCCAGATCCACCGTTTCCTTTTGATCGCCCAGCAGACTCTCATGCACATTACACCAATGCGATATATCGAGTGTTAAACGCAGTTCCGGGTTCTTTTCCATAAACTGCCGGGCGATATGGGCGGCGAACAACATTCTGCCGCGATGTGTTTCATGATACACCGGGATGCCGGTTTCCCGGCGCTTCTGCGTGGTATAGGCGATGAACTGCTGGTTCTGCTCAAACGTAAAATAATCCTTTCCGGAATGACAATTGATGTACAGGGGCTTCTGAATCGTATTGCCGGCGGCCGCATCCAGGTTCTTTTTAAACGTGGCAAGATGCTCCTGCCAGTTACTTTGTGATCCACCACATAAAAACCCTACCTGGAGGTTGTGTTTACGTAATGCGGCGAACAATTCCTCCTGTGCTTTTTTGTCTTCCGTCCACCATACTTCAATACCGTCATACCCTTCTTTTTTTGCCGCGGCACAGAATTCGTCCTGGCTGCCACGGAATCCCCAATTGGTTTGCATGAACAGCAACCTGAATTTATCGTTAGCGGGGAAAAGTGGCTTTTCCGCTTCCGCGATGGACGCGTAAGGCGTAAGCAAAGCAGCAGCGGTGGCTGAGGTAGCAGATTTAATAAAATTGCGGCGATTTTGGTTCATTGCGATGATCGGTTGTTATACAAGAATATCTGTCATTACTTTTCCGCCAACGTCGGTCAGGCGGAAGGGTCGTCCCTGGAATTCATACGTAAATTTCTCATGGTCGAAACCCAGCTGATTCAGGATGGTGGCCTGTATATCAAAGGCATCTGTTTTGCCGCTGGTGATGCTGTACCCGATTTCATCCGTTTCGCCGTAGGTAGTGCCGCCCTTTACGCCACCACCTGCCATCCACATGCTGAAGGCTTCTGCATGGTGATCCCGGCCCTTAAACGGCATCTCTTTTCCGTCACGATTTTCCTGCATGGGTGTACGGCCAAACTCGCCGCCCCATATCACCAGTGTTTCGTCTAACAATCCTCGTTGTTTCAGATCAAGGATCAATGCCGTCATCGCCTTATCAACCTGCCTGCATTTGTTGACCAGGCCAATATCAACCGCGGTATCGGCCCCGGTACCATGAGAATCCCAGCCCCAGTCGAACAGCTGTACAAACCGCACTCCTTTCTCTACCAGCTTACGCGCAAGCAATACATTGTTGGCGAAACTTCCTTTGCCCGGCTGTGCGCCATACATCTCCCGGATATATTCAGGTTCGTCATTAATATTCATCACTTCCGGAACAGAGATCTGCATCTTATAAGCCATCTCATACTGTGAAATACGCGACAGAATTTCCGGATCATTAAACTCCTTATACTGTTCCTGGTTTACCTTATTAATCGCATCGATAGAAGCTTTCCGCAAATCCCGGTCAATGCCTTTCGGATCATTGATGAACAGAACAGGATCGCCTTCGCTGCGGCATTGCACGCCCTGGTACACACTTGGTAAAAATCCACTTCCCCACACGCTTTTACCGGCATCGGGATTATTACCGCCGGACGTCAGCACCACGAAGCCAGGCAGGTTCTGGTTCTCCGTACCCAAACCATACGTCACCCACGAGCCAATACTTGGCCGGCCTAACCTCGCGCTGCCGGTATGCATCAGCAACTGTGCAGGCGCATGGTTGAACTGATCGGTCGTAACCGATTTTATGATCGAAACATCATCGACGATAGAAGAAAAATGCGGCAGGTAATCGCTCACCCACAACCCACTGTTGCCATGCTGTTTGAAGTTCGCCTGTGGCCCCAACATTTTAGGCACACCCCGGATGAACGCAAACTTCTTTCCCTCGAGTAACGACGGCGGACAATCCTGCCCGTTCAGCTTTGCCAGCTCGGGGTAGTCGAACAACTCCAGTTGCGACGGCGCGCCTGCCATGTGCAGGTAAATAACAGACCTTGCTTTGGCGGGAAAAAACGGCATGCGCGGCGCCAGGGGATGCGCGGCATCGAACGCCGGGGGCGAAGTCATACCCATATTATTACCGCAACTGCCAAGCAACGAACCCAGCGCCAGTGCGCCAAACCCCATGGCGCTTTCTTTCAGAAAATGCCTGCGGGTACAGAACTGCAACTCCTTTTGCCTGGCTTCCGCAGCTAAACGTTCGTTGTGTAATTCTTTCTGCGTCATAGTGAAACTAATTCTTTGTTATCCATTCGTCCAGGTTCAGCATGGCATTCATCACAACGACCATGGCTGCTGTTTCCGGATTATTATGTTGATCGTCCTCGCCGATCACTTCCGTGGCTTTCTGCTTATCTGCAGTAAATACCTGCAGGGATTGCCTGTAAAGACCGTTCAGCGCCTTTAATTTCTCCTCACTAATAGGCTTATACATCATTTGCTGATAGCCTTTTTTTATCTGCTGCCCTGCATCCGTGATGCCTCCTTTCTTTAACTCATAGGCAAAGTTCCTGGCCATTACCAGGTAAGAAGAATCGTTTAATGTCACCAGCGCCTGCAACGGGGTGTTGGTATTAATACGACGCGCCACACACACGTTCCGCGCCGCGCCATCAAACATCATCATCGCCGGATAAGGCGCGCTGCGTTTCCAGTACGTGTATAAAGCACGGCGATACTTATCCTCTCCTTCGCTTATCCGCCATGACTCCCCGTTATAAGGCGTAAGCCAGATACCGGCAGGCTGATAAGGCATGACGCTTCTGCCAAACATTTTGGGACTTAACAATCCACTCACGGCCAATGCCTGGTCGCGCAACTGCTCGGCAGACAACCGCACCCGTGGCCCCCTGGCATACCATTTATTTGATGGATCTTTTTCAATCACCTCCGGTGAAGCAATGGAGGACTGCCGGTAAGTGGATGACAGCACTATCTCCCGGATCAATGTTTTTAAGCTCCAGTTATACCGATGCATCAGCTGCCGGGATAAATAGTCGAGCAATTGCCGGTGGGTGGGCGGAATACCCTGCGTGCCAAGATCTTCCAGGGTTTCAGCCAAACCATGGCCAAACAACTGTTCCCAGATGCGGTTAACAATAGTGCGGGATACCAGCGGGTTCTTTTTATCCGTCAGCCACATCGCCAATCCTAACCGGTTCGACGGCGCCCCCGACGGCATGGGATTTAATGTTGCCGGCACCCCGGGTTTCACTTCGGCGCCTTTCACCATCCAGTTGCCACGTTCAAACACATTAGACGTGCGCAACAGGTCACTCGGCCCATCGACCATGATCGGGGTGGAAGTATATTGAGAAGAACTCACGAGGTCGAAATACTGCTGCCTGGCGGAATCGTAACCGGGTTCACCGCTACCAGGGAACGCCTGCGTGAAATGGAACCAGCTGAAATCAGCCCCATTCTCCTCCGCTGTTTTAAGATTTGGATTTTTATACTTAAACCATAGATCATGTACACCTGCTTCGACAGGAATCGTTACCGTGGCAACATTCCAGCCCTTCGTCACTTTCAGCGGAATGCTTGTGAACAGTGGTCCGTTCAGACTATCGAGATGAATGCTCCACATCCCTCCTTCCTGCCGGGTTGCATACCGGAACATAAGTTGGTCTTTTGTGCGCAGGTCTACCTTCTTAATACGGGCGCTTCCATTATTTCTCAGGGAAAGCCACTTCGTATCGGCCAATGCACTGTTTACAAATTCATCGCATACCACAGAATTGATGGCCGGTTGCCCGGTTTTAACAAAACGGATCAACTCTGCCTTCTTTTCTTTTGATACATGTAATTGCAGCCATTCACTGAGCTTTTGAAACTTTACACTATCTGCGCTTTTGTACTCCCGCAGGACGGGATATTCCTCGTAAGTATCTTCATCCCGTGTATTGTTAAAAAAGCCATGAACTGGTAATATTCCTCATGCCTGAAAGGATCATAGGGATGACTGTGACATTGTACGCAGGCAAACGTAGTACCCATCAATGTTTCCCAGGTGGTATTTACCCTATCCATGACGGCTGCGGTGCGGTATTCCTCGTTATCGGTACCACCTTCATCATTCGTCATGGTATTGCGATGAAAAGCAGTCGCGATATATTGCGCGTCGGTAGGATCTGCCAGCAGATCGCCCGCCACCTGCTCCAATAAAAAGGTGTTGTAGGGCTTATCTTCATTAAATGATTGGATCAGCCAGTCACGGTACCGCCAGATGGAGCGGTAGCCATCGCGCTCGTATCCCTTTGTATCGGCATAACGCGCGAGGTCCAGCCACATCGACGTCCATCGTTCGCCATATTGCGGTGAGGCCAGCAAACTATCCACCAATCGCTCGTATGCCCCGGCATCCTGGTCGTTCAAAAACTGCTGCGCCAACTTTTCTGAAGGAGGCAGCCCGGTAATATCCAGGCTGGCGCGGCGCAACAAAGTGGCTTTATCAGCCTCAGGAGCAGTTGTCAGCTTTTGCTCCCTCAGTTTATCATAAACAAAATAATCAATATCACTCCGCACCCAGTCATTGGACTTTGCCGGCAATAAACCTAACAAACGCCGCTCCCCTTTGGGTATTTCCTGTTCTTCAACGGCCGCATACGCCCAGTGCGTCCCCCACTTTGCCCCCTGTTTTATCCACGCCCGTAACACCGCTATTTCCTCTTCCGCAAGCGGATGTTCTTTATAAGGCATGCGCTCCTCCTCATCTTTCAATGTTAAACGCCGGATCATTTCACTTCCATCGGGATCGCCGGGAATAATGGCGGGCTTGCCGCTTTTCGTTTCGGCCAACGCCTCCTCCCTGAATAACAGGCTGAAACCACCCTGCTTCTTTACCCCACCATGGCAGGAAATACATTTCTTATTGATAATGGGTTTAACATCCGTATTATAATCGATATGCCTGTCGCCGTGGAGGAAAAACGGGACAATACCGAGCAGTACCAGCAACGAGGCCGTAATCAGAAAATTTCTTTTGCGCAAAAAGTTCGGCATGATAACGATGGCTGACGTTAGTTGTGGAATTTATGTGTCGATAAATATAATATGGGGTTGGACGTTATTGTGGATTTTTTGAGGAAAAAGGTGGACAATCTTACTTTTTGGGCGCTATGGTTTAAACTTTTCAAATGTCTTTCCATTGAATTTATATGCCCCATTTTCGTGTGTTCCAAGCCAAAGACCGCCATTATTGTCTTTGTAAATGCTGAATAAAGTAATGTCTTTTGAGTTGTCCTTAACGGTATAGTGCGTAATTTTTGCGCCGTCATATTTCCAAACTCCATCACGATACGTTACAAACCACAAATTATCCCCGTTGTCTTTTACCGTTGAAAGAAATTCATTTAGACCGCCTGTATTTTTCCCATCTAAACTGCCTATGCTTTCGTGTCTTGTATAAAATTTGTTGCTTCTTAAAGTTGTGCTGTCGTAAATACTATACCGTTTTTCCGTATTGAACCAAAAGTCACCGTTCTTGTCCTCCGTCATTGAACGCACTCCATTCGCCCCTTCATTGCGAAATTCTGTCACATCCTCTTCTGTAATCCAATCGAATTTTTTCCCATCATAACGACACACCCCAACCGGATTTGTGCCAAACCAGATGTTGCCTTTTCTGTCTTTATAAATGCTATAAACATCAAAAGGATTGTCAAGTCCTGGCGGCTTGGGGAGTGTCAATTCATAAAAGGTATTTCCATCAAAGCGGTAAACTTTCTGTTTCGCTTGATAGGCATTTTTAGCCACAATTCATTCGCTTCAAGTTTCCATTCATTACTTGGGGTGGCTATCATATTGGTGAATGATTTTCCGTCAAACTTTGTTATTGTCGAATTTAGGGTCATACCTGCGAAATATATATTGCCCGAGTTATCCTCTTTTATATCATCAACTCTGTCGCTATATAAACCGTGTTTTGTTGTATAATTAATCAACGTTTTACCGTCATATTTGTACACTCCTGTTTTCCAACTACCAAACCAATATATATTTTTCTTATCCTGGTAAACCACCATAATACTGCTTCCAAGTTCTTTTACAGTGTCACCTTTTGCATTTATTTCTTTTAAATGGACAGCATGATTCTTCGAATTAGAAGCCTGCCCATTGCACGAAGCCAAAATGGGTATGATACTAAAAATGAGGAGTATTGTTAATTTCATTGCCGTTTGTTTATGCTTAGGACTGTATTCTACAGAATAACCGATAACTCCGGGCCTCTCCCTGCTATTTATCCTATCTTTAGGAAAACCTCTTTATGCAGGCAATGGCCGTAGTTAATCTTTTTTAAATGCTTCCGTAAAACTATGGTAAAACAAAATAGTCCAAAAAGTGTCGCAAATGTCAACTAATGACAAAACTGGAATCGCCCGAAACTCGCTACAGAAAAGAAAAAGCCGCTACTGGAGCGGCTTTCGAAAAACATATTGGAGGTCCGAAGCGGATTCGAACCGCTGTACGAGCTTTTGCAGAGCTCTGCCTAGCCACTCGGCCATCGAACCATCTTTGTGTTTTGTGGGATTGCAAAAGTAGTAAATTCTAGATATTTGCCAAATCTAATTGCAAATAAATCAAAAAAATATGGAACAAATAGCCGAATCCGAACTGATACTAAATAGCAGGGGCGCCCTCTACCATCTCGATCTCCTGCCCGAAGAACTCGCCACCACCATTATCACGGTAGGCGACCCGGACAGGGTGCGCGCCGTGAGCAAACATTTCGATAAGGTGGAGTTACTGCGGCAACATCGTGAATTTGTCACGCATACCGGCTATATCGGCAATAAACGCATTTCCGTGGTATCTACGGGCATTGGCACCGACAATATCGACATTGTGTTCAACGAACTCGATGCACTGGCAAATATCGACTTAAAAACGCGTACCGTGAAAGAGCACCCGGTAAGCCTGGATATTATCCGGCTGGGCACCTCCGGTTCGCTGCAGGCGGATATTCCGGTAGACAGCTTCGTGGTGTCCACCCACGGGCTGGGACTGGACAACCTCCTCCCCTTTTATGTATACGAAAATACCCGGGAAGAGCGTGATATGCTGGAATCGTTCGCCACCGACGTGACATTGGTGGAAGGCTCCGTGAACCCTTACCTGGTAGCGGCGTCCGAACGGTTATCGGCCGAATTCACCAACGGGTTCCACAAAGGTATCACCGTTACCTGTCCCGGCTTTTATGCACCGCAGGGCCGCGTGCTGCGTGGCGCGCTCGCCAATCCGCAGCTGATCGACGACCTTACCTCCTTTGGCTACGACGCGCACCGCATCACCAACTTTGAAATGGAAACTTCCGGTATTTACGGCATGGGGCGCGTATTCGGGCATCATTGCCTGTCCATCAGCGCCATCGTGGCCAACCGTATTGCGAAGGAATTCAGTAAGGACGGCGGTGCGGCGGTAGAGCGACTGATCGCGGAAGCTCTGCAGATCATTGCAGTCATCCCATAAATCATTGGGCACTTTTTACTGATTTTTTCATTGACTATGATTGGACTATCTCGGGAAAGCTATTATATTAAAGCTCCCATTAATCCAATGTTATGAAAAAGACAGTCCTTTTGTTGATCTCCACCGTCCTTTCGGTGGCGGCCCTGGCCCAGTTGAAAGTAACGGCGCTCCGTACAGAAAACCTCGTGAACCCCGTGGGGCTGGACGAGCAGCAACCTGCATTCAGCTGGCAGCTGGTATCCGGCAAACGCAATACGCTGCAAACCGCGTATGAGCTGAAGATCAATAATCAGAGTACCGGTAAAGTAACTTCCGATCAGTCGGTCCACGTACGTTACAGCGGCGCTCCCCTGCAACCAGGCACGCGTTACAGCTGGCAGGTGCGGGTGTGGGACAACAAAGGGCAGGCATCGGCCTGGAGCGCTCCTGCCTATTGGCAAACAGGCCTGATGAAGGCGGCTAATTGGAAAGCGGACTGGATTACGCCCGGGTTCGCGGAAGACAGTCTGCGCGCCTCTCCTATCTTCCGTAAAAGTTTTAAGGCAGATAAAAAGATAAAATCCGCCACCGCGTATATTACCGCACACGGCATTTACGAAGCGCACATTAATGGCAAACGAGTAGGCGATGCATACTTCACGCCGGGCTGGACCAAATACCAGAAACGGCTGCAGTACCAGGCGTACGATGTAACACCGCTCGTACAACAGGGCGCCAATGCTGTTGGCGTGGCGCTGGGCAGCGGCTGGTACCGAGGCAATATTGGCTGGCATACGAATGTGTGGGGCAAGGACATTGCTTTATTATTCCAGTTAGATATTACCTATACAGATGGCAGTACTGCCAGTATTTTATCGGACGACAGCTGGAAATCAGCCACCGGGGCCATTCGCTATGCGGAGTTATATCATGGCGAAACCTACGACGCGCGACTGGACAAAAAAGGCTGGACGCAGGCAGCGTACGATGATGCCGGTTGGTCAGGCGTGCGCAAAGAGAACTTTTTGAAAGATATATTACTGGCCACTTACAACGAGCCGGTAAAAAAACATGAAACGATCAAACCTGTCGGGGTGATTCACACGCCCAAAGGCGAGCTGGTACTCGACTTCGGTCAGAACCTCGCCGGCTGGGTCGTGATCAAAGCGAAAGGCATGAGCGGGGATAAAATTGAAGTATCGCATGCGGAAGTGCTGGACAAGGCCGGCAACTTCTACACAGAAAACCTGCGGGAAGCGAAAGCCCGCGACACCTACATCTGGGCGGCGACAACGAAGAAATACTGGAGCCGCACTTTACCTGGCACGGGTTCCGTTACATTAAACTGGAAGGCTACCCCGGCGATATTAAACCGGAAAATTTTACAGCGGTGGCACTTTACTCCGCGATGCCGGAAACGGGCAGCTTTACGAGTTCACATCCCCTGCTGAACCAATTGCAGCGAAACATCGAATGGGGGCTTCGCGGCAACTTCTGGACGTGCCGACAGATTGCCCGCAGCGCGACGAGCGCCTGGGCTGGACGGGCGACGCACAGGTATTCTTCCGCACCGCTTCATTCCTGCGCGGCGTCGATAACTTCTTTTCCAAATGGATGAAAGACGTGGCTGCCGAGCAGGAGCCCAACGGCAGCGTACCGAAAGTGATTCCCAATATGATCGGTTCAGAACAGGGCGGATCCGGCTGGAGCGACGCCGCTACGATCATTCCCTGGAACATGTACATTGCTTATGGCGACAAACAAATCCTCGAAGATCAATACCCTTCCATGAAAGCGTGGGTGGATTATATAACCGCCCAAAGTCCCGATCATTTATGGAAGACAGGCCACCATTACGGCGACTGGCTGTTCTACAGCCTGAACAACGACGTATTCGGCAGATCTGCCATCACCGACAGGTACCTGATCGCGCAATGTTTCTACGCCAATTCTGTACAAATGATGATCAATACCGCGAAGGTATTGGGCAAAACTGCCGATGCCACTGCTTACACCGAGCTGCTGGCAAAAATCAAAATAGCTTTCGTGAACGAATACACGACGCCCAACGGCGCTACCGTGAGTAATACCCAAACATCCTATACACTGGCTTTACAGTTCGACCTGTTGCCCGAACGCCTGCGCACGCAGGCGGCAGACAGGCTTGTGGCGAACATCAAACAATACGGCAATCATATTACCACCGGCTTTTTAGGCACACCTTACCTTTGCCATGTGCTGAGCCGTTTTGGTCACACCGATATGGCTTATACCCTGCTGCTGCAGGAAACTTATCCCTCCTGGCTGTATCCCGTAAAAAAGGCGCCACCACGATCTGGGAGCGCTGGGATGGCATTAAGCCCGATGGCAGTTTTGAAGAGGCTTCCATGAACTCATTTAACCACTATGCCTACGGCGCCATCGGCGACTGGATGTACCGGGTAATGGTAGGCATCGATACGGAAGATGATGCGCCGGGTTACCGGAAAATCACGATCAAACCACATATTGGCGGCGGATTAACACAGGCCGCGGCCAGCTACCAGACCAATTACGGGAAACTGACTTCCGGCTGGAAGATCTTGGACGGGCAATTATTGATGGATGTGGAGATACCGGCGAATACGACGGCAACGGTGTATGTACCCGGTAACGCGACGGTAACCGAAGGCGGCAAGGCGCTTTCGTCCGATGTGCAGATGATCGGGGTAAAGGATGGGTATACCGTATTAAAGGTGGGATCAGGGGATTATCATTTCGCCACCGCCGCAAAATAGTCCACCTATTGCTTTTCCGCTTCCACATCGTAATTTTACCCTTGATATGAACATTCACTTTTATAAATACCGGGGAACCGGCAACGACTTCGTGATCATGGACAACCGTACCGGCGCCTACAACGAACTAACCACCGAACAGGTACACTTCCTCTGCGACCGCCGCTTTGGCGTGGGCGGAGATGGCCTCATGCTGCTGAACAACCATCCCGGCTATGACTTCGAAATGAAGTATTACAACGCCGATGGCAAACCTGGCAGCATGTGCGGTAACGGCGGCCGCTGTCTTACTGCATTTGCCAAACAAATGGGCATTCCTGGTGAAAAAGTGAGTTTCATTGCTTCCGATGGCCCCCACGAAGCTATTTTCCGTGAAAACGGCTGGGTAGAACTGAAAATGCAGGACGTGAGCTGGGTAGAAGCCGGCCCCATGTATTTTTACCTGAACACGGGGTCGCCCCACTTCGTAAAGCCAGTAGCCGATGTACAGGCAGTGGACGTTTTCGGGGAAGGTCGCGGCATCCGCTATAATGAGCGCTTCGCAGCGGTGGGCACCAACGTAAACTTCGTACAGCAGCTGGATAAAGGCATTTTCGTTCGTACTTACGAACGGGGTGTGGAGGACGAAACCTTCTCCTGCGGTACCGGCGTAACTGCCGCCGCCCTCACCGCCGCCGGCCCTGAGCTGAAGGAATATGTGATCCCGGTACAAACGCTGGGCGGACCGCTGGAAGTACGCTTCACCAAATCGGACGAACGCGCATTCCACGACATCTGGCTCTGCGGGCCCGCTACGCTGGTGTTCGAGGGTGATATCAAAATACAATAGAAATTATTTCTATATAACGAAGCCAGTCGCCGATATACGGGGCTGGCTTTTATCATTTTTGCTGAAAACCAGCCAGTTACCATATCAATATTAAAATCTGATGAATTTACGCCCCGAAGGGCATTGCTAAAGGTAATTCCCTACCTTTGCGCCCGAATGATCCAGTATTTCAAAAATGTTGACGCAAAAACGATAGAAATCCGGGAGGCCGAAAACGGCGCCTGGGTGAATATTACCCCGCCCCTTAAACAGGCGGAGTTTGAACAGCTGTCCGAGGAACTGGACATTCCCCTCGACTTCCTTACCGACTCCCTCGACATCGACGAACGGAGCCGCTTTGAACTGGAGGACAATGTAAAACTGATCGTTATCAAAACCCCTACGGAAAACAATTCCATCAACGAAAGCGACAGTTATTACATCACGATCCCGATCGTGATCATCCTCACCCACAACCAGATTTTAACGGTTAATTCATTCGATAACGCGGCGATCAAAAAATTCCTGACCACCTTTCACAACCGTCATCCTGAAAGAAAAATATGATGGTGCTGAAGATCTGCGAAAAGGTGATCATGAACTTCCAGGACTACCTGAAGGAAATTAACCAGCGCCGCAACCTGTTGGAACAACGTCTTTACGACTCTAACCGGAACGAGGAACTGCTCGCCCTCATGCGCATCCAGAAAAGCCTGGTGTACTTCGTTACCGCCCTGCGCAGCAACGAACTGCTGCTCATGAAGCTGGAACGTACCAACTTCACGGGACTGAATGAAGATGAAAAAGAGTTCCTGAGCGACCTGGTGGTAGAAACTTCACAGGCGTTGGAGATGGCGAACATCTACACCAACATCCTCAGCAGCACCATGGATGCTTTTGCGAGCATCATTTCCAATAACCTCAACCTCGTGATGAAGCGCCTCACGTCCATCACGATCGTACTTACTTTCCCGGTACTCGTAGCCAGTGTTTATGGCATGAACGTGGAAATTCCCTACCAGCACTCTCCGCATGCCTTCTACATCCCGGTCATTCTTTCGGTCATTATTTCCGTGGTAATGAGCTGGTATTTTATGAAGAAGAAGTGGTTCTAGTCGTATTTCTTTTTAACAATTTCCGCTACTACTTTATCGATGGGCAACGTCACCGTATCCGAGGAGAAATCGTGCCAGTCCACCCAGCGCACCCCTTCCAGCTGGATGGTTTTATCGTCGGGAATCTCGTAATCGAACGGCTTGGCGCCGAAGCGGCAGGTAAAGGGAGAAGTGGGTTTTACAAGATAGTAGATCGATAATATCTGGGAGGAATTATCAAAAGCATTTTTCTGGTAGAAGTCTGTCGTATAAATGTGTTCCACTACTTCAATGTCCTGGTCCAGCTCCTCTTTCCATTCGCGTATCATGCAGTCGATCGTGCCTTCGCCTATTTCAAGCCCGCCGCCGGGAAACTTGGTATAATAGCCGCCACGGATGTACTCATCGCTTACCAGCACCTGCTTTTGCTCGTTGAGCATCAGTCCGTAAACTCTTACATTGATATACGTCATACTAAACTATTTATCCATTGCAGCCGCTTTCATTTGCGCTGCCGTTTCTTTACCAAGGTATTTTTCGATGGGCTTCTCGATCCAGTACAACACCGGTGTTAACAGCACCGCCACGGTAAACTTATAGGCGTAGTTCACGCACATCACCGTGATCAGTTGCGGCCAGGTCCAGTTGCCAAACAGTTTAAACGCTACATACAACACAATGAAACTATCCACCAGCTGCGATATTACCGTGGATCCGGTTGCCCGCAGCCACAGGTGCTTTTCGCCCGTTTTCTGTTTGATCTTATGAAATACCGTTACATCCACGATCTGCGCCACAAGGAACGCGGTAATGCTACCAATGATGATACCCATTCCCTGTCCGAACACCGCGGAAAATGCGTGTTGAAAGTTGGGTACACCTTCCGCCGTTTTGCTAACCACCCACCAGTCCGCCGGCGGCGTACCGATCGATATGTAAAACATAAGGAAGGCGTAGGATATGAGCGCCACGGCCACCCAGGAAATCATCTTCACGGCCTTTTTACCGTAATACTCGTTCACGATGTCCGTCATCACAAACTCGAGCGGCCATAACAGCACGCCGCAGGTAAGACTGAACGACAGGCCGCTTTGTCCCATCAATGTAAACGTGTGTACGGGTAATCCCAGCCAGGCTTCCAGCACAAATATCTTTCCGCCGATAGATTCGGCAATGAGGGCGTTAGCCACGAAAAAGCAGGCGAAGAAAACGAACAGCCGCGTTGGTTTATGCTTAATGATATCGGCGATCATGTGACTTATCTAGTAAAATTGAAGGAGCAAAATAAGAAGATTCAATACAAATATAACAGGATGTACCTCGTGCCAGCGGAACTTTTTGGCCAGCAAGCCGATGATAACGATCAGCAACGTTGCAATATTGATATAAGGAGCGACGAGGAATCCCAGTACAGCGGCGCTTTTCGTAAGGCTGCCGAGTGATTCGGCGTAGTTGGTGCGTTGTACGATAAAGCAAAACAAGAAGCAGAGATTGCAAATAAATGTAAACTTTAACAGGAATCGTACCCAGCGCATATTGAAATTTCGGATAAATTACAGTTATTTTGGTTCTTTAAAAAACTAAACCTAAAAAACAGCGATGAAGCAGAACTGGCTGAAATCAATTTTACCGCATCTATATGCGATCCTGATCTTCCTTGTTATTTCTCTCGCCTTCAGCAGTCCTGTACTGGACGGCCGGGAGTTGCGCCAGAGCGATAACATCAGCTGGAAGGCCAGCAGCGAAGAAGCCAGGGCTTACCACGACAGCACCGGCATTCGTCCCCTTTGGACGAACAGCGTGTTCGGTGGCATGCCCACGTACCAGACCTACCTGATGTCCGACAACTACACCGCGTACATTCAGCCACTGGCCACGTTGTTCCTGCCCAAACCCATGAACTTCCTCATGCTTGCCATGTTGGGCTTTTACTTCCTCTTAAACGTGATGGGCTTCAGGCATTGGGTGAACGTGATTGGCGCGGTCGCCTTCGGGTTATCGTCCAACAGCCTCATATTCATTGCGACCGGGCACGATACGAAAACCTTATCCATCGCCTATTTCGCTTTCGTATTGGGGGTATCCTGCTCGCTTATAAAGGCCGGCTGTTGCTGGGCGCCATCATCACCTGTATCAGCTTGTGCTTGTTGATTATCAACGGTCACTATCAAATTGTATATTATCTTCTGCTGACGGTAGTCGTACTGGGTATCGGTTACCTCGTACATGCCATTAAAACCAAAACTGTCGGCAACTATATAAAGACGACCGCGGTACTGATGGTGGCGGCGGGGTTATCGATACTGCCTTCTACCGTAAGTTTGTGGACCACCTACGAATACACGAAGTTCTCTATCCGCGGTGAGGCAACCGGTCTTACGAAAGAAGGTCAGGCCGGACAGGCAGCGCCGAAAGACAAAGGCCTCGACAAAGAATATGCCTTTGCACGGAGCCAGGGTCCTTTTGAAACACTCACGATTATTGTACCTAACCTGTACGGCGGTTCTTCCAGCGAAAACGCGGGTGGCGACAAATCGAAAACGTATGATGCGTTACGCCAGGTAGGCGCTAATCCCGAAATGGCGCAGCAGGTAGCCGAAAACGCACCGCTGTACTGGGGTCCGCAGCCATTTACGGAAGGCCCCGTTTACTTCGGCGCAGGACTGCTGCTGCTGTTCGTGCTTTCGCTGCTCATCATCAAAGACTGGCAAAAATGGTGGATACTGGCCGCCATCCTGCTCGGCATATTCATGGCATGGGGTAAACACTTCTCTATGCTCAACTACTTCCTGTTCGATTACCTGCCGTTCTACAACAAGTTCCGCGCTCCCTCCACCTCGCTGGTGATACCGCAGGTACTGGTGCCATTGCTGGCTTGCTGGGCATTGAACGAAGTGGTAACAGGCAGCCTCAGTAAAGATGTGCTGATGAAACAGCTGAAAAAGGCGGTATACATTACCGGTGGTGTGGTAGTGGGCATTCTCCTCCTCTCCTACGCGGGCATGTCGTATGGCAAAGGGGAAGCTGACCGCGCAACATCAACCTACATGCAGATGACCGGCGGCAACCAACAGGTGGTGGATGTACTGATGAAGGCTACCATTGAAGACAGGGCTTCCGTATTAAGGGCGGATGCTTTGCGCTCGCTGGTGTTTATCCTCCTTGTAGCTGTGTTTATCTGGCTGCTGCTGAAAGACCGCATTAAACTGGGTGTTTTCTTTTTGCTGACGGGCGCTGCCATTGGTCTTGACATGTTCCTTATCGGGCACCGCTACCTGAACAAATCGAACTTTGAAACTGCTGAATTACGCGAATATATTTGCGCCCAGTGCGATAGACCAGGAAATCAAAAGAGATCCTGATCCGTATTACCGCGTGCTTAACATGACCAGCCAGGAAGGCCCTTTCAATGATGGTCTCACCTCTTATCATCATAAGTCCGTAGGTGGTTACTCCGCAGCGAAACTGATGATTTACCAGGACCTGATCGAACGGCAGATTTCCCGGCAAAACATGCATGTGCTGGACATGCTGAACACCAAGTACATCATCTTCCGGGATCAGCAAACCGGCAAACCAACCTACCAGCGTAATCCGACTGCGCTCGGTAACGCCTGGTTTGTGAGCAGCGTGGCCTGGGCAGCGAACCCGGATGCAGAAATGGCGATCATCGACCATTTTAACCCGGCCGATACCGCAGTGATCAACCGTAAATTCGAAGGCAGCCTGAAAGGTTACAACTTTGGTAAAGATTCCGCCAGCTACATCAAACTGACGAAATACGGCCTGAATACACTGGAATATCAAAGCTCGAACAGCAAAGACGGCCTGGCCGTTTTCTCCGAGATCTACTACCCTAAAGGCTGGAACATTTATATCGACGGCAAACCCGGCGAGATCGTTACAGCAGATTACGTGCTGCGCGCGGCGAAAGTGCCTGCCGGTACCCATAAAATTGAAATGAAGTTTGAACCGACCGCCTATTACACCGGTAACGCCATTTCCAAATGGTCGTCTATCGTAATGATCCTCGTGTTCGTCCTGGCCATCGTGCTGGAAGTACGCAGGAACAAAGGAACCGCGGCTACGGCTTAATATGGCTGAATAAAATAGTAAAGGCGGGACAACTGTTCCGCCTTTTTCATCTAAACCTTGTTCATGGCACTACAAGACTGGCTGCAACAGCTATGCGAAACAGAAACGCCGGACGACAGTATTATCGCCTTCTACTTTGGCATCTCGGAATACGCGGGCGGCGGATATGGTATTTGTTTAACGGGCTCCGAACGTTTTGTTGCGGACGATGAAGATTGGGCGAAGGACGACGACTATCATCCTGAAGAAAGATGGTTTGATCTTACAGACGAAGAGTACAACGACCTTGGCTGGGAAGCCGTGTTGGAAAAGATCATCGCGGAGCTGCGGGATTTCTCGGAATCGGAGGCATTCAAAGCATCCTTTTTCGCCCGCGCGGAGGCGGTGGCGACCGGGTTTGCCGGGGGATTTGATCATCATCAACCGATAACTGCTTTAACGCTGCTCCCGCAAAGAGCAGCGTTTTACTTTACAAAGAACTCAAACCGCCCCACGCCCAAATCCCCGCTCCCATCCAGTCCTTCCGCCACACCTACGAACTTTCCGCGGATATCGGAGCTGAAGAACCTGATCTCCGCCTCGCCGTTTTCATTCGTAATGATAGCGGGATGCCAGTACAGTGTATTACGTGTATCCATCAGCGTTTTATCTTCCCTGTCATAATCGGGCGCGTAAAACTGCCGGCCCGTATAAAAACCCGGTGTTACGGCCATCTTAAACTTCTTCATCAGTTCTTCCTCCGTATACCTGGGATATTTGTACGTCACCTGCCGCATATCGTTAGCACCATAAGAAAACGGGTGACTGAACACTGGCTTCTCCGTGGCTCTGTGAGTTCCCAATACGAAACACCTTCTTCCGGCTTGGTACCACTGCCGCAGGCCGGACAATTGAGTCCCCCGCATACGCCCACGAAATCTGTATTGCCCTCGAAACGCGCGATGCTGTCCAGGTAACCCAGGTATTTATCACTAAAACCGCGGCCTTTGGACTGTATCTGCACACCCTGCAGCGTTCTGCCGTATTGCATAAGGTTCGTATCCGCCCGCGAATCCGCCGCTATAAGTGCCTTTTCTCCTAACTGGTAGATGGGCTTGCCCGCCGCCGCAATTGCCTTAAACGGCTGGGCGATCTGCACTTTATATTCCTTGTCCGAGAAATACCGCACGAAGAAGCGCCGCCCCATGGCAAGGTGCTCGGGTGTCAGATAAAATACACCTTCATTATTGGTGGCGGCAAACTGCGATATGCTTTTGTTATAGTTAAAAACGAGCAGCGACAAGGATTTCGGATCTTTACGCGATAGTGGCGTCACCGTCCCTCTCAGGCTGTCACTCAGTACGGGCATCGTTTTATTAAGATCGACCTCGCCCGTAAGTTGCGTTTCCTCGTAGTAATAGCCGGCAATATCCCGCGCGTTCGCTGCATTTAGGAACAAGTGATCTGTTACCCGCAGGGTCAGTGCAGCAGGCACCGGCTTCCCATCGGCGTCCGTGGTTTTTATGCGGACAGATATGGCTGCTTTAACACCATATTCCTTTTTTACTTCAGTGAACGAAATATGTAACCGGCGCTCCGGGTGCGCATTGAACCAGGTGCTGGTAAGCGGGCGCAATTGTGCGTCGTACAACGTGGCTTCGGCCATGCCTGCCGGCATTTCTTTAATGGGGACGGTTACCCGCAGGCTGTCTTTGAGCATACCGGACGCGATGGACTGCAACAGGCCACGTGTTTGTACCCGAAGGTATATTTGTTGTGGCTGCGCGGTTTTCAACTCGAAGGTGACACTGTCTTCAGTAAGACTGCATACCTGTAAATCGGCACTCCCCTTTGCCGGTACAGCGGACATTGCCTTGCCCCCGCCAGGGGCTTTGTGGCAATGGTGATGGGCGCAGCGGCGTAAAAGTACTTACGGCCAAAAAATGAGTGCGCGGAATATCCTTTCAGCAGGTAATCGCCATTAGAAAGCGTGTCTGGCAGGTAAATGTGCCCGGACGATAAACCTCCTTCGATCGGGTACATTTCCTGCCATATCGTACTATCATTATCACGGCGGCTGAGTTGGACGTATAAGATCTTATCCAGTCCGGATAATGTAAACGCCTGCGCGTGCAATACGAATGCGCTGAACCACAGATCCTCGCCGGGCATATACACATCTTTATTACACCTGAGGTAGATAGCCGTTTCGCCGGCTTTCGGCGCGTACATGCGCATGCGGGCGGCCAGGCTGTCGGTTAACGGCTGTTGCGCGAAACAGGTGGTGCTGATGAGCAGGCAACCAATTACGTAGAAGAGATGTTTCATGGACGAAAGTAAAATACAAAATAATCACTAACTTAAACCCATGCGAAAACATTGGAATATCCTTACCGGCTGCCTGTTGCTCACCACGTTTTTATCCGCGCAGCAGCCTGTTAAAACCGTTCCGTTAGATTCCATCCGTCTTAGCGATCCGTACATCCTGGCCGACAAAAAAACACGCCGATATTACATGACCGGCACCGGCGGCATGTTGTGGACCAGCCCCGACCTGAAACTGTGGACAGGCCCGCATAAAGTGGCGCAAACCGACAGCACTTCTGGATGGGCCCGCGGCCGATGATCTGGGCAGCCGAAATTCATCCCTACAAAAACAAATACTACTACTTCGCCACGTTCACGAACCGCGGTGTAAAAATAGACACCGTAAAAGGAAATGTGATCGAACGCCGCGCCTCGCACGTACTGGTCAGTAATAATCCCGGCGGACCTTATGTCCCCATGAAAGACCCGGTTTACCTGCCTGCAGACAAACCCACGCTGGACGGCACATTTTGGATAGATAAAGATGGCAAACCTTATATGGTGTACTGCTACGAATGGCTGCAAAACCTCGACGGCACCATCGAAAAATACAATTGAAACCCGACCTCAGCGGAACTGTCGGCGAAGGCAAACTCCTGTTCCGCGCCAGCGAAGCGCCCCGGAGCCGGGAGAAAGATGAAAACGGGAAAGACGTACCCAACAAGGTTACTGACGGCCCTTTCCTGTTTGTAACCGGTACCGGCCGCCGGGCATGATATGGACCAGCTGGATTTACGACGTATACACGCAGGGCGTGGTATATTCGAAAAGCGGCACGCTGGACGGCCCTCGGATCCAGGAACCGGCGCCTATAACCCCGCCAAACTTTGGCCATGGTATGTTATTCCACACGTTCGAAGGAAAGCTGCTGATGTCTGTACACAGCCACAGGGAAGCGAATGGCAGGACCATCAGGATCCCGAAATTGTTTGAAGCCAACCTGGACGGCGACAAACTGGAAATAGGAAAACCGTATCAACCTTAAACTTATTTCTTACTGGATTTAATACGCGAAGTCACCACTTCGCGCCGCTTTTTCCAGGTGGTGACCTGGCTGCTCTCCAGTGTTTCTTTTCCTTTCTGGTCCAGCAAACCCAAACTCGTCATCAGCTGTTTTGCGAGCCGGGCTTGTTTTTTATTTTGATTCAGCCATTCGCGCCGGCTGCGCTGGCTGTCATCAAGGTGCGCCTTGATCGCTGCATCTATTACCGTTAATTCTTTCCGGTATTCCTTTTCGCGGCGGTACAGGACCATCAGGCGGTGATAGGCCACATCGTCCATCGGATCCAGTTTCAGGGATCGCTGGTAATAGTCGATAGCCTGTTTCACATCGCTGTCCTGTTCGGCCTGTTTCGCGAGGCGATGAAGTTCCAGTAAAGAATAACGCGCTGCCATGGTAAATTTTCAGGTATACGTACAACTGTCATGCCGTACTGGGCCTCACTTTGTGGCCATATTTCCACACCTGTCGGAAGTGATTATTTCTCTTTTCTTAGTACATTTCCATTACATATGAAATTTCAGTTTCCACAAGGGCACGAAAGCGCGTTTTATTTTCCGGGAGAAGCAGTAATGGCTGAAATCATCAGCACCTATGACTGGTCGGCGACCCTACTTGGCGCTGCTGCAACCTGGCCGCAAGGCCTGCGCAACGCCGTTTCCCTCTGCTTACACAGTCCCTCCCCCATGATGGTATTATGGGGAGCAGCGCTCGTTCAAATTTACAACCGTGCCTTTACGCCCCTGTTGGCCGATAAGCATCCCGTTGCCATGGGTAAACCCTGCAGGCACACCTGGCCGGAACTCTGTGACGACGGTGCACCGATGGTGAAAAAGGTCATGTCCGAAGGACAGTCCGTTTACATACAGGAACAGCTTGTAGTGATCAATAACGAGCAGCAATATTATACCTTCTCCTGCATCCCCCTTTTTGATGAAACTAATCCAGGCACGCCCCCATTGGCGCGATGGTGATGGCCAACAATGTAACTGCCGAAGTCGCCTCCAAAAAACGGATGAACGATAGCGAAACAAGGTTGAAAGCGTTGGTTTCAGCGGCTGCCGGTGTAGTATATCATTTGAGCGCCGACTGGAAAGTAATGCAGCACCTGGAAGGCCGCGGCTTTCTGCCGGATGCCCGGGAGCCCATGATAGACTGGCTTTCGAAATATGTACCGTCATTTGAACAGCCCCGCGTTCAGGCCGCGATAGACGCCGCAATGCACAATAAATCGGTGTTTGAACTGGAACACCAGGTTCTGCTGATCGATGGTACGATCGGCTGGACTTTCTCCCGCGCCATTCCTATTTTTGATGATAAGGGGGCAGTAACCTCCTGGCTCGGCGCGGCCAGCGACATCACGGCACGCAAACATGCGGAGGAGGACGCAGCCAGCCGCAAGAGCATGCTGGAGGCGATTACCGGCGCCACGCCCGACCTTGTGTACGTATTCGATCTCGACTATACGTTTTCCTACGCTAATAAAGCCCTGCTCACCATGTGGGGGCTTAGTTGGGAGGAGTCTATGGGAAAACGCCTGCTGGAAGTAGGTTACGAGCCCTGGCACGCCGAAATGCACGAGCGGGAGATCGATGAGGTCGTACGCACGAAGAAAATGATCCGCGGCGAAGTATCGTTCCCGCACGCGGAACTCGGCCGGCGTATTTATGACTACATCTTCGCGCCAGTGTTCGATGCGGAAGGCAACGTTACCATGATTGCCGGCACCACCCGCGATATCTCCGACCTGAAAAAGCGGAGGAAGCACTCATGCACAGCGAAGAACAATTTAGGAGCCTTACCCAGTCGCTGCCCCAGCTGATATGGACGACGCGGATGGATGGCTATTGCGATTTCTTCAACAAAAAATGGTATGACTACACCGGCGCCACGCCCGAATCTTCGTTCGGCGACGGATGGGCCCAATATATTCATGAGGATCAGCGGAACGGCCTGTACGCCTCCTGGCGCAACAGCCTCGAAACCGGTGCGCCCGTCGCCAACGAATTCCAGCTGAAAGGTAAAGACGGCGCCTACAGGTGGTTTAACGTACTTGGCAACCCCATCAGGGATGAAGAAAGAAAAATACTAAGATGGGTAGGCGCGCTCACCAATATCGATGAGCACAGGGAGAGCAAAGAACGGCTGGAGAAAGTAGTGCAGGACCGTACCCGCGAATTAATGCGTTCCAACGAAGACCTGCAGCAATTCGCACACGTAGCCTCCCACGACCTCAAAGAGCCGTTACGTAAAATAAAGTTTTATGTAGACCGCCTGCAACACGATGCCGACACCCATTTATCCACGCAGGGCCAGGCGTCCCTCGGCAAAATCGTCGCTTCCGCGGAAAGAATGTCTTCCATGATCGAGGGCGTGCTCTCCTACTCCTCCACCTCCGCAATACAGGCGCCGATGGGTATTGTAGACCTTAACAACGTGCTGCATGATATTACGACAGAGCTGGAGATCATCATGCAGCAAAAAGGGGCAACTGTGAGTTACCACGAGTTACCGGTAGTGGAAGGCGCCGAAGTGTTACTCTATCAACTGTTCTATAACCTGGTCTTCAACTCCCTCAAATTCGCCCGCAAAGGCACGCCGCCTGTTATACAGGTAGATAGCAGCATCGAAGTAATTAATGGGCAGCAGATGGCGAAAACCGTGGTGCGTGATAATGGGATCGGGTTTGCCGAACAGTATGCGGGCAGCATCTTCCATACCTTTACCCGCCTGAATTCCAAGGACCGGTACGAAGGCACGGGACTTGGGTTATCGCTTTGTAAAAAGATCGTGGAAAGGCATCACGGGCAAATTGAAGCCAGCGGCGAAGAAAATGTGGGGGCGACCTTTACAATATGGTTGCCATTGAAGCAGCAGGCGTAGTTAAAACCACAACCGCGCCTTCGTTTCCTTCAAATACGCCCTCGTATCCGCGGGCAGGGTGGTGCCTTTTTCACTCGACGGAATCTGTAATACCAGCTTCCATCCCTGCCACCAGCCTTTGAAATCCCATTTCGTCTTCTTGAGATATTCTAAAGACCACATCAGGGAGGTAGTGCCGAAGTACAACAGGGGCAGGTAACGATACACTACTTTCGCTTTATTTACCCACAACATCCGCATTTTATCCGCATGCGGCGTACGCCCTTTCGGTGATTCGTTGTGCATCACGACCACAGCGGAATTGTACGCAATGGCATACCCTTCGTTCAGTGCGCGATAACAAAGGTCATATTCTTCCATACCATAGAAAAAGTCGGCCGGATAAGGGCCGGTACGGTCGTACACTTCCTTTTTGATAGCGTGGCCACAACCGATAAAGTAGGAAGCGAGGAATTTATCTTTGTGCTTATATTCTTCGAAACGTTTGTGGGGAAACGCGTTCTGCTGCAGTTGTCCCGTGCTCGCATACAACACTTTAAAGCTAAGGATACCCACGGGACGTGTTTGTCCATAGTTATCTTCAAAAGCTTTTTGTATTTGTAACAGCGCATCATGATCGCGGAAATACGCGTCATCGTCCAGTGTAATGATGATGGGCGATTTAACCAGTGCGATAGCGTAATTGCGGCCACGGGCGACGCCCAGGTTTTCGGGCGCGTTCTCATATTGGAACGGCACTCCCGGCGTAGCGGCAATGAAGTCCGTTACCGGCTTGTAATCCTCCGTGGAGGCGTTATTTACAATGATCACACTTTCCAGCAATGTAGAAGCGCCTTGCTGTCCGGCGATGTTCTTCAGGAGGAACAGCGTATCGTCCGGGCGGTTATAAGTAATGATGATGATCGATAACGGTTTCACGATGGCATGTTGTTTAGGTCAGTAATGCACGGTAAGCGCCGGCAAAGGCGTTCATTCCGAAATGTGCGCGGGCATAGGTGATGTTATTATCGCGGAAACGTTGTTGCAGCGCAGGATCTGTGGCAAGGCGTTGCAGCGCTTCATAAGTATGTTCCAAAATATCGGCCTCCCCGATCAGCAGCCCGTTTTCTTCATGCTTCACATGAAAGGGAATATCCCCCACCCCGGTGGACACGATGGAGAGCCCACGCGCCATAGCCTCCATCACTACCATAGGAAAGCCTTCATAGGCCGATAACAGCACCAGCGCATGATGCTCCCGGTAAATACGGTCCATCTCCGCAGGATCACTTTTCTCGCCCAAAAATACGCCATATCCCTGCAAGGCTTCCGGTATAGCGGGTTTCACATTACCCATGTAGGTCATTTGCCCCGTACCGCTTTCCTGTAGCCACCTGGCGACTTCCGCGACCAGGTGCACGCGCTTCTGTTCAATATCCCCGCGGCCTACGTACAGGCATTTCAGCCCCGGGCTCTGTACGAGCGAGGTAGTATCTTCCGGCAGCTGTATGCCGTTTATAATAAGTTGTATCTTATCGATATAAGAAGAAGGAATACTATATTTTTATACAGCCGGATATGCGCATCGATCGCGTCCTGGCTGATCATCACGGTAGTATCGTAAAATGGCAGGAACGGGATGCGGATGTACGAAAAGCTGCACAACAGGTGAATCAATTCTACCTGTTTAATGTTTTTGTTGAGGTGGGGCGACAGCTTATATCCAAAGTTACATTGTCCGTTAAACACCTTCGGTACCTTGCGCTGGCTATTGACGTAGTGCGCTACGATGCCCCGGCACACAAAGTTCTGCCAGTATTTGAACTTATTATCCGTATAAGTGGAAATCTCTCTCAGGGTGATATTGGAGCCCTTGAAGAAAGGCAACATCGCTTCGCTCTTCGATTTCCTGGTAAAAAGATGATGATCTTCTTATCGGGAAACTGCTGCACCACGTCGCTGTTTACCTTCTCCGCCCCACCCACATGGTAAAAGGGGAAGAAAAGAACAGGTCATATTCCTCCGCCAGCGGGTGTTTTTTCGCATACTGCTTTCCCCACCAGGCGAACGGGAAAATAAAGATCGCCTCTATCCATCTTTTTAAAATCAACAATCGATACATATCCGCTTATTTGCGTGGCCGGCCTATAAAGCTCAGCCCGACGAGTATTTTGTTCAGCGCGCCTATTTTAAGCATTTTAAAAGAAAATGGCCGCTGGCTTTTTAAGATATACTTTACCACAGCGGGTGTATTACCCTGCATACCGGCTTCCACCAGTTCCCTTTCCTCCCGCACTTCCAGGTTGCGCATCAGTCGCCAGAAGAAGTCGTACACATAAGGACTTTGCAGCGCTTCCTCCCCTACTTTGTGCAACAGGTAAAAGTATTCGGGAATTTCTACGGTACGCACGCCGTGGCACGATTTGGTGAGTTGCAGATCACTGATGCCAATGTTCACCAGCACCTCGTCGATGTACACGAACCCAGGTTTATGGCGTAACAGGTTGATATAAAAATCAACATCCACCAACCATTGCAGGCGTACATCGTAGCGGTACAACTTATTATTACGGTGCATCACCGCGCTGGGCGGACCAATAAAATTCTTTTGGAAAAGATGCACGGGGTCCTGTTTCAGCAACTGCCGGTAAAAGGAACTGCAATGCACTTCATTCACCTTGCCTTCGTGATCGATGAAACATTCGCGGAAAGCGGAGAACACGAAATCCGCATCCGGATTCTCATCCAGCGCATCGGCCATTTTGCGCACGGCATTGGGGCGGGTGAACCAGTCATCGTCGTGCATGATTTTAATGTACCGGCCATTTGCCTTATCGTAACACACGTTCCAGTTGGCGGGCATCCCGGCAGCGGGCTGGTTGCGGTAGTATTGCAATGGCAGGCTGTCTGCATACGCCTTTACGAGTTGCTCCACGGCGTCGTCCGGACTATCATCCGTCACAATCACTTCCCAGTCCGTGTAGTCCTGCGCCACGAGCGAATCGAGTACCCTTTGCAGGTACTGCACGTTTTTATAGGCGGGTATGCAAATCGATACTTTTACTGTCATGCTTTTTTCCTGAATCGCGCGAAAGAAATATTAGTCAGCAACAGGGCGATGTACGGCCAGTTCCCCGGGTTGTTCAGGCTTTCGTATAATTAAGCCAGGCCATTTTTGCGGACAGCGATACCTTTTCCCGGCGCAAACGCAGCATCCAGCTGCGGGCGATGAGTTGTTCGGGATCAGGCTCTGCCGGAGCTTCCACGGCTGTGGGCAAGGGTACTTTATTTACATTTTTATGGAAGTGGATCGCTTCCAATACCCACTCGTCCGCAAACCGGCCGTAGGAATGATGCACCATATCAATATCATACACCACGGCTATTTTATATTTTTGAGCGATGCGCAGACTGATGTCCACATCGTAAAAATGGAATCCATTCAATCCCCCTTCATCAAAATTAAATTCCTGCCATACCTTTTTACGCATGCCCATAAACACCCCTTCCAATACTTTTACCGGGATGATATTTTCATTGGCAAGATGCGCCGGACGTATCGCTACCTGCTCCGTGCCACCACCGGGCAGCAGCTGGCGTATATAACAGCAGTCGGCCGACTTCAAATTGCTGGCCCAGCCAGAAAGCGTGCGGCTCTTATAGCGGCTGCCGGCGATACCTGTCATACCAAGCGACTGATCTTCGAAATGTTGCAATACCTTTTTACCCCATTCCGGCGTAAGCAGGTCGAGGTCGTCGTGCATGAAGCAGAGAATATCGTATTGAGCGGCGCTGGCGCTGCGGTTGTAAGCGCGGCGGATACCTATCTTTTCGTCGGCGTTATTGGTAGCGATGATTTCAAAGGGCACACCGATGGAGGCTGCAACTTTCTGCTTGATTACTTCCAGTTTATCCGGGTAACCGGAGCAAATGATGACGGATATCATGATCGTGCCGTTCTTTTCGAAGGTTAGCCGGCAAAATACAACTTTTCCGCCACATGGCGGTTTCCGTGTATTTAAGGAAACAACGGTTATATTTGTCCAATTTTAGTACAAACACGGCAGTAAAATCAGTAATGGGAACGATTGGCAAACAAAGTATTACGGCATCTATCATCACTTACATCGGTTTCGCGATCGGTGGTCTTACCACCATCCTGTTCCTGAACAGTAAGTTCTTTTCCGCCGAGCAGTATGGCCTTACCCGCGTGCTGTTCGACATTGCCTATACGCTGTTTGGCCTGGCCAACCTGGGCACTGTTTCTATCTTATATCGATTTTACCCCTATTACCGCGACCGCCTGCCCAATGAACGCCGCGACCTGTTCGGCCGCATGCTGATCGTAGCGATCATCGGCTTTGTGGTGGTGGCCATTGCCCTATTCCTGTTTAAAGGATTATTCATCCAGAAGTTCCAGGGCAAATCTCCGCTGCTGGTGGATTATTACTACTTAATATTTCCTTTTACCTTTTTCTTCCTGATTTTCTCCCTGCTGGAAGCACAGGCCTGGAACGAGCGCGCCGCCGTAGCCACCACTTTCTTCAAAGAGCTGGCGTTACGTTTCTTCACACTGCTGGGCATGGTGCTTTTCCTCGTAGGCTGGATCTCCTTCGACCAGTTCATGCTGTTTTTCAGCTGCCTGTTCGGCCTGCTGGCACTGGGACTGTACCTCTACCTGAAACGCAAACGGGGTATGGTGATCACCATTGAAAAGAGCATCGTTACGCGCCGGATGTGGAAGAAGATGATCCCCTACGGCGTATTCGTGCTGCTGATCACTTTTTGCAGCATCTGGGCAAAACCTTCGATACGATTTTGATCAGTAGTAAAAAGATACCGCCGCCGCGGGCGTGTTCACGTTTATCACCTACCTCACCTCGCTGATGGAAGCCCCGCAACGCGGGCTCATCGCCGCTTCCATACCGGTAATTGCACAGGCGTGGAAAGATAAGGACATGGGCCGCATCAGCCGCATTTACCAGAAGTCGGCCATCAACATGCTGCTCTTCTCCGGTTTCCTGTACGCGCTGGTAGCATTAAACTTCCGCAACGCCTTCGCTATTTTTCCTTTCCTGAACAAAGAATTCCTGGCCGGCGAAAGCGTGTTCCTTATCCTCGGCTTATCTAAAGTAGTGGAACTGGGCACCGGCGTTAACTCGCAGATCATCGTGACCTCACGCTACTGGCGTTTCGACTTCATTTCGAACGTCTTGCTGGTGATGTTACTGCTCCCCCTGAACTATCTCCTCATCAGCAAATACGACCTGGACGGCGTGGCCCCTGGCTACGCTCATCGCCTATCTCGTATTTAACCTGGTACGGTTCGTCTTTATCTATGTCAAGTTCCGTATGCAACCCTTCAGCTGGAGAACGTTGGCGGGTACCGGTGTAATGGTAACGGCATTTTGCGTGGCGCACTTCCTCGTGCATCATTCCTCACCGCTGGTGGAAATGATCCTGCAGAGCGGGGTGTTCGTTGTGGGCGCTGCGGTGTTCCTGGTGTGGTTCAGGGTGTCGGAGGATGTGAACGGGGGATTGATAAAATGATGAGAAAGTGGATGGGGAAAGTGTAGTCACTTTACCCCTTCAACTTCGGAAATACATTCGCCTTCAAATACAAATACCTCAACCCCTGCTGCACCTTGCTCACATACTGCTGCAAAGCACCTTTTAGCTCAAAACGGGTACCCAGCTGCATCGAAGCCGCCACATTACAGGCATCAAACACATTATTGATCTTCAGTCCTGTCGTATCGAGATAAATGGTTTCGCTGACCGGCGAGTATTTATGCTTCACCGGGATGTTCAGCAAAGGCTGATGCGGGTTCGCGGCCACGGTGGATTCAGCGAAAGGCAGCAGGTTATTCCGGCGGCCGATCTCCAGCAAGGTGTCCATCGTTTCGCGATATTTTAAATCGCTTTCGGTGGAAGCTACTTCCTGTGCTGTTTCGGTAATAATCTTTTCGATAGATAGTTTAGGGAAGCCCGGCACTTTCTCGTGCACCTGCAGCATCGCTTCCGCAATGGCCATATTGATGGTTTTAGAGAACACCAGCTGCGGATGGAACGGGATGTTATCACTATTGCTTTGCAGGTCGTTGATCGCCTTTTGGTCAATAGCGGAGTTGATCGTCGCGTAACCGGTGCTGTGCTTCGAGGTGGCATTCAGGCTCAGCGGGTAGTGCAGGCGCAGGTATTGATCTACCGTTGCGGCCACGGCGCCGCCGGAAAAGAAGTCCGGGATGCGGGAGTGGTAAAACTGTCCGCCGAACTTTTCTTTTAAGCCATTGATTACATCGATGCTGATAAAGCCGCCATAGAGGCTTGGAAACTGGATGGTGCTGACGATGTTCTGGGTATTGAACACGCGGGCCACTTCTTCCCTGGCATTTACCAGCCGGTAGTAGTTGCCCATCGGCACCATGAAGTGCGGCGACAGGCCCGGCCAGTTGTAATTGCCAAAGCGCCAGCCGATGGCGGGCACCTTGTACTTGTTCAGCAGCATCGCGGCATGCGATAACGCGCCGGGTAACAGGCCGTCATCGTCGCCCAGGATGCTCACATATCCTTCTTTTACATGAGCCAGCGCAAACTCCCAGTGGCGGGCCATAGACAGGCGCTTACCCGGATTGATGTACGTGATGCGCGGATCGTTAAAAGCGGCCACCACTTCGGCGGTGTTGTCCGTGCTGGCATTATCACTTACGATAATCGAGAAATTACCGTAATCCTGGCTGGTAACCGTTTTTAACGTCCAGTATAAAGTATCGGGCCGTTCTATGGTGGGAACGATCACCGTCAGTTTAGGCTGCATCTTATTTCACTCTTTTCAGGTAACCCTGTGGGGCCACGCTGATCAATAATTTATTGTCGATCTGCTTGTCAATCTCAAACTGGTCGTTTCCTTTCAGGAACTCGTGTACAGCGGTGAGCGGGTTGTCGCCGGGACCCCACGGACGGTTAGCCACGTAGTTATCGGGCAGGAACTCCACGATGGTATCGAAACAAACCATGTAGCTGCCTTTCGTTACAAATGGCGCATACATATTCAGTTCGTGCAGTACGTGTTCATGCGTATGGTTGCTGTCGAGGGCCACCAGTACGGTTTGTTTGCCTTTGGCATATTCACCGGCCTGCGCCACGATCTCCGGATCGATAGCAGAACCCTGTATCATCTTGATTCTTTTAGCCATCGGGTGTTTCTCTATCTCGGCACGGTTGTGCGCGCGGATGTCGATATCGATGCCCAGTACCTCGCCTTTGCCGATCAGCTCCATGATGGAAGCGTAATAGATCAGTGAACCACCGTGCGCAATGCCGGTTTCGATGATCAGATCGGGTTGCAGGTTCCAGATCAGTTCCTGCATGGCGATCATATCCTGCGGATACTGGATGATGGGCCGGCCCATCCAGGAAAAGTTGTAAGAATACTGTGACTTGTTGGACGCGGTGTTAAACGCTTCCGCTGCACTTTTCAGTTCTTCATTATGTTCGAACGAAGCGATGCGGTCTGCTCTTTCTGGACAAAGGCTTTTATTGGATCATTCATTGTTTAGAATGGTTTTTAGTTTTGTTGATTCGCCCCAGAACTCCATGGGTTCATAATCGGGGTATGGGTAATGACCCAATACCAGTTCTATATGTTTATTGGCGCTAGCCAGATAATCCAGCACCAGTTGTTTTACGGTAACCGGTTCGCCGCTGCAACAGTTAATAATGCCTGTCACCGCCCACTGCCCCGCGATTTTCACGATGTATTCCGCCACGGTAGTCACCGGCAGGTAATCGCGCACCTGCATGCCGCCACTCATCTCGAAACTGGCCTTCCCCTCTTCCAACGCCCGCTCCAGTTGCGACAATAACGATTTAGGATGTTGTCCTTTGCCATACATGTAAAACAACCGCACCCAGCGGAAGGTAAACGGCTGCTGCTTTTGCAACTCCGTCATAAACTTGCGCAATGTGTCCTTCGCAAGCGCGTAGGGATTATCCGGGCGGGCATCGTCGCTTTCTTTCAAAGCGCCGGTTTGCATGCCGTATTCGAAACAGGTACCGGTAATGGTAATATCTTTCAGCCCGTTGGTGACCAGGTTTTTCAACAACTGGTAATGGCGGGGCAAATTATCTTCGAAATGAAAAAGCGACTTGTAATTTGGTAAACCTTCCCAGGCCAGGTGCACCAGCAGATCGGGCTGACCAAAATACCGGAAGTAATCTACGGCCGGATCAAATTCCTCCAAGCGGAAAGGCACATACTGTACGCGGTTAAACCAGGCCATGGACGCAGCCTTTTCCGCACCGGCAGAAGTGGCGATCACTTCATATCCGTTTGCGAGCAGCTGCTCCACTACATACTGACCAATGAAGCCGGTGGCTCCTGTTACCAGTGCCTTTTTCATCAGGATACGCGCACGTTCGGAATAGGCACCACGAACTGGCCGCCCCATTCCCGGATGTACGACAATTGATTTTTAATCTCCGCTTCCAGGTTCCATGGCAGGATGATCACAAAATCCGGGCGCTCCGCTTTCAGGTGCGCTTCGTTCATGATCGGAATATGGCTCGCCGGCATAAACTTGTTCTGCTTAGCAGGATTTGCATCCACCACGAAGTCGATCAGGTCGGCCTTCACACCACAATAGTTCAGGAGCGTATTGCCTTTGGCAGCAGCGCCGTAAGCAGCTACTTTCTTGCCTGCTTTCTTTTGCTCCACCAGGAACTGCAACAGGTCTAATTTCACCTGTAATGCTTTTTGCTGAAAGTTATGATAGTATTCCAAACGCGTGATGCCGCGTTCTTCTTCTTTCTTCAATAAGGCCGCTACATTCGGGGTAATTTCTTTAGATGCATCCCCTTTATGTTTTGCATAAATGCGCAAAGAGCCGCCATGCGTAGGCAGTTCCTCTACATCGAACATCTCTAAACCGGCGGCTTCAAATATCTGTTTCACGGTGTAGAACGACAGATAAGAGAAGTGTTCGTGGTAGATGGTATCGAACTGGTTATTGTCTACCAGCTGCATCAGGTGCGGGAATTCCATGGTAATTACCCCCTTGTTTCAGCGCGATCTGCATGCCCTGTACAAAGTCATTAATGTCCGGAACGTGCGCCAGTACGTTGTTGCCAAGCAACAGGTCCGCCTGGATACATTTCGCTGCCAGGTCTTTTGCAAACGCTACCCCGAAGAACTGCTGTACGGTTTCGATCCCTTTTTCGATCGCCACTTTAGCAGTGCTGGCCGTAGGTTCCACGCCCAGTACAGGTACGTTTTTCTCTTTAAAATATTGCAGCAGGTAGCCGTCGTTCGACGCAATTTCAATCACTTTCGACGATTCGTTAAACCCGAAGCGGCCGATCATGGTTTCCGTATACTTCTTTGCATGCGCCAGCCAGGTGGTGCTGAACGAAGAGAAATACGCGTAGTCATTGTTAAACAGCGCATCCGATTTCTGGTATTCATCTACCTGCACTAAAAAGCAGTGATGGCACAGGAATACTTTAACGGATAATAAGCCTCGGGCTCGTTGAGCTCCTCCGCTTTCAAATATGAATTCGACGCCGGTGAATTCACCAGGTCTATAAACACATGCTTCAGTTCATTTTTGCAAAACCTGCATTGCATATCAGATGCCTTTGAAATTGTTAGTCAGATATTCATGTTTCTCGTCCCGCTCCGAAATATCGGCCACTGCCAGCGGCCATTGAATGTTCAGCATCGGATCGTTGTACCGGAGGCCACCTTCATGACCCGGTGTATAAAATTCGCTGTGATGATACAGTAATTCGCAATCGTCTGTCAGCGTCTGAAACCCATGGGCAAAGCCTTCCGGGATGTACAGCATGCGACGGTTGGCTGCAGATAATTCCGTCCCAAAAGCCTGCAGAAAGGTGGCTGAACCTTCGCGCAGGTCTACGATCACGTCAAATACTGCGCCGCTGATGCAGCGTACCATTTTTATCTCTTTAAAAGGAGGATATTGAAAGTGTAAACCGCGCAGGCTCCCCTTTTTGCGGGTGAACGAATGATTGAGCTGCAACCACTCTTTCGTATGACCAATCGCTGCAAATTCGTTTTTGCAATACGTGCGGGCAAACCAACCACGGTGATCTTCGAATGCATTCAGCGAAACGACGTACGCGCCTTTTAAGGGAGTGGGTTCAAACTGCATCATCCGCCGTATGCTTTGATCTGTTGTAAAGTATATTCCAGGCGGCTGTCGGCGGGTTGCTTGTACCATTCCACCGTCCACTCAATGGCCTCGGCAGCCGTTAAGCGCGGCGCCCATTCGAGTTCGTCCATGGCGCGGGAAATATCCAGCTTCAGCAAAGTGGCTTCATGCAGCTGCCCCGGCTGCGAAGCATCCAGCCACGAGCCTTCGCCCCATACGCTGATCGCCTGTTCTACCAGCTCCTGCACCGTTAAGTGATCCGATGGCACAGGGCCAATGTTATATGGCCTGCTGAACGTTTCCGGTGCTTTGCTTAACAAAGCGCCCAGCAACAGGTACGCACCCAACGGCTCCAGTACGTGCTGCCAGGGCCTTACCGCCACCGGGTTACGGACCGATATGGGTTCGCCTTTCGCCGGGCACGGATGATATCCGGAACAATGCGGTCGACACTCCAGTCGCCCCCGATTACATTACCGGCGCGGGCGCTGGCTAATGCTTTACCGTGTTCGGCGATCTTACCGGGATGAAAAAAGAATTGCGGAAAGAACTAACGACCAGCTCTGCACAGGCCTTGCTGGCGCTATACGGATCATAACCGCCCAGGGTATCTGTTTCGTGGTAAAGGATGTCTTTCTCCTTATTATCGTACACCTTATCGGTGGTAATCACCACGATCACACACTTTCCCGGCAGTTTAGACGCGGCTTCCAGCACATTGGCCGTACCGGTTACGTTCACATCGAACGTTTCGGCGGGCATCGCGTAGGAGCGGCGCACCAGCGGCTGCGCAGCAAGATGAAAGATATAATCGGGCTGAAAAGATCCGATGGTATCGAACAAAGTAGCACGATCGCGGATATCCGCAATCACGTCCGGGGTTTTCAGCCGGGGCTGTATGGCCTGGTACACGCCATCGCCATACTCCGGCGCCAGTGCATAACCTTTTACCACCGCGCCCAACGAATCGAGCCAGGCGGTCAGCCAGCTGCCTTTAAAACCGGTGTGCCCGGTTACCAGCACTTTTTATCCTTATAAAAGGAAGGAAAGTCCCTGTAACTTACCATACTTTCCACTTTGCTTTGTTGCTCTGCCACATGGACTCCAGCTCGATTTTATCGCGCAGTGCGTCCATGCATTTCCAGAAACCATTGTGTTTAAAGGCCATCAGCTGTTTGTCGTTCGACAAACGCTCCATCGGCGTATCTTCCCACATCATGTCGTCCTGGTTGCCTTCGAGGTAATTGAAGATTTCCGGGCGCAGCACAAAGAAACCGCCATTGATATAATGACCGTCGCCTTTGGGTTTTTCTTTAAACGTATGTACAGTGCCATCACTGCCCAGCTCCATACCGCCAAAGCGGGCTTCGGGCTGAATAGCAGTAACCGTCGCTATTTTATTATGTGATTCGTGGAAGGCAAGCAGCTGGCTCAGATTAATGTCCGATACGCCGTCGCCATAAGTAAGCATGAAGTCCTCGTTGCCAACATACTGCTGCACCCTTTTGAGTCTGCCCGCGGTTTTGGTATTTAAACCGGTATCCACGAGGGTTACCTTAAAAGACTCGGTATTGGTGAAATGCACATCTACTTTATTGCTGGTTAAGTCGATGGTCACATCGCTGTTATGCAAAAAGTAGTGCATGAAGTATTCTTTGATCACGTATCCTTTATAACCCAGGCAAATAATAAAGTCATTAAAACCGTAGTGGGAATAGAGCTTCATGATATGCCACAGGATAGGCTTACCGCCGATTTCGACCATGGGTTTGGGGCGGGCGTCTGTTTCCTCGGCAATCCTGGTTCCAAGGCCACCGGCGAATATTACAACTTTCATTTTTTGCTTATCTGTTATAAATTAGGTGCGTAAAGATATAGTATTTCGTTACAATTTAATTGATCCTTCCCCCGCCGATAAAGTACTTTTTCCAGTAATCCTCGTTCAGGTCGCTGATCATGACCCCTGAGCTCACGGAAGCGTGTACAAAGCGGTCATTTTCAAGATATACCCCTACGTGCGATACACTTTTACGGTTTATTTTGAAGAAGACAAGATCACCGTACTGCAGTTCTCTCCTGGACAGGCGGCGTGACTGCGCATACAAATCGGCCGAATTGCCGTAGTTGATGGCCGACTTGAATACCTCGAGGAGCATATTGGTGGCAAAGTGCGAGCAGTCGATCCCGCTACGGGTATTACCGCCAAGACGATAGGGCGTACCCCACCACTCTTCTATGAAACCGAACAGTTTTGCATTGGTCACGTCTTCCACGGCCACATCGAGCAGCTGGGCGTATTTGAACTGCCAGCTGGCAGCCCTTTCGATCTCGGTGCCCGTATTACGGTCGTTCCACTCCTGGAGCGCGCATTACGGCCGTTATAACGATGCTCGGAGGTTTTAGCATCCCGCGAGATAGCGATGTCATCTATAAATGTAACCTTGTTCTGATGATCAGCCGTTTTTTCCGCCCGCGGCTTCGTGGAAGACGCGGTTTTCTTCGCCGTATTGCAGGAAGCCAGCGCCAGCAGGCAAAACGGCAACTGTATTAAAATATTCCCCTTTCTCTTCTTCATTTTCAGGCGACATGGTTTTTCTAAAAGTGTGCAAAATAAAAAAATTACCGATAATGAGAGGGATCAACAGTATACAAATGATATTTTTTTTGAAGCCGTGGCGGTAGAGAAGTAACTTTCCGGGGTGGACCGTAGTATGGCGGAGCCGGTTAAAGGCCAGAACGGATGGTTCAGTGATGGTTGGGTGATGGTTCAGTGGTGGTTCGGTAAGCCTGTCACGTCCTAAAACAGGTTGACACCCAGGTTAGCTAATCCGTATTAACAGGATCCTTACTGGATCCTTCGCTGATCCTTCGCTCATCCTAGGCTAAAACCGCTTCCACGGCCGATTGAACGTAGGATGAGCGAAGGATCAGCGAAGGATGGTCTTAAGATGGTGTTAGGAGCCTCATGCGTAGACCATCAGATGAGCTTGTCACCGGGAATTAAACACCTTCTTCCGTGCAGGCCCTGACCAAACGCCGCCTTACCCCTTCCCCGCCATATCCCGCAGCACACTAACCAGCTTATCCAGGTCGGCGAGCCGCGTGTATACATGCGGCGTTACCCGCACACAATGCATATTCTCCCGGCTCACGCTCACCGTATGAATGCGCGCCGCCTCAAACAGCCGTTTATCTACCTCGGCCGGCGTAAACCCGTTTACCGACACCCCGGCAATAGCACAGCTAAAAGCAGGCTTCAGGGAGGTATGCAGTTTCACCCCGGAATGGCCCGGGCTTTTTCGGCCCAGTAGTTTTTCAGGTACCGGATGCGGTCTTCTTTCCGCTTCGGACCGATGGCGTTGTGAAAGTTTACCGCCTCGCCAATGGCCTGCTCAATGGCAAAGCTGCGGGTACCCAGTGTTTCAAATTTGCGGATATTGCCACTGCGTGGCTCGTCGTTACACAAAAGCGGCCAAATGTTGGCGATCTTATCTTTTTTATCCACAACAAACCACTGCCTACGGGGGCCGATAGAAATTTATGTAGACTTGTACCGAAGTAATCGCAGTGGAGATCGGGGATCTTGAAGTCCAGCAAACCGAAGCTGTGCGCACCGTCAACCAGCACCTCAATGCCCCGGCTGTGCGCCATATCGGCCAGTTTGCGAACGGGCATGATTTGTCCCACCCAGTTAATCAGGTGGGTAATATGCAGCAGTTTCGTTTGCGGCGTAATAGCATCCGAAAAGGCCTTTACAATGGCATCCTCGTCTTCCGAAGGAAAATCAAAGGAAAGCTGTTTATAATGAATGCCTTCCCGCAACTGGCGCTGCTTCCAGGCATTGATCATATTGGGATAATCCTGTACCGTACCGATCACCTCGTCGCCACGCTGTAAGGGCAGGCCGAATATCACGGTATTTAATGCCTCTGTGGCATTGCGGTTAATGGCAATTTCTTCCGGATCCGCACCCGCCAGTGCCGCCAGTTGCTGCCGGAGCGGTTCACGGCCCTTGTCCATAATGCGCCACATGTAAAAACTGGGGCCCTGGCTGGCCTGGGCGTTATATACATCCAGCGCCTTTTGTACCGATAGCGGCTGCGGGCTTACCCCGCCGTTATTGAGGATGATGACGTCGCCTTTGTTCGCCGTGTAACTGTCCTGCACCGTTGCCCAATAAGCCTCGTTCTCCGCATCGGGCACCCTACTGTTTAACAAACGTTGCGCATCAGCAAAGCTTTGTGCATGCAACAGGTTAAACAGGCTATTGGCGGAAAAGGCGCTGGCGGCCATCAGGGCTGACTTACTGAGAAAGGAGCGGCGGGACGACATAGGTATTCTTTTAGGTAAGCACAATATAACAAAAAAGGCAGCAACTAAGCTGCGCCCTTATACGTTAATTAAGAAGATAAAGCAGCTAAACCACAGACTATGCAGTACAAATTAGACAAACCCGTTCATGGTGAAAACGGTGTAGAGAAATATCAATGTACAATTGAATGGCGCAATGGCAGCTTTATTGCCGACGAGCCGGTAAAAAGTGGCGGTAAAGACCGGGGCCCGATCCCTACACCCTGCTTCTCTCCTCCCTGGCCTCGTGTACAATGATCACACTGCGCATGTACGTGGAGCGCAAAGGTTGGAACGTTCCGCATATCATCGTTAATACCAACCTATGGCAGGAAAAGAAAGAGGAGGTCATGAAAACGATCATCGACAGGGACCTCCAATTCCCCGGCGCGGAGCTGGATGCCGTGCAGAAAGACCGGCTGCTGGAAATCGCGAAGGCCTGCCCGATCTCCAAAATACTGGAAGGACAAATTAACGTGCGCTCCTTTGTATTGCATGAAGAAGATATCGAAGAAAAAATTAAATACAGCAACAACGACATTACCGTTCTCTGGAAACCCTCATTCTGCAAGCATTCCGCCCGTTGCGTAAGCCAGCTGCCCGAAGTTTTCGATGTAAAGGCGCGGCCATGGATCAACATAGAAGGCGCCGCGACCGAACGGATTATTGAACAAGTAAACCGCTGTCCGACCGGTGCACTTACCTACCTTAAAAAAGCCTAAAAAAACCGCGTTTTCTTCAACCTGAAATGGATGAACGGTATTGGAATTTACAATCTTAAATGAATTGTAAATGGCATAAAAAAATATCTTTATATTTTGATGGAAGTATGCCTTCAAATGCCCTAAATTCGGCCTTTCAAGCCGATTCGTACAATTGTGCGAAGTTATAAAAACGGCCATTCATCAACTGAAAAAGCGAACGTTTTTCAATGAAAAGAAAAGTCAACTTTAGCGTATGGGCGGCAATCTTTGCAGGCATATTTTCTATGTCCGGCAACACCGCCTCAGCACAAAGCATCAGCGCGGAACAACTGCGCAAAGACCAGCAGGATTTTGTGAATCTCGGGTTTGGTATGTTCATTCACTATGGTATTGCCACTTATGTAGATGACGACTGGGCAGATCCCGATGCACCGGCATCGCTCTTCAACCCTAAGAAACTGGATGCGGACCAGTGGGCAAAAGCGGCTAAAACGGCCAATATGACCTATGGCTGCTTAACCACCAAACACCACAGCGGTTTCCCGATATGGGATACCAAAACCACTTCGTACAATGTGATGAACAGTCCGCTGAAACGCGATGTGGTAAAGGAATACGCGGATGCCTTCCGTAAAAACGGGCTGAAGGTAATGCTCTATTATTCTATCCACGGACACGCACCACAAACTGCGCCCGGGCCAGATCACGAAAGCGCATATCGAAATGGTAAAAGAACAGCTGCGCGAGCTGCTGACCAACTACGGAGAAATTTCCGCCATGATCATCGACGGCTGGGACGCCCCATGGTCAAGGATCTCTTATGATGATGTGCCTTTCGAGGAAATCTACCAGCTGATCAAGTCCATCCAGCCACGTTGCCTGGTAATGGACCTGAATGCGGCGAAATACCCTGCGGAAGCACTGTACTACACCGATATTAAATCGTACGAGCAGGGCGCGGGTCAACACATCTCTAAAGAAACCAATAAACTGCCTGCCCTTTCCTGCCTGCCGTTGCAGAGCAACTGGTTCTGGAAAACCAGCATGCCGCGCCAGCGCCTGAAAAGCGTAGACGAACTGGTAAATAAAAACCTGATCCCTTTCAACCAGGCGTATTGCAACTTCATCCTGAACGTAGCGCCTAACCGCGACGGACAGTTCGATGAAAACGCGCTGAACGCACTGAAAGAAATTGGCAAACTGTATAAGAAACCTGCTACCCTGCCGGCTTTCCCGGAAGCAGCCGCGCCGATCATTTCACACAACAAAGCGATTCGCCCCTGCCAACTCCAGCTGGAGCAACGACTACGCGATCATGGACTTTGCGAACGACGACCGTTTCCATACGGCCTGGAACAGCAATCCGAACGTAAAACAGCCCTGGTTTGAAGTAGAGCTGAGCGGTGATAAAGGCGTGAATATGATCACCATTTATGAAGAAAACCAGCGCATCACCAAATACCGTCTCGAATACAGCGTAAACGGCGTTTGGAAAACACTGCTCAACAGCACCGATACCGGCCGCGTAAAGATCCACCGCTTTAACCGCGTGTGGGCCGATAAAGTACGGATCGTGATCGAGTCATATAAAGACACGCCATCCATCAACGAATTTGCGGTATACGACGAACGTCGATAATAGCAATCACATCTGCATAAAAAAGGGGAAGCTTCAGACACAGCTTCCCCTTTTTCTATTATTAATTGCTGGAACGCTTTTTGCATTGTTTATTCAGACTCAGCCCCTCACCGCCGAAGCATTAAGAATCGTTTAACAAAAATCGGTACAGATGCTATTGTACAGATTAGGATTTTATGCTAAAATTGAACGTTCCTATCGATAAAGCAGCAAACAGTAACTCGCATCTGACTTTAACACGGATACACATTGTTTTTAAAACCACGCTATGATTGACTTAGTTTCGCCTACGAGAATTGTGATCGTGTACGTTATTCTTGGATTGTTATGGATATACTTTTCTGACACCATCCTGTTGTACATTTTCAGCGACCCCAGCGTCGATTACCTGACGCATGCGCAGCATTACAAGGGAGCGGCTTTTGTGCTGCTTACGGGTGTTGTGCTCCGCTGGGTACTCAAGCAGTACTGGTACCGCCTGCGGGCCACCGAAACCGCCTACAGCCGCATGTTCGAGACCAGCCCCCAACCAATGTGGATCTTCGACCGACGCAACTACCAGTTCCCGGAAGTGAACGATGCCGCCCTGTACGCTTACGGCTATTCCCGCGAAGAATTTCTGAACCTGACGATTTTCGACATTCGTCCCACCGAAGACATACAACGCGTCATGACCAGCCATGTAACCACGAAAGAGGGCTATCATAAAAGCGGCACCTGGCGGCATGTAAAAAGGACCGTTCCATCATGTACGTGAATGTGCAGGCATATGGCACGCAGTTTCGCGGTAAGGATGCGGAAGTGGTGTGCGTGTGGGACGTAACCGACAAGCACCGGGCCGACCAGGCATTGCGCCAGCAGACAGGTGTATTATCTACAATTATAAACAGTACCCAGGACCTCATATGGTCGGTGAATAAACAAAAGCGCTTCCTCGCATTTAATGAATCGTTTTCGAAAGCACTGGCCGACATTACCGATAAAATCATTGAAGTAGGCGACGATCAACCGGTAATAGAGGGCGAGGCGCAATACAATAAATGGCAGCAATTGTACGACCGTGCCCCGGAGGGCGAAAAATTGTGATCATGGAGGAGCGTGACATCGCCGGGCAGGGACAGGTATTTACAGAAACAACTTTTAACCCGATCTTCGAGGACAAAGAAGTAATCGGCGTAGCCTGCTTCGCCCGCGACGTAACAGCCGCCAAGCGACAGCAGGACCAGCTTAAAAAAGCCCCGGAACGCTACGACCTCGTTACCCTGGCCACCAGCGATGCTATCTGGGACTGGGATCTGCCGGCCGATACAATAACCTGGAATGACAACGTACAGCTCATTTTCGGTTACAAGTACCTGATCGACGATGCGGCGCATTGGAAAGAACACCTGCACCCGGATGACGCCCAAAATGTTATTGATTCCGTAGAAGCAGCCATTCGCGAAGGCCGCAATAACTGGTCGGGCGAATTCCGCTTTAAGACCGGCCCGAACGAATACCGATACGTGGTAGCCCGCAGCTACATCATGAAAAATGAGCAGGGGCGACCGATTCGTATGATCGGCTCCATGCGCGATATCCAGCAACGCAAAATACAGGAAGAAGAAATCCGCAAACTCTCCCTCGTAGCCAGTTAACAGCCAGCCCCGTAATTATCCGGACGCCAGGGGACAAATAGAATGGGTCAATAAAAGCTTTGAGCTCCTCTCCGGGTATACGCTGGAGGAAGTGTTGGGACAAAAGCCACAAGCATTTCTGCATGGCCCGGATACCGACCCCAATACGGAGCAATACATCTCAAAAAGTATTGAAGTAGGGCAGCATTGTAAAACGGAGGTGTTAAACTACAGCCAGTCGGGCGATCCTTACTGGGTACTTGCGGATATTACGCCGGTGGTCAATGACGAGGGAAAAGTGGAGAAAGTGATATCGATACAAACCAATATCACCGAACAGAAAAAATTTGAGCAGCAACTGGCCGACACAAACCGCCATCTCATGGAGGTGGCCTATATCAGCTCGCACCGCCTGCGCCGGCCGGTGGCGTCATTATTGGGCGTGGTCGCACTTATAGACCGGGTAAACATGGCCAATCCCGAAAACAAGCAACTGATCGAGTTTATCGAAAAACTCACCAATGAAATGGACGTCATGCTGCACGAGCTGGCAGATAAATGTAACCAGATTTACCTGTACAGCCAGCCCGCTGATGTAGAAAATGAAAATTAGTTAGGGGTAAAGTCGCGCGGTTTCTCGAGCAGGGCGGGCAGGTCAAAGAAGCGGACCTTTGAGATATCGTCGCCCTCGGCGTTGATGAACATGACATCTACCTGGTAAATATCTTCAGGCGTTTGTCCCTTCTGCTGGTATTTGCAATTGCAGATGAACTGCGTAAACTCCTCGTTCGGCGTTATGGCAATAAACAGGGTGGCGCCGGCTTTCATGGCCTTCTTCATTTCCCTGGAAGCATTCCGCAGTGTGGTTTTCAGCTCCGGATGGGCCTTTACACTATCTGCCTGGATCATATCCATCGCCTTTTTGATTTTGCCCTTTTCCAGCAACACGATGAAGTTGGTGGAGATGTCCACCTTTTGCTGCATCGCCTCTATCTGGCCGAATGACTGTCCTGCGAAAAACAAGGCGGCCAATACCGCCAGCAGATGCTTCATATACCTGTTCATGCTCATGAAGGTAGCGAATATTGTTAATTGCCACGTATTTTCTAAATTTGGCCGGGTTTCACTATTAAAAAGAGACAAATGCATTTTAAACTGTTCGACAAAGCAATTTATAAACAGCGAAGGGAGATTTTGAGGAGCAACATCGGCAGCGGCCTGGTGTTATTGATGGGCAACGAATACAGCAGCATGAACTATAAGGATAATGTGTTCCCGTTCCGGCAAGACAGCACGTTCCTTTATTACTTCGGACTGGATAAAGACGGCCTGGCTGGCATGATCGACGCGGATTCCGGCGAGGAGATCATCTTCGGCAACGAATTGAGCATCGACGATATCATCTGGACCGGCCCCCTGCCTACCGTTCGCGAAATGGCGGCAGAAGTGGCGGTGCAGAAAACCGAACCCTATACACAGGTAGCCAATTACGTACAACAGGCACTGAAAGCCGGTCGTACTGTACATATTTTAAAACCTTACCGTCCAGAGAATAAAATTAAACTGGCCGGCTGGTTTGGCATAAACGTAACGGAGGTAGACAGCAAAGTGTCTGTTAAACTGATTAAAGCCGTTGTGGCGCAACGTTCGCACAAAGCAGCGGAGGAAGTAGCGGAGATAGAGAAAGCTGTTTCTATCAGCGTGGATATGCACCTGGCGGCGATCCGGCAAACGCGCCCCGGTATGAAGGAGTTTGAAGTAGCGGCGAAAGTGGAGGAAGTGGCGCTGGCCGCCAACGGCCGCCTCGCCTACCCTACCATCCTGAGCATCGATGGCGAAGTACTACATAATCACTACCACGGCAACACGATTGCCGACGGAGACATGGTACTGGTAGATGCCGGCGCGGAAAATGACATGCACTACGCAGGCGATCTTACCCGTACCTTTCCCGGTGGCAAACAATTCACCAGCCGCCAGGCCGACGTATACAACGCCGTACTGGGCTCCATGGACCATGCCATCAGCCTGTTGAAACCCGGCACTACCTACCTGGAAATACACCGCCAGGCCTGTATAAAACTGCTGGAGGGACTCAAAGACATTGGCCTGGTAAAGGGCAACCCGGAAGAAGCGGTAGCAGCGGGCGCGCACACCCTGTTTTTCCAATGCGGCCTGGGACACATGATGGGGCTGGACGTGCACGATATGGAAGACCTGGGCGAACAATACCTCGGTTACACCGATACGCTCATCAAACGCACCGACTTTGGCTGGAAATCACTGCGACTGGGACGTGAACTGCAGGAAGGTTTTGTATTGACGGTGGAGCCGGGTGTATACATCATCCCCGAACTCATTGACCGCTGGAAGGCGGAAAACAAACTGGAACAGTTCATCAACTATACTACATTAGAACAATACCGCGACTTTGGCGGCATCCGCATCGAGGACAACTTCCTTATAACGGCCGATGGCCATCGTTTGCTGGGTAAATACCTGCCTAAAACATTGAAAGAAATCGAGGCATTACGTAACTACTAAGCATAGAAAAAAGCTGCGGACGAACATCCGCAGCTTTTTTATTTAATAGATCGTGAGTAAAGAAGTATTGGTGATCTCCACGTTAAACGTAGCGTACCCCTGGCTGGTGGTGATCGATTGTCCCGCCAGTGTAAACGTACGCGAGCCCGGTGCGGAAGTGTACACATTAAACGTGTAGTAACCCGCCGTGAGGGGACCATAAGAAGACCCTGCGCTCGGCGACAGCGTGGCGCTGAAGGAAGTGGGGCCATAGGCATACAGGGAGCCGCTGTAAGGAACCGTATTTGCCACGTTGAGACCAATGCTGAACACCTTAAAAGATGCGTTCTGACTGGCTTCTGAGCGGTGCAGCGGCACTGCGGCCAGCAGGACGATGATTGCTGCTACTAATAACTTCTTCATAACAATGCATGTTTAATGTAAAATAAGTGCTTTACCTGCGGCCGGTGTGCGGCCACGTTGTGCAAAAAAGCTGCGGGTTATATAGCCCGCAGCTTTTTATGTTGATGGCGGGAGCATAACTTCCACGGCTATTCTTCCGGTGAAAATACCCCGGCGCCCCCGACATCATTAATAAATAGTGAGGAAAGACGTGTAAGAGATATTCACGTTAAACGTGGCATATCCCTGGTCTGTCGTTACAGATTGCCCGTTGAGTGTAAACGTATGCGTACCCGGGGCAGAGGTGTACACATTAAACGTATAATAACCTGCGGTAAGTGGCCCGTACGACGTAGCGGAACCGGGGCCCAGCGAAGCGCTGAATGATGTTGGACCGTATGCGTAAAGCGCACCGTTGTAAGTGGTACTGTTCAGCACATTAAGACCGATACTGTCGAACACTTTCACAACCGGGGCCTGGCTGGCTTCCGTGTACTGCAGGGGTAACGCGGCCAGCAGGGCGATGATCAAGGATAATAATAATTTTCTCATAACGATGTACATTTTTGGTTAACTAAGAATAAAGCCGGTGGAAAGGGGGTGAATACACTGTAAGATAACTTGTATGACTGCGGCCAGGTTGCACCATCCCTGGACAATCTTTCGGTCATCCTTCGACGTTGTTCGGTCGGGACGCGGTTTTCACCCACTTTCACCGAAGGATGACCGAAGGATCACCGAGGGATCATCGAAGGATTATAGCCCTTTCCCCGGTTTCACCCCCACTTTTAAGCGCATTCACCACAATTTCCGACTGCATTCACCACCACTTCCTTTTTTAGCAGCCTGCTGCCGGTTACTTTTGTTTATATTGCCGATAATGAAGCATAGCAATCTCCTTTATAATCAAACACTTTCGTTCATGCCGCTGCCCTTTGCGTGGAAAGGCAATACACTCGATGCCCGCGGCCGCTTCGTCAACCGCGAACATCCTTTCAACGACTCGTTCTGGCAGGTGTTGAAGTGGCAAACCATGCGTAACCCGCAAAAACAGGAAAAGCTGAGCGACACCGGCGGTTGCCCGTAACAACGCACGAAAACCTGTTGGGAGATAGGGATTGCATCATGTGGCTGGGGCATGCATCGTTTTACATACGGCTCGCAGGGTTTGCCATGTTGATTGATCCGGTGTTGTTCAATGTTTCCTTTATGAAGCGCCGGGCTCCCGTGCCCGTTCCGGTTGCTTCGCTACGGCAGGTTGATTATATTCTGATCTCGCACGACCACCGCGACCACTGCGATGCCGCCAGCCTGAAAGTATTATCGCAGCAAAACCCGGACGCCACTTACCTGACAGGACTGCGGATGAAAACGCTGCTGCACGGGCTAACGGGCAGCAACCGCATCCAGGAGGCAGGCTGGTACCAGCAATACCGGACCCCGGAAGCCATCAATATCTATTACCTGCCTACCCGTCATTGGTCGCGCCGCGGCCTGGGCGATACGAATAAACGCCTCTGGGGCGGATTTGTCATACAGGGAGCGGGTAAAACGATCTACTTTGGCGGAGATTCAGGGATGGGCAGCCACTTTGCCGAGGTGGGGCAACTGTTTCCGCAGATCGATTACGCGTTGATCGGCATTGGCGCCTATAAGCCGGAGTTTTTCATGTCGCAGGCCCACCTCTCTCCTACCGATGCCGTAACGGCCTTTAACGACACCCACGCCAAACACATGATCCCCATGCATTACGGCACCTTCGACCTGTCGGACGAGCCATTGGGCGACCCCTTACGCGTATTGCAGCAAACAGGCGCGGAAGGCGTAATACCCGTGGGCCCTGGTGAAATGGTGTGGCTTTAATGATGTAGTTTGATAGCAAAGCGGGTATCGCCGGGGCGGACCGTTCTTAACGTAAACGTATATCCGTGGTTTAAGAGAATTTCACGCACCAGCGTAAGACCGATACCCTGTCCGTCTTTTTTGGTGCTGTAAAAGGGCGTAAACAGCTGTTCCGCGGCCTCGGGGGTAATGCCAGCACCATTGTCAGCAATAACCAGGTCACCCTGCGCGGGATCAGTAGTGATCGTAATGAGACCGTCGCCATTTACCGCTTCTATACTGTTTTTAAAGATATTGATCAGCGCCTGTTCCAGCTGCTGCTCATCGGCGCGCACTATCCATTCGCGCGGCGGCAGTGCCAGTTGTATAACCGCCTGCTTTTCACCTGCCTTCGTTTCCATCAACCGCGAAACATTCCGTAGTACCTGGTGCATATCGACCGGGCGTTTATCGGGAACGGGCAGTTTCACGAGGTCGGCAAAGTTGCGCATAAAAATATTCAGGTTTTGATTGCGGCCCATGGCCACTTCCATTGCTTCGCGCAGTTGCGGATACAGGCTATCGGCCTTCAGCGCGGAGCCTATGATAGAGTTTACCGGCCCCACCGTATTATTCACTTCATGCGCCATCATACGGATCACCTTTTCATACACCTTCTTTTCCGCAGCCAGAATTTCAGCCGTCAGCTCTTCTATCATCACAAAGTGGCGTGGAAAACCACGATCCATGAAATGAGATTTCTGCAGTTTATAGGTACTGACGCCATTGAGCGAAATAGTGCGCGCGCTGCCCGACTGTAGTTGTGTAATGTACTGAAACACCGGGTGCGTCGCCGCTTTACCCTCGTCGAACTCTTTAAGTTCCAGCAGTTGCAGGGCTTTGGGATTAATCTGCTGCACCGCCCCGTTATAATCCAGGATAATAATGCCGGTAGGCGATGTATTCACGAGCTTTTCCAGGAAAAAGTGTTGCTCCTGCTGCTGCACGCGCTCTGACCGCAACTGGTCGATCATCTGGTTGTACACGTCGATCAGCTGGTCCATTTCATGTTTACCGGTATGTACGAACTTCACATTAAAGTCGCGGTCGCGGATCGCGTCCACGCCCTGCATCAATGTTTTAAGCGGCTGTAACAGCGCGCGGTACAACCGCCAGGCAATAAACAAAGAGAACAGCACCAGTATTTCAGAAGCGATAAAAAAAACGGGCTTATCATGAAACACGGTGTAACTGAGCCAGAGGCCCAGTCCGTGAATATGGCCACAAACAGGATATACTTAGTCCGAAGTTTCATCGTACGGAATATTATATTTCTCCAACCGCCTGTACAGCGCGCTGCGCGTTAATCCCAGCGAAGCAGCTGCCCTGGCCACCCGGTGCTGGTGAAAAAGCATCGCTCTTTTAATCATTTCTATTTCCAGCTCTTCCAACGTTACCGCCCCTACGCCGGGTAACTGCAAATGCCCCGTTTTCACCGGTGACAATTCCAGCTGTGATTGAAAATCGCTCACATCCAGCTGGTCCCCGCGACTAACAAGGATGGTGCGTTCCACCAAGTTCTTTAACTGGCGGATATTACCGGGCAGCGACAACTGCTGCAACCACTTCGTGGCCGATGGTGTTACGCGTATGCCTGGGCGCTGGTAAATCTCCTTTAGATTATTGATAAAACTGTTCACCAGCAGCGGTATGTCTTTCGGGCGCTCGCGAAGCGCAGGCAATTTTATAGTGATCAGGTTGATGCGGTAAAGCAGGTCTTCCCGGAAAGTACCGGCAGCTACCATATCGTGCAGATTCTTGTTGGTAGCGCACACCACGCGTACATCCGTCGTTTTCGTGCGACTGCTGCCCAGCACTTCGTAGGTGCGGTCTTGCAACACACGCAGCAATTTCACCTGGCTGCCGGCATCGAGGTCGCCTATCTCATCAAGAAAAATGGTGCCTTTATTAGCTAACTCGAAGCGGCCTATCCTGTCGTAACGCGCGTCGGTAAAGGCGCCGCGGAGGTGACCAAACATTTCACTTTCGAACAGGCTGGTGGAAATACCGCCCAGGTTCACTTTCACGAAGGATTTGTGACGGCGCTGGCTATTCTGGTGAATGGCTTCCGCGATCAGTTCTTTACCGGTACCGCTTTCGCCCATGATCAGTACGGAGGCATCTGTTTGCGCCACGCGGCCGATCGTTTCCAGGATCTGCAGCATGGAAGGATCTTCGCCGATGATCTGTTGAAAATTATACTGCTCGTCCAGTTGACGGCGCGTCCCCTTTACGGGCTTGCTGGTGCGCAGATCGAGCAGGGTGCGGATACTTTGCAGCAGGCTGTCGTTGCTCCAGGGCTTGGTCACGAAATCACTAGCGCCCAGTTTCATGCCCTGCACGGCCAGCGCAATACTGCCCCAGCCGGTGATGAGGATGATGGGCACCTCTGTATTCAGGCGTCGCAGCTTTTCGAGCAACTGCATGCCTTCGCGGCCCGATGTATCCAGCGAAAAATTAAGGTCGAGTAAAATAAGCGACGGCGGTGTTTCCGCCACCAACCGCAACGCCTCCTCAGGCGTATCAGCGGCGGCAGCGGCAAATCCCTCCTGCTGCAATAACAACAGCAGGGACGTGCGCACCGCAATATCATCATCAATAATTAATATCATGCTATCGTAAAAGTAAGATTATTTAGTCTTCATGTAAAGCCACTGCCGGGTAAATGGCCGCCGCCTCGCGGCCGGGGTAGAGGGCGCAAAGGAATACCAGTACATAAATAAACAATACAGCCAACAGCATACCAGTCACGTAGATTCCCGGCAACATTCCGAATACGTGTAGTAAAGGGAATTGCACGGCAAAAAACAGCGCCAGCAATACGGCAATCGTGGTGAGCACCAGCGTTTCGCCGAGTATCTGTTTCGACACATCACCGGCAGTTGCCCCAATAGCGCGTCGCAGGCCTATTTCCTGCCGGCGGCGGTTAATGTTATACCACAACACGCCAAATAGTCCAAGCGCCACGTTAATAACCAAAAAAGCAGCAACCACTCCGGCGGTCACGAGTGGAATCGCCATTTCCCGGTTCTTGCGGGCCAGCTGATCGGGCAGGCGCCCGATTTCGATGGTAGCGCCCTTCATAAGGGAGGTGAGACGGTCGTGTACCCGGGACTCGAAACCTGCGTCTACCGAAGGATCTACACGAACGAGCATCATACCCGTCCAACCATAAAACCCTGTATCCGCCCGTTGATAAATGCCTGGTTTCGGCGTACTGTAATCACCTTCATGTTTAATATCCTTTACTACGCCTACTATCACCCGGCTGTCCTGTTCACCACCCCATTTTAATTCCTTGCCTAACGCATCGCCGAGGGGAAATATTTGTTCTTCCAGACTTTCGTTGATCACTACCGCGCGCCGCTTGCCGGCAGCATCCTGTTCGGAATACCAGCGTCCTTTCACCATCTCCAATTGCAACACCTGCCGCAAATCGTCGTCCGTCTGATAGTCCATCGACGTATATTTCTTGCCATCATACTCAAAACCGGTACCATTCATGCTGTTGGAGTAAGGCGTATTATAGCCCATATATGCAACACCGCGCACGCCCGGCATGGCTGTCAACTGGCTTTTAACCCCTTTCAGGATCAGCATCAATGAATCGGCGCGCGACGTACCGGCCTGGTGATTCGAAAAGTTGATGCTCCACACATTTTTATGTTCGAAGTTGCGGGGATGTGCATAGTTCCGGTAGTAAAATACACCCGCCGAAAAATACCGAACACCACCAGGTAGGCTACCATTATTTCAAGTATCAGCAAAAAATGCTGTCCTTTTTTATTCCAAATCAGTTTAAAAAAATGACTGACCATTGTGTAAATTTTTAAGTTGAACAGATTTTAAACCGCCTTCAATGCCCGCACCACCTGCATCCCGGACATACGCCAGGCCGGGTATACGCCGGACAGGAGACCAAACACCAGGCAAATGATCAGGCTGATGAACAATACTTTCAGGTTGAGTGTAAGGTGGGCGTGCGGAATAAAACCATTTGTATTGAATATCCGGATAGCGGCCCATGATAGCAGCAGGCCGATGAAGCCGCCGATAAAAGTGAGAATCAGGTTTTCAATGACGAATTGTAAGGCGAGTACATTTGATGAGGCGCCAAAGGCTTTACGGACGCCTATTTCAGACGAGCGTTCCATGATGCGGCTGGCGTTTACGTTCACCAGGTTGAGCGTTGGCAGCAGCATGAAGAGGAACAGGCAGCTGTAAAGAATGAGCATCATTCTCGCATAACCGTCCCCGCCCGATTTGGAGCGAAATATGTTACGGCTTACACCTGCCAGATAAGTATCTGCGTTCACTGTCACCTTGCTCATATCTCCCTCGCCGGGAATCTTAGCGGCCATCGCATCAAACTCCCGTCTCATTTCCGGCACTTCCGCCTTAGACCGGGCCACCAGCGCCAATATAAAGCCACCATGAAGACGCGTGGATTTCAGGTCGTTTTTACCTACGGTAAAAGGCAGGTACAAATCGCCCAATGTAAACCGGTCGGATCCCGGGGCATCCTTTACAACACCGATTACGCGGTATTGCTCGTTATCGGCCACCAGGTATTTACCCACCACATTGCCAACGTCGCCAAAGTATCGTTCTTTCAGGTTTTGCGAAATAACGGCCACCTTTTCACTGTTATCAATTTCCTTTTGCCCAAAAGCTTTTCCTTCCAAGAACTGGAAATCGAAGGCCCTCCAGAAATCTGCATTGGTGTGTTTGACGCCCATGCCTACCTTTTACCCTCCAGGTAGGTGTTGAAATTACCACCTTCGGTCGTCATTACCTTGAACTCAGGCCTGGTCAGTTTGTCGATGTAAGTTTTTACGAAGTGGTAACTTACCGGACTACTGTTCATCCAGCCTTTGTCCGGATTTTCAAGTTGTATCCGGTCTACATACAGCGTACGGGCACGTTTGGTGTCCGGGTATCCCGGATCGGTGGTAAAATCGTACAGCGACGTGAGTGCCATCAGGATGGTCAGCGTAAGACTGATACCGAACAGGCTGATGAACGTGAAGAACTTCCGCCGCTTCAGCACTGCAATGGCTATTTTGAAATAATTTTTCAGCATGATAATAATTTAAACAGATGAGATCATTGAACCTGTGCACCGTCGAACAGCCTTACCAGCCGGTGAGTACGACGGGCCATTTGCTCGTCGTGCGTAACCATCACGATGGTGGTTCCTTCGTTTTTGTTCAGGTGCAGCAGGATGTCCATCACTTCATTACCCATGGCGCTGTCCAGGTTACCGGTGGGTTCATCGGCCAGGATAATGCTGGGTTTACCAACAATGGCGCGGGCAATCGCTACACGCTGTTTTTGCCCGCCCGAAAGCTGGGTGGGAAAGTGTTTGAGGCGGTTGCTGAGTCCCACTTTAGTAAGCGCCTCGGTCGACAGCCGTTTACGATCGCCGGCGGAGCCTTTACGATACAAGAGCGGCAGCTCCACATTATCGAGCACCCGCAGGTCGTTGATCAGGTGATAACTCTGGAAAATGAACCCGATATGCCGATTGCGGAAATGCGCAAGATCCTTGTCGTTCAACTTTTTCGTGGTCTCGTTGCCGATGCGCACTTCGCCCCGGGACGGCGCATCGAGCAGTCCCATAATATTAAGCAGGGTGCTTTTACCGCAACCTGAAGGACCCATGATGGACAGAAACTCGCCGGGGGCCACGTCGAGGTTAATCTGGCTCAGGGCCTGTGTTTCTACCGTATCGGTACGGTATACTTTTTCGATGTTTTGAAGCTGGATCATATCAAGGTGTTAAAATGGTTTACTGATAGGTGATTTTCTCATTTTTCTCAAAATCGTATAGCGATAAATAACGCAATTCGTAATAAGCGCCCCAGAAATCACCCAGGGCTGTAATATAATCTCTTTTTGCCTGGTCCTTTTCCTGGAAGGCAATACTGAGATCGGTAATGCTCAGGTCCCCCAGTGAATAGCGGCTGTTGGCGATCTGGTATTTTTCAGATGCAATAGCATCCGCTGCAGCGCTCAATTTCACCTGTTGCTTCATCATATCGAACAGCGTAACCTGCGTGGTCACAAGATGCGAGAAGGTTTGCTTGTCCTGCTCCACCTCGTAGCGCGCAAGTTTTAAATTCGCTTCCGCTGTTCTTGTGCGGGAGCGTGAGCGGCCCCAGTCGAGCACGGGAATCGTAAACTGCAACTGTACCAGCTGCTGGTTCTGCGGCGACTTATATACATTTTTGATATCGGTGGCGCTGTTGGAGAAACCCAGGTTGGCGGTGAGCAGCGCGTTGAGCCCGTTATTACCGCGGGCCTGCGCCACGTCGCGCTCCGCCTCTACTACCTTGCGGATGAAGGCGATGGCGTCTGCATTGTTCTTATACGCCTGTTCCAGTACCTGTTGGGCCGTTACCTCCATAACAATATCGGCTGGCGGCAGTTCAAGCGATACTTTGCCAGGCTGCTGCAAACCGGTGTAAGAGCGCAGGTTCAGCGTAGCGATTTCCATTTCGCGGGCGGCGGCGCCAAGCGATTTTTCCGCTTTCAGGTGCTCGAGTTGCAGTTGAAGCATTTCATTACGGGAAACCTTTCCCAGCGCGAACTTCTCGTCCGCAATGGCCTGTAGCCGTTTGGTATTGGCCAGGTTCGTTTCCGCAATCTGGTAATTCACCTGCGATTTGAGCAGTGCGAAGAAATACATGCTCGCCTTTACCGCTACCTCCTCCATATCGGAAATAAACTGCTGGCGGCTCTCCTGGTATTTGAGCGGCTCTATCTTTTTATCCCACTTCAATTTATTAAACTGGAATAAGGGCTGCTGGTAACCCAGCGTGTATGGAACAGCATTATACAGCGTGTTATTTCGATCAAAATCGTCGAAGCGCTGTAGTTCGGTAGCGCCATAAATGGTACCGCCCGTAGCCGTAATCCCCTGGCGGAAGGAGAGGTTCAGCGAAGAATTATTATTGTGAATGGGCTGAAAGAGTACGGTACCATTGGGCTGCAGCACTGGCTGTACGTTTTCTGAAAGCCGGGCAATGATCCTTCGAGCTGTAGCTGGGGCGCGTAGTTGGAACGGTACGTGCGCCACTCCCAGTACTTGGTTTCCTTGACAGTAGCGGCCTGTTTGGAGGCGATAGACCCTTCTTTGGCCATGTGCACCACGGTCGCCAGGCTTAACCGCAGGGTGTCCTGGGCAACGGCGGGCGTGGCGGATAATATCAATATAAAGTATAAATAGCGCATAAACTCAGGGGATCAGGGTGATTTCTCGGGTGTTTTTAAAATCGCTCATATCGGATACGATCACCGTTTCGCCGGCGCGCACATTGTCTTTCAGCTCCACGTAATCGAAGTTGCTGAGTCCAAGCGACACCTGCCGGCGCACGGCTTTATCGCCCTGCACCACGAATAACTGCGCTGATTTACCCGGCCCGAAAGCCGCGCCGTTGGTTACGCGTAAAACCTGGCGGTGCGCATCAGTTACGACGAACACGTCTACCTTTAAATTAGGGCGGAGTAAACCCGTGTCTCTGTCGGCCAGGCGCACATCGAAGTTGACGAGGCCATTACGAACGGCGGGATAGATGCTCGCTATATCGCCCCTCAGCTGTTTATCGTTGATGCGCACGATCACGGGCATGCCACTACGCAGCTTATCCAGATAACTGTCTGCAATACTGCCACTGATCTTAAAACTGCTCAGGTCTGCAATGCGCACCAGCTCCACCCCTTCTCCCACCGAGGCGCCCACGTTGCGGTTCACCCAGGTAACCACGCCATTGCGGGTGGCGCTTACATTGGCCATGTCGCGCTTGCGGCCCAGCTCCTGCAGTTCATGCTGCTGCATGGCCACTTCCAGTTCAGATTCGCGGATCTCTACCTGCATGCTCTGCTGCTTGCTGCGTATCTCGTTCTCGAGTTGCGTTTTCTCCAGTTGGGCCACCCTCAGGTTCATTTCGGCCTGCTCCACACTTTCGCGGGTGCCGCCGCCTGCCTTAAAGAGACGTTTGGTGTTTTCTACTTCGGCGGTCAGGCTGTTGATACGAAGCTGTTTAATATCATTGCTGGATTTCAGGTCGAAATAACTTTTATCGAGTTCCAGCTTTAATTTGCGCAGGTTGTTCTGTTTTGATTCGAGCATGAAGCGCCCTTTGTCGTACGCGGCCTGCACCAGGGCTTTATCGAGTTGCAGCACGGGCTGTCCGGCCTGCACCGTAGCGCCGGCGTCGATCAATACAGAACGGATAGCGGAACTAACGGGACTGGTGATCACTTCTTCGAACTCGGGTAACACTTCGCCGGAGGCGGTGATGGTATTTTCCACGTCGCCGGTTTCTACGATGGCGGTAATGATGTTGCTTTTACGGAGACTCGATTTAAAAAAATATCGGGTGGTAAAGATGCCGGCCGCTATCACGACAACGATCGCGGTAGTGACGAGGATCCACTTCCTCTTGTTGCTGGCATTTACTTCGGCGGAAATTTCCCTGTCCATTTTTTGATTTTGACAGTAGGCGTTGCAATACGGATACCAGACTTAAAAAACACAAAATCAACACCTTATCAAAAAACGAAAAGAAAAAAGCGTCCGATTCCGGACAAAAGTTCCGCTATCGGGAAGATTGTCGCAAACGCCCCCTGATAATGTCGTAACTGATGACCTGAAAAGCCGCCCGGCCGAAATATATTTGCAGTATCAAACCTAAAACCTACAAACATGAAAATCTTAAAATGGATCCTGATCATTATCGCCGTACTGATTATCGTTCCCTGCCTGCTGGCGCTGTTTATGAAAAAAGATTACAGCATTACCAAAGAAGTGGTGATCAACAAGCCCAAACAACAGGTGTTTGACTATGTAAAGTACTTGAAGAACCAGAACAAATTCAACAAATGGGTACTGAGCGACCCGGCAGTGGTAATTACCGACCGCGGTGCAGACGGTACGGTGGGTTACGTGCAGACCTGGGACAGCAAGGCGATGTCCAGCAAAGGCGAGCAGGAAATCAAAAACATCGTGGAAGGTGAAACGATCGACTGCGACCTGCGCTTCGAAAAACCATTTGCGGGACTATCACCTACCACCATGCGCACCGACGCAGTGTCTGATAATCAGACGAAAGTGACCTGGACCTTCAATGGCCGCATGCCTTACCCGATGAACGTGATCCGTCCGTTAGCGGAAAGTAAGATGTCGGATGACCTGGGAGAAAGCCTGGACTTGCTGAAGAAGCAGTTGGAACAATAGGAAAAATTTCCTATATTCAACTACCTTTATAGTCCTATGAAAAGAAAAGCCTACTTACTGATCCTCCTTTTCGTGCCTTTATATTTCAGTTGCAAAAAGGCATATCACAAAGATTGGAAATTCCAGGTATGCAGCAGCATTGCCAGGAGCGATCAACAACCCGCGCTGGACCGTTTGCACGATTTTAAGGGCGAGCCCAAACGGGCTACCGACAGCATTTTCGGCACTTACCTGAGCGAAACAACGGTGAATGATACCGTGGTAAACGAGTATCTTTTTTCCAAAGGCCAGATCAAACGCGTAAATACCCTGATAGAGGGTTCGAAAATGAGTATGCGGATGGAATATGATGGCAACGGTAATATTAAAGCGCTGGAGTCGAACCCGGATGGCAGCAAAAGCGAATTTACATACGACGATGCAGGCAGACCGGCGAGCCATTCCTACTCCCTTGCTCAGGGCAAAACGGAAAAACACGGTATCAATACTTTGAGGGCAACGACAGCCTTTACATTTTTCATGAAGGCCGCGGTACCGAAAAAATCTATCTCACCGAAACCGATACCGTTATGGCGGTGGTACGTGATTTTGAAAGCGAAGGGCTCCTGCTTTCCCGCAAGATGGAATTTTACGACAAGAAGAGCCGCCTGGTGCAAACCCATTACTTCCGCCAGGATAAACTCTACCTGCGTACAAAATACGTTTTTGACAACCAGGGCAACGTGATCTTCCGTTTGAGCGAGCGCGAGGCGGCGGCCGAAAGCGAAAGGCTGCTGGCAGAGCGGGGCAGCTCGTACCGGTATGAATACAATTACGACCCACAGGGCAACTGGATACAGAAAATAAGTCGCCAGCTGGACGGCAACTGGACCAGCACAGAAACACGGAAAATTGAATATTGAGGATTCCCGGAAAAACGATATATTCGCAGACGTTTTTTCACAAAACACCCAAAAGCTCCAATTGCTTACGTCTGAAAATATAAAGTAGACCCAAAAACCTCAATATTCATCTGTTACCGTGATACCTGATTTATTAAATTCCAGCGAGCGGGATAGGCGCTACTATAGCACAGCTTTGCGTAGCATATCCCGGAAAACGATTACCGCCAGGCGGGCGGCGAAAGATCTTGGTACAGCCGGCCATGCTGCGCGTACAATTTACTCGGCCATTTCGGAGGTGATCGAAACCTCTTATGACCCGGATTTCCAGCACCGTTTACTGGCTGCGCTGCAAGGCGTGATAGCTGCTGATAGAACCCGTAAGTCTGGCGAAAAAGTCATACTGCCGCAACACCTGAAGCAACTCAAAAAGCTCCGCGTATTCAATCCTGCCGGTATTACCGTAAAAACAAAAGTAAAACGCAACCGTGGCGGCTCCATACAGGTGCAGATCGCGCAGCCTGCACGGCAGGCACCGGCAGCGATTAACTATATTGAGTTCCGCGCCGTGGCGGTGATGCCTAACTTACGACATGGCTATTGCCGTACAATGATCTCCTCCCCTTTATATTGAGCAAGAGCGAAGCAATGCCCGAGCTCACCCTCGACCTGCCCTCACAGGCGGTACGGGCATGCCTGGTGATCCTGGAAGCCAAGGCATACAAGCTCCGCGACGGCAACCTGGTACCCGTAGCCTACCAGGCGCATAATGCGGCCGATGTGATCGCAGTGCTGCCCCCATGAAGAAAATAGCGCGCAGAAAGGCGAAGAAGGTGAAGGTGTCGGAGAAGACTGCGGCGTACTGGACGTATGTAATGCAGCGGAAAGATTTTGGGGGATGCAGGAGAACTGATTCAACCTGGAAGAAAATGGAAAGGCTGGCTGCGTAGGCTGGCCATTTTTATTTGGAGTGATGCGGTTGCAGAAGCTGGCTTTGTTTCGCTGTTCCGACAGCCATCATAAAAAAGGGCTGCAGAAGCAGCCCTTATAGGTTTTTCATTAAGACATGGTTAAAAGAATGTAAATATCGCTAGTCTAATTTCTGTCGCAGAATTAGCAAGAACCTTGCCATATTTTTATCTTGATGGCCTGTTCACTATCAACAAATCCTTCGGGTCTTTCCCGGTTTATTACCAGGTTGGTCCAGACCCGGTATCCGCACCTTCCAGGTTTGCCATGCTGGCATTGGATTGCGCCGTCAGCTAGCTGACAAACGTGGCATGGCGGCCATAAAAGCTGAGCAACGCACCGGCCGTATGCCGGTAAGACAGCTTGCCGGCCACACAATGCTCCGCCTGCAATTTATTCCGCAGGTAATCATTTAGTTGCAATGTGATATCCATAGCCGTAAATTAAGGGAATTTTATTTTCTTTGTTACAAACAGCATCCACATGAAAATCCGCATACTGATCGTATTACTCTGTTGCTATATTACTTCGCAGGCCCAGGATACGCTTCGTTATCAACAAAAAAACGACCTGCCCTACCGTACCGGCAACCAAACGGCGTACATGAAAGAGCGCTGTAAACTGGATATCTACTATCCACAGAACGCGCGTAATGTGCCGGTGATCGTATGGTTTCACGGCGGCGGCATCACCGGTGGCAGCAAGTCTATCCCGAAAGAACTGAAACAGCAGAACATGATCATCATTGCGGCCAACTACCGGCTGCACCCGCAGGCTAAATGCCCGGAGTACATCGACGACGCGGCTGCAGCAGTGGCCTGGGCGTTTAACCATGCCCGTGAGTATGGTGGAGACACCGCCCGCATTTACGTTTCCGGTCATTCCGCCGGCGGTTATCTCGCCGAAATGATTGGCCTGGATAAATCGTACCTAAAGCCTTATAAAATAGATGCCGACCGCATCGCAGCCCTGTTCCCGTTCAGCGGGCAGGCGATCACGCACTTCACCGTGCGTAAAGAACAAAACATTGCCGAACTGCAACCCACGATAGACCGTTATGCTCCACTATTCCATGTGCGTGCCGACGCGCCCCCGCTGTACCTTTACACCGGCGACCGCGAACTGGAATTACTGGGACGTTACGAAGAAAACGCTTACCTGGCGCGGATGATGAAGCTGGCCGGTCATAAAAACACGTTCCTGTACGAGTTGGACGGGTACGGGCACGGGGATATGCCGATCGGGGCGTTTCATTTGATGTTGCAGGCGATTAAAGGGAAGAAGTAAAATGGGATCGCCCATTTTTGCCTATCTTCCTTCCCGTTAAATGCTCGTGCCCCATGATCGAATTCAGAACCGCCCGGCCGCAAGATGCCGCATCTATTGCGAAAATACATGCTCATAACTGGCAAACCACTTACCGTGGTATTTACAGCGATACTTTTCTTGATAACGATGTGACTACTGAACGCGCCACCGCCTGGCGACAACGCCTCGAATCACCCGCGCCTAACCAGGTGATCACCGTTGCGCTGCTGGATGGTGAGGTGTCCGGTTTCGCCTGCCTGTTCCCGGAACACGACCCGGTGTACGGTGCGCTGCTCGACAACCTGCATGTTGCCGCCGAAGCACGCGGAACAGGGATCGGCAAACAGCTCATGGGTAAATGCGCCGGGGCCATTGTTGCCCGATCGGCGCGGCATAATATGTATTTGTGGGTGTATGTAAAAAATGTCAACGCCATTGCCGTATACGACCGGTTGGGAGGCATGAACGCGGGCACTGAGCCGCAGCATCATGTAGACGGATCTGTTGCGGATGCTTACCGCTACGTCTGGCAGGACGCATCCATCCTATTATAAAGATAAAGCGCCACATCTTCCGATGTGGCGCTTTATCTATCTTATCCTTGCGCGAAGCGAGGCTTCGGGCTGTATCCTGCGTAAAGGTTTGCCGCGTGAAAACAACCAGGTGACCCAGCCGTGTTCGTAACCGCCTTCCAGCGTACAATGATAATACTTGTTGCCGGAGCGCTTCAGGCAAAATACCGGATCAGGCGCCAGGAACTGGTAGAAGTGGCCACTCCGGCGGTAATGACCACGCGTTACCGTCGTATCCGCCGTTCTTCCCGGAAATCGGTGCGAACAAAACCGCTGTCTCCGTAAAAGCGGATGTAGGTTGTATATTCCTGCATCCTGCCGTCCTTCACTACATTGTTCCTTTGCGTATAAATCTTCTCCTGCGCCTTTCCGGTTTGTATGCCGGCCGATAAGAGCAGCAGGAAACATAACATTCGCTGCATAGACGGCAATATTACGGAAAAACGGGCTTACACATATTGTACGAACGCTTCTTTCGGCGTGCGCACTTTTTCTTGTCGACAAGCCAGTCGTTCGCGGTATCACGGTAACCGAGGGCGAGGATCAGCACGCTGGTGAGTCCCTGCGCTTTCAGGCCCAGCAGTTCATCGAGCTGCGGCGGCAGAAAACCTTCCATAGGCGTGGCATCTACCTGCTGTTCCGCGGCGGCCGCGATGGCCAGTCCGAACGATATATAAGCCTGGCGGGCAGCGTGCTGCGCGTGCCACTGCTGACCAAGCGGCTCATAAAGTGACCACAGGCGCTCCTTGTAAGCATTCACCATTTCCTGGTCCGAATTGGGGCGTTGCGAAATCATTTCATTAAAAACAGTATCGATACGCTCCCGGGTATACCCATCCCAAGATGCGAATACCAGCAGGTGAGACGCTTCTACGATCTGCGGTTGATCGTAAGCGATCGGTTTTATCTTTTCCTGTAATGCTTTATCGTTTACGACAAAAATCCGGTAGGGCTGCATGCCGGAAGACGACGGCGCCAGGCGGGCGGCCTCAAGGATGTAATCTAATTTATCCTGCGGCACTACGTCGCCATTCATTTTCTTGGTGGCGTAACGCCAGCCAAGATGCTGCAATAGACTCATGTTCAACTCATTTATTTCCACAAAAATATCCTACCTTTACTATACAAAAGATATTACTATCCTGCCAGATAGTACTATCCTAGAAGATAGTATATGAACAGTAAGCCACTTGCAGCCGCAAAAACTGCGGCATATCGGGCGATTGCTCCCAGGCACTACTTGCTATCCAGGACGCGATTAACATCCGGAAGGCAGATGGAAAGTGCAGATCATCGTGTCCTTATTCTACGGACCCAAACGTTTTAAAGAGATATCCCGCGATTTACCGGGTATTACGGATAAGATGTTATCCAAGGAGCTGAAGGATTTAGAAGCCAACCTGCTGCTGAAACGTACCGTACAGGAGAGTTTTCCGCCACGGGTGGATTATGCGCTGACCGATCACGGGCAGACGCTGAAACAACTGATCGCGGAATTAGGGTTGTGGGGATCCAAACATCGTAAGCATGTGATGAAGAAAGCGGTTTAACAATAACAATCGTAAAAAAGCCGCCCGATGGGCGGCTTCTCCTTTTATTTTGACGGCGTATTCAGCGCAAATCGTTCCACCTTATTATCCAAAGGCTTCACCGACTGCAAGTACGCGTAAATCGCTTCAAGATCGGATGTTTTCATGCCCGCGTACATCGACCAGGGCATCGGTGTATTCAACTCGCCGGGTTTCAGCTGCCGTGGTGCGTAACCGCTGTCTGTATACATTTTGAACCGCTGCACGAACATATCTTTCGACCAGCTGCCGATACCGTTTGCTTTATCGAACGTGATATTGGGTGAGCGCACAATACCTGCCGGCTGTGCGAATTCCATTCCGCCACCAAATTCCGTACCCGGGATCACCTTTCCTTTATCGGTCTGGCTGTGACAGTCTACACATCCGCTGGCATTGATCAGGTATTTGCCATAGGCTACCTGGTCGCTTTCGGCAGGACGTTTGGTGAATGCTGCTTTCGCGGGCATCGTGTTAATCAGGACATTCACCGGGAAATCTGCTTTAGAGCGTGGAATCTCGTTCACCACGGGCTCCAGCGTACGCAGGTAAGCAATAACGTCCATAATGTCTTCCTGGTCCATCTGACCAAAGCGATGATAGCCCATCACCGGGAACAACGCATGACCATCCTTGCTCACACCTGTGGTAACCGCACGGAAGATCTCTCCGTCTGTCCAGCCGGATAAGGCATGCGGCGTGATGTTCGGCGCATAAAAGTCGCCCGGAAAACCCATCTGCTTGTTAAATACTTCACCACCGCCGCCTATGCCCTTTTCCACCATGGGGCCGGCGTAACGCGACCAGTCGCGCGTACTATGACAATCCATACACACCGCCACGTGATGTGCGAGGTAACGTCCGTTCGCAATACGTTCCGGGGTGTTTTTCAGGGTAATTTCCGGTGCGGGACCAACGTTTGGAAGCGCCGTTTTCACATAAACGCCAACGCCTGCAACACCGAGAATGAGCACTAATACGATAATACCAATGACCTTAAATACTTTTTTCATGTTGTGTTTTTTGGGGAAGGCGGGGTAGCCGTTCCGGGATATAGGGAGCAAAATTAGCCGGCCGTGCAGCATAAATATTGAAAAAAGCGACAACTTTCATAACGCAATAAAAAAGCCGCACCACTACAGTGCAGCCCTTTTCTTTCGTTTGATGTATATAACTTATTGATACAAAGCCCTTACCGGCGCAGCGTCCAGGGTTACCGCCGGGTTAAAACCCGCGCCATTCATGTACGTCAGCAGGCTGTGGTACAATTGCCTTGCCCCCGGTCGGTTCTCCAGGTCGTGTGTAAAATCTATCGAGGTCACCACCAGCTTACCTTTCCCCACCTTACCCTCAAACAACAAACCGAGTTTACGGGCTTCAAACCAGGTATCGATCAGTTGTACCGTAGGTTTCAGTGTAGCCGGGAAATCGCGGAGGCGCATGGGTTGTGCAGTATGCAAAATATCCCACCACTGCCAGTTGCTATGGTATTCGGTAGGAAACCTGGCGAAGGCCGCATGTTTCGGATCGCAGAGAATGCCAAGCGTATGCGGCGCCTGGTAGGTTGTCCATTCCGTATTCCAGAAAACCGTAGACATGGCGGTCGGTATTTCGGCGCCCATGCCTTTCGCTACTTTGCCATTAATATTGAGCAGTACTTTAGCGCCCGCCTGCAATTGCTGTAACACGGCATCACTCAATTCATTCACTACAATGATATCTTTTGCCGGTGCAGTCGTTACTTCCGCAGGATACACCCAAAGATCCCAGTCATTCACGCCCAATCCTTTTACCGTTACTTCGAGGTTCAGCTTTTGGGCGGTGTTGATACCGGCAAGATTAAACGAAATACTAGCTGCCGGGTTATCGTTGCGCAGTTCCAGGTCTGCTCTGCTGTTACCGCTGGCCAGTACCTTTTTATGTTGATCGCGGATGCGCCAGCTGATAGCCGCCTGCTTAACCGGTTCGCGGCCGTAGTGCGAAATCTGCAAACCGGCCGTCAGCGCTTCATTGTTCTTAAATACGAACTTCGGCAGCAACGCCAAAGGCACTGTAGCGGAGGCGAAGCGGTGATACTCCGCCGGCGTGCAATATGGTTTGCTGTTCCAGAACGGGTCCAGTACCCCCACGAGTGCGGAACCCTGTCCCGGGAAATCATGCAGATCGAGCAGCTGGTAACCCGCGTACCCCGTGCGCATACCGGCCTCTATGTCCGCCTTATAACACAGCACCTGCAACTTACCGGACGCCATGAGAAAATCCCGCTCCTGCCCCTGCAAATGCTCTTTCTTCATAAAATCGCGGAAGATCTCAAAGTTGCGCGCCTGCAATAAGCCCGTGTATTTCTTTATCTCAGAAAAATCGGGATACACGCACCATTGGCCTATTTCATGCGCAACTACGGGCAGGCGTTTACCGGTATTCCTGTGGATCTGCTCCATTTTATCGCTGAAATTGTACCTGCTGTTCGGCGCCTTGGCATTGATCACACTATTTACCCCCTCGCCCCATGCCTGTATGCGCGGGTCAGGCGATACATGATAGTCATTCACCGGCAACGCAGGCCAGCCGGAACCAGCGGTGTACAGGAAACGATTATCGCGTTCCTGCCAGTACTTCACCCAATGCGCCAGGTAAGGATCGCGCGCTTTGCCGCCTGCCGGTTCATTTCCGTGAATCAACATGCAAAAGGAAGGGTGATTACCGTAAGCGTCCACGATGCGTTGCGCCTCCCGGTATAGGTAGCCGTCGATCGAAGCGCCATCTCCTACCCTCGCCCAGGCATCAACTTCGATAGAGAAGTACACGCCATAACGGTCGCCTGCCACGAACGCGGCTTCCGGCGGACACCAGGAATGAAAACGCAGGTGATTGAGGCCATGCGCTTTAATGATGCGGCAAATGCGGCCCCAGGCAGCCGTATCGGTGGGCGGATATCCCGTGAGCGGGAAAATCGCACACTCCAATGTGCCACGCAGGAAAATTGGATGACCGTTGATCGTTAGTTTATCTGCTGTTGTACCAATGCTGCGCATACCGTATTGCACCTTCTTCACGTTCTTTCCCATCGCGGATTGCAGGGTTACTGCCATCTCGTATAAAGCGGGATTGAATTCATCCCAGCTATTGAAAGATGCTCCCATGGGGTAATTCAGTTCCAACAGACTATCACCTGCCTGCAACGCCTGTTTTACCGGCGCTATTGCAGTGCCCTTACCCAGTGGCTTCGCGGCCAGCAATAATTGCTGTCCTGCCACCGCCGGACGCGCCAGCTTAACGCTCACCCGAACCTGTTTACCCGCAAGGTCGGGATACAACTGCACCTGTTTGATGAAATCTTTCTCCTTTACTTCCAGCAGCATATCGCCCGCAATACCGTTCCAGGTACCCTGGGTCTGATCGCTGGCGCTGTGCGCGTTAATGCCTACTTCTGTGAGATAACGGTTATCTACACGCACCGTTAACCGGTGTTTGCCCGGCGTCAGGCGACTGAGATCGTATACATGCGCCGTAGCCAAGCTGCTATCTGCGCCCACATACTGTCCGTCTGCATACACCGTAGTGCCCCAATGGCAGCGCTCAAGTTTTAGCTCGATGTGTTTATTGCGCCAACCTTCCGGGATGTTGATATCCTTTTGAAACCACACCGGGCCTACGTAATACTTCTTTGGCGTAAGCCAGAAAGGAAATTTGAAGTTATCATCAGGGTAATAAGGCTTGTATTTATCCTGCTGCAGGAAACGTTCGGTACCTCTTTCGCCGATCCAGGGTGTTCTTATGGAGGGATCATCACCGAAACCCTGTGACTGAACAGCACCGGGCAATTTCACCGGTTCAGTAAATGTTTGCAGCGACCAGCGTTGCCGCATCCCCTCATCATTACGATCCAACCGGATCTGCCATTCGCCAGCCAGTGAAATTTTATCCTGTGCGGAAATCCGCATCGCCATTGCCAATGCGATGAGCGCCAGGCTGAAGTGTTTGTTCATATTGAATGCCATTAGTTATATAACATGGAAATTAATGCCTGATGACCTCGCCCAGTTGTTCGAGCGTTTGGCCTTTTGTTTCTTTTACCCGGCGCTTTACAAAAAAGAACCCAAGCAAACAGATGGCCCCGTACATGTAAAACGGCCCGTATGCACCGAGCACCGTGGACAAAATCGGGAACGTAAACACCAGCACGAAATTGGCGAGCCATAAGGAAACAATCGCTACGGAAGATGCCTGCCCGCGGATATGGTTCGGGAATATTTCAGAGATGATGACCCAGGTAACCGGCGCCAGCGACGTGGCATACAGCGCGATGGCAATCAATACAACGATTGACACGGCCCCTGCGGGCGCTTTTGTTTGCAGTAGAAAAGAGAGGACGAAATAGGTGATGGTCAATCCCAATGAGCCGGCCAGCATCAATGGCCTGCGACCGAGTTTATCTACCTGCCACATGGCTACCAGTGTAAAAGAAGATTCACAACACCGATGGCCACTGTTTCGAACAGCTGCCTGTCGAGGTTAGCCCCCACCGCTTCAAAAATAGTAGAGGTATAATTGAATACTACATTGATTCCGCATAACTGCTGAAACACTGCGAGCGTAATACCGATCATCACCGCAGGCCTTACACTGCGCTCGAACACTTCCGCAAAAGCAGTTCTCTCCCGAACAGGCGACTGGCGGAGGATCACGGCAGACGTTTCCTCCGCAAAGCTGTCGCCGCCGATCTTACGCAGGATCTTTTCGCCCTGCTCCTTTTTACCGGCTGCCAATAACCAGCGCGGACTTTCAGGCAGCCAGCAAACACCGGCGAAGAACAGCAGCGAAGGCAGTGCGCCCATGCCGAACATCCAGCGCCATGCCTCATCACCATTACCTGCAAGGCGGTAGTTCACAAGATTCGTAACGAGTATACCCAATACGATGGTCAGTTGATTGATCGCCACATTACGGCCCCGCGCATGCGCCGGCGATACCTCCGCAATGTACATGGGACTAAGAATAGACGCCATGCCCACACCAATGCCCGCGGCAAAACGCATGCAGATAAAGATCGTTAAATTCCCCGCGAACGCCATACCCAACGACGACACCGCGAATATCAGCGCCGCCAGGAGCAGTCCGGGCTTGCGACCACGTTTGTCTGCCAGCCGGCCTGCCAGCAGGCATCCAGCTACACAACCCAGGGCAAGCGAGCCGGTAAGAAAACCTTCCCACCATGGCGTAAGGCCGAAGGCCGTCCGTAAAAAGGCAGGGCGCCGGATATCACCGCGAAATCGAAACCAAACAAATACCCGCCGAGGGCAGAGATGAAAGAGATCCCGATGATATAGGCATGATTATAAGAATGCTTCGCAGCCTGATTCATAACGAAAAATTAGTGGATTAATTTACGGATTCAATATCGATTTTTCGCAGCAGCTGCCGATGCAACAAAGCGCCGGAATGATGCGCGTCTATGCTCAGCACCCTATCAAACAATGTCGCCGCCTGTGCGTTATGCTGCGACTGCCCTGTAAGCGCCAGCCCCAGGTACCCGAGCGCCGCCATGTACAGGCAATGCAAACGGTTCTTCAGGTCAAGATCTGCATCGAACACCAGCAAATCCGGCAACGACACGGCGAAATAATCAATTTCAATATGATCATGCTGATGCTGCTCACTGAAATCGATAAGCCTGAACACTTTTTCTGCCCGGCTTTGCTCACCTAACCGCGCCCAGGCCAGTCCGCGGTACAGTATTTTATCCGGCTGCGGATCATTATAAAATATAGCCTGTACCGGCGCTGTACTACCTTCGGCCGCCTTTGCCCACCACTGGCGGGCTTCTTTGTCATTACCGGCGAGGGATAATGCTTCGGCGCGTAAAAAGAACAGGTCATTTTCCGGCGCGCCGTATAACTTACCTTCTCCAAGGTTATGCGGAAATCGCTCGGCTAACGCCAGTTCACCAAGCGCTGCTTCCGCATCTCCCGTAGCGATGTGTTGCCGCGCCAGTTCAAGATGGGCAACCAGGTACTGGCCCGTTACCTTACCTTCCCCACCTTCCCATGGATGAAAGACGTGGGAAGCCAGTGCGGACGCAGCTTCCTGGTAACGGCCCAGTTGATTCAGCAAGGTTACGTACTCAAGGTACAATTCATCGCGGTGCACCACCAAGTCCATGTATTCGTCGAGGTGATCGAGGCGTTTCTGTGCGGATCTATTTACCTTCTTATACAACTGGTCAAGCTCCATCAGTACGCGCGCATCCGTATCGTCCAGCTGGAAAGCTTTCTCCATCAAGGCCAGCGCATTTGACGGATGATGCCGTTTGTTATACATGGCCAGCGACAAATTACGATAAACGGTTGCAAAGTCGGCCCCGAGCGCAATGGACTCCTCCCAACAATGTACTGCGTCGTCAGACAGGCGTTTATCGTACCAAAGGTTGCCGAGATAGTACCAGGTCTTGGGATGCGGCAATACGCTCAGCACGTATTGCAGCGCCAACGCATCTTCCACCCGATGCGGGAAGCAATATTCATGGGAGCATTTGTGCCCCGCCTCCGCGAACTCCTTTGCCTGTGCAATCTCGCCCTGTTTACCCGCTATCCAGGCCAGGTAATAGTAACACAGTGGCGATACCTTCGCCGTGTGTTGCATGTGCAGTTGCAGTAAGCCGGAAGCCTCATCCAGCATACCTGCATACACGTAATCCAATGCATATTCGAGCATGGTATGCATCCAGTTGCGCGAACGTTGCAGCAGCAAATCCAGGCTGGAAGTGTTATTATCGATCAGGTGCTGCTCGTACAGGCAACCGTAATTGAACGGGTCCAGCTCCAGTGAAACGCGTCCCCATTCAGCTGCAGCTGCCGCACGACCCGCTTTACGCAGTATTGCCGCTTTCAGATGGCGGGCGGTATGACTGTGCCAGTTACGCACGAGTGATTGTTCTGCCAGCTGCAACGCCTCGTCCCACTGCAGCCTGCCGGCCGCAATACGCGCCAGGTTCAGGAACCCGGCATGCTGCCAGGCCTGGCTCCAGGTAGCTTTATAAAATGCATCATATGCTTCGTTCGTTTTATCTTGTAACAGCAGCGCCCATCCGAGGTTATAGTAACATTCGCTGTCGTAAGGATTCGGATTGCGGTAAGTGGCGGTGGCAATGGCTTTATGCAGGTAGGGCGTAGCCAGGTCTGGCCGGGCTTTACGCAGGAACAGCAGACCCATAGCGTTACTACAGCGGATATCCCCCGGATCGCGGCGAAGCGCTTCCTCGTAATAATCGGCAGCATTGTATGTTGCATGGCGGTACTGTTCGATATGCTGGCCCGTTAAAAATAACTGTTCGTTCAGCTCCACCTCCGCCGGCTTCCTGGCGGCTACTGCTGCCGGGGGCAATTCCTTTTCCCCCGGCGGTTGCGCGTTATAAGCTACCAGCAGGCGGCCGCTTTGCAGGTCGCGTACTTCTACCAGCAATGCATTTACATCTACCGCGTGTGGCCAGGGAAATTCCTTTACGAAAGGCATATCCGGTGCGCCCTGGACGGTGGTGCAGTACAGCACTTCCGCACCGGAACGCAGTTGCACTTCCACTTCTCCATAAAAAGAGGTAAAATGTATGCGAATGATGCCGCCCGTCTCATTGGCCTCCAGCCCTACCGCGGCTTCTTTCGTAGCATTCTTCACTACGCCCACCTCCCGGTACGGCATAAAATATTGCACAAATTCCTTTTGCTCGAAAGGTTGAATCCAGGAGAAATCGGGCTGATTATCAGTAAATACGCCGGTCATCAGCTCAATATATGGCCCGTCTTCGTCTGTAAGATTACGGTCCCATGCCTGGCCAAATTCACCATGGCCCCAGGTCCATTGCTTTTTACCGGGAGATACATGATGGTCCGCCACGTGCAGCAAACCGCCGCCGCTATCATGCTCATAACCACCGATGAAGTCGTAATCCGACGAGCCTGCCATGTAGGAAGTGGGCACCGGGATATTGCAGTAACGCGAGATATCGGTACCCGGTGCATAATCCACTTTATAATACGTGCCTTTTGCAATGGGAAACGACGATACATCGCGGCGTCCATGATCAAACACGGCATATACATCCGGTGGAAATATAGATTGATAGTAGTCGTTCACCTTCACGGCCGGATTGGCCCACCAGAGGAAAGTTTGAGGGAATGGCGTACGGTTATACAATTTGGCCGTTATTTCCAGGTACGCTTTTCCGGGATACAACGTAAAACCAGCCATCCCCTTTGTTCTGAAAATCAGTTCCACCTCATTCACCCAACAGGTAACACTGCCATTTTCATTTTCAATAATCGTAAAATCCACAGGATCGAATGTACTGGGGCGATGGTGTTGGGGCCAGTTAAATTCAATACCGCCTGATATCCACGGGCCGGTAAGACCTACCAGCGCCGGCTTTATCACCTGGTTGTAGTAAACGAAATGGCGTTCCTTCACCTTATCGTAAGCCATCTGGATACGGCCGCCGAGTTGCGGCAGGACCATGATCTTCAGGTATTCATTTTCGAGAAAAACGGCGGTGTAGGACTGGTCCGTTTTTTCATCCATGATTTTATCGATCACGGGGTGGGGATATACTACACCGCTGCTGCCCTGGTATACGCGCTTCTCGAGGAACATCGGGTTCCTGTCAGGCTGGCCGACAGGATACGTAGGAATGACCACCTCTTCCGTCCATATTTTAACGTGCGAATTCATGATTCGTAGATTATTATTGATCGTACAAAAAAACTTTTTTAACTTTAAAAGGCAGCGACTATATGACTAATCTTGTGGACTTTCTTATTATTACGCTTTAAAAAACACACGTTATCTTGAAAGCACAGCGAAAAAAGACGGCTTCCAGGGCCAGAAGGCAATCGTGATCCCGCGTGCGGTGTTGCAGACCAAGTGTGCCAATCATCCCCTGATCAATCAATTACACATCACGGACATCGGCTATTACCCGAAGGCGCGCTACCATTACCGCGAAAGAAGCACCGGTGCGGAACAGCATATATTGATCTATTGCCAGGAAGGCGCGGGCAGTTTTACTTTGCAGCAACGGGCATACGAAATATCGGCGGGTGACTTCTTCATCATTCCCGCTAAGTCGCGCCACACCTACAAAGCGGATGCAGATAATCCCTGGACTATTTACTGGACGCACTTAAAGGCGCTGCGGCAGACGACTGGGTGCAGCAATTAATGCAATACCTCGACGGTCCCAAAGGCTTTGTGCCCGATCGTGAAAAAACAGTGATGCTGTTTGCCGAAATTTACGCCCAACTGGAAATGGGCTATAGTGTGGATCATCTCATGCACAGTAACATGTGCCTTTGGCATTATCTGTCCTGTTTCATCTACCAGGATAAAAGTAACAGTCGCGGCAACGCAGTCCTGGCAGACACTACGGATGCCGCTATCGACTTCATGAAAAAGAACGTGGACCAGAACCTTACCCTGGAGCAGATTTCGCAGGCGGTTAACTTCTCCCCTTCGCACTTTTCCTTACTATTCCGCAAGAAAACAGGCTTTTCGCCGATAGAATACTTTAATCATTTAAAGATGCAGCACGCCTGCCAGTACCTCCTTTTACCGGCCAACGCGTAAAAGAGATCGCACTGGCCGTGGGCATCTCCGACCAACATTACTTCTCCCGGATATTCAAAAACGATGGGCGTATCGCCGCAGGATTACCGGCTGAAACGCACGGCGGAAGCGGGTAAAAACTAATGACGGGAAGAAACATATAAATAAATGCCGCCGGCGATCAGCGCGAGCAGTATCCAGACGAAGATCTCTACCTGCAGCTCCTTTTTTCTTTCATACTGATAAGAAGCGGCATTGATAAAAAACGTGGTAAACAGCTGCGGATCGATGCGCAGGTCAGGACGATAGCTGCGGATACCTTGCAGGAACGCTGCAATCAGCTCACCACGATTGGCATAAAAAATAGCGGCGACATGCGTGCCACGAAAATTACTGGTGTGCGCTTTCTTTACCCCCTTTTCCCACCACACGACCAGGTCGGCGCTGATGCGCGCGCCATTCACTATCCCTGACGTTGTACGTTTACCGATATCATATACCAGTTCGTAGCGGCTGACGCCGGCAACCGGATTAGCGGCAAACTGCTTCCAGGGCAGTTCTTTAATGATCTTTTTAGAAAAACGATTGTAATAGTGCAGTCCTTGTGCATCAATAATCAGGTCCGTATAGCGGGCCCCTTTCAGGAAGAGCAGGTAAAAACAAACAAATATTACTGCGGCAATAACGGGAAGGAACAAACGTAATAACATAGGCTCATCTTCTTCCATTACCAGCAACCATATAGCACCTGCGAACAACCCGGCAGCAGCCAGCAGCAACAATATGACCACCAGTGCCATAGCAATGCTGAATAATGGCGCCGGACGGGAAGATACAGGCGTGAACGTGGGTGTATTCATGCCGCGAATATACACAACGAAAACAGGAGGACGAAGCCTTTCGTCCTCCTGCCTACATTAACCGAAATAAGCATCGCTGTCGAGGTCCGCGATGAGCCCGGGTCCCGAAGGACTCCAACCCAGCCATTCGCGGGTAAGTTTGCCTGAAGAAGGCACATCCAGCGAAAAGAAATGGCCGAGGAAGCCGAAATGGTCTGCCGCTTCAGCCGCTGCTTTAGAAACGACCGGCAGGTTTAAACGACGCCCGATCACTTCCACAATCTCGCGGGTCGGCACTCCTTCTTCACCTACCGCGTGGTACGTGGTACCGGCCAGCCCTTTTTCCAATGCGAGCCTGTATAAGCGCGCCGCATCGGAACGGTGCACCGCGGGCCATACATTACGCCCGTCTTCCACGTAAGCCGCTTCGCCTTTTTCACGGGCAATGTTGATGAGCCAGGGAACAAAACCATGATCTCCGGCGCCGTGTACCGAAGGCGGGAGGCGTATCAACATGGCGCGTACCCCCTTTTCGGTAAAGGTGCGGGTAAGCACTTCGGAGAACGAACGCACTGAGCCTGCGCCTTCCGTTTTACCAGCATCCAGTTCAGTACCGGTTTTGCCGGGAGCTACGGCCGCGGTGGCCGAAGTAACGATCAATGGCCGGCCGGAACCCGCCATTGCTTCTCCCATTGCGGTTATCGCCTGCCTGTCTACCTCCCCGGCTGCGGCATGCCGCGAAAAATCATGGATGAAGGCCGTGTGAATCACCCCATCGGTGACAGCGACGGCCCTTTGCAGGCTGTCGGTGTCTTCGAGGGAGCCTTCATGCACGCTGGCCCCGGCAGCGGCAAGCGCTTTTGCGGCATCTTCCGACCGGGCCAGTCCCAACACGGAATGCCCGTTTTGCAATAATTCCTGTACGATGGCGGACCCGACGAAGCCGGACGCCCCTGTTACAAATACACGCATAGTATTCATTTTCTACAAAATTCGGTCGAACCCGCCCCGTCAACAAGGTCATTTGACACAATTTTCCTGTACGGGGACTGTTTGTATAAAAGCCCTACCTTTACGGATATGTTGGAGCATTTCATTGCATACATGCGGGAATCGGGCGGTTTTAACGAGCAGGACCTGAAGAACATAGCGGAACAATCCACACCCCGGAAAATGCGCCGCCGGCAGTTGCTGCTGCAGGAGGGCGAGGTGTGCCGGTATAAAATCTTTGTCGTAAAAGGCCTGCTTCGCACTTATCGCCTCAAGGACGATGGATCGGAATACATCATGAAGTTCGCCCCCGAAAACAGCTGGCTGACCGATCCGGACAGCTTTCACCGGCAAACGCCGTCGCTGTTTTATATTGATGCGCTGGAAGAGGCCGAGGTGGTACTATGGACAAAAGACAACTTCGTGCACCTCTGCACCACGATCCCGGCCCTGAAAGCCTATTCAGATAAGGTGATCAACCGCAGTACAAGTGAAAGCCAGCAACGTATCCTCATGAATATCAGCTATACATCGGAAGAAAAATACGAAGCCTTCATGGCCGCCTACCCGGACATTTTACGAAGGGTGCCGCTGCACATGGTTGCCTCGTACCTGGGCGTATCCCGGGAAACACTGAGCAGGATCAGGCATGCGCGGATGCGGCAATAACCCGCTCTTACAATTTTGTTATGGCTCCAGCGGTAATTTCCCTATCTTCCGCACCTATGAAATTGCATCAGTACATTTTCCACGCCATGCTGCTGGCCGTGAGCCTCAAAAGCACTGCGCAGCAAGCCTCCGTTTTCCTTGCGGATCCCACTATTTTCCAGGACAAAGGAAAGTACTACCTCTATGGCACCAGCAGCGAGCGGGGCTTCCATGTATACGAATCCTCCGATCTTAAAACATGGACACAACCCCAGGATACAGCGCGCCGTTTTGCCTTGAAGCGTGGCGAATCCTTTGGTAAAGGCGGCTTCTGGGCGCCGCAGGTATTCAGGAACAAAGGCGATTACTATATGGCCTATACCGCCGATGAGCAGATCGCCATTGCAAAAGGACCCGGCCCGCTTGGCCCCTTCAAACAGACTACCCTGAAAGCCCTCAGCGGCACCGGCCGGCAGATAGACCCCTTCATCTTTTTCGATAAAAGCGGCAAGGTGTACCTCTATCATGTGAAACTGCAGAACGGCAACCGCATCTTCGTTACAGAAATGAAGCCCGACCTGTCTGATATTATCCCGGGAACAGAAAAAGAATGCATATCGGCATCTGACAAATGGGAAGACACTGAGAACGCGAAATGGCCGGTAACGGAAGGTCCGACCGTGATTTTACATAAAAAGACGTACTACCTGATTTACTCCGCTAACGACTTCCGCAGCAAAGACTACGCGGTAGGCTATGCTACTTCTACCTCCCCTGTGGGCCCCTGGAAAAAATACGAGGGCAACCCGATCATCAGCCGCCAAACCGTTGGCCATAACGGCTCCGGCCACGGCGACGTGTTTATGGACCAGATGCGCCAGATGCATTACGTGGTGCACACCCATAACTCCGACACCCGCGTATCGCCCAGGGCTACCGCTACTGTGAAGCTGGATTTCAAACCAGGCAAGGATGGTGTGGATGTACTGGAAGCCGATGGCAAATCATTCGAGTGGCTGCAGCGCGCCAAATGATGGAATTTATCGGGCAGTCTTGTTCACAGCATCCCATATGTAATATCAATACCAGTGAGAGATTCAGCGAACGGCATATAAGGTCCACAAAAACGGCCGTACCTGTATAAATCAACGATTTTTTACAATCCGGGCAACTGATATTCATCGACCTTTGTGAAAAAAAAGAGATGTTTACCGTAGCACAAATTCATGCAGCGCACGACAAAGTAAAAAGCGGCGCGGACTTCCCGGCCTATATCGGTGAGATCAAAACGCTCGGCGTTACCGGCTTTGCCACCTGGGTAAAGGATAGCCATACCGAATACTTTGGCGCCAACGACTACCGGACGCAGTCCGCTCCCATGTATGCAACGCTCACAATTGCGGACAACCCGGACGCTACCGGCTTCGAAGCACGCCTGAAAGCGCATCAGCAGGGAACTACCGACTACCTTACTTTTTGCCGTGACTGCGCGGAAACAGGCATAGAAAAATGGATCGTGGACCTGTCGGCCATGACCTGCATTTACTACGATAAAAAAGGAAATGAAGTGCTCGTGGAAACCATACCTTTGGTATCCGATCAACATGAAATTTGATGCTTACATACCATGCGAGCGGCTGCGCCCCTACATTAAACAATTTGTAGTGTCGGAGAACGATGCGGCGGCAGCATACAAAGTATTTCCGTCTACCGGTATGGTCATCGGCTTTCAATACCGCGGACAGCTCGCCACAGAACATGGCCAACTGGCTTCCGCAGGCATCACCGGCATGTCGGACAGCTATAAAGTCTTTCGCAACTCCGCGCACACCGGTACCGTACTCATTTACTTCACCGAAACAGGATTTACCCATTTCGCGGCGCACCCGGCACATACGTTATTTGGATTAAGTCTTTCCCTGGACCATATCTTTGACCGCCACGCCGTACAGGAAGTAGAAGAAAAACTGGCGGAAGCTGGCACAGACCGGCTGCGGATCAAAGTAACAGAACAATTTCTGCTATCCAGGCTGAAAGATATTGCAACAGATAAACTGGTGATGCAGGCTGTGCAGCTTATTTATCAATCCAACGGAAATATCAGGATCAAAGAAATCAGCGAACGGTTGTTTATCAGCCAAAGCCCGCTGGAAATGCGCTTCCGGAAAGTGGTGGGCGCCACGCCTAAAAAATTTGCATCGATCGTAAGATTTAATGCCGTGCTAAAAGACTTGAACCACGCGAAAACACTCACGGAGATCTGCTATGCGCACCAGTTTTTTGACCAGGCACACTTTATCAAGGATTTCAGGCAGTTTACGGGAGATACGCCAGAGAATTTTAAGCGGTTCCTGTAGCTCCCACAGGCCAGGAGCCCGGTGATCTTCCTTACAAAATCATCCGGCCGCCCTGTTCCCCGGGACTTCCAGTTAGTAGGCTGCGGCAAACAGGGTGATCGTATAAGGATCTGAGTGGCGGAAGGAGGGTAACAGCCCAATGCCGTTACCTTTTCGCCGCACGCCTGCAACTGAAAAACGTTCAGAAAAGGGTTAACATGAATGGAACAACGATGATGTTTGCCTGATTTATAAATGGAAGTTCAATGGAGGAAGAGCAATCAGTAGATAATTTACATGGTTGGTATTCAGTTCTGATGCAAAGGTAACGGGCTTCTTCCGGACCACCAAAAATAATCCACACAGATGAGGGATAATATGAAGCAGCTTGCTAAAACCGCCATGGTTTGCGGATCTACTTAAAAAATCGCAACTTGCAGCAAAGTGAACAAAGATGCCAAGAAAAGTAACAGACGGCCCCATCAGAAATAAAGAGCGGACCCGGCAAAGAGTTATAGATGCCCTGGGCAACATCGTGATAAAAGATGGTTTCTCCAACCTCAACATCAGTAAAATTGCGGAACAGGCGCAGGTAGACCGCAAAGTGATATACGACTACTTTGGCGGACTCGATGGTGTAATCAAAGAATACCTCGATACCAAAGACTACTGGAAAGTGGTGGCGGACAATATGCCGTCTATCCGGAGCATAGCAAAGCCGATCACGGCAAATCCGCAGCCAATATGATCCTGGAGCAGCAGTTCGACAGTCTTATGTCCAACGAAGAAATGCGCCGTATCGTCACCTGGGACCTCACCGATAATGTTGAATCGCTGCAGGTGATGGGGCAAAAACGCGAAGACATCGGCGAACAGCTGTTTACGCAGCTTACCGACGAGCATTTCAAAAACAAGACCACCGATATCCGCGCCGTTACCGCCATTCTCGTGAGCAGCGTTTACTACCTCACCCTGCACGCCAAAATGAACGGCAGCACGTTCTGCGGCATCGACATCAGAGAACAGGAAGGAGAAATGAAAATAAAAAAGCACTCCGGCAGATTATCGACTGGGCTTATGCGCAGCCATAACGCTATTTGGAAGAAAGCCACACACCACAAACCTATCCAACGGCGCATATGCATCTCTGCATCGCGGACTTTTCACCGTGCCCGAATAAACGCGCTGTGAAAGGAAGAGTAAGTAGCCTGAAAGCAGGACGACCAGCCTCATAATGCTAAATACAGGTCAAATTGCAACCGTTATGCAAAGATTCTTAACACTGTTAAAAGCTGCTATTGTCGCGGATTTAACCTTGACAAGCGCCCGTTAACGCCTCCTTATCATGTTCCCCGTTATTAAAAAGGGTTATATTTGCGTCATGCGATTCAGTGCTGTCATATTCATGCTCGTTATCCTGATGCAGGTATTAATACCCTGCTCGGACAGCTTTGCGCTGGCGGCTGATCAATTGCAGACGGAACAGCAAATATCTTCTTCCCACGACGACACCCATAACGACATCGATCAATGTGGCCCGTTCTGCGAATGCGCCTGCTGCGCCTGTCCAACCGTAGTACAACATGCGGTTGACTATACTTTCGTAGAAACTACCTACAAACAACGATACACCGTTTACACCCAATCCGAGAAGTTAGGCGTATCCGCCGCTATCTGGCAGCCTCCCCGGCATGTTGCTTAATCTCCCTTTATTTTCTTTTTTATTCATTTGATGCGATGGCTATGACGGCTTACTGTCATATCCCGCAACGCATATAAACTGTACATCAAACTTTTGTCTGATGTGCGGCCTCGTATGCAGCGTTGCCATGCTCTATCCCTGTAAAGCAACATGTTAAATAAGATCATTCAGTTTTCCATAAAAAATAAGCTGATCATCGGGCTATTCACGCTCGGACTGATCATCTGGGGAATCTACTCCCTAAAGAAACTGCCCATCGACGCAGTTCCCGACATCACCAACAACCAGGTGCAGATCATCACCCTGTCGCCCTCGCTGGCCGCACAGGAAGTCGAGCGACTGATCTCCTTCCCGGTGGAACAGGTGATGTCTACCATCCCCGAAATTCAGCAGGTGCGCTCTATTTCCCGCTTCGGCCTGTCGGTAGTCACCATTGTTTTTCATGACGATGTGGATATTTACTGGGCGCGCCAGCAGGTAAATGAAAAACTGGCCGAAGCAAAGAATAATATTCCCGCGGACCTTGGCAACCCGGAAATATCTCCTATCTCTACAGGTCTGGGCGAAATATACCAATACGTCATTCACCCTAAACCGGGATATGAACAACAATATGGTGCCCGGGAGTTGCGCTCCATACAGGACTGGATCGTACGCCGGCAGCTGCTGGGTACACCCGGTGTAGCGGAAGTGAACAGCTTCGGCGGACTGTTAAAGCAATATGAGATCGGGCTCGACCCCGACAAACTGCGCAGTTACGACCTGAGTATTACGGATGTATTTACCGCGCTGGAAAACAACAACCGTAATGCGGGCGGCGCTTACATCGATAAAAAGCCCAATGCCTACTTTATCCGCACAGAGGGCCTGGTAGGCAACATCGACGATATTAATAAAATTGTAGTCAAGAACAGCCAGACCGGTACGCCGGTACTGATCCGCGATGTAGCCACCGTCGAAATCGGCCACTCGATCCGTTACGGCGCGTTGACCCGCACCACGAGGGAAAGCAGCGGCGAAGCAGTGGGCGGTATTGTCATGATGCTGAAAGGCGCCAATGCCAACCAGGTAGTAAAAGAGGTTAAATCCAGGATCGACCGCATCAGCAAAACCCTGCCCGAAGGTGTGGTCGTAGAGGCCTTCCTGGACCGCAGCGCGTTGGTAGACCGCGCCATTGGCACAGTCGCCAAAAACCTGGTAGAAGGTGCATTGATCGTGATCTTCGTATTGGTATTGTTCCTCGGTAACCTGCGCGCAGGACTGATCGTGGCTTCGGTGATTCCCCTGGCCATGTTGTTCGCTATTGCGATGATGAACCTCTTTGGTGTGTCGGGTAACCTCATGAGCCTTGGTGCCATTGACTTTGGCCTTATCGTCGACGGTGCGGTGATTATCGTCGAAGCTACCATGCACCATCTTGGCATGCGCAATGCAGGCAAACTCACACAGGCGGAAATGGATGACGAAGTATACGACTCCGCGGTAAAGATCCGTTCTGCCGCCGCCTTCGGCGAAATCATCATCCTTATCGTATACCTGCCCATCCTCGCGCTGACAGGCATCGAAGGCAAGATGTTCCGTCCCATGGCGCAAACCGTATCGTTCGCGATCCTCGGCGCATTTATACTGTCTATGACCTACGTGCCCATGGTATCGGCACTGTTCCTTAGCAAAAACACCACCCACCAACGGAATTTTTCCGACCGGATGATGGACTTCTTTCACAAACATTATTTGCCCGTCATTAAAGGCGCTTTAAAAAGGCGTATGCTCGTTACGTTTACAGCGGTGGGACTGCTGGCGGTGAGCATCTTTGCCTTTTCACGCATGGGCGGTGAGTTCATCCCCAACCTGGAAGAAGGCGACTTCGCGGTGGAAACGAGGCTGTTGACCGGGAGTTCGTTGATGCAAACGGTAGATAAGGTGAACCAGGCATCCGATATCCTCGTTAAGAAATTCCCGGAGGTAAAAGAAGTAGTAGGTAAGATAGGCGCCGCCGAAATTCCAACCGACCCCATGCCGATGGAAGCCTGTGATCTTACTATTATACTGAAAGATAAAGATGAATGGGTATCGGCCAGCACCCGCGAAGCACTCACAGAGAAGATGAGTGAAGCACTGAAACAGGTGCCGGGTGTCAGCTTCGGCTTCTCACAACCCATACAACTGCGCTCCAACGAATTGATCTCCGGGGTCAGGCAGGATATCGGTATAAAAATCTTTGGAGATGACCTGGAAGTGCTGACCGACTTATCTAAAAAAATCGGCGGCATCGTGTCGCAGGTAGATGGCGCCAGAGACCTGTACCTGGAACAGGCGGAAGGTTTGCCGCAGATCGTGGTGCACATCAACCGCGACCGCATAGCGCAATATGGCTTAAGCGTGGAAACCGTGAACCAGGCAGTAAACGCGGCTTTCGCCGGTCAGTCGGCCGGACTGGTATACGAAGGCGAACAACGGTACGACATGGTGGTGCGCCTTTCACAACAAAACCGGCAGGGAATTGATGACGTAAAGAATATTTACATCACCTCTCCTACAGGCATCCGGTACCGCTGGAACAGCTGGCCGATGTATCGTTCAAACTCGGCCCCAACCAGATACAACGCGAGGATACCAAACGCAGGATCATCGTGGGACTGAACGTGCGCGGGCGTGACATCCAGAGCGTGGTAACGCAGATACAGGACAAAATCGAAAAGCAGGTCAAACTACCTGCAGGCTATTACATTACTTACGGCGGACAGTTCGAAAACCTGAAAGCAGCGACTGCACGCCTGTCGATCGCCGTACCGGTAGCGCTCGCGCTGATACTGCTATTATTGTATTTCACATTCGGATCTATGAAACAATCTTTCCTGATATTCACCGCTATCCCCATGGCAGCCATCGGTGGCATCTTTGCCCTTATACTGCGCGGTATGCCCTTTAGCATTTCCGCCGGCGTAGGTTTCATTGCGCTATTCGGCGTAGCGGTATTGAACGGCATCGTACTCATCACCGAGTTCAACCGGTTGAAAAAACAAAACAAATATTCGCTGGATGAAATTGTATTAAAAGGAACGGCGTTACGGTTACGTCCCGTACTAATGACGGCCACCGTAGCCTCACTCGGCTTTTTGCCGATGGCGCTTTCTACCGCGGCCGGTGCAGAAGTACAGAAGCCGCTGGCCACCGTAGTCATTGGGGGCTGCTGACCTCTACCATTCTTACCCTGATCGTGTTGCCAGTATTGTATACCTACTTCGAAAAATGGAAACCTAAAGTACCAGCGCTGGTAGTGCTGCCGATAGCATTACTATTATCCACCGGCGCCAAAGCACAACAGATAAGCATGGAAACAGCGGTGGAAACGGCACTGCGTAACAATCCCGGCATCAAATCGTCCAACCTGCAAATTAGCCGTGAGCAAACACTCAAGGGCACTGCGGCTGATATAGGTAAAACGAATGTGGGGGTGCAATACGGTCAATTTAACAGCATCAGGAACGATAACAATATCAATATCTCACAAAGCATTCCTTACCCGGGTGTGTTCCGTAACCGCAGCCAATTATCGGACGCCCGTATCGAAGGCGCGAAAAAGAACCTGGCGGCGGATAAAAATGAACTCACTTACCAGGTAAGAAGCGCTTACGGACAACTGTCATATTTCTTCGCGTTGCAGACCCTTTACCAGCAGCAGGACTCTATTTTCGGCAGCTTCCAAAAAGCAGCGGGTCTGCGCTATCAAACGGGCGAAAGCAACCTGCTGGAAGCTACTACCGCGGAAACGCAGTACAACGAGGTGCGTAACCAGATGGAGAAAAACCGGGCAGACATTCGCGCCTACACCGCCGAATTACAACGGCTGCTTAATACCAGCGAAGCACTATCACCCGACCCCGATTTTGTCGCGGAAGTCTACCTGCCGGATAGCGCAACATTGACCAACCCGCTGATCGCCTTGCAAAAGCAACAGGTGGCCATTGCCGACAAAACGGTCCGGCTGGAACGGTCCCTGTCCGGCCCCGACTTTACACTGGGCTATTTTAACCAGTCGCTCATCGGCACGCAGAATGTAAACGGTACCGATGTATACTATGGTGGTGGAAAACGCTTCCAGGGCGTGCAGGCGGGTATTGCCCTGCCGATTTTCTTCAAACCCTTTTCCTCCAGGATAAAAGCGGCGACTATCGACAAACAAGTAGCGGAAACCCAGCTCAATCTATCTGAAGTAAACCTTAAAGGGGCATTTAGTACGGCTTACCAGGAATTACTGAAGAACATGCGCAGCATGCAGTACTACGAAAAAAACGCGCTCCCAAATGCTGCACTGCTGCTGAAACAGGCGCAGGTAGCATTTCAGAATGGGGAAATTGGCTATGTAGAATACCTGCAAAGCCTGCGTACTTCGTCTGATCTGCGCTTTGGCTACCTACAGTCCATCAATCAATATAACCAATCTGTTTACCGCCTTAAATACCTTGCTGGCTTATAAACTGTAACAACATGAAGAAGTTCACTATTTACATACTGATGGCCGCTGCGAGCCTGCTGGCGGCCTGCAACAATAAGCAACCCGCCGGGGAAGCAACAGCGGAAGCACATGCCGAAAATGAGAACATCGTTGAAGTAACGGCCGCCCAATACCAGGCCATCGGCATAAAAATGGGCTCTCCCGAAATGAAAGCCATCAGCGGTTTGCTGAAGGTGAACGGTTACATCGATGTGCCCCCGCAAAACCTCGTGAGTGTAACCACCCAGATGGGCGGCATCGTAAAATCGACCCCGCTGCTCCAAGGCAGCACGGTGAAGAAAGGGCAGGTCATTGCGGTGTTGGAAAACCAGGACTACGTACAATTACAGCAGGACTACCTCGAAAGCAAAAGTCAGCTGGAACTGACCGATGCCGAATACCAGCGGCAGCAAACGCTGGCGGCACAAAATGTGAATTCACAAAAAATATTACAGCAGGCTAAAGCACAATACCAGGTAGCGCAGGCCCGCGAAAGCGCACTGCGCCAGCGCCTGCAGCTGATCAACATCAATGCGGCGCAATTAACGCCGGCCAATATCCGCAGCCAGGTAAACGTATATTCACCGGTTGCCGGCTATGTAACCAAAGTGAACGTGAATGGCGGGAAATTTGTTAACCCCAACGATGTGATGTTCGAAATCGTGGACGGCACCGACCTGCACGTGGAACTGAACGTGTTCGAGAAAGATGCCGCCACCGTGAAACCGGGACAGCGCGTACGCTACACCCTCGCAGGCGAAACCACGGAGCGGATCGCCAAAGTAGACCTGGTAGGCCGGGAAATAAGACCCGATAAAACGGTGACGGTGCACGCTATTGCCGTGAGCAGCGAAGCCTTTTTACCTGGCACTTACCTCAAAGCCCTCGTTGAAACCGGCGAAACCATGGCCCTTACCTTACCGGAAAGCGCGATCGTGGACTTCGGCGGCAGGAAATACATCTTTGTAGCTGCGGACGCCCCGGCACATGCGCACAAAGACGGTGAAACACATATCGAAAGCGAAGCGGACAAAACGCAGTCGTATTATTATGAAATGATCCCCGTTACCACTGGTAATGCTGATGGCGGATATGTACAGGTGACGCTGCCCGGGAACAAAAACTATAACGAAAAAGTAGTCCTTACCGGCACTTACGATCTTTTGTCTACATTAAAGAACAGCGAAGAGCACGCAGGACATTAAAAAATAACTATGGAAACAACACATCACAAAGAGGATGGCCATAACCATGCACATGGCGGCATTTTCGGAACGAATACGGAATTGATTTTCTCGCTGATCTGCGGCGGTTTGCTCGGCATTGGATACTTTATGCCGGCACCAACCAGCCTTATGCTTTTCATAGCGGCCTATTTTTTGGTGGTTTCTTTACGGCCAAAGAGGCCGTGACCACGGTGGTGAAGGGCGGTTTTGAAATAGACTTCCTGATGCTGGTCGCCGCTATTGGCGCTGCCATACTCGGTTCCTGGGCCGAAGGCGCCCTGCTGCTGTTCCTGTTCAGCCTGGGCCATGCACTGGAACACTACGCCATGGGTAAGGCCCGCAAATCGATAGCAGCCCTGGCGAATCTCGCCCCTCCTACCGCGCTGGTGTTACGCAACGGGCAAACCAGCGAAGTGGGCATAGCGGAGCTGGTAATAGGCGATATCATCCTGGTAAAGCCCAACACCAAAATCCCCGCAGACGGCGTAGTGGTAAAAGGTACAGGCAGCGTAAACCAGGCGCCGATTACCGGCGAGAGTGTGCCGGTGGAGAAAACGGCTGTGCCGCATGCCAACATCGACTATAGCAAAGAGGCGAAGATAGATGCCAGATACCGGGTGTTTGCAGGTACGATCAATGGCGCATCTGCCCTCGAAATAAAAGTAATAAGGGAAGCACAGGACTCTACCATTTCGCGGCTGATAAAAATGGTGAATGAGGCGGAACAACAAAAATCACCTACACAGCTATTCACCGATAAGTTCGAGAAAATATTCGTCCCGGCAGTACTGATATTGGTAGGATTACTTTGCCTCGCGTTCTTAGTCATCGATGAACCGTTCAGCAAGAGCTTTTACAGGGCCATGGCGGTATTAGTAGCGGCCAGTCCCTGCGCACTGGCTATTTCCACCCCCAGCGCTGTACTGAGCGGCGTGGCACGTGCAGCACGTGCCGGTGTACTCATCAAAGGAGGCGGCCCGCTGGAAGACTGGGCTCACTCGGCGCTATGGCCTTCGATAAAACAGGCACGCTTACCGAAGGCAAGCCCCAACTCACCAACGTTATTCCTTTAAACAGTATGGACGAAACCGGCCTGCTTACAATAGCCGTAGCCGTGGAACAACAGAGCGATCATCCATTGGCGCAAGCCATTGTAAATGGTGCGAAGGAAAGGATCAAAGACGCACCGATACCGGCTGCCACCGACGTAAAAGGTATCGTTGGCCGCGGTGTTTCCGCAACGATCGCCGGCAAACAAATACGCATTGGCAACAAAGCGCTATTCGACCACATCCCGGACACCTTATCGCAGCAGGTCAGCGAGCTTGAAAAGCACGGCAACACGTCAATGCTGGTTCAATCCAACAACGACTTTATCGGCATTCTCGCTTTGATGGATGTGCCGCGCGCCGAAGCGGCGCCTACCCTTAAAGCCTTATCTGAACTGGGCATCCGCCGCATGATCATGCTTACCGGCGACAATCAGCAGGTAGCGGAAGCAGTCGCTAAACAGATCGGCATCACCGATCCGATGGGCGGCCTCATGCCCGAGGAAAAGGTAAAGGCCATGGAAGAATTGCAACGGACCGAAAAAGCCGTAGCCATGGTGGGCGACGGTGTAAACGATGCACCCGCCATGGCCAAAAGCACCGTAGGCATTGCCATGGGTGCAGCCGGCTCCGACGTGGCACTGGAAACCGCCGACATTGCACTCATGGGCGACAAGCTGGAGGGCCTGCCCTTCGCGATCGGACTAAGCCGCAAAGCAAAACGGATCATTCGCCAGAACCTCTGGATCAGCCTCGGCATGGTGGCTGTACTAATACCGCTGACAATATTGGGCATCGCGTCTATGGGCCCGGCAGTGATGGCGCATGAAGGATCTACGCTGGTGGTGGTGTTTAATGCGTTGCGGTTGCTGGTGTATAAAAAGGAGGGCGGTCAACGATTGTGATCGCAATAACTCGACCTTAGCGCTATCGTTTCCTGCTGCGGCACCGGCCGGGGATTATACCGAAAATTTCACTAACGAACATTGCGCGATACCTGTTTACCAGCAGGGAGGCGTTGAGCAGGGCGCGGGTGATGTTTACGAAGAAATTTGGGTCTTCGATGTGATTACTTCCCTATCACCTCCTTGCGATGTGCCGCTCCCCACAGCTGCAACGTTTCCAGTACCTTTTCCAGCGATCTCCCATGTTCGGTAAGCGCATACTCCACTGTTGGCGGAAAGCTGTCGATCACTTCCCTGGTCACCAGTTTGTTAGCCTCCAACAACTTCAGCTCGCGCGACAATGTTTTATCCGTAATCCCCTTCACGTCACGGGCAATTTGGGTGAAACGCTTAGGCCCCGCTGAAAGCGAAAACAATATCAACAATTTCCATCTTCCTTCCATCGTTTCCAGCGCATCTTTGATGAAAAGGGCGCTTGCGGGACATGTGCCGTCTGTCAACATAATCAAAATATTTAGCCCGTTACTATCCGAGCAGGAAGTGAGGTCCGGGTGCGCAGCAAATATAACTAGGTTTGCCGTATGAGAAACGTACTACTTTGGATCGCGCAGGCCATACTGGCGGCACTGTTAACCTGGGCAGCCGTGATGAAATTATTTCAATCGCCTGCGCAGCTGGCAGCAATGTGGCCCTGGGCCGCAGAAGTACCGGTGGCATTGGTGAAGTTCACCGGCATCGTAGACCTGACCGGGGACTAGGCCTGGTACTGCCCGGAATACTGCGGCTGAAAAACGGGTGGACGGCGGCAGCGGCTTTTGGCATTGTGCTATTGATGATATGTGCCGGGGTGTTTCATGCGATGCGTGGGGAAGCCATCGGGTTCAACGCGTTTATGGCGTTAGTCGCCGCGGGTATTGGCTGGGGGCGGCTACGCAGATGATGCAACCGGGCTTTTATCAAAATTGCAAAAAATCCTGTATTTTCATCGAAACCCTCCCATCTATGCCCCGGAGGTGTTAAAAGCACATGCTCATGAAGAAAATACTAACCTGCGTCCTCTTATTCGGAGGCACCCTCTCCTTAAAAGCACAACAGGAGGCCCGGCTACTACGCTTCCCTACCGTTCACGGCAACCAGGTGGCCTTTACGTACGCCGGCGACCTTTACGTGGTGGCATCAACAGGCGGCGTGGCCCGGCGCATTACCAGCCATCCCGGTTACGAAATGTTTGCCCGCTTCAGCCATGACGGGAAGTCGATTGCCTTTACCGGGCAATATGACGGGAATACGGAAGTATTTGTTATACCGGCTACCGGCGGTGAACCGAAACGGATCACGTACACGCCTACACTCGGCCGCGATGATGTGGCAGACCGCATGGGACCCAACAACATCGTTATGGGCTGGACGCCGGATGATAAAAGCGTGATCTACCGCGGTCGCGGTACCTCTTTCAATCCATTTAAAGGAAAAGTGTACCTGGCGCCATTAAACGGCGACCTTAGCCAGAATTGCCCTTCTCCGTTGCCTCCTGGCTTTCTTATAATGCCGATGGCTCCAAAATAGCGATGAACCGCGTATTCCGCGAGTTCCGTACCTGGAAGAACTACCGCGGCGGTATGGCAGATGATATCTGGCTGGTAGATGCAAAATCCGGCAACACCGAAAACATCACCAATAACCCGGCACAGGATATTTATCCCATGTATCACGGCGACAAGATTTACTTCGTAAGTGAGCGCGATAAAACCGCGAACATTTTTGTATATGACACTAAATCCAAACAAACGCAGAAGGTAACCGACTTTAAAGAGTTCGATGTAAAGTTCCCTTCTTTGGGCGATCATGCGATCGTGTTCGAGAATGGTGGCTATATCTACCTGCTCGATCTTGCCAGTGGACAGAGCAAAAAGTTAAGCATCACCCTGGCGGAAGACCCGGCCTCCGGCCGTTCCAAACAGGTAGATGCGGCGGAATACGTGTACAGTTCTGATCTTTCTCCCGATGGCAAACGCGCGGTATTCAGCGCCCGCGGCGATGTATTTACTGTGCCGGCTAAATCCGGCGTAACGCGCAACCTTACACAATCCAGCGCGGCACACGACCGCAACGTGGGCTGGAGCCCTGATGGAAAGTGGATCAGTTATGTTTCCGACCGCTCCGGCGAAGATGAGCTGTACATCCGGGAACAGGGCGGCACGCAACAAGCGAAGCAGCTGACCAAAGGCGGCGGCGCTTATAAGTTCAATCCCATATGGAGCCCGGACAGCAAATACCTGCTGTTCGGCGATCGCGCACAGAATCTTTATATCGTGGAGGTAGCCTCCGGCAACCGCACATTGGTAACACACTCCGACGATGGCGGCATTGGCGCTTACTCGTTCGGGCCGGACAGTAAATGGATCGCCTTTACCGCACCGGGTAAAGCACGCGAGTTCAGCGTGATCAAGTTATATAACATCGATACTAAAAAAATAATAACGGTGACCGACACCTGGTACGACAGCGACGGCGCGAAGTTCAGTCCCGACGGTAAACTGCTGTACTTTGTATCGCAGCGCGACTTCAATCCTACGTATAGTCAAACCGAATGGAACCATGCCTACACGGACATGGCCCGCCCGTACTTCGTGCGCCTGAGCGCAGCTTATAAATCACCACTCGCCGATAAGGATGACGAAGTGAACGAAAAGGCCGACACCACCTCGAAAAAAGGCGGAAAAACAGTAGTGGTAGATGAAGCCGGCCTGGCCGACCGTATCGAAAGCCTGCCTGTATCGCCCGGCTCCTACGGCGGACTTGTGCCCATTGAAGATGGTGTGTATTACTTTACCGCCGGCCGCGGTGCAAGAGGACTCAAGTTCTTTAGTCTGACCGATCTGAAAGAAACAGAAATAGGCACCTTTGGCGGATATAGTATCACACCGGATGCGAAGAAAATCCTCTTCCGCACCGGCAACGATTTCTTTATTGAAAGCCTCGGCAAATCAAAGATCACACCCACCAATAAAGTAGACCTCTCCGGCTTAAAACTCCGCGTAGACCTGAAAGCCGAATGGAAACAGATTTACGATGAAAGCTGGCGCCAGATGCGCGATTACTTCTATGATCCAAACATGCATGGCGTAAACTGGAAAGCGATGCACGACAAATACGCGCCGCTCCTCCCCTACGTGAATCACCGCGACGACCTTACTTACCTGATCGGTGAACTCATCGGGGAACTTAGAGTGGGCCATGCGTATGTCAACAGTGGCGACAGACCTCCAGTCGACCGTATTCAAATGGGACTGCTTGGCGCCAGGTTCAGCCGCGACAAGAGTGGGTTCTATCGTATCGATAGCATCCTCTCCGGCGAAAGCTGGAACAAAACCATGGTATCGCCTTTACGTGCGCAGGGACTCAACGTGAGAGCAGGCAATTACATCATCTCGATCAACGGCACGTCTATGAAGTCAGTGGCCAACCTGTACGAGCCCTTAGCCGGCAAAGCAGGCCAGCTGATCGAGATCGAGGTAAACAGCACACCGTCGGCCAGCGGCGCCAGGAAAATACTTGTAAAGCCGGTTGCCGACGAGGCACAGCTTTACTATCATGAGTGGGTACAGCAGAACGTTGCGAAAGTAACCGCGGCCAGTGGCGGCAGGATCGGTTATGTACATATTCCCGACATGGGTGTGGAAGGGCTGAACCAGTTCGCACGCTACTTCTATCCGCAGCTGGACAAAGAAGCGCTCATCATCGACGACCGCGGTAATGGCGGTGGCAATGTATCGCCGATGATCATCGAGCGGTTGTTACGCCAACCTGGCCTCGGTACGATGTGGCGCAACAGCAAAACAGCATCGATCAAACCGGATGCGCATGTAGGTCCCAAAGTCTGCCTGATCGACCAGTATTCTGCTTCGGACGGCGACCTGTTCCCATGGCAGTTCAAATACCATAAAATAGGCCCGCTGATCGGCCAGCGCACCTGGGGTGGCGTAGTAGGCATCAGCGGTTCATTGCCCTTTATCGATGGTGGTGACATGCGGAAACCGGAGTTCGCGCATTTCGCGGCAGATGGCTCTTCGTTCATCATTGAAGGCGAAGGTGTGCATCCCGACATTGAAGTGATTAATGATCCCTACAATGAGTACAAGGGCATTGATACGCAGTTGGCAGAAGGCATCAAAGTATTGCTGGAAAAATTGAAAGCAGGTGGCCCTACGGGCGTGCCGAAAATTCCGGCTTTCCCGGATAAGTCTAAATAAAGAAAAAGGCCCGGTTAACGGGCCTTTTTTCTTTATATCATCTTAATTCCGGTAGTAATTCAACAACAACACGCCATGCCCATAACTATCCAGTGTAAAATCCCCCGTCTTCAATACATTCCCGTCTTTATTCAGGATCGAGATCGTATACGTTGCGCCCGGCACACCGTCGCTCACGCTGGCGGAAAAACCGGCGCCTGAGATGTTTTTATGCAGCGTCACCGTCTTCTCCCATGGTGGTGTCACGTCCTCTTCATACTCAATATCATCCGGCACCTCCGTCATGTTCGGGTCGGTCATCGTTGGCGTATACTGCACCTGTACAATGGACGTGGCGGGTCCTGTGAGTTTATAGGTGTACGTATAACCGGGTGCATTACCGCCGCCTTTGGAGCAACTAATCAGCACGGTCGTGGCTAATAAAAAAATTGATGTGAGGATTTTTACTTTCATAGCGATGCAGGGCGGCAAATACCATACCACGCTGCATGATAAGAAAGGGGAGCGCGCGGGAACGCTCCCCTTTCGATATATATTAAACCAATAATGTCAAAGAACGTAAGCGCCGGCAATTATCTTACGACAGTACACCGGAACTAATGCAAATATCAGGTTGAAACCTCCCTTTCAGCATATCACTTTATCGCAAAAAAGAGTCAATTTGTCGCAAAGATGGTGGTGAAAAATGCGTTTTGCCATATCCTTTTCGGTTAAAAGAGAGTCAGGTTCTGTCAGCTTGAAAATCGACGGTTCTGTACCGGTATCTTGCTATCCTGCAGGTAACCACAGCAGGCCGTTCCGCCAGCCATATAATGGTTATCTTTGCAAATAGAAAAGGAGACGAGACGTATGAAGAAAATAGGATTCTTATCATTCGGACATTGGTCGAACCACCCGGCATACAGGGCCCGAACGGCGGCCGATACGCTGCTTCAGTCTATTGACCTGGCAGTGGCGGCGGAAGAAATCGGTGTAGATGGCGCTTATTTCCGTGTGCATCACTTTGCTGCACAGTTGGCATCCCCTTTCCCGTTGCTTTCCGCTATCGGCGCAAAAACAAAAAGCATTGAGATAGGTACCGGTGTGATCGACATGCGCTACGAAAATCCGCTGTACATGGTGGAAGACGCCGGCGCAGCCGACCTCATTTCGGGCGGACGATTACAATTAGGCATCAGCAGGGGATCGCCCGAGCAGGTGATTGATGGCTGGCGTTATTTCGGATATGAGCCGGAAGCAGGGGAAACGGACGCGGACATGGGCCGCAAAAAGGCCTTAACATTCCTCCAGCACTGGAAGGAAAAGGCTTTGCAGAACCCAATCCTTACCCGATGTTCCCGAACCCTCCGGGACTATTACGACTGGAACCGCACTCCAAAGGATTACGCGATCGTATCTGGTGGGGCGCTGCATCCAATGCAACCGCGGTATGGGCCGCCGAAAACGGCATGCTGCTGCAAAGTTCTACCCTGAAGTTCGATGAGAATGGCAAACCATTCCACATTCAACAGGCAGAACAGATCCGGGCATACAAAGAAGCGTGGAAAAAGCAGGTCACCAGCGCGAGCCGCGGGTATCGGTGAGCCGTTCCATCTTTGCGCTGACCACCCAGCAGGACAGGCAGTACTTTGGGCAAGACAGGAGTAAATCTGATAAGTTCGGCATGATCGAACCGGAAAAACGTGCTGTTTTCGGAAGAAGTTATGTAGGCGAACCCGATGAACTGATCAAGGAACTCGCGAAGGACGAAGCGATCCAGGAAGCGGACACCGTGTTATTAACGATACCGAATACACTGGGCGTTGATTACAATGTGCACATCCTTGAAGATATCGTAAAGCATGTGGCGCCGGGATTAGGCTGGCGTTAAGCATAAAAAAACCGCGCGTGCTGCGCGGTTTTTTTATTATATCTTTTCAAACTGTAGTTCCCAAACCCGCGAATGCACCAGTTTAAACCCTCCCTTGTTAAACTCAAGCACCAGCCCATTATCCAGTCCAAACACCCCATCTTTGAAGCGCGACATCACAAACCGCTCCTTCCCGATCACCACTATTAGCTTACCTTCGCCGACCAGCACCTGGTAACGCGCATCTATCTCCGAATTATAATACGTACCCGCATAAGAAGCGGCAAGACGGCTATCCAGTGCGGCCACCTTCGCTGTACGCTTAAATGCAATACGCTGCCCATCCTGCAAAATATCGAACGCAGCGGCTTTTTCTGTAGCCGCAGACGTGAAGGCGAACTTCACCTCCGGGGCGCCATCGATCTCAAATATGGAATCGCTGACAGCCACGATCCGGTATTTCTCACTATTCCACAACTGTTCTGCCATTAGATTACCATCCTCTACGCTTAACTCAATATTCAGTAAACTGTCCGACGCCGCAGCATAAATACCGGTATAATGCAACGTATCTATGGCTACTACCGGGGCAGCTACAGCAGCATCGGCTATTGGTTGCTTAGGATACAATAGCCCGTAGATAGCTCTAAAAACCATACGTCCGCTAACATGATCATTATTGCTCAACACAACGATATCCAACCCTTTAGCGGGGAAATGATACATACCGCTGTGATACCCGGCGACATCACCGCCGTGGGTAATCACGTCCTCCGTAATATGCAGACCACCGCCGTAATTCGTCATCTCGCCATTGTTAAGTACTCCCGGGGTAAGCATCTTCTTCCACACCGCGGCGCCGAGCACTTGTTGCTTGTCCATTTCCCTGAACCAGGGACGAAAATCGGTCACCATACTGTACACGTTGCCCTGCCCCACCACGCTGTTTTTCGTGTTGGCCACCACAAAACCGTTACCCGATGACACATACCCCTGCGCCTTGCCCGCAACTTTGTGTGTACGCGAGACCTGTGTATGGTTCATCTTTAAAGGTTTAAAAATATTGGCGGCAGCAAATGCCGGCAGGTCCTGGCCGCTCACCTTTTGTACGATGCGGGCCAGCAGGAAATAACCGGAATTAGAATAGTTCTCTGGCTGCCCGGCGTAAAGTTCAATGATTGCTGGCGGACGAGCATTTTATATACTGTGCTATCATCATAAGCACTATTGTCAATCATATCCCGCAACCAGATCAGCGCGATATAATCTTTGATGCCGCTCTGGTGATGTATTAAGTGATCGATCGTAATGCTGTCTGCATAAGCAGGAAAATCGGGGAAGTACTTAGACAGCTTATCGCTGGTGCTCAACTTACCACGTTGTTCCAATAAGTAGATGCTGGCGGCGGTAAACTGTTTGCCCATAGAGGCAATATTAAAGGGTGTTGCAATGGTGTTTTTTCTTTTGGAAGACAGATCGGCTAAACCGTAACCGCGGGCAAACATCAATTTATCATGCTGCCAGATGCCGGCGGCAAAACCCGGTTCTCCCGGCTTCACTATTTTCCCCAATACACTGTCGAGCTGGGTCGGCCGAATGACCTGTGCCCTGGCCATGTTGCTAATGAAGAATGCTGTAAACAGCAGTAGATTGCTAAGCTGGCGGTTCATCAAATTAAGCGCTTTAAAGCCGTGAATGTACGGATTTTCGCGCTCCGGTATCGCAGGGAAATGTACCTTAGCAGTAAATGATCGTCGACTATAAGAAAATTGACCTGTTCGGAAAAATCCGTGCTGCAAAAGATAGTACTGGAGCCGCCATTTGAATTTACGTTCCCGGTGGCGCCACAAGCCTGCTTTTTGTATATGTTGGGCGGGCAGGTAAACTATCAGTCCGGCGATCATCACATCAACCTGTCCAACAACCATTCCCTGTTGCTCAACTGCGTTAATTCAGGCAACCAGCTGCAACATTCGGACAGTAACAAGGGAGAAATCGTTATCGTCACCTTCCACCCCGATACCCTGAAGAAGATTTATGGAAAAGAACTTCCTTTACTCCTTCAGTCCGACAATATTACCCCGCAGCGATCAGGCGAAAAAATAAACAACGACTTCCTGATCCATAAATACATCGAAGGACTGCTCTTCTATTTCGAAAACCCTGCATTGATCAACGATGAAATATTGGTATTAAAACTGAAAGAAATCATCCTGCTGCTGGCGCAAACGCAAAACGCCGCCACCATACGGGCAATACTATCGCAACTGTTTTCGGCCACTACTTATACTTTTCAACAGATTATCGAAGCTAACCTGTTCTACCAGCTGAATGTAGACGAGCTCGCGGCAAAAACGAACCTGAGCGCTTCTTCCTTTAAACGGCAATTTAAGAAGCTGTATAATGACTCACCCGCCAACTATATCAAAACAAAGCGGCTGGAAAGGGCGGCAGACATGTTGCGGCTGTCGGACGAGCGCATTACCGATATTGCCTTTACCTGCGGCTTTAACGACTGGCTAATTTTACCAAAAGCTTTCACGATAAATACGGAATTACCCCCACGCAATACCGCACGCGCTGACCCAAATTGCCAAATAATCGACCCAACGGACAAAACGATCCTGCCATTAGTACGGCAATTTTGTGGTACTAAAAACATGCAAACATGGCATTATCGAACCTGGGAATTTTCCATACAGCTATTGGGGTTGTAGCAATTGTCGCGGCAGTGACCTCCTACGTCAAAAACGGCAAAATCGACCTTCGCCAGCTTAGTGGCAAAATCTACTTTTACCTCACGGTCGTCACCTCGCTAACGGCTTTGGGATTATCTAAACTCGGCGGATTTAACGCGGGACACGTGTTCGCGCTGTTCATTGTAGTACTGGTGGCAGTGGCCTTTTATCTCCATAACAGGAAGCAGGGAAACAACCGGGCACGGTTGATAGAGAACTTCCTGCTATCCTTCAGCTTTTTCCTGTCGCTTGTACCAACGGTGAATGAAACGTTCACCCGCGTGCCGGTGGGTCATCCATTAGCCCAGGCACCCACGGACGCCATCATTGCACAAACGCTGCTCGCGCTTTTCGTGGTATTTGTCATAGGCTCCGTTTATCAGTTCCGGATGCAGCGGAAGGTGAACCGGTCGGTGTGATGCAAAAAGGCCCGGGATTTACCCGGGCCTGCAGTTATTTCCAATTGAATACTCTCACAAAATACGGCCGGTAACGATCCGCGCTGCCCGGTTTGTTGAAGTTGCTCGCAAAATCAACCGGGTTGATGTTGTAGGAGATCACCAGCTCCCCTTCCCTGCTCAACGCATGATGCACAAATGCATTGTACGTAATGATATCGCCGGAATACTGCTCCGGGATCTTATACAACGTGCGCTTATTCGACCACGGCCCCACCGGCGAACTGCTTTCCATGATGTAAATATCTCGGCCGAAAATCTGCTCCTGCCATACCAGGTAATATTTCCCATCTTTAAAAAACACGTTCGGCTGGGTAATTTCTTCGGCAACCGTGTGTTTCGCAGGCGTGTTAGTCCAACCCGACGGGCCATAGTATTCCCAGGCAGCTTTCATGTCGTGGCCCTGTACGCGGGCCACATACATGTAAGAAGTCAGGAAGCCGCCTTCCGTCGCGTACAGGTAGGTATAGCCGTCGTTGCCTTTCATAAGTCCCGCACTATAGTTAGCCAGCAGGTCTTTATCCTTGATCAGGGTTTTCAGCTGTAACGAAGGCAATTCATAAATGGCCAGATCGGTGCTCACGTGTACAAAGTCCCGGTACCGGCGCCCGTTTTACGAACGTGACTTAACAACACCCGAGTTCACCGTTGTGTACCTGCGCAGCGCCCGGCCAGTACCAGTCCTCGTCCTCCGCCGCATTGCCGTATTTGATCCAGGTCTGGCTTTGATTGCCACTACCCGGGTTCAGTTGTACAAAACTTTGCAGCGATTTATTCAGCTGCACGTTCGCCGCGTTCCGCAACATCACATTATTCGTGCGATTACGATCGGCACTAACCTGTCCGAAAAAGCTGTCCTGAAACGACCAGAAAAGCCGGCCGTCTGGCAATTCTACGGAGTAACAACCGTCGCCGCCGTTCCAGTGCTGGTAACGGGTGAGGTATTGGTTATAATCCAGGTCGCTGTACACGGTAACGCGCGGATCCCACTGGCCGTTATTGGCGAGCATTTGCAGCCGTGGCCCCTCCTGTTGGGGACCTTTCTGTAAAATCCGTACGTACCAGTTTTTAGCGAGGCCCGACTCGGACGTAACGGTGTAAGTATACCGCCCGCCATTAGCTGCAAAGTCCACCTTAACACCCGGCGCCGGCAATACCTTCGCGCCTTTTGAGACCATTACTTTTGGACTGATGGCGCTGAGGTCCGGTCATTGTCGGCCCAGATGGTAACGGTGCCGGAATCTGCGTTGGCCGTAAGGGTATCTTCCCCAGTTGTCCTTCCGGCAGGCGGAACGATAAGATGGCCCGCTCCCGGCTCTGGTGGCCTTCCAGCGGATCATCGCTACAGGCGCTCAGCAGCAGTGCCGCAAATATTACAGTAATCATGCTGTTCATAAGCCATTATTTAAATCCAATCTGGATACCGAGGTTAAGCACCCGCTGGTTGATGTATGCATCACCGGCGCTGTTGCTCGACACTTCAGGGTCCTGCTGGTACTTATCGTAGTTCGTCCAGGTAAATAAGTTATAGGCGCTCAGGTATAAGCGTGCATTGTTGATGCGTTGCGGCAGCCAGTTGCTCGGCAGCTGGTAACCCAGGTCTACGGTTTTTAAGCGCACGTACCGCGCATCTATCAACCAGAAATCAGACATATAGGTGCGGGCGCTGTTAACCGTCGTGGGATTGCTCGTAAGCCTCGGAAACTGTGCATTAGCCGCGTTCTCCGGCGTCCAGCGTTCCTGGTGTATCGGCTGGAACTGGCTCTGGAAGGTTTCAATCCCCGTTCCGATTACGCTGAAGCTGTAGCCAAACGATCCCTGGAAAAGCAGGTTGGCGCTGAAGCCTTTATAGTTGGCGCCGAGCGTAAGGCCCAATACCGTATTGGCAAGATTCGGCTTACCAATGGGACCGCGGTCACTATTATCAATAATACCATCGCCATTGATGTCGCGGTACTTAAGGTCACCCGCCTGGATAGGATATTCGCTCAGCGGCGTGGCCGGTTTATCATGCGCATTTGCCTGTATCTTCGCTACATCTTCAGGCGTGTAGTAGCCTATGAAAGTATATCCAAAAGGTTGGTCGATAGGCCGGCCGGTTTCACGCAACCAGGGATAGGCCGGCTGTGCTTCATCACGGAACAGTACTTTATTCTTGAAGTGCTGGAATACCAGTCCCGCGTTAAAGTTCAGGCGGCGCACGCTGCCGCGGTAGTTGATCTGCCCGTCAAAGCCCTTGTTGCTCGTTTTAGCCACGTTGGTAGGACTATATCCAATACCAATCATCGTAGGTACCGAACCTTTGCGCACCAGCTGATCGAAACGCACATCATGGAAGTAATCGACCGTGAACGACAGCTTATCGTTATACAGGTTTACATCCAGCCCCACATCGAACTTGCGCGCCTTTTCCCAGGTTACATTAGGCGTACCCAGGTCGCCTTCTATGATAGAACCTGTCTGCGTATGGTTTTCGCCAAAAGAATAGCCGCTGCCTTCGAAGTATTCCTGGCGGAACAGGTACCGATTCGCATCTGTTACATCGGAGCCCACCACGCCGTACGATGCTCTTAATTTTAATAGTTTGATATAAGATGATTCTTTCAGGAAAGGCTCCTGCGAAATTGCCCAACCTACCCCCACAGCAGGGAAGAAACCATTACGCTTATCGGCCTGGAACCTGTCGGAGCCGTTGTAAGCACCGTTGAAGTCGAGCAGGTATTTTTGCTGATAGTTATATCCCGCCTTAAAAGAGAACCCGCGGAAGTTAGCCGGGATGTCCGACTTAAAAGAATAACTCTGCCTGTTGAACAATAACAACCCATTCAGGTTATGATCGCCAAATGCGCGATCGTAACTGAGGAACGCCTGTATATTCACATTACGGCTATACAGGTCGGTGTTGCCGGTTACCCGGTAGGCCTGCAAACGGTAGTTACCACGTGGGTCCAGCAGGTACGAGCCATCTGCCGGGTTGTAGTAAAAGGAAGGCGGTTCCTCGGGACGGAACAGGTTACGCGAATATTGTTCGATACCCGCATAAGCCACGCGCCCGGTGAGGGTAAGGCCTTTGGTGAGGAACGACAGGTCCTGCGTACCACCGAACAACACGTTAAAATCGGCGCGGTTGCTGCGGCTGTAGCCACCATTGGCCAGTCTAGCATTGATAGTAGGCAGTGCATCCTTTGTATCCCGCGCAAAAGAGTAAGAGCCGTCCGGGTTGATAAACGGCGCCGAATACGGATGTATCTTCTCAAAGTTGTATACTTCGGACACTACGTTGGCCGACCGCGGCTGGTTAATGTTACCAAAACGCGTGGTCACATCGAGGCGCAGCGTGAGGCTTTTGGACACGCGCATATCGAGATTGGAACGGAAATTATACCGGCGGAAAAAGTAGTTCGTATTCACCTCGTTCCTGGGATCGGAAAAATCCTTCACTAACCCGTTCTGCGACAGGAAACCGCCGGACATAAAGTATTTCACGGCATCGGTACCACCCGATACATCTACGTTAGTATTCGTCTGGTAAGCATGCTTTTTGAATACTGCATCGTACCAGTTCACGTCCGGATGCCCGTACGGGTCGCTCCCGTCTTTGAAAAGCCGCAGGTCCTCGTCAGTGAACTGCGGTTGCAGACCGTCGTTGCGGTAGGCCTCGTTGACAAGCAGCGCGGTTTCGTACGCGTCGAGGAACTTCGGGGTGCGCACCGGCGATTGCTGCCCGGACTCTACGCGCACGTTCACCTGTGGCCTGCCACTTTTGCCGCGGCGGGTGGTCACCACCAGCACACCGTTGGCGCCTTTAATGCCGTAGATGGCGGTGGTGGACGCGTCTTTCAGGATAGATATGCTTTCAATTTCGTTTACGTTGATTTGCTGCAGCTGGTCGTAGGAATACTCGATATCGTCTACGATGATCAGCGGACGGTTACCGGCGGAATTCAACGAACTCACACCACGTATAAAAAGTCGGACGCATCCCTGCCCGGCTGACCGGAACGCTGCTGCGACACGAATCCGGGCAGCTTGCCCATCAGCGCATTCTGTACGTTGGCGGTAGGCACATTCCGGATTTCAGCGCCACTCACCGCACTCACGGCGCCGGTGTTGGTAATACGTTTGGTGGCGTTAAATCCTACCACCACCACTTCATCCAGTCCCTGCGAAGAAGGCTGCAATACGATATCCACGCTGGATTTTCCGGCCACGTCCAGTTCCTGCGCCGTAAAGCCGATCAGTTTGACGATGATGGTATGGCTACTGCCCTTCAGCGTTAATTTAAAACGGCCGCTGGGATCGGCAATCACCCCATTTGCAGGCTGCCCCTTTTCTACCACCGAAGCGCCGGGAAGCGCACCGTTGATGTCTTTCACGGTACCGCTGATGGTGGGCTGCTGTGCGTGCAATGCCGCGGGGATACCCGCCAGCAGTAATACAAATAATAAAAATTGTTTCATATCAAAAGGTGTTGATATTGTCATACGTTAAGGTTACCATCCGGGATTCTGGCGCATGTGATCATTTTTCACGACCTCGCCGTATGGAATGGGATACAGGTACATTTTAGGCGCCGTAAACACCGACCGCGTTAGCGGCACGCGCGTGTAGGTAAACCCGTTACCGTCCAGCAGGATGCTCATACCGGTAAGCGGCTTCGCAAATACCGACTGTGCTATTTTCCAGCGGCGGATATCCCAGTAACGGTGCTCTTCGAATGCCAATTCTATGCGCCGCTCCGTACGGATCACTTCCCGCATTTCGTCGGTCGTCATATTAGCTTTGAGACCATAACTACCATCCGTACCTGCCGTAATTCCGGCACGGGCGCGCAGATCGCGGAGCACCTGGTAAACTTCCGCGGTAGCGCCACGGTATTCATTCTCCGCTTCCGCGAAGTTGAGCAGCACTTCCGCATAACGCAGGATGATCCAGTCGTGGCTCGTATTCGCATATTGCGAGGCGTTCTCAAAATTGCCCATGAACTTGCGCATGTAATACGATGTTTTACTGCCCGGTTCCACCCCGCCCGGTTTACTCGCGCCACCTTCATACGCCTGAATATCGGTATTCAGCCAGCGTGCACCATTGTAAAAAATGCTGGCCGTAAAACGCGGATCCCTGCCAGCATACGGGTTGGTAGCGCTATAACCGGAGTTAGGATCGGTAATCGGCAGCCCGTTCGCCATGGGAAATGCATCGACCAGTTCCTGTGTCGGGTTGGTACGGCCACGGGAAATTACCGGTAATCCTACCGGGCTGTTATTCGTTTCAATATCGGTATTGTTATTACCCTGCCGGAAGAAAATAACCTCGCCATTGTTCTGGGTAATGAATACATTCTTAAAATTCGGTACCAGCGCAAACCTGCCTTCACTGATCAATTCCCTGGCTGCATCGGCGGCCAGTTTCCAACGATTTTTATCATAGTTCGTGTAACCGGTCAGGTTATTGGTGGGGTCGATGTTCTGCCCGTTAAAGAGGGGACTGGCGGCATACAACAACACCCGGGCTTTGAGTGCCTGTGCGGCGCCGCGTGTCGCGCGGTGACTGTGCAGCTCCGGCGCTGTTACCGGGTTGGTGCGCAAGCTGTCTTTAATGGCCTCACATTCCGCTACAATGTAGTTCACACAGGCTTCAAAGCTGCCCCGCGGCACCTGTACGTTCTCTCCTAATGCCCGCACGGTATCGCCCATTAGTGGAATGCCCCCATAACGTTTCAATAACTCAAAATAGAAGAGGGCGCGAATGAAGCGCGCTTCCGCTTTCCAGGCATAACGAACCGATTTGCCGTTCTCCAGCTTTTCCTTTACCGGCGACACATCAATGTTAGACACGAACAGGCTGGCGGCCCGGATGGCTGCATACGCGTTATTCCAGGGTGTTTCCTCGGCAATCGTAGCGGCCGATGTATAAGCGCCGGTGGCCAGCTGTCCGGCTACGGAAGTGCCCGTAAGGCCCGATACCGCATCGTCCGATGCTGCATCGAGTAAATCGCCGCCCACACGGTTATAACCGGTGGGAAGCGTTGCATAAATGCTGTTCAGGAATTTATTGGCGTAAGTACCCAGGGAATCATCCCGGTCAAACACATATTCAATCGTCACTTCTTCCAAAGGCACTTTCTCATAATCTTTGTTGCAGGCAGTTGCCAGTCCGCCAGCCAGTAATATCCATATGCCAAGTTTCTTCATGTTATAGTATTTAAAGGCTGACTAAAATTTCAGGTTGATGCCCATGTTAACTACGCGCTGAATGGGATATGCCCCCACACCTACTTCCGGGTCCACGAAGTCGTACGCAGCATGCGTGAACAGGTTTTGCGCATTCGCAAATACTTTTACGCTGCCGAGGTGCAGGCGTTGCATCCAGGTGTAAGGAAGATTATACGCCACATGCAGGTTCTTCACCCGGAAGTAACTGCCGTCGCGCATCCAGAAAGAAGATGCCACTTTATTATAGTTATAGTTGGCGTCGGCGGTCAGGCGCGGATAGGTAGCGGTATTAGCGGTTTCAGGCGTCCAGCGGCCGGTGATCTGCTCATAGGCCTGGCCGTACGTAAAATTCGCGAACTGAAAACCGGCTTCTGGCAAAGTTGGCTACATAGTTTGTCCTGTTTTCCACACCTTGCAACAGCACGCTGGCCTCCAGTCCCTTCCAGGAAAAGCCGACCGTAACACCGTAATAGATGCGTGGTTTATGCGTGCCGATAGGCGCTTCATCAAACTGGTCGATCACGCCATCGCCATTGAGGTCTTTGTAACGGATATCACCGGGCAAAGGTTTGTAACCGGCAATCACTGCACTGCCCCTCGCTTCTTCGGCCGACTGGAAAAAACCATCGGCTACGTAACCGAACGGCATACCTACCGGCTGACCGGTACGCTTATTCCATGCATAATCGCGGCGCTGCTCATCCATGTATATCACTTTCGTTTGTTCCACGCTACCATTGGCAGTGATGAAGTAATTAAAAGCGTTGATGCGGCCCTGGTACGTCAGCGTTAGCTCACCACCCTCATAAAGATTGGTACCGATGTTTTCGGCAGGATAGCCCGCCCCAACCAGTGCGATGCTTTTGCCCCTTACCTGTAACAGGTCTTCATAACGATCGTGGTAGTAATCAGCTGTTACTTGCAGGCGGCCGTTGAAGAAAGCCGCATCTACACCTGCATCCAGTTTGCGGGCATTTTCCCAGGAGATATTAGGGTTCGCTAAGGCATTTTCCCGGAAGCCGGATGCCGGTGAACGTACCGTTCCCTGTTCATATATTCCCCCGCCTACACCGTTATTCTCGCTGAAGCCCTGTCGCCAGATATAGTACCCCGAATTATCAATACCATTACCGGTATGCCCGTAAGTACCCCGCAGCTTCAGCTGTTGCAGCCAGTTGCCGGCGCCACGCATAAACTGCTCGGCAGCGATATCCCAGCCTGCCCCAATGGCAAAGAAGGTACCCCACTGGCGATCGGGCCGGTAGCGATTAAACCCGCTCCTGTTTAAAGCACCATCGACGAAGTAACGGCCGCCATAGTTGTACGACGCCTTGCCGGAAATATTAGTCGAGCGGCCGGGCAAATCGTAGTTAAACAATGTTTGGCGCTGATCGGCCAGCAACATCGCTGTTACACCATGATCACCGAACTGGCGGTCGTAGTTCAGCGATACCTGCCCGAAGAGATATTGCGCATTGAAGACGGAAATAAAGCTATTACGCTGCGATATCGCCTTTCCAGCCCTGCCGTACAGGGTATCACCCTGTGTTACCACCATGCGGTACACCAGTTCCTGTTTGCTGCGATCAATCGCATTAGCCGACTGTATCGCAATATTACCCGCACCGCGGAGCGACAATCCTTTTATCCAGTCGCCCAGGTTGTAACGCAGGCTGATATTTGCCATTACGTCTTTCGAGTTATCCTGTATATAACCGCTGTTAATCGCCTGCGACAACAGGTTATTATCGAGATTGGAAGTGCCTGCCCAGCTGCCATTCAGGTTACGTACCGGGTAAGCATTATTGGGAAGCGCCAGCAGGGTGTTTAAGATGCCCGACATCCCCGCGCCGGGCTGCGTACCTTCCTGCAGGCGGCCGAATAACTGCAGGCCTACGCCAAAGTTTTCGGTTACGTCCACGTCCAGGTCGGCATTCACGAGGTAACGTTTCAGCCGCGCATTGGTATTATAGTTCGCGCCGGGTGAGGAACGGAACATTCCCTGTTGATCTGTATAATTCAGCGATACCGAGTAACGCGCTACATTGCCGCCACCGTTGATGTTCAGGTTATAGCGGGACAGCGGTGCATTGCTGCGCAGTATTTCATCGTACCAGTTTACATTTGGGTGCGTGTAGGGACTGCTGTTATTGCGATAAGCGTCGAAGTCGGCCTCCTTATACAGGGGTTCTTTACCGTCGTTCATCAGCGCTTCGTTCAGCAGGTAGGCATATTGCCAGGAGGGCAACGGCTTCGGCATTTTCAGCGACTCCTGCACACCTGTTTGTGCAGTCAGCGAAAGGCGCGGTTTGCCGGCACGGGCACGTTTGGTGGTGACCAGCAATACGCCGCGTGAGCTGCGCTGGCCGAGTAAAATGGTCGACATGGCATCCTTCAGTACCGAAATCGATTCAATATTCTCCGGGTCGATCGAAAACACTTCGCGCTGCACACCGTCCACGATCACGACCGGCGTTTGGCCACGCAGGCTCAGCCCGATCTCTGTATTATCGCTGCTCTCGCGGGCGCCCGGCTTGGGAATATTACCCACGAAGATGTCTACGTCAAAATTATCCGCAGTAGCCGGCATGCGAAAGCCGCTGTACTGCTGCGTATACAACCCCGCCAGGCGGCCCGGTAACGCGTAAGCGTATAAAGTGCCGGGGTAGTTGATAATTGGCCCGAATAAACGGTGCCAATGGCGCCGGTAATGCTTTTAGGCGCTGCCTGTCCATACAACACGGGAATCGTTGCCGGTGCGGGAATAAACACATCCTCCAGGCGAATGTTCAGCGGCCTTTTAGGATCAATCACCTGCTCCAAAGTCTGGTAACCAGTTGCCGCAATCATCACGGCGCCGGTAGTGGCAGGTAATTGGAAACTGCCGGTAGCGTCTGAACGGCTGGTATCGCGCTGCCCCTTTACATACACCTGCGCGCCGGCGACAGGCTGACCGTATTGGTCGCTTACCCTCCCCTGCAAACCGCCCTGTTGCTGGGCGCTTGCGGGCAGGGCGGCAGTTGCCGGCAAACCAACCACCAGGTAGAAAAATATCGTTTGATGTAGTTGTTAAACATCGTATCAGTTTTAAGAACAGGGAATTACTGGCATTTGAAAGTAAACACGAACGGACTGGCGGTATTGCCGTACCCTACACGGATGTTGCCGGTGGCGTCTGTAAAGAAGTACTCTATTTTAGTGAGCGTTTTACCATCCGGTACGTTAAAGAAAGCCCTGGGCCAGATGGTAAGCGCCGAGCGGTTGCCGGTATAAGGCCGCAACTGCGAAGCCGGCGTTTGTACGCAGGTTTCGAGCACCTGTCCGTCGGCAGTATACGCTTTGGCGCAGCAATAAATGTCCGCTACCGCATTCAGGGGTGTTTGCACCACCTGCGGATCAAAGCTGAGGGTAATCAGGTCATTATCGGTAGCCAGACCGGGCGTAACTGCACCGATCTGCGGGTTGCAGAAGTCGATTACGTCGCCTGTTCCGCCCACTTCAAAACAGCTTTTGAACTGGCACTTGTATACATTGTTGGTGCCGAATACATCACTGAGGCCTTCGCTGCTGGTGCCCAGGAAATAGCCTGTCTTAAAGCGGGTAGGATCGGCGCCTGCTTTGGTCACGATCTTCACATCTATATTTTGCTTTACGCCCTGGGCTACATTATAAGTTTGTTCGGTCCAGAACACCACCCACTCGAGTTCGTCGGGCCGGTAGTTGCCGCCCATGCCGAAACGGGCTTTCAGCGCAGCAGGCCAGGGCTGGCCTTTATCGCCGATTACCGAAGCCGGTACCGGCACCATTTTACCACTACCGAAAGAAGTGGTCGTGAATGTTACGGTAGAATTAGCCGTGGCTTCCCAGCCGCGCGGCGCGAGGAAACCGATAATGAGCCGCACATTAGAACGGCCGCCATCTGCCACATCGATGCGCGTGTGCATGGTGAAAGTAATATCTGTACCTGCCTGTGCGCCGGTGGGCTCGTCTACTCCCTCCAGGAATACACAACCGGCCAGCAGCGCCAAGAACAGGAATAAAGCGTAAGTATATTTTTTCATAACGTAATGCGGTTGTGCGGTTAGGGATTTACTTTTTCCAGCGTGTACACATAGGTGTTAGCGGTGCAACCGGGACTGAACGTGAACACCAGGTTACGTTTGCCATTCACCACCGGGTACGTAAAGCTGCTGCGTAAAGGCTGCGCCGATCCATTTTCACTGAAACGGATGTGGAACGGGTACTTTGGATCGTTCAGTTCGTAGGCGCCGTTTTTAGTCACCACGAAGGGCATGGGATGCTCTATCGTATATTGCTTATTAGCATCAAAGTGAAGCCGGAACTGTGAAAAGTCGGTATACGTAGTGATGTCGATACCATTGCGCACCGCTTTGGTTATACGCCAGGCGCCGGCAATGTCTTTCACCGGTTCCTCCACGAGCATGTCCTGCTGCGTGCAGCCGCAAAACAATAACGTAAGCAGGGCGCCCAGAATAACGGTTCTTGTTAAAGAGAAGATCATAACGTGCTGATTTACCAGGAAGGATTTTGTTTGAGTTCAGGAGATTTGGCAGTTTCGCTCTGCGGAATAGCCCATAAATACATGGCCGGGCGGAAGTTGTGTTTTCGTACAGGGAAAATCGTATACGTTACATTCGCTCCATTGCGGCGTACTTCCATACCGGTCATCTGTTTGTTTTCAGTTTCCGCTGCTATTTTCCAGCGGCGTACATCCCAGAAGCGGTGGCCTTCAAAGCCCAGTTCCACTCTTCTTTCCGCCTGGATGGCCGCCCTCATCTGCGTTTGCGTTAAGTTGGCAGGCAGCTCATACGGCATAAGACCAGCGCGCTTTCTCACCAACGCAACTGCATCATACACTTCCTTCACCGGCCCGTCGAATTCGTTGGCGGCTTCCGCATAATTGAGTAATACTTCGGCGTAGCGCATCAAAGGAAAACAACGATCGGAACCATGGATATTATTGGCAGAGATGTTATCGTCCAGCATTTTGCGGGTGTAGTAACCCGTAGGAGTACCGGCGCGAACAGCGTCCTGGCTTACACCGCGGCCATCCGGACCGAGGTAAATATTTACCGCCTGCTGCAGGCCATTATTCTGGATCAGCAACGACTGATCGCGGATTACCGAATGTGCCAGACGCGGATCGCGGTTGGTATAGGGCTGCGCAGCATTATATCCCGACGCCGGATCCGTGATGGGCAGGCCATTCGCCATGCCAAAAGCGTCTACAAATTCCTGGTAAGGAAAGGCTCCTACCGCGCCATTACGCGAAGGCGGTTGCCAGGCTTTTTCCAGTTCGATATTGCGGCCCTGCATGCGGGCTAAAATATATTCGCTGTTCACCCGCAGGGTAAACACCTTATAAAATCCATAACCGCGGGCGGTAGCGTTATCTTCATACAACGCATACGCCTGCGTGGTCATTACCGCCGCTGCTGCGTCCCTGGCCAGCTTCCAGCGGTCGGCCGAAAAATCGGTGTAGCCCGTAACCGGATTGCCGGGTTCGATATTACCACCGTTGAACTGCGGACTGGCCGCAAACAATAACACGCGGGCCTTAAGGGCCAACGCGGCGCCGCCGCTTGCCCGGCCATAATCTTCCCTCAAACGCGTAAACGGCAGCGTGGCCGCCACCGCATCACATTCGGAGGTGATATATTGTACGCACTCCGCGTACGTATTGCGGGTGCCGGGTATCTTATCTGTCAGTGAAAACACCGTATCGCCCACCAGCGGAATGCCGCCATAGTGTTTCAGCAACACCGCGTAATACCATGCCCTCAGAAACCTGGCCTCCCCGCCATTACCGTGCGTATATGATTGGGAATAGGTGACGTGGGAAGATGTTTCAGCAACAGGTTTACGCGGCGGATATTGGCATAGGAGGTATTCCATGCGTCCGCGCTGATAATGGCCGGATTGACCGTACCCGTTGCGAACTGCACGGAAGTGGTAATAAACGCCGCCTTCTGCGCCTCCGCCTCATCACAGGCTGCATCCAGGCCGCCATTCCCGAAACGGGTGGCACTTTCGGCAAAACCGATGTCATTGTAAATCTGGGTGAGGAAACCCACGGTGCGGGCACTGTCCGCAAACACCGTTTGTTCGTTCAGGTTGGTTGTTTCCGTTTCGTCCAGGAAACTTTTTTGCCGCAGGCCTGCATCAGCAGTACGCCAACGCACAGGTATACAGGTATAGCGAACGTGGTTCTGATTTTCATATCATTAACGTGGTGAATTGTTCCGCTTTGGTGATAAAATGTACTGTTCATGCAGGAAAGTAACAGCCGCCCTCATGCGGCTGGCACTTCTGCATATTTGATCTCTATGAAAAATGACACCTGTGAAAATGACTACCGCCACTCTCCTTGTAAATATTTATCACTTTCCCCATTGTTTGTTGGGAGTAGCCCCCATTTCCAGCTCCAGCGTGCCGCCGGCGGCGATGCTGGAATGGTCAATATAGCTGTGGGTATAAGGTTTGCCGTTCAGCCAGGCCCGCTGGATATACACGTTACGTGCACTGTTGTTCCGGGTCTTCACCGTGAACCGGGCGCCAGCGGCATAAGCCGTATCCAGTTGAAAGCGGATGCTGTTAAATACCGGGCTGGTAATTTCGTACCGGGTGCTGCCCGGGCACACCGGGTGCAGTCCGCTGGCCGCCAGTACATACCAGGCCGACATCTGCCCCACGTCTTCATTCCCCACTAACCCCTCCACCGCATTGCGGTAGGCGCGGGCACAAATTTCACGGGTGTAGCGCTGGGTCAGCCAGGGAGCCCCAGGCGGTTAAACAGGAAAGGCACGTGGTGCACCGGTTCATTGGCGTGGTTGTAATAATCATTCCACATCATATGCTCCGGCGTTTTATCAAAGAAAGTAGTAAGCTCCTGCAATACTTTCTGCTGCCCGCCCATCAGGGTGGTCATGCCCGGCACATCATGCGGCACAAACCAGCCCTGCTGATAAGGGCTGCTCTCAATTGTTCCGTACCCCTGCTTCATGCGGCCTTCTGCCGGCCAGGGAAGCCAGGCGCCGTCGTCGCCGCGCGGCCGGAACCAGCCTTTTTCCGCATCAAATACCTTACGGTAATTGGAACTGCGGGCCGTGTATCGTTTTGAGTCGTTTGTATGGCCGAGTGCTGTCGCCAGCTGCGCCATACACCAGTCGAAGTACGCATACTCAAGGGTTAATGACACACTGAGTCCGCCCGGTGTATACCCCTTATCGCCGTTCCCGAATTGCTCCACGGTGTTTTTAGCATAGGCATAAGCCCCGGGCACATCAAAACGGCGAATGCCTTTGGCGTAGGCGTCGGCGATCACCGACACGGCGGGATTACCGATCATGCAACCGCTGTAGGCATTCAGCAGTTCCCAGCGTTCCGGTACCGGCGGCCGCTTTCATCGGCCAGCGTCACGAGCGAATTAATCATGTCGTTCACCACACCCGGGTTAATAATCGTTTGTAAAGGCATCTGGCTGCGAAATACATCCCAGCCGCTAAAAATCGTGCGCTTATTGAAACCGGCCGCCTGGTGCACCTTTCCATCACCGCCAATATAACGGCCGTCCACGTCCGAGAACTGGCGCGGATCAATCATGGTATGATACAAGGCGGTATAGAATACCGTCTTTTCTTCTTCTAAACCGCCTTCAATGGTGGCTTTAGCCAATGCCGTGTTCCAGGAATGAAATGCCTGCGCCTTCACCCGGTCGAACGACCAGTCACTAATTTCCTTCTCCAGGTTGGCTTTCGCGCCGTCGATACTGACAAAGGAAATACCTGCTTTCAACATCACCACTTCGCCCTCCGTAGTAGCGAAGTCCGTATAAAAACCAAGATGTTTGCCTGCCTTTTCCTTTACACCGGGTGTTATGGCAGCAGCGGCTACGCGGGCCTGGTACCTTTCATGCTGCACCTCTTCGCGCTGCCGTTTCCAGTCGTCGGGAATATCGGCACTCCATACACCATGACTGGTAAACGGTTTGCTGAACTGCGCGTAGAAAAAAACCATGTAATCGGCCTTGCCATCGCCGTTGCCCCAGCCGCCACCATCGGGAGTACATTTCATATAACCGGCGATTGTATGATCGTCGATTACCTTCACTTCCTGCCAGGTGGACGTACCACCCACCCTGCGGGCGAGATCTACCTGTATGCGTGATTGCTGGTGAGCCGGGAACGTAAACCGCATGATGCCGCTATGCGGGGCGGCCGTCATTTCCGCCAGTATATTATTTTCTGTCAGCCTTACCCGGTAATAACCAGCACTGGCCTTTTCGGATGCCTTATCATAGGCGGAACGATAGCCGGTTTCCGGATGGTCTGCCTGCCCGGCACTGGTTTGCAGGCCCGCAGCCGGCATTACCAGGAAGTTGCCCAGGTCTCCATACCAACCGATACCACTCATTTGCGTAAAAGCAAAGCCTTCGATGCTGGTGTGTTCGTAACTGTAACCGGAACCGTTATCGCCGCCGGTAACGGTATTCGGGCTCAGTTGCACCATGCCGAACGGTGTGGCGGCGCCCGGAAATGTTTTACCGAGTCCGTGGTAAATACCGGCCGCACCTTCGCTGGTGCTGGCGCCGATAAACGGGTTTACATATGCCGCAGGCTCCTGCGCGGTGGCCGGTGCTTGTTGCAGGACCGCCGCCATGGTTATCAAGGGTAGATATTTCACGTGCTATATTTTTACGATCTCCAGTTTGTGTGTAACCGGTTTGTTCACTTTATAAATCAAATCAGTAATCGTATTGATTTCCTGCTGCCAGACATCCCGCAATTCCTTGTACATCGCCGTTTCATAATTTTCTTCATGATAGCGGAGCATACCATCTGTTTTGGCTGCCTGCCGTACACTGTCGAGCGCCGCTGCATTATCCTGCTGCCGCATTTGTTTCTTATCAAAGTAGTTGCCCTGTATCCAGAAGTAACGGCGTAAACGGGCTTCCACTTCCGCCCTGCGCAAATTGAGCTGCATCACCGACATGGCCTGGTTCCGCTGCGGTGTTTCCAGCAACGCCAGGTTGATCCCCTGTTGCCATGCAGCCGCCGGCCACACCCCTATCTGCCGCCCGTCGATCTTTAATGCGTAGTTGCCCTGCAAACCCGACACGCGTAATACCTCCCGATTAAACTCTTCGGTAAAAGGGATCCATTGCAATGCATCCGCCTGCCGCTGCGGGTTGCCCCAGATGCGCGCCACCGTATCTACCGGGAAGGGCAGTGATTGCGCGAGGTATTGTAAACGGATAGCGCCCGGGGTCACCTGTAATTGTTGCACGCTGCAATTTTCCTGGCTGCGCAGTTTTTTGCCCGCCGCATCAATATCTACTACAGCTACCGGTTTGCCGGAAAGCCCCTGTGCTTTCAGGAATTCCGCCGCCATCACCGGTGTCCCGCATTACCGGGATGCACACGATCGCTGCCGATCAATGTAAAGGCCGAATCCTTTTGTTGCAACCGGAGATTTAAAGCAGTCATGGGCCGGAACAGGTCCACAAACTCCCGGCATTCCGTTGGGCCGCGGCCTGTTGAAACTTCGCTACTTCTTCAATCGCCGCCTGTTTACCCTTAAACACCGCTCCACCGATCTTCGCCGTTTCATCATATGGCGGCGACGACATCAGTATTTTCCGCAGGGAGGGTAATTGCAGCAGCCGCGATTCTATCTGTTTATAACTCTTTTCGGAAGCGGCGATGCGCTGCCTGGCCTTTTCGGCGGCATTGTCTTCGTTAAACTCAAAATACCCCGTATCGTTCATGCCAAAAGTGAGCACCATGACGCTGGGCTTTTTAGCAAGAATATCATATTCAAGACGGCGGTAAATATCCGCGGACCTGTCGCCGCCAACACCGCCGTTCATGATCACGAGCCGGCGGCCGGGAAAATGGGTCATGTAATAGAGATATACATAAGACACATAAGCGCCGGCCTCTGTAATACTGTTACCAACGAAAACAACGCGGTCATTTTGCTGGAAAGGCTTTACCTGCGCCTGCGTATGCAGGGCGGCAGCGCAAAGTCCCAAGGAATAGATCCATTTTTTCATGTCGTGGTATTTAAGAGTTTACCTGTACGTTTTTAAGCCGCAACGTGCGTACGCCAAATGGCGGCGCGGAGAAGCGGATATTTGTCATTCCTTTTCGCCGAATACATTTCAGTGCCTGCTGCCGTTGCCCGTCGAGCTCCTCGATCATAGCGGCCTGCACCGCGCCATTCCATTGCAAGGTTTGCTCACGATGCCCACCCGCGGCGTTGTATAACCGGATCAGTACATCCGTACCATCCATCATCATGGCGGTTACCTGCCAGCCCTGGCGCTGTAATAAGAAGAAACTATGCGCAGCCGGCGCACTGGCCCTCACTACTTTCAACGGTTCACTCCAGCGCGCTTCTTCCCTGCTGATACCTGCCTGCTGCCAGTTGCCGGCATGCGGCAGGATGGCGTACTGCATCACAGTAGGCCCATCTACCCCGTATTGCATGCCCCACAAAGCGCGGCCTGCATACTGCAGCGTAAGCCCCGGCGGATAATTTTCGCCATGCACGTAACTGCTTGTATGGTCGCTGAAGATGGTCATGCCGGCGTTATTACCGGCATCGGTTATATCTATCCAATGCAGGATGATGTTATTCCTGATGCTGTCCCAGCGGGAGAAAAATGTGTTCGACAGGCGGCTTTCCGTTACATCGAACGGCGCATCTTTCGTGATACGCTGTCCCTTGAGCTGCACCGGGAACAACAGTTGCAGTTTACAGCTATCGTTGTAAAAAGCCTTTCGCGGATCTTCCACTACATATCCTGTTTGCTGTGAGTAAGCGCCAAGCGAGGGTTGCCCCTGCCAGTCGATCCGCACCTGCATATCTATACGCCGTTCACCGTTGGCTAAGGTGATTTGTTGTGTAAATGGATGGCCTGCGAACGTTCCTTTAATCTCCACACAGCTGCGGTTACTACCCTGCGACGTAATTGTTACCACAGCCGCGGTATCCATGCTGGAACGCCAGGCGGCGGCATCGTAATCGTATCCGCGCAACTCATTAAAGCCGCGTGTATCCGCTGTGTCTACCAATTGCCGCCCGCCCTGTTGCAGCAGCTTCAGGCTGGTGATCACACCACCGCGTGCAGGATCTATTTCCAGTTCGTATAAGTCTGTACGAAACTGGTGGCGGCCATTCACCAATACCCGGTGCTGATGATCCGCCGATGCAGGGGCATTACCCACTTGGAGCCGGTAAGTACTGAAGCCCATGGCGGGTGTTTGCGCAAGCCACCAGAGGGTACTATCGCCCTGCCGCGAAAGCAGTGCAGGGGTGCCATCAGCATCCGTGATACGCAACTGCGGGCTGACCGGGAACGGCACACGCACCCATTCTCTACGAGGCGCCGCGGTAGTATTCACCACCCGCAAATAAGGCTGCGCGGAGCGTGTATCATCGAACAAACTGTCCGACACCTCATTCGCAACGCCCGTCCACGCCCGCACCTGGTCTGCCCAGGTAGCGCGCTTCCGCACGCGGTTGTACGGCACGATCCAGCTGTCGTGATGCTGGGCGAGCAACAGGTTGCTCCAGGCCACCTCCAACGCCTGTTGCGGCCATGGGGTTCCATCTAACAGGTATCGCATGGTGGCGTATTTCTCAGCAGCTACTAAATTATTTTCCGCCTGCCGTACCTGTTGTGCAATGCGCTGCAATACCGGGCACCCCACACCAGGCTCACCTGGATATCTTCCTGCGAAAGCGGCCATACCGTAGCTTTCGCGGGATCGGCGATGCGGCCGATGTAATCGCGCCAGGTAACGTACCGGGCCTTGTCCTGCAACCAGGGACCATTACGCCAGCCGGCATCCTGCAGGCACATGCCCACCGGGTTGGTAATACCAGCCGCCAATGCGGAATTGATGTAAGCCGCATTGTTACTCCAGCCCGTTGTTTGCCAGGTAGAACGTGGTTCCAGTGCTTCAGAGGCGTAACGCGGCACGGTGAGTATACGGGTACCGTCGGGGCCCTGCCATTGCACGAGTTCACCGCCAAAGGGACGCGTATATCCGCCCCAGCAGGTATTAGGATTTTTAAGCGAAGCATATTTGAACCCGAAGGAGCGCAGCAGTTGCGGCAGCGCGCTGGTAAAGCAGGGCTCTTCCGAAGCATAAGTATCGAACACGATCTCCGGGAAATGCGTCCGCAATTTCTTCATCCCATAATGCAGCTGCCGGATGATGCTCTCCCCGGATATATTAAAAGATAAGCCTGCCCGTATGCCGGGTTTACATATTCGATGCGGCCGCTGGCCGACTGGTCGGCAAACAGGCGTTTAAACGTTTCGTAGGCCGCCGGTTCGCGCAGGCGCACCGTGTCCCAGGTCTCGGGCTCAATCTCCAACCCTATTTTCCACGCGGGATGACGCTGCAGCTGATCCACGATGAACTGCGTGTAACCGGCAGGGTAATGACCGTAAATACCACCATGGTACCCATCCACAAAGTAATGTTGCTGGGCAAACGATGCCCTTACCGGCAGTATGAGTATTACTGCCAGCCATACAAATCGAAATCTCATATCGTTGTTATAATGCCAGGTCCGGGTTCTTCAGAACTTCTGCTAATGGCAATGGAAACTGAAAATCTGCTTCTTCAAATGCACGGAGGTGATTGGGCGCTTTATAACCCGGCAAACTGACCAGTGTGCCGGTAGTTACATCCAATGCCTGCCGGGTGCGCAACATATCGTACCAGGTCTGGAACTCGAAACAAAGTTCCCAGAAACGCTCTTTCAATACCTGTTCCGCAGTAATGGCCACTGGTTGCGTTGCTGTTGCGAATGCGCGCTTACGCACACGATAGTACGCATCAACCGCTGCCGCATCTGTGGTACTGCCACCGTCGGCCCGCGCCCGGGCTTCCGCACAAATCAACAGCACATCGGCATACCGCAACAGCGGGAAGTTAGCGCCTGAACGGCCCGATACTTCCGCCGCATCATCCCAGAACTTGTAGATGTAAGGCGCAGGAAAAACGATCGTATCGTTGGGCTGCCCGTACCGGGCGTAACGCGTATAAAAAAGGCACGTTCCTGTTTACGCGCATCGGCGCGATCATAACTGTCGTAAAATGCCTGCATTGGCGCCATCGCCCCACCATAGCCGGGCTGAATGGATACCGGCAACACCGGGTACGGCAGATACGCGCCGTGAATATTACTCGGTGCGGCCGTTGTATGCCGCTGCAACATCAGGATATGCTCTCCGCTGTTACGATTCGCGGGATTACGTAACCCTGCATAATCTTCAAACAGTGTAAAAGAGCCGTTGCCGATTACTTCCAGCGACTTTTCGTAAGCCAGCTGGTAATAGGGTGTCCCCTTCTGCAAAGGATAACCTGCCATGGTGATATAGACTTTTGCCAGTAGGGCTTTCACCGCACCCATATTCACCCGCCCCGAAATATCAGTCCATGGCAATCCGCTCTGCTCCGCCAGCAGCAGGTCTTTCACGATCTGCTCATACACGGCTGCTTTGGGCGAGCGTTTTATCCTTACATTATTAAAATCCTTTGTCGGCAACAGTTTCAACGGCACATCACCAAACAAACGCACCGCCTGAAAGTAATACCAGGCACGCAGAAAATGTACTTCACCGAGGTAGCGCTTTTTAGTCACTTCATCCACCACCATCGTAGCACCTACATTTTCGATCACACTGTTGCAATTCTCCACCGGGTAATACGTGGCATTCCACCAGTTTTGCAACCGTGAATTAGCAGGATCCGGTGTTGCAGTTTCAGGAACTGGTCGTCTTCCGCACCCGAGGGCCTTGGCCGCCTGCTATAGCCGGTCATATACTCCAGCGCGTACACCGGACTAACGGCCACGCCTATATTCACTTCAAACGGTCTCGCCAGCCCGTCATAAGTGCCGTTCACCGCCGCCTGCACCTGTTCCGGCGTTTTATAGAAGTTACCCGGGTCCAGTGCCCCGGCAGGGGCTTCCTCCAGGAACTTGCTGCACGACATGGTCGTGAGCAGCAGCAACAGGCTTATCCAATACCGTATCTCTTTCACGTTGATCAAAAGGCGATGTTTAAGGTCAGCGATAAGGTTTTTGCTTTTGGATATTGATAGAGGTCCACGCCCTGGTTAAAGTCGCCGTCGAACGACGAGGCCTCCGGGTCGTATCCCCTGTATTTTGTCAACAATAAAAAGTTTTCAGCGCTCAGCGTAATAGTAGCCAGCTGGAAGCGGTTGCGCTTCAGGAACGTTTCCGGCAGCCGGTAGCCCAATGCCACATTCCGCAGCCGCAGGAACGTGCCTTTCTCTACGTTATAACTATCTATCTCACTGTCGAACCCGTCGGCCGGCAGTCGCAGCGCCGGCTGCATGGTTTGCTGATGCGCGGGCGTCCAGGCATTGCTCACCGGGCGATAAGTGTTGGTCACCGGTGCGGCCGATTCCATGATCAGGCGGGTGAGGTTGGCAAGACTATGCCCATAAATCACCTGCACATCTACCCCGAGTGAAAAACCTTTATAAGTAAAACGCTGCGCCAGTGCCGCTTCAAACTTCGGCATGCCGTTGCCCAACACGGTACGGTCGTTGGCATCTTTTGCATTGTTCTTATTCAGATCGGCATACTTTACATCGCCGGGCTGTTTGCCATACACCGCCGCCTGCGCGGCTTCATGCGTGCCCCAGGTACCCAGCCGCAGGTAACCGTAAAACTCATTCAGTGGCCTGCCGGCCATAATCCGTCCGCCCCATGGGTACATAATATCGCCGTTAAGCGACAGCACCTGCGAACGGTTCATCGAATAAATCAAGGACGCGTTCCAGGAAAAATCGCGGTGGCGGACTACCCCGCCGGTGAGCGATAACTCCACGCCCCTGTTGCGGATAGCGCCAATGTTATCATAGGCGCCTTCATAACCGGTGGTCGCGGGTAGCAACTTATAATACAGCAGGTCTTTGGTCACCCGGTTATATACATCGCCCGTGAACTGTATGCGCCCTTCGAGTAATGAAGCATCAATGCCCACATTCAGCTGGTGCGCCTTTTCCCATTTCAGGTTTTTATTCCCGATAGCGGCCAGTGTTACCGATGGCGCGAGCTGACCGTTAAACACCACCTGGCTGCTGTTCAGGCGGTCGCGCGTTACATAATCCGCGATATCCGCATTACCCACGATGCCATAACTGCCGCGCAACTTAAGATCGTTGATCAGTTGCACGTCTGGGAAAAACGGCTCGCCGGAAATACGCCATGCACCGGAAAAACTTGGAAAATATCCATACACGTTCCGCGCACCAAAACGCGATGCCCCATCCATCCGGAACGAAAACCCGGCGAGGTAGCGATTGTCATAATTATAGTGGAAGCGCGTATAATAAGCGTTCATCGTACTGCGCCCGGAACCCGACACGGGCCGTTGCGGCACCAGTCCGGATTGCAGGCTGTTATACGCGAAGAAGTCATCAAAGAACCCTTCTGCGCCTGCCGTAGTTTGCTGGCTGGCAAAGTAATACCAGCTGGCGCCTGCGACGGCGGTCAACTTGTGCCGGCCGAAGTCACCGTTCCAGGTGAGATAATCTTCGGACGTCCACGAAGCGGAATTACCGTGCCCCTGGTGGCTACCCCTGTTGCACATCCGAGTACCCGCGGATGTCGCGCCCGGCATAATACAGGCTGTAACTGGCGCCCGTTTGTCCGCTGACAGCAGCGGTGAGCTGCAAGCGCGGGCTCAGCCGCATCGTTGCCTGCAGGTTGCCCATGGTGTAAGTACGGCCTGCGATCGACTGTACCTCGTTCATCAACCTCACCGGGTTTTCGGACTCTTCCGCACCCGGATAATCTCTTTACGGGAATACGTACCATCCGCATAACGCACGGGCAGGAAGGGCAAAAATTCGTATACCTGCCGCACGGCGTTGAGGCCGAATGTATTGATATCAACGTTATTCTGTTTAAAGGCCCCACTGTTCAATATCGCCTGCACATGCAGCCAGTTGTTCACGTCCCAGCCCACGTTCACGAAGCCATTGACCTGCCGTGAATAACTGTTCAGCAGGATTCCCTGCTGTTCATTATAAGACAGGTTCACCAGGGACGTAATCCCCTCTTTTGCGGCGGCAAACGACAAGGCATGCTCGTGCGATATCGCGGGACGGCTGGCCTCGTCCTGCCAATCCGTATGATACTTAGGCGATCCGTCTGCATTAAACAGTTCCTGCTTGCGCGGGAAGTTGTTCGCCGCATCGAGATGCGGCGCGGTACGGCCGGGCAGGTATGTATACTGGCGGCGGAACATATCAAGCGATTCTTCTGCGCTCATCAGGTCTATTTTCCTGGCGAGCGTACCCACACTGAGCGTATTGCGGAACGTGAGTCCCGGGCTGTTTTTCTTTCCTTTTTTAGTGGTGACAACGATCACCCCGTTCGCGCCGCGTGCGCCGTAAATGGCGGACGCCGCGGCATCTTTCAGCACATCGACCGAGGCCACGATGTTCGGGTCAATGATCATCGGATCGGCGCCCACAATGCCGTCGATCACGTACAACGGGGCGTTGTAGGCGTTGATAGACCCGGTACCGCGAATCTTCACGATCGGGTTGCCCCGGGTTTACCGGAGTTCATCATCACACTTACACCCGCTACGCGGCCGGCAAGTCCCTGCATCACATTCATATTCGACGGCCTGTTTTTCAGGTCTTCTCCTTTTACGTTACCGATAGCGGTGGTCAGGTTTTCCTTGCTGGAAGTGCCATAACCGATGACCACCACTTCACGGAGGGCAGCCTGTTTGGGCTGCATCCGCACATATAACAAACCAGTAGTGCCTACCGGCGTTTCCTGTTCATAATAACCGATCAGCGAAAACCGCAACGTATCGCCGGCACCGCCTTCGAGGCTGAACCGGCCTGCTTCATCCGTTACCACGGCAAGCTGCGCCGCTTTCATTCCCACCGTTACGCCGGGTAATGGCTTATTCTGCAAATCCGTCACACGGCCGGCCAGCAATTGTTTGCCGGTACCCATATCTTCTTTCCGGGTGATGAGAATATTGCGGCCCCGCAATTCATATTGCAGGCTGGCGGGCAATAACGCTAACACCGCTTCTACTGATAGTTTCTTTTTTATCGTGATGCGACCGCCGCTGCTCACTTCATTCGGATTATACACAAACCGGAAGGGCGTGGCGGCTTCCACCTGTTCAAACACTTTATCGAAAGTTTCATTCGCTACCCGGATGTCGACCATGGACGCACGGAGTACAGCGGTGGATGGTTGCTGGGCGCTGGCCGGCAGGTACAGGCAACAGCAAGCCAGTACCAGGCAGATCATCCACCCGGCCCTCACCTGCAGCCACTCTGCGAGTTGTCCATTCATATCCTGCAATTTCACGCCATCCGGCCGTATCATTTACTTTTTGCGGGCCTTCCATACCAGGTATTCATTTTTGCCCGGTCCCCGTTGATATTTAAAACCATATATATCGCACAGCATGTCTATCGCACCTGCCAGCGTTGTTTTTCATCGAAACTGGCGGTGAGCAGCGCATTCGCTACCTCATTGTCCTGGAAGCGTATTTGTGCATCATACCGGCGCTCCAGCTTTTTAGCGATATCGCGGAACAGCATGCGCTTAAATACCAGTTGTCCCTGCCGCCAGGCCATTACATCGCCGGCTTCGGTCATTAATGTCGTGACCATGTTTTCTGCCGGCACAAATATGGCCTGCTGTCCGGCCACGAGCGCCTGTTGTGTCAGCTGGCTGTTGCCTACTGCCACCTTTCCGCCTGCAACCGTCACCGTTACCTTTTCCGCGGGCGTGTAGGCATCGATGTTAAAACTGGTGCCCAGTACCTTCACGTCGAGCGCACCCGCATGTACTACGAATGCCCCCGGCGCCGGCGGTAGTTACATCAAAAGCACCTTCGCCCTGCAACCACACCTCGCGGCCATCCGCGGCGTAAGTTAACTTACTATTGAAGTTGAGCCATACGGTGGAACTATCCGGCAACATCACTTTCTTTATACTGCCTTTGCCGGCTGCCACGCTGGCCAGTGTTTCACTTTGCTGCATCACCGGCGCCTGCTGCCTTGTAGCCAGCAAGGCGGCGCCTGCGAGCAATACCACGGCGGCTGCCGCGGCCCACCAGTAACGTGCGGGCCGTTTGCTTACCCTTAAAGACGGTTGTGCCTCAATATCCCGGCTGATGCGCAGGAACATTAACTGTTCCAGTACTGCACGCTCCTCCGCGCTTAACCCGCTGGTAAGCGCGGGCTGGCCCTCGAACGATGCGTACCATTCGTCTACCTCGCGCGTTTCCGCCTCGGAGGCTGTGCCCTCGAGTATTTGCTCAATAATTCTTTTAACCGGGTATTATTCATTGTTTGATTCGCTCTAACATATTGACACCTGAAAAGGATTACACCGCCACTGCCGTTTAAAAAAGTCGCGGTGATGAAACCACCTGCTGATCGAGATCAGTCCCCACAAAATCATCAAATGATACTCCTTCAGGTGTGACCGGAGGATCTTTAACGCTTTCACCATATGCTTTTCCACCGTGTTTACAGAAATCCCCATGCGTTCGGCAATGTGCTGGTACGACAGGTGTTCTTTCCGGCTGAGAAAAAATACCTCGCGGCATTTTTCGGGCATGCTGGCGCACGACGCTTCAATTTGCCGTTGCAGTTCTTTCAGTTGCAGGGTACTGGCCGCATCGGGTTGAAAAGCGTTGGCCTCCCGGGAAAGATGTTGCTGGTAAGTATCGCGTACAAGCTGCGAGCGGATGGTATTCAGCACCCGGTTCTTCAGCGCGGTGTGCAGGTAAGCACGCAGACTGGTCGTAAGGGTAATTGTTTCGCGCTTCATATACAGGTGTACCAGCAGCCCCTGCACCAGCTCCATCGCCGCCTCCTGCGCTTTCACGCGTTTATAGGCGGCATCCAGCAACTCCTGCCAGTACCGCTTGTAAATTTCTTCAAACGCTGCCTTATGCCCCTGTTTTACCAGCAGGAACAACTCTTCGTCTACATACGTGGATAATGCTTTTTGCATCGCGAAAACCTCAAAACTTCCGCTAAAATTAATCGTTTGTGCAAAATTTCCTAAAAACTGGTGCAATTTTATCGTCGGGTTGTTTACGTGCGTGTGTCGGGCGGCAACCGGTAATTATGGACGGCTGAGCGAAAACGGCTGGTCCGCAACTGCCAGTCCGCGACCGGTAGCTGGTTTATTGCCCATTTCCAGCACCAGCTTTCCACCTGCCGTGATATCGCTGTGTTTGATAAAATGATGCGTATACGTTTTACCGTTAAGCGTGGCCGCCTGGATGTATACATTTTCCGGGCTGTTGTTACGTGCCTCTACCACGAAGCTGTTACCATTTTCTAACTGCAGCGTGGCTTTCTGAAACAACGGGCTGCCGATCACGTATTCGTCGGTACCGGGACATACACTATAAAAGCCCAACGCGCTGATCACGTACCAGGAAGACATCTGCCCCTGGTCTTCATCGCCCGGAAATCCATGTTCACCGGCGTTGTACAACTTGGCCATCACCTCCCGCACCCGCTGCTGCGTTTTCCAGGGCTGCCCTGCATAGTTGTACAGGTATGCCGCATGTTGTACCGGCTGGTTGCCGTGTGCATACTGGCCCATCCCGGCCTTCACCATTTCTGTCATCTCATGGATCATCTGCTTATAATACCCCACGTTCACCGTAGGCGGCGTGGTGAAAAGCGAATCCAGTTTCTCCGTAAAACGCTGCTCCCCGCCCATGAGGCGAATCAATCCTTTTACATCATGAAACACTGACCATTGCCAGTGCCGGGCATTACCTTCTGTATAAGGCCCGCCCCATTCAAACGGGTCGAAAGGTTCCAGCCATTTACCATCAATGCCGCGGCCGCGCATAAAGCCGGTAACACTATCGTATTGATTGAGGTAGTTCCGCATGCTGCGGGCAAATGTTTGTTCGTAAAAAGTATGCCCGGTGAGCTTCGCCAGCTGGTAACCGCAAAAATCATCGTACGCATATTCCAGCGTTTGCGAGGTACTGCCGTGCGATTCGGGGAAACTTACGTAGCCGAGCTGGTAGTATTCTTTCCATCCTGCCCTGCCGTTAGCACCACCCCAGGGGCCTTTGTTCATCGCCTCGTGAAAGTAAGCTGCCAGCGCCTTTCCGGGATCGAAACTTCGGATGCCTTTTACCCAGGCATCGGTAAGCAGCGATATAGCATGATTACCGAGCATGCCCCCGGTTTCTCCGGGGAACGACCAGGCAGGCAACCAACCGCATTGCTGCTGCGCATCCGGGAGGGCCTGCATGTAGCGGCCCGTCATCGTGGGATGTAAGATAGTATTCAGCGGAAACTGCGCCCGGAAAGTATCCCAGAAGCCATTATCCGTGTACATGTAACCGCTATGTACCTTGCCGTCGTACGGACTGAAGTAGTACGGCTTCCCCTCTGTATTATATTCGAAAAACTGGTGGGAGAAAAGATTGGCGCGGAACAGGCAGGAATAAAACGTTTCGAGGTCCTGCTGCGAACCACCTTCCACGCGCACGCGGTTGAATAAGGTATTCCACACTTTATTGGCTGCCGCGCGCGTTTGCGCAAAACTTTTGTAGCCGCCCAGCTCCCGTTGCAGCGTATGTTCGGCCTGTTCCGCACTGATGTAGGAAGAAGCCACCCGCGCCTCTACCTTCGCACCGGGACGGAACGACACAAAAGCGCCCGCGCCAGGTGCCTGCATGGTATCGTTGCCATTGAGGCGGCGGTTGTGCACATTTTCCCAGGTACCGAGCGACTCAAAAGGCTGATCGAACACGATCACAAAATAATTCCTGAAGTTGGCGGGAATAAAACGGCCATTGGTTACATAACCGGTGATCTTCCGCTCCGCGGGATAAATCTGCACACCGCTTAGCGCATTATAACCATCGAGCACAATATGCGCGGGCAGTCTTGCAGGAAACGTAAACCGCAGGTGCGCGCCTCTTTCGGTGGGCGTCATTTCAGTAGTCATGTGGTTATCGAACGTGACCTTGTAATAATCCGGCCGGGCAATTTCACGGCTATGACTAAAGCTGGCCGCGCGTTCGTCTTCCTGCGTTTTTAACTCGCCTGCCACCGGCATGAGACTGAACACGGCGTAATCGCCCACCCAGGGGCTGCACTGGTGCACCTGCTGAAATCCGCGGATCGTGGTCGCCTTATACTGGTATTTCCATCCGTCGCCGTTTTTACCGGTTTGCGGTGACCAGGCATGCATACCAAAAGGCAGTGAAGTAGTGGGATAAGTATTCCCATAACTGAGGGCGTATTCGGAGTTGGTACCCTGTAAAGTGTTGGCATAGGCTACGAGGTCCTTTTGCTGTGCAGATGCGGGTAATGTGGCCACCAGCAGGGCGATGATCAGTTCCTTCATGACGTGTACGACTGCACCTTTATGGCACGGCCCGAATGATGACACGCAAATGAAGCGTTACCGCCATCAACCCGAAAAAAAAATTGCCGGCGTAACTGGTGCGCCGGCAATTTTAATTACTTATTATTTACAGTGATAGAGGCCACCCGCCCTCGTGCTGATGCAAACACCACGTACACATCCTGCGGACCACTGACCGGTTGCAGGTTCACCGTTACCGTTTCTTCGCCAGCGGCGGTTTTCGCCTGCCCTATCACCTGTCCGTCCGGGGCGCCTAACCTTAACTCAACTGCATCTGGACCAGCCCCGCCACTACCGCTCACGGTAATACTTTTAATGTCGGTCAGGTCCGTTTGTTTAAACATCGCCCATGCTTTCGCCGCTTTAATGGCCGCCGCAGATTTGTTACGATTAAACTCGAGCCCGTTAGTGCTGTCGGCTTCCGCGATCGGGCGATTGGGATGACGCAATACCAGGATGCTTTCCGCCCATTGTGCAGGCACCGCGTTCGCGCCTTTATCCTTGTACGCGGCACGGAAAATATAGGAACCTTTGTTCGTTTGTCCGGGCTTTTCCGTAGTGGTATAAGTACCTGTTACCGGCAGGTTCTTTTGCGCAGGCTTTTTCTCATTCACACTCAGGATGTATTTCACAAGTGCATCCACCTGCGTGGTGCTCATCGTTGTATGTGCGGGCATCATCGCATCGCCCCAAACGCCTGATCCGCCGTTGATCACCTTTTTAGTGAGGCGTGCACCTGCCGATTTATCGTTCTTATACTTCTCTGCAATCTTCATGAAAGAGGGTCCGAGCGATACCGCATTCATGGCGTGACAGGCATTACAGTCGGTCTTCTTCAGCAATGCCTTAGCAGCAGCATGTTCGGCCGAGGCATCGAACCGCTGCTGGTTTTGCGCGATCACGGTCATATCATATCCTTCAGAAAGATAATTGATAGATACCGATACCATGGCGGGCAGGATGCGCTTGTTGGCAAGGCTTCCATCTTCTTTATCCGATACACTTACCGCATACTTCACCGTATTGCCGGGAAAAAGAAGCTCGTATTGCCCTGTGTAAAATTCATCTTCACTTCGGGCACGGCGTTACCCGCTGCTATTTCTACCGACTTGCTGTTTTTAGCACCTGCTGCGTCGGTCACGGTCAGGCTGGCTTTATATACGCCGGGCGTGGTGAGCGACAGCTCCGGATTGGCCTCCTTAAACGTTTTTACCAGCGCTCCATTGCGCGTAATTTTCCAATCGTAGCGCAAACTATCACCATCAGCATCCGTAGTGCCGGCGGCAGACAGCTTTGTTTTCAGGGGCAATGGTCCGGCCGTTTTATCGGCCGCCACCTGCACTACCGGTTTGCGGTTGCCGCCATTGTATTCTATTTTGATGAGTTCTGCTTCAGGATTGTCTTTGAAGTAACCGTTACCATATTCGAGGATGTACAATGCACCGTCAGGGCCAAACTTCATATCGATAGGGCCGCGCAGCACCATGTCGGGCAGGAAGCGCTCCATCGATACCAGTTTGCCGTTATCATCGAGCGTAACAGAAAGCATCCAACCCCTTACCCAATCCGTAATGAGCCACTTGCCTTCGTAGTAAGCGGGGAACAGACTTTTCGCATCCTTCTTAAAATCGCTGCGGTGAAAAATAGGGCCACCTACCGCACTACGGCCACCACTGCCCATTTCCGGGAACTCTTCGCTGGCCGCGTAAGGGTACCAGATAAGCGGGTGCTCCGTAGGCGGCAGTTCAATAAGTCCTGTATTATTAGGCGAGTGGTTCACGGGTTTTACCGAATCCCACCAGGCGCCCGATTCTTTTGTGGCGAAGTTATAATAGCGGTAAGCATCCCTGCCGTTGAAATAGGGCCAGCCATAGTTGCCAGCGCGTTTGGCCATGTTAAACTCATCGTACGAGCGTGGCCCGCGTAAGTCCGAGGAGTTAGAGCCATCGGGCCCCACCTCGCCCCAGAACAGCCAGCCGGTTTTACTGTCGATCGTTAATCGCCGGGATTACGGTTACCCATGGTATAAATCTCGGGACGTGTTTTCGCAGTGCCTTCCGGGAACAGGTTACCCGCGGGAATGGTATAACTGCCATTGGCTTCGGGGTGGATGCGGAGGATCTTACCCCGAAGATCGTTCGTGTTACTGGACGACTTCTGCGCATCGCGCGGACTTTCACCAGGCCGTTCATCGATCGGCGTAAAGCCGTCGGAGGAACGGGAGAAAGTATTGTCGCCTGTACTGAGATATAAATTAGCGGCCTTATCGAATACCATACCACCGCCTACATGGCAGCACTCTTCGCGCTGCACGGGCACTTCCAGTATGATTTTTTCTGTAGCCATGTTCAATTTGCCGCCCAGCCAGGTGAAGCGGGACAGGCGGTTTACCGACACGGCTTTCGGCGAATAATACACATACATCCAGTGATTGGTGGCATAATTTGGATCCAGGATCACGCCCTGCATGCCGTCTTCTCCTTCGGAGCGCTCGCCCTTTTACTGACATATTCGCGGCTCACGTTAAATTCCGCGATCACCTGCATTTTCCCCGTGGCGGGATGGTACAGTTTCAATTTTCCTTTTCTTTCGGCGTACAACACGCGGCCGTCGTCCAGCACTGGAACTGCATGGGCTCTTCGAGTTTTTGTTGCAGCACTACTTTTGTAAAGCGGTTCTCATCCGGTTTAACCGCATCCCGGGCACGCACGACGTGGACTGCTGCGAGGAGCATGAACGTGGCCAGATACTTCGATGTTCTCATGTAAAGACGTTTATATATTTCCCTGCTTTCATCCGGTACAGGTAACAAAATAGTGATTCATCCGCGAATATCAGCGGATTGTTACCAATGGTAGACACGCAAGCGGGGCGGCACCGCCATTCAGCGGCACGGAATTCCTGCGTTATGAAGTAAAAGGGAGCCACCGGGACATACGGGTGGCTCCCCACTATCGATCTTTACCAATATGTCAAATAACCAGCTGCCCCTTTTTACCGGGCAATGCGTATCATAATCTCAGCCGTACCGTGGTGGCTGCGACCACCACATCCCCATCAGCAGCCACATCAACCGCCGGAGGATACACTACACTTTCCCCCGCGATGACCATCTCCTTCACCGCTTCATTCCCCGGCAGGTCTTTAGCAGATACCACGATCCGGCAGCCATCCAGGTGCTGCTTACCGGGCACATACCGCCAGGCATCACGGTCCTCCGGCGCGGCTTTGCCACTTTCAACAAGCTGCCCGTTGCGGTTATAAACCCGCACGGTAACACTGGCCACTTTAAAGTTGTCCGTAGCCGTTACCACGATGCCGCTGTCTCCTATCTCCACCCCGTGAATGACAGGCGCCTGCAGGAAATCGGCGATCGCCAGGTTATGTACATTCAGGCCGCCGTACAAACCCTGCTTGTATACCGCGTGCAGTTGTGCGCTTTTACGCACCTTCGCCGACCAGTGCGCCCCTTCCCGGAAACACGCTTTGGTGCGCTCCTGACCGTGCGTACCCCTCCCGGGCCGCTTACGTGGTGCCTTGGCGATAATCTGCTTACCATAACGATAGTACACGACCACCTGCTTGCCGAACTGCCCGCGGGCGCCACTGGAGATGGCGTTAAAACCTTGCTGGATCATATGAAAAGTTTATACAAAGATGTGGTCCAAAACTGCGTTTAGCCATATCATTTTGTCGCAAAAAAGAGTCAATTTGTTGCAAAAATGGGGATCAAAAATGCGGTTTGCCATATCACTTTTGGTTAAAAAAGCGTCACTTTGTGTCAAAGTGTTAAGTGATATAGAGCAGCCGGATGGTTCCGTGATGGTTGGCTGAGGGTTCAGTGAAGGTTCAGTAATATTGTAATAGTGTGACCGGTTTTAAGTGCCCTATTGGTAAAGCCATAAGTTACCGGTCCGATTTATATAAATGCATAACAATAGGATACAGCTTTCCGTGCATTTCCTGGGGGCAATTTAGCGTCAACGAACTGCCGTCCGCGGGATGGCGGACCGTGACTGCATTTGCTTCCACAAGGAGCGCCGACGCCGGCACACGCGCTTTCACCAGTTTCACCAGTTGCTGATAGGCAGCTGTGCGATCAGACGGATCACTAAAGTCGCGGTAATATAGATAAACAAAAGTCAGCTTGTCGTTTTTGAAGGTGATTAGTCCTACAGGCGAAGTAATATCCTTCTCCTGCTTTTTGCTGAGCGAATAACTGATCTCGGTACCATTGTAGGCAACACTTCTATATTTCTTCTTAAAAAACCATGCGGTCAGTTCGGGATTTTGCTTTGCGAAGCTGGCCTCGGACATGCCCATCCGGAAATGGTACGCATTAGCAACGCTGTCTATAAACGCGCTTATCCGGTTGGCCGCCGCCATCTTCTCCTGTTCATTTCTTTTGATATGCTGCGCTGCCGCCATACTATAAATAGAAGCAGGATATTTTTGAATGAACGCCGCCGGGGTCAGCCTCATGTCGCTTCGCTGTGCGGCAATTTCCGCTGCGGAAATCAATCCTTTTGCTTTTTGCATATCCGGGCATATCTCGTACAACTTATTGGAAAAATGGCCTAGCTGGCCATCCTTGCAGAATAAATCAACACTCTCCCGAACTACTACACTCTTCTCTCTCCCATTTTCTATTAACCGGGTATTAACCTTAAAACCTTTGACGAAGTGCAGCCTGACCAATATTACCCCTTCGCTGAATTCTTCCCATGTAATGCCTCTTACTTTAGAAAGATCGATTCCCTCGGTGAGTGTAAGTACATCCCTTCCCTCAAAGCTCTTATAATATGCCTCCGTAGCCAGCTGGTTATAAAAAGTTATCCGGAAACTGCTTTCAGTAAAGCCAAACTCATATTGCGTACCCCGCTCCGTGTAAGACAGCTTATCTGCGCCCATCTGGAAACTGCTGATGGCTTTGGAATAGGCATCCAGCGATTCGTAGCTTAAATTTTGCGACTGTAGCGGGCAAACAATTGCCAACAGTATAATTAGAAGAGAAAGATGTTTCATTTGATTATCTGTGAATGTCATCAGATTCCAGTTTACCCTCGTTGGTGATATAATAAATCGTCGTATTTTCGCGATCGTTCAGTATTTCAACGAACGCCCTGTAGGTAGATTTATCTCTCAGCTTTTTCTTATCTAAATAAGTACCACCTACCGTCCAGCCAATCTCGACATATTTTCTTCCGCCGCGTGTCTGCAAAGGCACCTGGTAAAACTGCTTCGTTTTATAATTATAAAACCGACAATTTTTAAACTGGTAGGAGGCTGGCGGATAACTTCCGGGGATAAAAACCGCCCCGTCCAGTAAAATAAAATAGTCGTCTGAAAAGTGCAGGATCGTAGAAATATTGTCGTCATTCAGCAATCTTTTCCCGTTAGCATCCACCAGGTCGGAAATCACGTGATCGTCAGCTGTTTTATTCAACACAACGATGCCGACGCCGGGCGGAAATTTATTGGGATTTCCCTGCGGAAAATAAGACGCGCTCTTCACGCCTACACATACCCTGAACTCATCATTATCCAGTATCCGCTGATTGTTCAGGACGAAGTAATTAATATCGCTGTACAATTTATAAATACGGTTATTCCGCTCGGGGAAGTCAACCGGAAAGGTCATCGAGCCCACACTCTGATTATCGGAATCTCCTTCATCATAGAAATAACCCGGCAGCCTGTTTCCGGCAGTACTACCGGCAGCGGCGGCAGTGGTATTTCCTTTGCTGGCAGACATCGTTACCGCCACTTCTGTAACGCCCTTGTCGGCGTCCCGCTTCCTTTTCAGTTCGGCTTCCAATGCCCGCTGTTTGGCGAGATTTTCAGCGGCAATGGCAGCGTTCTTTACATCCTCCCGCCGCTTGTTCTCCGCTTTCCTGGCAATGTCTTCTTTCTCATCTTCCAGATCGCAGGCAGGGCACTGGGTATGGCCCTCCCGGTTGATGTTTTTACCGCGAGGGCTATTCTTCGCATACCTGCAAAATGAACCGGGAGTGGTAACATGTGATTGTGCGGAAACACCACTAATCATGAAAACTAGCAGCAAAACGGTGAGCAAGAACCCAATTCTATTCATAGGTGATGGTTGAGGGAACCGAAATATAGCGATTTATTTTTAAAAGCAAGCGGGCTGACGATTACCGCCAGCCCGCTCATTTTTTTACAAAGCTTGAATAGCCGTTCCCACATTTGGCAATGGCCCGATGTGCCCGCCGGTGCCCTGGGCTGTTCCCGTATTGATCAATAGCGTTCTCATGGCAGCCGGTGTAAGTACGGTGCCATATTGCGCCTTATGCCAGCTTTGTATGGCCACTACTGCAGAAGCCACAATCGGCGTAGCGGAGGAAGTACCGGAAAAGTCGCTCGTATAACCGGCATTGACGCCGCCGTTATAAAGGCTCGTATAGCCCGTGCTGGCTACCGTCCAGTCGCCCCAGCCCTGCACATGTACCTTACTGCCGTAGGTAGAGAAACTGGCCTTATTACGGCCCACCCTTGTACCGGCGCCCACGATGATGGCGCCATTATCGCCGCGGTTGCGATACGCCGTATAAAATGACGCATCGAGGTCCTGGTTACCATTACCGGCGGCAGCTACAATGATAATGCCTGCCTGCGTAGCCGTTTTCGTGATATCCCACACGGCCTGGTTATAATCGGCAGGTACGTAGTTGCCACCCTGTCCGCCGGTTTGCATTTCATACAAAAACACATCACCAGCCCGCAGGCGCAGCAGTCCCGTGGCGATGCCGCTTGCACGGCCATTTACGCGTTCCGAAATAACATAGGTGGAATCGGCGCCATGCACCATGCCCGTCATCCCAAAAGTGTTAGGTTTGGCAACGAGAATACCTACCACGGCCGTACCATGGTCTTTGTACTGATCGTCCGGCGGCGGCAGTATCTCCAATGTTCTCGCACCCGCAAAATCTTCATGGTTCTTATTGTAACCCCATTCAATATCTGCAATGCGAACACCGGCGCCTGTAACCCCCAGCGACCAGGCATATTCAATGTTTACCCCGCGCGCATTCGTTACGCCAGGTACAACATCGTACCGATAAGTCTGGTAACTGGTGAAATCCGGCGTGGCTGGCGGCGGCGGCGGCATCAGCGGCTCCAGTGCCGCGTATTCCACGATGTCCAGCGCTTCATAAGCACGCGCCAGGTTCAGTACCTCGCTGCCAGGCAAATCGGGCGCTTCTTTTACATATGCCATGCCGCGAAAACGCTGGCGGTCGAATTCGTTTTTAGCAACCGGTGCTACCCTGCCTTGCTGCATGGCCTGCCGTTCATTGGACGAAAAAGGGAACACCTGCTGATAAGTGAAGTCATGTATCCCCTTTCCGGCTACACGCAAATTACCGGCCACAGACGAACTACGGGCATTGGCAAACAACGGTTGGCCGGACTTAATATCCAGGACTTCTTCCGGTTTGAACTTCACGACCAGCCGGTAACGGTCTACACCGGGCAACAAATGATTCTGGCCTTTAAGGCCCTGCGCCTGGGTTAAAGCTGTTTCCTGGTCAGGGATTTCCTTTTCTTCCTTACCAGATTTAGAGCAGGCAAAAAGTGTCATAGATAGTGCTACGACCAGATAAATCTTTGTACGCATGATTGTTGATTTTGGTAATATAGATTGTTTCAGAAATGGTTAACGATCTGTGGTAATACAAACAATTCCTCCGGTTAACACAACATTAAAAAAGATTCGGTTCTTCACGTTGGAATGATAGCATGAAGTTATAACATGGCGGCGTTTTTTACCTACCCTGCGATTGTCCTTTCATTTACGGAAATTATCATGCACCGCGGTATTTGCGCGGAGATGAAAAAGCTGTGTTCACTTGACGTGAACTGTTGGGAGATAACAAAAACGCGTCTATCTTCAGGAGTTGCTAAACTGCGTATCCGCATTCGACACATTGAACACGGCCATCGAAATCACAGTGGCGAGCTGCTGGCGAAGACGCTCGGTTTCATAAAGGCTCCTGCGGCGGCCGCCCGGTCCGTCTGTTGACAAAAAGCAGGCGATCTGCGTACATACATCTCTTTCGCTGGTATACCCCTCCAGCGCATCAACGGCACTATCCACAACGCGTTTTGGCGACATGAAATCGTATTGCCCGCAATCGCGCCGGTTAAACCGGCCAATAAAAATGCGGGCGTAGCTTTCATTAAACCAAACAAAGGTGGGATACTCCCGCGTAGCCTCCTCCTGCGAAGGGCCGCAATATTTAACAAGCACGCCGATCTCCAGCAAAACCTGGTTAACGTAGTAGTATTCGTTCTGGCCTTTTTCTCCCAAAACCGTAATACAAGAAGTGTGTGTCCTGGTTCTCATATATTCAAAACTGACAAATGACTAATTAGCTGCCGCCACGGACAAACCGTAATAGTGTTGCAAAAACACTTCCGCATCCTTTAATGCGTCGGCTAAATCGGCCCTGGCGGGAACCGGACCATAATGCTCTATTATCTCAAACTGGAAAACGCCCCCGTCGAACCGGAAGTAAGCAAACCATGCGGGCGCTGTTACTTTTTGATAAATCCGGATGGGAGATCATTATCCTGTTGCTGCGGACGAATGGGTGCATCGTAACAAACCATAAATGCGGGAACCTTCCCCTTAAACGTGGTAAAAATTGGTTGGTGCATAAAAACCTGTTTTGGTGTAATAACGTGAAAAACATAACCGGGTAAAACAATAAATGAAAACGTATCGGCTGGTTAGGCAAATTTAGAGACCGCGAAGTTAATGAAAGCCCTTTCATCAAAAAAAAAAATAATTGTATAAAAGCCGGGAAACTATTAAGCGTATTTTAAACGCCATCCTACTTTATTATTAAATGACCCTATATTAGCTGCATGATGCATCAGATTCAATATGTCGCCAATTTCGGGGAGCTTGTTACCACACCATTTGCAGGTGTAGTAAACGCCATGTGCTTGAAGCGTGCGCTAACGGGTGATTTTTCGGAGATCGTAAACAAAGTAGCGCTCGACGGCAACATTACGACCATTGAACCGGCGGAACTTCACGCACTTCAGTTGACTGAACAGGGCCAGCTTGCGCGTGATATGCTGTTACAGGACTTCAAGTTATTGGAAGACCACGGCGCATCACCCGTTCTCAATGTGATCAAACACTATGAACAGGATGATTCTTTTTCCCGACTGATGTATACTCCTTTCATGTAGACCGCTCCCCGGTCCCTACCGACACATTTTTGTGCACTTACTTCGGGGATGCGAGCGATATACTGCCGAATGCGCAGGGCACGCAGAAAATACTGATCCCGGAAATACGGGAAGCGCTTAGAAAGCTGTATGATGGGCCACCAGCAGGCTTCGACACCTTTTTAAGTGAAAACTTTTTGACCTGCATTACCAGGCAGCACCGGATGCGCGCCCGATCAATTTAGGAACGGGGAATCTTTGGCGGCTGGCGGTCGATCACCCGGAAAGTAAAGTACCGCCTTGCCTGCATCGGGCGCCAAGGGAAAGTTCTGGCTACCGGTTGTTGATGATCTGTTAAACCTCATCTCTCCGTACCTGTTGCGCAGCGGTTGCAGCGCACCGCAAAACGTAGCCGGATAAAAATAATAACCCCGGTGTAAACCGGGGCTCCCATAGGCACCGTCGCTGCACTTTGCTATCAACGACGGCTGAAAGGGATTAGGATGATGGTCGAAAAAAGCGCTACTGTTTCGTTACCCAAAACTCCGCACGGCGGTTCTGTTGATGTTCTTCTTCGGTACAAGTCACGCCATTGGCACATTTATTTAGGAGCCGCGTTTCCCCGTAACCGACGGGGTTCAGGCGGGCGCGGTCGATTCCTTTAGATACGAGGTAGGTGACGATCGATTCCGCCCGTTGCTGCGACAGGCGCAGGTTGTAGGCATCATCACCCCGGCTGTCCGTATGTGAAGCCACCGCGATGCTGACGGATGGAAAAGTGTTTAAAAATGCCACCAGTTCGTCGAGCGAAGCACGGTCCTCATCGCGGAACGTGGAGTCCTTATAATCGTAATGAATATTGATGCGGAAACGCCGGTTAGGCTCTACTTTCACGAGTTTGGCCGGCGTACTGCTGCCATCTTCGTTCACCTGCTGCAAGCCCGCCACGCGCCCCTGTTCCAGTAGTTGCACTTCATACTTTTGCTGCTTCTTCAGTGGCAGGAGGAAGTCGCCGTTAGCATCCGATGTGGTTTGCAGCGGGGCCTCCTTCACGACCACCCGGGCATTGGCAATCGAATTCCCCTGCGCATCCACTACCTGGCTGCGATACACATAATTATCGTCTGGCGGCGGAGGCGGCGTATATGCCCGGTAAATGTCATCGGCACCCAAACCGTTATAGCGGTTGGAACTGAACCAGGCCACCCCCGCGCTGTCCGATGGCGTGTAATTCAAATCGTCCTGCGGTGAGTTGATGGGATAACCGAGGTTCACGATACTGTCGTGCCGCAGGCGGAAAATATCCAGCCCTCCAATACCGGGATGCCCGTCACTGGCGAAGTATAACGTTTGGCCGGACAGGGCCACCGGCGTTCGTTCGTTGCCGGCGGTATTGGCTGCCCGCAGGTTTTGCGGGGTGTCCCATCCGCCGTCTGTACGCCGGTTTACGGCATACAAATCCATACCACCTGCACCGCCCGGGTAATTGGCACTAAAATACAAGGTGCGCCCGTCGTCGCTTATAAATGGATCTGTAGCGGCATACATTGGTTTGTTAAAGGGCAGTGCTGCCGGCTTGGACCAACGGCCAGCCGAGTCCAGTTCACTGAAGTAAAGCCCGGTGTATACCACGGTTTTTTTCGGCTTTTTGGGCGCATTTTCCGGCACGGGTGTAAAAGCAAAATATACCTGCCGGCCGTCCGCTGAAAAAGAGCAGGGACCAATATGATAAGTCACCGCGTCAATATCCTGTGCAGTGAAGGGCGCAAAAAATGCGCGCTGTCACCTGGCGACGAGGTATACAATCGCTGATAACCCAGGCCCGTCCACGGAAAACGCGACCTGTCGGGAAGGTCTGCCACATCAAATTTCAAGAAGTGACGTTTGCCTTTGTCCACCAGGTCGTTTGGCCTGTCGGACACCCAGATGGGCCCACCACCGCGGGAACTCAGCCCCCAGTCGGCCGCGGAAGAATTCCATGCAACCATATTGGTCACCTGCGTATTAGTGGAATCCGCCATCCGGTGCGCGCTGAATCACAGGAAGTAATCCATGCGCGGACCAACGCAGCATTTGCGGTGGTATCTGATGCGGCAAACGCTTCGTATTGCTGTCGCGCCTCGTTAAATTTGCCGTTACTTTGCAGCGCTTTGGCGTAATATAAACGGTGTTGCGGCCTGTTGCCCGGCAGGGTTACTGTAATGCCATACCAGTGCTCCGCCTGCTGGTAATTGTTGTTCAGCCGGTAGCTATCCCCCAGCCGCTCCGCTGCGTGCAAGCTGATTTTCTGCCGGTATGCCCGTTCGTATAGCGGAATCGCATCTGCAAACTTGTATTGGTTGTAGAGCAAATCTGCCTTTTTCAAAATGTATTGCCCGTATCCTTGCAGGCCGGCCAGCAATAATACCAGGATGCTGTAAATTCTTCTCATACCAGATGTTTTAAAATACCCTGGGGGAAGTCACCGCAACCGCCCTCTTTTTAAATGTATATCCAATGGAGATTTCGTGCGTACCACCGCTGTAGCCTTCCAGCGGTCCCACTGCAATGTCGTAGGCATAACCAACGCGCAGTCCTTTTACAGGAAACAGCTGTATGGCCGCCACCGCGGCGTTGCGATAGGTGAGCGACGGCTGCAGATAATCTTTTTCGTAAAGTTTTACGCCGGTGCGGTAGGCGCCGCCAAGCCATATCAGGTCTTTGAATATAAAGAACAGGTTCAGGTCGAGCGACGTAGGCCCGGCCATATCATCCTTCAGTAAAAATGAAGGTTTCATTTGCACCTGTTCACTTAGCGGTACGAGCGCGCCAGCTGTCAGGTAAGCATGCAGTTTAGCCTGCGGCAGGAAAAACCGCTCCATATCAACATATTGCGCAACCAGATTATCTACAGAAGCGCCTACATAAAAATGATCATCGGAATAAAACACGCCGGCGCGCGCATCGGGTACAACTTTGGTTTGCAGGCCGGTAGGCATGCCCGGCTCCATTTCGCCGGCTTCCAACTTGGACCCGTCGAGGCCAAGTTGTACTACCCCACACTTAACCCAATGGCAAGTCGTCCGCTGCCATCGGGTTTTGTCTTGATGCGATAGGCGTAACTCGCATAACCGCCTAAACTTTTCTGCGCCCCCATTTCGTCGCCGCTCAGCTGAAATGCCAGGCCCACATTGCCATTGTTCGCAATGGCATCCACCGCTACCGAAAAACTTTGCGGCGCGCCGGGAAAGCCTGTCCATTGCGAGCGGTAAAACGCATGCAGGTTCAGTTCTTCCTTGTACCCGGCGTAGGCGGGATTGATGTAAATGCCATTAAACATATATTGGCTGTATTGGGAGCTTTGCTGCGCACTCGCAGCAAAGCCCAACCATATTAAACATCCTGTCAGAATTATCTTTTTCATGGTGTTTACAATTATTGGTTTAATGTTCTGATCACTGTTACGTATCCTTTGATAACTTCCCACTGGCTATTGCTGCTTTTTTCACCCGCAGCAAATAGTAATAGGTACCCTCGTGCAGCTTCAGCGCCTCCCAGTTCTGCTGGTAGTTCCGTTGCCGGTACACTTCATTACCCCACCGGTTTACAATGATCAATTCATTTTCTACATATTGATTTAATCCCGCAATCACGAAGCGGTCGTTACGTCCGTCACCGTTAGGGGTAAATACAGTCGGCGCTTTAATGCCTGTAAATGTTACCGCGATATTCACCTTCGCTTCATTTGTATAGAAGCCGAATGCATCTTTCACGCGATAAGTAAGACTGTCTGCACCCACATAACCCACTGCCGGCGTGTACGTAATCGTGCCGTCCTGATTAAGGATCACCGTACCATGTTGCGGTTGCGTTACTACTTGCACGCTTTGCAGGTCAAAAGTGGAACTGATCGGATCATCGTTCAGCAACACGTTGATGGTGACCGGATTGTTAGCGTTGGTAGTAACCGCGTCATTGACGGCCACAGGTGCGTTGGGTACCTGGGTCACAGTGGCATCATCGTTGTCGTTGCTGCTGCCCGACACATCAGATACGCCGCCGCCATTAGGATTTTGAGCATTTACGGTGGCCGTGTTGGTAACGCTACCCAGCGTGCGGTCGTCTGCCGTAACAGTGTAAATTTCGGTGGCTGTGGCCGTTGCGCCAGGCGCCAGGCCGCCTGTTACTTCCAACGCTTTGTCTGTAATACCAAGTTTCGCGTCGCTGTACGTAAGTTGACTCAGCGTTACGTTACCGGTATTGGTAATGGTGAAGGTGTAAGTAATGGTGTTGCCACTAAATACGCCGGTTTTCACCATTGCCACCGCAGCTGTCGATGTAATGACCGTCACCGTAGGCTCATCATTATCCGCCGCCGTGCCCGATACGTCTGTCACCGTAGCGCCTGCCGGGGCAGCCGCAGACACGTTCGCAGAATTCGTCACCATGCCTTTGTCGCGGTCTGCCTGCGTTATCGTATAGTCATAAATGTCGGTCACCGAAGCCCCAGGCGCTATATTGCCGCTAAGGGTTTTATTCAGACCGATGACCGGATCCGCCAGTACCACGTTGCTCAGGGTCACATTGCCGCTGTTGGTTACCACAAACGTATAGGTGATGGAGTTGCCGCCATTCGACAATGTGCCTGTTTTCACCAGGTTGATGAGCGCCGTGGGCGTTATCACGCTGGTCGTGGAGTCGTTGGGCGTTGGTAGCCGGATCATCCGACCCTGCGAGGCTTACCGCGTTGCCCTGTGGATCCACCGCGCTTACACTGGCCTGGTTGCGGTAAATACCGCGGTCTACATCTGCCTGCGTAAGTGTATGCGTAGCTGTTATATTGGCGCTTGCGCCCGGCGCAAGATTCGCTATGGTGGCCGGCGTAATAGATCCTGCGTCTGCACCGGCGTCGGCGACAACGAAGTTGCTCAGCGTTACGTTGCCCACATTTTTAAGCACCAGCTCGTAATTAATGACATCGCCCGCTTTAGCGCCGGTGTTGGTCGCCGCTTTGGTGAGTGTGATTGCTCCCGCGGATTGCAACACCAGGATGGTGGAGTCATTGTTGCCTGCAGTGGTGCCGGAAATATCCCGGGTAGCCTCGCCAATGGCCGGGCTTGCGTTCACCGATGCGCTATTCGCTACGCGGCCGGCGTCCACATCGGCCTGTGTTAATATGTGCTCTCCTGTTAGCGTAGCGCTGTCGCCCGGCGCCAGTGTTGTAACCGGGCTGCCTGTAACCACTGCGTTCGCATCGCTGACGATCACATTGTTCAAGGTTACATTACCGGTGTTAGCCACCACAAAGGCATACTTCACAATTTCTCCCACTGCCGCCCGCGCCGGCGCCACTGTTTTTACCAGCGTTACCGATGGCGTTGGTGTAATGAGGGTCACCGTCGGCTCATCGTCATCTGCCGTATTACCCGACACATCGCTTACTCCTGAGCGATCAGGCGCACGGGCATCAACGTTCGCGCTGTTCGTTACGCGACCAGCATCTACATCCGCCTGGGTAACAGTATGTGCAGCAGTTACGGTCACCGATGCACCAGGTGCAATACCAGATATTGTAGCAGGTGTAATGCTGCCTGCGTCGGCCCCATCGTCTGCTACGACGATGTCGGTTAACGGTGCGGTACCGGTGTTGGTCAACAGCAGGTTGTAAGTGATCACATCTCCTGCTTTCGTTACGGTATTAGTGGCCGTTTTCACCATTGTGATCAGCGACCGGTAAATGGCCGTGGTAGCGGTAGAGGAATCTGCCACAGCACTGCTTTCCGATGGACTGGCCACCGCCGTATTCACCAGGTCTCCGCTGAAGGTTTCAGGAACATTGCCCGTTACGCGGATGGTAACGGTATTGCCATCGCCTGCCGGAATATCCGCCGTAAGGTTAATGTTACCGCTTCCACTTGGTGTGGACACCGTGGCCGCGCCATTGCTGCCGGCTTCCCAGGTAACATCTGTCAGTACCGCGGGCACCACATCGCTGATGGCCATATTTTGTGCATCGCCGGTGCCGGTATTGCCTACAGTGATCAAATAACTGATGGCATTGCCCGAACGCAGCGTGGCCGGCGCCGACTTGCTGATGCTTACGATGGGCACCCTGCTTACAATAGTTTGTACGGGGGCAGACGGAACAACAACGTTATCTTCGGCTGCGGTTACGTCGGCCATGTTCGACAACGTTCCTTCATAAGCCGGTGATACCACACCGGAAATATTAATCAGTATGTAGCTGGTATCATCTGCCGGTATATTCGCCGTTACGGCTACACTACTGCCTGATCCGCTGCTGCCGGAACCAACCACCGCATTACCCTGTGCCACTGCCGTCCATTGCGGGTTCACCACCTGTGCCGGTATAACGTCGGTGATGACTGCGTCGAGCGCCGTACTCGGCCCCTGGTTGCTCACCATAATCTGGTAATTGATGATATCGCCTGCATTGATCCGCGCCGGACCACTCTTATTGATCACCAGGTTAACCGATGGTGATACCAGTGTAGATACTGTATCCTGTGCTTCAGGAATACCGTCTTCCGAAGGCGTAGCCAACGCGGTATTGCTGATCACTCCGCGGAACAGTGGATCGATGGTGCCGGTGATGGTGACATCAATGGCGCCGCCGGCAGGTACATTACCGGTAAGCTGCATATTATTGCCGGTACCGGTCTGCCCCGTTACGATCGTTGCGCCGCCGGCAACTGTTGCGTTCCATTCCACGTTCCTGATCTCGGCCGGTACCACGTCCGATAATTGCGTATTGAGTGCGTCTGAAGGTCCTACGTTGCTGAGCTGCAGCGTGTAGGTTATCTGTTCGCCGCTGGCAGCGGTCGAAGGCGCCGATTTTAATAAACGCAATTGTGGTGTTTTCTTGATGACAGTAATTACTTCCGCACTGGAATCCGCTTCCTGGCCAGGCTCTATCGGTGTTACCACCGCTATGTTCCGCAGGTCGTCGAGTGTGTTCGACGCCACGATGCCGGTCACGGTGATCAGTAAGCGTCCGCCATTAGGAATATTGGCAGTTACCGATAAGTTATTGCCGCTGCCGGTACCGCCAGCCGTTACCACCGCGCCATTGCCTTCTGTAGTGATCCAGGCCACGTTTTCGATACTGCCAGGTATGTCATCTGTAATGACGCTACCCGTTGTATTGCTCGGTCCCGAATTGGTAACCTCCAGTGTATAAGTAATAGGTAAGCCCGCGCTTAATGTATCGATCGCCGATTTGGTCATCTCAAGGCTAACGCGTTTGGTGACCACCGTGGTTACCAGCGGCGAAAGAGCAGGTAACGCAGCGCCAACGGCGGCCCCGGCCTGGTTGTCGATGTTACCGGCAAAGTCCGGATTGATAATACCTGTTATCACAAAGGTTACATTCGCGCCGGCGGGGATGTCGGCCACCGCCGCCAGGTTGTTCACGCTGCCTGTACCGCCCGAACTTATCGTAGCGCCATTGGCCGCTGTGCCCGTCCAGTTTACATTGGTTATTGCCGCATTGACAGCGTCCGTAATATTAACACTGTAAGCATCACTCGGACCATTATTGGTTACGTTGACCGTGAACGATATAGGCTCGCCGGCATTTGCCACAGCAGGCGCTGTTTTCGTAATCACGATATCAGGGCGTAACACCACACCTGTTGTAATTTCCGATACGTTGTTCGACGGGTTGTAGTCGGTGATGCCGGATGGCAGTGTGACGCTGGCCGAGTTCAAAATATTCGTGTTCGGCAGGCTCGACGGAAGCGTACCGCGTATCGTCAGCGTAATGTAGTTATCCTGCCCTGCCGGTATATCACCGGTTATGTTGATGTTGTTACCCGTGCCACTGGTGGCGCCGGTTACCGCGGCTGTGCCGCTGGCTGTGGCTTCCCAGGTCACATTCGAGGTAAAGCTGTACACGTTATCCAGTATCTGCAGGCCCTGCACATCCACATTACCATTGTTGAATACATTCACCGTGTAGGTAATGTCTTCTCCGGCAGCGAGGGTTTGGGGCCCCGCTTTCAATATGGCGATGTCGGTGGAGCGGTTCACGCTCGTAGTCACCGAGCTTTGTTTCACTTCGCCCGCAGTTACCACTGCCCTGTTGGTAAAGTTGCTCGCCGCTCCTGGCAATATCACGCCCTGGATCGTCAACAGGATGGAGTTACCCGTACCTGCCGGTATATCCGCATTCGTAGCTATCAGGTTGCCTGAACCAGACGTTGGTGCACTGGAAAGAATTCCCGCCGCCCCATTCGCCACGGCCTGCCACGAGGTGACCTGCACATCAGGCGGCACGGTATCCTGGATCAGCGCATCTGTTATATTTCCCAAACCGGTATTTTTAACCAGGATGGTGTATGTCACATGGTCTCCCACGTTCGCATTCGCCGGTCCGGATTTGGATACCAGGAAGGTGGCCGAGTTATCGATACGGGTCGTTATTTGTGAAGTATTGTTAGCCGCTTCCGGATCGGTGATACCTGAAGCCACTGCCACGCTGGCGCTGTTAGTAACTGTATTACCGGTTTGCAGCGCAGGGTCCACCTCTCCCACAATGGTAATTTCCACGCTGCCTGCCTGCGCCGGCAAATCAGCCGTAAGCGATACATTGCCTGTACCGGATGGCGCCGATACGGTAGCACCGCCGGACGCTACAGCTGTCCAGCTTTGCGCAGTTATGCCCGCAGGCATGTTGTCGGTAATCGAGGTTGCAGGCGCACTGCTCGGGCCATCATTCGTCACGCGAAGCACATACACGACCTGGTCACCCGCGCGGCCGTCGGCCGGACCCGATTTCACTACGCGCACATTTGCCGTACGGCCAATAGCGCTGCGAATTGTATCGGAAGCAGGGCTCGGATCGGTAACGCCCACCGGCGGTGTAGCCTGCGCGGTGTTTACCAGCGTGCCGGCCGCCAGGTCCGGATCAACTTTAGCGTTTAACGTGATGATTACTTTATCTGCGCCACCTGCCTTCATACTGGTAGTGAGGCTTACATTGCCGGTGCCGCTGGTCGTGCTTGCAGTGGCGCCGCCAGCAGTTACTACCGTCCAGGTGGCGTCGCTGATACCCGCCGGCAGGTTGTCTGTAATCACGGCATCTACCACATCACTGGGGCCCCTGGTTGTCCACGGTCAGTACATAAGTGGCGACTTGGCCGGCAGACAGGCTGCCGGGGCCGGTTTTAGAGATGCGCAGGTTGGACTGGCGCGTTACCGTCGTCACAGCATCGTTCGAATTCACTACCGGGTTGCCGGTTTCAGCCGGGGTTACTGTCGCGGTATTTAACACCGAAGAATTGGTGTAAGACGCGATGAGTGTGCCGGTAATATGCACCACCACGGTGCTGCTGTTGCCGGCCGGTATGTCGGCTGTTACCGACACCTGGTTGCCTGTACCACTTGTTCCCGTCGTGATAGCCGCGTCACCGGACGCTTCGGCCGTCCAGCTCACATTTGCGATATCGGCTGCCACGTTGTCCTGGATCAATGCACCCACGGCATTGCTTGGGCCGTTATTGGTTACTGTCAGCGTATAGTGAATGATCTCGCCCGCATTCATCGTTGGTGGCGCAGATTTGGACATTACCAGGCCGCTCCGGTTACTGATGATCGTTTCAACCATGTTAGAACTCACAGCGACACCGGTTTCCGCAGGTGTAGCGGTAGCGGTATTGCTGATCGTTGTATTCAGCTGCGATGCAGGCACCGTGCCGGTAACCGTTATGCGGATGCTGTTGCCGATGCCAGCCAGCAGGTTGCCGGTCACATTTACATCGCCCGTGCCACTGGCTGTGGTCACCGATGAGGTGCCATTCGCTACGGCTGTCCAGCTTACATTGGTAAGTACCGGCGAAATCACATCGCTGATCGCAATACCGTCGGCATTAGATGGCCCGCTGTTCACCGCTTCGATCACATAAGTAATTGTTTGCCCGGCATTAATCGTAGCCGGACCGGTTTTGATCAGGCTGACGTTCGGCGTTTTGCTGATATTGGTCACTACCGCACCGGAACGTTTAACCACCGCACCTGCTTCTGCAGGTGTGACGGTGGCAATGTTAGACACCGTACCGGTTGCCGATGCGTCCAGTGTACCCGTTACTGTTATAACAGCCTCGGCCATCGCAGCACCGGGTATATCGGCAGTAACGCTGATATTATTGCCGGCGCCGGTAGCCCCCGCGCTGATCAACGCACCGTTGCTGGCGGTGGCGGTCCAGGTAACGTTTTGAATATTCGCCGCCACCGTATCTGTAATAACGGCGGCATTCGCGTTGGCGGTGGAAGTATTATTCACCCTGATGGTATAAGTAACCACCTGGCCGGCGCTGATCGTCGCCGGACCGGTTTTCTGAATAGCCAGTACCGGTATTTTACTGATCGCGGTGGATACGGAAGAAGAAGTGGCCGTAGTGCCGCTTTCTGCCGGTGTAACGGTGGCCTGGTTGGTCAGCGTGCCGTTGAACGCGCCGCTTACTTTGCCGCTGATGGTCACCGTAACTTTATTGCCGCTGCCCGCCGGAATACTGGCGTTAAGCGCTACATTACTGCCCGAGCCGCTGGCTCCGCTGTTAATTACTGCCGTACCGGTAGCTACCGCGCTCCAGGTTACGTTGCTCACCTGCCCTGGTACTGCGTCGCTGATGGCGGCGTTGACTGCGTCGGACAGGCTGCCGTTCGTTATTTCCACTACATAGGTAATGTTAGCACCCGCCAGCAGCGCGGCCGGACCATTCTTCGTAATGGTCAGCGCCGGCGTGCGATTGGCGGTAGTCGTCACCTGCGATTGAGGTGCAGGACTGTTGCTCTCTGTAGGTGTAGCGGTGGCGGTATTTGTGATGCTGCCATTCAGCGCAGGATTCACTTTCCCGGTTATCGTAAGAATGACTTTGTTGCCAGCACCGGCAGGTATGTTTGCCGTGGTCTGTACACTGGAACCCGTGCCGCTGCCACCGGATAAGATGGTGGCGCTGCCCTGTACAGTACTGGTCCAGCTCGGGTTCTGTATAGACGCTGGAATCACGTCTGCAATTACCGCGCTCACCGCGTTGCTGGGACCGTCATTGCCCACGGTAATCGTGTAGGTGATATTGTTGCCGGACACGATTGTAGCCGGGCCACTCTTCGCAATCGTCAGGCCGGATTTTGCACTCACGATGGTGGTAGCCGCGGCGGACGTTACAGGCGTTACGCCTGCTTCCGCCGGTAACCGTCGCAGTATTACTGATCGACCCTAATACTTCAGGATTAATGCTGCCGGTTATATTGATTTGAATAGTACTGTTGGCGTTAAAGCTTCCGGTCACGCTTACATTGTTGCCGCTGCCTGTAGCGCCGGCCGTAATAGTGGCCGTACCGTCAGTTACCTGGGTCGTCCAGGTAACGTTGCTAAGGGTTGCAGGTACCACGTCCGTAATAACCGAATTGGTACTATTGGATGGGCCGGTATTGCGTACCGTCACCACGTAATTGATGTTATTGCCCGCAGTAGCGGTGGCCGGTGCGGTTTTACTGATCGTGAATACCGGACGGCTGCTGATCGTAGTGACCGCGTTTGCACTCACCGGCGTACTGCCGGTTTCTGCGGGAGTAGCGGTGGCGGTATTATTGAGGCTGCCGGTGAACCCTGGCGCAACCGTACCGGTAATATTCACAATCGCTTTGTGTGCAGCACCTGCAGGCACATTGGCTGTTACGGCAACATTGTTGCCCGAGCCGGTACCGCCGGCCGTAATGGTGGCGGCGCCCTGCGTTTGGGTGGTCCAGGTAACATTGGTAAGCGTAGCCGCTACCACATCTGCGATCTGCACACCAGTGGCGTTGCTCGGCCCATTATTTCCAACTTCCACCCGGTAACTGATTTGTTCGCCGGCCGATGCGCCCGATGGCGCCGATTTAGCAATCACTACCCCGGAGGTGCTGGTCACGCTCGACGTGATCGATGAATTGCTGCCCGTACCCTGTGGTTCAGCCGGGGCAACGGCAGCAGTATTCGATATATTACCGGTGGCGCCGGGATTAACCGTTCCAGTAACAGTAACAGTGATACTATTGCCTGCGCCTGCTGCGATACTTCCATTCACGGCAACATTATTTCCGCTGCCTGATGCACCTGTCAATACAGAAGCTGTTCCAGCCGCTGTGGCTGTCCAGGTAACGTTGGTAATGGCCGCATCTACCACGTCGCTAATGGCGGCATTTACGGCGTCACTGCTGCCGGTGTTCACTATATTCAGCGTGTAAGTTACCGTCGACCCTGCGGTGAGTGTCGAGGCGCCGGTTTTAGTAATCTGAAGCGCCGGTTTTGCTATGATAGGTGTAGTAATGGTGTTACTGTTATTGGTGCTCACGGGGTCTGTAAAGCCAGATGCCCCCGAGATTGTTGCTGTATTGGCCAGCGTGCCGGTGGCGGATGCACGTACGGTCCCGGCAATCGCAATCGTCATGCTCTGCCCGGGCGACAGTGTGATCCCCGTTAAATTGCCGTTCGTGCTGTTATAGGTGCCGCTGCTCGCGGTATAAGTCGATGGAATAAAGTTCGCAGGCAACACATCCGTAACAGTGAATGCATTCGCGGGCAGTATCGCAGAAGGTCCGCTGTTAGATACGGTCAGTGTATAGGTAAGCGGCTCGCCTGCCACAGCGTTCGACAGCGAAGCTGATTTCACGATGCCGAGGTCTGCCTGCCTGCTAATAGTGGTATTGTCGGACGCCGTATTGTTGGTCGTTACATTGTCGGTCGTGCCCGCTGGTGCAGTCACCGTAACGGAGTTGGTAAGACTGCCACTGGCGGTGGCGGCTACGGTACCTGTAATGGTTAAGGTGGCCGACTGTCCTGTCGCGAGCGTCAACCCGGTCCAGTTGCCGGTACCAGCGGTGTAAGTGCCGGCAGAAGGCGTATAGGTTGTTGCGGTAAAACCAGATGGAAGCGTGGCCACCAGGTTCACTACATCTGCCGCCAATAAACTGCCCGGCCCGGCATTGGTGAGTGTAGCCGTATATGTTAGTGTATTACCAGCAATAACCGGTTTCGGCGAGGCGGTCAGGGTTACACCCAGGTTCATCACGCGCGAAATAGTCGTATTGTCGGTTGCACTATTATTGGTAAGATCGGGATCGTTGACGGTCGCAGGCACCGCTACAGTAGCCGTGTTTAACAATGACCCCGTGGCGTTGGCCGCAAGCGCGCCTGCGATAGTGAGTGTCGCACTTTGTCCCGACGCAAGCGTTAATCCTGTCCAGCGGTGGGTAGCGCTGCTAAAAACACCCGCCGAAGGCGTATAGGTAGATGCAGTAAATCCGTTGGGAAGATTCTCCGTCACATCAAAAGTATCCGTAGCGATTAAGTCGCTGGGCCCATTATTCCGCAACGTCAGTGTGTATGTCAGCGCCTGGCCGGCTACAGCTGGTTTAGGAGAGGCAGCTTTACCAAGCTGTATGTCGATGGACCGTACCGGTGTGACACTGCTCAACGTGGAGGTGTTATTAGCAGGCGTTTCATCAGTTTCCGCGCCGGTTACCGTTGCTGTATTACCGTAGTTCGATTGATTCGGCAGTACGCGGGCGGTAATCGTTAATGTTTGCGTGGTGCCATTTGACACGTTACCCACCGTCCATTGGTTGGTACTGCTGTTATAACTTCCGGAAGATGCGCTCACAAAACTGTAGCCCGCCTGTAGCGCGTTGGTAACGGAAACACCGGTTGCATCTGTTGGACCGTTATTCTTCACACTCAGTGTGAAGGTCACATTTTCGCCCACTACCGGGTTTGTTTTACTAACTGTTTGCGTTATCTGAACGTCCGACTTCCCGGAATAAGTTACGGTCACATCACTGGTCGATGCCGCACAGGGCGCATTGGAGATGGTCCAGCGCAGGGTGGAGGAAGTATTGGCCGCAATGGTCACTGTAGATGTTGGCGAGTTTGGCGCGCCAATGGTACCTGTGCCGCTAACGAGCGACCAGGTGCCTGTACCCGCCGTTGGCACGTTACCTGCCAGCGTAAAGGTCCCCGAATTATATTGTGTGATGTTGGAACCTGCCACCGACGCAGTAGGAGGTTGATTCACCGTTACAGTCACCGTATCTGCCAGGGTAGATGTACAAACAGAAGTACCGGATGTAGAGACGGCGAACCGGCGGTAGGCGGTAGTGACAGCAGGCGTGCCTCCCGGTGCATAGGTAGCACCTGTTTGTCCGCTGATAGCTGTCCGGTGGTGCCATTCGTCGAACTTTCCCAGCGATAAGTGATCGTGCCGGAGCCGCTGCCGGCAGTGGTGGATGTAAACCCTACAGGTGAAGAGCCAACACAAATTGTTTGATCGCCGGTAATTATACCCGGCGTGGGATCACTCTGAACGGTAACGAGTATGGGGGCGTGTTCGCGGAACAGGCCTTTCCACTCAAAGTGGAGGTATATACCCTCCGGAAATACGTGCTTTGTGTCAGCGCAGGAGGGCTATACGTAACCGCTGTGGCGCCGGAAATGTTCGTCCAGTTGGAACCATCGGTCGACGACTGCCGGGAATAAGAGGCTGTACCGGAACCACCGGCACCCGCCGTGATGGAGGTAAGTGCTGCAGGGGTGCCGGCGCGGCAGATAGTCTGTGCTGTCCCGATCGTACCTGGCGATACCGCCGATTGTGTGGTAACGGCAATAGTGGTCAACGGACTCTCGCAGGAGCCGTTCGTTTGCGATACGTAGTAATTGATTGTACCCGCTACTGATGTTGCCGGCGTTGGCGCATTTACAGATGATACGCTGGTGGGGGTGCTGTACCATAGTAACGTGTTTCCGGCCGACGGCGTAGCAGTAAGTGCTGTTGCCGCCTCCCCAAGACAATAGGCCCGGCTCGTGACAGCTGTTGGCGCGGCCGATCGTACCTGTATAAAATCAGCATCACTATTGTTGTTGCGATTCGCCGTCAACTCAATATTTTGATCAGAAACATTCACATAAAATACCCAGGCACGGTCGGTATAGCTGGGAGTGCCCGCAGGTGCAGTCAACGTATACCTGAAGGGCGGAGTACTGGCGGAGGAATTCAATGGCTGCGTGTAAGTAACCGCAAAGGCCCTGGTACCATTAGGTAAGTTGGTCAAATTGGGCGAGTTCCAGCCCGCATTGGCCGCAAAAGCGATATTATAAGTTGAGGGGAACGTATCGCGTAGCAGTATCCGGTTGTTGTTCGTAGTAACCGTCGGTAAAGTACCCACGTTTTGCACGATAATTTCAAAAGTATTACCGGAAGTATTTAGACAAGGATCCGTAACCGTTTTAGTAAGGGTAACATCTATGTCTTCCGCCAATACCGGGGTGCTGGCAGTAGTAACGTTGTTGTCCAGGTCGGGATCCGAAATATCGGTAGGCGTTATACTGGCATTATTGTTTAACTGGTTACCGTCCGGCACCGAATTAAGTGTGCCCGTGATAGTTATTTTTGCAGTTGTATTGGCCGCGATGTTCAGGCTGCCCGTTATCTTATTTTCTGTGGAAGAAGATCCTGCCGTGGTGCCTGCATTGAAGCCGTTGGTGGTCACATTCGTAATAGTAAATGCGCTTAGCGGAACCATGTTTCCATTTGCATCGGTTAAGCTATCGCGAAACAGCACATTGGTAAGCGGAACAGGGTTATCGTTCACCACATCTAACGTATAGGAGATCGTATTAGAGCCGGCCACCGTACGTAATACATCCACATTTGCGCGGGAAGAAATACGAATATTGCCCGGCGTGGTTACCAGCACATTGCGGATCTCGTGATTGTTCCGGGCGTTACCGGTGGAAGCTGCAAAACCAACTTTCATTTGTGCAGGTGGCGGAGAAGCAGGATCCGTATTAAAAGTCATCAGATCGATAAAATTGCCCGTGGGAGTTTTCTTCCAACGCACTGTCACCGAATATTGGTTAGGCGTGGCAGTAGGTTTTATGTCTATTTGCACACGACGGTAAAATGTAGCATCCGTTGGGCGGGTGGAGGTAATAGTATTATAGTCCACCTCGTTTTCATTAAGATTACCCACGGTGGTCATGATATTACCTACCGTATTTCCAGCCAGCGTTACCCCTGTGATGTAAGGATTAGACGCGGCGCGATCGGATTTTGTAGCCCCCTTACAGAAATGGAGTTGGGGCGTATGTAGGGATAACTACCGGGATAAGGCCCCTGGTTGATACTGGGGTCAAGGGCGTTAATACCGGTACCCCTTCCCTCCTGCGCAGTGGCGAAATTTCCAAATTCATCAATCGCAATACCCAGGTAACCGCCAGACAAACCATTGGTACCCGTATTGGACGCATACCCCAGCGAGCCACCGTATGCACCCAGTGAGAAAGAGGATACATTAGCATCAAACAGGAAGACGGTGAAACCATCAGCACCTCCCAGTCCATCCGACGTGCTGCGCCACGACTTATAGTCAAATTCTATAAGCGTACCCAGTGAAGAGGGAAACGATTTGTTCACATATGCGTATCCTTTAGACGAGCCACTTGAACCGGTAAGTCGCAACCATCCCTGGTTTACCGGATCTGTTCCATTGGAAGAAGTGAGGAAGGCCGCGTCGCCAAATACGATGGCACTTTGCGGAGCACTGCCCTTAAAACTTTCCGTAATGGTAAATTGGGCTTTCAGTTTGCTGCTCCATATAGAAAGCAGCGCGATGAGGAAGACAAAAAGTCTCCGGTTGGTAAATTTAACGATCATCATCACAGGACAAGATTGGATTAATAAAAAAATATATGGTCACCACCGCTTTCTTGATGAAATGCAGCGTCATTGTTTCTTCAGAAAACAAGCTGGAATGCTGTACATACTAACGTTACCGGGCAAACGATTCCACTACCGCGTTTTCACGCGGATTCTAAAACACCATTGTAAGGCGTACGTTAGAAAGTAAACAGCACAACATCCCCTGAAGCCGTTGCCAGCTTCTTATCACACATTATAAGGAGGGTAAAAAAGTCAGACACCGATGATCAGTACCATCTGGTGCACGTCTTGAATTAACAGCGGATCATTGCTAAGATCCTTGTTGCTTGAGGGTTTAGGCTGAAATGCATTTACGAACGGCACTGATCATGGATCACATTACAAACACAATAAAAAATAAAAAGTGGACGGTTTTTCACTTTCGATTTTCAACGATGATCAATGCAAAAAAACTGATGAGCTTTTATTAAGAAAGTACAAACTTTGGTTTCCTATGTGTCTTCAACTTTAACAAACCTTTCGACAGTAACGTGGTGGGTTACACTAATACCATTCATTAATTAATATAAAAATACAAAAAGTAATTATCAAAAACAAAAGATAGACGATTTTTTTTTTCTGATTTTATAAATTGAATGTCTAAACGACATCATTTATTGTTGTGCTTGCAAAGCTAATACAGTCCTTAATTTGCGGGGACAGCTATAAATAATTTTATTACGTACCGAATAGAATGTTATGATACTATTTCCAGAAAATTATCGCGCCGGGTGCTGTAAATCGATAATAAAGATGGGGAGGCTTCACGCATAAAGTCGAGTTGCAGGTCGAAAACAGACAGCGTCAAAGATGTGTTTGAACAACTGGTGACTGATCCGCGGTTCGATGCCCTATTTGATTGCGTAGCGTGGTATATGAGCGATGACATTCTGTATCGTGAAGTGTAAGTAGTTATACCACGATATAATTCAATTCTGTTACGCCCGAAGTAAATGGTCGTGTAGTCAACAATTTAAGCTTAACCTTATCTGCAACATGCTTAAACAGCGGAATACCTTGTCCCAGTAAGATCGGATTAACAAATAGCCAGTATCCGTCAATCAAGTTCCGTTGCATCAGGGAGTGTGTTGCTCCCGGGCTGCCGAAAACCAGGATATCTTCCCCTTCTTGTTGCCTGATTTCATTTATGCGGTCTGTAATGTTGTCGCTGATCACTTCTGTGTTGATTAAACCGGCTTTAGGCAATGTGTTAGACAGCACGATCTTTCGAACGTTTTTATACCATGCCGAATGTTCAATATCGTGCCTGCTCGCATTGGGCTTGTCCGCTGCCGTTGGCCAGTAACTTTCCATCATCTGATACGTTACACGTCCGTACAAAGCAGTATCGCCTTTCCCTATCCGTTTTCCAACGTGGTCAAATATTTCCTGATCCACTTTTATCCAGTCCATTTCTCCGTTCAGGCCCGCCATAAACCCATCGAGGGATACATGCGCAAATGAAATAACTTTCCTCATTTTAGTGATTATTATTACTATTATTAATTTTTCATACCATTGACATAAGACACCAGGCGATCCATGTTTTGTTGTTGCCCGATATCTGCTTTGTGTTCTCTGATCAGAAAATCTTTTAGCTCCGCCGTCTCAATCATCATACTCCAGTCGATGACAGTCTTATTGCCAAGTGATTCGAAAAGAATAGTTGCGATGAATCCCGGAACAAAATGCTCGTAGACAATCTTCCTGCAAAAAATAATCTCTCTGAACACACTTTTATAAGCGTATTCGGTTCCATCGGGGTCATGCATCGTCATTTCCCAAAGCCCCCTTCCCGAAAATCCATCTGGTGCACCGTGTTCCTGTAGCCCACAGGCCCCCACCACTTCGCCAGGTGTTCAGGCTTCGTGCAAGCCTCCCACACTAATTCAACGGGCGCATTTAACGTTCTTGTTATGCGCATTTCCCGGCTTTTTTCACTTTGCATACTTAACGATCTATTTAAGAAGTTTTTCAAGTTTTTTAAATGAAGCCGTCCATCCGCTACGCATAACTGCTTTCATTTCCAGGAAGGTGCTCCTTTCAGTTTCAGACGCCTCTCCAAAAATTTCCCACTTCACCGTTACTCCGGTCCGGCCTTCCGCTTCTTTCCCGAAGTGTACGGTTGTTAAAAGATAGTCGGGGTAAGTGGCCGAGAAAGGAGCTTTGACAAAACGACCTTTTTTATCGCAGAAATGCTGAATATATATTAAGTGTGATGCAGGGTTGATGATTTTGTAACTAAGCTGCCCGTACTTTTTTAATCCGTCGTTCGTGCTCATCTCCCATCGTGCACTCCCTCCTTCTCTTACATCGGCTGATACAAAGGTCATGCGTGCACCATCCGGTCCCAACCACTTTGAAAGCCTGTCAGGACGGACCCACATGTTGAATACCGTTGGCAGATCAGCTTTGAAAACATGTTTAATTTCAAATGACACCTCCCCTTCTTGGCATTTCCCTTAAATAGTTCTCCAGGTTATCGAAGTTGCTTTCCATAGACCGTTTGAACTGCTCCAACCAATGCTCTATCTCGTCCAGCTTATCCGGGTTCAGGTGATAGTATATTTCCCGCCTACCGGGCTCCTGCGTCACTAATTCACATTCCGTCAGAATTTGAATGTGCTTTGAAATCGTTTGCCGCGAAGAGTTGAAATGATTGGCGATGGCTCCGGGTGTTAATGCCCCGGCAGCCAACAGACTTAGGATCGCCCGCCTGGTAGGATCCGCTATTGCCTGGTAAATATCACGCCTGGTCTTCATAATGCAGCCATTTGACTGCAAATATATGCAGTTATTTGACTGCGCAAATATTTTTTTTTCCTAAAGGTGTCCGGGCATCAGGTATATTTAGCACTACAAATCTCTTAACATGCCAGGCAGAAATTTTACCCCCTTCCCCATTTTACAAACAGGAAGACTTACCCTGCGACAACTGCAGTGCAATGATGCTCATGAAGTACTGGCATTACGCTCCAACCCGGACGTAAATCAATACCTTGATAGAAATAGCAGCAAATCGATTGAAGATGCACAATCTTTCATTCAGCTTGTTACAGAGAATATCCAAAGAAAAAATTCTATTTATTGGGCAATAACGCTGACCAATGTGAACACACTCATCGGCACGATTTGTTTATTCAACTTCTCTGGCGACAATGCAAAAGGAGAAATCGGATATGAATTATTGCCTGACTTTCACCGGCAAGGGATAATGCAGGAAGCGGCTTCGAAAGTAATTGACTTCGGGGCGCAACACATCGGCTTACGTGAAATAGCAGCGTATACTCATCCTGAAAACCACGCTTCAACAAGATTGCTGAAGAAGCTTCATTTCAAGACAAAAAGCACTGATGAGGCAGATGTTATACTGTTCTATCTCGCTATTGAAGATAGACATTAAGCAATTAGAAGAAGTTGACAGAAGACCCTTTACAGGATATCGTTTGCCGGCAGCGTAACCGTGAACGTAGTGCCGGCGCCCGGGATGGAATCGACAGTAATATCACCTTTGTGTAATTTAATGATACGCGTAGCCAGCGCTAACCCCAGGCCGAAACCTTTGGCGCCGGTTTCCTGCTCGATCCGGTAAAAGGGTTGAAAAATGCGTTCAATTTCTGCGGCGTCGATACCAATACCGCGATCCTTTACCTGGATAACAAACTGCGCGCCTGTAACGTGCAGTGATACCACGGCATGGTGATCGGGAGAATACTTGCAGGCATTAGATACCAGATTGATGATCGCTGTTAATAATAATGTTTCATTTCCGAGTACCAGCAGCTGCGCTTCATCTTCCGGCAAGGTGCCAAAATCCAGCGATACGCTGTGCTGTGGATCCCTTGCCGGCACTTCGCCAGGTAGCTGCATCAGCACTTCATCAATCCGTACCGGACCAATTTGCAATCCACCCGGATTACCCGAAGCGGTAGCAAACTGCAACAACGTTTGCACCAGCGAATTCATATGCTGTACATCTTTGAGAATTTGTGCCATAGCTTCGCGATAGGCCGCCTCTGTACGGTCGCGCTGCAAATATATTTCCAGCTGGCTCGAAATAAGTGTAAGTGGCGTAGACAATTCATGTGAGGCGTTGGCGATAAACCGCCGTTGCAGTTCGAAGCTGTCCTTCAGGCGGTCCAGTAACTCGTTGAGCGTTGTTGCCAACAGGCGCCACTCGTCTTTCGCCTCCCCTGCAGGGATACGACGATCCAGATTATGAGCGGATATTTCTTTTACTTCATTGGCGATACGCTTCACGGGCTTCAACAATCCGGCTGAAAAGTAGTATCCGCCGGCAAAAGCCAGCATTACGCCGCCGATATAGCTGAAAACAAGTATCGACATCAACTTTTCCAGTTGCTGGCGCCCATCTTCATCCCCTCCTACCGATACCAGTACAATGCCATTGGACTGCGAGAGATCCGAGTAGGCGATGGCTTCTCTTTCCCCATCTGTAAAATAATGACGGCCATATCGCCGGGCGGCATCCAGCACGGCTGGTGTAACGACAATGCTGTCGCCGATGGCATCTGCATAAGCGTAGTCCAGCACATTGGCCTTATTATATACCTGCACAGCTTTCCGTTTCAACGCCATCGTGGTAAGCGAGTCGATCCGGTGCATTAAAACTTTGTCAATGGTGGCGTCGTGGGTCAGCATCCGGTCGGTAGTGATGGAACGATTGACCAGCCGCGTTTTTACAGCCTCCAGCCGGGCCAGGGAGGAGAAATAATAAATCGAAAGACAAACGATGCCCAACAGCAGGGCAAATAACCCGGTAATAAAGGCGGTGATACGTAAACGAATAGGCATGACGATACAAGTAGTGGTTAGTCCTTCAACACATATCCCAGGCCTACCTGGGTATGAATCATTTTCTCCTGGAAAGGCTTATCTACTTTATTACGCAGATAATTGATATAAACATCAATAATATTGGTGCTTGTATCAAAGTTGATACTCCATACATTGACTGCAATGTCGGCTCTTGATACCACACGATTTTTATTACGCAGCAGATATTCGAGCAATTGCAGTTCTTTCGCCGTGAGGTAAATATCCCGGCCGTCGCGCTTCACCTCCCGGGTATCCAGGTTCATCACCAGGTCGCCCGCGCGCAACAGATTACCCGAAGCGTTACTGGTGCCGCCGCTACGCCGAAGCAATGCCCGTATCTTCATCAACAGCTCGCGAAACTCAAACGGCTTAGGCAGATAGTCGTCCGCCCCCGCATCGTATCCTTCTATTTTATCGTCCAGGCTATTGAGCGCCGTTAGCATGATAATGGGCGTTTTTTCGTCCGCGCTGCGTACGCGTTTGCAGAAATCATAGCCATTCATGCCAGGAAGGTTAATATCCAGTATCAGCAGGTCGAACCCACCGCCATCGTACAACCTGTAGCCCAGCTTACCGTCGTATGCCACGCCCACCTCGTAACCGTTTTCCCGCAGCCCGAAACTCAACATGTCCGCAATGCGCGCCTCATCTTCTACCAAAAGAATGCGATTTGTGTCCATAGTATCAATATTAACGTAACGCCGCTGCAATGTACGATTAATGCCGGCTTTTGCGGACAAATGAGATTCTAATGTTATTCTAATGTGGCCTTAATGCCGCTCTAAGACGGTTCACGGACATTTGCGGATGGCTGTATCATTTCGCAACATACTGGTACCCGTGGACTTTTCGGTCAACACCGAAACTGCGGTAGCCCGCGCGTTAGCGCTGGCGCCTCCGGAAGGCTGTACGATCCACCTGCTGCATATTCACCGTATTGGTGCGGGGCACTTTTTAGGGAGAATCAGGCAGTTTTTCAAAGGCATATCATGGAAACAAATAAACACTTCCATCCGTCGTGCCGAGCTGAAACTGATTGAACTTAAACATCTTATTGAAAAGCAGGCGGAGAACGTGCAGGTGCAGGTGGAGGTTCTCCACGGGCGACCGGTAGAAGATGTTATCATTCGAAAAGCAATAGACCTGAAGGCCGACCTGGTTGTGTTGGGAAAACAGTCCCAGCACACCGCATTGCCGCAATTGAACACGGTGGTCCCCAGCCACATCGCACAGGCGGCGGGTGTGCCGGTATTAACAGCGAAGCCTGGTGCGCGCAACAATACCTTACAAACGGTGGTAATGCCGGTAAGCAACCGCTTTCCGACGAATAAACTGGCATTGATAGGGGCCCTCCGGCAGGCATGCCAGCTGCAGATTCAACTTGTCATCTTTGCGGACCACGATACAGACAGGCCTTTTCCACGGCAGTCACTGCTGGCTATTTTCAAAATCCTGAAGGGGCAAGCCGGCGGTAAAGTTAATTATGTAGTGCTCCACGGCCCTAATAAGGCGAAGGCCCTGCTTGATTACAGCCGCAGTGTGGAAGCGGATATGGTATTGGTAGACCCCGGGACCGAAACAAGTATTATGGGATGGTCGAACCGCCACTTATCCGATATGTTACCGCCACATTCCAAAACGATGGTGCTGGCCGTTAGATAAGACAACTTCCTGCACCCGATTATTTTAAACTCAGCCCTTATGGGCCTCAACAGTAACTCATGATGCTATTAGCAACCGATTTGGATGGTACTTTTCTGGCAGGAGCCGGAGAACAACGGCAGCGGCTGTATGCAATGCTTCGCAAGCGAGCCGACATTCAGCTGGTGTTCGTTACCGGACGCAGCCTGGCCTCTGTAAAAGCACTGTTGCAAGACCTTGCCATCCCTACACCCTCTTATGTAATTTGTGACGTAGGCGCCACCATTGTGAATGGCTGGAGCCTGCAACCCGTACTGCCGCTACAGGCATTAATCTCCGCAGTATGGCCCGGCGCGGATGTGGTGCGAAATCAATTGCGCGGCGTACCCGGACTGGTTTACCAGGATGTGCCCCAGGAACGCCGTTGCTCCTTTTTCCTTAAAGATGAAAACCTGGTCCCTGTGATTGAAGAACAGCTGGCGGGGCTCTCCTGCGACGTATTATATTCGGCAGGAAAATACCGGATGTATTGCCCGCCGGCGTGAATAAGGGTACCTCCCTATCCCGCCTCGTAGACCTGCTGGGCGCGGATCCGGCCAGTGTACTCGTTGCCGGCGATACGCTGAACGATCTTGCCATGTATGCCTGCGGATTTAAGGGCGTGGTCGTGGGGAACAGCGAAACCGGACTGGTGGCCGCTACCTCACAAACGTCGCAGGTCTATCATGCAGAAAAAGAAGGGGCGGAAGGCATCTTAGAGGCGATGGCATTTTTCGCCCTGCCCGAACGCAAAAGTGAACTCGTTAATTGTTAGTTGTGGAGGATTTAAAAAAGTTACCATTTGTGACATTGGTCGACATGTTGGCTAATCATACCGAACGAGTAATGCACTTACTCAAAGAAGGAATTACAGGCAAAGATTATGACGCCGGAAAAGCGATGATCAAGTTATTAACGGCGGAAATCGAGCGCCGGAACAAAAAAAGAGAAAGGCGGACTAAGCGATAATTGACGCGCGTACTCATTATTTGTCTATATTCCCGTGCAATCACGTAAGCACTACCCATGGCTTTAACACCAATAGAGAAATTATTACGGCCGGTTAATAAATTTATTCACCGGGAGTTTACCGGCGGCATCGTATTGTTCGTGAGTGTGATCGTAGCGATAATTATCGCAAATTCGCCCTGGGCAATTTATTCCCATCATTTCTGGGAAACGACCGTTAGCGTCGACTTTGGAGGCAACGGCCTGCACGAACCGCTGCATGTTTGGATCAACGACGGACTCATGGCGCTGTTCTTCTTTGTAATCGGCCTGGAATTAAAACGCGAATTCATGGCCGGTGAGCTATCCAGCCCAAGGAAAGCGATGCTGCCAATGGTAGCTGCGCTTGGGGGATGCTGGTGCCGGCAGGAATTTACTTGCTGTTTAATGCCGGCAGGATGTCTGCCACGGGCTGGGGCATACCTATGGCGACAGACATTGCTTTTGCGCTCGCGTTGCTTTCCCTGGCAGGGCGTCATATTCCCGCATCCATCAAGGTTTTTTGGCCGCACTGGCGGTTGCCGACGACCTGGGTGCTGTACTCGTAATTGCCTTCTTTTACACCTCGCATATTGCAGTAGCTCCATTGATGATCGGCGCGTTGCTACTACTGGTATTACTTGCAGGAAACCTCTCAGGTATCCGGCATGTATTATTCTACCTGTTACTGGGCATCGCCGTATGGGTGTGCTTCCTGTTCTCAGGGGTGCATGCTACCATCGCCGGAGTGCTGGTTGCTTTCACAATACCTGCCCGGACAAAGATCAATGAAGAAGAATACGCTACTTCGGTAAAATCCAACATCGGCCATTTTGAGCAGGCCATACCACACTTTGGTGCGCTGATTAGCCCGGAGCAACTGCATCATATAGAGCGTATCAAACAATTGAGTCTGGACGCTGAGACACCACTGCAAAAAATCGAGCACTCGCTACACCCCTGGGTAGCGTTTCTGATCATGCCGCTATTTGCACTTGCCAATGCCGGCATGCAAATAGATGCAGGCTTTTTCTCCGAAATATTGAACCCTGTCAGCGCTGGCATATTCGTAGGCCTGGTGGCAGGAAAATTCATAGGGGTACTTTTATTCACCTGGTTGATGATCAGGAGCGGAATAGCCACCATGCCCCTTGGGGGCAACTGGCGACACATCGTTGGCGTGGCATTGCTGGCGGGTGTGGGCTTTACGATGTCGTTATTCGTAACCGGCCTTGCCTTCCACTCACCGGCGCTGATAGACGAAGCCAAATATGGCATCCTGCTTGCTTCTATCGTAGCCGGCACTGCAGGCATCCCGGTACTACGAACCGGACGTACCGCCACGGTGTTATCTTAATGTTATGAAAGAAAAGCAACAAAACCGCGTGTGGCGCATGCTTCGCTTTATTGTGAGCCGCCGTTTCAACCTGCACCTAGACAAAGCAGATGAACAATCAATCATAAAGGACATCACATGGAACACCGAATTTAAGGGCGCCAACCTGTGGACGCTGATATTCGCGATTTTTATCGCTTCCATCGGACTAAATGTGAATTCAACCGCCGTTATTATCGGCGCGATGCTTATTTCTCCCCTTATGGGCCCTATCATGGGCGTTGGGCTCGGGATTGGCATCAATGATTTCGCACTGGTTAAAAAGGGCTTTCGGAACTTATTCTTCGCCACGATTACCAGCGTAGCTACTTCTACCCTGTACTTCATGGTCACGCCCCTCCATGAGGCGCAAAGCGAATTGCTTGCACGCACAACGCCGACCGTATGGGACGTATTCATTGCTTTTCTTGGTGGACTTGCCGGCATTGTAGCGGCTACAAGGAAGGAGAAAAATAACGTCATCCCCGGTGTGGCCATTGCGACCGCTCTTATGCCGCCATTATGCACAGCGGGTTATGGAATCGCTTCCGGCAATATCTATTACCTGTTAGGCGCCTTCTACCTGTATTTTATTAACAGCGTGTTTATCTGTTTCAGCACCATCCTGATGGTCAGGTTTCTGCGCTTCAGGAAAAAATACTTTGAAGATAAAGGCTATGAAAAGAAAGTATCACGATACATATTCATAATCATTACGATTACACTGTTACCCAGCATCTACATGGCATACAGGATCGTCAACAAAAGCATTTTTGTTAACAACGCGCAGCGGTTCGTGAAAGAACAATTCCAGTTCCGCAATACGCAGGTGGTAAGTAAAAACTTCCTGTTTAACGGCCGTGAGGGCAATATTGAATTGCTTTTAATCGGGCACGAAATCCCCAACCATGTAATCGACTCTATCCGGAACGAAATGCCAAATTATAACCTGGGCCATTCGCAACTCATCGTCCGGCAGGGATTAAATGCCAAACAGGAAGTGGACCTGATGCAAATTAAGGCCAGCATCCGGAAGATGTGTTCAGCAGGGATTCCCTTGCTAACATGGCTGACAGTGATACGGTACGCCAGTTACCGGATTTGCGTCTTGAATTAAAGGCATTATTCCCCGAAATGGCCTCCTATTCGATCGCCCCGGTTCAGGTACGTACAATCGACAGCATTCGCATCGACAGTATTACAATGGTCGTGGCCGATTTCAGAAGGCGACCATCTGTGGCAGACAGGCGCCGGCTGCAGGATTGGTTGAAGCAGCGGCTGAAAGTCGATACGGTAAGCCTCGTCGTTCCTTAATATCTCACGTAGTGTCGTTATGCCGCCGCTGCCCTATTCGAGTTAATGGCAATGCACGGTCAACTTATCAAAACATAAATCTAGGAATTTTTTCGTACCTTTGTTTCATCACGTCAAAACGCCACGTCAGATGAAACTATTTGCATCCATTTTAACCGCTTGTGTATTCAGCACTCCGCTTCTTGCACAGCTTCCAGAAACCCGCATAGACAGCACCCTGCAAGCCCTTTACAAGCAACATGAAATAGCCGGTAACGTGCTGATCGCCGAAAAGGGAAAGACAGTGTATACCCGTTCGTTAGGCTACGCCGACCGCGCCAGGGGCATTGTTCCAGATGCGCAAACATCCTTCCAGCTGGCTTCCCTGTCCAAAACATTTACCGCTATCGCCATTCTTCAACTTAAAGAGAAAGGCAAATTACAGTTGGATGAACCTGCAAAAAAATACCTTCCCGCATTTAAATATGAAGGCATCACCATCCGGCAACTGTTAAGTCATACCTCGGGGCTAAACGACCTGCAGATGTTCGAAGCACCCTACATGGCCGATACCTCCGGGGTGTTTACGATTGCTGACCTGGTGCCGGTTATCAACACGGCGGAAAACAGCATTGTGTTTGCTCCCGGGGAAAAATGGAAGTATTCTAATAGCGGTTTCGGGCTTCTGGCGTTAATCGTAGAAAAAGTAAGCGGGATGCCGTTTCAAAACTATCTGGCCAAAAACATTTTTAGACCTGCCGGAATGATGCACAGTTATGTAAACACGCCGCTGATCGCCGTGAACGATGCACACCGCGCTAAAGTGTATGATTACCTGAATTATGCACCATGGATATGGCAAAAAGCAGACTCCCTGCCACAAAACCGTGTAGAATACCATAACTTGATGGGACTGATGGGACATAGCAACATCATCAGCACGACCGGCGACCTATTGTTGTACGACCGTGCTCTTTACAGTCATAAACTGCTGAAACAAGCCACCCTGCAGGAAGCCTTCCAACCCGCACGCCTCAATAATGGTCAGCTGGCACAAACCGGCTGGGCAAATAATGAATGCTATTACGGCCTGGGCTGGTGCATATTAAAAGATAGCAGTCAGGGTAAAGTGGTGTTTCATGCTGGCGGGATGGCCGGCGCCGTGACCATCATGCTGCGCAATATCACTAAAGACCAAACGGTGATCATGCTTAATAATGTGACCCACCGTGGCACACACGAAGTTGGCGTTAACCTGTTGCGACTATTAAATGGCAGGGAGCCTGCTCAAAGTAAAAAGTCGCTGGCTACACTGTTTGCACGTACAATGATCACTAAAAATCCTGATGCGGCACTGGCGCAATTCAACACACACAAGACCGATACTGCGCACTATTATTTGAATGAAAGAGAGATGAACATACTCGGGCTCCAAATGTTCTACAACGGGTATGCCGTGGAGGGTATGGAAGTACTGCGCCTGAATACCCTGTTGTTTCCCGGCAGTGCTAACGTGTATGACAGTTATGCGGGGGCGTTAAAAAGTAGTGGAAAGGTGGAAGAGGCCCGGATGACGTGCCTTAAGACGTTAGCGTTAGCCCCGGGGCATGCCGGGGCGAAAAAGATGCTGATGGAACTGGATCAGTAGCGGAAAACGGTCGAAGTCATAGCGTCCCATCAATGAGGCAGCTTTTCCCTGAAATACCCATACGTCCAAGTGCCTGCGATGGCGCTCAGTAATACAACTGCTACTACCAGCGCGCCAGTACCGATTTGTGCAAACAGCGGGCCTGGACAAGCACCCGTGAGCGCCCAGCCAAGACCGAAGATCAGTCCGCCATAGATCTGCCCTTTATTAAACTTCTTGGGATGAAACGCGATCTTTTCGCCATGAATGGTCCTGATGTTGAATTTCTTGATCAGCCATACCGAGATGATGCCTACCACCACGGCCGTACCGATCACGCCATACATGTGAAAACTTTGCAGCCGGAACATTTCCTGTATGCGGTACCAGCTGATGATCTCCGCTTTTATGAATACGACGCCAAAAAGCAGCCCGACAGCCGGTACTTGAAATTATACCACCATGGATGTTGCCTTTGCGATTCGTTGATGCAGATCGTATCAAGAGAACGGACTTCAAAATCAGTATTTGCCGGTTGCGTTTTTACAAATGGTGTGGCTGTTTCCATAATTATCTACGAGTTAAAGGAAAATTACAAATGAAGAATAAAAGGCAGTAACAGGTTGGCCATGATGAATCCGCCCACCATAAACATGACGGTAGCCACCAGGGAAGGCCATTGCAAATCGCTCAATCCCATGATGGCATGGCCCGAAGTACAGCCTCCGGCATAGCGGGTGCCGAAACCAACGAGGAAACCGCCCCCACCAACATGATCAGCCCGCGCAAGGTAAACAGGCTATCCCGGAGAAAAGCTCTTTAGGGAGTAAACTGCTGCGATCTGTAATGCCGTATCGTGCCAGCTCCTGCGCCAGCGCGGGGTTTACCGCCACCGGGTTTGGGTTGGGGATCAATAGCACGGTTAATAAGGCGCCGGCCAAAATGCCCCCCACAAAAAAGAAGTTCCATATCTCTTTTTTCCAGTCATACTGGAAAAACTTTATTCCCGCCGGGAAACAGGCTGCGCAGGCATGCCGCAGATTGGCAGAAATGCCAAAGTGCTTGTTGCCAAGGATCAGCAAAGCTGGCACAATTAGTCCGATCAGCCCCCTGCGACATACCAGGGCCAGGGTTGTTGTAATACCTGAAGCATTCAATACATTTTTAGTTTGCAAACTTATTATCACTGGCAGCGTTTAACAGTGACTTTGGTCACTTAGTTTCAGTGATATGGGAGATCTTCCCGCTGCTACCTATTGCGAGTTCACTACCGGATTTCCTTCCTGTATCCATTTATTCATGCCTGCTGAGAAATTTAATACGTTTTTATATCCTTTTGAGCAAGCAACGAATAACCTATTGCGGCCCTATCGCCTCCCTGGCAGTGAATAACCACCTTTTTATCCCTGCTGATCCTGTCGATATTTTGAGGAAGGTAGCCTACAAATACATGGTCTGCTCCCTTTATATGGCCGGCCTGGTATTCCGTAGCGCCACGCAGGTCTACCACCTGTATGCCATTGTTGTAATAAAGATCCTTAAACTCCTCCAGGGAGATCACCGGCTCCTGGTCCAGCTGACCGCCGGCTGCCGTCCAGGCTTCCACGGACGGGATATATCCGTAGATGTTATCCAGTCCTATGCGCATGAGTTTCCGCGTGAGGTCATCCAGGTGAGCGGGATCTGCTACCAGGATAAAAGGCGTGTCGTAGTCAAGGAACCAACCGGCCCAGGTATTGAAGGAATTGTTACCCTGTATATTAATGCTGCCGGGAATGTACCCTTTCGCAAAAGCCGCCTTATCACGGGTATCGATGAGCTTGTATCCTTTTGCCTGCGCGGCCTTCAACTCCTCTATGGTCAACTTTTTAACAGCAGGCACTTCGGTAAGCAGCGGCCTGTTCACCTTATTCAGCCTTTTCATCATCGCAAAATACTTTGGCGGTTCCGGCTGATCAGCCAACAAGTATTGTACAAAACCGGCTTCATCCTGCTGGAAGCGGAATGCCCAGTTCCTCAACATTTCATAACCGGTAGTGGTAGATGGTACCGCACCGAGAGCTTTTCCGCAAGCAGATCCTGCGCCATGTCCCGGCCATACCTGTACATGCGGTGGCAAGGCACTGAATTTTTTAAGCGAAGTATACATATGATGGGCGCCTGCTTCCTGTGTACCTTTCAGACCGGCAGCCTTTTCCAAAAGGTCCGGCCGGCCGATATCTCCAACGAACACAAAGTCGCCGGTAAACAGCATCACAGGCTCATCACTGGCTGGCTTGTCCCTTAATAAAAAGCTGATGCTTTCCGGGGTATGACCAGGAGTGTGCAACACTTCAAATTCCAGGTTGCCCAGTTTGATGATACTGCCATCTTTCAGTCCCACATGGTTAAATTCATATTGCCAGTCCGGGCCGCCTTCATCGGAGAGATACATAGCGGCGCCGGTAAGGGCTGCCAGTTCGCGAGAACCTGCCAGGAAGTCGGCATGGATATGGGTTTCCAGAATATGGGTAATTTTCATTTTCTGCTCCTGTGCGATTTGCAGGTAAGTATCCACATCTCTTTTAGCATCGATAACGGCAGCGACGCCTGCCTTTTGACAACCAATAAAATAACTGCCCTGTGCCAGGCTCTTATCATAAATGTGCTGAAAATACATAGTGCTTTGTTTTTCTGTTTCCACAAAGTTGAAAGCTATCTCGTTCCCTATCGGTGACGCATGTCACACAGCCGATCTTATGACTTGATCCATTCGAAGGAGTTGCGGTGTATGATCACCCATCCGTTCTTCTCCATCTTTTTCATCAACCGGCTGATCACTTCGCGGGATGAGTTGAGGTCGGAGGCGATCTCCTGGTGGGTTAGCCTGATATGCCGCCCCATTCTTTTTACCTGTCCTTCGATATACGATTCCAGGCGTTGATCCATATTCCTGAAGGCTATATCATTGATCGTATAAAGCAGTTCTTCATACCGCGCTCTCCAGCCTTTGATGATGAAGTGCTGCCAGCCTTTGTATTTCCCGAGCCATTCATCCATGTATTGAAAGGGAATGGCGAGTGCAGTGACGTTTGTAAGCGTCTTCGCCAGTACTGGCTATTTTCCTGGCGGTATGCACATAACATGGAAACCGAACATGCTTCCCCGGGTTCAATGTCGTACATAAAGAACTCATTGCCCTCTTCATCTTCCTGGTAAATCTTTACGACCCCTCCAGTATCAACATGGCAGACCGGATGGATTGGCCTTTACGTAACATGACGGTTCCGGCAGGCAACTGGCGTATTTCTCCATGCTGCTCCATTTCTTCGTACAATTCCTCCTCAAGTCCCGGAAATAAATGGCGGATTGAATATTGTTCTCCCATATCATTAAATTACAAATTAAAAACGGTCAACAGAAAGATACCGCTCCCCTGGCATTTTTAGGTGACAACGGTCACATATAAATTTTTATGAAGGAATAAAGCGTTTGCGTGACTAAAATCACCGTCCGTGGAAACCGGGTATAGCACCTTTACCCGAAATAACCATCATGCATTTACTCGGGTACATTGCTTCATTATTGATCGGCATATCGCTGGGACTGATCGGCGGAGGAGGTTCGATATTGACCATGCCGGTCATGGTTTACCTGTTCGGCGTATCTCCTGTAACGGCCACTTCCTATTCCTTGTTTGTGGTCGGCTCTACCAGCCTGGTAGGCGCAGCCCAGCAATATAAACAGGGAACGGTCAACATCCGTATGGCGCTGCTATTCGCCGCAACCTCCGTGGCTGCCGTTTTCTCACCCGCAAGTGGCTGGTACCAGCCATCCCCGAGCATATCGGCAGCATATATGGGTTTTCCATTACAGAAAGCTGGCTGACAATGGTGTTGTTTGCCAGCCTGATGTTGGTGTCCGCTATTTTTATGATGCGCAACAACAATGCTCCGGGCGCCACTGTAACGGCGGAAAAAAGATAAATATCGGTAAGTTGATCTTCTACGGCACAGGTATCGGGCTGGTAACAGGCTTGCTGGGCGCCGGCGGAGGTTTCCTGCTCATTCCCGCATTGGTACTACTGCTTCACCTGCCTATGAAAGAGGCGGTAGGCACCTCCCTGCTTATCATCGCCCTGAACTCATTGATAGGGTTTACAGGCAACCTGCACGACAAGGGAATGGATTGGCAGTTACTGCTGACTGTAACAGCATTGGCCGTTGCAGGAATCCTGTTGGGCAGCTACCTGAATAAGAAAATACCTGCCGGCAAACTGAAAAAGGCCTTTGGATGGTTTGTGCTGGTTATGGGCATTTATATCCTGGTGAGGGAAATCGCGGGCATGCCCGACTAGGTGTCTGGACTGCCATGAAAATGATTGCTGGATGGTCATGCGATTTTAATTAATCCATTACTTTGTCGAGAATTAAATCCTGTTAGGACTATCTCAGTATTTTAAAAGTATTTCAATCATGAAAGTTTTAGTAATCGGAGGAACCGGCCTCATTGGAAAAGATGTATGTGTAAAATTGCAAAATGCTGGTCACGAGGTAATTGTAGGATCACCAAGCCGGGGTGTTGATATCCTGACCGGCGAAGGCCTGGAAGAAGCGCTGGCGGGAACAGCCGTTGTGATAGATCTGTCCAATTCCCAATCTCCGGATGGAGAAACCGCTTTACACTTTTTCGGTACTGCGGGCAAAAACCTGGTAGCAGCGGAGAAAATTGCAAACGTTAAACATCATCTTATACTTTCTATTGTTGGCGTTCCCCTTGCTCAGCATATAGGTTATTTACAGGCTAAGAAGCTGCAGGAAGACACTATCGCAACATCCGGCATTCCTTATACCATCATTCGTTCGACGCAATTCCATGAACATATTTCGACGATAATCGACGTTCAGAGTGAAGGCAAAGCGGTACACGTTTCGACAGTCGATTACCAACCGATCGCCGTTGCAGATGTTGTAAGCTATGTTGTTAAATTTGCCCTGGAAGAACCGAAAAATGGGATTGTTGAGATAGCCGGTCCCGATCGTGGCCGGATGAACGAATTTGTAAAAAGTTACCTCGACGAAAAGCCTGAAGAAAAAGTAGTAGTAGCCAACGATGACAATAAATATATGTTCTTCGAGATACCAAGAGGTTTGCTGGTGCCTGCAGGAGATTTTCACCCGGGGAAATCAGGTTTGATGACTGGAAAAAGTCCTCATAAACCCGATGACTGTGGCCAGTATAGGGCAACGGGATCAATTTCGCCCTGCTGCCCTATACCTTGCCCCGCGGCCAGACTCACCTGCACTCCTTCAGCGCCCCGATAAATTTTTGCATTTCTGCTGTATTCAGGGAAGCGAATCCGAGCCTTATCCCATTGACGTTTTCGTTGTATCGGTATAGGCTGCCTTCGTTCATGAAAATACCCTTTTCTGCTAACCGACTGGCAAGATCAGGAATTGAATACGCCGGGGGAAACGTGGCCCAAACAGCCATGCCGCCAGCCGGCGTGTTAAAATGAATGAGGTCCCCCACGGAGGAATTAAGCATGTCGCAGAAAATATCCCGCCGTTCTTTATACAACTTCACCGATCTCCGTAAATGTCTCTGCATTTCACCGGTGTTAAAAAAATGCGCGACAGCTTCCTCAAACAACACGTCACCGCGGATTTCCACCATCTGTTTGAACATGGAAGCCTGCCGTATGAAATCATCCCCTGCAACCAGGTACCCCAACCTGACCGTAGGTGCTAATGTCTTCGAGATAGAACCAATATAAATTACATAACCGCCATGGTCTGCGCTGGCTAAAGGTAGTATTGGAGCATTTTCATAATGAAAATCATAATCATAATCGTCCTCAATAACCGGAAGACGGTACGTTCGAATAATATCCAAAAGTTTAATTCTTCTTTCTTTACTGAGGGTGACGGTTGTGGGGTGATGATGGTGAGGAATAATGTATAACAGATCAGGGGGCGACTTTTTGCAGAGGCGCTCAATTTCGTCGACATCAATTCCATTCTCATCCACTTTTACCTTGATCAGTTTCGCACCCATCTGTTCAAAAAGCCTATCGGCAAGAATGTAATTTAAATCACCGACGACGACCGTACTCCCGGGACGCAGGATCAAGCTTGCCGCTATAAAGATCGCCAGCTGGGCCCCATGGGTAACGAGCACATGACTGGGGTCGAGATGGAGTGCCCTCGTTTTAGCAAGAAAATGAGATAATTCGGTTCTCAAAGCCATACTTCCGGCGGCACTATCGTTCAAAAGCCTGCCATGGAGGTAAACTCTTTTAGACAAGAACCGGTAACGGTCATAAATCGAGTCCAATGGCGCCAGCCTCACATCGGGATAGCCGTCATTCATCATCAATTGGTGAGCACTCAATGTTCTTTTGGAAACCCGCCAGGAAGCGACTTTCTTATAGAAACTATTATATTCCTCGCCACCGGGCCTTTTGACTGCCGGGGCCTCGAAGGGCTTTGGACGTACCACCGGGAGCTGTTGGGCAACAAAATTCCCCTTTCGTTCTATAACTTCTATCCATCCTTCAACCTGGAGCTCTTCATAGGCAGACACCACCGTTGTGCGGTTAATTTTCAACAGTGATGCCATGTCGCGGCTGGCAGGCAATTGATATCCCGGTTTTAATTTCTCATTTACTATTAGCAGGACAATGCCTTCCGCTACCTGCTTAAAAACGGGAACAGCGGATTGCCTGTTAATTTCAATCAAATTACTGTATGGTAATAACTGTACTCCCATGGTGAATAAGGATATAATCGACACTAGGTTTAAAGGTATAATTTTACGACTTTTTGCTACGCGGAGGTGAACTTGAGAGGGGGAACATATCAATACGGGCAATAGTTTTGAAACGATAAAGGGACAACAGTATACCATTAAGGAATTTTCGGGAGATGATAAGCTGAAAACCATCACTGTCCAAATCATCCGTGGCCAGGACGACAACGGGAACGATATCATCGACGTTTATCATGGCGATTTTGTGGATGCGGGGAGTCCGAACAGGCAGCGAATTATTTATACGGATAAATACGGGCGTCAAATGGTCGTATCTGTGGCGACGCAGTAGTTTTATTTGACAACCAAAATGCTACCGGTTTTATACCCAAAAAAGTGTTTAGAGCATTCTTGCGTGCTGCGGCGTGTCGGATTCTTGGATAACAGCAAAGAAAAAGCCTTAAAACCTTTTACTGTAAAGGTTTTAAGGCTTGTCGGGATGACTGGATTCGAACCAGCGGCCTCTTCGTCCCGAACGAAGCGCGCTACCGGGCTGCGCTACATCCCGTACGGGGTTGCAAATGTAGCAAACCAACCGATAATTCAAAAATATTTCTGCACCATATTATGTAATTGTCAACTCCACCCCTACGCAACCGTTGACCACCGTCTGAAAACCGTCCATCAAATCGCTCCCAAACCACCGTAACTACTAATTACGCAAAGCCGTACATTGCCTCCCTATAATCCAAGAAAAACACGTCATATGAGTGATTCCAGAAGGGAATTCCTGAAAAAATCCATGCTCCTATCCGGCGCAGCCGGGCTTTCTTCCGTGCTGCCTGCATCCATCCAACGGGCCTTTGCCATTGATCCGGCACCCGGCAGTACATTTCTCGATGCAGAACATGTGGTGATCCTCATGCAGGAAAACCGCTCGTTTGACCACTGCTTCGGCACACTGCAAGGGGTTCGCGGTTTTAATGATCCGCGCGCGATCAGCCTGCCCGACAAAAAGCCGGTATGGCTCCAAACTAACGAAAAGGGCGAAACCTACGCACCTTTCCGGCTGGATATGATGGACACTAAAATCACCTGGATGGGCTCCCTGCCCCACTCCCGCGCCAGCCAGGTAGATGCTTACAACGAGGGCAAGTACGACAATTGGCTCATCGCAAAGCGGCCGGGCAATAAAATGTACGCGTCCATGCCGTTGACGCTGGGCTATTACACGCGCGAAGACCTGCCCTTCAACTACGCGATGGCAGACGCTTTCACCGTGTGCGACCAGAACTTCTGCTCGGCTATGACCAGCACCACGCCCAACCGCTCGTTCTTCTGGACAGGCAAAATCACGCATCAGTGGGACGGTATCGAAAAAGCGCATATCCGTAACGACGACTTCAGTTATGCCAAACTCGACTGGGGCACCTTCCCGGAGCAGCTGGAGAAAAACGGGATCGACTGGAAATTTTATCAGAACGAGATCAGCTGCGGTGGCGGATGGAAAGGCGAAGAGCGGGCATGGCTGGCCAACTTTGGTTGTAACCTGCTGGAGTTCTTCGCGCCCTACCATGTAAAATTCAGCGAACGATATATTGCGAGCCTGCAGGCGCAGGTGGATACGCTGCCCGACGAGATCAATAAACTGCAGGAAGAAAGCCCTTCTTCGGAAGATGCCGCCGCCAAAAATAAAACAGCCGTAGCGAAGAAACAGGCGGCGCTGGACAATGCCCGCGCCGAACTGGCCAAGTGGAACAAGGATGCCTACGGCAAACTTACCGAGGCACAGAAAAAACTGAATGAACGAGCGTTTGTGGTGAACTCCGGCGACGCTGGTTACCGCTCGGTAACTACCATGAAATACAAAGACGGCGGCAAGGCGCGCGAAGTAACCGTACCTTCCGGCGACATCCTGCACCAGTTCCGCAAAGACGTAAACGAAGGCAAACTGCCCACCGTATCCTGGCTGGCAGGCCCGCAAAACTTCTCCGATCACCCGAGCGCCCCCTGGTACGGCGCATACTACGTATCGGAAGTACTCGATATCCTCACTAAAAATCCGGAGGTATGGAAAAAAACGATCTTCATTGTTACCTATGATGAAAATGACGGCTACTACGACCACGTACCGCCGTTCTCTATCCCGGATAACAACAAACCCGGTACCGGTAAAGTATCCGCAGGTATCGATACCGAAGTGGAACACGTGCGCCTGGCGAATGAACTGAAACAAGGCGTACCAGAGAAGCAGGCCCGCGAGGCCCCTATTGGCCTGGGCTTCCGGGTGCCAATGTTGATCGCTTCCCCCTGGAGCCGCGGTGGCAAAGTGTGCTCGCAGGTGTTTGAGCATACCTCTACCCTCCAGTTCCTGGAAACATTTGTCAATAAGAAATACGATAAGAACATCCATTGCGATAATATCAGCGCGTGGAGAAGGGCTATCAGCGGCGACCTGACCGCGGCCTTCAGTCCGTTCGACGGTAGCAGCCCCAAACCACTGCCGTTCCTGGACCGTGATAAATTTGTGCAGGACATTTACAACGCGAAGTTCAAGGCCGAGCCGGCCGGCTTCAGCGCGTTGGGAGATGACGAGATCCAGGCGGCGATTAAAGATCCCTCTGCGATCAAAGCGCGGCAGGAAAAAGGCACGCGCCCATCTGCCGCCCTGCCCTACGAACTGTATGCCAATGGTCAGTGGAATAAAGAGCAGCAGGCGTTTACCATCAACATGGCTGCCGGCATGCAACTGTTCGGCGAAAAGGCTGTAGGGGCGCCGCTCACTGTGTATGCGCCGCAAAGTTTTACTGATGAAGATGGCCGCACCGATGTTTGCCGCAACTGGTCGTTTGCCGTTAAAAAGGGCGACACACTCGACTACAGCTGGCCGGTGAAAGGATTCGAGCATGGTAAATATCATCTGCGCCTGCATGGCCCCAATGGCTTTTTCCGCGAGTTTAAGGGTACCGCCAAAGATCCTGTGCTCGACCTGCGCTGCGAGTATCCGCCGGATGTAAAAAGGTCGCAGGCGTAAGCCTGAAGCTGCATGCTGGCGAGGCGCTAACGATTACTGTTAACGATAATGCATACGGACAAAAAGAGTTATCCCGCAACCTGGCGAAAGGAGTAACAGAAACGGTGAACCTGCCTTTGTCTAAAAGTTCCGGCTGGTACGACTTCACCGTTCGTATCAAAGGCGCCCAAACTTTCGAGCAACGTTTTGCCGGGCACGTGGAAAATGGGCTGGAATCCCGGACCGATCCGCAAATGAGCGCATAACATATGATCGACATAAAAAAGAAGCGGCCTGCAGGAAACGGTCGCTTCTTTTTTTTTTTTGCCTAATTCAGATTTTCTACAGATTTTTGTACGATAATACCTGCGAACACACATTTAGCTAGCCTGCAATTGATCTACACTCCTGTATTTTAACCTACTTCTGTTGTCATAATGTTTAACAAATTGCTCTTCCGCAAGGAGAAGCGATGGATATTTTTTAACGGAGGTAATAGCAAGGCAATGAGTATACATATAGAAATAGCGCCTAAGTATGAGTTTTTGAGAAGTTATGTTGAGGACATACCGGTTAAGTTTAATTCGATGGGAGCTGTTGTGCATAAAGCGCGTAACGTGATTCGTGTAGACATTGCACGGAACACGAAACTCGTGATTAAGTCGTACCGACAGATTTACCTGTTTAACCAGTTTGTGTACGCCAATGTGTTGCCCTCCAAAGCAAAACGAGCCTTTCATTACGCGGGAAAGTTGATCAGCAAAGGGTTTCGCACACCCGAACCCGTGGCCTACATTGAGTGTGTAGACAATGGACGGATGACGGACAGTTATTTTATTTGCACATACACCGATTATCAGCCTTTAAAAACAATACTGGAACTGCCACAGGATGAGGCCCGAAGGGTAATCGACCAATTTGCGACCTATACCGCATCATTACATCAGCAGCATATTTATCATAAAGATTTTTCTATCGGCAATATTCTTTTCAAGTATAACGGGCATGAATATACTTTTTCACTGGTGGATAATAACCGGATGAACTTCCGGCAGGGCTCCTTTGCCGACCGTATGAAAAACCTCCGGCGCCTGGACCTCCCGCTGCCTATGCTCGCCTACTACGGCCAGCAGTATGCAAAAGCGACGGGCGAAAATGAACTGTTCACGCTCACCGCCATGCTGAATTACCGCAAAAAACGCATGTTGTTCCGTTACTGGAAAGGCCAGCTGAAACACTTCTTGCTTCGGTTTCTAACCATCCATCGACCTGTTTTGAGATTAGAACAAAAAAAAGCAGGATGAATATCCTGCTAATGAACGCGTCAATTAAATAAGGGACCGTATCCCTGAATTACACCTAGTAAAAAGAGGTAAGGTAAAGGATATACGAAACATGATAGTCCGCACAAAGCGTACGGATATTACGTTTGGGTCATAGTAAAGGGAAAATAAAAAGTAAGATTATGTTCCTATAAAGAGGGTCTACATTACTATATACAGTTCGGGTTCGGTTTATCTTTATTGAGGAAATACTCTTAAGTCATTCAGATAACGACAAAGATATGGTGAGGAGACCATATCATCCCGAAAAAAAATATTCACATTCTTACTGTCCGCTTTGCTTCTGCTTTATGTGCTTGTTTCTGATAATAATGTAAATGATGAGCGCCACTACCGAAAATCCTGCGATCCACAACAGCGCCCGCTCAATACGACCACCATTCCCGAAGATGGCCAGCAACACGACCAGTGGCGTAATACCGGCCATAGTGGCCAGGATAAATCTTTTGTAACGCATCCGCAGAAAACCGGCGACGATACCGAGGGCATCATTGGAGATAGACGCCAGACGGGTGATGATAATAGCGGGTACCCCATAAAGCTTTAAATACTTCGCAATGGTATCCTGCGCCTTGGGACTGATTAACTTCCGCACCACGCCCGGCCCGAGATAGCGGCCAATGGCATAACCGAAAGACGAAGAGGCAAATACACCGGTCAGTGAAATGACCGACCCCCAGATTGGTCCGTACGCGGTGATAGCGATAATCATGACCAGGATGTTAGGGATCACGATCAGGAACATTTGCACCACCATCACCAGTACCAGCACTATAGGTCCGGCCATGCCAAATTCGGCCACCCAGTCGCGGATAAGGTCTTTATCTTTACTGGTGAGAATTTCCACCGCTTCGTTTACCCATTCCTTAAAGGAAGGAATGAGAAAATAAATGCCGGCCAGTGTCGCCAGTACGCCCACCGCAATAAAAAAGGGCAGTTTACTTTCCCGGGCCTCTACGTGGGTAACAACAGGTTGCTTGGTCATACCGTCACCTTCACAATTTACATACCATGAGCCCGGTGTTTGTTATTTTTATAGTACCGGCCCCAAACTTGCCGGACCTGCCTCCATATGAAGACGCTCTGGAAATATTTTAAAGAACAGCAATGGCGCGTAGTGCTGGCACTTGTACTGGCGGGCGTCGCGCAGCTGTTAAGCCTGGTGGATCCGATCATTTTCGGGAAGATCATCGACGATTATGCCACTAAACCTGTAAGCAGCAACGAACAGGACCTGGTGCGCGGGGTTATGTACTGGCTGGGTATTGCCATTGGCATTGCCATACTGGCGCGGATAGCGCGGGCGTTCCAGGATTTTGTGACGCGGCAGGCAGTACAGACCTTCGGTATGCAGATTTTCAACGACGGCCTGAAACAAACGCTGCGCCTGTCGTTCCAGGAATTTGAAGAACAGCGCAGCGGCGAAACGTTATCTGTGCTGCAAAAAGTAAAGATAGATACGGAGCGGTTCATCAACGCCTTTATCAACGTACTCTTTTCTTCGGTAGTGGGGATCGGATTCCTCATCTGGTACTCGATTACCAAAAACTGGATGCTGGTCCCCGTGTTTGTAATCGGCATCCCGGTACTTGGCTCCCTCACCGGCCTGCTAAGTAAAAAAATAAAAACAGTGCAGCGGAGCATTAACAAAGAGACGAATAAGATGTCGGGGGTAATTACGGAATCGCTGCGAAACATAGAACTGGTAAAGAGCCTGGGACTTACATTCCCGGAGATTCGTCGCCTGAAAGAGCAAACCCGAAAGATTTACGACCTGGAAATGTTGAAGACCCGGCGCGTACGCACACTTTCGTTTTTGCAAGGCACCACGCTCAACCTGTTACGGCAATCTATTTTATTCATTTTATTATGGCTGATATTCCGTCATGTGCTCAGCACCGGGGAACTGATCGCCATGCAATTTATTTCTACTTCTATCTTCGGCCCGCTGCAGGACCTGGGCAATATTATCCTTAGCTACCGCGAGGTGGAAGCGTCGGTACATAACTTTGACCAGCTGATGCAAAAGCCAGTGGAACGGCGGCCTGATGAACCGGTAGCAACCGGACCCTTAAAGGAAATCGAGTTCGACGGAGTAGTATTCCGCCATAAAACTGCGCACATAAATGCGATAGATGGGGTGAGTTTTGACGTAACCGCCGGACAAACCATCGCTTTCGTTGGTCCGTCGGGTTCCGGGAAATCAACCCTGGTCAAACTCCTCGTAGGGCTGTACCGCCCCGTATCAGGCAACATCCGCTTCAACGGCGTAGCCGCGAGTGATATCCGTTATAATGAGCTGCGCCGGCAGATCGGCTTTGTAACGCAGGACACGCAACTGTTTGCGGGCACGATCAAAGAAAACCTGCTCTTCGTAAAAGCCGATGCCACGGATGCGGAAATCCTTCACGCGCTGGACAAAGCCTCCTGTACCGGCCTGCTCGCCCGTTCCGCCAACGGCATCGACACGATATTAGGCGAAGGCGGCATGAAGCTGTCGGGCGGCGAGAAACAGCGCATCTCGATTGCCCGGGCCCTGCTTCGTAATCCGCGCCTGCTCATTTTCGACGAGGCCACTTCCGCCCTGGATTCGCTGACAGAAGATGATATTACCAACACGATCCGCGAAGTATCGGCCAGCCGCGAAAGGATTACGATATTAATCGCACACCGCCTCTCGACCATCATGCATGCCGATGTAATTTATGTACTGGAGAAAGGAAAGATTTCGGAAACGGGGCACCACAGCGCATTATTGGAGCAGAAGGGATTGTACTACGCCATGTGGCGGCAGCAGGTCGGCGAACGCCGGAGCGATGGGGTGAGATTGAAATAAATAGGGCTGCCGTTGACAGGCAGCCCTCACTGTTTTTCAAGCCGAAAATTCAAAGCAGAAGAAAAAAGCACCCCGTTCGGCCACTATATCCTGGTGCGAAGTTTTACTAACAAAGATTAGATTGACAATGAGTCCCCCATGCCGGTTCACCGGCGTATTACATTCGTGAAATTGTTTCTTATTAACGATTTTGACCTTTCCGCAGAAATTTTTTCTCATCAAAGTGTTCCATCACCAGCGCAGCGGCGCCGAGACGCTCTGCATCGTAACCTAAAGGTGAAATCATGATCTCGATATTCTCTGCTATTTTCGGGATACAATGCTCGTTCAGCGCCTGTTGAATCGGCGCCATCCACAGTCTGCCTGCGAGTGCTCCTCTTCCGCTGAGAACGATCAGTCCCGGGTTTAGAATATGTATCAGTATTGCCACGCCGCGACCAATGTGGTAAGCGGCCTGCGACACCAGTTCTACCGCGTATTTGTCGCCTTTTACAGCAGCATCCATTATCTTCTTAAACGTTTCTTCAAGGTTGTCGAGCGACAGGCCCTTCATTTGCGTAGTGCGCCCCTCACGAATGCCGGCAATCGCTTTTTCGGCGATGACGGACAGGGAGGTTTCTGTTTCCAGGCAGCCCATCTTCCCACAATTACAAATTTTGTTATTGGTGAAAAGCGGAATGTGACTGAACTCTCCGGCAAATCCACTTTCTCCGCGGAACAGGCTGCCATTCAGCACCATGCCCAAACCTATACCCCAGCCAATATTCACGACCATGGCATTCTGCCGGTTGCGCACACCGCCAAGCCGAAGTTCTGCGAGGGCAATGAGGCTCGAGTCATTATCAATCAACACGGGAAGCCCCGTCAGCAATTCGAGATATTCCGTAATATTACCCTGGCCAGCGTCGAGGAAGGAATAGTTCACCCCTTTCGTTACATCTACGAAACCCGGCATACCAATACCGATACCGGCAATGCGGTCTTTTTCGATACCCGATCCGCGGATAAAATCCACCGGTGTTTACCCAACTCCTGCAATGCGTCCGGCGTAGCGGACAAGTCCAGCGCAATCTGTTGCTGCTCGCCCACAAACTGGTTGTGCATATCCGGGATACCCATGCGGGTGACGAATTGATCCATCGCCACGGAAATAATATGCATGATATCCGGCTTCAGCGAATAGATCTGCGGACGGCGCCCACCGGTAGAAGTAGCATATCCGGACTCTACCACCTTCCCGTTTTCTACCAGCTCATAGAGGGCTTTAGAGGTATGCGGGAGGCTTTTTTCAGTAAGAACACTTAAATCTGCGCAAGACAGTTCCTTACTGAAGTATAGGTGCTTGATAAGCGATTTCTTATATAGAATCTGCCGGTCGGACAATTAAAAACTGGATTTAAAGATGTGATGAGATTGCATGCGCCAGGCTCTCAGTATCGTGGTATTTTCTTCTCACAAACAAGCGTTGTTATCATTCATCTCTTGAATAAAAGTAGGCAAACTTCTTTAAATTATGCAAGAAGTTTTGAGAAAAATTTAATTAGTTAGATATAATTATCAAAAAAGAGCATAAGAAATGGGATCAACGTTAATATTTCATCAGCATATGGAAAATAATACGACAGGAGCGCGGCCACCCACGCTCCTGCTCAATTGCTAGTGTTAATAACGATTATTTACGGTCAGAAACACGCTCCAACAGCCGGATAGCTGCCGCGGCGGCAAGACTGCCCGCCATATATAAGCCTACGGTAAGCGCTTTTGTGGTAAGCGTGCGACTGGTATGTTTGCTGTTGAGGGCAGTATGTTGCGGCACACAGACAGCAGCAACACCCGCGGCCGCGCCCAGCAGACCCGCTCGCAGGAACAGGTTCTTTTTACTCCCCGCAGCCGCGAGGCTGAAGTACATACCGTTACTGATGATATCGCCGGCCAGTGTAACATCGTGTAAATTATCGTCGCCGACGGATTTAAGTGGTGTTTTCGACAGACCCTTTGCCAACGCCTGCATACCGAGAAGATCAAGTCGCGGAGCTTTATGCGCGACATTGCGTGTTAATTCATGTAGTGCTGTAAGCACGCAGGCGCCTATCACTCCGCCTGCCATAGCGGCTCCTTTCATAAGAATGATTTTCTTTCATAGAAACAAATACCATTCCATGGGCGCTGGCTTATTTATTGATATGGTATACATAAACCACATCTTATGATGACCCGGCAGATTACCGTCAACTTACATGGCAACCTGGTAATGGCGGACTTACAAGTAGAAAAAGCAGCGAATGGCGTTGTGTACTATATAGTAGCTAACAAAAATTTTTCAGGTCAGATACCCGACCAGTTCCCGATTGTTGTTAACGAAGCGCATGAACCGGAGTACGATAAACAGGCGTTATCGGAAGAAGGACTTTATATTGTATTACAGATCTGGAATGAGATAAGGGCCTTGCCGGCGCAATTTAAGGGCGGAGAGATTTCATAAAGAAAGGTATAATGGCCGAACGGGCTATACGCATGTTGGTGCCTGATCGCAGAGATCTTATCCGCTGCTTACCGGCAGTGATGATTTGATAGGCATCACGTTCACCCGATCGTCTGCATTCATGTTATTACCCCTTCATTCACGAAGGAGTAAATTGGTATTGCCTGATCCGCTTACGATGCATCGTACCCCATGCATTCAACGCGAGGAAAACGTCGGATAAGGTATCACTGTACGGCGTTAACTCATATTCAACTACCGCTGGTTTCGTCTGCAATGTACGGCGCTTCACAAAGCCATTCAGCTCCAGCTCCTTCAATTCGTTCGACAACACCCTTGCTGAAATCCCGCGCACCCTGCGCTGCAACTCGTTAAACCGTAACGGCGCATCGCTCAGCGAGGCAATGATGCGCAACTTCCACTTGCCACCGATCACGTACAACGCATCATCGATAGCAGAAAGGCTGTTAACGCACTCCTGGCTGTCTACTCTTATTTTTCTTGCTAATTCACTTTGCATGCTGCATATTTTAACTTACCGGAAGGTTAGCACTAACCTTTGGTTTAGTTTGATGTTTTGACCGACTGTTGTCGATAGTTTTGTTGTGTTATTTACAACCGGCGTATCTCCACCGCAAATTTACTACTTAACGGCCAATGCGGCCGCTAACCTAAAGGTAAGCACTTTGGGAAGGGATGCCGTTTGCATCAAACTAAAAACAAAAAAATGAAACGGATATTACAGATTGTTTTCAGCCCCGCGCGGCGCGGCATCGTACAGCAACCAGCTCGGACAAGCCATCGTTGACCAGTTACTGGCCGCCCATCCGGGCAGTACTGTGCAAACCATTGACTTGTCGGAACAGCATTATCCGCACCTGAGCGCGGCACAGTTAAATTCTTTTTCACGCCGGAAGAAGCCCGCACCAGTGAGCATCACGACCTGAGCCGCCACTCCGACGAAGCAGCGGCAGCGGTGCTGGCGGCCGACATCCTCGTTATCTGCACCCCTGTCTGGAATTTCAATATCCCTTCTGCGTTAAAGGCCTGGCTGGACCATATTATTCGCTCGGGTATTACATTCCGGTACGGAACAGATGGGCCTGTCGGACTGGTGCAAAATAAAAAGGCCTACATCGCACTGGCTTCCGGCGGCGTGCTATCCGAAGAGCCTTATACAGCGTTCGATTTTGCCGTTCCTTATCTTAAAGCGGTACTTGCCTTTATCGGGCTTACGGATGTGAGTGTCGTACGGGTAGAAGGAACCGCTATTCCGGGCTTGCAGGAAACTGCATTGGAGAACGCAATTAGCAGCATCTACATAGGTTGATAAGAGAACAGCCGCCGAAGTGAGTTGCACAACGGCGGCTGAATATTATCCATGGGCTGATGGAAGCCCGCTTAAAGCCTGAATTGCTCGTAATCGTCGAAAAACGCACATACCTCCCGCGCCCATAAATCCGGTTCTTCCAGCGCCGCAAAATGGCCGCCTTTCGGCATCACGGTATAGCGCTGCACATTCACCATCCGCTGCGCGAATTCGCGCGGCACCGGGCTTCGCCGGGGAATACCGCCACTGCTGTGGGGGTGGACACCCGCCGCATTGACTGCGACATGCCCGCCTGCGCCCGCACCATGTAAGAGCGGATCGACGAGTTGATCGTTTGCGTCACCCAGTAAATCATGATATTGGTAAGCAGCTCGTCTTTCGAAAAACAGTTTTCGATATTGCCACGGCAATCACTCCACGTATAAAACTTCTCGATGATCCACGATGCAAGTCCCACGGGCGAATCATTGAGCGCATACCCCAGCGTCTGAGGTTTGGTGGAATGCTCCATCATGTAAGCACCCTCCTTCTGTATCCACTCCTGGATAAACTTCATAAACTGTTGTTCGGAAGGCGAGTATTCACCCGGATCCTCCTGTCCGCTGGGATAACCCACATCCGTCAGGAAAATAGCGCGTACAGCATTTGGGTACATATTTGCCAACGCTTTGGTGACGCCCGTCCCCATATCGCCCCCTGCTGCGAAAAACGATTGGTAACCAAGTGCGCTCATCAGTTTTATCCAGATATCAGCAGTCTCTTCATCATTCAGCGCTATTTTATCCGAAAAACCGAATCCTGGCAGCGATGGCACGATCACATCGAAACCAGCCTCGGCCAGCAGGGGAATCACTTTATAAAAACGATAGAAGCTGTCGGGCCAGCCGTGGCTCAGCAACAGCGGCTTATCGCCGGTAGTTACGTGTACGAAATGAATCTTTACGCCTTCTATATCTGCATGATACTGCGGAAATGTGTTAAGGATAGCCTCATGAGCACGCCAGTCGTAGCTTTCGAGCCAGTATTGCGATAATTCGCGGAGGTATTGCGGATTGGTGCCATAGTTCCACCCGGCGGCGCGGGGTTCATCCGTCCAGCGTGTATTTTTTAATCGATGTGTAAGATCATCTATGTCGCTTTGAGGGACATCTATCCTGAAAGGCGTTACCTGGTACATGGTTCCGTTTTAAAGGTTAAACAAATTGGGTACGGAAACCTTTACAAACTTTATGCCTCACCAGGTATCAGGATAGTATACCACTTTTGAGAAATCGCGGGCCGCCAGTTGCTGTGGATGGATGAAGAAACGATGCATACCCTCGTCGCCATCCTCTTTATCCACGCGTATTTGCAGCAGCGGCACATAACCTTCGAGCAACGGTTCGTGACAACGTGGGTCTTCACTCATGAAAGACGCGTAGCCACCCAGTTTATGGCCGCTCCGTACCAGGTTTTCGTGGATAAATTCCAACAACTGCGCTTTTTCAGCAGGATGATGTGCAGCAAAAGCCTCCGCGTCAAAGTGATGGGGGTTAGTCAGCGAATCGCCGATGCCCATATAATCGGTTTGTAGCGTGAACGACAATAGCTGTGGCGTTTTTATAGGGCGCGATGCATCTGTAAACAAATGCTCCGGTGACCACACCGATGTGGCCATTTCTTTCGGTTCGAAATACAGTACTTTAATAGATGGCGCGGTCGGTTCTTCATCAAAATGGTCCAGGTCGTTATCCATAGAAATGTAAAACTGTAACAGTCCTTCGCCCGGAAAGCCCGGCAATGCAGGCATTTGCGCGAAATTAAACTGTGCCAGCGGGAACAAATATTCGCCGGCATCATCTCTGGGATAGTCGTAACCTTGAGGCAGGACGGGAACATGCCCGAACTTGTTTCCATCCAGGGCTGCCACCCCGGGTTGCGTACTGATAACGAGCGAGGGAAGGCCAGCAGCTTTTACGTGCGACCAATAAGCGGCCAACTGTGCCGGCACTACCAGTCCATCATCCAACGTAGTCATTTCTAAAGGGGTTGCTTTTTCAAGCGGTTAAACAATACCATGGATCATTAATTTGACATTCAATTTACTAAAAATACCCGCAGCAGTCTGCCATTTCTTCTTCCCTCCCGCCGGGGCATAATCTTTGTGGGCGCTCCGCATGCAACAACCACAAAAGCCCGGGTATGTGCAGGTGAAAGGCGCCCGGGAACACAATCTTAAGAATGTAGACCTGTCGATTCCCCGCGATGCGCTGGTAGTGTTTACGGGCGTGTCGGGTTCCGGCAAATCTTCACTGGCCTTCGGCACCCTTTACGCCGAAGCTCAGCGCAGGTACCTGGAATCTGTTTCACCCTACGCCCGCCGCCTGTTTCACCAGATGGCCGTGCCCGAAGTGGATGAAATAGACGGACTTCCACCGGCCGTAGCCCTGCAACAACAAAGGGGCGCACCGACCACCCGCTCGTCTGTCGGCAGTGTGACCACGCTCTCCAACCTGTTGCGCATGTTATATTCAAGAGCAGGCGACTACCCGAAAGGACAATCCATCATCTATGCGGAAGCTTTTTCGCCCAATACGCCCGAAGGCGCCTGTCCCCGCTGCCATGGACTCGGCCGCATCTACGATGTGACCGAAAAAGCATGGTGCCGGATGATAGTCTTACGATACGCGAACGCGCCGTTGCCGCATGGCCCACCGCATGGCACGGACAAAACCTCCGCGACATCCTCATCACCATGGGCTATGATGTGGACCGTCCCTGGAAACAGTTGCCGAAAAAGGAACGCGAATGGATTCTGTTTACGGAAGATCAGCCTTCGGTGCCCGTATATCCGGGCTACACGCATGAAGAAGTGCAACGTGCTATTAAACGCAAGGAAGCACCCAGTTACATGGGTACCTTTACCAGCGCGCGCCGGCACATCATGCACACTTTCGCCAATACGCAAAGTCCGTTGATGAAAAAAGGGCGCAGCAATATATGTTGAGCAGCGATTGCCCGGTATGTAACGGCAAACGCCTGAAGCGCGAATCGCTGTCCGTGAAGTTTGCAGGATACGATATCGCTGAAATATCCGCCCTGCCGCTCGCGCAGATATACGAGTTGATTCTTCCTTTTGCAAAGGGAGACATCAAAAAGATCCTACGCACCCCGAAAAGGCCATGGTAGCGCAACGCATCGGGGAAGACGTGGCCGCCCGCATCAACGTATTATTAAAACTCGGTCTCGGTTATTTATCACCCGAACGCAGTACGCCTACGCTTTCGCCGGGTGAACTGCAGCGCCTTCGACTCGCCACACAGGTGCGCTCCAATTTGTTTGGCGTGGTATATGTGCTGGACGAACCCTCTGCCGGCCTGCATCCCGCCGACACGCAGGCGCTGCTTGAAGCACTGGATGGGCTTAAAGCAGCCGGCAACTCTTTGTTCGTCGTGGAACACGACCTCGATGTGGTACGTCATGCCGACTGGATCGTTGACGTAGGGCCGAATGCCGGCGAAAAGGGCGGTGAGATCCTGTATAGCGGTCCTCCCGGGGTCTCACAAAAGTAAAAGATTCGATTACCCGCAAATACTTGTTTCGCGAACAGTTGCTTCCAGCTTCCGCACAACGCGAGCCTTCGGGCTGGCTGAAGTTGGAAGGCGTGAGCCGGAACAACCTGCATCAGCTGGACGTGCAGTTTCCGCTCGGCGTATTTACAGCGGTAACGGGCGTGTCCGGTTCCGGTAAATCAAGCCTGGTAAGCCGGTGTTGATAGAACTGGTATCTGCACAACTGGGACAAACCATAGCAACAGACGATGAACAGGCCGACCTGATGGAAAAACGTCCCACCACGACAGGCGGACGTATAGCCTCCGGCATGAATACGATTAAAAGGCTGGTGCAGGTAGATCAGAAACCGATTGGCAGAACGCCGCGTTCGAATCTCGCTACTTATACGGGGCTATTCGATCATGTCCGTAAGTTATTTGCGGAAACGCCGGTCGCCAGGCAACGTAAATACGACGCCGGCCGCTTTTCGTTTAACGTGGCGAAGGGCCGCTGCCCGCATTGCGAAGGCGAAGGCTTCGTGATGGTAGAACTGTTGTTCCTGCCGAGCGTATACAGCCCCTGTCCTACTTGTGGCGGAAAACGGTATAATGATAAAACGCTTGAAGTCACTTATAAAGGCAAAAACATCGCGGAAGTATTGGGCATGAATGTGGATACCGCTATGGCGTTTTTCGCGGACGACACGGCCGTACACCGCTCGCTGACCGTATTGCACGAGGTGGGCCTCGGTTACCTGCGCCTGGGACAGCCCGCCACAGAGCTTTCCGGCGGCGAAGCGCAACGTATTAAACTGGCGACAGAACTGCAGCGTGTAGGCCGGGGCAACACGTTATATGTGCTGGATGAACCCACAACGGGTCTGCATCCTTCTGATACGGATAAATTGATCGCACAGCTCAATGGCCTCGTGGAAGCCGGCAATACGGTGATCGTGGTGGAACATAATATGCGCGTGGTAGCCGGCGCCGACTGGGTCATGGATATTGGTCCCGGCGCAGGTGAAAAGGGCGGAAAGGTAATTGCACAGGGGCGGCCGGAAGAAATAGCAAAACATAAGGAGAGCAAAACCGCGCCATATTTACATCAATTTCTCCATCATAAAAAATCCGGCCGTTAAGCCGGATTTTTCTTTATTTCTGCGCCAGTCGCCACTTCTGTGGGAACCACAGGGCTTTTTCCTTATTTGTCACCAACGGCATACAAGATATATTTTCAGCAAGATAACCGAAACCCTCGCTTTTCCTGGAAAATAACTTTAGCTTTCGCCAAAGTTAATCCGACGCCAATGTCTAAAAATGCCCTTCTTCTATTCTTCTCTTTAGCAGGATGTACGACTGTCCGTGCGCAGCAATTCGTTGCGAAGGCAGGTAACGATCTGTACTACAAAATGACCGAAACGCTGGACTTCCAGGAAAAAATCACTCATTCCGGCATCTGGCGCATACAGGTGAAAGCCGCTACGGATACGAGCCTGCTGCTGAACCTTACCTTACTTGAATACCAGCGCGAAAACTGGAGTAAAATTAATACTTCGGTAAACGAGTGGCTGCCCATCAACTCGACCAAAGACGTACAGCAGCTGGCCATCCTTCAAAAACCGTTCGACTTCCGGTTGAGCATCAGCCATGCTCCGGAGCAGGCAGAGATCGACAAGATCATGCGGGAGGCAATGGCCAGGTGGCAGATCATTCCGAACCATGCAGAAAGTCTGATAAAATCGGCCCAGTCTATCCTCGGGCAATATATCTTCATCACGTTTCCGCGGCTACCACGACCATTGCAGGAAATGAGCGGCACCATGACCACCGCCGACAGCACCACGGTGGAGGTTGTAGCCAAAGATGAACATACTATCCAATTAAAAACCAGGGCGAAAAACACGCCTAATGCAACGGCCCTTTTAAAACTGCAACTCAGCACCGGCATGCCGGTTTCGGGAGAGTTCAGGATGGATGCTTCCAATACCAGTGTTGGAACGTTTGCCCAAACCGCCACGATCGCGCTGATACCCGCACCCAAAGGCGCTATCGCCCGTGTGGATGAAATGCTTGTGGATGCATCCGTGAAGGGCGGATCTTTTAGTACGGCACTGCGCACCGGCCCCGAAGTAGATGCGGCGTTGCTGGAGAAGTACATAGGGGAATATGACCCGGCGATCGGCAAAAATACTGGATACCAGGTGGCCAAAATCACTCTGCTGCAGTCGTCGAACATGAAAGACAAATACGCGCGTTACAATGCCGCTTTGCGCCTGATCCCGAACGACGCGCTCACCAACACCCACCTGTTCAATAAAGCGCAGGAGCTAAAAGACACTGATCCGGAAGGCACGTACGACGTGATTAAATATATGAGCAAGGACAAACGCAGTTACCGCGAATGGATACAGCAATCTTTTGCACAAAACTTTACGCCGATGTTAGATACCCTGGGCGCTATCGCTTCCTGGAAAGAACACGGCGTATCTGAACCGGAAATCGCTAAATTTTTGTACCAGGCGCGCAACAGCCGCGCTTCGGCACAAAAACTCATCGCCCTGCTCGAAAAGGATAAGAACGATGTGATCCGCGACGAAATATACCCGTTGTACTTGTGGAATGAAGCGAAACAGCATCCGAACGACAAAGCCCTGCTGGCCAAAAACGCTTCACAACTGGAAAAATTCGGCAGCAAAAAAACAACCGGCAACCCGCATCGCTACGCACTGCTTCTGTACAAACAAATGCAGGAAACCGGCATGCGGCAGGAAGCCTCGCAACTGCTCGATCGTGAAATCACCCGCATGGAAAAACGCGCGCTCGACACGGCCGACAAGCAACGCTTCGCGGATCAAAACATGTTGGCCTATGCTTATAAACTGAAAAGTGAATCGGTTACGGGCGACCAGGAAAAGATGAAATACCTGGCCAAAGCGGCGCTTTATTCACCCAAAACCAACACAGAAAAAGCATACGACTCCTTCTACGATCGTGTGTTATTAAATTCAAAAGAAAGCTACCGTAGCGAGTTTGCCGATGCATTGCTGAAAAACGGCAATACGGTGGAAGCAATGAAAATACTCTCCGACCAATTGTATACCGATCCTACGATGCTTGGTGAGGTACAGCAATCGTTTAATAAACATCTTCCTGAAAAAGACTTCTACGACTTCTTACACCAGGTAGTCATGAAAAGCTGGAAAAGCGTACCCGCGTTTACGTTAAAGACACCTAATGGCGACGCCACTTACGCGCTGGGCGATTATAAAGGCAAATGGTTGCTGCTGGACTTCTGGGGCACCTGGTGTGCTCCCTGCCGACAGGAACTGCCGGAGCTTAACAAATTCTCCCAGGAGATTAAGCACCGCAGCGATGTCGCATTCTTATCCATTGCCTGCCACGACCAGCCCGACGCTGTAATCAGTTTCATGAAGGAAAAGCAATATCAGTTTACAGCCGTGATGTCCGACAACGTGGTGGAAAAGAATTACGAGGTAAGAGGCTATCCTTCCAAATACTTGATCAGTCCGGAGGGCGTGATGCTGGAGCTGTCATATGGCACCGACTGGCAGCGGGTGGTAAAAGACTTCCTGAACGTGAAGCCCAAAGAGGCAGGCGATAAAACGAAACTGCAGAACAAGAAAGAAATATAAACGAGCCCTTGCATACAAGCCGCTTCCAACCATGGAGCGGCTTTCTTTTTTTTTTAATAAGTACAAATTCCCCGAATAGTGTTAAATTTACAATAACTCGCTTGCTCAACACATTCTATTTACGCTACACCCTTGAAACCCTGATTAAATCGTAAGCAATCATTAAACCCCGCCACATGACCAGAAGGAATGTAATTGCGCGGATGACATTTTCCGGCGCCGGCCTGCTAGCCCTTTTGGCGGTTATAAGTGGTCGGAACGTTACATACAGCCAGACATCGCTTACCTGCACGTCAACAAACCCCTCATCTCCGCGCTGGCAGAAACGATTATTCCCCGCACCGATCTCCCGGGAGCTACCGATGCCGGCGTAGCAGATTACATCCTGCTCATCATGGAAGATTGTTGTAATGAGAAGAATCAACAACGCTTCATCAACGGCCTGAAAGACGTGCAGAAAGACAGCTGGTCACAGTTTGGGAAAGCGTACGAACATTGCACTGCCCACCAGCAGGAGCAACTATTGAGAGATTATGCGCAGGACGCCAGTCACGCTAAAGGCTTGCTGGCCCGTATCAGGGACCGCCTGGCGGGTAAACCGTTCTTTTATTTGTTGAAGGAATATACCGTGGAGGGGTACTGCACTTCTGAAGCCGGCGCTACACAGGCGCTTGCCTATTTGTATATTCCCGGACATTATGACCCATGCACCATACTGGCGCCCGACCAACATTCATGGGCGATCAATTAACGATCATGAACACATTCAATACTTACGATGCTATTGTTGTCGGCTCAGGCATCAGCGGCGGTTGGGCCGCGCGGGAACTGTGCGAACAGGGTTTAAAAACCCTCGTGCTCGAACGCGGGAAAAATGTAGAGCATGTGAAAGATTACACCACCGCGGGCATGCACACATGGGACTTTAAACACCGGTTGCAGCTCACCCGTGCAAACAAAGCCATTAACCATGCCCACCGCTTTATTTCCGACGAATCCACGATGCAATTCTTTGTAAACGAAAAAGATCATCCATACGAAAGCCAGCACCCCTTTAACTGGATACGCGGTTACCAGGTAGGCGGTCGGTCGCTCACCTGGGGCCGGCAGTGTTACCGCATGAGTGATCTTGATTTTGAAGCAAATATCCGCGAGGGCATTGGGGTAGACTGGCCCATCAGGTACAGAGACCTTGCACCATGGTACGATTACGTGGAAACGTATATTGGGATCAGCGGCGCACCCGAACAACTGCCTCATTTGCCGGATAGTATATTTCTGCCACCGATGGAAATGAATTGCCACGGAACAACACTTCAGTGAACAGTTGCGCAGGCACTACACCGACCGAATTGCCACCATTGCGAGGGTAGCAAACCTTACAAAAGGCTGGAACGGCCGCGGACCATGTCAATATCGGAACCTGTGTAGCCGCGGCTGCCCGTATGGCGGGTATTTCAGCAGCAATGCCGCCACATTGCCGGCGGCCCGGGCCACCGGTAACCTGACCCTGCTCACAGATACCATTGTGCAGGAAGTATTATACGACGATGCTGCGCAACGGGCCGCCGGCGTACGTGTAATTGATGCACACACGAAAAAACGTACCGATTACCACGCAAAAGTGATATTCCTGAACGCTTCGACGATTAACACTGCGGCTATTCTCCTGCAATCCGTCAGCAAACGCTTTCCCGACGGCATGGGAAACGATAGCGGTCAGCTGGGCCGTAACTTGATGGATCATTTTACAGGCACAGGCGCATCAGCTACTTTCGGCGGTTTTAAAGACAAATATTATTATGGGCGCCGGCCAGCCGGTATTTATATACCGCGTTTCCGCAACCTCCCGGGACAACCGGCCCATCCGAAATATGTGCGGGGCTATGGGCTACAGGGCCATGGTGAACGTGCAGGATGGCGGGAACAGATGGCAAACATACCGGGATTTGGCGCCCGCTTCAAAACGCAGTTATTAAAGCCCGGCCCCTGGCAGATATGGCTGGGCGGCTGGGGCGAAACATTACCCTATGCACACAACCGCATCACCTTACAGCACGAAAAAACCGACCAGTGGGGACTGCCCCTGGTGAATATCAATTTTGAGTATGGGTTAAACGAAATGCAGATGCGGAAAGACATACTCCATAGTGTGCAGGAAATACTGGAGGTAACCGGCTTCAAAAACATACGCACTTACGACCATTTAGATCCCGGCGGATCAGCAGTGCACGAAATGGGCACGGCACGTATGGGCCATGATCCGCAAACCTCCGTACTAAATGGTCACAATCAGTTGCACGCGGTTAAAAATGTATTTGTAACTGATGGTAGCTGCATGACTTCTTCGGGCTCAGTGAATCCCTCGCTCACCTATATGGCCTTAACAGCCGGGGCCTGCAGTTATGCCATGGAATTACTGAAGAAGGGGGAATTGTAATTGATAAAAAAACGGAGCGCTGCATGGCAACGCTCCGTTTTCAATTATATCTATTTGGTATCTTTTAGTTATTACCAGCGATTGTAGCCACCGCCACCACCGTCACCGCCACGGTTGTAACCACCACCGCCGCCACCGCCGCGATTGAAGCCACCGCCGCCGCCGCCACGGTTAAATCCGCCGCCACCACCGCGGTTAAATCCGCCGCCGCCGCGATTATCACGTCTTGGAGCCGGGGTTTGGCCTCGCTTACCACCATGGCCTTACCATTCATATCGAAACCCTGAGACGCATTGATGGCTTCCACCGCTTCTTCGTCATTCGGCATTTCAATAAAAGCAAAACCTTTGCTGCGGCCGGAGAATTTATCAGTAACCAGTTTTACCTCGGTCACCAATCCGTACTGCGCAAAGTGCATGGTGAGATCTACAGTATCTACGCTAAAATCAAGGTTTTCAACATAAATATTCATTCGTCAAATTTTTTAAGTGTTATAAACAGCTGAACGGTTGGCCTTGGAAATATCCGGTCCGGATTACGTAACGATGTATTTCTTTGACTTATTATTCAAAAACGGGATAAAAATACTGAGATTAAGCGATAACGGAAGGTGGGATTAACTAGCTAGTAAACCGGCCCTTATGACGAATTGCTATGAACTCAACTACTTTTTGTAACCAAAGGTAGCTTTTTCCCGGTTTTTCAGGCATTTTTTCCTATCCGGGATTATTTTAACAAGAAATGCCCGGCGGCGGGCGGCAACGGGGCCGCCTGACTGCCAGGCATTTAGTATGTTTTGTCCCCGGTACCTACCAGGTCTTCTCCCCTTTCTTCATCTTTTCAAGCGTAACCGGTACTCGGGCCCGCCATCGGCTTTCGCCGCCTCCTCCTGTATTTTAATTGCCTCCGCCTTTTTACCCATCTTATACAGCAGGTTGGCGTAAGTGTCCGGGAACTGCGGCTGCCGCACCGGCTTCAACGACTCTTTAGACCAGGCCAACGCCGCTTCCAGGCAGGCTTTATCGTCGCAGTGCTGGAATACACTCCAGGCAAATTCGTTCAGGTCGAACTCCCTGACGCTCGAGCGGTACTTCGCCAGATGCTGATTCGTAGCATCACGAAAGGCCGGCCAGTCCTTCTGTTGCAGGGCATAAAACATCCGGGACGACGACAACAGCTCCCCGGCAATATCAGCATAGTCGGTCTTCAGCGCCGCGGCGGCCTTGTCCCATTGCGGCTCTTTGACGCCTTCGGGATACAGCGCCGGTTGCAACACCTTAGAGGTCACGATTTGTTTTACCAGCGCCGCGCTCTGTGGACGGCCCAGGATGCTGTCTACCACCGCGCCCTGCTCCCGTAATATCTTAAAACCGGGGTCGGCCGGACTGGAAGTAGCACTGATCAGCAACTGCAAAGTCGGCTTGTTCAACAGATCGGGCTGCGTTTTCAGGTAGGCGCCAACTACTTCAGAGGCATTTTTACTATCATAGCTGCCCAATGCAGATTTGGCAAGTCTTAACAGGAAGGCCGTATCCCTATCCCCCGCGTGAAAACGCTTCAGCTGCGTATAGTAATGCTGGGCAGGGTCGATAGCAGCTTTTCCTTTTTCTATAAACACTTCTGCGGGAGACGAACCCACCGCGCGGTGCACAATTTCCCCATCAGGACTAAAGAAAAGATAGGTAGGATAAGCGCGAACGTTGTAGTCGGCGCCCAGTTTCTTTGCATCCTCGTACCAGCCCTTTACCAGGTCGTTGTCGTCCTTGGTCTGGTCCATCTGCACCTTTACATTTATGTAATTGGCGTTGTAAAACCCGCCCACCGTTTCCAGGGGAAAAATATCTTTACTCATGATTTTGCAGGGGCCGCACCAGGTGGTAAAGGCATCTACAAAAATGAATTTGTTTTCGGCTTTGGCCTTTGCCTTTACTTCCTCCCAGCTGGCGGCATGCGTAAACTGCATCCCCTTTTCTTGGGCGAAAACGGCGCCATTGATCAGCAATAGCATGGCTAACAGACGTGTCTTCATCGTAGTGGTGGTTTAAAGTAAAAGATGTTGGGTTAAGGTGTACTGGCTAACGACATACTGAATATACGAAATTCCCCGGCGGTACGGAGTTTTTATTGAAGAATGGCCAGCAGGCTTTTACGTCCGTTAGCGCGGGCCCAGGTGAGGGGTGTTTCTTTTGCTTCATTTTGATGATGAATATCAGCGCCGTGTCGTAGTAACAACTGCACCTGTTCGGGTGCATACCGTCGTTTGATGGCCGTCATTAATACCGTATCGCCGATACATCGGCCCTGTTCACGTTGGCGCCATGTTGCAGGAACCATTCCGCTACTGCAAAACGTTTCCAGCGATAGGCGGAGGTAAAAGGCGTTTCAAACCCATGCGGATCTTCGAGCGGTGCGCCATGTTTATGAAACAGGGCAGCGGCTTCCATATCATCGTTCCAGGCGATGGCGAACATGCAGTGATCAGGTGTGGCGCCATGTTCGAGGAGCCAGGTATACAGAGTTTTGTTGCGGCCACGGGTATAAGCATACCACAACGGCGTAGCCGGAAAATTACAACGCTCGTCCGGGATGTTATGAATACTGTTAATGTCCATTCCTTTTTGCAGTAACAACTGTAATAATTGCAGGCCCGCATCTGAAGCCGTGGTTTTGGCGCCGCACAGGAAATGCAAAGCATTGCGACCGTCTTTTCCGGTACTGTGCAGCAATGCAGGCGACTTGTCCAGTAAAGCGGCAACCGTAACAACATCATGCGCTTTAACGGCTTTCAGGAATGTATTCATCAACCTAAGTTACTGCTTCTTTTCATACTACGTGGCGAACTATGTACGGCCGGCCCCTGAGCACATCACTGTTGCCGCACCCGGCCACGCTCATCCCCGGCAGCCTCTCTCGGCTTCTTTTGTGCGCCCCCGAAGCTGCGGGTGTAGGTCAGTTTCGCAAGCGTCGCCTGCGTATGTTCCGGGTAAATGAAAATATCATTATCCAGCCCGTACGCCTCGCGTGTTAGTTTACCGAACAGGCTGTTATTGCGGTTCTGGCGAAAAACATCCGTTACAATGAGGTTAAAACTCCCGTGGTTGCTGCCCAGATCCTTCCTGAGACCGGCGTTCATAAGTCCCCGGCCACGAACTTCAATGGTACCGTAGTAATGGCGGGACGTATACCAGCCGGAAAGCTCCGCACTAAAGCCGGCCGGCAATATAAATACCTCTGAAAAATTGAGCGTCAACATTGGGTAAGTTTTGGTGACAGGCATTTCTGTAAACGTGATCCGTAATTGCTTCACGCCACCCCAAAGGGTGTAATTCATGTTCCACCATGACCGGGGCTTAAACGGCAGCACCGCCTGCAAAGCTGCATAACCTTCATAGGCCAGGTTCTGCGGCGTAAAATATGCCAGCGTTTTATCCGGCCCATACACCGCCTGCGAATACACAATGGGCCTGCGCGTATAATTCGTCAATGCACTAAACGCGTAGCCATTATAGTTATACCCGAATTTCAACAGGTGGCTGATCGTGTTACGCAGTCGCGGATTACCGGAAAATACGGATACCGGGTCGTTGTAACTGAGGTAAGATGACAGGTCGTTATAAGAAGGACGGCTGATGCGCTGCGTATAACTCAGCAACCAGTCGGTTTTATCATTCACCTGCCGGGTAAAAGCAATATTGGGAAAAAAGTTGCCCTGGTTACGCGCCACCGGCGGCTCCTTTCCATCGGCGCTGCGTATGCGGCCACCTACATATTCGTACCGGCCACCAAAAGTCAAACTTGTTTTCGGGTTGATGGTCGCCGCCATGGAAATCCATACTGCCCCGATCCCTTCGCGCATACTGTACCGGGAAGATACCGCCCGATTGGCCCACTCACCATCCACAAGGCTGTACAGCGCCGAACGACTGTCGCTGCTGCTATAGGTACCTTTTATCCCGGCTTCCAGCTTTAATTGCCCAGGTAATGGGCGCGTGTATTTCAGCGTCAGCACCCCGAGCTGGATAATCGTAGCGCCCTCACCGCGATGCTCCGGCGCCTGCAGACTATCGTCCCGGATGACTGCCGGCTGATCGTTGCGGCCGAAGTAAGCATTACTCATGCGCGACGGATTGTATTGACGGTAACGCAGGTAGTCGGCGCTGAGCCCCAACTGGCCACCACCGGCGAAGGTGCGGTCGAGGTAAGTAGAAAGTACCCCGTTGCGCCAGCGGTTAAGGTTATTCGCAGCCGTAGTCACTATTAACAGCGAGTCCGGCGGAAGGATGTATTCACCACGACTGCGAATGCGGGTGTTCGACTGGTTCTGACTGAGTTGCAGGCTGCCGCCGGCCGACCACTTATCGTTCGGCCGGATATCAGCGCCCAGCGTGAGGGTATGGTCTTGATACAAGGGCTGGCCGTTGCTCCGGAAATCGTTGTAAGTATCCGCCGCCAGCATCGGGGAGCATGGTATCCGTTAACAGTCATGCGATAGTAATCGTGATTGCGGTTGTAAGTATAATTTGCGTACAGGTCATATTTATCTTTGCTGTACGATATGCCCGCATTGGCCGAGGCCTTCTCTCCTTTTCCGTAACCGGCTGTCAGTCCCAGGTTACCACTGAGACCGGGCGTTTTATTCTTCTTAAGTACGATGTTGATCAACCCGCCCGTTCCCTCTGCGTCGTAACCTGCGGGCGGCGCGTCCAGCAATTCTATCTGCGCCACATCATCGGCCCGCAGACTGTTTAGATAAGCGAGCAGCTGTGCCGGCGCCATGCGCTGCAGTTTACCGTTAATCATCACCATTACGCCCTGGCTGTTTAGCGTAACGGCGTTGGTGCGCCAGTCGACCAGTATGCCAGGCATCCGCTCCAGGACTTCCAGCAAGGTGCTGCCCTTTGTAAGTACGCTGCTTTGCACATTCACCACCAATCCGCCAGGCTCCTGGCGAAAAAGGGGTTTGGCGGCGCTTACCTGTACTTCGTCCAGCAAGGTGGCGGACTGTAGTATCACATCGCCCATATCCAGCGTATCGCGCAGCTCAAACATCGGCGAATGCCAGGTTTGAAAGCCGGTAAAACTGCACTGCAGCAGGTAGCGGCCTGCGAAAGCCGGGAGGTGAAAACGGCCGGCAGTATCGGTAACAGCGGCTTTGATAAGGCCCGAATCCGTAGCGCGGTATAATAATACATTGGCGGCAGGCAGCGCTTCTCCCGAAAGAGAAATTACACGGCCACGTACCTGCGGGAAAGCCGGAGAAAACGAGCAGCATAAACAAACGAGGAAAAGCAGTTTCATGGCGAGGTATTTACGGGCAAAGGAAACGGCCTGCCACTACAATTCGCAGGTTGTGTGACCAATGCCCGAAAATAATTGCTCAACGACAAACAAACGGCTTTTACGCCTGCCGCACAGCCTTTTCATGTTAAAAATGCGGGTTGTCAATTTATAGCGTCCTTTCATATACCAGCACTACCGGTTAGTCCCGATTTTGCGTACCTTCAGGATGCACGAAAGCCCCGCTACATGAAAGCATCCGGTAATTGGCTGATCCGGTACAAACTGTACCACATTCCCTTCTGGTTCCTGTACAATTACACCTGGTGGGTAATTGCATGGGGACATCCTTACGAAGCCGCCAAAGCAATATTTACCACGCCTTTTGCGCTGAAGTTCTTGTTTTATATGGTGTTGCAGGGACTGGCCGCCAGCTTTAACCTGTACTATCTTATTCCCCGTTTCCTGGAAAAAGGAAAAATCACACTGTACTTCACTTTGCTGGCGATTACCATTGCCATAACAGCGCTTTGTATTACACCCGGATATTACCTCAGCGCTTACTTAAACGGGCAAACCATTGCCGACGCCTATGGTAAGGAAAATGAAAACTTCCTGCACCTGGTCAGCGGTGGCCCACTTTCCTCCACGATCGCTATTATGACATTGGCCATGAGCATCAAACTGGGAAAAAATGGCTGCAAACCCAACGCAGGCAACAGCTGCTGGAAAAGGAAAAACTGGAAACGGAACTAAAATTTCTCCGTTATCAGTCGAACCCGCATTTCTTATTTAACACCATCAATTCTATTTTCTTTTTGATCCATAAAAACCCGCACATGGCCTCCGCCTCGCTGGCAAAGTTTTCGGAGATGCTGCGCTACCAGTTGTATGAGTGCAATGACAAACAGATCCTGCTGGAGAAAGAGATCGGCTACCTTCACAATTTTATCGAACTGGAAAAACTGAGGCAGGATGAAGATGTAACGGTACACTGTGACATGCAACCACCCGCGCATCCTTGGCTGATAGCGCCTTTCATCCTGATGACCTTCGTGGAAAATGCTTTCAAACATGTATCCAGGCATGCGAACCATCCGAACCATATTGATATACGGCTGCATACAGCAGATGACCAGTTGCATTTCGCGGTGAGTAATAGTAGCGGCGGCGGCCTGTCCGGCCAGGTGCTCCATTACGGCGGCATCGGACTGCGGAATGTAAAGCGCCGCCTCGACCTGCTCTACCCCGATCAATACGAATTAAACATCACACAAACGCCCGACCGCTTCGATGTATCGCTGACGATGCAGTTGGAAGCTGCGGTCACCACATCCACCGTAAATTACCTGCACCATGCTTAGTTGCATTATTGTGGACGATGAGCCACTGGCCCGCGAAGGTATGGCCAACTATGTACGCGAGACCGGCTTCCTGCAACTGGCCGGCGCCTGTGGCGATCCGCTGGCGCTTATGCAGCTGCTGGATACGCAACCCGTCGACTTACTATTTCTCGATATACAAATGCCGAAAATGAGCGGCATCGACTTCCTGAAAATCACCCCCAATCCACCGATGGTGATTATCACTACCGCTTACCCGAGCTTTGCGCTGGAAGGGTTTCAACTGAATGTGCTGGATTATTTACTGAAGCCCATTACGTTCGACAGGTTCCTGAAATCGGCCGCCAAAGCCAAAGATTATCATCAGCTACGGAACAAACCGGCAGGCGCTTCGGACCACTTCTTCATTAAATGCGGCAGTAAATACGAGAAGATTTATTTTGATGACATTCTTTATGTGGAGGGCATGCAGAATTACGTGACGATCCACACGACGAAGGGCAAATACATCACCCTGTTATATTTAAAAACCTGGAGCAAAACCTCGATAGACAGGCATTTATCCGGGTTCATAAGTCGTTTATCGCCGCCATTGGCAAGATTGACAGCATCGAGGGGAGCGATATTCATATTGGCGGGCATCGCGTGCCAATGAGCCGCAATTACCGCGAGCAGGTCATCGAAAAAGTGGTGGCTAATAAATTATGGGACAAGATCAGGTTTTCCTAGCTTTCAATTCCGCGGCTTACCCAACGTTGCCATCCTTGAATATGCTAATCGTGCCCCGTTTTGCATAACGATAAATTAATCCTAATTTAACCACCTGAAACAGGCCGTTCGAATACTTTTACACGGTTAATTCAGCGAGGCCTGTCAACCACGCCCGGACAGTAAGTTTATGAATACCAAGGTAATTGCACGTTATACAGAGGAAGAGCTGGTGACCTTGCTGCGGCAGGGTGACACCACGGCCTTTTCCTACGTGTACCAACAATACGCCGCCCCCTCTTTCACGCTGCCTTTGCCGTACTCAAACACCGCGAGGCCTGCGAAGACATTATCCGGGAACTGTTTACCAACCTTTGGATCAAACGCGCGCAACTGGACATCCGCCAGTTAAAGCCATATTTGTACGCCGCGGTGCGTAACAATGTACTGATGGTGATCCGCAGCGGGAAAGTAAACGTGGATATGGAAGAGCTGGCGCAACTCGTGGAAACCAGCGGCGCGGCAGATGAGGTCATGCAAAAGGACCTTCGCCGGCAGATCGACCACGAAGTGAGCCAGCTTCCGCCCAAATGCCGCACTATTTTTATGATGAGCCGGGAAGAAGAGCTATCCCATAAAGAAATAGCCAGCCAGCTGAAAATCTCCACTAAAACTGTTGAAAACCAGGTCACAATTGCACTTAAACGCCTTAAGTCCTCCCTTGGCGACGTACTCTTTTTCCTCCTCTAATTTTTTTTTCGCTCCTTTTGGGGGATTCCCTTATTCCCTGCATCTTAATGTATATCACCGATGAAACGCAAACAACGCACAGCAAAAGAAGAGCAACGGCTGGAAGAACTATTAGGCCGCTATTTCGACCAGGCCGCCCGTAAAGGCGCGCCGGACAGCGGGGCGTTTGACAGCGACAAGGTGTACGACACCGTGCAGCGCAACATTGCTTGGCACAGACAGCGCCGCAACCTGATATGGGCAGCAGCGGGTTTAACAGCAGTGCTTTGCACCATGGCTTCGCTTTTCTGGCACCCGGCCCCGAAACCGGTACTGGCCATGCGTGAATTAAAAACCGGCGCCGGGCAGGTAAAGCAGGTAAAACTGGAAGACGGATCGATCGTGTGGCTCAATGCTGGCAGCCGCCTCCAATACCCAGAACATTTCGGACAAGACAACAGGCAAATACAGATAGCGGGCGAAGCGTATGTAGAAGTAACGGCGGACAGTAAACGCCCCTTTGAAGTGATTACTGGTAACGTGTGTACAAAAGTATTGGGTACCGCCTTTAATATTACGGCCTACCCCGAACAACGGCTAACAGAAGTAACCGTGATCAGCGGAAAGGTAAGCCTGCAGGCCGTTAACGACAACAAACAACCCGGTACCGTAGTAGGACCGGACCAGCAGGCGGTGTATGCTGCAGACGGACAGCGGATCGCTTTTCATGAGCATGTAGCAGCGGCGGCAAGCCTCCGGTGGAAAGAACGAAGGCTTGTATTTACCGGTAAAAACTATCGCAGGTAGTAGCGGCCGTAGAGCGCTGGTATGGCATAAAAATACAACTGGGCAGCGCCCTGTCGGACTGCACGATTTCTGCCGACTTCACCGGCGAACCTGCCGAACAGGTACTGCAGGTACTCGCACAACTTGCGAATGGCGCAGTGCAGCGGCAGGACAGCGTATACCAGCTCACGGGTAAAGGATGTGGTTATTAATCAACTAAGCAACATAAAAATGGGAAGGCCCCAAATGGCCATTTAACTAGAACACTTTTTCCACAAAAAAACTTAACTGTTTCAAAACATGCATCGAACTCTGACTGTAAAAAGTGGAGCGAAACCTCTATTGCCCTGTACCAGGCATATGAAACACCTCGTCTGCGTTTTTCTCTGGCAGCCTGCGGACTGTTTCCGATCCACGTTATCGCGCAGGACGCCCTGCAAAAGCGGGTATCCGTTTCCATTAAAGATCAATCTTTGCAACAGGCGCTCAATGCGGTAGCCGCCGCGGCCGGCGTAAAATTCGCTTACCCCGATAAGCTCCTGCAGCAAAACACCTACATCACGCACCTGTTTACCAACCAGCCGCTGTCGCAGGTCCCGGATAAACTGTTGAAACCCCATGGCCTGCAATATGAAATGACCGGCAACATGGTCGTGATCAAAAAAGCAGCGCGATCGCCGACGGAAACGCCGAAACAAGCAAAGCCCGTACAAGGCACGATTACCGACGCGGCAAAGCAGCCTTTATACGGCGTTACGGTGGTAAGCCGTGACAATGCCTCCATTGGCGCAACCACGGACGAAAAGGGCGTGTTTTCACTGAATGTGCCGGAAGGAACAGTACTCGTGGTGAAAATGATCGGCTTCCGGGAACAGGAAGTGGTGGCGGGTTTACAGCCCTTAAACATCACTTTGAGAGATAATGAAACAGGATTGAATGAGGTAGTGGTAGTAGGCTTCGGCAAACAGCGTAAGATCACGCTGACCGGCGCCGTGGCCTCTGTTCAAACCAAAGAACTGAAACAATCCGCGGTATCCAACCTGTCGAGCGCACTCGTAGGCCGCCTGCCAGGCCTCATTGCCCGCCAGTCCAGCGGCGAACCAGGCGCCAACGGATCCTCAATATGGCTGCGCGGACAAAGTACCTACTCCGGCAGCAATGGCCCGTTGATCATGATCGACGGCGTACCCCGTGACGGCTTTGAGTTTATTGATCCGAATGAAGTAGAATCCATCACCATCCTGAAAGATGCTTCTTCTACCGCCGTGTATGGCGTAAGGGGCGCGAATGGCGTGGTGCTGGTCACTACCAAGCGTGGTAACGAAGGCAAACCCGTGGTGCAGTTTAACCTGGAAACAGCATTAAACACGCCCACCCGTTTACCCGAGTACCTCAACTCCGTAGAGTACTTCAAATACTACCGCAATGGCCTCATCAACGACGGCCGTTTAACGGAAGCGGAAAAGTACACCGACGAATACATCTCCCGCTACGACCGCAACATTGACTGGGCGGACTCGCTGCAATACGAATACCTGTACCCGGATGTGGACTGGCTCGATTACATGCTGAAAGACTATTCCCGCCGCAGCACCGCCAATGTGAACGTACGCGGCGGCGCGCAGAAGTTCAGGTATTTTGTATCGGGCTCCTATTTTACGGAAGATGGTATCTACAATCATGATGATGCCATCGGCGACTATAACATCCAGGCGAACGAAAAACGTTTCAACTTCCGCTCCAACATCGATATGGAAATCAGTAAATGGTTTAAAGCGGAAATGGGCCTTTCGACCATTGTACGTTACCGTAACTATCCAACACCCACGGCCACAGATTACTTCATCGCACTAAAAACCACGGCGCCGTATGAAATGCCGGTATTCAACCCTGACGGTTCTATTGCCGAACCCGCGCGCGGCAACAGTAATCCCTATGCGCAACTGACGCAACGGGGTTATAAAAGAATGCTGAACTCCTATTTGCAGGGCACCGTGGGCGTAACGGCCAACCTGGGTTTTATCACCGAAGGCCTGACCGCCCGCACCCGTTTTAGCTACGACGCAGCAAGCAACGGCGGCTACAACCGCAGCAAAGGTTACTGGTCGTACCTGTACGATGCAAGCGGTAACTACACACAGGTAAAGGAAGGCCGGGACTTCCTGAGTTATGCGGCGGACTTCGATTACTGGTCTACCCAGATTAACCCGGAGTTTTACATCAACTACGATCGCCGCTTCGGTCCGCATGATGTGGGCGCCATGGTATTGTACCGTTTAACCAATGAAATGGAGCGCGCCACCAACTCGGTAGATGCATTGCCGCACCGTGAGCAGGGGCTGGTAGGCCGTCTTTCCTATGGGTACGATGAAAAGTATTTTGCGGAAGTGAACTTCGGTTACAATGGCTCCGAAAACTTCATGAAAGGCCATCGCTTCGGATTCTTCCCCTCCTTCTCCTTAGGATGGGTGATTAATCGTGAAAAGTTCCTGAAAGATGCAGCATGGCTGGATTTACTGAAAGTGCGCTTATCGCATGGCAAAGTGGGCAACCAGGACCCGGGAACGCGCTTCGCGTACCAGAGCCAGTGGAACCTCGGCAGCGGCAGCTACACCTTTGGCGACAATTACCAGAACAACAAACAGGGCGCCGTGGAGGGCAAAACCGGCAACCCGGTAACCACCTGGGAAACCGCCATTAAATCTAACCTGGGATTAGACTTCGCCCTGCGTAACAACTGGCTGCAATTAACAGCAGACGTTTTCTACGAAAAACGTTCTGGCATCTTTACCACCTCCTCGCGCATTACCAGCGCGTTGGTGGGCATTCCCGGCGGCAACCTGCCGACGATTAACGCAGGACAGGTAGAAAATAAAGGCTTCGAAATTGACCTGAAACACCAGAAGGCTATTAATAAAAACTTCTCCTACTTCGTGCGCGGTAACTTTACCTATGCGAAAAACAAAATACTGGACTACCTCGAAGAACCCACCTCCGACCGGCCCTGGCAAACCCGCAAAGGCCGTTCACTGAACGATATACAAACGTATGTGTCCATGGGCTATTTCCAGTCGGCAGACGAAATAGCGAAGGCCCCCTCGCAGGCATTCTTCGGCGCGGTACAGCCGGGTGACGTACGTTACAAAGACGTTAACGGAGATGGCATTATTGATTCGTACGATAAAACATTTATCGGTAAAAACTCAGAGCCGACGTCCATTATGGGCGCCTCCGCCGGTTTCTCCTTTAAGGGATTTGACTTCAGTTTCCTGCTGCAGGGCGGCTTTGGCAGATGGCTGTTTACTGATGGCAGCACCATGTTCGGCAGTAACTACGAATTCCGGCAGGTGATGAGGGCCGTTGGTACCGACTACTGGACGCCGGAAAACCCGAACGCCGCATTCCCAAGGGCCATGAGCCAGAAAACACCGAACAATACAGAACGCAGCACTCACTACCTGCGCGATGGCAATTACGTACGACTGAAAAATTTCGAAATCGGTTATTCACTGCCAGGCAACATCATCAGGCGGGTGGGCATGACCAGCCTGCGCGTGTACGCCAATGGCAACAACCTGTACACCTGGGATAAAGTAAAACTGTTCGACCCGGAAGAAAACTACGGATCGCCCACGTATCCGCTGATGACTACATACAACTTCGGGATCAACATCGGGTTTTAAGAAAACAATACTATCAACATGAAAAAATCATTCTACCTATATTTTTAATCGGAACCATGCTGCTGGCTGCCTGCAGCAAATACCGGATGTAGTGCCGAGAGAGTTTTACCAGGAAAAAGACCTGTTTAAAGATATCGAACAGGCAGAAAAAGAAATTGCCACGCTGTACAGCAGGCTGCCTTTTGACTTCAATGCGCAGGACGGCAGCAACGGCATGGTGTTATCCGCCGGCTCCGACGAGGCTTACCATAACTGGGACCAGAGCAATGCACGCCTGTACGAACAGGGCGCCTGGAACCCGATTACCAACCCCTCGGCAACTACAACAGCGCGTACGAAAACATCCGCGTAGCGTTTCACTTCCCCGGAGAATATTGATAAAGTGCCCGTACTGGATGCCGCCATTCGTGAGCAATACCAAACGGTGGTGATTCCGCGCTACAAACATGAGGTAAAGTTCCTGCTTGCGTTCAACTATTTCGAACTGTACAAACGCTACGGCGCCGTGCCGCTGGTACAACGTCTTTACAAGGTGGAAGAAATGGAAACTTTACTGCGCATGCAACGTTCGCCCGCAGACAGTGTGGCTGATTATATTGTGAAGCTGTGCGACGAAGCAGCAGCCGGCCTGCCGTTAAACTATAACGACCAGCCCGCGGAGATAGGCCGTATTACGAAAGGTGCAGCGCTGTGCTTAAAAGCGAAAACGTTGCTCTATGCCGCATCCCCCTGTTTAATGGCGGCGAAGTGGACGGACAACCGATCAGTGTAGGCGGCGACGTGGTAAAAAAATACCCTGCTGGCGGTAAAGAACACAGATGGCACACCGCTGTTCAATACCAGCTATGATCCTGAAAAGTGGAAAAAAGCAGCAGATGCAGCCCTCGCGGTAATCGAGCTGGGACAATACACCCTGCACCCGGTACAACAGGAGCTCTTCTACAAAAGAAATTATACAGAAGTGATCTGGCATAAACAGCAGCCATCAATTTACACCGCGAACTCATGGGACAAACAACTGATGCCGAACGGTACGGACCTCGGCGGTTCCGGTGCGTTGAGTGTTACCAATTTCTTTGTGGACAGCTACGAAATGAATAACGGCCTGCCCATCACCGATCCTAACTCCGGTTATGTACGCGACGCCTGGACCGATACCACCATGAACGTTTTCCGCGACCGTGTTTGGAAAACCACCAAGGTGCGCATCCGCAGCATGTACCACAAACGCGATCCGCGTTTCTACACAGACATCTACTTTAACGGGCAGCCGCTCCTGTTCCGGAATGTGATTACAGAATACGTGACTAATGTAGGCGCCAACAACGACGGCTGGGGCAGCAAAACCGGTCAGAACACGCGTACCGGCTATTACGTGCAGAAGTGGGTGGACCCCACACAAAACATCAAGGACCGCCCCAACTCGAACTACCGCAACTTCCCGTATTTCAGGCTGGCAGAAGTATACCTCTGGTACGCCGAAGCCATGAACGAGTACCGCCACACCAGATGACCGGGTATACAAATACCTGAACGAAGTACGCAAACGCGTAAAGATGCCGGCACTCCCCATCCCCTGCGTGCGGAAGACCTCACCAAACAGGGCATGCGCCAGCGCATCCGCAACGAACGAAAAATTGAGCTGGCCATGGAAGGGCATCGCTTCTATGACATCCGCCGCTGGCTGATTGCACACACACCGGAATGTACTTCTCTCATGGGGCTCAACATCAACAAAAGCGGGGTAGATTTTTATACACCAACGCCCGTGAAAACAGGTTCGCGGGTGTTTAACATCTACCACTACCTGATGCCGATCCCCACGACCGAGATTACGAAAGCACCAGGCGTGTTGATACAGAACTATGGTTGGGAAAGATAAATTTCGCATCACGCTATTACCCAGATATAGAACAGGGCCCGGGATTTCCCGGGCCTTTTGTTTGTCCGGAAACGGACAGCGCCTGTATGATAATGAACGGGGCAGCTTACATAATTTAAAGAATATCAACACCTTAATCACAGGCACCAAATTTGGCATCCTCCGTCAAACACCCTCATCATGATCCGCAACTTCATCCGCACTACCCTCAGACATCTGTGGAAAAATAAGACCTACAGCGTACTGAACATATCAGGATTGGCGATTGGCATCATCTGCGCCGGGTTTATATTCTTATGGATGGAAGATGAACTGCAATTCGACAGCAGCATCCCTCATCGCGACCGGGTTTATTCGATTCAGACGAACCAGACATACCAGGGTAAAACCCGCTCGTTCCGCTCTTCCCCGGGCAACCTGGCCGCGGCCATGAAGGCGGAGATTCCCGGCGTGGAAAAAACCGGCCGGTCGAACCGCGGCTTCTCCTTATTCAGTGCGGGGGATAAAGATATTTATGAAGCCGGCGTTTACGCAGACTCATCGATCTTAGCCATATTCCGGTTCCCCTTTTTACAAGGCGGCGCGGAGGAAGCCTTCCGCCAGAGAAACAGCATCGTGATTACCGAAAAGATGGCCAAACGCTTTTTCGGCACGCCAGCTGAAGCCATGGGTAAAACCCTGATGCAGGAGCATAAAGAAAACTTCACCGTGACCGGCGTAATCGCCGACTTCCCGCGCAACAGCACCTACCGGCCCGACTGGCTGATCCCTTACCAGGTGTACGCGCAGGACAAATTCTACCTGACCATCTGGGGCGCCAACGCTGTAGACACCTATGTAGAACTGGCAGACAACGCCAATCCCGGCGACATCAACAAAAACTATACAACTTTATCCATGAGAAAGCGCCCCAGGCAAGCGCCAAACCTTTCCTCTTCTCCGCCAACGACTGGCACCTGCGGGCGCAGTTCGAAGATGGGAAACAGACCGGCGGCCGCATTGCCTATGTACGCCTGTTCGGCATTATTGCCTGGATCGTGCTGCTGATCGCCTGCATCAACTTCATGAACCTGGCAACCGCCCGCAGCGAGAAGCGCTCACGGGAAGTAGGCGTACGAAAAGTAATGGGCGCTGGGAAATCCTCCCTCACTTTCCAGTTTATCATGGAATCACTTACCATGACCGCACTGGCCGTGTTGGTGGCATTGGCCTGTATGGCCATGCTGCTGCCGCTATTCAACACCCTGATAGAAAAACAATTATCATTAAACATATTTGAACCCCTGCACCTCGCCTTCCTCGCAACGGTAACACTGGTGTGCGGCCTGGTGGCAGGCAGTTATCCCTCCTTTTACCTTTCTTCTTTTAACCCGATTGCCGTACTCAAAGGTTTAAAGATGAAACACAGCGGCGCGGCATATATCCGCAAGGGGTTAGTTGTATTCCAATTCACGACCTCCATTGTGCTGATCATTGCCACTATCGTCATCTACCAGCAGATCCTCCATGTAACCCACCGCGAACTGGGGTATAACAAAGAACATTTATTACAGGCAGATGTAAAAGGTGATATTGATAAATACGCCGTCATCCGCCAGCAATTGCTGAATACCGGCATGGTGGAAGAAGCCGCGCTGAGCAGCAGCGAAATGCTATACACCGAAAATAATACTTCCGGATTTCAATGGGACGGCAAACCGCAGGATGCGGACGTGCTCATCTCCTACCGCAGCGTAAGCAGTGGCTTCTTTAAAACCTGGGGGATGACGTTTAAGGAGGGCCGCGATTTCCACCCGGACACGTACCCGGACAGCAACAACATCATCATCACCGCCAGCCTGGAAAAGATGCTGGGCAAAGGCAGCGCCGTAGGTAAAACCATACGCGACGACAACCAGACGCTCCATATCATAGGCGTGATCAACGATTTCGTATATGGCGACATGTATGGCAAAAGTGACCCCGTGGTGTTTTACGCGCAGCCCGATGATGCCCGGAAGATCGCCATCCGTTTAAAAGCGAATGTCGACACGGAGAAGGCTATAGCCGCTATTACCGGCATCATGGAGAAAGGCGTGCCAGGCTATCCTTTCACGTACAAATTCGTGGACGAGCAGTTTAATGCCCTCTTTGAAAACGAACAACTGATCGGCAAACTCTCCCGCCTGTTCGCCCTGCTGGCGATCCTGATATCCTGCCTGGGTATATTCGGCCTCGCGGCTTATATGGCCGAGCAACGGGTAAAAGAAATTGGTGTACGGAAAGTACTGGGCGCCAGCATCAGCAATATTACCGGTTTGTTAAGTAAAGACTTTCTGCAGCTGGTGCTCATCTCCGCCATTATCGCCTTCCCCCTGGCATGGTTTGCCATGGAACGCTGGCTGAACGGGTACGCTTACCGCATCGGCATCAGCTGGTGGGTATTTGTAATGGCGGGGGTAGCAGCGATGTTGATCGCCCCCTAACGATCAGCTTTCAGTCCGTAAAAGCTGCGATGGCCAACCCGGTAAAGAGCTTACGGGCAGAGTAAGCATGGCATTACATTTGCACCCATCAGCCCATGCAAACACTACATCGATGGCTATACGCAAATGTTGCGTTCTACGGAATCTATGGGTTGTTTTTATTGATAGAAGTCCTCGACTTCCGGAAATGCTGCACGCTAAACCACCCGGCTTTAGTCCCACCTACGACGTGGTACACGTTACGTTTTACATGGTGGAGATGACCGTATGCATGCTCATGGCCGTAATTTTTGCACAGCTGAAAATGAGCACCATCCGCGGCGGTGCACTGATATTTATCGGCATACTGACATTAATATTCAGGGGCGCACTGGTGTACTACCTCTATCTGTGGACGGACCCCGAATACCATTGGGTGCCGTTTATTTACAAGAAAGCCAATGAGTTGAGTCCGTTGATGCGGGGGCTGTTTGTGCCGTTACAGTTGTTAGCGGCGGTGGGGCTGATGTGGAGTGCATTCAGGAACAGGAAGAAGGGCGTAATGCCACCTATCGTACATAACGAATTACAATAAACAACGGCCGGGCTCCCGCCCGGCCTTACTATTAACAGCTACATCTGGAACACATTAAACCGATGCCCGTCCGGGTCCGCAAAAACAAACCCATAGTACCCCTCACCAAACGCTTCCGGCTCCGAAACCAATGTTCCACCCGCGGCACGCACCGCCTTCGCCCATTCATCTACCTCCGCTGGTGTATCGGCCGCAAGGGTAAAGATAATCTCGTTGCCATCGGCAATAGGCCCCTTCATCGCAGGTTCCAGGATACTCTTCAGAAAGAAATGAATAACGAATTTTTCATCTCCAAAGAAGAAACTTGTTAGTTGCTCCGACGAGCCATTGGACTTAAAGCCCAGTTGTTGATAGAAGTTCGTCGTACGCGCTAAATCCTGTACCCCGAAATTCGCCCATATTTTCTTGGTCTTCATACAATTCTAATTTATTCCAAAACTAGGCTATAAGTGCGGCAAAGAAGGTGCCCGATTGCGACTTCTTCCGGGGCATTTGCGTCAAAACTGCGGCATTTGACCGGCGGCTTGAAGGTATGCCGCATCGAACCGGGAATCGCCTGCACAGCTCCCGCCGGGCCTGCGCAAATCCCTTATAGATCAAGGAAATTATGGGGCTAAACAGGAATATGTTAACTTAGGTAGAAATAATCATGACAAAAATGTTTCTCCATACCATACCTTCCACGTGGCATCGCTGGCTATTCTGCTCCCTGTTCGCAGTAACGGGCGCTCCTGTAACAGCACAGCAACTTAATAACAACCAGGTAAAAACCAGTAAAGGCATTCTCGAAGGGGTGGTCGAAACTGCCGGTGTACGCGCTTTTAAAGGCATTCCCTTTGCGCCGCACCACCCGTAGGCGAAAACCGCTGGAAAGCGCCACAGCCTGTACAGGAATGGCAGGGTGTACGCAAAGCCGATAAATTCGGGCCCAGGGCCATGCAGACCAACATCTTCGGCGACATGAACTTCCGCTCCAACGGGATGGGCGAAGATTGCCTGTACCTGAACGTATGGACGCCCGTTAAAAAAGGAAAAACATTGCTTCCGGTACTTGTCTATTTCTACGGCGGCGGCTTTGTAGCCGGCGATGGTTCCGAATCCCGCTACGATGGCACTAGTATGGCGGCACGTGGCATTGTGGCCTTAACGGTGAACTACCGCTTAGGTGTTTTTGGATTGATGGCCCACCCCGAATTAAGTAAGGAAGCGCCGTACAAGGCATCGGGTAACTACACCGTGCTGGACCAGGCCGCAGCCTTACAATGGGTGCACGACAACATCGCGGCCTTTGGCGGCGATCCTAACCAGGTAACCATTGCCGGCGAATCTGCCGGCTCTATATCCGTAAGTGCGCAAATGGCATCTCCCCTCTCCAAAAACCTAATCAACGGGGCTATCGGCGAGAGCGGATCCTTACTCGGCGCCCTGCCCGCCACCACGCTCCAGCAGGCACAAGCTACCGGCGAACGATTTGCAGCTACCCTCGGGGTGAAAACGATTGCTGAATTACGCGCGCTCCCGGCCGAAAAGATATTGGAAGGCGCCGCCAAATTCGGCCTCTTCGGTTTTTCAATGAACGTAGACGGTTACTTCTTTCCTAAAAGTCCTTATGATATTTACACCGCGGGCGAACAGGCGCACGTGCCGCTGCTGGCGGGCTGGAATAATGAAGAATCGGGCTACCGCGCCGTACTTGGCAATGCCGAACCCACGAGAGCCAACTTCGAAGCAGCTGTAAAAAGGTTGTATGGCGATAAAGCAGCCACGGTATTGCAACTGTACAATCCGGCGACAGACGCCGATGTAATAAACGTAGCGCGCGACCTTGCCAGCGACCGCTTCATCAGCTTCAGCACGGAAATGGATCGACCTTGCCGCCAAAACGGGTGGTAAACCCGTGTACCGTTATTATTACACGCACCCTCGTCCGCCAATGGTAGCAGCCATGGGTAATGCCACGGCCGGACTTGCAGGCGGTGTGGTAAAGAATGATGGTAAAACACCTCCACCGCCCCGTGCTACCGGCGCTGTACACTCCGCCGAAATAGAATATGCCATGGGTAACCTCGAAGGCAACAAAGTATTCGCCTGGACGGCGGACGACCACAAAGTATCAACGTTCATGCAGGCCTACTTCGCCAACTTCATTAAAACGGGCGACCCGAATGGCGCCGGCCTCCCGAAGTGGCCGGCCATCAAAGGCGAAACAGTACCGGTGATGCACATCGGCTTACAACCGAAGCTTGAGCAGGAGCAACATCGGGGAAGATATTTGTTCTTAGATCAACAACGATAAAAGGATCACCGGGCGGCGCGCAATACTGCGGCGCCGCTTTGTTTTTCAGCTACCTGGCGCATCGCATACACGAACGTCCATTAATCTTTTAATATCAACCATTCATTGACCGTGTTCTCTGCCGTTTCCAGCACGATCTTGTAAAACTTAGACGGTAGCTGCTGCACGTCCAGCAAAGCCCGGCGTTGCGATACCGGCACCTCGGCCAGCAGCCTGTATTCGTCCGTGCCCCCGGTTTTGAAGTTATTCGTAGGGGTGACCCAGATCTTCACCTTACCGGTTTCTTCCAGCGCCTGCCATTTAAGATCGATGTGGCCCTGCACGTAGTTGGCCACGGGTTTAGCTATGGCCACTTTGCCGGTCATGGGTACACCATCCACCTCCCGCAGCGACGCCACCGGGATGTTCACCCCAAGGAAACGCGCGATGGTAGGCATAATGTCTGTAATCGCAGGCTCATTGTACCGGGCGTAATTATTCATGTCCTTTTTATTGGTCACCATCCGGTACTGCGCTGCCGGTCCGATTGTCCGCCGTGGTCTACCGGTGCGCTCATCGCGACCGTGGTCCGTGGTGATGACGAGCAGCCAGTCTTCTTTAAACTTTTGCTCACGATACCTGATCGCATCGTACAACTTGCCCATTTGTACATCCAATAATGCTACCGCACGATAAAACTCGGGACTGTCCCCATGCATGTGCCCCATATCATCGGTGTACTCAAGGTATACCCACGATAAATCCGCAGCCTGCTCACGAATGCCTTTCACCGCTTCCGAAATCACTTTTTCATCGATCTCGTGCATGTAATCCCGCTTACGATCGTGGCGGAAATTCACGGTATCCAGCTCATAACCATCCGCATGAAAATCTACTTTCGTTTCTCTACCATCGGCCACCAGTTTGGTGCGGTTATCGAGCCAGCTGGAATACACCGCGGTTTTGCGCTGCGGGTACTGGTCCTTCAGTAATTTAAAAATGGTAAAGTAATAATAGTTCGGCGCTTTGATATCATTGTCCGGCACATTGTGCTTATTATACCACACGCCCGTCAGCAAGCTATTATAGCCCACTGCCGAAATCGTCGGCGTCTGGCTATACAGGCCCTTTCCGCCACCTACGTGCATGCGCGTGTAGCGCCCGTCTGCGATGATGCGCTTAAAATTCGGCAACGGCAGTTTTTCCAGTACGTCGGCGGGAATGCCATCCGCAATTACGAATACCGCCTTCTTCGCCCGCTGCTGGGCAAAAGCGCCGCCGGCGAGGAGCAGGAATACACCCGATTGTATCAGTATTTTCTTCATCATCGGGCTAAAGTAGAAAATTTCCTGGTTTAGCCAGCTGCGGAATAAAATTAAGCCGCCGTTGTATTACACACTTCGGCGGCTTCTTTTCTATTCAGCCTGTTTATACGAAACCGTCAGTCCAATCTCCGTCCCTGCCAGCGCCTTCGATACCGGACAATTCTCCTTCGCCGCTTTCGCGATCGCAGTAAACTGCTCCTCGCTCACGCCATCGATCGCCGAAGCCGTCAGCTCCAGTTGAATATTGGTGATGGCCAGTTTAACGGCATCCAGTTCCACGATAGCTTTGGTATCCAGCGTACCGGCAGTAATGCCTTCGTTCTGGAGAAAGGCGCTCAGCGCCATGGTGTAGCAACCGGCGTGCGCGGCGCCCAGCAGTTCTTCGGGATTGGTGCCGATGCCATCCGCGAAGCGGCTGTTAAAAGAATACTGGGTATGATTCAGTGTGGTGGTCTGGGTAGTAAGGTCGCCTTTACCTTCTTTCATATTGCCTTCCCAATGAGCGTTTGCAGTTCTTTTCATAATTATTTGTTTTGTTTGTTGATGTAAAATTGGGGATTCTCCGACCGGGAAATATTAACCCGGGTTAAAATCCTTTTCCTTTCCGCAAATATCCGTTGCCGCCAGCCGCGCGTATAGATCATAAGGTGGCATTAGTTGTCCAAATAGTGGAATTTGCACCCGCAGGTACATGAAGCAGTGCCTGCGATTGATTATCTTTATCCCATGTTACTAAACCTGGAAAAAATAGCCCAAACGGATAAAAAGCGCGTAGTGATTGTTGGTGGCGGGTTCGCAGGGCTCGAGCTGGCCAAAACATTGTCTAAAGCCGATGTGCAGGTGGTGCTGATCGACAAGCACAACTTCCATACGTTTCAGCCGCTGCTGTACCAGGTGGCGACGGCGGGCATCGAAGCCTCGTCTATTATTCATCCGTATCGCCGCATTTTACAGGACCAGGATAATACCTACTTCCGTATGGCGGAGGCCCAGTCTGTAAATACTGCTACCAATACCCTCGAAACCTCTATCGGCTTTATAAGATATGATTACCTGGTTATCGCTACCGGCGCCACGGCTAACTTCTACGGCAATACGGAGTTACAGGAAAAGGCCATCTCCCTGAAAAGTATCGAAGATGCCCTGCTCCTGCGCAATACCATTATCAGCAACTTTGAAAAGGCGCTGCAGGTAAATGATGAAGAGCAGCTGAACAGCCTGATGGACTTTGTGATCGTAGGCGGCGGGCCTACCGGGGTGGAAATTGCCGGGGCGCTCAGCGAACTGCGTAAACATGTATTCCCTAAAGGCTTTAAGGAGCTGAACTTCGTAAACATGGACATTCACCTCATCCAGAGCGGCCCGGATTTGCTGAAGGGTATGTCGCCCATGGCATCTAAAAAAGCTTACCAGTACCTCGAAGAATTTGGTGTTAAAGTATGGCTCAACCGCCGCGTAAAATCGTTCGACGGCTATAAAGTGACGCTCGACAATGGCGAGCAGCTGTGTTCCCGCGTCCTTATATGGGCGGCGGGCGTTACGGGTGCGCCCTTACACGGCCTCGAAACGCAGAGCATGGCAGGCAACCGCTACAAAGTAGATGAATACAACCGGGTCAATGGCTATGATAACATTTTTGCCATCGGCGACATCGCCGCCATGATCACCCCCGAATACCCTGACGGCTGTCCTATGCTGGCGCAACCCGCCATTCAGCAGGGCCGGCAGCTCGGCGAAAATATTCTCCGTTACCAGGCCGGTAAAAACCAACGCCCTTTAAATATACTGACCGCGGCTCCATGGCCACTATCGGCCGTAACAAGGCGGTGGCCGACCTCCGCATCTTTAACCGCGAAATACGCACCCAAGGCTTCCGGGCCTGGTTAATCTGGATGTTCATCCACCTGATATCTATTATTGGCTTCCGGAACCGCCTGGTAGTGCTGATTAACTGGGTATGGAAGTACCTGCGTTATGATGCAGGCATTGGCGTCATTATAGGCGAAAAGAAAGAAAACACGCCGGTAGAGGAAGCCGTGGAAAAAGCAACCATATAAAAACCCCGCGTATAAGCGCGGGGCGTCTGCTTCTTATATGCCTGTTTTCTGAAAATGATGACTTCGTCCTTCTTCTCCCTCCCATTCAACATCTTCGGCTTCTTCGTCCGACAGGTCATTCTCTTCAGGTCTTCCTCATCGAGGATGGGGCTGCCGTCGTCATTTAGCGGCGTAGTATCATTTGCGCTTTCGTCCTCTTCTGCATCCTCCGGACGGCGGCCCTTCGGATCCTGATCATGCAACAACATAATTACTTGTTTTAAGGTGATAAAGTCTGCCGCCAATTGTACGGCAAAAGATAGTCCGCACCAACACGCAGACCCGCCCCATCCTGCAAGTGGAAGTCCATAGCCCATGGCGTTTTTTGCCCTGCCTGTACACCATCCGGACACAGCTACGTAACTGTGCATTTTGTTACATAGAAGTGAGGAATAAAAGGGCGTGCAGACTGTGCCCTGCCAATAAAAAACCCCGCATAAAGAATATGCGGGGCATTGCTTTTTTGGCCATAATTACTTTTTACTTAAACGATGTAAAAAGACCTTGTTTGTCAATTAAATCCTAATTAGTAGTCCTAACTACCATATCCTAAATAAAAATCCATACCCTGGATTACACCTATAACGCATAAACGATTTGTCAACGTCCTCCGAACGGCCAGGTTGAGTAAAACAATATTTATTTATTCCATATCCGCGGTTGGGTTAACAAATAGCAAACCGTACCTTATACACCGAGCAACCACATCCATTAAAAGGGACGTCTTTTCAGGGGCAAGCGACTTATCCACAAGTTTATGACACCTAACTTATACGGGTACACTGTGTAAAAATCTGTACCAATTAGTGTGGCCGTCGATACGCACAAAAGAATATTTATTTATCTAGATAATTATATGTTAACGATTTCATAATCTGCTGCATCGACCGGCAAAAATTGCCGGTTAATCGACACTCACTTTTGGAAATATAATGGTCCCGGTACATTTGACAACAAGCATAAACCTGTACGACCATGGAAAGAGTATCCTTTATCAAAAACAGCTTAGCAGCCCTGGGAGTGGCCTTTGTAGCACCGCTGGCCAACGCCTGCAAAAAAGACAGCAACGATACCGGCAGCAGCAGCGGCGGTGAGGTCACCAATCCTGGTACCGGATCTACCGATTGTGTGGTGGCGCCCACCGAAACAGAGGGACCCTTCCCTACTAAAAGTCCATCTTCTTATGTAAGAAGTGACATTACCGATGGCCGCACCGGTTATAAAATGACGGCGACCATCACCATCGGAAAAGTCAGCAATGGTTGTGCGGCACTGGCCAACGCGATTGTCGACATCTGGCATTGTGATAAAGAAGGGAATTACTCGGAGTATGGCGGCACTGGCATGCAAAGCACCAACTACACGGGCGTGCATTTCCTGCGCGGCCGTCAAACCACTGACAGTAACGGGCAGGTGAAGTTTACATCTATCTTCCCCGGCTGGTACCAGGGCAGGGCTACACACATCCACGTGCATGTGTACGACGCTTCGGGCAACTCGCTGAAAGTAACACAGATCGCCTTCCCGGAAGGAACAGGTTCGGCGGTGGCCGTAGTAAATGGCTACAGCAAAGGTTTGAGCGGCTACACCTACAACAAAAACGATAATGTGTTCAGCGATGATACGGCGGGGACAGAGATCGCCACGGTTACCGGCAATACCACCGATGGCTTTACGCTGGCAATTAAATTAAACGTTCCGTAACATGACGGCTTCAACAACCATTACCCTTAGCTACCGGAAAATCATCGATGCCCAGTCTGACAAACCCTGGGAAAAAATGGTATTTGAAGACAGCTTTACGGAATTCCGTATGCAGGCACAATCTTTCGATCCGCTTAAACAACACCGCACCTTTGCGGAGCTGGTACAGCAGGTGCACGGCGCAGCTGCCCTGCATTTCCTGGTGAGTGCATCGGTTACCGGATACCTGCGGCAACTGGGCGGCCGCGTGCCCGATGTAACGGACAATCTCGGTAAGCTGTTCCTGCGTTTCGAAAACTTCCGCTTTGAGATCATACAATCTGACCGGGCTACCATACAGCAACACCGCGTCGCCATCAACTTTTACAGCCGGCCTTTGTACTGGCTGGATACGATACATGATTATCTATTGCTGAGCGACCCGGAAAGCGCGCCCACCGGTGATGACAGTGTGCCCGCGATCTTATACCGGTTATCACCCTTTGTGAGCATTCATGCTATTAAAAAAGTGCTGCATGAAAAATAATTCACCCGGCCGCATTTACCTAGCCGACCAACGCGCCGTACACCAAACCGACTGGTTCCGCAGATATTATACATTTAACGCACCGCACCGCGAACCTTTCGGCGCACTGTATGCACTGAACGACGAAACGTTAGCGGGCGGGCGTCAGCTGGATACATTGGTGCAGGAAGACAGCTACCTGTGGCTGCTGCCGGTCGTGGGTGCCGTTACCTTCAGCGATGGCCGGGGTAACGATTCTATTATTGCCGCCGGCGAAATGATGTTTACCTGCCTGCGTAAGGGCGATCTGCTGACGATCGGTAATCCGTACAGTGATCCACAGCAGCTCGTGAATTACATGACCATCCTTTTAAAGACGGCCAGTGCGGCTGTTGTGAAAGCGCCGCGACTTTTCACCTTTGATATGGCCACCAACAATACGCTGGAAAAATGGCATATCAACGGCTTACCTGGACTCACGTTCGCCATGGGCAAATACGACGGGCGCAGTGAGGGTATCTATACATTAAAAAATCCGGAGAAAGGCGCTTATGCAATTGTTATCCAGGGTGCGTTTGAGGTTAACGGCCGCCTGCTGCACGAAAGGGATGGCGTAGCGTTGTGGGACACGCCGGAACTGGAGTTTGAGGCACTGAGCAACCAGGCGATCATCTTTTTAATAGAAGCCGGCGTTTAGTAACAGAGGCCGGGCATCGGGAAATAGCACGAAACAGAAAATCGGGGGAAAGCATTAGATAGCAGCCAGGTTTTCCGTGAAGGCGATGGCCTGCTGATAATACTCTTTGGGCGAACAACCGGCAAACTCGCGGAACGCGCGGATAAAATGGGACTGGTCTGCATACTCATGTTCAAATGCAATATCAGACAGCTTTTCGAAATTGTTACTGCGCAATTGCCCGAGCGAAGATTGAAAGCGGCAGATGCGCGCGAACAAGCCTGTAGGCATACCAACATATTGTTTAAAACGCCGTTCGAAGCTGCGCGCTGTAAGGTTTACTTCATCTCTCAATACTTTGGCCGATATCATACCACGACTTTCAACCAGCCGTGTAAGCGCGTATTGCATCTGTACATCTTCGCGGCCCTGCTGTTTACGCAGCAATGTAAGCAGGTAATCAGACAGGATTTTAAAACGATCGGCCTCCACCGCCTGCGACAGCTGCTCTTGTAGATAAAAACCCGCCTTTTTAGCCGCTGGACGCAGGTCAATGCAGGTATCTGTCAGCTCACCGGCATTCAAACCGAAAACGGCTTTTAATGCATTAGGTTGAAAGAAGATGCCTGTTGCCGAAAAGTCACCGCGCATATGCAACGTAGCATGTTTGGTGGCCTGGCCGAACAGGAAAATATCCGGGAGTTGTTTATCAAACTGGAACAGTGTACCCTTATCAGGCTGCTGGAAAATAAGCCCCGGACTGCCGTCTGCAATCGTACGGAAGCTGCCCGCCGGCAAATCACGGCTTTCGAGGGTCCAGTAATAACGAATATACGGACGCAGGTAAGCAGGGGGTAATATTCGCTTAAACTCCATGTATTAAAGATATGGTGGTTTTTCCACATCAAAAAGACATTAATAGCAAACGACATCGACGATTAAATCGCGCCCAAACACAACACTGTCATGCCTTTCAGGCCACACTGCCGCCATAATGCACGTTCTGGCACAAGATATGCGTTGTAACATCATAGATATGAATTCCACGGGCCTCGCCCTATTGCAAAACGCCTGTAGGCTGAACCTTTTCGGACAATCGCTGTTAATAGTATAAACCCTTAAAAATCAACCTACAGTAATTTGCTCACCAAAATACCAAACTATGGCAAAAACCTTCGCACAAACGCTGCTCGGCAGACCTGGATACACCAACGGCATTTCATTCGCATTACTTGTATTGAGGCTGGTAGTCGGCGTTGCTTTTCTTTATCATGGCTGGGGTAAAATTCAGACGCCGTTGAGCTGGAGTCCTCCCGAATCGCCACTGATGATACCGGCCATCTTCCAAATGCTGGCCGCGGTAGCTGAGTTTGGCGGCGGTATTGCACTCATACTAGGTTTTATTACCCCCATCGCCGCATTCGGGCTAATGGTTACCATGGGCGTGGCTATTTACATGCATGCCGTTATCTTTCAGCAGCCATTTGTTGATATGAAAGGTGGGCCTTCGTTTGAACTGGCCCTGGTGTATTTCGCAATAGCCCTGCTGCTATTGGTATCCGGCCCGGGAAAATTCGCCGTTGACTACAGATTGTTTGCGCCTAAAACCACCAGGCATTAACCTGATCTTATTTATCTGTTCATATAAACATTAAGCCGGGTCTTCCCGGCTTTTGTTATTTTTAGTACCTACTAAGAACCGCTCCTGTACTAATGCTAAATCGATAAAACATTTAGCGATTGTCAAGTCATCTGAATTGTTATCTTTACCCCGCTAAAAAAACCACGATTTGAAAATGGAAAGAAGAAACTTCCTCAGGAGTGCCGGTGTACTTGGCGCCGGCCTGATGATTGCCGACAAAGTTGCTTTTGCGATGCCTCCTATGGCTGCTTTTCCCGTTGTGAGAACACCTGCTTCCAAAAGAAAATTCACCTCCCAGGCCGTGGAAAATGCGATTGCGGAGTTTAAGAAAAACGTGAAGAACGAAGAACTGGGATGGTTATTCGAGAACTGTTTCCCGAACACGCTAGATACTACGGTGTTTCATGAAGTGAAAAATGGCGTACCCGATACTTATGTAATCACCGGCGACATTGACGCCATGTGGCTGCGCGACAGTTCCGCACAAGTATGGCCTTACATCCAGTTCATCAAACAGGATAAACCTTTGCAGGACCTCATTGCCGGGGTAATCAACCGTCAGACCGCGTGCATCCTTAAAGATCCTTACGCCAACGCTTTTTACGGCGATCCCGGGAAAAAAGGCGAATGGTTTTCCGATAACACCGCGATGAAACCCGGTGTGCACGAGCGTAAATGGGAAATCGATTCTATCTGTTACCCCATCCGCCTTGCCTACAATTACTGGAAAATCAGCGGCGACACCAAACCATTCAACGCACAGTGGAAAGAGTCGATTGCCGTAATTCTTAAAACGTTTAAGGAGCAACAACGCAAAAACGACCTCGGTCCGTATAAATTCCAGCGTACCACACCGCATGCCACCGACACCCAGCCCATGAGCGGCTACGGTTACCCGGTTAAGCCTGTAGGCCTCATCTGCTCGGCCTTCCGTCCCAGTGATGATGCTACGGTATATCAATTCCTCATTCCGTCTAACTTCTTCGCCCTGGTGAGCCTGCGCGAAGCTTCGGAAATGGTGAAAACGATTTCAAAAGATAACGCACTGGCCGCCGAACTCACTGCACTGGCGAATGAAGTAGACGCTGCCCTGAAAAAGTACGCAACCTTCAACCCGCTAAATTCGGCAAGATCTACGCATTTGAAACCGACGGCTACAGCAGCTTCAACATCATGGACGACTCTAACGTACCCAGCCTGTTGTCGATGCCTTACCTCAACGCGGTAAAAATCAGCGACCCGATTTATCAGAATACGCGCCGCTTTGCGCTCTCCCTGGAAAACCCGTACTTCTTCAAAGGCACTGCCGGCGAAGGTATTGGCGGCCCGCACGTGGGTCGCGATATGATATGGCCCATGAGCATCACCATGCGCGGCCTTACCAGCACCAACGATGCGGAGATCAAAGCCTGCGTGGACATGCTGCGTAAAACCCACGGCGACACCGGCTTTATGCACGAAGCATTCCATAAAGACGATCCGAAGAAGTTTACCCGCTCCTGGTTTGCGTGGTCAAACACCCTGTTCGGCGAGTTCCTCTGGAAAGTATACAAAGAAAAGCCACACCTGCTGGCCTAAGATAAACGGGGCTGCTCTGCGGAGCGGCCCTTTTTTGTTACATCTCCCCTATGAAACCGTTTCTCCCTTTTATACTGATAGTGGCCTTTTTACGGGCTGTAAAACACCCGGTCCCGGACTGTTCGGCAGTCGGACCCCGCATGAGATTTATACTGCCCGCCTCAGCGACGCCGGCCTGGATAAAACCGCCCTTGGTGTATTGTGGACGGGAGCGGCCGCACAAAGCCTTGCCCAACCATCGCCAGTCACCATCCCGTACAGCGAAGAAGGCTATTTCGCAGCCGAAAAACCAATTGCCATAGGCTTAAGCTTTCCCATAACGCGGGGTGAAAAACTGCGTATTACCCTCTCCGTTACCTCGCGCCCGAAAGCCGTGGTATATATGGATTTATGGGAACCGGGCAGCAATGGCCCCAAAGCAGTGGCCGCAGCCGATACCGCCACGAATGTATTGGAATACGAAGCCGCATCTAATGGCAGTTTATTCCTGCGCATGCAGCCGGAACTACTTACCAGCGGGGCTTATACTTTATCCATCACCGCCGGTCCCTCGCTGGCCTTTCCAGTACAGGGCGGCAACCGCAGCAGTATTGGCAGCTTCTGGGGCGCCGCCCGCGACGCAGGTGCACGCCGCCACGAGGGTATCGACATATTCGGAAAGAAACGCACACCGTTACTCGCTGTCGCAAATGGAAGCGTGTACCGCGTGGAAGAAACGAACCTGGGTGGAAAAGTGGTATGGTTAAGGCCGGAAGGGAAGCCTTATCACGTTTATTATGCTCACCTGGACGAGCAGCTGGTGCGTTCCGGACAACAGGTGCGCGCAGGCGATACCCTGGGATTGCTGGGGAATACGGGCAACGCCAAAAATACTTCGCCGCATCTGCATTTCGGCATTTACGCCACCGGTGGTGCAGTAGATCCTTTGCCATTTGTGAACCCGCAGGTGAAAACGCCGCCACGTATCACAGGCAGCGGAAATATAGGAATGGTGCGTACAAAACAGCCGGTCAAGGTGTATGCCGCGCCGGACGGAGATACAACCTTCCGCCACCTGCCGCAAAACACGCCATTAAACGTGCTGGCTGCACTGGGCAACTACTACAGGGTAGTATTGCCCGATCAATCTTCGGGCTACGTGAATAGCAGCGCAGTAACGGCAATGAGTTCCCCCTGAGACAATTAAAAGTACCCTCCGCCGTGGCACTCCGCGAAGCGCCGGATTCCCTCGCCGCGCGGAAAGCACAAGTGTCCCAGGGCGCTACCGTAGCAGTATTGGGTTCATATAACCAATACCACTACGTGCAACACCAGGAAACAGCAGGGTGGATCAAACTGTAGCGAGAAACTTGGGTAACGCCTCGTTAGCGAAGTAATTCCAGCCGCCGGCAAAGCTCTCCCTGCGGAAAGAACTAAGCGGAGGAAAGGTTTCCAGGCCGGCATGCGTAAGTTTCAGGCGGGTTTTGCCCCCTTCATCAAACAGTTCGATCGTGAGCAAAGAACTGCCCTCATACCCTTCATATGCCCGGTATAAGCGATCTTTTTCTGCTCCTCCACCGCCGTTACACGGCATAAATGATTAAACCGGAGATCGCCATCGTTGCCAATGAACGAAAACTCCTGTCCGACAACCGGTGCAAAATCCGGCACGTCAAAGTACCATTGCTTCATCTGCGCCTTGTCGGTAAGGGCTTTCCAGACTTTTGCTACAGGGTGATCATATGTTCTTTCGATCACAAAGGGTGCATGTTCCATATAAAAAAGTTTATTGTAACCAATCGGTTTCAAACTTAAATAAAACCTATTGGTTACACAAATTTATTTTAGGGAAGGTAACTTGCCGCATGTTTCGATTTCACAAACGTTACTTCCTGCTGTCATTTTCTTTATTATTGGTAGAAATCCTGATTGCCCTTTACGTCCGCGACGAGTTTATCAGACCTTACTTTGGCGATTTCCTGGCCGTCATCTGGCTGTATTGCACGCTAAAAGCCTTCGTAAATCTTCCGGTGAAGGTAGCCGCTACCTGTGTCCTACTCTTCGCCTATGCGCTGGAAACCGCCCAACACTTCCAACTCGTAAAAGTGCTCGGCCTCTCCCATTCCCGCTTCTTTAACGTCTTAATCGGCAACCGCTTCGAGTGGGTCGATATGGCTGCCTATACGCTGGGCATTGCGACCGTTATCCTCCTTGAAGGTTGGAAAAAGAAGACGCCCGCAAAAACGTCCACCGGCGCATGACCTTAACCGCGCGCTATTTTTTGCCCAGCCATAGCAAAGCATCCGGGACCATCCGCTGTTGCAGTACATTCGCGAACGTTAGCGACAACTCGCGGTTGGTCTTTCCTTCGTAATCGATATCGTTATGCCCCATGTTCACATACAGCATGCGGTAGCGGGTATTTGTCCACACCACGGGGTAGTAGCCACTGTGCCATATTTCCCATTGCTTGGGCCCGGTACCCAAAGGAAAGCTGCTTTTATCAATAGACAGCAGGATGCGGATATGCGCACTGTCGCGCAGATCATGCTGCCAGCTGTACCACTCATTGGGCGCGGAGCGGAAGGTATCGGGCAAATGTTGCGTAACAGGATGCGGCCGGTTCTCCACCTTCAATACCGCCGATGTAGGCCGCCAGGTATTACCCTTATATTGTCCTGCTCCCAGGAATCTTTCATGATACCAGTCCCAGTTCTGCGGATAACCCGAGGGCGTAAGGGCAAAAGCCGAAAAGTGAAAGCCGATCCAGGCGCCGCCATTTTCCATATACTGCTCAAATGCCTTGCGCTGATCCGCCGAATCGGGCCGGGTATCGAGAAACAGTACTACCTGGTAACGCGATAAAAACTGAGGGTTCATGTTACGCCAGTCGTTGGTAGCATCATAGTGGAAGTTATGTTTAGCGGCAGTTTCCGCTAACCAGCGGTTGGCTTCTTGCACATAACTGACGTGCGCACGGTCGTTGATACCGGTATAAAAACCGATCACATTAAAAGCAGGCTGCTGGCTCAAAGCCGCAAGGGGAGATATCAATATGAAAAATAAGAGAACGCGGAACATACAGTAAGATAGACAAAGGGGCGCATAAAACAAAAGGGGCACCAGGCCCCTTTCATCGATATTATTTGTCAATTTGTTATGGTAAGACAACGCAAACCGGGGCGGGCACGCTGATCGTTTGTCCCGCGTCACTCAGTTTACCCGTATGTTTATCACGGCGGAACACCACGATGTTATTCGTTTGCTGATTTGCTACCAGCAACAACCCGCCGTCCGGCGTAATCATAAAGTTACGCGGTCCCTTGCCCTGTGTGGACTCATGGCCTACGAGCGACAGCTTCCCATGATCTATCTTAAAAATAGCGATGTTGTTAAGATCACCGCGATTGGTCATATACAGGTATTTGCCGTCCGGCGAAATATGAATGTCCGCACTGCCAAAGTTCGATCCTTTATAATCAGCTGTATTCGTTGATATCGTCTGAATCGGCGTCAGCTTACGATCGGCGTAAGTAAAAGCTGTTACAAACCCGGTCATTTCATGCACGATATAAGCCGTTTTACCGTTAGGATGAAACACGAGATGCCTCGGCCCACCACCCGGCGCAATTGCCGCAAATGGTTGTGCGGAAGGCGTTAGCGGTTCCTTAGCAGCCGGATTGAAATCGTACATCATGATTTTATCCGTACCCAGATCAGGCGCGAATACCTGCTTACCGTCCGGCGAAAACGTGACCTGGTGTACGTGCGGCTCGCGCTGCCGCGCTTTGTCCGGCCCCGACCCTTTCATCTGGATCACCTGTACCGGCGCACCTACATGGCCATCTGCTTTTACCGGCAATACAGATAAACTGCCGCCACCGTAGTTACCGGTGAATACAAACTTTCCCCCTTTATCCATATTGATATGCGCGGGGCCGCCACTACCAACCTTTTCCTCGTTCAGCAGCTGCAGTTTACCGCTGGCTTTGTCGAACGACAGTGCATACACACTATTCCGCGATTCGCTGGCCGCATACACGAACTTCCCATTCGGCGCCACGGTCACGAACGACGGGTCTTTTAACCCCTCCGCCACGCTCACCGGTTCAGCTTTACCTGTAGTAGTATTCAGCTTGTAAACGTAGATACCTTTACTTTCTCCCGAGGTATATGTACCTATCAACATAAAGTGATCTTTGGCCTTGGGCGGCTCGGTCGCTCCGGATATGAGGGGCGCGAGCATAAGGCAGCATTGTAAAAATGTATGACGCATAACACAAAATACCAAATCAACCGTTATCTGCAAAGCCGGGGTATAAGGTCATACCTCCGTCGATGTAGTGGGTGGCCCCCGTTACATAGTCGCTTTCGTCGGAAGCCAGCCACAGTGCCTGCTTTGCCACATCTTCAGGCTGACCGATGCGACCATAGGGAATCAACTCAAGCAATTTATTAAGTGCCTCGTCCGTTCCCCAGGCCTCTTTATTGATAGGCGTCTGGATAGCGCCCGGCGATATGCTGTTTACCCGAATTTTCTTCGGCGCCAGTTCCTGTGCAAGGCTCTTCATGAGCATCATTACGCCACCCTTGCTGGCTGCATAGTTAACATGGCCGGCCCAGGGAATAACGTCGTGCACGCTGCTGATACAGATAATTTTACCCAAAGCCTTACTTACGCCGCGCATCCCCTGTTTGAGAAAGATGTTCACCGCTTCACGGGCGCAGAGAAACTGGCCGGTGAGATTGGTATTGATCACCTGGTTCCATTCGTCCAGGCTCATCTCGTGAAAAGCTTTGTCGCGCTGAATACCCGAATTGTTTACCGGGATATCCACATACCCAAAAGCCGCTATACACTTTGCAAACATTTGCTTCACATCGGCTTCTTCGCCAACATCAGCGCCCACGGCAATGGCGCGGCCACCGCGCTCCTCGATGCGTTTAACCACCGCCTCGGCCTCATCGTCGCCCGAGTGGTAGTTCACCACGACATTGGCGCCCGCCGATGCCAGTTCAAGTGCAATAGCCTCTCCGAGACCGCTGCTGGATCCTGTTACAATCGCTGTTTGTCCGTTCAGTTTTAACGTAGTTTCCACGTGCTGATTTTTTGGGTGAAATGATAACAACAACTCCCGGGGTCAAATACTATTCCATATCTTTCAAAGATAGCTTACAGCGGTTATACCCAGCTGCCTTCACCGCTGTAAAACTGCATTGGGGAAGTGTAATTTTTTTATCTATCTTGATTAAAACCGATAATGTACAAATGGAGATAGCAGGATGAAGCGTCCTTTATCCGATTAAAAGTGTGGCGATGCGCCGCACTTTTTTATGGCATTAAAAAAGGCGGCTATTGCAGCCGCCTCTATATTTATCTGTTCGTTGCCAATGAGCTGCCAAATACTGTTTTCAGCAATTCGGTCACCCGCGCGGCCGGATCTCTCCTGATTTTCGCTTCTTCTACGGCCACTTCATGAAAAATGCCGGCTATCGCTTTTTCCGTTACGTAGGCTGTAAGGTTAGTATTTACCGGTGTTTTCGAGAACTTGTTGTATACGGTAAACACATCTTCCCAATATTTGGTCGCATCTACGTTTTTCAACGCTTGCTGGATCACCGGGCTGAACGCATTGGTGAGCGCCGCCGTGGTTTTACCTTTAAAGTAGCTGGTAGCCGCACTATCGTTTCCCCTTAATATGCCCAATGCATCCGTAATGGTCATCCCCTGGATAGCGCTTACAAAAATGGGGGTAGCTGCCTTTGCCGCTTCTTCCGCACCACGGTTCATGGCTAATATAGCCTTGTCCACCACACTGCCTAAGCCTACATTACGCAAGGTCGATTCTACCTTCACCGCCTCCGGCGGCATCAGTATTTTCAACGCCGCATTGGCGAAAAAGCCGTTGGCAGCCGACAAGCGATTGGTACTGTTCTGCGTACCAATGGTAAGCGCTTCCTTCAGACCATTGGCGATCTGGAAGGTGTTCGGCTGTCCAGTGCCCGTGGTGGCGGGCAAATTATTCAGAATCTGCTGCGTGGTTTCGCAACCGGAAAAAGGAGCACCAGTGCTGCTGCTGGTAATAAAAGACGCTTCATATGCGGTGTATTGCTTGCAATTTGAGGGCAAATATAATACCTCTTTCCGTACAGGTATAGAAATACTACTAAACCGTTGCTAATATAGAGATTAATGCTTCTTTTGTTAAAAAACCGTTATCCGTAACTAACATTAAAATAATTTTTGCATCTTGTTGAAAATTATTATTTAAATGTTTAAACGATCCCTTACCCTTACCCTGTTAATCTGTCTTTCCTTATTTGGCGTGAAGGCTGCCCCTGCGCAAGACACTACTGATGTTGAGGATTTGTTGGCCACCATGCAGATGATGGATTCTGTCAACGCCTCCTTTAAGTTCCAAACCGGTAAAATAGACCTGAGCAACGGCCAGATCTCATTGAACATTCCTGCCGGTTTTAAATTCGGATGCTGCCCAAAGCCGAAGAGTACTGGTAGATGTATGGGGCAACCCTCCTTCTGCTGCTGCGGATGTCCGGGTATGATTTTCCCGGCTAACCGCGAGGTATTGCAGGATAGTAGCTATTCTTTCGTGGTAACCTACGAAGAAACCGGCTACGTAAAAGACGATGACGCCGCCGAAATCGACTACGACAAAATGTTGAAGCAGATGAAGGAAGACGAAGTTGCCGAAAATGAAGAACGCGCCAAGCAGGGATACTTCACCATCCACACGGTGGGTTGGGCACAAAAGCCTTTCTACGACAAGCAACGTAATGTTCTGCACTGGGCGCAGGAGTTCCGTGCCGGCGATGCGGAAGTGAATACGCTCAACTATGATGTGCGTGTACTCGGCCGTAAAGGCGTACTGTCGCTTCGCGCTATCAGCACCATCAACGAACTGCCGCTGGTAAACGCCAACATCGACCAGATCCTGAACATCGCAAGCTTTAATAAGAATTATGCTTACAGTGACTTCGATTCTGGTTTGGATAAGGTAGCCGCTGTTGGTATTGGTGGCCTCGTCGCCGGTAAAGTACTGGCCAAAGCAGGCTTCTTTGCGATAGTATTGAAATTCCTGGCCGCCGGCTGGAAATTCATCGTATTCGGCTTTGTTGCCATCGGTGCATGGGTGCGCAAGCTGATCACCGGCAGGAAGAAAAATAACGAAGCGCCTGCGTATGTCACGGAAGAAAGACCGGAAGAAGCAGTGGTCGTTGTGGACGAGCAGCCTGCCGCGGATACCACCGACAACGGGCAACGACAAGTGTAACAATCTTCTTTATGTTAATAGCTGTGCAATCCGGAAGGGTTGCACTTTTTTATTACTCACCTGGCCGGAGGAACTTGAGGTTCCTGCGGATACCCGCGTATTTGCTACGTTTCAACGGCGACTGGCGGAATATCTTTTAAATTCCTCTTCTGTCATCTCCTCCCACTGCTTTGTAGAGAAATTAAGCACCTCGGGCACGGGCGTAAAGTCGATGTCGTTATGCGGTTTCGAAAAGCGGTTCCAGGGACAAACATCCTGGCAGATATCGCAGCCAAACATCCAGCCTTCGAACTGGCCCTTCATTTTATCGGGGATGAGCTGGTCTTTTAGTTCGATGGTGAAATAGGAAATACAGCGGCTGCCGTCTACCACCGTTGGGGAAGTGAGGGCGCCGGTGGGACAGGCGTCCGGCAGCGCGTGCAGGAACCGCAGTAATCGCCGGTGACGGCATCGTATACCAGCGGCACGTCTACGATCAGCGTGGCGATAAAGAAGAACGAACCTGCCTGTTTGTGGATGAGGTTCCCGTTTTTACCGATCCAGCCTAAACCGCTCTTTTTGCCCAGCTACGTTCCAGGACCGGGGCGGAATCTACAAACCCGCGTCCGTGAATTTCCCCGATCTGTTCCTCCATATCGGCCAGCAAATGGTTCAAACGTGTGCGGATCACTTCGTGGTAATCTTTTCCATAAGCGTATTTGGCGATTTTAGGCGCCCCCTCCACCTGTTGCTGCGATGGGTAATAATTGAGCAGCAAAGTGATCACCGACTGTGCATTATCCACCAGTTTCCGCGGATCGATGCGCTTATCAAAGTAATTCTCCATGTACTGCATATTGCCGTGCATGCCCTTGTTCAGCCATTGCTCCAGGCGATAGGCGTCTTCATCCAGTTGTTCGGCTTTGGCAATACCACAGTGATCGAAGCCCAGTTCACGGGCCCGTTGCTTGATAAAACGCGTGTATTGATCCACCGGCAGCATAAGGGCGCAAGTTACGAAACATTTCAACGGCCGTGGCATGCGTATTGATTAGCTAGATTAACCAAAACAGCTTCACCATGAGAACACTTGGCATCATCCTGATTATCGTTGGCATCGCCATGATCGTATTCCGCGGCTTTTCCGTACAAACAGAAAAAGAAGTGGCTAACATCGGCCCATTGGAAATCAACAAGAAAGAGAATAAATGGATTGGCTGGCCCACTTATGCAGGCGCAGTAGTAGCGATTGCAGGTATCGTGATGGTGGTTACAGGGAAAAGGAAATAACGCGCCCACAACATGCAGGCGCGTTCCAATATTAGGGGTTGGTAGACCACAAACCGGCGGATTTCAATACCACACGCGGATTTAACTTCAGCTGGCTCACTACGAACTCGGCCAGGTCTTCCGCCTGCATTACCTTATCCGGGTTGCCATCTGTCAGTTTCAGTTCAATGGCCATATCGGTACCAACAGTGCTGGGAGTAAGCGCACTTACACGAATGTTGTGTTTGCGCACTTCCAGCATCAATGATTCTGTGAGCCCCAGCAGGCCGAATTTTGACGCGCTGTAAGCACTGGTCAGCGGTGCGCCGCGTTGTCCGGCTGTGGATGAAATATTGATGATATCGCCGCCTTTGCGTTCGATCATGCCCGGCAATACAGCACGGGTCACGTAATACACGCCCAGCAGGTTTACTTTAATAATGTTTTCCCATTCTTCCGGGTCAAGGTCCAGGAAGCCGCCGAAACTAGCGATACCCGCGTTGTTCAGCAAGATGTTCGCAGGACCTGCTTCCGCCTCCAGTTTGGCCACCGCTGCTTCTACCGCTTCACGGTCGGACACATCGGCCACGGCGATAGCTACCTTTACGCCACTGTCTTTTAACAGCGCCGCCGTTTCTTCGAGCGTAGCGGCCGAACGACCCATCAGCCCGATGTTTACGCCTTCCGCCGCCAGGGCTACCGCCAATGCCTTCCCTATTCCCCTTCCTCCGCCGGTGATCAGCGCGGTTTTTCCTTTTAATAACACTGCCATAAGTTCCTGTTTTAATTTGCTGCCAAAGGTAGCGAACTTTATATTTGTACAACAAGACCGAAAAACACAGGAACATGCAGCAATTATCCAATGGACTACTCAGCATCAGCATTGCGGAAAAAGGCGCGGAGCTGCAAAGCATCACGCGCACCGATTCAAACCTCGAATACCTTTGGAGCGGCGACCCCGCCTTCTGGGGAAAGAAAAGTCCAGTCCTATTCCCTATTGTAGGTGGATTAAAGAATAATCAATACACACATAAAGGCAATACATATACGCTTGGCCGTCATGGGTTCGCCCGTGACCAAGTGTTTGCCGTATCGGAGCAAACGCAGGACAGCATTACGTTTACACTTCATGATAGCGACGCCTCCCATGCGGTGTACCCATTTCCATTTTCCTTTAGCGTTCGTTACCAGTTGCGGGAAAATTCGCTGCAGGTGACGTATATCGTGCAAAATACAGGCGATGGCGAGATGTGGTTTTCCGTGGGCGCGCATCCTGCCTTTAAGGTGCCTTTAACGAACGATACCGCCTTCGAAGATTACTACCTCGAATTCTCGAAGTCCGAAAACACCGGCAAATGGCCACTGTCGCCGGAAGGACTGATCGAATTGGCGCCCGAATCATTGTTGCGGAACGAGCAGCGCCTCTCCCTGCATAAACAATTGTTTTACGCCGATGCACTTGTGTTAAAACACATGGCATCCGATAAAATCGCCCTCAAAAGCGGTAAAACATCCCATGGCGTAGAGATGCATTTCGATGGCTTTCCTTACTTCGGCATCTGGTCGGCAAAAGATGCGGACTTTGTGTGCCTGGAGCCATGGTGCGGTATTGCAGATCATGTAAACGCAAGCGGGGAACTGGCGGAAAAAGAAGGTATCATTCAATTGGCTGCCGGCGCCACCTGGGAAAAAAGCTGGTCCGTTACTTTTTTTTAGGAAGATGAAAATACTTGTAACCCGCGAGGCTGCTCATTCCGGGCAGCCTTTACTTTTCCGGGCCATGTTTAATAAAATAAGAAGCAGGTTCTTAAAATAAAAATTTCACTCTCATTTTGACAGCATACATTTGTTGTGTCGATAAGTAATAACCATCGGCGGCGGCCCTGCTCAAGGGTTGCGTGGTAAGTCTGCCGGCTTGTTAGCCCTCCCGCCGGATATCCTTCCCAAATAAAAAATCAATTTATGAAAAGAGAAAACAACGCTCGTAAAACGGGCGCCGGCCGTGCCGTACAAACACCTATCCAACCTGTACTGATTAACTATTGCCGTACGACCATAGGCCGGCCTTATCATCCATTGGTGTTTATGCGCCCCGAAAAGCGCGCCAGTCAACCAACCACTCCAGTCTGGTAAATAAAGAGGACTGTTTCAACGGTTGAGAAACAGTCCTCACTAAACACAAGTTGCGAGCGGCAGGCCGTTCGTGCACCATATACATTGGAAAACCACAGGAAGACTTGCTTTTGTTTTTTTGCATTCTCTGGAATTCCGCGATCGGGGATATTAACGCGGATTCCGGCAAAAGGGGAGGTACAACAGCCGTCAATCAAGCTCAGTACGTGTTGTACCTATTAAAAAAGGCGGTACAGTTATCTGTACCGCCCTTTAATAACATGAGAACAATCTATCCGAGTGATTGTCTGAATGTTTTAAACTCCTTCCGCAGTTCGGAGAACAGGCGGTCGAACTGTTCCATGTCTTCCTGTTGAAGATGGTCGAGTTTGAGTAACGCCTCGCTGTTAGCGCCTTCTTCGGACATCAGTTTGTCTATTTTGGTGATTTCCTGAAGTTTGTCATTCACGACTACCTTCTGCCTGATGAGGGCGTTCTGCAGGTGTTCTACCTGGATGCGCTGATCGGTGGAAGAAGCTTTCGGAGAAAGATCCGTCAGCTCGTCCTGCAGTGCCTTAATCTCTTTTTCTGTTTTTAACAGGTCTAGTTTCCAGTTCTGGTGTTGCTGGTGCAGCTCATCAAAATTCTTAACGGGCATGTTGTTTATCAATTTTTGATATGAAAAGATCAAACATGGATTCCATGCGCAAGCAATTTTTTCCACTGGGGATGCTGACGCATGAAGGTTGTTACATAAGGACACAACGGTACCATTTTGAGCTTCCGGTCTGCGATAATTTCAAAAACCCTTTCGACGAGCGCACGGGCAACGCCTTCCTGAAGTTGCGCGGGAACGTCGACGCTGGTGAGGAACATCCGTCCACCGCCCATCATATACTCGACTTTAGCGAGTTTTCCGTTAATCCGGCATTCAAATTGGCGCGCGCCTTCATTTTCAACTACTGCAATGTCATTCAGGTTCATAATATGTTTTTAGTTAAAGAAATTCGACAGTTGGGGCTAACGCTTGTGGCAAAAGGGAGTAGGTTTAATTACATGACGACAGCACAAAGGTACGATTTTTTTGCTAAACAGGTCGCATTGGGCCATGATGCCCTATTTTTGCGCCATGCGAAAAACCTTGAGCGAGCGGGACCAGGCCGTTATCTGGCATCCGTATACACAAATGCAAACCGCGCCGGCCCCTATCGGCATCGTTCGGGGCGAGGGCGCCCGGTTGTACGATGAGGACGGACGTAGTTACATCGATGCCACGTCCAGCTGGTGGGTGAACATACACGGGCATGCACATCCGCATATCACGGAGCGGCTTGCGGGACAGGCGGCGCAGCTGCAACATTGCATCTTCGCCGGGTATACGCACGAACCTGCCGTAGCACTGGCAGAACAACTGCTCCCCTGCTGCCCGGATCGCAACAGAAAGTGTTTTACTCCGATAACGGCTCCACTGCAGTAGAAGTAGCACTGAAAATGGCGATCCAGTACCACCACAACAATGGTGCGCCCAAACGCAGGCTCCTTGCTTTCCGCAATGCCTATCACGGCGACACGTTCGGCGCTATGAGCGTAAGCGACCGGAGTGTGTTCACCAAGGCATTCGACCAGTACCTGTTTGACGTGACCTTCCTCGAACTGCCAACGGCGGATAACCTAAAGGCGCTGTTCGCCCAGGTCGACCAGCTCGCGGAAGACACCGCCGCCTTCATATTCGAACCATTGCTGCAAGGCGCTGTGGGAATGATCGTATACGATGCGGCCTCCCTGGAAGTGCTGCTGCAGCACTGCCGGCGCAAAGGCATCCTGCTCATCGCCGACGAAATCTTTACAGGTTTTGGCCGCACGGGTAAGGACTTCGCCATGCAACACCTGCAGACCACTCCCGACATCATTTGCCTGTCGAAGGGACTTACCGGCGGCGCCATTGCCCTGGGGGTTACCACCTGCACCCGGCACATTTACGACGCCTTCCTGTCCGAGAATAAGCTTAAAACCCTGTTTCACGGGCATTCCTTTACGGCCAACCCGCTGGCGTGTACGGCGGCTTTAGCAAGCCTGGAACTGTTTGTGCAGCCGGCTTGTTTGGCGAACAGGCAGCGGGTGGCGGCAAAACACCAGCAATTCGCCGGATGGCTCCGGGACTGCGGCGTGGTTAAACAGGTAAGGCAGTTGGGCACATTGCTGGCCTTCGAAGTAATAACAAACGGGGCGGATAGTTATACCAATGAACTCGCCGCGGCGATCCACCGCTTCTTCCGGGAGCAGCAGGTGATGATCCGCCCGCTGGGAAACACTATCTATATACTGCCCCCTACTGCATCATAGATGAAGAGTTAGAAATTATTTATAACAGTGTCAGGCGTTTTCTGGAAACGTACCGCTAAACCGCTTTTTTGGGGTTACAGTCCATTAAAGGACACGCTGTTCCGTTGAACAAACAGAAGAAAGAAAGCCCCCTGTTACTTCCGCAACAGGGGCTTTTTGCTTCCTTTTACCGAATATCTGACGGATACAGCGGCGATTGCAGGGGACTGCAATAACATCCTGACACTATCCTAAGACCATCTTTCGCTGATCCTTCGCTCATTGGACGTTCAATCGGCCGTGGAAGCGGTTTTAGCGTAGGATGAGCGAAGGATCAGCGAAGGATGTAGTAAGGATCGTCTTAGCCGTGAGTATTTTACCAGGGTGTAAACCTACTTTAGGACTTAACCCCGCAACGCCACTAACTCATGATAATCAAATAGATAAACAAGAAAGCCCCCTGTCACTTTCGCAACAGGGGGCTTTTATTGAAGTATTGTTTCCGTTAGAATTTAAGGGGAACGCTCACTTTCGTCTTGTCCCATTCGAACACCACCGCGTTCTTAGGCAAAGTGATCGTAAATTTTTTCTTGTACACTGGCAGTTGCCTGTACGGGAGCCTTTACTTCCAATACGTTTTTGTCTTTGTTTTTATCATATTCGAACGCACCGCTCTGGCCAGTTACACTGTTCAGGATTACGGTCCACTCCTTTTCACCGGGAATAGTAAACAGCGCGTAAGTACCCGCTTTCACCTTTTACCGCCGAAAGTAGCGTCTTTCTCAAACGTGATGTCGGTAGATTTGTTGGCTCCTGTCCGCCAAACCTGGCCATAAGGCACCAGGGCGCCAAAGATCTCCCTTCCGTTTTTGGAGGGCTGTCCGTAAGCTACTTTAACGTTAGTACCAGCAACTTCTACGCGGGGGCTTTTAGGCGGGTTTTGCGCCATTACGTTCGTACCGATCAGTACCATCGATAACCAAACGAGCATTTTTTTCATAAGAAACTTTTTATTTGTGTGAATTGAAGTGGAAATTACGGCTAATAAGACAAATAAACGCACCGCTTATAGAAATCAGCGCGCCATGCTCGTATCGGTCAGCTGACCTTCCGCCAGTTTTTTCAGGTCGCTCAGCCCCTTTTCCATGGCGGGACCGTACAACTTGTCCATGAGCAGGCCGCGGAGCTTCCACCAGGGCAGTACCCCCACATGCCGTTCCATCGACCAGTTAATGGTAGTAGCGGTCGGGCTGGTCTGCGTCAGGTAAATGCTGCCGTTGATGTTCAGGCGTTCGTCGGTAGACAGCACCCGGTATAGGATCAGCGAGTCTTTTACCACTTTGTCGATCACCAGCTTCCCGTGCGCGGGGTCCCGGCTTACCGGCCAGGGATACCAGTATTTCCAGGCAGCAGTATCCTGCAAATGATCGAATACCGCTACCGCCGGCGCCTGGATTACACCAGCACGCTGCATTTTCGCGGTAGAAGAAAATAATAGGGAAAATAAAAAGATAATTACTAAAAGTACTGCCAGTGAAGCCAGCAGCATCCGGATACCACGCATCATGTTTCTTTAAGCCTTAAATTCTGTTATTTGTTTCAAATTGTTTAATCCGGTCTCAAAATCCCGCCCCATCCACTTGTCCATCAGCAATCCCGCTAATTTCCGCAAAGGATGGTTGCCCGTATACGCCTCAAAGCTCCGGGTAACCGTGGTGCCGCCCTCCGAAGGGTCCGGGCGATACACCCCTTTTACCAGTCCGCGCCCCATGAAATAAATATCGGTGGCAATGAAGCGGAAAGGTTTGGATGCAGTAATAATCAGTTTGCCACGGCCGGTTTTACGGTGGCGCAGCCCTTCCCAGCGATAGGTAGCGCCGGTACCTTCTTCGGTAGCACCGTACACATTTTTCATTCCGGGATCCTGGTCCTGTTTATGCCAGGGCGACCAGTGTCGCCAGTTACGGAGGCTGTTAATTTCGTGGAAGATTTTTCTGCGGGCGCTCTCACAAAAACGGTTCGCGCCACATGTACTTTTGCCGGTAGAAAGAGGGACACGATAAAAACACCAGCACTACCACGACAATGGCCCCAATGATGAGAAACAAGGCTTGCATATTGCAGGTTTTTTGTTAAAGTCATTCGCATTCTGGAAAGTAAAAGTTACAGCTATTCTTTCAAAATTCAAACGCCTATTCCCAACGGAAGACCTTGATCGCAACCAGGTAAACGATCACACCCCACACAGCCAGCACCAGTAACTGCGGCCATACATGCCAGACATGCAGGCCCTCAAAGGCTATTTTTCGCAACGCATCGTTCAGGTACGTCAGCGGCATGATGCGGCAAATTGGCTGTAACCATATAGGGAACGCATCGACAGAGAAAAAGTACCCGCCAGCAAAAATTGCGGTAAGGTGACAATATTCGCTAAGAAAGGAATCGTGCTTTCGGTTTTTGCGATGCCGCTCACCACAAACCCGAAACCCATAAACACAATGAGCCCGAATGCGCACACCAGCAACATTTCCAGGAAGGTGGCAAAGCCGTTGATCAGGGTAAATCCAAAGGCAAAATAGCCGATACCGATAATGACTACGGAGCCGAAAAGCTGGAAAATCATCCTGCTCAACCCCTCGCCTACTATAATATATCCCCGGTGCACCGGCGTGGCGAAGAATCGCTTGAGTACGAGCGTTTGCCTTAAACTAAAAAACAGGAACGCCGTACCGAAAACGGCCGCGCTCAATAGCGCAAATCCTAACTGGCCGGGGAGGATAAAGTCGATGGTTTTGTATTGCCTGCCCGGTACCACTTCACTGGTTACCGTGGCCACCGTGCCCGGACGCTGGTAAAACCGGTCGTTCAGGTGGGCAATGGTTTCTGATAATACCGACTGGAACACGGCATTGTCCTGCGCCGCCGCTGAAGATGTTTTCACTTCCACGGCATCGTCGGGAATAAGTCCGCCCGAGCGGGAAGTGATGCGGATAATCGCTGCAAGATGCCCCTTTTCCAACTCCTGCTGCATTTCGGCGGGACTGTTATCCGTAACCAGCTGCACGCCGGAACGGGCGGCCAGGCCTTGTACAGCACACTGCTGGTATCGGTGCCCTTATCAACCCCTACTTTCACGCTTATCCCGCGGTTACCAATGAAACCGAATACCAGTATGAAGATCAGCGGGAAAGCCAGACTAAAAATCACGGTGGACGGACTACGGAATATTGCCCTGATGCTTGCCTTCATGATCGCCAACATGGCGCGCCACTGGCTGTACTGCTCTGCCATAATCAATATTTACAAAAACCGCGTAAAACTAACACGGGTTTCGGCCATTTCAAAAAAGCGGCCCGCACGCCCTTTCGGGCGGCGGGCCGGCACATTGGCCATGATCCCTGTAGAAAACTAGTAGGTGTTAAGTGCATCCATGGCAGACTGGATGGCGGCTTCCGTAGTTTCAGCCAATGTAATAGCTTCAGACAGGTTGGCGGTGATGGTAATTTCCTTCTGCGCCAGGTAATATTTACCGTCCTTCACTGAGAACACCAGCAGCTTGCCTTCTGCGCCTACCGGCATCGAATTGTCGTAGCTCTTTACCTTATTAACACCGTCGGCAGTGTAGATCTGTGCTACCACATTGCTGCCTTTTGCACAAAAGAAAACAAACGTTTCGCCGGACGATGCACGGAAAGATGCCATGGTGCCCGGATTGTTCAGCACTTCAACTTTCACGGTTGTTTTGGGGCTGCTATTGCTATAGAAAATATCACAGTTCACCCAGCCAAGCTGACCGAAATCAAAATTGTAGAAGCCTTCTACTGATTTCACTTCGCGCTGCTGGTTCTGGCCATTGGCGTTCACAGGTGCTACCCAGCCAAACTGGTTACCCTGAACAGTATCCACACCTGCCCACAACAATGTGAAACCATCGCCCGCGGCGGGTACTTTAATATTGAGGGGCGCTTTCAGGGCCTGATCTACTGCTGCGCCATTGTTGGTCGCTTCAATAAACAGGGTACCCTGCGATTCCAGCGGGAGGCCGGATACATGGTTGGTGTTAACACCAGTGCGTATTAAAGAACTTCTTGTCAGCAATTCGGTAACGTTCAATTTCACCTCGCCGGTTACTGCAACGCCGCTGCGGGTAAAGGCGCCAGCCGGGATCGTAATTTTAGTACCACCGGCAAGCGTAATAGTCTGAGGCAGTGTAGCGGTATTCAATGAAAAGCTTTGTGCTTTTGCGCCAAATTTATCCGGGAACTGTGCTGCGGTGCGGGTGCTGCCTGTTTCGGGGCTTTTATCTTTTTGCAGGCTGCAAAGAACAATACAGTGCTGGCAATGGTGGCGGCGATTACAATTTGCTTTCTCATTTGATGATGGTTTAAGTGATGCCTACTCTATCTGGTGTAAGGGCTTTTCGGCAGCCGCCCGTGTTTCGGTATTTACACAGGTATATCACCGGTACAAAGCTGTTGTTACCCCAATTTTTAAGTTTTTTTAAGTTGACTGGAAAACAACCAGTTAGAAGAGAAACAATGTAACCACCACATTAACCAGGTGCAGACGCATTTATTCAAGAAGAGGGTGAACGATTCAAACTATATTTTGAGAATATTTTGAGATGCATCCCTCGTATCAAACCGATACCTATATTTGTTTCAGACAATAATTTTGGCCGCCCTGAAAGCCGCTAAGCAAACCGTTTTCATCCTTTTTCAATCCATAATGGCAGGTATTAAACACCTTGAATATTCATGTGAATGACCAATTCGCGTCCAACCAAAATAAGTCTACTATGATGGAACACACCGTAAACAATGTGAATCAGGCCGAACTCGAGAAAATGTGTCACGGCTATGAACAGATCCTTTCAACTTTGCAGGACTTTGAACCGTTTCCGTCTTCGCAGGTAATCTGCAACGTGATAAATGAACACATCAAACGCCTGTCTGCCGTTATCGCTTATCATAACGAACTGGCGGAAGAAGCAGAGAAAAGCATGGAAGCCCTGGCCGATGGCCTGCGCAGACTGCGCATGCAGGCGCAAAGGGTAGTCGACGAAACGCAAAAACACGTAATCCGCTTATCCAAAGAGGAAGTAGGGGTGATGTATACCGGTGAAGGCTGAAAAAATGAGAACAGCCGGCCCCGCGTGATACCGGACCGGCTGCAAAGTATATGGACCATTAGGGCCGTGCGGTTAATCTGATATACCGCGGCGACTCCTGGTTCCTTTCTATCTTTTCTATCAGCAGGTTCCGGTTATCTTTCCATTTCACCGTATTGGGGCCCCAATACTCCAGCATCCGCTCGTCTACCAACTGCGGCTTTTTGCCATTACGGTACAATTCCAGCCCGTTGGGCGTAAACTGCGCCTCCAGGTCGGCATTGCCGGCAACAAAGTATTTGCCGTCCGGCGATATAACGGGGACGCCTATGGTAAAGGTGGTATCTCCCGTCTCCTTGCCTATCAAGGCATAGGCATAGCTTTCGTAAAACATACAACCGACCAGCCAGTGGCCCGATCCGGGCACCTCGCCATAATAGGAATACTCTACAAACTCCTCACCGGGATTATTGCCCTCGTCTGCATCGCGGTCGCTGATCATCATTACACGACGGTTCGCCGCCTGGAAAAACAGGGTATCTCCCACTCTGCGCACCGCGCCGCCGGTCTGTTGCAACGACCGGCTTTCACTGGTATCAATTTCCCAGCCCTTTACAGCGTCAAATTCTTCTTTGGTAATAGCGGTGATGTCGTATACCACACCGCCTAAACTCACCGTATCCGCCGCAGCGGTCGCAAATGTATCGTTCGCCATCGCAGCCTTGTCAGCAATAACGAGGGAATCAACCGGTGTTTTTTGTGCGGCCGGGGTACCGCAGGAGCAGCACGCAATAATAGCCGCCGCAGGAAAAATATATTTCATAGTTGGATCTATAGACCGGGGCAAAAATAGTGTTTTAAAAATGAAAACGCCCCGCAGACTGCGAGGCGTTTAGTGATATCTTAGCGGATCATCATATCGTAGGGCAATCTCGCCTGTACGCCCATGGTAAGGCGTTCTAACGACTTAACCTGTTTATATACATTGTAATAAACGCCTAATTCTTTTTTCAGCAACTCCGCTTTCACATCATCGCGACCGCCACTCAGCCGCTGCATCCAGGCATCTTTCACCGCTGGATATTCAGACAGGTAATAACTGGAAATATTGGCCATTTTTGCCGCTGCCCGTACGGCATCTTCGATGCCGCCGATGCGGTCAACCAGTCCCAGTTGCTTCGCTTCGATACCCGTCCATACACGTCCCTGTGCAATACTGTCCACTACAGCACCATCCAGCTTACGGCCTTCTGCTACGCGACCTTTAAACGACGCATAAATTGAATCCACGGATGTTTGCAGGATACGCTTTTCTGTTTCGGTCAGCGGCCTGCTAACGGTACCTAAATCGGCATACTGCGCCGTTTTCACACCATCGAACGTAATGCCCAATTTGTTATTGAAGAAACCCTGCAGGTTCGGCAACACTGCGAACACGCCAATGGAGCCCGTAAGTGTATTAGGCTGCGCAAATAGAATCCGCCATGCAGGATATATAATATCCACCGGAGGCCGCGTAGTCACCCATCGATACAATTACCGGCTTGCTTTTCTTCGCCAGTGACAGTTCGCGCCAGATGCCTTCAGAAGCCGTGGCACTGCCGCCACCGGAGTTCACCCGGAATACGATCGCTTTAATGTCTTTATCCTGGCGGGCTTTACGGATAATTTTGATGTAAGTATCGCTGGCAATCGTAGTCTGATCATCGCTACTGCCACCTACGATGTCGCCCTGCGCGTAAATCAGCGCAATGGAGCCATCGGGGCCGTCTTCTGTGAAGTTCACGGCAGCGCCGTACTTCCAGGCGGCAATGAAGTTGATCGATTCGTCTGCGCCAATGCCGATGCGTTTGCGGAATTCGTTCATCACTTCATCATCATACTTCAAACCATCTACCAGTTTATAATTTAACGCATCAGACGGGAAGCGGATGAGGCCCTGGTTGGCATAACCGTGCAACGTAGCCGTATCGATGCCCCTGCGGGTGCCGATGCCGGTCAGGAAGCGACCATAAAGTTCTCCCAGGAACACACTGGTCTGCAAACGGTTAGCGTCCGTCATGCTGGTTTCGCGCAGCGGTTCGGTCGCGCTTTTGAATTTACCGTTGTAAAAGATCTGCGGTTGTATATCGAGCTTTTCGAGCAGTCCTTTCAGGAACATCAGTTGCATGGAGAAACCATCGAACTCCAGCCCGCCTTTAGGGTTCAGGTAGATTTTATCTGCCGCGGAAGCCAGGTAGTACGCCTGCTGCGGAATCACTTCGCCATAGGCGTAAATGAATTTGCCGCTTTTACGGAAGGCCAGCAAAGCGTTCCGCAACTCTTCATTGGTAGCAAAGTTGTTGGCATTGCTGCCTGCTTTCAGGTAAATACCTTTAATATTATCGTCGGAGGCCGCATGGCGCAGGATCCGGACCATATCGTACAGACCTGGCGTTTCGCCCTCACCGGTAAGAAAACCTCCCAGTTTGTCCATTTTCGCCTGTTCGTTGTAAACAGTACCGGCATCTACCACCAGCACGCTGTTGGCACTTACTTTATAACCGGGATTGGTTGCCGACTTTACAAGTCCGCCGATCAACATCAGGAAAAAGAAAAAGCCGACAAGTGAGAAAACGACCAGGGCGAGAAAGGACGCAAAGAATATCTTTAAGAAATTGCGCATAAATGTTCAAGAATGAATTACGGAAAACACGAAGGTCACAAATAATTTTGTGAATATAGCGGTTATCTGCGGATTATGGGTACTTTTGAACCTCTTAATACATGAATACTGCGATATTACTTATAGGTGGCAACCTCGGAAACCGGAGCCAGAACCTGCGCCGGGCGGTCGATTTGCTGGATTCCACGGCGGGAAAGGTTACACAGCGCTCTTCCCTGTACGCAACTGCTCCCTGGGGCGGGGTGGATCAGCCAAATTACCTGAACCAAGGCTTAGTGATACAGACGCCGATTTCGGCAACCGAATTGCTGGACGTGATGATGGACATCGAAAAGCAGGTTGGCCGGGTACGCCGGGAAAAATGGGGCAGCCGGGTAATCGACATCGATATGATTTTTTTTAACGAGGAAGTGATTGACTTGCCTCAGCTGAAAGTACCACATCCGCATATGGCTAACCGTCGTTTCGTGCTGACGCCGCTTTGCGAAATCCTCCCGGATTTTGTACACCCGGTACTGCAACAGCCCCTCTCCCACCTGCTGGAAATTTGTCCGGACCAGCTCCCCGTTCACAAACGCCTGCCGGCGCTCACTAAATAACGTTTCGCATCCACATGAAATATCCGTTTATCACCATAGAAGGCAATATTGGTGCGGGGAAAACGACCCTCGCCACGCGACTGGCCGAACATTTTAACGGCCGGCTGATCCTCGAGGAGTTTGCCGACAACCCCTTTCTGCCCAAATTTTACGAACGCCCGCAACAATACGCTTTTCCACTCGAACTATTCTTCATGGCCGAGCGCTACAAGCAATTGAAAGAACTGCTCACGGCGCAGGAACTGTTTTCGTCAGAAACCGTGATCTCTGACTACCTGTTCGTTAAAAGCCTGTTGTTCGCCCGCATCAACCTGGCGGAGGAAGAATACGCGCTTTACCAGAAGCTGTTTGACATCATTAATCCACAACTCCGGCAGCCCGACCTCCTCATCTTCCTGAATTCGCCCATTTCGCGCCTGCAGGCAAATATCAAAAAGAGAAACCGGGAATATGAGCAAAACATCCAGGACCAATACCTCCATGATGTGCAGGGCGTGTATATGCAATATCTCCGGCAGCACCCCGTCCGCACGTTAATGGTCGATACTTCCAAAATGGATTTCATGTACGGGGATGGTCATTTTGAGCAGCTGCTGGCCGCGCTGGAAAAGGATTATCCGCCAGGCATTCATTACCTCTGATAATACTGTTGTTTTGAATTATATTTAAGGATCAGATCCCTCGTCGTTCAAAACATGATTGTATGCCAGCAGATAAACAAAAACTAACGACGGCTTCCGGCGCCCCTTACGCAGAGCACGCAAACTCCCTGTCGGCCGGACCGCGTGGCCCCCTGTTACTCCAGGATTTTTTGCTCCACGAAAAAATGGCGCACTTTAACCGCGAACGTATTCCCGAACGCGTGGTGCATGCAAAGGGATCGGGCGCATATGGCATTTTCACCGTTACGCACGATGTAACTCCTTATACCAAAGCAAAGGTTTTTAGTAAGATAGGCAAACAAACAAAGGTGTTCGTCCGCTTTTCCACCGTGGGTGGCGAAAGAGGGTCAGCCGATACAGAGCGCGATCCGCGTGGGTTTGCGGTAAAGTTTTATACAGAAGATGGGAACTGGGACCTGGTCGGTAACAACACTCCCGTTTTCTTTATTAAAGACCCGAAGCTGTTTGCCGATTTCATTCACACACAGAAACGCGATCCGCAAACAAATTGCAAAAGCGCCACGATGATGTGGGACTTCTGGAGCCTGCATCCTGAAAGTCTGCACCAGGTCCTGATCCTGATGAGTAATCGCGGCACCCCTTATGGCTATCGCCATATGCACGGGTTTGGCAGCCATACTTTTTCTTTTTTTAGTGGGAAGGAAGATCGCTTCTTTGTAAAGTTTCACTTCCTGACACACCAGGGCATCAAAAACTTTAGTAACGACGAGGCGACGGCCATGCGCGGCCAGGATCCGGACTTCGCTCAACGCGACCTGCACTCCGCCATTGCCAACGGCCAGTTCCCGAAATGGAGCCTGAAGATCCGGTAATGCCTGAACGCGACGCCCCCTCCTATCGCTGGAACCCTTTCGACGTTACCAAAGTTTGGCCGCACGCGGATTATCCGCTGATCGATGTGGGTGAACTGGAATTGAATATCAATCCGGATAATTATTTCGCGCACGTAGAGCAATCCGCCTTCGCGCCTTCGCACATTGTGGATGGTATTGGCTTTTCGCCAGATAAAATGCTGCAGGGAAGGATACTTTCTTATCCCGATGCGCAGCGTTATCGTTTAGGTGTGAATTACGAACACCTGCCGGTGAACCGATGTCCGTTTGCGGTTAACAATTACCACCGCGACGGCGCTATGCGTATGGACGGCAATGGCGGTGGTTCGCCCAACTACTACCCCAACAGCTTCGACAACATTAACGCTGATCCGGCGTACATGCGGCAGGAAGAACCACTGGAGTCGATGATGGCCGATTTTTATGACCGCAATGCACCGGGAGATGATGATCACTACACGCAGCCGGGCAACTTGTTCCGGTTAATGGCGCCCGGTGAACAGCAGGACGTGGTGCGGAACATCGTAAATGCCATGAGCGACATCGGCGGCCTCCGCCGGGAGGAAATCATCCAGCGGCAGCTGTGCCACTGGTTCCGGGCGGATGTTCGCCTGGGCATGGCGGTAGCCAAGGGTTTAGGTGTTCATATTAATATGCAGGCACATACGGACGTCAATTAAAGGGCATTCGCCACCAGCCACCCGCTGGTCCATGCATGCTGGAAGTTAAATCCGCCGGTAATGCCATCTACGTCCATCACCTCGCCGGCAAAAAACAATCCTTTATGCAGGCGGCTTTCCATCGTGGCGGCATCCAGTTGCGACAGGTTCACGCCACCGCAGGTCACAAACTCCTCTTTAAAAGTGGTTTTGCCCTGTACGGGAAACTCCATCGCCACCAGGTATTTAATCAATTTATTTTGCTCCTTCGACGGCAGGTCGGCCCAGCGGGTATCTTCCTGCACACCCGCTTGCTGCAGCAGGAAGTGCCACAGGCGTTGCGGCAGCCCGAATATATTCTTCTGGTAGATCTTTTGTCCCGCCATACTTTGCCGCAACGAGGGCCACTCTTCCCGGAGCGTGTTCTCCTGGTGATCGGGCAGCCAGTTAACAATAGCGGTAAATTTATAACCCAGTTCGTGCAGCGAACGCGCTCCCCAGGCAGAAAGCCGTAATACTACCGGCCCACTCATTCCCCAATGGGTAATTAGCAACGGCCCGGACTCCTGTAGTCTGGTACCGGCGATCTTCACCACGGCCTGCGGTACAGCAACGCCCATCAGCTCCGTTACCGGGTTGCCCGGCATATTAAAAGTAAACAACGACGGCACGGGCGACGCAATTTCGTGCCCCAGCTCGCGGAGCCAGTTGAACTTCTCCGGCTGCGGATAACCGCCGGTGCACACGCATACGTAATCCGCCTCTATCGCCTTATCGCCATGCAGGTGCAGGCGCCAGCGGTCGCCGGACAGCTTTTCCAGCCTCGTTACTTCCGTATTCACGTCGATGCGTACACGATACTTTTCGGCTTCCTGCAACAGGCAGTCGATAATGGTTTGCGAGGAGTCGGTCACCGGGAACATGCGCCCGTCGGGCTCGGCCTTCAGGGTTACGCCCCGCTCGGCGAACCAGTCTACCGTGTTCAGTATATGAAAATGATGAAAACTCTTTTTGAGCAGGTTTTGCCCGCGCGGGTATTTCTTCACCAGCGCTGCCACCCCGGGCGCATTGTGCGTTACATTACAGCGTCCGCCGCCCGATACTTTAACCTTTGATAACAGTTTACCCGTTTTTTCCAGGATGCGTACACTCAGCCCGGGATGCAACCTTGCCGCGTTTACCGCGCAAAAGAACCCCGCGGCCCCGCCGCCAATCACCACCAAAACCTTTCCAGATGCCCCCATTTGCCTTAATTTTGTCCGATTATGATAAAATAAATTTTACCGTATATTTATTGATGCAAATTAAACATTAACACAACATTTGTTAATCATACTGATTCTAAATTAAATGCAACAAAGTTCTAAGAAGGCATCAGGACGGAAACTGACAGCGTGGATGATAGGGATGCTCGTAACCTGTGCCGCCTTCAGCTATATCCCTGCTGATGACTGGACCACCCGGATTACAGCCGCTCTCGAAAGGTTCTATCGCGACTATCCTCAGGAAAAAGTGTACATCCATTTTGACAAAGATTATTATGCCGCCGGGGAGAGCATCTGGTTCAAAGGCTACGTGTCCCTCCGGGAACTGCCCGCCTACGGCGCCCGTAACCTGTACTTTGAGTTGATCGACAAAGACGGCGTAGTGGTACAGAAAAGGATTGTAGAACTGAGCGAAGGTGGCGGCGCCGGCGAAATAGAACTGCCGGAAACCATGAAATCCGGTACCTACCGCGCCAGGGCGTACACCTCGTACATGATGAACTACGACTCCAGCTTCTTCTTCCATAAGAATATCCGCATCTACGACGCCAAGAAAGATGTACCGTCCGGAACGGCCGCACGCCCGGGCGCTGGTGCCGCCACAGGCGCCGATGCAGCCGATAAACCTGCCTACGCCGTACAGTTCTTCCCTGAAGGCGGCGACCTTATTAATAATGTAGCCAGCCAGGTGGCGTTCAAAGCCATCAACCAGGCTGGTTATCCCACAAGGGTCAGCGGTACTGTTACCGACAGCAAAGGCCAGAAGGTCGCTGATATTACCACCGTTCACGACGGTATGGGCTCGTTTGAACTGAAGCCGGCAGCTGGCGAAACCTATACGGCGAAGACCAAAGACTCCGCCGGCCTCGAAAAAACATTCCCGCTTCCGGCCGCAAAGTCCTCCGGCGTAGCGATGAAGATTTACAATAAAGGTACCCGCATCTTCTACCTCACTTCTTTCAGCAACCAGGAAGATACTACCTACTCAGAAATGCTGCTGGTAGCGCAAATGCAAAATCAGCTGATCTATAAAGCCGTACTGAACGTAGCCGAAGGCAAAATCAGCGGCCTCATTCCCACCCAGCAGCTGCCCAATGGCATTCTGCAACTCACGCTGTTCAAGCGCGACGGCACACCGCTGGCGGAAAGGCTGGTATTTGTACGCAACAACCTGGAAGAGATCAACATGATCATTTCGGCAAATACTGTATCTAAAGGCCCTCGTACCAAAACTGAACTGGTGCTCGACCTGCCGGACGCCACACGCGGACAGCTCTCGGTATCCGTTACGGACGCCGACCAGGTGCAACGCGACGAGTACGAGAACAACATTGTATCCAATACGCTGCTTACCTCCGATCTCAAAGGTTACATTCACCACCCGGGCTGGTATTTCCGCGACACGACCGAAAATACCCTCAGGGCGCTGGACCTGGTAATGATGACCAACGGCTGGCGCAGGTTTGAGTGGAATAAGATTGTGGCGGGCGACTACCCTGTCTTCCGTTTTCCGTATGAACAAGGCCTTACGGTCATGGGCGTGGCCAAGAAAGGCAACCGTCCGCTGGCAAACGGTAACGTGAGTTTCATGATCAAAACACCCGCCGACAGCGGCCAGATGATCGCTATGGCGCCCACCAGTGAAAAAGGGGAGTTTATCCTGGCGAACATGACGTTTAAAGACACCGGCATGGTGTATTACAAGGCAAATGATCCCGAAAAGAAAGGCGCCTGGATCGATGTAACCATCAACAAACACTTTTTCGAACTGCCCAACAAGGTAAATGTACCTTATCCTTATATGGTGCCGCCACCGTTGAACCCGAACGTCCTTAAAAGCTACCTGACAACGGTAAATGAAGGCAACGTGGTGAACAGGCGCATCAATGATAAAACCATCTACCTGAAAGAATTTAATGTAACCTCCCGCAAACCGACAACGCAGGAAACAGTAGATAAGCGCTACTCCAGCGGTATGTTCAGCGGCGACGGACAGGTGTTCGACTTTACGACGGATAACCCGGTGGCCATGAACGTATTCCAGTACCTGCAGGCGCGTGTGGCCGGTTTACAGATCACCGGCAATATGAACGAGCCGCAGCTCCAATGGCGTGGCGGTACGCCGCAGCTGTACCTCGACCAGATGCCGGTGGATGTGCAGATGCTCGCGAACCTGCCGGTGGCCGATATCGCGATGGTGAAAGTATTCCGTCCCCCGTTCATGGGTGGCTTCGGTGGTGGTGCCGGTGGCGCCATTGCCGTGTATACGCGTCGCGGTGGCGATACGCCGAGAGATAATACCGTCAAAGGCTTTGAACTCTATAAGAAATGGGGGTATAACGCGGTGCGCACGTTCTACTCGCCGGATTACTCCGTGAAGAAACCGATTCACGAGCTGCCCGACAAACGCCTTACCCTTTACTGGAACCCGAAACTGACGATCGATACGATCCAGAACGTGGCGCGGTTCGACTTTTACAGCAACGACTTCTCCAAACGCTTCCGTGTAGTCGTAGAAGGGATGGACGTAAATGGTAATGTGGGAAGGGTGGAAAAGATCTTCGAATAAAGCATTTCTTTATAAAGAATTAACAACAGCGCCCCTTCCTGCGAGTGATCCAACGGAAGGGGCGCTGCGTTTTTTGTTACCTTTGCTACTCGGCACAGACACTTATTTTTTTTTGAAGATATGCAAGAATACATTCAATCTATCGCGATCGACATGGACGAGACCATTGCCGATCCGATTACGAAAGCAAGAGAATGGTATTACCGCGACTTCGGTACTACCTTTACAGAAGAGGACCTGATAGGCAAACATTTATCGGATGTGGTGCCGGAAGAACACAGCGGCATCATTCACAAATACCTGAACACGCCGGGCTTCTTCCGCGACCTGGGCGTGTTTCCTGATGCGGTGGAGGTGATCCGTGAATTGAACAAGAAATACCGTGTGTTCATCGTATCCGCGGCCATGGAGTTTCCTGCTTCGCTGCAGGATAAATATCATTGGCTGGAAGACAACTTCCCCTTCCTTACCTGGCGACAGGTATGCCTTTGCGGCGACAAAACCGTAGTAGGCACCGATTTTATGATCGATGACCTGACCCGTAACCTGCAACCATTTAAAGGAAAAGGATTTTTATACACGCAGCATCACAACCTGCATGTGGAGGGCTATGAGCGCCTGCTTAACTGGGCAGACGCGGGCAACAAACTGTTGTAAAGAAAAGGGAGCAGCGTTCACTGCTCCCTTTTTTATGCTTTAAACGTTACCGTAACTGTTGGATTGTCCGCCATCTATTGCGATGGTTTGTCCGTTTATGTAACTGCAGTCATCACTCAGGAGAAAAGCCACAAGTTTACCCACTTCTTCGGGTAAGCCCGGGCGTTTGGTGGGATTCGCCGCTGCATATACATCTTCCGCCTGCTTAGGGTCGGCAGGGTTTACCTGTTTGAAGGCTTCTGCTACCATTGGCGTTAAAATAGCGCCGGGAGCAATAGCGTTTGTAAGAATTCCTTTTATTACGTAAAGCCTCTTCTGTAGAGGCGTCTGATAACAACAAAAATTAAGCCCGGGGTTGTGTTGGGCGTGCTAATTAATTGTTAAATAGACACAAAAAATCCCGCGCCATCAGACGCGGGATGTAGTTGGCAGCTTACAACAAGCATGGTTATTCAGTAAAATGATAATCTATAATCACATCATTCGCCAGTAACTTACCGTCCTTCTCCGATGTTTTAGCGCCGGCGGGCACCATCACCAATATGGCGGATGAGGTAGCGGCGATCGGAAGCTCGTAGCTGCCGGTTACATTACGCGCCACGAACGTACGCGTTACCGTATTGTAAATATCTACGGCCTGTCCTTCCAGCGGCACAATTACCTTTTTTGCTTCGGGATAAGGGTTGTAGTAGAGGAAACTCGGGAACGCCTTATCGTGGAAGAAATCTGTGGCCAGCAGGTTTAACTGCAATATGGCGGGGATGTTGGTACTGCGGATGATACTGCCGAAAAAGCCTACGTGACCGCTGCTATACACACTGAACTGCGATACCGGCGGGTTGCCCTTTGCCCACAGCGGGCCGTCGCCTTGCGCTACAGGGGCTTTCAGGTGGGCGTATTCGGGATAGGAAGGAGAATGAATGATGCCTTCGTACCCAATTACACCTTTCGTTACAGACGCGTGTTCAGGGATGGTTTCGTGTTCGTCCGGCATGTACTGGGTGTAAAAGAAACGGGCGGCGTTGGCGGCGTTCAGCATCCATTTGCCAATAGCGTCGGCATAGGAGGCGTCGTACCGCGCGATGGGCACAACGGGCCAAGATAAATCAAAAGTATTCATCAGGAAACCGTAACCACCGCGGTCTTTTGTACTCCCCACGATACCGGAAATATCGATGCCGTTCCAGTTGCCGAGCAGTACGCCCCATCCATCGCGGCATTCGGGGGTACCGTTGAATGTCCATTCCGGGAACTTGCGTGCGTTAAACTTAGTGCCCTGCTCCGCGTTCATGCGGGCTGACAATAGCGCGCCAAAAGGCATAAACACTTCATAAAAAGTGTTTTTAGGCTGATCTTCGAGCGCTTTAAGGGCGCGCTTTGCTCCTTCGAGGTAACGCGGATCTCCGAAGCGTTTGTAGGCAGCATATAAAACGTATGCATGACCAGCCGCGGCGTCCTGCTGTTCGCAGATGTTGTTCTTCTGCGGCTGCATGGTGGCGTAGTTGAAGAACGAATAATTATAGTTACCATTCAGTATCGAATCAGCCTGGTAAAACTTGTCCGCGATACTGCGCGCCAGCGTATCGAAGCCGGGCTCGTTGGGATACTTGTCGTAAATGGCATAGAACAACATATTCGGGTATACATCGTACCACCAATCGCGCCCGTAACCACCGCCCAGCTGGGCTACTTCGGGCACGGTGTTATTCATCATGATATTCCAACCGGTTTCGCGGTTGAAATAGTTTTTCAGCATGCCTACATAATTCAGGCCCTGCTGGTTGCTTTTATCAATCCCCACCAGCGATGCTCCCAATATGGCGCCCATGCTGGACAACGATTCATGAAACATGCCCTTGTTATGTGTACCCTGGCGCTGATCGTTCAGCGCGGTATACAACCCCACGACAGGTTGTGGGAAGTTGCGGCCGGTGCTGTCCCACCAAACCACCGGCCAGTGCTCGCCTTTCGCGTTGAAATCGTACGCCGTGCTATCGAAGCGTCGGGCCATTTCGTGCCAGTCGATGATTTGCAGCGGTTGCGGAATGGCCGCCATCGAATCGATGCGCGGCAAATGTTGCTGCGTTACCGGTTTAGCCGTGGGCGTTTGTTTACAGGCGGCAGCCGTGGTGAGTGCCGCTACACTTATCGCAAAAATTCTTCTCATCAGTTTTCAGATTGTATCGGTTCTTCTTTCAGCTCTTTCGCTAATATTTTTCCATCTTTTATGATGACTTTCGCCACCAGCACGGAAAGCAACTGCACGAGCGCAATCAGCATAATGGCATAACGCAATGCAACTTCCGTAGAAAACGAATAGGCCAGGAAAATAAACGTTCCCGCCCCCACGAAACGGCCAACGTACAGGCCCGCTTCATGATTTAAAATATACGCAAATTCATTGCGCTTTTCTATTTTAGATAAAATATCGATCACACTGAACTGTATCGGGAAGTAGGCCAGGTCCAGCAAAGGTTTGGCCAATAAAAGGAACATCATGAAGATGATCACACCGGTAGCATTGTACAACACGCCATTAAAAGCGAGGCCACGAAAAAGAAAACGAGTCCTGCCGCGAAGATGTATAACCGATGACCGGGTTTCGCTATCCTCCCGATAATGTACATCAGCACGGCCGCTATAATAGCGCCCACCGATTGCGCAGTACCCAGTGCGCCCTCTTTACCCAGCAGCAACATGATCAGCATCGCCGGCGCCGTTACGAGGTAACCCTGCGCGAGGCCTTTCAGCGCGGCTAAGCTCAACAGCTTTTTCCAGTACGGATGAAATTTAAAATATACGAACTTCTTTTCCTGCGGACTCTGGAACCGCCCCCTGAAACACATGATGGATGCGGCCACGGTTACGATGAACACGGCGCCCGTTACGATGCGGTAAGCACCGTTCACCGTATTCTTATCACTGTATATTTCTATGAACCAGCCTATCGCAATCGGTATCACCACGGCGATGATCGTATAAAAAAGTTTCGAGGCCGTAGTAGTAGTTACGGTTGCTGTCGTTCGTAATGGCCAGCGCGAGGTAATCGCGGTTAGCCCAGTAGAAACCGAACGACATGCCCATGATAAGGCCCGCGGAGCCAATGCCCCAGAGGTCCAGCGTTTTGAGCGACATCATCACCAGCATGCTTACGCCGCTCAACATCATACCGATCGAATACAGCGTTTTAATATTAAACCGGCTCAATAAAAACCCGTTTAATAAAAACGTAAGCGGGATGCCTGTGTAGATGGTCAGCTGGTAAATCACCACCTTGGTGGGATCGTTGGAATTGCGCATCACATAAGCGGCCACGAAGATGTCGATTACCGGCAACACCAGTGCGTAGATGAGGTTCGTGAGCGTGAGTATCCGGAAATCGTGCGGCTGCTCCTTAAAGTGTTTTATCTCGCGGGAAAGGTTGTTTAGCATCTGTTAGCAGTTTAAGGAAGATAAAAGCTGGCTGATGGAAAAATCCGCCGCGCATACCACTTCGTCCGCCGCGCCATAATAAATGGTGACTTTATCGCCTTTTACTATATGCCCGTTCGTAAACACTACCTGTCCAAAAAAGCCAGTCAGCTCATAATCTGCCGAAGGCACCATAATGGGCTCATTGCTGCGCGCAATTACTTTGGACGGGTCATTTAAATCCAGCAGTAACAGTCCGAGACAGTATTGATGCTTTTCATTGGCGCCATGGTAAATTTCCAGCCAGCCCTTTTCTGTTTTGATGGGAGCGGCACCCGCGCCTACGCGTTTGCTGTCCCAGTGCCCCTTACGGGTGGTGGCAATAATCCGGTGATTACCCCAGTAAATACCGTCCGGCGATTCCGCCAGCCAGATGTAATTACCGCCAATATCCACGCTGCTAGGCCGGTGTAACGTATAATATTTCCCGTTTACCTTTTCCTCGAAGATGGCTACATCCTTATTATGCGGCGGCAACATCATACCATGGTGTTCAAAGGTTTTCCAGTCTTTCGTGGTGCGGAGGCCCACACCTACCCCGTTTGGCGACACTGCCGTAAACGTGAGGTAATACGTATCCTCCACTTTACTTACGCGGCAATCCTCTATTCCAAAACTTTGCAGCGGCCCCTCGCCATGCAGCGCGGGATAGCCTTCCGGTTCGTAAAAATGAATGCCATCATCGCTGCACATCAACCTTAAATGAGAAAGTGTGGTGAGGTAATCCGCGCCTTTATAATTGATGACACGCGGATCGGTGGCGTCCAGTTCAGGCTCGTTCAGGGGAATTTCAATAATATCGATACCGCCGCTTTTTAACACGGGAAAAGAGATAACGCCTTCCTGCTGTGCGGGCCGTTCGGCCACACGGATGATCAACCAGGTTTTACCGTCAAATTCAAACACGCCGGGATTCAACAGGCACGCCACTTCCAGCCCCTGCCGGCTGGGTGGCACATCGGCCGGTCGTAACAAGGGGTTCTGCGAAAATCGTTTTGCTAATTCCATCTCTCTAAATTTAAAAAGGCCGCCGCAACGGGGCGGCGGCCCGCTGATACATTATTTCCAACCATCGTTCTGTGCTACTCCGAGCAGGTCCGCTTCCCGTTGCGGGATGGGCAACAGTTTGTTTTTATCCTGCCAGCCGGCGCCATAATCCTTATAACCTTTCAGGGGATCGGCATCGGGAGCGGCAGCCAGCACGGTTTTCGCGAGGCCCCAGCGTACCAGGTCGTAGTAACGCTGTCCTTCGAACGCCAGCTCAACGCGCCTTTCGTGTCGGATAGCAGCCAGGAGGGCCGTTTTGTCATTGGTTGTTACCGCTGGCAGATTCGTGGCCGGATTGGCCGCGTATTTACGTGCGCGGGCACGTACCTGCTCTAGGGCAGCCTGCGCGGGCCCCGGCTGGTCCAGGTTGGCATAACATTCTGCTTTCCAGAGCAACACATCTCCCAAACGGATATAGATGTAATCCGTTCCACCATCGTCTATCAGCGCGGCATTGCTCATAAATTTGCGCACGTTCAACCCGGTAAGCGGCGACCAGGCGGGATCGTAGTTGGTCGTGCCATCTACCCATTTATCACCGGCGCGCATCACGGTTGCAGCTAACCGCGGGTCACCGGTTTCAAATTCGTTCACTAAATCCACCGTAGGAATATTAAAGCCCCAGCCCTTGCCCTGCGGCGCCCATACGGCGTTAAGGATAGCGCCCTGCGAAGGCACGATACCCGCATCATGACGGGCCGCGAAAATGATTTCGCCAGCGCGTTCACCAGTGCCATTGAAGTTATCTTCGAACTTATCCAGCAAATGATAAGGACCTTTCTCTACTTCCGCGATCTCGTTCAGGCATAACTGCCATTGACCGCGATACAGGTAGGTTTTGGCCAGCAATGCATGTGCAGCGCCGGTAGTAGCGCGATGGTAATCGGCCGCTTCGCTGTAAGAAGGCTGCAACATGGTGAGCGCCTGTGCGATATCCGATTCAATCAGCGTATACACTTCCGCTACGGTTGCTTTCTTCGTATTATCATTCAGGTTTTTATCGGGGGCCATTAAAGGAATCTCTCCGAAATTCACTACCAGGCGGAAGTAATAAAAGGCCCGCAGGAAGTATGCCTCACCTTTAATGCGTTTGAGCAGGTTGGCATCGAGCCCGGGAACATTGGCCCCGTCCTGCAAAAGGATGGTATTGGCCGCGTTGATGCCTTTGTAATTGTAACGCCAGAGTGCCAGTACGTTGTTGTTTTCGGGGAATACCGAAAAGGTCTCCATCCTGCGCATATCTTCCTGGTCGCCAAGACTGCCGCCTCCTTTCACGGCATCGTCGCTCATTACGTCGCCTATCACCCATTCGCGGGGAATAGCACCGCCGTTTTCCCAGTCCCAGGCGCCGCGGAAGCGGTTGGTGAGTGGCAGGTAAGCGCCGTCGATAGCAAGTTTGAAGTCATTTGCTTCGGTAAATACGTTTTCCCCGGTTAATTGTCCCTGCGGGAATTTTTCCAGCTCCTTTTTACAACTGATCGTTGTAGTAGCAGCCAATGCGATATATAAATAAATCAGTTTTTATCTTGATACTTTTTGAAACCGTTAGAAACTAAGCTGCACGCCGAAAGTGAAAGTACGCGCCGGCGGATAGGTACCCATATCGATGCCCTGCGCCAGGTCGCCATAGTTGGCCACGTTATCGTTCGTGTACAATTCCGGGTCCATGCCCTTGTATTTCGTAATGGTAAACAGGTTCTGCGCGCTCGCATAAATACGGGCGTTGTAGAAGCCGATCCTTTCCAGAGCAGGTGCAGGCACGGTGTACCCCAGTACCACGTTTTTCAAACGCAGGTAAGCGCCATTTTCTACGTAACGATCGGAGTTGCGGCGGTTGTTGTTGGGGTCCTGAACAGTGGCGCGGGGCGTTTTATTGCTCGTACCCTCGCCATGCCAGCGGTTCTTGTAAAAGTCTTCCTTCTGGTTAAAACCACGGGCATCAAAGCTGTTGATGATGTTATCTACTTCGTTATAGATATCGTTGCCTGTTACGCCGTTGAAAAACAGGTTCAGGTCAAAGCCTTTGTAGTTAGCGCCGGCGCCCACGCTGTACAGTAATTTCGGATTCGGGTTACCGATGATCGTACGGTCACCACCATCGATCACGCCGTTGCCATCCACGTCCACAAAACGAATATCGCCAGGACGCGCATTCGGCTGCAGCAACTGACCGTCTTTGTTCACGTATGCGGCAATTTCGGCGGCATTCTGGAACAGGCCGTCTGTTTTGTAGCCATAAAAAGAACTGATCGGCTCTCCCGCGCGCAGCAATACCTGGCCGGAACCGGCGGAAATGATCTGCTCTTTCGCTTTGTAAAGGGAGATCACTTTATTCTGCAACGTGGTCACATTGGCCATCACGTTCCAGGAGAAGTCTTTGCTCACATTGTTGCGATAGTTCAGGTTGAACTCCCAGCCCTTGTTCTCCATCTTCGCACCGTTTTCATACGGTGGTGTGGCGTCTCCGTTCGTGTAGGAGCTTGGCAGCTGCACCAATATGTCTTTCGTACGGCGGTTAAAGTAATCAACGGAAACGGTAAGCGCGCCTTTCAGGAATGCCGCGTCCACGCCAACGTTGGACTGAGAAGTTGTTTCCCATTTCACGTTCGGGTTGCCGAGTGTAATGGGCTGCAGCACACCATTTGCGGTGGAATAGATCGTGGCGAAAGGATAGTTACCGATTTCCTGGTTACCCAGTTGCCCCCAGCCACCGCGGATCTTCAGATCGCTCAGCCAGCTCACATCGCTCAAAAAAGCTTCTCTTGCAATGTTCCAGCCCACAGACGCGGAAGGGAAATAGCCCCAGCGGTTCTGCTCACTGAAACGGGAAGACGCGTCCGAACGCAGGTTTACGGTAGCGAGGTATTTATTATCGTATGCGTAAGACAGGCGACCGAAGTAAGACATCAGTGACCATTCATCCAGGCCACCGCCACTGAACTGTTGGTTGTAGCCATAGTTCAGCTGTTGCAGGCTTTTATTCTGGTCTGCACGACTGTCGTATCCATTGCGGGAACCGCTCAGGTAATCCGCTTTGAACGTTACGTACTCGGAACCGAGCGTTACGCCAAATTCATGTTTGTCAATGGTCCTGTTATACGTCAACACGTTCGTCCAGTTCATGGTGCTGTAACGGTGACGCGATTTGTCCAGCGACTTCACGTCATCGGCCAGCGTGGTCCTGTCACCCGGAATCTGGCCATTGTATTGTTGTTGCTCCGCTACATAGAAGTCGGTACCGAAATCGGTGCGGAGTTTGAAGTTTTTCAGGAAAGTGGCTTCCGCAAACACATTACCGAGGAGGCGGTAACGGCTGTTCGTACGGGTGCGGTAGTCGGCAATGGCGAGCGGGTTTTTACCATCACCATATAATAAGGAGCTCTGGTACAAACCTGCAGGCGGCAGATCGGTATAAAAACCGGTAGCCGGATCGCGCAAAGGAATTGCATTGGGACGGATCAGCGCGTAGCGCACCACACCGGGCAAGCTGCCCGCGCGGCCACCATCGCCGGATGCACCAATTTCCTGGGTGCGGTCATAGGTAATATTCAGGTTCTCTCCTACCCTTAACCAGTCTTTCACTGGCTGCTCACGTTCGAGCGTACGCCATAACGTTTAAAAGTGGAGTTCACGATAATACCATCCTGGTCGGTGAGATTACCGGCGATGTAGTAACGTGTTTTATCGTTGCCGCCGGAAAAGCTCAGGTTATAACGCTGGGTTTGGCCGGTGCGGAAAGTAGCATCGAGCCAGTCGGTGTTAGGTAAATTCGCGGCATTGTCCTGGTTGCGGGTGGTGCTGCCGTCATTTGCAAACGCTTCGTTCTGCAGCTCGATGAACTGGGCCGTGCTGAGCATTTTCGGCAGACCGGTGACATGTGCGGTGCCATAACTAACATCGAGATTTACCTCGTTTCTGCCCGGTACGCCCTTTTTAGTGGTAACCAGGATGACCCCATTGGCCGCGCGGGAACCATAAATAGCGCTGGCCGCTGCATCCTTCAGCACTTCCATCGATTCAATATCATTGGGCGAAATGCTGTTAAGGCCACTATTAAGGGGCACCCCATCCACTACGTACAGCGGATTACTGTTATTAAGGGTACCGATACCACGTATACGCACCACCGCTTCCGTACCGGGAGCGCCGGTTGGCGAGGTGACGTTTACACCGGCTGCCTGTCCCTGCAAGGCAGTGGTAATATCTACCGCCTGCGTGCGCTGGAGGTTTTTACCATCGATAGATGCAATGGCGCCGGTCACCTGGCTTTTCTTCTGGGTGCCGTAACCTACCACGATCACGTCTTTAAGGGCTACTTCATCTTTCTTTAATACGACATTCAGGTCCCCGCTACCGGAGTAGGCCAGGGTTTGCGGCAGGTATCCCATAAAAGTAAAGGTGAGGGCCTGCGGCGCGGTGGTGTTTAAAGTAACGGTGTATGTGCCTTCGGGCGTAGTCACCGCCCCATTGCGGGTGTTTTGCTGTACGACGGTCACGCCGGGAAGGGCCTGGCCCTGGTCATCGGTGACCTTGCCGCTTACTTTTACCTGTGCGAAGCCTGCGGAGCAAACCAATAAAAGGAGCGCGCAGCTGATCAGGTTCAGACAGTTTTTCATGTGTGAAGAGTTTTTTAATAGTTCCTTTAAGAAGGGAAGTTTTTAATGAATGGTGGAATATGTATTTGGTGCAGCCTGGGCTGCTTTAAGTTGCTTTCATACGTGGCGCTTTTTTGGTTTTAAGACGGGATAAAATTACCCGGGTCGCGACGCAAAACACTGCACTATGGTTTCAAAGTAGTGTACAATAGTAACAGGCAGGGGGTATTGCCAGCCACTTTAATTTATTAATAATCAATAATTTAATAGTGTACAAACTTATCTACACCGCCGTTTGCTGCGCCCTGTACTCATTTGGTGAACATTGATACTGCTTTTTAAATTCCCGGAAGAAATAGGACTGGTTATTAAACCCTGTCCGGTAAAAAATTTCTGTCACGGTCAGCTGCGTAGTCACCAAAAGTTGGGCCGCTTCCTTCAGGCGGATGCACTTGATAAATTCGCCCGGGGTCATGTTTGAGAGGGCTTTTAGTTTGCGGTATAACTGCATCTTGCTAAGGTTCATATGTTTCTCAAGATGCGCGGCGCTCAGGCTGTCGTCGCTGAAGTTGTCTTCTATGAATTTTACGATCTGTTGAAGGAACTGTTTGTCTTCATCCCCCATTTCCTCATCCGCGATATTGCCGACCGGACTGTCTGCCCGGAACAAATCGTGCATCCGTTGCCGGTATTCGAGGAGTTTCCGCACGCGTACCTGCAGGTGGGTAATATGGAAAGGTTTCGGAATATATGCGTCCGCACCGGCCTCGTATCCTTCAATTTCATTTTCGATAGCGCCGCGGGCAGATAATATTATAAAAGGTATATGGCAGGTACTGGGGGCATTTTTTACTCGGTCGCAGAGTTCGAGCCCGTTCATGTCGGGCATCATCACATCGCTGATGATGAGGTCTGGCAATGCCTGGCGGATCAGGTCCAGCGCTTCGGCGCCATTTGCGGCTTCATATATAATGTATTGGGCGGCCAGCACATCGCGCAGCAGGTGACGGATCGCGTATTCGTCCTCCACGATTAAAATGCTTTTACGCTCGCCGGCCAGACTTTCGATCTGCGGCAGGCGATTGGCTTCGGTAAAATCCTGCTCCTGTTTCCCAAGGGGTTCTGCTATGGATTGCAACAGGGGCGATGGCGTTACATCCTCCTGCTGGATGATATATGCCCCTTCCTCCACGAGCGGCTGCAACGGCAGCGATACCCGGAAGGCGACGCCGCTGTCTTCGTTCGTAACGGTGATTTGTCCCTGCAACAATGTTACCAGTTGCCGGGTAAAGGCCAGACCAATCCCTGCGCTGAACTTCTCCCGGGGATGGGTGTCTGCCGCAAAAAAGCGGGTGAACAGCTGTTCCAGCTGTTCTTCGGGAATGGTAATGCCTGAATTATATACACGGATTTCGAGCATGCCGGCTTTCACCGCTGCCGTGAAAGTAACCTCCTGGTTTTTGGGCGAGTGTTTGCAGGCATTAGACAGGAGGTTGAACATGATCTTCTCCACTTTGTCCTTATCTACCGCGCCTTCCATACCAGGTGTTATCCGTACAGCGTAACGTAAAACCCTTTTGCCGGCAGAGCGGCGCAAAAAGGCCGGCAATGTTTTCCAGTAGGGCTGAGACATCTAACTGTGTATAATAATTTTTAAGAAAGCCCGACTCTGCCCGGCGGAACTCCAGCAGTTGTTGCACGAGGTACGTTAACCTCGACGCCTGTTGCTGCAACAGCGAGGGAAAGTAACCGCTTTCCTGGCTGCGGTGCCTTTCTGCTGCACCCACAATGAGCGTTAACGGCGTTTGTAACTCGTGGGCAATATTGGTGAAGAAACTCAGTTGCTGCTGATGCACTTCTTCCTCCCTGGTGCGTAGCAGGTGCTCCATTTCGAGCTGGTATTTCATTTCCAGCTTATTGCGGCGATACAGGAAAATGCCGGTGGAAGTGCCGCCGATCACCAGCAGATACAGCAGGTACGCTGGCCAGGTAAGCCAGAAGTATTGCTTCACATGAAGTTGCAATACAGCGGTTTCGCCGGTCCAGTTGCCCTCCCCGTTCGACCATTTTACTTTTAACGTATAACGGCCGGGCGGCACGTTGCCATAAGCCACTTTGCCGCTGCCGCCGGAGTAATGCCAGGTTTTATCGTACCCTTCCGGGAAGTAAGCGTACTCACATTTTTCCGCATACAGATAGCTGATAGCCTTTAACTGCAGTTCAAAAAGTTACTACGGCGCTCGAGCGTATATTCAGTAACGTTATTCTGTGCTGGTTGCAATACCTGGTATACGTTGTCTTCCATCAGTTTGCCCCCAACTGCACGCCACTTAACAACAGGTTCGGATGCCCGTTCCGGCCGCGTACATTCCCCGGCAGAAAACTATTGAAACCATAGATGCCGCCGAAATACAAATTGCCCGCAGCATCCTTCCACACCGCCCCATCGCTGAACTCATTACTCTGCAACCCGTCCTGCTCCTGGTAGTGCGATATATCCGTAGCTGTGGCGCTGATGCGTGCCAGTCCCTTATTGGTACTCGCCCAGATGTTCCCCTGCCCGTCTTCCGCAATGGCATGTACGGTGTTGTTCGGCATGCCATTATCCGTGGTGAATTTGCCAAACACCGGGCGGGCCTTGTCTGCTTCTTTAAAAGATAACCAGTTTAAACCATAGCTGGTGCCGATCCACAGACGGCCCTGGTGATCGGGGTATAATGATAGTACATCGTTGTGCGACAAACTGCCGTCGTACGAAAACGCTTTGTAATGCCTGAACTGCTGTTTCGTGATATCAAACCGGCTAAGGCCGCCGTACCGGCACCCGATCCATAATTGATGATCGTTTCCGAAGGCCAGCGAATAAATAATATCGTTGGCGGGACCACTGCCCGTACCGTTAAACAAATACTGCCTGAACCGCGCTACCGCCAGTCCCTGCCGGGTTTTCACCACCTTCAGCTGTATGAGCCCGTAGCCGCTGGTGCCTAGCCACAATGACCCGTCGACATCCGCCAGTATCGCGTACACCGAACCAAATACCGGGAACCGCGAACTGCCTTCCAGTTCACTCCAGCGGTATAACTTTTTATGCACGCGATCGTATACCTGGATACCTTTTCCATCGGTACCGATGTACACGAGACTGTCTGCCGCGTTGAGCAACGCAAACACGGCATTGTTCTCGAGCTGCTCGCCGAACATTGACTTTTGCGAGCCACCACTGATCGATACGATGCCGCTGCCTTTCGTGCCTACCCACAATGCGCCATTTACCTCGGCAAACGCGCGCACGGGTTTGGAAAAGCGGCTTACCTCGCCGAAATAACGGGTTTGCGGATATATCTTATAGATGCCATTACCATCGGTACCGCACCACAACACGGCTTCACGGCCGCCTGTAAAAGAGGTGATACGTGTGCCCTGCAAGGTGGCAGCTGCCGTTTTTAAGAAATCGGTGGGCCGTAATTGGGCATCGTACACTCCAAAGCCCTGCGTGGCCCAGGCCAGCAGGTAATGCCCCTGGTAGTGGTGCAACGCCTTTACCTGGGCGGGTAAATCCGCCTGTAATAGTGGTTGCAGACTATGTACATCCAGCTGCCGCAGTTGGCGGCCGCTCACTAAAAACAATCTTTGATCTTCCGTAAAAAAGTTGCTGATTGCCTGCTCCGTGCGGTACAGGTGAAACCGTCCGTCGTGCTGTGTAAAAGCTTCGAGCCTGCCGTCCGCATGCAGCAACCATAGACGGTTGGCCGCATCAAAAGCCGCTTTGGCGATACGGTCCCCGCTTAGCGGTAATGCACATACGGTGAAGGAATCGCGGGCGGCATCGTAGTACATGAGGCCGTCCTGGCGGGTAAGACAGTACACCGCGCCCGCCTTATCGGTGACCAGTTCATATTCCTGTTCGCTGATGCGGCTGTGCTGGCGCTTTTCATAGAAGTAATTAGAAAACCGGCCCGTCAGTTTGTTGTAGCAGGAAACACCTTCCACGGTCGTCATCCAGATGAAACCGCGGGCATCTTCCGCCATCTGCAGCACGACGTTGTTACCGATACTGCGCAACATATTGTCCTTCCCGTAATTAAACACATGGAACGCGCTGCCGTCGTACATATTAAGTCCGTCCCAGGTGGCGGCCCACAGCAGGTCGCCGCTGTCCATTAATAACTGGTTTACAGCGCTGTTAGACAGGCCTGTGCGGTTATCGAGTTGTATAAGGTAGTAAGGTTGCTGACCGCTGTCGGCGGCCATGCTTTTAATGGTGGCGATCAATATCAGCCATAAAAGGGATAATCTCTTCATTCGTGGCCCGTTTAATCGTGCTGGTTCCCTACGGTTGCAACAACCGCATTGTTAAAGTTACGTAACAATCGTGCACAAAAAAACCCGCGTCTGTAAAAAGACGCGGGTTCCTCATCACCAGTAGCAGTAATCGTTAATCTTTCAATTTGTGCAGGTAGTAGGAAAGTTTAAACAGCAGTTCGTCCTGCAACCCCGCGCGCAGCTTGGCTTCGTCGTCGGTGATACCGAGCCGGCGAAGGCGCTGGTACGCTACATACGAACCGCCCACCAGCTCCAGGCACTCCCGGATCTTTTGCTTGGTTTCTTCTTCCTTCATGCGCTTTTCCACTTTCTTTTTACTGAGGATCTTTTCCACGAAATAGAAAGCCTCTTTCTCCTCCACCCATTTTCCGTTTACCAGGTGTTGCTGTTTGTACACTTCCAGGTAACAGTCGTCGAGCTTCAGCACTTCGCCAAATTCCGCGCGGATATCGATCATCACCGGTTTGCCGTTCTGTGCTCCCATACGCTTTTTGAGCAGCATCCCTATTTTTCGCCCATCTCCCCCGCAGCGGCCAGCAGCTGGTTCAGTTCAGAAAACTCCATGCCTACTGACATCTTCGTCAGCCTGGCGCCTATTTTCATTTTACCGTACAGGCGCGGCGGCGTTTTATCGTCGAACACAATGTCTTCCACCTGCGCTTTCACGATGGTGTGAAAGTTAGGCTTATAACCTTCTTCCGCCGGCGTGGCGCGTTTGCTCCTGGATTTCGAGGTAGTGCTTTTACGTTTTGCGAATTGCAGGTATTCGTCTACAAACCGCAGGTGCAGCTTCTGCAATTTCTCGTACAGGTCTGCATCAGCGCCTTTGGCCAGCTCCCGGATGTTCTCCCATTGCTGATGGCGCTGTACCTTTTTCAGTTCATCGAGTACGTCTGCTACAGCCATGTTGCGGCGGTACAGCAATTCGCCCAGCAGGAACAGTGCGTAATCGTGCGGCGGATAGCCCAGTTCGGGCAATACATCGTACGGACTGCGTTTCTGGTCACGTGCGTGGCTGAGCTGTTCGTAATCCGACATCACGGGCGCAAGCAGGTACTTCCTGGCGGCTTCCCGTAATTTTTTACTCACATAGTCCAGAGCTGGTCATTCACTGGCTATGATCGGTAAAATCGTGCAGGATTTGGACAAAGCGTTTGGAAACCGGCAATCCGAACTGTGTCAGGATGTCGTTTTCCAGCTTCAACACACCATCCTTCGCTTTCCCTTTCCCGTCCCCCGGCTGTTGCTCCCGGATCCGTTGGTAATACTCCCTGAGTTTAAGTTTGAGTTGATCCATATGCTTATAAATTAGTACTTTTTTAACCCATTCAAAAATAACAACCAAACACTTCGTTAATAAAACATCTACTTTTTCCGTTCAGGCATAGAAAAAGCCCAGCACTACGCATGCCGGGCTAGTAAGTTTTGATTGCGAGCTGCAAAAATACGTCTTTTTCCGAGGCAGCCAAAGTGGGTCGTTTACACACCGGCCTCTACCGGGCCTTAACCTTATGAAAATGAAGCCGTAAAAAAATTGTAATGGGAAAGTAATATCAGATTGCAGGGTTATTTCAGGCATTCTACCGCGGAAATTTCTAATATGAAGTAAGCCTCCCTTTTGCTATTGTCACCGTAGTGCCCATTACCGATTGATCTGTAAACCTTTGTATGGATTAAAAACGATAAGTGTAAACCTTAATCCGGATTATTAACCTGGATGTAAACCTGTTTCCGGACGTGACCAGCATTAGGGCATGCTTTAAGCATTCTAGGTTCATCCTAGGTTCATCCTAGGTTCAACTTAGGTTCAACTTAGGTTCACGAACCTAAATTGAACCTGGGATGAGCGAAGGATATACGTATTATCAACGAAGGATGAAATACGGATGCTTATAGGGAGGATTAGCGGCAGCGCTGTGCCGAACAATGAAGTTTATGCGGATGAGCGTCGCCCGCGGGAAGGTAAGCGATACGGAAAATGCCGGCGCCGTAAAAGAGGATAGCTTATTCATTACCACCCAACTAAAGCTCGTCCGTAGTTTTAGGGGCGATGAAAAATATTTTCAGATTTTTTTAACTGCGATTTGGAAATTAAAAACGAATTGTATTACCTTTGCACTCCACAAAACAAACAAACACACGGTAGTTGTAGCTCAGTTGGTTAGAGCATCAGATTGTGGTTCTGAGGGTCGGGGTTCGAGCCCCCTCAATTACCCGGAAAAAAAACGGCCTCCTTCACGGAGGCCGTTTTTGTTTTTAGTACACTCAATTTTTTGCACTTTATTTGCAGTCCATTTACTCATTATGCAGATGCTTGTTTATATCGTACCCATCGTTACCGCTATCGCCGGCTGGTTGTCCATTTTTGTGGCGGTAAAATTGTTATTCCGCAACATCCTGCCTAAAAAACAACCTGAGCTGGCCGAAAAAATTGGTCATCTCGTCGCCACGCAATTATTCTCTTTCGACGCGATCCGCGCCAAACTCAGCGATCCGGAAAAGATAAAGGCTATCATGCCTTATGTGGAAACACAACTTGATCATTTTCTTCGTGAAAAGCTGCCGAAAGCCATGCCCGTACTGTCCATGTTCATCGGTGACAGCACCATCTCGCAGATAAAAGGCACTTTGGTAGCGGAACTGAATACACTGTTCCCGAAAATTATTGATCAGTACCGGGCAATGCCGAAAAGGATTTTGATCTGCAAAACCTCGTTACCCGCAAAGTAAACGAAGTATCTATCGCTACCATTGAAAAGGCGGTGTCGAAAGAAACCAATATGCTGGCGGGTGTAGGTGCGCTAATCGGTCTCGGTGTAGGTGCAATATACCTGGTCATTGCGCTGCTCATTCCCTAAAGTGTTAATTACTGTTAAAGCGTATTTTAACTGTTTTTTGTAGGCTATCCAGCCAAAACGCCCACTTATCACATATTACAGGATTGCATGTGCCCGACTGCTACTTTTGCAGCCGAAGCGGTCTGTTTTACCTGCATCGACGTATATCAGTTTGGTATAAAATCTAAAGCCAAGGCCTGAATCTGAGGAAGCAAACAATTTTATGAGATGAAAAAACTTGCAGCAGTTTTATTTTTATTTATTTCCTGCGCCTATTCCGCAAACGCACAACAACCCGGCGGTCAGCGACCTCCGGGCGCACCTGGCGGCGCCATGCCCACCATTGGCCATGTATATGGCAAACTGGTAGACGGCAGCACCAAACAACCGGTAGAATACGCCTCCGTTACCCTGCACCGCGCAAAAGACAGCTCGCTGGTAACCGGTATGCTTACCCGTCCCAACGGCGACTTCAGTTTCGAGAACCTGCCGTTTGGTCAATTTACCCTCCGCGTGAATTTCATGGGTTATAAATCACTTTACAAAAAGGTGAATGTCACACCGCAGAACATGGACCAGGATCTCGGTAACCTGCGCCTGGAAGCCAACGCAAAGGCACTGGCGGAGGTAGAGGTAACCGGTCAGCGCAGCGCATTCAGCATGGGGATCGATAAAAAGATATTCAATGTGGACAGGAACCTCGTGAGCATGGGCGGCACTGCCACCGACGTTTTAAAAAGTGTGCCTTCTGTAAACGTGGACATTGACGGCAACGTGAAAGTACGCAACGCTTCGCCCAACCTGTTCGTCGACGGAAAACCTTCTACCCTTACGCTGGACCAGATTCCCGCCGACGCGATCGAAAGCGTGGAACTGATTACCAACCCATCCGCCAAATATGATGCGGAAGGTATGAGCGGTATCCTGAACATCGTACTGAAAAAGAACCGTAAAGCGGGTATTAACGGCATGGTGAACGGCGGTATCGGCACCAACGATAAATACAATGGCGGTGGCAACCTGAACATTCGTCAGGGTAAAGTGAATTTCTTCATCAACTACAACATTAACGCCAACCGTAACTGGGGCGATGGTGTGACCGACCGCACCAACTTCCCGATCAATGGCAGTGATACGTCTTACAGCCGCCAGGTGAGCGATAGCCGCAATGGTGGCAAGTTCCAGTTTGGCCGCGCGGGTTTTGACTTTTACCTCGATAACCGCAATACGCTCTCTATCTCGCAGAACATCGTGGGTGGCGATTTCCGCAATAAGGAAAACCTGCTAAGCACTTTCCGGGATGACGCTAAAGCGATTACGGGCATGAACGACCGTTTTACCGATGGGAGTTTCTTCTTCCGTAACTACACCAGCCAGATCGGCTTCAAACACCTGTTTGCACAGCCGAATAAAGAATGGACGGCAGACTTCAACTACAACCGTAGCAAAAACGGCCGTAACGGTGGTTTCACCACACAGCAGCAAAATGCGGCCGGTGTGCCGGTAGGCAGTCCGCTCGTACAAAGCAACACCACCGACGGCAAAACTACTTTCATCACGATGCAGACCGACTTCGTAAACCCGATTGGTGAAAAAGGTAAGTTTGAAGCGGGCGCCAAAGCTACCATCCGCGATTACTCCAGTATTTATGATGTGTTTGACAAGGACAACGCGACCGGCGACAATGTGTTTAACCCGGTGCTGAGCAACGATTATAAGTATAACGAACAACTGTACGCGGTATATGCCAACTACGCCGGCGCCGTTAAAAACTTCGGCTACCAGGCAGGTTTGCGCGTAGAGCAATACATTTATGCAGGTGAAATCCCGAGCGAGAACCAGAAGTTCGAGCCGAACAAAGCGAAGCCGGGCTTCTTCCCCAGCGTGTACCTGTCGCAGAAAATGAACAAGGACCGGGAACTGCAATTGAACTATTCACGCCGTGTAAACCGTCCGAACTTCTTCCAGCTGATCCCTTACCGCGACTATAGCGATCCGCTGAACCAGCGCGAGGGCAACCCCAATCTGAAACCGGAGTTCACGAATAGCATCGAGTTCTCGTACGCGAAAATGTGGGGCGCACACAACTTCCTCGGATCGTTATACTATCGCAACACCAACAACCTGATCTCCACGATCAGCGAGCCGATTGGCACCGACACCCTGCTGAACCGCTACGTGAATGCGAACAAGAACATGTCGTACGGCGCGGAACTGACCGGTAAAGTGCAGGTGATCAAAACCTGGGACCTGACGGCCAACGTAAACCTGTTCCAGACAGAACTGAATGTTATTACCGATAAAGAGTCATACAAGAACCGCGGCTTTGCCTGGTTAGCGAAACTGAACTCTGAAACGCGTTTCCCCTGGAACATTACCTTCCAGGTGAACGCTACCTACCAGGCGCCTGCGATCGCTATGCCACAAGGCAGCGGCGGCGGACGTGGCGGCGGACCCGGTGGAATGGGTATGGCCAGCGCTTCGGCACAGGGTCGTATCAAAGGCTTCAGCGGTGTAGACGTAGCCGTTAAGAAAGACTTCCTGAAAAACAAGGCGTTATCTGTTTCCATGAACCTCTCCGACGTGTTTAACACCCGCGAGTACAACCTGGAGCAGACCACCATGTTTTTGCGCAGGACTACTACCGCAAGCGCGAGTCACGCATCCTGAAACTGAATGTGAGCTACCGTTTCGGTAAGTTCGACAGCCAGATATTCAAGCGTAAGAACATGAAGAACGAGCGCGATAATATGGGCAATATGGAAATGGGCTTTTAATTAATCAGCATACCTGGAAACGGGCTGTTCCTCCGGAGCAGCCCGTTTTTTATGGGATAAGCGGTAAGCTCATCCGGCAGTCCACCGCTCCCCTCACAGCTTTAACCACTTATCATAATTGAAAACTTTCTATACCCCCGCACGATACTTTTGCTTTAATAATACACGTCTTTTCTATCAACCAAATTGCTGATCTCACCTATTGCGCATGAGAAAACTCTTACCACTTTACCTTTTTACGGCAATAATGGCCCCCGGTGCCCTGTTCGCGCAGGACAAAGTGAGTGCTACCCAACAGGCGGTGGCATCAGAAGCCATTACCGGTAAAATAGTGGACGGCGCTACCGGCAAACCGGTGGAATATGCGTCGGTGGTATTGTTGCGTTTTGCTGATTCTTCGTTACTTACTGGTGTATATACCACTCCTACCGGACAATTTACCCTTCCCCGTATTCCCGCAGGCGACTATGTTTTGCGTATTACCTTTATGGGGTATGATAAGTTTGAGCAAAAGTTGCAATCGGATGCAAGCAGGCAACTGGGTGAACTGAAACTTATTGCAGCAGGGACTTCCCTGGCGGGCGTGGAAATCAAATCCGAGAAGCCCGAGTTCAGCATGCAAATAGACCGGCAGGTGTTTGATATGAGCAATATGCTGGCAGCGGCCGGCGGCACCGCTTCGGACGTTATGAAGTATTTGCCCGGCGTAGAATCGGATATTGATGAAAATGTGAGCATGCGGGGCAAGTCCATCACTGTTTATGTAGATGGAAAGCCATCCCCTTTCGGCGATACGAAAACGGCCCTGCAAATGATCCCTTCGGAAAGTATCGATAAGATTGAACTGATCCACAATCCTTCGGCGAAGTTCGATGCGGCTGGCGGTGGCGGTATTATCAATATCGTACTGAAGAAAGATAAGGCGATGGGCTATAACTACATGATCAACGTGTCTGCCGCCAACCCGCGCGAAGCGAATGGCAGCATGAACGCCAGCATGCGGTTACGCAGGTTTAATGTGTTCGCCAACTACCAGCAGCGTTACAACCAGCAACAGGGCAGCGGTTACAGCTATCGCAAGAACATGAAAGATACGGTGAACTACTTCATCCAGGAGAGTTCCAATCACAATACCAATAAAGGAAATGGTGGCCGCCTGGGTTTTGATTATTACCTGGACAGCCGCACCACGCTTACTTTTGCAGGGGGCTTTAATCACTGGGATAATGCTAACCGCGACAGCAGCTATATGAATTATGAAGATGAGTACATGCAGCAACAGCGGTATGGTTTCCGTAACAACCGCAGCGGCGGCAATGGCCTATCTTACAACACGAGCTTCAACTTTAAAAGAACTTTTGATAAGCCTAACCAGGAACTGACGGCTTACGTCAATTACAACAATTCCAAAGGCAATAGCGGCAGCCAATACCGCACGACTAACTATCATCCCGATGGTAGCATATATGGCAGACCATCCAACCAGGTGAATGACGGCGATAATCACAACCGCTTCCCGGATGCGCAGATGGATTATACCACTCCCTACGGTAAAAAAGGTAAGTTTGAAGCCGGCGGTAAGTACACGGCACGCAACTACGAAAACATTTTTGTCGCGAACGTATACGACGCCAACACCGGTGATTTTTTTGTGAGCCCGCTGCTCTCCAATAACTACAGCTACCGTGAAAAAGTGGGATCGGGCTATCTGAATATCGCCAGCGCCCTTGGCAACCTTGGTTACCAGGCGGGTTTGAGGATGGAAAGATCGCAGTTGTCGGGGTATTCGTACAGCAAAGACACGTCAGTAAATAACACGTTCCTGAACGTGTTTCCCAGCCTGTTCCTGAAGTACAACCTGCCAAACGACCATAACCTGATTTTCAATTACAGCACACGCATTGACCGCCCGGATTTCAACCAGTTGCTTCCGTATATCAACAACTCGGACACCATGAACATCCGTGTGGGTAACCCGGGACTGAAACCGGCGTTCACGCATAAGTTCGAGCTGAACTACGGTATCTATTTCCCGAAAACGCGGAACTACTTCAGCACTGGTTTTTATTACTCCACCACCAATAAACTGATTGACCGGCTGAGCATCCCGGATGCGAAGACCGGCATCACCACTACGTCGCCGCAGAACCTGGCCACCAATAACAGCTTCGGCTCCAATACCACGTACAAAATGCGGATTACCAAATGGTGGACGCATACCACTACGTTTAACCTGGAATACTCGCACCTGTTTGGCAAAAGCGGTGACCGGGTCATCGAAAACGAGAACCTGGGATATTCCATCAACCTGAATAGTAATTTCAGGCTGCCGTATAAATTCAGCGGCCAGATCATCGGCAATTACCGCTCCCCGCGGGTAATGCCACAGGGCACTTATAAAGCGATGAACGGGATCGACATATCCGTTCGTAAAGAATTCCTGAAAAACAATGCCCTGGCGGTATCTGCAAGCCTGGCCGACGTGTTTAACACCCGCCAGTTTGCCTCGCACTATGAAACGCCGGACTTTATCCGGGACTACGACCGCCGGCGTACCTCCCGCATTGTGAAGGTGAACGTGCGCTACCGCTTTGCTAAAATCGACCCGAATCTTTTCAGAAAGAAAAAAGTACAGAAAGAAGAAGAAGAGGAAGAGAACCCGCCCGCGCCAAAAACGAACGGACGGGAAATGGGCCTGTAATCAGGCCTTTTTACCGGATAACATCGGTACGAACGAGAAGTTGTCGAACACTTCTTCGCTGAACTCTGTTTCAGACACGCGGGTGATGCGTTTCATGCGTTGCACATCGCCGCTGCCTACGGGTATTACCATCTTGCCGCCAATTTTAAGCTGGCTTAATAATTTTTGGGGAATTGAAGGTGCTGCCGCTGTTACGAGTATCTTATCGAACGGGGCATAGGTGGGCAAGCCCTCATAGCCGTCGCCATAAAAGAAGCGCAGCGTTGGATACTGGATTTAAAGGCGAATTTCTTTACTTCATCGAACAACTTTTTCTGGCGTTCAATAGTATAAAGATTTACCTTGAGCTCACCCAGTACACAAGCCTGGTAGGCGCTGCCGGTGCCGATCTCCAGCACTTTTTCAAAAGGTTTTACTTCTAACAACTGCGTCTGGTAAGCCACTGTATAGGGTTGGGAAATTGTTTGTCCTTCTCCTATCGGGAAAGCCCTGTCTTCATAAGCTATACTCTCAAATGCCGTATCCAGGAAATAATGCCGGGGTATGTTGTTAATGGCTGCCAGTACATTTTCGTCCGTAATTCCTTTTTGTTTGATGCTTTCTACCAGTTGTCTTCGTAAGCCTTTTTGTTTGTAATCGTCGATGTACCGCTTCATATCAGGGCAAAAATAACCAATGTAACCGTATTTTATACAGGAGCTGCCGTGTACAGTTTTCCACAAAAGTTATCCCCTGTACGGATGGCGGTACGTACAGGGGATGATAACGCAGGCAAGCAGCGGTGTTTACGACCGGCCGGCGTTTATCTTTACGCGGATGTCCACGGCTTTTTCCACATACAAATCGTCACCGGGCTGGCTGGCGGATTCCATTCCCCAGTCGGTACGGTCCAGGGTAAAGGCAGCATCCACCAGGATCCTTTTATCGTTGAGTTCGATCTTAGCCGGAAAGCTGATCACGAGCGATTTGCCGAGCATGGTGAGTTGTCCGTGCACCAGCGCATTGGCGCCATTTACCCCTACGAACTTATTACCGGTATACGGCGTTACTTCGAGGATTTCGAAGGTGGCGGACGGAAACTTCAGGATGTTGAAAAAATCGGGGCCCCGGAGTTTGTCGAGCATCATGCCGCGGATTTCCGCGGTGGCGGGTTCCTGGGTCTCCATGGAGGCGATGTCTATATTAAAGACACCACCTACCACGCGGCCGTCTTCGATGCGGATCTTGCCGTCCTTTAAGTCGAAGAAGCCCTTGTGAGCACCATTGGGGTCGAAACCTGTCCACTCGATGCGGCTGCTGTCCGCCCAGGTTTTATTTTCAGCAGGTGTGTGTTCGGCGCTCTTTTTACAACTGACTGTTGCGGCAATGGTCAGCAACAGCGCGATTTTTACTAAAGATTTCATCTTGGGGTTTGTTTTTATAAAAATATTAATTAGTATTGCGAAGGCGTATTCATATTCTCTTCACTTCCTGATTGCGCCGCAAAGGTACACCACCTTTTATCTTCCAATACCAGTAGAACTACATGATTTTCAGAAATACGTATTTGTACGTAGTGTCCTGCGTCTATCCTTTGCCTAATGCAATTTTTATCTTTATTTTACACTGCTAAAAACTTTTAGCATATCTTTTGATACAAAAGCCCGAATTTAAACTCATATGGACGCGAATATTCAAAGCACAGTAGACAAATGGCTTACCGGCCAGTACGACGCTGAAACAGTAGCTGCAGTGCAACTGCTGCAACAGCAGAACCCCGAAGAACTTACCGACGCCTTTTACCGCAACCTCGAATTTGGCACGGGCGGTTTACGCGGCGTAATGGGTGTTGGGACCAACAGGATGAACCGTTACACCGTAGGCATGGCCACCCAGGGCTTCGCCAACTATCTTAAACAGGCTTTTACCAATGGTATTAAAATGGCGATTGCGCACGACAGCCGCAATAACAGCCGTTATTTTGCCGAGGTGGCCGCGAATGTGCTGGCGGCCAACGGCATCCACGTATACCTATTCGAAAGCCTGCGTCCTACCCCGGAACTGAGTTTCGCCATCCGCCACCTGCAATGCCAGGGCGGTATCGTGCTCACCGCTTCACACAATCCAAAAGAATACAACGGTTATAAAGCATATTGGAACGACGGTGGTCAGCTGATTCCGCCGCACGATAAAAACGTGATCCGCGAGGTGGAAAAAATCTCCGGTATCGAAGAAGTAAAATGGACCGGCGGAGAGGCCAACATCACCATCATTGGTAAAGATGTGGACAATGCCTACCTCGATATGCTGAAAAGCCTGTCTATCAACCCGGACATTATTAAAAACAACACGACCTTAAAATCGTGTATACACCAATACATGGCACCGGCATTACCCTGGCGCCTGAAATCCTGAGCCGTTACGGCTTTACGAATATACACGTGGTAGAGGAGCAGTCTAAACCAGACGGCAACTTCCCCACCGTTGTATATCCTAACCCCGAAGAGTCCGAAGCGATGAGCATCGGCCTGAAAAAGGCGAAGGAGATTGATGCGGATATCCTGTTAGGGACCGACCCCGATTCCGACCGGGTAGGTATTGCCGTTAAAAACCATCATGGTGAATGGGTGCTGATGAATGGCAACCAGACTGCCGTGCTGTTATTCAACTACATCGTGGAAGGCCGCAAACAACGTGGTTTGGCACAGCGCAACGACTACGTTTGTAAAACCGTGGTAACCTCCGACCTGATCGATGTATTCGCAGCGGCCAATAATGTGAACTGTTACAACGTGCTCACCGGCTTTAAATGGATCGCAGCACTGATCCAGGAGAAAGAAGGGAAAGAAAACTTTATCTGCGGCGGCGAAGAATCGTACGGTTACATGATCGGCGACAACGTGCGCGATAAAGATGCTATTGCCTCTGTTGCCATGCTTTGCGAAATGGCGGCATATGCGAAAGAGAAAGGCCGCTCACTTTTCGAGCAACTGATCGACATCTACGTTACTTATGGTTTCTATAAAGAGTCACTGATCTCGCTCACTAAAAAAGGGATGAGAGGTGCAGAAGAAATTGCCGAAATGATGCAGGGCTACCGCGATAATCCGCCGGCTACGATCAATGGTTCCAAAGTGGTATCCATTTACGACTATCAGATCCAGCAGAAACGCACCCTCGCTAACGGCGCAACGGAAGCGATCAACCTGCCGAAATCGAACGTACTGCAATTCATCCCGGAAGATGGCAGCAAAATTTCTGCCCGCCCTTCCGGCACTGAACCGAAGATCAAGTTTTACTTCTCCGTAAACACGAAACTGGCTAACGCAGCTGATTTCGACAAAGTTAACGCGGAACTGGACGAACGCGTAAAAGCGATCATCAGCGATATGAAACTGAAATAGTTTTTATCAAACATGAAAAAAGCGGCTGTAAACCAGGTTTACAGCCGCTTTTTCTTTTATAAAGATGATTAAACGAGATAGGCGGAGAGAATATCGTCGCCGGCCACGTCTACCATGATCATATCTTCAAAAGTGGTGGAGAGGGAATAACCCACAAAGTCTACCGAAAGCGGGAACGACTTGTGTTTACGGTCGACCAGCACCGCGGTCTGAATTTTCTTCGGCAGGAATTCCAGGAAGGGCTTGAGGGCGTACAACATGGTACGGCCTGAATTAGCCACATCATCGATGATGATGATGGTTTTATTCGTAAAGTCCATGGAATCGGACAGTTCCACGCCTTCGGGCTTTTGCTTGTCGAGTCGGATTTCCATTACCTTAATATCGAATGGAGCGATGCGGCGGAGATGATCGGCGATTTTGTGGGTGAGGATGATACCCCGGTCCCAGATGCCCGCCAGGATCAGCTGTTCGGCTTCGCTGTTATGTTCGTATATCTCGTAAGCGATGCGTTCGATCTTTTTTCGATGACATCCTGCGTTAAAATGGTCTTCTTTTTTCCATGTCTGAATTTTGCGCGATGTAAAAATACGTAAATTGTATTGCCCTCCACGTTGTTGAATGGATTTAAAATGTAAATTGGGGTAGTCAAATCAAGGAAATGCTGATGGTGCAACAAATCTTATTTATTATCGCTTTGGCAGCGGCGGTGTATTTTTTTGCAAAGAAGGCAGGCCTTATCAGGAAAAACATTTTGCTGGGCCGCGATATTGCCCTTACCGACCGGAAAGATGAACGTTGGCGCAACATGTTGCTGCTGGCCTTTGGACAGAAAAAAATGTTCCGCAACCCGCTCGTAGCCGTGTTACACTTTTTGTGTATGCCGGTTTTATCATTATTAACGTTGAAATCCCGGAGATCGTACTTGACGGCATTTTCGGCACGCACCGGCTGTTTGCGCCGATGTTGGGCGGAGTGTACACCTTCCTGATCAGCGCATTCGAGATACTGGCCGTGCTGGTGATCGTGGGCTGCGCGGTATTTCTGGCACGCAGGAACTTCATTAAACTGAAACGCTTTATCAGCCACGACCTCGACGGATGGCCGCGTTCTGACGCGAATTACATCCTCGTTACCGAGATTGTGCTGATGCTGCTGTTTTTAACGATGAACAGCGCCGACCTGGCTTTACAGGCGCAGGCGGCGGATCACTACCAGGCGACAGGACGTTTTGCGGTGAGCGGGCTATTCAGTCCTGCTTTTGAGGGTATGAACGCGGGCACGCTGGTAGCGATCGAGCGCGGATGCTGGTGGCTGCACATTCTTGGCGTGCTGGCCTTCCTGAACTATTTACCGTATTCCAAACATCTTCATATTATGCTGGCCTTCCCGAATGCACGGTATATGCCGCTGGAGCCGAAAGGTAAAATGACGAATATGCCGGAGATCCAACGGGAAGTATTATACGCCATGCAACCGGAATTAGCCGCTGATGCACCGGCAGATGCAGCGGTGCCGAAATTCGGCGCCAAAGACGTGCAAGACCTCACCTGGAAGAATCTTTTGGATGCTTACGCCTGTACAGAATGCGGCCGCTGTTCGGCAGCCTGTCCCGCCACGCAAACCGGTAAAAACTTTCTCCCCGTCTTATTATGATGAAAACCCGCGACCGTTCTGAAGAACTGGGCCACTTCATCAGGAATAATAAAGAGGGAAATAAAGAGGATGGAAAAAGCCTGTTGCGGGATTACATTACAGAAGAAGAACTGCGGGCCTGTACCAGTTGTAATGCCTGCGTACAGGAGTGCCCGGTGAGCATTAATCCGCTCGATATCATCTTGCAGATGCGCCGTCACCTCGTGATGGAAGAATCGAGCGCACCGCAGGAATGGAACATGATGTTCAGCAACATAGAAAACAATATGGCGCCCCGGAAGTTCAGTCCGGATGACAGAGATGCCTGGGTACAATCATAAGCACGAAAAACAAGAGATATGCAGGTAAGAACAATGGCAGACTATATGGCAAGCGGCGAAACACCGGAGGTGCTGTTTTGGGTGGGTTGTGCAGGGAGCTTTGACCAGCGCGCGCAGAAGATCACCCGGGCCTTTGCGTCCATATTGGAGAAAACCGGTGTAAAGTTCGCCATCCTGGGCAAAGAAGAAGGCTGTACCGGCGATCCGGCGCGGCGTGCGGGGAACGAGTTCCTGTTCCAGATGATGGCTTATAATAACATTCAACTATTGAATGGGTATGGTGTGAAGAAAATAGTGACCACCTGTCCGCATTGCTTCAACACCTTTAAAAACGAATACCCCGAACTGGGCGGTACTTACGAGGTAATGCACCACACCACCCTGCTACAGCAGTTGATCGACGAAGGTAAAGTGCGTATGAAAGACGGGGGTGCTTTTAAAGGAAAGAAAATCACTTATCATGACTCCTGCTACCTGGGCAGGGCAAACAATATTTACGAGGCGCCACGAAAAGTGCTGGAAGTGCTGGACGCCGAGCTGGTGGAAATGAAACGCTGCCGGAGTAACGGACTATGTTGCGGCGCTGGCGGTGCGCAGATGTTTAAAGAGGAAGAGAAAGGCACTACCCGTGTGAACTTTGAGCGGGGGCGAGAGGCGGTGGAGACCGGTGCTTCGGTGATCGCTTCGAATTGCCCGTTTTGTATGACGATGCTGATGGATGGGGTGAAAGAGAAAGGTAAGGAGGATGAAGTCAAGGTGCTGGACATTGCGGAGTTGGTGGCGGCGAGTATGGAGTAGACGCATATATTAAAATCCTATACATTTATGAAAAAACAACTATTGGTTGTATTAACCCTTTGTGCGCTTACAGAAGCCAGGGCGCAACAAAATCTCCAACAAGTGACCACCGCGGGAAATTCAACGGACCGGGACATCGTAACTTCCGGAATTTATTACGTGTCCTCGGTAAGCGGCTTCGGCTCCCTGAATGATAACGGTTCGGCCGTGATGCTGCGGGCCATCAATTCGAATAACACTGTATTACGCCCGCTGGTCCTGGATGCATCCAAAACGCTTATTGGAAATAAACTCATGATCAATCTTGGTAATGTTACCAATGATGACGGAGTAACCAAATTACAGGTAAACGGCGGCAGCAGCATGGGATGGCTGAATGTAGGCAGCGGTATTGCCAATGGTGTATGGAGTCAGCTGCACCTCTCACACGGTACAGGATCTGATGCCAATATCACAGTAGAAAACAGCTATTCAGCTACTCCCTCTTCCGCTTCTATCGGCTTATTCCAACATGACGGGACCAATTATCGAGGCAGAGGGTACGCGTGGGCACTACAGCCCTCTGGAGACCTGGCATTGCTCAGAAGAAGAAATAATGCGGACACCTACACTGATTTTACAATACAGAACAGTACCGGCAACATCGGTATTGGTACCGGCAATCCAACGGAGCGGCTGGCGGTAAAGGGTACGGTGCAAGCACTTAAAGTGAAAGTGATTAACCTCGCGAACTGGCCCGACTACGTTTTTGACAGTACATATACCCTGATGCCACTGCCAGAGCTGGAATCGTATATCAGCCAACATAAACATCTGCCCTCAATACCTTCCGCTCTGGAAGTCCGCGCGCAGGGACTGGACCTCGCCGGCAATCAGGCGGCCCTGCTGGAAAAACTGGAAGAACTTTCCCTATATGTCATTCAACTTAACAAAGGAATGGTGCAACAGCAGGAACAACTACGCACTCAGCAACAAATCATTGAGCAACAGCAACAATTACTCACGGAATTGCAACGACGCGTGAAGGCAAAATAGCATTACGGAGGGCTTTCTATAATGAAAAGCCCCTCCTTTTTATTCACACAAATCCCTAAATTTGCAGGATGAACGTGAAGGAATTATTACCACAGGACTTCTCCCCTTCTTCGAGAGTTTGGATATACCAGAGCAACCGCCCTTTTGGCGAGCGCGAAACGCTGGAAATTGACGAGCAGCTGCACCAGTTTGCGTCGCAATGGTTATCGCATGGCGACCCGGTAAAGGGCTGGGGTAAACTGCTGTTCAACCAAGTTATCGTGTTAATGGCCGATGAGAGCAATGCCGGTGTGAGTGGTTGCAGTACCGACAGTTCGGTACGCATTATAAAAAGCATAGAAAGACAGTACCAGGTAACACTGTTCGACAGGCTGCTGCTGGGATTCTATGTAAAAGATAAAGTGCAATTGTTGCCTATGGCGCAATTAAATTACGCGATCGATAAGGGGTATATTGATGAAAATACCTTGTATCTGAACAATACCGTACTCACCAAGCAGGAACTGGAAACAAAGTGGCTGGTGCCGATTAAGGACAGCTGGCTTGCGTCGAAGATTGTGGTGAATAAATAATAATAACACCAGCGGAAATAGCTCATCTGGTAGAGCATCAGTTTCCCAAACTGAAGGCAGCGGGTTCGAGTCCCGTTTTCCGCTCAATATTACTTCCAAACATCTACTCAGCTTCGGTTACAATGATTTGCGGTATATTGCCTTATAATATATTATAGTCATGAAATATAGAAGCTATTCCATTTCTGCGCTCACCGCCGAGGAACTTTCAGAAAAAATCAACGCCTTTTTTGATGCCAACCCAGAAATAACACTTGTGTCTACAGCACAGTCACAGAATAGCGAGTGTATCGTGTACACTATTCTATTTAAAGAGGCGCCAGCGAAACGCGAGATCAGCGGATTTAAGACCGGTTTTTAATAGATTGATCCTGAGCTACTTACTTAAACTAGGAAAATTCGTTCTCTAACATATTTTTAACACTTCCGCAAGACGCTTAAAACCAATAACTTATTCAGGCTCAGCTGTATAAATAGAGATTTTGCTGAATTATTAGCACAATTCTTTCAGTGAGTTAGCTGAAGTATTATTTTTTAACCAGTCTTAAATGAAGTAACCATGAGAACGTACCTTAAAGCTTTCGCAATCGTAGCCGCCGCTGGCGGATTTATTTTCGCCCAAGGCAATGTAGCATCTGCTTATGCAGCAAATAGCAAATCTGTAGAAACCAACATTTCTTATGATTTGTCTGCTTACCAGATACTACTCCTAAAGACACGACGAAGAAGAAAAAAGAAAAAGAAGATACTTCTTCTGTGAAGATCGTAGCGATCCGCTAAGAATAGCTATTCTTTTTCAAAAGTGCAAACCGGGCAACTGGTTTGCACTTTTTTTGATATAGAATCCAAAATAACTTTAATATCTTGCAGCTATTGCTATTGCAAACGTACTTAACTGCATGAAAGACAACCATCCCAACAAGCTCAGGCGGCGCCTGCTGCTGATCCCGGCGTTGCTGCTGGCGGTGCTTATTTTGAAGCTACCCCTGGTAAGCGACTGGTTTAAAGGCCGGCCCATGAATTACTACGAGGAATTTAAAGCCACTAAACTGTCGGAACTGACCGAAAACGGCATGCGTGAAATACGGTACGGCAAACAATACGTGCTGGCTAACATGTTAGTACAGGCGCTCGCGAAAGACACCAACGTAACAGTACTGCTGGAACCCAACAGCTACTATCGGGAAAATGGTATCGACATGATCGTACCGGAACCGATTGTGTTTTATTACTACACCAGCGGTAAAATGAAAGCAGTGTGGACAGACAGCAAAGCACTGTACGATGCAAAATATTTTATTCGTATCAGCCGCAACCTGGACCTGTCGATCGTTCCCCTAACCTCCCGCGCAGCTATTGACACCGTACTTGCGGAGTATAAAAATTACAAAGCCACCTTATGATCCAACTTCTAACCGCGATTCTTTTAGTTGCTGTTCATTTTCTTACGGGCTACGGTGTGCTCAGTCTTTTTAAAGTGAAACTGAAACCCGTGATGCACGGCTCCCTGTCCATATTGCTGGGTGTGGCAGTAGCATCTATTCTCCCATTCTTATTGCAACTGGCGTATATACCGCTCACTACCCTCACCGTTTTCGGTTCGCTGATTGCAGCGATGTTACTACTGAACATCAAAGTACTGCTCAGCAAAGAAAAACCGGCATTGAGCAAAAGTGACTTTAGCCTGCAGTTATATGAACTGCCGTTTGTCGGATTAATCGCTTTCCTGGTATTTCTCAGCATCTGGCGCAGTTATGTATTGCCTCCCACTCCCCGTGACCTCCTGTCTGGTCCGGAAGCGATTGCGGAGTTTGCGGTACGTGAGCATACTTTTATCAACTCGATCTTTAACCTCAGCCTCGAATCCACGAATAACCAATTTAAACCGCCTTTTATCACCTGTTTGCAGTTGATTTACAAAATGGCCGGCTTTCCGTTTGGTCAGTGGTGGCTGGGCGTGATTGTTGCATCGTTTATAGTGTTCCTGTATAATTTGCTGAAACAAACCATACACCCTATTCTCGCAGGTGCGCTGGTATTCTTCTTTATGGCAGCGCCGGAGATGTATGGCTATACTTTTATGGCCTTGTTCGACTATGCCAACATGGTGTACTTTTTCCTCTCCTGCTATTTTCTTTTTGAATACTTCAGGGGACAGGATAAACAGCATTTTTACGTTGCTACGCTGCTGATGGCATTTGCCGTATACATTCGTTCAGAGACACTGGTGCTCGCGGCCATGCTCGTACCAGCAATCCTCTTCGTGGCCTGGAAACAAAAAGCCGGTATCAAACAGATGGCAATCTTCGCCGGTGTATTTATGGTGGCGGCATTCCTGTTTTACTGGATACCGCAAAGCCTCTACATTAAGCATTACCTGCCGGCACAATACGACATGGGCGCGTTGATACGGTCGGACCTGTTTAATCTCGCTCCTTTATGGAAACGCTTTGGCGATATGACTTCCCAACTGATGTTTGGCGAATGGGCCAAACAACTGTGGGGCTACATCATCTACATTTTCATGATCTGCCTGGTGGCGGAACTTGTTATCTTCAGGGCTAAACTGAACGTGACGGCCCGCAATTGGTTATACGCGGTGCTCGTGGTATATGTTGGCCTCCCTGTACTCGGTTTCGTACTGCCACTGATGGACCTCGACCACACGACCAAACGCGGCCTGATGAAAATACTGCCGCTGATGCTGTTGTACCTTGCCAATAACCAGCTGCTGCTGAAACTAACGGCCTGGCTCAACCAGTTTGAGTACACCGCAGCGCCGGCCGCTACTGCGCCACTTAAGCCTGCACCGAAAAAGGCTGCAACGCAGAAGAAAAAGTAATCACGACAAACGGTTATAAAAACGTCCCGGTATCACGCCGGGACGTTTTGCTTTTATAATTTCGTGAGTGCTTCCAGTTCTTTTGCCGGGCTTCAACTTTATCCTGCAACTGGGAAAGATGCAAAGTAAGCTCCTCAACTTTCTGTAACAGCAGCCGATTCATTTCGCCTACATCCATGCCATCGCGGGCAATTTCGGCGGCAGAAGGAACGCCCGGCAAATGTTTATGTTGTTGCGCGTACGCAACCGTTTCTTTTAACACGGGCAATTTGTAATCCTGTTCGAATACAAAGTCCGGCCAATTGGCATTACTGATGACTTTGAGTTTCTGGGCGTGTACATCGCCTTTAACAGCGAGTTTAGCGGCAGGATTGGATTCGCCGATGCCGACGTTTCCGTTGGCGGCGATGCGCATTGTTTCCTGGCCGGCGTTCTTAACGAACACGAGCGGACTACTGGAATAAGGCCCCATGTATACGCCGTTCCCATCCAAATAAGTCTCGAAAGAGGTAGTATGCGGACCATTCAGGAAAAACTGTGGCAATGAAGCAGAGCTGGTGGTGACACCTTCGCCCCAGATGCGCCCATAAGTCTTGAACTTATAATCAGTAATGGGCGCCCCACCGATAGCTACCGAACCTGTTGAACTAATGCTCATCCGGTCCTGGTCATTCGTCGCGAAACGGAGCGGCCCGGCGTAAGGATTAATAAAACGCGTACCGAGCGACATATTCTTGTGCGTTTCGATATAGAAGTAATCCAATCCTACAAAATTTCCGTCTACCGCATCGATCGAAAAAATGCCACGGCCTCCATACAGATCATCAAATCCGAGACTTGCAGCTTTAAAACCCGAAGTCGTATTTTGCGTAAGCTTTATTCCACCATTCGTCACAATTGCGGAAACATTATCGTCTGTGGCGCCGTTTACAATCAGGCGATTGGTTGTTGTCTGCGCATAAGTAAGAGAACAACAAAACAGGCTAACAAGGGTTAAAACATTTCTTTTCATAGATAAAGATTTAAAGCAATGAATTTACCCAATCTATTCGAATATCAACTGTAACAGGAAGAAGAAAATGTTATTAAATGCGTGGATAAAAGCAACCATCCAGAACTTATCGACTCGTATACCTTTCCAGGTGATATATGCATATATCAACACCACTCCTTTGATAGTGGTAATGATGATGTAAGCCACATTGTAAGCATGCCCTAATCCAAACACGAAAGCAGCACACACCACCAGCCAATTGTTCTGCCACTTACGCCTGGCAAAAGCATCGTATGGTATTTTCTGGAACAGGCATGTTTCGATTAAAGGAGCAGCAATGCAGGTGGCAAAAAAACAGGAAAACTTACTCCCGAACGTGCCACCGCTTTGATCTATTTCAACATGAAACAGCGCTTCAATTGCCCATATCACTAATCCGTACGCATACGTGATTATCACACAAACCATCCCCCACAAAATCAAAAATAAAACAGCCTTGTGGCGATACCGATGCATAGCGAAACGTTATAGCAACCGGGGAAGCACAACTTCCCCGGCCAGCTGTGGTTATTTTACAAAAATTTCAGGATGGTCTGCAAACATGCGTTTTGTGGCCTCCGCGCTTTCATAGATATCCCGATAGTGTTCTATGGTGAGATTGACCATCTGGGTCAGCACCCAGGTCTGGAACACAGTCCACCACCACCACAGTTCATCATCTCCCCACGCTCATTTCCTGAACGCCCATTCCGTTTAATGGTAAGTTTTTCATTTGTTAAGGTTTTAAGTTAGTACAATGGATACTTCATCTTAAGCAATAAAAGCTTCGCTTCCCGGGATGCAAAGCCCCTGAAGAAATTCTCGTTTAAGCAGAATTGTTTAGAAATTTATTTGAAGACAGGTCAACAAAATTGTACTGCAATGATAGAATAAATCTCAACGCAGAAAAATATTTTCACAACGTTTATTCGTGTACGTTACACACCGAAACATGGCTTATTTACGCGTATTAAGTATCTCATCAACAAAAAAATTTGAAAGTTCTGCCCGCCGGTTTTGGCTACATTTTACCCTGTTTTGGATAATTTCGTCAGATCATTCCCTGCTACCTTTGTCCTACAAATACAAAGATTATGAGCATTAAACATGTAAAACTCGGCAAACCAGGGCCTTACAGTACCCAACATCGGGCTCGGCTGTATGGGTATGAGCACCATCGCCGGTGCAGATATTTACGGTAAGGCGGACGAAACGGAATCTATCAACACCATTCACCGCTCGCTGGAACTCGGCGGCAACTTCCCGGATACCGCCGACCTTTACGGGCCCCTGCTGAATGAACGGCTTATCGCCAAAGCCATTAAAGGCAACCGCGATCAATACATTATCGCCACCAAATTCGGGTTTGAAATCGACGATAACGGGCAATTGACCTGGAAAATCAATGGCCGGAAAGATTATGTAAAGAAAGCGCTCGAACGCTCCCTGAAAAACCTGGGTACCGACTACATCGACCTGTATTACCTTCACCGCCGGACGCCAACACGCCTATCGAAGAAACAGTTGGCGCCATGAGCGAGCTCGTAAAATCCGGTAAAGTACGCTACATCGGCCTCTCAGAGGTATCGGCCAATACGCTGCGCAAAGCACACGCGGTACATCCGATCAGCGCGCTGCAAACAGAATACTCCCTGTTCGAAAGAAGCGTGGAAACAGACGGCATCCTGCCGGTTCTCGAAGAGCTGGGCATTGGCCTGGTGGCTTATTCCCCGCTAGGCAGAGGTTTTATTACCGGAGAAATTAAAAGCCCGGATGACTTTGCGGCCGACGATTTCCGCAGGTCTATTCCCCGCTTCCAAGGCGAACAGTTTAATAAAACCACGGAGCTGGTGGACCTGATTCAGAAAATGGCAGCAGAAAAAGGCATTACACCATCGCAACTGGCCATCGCCTGGGTGGTGAATAAAGGCCACCTGCCTATCCCCGGCACCAAACGTGTAAAGTATGTGGAGCAAAACATCGCCGCAGCGTCCATAACACTCACTGCTGCAGAAATAGCTGCCCTGGAAGCCGTAGTACCGGCGGGTGTTACCGGCGACCGTTACGATGCCACGGGCATGTCCATGGTGAACGCTTAATTCCGTAACTTTATCAAAAGCAGTTCTGTGAAAAAGATAAATAAGGAGCCCGTCGCGATACGGACGATCAGCGATCTGCACCGCCTGAGCCAGCTGCCGCCGCCGGAACATCCGCTAATCAGCGTACTGCACTTCAAAGATCTCAGGTACGCGCCCGAAGATTTTAAAAACGGGTATGTTCCGAACTTCTATATCATCGCCGTTAAGAAAGACTTTAAGGGAAAAATCCGCTACGGGCAAAGTTATTACGACTTCGACGAAGGGGTAATGTCTTTTATGTCGCCTGGACAGGTGTATTACGAAGAACGGCCGGACGATCGTCCCTGCGACGGTGTGATGCTGATGGTGCACCCAGATCTTTTCCACAACTCTCCGCTGGCGGCCAATATAAAGAAATACAGGTTCTTTTCCTACGCAGTGAACGAGGCGCTTTGTCTTTCTAAAAAGAGGAAGGCGTGATCGAAAACATCCTCGCGAACATTGAGCAGGAATACCGTGCAAATATCGACGGGTTCAGCCAGAACGTGATGATATCACAAATAGAACTGCTATTGCATTATTCCGATCGTTATTACCACCGTCAATTCCTTACGCGCAAAACGGCCGGCTCTGACCTGTTATCGCAACTGGAGCAGGAACTGGACGAACATTTTTCGAACAATCCGGGGCTGCCAACCGTAAAGGACATCGCGGATAAACTGCATGTTTCGGCTGATTACCTGAGCGACATGTTGCGCGCGCATACCGGCCAGAACACGCAGCAGCACATTCACAATAAATTGATTGAAAAAGCGAAAGAGATATTGGGCGGAAGTAATTTATCGGTCGCTGAAATTGCTTACCAACTTGGCTTTGAGCATCCTCAATCATTCAATAAATTGTTTAAACGCAAAACGAACATCACACCGAAGGAGTTCAGGCAATCATTAAATTAAACAGGAAGGGCAGTCACATACGGGCTGCCCTTCTTACTTAAAAAAATATCCGGGCCAACCGCAAGGGCCGCCCGGATAACCGAGTAGGTGTATAATTATCTTATGTACGGGACTCGATGATCGTGATTTTAACGGTAATCGGTTTGCCAGACGGACTAACCGTGCTACCATCCGCGCCCTGTACCTCGATTACCAGGGCGCCGCGCTGATAAGTATATGTGTACGAATAACCATCGTATACATCCGGGATAGCCTCATAAATCTCTCCGTCACCGGTGATAGCCACTACAATAGCGTTCACCTGGTTCGTATAATCGTCTATTTCCGGCATATCGATATCGTAATAATACGTCTGGGTAGCATTATCGTACTTCCAGCCATTCGCGGGAATAGTCACAACAATCGTACGGTTCGGAACTACCACTTCCTCCTTGGTACAGGAAGATAAGAACATGCCCAGCGCAAGCAACGGTAAAAGGAGAAATCGTTTCATAGAGGTTGTTTAGCCTTTATATTCAAACAGAATGCCAAACTTTTTACCTGAACTGCAAACCGCTACCAGCCAGCCGTTGCGTCGCACACTTGAACGACAGATCTCCTACCCGACCGTCAGCAGGCTTTCCACATACTCAATAAAAGCCACCTCTTTTTCGGAATCGTCCTGCAATCCGGCTACGATCCGTTTGCCCTGCAAGGTAGCCAGCGCCGCCCGACGCGTATCGGCACTGATCGAATGCCGGTGGCGTTGCACCAGCTCCAGCGCGTTATGCCGGCTTTCGTAATTACCGTAACAAATAATGGTAACAAATTCTCGGAAGTATTCCTCGCAATCGAGCTTCCAGAGGGCGAACAGGAGACTGCCCCGGTTCGTTTCATTGTCGGGATGCAGCACCAGGCCCATAATGAGCGGTACCGCTTCCTGCACGCCCATTTCGGACAAACTGAGGGCCGCAGCATCGCGCAGGCGCCCGGTTTGCGTGAGCAACACTTCTTTCAGAAACGGAATCGCTTCGGTGACACGCGCATCGCCTAAACCAATAATGGACTTGCGTTGCAACTCCGGGTGACCGTTTAATAACTTGGAAAAATCTGTCATGGCTGGAGCAAAGGTATGCAATGCCGTTGAAGGGTGTGACACAACCGGGGTTGAAGATAGCACTGCAGTTGGTCTCCAAAAGAAAATACCACACCTTTACGGGAAAGGTGTGGTAAACCTGCCTGCCTATCGATTGTCACCTCACCTTTTTACCAAGCCTGAAATCCACCATGCCATTGAATTTGGGCGACGCAATAGATGCTTTTACCGCGCTTCGCAAGGTATTACCTGTAGTGGCCACCCTCGCCGAAGCCGCAGTTCGCGAGAAAGCGCCGTTTTTTAAATAGGAGAATATCTGGGACAGATGATCGTCATGATCTGCATACCCCCAAGGCACATTAATATAGTCGGACGCTGCCTGGTCAGGCGCAATTCCCGAATAATACGCCCCCACATGATTCGCGTTTTCGGTAGCGAAGTTGATCGCGTACAGGTCTGCCAGGTAATTTTCTTTACCCGTACTGTCGTAATTCGAAATCGTGAACGTGATAAAACCCACGGGCTTTCCATAGGTAGTGTCTCCAACGGTTTTGACGTTCATATAGGGTTTCAGGTTATTGAGCGTTAACTCACTTGCCGATGCCGTGCTTTTACTGGTAATGAAAAACACGTTATTCAGTCCCAAACCACCCGTAGTAGACGGAAACAACACAGAGGAAGCAAGTCCTGTATTATTGAGGTTGGCGGTGAGTTTGTCGTTGTATTTATAATAGTACATTACCTTTTTTTGCGCGGTGGCCGGGGCTATTACACTGTCGAGGTATTCGGCCGTGGTAACGGAGCCGCCGCCATTATAGCGCAAATCCACGATCAGGTTGTTAATACCCTGCGATTGGAATTTCGTGAATAGCGCGTCCAATACCGTTTTGGTAGTGGTGGCTACGCCGGAAGAATTGTAGGTACTCGGGAAGGTATAAAATACGAAGTAGCCCACCTTCTGGCTGTTCACCGTAAACACCGTATCGAACAATACCGGGTTGATGTTGTAGGAAGCGGCATTCAGCGTAACGGTCTGCGAAGTGCCGTTCGCCTTGGTCACCTTCAGCGTAACGGATGTGGAACTATAGATGGCGTTGATCACCTTCGCGGTGTTCGTACCATTGGCGCCATCGTAGGCGATATTTGTATCGCCATTAATGGCGGTAATTTCGTCGCCCCGCGTAAGACCGCCCTGGGTATAGGCCGGCGCATTTTTATCGGCGTATAATACGTACAGATAGGTTTTAGTGCCATCGGAAGCATAGCTTACCTCCATCCCATAGTCCCCGGTCGCGCTGATCTTTTGTCCAAATTCGGAGATCCCGTCCTGCAAGGCGCTGGAGAGCGCGCCGGTACGATCGAGAAACGAATAGCGGTCCAACGAATTACCCGAAGCATCTTTCGGGTAGGACGCCATCCTGGCGAGAAGCACGTCTGCATTCGCGTAACTGCTGCTCAGTGGGTCGATGGACGGCACCTGGCTATACCAGTAATAAGTGGGCAGCGAAGTAGACTTATCGCGACCGCCTTTCACGTAGGTGGTTTGCATGGTGTGGTACATGAGATATTTCAGGGAGTCCTCGCTGGAGAGGGCGGTTCCGCTGCTTGCGCTGGTATTGGCTTTTTCACTGCCGGAACTTTTATCTTTCTTACACGCGGTGAAAAGGAAGCCGCTGGCTATTATGATCACTGCTGCTGTGGATAGCTTTGACATCTGCGTAAATTTTGATTTTCTGTATATGCTAACGAGCTGCCGGCTAAGTTCGTTGCTTTAGAAAATACAAAGGGTGATTATGCCGATGAGTGGGGGTATTGTGTCGACGAAGAAAAAATCCCCGGTCTGGGTGACCGGGGACTTCCTATTTAACTTTTAGTTTCAGTTCGTCTATTTCCTTTTTAAGTTGGATGATATACAACATCTGTTCTTCGATCTTCTGCAGCAACCTTGCATTCATATCGCCCACATCTATGCCTTGTTCCTGCACTTCCGCTTCGGAAGGAATACCCGGCAGGTGTTGATGCGCCTTGATATAAGCTTCAACTTCTGCAATGCAAGGCAGTTCGTAGTTTTTAGCGAATACGAAGTCGGCCCAGGGTTGGTTGCTGACTTTTATTTTAGTCGCGATCAGGGAGCCGGCTACGGCGAGTTTGTGCGTGGCATGCGGTTCTGCGCCTATGCCCACATTACCGGTTCCCCCGATAATTACCACATCTGTATTATCACCTTTACGAAACACTACGGGACGATCACCGTAGCCGCGGATGTACGTGGTACTGGGAGCACTGGCGCCATGAGAGAAAATGAAACGCGCGGCGCCGGCGGCGTCATTAATATCAACGTTAGGAATAGCGCTAAGGTAGTTGCCAGGTGTAAAATTACCGGAATGCCATATATCGCGCCATGCCGTCCGGGCGTTTACATCATTATCGACCCTGTTGCGGAAGCGTAGCTGCCCCCAGTACATGGCTTCCATCTGAAAAGCGCCGGTGGATCCGCCCGGGTTAAAAGTTAACAGGGACGAAATGTGTTCATTTTGATAGAGAATGGAATAGAACCCATTTTCGGTCGCATCATTGATTGAAGTACTGTACAAGGTACCGCGTTGCTGCATGACAGATCCGGCATTGTACGTCTGTGCGTACGCGGCCATGCCGGTGGTCAGCAATAAAAAGGATAGGGAAAGCTTTTTCATGGTTATTTGTTTTTCTTAAGCATCTCAACTTCTGCCTGTAGTGTTTCAATCTTTTTATGTTGATCGATCAGGTAAAGGGTGAGTTCTTCGATTTTTTGGAGAAGTTTTTTATTCATGTCGCCGAGATCAATCCCCTCCTTTTCCACTTCGCGTGCATTCGGTACATCCGGCAGGTGTTTATTTGCATTGACGAATGCTTCCAGTTCACGAATGGAGGGCAAGTAATAATCAGACGCAAATACATAGTCAGGCCAGCCGGTCATCGTTACTTTAATAGATTGCGCCTTTACTTTTCCGTTCACGGCCAGTTTGTATTCTCCGGGCGTTGTAGTCCCAATCCCGATATTGTTCTGTGGCGATGCAAACCATGCGTAACCAGGAGCCTCCGCGTTATAAATTCCGAATCCGCCGGAGTTTGCTACCAAACTATAATAGCTGCCACCAGATTCTTTATACATAAGAATCTCAGCAGAGTTAACGTTATTCGATTTTATCGTCAGTGTCTGTTGTATGGCTGCGGCACCAGCCACCTCTAATGGCAATGTTGGCGTGGTAGTTCCAATACCCACACGGCCAGCGTTATCGATCGTCATGCGGATCGGCGACTGAGCACCGACACGGCCGGTTTCAAAAAAGCCGGGAACCAGCATTGGCAGCGCTGATATGCAGATCATTATAGCTCTCAATGATATTACTATTACGCTGGTTAATTACCGGGTAAGTATCGTTAATGTTCCCGACAATAAATTGCGAATTCGAAATACTTGAATGATTCAACTCCAACAGCTGCCACTTCGCCGGATTTGCTTCCCATAGCGATAATTTATTAATTGGATCTGTTTTACCGATACCGAGGTTTCCATTTGCGGCGAGCACCATCCAGGGCGTTGCATCACCTCTCCAACCAAAGGAAAGTGGAAGTTTGACATTGCTGGCATTCAAAGGTGCTTCGATCAACATTCCTACCGCACTCGCACCATTATCCGCATAAATGGCACCCAGTTGTAACCCAGATCCACTCAATCCGCTACCATAATAGTCAGCGGTGAATTTTGGGCAAAAATTCCCGACTTCAAAGCGACCAATGCACCGAACGTAAATAATATCTTTTTCATGCTTATTATTGATTTATTTTTTTCTCCAACGCGGCAATTCTTTCCTGCTGGCTTTTAATAGTAACCTGTTGCGCCTGCAACTGTTTATTTTCCTCGATGAGGTACAGGGTTAACTCCTCTACTTTTTGTAACAATTTTTTATTCATCTCGCCAACATCTACTCCATTCTCCTCTATTTCCGCAGCAGTGGGAATTCCCGGCAGGTGTTTATCTTGTTTAATAAAAGCCTCCAACTGAGGAATAGCGGGTAATTGATAACCCGGTTCAAATACGTAATCGGGCCACCCGGTAACAGTTACTTTAACCTTCTTCGCGCCAATCGTTCCGTTCACTGCAAGTTTATAGTCACTAGTAGCACTAGTACCAATGCCTACATTACCATTCTCTTCAACACGAAATAAATCCGTCCAACTCGTTCCTCCATCAAACCGGCGGATCCGGAAGTTGTTCCGCTGTCCGTCCCGGATACCACCCGCCCTTAAATCGACGGAATGTCCCCAGAAAGCACGCCAGTAGTAATAACTACCGTCGTTCGACATCAGGCCGTTATAACCGATTATACTTGTAAGCGGGTTATCAATGTTTGGATCAGGCGCACCGGAAGCAGTGCGCGCATTCAATGGTCCATTTTCCGATAGTAATCCCCCTTCCCCGACCAGGTGCAAACGCACACCAGGATTCTCGGTTCCCATACCGACACGGCTATTGCCACCGATAAACAATCCCGGCATGCCACCGCCACGCCAGCTCAAACGTAAGGGGAGTTTAGCGCCGGCACCGTCCTGCGGGCCCTCAATGGTAAGGCCGGAAGATGTGCTATTTTCCGCTGTGATAGCACCCAGCTGCAGCGGGTAGCCCGTTAAACCGGGGCCCCAGAAGTAAATAGGATTATTGGATTGCGCATTTACAGCACCCGACGACGCGAGCGCCACGCCGAAGATTAACAGCGTCTTTTTCATGGTATAAGTGTCTATATGTTTTTACCTAAAAATTATATCCCAGCCGGAACTTAATAGGGTCTGTCCGCGGCACGTGGGTGTTGGCAAGAAAATCGTATAGCAATACCGCCGTACCTTTCATCTTGCTGCTGATCTTATATTTTTTACTGATGCCGATCAGCCCACTTCCCGTCCAGGTATCGGCGTTTTTAAGGTCGTTGAAATTACCGAATGGCACGTTGTAGTTCTGTTCATATCCACCATTCATAAAGAAGGTTCCCTTCAGTTTCCAATCGACGAACGACCGGAAACCTACGCCCTGGTGGGATATGGCAATATTGTCCCAACCGGTGCCCATGCCCACTTTGTAGGCCACGCCCATACCGGCGCTGCCGTTCTTGTGGAACTTGTATGCCACCTGGCCGGCGATATCGCTCGTAGTGGGAAAGTATTTGCTTGAACGTTGAAACTGCACATTACCACCAAACTCCAACCGTTGCAGAAAACTTTTCGTCTTCATTTCATTTGGCTTAAAGTCAGGCATTTCTGCGGCGTTATCTGCATCGGGGAAATTCTTTTTCAGCTCGTTGAACTGTGAGCGCGCCGCCTCCATCTGTTGACTCACAGCTGCGTTGGCGTTAGGTCCGCCGCCACCCATACGTTGCTGGATCAGCTGCTCCACCTGCGTACGGGTTTGCAATCCGGCCAGACTTTGCTCCAGGTCGGCGCTGCTCATGCCGCTGCCACCGCCCATGCGATTGAAGTTAAAGAGGCTTGCGAGCTGCGAATTCTTTTCCATAAAATTGTTGAAGGCCTTTGTTTTCTGCAGCAGGGCCAATGCTTTTGCCTCGGCTTTTTTGCGGTCTTTGAATACCTCTTTGTACTCGCGGATCTGCTGTGCATAGTAATATGCCTCCTTGTTTAACTTCTGCAGGTCTTTGGAAAAGGCCGTGTACTGCGACAACTGGCTTTTAAGCAGCTGGCGTCTTTCACGAATGTAGGCCTTCACCTGCTCAGCGTATTGCAGTTTCGATTGCAGCTCCTTTACACTTTGCAGGGAGCTGTTTAACTTGTCCTTCATCTCTTTCGATTTCCCCAAGAACTCTTTTGAATCTTTCAGGAAGGAAAGGGAATTGGTAAGCGTGTCGAGATAACCGTTGTACTGCCCGTTGAGCGCCTTTTCATACTTGGCGGTTTTGCCGCGGAGATTAGCTTTAAGTGCGCCGAGGGAGTCGATGGAACGGGTAAATATATTTTTTGCGGCGACAGAATCGATTTTTGCCAGCTTGCGTTGCATCTTTTCCTCCTGCTTCTGAAAACGGCTCAGGGCCTTGTCTGTACGGGACGTCAGTTTCTTTTCGAACTTTTTCGATTTTCCTTTTACTTCCGACAAATATTTTCCGGGAACTTGTTGCAGTGCAGCCAGGGTACTATCCTGGGCGACGCAACGGGTGGCCATACCACCTATTAGTAATAGGCTAACAAATACACTTCGTATCATATAGGGACATTATACGGGTTACAATAACATGATATCCAACAAAGATAATAGGATATTTCATTGAACGCACACGCATGAAAAAGTTTTTATTCACAATAAAAAAGACTGCTCTGCCATTGAGGAATAAGCTGTTAATACGCTAAAAGGCCCGACAGAAAAAGGCGTCAAACATACACGTTAACTGCTATATAACTTTACGCCCCGCGCATCGTAGCAGCAACAGGTATACCTACACAAACCACCGGGATCAACATACCCACGACCGCCCCTTGAACAGTAACAGGACTTTGTATTACCTGCGACGCCGGCAAAATTAAAAAGTTCATCACAAGCCATATTAAGATGCCAAACAATACGCCCGCTACCACCCATTGCCGGCGCAACACCGGTATCAGCTGAATAAGCAGATAAAATATCCCCGCCCAGGCTACCGCAATCAGGAAATGGAATAGTAATCCCTGCATCGCCATGTTCCATCCGCCGGCGAAAGCCTTGCTACCGTAAACGCCGCTGGCGACGGACTGCAAAATAGCGCGCAGCGGCGCTCTGGATAGTAGCACACCGTATACGAGCAGGGCAGCAAGGATATCCGGGAGCCCCGCAATCAACCCGGCTTTTAAGATAAGGGAGATGGCGCGCATAAAGTGAATTTTCTAAAAGATACGCACCAGGATGCATATTTTAAAGATAGCAGCATTGCCAGTACTGCTGGGCTCTACCGATGTTTGAACGATAAACGCCATGTTGATAGAAAGGATGGCTACAAACAATTGATAACCAATAACAACGTGAGATAAACAGGAATTTCCTCCTGGTAAACTGATATAAAAAAGCGTTAAATCCTGCAATTCAATCAAATCCACGGCTGCCAATCTGTCATTTCTCAATTTATTGCGTATTTTTGCTGTCTTAAATTTTGATCGGAAATGCTGGAACTGGTCCCTAAAACACATGACGAATCCCGCCAGGGCGAGGCTTACGCTCCCGCCGCAACGGACACAACTACATACGCTAAGAAATTCTATATAGAAAGCTACGGCTGCCAGATGAACTTCAACGATAGCGAAATTGTTGCTTCCATCCTTGAAAAAGAGGGCTTTGGCGCAACCCGCAATTATGAAGAAGCTGACCTGGTGCTGCTCAATACCTGCTCTATACGCGAAAAAGCGGAGCAAACGGTACGTAAACGTCTCGGTGAATTCCGCCGTATCAAGGAAGCCAACCCCGGCCTGCTCGTAGGTGTGCTGGGCTGCATGGCGGAAAGGCTTAAAACGAAATTCCTGGAAGAGGAAAAGCTGGTCGACCTGGTGATTGGTCCCGATGCCTACCGTACATTGCCAGGATTGATTGAAGAAGCGGAAACCGGCCAGAAAGCGGTAAATGTGCTGCTTAGCCGGGAAGAAACCTATGCAGACATCAGTCCCGTGCGACTGGACAGCAACGGCGTTACGGCCTTTGTATCCATCATGCGCGGTTGTAATAATATGTGCTCTTTCTGCGTAGTACCGTTCACCCGCGGCCGCGAACGCAGCCGCGACGCTTACTCTGTTGTAGCCGAAGCCACCGACCTGTTTGAGCGCGGCTACCGCGAAGTAACGCTGCTGGGCCAGAACGTGGACTCCTATTATTGGACGAGCCCCGACAACACCGAAACGGTAACATTCGCGCTGCTCCCGGAGCGCGTGGCCCTTATCAGCCCGTTACTGCGTGTGCGTTTCTCCACTTCGCATCCGAAAGACATTACGGACGAGGTATTGTTCACCATGGCGAAGTACGAAAACATCTGCAAATACATTCACCTGCCGGTGCAAAGCGGCAGCACACGCGTGTTGCAGCTGATGAACCGCACTTATACCCGCGAGTGGTATATGAAAAAGGTAGCGCGAATCAAAGAAATACTGCCCGATTGTGCCCTGTCGACCGACGTGATCACCGGCTTCTGTACCGAAACGGAAGAAGATCACCAGGATACACTGGCCATGATGGATTACGCTAAGTATGAACTGGCTTACATGTTCGCTTACTCTGAGCGCCCCGGCACCCTGGCAGCGCGCCGATACACGGATGATATTCCGGAAGACGTGAAGAAACGCCGCCTGAACGAAATCATTGCCCTGCACCGCCAGCATAGCCTGTTAGGCATGCAGAAAGATGTGGGCAAAACGTTGAAGATCCTGGTAGAAGGCACGTCCAAAAAATCGGAAGACGAGCTTTATGGACGCACCGATCAGAATAAGGTGGTAGTATTCCCGAAAGAAAATTACAAGAAAGGCGACTACGTGATCGTAAAAGTCACAGCTGTACGGCAGGCACCCTGCTGGGCACGGCTGTCAGCTAAGGACAACGTCCGATAGAACCAAGTAACCATAACCGCAGGCAAACAGCCTGGAATTGTTAACACAATGGATAATATTCAAAGCATTAAAAACCGGTTCGGTATCATCGGTAATTCGCAGGCGCTCAACTACGCTTTACAGGTAGCTGCGCAGGTTGCGAACACAGACCTGACGGTATTGATCAACGGAGAAAGCGGGGTTGGTAAAGAAGTTTTTCCCAGATCATCCACGCGCTCAGCGCAAGAAAACATAATCCGTTCATCGCTGTGAACTGTGGCGCCATCCCCGAAGGCACCATCGATTCCGAGCTGTTCGGGCACGAAAAAGGCTCGTTTACCGGCGCGGTAGACAGTCGCAAAGGTTATTTTGAAACGGTAAACGGCGGCACCATCTTCTGGACGAAATCGGTGAAATGCCACTCGGCACCCAGGCCCGCCTGTTACGCGTACTGGAAACCGGCGAGTTTATCCGCGTAGGTTCCTCCAAAGTACAAAAGACCGATGTGCGTGTTGTAGCTGCGACTAACCGCGACCTGCTGGAAAGCACGCAGAACGGCAAGTTCCGCGAAGATCTTTATTATCGTTTAAATACGGTACCCATCCGTGTTCCCGCACTGCGCGACCGCAAGGAAGACATTCCTCTGCTGTTCCGCAAGTTTGCGGTGGATTTCGCGGAGCGTTATAAAACTACGTCCGTACAGCTGGACGATGAAGCCCGCAATCTGCTGGTAAACTATCCCTGGCGGGGTAATGTGCGCGAGCTTAAAAATATGGCGGAGCAGATATCTGTATTGTCGCAGGACAAGCATGTAACCGCGACGGCACTGCGCCAGTTTTTGCCCGAGCCGGTATCCGTGAACAGGCTGCCTGTGCTGGCCTCTGCTGGTCCCAACGCTACGCAGGGTGGCGATTTTGCTAATGAGCGCGAAATTCTTTACAAACTTTTCTTCGATATGAAGAAAGATGTGACAGAGCTGAAGAAGATGTTCTTCGATATGCTGCAGAACCCTAATATCGCGCACTCCCCTCCTTCCAGGACTCGCCGGTATTGCACGACTACACGCCGATGGAGCAACCTAAAGTTGGTCCTTCATTGGGCGGTCCGCAGCCTATTTTACTGCACGACGACAAAATCGATCATCATGAAGTGGTGGAAGAAACCCCGGCAATCGCGGACAAAGAAAAAGAGCTGATCATCAAGGCACTGCGCAAACATAAAAAGAAAAGGAAGGATGCGGCGCTAGAGCTCGGCATTTCGGAACGTACATTGTACCGAAAACTGAAAGAATATAATATTAACGATTGATAAAAAGGAATTGACAATTTAAAAATTTTCATACTATATTTGAGCAACCTATGGCCAGGATATTTCAGTTAGTAAGCGGCATTTGCCTGATGATGATGCTCGGGGCTGCACCATTAAGTACTCAGCCAGCGGCGCCAGCATCCACCCGGACGCCACCACGGTAAATGTGCGCTTTATTGAGAACAGGGCTCCACAAAACAACCCTACCCTCAGCCAGAAAATAACCGACAAGCTGCGGACCAAGATCTTATCACAAACGAGGTTGAAGCAAACCAACGAGGCAAACGCCAGTTACGAGTTTAAAGGCAACATCACCGGTTATTCCGTATCCAATGCGGCGGTAACGCAGGTAGACAGGCCCGCGTCTGCGCGTTTGACCATTACGGTGAACATTACTTTCATTAGCCGGGTGGGCGACAAAAAGGCTTTACGCAGTCGTTTTCGCGTTCGCAGGACTTTAACGCCAACCAAACCTTGCAGGAAGTGGAATCAAGTTTGATAGAGAGCATTACGCCACAGCTGGTGGACGACATTTTCAATAGGGCATTTGCAAACTGGTAAGCTTTATTTTCATATTTTAGACCTATGACCGCAAACAGGATCATAAACCATATTTTCCACCAACCGGACCTTCAACACGTCGACCAGGCAGAACTTGAAAGGTTGGTTGCCCAGTATCCCTATTTTGCCGCGGCAAGGCTCTTGCTCGCGCAGAAGAAATTTGCGGCAGAACATAATATGGCAGACGCCACGATGAAAACGCGCAGCTGTATAGTGGCACGCCTCATCATCTGCACCAGTTCCTCCGGGAAAATGATATGTCGGGAGCCGCCGCTACTACTCCTGCTACGGCCGTAGAAGAAACCGTACAGGAAGACAGGGACGCGGTACAGCTGGCAAGTCAATATTATGGATTGAATTCAACACCTACCTTAACAGAGACGCCTCCCCTGCTGAGCCTATCGTTTACACGGAGGCGGATGTAGAGGACCAGTCTGCCCAATACCAGGCTGCATATTATGGCGCGTCAACAGAAGGAGCCGAAAACGATATTTATAATACCGTTATTGACGAACCCGGCGAAACGATCGCCGACAGCAGCAATATCGAGAACGATACTGAGAATATGGCGGCTGCGCGTTACGAGCAGTTGATAGAAGAACAACCGCCCGTTGCCGTTATCACCGACCTCGCCGAAATGGAAGACAATGCACTGGCTACTATTGCCTCCGCGACTGCCATTGAGGAAGATGCGGCTGATAAATTCAATACGCTCGCAGAAGCGGAAGAAAATGCACTGGCGACTGTGGAAGCGGCGGAAGCTGTCGAAACAGAAGCCATCGAACAATTTAATACTTTAGCAGAGGCAGAAGAAAATGCACTGGCGACTGTGGAAGCGGCAGAAGCTGTCGAAATAGAAGCCGTTGAGCAATTCAACACCTTAGCAGAAGCGGAAGAAAATGCGCTGGCCACTGTGGAAGCGGCAGAAGCTGTCGAAATAGAAGCCATTGAACAATTCAACACCCTCGCAGAAGCAGAAGAAAATGCACTGGCGACTGTAGAAGCGGCGGAAGCTGTCGAAATAGAAGCCATTGACCAATTCAACACCCTCGCAGAAGCGGAAGAAAATGCGCTGGCCACTGTGGAAGCGGCGGAAGCTGTCGAAATAGAAGCCATTGAGCAATTCAACACCTTAGCAGAAGCGGAAGAAAATGCACTGGCCACTGTGGAAGCGGCGGAAGCTGTCGAAGTAGCAGCTATTGAGCAATTCAATACCTTAGCAGAAGCAGAAGAAAATGCAATAGCAACTATAGAAGCCGCAGAAGCTGTAGAAGTAGCAGCGATTGAACAATTTAATACTTTAGCAGACGCAGAAGAAAATGCAGTAGCGACTGTAGAAGCAGCGGAAGCTATCAGTACACAGGCGGAAATTAACGAAGCACCATTCTTCCACGAAGAACCACTGTCCGAAACACCTCCTGCCTTCTACAATACCACGCTCGACGAGCCGGGTGAAACTATCGAAGACACGAGCAATACCGAAGCATTAATAGAAGCTGCAGCAGCGGAAAAATTCAATAACATTGTAGACAGCGAAACCGAATCGCTCCCGGAAACAGCCATCTACAATACCACCCTCGACCAGCCCGGCGAAACCATCGAAGACACCAGCAATACGGAAGCGTTGATGGAAGCTGCGGCAGCGGAAGAGTTCAGCGAAATCGTAGCGGCTGAAGACGAAGGTCCGATCAAGATCTTCCCGCTCGAAATATCGGCGGATGAAACCGATACCCTCACCTTCCAGCCGCTGTATACCGAAGACTATTTCGCTTATAAACGCATCAAAGAACCGGAAAGAGCTGATCACATCAGTGATAAAGGAGAAGCAGAAATGAAAAGCTTTACAGACTGGCTGCGCCAGATGAAAGACAGTTTTTCGTCTAAATCACAGAGAGACTGGTACCACCAGCAACTTCACCGCCTGTACGAAGACGAGGAACCGGAAGTATCCGAAGCCGTGGAAAAAATGGCGATCGAGTCCATTACGTTTAATGACGACATCGTTTCAGAAACCCTGGCCGAAATCTGGGTACGCCAGCACCAGTACCAGAAAGCGATTTCTATTTACCAAAAATTAAGTTTGCTTAATCCCGGTAAAAACGCTTATTTTGCGCAAAAGATCAAGGATTTACAATTACAAACCGACAACAATAAATAATAAATAACGACTAACATGTTAATTTTCTTTGGTATATTGATCGTACTCGCCTGTGTGCTGTTAGGTTTCTTCGTACTGATCCAAAATCCTAAAGGCGGCGGCCTGTCCGGCTCTTTTGGCGGTTTCGGCAACCAGGTTATCGGCGTACGTCAGACTACCGATGTGCTCGAAAAAGGTACTGGATTCTCGCAGCAGTGATCGCTGTATTATGCCTCACTTCTTCTATGTTTATCGGTACCGGTGCTTCACAAACTCCCGGTTCTGCGCTCGAAAGAAATGAAGGTAAAGCTGGCGCGGCTGCTCCTGCTGGTCAACCTTTCGGCACACCTGCTCCGGCTCCTGCTACTAATCAGGCTCCCGCTGCAACTCCGGATTCCGGCAAATAATAAAGTAAGATTTCACTATAAGAAATTAAAAGACCTCGCCGTTAAGTGCGAGGTTTTTTTGCGTAACATCCCCCAAGGTTTATGGCTAAGAAACAAGACAAAAAACAACGCTCACCCTGGATCAGACGCTCCATCGTCATAGCAGTATGCCTGTTGGCCGGCCTGCTCGTATTTTTCGGCTACCGTTTCTTTGGTCCCAACACTAAAGCATTTGGCGACGATAAATACTTCTATGTGCGCACCGGCAGCACCTACAAAAACGTACTCGATGGCCTCGAAGAACAGGAAATCGTCCGCAGCCGCGGAGGGTTCGATTGGGTAGCACAGCGCCTCGGTTATCCAACGCGTGTAAAACCGGGCCGCTACAAGGTCAGCCGTGGGATGAGCAATTTTGAACTGGTGCGAATGCTGCGCTCCGGACGACAAGCCCCCGTTAAACTCATCATCAAAAAGCTCCGCACGCAAAACGATTTCGTGCGACTGGTCTCAAAAACCGGAAGCCGACTCCACCGCCCTGCGCGCGCTGCTGAACGATGAAGTATATCTTCGCCAGTTCAACCTGAACCCCAATACCGCTATGGCCGCAGTAATGCCGGATACTTACGAGTTTTACTGGAATACTTCCGCCACCAAAGCCTTCGAAAAGCTGGCCGATGCGTACAAAGACTTCTGGACACCAGCGCGTCGCGAAAAAGCAAAAGCATTAAACCTGACAGCCGCGCAAGTGGTCACCCTCGCCTCCATCGTGGATGAAGAAACGAACGCCACCGACGAGAAGCCTACCATCGCCAGTGTATATTATAACCGCCTGCAAAAAGGCATGCTGCTGCAGGCTGATCCAACCGTAAAATTTGCATTGCAGGACTTTGGCCTGCGTCGTATCCGTCACGGACACACGCAGTTTGATTCGCCTTATAACACCTATCAATACAAAGGCCTTCCTCCCGGCCCGATTTGCACACCGTCGGTAAAATCCATCGATGCCGTGCTGAACATGCAACAAACGGATTACATTTACTTCTGCGCACGCCTCGACAAGCCCGGTTATCATGCTTTTGCAGCCACGTACGCCGAACATCTTGTAAACGCACGCAAGTATCAAAAGAGGATGAATGAGCTGGGATTGTAAGCCATAATCCGCTATTTTTGTCGGATATGACCAATTTAAAAACGCTCGTATTACGGTGGAAACCGGTAAATAGCCTTATTCAACGCAGCAAAACACTCGTTTTGCCGGGGTTTGAGGGTACGCCGTTGTATGACGTGGTTATGTTCTTTCTGAAAGAAGTCCGCAACCGCAGTCTGACCGACAGGGCCCAGGCGATTTCTTTCAGTTTCCTCCTGGCGCTGCCGCCGTTCCTGATTTTCCTCTTTACGCTGGTGCCATTCATCTTCATGCGTATACCGGTAGTGTCGGTAACGAGCGTGGAATCCACCTTATATGACCTGGCGCGGAGCGTAACACCTGACTACCAGAGTTATATCGTGGTACACGACCTCATTTACGACTTCCTGTACACGCAACGTACAGGGTTGCTGTCCATCGCATTTATCGTGGGTTTCTTCACCTCATCGAATGGCATCATGGGCATCATGCGTTCGTTCGACAAAATGCTGCCCGGCTTCAAAAAACGCAAATGGTGGCAGGCGCGTTTAACCGCATTAAAGCTCACCTCCCTGTTGGTGCTGTTGCTGCTCATCACCCTCGTACTTATTATCTCCCAGGGTAAACTATTTACCTTCTTACTGCAATATCTCGGTATTAAAGACTCTTTCACCCGCTTTTTGATCGATGCGGCGCGCTGGGGCTTAATTGTGCTGTTGTTCTTCTCCATGATCGCTATGATCTACCGTTTCGCGCCATCTACCACTAAAAAATGGAAGTTTGTGACCGCCGGCGCTACTTTTGCGACCATTGTAATGATTTTACTCACCCTCGCCTTTTCTTACTTCGTGACCAACTTCGGACGGTACAACCAGATCTATGGGTCAATTGGCACAATTCTGGTAATTATGATATGGATGTACCTGAACTCTTTTATCCTGTTGATTGGTTTTGAACTAAATACGAGCATCCGCACCTTAAAAGAAATGGCCAACGAACGCCGGCAGGAGACAAAGGAAAAAATTCAGGGACTGTCTTGATAAGAAAGTAACACTATGACCAACGCAAGTGCCAAATCACGATTTATTTCCTTATTTTCATATTCACACGCTATAAACTGTACACTATGAAAAAGTTCTCCTTTTTGCTAATGCTGCTGGTCGTCAGCGCTCTGGCATTCCGCTCGGCGGATATGCTGGAGATCGGCGCCCCGCTGCCTAAAGGCGACCTGAAGATGAAGGACATCAGCGGTAAAGAAATTTCCATGAACGACGCAAAAGGCGCAAACGGTTTACTGGTCATGTTTTCCTGCAACACCTGCCCTTACGTTAAACGCAACCAGGAACGCACGAACGCCATCTGCGCCTACGCTCAAAAAAACAACATTGGTGTGATCCTGATCAATTCCAACGAAGCACTACGTACCTCCGGCGACTCTTTCGATGCTATGAAAGATTATGCAGGAAAACAGCAATATAAATGGTACTACGTACTGGATAAGAATTCGGAAATCGCTGATGCGTTTGCCGCAGACCGCACACCAGAATGTTATCTATTTGGCAAAAACAACCAGTTGTTTTACAAAGGCGCCATCGACGATCACCCTGGCAACCCGGCCGAAGTAAAGGAGCAATTCCTGAAACTGGCCATGGATGCGATGCTTTCAGGCAAATCAGTATCCAGCAACAACACAGCATCTGTGGGTTGCGCCATCAAACGAAAAATGTAAAATTGTAAATTGGTTTAAAACTAAAATCCCTGCGTCTTCATTGCGCAGGGATTTTTCTTTTATTGACCAGTGAGGAAAATGGCGTTGCTAAATAAGAGTTTCCCGTTTTCCCAGAAGCTGCGGAACAGCGGATCTTCACTCATAAAAACGATTTGTCCGCGTCCGATATCTTTCACACCTAACAGTAAACCATCTTTTAATTTCGCTTTAGTTTCCGCGCCCACAAAGCCGCTCAGGTAATTATTTTTACGGATCACGCCTACATTCCAGCCACCATCGGTGATAAATTCATACACCTGGTCGTTTTGTTTGAGCGTGTAGTAAAAATCAGGGTACCCAAAGGCCAGCGGATGCGATTTATCCAGTTCTACTTTATAAATAGCGCCTGGAATGAATTGCCGCACCATATCACGTTCGCGGTCCTGGTAGCGTTTCAGTGGCTCGTAAATATTCTTCTTTGTTTCGTCTTCGTCCTTTTTCTCTTCTTTTTTTTAGTTTGATACCCCATTCTGCCGCGGCGATCTGGCTCACCGCCCCTTCGAGCGCCACGATCTTACCACCAGCCGTCACCCAATTACGCAGGCGTTCGGCGCTTTCTTTTGCGGCAAGAAACGGATAGCTGCCATCGGGTAAAATCAACACGTCCACATCTTTCAGATCGGCCACATTAAAGCCTTCAGACGGAATAACGGTGACCGGGTAATCGATCTGCTGTTCAAAGAAATGCCAGATCTCTCCCATACCGAGCGATGATACCTCATCCCCTGCAAGCACGGCCACAGTAGGTTTGCGGATAAAACGCATTTTGCTGGAGCCGAAATCGGCCCCCTTTTCCACAAAACCTGTAGGCACTTTATCGAGTAGTATTTTATAGGTTGATGCAAGTTGCGTCACGATACCATCAAAGGCGCTGTTGCGTTCGCGGTTATCCGAACGCGTGATCACCAGCGTGCCGGCCGGATATACTTTTCCGTTCACCGTAAACGATTCCTGCGAATACCGCACCCGCACATCCTTTTGCAGCAGTGCCGCCAGGAATTTTACGTCGGATACGCTATTCCAGGTTGCGAGATATGCATAGGCCGCGCCTGCGGGCGGTGTGACGGCATTAAGCCCTGGTGGCTGCCGGGCCGCGGGCGACAATGCCTGCTTAACGCCATAGGACGTTAATCCATATACATAAGGCAACGCCCAGGCCGTAATGTCGTAAGTAACCGAATCAGATAAACGTGATTGCGGCTCAAACAGCACACGGATAAAATTACCGCGCGGCTGTGCCGCATCGATCACCGGTCATTTTTATCAATATTGAATTCGGAAGTCTTTCCCGTAAAGTAGTCGAAGCCATTTGCTTTGCCGATGCCCGCGCCGTATCCGAAACGAATATCATTGCGACGCAACATTTCCGCCAGGGCGGAAAGTTTCTCAGGATTACCGCCGCTCTTTACCACGTACGAACGATAATCACCGACCGGCTTCGTTTTAGCATCTGTAAAGTACCGCTGGAACTGCTCCAATAATTTCTGTGCATTTGCGGCCGTTACTTCGATGGTAGACATGCCCGTGGTATAGTGATGCGCGATGCGATCCGACAAGGTAAGCGTATCGCCGGTTTCCATCAGTACCGCCAGTCCCGCGCGGCCACTGCCGCCCTGCTCGTAAGTCATACCAATCGCACCGTTATAAGTAGGATAAGTATCGCCGTAACTCGGATAAAACAGGTCGAATACTTCTTTTGTAAAATAAAGCCAGCCCTTTTCATCAAAGTACTTCGCGTTATTTTTCCCGATCTTCACCTGGAACTCCCGCTGCCAAGGCGTTATCACATCATGAAACGGCTCTGCCGCCGGCGCGAAGTAATAAGGATCGTCGATGCCCTGTTCGTGGAAATCCACATGCACCTGCGGCATCCACTGGTTGTATTTTACCACGCGCTGCTGGGTTTCAACCTGTGTTTGCCAGGCCCAGTCGCGGTTCAGGTCAAAATAATAGTGATTGGCCCTGCCACCGGGCCAGGGCTCCTTGTGCTCACGCGCAAAACGGCTTACGTCAGGCTTCTTATTAGCATTGGCATTGTAAAAATTTACATAGCGATCGCGCCCATCCGGGTTAAGACACGGATCAATGATCACCACCGTATTGCGCAACCATTCCTGCGACTGCGTATTACCCGGCCTCACCAGCTCATACAGCGTTTGCATGGCAGCCTCTGTAGATACGGCCTCGTTGCCATGCACATTGTAGCTAAGCCACACCACCGCCGGCATGGCCGTACTGCCACTCCCCGGTTCCACGCCCGCCAGTTGCAGGTTGTTTTTGCGGATGGCTTCCAGTCGGCCGGCATTTTCCGGCGAAGCCACGGTAGCCAGCAACAAGGGCCGCCCCTCGTACGTGCTGCCATACTCTTCCAGCTTCACCTGCGACGAAGCCGCCGCTACCTGCTTAAAATAATCGACCACTTTATAATGCGGTGTAAACCGCTTTCCCAGCGGGTAACCGAGAAACTGTTCGGGCGAAGGCGGTGTTTGCGCCTGGACGTGACCGGACAAAAAGCTAAGGAGTAATAAACACGCGGATATTCGTCTGAGCATAGTCTAAAATAAGCTTTTAGCAAGATTTTAACGCATTAACTTGTAAATTTCAGTCTCAGTTCGAAACCAATAGACAAAACACGTTCATGCGCCTTCGTTTATTTGCCTTTTTAGTAATTGTTCCTGCGTTGCCCACACTGGCGCAGCAATACCGTTCCGTAAAAGAAATTCAGGCTACGCGGGGGCGGTCGTAAGTGCGCATCCCCTGGCAAGCGAAGCGGGATTAAGCATGCTGCAACAAGGCGGCAATGCGGTGGATGCTGCCATAGCCACTCAACTGGCGCTGGCCGTGGTATATCCGAACGCCGGCAACCTCGGCGGCGGCGGCTTCCTAGTGGCGCATCTTTCCAATGGGAAAGACCGGCGATCGACTACCGCGAAAAAGCTCCAGCCAAAGCGCACCGCGATATGTATCTGGATCAACAGGGCAATCCGATCACGAAGCTGAGTCTCGACGGGCACCTGGCCAGCGGCGTGCCGGGCACCGTGGCAGGTTTGTTCGCCTCGCTGCCATATGGTAAACTCAAAATGGCGCAACTTATCGCTCCAGCTATTACCCTAGCCGAAAATGGCTTCCCGATTACCGCGAGCGAAGCCCGGGCACTGAACCGCCTGCAAGACGAATTTATCCGGCTGAATACCCGTCCGGTCGCCTTCGTAAAAAAGGCGAATGGAAAGCCGGTGACACGCTTGTACAGCCCGACCTCGCACGCACCCTGCGATTGATACGCGACAAGGGCGCCAAAGGTTTTTATGAAGGCGAAACGGCAGAGAAAATCGTGGCCGAGATGCAACGGGGCAAAGGTATTATCAGCAAAACCGACTTAAAAACATACCAGGCTAAAACACGCACACCGCTACGCTTTCTTTATAAGGACCATACCATTTTGACGATGCCCCTGCCGAGCAGCGGCGGTATTATATTGCAACAGCTGCTGGGTATGACGGAAGCCTATCCCCTCGCCAGCTACGGCTTTCACAGCGTGGCCGCCGTACACCTGATGGTGGAAGCAGAACGAAGGGCATATGCCGATCGCGCCGAGTTCCTGGGTGATCCCGACTTTGTAAAAGTGCCGGTGAAACAACTCACGGATAAAAATTATCTGCGCAAACGCATGCAGGATTTCGATCCGCAACTTGCTACCAACAGTGCAGCGATTAAAGCGGGTAACATAAAAGAAAGCGAAGAAACCACGCACCTCAGCGTAACCGACGCCGAGGGCAATGCCGTGGCCGTAACGACTACGCTGAACGGCAGTTACGGCAGCCGGGTGGTGGTTGGCGGCGCAGGTTTCATCCTGAATAATGAAATGGACGACTTCTCTGTAAAACCCGGCGCGCCCAACATGTACGGACTTTTGGGCACCGAAGCAAATGCCATTGCGCCGAATAAACGCATGCTTAGTTCCATGACGCCCACCATCGTACTAAAAAATGGCCGGCCGGTAATGGTAACCGGTACGCCAGGCGGCTCCACGATCATCACTTCCATGTTCCAGACCATCGTGAACGTACTGGATTTTGGACTGAGTGCCACCGATGCCGTGAATCAGCCGAAGTTTCACCATCAGTGGCAACCCGACATGGTGTACGTGGAAAGAGATTTTGCGGATAGCACTAACGGCCTGAAAAAATGGGACATACCATTGAAACGCGCGGCGGCATCGGCAGAACAGAATTAATCCTTATCAAAGACGGAAAAATCACTGCCGTAGCCGATAAACGCGGCGACGACAGTGCTGCCGGCTTTTAAAATATACAGGTTATGACTATCGGACAAATTTACCGCGACAGCGTGATCAAACGTTTTCTCACGTATAAAACGCTGGCTGAAAAAACCTTCGGGCAACTCAGCGAAGGCCAGTTAAACTGGCAACCGCCGGGAAATCCCAATAGTATCTATGTGATCATTAAACACGTAAGTGGCAATATGCAGTCACGTTTTAAGGACTTCCTCACCAGCGATGGCGAAAAGCCCGGGCGCGACCGGGATAAAGAGTTTGCAGAAGGCACGGCAAGTCGCGAAGAAATACTGGCATTATGGGAAAAGGGCTGGGAAGTGTTGCTGAACACTTTGCGGAGCCTCACGGACGAAGACCTGGCTCAAATAGTGACTCCGCAGCGAACCGCATACCGTGATAGATGCCATCAACCGCCAGCTGGCCCACTATCCCTATCATGTGGGGCAAATCGTGTACCTTGGCAAAATGATGTTACAGGAGAACTGGCAGAGCCTGTCGATTCCCGTGGGACAATCACAACAGTTTAACCAGGCAATGAATCACAAATGACCGGGCGAATTTTACTTCTTATGTTGCTGCTGACGGGACTTTTCGCCTGCAACAGCAGCAGCACCGACAAGTTGCTCCGGCACAAAAAATGGCGCGTATACGATGTTACCGTGCCTTCCGGCGATCCGTACAACAATACCCAGGTAACGCAGGCTATCGACCTGAAAAATGGTTATTACGCCGATGCTTATTACCAGTTCCTGGACGATAATATGTTTATCGCCACCATCGATGGTAAGCCGGATACGGGCCGTTACAGCCTGCTCAGCAACGGTAAAATGATTTCCGTAACGGCACCCGACGGCTCGCGCAAGCAGGAACACCGGGTAACGATCATGAAACTGGACGAGGACCATTTTAACATGAAAGTGGCCAGCGGCGATTTCTATTTTATTCTGCATACCCGCAAAGAATAATATATGCACCTCACCGACCATACACCCGGCCGCACAGTATTGACCGACAACCGCGAACACCTGTTTTTTTCAGGTTTTGCGTACCTGGGCATGCACGTTTCGCCGGACTTTACCGCAAAGGTGGCAGAAGGCCTCGCCTTGTATGGAAGCGTGTTTCCCTCCTCGCGGATTGCGAACCTGCGCCTGAGTTTGTATGAAGAAGTGGAACATGCCTTCAGCACGCTGCTGCGGCAACAGGCGGCGGCCTGTTTCAGTTCGGGATACCTGGCGGGTCAGGCGGCTATCCAATATGGCTACACGAAAGGGGAAATTTTATATGCCCCCAACACGCATCCGGCCCTGCAACTGCCGGGGGCTAAAGTTCCGCGCGGCGATTGGGCACAGTGGTTGCGCGATACGGTGCAGCGCATCAACCTGGGAAAAGATCATACTTATGTAGTAGCCGCCGATGGCGTAAACCCGCTTACCGCTACGATCAATGATTTTAGTCCGTTACAGGAAGTTACCCGCAAAACGCTGGTAATCATCGACGACTCGCACGGTATTGGTATCACGGGACCGGATGGTGCGGGCAGCATTGCGCATCTTCCGCAAAACCCGCATGTACATTATTTGCTCAGTGCCTCCACGGGTAAGGCTTTTAGCGTGGAAGGCGGTGTTACCGCCGGTAAGGCAGCCGATATTGCTGCATTGAAGCGTATGCCCGCCTTTACCGCCAGCACGCCGATGATGCCGGCGCCTGCTTACGCATTTATACATTCGCAGAATGCGGTGGCCGTGGCGCAACGGAAGCTGGAACAGAACATTTTGCACTTCCGGGAACTGACAACTGATCTGCGGGAGGTGGAGCAATTCTCCGCCTTACCGATGTTTGTGCTGAAAGGTGCGCAGGAAGTATATGATCACCTGCTGCTCCATGAAGTGCTGATATCTTCTTTCCGGTATCCCTTTCCGGACAGTCCGCGCCTGAACCGCGCGGTCATATCGGCCCTCCATTTGCGGGAAGACGTGGAGAAACTGGCCGGCCTCCTGCAACAATACTATACCCATTAAAAGACAAACGATGTTAAAAAAGCTTCTACCCTGCCTCCTTTCTCTCTTCGGTTTCATACCCGCCGCATCCGCCCAGCAGTCGCTGTTATGGAAGGTGAGCGGTAAAGGCATGCAGCAGCCATCGTATATTTTCGGCACAATGCACATGATGTGCAAGTCTGATTATTTTATGCCGCCCGCGGTAAAAACAGCCGTGCAAAAAGCAGATACCGTTTACCTGGAACTGGATATGGACGATCCCTTCATGCTGATTCGCGTGGGACAGCTCAGCCAGTTGCCCGAGGGTAAAACACTCGACAAAATATTTCCTCCCAAAGACTATGCGGAACTAAACAGGTTCTTTAAAGACAGCCTGAACATGGACCTCTCTGTTCTCAATGGGTTTAAGCCTTTTGTGGTGATGGCGATGATGGCGAAAAACAACTTCAAATGTAAAACGCTGCTTTCCTACGAAGAAGATTTTGTCAAGATGGCCAAAGCGCAGCACAAAGAAATAAAGGGACTGGAAACGCCCGACCAGCAAATGGCTGCGGTAGATGCGATCAGCGAAAAAGACGGGGTGAAAATGATTATGCGCTCGGTGCGGGAAACGAAGGAAACAAACCTGGAATTTCAGGAAATGCTGAAATTGTATAAACAGCAAAACCTCAACGGACTGTACAAACTGATGGAGAAAAATAAAGACCTCGACGGGTACGACCGGTGTTGCTCGATAAACGCAACAGCAACTGGGTACCGGCGATCCAGCAAATAATTGGTAAAAAGAGCGTTTTCTTCGCGGTGGGTGCATTGCATCTTGCCGGTCCGAAAGGTGTGCTGGCGCAGTTGAAGGCTGCGGGGTATAAGGTAACGCCTGTTCAATAATATAAATCAAGATCATGAAGAAGATAGTTATGTTGATAGCGCTGCTCGCCCCCGTGCAGCTCATGTGGGCGCAGGAAGCGCTGTTGTGGAAGGTCACCGGCAAAGACGCCAATAAACCATCGTACCTGTTCGCCAGCAACATCGTATGCGAAACGAACGTAAAGCTGTCTCCGATAATAGAATCCGCGCTGGCCGCCCTCAAAAAAGGTATATTTTGAGCTGCCGGACGCACAGCCAGACTCTACCTACAATCGCCTGACCGGCCTGCCAGCCGGCGATTCACTGGCCAATTATTTTTCGGCCCAGGAGTATTCGATCCTGCGCACATTTGTGGCCCGCCGTCTGCGGTTCGACATTGAAAAGCTGCACAACGCCACACCCGCTTTCACATTCTACGCGCTGCGCAACATGATTACTTATTGCAAAGACAATACGAACTATACCGATATCATCGAGGGACTGGCCGCTCAGCAGGGACTGCCCACCGGTAACCTGGAAACGCCGACCGACGCGGTAAACGCACAGATGTTAGTGCCGGCCACCACTTATTCCCGGCTGATCATGGACATTATTTATGAAACCGACCGCATTAAGCGGCAGCGCGAAGAACAAATGGACCTGTACAAAAAGCAGGATATCATGGGCATGTATAACGCCCATCTGCAAAACAAGGAAGTAGGCGGAAGTGAACAGGCCATGCTTGGCAACCGTAACAGAAGGTGGATCCCGGTTATCAAAGCCGCCGTCACGCTGGAGCAATCGTTTTTTTGTGTAGGCGCCCTGCAACTGCCAGGCGACGAGGGGCTCATCACCCTGCTGCGCAAAGAAGGGTTTACGGTAACCGCCGTGCGGTAGGCTATTCTTTGTAAATCTTTACTTCTACCTTACCCTCAGCGGTAATGCAACCGCGGTACATACCAGCGGTGTTGAACGGCCAGGCCATATTGCCATTTTTGTCGAGCGCAATAAGCCCGCCATCGCCACCGAGCGCCGGTACCTTTTTCATGATCAATTCGTCCGCCGCTGTAGTAACGGGCAGGGAACGGTATTCCATCAGGTCACTTACGGTTTTGGCCACACTGAGGCGGATGAAATACTCGCCCCAGCCGGTGCAGGATATAGCGCAGGTCGCGTTGTTTGCGTAGGTGCCCGCGCCGATGATCGGCGCATCGCCCACGCGGCCGAATTTTTTATTGGTCATGCCCCCGGTAGAGGTAGCGGCAGCGAGGTTTCCCGCTTTATCTAACGCCACTGCCCCAACGGTGCCGAATTTATAATCATGATTCCCGATTCCCAGCCGGGCAGCGGCCTTGCTGGTGTCTGTATGATCGAGCTGCGCCTTCAGCGAATCCTGTGCCTTTGCCCGTTGCAGGCCACGCCAGCGATCTTCGGTATAAAAATAGGATGGATCTACGATTTGAAGTCCAGCCTGTTGGGCGAACTTCTCCGCGCCGGCGCCCATCATCATCACGTGCTGCGATTTCTCCATTACAGCCCTGGCGGCGGCAACTGGATTGCGGATTGTCGTAACACCAGCCACTGCGCCCGCTTCCAGGGTTTTGCCATTCATGATCGCCGCATCCAGCTCATTTTTGCCTTCATTAGTAAATACGGCGCCTTTGCCCGCATTGAACAATGGGGAGTCTTCCATCACCCGCACCGCGGCCTCCACGGCATCCAGGCTGGTACCACCTCTTGATAGCACCGCGTAACCTGCACGGAGTGACTGTTCCAGGGCGGCGATATAGGCCTTTTCTCTTTCCGGCGTCATCTGGCTTTTCAGGATGGTACCGGCTCCGCCATGGATAACCAGCACATATTTAGGCGTGGCGGACAGGGAGTCTGCCGGGGCAGCCTGTAACGTCATTCCCCGAAAAAGAAAAAAAAGCAGCCATGAAAAAGATATTTCATCATATAACCCGGATTTGCCATAAAAGTAAGCATCCTTTATTTTCCACCCGCTATTCCCCGCTTTTGCAGATTTATTTTCCATTTACGCCGAAACAACGGCGCCACCAATTGGCAGACAAATTGCTTATAGTTATTTTTGCCCGGTAAAGTAAAATAACAGCACTGAGAAAAGTCCGCAAAATATTATCCATTGTCCTGCTAAGTTTGCTGGGCTTGATACTGCTTATTAGTATCCTGATCAATATTCCCGCCGTACAAAACATGCTGGTAAAACAGGTAACCAAACGCCTGTCGGCCCGGCTGCACACGCGTGTGGAAATCAAACGCGTGAACCTCCGGCTGTTCAACAGCATGCGGATGGAGGGCACGTACATCGAGGACCAGCACAAGGATACGCTGTTATACGCAGGCGCCCTGCAGGTAAGGATCACCGATTGGTTTTTCTTTAAAGAGACGCCGGTGCTCAAATTCGTGGGCCTCGAAGACGCTACGATCAACCTCGTTCGCCACAAGGGCGACAGCACTGGAACTACCAGTTCATCGCCCAGGCATTCGCCGGCCCGTCCGCCTCCCCTGCTAAAAAGAGCCAGTCCAGTTTTTCCATCGACCTCAAAAATATAGACCTTCAGCGGGTAAAATTCAACTTCGTGGACCGGTGGCGGGGCGAAGACATGTACCTGTGGGCGAACCGCATCCTGCTGGACGCGCAGAAGCTGGACCTGAAGACGAAAGACATCTGGATACAATCGCTCGTGCTGGACGAACCTTCGTTCGTGATATCAAGTTACCCGGCCTCGCGGCCCAAACGTATGGTCCCCCTGCCCGATGCGGTAAAGGCGCCGGAAGATACGGGCACGGTCATTCCGGAACTGCAATGGAATCCCGACAAATGGAATGTGCTCGTGCGTTCGCTGACGATAGAAAACGGTACGTTTGGCGTTGATAACCGTCGCACCGACACCCTGGCCCCTTCCGATGCGCGCTATTTTGACCCCGGGCACATCCGCTTTGAAAAAATTCACCTGAGCCTTAACAATACCCAGTTCAAAGACGATAGCATTTTCTCCGACCTGAAGCTGCGTACCCGCGAGCGAAGCGGCTTTGAGGTAACCCAGCTGAACTGCCGCTTTAAAATGTCGCCCACGCAGATGGAGTTTGCTCATCTTGACCTGCGCACACCGCACAGTGAACTGGGCGACTATTTCAGCATGGAATACACGGACCTGAGCGACATGAGCGATTTCGTGGACCTGGTAACCATGCGCGCCCGGTTTAAAAACAGCCATTTATCCTCCGACGACATCGCCTATTTTGCGCCGGTGTTGAAGGATTGGAAAACGGAGATCCGCTTCAGTGGCAGCGCCCGTGGTCCGGTCAGCAACCTGCGGGCCGACAGCCTGACCTTACAGGCCGGAAAGGCCACCCGGTTGAGCGGGAACTTCCAGATGCGCGGCTTGCCAAACATCGATGAAACGTTCATTGACTTTGAAGCGAAAGAATTATCGACCACCGGCGCGGACCTCCGCCAGTTTATTCCGGTACTGAAAACCGTGGACGATGCCGTGCGCACCGACCGGATTACGCAGCTGCAGTTCCGGGGATCGTTCAGCGGACTGGTAAACAACTTCGTGGCCTACGGTAAGTTCCAGACCAACCTGGGCAACCTCAACACGGATATCAACTTTAAAACCAGCGGCGATGTGCCGGTATATTCCGGTAATCTTGTAGCAGACAACTTTGACCTGGGACAACTGCTGGACAACAATATGGTGAGTACGGTGACAATGGACGCCAAGGTGAATGGAGCCGGTTTCAACTTTAAAACACTTAAAGCGGCTGTGGATGCGAACATCCAGAGCATAGGACTGAACAACTACCTGTACCGGAACCTTAAGACCAAAGGCGAAATGAACCGCAAGTTCTTCAATGGATCACTGAATGCAGCGGATCCCAACCTGGATATGGACTTTGCGGGTACGATCGACTTTAATAGCGAGCTGCCTATCTTCAATTTCAATTCAGAAATAAGAAAAAGTGACCTGAAAGCCCTGAACCTGACCAAGGACAGTATTACCCTGCAAGCCAAAGCCAACCTGAATTTCGCCGGTAGCAATATCGATAACTTCGACGGTATGGCCCGTTTGTATGACGTGTCGCTGCATAAGAACAACAGTCGTGTTGAATTTGACTCACTGACCGTGAAAACCGGCATGGAAAATAATCTGAAAACGCTCCGCATCAACGGCAGCGAGGTAGACGGCTATGTGCAGGGGAACTACAGCTTCATGGAACTTCCGAACGCATTTCAGTTATTCCTGAATAAATACTATCCCAGTTATTTCAAGGCGCCGGCCATTGCCAACACACGCCAGGACTTCCGCTTCTCATTCCAGTTTGGCGAAGTGGACAAACTGATCCGCGCTTTTAATAATGACATCTCCGGGCTGAACCAGACCCGCGTGGATGGTGCGCTGAATACCGCATCAGGCAGCTTTACCTTTAACGCAAACGTGCCTTATGCGCAATACGATGTATATGGCGTACGCAACCTTGTACTGAAAAGCAATGGTGATTTTAACAAGATCAACCTGAGTACGCACCTGGGGCAGGTATTGTACAAAGACAGTACAATATTCAATAATCCCTTGATACTGGCCAATTCCAGCCATGACACCTCCTACATTCAACTGGACCTGAAAGCGGACGACACCACTTCCCTCGACGGTTTTTACGCCCGGGTGATTACGGTGCGGGAAGGCGTGAAAGTAAACTTCCTCAACAGCTTCTTCACAGTAAATAACAAGCAGTGGCAGATGGAGCAGGGCAACGAGGTGTATTGGAGCAAAGACTTCTTAACGGTGCACAACCTGCGGGTGAGCCGGAATAACCAGAGTGTTACCATCCAAACCAACGAATTTAACCCGGAAGATAACCGTTTCGATATCCTGCTGCGCGACATCAACCTGGCGGATGTGATTCCTCCGCAACTGACCACTACGCGTATCGAGGGCCTAGCAAACGGCAACATTGCCGTTATGGATCCATTTAATCACCTGACGATCAACACCGATATCAAGACCACACAACTGCGCGTGGCCAATGATTCTATCGGTGTGGTAACCATTAAGGGCGATTACGACATCAAACAAGGACTGAGCGGCGTTGAGATCAGGGCGGAAAATGCGCTCGTGAACTTCCTGGTACAGGGCAATATGGTTGGGTTGACAAAAGACAATAAAGACACGGATGTAAAAATCGTAGCCAATCATTCGTCCATTGCGCTGTTGAATCACTACCTGAGTGATTATGTGAGCGACCTGACAGGCTATGCCAACGGTACCATTACGATCAGCGGCACGACCGACAAGCCATCATTCACCGGGAACATGCGGATAGACAGCATTGGTGTAAAAGTGAATTACCTCGGCACCTATTACCGCATCCCCACGTTGAACGTGAAAAATATCGACGACGCATTTATTGAAATGGACCCCTTCAAGATGATCGATAAATTCGGCAATACCGCGCAGGCCAACGGGTTCATCAGTCACGAGAACTTTAAAAATCTTGCCTTTGAGTTTGACATTTTCTCTCCTAAATTCCTCTTTCTCAATACCACTGCGGCAGACAGCGATTTGTATTATGGAGACATCCTAGCTTCTGCGCGGGTATATTTTACCGGGCCGATAGATAACCTCCAGCTAAAAGTGCAGGCCCGCCCCCTGCTGGGCTCTCATTTTTACCTGCCGATATCGGACAGCAAAACGATTGGTAAGTACGACTTCATCTCTTTTAAAACATATGGTAAAACGGAAACCGTTAAAAAGAAAAAAGCAACGTAAAGCTGGATGTGCGCCGGACATCAACGCTACACCGGATGTGCCTATCGACGTGATCTGGACGCCACCACCGGCGACCAGATTTCCGCAAACGGTACGGGCAACCTGCAGCTGAATGTGAACCTGGACGGGGATTTCACGATGTTCGGCAACTACATCATCAACAGCGGTACTTATAACTTTATTTTCCAGCGCCTGGCCCGCTGGAAGTTTGATATTCAGAAGAACAGTACGATTACCTGGAACGGCGATCCTACCGAGGCGAAGATGAACATCACCGCTAAGTATTCGCTCCCGAAAGTGAGCCTTTACAACCTGGTGGACCGTGGCGCCAACACCAGTACCGGTGCGGGCTCGGCTCCTTCCACCTCCACCGACCAGCTGGCAACACGGCAGGAACGTGTGGACATCAACATTAACCTTCGCGGCGCGTTGATGCAGCCGCAAATCGACTACTCGATAGAACTGCCGGACGCGGGATCGCTTGCTTACGGCAGTGCGGTGGCGGCCAAATTGAAAGAGATCAACCAGGACCAGAGTAAAGCGCTTTTACAGGTAACGGCCCTGTTGGCGGCAGGCCAGTTCTGGTCAGAAGATGGCCTGGGAGGCAGTGCTTCCGTATCCACCACCGGTAAAAACAGCATCGGGCAGGCATTATCGGCGCAGGCCTCCGCGATTCTGAACAATGCTTCCAATACCTTTTTAAAGAACAGCGGCATCGGGTTTAACGTAAACTACACCGCTTATAACTTTGGTTTGCAGGAAAGCTCGTACGACCGTAACCTCGTGAGCGCCGGCGTTACCAAAAACCTGCTCAACAACCGCATCCGCCTGTACGTGGGTGGCAACTACGACTGGGGCCGCCAATCCGCTAACGCCTACAGCGAGCACCTGGCGGGCGACTTCCGGGTGGAATACCTGCTTACAGAAGACGGCCGCGTGCGCATGAATGCCTTTACCCGCAGTGACTACGACGTGTATACCCTGGGCAATCGCAACCGCGGTGGTGTGGGTATTTCCTATGTGCGCGATTTCAATAAGGTGCGGGAGTTATTCCATCCCGTGCAACGCCAGCGAAGGCCGGCGCCCGACAGCACTCGGAAACGCGAAGCCATGAGACGCGAGGTGGAAGATTCTTTGAAGCAGCAGCAATAATAAAGGCCCGCCAAACGGCGAGCCTTCTCCATCAAATAGATAAAATTCATTTACCCTTTTAATATATCATGCCCCAACTTATCGCGTTTGGTGCGGAGGTAATTTTCGTTATGCGGGTTCGGGTGAATCTCGATGGGAACGTTCTCTACTATTTCCAACCCGTAACCATTTAGACCGGCGCGTTTACGCGGATTGTTGGTGATGAGGCGGATTTTGCAGATGTTCAGGTGGCGGAGTATCTGTGCGCCAACGCCGTAATCACGTTCATCCATCTTAAAACCAAGCTCCAGGTTCGCTTCCACCGTATCACGGCCCTCCTCCTGCAAGCGGTATGCCTTCAATTTGTTGAGCAGCCCGATACCGCGGCCTTCCTGGTTCATATATAATATAAGACCTTTGCCCTCCTTTTCCACCATTTGCATGGCTGCCTGCAGCTGTTCGCCGCAATCGCAGCGCAGGGAGTGCAGGATGTCGCCGGTAAAGCAGGACGAGTGCACACGAACCAGTACGGGTTCATCTTTTTCCCAGTCGCCTTTTTTCAGCGCCATATGCGTTTCGCCGGAGCTAAGTTGCTTAAACGCGATCAGTTCAAAGTTGCCATATTTAGTAGGCATCTGCACTTTCACCTGCTCCTCAATGAGCGTTTCGGTGCGGAGGCGGTACTCGATCAGGTCTTTTATAGAGATCAGTTTCAGGTCGAACTTCAACGCAATCTCTTTCAATTGCGGCAATCGCGCCATGGAACCGTCTTCGTTCATGATTTCTACCAGTACCCCCGCTTCCTCGAAACCGGCGAGTCGTGCCAGGTCGATGGTAGCTTCGGTATGACCGGTGCGGCGCAGTACGCCGTTCTTTTTAGCGCGTAGGGGGAAAATATGGCCTGGTTTGCCGAGTTCTTCCGGTTTGGTGTCCGGATTAATGAGCGCCTGTACCGTTTTGGCCCTGTCGTGCGCAGAAATGCCCGTGGTACAGCCGTGACCTAGCAGGTCGATCGAAATGGTGAAAGGCGTTTGGTGAATCGCGGTATTATCACGCACCATCAGTTCCAGTCCCAGTTCGTCGCAACGTTCTTCCACAAGCGGCGCACAAATAAGACCACGGCCGTGGATAGACATAAAGTTTATGATTTCCGGCGTCACATTCCTGGCCGCCGTTACAAAGTCGCCCTCATTTTCACGGTCCTCATCATCCACTACGATTACCAGTTTACCTTTTTTATATCCTCAATCGCTGATTCAATGGTATCCAACATAAAATCGTCAAATTAATTCGCAAAGTTAGGGTAATAAATCGGTGTTTCAGCGGTTAGCGTACTGTCTACGGGGAAAATGACGCGCTGGTGTTGCAACACGCGTATTGCTGGCATGCTATACTTTAAGTAACCAGTCAACCGCTATCCAAATGCGACCGGAAAAACTATTCATCCCATTGTTTCATTTTTGGAGCGATTTCACGCTTTACAGGCGCAAATCCGGAGCCAACATCCGATTTTTAGCGGCACCATATCGGGAACGCAACAACTTATATTTATATTAAATATAAATAGCAATCACTACTATATTTTTACACCTGTGGCTGGTCTAAATGGCCACAGCAAAGCATTTTTCCTATACTTACCGACCCATATTACACATAAACACAATTCGACGTTTTGAAATTTCTTTGGCGAGATTCTGAACAATTATGAACAAAAGCTGTTATGAAAAGAGATTTTTTAATTAAACCTCGCATTTTTTGCAGCGATCTAACAGGTAACAATTTGTTAATTTCTAGTTAAAGTTTCATTGTAATTATTTGGCATCTTTGCACCATCAAAACTGTTGTTATGGGATTTAGAAAGCTACTCATTGCTATTTTATTAGTACTGGGTGGTCAGCAAGTATTTGCGCAAGTGACCACCTCGAGCCTGACGGGCTCCGTTAAAGACAAAAATGAAGCGCTGATCGGCGCTACGGTAAAAGCAACCCACTTACCGTCTGGTACGATTTACGGTACCACTACCCAAACCGGCGGTAACTTTACCATTCCCAACATGCGCGTGGGCGGTCCCTATAAGGTAGAAGTAACCTTTGTCGGTTATGCCTCCCAAACCGACGACATTGCCCTGAAACTGGGCCAGCCCTTTAAACTGGACGTTGTATTATCCGATAATTCACAGCAACTGGGCGAAGTAAATATCGTGTCAAAAAGAAATGCCATTATCAGCCCGGGTAACATGGGTACGAACACCACCATTTCCCGTGGTCAGCTGGAGAGCCTACCTACTGTAAGCAGGAGCGTGAACGACTTTATCCGTCTGAACACCCAGGCCAGCACCTTTAATAATGGTGGTGACGGTTCTTCTCTCGGCGCTTCTTTCGGCGGTCAGAACAACCGTTACAACCAGTTCGCGATTGACGGTGCTACCGCCAATGACGTTTTTGGTCTGGCAGCTTCCGGCACCAACGGTGGCCAGGCAGGCGCCAACCCGATCTCTATCGAGACCATCGAGCAGATTCAGGTAGTACTGAACCCTTACGACGTAAAACAGAGCGGTTTCACCGGCGGCGGTATCAACGCCATCACTAAAAGCGGTACCAACAACCTCCACGGTTCTGCTTATTATTATCTTCAGAACGACAACCTCGTAGGTAAATCGCCCAACGCGGCCCGTTTGCCTTATGGCGACTTCGACAACAAAATTTTCGGCGCTACCCTGGGTGGCCCGATCATCAAAAACAAGTTGTTCTTCTTCGCCAGTGCAGAAAGAACCACCAGGAAAAGCCCTGTTGCTTTTAACCCGCTGGAAGACGTTACCTTTACGGAGGCTGAACTGCAAGGCATTTCTGATTACGTGAAAAATACCTGGGGCTACGATGCAGGCGGCTTCGGCGCACAAACAAGAGAGCGTTCCTCTACCTCCCTGTTCGGCCGTATCGACTGGAACATTAACCAGATCCACCGCCTGACGCTGCGTCACAGCTTTGTGGATGCGGACGATATCAACCCCGGCAGCCGTACCAAAGAAGCGGCTTACTTCTTCAACAACTATTACTCCTTCCCTTCTAAATCAAATACTTCTGTACTGGAATTGAACTCTGCGTTCTCTAACCGCATGAGTAATGAACTGAGGATTGGTTTTAACAGCGTTCGTGACCGCAGGACTTACCTGGGCGATCCGTTCCCGGCTATCACTATCAACGATGCCGGCCGTCGTATCTTCCTGGGTAGCGAATCCAGCTCTATGTCCAACGCACTGAACCAGGACATCTGGACCATTACCGACAACCTGACGCTGTACCGTGGTAAACACACGATTACTGTAGGTACCAGCAACGAGTTTTACAAAATGGAGAACACCTTTATCCAGAACACCTTCGGCAGCTATACTTATAGCTCCATTGCCGCCTTCCTGGCTAACAACGCAAGACCTACCGGTTACAGCATCCAATACACTACCGCCGATACCACCAGACGTACCGGTGTTGGTTTCAACGCAATGCAGCTGAGCCTGTACGCACAGGACGAGTGGGAAGTGAAAAAGAATTTCCGAGTGATGTACGGCGTACGTGTAGACATGCCGTTCTTCACCACCCCTCCGCCTGTAAACGATGCCTTCTCTAAAGAAGCTGCGTTCTCCGGCTATTCTACTTCCGAACTGCCTAAAAAACGCCTGCTGGTTGCTCCCCGTATCGGCTTCAACTGGGATGTGTTTGATAATGCCAGCACCCAGATCAGAGGTGGTGTTGGTCTGTTTACCGGCCGTGTTCCGTTCGTATGGGTATCCAACCAGTACAACAACACCGGTAACCTGTACACCAACGTAAGCCTGACCAATGCAAACGTACCGTTGGCCCTGCGCTTCAACTATGATAAGGACGCTCCGTTCCTTGGCCAATATAGCGCTGCTAACCTGCAGGCACTCGGCGCCAACATCAGCAGCCGTCCCGCCAACGTGAACGTTACAGATCCGAACTTCAAATTCCCGCAGGTATTTAAAACCAACCTGGCGGTTGACCAACAGCTGCCCTGGGGTATCATTGGTACCGCTGAATTCAACTTCTCTAAGACCATTAACAACGCCACCTGGGAAAACATCAATATCGTACCTGCAGGCGACTCTACCCTGTTTGGCGGTACTGAATGGAGACCAACCTGGAAAAAGAACGTAGCTACCTGGGGTGACCAGATCATCCTGCTGAAAAACACCAGCAAAGGTTATTCTTACAATGCTACTGCCGATTTCCAGAAGTCAACCGCGTCCGGCCTGTATGCTAAAGTGGGTTACTCTTTCGGCCGTTCCTACGCACTGAACGATGGTAACAGCTCCACTGCAAACTCTAACTACCGCTTTACGCCAAACACCGAAGGGCTGAACAATCCTGCTTTCGGCCGTTCTAAATTCGACATGGGTCACAGGATCCTTGCGGTAGTAAGCCAGAGCTTTAAATATGGTCCTAAGAAAATGTTCGCTACCAATGTGAGCCTGTTCTACAATGGCCAGAGCGGCACACCTTACACGTGGGTATACTTTAACGGCTCTTCCGATCCTACCGGTGACGACCTTGGCACCAACGGTAACAACGACCTGCTGTACATTCCTACCGCAACAGAAGTTACCACCATGCGCTTCACCCCGATCTCTTCCAACGGTTACACCCGTTCTGAAGCTGAGCAGCGCGCAGACTTTGAAGCCCTCATCAAAGGCGACAAATACCTGAACAGCCACCGCGGCCAGAACGCTGAAAAATATGCTTCCCGCACGCCGTTCGAACATGTAATAGACTTCAAACTGACACAGGATTTCGTGCTTTACAAAACACATAAAATCCAGCTGTCAATGGATATTCTTAACCTCACCAACCTGTTGAACAACAAGTGGGGCAGAACACACTTCATTGGCAACAACGTGGCCACCCCGGTTAACTTCATGAGCCGCGATGCTGCTACTAAAGTAGCCACTTATCAGTACGATCAGCGCAGGCTGAACGATAATGATGGCGTGAAAGCTGCTTACTACACCAACGACTTCACTTCCCGTTGGAGGATGCAGTTGGGTGCGCGTTATAGCTTCTAATTTAAATTATCGTGATAGTAAAGAGCGCTTCCGGAATGGAGGCGCTCTTTTTTATGTTGAAGCATCTATCTTTGCCCCATGTCAAACATCACCTTCCGAAACGCCACGCATGACGATCTCCCACGCATCGTGGATATCTATAATTCTACTATCCCTGGCCGCATGGTCACCGCCGACACGGAACCCGTAACGGTAGCGAGCCGCGAAGACTGGTTCCATAAACACGACACTACCAAACGTCCGCTATGGATCGTAGAAGACGAAAACGGCGCCATTGCCGGCTGGGTAAGTTTTTCTTCTTTTTACGGTCGCCCGGCCTACAACGGCACTGTAGAAGTAAGCATTTACCTCGATGCCAGCCAACGCGGAAAAGGTCTCGGGAAGAAGGTACTGCAACACGTGATCGACGAAGCCCCGAAGTACGAAGTGAAAACAATTCTCGGATTTATATTCGCACACAACATCCCCAGTCTGAAACTGTTCGAACATTTCGGTTTTGCGGAATGGGCAAATCTTCCTGAGATTGCAGTACTGGATGGCGTAGCGCGCAGCCTGATCATCCTGGGAAAACGCATTCAATAGAAAAAGGCTTTAAGTCTGCCGACCTAAAGCCCTCTATATTTTACATTCACATCATTCTAAGCTTCCGCCGATACCCACTCGAGGAACCGCGGCATCACACCTGCCCAGGTGGCCAGGTCGTGTTTGCCCCCTTTACCAGCGAGTATTCGATCTGCTGTCCCATCACATACCCTTTTGTTTTCAGGGCTTCGATCAGCGACTCGGTATCGTCTACCGAATCGATAATACCGTTATTGTTGCGGTCCGATTGCTCGTCCGCCGTACCGCACTGCAAAAGAATTTCAACCCCGGATCAAAGCTGCCCTCGCGGATCTGCCGGTGCATGATGCGGTCACTTTCTTCGCGGTAACCGTTAGCGGTCACGGCTGCGCCACCAGAGCGAACCCGAAAAGATGCCTACACTCTGGAAATCGCGGGGATGGTTCCATACGATGTCCAGCGCGGAGAGGCCGCCAAGCGAAAAACCGGCTACCGCTTTCTTATCAAAATGAAGATGATATTGTTGTTGCAGGAATGGCACCAGTTCCTTGATCATAAAGCGGCTGTATAAATCCGCCTTGCAACCGCGCCCCTGGAAATCGATGTAACCAGCGGTTCCGTACTCCTGTTTCCGCTGCGGACCGGCATGAATGGCCACCACATATAATTTATGGGGATGCGACCGGAAAAGGGATTCGAGTTGCTGCTCCAGTCCCAACGCCTGCATGTCCTGCCCGTCGTTCAGCAACAGTAGTTGCGCTGGACCGCCCTCGGGGGATTCGTGGGAGCATAACAGTCAAAAACAACTTCCCTTTGTAAAAAGGAAGAAAATTGCAGGAAATGATCAATCCTGACCTTTTTACGATTGCTTTACTGCCCATACTTATAAATTTAAGAAAAAGTTGACGAAATACAGATTAGAATTGGGATAAATCAAACTAAAACGAGAAAAAACTAAATATATAATTTTCTATCATTTATCTTGATTCCATTCACAACGTGCGATAGTGTTTCCGTGGGTGTTATTCAAATATCATCAATCTTTATGCCCCTAACATCGCAGGAGAGAATATTTAAACAATCCTTAACGCTCCATGGTTGCATTCATCCTTAAATAACTTGACTTTCTTCCATTGAAAAGATAAATTTGATAACACTGTCCTCATTTTTCACCCAAACCGACCCTAAGTGACAGAAAATTACTATAAATGGCACTCACCACATCTTGGACGGGAAATTGAAATGCTGGTTTTCGGCGAACGTGGATTTCCGTTGATTTTATTTCCCACCTCCATGGGGCGGTATTATGAAAGTAAAGACCGCGGATTGATCGATGCCGCCGGCTGGTTCGTCGACAATGGGCTGGTGAAAATCTATTGCATAGACAGCGTTGACGCGCACAGCTGGTACAACAAACATGTACCGCCGTACGAAAGGGCGCGCCAGCATTTGGCATATGACCTGATGTTGCGGTCCGAACTATTGCCCCGCGTCATCGAAGAAACATGTATAGGGCGCATTGCCGTGGCAGGCTGCAGTTTTGGCGGATACCATGCGGCGAATTTTGCATTTCGTTACCCCGGGCATGTGTCGTACCTGTTTTCGCTCAGCGGGGTGTTTGATGTGCGGTTTCGGATGGAACACTACTACGACGACAACTTATACTTTAATAACCCGGTGGATTACTTACCGGACAATAACAACCCCGACCTCTGGCGCATGGGCATTATCCTTGGCACGGCCGACCGCGACATCAGCCGGGCGCAGAACGAACTGCTGTCGGGCATACTGACTGCCAAAAACATTTCGCACTGGCTGGACGTGCGGCCGAATGCCGTGCACGACTGGCCGTTGTGGAAAGACCTGTTCCCATACTATCTTTCGCTCATGAAATAAACCTTGTTCCCATGAAAAAAATAGGGATCCTGTTTGGCCGGGAAAACTCTTTTCCACAGGCATTTACAGACCGCGTTAACCAATTGGCGCCGAACGGTATCAGCGCTGAGGCCGTGCAGATCGATAAGGTTCTGCAGGGCGACGCGGCTGGCTACGCCGTCATTGTTGACCGCATTTCGCATGACGCCCCTTTTTACCGGGCTTTCCTGAAAAACGCTGCCATCAGCGGCACGGCTGTTATCAACAACCCGTTTTGGGAAAGCGCCGATGAGAAGTTTTTCAATAATGCGCTCGCCGTGAAACTCGGGGTACCCGTGCCTAAAACCGTGCTTCTCCCCTCGCACGAACTACCGCCAGACACGAGCAACGAATCATTCCGCAACCTGGCTTACCCGCTCGACTGGGACACGATTTTCAACTACGTAGGCTTCCCGGCATACATGAAACCCTTTGCGGGCGGAGGCTGGAAAAATGTCTACCGGTTGGAAAACAAAGAGGAATTCTTCGAAAAGCATAAAGAAACAGGTCAGCTGGTCATGTTGCTGCAGGAAGAAATTCAGTTTGAAGCCTATTACCGCTGTTACTGCATTGGAGGCAAACATGTCCGCGTGATGCCTTACGACCCGCGCAATCCGCACCATGAACGTTACCAGGCCAACTTCCCGAACAAACCCAAACTGATCAAAACCATCGAAGGATATGTGCTGAAACTGAACCGCTACCTCGGGTACGATTTTAACACGGTGGAAATGGCCGTACGCGACAGTGTTCCCTACGCGATCGACTTCTGTAATCCCGCGCCGGACGCGGATGTACATTCAGTTGGTGAAGAAAACTTTGAGTGGGTGGTGAATACCATGGCGAAGTACGCGATCGAACGGGCGAAAACTGCGAAGCCCACTCTGGACAATCTAACCTGGGGACAGTTTATACAGCATGCTGTAGCCCGCACGCCGCTGAACGAAACATCGCTGTAAACCCCTAACTTAGCATCTTATATGGATTTTAAAGACCTCACGCTCGGCATAGAAGAAGAATACATGGTGCTGGACCCGCAAACACGGGAACTGAAAAGCCATGAGCAGCGCATTGTGGAGCAGGCCCACAAGTTGATCAAAGACAAAGTGAAGGCCGAAATGCACCAGGCCGTAGTGGAGGTTGGCACCCAGATTTGCCGCAACATACAGGAAGCGCAGGAAGACGTGATCATGTTGCGCAAAACCATCGCCCAAATTGCCGGCGACATGGGCTTTTCTGTCGGCGCTGCCGGCACGCACCCCTTCTCTAAATGGGAGTTGCAACTCATCACCGATCATCCCCGTTACATCGAGCTGCTGAACGAAATGCAGGATGCCGCACGCTCCAACCTCATTTTCGGACTGCACGTGCACGTAGGCATGCAGAACCGGGAGATGGCGCTGCACATCGCCAACTCCGCGCGTTACTTTCTGCCGCACATCTTTGCACTGAGTACCAACTCGCCTTTCTGGGAAGGCCGCAATACCGGCTTTAAATCTTTTCGCACCAAGGTGTTCGATAAATTTCCCCGGACAGGCATCCCGGATTATTTCGCGAGCATCGAGGAATACGACAATTACATCAAACTATTGGTAAAAACCAATTGTATCGATAACGCCAAAAAGGTGTGGTGGGACCTGCGTGTACACCCCTTCTTCAACACTGTGGAGTTCCGCATCTGCGATATTCCGCTTACCGTGGAAGAAACCATCACCCTGGCTGCCCTGTTCCAGGCCGTTTGCGCCAAAATTCACAAGCTGCGCAGCCAGAACCTTAACTTCATCATTTACAACCGCGCGCTCGTCAACGAAAATAAGTGGCGTGCCTCCCGTTACGGTATCGACGGTAACCTCATCGACTTCGGTAAAGAAATGGAGGTAAATGCCCGCGCACTGATTTACGAACTGCTGGATTTCGTGGACGATGTGCTGGACGACCTCGGCATCAGGACCGAAGTGGAGCGCACCGCAAAATCCTGGAAACCGGTACCGGGGCCGACAAACAGCTGGAAGTGTTTGAAAGAACTGGCAGCCTTGCGAGCGTGGTAGACTACATTCAATCGCAGTTCCTGAAAGGATGTTAGCGGCTTTTAGTAATTTTGCAGCATGCAGAAACAATGGAAAGTAGCTATTCTGGATATGTATGAGGGCGTTCCCAACGAGGGAATGCGCTGTATTCGCGACATTGTGCGACATTATGCGGACGAGCATCAGTTACAGCTGCAGATGGATGAGTTTGAAGTACGGATGGAAGGCCAGATGGCCGATTTGTCGTACGACCTGTACATCAGCACCGGCGGACCGGGAAGCCCGGTCGAAAGTGAAGGCAGCGAATGGGAAGGTAAGTTTTTTGGGTTGATGGGCGACATCGAAACATGGAATGCCGCGCATGAACCGAAAAAGCATGTATTTCTTATCTGCCACTCCTACCAGATTTACTGCCGTTATCATCGCTTAGGAGAAGTATGCCTGCGCAAATCCCCTGCTTTCGGCGTTTTCCCCGTACACAAAACAGACGCCGGCCACCAGGAGACTGTGTTCGCCCAACTCGGCGATCCTTTTTATATCGTCGACAGCCGCAACTGGCAGGTGATTGGCATCAACCAGGAAAAAATAGCGGCAATGGGCGCGAAAGTATTGGCCATTGAAAAGGAACGTCCGCATGTTCCGTTGGAACGCGCTACCATGGCCATCCGCTTTAACGAATACTGCGTAGGCACCCAGTTTCACCCGGAGGCAGATGCGTCGGGTATGCTCAAGTACCTCAAAAAAGACCAGAAGAAACAACAGGTCATTGCCGCACACGGCGATGAAAAATACCACAGCATGCTGGAACAACTGAACGATCCGGACAAAATCCTGTTTACGCACGACCACCTGCTGCCCGCCTTTTTTCAACAGGCGGCCACACTCGTTGAAAACTAACGTTTACCTACACACGAACATCCCATGGTCCCTGCTATCAGATTAAAATACAATAATAGTTTCTCCACGGAAAAATACCAGCAGCTGCTGGTACAACTGGGCAATCCGCCATTTCGCGTAGCGGAAACGCCGGTATTCGTGCCCAAAGCGCTGGGCGAAAAACTGGTACAGGCCGGCGAGGACGTGATCAACGCCATCCTTCAGCCGGATTTCAAAGCACGCACCGCCAAGTCCATCCCGAAACATTTTGCGGTACCTGACGAAAATGCACATTCGCATTTCATCATTGCCGATTTTGGTATTTGCTTGGATGAGAACGGGGAACTGACGCCGAAGCTCATAGAACTGCAGGGCTTTCCCAGCCTGTTTGCATTCCAGGAACTCATGGCCCAGGGCTTCCGCAATCACTTTGATATTCCAGCTGACTACACCAACTTCTTTAATGGGTTCGATAATAATACCTATTTCGATTTCCTGCGGGATATCATTATAGGGCCATGTGCACGCGAGCAGGTCATCCTGCTGGAAGTATTACCCCATCAGCAAAAAACCAAGCCGGATTTTTATTACACCGCAGAAAAGCTGGGCATCTCCATAGTCTGTGTGTCCGAACTGATCCCGGAAGGCAAACAACTGTTTTACCTGCACAATGGCATAAAAACACCGGTTAAACGTATATACAACCGCGTTATATTCGAGGACCTCGACACTTACAAAACGCAGCTGGGCAACACGTCCTTCCTGTTCCATGAACTGGATGTCGAATGGATCCCGCATCCTAACTGGTTTTACCGCATCAGCAAATATACCCTGCCGATGATCCACAGTCCGTACGCGCCAAAAGCCTGGTTCCTGCACGAGTTGCCCGTGGTGCCTAAAGACCTGGACCAGTATGTGCTTAAACCCCTCTTCTCCTTCGCCGGTACCGGTGTGAAAATTGATGTAACACCCGCAGACATTGACCAGGTAAAGGACCCGGAGAACTGGATATTGCAGCAGAAGGTACATTACGCCCCGGTCGTTCATACCCCCGACGGCAACGCCATCTGCGAAATCCGCCTCATGTACGGCTGGCCGGAAGGTGCGCCGCGACCGGTGCTCATGCACAACCTGGCGCGCCTCAGCAAAGGTAAAATGATCGGTGTGGGTTTCAATTCCGGGCAAACCTGGGTAGGCGGCACCTGCGCTTTCTTTGAACCATAAAATCATCAACATATATGCAAAGAGTAAACATCAGTACCGGGGCGGTTTGGGAAAGTAAAGTCGGTTATTCGCGCGCCGTGAGGATCGGCAACCTCGTGGAAGTATCGGGCACCGTTTCGTCCGATGGCGATAAGATCATCGGCGAAGGCGATCCGTACGAGCAAACCAAACATGCACTGGCCAAAATAGAGGCCGCGCTCATTAAGGCCGGCGCCACGCTGCACGATGTGGTGCGTACGCGTATGTTCGTAACCGATATATCGCAATGGGAGGAAATCGGCCGCGCACACGCCGAATTTTTTGGCGCTATTCGTCCCGTTACGACGATGGTGCAGGTTAGCCAGCTGATAGACCCAAAACTGCTTATCGAGATTGAAGCGACTGCGGTAATGGCGGCCGGACATTAAGATTTATTATTATCTTTACCGGTATAAACATTGACCCAATGCGTTATTTATCCCTGCTGGCCCTTGGCCTGCTGCTGGCTTCCTGTGGTGAAAGCGGTGATGCCCGAAAAACCGAACAATCGACTACTGTTACCCACCGGCTGACGCTGAACGACGATAATATGTTTATCCGCGACAGTGTACTGGCAGTGATGGCCGATGCCGGCAAAAGCATTGATCCCCGTGCGGAAAAGCTTTTTCCAAAGGACTCACCGCCTACCGCAAGCAAAAGGATTACAGTACAGCGATCCGGCTTTTAAAAGAATCGATCCGCGTAAGGCCTACTGCCCGCAGTTATTTTGAAATGGGCAATGCCGCCGCCGATATGGATTCCCTGGAAATGGCGGAGCGCGCTTACAAGATGGCAGAATTGCTGAACTATTCACCGTTGAATAAAGTATTGTATAACCTCGCCTGCGTACAATCGCGCAGCGATGATCCATGGGCAGCCGAGCAATCGCTTGTCGCCGCGTTGGAACTGGGATACAACAACCTGGATAATATTTATAAAGACAAAGATCTCGACAACGTACGCAAGTCAGGTTTTTCCTCCGGCGTTCGCCGTGCAATTGCCGGCCTGGGCGACCCGGACAAATTACAGTGGAACATCTTTTACAGGCAGTTCGAGGCATTAAACATGCCGTTACAGATCGATTTTAATTACCGTAACAGCTTAACGGAAACGAAAACGCTGGGCTACGATTTCGATCGTTTTGTCAACGAAATGCGCGAATCCCGCTTCTCCCGTGGCGATGGCAACATCTATTACCGCGTGGGCATCGTGAAAAATACAGATAGTGTGAAAGCATTGATCTATGCCGTGAAAAACGTGATGTTGTCAGATGATGGTCCCGCTACTTTTTATCTCGCCAGCTATAATGCTGCCGGTAAACTGATCGACAAAAAGTCGTAGGCGGACATATTATGCTCGATAAACCTTTTGCTGTAGCAGTGTTCCAGGAGAGCGGCGATTTCGCTATCCAGTATTTTAATGTGAAGTACGAAATGGGCGAAGGTAACGAGGAAGATGTCATTAAGGGCATTGCCGAACAAACAGCGCTCAATAAAGAATTATATACCATTGCGGACGATGGTCACTTCGAAAAGCGCTCCACGGAATTAGGCATGCGGTAACCCCGTGCCCATCCATCTTTTCAGCACCCCGTTGCGAATCAGTATTTCCGCGAGTAAAAGGTTAAGCGTCCAGCTGAGCCAGGATACCAGGATGTAACTCGTAACGGGGTGCATTTCTACCCGGGAAAAAGCCAGCAGAAAGGCATAAAACCGCAGGCTCAGCGCCGACAACGCCAGGGCGTAACTGCGTAACATCATCTCCGCATGTGCCTCCCACTGCCGCTTTAATGCCAGCCGCCATCCCATCGCGGTAAATGCCAGCCACAATATCGATACGATCACAAAACTGGTGCGTGCACGGATGCCGCCGTTGGCGTAAAAACTCATCACGAGTCCGCTGGGACCACTCAGGAATAATACGATACCAGCATATGTGCGGCCTGCCACACGGTGCACTCCCGGCCACTGCCGCAGCACGGATGGTACGAACTGCAACAACCCCGCAATCAACACAAACGTACTGAGGAACACATGCACATAAAAGCTGGTCCGCCATGACCGGATATGATAAACCAGCTGCTTCGTCAGCAGGAAATCCCAGTAAGGATCAAAGTTTGCATAGGGAACAGTAATGCGCACCATCAGCCAGATGCCATATAAAATGACGCCGGCGGCCGCGATGCGCAGTAAGGATAGTCCCGTTTTCATAGATTAGTCGAACACGGGGGTAAATAGTATGGAATCGGCATTGATCTCGGAATATTCCCAGTTACCGCCATTCGTTGTATCTGTAAACCGCCGGATGCCCCAGCGCGATACCTTTTTACCGAACAGCCCCTCCTTTTCCCAGGTGATCAATACGGTGTCGCCCTTTTTCTCCCAGGAACCCATCAGCACGTTCACCTGGTCCACAATGGAAGAATCCGCGCGCACATCGTACCAAGAATATTCACAACTTCCATCGGTGTCGAAGGTGAGATCGCGGTTATCCGCTACGTAAGCGTAATGCATACCATCCTCGCGGCTTTCCACACGGGTGAGCTCGAGTGTTTTGGTACTCAGTTGCTGGTTGTTTTTAGGCTTCCGGTGCCGCTTCCTTTCGTAAAATCGTGATTGAATTTTAATTGGAACACGCCATCAAAGGCATGATCCCCAGGTTCGTCCAACACCACGGTCCATTTATCGCCATCAGCCGCCAACCTGCCCTGCAGGTTACGACGCAGCCCCTTGTGCAGGTTAAAACCGGCAACAGATTGGCCATTAGTATAATTGATCGTGATGTAAATGGGACTTCCCGAGAAGTCGGCGGTGTAAACACCTTCTACTTTGAATTCGGGAGGTTTGCCCTTTTTATCTTTAGTGGTAGCCGGCAGCGCAGGTTCAGGAAACGTGGTGGCTTCCCGGGCTGCCCTTTTCTGCTTACATGCCTGGCCGGTTAGCGCAACCGCCAGCAACAAATAGCAAGTATATTTCACAGGGTTGATCAATTGGGTTAAAGGGATAAAAAAACAGTCCCGGCGTGTGCCGGGACCGTTAAAATTTTATGCGCCGAACTTTTCCTGCCAGGCCAGCATGCCTCCCGTGAGGTTCTTCACGTTGGTGAAGCCTGCTGTTTCGAGGATCATAGCCGCCTGTCCGCTACGGTTACCGCTTCTGCAGTACACGATCACTTCTGCGTCTTTCAGCTCGTCGATGGAGTCGGTTTGCATAGAGCGGATATCGCCCAGCGGCAGGTGTGTACCGCCGATGTTGAATTCCTCACGCTCATGCGGTTCGCGAACATCTACCATGTTTACTTGTTCGCCCTTGTCCAACCTGCTTTTCAGTTCTTCGGGAGTAATATTTTCCATTGTGTATGATTTTTAGATGGTGTTCAAAGTTAGTGATTTTCCGGTTCCGTTACCGAAGCCTCCTCGCGCACTGGTGGCGTAGCGCTCAGCACCAGGTCTATGACCTCGCCCGCTCTTATCAGGTTGCGGTCGTTAAAGTCGTTGCGCGGTGCCGGCGTTTGTTTGATCACGTACGCATTGGCGGTGTCTGATACCGGTCCGTCCATGAACATGGTACCCAATACCAGGTTGCTGCCGGAAAGTACCGCTTTCGCCTCCGCGAAGGTAAGGCCTATCAACTCCGGAACAGGATTTTCCACGTTACCGGTGCCGCTGCTCAGTACCAGGCTTATATTACTGCCTTCCGCTACCATTGTACCGGCCTTCACGGGTTTGCCGTTCAGCAGTTGTTCCAGTACCGTATTGGCGGCGAAGTCGGGGCGATAGATGGTATCGCCTACATTGAGGCGGCGGCTTTTCAGGTTCATTTCGGCGCTGCGGTAAGTCAGGCCTTCCAGTTCGGGCATGGCCACCATGGGAGGAATCACCTTATTTACGGTCAGGTAGATGGTGCGGCCCACTTTTACCACATCTCCCCGTTCGGGCGTTTGCTCCCAAACGATGAGGGGCTTCAGCGTATCGATATAAATCGAATCGCGTACATCCACGTCAAAACCGGCATCTTCGGGGCAATAGTTGCTTCCTCGATACTTTTTCCCCGCACATCGGGTACCGTCAGGGTTTTACCGTGGCGGGTCATAATGCCAAGCGACAGGAAAAAAGTACCGCCAGCAGCAGCACAAGGCCGATAGCCAGCAGCAGGTTCACCCAGAAAGGCTTTCTCGTAATTTTTTCGAACACGTTATTGTTATTTTTAGGCGGATACCACTTTATGTAATTCCGTTATAAATTGGCAATCAGGCTAATAAGGATTTCCCTTATTTTTTACGCAGACATTCTTCAATTAACATGCCGTAAAACTCCCGCAGTGACTTGCCCGCGGCGCGCACCTGCTGTGGAACAAGGCTGTTCTCCGACTGTCCGGGCATCGTATTCACTTCCGGGAAGTACAGGTTGCCCGTGTCTTCCACGATGAAGTCAACACGCACAATACCACGGCAATTCAGCCTGTCGTACAACGCCGAAGCGGTGTTCCTTATTTTCTCCGCCACCTCGTTTGGAATCTCCGCGGGGGTTATTTCCTGGGAAACACCCGGCGTATATTTGGCTTCGTAGTCGAAAAATTCTTTGCTGCTGCGGATTTCCGTCAGCGGCAGTACTGTCAGCCCCCATTCACCTTGTACAGGCCGCAGGTCACTTCCCGTCCTTTGATAAATTCTTCGATCAGCACCTGGCTGTCTTCTTTAAACGCCTTTACAATGGCTTCTTCCAGCTCTTCTGCCTTATTCACCTTAGACATACCGATGCTGCTGCCGCCCTCGGAAGGCTTCACGAATACGGGCAAACGCAGCCTGCCGAGGATCGCTTTGGCATCATAAGGCTGATCCCTGAAAATATGTTCGGATTTAGCGACGTTCACGAGGTTGTAGGCCGCTACCACCTTGTTGCAATAGCTTTTATTGAAAGTAATGGCCGAAGTAACCATACCACAGCTGGTGTAAGGAATGCCCAGCATTTCGAAGTAGCCCTGCAGGCGGCCATCTTCACCCGGGGTGCCGTGGATGCCGATAAATACAGCATCGAAAGTAATTTTCTGTCCGCCCACCTGGAGGGAGAAATCATTTTTATCCACCTGTACTTCTTTCCCGTCGGTACCGGTGTAGGCCCAGCCCTGGCGGGTGATCACGATCTTGTACACGTTGTACAGCGCGGGATCAATGTGTTTCTCAATAACGGCCGCGCTCTGCACGGATATTACGTATTCTCCGGAATAACCTCCGGCAACAAGGGCTATATTTTTCTTCATACAAGTAGCTCAGTAAGCAGCAAAAATAAAATTATCAGCTTAAAAGTTAACAGTAAAAACGTTAAAAATAAAAAAAATGATAATTTGATCTGCTTGCGCAGGTGATATCCAGTACTATATATAGCCGGTCCGGCCAACAAAAAGGCCCGGTTTACAATGAACCCGGGCCTTTTGCTACGAATAACTTATCCTGATTAAAGGTGCAGTTTATCTTTTTTCGCTGTCAGTTCGTCCACTGTTTCTGGTACATTTCGTCAGGAACGCAGCAATCTACGGGGCAAACCGCCGCGCACTGGGGCTCCTCATGGAAACCCTGACACTCCGTACATTTATTAGGAACGATATAATAAGTATCAACGCTGATAGGTGCATTGCGCTGGTCGGCATCCATGGTTGAGCCGTCCATCATTGTAAATGTGCCTTTTACAGTAGTACCGTCTGCCAGGGCCCATTCTACTCCACCCTCGTAGATGGCATTATTTGGACACTCTGGTTCGCAGGCGCCACAATTAATGCACTCATCGGTTATCTTAATTGCCATGTTATAAACTTTTTGTTTAGGTAGTAAGCCATTAATTTTGCAAAACAAAAATAGAACATCTAGATTTTAAAAGTTCAATTTATTTCTACCCTTTCATGGATATATCGCAAAAAGTAGCGGCGCTGGTACGTTTGGGACAGTACATAAATCCTGCCGATAAAGCAGGAAAGGAAGAGCTGGAAGCTGTAAAACAGCGGGCTTCGGAGCATAATGGCTGGTTTACACCGGAATTTATAGACGTAGCCCCGGACAATATTGCCAAGTACTACCTCGATGGAACGGCTTTGCAGGCCTGGCTGGACAAATATCCTGGGGCGGGATCTCCGGGGCAGGTAAAGTCGGTGGGCATCGTGTCTGCAGGTAACATTCCGTTGGTAGGCTTCCACGACTGGCTCTGCGGTTTCCTCAGCGGGCACCGTGTGCGCATGAAACTTTCCAGTAAAGACGATGTGCTGATGAAGCACCTGCTCGCCAAACTGGCGGAATGGTATCCCGAAACGGCGGAAATTACCTCGCTGGAAGATATGCTGAAGAACTGCGACGCTTATATCGCGACCGGCAGCAACAACTCCGCCCGCTATTTCCAGTACTATTTCGCCAAATACCCGAACATCATCCGGAAAAACCGCACTTCGGTCGCCGTACTTACCGGCACCGAAACCGCCGAAGAACTGGAAGCACTGTCCACCGACGCCCTCCTTTATTTTGGCCTGGGCTGCCGGAACGTGACGAAGATATTTGTGCCGGAAAACTATGACTTTGAGCCGTTACTGAACGCGTTTAAGAAGTACAGCCACCTCATCGACCATAACAAATACAAGAACAACTACGATTACAACCTGGCGCTCCTGCTGTTGAACAACAGCTATTACATGACGAATGGCAGCCTCCTGCTCCACGAAAACCCATCGCTGTTCTCCCCCTGAGCGTGCTGCACTACTCGTTTTATAATGATGTTTTAGCCCTGCACGCCGAACTGCGGGCCAGCGACGAAGTACAATGCCTCATCGGCCGCGGCGGCATCGCGTTCGGCGAGGCACAGCAACCTTCGCTCAGCGATTATGCCGACAGGGTTGACACGATGGCATTCCTGACAAGCCTCTAACTAACAAAATTGCATATCCCTTGTTATTATGACAGGCGCTGTTAAAATTTAGCAGCGCCTGTCACGTTTTTGTTACCATCACCTTAACGATTGATATAAAATAGTGTTAAAGTGATTCACTCCCTGCTTCTTCGAATAAACCCGACCATTAAATTTGTATCAAAGGCATACAAATTGATTTACACCACGAGAGCAGAAACGAAAATTCAATAACATTTTTAAACCCTTAGGAATATGAAATTTCGACAAATTGCGGCAACCGTTTTATTAAGTGCTGCTACCGCTTTTGCCAGCGTATTTGTTTATAACAAGTATGTACAGGACAAGCCCGGTATATTCCAGAACGGATCAGATAACATCCCCGTAAACTATGCTAAATACACCAGCAACATGCCCGGAGTAGCGGACGCCAACCTGGCGCCGACTGACTTTCAGGCCGCTGCAAAAATAGCTACGCCCGGCGTGGTGCATATTAAAACAAAAATCAACCCGCGTAAGGTAAGCAACAACCACGGAGCGACGCAGAAGCCCGTTGCAGGACCTGTTCGGCGGCGACGATGACTTCTGGGACGAATTCCAGGGCAACCGCGGCGGTGGCCGTCAGTACTACATTCCGGGCCAGATGGCTTCCGGTTCTGGGGTGCTGATCTCCGACGACGGTTACATCGTAACCAATAACCACGTGGTGGATGGCGCCGACGAAGTGAGCGTCACCCTCGCCAATAACAAAACTTACCAGGCCAAGATCGTGGGCATCGATCCCAACACCGACCTGGCCGTGATTAAAATCGACGCGAAAAACCTGCCTTACCTCCTGTACGGCAACTCCGACGAAGTAAGTGTAGGTCAATGGGTACTGGCTATCGGTTATCCGCTGAACCTGGATGCGACCGTAACCGCCGGTATCGTGAGCGCCAAATCGCGCAGCATCGGTATCAATACCGCGAACAACCGTCGCGCGATCGAGTCCTTTATCCAGACCGACGCCGCGGTGAACCAGGGTAACAGTGGTGGCGCGCTCGTAAATACCGCCGGTCAGCTAGTGGGTATTAACGCCGCCATCGCCTCTCCTACCGGCGCGTACGCAGGTTACTCCTACGCCATCCCGGTAAACCTGGTGAAAAAGATCGTAAACGACCTGCTGCAATATGGTAACGTACAGCGTGCATACCTCGGCATCAACTATATCGATCCGTCGAACATGACCGAGAGGGACCGTCAGGACCTGGGGCTGGACCGCGACTTTAATGGTGTAGCCGTAAGCAACGTCACTAGTTCCAGCGCCGCCCAACAGGCAGGCCTGCAGCGTGGCGACATCATCACCGGTATCAATGGCGTAACTACCCCTACTATTTCTGAAATGACAGAACAGGTAGCCCGTTATAAACCAGGCGACAAAATTACCGTGAGCTATCTCCGGAATGACAAAGCATACACCGTAACTACTACCCTGAAAAACGCGAACGGTACCACCGATATCGTAAAAGCAGGGGTACTGGATTACCTGGGCGCCGACCTGGAGCCGCTGAGTGAAAGAGAAATAGCCTCCTATGGTGTAGACGGCGGTGTAAGAGTGATCGGTATTACCACCGGCGCACTGAAAAAACAAACAGACATGAAGAAATCCTTCGTGATCCTGAAAGCCGGCGATATCAAAGTGAAAAATGTGGATGATCTTAAAAAAGCACTGGAGAAAAACGGCAGCACGCAGCTGATCGGCTTCTACCCGAGCCTTGGTGGCCGCCTGGTGTACTACAATGTGGATCTTTCACAGGAATTATAATAAGCATTTTCATATAGGTTTAATAGGTTAGGAAAAGAGCCCCGGCGAACATGCCGGGGCTTTTTAATAAGCTGTTCCCTTCCTGTTCCCGTTAACTGATGGTCACGAAAAAGCCCCGGCCATAGCCGGGGCTCCCTTATAATAAGTTAGCTCATTTACAGATTGATCACCCCTTTCAGTTGGGTGAAGAACTCGTCCTTTTTCCTGGCCGAGATCGGGATATTTTTCTGGTCGCTCATGATCACGGCGGTACCCAATCCCTTGATAATTTTCACGATGTGGTGAATGTTGATCAGGAAGGATTTGTGCACGCGGTAGAAGCCTTTGTCGGACAGCATTTCCTCGTACTCTTTCAGCGATTTGGAAATCAGGTGCGAGGCGTTGTTAATCAGCTGTATTTTGGTATAACTGTCAAACGCTTCGCAGTAGATGATGTCCTTCAGATCGATTACGTTATACCCGTCGTTCACGGGGATCACGATTTTAGAGAAGGCATTATCGTTGTTTTTAACGTAGTCCTTGAGGATGGAAGCCAGTTCGTTCAGGCGGCCTTTTTGCTCTTCTTTACTTTCTCGAGCGCATCTTCCACTTCGCTCACCTTAATCGGTTTCAGGAGATAGTCCAGTGCAGCGAATTTGATCGCCTGCAACGCGTATTCCTGGAAGGCGGTGATGAAAATGACTTCAAAATTCAGTACAGGGAACATCTCCAGCAGCTGGAACCCATTATGGGGAGGCATTTCAATATCAAGGAACAATACATCGATAGGATTTTCCTTGATCATTTCCGCGGCATCATGGATATTTTGCGCTTCACCGATGACCTTGACGTCTTTACAATAGTTCTCAGGATGTTCCGGAGGATATGTATATTCCGTACTTCGTCATCGACGATGGCTGCTTTGATAATACTCATAATATCTTTACAATGGGAATCCGGACCACTACCAGGGTACCTTCCCCGGAGCCAGACCCCGATTTAAATTTATCAATAATTTCTAGTTTTCCAATGCCTCCATTAAAAGATTTGATGATCTGTAATCTTTCTTTGATAACACTGATAGCAGTTGATTCGTGTTTAACCAACTTGTTGCTTTTTAGAGCGTTAGACTGTTCCCATCCGATGCCGTCATCGTCCACTGCGCAGTATAAGAGATCGTTTTCCAATTTCATGGTCACCAGCAATCTGCCGCTGCCGTTTTTAGGCGCCAGACCGTGCTTAATGGCATTTTCCAATATGGGTTGTAACAACATCGGCGGAATGTAAACGGTATACTCCTTCAACACCTCTTCTATTTCAAACTGGTATACGAATGAACTGGCGAACCTCATCTTTTCCAATTCCGGTACCTGGTCAAAAAGGCGATTTCTTCTTCCAGCGGGATGAACGACTTTCGCGAATTGTTCAACATCTGGCGCATCAGGGTAGCAAAATCCGAAAGGAAATTCAGAGCCTGCTTTTCTTCTCTCTCGAGGATAAGATGCTGAACGGAATTCAACGAGTTAAAGATAAAGTGCGGATTCATCTGGTTGGTGAGCGCCTTAGCTTCTAGCTCGGCAATCCGCCTGTTGTACTCGGTTTTTCGTTTCTCTGCAGCTTTTATCCGCCTCACAATAAAACGCAATATAAATAAAATTCCCAATACTCCCAGCAGCACAAGTATGCCCCTGGCCCACCATTCCTGGTACCAGCGAGGCAGTATATTCATGTCCAGGGTGACCGCCGGCCCCCAGTCGCTTCGGTATTTCCGGGCACGGATCAGTAACTCGTAATGGCCCGGCTGCAAATCCGGGAAAGGGATGATGTTCGACTTCGTCGTTACCCAGCTCACCGTATCGCCCGACAGGTTATACTGATATTCTACCAGGTCCGGCAGGTCGTAGGCTATCGCGCCAAACTCCACCTCGAACGCGCCCTTACTTTCGTAAATGTGGGTGAAGGACCGCATCGGCAGGTAAGCACTGTCGCCATACCGGATCGCGTTCATGTAAATCGTAGGCGGAATGGTATCCATCGGGATATTGTCCGCGTTAAAATAGCATAAGCCATTGGAAGTGGCGATCAGCAGCGTGTCGCCATCCGCATGAATGTCGCGGATGTCGTCGGACATAAGTCCGTCGGTAGAGGTAATATTGCGCAACAGCGATAACGATTTGGTATCGATCACCGATACCCCGCGGTTCGTGGCGACATACAGCCGGCCGCGTCCATCGTAATACAATTGCTGGCAAATATCGCTCGCCAGGTTTTCGCCCGAGGTAAACTGCTTTACCACCTTGTTCCGCCGCACCAGGTAAATCCCCCTGGTCGCTGGTGCCCACCCACAGGTCGCCGTCGATCCACTCGAGGTCTTTAATGCTTTGCTTCAGGCGGATGTCCGCATCGTTGGCCAGCCGCGGTTCCGTTTTTTCGGTGCCATAGTACAGGCCGTTGTTGGTGCCGATGTAAAACGAGGTATCGTCCGGACAACTCACCGCCATTGCTAATCCATCGACCGGAATAGTTTTGGGCTCCCCCTCTCCCAGCGTCACCAGGTTGCGGTCTGCCGCCACGAGGATTTTGCCGGAAGCGGTTACCTTAATATCCTTGATCATGCGGATCGCCTGCAGCAACCGAACGCGCAAACTTTTCCTATCCAGCAGGAAAATATTATTATCGGTACCAACGAGTATATCTTTTTTATAAGGAGAAATATATAATACGCTGTTACGGCCGCCTGTCGAATCAAGGTTAAACTGCCTTATCCGGCCAAGCGTATCGATCCGGCTCAACATGCCCCCGTTTTGTCCTACATACAAACTTCCGTCCTGCTTATCCTTCCGCACACTGAACACCGAATGAGACATCAGTCCGTTCGTATTATCCAGGTAGCTGAAATAAAAGTTTTTGTACGGAATATGATACACACCATCACCATAAGTGGTGATCCAGATGTTGCCATCGCGGTCATTTAAAATGGAGGTGATGAAGTGGTTGTTCAGGAGGCGGCTCGCCTTTTTGTTGCCTTTGAAAAAATCCTTGATGAAATAGAGCGCGCGCGGTGTACCGATCCAGAGGTTGTCGCGGTCCAGGCAAATGCTGCTGATTTCGTCGTTAATACCAAAATCACGCCCCATAAAAACGGTACGGCATCTTTCCGGGTGTACGAAAAAGCAATGTTTTTATAAATGAGCACGGACTTCTGGCGGATCCTTTCAATAAAACCGATCTCCTGCAGTCCGTAAGGCATGGTCGTATATACCGTTTGCGTTTTGTCCTTCAGCTCGTCCAGGGAAGACAGGCGGAAGAAGGGTTGCAGGGGGCGGTAAATACTGTCGTTCCTTAAAAAGAAATACTTATCCGTGTTAAAGTTTTTCCATTTGTCGGACACCGTCGCGCGGCCATTGTAAAAGATGACCCGGCGGATGGCGTTCAGGAAATACAACCCCTGTGCGCGGTCTTCGAACAGGTTATCCAGTTCATAAAGCTCGTCGGCAGGCAGGCGCAGCGAAGCATCATTTTCGGCGTTATGCACAAAGTGATTGCCGAAAAATGAAAGCTTGCCATTATAATTGAAGAACCAGACCCGGTTGCGTGAGTCGGCGGCCAGTTTAATGACGTCGTTGTCGGTTAACCCGTCTTTTTAGTGTAGTTGCGAAAGCGTTTCCCATCGAACTTACTGACGCCTGTGGGCGTAGCAAACCAAATGAAGCCGTCCCTGTCCTGGACGGCCGCATACACGGTTGCATTTGCCAGTCCATCCTTTACATTGTAATTACGGATAAACAGGCCCTGTCCATACGACGACAGTGCCAGCAGCAGGAACACAGGCAACCACCTCGCGATATACTTTTTAGATGGCATCAGCTAAATTTAATTCTTTCTCCTGATATTAAGTTAGCTACTTATATCTTTTTAGTTATTCTACAACGAGGTGCATCGGTTAAAGCAAAAATCCTGGCTACTAGTAGGCCCGTGCGAACAGCACTCTTTCTTTTGAAGGTTTGCCAGTCAGAATGCATTTGCCTTCTTCCTGTGGGTTATTCAAAGGAATGCAACGGATGGTTGCTTTCGTACGTTCTTTGATAGCTTCTTCCGTTTCGGCGGTACCATCCCAGTGTGCTGAGATGAAACCCGCTTTTTCGTCCAGCAGTTTCTCGAATTCTTCAAACGTGTCTGCCTTGGTGATGTTGGCGTCGCGGAAAGTTTTGGCCTTATCGAACATGCCCTGCTGAATTTCTTCGAGCATGGTTACGATGATGCCGGCCAGGCCGTCCAATGACAGGCTCTGTTTCTCTTTCGTATCGCGGCGAGCCACTTCGGCCACGTTGTTTTCCAGGTCGCGTGCGCCCAGGGCCACGCGAACGGGAACACCTTTCATTTCATATTCGGCAAACTTCCATCCCGGGCGGGCATTGTCGTTATCATCGTATTTCACGCGGATGCCGGCCCTTTTCAGTTCGGCTACGATGATGCTGATGCGCTCGTCGAGACTTGCTTTCTGGTCTGCTCCTTTATATATAGGAACAATTACTACCTGTATGGGAGCGATTTTCGGCGGCAGAATGAGGCCTTCGTCGTCGCTGTGCGCCATTACCGGGGCCCCGATCAGGCGGGTAGACACGCCCCAGGAAGTTGCCCAAACATAATCCTGCTTATTTTCCTTGTTGGAGAATTTAACGTCGAATGCTTTAGCAAAATTCTGGCCAAGAAAATGCGAGGTACCTGCCTGCAAGGCCTTTCCATCCTGCATCAGCGCTTCTATACAGTAAGTATCAACGGCCCCGGCAAAACGCTCGGCGGGAGATTTCACGCCTTTGATGACGGGGACAGCCATGTAATTTTCCACGAAGTCGGCATAAACGTCCAGCATCTGCACCGTTTCCGCTACTGCTTCTTCGGCCGTGGCGTGGGCGGTATGACCTTCCTGCCAGAGGAACTCGGCGGTACGGAGAAACAGGCGCGTACGCATTTCCCAGCGTACTACATTCGCCCACTGGTTAATGAGGATCGGCAGGTCGCGGTAAGATTGGATCCAGCCTTTGTAGGTATTCCAGATGATCGCTTCGCTGGTGGGACGAACTACCAGTTCTTCCTCCAGTTTGGCGTCGGGGTCTACCATGAGGGCGCCCTTTTTATCCGGGTTGGTTTTTAAACGATAGTGAGTTACCACGGCGCACTCTTTAGCGAAGCCCTCTGCGTTCTGCTCTTCCGCTTCAAAGAGGCTTTTCGGCACAAATAAGGGGAAATAAGCGTTCTGGTGGCCGGTTTCTTTGAACATACGGTCCAGTACGTCTCTCATGTTCTCCCATAATGCAAAGCCATAGGGCTTGATAACCATACAACCCCTCACGGCGGAATAATCGGCCAGCTGACCTTTGAGTACCAGGTCGTTATACCATTGTGAATAGTCTTGCGAGCGGGCTGTGATCTCTTTACTCATATCGTTTTTTCTTTTAACCTTTAATCATGTTTGTAGATATCATAAACCAATGACTGGCAGGCACTTCTGTTTACCTCCGTCCATTCATCACCATATTTAACACTTCATTGGCTGCCAAAGTTACCACTGGTGTTATTGGCTTACTTTTTGTTTCATTATAATATGAAACAGCCTGCAAACATAGCACGAAATCGGCAAATGCTCAACAGGGATTGCGAAGATAATAAAAGAGGACTGGGCGTTAGCATGTTTGGGCGACAAAATTGCATGTTTCAACGATAATTTTCGGTTAAAAATGACTAAATTTGATATAATTAAAATACACTCAAGATGATGAAACCTATGATATATAGTGCGGCGGTTGCAATGCTCGTTTTGAGCAGCTGCTCCTCTGCCTATAAAACAGCACAGACGCCGGATGACGTGTATTATTCTCCATCCAGACCGGTTTACGCCGCCAATAACCAAAGGCAGGCGTCTAAATCGAATGTTGACCAGGATTCTGAAAGGTATGTAACCTATGATGATAATGGCCGCAGTACGGATACGTATGTAACGTACGAGGATTCGGATGAGGAAAAATATGATTACGCCCGCCGTATGGACCGTTTCAACAGACCTTATTCCGGCAGCTACTGGGATAATTATTACTATGATGATTTTTACTACGGTAGCCCGAGGATGTACGGTATGTACGGTTCTTCCATGATGTATAGCCCATATGCCTGGGGCAGACCATGGGGTTCTTCCTTCGGTATGTCGTTGGGTTGGGGCATGGGTGGCTTTTACGGTGGTTACTCCCCGTATAGCGCCTGGGGCTGGGGTTCTCCCTACAGCAGCTTCTACTATGGCTCTCCGTACAGCTACTGGGGTGGCGGTTACGGTGGCTGGGGTAACTACTATGGCGGCGGCTGGGGCTATCCCGGTTACTACCATGGTGGCGGCGCAGGCTACAAACCCCGCCCGGCTAATTCATGGGGCCCGCGCGGTTCCAGCTCTTCCGTTATTTACGGCAGCAGCAATGGCGGTCGTATCACCCCGGCAATAACACCGGCAATGCCGCTCCTGTAAGGACGTTTGACCGCAACCGCGGCACTGGCAACGGTGGTTATACGCCTTCTAACGGTAACGCAGGCGTTCCCCGCAGAACGTTCGACAGGTCGTCTTCTGAGCGTCCGGTAACGCAGCCGTCAAGGCCTACCAACTCTCAGCCAGTACGCAGCTTCGACCGTACCAGCAACAGCCAGGGCAGCAGCCAGCCGAGCTATACTCCTCCGCAGCAATCGGCGCCTACAAGGTCTTACAGCCCTCCTCCCAGCAATAATTCAGGCTCCTCATCGGGCAGCAGTGCTCCGGTAAGGTCTGGACGCAGAGGCTAAACAATATTAAAATACCCCGGGCCGTTACAAACCCGGGGTATTTTATAACTGCCCCTCCCTTTTTTAATATTTTACTGTTTATAAGATGAATAAAAGAATCACAGGTCTTTTAGTAGCCCTTTGTGTCTCCGGCCAATTGATGGCGCAGGACGAAGCAGATGCGTTACGTTACAGCCGTACCCAACCCGGTGGTACCGCCCGCGCCCAGGCGATCGGCGGTGCTATGGGTTCCCTTGGCGGCGACTATTCCGCGGCCCACGTTAACCCGGCAGGTTTAGGTTTTTACCGTACCAGCGAATTCGTTATTACGCCCGGTTTCTATTTTCGCAACAATGATTACACTTATCGCGGCATTTCGGCGAGCGACAGCAAATCCGGCATGGCCCTGCCCAACCTCGGTATCGTGCTCGGTATGCCCACCAACCAGCAATCGAACTGGAAGAACGCTACCCTGTCTATCGGCTTTAACCGCACCGCCAACTACAACAACCGTACGTTTGTAGATGGCGACAACTACGATCACTCCATGTCTGAAAAATACGGAGGACCTGATCAACAATAACGTAAAAACCCTCAGCGCTGCCGGCAGTAACTTTCCGCTGGGCGCCAGTCTTGCAATCAATACTTTCCTCATAGATACTACCGCAGGCGCGGGTGGTGAAATCACCGGTTTCCGCAGCAACGTATTCCCGAGCTTTGGTTTGCGCCAGATGGACGAGATCAGCGAAAAAGGCGGTACCGATGAATTCACCCTCGGTTTTGCCGGTAACTATGGCGACAAATTATACATCGGCGCCAGCCTGAACGTGCCCAGCATCCACTACGAACGTAACCGCACGTATACGGAGGGCGATATCTCCAACGGATCCGCCAACAACGATGTGGGCTTCTCCTACTGGACGCTGACCGACCGTCTGAAAACAGATGCGGTAGGCTTCAACGCCAAACTGGGTTTGATATACAGCCCCAATGGCGCGCTCCGCCTGGGTGCATCCTTCCATACGCCCACCTGGTATAACATGAAGGACGCGTCTACCGCCGAGATCTTCGTCGACTCTGAAACTTTTGACCCGGACGGTACCGGTACGCAGCGTTTCCAGAACACGACCGACCTTACCGACGGTTACCCGGTAGAATACGAATATAACCTCCGCACTCCCCTGGAAAGGGCTGGTGAGCGCCTCTTACATCATCGGCGCCAACTCTTCCGACGTGAAACAGCAACACGGTTTCATCACCGTAGATGCGGAATACATCGACTACGCCGCCATGAAATACAAGTTTAACAAAGGCACGTCGGCCGACCGCGACTACGCGAACTCGCTGAACAACTCTTTGAAGAACATGTACAAGGGCGCGCTGAACGTGCGTGTGGGTGGTGAACTGAAATTCAACGTGATTGCAGCCCGTGCAGGTTTTGCCTACTACGGCAGCCCATATGAAAGCTCCGACAGCGACGGCTCCCGCATGAACCTGAGTGGTGGTTTAGGTTACCGCAACAGGGGTTTCTTTGTAGACCTCACGTATGTACACACACTGGCGAAAGACACCTACTACCCTTTCCGCTTATCGGATGATGGTGGCGTGCCTGTTACCGCAGCAAAAGGCGATTTGAACGGCGGAAGCATCCTTGCTTCCATCGGTTTCAAATTCTAAAATAGATAGAGAAGAATGAAATAAGCGCGGAAGGCCGGTCACTGACCGGTCTTTTGCTTTTTAACCCAGTCGAGGATCGCATCGCTGTCGCGCGGATCGAACCAGGTGATGTCCGGGTCTTTGCGGAACCAGGTGAGCTGCCGTTTGGCGTACTGGCGGGTATGTATCTTAATGAGCTCTGTGGCGGCAGGTAAGGTTACCTCTCCATCGAGGTATTGAAATATTTCGGTGTAGCCCACGGTTTGCAGGGCATTGTGTTTGCGGTAAGGCAGCACACTTTTCACTTCTTCCACCAGCCCGGCGTTCATCATCATATCTACACGGCGGTTGATGTTGTCGTGCAATTGTTCTTTAGGTAAAGTAACACCAATCTTGATGATATTGAAGTCGCGGGGCTGCCTGGTAGCGGTGCGGAAAGTTGTAATGGACTGACCGGTAGCTTCCAGTACCTCCGGGCGCGCATCAGCCGCACCGGGTTCTGTGTTTCGGCGATGGCATAAAACGCGGGATCGCGCTGTTGCAGCGTATGCTGCAGCCATGCGAGGCCGTTTTCTTCATATCCCTTTCTTACCGCTTCGCGAATAGCAGGCGGAATAGCGGGCATATCGTCCATGCCTTCACAAAAGGCGCGTACATACAACCCGGTACCACCGCACATGATAGCCGTATCTGTCTTGCTGAAAATATCAGCGGCATATTGCAGGGTCAGTTTTTCGAACATGGCTGCATTGACCTCTTCTGCGATGGAGTGGGAATCGATGAAATAATGCGGCACGGCGGAAAGCTCTTCTGGAGAGGGTTTCGCCGTGCCGATTGATATTTCGCGATAACATTGCCGGGAGTCGGCGGAAATCACCGCGGTATTAAAATGTTGCGCCAGTTTAATCGCGAGGGCCGTTTTACCGGCAGCCGTAGGGCCTGTGATAACGATAACGGTCTTAGACATCAGCTAGAAATAATTCTCCTCGCTGCCTGCCTCTTCGCTGCCGCCTTCGTCTTCACTTTCGGTGCCTTCTTCGCCTTCTTCCCCGAATCCGTCTTCGGAGCCGGTGCCTTCGCGGTTCAGGTCATATTTTTCTTCCATTTCCACCAGCTTGTCGCCGATGAGTCCCTTGGTGCCGTACTGGCTGGGGGCTAAGCCCTCTTTACGCACGCAGGCAGGGTATTGGATTTTTGAACTTTCCTCTTTGGATACGCCGATCAGCTCCACCATAAACGTCCAGTTTTTGGCGAAATCATATACATAAATGAATTTCTGATTCGGGTCTTTTACTGCTGCAGCGATTTTGGTTTCGTGCATCAGGAACGGTTCGGCTTTGCGGGGCTGATCATCTTTCTCCAGGATGATTTCACGGCCACGCAGCCAGTTGTCGTTACTGCGGTAGAAGGTAGCCTTGTGTTTGGTGTCAAACTCATATGCCTTTAAAATAGCCTCATGAAATGCTAAAAAAGACTGATCGGGCTTGATCGCGATGTCTCTGTACACACTTTCGTCTTCCTCCCAGTAAACTCTGAATTTCAAAACCGGCATATATAACAGTTAAGGTTTGCAAAAATATGGCTGATGGTGCCAGTGACCAGCTTATTGATTTCTAAATATATATTCGTTATAACCTTGAAAATAGCGGACTGCCGTCAAATCACCAAAATTAACACATTATTTCACAGGTGTCAAGTTCAGTTCTTTTGCCTTTTCCAGCATGTACTGATATGCTGCCTCATAGCTATTCTCAATCACCCCGTCCAATATGGCCTCCCTGATAGCGGTTTTGAGGTCGCCCACCTGCCTGCATGGCTGTAAGGCGAAGGTTTCCATGATCATTTCGCCGGTAATGGGCGGCTGCCAGTTGCGGATGCGGTCTTTTTCCTCCACATCCTTCAACCGTTCTCTTACCAGTTCGAAATTTTCTAGGTAACGCTTCACTTTCGCCTTGTTTTTAGACGTGATGTCTGCTTCGCACAACATCATGAGCGCTTCGATATCATCGCCGGCGTCGAACAACAGGCGGCGTATAGCCGAATCGGTTATATTCTCTTTCGTCAGCGATATCGGACGGAGATGTAATTCTACCAACTTCCGTACCAGCTTCATCTTTTCGTTTAATGGCAGTTTGAGGCGCGTAAAAATGCGCGGCACCATTTTACCACCCACGGCATCGTGTCCGTGGAACGTCCACCCATGGCCATCCTCGAAGCGTTTGGTCGCAGGTTTGCCAATGTCGTGTAACAGGGCAGCCCAGCGCAGCCACAGATCGTTGGTGTGGCGGCTGATATTATCGATTACCTGTAAAGTGTGGTAAAAATTATCCTTGTGTCCCTTGCCGTCCATGGTTTCCACGCCTACCAGGTCTACCATCTGCGGAAAAATAATTTTCAGCAGGCCGGATTTATAGAGCAGGTCGAGTCCCACCGAAGGTTTGGGCGACAGCATGATTTTATTCAGTTCATCGGAGATCCTTTCCTGCGAAACAATTTTGATACGGTCCGCGTTTTTCCGGATCGCATCGAACGTTTCCGGGAGAATCGTAAAGTGCAGCTGCGAAGCGAAGCGGATACCGCGCATCATGCGCAGGGGATCGTCGCTGAACGTGCGCTCCGGCTCCAGCGGCGTGCGGATCAATTTGTTGGCCAGGTCTTCCTGTCCGCCGAAAGGGTCGATCAACTTACCATAATCGGCTTCATTTAGGCTGATAGCCAATGCATTGATGGTAAAATCGCGCCTGTCCTGGTCATCTTCAAGGGTACCTACTTCCACTTCCGGTTTGCGGGAATTAGCGCGGTAACTTTCGCGGCGGGCGCCTACAAATTCTACCTCCACATCCTGCCAGCGGATCTGTGCCGTACCGAAGTTTTTGAAAAAAGCCACTGAAATGCCGGGATCGAGCAACGCCGCAGTGCGGTGCGCCAGCGCGATGCCATCTCCAACACAAACAATATCAATATCTTTTGTCTTTCGTTCTAAAATCTTATCCCTTACGAAGCCACCGATCAGGTAACACGGCACGCCGAGCGACTTCGCCGCCCGGGCGATGTGCTCAAACAGCTGTCCTTCCTGGGCTGTAAAGGGAATATCCATATGCCTGAAATTCATATCCAAGGCGCAAATGTAAATGAATTAAGTCAAGAAAAGGAATCACTTAAGGCCTTATTACCTCCATTTCGCCGGAGGGTAACAGCCTTACAATGCGCGATGCCCGGGCCGCTGCGCTTTCGTCGCGACGGTATTCCACCGCATAATCCACGCCATTTACAATAGCGGGCTGCACGTCCGAAAATTAGCCGGCGAAGGCGCGCCGCTGATGTTCGCTGAGGTGGAAACCAGTGGCTTACGCAGGCGTTTTACCAGGTGGCGGCAAAAATCCTCCTTTATAATACGGATGGCCACGCTGCCATCTTCATTGATAACGTTGGGTGCGAGTCCCAGCGCACCCTGGTAGATGACCGTGGTGGGCCGGTCGAACCCCTCGATGATATCGGCGATATCGGGCGGGGTGTGGGCCACGTACTTGAGCAGATCGCGCACATCGGCCAGGAGAATGACCGGGCTCTTTTTTCGTCGCGTTGCTTGAGCCGGAACACTTTGGCCACGGCTGCCTCGTCGGTAGCGTCGCAGCCAATGCCCCAGATGGTATCGGTTGGATACAGGATGGTGCCGCCGGTACGGAGGACGGCCAGACTATTTACGATGTCCTGTTCGAATTGCATGTTGATAAATTTCCATTACTACTGCCGCCGTGCGTTCGGCGGTAAAATTCTGTGCATGATCGAGCCCTTTCAGCCGCATGCTGCTCACCAGTTGGCTATCCCCCACCACCCGTTCCATGGCGTGCGCAATACTATCGGGCCGCAGCGGATCGATGTACAGCGCAGCATCCCCACCGGTTTCGTGGAAGCAGGAACCCTGCGACGTGATCACCGGCGTTTTGCTCCAGAGCGCTTCGAGGATGGGAATACCAAATCCTTCGAAAACAGAAGGATAGATCAGTGCCGCAGCCCCCTGGTAAAGAGCGGGCAGGTCGTTATAGGCGAAGCGGGCGATATCGTTCAGGAAGAAGACCCGATTTTCGAGTTGATGACTTTTGATGCACTCCTGCACTTTCTTTTTATAACCGGAGCCATCGCCCAGCACCACCAGCGGCAGCGTTTTATCGCCCAGCAACGACATGGCTTTTACGATGCCCATCAGGTTTTTCCGTTCGATGATAGAGCCTACGTACAGGAAGTATTCCCGCGGCAGCCCGTATTTCTCCAGCATTGCACGGATATCTGCCCCTGGCACAGGCATACCGAACACGGGATCGCAGGCCTGGTAAGCCACTGCGATCTTTTCTGCCGGCGTATTATAAAAGTGTACAAGATCGTCTTTCGTCTGCTGACTGATCGCAATTACCACATCAGCCTTTTCCGCCGCGTATTTCGCCTTTTTACGGTAAGTATATACGTCGATCGGGTTATATTGCTCCGGGTAGCGCTCGAAAATGAGGTCGTGCATGGTGACCAGGCTGGTTACGCCGGTTTCATGTATCCCGAAAGGGATTTCGTGGCTGAGCCCGTGATAAATATCGAGAGCTGCGAGTTGTTTGGTCACAAAACGGCTGCGCCAGGCGGAACGAAACATTTTATGCAGGGCCTTTTCCGGCTGCACTACCTGCATATTGGCCGTTGGCGTAAACAGTCCCGTCACTTTAGGCGCATAAAGAAAATACTGATGCTCCGGGTAGCCCGCAGCCAGCGAATGGATGAGGGTGCGGCTGTAATTGCCGAGCCCCGTTCTGTTCTGGTAAGCCCTTTTGGCGTCGAAACCGATGTTCAAGCGTTGGATTCTTTAATGAAACTTCAAAAATAAGTTTCTTCTTTTATTTTTGCAGAAAATTAGCAAACTGATGGAATTACAACAACAGATATTAGCAGCCTGGAATGACAGGGCGCTTTTGCAGCAAACCCAGTATTCCGATGCCGTAAGGAGTGTGATCGAGAGCGTGGATAAGGGCAAACTGAGAGTAGCCGAGCCTACCGAAAACGGCTGGCAGGTGAACGAGTGGGTAAAACAGGCCATTCTCATGTACTTCAGCATTCAGCCGATGGAAACTATGAGCCTGCCTCCTTTCGAGTTCCATGATAAAATGAAACTGAAAACAGATTACGCCGCGTTAGGTGTTCGTGTAGTACCTCACGCAGTTGCCCGTTACGGCGCATTCATTGCTAAAGGCGCTATCCTGATGCCTTCTTACGTAAACATCGGCGCTTATGTAGACGAAGGTACCATGGTGGACACCGGGCTACAGTAGGTTCCTGTGCACAGATCGGTAAAAACGTGCACCTGAGCGGTGGCGTAGGTATCGGTGGTGTTCTGGAGCCCCTGCAGGCGAGCCCGGTGATCATCGAAGACGGCGTGTTCGTTGGATCCCGTTGCATCGTGGTTGAGGGTGTTCACGTAGAGAAAGAAGCGGTATTGGGTGCGAACGTGGTACTGACGAAGTCTACGAAGATCATCGATGTTACGGGTGCTGAGCCTGTAGAATATAAGGGTCGTGTACCGGCGCGTTCGGTGGTGATTCTGGTTCTTATACCAAGAAGTTCCCTGCGGGAGAATATCAGGTTCCTTGTGCGCTGATTATTGGTCAGCGGAAGGCTTCTACAGATTTGAAGACGAGTTTGAATGATACGCTGCGGGAATTTAATGTAGCGGTATAATTTTGAGTTCGATATTTTCGGGCGGCTCCTTTTTGGGGGCCGCTTTTTTTTTATATAGTACGGGCCCGCAGATTAAGAGTCTGTGTCTCCATGTTTCAAAAAACTTTCCTCCTTCTGAAAAAAAAATTTGGAAGTTTTTAGAAGATGCTTACCTTTGCAATCCCTTAACACGGAAAGAGTTGCCCAGATGGCGAAATTGGTAGACGCACTGTGTTCAGGTCGCAGCGCCGGCAACGGTGTGCTGGTTCGAATCCAGTTCTGGGCACCAAAGAAGTGAAACCCGCTCGACGAGCGGGTTTTCTTATCTCAGCTTGTTTATTCTAATTTTGGCACCTATTCATTATCATGCAATTAGAGGTCGATTCCGCTTTTCTTATGAGCTTATCGATGTTGGGCAAAGATTTGTGTACAAAAGAATAAGAGGGTAAGGTGACGGTAAGCCCCCTTACCCTATATCTTGAGCCTTTTCTTTATTAACCGGATGAAGAGCTGAAGCCAGGGTTGCCCATACTAGCTCCCTCCCATTATGAAGAATGCGCAGAAATTCCATGGCAAGGACACTACTCCTGCTGCTATCGTGCGAACATGGTAAGCCTTCATACTGGTCAGCATGCGGGCAAACGATGTGGGCAAAATCGCTGACCAGCAAACGCATTGTATCCACTTTCAACGGGTTGATTTCTTATTTCGAAGGATCGTACACAGCTACCGCCACACGACTATCTGCACAGCCATAATACAAAAACCATTTCTGGCGATGATAAACGAGGCCTTCTACAAACACAGTTCCTGCCGGATACTGACCACTTTTCTCAAAAGGCGCGGTGGGTATAAAGAAAGGTTTGTCCAGGCGGCTGATCACTTTTTCAGGATCGTTCAGATCGAATAATACCTGGCCTGCAGCATAGGTGTTGGCGGTATAGTTGGTATCGCTGTTGGGACCACGCTTGTTTTTACCGTTGTATAATACAAGGATACCCTTATCTGTAATAATAGCGGGCGGGCCGCACTCGGTAAGATCGCTGTCGAAGTAGCCATTGCGCGGGATTACGACGGTTTTTAAGCGGCCATCTTCAGTTACCGAAGGCTGCCAGTTCTTCAGATCGTCGGAGGTGGCAATGTTCATGAAGCGTTCGCCCCAGTACATCATGTATTTACCGTTTACCTTCGTGATCACCTGTTTGCCATTTACCAGCTTTGTAACGATCGAGGCCGATTTGCTGGCCAGGTTGGCGAATTTACCATCGTAGGCTTTATAGAAAGCCGGGCCGTGTTTCTCCCATTTCTTCAGGTCTTTAGAGGTAGCCACTGCCAGCCTGGGTGTTTTCCTGTTCCACTGGGTATACATCATTACATAAGTCCCATCTTCCGTTACAGCGATCCGTGGATCTTCACAGCCGCCGGGCCATTCGAATTCTTTCTGGTTATCTTCTGCGGGATACAGTACCGGTGTGGACTGGCGCTTCATGCGGATGCCGTCTTTACTTTCTGCAATACCCAGCCGGGATGTCCGCTTGCCTATCCCCTGCCCGGAATTATCTTCTGAACGGTACAACACATATATCTTTCCATTTTTAACGGCGGCCGCAGGATTAAATACATCGCTTTCTTCCCATGCCAGCGGCTTTTTACTCATAGGGTCATGGAAAATACTGCGGGGATTGGGCGAAATAACCGGGTTCACATTGGCGGGCCGGATGAACGGTCCCATCGCCCAGCCTGGTAACGAATCTGGGCAACGGCAATGCCGGCCATTAATACAAGGGCTGTTAGTAAGCCCATCTTCATTTTGATCATTGGCTTTATTATTTTCATGACGTGTGCTGAGGAAGCTTTAATATACATACAAAATACGGCGTTTAATAATTCAGGACACCATTCATCTTCAATAATATTCAACATGTTAGATCCTTACTGCGTTTATTCATCGGCGTTTGCTTTGCGACGATGGCTGCCAGTTGCTCCAAAGACGGCGGCGGCGGCAATACGCCACCAGACAACAATGGCCCGTACACTACCAGATTGCCGGTACAGGCCGATGTTAAGGTAGTTGACAGCCTCGTAAAAGTATTAATGGACAGTTACAATGTGCCTGGCCTCTCCATCGCCATCACCAGGGGCGAAAAACTCGTATATGCAAAAGCGTATGGCCTGTCCGACAAAGAACAGAATAAAAAGGCGGATACCAGCGACATATACCGCATCGCCAGTTTATCGAAACAACTGACATCCGTGGCAGTTATGCAACTACTCGACCAGAAAAAAGATATCCCTGGACGCTACGGTATTTGGCACTAACGGCTTGTTGGGCACTACCTACGGCGCCACGCCGTATGGCCCCAATATCACTTCCATCACCGTTCGCCAGCTACTGATGCATACATCAGGCGGATGGGGTAACTCCAAAAACGACCCGATGTTCTCTAACCCATCGTTAACAATGGACGCGCTGATATCCTCGACGCTGAACAGCAGGCCACTGGAATATACGCCTGGCGCCCATTACGACTACTCCAACTTTGGCTACTGTCTTTTAGGAAGGATCATCGAAAAAATAACCGGGCAAACTTATGAAGAGGCGGTGAAAACGTTGGTACTGGTACCTATGGGCATTACCAGTATGAAGATTGGCGGCAATACGCTGGCCGACAGGCTGCCGAAGGAAGTGAGATATTACGGGCAGTCTGGCGAAGACCCTTACATCCATAACATCCGCAGGATGGATGCGCATGGCGGCTGGGTAGCCAGCGCCAAAGACCTTGCAAGATTCCTGGTGTATGTAGACGGCTTCCCCGTACGGCCAGATATCCTCTCCAGTCAGGCTCTGACCACGATGATCACCCCTTCTGCCGCTAATAACGGTTATGCCTGCGGATGGGCCGTAACAACAGTTGAACATCTAATTTCATTGATCGAAAGCGACGCTGAAGTCGACATTATAAAGTCATTTTTCCAATGGAAATCTTTATATCCAAAAGCTGCGGATGAGGTTATTCATATAGTTCATTTACAGGGACGAGTTTCGTCCGGTCCGCAAAAGTAACAAGTCATGAAAATGAGTTGTCACTTTTCGTTTTAACCAACTGCCAATTTTAGTTAGGCCATCCGGACGCATGTAAATATCAAACAAACGTGCTATTGCTCTCCTCCTAAAAGAACCCAATCTTTAGTATACCATTACGAATGGAACCCGCAATTGCCCCCATTAACAGCCTTTCATCATTAACCTCTTTGTTTATGAAACATCATTTGACCCGACTTCAATTTCAACCCGCGAGTTGTGTTCCCTTATCACCCGATTAGCCGGCGATAAAATACGTTAACACAATCTTCCAGCTGAAAAGCTCCCCTTATATTTACATTGAACAGTGAAATAGACACAGCAACACCCAGAGATCGAAACGGTTTGTTTGCCGACTAGTTATACCCACCCTGACCCAATACCTCTAAGTATGGCGTTAAAAAACACTATTTCCCGTCTGGAATATCTGGACAATCTTATCTGTAAAAGATCTACCGGAACCCCTAAGCAGCTTGCGAGGAAATTGAACGTTTCTGAGCGGAGCATCCGGGACCACATTAGCTTATTGAAGGAGTTAGGCGCGCCTGTCAGATATTGCAGGCAGCGGAACAGCTATTACTATCACAGTATCGGCCGTTTTCATTTCAAATTCAAGACGGACCCGGATTAGGGATTTTATTTTTCCAAAGCAATACGGGAAGGAGCACCCATACGGCGATGCAAGCGCCAATCAGGCCGCCTGTAACGCCCGCAGCAAAGGAAAACCAGAATGCTTCCTTTCGCCCATCCAGCAGGAAAGGCAAAAAGCCACAGGCTGTGGATGCCCCTGTCAACAGAATGGTGCGGGTCCGGGACGTGATCGCTTTGATGAGCAGGAGATTGTGTCGTTGCATACTGCGTCCACGCAGCAGGGTTTGCAGGTCGTAGATAATAAAGATCGCCGAGTTGGCGGCAAATGCACCCACCAAAATAAAAGCGGCGTATCCTCCCTGGTCGAACGGGAGCCTGCCCCAGGCAAATATGGCGAAGATACCGATGAATGCCGCCGGGATGATGGGGATGATGAGCAATGCTTTGCGCACGCTTTCAAATAAAATGGCGCAAATAGCAAAAATACAAACTACGAGGAGCGGCATGAGGAAGTACTTCGAGTCGTCATCCCAGAAAAAATCCGCCCATGCTGTTTCTTCCTGCGCAATAGTATAGCCCACTGGCATTTCGAGCTTCATCTCCTCCATCACATTTTTGAGAAATCTATTCCCGAATTCTTTTGAGCCCCGGTACTCGAAGCCCACTTTCCGGACGAAACGGCGATCTTCTTTATGGATGGACGCGGCAGCGGGCCGGCGCATCAATGTTCCCATATCCGCCAGCCTACCTGCGGCAGCCGTATCGAGCGGCATCTGGTCATACAAAAGATCATATTCGCTAAATTCCATTCCTCCAGCTTCCCTTATCATCACAGGATAGTATTTGCCACCTGAAAGGGCCTGCAGTTGATGCTGGCTCAGCGGGCCGCGCTGGTGAACAAGTTCTACCAGTCGTTGCTTGTTGGTATGCCAGATCGCTGCCTGGTAATCATCCATGTCCAACACTATTTCCTCCGCCGACCGTTCTCCGTCGACTATATTTTCGCCCGTATTTGTTTTTTCCACTCTTTTATTGCGCAGCAGCTTATCAACGAGCCGGTCTGCATATTGTTCCAGTTCACGGTAGTTATAACCTTTCATGACCACCAGGTAGTTAGGAACATCGGCCGCCGAAGCATTGTTATAACCTTGCCCAACGCCGGTAATACTCCATTCCACACCGCCCCAGTCCAATGTTTTAGCCATTAGTGCGGCTTTTAGCCTTGCTGGAAAACTGCCGTTCTCTATTTGCCTGTTGAAAGATATCTCCATCATGGCAAATTCTCCGCTGTATATGTTTGTTAGAAACCGTTCTACGCCGGTCACCTGTTGCATGTAATTTTCGAGCGATTGCATGATTACGTCTATCTGCTCCAACGTGCTCCCTTGCGGCAACACCGCATGCACGTTCAGCCGGGTGCGCGCTTCACTTTGTAAACCACCATTGGCCTTAACGGAACGAATAAACGACCGCGCCATTCCTCCCAGGTACCGGTCTAACTCCGGCCGTACTTTCCGGATGAAATACGGACTGCCTAACGTCTCATTGTAAATGCGCGTAAAAGCGCTTTTACCATCGATATGATCGGGCAGACTGCCCAACGGGATACCCCAAACAAGTATGATACACACCAGGAATGATTTCCGGTACTGGCCAACAGGGCGATGCCCGCCATATACAGCGCCGCCGTTTTCAGCCGGAGCCGATGCCACGGTCTTCTGCCTGTCTTGCTTTGCGGAATGATTGGACGCTCCGAAGATCAAACGATATAGTCCTGGAATGAACCACAACGCCGTTGCCAGTGATGCCAGCAGGGAAACGATGATGACGATTGAAAAGGCCGCCAGCCTGCTTCGTTCAGCCTCCGGAAGGAAGAATATCAGTGAAAGCGCGGCGATCGTTGTGCCGGAAGCGCCCGCCAGTGGAAAGATGCCGCTTTTTTCCCCTGCTTGCGATAGTATTCCAGCATCACGACCAAATTATCCGCCAACAGGCCGAAAGCGACGGACGCGGCCGCCAGGGTGTACAAATGGACGGGAATGCGAAGCATGCCGTTGACGACCAAAGTAATGGAAAAACTGGCCAGCAATGCAAACATCACTATCGACCAATAGCGCCAGCTACGGTATAACAATAAGATAAGGCACGATAACAACAGCACCGATAATGAGATCCGCCAGTAATGAGCATGCAGTTCCTTTTTCAGCAAGGCTGTATCGTCATATTCCGCTTCGGTGTCGAGTTGCTCCGGCAGCCGGTCTTTCAATGCTATCATCGCCTTCCTGACCGCTTCACCCAAAACCAGTCTGTTGGCGGCTTTCCGGGGGTAAATGCTGATGCGGACGAGGTTACGTCCATTGATCCGCGTTTTGCCCGATCCGCTCACCTCTTCGAAGGAAACGTTGGCCACATCTTTCAGCCGGATCAAATTACCCGGAGTTGGTACGTGCAGGTGTTCCAGCACTTCGGGAGCCGCATCGGGCACGGCGATCCGGATGAACTTTGTTTGCCCTCCGATACTGAAGCTTCCCGGGTGCGCGGGGGAAAAGAACGACTGAACGGCCGCAACAATTCGTTGAGGGTCCACACCGAAAGCCAAACATCTCGCGAGATCGAAATCGATCACCAGCTGCCGGCTTCCACCTGCGCCTACATCAATTTCGTCGATGTCTTCAATGCCGGACAATGCGGACCGGATCATCAGCTCACTTTCCGGGGAAACCGACATGGAGGCGCCAGGAGTATATACGACGTACACCATAGCTGGGCGTTCTGGCTGGCCACTCCCTTCCGGGATCAGCGGGTAGGATGCATCCGGTGGGAATTGCGGTCGCAACCTACGGATCAGCGCGGCCAGTTCGATTATTTTAAAGGGTATATCGGCTGACTTATCGAACACCAGCTGTACATTACCGTAATTTCTGCCGGAGACGGAACGGATCTGTTTAAGCTGGTCCAGCTGGGAACATGCTCCTTCCAATACCGAAGTCATTTCCTGCTCCACGATTTCCGGTGCGGCGCCGGGAAGAGAAAACGAAACTGTCAATGCAGCCGTGTTTTCCTTCGGAAGCAGTTCTACCTGGAACAACGGCAACATCCATACGCCTGTAAGACATATCGCACCGAACAATAAAACGATTCTGAAAGGAGTTGCGATCGTTGAATTCATACCTGCAATTCAAAACTTGTAGAATTACGATATTAAAATGTTTCGCGGCAGTCGCCTTGCCGTGAGTAATACTAATTTTATTCCGCATCTCCGAATTAGCGCTTGTGAAGAATGCAAATCCTCAATTCATTTAAAAAAAAATTTTTATGAGAAAAGCATTGCACGTTTTCGCTGCTGCCGTTATGGTAACAGCCGGTGTACTCGCTGTTACACCAGCGAAATCCCAAGTGGTGATCCCTGGTCGCTGCGGTGGCACATTGGTATTGGATGGCCCTATCGCTTCCTGCGTAGGCGCTTCCACTAACTGTTCTTACAATTGCCCCACCGGTCCTGAAAATCCGGAAACAATCCTGACTTGAGAATAGCTCATGTCGAGAAGGCGGAAAATATTTTCCGCCTTCAATTATCAACGTGGTCCCCTATTATTCACCGTCTACCGTTTAACATGAAATCCAAATCACTTTTCCTCGCCTTTGCGGCCGTAACAACGCTTTCCCTGTGTTTAGTCATTTTCTTTACCCATACCACCAAAGCTAATCCTCCGGGAAGGTGCGGCGGCACTTTTGTGGTAGATGGGCCTATCTGGGCCTGCGTCGGACAATCATCTAACTGCACCTACCCCTGCGATAATCCTCCAATCGGGCCTGTTATCGATCCGGAGATTGAGTTCTAACCCACCTTCTCTGTCAACATCATACTATTCCATGCAAAAGATCATAACCATCGCGCTGCTGTGCGCCACTATTATTGCCTGCAACAGTTCGGGCGGCAACAAGGTGCAGCAGTCCGCCGACCTGAGTAACATCTCCCTGACCGTATGCGAAGCGCGGCCGGCAGACAGCATTAAAACATACAATGACAGCCTGAGTTTCGACTACTATGACCTCGGCAAGCTGGACGCAGATACGCTTTTGGCGTTTCAGTACCCCCTCCTTAACCTTTCGCTGCTCGACACCAACGGTAATTTCCTCCGCGAAATCTCCCGGAAAGGCCGTTTGCTCGAAAACTTCCAGGGGTCGTTCATCACTTCGCAGTGGGACAAGCAGAACAACCTGTATTTGCTGGAGGAAGGGAATAACTTTTCAATCGCTGTATTCGACAACGCTCTCAAGTTCAGGTACCGGGTTAACCTCGTTAAGTCGCTCCCAGATAACTTCGTATTTCCACTTTCCACCTCCTTTCATTTGGTGGAAGAAGACGGTGGCGTTAAGCGGATTTATATGAGCAGCGGCGATATCAGGTACAATGTTTTTTCCGAAGAATATTATACGAAGGCAAACAGTCTTATATCATTCCGGCTCGACTCCACTTCTGTGTCCGAAGTAAAGCACCATCTTCCGTTCAATACTTTTGACGCCGTAAAATCGGGCATATCCGGTGATTCCCGCGCCTGGAACACGCCTGTCGTATTCTTCGACATGAATAACGACAAGGGATTCCTGAAATACAAGTTCGATGACAATATTTATATCTGCGGGAGAGATGCGCTTTCTATCGAGCAGGTTATTCCACTGAAGCTGCAATGGGGAAAAGACCGTGCGTATACAACATCCTTCGGGAATGCCAGGAAAACACAGTTCGAATCGGCCAAGGAGCAGTTACTACTGCAATATGCCAATATCAACTATAACGGCATCAAAGTGGCCGGAAATAAGGCATATGTACTGTATACGAAGCCCATCCCGCAATCGGAGGTACCGGATAATCCGAACCAGACGTCGCAAATGGATATTTCACCGGTGCTTCACATCGTAGACCTCGAAGACCCCAGCAAGCAATACTCCGTAGAATTCTCTCCGAAGTACAATGCCCGGGAATTCAGCGTGGACCAAAAGGGTAACGTTTTCCTGTCCAGCAATCCGATGAAGGAGGAAAATTCCTATATCTATAAATTCACAATCGACTTTCATGGCAAATAAACACCCGCTTCCGCTCCTCATTGTTTTGCTGCTGTCTTTTTTGAATGTAAGCGGCCAGCAAAAAACATCTACCGTAGTCAGGGATGCCGAATCAAAAATCAGTAAGCTGAATTTACGTTATACGCCGGGCGCGCGCTACTTTTTCGTATCGGAAATGGCCTGTACGCCCTGCATCGACGTGTTTGTGCAAAAATACATCCGCGGTCAGGCGCCGAAAGCCATCAAAGACACGTACGTTGTTTATTTCAGCCAGCGGAAAGGTAAGGTAAGCGTGCAGCAAACGGTTTTTAACCAGTTGATCCCACCGGCGAACTTCATCGCGGGGCGTGATGCTACTTTATTTGCAGACCTGTCGGTTATTGCGAATGACGTCAAAGGGCCTTTCCTGGTAACTTTTACCGGAGATAAGAAACTGGACATCGTTGCAGCAGCGGGTTCAAAACTGTGATCGTTTTACGTTATGAACGGAATAACAGGTATTGACTGGTTGACCACAGGCCGTGAGGGGCCGGCGCAGCCCATGCAAGCGGCACGCAGCTTACGCGCCGCCTTGCCGGCCATATTGTTATTGATACCTTTTGGTATCGCTTATTTTTACGTGCCCTATTCATTTATGATCAGCTACGGGCTGCGGACCTGGCTGGTATGTATAGCGAGTACGATAGTGGTGGCATGGTTGGCACTGCTCCGTCAAATCCTGCAGCGGGAAGGAGCCGTTGTTATCACGTATACCGACCTGCTATTGCCGGTATTCGTCGCATCTGCGTTTCTCTTATCCGGCGCGCATCCCTTCAGCCAGGAAACCCCGGTTAGCTATGTAGCAGCGGCCATGTTGTATTTTTGCGTAAGGGGCATGGCCACCCCGCGATCCGTCTACGTGCTTTTTCTGCTGCTAGGCGCATTGTTGCTGTATTCTATCGGAACAGCGGGCTGGCAGGCAGCGGGGCTGTCTTTCAGTAAAGGACATCTGTCTATGGCATTTAAGGCTACCTTCGGGAACGTGGGGCTGTTTGCCGGATACATTGCCGCAATGTATGCCATCTTCATATTCCTCGCCCTGAAATATTCGCCCGTGAACTGGCAGCGGCCTTGCTGCATCATGATTACGGCATTCTTCGCTATGGTGATGGTTTTCAGTCAATCGAGGGCTGCGTTGCTGTCGTTTCTCGTGTCGGCTTTGTTGTTATCGGACATTTACCTTCCGCATGCCCGCAGGGCTATATCTTTCATCCGCAAGTCCCACATCGCGAAACTGTGCATAGGCCTGCTGGTGTCTTTATTTCTCGTATTCCTCTTCCAGATAAAATCCGGTTCATCTTACGGCCGGGCGCTGATCTGGAAGATTGCTGCGAAAAAAATTTTCCGAGCACCCACTTACCGGCATCGGGGAAGGGCGTTTCATGCATGACTACCTGTTGTGGCAGTCGCAATACTTTTCTTCCGGCCAGGCTACCGATCAGGAGAAACTTGTGGCGGGTTTTACTTACCTGGCGTTCAATGAACCGCTGCAACTATTGCTGGAGCGGGGCATCGTCGGCGTGCTGCTGGTGGGTGGTATAATATGGCTGTTCTTCCGGCGCACCCCATCCTCTTCAACACCTTTACTCGTGCGCTGTATTCAGGTTAGCGGTTTGTCCGTGCTCGTCACATCGTTGTTTTCGTATCCACTACACAGCTTACCGATACTTTTCTTTCTCGCCGTTTTGATAGGTATCCGGGAAACCCTTTCCGGTACCGCGGTTTTCCGGATTCCGGTGAAGCGTTATCGGCGTATCATGCTGGCTGTTGCCATGTTAATCACAGGAGCCATGTGCTGGAGCATGACATCGATCGTAAGAAAAGCGGCGGCAGCTTATGAATGGACAGAAGCTTTACAGAAGGCAGATATTTCCATCGCGACCTATGAGAAATTGCAGAACGAAATCGGTTTCAATGCCATTTTCCTTTTTGATTATGGAAATATCCTGCTTCATAACGGACGATATGATGAGGCAGCACAAAGTTCCGCGCGTCTGCCGCTATTATTACCGACATGACGTGCTACATGCAGCTTGCCTGGTGCGAGCAACAACTGGGCAGGAATCAGGAAGCCCTCCGGCTGCTGACGGTAGCAGAGCACATGGCACCATCCTGGATTTCGCCGAAGGCCGCCATCGCGAAACTGATGTTCGATGCCGGCGATAAGGACCGGGCGAGAAAGAAAGCGCAGGAAGTATTGGCCATCCAGCCCAAAACCGGCTACACGTTCGAAGTGGAAAACATCCGGGAGCAAATGAAAATCCTGCTGCGGCGAAATTAGCTTCCTAACGGTTAAAAATATGACAACATGTATAGCAAACAGCTACTACCCTTTTACGCTATCATATTAACGATGACGATGGCGGAGATGGCCTGCAAGCCTGAACCTTCCCGCCCGGTGGACTGGCAGGAAGTGATAGATGGTTACGCGGCAGTGCCGGGAGACAGCCTCCAGCTGGCGGCCGCCATTTTCCTTCGCGATAACATGAGCGACCTCGAATCGGAAGTTGTGGACTTTCAAACCAAAGATGGAAAGGTGATAGATATCCGGCTGGATACGATAACCAGCGAGGAAAGCCTGCTGCGGATCATGGATGCGCAGCAGCTGCATGCAGTTACCCGCGTAGTGCCAGACAGCCTGCTACTGACGAACGAAATGATCAGGGAAAACATTGCCCAGAGCCTCGCCGCATGGAGAAAATATCCATGGAACAAAAGCGCCTCATGGCAAATGTTCCTGGAATATTTATTACCTTATAAAGTGCGCCGGGAAAATCCGGAAAACTGGCGAAACTATTTTACCGACAGGTACCATTCGCACCTCACCGATACCTTGCAGAAATATGACGGAACGCACCCGGGAGATACGTTACTGACCATTCCCAATGAACTGTACTACGACATCGTGGTGGACGATATAGGGCGATGGTATAAATACGAGCCTTCGGCAACGTTGCTTGCCACTACCTCTCCCGGCCTGATTGAGCTGAAGGCCGTTAGTAAGGGCGAGTGCTACAGGGGCTCGCACCTGGGCGTCTATGCGTTAAGAGCGATCGGCATACCTTCTACCATCGACCTTGTGCCTGTGTGGGGTTCTCAAAACAGCGGGCATGCAACGGAAGTTTTCCTGGATGAACATGGTAAGATGTCGACCGCCAGCGGCCGTACGTTAGAGCGGGCGGCAAAAGTATTCCGGCAATGTTTCAAACGGATTAATTACTGGAAAGACTCGATCGCACCGCATACGAAGGGCAGCGCTTTCCTGCTGCAACATTTGATACATAACCATTGGATGGATGTTACCCATGAACATACAAACGTATCGGATATAACATATCAGCTTGGCGATACGACTGATGCCTCATTTGCCTATATCTGTGTTTACAACTACGGGAAATGGGTCCCCATATTTTTGGGAGCCTGCACTAACGGCACCGCGGTTTTCCGGCAAATGGGCAGGAACATGTTGTACCAGGTCGCCATCCCCGCGGCCGATGGGTATACCTTAACCGGCGATATATTCCTGTTGAATACCGAAGGGAAGATAGTCAGGCAGTCACCGGACATCAACGGCCCGAGGATGGCTATACAGCTGCATAAATTGAATACGGGCAGTTTGTCGTGGGTAAAAAAACAGCATGTGTACAACCTGCTTTATCTTGATACTTCTGGCATATGGCATTCAGCCGGTGTGCAAAAATGCATGCAAGATTCCTCCATTACTTTTCCTGATGTACCCCGCAACGCACTTTACCGGTTGGTAGACCGGGCGGGCGATGGGCGGCTGGAACGTATTTTCTCTTTAGATAAAAACGAGCAGGTATGGCGCTGATGTGGCTTCGATGTGGCATCTGCGCCGCATGTATCGCAATTTGCGCCTGGTCTTGTAACGGATCTGCCGCCGCTGGTGAGGAAAGCGGCGAAGCCCGGCTCCCCCGCAGCACCACAGCACCAGTGTCCGTAACAGTCGTCACGGCTTCCCAGCAGCCATTTTATCATACGATCCGAACAAACGGAAAACTTGTTCCCCTAAGGGAGCAGACAATAATCTCAGAGACGTCGGGGAGCATGGTTTCCCTTCGGGTAAAAGCCGGGACCGTGGTTGCCGCGGGGGCGATTATTGCGCAGATCGACGACAGGCCAATTCGTCTCCGGCTGGAAAGGGCGCACCAGTTACAGTTTAATGGCCAAAAGGAATATGAAAGCCAATTGCTTGGATACGAAAATCTGCTTAAAAACAAAAGCACGGCGCAGGCAGACACCATCAAGACCAAGCTTCGTATCAGTAGCGGTTTGGCGATTGCGGAGCAGGATATCAGGGAAGCCCAATACGAGCTTTCCAAAACCATCATCAGGGCCCCCTTCAGCGGCATGGTGGCAGATGTGGCCGTGCAGCAGGGACAATACATCAAGGCCGGTCAGGATTTGATGAAAGTCTATCATCCCGGCCAGCTGCTTGTCAATATTCGCATACTGGAATCTGAGATCGGCCTCCTCCACATTGGCACACCCGCATCGTGTATCCCAGTATCTGATCCGCAAACGCACTACCCGGCAACGGTCCAGGAAATAAATCCGTACGTGGCGGAAAACGGGATGGTGAACTTGAAGTTGCTCGTGGCAGGGAGCAGCAAACTTTTTCCGGGGATGAACTGCAGTATTGAAGTGCGCATACTTTCAGATAAGTCGCTCGTAGTTCCCAAAGAAGCCGTCGTTACCCGGAACGGAAAAAAAGTAGTATTTACATTGAAAGGCGACGTTGCAGTATGGAACTATGTGGAAACGGGCAGCGAAAATGGAAAAGAAATCGTGTTACTGACCGGGATCAGTCCAGGCGATAAAGTCATCACTTCCAACAACCAGCAGCTTACGCAAGACACACCGGTACGCGATACCACCCTCGTAAGGCGTCATTGAACCTATCGCAAACCCGAAGCTCCAGCACCATGGTAAAATTTCTCATACAACGGCCCGTAGCGGTGATCACTATTTTTTCCATTCTGATCGTTACAGGCATGCTGCTACTTTTCCGGATCCCAGTATCCCTGCTTCCTAATATCGATGTGCCACAAATACTGGTAAAAATCAACTATCCGCAGGCGTCAGCCTCCGTAGTAGAAGAAAATTTCACGAAGCGGGCACGCGAGTCGCTGGCCATGCTACGCGGCCTAAAGCATATCGAGAGCCAGTCGTCGGACAACCTCGGCCTGATCAGCCTGACGTTCGATTATAGCACACCAATGAACACGGCCTACCTGTCGGTAACCGAAAAACTGGACAGGCTTGCCGGGGCCATGCCCCCTACCTTGCAAAGACCCGAAGTGATCAGGCTCAATACATCGGACATACCGGTGATGCGGCTACAAGTCATCCCATCCCGGCAGGCAGATTATCTTTCCATCAGCGATTTCACGGAGAAAATTCTCAAACGCAGGCTGGAACAGATAGAAGGCGTGTCGCTCGTGGATATTCATGGCCTGCGCAAGTCCAACATTATTATCCGGCCAAACAGGGCCCGGTTACTGGCACTTGGTCTGCGGGAGCAGGACGTGGTCACGGCCGTACGGCAGGCCAACAGGGAAATGAGCAGTCTCAGCGTCCGGGACGGTTTTTACCGGTACTTCGTAAAAGTCAACAATAATCTCGACGGCGCCGATGCGATTGCCCGGTTGCCCATCCGGCTGGAAAACGGGGCCGTAATTTCGCTGGACCAGGTAGCCAATGTGGAAGAGTCTACCGACACACAAACCGGTTATCATTTCTACAATGGCAGCGAAGCGCTTGTTGTAGCCATTCACAAACAGCCCGACAGCAGAATGACCGATGTGGTAGAACGCGTAAGGGAAATGACGGCGCTTTTTACGAAGGACTATCCGCAGGCCCGGTTCGAGCTAACACAAGATCAATCGTTCCTGATGAACGCGGGCATCGACAATCTTTACCAGGATTTGTTCTATGGCGGCGGGCTTACTGTCCTCCTGCTCTTCCTGTTTCTCGGCAATTGGCAATCGCCGCTGCTCATGAGCATCAACATTCCCATTTCCCTGGCTATCAGCGTTGTCTTTTTCTACCTGTTCAACATTTCGTTCAATATCATTTCGCTTTCCGGGCTCACCCTGGGAATTGGCATGTTGATAGACAACTCGATAGTTGTGATCGACAGCATCACGCGTGAAGAAAAAAGCTGGCATCCCCGAAAGCCAGTGCTATTGCGGGCACCAACAGCGTAATTGTCCCGGTTATTAGCCAGGTTCTGACAACTGTGGCGGTATATGCTCCGCTGATTTTGCTGAGCGGCATAGCGGGCGCGCTTTTTTCGATCAAAGTATTGCGCTCACCATATCGCTCGGCGTATCCCTGCTGGTGGCTTTCATCCTCACGCCGCTCCTTTATGCAGCGCTCATTTCGCGCAGGTCGGCGCCATTGAAAGATGACACCTGGGCGTTCCGCGCGGTTTCGCGGGGATACCATAAAATGGTGGACAAAATCCTCAGGAACCGTCGCGCTTGTCTGCTCTTCACATTATTGCTGATGCCGCTGGGCATCTTACTGGCCTGGAAAATGCCGGTAAGTGCGCTTCCGCATATCACATCCAGTGAGGCACTGATAACGATCGACTGGAATGAACCCATCGATGCGAAGCAAAACGCCCAAAGGGTGAAAAGTATATATGCCGATATTGGCAATAAGGCGGAAGTGTTCGAGTCGGAAATCGGGATCCGGCAATTTTTGATGCAGAACGGGCAAAATACACTTCAGCGCGCGGAAATTTATATCAGGTCCGGCAACGAACAGGAACGTGTCGCCATTTGCAACCGGATAAGGGGATGGGCCCGCGAGCGTTACCCAATGGCGGAACTCACACAAACGGAATCTCCGAACGCATTCACACAGTTATTCGATTCCGGCAAGCCTTATTTCGAGGCGCGCTTCAGACCACTTTCGCCATCTGAAACACTTGAGCAGCAGGCCGCAGTACGCCGCATCTCGCAAAAACTGGCTGCCGATAAACCCGTCGATGGAAAGAGTCTTCGTCAGGAATCGTCGCTCGCCATCGTACCGGATTACGCAAAAATGGCTTTGTACGGAATCAGCAGGCCAGCAGTGGAAGAAGCGTTGTTCCTGCATTTTGGTGATGTTGCGGTGTCTGACATTCGCCAGTTTGGTATATTTAAGAGAATCCTTCTCCAGATGCGGGAAACCGACCTTGGTGATAAACTGGCCGCAAACATCCCGGCCCCGGATGGTACGCTATATCCCCTTCACCAATTCATTTCCGTTACCGATGAAGAACAGCCCGCATACATCTTCGCCGATTCAAAGGGAATTTACCAGTCGCTCCTGTTCGATGAACGGTCGGCAGACTTTACACAGCTTAGGAAAAAACTGGAGGCGGCGGCCGCAAGCGAAAACATGAAAGTGAGTTTCAGCGGGCTTTACTTTGAGAACAGTGACCAGCTTAAGTCGCTGCTGATCATCTTCCTCACGGTATTGCTGTTGCTTTTTTTTTATCCTGGCCATACAATATGAAAGTCTTGTGCTGCCTTTGATCATCATGATGGCCATTCCGCTCGGCATCACCGGTGGAATGATTTTGCTCTGGGCTGCGGGTGGAACACTCAATGTGATGTCGGCAACCGGCTTTATCGTTATTCTGGGTTTGATCGTGGATGATCCGATCCTCAAGTTGGAGACGCTCAACCGGCTTGAGAAGAAATACATGGACATGGGGGCAGTGTTCGATGAGCGCCTGCTCGGTAAAATGATCCACGAGGCCGGGTCGAATTGTCTGAAGCCGCTGCTGATGGTGTCTTTAACCACGTCCGTGGCCCTGGTGCCCGTGCTTTTTCGGACGGAATTGGCAACGAACTTCAGCTGCCGTTGGCCCTGGTGATCATCGGCGGGCTTACATTCGGCACTTTTTTACCACCTGGTTCATTCCCCTTGCATATTGGTATTATATGCAAGGAAAACATGCCAGGAAGCGTAGACACAAAAATACTCAACTATCACCACGGAAAATACCGGTATGTTAAAACGATTGTTCACAGCCGCTCTCATGGTGCTGCCGGGCATGACCGTCTGCGCCCGGGAGCTGCCGCTGCGGCTGGAGGAATGCATTTCGATTGCTCAGAAAAACTCCCCTGAATACCGCATCGCGGCCACCAGTATGCTTATCGCACAGCAGGAGTTCAGGCTGTTCCGCAGCAATCAGTTGCCGCAGATATTGTTATACGGCAACCTCCCTGGGTATAACAAGGAATTTAGCGCGGTAACGCAGCCCGATGGAACAATTAAATTTCAGCCGATCTTCCAGAATACCGGCAATCTGGGCCTTGGGCTCACGCAGCGCATCACTGCTACCGGCGGTCTGGTGTCGGTCAACTCCGAGCTCAACCGGTTCGACGAATTCAGGAACAAGACCTTTCAATACAATGGCACGCCGATTTACATCCGGCTGACGCAGCCGCTGTTCAATTTTAACGAACTGAAATGGCAGAATAAAATCCAACCCCTGCGGCTCGAAGAATCCAAACGACTGTTCCTTCAGGAAATGGAATTTATTGCGGGAAAAGCTACGGATTACTTCTTTAATGTCTTGCATGCACAGGTAGCCATTTCATTGGCTACCACCAACCTTGGTAATGCGGAGAAAAACTACGCCATCGAAGAACAGCGGATCAACCTGGGTACCACCAGCGAAGACCGCCTGTTGCAGCTCCAGATGCTGGTCCTCACCAGCCGGAAAGACCTGGAACAAGCGCGATACGATTATAAACTGGCGCAGTTATACGCCAAGTCGTTCCTGGGTGGCTCCGATACCGTTTCTATAACCATCACCGTTCCGGAAGTAATTCCGCTGTATGACGCAGATGTTGCCGAGGCGGTCGGTTATGCCAGGCGTTACCGGGCAGAATTCATACAATTTGAGCGAAAAAAACTGGAGGCCGGCCAGGGCATGGAAAAGGCGCGGCGTTCGGGACGGGAGGTCATGCTGAATGCAAGCTACGGTTTGAACCGGGCATCCAAAGACATTGGAGAGATCTATAACAGTCCCAACGATCAGCAGCGGCTATCGATCGGGTTCAGTGTGCCGCTGGTAGACTGGGGGCGGAAAAAGGCAGATTTTGAGCGTGCGCGTGCTATCGAGCAACTCACAATGGCCACCAACGAAGCCGATGAGCAGAACATCTACCGGGAGGTGGCTACTTATATCAGCAACCTGCACTTATTACGCGAGAACCTCCTTCTGCTGAAAGCACGGGATTCATTGGCCAGCCGGCGGTACGAGCTGGCGGGGCTTCAACTGAATGCAGGGAAACTTACGGTTACTGATTTTAATATCACACAAAACGAAAAAGACCAGGCGAAGCGAGATTATCTGAATATGCTGCAAAAATACTGGAGCACGCATTACCTGCTAAGGAGGCTTACTTTGTTCGATTTTATGAATAACCGGGCGCTGATAGCCGGGGAAGGCCTGCGCTAGAGGATAACGAATGGTAATGTATGCCTCACGTCGTCGTAATATCGGTTCAGCAGACCGGCCAGCAAGCTATCCTCCTGCATCCTGAGAAAAACTTCGCTACGGATGGCTTCGAGCGATGCGCCCGATTTCTGGTAATTTTTTCCGGCTGCGCTAACATATCCTGTAAACCGCTCGAGGAGCTGCTGGTCTGCCGGGGAGCCCGTCATCCGGTGTTGAAAATGGCCTCGAACACAAACGCCTCCAGCAGGGTCATATCTTTTGTCCAATTGGCCTCTTTAACGCCATTCAGCCCGATGCATACATGCCAGGTAACTTCACCATTTGGCCTGATACCATCACAGTAGAAAAAACGGGAGGCTACTTCCATCATTTCCGTTTTTGAAAATCCACTGCCCCCGTTCAATACGGATAACATGGTACTATTTCCTTTCAGCGCCGCCGCCGGCGACACAAGCCTGTTGTAATATCCGATGAACCTGGGATTATATATGAGGCTGTCCGTATAGCGGGTGCTCATGGCTTTAACGTCCGGATATAGATCGTTTGCACGGGAAGAAAAAGAGGTCCTGTTCAGCAGAATGTATTCAAATCTACGTTTATGGCGGTTCATAAATGCCATGACACTGTCGCCATTGGAGGGTTTCAATGCCGGGTAAATATTAAGCAGGGTTCTGTCACTGAGGGGAATCTGCTCGACTTTTAATTCAAAGTATTTACCAAAAGGACTTTGCGCCACCACTAGTTGGTATTGGGTCAGGCCGCATATCAAACATACAATAAGCCGAAGCATAGTAACATGGTTTAAAGGGAAGGGGTAATTTTATACCCCAAGATACTTAAATTATTTGGTATTAGGTACGCCACCGGCCAAAGATTAGAACTTCGCGGAAGGGCGACATACGGGGATACCATTGATTTTACGGCGCGTTCATTTTCAAGCAATTAAGCGTTCGATTCCGCTTTTCATCTATGCCAAAGTTAAATTGCAGAATGGGTTAAATAGATAGATTCGGAATACCATTTTTTAATAAGTTTTATAATTTTAACAGTGATAAACTCCAATTTTGTACCCTTTCATATAGTATACATCTGTTAATAAAACATTATGAAAATCTACCTGATTATATTGCTACTCGTTTGTACTTTCTCGTGCGGCGACGCCGGGGACGCAGTTACATCTACTGACCAGGAAAACCTACAAGGATCCTGGCTCGGGCAAACAGAAAGCGTGAACGGCATCCAAAAGGATGTGTCTTTCCTGTATGTCTTCAAAGGTGATACAATTAGCTTCACAGACGAAACCGGGAAGGTGATGAAGTATTCGTTCAGGTTGGACACTACTGGTAACCCCAGATTTCTTATTCTTCGGTCAGAGGATACGCTTACTAATCCCACGCCGGTGAGTGTCGGTTATGAGCTGAACGGAGATTCGCTGAAGATTGTAGTCGCACCTCCTGGTTTGCGCCCAACGGAAATATCAGACAAAAACAATCAGGAGTTGATTAGCTGCAAGCGAAAGGGATTCTGAAAGGCTTAGACCTTTTAATGATATCATCAGCGCCAAAAAAGCTAACGATCCTTTGCGATATCGGGCAACATTTTACGGTCGGCTTTATGATGTGGAATCCGGCATTAAAACATTTCCACTCCAAAAAGACTGTGGAAAAACAAGCCGCACTTCCGTCGGATATTTCCTTGGCAAAAAGGTGAGTCGAACCGATATTTTTTTAAGACATCATTTATTCAAAAATTAGGCGATGGTGGAAACGTTGGCTAGCGACACATGAGAAAGTGCCCATTTACCATGCCTTCAACTGATATATCCTTGACGAAATCGTTGAATCGTCCCAGTATTTATTTAGCATCTCTTATTCAAAAATTCAGCCGACCGTGCAAATGAATAAATGTTTAACACCCTGGAAAATTCTATGAAGAAATTTGGAAAATCACCAAAATTGTCTAATTTTATTTAACAATACCCCGAATGTTGACGCCCCAATAATTGTGTAACAGATATCCCAAACATTCCGGTTACTTTTTTTTTTAGCCGTCCCTTTATTGATTTCCCGGTTTTCATTTTAGCGATAGAGAAAAGTTACGAAGCTTGGTTTATTTACACATCGAGTTATCTAACAGCCCACGGTAATGTGGCCTATACTATACAAATCGCTTGCATGGCAAGCGAATAAATATCCTCACACCCCAAACTACCTAACTTATGTTCGATAACACTGTATTGAATATAGTGATAAGCCTGTTGCTGATTTTCCTGATGTACAGCCTTTTTGCCACCGCACTACAGGAAGCTATCAGTGTAATACTGCAACGCCGATCGGATATGCTTTTCCATAGTATTAAGGTGATGTTATCCAATACCCCCGACCGGCGATTCCCTTATCTGCTGCTGATCTTAGATAACCTGGGACTTCACCGTTTTACGGGGTGGCTTGCGGGTAGCTGGACGAAGATTTTCAAGAAACAAAAGTCAGCAGCCATAATGGCTAAACGGATGGACGGCAGAAATACGAAACGCGATAACCACCTGGCAGCCACTATTTGCCTATATGACGAGCTGTATGACCATCCCATTATTAAGAACTTCGGGCAGAACGATCTCTTTCAGAAACCCAGTTATATCTCTGATGCAATATTTTCAACCGTGATCATCGACCTGCTAAAGAATCTGGAGAAGGGCAACCAGGATATGGCGGCCACCATGCCACTGGTAAAGGCTGCCTTTGATAAAAACAAAGCTAAAATTGATACCGAGGTAGCACAGATATTCAACCTGCATTTTAATGAAGCTGCCGGCGACCTCGACGTATTCAGGCATCGGTTGCAGAAGTGGTACAATGAATCGCAGGACAGGGTAACGGGTTGGTATAAGCGGAACACACAAAACTGGCTGTTTGCCATCGGATTGGCCCTTGCAGTGAGTTTTAATATTGATACGGTGGAGATAACGTACTTCCTCTCTCAAAATCCGACAGTGGCGGCCCAACTGGCAGATATTGGCGAAGCAGTGGCAAAAGATTCGTCGAAGAACGGGATAAAAGTGCTTACGCAAGGCGAGGTCGATACGCTGAAGATGGAGATAAAGGAAGTGAATACACTGTTAGGGCTGGGCTGGGGCAACTATGGCGAGAACGATTCGGCTTTTGCTGCACATATGAAAGACACGAAGTTTGGATGGTTGGCGAGGAACATTCCCTATTTCGGCAAAAAGAACGTAAAACGTCAGCAACTGCTAGCTATCGGTGACGCAGGACTGCTACCACCGGCGCTGTTCAAAGATCATCAGTTTTATATGATCAGGAATTATATATGGTATAAAACTACCTGGACCAAATTGGCTGGTTTTCTGATCACCGCCATCGCCATTGGCCTTGGTGCCCCGTTTTGGTTCGACCTGCTGAACAAATTTGTGCAAATACGCACGGCAGGTAAAACGCCCGCAGCTACTACACCCACTAATACTAACTCCTTAATCGACGGATGATGCTCACAGTAAAAATAAAAAGCCCATTTACATCCGTAAGGGTCCGGGTGTTAGCTATGAGGCTATTGGCGTAATCTATCCTAGTGGTAACGACGTCGGTATGGAAGGCGTCGAAACGGGCGAAACACTGAAGGGTATAAATGAATGGCTATATAAAACGAATGATAAAGGAGAAAAACAATATTACTGGCGCGGAGGTTCAGGCGATACAGAGGCCGTTTTCCAATGGGGCATACAGGCCCTCGGAGTGGATCAGGTTTGGGCGCGGGGCATCAAGGGCGAAAAAGTAAAAGTAGCGATTATTGACACGGGAATTGATCTCAATAATCCCTTTTTAAGCCACGCTGTTGTGGACGGGTTTAATGTGTTGACCGGGCAAAACTACGCGAGCAACCCTCTTTGCATTCAGGATACGTATGGTCATGGTAGCAGTTGCGCCAGTATTCTTGCAGGTAGTCACCAGGGCATGCATCCCGGTATTGCTCCCGCGTGCGAATTGATCGTTATCAAAGTGGCGGATGACGAAGACGACCGGATGTTGAAAAAAATTTACCTGCAGCCATTAATAAGGCCGCGGCACTTGGGGCCGAAGTGATTACTATCTGCTGCGGCATAAAAGCTTCTACCCCAAATGTAGATGCGGTGATTCAAAATATTTGGCATAAACACATTTTTGTTGCGGCAGCCGGTAATAAAGCATCTGGAGTGGACAGTCCTGCTAATTTAAAGGGCATGATTTCAGTCGGTGCCATTACACTGGAAGGCGGAGATAGCGGGTATAAGACCGGTAATTATGGTATTCCTTCACAACATCCTAAAGGAAAATCTCTTGGAGAAGGCATTACCATCATGGCGCCCGGTGCAGGCATTAAGGCTTATTGGCAAAATAATGTATCGCAGTATTTTGATGGCACATCTGCAGCCACACCTTTTGTAGCCGGAGTAGTTGCGCTGTTACTTTCCGATTTAAAACACCGACAAATATCTACCTCCTCACTATCTCTACATAGCCATATTAGGCAGAAACTTATCACCACCGCATTCCAGACCAACGCATCGGGCGACCGCAAATTATGGGGTAACGGTATACTGGACGCCAGGAAATTCGTAATAGATTAACCAATATAAAATTACGCTCCATGAAAAAGAAATACCTTCTATTAACGCTGCTGTTCTTTTCTTTACATGCAGCAGGGCAAGAGATAAAAATTGACCTGTCTAAAGGGAAAGAATTTACGCAAACGATCTCTCCACAATCCTTCTCGTCCATCATTTTGCAGAACACTTTAGTCGATGGCAAATATGTAGTTAAAGTGATTAAAGAAATTGTTCCATTTTCACCCCGGCCTTACCCAGTTTTAGTAGCATTACGTCCCGACCGGCGTGCAAGTTAATTGAAGATGCGATGACCGAGTTGGATGGCGAAGAAAAGGAAGCTAATATACCTGCAAAAGTTTTCGCACTCAAAAAGATAATTGACAAAACCAAGTCTTCAGACAGTTGCGAAAGCGCCATATCAAAGGCACTTGCCTCCATCGCAAAAACGGAACAAAATGTTCCCTTAATAACAGCCATCTCACTTGAAAAAGGACAGAAAGTGACTATTACAGTCAAAAGAGATGATGAAGAATGGAAATACGAACTCCTCTGCCCCACCCCGGAGCGCTTTAAAGTATACTTCGGCTTTACCTACGTGCCGGATGCACTTACGAAGTTCGATAACTATTATTCCAAAGAAGATACCGGCAGTACTTACCTCATCACCAAATCCCGCCGCGAAAGAAATACCTTACGTAACATATCGCCTACCGTAATGGTAACTTATCATTTCTATAAAAAATGGAACAACCGATTAAGTTTGGTATTACGGCCGGCTTCTCTTACAACCTGGAAAACTTCAGTTCCTTAATTGGTCCCAGTATTACTATTGGCGACTTCATATCGCTAAACACTGGCATTGCCCTTGCTCAGAAAGATATGCTGAAAGGAAAATACAATGCGGGCGACAAGATTTCTGAGAACCTCGATTTTGACCAACTGCATACTAAAACATGGACATACGACCTCTTCTTTTCAATAGGCTTAAGGTTCGAGGGTCTTTTTAAGAAGGTAGACGAAAAGGAAAAAACGACGTCGAAATAGAAAGTCGTGTCGGGATTTCCGCGATGACAAGTGAGAAGGCGGCTGCGGCAAATGTCCCTATTGCCATACGGCCGGACCCTTGGTAGCAGCACTCATGGTATCCATCTCCCCCATTTGAACATAGGGTAGAGCCTGAGCGATTTGAGATTAGCCCAATCCGTCTGCCCTGGCGCCAACATCCCAAGGAGTGATAATAAAAATGCAGGTATCATATAATTAGGATTTATTGACAAGTTACGGCTTTTACTAACGCAGTGCCATTAGTGGTTATTGCACTGTATTAATGGCATTAATCTTATGGCACGTGTCAATACAAAAAATTGGTAAGGAGGCACTAAGTCCTCCTTACCCTGTTATAATAAAGCCTCCGGCCACCAATAGCGTCCCCAGATTTTTTATTCCCAATATGTCAAAGAACTAAAAAAACAACTATCGCTCCAACACAGCCTTCAAAGCATCTTCCGACGGTAAAACAAGGCTGTATTTTGAAGCAAATAAATGCGCGCTCTCCTCCAGCACACTATACTTCACGATCGTCTGATCCTTCTCCTTACAGAGAATGATGCCGAGCGTCGGCAGGTCATCCGCGCCCCTTTTGAGCGCTTCGAACATGCGTACGTACATGTCCATCTGACCAATATCCTGGTGCGTGAGTGCCGCAATCTTCAGGTCGATGAGCACAAAGCATTTGAGGATGTAATGATAAAAGACCAGGTCGATGAAAAAGACTTTCGTCTCGGTCCGGATCCGGTACTGTCGGGCTACGAAGCTAAAGCCGGTACCGAGTTCCAGCAAAAATGACTGGATATTAAGGATGATCGCGGATTCTACATCGCTTTCAGAATAGACGGCAGCTTCATCCAGCCCTAAAAATTCCAGCACGTAAGGATCCTTCAATAAACCGGGCTGCATCCTTTCGAAGTACCGGCTGCTGATGTTCCGTTCGAGTTGCCGTACGGTCCACGACTGGCGCAGGGTTTCCTCCAGGTAAAAACTACGGGCCCCCTCGTTGGATACGCTGATGAGTGCGCGGTAATGGCTCCATGTCAATTCGGGCCTTAGTGCGTCCCGATTCGGGAACGTGAGATAAAACTGCCGGATCCGGCGGAGGTCTCGCTCGGGATAGCGATTTTCAAGGGCGTCGGACAACGCTTTTAGCAATTCGTCCGGGCGCCCACGCTCCTCCTGCACGATGCGCCGGCCAGCTTCCCAATACATATGGACATTACGCTTCGGCGCCAGCAGCAGCTCCCGCATACCCGGGAGAAACCGCTTACGCATATCCCGGCCGTTTAAACTCCTCGTACCGGTTAGGCCAGTGCGACCAGTGGCTGTTTGGACTGCACTCCGGCTTATAGTAGTCCGGATCACCGGTTACGATCACGCCGGCCAACATTGGCCATGTTTCGTAGCTGCCGGGGGCGTTTTGCCTGCGCGCCATGTCGTTAATGAGCACATTCAGGAGCGCGGCTTTGGTTTCGAGACTTTGGCCGGTGGTATCCAGCACACTTCTGAAATCCCGGGCCAGCGACAATACGCCCTGCGCATCCAACTGTAACACGTAATCGAGTTCATACGATTTGTGGTACCAGTTGTCCAGCACCAGTATCCTTTCCATTTCTTTTGGCAGATACTGGAATAACTCCCCTGGGCGTAGCGCGGAACGTTTGCGGATGTGCGGATACCAGTTGCCGCATGGCTTCCACCAGCGAAAAGCGGCGGCTATGTTCCGGTTGGATGCCGGCTTTCAGGTAGTCCGTCAGCTGCTGCGAAAGCGGAAGCCGTTTGTTCCTTACTTTCCAGTACTGTGCGTTCTCTTTCAGCCACCATCCGCTGGCGGTGTCTTTGAAGGAACTGTCTGTCATCAATAGCACCTCGTAAGCGGCTTCGTAACCGGTGATGCAATTGCCGTAGTAGAACAACTGCAGCAGCAGCTCACAATCAGCTACATCGAACACCAGTCGTTCGAATACTACCGCCCACCGCCCGTTAGGGTGCCGGAAGAGGTTCAGCCGGCTGTCTACCAGGAAGGTATCGTGGGTACGAAGTGATACAAATTGATCATAACCAAATTCAGGGTAGTTTTCAAGTGTATCAATGATCCCATTTACTGTTAACATGTTTCAAAAATTTTAAAGGTTAATCGAATTGAATTTTTGCGGAAGTTTTGTTGCCGGGAATATCCATGGCGATCACCTGTACCGATGCGGCCGTGTTTTGCTGACATTCGTACAGCCAGGCCTGTTCTTCTTCCTGATAAATGGCCAGCCCCGTTTCTAACTGCTTATTAGCCGTATCGTACACGATGACTTTTACCGCATCTACACGCACATTGTCCGTGGCTTCGATCAGCAGACTGGCTAATTGCCGTTTGCCGGTAAAGTGAATGGCTTCGATAACAGGACCATGTTGGTAATCCATGACGGCCGTGCGGTGAACACTGCTGCGCCGGTGACTACAGGACTCGTAGAATTCCCGGAGCCTTTTATCCCGCCGGACGTTCGTGGCGTATATCACCGCATTCTTTACCCGGAGTTTTACGCCCTCCCCGGTTAATGCGGGAGGCGCGGCTTTGTGCATCGTATACTGAGGATGCCAGGGTTCACCATTCCAGGTGAACAGGGGTAGATTTGATTTGTGGTTTTTCATTACGTAGGATTTTATGCAAAAGTCACGTTTCGAAATTCATCTACCTTGTCATACAGGTTCAATCTATACGCACAAATGTTGACGCCTTCGTTTTTTGGCAGAATTACCAGCTTTCCTTATTTTCGGCCACAGATTTTCAGCCTTCCGTTTCAGCGATGATTCATCACCAAAATCATCGATATGTTTTTTACGCCCTCCCCAAAGACTGCGGAAATCACAACAGTTGAGCATATCCCCTGCCCCCATCCTTACCACCGGATGATCAAGATGGCCGACGTATCCATTATCAGTGGCGGATTTGGAAGAATACTCCAACAGTCCGAAAAAGGTGCGCAATACCTGCTGACCAAACACTGTTTTGAACTGGACCAGCCCATCGAACTGCATGTACCTGCAACGCAACCAGGCATCGTACTTACCTATACGCTCGAGGGACATCTCGACATGGAACATAGCCTGCTCGGCCTGCTGCAACATCAATGCGATACAGGCTTTCTTTATTACTTACCTGCGGGTGATCATTATCTGCAGGTTCCGCCGGGTGCCTGTACCGTACTTAAACTGCACATCAACCTTGACCTGCTGCAACTGGTATGTCATGGTCACCCGGAAATGGACGGCATCCTGGAATATGCCCAGGGGGCAGATATCACGGATTGGACGATACGCAACGTGAAATCTAACAAGAAGACTAAAAACCTCATCAACAAAATCACGCAAAGCACTAAACGGGGAGGAAGCCGGATTTTACACCTTGACCAGCGTATACAGGAGTTGCTGATAGAATATGTGGAAGCCTGCAAGAAAAAAGCTCCGAAACCGCGCCGTGGTTATAAGGTGTATGAAGATCACAAAATGAAACTCAGACATACGGCGGATTCAATGGGAGAACTGGCATTCCTGATGCTGCCACTGAAAGAACTTCAGTGCAGGACCGGTATCCCGTTCCGTAATCTCATTGTTGCCCTGAGAGACTTATACAAAAAGGGAAGAAAAGAGTACAGAACCGAGGTACAACTAAGAAAAGCCCGTGAACTACTACTAACAACCGATAAGAGCATCCAGCAAATTGCCCATGAAGTGCATTATGAAGAAAGCTCTTCTTTAAGCCGTGCTTTCCGTAACCAGTTTGGCTGTACACCCGAACAATACCGGCAACAAAAATCATTATAAAACCGCCCTCCCGGCGCATGCCTGGGAGAGCGGCCGTTATAAACCTTACGCTGCGATATCAAGCGTTCCCTCGTTACCGGGAAGGTCTTTTGCCACAGCACGCAGGGTGGTGCCGGCTAAGACTTCGGCTGTGAGCGCGGTCGTGTAAGTCCACTTCTCGCGGTTCACGGAGTTAGGCGTTGCCTCGCCCTCTTCCAGCACTTCGCCACCGGCGGAAAGGATGCTGACCTTCAGCGATGCGACCCGGAAGTCGTCTTTCGCCAAGACGGAGACAACGTTATCCGCCAGCGAGATCTTTTTCACCACCGGGGCGTTGAAGTAGTCACTTACTGCCATGTTATAGGCGCTTTTGCCTTTGGGCGCGGCTTTACGATACTCTGCCTTCAGCTCCTCTGATTCCAGTGCTTCCGTAGCGTAGGATGCAGCGTCAGAAAACTTGCTACGATGCTTCGTTTGTTCCTCGGTGGGCTGCCGGTTCGGGTCCATCACCGGTTTGGCAGATACCACTGTATCATCGCCAAACTGGCGGTATGTTAACTGGTCGCCCAACGTACCGGACGCACCTTTCAAAAAGAGATTGTTTTTAATTTTCGCCATATAAAAATTTGATTTAAGTCAAGAAATGTTATTTAAAAAAGGTGTTAATTGCCGGGAGGAAAACAACCGGTGTCGCTCCTCACCGGTTGTTTGAGCGAAGCCTTTCCGGCGATCAACAAAACAAAGGTAAGGTTGAAAAAAGGCGGTTTGGGGTGCAAAGGACCGAAGCTGCATAAACGTGGTTCCCAAACCCCCATTTTTGAGTCCGAATGATGCATCCATCTGCCCAAACTCTTTACCAGAAAGGAATACAACTCGTATTAATTATCTAAAAATGCATATGAAGCAGAAAGCCAAAGTCTTTTTATTCGAGAGAATAACCTTTTGAAACAAATAGACACCTCTCCAGTAGTTGTGATCGAAGGTTGCCGGAAATTTGTAAAACTTCATGCCCCCGGCCGGCAATACTTGATCCCCATTACGATGGACCGGGCTATCGACGCCTTGGGCTCAGAAAAATTTTTCCGTATCAGTCGGTCATATGCAGTATCGTTGCCTGACATTGTTTCTATCGACCTCGATGTAGTTTCCATAGCGGGCATGGACATTCCGCTGGCGAAGCCCTATTACAAAAAGTTGCTCGCGAGGGTGTATGTTTTAAACAATGCATTGTAAAAGATTTTTTTTTGCAGAAGGTATATGGATCTTATATAGATCCTATATGGGTGCTGTTGACGATGGCGGGTTTTAGAAGATTAGCTTATAGGATCTGTAGAGGATCCTTATAGGGTCAATAATATTTCAGCGAGAACAAGGTTAAGACGGATTTTGGGCCGATATGGACGGGGCGATTTTTGCTGGTTATTTCCGAGTACTCGTTTCACTTAAGCAAATCAATTACTGCATAAACATTTATTCCAATTAAAATTATAGACAATATTACTAGCATTAAAATCTTACGATTTAAAATATCGGAAGGATTGATCAATGCCTTTAGAGGATTTTCAGGATCATAGAAAACACTTACTATTTCTCCAATACTTGGTTTTCGTAAATCGAAGTTATCAGATACAATAGTATACTCTTTATTATCTTCCTCTACCTTAAACACAACAACTGAAGCATACATATCAAATTCACCAGGATCAACCCTAACATTAAAATCAACTACGATCCCTGTTGTCTTCGTTGCTATTCTTCTTTGTCGAATTATTTTAAAAACTTCCCGTGCGTTTACAATAATTATCTTTTTTATCATAATGCCGCTAACAACAACAGTAAAAAGCCAATAGAATATATCCTCCATAATTAAAAACCAAATTTTGTTTTCATTCCTTCTACAAACTGAGGGCTAAGGTAACGCTTTACATATCAATAGGTCACGTATCTGCTGTCGTGCCCGGGAAAAGCAATTGCTTTACCCAGGTTTGGCAGCCTGTTTAATCTGGCGATTGTAACATATTCTGTTTACAGCTTAAGCACCATTTACCGCACTTTCAAGACTTTTAAATACCCCACCTTACCCGATTTCCTCCTGGTTTCCACAAAATTCATCCCGCCCGGTAATCCCGACATATCGATGCCGGTTTTCTGCTGCCTGGCTGTATTATTCACTTCCAGTAATTTTGCTCCCGAATAAGTGAATACAGTAATCGTGGCAAGCAGATCACCCCCGCTTTCATCGTCGACATAAAGCATTGTGCTCATAGGATTATGATGCCAGCGGTAACCATTGCGGACAGGCTGTAATTCGGGCGTTGATAAAAATTGCACAAGTTCAATCCGGGAAAGAAGAACAATCAACCGCAAAATATCTCACTACAACCTGGATATGATTATTTCGGTTGGTACAGGGTAAATTCAACCCGAGACACGCAATTTCGCATATAGGCGAATAAAACTCTAAAGGAACACTTACTAAAAGATATGCGCTGAACGAAAATCGGTTAGTCGAGCAAAACCTACAGTTCGAAGCGCTAAGAAAAGCGTATGTATTATAAAAGATAGATATTATCATTTAATCAAATCAAAAAATCAGCTCGCGATCAACAACAAAACCACAAAACACCAAATGATCCTCAAAAGATATAAATGAGTATATCAGCTATCCTCCGAAAACCTGAGAAATTTCGGAGCATTAATGCATCAATGGATTGACCAATTCCCTAAAACTCGTCTGGCGACTTTCTGTAGTTACCTGTTGAAACTGTATCCTATCTATTAAATAACGCCTTTTGCTACCTTTGTTCCTTATTGCGAAACAATAAATACTTAACTTAAAGTAACAAGAAATGGAAATAGTGATTGATATTCGAAAATTCAGCGCGACTTTCAAAATTAACGACGAACTAGTATTCCGGGGCGACACCTCTACTAAAAGATGGCGTTACCGCTGGCAACTGTTTGACGCCAAAGATCAAATAGTTACAACAATAAGATTTAAACCATCTTTCATATCCTTCGGATTAAATACCGTATACTTAATGAACATAAACAACGAAGATATAATATTAGATATAAAAGGATACAAACCACACGCTAAGATTGTAATAAATAATGATCTATATCTGGCCGTAGTTCACAAAGGAAATAAAATGTCATTTTTCAAAAACGACAGGCAGTTCGCCAGCCTGGAGCAGCGTGCTATAAATTTAGGCCTAATAACAAAAACGATTGCAACCACCGACGATGATGCCGACATTACCATACTAGCCGCCTTAATTTATGCAATAACATGCACATACGATGCAATTCGCAATAGCAGTGCGCAAGTGAATTTCGGGTACATTGGCCCTGAATTCAGAAAAATAGCTAATGAATGGATCCCGAATCTTAAATAGCTTAGGCTGCAAATGTATTTACCGGTGCCCCTGGTTTGAGACCCCATATTTTTCGCAGCAGTTTATTAACGTCCTTTCAATTCCCCGTTAAATTAGAAAGAGAATAACATCATACTCTTTCCATCTAATAATATTTTACAACTTTCTCCCGAAATTCCAGCCCGGCTGCCACGACATAAAACACTACTTCATCCTCATTCATCAACTGAAAAACCGAATTCCCTATTTCAACCCTATGTTTTAGATTAATTTCATCAGCCAATGACGAATCTGCCAACTTAATTATTTCTTTTTGCGTATTGACGCTCCAGGACGCATTACATATAATAGCAAACACGTTCTTAAACTTAATCTCAAACTTATGATAATAAGTAAGGTCGTCGCTCATCCCAATAACGAGCTCGTTGTTACTATAACTATAAATCGACATATCTAAAAAAACAAATTCCCGTGCAGTCTTATTAATTAACGTAATAATATTTTCCATGGTGTTTTTTCAGTTTCCACTCACGTATAGCCCAATTCGACCAATCCAATACCCCTCACGCCCCCTTCCTCGTCATAAATTGCCCAATGCCGCAGAATCCTTTTCGCCAGCTTCCAACACTCTAAACAAGGAGGGTATAGTTGTTCTATACTCGATATCAACAGGCGTCTTAATAACCATAGAGTCACATGATGACAGAGCCACGCCAAGCATCGCAATTATGCACACTCCTATTTTTTCCTTTACAACATTCATTCTATCTCTTGTTTTTGGATTTTATTATATTTCATCAAAACGTCCGATATCCTTAAAACTTCTTGATTGTAATAGTCTGTATTCGCCTCAGCCCCTTTATAATTTGATGCTCCGATTAGGATTTATACGGTGACCACAGCAATATGCACCTGACGAAAAGCATTTTAAAGGTAGAAAAACACGCCTGTCCGTGGTCTATTGCAGCAATAAAAAGATCCTTCAGCTCGGTCAACAACCTATTAACTTCCTGATCTTTAAACCTGATATCAAAGACGCCGCTGCTCACTATTATTTTCAATTTATCAACACCTACAATACAATCATCCTCTCCAATATCGATATTTACCTCAGCAAGGTGATTTAAGTTATAGAAGAAACTACAATCCCATAGTTCATGAACTTGTTTGTCCGTCAGGGAAAATTGAATAACATCTTTCCCGAAAGGTGCGTCTGTATACATAGCATTAAGTGCTTCGCTATTTTTAGGCACTACAATTATCTTATTTCCCATATCTGGCTGGATTTATTACTAAAGTGTATAGCTTGGCGATGTGCCGTGGATCTCTAAGCTTTGGTCAACTTACACTCGTAAATACTATTGCTAACGTTCTCAGCTAATAGCGAAGCATTACTTGTTACAATAAATCCAGAGATATGATAACTTATCCCATCATAGTCGATGATATCACCTATGATCGGCGGTCTTTTATCCCGGGAATAAAATTGTTGCAATAGTACCTACTGATAGATAAGTATCGATTTTCATAACTTTTACTTCTCGACGTTTCATTACTTTTCGCTTTTCGATCTTAAGCAGATTTATCCACGCTTTTTCTCCGGCCCAATCCTATCCCCGATTCTTCACGCAACCTTAGCTTAGCTGATTTTCAAAACAATTTTATGTTCCAGTTATGAGGAAACACTTTTCGATGTAGCCACTTAACACACATCTTTTTAGCCTTTCCAGGATGTTATTTAATTAGGAAGCCAACACGTTTTCTCCTTCACTAGAATTTATCTTTTCGCTAAAATTTGGGCATCTTGCGAGCAACAAATGGCTTACTCGTTGCTGGATATCTGACTGACAAATCTACGTAAATAGCAGCTAAATTCGTCAACAGAAGTCCCTTCACGCCGCCATCATACCTTGTATCATAAAATGAAGTGCTCCCGACATTGGTCAGACGAACTTCATTTTATCAAAAGACCATGCCGATGTTAGCGCATACCGCCGGATACAGCGATATTTTCGCCGTAATCCATGACGCATACTCCGATGCGAGGAACACCACTGCCGGTGCGATTTCCGCAGGTTGTCCGAAACGCCCATTGGTGTCGCGGCAATCATGGCCGCTTCAATAAGACTACCGGCCAATCGAAGGGAGCGGAAGCCCTCGGTGTGTTTTAGTCAAACGTACCGTTCTTATTCCATAGACTACCTGGTGGGCAAAACAAACCTGGTACTCGATCAGGCTACCCTTAAAAGACTGGAAGATATTAATGCACTAACACCGGATGCCAAAACTTATGTACTTGAACACATCGATATGATGATCAGGGATTTTAAAACAAAACTGCTTATAGTAAATAAAAAAGCGTAGGCCATTTGGCCCACGCTAACGACTAACGTTAAATACATTTATAGAAAAAGTATGTTATTCCGTTAAAGCATAGAATCAATCTTGTCCAAAAACTGACTTCCAACATCATCAAAATAATTCGCCGGGATAAAAAACTCATTAACTACATTATTCCCAAATTCAATCCAAATCATCCGCTGTCTTTGTTTTACAGGCTCATCGATAAGAATCATACCTATTTTATCTCTAAAGCTATATTCGCCAATCTCATCAAGCCAGAACATATTTGAATACTCGCTCATTCTATAATACAATTCTATACCTTTAAAACTACCATCAAAAAAACCCAAGTACAATAAATGAAATAAATCTTCCTTGGCCATTAGTTCAGACCCTTCATACAAACGGTTATTTTTATTCTTTAGAAAATCCGAAAGATAACTTGATACTATTGTCAAAGTCGATATCTCATCTAAATTTCCCACTTTATTATTATTTACCCAAAAGCAAAAATATCCATACAAATACGGAGCGTGATAACTATCGACATCCCACTGTAACGCAAATATCTCTTTATTACCAACAAAATTCATTCTGAAAAATTTATTAATCAATGTTTTTTAACCTTTCTTTGGCATATTCAGAAAGATTCCTAATACCATCCCCCTCATCGCTTCTTCCAGCTGGTGAGAATGCGCCAGGATAAACTTTCCCCGTTGCATCATGCCAATCAGTTTTGACAAACTCCTCAAGACCATCCAGGTCAATTGCTACAATAGGTTTATTACCTGCAAATTGATAAGGGGTGTACCACGGATAAGATTGAAACAACGGATCCGTAGATAAAAAACGTGCTAATCTTGCATCATAAATCCTAAAACCGTAGTCGTACTGTATGCCATCCCCCTTCACCTCACCATCATTCTCCTTCCCATTAAACCCATACCTATACGCCTTAAAATCATGCCCCCTGCCCCGCTGCGGCATACCGAACGGATAGTAATCTGAAGCACTCAGCACGTTCCCATCGTCCGCCACTGTCGCCAGCACGTTACCAAGGTGGTTTGTCAACTCGTAATACCGCTTTACCGACGTATACCACGGTGTTTCAATATCTGTCGTATTCGCATCGATATCTACGTTCCAGACACCCAGGCGACTGCTGCCGTAAAGGTGCTGCTCTTTCCATTTTAACGGGGAGTTGCCCTCCTGTTCGTATACGGCGAGCACATTACCCTGTGCGTCCCGTACGTACCAGGTTTTTATGACAGCACTGCCTTTGGTATGGATTTTACAGACACGGTTGCCGGATGCATCGTATTTGTATAGCAAAGAACTTCCGTCGGTTTTCTGGATAGACTTGATCTTTCCGTACACCGTCCATTGGATGGAAGATACGCCATTTTCCGAGATCGATCAGGCGCTAGCAGTATCTTATCCACTATCACAATAATGCCACATAATCATTTAGAACGGCATCCTTAAGACGTGAACACGAGAAAAAATCATAGCAGATACACGGGGTGCAAAGGCTAGTCACAACAGACATTACAGACAGGTGGCGTGTCTTGCCTAATTATCGGAACGCATAAACGCAGAAAGCAGCACAGTCAATGGACGTGATCAAGAAGATCACTAAACTACTTGGCAGACCTGTCGATTACCTGCTTCTTGAGATCAGCGATAACAACGTTCTTAAGAACCGATCTATACTTCATTGCCTCAATGGCCTAACAAACCTCCCGGCAATGACAGGCATTGTGTCCTTCGTCCATCTATGGATTGCAGCGAATCCAAGAACTAAAGGCTTTTGCTAGTGAATAGAAAACCCGGCGCAAAAGCACCAGGTTTTCTAATTTTTGAGCTATTTAATTAAGTTAGAGAGTTCTTTACTTACCATCTTCAACCATTGCATTGCATCAGCGGGGCTTACAAAATATCTATTAGCTTCATCGCTGACACTCTGCCAATGTAAATCAATGTTTGTCAATAGTGCTGAAAGCTCATCACAACTATCCTTTAACATTTTAATTCCATCAGTACTTTTATTATTTTCTGACACAAATAATCTGATCGCTTCTACATCCGACATCCCTAAAAGGTCAGCATCCGCAAAGTAAGCCGGAAAAAACTCAGCCAAATTGGGGTAATCTTCTACAAAACTCATAATTATTAATTTTTGGGATATGCAGTATGAATATGATACCCCCTCCTTCTAATTTCTTAAGAATAACAGTTGCGTTGTTAACATCTCTAACTGCAGTTTCGCCTTGCATAACACTTCGTCCAATAACTTCGGACCCAGTGAATGGTAGCTTAAGCGTATTACTTCTTCCACTAGTAAGCCAGGCGGCTATCCTCGATTGATTAGATTCTATAGTCCTCGACACAACAGATTCCGCGACGTTTAGGTTCGTAAAGCTACTAGAAGCTGCTATTCTTCGTTCATTTTGTAAACGGGTCAGTAGCCGGTATCCGTTTTGCCAACATGTTTCGCAATAGTATGGCCTAAACGCTCACCTTCATGAAGTCGTAACCATCCAGCAGCCCTTGTAGTATTTGTGGCTCGAATGCTTGCGAGCATCCTCACAGATGGTGGCCCGGCACCCATATCAGGGGAGTTCCCATAATAGGTAACGGCATACCGGTTGCATAACCATTCTTATCAATCATTTCTCGAGAAAAATGTAGTCCGGCTTCCGGCGGGAGTTGGTAGTCAAGAGACCCAATAGTGCGTGGCTCTAAAAATAGATGCTCGACAAAAGATCTCGGTAATGCAACCTGACCGTTTTTGAAATCAAGATTTGCAATTGCCTCACGATGTTTTGCATTCATTTGGTCGGAGATCACCTGCCCACTGGGATGACACTTTGCAGCGGTAAGCACAACCATATTCTCAAGTAGCTTCCTCGCATGCATCTTATCAAGAGTCTGACCAACAGTTGGCTTATTAATTGCGGAGACTCTTTCAAGGCCATCTAAATCGATATTAGAGACTGGTTCATTTTCTGCAAAGGCATAAGTGCTGTTCCACGGGTAATCAATTGCAATCGGATCCACACTCAAAAACCTCCCCAACCTCGCATCATACACCCTCATCCCATAATCCTGCTGCCCTCCATCACCCTTACCAACCTCATTATCATTCTCCTTCCCATTAAACCCATAACGATAAGAACTCAAACTCACACTCCTTCCACGCTGCGCCATCCCAAACGGGTAATAGTCTGTTGCACTTATTAAATCTCCATCGTCAAATACCGTGGCTAGTACGTTGCCTAAATGGTTTGTTAACTCATAATTCCTTTTCCTGCCGCCATACCACGCAAGATCATAGTCAGTAACACTCGCGTCCACATCCGGCTTCCAAAGCCCGACTCTACTACTACCATAGTTATGCTGCTCTTTCCATTTGATAGGACCGTCGCCTATCTGCTCATACACAGCCAGCACATTGCCCTGTGCATCGCGCACATACCAGGTCTTCGTAGCGACCCCACCGACAGTATATGTCTTACAAATCCGATTGCCAGAGGCATCATACTTATATTGCAAAGAACTTCCGTCGGTCTTCTGAATTCCCTTAATCTTACCGTATACAGTCCAGCCAATGGAAGATACACCATTTTCCGAAATCAGGTTCCCAATTTTATCATATTGGTAATCCCCGGGGTCTGGCTTCCGAGGTCGCGAATTTCACCACTAGTATATACAGCGCCCGCTGTATCGAAAACATAGTTTAAGCGGTTATTACTCAGAAAACCGTTATCTAAGTTATAATTATACCTCAAACGATCAATCGGCGCACCCGTTTCACCCCGTCTTACATAGCTCAGAATGTTCCCGTTCGCATCGTATTTAACATCCTCTCCATACAATGAATCTGCATCACCAGCTGTCCACGTATTCGAATGAATAGGGTGCTGACGCATCCCCGTCAGTCGGTTCAACTGATCGTAACGGTAACTGTAGCCGACTGGCAAGTCATTATTCAGACTTTTTATCCCAACGATGCTACGGCTGATATTACCATTATACAGGTTACGACCAGTCGGGCCCGCTTGTTGCCACTGATGTGTCAACGCGGCATTTGCACCAATTGCGGTGTAGTCGCCGGTGAAGTAGTCCAGGCTGTAAGACATCGCGTCTCTCAAAACCGGACTATTTCCATTACCATCTCCACCAATATCGGCCCCGAGGACATTTCCGTTCACGGCTTTGATCCACCCTTGCAAGGTATATGCATAATCGAGCCCCTGGATTTTCTGATGACCAAGCTCCGTGCGGGCGAGCGGACCGTGAAGATAGTACTGATAGGAAGCCTCCTGCTTTGTTACCGGCAGGTCCCAGGTATTTCCTGCATTAAGGCCAGTTTCAGCAGCTATAAGCCTGTTCTCGCCGTCATAGTTATACTTGTAAAAAATGCTTTTGGCAGTACTGTTAAACATTGGCGCATAACGCACCATATTTACCTTTCCGCTGGCGAGGTCAAACTTATAGTCAATTTTACGTAATGAACTCAATCCCTCCAGTTGTTGCCAAAGTGTCTTCACGTTCCCAATCTGGTCGTAGCTATAGTAGGTAGCCTGCAATACATCGCCACCTGCTACATCCTGGTAAGTCGTTGCTGCAACACGCTTGCGCAAATTATCCTGGGTACCGTTAAAGGTTGGATATTGAGAATCGTAGACCGTGGATGTAATCTGCGATTCCGATCCATTTGATTCCAGGGCGAAGGCAGTCGTTACACTGCGGGGTACGAAGCCATTGGCACCTGGATGGGTACCAACGTTACTTTTCTCTCCCACTGCGATTATACGCCCTTGCGCATCGTACCGGGTAAAACTGTATCGATTAGCTGCACCGCCACCAGTCGGCGCGAACTGCTCAGCATTCTGCGAGGCAAACAGGCGCCCGAGTTTATCAAACCAAAACTTGCTTTCTCCCGCATCCGGCGTCTTCTGCTGCACCACCTGCCCCAATGAGGTAAACGCATAACTCGTCGCCATCCGATGTCCGGGAAACACCAAAGGATTCTGCTGCTCTGTACCCGTCGGGTTCGACGGTGTTACAGTACCACCAGCCGGTGTGTTAAAACGGCTCCACAATTGCAACGGCGCTCCGTTCACCACAGCCAGGCTATCATAATAAACCGGCGCAATCGCCATACATATCTCACTTGCATTCGCGACTATTTCCTCGTTGCGCAGTTGCCTGTTATACATACGCATATGCTTCAGTAATGCCAGGTTCTCCGGCAACACCTCTATTGTGCCATTCATATCCACCTGCCAGTTGCAACTTCCCTTCGGCGCGTTAGGAGCAAATAAACACAAGGCACCATTTACGTATACCTGCATGGTTTTACCGGCGATCTGCTCGCCTTGCAACACCACATGTACCCACTCACGCAATGGCAATACAGGCGCTAAATCCACACGGGTATGATTAGATGCTTCTACCGAAGCGCCACCGCCAGACAGGCGTTTTAGTGTATAGATATCGGCGCTGAGGTAGCGGCCGTCAACACAGATGTTTACCAGGTATTTGCCGTCCGGGCTGGCTATCAGTTGGCGGGCAGCCCCGAAGTCGCCGTTAAGCCACATTTCAATAGCTCCGTTACTGGCGGCCAGCGTTTGCGCCATTTTAGCCAAGGCAGCGGTCTTGTCCGTATTTGAGCAGGACCGTTGTAATTACAATCCACATTCGGCAATTGCTGGCTTTTCACCGCCTGCTGCACCGCCACATCATCAAGCAGCTGTACCCCTTCAGGAGGGATCGTACGCACCAGGTTTCCTGCCTGGTCGTAGTAGTACAAGGTATAGTGGTACGTTTGCTCCTTCGCACTCAGCGACACTTTCGCCTGGTTGTTACCACAGAATGTTACGTAATTACGACGGAATTCTTCCTTCACTTCATTGATGTAAGCTAGGTATTGCTGACGACCGCTGTTTATCGCATTACTCATCAGGTCCAATACGCAGCCGTAGGGATCAATATCCACGTTGCCAAAAGCCGGCACGTTACACAGCATTTCAACTGCGTTGTTATTGGATTGTACCCGCTCACGATAAGTGATATAATCATTGTAACCAAGTGTAAAGCCCCAGCGATGGTTCAGGTAATTCGTGGCAATCTGCCCGAAGTTGGCGTCCGTTGTTGTGGGTGCAATGGCCAACAGGTCATTCCAGGCCGCGTTAAAAATGGCGGCGTTTACACAGCCTTTGCTTACTGTATCCATGAACACAGGCATGTACATCGGCTTTTCGAGCAAATAACGACAGTTGCCGCAGCTTTTTTCCAACATGGCCACTTCGGCGGCCGTGAGACGCAGCTGCTCTTTACCGTATTTGAACGACAAATACTGGAAGAACGTAAGACCCGGTGCTGCAGCCACGTGTTCAGACTTTAGCGTGGCCAGTTTCGCACAAATTTTCGGATCGGACGTAACCAGCTGCTGATCTGCCATCTGGGGACGCACATTGTAAGGATAGGGAGATTCCAGCAACCACGGATTACATTTCATGGTAAAGCTGCTGATGCCCAACACCCGCTTGATAGCCGCCTCAAAGCTGGCATCATTCAACGCGCTGTAGGTACCCTCAGGCAGGGTGCTGGCGCCATCCGGATGATTCTTGTCGCCGCCGGCCACGCACACGCTGATTAAGGCGGCCCGGAGCGCGATCCGCTTAGTAGCAGCGTCGGGCATTTCACTGATGCAGGGCTCCATTAATTCCATCCAGCGATCAGCCTGGGCTTCACAGGAACCAGCAATCGCTTCGGTAAGCTGGAAGTTCAATTCCGCCTCCAACGCCGCCCTGTCTGTAGGCGGTGAGATTGTCCTGGAGATACGTGATATTTTCGTTTTATAGATATTCGGGCACAACGTTACCGTTCCGTTACCGGTACAGGTAATCCGTTTTATGAATTGTTCCGTTGGAGCATTTATTTCGTAAACCATGGGCGGATCACTGCCATTGATGGTCACAGAATACTCCTGCGCGGAAGCATTGTTAGCTGTGTAAATCGTAACAGATACTCCCGCCGGAATTGCGCTGCCCAGGTAACCTACATAGTATTGCCAGCTGGTACCACCTTCCGGGATCGATGAGTTCAGATCCAGGACAAAGTCATTTTTACTGATCGTTGAACAGAAATCCCCGGTAGGCGTACCCGGATCCGTATAGGAACAGGTAAAGCTGTGCACTCCGAGTTTATACACACCTTCAAACGAAAACTCTTCCTGCTGGTTAAAGTGATTGAACTTCGGCCGGGCCACTTCACCGCCATGCGGCATTTCCCTCAGCACAACCACCACCTCACCACCTTCAGGGATGTTGCCGTTGTACCGAACTGTTGTCAAATAGCCTGTTTCACCGCCGCCCAGTGCGATACTTTCCACCACGAAGTTATCCTTCGTTACTGTTGTACAAAAGTCACTTGCGGCAGTGGCTGTAATGGCTGCAACTGTATTTACCGGCGCCCCGTTGCAGGAAACCAGATCAATATGAATGGCATTAAGCGGTGTATTGTCTTTTACACAGATATAGGCGTTACCGCTGCCGCCACCAGTCGTAACATAAGGCGTATTGGACGCGTCATTATAAGGCGCCGAATAAGCAAAATGGATATAGAGATTCTGGGAGATCTTTCCACCCTGATATACCACCTGCACACTTTTATACCCTTCACCACAAGTTGCATGGCTATCGGGATCCTCTTTAAACAGGAAATCACCCGGCTTCGGACACTGATTAAAAGAAGGTTGTGCCGTGCCAATTTTACAGGAAGTTGCACAGGCAGACTCCATCACGTGCTGATAATATCGGGCCTTTACATCCATGTACAGATCGCGGTACAACTGCCATTCCCTGTCAGGAATACGACAAGCGTCAGCAGGCGTACAACTGTTCCACGGATCGTCTGTCAACGGGTTCATATTCCCCCGGCAGCACAGTAAAGGCTATAATCCACATACTTACTGATGCTTTTTACCTCCGCATTGGAAGGCATATTCAAAATGCGGGTAGAATACAACCGCAGGTCATTTATAAATGAACTCAGGTAGGGATATCCCGGCGCTCCCTCTGCGAAGAAGGGGTCTACCGCCAGCAGCCAGGTAGGATTGTTACGATCATACAGCAGTCCCGGGGTTATTTTCGAGATATCTGCTACGGAATTATAAATGTCCTTTATTTTGGTATCCCATATGCGGAATGATGCAGTATTGATACAAGAAGTATAGGCGCAATACTCAGGATGCAGGTTGACAAACTTCTCAGCCCATTCAGGCTTCCAGTATTGTATCAACATATCCAGCGTAAATGTGGGATCAGCCGGCGATGTTACCCGGCCATCCGCCAGTGTCAACTGGTCTGCCGAAGTAAAACGTGTACGCCAGTTCTTGTAGAGGATGTTTATCCCCGGTTCCATCGGTTCCAGGTCGGTGGTGAACAAGGCATACTGTCCTCCGGGACTAACATCTTTCAACATAAGCGATTTCAGCTCATCACAGGGCGAGGTTGCACAATTAGCCTGTGCAGCCCGGCATTGTGACAGTAAGGATACGTAAAGACCGTTAGCCCAGCTCTCGTAATCTTTACCCATTTTGCTCACATCTACGTTATACCTGGCCAACTGATCGTTCAGGCGTTCCACAAAATGTTCCCGGCTACCGAGTGCGGTCAGGCAGGTTTCACACTCGGTAAAACAGCCACTGTAATCGTTATCCTTCAAAGCCTCAACAATAAAATTGAACTCCGTGCGCAGGTTAGTATTACGTTTGATGTAATCCTCGGTGTAATTTTCGATCACATTCGGATCCATCGCCAACTCGAAGGTGATGTAGTGGGCGCCGATCTTATCAAACGTAAAATCAAGCTCCGCCGACTGCTTCCCATTTACACTACAATCACCGGTTGCGGAGCCAATGGTTACTGGCATCACCCAGGTACCTTTCTTTTCTCCGCAATCATCGTGCAGTTCTATTTTCAGCGCGTAATAGCAGTTGCTGCAAATGCTGACGCCATTTTCTTCATACTGTTTAATGAGGCGCTGCACTTCATAGCCGAGTTGCGCCTCGCCCACCATCGTATTCACGTAAGTGGTGTAACCGCGAAGCGTCAGCGTAGTACGGTCAAACACCATATTATCCGGCTTCAGCACGGGGTACGTACGCTCCACAGGCGTACCTGCAGACGGTAATTCATCCACATTATCTGGACTCTTCCCTGCCAAAGCCGTAGCAATAGTTTTTCCGGAAACATTTTCGTAACTGATGGCGATCTGCTTGTTCGGATCTACAGATATCTTTTTCAGGTAATGACTGGCGTCGCCCACATCATTACCGAACAGTCTTTCCAACTCCCCTTCGTACGGACGGGAATAAAAAAGCGTGTCACACGATCTGTTTTGGGATCTTCTCCCGGCTGCATAAATTGTCCCAGTCCGCCCTGCACAGCGATACGTCCCGTATTATCGGGCGTATAATGGATCACACTAAAAGGATAACCCTTTGAGTCAGGAATATAGTTATTATATGTCGCCTGCCCCAAAAACGGGTTTGAGTCGGAATAGTACCTGGCTGCACCGCCAAGCGCCGCCATAGGCTTCGGAGGCTTGATACAACTGGCCAAACTACCATCATACACGTGATCCCTTGTATAGGGAATATTGGAGGCAAAGAGGTTTACATTGCCGTAATAGCGCAGATCAATACCTTCCACCGGGGCAGGCATAACATTGGCTGCCACACGGCCAAATTCATCGTACACATTCTGCTGTACAATCGCATAGTCCTGTGTATGCGCCACTGCATCCGGACTGCTCACTGTTACGGTTTGCCGGTTACGGAGTGTTCCATCAAAATAACTGATGATTTCTTTTTTCTTGCCCTCTTCCGCATAGGTAGCATTATACTGCCAGTTCAGGGACGGAAGGTGCCATTCTGTATTGAGCGTAATGACACCCAACTGGCCGTTATCCAGTTCGTAGTGCCAGACGCCTTCATTGCGGAACTCATCCGTATCGTACGACACCCCGCGCCAGCGCACCAGCAGGTACCTGTTGTTATGTACAAGCGAAATCTTATACGAGTGCCCGGCGATCGTTACACGCGTCGCGTTATTCCGGAACATCGGGACCAGTTGCGCTGCTGTCACCGAACTTCCCGCGCTAGACAAGACTTCCCCATTTAAAGAGGTTTCATCAATAAAAGTCCACTCCAGGTCGTACTCATCCGCGCCGGGGCTACTCCCCACCCTACAGTCACGGACCAATCTGGCTCCCCCGCATCCATAGTACCCATTCCGCGGCCGGCTAATCCAACAGTGGTGCCCGAGGTGGTCACCGTCATCGGCTCCGGCTTCGCTTTATCATCAGGCAGGTATTTACGATCAATAAATATCTGGGCATTCAGCGTAAACACCGGCGGAATTTTATCCCCCAGTTCCGCGCTGCTGATATCTTTAACGGTAATCTTATACCGGTGTGCATTTTTAAAGTGATATACCGCTTCGGCCTGATAGCTGGCACCGTAAGTAGTATCGTAATTTACCTTTAATTTGATGTCGTCCAGCGTAATCGGTTGCTGCTGATCCGGCTGTGTCCAATATTCCACTTTTAGCGTCAGTTCACAGCTAAAGGATTTTTTAAAAGTATAGGAACTATCCCGGAACAACCCGAAAGTGATTAGGTTTTCTACGGAAAGATTGTTGATCCTGCTCCAATCGTACGCCGGGTTCTGGAACTTCTCATCTTTTACGGTCAGCACGTCGCCCTTCTTAATGGCGCCCCGCAACACATGCTGATAGGGCTCCAACGCGGCAACCGAGCGAAGCGCTGGCACCAGCAGGAAAAGAAGAAGACATATTCTTCTCAGGTTATAAAAAATATTCTGAGCCATCATTTGTTGTTTCATTTCTGGTTCTACAATGGATTTTTACTGGATGACGATCTCGTACCCCTCCAGGCCAGCACCTGGCAAAAGCTCTTGTTCCGATTGCCTTACAAAGCGCTCGCTGTTCAGTAAAGCGGAAGGAGCATGACCTTCCTCCCACGCAAACACGGTCACCTGAGTGATCTTATCCTTCTCTTTGTTTAATGGATCGCTGAAGTCGGTGAAGCGGGTGTAAATTTCCCGTATACGCATTTGTGTATCATATGCCAGGCGATATTCCTTGCATGTCGCATGATTTTCGCGAGCCAGCTTAACAGTTGTTATACCGTTTTTAATGATAGACGACACTTCGTATCCCTCCATGCTGAAGAGGCGTAACAGCGTATCTTTCGGCATGGTGAAAGGATTGCCGCCCGACTGCCGCGGCGCACCGCCGGCAACAAAGATTTTACGAACGCCATCATCCACTGATACGGAAATACCAGGCAACGTCAGCATCCGGCTCTCACCCAGCTGATAATAAACACTGTCGCCATGTTTGGCATATCGAAAAGGAACAGACATGTTCGCAGTACTATCAGACGGGTCCACTACATTTACCTGACCTGAAAAGGCGTAAGTCGGCTGTTTAGACAACTGATCGAACACTTCCAGCAGGTTATCGACTGCTTCCTGTTGATCACGGCTGTATACCATCATTTCGGGCATAGCCACTTTAGCCGGCTCAACCAACACCTCGTGGCGAAATGCCCAGGCTGATGCCAGTGCGCCACTCACACAATAATCAGAACGATTGTGAAATATTTTCTTTTCATATTGATGAAATAATAATTCGGTTATTGTTTACGGTAAGCTGAACGCGATTCCTTAATTGTCATAATACCACGTTCCGTTTCCTTTTTCACGCGGATCAGCGTTCCTTCGTCGTCATATTCATAGAATGTGGCATAGTTGTTTTCGTCCAGCTCCGCCATCAACCGCATTGTCTTATCGTCGTAAGTATAGCTCTTCATCTGTGCATCGAAGGGGAATACGCGTAGATCATCAAGGATAATCCCGTCCAACGTTTTTGCCAGGCGCAGTGTCAGTGATTCCTGGTTATTCGTTGTAAACTCCGCTTCCATCAATTTCCAGCCTTCCACAGTAGCCTTTCGCTTGAAGTCAAGCTGCACCCCATACACTGTCATAAGAAAACCCGGATCATTGCTCTTCAGGTCACTGTGTTTCACCCATACCGATACGATATGTCTCTTATAGGGCATTGGACTAAATCCACCGCTGTAGAGTTCCGGAATATATTTTTTGAAATATTCACCGAGCGGATTGTTCGACAGATAGATGCCTGCTTTATGCTGCATATTATGCACCCGCGTTGTCAGGTCCATGGTGCCTTTCAGTTCAAAAGCGTAGTTACCGCTATGCGCCGCGCCCGTCACCAGGGCGCCAGCCGAGCCCTCTTTCAGCGTAAAAAGATCCGGATCACAGACATCTGTTGTTGCACACAGGCGATTGAAGTTCCTGTCATCAAAATTCTCGTAGAATACCTCACGTTGTTGTGCATTGGCGGCTACCGCTTTCGGCAGCGACTGCCCAAAACCATACAATGCGCTACTAAATATGCCCAGTGCGTTTTTATTTTCGATTTCCTGTCCCTGTGCATTGTAACGGGTTACATAATTACTGGTAACCCAAAGACTATCACTGTTATTTTCAATGCCCGTCATATCGCGCGTCCATTTGCCCAGGGCGCGGTACCAGAACGGCGTGAATTTCTTATAGGCGCGCTGTTGCGGATATCCAGCCCTTTGGCGGTTACCTCATCGAAGACATTTTTATCCTGCCTGTTGGTTTGCACAACCTTGTTTTCCACCGGCCGCCAGTTACCCAGGAAACCGTCCAGGTATGGATTAATCACATTTCCTTTGGCCACTACTTTATAGACAGGTGCCAAACCGCAGAGTGAGAACACCTTTGAAGCCCCCATTCGAAACGATTAGTAGGCACGTCCGGTGTAAAATAGATGGCAGTGCGGGCATTGGTACCCACCATGTGCTCGGTACTGAATATCAAGTAAAGCCCGGTACCAGACATCAACTGGGCATAAGTATTGTTGTATATATCAACCCCCACGGAAGCCAATGAACCTGGAAAATTGAGCGCCATGATCTCGATATTATGGCTGCCCGCATTTAAGTAAATCGGCCGTACTTCCCAATGCACCAGACTGTAGTTCGACGGGTCCAGGTATTCTGGATAACCCCATTATCAATCTTAATCCTGTAGTTATTATCGCCGGCATATCCGATATAATACATACCGCTTTGAGGTGCGTAGAAGCAGCTTTTTACCGACCACCATTTACCGTCATGTATGGCACGATCACCACCCAGCCAGATACCACAGTTATTTAAGCGGCCGCAGAAGGTTTCGGTAGTCGCTGCCGCGGCGGTGATTCTTGCGGCGCTTTTGCCGGTAGCCGTATCCTGTACCGCCTGACTAGAGTAAGTTATTTCGGGATCGGTTGCTGCAGTCGTCCTGGCGGCCATACTGGATGTGCTTTCGGCTACACATTTGCCCCAGAAGCCATTTGTCTTAACATCCCTCAGTTTATTAGACGCATCGAAGAAATAGGTGCCATAGATACCATAATCATTCACCTGGCTGCCTCTTACAATGCTATAGATGGCGTCCGTTTTTTTATTCGCATAATAAACACACTTCTCCTGTTCCGGGATCTGGCTGGCACCGGGAGCACAGTCGAACCCGGGTACCATACCGCAGTTAGGCATACCGCACATAGACGGTGCACCCGTGCCGCATTTCAGGTATCGCAGCAGTACTGTACCTGCATCATTTTTCACATAAACGTTTGTCTTCTTACGTTCATTGAAAATATCCTGCAGCATATCGTAACTCGTAAATATGCGCGCGTTGAGAACCGTTTGCTCCGTGCCTGTTTTTAAGGTGCTCAATGAAGCCTTATATATTTCCACAGCACATTGTGTAGCACCCGGAGCAATTCCGTTTGTTTTTGTTTCTATAGCTATCGTATGTTGACCGGCTGTTGTAAACGTGATAGGATAAAGGTGATAACGGGTATAGTTGATAGCCCCAAGGCCCTGCGCACGCTCTTTCACCAACACCCCATCGATGTAAATACGAATATTTGCAGTACTGCTCATACCCAGGTAGTAAGTTGATGTTATATCCGGCACGGTAAAGCAACGTGAATAACCATCCCAGGTACTACCTGTAGGCAATGCACCTTTTGGCGACGGACATAATACCACACCCGCAGCCGAGAAACGCCCCTGCGCCGCGCCGTTGCCGGCGCCTCCGGCGGAGCCGCCCCAAACCGCATTGCGTAAGGTATCGTTGGTCGATGTCGCAGCCAATGTGGCGTAGAATGCTGCACCGCGAACGTTGTAATAATCCTTACTATCGGCACCACACATACCTGGCGCATCGATTTCTACTTCAGGAGGAATATAACAATTACCATCCTCCCCCATTACATACCCATCCGGACATGGTTGTTGTATACATCCCGGCATTCCCCACCGGTCATCGAATAAAGTAGCCCTTGCTTCCAGCACCCCGTATTGCTCCAACTGTGCGTTGTTAAAGAATACGATGCGCCCGTCTTTTCCAACAGGATTACGAAGGCTGGTAATCGATGCTGTGCTGGCGCCGAGTTGGTTGCGGTAACCGGAGCGGTACACCTTCACTGTACCCAGGTAATATGGTTCCAGCTTACCGGTGTGATCGATCATCTTTAGGCTGGCAGTCGTTCCCTCCTCATCACCGATTACCCAGAAATGCTCGCCATTATCCACGCTCACCAGCTCATCTCCGGGCGACAGGAAGGCGCCATAAGTGGCCGGAATATTAGCGGTATTGGTCGTAGTGAAATTCTGGAACAGCATGTTCAGGTTCTTATAGGCCCCCCATGCGTTTGTAGATCCAGTATGCCGGTATATTCAGGGTGTACACCGGATCATTAAATTCGTTCTGCGTTGAGGTAACTACCGGCTGCCCGGTGAGTCGGTCGTACAACACATTTTCAGCAGATATGGTAGAGCCGTCAATGGTTTTAACCACCTTCTTCACTACGCCGCTGTACTGCACCGTTTTAAGCACGGAAGCGGAACGGAACAACCGGTATTCTTTGTTGATCATCAGCGGGAAGTGAGGAATAGGCAGCGGGAATGAGAAGATACCTGGTATAACGTCCACGCCCGGGCATGCGTCTGGCCAAAGTTTTTAGTCTCCTGCTCGCGCATATCCGTATACAATTCCAGCTCCCGTCCAATTACCTGTTCGACAGGATCGATATTGCCCTCTTCGTCCACCACCTTTACCCGGTTGCGCAGACGGAACGATGTGGCATTGTAAGGCTCACTGTCATATTCATACACCGTAGAAGCAATTTCCCTTCCGCCCATATTAAGCGAGCGTTCGGCCCTGGGCTTACCATGCATATCATTCAGGATAATCGTATACCCCTGCGACATTACCTGTTCGTGAACGACGTTAGCGCCAAAAAACAGGAATGACTTGTTAGACTGATAGTTATATACCGCAGGCCGCGGCTGCGACTTTACGATCACCGGGTAATCCCGAGCAGTAAAGAACTCAGATACATCCACGCCGGTTTTATTTTTCGGATCGGCAGCGTCCGAGCCGTTGAGGCGACGTACAGTCACTTTGCTATAACCCACCTGCGGCGCGGGATAAAGCGACTCCCCGAACGGCTTTTCCAGGAAGAAATAATTACTCAATCCCCCTTTGATATCCTCCATATATTCTACCGGGAGGTGTAACGCGTTTTCATCGCCACCGATAGACGGTTCAAAAGCCGCCACCCCGCTACTGATCACCCTTTCATCGGTAGGGCTTATCGTAGTATTATATTCATAGACCTGGCCATAACTGTTATCCGTCGATTCGCCAGACATCTCCTGCCAGTTATCACTCATCCTGATCATCTTCACACGCAGACCACCGCCCTTTTTGTGACCATCCCACTTCACCACCCGGGCGAAGCTTTTGGACAGTTTTACATTCTTCGCGAACCCCTTGCGTTTTGCTCTTTCATAGAAGTTTTCCCTTAACTCCCTGAAGTTGCTGATCGCGGTAACAATCTGCTTCAACGCAGCCTGCACCGGGCGATCACTCTGCACCCTGTTCCGGTAACCGGGATAGGCATAACATGCATAATCCTGCCGCATTTTTTGCCAGGCGGCTAATGTCATCGGGTTCATTGTCACGTTGCCTTCCCTTTTATCTTTAAAGATCACGTTGGCGTACGTATTCGTTGTACCACTCCCGGATATGGTCACTTTGTCCACCAACATATAAGCAGGAATGAAATCATAAAACTGTTCGTCTGTGCTTTCCGGCAGGTCGCTGATATTGAGGAACAACCGCGCATACAACTGGGGTTCATTATCCGGTACTCGCGTACAAACCACGTAGTTGCCTCACCGTCTGTTTTCGCATAGGGAATTTTGATGCGCAGCCCTTTTGCCTCATTCAGATTAGTCGTAACGGCGCCATCCCCTTTAATCATAGCCAGGATATTGGTCATACCCATAGATCGTCTATCCTGCACATAGGCATAATCATCTGCCTCATAGCCGACATGCAACGTACCACCGGTAGGTAATTTCACCGTTGTCAACTGCCACATATCCACCTGCTCGTTGGCATCGCTATTTTGAACAGCATACGGAAACTCATCGTTTTTCAGATCCGGCCAGCCGTTGGCTGTATTCGCCGTCGACGGCTTATAAGTGCCCCAGCGGTCCGTTTGCAGAATGCCAAACCCCGCAGTATTCTTATATTCGAATACGTAAGGATGATGTACCCCCTTACCAGAACTTGCATATTTAAAATAAACTTTGTTCAACGTGAGTTTTCCGCCCGCATTACTATTCGGCACACCATTGCAAAGTGTATAACCGTATTCCATCACCACGGTTTTGATCGGCACACTGAGATTATTTTTGGCGTACAGGCGAATCTCCCTTAAACGACGCTGTTTAACCGCATCGTTTTTACCGCCCATGTAATTCAACACTCCCAAACCGTCCTGGCGATCATCCGTAATGAAATAGGCGATCATGTTTTTAGATTCTATGGAATGTAAGTACCAAAGTTCCTTTTCTCCATACACAAAGGAGCCCTTGTCATCCGTAGGATCCGCATACAGCGCCCTATTATACATGGCCTGGTCGTATGGCGTACGCCATTTAAACGGCGCATTAATTTTGGAGTAGTTAAACTTCACTGCCGTACCCGCGTCATCAGCCGTGATACCGTCGCCAGTGAGATCTGAGTAATCCGATGACAATACAGCGGTCAGCAGGTGACTCGTAGCGTATGCCGGTTGCACCTCCTTGTTGTAATATTCATCCAGCCCCGCTTTGTGATTAATTTCACCAGGTTTCGATTCGGATATAGTAACGCGATTAGTTGTTGTATTTGCTTTGGAAGGGTCTACCGCAAAAGAGTATTCCTCCTGTTTGATATTATACACAGGCAGCCCATAAACCATCCGACGGCCGTCTTCCGCTTGTACCGAAATCTCTGAAATGTGTGATGGTTTACGATAATCGCTGACGCGACTAATATGCTGTACCGCCACCTTATTGCAGTCCACAGGACTAAAATCATCATAATTATTCAGCGGATAGTTCAGAATATCGGGTTCCTGACCGGCTGCCGCGGCTTCTTTCGCGGTAAGATAACCAATAGGCGAGCTGCGATATTGGCGACCATCCTTTTATAGGGGCTGTTCGCCGTATAGACTGTATTTCCCACTTTAAAATCCCCCGTAGCCGACTTTTTCGATAACTGCACCGACACCACTTCCTCATCCTTTATCCTTCTTACAAATGCCGGATCACCGACGTTCTTTTCACCACCTTGTTTAAAATAGGCGGCTTCCTCCCCACCAACACCAGCATTTTCTCCGCGAAAATCACCGTTGGCAAGAAAACCATTCTGGCTCGTCCATTTACCGGTTTTACCATCATTATCCTGATCGTAAAAAGTAACGCCGCCATGTACCCACGCGCCGAAACCGATATCACCGCCAAGAGTAGTATTATCACTTTCATCTTTTGCCGCAGGGTCAAAAACACCCCGCTCCCGCCGCTGTACACGCGGAACTGCCCACTCCCGGCCTGACCGGAATAGGTAAATACGTCCGGAGTTGCAATAGGGATCGCCAGGTTAGGCATTCCCTTTACAACCGGGTTATCCTTTTCACGCAGGAAGTCCATAAATGCATTTGGATTATCCTTTCCACGCGCCGCGTATAACATCCCAAAGGCTGGACGGCGATAAGTAGTGGCTGCGAGTTGGCGAACGGATTTATATCCGGTAACACCAGCGCCGCCGAAAACGCCGAAAGCCATACCGCCTACGTCCAGGCTGTAGGTAGCATTGCTCGATTTATAATTATTCATCGCCTTTGGATAAAACGGCGGTGTGTTGTAGCTGATCGACACGCTCATGTTATCAGGAACTGCCGACTGGCTGAGCGACTGTGCGAGGGTCAGTTCTTTCAGCCCCTGTCGGGAGTTGTAGCCGATACCGGCGGAGTGCGCCGGACCTACCTTCGTTCCGTTTGCCATATCCGGTCCGCTTAAAGAAAGCGAAGCGCCAAAATCGACACCACTGGCCGTGCTGGACATAGCGTTCACCCCTAAACCTGCTGTCATAATTCCTCCCATCGTCAGTCGTACGCCGGCGTTAGCGCCAAACTCCGCACCCAAGCCGGTGTAGCTATCGCTAAAAACACCTACGGTAACAGAACCGCCGATCTTGACAACGTCATTTCCAAAAACCTCGGTACGTAAAGTACCGCGACCACCATACGTGATTTTGGGCTTCGTCCACGCCTCTGTGAGTACCGTGTCACCACTGGCGTCATCAGGGATACCACGCAACCCGCGGTTGACGGCGCCCACGTTTAGGTTCCACCCCAGTCCCACCCAGGAGGCTTCATCATCCATGCCTGCACCTGAGGCGTAATTCAGGTTAACGGGATATCCTTCCACATCCAGCAGCGGAATATTGTATTTAAAATCGCCGGTAAAAAGGTCCACCATATCACTGGTGCCTGCCGCGGCAAACTGTTTCATTTCGGGTTGCGTAGGGCCGCTCGTAAGTGCGCTTGCAATCCCGGGGTTAACATTTCTGCGGTCAGCAAACCGAGAAAGAAAACAGCGATGCGTTTCTTTGTCTTTATCGTCCTGATCATAAACTGCAGCTTAATTCGTCTGTTTTTTGAATATTTTCTGTGATATAGGGAAACTCCACCTGCGAGTGGGTAAATAACCAATCATGGAACACCACGACCGCAGATGTCGCCTGCTTGAGGGCCGACCGGTCAAATACCACGAGGTACTCGACCCCGCTTATATTGCCGTTCGCAATCCGCTCCGTGTACCGTGGCATCAGCGAATCTCCGCCAACCACAAGCCTGAAAAGAGAATCCGTGCCAAAACTGGCGGCATTATCATTAATGCCGGTGCCGGTCTGTTTGGTCGGAAACACCCGCAGGCGGAAGGATAACTCCGTTCTATCGGGTTCTCCTTTATCAAGATTAGCCTCCCAGCAGGCCGGCAAATAAGCCAGCAACATCCCTGGTGCCGGCAATCGTGCGCTCCTGTTCCATCGAGGGATCCTGCACCGCCCTGGACAGCCGCTCTTTCCGGGCCTGTTTACAGGCGGAAAACATGCCCAGCAGCAGTGCCACATACATTACTTTTCTCATAGTGTCGCAGGCATTTTATAGAGGAAGCGCAGCACACGCATATCACCATTGGGCAGTTTCACCTGCAACTGGTAATAGTGTCCGTCCACGATGGACGCGTTATCCCTCAGGTCTATTACAATATTATTCTGTCCGCGCTCCAGCTTTACCTTGCGCAGCTTTTTAATCTTTTCACGCACATCCGTAATGGGGACAATGCTGTAAGAAAGATTTCCCGCGGCGTAGGGATTGCGTAATGCAAAAAGATCCTACCCTCGGCCAGATAAAAATTACCACGGGCAAGGTCTTCGATGTCGCGGAACGCTTCAGGCTGACTATCCTTTTCTTCCGGACTGCACTGGCATTTAAACTCCCAGATTTCCGACTGTGCCAGCATAGTGGCTCCCTTATAGGCCGTTACCTGCCAGGCGTATACCTTTTCTTCCTCCAGATCTTTATTCACCGCTGGAAAAAACAGCATGGGAGTATTAATGTTCCGCTGATTGATTAATGGTATATTAATATTCATTGCCTCTGTTTTAGCCTGACGAGGCTTCAGTTCCACCAGCGCAAGACGATATTGCACGCCGGGCACGGCGGGCAGCAATGGCTGCCAGAAGAATGCCGGGCGCTTATCGCAGGTTTGCTCACCGTCTGCCGGCTTTACCAGCAAAAGCGGAGAGAACGGTTGCAGCATGTAGGAAAAACACTGCTCCGCCAGTACGCTACCGCCGGCTTTACCTTCCACCAGTTCAAAACAGAAATCATAATCACCTTCAAGGAAGTAACCAGACTGTCGGGTAACGGCGGCGGCTTTATCATTGCTGAACGTGAGTCCCGCCTGCCGGGCTACCGATGCCGGCAAAGGATTATTACCCGGCATTAGATCGAACGCGGAGGTTTGTATGCGCACGATCAAACCTGCGGACTTTTCCGTAACCGTCATCTGTAAATTCACCGTTTTACGGGCGCCGGCATTCATAGTACGCACCTGAAACAGCCCGTCCACCGTACGGCCCTGTAATTCCGGCACGAACGAAAACGATACCTGCGCCTGCGACTTAAAACCGGCTGCTATGCATACTAATAAAACCAGTATCCAATGTCTCATCTTAATCAATTAAATATTGTAAGGAAAACTCGCTGCGAAACGTACCGAACAGGTAGTTCTGCGGGCTGCTATAAAAGTTCTTGCGGCAATCGGTATAAATATTTACCTGCACTTTGGGAATCAATTCAAACGCCGGGGTTTGTTTGATGCCGCCTTGCGTCACCAGCCCTTTGTTATCCAGGAACGTAAGACCACTACTGCAACTCAGGGTTTTGAAAAGCATGTAACTCCAGCCGGCGTCCATGTTCAGCAGGTTGCTGTACAAAGCGTTCTGCTGCAAATCACGATTATAGAAGAAGTTTACAGACAACAGATTTTTGTCAATGACGATATTCTCTGCCATATTCACGTTAATAAGTGTACTATTCAAAGGCACACCCGCTGTGGTAAACCGCATTTGCTGTAGCCCTGCGGTAACCAGGTTACTGGCAGGCAGGCTGCCCATATGACCGCTATACTGTGACGTCAGTGATACCTGGCGCGTCAGAAAACCATTTTCCTCTTTAGCATCAGCGGTGCTCTTCATGGAAGACTGCATCATCCTGGTGGTGAAATTCCAGTTACGTTTCACCCGGAATTGCAGATCCGCGGCATACTGCCTGTTTCGCCAACCGGCATCGAATGCGGTATGTATATCGCGGAAATCCATTCGCAGTCCCGTGGACATATGATGAAACCTCCAGCGACGTTTCAGATCAAAACCATACTTCCACGTACCACGTGAACCGAAAGGCGTACCGGGATTGTTGTAGCCCATACCTGCGTAGTCGAGATAAGCACGTTGCGTAAGTCCCGCCTGTGGTACCTGACCACTGTAGCGTAGTCCTACGGACACTGTTTGCCAGAAGTCTTTGAAAAAGGACAACGCCGCTGCTTTTTCGGAAACAGCATAACCATTATTGCCAGCTGTTACTTCGCCAAAGCTGCTATTCGACTTGGAAAAATCTCCCTTTATAACGCCATACTCACCGAGCTCCAACTGTTGTGATACCGTACCCACAAATATGTTGCGACTCAGGAACTGTTGATTGATCTGTTGCCTGGTATTATCCTTTGTACTGGCATTAAGCACAGTCAGGTGTGAATGTGTTTCTGCCAAATCCCCCTTACCGAAACGTGCATATTGCAGTGCATAGCGGCTCGGGGCAATATTGTCTGTAAGGAAAGCGTCTTTCATTCCCAGGCCATCGGTACGTACGCCGGCGCCGAGCATCAGCATCTTACCCTTATTGAAGAAACCCGCTCCGGCCCCATTCATCAACAAACCAGCGACAGAACCGGCGCTGGCGTCTGTATTAAAGCTGCCAATATTCAGCTCTTTTACCCGTAGAAAGAAACGTTGCAGTCCCCCAGCGGAAACAGCTCTTTTGCATTCCGGATACGACTTTCGTCCGTATTCATCCATTGCGACAGTTGTCCTTTCAGCTGATCGAATCGCACCAGTTGCCTGCGTGCCGGCTCCCCACTTTCCAGCTCCTTCTTCAACGAGAGTACTTCCCGGAGGGCTTTATCCTTCGCCTGCCTGCGAAGCGCTGCGGTGTCCGTGAAGAACGCGCCTTGTGCTATGATGGTAGCCTGGATTTCCTCGGTGCTGAACAAACGCTTCAGTTGCGCCGTGTCTAACTGCACTAACTGATCAACGTTGAGCCCCGGCGGCAATAAACTTGCAAACCCTTTACCATAAATGCTGTCCAGCGAAGTTCGAATTGCGCTTACACGTTGATCCACGAACTGTTTCATGGCTGTTTCCAGGTCAATTTCTTTCAGGAAATATTTCTTCAGGTCATAGTACGTATTGAGTTTTGCATTGACCTGTTGCAAATAACCCTCCCGGCTAAAATTCAACTTAAAGACCCCTGCTGAGAGGTAATCGATTTCTTTCCCCCGAAGGAAAAAAGATTATTGTACGCCATGTCAAAAGGGATGTTGGCGATGGTAAGCCGGTCATTGCCGTGCAGCAACACCTTTGACTGTAAAGGCACGCCGGGTAAGTCATCCCAGATAACGTTCGCCCCAATATCCTGTAATTTATTCTGTGGCGGGCCGAACCGGAGAAAAGTTTCCGGGCTAACCACTCCCTGCAAACGGGAGCGCATCTGCCCGGCCTTTTTAGAAAATATTGCTGAACCGCACCGCTATCGGGCAGCGACTTAAACTCGTTAAACTGCTTTAGCTCGGCGGCGCTTATAGTTTTTTTAATATAATCCTGGAAATGCACATCATCCAGGGTATGCAGCATACTGCCCGCTATCGCGGTATCCACTAATGCACGCGCCTGCGCAAGGCGTTGCCTGGCTGCGGCCTTCAGCAGACTATCTGGTGACGACAGCGTGGGAACCGATAAATGCGGTAAACTGTCTATTCGCGGCACGAGTGGTTGCTGCGCGGCCATAGGTAGGGGCCGGATCAGCGATGCGCAGCTTAACGCAAACAATAAACCGGGTATCTTAAACATACAGGTTAATCTTTAGGGATAAAACACTTTATAAGCCACCGCCCGCCAACACAGGCGGTGGCCCAATATGACAGGGAGGGTTATTCCTCCTCGATGATCAATCCGTTGATGTACGACATACTACCTAAGTTGCCCACCCCGAGCGGAATGTACACATCGATAAAGAGCTGGCCGTTGGCGTTCGGTTTACAACCGGTAATCACACTCGACTCGCTCGTATTCAGCCATGCGCTGTGATTCCTCGTACTGTCGCCAACCGTGTAATAGCCCGTTCTTGGACTGGTAGCGCTATTGCTGGAGCTGCGGGATGCTACCAACGTTACCTTGTATGTTTTATTGACAAGAAGACCCGACACCTTCAGATTGTGGTTAGGATTAAGGGAACCGGAGTTGTACCAGTACCCTTTAAGCACGATATCAGGAATCACACCACTATTATTATTTGTGGTCATACCATCCACATCAGAACCGTTGGCGCCTACGTAAGGCACCCAACTGCTTGTGGCTACACTATTCACAATCCACGGCTTCACAGGATCCTGTACAGAAATCACTGCTACACTCGGATCGCCATACATATTAACCCAGCCTGGTACGGCAGTAGCCTGCGTTTTGGAAAATTGTACACGCATAGACGGTTTGCCCGATGGCGGGAACACGCTTACCTTTACCTCATCACTAATCGTTGCTGTAGCGGTCGTCAATTTAATCCTGAAGATATAAGTACCGTTGGTCAAACCCGCTACTATCGTATTAGTACTGAAAGGGCTACGGATTATAGCGGTACTGGGGCCGCTCACCTGCTCCCAGGTACGTGAGGTAATGTTAATGCCATTTGTCTCAATCACCGGTAGAAGAGAGGCCGAATCTTTTGGCAAATTCACCACTACGTCGGGTACATTTACAATAGGTGTGGGAGGAAGTGTACCAGTAATTCCGATATCAATTACACTTAGGTAAGTAAACGTAGAGTTTTTCGTTTTCATATAAACGATCACGGAATCCATACCGGTTACGTTATGGATGATGGCATTGTTATAGTCACCCGGCTGTCCGGTGGCATATTTGGTTTCCATCACCTTCGCCTGGGCCCACGTTTCGGTCTGCAGGCGGCTCTGCATCATGCGAGTTCCTGCATCATTATACAAACGCGCGCCCCAGAGTTTGATGCGGTATTGATTAGTTGGACTAAGTCCGCGTATTTTAAGCGCTACAGAGTTATCCGGCGCCCCTTCGTGTATATACATGCTTTCGCGGGTAGCAGTGGTGGGATAGTCACCAACATCTGCAGTGGAGATACCTCCGAAGTTCATCGATTGGGTAGCGGCATTCGCATCGTACGTAACTGCCGGATTGCCCATCAACTCGATACTTACAGGGGACGTTATATTTTCCGTCGTAATCAGACTTCTGATGATTGCACCATTGCGGAAGCCGAGCGAGCCGCCAGAGCCGCTCCAGTTATTCCAGTAATGATTATAAGCATCTGGGGAAGCCGTAGGCCAACCGATTACCGCACCATTTGCAGGATTGAGCGTATTCTGATTATCGCCACCCAAATCTACCAGCAAACGATGATCAAATCCACCAATGGCGCCGGGAGGCACCAGGCTTGTAACGTTAGAAACAAGCGTACCAGAATCAGCAAACTCTGCCCGTACACGGAAATAAATTAACCCAGTGCGTGGCCTGCTATAAGTTTTCTTGACCGTATTTCCACTGGGAATAACATCGTACTGTGACCAACTATTACCATCTGCCGATGTATCTACATAATACTTTCTTACACCGGTAATCGGCACAAAATAAGACTCAAGTGTTTTGAACAACACGCGCGCAAGCGCCTGCGTACCTGCCGGATTACAGTGTAAGCCATCTCCCGAATCATAAATCGGATTTAAACGGCGTACGGAATCCGGATCCGCCAGCGTGGAATACCCTTCCACAAAACGCGTAGGCCAGGTAAAGCGGATACTGTCACCAAGACTTCTCAGCATTTGGTATTGAAAATCGCTCACACCATTGCGCGGCTGCGTAGTATGAAAAATAATAGGTATGCCCTTAGCTTTGGCCAGGTTATCAATATAGCGAAGATTAGCCATTGAAGTGGCTACAGGGATACCAGTCCCAGCGTCGTTCGTTGGCAGCACGCAGTAAATAAAGTCGGGGTTGAGATTAAGCGCTGTAGTGATATTATGACCAGGCGTACCACCCATATCTGTCGGCAACACGTTTTGCGTTGTATATCCGCCCACGGCAAAGTTCGACCAGGTAGGTGAAATGGTGGAAGAAGTCAACCAGGCAGCAATCCTGTCTGTAAGTCTATTTGGAGCAGAAGTACCTACACCTTCCAGCGTAGAGGAACCTATGCCCGCCATATTGGGATAATTATACAGCGATGTGTGGTTCGTTGCCCAACGCAACATGAACGTATTATCGCCGTTGTCAAAAACACCCGCATTTAACACTTTCAGGTTACTCCCCCATCACCACTCAATACTGGATCATCAGTGTCAAATCCATCTGCGGCTTCGATATAGATTTGATCGGTATCCGCCAGCGCTGGATAAAATGTAATGGTGCCCGTTTCCTTTTCAAAGAATACGCCGCGTGCGTAGTTGCGGTACTGAAAAAGGCCATTCCGCCATACTTTCACCTGTCTGTTTATAAAGGACGGATCATTGAAAGTACTGGCGCCCACTGCAGGATAGTTATCCATGCCTGGCTTGAATTGCAGCGCCTTGCCAAGCTTTCGGAATGCAGTTCGCCCGCTGCCCTGGTTAAACAGAAAACCGGATGTCTGCTTAGATCCGTTCTCAATAATCAACTCCGCGTTTTCGACGCGCACAGTGTCTTTCGTTACTTTGAGCGATACTTGCTGTGCAATGGTGACTTGTAAGGACAGCATGCCCCACACGAACAAAATAATTTGTCGCATAATTGTTAACAAATAAAATGATTATAAAAAGTTAGAAGAATAGAGCCCCAATGCCATATCTGCTAAGGGACATGACGCAGGTGAACATACAATTTGTTAAAGCCTTTGGCGGAACGGCAACTATTCCTTTAGTAAAAGCGATATTGTGTTGTTATAAATTGAGAGTAGACATGCCCGTGATGGCATAGATGTAAATGCAGATGTATATTTCATTTTATACGGTATAAGGCGAGGTTACTGTAATACTTCTTGATAAATAAACTATCACTATCGAGTTCCAAACTATCGTTTCAGCTATTGAGGCACAAAGTAACGTTAAAATCTTTTAACAAAAAAACATTTACTAAAATTTTTAGCAATAAAAGTTTATTCTACTTAAAGTAGTAAACGACTTAGTATGTAATATCCACCAAGGACATCAATTTATTTAACAGGGCATACCTCACCTCTCCGATTGCTACTCTACAAGTCAACTTTGGCATGGTTGATAACTCTCAAGCCCACAATTTCCGCAACCGTTTATTAACTTCCTGTTAATTCTCCATCAAAATAGAAAAGAACAGTACAACGCACCTGCTATCTAATAATATTTTACAACGGCATCATACGCCTTCATCCCATAATCCTCCTGATTCATCCTTCATCTCACCACCATACATTGTATCTAAACTAAAAGTGCTCCTGACACCGGTCAGAAGCACTTATTTCATGAAAAGTCCATACTGGTTTAGCGCATACCGCCGGATACAGCGATATTTTCGCCGGTGATCCATAACGCATCTTCCGATGCAAGGAACACAACCGCCGGTGCAATTTCTGCAGGTTGTCCAATACGACCCATAGGTGTTGCAGCAATCATGGCCGCTTCAATAGGACTACCGGCCAATCCAAGGGAGCGGGCGCCTTCCGTATCAGTGCTCCCGGGGAGACTGCATTGACGCGGATATTACGTCCTGCAAGCTCTCTTGACAGTGCAATCGTAATGGCATTTATAGCCGCTTTGGATGACGTGTACACGCTGGTATGGGGACTCGGATTCTGTGCTCCCACAGAACTGATGTTAATGATGCTTCCACCAACTGCTGGGAAGTGTTTCAGTGACTCCTTGATGACGGTCAGGGGGCCGAAGACATTCACACCAAATTGTAGCTGGAAATCAGCTGCTGTAAAGTCCTCTATAGGGCCAAACCGGGCTACGGCGGCATTGTTCACCAGGATGTCGATCTTTCCATATAAAGATGATACTTCCTCTATCAGCGCTACGACTTCCGCTTCCTTTGAGATATCTGCCTTTAACGCAATCGCTTTACCACCGGCCTCTTCGATTTCCGCTACTACACGATCGGCATCTTCCTTTCCTGAATTGTAGTTAACAATAGTCGTAGCGCCTGCTGCTGCTAGTGCTTTCGCTACTGCTACACCGATTCCCTTTGATCCTCCGGTTACTACCGCGACTTTCTGATTTAAATTGACTGGCATATCGCTTAATTTTCAACAAAGCTAAAATCACTAACTTTACATTGGATATGGGTTTCCTTTTGGAAAGTAGTTTCCTCACAGAAAGTATCTTCTTAAACAATGAAGAAAAAAATATTTATAGACAACAAACCTTTGAATTGTCCAAGTCAATTAAAAGCGATACACGACACCATGGATTTGCTCAATGGAAAGTGGAAGATCACTATCATTGGTTGTCTGAATTTTGGAAACAAGCGTTTTATGGATCTGCAGCGCGAGGTTACAGGCATTGGTGCTAAAATGTTGTCAAAAGAATTACAGGAGCTGGAAATAAACGGACTTGTTTCCAGAACAGTGCTGAACACTAAGCCTGTTACTGTAGAATATGCGATTACTGCGTATGGAGAAACCCTAAGGCCGATACTGCGGGAGATGGCAAACTGGGGACAACACCACCGGAGCAAGGTGAAGGCATCTTTGAACGGTGGGAAGCCGGGCTGAGTTTATTGGCGTCGCAGGGGTTAAAGATTGAACTGCTTGAAGAGAACAAAAAAAGAACATAATATTCGGCCTCATCGATACTTACATAAGTGATGCTAAAGCAAAACAGTCATACCAATAAAAAAGCGCTATTTAATTAAATTAGTAGTTCTTCACCTACCACGGCATTGCATCAGCTGTGCGTGCAAAATATCTATATAACGAAAAATGGGGCGCCTCCACAGCGCCCCATCACTCTCTCCATATAACAAATTCTTACTGCCGGATAAATACCGTATCCAACGCAGTCACCGCCCCCGGCGTAACAGGCACATTAAACGCGGTATCCCGGTAAGGTGTCTGCGCATCATACACCAGGCGCCAGTCACCAGCCGCCAGTCCGCCAAAGAAATAGTAACCGGAAACAGCATCAGGCAACGCCAGCAGCGTATCCGTGTTCTGAATTGCCCAAACCTGCGTAGCAGCGACGGTTGGCAGAACAACGCCTTTAATGCTGCCTCCTACCGCGGCTGCATAAGCACGGATCACGGGCTTCAGGATGTATTGACCGCTATTGCCGGCGGTTACCACCGAGCGGCTGGCGTCGAAATCGATATAAAGACGGTATACTACGCCGGCTACCAGTTCGGTCTTGAATTTCAATTTCAGCCCGGACTGCTGTGCGGAAGGTGTTTTTAGTTCGTGGGAGGCGCCGTCGATCACCACGGTGTTGCGGTCGCCCAATACGAGGCGGATCTGGTTAACGTAGCCTGCGGAAACGTCCGCATTGGCAAGTACGGTATCCAGTCCGTTGCGGAAATCGAGGAGGTTGTAAATACCCGGATGCAGTAAGGGAACTTCTACCCAGCCGGTCTCGATGTTGCCGCCGTCCGAGGCGTTAATTAGTATTTTCTGAATGTCGATGTTAACAGCGTCATAACTAGCCGGAGCATCAGTAAGCCGGATTTCCAGGCGGGCTTTGCCGCTGTTGTCTTCATTTTTCTGACAGGACACAAAAAGGGCGGATGCTGTCATCAGCCCTGCAATTGCAGTAAGGATTCGGTTTTTCAGATAAGTGTTTTTCTGCGGGGTTAGACGGCAACTTTACTTGAAGGTTTAATGTGGTATAAAAAAACGCGGCTCCCGCCGCGCTTTTTTCAAATTACTTCATCCCCTGACTCTCCTCAAACGTGGGCCCGTACAACCCAGGCACCTTATTCCCCGTCGCCCGCAGGTACACGATCATCTCTCCACGATGGTGATAAATATGATTGAATAAAAATCCTCTTGCCACAATGCCACGCGGCATCGGCCCCAGCACCACTTTATCACCCGCCTTCATCGTCCATTGCTGGCCGAGGCTTTCATCGGTTGCCTGTTGCAACGCCGCACGTGCCTTCTCCACGTTGGATTCGAACAGCGCCAGCGTGGCTTCGATATCCGGGGATCGCCGCGTTCCAGTTTATCTGCGGCCAGATCATACTCGTTCTGCGTGAGGGTGCCGGTGTACCAATAATAAATGGTGGCAATATGCTGGGCCAGTTCGCCCATCGACCAGCAAATGGAAGAAGGCTTAAACGAAAGGTCCTTCTGCGGCACTGCCTGCAGCAGTTTCCGCGTATTGTTTACTTCGTGTTCAAATTCTCCGATTAAAGTTTGGACGATCATGGTTTCAATTTTCTCTAAGTTAACATTTTATCGGTTATCCCGATCGTCCACATCCATACGTTTTTCATCGCCCTGCTCCATCGATACCAAGATGCCATTTTTGAAGTGCATTTCCACATTGATCTCGTACCAAACCTTGAGGTAGATGTGTTCTTTGTAGTACAGTGTTTCCGATCCTAAACACATCCGTGTAAAATAGTATCCTGCACTATTCAAAATTCAAATTTTCATGTTATATTTATTTACCGGAAATATTATCCCTTTTTTTTTGGAATTAACCCAAACTCGTAACCGGGACATTCAAACCATGTAGTACTATATATTTTTTTAACCCACATTTAAATCAATACTTATGAAACAAAATTTTCGTCCCCTGCTGACCCTCATTGTCAGCCTCACCTTCAGTATGTCTTTGTCTGCCCAAACTACCGTCACGGTAATTGATTACCAAAACTGGAGTTCCACCGCTTGCAATGCATTTGCACCTGCAGAAGTCAATGTCAGCAACATACCACATCGCGCTGTCACCGGGCAACCTCAACGTGACAACACAAATCAGGCATTGAGTCTGGGCTGCTTTAATTCCAGCCCCGCAAACGGAACAGAATATCGTCTTTCCTACAATTTTAAGGCGGGTTTCAAGTACATCATCAAGGTGAATGCCTCCAGCTACAATGCACCTAATTTATTCTTTGATTTCTTATCCAGTGCCAACGCCCTCAGCAATTCTTGCTCAGGCTACAGTTCGATGCTTTCCGCAACGCCCACGCGAAAAGGAGTGCAACTATCAACAGGTACTTATACAGATAAAGAGGTCACTTGGGAATCCTGTCCCGGCAACTACCCTTACCTGCTGGTTACCTGTAGCCCAATCATGAGTACCGCTGTGCAAACGGCCCTGATAAGAAAAATCACGATTACAGAAATTACACCGGCGGATCCGGAACTCACATTGACGCCAACTTCCTTTACCCCGGTGTGTGGTGCTCCCGTTACCCAAACTTTTACCGTGAACAATCCATTTAATGTTACCGGCATCACACAATATGTATGGAACCTGGGCGCCTCAGCGGGCGCTTGGACTTATAACGGCAATCCGGCAGCAACCAGCATGACCACTACTGCCAACGCCATCACCTTGACCACTGCTCCGTGTACAGGTACGCCACCAGCTAATTTTACGGTTACTGCGTATAAAGGAACAACCGCTTATAAAACGTACACCGTTTACGCCAACCCTGTGCCGCCGGTTACAACAATGGCAATTCTTGGTGATGACCGTATCTGCAGTGGTTCCAAAAACTACACGGTAAGTGGTATGCCTTGCGGTTCTCAAGTAACCTGGAGCAGTACACTTGCCAACCTTAGCTGCACGACCTGTAACGCGACCACCGTTGGCATGATCACAGAGGGAAGCATTACACTTACTGCTGCTGTACTCACACCATGCAGCAGTACGCCTGTAGTACTGACAAAAACAATTACGACTGGCGTGCCACATCCGTTGGACAACATTTCCATCGTTTCAGGCAACGGCAACTATAGCGCTCCCTTTATGGAAATGCTGACGAACTACATGACGGTACAGGTAAACACGAACGGCTTCTCCAATCTGGTATGGACCATAGCTCCCAACTCCCTTCCAGACTTCACCGCAACACCATCATCAAACGGACAAACACTTGATGTATATGCTTCGCTCGTCCCCTACAGCAACGAGCAGGGAACCGTTCGCCTGGCAGCCACTCACAATGTTTGCGGCCGTTCGACCAAACGCTTGACCTTTTATGAGGGTGCGGGCGTGGGAGGCTTTACCATTGGTGTATCACCCGTTCCGGCAAATAACATACTGCAGATTAGTGTAACAGATAACAACAAATCAGTTCAACGCAGCAGTAATGGGAAAACACAACCAGGAAAGCTCACTATTCAACACGTGCAGGTATTGGACAAACTGGGTAATGTAAGACTTGACCGCAAATTACGGGCTGGTAGCCGCAATACGTCACTCGACGTATCGGCCCTGCCAGGAGATGTATATGTGCTGAGAGTATTCGACGGCAGTATCTGGCAATCGAAACAAATTATCGTACGACATTAATTCGTTCCATTTTGTCTAACAAAAAGGTATTGCCTCCATGAAGCAATACCTTTTTTGTTGCAGGCATATTACCCAAAGAAAGCATGTATTTCTATCTCCCCATAAACATCTCCAAACACCGCCAATACTTATCCTTAAATATCTCCCATTCCAATTCCAGCTTCCCCGCATACCGCGCTTCCATCTCATACACCACCTTCGACGCACCCCGAAAATCACTGCACGCAATGTAAATATCGCGTACATTATTCAGGGTCTGCCGGCCTACATTCAGGTAGCCGCCTACGTCACGCAGCTGTTCCATGATCTCGTCCTCGAACGCGTTCATCATATCGGAGGTAGGACGGTCGGGCATGCCGTTATTGTTTTCTCCATCATATTTAATGCGGATCTTCAGCATCCATGGGTGCGAGGCTTTACCATCCCACTCCAGCAACGTGGTATTGATGACTGCAATAGCGGGCCAGCCATTCTGTAATTTGCCTTCAAGGGCAGAGTATTGATCGTTCATCGTGTCATAACGGATGCCGTTATATTTCTCCACGAACTCCTTCTCGCGCCACAGGAGAAAATCCTTCAGTTTAGAGATGGGAATCAGTTCCTTTTCGGCCTGTTCCGCTCCGCATACAGACACCGCATCGATCATGGTTACGCCGTTCAATTCACCCAGATAATTATCCAGGAAAATCATCACGCCGTTAAAGATGCGGTCTTTCTCTTCCTCCGTATAATCCGGGTGCACTACCACGATATCCACCTCGTCCGGGTATTCTTCATAATCGTTCGAATAGAAACAAAGATTATCACTATTAAATACTGAACCGCTCATTTCGATGTTCACATCTTTCAGGTCGAGCATGGGCTTCAGGGCTGTAAATTTCCAGTGGGCAATACGCGGCGCGGCTGCCACCAACTCCTCTGCAAATACAATATTTTTGATAATCCCATCGGGGGTAATAATCAGTTCCGCACAATCATCGGCGCACATACCGGTTACATACCAGTAGCCTTCTTTCAATTCTTTCAACTTGTCGGATAAGGGGCTGAAAAACTTCTCTTCAAGCTGGTCGCCGCTTTTTACGATGGTATAAAATTGCTCCGCGTTAGCCTCGAACCACTTCCAGAAATCGGCGTAATTAGTAATAGGTTTCTCCTTTTTTCCAAAGATGTTCTTCCAGATGCTCATATAATGCCTGTTGATAGTATTAAACCGAAACAATATACCGAAAATTAGTATCTTATCGCTGAAAGACAACCCGAAACTAGTATAATGATGTACACTTCTTCCGCTTGCTACGCGACTTCACAGCGCGCTGAAATGGCTGTTTATTGTATTGTGTTCTGTTGGCGCACCGGCTATTGCCGTCGCACAATCCAAACCTAACATGGTCATATTCCTGGCAGATGATCTGAACCAGCAGGATGTAGGCTGTTACGGCAACAAGGATGTTCGCACGCCTAACATGGATACACTTGCCGCAGAAGGCATGCGGTTTAAACGGGCTTACGCCGCCTCCCCTATGTGCGCACCCTCGCGCAGCGCTTTGTTCACGGGACTGTATCCTTACCGCAACGGCTCGCAGATGAACCATTTCACGGTAAGGCCTAACACGGCCAATCTGCCACAGTTCCTGCAAAAGCTGGGATATCGTGTAGTCATTGCCGGCAAAACGGATGTATTCCCGCTTGATAATTTCCCTTTTGAAAAGATAGGAGAAGAGTTTGGTAAATATGCCCCGATCGAGAACCGCCTCGACCGGAAAAAGGAAACGGTACGGCTGATCGCCAGTCATTTTAAGAGAGAGGCCCGGACAACCGATCTGTCTTATTGTAGCGCCCTGGGTGCCGCATGTGCCCTGGTTCCCGAACCAGGACTTTAACCCGGAAGCACTGAAACTGCCCGATTACCTCGCCGACACCAAAGCCACGCGTAAAGCCCTGGCTGCGTATTACACCAGTATAGGCGCTGCCGATCACATGTTGGGCGAAGTGATGCAGGCCATCGATAAGGCGGGACAAAAGAATAACACGGTGATGATGGCCATCGCCGACCAGGGCGCACAGTTCCCATCCGCCAAATGGACGGTATACGACCAGGGCCTGCGCATCCCCATGATCATCCGCTGGCCCGGCAAAGTACCCGCTGGCGCCACTTCCGACGCGCTGGTATCGCTGGTGGATCTCACGCCTACCCTCGTTGACCTCGGCGGCGGGCAGCCCATCAAAGGGCTCGATGGCGCCTCTTTTAAAAACGTGCTGCTCAAAAAAACCGACGTGCACCACGATTTCATTTTCGCGGAAACTTCGGTAGAACCGCACTTCTGGTACAACTATACACCATCCCGCACCGTGATTACCCGGGAAGGTTTGCACTATATTAAAAATTATCACCCCGGCCTCCGCTTCATCACACATATTGATAAAGTAGAACAAAACGAGTTTTATTTTGACAGCTGGACAGCTGCCGCCACTACTGATCCGAAAGCGAAGTTCCTGTTAGACCGCTATAGCTATCGTGCGCCGGACGAGCTATATGACATCAACACCGACCGTAACGAGTTCAACAACCTCGTTACGAATCCCGCCTACCACCGCAAAGTCTCCGACCTGAAAAAATTGCTCGACCAGGAACTGGCGCGTCAGGGCGAAACAGCACAAATGATCCGCGAAGGCAACCTACCCGTTTTCTTCGACAAGAGTTACACCGTACGCCCCAATGGAAGTGCATCCGACCTTTCTTTCAACAGGAAACTCTGGAACCCGGACGTACTCTACATCACCGCCTACCTCGACAATATCGCGCAGGGCGGCGTCGTATGCGAATACTTCAACAACTTTAAATTATTTGCCCATAACAGTAAGATCGGCATTAAACTCCCCGGCGGCACGGAAATCACCAGCGAAACGCTGCCGTTGCAACAGGGACAGCTCCTATTACGTTTATCTGCTGCCGGCGAACTGGAAGTGCGTTTTAACCAGGCGCTTGTGCTCACAAAAAAACTGGAGAAGGATTTCACGAAGATCAATGGTGGTTATGTCACCTGGGGCATGATCCAGGGCCGGGAACTAAAAGGCAACCTGCAGCCATATGCAGGAAAGATTACCGACCTGCGGTTTACGATGAATGAATTGTCGCGCGAGCCTTGAGTGCATGATTAAGTCACAGGTCGCATAAAGCGTCCATCTCCGCCTGGATCCTGCAGGTGAGCGCACTATCGCGCACTGTAAAATGATCCGCACCGGGTATCTCTTCTATATGAATAGCAGCCTTCACGGACGCAGCTTTCCTGGCGAACGCGCGAACGGACTCATTCAGCCGGAAATTGTCGTATTGGCCGCAATAAATATGGATTCGCCCGCTCAACCATTTTCTTAACCGCGGCCATTGCGTTTGTACATATAGCGCCAGGTCATATTGCCGCCATTGGCTGACGATAGATTGATTGATAATACCGGAAGCCGGATCAAATAGATGTTGCGGTCGCCCGTTTTTGCCAGGCATACCAAATTCAGCCTCGAACGACTGCTGTTGCCCGCCATCACCTTCGAAAAGCTCGACGGCATACGACTTTCGCAGGGTCGTTTGCCATTCACCATTCAATAAATAAATACCACGCTCCCGCCCGGCACTATCGACATAAAAATTCTGATCGCGGTAAAGATCAACGCCCGTAAATGAGGAGAAGTCCACCGGGTCGGGCGACGTTGCCCAACAACCTGAGAAGTATTGCGGATAATGTAAAGCCAGCCACAATGCCCCATATCCACCCGAGCTTTGCCCGGTTATGAAAGACTGCCTGGTACCGCGATAGTACCGTTGTACATGAGGCAATAGTTCATGCACCAATGCTGCACCCCATGGACCATTAACGCGGGAGTCAACAAATGCATGAAGTCCGTACGGTGTTTGTGATTCAGGGTTGAGATATACATAGATCTTATCTTTGCCCTGACCAATGCCATATTTGCGTTGATTACCTTCGATAGCCCCATGATAGTGGGTGCCTCCCCACCCGGGAATGATATAGACCACGGGATACCGCCCGGATGTATCCGCGTAATAAGAAGCAGGAAGAATGACGGCAGCCTTCATGTTAACCGGCGCAGCCCGGAATTTGCCTAACAGCGCCGACGGCAACACCAACTCCCTGACGTGCGAAGATGCCCTGAATTCCCGCTGCTTGAACATGGCATTTAATGTAATCGTTCCCTCTCCCTTTCCATTTGGACCGACATGCAGGATGCCTTCCTTCCTCGAATACAGATTTCCCTCGGCGCCTTTACCTCTTTCAATAGTATTGGTATCCAGTATCGCGATGAGCTTATAATACCCACTTTCCAGTGAATCAACGGGCTGCATAAACGGGACTGACCGGCGGTCGACAATTTGAGCCTGTCCGCCCGTCCAGTTACGCACTTCTATGCGAAAGGCCGGCTCCTGCTGCATCGTCTGATCGTTAAACACTTTGGTGGTATCACGGAGGGTGTAAACAAGCAGCCGGCCATTATACGGCCCGTGGAAGCCCGTCGCCAGATCAACACGAATGGTAACCTGTGCGTGAACGAACGACACACAAAGAAGACTGAATAATAGCAGTGATCCTTTCATAGTTTCAGGAAGTTATCATTATAAATCATCAATCGCCGGGATCAAGGATCGAAATGCGCAAAAGACTAGCTGAATATCAGTAATCATCCACGCATCTGCGATGGCCAGCCTGAGATTGACGATGAGTGAGTTTTCGCCGGGGTTGTAACAGACTGTAACATTTATTGCGAGTTCGCTCTACACTTGCCGGGCCTTACTATCCGGGAATGTTTTTTGCACCTGTAGCTATTGACAATTGATTGATTATCGCTCAAATCTATTCTATGTTTTACCATGTAAAAGAACTCCAATTCAATGCGCGTGTAAGTAAACCCGACCCAAAATTCGCGACTTTACTGCTGGAACAATTCGGCGGCGCCAATGGTGAGTTGGCTGCAGCCCTTCGTTATTTCGGACAGGCATTCGGCGCCAGGAACCCTTTCCCGGACAAATACGACATGCTGATGGACATTGCCACCGAGGAATTCAGCCATCTCGAAATCGTGGGCGCTACTATCCAGATGCTGTTGCAGGGAATTAACGGCGACCTGAAAAAGGCAGCCGAAGAATCTGAAATCATGTCGCTGCTGAACGGCAAGGAGGCAAGAGAGAACTACATTCACCAGGTAGCTGTAGCCCCGCAGTTGTTCGTGGCTACCGGCGGCGGCCCCGCTTACACCAACAGCCGGGCGTACCCTGGTCGGCGGCCTACATCAACGGCGATTGCAACGGCGACCTCACGGTAGATCTCCGTTCGAACATCGCGGCCGAATCACGGGCGAAAATCACCTACGAATACTTGCTGCAATTCACCGACGACCCGTATGTGAAAGAGACCCTCAACTTCCTGATGACGCGCGAAGTGGCGCACTTCCAGATGTTTGAGGCGGCGCTGGACAGCATCCAGCCGAACTTCCCGCCGGGCGTATTACAGAGCGATCCGCGGTACAGCAACCTGTACTTCAACATGTCCAACGGCGCCGCCGTACGCGGCCCCTGGAACCAGGGCGAAAGCTCACAGTTCGGTGAAACCTGGCAGTATATTGATGATCCGGTGGCCTACGTACTGGAAACAAACGGTCTGCTCGACGTAGCACCTACCGGCACACCGCGTACGCCGGAAGGTGTCGCGGAAATAGACAAAGGCATGAGTAAAGAAAGAGGAATGGAAATAGACGCCGCAGTGCCCATCGGCGAACAGGCATGGAGCCAGCAAGAAAAAGATAAACAAGCTACGGATGAACCAGCTAAAGGAAAAAAGAAACGTAAGTAGCGAAGCCACGCAGCTGAGTGTCGTGTTTTACACCGACCCGGTTTGCTGCTGGAGCTGGGCTATGTTACAGACTATAGAAAAATGGAGGGCAGCCAGTCCGCATACCATTCACATGCGTCTTTGCATGGGGGTATGCTGGCCGGCTGGCCCCATTACCGCGACGACATGCGCGCCGTGAGCAAACCCGTACAAATGGGGCCGGTGTGGCTGGAAGCGAAACAAATGACAGGGGTCAGTCTTGACGATAGGATCTGGTTCCTTGACCCGCCTGCCTCCTCCTACCCCGCATGCCTTGCCGTAAAGGCCGCTGCGTTACAATCGCCCGAAGCGGCGGAGTTGTACCTGAAAGCGGTACAGCAGGCGGTAATGACCGGCGGTAAAAACATCGCGAAGAAAGAAGTACTGCTCTCCGTGGCAGCCGATCTCGCCACCACGCGTCCCGAATTTGATGCCGTACTGTTCAAGGAACGGCTGCAAAGCAAAGCGGCAATTGCGGCGTTTAAGGCCGATCTCGCAGAGGTAGACAGTGCCCGCATCACGCGGTTTCCTTCACTGGTACTCAGCAGGAACGGCGTATCGCGGAAGCTGCTGCTGACAGGCTATCGTCCGTTAGAGGCGCTGGAGGCAAGTGTAGAGCAACTATTAGCAGACACATAAAATGATCTTATGGTAGCATTACTGCCGGACTATCCACCGCACGTGGCAGCCTACAGGGCTTCAGGATCGGTAAGCCAGGAAGAATATCAGCAGGTGGTGATGCAACGCGTGGAGCAGGTGGCAGATATCTACGGTAAAATAAACTTCCTGGTATTGCTGGATACTGACTTTTCGAACTACAGCATCGGCGCGTTGCTGAAATACCTTTATATCAGCTTCCGGCATTTCTTTAAATGGGAGCGGATGGCGATTGTTTCCGAAGAAGCCTGGGTGCGGCGGGCCTACGATATGCTCAGTCCGTTGGTACACGGCGAGGTACGCGGCTTTAAGCACGAAGAACTGGCGGAGGCAAAGCAATGGGTTTCCGGGCCGCTGAAAACATAAGTACTTTTTCATCGCAGCAAAACATGAAGGGAATGGGCAGGCGCCCATTCCCTTTTTCTATCGTTTCAATTGCTTCGTCAATAACACACCCACTCCTACGACCAGCAGTAAACCCGCAAAAGCAGCCAGCGCCCGTACACCTTTACGGCGCGGCGGCACGTACTGCACCCCATTGCCGTCTGCCTGCGCAGGTTCCGCCGAATACCGCCCGTGTTCGGGTACGGCCATTTCATTAAAATGCCCGGCGAGTTGCTGCAGCTCCCGTAATAAATATCCGCGCACGGGTTTCCCGTGCCCCGTAGCGACGACTACCGGCTTTAACGCCGCCAGCCGCTTCACGGAACGCTCGGCCGCCTGCCAGTCGCAGGTAAAATACCTCGGCGGGCCGCAGATTTCTTTTCGTTGTTGAATGATGGCCATCAGCGATTCCTGCTTTGTGGTCACAAACGCATCACCGGCAATCAGCACACCATCGGATTCGCGGTATAGGCTCATGTGGCCGGGCGAATGCCCGGGTGTATGCAGGCAGCGCCATTCAGGAAAACCGGGGATCGTATCATTATCGGCCAACGTCATCAGATGCCCGCTGATGTCAATGGGTTTGTTCGGATAAAGACCGCTCATCAATGTCATCAGTCCGCCACCGGCCAGTGGGTCGGCAGGCGGATAAGCAGAACGACCGGTGAGATACGGCGCTTCGAGTTCATGTGCAAACACCGGCACATTCCAGGCGCCCAATAAGGCAGGCAGTGCGCCAACGTGATCGAAGTGCCCGTGCGTAAGTACGATACATGCAGGGGCAGACTCCGGCCAGAAAAGCGTTTCAGCCGCCTGGCGAATCTTGCCTGTACTGGTTTTTAAACCAGCATCCACCAGCATCCATTTCTTCGTGTCCTTGTTATGAATAAAATAAACATTCACGAACTTGTCACGCAGTCCCCATACGCCCGGTGCGATGCATCTCCATTTTGCGTAGGTGCGCATGTCGATAAGTTGTATCCTTTCAGCCATATCACATTACTTTCCAAATGAGGCGCTGATTTTATGCCAAAAGACTACAGATCAGTTGCTGCTGTCAGACGCCGCGCGCATGGTCGTCCTTTTTCTCGTCAAGTATGCGCTGCAACTTTTTCAATTTCGACAACCAAAACTTATCAAAGAAACCGATCCACTCCTGCAATTCGTCGAAACCATCCTGCTGTAACATACAATAGCGTTCCCGGCCAATGTCCTGCACGGTAATGAAGCCCGCCAGCTCCAGTATCTTTAAGTGTTTTGACACCGCCGGCCGGCTCATATCGAAGTGTTGTGCAATGGCGCTTATCGTCATGCTGTCGTCTGTAAGCATGCGAAGCATATACCGCCTGCTGGGATCGGCGATGGCCTGGAAGGCATCAAGACTGGGTACGCTCATAAGCCATTTTTTTGCCGATTCTTTTACCGATTTTTTCCCAACCTTTATTCATGATGAAGTACGACAGGAGATTTTTAAAACCCTTAAAGCCTTTGTGCTCCAGCAGCAATTCCGTGTGTCCGTTCACCTCCGTCAATGTCCACATGACCACTGAGTCCAGCGAAGGATTGTCTTTTGACATCCCGCCTTTCCACGTGTACGACAAGCGCTGGCAAGGCACCACTTCCAGCACCCTGCAATGCACGATACCATCGAAACCCAGTTTAATCCTTGGTTTGGTGTGAAATTGAAATGCATGCCCTACTTCGGGCTTAAAATCGTTCGGCATCAGCCATTGGGCCAGCAACTCCGCATCGGTAAGGTATTCCCATACCACGCGGGGCGGATGGGCGAATTGAAACCTGTGAACAATGGTCCTTTCCATATAAATAACTTTTAAGTTACCCAAATATATAAGTAACTTTCGAGTTACGCAATTATTTTTTTTATCCGCCTCTATTTAATCCGTTCACCGTACCTATGCTAACGGACATACGTTTTATTTTCGCTCCCACTTTAAAACCTCAAAACGGAAATCATCATGAAGAAACGAGTAGCGATCTTATTGTTCGCCAGCATTGTTGTATCCCTTGCCGCCTGTTCCAAAAATGACAACGAAACCGGTAATTATGGTAAAAACCCGAAGACTGCCGTGCCCGAAGACCTGGTAGGATACTGGTTAGCCGGCTCCACCTCTATCGGCAGCTTCTGGGGCTACGATGGCAGCTACCAGGGGGCGGGATTTGAACTGGCCATCGGTTACATGTTGTTTAAAGACGGCCGCGCGCGCGAGTATTTCTATTACACCAATACCAACAGCGGCTGCCGCTCACAGGTGCTGGGGTACAAGGAAGGTACCGTAGAAGTGGATGTGAATAACGGCACAGTGAAGTTTCATTCGGCCAGCGGTAATTATCGCGGGTACCAGAGCTGCGGCGGGTCTGACAATGGAAAAAGCAAGGCCTATGGTGCGGCCGAACTCTACCCGCAGAAAAAAGTAGCGTACGAAGGCATCGAATTTAAAAGGGAAAACGGGAAGGTCAAATCGTGGCACATTTACTACGATGATGGCTCTTCGCTGGATTTTACCAAAACCCAGGAACCACAGCAATAAACTAAAAAGACCTGTTCATTTGAGCAGGTCTTTTTTATGGTATACAATACACAATCTTCGAGATACGGAATACCCTTTAACCGGGGATGTTTGAACTCCAGCTCCCGCTTCATGCCAATTTTCTCCATCACATGAATGGAAGGTAAGTTTACCTTCGGCGCCGTGGCTACTAATTTATCCAGTTCAACAACATCAAACCCAAACTGCATACATCTTTTGGCAGCTTCCGTCGCGTACCCTTTGTTCCAGTAACGCTTATCGAGCCGCCAGCCCATATCTACACAGGGCATAAAATCAGCTTCGTACGTGGGCACATGTAAACCGGTAAAACCGATGAAGGCGCCTTCGTCCGGGGTTTCCACCGCAAAGTAAGTGTATCCCTGTTCCTCATACTCTTTCTGAAAACTGCGGATCATGTTTATGGTATCTTCCCGGGAAGGCAGATTGGGAAAATAACGCATGGTCTCGGGGTCCTGGTTGATGGCGGTCATCTTATCGATATCGGCATCTGTCCAATTCCGGAAGCCGAGTCGTTCTGAGGTAAAAACATATTTCATATCCTGCAAAAATATAAAAAGCCGGCGCAGAAAAGCCGGCTTTTTATATGCACGCCGCATGCGGAAATCACTGATGTGCGTTAAGTGTTCAGCAGAAGCGCATTCATGCGGGATGTACCAACACGGATTACCATCCTTTCTTCACTTTGAATTTCCCTTCTATCCTTGCCTGTTGCATGGTAGCGGTCCCATAGCCGGCTGGTTCTATCAGGAAAGTACCGGTAATATAACCGTCCTTATCTCCCATGCTGGTGATGGTTACACCGCCGCCGCTCACATGCGCGCCGGTCTGGTCGATGTAATAAGGTACATACTGATTACCCTCGTCGACCAGGTAATGCGCATGCGTGCCTTCCGCAGCAGCTATTTCTTTGTAAGGATGTGTACCCACCCCGCCCGTCCAGCGGATAAGGATGTAGCTGCCTGCCTGGTCGCCGTCGTCATCGGCAATTGCATAATAACCATCGCGGAAGCGGGTAGCGTAACTGGCCTTGCGGGTAATCCAGGGGCCTCCATCTACGCGGATTTGTAATTCAGCTTTTACGGGCGTGCCGTTATCGGGTGCCGGGGCAGCATTGTCTTCTTTGGCACAGGCGAGCAACAGCAGCGCGAATAATGGGGCCAATACAAAATTGCATTTCATTTTTTGGGGAGGTTTTAACGTTTAATGGGCGCAAGTTAACCAGTTGCGCGCCACTATTGACCGCACATCAGTATGAATTGGGATAACCTCTGTCTGAATTGTAAATTATAACACATCGCCGAGTATACGAATGCCTTTTTCCAGTTCTTCCGGTGTGAGCGAAGCATAGCCCAAACGTAACGCACCTAATGATGCACCACCAAACGAAAATTGCTCGGTAGGAATAACGGACACACCTTTCCATAGCAGTACGGTAGCCAGTTCCCGCGTATCGGTAACGTCGCGAAGGGAGATCCAGTAAGCCAGTCCGCCAGCCGGCTTTGTGAAAGCCGCTTTATCACCAAGATAATGTTGCAGCAACACTTCCATACTTTCCCGGCGCTCTCCATAAATGCGGTACGCCTTACGCACATGCCTGCTGATCGCACCTTCCTCCATGAGTTCCGCTACGGCATGTTCCATTACACTATCGCCCTGCACATCGATCATTTTGCGGTGCGCGGCCACTGCGGCAATAAAGGCTCCCGGCGCCAGGATGTAACCAATGCGGACCGAAGGGGCTACCAGTTTACTTAAAGAACTGATGTAAATCACGTTTGCGGCGTTTGGCAAACTGGCCAGCGGCAACATACTTTTTCCCTGGAAATGAAACTCGTGATCGTAGTCGTCTTCAATAATCGCAAAACCATATTGGTTGGAGAGTTCTACCAGCTTTATCCGTCGGTCTACTTTCATGCTCACCGTGGTGGGAAACTGGTGATGCGGCGTAACATAGATCGCCTTCAACTGCTTTTTCTTACACAACTTTTCAAGCGTTTCGATGCAGATACCTTCCGCATCTACTTTCAGTGGCAGCAGTTTAGCCCCGAATTGTGTGAAGGTAGTCCAGGCCGGCGCATACCCCGGATCCTCCACGGCGATATAATCCCCTTTCTGGATGAGTGCTTTGGCCGTTAAGTATAAAGCCATCTGGCTCCCCCTCGTTATACAGATATGACTGGTATCGGCGCGGAGGCCCCGGTCCCGCACCAGCATATCTGCAATAGCGCCGCGAATGCGATCACAGCCTGCGGGATTGCCGTAGCCCATCATGCGCCAGCGTGTATTTTGCTGGAAGATGCGGCGGTAACTGCGCGCCAGTTCGTTCATGGGCGCCAGGCGTACATCCGGCAGGCCGTCGTCGAATACGATCGTATTCTTTTTATGCGTGATAAAAGGATCGCCGGATAAGAGCGGTGCATTAAAAGAGAAGCCCGGCCTGACCGCTTCGCGTGTATGATCGCGGTAGGACGCTGTTTCCTGCGGCAGTTTACCGGATACAAATGTGCCCTTCTTATATACACTGGTCAGCCAGCCTTCCGCCAGCAAATCTTCATAAGCCAGTACAATGGTCTTACGGTTCACTGTAAGGCTCTCCGCCAGCTGCCGCGTACTGGGCAAGGGCGTGCCGGGTTTGAAACGTCCCCGTTTGATCTCCGCAATAATCCCTTCGGCAATCTGCCGGTACACGGGTTTATCACTGTGCACTTCTATGGAAAGGATCGTTTTCCACGGCCGCAACTTCTGGACCATATGTTTTTATCTTTTCTGGATGAACTGATGGGTCCAAATATACGCCACTTTTGTGATGTCATTTAATCACATCAACAACTAAATATATTGCATGCACCCGTTACAGTTTATCGTGAACAACAGATTACCAGGGGCCACCAAAGCAGGTTAACACCAGCCGGTTACGAGGCATCCTGAATGAACGAAAGCATCTAACTACCTAAATCAATACAACTCACATGAAAGGTTACACGTACGGCCAGGCTGGCCCCTCCCCCGTTACTTTACAGGACCTGGCGCTGTTAAAAAGACAGTGCTCTTTTCCGAAGAAGATGAAAAGAACCTCCGTCTTGCCGGGGAAGTGTTAAAAGATCAGACTGATGCAGTGCTCGATCTGTGGTATGGTTACGTTGGCAGCAACGAGCACCTCCTTTATTACTTCTCCAAAGATCAGCAGCCGGATACTGCTTACCTCGCCGCCGTACGCGCCCGCTTCGGGCAGTGGATACTGGACCTGTGCAACCGTCCGTACGACCAGGAATGGCTGAACTATCAACATGAGATCGCACTGCGCCATCACAGTACAAAGAAGAATAAAACCGACGATGCGAAGGCGGTACCGATTATCCACTACCGTTATATGGTGGCCTTCATCTTCCCGATTACCGCCACCATCAAATCGTTCCTGGCGAATAAAGGGCATGATGCGGCCACGGTGGAGGCCATGCACGCTGCCTGGTTTAAAGCCGTCACGCTCACCGTTATTCTGTGGACACATCCTTACATTAATAAAAATGAATTTTAAGATGAAAATAGCAGTCTGGGATACCTACGTAGTAAAAAAGATGGCGCTGTAATGCACTTCGACATCCCGGTGCCCGATAATATCGGGGCGACCGATACCGTATTCTCGTACGGCCGCCAATACCTGGCCAGTAAAGGACAAGACGGGCAACCGCTGTCCGCCAGGGAATGCCGGTTCTGTCATATTGAACAGGGTACGCCGGACATGATCGCTTCCATCGAAGCGCAGGGTTACCATATTATAGAAATGCAGGGGTGTAATTAAACAACCGCGATGGGCCGCGAACGGCGGTCCATCGTTTTTAATTTTTGTGCAGATGAACATAGCCGCCAATCTTGAACAGGTACGTCACCGCATTGCCCGTGTGGCAACGCGGGAGGTAAAGTTATTACTCGCCACCAAAACGGTAAGCGCCGAACATATCCGCACCGCGATTGACCTTGGCGCCACCCTCACCGGGGAAAACAAGATACAGGAACTGAGCGCAAAATGGCCCCTGTTGCAGGATACCGGCGCGGAATTCCACTTCATCGGGCACCTGCAAAGCAACAAGATCAAGGAAGCCGTCAAATACGCGTCCTGCATCCAGAGCGTGGACCGCATCGACTTAATTCATCAGCTCGACCGCCGCCTGCAGGCCGAAGGAAAGCGCATCGATATCTTTCTACAGGTAAATACTTCTTTTGAACCGAGTAAGTTCGGCGTTGCGCCGGAAGCCGCCATGCAACTCGCGCAGGAAGCAGCGAAGTACGATACGCTGAAAGTAAAGGGACTGATGACGATCGGGCTATTCAGTGCGGAACAGGAAAAGGTCAGGCGATGTTTCCGGCTATTAAAAACCACCGCCGGGCAGTTGCAGCAACTGGGCCTGCCCAATGCCGATTTCGGGGAATTGTCCATGGGCATGTCGGGCGACCTGGAAACGGCCATTGAAGAAGGAGCGACCATGGTACGGGTGGGTACTGCCATATTCGGGCAGCGGCAGTACGCCGACAGTTATTACTGGAATGAAAAAGGGGCTTAAAACCCCTTCTTCACTTCGTAATATTTTGTGCTCATATAAGTGAACACCTCGTTGCGCGTCGCCACATATTGCTTATTCACTGCACGGGTAATCATAATCCCAAGCATGCCGAACGCAGCGGCCAGTCCTTTTGGGTTATAGGTATTTACCAGCACCTTTTCTCCCTTTTTAAGAATGATGGCGCCATAAGTGCCTTTCTTCGCCAGCAGGAATTGTTTGCCCAGTAATGGTTTTTCAATTTTGTAAGTCAGGTGTGGAAGATTGGCTTCCAGGTCTGTTTTAATTTCTTCGATGGTACCGGGTTGAGTAAACATTGTTTTTGATGATTTTGCTGTCCAAGATATAAAAAGACCGCAAAATTTGAATTATGTTTACAGTACGATAACTCAACCGGACTAACCAAATCTTGGAGAAAAATGATATAAATAGAGACCGGGCGCTATTTTCCCGGATAGCTGAAGCAGATGAACAGGCATTCGAAGAATTGTTCCATCTCTACATGCCGCAACTCTATAAAATCATTTTTAACCTTGTTCCCATTGAACCCACGGTAAAAGATCTGGTGCAGGAGGTATTCCTGTATCTCTGGCTGGGCCGTGACAAACTCGCCGCCGTGGAAGAGCCGCAACATTGGATTTTCCGCATTGCCTACAACCGCACCTTTAAACACCTTAAACAACGGCAATTACAGCTGGGCGTTACCGGCGACGTTCCGCTTCAGACCAATGAAACGGAAGAGGCAGTTCATTTATCGGAAACGGTTCGTCTCATCCGCGAAGCCATTGCCGAACTGCCGCAACAGCAGCAGCGTATTTATCGCCTTAATCGCCTCACCGGCAAAAAGCCCGCGGAAATAGCCGCCGAACTGGACATTTCCGTACAGGCTGTCCGCAATTCCCTCACCCGCTCCGCCAAAGTCATCCGTGGATATCTCGTTAACCGGGGTATCGATATTCCCCTGATCCTGCTCCTTTTATACCGCTTCTAATTTTTTTCGGGGGATGTGTATATTTTCTGTTCCCGGGGTACTATATCATATAACATTGCTACAAAGGCCAACCAAATCAGTTGATATTATTTTAATTATAGATATTGAACAGGGAGATGATTGAAAGAGCCAACCAGCTACTGGAGCTTATCCGCACCGAAAAAGCCGGACCAGAACACTACGACGAGTTACTGCAGCTGATGCATGCCGACACGTCGCCTGAGCTTATTGCGCACATCCAGTCCTATTTTTCCCGCCATCCGAAACATGTTCCGGAGTCCGTTCCCTCATCCGGCAGCGCCGCCTGGCAACAGGTACTCCATAACGTAATAGAAGTCGATAAACCGCTGAGGACGCCTGTCCGCCCCTCCGCACCTGGCTGCGCATAGCCGCGGCAGCTGTCATCGTGGTCACGGCGGGCAGCATTTATTATCTGCAGCCCAGGACGCCCGACACCGGCGGGACAACAGCTGTGGTACGAACCACGCCTATCGAACCCGGAAAAGAAGGCGCCACACTAACACTGGAAGACGGTACAGTGGTAGCGCTCGACAGCCTTGGTAACGGCATGATCGCCGGCGCCAACGCTACGCTGCAAAACGGGCAGCTGGCTTACGCACCTGATGGTAAAAGCACGGCCTGGAATACCATCACCACACCCAAGGCCCGGCAGTTCCGCATCGTACTGCCGGATGGCACCACGGTATGGCTGAATGCCGCTACTTCCCTCCGTTTTCCCACCGCCTTCCCTGGCGGCGAACGGAAAGTAGCGTTACAGGGCGAGGCCTATTTTGAAGTAGCGAAAAACACAAAACAGCCCTTCCGCGTGAATTTAGGCGATACCGCCAGCGTGGAAGTACTCGGCACCGATTTTAATATCAATGCCTATACAGATGAACCCGCGGTCCGCACCACGCTGCTGAGCGGCAGTGTACGTGTGCGGCAAAAGCAGGAAGCCATACAGCTGCAACCGGGCCAGCAGGCCGTTATGCAAAAGCAATTATCGGTGGATAAAAATGCCAACATCGAAGGAGTCACTGCCTGGAAAAGTGGGAAATTCTATTTCGAAGGTGTTTCGCTGGAAGAGTTTATGCGGCAGGTAACGCGTTGGTATGATATTGAAGTGGAATATAAAGGCAGCACACCACAAATGCGGTTAAAAGGTAAACCTGGCCGCGACCTGGACCTGCAGGACCTGCTGGACGGGTTGGCCGAACTCGGTATCCGCTACAAAATGGAAGGAAGGAAACTAATCATTTTATAATGATCAGCATAACAGCACAATCATAACTATTAGTCCAACATGAGAGAAACGTAATGCAAAGGGGAAAGGCAGAAAAAAGCCGGAAGGTGCTTGGAACCACTATCCGGCGGGATTCAGCTAATCTGTAACAAGTCATCTCGCGAAAGAATCATTTGTTCATTCAATCAACCAAACTGTTACAAAAGTATGAAATTAATCGCTTTTTGTAACGGAAGGGGCGCCGCATGCTCGTCCCTCCCGACATCAACCAAATCTGGGATCGCCGCATTATTACAGTGCGATCCGGCAATTAAAAGGAAAGTTCTGATGCAGGTTAAACTGATCGCCATCCTGTTAACGGGTTTTATCTGTCACGTTTCCGCGAAGTCTTTTTCGCAAACGGTGACGGTCTCAGGCAACCATCTGAAACTCGAACATTTGCTGGCAGCCATCGAAAAGCAAACGGGGTACACTGCGCTTTATAATGAAGCGGACCTGAAGAATGCCGCGCCGGTATCGGTGTCGGTGAGAGACTTATCTTTAAAGTCTTTCCTGGACCTTGTTTTCACCGACCAGCCGCTTGATTACACCATCAGGCGTACCACTATTTTTATTCACAACAAGCCGGTACAGTCCACCAGGCAGGCCGACGAGCCAACAGCCGCGCTGCCGCCCGTGAAGGGCCGCGTAACCGACTCCACCGGCCGCAACCTGGCCGGTGTAAGCATCACTGTAATGCGTGGTACCGCTCCAATTGGGGTAGCGCTTACCGATGCAAAAGGTGAATTCACCATCGCAGTGGAAATGCAGGCCGGTGACCGCCTGTACTTCTCCTCCGTTGGCTTCGAAAGCCAGATGGTGACCGTTGGCAACAACGGCGCTACGATCAACGTAGTGTTGAAACATATTGTAAAGGCATTGACCGCTTTCGAGGTAACCACGGTGAACACCGGTTACCAGCGCATCCGTCCCGAGCAAAGCACCGGCGCGGTATCGCAGATGAACACCAAAGAATATGAATCCCGCATCAGCACCAACTTCCTGGATGGCCTGGTGAACAGGCTGCCGGGTCTGATGATCAACAATAACGTGAACTTCACCAGTAACGGCAACTCAAGACCGCTGTTCAACATCCGTGGTATCTCTACCATGTCGGCTAACGAAAGCCCCCTCATCGTGGTAGACGGCTATCCGACGGAACTGACCCTCGGCATGATCGACCCGAATGAAATTAAGTCGGTAACGATCCTGAAAGATGCTGCCGCAGCCACTGTGTATGGGGTACGGGCCTCCAATGGTGTAATTGTGATCGAAAGAAAACAGGCCGTTATCGGTAAGCCGAAGTTCGCTTTCCGCGCTACCGCCGGCATTACACCTAAAGAAGATTACAGCCGTTATCGCTGGGAAGACAATGCTTCCGAAATTGTAAGCAACTATCAGAAGAACCTGACATCCCTGAGCGTAGCTCCCGGCACCTGGCAGCAACTGGCTACCGGCACTGCGGGCAGCGTAACGCGCACCCGGCCGTTTTTCATCGAAGCCCAGCTGGCCGCCAATATGATTACGCGGGAGCAGGCCGATAAGGCTTACGCAGATCTTGCCGGTTACGATAATCTCAAAGATTACAGCCGTTTGTTCCAGCGCGCCGCCGTTACCCAGCAATACAACCTGAACGTATCGGGTGGTAATCCTAACGCGCTGTATTACATCACGGCTAACTATACTAACAACGCAGCCAATAATATTAAAAACTCTGACGACCGCCTGCTGCTCTCCGCGCGTACCACGCTGAAGTTCACGCAAAAACTCGGACTGGAATTAACCACCGACTACCCGGGAGTTCAACAACCGGAACGCCCCGGTACCGGGTATTACAGGCATTGCGCCGTACGAGCGTTTCCTGGATCAGAATGGCCAGTCACTCGCCGTGATGAACAGCGGCACACCGGCTCCTTTGTACAACGACATCCTCATCGCCAACGGCCTGTACGACCATAATTACTATCCACTGGTAGATGCTAACGAAATCACGGACAAAACGCATACGGTGAACAACCGCATCACCGCTAATTTTACTTATGACTTCGGCGGTGGATTTGATGTACAGTTTGGCGGCATTTACGAAACATCTACTTCAGATCTGGATTACTATGCATCCGAAGCATCTTCTGTAGCAAGAAGATATATGAACGCTTATGCCGCCCGCAATACCGACGGCTCGCTGAAGTTCAACATTCCGAAAGGCGGTTATCTGCGCCAGATGGGTACCAGCACTTCCAGCTACACCGCGCGCGCGCAGTTAAACTATAACCGCAGGTTCGCCGGCGTACACTCCATCAACGGCATCATCGGCGCCGAAGTGCGCAACCTGGTGAACAAAAGCAAGCTCGCGAGCTACTTTGGTTATAATGATGAAACCCTGCTGCAACAGCCTGTTGACTATGCCTCCATTGTCACCGGCGCACTCAGGGGCACCTTTAACCTTGGCGCTCCGCTCCAGAACAACATGACCGGGTTGTTTAACCAGCAGTACTCACAGGATCGCTTCCTCTCCGGTTACGCCAACCTGGTATATGCCTACAAAAGCACTTACTCTTTAACCGGCAGTATCCGTATCGACCAGTCGAACCTGTTCGGCACCAACCCGAAATATAAATACAAACCGCTGTGGTCTACCGGCGCCGCCTGGAACATCCACAACGAGGAGTTTATGCAGGACGTGACTGGATCAGGCAGCTGAAACTGCGTGCGGCATATGGCTTCAACGGTAACGTGGCTAAGATGTCGCTGCCGCAGGTGATTGCGGAAGCCAAATTCAATACCTACACCACACCTTCCGCCCCTTCATTGGTATTGTCGTCCATGGCTAACAGCAGCCTGCGCTGGGAACAAACCCGCAACTTTAACATTGGCCTGGATTACGCCGTGTTTAAACACGTGTACGGTACGCTGGATTACTATAACAAACGCAGCACCGACCTGTTAGGTAACGCGCAGATCGATCCGACCATCGGTACAAGTCCGTCCCTGATTAACCGTGCCACGATCGACAACCAGGGCGTGGAATTTGCCCTGCATGCCGATTGGATAGCCAACGATAAAATGAACTGGAACACAGGCCTGGTCCTGGCCCGCAACAAAAGCAAGGTATTGGAAGTTTACCAGCGCGGCAACTTCAACCCGCAAACGCTGAACACACGGGCTTCGTGAAAGGCTACCCGGTAGGCGCCCTGTTCGCTTATCGTTATGCCGGACTGGACACCGCTGGTTTCCCGCTGGTAATCGATCCGAAAGGAACTACTTACCGCACCAACGTAAACACGCTCGGCAACCCGGTAACGGCGCTGATGTCGAGCGATACTTCGGGGCTGACTTACTACATGGGCACCTCCATTCCTACGATTAACGCAGGTTTGAGCAACCGTGTCGACTTCGGCAACTTCTACGTGTTTTGCATGATCAACTATTATGGCGGATTTAAAGTAAGGGTACCAAGACCTAACCCATCGGCCAACCGCCCGCTCGAAGGCGCCGGCAACTACTGGAAAACAAAAGGTGACGAAGCAACCACCGATGTACAGGGGCTGGCGGCGTACAACAGCGCTAACTCGAACAACGCTTATAACTATGCGGACAAATACGTGGTAAACGGTGATTACATCACGCTGGCCGACTTAACACTGTCGTACAGTTTAGATAATACCGCGTTTATTAAACGCGCCGGTTTCAGCCACTTTGAAGTAAAGGGACAGGCGTCGAACATATTTACGGTGGGACTGAATAAGTATAATTACAGTGCGGCGACGAACGGCTATCAGAAGGCCTACCTGACACCGACATATACCATCGGCATATTTACCAACTTCTAAACCGTACACAAGTGAAACTCAATAAATATAATATTACCGCGCTGCTGCTGGGTTTCCTGGCACTGACCGGTTGCGATAAATACCTCGATGTTACGCCAAAGGGTAAACGATTATTATCGACCGTGGCGGATTATGACCAGTGGCTGAATGATGAGGCGCTGATTTACGGTCCCGGTATACCTTACGGGACCCTGAACTTCCTGGGCGATAATGTGGATGTACCCAACATTACCAATCCGCCGACACTGGCCGCAGAACTGGTATACACCTGGGGCGAACAGTTTTCGACCGATATTAATGTAGCGCCGTATTTCTGGGGCGAGCATTACTCCAGGATCAACAAATACAACACGTTGCTCATCGGCATCGATAAGGCCGTGGCAGGTACGCTCAGCCAGAAAAGATCACTGCGGGCAGAAGCGCTGTTAGGCCGTGCCTGGGAGTATTTTTACCTCGTAAATGAATATGGAAAAGCGTTTGATTCAACCACTGCCGCTAAAGATCCCGGCGTGCCCTTCGTAACCTCGAACGATGTGTCGCAGGTGGTACCGGACAGGAGCACCGTGGCGGAAATCTACAAACACATCATCGACGATACCAACGCCGCTGTCGACGACTTACCGGAAGATAACAGCGCCAACCGTTTCCGTGGTTCTAAAGCATCGGCATATAGTCTGCTGGCGCGGGTGTTCTTTTACGCCCGGAATTATACGGAAGCGAAGAAATATGCGGAAATGGCTTTAACCAGCACCAAAGCCATCATGCTGGACTACAACGGCGCCAATCCTGCATCTAACTTTTTAAGTATTCGCCAGGATGTGATTTATGGTAAGATGATCATCGGTAACAACACGGTAACGCTGGACTACATGCGTACTTTCGCCAAGACCGACCTCCGTGTGCGTAAATTCTACTACAACACAGACGGATATAACTTCACCACACGCGGCGCTACCCTGTATTTCCCTGCGCAGATGACACCGGTGTTTACTTATGAAAACGCAGGTACGTCCGTACAGGAAATGAAACTGATCATCGCCGAAAGCGCCGCCCGCGCCAACGACTTAACCGTGGCCCTGCAGCAATTGGACGAGGTGCGTAAAAACCGCTTTCCCACTGCTTCTTATGTACGTTTCGAATCTACCGACAAGGAAGCTGTGATCCAGGAAATACTGATGGAAAGATATCATGAAATGGGCTTCAATTGTACCCGCTGGTTCGAAATGCGCCGTCTCGACAAGGAAGGCCGCATGCCTGCTGTAACGCGTTATAACGCGCAGGGCACGGCTATATCCACCCTGGAGCCGCACAGCAACCGTTATACGTTACAGATCCCGGTACAGGCCATCGCCTTCAACCCAGGTATGCAACAGAATCCCTAATCACAAAACAGACATCATGCGTAAGATATTAATAGCAATAATCCTCCCGCTGATAGCCCTGGTAGCGGCTTGCAGTAAAGACGACAAACCTGCGATGCTGCCTGCGGGCAGTATTGCCTTTACCCGCGCGGCGGATAAAGACACCATTGAAATGCCGATCTCGATTTTAAAAGATTCGCTCATGGTACTGCGCCTGAACGCCGCTATTACCGGCGGCGCGGCGAAGTCGAACCACTGGATCAGCTTTGCCGTGGATTCGACCAAAATAAACGCGTACCGTGCGAAATATGGTGCGGCTGCACTGAACCTGCCCACCACCTCCTATATCTTTTTTAAGTCGATGACGCAGCTGCGTGCCGGTGAAACCCTGTCCGATTCCGCAGAGCTGAATATCGGCCAGCAAACGAAATTGATAGAGTACAGCACGTATGTACTGCCGGTGGTGATTAAATCGGTAGACGGTAACCCGGACGGCATTGCGACCAGCCGCGTATTGTACTTCGTGTTTAAAACCGGTAAACCCGCCGTGATCAACAAAACTGGCTGGACGATCGCCGGCTTCTCCTCCCAGAACGGCACCTCCGCTCCTGCCAACCTGCTGGACGCCGATAACCTCACCACCTTCTGGGCGAGCCTGATTACGCAAACCATGCCGCAATGGGTGAGCATCAACTTTAATAAAGAGGTGACATTTACCGCGGTGAATTACTACGTACCCACTGCATTAAGATACCCAACCCTGGGCGGTTACCCGACCACATTCCGGATCGAGACCAGCATGAACGGTACTACCTGGACGGACAAAGGTGTATTCAACGGCAACATCGTCAATAATATGCAGTCGGTAGACCTCGGTGTGACCACCGCACGCTACCTGCGCTTCACCGCATTGTCCTGCGTAAAATACTCAAACGCCTACGAAGCGGTGTTTATCAGCGGTATTGGACTGGTGCCTTAATTTAAAACCAACGTAAAAAAGATACATGAAAAAACAATTCATCCTCGCAGCCAGCTGCTTACTGCCATTAGCCACCATGGCACAGCAGGGCTTTACCATCAAGGGGAAGATAGGCAAGCTGAACGCACCCGCGAAGGCTTACCTGAATTACACGGACGACGGCCGGAAAGTTGCAGATTCCGCCTTGTTGAAAAACGGGCAGTTTACCTTCAAAGGACAACTGAAGAATCCGACATCGGCGTCTATCGTAATCAGGCACGATACCGGGTCGTTGGCTAAAAATGGTTATATGGATTACCTGCAGTTCTACATCGAGAACGCTAACATCACCGTAACCTCGCCCGACTCCGTGTTTCGCGCAGCAGTAAAAGGTTCCAAAACGAATGATGAAGACAGGCTGCTCGCCCAGTGGCGCCACCCTTACAAAAGAAGCGCCGACTCGCTCACGAAAGTATATTGGTCGCTCACGGCGGAACAGCGCAAAGACACCCTGGCCTGGCTGAAACCGGCGGGTATCATCATGCGCCAGACGCAGGCGGGTTATGACAGCGTAAGCAAAGTGTTTCTCGCGAAATACCCAACTTCTTATATCGCCCTGCGTGTATTCCAGGAGGTAGAGCTGTCGTATAACTTTAACCCGGACACCGCGGCTGTTAAGTTCGCGCGTTTCCCGGCCAGCATGCGTAATTCGGCCCTCGGTAAACAACTGCAAAAGGCCATCGAAACCGGTAAAAAAACCAACACCGGCGTAATGGCGATGGACTTCGAACAGAAAGATTCTACCGGCAAATCGGTGAAACTGTCGGATTTCCGCGGTCAGTATGTACTGGTTGATTTCTGGGCATCATGGTGTAAACCCTGTCGTGCAGAGAACCCTAATCTGCTGGCGGCATACAATAAATTTAAAGACAAAAAATTCACCATCCTGGGTGTATCCCTCGATGAGGAAAATGGTCGTAAAGCATGGCTGGGCGCTGTGAAACAGGACAACATGCCCTGGACGCAGATCTCTGACCTGAAAGGTTTTAACAGCGAAGCGGCGGTGCTGTATGGCATCAAAGCAATTCCTTCGAACTTCCTGATCGACCCGAGTGGAAAAATTATTGCGCGCAACCTGCGTGGCGATGATCTCTCGGCGGAACTGGCGAAGATTCTAAAATAAATAAACCATAGCAAAAGGGCTGACCAATGTATTGGTCAGCCCCCTTTTGCTATATATCTTTATCACTTCTCTCCTCCTGTCGACCTCCGCTCTATTAACCGCGACTTCAATACCACATCTGCCTTTGCACTGCCTTTCTTCTTAATAATCCGCAGCAGCTCCCTGGCAGCCGTTTCTCCTATTTCGAAAGCGGGTTGTGTAATGGTGGTGAGTGAAGGATTGAGCAATGCAGCTGTTTGCAGATTAGAGAAGCTGATGATCTTAATATCTTCCGGGATTCTTAATTGCATTTGCTCGCACACGCGATAAGCGACCACCGCGAGTTTTTCCACAGAAGCAAAAATACCGTCGGGCCTTTCGGCGAGCAGCATTTTATGAATAGCGGCAAACGCTTCATCATTATCAGTAGGACACTCTAAAACCAGCGGCGTTTTTGCTTCGCATATTTTTTGAGCGATTCCAGATAACCGTTCATGCGGATGGTGCCCACGGGGATGTTGCGATGCACTTTTAAATAGGCAATCTTTTTACAACCCTTATCCGTAAGGAGTTTGGTGGCAGTGACGGCGCTTTCATAATTGTCGGACGTTACTTTTACATTTTCCATTTTTTCGCTCACCCGATCGAACAGCACAAGCGGAATACCGTTGCGGTTCAACTGTTCGAGGTGTTCATTCTTATTATGTTCGTCGGTGATAGACAGCAATACACCATCTACCCTGCCATTGACCAACGTATTAATAAAAGATACCTCCAGCGCATGATCGCCATGCGTGAAGTATAAAAGAATGTGGTAGCCCTGTTCCTGTGTTACCTTTTCGATCCCGCTGATCACCAGCGAGAAAAAGTCGTTCACCATGTCGGGGATCACTACCGCGATTATTTTGCTTTCCTGTGCGCGTAAACCACTGGCGTTTGCATTCGGCTGGTAATTTAAACGCTTCGCCAGGGCAAACACCTTTTCTTTGGTTTTCGCGCTGATTTCGTGACTGTCTCTCAGCGCACGCGAAACCGTGGAAATGGCAAGGTTTAACTCCTTTGCCAGGTATTTAATGTCGATCTTGTTCATGAATCTGCTCCGGAAGCGTTAAAATACTACTATTCCACTGATTTATAAGGAGAAAAATGATGAGATTCACGGAAACGTTTCCGTAAAAAAAAGGTAAAAAGAACGCTTAATTTGCCTAAGTTGAACCACGGTTTTAGAATTCCACGAATGGATCAATAGTCAAAACAAAAACAACTTATGCGTATGTAATGGTTTTGCTGATAAGCAACGAAAGAAAAACTGGGTAAATGATGTAATAGTAATGATGTATTAAATGATGTAACAAGTTCCGCGTCTGTGAAGAAGGAAGTCCACGTGCGTATGCCCTGACGGGAATAATTAATCTATCTGTTGTCAATGTTTATTTTATCGCACCAACCGTGTGAACGGGTCTTTTTACGTATTCGTCAGCCAAATCGACCAATTTTAAAAACTACTAGAATAACAATTTTAGAATTCTCACGCTTATGAAAAGAACAGTTTCAAGCATGGCCCTGCTCAAGTACCAACTGTACCTGAGAGCGTCTATCGGGGTCATTATCTGTCTGTGCCTTTCGCTGGCCGCTACCGCGCAAAAGCCCGACAGTTCCGTGCTGATCAGCACCTTTAACGGCAAACAGTTATACCAGGAGGTCACCGGTGCGTTTACGCAGGTGAAGGGCCGTCCACTGGAAAATGTACCTATCATCAACAACTCCAACCGCTTGCAGGGTACACTGGCCGGACTTATCGTAATGCAAAACAACGGTGAGCCGGGTAGTGAAAGCGCTGAAATCCAGATGCGTGGCAAACGCACGTTCCGCGACAACTCCCCCATCGTACTGGTGGATGGATTTGAGCGTAGCATGGAATTTCTGGATCCGAACGAGATAGAAACCATTACGCTGCTGAAGGATGCCGCTGCAACTGCGCAGTATGGCCTCCGCGGCGGTAATGGCGTAGTGCTTGTTACTACCAAACGTGGTAAGGAAGGACCTATTAAGATAACCTTCAATGCCCGCGGCGGTGTAAAGGCGCCTACGACTACACCCAAGCTGCTGAACTCTTTCCAGTATGCTACCCTGTACAACGAAGCGCTGACCAACGATGGCGCGGCACCGAAGTACAGCGCGGCTGACCTGGAAAAGTACAAGAACGCTGCGATGGGTGTATATGAGTCGGATATAGACCGCTACCTGTACCCGAACATCAATTGGTACGACCAGTATGTGAACGAGCAAACCTGGCAGCAGCGCTACAGCGTGGATGTGCGCGGCGGCAACAAAAACGCCCGCTACTTCCTGTCGGCGGGCTACACGGGGAACAGCGGTTTGTATAAGGTGGATAAGGCTGCCAACACTTACAACACCAACGCAGATTTTAATATGGTTACCATCCGTTCCAATATTGATGTAAACGTGAACAAACGTTTCAGTCTTACATTGGACCTGGCCGGTCGCCGGGAACAACGCACCTATCCCGGCGCCCGCGGGGATGCAGCTTTACGCGTGTTCCGCACTTTATATAAAACACCACCCAATGCCTTCCCGGTGCTGACGCCGGACGGGAAACTCGGCGGTACGAAAGACTTTTCACAGAACCCTTATGGTTTGCTGAACAAGCAGGGCTACTCGCTGTACTATGTGCGCAGCATGTTCGCCACCCTGCGCGGCAAACACGAGCTGGACTTCATCACACCGGGTTTATCTATCACCGGCGCTGTTGCTTTCGACAGCTGGTACGATATGGTGACCAACCGCAGCAAGTCGTTTAAGGTATATGACCTGCGCCAGGCAAACGGTAACGTTGAGTACAACCCGAACGGCAGTATCAAGTACGTGGAAACCGGCTCCGACACGCAAATGGGTTCCGGTGTGGAATACCCCGGTACCCGCCGTATCCTGAACTACGAAGGTGCATTGAACTACCAGCGTACGTTCGGGCTGCACGCGGTTAGCGCCGTAGCAGCGGTGAACCAGCGTATCATCTCTTCTGAAAATAATGAGAACATTCCCCGCGCCTATCTCGGCTCGAACGGACGTGTATCTTACGCCTATAATAAACGTTACCTCGCGGAGTTCAACTATGGCTTCCAGGGTTCCGAGCAGTTTTTACCTGGTAACAAATTCGGTTTCTTCCCTGCGGGATCTTTGGGCTGGGTGATTTCTGAAGAGGCCTTCATGAAAGACGCGACCTGGGTGAACCTGCTGAAACTGCGTGGTTCCTACGGCATTACCGGCAACGATGATGTGGGCGGTTACTTCCTCTGGTTCCAGAAGTACCAGAGCGCCGGCGGCCCTAACTTCGGTTACACCTCCGTAGGCTACAACGGCTTCCAGGAAACAGCTTTCTCGCTCGACAACGTCACCTGGGAAAAAGTGCATAAAACAAACGTGGGTATCGACGTGACCCTGATGAAGAACAGGCTGAACTTCTCGTTCGACTACTTCTATGAGAAGAACAACGACATCATGATCCAGCCTGCGCTGCCATACATCATGGGTATCCGCTTCCCGGACTTCCCGATCGGCATCATCGAGAACAAAGGCTTCGACGCTTCCCTGCAGTATACACAGCCGGTTGGCGACGTGGAACTGTCGTTCATGGGTAACATTACCAGCGCGAAAAATAAAGTCCTGAACCGCGGTGAAGAGAAACCGCTCTTCGCTTACCAGGCGCGTACCGGCCGTCCGTTAGACGGTATTTACGGCCTGCAGGCGCAGGGACTGTTTAAAGACCAGGCGGAGATAGATGCCAGCCCGAGACAAACATTCGGCCAGGTGAAACCCGGTGATATCAAATACAAGGACCAGAACGGCGATAACGTGATCGATGCCTATGACGAGGTGTATCTCGGTCAGGGTAACTTCCCCACGATGCAATACGGTGTTGGCTTTGGCGCTAAATATAAAGGATTTGACCTGGGACTGATGTTCACTGGTCACAGTGGTCAGCAGCTGCCGCTCACCGGCGAGTCTATCTGGGAATTCCACGATAACGGCACCGTTCGCGATCATCACCTGGGCCGCTTCAACCCGGAAGATGCGACTACCTGGGAGAATGCCTCTTATCCACGACTGTCGCTCGCCAACAAGGCTAACAACCAGCGCACCTCTACTTACTGGTTAAGAGATGGTAAAATGGTACGACTGAAAACAATGGAACTGGGTTATACGCTTCCCCAGCAGATCGCTAAAAAGATCAAACTGGACAACCTGCGTATTTATGCCAGCGGCTACAACCTGTTCACCTGGTCTTCTACCGACCTCGTAGACACAGAAGCCCGCTCCGGCCACTATGTGCTGTATCCGATCCAGCGTATTATTAATGCGGGTATCAGTGTATCCTTCTAAACGTTATGACTATGCAAAAAATTAACATCAGTATATTAACCATCGCGCTCTGCACCTCGGCCGCTTCCTGTATGCGTCCGCTGGAAACCGTTCCGGTGGAATTCAAGTCGGATGTATTCGTGTTCAGCGACTCTGCCCGTGCGGAGATGTTCATCAACAACGCTTATACCGACCTCCCGGCAGATGTATCCGCCTCCTTCAACTGGCTGGATGGCAACGCGATGCTGGCTTCCGCGAGTGACGAAGCGATGCATGTATCTACTAACAAAACCGTTCCTTCTGCCGCACAACGCATGAGCGCCGGCAACTGGAACCCGTCTAATATGAGATACTGGCGCGCGAGCGATGGCGCCGGTGAAATAGGCTCCTGGATGAAGTATGGCGGTTACCATGGTAATCGTAAAACCAATACCGCCATCAAAAACCTGCACCTGCTGCCGACCACCACGACCGAGCGTTTCCGTAACCGTATGATGGGCGAAATGATTTTCATCCGCGCATTACACCATTGGTTCCTGTTCCAGCGCTGGGGTGGTATCCCCATCGTGGACCGTTCGTTCGAGGCGTCTGAAAACGTACTGACCCCGCGGAATTCTGTAAAATCTGTAGTAGATTTTATTGTACGCAGCTGCGACGAAGCATACGCCTTGTTACCGGCAGAACCTTACTATGAGCCTAACGAGGTGGGTCGTGCCGACCGCGGTTCCTGCATGGCGCTGAAAGCAAAAGTACTGCTGTACGCTGCCAGCCCGTTGTACAACCGCGCTGGTGAAGACTCCCTCACCTCTTATGGCAATGTAGATGCTAACCGTTGGGCGCTGGCCGCACAGGCCGCACAGTCAGTGGTAGACCTTAACTGGTACCAATTGTACCGCCCCGGTACAAACGGGCAGACTAACTACTCCTCATTCTTTAACGCCTGGGGCGCCGGCACTACTAACCGCGAACTGATCTTCGCCCGCTTGCGCACGCCCAACCGCGATACAGAGAACGATAACTTCCCCGCTGGTTTTACCAACGCACGCGGTGGCACCTGTCCTTCGCAGGACCTGGTAGACGCGTACGAGATGTCGAACGGAACGCTGTTCAACTGGAATAATACCGCGCAGGCAGCTGCTCCTTACGATAACAGGGACCCGCGTTTTTATGCGAGCATCATTTATAATGGCGCACGTTACGCCAAGTTTGCGGGACAGAATAACTATACGTTCCAGATTTTCACCGGTGGCGCCAATGCTACAGGTAACGCGAAAACGGAAACAGGTTACTACCTGAACAAGTTCATGGACTATGCGAATGCAAACCCGGCACAGAACACCGGCACCGTGTACCACAACTGGGTATATTTCCGTTACGCGGAAGTGCTGCTGAACCTGGCGGAAGCCGGTAACGAGGCAGGCGGGCCGTCTTACATCGTACCTGGTTCCTCAGCCCCCTTACACCGGTGCAGGCGCTGGACCTGGTAAGAGCACGCGCTGGCATGCCCGATGTGCAGACCACCTTTACCCGCCGCGGTATTCCGCTGAACCAGGAAACGCTGCGTGACCTGATACGCAACGAGCGCCGCATCGAGCTGGCATTTGAAGATCACCGTTACTTCGACGTGCGTCGCTGGATGATCATTGAATCGCTGCCGAAGTTTATTCGTGGTATGGTGACTACCCGCAACGCAAACGGTACGTTCACGTATAATCCGAATGTGAAAGTGGAAGACAAGGTGTTTGAAACCAAACATTACTTCTTCCCTATCCCGCAGATAGAAATGAACCGTAATCCCTCCATGCGCCAAAATCCCGACTGGCTCTAAAAACGCAACAGATGAAAAAATACTATTCTTCCTCCTGCTGCTGTGCGTTTCTATCACCCAGGTGATGGCGCAGGGCAAAACCATCACCGGTAAGGTGGTGAACGCGTCCGGCGAGCTGCTTATAGGCGCCGGCATTACGGAGAAAGGCACCTCCAACAGGGTGGTGACCGATCCCAAAGGCGAATTTAAATTGACATTGACCGGCACTACCGGCGTGCTACAGATTACTTATATCGGTTTTGTGGCACAGGAAGTTGCCATCCGCAATCAATCCAGTCTCCATATTACGATGGAGTCGGACGCCACCAAACTGGGCGACTATGTAGTGGTGGGTTACGGTACACAAAAGAAAGCCAGCGTGGTGGGCGCCATCTCGCAGGTAAAATCCGAAGAACTGCAACGCGCCTCTACTCCGAACCTGTCCAATGCTATCGCAGGCCGTGTTTCTGGTGTAATCAGTATAATGGGTTCCGGTAAACCGGGTGCAGACAATGCACAGATACTCATCCGCGGTATGGCTACGACCAATACTACCGCACCACTGGTGCTGGTAGATGGTGTGGAAAGAGAATGGCAGCAGATTGACCCGGTGGATATTGAAACGTTTTCTGTACTGAAAGATGCTTCTGCTACTGCCGTATACGGTGTGCGCGGTGCGAACGGTGTAATCCTCATCACCACCAAACGCGGTACCGTTGGCCGTCCTGTATTGTCACTGTCTACACAGGCCGCTGTACAACAGCCTATCCGTAAACCGGACTACCTGGGTTCTTACGACTATGCTACATTGATGAACGAAGCACTGAAGAACGAAGGCAAACCGCTGGAATACACTGCCAGCGACCTGGAACACTATCGTTTGGGCAACTCGCCATACACGCACCCCGACAATGATTTCTATGAAGATTTCATGCGCAAAGCGTCGTGGCAGCAGCTGTCGAACATGAGCGTAAGAGGCGGCAACGAAGTGCTGCAGTACTTTATTTCCGCGAACCACCTGCACCAGGAAGGTTTGTATAAGGAATTCCCGAACGCAAGATACCCGACCAATACAGAGTATAACCGTATGAGCTTCCGCTCCAACCTGGACTTCACCGTTACATCCTCTACTAAAGTGGGGGTAGACTTAACAGGCAGGTTTGAAGAAAGGAAACAACCGAACTTCGACGAGGACCTCTTCGATAAATTAAGAAGATTACCGCCAAACTTCCAAACGTATATCAACCCGGATGGCAGTATCGGTGGCCGTTCTGACGAAAGCCGCCTGTCGCCCTACGCCCTGCTGTCCCAGTTCGGTAACCGCAGGCGTAACAAGAACGTACTGGAAGGAGCCTTCACGATCAAACAAGACCTGAATAAAATCACCAAAGGCTTATCTGCCCGTGCACTCATAGGTTTTGTAAGCACCTACGAATCGCGCCGCGACATAGTGGAAAAACCACTCCTGTATGAATACACCCGCTTCGGGCAATATCTCCTGAACAAGAGCCCGACCGAACTGTCGATTTCTACCGGCAGAGGCGGCGATGCCACCAGGAGAAGGCAACACTTTGAGGGTGCATTGAACTACAACCGCAACTTTGGCGATCATGCCGTTACCGGTATGGTCTTGTATCAACAGATACAGGACTTTGTACAGGCGCAGATTCCCACCGGTTATTTAGGATGGGTAGGCCGTGCCACCTATGGCTACAAAAACAAATACCTGTTCGAAGTGAACGCGGGTTATAACGGCTCTATGCAGTTCGATCCCAGCCGCCGCTTCGGCTTCTTCCCCGCCGCTTCACTGGGCTGGGTAGCATCAGAGGAAGGATTCTGGGGTAAAAATAACTTCGTGAATTACCTCAAAATCAGGGGCTCCTACGGAGAGATCGGTAATGACAGGATTGGCAACTTTAACTACCTGTACGAGCAGCGTTATAACTACATGCCTAACGAAGACGGCTGGAGAGTGTTCTGGGGTGAACAACCCAGCTCCGAGAGAGGTATCGCAGAAGGTCAGCCTGGTAATGCTTTCGTAACCTGGGAAAGAGCGAAAAAGAGCAATATTGGTTTCGACGCACAGATGATGAATGGTCGCATTACATTAACGGCCGACTTCTTCTCCGAGCACCGCCGCGATATTCTTGCTATCCCCTACTCGCTGCCGCTGGTATTCGGTATGAATAACCCGCAGGGCTCTACGAGAACGGACGGACAAGGTCTTCCCCGGAAAACATTGGCCGCGTTCACAACAAGGGCTTTGATATGGAACTGGGCTTCTCCGATAAAAAAGGCGACTTCAACTACCTGGTCAAAGGTAACTTCACTTTCGCCCGCAACGTGATCAACAGGATCGATGAAGAAGGCAAAAGATACGACTGGCAACGCCGTACCGGCAAACGTATCGGACAACACTTCGGGTTAACCGACAATGGTTTGTATGCGCGGGAGGATTTTGAACTGACATCCAACGGTGACCTCGTACTCGAGGGCGGCTTCCCGGTACTGCGGAAAGAGCTGCCTATCCCGTCTTACGGGGTGGTTTATCCAGGCGATATCAAATACAAAGACCTGAACGGCGATGGCCTGGTAGACAGCTACGATGAAGGTGCTATCGGTATGGGTACCGTTCCGGAATTCATCTACGGCATCACCCTTGGTGGTGGCTGGAAAGGCCTCGACATCAATATGCTGATACAGGGTGGCGGTAATGCCGACATGTACTTCAGAGAAGATGCAGCATGGGAATTCAGCCAGCTGGGTAAAGTGATGCGCCATCACCTGGGCCGTTACAACCCGGATGATCCTTCCACCTGGGCAAATGCAACCTATCCAAGGCTGCACCCTTCGGAAAACACGAACAACCACCGCAAATCTTCCTACTGGTTGTATAGCAGGAATTATGTGCGCCTGAAAAACGTGGAAATCGGATATAACCTGCCTAAAGCTATGCTGTCGCGTGTTAAAATAAACGGCGTACGCTTTTTCGCAAATGGCAACAACCTGCTGACCTGGGATAAAATGCTGGGCTGGGATCCGGAATCCAACAGCGAAATCGGCAGTGCTTATCCGCAGTTAAGAACCTGGAACCTGGGCGTTAAAGTAACCTTGTAAAACAGACGATCATGAAATCGAGCATAAAAAAATTAGCTTACTTCCTCCTGCTGCTGGTGTTCGCATCCTGCAACAAAGATGGCGCGGGCCTGCTGGACAAGGCGGAGTCGGGCGACCTCAACGAGGAAAGAGTATTTGCCAGCGCGAAGTACACGAAAGAGTTCCTGACGGACATCTATCGCCGTATTCCCAACAGCTGGGACAATAACGTATACCTGGACGCCACTACAGATGATGGCGAATCGCGTCCTTGGTGGGGATGGGCAAACACCGTACACGTGGGCGCGTACAACCCTACCAGCATGCCCGATAAGTTCAAGCGCTGGGCGGACTATTACGCTGCCATCCGCGCCTGTAATCTTTCCTCAGCAAGATCGATAATGTTCCCATAGATCCGGAGCAATACATGAACACCGAAGCGGTACGTGAGCGTATGAAATATGAAGCCGTGTTGCTGCGTGCTTTCTTTTACGCGGAACTCGTACGCTGGTATGGTGGCGTGCCGATCATCACTAAAGTGCTGGACCGCGATTCTCCCGAATTGTATTCCGCCCGCGCCAGCCTCGAAGAGATACAGAAATTCATTGTGGACGAATGCGATCTCGCCGCAGCAAACCTGCCGGCTAAACAAACCGGTATCGACTTTATGCGCGTAACCAGCGGCATGGCCAAAGCTATCAAGGCGAGGCTCCTGTTGCACCTGGCCAGCCCGCTGTTTAACAGTGCGGCTGCCGGTCCGGCCAGTCCGTGGTCATGGGGCAGCTTCGACATCAACCGTTGGAAAGCGGCAGCAGATGCGGCTAAAGCGGTGATCGACCACAAAGATGAAAATGGCGCGCAGGTGTACAGCCTCGTGGTAAGAACAGAACCTGCCAACTACTTCGGCACCCGTGTTACTTATCCCGGCTCCATGAAAGCTATGGGCTGGTTCAACGTTTTCATCACCCGTGTAAATACCGAGTATATTCTCGGCTATGCAAGAAAAGGGTTGACGAATGAGCTGGACAAATGGCAGCTTCCCGGCGCCATGCAACGTACCGGCGACGCCTCTTACACCCTGCCAACCTACAACTACGCCGCCGCTTTCGAAACCAAAGACGGCTACCCGGTATACCAGACCGACGAATATGGTAATCCACTGCTGGACGCAAACGGCCAGTTCGTGGTAAACCCAGCCTCGGGTTTTAATCCGCAGAAGCCTTATGAGAACAGGGATTCCCGCTTCTACCATTCACTGTGGTATAATCAGGCCATGTTCAGCGGTAACGTTTTCAATACCTGGAGGGCCGAAGACGGTTCTATGGGCCAGGAATACCTCAACGGTTATGCGCACACAGGATTGTTCCTGCGTAAGTTCACGGACCCGAAAAACATAACCATCAACAACAGTGGTACACAGGGACAAACAAGTCATAACTTCCCCGTATACCGTTTGGTGGAAATGCTGCTGAACTATGCAGAAGCCATGAACGAATTCTTACCTGACGGAGCCGATCGTTCGGACGTGATCCGGTATTGAACCAGATCAGGACCCGCGCCGACATGCCGGATATCGCCACTACCTTCGGCCGCAATGGCTGGGTAGTAACCAACCAGCAGCAGATGCGTAAATTCATCCGCAACGAGCGCAGGATTGAGCTGGCATTCGAAGATCACCGCTTCTTTGACATTCGTCGCTGGGTAATTGGTGAGCAAACACAGAAAACCGTGTATGAACATGATGTACTGAAAAAACCGGACGGTTCTTTTGTGTACAGCATCAGGGTTTGGGAAAGAAGGGTGTTCCAGCAGAAACACAACCTGCTGCCCATCCCCCAATCTGAAGTAAACAACAATCCGAACATGCAGCAGAATCCAGGCTGGTAAATATGAACACCATGAGAAACATCTTTTTAATATTAGCCGCGGTGCTGCTGGGCTTTTCCAGTTGCAAAAAGGATAACTTCTTCGATAAATTTCCGCCGGAAGTATTGTACTACCGCGGTACAGCCGTGGAAAATCCCGATTTTGTAACCACCACCCTGGCCACCGGCGTAAACACCTGGACGGTGAAAGCCCGCGTAAGCGCACCGGTAAAACTGAAGGAAATTAAATTGTATAAAACCGTAGCAGGCGGTCCGGAAGAGTTGCTGGAAACGTACAACGAATTCAGCCTTACTCCTACTGTGTATAACGTAAACTATGCCCTAACCGGCATTACCACGGAAACTACGGTACGGATACTCGCTACCGACTTAGACGGGAAGCCTACCAGCAGAACGTTTGTCATAAAAGTAACACCTTAACCATTAAAAAGGCCGGCTCACAAAGCCGGCCTTTTTAATGCCCCCAATGCAGCTGTTCACCGGTAACCGGATCCTTATCCGGAAGCGGCAGCAAAGCTATATTTTTCAACGCACCCGGCCGTTCGCTCGGCGCGCCATAATTCAGGTCGAACTTACGATTGTCCGCATAGCCCCCAATCACATCCACATCCCGCTCCGACCCCAGGTTCTTATGCGCCACCCCGGCGGGCATAACCACCACGTCCGTTTTCCTTATGGTCAGCACCACCCCACTATGCCCGCCTATCTGCAGGTCTGTCCGCCCTTCTATGATGGCCAGCACTTCGTGGGCCGTACTGTGGTAATGATGATACGTAAAGATGCCGCCCCGCCAATTATTTCCCCAGCCATGGCGGTGGAGCAGGCGTTTTACATGGAGGGCAGAAAAGAAGACGGGCAGCTGGAGCGCCCTTTCGAAATGTAATACAGGCAGGGGGCTGTTGGGGAACAGGCCGTCGTCCTGCAGGAAGTAACGTTTCGGGTCCATGAGGGGTTTATAGCAAGAAGTGTTCCTATTGGTATAGGGACTGTACTTCTGCCATCAATTTATCAACGGCGGCTTTGTCTGCATTCGGGCCGGTGAGAGCGATAATGGCATCGAAAAGAGCAAAGACACGGTCGGGTTTAGTGTGTTCGGAGGCGTTTTTGTGAATATCTACACGCTTTCCGTCGATGATCATGGAGATGATACGGCCCGTTCCGTCAAGCGTAAACCATCCCGGATAGGGCAATCTGACTTCAGCCACGATAAGTTTTACCAGCTCAAACAGTTGATCACCTGAATGTTTTTCCAGCACCCCTTCCGACAGCATACCGGGAATAGTTGTAAGTGCCCGATCCTTATCATATCTGAGCCAGTAATTTTCCTCGAGGATGTAATACTTGAGGGAATATGCTCCTTCGCCCGCCTCCACCATTAATATACTTTCCGCCGTAAAAGAAGGCACTGTCATAAAATACAACTGGCCTTCTTTCAGCTTGTTGAAGCCGAGCAAGGTGTTAAGCCTATCATGGTAACATGCTAACCAATCCATTCCAGATGCGGTTTCATAAGGCTCGAAGTAATCATTATGCTCCATACGCTCCTTGTACTGAACGTATTGGTGATTAAAAGCCTGTAACTTTTCGGGAGTATCTAACTTTCCTGAAAAAGTTTCATAGTTACGTTTAAAACGCTCGTAGTCGACTTCCATACCTCCAAAATACTAAATATTTATCCATCACTCTTTATCTTAGTAAGATGATGCGTTACCTGATCATCCTGCTACTCTGTAGTTTTTCCGCCGCTGCCCAGATCAACACCAATATATTTAAACAACACGGCGTAACCGGCAGCACCACCATTTACGACTATCAAACTAAAAATGGCTATACAGCGACAGCTGGACGCGCAACGCGCCATGTAACCCGCATCTACCTTCAAAATCATCAACCTGTTAATAGGACTGGAAACAAAAACGATAAAGGACGAAAACGCGATCATTCACTGGCCGGGAAAAACGGACACTACGCTGTACGGCTATCGTCCCGATATCTATAAAAACATCAGCATAAAAGAAGCCTTTGAAGTGTCTGCCGGATGGGCTTTTATAGAGATGGCCAAAAACATCCCCCGCAAAACCTACCTGTCTTACCTGCGCCGCTCTGTCTATGGCAACCTTGACCTGAGCGAAAAGGGCGACGACTTCTGGAACTTCGGCCCCATGAAAGTAACACCGCAGCAACAGGTCGCGTTCCTGGTTAAAGTGTATGAGCACAAAACGATCTTCTCCCGCCGTAATACGGACATTTTAAACGGGTGATGATCACGTCGCAAAAGCCGGGTATTACCGTACGCTCCAAAACCGGCTGGACGCGCACCGAAGGCCGGCACATTGGCTGGTGGACGGGGTACATGGAGCATCAAGGGAACGTGTACTTTTTCTGTACGCGGATTATGATGCCTTTGGGGCGTAATACGGACGGTTTCGGGAAGGCGCGGAAGTTGATTACGGCGGAGGTATTGAAGGCGCTGTATGGGGTGGAAATATGATACGCTTAATATTCACATAACACTGCCTCCCTATTTTTACACCCGTTCAGCCACACGCAAACTATGCCACTCATTCAGCATACATCCGGCTTCGAGGCGTCGGTGCAGGTTTATTGGGACAAACTACTGTCCATCGCCGTTGCAAAAACGAATGCGCACGACGCGTTCGACATCGTGCAGGACGTGCTAATGGCCGCATGGGAAAAGTGGGACGAACTACCGAAAGACGAGGAACTGGAGTTTTATCTCCTGAATGCCCTCAAATACCGCATCTTCAACTACTACCGCAGTGCGGGGCGCTATAATGCCCACCTGAAGCGGCTCGAAGACATGCTTACCGACACCATCGGGGATGTATCCGGCATCGAAACGGAAGAACTTATGGAAGCAGTGCTCAACGAAGCCATTCACGCACTTTCCCCCATCAGCAGAAATTATTCGTCCTCCGGCTGCGGCATCATTACTCCTATAAGAAAATAGCTTCCGAGCTCGATATTGCCCCCGGCTCTGCCCGCGTACTGTACTCCCGCGCGCTGGAGCAGGTGAAGGACCACATCCGCGCCAATCCTGCTTTAACGGCTCACCTGGTATGCACCATGGTGTTGTTCACAATTCCTTAACCTGAAACGGGTTAACATTTCTTTTTTACCGGGTATTCTTATATGTATGGCATCACAACAATACCCGAAAGCGAAGGCGTTACTCGACAAATTTCATGCAGGCAAATGCACGCCCGAAGAACTGGCGTTGCTCAATAGCTGGTATGATGGCATTCGCAGCGAAGTCGAAGTGGAGAACATGCTGGCGCAACGGGAGCGCTTCCTGGCGGCCTTCCGTCAGCAGGTGGCCCATCAACACAAATCCAATATCAGGCCTTTCATATGGAAATGGTCAGCCGCAGCGGCCGTGTTACTGCTGGCAGGCAGCGTTTATTTTTTAGGTGGATATCATAAAGCGGCCCCGCCGGCCAATACGGCAGCAGCGGTGGAAAACATCTTCCGGGTCAGAAACACCAGCAACGTTATTAAGAAAGTGGTATTGCCGGACAGTTCCGTGATCTGGATGAACGCCAATGCCACATTGAGCTTCAGGGAAGATGCCGGCAATAAAACACGCCAGGTATCATTCCAGGGGGAAGGTTACTTTGAGGTAAACCGCAGCGCCCAATCACCTTTGTGATCGTGACCCGCGACCTGGTCGTAAACGTGCTGGGTACCTCCTTTAACCTGGAAGCCTATCCCGAAGAAAAAATGACGCGCGTATCGCTGACGTCGGGCAAGGTACAGGTGGCGCCCAAACAGAACAATTTCACTAAAACTATACTCGAGCCGGGACAGGCAGCTTCTTATTTCCGGGAAGACAGTCTGCTTGCTACTTATTCGATTGACACTACGCTCACGGCAGCCTGGATGCAAGGCGGCTTTACCGCTAACCAGCTGACCGTGAAAGACGCCTTTACCAGACTTTGTGAACGCAGCGGTTATGAGCTGAATTGGGAAAATGAACGCCATCTTCAAAAAGAATTACGATCAACTTTCCAAAACAAACTTTTGTGCAGACACTCGATGACCTCTGCTACATGACTCGTAAAAAATATAGGATCAGTAATAGGATTGTAACCATTTTTTAAAAAACAGGGATGACGACCCATCTCTGAAAATCGCTAAACCATGAACAGAACTTTTACACCCGCGGGTACCCCCGGGAGGGGCCGTACTATGCCTGTCACCAAACGCCTGCTGCTATTCGGTTGCGCCCTGTTGGTAGCCTCCGTTGGTTACGCACAGCAGCGTGAACTGACCGAGAAAGTTAAACTTGACATTTCGTCGGCGCCCTTATCCACCGTGTTAAAAGCGCTCGACAAACAAAGTCATTATTCCTTCAGCTTTATCAGTGAAGATTTTGACAAGATTACCGTACGTGACTTCCATGCCAACAACATCTCCCTCGGCGAGGCGCTGGCTATCCTGGAAAAATCAGCGGGCATTGAGTTCAGCGTGCGCAACAACGCTATTATCTTCCGCAAAGCGGCAGAAAAGCCGACAGTAGCGGCTGAAGCAACGCCTATTACCGGTCGCGTTACCATGGCGGAAAGCAACGAGCCTATTCCCGGCGTAAGCGTATGGCAGAAAGGCACCGCTAACCGTGTTATCACCAATGAAAAAGGTGAGTACAGTCTCCCGGGCGGCGACGAAAATGCCACCCTGGTATTCAGCTTCGTAGGTTTCGAAACAAAGGAGATCAGGGCGAACGACCCGGCTGTTGCCGAAGTAGCGCTTAAATCTACCCGCGAATCATTGAACGAGATCGTGGTACTCGGTTACGGTAAAGCCAAAAAAGGCGACCTGTCTGCCGCAGTAGCCACTGTTCCGGACATGGACCAGGTAAAAAGCCGTCCCGTACTGAACGTGAACGCGATGATCCAGGGTAAAGTACCCGGTGTTACCGTCATCAGCAATGGTGGTCACCCTAACTCCACTCCACGCGTAGTGATCCGCGGTATCGGCTCACGCAGCTCGGAAAACGTATTGTACGTGGTAGATGGTGTACCCGGTGCTCCCTATAACCCGGCCGACATCGAGAGCATCACCGTACTGAAAGACGCGGCTTCCGCGGCGATTTACGGCGCTTTCTCCGGCTCCGCAGGTGTAATACTCATTACGACCCGCCAGGCCAAACAAGGTAAACCAGGGATCGAATACAACACCTTCGTGGGCATGAAGCAGGCGTGGAGAACACCGCAATCGCTGACCGCTACGGAAGAAGCCAAAGTATCCAACCTGGCTTATACGAATGCCGGCCTCACTCCCCTCAGCGGTTGGGACGCCACGGTAAACCCGTATGCGCAGGTAACCCGCACCGACTGGGTAGACGAAGTGTTCCGTACCGGCATGATCCAGCGTCATACGGTGAGTGTAAACGCCGGTAACGAAAAATTCTCTACACTTTTAACGGGTCGTTACGAGAATGAAGAAGGCACTTTGCTGAACACTTACAACAAAAACGTTTCCCTGCGCTTCAACGCGAACTACCAGTTTACGGATAAGATCAGACTGCGCCAGGATGTATTTTTCAACAATAACGACAACCGTGGTACAGAAACCGCCAGCGGTTACAGCGGTGTGATCCTCTCAGCGATCTATATGCCCCGCTCTGCCTCCGTTTATTATGAAGACGGCAGCTTTGGCGGTGTAGGTCCGCGCGAGTCGGATTACCTGGGCATTCATGGCGACGCCATCAACCCGGTAGCTACTTTGCTGCGTAATAAGCCTTATAATAAAAGCAACGATCTGCAGTCCGTTACGGAAGTAAACGTAGCCGATATTGTAAAAGGCCTGAGCTTCCTCTCCCGCTTCTCTTACCGCCAAAGCAATTCGCTCTGGAAGAATTTTGAACCGAGAAGGACCGAGCCGGGTAAACCTAATAACCAGAACACCCTCTCTTATTCCACCGGTAAAAGCTACCACTGGATCTGGGAAAACACCCTTAACTACGAGCGCGTTTTCGGTAAACACAACATCGGCGCCATGGCGTCTATGACTGCACAACAGAATGGCAGCCGGTCTTTCAGCGCTGCTGCGAGAGGTTTGGAGAATGAGGAAGAATGGGCACAGTTCTTTGTAAACGCTTCTGTGTTTGACCAGAACCGTCCGGGTGACGGCGAATCGAAAGACCGTAACCTGTCGTATGTAGGCCGCGTAGCTTATAGCTGGGCCGATCGTTACTTCATTACCGGTAGCTATCGTTATGATATCGCCAGCCGCCTGCCACTGGACAACCGCGGTAAAGGTTTGCCAGGCGTCACCGGTGCATGGAAAATCAGTTCAGAACCTTTCTTTCATGTTCGTGGTGTAGACCTGCTGAAAGTGCGCGCCAGCTGGGGCCGCATCGGCAACCTCGGATCTATTCCGTTGGCTTACGGTTATCCCAAGCTGAGCTCCAACACCACCTACCAGGTAGGCGAAACAAGTCCGCAGAGCACCGCGCTGTACATGGCTGCCCGCAACAACCCGAACCTTTCATGGGAAACTTCGGAGCAAACCGACCTGGGTATCGACATCTCCCTGCTGAAGAATCGCCTGAGCATTACGGCCGATTATTTCGATAAAACCACTTTTGACCTGATCACCACGCAAACGCTGAACTGGACGAATACCTTTGGTTACGGCGCGCCGTTGATCAACCAGGGCCGCATCAGCAATAAAGGTTACGAGGTAAGTGCTTCCTGGAAAGACATGATCGGTAAAGTTGGTTACGGCATCGGCGGCAACTTCGCCACCTTGAAAAACAATGTGGAATACATTGATGGCAACGCTTCTTCGGCCTGGACAGATGGCGATGTATGGAGAGGGGTGTTAAATCCTTACCGTTCTATCGTTGGTCAGCCTATTTATTCTTACTGGCTGGTAAAATCTGCCGGTATTTTCCAGACAGATGCGGAAGCTGCCGCCTATGTTGATAAAAACGGCGGTCGTATTCAGCCTGAAGCAAAAGCAGGTGATATCAAATTCATCGATAAAGATGGTAATGGTAAGATTAATGACGGTGACCGTTATTACATGGGCAGCGCGTTCCCGAAAGTTACCTATGCTTTCAATGGCAGCGTAAACTGGAACAACTTTGACCTGGCCCTCTTCTTCCAGGGCGTAAGTGGTGCGAAACTGTTCCACGCATTTAAACAGTCTACCCTCAACGGTGCAGAACAAGGTTACAACCGCTGGAACAAGATCCCCGGATGCGTGGTCACCCACCAACACCGGTTCCGACATTCCGAAAATCTCCGCCAGCGACCGCAATAAAAACTTCCAGACTACTTCCGACTGGTATCTTGAAAGCGGTAACTACCTGCGCCTGAAAAACGTGCTGATCGGTTACACCTTTAAAAAGATGCCCCGGAACACTGGTCTGCGCGTATACGTTAGCGGCGACAACCTGCTCACCTTTACCAAATACAGCGGCATGGACCCCGAAGTAGGCGGCATGGGCATGGACGGCGGACAGTTCCCGATCTCCCGTGTATATTCTGTTGGCGCTAAACTTAATTTCTAAGCTATTAACGATCGTAAACCATGAAACAGCAATTCTTTTACATATTAGCGATGGCAGCCGGACTTACCTCCTGCTCCAAAAACTGGGTAGATACTAAACCGACAGGAGAGCCTACCACCGCATTCTTCTGGAAAAGCGACGAAGACCTTGAAAAAGCTACCGCTGCGCTGTACGTGCCCATGAAAACGAATCCACCTGGGGCCGCGACCTGTTCTGGATACAGGATGCGAGCGACGACCTGGTAGTGGGCAGGGTAAAAGCTGACGGCGAGAACATTAAAAACTTTATCCCTTCCGGCCGTGAAGGTTACCTCACCGGTGGCTGGAACGATTTGTACTGGATGCTGAACAAAGCCAACCAGGCGATCGAAGGCATTCCTAAATCGGTAAACGTATCCGAAGCGGTAAAGAACCGTTCTCTCGGGGAGGCTTACTTCATGCGTGGTTTCGCCCATTTCTGGATCGCTTACATCTGGGGACATAAAGACCCGGGGCGTTCCATTCGATGGTCCGGAGAACGCCGGTTATGGTGAGCGCATTGCGCCGCAGTTAAAATCAGTGACAGACAACTATGCACAGGTAGTGAGCGACCTCGAAAAAGCGGCAGAACTGCTGCCCTTCTTCGAAACCTATGGCGCTAACGACCGGGGCCGTGCGCACAAAGCAGCTGCATGGGGTTACATGGTAAAAGCATATGCTTACTGGGCGCAGTACGATGCCAGCAAATGGGCCTTAATTCCCGCACTGGCCGACAAGATCAAAACCGAAGGCAAACGCGCACTGATCGACGGTAAAGCCAGCGCAAAAGAGAACTACCGTGCTGTATTCAGCATCGCCAACAACTGGAGTTCGGAGTATATCTGGTCGGTTACTTCCGGCGCACAAGGTGGTTCTGAATTTCCCGGTGTAATTCTCGAAAACAAGGGCTGGGGCATTTATAATGGCTGGGGCTACTTCCAACCTACGGAAGAACTGTACGAAGAGTACGAAGCTACAGATCCCCGCCGCGAGGTGACGATCCTGAAGTTCGGCGACAAATTCACCTACTTTGGCGTAGAGCGTTCCTACTTCTCCACCAACAGCTTGTCCGGTTTCCAGATCAACAAATACATGGAGCCGTACAGCTATGGCACCGACGAAAAAGCCGGCACCAATACGAAGATCAACTCCAACGGCGACTACCCTACCACCGCATTGAACCTGCCGCTGATGCGTTATGCAGAGATCCTGCTCTTTAAAGCAGAAGCCCTGATCCAGACAGGACAAAACGGCGCAGGCCCATTGAACGAGGTAAGAGCCCGCGTAGGCCTTGGCCCTATCGCCAATCCAACCATGGCCGACCTGAAGCACGAGCGCCGTTGCGAACTGGCCTGCGAGTGGACCGACCGTTTACAGGACCTGAAACGCTGGGGCGATTATGCAAAGATCAACGCGCCGTTACACGGCCGTTCGCATGCAGTAGCCAATGATCCCGCTTCTCCCTATACCATTAAAGAGATATGGCCGGCACGTAAGTTCGATCCTACGAAACACATGGCATGGCCGATCAGCCCGGACGAAATATCCCGGAGCAACAATGCTTACAAACAAACACCAGGTTGGTAATAGTTATTATAGATTGGATTTGATGGGCTGGCCTTCGGGCTGGCCCTTTTTTATTGCGGGAAAAGACCGTCATCTCAGGGATTATCGAATAGCGGGGAGTGAGACCCGGTTGGGCATCTTTTAAGCATCCTTCGTTCATCCTAGGTTCATCCTAGGTTCAACCTAGGTTCATTCTAGGCTCGTGAACCTAGTTCGAACCTAAATTAAACGAAGGATCAACGTAAGATGAACGAAGGATGCTTAAAAGATGGTTATAACATCATCTATACATAAAAAAACCGGGGCCATAGCCCCGGTTTCCAATTCGTATCTCAATTGTTACTTTCCGAGCAACTCCAATACCTTCAACGTAATTTCATTATTCTGAATAAACCCGACAAACCATTCTGCACCGGGTCCGTAAGATAACAACGGCACCGGAAGACCGGTATGGTCCGTCGTAGTGAATGTCCCCGTTACTTTACCCGTTTGATAACTGCCATCATACACGATCATACCACCTGTTTCGTGGTCGGAAGTAACCAACACCAGCGTTTCACCATCCGCGTCCGCGAACTGCATGGCCTTACCGATCACCTTATCAAAACTCAGGTATTCATCTATACACTGATTGATTTTATTACTATGTCCACCACCATCGATTTTGGAACCTTCCATCATCAGGAAAAAACCTTTGCCTTTGCTTTGCGTTTTAAGGTAAGCCACGCTTTTATCAAACGCTTCTTCGATTACGCGATGGTTGTTCTCATAATTGTCCTCATCGAAGCACAACACCCGCTTGCCGGTAAACGCAGTAATGCCTTCCTGGATAGAAAAGCCTTTTTGCTGTAAAGCACTATTCAACTGGTCGTTAAACGCACTGTGTTTGCCACCGATCAGCAGGGTTACCTGGCTGTTCAGCAGGTCATTCGAAATTTTATCTGCATCGTTACGCTCAGCCTGGTGCGCGAAAAAGGCGGAAGGCGTGGCGCCTGTTACTTTATCATTGCTCACAATGCCGCTCGGAATACCTTTCACGGCCAGTTGATCTACGATATTCAACAGTGGCTGACCTAACGTATCTACACCAATATGGCGGTTATCCGTTTTCTTACCCGTAGCCATAGCGGTGGCTCCTGCGGCAGAATCGGTGTTATAGTCATCCGCGGAAGCGGTTTTCGAGAACCCGATATGTTTAAAGTTCGTGGCGTTCAGCTGTCCCCGGTTAGCCGTAGCCGCCGCCCATAACTGCGAAAAACCGGCGCCATCGCTGATCAGGAGGATTACGTTCTTTGGCTTTTTGCCGGCAACATCGGTTTTATAAGTAGGCCTGTATGGCGTGTGTGCGACAGGTGCGGTATAGGTATTATCCGGCAGGCTATTAAGGAACAATGCCATTTCACCGGGCTTGTCGGTATTCAGGAAGTCGATGTTCAACTTCATGCTCGCCAGCCAGGCCGTACGCGTATCGGGCACACCCCAGAAACGAACGGGCTTGCCGGCAGTATGTACAGAATCAACAAAACGTTTCACTTTAGCTTTTTCCGCCTCTACCAATCGACCTAAACCGTTCCATTTGGTAAAGTCGGAAAATGGTGTACTCACGAAAGCGATACGTTTCAGTTGATCGGGCGTATAATTCACGCCGGGCCTGCCATCGAAAAAGAAGATCGGATCGTAGTTACCGTAACGCGCCGGATCGGGCATATCGCCACTGATAACAAGTCGCACCGCATTCGGATTTCTTTCCGTATCAAAGTACTGGCGGATCGGTTGCAGTTTCCTTTCCAGCACCTTCAGGGCGGTATCGCCATTATTTTTCAGGTCGATCATGAATTGCAGCCTGTCGCCGTTGCTGTATGGCTTTCCGCCGTTCAGGCGCAGTTCGCGCAGTAAAGGTTCGATGTACAGCGATTCGATGGTGCGGAGCGGGGAGATTTCCTTTTGCGTATGTGCAACGAGCAGCTGATCGCCGCGTAGAAACACATCTATCTCAATAGAAAAAAATGATTCGCGTGGGCGAGGTAGAAAGGCTGTGGTTGCAGGTAGTCGTTGTGTGAATGCGCATTGGTATTCACCTTATACTGCTGTGCATCGGCACTACTATAAGCGCCTGCCAGCAGCATCGACGCCATCAGCATTTTGTTGAGTCCTGGATTCATCTGATCAAATTTCACATGGTTTTGAAACTATAAAGATATAGCGTAGATGGCTCCGGAATATTTAGTTTAGGTTAAGATTTACTACGCCTGGCCGCCCCGGGGTCGAGATAATTTAAAACCAGGAATAGGTTTGCAGTTAACAATTTTCTGAATTACACCGCTTGGGGCAACACTTTCAAATGAAAAACTTGCATACGCTGGGGCGGTTGTATACTCATATCAGTTAAGATACATTCAATGGATTTTATAAAACTTCACTTATTAAACGATAACTATAAAAACCGGGCAAAACAGGTGAGCTATTATTCAAAATTTACTACCTTAACCCTATAATCCGCCAATTTATGCGCTTACCCCTCCTCCTGCTTTGCATCGGCCTGCAAACCCATGCACAAACCATTAAACGGATCGATGGCTCCCACATCTCCACCGCCGCATTATCGCAACAGATCAAACACCTGATGGACACCGCACACGTGCAGGGAATGGGCCTCACCATCTTCAACAATAACAGTGTGGTATTCAAGCAAACTTTCGGCTATAAACAATTTGACACCAGGGCGCCACTGACAGCCACCACCAATATTTACGGCGCATCGCTCAGCAAAGCGGTGTTCGCGGTCATGGTCATGAAACTTGTACAACAGGGCCGCCTCGAACTCGATAAGCCCCTGCAATCTTACCTGGACAAACCGATTTATGAATATCCCACCCGCACCAAGTGGCAGGATCATTACGAACATTTTAAAAACGACACGTTATACCGCCTCATCACCGCGCGCATGTGCCTGTCGCACACAAGCGGATTGCCCAACTGGCGGTGGGACATGCCCGATCAGCAGCCGCGCATCCGCTTCCAGCCGGGTTCACGCTATGGTTACTCCGGTGAGGGCATGGTGTACTTACAAACAGTACTGGAACGCATAACCGGCAAATCGCTGCAACAGCTGGCGGAAGAGCTGGTTTTTCAACCGCTGGGCATGAAAAACTCTGCTTATCAATGGCTGCCAGCCTACGAAAACGACTATGCCTTCGGCCATCAACCAGATGGAAAGCTGTATGAGAAAGATAAAGACAACGAACCCCGCGCCCCCAGCACGCTGGAAACCACGCTCGATGATCTGACGCTGTTTGTACAAGCTGTATTGCAGCAAAAAATACTGAATACGGCCAGCACCAAAGAAATGTTCCGGCCCCAGATCCCGTTGCGCAGCCAGTTCCAGTTTGGGCCGGACGCATGGAAAGATACCACCGGGCACTATCATGAAACGCTTCAGTTAAGCTACGGTTTGGGCTGGGGGTTATTGAAAACGCCTTATGGCTGGGGTGCGTTCAAAGAAGGCCATGGCGATGGGTTTCAGCATTACTGTATTATTTTCCCGGTAAAGAAAATGGGCATCTTGATCATGACCAACAGCGATAATGGCGAAAGTATATACAAAGCATTGCTGGAAACCGCCATCGGTGATAAGTATACACCCCGGCAATGGCACCGTTATATACCTTATAATTTACATGCCGGCCCAGAGATAACAAAATAAAAACATGTGTCATTTTCGAGCAGCCTCCCATTTCCGCTTGACAAATAGTAACCAAACCTGCACATTTTTTCGAAAACAACTAAAAATGAAACGGCCGAACCCGCCATCCACCTAATAAATAACACCTTAAATTAAACAAAATGTAACTTTTCGAATATCTTTTATAGTTTTGTTTAAAATTTAGAGGATGTTAGTAAACCAGTCTGGCAGTCAGCAGGAAGTGTACAAACGCGAGGTCATCACCCGATTTGAGCTGTACAATAGTTTATTTCTGACGCTTCCCTTTTACCAGGTGAAGGATACGGGGATTCTGCTTCCCTTTTTCACATCGCATTGTGAAAAGGGCGTGGCGCAACTTAAATCGCCGGACGAGATCATCTCCTCTTTCTTTAAGGAACGTGTACCCGAGATCGATGAGCAGGAGCAGATCAACCGCCTGTTCCGCTTTATTCAATATATAGAAAGACAGGTGGTACTTTTCGATGCGATAGAAGATTCGTCCTTCAGCAAATTGAAACGCACCACCGGGAGCGGCACCCTCCAGGGCCTGCTACAGCAGCTTTCCGAAGAAGAAGGCCTTCGCGACGCCGTGCGTGAAAAGTTGCAGAACTTTTCGCTCCGCCTCGTGCTCACCGCCCACCCTACCCAGTTTTACCCAGGCACCGTACTCACGATTATCACCGATCTGATCGAGGCGCTGCGGTCGAACGACATTAACGCCATTCATCTTTTACTGCAACAACTGGGCAAAACGCCCTTCTTTAATAAAAAATCGCCTACGCCGGTAGACGAAGCCGTGAGCCTCATCTGGTTCCTCGAGCATGTATTCTACCAGGCGCATTTCGAAATCCAGTTTAAGCTGAACGAGGTATTCGGCCTGCAGGGCGATGCCGCCAAACTGCTGGAAATGGGCTTCTGGCCCGGCGGCGACCGGGATGGTAACCCGAACGTGGTGACCAGCAGCACCCGCAAGGTAGCGTCCACCCTCCGTCAGACCATCTTCCGCTGTTATTACCGCGACTACCGTAACCTCAAACGCCGCATTACTTTCCGTGGCGTGGAAGAACCGATGGAGAAACTCGGGCATATCATGTACGATAACGCCTTTAACCCGGACGCCGCGCCCGAAAACCTGGCCGACACTATGAGCAGCCTGCTCGCGGAAATCCGCGAAATCGTGGTACGCGACCACCACAGCCTGTTCGTGACGCTGGTCGACGAGCTCGCACTCAAGATCCAGCTCTTCGGCTGTTACTTCGCGCGCCTCGATATTCGCCAGGACAGCCGCGTACTCCGCAAAGTGTTCCGGTACGGACTTACAGAGGCCGGCCTGGGCAAAGGTTTAAATGCAGACGCTTACGAAGCACTGGCGGAAGCTGACAAACTGCAGCAAATTCCGTTCGACGAAGCCGACTACCCTTGCCAGGAAACGCCCGATGAAGGCACAGATCCCGGCATAAACGATACCCTCTGCACCATCCGCCTCATTAAGCAGATACAGGCGCAGAACGGCGAAAACGCCAGCCACCGCTTTATCATCAGTAACTGCCAGCAGGCGTCGGATATCCTGCAGCTCATGAACCTGTTTTTGTGGAGCGGCTGGACTAAAGAAGACCTGACCATCGACTTCTTACCGTTGTTCGAAACGATCAACGACCTGAAAATGGCAGCCGGCGTAATGGAACAGCTGTACACCCACCCTGTGTACAAAGCCCACCTGGCGCGCCGTGGCAATAAGCAGATGATCATGCTCGGCTTTTCGGACAGCACGAAAGACGGAGGTTACCTGCGCGCCAACTGGTCTATTTACCAGGCAAAAGCCGAACTCACGGCCATTACACGCAAATACGACATCGATCTTACCTTCTTCGATGGTCGTGGTGGCCCCCCTCACGCGGCGGCGGTAAAACACACCGCTTTTACGCGGCCATGGGCAAGGAAATCGCGAACGATCATATACAACTGACCATCCAGGGACAAACCGTAAGCTCCCTGTACGGTTCTGTAGAAACGGCTAAATTCAATATCGAGCAGTTGGTGAACGCCGGCGTAAGCGCGGTGTTGCACCCGGGACTGCAGGACCAGCTGGGCGTCAAGGAAAAACAACTGATCAGCGACATGGCGGAATTTAGCTTTACGAAATTCGTAGCGCTGCGCGAACATCCGATGTTCACGAAGTACCTCGAAGATCTGAGCCCGCTGAAACTCCTGTCTAACATCAACATCAGCAGCCGTCCGACCAAACGTAACGCCGGTGCGCCATTGAAACTGGAAGACCTCCGCGCGATCAGCTTTGTAACGGCCTGGAGCCAGCTCAAACAAAGCGTACCTGCCTTTTACGGTGTAGGCGGAGCGTTACAAGATGTACGTGATAAGGGCAACTGGGAGTCTGTACGTTCCCTGTACAAAACCTCCGGCTTCTTCAAAACCATGATCGACAACTGTATCATGTCTGTTACAAAATCCGACTTCCGGATAACAGCGCATTTGCAGCACGATGAAACGTTTGGCGAATTCTGGATGCTGCTGAAAAAAGAATACGATCTCACGGTAAAAATGCTGCAGGAGCTCATCGGTTGCCAGGAACTGATGGCGGAGTATCCCGTAGACCGTGCTTCCATCGGCATCCGCGAGCGCATCATGTTACCGCTGGTAGTGTTGCAGCACTATGCATTGAAGAAAAAGCCAAAGAGCACACCGATGAAACTTTACAAAACGCGTATAAAAACTGGTGATCCGCACCGTTTACGGTATTGTAAACGCGGGCAGGAACCTGGTGTAACATACGCCTGCAAATAACGTAAGGGGCTGCATCTTTCATCAGATGCGGCCCTTTTTTGTCAACAGAACTACAACATGCCCTTGTGAAAACAGGATTTTACCTATTTTTATACCCGGATGCACCTGCGGAAAGTGCCGTACTAAATCGAGTTTGCCAGCCATCACCACATACGACGAACAGGAACTGCTGACCCGCATTGCGGAGCGGGATGCCGGTGTATATCCGTATCTGCACGATACGTTTTACAATGCGCTTGTCTATTTTTCTTTTAGTATGATACAAGACCAGCAACAGGCCGAGGATATCGCGATCGACTCGCTGGTAAAGCTCTGGCAGTCGCCGGCCCGCTTTGAATCTGCCGGCAAACTGCGTGGCTACTTGTTTACCCTGGCCCGTAACGCCAGCCTGAACCACCTCAAACACCTAAAAGTGCGCGAACGCAGCGAGCAGGCACTCTCCGACCCCGAAGCCATGATAGACGCCCGTTTGGAAAGCTTGCTCGTGGAATCGGACCTGCTGCGCCTCATCTACCAGGAAATTGCCCGCCTTCCCGAATCTTACCGCCGGTGGTGGAGTTATTGTACCTGCAGGACCTGAGCTCTGCCGAGGCCGCCGAACAACTGGGCATCAGCATGGAAAATCTCCGGCAACGCAAAGGCAGGGCTATCAAAGAGTTAAAAGCAGAACTCATCCGCAAGGGCCTTAGCGAAAAGCTGTTTTCTCTCTTCTTTTTCTAAATAGCTATTTTTTTTGAAAAAAGTGTCACGTTCCCCTGTCCTCGGTTGTTCTACTTGAAACAACCCAAATGCCACAGGAGGATTTTTCCCGTATCGATATTATTGCTCCCTTATTACACCGGCAGTTCATCGGCGAAACGCTGACGGCGGCCGAACAGCAATTGCTCGACCAGTGGACAAACGCCTCCGAACATAACCAGTCGCTCGCAAAGCGATTGCAATCGCCCGAAGCAGTGCAGCAGATGCTCACTACCTGGCAGGCTATTGACCAGCACCGCGAAATCAATAAGCAGAAGGTCTTAGCCCGCATTGCAGCCCTATCCGAAGAAACAGATAACGTACGTCCCTTATCAATATGGCGCCGTAAAACGCTGCGTTACGCGGCCGCAGCAGCTATTGTACTGTCGGCCGGATGGTATATCTGGTCTGCACAGCACCCAACACCCAAGCCTCCCCTGGTGCTGCACGAAATCATTGCTCCCGGCCGCGAAGGTGCGGTGCTTACCCTGGCCGATGGTTCTACCATGGTGCTCGACAGTGTGGCAAATGGCATATTAACCACGCAGGGCGGCGCACAGGTAATGTTGCAGAATGGGCAGCTGGCTTACAATACAACCGGCAATAACGAAAGCATCACCTACAATACCATCGCCACGCCAAAGGGCCGCCAGTTTAAACTGCTACTGCCCGATGGCAGCAAGGTTTGGCTCAATGCCGCCAGCAGCGTAACGTTCCCGACGACATTCACGGGAAAAGAGCGCCGGGTAAAGCTGGAAGGCGAGGCCTATTTCGAGATCGCGCAGCATGCGCAGCAGCCGTTTATAGTAAACATCGGCGAAACGGCAGAAGTAGAAGTGCTAGGCACCAGCTTCAATATCAACTCTTATAAAAACGAGGCATCCATTAAGGCAACCCTTTTGCAGGGCGCTATCAGACTATATGCATATCAACAGTCGGCCGTATTAAAACCAGGACAACAGGCCGAACTGACAACATCCAAAGCGCAACTCTCCCTCATCCAACACCCCGACTTAGACAAAGTAATTGCCTGGAAAAATGGCCTGTTCAATTTCGACGGCGCCAGTCTTGAAGAAGTAATGCGCGAACTGGAGCGCTGGTACGACATTGATGTAACGTACATGAACGGGGTACCTGCCGCGCGTTTCGGTGGAGAAATCAATAAGCAGAACAGTTTACAGGAGGTATTACAGATCCTGCAGGGATCAAACGTACATTTCCGGCTGGAAGAAGGCCGCAGGCTGGTCGTAATGCCATAATCAACCAATGCCAATTTAAATCGTATACAATAAACAGCTTTACATGGAAACGTAACAACTACCGGGAAGCTCAAAAAAGAAGCCGGAAGCGCTTGCAACACTCCCGGCGGATGGCAGGGCCGAACCCGTAAACAATTTTTCGTTCGAGAATAACCGCTTATTTATCAACCCAAACCAGACGTAAGTTATGGATTTTACAGCTTATCCCAAGCCGTGCGTGACTGCCATGCCTTTGCGGCAGCACACGGCGGGGAGCCTATCAACCAAATCGCTGTCCGCGGTGGCCATATGCAATAGACGCCGCCATCGCCGCCATGCAGCATCAATTGTTCTTGCAATGAAACTGACAATTGTTCTTTTAATCGCCGCACTTATGCAGGTGCAGGCAGCTGTGGTCGCGCAAACAGTTTCTCTATCGGGAAATAACATGCCAGTGAAAAAGATTTTCCAGACCATTAAACAGCAAACCGGGTACGTTACTTTCTACAACCAGGAAATGCTGGCCGATGCCCGCCGCGTTACACTCGACGCACGCGGTGTATCGCTGAACGAAGTACTGGAACTGATTTCGAAAGACCAGCCTTTCAAATTCGAGATCAAGGAAAACACAAAAACGATCGTGCTCTCACCACGACCAGCCGGCACGCCGCGCGTCGATGTGAACAGTGCTGTATTCAAAGCCATTAATGGCCGCGTGGTCGACAGTACCGACGGTGCTCCCATGCCCGGCGCTTCTGTACGCGTGCAGGGAAAATCGACCAGCGTATCCACCGATGCACAGGGCCAGTTCCAGATCGATGCGGAGCCTGGCGACGTGCTTGCCATTACGTACGTGGGCTATCGCCCGGTGTACCATACCGTACGCGATAACAAACGCGCCATTACCATCACGATGGCCCCGGCCATATCGACCGTTGGCAATGTGGTGGTAACGGGCATCTTCAACAAATCGAAGGAGAGTTATACCGGCGCCGCCAAAGTGATTACGGCCAAAGAGCTGCAACGCTTCCAGGGTCGTAATATCTTTGTGACCATCGGCAACATCGACCCTTCGTTTTATATCATGCCGAACAACCTGGCCGGTGCGGACCCTAACCAGGTACCTGACATACAGCTGCGCGGTACCAGAAACCTGCCCAACATCGATCAGCTGCAGGACAATACATCCGCTGCCCTCAACACACCACTCATTATCCTGGATGGTTTTCCGACCACCATGCAAAGGATGATGGACCTGAACAACAGCGAAATCGAATCGATCACATTATTAAAAGATGGCTCTGCCACTGCATTATACGGCTCACGCGGTGCGAACGGGGTAGTTGTTATTACCACCAAAGCACCGGCTGGCGGCAAACTGCGCCTCAACTACCACGGCGGTCTTAACCTGAGCATGCCCGACCTGAGCAGCTACGAATTGTTGAACGCCCGCGACAAACTTGAACTGGAGCGTCTTTCCGGCTATTACGCCAGCAGCACCAAAGAAGCAGCCGCCAACATCGGCCTGCAACAATATTATAACCAGATAAAAGAAGCAGTAGAAAGCGGCGTTAATACCGACTGGATGGCGAAACCTTTACGCACCCAGGTAGACCAGAACCACGCCCTGCGTCTCGAAGGCGGCGAAAACGCTTTCCGTTACGCGCTGGAAGGTCAGTACAACCGTATCAACGGTGTGATGAAAGGCTCTAAACGCGAAACGCTGAATGCCACCATGGACATCGCTTACCGCATGAGTAAACTGAACTTCCGCAACGTGCTGATGATCGGTAACATGAAAGGTCATCAGTCGCCCTGGGGTTCTTTTTCCGACTATGTGAAATTAAATCCTTACTGGACGCCTTACGACAGGAACGGCAACATCGTAAAAACTTTTCGCCGTATAACTGGGATTACTGGTCGCAAACCAGTAAGTATGGCAACTCACCCTATCCGAACCCTATGTTCGACGCTACGCTCAACACCTTTGACCGTACCGCTTACAATTCGATCAACAATAACTTCCAGATAGAATGGACGCCGGTTAGCGGCCTGATGCTGCGCGGCGGCCTGGGTATCATGACGCAGAACAATACTGCAGATATCTTTAAGCCAGCCTCCCACTCTACTTTTGCGGGATACAGCTCGGCAGATATCATGCGGAAAGGCACCTACGAATATGCGAGCGGTGCACAATCCAGCTACACTGCCAACCTCACCGCCAACTACTTCAAAAAGGTGGCACAACATGCTATCACCCTGGGCGCATCCATCGACCTGAATGAAGACAAAGGCCAGGAGTACCGGTTTAAAGCAGAAGGTTTCCCGGATGAAAGCATCGACTTCCTCGGCATGGCATTACAATATGTGCCCAGCGGCAAACCGGAAGGCAGGGAAGCCACTACGCGCAGAGTAGGTGTGGTAGCCAATGCCAACTACATTTACGATGAACGTTACTTCGCCGACTTTGCTTACCGCCTTGATGGTGCTTCGCAGTTTGGCCTGAACAAAAGGTTTGCACCCTTCTGGGCTACCGGCGTGGGTTGGAACATGCACTACGAATCGTTCATGAAACCGATCCAGCATGTGATCAATCGCCTGAAAGTACGCGCTTCTTATGGTGTGACGGGCAACCAGGCGTTCTCCGCTTACCAGGCGCTGGCCACTTACTCCTACATTGTAAATGATCACTATAAAAACTGGCTGGGCGCCACGCAAACCACGCTGGGCAATCCCACCCTGCAATGGCAGAAAACAGGTAAATACAACCTGGGCGCGGAAACGGAGTGGCTGAATGGCAGGATCATTTTACAGGCGGATATCTACCGCGAGAAAACCTCTAACCTGCTGTCGTCGCTGGAACTGCCTTACGCCAACGGATTCTCCAGTTATGTAGAAAACATCGGCAAACTGGACCAGCATGGCTGGGAGATGATGGCGAGCGTGATGATCATCCGCAACAACCAGAAACGTATTAACTGGTCGGTGACGGGCAACATTGCTTACAATGAAGACAAAATCGTACAGCTCTCGCAGGCCATGAAAGCGGCGAACGACAAACTCGCACTGCTCACGAACGGTAACTCGCCGAACCGGATCATCCGCGAAGGCGCCTCTCAGAATACGATTTACGCCGTGCGTTCGCTGGGCATTGACCCCAGCACGGGTAAAGAACTGTTTCCGGATAAAAACGGTGAGGTAACGTACCAGTGGAACCCGGCAGACAGGATCGCCGCGGGTATCGGGCAGCCTAAATACCGTGGCAACTTCAGTACGTTGTTCCGTTACGGCTATCTGTCCGCCAACGCCTCGTTCGGCTACCGTTTCGGCGGACAGCTGTACAACCAGACGCTGATCGATAAAGTGGAGAATGCAGATAAACTGATGAACGTGGATGCGCGCGTGTTTTACGACCGCTGGAAACAGCCGGGCGATAAAACCTTCTTCCGCGGCATCAACGAAGTAGTGAGTTCCTATCCTTCCTCCCGCTTTGTGCAGGACGAAAGAACGCTTACCTGCCAGAACATCAACATATCGTACGAAATGAACAACCGTCCCTGGTTAAAGTATATCGGGATGAAGTCGCTGACCGTCACGGCCAATAGCGGCGAGCTGTTTTATGTTTCCAGCGTACGGCAGGAACGTGGGCTCGACTACCCGTTCACCCGCCAGGTATCCTTCCGGTATTTGCCATTTTTTAATCAGACATCAACATGAAGAAAATATTTTTATCTACCATATTAATCGGAGCCCTTACGGGCAGCGGCTGCAACAAGTGGCTGGACGTGAAGCCTGTGGCGCAAACGACCAAGGACGAGCTGTTCCAGACCCAGAAGGGCTTTCGCGATGCGCTTACCGGTGCTTATATACACCTGAAAGACAATAAGGCCTATGGCAATTCGCTCATGTGGGGTAACATCGAATACATGGCCCGCAACTGGGAAGTAGCCTCTTCGTCCAACGTGCCGCTGATGAACCTCGCCAACGCCAACTATACCGATGCCACCGTGCGTGGCTGGCTGGATGGCAGTTATGAGCAGCTGTACAAAATAGTAGCCGACGCGAACAGCATCCTCGAAAAAATCGATGCGAAGCAATCCATTTTCACCGATAACAACTATGCGCTGATCAAAGGGGAAGCGCTCATCCTGCGCGCCTTTGCACATTTCGATGCGCTGCGCATGTATGGTCCGTTGCCAGGTGCGCCCGGCACTACGGCGGTACTACCTTATGTTAAAGCCGTATCGTCGCAGATCGTGGAGCCTGTTACCTTTCAGCAATTTGTGCTGGAAGTGATCGCTGACCTCGATGCAGCGGAAGCACTGCTGAAAACCACCGATCCGCTGACAAAGTATTCTTTAACAGAACTGAATCCGCCTGCCAGCAGCTCGCTGCCACCGGTATTGGACGATGACTTCTACATGTACCGCCAGATCCGTTTCAACTACTATTCCGCACTGGCCCTCAAAGCCCGCGTGTATACCTGGATGGGGCTTACAGACGAAGGCAACCGCGCCAATGCTGCCAAATATGCGCAGATGGTGATCGATGCAAAAGACCGTACCGGCCAGCCTACATTTCGTTTGGGCAGAGAAAGCGACCGTGCATCGGGGGATTTTACCATGTCGCCGGAACACATTGCGGCACTGCACATCTACAACCTGAACGATGTGGCGAATGGCGCCTTTGGCGAAACGGGCAGCCTGATGCGCTACGACCTGAACGTGACCGATGGCTATTATTACCTCAACAACCTGTTCCCGGTAAGTGAACGCGGTTCTGATGTAAGATGGCTCGGCATGTGGGCGTACAAAACCACGGCGAATATGACGAACTACGTGGCGTACAAGAAGTACATCCAGCGCCCGAACGAAAACCAGCGCGTGCTGCAGGTACCCTTGCTGCGTTTAAGCGAAATGTACCTGGTGCTTACCGAAGCGGCCAAAACAAAAGAAGAGGCCGAAACCTGGTACCGCGCCTTCGCGGCGCAGAAAGGCGTTCCTTTTACGACCGGCTTCAGCACCACCGGGTGGGAAAACGACCGCAAGAACAAAATCATCCGCGAATATGTGCGCGAGTTTTATGCGGAAGGACAAACCTTTTATACCTACAAACGATTTAACGTCACCACACTGCCGGCCAGCTGGACCTATACCTACTATAGCGCCACCGCCGCCCGTTACCTCGTTCCGAAACCCGATCGTGAAATCAATTATCACAATAACTAATTACCGATGAAAAAATTGATTTTTTATATATCGATAGCGCTGACCATGGCCGTGTCCTGCAAACAAACGGAGGGCCTGCTGTACAACGATATCTACCGCGTACAGCTGCCGGATACTACGGCACTGGGCTTCACTTTTGTATACGCAAATGCCAATATCGTCAGAGATACCGTAAAAATCGCGGTAAACACGATCGGCGGCATTACGAACTACGACCGCCCGGTAAAACTGGAGCAGGTACAGGAATACGACTACACGGTGGTACGCGATCCCGTAACCAATGCGATCAAAGACACCGTGTATACTGCAAAACCCTTCACTGCTAAACCCGGTGTACACTACGTAGCCTTCGACGATCCGGCGATGGCGGCAGTCATGGTCATTCATGCCAACAAGGCGACAGACAGCATCCCCGTGGTACTGCTGCGCGACGCCAGCCTGGCCGACAATAGTTACCGGCTGCGCGTACAGCTGGTCGCCAATGAACAATTCGGGCTGGGTGAAAGCAAAGGCCGGGCACGTACCATCCAGTTTTCCGACCGGCTGGAACGCTTTGCCGCATGGGCGGTAGACAACACCACCGCTCCCGCGTTCATCACCTTTGGTAAGTACAGCGTAGGCAAACACCAGTTTATGATCGATGTGCTGAAAACGAACATTGACCAGGCTTGGTGGTACAAGCGGCCCGGCAGGCCGGTGCGCTCACGCATTACAGCAACTATATGAAAGACGCATTGAAGCAGTTCAACGAAAATCCGGCTAACGTAGCGAGCGGCAAAGCGCCTATCCGCGAAACCAGTTCGGCTACCAGTCCTGCCATCAGTTTCTAACCAAACATCTGCATCAACATGAAAAAAATATATACCATCGCCGCCAGCCTGCTGTTGCTGGCAGCATGCAGCAAAGATGACAGCACCGGCGCAGACCATCCGCTGCCGGCCGTTGAGGTAGCTAACTTTAATGTCAGCTATTCCGTATACACCTACCAGGACACGCTGCGCATCAAACCACAGGTAGCTAACGAAGCCCTGTACGATTACTACTGGACCACCTTCTCCACCAACTTCGTGCAGGGAACCGGGAAAATACCTACCGGCGATACCATCGCACGGAGCAAAGACCGGATTTCGAGGTGCTCATGAATCCCGGCACTTACCACCTTGTGTTTAATGTAAAACACAAAGCTACCGGCGTGGTCAAAATGCTCACGGCTAATCTTGCGGTAGCCACGAGAACCATGAACGGATGGTACCTGCTGAAAGACGACGGCGTTAATACGGAATTCGATTTTATTCACGCCAGCGGCCGGATCAACAACTTCATTTCGTACTTCAACAAAGGCCGCACGATGGAAGGCAAAGCCGTGAAAGCGGTATTCATGCCATCGCACAAAACGTCGCTTGCCTCCACCGACTTATTCGGCGCATTGCTGGTCTTATCGGAGAAAGACGCGCTGATTTGCCGGGTAGACAATGGCCTGGTCGTGAATTCGTTCGACGACATGTTTTTACCAAACCGGAAACACGCAAGTTGCAGAACGCGTTTCAGCCGATGCAGACCAACTTCGTGACGCTGATCAACGACAACAAGGTATACTCGCTGAACAAGGGCGCCCTGTTCGCCAACTTTGCACCATCTACCTATAAAATATCGTCGGTAGCCGGTGTAGCTGCGCAGGACGTGGGGTTTGACCTCAACTCAAAATCTGTATTATGCTTCAACGGCGCTAATTATGCACCACTGGGTACCAATGCGCCGGAGTTAAAAAACATGAATGCCGAAATGACCTGGGTAGGCGGATATGCCGGCGGCCGCAGTATCGTGATGGCCCTGTTCCGCAAAGCAGATGGCTCGGGTAGTTTGATGAAACTGAACGGACAGTATGGCTTCCTCGCAGGCTTCTCCTCTCCGCTGATCATGAGCCAGCAAACACTGACCGCCACGCACGGGCTGATGCAGTCGAGCCTGGTAGCGGGTAACTACGATGGCGACTATGTATACTATGTAGTGGGCAACAGCATTTACCGCACGGATGTGGCCACGGCCGCAGAAACATTGCAGATCACGATTCCAGCAGGCGAAACGGTGACCTGCATGCAGCACATCAAATATCCGCAACCGGCTTCCGCGTCGGTCGTGAATACGCTGAATTATATGGCCATCGCCACCTACGCCAACGGGCGCTACAAGGTATGGCTGCATAACATCAGCTCCACCGGCAACATTGAACCGCAAACGGCGCCCAGGTTTGAGGGCGAAGGGCGCGTGAGCAATGTGACCTATATGGAACAAGGTATGGGCAGCCGCACTTTTTAAGCACATCATCATGCACGAAGATCGTCCCTAAGCCGCCTGTTTGCAGGCGGCCGGGCGGTCTTGTGTCTAAATCTTTTCTTTTTATGTTGAAACACGTACTACTGGGCCTCGCCTGCACATGCAGCAGTCTTGCCCTCCACGCACAAACCGATACGGCGCTCGTAGCCGCACAGCAGGCTGAATTAAAACAGTACCTCTCCGTCATTGATGCCAAACTGGAAAAGCGGCAGCAGGACTGGCTGAGCGCACAGCAGGTAAAAGTGAAATACGATACCATCGGGCTGGCGGTATACCGTTACGAGATGCGCCTGTTGAAGCAGGAGCGTAAAGCACAGGAACTGGTGTTCATCAAACAACATCCCGGCTACTACGCCAGCCTCGACGCGTTGAAAGACGCCATCGGCCCTATTCCGGACGACATTTCCGTGTACGAACGAATGTTCCGCAACCTGAAAAAACCGGTACGTGAAAGTGCAGCAGGACAAAAACTGAAGAAAACGATCGACGGGTATATGACGGTACGACTGGGCGCCATCGCGCCCGGCTTTACCGCGAATGACACCTCCGGCAAAGCCGTGCAGCTAAAAGATTACAGGGGCAAGTATGTGCTCATCGATTTCTGGGCCAGCTGGTGCGGCCCGTGCCGCGAGGAAAACCCGGTAGTCGTAGCGGCTTATCATCAGTTTAAAGAAAAGAAGTTTGATATACTCTCCGTATCCCTGGACCAGCCGGGCAAACGCGACGCCTGGCTGAAAGCCATTTACCAGGACCAGCTCAGCTGGCAGCACGTATCCGACCTGCAGTACTGGGACAATGCCGTGGCAAAGCTGTACATGGTACGCTCGATCCCGCAGAACTTCCTGCTGGACCCGCAGGGAAAGATTGTAGCAAAAGACCTGCGCGGCGAACAACTTGTGAAAAAACTTGAAGAAATACTCAAATAAACCATGCTTAAACTCAACTTCGCCTTATTTGCGCTGCTGGGCCTTTCCGCCGCCGCTTACGGGCAAAAACGAACACACCGGCCGATAGCGCGTCCAGGAAAACAGATACCCTTCCTTCCGCCATCAAACCCTATGGGCAGGTAATAACCGCGAAAGCCAGAACTTACGCGGGCATGTTCAAAGTACACCAGCTGAATAACCGCTACTACTTTGAAATTCCTGACAGTCTGCACAACCGCGCTATCCTGGTGGTAAACCGTATTGCCCGCGCAGCGGCGGGGCTCAGACCGCAAATGAGCAATTACGCCGGCGACCAGATTGCCGAAAACGTGATCCGCTTTGAGAAAGGACCGGATGATAAAGTGTTTATGAAACTGATGCGCTTTAACGAGCGCTCGGCGGATAGCACACCAAATGGTCTTTACCGTTCTGTACTCAACTCTAACTTTGAACCGATTGCCGCGGCCTTCCCGGTGAAAGCGTACAACAAAGAATCAAAGAGCAGCGTGATCGACGTAACGGATTACCTGAGTACGGAAAATGAGATCTTCTATTTTTCCAGCCAGATGAAATCCGTACTGAGCATCGGCGCCATTCAGGCAGACCGTTCCTACATTTCCTCGATCAAGGCGTTCCCGATGAACATCGAGATCCGCACGGTTCGCACCTACCTGAAATCCGGCGCCGCCGCAGCATCGACCATCCCGGACACGTATGAGCTGAACAGCTCTATGGTACTGCTTCCGGCCGTGCCTATGCAGCCGCGGTATTACGATGCACGCGTAGGCTTCTTTGCAAGGGGCTATGTTGACTTTGATGCCGATCCACAAGGCGTAAAAGAGCAATACCTCATTACCCGCTGGCGCCACGGAGCCGAAAGACGAAGACATTGAAAAATACAAACGCGGCGAACTCGTAGAGCCGAAAACCGATTATTATCTATTACATTGATCCGGCTACTCCGAAAAAATGGGTACCGTACCTGATTGCCGGAGTAAACGACTGGCAGAAAGCCTTTGAACAGGCGGGTTTCAAGAACGCGATTAAAGCATTACCCGCACCGGAGAACGATTCTACCTGGAGCATCGAAGATGCACGCCACAACGTGATCGTATACAAACCTTCTGCCGTAGCCAATGCCAGCGGTCCCCACGTACACGATCCCCGCAGCGGTGAGATCATTGAAACGCACGTAAATTGGTACCACAACATTATGCAGCTGGTGCACAACTGGTATATGATACAGGCCGGCGCCATTGATCCCGGTGCACGCAAACTGGAATTTGATGAGGAACTGATGGGACAACTGATCCGTTTTGTGTCTTCGCACGAAGTGGGCCACACCCTGGGACTGGCGCACAACTTCGGTTCCAGCTCCACTATCCCGGTGGAAAAACTGCGTAACAAAGCGTACGTGGAAGCACATGGCCACACCCCTTCCATCATGGATTACGCCCGTTTCAACTATGTAGCGCAGCCGGAGGATCATATTGGCAGGGAGGGTATTTTCCCGCGCATCGGCGAATACGATACCTGGGCCATTGAATTCGGTTACCGCTGGTATCCGCAGTTCACCACCGCAAAATCAGAAGTAAACTATTTGAATAAGTTGATCGTAGACAGCCTGGCCGCCAATAAACGCCTGTACTTCGGCAACGAATTCAACAGCGCCGATCCCCGTGACCAGAGTGAAGACCTGGGCGACAACGCCGCCTTGGCCGGCAAATACGGCATCAAAAACCTGCAACGCATTCTCCCGCAACTGAAAACCTGGACCCGTGAGCCCAATGAAGGCTACAACGGCTTGAAGGTGATGTACGAGGAACTGTTGAAACAATACCGCCTGTACACGGTACAGGTATTGAAAAGCGTGGGTGGCGAATACCGCACTATCCGCAGCGTGGAGCAACCCGGTGTTACATATGCCGGTAGAGTACCAGCGGCAAAAAGAAGCGATGAAGTTCCTGAACGATTACCTGTTCACGACACAGCGTTGGGTGTTCAATGATACGATCACCGCCCTCACCGGCACCGATCCTATTTTGTACCTCAACTCCGCCCATTCCGCGGCACTCATGCGCTTACAAGGCTCCGGCACCCTGATGACACTCATCAAAGCCGAAGAAATGAACAGGGGCCGCAAAACGTACACCGCTACCGAGTTCATGGAAGACCTGAAACAAAGTGTGTGGACTGAACTCTATTCCAACAAACCCATCGACATCGTTCGCCGCAACCTGCAGAAGATGTACCTCGAAAATTCATTTAAAGCATTTATACAGATGAATGAGATCGTTGGTCGCAATAATGGTAACGGCACCATCTTTTATGTAAATCCGGACCCAGTGTCGAATGACGTATCGAGCCTTACACGCGTGCACCTCACGGCCCTGCGTCAGGATATCCTGCGGGCTATCCCGGCACAGACGGGTGTATCGAAAGCGCATTTGCAGGATATGGAGAAACGTATCAGCAGGGCGTTGGAGGGAAAGAAATAATCGATATACCAACCATACCTTTCACTAACTAGGGGCCTTCTCTTCGGAGAGGGCTTTTCTTTTCCCCCTTACCTGAAATTCCTCGCCTGCGGCAACACAATATCCGGCCCATCTTTTTCATCCGCCCGTGATAACGTCAGCAATGGTGGCTCGTCCACCGGCGTATCCGTTAATTGCTTCAGCAGGCGGGAAATGTTATAACAACGCTGCACCACCACATGAATCACCTCTCCTTCGCGTTGCAACTTGCCTTCTACCATCAGCAGTTTGGATTGAATGATCTCTTTGCGGTATTTAGCGAAGAGATTTTCGAACACCACCAGGTTCGCCGTCCCGGTTTCATCTTCGAGGGTAATGAAACAGATACCACTTGCTGTGCCGGGGCGTTGCCTTACTAATATTAATCCGGCTACTTTAATGGGAATACCATCTTTTTTCAGTGCCAGGTCACGGGCAGGTGTGATGTGCAGCTGGGCTAATTTCTCGCGGACAAAACTAACAGGGTGCGCTTTCAGTGATAAGGAAGCGGTGGCATAATCCTGTACCACATGTTCGGATAAGCGCATAGCAGGCAGCGATATTTGCTGCTCTACCTGTTGCTGCCCGGTAAACATGCCGTTAGGACGGCCCTCCCGGACAGACACTTCCCACAAGGCCTGGCGCCGATCGTGTCCGATGGAACGGAATGCATCGGCATCCGCCAGTCGTTCCAGTACTGCATCTGGGATGCCTGCATCACGCAGCGCATTCACATTTGCGTAACCTTCTCCGCGATGCGCCACGAGATAATCCGCATCTTCCTGCTTCATGCCTTTGATCTGCCGCAGTCCCAACCGTAATGCGAAGTAACGGCCGTGCATGGGTTCCAGCGTGTTATCCCAACCTGAATAATTAATGTCGGCCTCGCGCACTTCCACACCATGCCTGGGCATCGGTAATGATCTGTGCGGGTTGATAAAAACCCATAGGCATGCTGTTCAGCAGTGAACAGGCAAATACATCCGGGTAATGACATTTGATCCAGGAGGATATATACACCAGCAGGGCGAAGCTGGCGGCGTGACTTTCGGGGAAGCCATAACTGCCGAAGCCTTCGAGTTGTTTAAAGATGCGTTCTGCAAATGCCTGTGTATAACCGTTGGCGGTCATACCATCAATCAGCTTATCCCTTAATTTGGCGACCACGCCTTTTGCTTTAAAAGTCGCCATGCTTCTGCGCAACTCATCTGCTTCGTAAGGTTTGAACTTTGCGGCCTGTATCGCGATTTTCATTGCCTGTTCTGGAACAGGGGAACGCCCAATGTTTTGTTCAGGATCTCCCTTAACTCATCTGATGGGTATTCCACCTTTTCCTCCTTATTACGCCGCCGCAAATAAGGATGCACCATGTCGCCCTGTATGGGGCCGGGCCGCACGATCGCGACCTCTATCACGAGATCATAAAACACTTTGGGCCTTAATCGCGGTAACATCGATTGTTGCGCGCGGCTTTCGATCTGGAATACACCGATGGTATCTGCACGGGTTATCATTTCGTACACCTCATCGTCGTTGTTTTTAAAGCCAGCCAGCGTCCATGTTTTACGGTGGTGCTGTTTACCCAGGTCAAAGGCTTTGCGGATACAGGTGAGCATGCCAAGCGCCAGCACATCGATCTTCATGAAGCCGAGGACATCGATATCGTCTTTGTTCCATTCGATACAGGTACGGTCTTCCATACGGGCGTTCAGAACGGGGCACAGGTCTACCAGTTTACCGCGGGTGATCACGAATCCGCCGGTGTGCTGTCCCAACTGCCTGGGAAAGCCGATAAACTGGCTGGTGAGGTCCAGCACTTTCATGAGGTGTATATCGCCGGGATCCAGGCCCTGTTCGGTGAGTTGTTTCTCTTCAAACCGCGTTGCCGCGTATTCCCAGATGCTGGAGGATAAACGGTTAATCGTATCAACCGTCAGTCCCATGGCTTTCGCTACATCACGCAGTGCGCCTTTCTGGTGTTGCTGCGTGACCGTGGCCACAATGGCGGCGCGATCGCGGCCGTATTTCCGGTAGATGTACTGGATCACTTCTTCGCGGCGTTCGTGCTCAAAATCCACATCAATATCGGGTGGCTCGTTGCGGGCAGAGGAAATGAACCGCTCGAACAACAGGTCTATCTGTGTGGGATCTACAGACGTAATGCCCAAACAAAAACAAATGGTGGAGTTGGCAGCAGAGCCGCGGCCCTGGCAAAGAATGCCCTGCTCCCGCGCGAACTTTACAATATCGTATACAGTGAGAAAATAAGAGGCATAATTCATTTCGTCTATGAACTTCAGCTCGTGCAAAATTGCCTTCGTTACCTTCTCCGGTATTTCCTTTCCAAAGTGACGATGCGCGCCTTCCCAGGACTGGTATTCCAGTTCTTCCTGCGGTGTTCGACCTTCGGTAGTAATCTCTTCCGGATATTCATATTTGAGTTGGGACAGGCAAAACTGGCAGGCGTCCGCAATCTCCTGCGTTCTTTCCAGCGCGTCTGGTAATGACGGAAAAGGCGCTGCATTTCCGGGATGGGTTTGAGGTAACGTTCGGCATTGGGATGCAGGCGGTAACCGGCATTGTAGATCGTGCATTTCTCGCGTACACAGGTAACCACATCCTGCAACTCGCGCCGCTCCGGGTGATGATAGTGTACATCGTTCGTTACTACTAAGGGTACCTGCAAACGCGATAAGGCATAAAGATACTTGTTATCATCGCCCTGGTAGTAACGGGTGGCGGCGAGGTATAAATGAGTGCCCAAATGCTGCTTGTACTCCCGCAGCGACCTGCGAAAATCTTCTTCAAAGCTGAAGTCTTCGGTCAATGTGGGCGGGGAATCGCGATAAACTTCATGCCTTCCGCGTATTCGTACACGTCTTTTTTATACAAGTGGCAGTCGCCTTTATCCGCCCGCAGGTTGCCGGTAGACAAAAGCCTGCATAGTCGTGAATAAGCTGCAAGATTAGTGGGATAGGCTAACAAACTGGGACCATCTTGTAAGTCGAGGCGGCAGCCGACGATCAAACGCACCCGCGGACCCGCGCTTTCGATTTCTTCGCCATCTTCTCCCCGTACTTTCTTTATCGTTTCGGCATAAGCACGAACAATTCCCGCCAGTGTATTACGATCTGTTATGGCAATGGCCGGATAGCCCAGGGCCTTCGCCTGCGCCACCAGCTCCTGCGGATGCGACGCACCCCGCAAAAAACTGAAGTTCGATGTCACCTGTAATTCTATATACCCCATACCCTACGCAAAAAAACCGTGCACAAACCATTTATAGGTGCGCTCTGCATCGTAGTGTCCTAAACGGAACACCCAATACCTTGCGCCATTTTCATCCTCCACCGTGTAATAGTCGCGGTGTTGCCCATCCTGCAACCACCACTCCTGCTCTATACGCTCCGGGCCATCAGCTTTTACCACGCGGTGTAATATGCCTTTATAGCGAAAGTTCATCGGTGGGTAATCGGGAATCGGGGCGGCTACTTCTATCGGCTCGGGCCTGGCTAACAACTGTAAAGGCCGGGGCCTGTCGAGCCGCCAGGCGGAGGGTGGTGTTTGGTGAAAAGAATCGGCGGATTTGAGAGACCGTTCGGGCCAGTAATGCTCGTCCGGCCAGTACCGCAAAATATGTCGTTCGCCTATCCGTCCTGCCACCCGGTCGAGCAACTCCGACAACCCCGTATCATCGAGCCCGCCTTCCCGCTCCCACATCGTTTCCTGTACATGTTCCTGCTCCTCTACTTTAGAAGCTTCCAGCACAAACAGCTCAATGCCCAGGTCGGGACGAATCGTTGCAATTTTATGATCAAAGAGTTTAAGGAGATGTTTTACGTGATGCGATGGCCGGTTGGTTTGTATGCCAATCGTTTCTACCCTGCCATCCACACAATACGCCTTTAGCTGCCCGATGCGCAGCCCCTTTTGCTCCTGCTTCAACCGTTCGCATAAAGCCTGCAGCAACTGCTCCAGTGCTATGGCAATGCCTGTTGCCGACACTACGGGCTCCAGGCAAGGCAGGCGCTCTTCGTACAGGGCAGGCGGTATTACCGGCACGAGCAATTCCGCTTCGGCGCCCATCGCCTGGTCCAGCCGCAATAAAAACGACGCCCCGAAACGTTTGCGTAGTGCCTGTCGCGGCATGCCCACGAACATCCGCACTTCTCTCAGGCCCAGCTTCAGCAATCTTTCTGCTGCTGCTGGTTCCAGCCGCAGGGCTGCCGGTGGTAAGGGCAGTAATGCCGCCAGCTGTTCGCCGCTTTTCACGATGGCCGCTTCCTCGCCATACCGCGCCACGGCCCAGGCAGCACCGGCAGTATCCGCCATGGCCACCCGCAATTGGTAGCCCTTCTGGCTAAGGCGTGTAAGAATATCCGTTAGGTAAGGCCGTTCGCCCCTCCACAAGTGCGTGCAACCGCTGGCGTCCAGTAATAATCCGTCCGGCGCATCCACTGCCGCCACCGGCGTGTAACGGATGCACCATTCACCAATGCCCCGCAACAGTTTATCGCTTAAGCCCGGTTTATCGTCCAGCACCTCCAGTGCCGGCAATAAGGCCCGGGCATCGGCCACTACCATACCCACATACACCCCTTCTGCCTCCGCCAATGCATTCGCCGCGGTAATCACCATACGACCATGTTCCGGGGTCGCCAACACAAACGCGAGGTCTTTTAATCGCGGTTGTCTCAGGGTAAACCAGTCTGTTTTCAGGTAACGGAACCATATCGATACAAAACGCTTCGGCATGTTATCCCGCTTGTTTTTGCACCTCCCGTGGCGAAGTTTTCGCTGCCGGCAGATGCCTGAACCTTCCAGCCGACCACTCCATATCCCACACACCCGGCCGGCCATTCCGCACCTTCAGCAAACTTACCTTCCAACACGGATGCCCCACACCGGGCATACCTTCCGGTAATGCGCTCGGTAGCGGACTTATCCGCCACCGCGTTACACAGGCAGTAGTGCCCACCGAACGCGGATCGCGCCTGATGATAAATCCCGTTACTTTACTCTGCTCCACCGCCAGCTGCAATCTTCGCGATGCCGTAAAACTCAGTTCCCGCAACTCGCCGATCACCGCTGCCAATCCTTCGCAGCGCAACGCTTCTTCCATTACCCACATCAATTCCATCTCCTGTTGCGCATCTATAAAAATGATTTTATCGGGCGGAATGCCATATGCCTTCAAGGCCGGCGGATACAACATTTTGTACGCCCCTATCCACAATACAACACCACCTTTCCGCATCAAACCGGATAAAATGCCCGCAATGAAACCATCCGTCGCCGCCTCTTCTTCTATGCCTTTGCAGATGAATTCATGCACCACACCCAACGGGAATACCGCATTGGGAAACGCCTGCTTCATCGGGCCCAAAGCAAGGTCCACAGCCGGACTGCTTAATTTCGGCCTGAACCCCTGCAAAGGCAGTATGTCCTGTTGCAAACGGGCGATGATCTCTGCTTTCGTTGCGGGCATCACAAGTGTCTTTTATAGTATTGCTTATTTATTTAGCAAAAATACTAAAATATTTAGCAGAGCCAAAGTAATTTTATGCACATTGGAAACGAAATCTTTACTTTACAGTATGAAACCAGTGAATGAACTGATAGATACGAAAGAACCCGCCTGGTCGCTCGTACTCGAGTGGATCGATGAGGCGACCAACCAGCTCGACATCCTCCCCTGCGACCCCGCAAAGGCAGATGCCGCGCTGTACGAAACCCAGGTAACAACCCGCTCTCCCATGGGCGCTATTATACACGCCACCGGCGGTATTCTTGTTGATCATGGCTGGCTCCGCATCCTCGGTTCCGGCAGCACCATGATCAACCGCAGCCTGCCGCAATGGAACCTGCATAAGTCTTATGAAAAACCAGGCGATGCGCCTACCTTCCTGCTCGTGGCAGATGATGCCGTAGGCGGCTTCTGGGCCATTAACGGCGGGGCTTTCGGCGAAGATACTGGCAACCTGTACTACCTCGCCCCCGATACACTCGAGTGGGAAGAAACAGAACTCAATTACAGCGAGTTCCTGCACTTCTGCTTTTATGGCGACCTGGAAGAGTTTTACGGCAACTTCCGCTGGAAAGGATGGGAAAAGGAAACAGGGGTATTAAACGGCAACGAAGTCATTCAGTTTTATCCTTTCCTGTGGACGCAGGAAGGTGCAGATATTAATTCGCTTTCCCGGAAAAAAATACCGGTAGAAGAAGCTTACGGACTCCTCATGGAAGCCCGCAAGTCTTTAGAAGGAGAATAGTTATTTTTTAGCGAGCACTTTCGCCGGGTTGCCCACCACCGTGGCGCCCGGCGGAACGTCTTTCGTCACCACACTACCCGCGCCGATAATCGCATCATCGCCCACGGTTACACCCGGCAAAATCAGCGCACCACCGCCAATCCACACGTTTTTACCAATATATACCGGCCGGCCCGATTCCAGTCCCGCCTTACGCAGTTCCGGATCGCGCGGATGATCGGCGGTTAATATTTGTACGCCCGGACCAATCTGCGTAAAGTCGCCGATGTGCACGGGGTTTACATCCGAGGATAATACAATTGAAATTCATGAATACGCCATTACCCAGCGTAATGTTATACCCGTAATCGCAGTAAAAAGGCGGACGAATATTTACATTCTCGCCAAGCGACGCAAAGGTCTGCGTAAGCAACATAGGCCGCTCTTCAGGTTGCGATTGGTTGTAACGCGCCATCCAGCGTGTAATCTCGGCGGCATCGGCCTGTAATTCGGGAGATCCGGCATTGTATAATTCACCGGCCAGCATTTTTTCTTTCTCTGTGCGCATATGTTTGGCTGTATCGTTATTCCTCTAATTTACGGGGAATTCTACAAACCCTGCCACCCTATCTCCATTGTTGCACCCGGCGATTTATACAACATTTACGCACCCGGAACGTGTGCAACACCTGCTACTCATCGGCACTAAAACCGCCGGGTAAAGTCAATCATCCTATGGGAGAAATTTTTCTAAAAACGGCTTACATCGAAGATTACAGTTTTGAAGATGAAATCATTTTATTTTTTGAACCGATATCCGAACAAAGTGTGCAGGCCGCCAAGGCAAGCCACGATCGCATTGCGGCCCGGGTAAACAAAGACATCAAAATAAAACCTGCTTTATGGCAGCACTACGGCATGGGTTCGGAAGATTTTATTGCAGACACCAATAATATCCGGGGATACCTAAAAACAACCAGCATCCCTATCTGGTGATCTCCGGCGACCATGAAGTATGTTTCCGCCCGAAAACTGGTTCGAGTTAAACCGCCAGCTGCCTACCACCCAGGTAGTGGTAATTCCCCGCGCCGGCCATGGCCCGCATCATCAGCACCCCCAAATGGTAACCCGCTACATCCACGCATTTCTTGAGCACCATTCATAAATAATCAGCATGAAAAAAGTATTGCTTTTTTGCGAGACCCTGCTGCCGGTAGACGGCTAACTCACTGATAACTAAACGCCGCCGCACCTATAGAAAAATACGATACACATTCACCAAATTCGTGCTTATCTTGTCCTTCATGTACATTAAAAACCTGGGGGAATTAAAAGCGCTCGCGTACGAAAAGCAGTTAACCTTCGCTTATCTGGCCTGCGAAAGATTGTACCCCAACTACGTTCATTTCTCCAACCACCACGTTTTTGGTGACCCTACAGCCTTGAAGGAAGCCATTGCGTTCATTCGCAGCGCCATACTCGCCAAAACGCTTAATCACACCCAGCGGGAACGCCTGTTACACGCCGTAAACGAACATACGCCCCTGCCCGAAGATTTCGACTCTATCCTGGCCTCTTCCGCACTGGATGCTACCTCGGTTATTTTTCACACGCTCGATTTTATGGGCGATCAGCATTCTTCTTCCCTGGAAGATATTTCCAATGCCGCTACCGACTCCATCCACATGTTCCTGCAATCGAAGTTGTCGCTGGATTATTTATCGCCCGACTTCGAAAACATTATCATGCAACATCCGTTAATGATACAGGAAGTGCACATACAGGAAGGCGTTATTACTTATCTGAGTAAGATCGATAAAATTGAGGAAGAAGACCTGGAAACCCTGCTGGCCATGCAGGACAAAGAGGGTAAAGGTAATCTGGGCTTATAAAATTTCTCCAACATGATAGAACTGCAACAGGGCGACATTACTAAAGTCGCTGTTGATGCGATTGTAAATGCCGCTAACACCTCGCTACTCGGCGGAGGCGGTGTAGATGGCGCTATTCACCGAGCAGGTGGCAAAGCGATCCTCGAAGATTGTATGCAGATCCGCACCCGGCAAGGCGGCTGCGCGGTGGGCGAAGCGGTGATCACTACCGGCGGCAACCTGCCGGCCAAACATGTGATCCATACCGTGGGGCCGGTGTGGAAAGACGGTTCGCGCAATGAAGCGCAGCTTTTACACAACGCCTATACGAATAGCCACGGAACTGGCCGCGGCGCACCAGCTGCAAACCATCGCGTTCCCGAATATCAGCACGGGTATTTATCATTTCCCGAAAGAAAAAGCGGCAGCTATCGCCGTAGCGGCGGTACAACAGTTCATGCGCCGCGAAAGCAGCGTGCAAAAGGTCATTTTCGTTTGCTTCGATGCGGAAAATGCTGCGTTATACCAGCAGTTACTTACTCGAACGTAATCTCGCGCATTTCGTCAATCAGTTCCGTTTGGGTAATACCTTTCAGTATCTTTTCTGTGCCACGGGCCTCCTGCGATTCCATGTCTATCTTTTCAAATTCTGCATAGTACCGCATTTCGTCGGGCGGTAAGGTGCGAAAATCCCAATTCGATATATATACCAGTTTACTTTTGTGTAAAAGCCCTACTGCATGATTATCCGCGTCCCAAAAGCTCGTCGGTGTCCAGAAGTCTGTGGGGAAGGATTTTTGGATCGCTTCCAGTATGTTCAGAATGGCTGTGTCTTTATCCATATTGCAATCAGTTTAAACAACCGGGAAGAGCCATTTTTTCCCGGGGGACTGAATTTACGACATCTCAGCCTTTTCACCAATACCGTTAGTCACTAAACTTTAAGCGGAGGTAGGTAATTTCCACATCACGCCCGGCATCGAGGTCGCGGCCGGCGATCGTCATGCAATAATCTTCGGGTTCCTCACCATTGCGGAAATACAGGAAGTAACAGTCTTCGCTGGCTACGTACTTCTTTTCGTACTGTGCATACAGCGCAAAAAAATCGGCCAGCTCCGGTCAAATACCCCGGAAAGACTAACCATCGCAGTACCTTCGGGGAGACACTCGAACTCCCAGGTATTGATATAGTGCTCGTTATTGCGCACCACCAGCCGCTGTTCCTGCTCCTCCTGCTCGCCATGCAGGATGTTGCCCAGTAGCATCACACTGTTACGGTGTTCGCGCAGGAGGCCGATAAAGGCGCCAAGGTTGTGCCCGTTGAGCAAAATGTTATTTAATTCGCTGAGGGTCATATATAGGGGACATTGATACCGGTACGAAGGCTAACACACAAACTGGGATATCTACGAATTAAATATAATGTTTTGGGGTGATTATATTATCTTTTTTAACACCGCGACCGGTCCGCGTCAGCCTACCCTTCTATTTGCGCCACACGGCCTACCTGGCCGTCTTCCAGCCGCACTTTGATGCCGCGTGAATGATAAGGTGCAGACGTTAAAATATCTTTCACCACCCCCTGCGTCAGTTTGCCGCTGCGCTGGTCTTTTTCAGGATGATGGACACTTCGAGTCCCGGGTAAATATCTTTTCTGTATCGGCCGTGCATTGTGCTAATGTTGATTTGCTGCAAAAGTACTTAACTTAAACATATGAAATTCAGATACGCACGACATACAAATGATCTCCATCAAATCGAAAAATTCTATACCGAAATCATTGGGCTGGAGAAATTAGGCGGTTTTGAAAACCACGATCACTACGATGGTATATTCCTGGGCTTTCCGCAACAGGACTGGCACCTGGAGTTTACCACGTCTGATGAAAAAACGCAAAGCAGGTTTGACGAAGATGATATTTTAGTTTTTATCTAAGCACCGTGGAGGAATTAGATGCCGTCAAAAACAGGCTGATAAAAAATAACATCCCGCTCGAAACCTCCAAAAATCCCTATTGGAATGAGAACGGGATACAGATTTCCGACCCGGACGGTTACAAGGTTATTTTCTCACAACGCTGATCCGCTCACCGGCCGATAGTAATGAAGCACAGCGCCACCACCAAACAGTTTAGTATTGACGCGGCTCAGGATTATTTTTTCGCTGATGTGTTTAAACAAGGGCAATCCACTTCCCACGATTACCGGGTGAACACAAAGTTGATATTCGTCGATTAAATGAAGCTGCGTTAACGCTACGATCAGGCTTGGGCTGCACACGAAAATGTCTTTACCCGGTTGCTGCCGGAGCTCCCGCACGGTTGTTTCAATATCTTTTGTCGCTAGTTCCGCACTTTGCCAGTCTACACTTTCCAGCGTGCGCGAAAAACCAGCTTGGGTGTGCCGTCTATTGCCACGGCAAAATCGTCCATGGCTTTATCGCCGGTGGGCTTTTCCAGTACGGTACGCCAGTATTCCATCAGCTGGTAGGTGATCCTGCCGTATAAGGCGACACCTGCGTTTCGTAACAGGTCTGCGTAGTGCTCGTGTATTTCTTCGTCGGGCAGGCCTGCGGTATGGTCGCAATACCCGTCGATTGTCATGTTCATGGCTGCAATTACTTTTCTCATATTACAAACATACGGGCTGGGCGCCGGATTAACGGGGTTAAAAACGACAATTGTGGGGTATTTTGGGACGAACGACATAGCCGGCAAAGCTGCTTGCATTTCCCATAGTTTTTGGCGAAATTCGCCTTCAATTCAATCAAAGTCTTTCATCCTATTCGTTTTCTCCCTCTGGTAATGCAACATCTTCCATTTTAATAGCGCCTATTGAACGACGGACAACCTATCGATGCTCCTGAGCTTTACCGACGTATAGCAGCCGGCGATGAAGCCGCCTTTAGCCAGCTGGTGGAAGTGTACGCTCCCCGCCTGCAGGCCATGGCTGCGCGCATTACCGGCTCCGTAGCCGTGGCGGACGATCTCGTGCAGGACACCTTCCTCAAAGTATGGCTCACCCGCGACCAGCTTGCCGACGTTACGCACCCGGCCGCCTGGATCAAAAAGATATGCTTTTACCGCGCTGTCAACTACGTGCGCCGGCAGTCCATCCACAACAAGGTCATCAACGCCATAGGCCCGCAAACGGAAACAACGGAAATGGTAGAGTTCCGCCAGTTGCTCGATATGGTGAATACCGCCGTGCAACAACTCCCGGAAAAACAACGCCAGGTCTACCGGCTCAGCCGCGAACAGGGCCTCAGCATTGCCGAAATTGCGGAACACATGCAGCTGGCCGTCAGCACCGTTAAAAACCTGATGGTGATGGCGCTCAAAAATATCCGGACGGCGCTGCAAAAAAGCGGCTATCCGTTGTTTGTCGTCCTTTTATTAGACTTCCTCTTTTAAGCTGAAAAAAACTTTGCTTTTTTTTCGGTACTAACCGGCTGCCCGATTGTCTGGTATAGATAAGGGAGCCATCACCCGATCATTTAATGGAACAAAACGCACGATTCGCCTATTTACTGGAACGCCTGGCCAGCCACACGGCTACCGCGGAGGAACTGGACGAGCTTACCGCCCTGGTAGACAGCGATACGCCCGGCGCGTCGATAAACGATGCGGAAGAATGGCTGGAAGCCCACAGCAGGCTGCCACTCCCTGCCTCCAGTCCGCAGCAATGGCGACAGTTGGCCAGCCGGATATTACAGGCGGACAAACTTCCGGAGGCGCCGCCGGCAACACGTGTGCACTTCCTCCACCGATGGTGGTGGGCGGCGGCGGCGGTGTTGTTGATAGCAGGTGCGGCCTGGTATGTAAACCGTAATGCCCCGCAGCCTGTTCGCCAGATGGTGCGTAATGCCGCCGTGGATGTGCCGCCCGGACAAACAGGCGCCATACTTACCCTGGCAGATGGCTCGCAGCGGGTGCTGGACAGTGCAGGTAATGGTATTATTGCCGGGCAGAACGGTGCTACCATCCTACTGCAGAACGGCAACCTGCAATACACACCGGAACAAACCATAGCGGGCACAGCGCCCTATAATACTATTACTACGGGCAAGGGAAGGCAGTTTGCCATTACCCTGCCGGACGGTACCAAAGTATGGCTGAATGCCGGCAGCTCGCTGCGGTTTCCCGTGGCGTTCAACGGCGCAGACAGGACCGTGGAGTTTACGGGCGAGGGTTATTTTGAAGTGGCCGCCAATGCCCGGCAGCCGTTCGGGTGAACGTGCCGGACCAGCTACACATCGAAGTACTGGGTACCGCTTTTAACATCAACGCCTATGCCAACGACCGGCGCAGTTATACCACGCTGGTAAACGGCGCGGTAAAAATATCGCCGGCTGGTAAAAGCAGTGGCAGCGTAGTATTGCGGCCGGGTGAACAGTTGCAGGCCACCGGCAGCAGTTTCGATGTAATGAGCAATGCAAACGTGGAAAAGGCCATCGCCTGGAAAAACGGCTTATTTAATTTCGATAACGTAGGGTTGAGAGATATGATGCGCCAGCTCGAACGCTGGTACGACACGGAGGTTACCTACGAAGGCAATGTACCTGATGTCATTTTCTTTGGTGAGATGAGCCGCAAACTGAAGTTATCTGATGTATTGAACGGGCTGGAGCGGTCCGACGTACACTTCCGGCTGGAAGAAGGCCGTAAACTGATCGTTATGCCATAATTATAAATGATGTAGCAATTATCAACTAAAATCGGGCTGCCAACAAATAAAAACCGGAAGTGGTGCAAACACTCCCGGTCGAATGTCGGTAGCTATAAAACGGGTTTCGAGACCTTCATTTTTAACAACCAAACGTTGCAAATCTATGCAAAAACTGCTTACCGGAGCCGTGGGGGTGCGCCATGCCGGCTTCCAACCAAAATCCTTCGGATCATGAAACTAACCAGTGCGCTGCTGCTCCTTTGCTGTTTACATGTGTCAGCCAACACCTTTTCCCAGTCGGTCACTTTTTCGGGAAGAGGCATCCCTATGAAGCAGGTATTCGCCGCTATTAAAAAACAAACCGGGTACGTGGTATGGGGTAAATCGGAACTCCTGCAAAAAGCAGACGCGGTCTCGGTTTCCGTACAAAATATGCCGCTATTGAGCTTCCTGGACCTCATCGTTAAAAATCAACCGTTTAATTATAAAGTCACCGACAATACGATTTTCCTTTACGGTAAAAACGATCCTTCGCCGGACGATGCCGCGAAGGCAACCGCCACGCCTGTATCGGGACGTGTAACCGATAGTACAGGCGTACCGCTGATCGGCGCTACAGTAGTAGTGGCAGGTGGCGGGCGCTCGGCCATTACGGATATGAATGGCAGCTTTTCGCTCCCCGTAGATGCCGGCAATGTACTGCGCATCAGCTTTATCGGCTATCAAACTAAAGAGATGGCCGTTACCAGCGCTATGTTACAAAGCGGTAACGCCGGTAACATCATCCTCGCCCATATTTCTTCCAACCTGACCGAACTGAATGTAACTGCCAATACCGGTTACCAGTCGATCCCCAAAGAACGCGCCACCGGCTCGTTTGGCGTTATTACCGAAGCCACGCTGGGCGCGAGGATGGAAACCAGCATCATGGACCGCCTGGAAGGCACGGTGCCGGGACTTTTCATGCAGAACGGCACCCCTACCGTACGTGGCCTGTCTACGTTATACGGCAACCAGCAACCTTTATATGTGGTAGATGGGTTTCCCTATGAAGGAGACCTTAACTACATTAACCCGGCCGACGTGGTAAACGTAACCGTGATGAAGGATGCGGCTGCCGCTTCGATTTATGGTACCCGCGCAGCCAATGGTGTGATCTCGATCACCACCCGTCACGGCAGCGCCCGTAAGCCAGTGGTGACGTTCAGCAGCGGCGTATTCTTCACCGCCAAACCCGATGCCGGTTATCTGAACCTGCTCAACTCATCGCAGATGGTGGATTTGCAGCAGGAACTGTTTAACAAATGGCATCCCGGGTTCAGCGACGGGATCAGGCGCACGGGCAATACCAAAGTACTACAGGCATTGTACAACCGGGAGCAGGGTTACATCACCCAGGCCGAACTCGATGCCACGCTCAGCCGCCTCAAAACATTGGACGGACAAAGCCAGGTAGAAGACCTGTACATGCGCAACAACATCAAACAACGCCACGCCTTTTCGGCCGGTGGCGGTAACGATGTGCACCAATATAACGTCACGATGAACTACACCGGCAATAGTGGATATGGATTGCGAACGGGCAGCGACGACATCAACATCGGGCTGAAAGACCGCCTGAAAGTATTCCGCTGGCTGGATGCCGAGATCGGCGCCAATACCAACATCCGCAAAGGAAAATACCAGCGGGAAAGCCCGGAATCGTATTACCGGAACATGCCGTACGAAGTGATCCGCAATCCCGATGGTACACCCGGCGACTTTACGAAACTGAAATCTGCTTACGAGATCAAGCGCCTGACAGATATTGGCCTGCATGATGAAACCTATTATCCGCTGGAAGAAATGAACCGGGGAGAATTGTCGTATTGGTCCAACTACTTCCGCGTGCAGGGCGGCTTTACGGCTAGGATTATGGAAGGGCTCAGCCTCGACCTGAAATACCAGACAGAACGGGGTTCCAGCTACAACAAACAGTATTTCAACTCGGCCTCCTACTTTGCCAAACGCATGATCAATGACGCCGCGCAACTCATCAACAATGAGCTGATCAAAAATGTACCCGATGGCGGGCAACTGTACGAAACCCGCGGCAACTCCCGGTCGTATACGGCACGGGCGCAACTGAACTTCGACCGTACGTTTGCCTCAAAGCACCACGTATCTGCCCTGGCCGGAACAGAACGCAGGGCCATCTCGAATGCAACTACGTCGGTGTTCAAAATGGGGTATAATGATAACAACCTGCAGTTTCAACCGGTAGACCAACTGGCGCTCGGCAACCTGAAAGGCACCGAGGCGCTGGGCAGCACCTTTTCGCTACAATTCAACGATGGCAACAGTTTTTATTATGGAGAAGACAGGTACATTTCGGTGTATGGTAACGCCGGTTACACCTACAACGGCCGTTACAACCTGACGGGCAGCGTCCGGGTAGACAACTCCAACCTTTTTGGTACTGATCCCCGTTACCGCTACCTGCCTTTATGGTCGGTGGGCGCAAGCTGGCGGATGACCGAAGAAAACTTTATGAAAGATATCAGCTGGCTGAATAACCTTACGGTTCGTGCTACGTACGGCCTGGGCGGTAACGTAGCCCGTACGGTGGGCCCCTTCCTGCAGGCGCGTTCTTCCTACTTTGCAGAAGCGAGTGCCACGGCCACTGATATCATCTATCCGCCTAACAAATCGTTGCGCTGGGAAAAAACTGCTACCACCAATATGGGTATCGACTTCGCGGTGCTGAACAACCGCATTTCGGGATCTATGGATTATTACATCCGCAACACCACAGACCTCCTGGGCGAAAAAACCATCGATCCCACCAATGCCTTCCCTAGTGCATTGATCAACTATGGCAGCCTGAATAACAAAGGCTTTGAGGTAGCGCTGAACACACGGAACATTGCCGGGAAAAACTTCTCCTGGAACACTACGCTGGCCATGAGTTTCAATAAAAACCGGATGACCGACATCAATACCAAAGACCAAACCGTGTATTCACTCACCGGCGGTTATGGCGTGAACAGGATCGGTTACCCGATGGATGCGGTATTCAGCTTCCGTTCGGCGGGCCTCGATCCCACCAATGGTTCCGTGTTGGTATACGATGCAGAAGGAAAAGTGGTGCAGAACTACGACCAAAGTGGAACGATCATCGCCAACATGACTGATATCAAGGGACTGGTGTACAGTGGTACCCTTCGTCCCACCTACACCACCGGGTTCACCAACAGCTTTACGTACAAACAGCTTTCACTCAGCGTGATGATTATTGCCAACGGCGGCAATGTGATCCGCGATGTGGTGCCCGCCATCCAGAACAATTTCCCGCTCAACAACACCGATCAGCGTGTGCGGAACTTCTGGCGTAACCCCGGCGACGAAAAAGTACCGGGCATGATGCCGGCCCCCGACCTGAAAGGCGACGGCGGTATCTATTACACCCTGCTGTCGTACGCATCCGACCGTAATGTGCTCAAAGGTGATTACGTGAAAGTACGCGACATCGCCCTCTCCTACAACTTTGAACAGCTGTTGTCGAAGGTTAAAAAACTGACGTCCGCCAAACTGACCCTGCAGGTGCAGAACCCGTTTGCCTGGTACCGCAACGATGCGGGTATAGATCCGGAAGCATACGAACACGCCAGTACATACGCCAACAAACTGTTACCGGTAATGCCGGTTTACTCAGCAGGTATTGACATCATCTTCTAAAAAAGCGGATCATGAAAAAATTATCTCTTTATATATTCAGCTTCCTCGTTTTATCCGGTTGCGACAAGTTTTTAGACATCAAACCGAAAGACAAATTTATTCCCGTAACCACGGCCGATTACGAGAACATGCTCAATTCAGGCACCACCGTCAACTTTGGCGATTATTTCTGGGACCTGCAATCGGACGACGCGTTCCTGCCCGAGGGAGAGCCCGGCAACCTGTATACCAAGCAGCAGATACATGGCCGGCGCATCTATACTTTTAACAACAATCCCTACGACCAGGGCGCCAATGATTACCTGTGGAGCGAAGGGTATAAAAGGATCTTCTACTACAACAGCATCATCAATAACATCATGGATGCTACCGAAGGAACAGAAGCCAACAAAAAAGCGTGCGCGCCGAGGCGGACCTGGGCCGCGCCATGGAGCACCTGCAAATGGTGAATGTGTACGCACAGCATTACGATGCCGCCACTGCCGCCACCACACCCGGTATTCCCCTTGCGTTGATTGCGGACATTAATGCGAAATTTACCCGCAACAGCGTGAAAGAAGTGTATGAACAGGTGATCCGCGACGGGGAAGCTGCCATCGCCGATCTGCCGGTAAAAAATAAACTCACGAAGTTCAGGGCTTCCAAAGCCGGCGGTTATGCACTGCTCGCCAGGACCTACCTGTTTATGGGCGATTATGAGAACGCGCGCAAAAACGCGGCGCTGGCCATTTCGCTACAGGGCGAACTGAAAAACATGAATGAGTACAGCATCATCATTCCGGGCCCCTTCCCGAATGTACCGGGCGCACCGCTGGGCTGGACCAACATTCCCGACGCACAGCTGAACCCGGAAAGTATTGTAGCGCGCCACTTTTTACGTCCTTTCGGGCTGGGCATGGACGTTTGCGCTTCGCCGGAACTCAGTGCGTTGTTCACCAACGACGATAAGCGCTGGACGCTCTACTACGCCGATGGCTGGCCACCTGCACCGCCGTTCAACTACATGTCGAGGTACCAGGTAAAGATTTTCCTGCGGGGTGATTTTTACAATAACTACCTCAACGTACCCGAAATGTACCTCGTACGCGCCGAAAGCTTTGCCCGCGAAGGTAAAAAACAGGAAGCGCTGGACGATATCAACAAGCTGCGCCTGAACAGGATTACACCGGCTGCCTATAAAGCATTTACACCGGCCGATTTCGGCAACGACGACGAACGCGTACTCCGCTTCGTACTGGAAGAAAGGCGCCGCGAGCTGGCCTTTACCGGCATGCGGGTAATTGACCTGAAACGATTGAACAAGGAAGCCCGCTTCCGCAAAACCATTAAACACACCGCCGAAGGAAAAGAATATGTGCTGGAACCCGGCAGCGACAAATACCTGCGCCAGCTGTGGCCCAATGCCACCATATTTAACCCGGACTGGCCACTGAACCCGTAAACCATCGCACCAACCATATATACACCCGGCGCCGGAACATCCCGGCGCCATTCATCTCTTATTGCGTAATAAATCTGACATGCAGGATAATATCGTAAAAATCGAAGGACTGTATCACCGCTACAGCAAAGACTGGGCGGTGCAGGACATCAACTTCGAAATTAACAGGAACGGCATCGTAGGACTGCTCGGCTCCAATGGCGCGGGGAAGTCTACCACCATGAACATCCTTTGCGGCGTACTAAGCCAAACCCGCGGCAGGGTGCTGATAGAGGGTATCGATATGCGTACCGACCCGGAAGCCGCCAAAAAACGGATCGGCTTTCTACCGCAGAACGCGCCGTTGTACCTGGAACAGACCGTAGACGAGTACCTCACCTATTGTGCGCACCTGCGGCTGATCGAAAAAAATAAGATCCGCGAATCCATCGACCGGGTAAAGGAAAGATGCGGCGTAGCCCACTTCTCCAACCGGCTGATCGGCAACTTATCCGGCGGCTACCGGCAACGCGTAGGCATTGCACAGGCCATTATTCACCGCCCGCTGCTGGTGGTGCTGGACGAGCCCACCAACGGCCTGGATCCTAACCAGATACTGGAAGTACGGCAGCTGATCAAAGAAATTGCGACCGACCGCGCGGTGATCTTCTCTTCCCATATTCTTTCGGAGATACAGGCTACCTGCCAGGATATCATCATGATCGAAGGTGGAAAAATCGTGTTTAAAGACACGATGGATACTTTTAACAATTACATAGAACCAGACAGCCTGGTCGCCACCATGGAAAATCCGCCATCGGCCGATACGCTGCGCGCCATACCGGGCGTGAAAGAAGTGGTGTTCCTTTCGGACAAAACCGTTCGCATGCGCTTTGATCCTACCGCCGACATTGCAGAAGGACTGGTGGAAACCAGCGTTCACCACAAATGGCGCCTGAAAGAAATCACCCTGGAGAAAAGCTCGCTCGACGCCATTTTCGCACAGTTATCCAACAAAACCGCTAAACCATCCATTCAATCATGAAAGTAATTATCAGAATAGCCCGACAGGAACTGGGCCTCCTGTTTCATTCGCCGGTGGCCTGGCTCATCCTGATCGTGTTTCCCGTACAGATTGGCGTCAATTTCCTTTATTACATACAGATGATCGGCCGCGCACAGCGCATGGGCAATCACTTCAGCGATGTAACGGCCATGGTGTTCGCGGGTTTGCAGGAAGGGTTTTATCCCGGTGTAAAGAGCACCCTCTACTTCTACATTCCCCTGCTCACCATGGGCCTCATCAGCCGCGAAATGCACAGCGGCTCTATTAAACTGCTGTTATCATCACCCATTAAAGTAAGGGACATTGTACTCGGCAAATACGTAGCCATGATGGGATATGGCGTGCTGCTGCTTATCATCATTTGCTTATATGGTGTGGCTGGCTCGTTTTTCATCACGAACATCGACTGGCAGTTTTTGCTGTCGGGCGCCATTGGCCTGTACCTGCTGATCTGCGCCTATGCGGCCATTGGCTTGTTTATGTCGTCGCTCACCACTTACCAGGTAGTAGCGGCCATCAGCACCCTCGCAGTGTTAGCCGGCCTCAACTTTGTGGGCGGGTTGTTCCAGTGGCAATGATACCGTGCGGCATATCACCTATTTCATGTCCATTGCCGGCAGGACCGAACAATTTATTTTCGGACTGATCAGCACCAGGACATCATTTACTTCCTGATCGTGATCGGCTTTTTAGCCATTACCGGCATGCGCCTGCAAGACCAGCGCGAGGCCCGCTCCAAAGCCATGCGCGCCGCGCGTTACCTGGGGCTGATCGGGTTGTGTTTCGTAGTGGGCTACCTGAGTACCTTCCCGGCCTTAACCGGTTATGTGGATATGACCGCCACGCAAACGCATACCCTGGGCAAACAAAGCCGGGAACTGATCGCCAAGATGGAGCATCCGCTGAAAGTGACTACCTATGTGAACATCCCGGATAATAACTACTACCTCGGCGCCCCGGAAAAGAAAAGTGAGGACGAACGCATCCTCACCCCTTACCGCCGTTTTATGCCCAACATGAAAATGGAGTACGTGTATTACTACGACTTTGCCAATAATGAAGGGCTCTACAAAAACTACCCCGGCGAAAGCGATGCGGCCATTGCCAAAAAGGTGGCCGACATCCGGGAACTCGATTACCGCAAGGTGCTGAAACCTTCCGAAGTAAAGAAGATGATAGACCTGAATCCCGAGGAAAACCGGCTGGTCCGCCTGTTGGAGTATGGTGATAAGAAAACCTTTTTACGTTACTATAACGACATTCGCATTTATCCCGGTGAACAGGAATTTACCGCCGCGCTGAAAAGGCTGATCACGCCCGGCGACATTCCCAACATCACGTTCCTGCGCGGCAACGGCGAACGCAGTATTACCAAAGCCGGCGATGCGGAATTTAAAACGTTCGTGAACGAGCTGTCGTTCCGGGGCGCGCTGATTAACCAGGGTTTTAATGTAGATACTGTTAACCTTACGCAGCAGGACATTCCGGCTACCACTTCGGTGCTGGTGATCGCCGATCCTAAAACGGCGTTTTTCCCGCGGTGGCGGAAAAGCTCGCGCAGTACATTGCGAGTGGCAGAAATCTTTTTGTGATTACCGAACCGGGATCGCAAAACATAGTCGCCCCGTTATTGCAGCCGCTTGGCATACAAACCAGTGATTCGGTGATCACGGAAGAAAGCCGCGATTATGCGCCGGACTTTATCCTGGCCCGTTTTGCGGACAGTGCGGGAACGATCGCGCCGCGGTTATCCGGTTACAAGGCTGACAAGGGCGTAGTATCCATGGTGGGTACTTCGGCTATTAGCTTTAAAGACACGGCAGGCTTCCATACCGTTCCTTTGCTGGTATCGAAAAACAATCAAGCCCCTGGCGGTGGCGGCGCAACGTAACAGGCAGCGGATCATCGTAACGGGTGATGCCGACTTCATGAGTTCGGGTGAACTGGGGCGACGTAAGCCTTATAACTGGAACCAGCCGATGATTACGGAGATGTTCCGGTGGTTTACATATTGGGCGTTCCCGGTGAATACGGGGGCGGTTCGGTCGAAAGATGTAATTGATAGTGATGATAGGGGGATATTAATGATGCGGGTGTTGTTTTTTGGCGTGATACCTGGTGGGTTGCTGGTGTTTGCGGCGGGTTTGTTGTTGTACAGGAGGAGGAGATAATGTAGGACGAAGCAGCTGCGGGGACGTGGCTGCATTTTTCCGCGCAGCCAACATAGCGGGACATTTATAACTGACGAGCAATCGCATCTGGCATGAAAGCAAGATGTGATTGCCCGTCAATAAAAATCACGGCTGATGCTTTGCGATTAAAGCGTCTGTAACGCAAGGAGCTTTATGAAGCGGCTAATTACTTGCGCGCCATTTCCACCATTTGTACAACTTCTTCTGCCGCAGCCTCAGCTTTACCGGAAAACCCGGATACACTGAAACGTATCCTGCCATTGCCATCAATAATGAATTTAGCAGGTATGCCGTTTACCTTAAATGCATCGGCAGCCGTACTCCGCCGGGTAGCAGGATCTTTTGGATCCATATACAGGTCGAATGCGTAATTACGTTTGGCCAGGAAATTTTTCGCATCGGTTAGCGGATCGGCAACATTTTCCCAGCAGTGGATAAACAGGAACTTTACGTTAGGATCGCCCGCATATCTGTTCGCGGCCATTTGCATAGCCGGGAATGACTCCACACATGGGCCGCACCAGGTTGCCCAGAAGTCCAGAACAATGGTTTTACCCTTAAAGTCTGCCAACGACACTTTGTTACCACTTACATCGGTTACTGAAAAATTGGGGGCAGCCTGGTTGATCAATAAAGTGGATACGTGAGCTTTAATTTTGTCGATAAAACCTTTCTGTAATTCAGCAATATAGGCATCAACGTCTTTTCCCGGGTTCAAATGGGAATAGGCTTTCCTCACCTCGTCTACATACCTCTTCTCGAATTTACCCTCCTTCACGGATTTAGCCAGGACCGGCAGCGCGTCCTTGTATTGGCCATTTAAGCTGGATAAAAAGGCATAGTTCTCCACCAGCTCATTATCCCGTTCGCTGATATTATTGTATGCCTCAGTGGTAAACTGGTATGCCAGACGGTTATCTCCCGCCTTGAAAAGCAGCTTTCCGTAAGTATTGATAAAACTGTAGTAGGTGGCCTGAGGATTTAATTTCATTGTTGAGCCAGTAGCGGGGAGGTCCTTCGTCTTTTTACCTCCTCCAGATTACTGGCTGCCAGGCTTAACGCTGTTGCATTGTCGAAGGCAGCGATAATATCCAATATCTGTATTAACCCCGCCACTTTTGCAGCCGGCACTTCTATATTACGGATATGCTGCATCACTTTCGCCGTATCGGGAATTTCCGCATAAGCGCAGGCTACGAGGGTCTTTTCCAGATCCAAATTAACACCGGATAATCTTTCAACATCGATTGGAGTAAAACATCAGCTTCCGGCCCTTTACCTATTTTCAAAAGGGTTGCAGCCGGACCATCATGGCAGGCTGGCTCTCAGGATACTTTCGCACAAGGTGCTTAACTGTTGCAACTCGCTTCAAAGAGTCTTTCGCATAATACTGTATCAGCACCTGCAGGTCATCGGCATTTCCGTTCTCCAGGGCTTTAATTTTAGCCTGGAGCGCCGGCTGGCCTTTTTCCTTCTTTAACGCTTCCAGCTTCGGATTTACTGCTGCTTTCTGCTGAGCCGTTGCTCCTATTGAACCTAACAACAGGAAAAACGCAATAACTATTCTCATGTCAAGATGGATTACTTTAATAAAATTTACAATTACGCCCAGTGGCATAACGATGCTCGCCGTTCTGTCGGCTTATTTCCGAAAACGTATATTCGGCGTAGCTTGTAAAAGAAGCCAGGATAGGATATGCTGATAACAGGTTGCCCCTGCTGCGCTGTCCGTACCCTTTTATAGCAGCCGGATAGCAGCGCACCAATGCACCCAGTTTTAAATTTTATAATACCTACTTACCCTGGTTATTTTTAGCAACAGCACCACGTGCCTTCACAATTTCCACCATTGCTTTCAGCTTGTAATATTCCCTGTCTGTGGAGCCGGCATAACCAACTGCATAAAAACGGATATTACCCATCGGATCGTAAATAATTTTGGTGGGCGTACCATTTATATTGAAGGCTTCATTGGGTTCATCGCGCAACACGTCCAGCGTAATACCCCTTCTCTCAACAAAAGTTTTAACTGCGTCCTCTGTTTCAAAAATGTTCACCACAAACAATTTAAACGGCTCTTGTTTATAGTCGGCAACTACTTTTTCAAAACCGGCAAATGCAGCTACGCATGGTGTACAACCTGTGGTCCAAAAATCCACCACCAGTATTTTACCTGCCATGTCCGACAACTTCACCGGCTGACCTGCCAGGTTAGTTAAAGCAATATTTTTCACGGGCTTGTTCGCGTCAAAAAGCGTCAACATTTCACCGCTTCCGTCCGGATGGGGAAATTTGCCGGTAATGGTGATACTGTCACCAGCGATATAGGACTTTTCCACTTCCTTATAATACTGCTGGTAAGCCTGATCCTGCAATGATTTGATATGCTGATCCACACCATCCACATTACCGTGCACCTTTTTGTAAATCTCTTTATACACGGCTACCATCTTTGGATTGGAATCCGCGTGGCGAAATGCCGCATCAAGCGTATCCAGCGCCCTTTTATGCTCGCCTGCAATAGAAATGATCTGGCAATAACGCGTGAGATATTTCGCTTTAGAATCTTTGAAATATTTTATTTCCCTTGCATTATCCTTCTGCAAACCGGACTTCTCGATATTTTTCATCGCCATGTCCAGCTTACCTAATTTGGCATTGGCCAGCGCGTTTACTTCCAGCAATACCTGCGTCCTGCTCACCCCATCACTTAAAGTGCCCTTCAATCTTATCCAGCAGGTCGCGGGAGGCCTTTTCAACGATGGGGATATGTTTGTCTTCATCTACCATGTATTCCAGCGTGTACGTCAGATCCACCAGTTGCAACACCGAAAAATTTGGCTTGGTGCGCATGTAATATTGATAGCGTGCGGTGTCTCCCTTTGTTAACCAACCTACAGCCAGTTGCGCACGATACTCGTTATACATCTCCGGCCTTTTTGCGTCCGGCGGGTTTTGCTTAATCAGCTCGTTATAATACTTTTCCTGGTCCTCTACTTTAGCGATCAGGTTAAAATCGTTGAGATTATATTTCTTACCGGGTTGCTGCTGTGCCCAGGCGGAGCTGGTTACCAACAGGCATAATATCAGTTTTTTCATTTTTATCGTTTTTAAGCCACTAATTATTTCATTACTTCTGCCAACCTTTTATGCAGTTCTTCCCCCTTAAATCCTTACCCACTATTTTACCGTTTGGATCCACGAGTACATTCGCAGGAATAGAAGAAATGTCATACAACTTATTCACCTCGCTTTGCGACGCTTTAAAGTCACAAAGCTGTTTCCAGGAAGTTTATCTTCTGCAATAGCTTTTAACCAACGGTCTTTTTTCTCGTCCAGCGAAACGCCCAGCACCTTGAAGCCTTTGTCTTTAAACTTCTCATAGGCGGCCAGCACATTGGGATTCTCAGCACGGCAAGGTACACACCAGCTTGCCCAAAAATCCACCAACACGTAGCCGCCCTTGTAGGCAGACAGTGATACCGGCTTACCGTCTACATCATTCATGGTAAAGTCCGGCGCGGTCATCGTACCGGATGCCGCCTGGATTGCGCGGTCCAGCCGTGGCTTCCAGCGCACTACCTTTTCGGACTGCTGCATTCTTTTACTTAATGTATTGTACATGGGGCCCACCAGTTGTGGTTGAATGGCGCTTTGCGTAAACAGGTCCATCAGGTCTACGCTAACGTAGGCATCCGGATAACGCTTCACCATATCGGACACCAACTGCTCGTAAAGGCCCATACCGGCGTCGGCGTTCGGCGCCTTACTTCTTTCAACAGCTTCTTTAGCATAAAATTGCCATGCTTCCTGCTCCTTGCCGCCGCCGCGGTAAGCTGCCATGCCTGCGGTGTCAAAAATCACATCAATCGTTTCCTCCAGGTAAAACAAGCCAACATTTTTCATATTGTTGCTCCCCTCTTCTCCCTGCCTGCTACGACTTTTGTCGCCAGCAGGCCGCGGAACAATTAAATTCAACTCTGCCAATTGCGGGCGTCCGATCGTTCCTTTGAACTGGAACTTCCCATTCACGATGGCGGCGGTATCCGCCTTGTATTCCCCGCCCTTGTCATCTTTTGGATAAGACATTACGGCGAGGGTGGCTTTATGCCCGGTTGGTACTGATCCCCTTATATTGTACTTTGTCTGCGCCAGGCCCAGTGCCGGTATAACTAATGCTATGGCTAATGTTTCCAGTCTTTTCATGGTTGTATTTTTCTGGTGATGAATCGCGGCTATTCGATAGTATTCGCTACAATTATGGATTTTCCTCCAGTCCCTTGCTTTCCCGCAGCATGCGTTCGCCAAACTTCAGCGCAAACCGTTTAGGGTCCAGCTGATAGGTCTCTACAACGTCGCCGGGAATACCATCGTTATTAGTATCCACATAACTGCGTACTTCATGGGTGTACCGAACGTGGTTACCATAAACGGGATCCACAGACAATCGGCGCATATCTAGCCAGCGCAGGCCGGTAAAGGTGTATTCACGAATGCGCTCGTCCAGTATGTACCTGACTAACGCCTCCCGGTTGGCGGCAGCTGCCGCTGGTACAGCGGGTGCGCCGGTGCGTTTCGCCCGGAGAAATTCGATATCGGATATGGCGCCGGCGAGATCATTGTCGCGCGCCCTGCATTCGGCCCGCATCAGATACAAATCCGGCAGGGAAGGACCTACAGGCGTAATGAACCCGATCGGATGCTTCATACCCAGTGGGAAAACAGCAGCCCCGTTAAATTCTAAAGAATCATACATGTTTGGGCGTTTATCCTGCGGATCAAACAAGGAAACAGTGTGCGGCGACATCAGAAAAACATTCGCGTTACCGCCCACGTAGGACATGGCACTTACGTCAATACCGTATATCGTCTGCGTATTTTCTGCAGGTAACGGCGTACCAATCAGGAAGGCGCCGATCAGCATAGGAAACCAGGTTTCCGGTGAATCAGGGTCCAGTACCTTATTGTAATCGTATAATGCCAGCGGTATGTTTGCCCTGGGTATTTCCGCAAAAGCGTCGTCCAGTTGTTGCTTTGCCGCTGTAAAATTCTGCATGGCCATATAAATGCGGGCCAGGTAAAATTGTGCTGCCAGCCTGGAAATTTTCCGCCGATGTTCCAGCGGCCCTAAATCAGGGATAGCTGCTGTCAGGTCTTTTATGATCGACTCGTAATTCTCCTTTTTCGTTAACCTTTTAAAGTTGGTGAGGGTAACGTCGGCTTGCGTCAGTTCGGGAATACCCAACTCGCTATTGGCCGTGGCGGGATTGTAGGGCGTAGAAAAGTCCGTAAGGAACATAAAATTGCAAACGGCCCTACCAGCTTTCGCTTCGGCCAGGATGGCTTTCTTTTCTGTTTCGGCGCCGCCCTTCGAGTCCATCACTTCATTGATGATCTTGTTAAACAAGTACAACTTCCGGATATACCCTGTTTCATCACTCAGCTCATCGGGCAAGCCATCTGCCTCATAAATCCGGTCGGCATATTTAAAAAGGCGTTGTACCCGTAGCCTGTGCTCGTTAAAAAAAGGTTGAAACGCAATGATCTCATCCCCCATATACACCCCGGCAGTGCTCTGCATCAGGTAATTCGTATTCAATATTTGACGGTAGTCTTTGGTCGTGCTGGCAATCTGCTGCCCTTTGGGTACAATCTCTAAAAATTCCTTTTTACAGGAAACCTGGGCTACAAGCCCTATCACCAGCACTGCGTAAAGGAAGTATCTTTTATTCGTCATCATAATGGTAATAATTAAAATGTAACATGTGCGCCTAACGAAATAGTACCTTGTGCCGGCCTGGAACGGGCGGAGCCGTTTTCCGGATCATAAAAGCGGTCGTTAGCGGTCCAGATCAGCAAATTGGATACGTTAAAGCGAAACGTTACTACCTGGCATTCACCTTACTTACTAAAAGCCTGGGCAGGTCATAGGCCAAACTGATATCCCTTATTTTAGCATAGGAAGCATTTAAAACCCGCGTGTGTGCGTTGGTGTAATAACCCAAAAAGCGGCTGGCGTTTTCTGAAGCCAGGAATACATACTTGGGAATATCCGTGCGGCTTTCATCCCCGGTTTTCCTCCAGCGGTCGTTAAACTCAGGATTTTCCGGATTAATACCGTTCAATGGATCACGCATCTTATAACCCAGGCTGTAAACAATATTTACAGACAGGTTGAAGTTTTGATACTGGAAATTGTTCGACAGGCCACCATTCCAGGGGCCTGCGTAAGTCCGCTGTAGACAACATCTTCCGGCGAAGTCACATTAGGCTCCGACGTAAGTGTTCCGTCGGCACGCCTGGCCTGGGGGTACCATCCGCATCTAAACCTGCGTAGTTATAGGAGAATAACAAATGCAAAGGACGGTCAAGCATCATCGTCGCCGCCACCTTTCCTTCGCCGGTGGTTGGCGCGTTCATATTCAGTTTGGTGAGTTTGTTACGGTTGTACCCGATTACCAGGCTGGTTGCCCACTGAAAATTGTTCGTACGAACATTCACAGTATTCAGCATCACGTCCACTCCTTTATTTTGAAGATCACCGAAGTTACCTATCACGCTCGGGTAGCCCGCGAGCGGTGAGGTAAACAGTGTACCAATCAAATCCGAAGTATTCTTCACGTATGCGTCAATTGCACCGGTGAGCCGGTTGTTGAGCAAACCAAAGTCTATCCCGGCGTTATATACCCTGGTTCTTTCCCAGGTTAACTTATCGTTGGCGGGAGTGGTAAGGATCAATCCGGCACCTGTTACCGCGCTTTGATCTTCCTCGGCTTCAAGAATATCGAACGAAGCCGCCTGTCCAACAATCGGCGCGTTACCGGTAATTCCGTAGCTGAAGCGGATATCCAGCCTGTCCAAACCTTTTATCCCTTTCATAAATTCCTCCCAGCCTAAAGCCCACTTACCGCCTACACTGTACACCGGCCGGTTCTGAGCCGACTTGTCCAGTCCGAAAAGATTGCTCTGGTCTATTCGCCAGCTTGCATTTAATGTATAGCGGGACTTATAAGTGTAACCAGCCGTTGAGAAGTAGGACGTTCTGCGGCTGGCACGGCCTTCCCCACCACCCAGGTTATTGGGCAGCCCGGCCGTACCGGTGGGGCCGGCAACACCTGTAAAGCCCTGCGACAGCCTGGCAAAGTCTACACGGCGCGACACCTGCAGCTGGTCATCCCAGCCATAGTACGCGGAGGTATTGTTCATGGTCTGGCTATGGGTGGCTTCCTGGCCAGCCATAATGCTCAACCAGTGATCTTCAAACTGTTTGGCGTAAGACAACTGGTTTCTGATCGTCCAGCTTTTGTCCAGCGAGTTTTCCGTGTTCAACCTGCCACCTAATTGGGGTAAATAATAAACCGGTGTTGATGCCAGCGTTGGGGCGGCAGTGTACATCATCAAATCGCGCCGCACGATCCAGTTGGACTCATCCAGCACTTCCCTGTCATTGACGGAAACAATATTGTAACCATACGTACCGGTAAACTTCAGACCGTCCAGGATGTCGATCGTTCCTCCTCCCACAAGCCTTGCAGCCAGCAGATTACCCCGGAAGTTCCGTCGGCCGAGTTCCAACAGCGGATTATAATCCAGGTTCACCCGGCTGCGTGCCTGGTAATCCAACCGCTTAACATCATTCGGTTGCAGGAAAACACCCCATGGGGCAATGTAGTTGATATCAATCGGGCGACCATCAGCATCCTGGTAAAGCTGGTAGCGCGGCGCGCCACTTCCGCCCGAACCTTTGGCGCTGCTGACAATATTAGTAAGGTCGGAGTTGACGTAAAGGCTCACCCGCTTACCCAACACCACGTCGTTACGAAAATTTACCTTGTACTGATTTTGCTTTTCACCGGGAACATTGCTCCTGGTTCCCACATGATTAAGCGAGCCGTAGAAAGAGTGTGCCTTACCACCGCCAGACACCGAAATGGTTTGATTATATTCAGCAGCGGAACGCACGAAAAAATCATCCAGCTGGCTCCAGTTGTCAATTCCGGACAAGCTGTCCAATTTACCCTGGGCCTGCGCCGCGGTCAATAAACCCCGCTGCTGGTCCCAGAGCACTTGTTTATGAGGCGTAAGCCCGTTCACATTCGCGGCGGCATAAGTGGTGCCTGATGCTTCCAGCGGAAATATCTCCCGCTCGCTGTTAATGTAGTCCGCACTTTTCCATACGGGCAAATAGTCGCGCCGGGGACGACCGTTGAATGCGTAATAGCCGTCATATGCTACGCTTAAACGCTCACCGGTTTTACCGCGTTTGGTCGTTATTACGATTACGCCATTGGCTGCTTTGGCGCCCCAGATGGAAACCGAAGTTGCATCCTTCAATACGGTGATGTCTTCCACGTCCTGCATGTTCACATTACCAATGCTTGGCACCTCCACCCCGTCCACAACGACCAGTGGCTCCGTGGCGGCGTTAATAGAAGTAGAGCCGCGGATAACCATTCCGCCATCCTGTCCACCGCTGCCACTCGACAAACCGGGAATCAGTCCTTCCAACCGGGAAAGCACATTCGTGCTGGTTGTGCGGTTGCGCATTATTTTCAGATCAGGCTTGGAAAAGACCCGGCGCTACGCGACCGGTCAATTCTCTCATATCCTGTATTGAATGTAACTTCCACTTCCTGCAGTTTTCCTGTTACCCGGACCAGCTTTATCGTGCCCAGGTCGCGTTCAACCGCCAGTTCTTCCGGCTGGTAACCAACGTACCCCACCAGTATCACGGCCTTGTCTTCCACATTTCGCAGTATAAACTCGCCCTTGTCGTTAGTAGTAGTGGCTATTTTCGAATCTTTAACAAAGATGGAAGCACCAGGTAAAGGTTCCCCATCTTCCCCCACTACCTTTCCGCGAACATCGATCAGCTCGGCAGCGACTACATTATTGTCGACCGCCTTTGGTTTGGGTTTCTTTTTAATCGTCACTATTTTTCCATCGATCGTGTAAGTCAAAGATGAACCTTCCAGTACAGACCTAAGGGCCTCATCGATATTGGCATTCTTCAGGTCCACATCAATGAATTTGTCTTTGGGAATAATTTTCCCGTCATAGAAAAAAATCTAACTGGCTTTGCTTTCGAATGGCCTTTAACACCGATTCTATAGACACATTTTTTTGGTTGATCGAAATCTGCTGTGCAAAGCAAGCAGCACTGACCTGCATGATAGAGGCTATCAATAGTAGGGTAGTTAATCGCATAGCGAATACGATTTTAGCGCCCAGGGGGTAGCGCCAGCCCCGGCGTCTGTTAAAAAATCTATACATTTGTTTAGTTTGGTTTTAACACAGCAATGCGCTTTTCGACGGGCAGCTTGCTGTAATTGATTTCGGTTGATTCCAGACTACGGCCCCGCTTTGTCGGGGTCTTTTTTAAAACGGCTTCTTGTTCATATTTGGTTGATTGAAATTGGTTGATAGTTCAGATATTCTACTCAAACAGTTTGGCGATCATTGCTTCCAGGTCCTGCCCGTGCAAATCAGTGGCAATAACCTGACCATCGCGGTCAATCAGTAAATTTCTAGGTACAGCAGTGATATTGTATTTTTTTACTTACGGGGATTCAAACCCCTTTAAGTCGCATACATTGGTCCAGGTATAACCATCGGCCAAAATGGCTTTTTTCCAGGCAGCGGCATCCGTATCCAGTGAAACTCCAATAACCGCGAAGCCCTTACTTTTATACTTATCATAAACTGGCAGCAGCTCGCGCGCCTGTTTACGGCAGGGGGCACACCAACTGGCCCAAAAGTCGATGAAAGTGTAGCGGGCCTTTGCCACCACGTCGCCGGCGGCAATTGTTTTGCCATCAATACCTGCCATGGAAAAGGCTTCATAAACAACCGCCTTTTTACTGGAATTAGCGCTGTCCACGGGCGCCGCACCATTAGTCGACATGCTAACATCTCCTCTATGATTAATGGCTACAGTGAATTCCTTTTTGGAAGGCGGCAGGCACATCTGGTTGGTACAGGCCATATATTTGATGGTAAAGGAAAGTGAGGTGGGCTGTGCTGCTTTCAGCCTGATGGTTTGGGCGAACGTGACGCCTTTGGCGAAATGTCCGGGCGTTTCACCGTCCTTCTGGTCTACTCCTTTTCCCGGATATTGTCGATAAACGTTACATTACTTTGCGGGGCAAAAATAATCTCGGTGGGCAGCCCCATCCCGCCCCCGCCCTGCTGGGAATAAATGTGATAGGGCGATGTTATAGTAGCGTGCATGTTTAACCGATACGTAAGCGGGGCTATTTCCTCCGTGCTGAACTGCCAGGATACGGGGTGCCCATTTTGCGCTATCGCTGAAAGCGACAGGCAGCTGAAAAATATGAATAGCTTCAACAGTTTCATTTCAAATTATTGCGTTACATAAATTTTCCGGCCTTCTACCCGGAACTTTACCATACCAGAAGATTCAATCGACTTGAGCACCGCAGCGAGTGGTTGCTGGCGGGAGATCCAGCCTCCCGATTCCAGGTTATCCGGAACAGTATTGTCATACACGATTTCCATATCATACCACCTGGCAATTTTTCGCATGGCTGTTTTGAACTCAATACCATTCAAGGCAAAATCACCATTCTTCCAGTCGATTACATTGTCTACATCCACTTTTTGTACTACAACCTGCCCATCCCTATTCAGCGCCTGTTCACCGGGACTAATCCGCCGCTTTATTCCTCCCGCGCTCACATTCACGGCGCCTTCCACCAATGTGGTAGTGACTACCGGTTCGTCGGCATAAGCGTTAACATTGAACTGTGTACCTAACACCTCAATTTCCTGCCCTTTGCTTTGTACCATAAAAGGACGTGCATGCTCCTTCGCTACTTCAAAATAGGCCTCGCCCTCCAGTTGTACCACCCGCTTACCATTGCTGGTCAGGTCTAACGTATAAACCAGGCTGGAAGCCGAGTTCAGCCAGGCGTGCGTATCGTCCGGAAGATAGATTTGATACGTTTCGCCGCGAGCCGTAGACAACTTATTTACACCGCCGGGCTGGCCCTTCTGCCCTTTAATTTCATATATCAATTGCCCGCCCGGGGACTTACTGATCACAACGCCCGCCTCGGCAGCCAATTGGCCGCTGGTGGCTTCAGACAACTTAATTTTCTTACCATTGGATAAGGTGAGCGTAGCGCCGGTCGTTCCCGCCGTAATTTGAACCGGATTTTCCGGGGCAGCTGATCGCTTACCGGTATAAAGAGAAACGCCGATGGCTATTACCCCTGCAACCGCAGCGGCAACGGCCACATGTGGCCAGTACCTGGTACGTTTTGCGGGCAGCGAAGGCTGACTAACAATACGGTCGAATACCGCTTCGGCCCTGTCCCCTGGCAAAAACGTCAATGCGTCGTCTGCCAGGCCATTCCAATGATCGTCCATCCCCTGGTCCAGGTCCGCTTCCTTCTCGGTATCCGGGATCACCTGGCGGAACTCCTCCAACTCTTCAGGACGCATGTTTTTATCCAGGTATAACCGGTATAGCGACTTAATTCTATTTGTATCCATGTAGGTAAATGTAAGTCTAAGTGACCCGTTTCAATGATAGACACCCGCGCGTGCGGGTTCGGGGTACACGCTCCACAAATTTTTTATAAAAAGCCGGAAAATAAAGGTGCTGGTAGGTAATAGCCGGATATGGTTGTGCTGGCAGAGGTGCTAAAAACGGCTTACATCAACTTTAAAATAACCAAAATAACAGCTATGTCTGTATGCGATTTAACATAGGTCCTTACCGATTTTAGTGCACGTTTTACGTGCGTTTGCACGGTTAAGGGAGATATATTCAAACGTTCGGCAGCCTCTTCATATTTAAGGCCCTGTTGCTGGCATAAAATATAAACCTCTTTTGCTGTTTGGGCAGGGCTTCAATGGCCCGGTTTAACACGCCACGAATATCCTTGATCAGCATTTCTTCCGCTAAATCACTATTTTCCTCCCGCCACTCCCTGCCCAGCGCTTTTTCAATTCTCCCATCCAGCGCCATCCGTCGCAGGGCGTTTAAAGACCGGTGTTTTGTCAGCGTTCTTAGATAGGCCTCCAGGCTGCTAATCTCCCGTATACGGTCGCCCATCAACCAGATTTTTAAGAAAACATCCTGCACCATTTCTTCTGCTTCAAACTCGGAATGCAGTAACTGTAAGGCATAAGTATAAACCTTCTTCCCATAGGTATTATAAACGATGCGGAAGGCCTGCTGATCACGTCCAGCAACCCTCTCTAATAATTCCCTTTCACTATACACCGGGGAAATGCCCATAGATTTTGATTTCGAATAAATGTACAAATTCGCCGACAATGATAAACATATTTTGCGATTAACCATATGTTGGAGCGCGATAGTGTACCATTTCGCAAATCGACCAGCTCCGGCAAATTATTGCGTAGCTATTTTGATAGAAATCGCGTAAGGTCAATGCCGTGTTCCCTTAAAAATAAAGGGCAGCCGCCGTCCTCCCTTCATACTCCGGAGTGCAAAGAACAGGACTAGCGGCTCCCCCTCTATATATTAGATAGAAAGACAACGCCCACCTTTTTTTTTTTTAACCAATATGTCAAAGAACTAACTACAGCACGTTCAGGAATCTTTTCGTGAACGAACGTCCTGCTCCAACACAGCCTTTACATCATCTTCCGACGGTAATGCCAGCTTGCAGTTGGATGCGATTTAATCATCCGGTCTTTTTCCTTACACTGGATGATGCCGATGGTCGGCAGCGATGTTATCGCTAACGACCATCGCGTTAACGGCAGGCGGATACATCACGCTTTCACCTTCCATCACCACTTCCCTTACTGTTTCATTGCCGGGCAGGTCTTTCACCGAAACAACCACACGACAGCCATCCAACTGCTTCTTACCGGGAACAAACAGCCATCTCTCATCGTCTTCCTGTACCGCCGTGCCGCTCTCCACCAGTTCACCGTTGCGGCTGTACAAACACACCGTTACCATGGCCACTTTGAAATTATCCGTAGCCGTTACGACGATACCGCCGTCGCCGATCTCCACACCGTGTATCACAGGCGCTTGCAGAAAGTCCGCGATGGCCAGGTTGTGTACGTTCAGTGAGCCATGGAGGCCTGCCTTATAAGTAGCATGCAACAAAGCCGATTTCCGCACTTTTGCGGACCATAACGCACCACCCCGGAAGTTCGCTTTCGTGCGCTCCTGGGCATCTGTGCCTCTGCCGGGACGCTTTCGCGGAGCCTTCGCTATAATCTGTTTGCCATAGCGGTAATACACAACGACCTGCTTACCGAACTGGCCGCTGGCACCACTGGAGATGGCGTTAAAACCTTGCTGGATCATAAGCGATGTTTTATACAAAGATGGGGGTCAAATTTGCGGTTGCCCGTATCATTTTGTCGCAAAAAAGAGTCAATTTATCGCAAAGATGCGGGGCGAAAATGCGTTTCGCCATATCCCTTTCGGTTGAAAAAGTCAATTTTGTCAGGATAGAAAATTGTATGATCGGGTAATGTGATATAGGTAGGCTGGATGGTTCAGTGGTGGTTGGGTGAGGGTTCGGTAACGACACTACAGAGAGAAAATTGAATTGAATCTGAATAAATGCTATTACTAAATAGCATCCGTAAACTGGAAAAATTTATAACTAACTATTTCATTATAACTTATGCTCCTTCAAGTCTTTCGTTTCATTAAATAGTTTATTCCGTAGACGGAGCATATTATCGGTGAGTTAACGTTGCGTCACCTTCGCATAAATCTGCCTAGCCCGGATTGACTTACCTAAGCTCACCGCCTTAATCGGCACATCCTACTGCGGAAATTAAATGCTTATTGATTCCGCAAATGATAGCAATTTCCGTTAGAAAGCGTTGAATTTCTGATTGCGCACTCACGGGGGAACAGGGTTCCGTTCGCCGACAAACCGGGTTGTGCTTATACCGCTAAATGATTTTCATGACGATGGGAAGGAGAGTAATATTCTCCCGGCTCTGCTTTTTGGAGTTACCCTCAAGAAACCCAAGTAAATACTGCATTTACGCATTTTTTTATTCTATTTGCTCTTGCTTGAGCTTCCTCTGTGATTCCGCTGGGACTATATCAAAGGCTTATTTACCGTTATTTTCCAAGGATTTATTAGCTGCTGTAGACGATTTTGTAGACTCGCGAAATAGCTTACTTTGTGGGAGTTTGAAAGAACTTGTAAACGGTACAAAGGTACGAAAAGCCTTGCTAAATAAGCACAAACTGGTATAAATTAAAGATAAAAATGACCACCGTCCGCAAGATCAATAAAAAAATCAGCCAGGGAACTATTCAGCTGACCAGCCGTTTTAAACTGCTTCAGAAAGTCGTCTGATAAAAAATCTTCTGCGTTCAGAAAACAGTATATACAAAAAATCGAGATCAAAATCCCGATTTTTATGATCTACACAGTATATAAGATAGTGACCAAATACCTTTCATTACCAGCTATATTTTCTTAATCTGCAAGTCCAAAGACGAACTACTATGCCTTATAATATAATCCTTATAGCTATCGCCATAAACATTAATATTTTGATGGACATTCGTGAAGCTATTTTCCTGAAAATATGTTTTGCTACCCATAAGTTTGGCTTCCAAATCACGGGCATCAATATGTGCAACCATATCAGCGGGCAAACTATCAATAATGTTCATCAGTCCAGGAAATTCTGCTGAGTGAAACAGTGGTAATTTAGCCATTTCCTCATCAAGATCAGGTAATAGCAATACTAAATAATCTCTTGCTCTACTGACTGCTACATTGATAATAAATTCCTTCTGAAAGAATCTGCTGTAAGAAGCGCGCAGTGACGACGGATTAAACAAGGCAAATACAATTTCTCTTTCTCCACCCTGAAACCCGTGAACGGTATCAGTAAGAATATCCAATTTCGATTTATCGCTATGCGCCTCCAACAATTTATTAATTAGATTAGCCTGCGCTTTATATGGTGACAATATTCCCACATTCCATGGAGCTACTGCCTCTCTTCTAAATCTGAATATAAGTTCATTGATCAACAATGCTGAATACAAATGAAAGGGGCTTTCATTTAGCTTATGGGGACTATAGATAGCATCCTCTCTATTAACCGGATACTTAACGATTGTAACGGGCCTAAATCCCATTTGCGAGAAATAAGCTGGCAACGCCCGCGCCACAGGCGCTCCTCCTATATTATTCTTTCTTCCATGTTCCAGTGTATCTCCATAAAGAAAACGGCTGAAAATCGTTCCTATTGCCTCAATACTACGATATTGAGTTGTCAGATTGCGTATTTTATCTCCGGAAAGTGATCCATACTTAGGTATATTGGCTTGTATTCCACTGTCAAATGATTGTAGTCCTACCATAGTATAAATGTTTTCATCTTTAATCCGTCCATTTTCTTCTCCCAATTCACTATCCGATATATCATATATCGGGGGATCTGAAAAGGATCTCCACCAATGATAAAATCAGTCAGCGGCCCTCCTTCATAGTGGATATACTTTCTTTTAAAGAGTGGATATACGATTGCAGGTAGCATCACCATAGAGGCTTCATCAAAAATGATGGTATCCCAGGGGATATCTGCCATCAACTGCTTTATCTCACCGTCATGGGTTTCCCCGGTGATTATTTTTCATACGGGAAACGCTGTACGGTAGTGACCACTACACATTTATTATACAGATGAAACTTAAGTAAATTGCCGTCATACACCAACTCCATATCTACTAAATTCATGTCCGTAGAAGCGCCAAATCTAACAAGCCAGGAATCAGGATAGTCTTGCCGATTACACATATTTAATATACTGTTCACCAATACATCCGCGGCAGTATTTGTAGGAGTAAGTACAAGTATATACTTACTGTTATCAGAACGAATTTTTTCAAGTATCCGTTTCGACAACTCAGTTGTTTTACCTGTACCCGGAGGCCCAAAAATAAACTGTATATTTTCACTCAGCTCTTCTTTCAGATTATAGTCGTCAGCATACCCCAGATCGCCAAACGCTTTCATTAGTCTTTTTATCAGATCAAGTATCCTTACGAAAGTAAAACTCACTTCAGTCACCTGCGACAATGGAATGTCGTCCAGATCAGCGCTATTCTTCGGAACTACAGCCAATTTGCTTCCTTTCTTACTAACCCCACTTATTCTTACATGTTTTTGCCTTTTTCGCCTGATTCATCCCGATAACTAAATATCGCGACAAAGTCTGTGAACAAATCTATATTCGGCGAAATGGAGGAAGATGGTCCGCAAAGAGTGATCAGGCGTAAATCTGAGGGATTATACTCGATCCTGGAAAAGACAATATTTCCAGCGGCATTATCAAGGGGATTAGTGCTACCACTCATCACCATCAACTCAAGTAACGCCATAAACCATTTCATAGAGTAAGCCCTATTAGTACTAATTCCATCTGCAAGTTCTTTTTTCTTCTGTTCTATTTTTTCTTTTTCCTTAAGTCGTTCGAATTCATCCCTTAATGTCTTATTTGATTGTAACCGCTTTAAAAAATCCTGTATACTTTCGTCATATTTATTGAAGAGCTCTTTCAATCTGTTAATGGCATTTGCAGGCAAATTGATTTCTGCTTCAATTCTCGAAATCATATTCCTGTCATTTAATTCGTTGTTCACAACTATTTTATTCTCAAAGAATATTATGTTGTCCTTTACATAATCGAAGATACTCCCTCCTTCAAACTGAAGGGTATAAGGGACACCTCCGGGATAACCAACAATTCGAAAATCGGGAAACAATGCTTTCCAGTCTGCATAATAGGCAGTACTCAATTCAATCCCTGCTGCAGCAAGAACTGCTTCGTTCAATACATCAAACTGAATATTCACAAGAGGAAACAGTTGATTTAACGCATCTGTTTTCCTCAACAAATCTCTAAATACAATGGGGCTTTTTAGAGAACCCGGTAATTGATGAATGGGATATTGCAGCTCCAGCAAGCTACTACAAAGTACCAAGTCAATTCCAGGAGCAGCCTCAACAAAGGCGAGTTCAATGCTACATATTCTTTGACTACTAATTATAGGAACTGGTATATCCTTATTATAAACTACATTATCGGGTAGCCTACCATATAAATCCCGGAGTAGATTAGCCCTATCGCTGTTAAACATGAATAAGACCTGCTCTTTGTGCAAAAACAGTAGCGTATTTTTCACAACACCAACGTGGAGATTGTTAAGTACAGGTAATGTCTGCTCTAAGTTTAGCAGATATTTTCTTATACGCACAATATCAGATCCACTGAGAGAAACACCAAAAATTCTCAAAAAATCAACCCGTTTTCTTCGTCTACCTTCTTCTACCTCATCCTGCAACCAGTGTATGACAAATTCCGGCAATCTTTCATCTTCCAGTGCTAAATCCGACCCATAAATGGCCAAAGCCGGGTTAAAATGTAGAAAGTTTGTCCAACTTTTCCCTTCTTCCATCTCCAGGAAAGAAAACATCTCCGGGTCTTCTTCCCACAGCGCATATAACTCTTCCATTAAAGCAATTGAGTCTGCCTCATCTTTTAGTCCTGAAACACACGGAATTAAAAATCTTCTCTTATCTAAATAAGGCTTAAAGGAAATTGTTACCTCACCAGTCGCCTTAAACGGGCCCCCTGTTAATGCTAAAATACTGGTAGCTGCTGCGTAATTATCGGCTAAAATGGCCGGCAAAGGTAAATACCTGCTGGGGGTGTCAGGAGCATATAAGACCACATTTTGCAGCTGACGAATGCCGTCTTTAGTCTTAACTGAAAAAAGTGCTGGATTAACTGTATCATTTACGTTGGCATATAACAGCAGGAATGCCAGTTGCTGACCATTAAGCAAAGGTGTTGAAGTATATTCCTCCAATAACTGCTGGTAGATAAATTGCTTGTCAGGCGGGGCTCCTAACCCTAAGAGGTTTCCAACTATATCGCGTTCGTTGCCGATCAATTCTGCAATAACACGCGCTAGTTCACTAATTATTTGGGTTGCCCTGGAATCCGGATTAGGCAAAATTTCCGACAATAGCAATACTCTTTCACTATGCTTCTCCTCAAAAATCACGTCATTTTGCCCAAGCAAATGCGAGGAATCCAAAATAATAAGGTTTTCCCCCTTCTTTACTGAGATACTGGATTTTGCATACTCCTGGGCGCTATTCTGATCATTGAGGCTAAGCAACAACTGAATATATCTGACACCACAGGTATCACCAGAAAGCAGGCCGTCCAGGTCTATTAAAATTTTTTTATGTGATTGACTAAATATACTCTTGAATCGATTCCTGATTCTATCGCCAGTTCGATTAACTCCGATAGCTGACGCTCGTTATTAATGTCGCGTTCATGGGTTAGCCTGTTAATTAATTTACCTCCCTGAAGTGGAATGGAATTCGAAAAATCCTTTAGCACAGCAGGAAAATGGCGGAATATTTCAGAATAATATGCTTTGATATAATCATTGATCTTAGCATTGCCAGAATAAATTAAAAATCTACCCGCTGTTTTCTTCTCAATGAATAGTTCTCCGTCCTCATTTTCGTACACCAACAGCGTACTATATACATCGGGCATTTCTAACTTACAAAGTTGAAGGAAAGCACCGGCTTCCTCAACGCTCAATTTAACAGCATCTTCTCCAGGATCATAACTCCCCTTTTTTGCGGGTATAAGGAACGGTGGACTGGAATAATACTTTAAAAATTCATAATCTGGCAGCGGGGATGCATTTAATCTGGACGTAATTGCCTTCAGATTATCGTACCCGGTCTCGTCAAAATTGCTCTCCAGATCTGTTAAATAACAATAGGGACTAGCTACTGTGACAAATGTCCCGTTAACAGATATGATGGCGCTGTCGGAAAGAGTCAGCGCTTTCGGTATTTTATTAAAAACACCTTGTGTGTATTCAAATATACTGACTTTTATATCCCTTGTATTCGCTACATTCTGAATAATAACATTCCAAAACGGGTTTATAATGTTATTGTAAATATCTCCATCATCATTTAAAAGATACTTATTGAGCTCAGTAGTAAACTCACTTTCCTTTACAGAAAAAGGCTGCAACCAGGTAATAGGCGTATGACTCAACAACCTAGTAAATGGCTGAACTTCCCCGGAACGATTACAATAAAGCGCCAGTTGTTTTACCCTGTCTATTCTATCTTTAACTGTGCGATCCTCTCCCAACCTTTCTACGAGCCCGAGTATCTGATGCTTTTCTTCTACTGTAAACGAGGCCGTCACAAATTTGTTATTGAACAACTTCGTCAAATAGGAGTAATCTCTCAGATACGTTATTATTCTGGGTTGAATATATTTGAATAAATCAGGAAATTCTGAAAGAGATAGAACACTTATTATAAAGCCTGCTTTCCGAAGATAAGGCACTAATCCATCAATCTGGTTGAAAGCGAGGAGGCGCAAAGCATGTATTTCTGGATTTGCAATTTCATCCAGCGTCAGATACTCCCCATTCTCGAACTTCCAGGTCCTGAGATGGGAAATATTTTCTTTAAATATATCGGCCTTAGAAGTTTTGTCGCTGTAACCAATGAGCTTATTATTCAGCTCATCCAATAAAATGCGTATATTTTCATCACTTCTTGCCCATTCATTTATTCTATTGAATATTCCCTTGACTTGCAACAAGTCAATAATTGTAAAAGGGGTCAACAACAATTTGGTGGGAGACATCGCTTCTTTACAAAGTAGATAGTCAGCTTTTTCATCCCAGTAAAACCAACTAATTGTCTCTTCCAACCATCCTTCAGCATCAACAGGCAGGCTAGTTTTCTTAATTTTCACCTGTTGATTTGAAGTGGATAGTTTAAAACTTCCGGTATCAATATCTTTAACGGGAATATTCGCCTGTATGAATTTTAAAAGTGGTACATACAATGGATCATTTACCCATACTCTTTCAGGGTTGTCACTTGGATCCGATAAAAGCAGGTTTGCATAAGCCATTAAAAATTTGCTTCGATCCTCCTCCTGCTGCGAGGCTGCCCATGTCAACATTCTTTCTGCCAGTCTCTTGACAAAGACTCTAAACAATCGTTCATTTATGCCTTCTTCGCCCACACTCCCCTTCTGCAAAAAGGTCCTTGATGCTGATTTGTAAAAAGCATTGGAATGAAGTATAAACCTAAGCCTGTGCTTCTCTTCGCTCAACGGGAAGAACAAATAAAAATTGGGGGCGTTATAGAAAACTTCCTTCCCTTCCCTATAATCAGTATAACCTAACAGGATTTCAATATCACTATCCGTCTGCTCCTTGGAGAGCTCTATCTCTGTCAGATCTGTTGATTTTCCAAAACGGAGTTTTCTGTATTCTTCCTGATCGGCGGTCTTACTTATAATAAATGTCTCAAAATGCAAATCAACAGGTGCTATTTCTTTTCCCTTTAGGTTAACGAGATTTAGCCCAGTATGATTGAGAGAATGTTGGGCAATTTTATTCAAAATAGCCAGCGAGAACTTCACCCCTTCTTCAAGGTTTTCTTCTTCCAGATGCGATTGTTTACCGTGTCCCAACTTGATAAAAAACAACGACCCTTGGTTGAAATCATTTTCTATGAAGTCGTAATGCCTTGTTATCCATTGAGCCATTTTTCTAAGTTCCTGTTTACTAAACGCATTTTTGGTACATACGAATTGACTATCATAAATCGCCTCCTCATGAACGTCATTCTCTGGATGGCAAGGAAAGTTTGTAATAAGAATCTTGAATAGCCAGGGGTCAGTTGATTTGACAGTTGCTTTCCTTTTCCCAAGATCAGTGTACACCTCATATTCCTGAGGATGTGGCAAGACTTCGGGGTTTTCAACCAGGTTTTTCAACTGTGCAATTTCACCATCTTGCCAACTAAATAAAATAGGACCATAGTTTTGATGTATGAGCTCATCTAGTCCATTCTCGCGTCCAACCAGTCGATGTGCCAGTTTAAATCCAATACCAAACTTTCCTATTGTAAAATTATTTGAAGACTTGGTAGATACCCCCACATTCAATATGGATCGAACCGCATCCATACTAAACATATCTCCGTTATTTAGTACCATCAAGTAATTATTACCATCTTCTTCATCTTTTCCCCAAAACAAACAAAATCTGGTACTTTTGGCATCAACAGCATTCTGCATAAATTCATAAACAGCCTGTCCATCTTTAGCCATGTCCAAAAATCCTTCTAAAAATCCCCGAATACCATCACTTTCATTAAACCCCTCCTTATCTCCATGATAAATTTCAAAGAAGCCATATTCACTTCTGCCTTCTATGTCCCTACGTACGCCTACATAATGTTCATTTCTGTTGGTGGAATCTATTTCTCTGATTTCCCTCTTATATAGGGTTCTAAACTGACGAATGTCTTTAATTTTCATAGCAATACAGTAATCCTGTTTTTATTGAAAAGTATAGGTAAATCAGTAAGATGATGGTTATCTGAACGAAGCGGTCGCATTAATATAAAGAGACAGATATATAGTATTCATTACTCTTACGATAACGCGTTTTTTCGAATTTAGGTAAAAAAATCAAGCTTTCAACTTGATACCCTAATAAATTAAGAAGGAAGAGTATAAAATGGCCGGGGCTATGTCATTAAATTTTAGAGAGAAGCTGGTTGCTGTGGTTTAATAAATACCACTGACTTCAACTGCCTCTATCCCAAATCCAAGCTAAGTTTTCTGGATTTTGGATAATCAGGGAAACCGGATTGGCCGAAATAACTGAACTGTTCAATAAAGTCATTTACAATAGGAACTTTTTAAAATTCTTATCCATGATGTGGGCAGAATATGCCGGGCTGACAGCTTATGCGCATCCACCAATGTGGTACGATCAAATGGAGCACTTTGTGCATATTGATAGGTGTCATAAAGGTCATCCACCCTGTGGGTGTAGCCCGGCTGAAATCTAATTCCAAAGCGCTTATACTTGATGTAGGAATCCAGTTGTATTTCTTCTCCTTCTATTTTGCTGGAATAAACCGATGCTACAGATGTGTAGAAACTGAAACCACTCGTAGATAGCTCCGCATCCACCAATGCTTCAAATGCAGCAGATAACGCATGTTCGTCTGTCTGTATTTTGAATGTAACCAGTAAGTCGGTTGGTATGATCTGCAATTCCATCAAAATAAATTGAGGCAGTACACTTTACAAAAAGCCAACTCATACGCCAGCAGAAATTGATCGTATCATTATCACCCCATCCCCTAACTTCACCAAAACAAAAGAGGCTCCACATCGCTGTGAAGCCTCTTTCTGTGATTCCGCTGGGACTCGAACCCAGGGCCCATACATTAAAAGTGTATTGCTCTACCAACTGAGCTACGAAATCATCCCCGTTTGTTTTGGGATTGCAAAGATAGGATTTTATAAATTCCTGCCAAATATTTTTACTTATTCCTGAAAACAATCTTGTACCGCCCCGTATCCGAAGCCGCGAAAACCCGCAACGGGTAATACTTTCCGGCCGTCCAGTCCCCTATCGCATTGTCGTAATATTTGCTGCCGGGATTACCGCTCTGGCCTCCCGGGTAAATGCCGTATGCCTCCGTCCGCTGCCCCAACTGCACCACCATTTTCCATGATGGGCCATGCCGCAGCTTCGTCGCATTCACAATGTGCGGGCCGCCACCCGTTAACAGGCCCTGCCGGCTGAAGGCGGGCAAACCTGCCAGGTGATTAATATTGGTACCGCGGAACTTCCCGAAGGCCAGCTTCCCGTCACGCAACGCGGCGCGGGCGGGTATGGCCATGCGCGAAAAACTGCGCAATACGATGTCGGGCAGCGTTTCCACCTGTGGGGTGCTGCGGTCGTCTACAAAACGCATGGCGCTGTCGCGCAGCAACCATAGTAATGTTGTTTTGGATTGCGGCAGTTCCAGCACGGCGCTGTCCTTATTCGCAAAATCATCTTTCCATATCTGCTGCTCAAATTCCTCCCACCATAAATTAAATACCGTGGCGCCAAAACTTTCGGGGCTTTGCACATAATCCCAGTGCATCAGCGTATCATACCACTCGCGCAGGTTGGGGCGCAGGTATTGTTCGTCCAGGTTCTTTAACAAAAATGGCAGCGCGGTGGCCGCAAACAGGTTTTTATTATCGTTCTGCAACGCCATCATATCCTGCGGCGTAATGCCCTGCATCGGCGCCAGCGCCTCGTTAATGCGTTTGCCGCGGTACAGGTCGTATATGCCGTACAGGTGATACGGGTAGGTGCTGTCTGTAGGATGCTGGTTGGCCGAGTTCAGGTAACCGCGCTCCGGATTGCGGATGTGCGGCACCTCGCCACGGGGAATGTAGCCCTGCCAGGCGTACGTACTATCCCAGCCCGGCATAATGTATTTGCCCTGGTCTTTCCAGCGCAGGGGGTAATCGCCATTATGCCACAGTGCAATGTCGCCCGTTTTAGCGGCGAACAGGAAGTTTTGGGCGGGACAGGTAAAGTGTTGCAGGGCAGCCGGTATTCGTCGTAATTACGGGCCCTGTTCAGGCCGTAAAACGTGGCCAGCTCATTGGTGCCATCGTGCGCCTTCCAGCGTACGGCTAAAAAGCCTTCGCGGGCAGTGTTGTCGGGGAAGGTATTATCGAACATCACCGGGCCCCATACCGTATAGGCCACCGTATCAAAATAAGACGCTTCGCCTTTGATTTTGATCTCCTCTACCCGCAGCTCGGCATTGCGATACTCGCCATTAAACAGGTATTGCGTTTTACCGTTGCGGAACTGCATGCGGTAATAGTCCTTCACATCTTCTGAACCGTTCGTGATGCCCCAGGCAATGTAATCGTTAAACCCGATCAGCACGCCGGGCGCGCCGGGAAGCGATACGCCATATACATTCATCGTGGGTGTGTGCAGCTGCACTTCGTACCAAAGGGAGGGCAGGTTCAGGCCCAGGTGAGGATCGTTCGCCAGGATGGGCGCGCCGCTTTTTGTTCTGCTGCCGGCCACGGCCCAGTTATTACTGCCATTGTCCGGGTCCGGTTTCTCCATCTTAAAGCGCAGGGCCACCTGGTCGCGGTAAAGTATGCTGTCCGCCGGGCGCACAGGGCGTTTCGAAGGGGCTGGGTACGGCGTACCCGCCGGAATAATCGGGTCCAGCGTATCGGTAAAGTCCGGGAACATTTGTTCCGCTTCATTTTCGGAAAAATAACGACGTGCGTTCGTGTATTCAAGATCGTTAGCCGCGCCGGCAAGGTCGTCTGCCATGTATTTGATGAGCAGCGCCGTTTTCAGGTTACTCCAGGGTTCGGGCCGGTAATTCAATAGTTTATATTCCAGCGGTAACTGGCGCGTGCGCAGGCTTTTAATATAAGTATTTACCCCACGCGTGTAGGCGTCGAGGTAGGCTTTCTGTACCGGGTCACTTTCAATGGCCTTCAGGCTGTTTTGTGCGCCGAACACCATTCCCTGCCTGCGTTTCAGGCGGTCGCGCTCCAGCAGCGAGGGGCCGAGGATTTCGCAGAGGCGGCCGGCGGAGGCCATGGTTTGTACTTCCATCTGCCACAGGCGGTCGCGCGCATGCAGGTAGCCCAGCACGTACGCGGCATCGTTTTCCGTTTCGGCAAAAACATGCGGTACCAGGCGCTCATCTTCCCACACCGTTACGTTTTTAGAGAGGCCCGGCAATACCAGCTGCGCGCTGAAGTTGCGGTTCACCGATTCGGCGTTCTGCCAGAAACCGTGTTGTGGACTCAATAACTTCCCGAGCGGCGGCAGTGAACCCCAACTTTTGTTCAGGGCCCATACCAGTACCAGCGTCACGAACGAGGAAAACAGAAAGGCAACAATTCTCATGATTGAAAGTTAGCGGATAAATTTCAAATTTCAATAATTTATGCACCAGCTGCAGCGCGCTCCTCACCCGCCGTTGTCACTCACTTCCTCCGCAACAATCCTACTCAGCTGGTCTATCTCTTCCGTTGTATTAAACACATGCAGCACCACCCTCAACCGCTCCGCTCCCACTGCCACCGTAGGGTGCAGCACCGCCCGCACGTCCAGCCCCGCGGCCTGTAACCGCAGCGCCAACAGCTTCACCCGTTGGTTGCCCGGCGTAATAATGGCCTGTATCGGCGTATCGCTCTGCGTAAGCCGGTCGGCAGGTATCTTACTTCTGAAATATTGTACCAGGTGGCGCAAATATTCACGCTGCACATCCATGTTCCGCAACAGCGAAAGACTCTGCATCACCGTGGCAATAGCCGATGCCGGCAAGGCTGTTGTATAAATAAATGATCGTGCAAAGTTGATCAAATAATCATGCAACGCCCATGAGCCTACGACAATCGCCCCATGGCACCCGACCGCTTTACCAAAGGTATACACCCTGGCAAAACACTGCGTTTCCAACTGCAGTTCCTTCACCACCCCCGCTCCATCCGGCCCTAGTACGCCCGTTGCGTGCGCCTCATCAACGATCAGATGGGCGCCTTCACGCGCACAAAGCGCGCTGATCTCCGCGAGCGGCGCCCGGTCACCATCCATCGAATACACCGATTCCACCGCCACAAACACCCGCCCCTGTGCATGTCTTATTTTCTTCTCAAGGTCAGCCACATCGTTATGCTTAAACGACAACCGCTGTGCGTGCGACAACCGTATGCCGTCGATAATCGACGCATGGATCAACTGGTCATGTATCACCGTATCCCCCTTCTGCGGTACGCTGGCAAACAAACCCACATTGGCATCATACCCCGAATTAAAAATAAGTCCGCACCTGGCGCCAAAAAAATGCGCAATGTCTGACTCCGCCTGTTCTATATACTTGTAATTCCCCGCGAGCAACCGCGATCCCCGCTCCCGTGCCAGTACGCACGATCTTCGGTTTCCTCCTGCGCAAGAGTAAACACATCGGCCGTGCGCGCCAGTCCCAGGTAGTCATTGGAACAAAAGTCCACCCCGTTTTGCGCAATGGCCAGTTGCCGGAAAGATTGTTCCTCCCTGCGTTTGTCCAGCGCCCTATGCAGAAATTCTTCGTTAAGCATAAACCAAATCTAAATATCTTCTATGTAACTTTGCGCCTGTAAACGAAAATCATGAGCAGCAGCAAAGTTTCCATACTCGGCCTCAAATTACCCTCCGATCCCCGCTGGGTAAACCTTGCAGCCATTTCCCTCGAAGAAGTGCTTACCGACCACGCCTTCTGCGAACAAAAGGCCGCCACCTCCTGCATTTCCCTGATACAGCGTTACCCGGATAAGGAAAAGCTGGTGTTTGAACTGGCGCCGATCGTCACAGAGGAATGGGGCCATTTCCGCCAGGTACTGGCCGAAATGAAGAAACGCGGCTACCAGTTAGGCCGCCAGCGGAAAGACGAATACGTGAACAAACTGCGCGAACACGAACGCAAAGGCGGAGACCTGAACCACCAGTTTCTCGACCGCCTGCTCATCATGGCCCTTATCGAAGCCCGCAGCTGCGAACGTTTCCGCCTGCTCAGCGAAGGCCTCGAAGATGCCTACCTCCGCGATTTTTATTATAAGTTCATGGTATCCGAAGCCGGTCACTACCGCCTGTTCATCGATCTCGCCAATGAGTATATGGAGGAGGAAGTGGTACGCCTGCGCTGGCAGGAATGGTTGAAAATCGAAGCAGATATTATTTCGAAATTAGTGGTGCGGGGGATAGGATGCATTAAAAGTTAAACCCAAGATTCACATACACCCGCAGATTCCGCGACTGGTCACTGTACATCACCGAGGCATCCAGCGGCCCCACCCGCGAGGAGTAGCCCAGCGACAAACCATACCCGCTCAGGTAATTGTACCGTGCACCCGCCGCACCGTAGGTAAAGTCGTATACCGCCACCGCCGCCCGGGGTGTCACAAAGAAATTTTTATACGCCTCGTACTGCACACCAATCTGCGTAGCCGCCACGCTGGGCGAAATTACTTCGCCTTCATAGATGCCCACGAACGGCACGCTGTTCCGGGTAAAGGCATTCAAACCGCCCAGCAGGTAAGCGTTTACGAGCGACTGGCTATAGTCGAAGTTCACGCCACCATTAACGCCCAGCTGGATGGCGCCGCGGTACCCCAGGGGTATATAGTAGTTCATCTTCGCCACCAGGCGCTGATAGTTGGAAAAGTCCAGGTTCAGGGTATCTACCGGCAACTCACGCCCATCTTCATACGCGGCAAAATCCGGCTGGTGGCCGAAAATGTAACCGGTTTCCAACTGGATATCCACCCCGCTCGTAGGATACATCTTTCTATTTAAGGTATTGACCCCGAAATTGAAATGGCCATTGTACTGCCACACATTACCCGTCATCTGGATGAAGTTCGCGATCTTTGGCTTCAGGCGAAGGTTTTCGAGGAGCAGACCGCCACCGAACGACATGTTACGGTTGGGCATATACTGCACGTGCGCGCCCATTCCCGGTACTTGTTACGGTACACCTGTTCGCGGTCAAAGTTGCGGTAAATGTTGAGGGGATTGTCTTCGTAATGCAGTTTCAGCCCGAAACCCACGTTGCGTTTGTTGCCCAGGTATTTAAAGTACTCGGCTTTCAGGCGCGGACTTTCACTGATGCCGATCGTTAAAAAGGAACGGGAGTTCGGCACCAGGAAGTTGCGGCGGGTAAAGTTGATGTTCGCACTGATGTCCGTAAATGTATTGTAATGCAGGGAGCCTTTTACATAAGTGAGCGCATTTTCCTCCACGGTCACATCCATGCGGTATTTGCCGAGGTCTTCAGGCACCAGGTCGTAAGTGATCTGTTTATAAAAACGCGTACCGAAAACGTTCATCACCGCTTCACGCAACTCCTCCGAACGGTAACAGCCGCCGGTTTTTAAACCCAGCCGGCCCATAAAGAAGTTTTCGTCCGAATGTCGCAGGCCTTTTACGGTAATACCCGTTAATTCAATATCATGTGCATACGGCAGGCGCGGGCCGGGAATGAACGGCGCTTCCTTGATCGCATTCAGCGAATCGGCCAGTTTTTTAAAGATGGGGTAGTACTCCCGGCCGCGGCGTTTGCCCTCCTCGATAATTTCGTCGGCGCTGTTAAAACTCGCCGCGGTAAACTTCCGGCCGGGATGGTCTATATAAATGTCGGTAATGGGTCTTGCCTTTTTAAAATCCTCCGCCGCTTTGTAAAAGCCAAGCTGGTAAAGGATATCGAGCGGACTCACCAACTCTTCCGCCGGGCGCAGGCCGGAGCTTACGTTGGAACCGATGATAAACTCCGCCCCCATGTCCTGCACGGTAAGCGTCGGGAAGTTGCGCACCACGCCCCCATCCACCAGTTTGCGGTCGCCTATTTTTACAGCGGTGAATACAGATGGGATGGCAATACTCGCACGCACACACGAAACCAGCTCCCCGTTTTCCAGGGTTACCATATCGCCAGTGGCCACATCGGTGGCAATACATTTAAAAGGAATATTGAAGCGGGAAAAGTCTTTGATGTCTTTTACGGGGTAATATAATTTGGCCAGCTCCAGCCACAATTGTTCGCCGGTAATCATGCCCGACGTGAGTTTCGGCTTGCCATGCTCGAACGGCACCTCTATCAGGTAGCGGTTAAACTCTTCTTTCTCTTCATAACTTATATCAGTAAGTGGGGGTTGGTTGGCAAACAGCGTGGTCCAGTCAATTTTGCGGGCCATGGCTTCTATGGAGTCGGCGGGGTAACCAATGGCGTACAGCGAGCCTACAATGGCGCCCATGCTGGTACCGGCAATGTAATCGATCTTCAGCCCCGCGCTGTCAATAGCTTCGAGAATGCCGATGTGGGCCAGTCCCTTGGCACCGCCGCCACTTAACGCAACGCCTATACGCGGCCGCCTGGCGCCCGTACCGCTTGTCCCCGCACCACTAATATCCTGCACAATGGTTTGTGCGTCAGTCGACATAGGGAGCAACGTCAGAACATACAACCATATCAGCCAAAAACGTCGCATCATGCTTATTCAATAAAGTTAATGGTTTAAATAATAGACGCGGCCGATTTTGTATGACCCCTATGAAAATTATTAAAGTTATTTTTTATCTTTTCGGGATAACTGATAACAACAACATGCAAAAGACCCACGGTACGAAAAACATCTGGCAGGTGATCTTTGCCTCGTCGGCAGGTACGCTCATAGAATGGTACGATTTTTACATTTTTGGGAGCCTTTCCCTCATTATCTCTGAAAAATTCTTTCCTGCATCCAACCCTACCCTGGCTTATATAGCCACCCTGGCCACTTTTGCCGTAGGCTTCATCGTTCGCCCCTTTGGCGCCATCGTGTTTGGCCGCCTGGGCGATGTAGTTGGGCGTAAATACACGTTCCTGCTAACGTTGTTATTGATGGGCGGCTCCACTTTCGCCATCGGTCTTATTCCCGGTTACGAAACCATTGGAGTAGCAGCGCCTATTATAGTATTGCTACTCAGGCTCGTACAAGGCCTGGCCCTCGGCGGCGAATACGGCGGCGCAGCCACTTATGTGGCCGAACATTCCCCGTCCGACCAGCGCGGGTATTTCACCAGCTTTATTCAAACGACGGCTACACTGGGTTTATTTCTTTCCCTCGGCGTTATCCCGGCCACGCGCACACTGTTGAGTGCCGACCAGTTCGCTGCATGGGGCTGGCGTATTCCCTTCCTGCTATCGGTGTTGCTGGTCATCATGTCTTACTACATCCGCACCCAACTCGAAGAATCGCCGCTGTTCGCGCAAATGAAGGCAGAAGGTAAAACGTCTAAAAATCCTTTAAAAGAAAGTTTCGGCAATAAAGAAAACCTCCGCCTCGTGCTGCTCGCGCTGTTCGGCGCCACCATGGGACAAGGCGTGGTTTGGTATACCGGGCAGTTCTATGCCCTCTCCTTCCTGCAGGCCACCATGCATGTGGAGTTCGTGCAATCGAACGTAATTATTGCCATGGCCTTGCTGGCAGCCACACCGTTTTTCATTTACTTCGGCCGGCTCAGCGACCGCATTGGCCGTAAAAAGATCATGATGATGGGCATGCTGCTCGCCGCCCTCGGCTACTACCCCATCTACCGGGTGATGGATTACACCGTGGATGTAAAGCAGAAAGAAGAGCTGATGGATAAATTCAGGATCGAAAGCCACACTAATCAAAATGATAAAGGACAACTGGTGGAAAAAACCACCCGCATCCACCTGTATTCCGACAGCACCGAAGTGCGCGAAACGATTACGGCAAAAGATGGCGTTACGGTTGCCGACAACACCGGCAAAGCGGTAAAAGACGTGCAGGTAAAGGTGAATATGCGGAATGTATTCCTTTTAGTACTGATGGTGTTTATCCAGGTTTTATTTGTAACCATGGCCTACGCGCCTATCGCCGCCTTCCTGGTAGAGCTGTTTCCGACCAGGATCCGGTACACGTCGATGTCGCTGCCCTACCACCTGGGTAACGGGGTATTCGGCGGACTCATGCCCACCATCGCCGCCATCATGGTCGCCAAAACCGGTAATCACTTTGCTGGTTTGATTTACCCGATCGCGATTTCGGTGATCTGTTTAATCGTGGGAACGTTTTTCCTGAAGGAAAGAAAAGTGGAAGATCTTATCCACGACTAAAATACGCCAGCTCTTCCTGTAAGTGCAGGTAAGGATGCTGCTCCATCAACCCGCGCACCTTTTGCGCATAATGGGCCAGGAACTGCCGGTGGTGTGCCGTGTCTTCATTGAACGGACGGTGCCGGCGGGCCCTGGAAACTTCGGCCACCACTTTCAGCAACTCTTGCGTAGATGCATCCATACTGGATGTCACGAACTTCTCCCACACATACTGGATGGCCTGCTCGTTCGGGTGCACCATATCTTCTTTAAAAAAGCGATAGTCGCGCAAATCGTCGATCACCAGTTCGTAGGCAGGGAAATAATACAACCGGTCGAATTTATTCACCAGGTGATGGACTGCCTGCAGCAAGATCGCCTTACTCAGGTTATTCTCCACCACCCCATCGCGCACATACCGCACGGGGCTTACGGTAAACAGGATTTTCACTTTACGGTTGACGAAAAACAACCGGTGCATCATGTTGTCGATCGCTGTAATGATCTCTTCGGCGTTATACAGTTTTTTGGTAAACTGCTGTTGCGGTACTTTATGGCAATTGTTAACCAGTTGCCCGTTTTCTTTAATATATAACCAAAAGCTGACCCCAGGGTAATGATGAGCCAGTCGGCTTCCTTCAGCCGCTGTGTGGCGGCGGTTTGTAAAGCATTGATCTTTTCGAGCACCACTGTTTTATCCGTTCCGGAAAAACAGCTGTGATGCTGGTAACTATGCCAGGCGCCGTTTTGTTCAAACAGGTCGGCTTCCGTGTATACGCGGCCATCCAGGTAATGATAAATGGATTGTACAATGCTGATGGGATTGAACAGGATGCCGTTCGGGTTCAGTAACACGTTAAACCGGTGCGACTGCATCAGCCCGCCAATTTCTGCTGCAAAGCACGAGCCGGCCATCAAAATGGAATGTTGGTATTGTATCGGCTGCGGCAGTGGCGGCACCGGGAACTGTAAATGGAAGTGCATGTTCAGTATTTAGACGAATACCTTGCTGGCCAGCAGTTGCGCGGCAAGCAGGGCATCGGCATCGATCTTTGGCAATATTTGTTGTTCGCGGAAAAAGTGCAGCAGGTTTTCGGTAGCAATATTGCCCACGAGCTCGTCTTTCGCCATCGGGCAACCGCCAATCCCCTTAATGGTACTGTCGAACCGGCGGCAGCCTTGCGCAAAAGCCGCACTGATCTTCTCTTCCCAGTTATGAGGGGCAGAATGAAAGTGTGCGCCAAATTCCACCTCCGGGTAAGCCGGTATGAGCTTAGAAAACAGGTAGTTAATGATCTCCGGATCTGCCACCCCCACGGTATCCGCCAGGGAAATGATCTGGATATCCATCTCCGCCAGCTTATCCACCCACTGCAGCGCTACTTCCGCACTGTACGGGTCGCCATAAGTATTACCGAAGCCCATGGAAATATACACCACCAGCTGCATGTCGTTTTTAATGCACAGCTCTTGTATGGCCTGCACCTCGTCCAGCGACTCAGCGATGGTTTTATTGGTATTGCGGAGTTGAAAGGTTTCGGAAATCGAAAACGGGAATCCCAGGTACGCGATACGGTCGCTGCTCACCGCCACCGCCTCCTCTGCTCCGCGCAGGTTGGCCACAATGGCCAATAACTTGCTTTGGGTTTGGGAGAGATCCAATGCTTCCAGCACTTCGCGGGTATCCGCCATTTGCGGGATCGCCCTGGGCGATACGAAACTACCGAAGTCGATCGTGTCGAACCCGGCGCGCAGTAACGTATTGAGATATTCAATCTTCTGCGCCGCCGGTATTTGCCGGTGCCATCCCTGCATCGCATCGCGGGGACATTCAATAAGTTTTACAGCCTGTTGCGTCATGATATAAAACCTTTTGATAGTGAGCCTTTTTCCTACATTCGCTGCTTCATCGCCTCGTACATAATGATGCCGGCTGCCACAGAAACGTTAAACGATTCGAAGCCGCCCGCCATGGGGATGTTAAATACGCCATCCGCCGCCTTCAACAGTGCGGGGTACACGCCTTTATCTTCCGAACCCATGATAATCGCAATGGGTTCTTTCCATTCCATGTCGAATAATTTCTGCTCGGCCGTCATTTCGCTCGCCAACACTTTGATGCCATTCAAATGAAGGGTATCTATGGCTTTCAGCAAACTGTTCACCCTGCATACAGAAATACGTTCCAGTGCGCCAGCGGACGATTTTACCGCTTCTTCATTCAGCGCGGCAATGCCTTTATCGGGAATAATGATCGCCTGCGCACCGCAACACACCGCGCTGCGGGCAATAGCGCCAATATTCCGCACATCGGTAATCCCGTCCAGGATCAGGAACAAGGGCGTAGCGCCACTTTCCGTTACATGGGAGATCACGTCCTGCAAATCGAGGTAGCTAACTTTTGCCGTAACGGCAATAATACCCTGGTGAGTAGCCTGGGTAAGACTATCCAGCTTTTCCAGCGGTACCGCATTGATGGGCACCTGGTTGGCCATGGCCAGCTGGCGGATTTGCAGCATAATTTCGCCACCCGCGTTACGCTGCATAAAAATACGCTCGATAGGTTTACCGGCGTTCAGTGCTTCTATCACGGGCTGACGGCCAATAATCAGCGATGATTGTTTTGGCCGGGGCGCCTGCGGTTTGCGGGCAAAACCGCCTCCTTCCTCTTTTCTCCCCTGGGAGACTTGAAGTTTCTTTGATTCATTGGCGCAAAGATAGGGAAAAGGGCTACAACTCCCCTTCCAACACCATCAACTGCACCTTCTGGATCGCCGCCACTGAAATGGAATCGGTAATCTGGTACTCCTTCACCATCCGGTAAGCTTCGGCAAAAGGCAGTTTCCTGATGGTAAGATCTTCCGTTTCCTCGGGCATGGGGGCATGCTGCTCCGGTTACGGGCTAAGAACACCAGGGCCACTTCATCACTTACAGAATTGGAAAGATGCATTTGCAACAGCGGTTTCCAGCTATGCGCTACAAGACCCGTTTCTTCCAGCAGCTCGCGCTTCGCGGTATCCAGCGGCTCATCGTCAAAAGACCCGCCACCTTCGGGAATTTCCCAGCTGTAAGCTTCTAGTGGAAAGCGGTACTGTCCAACGAGGTAGGTATTCATATCTTCGTCCAATGCAATGACGCCAATAGCCAGTGCTTAAAACTCACCACGCCGTAAATACCGGGACCACCCGCCGGGTTCAGCACCGGTGCTCGGTTACATTAATCCATTTGTTGTCGTACTTCTCCTCCGACGAGAGGATCTTCCAGGGATTCTGCGTTGGTTCCATCCAGCGAAAATAAAGAAAAAGGAAGGCGCCTCAACAGGCGCCTTGTCTTTGCATCCAAAATCTATATTGGTTTAAACTAGTATTTTGTAGTGACCGGCAATACCTGCCCAAGGTGATGTTGCAGGTGCGCCAGGTAATCTTCCGCCAGGAACTGCAGCGTTACCGGCGCATAGTCGCCCACGCTCACCACGTGCGATAACGGTTCGTCGCGGATCAGTTCCAGTACGCGGGCAATGTTATTATTAATACCCTGCCACAGGCCGATGAGTACCAGCCAGTCGGCGTCCTGATAATGCTGTACAGATACCCAATAATCCTGCGCGTACCCCGGCGTTTCGAGGAAAGCCGCCTGTTGCGCGCGGATAAAACGATGGTGGTTATTAAACGCTGAATCGATCAGGTGACCGAGTACCTCTTTACGGCTCCATTTATCCGGCGCCCGTTTCTCCGCTACTTCCCTTTCGCTGAACAACTTCATTTTCGCCGCGGCATCGGCCACCGCGGCGCGAATACCTGCTGCTACCTGTTTTAACACCGGCGGCTCCAGCGGAATTTCCATCTGGATGTTGCAGCGTTCGTAAACGCCCGGCTCCACCGGCACTTCGACAAAACCGTACTTGCGGTACATCGCGATAGCCGTAGCCTGTTTGGTATTGGAGTACAACACCATCTTATTATACCCCTGCCGGCGGGCGCGTTCAATGCACTCCACCATCAGCAGCCAGCCCAGTTTTAAACCGCGGAAGCCCGGGTCTACCGCGAGTTTGGTCATCTCAACGGTATTGTCGTCTTTTTTGCGGAGGCCTACCGTGCCGGCAATCTGGTCTTTTACCGCTACAAAAATGATATCTCCCCCTGTTCTAAAATGTACTTTTCAGGATAACGCAATACCGCGATATCTCCTTCTTCCATTTTGAAATCTTTCTCGATCCACTCCGTGTTAAGGCTTTCGAAGTACGGTTGGTACTGCGGGTGCCAGGAAAGGATGCGCACGTCATTCGCTGTGTTCATAACTTTGGGCTTTTGCTTTATTAAACGACCTGTTCACCAGGTAAACGCCGAGTAATATCACCAGGCTGAAAAGGGCCATATTCCAGTTCAGGCGCTCGCGGAACCAAACCCACCCGAGCAGCAATGCCACCACGGGATTAATATAGGCATACACCGACACCAGCGACGGCGGCAGCCGGTTCAACGCGAATATATAGGAAGAGTAACCGATGATCGAGCCAAAGAAAATGAGGTAGAGCAGCGCGCCCCAAAGTTCCGTGGTAAAGGCGGCGGCTTCAAAATGTTGCCCCATCAGGATACTGATAAACAGCATTTCAACACCACTAAAGATCATCTGGAAACCCGCACCGTACAGAGGGTTCATGTCCAGCGCCCACTTGGCGGTAAGCACCGAGCCCAGTGCCCACAGGATGCAGGCGATCATAATCAGTATAATACCAAAACGAAAGTCGGGCTTCATCAGCTCCGCGAAATAATCATAAAAGATGCCTACTACCCCACCGAACCCTAATAATATGCCGATAATCAGCTGGAACGAAAACTTGCTCTTCGCCACCAGGTAAAAACTGAATATCGTGATCCAGATCGGCACCGTGGCGCCAATGATGGCCCCCAGTCCGCTCGGTACATACTGCATGGCCCAGGTCATGAGCCCGTTGCTGCCGCAAAGCATCAACGTACCGATCACCGCCAGTTTGCCAAGCTGGCTTTTCTCCGGCAACTTGTAACCCCTGAACAGCATAAAGTAACCGATAAGAATAATACCTGCCACCGTTTGCCGGATTCCCGCGAGCGACATGCCGTGCATGTGTTGCACACCTATGCGGGCGGCGAGGTAAGTGGTGCCCCAGAATATACTAACCAGCACCAACGCCAGGTAGGCGGTGGCATTAGATGTTTGTTTCATTGTACGCAGTGGATTAAAAAGGGTCTGTTCTTATTGTGGCGAAGGAGCAACCTGCGTTTCATAAACATGTGACCACCTTGTCGTAAACTCGTTTTTCATTCCTCACAGCCGGCTTTGAAAAAAGCGCAATGGGTGGAGACCCATCGCCCAGGCTTCATCAACCTAATATCTTTTTCAACCTGTAATCTGCCACGGCCTATCAGATACCGTCCGATTACAGGGTCAAAATTCCAACATTTATTACTAACAAAACAGATTCAGTTTTGAAAAATTTGACCATATCAGATTTCAGAACAAGGTTTGGGTGCCCCTTCTTATCCTGTACTCGTGCTCCAACAGCCATTTCTTTCGCCACAGGCCACCGGCATAGCCAGTGAGCTTCCCGTTGCTGCCGATAACCCGGTGGCAGGGTACTACAATGGCGATCTGATTGCGGCCGTTCGTGGCGCCCACTGCCCGCGTGGCCGAGGGACTCTCCACCCGGTTCGCCAGTTGCTGGTAACTGATGGTGCTGGCATACGGAATACCGCATAATTGCAGCCACACGCTTTGCTGAAATGTTGTTCCGGGCTGATGAATGGGCAATTCAAAATCGAGCCGTGTTCCGGCAAAGTATTCTTCCAGTTGCCGCCGGCATTCCAGCAGCAACGGCGGCGCATCTTCCGCTGATATGCCCATTTCTTCCCGGAAATTAATGCCGCTGATAAACTCCGCATCCCCTTTAATTTCCAGGGGACCTACCGGCGTTTCTATAAATAACAGGCGCTCATTTGGTGTAGAGGGAGCGCCAGAGGTAAAAGGTTGCATAAGCAGCGTGGTTTTTCCAATGTTGGGTAAGTGTTTTTACATCGGCAATACCGGGCTTCACCGGCAGTTGCAATTGCGTTTTCAGTGCATTGTGCAGCCCCGCGTCTTCCAGCGGCAACGCCTGCGGGAAGCGGGCATACTTCATCAGTACATAGTTGGCCGACCAGTTGCCAATACCTTTCAGGCTTACCAGCTTTTGCAGGGCTTCCTCATAGTCCATTTCCAGCAGCAGTTGGGGAGATAAACGGCCTTCCGCCATTTCGCGCGCCACGTGCAGGATGTAGGCGGTTTTACCTTTGGAGAACTGCATTGCCAGTAATTGCTCCGGCGGTACCGCAGCAAGCACTTCCGGTGGTGGATACAGATAATAAGGGATGCCGTCAATTTCCGTTTCATAACCAAAAGCCTGCACCAACCGCTGTTTCAGGGTATACGCAAAGGCCAGGTTAATCTGCTGCCCGGTAATCGTCCAGGTAAGGCTTTCGAACAAATCAGGGATACCGATCAGCCGCAGGCCCTGGTAGTTTTTCACCAGCTGCGCCAGCACTTTATCTTTCCTGGCAAACTGATAAAAGGCATGCATATCACCATCGAGATGCAGCCAGCGGGTAAGGTAATCGGCTACCGCGGCTTCGTCTACCTCGCTATCCGTGTTCACCAACACTTCCCCATTCGCATAACTGATATCGAGCAATGCAGGCGCATCGCCCTGGGAAAAGAGTTTGTACAGGCGGCCGTTCGCCACCCGGTGCATACACTCGCGGGGCGACCGGTTCAGGAAGAGCAGGCACTCGTCGAAGTTAAAGTGCTCTGCATCGTTAACAGGTATACGGATCATGGTTTACATCTTTTGCAGGCGCGGAAGCCGTTCTTCTCGGCATCTTCACGGTGAAGGTAAAAGATCACATTGTCCGGGCGCGGATTGGCTGAGCACGAAGGTTTACAAAAGATACCCGTCGTTTTTACTGCATTGTAAAACACGCCATCGAACTCCCTGTCCTTACTCAGCATCGCCTGCAACATGACCGGGTGCGTAAGCGCATCGCCCTTGCGATACCCTTTTTTTCCAGGAACACACCGTGATCGTTGCGCAACGAAGACCGGTCAATATCCGGTACTCCTGCAGCCAGTCTTTCAGCTGATAAAAGGCCGATTTGTTCAGGTAGCCGTAACGCTCCCGCCCAGCCTGGTATATTTTGATCCATCCCGCTTCTTCCAGTACCGCCGGTGTTTGCTTACCGCCTGCCGGCTGATATCCCCGAAATGTTCATTGATCTGGTTCACGTTCAGCGGTTGCCGCGACAGTAATTCGAGTATCTGCCGCCGCACCGGGTCTGCTATGCCTTTAAACAACCCATCCATAGCGCAACTTTTTAGTTGCTCAAACTTAATGCAATTTATTAGTTGCGCAAATTAAAATTCAGATTTAGTGTATTTTTGGGCACCGTCTTTTAAATGGTTCCTGTTATGGCAGATCATCTTTACCAACAAGTGGCAGACCGTATTGAACAACTGATAGAGAAAGAAGTGATCAAAATCGGTGACAAACTGCCATCTGTCCGCACCCTCAGCAAAGAACAAGGCATCAGCCTGAGCACCGCCTTCCAGGCGTACTATCACCTGGAGCGCAAAGGCCTTATTGAACCGCGTCCGAAATCGGGTTACTACGCCCGCTTTTCGCCGCGCAAGTTGCCGGACATGCCCAAGATCTGCGCACCCGTTAAAAAGGTATCCGACGTCAGCGTGAGCGAAATGATCACGCAGGTGTTTTATGATATGCCGGACGACCGCATTCTCCGCTTCTCCCTGGCGGCTCCGCCCGACAGCATCCTGCCCGGCGCAAGACTCAGCAAAGCCATGATCCACGCCATCCGCACACTACCCGGCGGCGGCATCAATTATGAAAGTCTGCAGGGCAACATCGACCTGCGCCGGCAAATCGCCCGCATGAGTATTCACTGGGGCGGCACACTCACCGAAGATGATATTGTTACCACCACCGGTTGCATGGATGCGCTCACCCTCTGCCTCTCCGCCGTCACCGAACCCGGCGATGTGATTGCTTTGGAAAGTCCCGCTTACTGCGGTGCCTTTCAGCTGGCGGAAAGTCTCGGGTTAAAGGTGTTGGAAGTACCGACCAACCCGGTTTGTGGTGGATCTTAAATACCCGGAACAGGCCATCCCCCGCTTCAAAATAAAAGCCTGCCTGTTCGTCACCAACTTCAACAACCCGTTGGGCTCCCTCATGCCCGATGAAAACAAACGGGAGCTGGTGCGCATCATTAACAAGTATGATATCGCTTTAATAGAAGATGATATTTATGGCGACCTGTACTTCGGCAAACAACGGCCTACTACGTGTAAGTCGTACGACAAGGAAGGCAACGTATTGCTTTGCAACTCCTTCTCCAAATCGCTGGCGCCGGGTTACCGGGTAGGCTGGGCAGTGCCGGGCCGGTTTAAAGAAAAGGTGTTACGGCTTAAATTGAATCACTCCATCTCCTCCGCTACCCTGCCGCAAGCGGCCGTAGCACACTTCCCGGAGAATGGCCGGTACGAGCATCACCTCCGTAAAATGCGGAAGATGTTGCATACCCAGTGTTTACGCTACATGCAGGCCATTACCGAATACTTTCCGGAAGATACTTGTGTTACACGTCCGCAAGGTGGATTTGTACTCTGGCTGGAACTAAACCCGCGGGTGAACACTTTTGAGCTGTATGAACTGGCGTTGAAGAAAAAAATAAGCATCGCGCCGGGAAGAATTTTCACTTTACAGGAAAGATATGGCAATTGTTTGCGTATCAGTTACAGTCATCCATGGACAAAAAAGATCGATGACGGGCTGAAAACGCTGGGCAAACTGGTGACGAATATGCTCAGAGAAGCCGAAAACGCGAACTGAAAAGTAGCGCTTCAACATCAAAACAAAACCCGCTCAGGTAGTACCAGAGCGGGTTTGTTTATAAATGGGTTAGTAAGTATTACGCTTATTGGACGGCTTCGCGGTTAGTGATACTCACACACTTTGCTTCCAATATCTTTTTAAAGTTAGTAAAGTCTCTCATGCTTTCAAAATTCTCAGCAAAAAATTCGTAACGATTTTTGCTTTGCTCTGTAAAAAGGATCAGGGAATCGCTGTCTTCTTTGTTCCTTCGTTCACTTCGGAGAAGTTTGCCTTCGCAGCAAACGGCGTGTGCGAAGATTACTGCTGAATATCGATGATCCACTCTTCAACCTGGTGCGCCACTTTCCACTGGCCGCCATTAATAAAGAGATGAACAACCAATGCGGGCAGCCCGCGGCGGAAACTGCTGAAGAATTGCCCGGGTGCAATGGGCTGTATATCCACGACGTGTGGCGCTACAAAGACAATTTTCGCACCGGCGGAGGAAGACTTTTTAACAACCGGGCAACGGTTGTTCGCGCTCACCATATCATCTATCCATTGGTCGATCCGGATACTGGTTTCAAAAGCGCCTCCGGACCTGTCGTCGATAAACATTTTTAGCTTGTCCAGGTTATCAAACGCGGGTTGGACTTTTCGTAATGCCATAGGGGTTTGGTTAAACGTTAAGGTGATAGTTTAAGTTTCTTGAACAAATAATGCCTCTCTTTTCCTGAAGATTGCTGGGTCCTATTACTACCGGTATTCAGTTGTATATACCAGCATTAACAGAAAAAGGTTTTCCGGGCGACATGGATTTTGCGTTTTTCAAAGGTGGACTATGCATCGTCGGCGGAATCGGGAGCTCAAACCGGTTAACAATTTTGCCGCGACAAAGACAGGAGTCCTTTCACGCGGGCAAAATACAAAACTTCGTGTAGCCAGCGTAATATTTTTAGGGTTGATAACTTTAGCTGTAAAAAGGCCGGAACAGGATTGTTCCGGCCGGCTGTTTACCTACAACTGTTACTTGTTATACTGTCTTCCTGTAATTCCATACCGCCACCGCATTCAGCACTACCGCGAACGCGCACATAACCAATAAGTACCGGCTGATGTGCGTCCATCCGCTGCCTTTCAGCATGACCATGCGGATCACCTTTACGAAGTACGTAATGGGGTTAAACCAGGTAATTTTCTGCGCCCATAGCGGCATACTCTCTACGGGAGTGAACAGGCCGCTCATCAACACAAAAATGACCGTAAAAAACCAGGTGATAAACATGGCCTGTTGCTGGGTATCCGTAAAAGTGGAAATGAGCAGGCCCATACCCAGCATCACAAGCAGGTATACGGCGGCAAAGAGGAATATCCAGAGCAGGCTCCCTTCCATCGGCAAGTGAAAGATCATCTTACCCAATGCCAGCCCAAAAGCCAGCTCAAAGAGCGCGATGATCCAGAACGGCAGCAGCTTGCCGATAATGAAATGGTGTTTGCGAATGGGCGTTACGTTCAGCTGTTCAATAGTGCCTATCTCCTTTTCCTTCACGATGTTCATACCACTGAGGAACGCGCCGATCATGGTCACCAACACGACTAAGATGCCGGGCACCATAAAGAACTTATAATTCATACTGGGATTAAACCAGTTGCTCCAGGTAATATCTATCCGCGCAGGACCATTTTTTCATCCAGCGCCAGCCACTCGGTCCGCAGGTCTTTGTTAAAGCTGCGGATGATATTGGTTGCATACCCATTGGCCAGTCCCGCCTTGCTTCCGTTGATCGCGTTCACCAGCAATTGCAGCGACGCGGCATTGTCCCGCACGAGGTTACGCTCGAAGTGCGGCGGAATGGCAAGGACGATATCGGCCTTATCGCGCTCCAGGTCTTCGTATGCATCTTTGATGCTGAAGGGCGCATTGTTCAGCTTGAAATACCCGGAAGCCAGCATTTTATAGGTTAACCGCTGCGACCACGCGCTCCTGTCCTGGTCCACGATATCGATGCGTATATCGCGGATTTCATAGTTGGCGGCAAAGGCCAGCACCAGCAGCTGTATGACCGGCATCACAAAGATGATCGGCAACATGGCTCGGTTGCGGAACACCTGTAAAAATTCTTTCTGGAGGATGTATTTGATGGTACGCATTATGCCAGGCGGGTTTTGAAGTTACGCACGCTCAGTGCAATAAATAAAATCGTCATCCCGCACAGTACTGCCGTAGGCTGCCATATGCCCGGCAGTCCGGAGCCTTTGAGCATCACATCTTTTAAGATGATAATGAACCACTTGGCAGGGAACACGTTCGCCAGGATGCGCAGCGGCAACGGCATACTTTCCAGCGGAAATACAAACCCCGACAATAACATCGTGGGCATGAGCAGGCCAACCATAGAGATCATCATCGCCGCCTGCTGCGATGCGGTGATCGTGGAAATAAGGATGCCGAGGGTGAGCGCAGTAAGGACGAAGAGGCCGCACTCCATTAATAGCAGGAGCAGGCTGCCCTTTACCGGCATGCCGAACAGGAACACGCCCAGCCCGAGAATGATCAGGGCATTGATGAACGATAACAAGATGTACGGCACCACTTTGCCCACGATGATCTTGCCCGGTGAGAGCGGCGACACGAGCAATATTTCCATCGTACCGGTTTCTTTTTCCCGGGTGATGGTAATGGAGGTCATCATGGCGGAAACGAGCATGAGGATGAGCGTCATTACACCGGGTACGAACATAAATACACCTTTGAGGGCGGGGTTATACAGCATGCGCGGTTGCACATCGATCGTCAGCGGCAGCTGCTGATCGCCCATCATTTCCTGCTGGTAGTTATTGATGATAGCCGTGGCATAGTTCAGTAACGTGGAGGCCGAGTTAGGATCCGACGCGTCGGTGAGCAGCTGCACGGGCGCTTTGCGGCCATGGTAAAAATCGTAGCCGAAGTTTTTCGGCAGCACCAGTGCCACTTTTATAGATCCGTTACGGAACGCTTCTTCAATCTCCCGCTCGTTGCGCAAGGCGCGGGTAATTTTAAAATAGCCGGATGCGCCGATCTTGTTGACCAGGCGGTTGCTGTAGTAATCGTTGGCCTGGTCCAGCACCGCTATTTCTGCATGGCGGATCTCGTTGGTAATGGCGTAACCGAACAGGATGATCTGTACCACCGGCATCCCGAACAGGATGAGCAGCGTGCGGCGGTCGCGGAAAATATGATAAAACTCCTTTTTCACAAAGGCCGGGAACTGACGCATATCACTGGTTTGAAATGTTTTGTTGACGGGCCAGCTGCAGGAACACCCCGTTCATGCTGTCGGCCCCGAATTGTGCTTTCAGGCGGCGCGGCGTGTCCAGCGCCTTGATCCGGCCATCCACCATCATCGAAATACGGTCACAGTATTCGGCCTCGTCCATGTAGTGGGTGGTCACAAATACGGTTACTTGTTGATGGGCGGCCTCGTAAATCAGGTCCCAGAACTGGCGCCGTGTAATCGGGTCTACACCACCGGTAGGCTCATCCAGAAACACGATCGACGGATCGTGCAGGATGGCGATAGAAAAGGCCAGCTTTTGCTTCCAGCCCAGCGGCAACGAGCTTACCAGCTGATCGGCTTCCCGCGTGATCTGCAGCTTTTCAAGCAGCTGTTCCGTTTTTAGTTTGATCTGCCGGCGGCCCAGTCCATAGATGCCCCCGTAAAACCGGATGTTCTCCCGCACGGTAAGGTCTTCATATAAAGAAAACTTCTGGCTCATGTAACCGATGTTCTTCTTCACCCTATCAGTTTGTGTGAAGATGTCGTACCCCGCTACGGTGGCCTGTCCCGAACTGGGCTTCAGCAACCCGCACAACATACGCATGGCCGTAGTTTTACCGGCGCCGTTCGCACCGAGGAAGCCAAATATCTCGCCCCGCTCCACTTCGAACGTAATGGCATCCGTGGCGATGAAGTCGCCGAATCTTTTAGTGAGATCTTTGGTAACGATGGCTTTTTCCATATTATTGATTTTGTTCCTGCATAAGGAACATGAAACAATCTTCAATACCCGCCTGTGTGCGTTCCACGCTCAGGCCCCGGTGCCGCGACAAATGCTGCTTCAATGCCGCCTCTCCCGCTTCCCCGCTTTTCAACGTTACATGCAGGTGCTCGCCAAAGGCATAACTGCTGGCCGTGTCCGGGTATTTATTTACATCCTCCATCAGCTCATAACGGCGATCCGCACTCACAGCCCACAGCGGCTGCCGGAACCGTTGTATAATTCCCTGCGGCGTATCAATATCCATCAACGCCCCTTTCTGGATAAGCGCTATGCGGTCACAAAGCACGGCTTCGTCCATATAGGGCGTTGATACCAAAATGGTAATCCCCTTCTGCTTCAGGCGCTGCAACATTTCCCAGAACTCTTTACGCGATACAGGATCTACGCCGGTGGTCGGCTCATCCGGGAACAATACCGAAGGTTTGTGGATCAATGCACAACACAGGGCGAGCTTCTGCTTCATCCCGCCGGAAAGCTTACCGGCAGGGCGCTTTTTAAAAGGTTCGATCTGCACGTAGATGTCGCGGACCAGGTCATAGTTGGCGGCCACCGTTGTGTTAAAGATGGTGGCGAAGAAGGCCAGGTTTTCCTCTACACTCAGGTCCTGGTACAACGAAAAACGGCCGGGCATATAACCGACCGACCGGCGTATCCTCTTATAATCCTTCACCACATCGAGTCCCATCACACTGGCGCTGCCTTTATCGGCCAGCAGCAACGTGGTAAGAATACGAAACAGTGTGGATTTGCCGGCCCCGTCAGGTCCAATGAGCCCAAACAACTCGCCCTCTTCGACCGTAAACGACACATTGTTTAATGCAGACAACTTGCCGAACTGCTTACAAATACTGTTGATGACGATAGGTTGCATAACGCTTAATTTGCGAGGATGATTTCCCCCGGCATGCCTATTTTTAGCGTGCCATCGTTTTTCACTTTTACTTTCACGGCGTACACTAGTTGGGTACGCTCCTCTTTGGTCTGGATGATCTTCGGGGTGAATTCCGCCTCCGAAGCAATCCAGCTCACTATACCGGTCCAGTCGCGGTACTTCCCGCCGGCGGCGTCCGTACGCACTTTCACCTGTTGCCCGTTTTTGATGGCAGACAATTGCTCCGCGCCGATGTACACGCGTAAGATCATCTCGTCCAGGTTAGCGATGCGGTAAAGCGGCTTGCCATAGTTCACCACCTCTCCCTTTTCCACGTATTTCGTGAGCACCGTACCATTCACGGGGTTTACCACCCGCGTCTGATCCAGTTGATTCCGTACCTGGTCTGCCTGCAATTCCAGCGGTTTCGTTTCACTACGGATACCGCTGATCTGGGTTTGTAAAGAAGACGATAAAGAGGCGTACTGTTTCTGCAATACCGGGATCTGCGCGTTGATATCGTCCAGCTGCTTAGGAGTGGCGGCATTGGCTTTCAGCAGATTCTCAATACGGCGCTTTTCCCTACCCTGCGTGGCGATCTGCTGGCGGATCACTTCCAGCTGCGGCGATACATCGGGTTGTTTACTCAGCACCGCTTTAATATTAGCGCCAAGCTGCTGGCGCTTTAAATGCAGTTGGGTAGAATCGATGCTTCCTACAATTGCATTCTCTGCCAGCTTCGCGCCTTCCTCTACATCAAATCCCGTGAGCCTCCCCGTGCCTTCGGCCGATACAATAATTTCCGTAGCCTCAAAGTTGCCGTAAGCATCGGCCGTGTGATCGCCTTTGCCGCAGGCGGTGAGCAACAGCAGCGCGGCCAGCGTATGTATGAGCAGTTTCATATTATTGTCCTTTAGTGATGTTATAGTTGATGATGGCGTAAATCAATTGAATTTCATGTGTTTTGCGACTAATCACCGCCTGTGTTTCGGCATTCAGGTCGGCCAGGTAATCATGGATCGTCAGCACCCCATTATCCACTTGTGCGCCGGATACTTCCTTAACCCGCCTGCGCAATTCCACGATGCGCTCATCTTTTTCAAGGGCGCTTTGCAGGTTGCGGATCTCTGCCTGTTGTTGCAGCAGCTGCGTTTGTGCGCCGAGGACGAAGGTTTCGGATTGCCTGGCCAGTGATTGTTGTTGCAGCGCAATAGTTTGCTGTTCCGTTTTGTTATACCGCCAGTTCCAGATATTCCAGTTCAGGCGAATGCCCGCCATATAATAGAAATCAAAGTCAGCGGCGAGCATGTTCAGTCCCGGCCGGCCATAACCGCCCTGCGCAAAGGCGCTGAGGCGCGGCATGTTCGCCAGCCCGGTCAGTTTGGACTGTTGCGACAGTACGTCGGTTTGCAACTTGTACATGGCCACCTCCGGGCGTTGTCGCACATCCAGCCCCTGCGCCTGGCGGTTGCCGGGAATTTGCAGGCTTGCATTTTCAGGAATATTACTGCCCGTGAGCAAGGCCATTACCTGCATGGCTGCGGCTTTGCCGTTGGCGGCTTCGGCCAGTTGTTGTTCCGATTTTAATATCTCTGCGTCCAGCAGATCGGCCTGCGAGGTGAGGGTGGTACCGTTCGCGACGCCGGCTTTGGCGCGGTCGAGGCGCTGGCGCAGGTCGGCGATCATGACGGCGGTAGCTTTGGCGCGCTCGTCCCACAATAAAGCATGGAAGTACACCTGTGTTACCTGTTGTTTGAGCTTAAACAACTCCACCTCTATCTTCTGCGACTCGGCCTCCCGGTTCGCGGTGCGCAATTCCTGCCGGGCGCTGGTAGCGCCGCCGTCGTACAGCTGTTGTTTAATGTCCAGCGTGGCGCGGTACTGATCTTTAGCCACCTGCGGTATTTTTACATTGGGTAGCGAAATGGGCACTTGTGTCACCTGCGACTGGTAGGTTGCCGCGGCATTCAGTTCTGCCTGCGGCAGCCATGCCGTACGGTCATTTTTCACCTGCAGGGCGGCGATGTTTTCCAGGAGACCCTTTTGCTGTAACAGCGGGTAATGCTCGCGCGCCCGTTGCTGGCAGAAATCCAGGGTGAGCACGGTGTCCTGTGCGTGCAGTGAATGGACACACAGGAGTACGAGCAGCCATAACGATTGCTTCATCTTTAACTGGTTAATTTAACTATTTGGTTAATGCAGGGGCAAAAAAAACTACGGCCGCAAAGCCGCCATCACAAAATCGACGATAAACGTGCGCCTTTCTTCTATAAACTTTGCAAACTGCTTATTGTCCAACCCGAATATTCCCCTGGATCATGGGCCGGGCCACGAAGGGGAAAATGCTCATGGATATAATACTGATCACCAGCTGCAAAGGGTCTACCTTCCGGATAACGCCTTTTTTCGCGCCTGTCTGAATATCTTTTATGAAAGATTTAATTTCCGGGAAATTAGCCCCGCCCGTCATCCGCTGCACCATCCGTTCGGGGTGCTGGTTTACTTCGTGCAGGATGAACAACGGCAGATAAGGGTTTCGGCCGATCACGGTGATATAACTGTTGACGACTACCGTAATTTTCTCTTTCAGCGTCACATCTTTGCGCTGACTGGCCTTAATGTCTACGAACATCTCATTCATGGCGTCTTCGAATACCATATCGAACAGTTTGTCTTTACTGCGGTAGTAGTAATGCAGCAACGCCTTGTTAATCCCGGCTTCGTCGGCAATATCCTGCATACGCGCACCGCTTAGGCCCTTCTGGAAGAAGATCTTTTTAGCAGCCTCGATGATCTGTTTTTCAGTATTGCTGAGCGATTCCATGGTTTAACCTATTATTTTAACCATTTGGTTAATGATGCAAAGTAAGGACGGAAATGTGAGATGGGCAAATATTTTTTATACGGGAGATGGAGTAAAGAACTATAACAACGGCGACACCAACCTTACCAGTGCCTCAAACACCTTCCGCCATTTGCTGCGCACCAGCCAGGGCGTTAAATCCACCTCCGCACTATGCGCCTGGTCCTGCAAAAACGACTGTGTAAGCTGGTGGTTTACACTGGTGCTATATACAAACGCATTCACCTCGAAATTGAAGTCGAAGCTACGAATGTCCATATTGGCAGTGCCCACTACGGTAAGGTTATCATCGACCACCATCGTTTTGGCATGCACAAATCCTTTCTGGTAGCGAAAAATACGAACACCGCAACTGAGCAGGTCTTCGAAATAGGATTCGCTTGCCATGGAAACGAGGCGACTGTCGGTCTTATCGCCGGGCAGCAATAAGCGTACATCTTTACCGGAAAGGGCAGCCTGTCGCAGGGCATCGAAGATGGAATCATTGGGAATGAAGTAGGGCGTGGTGATATATACCGAACGTTCCGCCTGGTTAATTGCCGCCAGGTACGACAGCATAATAGCGGAGCGGTTAGAATCCGGGCCACTTGCGGCTATCTGTACCAGCGAATCATCGGGCTGTCCGCAGTCGGGAAAAAAGGTATGAGTGATGGGTAAATCTGTATCTGCACAGAAGTTCCAGTCCGACATAAAAATGAACTGCAGTGTATGCACCGCATGACCTTTGATCATCAGGTGCGTGTCGCGCCAGTACATGGCCGATTTTTTCGTGGGATTGTACCGCGTATCGTTAATATATTTATCTGCCACATTTATTCCGCCGATAAAACCGGTATGCCCATCGATGACCACGATCTTGCGGTGATTGCGGTAATTGAGCCGGTTAGCCAGGAAACGCACCCGGTAAAATGGATAAACCTGCACGCCAGCCGCGCGCATCTCTTTCAGGAAACGGCGGTTAATGTCACTGCTGCCGAAATCATCATAGATGAAACGAACCGCTACACCCGCCAGGGCCTTCTGCTTCAACACTTCCATGATTTCGCGGCCGATGGTATCTTCTTCAAAAATGTAATACTCAGGTGAATATGATCAGTAGCCAGCTTCAGTGCTTCCAGCAGGCGCGGAAACTTCTGTTCGCCGTTAAGCAACAGCTCCGCATAATTGTTGTCTGTAACGGGCGATAATGTATCGCGGAATAGCAGGCGGGCGATGCCATGTTTATTCCTCACCAGGTCGGCATGTTCGAGCAACACCGTGCGCGATTCCTGCTGCAGGTATTCCTGCAAACGCTGCGACAATCTAACATTACTAAGCCACTTGCGGCCATAGATGCGGTTGATGCGGCGGTTCACGCCTACGGTCATGTATACAATCAAACCTACGCCCGGTAAAAAGAAAAGGAGTAAAAGATAAGCAAGTGTTTTGCCGGAAGAACGGGTTTCCATGAGCGCCTTGTAGGCGGCCATGGCGGTGAAGAAATACAGGATAGTAAGGCCGATGGCTTCCCAGTGTAGTTTGATGAAAGCCCATATCTCGTTAAACATGCAAACGCTTTAGGCGATAAAAGTAGCCATTAAATGGCAAATGCCGGCAGTTACGCCGGCACGGAGTTTTTAAACCAGAAAGGGTAATCAAGGTTAGGCTGCAGTACAGGATATATATACCCTGTGTCAGTAAAAATCAGGTGTATTCACCAACATTCACTACTGTAGGTATAACGCATAAAGATGCATATACATGTCCGTTCTCCAGTTATCAATGTTCCTTTCCTGCCATCCGGCTTTCGCCGGTGTGTTAGAATAGCGGTGGAGGCAGTGTTGCCGCCACAGCTATTCTATATTAAGGGATGTCCATTTTCCAGACTTCCGTTTTTTCTGTTGTATAGATGCACGCGGCGAGATATACTATGCCGTCGCCGGCCACCTGTATATCAAACTCACTCACTCTTGTATTGATCACCCGCACCGGCGCATCCCAGTTATTGAGTTGTTTATTAAACGTTTTCACGAACAGCGCATTGCCATCGGAATAAGCGAGGTACAGCTTTCCGTTCGGGTGTACCGCGAGGTTGAAGTTATCGCGTTCGCCGGCTACGTTCACGGAGTTGCCCAACACTTCCCAGGTAGTGCCCGTGTAATGCATAACATGATTCAAACGTCCGACTGCCGCGGCTTCCTGGTAAGCGATATACAGTTCTCCCGCACGGTCCACGGCCAGTTCCACTTTAAGGAACCCGTTCGCCCCTGTGGCGCTGAACTGTGCATTTCCCACTGTCCGCCAGGCGGCGTTATCCCAGGTGTATACGGAAGGTTTGCTGAGCCCCCTGTCCTTTCCATCACAGCCACATACACTTTACCATTGCGGTTAGCCATTTGTGTGAAGCCGCAGGTAATACCGGCAGGCGGGTTGGCGGCATTCCGGCAGTGCCGTCAAAACGCATGGGATATAATCCACGCTCGGCTACCACCACGCCACCGCGGGCACTCATGGTAATAAACGGAATATTACCCGATCCTATTGTCATACTTAAATAATCTGGTCGTGGTACGGAAAAGCGCGCCTGCCCCACAAGCGCCCATGCCCCGTTCACATATTTCATTACCGTGGCGCGCTGCTCGCTGTTCGTAAAGTCTTTGAAACTTGCGTAAGGCACACCTGTATCATCAAACGCCGTGGTAAGGTCTTCTGCTTTATCTTCTGAAAAGCCTTTGGCATTGCCGTAAAACTCCCAACCGGTACCGGTGTAACTAATAACAGCCACTTTCTCTTCCGCCCCGTCTATCACCACTCCGCCCTCTGAACCATCACGTTGGTAGCCGATCAGCGGTTTATCGGTAACCGGGTTTACGCCAATGACGATGCCGTCTGTCCGGGAACCAATAATGTTCTCGCCTATTTTCGTCCACACAGGATCAGTGAGGAAATGCACCTTTACAATAAACTGTTCGCCACTGGTGGCGCCGGATTCCAGCACTTCGTAAGCCACCGGCTGCGTAAAATCGTGTGCATTTTTGCCGCTCTCCTGCACCACACCATTCACCTTTACGCCCCCTCCGCCACTATACTCGAAGCGGGGCGTCAGTTGAGTAAGGTCAGTTTCTTTAGGTACATAGATGTGGATGTTGACACCGGTGATCACGGCCCGGTAGTCTTTGAACAATACACCCGGGTTCTCATTTTCATAGAAACCGAATTTCGTGATAGCGGCCTTCTTCTCCACGCTCACCGTCCAGGTTTTGATACTGCGGTTCTCTGCCATCACCGTATATTTCACGGGTTCGGTAAAGTCCACAACTGATACACCGCTTTCCTGCACCACACCATTTATTTTGATAATGGTCCGCGGGTTCAGCATTTCAAAGGCGGGCACTAATTTAGATTGATCTACTGCGTTGGGCACGGTGAGCATGATCGATGTATCGCCGATAATACCCTGAATATCTGATGAAAGACCGTTATTGCGGGCGGCAGAGAGGGTAAATGATTTGAAGTCGCGGGTATACGTCAGGTCACGCTGATCCCTGCACCCCATGAGCATGGTGGCCAGGAATAGCACTATTAACATTATAACCAACAGTATAGGCTTCATTTCTCCATTTAATTCTTAATGATCACCAGGCTGCGCTGCAATTTATCCGGCCCCGGTAATCCAATGGTATAGTTTTTTGAATTGCTGATGATCGTTATCGTCAGGTTATTGTTTTTGGTTGCGTCGAGCGGACTTTCCTTCCAGGCAATGCGTACCGGGCGTTCAAACATGCCCTGTACGAAGTTTAAGGTGTCGGTAGTGTTGATCAGTTCATAATCTCTGCCTGCCTGTAAACCGTTGCCGGGTGTTACGCTGTACTTCACGGTAATCGGTTCGAACTGCAGTTTACCGCTGTAATACACATTGTAATTGACGGTATCGCGGCGATTGTAGCGCACATACACCGTGTCCTGGTTCTGCACGTGGATGTGAAAAAATGGATGATCGTAAGGTTTTGTTTCCTCCTTGTTACAGGCGGCCACTATCAACATTACCGGTATCATCTTCGTAAATATCTTCATCAGTTAATTTCTGGATTTGGCTGCATGGCTTTATTGGCATCCAGTTCCTTGCGGGGAATGGGCAATATGAACCTTGCGTTCGGATAAGTCAGGCTGCATCTCACCGCGTTGCAATCGTCGCCACGTTGCAGCTTCTGCTTGCGGCGGGAGATGTCGAACAGGCGGTGCCCTTCAAAGCACAATTCGCGGCGGCGCTCCGCGCTTATCTGCGCAAACAGGTCAGCTGCATCGTTGAATGCGATCGTGATCATATTCTCCGGGTGCGACCGCTGTGAAATCAATTGCAGGTCCTTCGCGGCATCGGCATACCGGCCTTTGTGCCACAACGCTTCGGCGCGGTTCAGGTACACTTCGGACAGGCGGCACACTTTTGGGTCCATCGGCCAGTCGAAGTTGGCGCCGTCCATCCGTGCATACTTCAGTGTATAGTGTTTGCCGGAAGCCGCGGTGCGGAACATCTTTTTCCGGATATCATCCGCATCGTACAACTCGTACAACTGGTTCGCCGCGTAAGCCTGGAACGAGTTGCTGGAGTAAATGGCCGAAAGCGACCCCACGATGCTCTGCGCAGCGCCTTTTCGGGCGTATAGCTGGAATATTACTTCACGGCCGGGCGTCCCGGACATGAACATATCTGCATATGCATTAGCGGGCGTCAGCGTGTAGCCGCCAAAGTTAATCACGCTGTCTGCATATAAAATGGATTTATCCCAATCTTCTTTATAAAGATACACACGGGAAAGCAAACCCCATGCGGCCACATGGCTGGCAGCGAAACTGCTGCGGCCGGGGTGCTGCTTCAGGAGGAATACCGCGTCTTCGAGGTCTTTGATCACCTGGTCGTAGGTCTGCTTCATGGTTTTGCGCGGTATCAGCTCACCGGGACTGGGTGTTTTCAGCAACACGGGCACGCCCCAGTGCGAGGCGTCGGCGGTAAAGGTATAGTGTTGGGCGTAGGCGCGGCTGAGGTCAAAGTGACAAAGGGCGCGCAATACCGGGGACTGGCCGTACAGCGAGTCCAGCTCTCCGCGGCGGTCGGGGTAGCTGGCCTTTAAGCCGGCAATACTGTTAATGATGTTATTAGCGTTATTCATGGCCGCAAATACATGCAGCCAGATATGGCCTACCGCGAGGTCCTCGCTTTCGGGCAGACTCTGGAAGTTGTGTTCGGGGTACAGCGCAAGGCCAGCATCGCCGCTACCGCCGGTAGTATTCAGGTTGACGTCGTCTCCCGCAATATCGGGATACATCATAAATTCGCCGGTATAGTAAAAGGCCATGCGGTTGTAAGTGCCGTTCATAGCCGCACGCACGCCATCCATATCTTTAAATACCGGTCCTTGCTGATCCTTCCAACCGGGTCCTTTTCCAGGAACCCTTTACCACAGGCTCTAACAGGCAGCATATGGCTGCCAGCAGGCCGGTGTGTCGTAAAATCTGCATATATCTGCTGCTCATAGGTCGCTTTAAATACCAGTTATCTCTTAAAAGATAACATCTTTTCCATGGGAAATCAAATTCCCGCTACCAGCCCAAAAGAAATCACCCTTTCCAGGGGATAGGGTGAAAATGAATTTTTGTAGGTGTTCCTGTCTTTCCGCGACTGGTAAGGCGTCCAGAATCCCACGTTATCGGCCTGCAAATAGGCGCTGAAGTTTTGTAACCGCAGTTTGCCGGCGATTTTTTCCGGCAGGCGGTAATTCAAACTCACATTCTGCAACCGCAGGTTGGTCTTTTTATGCACAAACCGGGTGGAGTTGCGGCTGGAAGAGCTGCTGATGCCATACATCAGCTTCGGCGATAACGCCAGGTCTCCCTCCTCCCGCCATCGGTCCAGCTGGTTGCGCGATTGGTTTTTATCGAAGATATACAGCCCGTCGCTTTCCGAGTTACGCCGAAGGCCGCTGAAGCCATATCCACCTACGGAATAATAAACGAGGGCAGAAAGCGAAAACTGGCGATAGCTTACGGTGTTGGTAATACCGCCAAAGAAATCGGGATTGGTAGAGCCGACCGCTACGCGGTTATTAAGGTCAAAAACTTTGGTGATGTTGCCCCGCAGATCATACCACATGGGCGAACCGTCACGCGGGTCCACGCCCGCCCAGCGTACAAGGTAAAGCGTGTTGGCATCCTCGCCAACACGCCTGATGGTTTCCGTTCCTAATACTTTGTCGTTGTTATTATATAATGATATGATGCGGTTCCTGTTGTGGGCAATGTTAAAATTCGTTACCCACTGGAAGTCTTTTGAATCCAGGTTGTTCGTAATCAATGTCAGTTCCACCCCGGTATTGCGCACGCTGCCCATATTCTGGTTAATCTTCGTCTCCCCGTGGTGCGTGATACGTCTACGTTATCGATCAACCGTGAAGTGGTGTTACGGTATCCTTCCAGCTCCACCGAAATTCTTTTGAGGATGCTAAGGTTGATGCCGGTATTAAACATCCGCGTGGTTTCCCAGCTAAAGGCCGGGTTCTCGCCGGTGGTCATCACCGCGCCGGGTTGCCCGTTATACGAATATTCCTCATCGAAGCTGTACAGCCCTTTGGAGGCATAATTGCCTACCCGGGAGTTACCATTCGTGCCATAACTCGCCTTTACTTTTACGAAGTCGATGGTCTTGCTCTTCCACCAGGCTTCGTTGCTTACCGTCCAGGCTACGCCCGCGGAGGCAAACGTACCCCAGGCTACATCCTTGCCGAAGCGGGAGTTGCCGTCGCGGCGAAGGTTAAACAGGGCGGCGAAGCGTTTATCGTACGTATAACTCACACGGCTAAAGCCCGATAACGCGCTTTCCTCTTCCACGCTACTGCCGGCACGTTGGGTTTCTTCCGGTGCAAAGGATATTTCGCGGATGTCGTCGTTCGCGAAGTTAGATCCGAAGGCATACAGGGAGTTCCGGCGGCCGTCCATTGCTTCCGAACCAATCAGCGCTTCCACGAGGTGCGCGCCGAATTGCTTCGCATAATTCAGCCGGTTGATGGAGATCCAGCGCAGGTAGTTCGTTTGCGCACGGCGGGCGTACCCTACCGGTTTACCATCTATATCCATCCCCGACCAGTTCTTGCGCGACTCATACTCATCTTCCCGGATGTTGAAGAAGTCCAGCCCATTGGTGGTCGTGAACTCCAGTCCGTCGATCAGCTTCAGCGTGGCGCTCACGTTGCCGTTTACCGCAAAGGTGCGCTGGTTGAAGTCGTTCTGCGCCGCATAGGCCAGCCGGTTCAAAAAGCGGTAGCCGGTTACAGAGTCGTACAGGGCATAACTGCCATCGGCGTTATACGGATTTATGTTCGGCCGGTTCGTATAATAATCCGACTGCGGCAAAAACAGGTTATTCCGGTTATACGACCCTCCCATCTTAAAGGCCAGCGATAACCTTTTGTTGATGCGCTGATCGAGGTTCATGCGTATCGACAATCGCTCATTGTCGTTCGCTATCATCGTTTTCTTTTCTTTAAAATAAGCACCGGAGATGAAGTACCGCGTCCGCTCGTTGCCGCCGGAAAACGAGAGGTCATGCAACATCGTAAGCCCGTTACGAAAAAATTTGTCGTACCAGTCGGTGTTTGCGGTGTCCTTCATAAGGGGAAATGGATAATCGGCCGGGTTCAGTCCTGCATTGGCATATGCTTCAGCGGCGAGCTCACGATATTCATCTCCGGTGAGCACCGGAACTTTGTATCGGTAATCGTATTGATGCCGGTACGAAAGTTATAAGTGATTTTATCTTTTGACGCCAGCCCCTTTTTAGTGTTCAGGAGAATTACTCCATTGGCGCCGTTAGCGCCGTAAATCGTGGTGGCGGCAGCATCTTTCAGTACGGTAATGCTTTGAATGTCATTCGGATTAATATAGGAAAGGGGGCTGATGCTTACATTAACACCGATGATAGCGTTCGTCGCATTCCCGGTATAAATGGGCACCCCGTCAATGATCCACAGGGGTTCGTTGGAAGCCAGGAACGAGGCCTGTCCGCGTATTCGCGTGCTGTACCTTGGGCGGGGACTACTCTGGTCGTCGGCCTGCACCTCATATTGCAGTCCTGGCACCAGGCCTTCCAGCACCCTGTCTACCCGGTCCAGCGGCTTGCGCTCCAGTTGCGCGGCTGTTACCACCACTGCACTACCGATCTGGTTCTCGCGGCGCTCGCTCAGGCCGTAGCCACTCACCACTACACCTTCGAGCAATCGCAGGTCCTGCTCCATGGATACGTTCATCACGCGGCCGGTAATGGCTACCCGTTTTGTCTGCATCCCCATAAAACTGAAAGCCAGTTCTGTAACGTCGCCGTTTGTTTCCAATGCATACTTTCCGGCGGGGTCGGTAACCGTATGGCGGGATTGTCCCAACGCCGATACGGTTACCCCTTCCAACGGGGTGCCGTCGATGTCGGAAGTGACTGTGCCGCTCACCGTTCCGGCCTTTTTCACTTCCGCTTTGGCGAACACTACCCGCTTGCCGTTGACGACATAGGTAATGCCAAGCGTTTTCGACAACTCGTCCAGAATGGGCGCCAGTTTATCACCTTTCGCCTTGAGGGCTACCAGCTTATTCAGCGGCAGCACATCGGGACTGTAGGCAAACTTCACCTGGAACCTCTTTTCGAGGGCCGATAATAAATCGCTTAGCTTTACCGCGTCCTGTTGTGTCATGGGTACAGGGTCCTGGGCCTGGACAGACCCGGCTAACTGCACGCCCACTAACAGCAGGACGATGAGTAGCATTTTCTTCATTTACGAAACGATTAATTACAGCTATTACTTAGGTTGAATGGTATATTGTTGATGGCCTGACTTTGTAAACTTCATATTTAAGGAGTAGCAGATCACTTCCAGCACATCTTCCAGCGGCTCACGGTCAAACGTTCCCGTAAAGCTCGCGGCGCCCATGTTGGCATGCTGCAACCGGATTTCTACTTTGTAATAGGTTTCCAGCGCCCGTACGATTTCTTCGAGTTTTGTTTCCTCGAAGTACAGGTTGCCGTTCCAGTACAACTGTTTTTCCCGGAGGCGGGCGTCCATTGCTACCACATTACCATGAACGGTGGCGCTCTGGCCGGCCTTTACAATTTTAGCGCCGGCCGCATTACCCGCGGGCTCGTAACTTACGGCTCCGGTTAACACGGCCAGCTGCTCCGTACCATCTTCTGCGTACGCTTTGAGGTCAAAACTGGTGCCCAGCACTTTAACAACGGAATGAGAAGTTTTTACCTTAAATGACACCTTGGGATTGGGCGCTACCTGGTAAAACACCTGCCCCTGCTGCTCCACACTCCGGTGATCCTTGCCAAATCCCGGCAGGAAACGGAGTTTACTATTGCGGTTGAGAAGGGCGGTAGAACTATCGGGTAACACAACGGAGAGAGGCTCGGCGAAGGCTTCATAAGTCTGGTATTCCTCTTTACCAGACCAATAAAATACAGCAAATACGGCGGCCGCTGCTGCTGCAGCCCCTGCAATGGCTAATCGCAGAGAACGAACTTTGCCCTTACCCGTTTCCATCACTGCAGTTTTGCCGGAAGCGGCTACACGGGCAGTAAACTGCGCCCAATGTTTATCCGTATCGATGGTTGCGGCCCAGGCTGGCACGTCCGCCTTATAGGTTTTGAGAAAAGCGGAGAATAAACGTTCGTTTTCAGAAGACGCAGCTACCCAGCTTTTAAGCTGGCCAAAGTGACTTCATCTGCCTCCCCGCGGAGGTAAAGGTCAAGCCACTCATGCCATATAGGGTGTTGCTCTGAAAATGCGCCGTTCATTTTTATCGTTTATTTTAGGGTATGACGCACGAAACGGCAAAAAGGAGTAAAAGGGCCCAAAAAAAAATATGTCATCCCACAAACCATCATTTCATCCACATTTAATGCACATACATCTTATCCAGCTATGAAAACTCCTTAATTGCGAGTATCTTTCGGTCAGGTTTGGCTTTAAATGAATAGTTTGCAGCTTATCAGGTAATAACACGAATGATAGAGGGCCGGAACGTTTAAAATTCCCTTACCCATTCCAGGAATGGACGATTTTGCAGCACATATCGACCCGAAGCGGGGCTTCCCCTGGGGGAACATCACCGATTTTGAGCATTTTTACAAAACACATTTTGTAAAGATGGTCGTGTTATGCGCCAAAATTGCGGAAGACCAGGACCTCTCTTCCCAACTGGTACAGGAAGCCTTTATCAAAATCTGGGAGAAACGCGAGTCACTGAAGAACGTGGCTAACCCTGCCGCCTACTTGTACCAGACGGTGCGCAATACCGCGCTCGACTATATGCGCAAAATGAAACGGGAACGGGTAGGCGTGGATATTGACCCCGATGCCCATCAGCATGAGGAAACCGACGGCAAGGATGAAATGCTTCACTTCGTACGCAGCGCCTCCCAAAAGCTCCCCGAAAAGTGCCGGGTCATCTTCGAAATGGCTTATTTTGAAGGTTTATCCAATGCAGAAATTGCAGATTATCTTGATTTATCGCCACTTACGGTAAAAAAGCAAAAGGCGATCGGGGTGCAAAAAGTAAAGGAATTGTTGATCCCGGCGATGCAGACCCTGCTGCTGTTAATAAGCTATCTAACTAAGTAAGTATATTAAATAACAAATTCATACACTAATGCGCCTCCTTTACGCAATGGTCGTGTTTATGTTCGTTTGCCACGCCCCTGCCCTCGCACAGCGAAAAATATCAGCGATAGCTTTACACTTATTCAACATCTCATCGGTAATAGGTTCACTACCGGACATGCTGTTTACGCAGTACCGGAAAACCGGGATACGCGTGCACTGCATATGCCTAGTGATACAACTTCCCTATTGGAAACCACCGATGGCAACGATACCTTGTTAAAAACATATCCTGCAATAACCGCCGCCTACGAGATAAGCCGTAAGGATTCGACAATACTGGAGGTACACCTTATTTTTAATCCCTCTAAGGCATTGAGCGATGAAATTGATCGTTTGTTGGGAAATCCCAACGTAACAGGAGGTCCGGGCTTAGGCGAAGATGAGGAAGACATTACAAAGGCATGGACATGGCAAAACCTGAGTGCCCTGAAGTTTATTGACGGGCCTTATTATCACGGCCAGATTCCTAAGATAATGGGGATGAAGTTTCGGCGTGCTTTAAGCAAAAAAGAGGTTCATTTTTCAGACTAGGAAAGTCAATATAGGATAATATGGTTATCCATTTGTTATATCAACGACGCGGACGGCGATCGATGATATCGAGCCTGCCGGTATTCGGTAGCGTACAAATTCGAAGCGTTTCTTGTCGGCTTCATCGGCACGTACGTACTTCATGAATATGGACAGCAACCTTGGATTTGCACGGATTTCTTTCATTAAAGGGCTGTTATTTCCTTCCATAAAATTTCCATTTTGTTATAACAAACTTACGTAATTTTCTTTATACGGATGCGCTCTCCCGAATACAAAAAGGCTGTCCCGAAAGGAGACAGCCTAAACAATTTGGTATGCAAAAGTGGATTAGTTACCACCGCCGCCCTGGCCACGACGTTCTCTCATTTTCGCCTGCTCTTCCTGGTATTTTTTGTACTGCTCTTCGGTGAGTACACCTTTGATTTTCTCGTTCAGCGCTTCCCTGTTTTTCTGCATGGTTTCGCGATCGGGACGCTGGCCGCTCTGGAATACTTTGTCCATTTCTTTGTTGTTGTTCAACAGGATAGTATCCAGTTTGGTTACCTGCTCAGCCGAAAGGGTCAGTTGCTCTTTCATGCGGTCCAGCTGCATTTTAGTGCGCTCTTCGGCAGTGCGGCGCTGGCCGCCCGGGCCTTGTGCGCTGGCAGTAAAGGAACCGGCAAGCAGCAGGCCCATGAACATCATGATGATTTTGTTTTTCATCTTCTTTGATTGTTTAAATGAATGATTCGAGTTACGGGTTTATGATTTGTTTTTGATACTGTCTTGTTTTTCTCCCCGGTCGCGGCGGTAAGGGCCGCTCATTTTCCGGATCACCTGGTTCACGAGCGAATCGAAGCGTGGACGCTGCTCGTCCGTACAAAGCCCCCGCACCTGCTGAAAGTGGCGGAACACCTGCATGTCGATCGACTTCTGTTTCAGTGCGATCGAATCGCCATAACTGCTTACTACCGAATCGGGCACCGCATCGCGGTACAATTGCTGGTAAAAGCTGTCTTTCGCCGCGCGCATCTCTGTAAAAACGGTTTCATCCGGTCCCAGTGCTGCTCCCGTAAATGGTTATACGTTTCCATCTGCTCCTTGTTAAAACCTACTTCTTTCTCCAGGATGATGGCTACATCGTACCCACCGCCCCTGGGTTTACCCGAACGCTGCGGCTGCGGCGGTTTCAGGAAAACAAAGAAAACAAGCATAGCTACGTTCGTGATCAGCAGGATGACTACCAGAATGCCGAGTATCCTGCTCTTAGTTGGCATCGTCATCAGGGCAATGTTTTTCATCATCATAAAAAGTTACCACACTCAGGTTATACTCGTCGGCAAAGGCCTGCAAAGCTACCTGCTCCTGCCGGGCGGGCGCCGGATTCCACTGTTTCAGCAGTGTGACTGCATTGATCAGCAGTATTACCGCAATACCGGTAATGGCTACTGCGGGACGGGCAATAAAACCAGCCAGGCGTTCTATCGCCGAAGGCTGCTCCTGTTGCATACGCGCCTGCAGACGGGTATAGAAAAAATCGCCGGGCGTAGCCCGCCCACTTCCATCCATACTGTTCAGTACGGCATCAATCTCCTTCTCTATGTCATGGCTCTTTCTCATACGGTACATATTTATTAGACGACAATCCGGGGAAAAACCTCCGCAACTTTTTCAACTTTTATAATATTTTTCCAGCTGCTCCCTCAAATTCGCTTTGGCACGATGCATCAGCCCCTCCACGGAAGCCAGGCTGATGTCCATTACGGCCGCAATTTCTTTTGCAGGCAAGCCTTCCAGCTTATGCAGCACAAAAACGGCTTTCTGGTTTTCGGGCAAACGCGCCACGGCGCGAAATAACAGCGTAGAACGCTCCTTGTTGGCCAATGTTACACCGGGATGCTCAAAGTCAGCGGGTTCTGGCACCGGCGCATCCTGCAACCCGAACAGACTGGTAATTTTCGCCCAGCGCTTCTTGCGGGTTTTGCGGCGCAGGTGGTCCAGCGATTTGGTAACAGTAATACGGTACAACCAGGTGCTGACACTGGATTCCCCTTTAAACGACGACATCGATTCGTAAGCCTGTATAAAAACTTCCTGGGTCACATCTTCTGCATCTTCTGCCTGTTGCAGTATACCAATAGCCGTATTGTACACCATGTCTTTACAGGTGTTCACCATATTTGAAAAAGCAGACGCGTCGCCCTGCTTCAGGTTGTCGATAAGGCCGGCCAAAGGGTGAAGTTGAACTTTTCTACTGCAGTGCGGCCGCCCCGTTATAATAACGGAAACGGCCTCCTAGCAATTATGATCTTTTGCCGAAATTTTTCAGCTTGTAAGTAAATGTAAGCATAAAATACTGGCGTAATACCATGGTGCTGACGTCTTCGATGACGTTGCCGTCCACCGTACGGCTGATGCTCCTGTTCTGGTTCAGCAGGTCAAACACGCTCAGGCGCAGCTCTCCTTTCTGCTCTTTCAGGAATTTCTTACCCACACCTGCGTTCCAGAGCCAGTACGACTGGTTGTAACCGTCGGCCAGACCGCTATAAAACTGGTTATTGATATCGGTGTTCAGGAACCAGCCGTTTTTGCTGAGCAGGTTCAGGCGTGCGCCGGCTACGTGGGAGAAATAGTTATAGTTCTGAGAAGGCTGCACCGTATTTTTCACCACGTTATAGTTTGCGTTGTACGATACAGTGAAGTCAATATACTCGCTTACGTTGCTGGACAATACCACGCCGCCATTGTAATTGAAGTTATCGGTCAGGCTGGTTACCTGGTTAATGATGCCCGGTACGCGCGAATAGCTGATGCCACCGTTCAGGTTCACATTGGTTTTGATCGCTTTCACGAGGATACCGTAGTTCAGGAAACCGTTCACGCTCCAGTAACCATCCAGGTTCACGGGTTTGGTTAACTGCGAACCGCGTTTGAGTGTATCGTTGCTCACCACCAGCGAATCGGCGCCGCGCACTACATAAGTAGCATTGGCTACGTAGTCCTGCGTTTTCTGGAAAAACAGGTTGGCTACGAAGCTGGAGCCGTTCGATGTGTTCGCGAAGTTATAGCGGGTATTGAGGGTGTGTGAGTACTGCTGGTTCAGGTCGGGGTTACCGGTTGTCCAGAACAACGGGTTACTGACATTGTACACGCCCTGCAGCTGCGTAATCGACGGCTGTGTGGTACGCGCACGATAGAATAACCGGATGCTGTTGCGGTCGTCGAATTTCCAGCGCATCATGGCGTTGGGCAACACGTTCGTAAAGCTCTTCCGGGTCCGGGTAGTCATCGGGAACGTCTGGTCGCCGTTCAGTTCAGAATACTGGTAATCGGTACCCACGGACAACATTTTATCACGGTCGCCGAAACGGTAGGTTATACCGCCGTTCTGGGTCATATAAGTATTGGAATATACGTTGGACAATGTTGTGTCAAACTGGGAGTATTTATTCTCTACATCATCGAACAAGTAAGCCTTTTGATCGGCGTTTGTTTTAGAATACGAAGGGTTATAACTGATCTGCAACTGGCTTTTCTGCCCTATTGGTTCGGTGTACGACAAGTTAGCCGATAACTGGTAACCATCGCTGTTGGGGAGCGTATGGCGGTCGCTGGAATCTGAAGGCTGCGCCACGTTGTTGGCAACATTGGTGGTATATACCTGCTGGTAAGTTTCGCCGGTGCGTTTGTTTACGCCGGTAGTAACCCCAGGGTAATGGTGCGTCCGCGTTTCGCGAAAGCGTGCCTGTACAAAATATTGTTATTGAAGTTGAATCCTTTGTTTTCGTTGGTCCGGTTGTTATAGGTAAGCGAATACGCCTTTACCGGGTCATACCCCAGCGAGCCTTCGGTTAAACTGCTGCTGGTGTTATCCTCGGAAGCTGATGTTCGGCGTAATGAACAGGGTATTGAACGAGTCAATTTTATACTCCAGCCGCAGGTTGATACGGTGGTTGTAGTTTTTACTGTTGCTTTGTGCCGTTTCTTTATAATAAGTAGATGTATCTGCACTCAGGATCGTTTGCCGGTCGGTGCTCGTCCGGTTCTCATTAATACTATTATTGAAGAAATAGCTGCCCGTTACCTGCAATTTTTTACCCCAGTTATCGGTGAAGTTAATACCGAAGGAGTTGGTTTTATTGTTACCGCTGGCATTACCGACCATGAAGTTACCGGAGTTACCCCCGCCCCAGCCACCGAAGCCGCCACCACCGCCACCGCGTCCACCACGGCCACCACCACCGCCGCGGCCACCAAATCCACCACCGCCACCGGTTACACCGAGAATATCCTGCATGGAAAAGTTTTGCTGGTTGATGTTGTTGGCCATGCCGATAATCGAAATCCTGCGGTCGCCGTTAAAGATGTTTACGTTGCCGCCGGCACTGTAACGCTCGTCTGTACCATACCCGGCATATAACTTACCGAACTGTGAAGCGCGCACGTTGCCATTGGTCACGATGTTGATGGTTTTATACGAGTTACCGTCATCGAAGCCCGTAAACTGTGCCTGGTCGCTCATTTTGTCGAACACCTCAATTTTGCTGATTACCTCGGCAGGCAGGTTGCGGAGGGCAAGTGTCGCATCTTCACCGAAATACTCCTTGCCATCCAGCAATACCTTGCGCACGTTTTCGCCCTGTGCTTTTACCGTACCATTCTCCACTGTGATACCCGGCATTTTCGTTACCAGGTCTTCGCCCGTGGCATCGGGATTAGTTTTAAAAGCCGATGCGTTGTATTGTGCGGTATCGCCTTTTTGTTGCACGGGTGGCACCTGCCCTTTTACGGTTACCGTTTTAAGATCCCGCGCACCTTCTATCATGTACTGAACGCCCATATCAGCAGAAGCCGGCTCCAGCATAAATGCCTTTGTATATTCACTAAACCCGATAGACGTAGCCGTTAACATGATCAACTGGGGCTTCATCCCCCTGATCTCGAAGTTGCCGTCTTTATCGGTCACCGCGTTAAACTTGTAAGTAGTATCCTGTGGGGAAGTAATCCGCACCGTTGCACCCCGCACCGGGGCCTCGCCATTCTTATTCCTGAACGTACCTTTCAGTACCAGGTCCTGCGCCTGTGCGCCGACTGATAGTAACACAAAAACGATGATCGCCGTAATCTGCCGCATAAAATTTATTGAGTACATACTTTATTGGACGCCACTCTTTTTAAAAACCTTCGCGCCGTCCGATATTTATTTTTAGACATATATGTTACTGGTATGAGCAAATTATAGTCCGGGCGCATTGCGTATATTGCAGGGAGGCCTTTTTATATGAAAACATCGTCCAGACAACCCAACCAGCGATACAATGCCCCGCTTATGAGCTGGGACATCTTCCTTTCGTACTATCACCGAAACCTGCGGCTGGGCACCGACGTGCAGCAGCTGGAAAAGATGGCGGAAGAGCAGCACTGGCAGCAAACGTGGGATTACGCGCAGCTGCTGCTGGAGCAAAACAAACTGATCGTGGTAACCGACCCGAAGCGGAAAATACTGTTTATCAGCAGCAACCTCTGGGAAATAACGGGCTATAATGCGGAACAAGTGCTACATCAACAACTGAAAAGCTTCCGCAACCCGGACAGCAGTACGGTGCTGATTGAAATGATGGGCAAAGCGATTATCGCGAAGCAACCTTTCGAAACGGCATTTGTGGCGCATTCGCAGACCGGCCGCCCTTTCCAGACGCGGTTAGAGAGCCGACCGGTGTTTAACCGGCAAGGCGAACTGGTAAATTATATTATCTTCTTAAAAGCGATATAGATGGCCTGTCACGAAACGAAATACTGCCAGCGATGCCAAGCGCCTTTCGAATGTAAAGTGGGAAACATCCTGCAGTGCCAGTGTAATGGAATTGAATTAACGGCCGATATGCGGGAACATATCGCTAATGCCTATACGGAATGCCTGTGCCGTCAATGCCTGCTCGAAATACAGGGCGACTTCCGCAATAAACCCCGACGGGAAAAACTTTCGCGCCTGCTTTCCTTTATTAAATCGCGATAGAAACCTGCTAAAACTAGCACCCCCACCCTTAGCAAAGCCGGGATGGGGGATTTAAAAGAATATACTTACTAACAAAAATTTGCTTTGTCGTTAACTATTCTGGTGCAAATATGCTGAAAACATCCAGCATTTACAAGCAAAATAAATATTTAAATATCTACAATTTGATACCTAAAACTGTATTATAAACTGATTGTCAAACATTAACGTAATATTTCAACTCACATTAAAATATTTACTATGCTGACATTTTTTGCTGCTCAGGCAATTTATTAACAACATATTTGTGAATTATATACATTAAAGGAATCATCACTAACATACTTCCGGCAATCACGTAGCCCAACATATCGAACCGGTCAAGGTAGCCCGATGGCTGTTTGATCACGATCAGCCCCCAATGAGGGCCGCCACGCCGCCAGACATCTGCTGTACCGCCGAGTTGACTGCCATAAACGCTCCCCTGTCCTTCATATCCGGCACCGCCGTCATTAATGCCGAACCGGAAATCATGCGGGACGACACGCCGAGCATCATGCACACGTTTACGATCATCACCAGCCAGATGGGGCTGATACCCAGGTGGGTATAGATCAGCACCACGACCAGCGCCAACAGCGAGCCTGCCGTAAACACATTGAACTTACCCACCTTATCGCTAAGTCTGCCAATCAACGGGCCGCCTACCAGCGTAACGAGCCCCACCACCATGTAAATCATCGGCTGCCTGTCTACCGCAATCCCCAGGTTATGGGCAGTGAAGTCGCTGCCGAACGGCATGAGCATAAAGCCACCGGTTGCCATCAGAATCGTGGCCGTAAAAGCCCTTGTATAAGCGGGACGGCGTACCGTATTCAATAAATGCTGTAAAGGACGATGATCATCTCCCTGATGTATCTGCAAATGCGCGTTTACAGGCTTCATTTTTAAAGCGATAACGATACCGATGGGAATACATACCCCACGATCATTAAGAAAGGCGCATGCCAGTTAAACTTCGTGGCCAGCCACAAGCCGATGGGCAGCCCCATGATCTGGCTGACAGAAAAAGCCATTTGCACAAAGCCCATCACCCGGCCGCGCACCTGCATAGGAAACAAATCCGTGATGATGGCGAAGGAAATGGACGATAACACGCCACCAAAAACACCGGTGACGATACGCGCCGCCAGGATGTATCCGAACGTGGGCGCCAGGCCGCAAAACAGTGTGCCTAGTACAAAGCCGCCATAGAAAACCAGCAGCAGCTTTTTACGATCGAACTTGTCGGCAAAGCTGGCGGATAAAAAACCGGAGATACCCGCGCTGATCGCATACGCCGACACCACCCAGCTGAAGTGCTGCGGGCTAAGATCGAGCACGGTTTTGTCCATCAGGATGGTACCCAGCGGCGACATCACCATAAAGTCAAGCACCACGGTGAACTGGAGAAAGGCCAGTATGGTGATAATAAACACCTGGTACGGGGAAAAAATGCGTTGTTTGATTTCCGTAGTCGTCTGTTCCATTAGTTTGAAAGATATATAATTGATTAAGGGGTGAGGGCTTTGACGGTGAGCGCCAGGGCTTCGTCCAGTTTTTCTTCGGTCAGCTGAAAGGGGCGGTCCATCCCGGCCAGGCCGCGCCCCTGCAGGTGAAACTTGATGAGGGAGTACAAAGGCGCATAGGCAATAGCCCAGAACACCTCGGTAGACACCCCATCGACCATCTCTCCGCGTTCACGGTTAATACGCACAAAGTCCGTGAGCTCCTCCACGAAGCGTGAAGTCACCTGTTTGGCGGCCCTGGCCTGGTACGGCGAGTGACGGATCTGTTCCAGGAACTGCATGCCCAGCGGGTTTTCCAGGCAGTACCGGCTACGGTTCTGCCATTGGACTTTTAACCCCTCCCGCAGGCTCATTTCCGGTGAGAAACCTTCGAGCGTCGCGGCTTCCATTTTACGCCCTTCAGTGGCGCAAACCTGGAGGATAAGGTCGTCACGATCCTTGTAATAAATGTAGATCGTAGCTGGTGAAATACCCGCGGCTTTGGCCAGTTTTTGCATGCTGAGCCCATCCAGACCGTCTTCCACGATCATCTTGAGCGCCGCCTGGTGCACAATGGCCTGCTTCTGTTCGTCTCTTAGCCTCATAGGAGCACAAAGATAAGTGAACGAACGTTCATTTATATATAAAATGGGAGGATTTTAATGTCTTTTTAAGCTGATGGTGAACAAAATGGCCTTCGGAGGGGGCTGTTTGTACGTGCACCTTGTAAGTGTAAACCTTAATCCGGATTACTAACCTGGGTGTAAACCTGTTTCCGGACGTAACACCTTTCGAAGAAGATAGCATCATCCTAGGTTCATCCTAGGTTCATCCTAGGTTCAAGGTAGGTTCAAGATAGGTTCATGTACCTATATTGAACCTATTATCAACGAAGGATAAGCGAAGGGTTAACCTAGGATGTCTAAAACATGGCCGAAGGATACACGGGAGATGAAGCGGGAAAACAACATGTCGGCTGTGACAGAGCATGTAAAGAAAATCGCCGCCTTCATGACAACAAAAGCGGCGATCGGCGTCGGACTAGAGGAGGCTGCGCAACTGCTTCCGCAACTCCACCGTTTGTGCCGGACTCACCGGTTCCTGCGGAATACGGTTCCCCTCGCGGTCGAACAGGAAATGACCCGGATAACGGCGGGTGTTGCCGGGTACCAGTACCTGCCAGATGCGTTCGATGTTTTTGTCCATGCGCAGGTGCACCCCGGTAATGTTGTTGGTGTAAATATAATTGCGCCACTTACCGTCCAGCTTGTCATCGTCGTTGCTCACGTAAAGAAACACCACATCCTCCCCGGCCATTTGCTTTTTCAGGGCGTGTGAATACTGCATTTCCTGCATGCATGCGCCGCACCAGGTGCCCCAGATATCCCGGTACACCAGTTTACCGCGATAAGGCGCCAGCAACTGCGCGAGATTTTCAACAGATTTGCCGTTGTCCGCCACCCGGATAGCTTTATTGGCAATGCCTTGTTTCGTTTCTTCTTTGAGCCGCTGCAGATAGGGCAATACTTCCGACCGCGTTTTACCGTTGGGGTAATAGTTGGTAAGCAACTGGCTATAACCCGCTGCCTCTATGGCTTCACGGGCATTGCTGTGAAAGATCACGGCGTTGGCCAACAGGCGCTCGTGTTGCGGGGCCGGCATATGTTTACGGAGATATATAGCGGCGATATAGGCATCTCCGTACAACTGCTCCATCGAGCGCAGAGAATCAATCGGCGCGCCGATATCTTCCAGGATGATTCGCTCCGCAGCCTTCCTGTCCTTTACATACATCCGTTTTACCAAACCAAACTGCCAGTCCGCGTAAGCAGCCAGGTACCCCGCCGCTTCGGGACTCCATCCCACTTCTTCCACGGAAGGCAGGCGATTACGAACGACAAGACTATCCTCAAAAGCCTCCCACAAAGGGTTCCCCCAGGTGTTGCGGAATTCGTAACGGAGTTCGTGCAGCCGGCGTGCGTAGTGAAAATGAAGCTGGGCCTGCAACATATTCTTTTCCAGGGTCGACATTTTAGCAGCCTGCATTACCGTGGCTACGTGTTGTTCCACGCTATCCACCATCTTCACGACCGCCTGCAGCTTTTGCACATCCACCGTATCGGGCAGTCCGGCAAACTTCGTTTCGAACCCGGGATAACCTTCCATCTCCAGCAGCCACTGGTTCGCTATGGCCCCGGAACCGGAGTAAACGGGGGCTTGCCGGGACGATATGCCACATGCAGCGGTTTGCCAGGCACCAGCATGATCCAGTGCGAGCGGGCATCGCTATAACGGAAACGCATCAACTTCGGTTGGGTGCCGGGCAGCTCAAAAGAGAAAGTACTATCTTTTTTAAGGGGCGCGAAAGTGGAAACGGCGGGTTGAAACCATCCCATCCAGCCCGGATTTACCGCAACACTGTCGGTATTATCGGCGAATACTTTGCCGGTAAACCGGAGTTGCCCATTCGACGGCAGGTAACTGGAAAGGATCAATAACAACAACGAATAAATCTTCATCAGGTAACATTTTAATGCAAGTATACCTGGTGAAAAAAGAGGAGCCGGTAAAAGTGACGAAGCGGGGAAAAGGTGGGATAAAAAGGCCGGTGTTGTAGATACACCGGCCGTTGCATTTAATTCCAGTTGAATATTGTATTGATGATCAGGCCATTGTTGCGCTGGTACACCGCCGCGCCATTCACGGGCCTTGGCTGCTGCACGATCTGGTTCAGGTAACCACCTTCCACGCTGAAGCGTTTGGAAAAGCGGTAACCAGCCAGGATACCAACGCGGTTCTGATCGAAAACATTGTTAAGGATCTGCCCGCCGAAGCCGATGAACAGCTCATCGTAAAGGCTGGCGTACAGTGTATTGTCGCCCATGGTTGGCTTATTCAGCGCCACCTGTGTCCGGAACTGGTAACGCACCCTTTGCAGGAACTGCCAGTCGGCGATCTCGCGCTTTTCATCAGCAGGCACGGCAGCGTCCAAAAGCCCCAGCCAGCGCTGCTCGTAACGGAAACGGTGGTTAAATGCCACGCGACCATGCACATCATTGATCACAAGTTGTTCATAAATACGATGCTCCGGAAAAGGTTGCGCCGCAGCAGGCGGATAATCACCATAGGGAAAGGTTTCGATCCAGCCGTAACCAGCTAGCACGCTGATATCTTTGGTGATATTACGCTGCAACCCCACGCGCAGCAGGCTTTGCTGCCAGTTGGTAATCGTATGCGTACGACGCCATTGATATTCTCCTAATACGGCCCATTTTTCATTCAGTTTCACCGTGTGGAACATGTTGTACCAGCCGATCGTGTTATGCGTCGTGAGCCTGTTCTGTGCTTCCGCTTCTTCAGCGGCGAACATCGCGCACAACGACGCGATGGCGTACTTAAATCCGGATAATATTTTCTTCATGCGCTGCTTTGATTATGGCCGCAAAAATAGTGCATCCTTGTTACATTTTCCGGAATACCACGATACCGTTATGTCCGCCAAAGCCGAACGTATCGCTCATGGCCACGTCCACCCTGCTTTCTTCTGCTTTGTTGATCACGATATTGAGTCCCGCAGGCAATGCCGGATCAAGGTTCTCCACATTAATAGTGGGCGGGATGATGGAATGCCTGATGGCCATGACGCTCGTAATGGCTTCAATCGCGCCGGCAGCGCCCAACAGGTGACCTGTCATCGACTTGGTGGCGCTGATCTTCAGGTGCGAAGGCGCATCGCCGAAAAGCCTTGTAATGGCTTTAATTTCGGAGAGGTCACCCACCGGGGTAGACGTCGCATGTGCATTTAAGTATTGCACCTCCGCCGGCGTAAGGCCCGCATCTTTCAATGCAAACTCCATGGCCTTTGCAGCACCGAGGCCTTCGGGATGCGTGGCGGTCATATGATAAGCATCGGCCGTCATCGCCGCACCTGCTACCTCTGCATAGATAGTGGCGCCGCGGGCTTTCGCGTGTTCGTATTCTTCAAGAATAAGCGCACCGGCGCCCTCTCCCATCACGAATCCATCGCGGCCGGCATCAAACGGACGGCAGGCGTGCGCGGGATCGTCGTTGCGGACAGACATGGCCTTCATGGCACTAAATCCACCTACGGAAGCGGCTGTAATCGGCGCTTCAGAGCCGCCGGTAACGATTACTTTGGCTTTGCCAAGCCGGATATAATTAAGCGCGTCCATGATGGCGGTATTGGAAGTAGAACAGGCCGATACCGTAGTATAGTTGATGCCCATGAGCCCGTACTTCATCGAGATCATACCCGACGCCATGTTGGCAATGAGCTTCGGCACAAAGAAAGGACTGAAGCGCGGCACACGATTGCCTTCTACATACTCCGTCACCTGTTCCTCGAACGTTTGCATGCCACCCTGGCCGCTACCCCAGATGACCCCGATATCGAACGGGTCCATTTTAGATACGTCAAGCCCGGCATCTTTCATGGCCTGATCTGCGGCCACCAGGGCATATTGCGTAAAAAGATCGGTACGTTTTATCTCATTGCGGTCGAGTACACCTTCGGCGGAAAAACCTTTCAGCTCGCAGGCGATCTGCGTACGGAAGGCGGAAGCATCGAAGCGTGTAATGGTAGCGGCGCCGCTGACGCCGGTCACCAGGCTATTCCAGAACGTTTGCACATCGTTGCCGATGGGCGTAAGCGCCCCATTCCTGTTATGACTACTCTCTTCATAATGATAAGCATTTACCACTTGTATTTTGCAAGTGAGTTACAAATGTAATGAAAACCGCGCTATATTTGCAAGTAGTGAAGAAAGTGAAAGATATGCGCTCTGCCTGCCCCCTCAATTTCGGGCTGGAACTGTTCGGGGACAAGTGGACCCTGCTGATCATCCGTGACCTGCTGTTATTCGGGAAGCGCCATTTTAACGAGATACTGTCATCTGAAGAAGGCATCTCCACCAACATCCTCGCAGACCGCCTGGCGATGCTGGAGGCGGAAAAGGTGGTGAAGAAACGGAAAGACCCTGAGCATAAGCAGAAAATGGTATACAGCCTGACCGATAAAGGGCGCGACTTACTGCCGGTGATTCTCGCCATCGGGGAATGGAGCGGGAAATATGCGGCGGAGGTGTTGCCAAGGCTGGAGGTGGTAAGAGAAATAGTGGGCGGATTAAAAGATTAAATTTTTTCGCCTTATCTTGCATACTGATAACATATCATTTATGCGCCTTACTATCCTTTCACTCGTTACAATGCTCAGCCTCGCCGCCTGCAGCAAAAGCCCGGTACCGGCAACCGGGTCTTTCGACATCAACGCATCCTTTGCCCACCAGGGCACTACCCGCACCTATGCGGTACACCTACCTAAAAATTATTATCAGTCCAACCAACACTTCCCTGTTGTATTTGCCTTACATGGCGGATATGGTTCCGCAGTTAATATGGCTTCGCTGACCGGCCTTAATGCCAAGGCGGATAGTGCCGGCTTCATCGTCGTATACCCGGAAGGTGCAGAAAATCCGTCGGAAGCACGCACCTGGAACGCCGGCAATTGTTGCGGCGCTAATTCCGGTATAAAAACACGGATGACGTAGGTTTCCTTTCCCGGCTGATCGATACCATGACCACACGTTACCGCGGCAACAACAAAAAGGTATACTTCACCGGCCATTCCAACGGATCGATGATGTGTTACCGCCTGGCCAATGAAATACCGAACAAGATTGCCGCCATTGCACCCAACGCGGGCGCGTTCCAGATGAAAACGGCTTATACACCCGCGCGCAATGTCCCGGTAATGCATATTCACTCTTTGCAGGATGAAAACGCCCGTTACCTGGGAGGCAAAAGCAAAAATTATCTGCTTACAGGATTAGACAATGTACCCGTGGACTCCTGCCTCAACGTAGTGGCCTCGCGGGCGGGTTGTACCGCACTGAAACAAACAGTGGCCACTTATCCTTTGTATACGATTTATAAGTGGGCATCATGTACGGATGCAAACTTCCGGTGTTATTATACCTGACGAACGATGGCGGACACTCCTGGCCCGGTGGCAAAGCCGTGGCGGGGGATTGGATACGGATCCGCCGTCGCAGGCCTTCAGGAATAACGACGTGATATGGGAATTCTTTTCAAAATATAGTTTGCCTTAATAGCAAGGCCGGTCCCACAAAGACCGGCTTTTTTATCATCAGGATAAATTCTTCAACTTCTCCCGCACCTCTTTCAACGCTTTCCCTAACTTCACGCCGGCCCCCTTTTTCGCCATCCCCAGCGCATCAATCAAAAAGTCGAGATGCGGCTCGATCACATAAGCATTACGCTTCCTGCTGCCCTGTACCCAACACTTCTTATACGCCTCGAGCATGTTCACAAACGATGTATTCACATGTGACGCCAGGAACCCGCAGAGATCAATGTCCGCCAGCAACACTGGTGATCGGACGCCCGCTTAAATTCAGGGAGATTATCCAGCGATGTGCGACGACGCACCAGCGCTTCTTCCACGACTTCCCATCCGGGGATATAGTATTTCTCATGGCCGGACGCCTGTACTTCCAAGCCCCATTTACGGCCGGTAACCAGCAATTGCAACAGGAGTTCCATTTCCACCAATGGCACGATCGCGCTTTCCGCGTTCGGGTTATTGCGCATCGACCAGGCTTTGTAGTAGTAGTAGGCCGATTCTTCGTACAACCGCAGTTTTTGCGCATGCGCGCGTTCGGATTGCCCACCTTTCAACATCGCTTTATAGCGGGTGGCATGGCCCAACAGCAAGTAACGTTCTACCGTGGCGCCTAAACGAAGCAGGCCGGACAAGTCACCGATCACTTCGTCCAGCACATGTTGCAGATCGGTGGCGCTGGCGGCGGGAAGGTTATAATCTGCCATACACTTCTCGATACGCACGCGGCTAAAACGCTCCATAGCGGCTACAGAAAACGATGTATCTTCCATCTTCACCAGCACGTCATATTTGGAAATAGCTGCTTCGTACTCCAGCAGCTCGCTGTAAATCAGCGCCTCCTTCTCTGTAATTTCCGCGGTGCGGAGATCTGCATCATCTACCGCCTGAGCGATTTCTTTCATTTCTTCTTTCACCGCTTCGAGATTGGCACTGCCGGTTTCTACGCGGTTGGCGAGATTAGATAACGCTACAACGGCTTCTTCCGGGATGGCGAACATTATCGGGCCACGTTTAAATGCATCGTGATTGGTAACCAGGCGGTAGAACGGATCGCCATAACATTGATACGCGCCCCAGGTATTAGTATGCCCGTACTTCTCAAAAACCTGCACGCGCGCGGCTTGCACGGCATATCCAAAGCTCTGCCCATCGAACATGTATTTATAAAACACCTGCGTAAACTCCAGTGCCGCGGCGTCATCTACCGCCCAACCGGCTACAATCACCGCTTTCACACCATTTTCGATCAGCTGCGTACCGATGTTTGCGGCCAGCTTGTAACGATAGCGGAACAGCGATTCGGTAGCGGCGTCCGTTTTACCGAGGTAACAACAGTTAACGAACACCAGTTCCGGCGCCGCGCTCATCTGCCCCACTTCGCGGGTGGACAAGTAAGTATCGTAACCGATCAGCATGCCGGATCCTTTCGCAGGGTCTTCGTTGAAAACCCCATGTCCCGCAAGGTGAATGATCTTATATTCATTACTGAACATTGCTTCAATGATCGCAGAAGCAGTACTGTTGATCAGCGGTTTCACCTCATAACCATTGTTCGATAACTGTTCTGCCACCAGCTTACCTTCTTCCTGCGCACCCCGCAGTTGCGATACAAAACCGCGCAGATCCGGGTCGCCGACTACCAATGCCTGGTTATTGGTGACCGCGGTAATACGGGCCGGTGAATCCGGTGTAGCCAGTTGCCGTACCATGCCACCGTTCACACAGAGCGGACGGGCATTTGCCACCGTATCCTGCAATAATTCCCAGGGATAACCGGCCGTGGTTTTATCCACGATCCACATGGTGTTACCCTGCTTCTTCAACAATTCTTTAAAGTCGTTCGGAATCAGTAATTCAAAGATCGATTTGGCCAGCGATGGTGTCCAGTTACCACCCTCAGAAATCTCTTTTAATAGCTGGCTGATGATCTGCACCGATGTTAACAGGAACCGCTGTTCCTGCCGCGAACCATCCGTCGCCACGGTAAAGAGCAGTCCGCGGATCGTTACATTGTCCACCAGGTGATCGACTACCTGCACCGTGATGCGCGTCCACCAACCGGCCGACGAATTAGCCGCGATACGCTGCCTGAAACCGGGCTTGCACTGCACCTTTCGATCTGCCAGGGAAATATTCACCAGCCGGTCGTTTTCATTCTCCATGCGGCGCACGGCATGATACGTGCCCAACGCTACATCTTCGTATTGCTCCACGAACTCTATATGCTCGATCAAACGGGCATCGCCTTCGTACAAGCGGCTGATCTTCGCGTTAGCATTCACGATCCCGCGGATAATGGCTTTCACGGACTCTTCCACCGACAGGCCACCATATCCGCAGCCAATCACCAGTGCAGATATACCAATGACTTTCAGTTGCTGCGCGGGACTGCTCCCCTGCGGCCCCCTGGTGTTCAAATCCAGCAAATACCGCGACATTCCCTGCTCCACCGTTTGCGCCAGCTGGTATGCCGTCAGTTTGTTCATCTCTCCCAAACCCACGATGATCGTCCCTTTGAAGCTTTGTTCATTGGTCACGACGATCTCGCTCGATCCTATTTTACCTGGATACAACCCGAGGGCATGCCGCTGGGTGAGCGCACCTTTCAGGTTACTGTTGATGGCCTCCTCCGCATACAAAATACCATCACCCATGAAGTGCCCCGCCATCAGCGGGAACGAAGCGTACCGCAGGTCGCCCTTCGATACCACTACCTGCACCGGCGCTTCAACTGCTTCCGTCGTTTCTTCCTGTTCTATACCAAGCAAAGTATTGGTAATACCCGCCGGCGTCAGATCAAAGTCGTAGCGGTCGGGCATGCGGAATACCTTTTCATCGCCGCGTACAATGGGCCGGTTTTTACTAAGTTGATTGGTGAAGCCGTTTGATAAAATATCTTCAATAGCGCGGAACAGGCTTTTGTCGCAGGACAGGCCACCGTGCGTTACATTCGAGTAATACACGGTGTTTGCGTCGATCATCTTTTTAGGAATCCCGCTATCCCAGGTCACGCTCTGGTCACCTTCCGCCGTACTAAGGAACACCAGCTGTTTGCCATTGACGGTATCATCGATGCGATACGCGCTGGGTGTGGCTTATCGCGGCCGGCAATGTATACGGCATTCGTAAAGTCAATGTCCGGCATCTGTTTATTAATAAAATCGCGGTAGTCGCGGAACGTTTTACGATCAGTATCCGAAGGCAATGGCCAGTCGGCCACACCATAAGCATCCCGCATATTTTCCCAGGTAGATTTCTCCGCAAAGTCGTTCCCCGCATCGGTGGTAAGCGGTAACAAGCTGAGGATGCCGGGCAGTTTGGCAAATATTTTCAGCAAATCTTTCTTCGAGTGAAAAATGTCTACCTTATTTAACTTTTCGATGATGGCATCCTCGCCGAACAACACTGCCGGGATGCGGAACGATCCACCCAACGGCGCGCCCAGGAACAATAACCGGAAGCCCACGGACGCATTCAGCTGCTGCCAGGTATCCGGGAAATTGATAATAAAATCACGTACCAGCACACCGCCCATCGAATGCGCCACAAGCTTGATCGGTTGCCGGTACTTCAGTAACTCCTGTATTTTGGCGTTGAACAATGCCGCCGATTCATTCATCTGCAACCGCCAGTCGAAAGCAAAGGTCACCACATCATACTGCTTCTCCAGTTGCCGCGACAAATCGAGATAAGACGTGCGCACCAGTGAATGCGCCTTAATATTCTTCCCATCAATATTTAAACGCGACAACTTACCCGCCACGATTCCGAAATAATTAATCCAGATCAGAATATCGTCCTGGGATAGATTGGTGCCCATGATACCCGGCAACACCACTGCAATTGGCCGACTGCCGGTCACTTTGTCTTTGAACACCTGTCCGCCTTCGAGTCCCAGTGCGGCATTGCGCTCCTGTGCCAGTTGTTCGGCCTGCGACCTGAGTGCAAAGCCGGCTACGGGCGTATTCGGTTTTGCTTCCAACGCCTGTTTGATCAATAACCTGCTGCGATGGTTCTTAAAATAACTGAAGTGATCAACATCGGTGCCCTCATCGAACAATACCTGCACCAACCCGCTGCGCATCGGCGTTTTGTACATACTTTGTGTATCTACGATCAGGTCATTCTTCTTTAAAAAGAATAACTTACTCGCGATCACCAGCAATGCTTTCAGGTTGAATTTCGCTTTACAGTTGCCCGCGATGATTGTCAGCGGTGTATCTATAACGATCCCGCTAACGGGATGATTCAATATTTCAATAAAGGGCGAACGGGTGTCCATGGCCTCCAGTCCGGGCAGGGTTTTCACATCGTTCTTCGCACTGATCACGTTGGAGATAAGCCCTTTGAACGCCAGGTACACGGGACTTCCCGCCCAGGCGGTGCCGATGCCGATGAGGTTAAACAGCATGTTCAGTACATTATCCAGCCGTTTAGACGCTAACGTGGTACCATCTGCCGGACAAGCAGAGCGGATAAACTTTTCTACCCGGATCTGCTTGTTCATCAGCTCCATGCGCAACGCTTCGATCATTTGCAGGTCTACATTACGATCGGGTTCCTGTTGCAGGCGTTCGATGTTTTGCGTGGTGAAGCCGCGTACATTATCATCGGTGGTGCAAAAACGGCAAATAATATCGCCGATCAATCCGCCGCGCGACTGGCTCATGAGATGCAACGTGGCCCGCGGCGGCAGCGCCTGCACGAGTTGCAGCGCATTCATGAGCGGACTTTTCGTCAGCGATTCATGTTGAAAGGCCAGCAGGTTGTCGCCGTAAGTTTGCCGCAGGTAACTCCACACTTCTGTATTATGCAGGTCGCCGAATGAGCCTTTGGTCGAAGAGGCGGTGCCGTGCAGGAAAACAAAATAAGGCTTATCGGGATTGGACGCATCGAACGATTGAAACTTGAAGTTTTCATCGAGCCGGTACAGGCCACTGAAGTTCTCCAATGTTTTACGTTCCAGGTCGGCCGCGAGTTTGCGCACTTCAACAGCTACGGCTTTTTTGGTGAACACGTTCACCAGTTTGATGAGGACCTTGCCGAACAGGCCCCGTTCCGCCCCCGGCGAACTAATACCAATAGGCAGTTCAAACGCGCCGCTGTCGGTTCCCCGCGCCTGCAGCGCTACTTCGGGAAACACTTCATCAAGCGTATCGGGCCCGCAGATCCGGTGGTATCGTCTTCAAAAACAAGTTCCACCACATCATTGGGATCGAGCGCCACCTGTTGCTGACCGGCGATGCCGCGCATACGGCCGGTGACCACGATGGACTTTTTGAGGCTAAGGAGCTCGCTGGACGCAGCTTCGGTAAAGGTATCGGTTTGATCGTACCCTTTAAGGACAAGACTGGTAACTTTCATCTGTAGTGATGTTTAGATGACTGGATTTTGAGGTTATAATTTGGGGATATTCGTAAGTCAAGTTACGGATTATCAATTGGATAAACTAATTAAAAAACATTCCGGGAGGTCGGTTTACGATATATTGCCAGCTGCCTGTGTCCAACCTCGTTAATTTGCAGAGGTTGTAAAATATCATTCGCATATCAGCAGTATGATCGTCGCCTGTGCGTAGCGGGAGCTATCTTTTTTATACAAATAGCCCTGGCTTTTATTAAATTCGGGGAATAGACATTACCATTTAACTATGAGCCATTTTGAAAAATACCGGGCCGAACTAAAGGAACAGGGCCTTGGTAGCAAAGAAGACCTGACCCGACTTGTTCAACCTTTGCTGCGCAACACGACCCGCATTGCCGTGCAAAGCCCCATGCGTCCGCGTGAAGATGCCCAACTCCGCTCCCATTTTGGCGGTACGCCTTATTTTGAAAAGGGTGAAAGCTGGCCTGTGTCTGAGAACGGAGCGCCGCTCGATTTCATCTTCCGGTGGTGAACGATGGAACGCTGCAGCTGCCGGCCCACATACAAGTATTGCAATTCTATTACGACTGGCGCCTGAATCCCTGGAATACAGAAGACCCGGGCTGGCTGGTGAAAACATACCCGGCTATCGACCCGGAAAAACAGGTACGGCTGGATAAGCCGGCGGTGCTGCCGCGTGCGAAATATTGCGAGATCAAGTTTGCGCCGCAGCAAACATTACCTGACTGGCAAAGCCTGAGCGACTTCCAGTACGATGCGCAGAAACTTTCCTGCGTATTGAACGAAGAAGAGCCCTGGGAGCCTTATGAAACGGTAACAAAAGCCATGGAGGCCGAACCGCAGTACCAGTCACAACTAGGTGGTTATGCAAAATGGCTGCAGGGATTCGATCCGCCGGAGAACGATAACATGGAACTGCTGTTCCAATTAGACTCCGAGGTAAATGCCGATATTGCTTTCGGCGACCAGGGAGTGATTTACGTATTCTACGATCCTACGCAGCCGGGAGAATATGCTTTACGCTTACAATGCCTTTAAATACCAGCCCGGCCACTGCGCCGGGCTTTTGTTTTGTTAACGAGCGCTTAACCCAACGATGCCTGATCTATGCGGAACTTTAAGAGGCAGAACACTGCTTTTTTCCACGCTACCATATCATGGCCATTACCGCCCACATAGTTTTCGCCGTACGATCGCTGATCATGGCCGGCACCCAACACTTATCCGGCCGTGATGCCAGGCGGAGGGTCATTGTGATTAATACACTCGCACTTACCACCTGTTTCCTGATCCTTTGCATCGGGTTGTATTTTTCCGCCCTCACGCAATCAATCTATATCCTGGCAGGTGTGCTGCTCGAATCCATGGCGTTCATTGGCGTAATTGCCCTGAACAGCCAGCAGCAATATTACCTGGCCAATGCCGCTACCCTTATTATCCACTGCGTATTCGGCCTGTACTTTGGCGCCATGTTGGGCGATGCCATGCCTATTGAAGCACTGGCTGCATTCCTGCTCACGTTTTTAACGGCCACCTCATTTTTAGTATACCGGAAAGGATATAGCCGCCTCGCCACCATAGCGGCTACGCTGGCCATCGTCGCCATCTTCTTTTTAAATACCCAGTACGAATTCATCCACCCGATATTTATACCCGCCGACGTTGAAGGCACCATCCAGACAGGCAGCTGGGTGGGCATATGTATACTAATGACCTTTATCGCCGTATTTACCATACGACAGAACGATTTATCGCGGCAGGAAATAGAGGAACTGAACGAGCAGTTGAAAAAAGCCAACATGGCTAAAACCCGCTTCATCCGCGAAAATAACCACGAACTGCGCACACCCCTCAATGCCATTGCTATTGCCGCACAAGCTATCGTGGACATGCGCCAGCGACAGCCCGAACTGGCGGAGCTGGACGAAGAAATAGAAGTGATCAACACGTCCTGCCAGATGGCTGCTGAAATCATCAACGAAAAATTGGATTACGTTAAAATAGAAGCGGGTCAGCTGGAAGAGGTTTCATTACATTCTTTTAAGTTGACAGATTGTTTACAGGACTGCACGGTGATCAACCGCAGTATCGCCAAAGGCAAATCGATCAGCATCCTGCTGGAGATGCAGCCAGACGTACCATCCTTTATCGTTTCAGATAAAATCCTGCTGAAAAAGATATTAAACAACCTGTTGTATAACGCCGTAAAATTCCGGCGAACATGTGCCGATCCGGCTGGAAGTAAAAGCGGAGCAGGATGTGCTGAAGTTTGTGGTCACCAACAGCGGCACTATTCCCGAAGACCGGGTAGGCAAGCTATTTCAACCTTATCAATCTGAAAGAAACTACCAGCTGCCCGGCACGGGGCTGGGCCTGTTCAACACCAAAGCCTTTGTAGCGCAACTGCAGGGCGATATCGGTTTTAAAAGCACCCAGGGCTTTACGCTCTTCTGGTTTACCATTCCGCTGGTACCTGCACCGGAACGCCAATCGGGCCCATCGTTACCCCAACAGCGCCTGCAACTGGGCGGTTACCGCGTACTTATCGTAGAAGATGATACCATGACCCGCGAGGCCATCAAAAACACTTTTCGCGCATCGGCGCCCGCGTAAAGGCCACTGAAACCGCGGAAGACGCCCTGAAATACCTTCCCGGCTTCCGGCCGCATTTAGTCATGTGCGACGATGGACTGCCAGGCATGCAGGGCCGCGAGTTTATCCGCATACTGCGCGAACTGCCCGACTTCCGGCACATCCCCGTGATCGTGATGACCGGCAACGCATTTGACGATGAAGTGAGCGACATTATGGCTTCCGGGGCCAATGAGTTATTGAAGAAACCGGTACACCTCGGCAGCCTGCACGAGCGCATCATCAAACACCTGTTTCCCGCCGGAGTAATTACCTGATTGCATTATTACCGCAGCGTGATTGGCTAACTTAGTTAGGATACCGTATAAAAAGTTAGCTATGACACCCGATCTCCATGCGTTGCCCCGCGCTACCAGCCGCGAACTGCTGCTCATCTGGCGATTCATCAACAACGATATCTGGGATACGGTTATCCCCTGCATCCTCACGTTTATTACAGCATGGATTTACGCCGGCCGCGACTGGCAAATCTTTCCGCTCTATTTCTGCTACTGCCTGCTGTATTCACTATTGTATATCCTCACGTTCTGCGTCACCAATCAAATAAACGGCGTGGAAGAAGACCGGCTTAACAAGCCGCACCGCCCGCTGGTGGCTGGCATCATATCGCCGGACGCCGCGCGAAAGCGCCTGCTCGTCTACAATTTCCTGTTCCTGCTGGTCGCCCTCCCGATGGGACTATTATGGCTGGCGCTGGCCTGGCAACTCATTACACGGATGTTGTGCAACTGGGGCTTCTCCAATCACTGGGCGCTAAAGAACCTGTTATGTATCAGCCTCGGTACAGTAACGCTCCTGGCCGCCGAATGGGCGATCGTGGAACGCATCTCCCCTTCTACCTGGGCATATATTGGTTTCCTGAGTTTATGGGCAGGTTTGGGACTGCCTTTGCAAGATATGCGTGACCAGGCCGGAGACCGTATCATGGGCCGTAAAACGCTGCCGCTGGCCATTGGCGATAAGCGCGCACGCATGGCGCTAAGTCTTTACCTGGGGTTCATATCGCCGCTGATTTACTACTGTGCAATCCTGACGCAGGTGCCGCTTTCGGAGCTGCCAAAGCATTCCATGGCACTCGCTATTCTTTTTATAGAAGTGGGCTGGCATTGGTTCGTGGCCATCCGCCTGTGGTGTTTTAAAACGCCGCGTGCGGATGACCAGACCTATCATTGTTTCGTTTACCTGTTCTGTGCTACCATTCCGCTCATCTGCTTTTTATAACGGGGTACGCCATGCCATTTCGTAGTGAGGAAAATAATGAGGATCAAGGTGGTCAGAACCGCGTAACTGATGCCCAGTCCCACCTGCGTACGTACGGTGAGTCCGCCCGCTACGAGGTAACTGAACGCGGAAGTAAAGATGATATAGCCACCGCCCGCCAGGCCGCTTGCTTTGCCACCATGATGCGTAAACCGCGTGAGGCTGTACGAAAACAGCGTATTGAATACAAAACCCGAGAACATGTGCAGCAACATCACATAAGCCAGCAGGGTAAACAGATTATGCACGTAAAATGTGATGCCAATGAGCACCAGCGCGGCCGTGAGCTGTAACCCCAGCACCGTGGTTATTTTACGGGTAAAGTGTTTGGAGATATAGTACTTGGAAAGCAATCCACCCACCATCATAGACACGCCCGAAAGCAGCGCGCAGTTACCGGTTACGGATGCCGGGTAATGCAATACCTGTTCAATGATGAACGGGCTGGCCATATTGTAAACGAGCAGCATGCTGTACGCCAGGGCCAGGATCAGCAGCGCGGCCACGAAATCCCAGGCCTTTATCATGGACAGGTACGTGTTGGTAATAGCAGGAAGATGGAAGGGATGCGCTTCTTTCAGTGTTTCCCCGCTGAACAGGAGTTCCAGTACAAAGAGGAACAGGCCAAAGAAGCCGAGGAAATAGAAGTTCGACTGCCAGCCAAAATGCAGTTGCAGGTAACCGCCGATAAACGGTGCAATGATCGGCGCCGCCGCCCATATCACGGAAAAGAGGCTGGTATAGTGTTTCAGCTTTTCGCCGCTGTACATGTCTACAAAAAAGGAGCGTTTACTCACCACGATCGTTGCTACCATGATGCCCTGCAGCGCGCGCATGAGGTAAATGGTAGAAAGATCATGGGCCCGGGCAATCACGAAGCTGCTGAGGCTGAAACACAGCAGTGCGAACAGGCTCGGGCGATAGCGGCCGAAGCTGTCGAGCAGCGCGCCGATAAACAGCTGGCAAATGCCGTAAGCAATGAGATAAACAGATAAAGTAAGCTGGATGGCGGCCGGGGTCGTCTTCAGCTGTTCGGCCATGTGCGGCAGCGAGGGTATATATACATCCAGCGCAAAACCGGACAGGGGGATCAATGCAAAAGCCAGCAGGGTGCCGGCGCCTTTGTTCGTGTCGTTAATGGTCCGCATATGTTATTCGATTAGGTACCACAAAATTAGACACCGCTCCCCTTTCCGTTGTAAGACGAAACAAAGTGATCCTTATAAAAATCAAATATTGACAAGCGACCCCGTGCGGGCAGTTTCCCGGAAAAGCAACGGGGTATTGCTGGCATACTGCCGGAAGTATTTATTGAAGTGCGATGGATATTCAAAGCCCGGGGCGTAAGCGATTTCGGCCACATCCCAGTCGGTATTGAGCAACAGTACCTTGGCCTCCGCGATAATCCGTTCGTGGATCATTTCGCGGGTTGTTTTTCCCGTGCCTTTTTGATGACGGCGTTCAGGTAGTTCACATGTACGTTCAACCGGGCCGCATAATCGGCCGGCGTCATCATTTTCAAGGGGCTCTCCGGCGAATCGACGGGGAACTGCTGGTCCATCAGGTGAAAGAACTTTGTTACCAGCCGGTCCGATCCCTGGTAATGCTTTTCTTCCAGGGGCCCGCGCAGCCGGATACCATCATGGATCAACGCGAACAGCAGGTTGCGGATCATATCGTATTTATGCGGATAGTCACTGGCCATCAGTTCTTCCATCTCCAGAAAATACCTGGAAAATCTTTCTACCCCCGCTTCGTCCAGCAGAAATACAGATTCGAGCGTATCGTTGAACAACGGACTTTCATAACGGATTTCCTGGCGAAGACCGTTCAGCAAAAACGCATCATTAAAAATGCAACTGAACCCCGACTGCTCTTCCGACAATGCCGGAACTCCACCGGCAGCGAGGGGCAGGAAAATATAATGGCGGGTTGCTCGATCACCACCTGCCTTTTGCTGGTACTATGCACCATTTGCCCTACACCGAGGCATATCTTATAGTAGTCGCGGCGGTTATACGGCGTTTTGCGGGGAATGTACGTGCGGCGGCGCACATTGAAGTGGCTGTTGCCTGCAAGCAGGTCGGCCGGCACGGGGTGGCCTACGCGTTCGTAGTACTGGCGGATGGTTTCAGTCTGTATCTGCATCTCCCTTATATATTTCAAAGCAAAGGTAAGGAAGATTCACCTTAATCCCCGAACCGCCGCAGCAGGGCGTCCAGTTCGTTGCGGGTAAGATCCAGCTGGAGCCCGTCTACTGCAATGACCTTTTTCGCCCGCAGTTGTTGCAGGGTACGATTAAAGCTGCGAACGGTGATGCCGAGATAGGCCGCCATATCCTGCTTGGAAAAAAATACCTGTTGCGCTTCCTGTAACATAAGAAAGCGAAGCAGCCCGTACTCCAGCGGGTACACCTGCTGATAAGATGTGCGGACGCAGGTTTGCACGAGCCGCGTAGCCAATTCGCCCATCACCAGCCGGTTCAGGCTGGCATCACTGGCCAGCAGCGCGTTGAAGTCCGAATGGGGCATCGTCCAGGCGGTAACGGGAGTAATGGCTTCAATAGTGCAAATGCAGGGAGCGTTTCGGATCGCTTCCAGCTCACCAGTAATTTCACCGGGGCCTAGAAATTCGAAGATATAGTCCTTCCCGTTATCCTCCCGCATGTAACACTTGGTGATGCCTTCGCGGATCACATACACCTGCTGAATGCCGGCGCCCTGCCGCACGATGGCCTCGCCGGGCGACCAGGAGCGGCTCAGGAGGCGGTGGCCGGGTAATTGCGCCATATAGGCGGAGAAATCGGGATTGGTACGTAACATAATGCCTGGGTGGGACAAATGTCCCGTTTTTCGTTGTACTGCGGCCTAGTTTTGCCGCACATTAAAGGTAAAACAATGAAACAATTACTGGATATCGACAACTGGGCACGTAAAGAGCACTTCCATTTTTTCAGGCAATTTGAAGAGCCCTTTTTCGGCGTATGCGCCGATGTGGACTGCACCGGCGCCTATCAACGGGCGCAGGGTGGCCAGGGTTCCTTTTTCCTGACCTACCTGCATGCCACCCTGAAGGCGGCCAACGCCATTGAGCCTTTCCGTTACCGGATCAACGACGGGCAGGTATGGGTATACGATGTGGTGCATGCTTCGCCCACGATCAACCGGCCGGACGGCAGTTTCGGCTTTGCTTATATCGACTACCACGAAGACTTCGGCCTGTTCGAGGAAGCCGGCAACCGGGAAATCCACCGCGTACGCGGCAGCAAAGGGCTGGCCCCTGCTGTTTCCGGCGAAAACGTGTTGCATTGCAGCGCACTGCCCTGGCTGAGCTTTACGGGGCTGTCGCACGCCCGGGCCTTTTCCTTTGCAGACAGCTGCCCAAAGATATCCTTCGGGAAGATAAAAGACCAGCAGGGCCGTAAAATGATGCCCGTATCGGTACATGTGCACCATGCCCTGATGGACGGGTACCACGTAGGATTATTCTATGAGCGGTTAACCGCCTTACTAACTAATCCTTGACTATTTCTGCGGATTTGCCTAATCTTGCCCCTGTTTTGGCCTCAAATAGCGGTCAAAGGCAAAAACCAACATGGCAGATACCCTTAAACATAAAATACAGTCGGCACAACCGGGGCTTGTTTTTTACAGTCTGACCCCACCGAAAATCACTACAGAGGCCACTAAAATAGTTACCATCGCGGAAGCGCAGGTAGGCAGGCTGCAACACCTCGCGATCGACGGTTTGATTTTGTACGACATCCAGGACGAATCCATGCGTACCGATAAGGAGCGCCCGTTTTCGTTCATCCCTACCCTGGCGCCGGAGCATTACGGCCGCATTTCGCTGGCAGACCTGCCGGCGCCGAAGATCATCTATAAAAGCATTGCGAACCAAACGCGCGAGTCTTTCGGGAACTGGTTGCAGCAGAACGAAGACCTGGAGTACATGGTGTTTGTAGGCGCCTCGTCGAAGCAACAGGTGGAGAGCACGAACTTTTCGCTGGCCGATGCCTATCAGCTGCGTAAGGACAGGCACCCGGATTTACTGCTCGGCGGCGTTACCATCCCGGAGCGGCATACGAAGAAAGGTGATGAACACCGGCGCATCTTTGACAAGATGAAGAACGGCTGCAGCTTTTTGTGTCGCAGTGTGTATACAACATTAACGATACCAAAAACCTGTTATCGGACTACCATTACGAAAACGAGGGCGCACTCGCGCCGCTCATATTCACCCTTACCCCCTGCGGTTCCCTGAAAACCCTGCAGTTCATGGAATGGCTGGGCATTGAAGTGCCGAAGTGGCTGTACAACGACCTGAAAAACTCGAAAGATATACTCGAGGCGTCGGTGCAGACTTCCATCAATATCGCAAAAGAGATCATGGAGTATGCGGGCGCAAAAGGAATCCCGGTGGGATTCAATATTGAAAGCATCTCTATCAAAAAAGAAGAAATCAATGCGGCGCAGGAGATACTGGAGCAAGTATTGAAGATGGTGAAGCCTGAATCGGTCCGATTAAAAACACCGGCATATTAATAGCGAAGGCCCGCAGCACTGCTTGCGGGCTTTTTTATTTAACCGGACAGGTTAAAAAATAACACCAATCCTAAAGGGCGGCCGAAGACCGGGACTAGCGGCTCCCCTCTGTATATAAAATAGAAAGACAACGCCCTACCTATTTTAACCAATATGTCAAAGAACTAACTTCAGTACGTTCAGGAATCTTTTCGTGAACGTACATCCTGCTCCAACACAGCCTTTACATCATCTTCCGACGGTAATGCCAGCTTGTAGTTGGATGCGATTTAATCATCCGGTCTTTTTCCTTACACTGGATGATGCCGATGGTCGTCAGCGATGTTATCGCTAACGACCATCGCGTTAACGGCGGGTGGATACATCACACTTTCACCTTCCATCACCATTTCCCTTACCGTTTCATTGCCGGGCAGATCTTTCACCGAAACAACCACACGACAGCCATCCAACTGCTTCTTACCAGGCACAAACAACCACCGCTCATCGTCTTCCTGTACCGCCGCGCCCTTCTCCACCAGTTCACCGTTGCGGCTGTACAAACGCACCGTTACCATGGCCACTTTGAAATTATCCGTAGCCATTACGACGATACCGCTGTCGCCGATCTCCACACCATGGATCACGGGCGCTTGCAGAAAGTCGGCGATGGCCAGGTTGTGTACGTTCAGTGAGCCATGGAGGCCTGCCTTATAAGTAGCATGCAACAAAGCCGATTTCCGCACTTTTGCTGACCATAACGCACCACCCCGGAAGTTCGCTTTCGTGCGCTCCTGGGCATCCGTGCCCCTGCCGGGACGCTTGCGCGGAGCCTTCGCAATAATCTGTTTGCCATAGCGGTAATACACAACGACCTGCTTACCGAACTGGCCGCTGGCACCACTGGAGATGGCGTTAAAACCTTGCTGGATCATAAGCGATGTTTTATACAAAGATGGGGGTCAAATTTGCGTTTGCCCGTATCATTTTGTCGCAAAAAGAGTCAATTTATCGCAAAGATGCGGGGCGAAAATGCGCTTCGCCATATCACTTTCGGTTGAAAAAGTCATTTTGTGTCAACGTGGAAAGTTGTACGATCGGGTAACGGGATATGGGTAGATTGGATGGTTCAGTGGTGGTTGGGTGATGGTTGGGTGAAGGTCCGTGGAGGTCTGTCAATGACGCTTATGAAAGTATGCGCCGGACGGAACAGCAAGCTGAAATGTTTGCCGGCACTCGTTAAAGCGTACTTTAAGATAAAGGTTCTTTCATCACAATACCCTAAATTTATGCTATAAGATTTCCCGGCAACACCTGCGTAAACGGGACATCATTCTAAATTCCTGACAGCATATGACAGACAAACGTACATCTCCGCATATATTAAGCACCTCTACCAACCTGTTGGGCTTTTGCTTATTCGTCATCACGGCCCTGCATGTTACCAATAAAGCAGCTATCACCTACATCGATGAGGCAGCATCCGGCACGGCACTTTTCCTGGCCATATCATCCCTGCTCTCTTTTTCTCGATCCGGCTAAGCGGCACGCGCTGGGAAAGTAAGCTGGAACTGATCGCCGATTACTTGTTCATCACCGCGCTGATCGCGATCATCGTGCTGATCGCATTTATTATGCTCAATTACATTTAACCCACGTGTAGTAGCGTTTATTAAATCGGATACGCCGTATCACTCTTCGCCTCCGACAACACAAAGAAACTCTGCACCGTCGTAATATCCGGCAACGTTGCCAGCTTACGATACAGTATGTGATAAGTCCATATCTGTTGTCGCTATTCGTAAAATAAAATCGAAGGTACCCGTCATCTGGAAACACTCCATCACTTCAGGAAACTTCACTACTTCCTCCTCAAACCGGCTCAGCGTAGCCGCCGAGTGATCCTTCAGCAGCACATGGCTAAAGGCGATCAGGCCCTTGTTAATCTTCTTCCGGTCAACGATGGCGACAATACGTTTAATATACCCCTGTTCTTTCAGTCGCCGGACCCGTTCGTGAATGGTGGCTACCGACTTATGAAGTTTGAAGGAAATCTCCTTATTGGTTAGTTCAGCATCCTGTTGCAGCAACCGGAGAATCGCTATGTCTGTTTGATCTATGTCTTGCATTGTTAGTATGGTTTAAACTGGCATCCGGAAGATATTCGGGACTACTCCCCCACATGGCAGCCAGCATCGTAAAAAAGATAACATTTTGGCGAATTGACCGAATATTTTACGGTTTATTGGCCGACACTGTGGAATTTAAAAATCATTATTGAACTTAGTATGGAAATAATACGGCAGCAATTTAGCATATTTTCTACATCAGTCTGTTACCGCCGCAGTAAAAAAATAAAGACCAAAAACCAGCCATGATTCGCGGAGTTTCTGTAACCGGAGGCTCCGTTTTTATTAATGCATTCATACACCAAAACTTTTTGAAACTTGTAACTGAAAGCATGCCCGGGATCTCCCGGGGCTTTTTTGAAAAAAAAAATGCCGCCTTCCCGTAAAAGAAGACGGCATTTTTGATCAATGACTTACACCCCTATCCTGACACTGCTGCTAATGCTGCATGAAAACCACAAACATAGACATGTATGCGGAGTCAATATACGATTACAAATTGTCAACCAAATAGTGCCTATAGCACTAATTGAGCATTTAACAGGCGTAAAAACTGCAGACCGCAAAGCGATCAGAACAGATCGCCAGTTGCGGCCAGCGTTGTACCACCGATACTAGTCAGCGATACTATAAAGTTTTATTCCTTTACTCTTAAATTCTGGTTACCCGATACCATGTTCGCCACTACCCCCATCGACACCACAGTTTCTGCTGTAAGCGTAAAATTTGCATCAAGCGTTTTGTTGTTCAGGCTACCGTTGGTAAACTTCCCAAAACCAAGGCTTTGTTCGTATGCAGCAGCATCAGGGATAGTCGTACCAGCTGCGGCAACCAGGTAGGTTGCCGGGAGATCGTAGGCAATACTTTCTACCGACGCCTGCAGCTTGTACTTACCGGCGGGCAATGTTACCGTCTGGTAAATTTTACCGTTGTTAATGGCTGGCGTACCCCAGTATTCGAAAGCCAGTGGTACCATAACCGGGATAATTATCGAAACCGCCCTGCCCGCTGATATTCTTTGCAGCGGCGTTGGTCGTCCAATCGGCAAGGGTACCAAAACGACCATTGGCCATTACCGCAGCGTTAAAAGGAAAACCTGCATTTTTCAGGTACAGCGAAGTAATGTCCGCCGTTACGCCTTTTTGCTGCCAGGCAGTGTAAAACGTATCTATGGAAGCGGAATCCGGCAGGTATAATGTTCTGTATTCAAAGCGGGAACCAGTTTTATAGTCGGCCAGCAAAGAAGTATCGCTGATAGCATTTATTATTCGTTTAATTTGCGCGCCGGCGTTATTGGTATATCGCAATTCTGTAAACAATGCCTCCTGGTCTGCACTATACCAGCTGATTTCGGCATTTCCGCTTTTTATTTCCGCCGTTTTCACCAGCCGGTTTAAGAGCCCTGCCTGGTAAGTATCGCCGAATACCTCACCAGACCGCATTACCGTCACAGAGGCGTTGCCATCCGCATCATAGGAAATAATCTCAAAATTATAGTTTCCCTCTACCAGGTTATTGATGTACAGTTTAATGGTATCCACACCTGTTGTGCGCTTAACGACTACAGCGGTGGAATCTCTGCGATTATTCCAGTAAACTTTTGCATTGCTCACTTTCGGGTCCGCTATGTACAACCATTGCAGCAAAACCCTGTTCTTACCAGGGAACACTTTTACGGAATCGGCCTTTCCGGTATATAACTTCTCCCGTCCGTCGGTGAATTTGTCGCGATAGTCATCCATCTTAGTGCAGGCAGAGAACAATGCCACGGCAGTGAAAAAGAGGAATAAAATCCTGTTATTGTTTGGCTTCATGTGTATTATTTATCGTTGCCATAAAAAGTCATTTCAGAAATATGAGCAGCCTGCCCGCCTTTGCCAATCCAGGTATCCAGTACTTTTACGCGGATGTACCGTACTTTCGGCGCGGTGAGCGGAATGTTGAACTCCTCGCCCCGTGCTGCAGCTTCCACGTCCTCTGTAGTGTTCATCCCCGTTGGCTGGCCCGAAGGCTTCACGGAAGTACACTCCACCAGCTTTTCCCAGTTGTTCCAGCTGCCGTCGGACGGTGGGTTTACAGAACCCCATACTTCATAATGCCGCGGATTACCGTGATTGTAGATCCACACACCCCGGCGCTGCCACAATACAAAACGACTTAACTTGGCCGTTACGCCCAGGTCGAAACTAACATGCATGGGCATGGCGCCATCTGCAGAATGCCACATTTCTCCTTCGGCGGCTATTTTGCCGTTCCACAAGTTCGGTATGGGGAGCCCCCAGCCTACAGCAATATCCGTCGGCAGCACTACCGCGCGGAACTTCGATTTGTCAAGTTCTTTTTCGAAAATGGGCGTCATGGTCTGAAACACCGTATCCGTGCGGTTATCCCACCTGTCTCTTAAGTAAACCGCAAACTCAGTTTGTTCGGACGGAAAACCCCGCGAAGTAAAATTCCCTTCTTTCTGTTTGGAGTAAAAGGTTTCATACAGCACAAACGCTCCTGTAGAATCTTTGTAACAAACGACTACCGCCAGATCGGCTTCCGAAGGGTTATTGTAATGGATATTTACGCCCCCGAAATCTTCTTTGAGCTGCACGGTTTTAAAAGCATCATACACGGGCGGCGTATTCGCCTTTACTTCAATCTCCGATGCCGCAGACTTGTTTTCGCTGCGATTAACCGCATATAGCTTCATTTTATACTTTGCCGTATCTGCGAAGCCCTCCACCGTTATTGAATTAGTGTAGTAAGAAGCCTTTACTGATACCTCTTTCCCGTATTTGTTCGTATAAACAGCCTGTACATACAGCAGGTCCTTATCTGCAGGAAGGGAATACGTCATTTTTACCGCGCCGGGCAGACTTTCGTACGTCACGTTACTCACAGGGGCAGGACTGCCGCCAGCGGATTCCAGCGGTTTAAGCTGTTCGCGTTCGCAGCCAAAAAAAGCTGCTGCCAATAGCGCCCAGGACGTCATTTTTATATATCGTTTCATACAAATCTTTTTTGAAGTAATTGTTACCAGCCAATGTTTTGTACGAGATTGGGATTAACGATCAGGTCGTATTCCCGTATGGGCCAGAAGTAATCTCTCGGTGCCACAAACCGCTGGTTGAACAGCAACTTTTTACGGTAGTATGCGGTGGCGTCCGACTGCTCTATATCCCAGCCATAAATGGGCGCATTCATCACCTCCGCTGCTTTTTTCCAGCGCCGCAGGTCCCAGAAGCGGCTACCCTCAAACGCCAGCTCTATAGCTCTTTCCGTGTGAATAATCGAACGCAGCCCTTCTTTAGTGGTGTATTTGGTGGGATTACTGGAATAGGAAGACCCGGGATTCCTCTACCGATTTCAACCCGGCGCGTTTCCTCACCTCGTTAATATAAAAATAGGCGTCGGCAGATGGTCCGGCGCTTTCATTAAGCGCCTCAGCATATAGCAAATAGAGGTCCGCCAGGCGGATAACCGGCCACGCGTATTGCTCCAGGGAGTACGATTGTCCGTCCTGTATCACGAATTTCCAGTTGGCCAATTTTTTAGGAAAATAACCCGTAATTGAGTAGCCGAAGGCCGCTTTGCGCGACTGCAGCTGTCCTGATTTCGCCTGTACTTTCCAGGTGCCATTCTGCATGTACCACAAACCACCATCGAAGGCTATATTGGCATAAAACCGCGGTTCCCTGTTAAAATGCAGGCCAATAGTGGTATACCCTTCCTGCACATAGTTCTTTTCCGCAGCGGTCGCCGTTCTCAATGCATAGCGGTCACCGAAGTTCCAGGTAACATCTTCGCTGATGGGCACTCCTTTGTCGCTATAGAATATCTCGGCCATTTTCATGGTAGGGGCAATCTGGCCGTACGTTTGCTCATTACCCGGTCTTGCCGCGTCCAAACGCGGTAACGCCTGCTGCTGAATACCCGATCCGCCCATTGTGCCGCCCCAGATGATCTCACTGTTCCATCTTTCTGAAACACTGTTACGGATGCTCATTTCGCGCCGTATAGAGTCGTTTACATTCACAAGTATGTTATCGAACGTGTAGAGACGTATATTGGCCCTGTTACAGGCTTCGATGGCCGCCTGGCAAGCTACGGCTGCACGCATCCATTTCTGGCTGCTGGCCGTGGTTGGAAACAAAGTATTATTCTGCTTGTCTTTTAATGCAGAAAAATCAGCATCGCCATTGTAGAGGGGGCTTGCGGCAGTCACCAGCACTTTTGCCTTCAGCGCCAGTGCAATCGGTTTGGTAATCCGGCCCAGTTCGGAAGCGCGGTTCTGGATCTCCAATGGCAAGCCTTCTGCCGCCACATCCAGCAGGTTCACCATATAATTCACCACCGAGTCAACATGCTGGCGGCGCACCCTCACCTGTTCTGTAGTGGCATCTATCGGAAGATTTACATCAATTACCGGGATGGGGCCGTACATTCTGAACAGGTAAAAATGGTAATACGCCTTCAGGAATTTCACCTCACTGATCCAACGCTCTTTCATAGAGGGATCCAGGTCTATCACCTTATCAACATTATCCAGGAATATATTACACTCGCGGATGCCCCGGAAAAGGGGCTTGCCAGACACCGCACCATCCCAGAAATTTAACTTTGGATCCACCTTTCCCTGGTTGCCTCTTGCAATGTTCTGGGGTTCTACGGGCAAACGACTCAGGTTGGTGATCGGCCAGTACGTCCACATTTCGTCACCACCCAGCATCGCCGGGTTTTCATAAATATCATTGTCCTGTGGCAGGAACGAATAGCAGGTAAAGAGGTACTTTTCCGCCTCATTCCTGTTCGCGAATGCGTTTTCTATCGTTGCCACGTTGTCCGGTACAATATCGAGGTAGTCGTTTTTACACGAGGCCACCGCGCCAGCCAATATCAAAGCAAATACTATATTTCTGATCATTTCTTTAAGTTTAGAAGCCCAACAATATGCCCGCGTTAAACACTTTCTGTATGGGATATCCCAGGCCGTTTCCACCCATCTCCACATCCCAGAGTTTAAATGCACTGAAAGTGAGCATATTCACACCGCTTACATAAAGCCTGGCGGAATTGATGCGCGCGCGGGAAGCCAGTTTTTTTGGCAAAGAGTACCCTAATTCGATATTCTTCATCCTCAGGAAAGCGCCATTTCTCATAAACCAGGTATTCCACTGCGTATTATTGGAAATGATCGTCGTGCTAAGTCTCGGCCATAACGCATACAGATCGTTATTGTCTTCCGACCAGTGATTATCCGCGTATGCTTTCAACAGCGCATTCTGGTTCACGAACGGCGAAGTAGCATTCGCATCGATCCAGAAAGACGATCGGGCCGATCCCTGGAAAAACATGGAAAAGTCGAACCCTTTATATCCCGTGGAAAAACCAAAACCATAGATGATTTCGGGTACCGTAGGATAACCGATGGGAACAATGTCGAGGTCCGTGATCTGTCCGTCGCCGTTCACGTCGCGGTACTTCAGGTCGCCGGCCATATATTCGCCGTAGTTCTGGCGGGGAGAGTTGGCGACCTCGTGCTCATCAACGAACAAACGTTCTGCAACAAAACCGTAAATCTGGTTAATAGAACGACCGATCCTGGATTTGTAGGCTTCGTTATACTCGGGCTCCTCGTATCTTGTAAATTTGCTTTTTGCATAGGTAAAGTTGCCATTGGCCTGCAGCCATACGCCGGATGAAAAATTGCGGCTGTAGCTGGCCTGTATTTCCACCCCGTTCGATACCGCCTGGCCAAGATTCGCCCGCACATCCGCCGAAAGCCCCATAGAGGAAGGGATAAAAGAACGGCTCATCAGGATATTATCCCTGTCTTGCGAAAAGTAGTCTACGTTTAACGTGAAGTCATTGTATAATCCCAGCTCCATACCCACGGTCAGTGATTTGGCGCGTTCCCAGGTGATATCTTCGTTGTTATAGCGTGTTACGGTAATACCAGGCCGGTTGTAATTGAAGTTCTCGCCGAACGTATAACCTCTGCCAACGTCGTTCATGTTCACCTCCGACAAATAAAAGAACCGGTCGTCTGCACTGCCGATCGCATCGTTACCTACAAGACCATAGGTAGCCTTAAACTTCAACTTGCTGATCGACTTGCGCAGGGGCTTCCAGAAATCTTCATTGGAGATAAAATACCCTACACCCGCGGCGGGGAAAAAGCCGTACCGTTCCGATTTATAAAAGCGTTCCGACCCATTATAACCAAAGTTGAATTCAGCCAGGTAACGATCATCGTAACCGTAGGTGAAACGGCCGGATACGCCCTGGTTCCTGTAAGGCAGCGATTTCTGTAATGACCCCTGGTTGGCGAACAACTGGTTGCGGCGCATATACACGAGCAAACCGGTAACGTCATGCAGTTTATTGATCTTGGCTGCGTAGTTAACAGCTCCCTCCAGGTAGGCCGTCGTATTAATTTCTTTAAGTCCTTCAGAATAATTCAGATATTCCGTAGCCGAATTCTCATTAAGCAGTTTTAAAGTGTAGGTATTCCCCTGCTTGTCGTAATACCCCGGCGCATAAAAGAAAGGATTGTACGCACGGTTAACATCAAAATAGGAATAACGGGAAGTATTGAACAGGATGCGCGCAGACAGTCCCTTTGCCAGGAACGCAAGGTCCTGTTTAGCTTCAACCTGTGCGTTCATGTTAGACCGGGCATAATCTTTATAGCCCTTCACCATATCTGCATAAGGATTGATCAGGAGGTTGCCATCTGCGTTACCAAACAACGGATGTTTTACCCGTGGCATAATTTCGGAGGGATATACTGCAGGAAACAGCACCGGATTAGCACGCATAATTTTTGCATAAACACCGCTCCCCCGTCGATCGGACCGCGATAGTCATCGAAGGTACCCGTCAGCCGGACAATTACTTCTGTAGACTTCGTCATATTGATGTTCACATTGGAGCGCAGCTGGTAGGTTTTGAGCTTGATATTACTGTTAAAGTTGTTTAATTTCTCTACCTGCAGAATGCCATTATCCTGGTTATAAGTACCCGCGATGTAATAACGCGCCACCTTGCCACCGCCGCTGGCATTGAAGTTCAGACGCTGGTTGGTGGTACTTTTCTTCAGCAGCTGTTCCATCCAGTCATTAGCAGGGTAGATGTACGGATTGGTGCCCGCAATCGTATTATCGATTTTATTCTGCGAGTATGGCAGTACCCCCAGGCGGTTACGCGTGAGCACCGCTTCATTTTCCAATCTCATGTAGGTGATCGGATCTGCCAGTTGTACATTTTTAGTATTGGAAGAGGTGCTGTTCTCGAACCGCACAGATATATTTACCGGTCCTTCTTTACCGGACTTTGTGGTTACCAGGATAACACCATTAGCGCCTCTTGCGCCATATAGTGCCGTCGCGGTGGCATCGCGCATAATGGAGAAGCTGGCAATATCATCCGGCTGCATGCGGGCGAGGTCGGTCGCAGATACTTCCACACCATCCATCATAATCAATGGATCTTTCTTATACCCGAAAGTGGTGACCCCACGTATGAAAAACGAGGCATTGTCCTGCCCCGGCTCCCCGGTGCGCTGATAGGCAATTACCCCTGCCAACCGGCCCGCCAGCGCTGTCGTCAGGTTACTGGAGGGCACTTTTAAATCTTTCGGATCAATAGTAGTGATAGCACTTACCATGCTCGACTTCTTCTGCCGTCCAAAGGCTACGATGGCCACCTCGTCCAGCTCATTCGCCGAAACCGCCAGCCGCACCACGACTGGTGTACCTTTTTTAACCGTCAATATTTTTGACACGTACCCCACCATCGAAAACTGCAGTGCAACGGACTCTCTCGAAATGTCCAATTCAAAAAAGCCCTCGGCATTGGAACTTAAACCCTGCAAAGTTCCTACAATGGCAATCGTTACGTTCGGCAGCTTTTCACCGGTGGTGCTGTCTACCACCGTACCCGTGATTTTTGGCGAAGCCTGCGAATGCGCTTTCTGCGTCCAAAGGCAAATCAGCATCATGATAAAACAAGGGAATAAATTCCGAGGCGGCCTCAAAAAAGGCCATAAGGGATTTGATAAACGCATTTGTAGCATTTTTGCAATAAGTGATAGATAGGACACCGGTGGAAGGGCTGGTGACCATTAGTACATTACATAAAAGAAGGAAATACTGAATAGTGCCTTACAAGCAAAGGCATATGAAGGATATCTTCATAAAAGTGGAATTTAGTTTTAGTTGACCTGAACTGCCCGCCGGATATGTATTTCCGGCAGCATACATCAAAAGTACGGACGTATTTTCTTACCCGAAAGTATGATTAAGACTTTATTTTACCTAAATCCGACTATGCGAAATAGTGAAGTGATTACATATGCAACAATGATCCAGTTGCTTTATTAATGTATGCGATTATTTCATTTCATTTAACTGAAAAATCCTGTTCATCAGCACCCATTTCTGCCCTTCGCCGGCCCACGGAAGCGGCTGCTGAAACTTCCACATTAAGCGCTCCCATTCCTGTACCTTTGGATTTATAGCATCCATATCGGACTTGCGTTCAAAAGAAAAACTTTCTTCAGTTTCCATAATCATGAACAAACGATTCCCGGTACGATAAATTTCCATATTCTCGATACCGGCTTCTGATATACTCTTACGCACTTCGGGCCAGCCATTTTCCTTGTGCCATATTTCATATTCTTCGATTAACGCAGGATCGTCTACAAGATCAAGCGCCAGTGTGTACCTTTTCATAAGTTAATGCTGACGTGGATTTAGATGAAGAATGTTTGGATGCAATCTGCGGTATAGCAGAATAGAATTAAATGTCAGTTACAGCGCTTCCGCCGGACGAATCAAAAGTAACGTCAACAGCCTACTTTAACCACTATAAATAAGACTTTGTTTTGCGCAAATCCGACCTACCGGGATCAGCTCGATATTATGCCGCTTCTTTACGATCTTGTTCGTAACGCGTCAAATATCCAAATAAGACTTTATTTTATCTGAATCCGACTTCCTCTTTTAAAAAATGCCGTAGACCTCACCTATCGCTACAACTGAGTCGGGATATTCATTAATTTTATACGCATGAGTAGAAGACTTTTAAAGCATGCTTTCTCCTTGCTCCACGTAGACCATGTTCAACTTAATACAAAATGGAATTACAGGAACGTCGTTAGTCCGTACTACCGGATGTACTATATTGATGAAGGAGAAGGATGGATATCAAATGCGCAGGATCAATTACTCCCGGAGGCCGGTTTCATCTACCTCATTCCCAGTTTCACAGTATGCAACCTCAGTTGCACCGCTCACTTAGGACAATATTTCATCCAGTTCTTTGAAGAGGCGCCGGACGGCATATCTTTATTCTATAATAACAGGTCGCTGATGAAAATACCGGCGTCAGACATCGACATCGCAAATTTCAAACGCTTACTGCATATTAACCCGGGACGCGGAATTAACAGATCGGACAACCCTAAGGTATATGAAAAAGATGTGTACTACAGAGAATACCGGGGAGCTCAACAATCTACAGAACGATGCTGCGTACCTGGAAACACAGGGAATTCTGTTCCAGTTGCTTTCAAGATTTGTAGGCAGCGAAAAAGATGTTCTTCCCGATAAGCAGGTCATTCCCTCCAAGGTGCTGGATACCATTGCATACATTCAGATCAATTTAAAACAGCCGTTAACCATCACACAACTAGCAGCAAGGGTAAATCAAAACCAGGACTATTTCTCGCGTCAATTCCTTCAATATACAGGGATGCGACCGCTAAGCTATGTGCATGAAAAAAGAATAGAAAGAGCGCAATACCTTATCGCGACCAGTAGCGCTCCGTACCTGGATATTGCAGAAGAAGTAGGATTTGAAAGCCTGCCGCATTTCTCGAAAGTATTTAAAAAAGTGACCGGCATGACGCCTGCCCAATACCGCCAGCAACACCGGTCGGTCAATACAATTTAACCTGAGGAAACGCTGCAATAAAGTACCCAAAAGCTGCGCCCGTTCTACATTCCAGCATCCGAACTCAGCACGATACACACCGTTGCCCTTTGTAGAATTATCTGCCCGCAATAACCCGCTTCCTCCTATAGATCCGCAAAGGCACAATTCTGGCACCCTTTATCCTAAACAATAAATCATGAAAACCCAAAACAACTACGCGGTAATCACCGGCGCCACCAGCGGTATCGGCTATGAACTGGCGAAACTTTTCGCCGAAGACGGCTATAACCTGGTGATCGTTGGCCGCAGAGAAGACACACTTAATACCACGGCAGCACAGCTGCGCAGTTATGGCATTGATGTAAAAATTATTGTTAAAGACCTGTTTGATCCGCAAAATGCTACGGATGTGTACGAGCAGGTACGGCAAAGCGGCATTGAAGTAGGTGTACTGGTGAATGATGCCGGGCAGGGCCTGTATGGCGAATTCACCGAAACCGACATCAACAGGGAGTTAGCGATCATTAACCTGAACATTGCCAGCCTGGTGATTTTAACGAAACACTTTCTGAAGGATATGGTAACACGGGGCGAAGGTAAAATCCTCAATCTCTCGTCCATTGCCAGTAAAGCCCCCGGTCCTTACCAGTCGGTTTACCACGGCACGAAGGCGTTTGTACAATCGTTTACGGAAGCCATCAACAACGAAGTGCGGGAAACCGGCGTCACCATCACTGCACTCCTGCCAGGTGCAACCGATACGGACTTCTTCAACAAAGCAAACATGAATGAAGCTAAAATTGTACAGGAGGGCAAACTGGACGATGCCGCCAAAGTAGCGAAAGACGGTTACGAAGCGTTGATGAAAGGCGACGACATGGTGGTATCCGGCTTCAAAAACAAAGTAAATGTAGCCATGAGCAATGTGCTGCCCGACAGCGTGGCAGCGAACAACATGCGCAAACAGCAGGAGCCTGTTAATAACGATTCATCCAAACAATAATCTCAAAACGTTACAATTATGAAAGCAGCAGTGATACACGGCGCAGGAAAAATTACCTGCGATACGGTAGACGACCCGATCCTGCAAAACGACCGGGATATTATTCTGAAAGTAACAGCGACGGCGATATGCGGTTCCGACCTGCACATTTACTCTGGTGGCATTCCGCAGCCCCGGCCCATGGTGCTCGGTCATGAGTTCATGGGCATTGTGGAAGAAACCGGCAAAGCGGTCACCAATTTGAAGAAAGGCGACCGTGTAGTGGTGCCCTTCCCCATCGCCTGCGGACATTGTTTTTTCTGCGACCATCATTTACCGGGACATTGTGAAAACTCCAACCCGGAACACTACGGTCCCGAAGGTGGACTGATGACGGAGAAAGGTGGTGCACTGTTCGGCTATACAGATCTCTACGGCGGTTATGATGGCGGACAGGCACAATATGTAAGGGTGCCTTACGCTGATTACGGCCCGCGCAAAGTGCCGGACAATCTCACCGATGAACAGGTGCTGTTTTTAACCGACATTTTTCCAACCGGTTATACCGGTGTGGACTGGGCAGACATCCGCGGCGGAGAAACGGTAGCAATATTCGGAGCGGGGCCGGTGGGCATCATGGCAGCCAAAAGCGCCTGGCTTCGCGGCGCTGGCCGCGTGATCGTGGTAGACACGCTGCAATACCGGCTCGACAAAGCCCGCCTGGCAGCAGGCGCTGAAACCATCCTTTGGGAAGATGATGGTAAAAACGTGATTGAACAGATAAGGGCTGTTACACATGGCCGCGGGGCAGACGCCTGCATCGATGCAGTAGGCTTCGAGCCCGACCGTAACATACTGGAAAAGGCAAAAGCACTGGTAAATATGGAAAAAGGTTCCGTTAAAGTGCTGGAGGCCTGCATGAGCGCGGTACGCCGCGGCGGTACCGTATCGGTATTGGGTGTGTACCCTACCATGTATGATAACTTTCCCATCGGTCAGTTCTTCGATAAAGGCATTATTCTCAAAGGCGGCCAGGCGCCGGCGCAAAAGCATATAGACAAATTGCTGGACTATGTGGTACAAGGCAAAGTAGTGTTGGACGATATTATCACGCACCGCCTGCCGCTGACTAAAATTGCGGACGGCTACAGCATGTTCCAGAAAAAAGAAGACGGCTGCGTAAAAGTGGTATTGGACCCGTGGGCAGTTTAATACTTACATATGGGGAGGCGGCACTTGTCCCGCTTCCCCTTTTCATACAATCGTTGACGTGATTGACGACGACCAGGGTAAAGAATGGAAAAAGATGCACAACTAATCACGCAACAAAAATGTTTTCCATAATAAAGCTCATTGTGGCACGCTTTTGATACCGAGGATAAGTTTACCCAATTTTTCTCCCCGCTACTCGTAATAGTAATTTTTCAAAACCCGCAATCCATAAAGCTTTCAGCCTCGTAACTTATTACAGAACCGGTTCAGGGATAACTGCTGAAAACCCTAAAAGAGAGTAGGCACAGATTGTTTAATCCAGTAAAATTTTAACCATGAACTTACAACAACTCAGCCTTCAGGAAATGAAGGAAATCAATGGTGGCCTGTTAGGCCTGTTTGGCGGTAACGATTCCTCGAATATGCTCAAAGGTATGCTGGAAGGCTACGTAAGCATCACTACCACCGATGAAGACGGTGACACCAATAGCACTAAACTGAATTTCGGCCTGGGATCAATTTTTGATTCGATTTCACGCGAAGACTAATTTCATCTGAACTTGCAAGGGGGATAACATTGTTGTCCCCCTTCCTTTTGTTGTAATGCAAACGTGTATGTCCGCTACAGACAAGATATTTCCATTCGACGTTGTGAACACCTCCATAGAAAAGCACTTACAGCAATATGAACCCCGCAGCCGTGTGTTATACCTCTTATTGCTGACGGTTTTCCTCGTGGCTTTCGTATTACTGTTTATGCTGAAGGTGGATGTAACGGTACGCAGTACCGGGTTGCTTCGCCCCGAACAGGAGCGTACCGAAATCCGCAGCCTGGTTGCCGGCACTGTGGATTCGCTGTTTATTCGCGAAAACCAACATGTAACGATCGGGCAACCCATGCTAACACTCGCCGCCAGTGCGGTAAAAGATAAAAACCTTTCTTTGGGCACACAATTGCAGGAACTGCAGCAACAACAACATGACTTGCAGGTATTAACGGCAGGACGACAGAACGGTCTGCAGTCGGGGATGTACAGGCAGGAATGGCTGCTATACCGGCAAAAACTCGCCGAATCGGCCACACGTTTAGCCACCGCGCGCAAAAACTACGAACGATTTAATTCACTGTACAAGGACCGGGTGATATCGGCAGCGGAGTTCGAGCGTTACGATTATGAATACAAGGCGGTAAAAGACGAGGCAGCGCTTGTAAAGGCACAGCAGCAAACGAAATGGCAGGCAGACCTTACTGCAATAGATATACAGCTGCGCGAATTACAGGCGCGGCAAACTTTATATGTAGAACAGGAAGGACAATACACCGTTCGCGCGGCAGCAAACGGATACGTACAACAATTGAAAGGCATTCAGCCCGGAAGTTCCGTCGTGGCCGGCGAGTTGCTGGGTGAGGTGAGTCCCGATTCGGGGCTGGTCGCCGACGTATACGTATTACCGAAAGACATTGGTTACATCCGTGAAGGATCGCTGGTGCGGATGCAGGTAGATGCGTACGATTATAATTTGTGGGGCATGGCACAGGGCCGCGTGGCAGACATTTCAAAAGATGTGATGATCCAGGACGGACAGCCTTTGTTCCGCGTGCGGTGCGCGATAGACAATCCCGTGATGGCACTGAAGAATGGTTATAAAGGATATTTGAAAAAGGCATGACCGTACAGGCGCGGTTCCTCATAACGCGGCGCACGCTGTTCCAGCTGCTGTACGACCAGGCCGATGATTGGCTGAACCCAAATGTTGTAAAAGATGCAGGTTGATAAAAACCGTTTGTGGACATGGTTGCGCGGCCGGCCTTCGGCGCGCAGGTACATCATAAAACAGCACGACATAACAGATTGCGGCGCCGCCTGCATTGCTTCGCTGGCAGGCTGGTTTGGGCTGCAATTACCGATCGCACGCATCCGGCAATACGCCGCTACCGATAAAAAAGGCACATCGCTGCTGGGACTCGTTGAAGCCGCCACTCAATTAGGTTTTTCGGCAAAGGCCGTCCGCGCGCCCCTGGAAAGCGTCGGCGAGCTGCCCTGCCCGGCCATCCTACACGTGGTCATCGATAAAAAACTTCAGCATTACGTGGTTTTATACGGCAGCACGCCTGAAGGCGTCCGCATCATGGATCCCGCTAAAGGCACGCTGGAAACCATGTCAAAAGCCAAAATCGGCGAAATGTGGACAGGCGTAGCGCTGTTGCTGGCGCCTGCTGCGGATTTTCAGCCAGGAAACGAAAAAGTATCGGTAACAGAAAGGTTCATGGCCCTTCTGCAACCGCATAAAGGCATGCTGGTACAGATTGTACTAGGCGCTATGGTATACACCGTGCTGGGACTTTGCACCTCCATTTACCTGCAAAAAATAATCGACTATGTATTGCCGGATGGCAACCGCAACCTGCTCAACCTGATGAGCATCCTGATGATTTTTATAGTACTCGCACAGATATTTATTAACTATACCAAAACGATACTTACCATTAAAACCGGCCAGCAGATCGATGCACGCCTGATCCTGGGCTATTACAAACACCTGCTGAAACTGCCACAGTCCTTTTTCGACAGCATGCGCGTGGGCGAAATCATTTCGCGCATGAACGATGCCGTGAAAATCCGGATGTTCGTAAACGATGTGCTGATTAATCTCGCCGTAAACATTTTCATCTTATTCTTTTCCTTCGCACTCATGTTCACCGCCTACTGGAAACTTGCGCTGATCATGCTGACCGTAGTGCCTTTGTATGGCGTGGCTTATTATATATCCAACAAGTTAAACCGGCGTACGCAACGAAAATTAATGGAAAATACCGCGGAGCTGGAGGCCCAGCTCGTTGAATCGGTGCAGGCCATCGGCACGATTAAACGATTCGGACTGGAAGATTATGCAAATGTGAAAACGGAAGGAAAGTTTGTAAAGTTGTTGCACAGTGTATACAGATCGGGCAGCAACGCACTGCTCACGGGCAGCGGCACATCTATTATTTCAGGTTTGTTTACGATCGTACTGCTATGGGTAGGTTCCAGCTTTGTACTCGACAACTCGCTTACAGCTGGCGAGCTGTTATCATTTTACGCATTGATGGGCTATTTTACCGGTCCGGTTGTAAGTCTTATCGGTATGAATAAAGTGATGCAGGATGCGCTTATTGCAGCAGACCGGCTGTTCGAAATCATGGACCTGGATACTGAAACGCCGCCGAACACCACCGTGCTCACCCGCGATATGATGGGCGACATTGAACTGCGGGGCGTCCATTTCCGCTATGGGACACGTGTAACGGTATTCGACGGGCTCGACCTGCAGATTCCCCGTGGAAAGATTACTGCTATTGTAGGCGAAAGCGGCTCCGGGAAAACTACCCTGCTGTCACTTTTGCAAAACATCTACCCTTTGCAGGCCGGCAACATCACCATTAATGGCCTTGACCTGAAATACGTCGACATCAACAGTCTTCGCACGCTCGTAAGCGTTGTGCCGCAAAAGATCGACCTATTCGCGGGAACAGTTATGGAAACACATCGCCATCGGCGATTATACACCCGATGTAAAAAGGTAGTAGCCATTTGCCGCAAACTGGGCATTCTGAATTTTATTGAAAGTTTGCCCAACGGGTTCGACGCCTGGCTCGGTGAAAACGGTGCCAACCTATCGGGCGGACAACGGCAACGCACGGCCATTGCGCGGGCGCTGTACCGGGATCCGGAAGTGCTGATCCTGGACGAAGCTACTTCATCGCTGGACTCCCTGTCGGAAGTAAGCATCCAGGAAGCGGTAGCGGAATTGCGCGAAGCCGGGAAAACCGTGTTAATTATCGCACACCGTTTAAGTACCGTCATGAACGCGGATAAGATCGTTGTCATGCACCAGGGCAAAATACTGGAAGAAGGATTGCATGATGAATTACTAACGCTGGACGGTGCATACGCACGTATGTGGGAACAACAGTTTCCGGCGATGCGGAAAAAGGTGACAAGGAAGCGAAAAAGTGCGGAATAGCTTGTTACCAAGCTTTTCCAGCCCCGTATTTGCTGATCCGGCAAAAAAACAGACCTTAGCCCATGCTGCAACTCAACAGCGATCGTCCCATGCGCATTACCCATATCGTATTGCCTGTGGAGTAATAGCAAGATAAACTACGCCTTATTACGAATCTCGAAATAACATGCCATGATAACAATAGACAATTATCTGGATAGTCATTACATTCACCGCAGCAATTGGCTGAGAGCCGCAGTGCTGGGCGCCAACGACGGTATTATATCCATATCGAGCCTTGCTATAGGCGTTGCCACTGCGGGCACCATGAGAGCCCCTATCATCCTGACAACTGTCGCAGGGCTTGTGGCGGGGGCTTTATCAATGGCTGCCGGAGAATATGTTTCAGTAAGTTCCCAAACCGATATTGAAAAAGCAGATATTGAAAGGGAGAAAAAGAACTTGCAGAAATGCCCGACGAAGAATTGAATATGTTGGCACAGATCTATGAAAAACGCGGACTAAAAAAGGAAACGGCGATGCAGGTAGCCATTGAACTAACTGAAAAGGACGCGCTTGGCACACACGTACGGGATGAGCTGGGCATTAACGAAATCAGCCAGGCCCATCCTATTCAGGCAGCTTTGGCTTCCGGTGCGTCATTTACGGTCGGCGGCATCCTGCCCCTTTTAGTCGTTCTGTTTTCACCCGTCAAAGGTATGGAGTACTGGCTCTATGGATTTACCATCATTTTCCTGATGATACTGGGCGCCATCTCGGCAAAAACAGGTGGATCAAATATGGGGAAAGCAATTATCCGCATCACTATCTGGGGAACGATTGCCATGGTACTTTCTGCCCTGGTAGGTTATTCTTTTGGTGTTAAGATGTAATGAATAAAAAAAAGGCGACATGAATGCCGCCCTTGTGGTTAATACCTAATGATGAACGTGCTGCCTATTGGCAGCGTTTCTACTACATACAATCAGACAATATCCAACTCCCTGAGAAGAATTCCGGCCATACGTCCGGACTCTTCCTTCAGTGCATCTTCAATTGCCGAATGCAATGCTTCTATATCCGGGCTTAACACCTGCGTTTTACCAACGCCGGAGCCTACCATTAATTTCTGATCACAGAACACTGCGGCCGAGTTCATGAGATGTTTGCGACATGCTATGGGCCTTACCGGGTAAATGAGACAATTTTCGCCTTTTAAAAACACACAGGCGGAATGCGTTTGAGATAGGGGCCGATCTACTTTGCTTAAGGAAAGCTGCGCTTCCAAATATCCGGCATCAATCCCTATCGCATTCACCGCCATGTACTCCTTGATGAGCTGGGCTTCGGTTGAAGTTATATCTATATCCATGTGGCAACAAAAACTGCAGCCCTTTTTGCAGGTGACCGCCACATCCTTTATCAATTCCTCTATAAAGCCATCGATAAGGAAAAAGCTTTCAGCATGGCATCACGCCTGTCACTTTCCCACAACTCCGGGAACATTTTTCTATAAGCCTTTATCACCAGCCTTAATTCAGCGACAATTTCCCCTAGGGTATCGGCCTGTGCATTTTGCTGTAAATATAAATTGAGGTTCGAGCTGAACGCTATGTCGTTTTTCTGATTCAATAGTGAATGTTTACAGAATGAAAATCCAAATAAAGAACAGGGCTTTCTTTATCATGGAAATAATACATATAGAGGGATTCCCCTACCAATCGGGCAGTTACGTGGCCAATTAATGACGTTGAAATGCAACTATGGTAATAGGACTAATCTGCCGATTCCATCTCTCGACATCACTGATAGGCTATGGTATTTCAGAAATTGAATCTTCCAACTGTCATTGTTTACTTCTCGTTGGACCTTGTGATTGAATAGTACGGCGTGCCAGGCTGCACAGGTAAAAAAATATTGCGGGAAACAGCATAAGCTCTATTAACGAGAGGAGCTACGCCTTATACTCAAATATCCCGTAAAACTACGGCATTTATTTAACTATCATAATTAAAGTTTCTCCCGGTTGTTTTCTCTTTTCTAATGAGTATGATGAATATTGAAGAAATCTACCGGTTTTTATGCAGCTGATGTTTTACAATCTGGCTGACAATTCGCTGCGGACAGACAATAAATCATATTTCAACTACCTACTTAAAAAAAGGGGCCGTCTCAAAAAGAGACAGCCCCCATATCAACCTAAATAAAACTATTTATTTCCTCCAAAACGATATCTCACTCAAATTACTATAGAACCCATCGTTACTGGCCACTCGTATCACTCTCACCCGGATATATCGTACCGCCGGCAACCCATCATCAAACGCCACTTTATACGGTGCGACCCCATTATCAGGCCGCGTCACCGATTTCAGTAATTTCCAGCCCTTAGCGGTAGCTTCAGCCGACCAGCCGGTATCATTGCCCGGCAACGTCGTTACCGCTCCCGTAAGGTCATTAATACCCCAGATCTCGAACTGTACCGGGTTATGATATCCCACACGTCCCGTTACTTCCATTTCTGCAAGACCAGCATACGATGCGCCCATATCGAACGTAAAGTGATGGGGCAATGCCCTGTCGCCGTTACTGTGCCAGATGTTCGGGTAATCCTGCGGGCCTACGGAGCCGTCCCACAGCCTGTTAACATCCGTATTGCTGCCATAGGGATTGGCATCGTTGGGCAAACGGGTGATCGAGAACAGGCTCTTATCCACCGGCGCCAGGATGTTCGTCAGTGAATCCTCCCCTTTCGTTACGCTGAACGTATCGATAGCATTAGCCACCGGGATGTACGACGAACGATAGTAGATTTTTGTGCCGGACTTGTAACCATCCAGCACAATATCACCGGAAGCAGCGGGCAACAAGGAAAACCGTGTAGAACCGTCGGTATGCGTGTAACGGATGCGCGTACCGGTATTGATCGTATCGGCTTCCTCGAAGAATAAACGGATACCGTTGTTCACCAGCTCGTAAGGTTTACTCGACACGATGAAGCGGTTCGTAAGGCCCTGGCGGTAGTTATCGCCATATACCTTGATGTTACCGGCTTCCATGGGAACAGAGCGGTTGCCCTTTTCGTCGTAAGCATAAATAGTAAAGGAGTACGTGTATTCCACCAGGTTAGGCACCAATACTTCAATCGTGTCGCCTTTTGTATGTCCGGCAGTAGACACTTCTACAGAATCGCGGCCGTTGTTCCAGAACACCCGGTATTTCGCAACCGACGGGTCAGGACCGGGCTTCCAGCTTAAACGCACGCGGTAGTTGCCCGGGGCCGTGTGTAAACTGCCCGGCAGCCCGGGATAAATGATCTCTTTACCGTTGAGGTAATCGCGGTATTTATCGGCGTCCTTGTCACAGGCATACAGCAACAGGCCGCACCCAAGCACCATCAACAACCTTGTTATATTAAGTTTCATGTGTTTACGTTTTGTTGTGGATTAATTGGTATCGCCCCAGAAAGAAAGCTCCATCACATGCGCAATATCGCCGCCGCCCCAGGTCTGTTTTACGGCCAGGCGAATAAAGCGCACCTTGGGCGCCGTTAATGGAATATTGAATTCAAAACCCGCCTTCACCTGTTCCAGGTCTACCGCGGTGGTTTGTCCCGGTGGATTACCCGACCTTGGTGGCGGACAATCAAAGTTGCCCAGGTTCGTCCAGTCGCCTACCACATCGCCGGGATTAGAGTTTACCGGCAGGTTGGCATCCTGTGGCGCGGCTGCGTTAGAGCCCCACAGCGTCCAGGTTTTAGGGTTGCCGTGGCCAAACGAGTAGTCGTTACCGTAAGCCTCGCCCCTTTCCCACAATTTGTAGCGGCTTAGTTTAGTAGACACACCCATGTCGAACGTACAAATCTGTAACACCTTACCGCTGCCGGCTTCGGTGTGCCAGCCCGGATCATTGGTGTTGTTGTCCCACAAACGCGTGGTGTTCCAGCCCAGGCCCGTAGCGCCCAGCGGGGCATCGGAAGGCAAGCGGTATTCGGAGAACTTATTCTTCGGCACCAGCGTTTCATAAATCGGCTTCAGCGTTACCAGCTGCGTGTCGGAAATATTACCAAAGTGATCGGTGATGTAAACGCCAAACACATGTTGCATGGTGTCAAATCCTCTTACACTAAAGTTGATAAATTCTTCGTTCGTGCGGTTCTGCTCAATCGGTTCCATACGGCCGGACACACTGTCTTCCGTAATCACGATCACGCCGATCTCTTTTTTAGAAGGATTGGTCACTACGATATTTGCGCCGCCAAAATCACGCTGGATCTGCACGGTCGCAAACGCGGTGATGTAGGGCGGTTCTTTAGGATGCACTTTCACCGTAACGGGCTCCGACTGCACATTGGCGCGGGTCACACTCCAGAGGGTTACTTCGTACTCGCCTTCCTTTTCAAATCCTTCCACGGTAATGGTATCGGAATAGTAGGAAGATTTAGCCTTGCGTACCACCCGGTCGTTGATGCGGTACTCGGCCTGTACATACAACAGGTTCGAGGCCTTCGGCAACGTATAGGTAATGATAGATCCGCCGGGAAAGTCGTCGGTCTTGATGTTGGACACCACGTCCGGCTTTGTTTTGTCGCCGTCCGTAATATCATTATATAACTCCTTCTCCCCGCAACTGCCTATGAACAAGGGCAGCAGCGCGAGTAAGGCGATGAGTCGGAATGATAATTTCTGCATAAAAACGCTTTGAAAGATTTACCAATAAGGATTCTGGATCAGGTTCGGATTCACGACCAGTTCATCGTATTTAATCGGCCACAAGTAATCCTTCAATCCAAAAACTGGAATGGTAAGGGTGCGCGGGCGATAGTACGCCTGCGGGTCTGCCTGGTAAATATCCCAGCCTTGTATAGGGCTGGCAAGTACCTGCTGCATCACCTTCCAGCGACGCAGGTCCCAGCCTGCACGGCCCTCAAAGGCCAGTTCTATCCTTCTTTCTGTTTGAATGATCTGGCGCAGGCCATCTTTGCTCGATGCCTTGCCGGGATTGCTGGAGTAAGTGGTCCACGATTCCAGCACACCTTTCAGGCCCGCGCGCTCGCGCACCAGGTCCACGTATTTATACACGTCCGCCGTCGGGCCGCCCGCTTCGTTCAGTGCTTCCGCATACAACAAGTATAAACCTGCCAGGCGGATCATCGGGATGCGGAGGCCAATGGTGGTTACCTGCTCGCCAAACACACTCTGGTAGTTTACCAGCTTCTGCGGCCAGTAGCCCGTTACATTCACCCGTATCTTATCTTTTGGTCCCGCCATGGAGGTAGCACCCCGGGCAGTCACGTAAGGCAGGTTATCCACGCCCTGGTCCAGCATGCCGTTACCAAAGTAATTGGCGCCGTCAAAAGACAGGTCTGCGTAAAATCGGGGCTCGCGGCCGAAGTGCATCTTAGCAGTCTGGTAACCTTCGTGCATATAGTATTTATCTGCCGCAGTCACAGTTTCCACGGCATAACGGCCACGGTAATCAAAGCTGCGGTCTTCATTCATCGGCACGCCGTTTTTTGTATAAAACAGTTCCGCCATCACCAGCGGCACGGCAAAGTTGCCGGGGGCGCCACCAAGGTTCTGCACCATTTTATCGTTCACGCGCGGCATGCACATTCCCTGTAGCCCAAACACCGGGTTCAGTCCCCAGATGATTTCCGGGTTTTGCTCCCATTTCTCACCGATGGTATGACGGAGGTCCATCATCTTTTTTAACTCGGCAGGCAAGGCGGGCAGGTTACCCGGCGCAATAAAGTTGTACAGTTTTAAACCGGCTGCTTCAGCCGCATCTACCGCGGCTTTACACGCCAGTACGGCCGTATCCCATTTCGCGGCCACGTAAGTCTGCGGCATCAGCGGCGCTTCTCCTTTATACCCAAAACCGGCGTAATCCGGGTTGCCATTAAAGAACGGACTGGCTTGTGTTACCAACACTTCCGCCTTTACAGACAGTGCGATCAGCTGCGTAATACGACCAAGGCTCTGGGCCGGGTCCTGGATGGTCATTGGCAAATCGGGCGTAGCTTCATCCAGCAGCTGTTTTACATATTGAAACACGGAATCCGTGGCTTCGCGTTTCGTTCTCACTTCGCTGGTACCCGCGGTAATCGGCAGGTTCACGCGCACTACGGGAATAGGCCCGTACATGCGCAGGAGGTGAAAGTGGTAATAGGCTTTCAGGAATTTCACTTCCGCAATCCAGCGTTTTCTTTCACTGATGCCTAAATCACGGGGCTTATCAATATTCTCCGGAAGATATTGCAGCGACGAATGGCGCGGTATAACGGCTGGCCAAGGTCTTCGCCGTTCCAGTAGTTCATTACCGGGTGATCCACGGTCTGCCGGCCCTGTATGAGGTGAAAACCGGCTTCGGCCGCTTCACTGCCCAACGTGGGCTCCTGCAGGTCCGAAGGAAAAAGATTTCCCCGGAAGTGGTGAAAGCCGGGTTGGTGGTCATGCTGCTCATGCTCTGCAACGTAGAGTAGCAGGTGAACAGGTAGTTCTCCGCCTCGTTGCGGTTGCGGAAAGCATAGTCGATGGTAGCCACGTTGTCCGGCGTCACATCCGGTAGTTTTTACACCCGCCGCAGGCCAGCAACGCCCATATGTATATAATGAGTTGTTTGTTGAATTTCATTCCGCTTCTTTTTACAGGTTGACATTGAGGCCTACGTTAAATACTTTCTGCAGCGGATAGCTGAACGCGTTGGACGACAGCTCCGGATCCCAGTCCTTAAAGCGGCTGAAAGTAAGTAGGTTGAGGCCGTTGAAGTAAATGCGGCAGTTACTGAGGTAAGCCCTTTTCGCTAACCGGTCTGGCAGCGTATAGCCTATTTCCAGTGACTTCAAACGCAGGAACGCGCCGTTGCGCATCCACCAGGAACTGGTTTGCAGGTTGTTCCGGATGTATCGCTCCTGTGTACCCAAACGCGGGTACTTGGCGTATAAATCCTGGTTTTCTTCAGACCAGTGACTGTCCGCAAATACCTGTAACACCTGGCGGTTATTGATAAAGGGACTCACAGCACCCGGATCAATAAAGAAGGAAGTGCGGGCCGATCCCCTGGAAGAAAGCGCTCAGGTCAAAGCCTTTGTAACCGGAGGAAAGACCGGCGCCATACACGATTTCCGGCACCGTAGGCAAACCAAGGAATACCTGGTCCGCTTCAGAAATCACACCGTCGCCGTTCATGTCGCGGTACTTGATATCGCCGCCGCGCGGAGCACTCGCGCCGCTGCCAAACAGTTGCCTGGGCGAAGCCTCCGCTTCTTTATCATCCACGAATAAACGCTCAGCAATATAGCCCCAGCGTACGTTGATCTTTTGTCCGCTCAGCAAACGCCGGGGTTCCTGGTAAGCCGGCTGCTCGTACACGCCGTACTTGTTCTGCGAAAAAGTAAAGTTGGCGCGGCCACTCATCCACAAACCGCTGGCGAAGTTTTTACGGTAGTCGGCCGAAAGGTCAATACCATGACTGTTTGCCGTACCCAGGTTCGCGCTCACTGATGCTTCCAGCCCTGCAGTACCCGGTATGGACGCACGCGACATCAGGATGTTGTAGCGATGTTGTTTATACACCTCTGCAATCACGTTCACCGCGTTAAACAGGCTGAACTCCAGGCCAATATTAGTTTGGCGGGAAGTTTCCCAGGTCACGTCCTCATTCGGATAGTTGCGGATGCTTACACCGGGACGCGTCATGCCGTTGTCCTGGCCAAACGAAGCGGAGTTACCGCCCGCCAGGTTTACGTCAGACAAGTAGAAGAAGCGCTGTGCGCCAATCGCGTCGTTACCCACGAGACCATAACTGGCGCGTACCTTCAGTTTGTTCACGACTTTTGCCAGGTCGCCCTGCCAGAACGGCTCGCGGGATACGATCCAGGAGCCGCCGATGGTCGGGAAAAAGCCAAAACGGTTTTTCTCCGCAAATCTTTCAGAACCATTGTAACCGAAGTTAAACTCCACGAAGTAACGGCTGGCGTACGAATACGATGCCCGTCCGGACACTCCCAGGTTACGGTATGGCAGCGACAACTGTAAACTCGCATTACCGTTCGCATCCACGGCATTCGCATATAAACGCTGCTGCCTGTTGGCGATCAATGCCGCCGACACATTGTGCTGACGGCCGATCTGCCGGTTGTAATCCAGGATACCCCGGAAGTATACGAACGTATTGATGTCTTTAAACTGCTCGTTCGCATTGTAGCTCAGGTACTCGGTAGCCTGTCCCGGCAAACTGTTGATCCACGTCAAATCATAGACGTTGTTTACCCGGTCGTAATTGGATATCTGGTAATAGAAAGGATTGTACTTACGCGTCAGGTCAAAATAAGAATACCTGTTCGTGTTAAAAATGCCTTTAAAGCTCAACCCTTCTGTAATAAAATTCAGCTGTTGGTTCAACTCCAGCTGCGCGCTCATACGGGAACGCGAAAACGATTTAAACCCGCGCATCATTTCCGCATACGGATTCACAAAACCCGGCGTATTGGAGCTGGATCCTTCCGCGGTAGCATTACCGAACAGGATGTGCGTATTGATGCCCAGCGAAGGATCTTCCGGGTAAAACGCCGGGAACCTCACGGGACTGGTGTGCAACGCCCAGTAATACAGATCGGATGAAAAGGAGCCATCGGCCGTAATGGGGCCGTTATATTCGTCAAAGGTACCGGAGAGGCGTAAAATCGCTTCCGTGGTAGGGGTGATATTGATGTTGATATTCGACCGCAGCTGGTAGTTCTTCAGCTTTACGTTGTTGTTGAAATCATTCATCGGGCTTACTTTGAGGATACCGTTATCCACGTTGTAAGAACCGCCGATGTAATACCGCGCCACTTTGCCGCCGCCGCTTACGCTGGCGTTGGCGCGCTGGTTATTGGTGCGGTCTTTAAACATCACATCCAGCCAGTCTACCGCCGGATACATGTACTTGTTACTGCCCGGTGCATTTTTCAGCGTCTGCTCTGTAAAGTAGATCTTGTTTGCGCTGAACAGTGTGGCGCCGCGCACGTCGCGGGTAGACACGGCCTCGTTGTACAATTTCATGTACGAAATAGGGTCCGCGATTTTAATGTTTTGTGTTGGCTGGGAAATAGAGTTTTCAAGGCGCACGTTGATGCGCGCTTTGCCTTCCGCCCCTTCCTTGGTGGTCACCAGGATGACCCCGTTGGCGCCGCGCGCGCCATAGAGCGCGGTGGCGCTGGCGTCTTTCAGAATAGAAAAAGTAGCGATGTCGTCAACCTGTAAACGGGCAAGATCATTGGCAGTGAGTTCCACGTTATCTACGAGAATCAGCGGGTCCTGCTTGTAACCAAAAGTAGTCACACCGCGCACGAAGAAGGTGGAATTGTCGAGTCTGGCTGACCGCTGCGCTGGTACGCCACTACGCCGGCAATTTGCCCGGCCAGGGCGTTGGTCAGGTTACTCGACGGGATTTTTAACGCCCCGGGATTGATAGTGGCAACAGAACCTACCACGGCCTCCCGGCGTTCCTTTTACCAAAGGCGGTAACCACGACTTCGGAAATGGAACCTTCGGAGGGACGCAAACGAAAAGATACCTGCCGGTCGTTGGCGTTGGCCGTAAAACGCTGCTCCATAAAACCGATCGAAGATAACACGATCACATCGCCGTTAGCGGCTTCGATCACGAACTTACCATCGGAATCGGTGGCCGTGCCCACCGCACGGTTGTTGGCAAAATACACGCTCACACCGGGAATGCCGGTGCCGCTGGTATCTTTTACCAAACCGGCGATTTTGAACTTTGCAGGCGTTTGGGCATGCAGGGCGCTGGTCAACAATAACAAAAGCGTAGCTAAAAAGAATACCCGGCCTGGTGGCAAATGGCCGTAGTGGCGGCATAGACGCCTTGCCCAAGTGGAAATGGGACGATCCATAACAATTTTGGTTGTACTGATTTACGATAGTTCCCTGTAACCCGGGATTATTCATTCTGCCTGACGGAGCCAAAAGTACGTTGTCCCCGGAGTGGGCACAATGACAATATCATCGGTTCCGTATAACATATCATCAGTACAACCACTTTATCGCATCAACTTCTCAAGTACCTTTCTCTTTTTGATCGCAATGCGTTTACCGGCGGTAGCAATTACCCCATCCTGCTCCCATTCCGACATGGTTTTAAAAAGTGTTTCATAAGTGGTGCCGGCATAGGAAGCAATGTCCTGCCGCGTCAGCGTGTGTTTCGCAAATCCTTCTTCATCTACCTGGAAAAGCACTTCCAACCGCAATAGTTTTTCCGCGATGCGGGTTTTTACATCGAGCTGCACCAATTTGCGCATGCCCTCCTCCGCTTTCTGCAATTCGGCGGCAAAGAACAAAATGACCTGGTAGGCAAATTCATGGTTGGCCATTAGCGTAGTACGGAAAAAAGCGGGCGTGATAAAACAGGCCGTCACTTTTTCCACCGCAGTGGCGGATACCGGGTACCGCTGCTCCTTGCCGATAGCGCGGTGGCCAAGCAGGTCGCCTTCCGCCGCAAACTTGATGATCAGTTCGCGGTCTTCCAACCAGTGCTGATGCACTTTAACCTTGCCGGTATGAATAAAATAAAAACCTGCTATCTCGTCCCCTTCCCGGAAAATGACGTCGCCGCGGTTAAATTCCACGAGGCGCGCGTTGTCTTCAATAGCGGTGTGCCAGTCAGCAAAGGTATGTCGGCAAAGGAAGCAATTAGAGTGCATAAATATAGTTTATACAACATTATTATACCTCAAAAGTAAAAAATAATGACCAATAATATTGCAAAGGCAATACTTTTGCAGTAAATATTCAACAACATGGAACAAAAAATACCCGTCGCACCCCTGTTGGAAACAACAGGACCGTCCGGGGACATACCTTCAGAAAGGCCTGTATCGAGCCGCGTTTTATGGCTGAGCATACAGGTAGTGATCAATGCTATAATTATCGGATTCATTGCCCGCGGCCTGGTATGGCTGATCAGCCTGATTACCAATTTCGCTTTTTATGGGGAATTTTCTATACACGAGCGCGGTCCGGCCGGGAACCAATTGGGGTTATGGGTAATTGCAGTACCTATCGTGGGCGCCATTATCATCGGCATTATGGCCCGGCTGGGATCCGCTGCCATCCGCGGGCATGGCATTCCTGAAGCGATGGAGCAGGTATTAACGAACGAAAGCCGTATTAAACCCATCATCACGCTGCTAAAACCATTATCCGCCGCCATTTCTATAGGCACCGGCGGCCCGTTCGGGGCCGAAGGACCGATTATTTCCACCGGCGGTGCATTTGGTTCTGTAGCGGGACAAATCATGCGTATTACGCCCTCTGAGCGCAAAATTATGCTAACGGCGGGCGCAACGGCGGGTATGGCCGCCATTTTCGGCACCCCGGTAGCGGCGGTATTGCTGGCGATTGAATTATTGCTGTTCGAGTTTTCGCCCCGTACACTGATCCCGGTATCGCTGGCCTGTGCTACCGGCGCAGCCATGCACCTGATGCTGTTCGGTCGCGAAGCGGTGTTTGCCATGCCGGAGATTCCCGCCGCCCCGGGCAGCGCCATGGTGTGGTACACCGCGATGGGCATTGTACTGGGAGTAATCGCCGCGCTCATCTCCAAAAGCATTTATTTTATTGAAGATCTGTTCGAAAAGCTTCCCATCCACTGGATGTGGTGGCCGGCCATCGGCGCCATCGCCATTGGCGTAACGGGTTACTTCGCACCTTACACGTTGGGGGTGGGGTACGACAATATCAGCGGCTTGCTCACCGGCTCATTGCCGTTACAAATGGTATTAGGCCTCTGTTTCCTTAAATTCATCTCCTGGTCGGTTTCGCTGGGCAGCGGCACTTCCGGCGGTACACTGGCGCCTTTGCTCACTATTGGTGGCGCATCGGGATTGGGTTTGGGCCTACTTATACAGCACTTTTTCCCGGCAGCGGAAATCAATCTGCCTACCTGTGCATTGATAGGTATGGCCGCCACCTTCGCCGGCGCAGCGCGTGCATTGCTCACCGCTATTGTATTCGCATTGGAAACAACCATGCAACCTCACGGCCTGTTACCATTACTCGCCGCCTGTACGGCCGCTTATTTTATTTCCTTCTTTTTGATGAAAGGAAGTATCATGACGGAGAAAATTCGCCGCAGGGGCGTAAGTACACCGGAAGCTTACGAGCCCGATGTGTTACAGCACATCCCCACCAGCGCAGTGATGCAGACCGATGACTGGCAGCGGCAGCGTTGATGGGAACATCGCCCGCGTTTGTATATGACGATAGTAAAATCAGCCTTGCAGCAGCGCTCATGGATAAACACGGCGTTACTGCACTGCCGGTGATGCAGCGTGGCGGACAGGCTACAGGCATACTGGATGCGGCGGGGGTATTACGTGCTTATAATATGCATCGTCATCAGAATGAACCCATGCAACGGGTGATTTCCGTGAAACGAAGGGCTTACAAAATGTGGATTAATCAAAAGGGCCGTACGCAATAGCGCACAGCCCTTTTCTTCTGCCTGATAAAAAACGCGTTATTTAAAACGAATGTTGTAAGTGGTGCCAATGCCCACCGCCGGATGTTACCGCCGTTATCGGCCGAACGCAGCACCCCGTTGTAGAAGGCAAAGAAGTTCCAGTTATAGTTGTGATAACCTAACTGCGGCTTCACCATAAAACCGCCCGTATTCTCTACAGGGCCGGTCACAAAGCTGTAACCCACATCTGTTCCCACAAAAAAACCGCTGCTCTTAGGGTAGTAACGCGCAAATGCGCCCAGCGGTACGGTACCAAAATGATCGCCGTTGTCTTTCGGGAAAAAGTGGTTATATCCGGAAGTAAGACCAATGCCCCAATGCGGCGTGGTCATAAGTTGTCCTTTTAATTCGCCACCCAGCATAAAACTGTTGGTAGACGCTACTTCCCCGATGGGAACACCTGCACTCACCCCAAATTTCAGCCGGGAGTTTTTCTTGGTGATCTCTGTTGCTTCACGGGCTTGTACGCGGCCCGCTGCCAATGCTACTGTTAATAAAATAATGATCCTTTTCATAGAAGACTGTTTGGTTACCATCACATTTACAAACAGCGTACCAAAGCAATTTTAACAAAAATCAACAGGGGTAAATTATCTTCTATACCCCACCGGGTGCAAAACGCCACGGATGCGTCCGAATAGCGCATTAAAAAAAAAAAGCGCACCATGGCTTTCGCCACAGTACGCTCTTTGCTGCTCTTAGTGCGCCCGCCTAATTCTGCGTCAGTGCACCCTGACTGCGGTCTATTTGTTGTTGTGGTATTGGATAGATCGCATCTTTATCCTCAAAGGTGAGGCCCGCGAAAGAACTCAGCAAGCTGCCTTCAAAGGTAGAATATGATTCAAGTACGGACTTAGCCGTACCCCAACGTACCAGGTCATACCAGCGATGGCCTTCCAGCGCCAGCTCCAGCCTGCGCTCGAACTGTACGGCACTGCGTGCATAAGCTACGGTCGGGAAGGAAGTGTATTGCTGTACGCTGTACACCGCCGCAGGACCACCATCCACTACTTTGCCGGGCAATGCTGCTGCGCGCTGGCGTACCAGGTTTACGAGGCGCATGGCTTCTGCAAGATTCGGTGTAGGCCCGTCTACGTTACACTCCGCGGCCATCAGGTATACGTCGGCCAAACGGATAATGTTTACGTTCAGACCGGTGATCTGCAACGCACCTTTTACGGCATTGGAGCCAAAGGCCGACTGGTCGATCATGTGTTTGTAACCTACGAACGGACCAGCATATGCCGGGTCACGGATCCAGCCATCGCCAGCCATGATACCCCAGTCATGATAAGGTACGCCCCTTCTGCCTACGGTGTATTCCATACGCGGATCCACACGGAAGGTCTTATCCAGTACATACGCCGCTTTTTGCGCAGCCGTTAAACCGAAATCGGATTTAATGATCGGCGCGGTGCGGTAGGTATTGTCCAGGTAAGGCAAACCTGCCGCGGTCGTTTTAAATGCATTCACCAGGTCGAAGGTGGGCTGATAGAAGCCACAGCAGTTTACCGGTGCGCTACCGTAAAAACCGCCGAGCATATCGCTCACGTTTGCGTTTTCTCCACTACCATCGGGGTTAATCGCATGTTGTACCGCGAAAATGGACTCGGGGCCATTCTCTTTGGTTACGTCAAAGTTGTCCGGGAACGGCATGGTGGTCAGCGATGCTTTGGCGGCAATTACAGTATTGAACAACGCCGGGGCTTCCGTATACTTCTTTTGATAAAGATATACTTTACCCAGGTAAGCCTGTGCCGCCAGCCTGTCTACACGACCAATCTCCCCTTTCGGTTTGGTGGTGGGCAGATTGGTGATTGCAAACTGGAAGTCTGCTTCAATCTTAGGCCATATTTCCGCATCGTTTTTCACGGCGGCCGCTTGCGCGGTCGTCAGTGTTTCATCGATGTAAGGCACTTTGTTAAAGATCCTGCGGAGGAAAAAGTAATAGTGTCCGCGCAGCATTCTTGCTTCGCCCTGGATTTCCAGCGCGCGGGCATCGGTGAGTTTTTACCGCTGCCTGCCTGTACGGTGGCTACCATGCGCAGTACGTTATTGCAACGGGCAATACCTTCGAACTGGCGGTTCCACATTACTTCCAGGTTATCGTTGGTACTGGTTACCTGGTACAACTCGATCTGGTTCATGTTAGGCTGGTCACCATTGTTACTGCCTTTGTGGGCATTATCTGCGGCTACTTCGCCAAACAGCCATTGGCTGGGACCGGAGGAGTAGTTACCCCAGGTACCGTTTACGTTGCCGTTGAGCAATCCATATGCGCCTACCAGCAAACCCTCCACACCTTCCGGGGTGGCCAGCTGGTCGGTTACCAGTTCGCCCTGCGGTACACGTTCCAGGAAATCACCGGAACAACCACCCGACAGTGCGGATATCAACAGTATAGAAAAAAGATGTTTCGTTTTCATGATTTGAAGCTTTTGAGTTAGAAACCTGCTGTAATACCAATCAGATATTGTCTGCCCACCGGATAAATACCAAAGTCTACGCCCAGTGCCGAGAAGGTACTGTTAGTCTGGCTCACTTCAGGATCCAGGCCGGTGTAGTTGGTAATGGTAAACAGGTTAGTAGCGCTGCCATACACGCGCAGATTTTTCACCCTGCCGCCCAGCACTTTATCCATCTGGAAGTTGTAGCCGATCTGCAGGTTTTTCATCCTGAAATAGCTGCCGTCCTGTACATAGTAGCTGGAAGAAGCATACTCAAAGTCAGACGCGCCCCTGTAAGGAGAAGGCGTTTTGCTGCCTTTATTGGTGGGGCTCCACGCATCCAGCATACGGGTAGACGCAGAACCATCGAAGGTGCTGAAGTCCGTGAAGTAGCGGGTAGCCTCGTACAGGTCGTTGCCCTGTGAGCCATTAAAGAAGGCCGACAGGTCGAAGTTGCGGTAGCGCAGGTTCAGGCTGAAGGAATACAGGAAATCCGGGTGCGGGTTGCCGATAATGGTACGGTCGTTCGGATCAATTTTGCCATCGGGTTTGCCTTCGGGACCGGAAATATCCCGGTATTTGAGGCCACCTACGCGGGCGCGGTCATAAGAAGGACCAGCAGCCACTTCCGCCGCATCCTGGTAGATGCCGATTACTTTATATCCATAGAAGGAACCGAAAGGCTGTCCCGGTTTCAGGATGGTGGTAGACAAGCTCCTGAAGTTACCATACACCTGCTGTTTTACGGAAGGCGCCAGGTTTACCACTTCGTTCACGTTACGGGAGAAGTTTACACCTGCATCCAGGCCGAAATCGCTTTTGCTGTCGGTACCATAGTGGTAGTTCAGACCGATTTCAAAACCTTTGTTCTGCATGTCGCCGATGTTTACGAACGGCGCACTACCCTCTCCGCTGGCCTGTGAAGGCAAAGGAACGGGATACAGCATGTCCGATGTTTTACGGGTGTACCAGTCGATAGCACCATCAAACATACCCTGTGCGAGCGTGAAGTCCAGACCAACGTTCAGTGATTTCAGCTCCTCCCATTTAACATTGGGATTGGCATAAGCGTTCTGCCATACACCTGTAATCACATCGCCGCGGATGGGATAAGCAGAAGAGGCGAGTGCACTTTCGAAACGCTGCAGGTACTGGAAGCCCGGGATACGCTGGTTACCGGTAATACCGTAACCCGCACGGAGTTTCAGGTCTTCCAGCCAGGTAGCATCCGCCAGGAAAGGCTCTTCAGATAAACGCCAGGCCACGCTACCAGCAGGGAAGGTACCATACTTGTTGCTCGGACCAAAGTTTGAAGAACCATCACGGCGCACCGTTGCGCTCAACAGGTATTTATCACCATAAGCGTAATCCACACGACCGAACCAGGAATACAATGAGTTGGTACCGCCGGTGCTGTTATTGCTGATGTTCGCGGAACCCCGTGACAGGTAGTAGTAGTCGAGGTTACCCAGCAGGAAGAACTCGTTCCTGCCGCCCGTCAGCGAACGGCCGCGGTAATCATACGCTTCTGTACCTAACAGTACGGTAAGCGCATGTTTGTCCCTGTTCAGTTTATACGTTAACGTATTGGTCCAGGTCCAGTCTTTATTGAAACCGGAGTTTTCACTCAAGCTGTTGGCGTTGCTGCCTTCAGAGAACTCCAGGTTCGGATAACCGATAGACATGCCGGAGTAGTTTTCATAACGCAGACCGAAGCTGGTTTTAGCAGTCAGTCCTTTAATGATGTCTACTTCCGCAAACACGTTACCGAAGAAGAAATTACGTTTCTGTACGTTATCTTTTGCGCGATACAGCATGGCAAGCGGGTTTTGGGCGTTACCCAATTTGTCGCCGCGGCTGCCCGCAAAGTTGCCCATGATATCGTATACCGGGATGATGGTTGGAATACGGTAAGAGAAGCCCAGTGCACTACCTTCACCCTGGTAATCGCCGGATACGTTCGGGTTTACACCTACGCCATAGAATTGCTCGTAGCTGTATTGCATGTTTTCACCGAAACGGAAGTGACCGTCGAACAAGTTGAACGTAGTATTGGAGCGTACATTGTAACGCTCGTAACCCGTATGCTTCACGATACCCTGCTGCCCCATATAACCGCCGGAAATAGCATACGTAGCGTTTTCGCCACCGCCATTTACGCTCAGGTTATAGTTCTGGATCGGTGCGTTCTGGGTGATTTCCTTGAACCAGTTGGTGCCGGCTTTGTTTGCCTGCGTGATCTGGTAGAAAGTGCCGGATTCGCGGCTGTAGTTATATTTAGCAGGATCGATGTCGGCCGCGGTAATATTCTGACCGGTTTTGGAACCTGCTACGAGGTAGTCCGGTAAGGTTGGCGTAGTACCGGTACCGTAGTTGCTGCCGGTTGTCTCAGAAGTACCGGGCGTAATACCAGCATTCTTAAACGACTGGAACAGGTAGTCGGCATACTGTGTAGGGTTCATCATTTCCGGGAAGCGGTTGCGCTGTGGCACCTGTGTACCGTAGTACGCATCGAAGGTTACGCGGGGCGGACCTTTAATACCCTTTTTGGTAGTAATGATCACAACACCGTTGTTCGCACGGGCGCCATAGATGGAGGCAGACGAGGCATCCTTCAGTACCTGCAGGCTTTCGATATCGCTGGAACTTAACCAGCTCAACTTACCTTCGTACGGAACACCGTCTACCACATACAGCGGATCATTATTATTAATAGTAGAGAAACCCCTGATCCTGATCTGCGGTGTAGCGCCGGGAGCACCGTCGCTTACTACCTGCACGCCCGTAGCTTTACCCTGGAGGGCTTCCACCGGGCTGGCGGCGGGTTGTTGTTTCATCTGGTTTACATTTACCACCGCTACGGAACCGGTGAGGTCCTTCACTTTCTGCGAAGAATAACCGGTTACCACTACTTCGTTCAGGGTGCTGTTAGAGGAGGCCAGCGACTGATCGTAGGTGGTTACACCTGCTTCTACGGTAAATGTTTTTGTGTAAAGCCGATGGAGGAAAGGACGATCACGTCGCCCGGTTTAGCGCTTAATTTAAAGTTACCGTCGGCATCGGTCACAGCGCCTTTTGTAGTGCCTTTAATCTGTACGGCCACACCTGGTACCGGTGTTTTATCCGCATCGCTCGTAACGCGTCCCTTAATGGCCACCTCCTGGCTGAATGCCGGAATAGCCATCATTAGTAGGGCAAAGGTCAGGGTAAAGACAAGAGAAGTCCGTATTGCTTCGGACAAAGCAAATTTTGTTCGTTTTTTCATCTTGGCAGAATTAAGTTTTCAACAATGCTGTAGCCGGATATGTGCGGAACATACCAACTACTGTTTCTGCGTGTTTAAGTGTTAAGAGAATGGCACATGGTACATTTTTAACATGACGTGTATTTAATTAGCAGGTGGAGTACCGCTGGTTGTTATTCTTAATGTAACATGTACTTTTTTGTCAGTGTGCGCAGGCTTATCGCCGTCGATTTTGTTTGGATTTTTTCATTAGACAGAAGAATTATACGTGGTAAAAAATAACCCCGCGGCGGGCAATAGAGTGCCGGAGGCATGAACAGCCTGGATTGATGATAGATAGAATGGCGCGAAAAACGGACTTAACTGTTTTGAAAAGGGTAGTCAACGGAAAACCCCGCATGTAAAAATGCCCTAACGGTCAGATTCTGGTTTTAATGCTTGCATCTTCAAATGGGGGACAGTAAGTTGTTTTTAGTTTAATAAACCATAACGTGATTTGATCTTTTTTTTCTCATAAACGTTCTTAGAACGGCGTGAAATAAAACTACGCTTTCTTTATAGAAAATCCAAATGTAATTTCCATGAAATGAAGAAATAACGGGCTTTGCGCAATAGCTACCCAAACTACGTTTAACCGTTCTTTTAACGCTTATTTTTGGTCAACATAAAAAAAGACTGGTTTATTTGGAATATATTATGCAACTTTGATGCAAAATGAAAACAACGCTGAACATATATAATGGTGTGCGCAAAGTGTCTGCTTTGCTGCTGCTGTTATTGTTGTTTTCAGCTACTGTTATTCAAACACTGCATACACACCCGGCCGCTATTGATTTTTCTATTTCGGAAGATGAAGAAGCAGCGGGCGACTGTTCTATTTGCGATCATTATTATCACCAGGCAAACGCAGCCATAGAGCCGGCATACCCGCCGGTGTTCGACACACCGCTACCTGCGCCGGTAGTGCACCACGGCCGTACTTACGCAAGAATTTATAAGTTCACGTTACAAGGCTTTAGTAATAAAGGCCCACCCCACCCCTACGCTACCATCTAAGCTTTTCCATTTTTTATTTATCGAACAGGCATTGTAGCCTGCAATGCGCCCCTGCGCGTTCATTTCTGTAATGAAGAAAGAAGTAATCTTTTGCCTCGGCCTGTTGCCGTTTGGTAACGCTATTGCACAAACGAAAGACACGATTCAGCTCAACACTGTAAAGGTGCAGGACAACCGTGCCGAACAACGGAAACGCAACACCGCGCTGTCCGTCGAAACGGTGAACAATGCCTTTATCATGAAGCACCTCGGCGGTAGCTTAATGCAGTCGCTCGACCGGCTGCCCGGTGTTAAAACGATTGGTATAGGCTCGGGGCAATCCAAGCCACTGGTCAGGGGTTTGGGCTTTAACCGGGTGGTAGTAACAGATAAAGGTGTAAAACATGAAGGCCAGCAGTGGGGCGCCGACCACGGACTGGAAATGGACCAGCTTGCCGTGGGTGAGGTAACCCTCGTAAAAGGCGCCGCTTCTTTTTATATGGCTCCGACGCCATCGCCGGTGCTATTGATGTAAGACCATCCACGCCGCCCGCGCCGCATACTGCTGGCGGATCGGTAACAATGTCAGGCAAATCGAACAATCATTTATTAGGTGGATCGGCCAATCTGTACGGGCGAAAAGACCACTGGTTCGCCGATGCGCGGGTAACGTACCAAAGCTATGGCGACTACAAGGTTCCAGCCGACACGGTATACATTTATGACTATGCCGCCAGCTTACCGGGCAACCGTTTACGCAACACCGCTGGCCGCGAAACCGCGCTGCACCTGCAAACCGGCTACCTAGGCAACAAGTTTCGCAACATCGTACACCTCAGCCATCTTTTTAATAAAAGTGGCTTCTTCTTCGCCAATGCACACGGACTTGAACCACGCCGTGTAGATGAGGGCCTGCACGATGCCTCTTCGCGCGATATACAACTGCCGCGCCAGCAGGTACACCATTTTAAAGTAATTAATCAAAGCATTTACCAGGCCGGGAAACAACGCTTCGAAATGGAACTGGGCTTTCAGTACAATGGTCGTAAGGAATACAGCCAGTATGTGAACCACGGTTACATGCCCGCGGTGTACCCCAAAGACATGCCCATCCCCTCTGACCTGGAGCGCCAGTTTGATAAAAAGGTGTATTCGTTAAATCTGCGCGATCATATACAACTCGGTAAACACGCACTGGTGGCCGGCGTTACCCTGGAGCACCAACAGAACGACATCAATGGCTGGAGCTTCCTGGTGCCGGGCTTTAAGCAACATGCCGCCGGCGTGTTCGTATACGATAAGTATTCCATCAACGACGCCTGGCAGCTGCATGGCGCGATCCGGTACGACCATGCGCAACTTCAAACGCTAACCTACAGCGATTGGTTTTACTCCGGCTCCGAAAAGTTAGTACGGGCGCATGCGATGGAACGCAACTTTAACAGCCTGGTATGGTCACTGGGATTAAACTACAATAGCGGCCATTACGCCTTTAAAACCAATATTGGCAAGAGCTTCCGCATGCCGATCGCTAAAGAGCTGGCGGCAAACGGGGTGAATTACCACTACTTCAGTTACGAACGCGGCAACCCGGATCTTAACCCGGAAACTTCTTACCAGTTTGACGTAGAAGCAGCATATGCGGATGAGCGTTGGGAACTGCGCATCAGCCCATTTTTCAACTACTTCCCTAATTACATCTACTTAAACCCCACTGCCGGTCACGATTATTACTACGGCGCAGGCAACCAGGTATTCGCGTATGCGCAAAGTCGTGTGATGCGTTATGGTACTGAGTTGCAGGCAAAGTATCAGATCATCAAACAACTGAGCGCGGAGGTGGTGGGCGAATACGTATATGCAAGGCAATTATCGGGCGACAAACAGGGATATACGTTACCGTTTTCGCCGCCGCCTGCCGCGTATGTAAATCTTACTTACAATCCCGTTATTGGAAAAGAAACCTATATCTCGGCCGACTATCACTTTGTGGGCAGTCAGCACCGGATCGTACCGCCGGAGCGAAAAACACCGGGGTATCGTGTAATGCGCCTGCAGGCCGGCACTACCTTATTTGCCCGCAGGCAAGCCATTGGTTTGAGTTTACAGGTACAAAACGTATTCAATACCCGCTACCTGGACCATACCAGTTTTTACCGGTTGATCGGCTTACCTGAACCCGGACGCAACCTGGTGTTATCCATTAAAGTTCCGTTTACATGCAACACATCTATATGAAAAAATTGATGACATTTTTACTACTCGCTGCGTTTTGGGCGGGCTGTAAAAAAAGACGACAAGCCGGTGAAGCCGGTGGCAACCAATGTGGAAATTGGTTTGAGGAATGAAAAGACAGGTTACATCGGCCAGGACTTTCACCTGAATGCAGACATTAAAGCGGTGACGAAGATTGATGAGGTATCGATTGAGATCCGCCAGCGGGACGGCATTTGGGTTTTTAAACAAACCTGGAACGAGTACAAAGGTTTGCGTAACACCAACGTACACAAACACTTTTACATTCCCACCGATGCTCCCGCCGGCGCTGCAGCATTCCTGCTCCGTGTAAGTGACGCAAACGGATCGCTGCTGGAAATGCAAACACCTTTCACCATCCGGGAAAAATAAGATCAACATATGAAAAAACTCCGTTTTCTCCCGCTGTTGTTAGCGGGACTGCTACCCGCATGCTCGAAAGACGATGCAGCCGCGGACACCACTTACCCGGAAATAGACATCAGCGCGGCCGATGCGTTCCCGGTGCAATGCAGTGTGCTCAAACGTGGCGAAAACTTCGATGTAAAAATGCTGCTGCGCGACAACCGCGAGCTTGGCTCCCTGAGCATCGACATCCACCACAACTTTGACCAGCACAGTCATAGTACGGAAGTAAACACCTGCAACAGCGACCCGGTCAAAATACCGGTAAACCCTTTTGTACTGATCAAAAGTTACCCGCTGCCGGCGGCCCAAACCAGCTACCGCGCCGAGATGCAGATCAGCGTGCCGCAGGACATCGATCCGGGTGACTACCATTTCTTAGTGCGCGTTACCGATAAAGCCGGCTGGCAAACGATCCGCGGCATCAGTATAAAAATTATTTAACACTTAAACTACACATACCATGTTTTCTAAAAACAACCTGAAACAACTCGGCGTGGCTGTATTAGCCGCGTCAACCCTCTTCGCCTGTAAAAAAGACGATCATGATCACGACCACGATCATGACGATGACGGCAAAGAATACCAGTTCGTGCGCATCCTCACCGCCGACCAGCACACCAATACGCTGACCCAGCTGGAACCTAACAGCGGCAAAACCACCAGCTTCGAAGCCAAGTATCCACTGGCCAACCTGTACCCAACGGCTTCCGGTCGTTATACGGCAGTGTTGTACGGCACACAAAATCTCGTGGAAGTATTCGACGGTGGTTTAACCCTGCACGACGACCATGTGGACGTTGCGAATCCTGCCCGTTGGAGCGCTATTACTGCTGCAGGTCTGAAACCCACGCACTTCAAAAGCAAAGGCACAGAGTCCCTGATTTTTAATGACGGCGATGGTACCCTAAGCGTAGGCGAAGAAGCAAACTTCAACACCGCGGGCGCCAAGTTCGGCGTGATCAACGCTGGACTGGTTGCCCATCACGGCGCTATGGCACAATTCAACAACGGCACCTACGCGGTAACTTCCGCTCCCGCCGCCGGCGCATCGCCCAACCGCGTACTGGTGATTAAAAAGATGGTACTACCGCCTATGCTTCTACCCTGCTGACCGGTAACATTCACGGTAACGCATCGGACGGACAAACGGCTGTATTTGGCGCATTTAAAGATGCCACTGCCACCAGCGGCGGCGTACTGGCCGTTTCACAATCGGGCGAGCAGGTATTTATCGATAACCCGGAAGGCTTTGGCGCAGCGCGTTTGGGCAGCATTTATTATGCTTCCGCAGCTAAGAAGTTTATTGGTTATTCCGCCGCTAAAGGTGCTTACGTGATAGATGTCGCGGGTCGTAAGATCACCGCGCTCTACACCGGTACCGATGCGTTCCAGTGTAAAGTAGATTACGCGGGTAAAAACCTGTTGCTGTTATCACTCGATGGTAAACTGAGAATTTACGACCTGGTCACCGGGGCGTTAAAGAAGGAAGGCGCTGTAATATCAGCGGTAGCATCGGCAGATACTTACAAACCGGTGTTGGAAGCCACGGCTAGATTCGCGTACATCGCAATGCCCGCGGCTGGTGAAATACTCCAGGTAGCACTGGCGGACTTTGCCCTTATCACCAAACACAAAGTATCGGCAAACCCGGTGAGGATGGCGTTGTTTGGTTTTGAAACAAGCGAAAGCCACCATGAGTAAAACGAAAAGGGCCGCGTTGTTGCGGCCCTTTTCGTTTTACTCCTCCCCTTTTTCGAGTTGGGCGAGTGTAGCTTCATTAATATCTTTCCGAAGTTCGGAAAGCCGCAGCGCGTAAGCCTGCAGTTTCTTTTCCTGTTCCGTTTGCGGGATCCAGGCCGGTACTTCCACCGTTTTACCGTTATCGTCCACCGCCGCAAATACGATTACGCAGTGGGTGGTCTTCGTTTCCTTCTTTGTTTTTGGGTTGATGGCACGGATATCGACCGCAATATGCATGCTGCTGCGGCCCGTGTAAATGATCCGCGCCTGCACCTCTACCATATCGCCGATGTGGATCGGGTTAATAAACCGGATGCCGCCAACATATACGGTTACACAATACTGGCTGCTCCAGTTCACTGCGCAGGTATACCCCGCCTGGTCGATCCACTTCATTACCGCACCCCCGTGCACTTTACCACCGAAGTTAACATCGGCTGGTTCGCTCAGGAAACGGAAGGTGACAATATTGCTTTGCATAAGGATATATTTTGATACAGGCCGGCAATATAGGCAGATAAAATAAAATCCCCTATCTTTGCACCGTTATTCTATATCCCTTCTTCGGAAGTCCTTTAAAATGATGTGTGGATATACAATCTAGCAAACCTTCTCTTTTCTAAAGCTTTGGATTGTTAGCATCATTTTAACATTTAAACTTAACAATTTGTCATTTGAACAATTAGGGCTGATAGCGCCCATTTTACGCGCACTCGAAACGCAGGGTTACGCTACGCCTACACCTATACAGGCACAAGCCATTCCGGTTGTGCTGGCTAAGAAAGATTTGCTGGCCTGTGCACAGACCGGCACCGGCAAAACAGCTGCCTTCTCATTGCCAATCATTCAATTGCTGTACAACGAGCGCCCGCAGGGGCCCCGCCGCATTCGTACGCTGATCCTTACGCCTACCCGCGAGCTGGCCATCCAGATCGCCGAAAACGTACGGGACTACAGCGCGCACACCGACCTGAAACACGCGGTGATATTCGGCGGCGTATCGGCTCACCAGCAAATACAGCAGCTGAGGCAGGGTATCGATATCCTGATCGCCACCCCTGGCCGCCTGCTCGACCTTTACCAGCAGGGCCACATCAACTTGCTGGGCATCCAGCAGTTCGTACTTGATGAAGCTGACCGCATGCTGGATATGGGCTTTATTCATGATGTAAAAAGGATCATCGTGAAATTGCCGGAAGTAAAACAAACCTTGTTCTTTTCCGCTACCATGCCGCCGGAAATCGCGCAGCTGGCCAATTCTATTCTGACCAAACCCGTGAGCGTGGCCGTAACCCCGGTTTCGTCCACCGCACAAAAGGTAGCGCAGAAGCTTTATTATGTTGATAAAACAGCGAAACGCTCCCTCCTGGTGCACGTGTTGAAAGATAATTCCATTGCCAGCGCCCCGGTGTTTACGCGTACCAAACATGGTGCGGACCGTGTAGCCAAGGAACTGAACAAATCGCAGATCAGCGCCAGCGCGATCCATGGCGATAAATCACAAAACGCCAGGCAACGCGCCCTGTCGGACTTTAAAGCCGGCAGCATCCGCGTATTGGTAGCCACTGACATTGCAGCCCGCGGTATTGACGTGGATAATCTCTCCCACGTGATCAACTACGAAATCCCTAACGTACCTGAAACATATGTACACCGCATTGGCCGTACCGGCCGCGCAGGCGCCAGCGGCATAGCCCTTTCATTTTGTGATGAAGAAGAACGCGCATATGTAAAGGACATTATCAAAGTAATTGCACAGCCTATTCCCATCGTGGAAGAACACCCTTTCCTGCCGAGCATGTCGCCGGTAGATTTGGCGCCCAGGCCCGCAGCACCCGTGCAGATGCGCCAGTCTTCCTCGCAGCAGGTAGCCGCGCGGAAAAAGAATAACGGCAACAACCGCAAGTGGCATGGCAACAGGCAACAACAGCACAAAAAAGGTTAATCATAACAACGCCCGGTGTAATGCCGGGCGTTTTGCATTAATGGATGCCGGTATTTATATATCTTTACCCTATCCGTTTTCAATTTGAAATCAATTTTTGTATGACGATATCGAGAAGAAGCTTTTTGACAACTACCGGCCTTGCCGCATCTGCATTATTACTCCCATCTCTGTCTTTTGCAGCCGCTCCTGAAAAGGTAGGCATCCAACTTTGGTCGCTGCGCGACCTCCTGCCATCAGATGTGAAAGGTACCCTGGCACAGGTGGCCAAAGCAGGTTTTAAGCAGGTGGAAACTTATGGCTATTCTATTAACGATAAATTCTGGGGACTGACGCCGAACGAACTAAAGGCGGTATTATCTGCCAATGGTCTCACTGCACCCAGCGGCCACTATGGCCTCGGATCCTTCCTGTTCGACGGCAACACCGACGAAGTGAAAGCCGCCATCGATGCCGCTAAAACACTCGGCAGCAGTTATGTGACCGTTCCGTACCTGGTAGACAGCATCCGCCAGAACGCAGACGACTACAAAAAGATCGCCGCGAAAATCAATATCGCTGCCGAACTGGCGGCCAAAGCAGGTTTACGCGTAGCTTATCATAACCATGATTTCGAATTCGAAAAGCATGGCGATGTAACGGGATACGACATCCTGCTGAAAGAAACCGACAAAAAACTGGTGGATTTTGAACTGGACCTATACTGGGCCGTACGCGCAGGTCTCGATCCGCTGCAGCTGTTCAAAGAGAACCCCGGGCGCTTTACCATGTGGCACGTAAAAGACATGGACAAAGCCAATCACGATTTAAACGCCGTTATCGGACAGGGTGCTATCGACTTCAAACCGATCTTTAAAGCTGCGAAGCTGTCGGGCATGAAGTACTTCTTCGTGGAGCATGAAAGCAATTACATTCCGAATCCAATAGACTCGGTGCGTTTGAGCTGCGCTTACATTAAAAAGAACCTGATCTAAGCAATATTTCCAGGGGCTGCGGGTACGCGGCCCTTTTCTTTAAAACTTCGTTTATGGCAGACTACATCCCCATTAACTGCGACTACTATGATATTCTGGAACACCTGGCCACCTTGCGCCAGCCCGCCGAAATCCAATACCGGCAGCCCGGCAGCGAGGCGCAAACGGTTACCGGTATTATTACCGACCTGCAGGCGCGGCAGGGCGTAGAATATTTATACCTCGACGAAAAGCTGGAGATCCGGCTCGACTGGCTGATTTCGGTGAACGGGCAGCCGGTGCCGGGCGTATGTTAACTACCACTCAATCCAGGACACTACCTCCTCGAGAAACCGCTGATCGGTTTCATCGAACGTATCCAGTCAACACTGTCTACATCCAGCACCCCCACTACCTCGCCATTGCGGATAACGGGGACTACAATTTCCGATTTGGACAGGCTGCTGCAGGCGATGTGCCCGGGGAAGGCCTCCACGTCCGGCACAATCAATGTTTTCGCCTCGGCCCAGCTCGTACCACATACACCTTTGCCCTTACGGATGCGCGTACAGGCTATCGGTCCCTGGAACGGGCCAAGTACCAGCTCACCGCCTTTTACGAGGTAAAATCCTACCCATAACCAGCCAAACTGCTCCTTTAACGCCGCCGTAATGTTCGCCAGGTTCGCCGTTTGGTCAGGCTCGCCGGTAATTAGTCCTTTGATTTGCGGGAGGAGCGATTGATACTGGCTCTCTTTGGAACCTTCTGAAATGCTTAGATCTTCTGCCATGCTTGCAAAGGTACGCCACAAAAAAGGGCCGGCAAAATGCCGGCCCCGTAGGACAAAACAACTCGGGAACAGAAGGTGTATTAAGGCATCAACCAGATTTTTGTGGTGTTGACATCTTTAGCATTCGTTTCCTTCTTCCAGTTTTCGTTATTGAAGTTGAATTCCTCCTGCGGATACACAAAACGGAGATAAGTACCGAAGTTCGCGGTGTAATACGCGGGGTTGTCGGCAGACATCGGCGTTTTGTCGCCGGAGCGGCGCTTGAGCGTCCAGGCATCCCAGGGCTGGCGGAACGCATCGATCCAGTACTGGGCATAGATCTGGCGCAGCGCCGTAGCGGGTGTGGCCAGGTTATAAGCTGTTTTTACGTTCGTGGTTACCGCAGTCACTTCGGCCGGGGTAGCAGCGGCAGCGGCAGGTTTGGCGACCGTCCATACAGACGAAGCAAAAGCGATTCCCTTCCACATGTTTAAAGAAGAAGTAATACCTGCATCATAGGCCGCTTTGGCCAAAGCCGGATTGGCAGCCGTACCGATCCCGCGGTTGTACGCTTCCGCTTTCAGGAAGTATACCTGCGCAGCGGTCAGCATTGGTTCGGGAATAGTAGTGATATCCTGCTCAAAGTAAAAATTGAAAGGTGAATACACATTGCCTGCGCCTTTGTCACCCCACACTTTTGTGCGTTTATCGTAATCATACGGCGCACCGCCTTCCGAGGTAGTACCGGTTACAGGGTTCTGTGGAAATGCCACCCACTGACCAGCATTATTCGGTTCGAAGAATACCCTGGCGCGCAAATCGAAGATGCCGCTGCCGTCAGTATTGTTATTATCCGACATCAGGTTCCACATGGTGGAGCCCATGCGCAGGTAACAGTTCGCGGAGAACGACCACTGGCGCCATTCAAACTTCAAACCCGGTATTTTAGCAGGCCACATACCTACATCTTCGCCCTGCACCAACAATGGTTTGGCCAGTGCCTCGGTAACATGCGTGGTGGCCAGCGCCTGGTTTTTATCATACATGGTGAGCGCTACCTGCAAGCGCAGGCTGTTCGCGAATTTCACCCACATCGCCACATCACCTTTAAACAGCATTTCATAAGCTCCCACAGAATATTGGTCCGCGCCGGTACTTAGATTATCCACCGCCCATTTCAGGTCGGTCAGCACGGCGGCGTAAATGTCCTCCTGCTTATCGTAAGGCACTTTATAAGCCGCTGCTTTTTGATCGCCGCATAACCCGCTTCCTTGTAAGGCATGCTGCCAAAGTAGTTGGTCATCTTGATGGTTTTGTACGCCATCACGGTTTTCAACATGGCGTACACGTTATTCATCGTGGCGGGATTCGCTTCCTTGCTGATCCTGTCTTCGATTAAACGGTAGTTGGACAATGCCGCATAGTAATTAGCCCACAGCCCGTTTATCGCATTCTCGTACGGATATGAGCCGGACGTGATCATGCCCTGTTGCGTAATGGGATAGATCCACGCGTTGAGCACCGATTGCTCGCCACCTTCCAGAGGCAGGGAACTGAGGATCGCGTTGAACACTTCGGGCGTAGAGGCGTCCGTGGCATCCAGCGGCGGCTTGTTGATATCCTCGAAATTCTTTTTACAGGAGGCTGTTGCCAGTAAACCGGCAAACAGGCAGATGTTCCTTATGTATATTAAGTATTTCATCGTCAAGTGTTTTTTGGGTTAGAGCCTGGCTTTGATGGAAAAACCGAAATCACGCATCGCGGGATATTGCGCCCACTGGATGCCCTGCGCGTTACCAATGCCGTTGATCGCTTCGGGGTTAAGGTTGTCCGGCAGTGACGAGTAAATGTAAAACAGGTTGCGGCCGATCAGGGAAACATCCAGTCCCTGGAAAATACCGGTGCGTTTTACGATTGACTGCGGCAGGCTGTAAGTGATATTCAGCTCGCGGAGTTTCGCCCATGAGTTTTCGAAGATGCCTTCGCTGCGCGGCATTTTCACATTCGACCAACCCTGTGATACGGCCGCGTATTTGTACATGTAATGCACCACGTCCGTATTCGGTTTGCCATCTTCAAAAACACCATCCAGTGTTACGCCATGATTAGCCGTTGTACCATCGGGGTAAGTGTAAGGCAAACCTCCACCGTTACGCTCTTTCAGCGTTCTGGGCGAAAGGCCCATACCGATAGCAGCGGCATAATCGGCAGAATAAATATCGCCACCCAGTTTAAAATCGGTCAGCACATACAGGCTCAATCCTTTGTAGTTGAAGGTATTGCTTAAACCGCCCGTCAGTTTGGGCGTAGCGTTTCCAATCGCCACCGGATCGTCTGTTGTTACATACTGCGTACCCACTACTTTGGTCGGATCGTTTTTATCCAACACTTTCTTTACTACGCGTTTACCATCTATGTGCGTATAGTCATAACCGTAAATAGTACCGTAGTTCTCTCCCACTTTCACGTACATCTGCACACCGTTGTTACCCCACAGGTCCTGTAGCAGGTATTTGTCGATGCCTTCTGCCAGCGACACCACTTTGTTGGTGTTATGCGCGCCGTTCAGGGTCAGGTTCCAGCGGAAGTCTTTGGTGGCCACCGGCGTTGCCCGCACAATAAACTCGACGCCTTTGTTGGACAGTTCGCCACTGTTGAAAGTGATGGCATTGGCCCCGGAAGACCATGCCAGTGAACCGCTCATGATCTGGCTGGTGGCTTTGGCAGCGTAATAGGTTACTTCCATGTTCAGGCGGTTCTTGAAGAAGCCTAACTCCAGGCCGGCTTCGATCGATTTATTACGCTGTGGCAACAACAGGTCGGCCGGCGGCAGGTTGGGCTGGTATCTTCTTACCGTAAGACCTCCAAACGTTGCAGGCGCCGTACCGTTGATGTAATTACTGATCACGGTGGAGTTATAAGTGTAGGTAGTCTGGTAAGGATTAGCACCGTTCGCACTTTCGGCAGCCGAGAACTTCAACTTACCAAAACTTAACCAGTTGGTTTCTTTCAGTCCCTGGATCGCTTCGGTAAACACGAAGCTCAGGCTCGCGGAGGGAAAGAAGTAGGACGAAGTCGCTACCGGCAGTGTGGAAGACCAGTCGTTACGGCCTGTTACCCGGAGGAACAGGTAGTCATTGTAAGAGAGGTCGAGTACGCCGAACAGGGAGTTGAGGTTGTAATTGGCCCATGCCTCTTTCGGCAGATCGAGGGTTCCTGTGGTGTTCGCCAGGTAGTATTTAAACGGTACGGCGAAAGAAGTTTTCTCCCCATTGTTCCAGGCGCTGTAGTTGTACATGCGGCTGCGCAAGGCACTGTTACCAACGAGGAAGCTGGCGTTCAGCCCCTTTACGATGTTGTCTTTATGCAGCGTGGTAAACAGTTCGAAGTTCACATCCTGGTTACGTACACTTTCTGTACCGTATTGTCCGCGCACGCCGAAAGCATCTATCGGCGAGTATTTACTTTCGATCTCGGTATTGTTGTAGTTCAGCGAGGTACGACCGGCTACGTTCAGCCAGGGGGTAACGTCGGCAGACAGCTTAACAGAGCCGAGGAGCTGGTTCCTTGTCAGGTCCTGGTTGTGTTCGAACAGGTTCCAGAAAAGATCTTTAAACGAGTTGTTGTTGTACGGATAAAATTTTAAAGGAGAGGTCTGATCAAAAATATTCTTGCTGCCGTCTGCATTCTTGTAAATATCCATCTCTATCGGCTGCCAGTCGCGCGACATACCATGGATCATGAATTTCGCCACACTGTTTTCGGAGCCAATGTCCGGTGTGTTGTGCCGGTTATAATTGGTATAGCTTACATTGATCTCCGCCTTCATTTTACGGGAAATATTCAGCACCGAACCGAGGTTCACGTTGTTCTGATCATAGTTGCTGTTGAGCGCTGTAGAACGATTATCGAGTCGTGTTAACCCCACGCGGATGGTACCAAAATCACCACCGCCGCTGAACGACAGGTTATGCGTTTGGGTATTACCGGTGCGGAAGAACGTTTTGCGGTTATCCGGTTGCGGCGACCACTTACGTTTAGAGCCATCCCACCAAACAAGCTCGGTGCCGTCGAGTTTATGTCCCCAGGAAGCGGCCGGCCCATACCAGCTGAAAATATCCCAGGTAGAATAACCGCCTGGAATGGCGCCCGCTGCCTGGTATTTATCCCCTGCAGGCTGCCCGTCCCACGGATAATTACCGGGGTAACGCTTTTCGCCGGTACCGGTAGTCGGAAACTCCGGAACAGCCGACCACATGGAATTGGAGCCACCGTATCCATATTCGTTCTGCACGTCCTGGAAGCGGTAAGCGTTGGTGAATAAAGCCGTGTAATTATAATCTACCCCAAGTCCCGGGCGTTTGGCGCCTTTTTTAGTCGTGATGAGAATAACACCGTTAGCACCCCTTGCACCATACAATGCTGCTGCCGTAGCGCCTTTCAATACGGTGATATCGTCTACCTCGTCGGGGTTGATGAAGTTCATGAACGAACCCCAGTCCTTCGGGTTTTCCAGGCTTGTACCGGCAGTTTGGGTGGTACCGCCCACGGGATCATTCTGCACCTGGATGCCATCCATTACGATCAGTGGCTGGTTATTACCGAGGATGCTGTTGTTACCGCGGATCACAATACGGCTCGACCCGCCCTGCACGCCGTTGTTAGGCGTAATATTAAGACCGGCGGATTTGCCCATCAGGCCCGAAGATATGTCTGGTGCACCCGCTTTGGTGATTTCCACGCTGCTGACCTTTTGCGCGGAATAACCGATGGCGCGGGCTTCGCGCTTAATACCCATCGCGGTGACTACAATTTCATTCATGGCCTGGGGTGGATTTAATACCAGGTTCAGACTATTGTCTGTACCGACCGTGGTTTCCCCGGGCGAATACCCGATATAACTCACCACGAGCACCGTTCCCGGCTTATCGACAGTAATCGTGTATTTACCATTTTCGTCCGCAATGGTGCCCGTTTGCGAGCCCTTAATTTGTACGGTAGCGAAAGGAACGGGATTGCCGTTCGTATCCCTGATAGTGCCCGTGATGGTGCGTTTCACCTGGGCATAGGAAAGGTTGCCTATGAGCAATAGGGATACTGCACATAAGAACAGTTTGTGTCTGATCATGTGTAAAGATTTTAGGTAGATAAAATGCTGTACGTAGCCGCAATGGCCCGTTACATGGGATTTATCCGTGCATTAAGGAAAGTTCGCCACGTGCGTAAATGGCGGTGTGCAATTGTTCATCTGTTTACGTTTTTTGTTCTCTAACGTGTATGGCTGTTCATCTATAAAGCCTTTCGGCTGTGTCTTGCTCTATTGTTTTATTATTTTTGGTTGATGTAATTTTCCATCACTAGTGCTGCTGCCCCAAGAAGTTCCGCCTCGTAACCCAATTGAGAAACCTCTATTGTAGTATAGTTCATTAATCGTGGAATACAATGTTCATTTAACGCCTGCTGCACCGGGGCGGTCCAGAGTTTGCCCGCCAGCGACCCGCGCCCGCTGAGCACCACCGACCGGGGATTTAAAATGTGGATCAGGATGGCGATACCGCGCCCGATATTATAACCGATGGCCGCCAGCAACTCCACGCAAAACTTATCCCCTTTGCCTGCTGCTTCTAAAATACGCTCTACATCCGTTTCGCTGTGTCCAGATGGAAAATTGCCGTTCAGTACCGACAGCCGGCCCGCACGCAAACCTTCCACCGTCTTCTCCAATAACACCAAAAGAGAGGCTTCTGTTTCAAGACAACCGCTTTTTCCGCAGCTGCATAATTTATTATTATTGAATAAAGGAATGTGGCTGAACTCACCCGCAAAACCATTGTCTCCGCGGAACAACTGCCCTTCGAGCATCATGCCTAAGCCCACGCCCCATCCTACATTTACTACCATCGCATTACGGTGTCCACGCGCGGCACCAAAATGATATTCGGCTAAAGCGACTACGCTGGAATCATTGTCAATACACACCGGCAAACCGGTGGCAGCCGATAAATATTCAACGATGGTGCCGTTATCGGATTGCAGCAGCGGAAACGAATGATTAATACCTTTCCTCACATCTATAAATCCGGGCATTCCTATCCCAATTCCAATAATTTGCTTTTTGCTGATGCCCGATTGCGTAATGACTTCATTTAACTGTCTGGCAAGTTCCGCCGGCACACCGGGATTGTCCTTTAGCGGCAACTCTATCTGTTTAATACCTACCATGTGCCTGTTATCCATATTCATCATCGAAATACGGGTCACCAGCTGGTCCATCGATACGGATAATATAAATAAGGCGTCTTTATTCACTGTATACGTTGCAGCCCTGCGTCCTCCACTTGATGGGGCATAACCGGAGTCCTGCAATATATCTTCATCTGTCAGGTTGCTTAGCGTTCTTATAACAAGGGGTAGACTTTTTCCTATTCGTTCACTTAATTCTGGCGCGGACAATACCTTCGAATAATACAACTCCCTTAATACAAGTCGTTTGTAATGCTCGTCCTTTTTCATAACGCGAGTATCTCCTTCCTAAGATAATATTTTTTTAAGATCAAAGTATAACTTCCTAAAATTTTAAGGAAGTTTAAGTAGTAGGGAGAAATTACTATTGAGGAGCGTTTAGAAAGTATGGTTATGCAAAAAGCCCGGCATCACCGGGCTTCTTTTTGCTTATTGGTGGATGTTTTATTCTGCCCGCAAACTCTTCACCGGGTTGGTCAGCGCCGCCCTGATGGCCTGGAAACTGATGGTTGCCAGTGCTACCAGCAAAGCCATTAAACCCGCCACTAAAAAGTCCACGCGCTTATATTGATACGATAAGCGAAGTCGTTCAGCCAGTTATTCATCAGGTACCAGGCCACCGGTGAGGCAATGATGAACGCGATGAGCACCAGCCGTACAAACTCTTTCGACAGCAGCACCACGATACTCGCAATGGATGCTCCCAGCACCTTGCGCACACCTATTTCCTTGGTGCGTTGCAGGGTAGAAAACAACGACAATCCCAGCAGCCCGAGGCAGGCAATGAAGATCGCCAGCCCGGAAAAGATACCGAAGATGCGGCCGAACAGGCGGTCATTTGCATACTGCGCTTCGAACTGATCATCCACAAAACGGTAGTCAAACAAGTTTCCCGGGAAGATCGCATCATAGCGGGCTTTTACAAGCGCCATCGTGGTGGTTATATCTTTCGTGTCCACTTTCACCGACACGGTGCTGTACTGGCTGTACAACGGGTACATCACGAGCGGCTCCAGCGGGTAGTGCAGTGACTTCTGGTGAAAGTCACCGAAAACGCCCACCACGTCCCAGTCCTGGCCGGCTACGTGTACCTGCTGGCCAATGGCGGCTTCGGGCGTTTTGAAGCCGAGCAACCGCGATGCATTGGCATTGATCATCACATTGTGCACTTTAGAAGGATCGGTGTTATAATCAGTTTCGCCGAGGTTGCGGCCTGCCAGCAGTTTAATGTCATATACTTTAATAAACTCGGGACTAACCCCGGTTTTGCGGGTGGTAAAATGTCCGCCTTCCGGGTTGCTGGTACGCCGGAAATCAAAGTCGCGCCCCATTTCGCCACCTGCCACCGACCAGGAATTGGCCGCTTCACGTACACCGGGCAACTGTTTCAGTTCCGCCTGCAACGTATTCATCTTACCGATAAAAGAGGAATCCCAATGCGTGAGTTGCGGCGGCTGGATGGTCACCACCTGCGATAAATTATAGCCGAGGCTTTGTTTGCTCATGAAGCGCATCTGGTTGTACACGACCATAGCGCCGATCACGAGCACCACGGTTACCGCAAACTGGCCGATCACCGGGGCTTTGCGAAGGTTAATCCCTTTGGCCGTATTTACATATTTACCTTTCAGTACCAGCACCGGTTTAAAAGATGACAATACAAAGGCGGGGTAAAAACCGGAAACAAGGATGCCAAGCAACATGGCAACCGACAGCAGCCCAATAAACCCTATGCCGCTCCAGCCCTCCAGAAGATTGAATAAACTTAACTGGTAACCGATCAGCGTATTAAACGCCGGTTGCGCGAGCGATACCAGCCCCAGGCCAATGCCGAGCGCTACGAGATTAATCAATAGCGATTCGGTGAGGAACTGTTTTACCAGCTGCCCCTTTGTGGCGCCGGACACTTTCCGCACCCCAACTTCGCGGGCTCTTTCGGCCGACTTGGCAGTAGTGAGGTTGATATAATTGATCCATGCAATCACGATGATGAGCAGTGCGATGGCCAGCATGCCCCATACCACGGTGGCGCTGGCCGTACGGCCGATTTCGTATTCATAATCAGAATACAAATGCGCGCGGGTAAGCGGTTGCAGGAAGAATTTCTCCACGCTGCCCGACACTTTACTGCCCTGAAAATATCGGTCACTGAAGGCCGGTAACCGGGCTTCCACGGTTTTATAATCCGTACCCGGACGCAGTTGAACGTAGTGCCAGAAATCAGATTCTGTAAAATCATGTTCCGCCTTTTTCCAGCCATTCCTGCCGGCGTATAACGTTACATAGGAAGCCGGGAACTGGAAATCCAGGTGGGAATTATCCGGTACATCTTTCAATATTCCCGTTACCCGGTAGGGATCATCATTATCGCGCAATACAGACTGTCCGATCACCCTGCCAAAATCATTCCCCTTTACATCGAACAACCCGCGGGCGGCGCGTTCAGTGAGCAGGATCGTATTGGGTTCTTTGAGGGCGGTGTTTTTATCACCCGCCAGTAGTGGATAAGCTAAAATATCCGGGAAGGCATTGTCGACATATAAGCCTGGCTGCTCGCCCAGCTTCTTCTCCCCGTTAATCAGGATACCACCCCGGGGCCGCACCCGCGTGTAATTCACTACCTCCGGAAAATCCTGCGCCATGGCCTTTGCCACCCCTGAATAAGTGATCGTGCCATGCTGGATCAATTTTCCATGCTGATACCGGTCGTTCGTTACACGATACACATCTTCCGCATGCGGATTAAAGCGATCAAAGCTCAGCTGAAAACTTACGTACTGCAAAATGAGCAGACAGGCAGCCAGTCCTACCGAAAGCCCCGCAATATTGATAGCGGTGAATATCTTGTTTTTGGCCAGGTTGCGCCAGGCGGTTTTGAAGTAGTTACGAAACATGCAATGTCTTTAAGTAGAAGGTGTTTGCTAAAAACGATGCCACTCTTTTTTGGCGCTAAGCATCAGCAAGTTATGCTTTTATTATTGTCCGGATTTGATACAATGCCTGTCCGGTTTTACGGCTTAAGCTGCATACGGGACTAAAACTATCTTATGAATTTTGCTTCGCACAGGCAATAACTCCGGTTCATTTATGCACTATGGGAACAAATCATCACGCGCCGTTATGCGGTTTGCCGGCAGTATTCGCGGACGATATCATTGCACCCGCGCAGGAGCGCTATCGGGCTACCTTTGATGAATGGAAAGGACAATACATGCAGTGGTAATAAACAAAACGGCCGGAGAAATTATCCGGCTGTTCTGTTTATTAATCATTTAATCCGAGATATTTTTTCACTTCAGCATAGTCAGACCAGTTTACAGGATTAGCCGATTTGGCGGTGATATTGCCTGGTACGATCATGTAGCGGTATTGCAGATATTTTTTACCGGCTTGGGTGTAAGTGCCCACATTCCCGTTTGAGTATAAATCGATCTTCGTTGCATAAGCCGCGGCCTCAATATAAAGACCGGTTTGAAGGCTGGTATATGGTAACGAGTAAATAGTAGGATTAGCCGTTTCATCAATATTGAGGTATACTTTTACATCTGCAGTACTCAGGAGCGCCTGGGTGAGCTTAGGCGCATCAATAGTGGCCAACCAGCCAACTGTATCAATACCACCACCTGAGGTGTGTACAGTATCAGGCTTATAAACTACATCTAACCATGTGGAATAGATAATGTTACCGGAACCGGCAGGACCGGCGGGGCCAGCAGGACCCTCAGGACCAGCAGGCCCCTGTGCGCCTTCTTTACCACAAGCGGTCATCATTATTACAGAAACAAAGAATGCCGAAAGCATGGCTGCCGGGAAGGAAAGTTTACGTCTTGTCATATGGAGTTGTATTGTGGCATGAAGGGTTAGGGGTTTCACACCTGGTTTTAGTGGGGCTAAAAATACAAATTCTTACTAAAAATTTACATCATGCAATATGTTACCAAATGAAAAGCCCGGTGCTACAGGCATCCCGGCTTTTCATTTATTCGGCGGGCTTTACGCTGACCGCTTTCGCCAGCTCAATTGCTTTTTGTTTGATCTGCTGTACATCAATGTCCGGCGCATCGTACGTTAACACCACGCCCATGCGGCGGTACGGACGCATGGTAGGCTTGCCGAAAAGGCGGATGTCGGTCTTTGGTTGACTTAACACCTTTTCCACCCCGCTAAAAACGGGTTTACTGCCTTCCCGACCGGCGAGGATCACGGCACTGGCACCATTGCGCTCGTGGGTAATTTCGGCGATGGGAAGTCCCAGTACAGCGCGGGCGTGTAAGTCGAATTCGGAAAGATTTTGGGTGCCTGCCAGTGTAACCATGCCGGTATCGTGCGGCCGGGGCGACAACTCCGAAAAATACACACCTTCCTGCGCAAGGAAAAACTCCACGCCCCAGATACCTGCACCGCCCAGCGCCTTCGTTACGCGGGCGGCCATATCCTGCGCCGTGGCAAGATGATCCGTGGCCATCAATGCAGGCTGCCAGCTTTCCTGGTAATCGCCACGCTCCTGCCGGTGCCCGATGGGCAGGCAAAACAAGGTGGGGCCGTTTTGTTGGGTTACCGTCAGCAGGGTTATCTCAGCGGTAAAGTTTACGAAGGCTTCCACGATCACTTCCGTCTGATCGCCGCGTTTACCACTCTGCGCATAGTTCCAGGCGTTTTCGATATCGGCTTCGCTTTTAATCACCGACTGACCTTTACCGGAAGAAGACATAAGGGGCTTTACCACGCAGGGGATGCCAACTTCCTTTACAGCCGCCTGCAGTTCTTCCAGGCTGCCGGCGTAGCGATAATCTGCTGTGCGCAGTCCCAGTTCTTTCGCTGCCAGGTCGCGAATGGCGCGGCGGTTCATGGTAAAGTTGGCGGCTTTGGCGCTGGGCACTACCTGTATGCCCTGCCTCTCATATTCATAAAAACGTTCTGTGCGGATGGCTTCAATTTCCGGCACGATGATATCCGGCTGGTGTTTGGCGACGATGCGGTCGAGTTCCGCACCATCGAGCATGTTAATTACTTCCCGTTCATCGGCCACCTGCTGGGCAGGCGCATCATTGTAGGAATCAACGGCGATAATGTGCTGGCCCAGGCGTTGGGCGGAGATCACAAACTCTTTGCCCAGCTCACCGGAGCCAAGCAACAGGATCTTTTTCTGCATAAGATGGATTTGAGCGACAAAGCTAAGGTTTTCGGCGATGGCGCCAACCAATTTCAGGGCATGCTTAAATGAAAAAGGGCCGTTACTTCGCAAAGTAACGCCCCTCTTCCATCCATTAACATCTTACTGCAACTTTACGTCCAGGTACACCGAATGACGTCCGTATGTCTTATAAAATGGCTTAAACAACACGTCATCGATCTTAAATTCCAGCTGCTGCGGGTCTCCTTTGATGGATTTGCTGATATCGTCCGCATCCAGCGTTATTTTCCGCCAATCCTTCCTGGCTCCCGGCTCCTGCGCCGCGAGCAGAATAGGGCCATAAAACAGGCTCGCAATGTTCTGCTGGTCCATCACAGGATCCAGGTGGAACTGGAACGGCATCTTCAGCTCTATCACATCACCATCTTTCCAGCTGCGGTTTATTTTCAGGTAGCTGCCGGGCGTGGCCTGCACCTTCTGTTCTTTACCATTAATCTTCACAAAAATCCTTTGGTCGCCCAACCAGGTACCCGTACATTGATGTCAAACTTACCATTGCCTTTTATCGTCAGGCGGGTCTGGTCTTCATTCGGGAAGTCAGTGCTTTGCTCCACGGTTATTTTACGCTCCGTCCATTGCAGTGTGGAAGGGATGTACAGGTTTACATACAGTGCTTTGTCATCTTTGCTTTTAAAGTAGATGGAGTTCTGCAGTTTAGTGCTGCTTTCGATCGCGGTGCCGTTGCAGCAGGTAAAGCCCGTCATGTCCGGGTTGCCAAACTGTTTCATCGAACCGGGGCGTAAAGGCACATGATAAGTATTACCAGGACTGTTTTCCGCTACAGAAGCCAGTATATGATTGTACAATGCGCGCTCATAGTAATCCATGAGCTCCGCACGCTGATCGAACATAAACAGGTCGCTGGTTAACTTCAGCATGTTATAAGTAGCGCAGGTTTCATTCTGTCCGCCTTCAGAAAACCCGTTTTCATAGAGGCTCGCGGGCTGACTGATAAAACACTCCGCATTCGCGGGATTACGGGCGCCCGCCACACCGCCGATGCTGTACATGTAGTCGTTCACCGCTTTGTACCAAAAGTTATCGGCGATTTTATAATATTCCGGATTGTGGGATACGCGGTAGGTTTCAATACTGCCCACAATCTGCGGGATGTGCTGGTTGGCGTGCAGGCCGCGGAAGATATCTACGTTTTTAGCCAAACCATGTGAGTGTTTGGTGTCGCCAAAAAACACGCGGACGTTATCAAACAACTGTGCGGTTTTCAAATAGTCCGGATTACCTGTAATCCTGTAGAGGCGCGCCATTGCTTCGTTCATACCACCAAACTCGCCGGCAATGTAAGTGTTCCACATTTTAATGAGCGTGTCGGCCGGTACTTTGCTGAGGCGGGCATATACCCAGTCGCCCATACCGGTGGCGGTTTGCAGGGCTTTTTGTTACCGCTTACTTCATATACGTCCATCAATCCTGCGAGAATTTTATGCAGGGTATAATACGGCGCCCATATCTGGGTTTTCTGTCCACCATATTTAGCACCCTTTTCCAGCATGATAAACTGGTCGGGAGGATATGCGCTGATAAAACCTTTACCCCAGTTCCAATAATCGTTGCGGATGCCCGCATCGCTCAGGTCAGAATCATACGTAGATTTACCGGGACCATAAGGCACGGCTAACGGATCGGCCACATAGCTGCCACCTGGCTCTTTTGCTTTACCGGACAACTGCGACAGGTCGTACAGGGTATTCACCATGTAATCCATCTTTTCGGCAAACTTTGCCTGCAGGGCTTTGTCGTAACCCGTACTGGCATACGCCTGCGCAATGGCCGTAAGATAATGCCCGGTCGCATGTCCTCTCAACTTCGTATCCTGGCTGTCCCAAACACCTAAAGGCTTTGCTCCATCGGGCTGTTTTTGCCCGAAAGCGTGACGGAACATATAGAGGAAAGAGTTGGGATCTGTTGCTGCGAGTGTGTTAATGAATTTATCACGATTGGCAATGAATTGCGTATTGTGACCGTGTACGTCTGTTTTCAGCGTTACCCGGTTCAGATCAAAAGCCGCCAGCTTTAACACCGGTGGAGCGGATTTGACGGCTGCTTTTACTGTTACAATGGCCTTTGGCTGGAAACTGGTGCCGGCAACGCGTCCGGTAACTGTATAGCTTCCCGGCTCAAGCACCGCGCTGTTATCCGTGGGCAAAGGCCATAACACCCTTACCATCGGGCCCTTCCGGCCATCTTTATAAGTACCGGGCACGTGGGCCGGCAGTCGGGGCAGGTCCCCTACTGCTGTTTCCACTTTTACATCGGGCACCGCTGTTAAATAACGATTGTACAACTGCGCCTCGGCGGAGAAAAATGTGGGAGATCATCTTCCTTTTTTGCCGTGGTGTTTACCGCGCCTTCGTTCACACGTTTGCCGGCATTGTTATAGATACCGGCTACCTGTCTGCTGCTGAGCGGCACACGGTAAATACGAAAATCGTACAACAACGCATTAAGATTGGGATCGCCCGCCTGTAGCGACTTACCGATGTACAGGAGATTTTTCTCCCCGGCTGCTGTTCAAATAAAGCTGATAACTCAAGCGGCATTTCCTTCACTTGTCCTACCGGTTTGCTGTCCGCATAAGTGATAATAGCCTTTGAAGGCACATCTATCACAATCACCAGGTGTACCCATTTATTTAATTCGATAGCCGGGGCTACCGCTGCGTTTTTATCCTCCTTTTTAGCGGTCAGCGATGCGAGGTATCCCTGTTGGCCACCGGCGCCTGTGGGCGCTGCAAAGAAGTGGCGCGAAGCATCCTTTCCGAAATCGAAGAACCGCTGTCCCTGCTGAGGAGCACGCAGGTAAATCCATCCCGAAATGCTCAGCGATTCGAGATCAGATAACGTTTCGGCCGGCAGGGTCAGAAAAGCATTGCTTTCGCCGGAGAGCGACAGCACCTTTCCAAACCGGTTATCATTTACAAATTTAACATCGGCGCCTTTTGCATGCAGGTTGTTCCTGGACCAGTCTTTCGTATCGCCGTTAAATACATACCGTGCGATCATACCCGTTTCTCCGATGCCATCCAATATCTGGTCTCCGCTTTGCGCCTGCACGGGAGAAATACCGTTAATCAAAACAGCCACGAGCAGCAGGAGGACTTTGTACACTTTCATATTACTCAGATAGTTCATTTTTTGACAATTCACTAAACTAGCAAGAATCCATGGGCTGGCATGAGTAGATTTTAGCTAATGCTCCAATGATATTAACATGTATTTCCGGCGGATCATGTGCATTATCTACGCGGCACACTGACCTGCGATGGCAGTGTGCTGCCTATTTCGTGTTATTGCCACCGTGTGGTGATTTACTTTCTTTACACTGGAAACCCAATTTCCGCTAAGCAAGATTTTTTAACCCTTAACCCTTATTCCCCCATGAAAAGATCACTACTTTTTGGCATGTTACTGTTGTTGTGTATTGCTTCGTTTGCCCAGCCTTCCGGCTATGTGCCGGGCACGCAAACCTGCTGGACCATCAACGGGCGCGAGTATGCCTATTTCAAAGCGGCCGGTAGCGGCGAGCGGCACATCCTGCTGTCGTTTGCGGCCGACTACCAATCCGGCTGTTCTAATTTGACGGCGGCAGATCCCGCGCAAAGACTATTGACCAATGGCTGGGATGGGCGCACGGTACGCGCACCGGGTGATACGATCGTATGGGAAATTCTTACAATTCCCGATCCCACACCCGGCTCACCCACGTCGGCTACTTTTCCCCTGGTGGTAGACCTGTTCGGCTTCTTTACCAACATTGCCCCGATTGACACGTCGGAGCACTGGCGCTTTCACGCAACGGCCGTTCTCGGCGGCAACTGGCGCATGTGGAACGTTCTTCAGGCCAGTGCATACGGCAAAATTGTGTCCACAACGATTAACCAGTCTGCGCTGCAATTTTACCAGAACACCTATACGCCGGTAACCCTTGCGAGTCCTGGTAAGCGGCACTGGAGCTGGTATGGCACGGACCCTAATCCACTTGGCCCCAACGTGGCACAGTGGGCCGTAACACTGCACAGTTACCTGCAGGGGACCAAACGAATCACTGCACAAGCGGGCTCCGGGGTTACACAACAAACCTGGGACAGCTGCTTCTCGATTGCGGGTACAGATACCTTAACGAACCGCTGGCTATGGATGGTGAATCCCGGGCCGGCTGATATCAGTCCCAATCCCTGCGCTACCTGCGGTCCGAAAAACTATGTGCCCGGCACGCTGGCCATGTGGTACTTCAACGGTACAGAACACGCCTACTTTAAAGCGGCCGGTAACGGCGAGCGGCATATCCTCGTAGCGTTTACGGGCGACAGCATCACGGGCTTCAACAATTACAAAGTAGAAGCGCCGCAGAAACTTTTGAAGATGCGGGTATCAACTGGGACGGCCGTACCGTGCGGGCGCCGGGCGACACTGTTGTATGGGAACTCCTGACAATGCCAACTACCGCCAGCTTCAGTGATGTTAGTTACTTCCTGGAGCATATTGCGCCGGTCGACACGTCCGAAACCTGGCGATTCCATCTTGCAGGCCAGGGAGAAGGCGCCGATAAGATCTGGGGCTTCCTTTCTACCGGCGGTTATGCGAACATCTTCTCTACAACGATCAGCATGTCTGCCCAATTCTACGACGGTTACCTGGCAAATGCTTACAGCTACGGACGGCGTCATTGGGTATGGTATGGCACGAACGACACTTACATGGCACCATCGAAATCCACACAGTTATATGATACCCTGCGGGGCGACAAACAAATTACCGGCATACCGGGATATCACAATCAATATGTGTGGGACAGCTGCCTGTCGCTGAAAGGCGCTGATATCAGCAGCAATCGCTGGTTATGGATGGTAACCCGCGATACACCCGTAACAACTGTTTGCGATTATGGTGGCGGTCCGGCGGGTTACATTCCCGGCACACAGGTAAACTGGCGCTTTAATAGCCGCGACCACGGTTACTTCCGCTCCGGAGTTTGCGGCGAACGCCACGTACTCGTCGTATTTATGGGCGATGCGGCTACCGACAGCACCAACTATCAAACAGAATCGCCGCAGAAAATGCTGAACGATCTTGGCATCAACTGGGACGGCAGTACGATTACACCTGCCGGCGATACCATCTCATGGGAAGTATTTGGCATCCCGTATAACAGCGGCTACTGGCTGCCTAATTATGCCGCCGATGTCAATCATTACTTCGCCAACATGGTGGGTATGGATACCAGCGATCACAGTAAATTCCACATCGCCGGTATAAGCGGCGGTTGGCCGCATGTGGGGCTTCATTTGGAATGACCAGTCGCACAACAGCCCGTACCGCAGTATTTACTCTACGACGATCAGCGTGGCCACTCCATGGTTAGGCAACTACACCCCGCTGGCAGCAGCAAGTGCAGGTCTCCGTAACTGGGTATGGCATGGCGCGGACGATGTAAGCGGTAACCCTCCCGCAGCTTCCACATCGCTGTACAATGCTCTCAGCGGCGATAAGCGGCTTACGTTCCAGGCGGGCGCAGGGCATGACTACGTAACAGTAGATAGCGTGTTCAGTCTCGCGGGTACGGACAGCTCCGACAACCGCTGGATATGGATGGTATTGCCGCCGGAAAGTGGCGGTCTTCTCCGTATTGGCAATGAGCAGGCTTATAAACCATTCGTTATACCCAAAGCCATCAACCTGTACCCTAACCCGGTAACCAGCAGACTGTATGTTGATCTGAGCGCACTGCCTGCAGCGAACTACCGGGTTGGCATCGCAGATATGACCGGCAGGTTGCACAAAGTAGCGAACGATGTGAAGAACGTGGTGTACCAGGCGGATGTAAGCATACTGAAGACCGGGGTATATATACTTACGGTCGAAGGCGGAGGAACACGAGAGCAACGGAAATTTATAAAAGAATAGCACTAACAGGGCGCCGCTTGTAATGAGCGGCGCTTTTTTAAAGCCTTCTTCACACCACCGCACAATATAACATTGCCTTAATAAACATCCTCTTCAGTTATTCCCTACTTTTGTAGTATGATAAACAACGAACTGATCAGGCTTCATTTCCGCAGCGTCTGCGCTGAGGGGGACATGGCAGCCTATGATGCGTTGTACCGGCTGATGTACAGCAGGCTTGTTCACTTTTCGGCCGCCATCGTCGGGTCGTTTCACCTGGCCGAGGAAATTGTATCGGATGTTTTTATCATGATCTGGCAAAAGCGGCAGGAGCTGACCAATGTTGAAAACCCCGTTGTCTATATTTATATCAGCACCAAAAACCGCTCGCTGAATACCCTGCAGCAGCAAAAGCGGCATCGCCACGCCAGCCTCGACATGCTTGATACAGATGCACTCACCATCAGCCCCGATGCCGAGCACACTATCATTTCCGCGGAAATCGTTCAAAAGATAGAAGCGGCTATCCGCAGTCTGCCCGACCGTTGCCAGCTCATTTTCCGGCTGGTGAAGCAAGATGGCCTCCGGTACAAGGATGTAGCGGAGCTGCTGGAAATTTCCCCTAAGACAGTAGACGCACAACTGGCCATCGCGGTTAAAAAAGTGGCGGCCGCCATCCGGCTGAATATGCCACAGGAACTGGCGCAGGCCTTCCTTTTCAGCTAATCCCATCTCCCTGAAAAAAAAATTTTCAATCCTTTAGGGTATTTCTCCCCTCAACATTGTCCTTATAATATGACGCATGATCGGATCTGGTACCTGCTTGGCCGCAAAATGGCAAACGAACTGCTCCCCGAAGAGGAAAAGGAGCTGGAGCGCCTGCTGCAGCAATACCCGGACGTTTCTTACGCCAAAGAAGTACTGCTGCAATCGTGGAAGGACAAGCAAAAAGATTTCGCAGCTGCCGATGTAGAAGCAGCCCTGCAACGAAATAAACAACGCCTGCTGGAAGTACAGGTGGAGGAGGTGCCCACGCCCCGCACCAACAAAATATTCCGCATGGCGCTCCGCCTTGGCAGCGTGGCAGCGGCGGCCATCCTGTTATTTATTGGCGGCAGGATGTGGCTTTCAAGGCAAGCGGACAGCAAACCTGGTCAGCCGGCTTTACAGCAACTGGTGACTAAAACAGGTTCCCGCACATATATTAAACTACCCGATGGCACCAGCGTATGGCTGAATGCCGGCAGTAAACTGGATTACCCTGAGCAGTTCCATGGCAGCAACCGGGAAGTAGTATTGAGGGAGAAGCCTATTTCGAAGTGGCGAAAGATGCCGAGCATCCTTTCCTTGTAAAAACGACCGCCTGCGCGATACGGGTGCTGGGCACTTCGTTTAACATCCGGTTTTATCCCGTCGAAGAAATGGCCACGACTTCACTGGTAACCGGTTCTGTGGAAGTAGTCATAGATGAAAAAGTGGTGCGCCTGCAACCTAACGAGAAATTATCCGTTCCATTTACCCTGCCGGCAACCACGGCGACTGAAACTGCCAAAACACCGCCAATTAAAATAGGCACGCTTACACCTGTACGTGATAACATCATGGCCGAAACGGCCTGGAAAGATAATAAACTGGCTTTTAAAAGACTGCCACTCAGTGAAGTAGTACAACGCATGGAACATTGGTACGGCGTGGAGATACGCTTCAAAAACGAACGTAAAAAGAACCTTTCATTTTCAGCAGTGTTCGAGAAGGAGAGTCTGACCGAAGCATTGCAATACACGGAGATCAGTAGCGGAGGATTTCATTTCACGAAAGACAAAGACAATATTTACTGGATCGAGTAACTATCGGAGAAACAATTCAATAACATATAACAAAGCAGTGATGCCGAAAAAAACGGGAAATGTTCGTACCATTTCCCGTCAAAGAAATCGGCTAATGACATTGCTATGCGTAAACAGTCACTTAATCTATTAACCAACAAATCAAAGGTATGAAAAAAACTACAGTGGTGAGTTGGCTTCCACCAGGGCGAAGCCTCAAAAAACTGTTAATTTTTATGAAGCTCTACGCAATGTTCTTTTTTGCGGTATGTATGCAGGCAAGCGCTTCTGCCTATTCGCAGCATACCATTTCGGTTAAGTTGACCAAAGCCAATTTAGAAAAAGCCTTTACACAGATCGAAGACCAAACCGGTTATCGTTTCGTGTACAACGACGACAACCTTCCCATGTGGCATAAAGTGAGCATCGATGCGAAAGACGTGACCATCAGTGAAGTATTGACCAATATGCTGGCCAATACTAATCTCAGTTTCCGCCTGATGCCGAACAACCTGATCGTTATTGCGCCAGCCGCTACCGTGAGAAAAGACATCACCGTAAAAGGCCGTATCGTAAACCCTGCCGGCGAACCGTTGCAGATGGTGAGTGTGAGGCTTAAAAACAGCACGATCGGTGTTTTAACCAATGAGAAAGGCGAGTTTGAATTAAGTGTGCCCGAAGAAGGCATGCTTGTTTTGTCTTATATCGGTTTTGCATCGCAGGAAGTAGCAGTAAGCGCCAGCATGATGAATATTGTGCTGCAACCCAACTCCAACTCCATGGAAGAAGTGGTTGTGGTAGGTTATGGCGTTCAACGTAAAATCTCCACTACCGGTGCGGTAGACCAGATTGCGGGCAAACAGCTGGCCGAACGCCCGATCGCCAACATCTTCCAGGGTCTGCAAGGCGCCAGCCCTGGTTTGAACATCAACTATTCCGGTGGCCGCCCGGGTTCTACACCGACCATTAACATTCGTGGTGTGGGATCTATCGTGTCCAATGCCAGCGCTGTTACAACACCGCTGATCATTATCGACGGAATTCCGTCTATTACGGAAGATTTCTTCCGCATTAACGCCAACGATGTAAATACGGTTACGGTACTGCGCGACGCCGCATCCGCAGCAATCTACGGTGCACGCGCCGCGTTCGGGGTAATCCTTATCACCACCAAATCGGGCGCTTCCGGCAACCGTCAGAAAATCAGCTATAATAACTATTTCGCTTGGTCAAGACCAACAGTACTGCCCGACCAGGTAACTGACCCTTACATTTTTTCCCGCGTACTGGAAACAGCAACCGACAATACGCCCTGGGATTATGTAAACTATTCGGACTACCAGTACCAGTGGGCTAAAGAGCGTTCCGACAATCCTGCAGTAGAAGATACCCGTATCGACCCGAATGATCCTAACAAGTGGATTTACATGGGCAGCAACAACTGGAACGATTTCTTCTTCAATAAATCCAGTATGTCGGCCAGCCATAGCATTGCTTTAAGTGGCAGCGGCGAAAGCGGTAAAGGCCGCCCGTTCGGCTACCTTTTGTCCGGCGACTACACTAAAGAAAATGGGTTGAACCGCCTGGCGAAAGATGAGTGGAACCGTTATGGTTTGCGCGGCAGAATGAATTTCTCTCCGACCTCATGGCTGAAAGTCGATAACAACCTTAACATCTACCAGACGCAAACGGACGCTCCTGCTTACAAGATCACCGACATTTACTACCTGATGCCTACGCAGGTGGCCATTAACCCGGACGGCACATGGGCTAACACCGCTGCAGGCAGATTGGGCGCGCAACTGGTCAATGGCGGCCGCGATGTGCAAACACGCTTCGGTTTCCAGGACGTAATACGCGGTGTTGCGAGTTTCCTCGACAACGATCTGCAGGTGACCGCCAATGCATCTTTTAAAAGAGAGATGTGGAAATACAACACCGACAACCGCAAATACCAGATAGGTTACGGCCCTAACGACATCCGTGAAGAAGGTGGCAACGGGTTGGTATCTGTTAGAAATGGTATTTTAAAACAGGATGTATATGACCTGTACGCTAACTATACCAAACGTTTTAACGACCATGAGTTCAGATTGCTGGCGGGTTACAACCAGGAAAAATATGAATGGTCTTATGAAGATGCAGCCCGTACGGTACTGATATCCTCTTCCCTCCCCTACCTCGGCCTGACTACCGGCACACCCACCGTTGGCGCCTCTTATTCGGCATACTCCCTCCGTGGTGTATTTGGCCGTTTAAACTATTCCTACAAGAACAAATATATCATTGAAGGCAACGGTCGTATAGACGAAACTTCCCGCTTTCTCGCCAAAAAACGCAGGGGCTTTTTCCCTTCCGTGTCCGGCGCATGGATTGCCACGGAAGAACCGTTCATGCAGGATATCACCCGTGTGCTTTCGACGCTTAAGTTCCGTGTATCGTACGGTTCACTCGGCAACCAGGTAACGGATAACTTCCGCGCGGTACTCAGCCTACCCGTGGGCAACAGCGGTTATATTATCGATGGCCAGAAGCCTTCTATCATCACCCGCTCACCCCTGCTGCCGGTAGACCCCGATACTTATACCTGGGAAAAGATCAGAACTTTTAACCTCGGTGGTGATTTCGGTTTGCTGAAAGATCGTGTACTGATCGGTGTTGATGTGTATGACCGCCGTACCATCGGCATGCTGACCGACGCCATGAAATTGCCAGCAGTCCTGGGCGTGGCACCTCCTCCGACAAACGCCGCCAACCTGAGCACCAAAGGCTGGGAACTGTCTGTAAACTACCGCGACGAGCTCAATGTTGCAGGCAAACCACTTCACTTCGGCGCTAAATTCATTCTTTCCGATTCCCGTACGAAGATCACCAAGTACGACAAGAATGCCCTGGGCCTGCTCAACGATTACCGTGTTGGACAATACACCGGCGAAATATGGGGACTCGTAAATGATGGCTATTTTAAAAACAAGGAAGAAATTGATGCCCTGGACGAAACGGCGCTTATTCCCTGGGGTGCGCTGGACATCGTTCCGGGATGGCCTAAATACGTGGACCAGAACGGGGATAAAAAGATTACGAAAGGAAATGGGACGGTTAAAGATCCGGGTGATTACCGCGTAATCGGTAACAACAGTTCGCGTTACCGTTATGGCATTAACCTGGATGGTAGCTGGAATAACATTGACCTCTCGATCTTCATGCAGGGTGTTGCGAAGCGCGACTTCTACCCCCGTCACTACCTGTTCTGGGGGCCTTACCAGCAGCCATACGCCGGCATTTACCCCTGGAACCTCGACTTCTACCGTGGCACTTCGGAAACCGGTGCTGACCGTGAGCGTCATTCACAGGCGTATATCAATGCCGGACTGGCAGATGCGAACACCAACTCGTACTTCCCCGTGCTGCAGTCATGGCTGGCGGACGCGAACTACGGTTCCGGCCTGGACATTCCGCAAAGCAAATACCTGCTGAACGGCGCTTACCTGCGTGTGAAGAACGTAACCATCGGTTACACCCTTCCCAACCAGTTGACCAAACGTTTCAAGGTGAGCCGCCTGCGCCTGTTTGCTACCGGTGAAAACCTGTATGAATTCTCTTCCATCAAAAAATACTTTGATCCGGAAGCAATTGAAGATGGCTATGGATGGGCATATCCGTTCTCCCGTAAATATGCCTTCGGTTTAAACCTTGATTTCTAAGATCAAAAATCAGACAATTGAAAAAGTTATTCCTGCGCAACATATTGCTCGCCCTTACGGTTATCGTAACGGCAGTCTCCTGTCAGAAAGGTTTCCCGGATCTTTACCCGCAAACCACCGTACCACCAGATCTTTTCTTCCAATCTGAAGAAGACCTGAAACTATACACGCTCGGCCTTTTAACGATGCGCGAACGCGGCAGCTACCTGTCTGACCAGGACACCGACGACAAAGCCACCACCGGCGCGATGGAAGTGAAGACCATCATGACCGGTACCGCTACCTCCCAAACGCTGACCGGCGGCTGGAGCTGGGACCGTTTACGTAACATCAACTACTTCCCGGACAACTACAACAAGGCCAAAGTAACACAGGAAGTGAAAGACCACTATGCCGGTCTCGCCCGTTACTACCGCGCACTTTTTTATTTTGATAAAGTAAAGCGCTTTTCCAACGTGCCGTGGTATGCAGGTACGATCAATCCAAGCGACTCCGCGCAATTGTACAAAGCCCGCGATCCGCGTGCATTGGTGATGGACAGCGTTATTGCCGATCTCGAATTTGCAGCCGCGCATGTACGTACGTCCGTTCCCGCCGGCACACCGGGCAAATGGGTGATGAAACTCGTACTGGCAAAAGTAGCACTGTATGAAGGTACATACCGCCGCTACCATCCGGAGCTCGACCTGGGCGCTACCGCCGCCGCTTTACTGGATAAATCATGGAAAGCAGCAGAAGATGTTATGACGAATAGTCCGCACAAACTCTCCGGCGACTACGCTGCACTTTTTAACAGCGCAAGCCTGGCCGGCAATCCGGAAGTAATGTTGCTGAACGTATACGACCAGGACCTGGGCCGCAGCGGCAACAACAACAGTAATATCATCAACTACGAGCAGTCTCCCTCTCGCGAGCTGGTGCAAGCCTACCTGATGAAAGACGGTAGTCGCTTCACCGCGCAGCCGAATTACCAGACCATGCAGGTGGTACAGGAATTCAAAGACCGTGATCCGCGCATCTATGCGTCTTTTATGACACCAGGTTTTGTAATGGCAGGATCATCTACGCCTTACATCATGCGTTTGAACAAAAACTTCACCGGTTACCACCAGTTGAAGGGTTATATCAACAGCACGGATGCTAAAATCACCAACGGCGCGGATTTCGCGGCCTATCGATTTGCAGAAGTATTATTGACTTTCGCCGAAGCGAAGGCAGAAGCCGGCAGTCTTACCCAGTCAGATATCGATAAATCCATCAAACTGCTGAGAGACCGCGTAAGCATGCCTAACCTTAACCTCGCTACTGCCAACGCCAACGTTGACCCGGTAATGGCCGCTAAACATCCCAACGTAACGGGCGCTAACAAAGGCGTTATCCACGGAAATCCGCCGCGAAAGAAGGGTAGAATTTGCCATGGAAGGTCTTCGTTACGATGACCTCATGCGCTGGGGCGCGGGCAAATCATTGGAAGTTATTCCGGAAGGCATGTACTTCCCGGGCCTTGGCAAATATGACCTTACCGGCGATGGCGTGGAAGATATCATCTTGATAGATAAAAATACTTCCATTCCCGCCGCTGCACAGCAGGAAAGCAATTCCCTGGGCGTGAAGCTGGTTTATTACAAAGCAGGCGCCTTCGGCGACGACGTAACCGTATACCTGAAAAACGGCAATGCCGGCGGCACGATCGTAACCGAAGTACGCCCCCGCACCTTCCAGGAACCGAAGCACTATTACCGCCCGGTACCGTTCAGTGAAGTACTGATGAACCCACGTCTTGCCCCGCAAATCTTTGGCTGGGAATAATTCATATTCGCACGGAGGATGATCGTCCTCCGTGCTTCTTAAATTCTTCAAATATGGATAGAAGGAAACTACTTAAGTCTGGCAGCCTGCTGCTGGCGGCATCCGCCATGGGTGGTGCGGGCAAAGTAGCCGCCGCCAATGCTCCACGCAAGCCCGTACTTACCATAGCACATATCACCGATGTACACTTACCGGCGGAAGAAGCGGTGAAAGCCCGTTTCCGTCAGTGCCTTGAAGCCGTAAAAGACCGGAAACCAGATTTCATCCTAAATGGCGGCGACGCTATCATGGATGCCTCTTACGACAACGTGTCAAGGGATAAAGTGACCGCGCAATGGGCGGCCTGGGACGATTGCATCAGCGTATTGAAAGGATACGAACTGCACAGTTGCCTGGGCAACCACGACATGTGGTGGGCTGCGCCGGACAAAAGCGATGCGATGTACGGCAAAGATTACGTGGTGAAACGATTGAAAATTCCTCACCGTTACTACAGCTTTGCCAAAAGCGGCTGGCATTTTATCATCACGGATGGCAACAATAGCAAAACCACGCTGGATGACGAACAATACCAGTGGCTGGAAAAAGAACTGGCCGGCTTAAAGCCCAATACACCGGTGCTGCTGATGTCGCATTTCCCGGTATTCGGCGCCACGCCGGTACTGGTTGGCGGCAACCACTCCGACAACAAAAAGCTGAAAGACCTTTTCTATCAACATAAAGATAAAGTAAAGGTAATGCTGGCCGGCCACAACCACCTGTACGATAAAGTCATGTATAACGGCGTATGGTACTGCTGTAATGGTGCTATGAGCGGCTTCTGGTGGGGCAAGGGTGATAAAGAATCTGCGGGGCCGGGTTATTACCTGGAAACACCTCCCGGCTTTGCTATTATAAAACTCTATGAAGATGGCACGGTAGAAAACGAATACCTGTCACATTCATTCTAAACACGACCACATGAAAAAATATATCCTCGCTTTCATGCTCCTGGCCGGCGCCAACACGTATGCCCAGCAAAAGAAAGCTGTCTTCATTATCGTAGATGGCATTTCCGCAGATGTAATCGAAGAACTGAAAACACCGGCGCTCGCGGAAATCGCTAAAGAAGGAAAATACATCCGCGCCCACGTTGGCGGCGAAAAAGACGATTATGCACAAACACCTACCATTTCGGCTGTTGGTTACAACAGTGTGATCACCGGCGTTTGGTATAATAAACACAATGTTGGCGGCAACTCCATTACTGCGCCCAATTACAACTACCCGAATATTTTCCGCCTGTTCAAAGCGCAGTACCCGCAGAAAAAAACGGCCATTTACAGTAGCTGGACAGATAACCGCACCAAACTCGTGCAGGATGCTTACCTCGATATCAAGTTCGATGGTTATGAACTGGACACCGCGAAGTTCCCGCACGATAAGCAAAGTGATTATATGGAGCGGATCGACAACCAGGTAGCCACAGATGCGGCAAACAGCATCCGCAAGGATGCACCGGACCTGTCGTGGGTATACCTCGAATACACCGATGACATGGGACATAAATATGGCGACAGCGAACAGTTTCACAGCGCTATTCGTAAGATGGACGAGAAAGTAAGCCGTATCTGGAAAGCCGTGCAATATCGCGAAAAGCAATTCAAAGAAGACTGGATACTAATTGTCACCACCGATCACGGCCGCGACGAAAAAAGCGGCAAGGGACATGGTGGCCAGTCTATGCGTCAGCGTTCGGGCTGGATCGTTACCAACGAGCCACAGCTGAACAATTATGCGCAATATTATTACCCGGGTGTGGTAGACATTCTGCCTACCGTGGCGAAATTCCTGAACGTACAGCTGCCGCAGGATATCCGCAGGGAGAATGATGGCATTTCGCTCATCGGCAAAGTATCTGTGGCGCAACCCACGGTTAACTACTTCCAGCATAAACTTGATATTACCTGGAAAGCGATGGACACGAAGGGCAATGTAAAAATCTGGGTAACACCGACCAATCTTTTCAAAGAAGGGCAGCAAGATGATTATAAACTATTGACCGAAGTACCTGTTGGACAGGAACATGCGGTACTGGACGTGACGGACATGCCGTCAGCGTTCTACAAAGTAGTGCTGGAAGGTGCGGAAAACACCGTAAACCGGTGGTGGATGCCGGAAGATGCGAAGAAACAGCTATTGAAGACCGTAGTTCCTTAACAACCACGAGGGCCGGCCTCTCACAACGGCCGGCCCTTGCAGTTATTCACAAACCCAGACCCCGCCACTCTTTTTAAACTCTCCCATCTTATAAGTGATCATATTTTTCATGATATGATAGTTCGATCCTCCGAATGGCGTGTGATTAAAGTTCAGCATGTCGTCGGGGTGCAGACCTGTTATGATGGTCATTATCTTTTGCGGATTGTCTGGGTTCACCCATCCTGCCATCAATAGATAGCCTTTACCATCGTACTTCTTTTCGCCGATGATGCCGTTTTCGTTCAGCTGGATCGGCAGCGCCGTCATTACTTTTCGTACAATTGCATTACCGGCAGGCGTGCCCGCTACGAACAGATTATATTTACCCAGATCGTAGTTGCGTACTTCCCCGTCTGTAATGATTTTTCCCTTGGCGAGACCGGGAACCTGCTTTATAAATCCATGAATAAATTCCTTGAACCGCCTGTCGCCAGCCGTATCCGCTTCCTGTGCGGCAAGAATGATCAATACGCTGTCTTTATTGAACACCTCATGAATCTGGGGCATCTTTGCAACATCCGGCTTGCGGGTGTCGGCCGCAGCGGCGATCCATTTATCAATATCCGCCTGTGTTATCTTCTGAAACGTTTCCACGATCCGCGGCATAAAACTTTCCAGCGTAGGATACCTGGCACGATTGGCTTCATATTCCTTCAGTGCATCGAGCAGCGGGTACAGGTACGTCCAGTTCTGCCCCTTTTTTACGCGGATGATGTTTTGCGCGGCGAAGTCTTCCCCAAACTTCTGTGCTGCCAATCTGCAGGCCACTGCTTCGGTTAAATGCTCCCTTACTACCGACATCCATTCGTGATAAGCCTTTTGGCGCATGAATTCCCTTACCGGCTCATGCAGGTGTGATAGTGCGTTCAGCTGGTCTGCATACGGCTTTTTATCAACCGCCGGGTTGGCAAAGGAATGCCCGAACTCATGCCATACGAGATCAAACAACCGGGTCTGGTCAAAAGTAGGGATGCGGATGTAACTCTTTTGCGGCGCTATAACAGCGTACATCTCACGCCCCTTGTTGGTGATCAGTCGCGGGCCGAAGTTGCCCCAGCCTAAAAAGTTCAGTATAAGATTGAATTCGTTGCGTTCACTTTGTTTAACGCCGTAATAATTGAGTACCCGTTGCTTTTCGTTAAAATCGTCGAGATTAAACTGCAGGTTGCGCAGACTCAAACTATAGAACGTTTCATTACTATTGAAAAAACGGATGTAGTCCGTTTCCTCCGCAAACCGCTTCAGGCATAACCGGAAAGAATCTATTTTAGGATCGTTCCGCAGTTCATAATTAACATCCGTTCTCCATTCAAAATTATTATCAAGATGTAATAAAAACGTGATGGGCGCATCGATGTATTTAAAAATATTGTTTCTTTTCAGATGCCGCGCAGTGAAATCAAACAGCGGATGGGTTTTATACTTCGCCATCTGTTGATCTACCCTGACCTTGTAATCAATATCTACATAGTTGGTCACCTGCATACCGGAAGCCAGCACGACGGCCTGGTACAATTCAATACGCGGATCTACACTGAAGGCAACGCCTCCGTATTCGAACCTGAATACTTTAAACCGTTCGCGCGGAGCGCTGGCGGCAAACGTATTAATAACAAACAGAGAGAAAAATGTGGTGAGCAGCAGCTTGCTGAGCAACTTCATGGCGGTGATGTTTAATATCCACGCCAAAAGTAAATGAACCGCCATACCAGGAATTGTAAAAATCATGCATTTTTACCGGCGGGAATGAGAATAAGCTTCTCCTGTACAACGGCGATTATCTTGTGGATCAGCCCCGGGCTGTAATTGGAGAAGAGGGAAAAATCCCGGATGAAGTGCGATTGATCGTAGTAGCCCAAATCATACGCAAGGTCGGTGAGACTGGCATATTTTTTCTGCTGAAGCGCCTGCAGGGCTTTCCTGAACCTTACGACCTTCAGGTATTCTTTGGGAGATTGGCCAACATACTGTTTAAACTGCCGGTAAAGCGTTGACCCATCTTTGTTGCCGGCCGCCGCCATCGCAACAACCCGGGAATGCGAACTATGATGCTGAAGCTGTACCAGGAAATGATCGAGATGTTGCTGACGGTTGTTTTCAGAAAGAGCATCCGGGAGAAATTGGTCCAGCAATAGCTGGCGGCCGGCTACTGCACCTGTAGCATAAAGCTGTTCCACCAGGATGTTCCCTTTCTGCCCGAACATGGCGTCCAGCACATCGCCTTCGTCCATCAGCTCCGCGTAGGGAATGCGGGTGAACTTCCGGAGTCCGCCAGCCTGAAAGATGATGCACACCTGGTCCATTTGTCCTTCAACCACCACATCGAACGACTGCTTATGAAATCCCCATAACCTGCTTTGCACTTTGCCGCCGGGTTTCACCACACAATTGTTTTGCGTCTGCGAAACCTTCTTCAGCACCTCATTTTCCCTATAAATGGACAAACAAAGATTCGTAGCCGGAAACGTTTGATACTGGAAGCGCTCCCCGGCTTTTTGCGTGGTAAATATATAATATACCCCCAATGCCTGGAGTGCCTTTTCTGCCGGGTACCTGATTAGAATGTTCATCTCCAGCCTAAAATAGCGGTATTTCACTACTTTTCCCAGCATTACCGGTAATCCCTGCACGATAATTGCCACGTAAATATCCATAAACAGCTGACTTCATGAAGTACCTGACGGCTTTCCTTTTATTGCTCGCTCAACTTGTCCAGGCGCAACGTACGCCCGATTATAACAACCTGAATTACTGGGCTGCCCATCCCTGGAGGGTGGATGCGTCTGACAGCGTACCACAGTTCCTGAAAGGAGAAGTCCGTGATACGGCGGTGGACGTATTCTTCCTCCACCCTACCAGCTTTGTGCAACATTTTCGCAAGGCGCCGCTGATCGCCGATATTGACGACCCGGAGCTGAACGAACTGACCGAACGGCAGATCATCAAATTACAGGCAACCATTTTTAACGCGCATACCCGGGTATTTGCGCCCTATTACCGCCAGGCCCACCTGAAAGCTTTTTTCCAGCAGGACCAGGCGGCGGCCAGCGCGTTTGACACGGCTTACAGCGATCTTAAGGCTGCTTTTCAATATTACCTGAAACACTACAACCATGGACGGCCCATCATTATTGCCGCGCACAGCCGGGGAGCCATGCACGGCATCCGCTTACTGCAGGAATTTTTCGACGGCAGGCCGCTGCAAAAGCAATTGGTATGCGCCTACCTTGTGGGCTGGCGGGTAGGTGAAAATGACTTCAAACATATTCCGCCCGGCACCTCGCCTACCCAAACGGGCTGTGTGTTAACGTGGCGCACGTACGAAAACAAGTTTATCAGTAAAAGTGATAAGGCCACGGCGGAAGGGGCGCTATGTATAAACCCTCTTACCTGGCTGCCAGGCAACGAATGGTCGGATAAATCTGCTTATAAAGGTGCGCCCGACAAACACCTGAAAAAGAAGGTGAACAGCGACATCCGTATACGCGTTCACGAAAAATATCATGTAGTATGGGTAAAGGGGTATAACGAACTGAGTTTAGGCTTGCCAGGCATTGGAAGATTTGCAGAAGCCATAGGCAACCTGCACCTGTTCGACCTTAACCTCTTTTACCTGAATGTAAGAGAAAATGTAAAGCAGCGCATCGACGCTTACCGGGCTGCACATCCTACCTCTTTTACAAACGGTGCGGATTAACAGGTGAAGCTCATTTTACAATAATTATCCTGCTAGCAAGAAATGGCCGCTACCCTTCGTTTATTTTACTATTTTTAGCGGATCAATCCACGTTATGAAGTATTTATTGAAGCAGGCCATCACCTGCATGGCTATCCTGCCGGTTTATCTGCTTGCTGCCGCGGGCAAGCTGCACGCGCAAACGAAGCAACCGAATGTTATCATATTTATAGCAGATGATGTTTCCTACAATGACCTCGGCTGCATGGGACACCCGGTGGTCAAAACACCAGCGATTGATCAACTCGCGAAAAATGGCCTCCGGTTTACCAACGCCTACCTTACAACAAGCTCCTGCAGCCCCAGCAGGGTAAGTATATTAACCGGCAGGTACCCGCATAACACTGGCGCCGCCGAATTGCACAGTGCTATTCCGGCGGGACAAATCGCCTTTCCCAAGTTGCTGAAAGATGGCGGATATTACACGGCACAGGCGGGTAAATGGCATTTGGGATCATCGGGCGTGAAACCCGATGGCGTTTTTCTTAATGCGTTTGACAGGGTCGGCGGCTCACACGCCGAGGGCGGTGGTCCCGGTGGTGAAGAGTTGTGGGTCGATTATATACAGCAACGCCCTAAAGACAAGCCGTTTTTCATGTGGTTTGCCGCGCAGGATGCCCATCGTGGCTGGGACAGCGCCCACAAACCGATCAAGTATTCGGAACGCGACGTGAAAGTGCCTGCTAACCTGGTAGACACGAAGACTACACGCAATGACTTTGTCCGTTACTACGAAGAAGTAAGCCGTTTTGACCATTATGTTGGCAAAGTGGTGGATGAACTGAAGACGCAGGGGGTACTTGACAATACATTAATCATTATAATGGCGGATAATGGCCGGCCTTTCCCCAGGAATAAAACCCGTATGTATGACGAGGGCATTAAAACACCGCTCGTTATTCACTGGCCTGCCGGTTTAAAGGCGCGCAACGAAGTTTCTTCCAGTTTGGTAAGTGTGATAGATATTGCACCAACGATCCTGGAGCTTGCAGGAATATCCGGCTCTCCCACTATACAGGGTAAAAGCTTCAAAAAGCTGTTAGCCGCCCCAACGGCCAAATTCAGGAACTATGTATTTGCCGAACATAACTGGCACAGCTTCCGGGCGTATGAGCGGATGGTGCGGACAGACCAGTTCGTGTATATCGAGAACGGCCTGCCCGAACAGAGTAATGTGGGCGCAACTGACATTATGGGCGGAGCCGCCGGTACAGCGTTGAAAAACCATTACCAGGCCGGTAAAGCAACACCGTTGCAGTCCCTGATCTTTATTACCCCCAGCCGCAATATGAATTGTACGACTATCCAAGGGATAAAGATCAACTGGTCAATCTTTATGGAAAAAAGAATACAAGTCGCAGCAGCAACAACTGGCCAACATATTGGCAACCTGGAAAAAGGAAACCGGCGATGACCAGCCCGCCGATCTGACCCCTGACTGGTATGACAGATGGACGAATAAAGCAGTACCGGAAAAGGATAAACGTGGCACCATGCCCGGGACGCATTCAAACGCAACCTCCATCCTCAAGCCGGGGCCGTTCTAGCATGAAATAGCTGCTATTAATTCAACCTGTCTTATTAACTTTGATTTGGCATGGGCGAGCATTCTAATATATTTATCCTGCAATTGAATTTGCTGGCAACCGTGGTGTTGCTGAGTATAGCCGCTGTTCTCTTTTTCAGGAGAAACAATGTGAAGGCCAATATTTTCCTGGGCTTGCTCTTGTTATACCCGGCAACCACCATTCTTACCAATATCGCTTTCATTATTTTCAGGCAGCATCAATTCCTGTTTCTGGGGCCGGTAAGCATTGGGTTCAATCTTACTTTTGGCCCTGTGTTACTGACCTACCTTCATTTCATGCAAGGGAAAGAGGGAAAAGCGCCTATCCGAAGCATCGCTCATTTCGTACCTGCGTTCCTGGTTTTCGCCAGTGCTGTTTATTATATAGCGATACCCGAAAAAGAACAAATAGCGTTGCTTAACGAGGTGCTGTCCGGTGAAAGTGTATATATCAACCTGATTAACCTGTTCTTGCTTTTACACGTATGCGTGTACCTGGTTGCAGCCTGGCGGGATGTGAAACGGTATTCAAAAGGCGCCGCAGAACTGGAAATACCCCATGTTGAAAACGCCATAAAATGGCAGAAGTCTTTATTGGCTTGCATTATCACCATCAATATATCCCTGTTGCTGGCTTTTGCGTTGCCTGTAATACTGACCGGCAGCGCACATATCTATTCAGATCTGATCGCAGCCCCGGCCTGCGCGCTGCTTATTTATGGCTTCATGATCTACAAAGGCTCCGCTTACCATGTAATATACAACCAGGTCGACTACCGGGCTTTCACGCAGCTTGCCGAACCGGTCAACAGTTTTGTAGCAGAACAGGAAAACGCCGGTAGCCAGCCCGTTTATAAAGAAGAATTTATCGCAGAGCAGAAAACCAAGTTGCTCCGCCTGTTCGACGAGGAAAAAATCTTTACCAAGCCCGGCCTGAAATTACATGACGTGGCAGCCATGCTCGATATCAGTCCGGCCTCGCTGTCGTTCATCATCAATAAACAACTGAAAATGACTTTTTTGAGATGATGAACCAGTACCGGGTAGCGGAAGCCCAGCGGCTGTTTGCCTCGCCGGAGCATCAACATTATAAAATAGAATCTATTGGACAAATGTCCGGATTCAACTCAAAAGCATCCTTCTTTTCTGTTTTTAAGAAACTGACCGGCACCACACCGCAGGCATTTAAAGAAGAACTGACCAGCAAAAAAACCGGGTCAGTCTAAATTCTAACTTACTGTATATCAACACTATTACCCTTCCAGGTAGTACAAACTGGACAAGGCTGGACTCCCCTTTTTATGCCATAAGCCCCATTCTTGGCAACTTTAAGGCGGATCAATATCCCAACCTTTGAAACAGATGAAAGCAGCACTACTATTTGCCCTGACTATTATTTCTTGTCTTCCGCTCACTGCCCAGCCGCAGAGCGGGCGGCTCGTTATCACCAACACTACTCCCTATTACCGATTATCGCCCGATGGAAAAGCGCTCTGTATTTACGAAACAGACGACAACCGGGATAAATGGGGCATGTTCCTGAACCTGGACAACTATACCTGGCAAAAACAGTCCACGATCAGCCTGGCGCATTCCGGCGTGGCATTGTCGCCCGATTTAAACAGCGTATACGGCAACAGCGTAAACTACGATGGATTTAAAGGAGATGGCAACTGGTCGCGGTACAGGAAATATATGTCCCGGTATTACCCGAATGCGAGGGACATGACTAAAAAGGTGCAGTGGCCGGATAAATACTTCATCCTCGCTAAAATGGCCAACGGCAACCTGCTTACCGCTACCGGGCTTCATTTTAAAAAAGTAAAGGCACTGGCCTACCCCAGGATGACGGCAAGCGCCTTCAGTATTGTAAACCCGGCTACCGGCGAAGTTGTGCAAACCCTGCGCACGTTTCCCAGAGGCCAGGAATTTGACGTCGCTGACTCCTGGATCAAACCTTCCGGGGTTTTCTGGATAACGACAACCTGCTGATGTGGAACAATATGGGGCATTATACCACCCTTCGGCCTGCGGACGGGATACTCCATAAGTTTACCCCGCCGGTACCGATCTACTGCTATGCGGGCAAATACGGTATGGGACAAGAACGTAAAACCGGTAGCGGATCCGACAATATTATCCGGAAAGTGATCGTAAATATGGAGAATGGCGAGGTGGTGTACGACCAGACGCTTTCCTTAAAAGGAGCTTTGGGCTACTGGTGCGCCGCATGGGGCAACTACTTCTATACCCTTAATGCTCAAACCTCCCTCCTGTGCAAGGAAGAATGGACCGGCAGCGAGCTGGCGATACGCGATAGTGTGAAGCTGGACATCAAAGGCGTTTTATGGAACGACTCCTGGGGCAACCGCAACGCGTACAATTATCAACTGCTGGTATCGGAACCGGCCGGTAAGGTCATGATGCTGCCCAACGTCTGGAGCGAATTTATCAATCCACCCGAAGCCCTGCTGTCCTGGACGCTGAGAGACGGTCAACTATCCCTCGTTAACCCTAATTTCATCCAGCCATCCGCCGCCTATATGGCTAAACTAAACAGGCCCCGCCTTAATTCCGTTCCCTTTAACGTGCTGATAAAAAACTATCATGGCCTTTATGTGGTCCTGGGACAAAATCAAACCACTAAAAAATGGTCGGTTATTAAATATGTGAAAGACAGGAAGGGTAACTATGAGCGCATCACAAAAGAAGAAGACGCATGGGAATTTGTACCCGCGGGTATCGAAGTCGTTTCCTCGACCGCCTGCGCCCGGTGCAAAAACACGGGTATAATGGCCACGGTTAACCGCGTTACCTCCGAGCATACTGATAAAATGATCTATAACCAGGTGACCACTACCACCACCCGGGATGTGGTTGGACAGAGCACCTGCAGCGATTGCAAAGGTCTAGGCTTTTCAGGGATTCAATAACCGATTTACACGATAACTTATCTTCATGAAACGATATACCCTATTACTGTTATACTTTATTATACTGGCATCTTGCGGTAAAAAGACAAACGAAGGCGACACGCCCGGCAATACACCTACGGTCAATTTTACGCAAATAGGCCCGGCCACGACATCGGCGGCCATCATTACCTACTTTGCGTGTAATCGTAAGGGCAATGCCTTTATCGTTACGGTTATCGATGAAAACAACAGGCGGCAGACTTATGCAGGTAATGGTACCAAATGGGAAAAGCTTGGGGAATTCCAGGCAGCCGGCGCTGCAGTGTCCGACGCCGGTGTTGTTGTTTACTTTGACCACTCCAACACCCTCAAACGTTACACCGGCTCCGGGAGCCCTGAAACCGTTGCACTCAGCGGCTTCAATTACCCGAAGGTGGTATTAGGCATGGACGGCAATTTTTACACAGGTTCTTCTAATGCGAAGGTGTATAAAAGCACCGATGACGGTAAGACCTGGACCGCCACCGACATTCCCCAAAACCGCTTTAATTACGCCGGCAACGTTACCGTTGGCTTTTTAGTCCACCCCGACGGCAAGATGATTTCCTACCTCGGCGGAGGAAAATTTTATCAGTCTTCAGATGCCGGTAAAACCTGGACAGATGTTACTATCACTATTAACTATAGCAATGCAGGATATGTAGATATTTATAGCCCCATCAGCCATGACTTTACTGGTAGCGTCTATATTCAGGGCGCTACCGGCTTGGCGCTTGTCAACACCCTGAATATGAGCAGCCGCTCCGTTTCCTTCCAGTCCGCCGGATTAAATTCCTTTGAAAAATTTGAACGATTCGCCACCGATGCGCAGGGCGTATTGTACGCCGGCGCCACCAACTTCGGTTACGATTATGAAAATAGGAAGCAGGCTGCTGCTATCTATAAACTGGATGGTAATACCTGGCAGAAACAGGCCTTGCCCATTCCTTATGCGGGATTTAGTGGCATGAACATCCGGCAACGCAGGCGGGTATCATATCTGCTGCTAATGGCTTACTAAGTAAAGGACTTTATGCTTTGGATGCAGCAGGAAAATACACAGCCATCGGTGCACCACAATCTTTCGAAAACCAGGTACTGTGTATGGCGCCGCAAAGCAATGGAAAGATATTTTGCGTCGTGCGCCATGCCACGCCGGTAGGCAGTACGGCGGGGGCCGTACTTAACCCTGCCTACCCTTCGCTGATGGTGCTTGAAAACGGGCAATGGAAACATACCGGCAAAGTATCCGACGGTGTATTTGTAGCTTCCAACGGCAATATCTATTCTATTCAAAATGTAGATGCGAGTATTTCCAAAGACGGTGGGGCCACCTGGCAAACAAGCACTATCACGGTAAACGATCCTTTAAACCTACGGAATTTCCTGTCGGCCGAACCGGTACATTTTACCGAGCTGAAAGGAGAAGTACATGTTTACTTCGTAATGGGCTTTGGTGGCGTAGGCGGTGCTTACACGAACTATAGCTGGACAAAGGCGCCATTGGGCAGCACCAGCTTCGAAAAACTGACAGGCAGGGCGGGTAACTACGATCCCAGTTTAAGCCAGGTGCCACTGGTGACCGCCGCCAGGGGAGCTACTGGTTTCTTCTACGATCCGTTTGGCGCGTATGTCTATTATCCGGCGCGGGACAATGCTGTTTATTTCACTAAAGATGGTGGTGTTAGTTATACGCCGGCAGGCAACCTGCTGCCTTTTGCGGGAAGCAATTCCGGGCGTTATGTTGCATGGGGGCCAGGCGGTTTCGTGACTTCCCAGGCCGGCAATCCGCTTAGCTTTTCGGCTGTCAGGTTTAAACTCCCGGAGGGCGAGGTGGACATGAACAAGTTTAATGGGGCCAATTACTTTAAGACGTGGTGCAGGTTTGGGATGGATAATAAACTGTATCTCAATATCGACAATAAGATATATGGTGGAAAGGAGGTGTTGAACTAATGCGTGTTTAAAGTAAGGCCGTTTTGCCGGCGCTTTCAGTTTGCATATAACACTCAGTGAAACTTCTCCCCTTTTTCGAGCTTTGCAATAATTGTGTGCATGCGCTTCTGGAGGGTCTCCGGCTTCTTCGCCGTTTGTAAACGCCAGTTGATAGCGAAAAGGTTGGTTTTGTTCAGGGTTTTGAAGAAGGCGTAGGCAGCCTTGTTCTTTTTCAACAGGTTGATGAAATCCTCAGGCGTTTCGCTGCTGGAGGGCGGGTCGTAGGCAGCTGCCCAGCGGCCGTCTGCTTTGGCTTCCTCGATGGCTTTATGTCCGGCAGGTTGCATCCTTCCGGCTTCGATCAGTCGCGTTACATGGTCGATATTGACCTTCGACCAAAGGCTTTTGGGACGCCGCGGGCAAAAGCGTTGAAGGTAGGATTCGTCGTCGTGTTTTTGGGCCTGTCCGTCAATCCATCCATAGCAGAGCGCGACATCGAGCGCGCCGGAACGGTCCAGCGATTTGACACCTGAATCTTTCTTATACAGTTGCAGCCAAATGCCTGACACGTCCTGGTTCTTCTTTAACCAGGATTCAAACTGTTTGTCTGTTGTAAAAACTTTATTTCTTCGCCGTTTTTTGCTGTTGCCATAACGTAAATTTAATGAATTAACTTACGAGTACAATAAACCCATATGAACATTCCCCATCATAACATTCCACGAAGAAGATTCATTGGCAATCTCAGCAAAGCCGCGGCAGGATTAGCCCTGCTTGGCTGGCAGCCGGTGCAGCTGACGGTTCAGGAGGTGATAGACCTGGTATTGAAAGAAGGCAACCTGTCACCGATCAAAGATACGGTCGATACCCTTAAAAGCGGGCAGCCATCTCAAATCGTCACCGGCATCATTACGACTATGTTTCCTACGATCACGGTCATACAGGAAGCAATTAAACGGAATGCTAACTTCATCATCGCCCATGAACCTTCTTTCTACAACCATAAAGACGATAAAGATTGGGTAAAGGAAAATGATGTGCTCCGGCAAAAGCTGGCATTGCTCGACAAACACAAGATAGCTATCTGGCGCTTTCATGATTACTGCCACGCTTTAAAACCCGACGCCGTGATCTACGGTGTGGCAAAAAAGCGGGCTGGGAGCGTTATTATAAAACAGGGCAACTGTCGCTTACGATACCGGCAGTGTCTTTAAAGCAACTGGCACAGCACCTCAAAACGTCGTTGGGTATTGCGCATGTGCGGGTGATTGGCGACCTGCACCAGCCGTGTGCGCGCATTGCTTTACTACCCGGCGCCTGGGGCGGGCAACGGCAGGTAACTGCGGCTGAAACGGAAAACCCGGACGTGTTGATAGTCGGTGAATTGTCTGAATGGGAAACGGCGGAGTATATCCGCGATGCCAACCTGTTGGGCCAAAAGAAAGGCGTGATCGTGTTGGGGCATAGTGTAAGTGAAGAGGCGGGGATGGAATACTTTGCGGAATGGGTACGGCCCAAATTACTAGGCATTAAAGTTACACATGTGGCTTCGGGAGATCCATTTACGTGGCTGTAATTGGAGGTTTAGATACAATAGAGAGGCCCGCTCGTTGAGCGGGCCCTGTGATGAAATATCTGCATCCGGTCAAGCCGGCTGATTACAAACTATTCCAAATCGCCGGTTAATGAAACGGTCACCTCAAATACTTTCCGGCCCACATCACTTCACATACTTCTCCAACATCTCCTCCAGTAAAGGCCCCCTCAGATTCTGCGCAATGATCTTACCTTCCGGGTTCACGAGAAAATTACTCGGGATGGACGTTACTGAATACAACTGTCCGGCTGCATTATCGAAACCTGCCAGATCGCTCAGCTGCATCCAGGGCAGTGCGTCTTCATGGATCGCACGGATCCACGCGTTCCTGTTTTTATCCAAAGAAATAGCGAGCACCGTGAAGTTTTTATCTTTGAACTTATTGAAGGCTTTCAGTACGTTTGGGTTTTCCGCCCTGCAAGGCGCACACCAGCTCGCCCAGAAGTCGATAAATACGAATTTCCCACGGAGGCTGGAGAGGGTTACCGGTCGATTCAGGGTATCTGGTTGCGAAAAATCCGGCGCCATGGTGCCCGTTTGCCTGCTCAGCCTTGTATCGATCAGCGCGCGAACCTTTGTTGCAGCAGTATATTTTCCGGCAGGCGTTTGCTCGATCAAACGCATCACGCTGTCTACCCTGGCGACCGGCATCATGTTGAGCAGTGGCGCTACGCTCATGACGGCGGCCATGCTGTTAGGGTGCCTGGAAATGAAACGGACCTGGTAATTCCCCAATGAATCTTTCCATTTCATATTGGAGTTGATCACGGTGGCATTCATGGCAGCGGTATCGTTACGCAGTTTGGCTTCATGGTAAGGCTTCTGGAGCTCCATCATATAATGTCCGATCAGCTCCACTTCTTTTCGCTGTTCCGTCAACAATAAATGTTCACGGGACCCCGTAGCGGTGGCAAGATACACGCTGTCTGCATTCCCACTTAGCGTAATTACTGTGTTCTCTACCATAAAAGAATAAAATCCCCTGCGGCCTGCAAAGGCCAATTCAAACAGTCCGGGTTCTGCCACAGTACCCTGGAAAACAAACCGGCCGGCGTCATCAGCGATGGCGCTATCGCGGGAGGAACTGTTTCCCGGTTTCAGGTATACTTTGAGATGTGCCGCGTTTTCAAATTGTCCTTTTACCTGGTAAGATGTTTGCCCAAGATGTTTCTCTAAAGTTTCCTCCAATGCGGCGCCTCTCAAATTTTGCGCGATGATCTTGCCCTCGGGGTTGACGAGGAAATTACTTGGGATGGCGACGACGCCATACAGCTTCGCGGCAGCGTTACCGGATGCGTTCAGGTCACCCAGCTGCATCCAGGGTAGCTGATCTTCTTTATGGCCTTCAGCCAGGCTTCCCTGTTATTGTCCAGGGTTACCGCCATCACGGTAAAGTTTTGGTCTTTGAACCGGTTATACGCTTTCAATACGTTCGGGTTCTCTGCTCTGCAGGGCAGGCACCAGCTTGCCCAAAAATCGATAAAAACGTATTGTCCGCGCAGGTCCGACAGTGAAACACTTTTCCCATTGATATCAGGCTGTGAAAAGTCCGGCGCCATAGTCCCGGTTTGCACACGCATGCGGTTGTTGATCACCGTGCGGATCTTTAGGGCGTAGGGATATTTCCCGGCGGGTGTTTGTTCGATCAGGCGCATCAGGGAGTCCATTGTGCCAGCCGGCTTTGCGCTTATCAGGTAAGTCATTTGTAACAGCGATACGGCGCTGCCGGGATGTTTCCGGATGAAACTGGCCCGCACGTTGTTCATTGAGTCCAGCCATTTGAACGATGATTTGGTGGCTATTTCGATCATCGCGGCCGTATCCTTCCTGGCTTTGGCCTCATCCAATTGAGGCTGTTGCAGCGATACCAGGTAATCATTCGCCAGCTTTTCCTGCTGTTTTATTTCCTTGAACAGTGTATGCTCGCGCGATCCGCCGGTTTCGGTTTGGGTAAGATCGTTTGCATCGCCGCGAAGTGTGATATTTGAGTTCTCTGCAAAGAACTCATAGCTGCCCGTATGCCCTTCAAACTTCAGGTATACACGGCGCGGCTCTGCCAGTTTTCCTTTAAGCGTAAAATGACCGTTGCCGTCTGTAACGGTACTATCGTTAAAGGCCCGGTCATCCGACGTGAGGAACACTTTCACACGGGCTGCATTCCTGAATTGCCCGTTCACCTGGAAAGACGATTGCGCAAAGAGCTGCAATCCGTACAGTGTACATAATATCGTGCAATATATTCTTGTCATCACCAGTATTAGTTGTAAAGATCATTTTGATCGAGTTGATTATTCAAAGCCCGCTCAGCAGCCGGAACAGGCATTAGCGCTTTGTACGGTTCCCAGGTGCCGCCTTTTGTAGGTGCAACAACGCTCATCACCGCATCGATCCTCCCGGTTCGTTTCAGATCGAACCAGCGATGCCCCTGCTCGCAGAACAGTTCCACCTGGCGCTCTTTCATGATAGCGTCGAGGATGGCGGTTTGGGTAGTGGCAGGTGTGACGCCCAGGCCGGCACGTTCGCGTACAACGTTGAGGTCGGACCTGGCATCATCCAGCATGTTTTGCTGTGCCCCGGCTTCCGCACGGATCAAGTATTGCTCACTGATACGCAGGAAGGTGAAATATTCATTTTTGGCGCCTGCCGTTGCTGCATTGTATGCCTTGTATTTGTACGGGAACCTGTATTGCACGCCGCCGATCGTAGCAGTACCTATCCAGCTTGTTTTTCTCAGGTCGTTAGGCTCGAATGCTGCATCCAGCTGAGGACTGATCGTAGCGGGATTGGAACTCGTACCTACAGACGTGGTGAGCACAAAAACCTTGGCTCCAGCAGGGAGTTATTACCGGCCATTACCGGCTGGATCTGGTAGATGGCTTCTTTGGTGTTTTTCTGAAAAGCGGAAGCCACAGGAACAGGCGCGAACATCGCCGTATTACCGATCACGATGGATGCAGCTGATTCTGCCTCTGCCCATTTTTTGTCGTACAGGTAAATACGGGCCAGCAAAGCTGTGGCTGCCCAATAGGTAGGCCGTGCCCTTTCTGCGCTGGAGGGCGCGTAGGGCGTTAATGCGTCTGCATTCAGAAAATCCTTACTAAGCTTGGTTTGCGCATCTTTCAGATCGTTGATCATGGCCGCATACACCGCGCTTACCTCGGCCCTGCCCGCAACCATATTCTTCCGGTAATCTGTAGTGAGCAAGAGCGGTACCTTTCCATAAGTATTTACCATGTAATAGTACAGCAAGGCCCTCATGAATTTGGCTTCACCGATCAATTGCCCTTTTACGGCAGGGTTCAGCGAATTGCTGGCTTCAAGACCTTCGATCGCGGCATTACAATGATAGATCAATGTGTACGAGGTGTTCCAGTACAGCTCATTGTTGGACGTAAGCGTATGCTGGTACAGCAAGGTATAAGAAGAGGCTGCGTTCAGGTTCAGGTTCTTCAGCTCGTCTGCCGAAAAAGCCATATAAATTGTTGCCCGTTCCGACAATACGTTGCTGGTTTCTGCAATACGGATGTATAAGCCATTCAATACGGATGCCGCGGAAGAGTTGGTGGCAAAGGCGGTCGTATAGTTCATCCTGTCTTTGGGCGGATCCAACTCAACGAAGCTGCGGCAACTGCCCAACGACAGCACAAGTAATATCAGGAGGTATATGGAAGTATTACGTTTCATGTTCTTAAGATTAAAGGTTGATTTGTAAGCCTGCAACAAATACTTTCATCGGAGGTAGTATATAGAATGCCTGCGTTTCCGGATCGCGGCCTTCATAAGAAGTGATCGTAAACAGGTTTTGACCAGACAGATTGATACTGGCATTTTTCAGCTTCATTTTATCCTTCAGCCAGCCTGGCAGCTGGTAAGATAATGTGATGTTTTTGGCGCGGATGAAAGAGGCATCAACATACGAAGCATCGCTGTACAACCAGCTGTTATAAGCGTTTCTGCCGGCGGCCGACTGCGAATAACGCTGGTACCTGGCCTTGTCGCCAGGCTTCTGCCACCTGTCCAGGAATTGTACCGGCACATTGCTCGAAATAAACCCGGTAGAGTATACATCAACATTGAATATACCCGGAACATCCTGCAGCAGGCTTTGCTGACCGGTTTGTTTTACGAACTGCAGGAATATGTCCAGCTGCAGGCCTTTATACCGCAACGTATTGTTTATACCACCAAAGAACTTCGGCAGTGTAAGCACCCTCGTGGTTTCATATACGGGATGACCTGCATACAGATTACTGCCCGCATCGGAACCGGTGGTACCATCGAGCTTTCGTACCGTATAAAGACCGGTGTTGGGATCGATGCCTGCATATACCCATGCCAGTGCCCTGCCGGTTACGGGCTGCCCTATTTCCAGTGAAGAAGCGTAGCTGGAGTTTTCAAGATTATCAAATTTGATAAGCTTGTTGCGGTTGATGGAAATATTGAAAGAAGTATTCCACTGCAGCTCCTTTTTCGCGATGTTGCTCGTGTTCAGGATAAACTCCCACCCGGAGTTTTCTACCAGTGCCGGGAAGTTATAGTTCGGGATGCTTGAATACCCCGTCATGGAGGGTAGGCGGTAGCTCAGCAACTGATTGGAGCTGCGATTGTTGTAATACACAGACGAAAGGGAAATGCGGTCGTTGAAGAAAGCGAGGTCCAGCCCGAATTCCAGCTTTGCATTTTTCTCCCATGCCACATCCGGGTTCGCCAATGCGCCGGGGGCAAAACCCGTGGCGCCCTGGTAGGTATTGCTGCGCCGGGAGTAGAGGTCGTAATACGCATAGTTGTTAATACCGTCGTTACCGCTGGTGCCATAGCTGGCGCGTAGCTTGCCAAGACTCAGGAACGTGAGGTCCTGTGCAAATTTTTCGGAAGAAAAGATCCAGGCCATTGCAGCGGAATAAAAGTTACCAAACTGCCGGTCCGGACCGAATTTAGAAGAACCATCCCTTCTGCCGGTCAGGTTGATGATGTATTTATCATCGAGGTTGGCGTTTAAACGACCGAACAGCGCATTATAGTTATATAGATAAGAACCTCCATCGGCTGTTTGTACCGTACCCGCATTCGCAATGTTTCCGATGAGGGCATCGCTTACAAAGTTCATCCCTACGACATAATTTCCCTGGTTGTCCGACTTCTGGAAGGTGGTACCTAGCAATGCGGACATTTTCACGCCGATTAACGAAAAGTCATAGTTCAGTTGCGGCTCCGCGATCCAGGTTTTTTGTTGGTTCTTCGTCAGTATCAGGTTAGGATTAATAGGGCTCAGCGCCAGGTATAACGGCGAGTAGGACGACTGCGGCTGCGTGGTCGTAATGTTTGCGTCCAGCTTGGTCAGACCTATGTTTGCAGATGCTACCAGGCCTTTGATGAGCTGGTACGATGGCCGGAAGCTGATTACCAGATTATCTGTTTTGTTCTCGTATGAACGGACAGTATAGGCATAGGGATTGTTGGCATTGTCGGAGTTCGGGCCACCCCAGTTGAGCGTGCCGTCAGGTTTAAAAGATGCCGGTGCGTTAGGCGCCCGCAATGTAAAAGGCGATACGTCGAATTGTGCGTTTAAATTGGTATTTTTCAGGTAGTTGCCTGTAAAATCGATCTTCAGCTTTTTGTTGGCTGAATAAGAAACCAGGTTGAAGTTCAAGGCGCCGCGCTTGTCGTCGTACTCTCCCGGGAACATGCTGCCCTGGCGGTTGAAGGTGCCTCTTAACGTGTATTGCGTGAGATCATTGCCGCCGGAAAAAGACATATTGAGATTGGTATACGCCGCAAAATTCCCGATCAGTTCCTTCTGCCAGTCGTGATTCTCCGTTTGGCTCCACGTGCCATTTACATCATAGTTCGGGTCACTCGGATTAGTGGCAATGTCGGGGACGGGCAGCCCATCATTCCTGAAGGCTTCGCGACGCATCTCCGGTATTGTTGTGTACTCATCAACTCCAGTGGTTTCGGCGCCTGTGTGAAACCCTGTGTTACGTTCAGGCCCAGCGACATTTGTCCGGGTTTTCCTTTCTTAGTCGTGATCAGTATCACGCCATTACCACCACGGGAGCCATATATAGCGGTAGCATCCGCATCTTTCAGGATGTCGATACTGGCAATGTCGTTAGGGTTGATGTAATTCAGCGGATTGCCCTGCGCGCCATTCGCTGTAATACCGGAGATGCCGTTATTGCCCAGCGGGTCTTGCAGCAGCGCTGACTGGTAAGGCACACCATCGATCACATACAACGGGTTGTTCTGCACTGCACTGTTCAATGAGGAGCGGCCCCTGATGGTAACGCTGACGGTACCATTGGCAACACCGGAACTCTGAATGATCTGCAAGCCGGTGGCCCTCCCCTGCAAAGCCAGCAACGGGTTTACAACGGGTTGCTTTTCGATATCTTTCGAGGTGATGGTAACAATATTACCGGTAGATAACTTTTGCTTCTCCGTATAATAACCTTTGTTGACTACGATTTCGTTCAGGGCGGACACTTTAGTAATGGCAGTGAGGGTAGAAAGATCCGTTTTGCCATTCACGCGCACCTCCATCGTTTCGATCGTTAAGCCGCTGATCACCAGCACGGCATTTTCACTTACATTATTCAACTCGAAATATCCATCGCTGTTGCTGGAGGTCCCATTCTGTGAACCTTTCACCTGGATGGTGGCCACCACGGGCTGGCCCTTGGCATCCACCACACGTCCTTTTACGGGTATGAGCAGTATTGGTGCCTGTTCTGCCTCCACGGGCACTGCGGCAGCGAGTCGCGGGCTGATCACCACATATTGATCAACAATTTTAAAACGCAGGGGCTGATGCTCGAATATTTCCTCCAGTACCTGGGCCAGTGGCGCGCCCTGTACATTCATACTCACGTTCCTGCCCTGTCGGATCAGCTCTTTTCCATAGATGAAACTGAATCCGCTCTGGCGTTTGATTTCGGTCAATACCTTTTCCAATGGCCTGTCTTTGACGGACATGGTGATCGCCTGGCCATTGCTGTTGGCGGCCACCTGCAAAAATGTAATGGTCAATAAAACGGCAGTCAATCGCATAATCCGGGCAATTTGTGGGCTGAATCCGCTACGGTAGCTTACGAAGCGGAAAATGCTCCCGATGAATCCTGGTTGGCCAGAAGTTACTAAATGCATAGTTTTGCACTGTTTGGTGAAGTAATAAATGAGTCGCATTGTTTATTCTCGGTACTGAACTACGCCGTCCCGGTCGCAACGGGGCGGTTTTGGTTTTTTTACCACTTTGTAACGGTCACCTGGTCGCCATCGATCACGAACTTGATCTGGTGAGTCATTTCGAGCAGGGAAAGTAATTTGGAGATGGGCAGATTCCGGTTGATGTCAGCCACAAAAGTTTCGTTTATCTTGTCTTTATATACCACTTTGATATCATACCAACGGGCAATCTCGTCCATGATTTCTTCCATGGTATTGCCATTGAACTGGAAGCGCCCGTTCTTCCATGCCATTACTTCATCCAGGTCCGGCGATGCATTCGTACTGAGTCGCAATTCAGCAGAGAGCACGGCCTGTTGACCCGGTTGGATAACAATGGCAGATTTGTCAGCCTGTACTTTCACGCTTCCCTCCAGTAGCGTAGTCCGCACCATTTCCCGGTTATAGGTATTTATATTGAAATGTGTACCGAGGACTTCTATCACCTGCCTACCGCTCTTTACTTTAAAAGGCTGCGCGGGATTTTTGGCCACTTCAAAATACGCCTGGCCGTTTACTTCCACGATCCTGTCGCCTTTCGGAAAAGCGCCCGGGAAGCGGATGGAGGAAAGCGCGTCCAACCAAACTTCCGTGCCATCGGCCAGATGCAGGTGAAAGATCCTGCCCTTTTGCGTGGTGACGGTGTTGAACGCCGGTGTCCGTCAACCGTGGGTTGGTAGGAAAGCGAGCCTTCCTGCTTCACGGCCTGGGTGCCAGAGAGGCGGAGCGTTCCGTTTTGCACGCTATCTAATGATGTGATGGTGCCGTCGGGCAGGGTGAGCAACACCTGTTGCTGTGCCGGTGCAATATCATTTTTAAACCGCTGCTCCTGTGGCAGGCTGGCAAGGGAATGCCGTGCCGGTGCGCGGAAGAACAAAAAATAACCGCCTATGCCCATGGCTAGCAGTACAACAGCGGCCGCCCACCAGGTTCGGATAGGGATCCGGCGTACAGCGGGGGTTTCTTTAGCGAGAATGTTGGCCAGCAGCTTTTCCGCCCGTTGCGGCTCCAGTACCTCGTCGGTGTCCTGCAATTGCTCGCCATGCTCGGCAATGAGCTGACTTAACTCTTCTGGCGGGGAATGCTGCACCAGGAACATAAATTCCATTTTTTGTTCCTCGGTTGCGGTTTTGTTATAATATAGCCGGAATAACTCCTGTAACCGTTCCATAGAAATTGATTGATACTTACAGGACAAATCCGCTTTTCAAAAAGGGGGAAGGGAAGAAAATATTTTTAGTAGAAAAGAGAAATCAGGGAAACGTAAAGCCCGATCCTGCTCCGCAGGTGGGTAGAAATATGCTTTACGGCCAGTTCTATATGTGTTTTAACGGACTCCTTACCAATGTTCAACCGGTCGGCGATCTGTTGGTAGGTGAGCTTTTCGTGCCGATGCAGCAGGTACACCTGCCGCTGGCGTTCGGTAAGCTGATCGATGGCTTCATCCAGCAAGATGTAAAATGGGGCGGCAGGATCGTGTTGGTCGCCTTTGCCGGCATCTTCCTTTACCCATTTCTCCCAGTTCTGAAATTCCCGGGATATTTTCTGGAGGGCATTCAATGCCCTGGTGTTTGGATATCACAATGAGGTAGCTCCGGAAATTGCGGACGTCTGGTAGCGTTTCCCGGGTTTGCCAGATTTTGAGGAAGGCATCCTGTACAATTTCTTCCGTAAGCTCGCGGGATTCGGTAATACGGTAGATGTGTGTGGAGAGAAATGGCTGCCATTGATGGAACAGGTAGGTGAAAGCCTGTTCATTCCCCGCAGCTACCTGAGAAAGGAGCTCATGTTCATTGTATGGTTGATCTGCCGGCAATTCCCGCTCGTTGTAAACACCTGCAAACTAGTGCAAAAATCCTAAAAGTTCTAATTTCCGCCACTTTGGAAAAATATTGGCCTGGAAGGCTGGCAGCACCCGAGCGGGGTCTGATAAACGGGAAGGTGATGAACTGGAATAAAAATGGGCCGACGCAACAGTATTGGTCAGCCCTAATTTATCCTGAACCGTTCCTACGTTACAAATTCAGGAACCATTTAGTCGTTTCGATCCTGGATGCTTCGGGCCCAATCTCCGGGCGCCTGGCATAAATCTGTTTTGCTGCACCACCGGCAGGATAACGCAGCTGGTCCCTCCCGTCAGTTGCGGCCTCAAAAATAACTTTCGCAATATCTATGGGTTCTCCCGTTTGCTGTATGCGGCCGAGCACCTTCTTTATCACCCCATCGTATAAAGGATGCGCAACGGTATCGGCAGAGGTGAATAAACTGGTTTTCGTTGCATCCGGCGATACCGTTTTAACACCTATACCAAACATTGCTAACTCAATACTTAAACATTCGCTCAAACCCTCTAACGCCCACTTAGTAGAATTATAGACACTGCTTAACGGAAAACCCGTAAGTCCGGCCATAGAAGTGGTGTTAATAAACAACCCACCTTTCTTTTCCCTGAAATACGGTATAAAAGCCTGGATGACTTTCAACGGCCCCAAAAGATTGGTGTTAATCTGCCTTAATACCTGTTCCTCACTAACAGCTTCCAAAGGTCCAAATAAGCCATGACCGGCATTATTCAAGACTACATCAATGTTGCCTGAGGAAATTGCGGTTTGCACCGTTGATTGAATTTGTGCATCGTTTGTTACATCTAAAGGAAGAATCGATACATTTTCAAGTGCGGTTAACTCCGTTTCGGATGCTGGTGTCCTCATGGTCGCTATCACCTTCCAGCCTTTCGCCTGGAACAACTTCGCGGTTGCCTTGCCGATGCCTGATGAAGCACCGGTAATAAAATTGTTTTCATATATCCTGATACTGTTTATGATTCAAAAATATTGGCTAAAGAGTATACATTTGATACTTGTATCCTTTAGGATACTTACTACTATGACAAACAAAAACACCGAACGACATTTTAAAGAGAAGATTAAGGCCATACAGGACACGATGTTTGTACTTGGGGGAAAATGGAAACTGCCGGTCATCCTTTCCATTTACAGTGGCAACAAGCGGTTTAATGACATTGCCGGTTCTATTCCCGGTATAACCAACCGTGTATTGTCTAAAGAGCTAAAACACCTGGAAGAAAACTTACTGATCAACAGAACCGTTATAGATGATTATCCTGTCAGGATCGAATACACCATTACCGATTACTGTTTAACTACGGACGAAGTGGCTGCTCCAATGGAGAAGTGGGGTAAGATTCATCAGAAGAAGCTGAGGGGAAGGATGTAGGTTTAATCATCATTTTAATAGCGAAGCTGTGTCGGCATTGAAGATGGTACTTTGGAGGAATGCTATTTCTCTTTCGTATCCTAATATAAAAGTTAGTAAGACTGTTATACAATTTTTTTATATCGGCAGTATGTTCAATTTTTTTAGAAAGAAATCCAAATCGGCGGTCTATTCACTGGACGCACTAGCCTCCTATGCCAATAAGGACAAATATTTTGTGAGGGTAGCCCGCTTCATGGAGCTTGATGCTAATCAGTGTACCATTACAGTAATTGATCCATATGCACCGCGGATGATTACTATGGATTCATGGCCGGAAACAATCTTCCTAAATGCAACGGGGCAACGCACGGTAAAGCAATTTATCGAAGATACAGCAGAGCGCTATAATGGCCATATTCCGAGTAAACTCGATAGTTTCATTATCAGCGAATTAGAGAAGTTGGTATTTGAGTATAGGATTATAGAACTGACGGATTTCCCAAACGCTCTACAAGCTCAATTTGAAAAACCGGTGCCAAAAAGTAGTAAATGAGTTTTGCGTTTCGAACTAATTTGAGTTTGTATAGGCACGGCTTACATCTAAAGGGTGAAATAACATAAAAGCAGAAAACCCGCTCATAGAGCGGGTTTCACTTCGTTGGTGCCCGGTAGCGGGAGGTTTTCGAACCAGTTTGTGCAGATAATCAACAGATTAAGATATTGACAAATTCGTCTTTTAAAATTAACGATTAGTTAATTGAATTTTCTTACGAAGGGACGAGTAATAAGCTTATCGGGCACAATCCAATCGTCAAATGATATTGCAAGGATAGACTTAATGTTATCCCGCTTTTCTGGAAAATCCTATGGTTACTGTTTGTTCATTTAAATAGCTTACGATGGTTTTCTATCGATATTGGATGCAGGTAGGATGCTTCGATTCTAGTTAAACGGAGATTTTAATATAACTATTATTTTGAATAAAAAACAACCCAATAGAAAACTCCCAACCCCAGTTTTGCATAAAACATCTGAAAAACCTGAGATTACCGGAGTGGTATGAACTAGCATCAAATTTTCCTGGCTGTTTTGACTTGATAGTCTCATTAAAGACGTATATTTGAAAATACAGATATCATGTAATGATGAATTTTTTTAGTAAGAGGGAATAAAGAGTCTTTTCAATTTACTCATCGAATAAAGCATTTGGAGATTAGAATAGCTGGAAATATCGAGCAGAGCAGGGAAAATGCTGCCACGATTTTATATGATAATTTTCACTTGCGGTTTCCGGACTTTCGGAACCTTTATTCATTTACAGAAGAAGCAAAAGGGGCATCAAAGGAGAAACTATACATTTTGTCGGACAAGTATAATTTAGACAGGAATTTTAGAGATGCAATATTAGGTAAAGGGCCAATTGAAATTGGTTTATTCAAGGCTGTATTGTTAATATATGGTTGGATAGAAACTGCATTAACAGATCCCGATGTTTCTAGTATGAACGAAAAAATACATGATGATTTTATCATAGATGTCAACTATAATTCCATTCCGCAGAACGATATTTATTTCATAAAATCAAGTTATTTGAATGGCGCTTATGATATGCAGCTTGAAAAGCTCGTTGATTTAAACCTGTTGGCCGTGGCTTCAGTTAGTTCAGTGGCGGGTAACTTTAATACTTATTTTACCCCACTTGTAGCACCCGGCGCATCGAGAGAGAATTTTACTAGTGAGTCTGATAAGTCTGGAATGAAAACGTATAGCCTTTGGCGTGAAATTCTGAATGATAAACATAATAGAATAAGTTCCTGGCATAATAATAGATTCTAATGGTATTTGATCACACTGTAGCTTGGTCCTATTTTGGCGGATTTGCTTCCCTGGCACTAACAGTTCTTGTCATTTTTCTTAAAGATAATTATAAACGGGATACACAAAGAAAGGTTCTGGAAAAGCTCTATCACACAAGTCCGGAAGAAATAGGTAATATAGATGCAAAACTTGATATAGATGGATTTAAATCGCCTAATGTCTTCCAAATCGCTGCAATGTGGGGCGTGCAGCCGCTTTTTATTTTATGCTTTCTAAATATTCCCACTCTTGGAGGTGAATATTGGGTCATCGTTGTTTTTATCTTGATTTTGATAACTCTATTGCATGAATTTTATTCAGCTGATAGATTTTCGGGAAAATTATTATATCAATTATTTATACTCTCTCTTTGGATTAGCTTATTTTTATTTAATAATAAAATCGCGAAGATAAAGGGACAAGAAAAAATAACTTCTAAATCAGAGGTACTAAAATAATTATTAGCATGAGCTGCTCAATCATATGAGTAATAATACAAGAGCTCTACAATTATTAAACTTTCTATTATTGTCTTACGTTGAAATTTTTGGTTTATTAAATTAGGTATATCCCGGAATAGTGCGATCTACTGTACTGAGATTTTGTGCAGGTTCCTTTTCGCATTTCCTAATACCGTGTCATAGTTTGTTTCTTCGGTGAGCAATTCATCTATTCTATGAATCAGTTCCCTGTGTTTCCCTAAAAAGTAATAGAAGTAAGTACCAAAAATTTCAGCCGTATGCCGCGAGTTTACGCATTTTGCATTTGGGCAAACTCCTCAATTTACTGCATCGCTTCTATCCTCTTCTTATCTGTTTTATGCACGATACCTTGTCGAGTAGAATTGACTGGACAGTCTGCTGGTGGCTCTTTTAGTATCACCATTTGTAAGGACAGTTGCGAGACCATCGTCGAGATGATGCATGGAGAAGTCGTAAGAAAGTGGCAAAAGTAATTCCGGGAAATATGTGATAAAAGTCTGCTTAGGCAACTAGCAATCGATAGCTCAAAGAAGATAAAATGCGAAGTTGATTAAGAGGCCGCGTACTCCCCATAGTTGCGTTCCACTTCTTGTTGTATTTTTTGAATGATATCTGGGAGTGTCATGCTAGGATAACTTTTTGCATTGGCGTATATGATCCATTTGTAACGATAAATAATATGCGGCATGGTTTCCATCAATTTTACATGGGCTCTCAAATTAATCTGCCCGGTACCGTGAGTTTCAAGATTTCTCTGCTCGTAAAGTTCTTCTAAGATTGAATAGTAATAGGCGCGAGTTTGCTGGATTGCACTTGGAGTGAGTCTGGCTTCTAATTCTTTATGAGCAAGTTTGAAGAAATCGCTGTTGATCTTTTTCGCCAATAGTCTGAACGATTTCCCTCCGCGAAAGTAAAGTGACTGCTCATTAGCAGTAATGCCTAAAGACTGATAGCTGCTATTAATGGGGTGAATTGCATTTTGTAAATAGAGATATATTCTTCGTTTGCGAAACGATTGTTCCCCCAGCAACATTGCTCCCGATATAATGCTCATCTTTTTGTTTGCATCAAGTCCCTTGTGTAGTACTTCGATAAATCTCCAGATACCAGAAAGTAATCTGTTTTGAAGCGCATTCTGATACATTCTGTCTAACTTCAGAAATTCATCCTTGGCTGCACTAAGATTATTTTTAAACACTTGATCAGCATTATTATTAACTCGGTCAAGATTAAATTCATCTAAATATACTAATGGCCGTTCTCCTAAATCGTGAAAGTAGTAGCCGTAGTGTTTCTTCCGTCCGGAAGTAAACATATAGTTTCTGTGATTGAATGATAAGGCGGTTTTAAGTATTGAGTTGATATATGCAACAGTTTCTCTAGCAGAATTAATTGCTTTGGCATAAGCGGTTAAATAGGTTACGGCTTCAATCTGGACTTCACAGATTGCATAAGGTTCTTTAAAGAAATGATCCGGTTGTCAGCTGTTCCCTCATGTTTTTCGCATGAGGATGATTGCCATTAAATATTTTGGATTCGTGGTAAGTAAACACATCACCATCCTTCATTATCAAATTCTCTATCTTGAAGGCTATTAGCCATGTTCGTTTAGGCATATCATAGAAGGAATAAATTGCTTCGATCCTAGAGGCCCCGTTAAGTGATTTAAAATGTGCTTTTTTGCTTTTTCTGAGTTGATATCTCTGGGGTAGGGAAATCGTTCATACCGATCAGTAAAAATCTCACTGAGTAAATCTTGAGTTTCCTTTTTATTGTCGCGGGCCATTATAAGTTCCGAAGCAATGATCTGAGCATAAAACAAAAAGGATTTGCTCCATGCTCGCAGTGCAACTGATGCTTAAGTTCAGTTACAGCTGTTTTTATCATTTTTCTTCCAGCCCTTTCTTCAGTTCGCTAAGTAAAATCTCTATGGATGGCTCATGGTTAATTAAATATTGTCTTTGCAGCCTTACTGTTGGTTGGTCAATAGCCGTATCGAAAACGTCCGTTACAGGTTTATAACTGCTGAAACGCTTTAGATACTTATCGGTCATCTTTATTTTTCGATAATAATTCTTAACATATCTCCATCCTTTCGGATCATTGTTATGGTAAAGTTGGAAATGCAGTTTGTCTACAAGCGAAAGAGGATTTTCCAATTCTTTGCCCGATAGCATTCCAGCAAAATGGATATAGTAGCGGAAATAATCGATAAAAAGATTAAATTTTTCCTCAAAAACGGGTCGATTAGCGACGGTGATTCTATTTGCCTGCCATGATATAGGTTTTAGGGTTATAGCAATCTAACCATTTTTTGACTGAAAGATCTAAATCATACCGGTTATTTCTTGCGCCAACTTTTAAACCGGCTTATTAATTCATTGAAATTTATTCCAATGCCTCCAATATTTGGCTTTAACTCCAAAAGGTCTGAATCAAGGAAGTCTTCCGCCAACACTTTTCTTTTCTTTGGCTGAAAAGTTACCTCTACGGCTAAAGTTTCGGCAATTACTTTAATTAATTCAGGACTATAGTTTTCGATAATGTATTGCTTGTATTGCTCTTCCTTAGTTTGCAAAAATCCTCTCACGGCATACCATGATTCAAAATATTCCCTATTAACTTGAATTGAATTATTTCCAGTAAAGTATTCAAAAGATCCTATTCCAAATGGGAAGTCCAGGGTAGTGTAGGTTAGATCCATTGATTTGAGTTGACTAACTAGAAAATCAAATGAATCATCCTTAACCTGAAACCTTCGGCCATCAATAACAATTAAAAGGAGAAGGTCTCGAAGGTGGATCCTGAAGGCTATGTCATATTGTTTGATACTAGCCTTTACAAAATTGATAACTTTATAGGGAAGGCGTCGGAAATAATGGATATGGAAAGATATGTCAAATATAATTTCAAAGATGGCCATGCAAACAATAGATTCGAAGTGGCCTTTAGCAGCTGGAATTAAGCTATCTCGCGTATCTTCAAGGTTCTGGACCTTCGAAAAATCTTTTATCTTTTCCGCGAGAATTGCATTTCCCGGAACCCTCATATATAAATCAAATTGTTTGAGGGTTTCCTGGAGCGATTCCTCTGGCGTTTGTTCTTGACTCATATTACATTCTGTTCATCAGTTATGTACAAAAAAATGACCTTTTGTAGGCTACTTCATTCGCATTTTCGGTTTTAGACGATTAGCGGTAGACATAAGGAATATACTATAAAAAGGAAGATTGTTGGTTCGTCTTCCGGAGAAAGTTAATTTTTCAGAAAAACAAAGTTTGAACCCAAAACCGAATGTTATACTTGAACTGATGGCAGGAAAGAAAAGGACTGGACGTGCTTAAAGAAAAAGGCCGGAGTAAAACTCCGACCTTTCTTTCAGGTGCCCAGTAGCGGAATGTTTTCGAACCATTTTGGTTTGATAATCAATGAATTAATGCATCTAAGATAGCAATTGGCAATGGTGTGGCAGTCATACCCCGTGGGCGAATTTCCTCTTTACTTATTCTTCCTTTCAGCCTATACGCTTGTCAAGTTACTAAGCTACACATTCAGATTTCGATCTACCGAGAAGCGACTGCAGATCGCCTTCCTTGTGTATTCTCTTATATTTGGACTGATGGGTTTTCCATTTTGGATCGCCGCGTTCGTTCATGATACATTCTGGCTTTTCCTGATACTTGCCGCCATTCTTGACTATTATTTCCGCCCTTCAGCAGAACACTGGTAGAAGTTCCTGCGTCAATTGCGTTAGTCAATCTGGCATTCTGGTTTAAGAAGAAATACTGGTAAAGACAGCATGCGATTGCGAAGGAGTTAAGCGCGAAATGTAACTATATAGGGGCATTAATATTGACGACGTGAAACCCGCTCTATGAGGGGGCACGTCCTTGGTGTACGGTAGCGGGATGTATTCGGAACAGTTTACCTTGATCATCAGTTTACCACCGCCGGTATCCCAATCCCGTTAGTGCAAATATTTACATCGAAGATGAAAACCACGGCGACCTCACTACTACGATTACCGTTTATAACAATGCAGGGGTAAAACTGCTGGTATGGACAACAGCGGCAGACATCAAAAGATCAATGTTGGCATGTCTGCCATGCCGGGAGGTTGTACTTTGTGGAAATGAAGCGGAAATTGGGTAGAAGTGAATACTTCAGATTCCTGAAAGTACGATAAAATAGACGTCGTTAATGCTTAACACTCATTGGACTATTGGCAGGATAATATGCCTGACCATCTTTATAAACCACAGGGGAATACCAGCAATTTGAAAAACCTGAGATTTTTCTTTTCAAATCACCACTTGTCGTGCTGTACGCGCTAACATATTTACGACTACCGACGGTAGTGAAAACATAATCTTTACTTAAGGTCATATTTCCTGTGAAATCGCCGGATTGGGACCAAATTAGAGCTCCATTGACAGGATTAAGCTTGGCTATTGCATAGTCTCCGCAAGCATAAACGCCTGTAGTATCTACTGCGAGTTCGTCCAGTTGGTATATATTTACCATTGGCTTCTGCCAGACCAGCTTACCATTATTTATATTGACGGCATGGATAAAAGTCTTACTGGGGAGAGCGTAACCTTGCTCAACTGGAATGTAAATCATTTCATTTAAAATAACCGGAGCACCGGACTCCTCCACCTGCAAGGATGTGCCTACAAACTCATAGCGCCATTTTACTCCACCGGTGATGGCATCATATGCATACAAATAACCCGGCTTATCCATGGTGTTGGTTGATGTCAGATAAACCACCCCATTTTTTGCCACCATGGCGGACAAAATACCATCTGAAGCAGGTATAGTACTCCATTTTATGGCACCGGTTTTCGGATTGATGGCTTTTAGTTCACGCCGATTGGGCCCAACCGAGTTTAAAAGGTATAGTATCCCATTACCCATAGCAAGATCTCTCATGCTATTACAATCAATGCTCCAGATATTAGATCCATCAATTGTACTTATAGCATATAACCTGTTGTAATACTCTACGTATACTATTCCATCATGACAAATTGGATTACGATACTTTAGGGCACCAAACCCTTTTTTCCAAATCACCTTTCCATCAGATAATTTTAAAGCCGAAACTTTATCACTTTCCTGAACGATTAATACGGAATCATTAGTAATTACAGGCGTTCCAACACTAATCCAGCGATTTTCCCAGGAAAGTCGCCCGGTAATATCGTAGCTTCCTATAGCGCTATAAAGATCACTTACCAACAACTGTTCCTGATAGGCAGTGATTTCAAATTCAGCAGCGCGCTGTAACCCCTTTTTATTAGTCGCTACCACTTTACCACGGTAAAATTGGTTCTGTTCCAGACCTGTTATAACATATCGAGTTTGGCTGATATTGTGAATCGGCGTTCTCCCGTCCAGCTCAACGGAAAATGTAAGGGTATCTCCACTGGGGTCCGAAGCATCGTCCCAGGAAAGGAAGGCGGTGGCAGGTTCTCGCAAAACTTCTACGGAAAATTCATCCGGAGGGAGGTCCAGTGCCTTTTCGATCTTACTGCAAGCATAGAGGAGGACGACCACCAGGATCAGTATAGGGAATTTACGCATAAAGACAATTATCAGATTGAGACACCAAAATAGAGATATTATGGCAGATAAATGGTATTTCTATTAGAAAATGGGGCGTGCTGCTTAGTTTCCTTATAAGCTAATATAAATTTGGATATTCGTATTGATGAACGGGGCTACGAACAATTGAAATCGTTCCTGCTGCTGGACCAACGTATGTTCCTTTCACAGATAACGACAAGCCATCTCGCGACAAAACTTTTGCCCAAAAACTCAGTAGTTTTTACATCATCCTGATCGGTAGCTGGGAGGTTATTTACTTCTATAATTATGATTGAACGCGTGTATAAGATTGAAAACCACTAGCGATATCGAACCATTAAATTTTGATAATCATATAGTTAGAAGACTTGCATTAAAGGTATGAAACGACAAAACCCGCTCGTCGAGCGGGTTTCACTTCTTTTGGTGCCCAGTAGCGGAATGTTTTCGAACCAATTTTTACAGATTATCAGCCAATTAGCTGTTTTTTGACCTCATCCGACGCTACTGTTTCCATAGGTAACCCATTTCGCCAATCGCACTTGGTAAAGATCAGCCAGATTTCATACACCTAGTGACAATAAGGTGTGGAATTTGGGAGTAATTCACAGTCTATTTGAAAAACATACATACCGGATTAAATTATAATTATTTGTGTAGGATTTCGTCTGTGCATATTGTGAATAGGATTTTTTGGTTCTGTTGTGGAAAGGCTACAATTTTATGGGTAAAAAAGATATGGTTTCGCGGATTTATGAGCTAATAAGAAGTGAGCAGGTTGTCCTGTGGGCCGGGGCAGGCTTATCGTTAGGTTCAGGCTATCCATCCGGCAAGCAACTAAAAAAATGCTTTATGAATCACTTACAAAAGAAGAACAAACAAAAATAGAAGAAACAGCATCTCTACTGGATTTAACCGAAGAATACGTACGAATTAAGTACAGTCAACAGCCCCTATTCTCGGAAATTCAACGAATTTTCAGGAGCGTTACGCCTACTCCAGGAAGCGTTCATGAAACTATCGCAAAAATACCACAGATACATACAATTATTACTACGAATTATGACAAATGTTTTGAACATGCCTACGGGGGTAATATGGAAATTGTTACGAAGCCTGTGCATACACAATATCTGAACCCTGGTAAACCCCATCTTTATAAAATTCATGGGGACATTGATGACCCGGAATCTATGGTTATCACAAGTTCCCAATATCGAGAATTCTTTAAGGCAAATGAAAATCCAATTTGGTCGCTTGTAAGGTCTAAAATGATCTCCAATAACATATTGTTTATTGGCTATCTTTTGAAGATGCGCACATAAATAACATGTTTGATTCGATTTTAGAATCATTGAATGGACATCACAGGGAGTGCTTTTTGATTGCCCCGGGGCTTCCGAGTCACAAAGCCACGCATCTGGCGAAGCAAGGCATTCACTACATAGATATGACTGGAGAGGACTTTTTCGACGGTCTGAAAAGTGAAATAAAAGATAACGCGATAGCAGATTTTCAAAATGGGAAGTTGTCTAGTGATACTTTTATGAGGTATTGTAAGTTTAATGACGCATATCCTGTTATTGAAACCAGAAGTGACCGAACAGTAGTTGCAACCATAAAACGAGCGGATGGCAGTATCGATGGTAATTCCAACTGGACAGTATTGGCAGACTCCGAATTGGCTGAAAAAATGCGGAACTTTTTTGATGGTTATAGCTCAGGTAAGTTAGTAATTCCCAAGGAAAACCTACAATCATTGTCGTTTGTTTTGGCCGGTTTGCCGTTTCCGGAGGAGAAGTTCTCGTCAGAGATACAACTTGAATCAATTCCTATCTATGATGGGCCGTTTGAAGTCATATTTGATGATAATTTTGAGGTGCGAGGTGGGAACGCAAGAATTTTTAGGGGAAATAAGGTCCAAAGGATTGAGGTATCATATCGATGTATGGAACTGATCATTTTCATTCAAATACAAAAACACTCAGTCAACGTTGAAATAAAAACCATGACACCTGAGGTGTTTGATAGAGTATCCAGTGGATTAGATATTTTCGAATTGCTTACTAGATTATTCGGTGGACAGAGTTTGAAAATCCCCATTACAGGGGACTTAGCTATTGCCATGGCGGACAAAGTTATCCCGAATATAAGGATGCAGCAAAATATAATCTTGATGTATTTAATGACGCGAAAGCCGTTGAAAAACATTTTAAAGTTCGTTTTACTGATTTTAAGTATGACGACATCATAAAACATAGAGGCACACTACGTAATTTAGTATTAGTATCTAAGGGTCAGTCGGTAAAAAAGTCAATAGACGATGAATTTACTTTTTCGAATGGACTAATTTTAAAGGCTCTGCCGGAAGGTATGCTAAGGGGCGAATCGGGTCGAGTACGATTGCAAAATCCGCAGCCAGAAATAGCCGATATCTTAGGGCAAAAAATTAATTTAGGATATAGAACATTGATGATAGAAGACGCATATATTAAGAATCTGGCTGATTCTGATGTAGGTGAGCTCGAAATGATTGTTATTAGAAGCCAGAGTTGTACAGGATATTTAACATACACTACAGATCCTCCACAAAGAGCTCAAGAGTAGACTTAATTGCACGATGAATTTTCATGCTGTCATCATGCTAAATGGCTAGCCAGAAATTACATGATAAAAATAGAATAAAGGAAATTAGCCTCCAAAGCCTTTTGACGCATATTGGCCACAAGTAGTTCTTATTATAGCTACCCTAGGATATTTTGTCCAGCGGCTTTTAAATTTGCGAACGAAAACAATTGAGGTAAAGCAAAGCCTTTTTCAGCAGAATAGAACTATGAGTAAAGTTCGATTTATGGATAAGTATATTGAATGCAGACGGAATATAGAAAATTATTAGCCCGAAGTTTAATATGAGCGAAAATTTAACGAACGATTACATTATACAGCTAACGAATAAATCCGAAAAGCTATATTCTGCATATGTTTATAATAACCTTTTTTCTGATATTCTTGAACAGGCTAGATATTCGGATTTGGCTATTAGCATAAAAAAATGTTGGACCAGATCCTACACTAATGGATTTTCGGTATAAGTGAGGAATAATAGAAGGAGAGTAAGGTTCTATTCCATTTCCTCAGTTTCTATTGCTTCAGAGGCGTGCACCTCATTAGCTTTATCGGGATCAGTTAAAAGCGAAATAAACAACTGCGTAAAACGAACGCTTATTAGGATTGTATAAATGAATAATGCAATGTAGATTGTGTCTATATAGTTTAAACCTTTTATGTAGAATAGTAAGACTTTTCTATGCTCTATGTATTTTACAAGAAATGAGCTAAGCAGAAGTAGGATGTTACATTGAATTGCGGATTTAATATATCCGTACAAGAGTGATGTACCTCCACCTGCTAACACAAATCGCATTCTTCTTGACGTAATTGATTTAATAAGAGTTAAGATAGTCAGAAAGAAACCAGCTAGAGTGACTGATAAAGATATCGCATTGTCACACATTTGATCAATCATCTTTTCAGTATTATTGAATTTATCCTTATAGCATATTGCAACTACAGTAACTATTATAGAAATTACTGAAGGATAAAATTTTTCAACTATATACTTTGCCGAATATTTCTTTTTACTCATCTGGCTCATTCTTTACTTTGTAAGTTGATGTAATTTCAGGCTTAATAATCCGGTACTTATCAATAGCCTGTCTTATAATTCCATCAATTGAGTTAACATCAAAATATCTAGCTTTTGGTAAAGTTACTTCAATAACAACTTTGTTTGTAATAAAATCTATCACTTTAAGAGCTTCTTCATCAGTCTCTCTTCCAGTTACTTCCAGTTTTTTTATATCACCATGAGTATCTGCACGTAATAAATTTCTAAACATCGTCCATATTCCATTTCTTCTAAGTGATCCAGGAGCGTATCCCATGCCTAATGTAATAGATATTGTATCTGCATTAGTTTTATCTGCAATTCCTCGCAATTCGCCTACAGCGCGTACAACTTCATCATTTGCCAATATTCCCCCTCCTTGTACTCTGGCAACGGATAAAGTAACATTTCTAATCTCGCTCATTTGTTGCAGCTTGCGTATCTCGGATGGATTAATTACAATATTAAATTGCACCTTGTTTATATCATTTTTGAAATTTCTTTTGAAATATTTTGCCACACCATTTGCTGTAATTCCATTTCTATTCAATTGAACTAAAATAATACCATTTGATGAATCGTAAAAGAAAGATGTATAGTGCCCCAATCCCTCATCGTCATCTAGATTTAAATCTTTTGGCTGATCTCCCAATTTCGCTCTAGGGGCAGGTCATCCTTTTGTACTAGACAAAAGGTTCCTGAATATATACCTCTAGTTTTTTTTTTATTGCTTCATTCAAGTCAAATTCATCGCCCTCTTTCTTCATTGGAGTAGTATTTGTTGGCATATGATCAAGCATATCCTTGAAAGTTTGTAGTTCGGAATCCAACTTTGGTGTAACTATTACGTGATACATATAAAAACGTGAAACCTTACTCATTGAATTTAATGGGGATTTATTGGTAAATAGATATAGATAAAACGTGATTTTAACTGATTGTATTTCGATCACTGAGTCGTTTTTAGAAAATGGCGTAGGCAAAAAAACTCGCCAACCCTAACCTCCAACGCCGCACTCAAGTTTATTAAGGATTTAAAGGTGGAGTCATATAATACATATTTTGCTTGCAAAGCTCCACTCGCTTTTCTAATCTCGAATTGATTTACACTTATTTCCATTTAAAAAGGTCGTATAACTCGTCGAGCGGTTGCTCCCATTCATTTTTGAACTCAAGCCGATCCCGTTTCAGCATATCATTTGAATAGACTGTTCTGAAATAGGTGATTTTGCTACTACTATCACGATAGCCATAAGCCTGCCCTTCCTTAAATTGAAATTCAATTTCGCTTACATGATCAGTGAGAGAGTCTGTAACTCGAACGGGGCCGAGCATATCGGAAAACATAATTCCTTCAGAACCCGATTGGAAAGTTGGAGTGTCAATTTTAAGAATCCTCTCAGCGAATCTCTCGCAAAAATGGGCGGTATATATTTTTACCCATTTCTGCCAGCCAGTTGTCATTAAGGCACCGGTAGTAGGGACGCCGCCATTTGAGGTATCGACTGATATCAAAATTAGTCCTCTGGTGGTTTTATGAACCATTCCAATACTGACAATAGGAGAATCTTGAGTTGGTACTTTTTCACAGTAGAAGTTAAGTTTCGCGCCCTTAAATTCTTCGTATGTTTTTACCCACTTTTGTCGACTTATACGCAGCTTTTTCAAGCGTTTTACTTGATTTTCAATGGCGCCTTTGGACTTTGGAAGAGCAATTTCAATTGACTGTTGAAATAGGTCGGAGATTTCGCTCAAGGTTAAAGTTTCTACCGCGATTCTTTGGAGCATTTTATTGTCAATTATATACTTTGAAAGTTAACTGCACATCTCGTCGGGCACATTATGATAACGCATTTCGTGGAATACTTCGCAATATAAGCGAAAAATCTATTCAAAATACAGAAGTGCAGGACATTAGGAGAATGTATGGATTGAATATGCTCACAAATCCAATTGGAGAGCGCTAAGACCTGAAAATAAGCTATTAGGCTTTGAACTTGGGGATAGGTGAAAAGCGAAATCGAACCCGTAATTGCATGAAAATGAACGCGCGTAAAATCAATAGCGTTTAGATAAAACAACAAAGCCCGCTCTCACGAGCGTGCTTCATTTCTATCTTGTGCCCAGTAGCGGAATGTTTTCGAGCCAGTTTGTGCAGATAATCAATTACTTAACACCATGTTCGAAATAGTATTACTGTACCTTACTGCCATCCCTTAAACAATTAGGTAAGACGTGTCCACCATCGCCTAAATTTTTGAATAAATGATGTCTTACCAGATATCGGCTTGGATTCGGTGGTTTTTGCCAAGGATATATCAGGCGAAAGCGCGGCCGGTTTCCAGACGGTGTTCTGAGGAGGAAATGTTTTAATGTTGGGTTCCACATCGTAAAACGTAACATATATTGCCCCGTGGCCGATATCCGACATTCCGGAAGGCTCGTCGGCTTCTTTGCGTTTAATGATATGGTTAAAAATGTCTATTACTTTTTGTTTTGGCATTTCAAGTCCTGCCGTGTTAATACCACCCGTTTCTAACATTGCTAGATATCCTATTTTTCCCATTTTGAATGTATAGTCAGGCCATTGTCGCGCTGCATATTCGTGTAGCCCAAATTGGCTGGCGTTCAAAATCAGGACTTTGTTATCAACATCGATCAATAGATCGTCTAAAGAACGGGTTTCTCCTTCCTTGGGCAGTGGTATGGCTGGTCTGGCTTTCAATATTGACACCGCATCCTGGCCATAACAAATTACAGATTCGACAGTTGCGTTATGGGACGCTACTACGGATTTCTCCCTCGTTTTTGATTATAAACAGCCCATTCGCCCATTCGTCGTCAATTGGATCGTGTGTGATCATATTGGAATCCAACACGTCCGGCTTGACAGGTTGGTGCTGCGCCACATAGCCAATTCCCAATAAAGGCTCGGCGTCATACATGTTATTGGGCAGATGGATTATTTGCCAGTCAGGCCATTTCTCCTGAAGCGCAGATTTGTAATAGCGAATAACAGAGGTCTCCGTCTCCATATGCCATGACCAGTAACCTAATATTTTCTTTTCCATGTCGGCAATGACGAAAGCTTCGAGGAATATCGGATCTAACAACTGTTCGTGAACGTCACACGTGCGTACGAAATCTAAAAAAATATGTTCCCCGAGATAGAGATCAGACTCTATTCTGGTAGCACTCCATTTGTTGTAATATATATCCAGTTTTTCACCTGTTTTGATGACGTAGTTGGCTCGATCCCCCATGTGATGTCTGTTGTCATTCAAATATACTCATTTGGGTGAAGACGATTAAAGTCGCCGGGCTAAGTCATCGCTTCATTTAATTCTTCTCCGGGATTAAGAGAAACGGAATCGAACCTGTAATTGAATGCGAATGAGGCGTTTGTAGAGTGGGCTTGAATTGCGTGAAATAAGAAAACCCGCTCATAGAGCGGGTTTCACTTCGTTGGTGCCCAGTAGTGGAATATTTTCGAACCAGTTTATGCAGATAATCAATGAATTAGCTCTTTTACATAGCGGCTGGTTAGGTAAATCGCCGGGAGGTACGAGATAATTAATAATCCATCTGTCTTTCAGGAATGGATTAAAACAAAGAACATCCAGCTGAAGACAATGCGAAATACTACGGAAAAGAATCTCCCTTCAAGACTTAACCGAAGAACAGCAAATAAAATCTGCTTCTTATGCTATGGCCCAGAATGTGTTCAAGCATGGCTTAAAGCTCATGAACATCTTCACAAAAGAGATTGACCAGCTGGAAAAGGATTTAGAAGAAAATTTGATTGAAGCCGTAATTAGTACGCTGTTTGATTAGTAGATTGTAGTTCGATATACTTTTTATACTCCTTCCTAAATATTCCAAGGGCGTTTCCAGCATCTTCAATTCTTTTGGCCTCAACATGTAATTCAGTTGGTGTTCTAAAACTTTTTCTTGTTCGCGTGGCATCCTTAATTTCAAATCCCGGAACATAATTTCCTTCATCGTCATACCCTGCTGAAAATAGTACAGCGTGAGCAAATCCGTTTCTTACATCTTGTGTAACGTTATCAAATGCTAGAATTCCTTCATTTAGGATTTCTATAAGATTACTAGGAATTCCTTGTTGAACTAAAGCCTCCCTTAGTTCTTTCATTTTTCTAACTTTCCCCCTGCCATAAGCGCCCTAGATTCAGAAAGTGACATGTAGTTTGCTTCGTACAGAATTGCCACAACCTTTCCTTCAAGAGTTAAAAAATTATAAATTAACCTGCCTAACGCCGATAAAACCCTAGGATGTGATGGTATCCGGTAATGATGTCCGTCTGTGTGATGCGTGTCGTTTTTTCCATTCATAGGTATTCAATATTTAAAATAAAAATACCGAAACTCTTAATGATTTCATTAGCCAAACAACCAGCGTTATACACCCCGTCAGGCAATCCTATTATTTATCAATTCACTTCAGATAATTAAAATGTGATATATTTTAGATTAGAATTGAAGAAAGATGGAACAATATTAAGCACCCTCAACCTGTATCCAATGCAAGCTACCCAAATGCAGCCTACGTCAATCTTTCAAGTATACAGGAGAATTATGCTCGTACAGAGTTTAAAGGGTATAACGAGAATATGGTCGATTACTTTACTAAATCTTTGTTCAAGTATCATCTCACTGTTACAGAAAGAGTTAATGTAGCGGAACAATAACTGGATGGTGCTTACTTAGACGTTTCAGGTGATAGGTTTGTGTTTGATGCTAAGTTTGATTTGATTCTCTTTAAATCCTATAATCCTAACAACTACGTCGTTAATAACTTGGTGCCTATTAAATTTCTTACCACCAAACCTAACGGAACTTACCTTAATGATTTTAGCAATGAGGGGCTTTATTTCTTTCAATCAAATTACTCATTAGGCTTATCAGCTTCTTACATATTTTGGAACAAGGATGCACTATCTGGCAACAGTTACGCCTCATTGTTTCTGAAACCGATGTGGCAAATTATAATTCCTTCCGTATAAATCTAAGCCCCAAAAGAATGAAACAAAGGTGGCCTGATGTGGATTTTAGTACTCTTGAAAGGATTGATGTTTATATTCAGAACGACCAATATCAGCCCCTTTCTGTCACGAAATCTTACTATTATGAACCGTTTTTCGTGTTATCTATTCACCGTTAATATTGCTTGGTTGAATAAATTGGGTGGATATGATACAGTCCAGTTATATCAACCTGAACAAACTTTTAATGTAAGTAAAACCCATCTGAAGCATAACCAGTAAAAGTTTAACTCCAATGGTGATTATACTGCCCATGAAGAATAATGTCTTTAATGTTGTGGAGCAGATTATCAATACAACCTCAGAGCGCACTATTAAATTAAACACCCGCCGTCTTACAGATGCTGAACAAGAATGGCTTTCTGGTTTGTTGACGAGTAAGCAAATATACCTTCAGGCTGATACAGATTTGTGGATTCCGGTGACATTGACTGATAGTTCTTATTCGACAAGATCAACTGGAACTATGTCTGAGCCTAATATCAAACAATTCACTTTCAGGTTTGCGGAGGGCTTTGATATGGATGGGGGCTTGAAGAAATTACCGTTTTAAGTATATTGGGTGAAAATTTTCAATTATGACTTGGCAATATTTCGTTTTGGGAGCGTTCCAGATAGTCGGTTTGTTACTTTTGTTTATTCGGTCTTATGCAACAGAGAAGGGAAAAACCAAGCTACCAAAGAGGATATAAGAGAGATTACCAAGGAAATAGAAGAGGCAAAATCGCAATTTGTAGCCCGAAATAAGGAAATTGAGGCCGTTTTTAACAAGCAGAACGAGGAGCTTAAGTTTCGACTTTCTTTAAATAATCAGCATATTCTTAATCTGAAAACACGACAAATTGAAGCGCTGATTGAGTTTGGGGGAAGTGTGCATCAACTTGTGCAAATGGCGAATTCCTTTGCCACAATTCCGAAAAATTCAAAGGAGTTGAAGGATGCATCGGAGAAAGTACATGGGCTAGTGACTTATGGTTATGAAATCATTAATGTCAATGCCAAGGTCGAATTGTTGATTGATGATAGCGACCTTCAAAAGCTTGGTGCATCAGTTATAAATCAAGTATTCGATGTACTAACACTTACCACGGTGTACATGGATAAAATTAAATTGGAACTTTCCGAAAGGAAGGTAGAAGAAACGACACAAGAAAGATATGATGCGATAATATCAAAATATTCAGGCCAATATCTTATTGACATAAAGGATAAAAAGAATTTGGTAAATGCTACCGCGATTCAATTTAGGCGCTTTACGAGGCAAATAATTTCTAAAATTGAGCCAGCTATTTAAAAAGAAAAATGGCTTCAATTTTTCTCTACGATTGTTTAACGCCGACTTCAGGGGAGATTACTTTCCAATTGAAATCTCAGCCTGTATTAAATTCAGGGGTAACGCCAGTAGTTAAAGCAAGGGTAGTATTACATTAAGTGTGTCAGAATGATTAAAGGTTAAGTTTTAATCTATCACTAAAGATAATTGGGCTAAAGTCTGGTTCCAGTTGTGAACAGGCTTATTTCACTTAGCACAAATATTCTCTTGTACCAGGAACAGTAGTTTCATTAGGGCATCTTCAGATTGGAAGGCACCTTTTAATTTAGTAACTGCCCGTAGTTGCCGATGGAATCCATCAATGATATTGGTAGTTATACATGATCCGACGAACATCCTTGTTGTATTGGAAGTAGTTACTCAGTCTGGGCCAATTCTTGCGCCAGGATTCAATAACCTTTGGATAGCGTTGTCTCCAGTTTGCGTCTAGTAGATCAAGATTACGCTCCGCTTGTTCTATTGTAGTGGCTTTATAGACACCCTGCAAGTCTTTCATAAAGGGTTTTGCATCTTTATAGGACAGATACTTTTGAGAGTTTCGTATCTGGTGAACAATACAGAGTGTACTTCTGTTTTAGGGAAGATGCTTTCTATTGCTTCTGCAAAGCCCGTTAGGTTATCAATACAGGCAATAAAGATGTCCTCCAGTCCCCTGTTTTGCAGGTCAGTAAGCACCTGCAGCCAGAATTTAGCACCTTCGTTTTCGCCAATATACATGCCTAATAGTTTCTTTGTACCCTTCCTGGGTAAGGCCTATAATGCAATATACCGCGCGGTTAATGACCCGGCCTTCATGACGAACTTTGTAATGAATAGCATCCAGCCATACAAAGGGATACACCCTTTCCAATGGACGGCTACGCCATTCCTGGACCAGGGGCAGGATTTTATCTGTTACACGGCTAATGGTGGCTGTAGACGCTTCCAGCCCGTACATGTCCATCAGGTGATCCCGGATATCACTATAGCTGGCCCCGCGGGCATATAGCCCAATGATCTGCCGATCCAGATCTACCCCTAAAGTCTTATGTCGCTTGGCAATTAATTCAGGTTCGAAGGTGCCATTTCTGTCCCTGGGCGGGTTAATATCTACAGCTCCTATAGAGGTCTTTATCTGTTTACGACCTTTCCCGTTCCTTCGGTTACCGTCTCCTTCTTCTTCAATATGGGCTTCTATTTCCCCGTCCAAAGCCCCCTTCCAGGAACTCCTTTAATAGCGGAGTCAATACCCCATCCTTACCTAATAAAGAATCTCCGTTCTTCAATCGGCCTGCGGCCTGCTTCTCAAATGCTTCAAAATCAAATTGCTTCTTTTCTATACTGCCAGTTTAAAGTTATAAAACTTTTACTGACACACTTTTTGTAATAGTCGCGACTGCTAGATTGAAGTGTCTATCCTTTTCATTTCATCATAAATAAGCCGTTGCAGTTGAACGACCTTTTATGCGCCCCCAAATTTGTCAAGTCTATCGGAATAGAACTTTTCGGTTTTTGCCGTAATATCATCATACATTTTTTGTAAATGTCAATCCTTTTGTCAATTGCGGTAGCATTTGCATTTAAGGTGGAAATTCTATATACTCCAATAATGTCAATTATGTATCTATCGGCAATCCCCTGCAATTCAGCCATGAGCTTCCCAATCTCATTACTCAAAAGAATAAACTCTTCGTTCTTGTAAAATATATACAAGTGCGATTCGGCAATGTCGTACAAATAATGCTTCTCGTCGATTTTTGCTGAAATTTCGGATAGATTTTCAAAATTTGACAAGCCGTATCCACTTGTTGAAACTCGCATAATTGAAAACAAAAGCTCGGACATGGTTTTATCCAAAGAGATAAATGCGTTCCTTTTTTCGTTCTGAATAGCCATTTTGGCTTGATTCTGATATGATAATTGTGCTTTTAACTCTTCAATCTGCTTACTGAAAGTTGTTTCAATGGCTTTGTTTCTTTCTACAAATTCTGACTTTGCTTCTTCAATTTCAAGAGTTATATCTTTAATATCTTCTTTCGTAGCTTTATTCTTCGCTTTTTCACTCAAGAACGCCCGGTAATACATTACAATCAGCGCAGCTAAATTCAGCAAGAAGATAGTCAAAAAATCAGATGGCATAGTTAAAAAATTTACTAAATATACTTATTTTCGAATATTCCTCTTTAAACATCTAAGCATGGCATTTGGAGCAGTCATTATCGTAATAATTGTTTGTTTAGATTCGACAGTTGCATTATAGGACGCTACTGTATGAATTTCCACCCTCTTTAATCACAAACAATCCATTTTCCCACTCGTCGTCAATTGGATCGTATGTAATCATATTGACATCCAACAAGTCAGGCTCGACAGGTTCTTGCTGCGCCACGTAGTTAATTTCGAATAGCGCCTCGGCATCATACATGTTATTAGCAAGATGGACGATTGCCAGTCAGGCCATTTCTCTTGGAGCGCCGCGTTGTAATAGCGCATAACAGAGGTATTCGTCTCGCGGTGCCATGACCAGTAACCTAATATTTTCTTTTCTATATCGACAATGACGAAAGTCTCCAGGAATATCGGGTTTAACAAATGTTCGTGAACATCGCAGGTGCGTACGAAATCTAAGAAAATTTGCTCCCCGAGGTAGAGGTCCGACTCTATTCTCGTAGCGCTCCATTTGTTGTAATAAATGTCCAGTTTTCTTCCGGTCTTGATGACGTAGTTGGCACGGTCTCCCATGTGAGGTCTGTTGTTTTTCAAATATACTTATTCGGAGGATATGGATTAAGGGAGACTCGGTTTAGCCACCGCTTGATTTACGTAGTTCTGGAATTAACGGAATCGAACCTGTAATTAATTGAAAACAAAGCGGTAGTAATGTTAGCATGAGTCGTGTGAAATAAGAAAACCCGCTCTTAGAGCGGGTTTCACCTCAGGTGCCCCTTGCTGTACCACAGTCGAAACATTTTCACCAGGATCTAAAAAAGCTGGCTTCATTACTTGCTTCCTAATGGGCTATTAATTATCCGGTTACGTGTTTTTATTTTTAATCATCCTTAATTTTTCACCATGTCTTTCGCAACGAAGAACCTTTTCTTTGATGAATTTACTGAACACATGGCTGCTGAGTGTATAAGATGCCAGAAGCTGGGTGGCGAGGCCGAAGCTGAAAACAAATATCAGCTATTATCATCCTACAGAGATATGTATAGAAATATTATGGTTTTCACGCATGCGTGTGCCGAATAGTTTTAACCGCAACCGGTTCAGATTTTAGGCATTACTGCAGGCATGTAATGGGGGACGTCACCCTGAATTTTGGGCTGCTTATGCTAAATTTCATAAGGAAAGAATCATATATCATATTGGGAAAACGGTGAAAGTTTGCAAGGTTACAATACAGACACGATTTAATATCTATGTTGTCGATTTCTGCGATGGCCCTGTTTAAGTTAGCGTTGTAAAATGACCTATATGACAGTTGGTTCAGGCGATTTACAATTGAGCGCCTTCCAGCCCAAGAAGGTGTCCTGTGCCCTATTTATTAAGAGCAAGACTCTACCAAGGGATCTCGAGAACTTTTTGTAGATTAGCGTGTCTTATTTGTCACTAACGTAAATTTCCAGCTTGTCATAAATGATTTCACTTCGATCCCAGACCTCTGAATATGAAAGCGCTGAAATTACCTGCTTTCTATTACAAAAAGGCAAAGATAAAACAGCCTACATAAATGTCTTCACGGCAATCGAGCTGGTCCCCTTTGAACAGCCGGCCTCGCCGTTGGTGGGAAGCGGGCCACATTCCCTTAACCAACGCTACACATGTGATGAAGGGACGCTGTATTTGGTTCGAGTTATAGGGTTAAAGGTAGAAGAAGCGGTTTCCATCTTCGAATCCGCGGAGCATGGTTTTTCTTTAGAACGAGGCTACCTTAAGGCTAAGGTCATCAATGCTCACCTAGTGCGCCAAGAACCCTCTGGCAATACTCCGCTGATGATCGAGCGATGGCAAAAAGAAAGTCTTTCTGCCATTCTTCCTGCCAGGCCGACCGGCTTTCGTGTATGGACGAAAATTCAGTTGCAGAAAAGTGGCTCGACACCTGTTCAGATAAATTCTGGGGCCATCTAAATACCGCCTCCACGCAGCATCTCGGTTACAACCTTGCAGAGAAGAAGGAGCATCTGGGTAACGTCTATCTTTTTGGTTGCAACCCGTTCGTAAGACGCTTGTCAATAAAACTAGTCGATGGCGGGCAGAGCTTGTTGCTTGGATTTAAATTACGAAAGAATAAAACCCTAGAAGGATGCAAGATCGTTATCGACGAACTGCGTGGGGGATTGGTAGGTTGGCATATCGAGTATCTTATAAACGACGTATATACTAAAGTGTCGCTGCCGAGCGAGCCGGATGTAATAGAGGTGAGGATCATCGACAAGAATGGCTTTTTGCTGGAATATTGCTATTGCGAATGGGATAACCATCTACTAAACTTCGATATCGTGGACAGAAGTGTGGAATACATTATGGATGCAGGAAAAGACGAGCCCAAACGCTTTAATGTCAATAAAACCGTATCTGACGGTCCGATCAAGATTGGAAAGCATGACAAAAGTCTTTCCCGCTACTTCCAACGTGCGACGCAGCGAAAGAAGTTTGAGACCGCGGCCGCTTCACGAGAATTCGTTTTTTTTTCCAAGGGGGCAGCAAAGTGTTGAGGCTGCCAAAGCTATTGTCCAAGAGTTGTTGAATAGAGCTAGAAGACGTTGCATGATATTGGATCCTTATTTTGGTTGGTCTGACCTTGAATATGCTTTCCGGATTTCCAATCTTTCCGTGCCCGTACAGATTATTTCTTCCTGGGCGCACCTTAGCACCAGACCGAGGGTAGAGCGGCCCGTGCTGTCCAAATGGCGCCGAATCTGGAATATAATTCGAGGAAAGGAAATTGATCAGGAAAAGGGTGAACCATTTTTGTATCCGCTTTACCATTCTTACATCGAGCACAAAAAGATCTATCCATCTCAGCAGATGGAAATAAGAGTTCTACCCGGTGACCGAAGTCCGTTGCACGATCGGTTCATTGTTGTTGATGATGAGGTTTACCTGCTAGGGAGTTCACTAAACGAGTTTGGGAATCGAACGACGACGATTTCGAGGGTACCTGTCCCAGAACCGATGATAGAATACGCCATGAATCTATGGAATAACCAAGATGCCTGTCCCTCCATCGAGAAATTGATCGCAGAACGAAATAAAAACATCAGAACACGATGAGCTTCGGTGTCAAAGATTATTATCAGCTTAAGCAGGAAAGAGAAGTAAAAAAATACTTCGATTTATTAGATACAAACAGTCACTGTAGTTTAGTCGCCATAATTGATTGGTTCGTTGAGCAAACAAAGCTAGTTGTTATCGATGATCAGCTCCTACCGACAATCGAGGTTGTGCTTACCGAGCAATCTCAGCTTTTCAGGCTGGTGCAGGAGGCGGATAATTTCTATCGTCAGCTTTTTATAAGTAATTGCCTCTTTGGGCTTCATGTTGATGGCAATTCGATGCGGCCAGTTCGCTATGTTTTGGGGGAATTCTATAAGGATCTTACCGGGCATCAAAACTTTCTGGAAGATGATAATTCGGTGACGTTTGAGTTAAAACGGTATTGCTATTCTCTGTTGTCAAAAAAACTTGCTCAGGACAAGCGCTTTTATACCTTCGATAATCTGTATAGGCTAGTTTGCCTCTATCGTGATCATGCATTTTATCATAATCTTATCAAAGAGCTCCCGCAGCATGTTATTGTGAACATTGAGCAAAGCCTTTCAATGGCTGTTGATGCAGCAGATCCTAGGAGCGGATTTGCTTTTTTTCAAGCACCAGGCCACCTTGATGCCAATTTTTGTCTAGTATCGCCCTCTATTGCTGATTCAAACTATTGGGAGTTGCTCCAACCAATTATTAGAGATGCGAGGAACGGCGGGACCGCTGAATTGCTCAGTTTTAAGCGGTCTCTTGTGTTGCGGCTTCCTTCGTTTTCAGTCGGCCGTTGGCTGTGTGATCTACGCTGGCCGCTTGCTCAGGCAATCATTCTTAATGATATCGATGACCTTCAGGTCCTCAGAGACGTGCTGTCTTTTGCTGACACTGTCGACCACGCTGATTGTTCCAATAGATACCTGCCACTTCTTATTCTTAATAGATATTGGGAGTTAACGCTAAAGGTGTCCTTTAGCCTGGATAGGCTATCTCAGGCAGTTGATCCTCAACAGCCGGAAATTGGCAAACAGATAGCAGCAGCAGCTACATCTGAACTAGCAACCTGGAAGCAAGAGGGTTTAAAGGTTGGTTTGGCGGCAGTTTTAAGGAGCTTTGTGGCGAAGTATCCGGTAAAATCTGCAGGTTTTTTTAAGAGTCTGTTCGACTGGGTGGCCCATCAAGACAACAGCCGGCACGCTGGAACCCTGTATTGGCATGCGGTTCAAAGCAACCATATTTTGCTAAGGGAAGAATTCAGCGGGTTGTTTGAGCAGGGGCTGGTGGGGGTAGATGGCCTATTATCTGCTACGAAACAAGAGGGGTTTAGTTGGATGAAGGCCGAATTGCTGATCGCCATCGAACCACATGCTGAGCATTTAACGAATTACCGAGATGAAATACTGAGACGTATGCTGGAGTTTGTGGAGTCAAAGGAATTTTGTTGGAATACCGGTATCATATTCAATGAAAAATATGTTACGGAAGCAAATTGTCTGGCTTACCTGTTGTATAATGACGTTGAGGGTGACGTCAAGTTGAGCCGATTGGTATCCAAACATGAACTTTTTGAACAGGGCTGGGGCTGCAGTAATCAGGACTACGCTGAGCGAGTTTACCGGTACGCCTATCTTTTGACTTCCGGTATTTCATTATCGCTGATGCATTTCAGGAATGAAAACGTTGTTCGCGGAACCGCCATATTAAACTTTTATATTTCGACTACTACACGTTCTTATCGAAACTCGGTGTCCTCCTTGAACATGGAACGGTACATTACTCCCTTAGAACTTGCAGCTCATATCCTAGTAAAGTATAAAATGGAGGATTTGAATCGGTTTGTTTCAAAGATGTATGACGAAATTGATGATATTGTACACTATGTTAGCCTGATGACCAGCATGATTCGGACGGCATCAGGCTTAGATATCGTCTTACCAAAAAGTGTGATGGATCGGTTACAAACGGATGTTAAGAAATATGAATGGGTGCTGGATGCTAGCACCGCCGGCTTGAATTTGGACCTCAAATTCAAAGCTCTAATAGATGGCAAACGGGAGATCCTAAACCTATGTTCGAAGTAAGGCTAATACTAATACGGGACGGCGTACTGAAAGCTTCGTTAGCTCTGGCTGCAATGAACAAAATCGAACCATTGAGAATAAAAGCGAAGTCTATTGAAAGTTGAATCCGTCCGTGAATTTTTTAGTGCCGATATCACCTATTCACATCTTATACTTTTTTATCTATGATAGTCGTATATTCGCAAGGAATAGATCATTTCTTATAATTTTTGAAAGTAGGAACTCGACATTGAAGACATTGCTATGAGATGTCAAACGAAAAAATAAAACGAATGATTGCAAAAATAACATTAGAGAATTTTTTTAGCTTTTCAGAACCGACTGCCATAGAACTTAATTCTGAAGTAAACATTTTAGTGGGAATTAATGGTAGTGGAAAATCCAATTTTCTAAGAGCGATAAGACTACTAATTGAAAGTATAGGGGGAGATGGATTTGAAAAATTTTTCTTAAGGATTGGAGCGGATTTAGTTCCGTTGCTAACTTCAATAACTCTCAAAAAGATTATATTAAGCTAATCTATGAGTTTGATAAAAATGCCATAAATAGGGTTATCGATAGCAAAGGCTATTATTTCAAAAGTAACCCGATTTACGAAATAACGATTCATCCTGCCGGAACTACATCATATTTTCTGGAAGAAAAAATATGTGTCAATAATAACAACGATAGAAAGACGCCATTTGTTCTGCTCGAGATGAAGAATACGCAAGGCATTATTAGTACAAGGGAAGATGGCAAGATCGGCATCCAAAAATATCCCCATAAAAATAAAGGGATTAGTTTCAAGCCCGGAGAACTAGTCCTAAGGCAGATTTCAGAGCCTGATCGGTATTATCCGTTATATACATTAAAGTACGCTATAGAAAGTCTAGCTGTTTACTCATATTTCGATACAACAACTAAAAGTCCATTAAGGCAACCAGGAAGCTTTGGGATTGAGGGAAAGCTGTTGCCGGATGCGCAAAACCTATTGTCTGTATTAATGAGAATCAAGAATCATCATTCTTTAGAGTATGAGAAAATAGAAAAGAACATTAAGAATATTAATCCGAATTTTAAAGATATTAATTTTGATCTTTTAGGGTCAAAGATGTTTTTAGTTTTAAGAGAAAACTTGCTAGCGAAGTCTGTTTCGATAGAACATATTTCAGATGGCACACTTAGATATTTAATACTACTTTCTATTTTTTATAACCCGGATAGAGGATACGCAGCCTGTCTCGATGAGCCCGAAACTGGACTTCACCCGGACATGATTAACTCAATTGCTACATCAATAAAGTACGCTGCAAATAACAACACACAACTTATAATTGCAACACATTCACCACTATTATTGAATTTATTTACTCTAGACGATATCCTGATCTTTGAGAAGGATGGCAATAACAAAACAGTTGTATCGAAGAAAAGCGAGGAAGATTTTGATGATTGGAATGAGAACTATTTGGTGGGACAATTGTGGTTAAGGGGACTAATAGGGGGAAAAGATGGTAAGAGTAACGATATATGTAGAGGGCAGCACAACACAACCGAATGATCCGGATGCGGTGCAGATTTTTGACAATAGTGCTTTTCTGAGGGAGGGATTTAGTAAGTTTTTTGCAAAAAGGTTGATACAACAAAAATAAATTTAGTGATACAACCTATTGGGTCAATCACTAAAACTAGGCGTTACCTTGAAAAAATAACAAGTGAAGGAGTGGATGGTGTGTTGTTAATTGATTTGGATGCCTCTAAAAGCCAAGCAGCTATAAGGCGGACAGGATTCGGACCAGATAACGCATCAAAAGTATATTTCATGATTCAAGAGATGGAGGCCTGGATAATTTCCCAGATAGACTGTTTGAGTGAGTATGCGGCCAACGAAGGATATATAAGGAAACGAGAAAGTGAGGTGATGAAAAACAATCCACTTATAAAAGATAAAAAGTATGAAGAGCTCGTTAAACCGAGCGGTTTGTTGGATACAATTTTTCGGCAGTATTTCGATGTTAAGTCAACCAGAGGAGGCAAAATAAAAGCCAAAGGGAAGCGATACTCAAAAACCCAAGATGGTCCTAACCTCGTCGCATTACTAGATGTCGAATTGTTGTGTCAAGAGTTTGAAGATGCTCAAAGATTGTTTCGCTACCTATACGAAAGATCTGTTGAAGATATTCGAACTACTTGAGAACTGAAATCTTGAACTGCCTAATCTGCCTCCAAAGCTATTACTTGTTCGTCCTGCTCATGTAAATGTCCTATGTTCAACTTACGCTATTGACATCAATTCTCGATAAAGATTTCAATTAACCATTGCCTTAATATTTTATAATCAATTTGTTGTACGTAATCCAGATCAAAGAGTAGGTGTGATGCAGACTATAGGAAAAATATTGTCGGATAAAAAGTTGGTTAACTTCAAACTGATAATATTTAGGAGCAAAGTTTTGATTTGAGGTTGACGGCGAGTAGATGGGATTCTGTGACCTCAAAAGTTGTTGTAACGGACTGTTTGCATTTTTCGAGTCGATAATGATTTAATGAACACATAGAGCAAGCGATCATTTTAGCAAGCCCTCAACCGAAATCGAATATCAGTTTATTTCAATATGGGTTGCCATAACTTATGATAGGAATCGAAATTAATTTTTCACTCGGTATGAGATGGAGGTCCACCTAAGTTGACAAAGAACTAATTTGTCCGGAATTTACAAAAGCTTTAGAAGACTTCCTTCAACTTCCAGGTTACCTCTAATGCCTCTAACCAGCCGGCGTTTGCAAAATGATCCAAAATGGATAGTAACCGGTTAAAATTGTGTTTATCTTTTAATAAGGCCTTATAATCCGCTAGTATCATCTCTACCAATTTCGTTGATTCCTGCATAGTTATTTGATCATATGTAAAATTGTTTTCTGCCGCACAGGCTACAGTATCAGCTGCTAATCCGAGTATGTAGACAGGGGCGGCAGGAAGCAGGAAATTTAGCAGTTGCATTAGGTAAAAGCCTGAATGCGCAACCATAAATCCGTTCTTAATTTTTTTGACTCTGAAAGAATCAGATCTAATAACGATTTGATTTGGGCCAGATAGGCTCTTTTTAGTTTTAAGATTGTCTGCTTAGATTTATTATTTTCCTCCTTTTCAACTTTAAAGAATAGCTGCTGAATGCACATATCTATGGTATGTAAAGGCGCCGAAATAGCTGGATCATCTAATTCGAGCATTTGGATGATCTTAAATTGCATGCCGATTAGTTCTTCAACTAATCCATACAACTCAGCTTCGCTTAATCTACCCATCATAACAGCTTTTTTCTTGTTTTTTGAATCAAGAATACCAAAGCACTGCAATATAAACTCTCTGCAGAAAGCCTCATTATCCGCATTTTTTACAGCGAGTTCCCATGCACGGCTAACGTTATGATTCAAGATAACCTCTAACAATAAATGAACAAACATGTTTTCCAAGGCATTGCTCACCTTATTGTCGTGTAACCGATGGCTTACAGACCAAAGTGCGTTGACCACTTTTACAGTGTCCTTCGCAATAATGTCCTTAAAAAACATGGAGTGCATAATTTCATGCAAACAATGTCCATCAGTCTCGGTTAAAAGCCTGCCCTCTATTGTTGACCAGTATTCTTTATGGCCGTTAGTATAGAAATAGGGAAGTGTTCGCAATGCCAGATAACGCACCCGTTGAGTATTGTCTTGCATCAACAATATTAACTTCCCAGCTATTGCTGGCTTTTTCGTTTCATACAATCGGCCTGCCAAGATACTCGTCGAATAGGTACGTGGGCTTGGGGAAAAAGCTCCAATTTGATTAGTCAATTCTCCGACTTCATTATCGCTGTAATACCGGGCCTCATCAATTAGTTCAAATGCTACTTCTTCAGCCCATAATTTCAAACTCTCTGGAACATTTTTATTTTTTTCCAAAACTGTTCTCAAATAACGGCTAATCTCGTTATCGCAGGCCTCCCTTAATCTCTCCGGAAACGACTCGGACCGAAGTTCGTATAGACGCTTCACAGGCTTCAAATATGGCTTGTAATCTTTCGGAATTGGCTTGGGCCTGTTTTGAATATTTGAATGACTATCATTAAACTCCTCAATTTCTTTTATAAGGTTATAAGCTTCATGCTCTGCGACAATTTCATCCCGAATATTCAGTCTTTGTTTCTCCTCAGCAATGGAGCGCTGAAAGGAGATCGAACTTTCCATTCGACCGGACTCTTCCTTAGTGATTTTACCTGTCATTTTTAGGTGTTGAATGCTCTGTTCTAACACCAATTCCCCTTCCGGTATGTTGCTAAAAAGTACTCCCTTTAGTCTGTTCATAGATGACTCATCGTAGTATTCCAGCATAGGTAACGAGAAAATCATCGTCTCGATGTGATATTTCTGTTCAAATGTAAAAAGACTCCAAGAGCTATTGAGTAGTTTATAAATTTCTTCCCTCGATTTAGATGATGAGTAAATTCCTTTATTGCTCAGAATTAGTGCGGAAAGGGTCGGATTAACCTCTGGCCGCTTTTGCAAAAAATTAAGCAATCGAGTCCATAACATTCTGGAACGTGCATTCTGCATATAAACATCCAGTAGTTCATTAACTACCGTCAATTCTTTTTCATCGACTAAGCGGTGCAAATATTTTGTAATGCTATTGATGTGAGAAAGTGGGCCGTGCCTTTTCTCTAGTTTATAGTCATAAACACTTCCATCTTCAACAATCTGAGCGTTTAAACCATTGATACCAAGGGTCTCAGAAAGCGGCGCTCTCCAATACGTTTTCCTCTCCAATAGGAAATTGTCTACAATTTGGAGGCCGAAAATGATCGACTCTTTCGGATTTAGCTCTAATAGATGCTCAAATTTAGCCTCTAGTCTATGATGTACAACATGGAAATCCTGCTTACGATTACTCTTCAATGATAGTACCGCACTATTACCGAGGTATGTTTCCTTATCACTTATTTCGATGTGGTCATAGAGAGTTTTATACACGGTAAATGAAAAAGCCAAGTCATATTTGGCAATAGTAACAATTTCATCGGCCAGTATGGAAAAAAGATAAATGTTAAAGTCAGGGACCTTTAATTGATTCAGCAGACGAATGAGAAGGTTTTTAGGCTTGGGAATCATATTTAAGCAGCTGACATAGTTACGCAGTGCCCAATGCTGTCCATTCCCTTCAATACGCATTTTTAGCGCAGGAATACCCAATGCGGTTAAAAAATATTCAAGATAGTTATAGCTGATTTGCCCAAGTAGTATAAGCCGCTTTCTATCCGCCGAGTATTGTTTTATGGATTTTTCTGTCAGAAAGCCTAACTCCCAGATACTTGCAGGGGTGATTTCTTTAGAGAGTGATAAGAAAAGTTGGATATCTTTGAATTGTATGCTGTTAGGTCGAATGAATCTAATTGCTTCGAGAATTTTTCGAAAAACAGACGACTTTTCTTCATCATCTATGAGATTATCGAGCGGTTCAAAGTCTGTTACAGAATTAAAGTTGTCAGCTAGCACGTAGTTTAGTATGGTCTGGTGAAACAGTCGAAAAAGTGGCTCGGCAATCATCCTCAATTTCAGATAATGTTGCCAGAAATTCTCGCGATCATAGTTCCATAGCATGCTATAAAAAAAAATATAGCTCGATCTGAATAAAAATGGTTGACGTTCATTCGCCTTTAAATGATTGATCATTTCATCAATATCATTCGGTAACGCATACTTAAAAAGTCCGTATTCAAGGAGTATATTATGTGCAAATGCAATGTTTTCACGTGTATAAGATGTTTCGGCTATAAGTCCATCACTCAATAAACCTTCATATGCAGTAATATTCTGCTCAGTGAGTACGTTTGATTTTCTGCAACTTAAATTTTCCGTAGTACATAGTAAGGAGGTCAGCTTGCGCAGAAATAGGTCCTTAGCTGTGTCTTGGCTTACCCGTTTGTTCCAGTAAAGGGTAAGCAACTGTTCTTCGGTGCGAATATGAAGCTGCTCTTTATTAGGCACAACCTGTGTGAAAAGACTGAGGAAATAGGGTATTTTTAGAATGTTCTTTAACGACGCATTGGCATGAAGAACAGAGTTTTTCAAGGTTTTATGAGGCTGTATAGCTTCTTGCAGTTCATTGTCTGTTAGGCCTGGGATTTCGATAAAGCGGCAGCCAATAGCATTTGCTGTAGCATTTTTCGGGAATAATTCCGCTAAGCGATGCGATTTTAGAGCATCATAAGAACGTGTACTGACCACAACGTGCCAGCTTGGCCCCAAACTTGCAATCGCTATCTTGATATGGCCAAGCATGTTGCCTTTAAACTCTTCATCTTTCGCTGTATCAAAAGCATCAAAAATCAAAAGTGACTTTCCAGTCGTACAAGGGACGCTTTTAAGGGCTTCTAGCCAGTTTGACGTCGTTCCTAATTCAAAAGATAACTCTTCTGAAGTGCCTTTTATCATTTCGTTGATCCTTATCACAAAACAAGCAATTCCTAACTGCTGATATTTTCGTTGCAGCTCCGTTATTGTAAAACTCTTTCCATAACCAGGACCACCTGTAATTAAGCCGCTGTCTTGTTGTGTGAATTCAAAAAGTTGATTCGTCAACGACTTCCGATCAATATAAAACTGATTTTTAGATATAGGTTTAAGTATCTGTTGCGGTGATATAACAAATTTAGTCTTTCCGACGATGGATGTAAAATGTGAGTTCAGTTCCTGATCGAGTAGATCAAAAACGGGCATTAACAATTTTGCAGATTTCTTCCTGTAATAAATGGCTTCGATCAATTTAGTAATATCCCAACCTTCATAGTTACTACCTCCAATTACCTTTCGTTCAAGGATTTTCGTATCAACTTTTTGAGCAATAAAGAATAAATAGAAATTCCGGTATTTTATATCTGAACCTTGCTTTGTTAAAGTTTTGACTGCTTTGTTGTACTTTGTTCGATGAGTTTTGTTTGAAGTAATCTGAACAAAAATTTCATTGCCTTCATTCCAGAGATCAAAGGTTTCCTGATTTATTTTCTTTTGATTGACATTTTCAAGATTCCAGGGGAATATCAAATTTAGCAATTCGCAGAAAAAATTTTCTGCATGAATAGCGTCGTTATGTAGATGCAACGAATTTGCGCTTTCAATATCGTCAGCCAGCCTAAATAGTAAGGTCTTTATTTTGGAAAATAACGCGGTCGAGTTCATTGCTAAAATTAAATTAATTGATCTGTTTAAACAAATGGGGCGCATCCGATAATCATTGTGATCTTGAATATTTTTACGAGTTGCCAAAAATACTGTTTAAAGGGGATCGCTCGGCAGGTATAATATTTAATATTATTAATAATCAGCTATATATATTGATCACTGTTGAATTATAAGGAAAAAAACATTTTAAATGGAGCGGGCTTTATTCGATTGTACCCAATAGCGGAGTTTCTTGCCCCAAATTTGTTCGATTATAAGTACGTTAGATTACATTACGCAGTCAGTTTCAGAGATAGGAGAACAGCCGCCGCTAAGGAGTTTGACAGATTAACAAGAAAAAGATAGCGCGAAGAGCATATACTCTAGTGCGTTAACTTACCGGTAGGCCCGTAGTTAATATTATATAAGTATGCAAATTTTTGAATATATTCAAACGAACTTTTGTGTTGAAGTGGCTGATGGGTGATATATTCTCAATGAGGAAGTTAAGACCAATCGACTAGTAGACACTTCTGTTTTAAGACATTATTTAGCAAGCGGCAGGAAAAGTATGGAAACAGTGTTTTATAACAAGGAGTATAATAGCAGCGGCGTTAACAACAGATAGTCACTGACAATTTTAAAATGGATGCTCAATTAAAGGTAGTATAACGATCGATGCTACCTTTATACATCATCGTCAACTAGCTAAATGCCAGCTTAACGTAAAGCACATCTGTGTTCCGATAGGTACTGACGAGTTTTACCTATTTGTTTGTTTTTCAAGATCGTGACGGCTTCCTCGGTATTCCCTACGGCCAACCGTTATCGCCAGGCAATTCCATAATGTGCCGATTTAATTGTATATTATTGCGCTGTTAGCAATCTCTAACTAAATGATTTCGCAAATATGTAACCAATGAAACAACGCATTACTATCCCCCAAAGCATTGACAATTCGAATATTCAGACTTTATCACTCGACTTAACCAGCGCCAAGCATGAAATAGATTTATGCATTCCTATGAAAATAACATACCGGGGATTTGGGGTAATGCCTTCTTTGTACCTGCTGGTGTTCACTGGCTACGGAACAATAAAGGCGCTGTGGTCTTAATAGGCGAAACTCTAAATGAGAAGAATTTAGAAGAGTTTGTCAAAAGCTACTGGGGCTATGTGGTCATCATAACAGTATGGAAAACACACGAGATTATCAATTCAGAGGGTGAATCGATGAAAAAACGTCTACGGAAATATACGCCCAATATGCGAGACCGCATTGATTTGCTACAAGGGTTACCGAACAGCGAAGTGGTTATCCCGAATTTTGACCATTATTCCAAGGAATTGGGGCTTTCCCATTGGTTTTACTTCAGAGATTTCGAATTTGCCCTAAGCCCATCTGAATTAGATCAGACTACATACCGTATTATGACTGAATTAGGGCGAATTTATACTAGTAGCCTGAAGTTATCTGTAAAAGAGGACTTTGAAACCATCACCCGCATCATTTGGGAATTGATGGCCAATACCAATGAACACGCAACAAAAGATCACCTTAACGAAGCTACTTTAGCCCCTAATACTCGCGGCCTTTACTTTAAAATACACGAAAGTAATAAAATAAATCTGGTGACAAACGCAAGTGATGAACCGGGTCTTCAACACTACTACGAGAGCGCTTTGCAAGAGGGAGAGAACAAGATTCGGATCCTTGAAATTTCCGTATTCGATAGTGGCCCCGGACTTGTCAAGCGATTTCTCGGAAGGGCATGGAAAGAACACGCAGACCTGACAGAAGATGTCACTACAGTGAAACAATGTCTTATTCGCGGTCAGAGTTCAGTTAAAGGACCAGATAGCATGAAAAAGGGATATGGCCTGGACGATGTTCTGCAACTCTTAGACAAAAAACAAGGGTTTCTCAAAATCCGGACTGGCAGAATCAGCCTGTATCGTAATCTAATTGCCGCCCCGTATGTCGCGACGAAATTCCCGCAAGAGGTTGAACTATGTGATACACAAACCCAAAGTGCAAATAATTTCACGGAATATCCCTGGATGGAAGGTACACAAATCACCATGGCTTACCCATTAACCTAACGCGTTATGAAGACTTGCTTCCTGTACAACTACTATAAAACGGTGTATGTTACTCAAAGAGGCGCACAACGCCAGAATCACCTAGTCGCGTTCTTTGCGTATAAAAAAGTGCTGAATAGCAAAGAGACCATTCAATTTCAATTTCGGAATTACTTTTTTTCCAATACCCTTCCTGATAAACTCATCATATTCTGCCTTGACCACAATAAGGCAGACGTCGTAGAGCTTTTCAAAACGGGTTCTACAATATTTGACTATATTCCTAAATTCCGGCACGACGAAGAAAACGGAAATATTGTTATTGTCTCTCTCGGGTTGACTGGCACTTTTAATGCCGAACTAGGAAATCTTACTGAGCCGGAAATACGGGAAATTTACAATCGAGGCATGACTAAAATATTCGTAGATAATGGTGGGCTTATTGTATCCCGTTCTGCGCATCATTTTGTTTTCCCCTCGGGCAAGCACTGTGACCGTTTTTTACGGACAGGCAATGTATTGCTACATGGTGCCCAAATTACGTTTTTAGCCTCGGCGCTGCTGCTCCATTTCAAAAATAGGGCGATTCAGTACATTTTTGTGATACGTCTTCCATCAATTCCCTGGCCTATGCTTATGTAAATCTCCGCCACGAACTGGGAGACTTATATGCACACTCAATTCACATCGAAAGTTTTGGCTCTTACAGCATGTTTGAAAAAATGCGTTTCAAGGCCCAGCGGAAAGCATTTATCTCATTTCGTCGTCGACCTCGGGCAGTATCCTCAAACGGATGACTGCAGAAAATAAAAGCAAAGCCATTCACTTGAACGATATTGCTGTGATTTATGGATTAGGGGTGGAAGCAGCCTTTAAGTCACAGGTTATTTGCGACCTAAACCAAGAATCGTCGACCAATCCGGAAGGGCTTGCCAAATTCGTATCTTACAACGTCAAAACCAGTGGAGACAAATGTGCGCTGTGCGAGGATAAATCTGTTCCCATTACCGTGGAAGGCGATGTGTTTCTACTTGAAAAACCTGCTGTATCTACCTATCTAATAAAAAGAGCAGATTTGCCTGTTTACATAAAGAATTTTATAGGTTTTTACCGAACACAAAAGAATCAAAAAGCCTTTTTACGGGCCCACTACAAGGAAAACGCAAATTTCGCACGCAAATATGAACTCTTTATTGATATCGAGTCATTACTAGATAGCTGGCTACAGACACCGGCAGGCGATCTTAAAACTCACAAAGTCGCGTACCAGAAACTGGAAAAGTCTATCGTACGTAGCTTTCCGGCATCTCTTAAATACATCATTACGCTGTCGGATACAGCTTCCCGGAGATTAGCGGAACTCATTGTCTCTGTCCTGGCAAGTCATGGTGCTGCTATAGATAATTCCTGCATTGTGCCCGATACAGACCTCAGTTTCATTGACCGGAATCAACCAGGTATGATTGCGGTAGTCAGCGCATCGGTCGTTACTGGCAGAAATCTACTCTTTCTGAGCCGCGCGCTACGTGAGTACGAAAAAGCCATCAGCGCCTTTTTTCAATTTCCTCAACCGTACCAACAAGAACGAGTTTTTCGAATTTCTTGAATCCAATCTTAGCCTCGGTGAAAACGGCGCAGGAACCTATCGTATTACCAATGTTGAAAAAATACACTGCTCATTAGAATCCACACAAACGCCGTGGCACACTGAAAAAGAGTTTCTCACCATACTCGAAGAATTTTGCGATGATGAAGAGGACTTTAAAACTACGCAAAAGTACTGCTCGGAACGTATTCAAATACTCAATGATTCTGGCAAACATCGCGGCCTTGACGATCAACTTTTCCATCCCGCGTTTGACAGAACCGCTCTAAAAATAAATAACGGATTTGCCTTTGCTCCCAATGAAAATTTTGCTCAAACTGCGGCTCAATCCGAAGTTTATTTCATCATTTCTTCAATCCTTAACGACCTTCGTAATAAGGAAACGTTACTTCAAAGCGAGTATGTGCGTAACCTATTGGATCCAGGAAATTTTGTACGCTATAACGACGGTATCATCCAAGCCTGTATCCTCCGCGCAGCCAAAGACTATGAACTCAAATTTCACCTATCTGATGAGCTGAGTTTGCAAATGAAATCCATCATTGGGGACATGATCCTACACCTAGAAGATCCACACTCGGAGGCGCTTATAGAATTTTTTTATGCCATCGCAATTAAAAAGCTCCGCCTGGTTGAAAGAGATCTGGAAGACTGTATAAAACTATTGGAAGAGCAACCGTCTTACTCAGAGGGTGATTCCATTCTAAAGGGCATGATAGCTTACATCCGAAAAAAGGTGTTGTCCAATCGGGACATCAAAGCGATCTTCAATGACTTGCCCAAAGTAAAAGTAGAAGGAGAGACGAGAGAAGAAATCTAGTGCTAGGCAGATGGAGGGCTGAGAAATACTGATTTGCAATGCAGTATCCCATCCTGATCTTTGGGGGATTCAATGCGTAAAAATCACCTTTAAGTGATCCATAAAACCTTTATCGTCTGTTTCTTGTTAATTACCTCTTTAGTTGTCAGATTCTCATTTCCAGCACATGGGTATCGTTCGATTTATGGCTGGAAATTCGGTTTTCCTTCGCGGTAAAGTCCGGCTATTTAAAAATTATTTGAAATTGATTTGAAAAACATTGAAAATATTTGAAAACCATTTGGAATTCGCCGCTACCACATTCACTTTCCAATTAAAAAAATGACAATTTCGCCGTTTTTATCTCAATAAACATTGCTTAACGCTACCTGGCAAATCCTTTTTCCACATTTCCAGCTTCCTCTCATACGATACTTTGTACGTATACTTGCAATCGGGGGCCAGAAAGGAATTGTCAATGAAGAATCTAACTCGGGTATCAGCTGACGACAGCATTTGAACGAAAAGATCGTCCACAATTGCAGTAGGCAGCCCAATTCCTTTCCCAAACTCGAAAAATGCAGCCGGACGAAGGCAGCCCGAAGTGGTTCGAAACCTATTTTCGTTATCACCCTGGAACAAGGTAAATCCTTCGCGATTTTCCGGCGCATGTAAAGCCGTGCAGGACAGGTTGTAATACGGCGCGAGACAGTGATCCGACCGATAATCTTTAATAATCGAAAATGAAGACAGGTTAAGGTTGTTGTTGGAAAACAAGTAGTTGAACATTGCCAGTCGGAAGAACGAAATCGCGGCGGGATATGGCGCTGATACATTTTTCCTAATTAGTTGAGCAACATCGTAATAGTTTGATAAGGTCGGGCTTACCTGTTCCCAAGCATTAGACCGCCTGCGATCTAAAAGCTGGGAAAGGTTTTCGGTATGCAGCCGTTCCGTATCCGAAATAATGTCGAACCGGCGACACATATAGGCCAGATCATGTCCATTTAGTAAGACCAGGCAGTTTTCTACCGTCGGTATTTTGAAAATTCGATTCGCTATCATCATGGTAAGATGTTCATTAGCCCCGTCATCGCGCCGTGCAGACGGGGCGGATCATTTAGCGGAACTTTTAGTAGGAAAAGCCCCTGTTCGCCGCCGGTAGCCAGCGATAGCGCATCGTTCACCAGACTTAATGAAAGTTTCAGTTCCGACCCCGGCATAGAAAAAGTATTCAAGTGCATGGCCGCCATAGATCCCGGCCGCAGCTCCAGGGACAAGTCTAACGTCGGATTAACCTTTGTACCGTCGAAAACGGCTCTTCGGCAGTCGCTGCATATAAGCAAGCGTTTTGCCACTTTGTAACACGATAGGCAGTTGGTTGACATAGCTATTATCTTATAGTTAACGCTCCGGTGGTATCGCTCGAACATACCCGCAGCAAAAGTTGAAAATCATCATCCAGCGGAATTTTGAAGTGCGAACACTGGATCTCTCGCGTAATGCCGGTTGATAACAGGCCGCGAAAACAGGAGAATAAATTCGCTGAAAAATACTGCGTCAGTTTTTACTGAAACACAGTGAGATAGGCGGCAGCGAATCATCTACAAAGTAGGCAAGGTTATACGTGAAAATGTAACTGCCATCATAACATTGCTTCAAAACGCCCGCCTCGACACCGTTATAGTACACATTTACTTCTATCTCCATCATACCGGCTGTTTTACTTCGATAACGAACCTTAAACCAAGTATATCCGCAATTTTCATGAGTGTTCCTATACTCGCTTTTTCGCTTCCATTGAGCGCGGTACTGACGGTCTTAATATTTTTTGACGTTAGCAGGGCGAGGTGTTCCCTGGAGAGATCGAGGTATTCTTGCCGGGCGATGATGGCCCGCTGCATTTCCTTTATAGTCATAGATGATGGGTGTTACGCAATGAGCAATACGTCAGCGCCATCAGGAGTTCGCTGCTAATCTATGATAGCTAAATGATAGTGGGATTATCTTTTTGGGGATGTTCGAAGCGTTTCAATAATTTATCTACGCTTCCTTTTCATCTTGTTCTGCGTTAAGCATCTTAAAGAAGGTTAGGATCTACGCCTATCGCCTTCGCCAAATTCCTTATTTCTTTGATAGTTAATTGACTAGGGTCGACGCGTCGGCGTTTCATCGTTTCAAAATGAATTTCTGCGGCCGCGGTTGCGGCGGTGACGCCCATCGATTGAATAAGCTCCTGAAATGTTTCCACGTTCCCCTTCACCAGACCTTTTTTACGAGATCAAAGTTTTTGTCATTATCGTTCATGATTGTAATATAATCATTTTTATTCCTATAACGCTGGTTTACAGAGTGAAAAGTTCTTATCGCGTAAATTTTATTCTGTTTTGTGAAATATTTATTCTGTTTTATGAAGTTTTATTCCTTATTTTTGGAAGGTCATTAGCCAAGGAGTTCTATAATATTTTATTAAGTAAAAAATTATCGACTTATGAAAAAAGAAAGTAGTTATTAATATTTTTGCGGCCTAACGGCCTTCGCTATAAGTATCTCGTGTCTCGAAAACTGGTAATTTTTGACATTACAAACGAGAGGCTAAAAAGTGAAGTGCCCACCAATAAACTTATTGCGTGGGCCCACTTGCCTGTTTGTAATGGGTATACCAGTACCTCGAGACAACGGTGAGTGCGGCCTGCGCTTTTTCCATTTTGCGCATGCTGTTTCTTAACCAACTCCAATCCCACACCATGAAGAGAAGCAAAACACGTGCGCATCCCCGCCCAACAACCAAAAACACACTTCAGGCAGTACATTTTGAAATGGCCGAACTTGGCCTCGACTTCCGAGACAAAGTAATATCCGCCCTCGGCTGGAGCCAGGCCACCTATTACCGCAAGCGCCGCGCAAAAGTTCAGGTTGCGCCTTCGGAACGGGAAAAGATACAAGCCGCTGCCATGGAAAGTATTAGCGAACTAAAGCGCCAGGTACGAAAGCTATTCATGTAAAAACATTGTGCTATGCGGAGGTATCTACTAATCTGCTGCTGTACACTTTCCTGCTGCAAAAAGCCCGAACAACCATCATTGCGCACCATCGGAGGAGAGTCAGGACGGTTGAACGGAACGTGGGAAATTATGTCCGTACGGCAAATTGCTATCAATCACCAATATGATACTGTTCAAGATTTTGATAAGATGGATTCCCCGTTTGTCCATGGCCCCGTTGAGAATATTGCTTTTTATGATAAGACATTTGATGTAGTTAGCTATTCGGGGTTGCTGCACGATATTATGTCATATGGCGGCAGTTACCGCACCAATCTTAGGTTGGATGTTGTTTATCTGCCATCGTATGATGTGAGAGGTGTTTTTTCTTACAGTACACCGTGGGATATAGATTTTCGCCCGGGCGTGATAATGGAGCTTACCAATGAAGCCTGGCATATCGATGATAAATATTTATACAAATCCATTTCGATTAGGATGTGTAAGATCATGTGACTGTTTTGATGTTCGATAGATTATGGTGGAATATGCGGCCGTTGATTCTTCTTCGGCCGCCATCTTCGCCCAACCTTGTTAAATCCTTGTTTATGTATACCTGTAATGCTGTTGTATACATTGTTGGCGCACCCGACTCTCAGGCGGATAACAAGCGTTTTTCGCTTGTTCGCGCCTGGAAACGACGATATGATATTCGGCAATATTGCAAAAAGAGAGGTTTAACGGCGGTGCGGTACTTCGCAGATCAATGTCGCGGAGCCACGATGGGACGACCAGGCTTTAGCCGGTTACTCGGTTTTGTGCAGGAAAGCACTGTAAACATCGACATAATACTGGTCTACTCATGGCAAGACCTCTTTTCCTCGGCCAGTGAGCTAACACAGATTTATGCTGAAATGGATCGACTAAATATTTATCCCGAAGCGGTAAAAAAACATGCGTTAGTAGCGTGGGTAAAGCACAAACAGGCAATGTTTGACAATGTGCAGCAGTTATCTGCAAAAGTGGGAAATGCCGTTTGCGGGAGTGGCTATATTGAGAAAAAGTAGATATGCAAGACGAAAAAGGAAGCGCCACTCCCAGCTTTACCGCACTTCGAGTAGCCTATAACGCTGCACGTTATGGTTATACCGACGAAGAGCTATTAATGATACATACTTTCCTCGAAAGTTTGTCGCAGTTGGATGCCGGGATCTTCCTGAGCAGTCGCAGCGATCATTGTAACACGACTAAATATGAATGTCGGCAAAAGCATAAAAAGGCTGCGTGAATTAAAGGATTTTTCTCAGGACCATATGGCCAAACAGCTGGGCATGAGCGTCACCGCCTATGGTAATATCGAGCGCAACCAGGTAAAAAACTTGCCAGTAACCAGGCTCGCGGAAATCGCGGCCGTCCTGGAAATTGATATTTGTGTCATTTTGAGGTTCGATGCAAAAACCGATTTGATAATAGGGGCGGCGGATAAAGAACGCCCGGCGGATCCTGCTTTAAATGCTGATGCGTTGTCGGAACTCCGCGTTGTGCTTACAGTGCAACGGAAGGCGAATGAAAAAATGCTGGAAGCCTTGAACCTCATCACTCTTTTACTAAAACAAAAAATATGAACAGACCTATGCCTATTGTAAACACCAGCGGCTCCTGCATTAAGCAGCGGGCCGCTTTTCTTTACCCCAGGGTAAGTACCGATGACCAGGCCGACGGCTACAGCCCCGCGCACCAGGAAGACGCCCTGCAAAAGTATTGTTTAAGAGAAAACATTCTTGTGAGAGACGTTTTCCACGAGGATTACTCCGCTAAAACCTTTGACCGGCCAGAGTTTAACAACATTCTCTCCATCGTCAAAAAGAACCGCGGCACCGTTGATCTGCTGCTGATTACGAAATGGGATAGGTTTTCCCGAAATTTCGCGGAAGCCTATCGGATGATAGGCGTGCTAAAAAAGCTGGGCGTCGAAGTTCAGGCCATAGAGCAGCCATTGGACATGGAGATTCCGGAAAGCAAAATCATGCTGGCCATCTACCTTACAGCACCGGAGGTCGAGAACGACCGGCGGGCACTGAATACTCTCCACGGCATGCGCCGGGCAAAGAAGGAAGGCCGGTATCTCGGTATCGCGCCCCGTGGTTATTTTAATGGCAGGGATGCTGCTAATAAACCGCTGCTTATTCCGAATAAAGATGCCGCAACGATTAAGTGGTGTTTTGAAGAAATGTCCAGGAGCTTTTCGACATACAGGCGTTATGGCGCATGGCTCGCCAGCGAGGATTGAAAGTGCAAAAGAGCCAATTCTGGAGCATGTTGCGCAATCCTATTTACTGCGGCAAAGTATTCGTGGCTGCTTATAAAACCGAACCAGCACATTGCGTGAGCGGCATCCATCAGCCCCTTATTACGGAACATCTTTTCAATGAGGTGCAGGATGTATTACAGGGGAGGCGCCGCAAAATCAGGGTTGACGCAAATTACCATATCACGGAAAGTCTTCCCTTGCGTGGCTTTCTTGTTTGCAGTCAATGCGGCCAGCCGCTTACAGGGAGTGGCTCAAAAGGAAATGGAGGGATTTATTACTATTACCATTGCGCTCCGGCGCGGAAGTGCAAGGAACGTTTCCGGGCATCGGACGCCAATGAGGCGTTCGTGAAATTGCTCCAAGGGATAGCCGTCAATTCGGACGTACTGCGCGCGTATGCGGCTATGGTGTATAAGAATCTGGAGAAAGGCCAGGTTAATGACAAAAACGAGCTATCTGCAATTGATGGTGATATACTCAAAATTGGCATTCGCCTTCAAAACGCCCGTAGCATCTTATTGGATGGCGAGTTATCGATGGCGGAGTATAGCCAGATCAAATTGGATTTGTTGCGAGAACAGGAGATACTTGCGGAGCGAAAGAATGCGCTTTTACAAAAGCCGAAAATCACAGAGGAGTTTTTGAGGGCAGGCGGGGACATACTTGCAAACATTGCCGTGCGCTTTAATAACGCCTCATCAGAAGATAAAAAGAGGATCATCAGTTCTATCTTTCCGGGAACGTTAATTTTTCAGGAAAAAAAAGTTCGAACCACGGAGCCGAATGTGTTGCTTGAGTTGATAAGCAGGACTGGTAAGGATTTGGACGGGTCTAAAAAGGAAAAGGTTGGAGATTTCTCCAACCTTTCCGCTAGTGTGCCCAGAACTGGATTCGAACCAGCACACCGTTGCCGGCGCTGCGACCTGAACACAGTGCGTCTACCAATTTCGCCATCTGGGCATCATTCCTTTGTGTCAGGGAGTGCAAAGGTAAATAGTTTGATATTATTTCCAAATTTTTGTGCTGATTTATTTTTCTGCAGCTGATGATCTGTTATTTTCTTCATCGCCTACTGAATAAAAAAAAGGGCATCCCATACAGAATGCCCTCATTATTTTATCATGCCATGACCGTACCGACCACACCACGGAAATAGCCCGCGGATTCTGCAATGCCGGGCAACGGATCACCCATGTCTTTCTCATATTCGATGGCGCAGATGCCCCGGTATTTTATCTTTTCGAGTGACTTGATCAGTCCCGGGAAGTCGATCACACCACGACCAATTTCCGTCGCTTTGCCATCTTTGGAACCTACCGTTACATCTTTGATATGCAGGTCGAAGATCTTGTCTTTGTACTCTCGGATCGCTTTCCCTGGCTCCTCTCCCGCCCTCATGGCGTGGCCGATGTCGATGCACAGGCCCATACGCGCATCGCGATTCTTTAACAGGCCGATTACATTGGCCGGACCAGGATACAGTTTATCCTCCGGGCCATGGTTATGAATCGCTATTTTGATATTGTATTCTTTTACTTTCTTCTCGGTGTAATCCAGCAACTCCGGATTCGGTACCCCCACGATCATTGGCACGCCTACCCGTTTCGCATAGGCAAATGCTTCGTCTACCTGCCTCTCCGATTTCATATAAATCACCCCTACCGCATACACGTTAATGCCGGCAGCAGCAAATTTTCCCTTCACCTCGGCAATCTTTTCGTCGGAAGCATTCAGGGGCAGATGGATATCTTTTACGGAAATATGTTTGATACCCACCCTTTTCATCATAGCGATGGCCTGGTCCAGGTCGAACTTAGCGAAAGTATAACCCGCCATACCAATGTTTACGGGTGTTTTTTCACCACCTTTTTTCGCCGGCGCCGCGGCTACGGACGCGAGGGGTGCTACTGCGGTAGCGGCCACGCCCAGGGCGGATTGCAATAGAAAATTTCTTCTTGAAGACATATGCTTTTTTATTTTGTTCATGAAAAGACCACAGCGGCGCTGTTCATAACGTGTTTGCCAATATCCCGCGCCAACGGATCAGCACTCCAATATGGCAAATTTCCGGGATTAATTCAATGATAATTACATAGGCGTTCGATTGCATAAACAAAAGGGGGTAATTTAACATCAACCTAAGAAAGGGTAATATACTATTGAAAATGCCCCCAAAAAGCACCTTTGGTACTTTCCAGGGGCATCTTTCCGGCAGGCTGTGACCGCCACGGAACCTACGCTGGACCATCACTGAACCATCACGGAACCATCCAACCAGGTAGTATACTATTTTATCACCATTTTCAATTTCTCCGGGTCCAGTACGGTTAGTATCTGCGCCACCCTTCCATCCACAATTTCGAGTACCTGGCAAACCTTGAGCTCCCCGTCCAGGTAATACAGCAAGGCCGGTTGATGGTTGATTACCGCATGCCGCTCCACATATTTGGACTGGAAAGTTTTGAATACGTATTGCAGGAGCCCCGCCACACGTTCGGCGCCCTCGCAATGACGCATAACCAGCTGAATACCCGGGCCGCCATCTGCGTAGAAGGCAATGTCGGCCGACAACAGGGCTTCCAGTCTGCCGGCATCGCCGCTACGGATTGCCTGTACATACTTTTCGATTAGCAGAAAGCCCTCATCGCGGCTCGCGGGTATACGCGGCTGGCGCGATCGCTCCAGTTTGGCTTTACCCCGGCTGAGCAATTTGCGCGACTGTTCTACCGTGAAGCCGAGTACTTCGGCAATCTCTTCGTGTGCGTAAGAAAAGGCTTCTTTCAGGATGAAAAACGGCGCGCTCCTTCGGGTTCAGCTGCTCCAGCAATACCAGCATGGAATAGGAAATGATGTCCTTCGAGTGCAGGGCGCTGTCCGCCTGCTCCGTGGCCACGGGTTCGGGCAGCCATACTTCCCCGGTGCTCAGCACTTTTCTTTTATTTTTCAGGTTGATGCTCTGATTGATCACGGACTTTACCAGGTAAGCCTTCTCATTTTCAATGCCGGCACGGTCAGAGGAAAGGTATCTGCCTAAAACATCCTGTATGGCGTCTTTTGCGTCTTCAGCGGAGCCCAGGATGTTGTAAGCGTAGGGGAATAACTCCTGTTGGTATTGTTTCATGATGCGGTTTTATATGCACCGGGCTGATACGTGCCTGCTTCGGTACGAAAGGTTTTGTTCAAACGGTTCCAGAGATTGGTCATACTCACGTACAATGCAAGGTCGGCGATTTCCGCCACTGAAAAAAACTGCTGAAGGCCCGCGTATAAGGCATCGTCGATTTCTTCAGCGCGGGTAATGGCCTCGGCGTAGGCCAGTGCAGCGCGTTCTTTTTCACTGTACCAGGGAAATTCGCGCCAGGCGGCGAGTCCGTACAGGCGGCCTGCTGTTTCGCCGTGTGCGGTTGCATCTTTATGCGCCATATCCGGGCAATATGCACAACCGTTGATCTGCGATACGCGGTAGTGCAGCAACTCCAGCAGCGCAGCATCTATGGTAGACTGTTTCAGGTAACCTGCCGTTTTCAGGAGGCCGTCCATATAGCCTTTGTTTGCTTGCTGAAAAGAAATTCTCGTTGTCATAATGTTCCGTTTTTAATTGGTTTACGGAATAATGACAGGCACCGGGAAGAAAACGTGACAGGAAATCTGAAGAAAATAAAAAATGGCCGCTACTCATTGAGCAGCAGCCATTTTTCTACCTCTGTATTTATACCCCTAAACCTTTAGTGCAGTATTCACGGGAAGTGATATCAACCTATTATAATTAAAAGAATAAAAACCGGGCCAATACGGGTGAGTGCCGCTACAGAAAACTTCTGCCGGAAGACGCTGCTTTTATACCGCGGCGCCTGTAGAAAGAAAGCAACGCTCCGCAGGCTTCAATATTAATTATTCTTATCATACAACTAACATATCAGTTAAAATACCGGGTAAAAGCACTTGCTTTGTCTCGTTAAAAAAACCCACCTGTCAACATGAAAAATACCCTTACCTATGCCGGCGTACTGCTGGTTACTGTTATCACAATTGTAACAGCCTGCAAAAAAGATGACGGAAAGAAACTAACAGCTTATGACAAGAAAGTAGCTCTCATCTACAACCGAAACTGGAACATTGTTTTCGCCGGATATGATTATAACAATGATGGCGTATTGAACTACGATATTGAAGCAGCCGAAGGCATTGAAAATGCCATAGCACACTGTATGGTCGACGATGAGTATGAGTTTCGCAAAGACAGCACATTTTATATGCGCATGCTCGGTGAAAACAACGGCTGTGGGGATGTAGACGGAGGACCTTTTCCCTGGTATCTTTCGGCCGACTGTAAAACATTTAATTATGCCGGCGAAAACTGGGATATAGTAACGCTCAACGACTCCGTTTTCCTGTTTAAAAAGAAAAATGAGGATAATGAGGTAATGTACACAGAATTCCGCCGCTAAAGAAAAAGGCCATCAGTGACGATCAGTTGTATCTGTTTGAGGGTGTTTTACGACGGATTCATGAAAACTATTAGCCCGCTCATACATGTAAAAGAACAACCACACGTTAAATACCAGCATCCCTACTGTTAGTAGTCCTGCCAATGTTAACAACAACGTATACGCAACCGGGCGCCGTGCAGGCGTTACTGTTGTTATAGGCTGCCAGGGCTCCAGTTCGTAACCCGGTCCGTGTTGATCGGGATCGTTCAGCAGGTCGTGCAGTTCATCCTGCTCGGAAGCACTGAGTGCGCCAGACAGGCGTTTTTCCAACAGGTATCTGATTCTTCGCTCCGACATGCAAACAGGCTTATTAAAGGACTTGATCGTTCAGCTGCTAAATAGAGAAAGGCAACACTAAAATAACAAAAACTCCACGCAAACTGTTTGTTTATGTTGCAACCTCCTGACTCATATTTTGTTATCTTGCAGGCGATTTACCGTCTAAGCAATGAAAAACCGAAGCCATATTTTACTTGCAGCCGTAGCGCTGGCAGGTTGCCAACCTCGTGAAAAGTCAATCCGGGAGTTGAGTGAGCCAGACACCCCCATCGTAAGTCGTCCGGAAATGACCGCCGAAACGCTGATTGTACCAGGCGAATCCGCCGGTATGCTCAGCCTGAACGAAGATGCCGCCAATGCCATTAAGTTACTCGGCAAACCAGACAGCAGCGATGCCGCTATGGGCAAAGCTGTAATTGTTTGGTATCCTGCCAGTAAACGTGGCGATGATCTCACCGCTGTATATTCAGAACGTAAAATGGGGGTTGACGAAACTGCCCGCATCCGAATGATCCGTGTTACTTCTCCGGCATATACCACTGCCGAGGGCATCCACACCGGTAAAAGCATCGAGGATATTCGCCAACACTACAGGCTGGAAGCCGAAGCTTCGTTTGGCAGCCACGGTTATACCTACACGATATTTGGGACCGGACAGGGTATTTCTTTTGAAGTGAATGCAGATAGTTTGCTAACAGGCATCATTGTGCACGACAGTGCCCGTAACGCCAAATCGGGGTCCCTGCCATTTCACCCGGGAGCAAAAATCTTATAGCACTTCGAGGGCGTCGCGGACAGGCAGTTTAGGAAAGGTGGTGTGCGGTTCGGACTGATACCAGAACACAACCGATGAAATATCGGATTGTTGCTTCAGGTAACGGCCACCGGAGCGCCAGCCCAGGTCCTGTATCGTCACTCTCAGGTCCTTATCGAATCGTATAGGGTCCATGATGTGCCAGCGGTACATGCCAAAGCGCTGCCTGGCCTTATACGTGCCATCCGGACGCAGCACCTGGTGCAAACCGGCGTAAGGTGTGCAGAACTCTGTATACTTGCCGCCACGGTCAAAATTGTAGGAGCCGCAGAAGTAATCTTCTGTACCCGTGCCGCAAATGGTCGGGAACTTCGTATCCCCGTCCATAAAGAACTTTATTTCACCTTCTCCCCACCAGCCATTGTTATTCACGCCTATGGCCATATAAGTGCCTACGTACTGACCTTTGCCGCGGATATTATCGACCAGTACATAATCAGACGCAGTATCGGGCCGCGCCTGGCGAAACTGTGCGTGGAAGTAAGCGGCATCGTCCGGCACATCGGTAAGGGTATAGTCTACCTGGTAATACAGCGTCATTTGTTCGGTGTTGATATTCTCCATCGTGATGCGGCACTTTTTCCGGAAAGGCATCTGCCAGTAACAGTTGAAAGCACTGCCGGGATTCACCGTTACCGGTAAGGAATTCAGCGGTGCGTACTCGTTAAAGCCCATGCCGAAAAAGTCGCCCACGGGACATTCTACCGAAGGTTCTTTTTCATCATCCCAATAAATGCGCAAAATGGAATAACGCCACACACCGGTGGGCGTCATCCAGATGTGCTGTATAGCACCTGATCCGGTAATTTCTGCCATCGTAAAGGTTTGACCCGGTTTAATGATCACGAACGGGTTTACCTTCCAGCCCTGCCCCAGGTCGCGCGCCGCGAGGGAGGCATTGGCCGTATTGGCAGGCGCATCTTTAGAAGGCACAGCCATGCCGCCCTTGCCCTTTTCGCCGGTAATATTTTCAGGGCTGATCGACCGTGTTTGCGCATTAGACAGGCGGTAGAGGTTGCCAAGGTTCATGTCGAGACCGTTAAATCGCTGGGAAAATGCGGGTAATGCAAGTGTAAAGCAGAGCAATAAAAGGGGCAATTTTTTCATACATGACGTTTTGTGGATGCCTTTAAATTAATAAATCTGTTGGCAATTGTCGCATCCCACCCCCAGATTGACGGAAAGTACCACCGTCGCTACTGCGAAATGGCCGTAAATTTGGATACATCATAAAAAACGTAAGCCATGTTCGCACACACCAAAGCATTTAGCGGCTTTTCGGTCAACGACTTAAAAGCGGCCAAAACATTTTACCAGGATAAGCTGGGCATTAACGTAAAAGAAGAAAGTGAGATGCCCGTACTGCAACTTCAGATCGAGGGCGGCATTCCCGTCCTCTTATATCAGAAAGATAACCACGAGCCGGCCACGTATACCGTGCTGAATTTCCCGGTACAGAATATAGACGAGGCGGTAGACCAGTTACGCGCAAAAGGTATTGAGTTTCTTCAATATGAGGGCAATATGAAAACGGATGAGAAGGGCATTTCCCGCAACAACGGCGGGCCGCAAATTGCCTGGTTCGAAGATCCGGCGGGAAATATTCTGTCGGTGTTGCAGGAATAAAGACATTAAAAAGCCGCAACGAATAAGGTTGCGGCTTTTTATGTTTACCTAGTGCAGGTACGCGCGTACCATCCAGGCCCATTTCTCATGTTGTTTCAGCACCCCGGTTAAGAAGTCGGTAGTGCCGGCATCCTTATATTTGTCTTCAACTTCAGGCAGATGCTCGCGAATGCTGCGGCAAATGGCCTCGTGATCGTCGAGCAGGTTTTGCAGCTGTTCCTCCTGTTTAGTGGTGTACTCCCCTTCCTCCAGGCTGGCCAGTTTGATAAAGTCTTTCAGCCGGCCTTCCGCAAAGTGGCCGATCTTGCGGATACGTTCCGCCACCTCGTCAATCGTTTCGGCCATTTCAGTATATAATGTTTCGTAAAACTTATGCAACTCAATAAAGTTGCGGCCTTCGATGTTCCAATGGTAGTTGCGTGTTTTTACATACAAAATATGTTCGTCTGCCAGCAGTTTGTTAAGGATCAAAGCGACCGCCTGGCTATTTTTGTCGCTGATGCCGATACCTGTTTTCATAGTTACCTTATTGTTATGCGAATACAACAACAACACTATTGTAATGGTTCGGGCAGGTAGCTTAAAATCAGCTTAAAACTAAATCGTACCGTGCTCGTTCAGGGTTGCTTCTCTTTGTCAGTGTTAAACTATAAAGTGAATATCACAGGCGCTGCCTCCTGTAAACAAGCGGGATTTATTCGGTACGCAGACTCTTCACCGGGTTCATTTGCGCCGTGCGGATCGTTTGCGCCACGATAAGCGCCACTGTCAGCAGCGCCAGTGCAGCGGTAGTGATCACAAAAGGCGTTGCGGTAATGGGCACATGGTATACATAATCCTGCAACCAGTGCCGCATCAGGAAAAACGCTGCCGGACAGGCCAGCAGCACGGCTACGAGCAGCACGCCCAACATATCTTTTACAAAAAGCGATACGATCCCCGCCACGGAAGCACCCAATACTTTCCGGATACCTATTTCCTTGGCGCGTTTGTGCACATTGAGCGATACAACGCCCAGTATACCCAGCAATGCGATCAGCAAAGCCAGTCCCGTTGCAATGTAAGCTGCCTGTTTTAATTGCAGCTCCGTCGTATACACTTTCGCCAGTGTTTCGTCCATGAACTTATATTCAAATGGTGCACCCGGCATCAGCTGCGCCCATTTCTGTTTTACAGCGGCTACCGAAGCGGGCATATTTCCCGGATGCAAACGGATGGAGAGGTAGCGGTAGATCGGCATCTGGCTCACATGCAAAAATACGATGGGCTGAATAGCCCGTTGCATGGAACCGAAGTGAAAGTCTTTCATCACTCCCACCACGTTAAAGACCTTATTGTCCTGTTGCGTGCGTACCTGTCTGCCCACGGCATCCTGCGGCTGCCAGCCCATCGCTTTCGCCAACGTTTCGTTAATCACCACGCCCATGCTATCTATCTGTCCTCCGGCTGCTGCAAAGAAACGTCCCTGCACCATCGGCACTTCGTAAGTGCGGGCGTATCCTTCGTCCGCGATCAGCATATAGCTGGATATCACGTCGTTGGCGTCGCCGCCGGGACGGAGGAGCGACATATTGTTACCGTTATTGCCGTCCGGCACTTCGAACGACAGCGATACCGACTTCACCTGCGGCAGTTGCGCCAGCTGGTCGCGGATGCCCCCATTTTCACGACGCCTTCTGCCGTCCAGTTGCGTGGCACCTGTGCGGAGAGCATAAATGATTTATCGTATCCTAAGGTGTTGCCGAAGAACATTTGTACCTGCCGCGTAACTATGAAAGCACCGATCAATACTACGGCTGCGGTAAAGAACTGGAAGCCCACCAGCGACTTCCGCATCCAGTAACCCTCCCGTACCGTGCGCATCTTCCCTTTTAAGGAATCTACCGACCTGAAGGAAGACAACACGAAGGCCGGGTACATGCCTGCAGCGAATCCTGTCAACAATATTAACAATACCGGGAAAGCAATAAACCACAAAGGAAAATCGGTTATGCCCGGCAAAGGGTTGTCCAATGCAGTGTTTACAACAGGCCGGGCAAGCGGGTACATGCAAATAGCCAATAAGGCAGACAGCGATACTAGTATAGTGGATTCCACCAGGAACTGCAGGATGAGTTGCTGCTTCACGCCGCCCAGTGCCTTCCGAACGCCGATCTCTTTTAACCGGGACGCCGCGCGGCTTACTGACATGTTCACAAAATTCACGATCGCCATGAGCAGGATGAACAAGCCGATGCCCGATAGCGTATATAACATGCGCCGCACCAGGCCATTATCGCGGCTGAAGTAAAAGTCGTCCAGTTGCACGAGTTGCGGGGTAAGATTGGCGGCTATTTCCGGCGAGGCATTCGCTTTAATCAGCCCGGCGATGGGTCGGTCCAGCTGCTCCGGTTTTACACCGGGCTGCAACTGCAAAAAGCCCGCTATATAAGGGTTGTTCCAGCTCTCGATATCGCGGCCAAAGTATTTACCGGATTCAATGGGCATGAAAAAATCGTTACTCACATCTTTGGCAAGATTGGCCACCATGTTGTTAAACGGCTTGCGGATCACGGTGGTAATGAGGAAGTCGCGGCGTACGCCTGCAAAGTTTTCTATGGAGAGAGTTTGTCCGGCTACCTGTGTTTTACCGAAATACTTTTGCGCCGCCTTATCAGTAATGATCACGCTGAACGGATCTTCCGAGGGTTGCCGGCTGCCGTCCAGCACATCAAAGCCATACATATGCAGGAAGGAGCTGTCGCCGATCTGCAATCCTTCGCGAAAGGACTTTTCTCCTTTCGATACAGAAATGGTAACACCGTCCCAACGGTAAAAGTTCTTTACCAGTGACGGGTATTGTTCTTTCAGCACCTTGGGCAGGGCGCCCAAGGTAGCCAGGTCAAATCCCATATTGGGCGATTTCCATTTACTCTGGATGATATACTGGTGCTCAATATCATTAATATCGCGGTTTACGCTGAATTCGTTCCAGACATAAGCCATCACGAGCATGGTAAAAGTGAGACCAAAAGCCAGACCGGCGATATTCAGCGCCGAGTAAAACCGGCTTTTAAATAGATTTCTCCAGCCTATTTTGATGTAGTTGAGCAGCATATTAACAGAATTGGACACATTCCGGCACCAAAGCAGATGCCATTGTTAAGCGCATTGCTTATCAAGTACTTATAAAGCTATATCCGCTCTAACTGTCCGGTTTCGGTACAACACCTGTCCGTTAGCGAAAGACCTTCACCTCCGTTCCCTGCCCCATCATCACCTGTTGGGCCAATCCCACGAACAGGCCGTGTTCCACCACGCCCACGATGCCATTCAGCGCTTCGGATAAGCCCTTCGGATCCGTGATCTGCTTAAAATCCACATCCACGATCACATTACCTTCTTCGGTAATAAACGTTTCGCCTTTGTGCTGACGGATAACGCCGTTGCCACCGAGTCTGGCGACCTGCTGCAGTACGTATCGCGATGCGAAGGGAATCACTTCTACCGGGAGCTTAAATTGTCCCAGCAGCTCCACATGCTTGGAAGAATCCGCAATAATGATCTCCTGCGCGGTTTTGGAAGCCACGATCTTTTCCTTCAGCAGTGCGCCACCGCCACCTTTAATCAGCTCCAGGCGGGACGTAAATTCATCTGCCCCATCGATCGTGATATCGATCGTATCAACCGAGTTAATATCAATTAAAGAGATACCCAGTGCTGTCGCCATTTTTGCGGTACTGTCAGAAGTAGGGATACCCTGTATCTTCAACCCCGCCTGCACACGTGCGGCAATGGCTTTTACCGCAAACTCCGCGGTGGATCCGGTACCGAGTCCCACGATTTGTCCGTCTTTTACCAGTGCGGCCGCTGCTTCGGCGGCGATTCTTTTTCAGCGATCAGGTCTGCTGCCATGGCATTTTTGTTTAAAACCGAATGTACGATGTTCTCCAAAAATAAAGACGCCGCCGTGTTGAGAAACAGGCGGCGGCATCCTTCTAAAAATTGTACTATTTATCGCTGATCGTAAACTTGAACTTCCCTTTCGGATAATCTTTTACCGTGGTAAAGTTGATGCGATAAATATTATCGCCCCATTTCTGTTTGATGCCTTCGTCTTCCATCGCCTGCAAAGGAATTTTCTCCACGTTCGCGCCGAAGAGCTTGTCGGGGTAATAGATGTAAAAATCTTTTGTCTCCCCTTTCTCCGATTTCCAATGCACCGCTACCTTTCCCGGCTGCACCAGGTTCGCCGGGAAGCTGGTCATCAGGTGTTCCACAATGCTGCCGCCTTTATCCAGTTGTATATCTTCGCTCACTTCCACATTTTTCCCTTTGTTGAAGCGAATATTGCGCTGCCACTTCGTAATCCCGGCCTCTGCGGGATAAGCTGCGTGAATATCCACCGAGAAATCGGTATAACCCTTCCCTTTTGCGTACGACACATTATTTGCCTTAAACTTCAGTCCGGGCGACTGCGTTTGCCCGTTCACGGTAGGCAGGTTATGATAATCAGAGCGGTTATACCAGATCGTGTAACGTTTGTCACTGAATGTTTTCGCGGTATATGTGCCACGGCCTACATCGATCAGCAGGGGTTGACCGTTATAGAAGACAACATAACTGCCTACATCGTTATGGTTATGACTTTCGGCATTGTGCCCGCCTTTCGCCGCCACGAAAAAGCCATCGGTCGTGCCTTGTTTATCGCGCGATACAAACACCTGCAGGTTTGGCAACCAGCTGTCGGCCGGCAACGGCAGGCCTTTTTCCGCCTTTGCGAATTCGTCCTGCATAAACAGTTCGAACAAGTTGCGGAAGTAGTGATAACGGGTAAGTTTATTGTTTTTGCCGATGTAGTAGGCCCCGAAACGCATCATATCCTTATCCTGTATGTCTTTGCCATAGCGGTAAATCATGGCGCCGTCCATACCAGGCTGCGGATCAGCATCTGCAAAATTGAGAAAGTATTTCGGGCTGATTTGCGCGCGGTAAATGTAGCGGCCCATGTTGCGCACCTTCTCATCTTCGAACACATATTTGAAAGCGTTGTTGCTGGCCAGGTTCAACATCGCCAGGTTATCGTACAGCGAAGCTGCCGCCGCTCCCCAGTAGCTGGGACCCTCATCGCAGCCGCCGTCGGCAGGGTACGGGTTCAGGAAGTTATCCGGGGTTTGCAGCAGCTTGTATACCGCCGTGGTGCGTTTGGCATCGTCCTTTTCGAGCAGCAATACGGCGTTCAGCCAATTGGAGCAGATCCGGGGTTCCAGTTGTTCGGTGGAATGCCCTGCGAATTGGCCTGCATCCAGCCGTGCGGTTTGGTCATCAGCGGCTCAAAAATGCGGTTGTTCACTTCATAGTAAATGCGTTTGCGTACCTGTTGCGACACGGCATCCAGCTTGTCGCCCACAAAGTAGTCTGTCCAGGCGAGCAGCGTGGAGGTTTCCGCGGAAAACAGCTCCACAAATGGCTGCGATACATCCACCAGCCCGGAGTGCGGTTTATTCTTGGGCAAATGTGCGGACGCGCCCCAGAAAGACTCTTCGCAGATGGCCCATACACCGTTGATGATATCGTCCGTAAAGCGGCCTTTATCTTCAAACCTCTGCCAGCAGCAAATAACCGAGTGCCTCGCGTTTAACGTTGGCAATATCCCGGTACTCGCTCCGGTTGCCGTTCCGCACAATCAGCAGCGATTTCGTTGCGGGGATCGAGGGCCAGGTAAAACCCAGGAAGGTTTCTGCTTTTTTGATCACGGCCGCTTTGGTGGCAGCATCCGCTTTGTCCCAGCCCGCACGGTCGGCAATGTGCGGGAAGGGTGTCCATTGCGCCTGCGGGATCAATATCTTCCCTAATGCTTCCTGGTTGTATTTACCGCTCAGCAGGTTTTGTTGCTGCTGCGCGGAGGCGGTCGACAGCTGCATCAGTAACAGGGCCGCTATAAAGAGTTTTCGCATGATTTTCGGTTTAAGTCCATTCATTGGTCGAAGTGCATACTTCGGGTCTCCCGTTTCTGTTCCGGAACGGTCTATTTACGCTTTAGATATACCCCGGATACAGGATGAATATAGAAAGCATATAAAAACTAATACTTCCAGGCTACCAGCTGCAACACCGGTTCGTGAAAGTCAGGATACTTTTGCCACAGCGCTTTCAGGTCGAGCTGCGGATATTTCCGGCCGGCCATGACCGCCAGTTCCAGGTAACCACTGGTATCCATGTGTTTGATCTGCTGGTGCTTCCATTCCTGTTTACCTTCCGCGAAAGGCAGCAGCCAGGTAAATGCCTTTTCAATCGTTTTACCTGATGGGGTCTGGTAGCGCCATAAATCTATGTTTACGTTCTCCGCCAGCAGGGCCAGTTCAAAAAACGCCTTGAGGTTCATCGTTGAGTAGTTCCAGGATAATGTGCGCGCCAGCTCGTGGGGCTGACTGCCATCGGCGGCCAGCTGGCTTTCAATGCGGGTTTTTGTCTGGTGTTCCAGCCACAGCTTTGCACTGTCACGCTGACCGGTAAACAGGGCCAGCGAAATCGCCTGTACATCGTACCAGGTGCCATGGTTGTTGTGCTCATCGGCTTCGTCCAGCCCAACGGGGCTGGTCCGCATCCAGGTCAGGAATTCGCGGCACCACGACTGCAAAGCCTTATAATCCTTTTCCGGCAAGGCTTTCGAGCCCTTCAGCAGTTGTACCCCATCGATCAGTTTATCCACGTTACGTGTATCAATGAGCCCGATACCACGCCCTTCGGTGATGCCGGGGATTGCCTGTCCGTAATTGAGGTGCGGGGTCATACGCGTCGCCGTATCGATGTACCAGGTGCGCAGCAGCCTGGCCGCGTGGCGGGCGTAAGCATCGTTGCCGGTGAAATACCAGCCTATCGCCAACGTGTATACGTCATGATTTAACGCGTTCTGAAACTCTGCGTCACGTACATGGTTGCGCTCCGGGTTTACTTGCCCGTCTTTCCGGATGTAGGGCAACCCATCGGGCTTGCTCGGGTCGGGCCACCAGTAAGGGCCTACGCTCATGTAATCGTGCTTGTTTCCGCTGGGTGGAGTTTTCGTTTTATAGGTTACCGAATACGGGCCACGGGTCAGCAGTGTGTCGCATTCTTTGGTGAGTTGCGCCAGGGCATGCCGGGTGGCTGCGTCTTTGCGGGCAAGCCGTTGTTTGGTTTCCTGCAATACATTTTTCTTCAGCAAGAAGGTTTCCTGCGCGCGGCCCTGGGTAAAGGCTGCGAGGCATACTACAATCAAAATCCGCTTCATGTGGGTGATTTGTCCGGGTAAAATATAAAATAAACAGGGGCTATTATAAAACAGCCCCCGTTTCCTGCATCCTTTCACTCTTATTGCAAAGGATAACGTTTGATGCTGATGGTGGCACTTTTTCCGGCATTATCCACTTTATTCACGTAGATGTATGCCCTGTATTTGCCATCGGCCGTTTCTACCCATAGGCCTGCTTCCGCTTTCATATTGATTGCGAAATTCGGCGCACCGGTAAAATTGATCTTATCAAAATCAATATCATCAATGTATACGTTGTAGGCGGCACGGGAAAGCTGCACGTCGCGCAGGTTCCAGGCTTTCTGTAATTTAGTGCTGTTGGTCAGCCCCGCCGGTACCACGGCCCCCTGTAAATACTGCGCTTCCGCCGAAGGCGATACAAAGGAGTGATTGTACGTTGCCGTTGTAAGCGCGCGATATACATACACCAGGTCGATCGCATTGCCTTTGGTGGCGGCATCGGCGGCATTATACACGGCCATGTCCGCAATGGATATAAAGTAGTTGGTGGCGTCTCTCACCACCAGGTCCAGTTTCATATCCATTTTTGATACCTTATACGGTCCCATTTTGTACGTAACCTTCCCCCATCGCTACTCTGTGCGCTAAAGGTAAAGCTCACCGTTTTACCGCGGGCGTCGGTCGGTACGTTATAGAAGTAGCGCAAAGTGGCCGCGGACGTATCTTTCGTAAAATCCACCTTGGTCACCGTACCGGTATTTACCGATGGATTACCAATCGCCACGCCCACATCTGGCCGCTGCCATTGGTAAAAAGAGCGGTACTCGAGATAAGTAGGCGCCGCGCCGGCAATGGTGGCTTCCACCTGCGCGGAGCTTAGTTTGCCTTTTGCGGGTGGCAATGCCATCGCATAGGCGAACTCAATGTTATTGCCCACGATATTAGGACCCATCGATCGTTTGATCACGTCATTCTGCAACTCGTTTTTCGGTGTTGGCACTGCATAGTCCTCATCTTCGGAACAGGCGGCCAGTGCGAAAGGGAACGACAGCAGCAGTAATATATTTCTTGTTAACATGTGCTGAGTTTTTATTGTTTCACAGTGATACGAACCGTATACATTTTCCGGATTTTCCGGTTGCCCGAAACCACCGAGTATTTACGGGGATTCGCCATGTCGGAGAAGTCTGTCCTGCCCACTACTTTCGGTTCCAGCTTACAGTCAGAAGCCAGGCTGAATACAGGATAGATATTTTTCAGGTCGGTACCGAAAAACACGGTAACATCTACCGTCAGCGCCGCCGTATCGATAATCGTAGCACCGGTGCGCACCGTTTGCAGGTCTGCGCCGAGCAGGTCCAGGTCGGTAATGAAACACTCCTCGCGTTTGGTGATCAGCAGCCCGTCTTCATCCACCGGGAATTCTTTCTTACAACCGAACACCAGCAGGGCTGCACCAAGAATGAGTATAGAAAATGCGAAATACTTTTTCATGTTGATACTTTTTAAGATTACAACCACACAGGATTCTGGGTCAAATTCGGGTTACGGTCACGTTCGCCCGGCGGAATGCGCCAGATGTAGAATTGCTGATACGTTCTTTCAGGCAGGTTCTGGTACAGCTGCTGCACCTGTCCGCCATGCGTATCGCGCATCCATACACCGGGAGAACCGGGTGCACCCCATATCTTCTCCAGCTTGCGCCAGCGGCGGATATCGAAGAAGCGATGCCCTTCCGCCAGCAATTCAATAATACGCTCCTGTTCAATCGCATCGAAAAACACTTCCTTGTTCGCGGTTTTCGTGCCCGCCAAAGCCGGCAGGTTACCACGACGGCGAATCCTGTTCACCAGGTCGATCGCATCTGCCTGCGGACCTACTGTTGCATTCGTTGCTTCCGCATACATCAGGTACACATCTGCCAACCGCATAACCGGGAAAGCATAATCGCCATCACTTCTGCCCTGGCCGGCGTAATTGCGGAGGAACTTGCGCAGTACATAACCGGAGTTGGTACCATCGGTATTATACGGATTGTATGTTACCCCATCGATCGTAATAGGTTGCGTCCAGGTTTTATAAAGAAATGGCACCCAGCCGGTAGACTTCAACGCTGCCATCCCGATGCTCATTTCATAATCCCACATGATCGATGCCTTCATGCGATAGTCGCGGCCGGCATAACTTTGCGGGTTGATCGCCGAATTCGGCGCCGTACGTGCGCCTGCTACTGCCGGGTCGGTCGGCACCAGTTTCGGCGCATAATCACCTGTTGATATCAGCTGATACCGGTCTGCAATTTCATACCGCGGCGATACCCAGCACTGCGAACCTTCGTGCGAACGACCCGCTACATCGCGCATCAGTTCTTCGCCCTGGTTGGTACCCGTGCCACCATGCGTAAACACCATGATCATTTCCGGGTTGCTTTGGTTAGCAAGCGGCGTAAACAAATAATAGTAGTTAGGCAGATTATCCGCTTTGCCCGGCGGATCGCAGGGACCGGGATCCCCGTTGCGCCATAGCGTTAACCCGTAATCGTTGATCACTTTTTGAAGTCGTCTGCGGCAGCAGTGTAAGCTGCTGTAGCGGCAGCGGCGCTGGGTGCAAAGCCCTGTAACTCCGGCCAGCCGTAATTATTCCAGGATGCCCAGTATAATTGCAGCTTACCACGAAACGCCAGTGCGGCAGGTTTACTTGCACGGCCAAACTCCGTGGCTTTTACCGGCAGCTTTTCGAACGCGTAAGTAAAGTCCGCCATGATCGAGTCTTTGATCTGCGCAATGGGCAGGCGGGACAGGCGGCTTACTTCCGCGTCCGCATATACCGTTTTACCGATGTAGGGCACATCGCCCCACAGTGTAATTAACCGGAAATAAATCATGCCGCGCAACAACCTCGCTTCTCCCACTACCCTTTCCAATCCCGGCACCGCCGTGGGCGCAGCCGTTTGCAGCATTTTATTCACATTATCGATCACGTAGTTGGCGCGGTTCACGCCGCCGTACAGGTAACGATACATTTTATCGAACGTTTGTCCGCTGCCCGATGGCGCGTAAGTAGCCCCCTGGTAAGCATCGCCTTTCTGGAGGTTGCCGTTGGTGGCGCTGGTACCGCGAGTGCGGATGTATTCTCCCATTCCATCGAAATAATAATCGCGGTCGAACAACGGGCGAATGTCCGCATAAGCTCCCTGTAACGCGATGATGGCATCGTTCTCTGTTTTCCAGAACGCGCCGGCATCCAGTTCGCCGGTGGGCGACTGGTTCAGCAGGTCTTTCCGGCAACCCGCCGTGAAGGCGGCCAATACGGCTAGTATGGCCACTGATGATATGATGTTGAAAGCTCTTTTCATAATAAAAATTTTAGAAGCCCACGTTTACGCCAACGGAATAAGACTTGGTAAGTGGATACGCGTTGCTCCTGTTGGCCTGAATTTCCGGATCAAGTCCGCGATACTTCGTAATGGTCGCCAGGTTTTCCGTAGAGCCGAATACGCGGAAGCTGGTGATCTTCACCTTTTCCAGCAACCGCTCCGGCAAGCTGTAGCCCAGCTGGATGTTTTTCAGCCGCATATAATTCATGTTATCCAGCCAGAACTGCGTTTCCGCGCGGTTGTTGCCGGAACCGCCCAGGCGGGGCCATTCGGCGGCACGGTTGTCCAGGTTCCGGTGTTGTAGTAGTGGTCCCAGGTAGAGGCGTAGCGCTGCGTGCCCATATTCGTGTTATTGTAGTTGTTGGTCACGAAATCCTTTCTGCCATAAGCGCTGGTGAGCAGTACCGAAAGATCGATGCCTTTCCAGGACAATGCTGTGCGGAACGAAAGGAACGTATGTGGGCGGTCGCGCTGGAATTTCGGGTATGCTTTCAGGTCGTTACCATCAATTTTACCGTCGCCGTTTAAGTCCTTACGTAACACATCGCCCGGCTGCGCGCCCTGTGGGGTAGCATTGTACACGTCCTGCCAGGTTTGTGCGATGCCCAGGTCTTCATACACATACACAAAGTGGTAAGGCATGTCGAGGAAGGTGTATCCACGGCCCAGGAACTCGTTCAGGATTCGAGCCGTGTCCAGTTATGCGAACCGTTCAGGTTAAAGAGATAGTTGAAATCACCGGCTTTGTCGGCCCAGGTGAGGTTCATTTCCATACCGCGGTTGCGCAGGTTGCCGATGTTGCGGCGGGGCGGAGGATTGTAAGCGCCGGAGAGGTGGATCGAGAAATCAGAGGGGCGGTTCATGCCGGTCGTGAGGCGATCGTAATAATCGAGCTCGGCGGACAGGCGGCCGTTGAAGAATCCTAAATCCAGGCCAACGTTCAGCACGTCCGTATTTTCCCAGGTCAGGTCGCGGTTCACCATTTTGGTATTTACCAAACCTTTTACACTGGTCGCATTAATCATATAAGAGCTGGAAGTAAGCGTGTTCAATTGCTCGTACCTGCCTACACCGCTGTTGTTACCCAGGCCGCCGTAGGACACGCGCAGTTTACCATTGCTTAACCATTTGCGGGTGGATGCCATAAACGCTTCCTCTGAAAACCGCCATCCCAGCGCTACAGAAGAAAAGAAGCCATACTGGTTACCCGGCAGAAAGCGCGAAGAACCATCTACACGGAAGTTCGCCTCCAGTAAATAACGCTGGAAAGCGGTATAGTTTACGCGACCGATATAAGAGCGCATTCCTTCCGTATTCGTGTTACCGCTGGCCGACTGAATATCGGGCAATGCGGCGTCGAGCTCGTGCAGTGTGGGATACAGGCGATCGTTGCGGGAACCATTCTGCCAGCGATCGTACCAATACTCTTCGCTGTATACGAATAAACCGGCCAGGTCATGATTTTTACCAAACTGCTTATTATAATTCAACCGTGCGTTGAACATGGTTTTGTAACCCGTATTCGTGAAGTTCTGGATCGGTGCATTATCGCCCACATAAATACGGCTACCGAAAATATTCTGCTGGAAGTTATAAGAACGATTAGGCATATCCGCCCTGTAACGGAACTGGTTGTAATAGTTTACCGTATAATCCAGGCGGGCTGTTAACCCTTTGATGGGCGTCCAGTCTATATAAGCCATGGTATTAGCTTCCTGGCGGTTCTGGCGATTTAGCGCGTTGGTATAAACTGTATATGGATTATACGCCTGCGGGTCTTCATTATATGCCATTACACCGCCGAAATAACCTGTAACGGGATCATAGGGCGTAATACCCGCGATGGCATATTGCATATCGAAACCAGCCGTGTTAGATGCATCATCATCTGTATAACCATCTTCAAGCGCGTACAGGAATTTAGACCAGTTGCCGAAGAAGCGCACACCGGTGTTCATGTTCTTCTTCAACTTATAATCAAAGTTGAAGCGTGCATTGTATTGCTGATAGTCGTTGTTGATCTGCAAACCTTTCTGATCCAGCGTGCCCACGGAGAAAAAGAAGTTAGATGTTTCACTGCCGCCGGAGGCCGATACGTTGTAGTTCTGCATGGTACCATTGCGCATAATAATATCCCACCAGTCGGTGTCGGGATAACGCAGTGGATCGATCATCGACATGGCCATCCACTGGTCGATGGTGCCGTCTTTAAACAGCAGCTGCGAGCGAAGCGTGTTGTTGAGGGCTGCACGTTGATGAACGGTGAGCGCACGGGCGTAATCGTTCATAAAATCATATGACTTCACGGGCTGTTCTACTGCATAGTTACCGTTGAAACTCAGTTGTGTTTTGCGCTGTCCTTTACCAGAACGCGTGGTAATGAGTATAACGCCGTTGGCTGCACGTGATCCGTAGATGGAGGCAGACGTAGCGTCTTTTAGTACAGAAATACTTTCAATATCATTAATATTGATGCGGTTGATGTTCACATCGGGCATGCCGTCTACCACCACCAGCGGGTTGGCATTGTTCACCGTACCCAGACCGCGTATCAGCAGGCTGGAGGTATTGCGGCCGGCCATGCCGGTGGATTGAGTAACGGCCAAACCGGGCACCAGTCCGGATAAAGCGGAAGAAGCATTTGGGAGCGAGCGGCTGGTAATTTTCTGGTCTACCGTGATGGCAGACACAGCGCCCACCATGTTTACTTTCTTTTGAGTACCATATCCTACTACCACCACTTCCCCCAAACCTTTCTGATCGGCACGCATTGTTACTTTCAGTGAAGCCTGTCCGGTATAGTTCACTTCCTGCGCCGTGTAGCCCATGAACTGAAATACCAATACCGGATTGGCCTGCCGCGTGTTCAGCGTAAAGGCGCCTTTCGCATCCGTAACAGTACCTCCACTGGCGCCCTTAATGAGCACGGTTACACCGGGCAAGGGCTGGCCGGATTCGTCTGTCACGGTGCCTTTAATAGATTTTACTTCGTCGGTTGTTTGCTTTTGCGGGTCCCGGAACATGGCTTCCGGCGTTGCATATGCAGGTGCGGAAAAAGCCGTTAGTACCAGCGAGGGGATCAGCAACCGGCTGGCTAACCAGCGCGGAGATCGTGGTAAATGTTTAGACATAACGTAAATTTTGAGTGAAAGGCAATAAATCACCATGACCGTTCAGGAAACGACCAGGGCAGGCAATACATCAAAAAATAAAGACAATACATCACCCGCGACGCTGCGCATCACATCAGCAAGGGCAATATCTTATCGGGGATTCGATTGCTCAAACGGATTCATGCAAACGTTTGCATGTAACTACGTAAAAGCGGCGCGTTGATTGGAAGTTATTCGCATCATTGTTTACGTGGATTTTAAAATGTCAGATACGTCGATTTTGGTTTTACCTACTATAACAAATTTATACAAAAACAATCGATTGTAATAACATCTGATAAAATATTTTTTATTAAACCGGAACTTTCGATGATAAATCTCTAAAAATAGGGCTCAATAAGAAACGTAAATTGAACATTTATTAAAAAGCGATGAAAATGCAGGCAACAATTATTAACTTAAAGTAGAGAGAAATGCCGACCGTCATGGATATACCTATCATCACACAGCGCCTGATTATCCGCGCCATCACCCTGGAAGACGACAACTTCATCGTAAAACTGCTAAACATGCCTTCGTGGCTGCAATTCATCGGTGACCGCAATGTACGTACGGCTGCCGATGCGCGGCAATACATCCGCTCGGGCCCCCTGCGCAGTTATGACGAAAACGGATTTGGGGCATGGGTGGTGATGAGCAAAGAAACGCTCGAACCAGTCGGCATGTGCGGTTTCTTTAAACGCGCTTACCTCGACCGGCCCGACCTGGGCTTCGCTTTTTACCGGAATACGAGGGGCGGGGATATGCAAAGGAAGCCGTATCCGCGTCGCTGGACTATGCCCGCCTAAAGCTAAACCTGCACAGCCTTCTGGCGATTACGCTGCCCCGCAACGAACGCAGTGTAAAACTTCTTGAGCGCGCTGGATTCCGCTTTCTGAAAAGCATTAAGCCGCCCGACGCTGAGCCGCTGGCACTCTATGAACTGAAGCAGCTGTTTTAGCTGTCGTATTTTTGCACTATATTACTGTGCATGCAATATATCCTCATCGACACCAATCCCGAAATGATTACTGCCGGAACACTTTTTTCCAGCACCAGGCAAATGTTCGCGTCGTTAACGGCGATATTACCCGCATTACCTGCGATGCGATCGTAAGTCCGGCCAACTCCTTCGGCTTCATGAACGGCGGCCTGGATTACGCTATTTCCGAGCGTTTGGGATGGGATCTTGAAATTGAATTGCAACGCCGCATTAAAGCCCTGCCCGAAGGCGAATTGCTTATCGGTACCGCCCTCGTGATAGAGACCGGCGATAACACTATCCCGTTCCTCATTTCGGCGCCTACCATGCGCGTACCTACTAATTTTAATATTGAAACCTCGGTGAATGCCTACCTGGCCATGAAAGCAGTACTGATTCAGGCACGCCAGCATGCGGACATTCACAGCATTGCCATATCGGGCCTCTGTACCGGTGTTGGCAGGATGAAGCCGATTATTTCGGCGCGACAAATGTGGTACGCGTTCCAGGAAATTGAGTTAGGTGAAAAGCAGGACTTCTCTACCTTTGGCGCAGCCCAGAAGTATCACAGGCATATTAATCCCGAAGGAAAACTCTGGCACTAATACAGGCCTATCCTCTCCTTTCTCATGAACATATCGAACCCTTCGCGGTGATGGCTGATCTCCCTCAGCCTGATGCGGTTATATTGCTGTAAAAACATGGGGTATAAATTGTACAGCACATTATTGATGGCAATGACCAGCGCCCAGATGTAATGCGCCTGCACCACCGCAAATACCATAATACCCGTCATAAAAGCGAACAAACCGCAGTGAAAGCGTTCGTTCATGTTGGCGCGTAAAATATACCGCCGCACGCCAGCCGGCTCGTGGATTACCTTGTAGCCCGGGAAACGTTTGCGTAAAAGGCGGTTAATAATATCGCCATCCTGGCTGAAACGGCGCACCCACATAATGCCGATGCGCTTGTACACAGCCACTTCCGCGCCGAGTTGCATTTTGCGGTACACGATCGCAGGCAGCAAAGCGACCAACAGCGCGGCGACCAGCAACACATATACCCACAGGGGACGCATCCATGTAAAACAAAAAACGGTAACGGGGGCCAGGTGGAGGATGGTCCAGGTGAGATTAGGCACCATATTATACAAAGCAGTCGTTCTCCTGATATGCGCCATTCGCCCTGGCGGCAGTTGTGCTTTTTTCATAACAGTTAATTCAGGATACAGCGGTTCTCAATAGTTTTATGGGTAACTAAATATAACTAAAATCTATATAAAAAAAAGAAAGCGCCTTGGCCGGCGCTTTTTATTAACGTTTTTTCTTTTTGGCTCCCCGGGTTTTCGGCTTGCCATATTTGAGCTGCATCTTTTCAGCGTGCGTCATCGTTTTATTCGTCTTCATGTTCTTCGCCTTTTTCTCATGGAACGCTGCGCCCGCGTCCTCTGCGCGTTTCACTGGCTTTAATTGAATTTCTTTTACCACTACTTTCGGCATCTCGTCTTCCGTTAACACATCGGAGAATACCAGGTTTTCCGGCAGCGGCTGCATCGGGATCCGGTAATTCATCAGTGCCTCTATCTGCTCTACCTGCTCTTTTTCACGCGGTGTAGTGAGCAGGATGGCAATGCCTTCCTTATCTGCGCGGCCGGTACGGCCAATGCGGTGGATATAGCTTTCGCGTTCTTCCGGCGCATCGAAGTTGATCACATGCGATACTTCGGCGATGTCCAGACCGCGGGCAATGATATCTGTAGCGATGATGAAGCGGTAGGTACCGTTCTTAAACTGTTTTACGGTATTGAAACGGTGGTTCTGTTCCTTGTTGGAGTGAATAACGCCCACCTGCCCCGGAAAACGGTTTTCTACCTGTTCAAATAATTGGTCGGCCAGCGACTTGGTAGCCGAGAACACGAGCACTTTCGTCATTTCCGGATCGGTACTGATCAGCAGCTCCAGCAAATTCACTTTTGTATTGAAGTTGGGCACTTCGTACCCCAGCTGCCGGATACTTTTCAACGGTGTACCTGCCGGCGCCGCTTCTACCGTCGTAGGATTGTTGAAATATGATTTTATGAGCGCCTCTACCTCATCGGTAATGGTGGCGGAGAACATCAGGTTCTGCCGTTTGGCCGGCAGCAGGTCAAATATGTTTTTGAGCTGTGTACGGAAGCCGAGGTTGAGCATTTCATCCACCTCATCAATAATTAGTTTTTTGATGGATTTCAGCTTCAACGCGCCGCTGAGCGCCACGTCCACCAGCCGGCCGGGAGTGGCCACGATGATGTCCTGTTTCTGCTTGGCGGCCTCCATTTGCGGGTTCATATTGGTGCCCCCGTAAATGCCCAGCGTTTCCACGCTCATGTAAGTCGTCAGTTTTTTTATCTCTTCCACCACCTGCGCTACCAGCTCGCGCGTGGGCACGAGGATGAGTACGCGGGGTGATTTATCTTTTGAAAACTCCAGCTGCCGTAGCGTAGGCAGCAGGTAAGCCAGGGTTTTACCGGTACCCGTTTGCGCAATACCGCACACGTCCTGGCCCGACATTACCACCGAAAACACCTTCTGCTGGATGGTGGTAGGCGTGGTGTAATTCAGGTCGGACAAGGCATTAAGCAGGGGCTTGTTCAGGTTTAAATCTTCAAAAGTCATATTACAGATAAAAAAATTGAACCGCAAAGGTAGGCTATTCTTTGCTTTTCAGCACGGCTACGGTCACGAGGAGCTGTCCCGTGTGCCGCATCGTATGCTCCGCCGCATGAAACAGCAGCCCGATCAGCGTAGAAGGCACCAGCTTCCGCCCTACCCCTCTTACTTCCGTAAGTTCGGCCTCGTTCGTAGCTTTAATTGATCAATGCAGCGGTCTACCTGCCAGCTGAAACGCTCCATTAGCGTGGCTGTGGTGAGGTCTTTGTGCACGATGGATTCCTGCTCGGTATTCGATCTGCTCCGGGCTCAGGGCCTCCTCGCGGGCGTAGGTAAAAAGCCGGTCGAGCACACCGGACAGGTGCTGCAGGTGAAATGCCGGAGAGGCAACGCCTGCAGGGCGTTCCCAGAGCCAGGCGTCGTGAAAGCCGGCCGTCATCGCTGTAATTTCTTCCCGCGCCTGCAACAGGGCGTGTGCTACGGGCTGCAATAACGGCGGCACATCCGCCACCGGCCCTCGCTGCCATACTTCTGCCATATCTTTTTTATTTAAAATTACGAATGCCAGCTTTTTTATCACTTTTGCCGACTATTTTTTAAAGATTGGCCATAGTAAAGCAATGAGTGCGATAACCATTAAGAAGTTCAGTAAACCGTTCATGATCGGCGATGCGGAAGTGCAGTTCGAATTTTTCCCCATGAACGTCCGCATCCGGGAATTATACCAGGTATACGCCATTCACGGCGACAAGAAATTACGCTTCCACATGCAGATCAACGACGAAGGCACGTTCAGGATCATGGACAAAGCCCGCATTCCGCCCACCTTCCTCGCGCTGGAAAGCGAATTTTCGGCAGCGATCCTCGCCAGCTGATCCTCCTTTGTAAATATTGTATCTTAGCAAGATGTCGAATATTGAACTGATCATCGAAGAACGCGCACGCGATATCGGAAATTTCATGGTCGGGCGCCTGCTGCCTTTCCGCGAAAAGAAGATGGTAGGTCCTTTTGTGTTTATCGACCATATGGGGCCGGTAAATATGAATGACCACCAGAACGTGGACATCGGCCCGCACCCGCACATTGGCCTGTCGACCCTCACCTTCCTGTTCGAGGGCAGCATTATGCACAAAGACAGCCTGGGCACCTCCGTGGAAATTAAACCCGGACAGGTAAACTGGATGACCGCTGGCAGCGGCATCGTACATAGCGAACGTACGCCGGATTACCTGCGCCACAGCGATAAACAGATGCATGGCCTCCAGATATGGGTTGCACTGCCGAAAGAACTGGAGCAAATGGATCCGTCCTTTGCACACATCGAAGCGGCCGAGCTGCCTGCCTGGCAACAGGACGGCGTCAACATAAAACTCATTGCGGGGGAAGCCTTTGGTAAAAAATCGCCGGTACCTGTATATAGCAAACTATTTTTCCTGGAGCTGAAAAGCGACAGCGAACAAACGGTGAACATCGGTCCGCACCTGTATGGCGAATGGGGAATGTACATCTTAGAAGGAAACGTGGAAAGCGAAGGCAATATATTTGGCACTAAGCAACTGTTAGTGGCTAAACCCGAAGTATTCTGCGCCTTTAAAATGCAGGCCGGAACAACCATCTATATCGTAGGCGGCGAACCGTTCCCGGAGCGGCGTTACATCGACTGGAACTTTGTGGCCACGAGCAAAGAGCTGATCGAAGCGGCGAAACAAAAATGGCGGGACCAGTCGTTTGCACCGGTACCCGGCGAACATGGATTTATACCTTTACCTGAACTCAAAAAACAATAAATATGGCGACGACAGAAATCAAACATACGCAGCACCAGGGCGAACATGGCAAACGCGGCTCTTTCGATTTTTAGTAGATGGCGTGAAGATGGCGGAGATGGCATACGTAATGGCTGGGGAACATAAAATGATTATTGAACATACGGAGGTGGATGATTCTTTAGGTGGACAGGGAATTGGGAAGCGATTGCAGACGGAACTGGTGGCTTATGTGCGGGAACATGGGATGAAGGTGTTGCCTTTGTGTCCGTTTGCGCATGCGATGTTTAAGAAGATGCCGGAGTGGCAAGACGTGTTAGCGTAGCCGTGTGCATATGATAAATCGAAAACGAGCCACTCATCAGAGCGGCTCGTTGACCTGGTTATGTTTTATTATTTCCCCCAATTCTTATTCGGCTTCGCCCCCATCTCTAACTCCAACACCCCGCCATTCATCAGCTCATCATGCGTAAAAAACGGCTTCTCCAACACCTTCCCGTTCAACTTCGCCTTCTGAATATACTTGTTAACGACAGAAGCTCCTTTCGCCACCAATTTAAACGTTTTCCCGTTCTCTAATTTAATAGACGACTCTTCGAACAACGGGCTGCCGATTGTATACACCGGCTCACCAGGTGTTACCGGGTAAAAGCCCAGCGACGAAAATACCACGAAAGCCGTCATACCGCCACCATCTTCATCACCGGGAATGCCGAAGATGTTATCCTTATACCACACATCGAGTAAAAAGCGGATACGCTTCTGCGTTTTCCAGGGTGCACCCACATAGTTATACAGGTAGGGAATATGGAAACTTGGTTCGTTGCCCATGGAGAACTGTCCAACGTTACCGGTAGCATCGGGCAGTTTGGACCAGAACTCGTATTTGCTGCGACCCAGGCCTTCGCGAAACAGTTGGTCCAGGTTGGCTTCCATGTTTGCGGCGCCGCCCATCAGGTCGCGCAGACCGGCGATATCGTGCTGCACCTGCCATTGGTAGGTGTAACCGTTGTTTTCGTCATAATAATCGCGTGCGCCCATGCCACCATCCCATTTCGGATCAATGGGCACCCAGTTGCCCTTATCATCTTTGGGCATGAACATTTTGAACTTCGGATCGTAGAGATTTTTATAATTCAGCGCGCGCTGTGCGAAACGTTTTGCATCTGCCTCTTTTCCTAAAGTAGATGCGAGTTGGCCTACCGCCCAGTCGTCGTAAGCCCCACCGAGCGTTACGGCAACGGCTGGCGTTTTTCCCAGCTGTGTACCAATTTATCGGTTTCCTGTTCTCCTTTGGCCAGCGCGGGGAAATAGCCATTTTTGTGATAGAAGTCGTCGAGCGGACCTTTAGGGCCGTTCTTCCAGGGCAGCATCGTGGCTTTATCGGCGTTCTTTAAGGCGCCTTCGTATGCTTTTTCAATGTCGAAATCCTTTACCCCTTTGCGGTATGCGTCCAGGAACGAGATGCTCGAATGAAAACCGTTCATGCAGGCATGATCGCCGTAAACGAGCGGAAACGTAGGTACCCAGCCGCTTTGCTCATACATCAGCACATAGGATTGCATCATATCTGCTTCCTGTTGCGGGTGCAAAATCGTTCGCAGCGGGTGATGGGCGAGATACGTATCCCAGCTCCAGTCATCCACATAAAACGGGCGTTTGGAGGTATGCACCTGTTTATCATAACCACTGTAATACTGGCCATCTTCGGTGATGTTTACCATACGTTCGTAGCACCGGTACAACGCGCTGTAAAAGCTGCGCTTCTGTGCTTCTGTACCACCTTTCACCTGTATCTGGTTAATCACTTTCGCCCAGGCGGCTTCTCCTTTCTTGGCCAGTGCGGCCGCGGTGATGCCATTACCCAGCTCCTGCTGATAGTTCTTTTTCGCCTGCTCCACGCTGATGAAGGAAACTGCGTAACGCCATTCTACTTTGGGCGCATCAAACTTCAATACCAATTTACCTTTGGAGGATGCGTCCTGCGAAGCGGGCGTTGTACTGAAAACACCGTATACGAATACTTTCACCTCGTCGTCGCCCCGAAAAATAGTGCTGCCGCTCAGTTCTGCTCCTTTCAACATCCATTCGTTCCGGCCATTGCTGTAATCGTCGAGCAGCAGGTATTTATCTTTTGTTGATGGAAATGCAAACTGGTAGATGCCTGCTTTTTCGCCGGGGGTAAAGCCTACCGTAATCTCATCATCTACTAAAAAGGTTTCATACTGCCATGGCCGGAGGACTTCCGGTCATGATCATAGGTCATCCTTTTGCGGAAGGCATCGGCCGTTAAGGAGGGTTTCATCGAAAACGCTTCGCCCTGGCGGTGCGACACGACCAGCATAGGGAAACTGCTAATCTGATCGTCGATATAACTGGCCCTGATGGGATACATGCGCATCACCTGGTTAGGTAGCTGGACCGTGGGCCGCGTGGGCTCCAGCAGCTGACCTACGTTACCGATACGCGTATCAACATAAGAAAGAAAATTCGGGGCCTGCTGCGCAAAGCTCACTGCTGCCGGAGCACACAGCGTTGCCGCAAGGCCCATCCACTTTAAACTGTTCTTGATCATAAACAAATTGGTGCTTGCGCGCAAAGTACAATTCAAAAGGCAAAGCAGCTAACCGCTCACGTAAAATCATGTATAGTACACCTGGCAGTTAGTGCAAAAGAAGCTACGGCGGCGGGTTTTGCCCGTATGTTTTTTGAAAAAAGGGATGTGGCAGCGGGGACAGGTTTTCTTCGTATGCGCCTGCCAGTGCTTTTTGAGGGTATTTTCCTTTTTCCAGTGAAGGAACTCGAAACTATATTTTACGACCTCCCGCAGCAACTCCGTTATCTTTTTCGCGGGAATCGCCCCCACCCTGCTTTCGGGGTGTATGCGGGTGCGGAATAACACTTCGTTCTTGATAATATTACCCAAACCCGAAAATATCTGCTGGTCCATTAACGCATCACAAACCAGCATATCCGGCGATGCCTTTAACTTAGCACGTGCCTGCCGTGCGTTCCAGCTGTCGCTCATGATATCCGCGCTCCAGTCGTACACTTCGTCCGGGGTTCGGTCAAGAACTTTACCTGGCAGGCATAAAAATACAGGTCACCATTGGTGAACGACAGCGATAAACGCGGTTGGGGTTTTGTTTTTTCATTGATGCTGTAGGAGCCGAACAGCAGCAGATGAATGCGCACGGTGAACTTCGGGAAACAGATAAGGAAATGTTTGCCCCAGCTTTTAAACGCCGTTACCTTTTTCCCCCCGGATGATTTCCAGGTCGATAGACGCATTGCCACCAGCTTCCAGCACTTTTTGCCGGTAAAACCGCTGACCAGTTCTTTCAGGATGATGATGGAAGGACCTTCGGGCATAACGGTGCAAATACAAATAGCGCGCCATCAGGGCTGGTCGATGCACGCTGGCCCGGAAGGTGGGCCTATATAAAAGGGGGCACCATGTTACAAGAAAACAACCGGGCCGGCCGGCCGATGAATTTCATACCTCAATAATTCAAAACGGGCCGCACATATCGTACGGCCCGTTTGAATTATTTAATATCCACCGGTATAAAAATCAGCGGCGTTGGCAGACAGGATGCGCCCGGAGGCGAATAGGTCATCCTGATCGTTTGTTCTTCGCCATTGGCTGATGGCTTGAACACCTGCACGAGAATCGCTTCCGGCGCGGCTTTCGTTACCAGGCGGTCGCTCGGCAGTTGAATGATGCCTTCCTTGAACTTACCACCGCTTACCACCATGGTGTTGGCCATACCGCCACACCATTGACTGTTGCCGCTGCGGGCGTTCCAGGTTACCAGCGCCAGGCCTTTACCGTCGGTGCTTTTCCATTTCAGTTCTATATTATACATCACGCCATAGTTACCGGCGAGTTCCGCCACACCTTCGCTGATGGCCGATTTACCGGTCACCCACGGATCCAGTTTACCATCGGCGACGATGATTTCTTTCACCCCATCTTTCGTGTCGTATACGTCGGTGTTGAGGATACGGTAGTTACTCACACCAAACACACCACGGCCCGCCCCGCTCTGACTTTTGCTGGGCAGCACGTTTTTAATACGCGCGTAGGCTTTGGGACCACTGGTATTAATATCTGTCTGCAATACATTGATCTCGCCCGGCTGGTCGATCACGAATTCGTAAAAACCATGCACGAGCTCATCATATTTCACAATTGCCTTTTCAAATTTATCATCGATCGCCACTACTTCTCCCGGCTTAATGCTGCGGATTACGTTCGAAGGTTTGGACGCGAAGAAGTCGGCCAACCCTTGTTTTCCGCAGAGGTAATAATTGGTACTCGGCTTCTGCGAAGAATAACGCAGCATGCGCAGGTGCATTACCCCGGTACCCGTATTTTTGATCACGGCAGTAATGCGCCGGTCGATTTTAGCCGGCTCTTTTACACCATTTACATTGTACACGTAAAGCCGCACGGCGCCGGGTTGCACCGCTTCCTGCAGGGCAATGGCTTCCGGTACGCGGATGTACTCAGGATCATCGGAAATTACGTGTTGCGGGCCAGCCATCGGCACTTTCACGTAATCGATGTTCGGGATCTTTTCCGTTAAAAAACCCGGCAATTCTACAATAGTGCCCTGTTTGGCGGCGAGCAGCGCGCGTACCTGTTCCGGCTTCAGTTCGGGCTTTCACCGGCATAACAGCGGCGGCCAGGCAGCACGAAATCAGGAGCGGTTTCCATTTTGGTTGTTTCATGAGCTTTTTTAATGCGTTTAGTCGGCAATGACGTGGATGCCAGATATAATCTTGAATGCATCAAACTTAATAATATTTTTTATTAATTAGATAATTGTTTTGAAATTATTTTTTCAACTTTTCCGCTACATTCGTTTTATGTTGATTCGCCCCGCTACCCTTTACGACATTTCCGCGCTCCATGATGTGCGTTGCGCCGTACAGGAGAACCGCCTGAATACGCCTTCGCTCGTCACCCCGGAACATTATACACGTTACCTGACATGGGCCGGCAAAGGCTGGCTTTGCGAAGTAGAAGGTCGGGTAGCCGGGTTTGCGATCGTAGCAACGGGCGAAAGTATGGTTTGGGCCATGTTCGTGCACCCAGATGCAGCGGGGAAAGGGATCGGGCGGCGGTTACAGGCAACAATGCTCGACTGGTACTTTGCGGAGAATGAAGGGCCGTTATGGCTCAGTACGGCAGCCGGAACACGGGCGGAGCGGTTTTACGTCGACTCCGGCTGGCGGATGGATGGGTTTACTCCCCAGGGTGAAATCCGGTTTGAAATGTCCGCCAAGAGTTGGCGACAGGTGCGGCGGGAGTGGTGAGAAATACCGGGGTAATTCTACTGTAATTCTACTATAATTCTACTATAAGTCCTATACGAGTTCACGACGAGGGCAGTCCGAGGACCCGATATATCTATGACGAGTCCCCAATAAGCTAAACCATCCTTCGCTCCCGTTCGCACTCCCCATCACCTTCTCCAACCTGCTCAACTGTGTAACCTCCTGTTTTGCGCCCATCACCCAGTGTACCAACCGTTTCTTATACGACGGTGGTGTCGTTTGCCAGTACGCCCAGGCCTTTTTGTTCGCTTTAAACCGCTTCTCGTAGGCGGGCTTCAGCGCTTCGGGCTCCTGTTGCTCGTGGGAGTAAACGCGCGACTTCGCCTCCGTGCGGTGCGCAAAAGCCGCCAGGCCCGCCGGGGTCATACGGCCCTGCTCCTGCAGCTCCGCCATCTTTTGATATTCACGTCGCTCCAGATGCTGGTGGATTTACGCGGGGTAAAACGGATCGTGTAGCTTTCTTCGCCCATTGACTTGCGTACCCCATCGATCCAGCCGAAACAAAGCGCCTCTTCCACCGATTCGGCCCAGGTCATGCTGGGCTTGCCGGTGGCGGTTTTATAAAAACCTACTAATAATTCGGTTTCCTTACGGTGATACGTTTGCAGCCATTTCCGGAACTCGGCCGGGTGCTTGAAAAAAACAGGTTCCATGATCTGATCGAGGGTGGCTTCAAAAATAATTAAAAATCGGGCATGGCCCTAAAGCCTTTACCCTACTGCATTTCTATCAAACTAAAAGAGAATCAGCGGGATAGCCGCAGCCGTTATTATTATTTTTTTAAACATTTGTTTCCAGTAATGACATTAATTTTTATCTTTATATGAAATTAAAGCAGAGTCACCTATCCTATGAGGCCGTTCATTTTAGCTATCACGGTAGCTATTCTTCAGTTTATTGTTTTGTCCGCAAGCGGGCAGAATAATGCTGCGCCTCCCGCTCCCAAACCAAAGAACGACGAATTTGTCATGAAAAGCGGTTCCATTCTCGGGTTCCGGCAGATCAACATGAGCATGGGTGAAGTGGGTTTCGAAGTAATGGTCACCTGTGCCGATAAGACGGGCGCCGGCCGATTGGAGTTCCGCATCGATCATGCCCGGGGAAAAAAGATAGGCACACTCGATATTCCATACACAGCCGATACAGTATATTCCGCAAAGTTAGTAGGGCACCTGCCTCACGCGAACGGGGTACACGACCTTTACCTGATCGCCAGGGGAAGCAGTGAATTCAGCATCAGTGCGTTCGGTTTTATCAGGAATTACTGGTACAAATAGGAAGGAGTTATCCACACAATTCCCTACCTGGCATATTTATACACATTGATAAATTTAACACGCGATAAATAATTTATATATCTATCTTAGCTTTCGTCAACCGGTACGGTTCGACGGACATTAATAATGTGACGCGAAAAAATTATAATAGCAAATAGAAGTTCAGATGTAATAAGCCAGTGGTTCCCCACTGGTTTTTTTATGCAACGTTCAGCGCACAAAAAGGCCAGCGGAGTACCCGCCGGCCTTTCCTTTTAAAAGTACGGAGCAGGTACAAAACCACCCCGGCGTTAATTCCACGAACAGGAACAGACCTGTTGTTTTTGTACTACCAGACGTAGGTGCCAACGGCGCCGTTATTCAGACTGGCAGTAGCGATCTTGCCGCGATAGCGGATATTAAAGGTCATGGGTACGCTCCCGGTGTTGATGACCACCAGCACTTTTTACCGTCGGCGCGCTGAAAAGCGACATTCTCTAGGCCACCTTCGATATTGGAGGCCACGCGCACCGAACCGGGACGTACAAATTTAGCGGCATGGGCTATGATATAGTAAGCAACGTTGCGGACAAAGCCGCCATTGGCAATTGTTAAAGCTCCCAGGCAGCTGGTACAGCCACCATCCGTATGAGGTTTGTAATCCGGGTCCGCCGCCAGGTTCCACTCCAGCACATTACGGCTCCAGTTACGGGTAGCGCCGATGATCAGCGTACTCACATGCCACCTCAGGTCATCCCCGAAATTACCGGGACCGCCCACCCATTGTTCCGTGAAATAGACATGTTTATTGGGATAGGCATCGTGCACCTGCGTTAACGCGGTAATAGGCCCGCCATACAGGTGAAACGCAGAACCATCCACATACTGCGCAGCCTGGGCATCCGCGAGTATCGCCAATGGGTAATCCGGCCGGTCGGCGTTATGGTCATACAGAATAATTTTCGTGGTGATGTTCGCTGCGCGAAATGCAGGGCCCAGGTGATTTTTAATAAAATCCGCCTGTTCCGCCGGCTGCATGACCATACTTGGCACATTACCGCCATGCAGCGGCTCGTTCTGAATGGTAATCGCATCAATCGCAATCCCCTCCGCCTTCATGGCCTGGATGTATTTCACAAAATACTGAGCGTACACACTGTAATATTCGGGCTTCAGGCTGCCGCCTTTAAATGCGTTATTGGTTTTCATCCATGTTGGCGCCGACCATGGCGAGCCCAGTATTTTAAGCTGCGGATTCAATGCCAGTATTTTTTCAATACCGGTATCAGGTCCGCTTTTTCTTTATCAATGCTAAACTGCGTAAGGTTTACGTCTGTTTGCCCATCCGGTACATCATCATAAGTGAAACTCGCCGCACTTAAATCGGACGCACCAATGCTCACCCGCAGGTAACTTACGCCAATGAAAGTACTGTCTGTCGCGAACAACTCCTTCAATAACGCCGCTTTAGTAGTTTCCGGCAAACCGTTTATCAACGTGGCGCTGCCGCCGGTGAGCGTGTAGCCGAAGCCGTCAATTTCCTGGTAGCGTTGGGTGGTGTCTATGGTAATAGTTGGCCAGGCGTTACTGGTGTCTTTAAAATTCAGGGCGGTGGTTTGTTTTGCGAATAACGCCAGGCGGTCTGGTTTCGTCATCCATACTTCAACATCGGACCTGTCCTGCGGTTTCCCCGGACCCGAAGGTCCCTGCCCGCTAGCGGTATCGCCCTTACAACCGATGCCCAGTGCTGTTACTAAGGCAAATGCATATATGCTTTTGATACGGATCATTTGTCTATCATTTTATACACTCTTACATAGTCTACTTCCATGGCTGCCGGCCATACATCTGTCGCCACTCCCTGTGCGCCGCCCCAGTCGCCGCCTACGGCAATATTCAGCAACAGGTGAAAACGTTTGTCGAAAGGCCATACGGTATATCCTTTTCCTTCATTCGTAAACTGGAACAACAACTGGTTATCGATGTAACCGCGAATGGCGTACGGCGTCCAGTCTACACGATACAAATGAAACTCCGTGCTCGCATTCTGAATACGGCGGGTAGCAGTTTTCTGGGTATTGATACGGAAGTAATACGCTTCGGTATGCGTGGAGATGTGCACGTTATCCTGGTCATAGCCTACATGTTCCATGATGTCGATTTCGCCGGACTTCGGCCAGTCGCCATAAGCCCAATCGGTGGGCAGCATCCAGATCGCGGGCCAGGTGCCTTTGCCGCTCGGGAGTTTCGCTTTGATCTCGAACCTGCCGTACAGGAAATCGCCCTTTTACGTGTTACCAAACGTGCAGATGTGTAATCGCGGCCACCCATCGCCTGTTTGCGGGCAGTGATGGTGAGCACGCCGTTACCCACCACAGCATTGTCCGTAGCGTTCGTATAATACTGCAATTCGTTGTTACCCCAGCCCGAACCGCCAATGTCGTAATCCCATTTCGCGGGATCGGGGGCGCCGGTGTAGTCAAATTCATCGGACCACGAGGGCGTAGCTTCAAATGCCCAGCCTTTGTCCTGCGGTGTTTGCGGACCGCTGAACACTGGCCCCGTTTCGTCTTTTTTGCCGGAGCAGGAAAGAATGTAAAGGCCTGCTACCAGCATGGGCAATAACAATACTTTTCTCATATGGATGTTTTAAAGAGGGCCGCCTATGCGGACAGGCGGCCTGTTTACATGATTTTACTGTTCCTCCGGGAACTTCACATCATCGATCGTAATGCCGGTTGCTCCCATGGTGCCACCGGAACTACCGCCTTTGATCATAATGTATACGGTGCCTGCTGTCGTGAATTTGATTTTGCCCCCAATCCTTTGCCCGAGCCATCGCAGCCAATAACTGCCAGGTCGCCGTCAAATGCCGATCCGCCACAGCCCGACCAGGTATTGAGCGCGATAAACTTGTTATCGCTGTAATCCGTTCCCTGCACCGGCACGGTTTTACCAATATAAACCTCAAACCAGGTATTGGTGGCGCCGCCCCCTTTCACGGTGCCGGAGAAGGTGTATTCTCTGCCCGCTTTCACGTTTACCGCCTGGTAAATAGCGCCGTTGGTATTGCCCGTATTCGAGAACTTTAACGCGCCGCCGGTAAATTCTATGGTCGTTTGCGTACCACCCGTGTTCAACTTTGTCCAGAACTGCGCGCTGGCCGTTTCCATATCGCCGCCTTTCAGAATATCCACGCCGGGCGCGTCCTGTGCAATCGTTACCTTTTGCACGGCGGAAGCAAATCCTCCGCTGGTATATGCCGTTAGCTGAATGGTATATTCTCCTTTTTGGAAAAGCTAAAGGTATCTTTTTCCAAGGCAGATGTGCCGGCAGTGCCATACTGCCACTTCCAGATGAAGCCGCCCTGCGTGGTGCTGGCCACCGCAATGCGGTTCGGACTGTTGGGTACGGGCGTGGCATTAAAGCTGACAGTGGGTTTCGGGCCTAATGAATAATCAGCAGACTCGGGTGTGCAGGCTGTGAATGCAGCCGCAGTGAATATCAATATGCGGAGGTATTTTTTCATGTTGATGTGTTGATGTTATTGTAGAATAATTACTTGGTCCCACCCCACTCCTTGCTCTGCACAATCTTCGTATTCTCCATCTCCAGCAAAGGAATCGGCAGTATCTCATGCTTTCCTTCCACGAACCCGCGATCTTTCAATACGGTCGGGGCTTGCCCGGAACGCACCAGGTCGAACCAACGATGCCCCTCTCCGGCCAGCTCCAGTCTTCTCTCTTTAAAAATATTATCGATAGTGGCCGGCACCGGAGTTAAGCCCACCCGTGCACGCACCGCGTTTAACAGGCTGTAGGAACGTGTGCCGACTGCTCCGGTTTCGCCTGCGCGCACCAGTGCCTCTGCTTCCATCAAATAAGTATCCGCAAGGCGGATTTCATACATATTCTGTGGATAGTTCAACTCTTTGGTACCACCACCTGTCGTCTGGTTACGCACGCGGCCTGCAAATTTCTCCAGGAAATAGCCTGTATTATTAAACCCTTTTTCATAATCGGCAATGCCATTTTTCTCCAGGCTGTCCAGGTTGGCCACAGTGTACAAATACCGTGGATCTCCATGAATGGCATCAAATAAATCTTTCGTCACCACCAGGAAACTCCAACCGGAAACATAGTCGGGCGCACCAGCCGTTTTAGGCTTGTATCCGCGGGGACCTACCATGATGTTTAATACGTTGCCTTCTGTACAGGCCACGCAATTCCAGGTGCCGGCAGATGTACTGGTGAACGCCATCTCCATAATGCTTTCGCTGTTGTATTTAGTGGCGTTGTCCGACTTCCAAAGGTCACCGAAGTTGGGGAGCAGTTTGTATCCATATTTCGGGTTTGCCTGACCAGGCGTGGCATTTACTTCTTTCAGCGCTTCTGCCGCGGGTCCCCATTTTTTCTGGTACAGTAACACCTTTCCCAGTAAAGCATACGCAGTGCCTTTTGTGACGCGGCCACCGTCTGTAGCTACAGGCACCTGGTCGGGCAGCAATGGTTCCGCGATGGCTTCCTGCAAATCCTTTTCAATCTGGGCATATACCTCTTCCGGCGTTGCCTGCAGCACATTATACATCTCCGAAGTAGCAACGGGCTTAGTAAACAGCGGCACATTTTTAAACATCCGTACCAGGTCAAAATTGAAATAAGCTCTCAGGAACTTCGCCTCCGCGATGAATCTTTTCTTCTTGCTTTCATCCATCGGGATGTTGGGCAGTTTTTCCAGCAGCACGTTTGCACGAAAAATACCGGAGTAGTTTCTTCTCCATAATTCGTCCTGCGGACCGGTAGCCGGCGTCAAAGTATAATTAGAGAAAACCTGGAACTGACTCACATCGTTGGGACCGCCACCACCTGCGAGGTGATCGTCGGAAGCCGCGTTCATGGCGCCGATGCGGGTTACATAGTTGCTGCTTTGCCAGCCTACCACATCGTATACTGCTACCAAGCCGTTAAAAGCCTCGGTTTCATTGCGGTAGTAGTTTGCCTCCAGGTCTGTACCACGGGGCTTCACTTCAGGAAGGCATCGCTGCACGAAGCAATAACAGTGAGCGTTGCACAGAGTATAATGGAATAATATTTTTTCATCTTAAAACTGATTTTAGAATGAATTAAAAAGTAACGTTCACACCGAGCATGAAAGAGCGGGCCTGCGGGTAAATACCGCGGTCAATGCTCATTACACCGCCGCCGATTTCCGGGTCATAACCGGTGTATTTCGTGAAGGTGAGCAGGTTCTCACTCATCACGTATACCCTTGCTTTCTGCAACGCTACTTTGCGAATAAGACCGGCAGGCAGGGAATAACCCAGTTGCAGGTTTTGATCCTGCAATAGCTGCCGTCTTCCAGGTAAAAATCAGATGGATTAGTAAAGTTTTTATTCGGGTCCGCACTGTTCAGACGTGGGAAAGAGTTGCTCGTACCTTCGCCAGTCCAGCGGCCAAGGGCTTTGGTTTGCCAGTTCGCATTGGTGATATCCAAACGGCGTAAGCCCCGGAAAATTTTGTTGCCGGCCGCGCCCTGACCAAAGAATACAAAGTCAAATCCTTCGTACTCCAGGTTGATCGTAAAGCCGTAGGTCCAGCTCGGGGTGGGATTACCAATAAAGTCGCGGTCGAGCTCTGTAATTTTACCGTCTTTATTAATGTCCGTCCAGCGGAAATCGCCCGGCGCCGCAGTGGGTTGCAACATCTCCCCTTTTTCGTTCACGTAGCTGCGTACGTCCTGCCAGTTCTGGAAGATGCCCGCTGTTTTATATCCGTAAAAGGAGTTGATCGGCTGATCCAGTGCCGTACGCGTGATCGGGTAACTGCTGGCCTGGAAGCCTTGTCCACCCGAAAGATAAGAGATGCCTGTACCGAGGTTGGTTACCCGGTTACGCAGGTACGATACGTTACCGCTGGTAAAGATGTTAAGATCGCCAATGCTCTTGCGATACCCCAACTCCAGCTCTACGCCTTTGTTTTCCATATCAGCCACGTTAGCGGCCGGATTGGAGATAGCGCCCACGTAGTAAGGAATGCGTGGGTTCTGCAAAATATCTTTTGTCTTTTTATAATACCAGTCAAAGGTCAGGGTCAGGTCGCGGAACAATGTCGCTTCAAGACCGATATTAGTCTGGCTGGTTTCTTCCCATTTCAGATCAGGATTGGAAGGCGCGTTCGGGCTGTAGCCGATGATATAACTGCCACTGCTGCCGAGTGCATAGTTCCTGCCACTGCCGATGGTGGCGAGGTAAGCGAAGTCGCCGATATTATCGTTACCTACCACACCATAACCACCGCGGATTTTCAGGCTGCTTACGTATTGTGTTTTCGGGAAGAAGTCTTCGTTGGAAAGTACCCATCCGAGCGAGAACGAAGGAAACACACCATACTTATTATTGGGACCAAAACGGGAAGAACCGTCGCGGCGAATGATGGCCTCCGCCAGGTATTTTTCCTTGTAGTTGTAGTTAACGCGCGCGAACAACGAAGATATGCGATGGTCGGCCCCTTCGCTGCCATCCGACAGGCGTTTGTCTGCCGGTACTTTAAAGTTGAGCGACGCATCTTCAAAATTATCTGCCGGCACGTCGTTAAATGTCACGTTGATGGCTTTCGTACGGCCGTCCATATAAGCACCCTGGCCTGCGAGCACAGAAAATTCGTGCTTGCCGATTACGCGGGAATACGAAACCGTGTTCTCCACGTTCCAGTTGAAGCCCGGTTATTCCCGCGATTAAACGACGTACGCGAAGAAATCGTGGAAGAATTCAGCCAGGAAATTGGCGTAAAGCTTTCATTTCCCCAGAACGATAACTTGGCGCCCACTACCGAACGGAAACGCAATCCTTTTATAGGTTCCATTTCGAGGTAGATATTGCCCACTGTGTTATGCGACCAGCCGTAGTTGCCGAGGCGGGTTTGTATATACGCGAGCGGATTAGTGATTTCCTGTCCTACGGCGGACGAGATACCATAGGGTCGGCCCAACGCATCACGGCGGATGCCCACGCTGGTGTAAGGCGATGCTCCGGCTACCGCTTCATCCGTTATGACCACCGGTGTGATCGGGTCCAGGTTAATTGCGGAACTCAGCGGACCGCCAAACTCGCTGTTCGTGTTGCCCAAACCGATCGATTTATCATATGCATATCCCACGTTTTGCCCGATAGATAACCATTTGGCGAGTTTATGCGTGGAATTGAGACGAACGTTAAAGCGTTTATATTTCGAGATGTCTGTAGCAACAATACCGTCTGTCTTCAAAAAGCCGAAAGAGGTGTAAAACGTAGAACGATCATTACCTCCGCTGATGCTCAGTTCATGGTTCTGGCGGCGTGCATCATTATTAAAAATCTGTGCCTGCCAGTCGGTGCCTTCGCCATATGCAGCAGGATCGGGATATACGATTGCTTTGCCGGCGGCTGCATCCGCCTCGTTGCGCAGGGTGGCGTATTCCGTAGCATTCAGCAGCTTCAGTTTACGTGCCGGTGCGGAGGTGCCGTAGTAAGCATTATAATTTACCGTCAATTTGCCGGCTTTTCCTTTCTTAGTGGTGACAAGAATTACACCCGACGCGGCGCGTGCACCATAGATGGCCTGCGAAGCGGCGTCTTTTAATACTTCTACCGATTCAATATCATATTGATTAAGATAACCGATGCCGCCATTATCGACCACTACCCCATCGATCACCCATAACGGATCATTATTATTAAAGGTGGTGATACCGCGCACCCGCACGGTAGAAGCCGATCCTGGCTGACCGGAACTCTGCGCGATCGTTAAACCTGAAGTGCGCCCCTGCAATACCTGCTCCAGGCGCGTAATGGGCATACCGTCGATGTCTTTGGCACGTACACTGGAAATAGCGCCGGTTACCACACTTTTCTTTTGCACACCATAACCAACTACCACGGTTTCTGTAAGTGCGGTAGATGATTCTTTCAGGGTGATATTAGTGCTTGCATTGCGGGCGATCACGGTTTCGGTGGTGTATCCAAGGAAGGAGAATTCCAGGCTGCTGCCGAGACGGGGTACTTTTAGCGTATAGTGCCCGGTCATATCAGTAGTGGTGCCGCTGGTGGTACCCTTCACCCGAACGCTCACGCCCGGCACGGCTTCGCCTGATTCGTTCAGTACGCGACCACTGACCGTAACGGACGTATCCTGTACAGGCGGTACATCGGGCAAACTTACTGTAACGCGGTTGCCTTCCATGGTAAAAAACACCGGCTGGTCCTTCATGCAGGCGTCCAGTACTTCTTTTACGGGCGTATTGGTCACCTGCAGGGTCACCGGCTTGGTGAGCTGCATGATGCTTTCATCGTAAAGATGGAGATACCGGTTTGGCGGGCCACTTCCTTAAAAACCCTTTTAGCGGGGCATTCTTTACGGACAATGTTACCTGCTGAGATACCCCTTTTGCGCTGATATGCAATGCAATAAGCAGCAAAAAGGCTGTAATTTTCATAACGAGAAACATTTTGGTTGACAGGCGTTCCTTATGGCAATAAGAAACTTTACCACACAAGTTTAAAAACATACTTTTGTAGTGTTTGGGAGTTGGGAATAAATAAGTCTTTAGCGGGATTTGTTTTTCGCCCAGGCGTTGCCGGGAGTGTTAGCGCACTACCGGCTTTTTTGTGGGCAGGCGTTGCCTAACCAGTTTCATTTTTCATGACGCAGTAAATTTTCGTTCGTGGAATAATTAACGTGAATACCAGTTTATATTACTTTACCGTGCTTACCTCCAGCCGTCGTCCTTCGAGGCGGAAAGTAACGCCGCTTGTGCTTAACATGTTCAATACCTCCGATAATGGGAGGTGACGGCTGATCCGGCCGCCAAACAGCTTTTGTGTCTCTATATCTTTCAGGTTGATTTCTATATCGTACCAGCGGGAAACCTGCCGCATAATGGTGGCCAGGTGCTCGTTATCGAATTCAAAGAAGCCGGTTTTCCAGGCAATTACCTGGTCGGCGTCTATATTTTGTACATTGATGTTAAAAGTGGTATTGTTCAACTGAGCCTGCTGTCCGGGCCGCAGCTGTTGCGCTTTAGCCCCGTACTGTACTTTCACCGAGCCGTCTATCAACGTGGTGTTAATCGTTTTTCGTCGGGGTATGCCATGATGTCGAAACTGGTGCCAAGTACCTGTACCTGCATGTCGTTTACTTTTACCACAAATGGCTGGCGCGCGTTCTGAGCCACTTCAAAGTACCCCTGCCCTTTTAGTTCCACCTTCCGCTCCTGGCCCGTGAAGGCTGTTGGATACACTAACGAGGAAGCCGCATTAAGCCATACTTTGGAGCCATCGGGCAATAGTACCGGAACTGACCGCCACGGGGTACTGTAAGCGTATTGTAAGTAACGTCCCCGCCACCGGCGCCTGCCGAGTATTGCAGTTGCCCGTTCTGCTGGTTCACGGTGGTTTGTCCCTGCTGAATGGTTTGCCGGCCGGTGCTGTCGAGTTGTACGGTAGTACCGTCAGCCAAAGTGAGAATAGCTACGTCCTGTCCCGGCGCTACGTCTTGTGCACGAAGTCCTGCATCGGCAGTTACCTTCTTATCCGTTTTCTGGTTGATGAAATAAAATGCTCCGGCGCTGATCAGCAGGGCTGCAACAGCCGCGGCGGCCAGCCAGCGCAATGACCGCCTTCTTTCCGGGTAAAGTGTATGTTGTACAACTTTATCGGACTGCAGTACATTCTGAATAACGGGCATCCACGCGGCCTCGTCGAACGCGGGAACGGTTCCTTCTTCGATTGCAGCCTTATCCAGCAGCGAAACAAACTGTTCGCGGTTGCCGGGATCGGCCATGAAGGCAGTAATTTCCTGCTGTTCGGCGGCGGTAAGCCGGTTAGATTGCCATTGGGCAACCAGGTATTGGAGGCGTGCGTCTTCCATGTTTCGTACGTGACTTACTATAATAAATAACGAAACAGCGTTTGGTCATCATCCACCTGAAAAAAATTTTCAATGAGTGCTTGGGGGATTATCATCACTATAAAAACCATCATCAAAAGAAGAGAAGGAACTTCCCGGCTTCCGCCAACCGCTCCCGGATAGCAGCAAGTGCCGCGGTGAGGGCGTTTTTACATAACCGTGGGAAAGATGGAGCGCATCGGCAATTTCAGCCGACTTCATGCCCTGAACGCGGCTCATCTGGTAAATCATCTTACGTTGGGGAGGCAATGTATCAATCGCCTGCTGTAAAATCGCCTGCGTTTCGCGGAGGGATATCCTGTCGGCCGTGTCGCCCTCGAGCGGCGCATCGGCTTCTAAGGGTAGAAAAAGCTTATTATGCCGCGCCCTGTTATTTAAATAAGTAAAGGTTTCGTTAAGGGCTACCCGTTTCATCCAGGGTAAGGGTTTTTCAAGTACGGGTAACTTATCCCGGTGTACCCAGATGCGGATCATGGTTTCCTGCAGTATATCGCGCACCGCATCGGATGCGGGCACCAGGCGGCCTACAATTACCTCCATTAAAGGAAGCAGTTGCTGCATAATTGCGGTAAACGCGGCCTCGTCGCCGTCGCCTGCCCGCATTAACCATTGGGACGGTATGTTTATTTTTTCGCTCAAGGTAAATGGTCCTGTCTAAAATACAAAAATAGCCGGATCATCTTCTCACGATTCAAACGCTTACCTATAAAAAAGATTTGCATTTGCCTGCTTTATGTAGTACTTTTACCACACAATAACGCCACGTCATGCGTTACTTGCCTATACATTCTTATCTCCTTCGAAAATCTGATTGTAACCCGTTACTATTGACATTCCTGTATTAAGACTGCGTCCTGTGCATCCTTAAGCCCTCAGGCTCTTTCGTCATTCGTCATAATTTTTTGGGAACAACTGAACTTAGCCGGCAGCTGCTAGTACTGCCACATCCGTATTTAACTAAAACAAGCAGATGGAAAAACACATTCTTATAATAGACGACGATCGCGATGAACTGGAAATTTTCAGAGAAGCGCTCCAAGGCATTCCTGCAATGTACAACTGCAGTTATGCACAAAGCCCGGAAGAAGCGCTCAACCTGCTGGCTGACGCCTCCCCGGACTATATTTTCATCGATTACAATATGCCCCGTACCAACGGGATCGAATGTTTAATCGCGATTAAAAAACTGGAACAGCTGCGTGATACGCCGTTGATTATTTATTCTAACTCTATCAGCGAGGAAACACGGCGCAATGCCTATCATCTCGGTGCGGCCAACTGCATCGTAAAACCGCCAACCATCAACATCTTAACCGCTATGCTTAAAGACATCCTGGTTTAACGCGGAAACCAGCAACTAAAAAGGCTTCCTTCGCCAGGATTACTTTCCGTTGTAATCAAACCACCGTGCCGATCCATAATCTTCTTACACACTGCCAGGCCAATGCCAGATCCTTTATAACGCTGCCTGTCCTCATGGCGGCTAAACAACTCAAATATCTTGTCCGACCTGCCCTCTTCAAATCCAATCCCATTGTCCTTAAATGATATTACATGATAACTGAGGTCCCGGCTATCGATGGAATTATACTTTACCGCTACAACCGGCTTTACACCGGGACGGGTAAACTTGACCGCATTATCCAGCAGGTGGTAAAAAAGTAACGATACCAACATGGCGTAACCATTGATAACGGGGAGCGTGTCCGCTGTAACCGTCACCTTGCTACGGGTCAGCTTCTCCTCCATCTCACCTCGTACAATATCCAGCACCTGGTTCAATTCCACTGCAGAAAAACTGGCTTCATCCGCCTCAATGCTGGAGAAAGCAACCAAGTCGGCCGTCATCAGCTTCATCCGCTGGAGGCTCGATTGAACACGACGCAAACTGGCGCGGCCTTCATTACTGAAGTTGCGTGCATCGTTATTGATCAGAAATTCGAGCGACGTATAAGCTTTCTGCAAAGCATCGGCATACTGCCCGCCGATAATGCGCGTGAAAGTTCCCAGCTCGTCCATCAACGCTTCATTAACGCGATCTTTGTGCAGCAACCGGCGGTTTAACTCGTCCAGTTCTATCTTCACATTACGCGTATGGGTAATGTCGCGCGCGATGCCCAGCACAGTATATACCTTCCCATGTATGTCGTATTCGGGTACAATACGCGAGTGAAAATGCACCAAACCGTCGGGGCTCGGAAAATAATTATAATGCTCCTGTGGACGGCCGGTAGCAAATACCATTCGGAGCTTGTCCATGTAAGCCTGCGCAATATCGACGGGCATGCCCATTCCGATACAGGTTTTTCCAATTGCATAGCTTACATCTGTTCCTGTTTTCTCGACAAAGGCGGCGTTCGCGAATACAAGTTTCAGCGAATCATCCCACCGCGTAATAACATCCGGTGTGTTTTCCACCAGGGCTCTCAACTGTTCTTCCCGCTCTATCAACGCTTGCTCGGCGCGCTGCTTATCCGGATGCTCCACTTGAAGGTTTTTCTCAATCATAAACACGAATTTCCGGTGAACTAATAATGATATGGCTGAGTTACTAGAGCAAAAAACCGTGCCATGTTTTGCTATCAAAATACTAAAATGAGGGATGTAGAAATTGTTCCACACCGGCCACCATGGCTATTGGCACAATATTTCTGCTGCTATAATAAAAACGTATTATGATTACGCAACTATCCAATGTACCCTCCAATATCGTGGCGTTTCGCGCCAGCGGCGAGGTGACTAAAGACGACTTCGAAACAGATGTATTACCGGCCGTACATGAACTGGTAAAACGAACGGGTAAACTGAATTACCTGATGATCATTGACACCGATCTGAAGAACTTTACCGGCGGTGCATGGGCGCAGGACATGCTGCTGGGCATTAAACAATTAACGAAGTGGCATCGCGCAGCGATTCTTACCGATTCGGATAATATCAACACTTTTACGGATGCCTTCAGCTATCTCGTACCGGGTGAATTTAAAGGCTTTAAAAAAGACGAGCTGGATGCGGCGGTTGCCTGGGTATCTGCTGAAAATTAGGACTGCAAACGAATGCAATAATAATTCAGCAAAAATAGATGTGGCACAACGTTGTAAAAAGTGAAAGATATGTTGTAGTATTGCATTCAGAAACGACAGACACTATCTGACTAATAATACACCAATGGTGTTAAAACCAAAAAAGAAAAGAGAAGCTTCGCAGATCGCGGAGCTTCTTTCTTTTGTGGCAGCGGGTTTGAGACTTCTCTCACGACTATTCCCGGTAGGCGGAAATATTACTCACACCGATATGAATAATCTAATCTTACACCTGCCTTTATTACACCGAATTACACCACACTAATGTGAGTAAAACCCAACATAAGGGTAGGTCGAAAATACGATCAATATTCGTTTTACATCGTTGCACTCCTACGCCCATACCAACCCATTGGCATTTTTCCGTTTCTTGCCTTATATTGTTCCGGTCATTTACAGGCGTTATGAAGTATCGTTTCCTTTTGTTCCCGGTATTGCTATTGCTGGTGGCCGCGTTATCCTCGGCGGGTAAACCCTTTTCGTGGAAAGGTGTACGCGTGCTCGTATACACGAAAAACGGCAAAGGGTACGTACACCAGAACATCCCGGCCGGCTCCGCCGCGCTGCGCGAAATGGGTAAACAGTATGGGTTTACCGTGGAGGTAACCGATAATCCGGCCGACTTCAACGAAACAAACCTGCGCCGGTACCACGCCATCATCTTTCATAATACCAATAATGATGTATTTAACACCGACAGTCAAAAGGTAGCACTGATGCGGTATGTACAGGCTGGCGGCGGCGTGGTCGGGATTCATTCTGCTACCGGCACCGAAAGAAACTGGCCCTGGTTTAAGCGGATGATGGGCGGCACTTTTGTAAGGCATCCGGCGTACCAGCAATATAAACAGATCGTGATTGACAGCACGCATCCGTCGACCTCCTTTCTGCCTAAAATCTGGGAACAAAAAACCGAGTGTTATTATGTAAAAGAACTGAACCCCGACCTGCATGTGCTCATGGTCAACGACCTGACAAGCGTGCAGGACAAAGACCGGGAAATCTTTGCGGGCGGTACGTTTTACGGCAACAGTTTTCCCGCGGTATGGTGCCATACCTTTGACGGCGGGCGGCAGTGGTACACGTCGTTCGGGCACGATAGCAGCACGTACAGCGATCCCTTGTTCCGAAGGCACCTGTTGGGCGGGCTGCAATGGGCCATCGGCGATAAAAAGCCGTTGAACTATGCGAAAGCCCGGGCAGTAACACCCAATGATCCATTACCTTATTAACGAGTAAAAAAATCCGTTATTCATGAAACAATACAGGTACCTCCTACCACTGATGGCCGCCGGCGCAGGCCGGACAGAGCTGCCAGCAGGCAACCAAAAAAGAAGTAAAAGCCGATTCCAACATGGTAAAACTGATCACCCTGGACCCGGGGCACTTCCATGCCGCCCTGGTACAGAAAAGCATGTCGCCGGGCATCGACTCCACCGTTTACGTGTTTGCCCCGGCGGGACAGGGGCTCAACGCCCACCTGAACCTGATCAAAGGTTACAATGAAAGAGCCGAAGCGCCTACTCACTGGTATGAAGTAGTAGACACAAGCACCGATTATTTTGATAAGATGCTCGCTGAGAAGCCCGGCAACGTGGTGGTGCTGGCCGGCAACAACAAACAGAAAACAGATTACATTTCCCGCTCTATCGATGCCGGACTGAACGTACTGGCCGACAAGCCCATGGTCATTACGCCAGCCGCTTTCCCGCAGCTGGAGCAGGCATTTAAGAACGCGGAACAAAAGAAAGTGTTGCTGTACGACATCATGACCGAACGTTCGGAGATCACGAACATGCTGCAGAAGGAACTTGTACACCAACCTGCGCTCTTCGGTGAATTGCAGAAAGGCACCAAAGACGCGCCGGCCGTAACGATCGAAAGCGTTCACTTTTATTATAAAAATGTATCCGGCAAAACCCTGGTACGTCCCACCTGGTTCTTCGATGCCGCCCAGCAGGGCGACGCGATCGCTGACGTAGGCGTTCACCTGATAGACATTGCGCAATGGGCATTGTTCCCGGAAACCGCGATCGATCATACCAAAGATGTAAACGTGGTAGCCGCCCGCAACTGGCCTACCCCGCTCACCAAATCGCAGTTCACTTCCATTACGCAGCAACCGGAATTCCCGGGGTTCCTGCAACAGCTGGTAGTTAAGGATACGATTCTCAACACGCGTGGTAATGGCGAAGTGACCTACTCCCTCAAAGGTGTGTTCGTAAAAGTGATTGCCCGTTGGGAATATAAAGCTGTGGAAGGCGGCGATACCCATTACGCACTCATGAAAGGCAGCCTGGCCAGCCTGGAAATCCGTCAGGGCAAGGAAGAAGGTTACAAACCTACCCTTTACATCCGCCCGGTAAAGAACGACGCGGCTTACGAGGCCAGCGTAAATACCGTGATCAGCGAAGTAGCCGCGAAATACCCGGGTGTTGCCGTGGAGAAAGCGGGCAAAGATTACAAAGTGGTCATTCCCGAAAAGTATAAAGACGGGCACGAAGCACACTTTTCACAGGTGTTGCAGCGTTACCTCGACTACCTGAAAACCGGCAGCCTCCCTGCCTGGGAAGTTCCCTGCATGCTATCTAAGTACTATACCGCTACCACCGCGTTAAAACTGGCGGCGGAGCAACCGTAAATTCATCCCGGCAGGTGTACATTACAAATACGCCTGCCGGCATTTCAGAAGATCACATTTTTGTTTACCCGAAAATCCGCTATCTTGCCTTCGCAATCCTTATCCTATAAAATCCAAATAGTTATGCTTAGGAAGATCCGTTACACGCTTGCCCTGCTCCTCCTCGAATTGTCGATTTACTTTTTCGCTATCGTGGCATTCATGTTACTGTTTACCAAAATTTCCTTGTTCATCATTCTCCCCGATTGTTTCGATAATCTGATGGTACAGGCAACACATCGTGTACTTACTTATCCCGTTTATATTCTTGCCTTTACCGGCCTCGCACTGCTGCTGCGGCCTAAGAATAAAGTACGCGCCATCAGCCTGATGAATGCAGGTTTGTATATCCTGATCACGCTTACTACTATGTACTTACAACACGAGCCACTTTACAGTGTATTTACCATGACGGCAGTTCAGATACAGGTAATCCTGGCGCTGGTTTCACCGTACCTCTTAAACCGTGCGGTAAATTTCCGCAGCATGGTAGCATTGGACATCTTTCGTGAAAAAATCCGTTTTGAAGCGCCCGTAGAATAGCGTTATTTAACAAGACTTTCACAAGCCGCCGTTTTCTTTTCCCTGCCAAGTCTTTATTTTGCCGCCAGCCGGTGCTTACAACCGCTGAACGCAACATGCCTTTCTACATCACCCGCCGGGTAAAAACCATCTGTGTAGCCCTTACAGGAATGTTATGCCCGCTATTGACCCGCGCGCAGGACAGTACCCGGCAGTTAAAAGCCGTTGAGATCACGTCCAAAAAACCACTGATAGAACGTAAGCCCGACCGCACCATATTTAATGTAGAAAACAGCATTGCAACAGCCGGCGCGGATGCATTCGAAACCCTAAAAAAACACCGGGGGTAAAAGCGACCGAGAAAGAGGTTAGTCTGGCCGGCAAATCCACCGTAATGGTAATGATCAATAACCGGCTGCAGCAACTTAGCGGCGATGAACTGGTGGCTATGCTTCGCGCTATTCCTGCCTCTTCCATTCAGAAGATAGAAGTGATCACCGCGCCGCCTGCCCGGTACGATGCGGCGGGAAATGCAGGCATCATTAACATCGTTACAAAAAAGCCCGTTGGCGAAGGTTTAAACGGCAACATCGCCGGCAGCTGGTTACAACGGCAAGCAGCCAGCCAGATAGTTACCGGCAACTTCAACTACCGCCGCAAGGCCCTGAACATATACGGCAATATGAACATGGCATGGATCAATGTGCACAACGATATTAATCTCACTACCTTTTACCCGGAACAATACTGGATACAACGATCCCCTTCGGATATAAAAAGCAGTTTTTATCGTGCGCAGATCGGGCTCGATTACCAGGTGGGGCCACGCAGCGTACTGGGTTTCCAGTATATGCGCGGAGCGGGTTATCCAAACGAACGGGCCAACATTGTATCTACCGGATACCAATACACCGGGATAGCAGATTCCAGTATTGTTACACGAGCGCATTCCGTGCCCAGCGGCGAGCGCCATGTTATAAACGCCAACTACGAATGGAGGATCGATTCGGTCGGCCGTAAACTCAATATTGACTTTGATTACTTTACCCGCACGGGCGAGGAAGACCGGCGGTTTACCGTGCAGAACGAAATGCCCGATCATACGCCTGTCGGCGCCCTGCTGACGAATCATACCGCCGGCAAAATGGTGTTTAATATCGCTTCGCTGAAGGCAGATATGGAATGGCCTACACGATTGGCGGAACTCAGTTTCGGCGGAAAAATATCTTTTATCGACAACAGCAGCAACACGATATTCCGTACGCTGTACGGTGACCACTACGTGGTAAATCCTAACCGCAGTAACGACTTTAAGTACCGCGAAAACACGCAGGCCGTTTACCTGAGCGCCACACGCCATCTGCAAAAATGGGAAATGCAGGCGGGCCTGCGCGCGGAGTATACCCAAACCGGGGGCAGGTCGCCCACCCTGCAGCAAACCAATACCAACCGCTACTTCCAGCTGTTTCCAACAGCATACGTGCAGTACCGGCTGTCAGACGATCACATCGTAAACGTGAACTACAACCGCCGCATCGACCGGCCCACGTTCTGGTACCTGAATCCCTTTCGCAGTTACAGCACCAACGACTCGTATGAAGAAGGCAATCCCTTCCTGCAGCCGAGTTTCGCGAACAACCTGGAAATATCCTATACACTCAAAGAACATTACAACTTTTCTATCTACCGGAATAAAGTAACAGATATGGTGACCCGCGTTTCCAACGTAGACTCCACCCTGAATGCGCTGTACTTCACAATGACCAACGCGGGCTCGGACCTGCGTTATGGCTTTACCGCCTCGGCCAATGGGAATCCGGCGAACTGGTGGAACGCCTCTTTCCTATTTAACGGGTACTACGTGGAATATGTACTTGGCTACTATCAACCCGGCCAAACGATCCGCTACAGCGGGCTGGCATGGTCCGTCACAGCTACTAACAGCTTCTTTTTAGATAAGACAAAAAGTCTTTCCGCCGAAGTAAACTACCGTTACCAGTCTAACCGCCCGGACGATTTTGACCTGATGACCACCACCAGCAACTTCGATATTGGCATCCGCAAAGCACTACTGCAAAAGCGGCTGACCGTTGCGCTTTCCGCCAACGACCTATTCCGGAAAGACATTTTCAGATTAAAGAACAGGTACAACGGCACCCGCAACAACAGTTATTACGATGAACGTTTTGTGAAGCTATACGTAGGTTACAAATTCGGGAACAACCAGGTGAAAGCGAAACGCGCCCGTAATGCCGGGGCCGACGAAGCGCAGCGCGCCCAATAAAAAAGGGCCTTACCGGTTTCCCGGCAGGCCCTCGCCTTCTGCGTGTCCGCGCCAATTAATAACTGTAGACGGTCTTTATCATAAACAAATGTTCGTTGCTGGTAAATCCTTTGTAGCTAACGATCAGCTGCGTGGGATAACCATCCGCATCGTATGTGTAATCAAATTGATAAGGTACTGACATGGGAATATTGCCTCCATAGTTCTTTTGCTCGCCAATGCGGTTATTGATCGACCGGCGGCCGAGGAACATATCCGGGTAATTGAGCTGGGCAAATGGATTGATGTAAAGATCATACTGGTATTTGCTCGTTTCGGAACCACCACGGCTGCTGTAAGCAGCATCTTCCACCAGGTTGCCATTCCGGTAGGTCTGCGTGTAATTCATGGTGTTACCGTTTACGTACTCGTAAAAGAATTTCACTTTACCGGCAAGCTGCTCCACGGTGGCGTTAGTGCCATTACCACTTGGCGAGCTCTCCCTGATGCCTTCTATGTTTCCGTTTGCACCGTACGTTAGGGCGTACCAGGTCTCCAGGTCACCTTCCTGTCCATAGTGATTGATGCGGTTCAGGCGGCCGTTGCGGTAAGCGAACATATCTTCACGCGTAAGCACCAGTCCCGGTTTTAAAGTGGATTTACCATAATAGAAAACATTACTGAGCATACCAGGCGAAATATAATCATATTCAATGCGGCCTTGCGGTTGCCAATCGCCCGTACCACGGATGTACTGCTCTTCTTTTGTTATAAACTTGGGCGCTTTACTCGCCGTGATCGTCAGCTGCGCCTGTGCAGCCAGATCAGCGGCATTGATCAGCGTATCCGCCGTAACGCCCCAGTGACTAATCTGCAGCCGATAGCGAACACCCTGCGGCAGGTTAACCGTATTCACCCCCGCCTCCAGCGTTAATCCGGATTCGTGTGGTGCCTGAAGGCTGTCCCACGCGGTGATGGTCAATGTAGCGGGAATGCTGTCGTACAGCAGGTTGCCTACCTTTACGGCGGCCTTAATTTTTATCTGGTAAGATGCGGGAGCACCATTGACAGGTGTTTCTGCCGGCTTATCGGCAGCTTTACCGGGGGCAGGTACCTCTGAATTTTCTTTTGAGCAGCCAATAAATGTAAGCGCGCACAATGCAGCGCCAAGCATGCGTTCCTGTATTCTGTTCATGTCGGTATTAGTTAGCGGGGCTCGTAGGAGTAACAAAACCTGATGCAAAGGTACCGGGCGGCGCATTACCAACTATTGGTATAATCACTGAAAAAAAAATATGCGGGAAGTACTGATACGATAAACGGAGCGGCGCTGTATACGGCGCCGCCCTGAAAACTATTTGATAATATCCTGCAGGTACACCCGCCTCCCTTCGCCCCAGATGATGGATGTGGTATACGTATACACCTTATCACCATTACCATACTCGAGGAACATTTCCAGCGGGATCACCACGGGCGGGTACGATCCCTGTACACGCATGGTATCGATCTGGTTTTTATAATGATCGGGAATAAAGCTGTAGCCTGGAAACAACGTGTGCGGGTCCATCGGCACCCACACGTGCGCAGTCACTTTCGCATGGTTGGTATTCACCACCCGCGCATGATGCCGCAGGTTATTGGCCACGTACTCTTCGCAGGCTACTCCTGAAATTACCTTCTTGGCGCCGGTTTTAAGCAATTGGCTCAGGTACCCGATTTCCCCGGGATACACGGGCTCCATCGTACTCAGGTCCAGCTGTGTTTTGTCACCGCTCGCCACCTTATCCACCCCGGATAAACTTAACTGCACTTCTTTCTGAAAATCACCGAAGAAAGAAATTCTGGGTGCGGGTACTGCGGCTTTTTAACTGGATGCAGAAGTGCGGATTTTTACTGCTGTAATACACTACGATCTGTTCACCACCGTCGATCACCAGTTGCGTGCCTTGGAAGGCCGCCGACTCTGGTATACCGCCACGTCATAATCGTAACTGGAATCTATTTCCACCCGTTCGTCGCCCCCAATGATGAGGGCCGGATTCACTGCGATGGGAGCGGATTTGCGAGGTTTAAACGGATCTGCTTCCGCATCTTCGTCGTCCCGGGCCTGTTCGGTCTTCTCTTTATTCCTGCCGGTTATCTTCTTGAGCAGTTGTGCATGCAGCACAGGCGTACAAAAGAAAAATGCGGCGGCCAGCAGCATTGGTCTTATCATAGGGATAGTTTATGCTGCTAAAATATGAATAAAAATCTAAATAGGAACTAGCTCACCATGAGGCTGCAACCACGCAGGGCAGAGTTATCGAGCCGGCCCAATACTTCAAAGGCGCCATCTGCATGCAGGCGGCCAATGTCGTCAGTGGCTATAAATGCGCAGGAGTAAATATTGGCGAGGTCCACCACGTTAATTACGCCGGCAGCTTTGCGGTCGTACAACTGGAAAGGATCGTTCTCATCGCGGACGAGCACCTTCATCCATGCCGGGCGCCGGAACAGCCCTTTACCCAGCGAGTAGGCCTGGCTCAGTAATTCGGTCATCCCGTATTCCGCGTGCACGGCTTGTACACCCAGCCGCTCCTTCAGGTAAGCATGCACCTCTTCGCGGGTCCATTCTTCCCGGCGACCTTTCATACCGCCGGTTTCCATCACAATGGTATTTTTAAGTGGAGTTGATGGGCCGCCGCGAAGTCGAGCAGCCCGAACGTAACACCGATCAACAATACTTTTTGTCCCCGCGCTTCCAGCGACTCCAGCGTCTGGCGCAGTTTATCGTGCTCGTACAGGTAAAAACCGCTTTCGGGATGGGCGCTGCGGGCGATCATGTCCTGCACCATATATACCAGCGAGGAAGATTTTCTTTCGAGATAAGATGGCAGAAGCCCCAGCACGACGAAGTCGCCGACCGGACCATAAAACTCTTCGAAGCAGGTGATATAACTGCGCAGGTAGATGTCTGCCCGCTTCACTTCATGCCGGCTGTTAATGGTTTGCGTGGTACCGCTACTTTCGAACACCACTTCGGGGCTAAACTCACCACAGGCCACGCGGTGACTTTTAAAGAACTGGATAGGCAAAAAGGGGATGCGATGCAGTTCCGTCACCTTGTGCGGCTGCACCTTCAGCGCGTCTACATAGGCGCGGTAGATGTTATTTTCGCGGTACTGGTAATGAAACAGTTCGATAGCGGCGTCATTGAGCCCCTGTTCCTGCAAGTTGAATATCCGGTCTGTAAAAGCCTGGTCCATGTAGTTCTAATCTGGGCACAAAGTTAGGATTTACAAGTACATACCGCGCCGGACACAATTATTTTGCTTCCGGGCAACGCGGGCGTAACAAACCACGTTATTACACGTTTAATAGGAGAACGGGGCCTGGCTGCCTCGTATTGGCATATTGGTTAATTTAACGTAGGTTTGTTATATGAAGAAATTGTTCCTTTTAAGCGCGGTTTTACTCACCGGCATCCTGGCCTGTAAAAAGGATGACGTGGGCGGCGATAAGCCCAAAATCCAGTTCAAAAGTTATTCGATGGAAGAAGTACCAGCTAACTTTCAGGGCCTTTTCGTGGTAACCTGGACGTGGAAGACGGTGATGGCAATATTGAGGACTCTCTCTTTATACAGGCCAACTGGGTAGCACCTTTCGCCTACCGTCCGTACGACCGTAAAAAAATGCCCGGCATCGGCGCCTACAAAGGCACCAACCTGAAAGCCCAGGTGCAGATCCAGCTGGACAATAACTTTATCGGCCCTTCCGACCCGGTAAGTCCGCCCGAATTCGATTCCATGTTTTTCAAGATATACATCCGGGACAACGCGCAGAACATCAGCGTACCATCATAACGCCTAATTTCCGCGTCAGGAACTAATCCTGCCCGAACAAATAAAGATAAAAGGGTTCCCGTCACCGGGAATCCTTTTATTTTTTTAGCTTTACTCCTCATTTTCAGGTCCATGAGCAAAATTGAACAACTGCATACAAAAACCGAAGCCGCCATGTTGGGCGGTGGACAGGCACGCATCGATTCCCAGCATAAAAAAGGAAAACTGACTGCCCGCGAACGGCTGAAGCTGTTGCTGGACGAAGATTCTTTTGAAGAGATGGGCGCATTGGTCAGCAATAACAACAAGGGCCTCACCCTTGACCAGGAAGCATTCCTGGGCGACGGTGTGGTAACCGGTTACGGCACCATCAACGGAAGGCTGGTATATGTGTATTCGCAGGACTTTACCGTGTATGGCGGCAGCCTCAGCGAGCCGCACGCGGAAAAGATCATCAAAATCATGGACCTCGCCATGCAGAACGGCGCCCCCATCATCGGCCTGAACGATAGCGGCGGCGCACGTATCGAGGAAGGGGTGGTAAGCCTCGGCGGTTATGCGGACATCTTTTACCGCAACACCCGCGCTTCGGGCGTTATCCCCCAGTTATCCGCGATCATGGGCCCCTGTGCGGGCGGCGCGGTGTACTCACCCGCCATTACCGACTTTATCTTAATGGTGGAGCAAACTTCTTACATGTTCGTCACCGGCCCAAACGTCGTAAAGACCGTTACACATGAAGAAGTAACCTCCGAAGAACTCGGCGGCGCGCAAACCCATGCCTCTAAAAGCGGCGTTACCCACTTTGCCTGCGCCAACGAACTGGAGTGCATAGAAAACCTGAAACAGCTGCTGAGTTATATGCCGCAGAACTGCCAGGACGATGCCCCCATTTACCCTTACGAACCCGCCGCGGAAGAACGCCCGGCCCTCAATACCATCATTCCTCAAAACCCCAACCAGCCTTACGACATGAAAGAAGTGATCGCGGAGCTGGTGGATACGGAGAGTTTCCTCGAAGTGCACAAGGACTTCGCGGAAAACATCATCGTGGGCTTTGCACGCATCGCAGGCCGCAGCATTGGCATCGTGGCCAATCAGCCGGCGCACCTGGCGGGCGTACTCGATATTCATGCTTCTGTAAAAGGCGCACGCTTTACCCGCTTCTGCGACGCCTTCAACATACCATTACTCGTACTGGTAGACGTTCCGGGCTTTTTACCGGGCACCGACCAGGAATGGAATGCCATCATCACCAATGGCGCCAAACTATTATACGCACTGAGCGAGGCCACCGTGCCGCGCATTACCGTCACCACCCGCAAAGCCTATGGCGGCGCATATTGTGTAATGAACTCGAAACACATCGGGGCAGATCTTAACCTGGCATCCCCCAGGCAGAGATTGCCGTAATGGGCGCAAAAGGTGCGGTGGAGATCATTTTCAAAAAGACATAGACAACGCCGCCAACCCGGAAACGCGGATGAACGAGCTGGTGGACGAATACACCAATCGATTCTCCAATCCCTACCTGGCTGCGGAAAAAGGCTATATCGATGAGGTGATCGTACCCGAGCAGGCGCGTAAAAAACTGATCCGTGGATTTAAAATGCTGGAAAATAAAGTAGTGGACATGCCGCGTAAAAAGCACGGCAACATTCCACTCTAGCCGTTTATGCTTTTCGTGTTACGCATAGTTCGCAGTTTGTTCAATTTCCTGCTTTTCAGCTCTCTTTACATTGCCTTTTGCGCGGTGGCCATGACTGGCAGAGCAACGAAATGCTGCGGCTCGATTATGACCGGAACAACTATTACGGCTTCGCATTTTTCGCCACCATCTGCAGTTATAACTTCCACTGGTATTTAACGCCGGGCGGCGTGGGCGTTACCTCGCACCGGCTGCTGTGGGGACAAAGGCAACGCATGTTGCAATTGTTGTTGTGTGCACTGGGCATGCTGGGCGCGTTGTGGTACTTTTTACCGCTGCAACGCCACTGGTTTCCCGTGAGCGGCGCCATCCTGCTTACCTTCCTCTACTCCGCGCCCAAACTGGCTTACCCGCCTTTTATCTGGCTAAGAAAAATAGCCATTGGCAAGACACTGTTCCTCACTTTCGTGTGGACCTACGTCACCACCGTACTGCCGGCCTTCGTAGCCGATCGTACACCGGGGCTGCCGCTGGTATTACTCACGCTCCATCGCTTTTTCCTCATCTACGCCATCTGCATTTTGTTCGACTACCGCGACCGGGAACAAGACAAACGCGAAGGCATCCGCAGTTTAATTACCTATTTTGATGAGAGAGGCGTGGGCCGGTTGTACTACGTGTCGGTGCTGCTGGCGGTCGTTTTCGCACTCCCCTGCTGTGGTATGTAAGCGCCTGGAAGGTGGGCACGCTGCTCGTTCCCGTACTCATAACGGCCTTCCTTAAGCGGTACGCCGAAACGCATACCTCCGATTATGTGTATTATTTTTATTTAGATGGATTGATGATGTTGTCTGCCCTGCTTCACTATATCGGATATATCGCAGGCTGGTAAAGCATTTTCCTTTATTTTTGTTAGATATCATTGATAAGACCATGGCTAAAAAGCAAAAATCCATACTGACGAAGGAATCATTGTCATTCCTGAAGAACTACCTGAACAACCCATCTCCCACCGGGTTTGAAAAAGAAGGACAGAAATTATGGCTGAAATACACGGAGCCTTACATCGACGAAACGTACGTGGATGCATATGGTTCGGCCGTAGGTATTATCAACCCGGATGCGCCTTTTAAAGTAGTGATAGAAGCCCACGCGGATGAGATCTCCTGGTTCGTGAACTACATTTCGCCCGAGGGTTTGATCTATGTGATCCGTAACGGAGGCTCCGATCAGCAGATCGCACCATCTAAACGCGTGAACATTCATACAGAAAAAGGTATTGTAAAAGCGGTATTCGGCTGGCCTGCCATTCACACCCGCTTACGTGGCGGCGAAGGCAAAGAGCCCACGCCTAAAGTGGACAACATCTTCTGGATTGCGGCGCCCGTAACCGTAAAGAAGTGGAGGACCTCGGCATCCATGTAGGTTGTGTGATCACTTTCGAAGATGGTTTTGAAGAACTGAACTACGATTATTATATCTGCCGCGCCATCGACAACCGCATCGGCGGTTTTATGATTGCGGAAGTAGCCCGTTTGCTGAAAGAAAACAAGCAGAAGCTGCCCTTTGGCCTGTATATCGTAAACGCGGTGCAGGAAGAAGTAGGGCTGCGCGGTGCGGAAATGATCGCCAAACGCATTAAACCTAATGTGGCCATCGTTACCGACGTAACGCACGACAGCACCACGCCGATGATCAACAAAAACGTGGAAGGCGAAATCAAATGTGGCGCGGGACCAAGCATTACTTATGGTCCGGCAGTACACAACATCCTCCGCGACCTGATCATCAAAACCGCTGAGAAAAACAACATTCCGTTCCAGCGCCACGCCGTTAGCCGCAGCACCGGCACCGATACCGATGCATTTGCATATTCTAACGACGGTACACCTTCTGCGCTTATCAGCCTGCCATTGCGCTACATGCACACCACGGTGGAAATGGTAAAGAAAGATGATATCGAAAATACGATCATGCTTATTTACCAGAGCTTATTAAACATCACGCCGAAAACCAATTTCCGGTATATATAATAATGCGAAGGGCGGTGAGTTTCACCGCCCTTTCTGTGTTTAAACGTCTAATACTGGACTTTTCCATTTTAAACTGTATGTTTGTTGCCGACCAAAACGCAACCATATGCAATCAGTGCAGATCCGGCATGACTGGAGCCTTGATGAAATCAGGGACATTTACAACACGCCACTCTTAGAACTGATTTACCGCGCGGCTACCGTGCACCGTGAATACCAGGATACCGCCGAGGTGCAGGTTTGCACCCTCCTCTCCATTAAAACAGGCGGCTGTTCCGAAGACTGCGCTTACTGTCCGCAGGCGGCCAGGTACAACACCGGGGTAAACGTACAGGCCCTCATGAAAAAGAAGAAGTGATGGAGTATGCCCGCAAAGCAAAAATGCCGGCTCTACCCGCTTCTGCATGGGCGCCGCCTGGCGCGAAGTACGTGATAACCGCGACTTTGACCGGGTATTAGACATGGTGAAAGGGGTAAATGAAATAGGCATGGAAGTATGCTGCACACTTGGCATGCTTACCGAAGACCAGGCACAGAAACTGGCGGATGCCGGCCTGTACTCCTACAACCACAACCTGGATACCTCAGAAGAACATTACAGTGAGATCATTACCACCCGCACATACGACGACCGCCTGAAAACACTGGACAATGTCCGCAAAGCCGGTGTAACCGTATGTTGTGGCGGCATTATCGGCCTGGGTGAATCGCACGATGACCGTATCGGCATGCTGCAAACACTGTCATCCCTGCCTAAACATCCAGACTCCGTACCTATCAATGCACTTGTACGCGTGGCCGGTACGCCGCTGTCGCACTTACCGAAAGTGGAATTCTGGGACATGGTAAGAATGATTGCTACCGCACGCATCCTGATGCCTGCCACCATGGTTCGCCTGAGCGCCGGCAGAACAGAAATGAGCGTATCGGAGCAGGCGTTATGCTTTATGGCGGGCGCTAATTCAATATTCGCGGGCGATAAATTATTGACCACGCCCAACCCTTCTTTTGATGAAGACAACCTGATGTTCCAATTGCTGGGACTGAAGCCGAGAGAAGCGTTTAAGGAGGAGAAAGCCGCGATGTCGGTGGAGTTTTAATAGAAAAGCCGCCGTTGATGTGAACACACAACGGCGGCTTCCTATATAACCTGAAGTTGGTTCCTAAGCCTGTTTCCCTAAAAATATTCCACCGCCAAACCATACCCCTGCATCCCCAGCCCCGCTATCACACCCACACACTTCGCGGCGATCATGGACACATGACGGAAATCTTCGCGCGCATGCACGTTGCTGATATGCACTTCGACCACAGGGGTGGTTCGCGGCAATGGCATCGCGAAGGGCGATAGACGTATGCGTGTACGCGCCGGCGTTCAGTACAATGCCGTCGAGGTCAAAACCGGTGCGGTGAATGAAGTTGATCAGCTCTCCTTCCACGTTGCTCTGGAAATAGGTGAACTCCACCTGCGGGTACTTTACAGCCAGCTGCCGGAAACATTCTTCCGCAGTGGTGCTGCCGTAAATACCGGGTTCACGTTTACCTAAAAGGTTCAAGTTAGGGCCGTTGACGATGGCGATTTTCATGCGTGATATTTGAATGCCTAAAATAGAAAAAATTATTCTCCCCAGCGGAAAGTATCGTGTTCGATTCCCGCGAGGTCCAGTACCCGGTCTACCACCGTAGCCGCTACCTCCTCAATACTTGTGGGTTTGCTGTAAAAAGAAGGCGTGGCCGGGCAAATGATACCGCCTGCCTCAGTTACCGTAGCCATGTTGCGGATGTGCACCAGGTTATACGGCGTATCGCGCACCACGCAGATAAGGCGCCGTCTTTCCTTGAGCACCACATCGGCCGCGCGGGTAATTAAATCGTTGGAGATGCCCCCGCGATGCGACCTAAAGTTCCCATGCTGCAGGGACAGATGATCATGGTATCATAACGGCCCGAACCCGAGGCAAAGGGCGCGTGAAAGTCGTGCTGTGCATACATACGAAACGGCAGCTGCTCGTAACCGTTGTCGTCCAGCTCCGTGTGCCATACCGTTTTGGCATTCTCAGTCATCACAACGGCTACCTCCTCCCCCGACTTTGCCAGCTTCTGTAACAACTGGCGGGCATATATGGAGCCGCTGGCCCCCGTAACCGCTACTACTATACGATGTTTCATTACCACAAAGCTATGTAATAATGCGCAGAAGGCCGTTACGTATCGCTACGCAACAGCCTTCCGTATCTAAATCTGTTGTTATGCCTATGCCCGGGCCGCGATCTGTTCCATCGAGATGCCCATATGACTTTCATCGTACACACACTTTCCATCCTTCACCACCAATACCTGGGGCGATTCGTGCCGGACGTTAAACAGGCCCGCTATCCGGTCGCTCAGCGAGCGGAAACGGATTAAATCGAGATAGTAGAAATCCATGCCTTGCGGCGGTGTGGCCCTTTCGAGGCGCGATTTTGCCATGGAACTAATAGAACAGCGGGTGCTGTGCTTAAAGATCACCACGGGACGAAGGAACGAATCTGACTGGATTTTACTCAACTGTTCCTCCTGCGACAAATCCATCCAATTCATACTCATTAGCAGTTCTTATTTTTTTCGGTTACAGGCGCCTTCGAAATTTTCATGGGGCAGCCCAGCTTTTGTGAAGCGCAGGAGCTGAACATCGCTGTCATAACAGCCATCAGACAAATAACACCTGCCAGTTTCATACTTGGTTTCATTTGGTTTACTTTAATTAATGAACGATTTTTCATAGGCATTAGATATATCTCTTTTTTAATCCCTTTTACTACGTTATTTTGCAAATATAAGTTTTATATTAGAAAAAACAATCCTATGTATTGTTAACAGGTTGCTAACATATTCCAGCAAATCTGTTACCAATTTTTAAAGTTTTGCTCCACATAACATATGGCAAAGGTACACTTTATCGCTATAGGCGGCAGCGTAATGCATCAACTGGCAATCGCCCTTAAACTTAAAGGTTACCAGGTAACCGGCAGCGACGACGAAATTTTCGACCCCGCCACCACCAACCTGACCAAAGCGGGCATTATGCCCGCCACGATCGGCTGGGACCCGGCCCGCATTACCCCGGACCTGGACGCTGTTATCCTTGGCATGCATGCCCGGATCGACAATCCCGAGCTGCAAAAAGCCAAAGAGCTGGGTTTAAAAATCTACTCCTTCCCTGAGTACATTTACCAGGAAAGTAAGACCAAAACCCGCGTGGCCATTGGTGGCAGTCATGGTAAAACAACCATCACCTCCATGATCATGCATGTGCTGAGAGCGGTACAAAGGGACTTCGACTATCGTTGGCGCAAAACTGGAAGGATTTTCCCAGTCTGTAAACATCACAAATGCCCCACTTATTGTGTGCGAGGCAGACGAATATCCGGCTTCCGCGATTGAGAAGCGGCCTAAGTTCCACTTTTTGCACCCGCATATGGCAGTGCTGAGCGGGATTGCGTGGGACCATATCAATGTTTTCCCTACATTCGAAAATTATAAGGAGCAGTTCGCCATTTTCCTCCGTACCATGGAGCCGGGTGGTAAACTCATTTACAATAGCAGCGACCCGGTCCTGAAGGAACTGGTAGAAAAGGAAGCCGGCCATCTGAGCCTGCTGCCTTACGAAGTACCGACCAACAGCATCGAAAACGGCGTTACCAGTGTAATACTCGAAGGCCACAGCACGGCCCTGCAGGTTTTTGGTGAACATAACCTCATGAACATCAATGCTGCCTGGCACATCTGCCGCGAATTAGGGGTAGATATCCGCAGTTTCATGGCAGCTATTTCGTCCTTTACCGGCGCCGCTAAAAGAATGGAACTCATCGGTAAAAACGAACATACCGCTATTTACCGCGACTTCGCCCATGCGCCGTCAAAGGTAAAAGCCACGATGCAGGCGCTGAAAGCACAGTATCCCGGCCGGAAACTGCTTGCCGTGCTGGAATTGCACACTTACAGCAGCCTGAACCGCGACTTCCTTACCGAATATAAAGGAGCCATGGACGGGGCCGACAAGGCAGTGGTGTTTTATAGTCAGCATGCGCTGGAAATTAAACGTATGCCCGATTTACCGGCTGAGGCTATTTATGATGGCTTTGGCCGTACCGATCTGCAGGTGATCACGAACAACGCTGCCCTGCAGGTGTGGCTGGACCAGCAGGAATATAAAGATGCCAATTTACTCCTGATGAGCTCCGGCACTTATGACGGCCTGGAATTTCCATCATTGAAAAAATATTTATAACAACAGCACCCGACGTGGTGCATTGAAACGCTCCTTATATGTCTGCTTTACAGCTTAGCCGTCCGCTGGCTTTTATTGACCTGGAAACAACCGGCACAAATGTGGCTACAGACCGCATTATCGAAATCGCGATCGTGAAAGTGATGCCGGACCGAAGCGTGGTGAAAAAGTAAAGCGCATCAATCCCGGTATGCCCATCCCCCGGTAACTACCGCTATTCACGGCATTTCGGACGAGGACGTGAAAAACGAACCTTCTTTCCGCGAGGTAGCCAACGAAATGCGCCAGTTCCTCGACAACTGCGACCTTGCGGGCTATAACTCCAACCGTTTCGATATTCCGTTGCTGGTAGAAGAGTTTTTGCGCGTGGAATTACCCCTGGACGTGAGCACCCGCAAGTTCATAGACGTACAGAAGATTTTCCACCTGATGGAAAAACGTACCCTGAGCGCCGCTTATAAGTTCTATTGCGATAAGATCCTCGAAAACGCGCATAGCGCCGAAGCCGACGCCTCCGCTACCTTCGAGATACTGGAAGCCCAGCTGGACCGGTACAGCAACCTCAAAGCGGACGTAAACTCCCTGGCGGATTTCACCAAGGAAGATGACTTCGTGGACTTTGCCCGCAGGATTGTAATGCAGGGCGGACAGGAAACGTTCAATTTCGGCAAGTATAAAGGCCGCGCGGTACGCGAGGTCCTTAAACTGGAGCCGCAATATTACGACTGGATGATGAAAGCCGATTTCCCGCTGAATACCAAACAGAAGCTGACGGAGATCTACCATAAAATGATGTTAAAAAAATGATAATACCTGGCCGGGGGACCCTGAGATTCCCCGGATTTGTGCTATTTTCGCCATCCTAAATGACAAACCTGATTGGAAAAGCTCGTCATCATACCGACTTATAACGAAAAAGATAATATCCGCAAGATCATCGCAGCAGTATTTGACCTGGATCAAAACTTCCATGTGCTGATCATTGATGACGGCTCTCCCGACGGCACCGGCGCGATTGTAAAGGAATTGCAGGTGGCGAATGCCGGACGCCTGTTCCTCGAGGAACGCACCGGCAAACTGGGTTTGGGCACCGCTTACATTCACGGCTTTAAATGGGCGCTGGCGCGTGGCTACGCCTACATCTTCGAGATGGACGCCGATTTTTCCCATCCGCCGAAAGACCTTATCCGCCTCTATAATGCCTGTGCCCATGAAGGCGCCGATGTATCGGTAGGCTCCCGCTACGTAAAAGGCGGCGCTACCGAAAACTGGCCCTGGGACCGCGCGGCATTATCGTACGGCGCCTCGGTGTACGTACGCCTTATTACCTGGTTACCTGTTAAGGACGGCACCGCCGGTTTCGTTTGTTACAAACGCGAAGTACTGGAAGCCATCAACCTCGACGAGATACAGTTTGTAGGGTACGCCTTCCAGATTGAAATGAAGTTTACTGCCTGGAAACTGGGCTTTAAAATAAAAGAAGTGCCCATCACCTTTGTGGAAAGAGTGGAAGGCTATTCTAAAATGAGCAAAAATATTGTGAAAGAAGGTGTATTCGGTGTGCTGAAAATCCAGTGGCAGAGCCTCTTCCGCAAGTACACCCGCAGAGTGAAGAGTGCAGCGTAACCCGCTGGAAGATGATCGTGAAGCATGAAAAAAGCGTTTATACAACTACACCTGGCGGTTTTCCTGGCAGGTTTCACCGGCATCCTCGGTAAATTAATCAGTCTCAATGAAGGACTGCTCACCTGGTACCGGATGCTGTTTACCGTTATCGCCCTGTACGTGCTGTTCCGCTTCCGGGGCGCGTTAAAGCGGCTCACTTTTACACAGGCATTACCAATTGGTCTTACCGGCTGCATAATTGCCCTGCACTGGGTATTCTTTTACGCCAGCATCAAATATGCCAACGCCACTATTGGTGTGGTCTGCTTCTCCCTCACCTCCTTTTTTACCGCCATACTCGAACCCGTCATTATCCGGCGCAAGTTCGATGCCTCCGAGTTATTACTCAGTTTAATCACCCTGGGCGGTATTTATTTAATCTTTCATTTTGATACCCAATACCGCACGGGCATTGTGCTGGGCGTGTTCTCCGCACTGTTCGCCGCGTTATTCACCATCTTCAATAAAAAACTGATCGTTCAATACGATACCAAGACGATTACGTTCTATGAACTGGGCATCGGTCTTTTAGGGCTAACGGTACTGATGCCGGTATACCTGTACCTGTTTCCGCCGCAGGGCTCTGTGCTCCCCGGCGCCATGGATATGGTGTACCTCCTGATCCTCGCCCTGTTCTGCACCGTATTGCTGTACCTGTTCCAGATGAACGCGCTGACGAAAATATCTGCCTTTACCGTAAACCTGACCTTTAACACGGAGCCGGTGTACACCATTGTGCTCGCCTTTATACTGTTCCATGAAAATGAAATGCTGAACCCGAACTTCTATATCGGCCTCAGTCTCATCATGATATCAGTTATATTACAGATGATTAAAGTGTTTTACGAAGGACGCAAATCACGCCAGGCCGGCCTGGCTGCATAAATTACACCAGCGGCCAGCCAGACCGCCGGTATTTCGCTAATTTTAGACCTGTTATTGCCAACGATCAAAATCTAAAACCATCTTTTCTGTTTATGAGGGCATTTTTAAGAAGAAGTGCAGTTTTGCTATTATTGACACCTGCTTATACCTATGCACAACAGGCAGGCAAAAAACCGCTGGACCACACTGTTTACGACGGCTGGCAGAGCATAGGCGCCAAAACCATCAGCAACAACGGCAAGTGGATCGCTTATGTGATCCAACCCCAGGAAGGCGACGCCACCCTGGTAATTACCGACAGCAAGGGCACACAAAAACTGGAAGTACCGCGCGGTACTGTTCCGTTTATTACGGAAGACAGTAAATACGTGCTGTTCACGATCAAACCTGCCTTTAAGGACACCCGTCAGGCTAAAATAAAAAAGAAAAAGGCAGACGAAATGCCCAAAGACACCATGGGGTACGTGGTGCTCGGCAGCAACGAAGTTATCCGCATCCCGCAGGTAAAAACGTTTAAAACACCGGAAAAAGGCAGCGGGGTCATTGCTTACACGCTTGATAAACCGAAAGCAGATACCAGCAAAAAGCGCGAACTGAAAGGCATTCCGCATTACGACAGCTTCTGGACGCGGACGACGAAAAACCCGGCGCCGATAAACCGTCCGATGCCGCTACCCTCGTGATCTGGAACTACGCCAGGAAAACGACCGATACGATTAAAAACGTAACGGACTTCCACTTTGCCAAACCCGGCAACCAGCTGCTGGTCGCTACGAAATACGATAAAAAAGATTCGCTGGCCACCGCGGGCGTATACCTCTGGAACGTGGCCACGCGCGACAAAAAGTTGATCAACACCGCGGGTAATTACAAACTCTTTATGTTTGATGATAAGGGCGAACAGGTGGCCTACATCGGCGAACGGGACAGCGCCAAAGCCGTACAGAAATTGTACAGCCTGTACTATTATAAACCTGGGGCCGATAGCGGCATTATTGCTGTAAACAAAGACAGCAAAGGCGTTCCCGCAAAATGGAACGTATCGGAAAACGGTTCTTTAAGTTTTTCGAAAGATGGCAAAAAGCTCTTCTTCGGTACGGCCCCTATTCCCCGGTGAAAGACACTAACATCGTGGATTTTGAAGTGGCGAAGGTAGACATCTGGCATTACCGGGACGATTACCTGCAACCACAACAGCTTAAAACCCTCGACCGCGACCTGAAGAAAAGCTATATCGCCGTTTATTATCCCGCCACGCAGCAAATGGTGCAGCTGGCAGATAAGAAAATGGACTTCCTGATGTTCCCGGAGGATAAAAAAGAGGTGTACGCGCTGGGGTACAGCGATTACGACCAGCGTATCGCGTTGCAGTGGACGGGCAAAACCCTGAAAACACTCTTCCTCGTAAACACCCTTACCGGCGAAAGGAAGGTGATCAAGGACAAGCTGCTAGGTCTTCAGAACATCTCGCCCGAAGGCAAATTCATTAACTGGTACGACTCGGATAAACGCCAGTATTCCACTTACGAAGTGGCCACCGGCGTTACCCGCGAAATCACCACCGCCATTCCCACTTCGCTGTGCGATGAGGAAAACGATGTGCCGGATTACGCGAGCCCATACGGCGCGCCTACCTGGCTGCAGGGCGATAAATACTTGTATGTATACGACCGTTACGATATCTGGCAGGTAGATCCGCTGGGCAAAGAAACGCCCACCATGATTACCGGGGTTACGGCCGCAAAACCCGCACTGCGCTGCGCTACAATAAATTGGTGAAGGACGAGAAATTCATCACCCCCAAACAAAACCTGTTACTCTCCGCTTTTAACGACAGCACTAAATACTACGGTTACTTCAGCTTAAAACTGAACGATAAAAAAGGTCCGCAGCAGATTGCTTTAGGCCCTTACGGTTACCTGGCACTGGAGAAAGCGGCCGATGCGGATGTACTGGTGTTCCAGCGTATGAATTACGTGGAAAGCCCGGATGTATACGCCGGCAAAACCGTAGCCGATGCCGTGAAACTGAGCGCCATCAATCCACAGCAAAAAGAATACAACTGGGGCACTGCCGAGCTGTTCAAATGGACAACTTATAAAGGCAAACAAACTGAAGGCATTCTTTACAAACCCGAAAATTTTGATCCGAATAAAAAGTATCCCGTATTGTTGTACTTCTACGAGAAGCTGACGGACGGCCTGTACAGCTACCAGCCCCCGGCGCCTACCCCGTCGAGGCTGAACATCAGCTTCTTCGTAAGCCGCGGTTACCTCGTACTGGCGCCGGACATCACCTACGAAATTGGTCACCCCGGCGAAAGCGCGTACGACTACATCGTGAGCGGCGCGGAAGCCCCGGCGAAAAACAGCTGGGCCGACAAAGCTAACATGGGTATCCGGGGACAAAGCTGGGGTGGTTACCAGGTGGCTTACCTCGTAACCCGTACCAACCTGTTTAAAGCGGCATGGTCGGGTGCACCGGTTGCGAATATGACCAGTGCTTACGGCGGCATCCGTTGGGAAAGCGGCATGAACAGGCAGTTCCAGTACGAACACACACAAAGCCGCATCGGCGCTACCCTTTGGGAAAAACCGGAGCTCTACATCGAGAACTCACCGCTGTTCCACCTGCCCAAGGTGAACACGCCAATGGTGATCATGGCCAACGATGCCGACGGCGCTGTTCCCCTGGTACCGGGGGTATTGAGCTGTTTACCGGCTTACGCCGCCTGGGTAAACCTGTTTGGATGCTGAACTATAACAACGAGGCACATAACCTGGTGCAGCGTCAGAACCGGAAAGACATACAGGTACGCGAGCAGCAGTTCTTCGATTATATGTTGAAGGGGGCACCACCGGCGCAGTGGATTAAGCACGGTTTGCCTGCTACCGACAAAGGACGTGACTGGGGCTTTGAAGCGGCATCGGCCGAATAAACCTATCTCCATATTATATATGAAGCCCGGCAAACTGCCGGGGCTTTCATTTTACATCAATGAAAATACCATCACTACCCCTTGGATGGTTCAGTGATGGTTCAGTGATGGCTCAGCGTGGGTTCCGCACCGGTAGCAGCACGATCAAAGAATATAGCAACATAGCCCAAATGTAGCTAAACCCACCTAAAACCGATACTATATTAACATTCGACTTAAGCAAACCCAACAAAGCAATCTTCATTCAAAAAATATTTCTTTAATATGATTTATTTACTATATTTACACAGCATATTCTATTTGTACGCTTAAGAAGACAAACCTAGAAAACCTGAACCTATGAATATCCAACAATTTCTTCCCAAGCAGTCGTTGAATCCATTTGTGCAGCAATATTTTGTGCTGGAGGATTTTACAGCAGACACCACTTTTGCCGGACAACAATTGTTTTCCCTTGGCAATCAATACCTGGTTTTTGTGTTGAAGGGTGAGATCACATTCCGTCCCTCTGACCATGCGCCATTTACCTTACCTGACGCATCGGTAGTGGGCCCCTTTACCTGTTCCGGTTCCGTTAAAATGACGGGCCCCAGTTCTGCTGTGATCGTACAGCTGAATGTATGCGGCAGCCACCGCCTGCTGGGCCTGAGCATGGATACGGTGACCAATTATTACCGCGATTTAAGCAAGCTGGATGCCGGCCAATGGAAATACCTGGGTCGCGAGCTGGCTGCTGCTACCGATATCGTATCGCTCCTGGACCGCTCACTGGAAAAGGCGCTGCGCGAACAGGAGCGCTCTTTGCAGGGTGTGGACGAGATCTGGAACACCTGCTGTTGCAGAACGGCAATGTGGATATGGAGAGCGTGGCCCTGTACTTCAAAACCTCCCGCCATACGCTGGAAAGAAGGTTTATGGAAGTAACCGGCCTAACACCGCAGATGTTCAGCCGCATTGCCCGGTTTAATATGGCTATGGCCAGCATTAAAGAAGACATGCAAACGCAGCAATGGCAAAGCGTACTGCAGGACTGCGGTTACGGCGATCAGAATCACTTTATTAAAGACTTCCTTTACTTTGGCGCGCCAAAGGCGGAGAAAGAGCCGAAAACTCCGCAGGTATCCCTGCGTAAGATTTTTAAACTGGCGGAAAACATGTATCCGCAGTACAAAACAGCATTCAATTAATCGCTAGTATAGTGCATATTCAGCCCCGGCGCCTTTTCTGGCGCCGGGATTTTTATTTACATTTAGTATATGAAAAAAGTTATCGGTGCGATTATATTGCTCCTCGCTTTAATTGGCGTGTTCTTTATTGGTAAACAGTTTGGCGGAAAAACCGTAAGTCAGCAGGTAGTATCCAACAGCATGATTGTTCGTGAAATTGCGGAACTGGCCTCGCTGGAAGTACAGGGTAATGCGAGCATCAAACGCAGCAACGTGGATAACGACGGCACCTGGGGCGGCAATATGAAGAAGTTATTTATTGAGAGCACGATCCAGGTGCAGGTGCCTTACACCGCGAAGTATGGCGTAAATGTGGATGATAAAAACTTCAACATCGACGTGGCCGAAAAGAAAGTGACCGTAACCCTGCCAGCTCCGCGCCTGTTGAGCTACGAGCTGAAAGTAGACCAGATGCAGACCTCCAATAAGAAGGGCCTGCTGATGTTCCAGGACGATGAAACGTACACCGATGTACAGAAGAAACTGTACCAGGAATCGCGCGGCCAACTGCAGCAGAACGTTACCTACCTGCAACAGTCGAAGGATAAAATTAAAAACACGATTGCCCGGTACTACGCGCCCCTAGGTTACGAAGTACAACTGAAGTTCGGCAACGACGCCGCCGTGACCATTCTCCCGCTTAAAAAAGACTAAGCCGCGTTAATGGTGAGATACTTCACCAGCGAACGTTTGGCCACCGGCAACAACGTTTCCGTTACCGGGAAAGTAAGGTCTGTTTCCACCCGGTATACCGCCGGGTTGGGCAGTATGCCATTTCGTGCCCGGATCAATTCCGTTTTAATGTTTTCGCAGGTATTGGCAATGCTCTTCGAATAGGCCGCCAGGTACTGCGTATGAATACCACGGTAACGCTCATCGTGCCGCTCAAAAATAGTGAGACGATAGTAGTACACCAACGTTTCGCTGTAATGCCCGTCGCGCAGCAACATGTAACCCTCCTGCATATCGAGGGGCACCAGTCCCACAGGGGCAATGTTCAACTGTTCTTCCACGAACTCGTACAGTCCCGTACCGCTTTTAATCGTATGGTCCATTTTGTGCATGGCATACTCGATAATATCTTCCATTTCACGCATCACGGCATCATCGGCGCTCATCTGCTCGTAGAGCAGCTGCAGGCGTTCGAGATTGACCGCGGTGAGGTGCTTGGGAAACTTTTCACTTAACAGTTGCTTGTTTTCCCGGAAAGCCCGGAGGTTGTTGTAATGGAATACTACATCGGCGAGTTGCGGGTACAACATGTTCTGATTAAAATACTTGCTGATTTCCTGAAGATAGGCCAGCAATGTGTATTTCTTCTGTTCAAAATCGATATAACCGTCTGCAAACCAGGTTTCACTCAGTCTTTTCATATGCTTCTCAGTTTAAAGGAATACCGTTCAAACTGAATTTACGAAAAAAAAATAATATCATTAACGGGTGATATAGATGATTGGAAAATCAGAAAATTAGTTTTACCTTCAAACAAGCCACCAGTGAGGGATAGCGAGTGTTATGCAAAATGGGGGCAGGGTTGCCGTCAAATTAATTTGGCGCTGACAAAACTTACCGTTAAATTTATTATATTGAAGTATTATTTCATTTTTTTAACTTTTCTATCATGAACATCTACGTAGCCAACCTACACTATAGGTTGAACGATGAGGATCTCCACCAGATCTTCAGCGAATTCGGTCAGGTAACCTCAGCTAAAGTCATCAAAGATCACGAAACTGGCCGCTCACGTGGTTTTGGCTTCGTAGAAATGCCAAATCAGGAAGAAGGCGCTAAAGCTATGGAGACGCTGAATGGCAGCCAGGTTGAAGGTAAACAACTGACCGTAAACGAAGCCCGTCCTAAACAACCGGGCAGCGGTGGCGGTGGCGGTCGCCCAGGCGGTGGTCGTCCAGGTGGTGGAGGCGGCTATGGCGCTCCGCGCGATCGTCGTTATTAATCAATTTGATTGTTATACTACCGATCATATAAAAGGCTTCCCGTTGGGAGGCCTTTTCGTTTTAGGACGATAAAAGCGGTTTGCTTACAAGTCCAACGACATGTTGCGCTGCATATCGTTTTTGCAAAAGCTATGGATACATAGTACACCCCAACACACAAAAGGCGCAAAAGCAGCCTCTCAGCTCCTTTTACGCCCTCGCGTTTTATTTAGCTTGCCGTGCTAATTCGTTAGTATTCCCTGCTCGGGTCAAAGTGCTCCATCTCCTGGGCCACAGCCGTCAGGAACGTAGCACCCAGCGCCCCGTCTACAATACGATGATCGTATGACATCGACAGGTACATCATATGGCGGATGGCGATAGAATCGCCCTGCTCCGTTTCCACAACCACCGGACGCTTTTTGATAGCGCCCACCGCCAGTATCGCTACCTGCGGCTGGTTGATGATCGGTGTGCCCGTCAGGCTGCCGAACGTACCCACGTTGGTGATCGTAAAGGTACCGTTCTGCGTATCTTCCGGCTTCAGTTTATTGCTGCGCGCCGCACCGGCCAGCTGGTTCACACTCTTGGTAAGGCCTACCAGGTTCAGCATATCCGCATTACGGATCACCGGAACGATCAGGTTGCCGGAAGGAAGCGCCGCCGCCATACCGATATTAATATCTTTCTTTACCAGGATTTTATCGCCTTCGATAGAGCAGTTGACCAGCGGAAATTTCTTGATACACCTCACTACCGCTTCAATGAACAGTGGCATAAAGGTGATCTTCTCGCCTTCTCTTTTCTGGAAACTATCTTTCACGCTATCGCGCCATCTTACCATGTTGGTAACGTCTACTTCCGCAAAGCTGGTCACATGCGGACTAACCTGCACGCTGCGCACCATGTGTTCTGCGATCAGCTTGCGCATGCGGTCCATTTCAATGATTTCCACGTTACCGCTGTAAGACGGGGTGGCCACCGGTTTAGATCCGGCCGCCGGCTGTTGCTGCGCTTTCGGCTTCTCTTCCACAGCGGGAGCAGTGGCGGGAGCGGCCTTTTTAGCGGCAATATATTCGAGAATGTCTTTTTAGTGACGCGGCCTTCGCTGCCGGAACCCGGGATCTTCTCCAGTTCAGCAAAACCAAGTCCCTCCTGCTGTGCAATGGTTAACACGAGCGGGGAATAAAACCTTGCTTCGCCGCTGGGGGCAGCAGCTGCAGGCGTTTCTGTACGTACGGGGGCGTGGAATTGTTTTTCCGCCGGCGCTGCGGTAACAGGTCCGGTAGCGGGAGAAGCAGCAGGCGCATCTTCGCCAACTGTTTTGATACGGGCTATAACTGTACCAACGGGTACCACATCATTCTCATTAAAAAGTATTTCGGCAATCTCCCCATCTGCAATGGAAGGTACGTCGCTATCCACCTTGTCGGTCGCAATTTCAAGCACCGTCTCATCAGCGCTCACCTTATCGCCCGGCTTCTTATGCCAGCGAAGGATGGTCGCTTCCATGATACTCTCCCCATTTTGGGCATCACCAATTCTACTATAGCCATAATTTTGAATTTAGTGTTTAAGTGGTCGCAAAAATAGGGAAATTAGTTATCCCAACATCAAAGCCCCTGCCGGCTGATCAGTTTTCGCAGCAGGTTGATCGCTGCAACCGATGCCATATCGGTATTCCGCGCACGATCATACCTGAAATGATGCTTGATCGTCACGATTTCTTTACCATCGCCTGCCGCCATCCAAACCGTACCCACCGGCTTTTCCATTGTACCGCCGTCGGGACCAAGAATGCCGCTGACGGCCACCATATAATCGGTGCCCAATGCTTTTAAACCGCCGCTCACCATGGCTTTCACGGTTTCTTCACTCACCGCGCCATATTGTTGCAATACCTCCGCTGGCACGCCTAATATGCTGGTTTTAATCTCATTGGCATAACTCACAATACTGCCCTTAAAGTAGGCAGAACTGCACGGCACCGACGTAAGCATATGCGCAATGTTGCCACCCGTGCAGCTTTCTGCGGTACCCATGGTTTTTCCCGTCGTCTTCAGTAATCGTCCTACCACCTGCTCAATCGGTATATCTTCATCAATTACCGCAATATCCGTGAGTAATTCTTTAAGTTGATGGAAGTGCTCGGACAATAAAGCCGCCGTACTTATTTTATCCTTCCCCATGGCGGTAAGCCGCAGTTTCAGCAAACCGAAATTAGGCAGATAAGCCAGTTTGATAGAGGCAGGCAGTGCTTCTTCAAATAACTTAATACGCTCCGCTACAAAGGATTCGCCCATGCCCGACGTGAGCAACGTCTGGTGCAACAGGGCGGGTGTATTGAATTCTTCCGGATGATGCCAAGCACGTAGTCCTCCATAATGCCTTTCATTTCATGCGGCACGCCGGGCATAGACACATAAATCTTCCCGTTTTTGCGGAACAACATACCGGGCGCAGTGCCTCGTTTATTAAACAGCACCTGGCATGAATCGGGTACGCGGGCCTGGTCTACATTGCGCTGCAGCACCGGCAAACCGCGACTTTCGAAAAAGGCCATCACGGAGTGAAGCGTTTCTTCGTGCACAATTAAAGTACCACCGAAATATTCGGTCAGCACTGGTTTGGTGATATCGTCGGCCGTAGGTCCGAGTCCCCCGGTAATCAACACAATGTGCGCATCGCGGCTTTCCTCGTCCAGCGCCTGCACAATATCCTCCTTGTTATCTCCCACGGCTACACGGCGTTTTACCCACACCCCGATGTTATTCAGTTGCTGGGCGATCCAGGCAGAATTCGTATCTACGGTCTGGCCGATCAATAGTTCGTCGCCTATGGTAATAAGGCTTGCATATATTTTTTCCACGCGGTAGTTGCTTTAAGTAAAGACAGACAAATTTACTGGCAAAAAGTTTGCCGTTGAGCAGGAATCGAATAATTTCCGGGTATGAGATTATGCTTTATGTTGATGGCCTGCCTGTGTGCACAGGTTTCTATGGCCCAATCGCCCGCTGCGAAAGCGAAAGATGCTATGGATGCGCTGGCCAGGGATCCGCAGATGACGTACGCCAGCTACTCATTTTACCTCATAAACGGGCAAACGGGGCAAAAGATATGGTCCGTTAACGAAAACATGGGACTGGCGCCGGCTTCCTGCTTAAAAGTACTCACGGCGGCGGCTACGCTCCACACTTTAGGCGACAATTATCAATATAAAACGAGATTGGCTTACGAGGGCCAGGTAGACGCGCAGGGCGTACTGCAGGGCAACCTGGTGATCAAAGGCGCCGGTGATCCTTCACTGGGTAGTACCCGTTACCAGGCCAGCACCGAAACGGCCATCCTCCAAAGCTGGCTGGCAGCTATTAAAAAGGCAGGTATTAAAAAGATTAATGGCCAGATCATCGGCGACGATAGTATCTTCGACACGCAAACCGTGCCGGATGGCTGGATCTGGCAGGATATGGGCAACTATTACGGCGCGGGCCCCTCCGGTTTAAACTGGCGCGAAAACCAGTTCGATATCCAGTTTCAACCCGGAACAGTGGCTGGAGCGCCTACTGCCTTGAGCGGTACCAAACCCGCCATGCCTTATCTAACACTCATAAACGAACTGCGCACAGGTCCAAAAGGCAGCGGCGACCAGGCTTACGCCTACATTGCGCCCTATGCCGAAACCGGCTACGTACGCGGCACCGCAGGACTCGATGAAAGGAATTTCTCCATTTCCGCGGCCGTACCCGATCCTGCTTTTGATGCTGCTTACCGCCTGCAACAAGCACTGGCAGCCGATAATATCACCACAACCAAAGAACCCGCCACCACGCGCAGGCTAATGATGACCAAAGCCCCGTTGCCGCAGAAGCTTACTACGCTTATGACAACGTTATCCCCATCACTCGATAAACTGGTGTACTGGTTCCTGCGTAAAAGTGTAAATCTGTACGGCGAGAGCTTCGTGAAAACACTGGCTTTGCAGTCGGGCGAACAAGTATCTACCGCGGCGGGCGTACAGCTGTTGAAGGAGTATTGCCAGCAGCTGGGCATGAACGAAGGAGCGGTGAACATCATCGATGGCAGCGGCTTGTCGCCCGCCAACCGTGTTACCACCACTGCCCTGGCCACCGTATTATACAACGCACAAAAGCAACCCTGGTTTGCTGCTTACTACGAAGCACTGCCCGAAAGCAACGGCATCAAAATGAAAGATGGATATATTGGCGGGGTGCGTTCGTACACCGGCTTTATAAAACCGAAACAGGGCCCTCCCCTGGTATTCGCTTTCATTGTAAACAACTTCAGCGGCGGAGCGGGCCCTATGCGGCAAAAAATGTGGAAAGTGCTGGATAGTCTTAAGTAAAGTACGGCAGCAGCTTTTCCTTTAACGGATCGGGCAGCGGCACCTTCTGGCGGGTGGTGGCGTTCAGGAACACCAGCGTGGTCACGCCTACGTTCAGCAACTCTCCTTTTTCGTTGAACAATTCAGTATGAAACTGGATCTTGTGCGCGGGCGGCAACTCGCGCAGCGTAGTTTTTACGGTAATCAGGTCGTCGTACAACGCCGGGCGCAGGTATTTAATATTGAGTTCAGCCACCGGCATAATCACGCCCTGCTCTTCCAGTTCACGATAAGTAAAGCCCAGCTGGCGGATCGCCTCGGCCCTTCCCACTTCAAAATACAAGGCATAATTGCCATAATACAGGTAACCCATCTGGTCGGTTTCGCCATATCTTACCCGTATGTGCGTCGTTGCTGTAAACATATCCTGTCAGGTTTAAAAATTACTTACCGATCAAACCATCGATCGATACACGGCCGGGACCACAGAACATCAGCACCAGGTAACCTACCAGGTAAAACACCGGCAGTTCCAGTTTGCCCGAACCATCGTGAATGTGAATCTTGAATACGATCACCGCACCAAGAATGATCAGCGGAATCAGCGCCAGCCTGGTAAAGAGCCCGAGTATCAGGAAAACGGAACAGAATACTTCCGCAAATACCGCCATACCGAGCGAAGTAGATTTACCCACACCCAGGGGATCACTGAACCTTTGTGCGAGATGAGCAAAATTCATGAGTTTAGGCCAGCCATGGTTCAGGATCATAAAAATACCCAACACCAGGCGCAAACCCAACATGGAAAAATGGACCGCGTTATCGGAAAATGCGGTGGAAAAAAGTTTTTTCATAGAACGGTTTATGGTTTGATTCTTGCTAATAACCGCTGCAAGATAGGAAAATGAATGTTTTGGCTGCAAAAGCGAGTTATCCACACTCGTGTAGATAACCTGCCCATCTTGCCAAAAATGTAAATTTTATATTTGTTTTGTTTGAAAACCCCCAAATTTGCACACTTTAGAAGATGTGAGAGAAGAAGACAGGCGAAATATTTTCGTTAACAGATCGTTTTAATTCGAGTATTACAAGGTATTAACAAAAAAGCATGAAGCAATTCATAAACAGGCTCTTTCTACCAGGACAAATTAGCGTACTATTAATCACCCTTACCGGCAGCAGCTTTATGGCTCCCACTGCCGCAAAGGCGCAGCAGACGAAGATATATACGGACGAAGAAAAGGTATTCAAAGATGCGCAGCAACTGTTCCGCGAAGAGAAATACGCCGTATCCATGCAGCTTTTTAAGCAAACAATAGATCATATCGACTATTGGCATGAAACCAACCGTACCCTCGTCAACACCGACGCGCACTATTATTTCACCATGTGTGCCCTCCGTTTGGGACAGGCAGATGGCGAAAAGTACGCGCTCCGTTTCCTGGAAATGTTTAACAGCGCACCCCGCGAACAGATGGTGAGCTTTGAACTGGCGCGCTACTACTTCCAGAAGAATAAGCTGAAAGAAGCCATTCCTTTTACGAAACCGCCGGCATCGACAACCTGACCAACGAACAGGTGGCAGACGCGAAATTTGAACTGGCCTATTGCTACTTCAACGTAAAAGACTTTAAAAAGGCACAGCCTTTGTTCGCCTCCATCAAGGATGTGCAAAACAAATATTACCTGCCCGCCAACTATTACTACGGCTTTATTTCGTACTACAACAAACAGTACGACCAGGCCCTGGCCAGCTTCAAAAAGGTGGTGAACGAGCCTAAATACAATGGCGTAGTACCATACTATATTGCTGAAATCTATTACTTCCAGAATAAGAAAGAAGAACTGATCACCTTTGCAGAACCGCTGATCAAAAAAGGCGGCATGTACTATGAAGGCGAACTGAAACAGCTCGTTGGACAAGCCTACTTCGAAAAACAGGACTACAAGAAGGCCCTGCCCTACCTCGAAGAATTCCAGACCAATGCCGACGAGGTAAGAAAGGAAGATGTTTACCAGCTTTCTTACAGCTACTATCAAACAGGCAACCTGGACAAAGCGATCGCCGGTTTTAAACAACTGAGCAGCGAGAAAGACAGTCTGGGCCAAAACTCCATGTACCTCCTGGGTGACTGTTACCTTCGTACCGGCCAGAAGGCCAATGCCCGCAATGCCTTTGCCTTTTGCGCCCGCAACAGCTCCAACCCGGTACAGCAGGAAATTTCCCGCTTTAATTACGGTAAACTTTCCTACGAGCTGGGCTACCAGGACGTGGCCATCACGGAACTGACCAACTTTGTAAAGAGCTATCCCCAATCCAAATTCAACAAAGAATCACGCGAAATACTGGTAACCCTCTTCGCCAACACGAACAACTACCGGGACGCACTTTCGATTATTGAAAGTTTGCCCGAAAAGAACGCCACCGTACTCAAAGCCTACCAGCGGGTGGCTTACGGCCGCGCCACACAACTGGTAAACGACCAGCAGCTGGCAGAAGCGGAACGTTTGCTGGATGTAGCCATAGCCAACAATTACGATGCACAGATCACCCAGCTGGCGCACTTCTGGAAAGCGGAAGTAGCGTTACGCCAGAATAATTCCGATAAAGCCATTGCAGGTTTACGCGGTTACCTGGTAACCAATCCGCCGCCGGCCTCCGGTGAGGCAAATGCGCAAACGGCCAGCTACAACCTCGGCTACAGCCTGCTGAAGAAAGAAAGCTATGCAGAAGCGCTGCCTTACTTCGAGGCGGCTCAGCGTGCAGGCGGTCCCAACGCGCAACGTATCGCTAACGATGCAGCGCTGCGTACGGCAGATTGCTACTATATGCTGAAAGACTTCGCAAAAGCAAATACCCTTTACGACCGGGTGATCGGCAGCGGTGAACCGGGCGCAGATTATGCTACCTACCAGAAAAGCCTGATCCTGGGCATCCAGGGCAAGCCGAATGAGAAAATTGCCGCACTGAAACAACTGGCCAGCAAGTATCCTTCTTCTGCCTACAATAACGAAGGCGAACTGGAAATAGCCAATACTTACCTGTCAGAAGAGCGCTTTAACGATGCGATCCCCTACCTCAAAAATGTATTGCAGAAACAGCCGAACGGTCCCAATGCCCCTAAAGCGTTGCTGAAACTGGGCCTGGCTTACTACAACATGGACAATGACAACACCGCCATGGGCTACTTTAAAGACGTGGTGCAGAAATATCCTAACTCCGCCGAAGCAGAAGAAGCGCTGGAAAGCCTGCAGGCCATTTATGTTGGTCAGGGTAAAACCGACGACTATGTGGCATTCATGAAGGCGAACGGTCGTACTGTATCTGCCGTAGCAGAAGATTCCATCAGCTTTGCGGCGGCGGAAGCCCGCTTCAGTAAAGGTGATTGTGCGGGGGCAGCACCGGCTTTAACGACCTACCTGCAGAAGTTCCCGAACGGGCAGTTTGCCTTACAGGCGAACTTCTACAAAGCGGAATGCCTGTACAACGCGAAAGACTACACGAATGCATTGCCCGGCTACGAGTTTGTGCTGAGCAAAGGCAGCAGCCCGTTTGCAGAACGCGCGGCGCAGCAGGCGGCTTACATCCAGTACTACCACGTGAAGAACTACGCCAAAGCCCGCGAACACTACCAGCGCCTGCAGGCCCTGTCTACTAATAAAGACAATACCCTCGCGGCTGCACGCGGCTTGCTGCGCAGCAACTATCAACTGAAGAACTGGAACGAGGTGACCACCTTCGCGGAAGCCCTGCTGAGTGGCACCAATATCAGTACGGACGACCAGATCCTGGGACACTTCTACCTGGGTAAAGCCCAGCAGGAAAATGGCAAGTTCGACGAGGCGATCAGCGAATACAAAACCGTTAGCGGTTTGACCAAATCAGAAATTGGTGCTGAAGCGCGTTACAACATTGCCGCATCTTACCTGCAAAAGAACGACCTGACCGCAGCAGAAAAAGCCGGCTTCGACCTGATTAAAAATGCGCCCGGTTACGAATACTGGACCGCGAAAACATACATCCTGTTAGGCGATGTGTACTGGAAACAGAAGGACTACTTCAATGCGAAAGCTACCTTCCAGAGCATTGCCGAAAACTGCCCGATCGATGAGCTGAAGAATGAGGCGAAAGACAAACTGGCAAAAGTAGAAGCGGAAGAAAAAGCAGGATCTAAAATTAAATAAAGACCATAATGGCACGCGAAAGCGCTCATTATACACATAAATCATTCGATAGCATGCATCTATTACGCAATATATTACTGGTTTCGGGCGCCGCCCCTGGCATTGCAGCAACAAGCGCAGGCGCAGGACACCCTGAAGCAGGAAACGATCAATATCATCTCCGTTTATCAACCTAAACTGCGCGAAGCGGCCAAGTTAAACCTGAACGCCTCGCTGCCTGCGGCCGACACTGCACGTCCCCGCCTGAGCTACCAGGTACCCGCGCTGAACCTCTACTTCATGTACCAGCCGGTGCCGTTAAAACCGCTGGCGCTGGGTAAGGATTCGCTGAAAGCCCTCCAGAACAATTACGTGAAGTTCGGCTACGGCAACCTGAATACCCCGCTCGTGGAAGCCGGTTTTGGCAGCGGCCGCAATGATAAATGGAACTTTGGTTTGTTCGGCCGTTACACCGGCTCTAAGGGCGATATCAAAAACCAGGACTATACCGCGGCCACCGTACTGGCCAGCGGCACCTACTACTCTCCCCTCTTCGAGATCAACGGCAGCCTGAAATACAGCCTGAACCAGGTACACTATTACGGTTATGACCACTCACTGTATGACTTCAAAAAAGTGATGTAAAACAGGCCTTTAATGAAGTAGTGGCACAACTGGGATTGAAAAACAGGCCGCAGGACGACTGGGGCTGGAAGTTTCAGCCCGACGCGAAGTTTATTGTATTCGGGGATTCTTACAAGCGGCTGGAGAACACCTTCGTGCTGAAAGCCCCGATCCGTAAGCAATTGTTCGAAGACCTGTATTTGAAGGCGGAAGGTATCTTGGACCTCTCCACTTTTAAAGAAGATGATAACAAAGCCATCAACAATAACGTAATGGCTATTCACCCCGCGCTTGAGCTGATTAAACCCGGCTTTATGCTGCATGCGGGCCTTAACCCTACCTGGACGAAGAAAAGCAAATTCTACCTGCTGCCGGATATCGTGAACGAATCGCACCTGATCCGTAACAAACTGATCCTGAGCAGTGGCTGGATTTCCTATATTGATAAAAACAATTACCGCAACCTGGCTAACCGCAATCCCTTTATCAGCGGGTTTGCAGACAGCATCCTGAACACGCGCATCGAGGAAAAGTACACCGGTATTAAGGGTACATTGGGCAGCCACTTTACCTATAACACCAAATTTGCCGGGGTTACTTATCATAACCTGCCCCTGTTCGTAAACGACAGCATCGACGGCAAAACTTTTGACCTGCGGAATGAAAACGAGCTGCGCGCCTTCCAGTTCCACGCGGAAATCGGTTATATCCAGGAAGAGAAATTCCAGATCCGCCTGAGCGGTGACTGGTGGAGCTTTAACAAACAGGAAACAGAACTGAAGCCTGGGGTATGGTACCTTTCCAGTATGACGTGTTCGCCCAATATACGTTCTTCAAGAACCTGCACCTGAACGCCAACCTGTTCGCCCTGGGCCGCAGCTATTACCTGGATCCGAAAACGCTGGACTTTGGCCGTACAAAAGCGGCAATGGACATGAACGTGGGCGCACAGTACAATATCGGTAAGAATTTCGCGGTGTGGGCCAACGCCAACAACCTGTTTAACAGCAAGTACCAGCGCTGGAACAACTACGCCTCTTACGGCCTGAACGTGCTGGGCGGTGTGATGATAAAATTTTAAATCGTAAACTTGCACCCAAATTAAAGCCAGCGGATGCTACAGCATTATATCTCAGAAGTCCTTTACAAACAGCAAACCTGCTGCGTGCCAGAGGTGGGTACGTTCACGATTCAGCATATTCCTGCCCACTTCAACGTGGTGGAGCAGCAGCTGGTCCCGCCGCGCCAGCAGATTCTGTTCGAGGAAAAGTGGGATGATGATGCCGCCTGTGCACAATGGGTATCGCATAAAGAAAACCTGGTAGAAAGCGTCGCCCGCCTGAAAATGGCCAAATACGTGGAGCAGTTCAAAGAGGAAGTCGCCAGCGGCCAGCCCGTGGTGATCCCCGATGTGGGCACGCTGCACAAGGACCCGTTCGGCCAGACTGTTTTCACCCCGCAGGAAGTACCCGACGCCTGGGAGCCCCTGGCCCTGCAACCGGTACTGCGCGCGCAGACAGCGCCCAAGGTGACCGTAGGCAACACTGAAATGGTGAACCAGCAGGTGGTAGACCATGTTTCCGCCGTACAGGAAAACGACGGCAACTTTAAATGGTGGTGGATCGTATTTCCCGCAGCACTGCTTTGCCTCGGCTTTGCGGGCTGGTACTTCTGGCAGCAGCAGCAATTGCAGCAAACGCCTGCCAACGAAGCCATTACGCCGGAAACTACCGTACGTGCAGCATCTCAGCCGGCATTTGATACCGGTGCGGTGAAGGGTGCGGATTCCGCTGCGGCGCCGGTAGTGGCAGCGCCGCCGCCGGCAAACGATACGGTGCAATACTACGCCGTATACCTTTTGGCGAAGGCCTCCGTTGCCGAAAAATACTATAAACAACAGTATACCTGGACAAACCACCAGGCCGTCATGTATACAAAAGATGACTCGGCCAGTTTCCGCATTGCCATTCCCGTAAGGGCTATGGCGAAGGATACCGTCGCGATCAAAGACTCGCTCCTGAAGATATTAAAGGTGCCGGTGAAAGTGATGGATACAAAATAACTAAGGGGCTGAACAAAAAAGTGAAATGAGGCTTCGAGAATCGCATAAACGATAACAGGTCTACATCAGGTACCCGAATAAATTAGGGCTGACCATTCCTTTTGGTCAGCCCCTTTTATTTCAGTCCGGTTTTCACTACTTCAATTCCCTCTTTAAAACTCCGCGGTCTATACCCAAGCTGCTCCACTGCCTTGTCGATGATAAACCCGGTACGGGCAGGCCGCTTCGCCGGCTGCGTAAACGTCTCCGCATTCACCCGTTCCATCAAAGAAGCATCGAGGGAGAAATGCTCCGCCACCGCCAGGGCCATATCAAAAGGCGTCATCAGGTCTTTCCCTGAAAGATGCCAGATTCCCTGCGCCTGCTGCTCCACGATCAGTTTGCAACCTATTGCCAGATCATGCACCAATGTGGGCGTACGCCACTGGTCATCCACCACTTTAATGGCTTTGCCCTGCTCCAGGTTCCCCTTCACCCAGGTGATAATATTACCCCGCTTCGGATCATCCGACACGCCATATACCAACACGGTGCGGGCAATGGCCCAGGGTGCCGCGCCCGCCATCACGGCACGTTCCGCGGCTACTTTGCTGGAGCCGTAATAACTCAGCGGGTTCACCAGGTCGGTTTCGAGGTACGGGCCTGACAGGCCATCGAACACAAAATCTGTCGACAGGAACAGGAAAAACGCATCCGATGCGGCACGTAGGTGCCTGGTGGCGGTTACGTTCGTTGTCCAGCAAGCCTCCTTATTACGTTCGCAGTCGTCCGCCTGCGTCATGGCGCCGGAATGGATAATCACTTCCGGCTGATGCGCGGCGATTAACGCAGTAATCTCTTCAGGAATGCTCAGATCGGCTGTTACATAAGTGTAGCCCTCCTGCCAGCGCAGGCGGTTAGGTCCTTTGCCGGTGGCAATTACCTGCCAGGCTGCATCTTCACTGAACAATTGTACGAGGTACTGGCCCAGCAGGCCGTTACTCCCCGTGATCAATACTTTCTTCATTACATTTTCATCCCCAGGTTAAACATCGTGAACGCCCACACGTCGGCCGCCTCGTCTATTACTTTGCTGGTTGGTTTACCCGCACCATGGCCGGCCTGTGTTTCAATGCGGATCAGCATCGGATTGGGACCGGCATTTGCTGCCTGCAAAGCAGCCGCGAACTTAAAGGAGTGCGCGGGCACTACGCGGTCATCGTGATCGCCCGTAGTAATGAGGGTAGCCGGGTAAGACGTGCCTTTCCTGATGTTATGTAAAGGTGAATATTTGAACAGGTAAGGGAACTCGTCTGCCTTTTCGCTGCTGCCATATTCCACCACCCAGGCCCAGCCGATAGTGAACTTCTGGTAACGCAGCATATCCAGCACTCCTACAGCGGGCAGTGCTACTTTGAACAGGTCGGGGCGCTGTGTCATACAGGCGCCAACGAGCAAACCACCGTTCGATCCGCCACGGATAGCAATTTTAGAAGGATTGGTATATTTCTCTTTGATAAGATATTCCGCCGCGCCAATAAAATCGTCGAACACATTTTGCTTCTTCTCTTTCATCCCGGCCTTATGCCAGCTTTCGCCATATTCGCTGCCGCCGCGCAGGTTTACGACCGCGTAAATACCACCCTGCTCCATGAAAAACAGGTTACTCACGCTGAAGCCCGGCGTTTGCGGAATATTGAACCCGCCATAGCCATACAACAGTACGGGTGTGTTACCATCCAGTTTTAACCCTTTTTTGTACGACAGGAACATCGGCACTTTCGTACCATCCTTACTGGTGAAAAACACCTGTCTGGTTTCAAATTGCTCCACGTCAAACTTTGCTTCGGGCCGCTTGTACACGTCGGATTTGCCGGAAGGTATCTGGTATTGATAAATCGTGGCGGGTGCTACAAACGAAGTATACGTATAGAAGAAGGTCTGGTCTTCTTTTTTACCGCCAAAGCCGCCGGCCGTACCGATACCGGGCAGTTTGATCTCGTGCTCCAGTTTGCCTGTTACATCGTATTGATAAATTTTAGTAGAAGCATCTTTCAGATAACTGGCAAACAGTTTACCACCACCGGTGCCCACGCTGTTCAGCACTTCCGGTTTTTCAGGGATGATGGTCTGCCAGTTTTCCTTCGCGGGATTTTTAGGATCGATGAGTACCAGTTTGTAGTTAGGCGCGTCTTCATTGGTAAGAACGAGCAGTTTGTCGCCCACGTTATCCACCACCGAAGGGTCGTATTTAAAACCAGGTACCACTACCTGAAAATCCTGCTGAGCCGCATCTTTCAGGTCGCGCACGGCCAGCTGGTTGCCCGAAGTACCTTCTGTGGTGACGAGTACCGGGAAGCGTTCATCTTCGGTTACCCCTACGCCGGCGTTGCGCAGCGGGTGTTCTTTATCTACGTATACCAGCTGGTCCTTTTCCTGCGTAGTGCCGAGTTTGTGGTAATACACCTTATGGAATTCATTTTTGCCGGACAGGCGGGCCTTCTCGTCCGGCGTATCATACCGGCTATAATAAAATCCATCCCCCTGCCAGCTGATACCGCTGAATTTGATCCAGTCGAGGTGATCGGGCAGCAATTGCTTCGTTTCCACATCCATCACAAAACACTCCTGCCAGTCGGACCCCGCTTTGGCAATCAGGTAGGCCGCATGCTTACTATCTTTCGAAAAACTCAGGTTCCCCAGGGCTACCGTACCTTTCTCCGACAACTTATTCGGATCGATGAATACCTCCGGCGTGCCGGTGATACCCACCTGGCGATATAGCACCGATTGGTTCTGTAATCCGTCATTCTTATAAAAATAGTAATACTTACCCTCACGGAAAGGCGCGCCGTACTTTGGATAATTCATCATTTCCTCCAGCCGTGCCTTGATTTTATCGCGGAAAGGAATTTTATCGAGATAGTCCCTGGTCACTTTATTTTGTTCAATCACCCAGGCCTTGGTATCTTCCGCGTGGTCATTTTCGAGCCAGCGGTAAGGATCTGGTACCTTGTGACCATTATATTCGTCTACGGTATCCGTTGTTTTTGTTAATGGATAGGTAATGGCGGTCTTTTGCGCAGCTGCTCCTAAAGTCATGCTCATCAGTATAAATATTAAAAAGCTTATTTGGTAAAACGATTTCATGAGGAAAATTTTTAAAAATGAGGGGCCTTTTTTCAAATAAAATCAAAATTTAACCATAAATGCTAACATTATATATAAGAATAGTTTTCAAAAAAATGTTATTTTTGTGCGCCCTTTAACGCAATATTTTGACCAATAATATGAAAAAAGTGAACAACATCGCAGTTCTTACTTCCGGGGTGACGCTCCCGGGATGAACGCCGCAATTCGCGCCGTGGTAAGAGCAGGTATCTATCATCATTTGAATGTATACGGTGTTATGTATGGTTACAAGGGGATGTTGACTAATGATATCTTTCCTATGGAATCCAAAACCGTGGCCAACATCATCCAGCGTGGCGGCACGATTTTGAAAACAGCCCGTTGCAAGGAATTTTATGAGCCGGAAGGTCGGAAAAAGGCATACGAGAACCTGAAAAAACTGGATATAGACGGTTTGGTGGTAATCGGTGGCGATGGTTCCTTCAAAGGTGCACAAAAATTCAGCGAAGAATTTGATATACCTTGCATTGGCCTGCCAGGCACAATCGATAAAGATATCGCCGGCACGGATTTTACAATTGGATTCGACACCGCGGTAAACACTGCCGTGGACGCGATCGACAAGATCCGCGACACCGCTGATGCGCACGACCGCCTGTTCATCATCGAAGTGATGGGCCGCGACGCCGGATACATTGCCCTGCACAGCGGCATTGCTACCGGTGCAGAGCACGTGCTGATGCCAGAGCGTAAAAGCGAGATCGACGACATCATCAACGAACTGCAGGCTAACGAACGCAGGAAAAAGCTCGTAAACCTCATCGTAGTGGCGGAAGGCGACGAATTCGGCGGCGCTAATGGCGTGGTTAAACACATCAAGGAACGCCTCCCGCAGCTGGACACCCGCGTGTGCATTCTCGGTCACATCCAGCGCGGCGGTACGCCTACCTGTATGGACCGCATCATTGCCAGCCGTCTCGGTTTTTCTGCCGTAGAAGCCCTGCTGGACGGCACCCACAATGTAATGGTCGGCGTAGTGAACGATAAAATCGCTTACACCCCGCTCACACAGGCAGTGAAGGCTAAACAGTCCATTGACGAAGAATGGTTTAAGATTATTAAAATTCTGGCGAGTTAAAATTATATAGCTTATGAGTACAAAAGACCTGTCGAAATACTATCACAGTCAAATGGACAACGTTGCAGGACGTGAACACTCCTCACATAAAACGAAGATAGTAGCAACCGTAGGCCCTGCCTGCGATACCTATGAAAAATTGCTGGAGCTGGTTCAAGCCGGTGTTAACGTGTTCCGTTTGAACTTCTCTCACGGCAGCCACGAAGACAAAGCCAGAATTATTGGTTATATCCGCGAGATTAATGCAACTCAGCCTTACAACGTCGCCATCCTGGCCGACCTGCAAGGTCCGAAATTGCGTGTGGGAGAGATTGAGAACAACGCACTGCCGCTCAAAACCGGCGACATCCTCACTTTCGTAAACGAAAAATGTGTAGGTAACATGGATCGTATCTATGTTTCTTACCATAACCTCCATAGAGATATTCGTCCCGGTCAGAAAATCCTGCTGGACGACGGTAAAATCGAAACTGTCGTAAAAGAGGTGACCGCTAACCAGGAAATCAAAGCAGAAGTTACCCTCGGCGGCATCCTGTCTTCCAAAAAAGGTTTTAACCTGCCCGATACCAAGGTAGAACTGCCTTCTCTGACAGAAAAAGACCTGGTGGACCTGGACTTCATCATTGACCAGGCGCCTGACTGGGTTGCCCTGTCGTTCGTTCGTAACGCGGCCGACCTGGTTGACCTGCGCAACCGTATTAAAGAGCGCAACTCCAAACTGAAAATCATTTCTAAAATAGAAAAGCCGGAAGCGATCCAGAACCTGAAAGAGATCATCTGGGAAAGCGATGGCGTGATGATTGCCCGCGGTGACCTCGGCGTAGAACTTCCCGTGGAAGTGATCCCGATGATCCAGAAAGACATCATCCGCAAATGTATCCACCGCGCGAAACCCGTTATCGTGGCTACACAGATGATGGAAAGCATGATCGACCGCAGCCGTCCGAACCGTTCTGAAATTACCGACGTGGCCAACGCCGTACTGGAAGGCGCCGACGCGGTAATGCTAAGTGGCGAAACTGCTACCGGCCAACATCCCACGCTGGTGATCCAGACGATGAGAAAAATCATCGGCGAAGTGGAAAAAGAAGAGATCATTTACAACCGTAACCTGATCCCTCACCGCCACTCTCCTACCTTCCTGAGCGATGCGCTGTGTTACAACGCGGCTAAAATTGCGGAAGACACGGATGCCGACGCACTGATCGGCATGACCGCTTCCGGTTACACCGGCTTCATGCTCTCCAGCTACCGTCCGAAATCACCGCTGTACGTATTTACTAAAGAGAAAACGCTGGTAAATCAGCTGAGCCTCAGCTGGGGTGTACGCGCCTTCTACTATGCAGAAGAAAACAGCGTAGACGATATCGTTCAGGACCAGATCAACATCCTGAAAGAACGCGGTTTCCTGAAAAACAACGATGTGGTGGTAAACACTGGTTCCACACCGGTTAAGGAACACCTGCCAACCAACATGATCAAGATCACACGCGTAGAAGACGAAAAGTAGGCTCGTTACTGGTCAATATATTAAAAAAGCGTACCGTCTTCCGATGGTACGCTTTTTTCTTTCTTATGTGGATGTGATTACTTCTTCCTGTAAGTAAATGCATAGATGGCAATCGCCAGCGACACGAGCAGCAGCCCGGTGAGGCACACCGCCGTCCATTCGCCCGCCTTCCACACAATTAACCCAATGCCCGAGCCAGCGGCCGTACCAATAAAACTTACCGTCATAAATACGGTATTCATGCGGTTACGCGCTTCCGGTAAAATGGCGTAAATACGCGTCTGGTTAGACACATGCACACCCCGGATACCCAGGTCCAACACTACAATACCCACTACGATACCCACAATGCTCGCGTGCGACAGCCAGAAAATCGCGAAACTCAGGAGCACCAATAGCAATCCATAACCAATAGCGATACGCGGGTTCTTTTTATCTGCAATACGCCCAATGAGCGGAGCGCCTAAAGCCCCGGCAGCGGCGGCGAGCCCCAGCATCCCGATCACATCGCTGCCATAGTTAAACGGCGCCTTCGCCAGGTGAAACACGATCGTTACCCAGAACAGGCCGAAAGAGGCAAATACACAGGCATTGATGGCCGCCGCTTCGCGCAGGAGCGGTTGTTCCTTCGCCAGCGTAAAAGAGATCCCATCAGCTCTCCATAACTACCCTTAAAGTTCGGACGGCTTTGCGGGAACGAGGCCCACATCAGTATCCACAGTAAAAGATGATACCCGCCGCGATCCAGAACATCGCGCGCCAGCCGAAGTGCTGTCCCACTATACCGCTAAGGGTGCGGGATAACAGGATGCCCACGAGCAAACCGCTCATGATCGAGCCTACGATCTTACCTCTTTTATCCGGGTCCGCAAGATTGGCGGCCAGCGGCAGGATCAGCTGCGGAATAACGGAGGTAAAGCCGATAAACAGGCCGCTGAGTTTAAGTAAAAAAATGTTTCGCGACAAAGCCGCAAGTACGAGCGCCAGTAAAGACAATGCCGCCATCACGAGGATCTGGCGCTTACGCTCTATTTTATCGCCGAGTGGCACACAAAAGAACAAGCCGAGTGCATAACCCGCCTGTGTAAGGAAAGTTACCTGTCCCGCGCTGCTCTCCGATACCCCAAAATCTTTGGCAATCAGCACCAGCAAAGGCTGGCTGTAATAAATATTCGCCACTATCAATCCCGTGCACATCGACATGATGATAATGTTCCACCTGCTTAAACCTGTTTTCTGTTCCATATTAGCAGGACAAAATTAGCCAATTGCCACCGAAAGCTGGTTGTACGAATCGTGACTATTTGAGTTAAATTTACAGTACCATCAACAAAAGCAGATTTTATGACGTTCAGCAGCATCTACCCGTACACCCAGGAAACCATCGCCACCTACCCCGCCCATACGCCCGCGGAAATAGAAAGGAAACTGGCGCTTGCCGACAAGGTTTACCACCAATGGCAACAAATACCGCTCGAAAAAAGGGCGGAACTGATGCGAAAACTGGCGGCCGTGTTGCAACAGGAGGTAGATGCCCACGCCACGATCATTACGCAGGAAATGGGCAAAACCTTAAAAGAAGCCAGGGCTGAAGTACTGAAGTGCGCCACTACTGCCGAATATTATGCCGATCATATCGAAGACATGATGCGCCCGAAACCGATCGCCTCAGATGCGCAAAACAGCTACGTATCCTACGAAGCGAAAGGTGTTATTCTGGCGATTATGCCCTGGAACTTCCCATACTGGCAGGTATTCCGATTTGCGATACCCAACGTACTGGCGGGAAATACCGGCGTGCTGAAACATGCGAGCAACGTGAGCGGCTGCGCGCTGGCCATCGAAAAATCCTTCATCACCGCGGGTTTCCCCGAAGGTGTGTTTCAATCGCTGCTGGTATCGTCGCAACATTTAGAACCGGTAATTGCCGACCGGCGGGTGCAGGGAGTAACGCTGACAGGCAGTACACCCGCAGGCATGAGCGTGGCCTCACTGGCAGGCAAATACATCAAAAAAACAGTACTGGAGCTGGGCGGCAGCGATCCTTTTATCGTATTGAAAGATGCGGATATTGAACAGGCTGCGAAAATAGCCGTGCAGGCGCGTATGCAAAACGCCGGGCAATCATGCATTGCCGCCAAACGCTGGATCGTGGAAAAGACGGTGGCGGCTGATTTTACGGCACGCGTGCAGGACATTATTCATCACCTGCAACAGGGCGACCCGATGCTGGACACGACCAACACCGGCCCTATGGCACGCCCGGACCTGGCAGAAGACTTGTTGAAGCAGATGAACGACACCCTGAAACTCGGGGCCAGGGTACTGGCAGGCGGCGTACTCGAAGGCTGCAACTTCACCCCGGCCCTGCTTGCAGATGTAAAACCAGGCATGAAAGCATTTGACGAAGAAACCTTCGGTCCGCTCGCGGCGATCATTACCGCAGAAAACGAACAGGAAGCCATCAGACTGGCCAATAAAACAGAGTTTGGACTGGGTGCCTCACTCTGGACAAAAGACCTCGGAAAAGCGGCTGTTTTGGCCCGCCAGATAGAAAGTGGCAACGTATTCGTGAATGCAATGGTCCGTTCCGATGCCCGTCTGCCTTTCGGCGGGATCAAACAATCGGGCTACGGCCGTGAATTGTCGCTGGAGGGTGTGCATGAATTTCTCAATATTAAAACGGTATACATACAGTAATGGCTTTTCTCGCAGGACTGCTCAGTTTCGGCTTACTACTCGCCCTTATCGGTTATCTTTTCAACATCCCGCTGCTAGCGCACTGGCAGGACGCAGCGCGGATCGCGGCCGCTATTATGTTCGTGCTTATTGGCTTCATGCATTTGCGTAAACCGCAGCAGCTCACCTACATGATCGAGGGCATGTTACCTTACCCCACAGCGCTTGTGATCTTCAGCGGTGTGCTGGAGATATTGCTGGGCGCAGGGCTGTTATTCCCGGCCACGCAGTATTGGAGCGCATGGGGATTGATCATCTTACTTGTATTGATGTTTCCCGCCAATATCCGGGTGGCGGTAGCGGGCCTGCCCGCACCGGGCGGATTGCCCGCGAAGGCTTGGTACACCTGGTCGCGGTTGTTGTTTCAACCGGTATATATCTGGTGGATCTGGTGGTCGGCTATAAGTGTTTAACGCTCACTTCCACCGGGTAGGCGTATTCCTGCCAGGCTGCTTCGGCTTCGGCAGCGCTGATGTCGCCGTTGAATACTTTCACGCGGTAACGCTGTGCATAGGTATGCCCATATGTCATCAGCCAGGGCGTGTTTTTCGTTGGTGTGAAGAACACGCATACATGTTGGTCCTTATCCGGCCAAACCCTTAAAGGCACCGGGAAGTTGAAATTAGAAGGATGGCACATAATGAGCAGCCCCGCTTTTCCTTTTTCCGTGTCACCCGCAATCTTTATCCATCTTGCTAAAGAAGAATCGGCATTGTTGCGCGTGCGGCCCTCGGAGGTAAGCATGCTGCTGTTCCCTGGCGTTCCAGCCGGCGTTGCCGCGGATGTTAAACCCGCCGCCATAACGGTATTGCTTCAATAACAAAGGACTTGATGTAGCGCAGCTTTGTATGGAATTGAAATCCCGGTATCGAGTCCGTCGTAGGCCCTGATATCCAATACTTCATTGAGGGCCGTTTTTTCAGGATTGAATACGATATGGTCCTGCAGGGCAGCAAAGCCTGTCCAGATGGGCCCCTGCGTCTTGCTTAAAAATCCTTTGAAAGCTACTGTTGCCTGCTTCTTTACGAGGTTCCAGAAGTCCACTTCCTTCCCTTCGAATTCCGCGTCGGTCCGGGGTTCCAGATGCCGAAGTGGTGGTAATGATCTCTAGGATGAATGCCGGTGAGTTCGGCCCCATTTGGCGCCCACAGCGGATGAATAAAGCCGCTGCGCCGATAAGCGGAATCTACGCCGGCCGGCGGATTTACCGTGGCGTAATTGTATTGCAACAGTCCTTCTATGGTCAGTGCGCCATTTTCTTCCTTCAGGTTGATGTGAGCAGGCGTTTGTTTCGACTGTCCTTTGTAAAGCACGTATTGCACCTTTCCGCCCACCGGTAAGGCTTCGTTAACGCGCCACCATAACTTACGGACAGCGCCCTCTTCTACCTGCACCGGGAGTTCCCGCGACCCCGACTTCAACACAAAATTACTTGTGGGCACGTTAGCGAAGGCCTCGAGCGATAAACAGGCGATCGCGTTTTTACGGGCATACTTGCCTGCTTTCACGGTAATTTCGGCAAGCATTTGAGCAGACGAATTCATGGCATTCAACATAAAAAAAGACAAAACACCAGCAGTTGTTTCATAAACGGGATGGGTTAGAATTACAAAATAGGAATAATACGTAACTTTCCGCTACTAAATCAACCCCAAATGAAAACTGATAAACTGATCGTCACCAACGTGGCGGCGCTGACCCGTAAGTATGGGAAGCAACACAAATCCATCCTCAACGACCTTAAAAAACTACAGACATACGACCGGCAACGCGGACTGACCACGCAACTCGTGTTCCTCGACCATGCGAAAGACATGGCCCAATACAAAGCAAAGCCGGTTACTGATCCCGAAAACGCGAAGCAAAACAAAGATGCGATCGATGCGGTGTACAGGTTCTTCTCCCCGACTACCTCCTGCTGGCGGGAGCGCAGGATATCATCCCATTTCAATCGCTGAACAACCTGCTGTTCAGCGACGATGACGAAGATCAAAAAATCCCCAGCGATCTGCCATACGCCTGCGAAGCCGCGTACAATACCAATCCCGCGAAGTTCATTGCACCAACACGGGTGGTTGGAAGGCTCCCGGACATTCCCGGTGTTGCCGATCCCGCCTACTTCCAATCATTGGTGCAGGATGTAATTAGCCACAAAGCCGGCAGCGATAAGGATTACAAAAAGTACTTTTCCGTGAGCGTATTCGAATGGCGGCAATCCACGGAAGAAAGCCTGCGTAATATGTTCGGCGGCAGCGATACCCTGTTTATTTCGCCGGTAAAAGGGCCGAAATGGACCAGCACCCAGTTCAAACCGAAAACACATTTTATCAACTGCCACGGCTCGCTGGAAGATCCCTGCTTTTACGGGCAGAAGGGCAAAAATTACCCGGAAGCTGTAAACGCTTCGCTCATGGCTAAAAAGGTTACACCGGGTACCATCGTCGCGGCGGAATGCTGCTATGGTGCGCAGTTATACAATCCGAACCTCACGGAATTCGATCAGCCGAGTGTTGCCAATACTTACCTGCAACACCACGCGCTGGCCTTCCTGGGCAGCTCCACGATTGCGTACGGCCCCGCAAAAGGCAATGGGCTGGCCGACCTTATCACCCAATATTTCTTGACCAATGTGATAAAAGGATCGTCAACCGGGGAAGCATTGCTGAAGGCCCGCCAGCGTTTCCTCGACGAAATGGGGCCAACATTAGATCCCTACGAGTTAAAAACCCTTGCGCAGTTTTACCTGTTGGGCGACCCTTCCGTGAAAGTAGTGGCATTGCCTGAAGCCCCTGCCCTGCGCGGCCTAGGGGAGCCGGACGCAAACACACGCACCAATCGCCGCGATGGCCTCGAAGCAAAAGGACTGCTGCTCGAAACCTTCATCACCACGCCCCAGGAAATTGTGGTAAAACCCCGGCACGAAAGTTCGCCTAAACTGGTGGGAGACCTGCTCGAGCAAAGAGGGTTTTCCGCCAATGCCACCCTGCGTATTTTTGAGAACGCACCCAAAGCGGCGCAAACGCGTAGTGGCATAAAAGCATTTGCACAACCGGTGAAATTTCGCGTATATTCGGAGAGCAGCCAGCACGGCAAGTTTAAACATACGAAAGTGCTGGTCGTGAAAGAAAGAAATAACGAGATTGTAGGATACCGTGAATATGTCAGAAAATAAACCACATAAAAACACGCCTGCCGCGGTTACACTCCGCGGCAGGCTTATTCTCCGCACTTTTGGCCGCACCACCAAAAGCGAACACCTCGGCGTACACCTCGATACCGGCGACGCCGTATACCTCATACGCCCTGCCGCCGGCAACCCGTTTATGGACAATCCGCTGGAAGCCCTGGCCGGCAAGTATATCGAAGCATCAGGACGCATCAGCGACTACGTTTTCTTTGCCCGGTCATGGAAAGAAATTGCTCCGCCGGAGGACTAGAAAACTTGCCCAACTGCTCATCTTATCTACCTAAAGAATTAATAGCATACCAAATTCCTTACTGGTACTGCGTTACAGGCTGGCCGTATAAACCTCTGTTATAACACCGGTATTTTCCGCACGGTTATTCTCCGGAACTTCGTGGCAATTTTACCCGTCACCACTAAACTCGTTGTTTATGAATCGCCATTCTAAAAACAAACCGGGTGTGTGCATGGCTATGCTATTGCTGCTTTGCAGCTCACTTGTTGTTCATGCACAACAACACAACCGGCATTTCCGGGAAAAGACCGACAGTCTTACCGGATGCTACAACGTGTCCTTCCGCACTACCGAAAAGACTTACCGCTACATCCTGTCGATCGACAGTGTAGACGGCGCCTATTTTTACGGAACACTGGCAGCAGACACTACCCTGTACAAAAAGCTGCGCGATTTTGTGCACGTAAAGGGCCTCGTAGCCGGCTCCGACGACTACGACTTTATCATGATGCCCGTCTTTAAACGCGGAACACCTTATGCACTCGGCTGCCCGCCCAGCGACTGGCTGTTTAACAACAAGGTGTATTTTTCAAGAAGAGAAGAAAACCGGCTGGTCGGGTTTATGGTCGTACGCAACGATTTTAAACCGTACACCTTCAGCTTTTTCGGGAAGAAACGTCCGGAAGAAGAACAGCCCCGGTTCCTGGCCGCTGGGCGTAAATAATGCGCCCGTCCACGATTTTCACGCCGTCGGCAATATCTTCCGCCAGCAACAGCGGACCGTCCATGTCGGTATAATCGAGGTAAGGCAGTAAATGTGCCACGGCCGATGTGCCGACGGTACTTTCATTCATACTGCCCGTCATCGTTTTCATGCCCAGGCGCTTTGCCGTATCGATCATTCTGCGGGCTGGTGTAATACCGCCGCATTTGGTGAGTTTGATGTTAACGCCGTGAAAGTATCCATTACATTTTTCCACGTCCTGCTCCACGATGCAGCTTTCGTCTGCAATGAGGGGCAGGGCACTTTTTTCGTACACTTCCTTCATGCCTTCCCAATTATCGGCACGCATAGGCTGTTCTATGAACTCCACGCCCAGCTGGCGAAATGCCGCGGCGTTGCGCAAAGTTTCCTCCACACCCCAGGCGCAGTTCGCATCTACCCGGAATATTGCGTTAGTATGTTTACGCAGTTCGGTAATGATCGCAATATCCTCGTTCGTCCCAAGTTTGATCTTGTAAATCGGCCATGGAAACTCCATCAGCTTCTTCACCATGTTCTCCACGGTATCGATGCCAATAGTGTAGTCGGTAAGCGGGTTGCGGGAGATGTCCAGTCCCCACACTTCATACAGCTTCTTGTTTTGCTTTTTAGCGTAGAGGTCGTGGGCGGCGAGGTCCAGGGCGCAGAGCGCAAACAGGTTGTGCTGCAGCCTCGGGTACATGTCCTGCCAGAAGGCTTCGGGCGTGTCCAGCTCATAACTTTCGATGAACTCGCGGTGCTTTTCCACGTCTTCCATCAGCATAGGTACGGTGATGTTATAATAGGAATTATCGGCCGTTTCGCCGAGACCTGTAAGCCCGTCCTGCGACAAGGCGATGACGAGCAGCGGCTGCACGTCTTTAGACTTGCGGGAAATGGTAAAGGTGTGCCTGAACTTCAGCGCCACGGGGTAAAACTGTAATTCCATGTAAGAAAGATAGGAGTATTTGCAGATTCATGCAACTTTTTTAAAACAAAGCGGCAGAAAGGTGCAAAGAAAAGGCCCCGGTAAACCGGGGCCTTCAAAAACCAATTATCTATAGCTATGTACTATTTCACTTCTTCGTACTCGGCATCTGTAACCTGGTCGCCGGAAGCGCCCTGGTTAGGCTGGCCCTGTTGTGCACCCGCGCCTGCATCGGCACCTGGCTGGCCCTGTGTTGCTTTGTACATTTCTTCTGAAGCAGCTGTCCAGGCGTTAGTAACTTCTGTCATAGCGGCATCTACCTGGGCAACATCCTGCGCTTTGTGGGCGGCTTTCAGTTTTTCCAGTGCAGCTTCGATCGGTGCTTTCTTATCAGCAGGGATCTTATCGCCGTACTCTTTCAGTTGCTTTTCTGTCTGGAAGATGGTGCTGTCGGCCTGGTTCAGCTTTTCGATCGTCTCGCGCTGAGCTTTATCGGCAGCTTCATTGGCTTTCGCCTCGTTCTTCATTTTTCGATCTCTTCTTTATTCAGACCGCTACCTGCCTCGATACGGATGTTCTGGGTTTTACCAGTACCCTGATCTTTCGCAGTTACGTGCAGGATACCGTTGGCGTCGATATCGAAGATAACTTCGATTTTAGGCGTACCGCGGGGAGCAGGCGGAATATCAGCGAGGATGAACCTGCCGAGGGTGCGGTTTTGCGCGGCCATCGGGCGCTCGCCCTGCAGTACGTGGATTTCCACGCTCGGCTGGCTGTCAGCAGCGGTTGAGAACACCTCAGATTTTTTGGTCGGGATGGTGGTGTTAGACTCGATCAGTTTGGTGAACACGCCGCCCATGGTTTCGATACCCAGCGACAGCGGGGTTACGTCCAGCAGCAGTACGTCTTTTACTTCACCGGTAAGTACACCGCCCTGGATAGCGGCGCCGATAGCTACCACCTCATCAGGGTTCACACCTCTATTCGGTTTTTTACCGAAGAATTTCTCTACTACTTCTCGGATTTTAGGAATACGGGTAGAACCGCCTACCAGGATCACTTCGTCGATGTCGGAAGTAGAAAGGCCAGCATCGCTCAGGGCTTTCTTACACGGGGCGAGGGTTCTTTCTACCAGTGCATCGCTCAGCTGCTCGAATTTCGCGCGGTTGAGTTTTTTCACCAGTGTTTGGGAACACCATCTACCGCAGTGATGTAAGGCAGGTTAATTTCAGTTTCCTGTGAAGAAGACAATTCGATTTTTGCTTTCTCTGATGCTTCTTTCAGACGCTGCCATGCCATCGGATCTTTATGCAGGTCAACCGCTTCTTCTTTTTTGAATTCGTCGGCCAGCCAGTCCATGATCACTTTATCAAAGTCGTCACCACCAAGGTGGGTGTCACCATTGGTAGATTTTACTTCGAATACACCATCACCGAGTTCGAGGATGGAGATATCGAATGTACCACCACCAAGGTCGAATACAGCGATTTTGCTATCCTCGCTTTTCTTATCGAGACCGTAAGCCAGCGCTGCTGCCGTAGGTTCGTTAATGATACGGCGAACATTGAGGCCTGCGATTTCGCCGGCTTCTTTGGTTGCCTGACGCTGAGCGTCGTTGAAGTAAGCCGGCACGGTAATTACCGCTTCACTTACCTCTGTGCCGAGGTAGTCTTCCGCAGTTTTCTTCATTTTCTGAAGAATCATTGCTGAAATTTCCTGCGGCGTATATTGCCTGCCATCGATATCGATGCGGGGTGTATTGTTATCGCCTTTTACTACCTTGTAGCTCCAGTGCCCCGCTTCATTGGTAACCTCGTCGAAACGACCGCCCATGAAACGTTTTACTGACATGATGGTATTAACAGGGTTAGTGATCGCCTGGCGTTTTGCAGGATCGCCTACTTTCCTTTCCCCGTTCTTCAAAAATGCCACAACGGAAGGTGTGGTCCTGCGACCTTCATCGTTGGCAATTACTACCGGCTCGTTACCTTCCATTACGGCAACGCAAGAGTTGGTAGTTCCTAAGTCAATACCTATGATCTTTCCCATGATTATTAATTATTCTCCTTTTAGTTAGTGTAAACCTGTTGTGCAGATTTTCAGTAGTTTAGTCAATGATTATGCCAAGTGACAAAATGTGCAATATTGGCAGTCACCCTGTCTTTCCCCTGTATTTTCGGCCTTCCACAACCTGTCACAACAATTCCCGGGATTGCGGCTTTAAACAAAAACACTTGCCGCCTGTTATATGTTCACGCACAAGGGCCCGCTACCAGCCCAAATGCACGTCCATGGCTTTTTTCAATTATTAAGACAAATAGATCACCAGCTTAATTTACTCGCTATCACCGGTTTATACGGCGTGATGGCCCCAAATTTGGATCAACCCATAAACGTACCACAACCACTTCTCATGAAAACAAACTTCCTTGCAGCGGCCCTGGTGCTGACGGCCGCATTCTCCCCTTATGCACACAAGCACAGGACGATATGTCCACTCCACGAAACACCGAAACAACCGCCCCGGCCGGGCTTTTTAAAGGCACCGAAGGATACCGTACCTGGTCCATCGGCATTAACGGCGGCGCACTGGCGCCCGTAGCTTTTACCGGCGGGCACAACGACTTTACGAAATGGCAGCTGTCTTACGGCTACGGCGCCTACGTAAAATGGCAGCTGCTGCATTTTATGTCTTTGCGGGCCGATTTCCTTGGCGGACAGCTGAAGGGGAACAATGACAAAAAGCTGGGCAACGGCTCTGCTCCCAACAGTCCCTACTCACAGTTCGAAACACAGCTGCAGTGGTCGGGCAGTCTTAACGCGGTATTTAACGTGGCGAACATGAACTTCTTTGCCAAAAGGAATTTTATGCAGCTGTACGTATCGGCAGGTGGCGGACTGGCAGGCTACAAGCCCACGATTACCACCACGGGTAATGTAACCACCGATTACAAGCCCAACGGCAACATCACCGAATTTTTTGTACCGGTTGGCGCGGGATTGAAGTTTAAACTGTCTGAATCCGTGAACTTCGACATCGGCTACACGATGCATTACCCGGATGGCGATAACCTCGATGGCGTACCCAATGGCATTGGGCGCGACAAATACTCCTATGGTTATATAGGCGTGGAATTCCCGCTGGGTAAAAAATCGAAACCGCAGCTGGCCTGGCATAACCCGATCGCGGAAATGTATGACGACCTGTCATCACAACGCGACCAGGTAAAACTGGAACTGGACGCACAGAAAGAAGCTAATGCCAAACTGGCCGCCGATATGGCAAAGCTAACGGCAGACAGCGATGGCGATGGTGTTTCGGACATGTTCGACAAATGTCCTAATACGCCTAAAGGCGAAAAAGTAGATGGTGCGGGTTGTACCCTGCCACGCGATACCGTGCAGCCGAAACAGGTGAAAATTTTTGTGACCGAAGCGGATAACCGCCTGGTACGCGAAGCCATCGCAAACCTCGAGTTCGAAACCGGCAAGGCAAGCATCAAAGCCGCTTCGTTCCCGGCCCTGGACCGTGTAGCCGAACTGCTCACGCAAAAAGGCTTCAGCATCAAACTGAGCGGCCACACCGACAATGTAGGTAAAGCGGAAAGCAATATGATATTATCGAAACAACGCGCCGAATCGGTGAAATCATACCTGGTGGGCCGTGGTGTAAATCCATCTAAAGTAGAAGCTGTCGGTTACGGACAAACGCAGCCGATCGCCAGCAATAAAACAGCGGCGGGCAGGCAGCAGAACCGAAGGGTAGAGTTTGTGTTGTATTAATTTAGTATTGATATCAAATGTAATGGCGGGGCAGGATCACTGTCCCGCCATTGTTATTACCAGAAAACGCCCGTTTTAGGGGATATCCGGATTTCCGATTACCTTTGCCCTCTGACAATTTTTAACAGCATGAGTGTTGTATCTGCCATTAAGACCGCTGCGATAGCAGCCATACAGGAAATATACCAGCAGCCGGTAACGGCGCAGGACATTGCCGTGAATATCACCAAGCCCGAGTTTGAGGGAGAATATACCGTTGTTACTTTTGGTTTTACCAAGATGAGCCGCCAAAGCCCGGAAGAAACCGGCAAAGCGATTGGCGCTGCCATGGTAAAAGCCTTTCCCGAGCTGATTTCGAAGTTTAACGTGGTAAAAGGGTTCCTGAACCTGAGCATCAGCGATAATTACTGGACCAACTTTTTACAGGGGGCCTTTAATAATAAAACGACCGCACAAAAACCGGCCAACGGTAAAAAGGTAATGGTGGAATATTCTTCTCCCAATACCAACAAACCGCTGCACCTCGGTCACCTCCGGAACAACTTCCTGGGTTATTCGATTGCCGAAATCCTCAAAGCCAACGGTTATGAAGTGATTAAAGCCAACCTGGTAAACGACCGCGGCATCCACATCTGTAAATCGATGCTGGCCTGGCAGCTGTTCGCCCATGGCGATACGCCGGAAAGCACCGGCATTAAAGGCGACCACCTCGTTGGCGACTACTATGTGAAGTTCGAAAGCATCCTGAAAGAACAGGCCGAACCGATCATTTCCCGCGTACTAGAAGGCAAATTCTCCGATTTTGACGGGGAGGAGCTGGAGAAAGTAAGAAAACTCCATGCCGCCTTCATTAAACCGGAGAACCAGGACAACGCAGACAAACTGGGCAAGATTACCGACGAGATCAAAGAACTCACGCGTAATAAAACGGAGATCATGGTGCAGGCGAAAATCATGCTGCAGCAATGGGAAGCCGGCAACCCGGATGTACGCAGCCTGTGGAGCAACATGAACCAGTGGGTGTACAAAGGTTTCGACGAAACGTACAAACGCCACGGGCATCGACTTTGACAAAATGTATTACGAGAGTGAAACCTACCTGCTGGGCAAATCCTTTGTAGAAGAAGGCCTGGAGAAAGGAGTACTGTTCCGTAAAGACGATAATTCTGTGTGGATCGACCTGACGGCCGACGGCCTGGACCAGAAACTGCTCCTGCGCGGCGATGGCACTTCGGTGTACATGACGCAGGACCTGGGTACCGCCCGCCTCAAATACGACGACTACCACATGGATCAGAGCATGTACGTGGTGGCCGACGAGCAGGCGTACCACTTTAAAGTGCTGAAACTGATCCCTGGAGAAAATGCAGGAGCCCTGCGCTTCCGGCATTCATCACCTCTCCTACGGCATGGTGGAACTGCCGCACGGCCGTATGAAAAGCCGTGAAGGCACTGTGGTGGACGCCGACGACATGATCGACGAGATGCTGGCCACTGCCAAACAACAAACGCAGGAACTGGGCAAGGTAAAAGACTTTTCGGAAGATGAACTGACACGCCTCTACGAAACCATCGGTCTGGGCGCCATCAAGTTTTTCCTCCTGAAAGTGGACCCGCGTAAGCGAATGATCTTCAACCCGGAGGAATCTATCGACCTGCATGGCTTTACCGCACCATTTATCCAATACGCCTACGCGCGTATCCGCTCTATCCTGCGCGAATTGGGCGGCACTAACCTGTCCGGCGCGTTCAAGTACACCGAGGACCTGTTACCGTTGGAGAAAGAACTGATCGTGCTGAACGAACAATTCGGCAACGTGATCGAAGAAGCAGCAAGGGAAACCAGCCCGGCGGTGATCGCGAACTACGCGTTCCAGCTGGCGCAGAGCTTCAACTCTTTCTATGCAAAAAGGAAAGCGGCCGTTATGTGTATTCGATTATCGATGCGGAAAACGAAGAGAAAAAACACCTGCGGTTGCAGATCGCATCCCTGACGGCGAATACGATTGCACAGAGCTTAAAGCTCTTAGGCATCAACGTTCCGGAAAGAATGTAATAAACGGGCCGCGAAGTATCGCGGCCCGTTTTATATGCCCCTTCCGCTAAAAGAAAAGGGATGCCCTTTACGAACATCCCTCCCAAAAAAATACCACGGGAAACACAAAACAGTTTCCTGCACGCTTGCCATGTACAAGGCCGCTTTGCGCTTTTTGAATCCTGTGGCGTAAGTAGTATCTTATTTTACATCGCCAAGCGCAAGCGCCTGGTCGCAGATCTGCTGGCCTTTTACCAGTTGCCCCGCGCCGATATACGATTTACCGAGCATAAACATCGCGAACGCGTTCATGGGCTGCATCACCAGGATGCCGTTCCACTGCGTAAGCGCATGGGTGTAATCTTGTTTTTGTAATACGCATTAGCGAGCGAAAGCATAATACGAATGTCTTTCGGACGCAGGGTGAGCGCCGTTGTCAGGTGGCGAATGCCTTCTTCTGTTTCTGATTGCCGCAAACAGGCATTGCCAAGGTTAAAATAAAAATCCGCATCTGCGGGGCGACCTAAAGCGTTGGCTTTTTCGAAGGCGCCGGCGGCATGTTTAAAGTCTGCCATGTTGTAATAAATCATTCCAAGTTCAAAAAATAAGTTGGCCTGGGTGCTGTCAATCCGGAGGGAAGCGTGGTAGTATTCGATACTTTCGGTATAGCGTTCTTTCAGTGCCAGCACTTGCGCTATTTTATAGGGAACCGCCGGGTTGTCCGGCTCTTCATCCAACGCTTTGAAGAGGTGGCGTATTGCATTATCGGCATGGTCCAGGTGGTAATAGCATAGGCCAATCATCTTTTCCATCCTTATTGCACCTGCTTCCTGAGCCTGTAGAGCCAGGGTAAGCGCATCTTCAAAGGCCTTCTGTTCGTAATAAAGTTCAGCCATGTTTTGCAAAGCTGCTTTATGGAACGGTTCCTTTTTCAAAAGTACGAGAAACTGCTGCTTCGCGGATTCAGTCTGCTGCTGCTGGCGGAATAACAGGCCCAGCTCAAGGTGAGCGTCGGTCAAACTTTCGTTTTCCCGAATGGCGGCTGTAAAACAAGCCTGTGCTGCAGTTAACTGGCCTGATTGTTTCAGCGCCAAACCTTCTCTGTACAGTTTTTTTGCCTTGTGATCATTCTCGGGCGAGGAAGCTATAACAGGGTTGCCAACAGTCAATAGCAGCAACGGGAGCCATAGGATACAGGTTCGGGATACGGTCATATAGGCGGGGAGGTTTAAGCCCCCTTTTCACAAATATAAATATCTTATAATTTATAACAAATAACGTTTGTGTTATTTCATACTATCTGCACTAAAAGAAAAGGGCAAAATATCTTTTACACTGTCAATCAGCCACACCGGACCTGTTTGTCCCCCCAGGATAATACGGATCGGTTTGCCCTGCCGCACCTCGTACTCCCGTAATGTTTGCCGGCAAATGCCGCAGGGCGAAATAGGACTGCTCCCCTCCCCGTTTTCGTTGCGGTAACTGACTGCAATCGCCTCGATACCCACCCCGGATACACCGACGAAGCAGCCGACAACGCCGTACGCTCCGCGCAGATCCCCACGGGATAAGAAGCATTTTCCTGGTTAGTACCCGTCAGCGTTTCCCCATTATCGAGCTTCACCACGGCCGCTACCTGGAAATTAGAATACGGCGCATATGCATGTTTCACAGCTTGCTGCGCATGCACCAGTAATGAAGCGTCTTCAGGCGCCAGTTGCTGCAGATCGTCATATTGCAGGTAGTCAAAGGACTCCGTCACTTTTTTCATTCCTACAATTTAAGGAATTCTATATAAAGAAAAAGGGATGAAAGTTGCCCTTCATCCCTTTTAAGTATATGTTGTTGAACTGATTAGTGAATGGTGCGGAACAAACGGCTCCAGCGGATGCCATTGTTGCCGTAGCTCATCCATATCAGCCAGGCTTTACCTACTACGTGATCTTCCGGAACAAAGCCCCAATAGCGGCTATCCAGTGAGTTATCGCGGTTATCGCCCATCATCCAGTAGTAATCCATTTTAAAGGTATACTCGGTAGCATGCTGGCCATTAATGTAGAACTGACCATTTCTTTCTTCGAGCTTGTTGCCTTCGTAAATAGCGATCGCACGGCGGTAGAAGTTAATGCTCATGCTGTCGAGTTTAACGGTAGCACCTTTCTTCGGTACGTAAATCGGTCCGAAGTTATCTTTATTCCAGTTCAGGGAGTCTACAAAAGGATACAGCAAATCGTTGGAAGCACCCTGTCCAGGGCCGTTGGGAATATAAGGCTGCACGCTGGTTACCGCCTGTTTCAGCGCCTGCAATTCTGTAACGTTGTCTTTCGTTAAATTGTAGATAGCGCTGCTGCCATCTCCGCCGCGACCACCTTCGATGCCCATATCTTCGAGCGTGGAAAGGTTTAGACCGCCGTTGGGAGCATACACGCTGTAGTAATGCTGGCTTTTCGGCGGCACTTCCGCAGGCTGACCGTTCACATATACCACAGCATTGATCGCATATACAGAATCGCCGGCGATGGCGATACAACGTTTAATGTAGTTTTCGCGTTTATCTACCGGGCGGGAAGTAACGGGACCTAAAGAGTCCCACACTTTTTCACGGCCAAAAGCGCGCACGAGGCCATAATAGCTGGCGTCCTGCTGGTTTAACGCAACGGTATCGCCTTCAGGAAAGTTGAATACGACCACGTCATTGCGTTTAATGTCGGAGAAGCCCCACCAGCGGCGGTACTTCCATTGCACAGCTTCAGAATATGCTTTCGTGTATTTAGTGAAGGGCAGTGTATGGTGTGTAAAAGGCACGGCCAGCGGGGTCATGGGAACACGCGGACCATAACTGATCTTGCTTACGAACAGGAAATCGTTAACCAGGAGTGTTTTCTCCATCGAAGGAGTAGGGATGGTATAGGCTTCAAAAATGAAAGTACGGATCAGCGTGGCTGCAATGATCGCAAAAACTGCCGCGTCAATCCATTCGCGCAAAGGCGATTTCTTTTGGGCGGACCGTCTTTCTTTCTCCAAAATGCAAGATTCATTGGTGAATTTTAGATGTAATGTTAAGTGCTTTAAGCAACAAATATAATATTCTGCTAATTCTAACCAGCTTTATTGACGTAAAAGTTTTCTTAAAACCGGGAAAAGAAGGAAAAAAATAGCACGTTCGTTCAACTTCTTAATCTCTATTTTTGTTTAATTCTAGATATACTACCTTGAACAGTTTCACCATAAAAGATATTGAATTGCTTACCGGTATCAAGGCCCATACCATCCGTATATGGGAGCAGCGCTATAAGCTGCTGAGGCCTAAAAGAAAAGATACCAATCACCGGGTGTACGACAACGACGACCTGAAGCACATCATGCGCGTATCTTACCTCTACCACCGCGGCGTTAAAATTTCCAAGATCGCAGAAATGACCGACGAGGAAATCCGCCGCCGCTCGCTGGAAGAAAAGTTGGAAGAAGACCTCTTTCAGCCTTTAAGCAACCAGCTGGTAGAAGCCATGATCGATTTTGACCAGCAGCGTTTCGAGAAAGTGTTTAATAACGCATTGCTCCGCTTTGGTTTTGAAAAAACGATCCTGCAGGTAATTTATCCTTTCCTGCAACGCGTGGGACTGCTCTGGCTCAACGACTGCGTTAACCCCGCACAGGAGCATTTTGCCTCGCTCATCGTCCGTAAAAAGATGATGGTGGCCATTGACGGGCTGGAGCTATCGCGCGAAAGCGGTACCGACAGCTTCCTGCTGTTTTTGCCGGAGGGTGAGTACCATGAAATACCCTTGCTGTTCGTACAATACCTGCTGAAACAACACGGCTGCCAGGTGGTTAACCTCGGCGCCAGCGTACCGTTGGAGGACCTGAAGTTCTTCACCGACCGCCGCCGCGTAACGCATATTTATACCCATATGCTCACCTGCTTTTCGCAAAAAGACATGGACGCTTTTTTACACGAGATGGCCGATATGTTCCCTGCCGTACAGATCATTGTGTCGGGACCGCAGACGGAGCGCATTGCGCATACCTTGCCCGCCAATGTCAGGGCATTACACTCGCTAGATGAAATTATTGAGTTTACAAGGAAGTCGAAAAAAGCGGCTGTCCGTTAATTTCCAGTGATTCTTTAATGATGCGGTTAATTTCTTCCGCCCTGTTCAACACCATGAAGTGCCCGCCGCCATTGATCCGATGCGTGGGTTGCAGGTAACGGATGGGAAAGGGACGGTCTTTTGTGCCATGAATGTGCACTACCCTTTCGGGCATCCAGTCGTTTTTCCATTGGCAGATGGCGCTCATCGCCCAACGGGTATATGCATAGTCCTTTTTAGCAAGATATTCGCGCACCAGTTGCAGTTCGTACTTCGTTTCGGTTTGCAGGAAATACTCCACGATCAGGCGCCGGCGTCCGAACAGGAGGCGGTCCGGCACTTTCGTCAACACAAATTTAGAAAGCAGGTTATAGCGGTAGTAGGGCGGCCGCTCTTTCCGGTGCTTAATGCTGGAGAGCAGGATCACCTTTTCCGTTTCGAGGAAACGCGCGATTTCCACACACATCATACCACCAAAGGATAAGCCCAGCAAAATGGGATTGGGATGTTGAATAGACTGCGCCATGCGTGCGGCATAGGCTTCGATAGACTCGTCCGGACCGGCTGGTTTAATCCGGGGCAGGTAATGCGTTTCATACCCGGCGGGGAACTCAAGATTGCCGAATACCCGGTCGTCTGCCCCCAGGCCGCTGATTAGATAAATATGCTTACTCATCGTCTGCCCCGGATTTTTTTATACCGTACCGTTCGAGTTTATTGTACAAATGGCTGCGCTGGATCCCCAATTCCTGGGCGGTATGGGTCATATTCCAGGCATTTTTGCGCAGCATGAATGCTATGAAGATGCGTTCTACTTCCTCGCGGAATTCATGTAGCCTGTTAAAATCTAACAGTTCGTCACTCAGGTAGTTGCTTTTTTTTTTGTCGTGATTTGGCACTACATAATTCTCCACATCATCGGCTACGATCGTTTTGCCGGAGAGGATCACCAGTCGCTCCACGACGTTCCGCAGTTCGCGGATGTTACCTGTCCAGTTATGCGCCTGCAATGCCTTGATCGCATCTTTATCGATCGTCTTGCGCGCAGTGCCGTATTCCGCACAGATGCCGTCGAGGAAGTGCTCTACCAGCAACGGAATATCCTCACGGCGCTCGTTCAAAGAAGGTACGTGAATCAAAATTACACTGAGACGGTGATACAGGTCGAGGCGAAAGTTTTTGTCTTCTACTTCTTTCAGCAGATCTTTATTAGTAGCCGCGACTACGCGTACGTCTACACTTATTTCTTTATCGCCGCCCACGCGGGTAATTTTACCTTCCTGTAAAGCACGCAGCACTTTCGCCTGTGCACTGAGGCTCATGTCGCCGATCTCGTCGAGAAACAGCGTACCGCCACTCGCCTGCTCAAACTTACCGATGCGCTGTTTTACCGCAGAAGTAAAAGAACCTTTTTCGTGACCAAACAGTTCGCTTTCGATCAGTTCACCGGGAATAGCGGCGCAGTTTACTTCCACGATGGGGCCACCACTGCGGTTGCTGTAAGCGTGAATCCAGCGGGCTACCACTTCCTTCCCCACCCCGTTTTCGCCGGTAATAAGCACGCGGGCATCCGTAGGCGCCACTTTCTGTATAGTATCTTTTATTTTGATAATGGGAGATGCTTCCCCGATCATTTCCGGTGTCTTGTTCACCTTTTTGCGCAACGTTTTGGTTTCGGCCACCAGCGTGGTTTTGTCCATCGCATTACGCAGGGTGATAAGGAGCCGGTTTAAGTCCGGCGGTTTGGAAATGTAATCGTACGCGCCTTTCTTCACCGCGTCTACCGCGGTGTCTATATTACCGTGTCCCGACACCATCACAATGGGCACATCGGGATTAATTTCTTTCGCTTTTTCGAGGAACTCGAGGCCGTCCATTTTCGGCATTTTAATATCGCAGAGCACTGCATCATACGTTTTGCCCTGGAACATTTTAAACCCTTCTGCCCCGTCGACCGCTTCGTCGATCTTATAACCTTCGTAGCTAAGAATTTCGGTAAGCGTTTTACGGATACTTTTTCGTCGTCGATAATCAGGATATTGGCCATAGTGTGCTGTCCATTATATTAAACAGTGCCAAAAATAACACAATGCAGTTAAATAGCCGTTAAAAGTCTTTTTTGCTGATGCACCTGTTACTTCCGGTCGCCTGTATAACGTTGGAGGTGCGGGTAATATTGAAAAAAGGCCGATTTGGCAAAAGTCTACTAACTTTACATACTGAAAGACTAATTTTAACTTACAGCGCCGTTAAGGTAACTGTTCCAAATATGAAAGATTTACTGCATCAACTCAGATTGCGGCATGCCGAAGCTGCGGCCAATGCGTACCCCTCCACTGACCTGGTGATTGCGTTCAGCAATAACCTAATCAACTGGATGTTCCCGGAACATGCGGGGAGCGTGATGGCAGACGCGGAGCTCGAGCATTATGCCACCGTGCTGGAAGGTCAGCTGGCAGCGCTGTTACAGGGTGTGCAACACCGTTTGCCGGTGAGCGCCACCACGATCAGCCAGCAATTTATGGCGCAGGTGCCCGGTATCTACAGCGACCTTACCAAAGACGCCGAAGCCATTTTACAGGGCGACCCGGCCGCCACCTGCCTGTACGAAGTGATCCGCGCTTATCCCGGCTTTTATGCGATTGCCGCGTACCGCGTGGCACACGCCTTACACAATATAAAAGTGCCGTTGTTGCCGCGTATTATCACGGAACACGCGCATACCCGGACTGGGGTGGACATTCATCCTGCCGCGGTGATCGGTCCTTACTTCTGCATCGACCATGGCACCGGCATCGTAATAGGCGAAACCACCACCATCGGCGCGCATGTGAAACTGTACCAGGGCGTAACCCTGGGCGCATTAAGCATTGACAAGAGCATGGCGAAAGACAAACGCCATCCTACCATAGAAGACCATGTGGTGATTTACGCCGCGGCCACCATACTCGGCGGCGATACCGTCATTGGTCATCATAGTGTAATCGGCGGGAACGTGTGGCTGATCAAATCAGTATCGGCGTATTCGCGCATCTATTATAAGGCGGATGGCACCATTAACGTAGTAGAAAACAAGGTAGTTTAACATGAGATCAATCCTGGACCTGGTAGGCAACACCCCTATGGTGGCGCTGAAAAATATAGTACCGAACCCAAACGTCACTATTTATGCAAAACTTGAGGGCCAAAACCCCGGCGGAAGCGTAAAGGACAGGGCCGCATACGGTAGATCAAAGGCGCGCTTGACCGTGGTGAACTGAAGCCCGGCATGAAGCTGATTGAAGCGACCAGCGGTAATACCGGCATTGCGTTGGCCATGATCGCCAACCTGTTTGACGTGGAAATGGAAATCGTGATGCCTTCGGATGCCACCAAAGAGCGCGTACTGAGCATGGAAGCGTTCGGCGCCAAAGTGGTGCTGACCCCGAAGGAGGAATCCATGGAAGGGGCCATCGACTATGCGAACAGGCAGCTCGCCAAAGGTGGATATTTTAACCTGAATCAATTTGCCAACCCGGACAACTATGGCGCACATTACCGCAGCACCGGCCCGGAAATATGGCGCGACACCAACGGACAGGTGACGCATTTCGTGAGCGCCATGGGTACCACCGGTACGATCATGGGGGTATCCCGATACCTGAAAGAGCAAAACCCCAAGGTACAGATCGTAGGCTGCCAGCCTACCGACGGCTCAAAAATTCCCGGTATCCGGAAATGGCCGGAAGCGTACCTGCCGAAGATATTTGAAAAAGAGCGGGTAGACCGCATCATGGACATCGCCGAAACCGATGCCCGCAATATGACCCGTCGCCTGGCCCGGGAGGAAGCCATTTTCTGCGGCATGAGCAGCGGCGGCGCGGTATCTGCCGCGGTACGGGTAGCCGGGGAGCTGGAACATGGCACGATCGTATGTATTATCTGTGATAAGGGAGACCGGTATTTGTCGACCGACTTGTTTGCTTAAGTGCTATATCTGGTAAAGATAGTTGCCCCGGGAGTGCCCGGGGCTTTTTTATGCGTAGGAAGATGTAATTATTTGCGACCTCACCGGCCCACGGAAGAAAGAGAGCAACAAACGACTTCCGTATGGCCGATTTCAACCATAGCAAAACCATAGTGTTTACTAGGGTTTCAGGGGAATGAGGCCTCCAGGATGCTTGCTGGAAGGGACCCTGGCCCTTTGCCTGCCCTTTCCCTGCCCTTTCCCTGGGCATTTGGGGGGTAAAAGGGCCGTTTCCGACGAAACGACCCTTTAATATAGTGAACTGTACTGTTTACTTCTTCATGTACATTACTTCCTTCACCAGTTTCACAGTACGCTCGATATCGGGCAGGTACAGTTTTACCAGGTTAGGTGCGTAGTGCATCGGAGCATCTGCAGCTGTGATACGACGGATGGGGGCATCCAGGTAGTCAAAGCCTTCCTTCTGGATGCGGTAGCTGATCTCGGAAGAAATGCTGGAAAACGGCCATTGCTCTTCCACGATTACCAGGCGGTTGGTCTTTTTAACAGACTCCAGGATGGTGAACCAGTCGAGCGGACGGATGGTACGGAGGTCGATTACTTCGGCTTCAATACCCTCTTTTGCCAGTTCCTCAGCAGCACCGAGGGCAACTTTCATCATTTTATTGAAAGAAACGATGGTCACGTCACGGCCGGCGCGTTTGATGTCGGCTTTACCGATAGGGATGATGTATTCCTCTTCAGGAACCTCGCCCATATCGCCGTACATCTGCTCACTTTCCATGAAAACAACCGGATCGTCGTCGCGGATAGCCGCTTTCAGCAGGCCTTTTGCGTCGTACGGGTTGGAAACAGAAACTACTTTAAGACCGGGGATGTTCGCGTAGTAGCTTTCGAAGGCAGTGGAGTGCTGGGCACCGAGCTGGCCGGCAGAACCGTTAGGTCCGCGGAACACGATAGGACAGCCAACCTGTCCGCCGCTCATGGCGAGCATTTTCGAAGCAGTATTCAGGATCTGGTCCAGTGCCAGTACGGCAAAGTTCCGGTCATAAATTCGAGTACAGGACGAAGGCCGTTTTGCGCTGCACCTACGCCGATGGCGGTGAAGCCCAGTTCTGCGATCGGTGTGTCAATTACACGCTTAGGACCAAATTCGTCCAGCATTCCCTGGCTCACTTTATAGGCACCGTTGTATTCTGCCACTTCTTCTCCCATGAGGAATACGCGGTCGTCCCGGCGCATTTCTTCCTGCATGGCTTCCCTTAAGGCTTGTCTGAAAGCTATCTGACGCATTTGCTTAGTAATAAGTTATGAACGTTAATTGCCACTATAAAAATGGTAGGCAAAAATATTGTTTGTTCACGAAAAAGCAAACATAATTGTTCAAATATGTTAATTGGACACAATATTATACCCTTTCAATGATCATCGCACTCGCCCCGCCACCGCCATTGCAGATGCCTGCCACGCCGTAACGGCCTTTGTTATGTTGGAGGATAGAACTGAGGGTAACGATGATGCGCGCGCCGCTACAGCCGATCGGGTGGCCCATGGCTACTGCCCCGCCCCATACGTTCAGTTGCTCGGCGCCAAGGCCCAGCTCCTGCTGATTAGCCATGGCCACACAGGAGAAGGCTTCATTGATTTCCGCGAAGTCCATATCGCTGATTTCCAGTTTCGCCTTGCCCAGTGCGCGGTTAATGGCTTTTACCGGGGTGGTGGTAAACCACTCCGGCGCCTGCGACGCGTCGGCAAAGCTCACAATGCGGGCCAGCGGGGTGAGGTTCAATTCTTTGAGCGCATCCTCTCCCACCAGTACTACTGCCGCGGCACCGTCGTTCAGGTTGGAGGCATTGGCCGGGGTAATAGTGCCTTCTTTAACGAAAGTAGGTTTCAGGGTAGGGATTTTATCGAAGTTTACCTTTTTAATGTCTTCATCCTCATTGACCACCACGGTTTGCTTGCCGGCAATTTCCACCGGGGCGATCTCGCTCACGAAATAGCCCTTTTCCTGGGCCGCAGCGGCGCGCTGGTAGCTCTGAACAGCATATGCGTCCTGGTCTTCCCGGGTAAATTTATAGGTAGATGCGCACAGTTCACCCGCATTGCCCATGTGATAGTTGTTATAAGGATCCCACAGGCCGTCGCGGATAATGCCGTCGGTGACGGCGCCGTGGCCAAGGCGGTAGCCGTTACGGGCCTTATCCAGGTAATAGGGTACGTTGCTCATACTCTCCATGCCGCCGGCCACCACGATGTCGTTTTCGCCCAGCATGATGCTTTGCGCGCCCAACATAATGGCTTTCATGCCCGAAGCACATACTTTGTTCACCGTGGTACAGGGCACATTTACCGGGAAGCCCGCATAAATGCTGGCCTGGTTGGCCGGCGCCTGACCAAGGTTGGCACTGATCACATTACCCATGTAAACCTCCTGTACTTTGTCGGCCGCAATACCCGAACGCTGGAGCGCGGCTTTCATCACCGTTGCGCCCAGTTGGGTGGCGGACAAAGAGGACAGGCTTCCGTTAAAACTGCCAATCGGGGTTCTGGCTACTGCTGCGATAAAAACTTCTTTCATTGTGGATTTTCTTTTTAAAAGCTATCAAATTTAGGGAATAGGATTTTGTGAAGCGGGAATCGGGGATAGATGGTTTTTAATGATGGGGATGTTTGGTTAGGAGATTGCTAAGAATTCCATTGGTTTTCAGATACATTTCTGACACCGGCCCGATGAAACCAGTGATTTATTAATTAAGACAGTTCTTAAATGAAGGGCATTCCGTAAGTTTGCAGTTGACTTTCCACACTTGATCACACAAAACACCATACAGCAAATCCTCGCCCGCATCGACATCGTCGACGTGGTAGGCACCTTCGTGAAACTGAAGAAGCGCGGCAACGGCTACCTTGGCCTCTGCCCCTTTCACAATGAAAAAACGCCTTCGTTCACGGTATCGGCCAGCAAGGAAATATATAAATGTTTCGGCTGCGGCAAAAGCGGCAACGGCATCAACTTCATCATGGAGCACGAAAAGTACTCCTATGTGGAAGCATTACGCTGGCTCGCCCAACGTTACAGCGTGGAAGTCGAGGAAACGGAACAGAGTCCCGAGCAAAAACAGCGGGCCCTCATGTCCGACTCCCTCTTCATCATCAACAACTTTGCCCGGGAATATTTTTCTAAAACCCTGTTCGAATCCGAAGAAGGCCAGAATGTAGGCCTCTCCTACTTCGAGGAAAGGGGCTTTACCCAGAAACGGTCAAAAAGTTCCAGCTCGGCTACTGTTTAAATACCCGCGACGCCTTCGCCAAAACTGCCATCTCCAAGGGATATAACCTGGAGTACCTGCAGAAACTCGGGTTGGTGACCATGCGGTACGAACAGCCGGCGGATAACTACCGTGGCCGTGTTATTTTCCCGATCCACAATCAGAGCGGTAAGATTCTCGGCTTCGGGGCGAGGATATTGGGCAAGGCCGATAAGGCGCCCAAGTACATCAACTCCCCGGAAAACGAAATTTATTATAAGAGTAAGGTGCTGTACGGCACTTACTTCGCCCGGCACTCGATCGATAAACTCGATGAATGCCTGCTCGTGGAGGGTTATACGGACGTGATATCGCTGCACCAGGCCGGTGTGGAGAACGTGGTGGCGTCCAGCGGTACCTCGCTTACGCAGGACCAGCTGCGCCTTATCCGCAAATACACCAATAACCTCACCATCCTGTATGATGGCGATGCCGCAGGTGTGAAAGCGGCCCTGCGCGGACTGGACATGGCCGTGGAAGAGGGCCTCAACGTAAAAGTAGTGCTCATCCCCGATAAGGAAGACCCCGATAGTTACGTACAAAAGATCGGCGCGGACGCCTTCCGCCAGTTTATTGCGGACAACAAGCAGGACTTCGTGATCTTTAAACTGCAGGCGTCCCTGGTGGATGCCGGCAGCGACATGAACAAAAAGTCGAAACTGGTAAGCGAGATCGCGGAAACGATTTCTAAAATCAACAAAACAGAAGGCTTTACCCGCCAGCAGGAATACATCCGCCAGAGCGCTGAAATCCTCAAGATCGATGAGGAAGGCATGACGCAGCTGGTGAACAAGTTCATCCGCGAAAAGATGACCAAGCTCGAAAAAGAGCTTACCAAGAATAAAAATCCTGACTACGATGTGCCGGAAGAGGACCTGCCGCCTATTCCGGAGGAGTACCTCGATGATACGAGCAACATTGCCCTGTTCAATCCCCACGAAAAACAGGAACAGGAACTCGTAAAAATCCTGCTGCGCTTTGGTCAGAAACAGTTTTCGGAAGAAGATAATAGCTCGGTAGCCGATTATATATTCCACCTGCCGTACGACTTCGAATCACTGTCGGACAACGAAATGGTGAAACGTATCCTGCACGAGTATAAAGCAGAATATGATAAAGGAAATATGCTCGACAGCCGCTGGTTCCTGTATCACAGCGATCCTGAAGTAGTGAAAGCCACCACGGTTATCTGGAAGATAAAGAAGCGGAACTGAGCACCAACTGGAAGGAGAAATTCGAGATCATGACCAAGTACGGCGACAATGCCTACATCAACGACACGATCTCTACGACTAACTATCTCATCCTCCGGAAGATCAAAAAACTGATCCTGGAAAACCAGGAGGAAATGAAGAATGCAGCGGAATTTGCGGATCAGATGCGGTGCCTGGAAATGGCGAAACACCTGAAAGAGATTGAGATGGAGTTAACGAAAACGGTGAATACGGTGATATTAAAATAGAAAAGGCGCGGAGTGATCCGCGCCTTTTCAGTTACCTACTTCCGCTCCCACACCTCAAACGTATACGCATACGCATGTTTCTCATCCGCCTCATGTTTATCCGCCTTTACTAACTTCCACTCCAGCGCATTGATGTCCGGGAAATATGCATCCCCCTCCACTTTAGCGTGTACCCTTGTCAGGTAGATGCGGTTTACGGCGGGCAGCGACTGTACAAATATCTCGGTACCACCGGTAATGAAAATCTCTTTTGTATCGTACACCAGCGCTTTATCAATCGCCTTGCTGATGGAATTTACCACCTCCACACCTTCCGGTGCAAAGTCCGGCTGGCGCGTGATCACGATATTAGGCCGGCCCTTCAGCGGGCTGCCGCCCATCGATTCAAAGGTCTTGCGTCCCATGATAATAGGCATGCCCCAGGTGGTATTCTTAAAATATTTCAGATCGTTGGGCAGCTTCCGGGGCAAATCGTTGTTAATGCCGATCACGTTATTTTCGGAGGCTGCGACTATAATAGATACCATCATAAACTATACGGCTACCGGTGCTTTGATGTGAGGATGTGATTCATAATTCTCCAGCGTGAAATCTTCAAACTCGAAAGAGAAGATATCTTTTACGTCCGGGTTTAGCTTCATCTGCGGCAGCGGGAAAGGCTGACGGGTAAGCTGCAGTTTGGCCTGTTCAACGTGGTTGCTGTACAGGTGCACATCCCCGAAGCTGTGTATGAACTCTCCGGGCTGTAAACCGCATACCTGTGCGATCATCAGCGTCAGCAGAGCGTAGGAGGCAATATTGAACGGTACGCCGAGAAATACGTCCGCGCTGCGCTGGTACAGCTGGCAGCTCAGTTTACCATCGGCCACGTAAAACTGGAACAGGCAATGGCAGGGACTCAACGCCATATGCGGCAAATCGGCCACGTTCCATGCACTGATGATGAGGCGGCGGCTGTCGGGTGTTTTCTTTATCTGGTTGATAAGATCCGTTACCTGGTCAATCACCTTGCCGTCTGCGCCCGTCCAGCTACGCCATTGATGACCGTAAACGGGACCGAGATCACCGTTTTCATCGGCCCACTCGTTCCAGATCTTCACCCCGTTATCTGTCAGGTACTTAATATTGGTGTCGCCTTTCAGGAACCAGAGCAGTTCGTAGATAATGGATTTCAGGTGAAGTTTTTTGGTAGTAACCAGCGGAAAACCCTCCTGCAGGTCAAACCGCATCTGGTAACCAAAGCAGCTGAGTGTTCCGGTACCGGTGCGGTCGGTTTTCACCGCGCCTTTATCAAGGATATGTTGAAGTAAATCGAGATATTGTTGCATACTGGGGGCAAGTTACAAAAAAGGCCCCCATTACCGGAGGCCCTTTATGCACATTTGTGGATATTAACTTTTAAAGCTTCCTGCGTTTCAGTTCCTTGCGGATGAGCCCCAGCTCCCGTCCCATTTGTCCCGCAATAGATGTATTCTCCTGCGCGCGGCGGATCAGGTAGGGCATTACATCCCGTACCGGGCCGTAAGGCAGGTACTTGGACACATGGTAACCGGCATGGGCCAGGTTAAACGTGATGTTATCGCTCATGCCGTATAACTGCGAAAAGCTGATATGCGGGTGATTCGGCGGAAGGTGCCTTTCGGCCATCAGCCTGGTCACGAGCAGTGTACTGTCTTCGTTGTGTGTACCCACGAACAGGCCCAGTTTCTGGATATGATCGAGGCAGAAGTGAATGGCCTCGTTGTAATCTTCGTCGGCCGACTGCTTATCGGGTTGTATGGGCGACTCATAGCTTTGCTCCTCGGCCCGGCGGCGTTCCTTTTCCATATAGGCGCCGCGTACCAGCTTGGCGCCCAGGAAGTAACCTACCTTTTCGGCCTTGTGCTGCGATGATTTCAGGAACTCGAGGCGGTCGTGGCGGTACAGCTGGAACGTATTGTAAACAATCACTTCCGAGCGGTTGTAACGCGCCATCATGGCATCCGCCAGGTCGTCGACCGGCTGCTGTATCCACGATTCTTCCGCGTCGATCAGCACGGCCACCTTGTGCAGCGCGGCTGTTTCGGCAATAGTATTGATACGCGCCTGTACGCGCTCGTACTCACGCGCTTCTTCGGCGGTAAGCGTTTCGCCCCGGTGCAGCTTTTCGAGCAGCGCAAAACGCGCGAAGCCCGTTACCTTGATCGCGATGAAAGGAATATGCTTTTTACCGGCGGCAAACTGTATCGCTTTAATAAACTCCGGAACCGCATTGTCATAGTTTTCCTCCCCTTCCATGGCTTCCACCCCATAATCCAGCACGGCGCCTACGCCGAACTTGCTCAGGTTTTGCGCGGTCAGGGCAGCTTCCCGGAGATTTTCACCTCCGCAGAACTGTTCAAAAATGGTGGATTTGATGATGCCTTTACGGGCAGGCCCAGCTTAAAGGCAAGGGGCGTGGCCCACGCGCCGAACTTCACCAGCCAGGGTTTACCGATGTTGGAAAAAGGAAATTTGCTTTTTTAATGATCGGTTGCTGCGGTGTTCAAATGCAATGGCGGTATTCTCGAAAGATATTAATGGCTGCGTTTCCATGGCCGGCAAAGTTAGGGTCCTCCCCGATACCAACAAAAACTATAATGGCCCATCCGTTAACACATATTGTCTTTTTCTATCCGTTAAAATCCCTGTCTAAAAAATAGGGCATTCATACTCACCCTAAAAAGTCAACATAGTATACTATTCCGAAATATTTTAATGAATTGTTAAAAATACTTAAAAGTAAGTATCGGGAGTGGATGCCGTGGAATTACCTTTGCAGCAAGCATTTCATCCAATTACGCTACGAGAGAGCACATTTGAGTATAAACAACCGAGATCAATCCCTAACCTGGCAATCCGCACAAACAGCGATTCCCACGGGGATATCAAGAGCCAAAGCCTACAACAACAGTGATGAAGGACGCACCAATCGCACCTCCGACCTGTACAGGTAATATTCAATGTTGAATACTTCATACTAAAAATATCGGGTTGATTACCCTCTATCAGCCTTGTTGCTTGCCCCAAGGATTTAAGCTGTCTTATTTGCGCATGCTTCTTTGTATAGAAGAATTATGGCAAGGTAAGACGGCTTATAATCATTTAGGGGATGATAATCATTAACAATTCCACAGAAAAAATTTACTACTTTTATCGCGGCTCAACATCTCAACCAACCTTACCTAATGACACCAAAAGCACTTTTTACTTACAAAGGTGAACGCGTTATGAATACAAAGAAACGAAGAAAGCACTCCTGGCAACCATTTACTGCCGGTATTCTCGTGGTGATGATGCTGGTATCCGGTTTTGTGTATTATGACCATAACCGCGTACAGCGCCCCAGTTCTACGGCTACGGCCGAAGAGCTGCGCGACCACTACCGCGCTCACCAATGCCAGCCCGGCAGCCGTAAAACGCTTCCCCTGGCCGACGGTACGCAGGTGACGCTCAACGGACAAACCACGTTGTATGTTCCGAACGACTATGGTCGTAACGGTAGCCGCACGCTTATCCTGAACGGCGAAGCATTTTTTGAGATCCCCCGCAGCCGCGATTTGTTCACCATTAAGTCCGATAAACTGATCACCACCGGTTATGGCGGCTCTGTTCGCGTACGCACCGCCGAAAACCAGGCCGGCGCTACCGTGCACGTGCTGAACGGACAGTTTACGGTGAAAAAGCCTACCACTCTCCCACCGATAACCAGCCCGAAATGCTGGAACGCGGCAACGAAATCCTGTTTAACCGCGACATCGACCTGATGGAAAAGGAAACGTATGATCCGGCTGCGCTGGAAGAATGGAAAAAGGGAAAACTGGTACTGAATAATGTACCCTTGCAGGCGGCTATCAATAAACTGCAGGATTGGTATGGTGTAGAGATCAGCATCCGCGGAAATGCACAAGATGTAGGGTTAATTTCCGCCAGTTTCGATAACCGGCCTTTACAGGAAGTGTTATCGTCCCTGAAAGAAAGCACCGGCTTAAAGTATAAGATCCGCTAGTTACCCAGGCGCTCGAACGAGAACACGGGCGCCAGTTCATTTTTTTTTTACCCGGATTAAATCTGTAACAATCCCCGCGGCCACCGGCTAAAAGTAATGCCGTTGCCGCCAAAGCCCAGCGCAAAGTAGGTGTGTTTCATCGGCGCGTATTCTCCAATATAGGGCAAGCCGTCTTTCGTTGTTCCGAAAGTACCCGTCCATTCAAACTCCGGCAAAAACTCCAGCTTCGGGAACAGTTCGTTAAAGTCGCCCAGCAACTGACGGGATTTACTTTTGAGCAGCTTATCGCGTTTAAGCGGGTTGTAGTAATCTACGTCACGGCCGCCGATCAGCAAACGATTATCGTAAGTGGTACGCATATACCTGTAAGGATTGCGCGTTTCCCACAGCAGGCAGTTCTCATGCCAGAACTCTTTCTGGTTGTGGGTTTCACTTAACAGCACATAGGTACCTTTCAGGTCAACTACTTTCTCTTTTATATATTGAACTGACTCATAACCGGTTGCGATGACCAGTTTCTTTGTCTGTACTTTTTGCCCGTTATGCGTGGTGAGTGTTACACTACGCGGGTTAATCGCTATATCGTTCACCTTTGTACGATCATATACAGCAGCGCCCTGCTGCAAACAGTATTGCAGCAACGCATGGGTAAGTGTATAAGCATCGGTATATGCCGCGCGCTGCGAATAGATCGCCGCAGGCGCTTCAAATCCCATATTCTTTTTTCACCGGCCTTTGGTCCACCACTCCACTTCCAGCCCATGTTTATCCCGCGCAGCAAATTCCTTCTCCAGCATAGCTAAATGTTGCGGCGCCGAAGCGAAATATAAACTCCGCTTGGGTTCAAACTCTTTTACTTTCAGTTTGCGGGTAATCCTTTCTACATCGGTGATGGATTGCGCGCAGGCATGGTAAGCTTTAACAGCATGCGATACACCTACCTTCTCCATCAGCTGATGAAGCGGTACATCAATTTCATATTGTAAAAGAGAAGTGCTGGCGCAGGTGCTTCCGAGACCAACCGTGCGCGCATCCAGCACGGTGCAGGAGATACCTGCATTGATCAGTGCGTAAGCCGTTAAGGCGCCGGAAATACCAGCGCCAATGACTGCTACGTCTGTACGTATATTGTTCTCGAGCTTAGGGTAATTGTATGGCAGCCCGTATCGCACCAGCGAATAAGGGAGTCCTGCATGTAATATCATGGGATTGGAACGGTGTATCTTTTCGTCTTTCTATTGTTCGCGCGTTCTATTGCTTTGACTCCCGAAAACAGTTAGTCACGGGTAGCATACGCAGTATTCTCGTAGCTTTCGTGTACCGACATCTTACGGATAAAGTTATAAAGCGTATCGCCTTCGTAGTCAGCATAAGTGCCAAAGGCGTTCATCAGGTAACCCGTGTTGCCGGATTCATCTTCAATCAGGTAAACCACTGCCGGATCCGCATACCGTGAACCAGTAGGAATCTGAAGGGTTTCAATAATACGCAGTTCTTCGGGGGTGTACTTACGGGTGTTTTCCTGCAGCCTTGCGCGACCGTCATTACGTAATACGAATTCCTGGCCGTAGCCACGTGCTTTCAATTCTTCGATGAGGCTGCTCAATGAGGTAGTGCCGGTTGTAACTTGCTGAGCCATACTTTCCTGAGTTTAATGTTTGATAAATATTGGTTTCTGTCGTTTCCGTGCCAGATGGTGATTAACGTTTGCAAAAAGCAGACCAGCTGCCGGGGTCTATAATACTTGGGGTATTTCTACTGCAAATAACGGTCATTTCGGCGACATAATACCAATCACATGGATAAAACAGATCAGATTGAGGATTTTGGGTAACAAATGGTGTAAAGCTGGTGATGGATGACATAAAAAATTCGGGACCCGGTGAGTCCCGAATTCATATATACAAAAATTGTATCTATGCCAGCTGGCTCCTTACTTTAATGAGTAGGTCGCGCGTTTTCTTCACCCCTCGGCTTCCGACAGTTTACTGCCCTCGTACTCGATGCCGATATGCCCGGTATAGCCCGCTTCCTTCACGATCTTCAGCATTTTCGCGTAATCGGTGTCGGTACAGTTACCGGCGTCGTCGAAGTCGTGGGTTTTAGCACTTACGCCTTTTGCAAAAGGCATCAGCTCCTGTACACCCAGGTAACGGTCGTATTCTTCCAGGCAGGTTGTTTTAGCCCAGGCCTCCGGGGTATTGGCCTCCGGCTTGGAACGGTTGATACAGAAATTGCCGAAATCGGGCAGCGTTCCGCAGCCGGGACGATTCACCGCTTTCATCACCCCCGCCAACCATTTGCCGTTAGAGGAATAGCCGCCGTGGTTTTCCACGATTACACCAATGTTATAGTCTTTGGCGAAGTCGGTCAGTTTTCCCAGGCCTTCAGCCGCGTTCTTCGCTACTTCTTCCGCGGTACCCGCTCCGGCCGCATTTACGCGAATAGAGTGGCAACCCAGAACTGCGCGGCTTCTACCCATTTATAGTGATTCTCTACCGCTTTCAGACGGGCCTTTGCGTCTTTATCCCCCAGCTCTCCTTCCCCGTCGCACATAATGAGCACACTGCGTACGCCATTGTCGTCGCAGCGCTTCTTCATTTCGCCGAGATAGGTTTTATCCTTCGCCTTGTCTTTGAAAAACTGGTTCACATACTCCACCGCCTGTATATCGAATTCTTTTTTCGCCCGCACGGCAAAATCCAGGTGGTCCATTTCTTTGGCGAAGATCGCCTTGTGAAACGACCATTCCGCCAGGGAAATATCAAATGCCCAGGCAGCCGCGCCGGCGCCCTGCACACTGGTATCCGGACCTGCCGTACCGCTGTCGGACCCGGGCGTTTTGCCCGCATTGTTACAGGCCGCCAGGAAAGCAGGTCCCAGGCCAACACCGGCCGTAAATACGCTCAGCTGGCGCAGGAAATTTCTACGATTGTGGAAGTTGTGATTCATGGGTTGTTGTGGTTTAGTAACGTGGATTGATATATGTTTTTGAAAATACGGATTATTTTCGAAAAAAAAGGGGAAAAGTGAAGGGATGTACAAGTGTGCAACGGGGGCCGATAAGAGCGTTGCAGCCGGGTTCATAAAAAAGCCGGCCCAGTAAAGGGCCGGCCGTCGCTTTCTTCAACCAAAATTCCAGTGCGGAAGATCTTTAAGGCTTGCGGTCCACACCCGTATTCATGGTGATCGTCCGGTGCCGCCCGCGTACAGCGTTACCGCGAACGTAGCGTTCACATTGCGGTTGGCCGTTGTAAAAGCAGCCGGGATGCGGTAATACGATGATACATCGCCGTTCACCGTGAAGTACGGGAACTTCGCGAGGTTCGGATGCCCGAACTCAATGGTACTATCGGTGCGCACCTCCTTGAAATAGGGATTATACTTCTGGAAGTGCGGCCGGTCGCCACGATAAACGACTTCGCCTTTGGCGGGATTAAATGATTTGCCCAGCCTGTCTTTAAATTTAATGATGATTTTATGCGGCCCCGCCGGATCACGCTCCACGGTCATCGGCATTTGTCCGCCCGCAAACACATCTTGGAAATTCGTTTCCGAACCATTGTCAGATGTAGTTACTGTACGCCTTTGCACCTCGTACGTCACTTTCGGGTTCACCTGTATTTCACCCGCGTTTTTGATAATGCGGGTGCCGCTGATGTTCGATACCTGCACATCAAACACGTACCGGCCACTGTTCCAGTACTCTGTCGCCGCCGACAATACCATGCGGCCACCATTCTCGACGATCTCGAACGGCCGTTTGCTCGCCCGGGCCAGTTTCTTATTGAGCAATTCCACGGTAGTGTCGTTCGATGTTAATTCCGCCAGGTACACGGTGATTTCCTTCGGTGCAAGGTCATTGCTGTCAAGTACTTTACCGGTCGATTTATCGCGGATCTCCAGCAGCTTTACTTTCACGGGCAAGGTAGACCCGTCGGCCTCAATAGCGGGCGAATAAGCACTGATGCCCTGCGTTACGTTAAAGGGCCGCGGGCGGTAGGTAAATTTGTCGCTGATAAACCCCTCGGGCACTTTCTCGCAGGCCACAACACCGGCAATACCCAATACCAGCGCCATTATACAATATTTCAATTTCATAAAATGATGTTTAAATGACTGGAATATCAGAACCGTACGAAGCGGTGCTGGTTGTTTAACACATGCAACAGCGGCCCTGCCCCGTCGCGGGTTTCAATGCCGGTGGTCTGGCAGCGTACCGTTACATCATACCCCGGATCGTTGGCCGGCGGCGGATTGTTGGGATCATCGATCGTACCCCGCACGTTGATGAAAAACATAAAGTACACCGGTGTTACGGTTGTAGTATACCCCGTTTGCCGCACTTTACGATACGCCCGCTGCTGACCGGTCTTAGCTTTAATACCTACCGGATCTTCACCCGTCAGCGCACTCATAGGCAACTTGTCAGCGAAGAAGTACTGCCTTAAGGAATCGGCGGTAATGTCTTTATACAAACTGTCCATCGTATACTTGGCATTTTCATCGATCTGCTGTTTCGCAGCCCTGCGCATCTCCATATACAGGTTGATGGAGCGGTTCGTCGGCACGAAAATGGTGCCCACGCTGTTCACCTCTTCCTGCAGGTTGTAATGATCAATGATCATCACCAGCGTGTCGAAGCTCTTCCAGGAATGGTTCTTCAGGTACTCGTATGCGGTAAGCGGCGTTTTCGCGGAGTGTACCCCGTCGTCCGTGAGGTAGTCGGCCTTTTTACAGGCGATGGCAAGCAAAAAAATGCTGCAGGCGGCCAGTAGCCATATTTTCATATTCATAAGTTCGTTTTTGATATTTAGAATCGGGTAGACCAGTACGGCGTTTGTTCCAGCTTCGCGCTCATGTTGATGAGCACGGGATCCAGCGGCCAGTAGTACTTGCCCTGTGTGAATTCCAGGTCGCTCATTTTGCCAGGCAGTTTGTTAATGCCGGTTTTGCGCATCAACCGAATGATGTCATAAAAGCGATGGCCTTCGAGGAATAATTCCCGCGCACGTTCTTCGATGATGTTTTCGAACAGGGCATCGTCCGGGCCCACCCAATCGCCGATACCGGCTGCACCGCGGATAAGGTTCAACGCAGCACGCGCCTCACCGTATTTAGCCGTCGCTGCCAGCGCTTCGGCGCGCAGCAGGATGATATCAGACAGGCGGAATACGATGATGTTGTTACGCGCAACAGGACCGGTGTTATTTGGCTGCAGGTAATAGATGTTCGAATACTTGATGCAGATAGCCTCTTCCACGCTGTTGTAAAACGCAAAACCACTGCGCAGGCGACGGTCTGTGGTATCGGCAAACAAGCGATGCACACGTACGGTATCCAACCCGAACGTAGGGTTACCGATCACCGTTTTAAGGTAAGGCGCGCGCAGCGTACGGAAAGCGATGCCGTCACCGGCTCCTTCGCTCTCGTCACTCATTGCAATTTCAAAAATGCCTTCACTGGAATGTTTCGCGAACATGCCCGGTACGTTGTTGCGATCAGCCAGTGCAAGACCGCCATACGCGATCACAGAATCGGCCGCGGGCACTACGTTCGCGTATTCGCCCATCCAGGCGTAAATATGTGCTTTCAGCGCAAAGGCGGATGTTTTATTGGCGCGTACACCGGCATCCGCGGCGTTGGGATTCGAGTATTGCATGTTCGCAATGGCAAGGTCCACATCTTTTAACGCCTGCGCCAGCACTTCGGCCTGTGGCGAGCGTGCCAGGTCTTCCGCATCGGCCAGGTTAGGCACCGATTTTAATACCAACGGCACATCGCCCCAGATGCGGGCCATGTAGAAGTACGTGAAGGCACGCATAAAATACGCTTCGCCCAGGAATGCTTTCCTTACCTGTTCGGGATTACCGGAAGTGAATTTTTCCAATGGCACTTTCGGCAGGTAGTTGATACAACGGTTCGCCTGGTCGATCACACGGTAGAAGTTGTCGTAGCGGCGGGCCACCATCATGGAACGCCAGGTGTTGGAGGCCGGCACAGGCAGGCTCCAGTTCATGGTACTGATCTGCTGCCAGTCGATTGTTACACGGCTGGAATTGAACTCATCGGACGGCAGATCGCCGTAGCCGAAAAAGGACAGCGACCATTCACCTGAGTTGAAGGCTTTGCGGGTAAGCGCATACATGGCGGCAGTACCGGAATTAGCTTCCGCTTCGTTTTTCCAGAAGTTCTGGTCCGTAGCGGTGCTGATTGGCTCCAGGTCCAGGAAGTCTTTACAGGAGGCGGCGCCAAGCGCAACACCACCGATAAATATATAAGCAAGTATCTTTTTCATGTTGAGGTAGTTTTTAGAAGATCACGTCCACGCCAAGGGTTACTTTCTTTGGTATCGGGTAGTCGTTACCGGATGAGTAGCCATCATACCCTACCGCTTCCGGGTCCGGCACGGTGGCCCGGGAAAGGATGAACACGTTATCGAGCATACCATAGAAACGAACGCTCTTCAGCTTTGCAGGCATGGTCCATTTTTCCGGCAACATATAACCGAGGCGAATGTTCTTCATCCTGAAGAAGCTGGCATCTTCCACGAACATCGATTGTGCGATATGCCATTTATCTACGCTGTTGGTCACGAGCGCCGGGTAGGTAGCCCTGCTGCCCGCACCGTTCCAGAAGTGTACGCCGCTGCCGAACTGGGAAGCGGGACCGGAATTGGGTCCCCATACAGCGTAAGGGTTCGAGGTACCTGCATCCTGCAGTTTATCGGATAAATAGCCGTTCCAGAGTTTGCGGCCCGCGAAGAATGTACACAGCACATCCATCGTAATTCCTTTCCAGGAAAAGGAATGCGTCATACCACCATATACTTTCGCGTTGGGATCGCCGGCATTTATTTTATCCGGTCATCGATAATGTAATCGCCATTCTGATCGCGGCGCATCGGGTCGCCTGCCCCGAACTGCGTACCGCCATACCAGCTGATACGACGGCCGGTAAGCGGATCTACCGGCACGGCTTCATTGGAATCATAAATCCCATCTACCTGCCAAACCGAGAACTGGAACAAAGGTTGGCCCAGGGTCAGCACGCGTTCCAGCCAGGGATCGCCGAACTTAAAGTCACGGCCGCCCTGCGGCAGTTTGGTCACCATGTTCTGGTTAAAGCTGATGTTAAAGTTCGTGCGCCACTGGAAAGGTGATGTAAATGGCAGGTTCACGGTATTCAACGTGAGCTCCAGGCCCTGGTTCAATACATCCACATAGTTATCGCTCACACGGGTGTAACCGGTCGTTACCTTCACCGGGATGTTAAATACTTTGGATGCGGATTTACGATGGTAGAAATCACCGGTAAACTGTACCCTGTCTTTAAACAGGTTCAGGTCGATGCCGATGTTGTACTGCGGACTGCGTTCCCAGCTGATATTACGGGAAGCGCTGGGCGCCGCATAATCGGGATATACTACCGTAGTACCATTATAAGATGTCATCGCGCCGGAATTGAACACCACGCCATCCAGGGTAGAACCGGGATAAGACGCATTGGTGGTCAACGGTTGAAACTGTGCATAGTACTCGCCCGGATCCATACCGGTAATACCGTAGCTACCGCGGATTTTAAAGAACGATACAATATTGTGTAGCGGCTCCATAAACGGCTCGTCGGTAGCTACCCAACCGGCAGACACTGAAGGAAATTCAGCCCAGCGGTTGTCTTTGCTGTAACGCGAAGATGCATCGCGACGGTAGTTTGCCTGGATCAGGTATTTGCCTTCATAATCGTAGCCAAACCGGCCAAAAAACGAAAGGCGCGCACGCTGCGACAAACCCGAAGAGCCAATAAGATTCGGCCCCGCAGGTACCCCGTTCACTGTTTTCACCGCATCCACGCTAATGCCGGAGCCACGCACCCAGCTGTTGGCGTTCGACTGCCTTTCAGCGCCCTGTCCGGCCAACGCGGTCACCGTATGTTTACCATATGTTTTATTAAACATCAGGTAGTTCTCTATTTCATAACGGCGGTTCTGGTATACCTGGTTCTCTGCCACGTTCAGGCCGTTGTTGATGATGCCAGGTTTAAAATAATCGCGCCGCTGGTTAATGAAGTTGTACGCCACGTTGCTGTTCCATACCAGCCCCGGTACAATGGTATACAGGATGCGGCTGTTGCCGGTGAAGGAAATACTGCGGTCATCGTCCATCAGCGCGTCGTATTCACCGGTATACAGCTCCCTGTCCGCATCGGTAATCTTCCAGAACGATGAGGGGAAACCCCAGATCGAGAACGGGTACTTCTGTTCATCGCCACGCCCATGTTTCGATTTCACAAAAGAGAAAAACAGGTCGTTGGATATTTCCACGTTTTTGGTGGGACGGAGGGACAGGTACAAACGCGGTGTGGAGCGTTGAATGTCGAAACCTTTCATGACCCCTTCCTCGCGGTAATAGTTATACGATAAGCGATATGCGAAGTTCTCGGTCGCCGCGCCCACGCTGGCGTCTACATTGTTGATCATCGCACGTTGCAGGAATAACCCCTGCCAGTCGGTATTGTTATTGAACGCTGGATTAAGACTGTCGGTAAGCATCATGTGCAGATCGTTGTTGCGCTGCCAGTCGCCCATGTCGTGTAAGATATCCATCTTCATCCGGCGTTCGGCCGCACCTACGATAATAGGCTTCATTGCAGGCTTGTCGGCCACACCGGCATAACTGCCTACACGGAATTCCGCCTTGCCGGTCTTCGGGCGTTTTGTTTTTACAATGATTACCCCGTTGGCCGCGCGTGCGCCATATATCGCAGAAGCGGAAGCATCTTTCAGAATGTCCAGTGATTCAATATCATTGGGGTTGATGCCGGATAAGGGATTGGAGAAAGTATAGGTGCTCGAAATATCACTCACATCAAAAATCACCCCGTCGATCACATAAAGCGGCGCACTAACACCGGTGGGATTTACACTGGTGGAACCGCGTACGTTCACGATGCTGGAGCTGCCCGGTTCACCGGTGGTGCTCAATACCGTAAGACCGGCCACACGTCCCTGCAACATCGCGTCAAAGGTGGCATAAGGTGTGTTTTCAATTTCTTTTCCTTTGATAGATGCCACCGAAGAAGTGGTTTTACGGCGCTGAATATCCACGGTAACCGATGATCACCACATCGTTCAGCGACTTCACATCTTCTTCCAGGTTGATATCAATGCCCGTACGGCCGCCCACACTGATCGTTTGCGGCAGGTAGCCCATGTAGCTCACGAGCAGTACCGCCTCACCGGATTTTACCTCCAGTGAATAAGCGCCATCCGGACCGGTAGCAGTGCCCTGTTTGGTGCCTTTCTCGCGGACCACCACACCCGGCACCGGGGTGTTGGTCTTCTTATCGGTGACCCTGCCCGTTATTTTAAACTGTGCCAGCGCGGCCAGCGGCAACATCAGCAGGCAGGTCATCGCCGCTGCAAGCGCCCGTTTGAAATTTGGTTGATTCGTCATGTTGTAGTTATTAGAAGATGAAACGATGCATGAGGTCAGGGCAATAAGGAGCCGCGGGCTTCACCCGTATTTTTCCGTGGAACCATCATTTGTTGTTTAAACGGCGCACGAATCCTTATCGAACCGTAAGTATTCGTTCCCTGCCCGCATTTTAACAGGCAAAGGCATTTGGCTGATCTGTTTTTATGTTGTTAAAAATCCGGCCATCCATACCCTGTCTAAAGGCCAGACAGGCGACCCAATTGAGCTAATTCTTCTGCGTGTTCCTTGCTTATTGGCTGATGCGGATGGTTAAAAAAGTACTAAGTGACGGTACACATTACCGGGGCGTTTTCACAATTAATACCAAACGTTCGCAACTATTCATAATTGTCACTATGACACTATAAAACTAGTATGAACGGTTGCTTTCCGCTTTGCGGATTTTACCTTCTTATATGCAGATATTATTGATTTAATTTTGGGTGTAGAAGTGACACTTATGCACATGATAAGTAGCGCTCAATATCATTGTTCCTGTTCCTGCAACCATTGGTAATAGCTGACCACTGCACGTATTTCGCCGTAGGAAAACTGGTCGCCCAGCCGCTCTTTGAGCGGACCTAAAGCCTCGCCGCCCATCTTTTCAATGGCATTCATGATAGGCGGAATTTTCTGCCGCGGCACCAGTTCATGCACATCCAGTTCACCGGTGCGGATAAAAGCCGCCAGGTGCGCCTGGATGGTGTTGGGCGCCAGGTTGCGCAGGTGCGCCACATCGTCCACGGAATTGCCTTCCAGGAATAATTGTAATGTTTGCCGCTGGGTATTGCTGTTCCCGCTCGTGGCGGCAGCCGGCTTCTGCTTTTTGGCCGTGCTGCGTTTGGGGGCGCTCACGTTCGATTTGAGGTGTATTTGTGTAGGTACCCTGTTCAGGATGCAATAGTCCTGCACGGTCTGTAGAAATGCATCGCCGTATTTGGCCAGCTTCACTTCACCAAAGCCGGAGATTTTCGAAATATCGGTAAGGGTTAATGGCAGATAGGTAGCCAGTTCTACCAGGGTGGCATCGGAGAACACAATGTACGGCGGCACATTGTCGCGCTGCGCCACTTCGCGGCGCAATTGCTTCAACAGCTTCAGCAGATCGTCCTGCTGCGGCGCCTTGTTCTTCGGTGTCGCGCCCGACAACTGCACTTCCCTGGCAGCTGCCGTTTGTTTCGTCAGCATCACCTGCTGCCCGCCTTTCAGTACTTCCCAGCTGGTGTCGGAAAGTTTTAATACGGGAAACTCATTGCCGGACAGTTGCAGTAAGCCAAGCTGCAATAATTCGCGGCCATATTGTTTCCATTGTTCTTTACTGAACTCGCGACCGATCCCATAGGTTTTAATCTCCTTATGAAAATCTTTTACAGCAGCGCTGCCGCGCAAAAAGTCGATCACGTAATTCATGCCCCAGCGCTCCTGTAAGCGGTATACCGCACTCAGCATCTTCTGCGCCGCAATGGTCGCATCCTCCCTTCCCCTTCCGTCATACAACGATCGCAGCTGCCGCAATGATCGGGCGCCGTTTCATCGAAGTAGTTGAGCAGGTATTTGCGGCGGCACATAAAAGTTTCGCAGAGACCGGCCATCTGATCCAGCTTTTTAAGCATGATGGCGCTCTGCGCTTCGTTGCCGTCCACGGTAGCAAAACGCTTCAGTTTAAATACATCACCGGGACTGTAAAACAGCACCGCCTCACTTGGTAACCCGTCACGGCCGGCACGACCGGTTTCCTGGTAATAGCCCTCAATATTTTTGGGCAGGTCTACGTGCACGACAAACCGCACGTTGCTTTTATTGATGCCCATGCCGAAGGCGATGGTGGCCACCATGATGCGAATATCGTCTTTCAGGAACTTCTCCTGCCGCTCTTCACGCAGGTTGCGCTCCAGTCCGGCGTGATAAGCCGCGGCAGCAAAACCCGCGCGTTGGAGGTCTTCTGCCAGCGACTCGGTGGAAGCGCGGGACAGGCAATAGATAATACCGCTGTCCTCTTTCTTCTCTTCCAGGTAAGCCGCGAGTTGATCGAAGTAGTTTCGCTTCGGGCGGATGGAGTATTGGATATTGGGCCGGTTGAAGGAGTTTTCAAATACTTTGAATTCCTTCAGTTCCAGCTTGTCGATGATATCTTTTTTGGTGAGTGAATCAGCCGTAGCCGTCAGCGCGATCACCGGTGTATTGGGGAAAAATTGTTTCAGTTGTCCCAGCCCGAGGTACTCCGGACGAAAATCGTGGCCCCATTGGCTGATACAATGTGCTTCGTCTATAGCGAACAGCGACACGTCCAGCGTTTGCAGGTACTGCATAAATTTGCCATCGCCGAGCAGCCGCTCCGGCGCCACGTATAATAGTTTAATGGTTTTGTTACGCAGGTGTTGCGATACTTCCTGCTGCTCTGCCATACTGAGCGTGGAGTTGAGGAAGGCGGCGGGGATACCGTTCGCTTTCAGGGCGTCTACCTGGTCCTTCATCAATGCAATGAGCGGCGACACCACGATGGTGACACCCTTAAAGGCGAGGGCCGGCAACTGGTAACAAATAGACTTACCGCCACCCGTAGGCATCAGCACCACCGTATCCTTTCCGTCCATCACGTTCTCCACGATCGCCTGTTGGTTATGACGGAAATTCTCGTACCCGAAATGTTGCTTGAGCAGCGTTAACACAGATTGCATATTTCCCCGGCCTCCAAATTGCATTTAGCGGCAAATATAGTCGTAAAAAATAACTCCGTGCCTTTCCCGGTGTAACGGGAGGGCACGGAGCTCAGTAATCAAATCTACTTAAAAATATTAATCTACTTTTTGCTGATAAATTTAGCGAGCGCTTTACCGGTGAGAGCATACGCTTCAGAAATACGCCAGCCCGAGTCAAAGTCAACACCCATCGCATCGCCACCGGGGTGTTGTCTACCGTGAACTTTACCAGCTCTTTGTTAGACGCGTCTACCAGGGTAATTTCTGTATCGATGCGGGCGGATTTACGCATGACGCCTACATTAAAACCAGGCTCAATGAACGTAGTATGCACGATCATCGTGTACTTTGCCCTTTTATAGTTACCGGCCGGGTGATCGAAGTGTTTGGAGAACAATTCGTTGAACTTGGGCTCATAGCGGGAGCTGCGGTCGTCTTTCCAGGCTTTTTCCAGGCATCGCCCTTACCGGCTTCTTTTTTATTGTATTCCGCTTTTTCTTGTCGATGTAGTGCTGCTCATCGCCCTCTTTGCCTACCTGTAAACCGTCGTACGTAAAGGTCGTGTTGAGGGTGTCGATGTTTTTAAAGGCGGCGATGTCGCCACTTACGAGTTTGATTTTTTGGGCAGAAGAGCGCTGCGGGGCCAGGGACGCGGCCAGCAGCAGGAGCATTGCAGTCGGAAAATGTTTCATATTGTTGATGAGGTTTATGCGGCAAAACTAAGCATTAATTAATTTACTATATCTTATCAGATTATAACAAACGTGTTAAAATCCGTTTATCGTCTATTTTTGCGGTTTACACGCAGCAGCAAGCAAATTCTGGCATAAACTGTGCGGCTGGATAATTTATTCAACCTGTATAAACTTAAGCGGACAGCATTTCGTAACTTCATCATGTTGTTACAAACCCGCTTTATTCAAACCTACTACTGATGCAAAACGACACCGCAACGATCAGCGCACTTTTTAACGCGGCCAACCTGGAAGTGGAGATGGGCAACCTGGAAGAAGCAGCTGTATTCCTCCGCAAAGCCATCCACCTGAAAGAGGACAGCTCACCCACGGAAGCCTCCCTGGCCAATGATTATTTTAATCTCGGGCTCATGGAAAAGGCACTGGACAACCTGGAAGCGGCCCGTACCACGATGTACAAAGCACTGGAACTCGAATCTGCTTCCAGCCAGCCCCGGGACTTGTCCGACATCTACTATCACCTGTCGGCAGTGGAAAATAACCTTGGTAACTTCACCGCCGCCAAAATGCTGGTGGAAAAAAGCCTGCCCGGCATCATCGCCCGTTACGGCGAAAACGACCTGCGCACCGCCAACCTTTATTATCACCTGTCACTTACAGAAGATGAATTGGGCAACCTCCAGGCCGCAAAAACAGCTATTGAGCAAAACATCGGGATCGAAAAAACGCACTACGAAGACACACATCCTTCGCTTGGCAAAAGTTACTACCAGCTGGCCATGATCGAGCGTAAACTGCAGCATTACCCTGCCGCACTGGAGCTCATCAAAAAAACACTGGCCTCCGACTTTGCACAGGAAGAAGTATCGCCCATCGAAACCAGTGTGCACTTCTGGAGCCTTTCCGAAGTTACCCTCGAAATGGGCGACCGCGAAGAAGCCAAAAAGATCGGCGTACACTGCTACAACATGATCGATGAGGAAATTCCGGAAGATCACATTCTTAAACGCGACGTTTATCAATATCTCTTCACTAACTTCCCGGAGCTTTTCGAAGAAACCGTTTAGCACAACGGGGTCATCATACACTGTACAAAGGCAGTCCCGGCCGGGGCTGCCTTTGTATTTCAGCAGAAACCGGTATAGAATATGTTATGGTTGCGTAGGCGCTATGCGTTATCAGCACTGTAGCCAACCATGAAGTGATTTACTTTTTATTGTTGGGAATTGACTTGTGGAAATATTTGTAGAACAAATACCACAATGCCCTTTATTTTTGGCGATAACAAGAAAACCATTTAAAGCTTTGAGACAACTAACCTGCCTGCTAATCGATGATGATGCCGATGACCTCTCGAATTTTTTTCGATGGCCATGCAGCGTTTGAACAAACAGGTACATTGCATCGCCTACGACGATGCCATTGAAGCGCTGAAGGAACTGTCGGCCGATGCGAACTTTCTGCCCGACTTCATTTTCCTTGACCTGAACATGCCACGCATGCAGGGCAAACAATTATTACGCGAGATGAAAAAACTGGAACATCTTTCGAACGTACCGTTTATCATCTATTCCACTTCCTCCGAATCGCATGATGTGGAGGAAACGAAAGCACTCGGCGCGGTGGATTATGTTGTAAAAGCCCCCAGCATCAAACTATTGTCTGAACGCACGGAACAAGTCATTAATCTATATAAAAAGCCCTCTTAGTCAATATGACCACTAACGAACAGACAATCCCGGGCTTCCTGACCGGCGGCGGCGAACTGGGCGAGTTAATCCGCGGAAAAGACTGGTCGGCAACCCCACTGGGACCAGTAGATACCTGGCCACAGAGCCTTCGCACCTGCGTCCGCATCATCCTCACGTCCTCGCAACCCATGTTCGTATGGTGGGGGCCCGATCTGATCAATCTTTATAATGATGCTTACAAAGCCATCGTAGGCGGTAAGCATCCCGATGCGCTGGGACAACCAGCCAGACAGGTGTGGGCGGAGATATGGGACGAGTCTGGGCCCCGCGCAGAAACGGCGCTCAGGAAAAATATAGGCACCTATGATGAAGCATTACTGCTTATCATGGAGCGCAACGGCTACCCCGAAGAAACTTATTACACCTTTTCCTACAGCCCCGTGCCCGGCGATGATGGCCAGCCACAGGGCATCATCTGCGCCAATTCGGACGATACCGAACGCATTACCGGCGACCGGCAGATGCGCACGCTTCGCGAAATCAGCAACCGCACCATGGAGGCAAAAACCGAAGCAGAAACTTATGAACGTACGTTAGCTGCATTGGAACAAAACCCACAGGACTTTCCCTTTGCAGCCATCTATCGTTTTGAAAATGAATGCACAGTAGCACACCTCGCCGGAAAAACCTCAACGGAGCTAACTGCGGGTATGATGCCAACGCAGCTAAGACTAAGCGAGCAGCTGCCCGACGTATGGGGATTGGCCGACATGTGCAGGGAGCATACGCACATCATTAAAACTGATTTACCAGCAGTATTCGGCCCTTTGCCTGCCGGCAGTTTCTGGAAGAGAAGCCCGGACAAGGTATTGATTATGCCGGTACAGCAGGCCGGCCAAAAGTTACCCTTCGCTGCGCTGGTCGTGGGACTTAGTCCTTTCCGGCAGGCAGATGAAAGGTATATTGGCTTTTTTAAACTCGTGGCCGACCAGGTCGCGTCGAGTCTTGTGAATGTGCGCACGTTCGAAGAAGAACGCAAACGGACGGAAGCACTGCTGGAACTAGACCGCGCTAAAACAACCTTCTTTAGCAACATCAGTCACGAATTCCGGACACCGCTGACATTGATGTTAGGTCCCCTCGAAGAATTATTGAACGATCCGCAGCAATTACTGCCGGAACAACACCGCGCCAACATTGCCTCCACGCACCGCAACGCTTTGCGGCTGCTGCGTTTGGTGAATACCCTGCTCGACTTCAGCCGCATTGAATCGGACCGGTTGCAGGCGGTATTCGCGCCGGTAGACTTATCACAGTTCACCACCGACCTGGCCGGCAGTTTCCGGGCTGCGGTAGAACATGCGGGCATGGAGTACGAGGTGCGTTGCGCACCACTGCCACAGGCTGCATACGTTGATAAGCAGATGTGGGAAAAGATCGTATTAAACCTATTATCGAACGCTTTTAAATATACCCTCAGAGGACGCATCTCTGTTTCGCTGGAAGCAGATGGCGCACAGGCTGTATTGAAGGTAGCAGATACGGGCATCGGCATCCCGGAAGCGGAGCTGCCACGCATGTTCGAACGTTTCCACCGCATACAGAACGCGAACGGGCGTACGCATGAAGGTACCGGCATCGGTTTGTCACTGGTAAAAGAATTAGTAAGTTTTCACCAGGGAGTAATTGACGTAAACAGTAAAGAAGGCGAAGGCAGCGTGTTTACCGTTCGCCTGCCGTTAGGCCGCGCCCATCTGCCGGACAGCCATATCGCAGAAACGGCCGCCAGCGACTACGAATCCATTTTGCCGGACATGTACCTGCAGGAAGTATTGAGCCTTACCGGCACTGAGAGAGCTGAACCCGTCGAAGAAAAACAACAAGGCACCCCCGCCCATATATTGGTGGTCGACGACAACGTGGACATGCGCGATTACATCAGCCGGCTGCTCCAGAAAGGCTACCGCGTAACGGTAGCAGCAAACGGCGAACAGGCGCTGGAGCTGATCGCAAAAGAAACGCCGGACCTGGTATTGTCCGATATCATGATGCCCGTTATGGACGGCATTGAACTGCTGCACAAGATAAAAGGAAACCCTGCCACGGCGGCATTACCCGTTATCCTCCTCTCTGCCCGCGCGGGTGAAGAAGCCCGTATCGAGGGTTATGATATCGGCGCAGATGATTACGTCGTAAAACCTTTCTCGGCCCGCGAGCTGCAGGCCCGCATCAAGGCGCAGATTAAAATAGCGGCAACACGACGGGAAACAGAGCAACACCTTCGCAACCTGTTTTCCCATACGCCTTTTCCCGTGGCCATTTTCCGCGGACCAGAATTATATATTGAACTGGCGAACGACAAGATGCTCGACTTCTGGAACCGTACACATGAAAAGTACGTTATAAAAAGCTGATAGAAGTATTCCCGGAAATCAGCGAGCAGTCGCCTTACCTGAAGCTGCGCGATGTATTCCATACCGGGAAACGGGTGGTAGAAACGGAGCGCATGATCACTTACCAGCGCGATATGTTCCTGCACAATGCTTATTACAACGCGGTATATGAGCCCGTGGCGGATGAACAGGGAAACATCACACATATTATCGTGATGACGCAGGATATTACTGACCTGGTAAGGGCGAGACAGCTGGCGCAAAGTAGTGCGGAAGAACTCGAACGCGCGGTAACGGAACGTACCGAAGAACTGCGCCAGTCCAATGTGCAGCTCACCAAATCGAACCACGAGCTGGAGCAGTTTGCTTACATCGCCAGCCATGACCTGCAGGAGCCTTTGCGTAAAATACAGGTCTTCTCCGAGCTGTTGAAAGATCACCTGGAAGATAAAACCATTGCAGACAAATACTTTGAAAAGATACATGAATCGGCCCGCCGCATGTCGTCGCTCATACGCGATGTATTGCACTACAGCCGGCTGAGCAACTCACCGGAACAACTGGTGAGCGTAGACCTGAACAAAACCCTGCAACATGTTACTTCCGATTTTGACCTGTTGATCGAGCAGAAGAAAGCGGTGGTCCGTCAATCGGGATTACCGGTGATACAGGGTATCCCTTCTCAATTGCAGCAATTGTTTGCCAACCTGCTGAACAATGCGCTGAAGTTTGCGGATAAGGAGCAGCCTGTCATCAGCCTGCGGTCCATGCCGGTTACTGCCGGAGAGGTGGCCTTATATCCACAGCTGGATGCGGCCAGGAATTACGTGAAAGTGATGTTTGCGGATAACGGGATCGGGTTTGAGCAACAATATGCCGAACAGATATTCGTGATCTTCCAGCGGTTGAATGATAAACAGCGGTATAAAGGAACAGGCATCGGGCTGGCACTTTGTAAAAAGATCGTGGAAAACCATGGCGGTGTGATTATAGCCAGGGGAGCGCCGGGCGAAGGGGCTGTGTTTGAAATGATATTTCCAGTATAAAAAAGCCCCGGCAGCCGGGCTTTTTTATTTTAATATTTCGCAGGTGTTCCCGGTTTCGGGATCGCCTTTTTATAAAGTTGCGGAGGTTCTCGTTGCTCGATACCAGGTCGTCTTTACGCAGGTACATCATGTGTCCGCTGCGGTAGCCTTCCCAGGACATACGGTCCTTCAGTTTACCGGATGGGTCCATTTGCCAGAGGTTGTATTTCGCGTTGAAATAATCGCAGGCGCCGTCGTAGTACCCCGACTGTACCAGCAGGTGCAGGTAAGGGTTCTGGGCCATGGCCTGGCGCAGATTTTCCGCGGTGCGGTCACCGCTGCGGTTCCAGGGATGTACCGGGCCGAACATGTAATATTTCATATCCGTCTTATAGTTCAGCTCATCTCTTAAATACATGTTGATGGCCGGTGTAAAAGAATGCAACCACGAAGTGAGTTCAGCATTGTAATCCGGGCTCTCCCCGCATCCTGCCGGTCGATGCCGCGGTAGCGCGAATCGAGGCGCCCTACGGTGAAGCTCTGGTCACGCAGCAGCTCTTTCCAGAAGAAGTCGTACGGGATATTCAGGTTAAACTGCAATACTACGCTTTCCTTCAGACCGGTATAACGTGCCATCTTAGCTGCAAGTTCTTTTTCTTTGCCTCCTCGAGCGTATGACCTTTGGCGATGGCCGGGATCAGTTCGTTTATGGTGAAAGCCTCCACTTCGGGCAACATCTGCTCCAGGTCTTTGCTTTGCAGATCGGGCGCCTGTTTTTATGATACCATGCCGTGGCCGCGAAATAAGGAATACGCAGCGCCGCCTCTACCGGGCCGGAACGCTCGATGCCCAGTTCTGTAGGCGACACCAGCACCACGCCATTGAGATACATCCACTGCGCGTTCTGCAGTTCCAATGCGAGACCGGATACGCGGGTGGTGCCGTAGCTTTCGCCGATCAGGAACTTCGGAGAAGCCCAGCGCTTGTAGCGGCTTACAAACGTATTGATCCATTCCGCGAGATAACGAATGTCTTCGTTCACGCCGAAAAACTGGCCGCGGTCAACGTCCTTATTGGCCATGCGCGAAAAGCCGGTGTTCACAGGATCTACGTACAGTATATCGGCCACGTCCAGGATGGAATTCGGGTTGTCCTTCATGCCATAAGGCTGTATAGGATACCCCTCGTCGTCTACTTTCAGGATGCGGGGACCGGTATAACCGATCTCCATCCATACCGCGGAAGTGCCGGGGCCGCCGTTGAAGGAGATCACGAGCGGACGGCTGTCTTTATCTTTTACATCCGTTCTTTCATAATAAGTGAAAAATACGCCTGCGATAGGCTTGTTCTCATTATCCCACACGGGAATGGTGCCTGTAACGGCCCTGTAAGGCACATTTACGCCCTTAATCGCCACGCTGTTGGTAGTGATCACGGTGCGGTCGAGATCAAGGCTGCGCGAGGCGCCCGCTTCGGGTTTCGGTTCTGGTTTAGACTGGGCGGTCGCCTGTAACAAAGCGCCGCAGGCAAAGCAGGCAAGGATTAGATTTTTATACATACTATTTAGATGCTGGTTATAGGGGCATAATGTAGGCTGTTTAAAGCAGATTTCGCCAAAAATTGGGATAAGAGGAAGGAAAAGGATAATATTTCGATAGCGCGGGCCAAAAAATGATTAGTTGCGGGATGCGGTTGCAGTGTACGACGAAAGGATGTCAGATAGGCAGGCACGGCTGAGTGCATGATTGTCACACTTACTGACAGGGAGGCACTTTCTTTAACATTTCTTTAAGATGAACGTCACCAAACTGTTAAGAAATAGCCCAAAACGCTGCTGTAACGTCCTGTGGAACAATATTTAAGCAATAGCAGGAGTTTAGAGAGAACCGTATCGTAATTTTAACCAAACAATCTGTTATTGCATGAAGTTGAACCTGCGTAAAATCAAACCGACCATCTTTGCTGCCACACTTGCCACTTTAGTAGTTGCTACTCATTTACCTTCCAACGGTAATAGATCCGCTGCTGTAGCTACAACCACTAAAACAACGACCACCGTTACCACCCGTGCGTCCGCCATGGCGGCATTGTACGATCAACTTTCGCTGGATTCTGCGGGTTTGTCCAAAGAGGCCTTCGATTATGCGCTGGCCGGCTACGAGCAACTCGGCGAAAGGTAAAATCCAGAACGACGGCGTACTGTCTATCGTGGATTTCAGCCTGCCTTCCAGCAAAAAACGCCTGTTCGTGATTGACCTGGAAAATGGCAAACTGTTGTTCAATACCCCGGTATCGCACGGCAGAAATTCCGGGAAGGGCGACGCCACCTCCTTTTCCAATGCGCCCAACAGCTTTAAAAGCAGCCTTGGCTTTTATGTGACCGGCAACACTTACTCCGGTGAACATGGCTATTCGCTGCGCCTGAACGGTGAGGAAAAGGGTTTTAACGATAACGCCCTGTCGCGCGGTATCGTGATGCATTGCGCCGATTATGTGAATGAAGGCCTGGTGCAGAGCCAGGGTTACATTGGCCGCAGCCTGGGTTGCCCCGCCATTCCTACCGCCGTACACAAGAAAGTAATTTCAGCCATCAGCAACGGGTCCTGCCTGTTTGTATACAGCCGCGACAAAGGTTACCTGGCTAAATCCAAATTGATAAATTTTTCCAAATTAGTGTAGCAGCAGGTTTGCTATTAAAGGAGGCGCGGTCCGGCTATTTGCAGGACCGCGTCCGCTATTTTTAGGCGTTCCTACTCCCCTTGCGGGTCTTCGAACATCTTCTTCGCCACTACGTTGTCGTGACCGTAAATATCGTCCCTGAAATGTAAAGTCTTGTTCTCGTCCACCCAGGCGGTGTAGTAGGTGATCATTACCGGCAGCGGATCCTTGATCTTCACCCATTTTTCTTTGCCGGCATTCATCGCGCTGTCAATCTTTTCCGCGGTCCAGTCGCCGTTATCCTGCAACACATAATTTGCCATTTTTACCGGGTCGCTGAGGCGGATACAGCCGTGACTGTAGGCACGGTTGTCGCGTTTAAAAAGATCTTTCGCCGGAGTATCATGGAAGTAGATGTTGAAACTGTTGGGGAAGAGAAACTTTACCTGTCCCAGCGAGTTTTTGGGGCCGGGTTTCTGACGTACTACCGGTAAGCCATTGCGTTCGCCGGTTACTTCCATATTATTATTGGCTAGATAATTGGCGTTGCGGCCCTGTGCGGGCAGTATTTCCTTACGCACAATACTCGCGGGAACGTTCCAGTAGGGACTGAATACTACGTTATTCATGTCGCCATAGAAGCTCACGGTGCTGTGGCCCTCCTTCCCTACTACAACCGGCATATCAAATTCCTTTTTACCGTTGTTGGTCGCATGCAACATAAACTCGGGAATGTTTACCACGATTAGTCGCCCTTCGGGGCTAACGGGCAGCCAGCGTACGCGCTCCATGTTGATCAGCAATTGCTGGATGCGGGTAAGTACCGGCACGTTCATCTGGCGGATGAGTGTATCGCTGATCACACCGCTGCCGCTGTAACCATGTCGTTGCTGGAATACCTTCACCGCACTTTCCAGGGCGTCGTCGAACAAAGCGGAGGTGTCGGCAGCAGGCAGTTCACCGGTAACGGACAAACGTTTGCGGATCTGCTGTATCTCCACACCTGGTCACCTTTTTTGAAGCGCTTTTTCGGCGCGGCTTCCACAGCTGGCCAACCGCCTTTCTGCGCAATTTCACGGTAACGTTGCAGCTGTTCCTTTAACTGGCCATAGTTTTCATTGCTGCGGGCATACCGGCGGTTATCTTTATCCGCCAGGATGCTATCGGCCATGGTAAGTATTTTATTTTTGCTGATGGGGATGAAATATGCCAGCTGCTCGCGGCGGATATTCTCATCTTCGAAAGTCTTTTCGGCGTATTGTAATAACCGTTGTGTGAGCTGTAATTCGGTTTTAATAAAACCCGCATCGGTTGGACTTACACCAATGCTGTCCTCTCCCACGAGATCGTCCAGTTTGGCTTCAAGGGCTTTGCTTTCTGTACTGTCCTTACTGTAGTCGTATAAACTGCGGAACCCGAGCGCCTGTTCGGCCAGCCCATGCGACGAAAACCAGGCAAACTGGTAATTGCGCGCATTGTAGAAACTTCTCATCGCATTGGCGACGGTATCGTTCAGCTTGGCGGTACCGATGTACTTTTCCATCGCCATACTGTCGAGGAAAATATCATTATAGGCATTTGCCGGTGTGATAGCGGTGTTACGGGGTACAATAGATTCCTTTGCACCCGGATCTCTTTTCGTGCTGCTGTTGTTGCAGGCGGCCAGTAAAACAAGGCCAAGCGATATGGTCAGTATTTGTTTCATACCGCATCTTGTAAACAAATCACATGCCTGAGCAGGCTTAACCTTGTGCAGCCAAGGCTTTGCGCCCCATACGCTGGGCAATGGCGCTGGCGAAAATGATCTGTAAGGCGTGGTATAACATCAACGGTAGTAACATAATGCCAATTACATCCGGCGTGTGGGCAAATAATACCTTCGACATGACGGTACCGTGTATCAACGACTTTTTAGAACCACAGAATACCGCCGTTATACGGTCTTCCCGGTTAAAGCGCAATAAGTTACAAAGCAGGGTAATTAACCCAAAGGCGACAAAGAAGAGTAATACCATTCCCAGGCCTATTAATACGATGTCCAACGCTTTGAAGCCATTAAACACACCATTCTCAAAACTCTCACAAAAGGCGGTGTATACGATCATCAGGATCACGGCCTGGTCCATCTGCCTGAGCGTAGTTTTATGTTTTTCAGCGAAAGCGCCGAAACGGCCGTTAAGCAGGAGGCCCAGTACTACGGGCAGCAATACCTGCAAGCATAATTTGCCCATAATAGCACCCAGGTCCATATCGCCGCCACCGGAAGTGGCCGTTACCAGCGACATGAGCAACGGCGTTAAAAACACCCCCATCAGGCTGGAAATACTGGCGTTAAAAATAGCAGCCGGCATATTACCATTGGCGATAGACACCATCACCACCGAGGAAGAAACGGTAGACGGCAGCGCCGCCAAGAAATAAATACTCAGCCAGGTAAGTTCGTTGCCGCCCGACATGAACAGCGGGCGCACGGCCAGCACGATCAGCGGGAACAACAGGAACGTGCTGAGTTGCACGACCAGGTGCAGTTTCCAGTTCCCCAGGCCGGCCTTTAACTTGGCGGGACTTAACCGCAGTCCGTAAAAGAAGAAAATGAGCGATACACCATACCCCGCAATGGCAGGCAACTGCGGGGCCCGTCGCCCGTACCGGGCTGCGGAAATAACTTCGCTAATAATATCATTGCCACCAGCAACAGCACAAACGTATCCAGTCCAACCTTTTTCAAAGTACCGCCAACGCGGCCCAACAGTCCCTTTTCCATACCTAGATCATTATAATTTAACACAATAGCGGCACGACCTCACACATTAGTGTTACACTATCCTATCGCAAAATACAAGAACTTTGTGTCATCTCTATAAAAAGAAAGTATTTGGCGAAACTACCATCCCGATTACCTACGTGGAATCAGCTGATTGGCGACAGCAGTGAATTTTCCCGACAAAACAGGGCCTTCAACTCGATCAGCATATTGACACTACTGATCCTCTGTATCCTGCTCCCCTTCAACCTGGCTATCGGGTTGCGGGAGGTGTCGGTTGCCATTATGGTACTGCTCTTGCTGCAATGTATCTTTTACTACTGCTCGCGTTTTCAGAAACGATATAAGTTTGGTACAGTGGCCTACATCGCGGCCAGTTACCCGGTGCTCGGCGTTACATTTTATTATAACTCCGGCAGCCTGGGCCCGATTATGCTGCTGTTTTTCCTTACATTCAATTTACTCGTTGCATTTACACCGCGCCGCACACATTACCTCTGGGCCGTACTGCACCTGGCCCTGCCAGCAATGATGCTGACGGTGGAATATCTCTACCCGCACCTCATCCCCGATAATTACAACAATCGCCAGGAGCGTTACATCGATATCCTCAGCAGTTATCTTGTTACACTGATCTGCGTATACCTCATCACGAACTACCTGCGCAACAACTGGGAAAAGGAAAAGCAAACAGCGGAAGAACGGGCCGATAAGATTGCCCTACAGAACAAACATATTGTTCACCAGAACACGAACCTGGATGAACTGAACCATAAGAAAGACAAGCTGTTTTCCATCATCTCGCACGACCTGCAAAGTCCGTTGCATTCCATCCTCAGCTCCCTGGAACTGCTGGCTGAATTTGACCTGCCCGAAGCCGATCAGAAGAAACTTGCGGAAGGATTGCTCATCATGACGCGCAATACCGCCAATATGCTGAGCAACCTGCTCACCTGGTCCAAAAGCCAGATATCGGGGGTAAACTTCAACTTTACCGAAGTGCACATCAATAACCTGGTGGAAAGGGTACTGAGCGTGCAATCCCTCCTTGCCCGCAAAAAAGAATTGCCGGATCATTACGGAAATTGATCCGAACATGATCGTGCGCACGGACCTCAACATGTTGGAACTGATCGTGCGCAATCTCATTAACAACGCTATCAAATTTACGCCCGAAGGCGGTTTAATAGAAATTAACACCATCAACAAAGAAGGCGAATGCCTGCTGCGTGTTAAAGACAATGGCATTGGTATGACGCTGGAGCAGGAAGCAAAATTATTCACGCTGAACTCCCGCTCTACCTACGGCACCAATAATGAAAAAGGTATTGGTTTAGGATTGATGTTGTGTAAAGAACTCACAGAACTGCTGCACGGCAGGCTCTGGTACGAAACCGCCCCCAACGAAGGCACCACCTTCTTCCTCGCACTGCCGCAGGGAAAACTCGCGAAGCTGGCCGAACAGCAATTGAACATCGGTAATAAGCACATCTAGGTGGATAAAAACATGATTTGAATAAGCATGTCTTTTATCCATGATAAGATTAACTTGTGAAATCAGCCGGTGATTAATTATTTAAAATAAACCATAGCGATACAGATGTTAACAATTCTAAAAATATCATGAAACTGTAATTTAATTTCCTGTTGAGTGTTCTAGGTTTGCATTTTGAGATAACAATTTCGACCTTTGCAAAGTTAAATAACAAAGCCCCTGGTCAGGAGGCACCCTGCCAGAGGCTAAGCTTTGGTTTAAACTGTCGGTATTCCGGCTCCGACGTCACCGGTCGTCCTCTATTACTAACGACGTCACTACTTGTCTAAGGCATGTGGAACTCCTCAATTGTCCTTCCTATTTATTGCAGCAGCGACAAGGGAATTTGTACTTCTTTCCCTCAGGATGCCAAACCCTTTTACCACTTTTCGTGGTTATGTAAGGCGTAAACACCCAACCCTCTGCGCAATTGCAAGGACATTCATTGTTGTTCATTACCATACGAACATCAATTGTAGTGAAAACTGTTGCCACCAACTTACACCCTGGTGGCTTAGGTGTTTGCACTCTTTGCAAAAATTTAAAAGCCCAGGCGTTTAGACAGACACCGGGCTTTAATTTTTTTCTTCTAGTGAGCCATACTCCTAAAACATTTTAGTTATCGAAGTTTAACACTACTAGTTCGTATGGTTCGGCAAATATAGTCGGCAAATCCATATTGTCCAAATCATTAACAAATAGCCAGGCGCCTCTAATGGGGCTAATTTTTATCGACAGTTTTTGCGAATTGTAACAGCGGAGTCCGAAGAACATAATAACATTGCTATTACAACCTCACAGAATACATATCTCTACAAACTTTATATCTATAACCTCGACTTTTGGGGACGGGGTATTTATCATTATCTAACAAATTTAAGAAGAGTAGATGTGAGGAGCCTTTAAAAGTTGCTAACAGGTGTGGAAACCAAATGTATTTTTGGGGCTATTCAGCGACCCTAGTAGAATTAACATCTAGTATATTGTATACTTAAATTATACAAAAAAACCCGTCAATAGAAATTGACGGGGCTGTTTCCTTGTTTGGTATAAACAACTTATCTAAACATATTGCTTGGGTGAAAGTAGTACTTCCGCGCATGGCGGCGAACGGGATGTAGACGGATCGCCAGAATGTGTCGATAAGTTGGAAAATAGTAACGGCAGGCGATACCGCCTGCCGTTACTATTTTTATCAATGCAGGCAAATTTAGATGATAGACCGCACCAGTCCGCCGTCGGCCCGAAGCGCCGCGCCATTGGTGGCCGCGGATAACGGGCTCGCCACATAGGTCACCAGGCTGGCGATCTCGTTCACATCGGCAAAACGCTGGATCAGTGAGCCGGGCCTCGCGGTTTTAAAGAAGTCGGCTTCCGCCTGCTCCTTCGTTTGCCCCTGGGTTTCCGCCAGTTGTTTGATAAATTCCTCCACACCTTCGGAGCGGGTAGGTCCGGGTAACACGGAGTTGACCGTTACACCCGTATTTTTCGTCAGCTCGGCCAGTCCCCTGCTTACCGCTAGTTGTGCTGTTTTGGTCATGCCGTAATGAATCATTTCTTCCGGTATGTGGATGGCCGATTCGCTGGAAATAAAGATGATGCGTCCCCAGTTTTTACCTATCATTTTAGGAAAGTAATGGCGCGCCAGGCGGATGCCGCTCAGCACATTCACTTCGTAGAAACGCAACCACTCTTCGTCCGTAATATCCGTAAAGGCTTTGGGTTCAAATATACCGGCGTTGTTCACCGGGATGTCTACATCCGGCAGCTGTGCGATCAATTTGCTCACATCTTCCCTGCGGGAAAAGTCTGCCGCAATACCGTTTACACTGGCGCCATGCACCAGTTCTTTCAGTCGTGCTACCGATTCGTCTACCCGCTCCTGTTTCCTGCCGTTAATGGTCACGATAGCGCCTTCTTCCAGCAACTGCCTGGCGATCGCAAATCCAATTCCCTGTGTGGAACCGCTCACAAAGGCGGTTTTTCCTTTTAATTTCAGATCCATGGCTATTCATTTATGCTTTACAAAGTTGAAGTAGTTTATAGTATTCCTGAAATAATACAACTGATGGGGAGGTATCACAAATCTGATAGGGGTAAAACAAAACTGCTTTGCCGGGGTGGCAAAGCAGTTCGTCATTTATTTTTTCTTCCAGCCGGCTTTATTGGAGCCGGATGCAATGTTATGTTGTGAGTTGCGTTCAAAGTCCATATCGTAGCGGTCTGCATATACACCGTAGGCTAAAAACCCGATGCCTTCTGCCTCTACGTCTGAATACAATATTTCCGGATCTTTGTCGGCTTTGTTATAGTATGCTTCGCCCATGCCTACAATAAAGCAGCGGCAGTACAGGAAACCATCGTCAGAACCATCGGTGCGTGCCCGGATGTCGCGGCGGTCGATGTGGTGCAGGCGTTCTTCCATATTCAGGATAAATCCTTCCAGCTCCTCTTTTTCCAGTTCGTACAATTTCTCTGTTAACGCGTCGGCAATATTATCGGCTACCTCGTCGCCAAGGGTGATGATATCTTCCACATCGTTTTCCTCCAGCGCTTTCGTGCGCAATGCTTTAGCCTCGGGGTGCTCGTCCCAGGCGGATTCAATGACCTGCCAAAACTGTTTCTGATCCATAATTTCTGTTACTATTGACTGCAAGATATAATTTTAGCCGTAAGTGGTCAAAATCCAGTTGCCTTTGTCAGCGAAAACGGCTTGTCCGATTCCGCCAATCCCCTGCTGGTATTCGGTTCCGGCCCCATCTGCAACACCAGTTTTCCGCCTGCCGTGATATCGCCGTGCGTAATGTAATGTTTAGTATATGGCGCGCCGTTCAGGGTGGCCGACTGAATATACACGTTCTTCTTACTGTTATTCACCGCTTCTATTACAAACTTTTTGCCGTTCTCCAGGCTGATGCCCGCTTTGCTAAAAACAGGGCTGCCAATCACGTACTGGTCGGTACCGGACAAACGCTATATAGTCCCAGTGCGCTCAATACATACCAGGAAGATGTTTGTCCCTGGTCTTCGTCGCCCGGGTAGCCATTGGGGCCTGCGCTGTACACTTTGGCCATTACGTTCCGTACATGGTACTGGGCTTTCCAGGGCTGCCGCACGTAGTTATACAGGTAAATCATATGTTGAATGGGCTGGTTGCCATGTGCATACTGCCCCAGGCCTGCCACCACCATTTCCTTCATTTCATGGATCATGCCTTTGTAGGAACCCACGTTCACAGAATCGGAAAGTGAGAACACCGAGTCGAGGCGGGCGGCGAAACGTTCTTCTCCCCCACGAGATCAACAAGCCCCCGGGTGTCGTGGAAAACAGACCACAGCCAGTGCCAGGCGTTGCCTTCTACGTAAGGGCCACCCCATTCGAACGGATCAAAGGGGCCATACCAGCTGCCATCTGCTTTGCGGGGGCGCATAAAGCCGGATACGGAATCATATACGTTGCGGTAATTGTACATCTGGCGGGCGAACAGTTGTTCGTAAAAGGGCTGGTTCGTCATTTTCGCCAGGTTGTACGCGCAGAAGTCGTCGTAGGCATACTCCAGCGTTTCGGATACCGCGCCGTAAGGACCGGGGAACGATACGTAGCCCAATTGGTAGTAGTCCTTCCAGCCTTCGCGACCGTTGGCCGGGCCCCATGGACCTTTATTAGATGCCTCGTGCCAGTAGGCTTCCAGTGCTTTTTCGGGTCGAAGGTGCGGATGCCTTTTACCCAGGCGTCTGTTAACAGGGAGATCGCGTGATTGCCCACCATACTACCGCCCTCGCCGGGAAACGACCACGCAGGAAACCAGCCGCACTGTGCCTGCGCATCGAGCAGCGCCTGCATATAGCGGCCTTCCATTTCGGGATGCAGGATGGTATTTAAAGGAAACTGTGCGCGGAACGTGTCCCAAAAGCCATTGTCCGTGTACATATAACCGTTATGTACCTGTCCATCGTAGGGACTATAGTAGTAAGGCTTTCCATCTGCCCCATATTCAAAAAACTGGTGGGAGAAGAGGTTGGCGCGGAACAGGCAGGAATAGAAAGTCGCTTTATCTTCCTCGCTTCCTTCTACGGATACGCGGCCGAACAGGGTGTTCCATGTTTTTCGGCAGCTGCTTTCGTAGCATCGAAATTCCCTTTCAGTTCCTGCTCCAGCGTACGCTGCGCCTGTTCATCGCTGATATAGGATGATGCCACTTTCACCTGCACCTTTGCGCCTTTTTTAAAGCGGATATAGGCGCCCGCGCCTTTACCTTCGTGGCTGGACTGCCGCGTCTTTACCTCGTTGCTCACATTGTCCCAGGCGCCGTAATCTTCAAAGGGCTGATCGAACGTGAGCACAAAGTAATTGCGGAAGTTTTTAGGGATGTAACGGCCGTTATTCACCCAACCTGTAATGCGGCGCTGTTTCGGATCGATGGTCACGCCGCTCAGCTTATCATATCCATCCAACACTAAAAATGCGGCCTGCCCCGACGGGAAACTGAAGCGCAGGTGCGCGCCCCTTTCGGTGGGCGCTATTTCTGTGGTGATCTTATTATCGAAAGTGACTTTGTAATAATGCGGATGCGCCGTTTCGTTATCATGACTGAATTTGCTGGCGCGTTTATCTTCATTTACCACCAGCTCACCGGTTTCCGGGAAAAGAGAGAACACGGCATAGTCGAGCGTCCATGGACTGCACTGGTGCGTTTGCTGGAAACCGCGGATCGTATTGGCTTTGTACTGGTACTTCCAGCCGTTGCCGTTTTTACCGGTTTGTGGCGACCAGGCATGCATGCCAAAGGGCAGGCAGGTAGATGGATGTGTGTTTCCGTAACTGAGGGCGAATTCGGAATTCGTACCCTGCAAAGTGCTGGCGTATTGGACCAGGGATTTCTGTGCACTGGCCGTTGTAGCCAGGAGCAGGAGAAAAGCGAGTGGTTTCAGGTTCATGCAAAATCGTTTAGATCATATCAATCCGGGCGGAAGATAATATCAGTATTAAACAACCTGCACATTTTTGTGATGAACGTAGCGGCATAAAAAAATCCATCCGCGGGCAAGCCGGGATGGATTTGGCGCCTTAATGCGCCTCCAGATATTTTGATGGACTGAGCCCGGTTAGGCGATACTAACCGAAGGCTTCCATGAATATGCTGTAGATTCCATGAATACCTCCTTTTTTTGGTGAATGAAATCTAATTTAGGAAATATTCACCAAACGAATTGTTAAAATTAATTCAGGATCGTCATGCTTAAATTGGTGAACGCGCTCTTCACATCCTGCAGGATAAAGCAGAAGTCGGAATACGTTTTCGCCTTCCATACCCGGGTGTTTAAATTCATCAGGTCTTCGTAAGCCCTTTGCTTATCGGCATGTTCCGCTGCTACTTTCCTTAAAGCCGTCGATAAAGCGAATTTAACATCATGACCCTGGTCATTGTTTAAATCGTTGTAAACGAGGTCTAATGTGTTGGCATCACCTAATTTGAAAGGGTCGGCATTGGTGCCGGATACCCCCACGCAGTCAGTACCAGCTCTTCAAAAAGTAAGTTGTAGTTCCGAAAAGTTGATTTCTTGACGCTCTCCGTTGTCTTCTCCATTCTCTTAAAAAAGTGTATTCTCATTCTCTGTCTCAGGATGGCCGGTCTCGTGTATTTCTGATTAATCCGATGCCGGCAAAGAAAAATATTGCGCCGAGCAGAGCGTAAATGATGATTTCTTTCACATTTTTGGTCTCACTCCCGCCATTCACAAAATTCAATGCGGCCAGTATCAGGCCGATTGCGCCCGCAAAGGTAAGAATTATACCGATAACCCGTTTTTCCATTGTGAATTTTTACAATTGGATTATCAAAAGCTGTGCCTTAGCGAGCGGCACGTTCGCGAATGGTTTCGTAACGGATATCCTGTAACAATTCCCCGTTTTCGAACACCGTCACCAGCTGGTCGGCCAGTTCGGGCAATTCCTCCTCCCGTACCGTTTTGTACCCTACCCCGGTTTGTACCAGTTTCAGGCGACCGGCTTTTGACTTTTTAAAGGATTTGATCAGCTGTCCGTGCCCGTTCAGCTCCGTCGGGTTCTTCTGCACATCCACTTCCTCCCCGTTAACCACGGCGTAAGAGCATTTAAAGGCGAATTTCTGGGTATCCCTGTCCACTTTCTGCAACAGTGCCCCACCCATGCCCAACACCAGGTTCTCTGCACTGATCCGGTTGATTTTCAACGCGTCGTAGATGCCACGGATGCTGTGGAGATTTACCCCGTCGCCCTGGATCACGCGCACCTGGGGCGGTAATACTTTAAATCCTTTACTGTTGATGGTGTAGCCAAACTTCGCGAACAGGATATCGAACACCCGCAGCAGCGTAAATACCGGGTCGCCGCTATCGGGACGAATCACCAGTGTTCCCTGGCGGCTTAGCACCAGCTCTTTGAGTTCACCGCCCCAGTACTCGGCACAGGCCCGGAAAATATCGTAAGAATCGGATACGCAGGCCACGGTGCCGGTCGGGAAGGTTTCCAGCACATGCCTGAACACCTCCAGCTCCCCTTCTTCCCCGCGCAGGGTACAGATGGAGTGCTCGGTGGCGGGGATGGACAGGCCATATACCTTATCCGTTCCGTAGTATTGTTGCGCCAGTAAAGAACCTACGATATTATCGCTCCCCAGGAAGTTGAGCAGGTGCGCCGCGCCGCCCAGTCCCGCGCTCTCCATGGAACTTACCCCACGCAGACCGAAGTCGTTCAGCACAAAGTCGATCATATCCGTATCGGCGGTTTCGCGGAAGTTTTCCGCTACCAGCTTGCGGACTTCCCGGCTTAAGGTGGCTACCGTGATGGGGTACCACACCTGGAGCAACAACGTTTCGAGGAAGTTGGGGAGCCAGTAACAGTTGTCATCGGTGTTTTCGATAGTCATCAGCACGTTACTCACGGGAACGGCTGTACCTTCCGGAACGGCTTTGATGCGGATGGGGAGTTTGCCGTCGTACTTCTCCAGGATGTAATCGAAACGGCTGCGGTCGAATACATCGTTTCTGCCAAACACCTTTAACAGGAACTGTTCAGCGGCATCTATCTTTTCTTTGGTGATGACTTTACCGGAGATATATTCTTTGAGGAAATATTGCAATCCGAAGAAGATGGTTTCATCAAATTCGCCGCCACGGCTTTCGAGGTAGGAGTACATGCGGGTGGTGCCGGGATAATACAGCTTGTGGTGGGAGTACTTGTAGGCGTCGGATAACAAAATGAGGTTATTGCTTGTGTTCATGGCTGTAGATTTTATAAGTCAACGTTCAGGTTAGTCAGCAGCAGTTTAACGAGCGGTTCATGTTCCGGTGTAATCTGCGGCAGGGCGGTTAAATCGAACCAGGCTACTTCCGCGAGATCGTCGCTTGCTTTAGGTTCGCCGCCTGTATAATTCGTTTTATAAAAGCTGGTGATGATTTTATCCACTTCACTGCGGTAGCGCCAGTCGTCTACCCTCACCGATCCAATATACTGCATCGGCGTGGTTTCCAGTTCGCCACACTCCTCGCGGAGCTCGCGGGCCGCAGCCGCTTCGTAGCTTTCGTCGGTCGGATCGGTAAACCCGCCGGGGAAGCGCCATACACTGGCATTATGCTTTTTGCCCAGCAATACTTTGTTATTGTGCAGCAGGGCTATATCCACGGTAGGATATACTTTCGCATACACGTTCTGGTACGCATAGTTGATGCCCATCCGGAAGTCCTGCGATTCAAGCACCTTATCCGCATAACCGTCACGGATGGCGGTGGCGGAATGATCGCCCTGTTCGGGCAGCAGTTCTACCGGGAGGCGACCGCTATAATAAGGAGCAAAGCTGCTGCGGCTGCCATAGAGTACGAAGTTTTCCTGCGGAAACACGGAGTCGAGCAAACTGTCGAGCTGCTGGCTCCATACCGCATCTGACGGGTGATCGCTCAGCGGGAGCACGACAAGTTCGGGGCAAAACTGCTTCAACAACTTTTCGCGGGTGTAGAAATCGAAGGGATTACGGCGGCTGCCTTTTACGGGGGTAACGCCGAGGAGAACAACGACCTTGTTATGCTTGGCCCTGATCTCGTTGATCAGGTAGCGGTGCCCTTCGTGAAGGTAGGGTGTTTGAAATCTTGCTATGATCACTCCAGTGGTTTTCATTTTGCGTTTCTTTGACGCAAAAATAGGATAGAATAGCTTAACCGCAAAATCTTTTTGCGTTAATTGACGCAAATTAACACTATACTCAAAACAGCTTTACAATCTGGAGATGCTACAGGCACAAACACAGGTTAATGAGGTGTACCCGGCCCGTCATTGCTCGCCCTCTCTTAAATCTCAAAGTTAATCCCCTCCTTCACCCTCCGCTGATAATTCTTCTTATTAAACTGGTAAATCTTACTCGGACGGCCCTTCCCCTCTCCTTTCGACATCTCACCGGTCTCCTCGAGAATATCCAGCTGCTGCATTTTACGGGCGAAATTGCGGCGGTCTATTTCGCGGCCCAGGAAGCTGATGTACAGGTGCTCGAGGTCTGCGAAAGAAAAGGTGCGGTCCAGCAGTTCGAAGCCGATCGGCTCGTAACGGATTTTCATGCGGACGCGGGCGATGGCTTTCTCCAGGATTTCCTGGTGGTCGAAGCCCAGTTTGGGTAAGCCGGTGATGGGGAACCACTGGGCGTTTTCCGCGTCCGTGGAGGCTTTTAGTTTTTCGTATTTAGAAGACTTTACGAGGGCGAAGTAAGCGACGGATACCACGTGCTGGCGGGGATCACGGGAGGGTTCGCCGAAGGTGTATAGTTGCTCGAGATAATTGACGGAGATACCGGTTTCTTCTTCCAGTTCGCGACGTACCGCGGTTTCAAGAGATTCTCCGTTCAGCACGAAGCCGCCGGGAATGGCCCAAGCATTTTTAAAGGGCGGGTACTTGCGCTGGATCAGCAGCACCGATACGCCGTCGCGTTTGGAGTAACCGAATACAACGGCATCTACGGCCAGCCTGATATTGGATGAATTAGCAGTCATACGCTCCGCAATTTAAAACAATCTTGGCTATCTTTACTTTAAACCGTTTACTTACATGTACCTGCTCATACCCGGAAGGCACCAGCTACTCACCAATTTCCAGTTTTCTTACCTCGAAAATATTCTATCACAAGGCCTTGCCGCAAAGCGCGACGCTTTTGGCCACGCCATTCCACATACGGAGCCAGTAACGGCCATCATCTTCGCGGTAACATCCGCCAACCACTCGGGCACGCGGCGCAATCCGCTGCCGTTCTACCTGCGCGCCATCGCCATCGAAGCCATGGGTAATGCATTGAGCGTACCGGTATTCAGTTACGGGGTGGATGATGTAGGCAACCTCTCCAACTTCGCCGACTATACGATCAAACGCATACGGCACGACAGTGACTTCCAGTTTGACCTGACGCCGGAGAATACCGTAGTGCTTTGTTCCACCCCGTATTGCAGATGTATGCCGATCTTGGTTATACCATTCTGCCCGCGGAGCTGGCGGATATCAGCACCTGGAAATATCACCAGCCTATGCCCTGGGATATCGTGGAGAAAGTAGCGTACAGCGACGACTGGCAGAACGATCCGTACATACGGCAGCATATGCACAAAGCGGCGTATGATGTGTGGCGCAAATACCGCCAGGGTGATAAGGTGCAACTGTTATTCCGCGACACGATGATCAGCAGCGACGGCGACCTTACCGACACCCGCGACTACAACGTATACGTACGACAGATGGACGATATCGCCGGGATGAAATTTCACGACACGGCAGCATACATTCAACCCGGCCGCATCGGCGATATTGGTTGCGCAGTGGGCTCATGGATCAAACTGGCATGTAAGGAAGAGAAGCTGCGCGAATCTGACTTCTACGGCATCGAGGTATCGCGCTACCTGTACGAGATTTGCCAGCAGCGGAAGGTGAACGGCGAGTTCGACAATCCTTTTGTCTTCTTCTCTAAAAAGAATGCGGTAACAGGACTGGTGTTCGAGAAGCATTCCATGCATACGATACACACCTCTTCGCTGACCCATGAGATTATTTCATATGGTCACGACGGCGACCTGGAGAAGTTTATCCGGAACCGTTATGAAGAACTGGCCGCCGGCGGCGTATGGATTAACCGCGATGTGGTAGGCCCCTACAACAAGGAGCAACCCGTACATGTGTGGCTGAATGCCGAAGATGGCGTGAATGACGATCCTTTCCGGCACTTCGAAGAACGTCATGCGCTTTCTGCTTATCTCGAAACACTGAGCACCCGGGCGCGTTTCCTGCGCTTCGCCCGCGACTTCCGTTACAAAGTTCCTTTTATAGTAGAGGGTGATCACTTCGTAATGAGCCTCCGCGATGCGTCGGAGTTCCTGAGCCGCAAGGACTACACCGATAACTGGCAGAGCGAAATGCATGAAACCTTCTGCTACTGGGACTTTAATGAATGGCAGGACCAGATGAAGGCCGCCGGCTTCCAGATACATCCGGCCTCTAAAGCGTTTACCAATGACTGGATCGCGGAGAACCGATGGAAAGGCAAAGTAGCCCTGTTCACCAAACAGGACGGCGAACTGCAGCCCATGGAATGGCCGGTGACCACGATGTTTTTAATGGGCATAAAAGCCTGATCAAAGCGGTTTGTAGTTGGAGACCTGCGACATGTTCGCCAATACCATGCGCGTGTTAAAAGCAGTATCAAGCGGTATTTTCTCTATCAGCCGGGCAACGTCCGGCGCGTATTGCGGCAGCAACACATAAGCGTCCGTTCCGTTCACGCGCGTCAGGAAATCTCCCAAAATCATGATTAACTGATCGTAAGAAATGATGCCCGTTTCTTCTTTTACCGCACCCAGCCAGTTTTTGACGCGGCGGTTAACGATCACATAGTCTACTTGCGGAAACACGGCCGCATTCGGCGCCAGCCATGCGGCCAGGCGGATCGGCTCGTGGGTGTGCAGGTCTTTAAACAACATGATCTGCGGTACGTAGTAAGCGCTGCCTAGCTCTGCCTGCAAAAGCGGGCGGGTAACGTTAAACCCCCATAATTTATCCGACAGTTCGGGCGCAAGATAAGTGGTAGCATGAACGTCGAAGAAATGCAGGCTGGCCTTGCGGTTCATTTGCTGCCATCCTTCGAAGAGCAGGGTGGAATTGCAGGGAACGGGATAATCGATGATCCCGCGCGGGTCGTTAATATATAGCCCCAGCTCGTCGGTCATCTGTTTCACAAAAATGAATGCTTCTCTTCCAAAGAAATCCGGGCGCACATAGTTGAGCTCCATCATGATGCCTGTATCCGAGAACCCGATGTAATCCTGGTGCATCTTTTCCGACGCATGATTTCTATATAGGGAAAAGTATACGCCCGTATGAATATTGCCGTAGTGCCAGGCGCCATCCTGCGGGGTTTGTCCTGGTGGTAACGGGATTTTCGCATCAAGGTAAGCATTGATGGTGTCGTCTGATAATGGCGCGGATTTGGGCCGAAAGAAATAGAGTTCGAAGCTCATAGGTAAGGCAAATGTAATTGAAATATGTATTTGTATACCCACTCGTCATTTTCCCACCCCCGTCCGCCTAAAACGCCGTATCTTCCCCCTACCAACGATCTAAATCATGAGAACTTTCCTCCTGGCAACCATGCTGTTCGCCGCCACCACCGCTATTGCGCAACAAACACAAAAACCTCCGCTGCACGGTAAAAACTGGATGGCCATCACCGGCAAACCGATGGCCGCCACCGCCGGCGCTATGATATTTCAGCAGGGCGGTAACGCCGTAGACGCCGCCTGCGGCATGCTGGCAGCTACCTGCACCATGTGGGACGTGCTCAGCTGGGGCGGCGAAACACAAGCCCTCATCTACAATCCGAAAAACAAAAAGGTCATCGCCATTAACGCACTGGGCGTCGCACCCACGGGCGCTACGCCATCTTTCTATAAAAGTAAAGGGTATAGTTTTCCTCCGGAATATGGACCGCTGGCAGCCGTAACGCCCGGTACCGCAGGCGGCCTCTGTCATATGCTGGCAGCGTATGGCACCATGAGTCTCAAACAGGTACTGGCGCCCGCCATGGAAATGGCCGCAGGTTACCCGATAGAAGCACAAACCGCCAACAGCTTCGAGCGCAATAAAAAACTGATCAAAGAATGGCCTTACAGCAAGGCCGTATATCTTCCTCATTTGGGAGCATTAAGAGAAGCGCCGGAAGCGGGAGAAATTTTCGTACAAAAAGATCTGCTGGCTATGCTGACCAAACTGGTAGAAGCAGAACAAACGGCGCTGGCGCAGAAGAAGAGCCGCAAAGAGGCGATCATGGCGGCATACGACCGTTTCTATAAAGGAGATATTGCGAAGGAGTTCGTGCGCGGTTGCCGGGAACAGGGTGGTTTAATTACTATGGAAGATCTCGCGAAATGGAAACCCGTGGAAGAAGAGCCACTGCATGTGAACTACAAAGGCATCGAGGTATACAAACTGCAACAATGGACACAAGGCCCCATGTTATTACAGGCCTCAACATCCTCGAAAACTTTGATCTGAAAGGCATGGGCTTCAACTCCGCGGCCTATATTCATACGCTTTTTCAAACCATGAACCTCACGTTCGCCGACCGCGATTTTTACTACGGTGATCCCGCGTTCTCGAAAGCAATGCCCATCAAAGGATTGCTCAGTAAAGAATATGCAAAAGCGAGAGCAAAGGAGATCAATACGGCTTTCAATAATGCCAATACGCAACCCGGCGATCCGTACCCGTTCGAAGGAAAGAAAAATCCTTTACGCCGTTTACTGGAAGCCCACGCCGCACTAAGCGACACGGCCCCTAAACGCGATGGCAACTTCGTACCGAAACACGACGCGATTACGGTCATGAACGATGCGGCTTACCAGGACCGCCTCTGGCGCGGCACCACCAGTGTGGAGGCCGCAGACAAGGAAGGCTGGGTAGTGTCCATTACCCCAAGCGGCGGCTGGGTGCCGGCCTGCATTGCCGGCCATACCGGTATTGGCATGAGCCAGCGGGCACAGAGTTTTGTATTGGATTCGGCACTTAGTCCGTTTAACGTGATCGCGCCGGGCAAACGGCCGCGCGTAACGCTTACGCCTTCGATGGCGCTGAAAGATGGTAAACCTTATCTCTCTTTCGCTGTACAGGGTGGCGATACGCAGGACCAGAACCTGCTGCAGTTTTTCCTGAACATGGTGGAGTTTAATATGACCGTGCAACAGGCCACCGAAGCGGCCAACATCAACAGTAACCAGTTATGGTTATCATTAGGCGGCAGCGCAATGAAAGACCGGATGCCCCGCGCCGGCAGTCTTTTATTAAACAGCAACACGCCGGATAAAACCCGTGAAACACTGAAGGGCATGGGCTACTCACTCAGCTTCTCGGAGCGTACGAGCGGGCCTATTAATGCTATCTTCTTCGATTGGAAACATGGAAGTTTGTGGGGCGGAAGCAGCAACCACGGGGAGGATTACGGGATCGGGTGGTAATTATTTTCCTAACGCATCATTACCTCGCTCAACAACAACCCGCTGCCACCACCATAATGCTGCACCAACTTCACCTCCGGCCGTTGCGCGGTAAAGTAATCGCGCAACGCCGCTTCTTCATCCGCACTGATGCCCGGCCCGAACAACACCAGGTCAAAAGCAGTATCGGCGAATAAGGCACGCGCCTCATCGTCCTGCACCACCCCCACGCCATTCCAGTCTTCCCGCTTGTTTAACAGGCGCACGACGGTATCACGTATTTCCGCATTGCGGCCAATGTAAAGGATATTTGTTTTCTCCATGATTTAATGTAATAACCTCGCCCGATAACCGGGCGAGGATGAATGTATAAAAAACTGCTCAGGAAATCATCATTGGCACGTCCATCAGCAGCACCTCCGCGTCCTGCGACCCGGATGTTATTTGTAAGGTGTTTTTGTCCCAGATCCCCAGCCCGTCCCGGCGGCCAAGCGGGGTATTATCGATCGTTACTTCGCCGTTGATAACGAATACATACACACCGTTGCCGGGTTTGTGCACTTTGTAATTCGTGGTAAAGCCTTTATCGAAGCGGCCCATATGAAACCAGGCATCTGGTTAATCCATACCCCGGCATCGTTCGGGTTTGGCGATAAGATCTGCTGCAGTTTATTATGCCGGTCGGCCACATTCAGCGTCAGCTGGTCGTAGCGGGGCGTTACGTTCTTTTTGTTGGGGAACAGCCATATCTGTAAAAAGCGCGTGTCCTTATCGCGGTTCTTATTGTATTCGCTGTGAAAGATGCCCGTGCCCGCGCTCATCACCTGTATGTCGCCATGTTTGATCACGGCCACGTTACCCATACTGTCTTTATGTTCCAAATCACCTTCCAGCGGAATGGAAATGATTTCCATATTGTCATGCGGATGCCGGTCGAATCCACGGCCCGGGGCTACCCAATCGTCGTTCAGCACGCGCAACACGCCGAAGTGCATACGATCGGGATTATAATAATTCGCGAAACTGAAGGTATGTTTACTTTCCAGCCAGCCATGGTTGGCATGTCCGCGGGTATCGGATGTATGCAGTACCATATTGGCGGTGAGGGTGGATTCCGGGTTAGGAAGATGATTAAAGCCCATTACGTCCAGCTCTTTCAACTCGTCTACATCATTCTGGATTACGTTGCCCATGGCGGCGTTGGCCACGAACATGCCGGTACCGAGCAGGCCTTTCCTGATAAAATCTTTTCTTTCCATAGCTTGGTGTGTTTATATAGCAAAACTACCCGCTACAGTTAACCCGGCCATTGAACTAGTTCAAGAAATTACTTTTTAGCAAGACGGGTGCGCACCTTGCTGAGGAACTCCGGTGAAAAGCCCAGGAAAGAGGCAATCTGGTGCTGCGGCGCCCTTTGAGGTATGGTGGGGTACCGTTCGAGGAAGTCGAGGTACTTTTGTTCGGCCGTAGTGGCAATGGTCTGGAACAACCGCTCCTGCAGCCGCGACACATTCCGCTGCACCATGAGGCGAAACATCCGCTCGAAGCGGGGCGCCTCCTGTAACAACTGTTCTTTCGTATCGGGATTCAACAATAACAACTCACAATCCTCCAGCGTTTCGATGAACATGCGACTGGGTTTGCCCTCATGAAAGCTGGCAATATCGCTCACCCACCAGTTTTCGATGGCAAACTGCAGGGTAATCTCCGCCCCATGCTCATCCACATAATAACTGCGGATGCATCCCTTATTGATGTACGCTTCAAAACGGCACACCTCCCCTTCTTTCAGCAGGAACGTTTTTTTGGGAACGTGCCGCTGTTCGAGCAGGGAATTAAAGAGGTTAACTTCGTCCGGCGCGAAGGCAGCATACCTGGTGATGTAGTTGTTGATGTGGGAGAACATGGATTAAAGATAGGGAAAAGGATCACTCCAGCTTCCCTGCTTTCGTACTCAAATACTTCTTCTCGTACGTATACAACGCCTCAATCACCTTCCGCGGATGCTTCTTTTCGAACAACCAGATCACGAACGTGGTAAAGCGGATGAGCCCCTTCGGACTTTTCAGCGCCTCGGCCAGTTTGGATATGCTGGTATCGCGGGCGGAGAGGCAGCCGTTACGCTCGGCGCCCTGTTTGCCATGCAGCTCCTCCGCGAAACTCCAGGCGCCGTCGCGGGCATTGCCGATGCTGAACTGGATGAGCACCGACTGGCCATTGGCCGCGTGTAAACCCATGAGTGATAATAGCGGGGAAATGCGGCTGATGCGGTTCATCACATCATAGGTGAGCGAACCGATGATATCGTTGATGCTGATAAAATCTTTGCGCAATCCCTGCAAATCGTTGGTGCCACTGGCATCTACGCTGGCCACGCCAAGGTCGTAGTTGATGTGTGCATTCATACCTAACAGTAGTTGCTGCAACAGCACTACCCGCCATTTACGGCAACCGGCAAAGGCCACCGCCCAGGGACCGCTGGGCTTTTGTCCGGCCCGGTATTGCTGCACGGCCTCCGGGTAACGGTTGGCGAAAAACACGTCGAGGCGTTCCATGCGGGGGCCATCTTCAAACTCATTTTTGAGAATGCCTTCTTTTACGCGGACCGTTACTTTGTGGTACAGCGCCGCGAAATAACCAACACGGTCCTTCCGGTCCATACAATCTTCAATAATCTTTTCAAGCTGAAAAATCACCTCATCGATAGTGGTAGCAGGTGTCATACGGGGACTATTTGGGATTAAAAGAATATGGCTGCAATGTTAACGCTATTTTCCCTACTTTTAACCATCTACCCAAACCCGTTTATCCTATGCCACGCATTGCGGCTACACTCTTTTTTCTCCTGTATGGCTTAACATCCTACGCGCAGCAGGACAGCGCGATGAGCGTTTACCTCTACGATACGAAGTTCAAACACAAAGTGCAACGTCGGCATAACTTTAACCGCGACTCCTTTTACCTGCGCCGCGGCGTGGTATACGTGGCTAAAATACGCGACACTTATCACCGGCCATTGCAACTGCTGGATATCACCGAAAACACGCTGGTGTTCCGCAACCTGTCGGGCACCTACCGTAACGAGCCCGACACCTTTTTCTCAAGCCCGGTGACCTCACGGAATTACAACTGAACCCGAAGGGCATGTCTGCCAAACTGCTGCTGCACCACCACCGCTATACATTCGGGTATGATACCGGCTCCGCGTACATTCCGCCACAGCCGGGTGTTACGTGGATCAAACAGCAGGAAGTTCATTACGAAAAGCTCCCCGTGCAAACGGCAAAAGGCATTACCTTCAGTTACCTGCCCGACTCCCTTGCCAACCGCGCCGAACCCGATCCCGCGTTGCTGGACAAAACTTACCGCAGGCGTTACTTCTTTGGTTTTACCCCTGCAGGACGGGAAGAGATCAATGGCATTGCCTTTGGCCTGTTGTCCGAAAACAGGAAGAATCACAAATACAACATACGCGACACGCTGGTCACGCGGGGCCTGAATATAGAGCTGCATCCCATGTCGCTGCTGTTCGGCTTCTTCCTTCCTTACATCGGCGAAATCGGCAAGCCCAACTACAGCTACGAACGATACCTGCAGGAAAGCGCGCCCGAATGGGAAACTAAAATGTATGGCGTTAACCTATCGCTCCTGCACATTGGCAGCCGGCGGATATACGGCCTGAACATCGCTCCCACCATGACGGTGGTGGACGAGATGCACGGCCTCACCATTACCCCGATCGTGAACTACGCGATGGTACAGCAAGGAACGATGATTTCCCTGTATAACAACAGTAAAAGAAGCCGCGGTTTCCAGCTGGGACTGATCAACACGAGCAGGGACCACCGCGGGTTGCAGATCGGTTTGTGGAACACGAACGCCAAAAGAAGATTACCCTTTATCAACTGGCAGCTGAAAGCGGCCGATTCCTCTCTTCAGCAGCGCGACTAACGACGCGCATAAATTTTCGCCGCACAGGTCGCGGGGGCAATGATCGTTATCTGTCGGGGGCGGTGTAAAACATTGACCACCCGGAACGCACCATGCCTCCCAAACGTAACGAAAACCTTAGCTACAAATCTGAAAATCCCGTACGCAAAGGGCAGCGAAAGGGCAGTTAAAGGGCAGGCAAAGGGCCAGGGTTGCTCCAGGCTTGCTTTTCCCTGGCTGCATCCTTGCTGGATGGTTAATTCTACTATGGTTTCGGGGAGGTACATTTTTACTAAAGTACCCCCGTTTTAGCAAGGATCGTCGAAGGATGGTATAAGGATGGTCCGGGGGAGGGTAAAATCATTAGCAAAAATGTAACGCAAACACTTGTTAATGAACAACATAAAGACGCTAAAATGGTACAATTTTTGCCGCAAAAATGTACACTAAAACAGCACTGATGATACAGAAATACATGAACGCACTTACGCACGGCGCCTCGGGGAAATTCGGCGACATCTGCGTGTTTTACCAGCGCAACGGCAAAACCTGCGTGGGTAAGGTACCGGTTGCGCGGCCGGGCAAGGGTACGCCTAACCAGCAACGCGCGCCCGGGGCGATTTCAGCGATGCCAATGCCTATGCTTCGGAAGTGATAGCAGATGAGCAGCGATATGCTATTTACTACCAGCTTCGCCTGCCGGGGTGTAACGTGCAGAACATGGCGGTGAAGGACTTCTTTGGGGCGCCGGAAATTACGCAGGTGAATACAGATGAATACACCGGGGTGAAAGGCAGCGCCATCACTATATGGGCAAAGGATAATGTGCGCGTGGAGGCGGTAACCGTCGCCATTTATGATGCGGACGACAACCTGATAGAGATGGGGCCGGCCACGGCGGTGAACAGGGGCAAAACGAAGAAGTGTAAGTCATCTTACTGGGAATATACCGCCACCCATACCGGCAATGCACAGCGTGTAACGATTACGGCATTAGACATGCCGGGTAATGCTACGGTGGCAGAATATATGCTGGCGGAGCGTGCTACCGTTGAAGTGTGTGACACAGCGGCGGCTGAAACGGGTACTGTTGCCGGTAAAAGGCTAAGCAGGCATATACCAGTGCCCGTTACCACTGATCGCGAGCAGGACCTCATCGCCGACGGCAATACCCTCACGGTTGGTGTGAAGCAGGAGCCGTTCGCCGGCGGCGAGCACTTCCACCTCGAAAACGGGGCCGATGAAGTCGACGCGTTGGACGATCGCTTTAACACCGCCCTCATTGACGATACTGATTTGCTCGGGACGGAGGAACAGGCGCGGTTGCGTGCCAGGGAAAATGGCGGCAGACAGGAGATTGTAACGGCCGAACAAGCCCGCGGCATATGCTGTAGCAGGTTGACGGTAAGTGGTGACTGGCGCGGCCTGTTGTACGATGGCGCCGTCCTTCACGAGCATCACTTCGTCGGCCCACGAGAGGATGTCGAGCGGGTCGTGCGAAACGAGCAGGATGGTGATATGGAGCTTTTCGCCGATGTCGGCGATCACAGACTTCAGGATTTGTTTATGAACGAGGTCGAGGTTGGAAAAGGGCTCATCGAGCACGAGCAGCTTTGGCGAAGTGGCCAGCTGGCGCGCGAGTGAAATACGTTGCTTCTCCCCTCCCGAAAGCTGGGTAGTCCAACGTTTCAACAGGTGATCGATGCGACAGATGCGGTATAAATCTGCGGAATCCTCGTCAAAAAGAGGTTGGCGTATGCCAGTTCTTCTTCTACGCGATAATTATTGCGGAGTTCGTAGTGCTGTGAGAGATAGGCAATACCCGGGTGGCCCGGCATCAACTTTTCGTGAATGCCCTTCACCTTTTTGCCATTAAACCACACCTGCCCGCTGGTAGCCTGTCCCAAACCGGCCACAATTTTGAGCAGCGTGCTTTTACCCGAGCCGGATTCGCCGGCGATAGCGATCTTTGCAGCTCCTGCTGCGTAAAACTGATCCCTTTCAGTACTTCTTCCTGACCTTCCTGCTTGCGGATGTCCGTAACCTGTAGTAAATTCATAAGAACGCTCAAAAGTAAGCTCCACCGGCATCTTAAAAAAACAAATATTCTCCGGTGGATTTTTTACTTTTACTAAGACACGATTCCACGATTCCTTTTTAAGCAATGGAGCTGATACCACGTTCAGAACAGATGCTGCTGCAACGCGCGGCAGAAGGCGACCAGGGGTCGTTCGCGGAGCTCTTTCGTGCATACAAAGACAAGCTTTACGGTATTTTACTTAAGATGACGGATTCTGCCGAACTGACAGAAGACATCATCCAGGACGTTTTCCTGCGCCTCTGGCGGAAGCGCGAAGAACTGGCCACGATCGACAACTTCGGCGGTTACGTGTTCCGCATGGCGCAATACAGGCGCTGAACGCGTTTAAGCGCCGCGCCCGGGAGTACCAGTACATCGCATCGTTGCAGGAACCCGTTACCGGCGCGGAGCCGGAAACGCAACTGCAATTCCAGGAGGCGCGCGCCCGGCTGGAAATGGCGGTACAGCAACTGCCGCCAAAACAGAAAGAAGTTTTCACACTCAGTCGCGACAAAGGCCTCAAACACGAGGAGATTGCCCGCGCACTCAACATATCGCCTGCCACCGTGAACAACCACCTCGTGGAGGCATTACGCCAGCTGCGTAAAAAGGTAGGTCCCTACCTCAATATCACCTATTTCCTCTGCTGCTTCTTTTTCTGATTGTAACACAATGCTTTAGCTGTGCCGAAAAATATTTTTCAGGCGACTAGTTATATGCTTCCGGGTAATTGTCTATTTGGTAACAACACTTGTTCCACGTAGATGAAATGGCCGGTTTTACCCACCGGGAATGCAATTAAACTGATACAAATTATGCCGATAGCAAGAATCCGGTATCTCGTAGAAAGATATATATATGGCACCTGCACCCTGCAGGAACGGCACGAACTGTTCGACTGCATAAGTCAGTCGCAACACGACGATGCACTCAAAGCGTCGCTGGAGGCGGTTTGGGCCGAGTACCAGCCAGATGCCCCCATGCCCGGTGATATGTCTGACCGGATCTTATCCAACATCTTCGCGGAAACGGCGCCTGTCATGCGCCCTGTACATAAACGCCGCTGGTGGCCCGCTGCCGCCGCTGCCGGGTTACTCGCCATTGGCGGTGTTACCTACTGGCAACTGCAGCCGCAAAAGCCGGTGCAGGTGGTGGAATCGCAGGAGCAACGCTTCCGGAACGAAGTGCAGCCCGGTGGCAACAAAGCCCTGCTGACCCTGGCAGACGGAACGGTGATTGAACTGGACAGCGCGGCGAACGGCGTACTGGCCCTGCAAGGCGGCGCAAAAGTGCGCAAGCTCGCAAACGGGCAAATCGTGTATGAAGCCGGCGCCGCAGCCAGTGGCACCAACACCATCCGCACCCCGCGTGGCGGCTCGTACCAGCTGACCTTACCAGACGGTACACAAATATGGCTGAACGCCTCTTCCTCCATCACGTACCCGCTCAACTTCAACGGGCAGCGCGAGGTAGACATTACCGGGGAAGCTTATTTCGAAGTGGCAAAGGATGCAGACCACCCGTTCAGCGTGCGTTCGGGAGATGTGAAGGTACAGGTGCTCGGCACCAGCTTCAACATCAATGCGTATGAAGATGAATCAGTAATGAAAACCACGCTGCTCAATGGCGCCATCGTTGTACAGTCACAGGGCGGCAGCAGCCCGGTGCTTCGTCCCGGCCAGCAGGCCAGGTACGGCGGAGGCAATATCACCGTGGCGGATAATGTAAATACAGAGGACGTGGTAGCCTGGAAAAACGGGTACTTCCAGTTTAACGAAGCCGATATGCCAACCGTGATGCGGCAACTGGAAAAATGGTACGATGTAGAAGTAGTATACGAAGGCGAAATACCCAAACGCAGCTTTGGTGGCGGCATGCAGCGCTCCTTACCACTTACTGAGGTATTAAAGATACTGGAAGAAAACAATGTAGCATTCCGGATAGATGGCAGAAAAATTATTGTGATGCAAAAATAAAAACTGAGTAGTTCATCTAAATTAAACGTTATGAAATAATCCACTTACCAACCCTGCTTCCCATAAAAAAGCCAGAAATGCGGGAACATTCCTGGCGGCATTTGGCAGCAGTTGAAAACCATCGGCAAAGACAGTTCAATTATTCAACCAAACAAAGCAAAAGTATGCAAATTAGCTTTAACATTTTTGCAGCCGCAAAGCCATGCCTATACCTGAGCAGGCGAAACAGCGGCCGGATCATGTGGTTAAGCAACGTTTTCCACGTTCAACTAAAATCTTGTTAGCGATGAAGTTAACACTATTACTTACTACCGTCGCCATCCTGCAAGCCAGCGCCCACAGCGTTGCGCAGAATGTAAGTTTCTCCGGCACCAACGTGCAGCTGAAGACGGTATTTGCCGCCATTAAAAAACAGACCGGTTTCGTGGTGTTTTACGATAACGAGTTGCTGAAAGCCAGCAAACCCGTTACCCTGCACCTCGACCAGGTGAGTGTGGAAGAATTGCTTTCGGCCTCTTTACGCGGACAGGGCATGGCGTTTTCGATCAGCGATAAAACCATCGCTATCCGCAAACAGCCCGTGTTCATGTTGCCCGTACTGGGCAGCGTAGCGCCTACGGTGATCAATATTTCCGGCAAGGTTACGGACAATGAAGGCCTGGCCCTGCCCGGCGTTACCGTAGTGATCAAAAACACGCAGAAAGCCACGGTTACAAACGACAGCGGTATTTACCGGCTGCCCGGCGTACCCAACGATGCCGTACTGGTGTTTTCTTATATTGGTTTTGAGAAACAGGAAATACCGGTATCCGGTCAAACCCGTGTGGACATTACCATGGCTAAAGCCGCCAATGCGGGATTAGACGAAATCGTGGTCGTAGGTTACGGCACGCAAAAGAAAAGTGACCTCACCGGCGCGGTGGCCAACGTAAGCGGCGATATGATCGCCCAGCGTAAAACCACCCAGATATCGCAGGCGCTGCAGGGTTCTATGCCCGGCGTAATGGTAACGCGTAACAGTAATGCACCCGGTGCTACCGCCTCGGTACGGGTACGCGGTATTACCACCATGAGCAATGAAGCCGCACCGCCGTTGATCATTCTCGATGGCGTACCGGTAGATGACATCAACTCTGTAAATCCGAATGACGTTGAATCCATTTCCGTACTGAAAGACGCCGCCTCCGCATCGATTTACGGCGCCCGCGCAGCTTCCGGCGTAGTGGTAATTACAACTAAACGTGCAAAAAGCGGACAGATGTCGTTGGATTACACCGTGGAGTACGGCGTGGAAAAACCCACTAAAATGCCGCAGTACGTGGACCCGCAACGTTACATGCAGCTGGTGAACGAACTGCGCTGGAACGATAACGGTAATAATGCGAACGAGTACCCTACTTATACCAAAGATCTCGTAGACAACTACTATACGCTCAATAAACAAAACCCCGACCAGTACCCGGTGACGGATTTCCGTGACCTCATAATGAAGAACAGCGCACCACGCCAGACGCACCTGCTCACGCTTTCCGGCTCCGGTAAAACACTACGCAGTCGTGTATCACTCGGTTATGATAAAACAGATGGTTTGTACGATCCACGTGGTTACGAAAGGGTGACTGCCCGTGTGAACAATGACCTGTTCTTCAATAAATATGTGAGCGCTACGGTGGACTTCAACTTCCGCCGTACCATGGTAACGCGTCCAACTATTACCACCGGTGAAGGTTATGGCGACGAACCATTTTATAAAATGGGTATTATGCCGGGCATCTATGCCGCTGAATGGTCGGATGGTCGCGTAGGTTCCGGTAAAGATGGCGCCAACGTGTTCGGCCAGATCAAATATGGCGGCTTTAAGAAAGAATGGTACAACCAGGCCGGCGCTAAAGTAGCCATTGACGTAACACCGGTAGAAGGGCTGAAATTATCTGCCGTACTGTCTCCTTTCCTCAATTTCGATAAGATCAAGCGCTTCCAGACCAAGGCGCCTTACACTGCCCGGAACAACCCTGGTACAACGGCGGGATACCTCGAAGGTTTGGCCGAAACGAAGCTGGAAGAAGTTCGCAACGACAACTATCGTTACACCATGCAGTTCCTCGCCAACTACAATAAAAAATTCGGCAAACATGACCTGGGCCTGCTGGCTGGCTATGAGTACTTCCGCGCATTTAACGAAGAACTGGGGGCTTCCCGCGGTCAGTACATTCTGGGCAGCTATCCATACCTGAACCTTGGTCCGCTGGAGTTCCGCGACAACTCGGGTAAGGCGTTTGAAAACGCTTACCGTTCAGTATTTGGTCGCGTGGCCTACAGCTTCGCCGACAAATACCTGATCCAGGGTAACCTCCGTTACGACGCTTCCTCCCGCTTTGCACCCGGTTACCGCTGGGGCGCATTCCCCTCCGTATCCGCAGGCTGGGTGCTGTCGGAAGAAAACTTCATGAAGAGCAGTTCAAAATGGTTATCCTTCCTGAAAGTGCGCGCTTCGTGGGGCTCGCTGGGTAATGAGCGGATCAAGGGCAACTATCCTTACCAGGCAATCTTGTCGTTCGAAAACTCCTCCCTGTTTTACCAGGGCAATACGGTCGTAACCGCACAATCGGCTGCCCAATGGCAGTACGCGATCCGCGATATTTCCTGGGAAACCACGGAGTCATACAACTTTGGTGCGGACGTAAACTTCCTGAACAACAGGCTGCGGCTGAGCGGCGACTATTTCCAGAAAACCACGCGCGACATCCTGCTGGAACTGGAAATCCCCGATTACATCGGCTTCGACAACCCTTTCCAGAACACCGGCCGCATGTACACCACAGGGTGGGAAATGACAGCCAACTGGAACGATCGTTTGGGTGATTTCTCCTACAGTGTTTCCGCGAACCTGTCCGACTTCCGTTCTAAAATGGGCGATTTGGGAGGTACAGAGTTCATCGGTGATAAGATCAAAATAAAAGGAAGTGAGTTCGATGAGTGGTATGGCTATATATCCGAAGGCATTTTCCAGACAGCTGCGGATGTTGCCAAATCGCCCGTAACCAGCGCTAACGTAAAAGCCGGCGATGTAAAGTACAGGGATATCAGCGGGCCTAACGGTGTGCCGGACGGGAAAATCTCCCCGGAGTACGACCGTGTACTGCTTGGCGGATCGCTGCCACGTTATATGTATGGCGGCTCCATCAACCTCAGTTACAAAAACCTGGACCTCGGCGTTTTTGTACAGGGTGTTGGCAAACAAAACGTACGCCTCTCCCCGGATATGGTACAGCCGCTGCGTGAAAACTTCGGCAACTTCCCTACCATCATCGACGGCCCCAGTTGGAGCATGTATAAAACCGAGGCACAGAACCTGGCCGCGAAATATCCCCGCTTCACCAATACGTCCGCCGGTAATAACTACGCTATGTCCGACTTCTGGATGTTTAACGGCCGTTATTTCCGACTGAAAAATATTAGCCTGGGATACAACCTGCCACGCACCTGGACAAACAAAGTACACATCCAGAACCTGCGTGTTTACGGCACGGTAACAGATCCTGTGAGCCTGAACAAATATCCCCGTGGATGGGACCCGGAAATGGGCATGCTCACTTATCCCATCACCACCGGCTATGTAATCGGCGCATCTGTTAAATTCTAAAACAGTACCACATGAAACTGATCAACAACAAACTTGCATATAAATTGATGACGGCGGGCATGCTGGTTGCCGGTCTTTCTGCCTGCGGTTCGCTCGACCTGAACCCACTTTCCGATGGTTCCAGCGAAACCTGGAATAAAAATGCGCAGGAGATTGAGATGTCGCTCAATGGCCTGTACAAAGAAGCGTTCTGGCAAAAGGACAGCGACGAATGGACGGATGACTTCATTTACCGTGATGCGGTAACGCCTATCACCGGCGCTACCATTAACGGCGAAACGGACTTCGTTAAAAACTGGTGGAAAGACACCTATAAAGCGATTGCGCGTGCCAATACGGTAATCGAAAGCGTAAACCGTGCTGCCAGTGTATTAACCCAGGAACAGATTAACCGTTATTCCGCGGAAGCCCGCTTTGCCCGTGCCTGCTTTTATTCCAGGCTGCTGGCCAAATACGGCAACATTGTGTACACGGAAAAAATGCTGAACATTGAAGAGGCATTGTCGCTGAAACAGATAAGTTCCGCGGAAGTATTAAAAAGTATTTACGCCGATTTCGATTCTGCCGCGCTGTACCTGAAACCTACCTACGCCGCCAATGAGCTGAAAAGGGCGAGTAAAGGCGCCGCGCTGGCCATGAAGGCGCGTATTGCCATCCAGATGGGCGATATGACCACGGCACGCGATGCGGCGCAGGCTGTAATTACACTGAACCAGTATAAACTGCATGCCACCTTCCCGGACCTGTTCCTTTCTAAAACCAAGAACTCCCAGGAAACAATTTTCGGCTTACCCCGCTCCATTGCACTGAAAGTAGTGCAGGGCGACTGCCAGAACTTCGTGCCGCGTAACGCAGGTGGCTGGGCCGCTAAAGATCCTTCATGGGATTTATTCTGTTCTTTCCTTTGTAAAGACGGATTACCCATTGATGAATCGCCGCTGTTCAATCCCCGCAAGCCGTTCGATAACCGCGATCCGCGTTGTAACGCGACCATCGTTCCGTTCGGCACCGCGCACCTGGGTTTTGTGTACGAACCGCATCCCGACTCTACCACTACCCTGCAAACCTCTACCGGTAAAAGGGTAACCAATAACGATACCCGCGCCATTGCGCAATACGCCTCGTTTAACGGCCTAGTTTTCAAAAAAGGTATCGATGGCGACTGGCTGCTGAATTCGTGGCAGGTTGAGCCGGATAAGATCCTTATTCGTTATGCCGATGTACTGCTGATGTATGCGGAAGCAAAAATCGAACTGAATGAAATTGACCAGACCGTACTCGATGCGATTAACCAGGTACGCGCAAGAGCGTATGGTGTGGCCTATACGAACGTGGCTGCCTACCCGGCCGTAACTACTACCGACCAGGCGAAACTACGCAGCATCGTTCGGGTGGAAAGAAGAATGGAGTTTGCACTGGAAGGTATTCGCTACGCGGATATCATCCGCTGGAAAATTGCCGGCAAAGTGCTGAACCAGCCTAACTACGGACTGCTGGACCCCGCCGACCTGAGAGCGAAAGTGGTGGCGCCGGGCCTCTGGTTCTTCCCGCAAACGCCGCAGATCGACGAGAACGGTACGGCTGACTTTGGGCCGATGTTTACTGCGGGACTGATCAAACAGATCGCCATCCGCAAATTTGATGAAACAAGACAGTACCTCTGGGCCATCCCTTCTACCGAAGTACTGGCAAGTGGTCTTGACCAAAACGACAATTACTAAGCATGCAGAAACTATCGTTTATCATATTACTGGGATCCATGTTCACAATACGCGATGCGGCCGCTCAAAAGGCCGCACCGCGTAACTTCAGCGGTGTGTATCCGCAGCTTGCCATGTACAACAACGAAGGCGAATGCGGCACCGGCGCCGTGGTTCCCTGGGCGGGCAAGCTGTGGGTTATTACCTACGGCCCGCACCTGCCCTACGGCTCATCCGACAAGTTATACGAGATCAACCCGCAGCTGCAACAGACCGTGCGCAGTGAAAGCATTGGCGGCACACCCGCCAACCGCATGATCCACGGCGAAAGCCAGCAGCTGTTTATCGGCCCCTATGCGATCGACAACAAGGGCGATGTACGTACCATCCCTTACACGTCCATGCAGGGCCGCCATACCGGCAACGCCCGTCACCTCACCGATCCCGCCGGTAAAATTTACTATGGCACCATGGAGGAAGGGTTTTACGAGGTGGACGTAAAAACGTTGCAGCCGAAACAACTGTACCCCGACCGTAACAAAAACGGCCGGGTGATCACCGATCCCAATTCAGAGGTGAAAGACCTGCTGCCCGGCGCACATGGCAAAGGTTTGTATTCGGGACAGGGCGTCATGATTTATTCCAACAATGGGGAGCCCACCAAAGAAGCCGAGAAGAAGTATGACATCCAGTCGGGCGTACTCGCTGAATGGGACGGCGCCAACTGGAAAGTAGTACGTCGCAACCAATTCGTGGAAGTAACAGGACCGGGCGGCATTGAGGGTAACAAAAATCCTGCTACCGACCCGATCTGGGCAACGGGCTGGGACCATAAATCGGTACTGTTAGGCTTACGCCAGAACGGTGGCTGGCAGTTTTTCCGCCTGCCCAAAGCAAGTCACAGTTACGATGGCGCACATGGCTGGAATACAGAATGGCCGCGTATCCGCAACATCGGCAGTGCACAGCAGCCCGAATATTTAATGACCATGCACGGCATGTTCTGGCATTTCCCGGGTACGTTCAGCGCGGGTAACACCGCTGGTATCCGTCCCCGCAGCGCGTATTTAAAAGTGATCGGCGACTTTACCCGCTGGAACGATCAGCTGGTATTTGGTTGTGACGATTCTGCGCAAAAAGAGTTCTTAAACAAGCGTAAAGCGAAAGGTAATATTGAAGGTCCGGGGCAATCCAACTCCAACCTGTGGTTCACGTCGTTACAGCTGCCCGATCAACTCGGTCCTGCTACAGCGGAAGGCGCGGTTTGGATCAGGGAAGAGGTGAAAGCGAACGAGTATTCCGAGCCGTTCCTGTTTGCGGGTTGGCCGGTGCGCTCGGCCTGGGTGCAGAACAACGGTGATGCAGCCACCCAATTCACTTTTGAAACAGATAAGGGAGAAGTGATTAAAACGGTAGAAGTGGCCGCCGGTAAATCCGCCAACCTGGTGTTCGACAACAACACCCGGGGCGAATGGATCAGGGCGAAGAGCAGTAAAAACACGAATGCCACCCTTCACTTTTACTTCAAATCGGCCGATGCGCGCACGACTACTCCCAATGCGATATTCACAGGTTTGTCTAAAGTAACTGCCGCTGGTACCCGCGGCGGATTGCTCTACGGCCTCGGCCACAACAGCCGCACCATGGGCATGAACGCCCTGCAATACAACGGCGCCAAAGCCATTGAGCAGGGATATTATGAACTGAACGAGCAGATGGAACTGGTAAAGAAAACAGACGATACCACCAGCGCCTTTATCCGTGACCGTTTTGCGATCCCGAAAAATGCCGTAACCGTGGATGCGGCATCTGTACTGGTGGTTGATGATGCCGGTCGCCGCTACCGCCTGCCAATGGGAGACGATGCATTTACACCACTCACCAATGGTGCTGCGCTGCGCATTTGCCGCGAAGTGGCGACGGAGCGCGACCTGTTCAACTGTCACGGTACGTTCTACGAATTGCCGGCGGAAAACGCGGATGGATATGCGAAGATCCGTCCTGTTGCATCGCACAACTACCGGATCAACGACTACGCTTCTTACCGCGGACTGCTGGTGATGACGGGTGTGGAACCCACTGCGAAAGCAGGTGAGCACATCATCGTATCCGGCGATAAAAAAGCAGCAGTATGGGCCGGGGTGATCGACGACTTATGGAAGCTGGGCAAACCCACTGGCCGTGGCGGGCCCCGGAAGAACAGCACCGTAAAAGCGGGTGATGCGTCCGATCCGTACCTCATTGGATTTTACGACAACCGCAGCCTGCAATTATCGCACAAAGCCGCTGGTCCCGTTACTTTTACCATTGAAGCAGATCCGGTAGGAACAGGCATATGGATGTCTTATCTTGAAGTGAAAGTTGAACCCGGACAAACCTTTCAACATGCTTTCCCAGCCGGATTCCAGGCAAGATGGGTGCGTGTGAAAGCTGATAAAGACTGTACAGCCACGTGCTGGTTGACCTATAAATAGATATGAAGAGGCATCTGACCATCGTTATACTGATACTGTTAGCCGTGTGCGCAAGGGCCGCCAATGTTGGCGACTCGCTGCGCACACGCAGCTATACCGTGCAGCTGAACGATACCACTACTTTTACGTTGCAGCTGGCGCTGGATGCGCAAAACAAACCGCAATACTTTTACCGTAACATCTTTACGCCCGTGTGCCTCACCGGTGAATGCAAACCCGTTTACATTAACCTTTACTGGGATTTGCTGGGCAATTATCAACGCTACGACTTCCCACCGGGTGAGATCCTCACCAAAATGGACCACAAGCCTTTTAAAGAGGATGACTATAAGAAACTGCAGTACATCCTGCTGAACCAGTCGTCCATTTTCGGCGAGCTGCTGATCACCGACCTGATTAACCCGGGTACAGAAAACCTGGCCGATTCGGCAGATGGTAAAACCGGCGCCACGCCTAAAAAGCTGAAGAACGAAGTGATCGAAGGCGCGGTGTACACCTGTTTTACCCTGTGGCACCTGGCTAACGGGCCGGTAAAAGAAGAGATGCGAAAGATCATGGAAACGTATAACAGTCCCGCCCTGCTGCATCGCTTCCTGCAATCGGGCAACCATCACTACCAATATTGGGCGATGGAAAAAGTGCTGGATAAAAAGGGCAGGTACAAAAAGGATTTGAAAGCGACATACGGGGCGTGATTGGTGGCGACAACCTGTTTGCGGCGAGGTATGCCTACAGCAAACATCCGCCGCATTCTTTGCACCCGAAGCCACGCAGCGCTGGTTGTGGAAGCGTTACTTGTCGGCCTCTTATCCATTGCAGAATGACATATTGAAGAAGTTGTCCGCCGTAAAAATGACGCCCTGGCTGGCCGGGGAAGTAGCGGAAAAACTGACGGCATCGAATACGGAACAGTTCAACTTAACGCTCGCCGCATTAAAGGGACAATCACAGTTGCCGGGCAAAGTGCTGCTGCAACTGGCCGGCTACCTGGAAGATCCCGGTCCGGGCGATGCGGAAGCCATCCTGGTCCTGTTGAAGAAGTTTAAAACATCCCCCGAAGTAAAAAACAAAATACAGCAATACGAAAAAAACACGCGCTAATGAAACAAGGAAAAACACTTTTGGGTTGCCTGTTCCTGCTACTCTTTAACGTAGCCGGAGTATTCGCCCAGCAACATGTTTTCGTAGAAACGGAATCGTTTGAAAATAAAGGTGGATGGGTCGTTGACCAGCAATCCTTTCCCGTGATCCACTCCGCGTACCTGATGGCGCACGGTATGGGTAAACCCGTAAAAGATGCGGAGACCACCGTCACCTTCCCGAAAACGGGCAAGTACCGTGTATGGGTGCGTACGAAAGACTGGGCCCCGTTCCCGAAGGGCCCGGGCCGTTTTACGATTAACGTGGACGGGCAAACGCTGAAACCGGTATTTGGAGAAAGCGGCAACGATCAATGGAAATGGTATGACGGTGGAGAAGTAACTATCAAAAATGCGAAAGCTGCTTTGAGCCTGCACGACCTCACCGGCTTTAACGGCCGCTGCGACGCCATCCTGTTTACGGACGCAGCTAAATTTACGCCGCCGAACAACATCGAAGCATTAACTGCCTTCCGTAATAAACTGCTGGGTGTGACCGGCACAAAAGACGCTGGCAAATTCGACCTGGTCGTGGTAGGCGGCGGCATCGCCGGTACTTGTGCGGCAATCAGCGCGGCGCGCCTTGGCTTAAAAGTGGCGCTCATCCAGGACCGGCCGGTACTCGGTGGCAATAACAGCTCCGAAGTACGCGTACACCTGATGGGCGATATCGACAAAAACGTATACCCTAAACTGGGTCGCATTGTACGCGAAATGGACAATGGCGATCCCGGTAATGGCAACCCGGATGCGAAAGAATATGGCGACCTGCGTAAAAACCAGATCGTGAAGGCAGAGAAAAACCTCAGCCTGTTCCTGAGCACCTACGTACATGCCGTGGAAAAAACAGGCGATAAAATTACGGCGGTGATTGGCCGTGATATCCCGAGCGGACAGGAATACCGCTTTTCCGGCACCTACTTTTCCGATTGCACCGGTGATGGCACCGTGGCTTACCTCGCCGGCGCCGAGTTCCGTTTTGGCCGCGAGAGCAAAGCCCAAACGGGCGAATCGTTGGCGGCAGAAAAGCCCGACAGCTTCACGCTGGGTACCTCCAACCTTTGGGCTTCCCTGCCGAAAGACACCGAGTCGAGCTTCCCGGCTACGCCCTGGGCGCTGCAGTTCTCCGACGAGTATCACATCGACGAACCCAAATCCGACTGGGAATGGGAAACCGGCTTTGGTAACTTCAACACTATTTACCAGGCCGAGCAACTGCGCGATCACAACCTGCGTGCGATTTACGGTAACTGGTCTTACCTGAAAAATCATAAAAAGGAAAAATACGCGAAAAGTGAACTGGCCTGGGTGGCATACATCGGTGGCAAACGCGAAAGCCGCCGCATTGTGGGCGATCACGTACTCACACAGATGGACATCCGGAGGGCAAACAATATCCTGATGGCTGTGTAACCGCCACCTGGACGATTGACCTGCACTTCCCGGATGCGAAGAACAACCAGTACTTCCCGGGGCAGGAGTTTTTCGCCAGTACGAAACACATCCGCGTAGCGCCTTATACGATCCCGTACCGCTGCCTGTACAGCCGCAACATCAGCAACCTGTTTATGGCCGGCCGTAACATCAGCACCACACGCACGTGGCATTTGGCAGCACCCGCGTAATGCGCACCTGCGGTATGATGGGAGAAGTGGTGGGATATGCCGCGTACATCGGCAAAAAGAACAATACCTCACCCCGTGGCGTATACGAAAAACACTTGTCAGAACTGATGAACATCATCAAAGATTAACATAACAGGGAGGCCATTGGTCATTTTTATACGGAGATACTCGTGATTTTGTATTAAACTTGGCTCACTAAATAAACATTCACGTCTATGAAACTTTTGGCCTCCCTGCTTTTTTATTTATCAGCACCTTCGCTCTTGCCCGGGATAAACCTGCTCCCGCAGCACCTCCGTTCTGGAACGATATTGTAAACTTTAAAAAACAGGATGCCGCTACCGCCCCGCAAACCAACGCCATCCTGTTCGTGGGCAGCTCTTCCTTTACCCGCTGGCGCGATGTGCAGACGTACTTCCCGGAGTACCCGATCATCAACCGCGGTTTCGGTGGCAGCACACTGGTAGACGTGATCCGTTATGTGTACGATGTGGTACTCCCCTATCAACCTAAACAAGTAGTGATTTACTGTGGAGAAAATGATGTGGCTTCCGGCGCCAGCGCGCCCGAAGTAGTGCACCGCTTTAAAACCCTGTACGGCATGCTCCGCGAAAACCTCCCCAACGCCACCATCGACTTCGTTTCCCTGAAACCAAGCCCCAGCCGCGTGAAACATACCGAGGCTGTTAAAGCTGCGAATAAAGAGATCGCCGCTTTCCTCAAAAAGCAGAAAAAAGCCCACTTCATCAACATCTATGATGCCATGCTGGATGCAAGCGGTCAGCCCCGTCCCGAGTTGTTCGTGGAAGACATGCTGCACATGAAGCCGGAAGGCTATGCGATCTGGCAAAAAATCATGCAACCGTATCTGCTTAAATAAACCAATTCACGTTGATCCCTATACGTAACGGGATAAAAGATTCATTATCAATTCACTGCTGATGGGGTTGTAAGGACTGCCACCCGGTAGCTTTTGCAGGATAAAATTTTCTTTGCACGGGAAGCCGCGCCTGTACTCGTTTTGGGTAAATGTCGTCATTCCACTGCGGTAATATTGCTTTCAGTTATAAAAGATATTATATACTTTTAAATGCGAAGATTTATCTACAGTAGCCAGCAAAACACCAACTAACCGTCTGCATCGCAGTCACATTTCCCTACCTTGTATGAAAGCAATTCTACTTGCTATTACCTTTTTATTGCCGTGCAAATCCCTGCACATGCCCGGGATACACTTTACCGGGGGCGGGTTTCCAACGCCATTAACGGGGCACTGCTGCCCGGCGTTACCGTGATGGTATCGGGTATTTCCGGCGCCGTGGTCACCGACAGTGCGGGCCTGTTCACCCTGCCGGCCGGCGTACGCGCGCCGTTCGTAATCACTGCCAGCAGCATTGGTTACTGGCAGCAACAGCTACATGTACACCACCAGCAGTTCCTCGATATCCGGATGGACCATCGCGATGAGCTCATGAACGAAGTGGTGGTAGCGGCAACCCGCCGCGAGGAGCGCTTGATACAGTCGCCTCTTAGCATCGACAAAATGGATAACAAGGCCATTCGTCAAACCCCTCCATCAACTTTTACGAAGGATTACAAAACTACAAAGGCGTGGAGATGGTTGCCAGCGGCCTGAACCTGCGGCAGATCAATACCCGTGGCTTTACCTCGGGCTCCAACCAGCGCTTTTTGCAACTGATCGACGGGGCAGACAACCAGCCGCCCGGTACCAACTTCGCGCTGGGCAATACGTTTGGTCCCTCCGATCTCGATATCGAAAGCGTGGAGATCATTCCCGGCTCCGCAGCTGCGTTGTACGGCCCGGTAGCGTTTAACGGCGTACTGGCCATGCAAACGAAAGATCCTTTTAAGTACCCCGGCCTCAGCGTACAAATCAAATCCGGTTTGAACCACGTGAACGACGCCAATACGGGTGCACAGGGCCTGTACGACTGGCCATGCGCTACGCGGGACCGATCGGCAAAAAATTCGCGATTAAACTGAATGCAGCATACTTTACGGGGCAGGACTGGTTTGCCGGCAACTATGACGATGTGGATGCCCTTACCCCGCCCGCACAGCGTGGCGACCTGAACCCGGCGCGTAATGCCCTTAACGTTTACGGCGACGAGATCTCCAAAACCATTACGGGTATTGGTCGTGTTACCCGCACCGGTTATGCCGAAAAAGACCTGATGGACTACCATGTGTACAACGTTCGCCTCAACGGCGCGCTATACTACCGGTTAAATGAGGGCAGCACGCTCAGCTATCAATACAACCTGGGGCAGGCCACGGTGTCGCAAACGGGCAGTCACCGCAATTCCCTGAACGACTACCGGGTGAGCCAGCACAAACTGGAGCTGAAGGGGCCGCAGTACTTTGTCCGGGCCTACGACATTATAGAAAATGCAGGACACTCTTATAACTCCCGCAAACTCGCGCAGGCGATTAACCAGACCTGGGTGCGCGACCTGGCCGGCAACCCGGTAACTGCAGCGCAGGCCAACGATACCTGGTTCGCCCGCTATGAAGCCGCTTACAAAGGCACTGTAGCTGGCGTAACAGCTGCTGATCACCTGGCGGCGCGCGGCTTTGCCGACCAGGGACGGTATACGCCGGGCAGCGACGCATTCGAGCGTGAGAAAGAACGCTTATCCCGTTTAGACGGCCCGGAAGGCGCCCGTATCTTTTCGGAAAGCAGTTTGTTCCATGCGGAAGGACAATATGATTTCAGCAAGCTGTTTAAACCGGTGCAGCTGATAGCGGGTGGCAACTTCCGCCGTTACCAGCTGTTTACCAATGGCTCCCTGTTTGATGATAAAGATGGTGACATTATCATCAACGAGGGTGGTGCATTTTTACAGGCAGGTAAGCGGTTGCTTAACGAACGTTTGAATATGCTGGCCTCTATCCGCTACGATAAGAACCAGAATTTTAAAGGAAGATTTACCCCCAGGGTGGCCGCGACGTACGAGTTTGCGAAGAACCATTACCTGCGGGCATCGTTCCAGACCGGTTTCCGGAGCCCCGTGCCGGCCGAGCAGTTTTACATGAGCAACTCCGGCAACGTGACCGTGATGGGCGGTGCGCCGGCAAACAGCAAAGGCCTGAACGCGTACGAAAATTCCTACACCTTTACCAGTGTAGACAGCTTTGGCGTAGCGGTAAGCCGTGCGATCCAGCAGGGCGCTACCCGCGATGCTGCGGTGGAAGCCAATAAACAATTGCTGCAACAGGCAAATGTAAAATACGTGGCGCCCGAACGCGTGCGTACCTGGGAAATCGGTTATCGCAGCAACATTAACGACAAACTGTTCTTCGACGCCAGCTACTACCGGAACGACTACACGGATTTCATCATCAACAGCCGCATGGTGCGACCGGATTCGCCGATCAAAGACAGCGACGGGAACATTAACAGCGCAGCGGCCACCAACCTACTGAACCGCCAGTACCACGTATTTGTAGTATTCACTAACGGCAGCGATAAAGTATCGTCGCAGGGCGCTTCCCTGGAAGCACGTTACCTGCTCACCAATAAACTGAGTGTAAGCGCCAATGGTACCTGGGCAGAGTTTAACATGCGCGATGCAAATCCTAACAACATTCCGGCCTTTAATACTCCGCGCTTCCGTACAGTGGTAACCGCAGGCGGCGAAAACCTGTGGAAACATGCGGGCTTTAACGTCGCATGGCGCTGGCATGAAGGATATAACTGGTTCGGATCATTTAATGACAACCGTCCCGGTTTCATCGGCGCTTACTCCACCATAGACGCACAGGTCAACTACCAGTTACCGAAGGTGAAAACCAATATCAAAATAGGGGCAAATAATCTGCTGAATTACTATGCTTCACAAGCGTACGGTATGCCTGCCATCGGCGGTGTTTACTATGTTAGCTTTACATTTGATTCCCTTACCCGGTAAGGGCTCGGACAAATCAGTGCAATAATTGGACATATTATCGATTCAGAAAGGCCGGATGCTGTGGAAGCATCCGGCCTTTCTGATTAATATTTAGCTTTGATAATGACCTCCAGCATACTGATTGTAGAAGACGAATTGATCGTAGCCCGCGATCTGCAACTTATTTTGCAGAAGGCCGGCTACCAGGTAAGCGGGATTGCACGGTCCGTGAAAAAGGCGCAGGAACTGGTACGGCAGGAAAAACCCGCCCTCGTGTTGCTGGACATCTGTTTAGCCGGTAAAGAAACCGGTATTGACCTGGCGCATCAGCTGCGCGAACAACATATCGCATTCATTTATTTGTCGGCCAACTCCAGTCCCGGTGTGCTGGCAGCCGCCAAAACCACGCAGCCCTACGGCTTCCTGGTAAAACCTTTCCGCGCACGGGATGTACTGGTAACGATTGAAATTGCTTTATACCTGCATCGCCAGCATATTACGAACCGCTTACAACAGGCCGCAGCGCTGCAAACGCTGATCCACCGTCAGCAGACAGACAACAGTAACCTATCAGAAACGCTCCAGGAATTATCGGCGGCCCTGCAATCGCTTTTACATTTTGACATGATGCTGTCGCACAATGCTACCGGCACGTTAACAGGTACCCTGCGAACGGGCTTTCAACATTACCAGTTGCTCGATGCGCAGGTACTGGCACGCCTGTCGGGCGTGCCGGACGAGCAGCTAAACAGCTTATTAGTCGCCGATTCCGTACAAATGACACCCACCACCTGCGACCAGCGCGACATACGGCAAAACGGGCTGTTGCAGTTGTTGTCCGACAATTTCGAATGGCAATCCGTGTTACGCATTCCGCTGCCCTGCGGGGAACAGCATTGCATGCTGAGCTTCTTCAGCCGTAAAGCCGGCGCCTATCACACCGAACACCTTAACCTGTTGCAGGATATCGTACAGGAACTGGGCATTTTACTTTCGGCCAAGTACCACCAATCGCCCGCCGGCCCCGGCAGCTGGCTTGCCGCGAATACCGGCACCAGTTGTTTTGACCAGATCATCGGTAAACACCACTTGCTGTTACAGGCCTTCGACGATGTGAAACAGGTAGCCGAACTCGACACCTCCGTATTGATTACCGGCGAAAGCGGTACCGGCAAGGAGCGCATTGCAGACTGCATCCACCGGTTGTCGCCCCGCCGCGACAAGCCCTTCATTAAAGTAAACTGCGCGGCGCTGCCCGAAAGCCTCATTAATTCCGAATTGTTCGGGCATGAGAAAGGCGCGTTTACAGGTGCTACAGAACGCCGCATCGGCAAATTTGAGCAGGCGCACGAAGGCACGCTCTTCCTCGACGAAATAGGCGAAATGCCATTGGAATTGCAATCACGGTTGTTACGCGTATTGCAGGAACGCGAGATAGAACGCCTGGGCGGCAAAGCTCCCATTAAGGTGGCAGTACGCGTGGTAGCGGCCACCAACCGCAACCTGGAACAGGAAGTAGCGGCCGGCAGGTTCCGGCTGGACTTGTATTACAGGTTACACATCTTCCCTATTCAACTGCCTGCGCTACGCGACCGTAAGGAAGATATTCCAGCCCTGACAGAACATTTCGTGACGCAGTTCAGCCATCGTTTCGGCAGAGCCATGCCGCAGATTCAACCTAAAGTGTTAAAGGATTTAATGGCGTATCACTGGCCGGGCAATGTGCGGGAGCTGGAACATGTAATAGAGCGGAGTGTGATCATGGTGCGGGACGGGGTGATGAAAGAAGCGTATATTAAATAAAAATATTACTATTTTAGGATCCGTCGCAACGAGGAAAACACACCCGGGAGCCAGTATCACCATATTAACTTTATGTAAATTCCGCTCCCGCATTTTCCCCGCAGCACCAGTAACAGCGCCGGTATCCACGTTATGCACGCCCGCCAGCTCCTATCTGCAGCGGGGTGGGCTGACTGCTTTCCTGGCGTGCTTATTATATTTGCAATTCAAAATCCATACGGGGATGGCAGAACAGGACGCACATAACGAGAAAGAACTGCTCAAGGCCGTTGCATCGGGTGACGAAAAAGCTTTCGGAGAGATTTTCCATCGCTATCGTAACAAGGTGTACACGATCGCCTTCCGGATCACAGCATCCGCCCCGCTTTCCGAAGAAATAGTACTGGACGTGTTCCTCAAAGCCTGGCTCAAACGCGAACAACTGGCTACCCTGGAGCACTTCTCCGCCTGGCTGTTTACCGTTACGCGCAACAGGGTATTCAGTCTCCTTAAGCAAATAGCCCTCCGCAAAGAAGCAGAGGCCGCGCTGGAACAGGAAGCCTTTCTGCCCCATGAAAATCCTAACGCCCTGTTACAGGAAAAGGAATACCGCCGGTACTGGCCCAGGCGATCGCCCGCCTGTCGCCCCAACAGAAAAAAGTATACCGCCTTATTAAAGAGAAAGGGCTAAAGAGAGAGCAAGCCGCCACGGAGCTGAACCTTTCGCCCGAAACCGTCAAACGCCACCTTTCCGAAGCCATGCAGGTGATCCGCGCCTATTGTGTGTCACACCTGGGGATGCAGGCTACCCTCCTGCTTATTAAGGAATTGTTATGAACCTTTTTTTACTGACCCGCCGCTGACCCATTTTCTTTTTAGCGGAGTTTCTTATTATAGATGCCCTGCAAAAGGGGCTCAGACATGCAAGTATGCCTGATTTTGAACAGCTCTTCCGGAAGTATATGTCCGGCGCCGCCAGCGCCCGGGAAAAGACGGAATTGTTTGACCTGATCGCGCAACCGGGGCATAATGACGACCTGCTGCGGCTGATCGACGAAGTAGTCGCCGATCCCGGGCAGGAACTGGAAGTAGCGCCGGAAAAAGCGGATGAAATACTGTCATTGATCGTGCAAACGCAGCCGGTAGCACCCAAACGTACGGCCCCTATCCGCACCATCGTGCGCTGGGCCGCTGCAGCGGCGGTTGTAGCCGGTATGGCCATAGCTACCTGGAAAACGGTGGCACCTGCGCCGTCCCAACGCGCCACTGCCTTAGCGAGCACAGATATTTCGCCTGCCGCTAATGGTGCACTGCTGACGTTATCCAATGGCAAAACGGTACTGCTGGATAGTTTACAGCAGGGCCCCGTAGCAAAAGGCATCACTTTACAGAAAGGCACCGTGACTTATGCCGGCGCAGAGACGGGCTATAACACACTGAGTACGCCGCGCGGCCGCGTATTTCATGTGGTACTGCCCGATGGTTCGCAGGTATGGTTAAACGCCGGCAGTACGCTCCAATACCCGACACAGTTTACGAATGAACGCGCAGTATCGTTGAACGGAGAGGCTTACTTCGAAGTAGCACAGAACGCACAACTGCCCTTCACCGTAAAAACCGGCGATCGCAGTGCAGTACGGGTGCTGGGTACCAGCTTCAATATCAACGCGTACGATAATGAGCCGGTGATACAAACAACGTTGCTGACAGGCAGCGTGCAGGTACAGGCAGGAAGCACATCGAATATATTGCGCCCGGGCGAACAGGCCAGCATATCGCCCGCCGCCACCATCCGTATTATTAAAGCCGATACCAGCCAGGTAATGGCCGGAGAAACGGCATCTTCAATTTCGACAATGCAGATATCACCACCATTATGAAACAACTGGAACGTTGGTACGATATCGATGTAGTATATGAAAAGAACATTCCTGCATTTGCCTTCGGCGGAAAGATGGAGCGTAACCTGAGCCTGCAACAGGTGATCAGGATCCTCGAAATTTCGAAAGTGCATTTCAGGCTTGACGGAAAAACACTGACAGTAACACCATAGTCATTTAAACAGCTTTACAGCAGCAACTGCACCGCATTCATTACGCGGATCGGGGTTTTATTGTCCAGCACCGGCGCCGGTAGCGGCATTAAAACAACCACAGGAGCAAACTAAAAACCATTCACGTCTATGCCGGGCAACAACTATTCCAATACCTGGCAGGCCATCAGGAAGCGCCTGCCACATGAGTCTATCAAACACAAACTGAGGATAATGAAACTGACATTGGTCCTGCTGACCGCCTGCTTCCTGCAGGTACAGGCGGCTGCGCAAACAGTGAGCATTTCAGGGAAAAATCTTGCTTTTAAAGAGATTTTCTCCCAGCTCGAAAAGCAAACCGGTTACGTGGTTTTCTACAACATGGCATTGCTACAGAAAACCAAACCCGTAACGGTTTCCGCTAAAAACATGCCTTTGGTGGATTTCCTGCACACGATCATGGACGGACAGCCCATCGATTTTGAGATCAGTGTGAAAACCATCACCATTAAAGAAAAAGCAACACCCGAAGATGCACCTGCGCCGGTGGTTTACAGGGAAGATCCGCCGGTAACAGGCCGTGTAACTGATCAAACGGGTACGCCCCTTCCGGGAACAACGGTATCCGTTGCAGGTACTACCCGCGGCGTGCAGACCAATGCGAAAGGGGAATTCACCATCAAAGCGGGGGCAACCGAAACACTGGTATTTTCTTTTATGGGGTATGATAAGAAATTAATCCCCCTAAAAGGCGCCAGGCTCCCGTTGGATGTACAACTGGCGCAGAGCCAGAAAGGCATTAACGAGGTGGTGGTGATCGGTTACGGCGCGGTGAATAAAATTGACCTCACGGGCGCGGTATCCAGTGTGAAACCCGCCGACCTGAAAGACATCCCCGTAACGCGTGTTGACCAGATGTTGCAGGGCCGCATCGCCGGCGCGGAAGTGGTATCCACCACCGGTGAACCCGGCGCCGGCACCTCCATCCGTATCCGCGGCACCCGCTCCATTTCCGCGAGTAACGAGCCGCTGTTTATTGTAGACGGATTAATGGACGCCATTACCAACCTGAACGAACTGAACCCCTCCGACATCGCCTCTATCGATGTGCTGAAAGACGCTTCGTCTACCGCCATCTACGGTTCGCGCGGCAGCAATGGTGTGATCATCATCACTACCAAATCGGGGGCGACAAACTGGGCAAAACAAACGTGAGCCTGCGTACCGATTTCGGCTACTCCGTACTGCCACGTTACCTCGACCTGATGAACGCTACGGAGTTTGCACAACTGCAAAACGACCGCTACTATTTTTCCAGCACAGCGAATCAAACTAAACCGCTTGAAGATTACCCGTTCCCCGACCCGCTGTCGCTGGGCGAAGGCACGAACTGGACGAAAGAGATCACGCGTAGGGCGCCGTACCAGAACCTCACGTTATCGGCTTCCGGCGGCGATAAAACCACGCAGTATTACTTTTCGACCAACTTCAACAACAACCAGGGCATCATCGAAAACAGCGGCTTAAAACGCTACCAGATGCGCCTGAACCTCGACCGTACCATCAACCAGTATGTAAAAGCAGGGGTAAGGTTCAACTATTCACAGATCGCGCGAAAAATAAACCTGGCGGACGTGGGCACCAACACGCTGTGGTACCGTTCCACCATCTTCCTGGCCCCTACTATGGCGGCTTACAAACCGGATGGCAGTCTGAATGATTTTAATACCCAGTGGTACAGCGGCACACTGTTCGATTCGCCGATAGCGAACGTGGAGTTGAAAAAGAACGACCACCTTGAGAAAAGCCTGAGCACTATGGCTTACATCGAGGCGCGCCTGTTTAAAGATTTCCTGGTAAAATCCACCATTTCCTACTCCGACTACAGCCGCATGGAAGACCAGTTTACACCGTCGACCATGCCTACCCGCGCCAATGCCAACACCGGCGCGTATGCGTACAAAAGAAGTTACGCGGTGGACAACCTGCTGAATGAAAACACCATTTCCTATAAAAAGTCATGGGCGAAGAAACATAATGTGGATGCCGTTTACGGCTTCACGTTTCAACGTAAAAAGTTCACTAACATGAACGTAAGCGCCAGCGGGTATTTCGTGGATGATAATGAAACCAATGACCTCGGCGCCGTGCCATCCAAGGAAACGATCGGGTTGGGTTCCTATCTCGAGAACCAGGTACGGCTATCGCAGCTGGCAAGGGTCAACTACAACTACCGCAGCAAGTACTACCTGACAATGACCGGCCGCATGGACGGTGCATCTAACTTCGCGGCGAGCAACAAATGGGCTTTCTTCCCATCTGCCGCGGCGAAATGGAACATTGCCCGTGAAGACTTCATGCGCACTGCTACAAAAGTGAATGAGCTGTCGTTACGCGCCAGTGCAGGTGTTTCGGGTAATGATGCCATTTCACGTTACCAATCACTTGCCAGGCTGACTTCCAGCGCTACCGGTTACTTATTCGACGGCGTGCAGCCGGTAGCCTACTACCCTTCGCGCATTGCGAACGAAGGCCTGACCTGGGAGAAAACAACTTCTTACAACGCAGGACTGGATATGGCCTTCTTTAACCGCCGGCTTGAAGTAACGCTGGACATGTACCAGAGCACGACCAGCGACCTGTTACTGACCGTACAACTGCCTACACAAACGGGATATAACTCAAGACTGGCGAACATCGGAAAAACTTCTAACAAAGGCATTGAACTGACCGTTACACACGATAACATCCGCAGGAAAGATTTTACCTGGAGCACCACACTCACGGCCGCGCACAACAAACAGATGGTGGAAGACATCGGCGGACTTGACCGCATCGCGGTGTACAACAACAACTGGGGCGCGCAATACATGATGTACGGGTATGTGAAAGGCCGTCCGCTGAACGCCCTGTGGGGTATGGAGTATGCAGGTGTATGGAAAAGCCAGGAAGAGATTAACCAGGATAAAACAGATAAAAAATATGCCTCTTCTGCCGTGAGTTATTACTCACCCGGTCGCCAGCGTTACATTGACCAGAACCATGATGGTGTGCTCGACAACGAAGACCTCGTGTACCTGGGCAACGCTGACCCCTATGTGTATGGCGGTTTACAAAACAACTTTACTTACAAAAAACTGAACTTCTCTTTCTATTTCAATTATTCCCTTGGCGGTAAAATTTACAACCCTGTAGAGGTGTTTATGGGTACAGGCACTTACCTGAGCAACCAGTTCCGGTACATGGTAAACGCCCGGCATCCTGTGCGCAACCCGGACTCTGACTACCCGCGCGCCGATTCCAAAGATGACATTCCGAACAACCGCTTTGTGCACGACGCGTCGTTCCTTCGTTTGAAGAATGTAAGCATTGGTTACCCGGTAGACCTGGCGAAGATCACGCATAACAAACTGCAGTCGCTTACGCTGACCTTCAGCGGTAATAACCTGGTACTGTGGAAATACTACAATGGTTACGATCCGGAAGTATCTACCGAAAGCGATGGCTCTACGATCCGCCGTATGGACAATGGAGCCTATCCCTCCGCCCGCACTGTCACTTTTAGCGCAGAACTGAAATTTTAATCAACATGAAAGGAAGAAGATATTTACTCACGATATTATGTGCCACCTCGCTGGCGATGGGCGGTTGCAGCAAACTGCTGGAAGAAAACGCGGAGAGCTTTGTGAGCCCGGATGGCTTTTACAAATCCGAGAACCAGTGCATTGCCGCGCTAAACGGCTGTTACGCACCGCTAAACAATGTATTTAACCATAACCTCATCGTTCCGCTGGAAGGGGTAACGGATCTTGCATGGCTGAACAGCGCCCAGCTGGACGCCAAGTTCGAGATCTCACCCGCTAACCCGGGTATGGGTGACGACATCTGGACGGCCTGTTACCGGGCATCATGTACTGCAACGCCGCCCTGGAAGGTATTTCCAAAGCCACGATCAGTGACGACCGTAAACCGGCACTGATGGGCGAAGCCATCGTACTGAGAGCAATGTACTACTATGTGCTCACCTGCTCATTCGGCGACGTACCTTTTTATACGGAGAATGTGGGCAGTCTCGGCGCGCTCGAGAAGATCGCGAAGCTGGGTCGTATGCCGGCCGGCGAAACGCGTAAAAAGCTGATCGCGGAATTACAGGAGTATGTGCCGCACCTGCCGCAGGCGCGTACCGCCGATGTGCCGCAGAACCGCATCTCCGCTCCTATTGCCTACATGCTTATTGGCAAAATGGCGCTCTGGGAAAAAGATTATACCACCTGTACCAATGCGATGGAGGAAATCCGGAAAATATACGGGCAGCTGACGCAGTATTCGCTGACGGACACCTACTTCCGGAACAAAAACACCGGCGAATCCATTTTTGAAGTACAGTATATCTGGTCTGCCGCGGGATTAAAAAGACAACGAACGTTGCCTGTTTCTTCACGCCCACCAAGGCCTCCGGCACGAGCACCTACGATGGCGTAAACATCCCGGAGCTGGGTACGAAAGCGAATCCCTACACGTCTGTGGTGCCTACGGAATATTTCATGAGCTTGTATGATGTAACCGATCCCCGCCGGGAGATCATCCTCGCATACACTTATAACGGCGCTTACTTCAAGCGGCCGATGGCGAACAACGGTACCGGCAAAGCGTGGATGGGGCCTAAGTTCTGGTGCCCCGGTATGGATAACATCGCAGATGGCAACAACCAGAAAGTATTTCGTTACGCGGATGCGTTGCTCATGCTCGCGGAATCTGCAAATGCCACCGACAATGCCGACCTGGCCATGCGTTGCCTGAACGAGGTGAAGACCCGTGCCAACGAAGCGTTTAAACTGGATGCCTATCCCGGCAAAGCGGCCTTTTTTGAAGAAGTAAAACAGGAACGCGCACGCGAACTGATGGGAGAATACGGCCGTAAATGGGACCTGGTGCGCTGGGGCATTTTCTTCCGGGCGCTGAGCGAAACGTCTGCCACCGAGTACGAGATCATTCGCACCAACCTGCGCCCCTACCACGAATACTACCCGATCCCGGACAAAGAAGTATTGCGTTCGGGCGGCATTTTAGATAATCCAACTTATAAATAAACCTTATGAAATATTTCTTTAGCCTGATGGCGATGCTCGTAATGGCCGTCTCCGCACAGGCGCAAAAACCTTTCGTGATCCTCAGTTACAACATCCTTGAAGGGATGAAAACCGATACCACCGCGGGCAAACAGGTGTTTGTGCGATGGATCAAGCCCATAATCCGGATGTACTGGCGCTGGAAGAATGTAATGGCTTCACCCAGAAATCGCTGGAGGAACTGGCTGCCACCTGGGGCCACCCATACGCGGTAATCGTTAAAGAAAACGGTTATCCGACCGGCCTCACGTCGAAATACCCCATCGCGGATATCCGGAAAATCAATGAAAACATGACCCATGGCTTTATCATGGCGAAAGTGGAAAATTATAACATCGTAGTGCTGCATCTCAATCCACACTTGTATAAAAAGAGAAGAGCGGAAATTGCGCAGGTGGTTAAAAATATCTCCCTTCAACCTGATAAAAAGAACTGGGTGATCATGGGTGATTTTAACTCACTGTCGCCTTTGGATAAAAGCCGCATTAAACCAGACGTACAGGTGGCACGCCAGCAGGCAGCGGCACAACGTAATCCAAAGATCGAAAACCTCGTTGACGGACAGCAAATCGACTACCAGACGCAACAAACCATGCTGGATGCCGGTTTCGTGGATGCAGGCAGAAGGTATGACGATCTGCAGATCGTACAGACGAAGAAAAGTGTGATCGCCTCCGACAGCCGCATCGACTATATCTACATCAGCAAAGACACGGAGAAAAAGCTGATCAGCTGCCAGTTTATTTATGATGATTTCACCAAAAAGTATTCTGATCACCGCCCGGTGATCATGGAACTGAAACAATAAACGTTTTCATGAAAAAGCAACTTCTCTTTATACACGCTTTACTGCTCGTGCTTTTCGCCGGATGCAGAAAACTGGAGGACCGTCACTTCAGCACCGACCTGGCCGTGGATTCGCGCATCGTTCGCGTAGCCGCCGATGCCGACACTACACGCATCATTGTTTACGCAGAAGGCGACTGGCGAATGGAGCCTGCAGAAAAAGTGAGCTGGGCAAGACTTACCAATGATCGTGGCAGCGGAAAAGGCCAGGTAATCGTGCAACTGGACAATAACACCGGCAACCTCCCGCGCGCTGTGATGTTGTACGTGAAAGCCAATGGCAAAACCGATTCTGTCAGCCTGCAGCAGCGTGGCCTGGTACCAGCACTGGCGATCACGGACACTACCGCGATCAGCATCGCCAACGGCGGCAGCCTTAAAACGGTGATCAATACCAATGTACCGATGGAACTCATGAAAGTGAGTTACCGTTTCCTCACAGAAGGTCAACAGAACTGGCTTTCTGACCTGAGCATCAAAGACGGCTACCTGTACTTTAAAGCAGACACCAACCGCAGCGCCGAAGCCCGCAGCGCCATCATGAAACTGAGCTACCTCGATGCGCTGGGTACCACAACTACCGATTCGATCATCGTTCGCCAGCACCCGGGCATGGATTACAGCGGTGCCCTGCTGAAGGACTTTGCGTATGTAAAGCAATTACTTGCTACCGGCGCTATCACCGAAAATATTTATGTGGAAGGAATCGTGGTGAGCGATAAAGGTCATCCTAACATTGCGAAAAACCTGAACACCGCGGCCAATAAACATGTGCTGGATAAAACAGAAAACGCCATCGCGGTATATGTACAGAGCGCAGATGGCAACAGTGGTATTTACTTCAAAACGAAAACCGCCGGTGATAATATATTTAACTTTAACGACCGGGTAAAAATATGGCTGAAAGGTGCTACACTTGACCATTTAGCTAACCCGGACCGTGTGATCGTAACAGGTATCGAAGCCAAACAGATCATGGCTAAAGAAGCCGGCAACACGCCGCTCATACCGAAAGAGAAATACATCGCCGACCTGACTGACAACGACCTGTACACCTATGTTAAACTGAAGGATGTGGAAATATCTGTGCCGGATGGCGCGTTTACCAACATCAACGAGGGATATACTGCACGTATGGATTGCTATCCCACCAGCATCCGCGACATTAAGGGCAACAGCATGTACCTGCTCACCAACCTCGATGTGGCGTACCGCCGCGACGGGCAGCGGGTGCCGCAGGGCTCCGGTAACATCAGCGGTATTATTGTTTACGAAACCATGGACCGCTTCGGCGGCAACATCGGCCGCTATGCGATTCGCCACCTGCAACGTTCAGATATTGCCCTGGCGGAAGACCGCAACAACAGCTTTTCCAATACGCTGGTAGAATGGAGCCGGTTTAAAACCGAATTCGCTGCCACACCTACACCTGCCGCCAATCCCATGACACCGGACGTAGGTGCAGGCAACATCAGTCACAGCGCGAAAGCTGCCATGGACTTCACCGCGAATGGCATTTATACGACTAACGACTACAACGGCCTGTTGCAGGAAGCAACGACCAACAAAGGCTCCGTAAGCAATGGTGGCTGGGGCGCAAAAACTGGTGGAACACGACTGCCAACCGCGGCGAATACTGGCTTATAGAAGTTTCAACAGCGGGTATCACCACACCGGTTTCTTTGCAACTCGATGGCAATACAGATATCGGCGGCCCGCGCAACTTTGTCGTAGAATGGGCCAGCACCAACACCGGTACAACTACCGGCAAACTGCCGGCACCTTTACATTTGAAGATGTGGCGAACTGGACGAGCACCCTGTTAACGCAGGTGGCCGGCTATAAAGCAGTGAATATCGCCTTCCCTGCCGGTGCATCCAATCTTGAGAAATTGTATATCCGCATCCGTGTGGCCAACAGAACGGTGGGCACTTCCACCGCGGCTACCGGCGGTACTTTGGGCGCTACTACTGCCTGCAGGCTGGGACATTTGTCCATCCGGTATAACAAATAAGCATACACGTCACGTCTGAACAAAAAGGGGCTGTTACTTCGGTAGCGGCCCTTTACATTTGGTTGTAGTTGTGGAAAGTGGGGCGCCGGACGTCGGACGGGTAAGCGGTGTACGGACAGGAGGCTCAGCGCATGCTTCATACTGTGTTTGATTAACGTGGCTGTAGCCAGCTTTGCGAGATCGGCCGCGGTGTAAATACCGCAAAGTGGTTCGTTCTCGTAAACGGTAGTGCGGTTGTTGCTTTCTTTATGGAGATGGGCTGGTACGTCCGCCTGCATATCACGGAAATCGCAAGCCAGCACCAGATCTGCGGTGAGGATGCCCTTGAGCGGGCCGCCTATGTTGAGCGTTGGATTGTCAACTACTAGCGCCGCCGCAGAGCACTACCCCTTTCATGGTGCCGGGTCGTGTTGTGTGCCTTTCACTACTTTAAACAGGTGTAATACTTGCGGAAATAGCGCGTGCATGCTTTCTTCCGCGCCTTTGGTAGAACCGGGCAGGGTAAGGACGAGCATATCGCCCATAAAACCTGCTACACCGCGTGACAGCATGGCATACGGCGTACGCTCCTGGCCATAACTCCGCGCGGCTTCCATGATGCCGGGGATCGGACGGTCCAGCAATGGACCGATGGCCTCCGGTGTGGTATCGCGGGGCGACAAACCGGTCCCCCGCAGAAAATGGCGAGCCGATACCCGGCGGCCTGCCATTCGCGGGCCTTCTGCTGTACCTGTTCCACATCGTCCGGGATAATATCATATTGCGCCGCCGACAGCCCATGCTGTTCCAATATTGCCACTATCGCCTTACCGGCCATATCGTGCTTTTTGCCGGCGCTTACGCTGTCTGAACAAACGACAACACCGCACAGCAGCTCCGCATCCTTCTCTTTAAAATCTGATTTGCCTCCTTTCTTTTCTACCAGTTGAATCTGGTGAACCGATACCCCTTTATCGATCGGCTTTAACATGTCGTACATCGTCAGCGCCGTGATAGCTGCGCCGTGCATGGCTTCCACTTCTACACCGGTGCGGTAGATCGTATGCACCTCCACCGATATTACTACATCCAGGCCATTGATCTCGTATTGAATACCGGCGTATTCTACCGGCAGAGGATGACAGTCGGGAATAACATCACTTGTTTTTTTGATAGCCAGCAAACCTGCTGCACGGGAAAATTCCAACACATCCCCCTTAGGTACTTTACGTTCCCTGATGGCGGTTACCGTTTCCTCTTTTGATACCCGGAGCGTGGCTCGTGCTATGGCTTTGCGCAGGCTGGTTTGTTTATGCGTAATATTGATCATGCGCTTAAGTATTTTGTTTCCATTGCGAGGCGTCGTCTTCCATCAACTCTTTGCCCCAGATAGGCAGCTTCGCTTTAATTTGTTCTACCGCCTCTTCACAAGCCGCTATAGCGGCCTTTCTGCGGGGAGCGGAAGTAAATACGAACAGGCAGAGTTCACCGGTTTTTACGACACCCGGGCTGTGATACACATGCATGCAGGAAAGGCCATAATTAGTAATGATGTCCTCGCGGATCTGGTGCATCTGTTCAAGGGCCATTGCTTCGTAAGCAGTGTATTCAATCGCGGTTACACCTTCGTCGCGCCGCACCTGTCCCAGGAAAATACTGTGTGCACCTATCTGCTGCATATGGCTGTGGCGTTGGATCTGGTCGGTAACTAACGTAGCCGGGATCGCGCCTTGTATAAATATGTTCTTCATTGTTGCTGTTTTATTTCATCAACCTCCCGAAAACGGCGGCAACAAAGCAACCTCTGCTCCCGCTGCGAATACTGTCTGATCATTTGCCAGTACCTTATTCACCGCTACACGATAGGATACATCCGCTAATAGCGGATACTTTTCCTCCAACTGTTTACGGAGTGTATACATATCAGTTACCTCGTTCCATTGCAGCTGCGACGAACCGGTAATCTCCTGCAGTTTGCCAAAAACCAAAATCTCCATAGGCATAAATCTACAAAATAAACCGGACCGGCACTTCGTCGCCGGCTTTAAACCGTCCGCCGCCGGCATTCAGTGTTCCCAGGTAGTTGGCCATGGCGAAAGAATTCAACTTGTAAGACTCCTCGTGCGAGCGCTAAACCGGCGGGCTTTCCCAACGGCAAAACCACCGATGGCAGTGGCGGTGGCATTAGCCTGCAGAATGTCGGGCGCGGTGCTTACATCGATCATAAACTGTGTTTTAATGTAACGTCAGTCATCATTCATATAAAATAAACAATAGAATATATACCATAAATCATAAAAACTGATTGAAGAAAACTCCCTTTCTATAATCGCGTGATGTTGCCAGACTATATCAGCGGCACGCAAAGCTGGGAGCAGATCGTGAAGATGACGGAGCTCCGGGAACGTGACATGCGCATCGAACTATTGAAAGGACGCAGCATAAAACACATCGATCGTGCGGCCAAAACCGTGACCGGTGAAGAAGAGCATACTCACCCTTATTCCTGCTACCGTTTAAGCTAAGTTTTTGTTATCTTCATTTCATCCTGCTAACATCCACGGCCGGGACTTATTTTTCAGCTACAAACGCTTTACCGATGAAACATTTTCTATTGTTGTTTTCATTGTTGCTGGCGGGCCGGGCCCTGCACGCGCAAACCGAATCCCCGTTGTACGAGGGCGCCATACCTGGCAACCTCCCCGGCAAAAACGAGGAAACGCGGGCTACTACCGGCGGCATCCTGCGCATTGCCAAAGTATCCGAACCCACTTTAACGGTCTATAAACCGTCCCGGTCCAAAGCCAACGGCGCGGCGGTGATCATTTGTCCCGGTGGCGGCTACTCGATTTTAGCAGCCGGGCACGAAGGCGCTGATGTGGCCAAAGCATTTAATGCCATTGGTGTAACGGCTTTTGTATTGAAGTATCGCATTCCTGACGCAACGAAACAGGAAACACCATCGATAGCGCCGTTACAGGATGCGCAGCAGGCGATCCGTATTGTACGGAAGAATTTCCAGAAATGGAATATAGATCCGCAGCGTGTAGGTATCCCGGGCTTTTCCGCCGGCGGACACCTTGCGGCTACCGCGGGCACCCACTTCGATAGCACCTTTATCAGCAACCCCGAAAATATCAGTCTGCGCCCTGATTACATGATGCTCATTTATCCCGTGATCAGTTTCACGCGTAATGCCCACCAGGGATCGGCGCAGAACCTGCTGGGAAAAAACGCGGGTGCTACGTCCCTCTCCTACTTTTCAAATGATGAACAGGTGACCGCGGCCACGCCTCCCACTTTTCTTGTGCATGCTACCGACGATGACGGGGTGAACCCGGAGAATAGCATCATGTTTTACGAGGCGGCCCGGGCGCATAAAGTACCGGCAGAATTGCATTTATATCAGCAGGGCGGACATGGTTTCGGTTTACAGATCAAAGGCAGGGAAGAACGCTGGTTTGAGCGTTGCGCCAGCTGGATGAAAAGCAACGGATGGTTATCGCCACCGGTGATACGCCAGCACCTATATGTAAAAGGACGCTTTTTATATACACCCGGCGGTGAAAAAATCGTATTACGCGGCGTGAACAAAATGAATGTATGGTCAGACAAAACCGGGGAAAAATCATTCCCGGAGATTGCGAAGACCGGCGCCAATACCGTACGTATTGTATGGACATCTGCCGGTGGGGGCGGCCCGCAGCTCGATACATTGATCGGCGCCGCCGTAAAGAACAAACTGATCCCCATTATTGAATTACACGATGCGACCGGCGACTGGAACAAACTACAGGCATGCGCAGATTACTGGGTGCGGAAAGATGTGCTGGCGGTCATTAAAAATACCAACGCTATCTGCTGCTGAACATCGCGAACGAAGCGGGTGATCAGCATGTGACGCAGGAGCAGTTTAACACCAGGTATGCTGCGGTCATTAAACAATTACGCAAAGCGGGCATCGGTTTACCGCTGGTGATTGATGCAGCGGGCTGGGGCCGGAACGAAACCCTTTTACTCAATGGTGCGGAAGCATTGCTGCAGGCCGACCCGGACAAGAACCTGATCTTCTCCTGGCATATATGGGATTCGGGTATTACGACAGGCCGTATCAGCAGTACAATTGATAAATCTATCCAGAAGAATTTCATGCTGCTGATCGGCGAGTTTGCACCGATGGAAGTGAAGTGCATGTGCTGTATTCCCTATCACTTTATCATGGAATATTGCCAGCAGAAAGGCATCGGCTGGCTTGCACGGAGCTGGGGGCCTGGTAATGGTGATTGCGCGGCCATGGATATGACGAAGACAGATGCTTTTGACAGTTTGTATGGCTGGGGAAAAGAAGTGGCGGAAACGCACCCATTCAGCATTAAAAATACATCGATGCGGGTATTATCGTTGTTTAAATAAGATATTCGCGCCAAAAGTCCCATGTGGGCGGCCGACACAAAAGCCGGATGCGTACAGCATCCGGCTTTTCGCTTACCGGGCAAACTGTTTGTTCCCTTGACGGGATATACTAATAAGAAAAGCCCCGGTATGCACCGGGGCTTTTATAAATTGAATTTGTAGTTCCGATCTTAGATCGCTGGAGCTGCAGGAGCTGAAGGCGTAGAAGGGGAAGCTTTAGGAGCAACCTTCTTAGCAGCAGCTTTCTTTTTAGGAGCAGCTTTCTTAGCAGCAGCCTTTTTAGGAGCAGCTTTCTTAGCAGCGGCTTTCTTAGGAGCAGCTTTCTTAGCAGCGGCCTTTTAGGAGCAGCTTTCTTAGCAGCGGCTTTCTTAGGAGCAGCTTTCTTAGCAGCGGCTTTTTTAGGAGCAGCTTTCTTAGCAGCAGCTTTCTTAGGAGCAGCCTTCTTAGCAGCAGCTTTTTTAGGAGCAGCTTTCTTTTTAGGAGCAGCTTTCTTAGCAGCGGCTTTTTAGGAGCAGCCTTCTTAGCAGCAGCTTTTTTAGGAGCGGCTTTCTTAGCAGCAGCTTTTTTCGGCGCAGCTTTTTTAGCCGCTTTTTTAATTGTTGCCATTGTTTTTTGAATTTTGGGTTAGTAATTAAAATTGGGTATTAAAAAAACTTTATGGCAAACACTAACTTAGGCTTCCGCCTGAGCAGTGGTGTCAAATGATTTTACAGAAACGTAAGTTTTGTTCTCACGGCCTTTCCTGAATTCCACTACACCATCTGTCATTGCGAAAATGGTAAAATCTCTACCAATTCCAACATTCTGACCAGCATGGTATACTGTACCACGCTGACGGATGATAATGTTGCCTGCTACAGCAACCTGACCACCGAAGATTTTCACGCCCAGCCTTTTGCTTTGGGAATCGCGGCCGTTCTTTACACTACCTTCACCTTTTTTATGTGCCATTGTCTAAGGTTCTTTAAACTTTTAATAATTAAGCAATCTCGTTGATCCTGATTTTAGTAAAATGGGTACGGTGACCGATCTTCTTTCTGAAACCCTTGCGGCGTTTCATTTTAAAGGCTATCACCTTATCCCCTTGTACATGACCGAGGATCTCTGCTTTGATCACTGATTTTACATCAGTACCCACAGTCAGCTGGGTGTCATTGTTTAACAGCAACACTTCAGAGAATTCTACTTTATCTCCAACGTTGCCATTCAATTGCTGAACAAAGATCTCCTGATCTTTTTGCACCTTGAATTGCTGACCTGATATTTTAACAACTGCGAACATAGTTATCCAAAAATAATTTCGGCAAAGGTAACCTTTACTTTTTAATCAACAAAAGTTTTTCCTACATTTTATGTACTCCCATGCTGAAAAGTTCAGTGGAAGTACACAATAATATCACCAAAGATACGGACTTTTTACAATTTTAGATTTTTTTAACAATTGTTTGTAATTGTTTGCCAGGGCCCCCGAATACATCGTTGCTCCGACATACCACCGTCCCCATTTAAATAAAGGCTAAACTCCCCGTGCAATGCGTCACAATTTTTATACTTTTGTTTTTTACCTTAAATAACAAAACTACAGCGGCATGAAGTTTAAAGCACTGCTGGCCAAGCCTTTTGCTTCTTATATCTCAGGAAAGATCAAGAAGGAAATGATGCGGGCGGTAGAAGATCAGGGAGCTATCTGGCAAGATTTGATCAAAACTGGCAGGAAGACTGAATTCGGTAGCGAACATGGTTTTAATGCCATCAATACCTACGAAGAATATAAGCAGGCTGTACCCATCAGGGATTACGAACAGTACCGGCCATATATAGACAGGATCAAACAAGGCAAGCATAATGTATTATGGAAGGGGCAACCCATCTACTTTGCCAAAACATCCGGAACGACGAGCGGCGTTAAGTATATACCTATTTCAAAAGATTCCATCTCCAACCATATGGACACTGCCCGCAATGCGCTGCTGTGTTACATGGCGGAGACCGGCAATACCGCCTTCGCCGACGGTAAACTCATTTTCCTCTCGGGTTCACCCGAACTGGAGCGTATCGGGGACATACCCACGGGCAGGCTCAGTGGCATTGTGAACCATCACGTGCCGAAGTACCTGCGTACCAACCAGCTGCCCTCCTACGAAACGAATTGCATCGACGACTGGGAAACAAAGCTGGGTAAAATCGTGGATGAAACCATCGACCAGAACATGACGCTCATCAGCGGCATACCACCATGGATGCAGATGTATTTCGACGAATTGATCGAACGCAGCGGCAAAAAGGTAGGCGAACTGTTTAAGAACCTGAGCGTTCTGGCCCATGGCGGCGTAAACTTTGAGCCCTATAAGGCCAAACTCTTCGACGCTATCGGTCGCCCGATCCACACCGTGGAAACATTCCCTGCCTCCGAAGGCTTTTTTGCCTTCCGGGACACACAAACCCAGGAAGGCTTACTGCTGAACACCAACAGCGGCATCTTTTTTGAATTTGTGCCGGCCGGCGAGATATTTAATGAAAATCCGACCCGCTTATCGCTTAAAGACGTGAAAGTCGGCGAAAACTACGCCCTGATCATCAACAGCAATGCAGGTATGTGGGCGTATAACATTGGCGATACTGTTAAATTTGTATCGACCAACCCATACAGGCTCGTAGTAACCGGTCGTACCAAACACTTCATCTCCGCCTTTGGCGAGCACGTAATTGGTGAAGAAGTGGAACACAGCCTGATGACGGTAGCCGAGCAGGAAAATGTACGGATCACCGAATTTACCGTGGCCCCGCGCATACAGACCGACGGAGAACTGCCCTATCATGAATGGTTCGTGGAGTTTGAAAATGCGCCGGACAATGTGGAAGCGTTCGCGAAAAAGGTGGACGATGCCATGCGCCGGAAAAACATTTATTATAACGACCTGCTTACCGGCAGCATTCTGCAAACGCTGAAAATAAGGCCGGTAAAAAAAAACGGGTTTATAGAATACATGAAATCGATCGGCAGACTGGGTGGTCAGAATAAGGTACCGCGCCTTAGTAACGATCGTAAAATCGCCGAAGGCCTGGCACCCTTTCTTTTCTAATATAAACGTAACCGGCGTTCATCGATAAAAAGACACCGGCAGGAAAACTTAAAACAGCAAACCATATAACGAGCGTCCATTCTCGTTTTGATAAACACACCATGAGGAAGAAACGTATTGGTATTTTCGGGTCTACCGGCTCCATCGGCAAACAAGCCCCGGACGTGATTGCCGCCCACCCGGAAAAGTTTGAAGTAGAAGTGCTGACCGCGCAGAATAATTCAGAACTGCTGATAGAGCAGGCTTTGAAGTTCCGCCCCAATGCCGTTGTAATCGGAGACGAAAGCAAGTACACCGAAGTGAAGGACGTACTGTTCGACAAAGGTGTAAAGGTATTTGCGGGCGCCAAAGCGATGGTAGAAGTAGCGTCATGGAATACTATTGACATGATGCTGGCTGCCATTGTCGGTTTTGCCGGACTGGCCCCTACGCTTTCGGCCATCGAACAAGGTACCCCGGTGGCGCTGGCCAACAAAGAAACACTGGTAGTGGCGGGCGACATTGTGATGGCGACCGCAAGGCGCAAAAATGTGCCGGTCATTCCCGTGGATTCGGAGCATGCCGCCATTTTTCAATGCCTGATCGGAGAGCCGGGCAACTGCGTGGAAAAAGTGATTTTAACCGCGTCGGGCGGACCGTTCCTTGGCAAGAAGCCTAACTATCTTATCAACGTAAAGAAAGATCATGCCCTGCAACACCCCAACTGGAGCATGGGCGCTAAAATAACGATCGATTCCGCTACCCTCATGAATAAGGGTCTGGAGATGATCGAAGCCCGCTGGCTGTTTAACCTGCACCCGGACCAGATAGACGTGATCGTGCATCCGCAGTCGATCATCCACTCGATGGTGCAGTTTACCGACGGTTCCATGAAAGCGCAGATGGGCTTACCGGACATGAAGCTGCCGATCCAGTATGCAATGGGTTTCCCGGAGCGGCTGCCGAACGCTTTTCCCCGTTTTCAGTTTAAAAACTACCCGGCCCTTACCTTTGAGGCGCCCGATACCAAAACCTTCCGCAACCTGGCCATTGCCATCGAGGCGCTGAAGACAGGCGGCAACGCCCCTGTGTGATGAACGCCGCCAACGAAGAAGTGGTAAACGCTTTCCTGCGCAACCGCATCGGCTTTTTGCAGATGACCGAGGTAATTGAAGAAACACTTGCCAAAGTGCCGTTCCAGGCCAAACCTTCCCTGAAGGATTATTATCATACTGACGCCCTGGCGCGGGACTACGCTGCATCTTTGATCAACCGCATGGGTTAAGAAAGCGTGTACAAACTTTAACCATTCACAAAAAGCATTACCTTAACAAGGTATTTAACACAAATAAATGGCAACAGAAATACTGGTGAAGGCCGGACAGCTGATATTATCACTGTCAATATTAGTAGTACTTCACGAAATGGGACACTTTATCCCTGCTAAACTTTTCAAGACAAGAGTAGAAAAGTTCTACCTGTTTTTTGATCCCTGGTTTTCGCTTTTCAAATTTAAGAAAGGAGAAACCGAGTACGGTATAGGCTGGCTGCCACTGGGCGGTTATGTAAAAATATCGGGCATGATCGATGAGAGCATGGACAAAGAACAAATGTCGAAACCGCCCGAGCCGCATGAATTCCGCTCTAAACCAGCCTGGCAACGCCTGATCATCATGATTGGCGGAGTTACGGTAAACCTTATACTCGGTTTTCTTATTTATACTTTGATTTTGTGGCATTGGGGCGAAACCTACCTGCCGACTAAAAACGTAAAATACGGTATCGCTACTGATTCTGTAGCCCAGAACATCGGTCTGCGCGACGGTGATAAAATTTTGTCTGTCGACGGCAAGTTTATCGAAAACTTCGCCAGCATTCCCGGCGAGCTGATTCTCCGCGAGGCCAAAAGCATCCAGGTAGATCGTGATGGCCAGCAGGTAAACATTGCGATTCCGGAAGGCTTTATCGCCCAGCTGATCGAGAAAAAGGAGAAGTATTCGGCATTCGCCTGCCTTCGGTGGTAGACAGCACGGACGGCGAGAACCTTGCAGGTACCAAAGCGGGTTTGAAACCCGGCGACAGGGTCCTGACGGTAAACAATCAACCTGCGGACTACCAGCACCTGATGGCGCGTGAGCTGATGAAGGATACCGGCAAAACCGTAGAAATCACCGTATTGCGTGGCGCCGACACAGTGCATAGCGAGGTAACCGTACCTGCTGCCGGCGAAACCAAAGGCAGACTGGGCGTGTTTCTGCGCAGTGGTCCCAAAGTATTCGACCTGTCTAAAAAGACTTACACATTTGGCGAGGCGATCCCTGCCGGCTTTAATAAAGCGGTAGGCAAACTCGTGGACTACGTGAAGCAACTGCGCCTGATCTTCGTATCAAAAGAAGTGAAAGTAACCGAGTCCCTCGGCGGATTTGGCTCTATCGGCAAATTGTTCCCGTCTGAGTGGGACTGGCAGAGCTTCTGGCAGTTAACTGCGCTGCTGTCGATCATCCTAGCATTCATGAACATCTTACCTATCCCCGCACTGGATGGAGGGCACGTACTGTTTTTGATTTATGAGATTATCACGGGCCGTAAACCTGGCGATAAATTCATGGAATATGCACAGATCGTGGGTATGGTAATCCTGTTCGGCCTCCTGCTGTTCGCCAACGGCCTCGACGTATGGCGTTGGGTACGCGACCTGTTTTAAACAAGTACTTCCGGGCAGTAGTGATTTTCAACTGTCCGGAAGTTTATATATCTTTGCATCCCCGGGGCTGACCGGTTTTGACAGCATAGGTCTTTGAAAGTGTAAGCATGTCGTGCGTTGGATAATTAGCACGTAAATCTGAATACCCAAATTTCAAATGGCGAATCTAACTACGCCATGGCTGCCTAATTAAATTAGCGCACCCATTATAGCCGCCGGAGTTGCTGCCCACTACGACTCCCGCCGCCGAATCAAACCATAGAGGGATAAGCGCATATGGTTTCTGTGAGTATGCGATGAAAAACTAAACGGATACGGATTGGGTTGGTTTGTTTTGCCCCTGCCTGATTCCGACAAAGCAATGCAGAAATAAACATGTAGAAAGCTTTCGGAGGATGTGTTTGGACGCGGGTTCGACTCCCGCCAGCTCCACTAAAGGGCGATCTTAGCAGATCGCCCTTTTTTATTCTAATAATGCGCAGATGGCAAGAACATTCGTATTAGGCGATATACACGGCGCACACCGCGCTTTACAGCAGGTATTGGACAGATCCGGCTTTAATTATGATAGCGACACCCTTATTCAACTGGGCGACATTACGGACGGTTGGACGGGCGTATACGCCTGCGTGGAAGAACTGCTGAAAGTAAAGCACCTCGTCGTGCTAAAAGGCAATCACGATATTTATTTCCAGGAATTTCTCAATACCGGCATCCACACAAAAAACTGGAAAGGTGGCGAAGCTACGCTTTTGTCCTATGCGCGTTTAATACAGCAGGATGTAGATATGCAAAGTATCCTCTCCGGCTTTCGTATACCACCGGACGATGTTCCATTATCTCACCGGGAGTTCTTCACCAAGAAACAACAACTATATTACATTGATGAAGAGCGCCGTCTCTTTGTTCATGCGGGCTTTAAACGGCATCAACCAATCGATGGTCAGCCACAGGAAAAGCTTTGCTGGGACAGGAAGCTATGGATGCAGGCACTATCCTGCGAAAGTGCTGCCAGGGGCATGCCTGCAGGAAGTGTTAAACTGAAAATTCATGACGGTTTCACTGAAGTTTTTATCGGGCACACTCCCACCATTATCTGGAAAAAAGATACCCCTATGAAAGCCGCTAATATCTGGAACCCGGACACAGGCGCCGGATGGAATGGTAAATTGACCATGATGGACGTAGCTACCAAAGCCTTTTGGCAGTCAGACAAGGTAACGGAACTTTATCCCGATGAACCCGGGCGGATGGGAAGCTGACTATGCCCATGACATGCGGCACATTACCTCACTCTCAGAATTATAAGTAACCTGCATACCCAAAAACAAAAAGGCAACCATCCGGATAACCCAGACAGTTGCCTATTCATCGTCACACTTTCCGGCTAGGGAAGTAATACCTGGTCTATGACATGTATTACACCGTTTGTAGTAACCATGTTTGCAGCCGTTACATTTGATGCTGTAGTATTCTTATTGCCTTTCACTTTCGCTCCGCCGGTTAATGTTATCGCTACGGTACCACCGTTAAGTGTAGCAGGTTTCGCTCCTTCCGTGAGGTCGCTGGAAAACACGCGGCCAGACACCACATGGTAAGTCAGGATGCTGGTAAGTACGGCAGGATCTGCTGCCTGTATAGCCGCTGCGTTCGCAAAGCCCGCGTTGATAAATGCCTGGTTGGTTGGCGCAAAAACAGTCAGGGGACCTGCACCGGACAACACCTGTGCTACATTTGTGCTGCCCTGGCTGGCCCTCAACACAGCAGCCACTAACAGGCTGAAGTTCGGGTTGCCCTGCGCTACTTCCACAATATTACCGCTGGGCGGCATCAGGACCGTATTGATCACATGTATTACGCCATTGCTCGCCATCAGGTCTGCCTGCGTAACCATTGCACCATTGACATATACCCCGGAAGCGTTTTTAGTAACAAAAATGTTGGCTTCATTCACCGTTTTCACAGGCGTATTGCTCGCCATCGCAATTGCCGATGCAGTCACTTTTTGATTCAATACGTGATACAGTAATATTTTCTTCAGGGTTTCAGCAGGTACGGCCTTGATTTTAGCCTCTGTATCAAAACCCGCCGCTACAAAAGCAGCATTGTTAGGCGCGAACACGGTAAAGGGTCCCTGGCCGGATAAGACAGTTGTAAGTCCGGCATGCACCAGCGCCGTTTCCAGTAAGGAGAAGTCATTGTTTGTTGTAACGATAGCAGTGATTGTGGAATCTTTCGTGTTATTATCATCATCCTTGCTGCAGGAGGTGAAAAACACAGATACTGCCGCCGCACAGGCCAGTACGGTCTTAGACATTGCTAATTTGAAGTTAATCATAACGATAGTTTTATTTTGTACCAATGTCAACACAAAATCAATACCAAAAGGTACACAAGTGAACTAAATAACGACAATAGGCAGGATAAATCTTGTAAAACAAGTCCATTTTTGTACTATTTTAGCACATAAGTTTCCTAAAAGTTGATTATGAAATACGAACTGATTATTGATATTATCCGGCTGGTTGACACATTTGAGGCGGATATTACAGATGAAAAGGCGGATTTACAGCAATTCGGGCAATGGTTAAATCAATACCTGAAGCAAAGAAGGCTGGCGGGCAGATGAGGCAGACTGGGAAGGAAAATCCACAGGCCGCTCGGCAGACAGTGTCATCAACACTACGCTGGTACATCTTTATAGATATGCAAAATTGCAGGCAAAGGCTGCTATCGCCGGCACCAGTTTTTCCACGCCCGACGACTTCATTTACCTGATCAACCTCGCGGTGCATGGCAGCATGAGCAAAACAGCGCTGATAAGGCGAAACGTTCACGAAAAATCAGCTGGTATGCAAATCGTGAAAAGGCTGATCGACAATGGCCTGGTGGAACAAACGGCTTCCGGCCAGGATAAACGTAACCGTACATTGCACATCACAGAAAAAGGAACGGATTTACTCGAAGCTAATATGGATAATATCCGACAGGCATCCAGAAACGTGACTGCGCCCCTCACCGACCAGGAAAAGACGGAGCTGATCCGGCTGCTTGCCAAATTGGAACAGTACCATGAAGGCAGGTGGCGTGGACAGGAATAAGAGGTCCCGTTTTCAGCAGGAATATACAGATCAGTCTCAGCAAGAGAAGATTAACAACAGGCTGGGGTATGGAAGATGCATAATACATCCTATATGGATCCTATATGCTTCCTATATCCCCCTCAGCACCAGCAACGCTTTCAGCGAACAAGCATATAGGAAGCATATAGGATCCATACAGGATCACCGGCGTTCCTTTACCGCAAGCACGCAATGATACATACAACACAGTAATAAGACCATTACAGCGCCCCATTGCGCCCCCGCGGCATCAGAAGCCACCCCCATCAATAAGGGGAAAATAGCCCCGCCGGAAACACCCATAATCAACAATCCCGATACTTCATTGGAACGCTCGGGCTTCCGTTGTAGGGCAAATGAGAAAAGTATAGAAAAGATATTGGCACAGGCAAAGCCCGCCAGCGCCACCGCGGTATAGATAGCTGTCGTACTGGAAACAAACAGTAAAAGCACCACCGCCGCCATTGCCGCAAAAGACGACACCACGTAAAAGGGCCTTGCCGACCACTTCGCCAGCATGATCGCCCCCAGGAACGTACCCACGGTTTTAAATACGAAGTAAACACTCGCAATATACCCCGACTCCTGCAGCGACACCCCCGCCCTTTCCATCAGTATTCTTGGTGCGGAAACATTTAGTCCCACATCGATACCTACCAGGGTAAGGATGCCGAGAAAGTAAAGAAAAATACTGCTATCGCCCAGTAAGGCAAAGCATTCGCGGATGGTAGATGTATTTTCTTTGCGATTATCTTCCTGAAGCGGCGTGGCGGTAAGCCATAAAAATGATAACAGGGTCACGCCTGCGAACACCGGGAACAGGTACTGCCAGTTGCTGAAAAACTTCACCGCGAAGGCAGCGATAATCGGCCCGAGGAAAGAGGATATTGCCTTGATGAACTGACCGGCCGTAAGGCTGCTCGTCAGTTTATCCTTGCTGACCACATTTGTCAGTAATGGGTTCAAAGCCACCTGCAGCAGTGTATTACCGATACCCAGCAAGGCAAAGGCGGCCAGCACTACCGGCAGGGAATAAGATAACATCGGCACCAGCAGTCCTACACCCGTTATCACCATGCTCAGCTGCACCGTGCGTTTACGGCCAATGCGGTTCATCAGCATGCCGGTTGGCACAGAGAATATCAGGAACCAGAGGAAAACGGCCATCGGCAGCAGGTTCGACAGCGTATCCGACAATCCGAAATCGTTCTTTACATAGTTGGTTGCAATGCCCACCACGTCCACAAAGCCCATGATAAAAAATCCGAACAGTATAGGCGCCAGTTGTAGTACGCTTGTTTTAGGTTGCTGGGTCATAAGTTTTTATTTTAGTTTGAGCTGCGCCATGCGGGCGTAAATCTCCGCAATACAGGCTTCATCCAGCAGCCACTTCGGTTTGCCGGTGTTGTCGCGCGCCTCGCTCCAGTCGTGGTTCAGTAAGCCATGCGGATCTTTGTTGTTCCAGGCATGATCTACTTTAGATATGATCGCTTTAAGATACTTCGGGTCTTTATTCACTGCATAATACGCTACATACCCGCGGAACAATACTGTGGCAAACCATGGCAGATCACAGAATGCACTGCGCATACCTTCCTGCGGGCGACCGAAATATTGATAGGCAGATGCTGCCGTCTGCGTAGCATGCTGATAGTATTTTTATCCCCGGTAAAAGCATATAACATCATCGCCGCTTCCAGCATCGATCCTGTGTTATACGTATAGTAAACCGGGTTGATCTTGCCGGTAGCCGTTTTGATATCGTTTACATACAAGCCGGCCGAATCACGCAAATGTGTATACATCCAGTCGTAAAAGCGGATGCCCTGTTGCAGGTAATACGGATCACGGCCTGCTTTATAGATCTTCAATGCCGCCAGCGTGGCCATCCCGTTACTGCAGGCCGGCTTCTGATCGCCATGGCCTTCCAGCCAGGTAACGCCGCCGCCAAGGGTATCGGTCCAGCCGCTCATAATGAAGGTAAATACTTCTTTGGCGTCTTTTAAATATATTGGATCGCCGGTATTTTCATACGCCTCCGCATAATCGATCGCGACCAGGCCGTTGTCGTCATAGTAGCGGTCTACCCGCTCAAACTTTGCGGGATAGGCCTGGTATCCGGCCGGTGCCCGCGTAGTATCGCGGTATTGCCGCATGCCCGCCATCACCGAGTCGAGATACGGCCGGTACTTGTTACCCGGGAACCGCATCAATATATTCGTAGCAGATACGATCCCGCTTAAAGGCCACAGGTAACTGACGGCTTTCGACTGCACATTACCATCCTGCATGTAGGTCAGCGAATCTTTATGCTGCTGCGGATAATATTCCGAAAACAATCCATGCTCCGGCACGCGGTACAACGTCCATACACGGGTAAACATTTCTTCCGCCCTGCGCTGGTATTCACGTGCAGACTGCGCAGCGGCAGACAGCAACAGCACACTCAATATCGAAGTGAATAACAATTTCTTCATAACGCCGGTTGATGAAGGGCCCGCCGAAACGGGCCCGCATCTTTATTTTTCTTTTTCCAGATAGATATCCTCGCATAAATCTCCACCATCGCTACCTGCGTCAGCAGCGAATGGTACCTGCCCAGGTCGGAGCCCGACCAGTCTTCATAAAACTGGCGCGTATCGGGCAGGCGGGCATGGTCCCACGCATAATCCACGTTAGCCACCAGCGTATCGATATAAGCCGTGTTAGCATCCACTGTATTCAGCTCCAGGTAACCACGCAGCAGCACCGCTGTAAACCAGGGATCGTTTGCTGTATAAAAGCGCCCCTGGTTAGCCACGTTCCGCGTAAATATGTTATACGCACCCTGTGCCCAGGCCTTCGCGTCGGCCAGGTAAGCCTGGTCGCCGGTGATCTTGAACAACAATGCAGCGTTCTGTATCATCGCGCCGGAGTTGTACGTCCACTTTGCATAGTTGATCGCGCCGGTTTTAATCGACACTGAGTTCCAGAAGCCCTTGTCAACGGGATCGAGCATATACTGTTTTACCCAGGCATACCAGCGTTTCGCGGAGGTTAAATACATCTCCTGTTTTTCCTGCTGATACAATTGCAGCGCCAGCGTTGCAGAAAGCGCGGTCACGTTGGTGGCCTTCATATAGTCGGGGTGATCGGGATTGTTTAACACCCCTCGTTCCAATACAGTCCACCACCCGCTTCCGGGCTTTCACCCGAAGCACAGAAGGTGTAACACAGTTTCGCATTGGTCAGCAACTGCTGATCGCCTGTCAGGTGAAATGCTTCCAGCATATCGATACCGGTAATCGCATTATCGTCATAAAAACGATCGGCCAGACCTTCGGTAACGGGCGACGACTGGTAAGCCGCCGGCGTTCTCGAAACATCTTTATACCCTTCCATACCGGCCAGCGTACTATTGTAATAGCCCTGCACCGCATCATCGGTATATCCCATCTGCTTTAATAAGGTAGCGCCGGTAAACATTGCCGAATACGGCCACAAATAAGCATACCGTGGATCACCGGGTTGAGTGGGATAGCTTTCCTTTACGTACACGCTGCCGTTTACGCCATAGTATTTGTAAATATCTTCCAGCACCTGGCGTGACTTCATTTTGTAAGTCATTTCGGTAGACGTGGTATCGCCGGGTACGATCACCGGTGAATCCTCACGCACCTTGTAACACCCGGTCATGAAAACTGCCGCTGCGGCTATTGATAAGATGAATAGTCTCATGTGAAAACCTTTAATGGTGATACAATTAGTGCACGGTCAGTTTGTAATTATAATCCGCCGCGGCATTCATTTGCAGGGTAAAGTCCCCTGTTTTGCCATCGGAGCCCGCAGGATACTTATAGGTAAAATCCCACTGCGAATTATCTACCGGTACAATGCTGTAGTAAGCTGCCGGTGTATTAGCATCAGGTGGCGTAGAGTTAGATTGATTTACGCTGCCGTAATACTGTACACCCGCGGTACCACCTGCATCTGCCGTCAGGAACTGGAATTTAAAACGGTCATCTTTCCAGCTGCCGAAATCGTAGTAAGCGATCGGTATGTTAGTGCTTTTCCAGGTGCCGTTACCCGCATAAGCAAGGGTGCCAATCGTTTTATTATAGGCAGATGCAAATACACCTACACCCGTGATCTCTGTCATCTCTGCAGCAGCATTGGCGAAATCAAGGCGAATACGATAGATTTTTTCTGCCGCCTGCTGGTTATCGCCACCTTCCGCCAGGCGGGTTCCCTGGATGGAATAGGTAACAGGTGTGCCGTTGTTGCGGTCTACAAACTGGAAAGCGCCGGCTTTCAAACGCGTGAAGATCTCGAACACACCGTCTGCATTCAGGCGCATTGGCTGTGCATTTGCCAGGTCGGCACCACCTTCGGTAGCCGCACCGGTAATGAATACGCTGGAAGGAATCTCTGTAAAGCCGGAAGGTCTTTCGACTACGATCGTCCTCGATGCCTCCGCTTTCTTTTCATTCAAACCTTTGCTGGCGATTACCGTCCACTGCAGCGAACCGGAGGTCGAAGGCTGAATACCCGCTTTGCTCGCAATGCTGTTCAGTATTTTATGCGATAACGACAGCGCATTCTGTACACCGTTACCGTTAGAAGCGATGGTATAAATCGGACGCTGGAAATCACCGCCCAGCGTATCGAAAGCCACTTCATACATCACCAGGCTGCCATCTTCCGCTCTTGCCGGGCTCCATTCGAAGCTCACCACCGCAGTGGTAGCGGGCTGCAGTTTCAGGTACTTACCCACTTCCGGGTAATAAAGTTCCTTCACGGTAGAAATATTGCTGTTGATGGATTTCTCTTTTTCGCAGGATGCGAAGCCAGTGATAGCCAACGTTGCGGCCAGTATGCTATATATTTTGAGTTTGATGTTGTGTATCATGATCATACTTTTTTCAATATGGAATAGTGGAATGTTACCAGTTTGGATTGTTGGGCAGCAGGTTTTTGTTCATCTCAATGTCTGCCTGCGGCACCGGCCACAAGTAGTGTTTCGCTGCATTAAACACGCGGCGGTCGGCCACTATGTTGCTATTTCCTACTTTCATGCCGTAGAGCACACCGTTCATCACGGTTTCTGCTATTCTCCAGCGACGAATATCAAACACACGCTGACTTTCCAGCGCCAGTTCACTTCTGCGCTCGCGGCGTACAATGTCGATCAAACCTGCATTACCCACACCCGCGTAGTTCGCGAAATTAAGGGCAGCCGGATCGGTAAAGCCTGCACGCTCACGGATAGCGCGGATCGTTTTGTTCCAGGTCGCTTCGTCCAGCTGGTTCTGCATTGCCTTCGCCTCTGCGTACATCAGCAGCACATCGGCATAACGGATCAGTATCAGGTTCAAACCGGAATTATTGTTACCATCCGCCGTACGGTCATAGTACTTGCGGAAGTAATAACCTGTCTTGGAGGCATCAGATTTATCTACCGCATTATCGCCGGTACCGGGCGCTGTACTGATCGTGATCGTCTCTCCTTTTTTGGTGATAAATGAAGAACCATCATGAATGATCGTGGCTTCCAGGCGCGGATCACGATTGGCGTAAGGCGTTGTTTCGTTATAACCGGAACCGGTTTCAGTAATGGCTTTACCATTCGTCATGATGAAATTATCCACCAATGACTGCGATGGCGCCATGCCCGTGATCAGCTGTCCTTCGGTAAATGGCAGGAAGAAACGCTGCATGGAATGCGTACGTTGTACCGGCACAAATTCCAGGTTCAGGATCACTTCACTGTTATTCTCATTTTCGGGCTGGAATATCCCGCTAAAGGAAGGGAACAAGGTATAAGTACCATAAGTCCCCGCCATGATCTGTTCCAGCAACGTAGCGGCATCGGCCCATTTGCTGTCGTACAGCAGTATCTGCGCTTTCAGGGCAGCAGCTGCACCGCGGGTGATGCGGCCTTTGTCAGACTCCGCATACTCGTTTTTTAACGGCAGGGCAGGCATGATTTCGTCCAGCTCCGTCTTCATGTAGGCCACTACATCTGCTTTGGGCGACCGCGCGATCTGGAAACTTTCGTCGTACGAAATCTCGTTCTTGATAAGTGCCACATCTCCATACCAATTTGTTAAATGGAAGTAATGGTAGGCGCGGATAAAACGTGCCTCTGCGAGGTAACGCGCTTTCAGTCCCGCTTCCAGGTTGGGCACTTTATCGATGTTGGCCAGTAGGTTATTTACATTACGGATACCGCCATAATGGAAAGCCCACTCTCCCGCCACGCGATTCGTACGGCCATCGTACGAACCCGCTGCGATCAGCTGCGCCTGTCCTCCGTTCACGGAGCTGGAGCTGAAAGCGTTATCACTCAGGCTTTCATTAAAGAAGTAATAGTCGGCCGAATACATACCGGCGTAAGCATTGTTGAGGCTCTGCTCCGCCGCTTCCGGCTTCTGCCAGAAGGTAAGGTCGGTGTCCTGGTAAGAAGGCCCCAGGTCGAGGTCCTTACAGCCTGCTGCACCCAGCAGCAGGACGCCCAGCACTATCGAACAATATTTTCTAATCCTCATATATCGATCATTTAAACGTGGTTAAAAGTTAATGTCCAGACCCACTGCCCAAACTTTCTGTACCGGGTAAATACGGCCGCTGGTAGCGCTGCTGAGTGCATTCAGGTTCAGCGTACTGTTAAACTCCGTCAGCTCCGGGTCCATACCGTTCTTCATGCTGGTCAGCGTGAGCAGGTTCTGCCCCGTTACGTATACCCTTACTTTCTGCAGCTTCGCCTGTTTGGTGAGCGATGCCGGCAGGGTGTAACCCAGCTGCGCATTCTTTAAACGGGCATACGCCGCGTTTTCCAGCCAGAAGGTAGAGTTCACATTGTTGTTTGCCGACGCCGTACCAATGGTCAGGCGCGGGTAATCCGCGTTCGGGTTGTTGGGTGTCCAGCGATCGAGGTGCTGTGAGTACACGTTATCCCAGTTATTATGGAACGCCTCAACACCTTCACCGCGCAGGTACACATTACGTTTACCCACACCCGGACGAAGATGCTCGCATCAAAGCCATTCCAGTTTACGGCATAGTTAAAGCCGTAAGTGTAACGCGGGAAAGGATTGCCCATGATAAAACGGTCGTTGTTATCGATCACGCCGTCTTTGTTACGATCCACGTATTTGATATCGCCGGGTTTCACATCGTTCACGAATGTTGGTCTCGGACTGTTTTTAATATCATCCGGCGTCTGGTAAAAGCCATCTGCCTGGTAACCGTAGTAAGAACTGATCGGGAAACCTTCGCGGTTAATGTACGTTACATCACCCTCCTGGATAAATGTTCTGCCTTTGAAATCCACGATCTCGTTCAGGTTGTCCGCTATGTTCGCACCGATAATATGTTCTACTTTACCGGTTGTAGCACGGTAGTTCACGGCCAGTTCGAAACCCTGGTTCCTGATTTTACCCGCGTTCTGGAAAGCCGGTGTAGCACCATACAGTCCAGGCGCTGGTAACTGCAGCAGGATGTTGTCCGTCATCTTATGGAAGTAGTCGTAGCTCACCGTCAGGCGGTTATTCAGCAGCGACAGATCAAAACCGATATTGGTAGAGTTGGCAGATTCCCAGGTAATTACCGGGTTGCCCACGGCAAAGGATGAACCCGGCTGCGGCAGGTTGTTAAAGCCGTACATATTGCTCACCGTCGTAAACACGTTCAGGTAACCGTAGTTGGAAATGATCTGCTGGTTGCCGAGTTGTCCCCATGAACCACGCAGCTTCAGGTCGCCGATCTTTTTCAGCGGCGCCATAAATTCCTCGTCGGTAATACGCCATGCAGCGGAGAACGATGGGAAGAACGCGCCACGATTACCTTTCGCAAAGCGGCTTGACGCGTCATAGCGGAAGTTGAATTCCACATAATACTTATTATCGAACGCATAGTTCAAACGACCGAAAGCAGAATTCAATGCCCATTGGTCAATGCGCGTATCATAGGTATCGTTAAAGCCTCTCAGCGTTTGGGTACCTGCATAGAATCACCTGTTACATTGTCTACGTTGATGCGGCGCGACTGGCGGTATTCATTTTTCCAGCCCTCAGTGGCATAACCGAGCAGCGCTTTCACTTCATGTTTCTGGTTAAAAGTCTGTTCGTAATTCAACAGCGCACGGAAGTTATCCTGCACACTTTTTGAATGGTTCATGCTGCGCGCGCTCTGGTTATCGGAACCGGAATACGGCGCGTAGTCAATCGACTTGCGGAACTCGTCCATGTTGTTCACGCGTACATCCGCACCATACACCACCTTGGCAGATAAATGTTTGGTAAGCGCATATTCCGCGTTGGCCATGTAGTTGTAGCTGTCGTTGTTATATAACCGGCGACCACCCTTTTCCAGCTGTGCCAGCGGGTTATTGGAGGCAGTAGGCGCCAGGAAGTAATGACCGGCGGTATCTTTTATCGGGTAAATGCGTGGAATACGGATGGCCGTAGAAACCAGCCAGTCGGAGTAATAGGCATGCTCGCGGATCTTCTGTTTAGCATAAGCAAAATTGCCGCCCAGCTTCAGTTTACCAAGGGTAGTACTGAGGTTGGCGCGGGCATTGTAGCGCTGGTAGCCGTAATCCGGACCGCGGTACAAACTGTTCTGATCGAGGTAACCGCCGGATACCAGGTAAGTCACCTTACCGATGGCGCCATTTACGCCGAGGTTGTGGTTCTGCTGCAATGCAGACGGACGCATTACTTCATCCATCCACCATTTTTCAGAACCTCTTTCGCCCTGCTCGCGGATTTGTTGCGGAGAGAACTGTGCGTTCTGACCGGAGTTCACCAGCGCTTCGTTTTTGAGCTGCATGTACTCCACACCGCTCACGGGTTTAATGAGGAAGGTAGGCGCCTGTGCACCAAACATCCCATTGTAGGTGATGCGCGGTATCTTGTTCAGCTTACCCGATTTAGTGGTCACGAGAATAACGCCATTGGCCGCGCGGGAGCCGTAGATCGCAGACGAAGCCGCATCTTTCAGCACGCTCACACTTTCAATATCATTCGGGTTGATGAGTTCCAGCGAACCGGGTACACCATCGATCAATACGAGCGGACTACTGTTATTCACGGTGCTTACACCACGCACATTGATGTTCATGGCGGCGCCGGGCTCGGTTGCATTCTGCTGGATGATCAGGTTAGGTGCGGCGCCCTGTAACGCCTGCATGGCATTGGCTACAGGTTTACCTTCCAGGTCTTTGGAGGTCACAACGCTCACCGCGCCGGTAAGGCTGGTGCGCTTTTGCGTGCCGTACCCCACCACTACCACGTCGGTTAAGTTATTGGCCGCCACCTTTAGGGTGATGGTCATCGCGCCTGTGCCTACCGCAACTTCGCGACCGGTGTACCCGAGTGAACTAAATACCGGGAACTGGTTGGTACCGGCAGGAACATTTAAAGAGAAAGTACCCTCGGCGGTAGTCGCAGTGCCGATGTTGGTGCCTTTCAGCGATACCGATACACCAGGTATCGGTTCCTTGAAACTTCATCCGTAACGCGGCCGGTTACAGTACGGGAATTTTGTGCGTACGCGCCATTGGCCATGCCCAGTAACAGCAGTAGTGCCATCATCAGGCGGCCATTTTTTTGCAGTAGCCTTGCTGCAATAACGTGGCAATAAGCTAACATAAGCCTTTCATTTTTGTTTGATGAAATGTGGAATGTATTATCGAATATCCGCGGCCTTAAAAGGCGGCTGGTTGGTCAGACAGGTCATACTCCAGTTTGCCTCCTTTCGTTAATTCGCTGAACGGAATAGCGTTGCGCTGCAGTTTTTTACCATTGAATGCCGGGCGATGTAAATAGATATTGGTCGCGCTGTTGTTGCGGGTCACAATCTCTACCTGATCACCTTTATAATATTTCTTATTCAGTTTGATGGTTACTTTATCAAAGATGGATGAACCGATCTGCATCTCCGGCTGCGCCGCTGCGCCGCCCTGCACATCGAACAAACCGATGGCGCTCAATACGTACCAGGCGCCCAGTTGTCCCTGGTCTTCATCCTGTCCGTAACCATAACCATGCACACCTTCCGTTCCGTAAAATTCATTACAGATAGCTCTTACCCATTTTTGCGTAAGATGTGGTTTGCCGGAGTAGTTAAACATCCGGGGCATTTGCAGGCAGGGCTGGTTGCCATGGTTGTATGGCGCAGCCAGACCGGCAAACGCATCGATTGTATTGCCACCACCGAAAATGGTTTTCTGTGCAGCGGTGAAGATGCTGTCCAGGCGTTTATTAAATTCCGCTTTACCCATTTTAGCGATCAGTCCCTGTGGATCATGCGGTACATAAAACGAATATTGTCCTGCATTACCTTCCTGGAATCCGCGCCAGGGTTCTGTCGGATTAAAATTGTCTACGAACTTGCCGTTTGCATAACGGGGACGCATGTATTTCGAGTTATTATCGAAGATGTTCTTCCAGCTGCCGGACATTTTCAGCAACGTGTTGTAATCGTTCTTCTTACCCAATTTCTTTGCCCACTGCGCCACGGCATATGCACTGAAAGAATATTCCAGTGTATGCGAACCGGAGAAGCACCACTCTCCCGCTTTCGGATCAATGTGATCTACATAGCCATACTTGCGGAAGCGCTCCACATCTTCCTTACCGGCGCCATCGGGTCTGTTTTCAAAACCGATTTCATTTTTCAATGATGCCGCATAAGCGTTGGCCACATCAAAGTCGCGGATGCCATAGTTATACGCGCCTGCCATTACAAGGCCCACGAAATTGGTACCTACACCGGAAACATATTTGCTCGAAGCGATGCCATCGCCCAGCCAGCCGGCGTCGTTGTATACGAGCAGCTGGCTGCTTACGAAGTCGGAGTAATACTCAGGATAAGCCAATGCCCAAAGTGGCGTGAGGTTCCAGTAGGCGCCCCATACAGCATCCGTGTTATAATGGTTGTGTTTCGGTTTACCGTCAGCATTTAAAGGAATTTGTCCTGCACCGCCAGTGTTCTTCGGGTAAGCTCCATTCACATCGCTGGCAAGTCCCCGGCCTAATACCGCGTGGTACAAACCAGTATAAAACTTCGTAAGATCCGCCTTGGTACCGCCCGTTGCATTAATACGGCCCAGGTAATCGTTCCACTGCTGGCGCGACTGCGTCCTGGCCTGTTCAAAGCTTAGGGAAGCCGCTTCTGCCTGCATGTTCTTACGGGCATTTTCGATAGAAGTGTACGACAAACCCAGTTTAACCGTCACCGCTTCATTGTTGGTGGTGGAGAAGGTGAGGTACATCCCTGCCCCCTGCCCCTTGATATCCCTGGCGCCGGCAGTTTGCGCAGCACCGCGGAACGTACCGTAGGCAGCAGGCTTTTTATCTGTCACAGCCGAAAAGTACATGGCCACTTCCGCGCCACGCTGGTACTTCTGCACATACGAAGGCAAGGTGATCACATACCCTTCGATACGGCCGTCGGGTGTCATGTATACCTGCGCATCTTTCACTTCGCCGCTTTCGCCCTGCTTGTTCCCGATATCGAAAAGAATATGCGAATCGGTACCGGCTGGGAAAGTGAACCGCTGAAAAGCCACACGGGGCGTAGCGGTCACTTCTGCTTTAATGCCGTAACGTTTCAGCAATACCGAGTAGTAACCCGCGGTGGCATGTTCATCTGCACGATCGAACGCGGAGCGGTAGCCAGACATGGAATCTTCCAGTACGCCGGGCACAGTTACCAGTGTGCCTTTTGTTGGCATCAGCGAAACACCGCCTACCTGGAACTCATGAAAATTGGGGAACCCTTCAATGGAAGTATGCCGGTAATCGTAGCCCACTGCTTCCCAGCCGTTCGGGTTACCGTAATGTCCGTTCGTGGAGGGACCCGGTTTCGCCATACCAAACGGATAGGCGCCGGGAGCAAAGTGGAACCAGCGGCAATGCGCCGTTCCTATCAATGGATCTACATAACCTGCCAGCTCTTCCTGCTGTTGCGCACTAACCCGGGATGTTGCTGCCAGCAACAATACCCAGAGTATCCATTTTCCTTTTTCATACGTACAATTCTTTTGTGTGATAAACGATCCTGCTGTTATTTCAAAAACGCCTTTACCACTTTCGCGGTAGCGGCTCCTTCATTGATAATTTTATAGGCGCCCGCCGCTGCCGGTATCGCAAACGTCTCCGCATAATTGTAACGGTGACGGCTTCCATTGGCGGTTTCCACGAGCACCGACGTGCCTTCTACCAGCATCAGCACATGGCATTTACCTTCGGTTTGCACATCGATGGTAGTATCGAATTCCATGCGATGGATATCGTAAAAATGTTCTGCATGCGTGGGTACATGCACCAGCTGCCAATCCGCACCGGATGCGATCACGCTTTGTTTGGAGATCAGCTCTTCCTGCACCTTCGCGCCCTTGCGGCTGAAGTCGAGGTTCTTGAACGCGTGATCGATGTTGATCGGCCTGGGTTTGCCGTTAAGATCCAGCCTTACCCAGTCGTACATTTTAAATGTGAAGATGTACGGCGTAGCACTGATCTCGAGCACCAGGTTATCTTTCCCGGAACTGTGCACGGTGCCGTTCGGAATCAGGAACAGTTCGTGCTTGCGCGCTTCGTGCACCTGTACATATTTTTCTATATCGATAGGCTTATTCGCTGCCACGCTCTCTTCCAGCGCCTGGCGGAAAGTAACGGGATCAATATCGTCCTGGAAACCCAGGTACACCTTCGCACCCGGACGGCAGTCCAGCATGTAGTAGGTTTCATCCTGCGTGATGTTTTCGCCAAAGTGCTCCCGGATGTACTGCAAACGCGGGTGACATTGAATAGACAGGTTACCGCCATCGAACGTATCGAGGAAATCGAAGCGGATCGGGAACTCAATACCGAAACGCTGCTCATCTTTCTGTCCTAATACTTGTGCTGCGTTTTTCATCATGAGCCAGTCGAACGCAATTTCCAGCAGTTGTCCGTCGCTTTCGAATACCAGCCCGTTTTCAGGTACAATCATTTCGAACGACCAGGCATAGTTCACTTCTTCCTTATTGAGCCCCGGAATCTTTTCCTTCATCCAGTCGCCTCCCCATGCACCGGCTTCAAACCAGGGGCGCACCCGGAAAGCGTTCGTGGCCAGTTGCTGTAGACCTGCGCTCACAGCCGCCTGCGTAGACCAGGTCAGCTGATCTTTCCACTGCCCGTCCGCAATAATTTCAATAGCCGGCAGTATCTGTTGCTTGTGTGCATTTAACACCACCCAGTCAACAAAGTAAAAACGCTTGTACGTTTCCGGATTATCGTCGCGCTGCTCCTTCCCAAGGTTGTTGGCGGTACCGGCGCGCATGCGGTATTGCAGTTCGTTCTTTGGCAGATCGATGTATACTACCGGCGCTTTAAGCCCCGTAAGCGCGGCACCCACACCAATAATAAGGGTGATACCTTCGGCTGCGGGCTGTATATTTTTCAGCTTGTCGGCTTCAAAAAATCTTCCAGTTTGATGGTGGCGCGTTTGCCCCACACACTGCCTTTTTCACCGAGGAATGGCGCTACCAGCGCTTCTATTGCTGCTGATGATTTCATCAGTGAAGCCGTATATATTACGTTCACCGTTACGCCTGCTGCCACCAGCTCGCGTTCCAGCGAAGCGCCGATGTATTCCCAGTCGTTACCAATGTAACCGTCTACCAGTATTACCGGTTGTCCCATCATCCAGTTAGCCAGGCTCGCATAACCGCAATGAATATTGCCCGCACCCAGGCTGGCAAAAGGATAGATGTCGTATACACCTGCCGGTGTAAGCTGTTTCTCCGCCGCAGATGCAGGCATCAGGGGTTGACTTGTCTTTCTCCAATTCATGATCGTATTCATTTTCTATCGCGCATTGATGTTGTTATTGAGAATAGCTTTGCATATCCATGCCGCACCGGACAAAGCAGAATTTTCACCCCGGTTGGAGATATGCACGGTAGTACGAATGCCATGTTGCCGCAGGCAGCTTTGCAACGCGGGCAAAAAGTAAGGATGCGCCTTGCGGATATTACCGCCGATCACCATCCGTTCCGCTTCGAACTGCGACAGCCAGGGGAACAGCACCTCTCCCAAAGAAGTACCTAATTCCGTAAACAGCTGCAAAGCAGTAGCGTCGCCCTTTTCGGCGAGTTCACCCAGGCATTTTACTTCATTCAGGCGTTCGCCGGTACGCTGGTGATATTCGTTCAGCAACCAGCGGGAAGAGATAAAGTCCTCCGCCATCGCGCCTTTGTAAGGCAGGTTATAGATGTAACCTTCCGGCGGTATACCATCTCCACTATGCAGGATGTTATTGTTATGCAGGAACGTGCCGCCGAGACCTGTACCCAACGTTACCGCCACCATACGGCTGCAGCCCGATCCCTCTCCGGCCCATGCTTCGCCGAGCGCAAAGCAGGACGCGTCGTTCTCGAAATAAATATCACCGGAAAACCCCAGTGCAGCCTGTAATGCCAGGCGGATGTTCATGCCGTACAAGGCTTCGTATTTAGCCACGCCTCTTATCTGCGAAATACCGGCGGGATAATCGAACGGACCCGGCATCGCAATACCGATAGCCGTTACATGGCCATTGGCCGCTTCGCATACCTGTTGCAGCGCGTTTGTCCAGCGATTGATAATATCTGCCGCATCCGCACCTGCGTTTACGGCTACTTTCACTTTGGACTCGTCCACCACTGCGCCATCGCGAAGACTTACAAGCGCTGCGGTGATATGTGAACCACCGATATCCGCACCGATTACATATTCATTGTTCATATGTTTGAACATATTAAAAATGGAAAAAAATATCCTTTTCCTGCGTGAACAAGAAAAGGATATCACTTACAGATCAACTTTCTGACCTGATCTCTATCGAATAAGTAAACTTGTCGGACCTGTAATAACCGACGTTATATTCAATGGGCCTGTCGCCCGGATCATATACAAAACGTTCGCGGAACAATACCGGGAATTTAGCATCTACCCCGAGTTTCTTCGCTACACCACCCGCCGCCATGGCGCTGATATGCTCACTGGAGCGTACCACGATGATATCGAATTTCTCGGACAGGAGTTCGTACAGCGGCCGGTTCAGATCATCGGTGTCCGACAGCGTGATACGTGGATGGAAATAACTTTCGAAGTAAACGATCGGCTCACCCTCTACACCCTTCAACTTGCTCAGTTTGCAGAGCGGCGTATTAATGGGAATATTGAAAAAGCTGGCCATCTTTTCGTCCGCCTTCGCTGTACCCAGTGTAAGCAATAGGTTCATGGTCGCGATGCCGCGCTTAGACATTTCCTTGGTGAAACTTTGCCAATCCTGCAAGCTGGTAGATAGCTGGCGCTGTGCCACCTTGGTGCCCACACCTTTCTTGCGGGCCAGCAGGCCCTCGTACTCCAGTTTGTTGGTCGCCTGGCGGATGGTATTGCGGGAAACGCCGAGCCGGTTCGCCAGTTCAACTTCCTTTGGAAGGAAGGTGCCATTCTGGTACTCTGGCGCGCTGATCAGCTTTCGCAGCAGTTCTTCAACCTGTACGTGGAGTGGAAGTTTACTTTTATGGTCTATTTTTAAACTCATGTTCGAATGTTCAAACATACTAAACTTTTGGATATTGGAAAATATTTTTTTGCTGTCCGCTAGTCCTTGCATTTATCCCAATCCGGCTCATACACTTCGTGCAATTCCCCGCATCGTCTAACGCCCTGCGAATGCGTTCTTTATCTGCCTCCGTTTCAAAAGTGAGAATGAATTTAGGACCTGTGCTGTAGAAGTATAGCTTTCCCCGGCTGGAGTCCATGCCTTTTCTGTATTTCACCTGCAGGCCGCTCAACATGGCTTCGGCGGATGCAGCTTCCACTTCTTTTTTAAATACGGCGATTAATGCGAGTTTATCTTTCATAGCGCGTTTCGTGGGTTGAAGATAAATATCAAAGCTGACAAACGGGCTGCTGTTTTGCTCCCGTTAAATTTTACGTATTTTGTCGCGTCAACCATTATCGGGGTAAAATATAGACATGGAGGATTCTACGGGAAACGATCCGGAATGGCTGATGCGGCTGTCGGAGGGAGACGAAGCCGCTTTCAGCAGCCTGTTTTCGCGGTATCACGACTTTATTTATTCATTTGCGGCGCGCATGACGGGCTCCGGCGCTATTGCGGAGGACGTGGTGCAGGAAGTGTTTTTAAAAGTGTGGTTGAACAGGGCAGACTTACCACAGGTGCAGAATCTCGGTGGATACATTAACCGGCTTACCCGCAATCATGTGCTCAACGGAATTAAACGCATGGCGCATGAAAACACGCTGCTCCAGAACATCCCGCCCGTGACAGGCAACCTGCCCCTGCCCGATGCCAGCGCCGAAATGCGGGAACTTTCTGCCCTCATCGACCAGGCGTTACGCCGCCTGCCACCCCAGCAACAACGCGTTTACCAGCTGAGCCGCACCGAAGGCCGTAAACATGAGGAGATTGCCGCCATACTCGGCATCTCCCGCGAAACAGTGAAAAAACACATGATGGCAGCGCTTCAGTCTATCAGAACCTACCTGTCCCGGCACGGTCGAATGCCCCTGTTCATCGCCGGTTGTCTCCTCGCCTGCCTCCATCAAAAATAATTTTCGTCCCGACTACCCCTATCTTCCTTCCCGTTTGTCATCTTGTTTTATTCCACCAGAAATACCCTTTGCATGCAATCATCCAGACTGGCGTACCTCGTGCGCAGACATTACGATCGTTTGAGTACCGCGGCCGAAAAGGCCGAGCTCATGACGCTTTTGCGTACGGATACCAACGATGCCGAACTGGACGTGTTGCTCGCAGAGCTGATGGAAGAACACCTGCCCGGCCATGAAGTGCCGGCCGGACAACAAGCTGCCGCTTTTGCGCAGTTCCGCCGGCAAACGCGCCCGGCAAAGGTGCGGCACCTCTGGCGGTGGACTGCCGCAGCAGCAGTGCTGGCGGTGGTAGTAACAGGCGGCCTGCTGCTCAGGCAGCCACCGGCGCGCACCGCAGGCTATCGTGGCCGACATTGCACCCGCCACCGACAAGGCCACGCTGACCTTATCCGACGGCTCGAAAGTAACGCTCGACAGCACCGGGCAACTGCAATTGCAGCAACCCGACGCCCAGGTCCGCCAGCAGGGCGGCCTGCTCGAATATGCAGCGGAACAAACCACAGGTCCCGTGCAATACAATACGCTGTCGACCCCACGCGGTGGCACCTTCCGGATCGTACTGCCAGACGGCACGAAGGTGTGGCTCAACGCAGCCTCCACCCTGCGGTACCCGACAGCATTCAATAAAAAAGCCGGCAGGTGGACATTACCGGCGAGGCTTACTTCGAAGTAGCGAAGCTGGCGGAAGCACCTTTCCGCGTGGCCATGCCGAACGGCGCAGCGGTAGACGTGCTCGGCACCAGCTTTAACATCCAGGCGTATGCCGATGTAAAAGAAATGACCACCACCCTGACCGCCGGCGCTATCCGTGTATCACAGGGTACACAACGTAACGCTGTCGCCCGACGAACAAGCGGTAGTTAGTAATGCGGCCATTACCGTGCAGCAACACGTGAACACTGAGCCGGTGCTGGCCTGGAAAAACGGCTTATTCCATTTTGATAACGCACCATTTAAAGAAGTGATGCAGCAGTTATCGAGGTGGTACGATGTGGATGTAGCTTATATGGGAGCTGTGCCCTCCCGCAAGTTCAGCGGGGAACTGCAGCGCAACCTGAGCCTTTTGCAGATTGTGGAAATCATGAACGAAAACAAGATGAATGTTCGCCTGGAAGAAGGCCGCAAATTAGTCGTATTGCCATAAAGAAGCCCCGGCTGCCACCGGGGCCTGAATGGCCTGGAATATCAACAAAGTCTGAGGGACTTATTATTAATCAACCAAACCATTGCAAAAGTATGCAAATCGCTGCGCTTTGTAAAGGGCACCTTGTGCCCCTCCCGAACCGGGTATTTATTTCTGGAATCAAAATCTGGCGAGTCATGAGAATTACCGCCTTGCTAATGTGCGTTTTCAGCCTGCATTTATCAGCCAAAAGCAGTGCGCAAACCATTACACTGACCACTAAGAACACACCGCTGCTGCAAATCTTTACCGAAATTAAAAGGCAGACCGGGTTTGTTGTATTTTATCCGCAGGACGTGCTGCAACAGGCCTCACCGGTATCCGTGTCGGCCCAACAGCAACCGCTGGAATCGTTCCTGCGCGATATCCTGAAGGACCGGGACCTTGCCTATTCAATCAAAAACCAGAACATAATCCTGCGCCGCAAAGACGCCCCGGTATATGTGGTACCTGCGCTACCCCTCCCGAGATCACAGGTGTGATCGTGGCCGACGATGGTACACCATTGCCGGGCGCTACCATCCAGGTAAAAGGAACACAGGTAAGAGCCATGACCGATGCAGACGGCCGTTTTAAGCTGGAGGCGGAATCAAATGCGGTACTGATCGTGACCTTTATCGGTTTCGAAACACAGGAAGTACGGGTGGGGCCGCGTAAGAATGTAACCGTATCGATGGTGCGCTCGGTAAGCGCGCTGGATGCGAGCATTGTACAGGGGTATGGCGTTACGTCGCGCAGGTATAGCACGAGTAATATTGCGAAAGTAAGTGGGAAAGACACGGAGATGATCCCTAATACCAATCCGTTAGCGGCGCTGCAGGGGCGGGTACCGGGCCTCGTGATCACTGCGAATAACGGGTTGCCCGGCGCACAATATAAAGTGGAAATCCGCGGCCGTACACAGGTAGAACGTTGGGGCGGTGGCGCCGGCGATCAGCCGCTGTTTATTATCGATGGCGTACCAATGGCTTCCAACAACGAAAATATCAATATGCTGCAATCGGCTATTTCCGCCAACTCTACCGGTGGTTTAAGTCCTTTTAACGGCATTAATACAGCAGATATCGAAAGTATAGAAGTGCTGAAAGATGCGGATGCCACTTCGATCTACGGTAGCCGTGGCGCGAATGGCGTAATCCTGGTTACCACCCGGCGCGCTAAAGCTGGCGGGCTCCAATTTAACATCAACGCAAATACCGGCGGCAGCCGCGCGGCTTTACCACGTATGCTGACCACCAAAGAATACATGGCGATGCGCAACGAGGCTTTCGCCAACGACGGCATCGTGAAAAACACAACCAATGCCTATGACATGTTGCTATGGGATTCTACCCGAGATAATAACCTGACGAAACAATTAATCGGCGGAACTGCCAGCTATACAAATATCCAGGCGTCTGCCTCCGGCGGTACGCAGCAACTGCAATACCGGGTGAGTGGCGGTTATAACCGTCAGACCGATATATTCCCCGGCACATTTCCGAACACCCGTTCGGCCGCCAGTTTTAGTTTAACAAGTCGTTCGAAAGATCAGAAGTTTACCATGACGGTGAACAGCAACTTCAGCGCGAACAAGAACACGAGCACGTCTTCGGACATGTCGATGAAGCTGACGCTGCCACCGAACTATAAACTGTACGATTCGCTTGGCAACATCGCCTGGAATGAAGGGGGTATCAAGAACGACAACCCGCTGGCGTACATGCTGCAAAGGTATACAGCAAATTCCGACAACCTGACGAGCAATGTCAACATGTCTTATTCCGTGTTGAAAAACCTCATCATCCGTGCTAACGTGGGTTACAACAGCATTAAAACGGATGAACTGCGGCTTACCCCCAGATCATCGATCAACCCGCTGGACGTATCCACACTGGCTTCCGCCCAATTCGGCAACAGTAAATTCGCCAGCTGGATCTTCGAACCACAGGCAGACTATATCGCCTATATCGGCAAAGGTAAGCTGACCGCCATGGTGGGCGCCACCTTCCAGAGCCAGAACAATAATGGTTACAGCTTCAGGGCGGAAGGATACACCAGTGATGAATTCCTGGGAACGCTGATCGGGCTGCCATCCACCGGTCTTAAAGCCGTGAACAGCATGGAAGCGCGTTATAAGTACCAGGCGTTCTTTGGCCGGGTCAACTACGTGCACGCTGAAAAGTATCTCCTGAACCTGACGGCCAGAAGAGATGGCAGCAGCCGCTTTGGCCCGAACTACCGCTTCTCTACCTTCGCCGCAGCCGGCGCAGGCTGGATCTTTACCAACGAAGATTTCATGAAAGAAATCCAGGTCATCAGTTTTGGTAAACTTCGCGGCAGCTATGGTACAACAGGCAACGATAAAATCGGTGACTACAAATACTGGACGCCTACAGCGTAGGAGTATTTACGCCTACATACGACGATTCTACCGCCCTTGTTCCAAGTGCACTGTTCAAACCAGATCTTCACTGGGAAATGAATAAAAAGCTGGAAGTCGCGCTGGAATTAGGCTTATTGAAAGACCGCATCCTGTTTACAACCGCTTATTACCAGAACCGTTCCAACGACCCGCTGGTAAACTACCCGCTGCCAAGCATGACCGGCTTCACTACCGTGACTGCTAACCTTGCTGGTGTAATGGTAGAAAACAAAGGCTGGGAATTGAGCGTAGCCGCTGAAAACTTCAAAAGGAAAAACTTCAGCTGGACTTCCAACTTCAACATCACCTTCCCTACCAACAAACTGCTTCGTTTCCCGGGACTGGCGCAGAGCAGTTACGCCACTACTTATAAACTCGGCCGCTCGCTGAACGTAATCCGGGCAGCACGATACACCGGTGTAGACCCGGTTACCGGCCTGTTCACCATTGAAGATTTCGATAAAACCGGCACCTTCTCTTCGGGCGACTATCAGTTCCTCGGCGATAAAGATCCTGATTTTTATGGCGGGCTTAACAACACCATACGATACAAACAATTTCAACTTGACTTCCTCTTACAGTTCACGAAACAAGTTGACCAAAACTGGATATCGGGGATGACCAGTGGCTTCACAATTATACCTGTCGGCGGCCTGCTCAATCTCCCGTACCTGGCCCTCGATCCGTGGCGCGCTCCCGGGGATAAAAAAGAACTGCAGAAGTATACTACCCGTACGTCCGCTTCCACTTCATTACAGGGTAACTATGCAGCCGGTTATTCCAGTGCCCTTTATACGGACGCCTCCTACCTCCGCCTGAAAAACGTGAACCTGTCTTACACGCTTCCTTCCGCGATCGCCAGGAAAATAAAGATGCAATCTGTACAGGTGTACACACAGGCGCAGAACCTGCTGACGTTCACGAACCGTAAAGGTATGGACCCGGAAACCGTATTCCTGTACAAAACACCGCCTTTGCGTACAGTGACAGCCGGCCTTCAACTCAATTTTTAAAGATCAATGAGAGATATCAATATGAAATCGATTATATATAGCTGTTTAGCGTTGGTCCTCTTAGTGGGATGCGACAAATTCGTGGATGTGCCGTTGCCCAACAGCCAGCTGAGCACAGCTTCCACTTTCGCCGATAATGATAAAGCCGGTTCGGCGATCCGGGGCATTTATGCCTCCACGCAAAATGCATTTGGCCCCGGCCCGTTCAGCGGCACCATGAGCAGCACCGCCGGCATGACCGCCGATGAGCTGATCAGGACTTCCTACAACGCCGACCAGGAAGCCGCCTTCCTTAACAACCTCGCACCCATGACGGCAATTATTGACGGCAGTTTATGGGGTAATTTCTATAATTACATCTACCAGTGCAATAACGCCATCGTTAACCTGGAGAAGTCTGCCGGTGTTACACCTGAGCGAAAAGTAATGCTGTTAAGCGAATCCAAATTCCTTCGCGCGCTGTCTTACTTCTACCTCGTAAACCTATATGGAAAAGTGCCGTTGCTGACGGGCACTGATTATAAAATAAACGCGCTCATACCCGAAACAGATACCGCCGCCATCTGGCAACTGATCGAAAGTGACCTGCGTTATGCTGTGGCCAACGGCGGTAGCGTCGCATACACCAAAACAGGCACCCGTAACCGGGCTGGCAGCAATGCCGCCACTGCACTGCTGGCGCGCGTGCTGCTTTACAGGAAGAATTGGGCAGAAGCCGAAATAATGTCCACAACGCTGATCAATAGCGGTCTTTATAAGCTGGACACACTCGGCGGCATCATGCTCACCACTTCTGCAGAACCTATTTTTTATCTTAACAATGCCGGCACTAATCTTTACGCACTCGAAGGTACCAGCATCCATGGCACAGCCCTGCAATACCGCCTGAGCCCTACCCTGCTGGCGAGTTTTGAAGCGGGCGACCAACGCCTCGTTAAGTGGACAAGGCCCAGCGCAGATGGTAAACTCGGTTTAGGGAAATATAAAATCATGACCGGTTCGGGCACTAGCGGTAAAGAGGAAGCGACCGTACTGTTACGCATCGCCGAACAATACCTGATCCGCGCCGAAGCCCGCGCCAAACGCGACAACCTGCCCGGCGCCATCGCCGACCTGGACGAAGTACGTAAACGCGCAGGCATTTCACTAATCGCCAACACCCTGCCGAACATTACGCAAACCGCGCTGGTAGATACGATCCTGCACGAACGGTATGTAGAACTGTTCGGTGAATTCGGCCACCGCTGGCTCGATGTAAAACGCATGGGGAAAGCCGACCAGATTTTCGGCGCCAACAAACCCGGATGGGAAACGACCGATGCGCTGTATCCCATCCCCGGAAAAGAAAGAGAAAAAAATCCTAATCTTGGACAGAATGATGGATATTAAAACTAGTAAAATGAAACAACTATTCCTGGCAATCGGACTACTCTCCGCCACCACAGGCTTTGCACAGCAACGTTACACGATCGTAGGTAAAATAGACGGCTGGAAAGGCACAGACAGTCTCACTTTAGTGAGCTTCGCCGGTACCGAAGCAAAACAGGAACCGTTCGTCGCCAAAGATGGCCGCTTTACACTGAGCGGTGAATTTACCACACCATTTACGGCCGCACTTCGCCTCGACAAACCCGCCCGCGCCGATGTTAAAGGCGCTCCGCGCGATAATATCCGCATCTGGATAGAAGCAGGAAAAATCACTCTTACCAGTAAGGACTCGCTGAAAACGCGCGCATCGTAGGCGGACCATTAAACGCCGACGCCATTGCGTTAAAAAATGCGACCAGTCCCATTACGAACAAGATGGGCGCATTGCGCATACAGGCCATGAAAGCTACGAAGGAAGATCGCGAAATGCCCGCCTTTAAAGCGCTCAATGACCAGTATTCCGCTTTGATAAAAGAGCTGAACGCCGCCAACGCTGACTTCATCCGTAAGCACCCAAAATCACTGGTAGCGCTTACGCAACTGAATGAAATGGCCGGTGCACGCATCGATTATGAAAAGATCGCACCGCTTTACGCCGCGCTGGATAGCAAGCTGAAAGCCACCGCTCTTGGTGTGGAACTCGGTGAGCGTATTAAAGTCGCAGCACAAACCATCGCCGGTGCGGTAATGCCGAACTTTTTGTCGTACGACACCGCCCGCGCCCCACTCGAACTGAAAACAGTACTGACCAGCAGCAAACTGACCCTGGTCGATTTCTGGGCCAGCTGGTGTGGCCCATGCCGTGCGGAAAACCCCAACGTAGTAAAAGCGTTCGAAGCGTTTAATGCGAAAGGCTTCAACATCATCAGCGTTTCGCTGGACGATAACGCCGACCGCTGGAAAGCCGCCATCATCAAAGACGGCATGCCCCGGTATCACGTTTCAGGTTTGAAGAAATGGGATGAGCCGGTAGCGAAACAGTTTGGCGTAAACGCCGTACCCGACAACTACCTGCTCGATGCAGACGGGAAGGTGGTAGGCCGCGGATTGAGAGGAGACGCGCTGTACGAAGCAATTGCAGCCAGGTTGAAATAAAACAGGAGAGGCTATAAACCGTGTGTTTATAGCCTCTTTTAATTACTTAGCGGTCAGCGCCTGGCTTTCGAATTTGATCCCTTCCCAGCCATGTTGCATGAACTGGCGGATGTTCTGATGGTCCGCCGCGTCCGGTGTGTTTAACACGGCCTGGTAGTGTTCCGCGAACAGGTACAATGTATCTTCCTTGCTAAGCTGCTGCAACTGGGCAAACGAAAACACTTTTGCGCTTCCCTGGTTCTGCGTCGCCTCGTTGTACGCATCGCCGTTTTTAAATGCCGCAGGTCGATGCTGGTAATACGTTTCTATAAATTCGAGCACCTCTTTAAAGGAGAGGGCATTTCTTTTTAGTTTGTCGAGTAAGGTGGACAGCTGTTCTTTCATCGGGCAAAAATAGGAATTTAAAACTCATACGCGCCGATGGAGCGGTTTTTACTAAATGAACGTCCGCTATAGTCGGTGTTTGGTTGTTGTACCGGCAAGCCCGCTCCCGCAGCAGGACTCTCCGCCCCAATACTCAAATCTTCCCGCAATAAAGGCGACTTGCCCGTAATACTGTGCTTCCCCGCAACACCGCGCCATTGGACATCTCCCTCATGGTACCAAAGGTTATTGGCGTATGCAAAACGGTCAGGTAACGTACCCTGATCAACACTGCACGCAGTGCGGAGCTGCGCGTCAACATAAACAATATTATTGCTGAAAGTATTATCACCACACCTCGCAAACCGCACCGTATCTTTATTCTCCTGTAAAATACGGATCACCCATCGGCCGGGTTTGTAAATGGTATTGTTTACCACTTCGCTGTGCGTACATCCCACAAAAGCAACCGGCACTTCCGACCCGATAAAGATGCAGCTGTATACCTGCAACCGCGTAGCTTCATAACGCGCGTCCGCCGGCCTGAAAAACGGGAGGCCGGTACTGCCACCCAGGTTAATCGCCCTGCTCCCGCAGTTTTTGAAATAACACGCCTCCACGCGAATATCGCTGCTCCCACCTTTCATCTGCACTGCATTCGACCCCATGTTCTCAAAATGGCATTGCCTTACCAGGCCATTGTGACACCCCACCATATCGATCCCGCTACCACCCTGCGCACCATTTTCAAAGCGGCATTCCACTATCGTCATTTCATCTACCCCGGACAATTTCAACAGGTCGTTATTACCCGTAGCAGCCATATCGCGGAACACACATTTTTCCAACCGGAGATGATGCGAAGGCGTGTCATAACTGCCCCCGTCATCGATATTAACCCCGTTGCCGGTTTGCCCCTTAAACGTGATCCCTTCAATATGCACATAAGCGATATCCGTACAATTCCAGGCCGTAACGCCCCCTTTAAATACCACATTTTTCTCCGCCAGGATGCAAATCCATTTATTAAATGTGCCCTGCAGCCGCAACGATTGATTCCCGGCATACTCCCCGCTGTGCAGCAGCAACGTATCGCCGGGCTTCGCAGCAACACCGGCAGCAGTGATATCGGCATACGCCTGGCCTGCGCCAATATGTAAAACAGCAGCGGAAACAGGTCGGCAAAACAGGAGTAAAAGGGCAAGAAAGCGCATATTTAAAAATACCATTTATCCATTTGTTTCATCTTTTTAATTAAACAGAAAGCATGGCGGCTGTGGGTACGGTTTTGCTGACGGCGATGGCCTGGGTAGTGTTTTTTGGATGGATGAACCGGTGAGAGGGTGGTTGAAGATGCGGTTAATTAAGTTGCCGATGAAGCTATCTCACTAAGAGGTAGCTTTTTTCCTGCATGATGGAATATTATCCTTCTTCTCTACCTCTTCACCATGCTTTCACCATGTCTTCACCATGCTTTAAAGATGCTTTGAAGCATTTTGTTAAAATACTATTACCGGTCAATATTTTCTCCAACTTGGACAACTTTTCCTCCATCCTGGCAAATTTTTCGGGCAGCTGCTGACCGATATTTGTGTTGTAATTCGATAAGCGCTAGAGAATACACCAAACAATCTTTAATTAATTCAAAAACATTTTCTATGAAACAAAAAAGGAACAGTATCATGCGTGGGGCCAGCGGCTCCTGGGCGACGAGCTCGTATTCAGACAAAGGGCAGGACAAACGATTATTAGTTTGCCTCCGACCCCTACTACAAAAGCACCAACGGCCGGACAAACTGCCGTTATGGAAAAATTCAAAGCGGCAATCGGGTATGCGAAAGTCGCAATCAAGGACCCTGAATTAAGGGCCGCTTATACACTCATAGCCCCTGCCGGCACATCCGGTTTCAACATGGCCTTTTCGGACTTTTACAGTTCCCCGGAAATTGTATCAACTGACGTCTCTGACTTCCGTAACAACGGTTACGTACTGGTGCAGGCAAAAGACGACTTCCGTGTAGCATCCGTTACCGTAACCCTCCTGAACGGCGAGGGTACAGCACTGGAAAGCGGCGAGGCCATTTCAACTCCCGAATCCGGGGAACTTTGGAGCTACAATGCCACAGGCGCCACCACAGACGCAGTAAGCCTGCGCATCGAAGTGCGCGACCTCCCAGGTAATGTGACCGCCCAGGAATTACCCCTGGCTGCATAAACGGGATATCATCAACAAAAGCCGGCCTCCGCGGGGCCTGCTTTTACTATTTTCTGACGGACGATGGTGTTACATTGAAACGCTTTTTAAAAGCCTTGCTAAATGAGGACAAGCTTCCATATCCTATTTCCAAGCCGATCTGCAACAGCGTTTGATCAGTTGTCTTAAGCAGCTCCAGCCCACGTTGCAGTTTTTGTTCCAACACCCACTCCTGCGACGACATTCCGTGCATTAACTTAAATCCTTCATTCAATTTTTTGGGATGTAATAATACACTGCTGGCCATTTCTTCTAAAGAAAGAAAAGTGTCCATGTTCTCCAATTGCAGCTTTCCGGCCGCAATTACCGCCGCACGATCTTCCTGTGTAAAGCGATAACCGCCGGGCGTTTTCACCAGATGCTCCGTCTCCGGTGCTTAAAGTACAACAACAATAAATCGATAAACCGCGCATAATGATGAAGCATCCGTTCTTCCTCCTCCATATCGCAATGCAATAACTGGTGCAATAAATTCCTTACCGGCTCCGTAATAGGACAAACATCACGTATATAACCATCCAATGAATCCTGTTGAAGACTGTTCCATATTTCAAATGTTCCGTAATACTTCAGTCCTACCACTTCCAACAGCTTTTCTGACAAATCCAACTGCAACAATGTATGCCGCCCCGCTTGCACAATTACCGGCAAGTTGAGGACCGGCATATACGACAGGTAATAAAACCCCGACGTGGCGAGAACATGGGGCATTTCTTCATCCGGGTATACCATTTCTCCCTCTAACATGTACATGATGGAAGCGGTGGGCTTCGGAAAACTCAACTGAAACTGAAAAGGCTGATTAACCTCCAACTCATGCAACCAAAGGCGATACCCATTTTCTTCGGAACATCTTTTCAGCAACGTCCCGAAAGGCCCTTTGATCAACTCCCCTTCTGCATAAGAAAAAATGCCTGATTCGTTAACATACGGTGTAGTCGTAATGTAAGGTTCCCATTCTTCGGGAAGACGGTAATTCATAAAAATGGCCACTGTGGGTTTTGCTCTCTGATGGTTAACCGGGGTTCATCTAATGTAAGATTTTTTCGCGAAAGCCGTCGTACCTTTACGCCATGGACCCCTACCAGGAAACATTCTCCACCTGGAACAAAGTGGCACAGGCCTACCAGGATAAATTCATGACCCTCGATTTGTATAACGGGAGTTATGATGCCCTACTGTCGCTGCTTAGCGGCAACGCCCGCGTTCTCGACGCCGGCTGCGGACCAGGAAACATCAGCCGGTACCTGTTGCAACAACGTCCCCTCCTGCAAATCACCGGTATCGATATATCGCCGAACATGATAGCACTCGCGGCTGCCAACAATCCGCCCGCATCATTTAAGGTGCTCGATTGCCGGGATATCGCACAGTTGCAGCAAACTTTCGATGGTATCGTCTGCGGCTTCTGCATTCCCTATCTATCCGCAGAAGATTGCCAGCGTTTATTCATCGATATCGCATCATTGCTGGAGGAAAAAGGCATTTACTATCTCAGTTTTGTGGCGGGCGAAACGGCCGGCTATCAGACAGGCAGCACCGGCGACAGGGTGTACTTTTATCATCATCCTGAAAAAGAAATTACAGCCGCTTTAAACACCGCGGGATTTATTACCTTACAGCAATTCCATATTCAATATGGAAACGATATTCACACCGTCATGATCGCTCAAAAACAATAATGCATGTCATTCCAGGCTTACATCGATAACATCAAAGCTAAAACAGGTAAAACACCCGAAGATTTTAAGCAACTCGCCGAAAAGAAAGGGTTCATGAAAAACGGCGAACCAGTGGTGAAAGCCACTGAAATCACTAATTGGCTAAAGGAAGAATTTGAACTCGGGCACGGACATGCTATGGCCATATACGCCACGTTTAAAGGAAAAACTTCGTAACCTTTACGCCCTGAAACCCGTAGGACCCATGCCCACCTGTTTCTTAAAGTAGTTAGAGAAATGTGCGAGGTCATCGAAGCCCAGCGTATACGCCACATCTGCCACCGGCCAGTTTGTTTGCTTCAATAATACCTTTGCTTCCTGTATCACACGCAGTGTAATCAGTTCCGTGGTCGTTTTTCCCACTATTTCTTTTAATACTTTATTCAGATGATTTACGTGCACCGACAACCGGCCTGCATAGTCGGCAGGCGTACGTAAGGAAAGCCGCTGAAGGGGGTTGTCCAGCGGGAACTGGCGTTCCAGCAATTCAACAAACATGGTGGATATTCTTTGTGCGGCATTATGCGGCTGTTCTACTACTGACATTGGCTGCAGCTTTTGCCCGTAATGGATCAGCTCCTGCACCAGGTTGCGCAGCAGGTCGTATTTATATTTATAATCGCTGTCGAGTTCCCGCAGCATTTTTCGAAAGATGTATTCTACCTCTCCCCGCTCCTGCACCGACAATTCAAACACAGGCGCCTGTCCCGGCTGAAAAAGCGGCAACTCCTCCAACACCATCGGCGCCAGGAAATCTGTCGTAAAAATGCAGAACATACCCGTCTGCAACATGGTTTCGGGCACCCAGTGATAAGGTATCCGCGGCGTGGCGAATAACAGTGCGTCTTCCGCGATGTCGATCACTTTATCCGCATATTCGGCACGGCTCTTACCATGTATCCAGCTGATTTTGTAATAATCACGCCGGCTATAGGGCATCACCCGTTCTTCACTGGCTTTGGCGAACAGTGCTGCCGTTTCAAACACGTTGAAATGGCCTATTTCCTTGGCTGTACCTTCGGGCGGCGATACGGCCGCCTGCCGGTAAAAGTCATCCAGTGACGAACGGGTGAGCATATAAAATTTGTATAGATCAAATGTAACACTTATTCACGTTACAGCTGCATACCGCCAGACGCTTCGATACGCTGACCGTTTACCCAGCGCGCCGCATCTGTACACAAAAACGCCACCACACCGCCAATATCTTCGGCTTCGCCAGGACGGCCCAGTGCGGTGAAGTTGCTCACCATCTGCTGCAACTGCTCATTGTTGCGCAGGTGTCCGCCGCCAAAGTCTGTCATGATCGCACCCGGCGCCACCACGTTCGCCCGAATACCACGACCGCCGAGTTCCTTCGCCAGGTACCTCGTAAACACTTCCACCGCCCCCTTCAACGAGGCGTACACCGACGATCCGGGGACCGACACACGCGTCAGGCCACTGGATACGTTCACGATACCACCGCCATCATTCAGGAGGGGCAACAGCTGCTGTGTGAGAAAGAAAACACCTTTGAAATGGATGTTCAGCAACTCGTCAAAAAAGCCTCCGTTACGTCCGGGACCGGTGAATAACCGCCGATACCGGCATTGTTAACAAGAAAATCGATCCTGTCGGTTCCAAAGTCTTTTGCCAGGGTAGCCTGCAGCGATGTTATAAAGTCCGGAAAGCGCTTTACATCACCGGTGTTAAGGGGGAGTGAGGCCGCCCGGTGTCCCTGTTGGCGGATGTCTGCCACTACTGCCTGCGCTTCTGCCTCTTTAGTAAGATAGGTGATGATCACATCGATGCCGCTGGCCGCTAACCGCAGGGCCATGTCTTTTCCTAAACCACGGCTGCCGCCGGTTACCAGTGCTATTTTGTTGTTGCTTTTCATTTTAGTTTGATTTGATAATGCAAAGATCCGCCGGAAAACCCTGACCATTGTTGTGCCATCCGATCCATTATTTGTAAAAATCAAATCATCGGGAAAGTTTTGCAGTAAAGTTCACAAGCGCTAACTTTCCGCCATGGATAACTACGCAATAGCAGACAATTTTTCCCTACTGGCCAAACTCATGGACATTCACGGGGATAATCCCTTTAAAGCGAAATCCTTTGCCAACGCCGCTTTCCAGATCGAAAAACTGACGGTGCAGCTGAAGGACACTCCTGCGAACGATATATTCCGCATCAAAGGCATCGGTGAATCCACCGGTAAAAGTGTATTAGAAATGCTGGAAACTGGCCGCAGTGCAGTGTTGGAAGATTATCTCGCCAAAACGCCCGCAGGTATCCCGGATATGATGCGTATCAAAGGCCTCGGCCCCAAAAAGATCGCCACCATCTGGAAAGAAATGGAGATCGAAGACCTGGGTGCACTGCTCTACGCCTGCAATGAAAACAGGCTGTTGCTCACAAAGGGATTCGGACAAAAAACGCAGGACAGCATCCGGCAAAGCATCGAATTCTTTTTGTCCAACCGCGAAAGGTATTTATATGCCGAACTGGAAACCTTCGCCCAACAGTTGGAAACAGCCTTACAGGAGCAGTTTGCACCCGCGCGCGTATCACTGTCCGGCGTTTTCCGCCGCAACCAGCCCGTCATCGACGAATTAGATGTAGTAATAGGAGTAGCACCCGAACTGGTACTCGAAAAAATAAAAACCTTACAGGGACTTACCATCCTCGAAAACACAAACGATGCCATATTCGTACAACACGAGCAGGGTATCAAAATAAAACTGTATGGCTGTGCGCCGGCTAACTTCGCGCAAAAGTTATTCATCACCACCGGCACCGAATCTTTCCTGGAGAAGTTTTATTTCGCCGCAGGAAATAGCATTCCGACAGATATATCCTCAGAAGAAGAGATATTCTCGCAGGCCAATATGCAGTTTATCGAGCCCTGCCTCCGGGAAGGCGGCAACGAGATAACCCGGGCACAGCAACAGCAACTGCCGGAACTTATCAATGTAACAGATATTAAAGGCATTATCCACTCCCACAGCCAGTGGAGCGATGGTCTCGAAAGCCTCGAAGCCATGGCCACTGCGGCCAAAGCACAGGGCTTCGAATACCGGTGATCAGCGATCACTCCCGTTCTGCGTTTTACGCAAACGGCCTGCAACCTGAACGCATCATCGCGCAACACCAACAAATTGATGAGCTGAACGCCAAACTCGCGCCGTTCAAAATATTCAAGAGCATTGAAGCCGACATATTAAACGACGGGAGCCTCGACTACCCTGACGAAATCCTCCGCACCTTCGATCTCGTGATAGCCTCGGTACACTCCAACCTGAAAATGCCACAGGAAAAGGCGATGGCGCGCCTCCTGAAGGCCATCGCTAATCCATACACGACTATCCTCGGTCACATGACCGGCCGGCTGTTGCTGAGCCGTAATGGTTATCCCGTAGATCATGAAGCGATCATCGATGCTTGTGTGGCCAATAATGTAGTAATTGAATTAAATGCGCATCCCCGCCGCCTCGATATCGACTGGAGTTATATCAGTTCCGCGATCAGCAAGGGCGCCCTGTTATCCATCGATCCGGATGCGCATGCTATCAGCGGGTATCGTGACATTTATTATGGAACGCTGGCGGCGCGTAAGGGCGGCATGGCCAAGCAGAACAATCTCAGCAGCTTCTCGCTGGCAGAGTTAGAAACTTTCCTGGCAGCAAGACGTGCTGCGAAAAACATATAACCGCTACCGTAAGCACCTAAAAAAGCCCTGCCGTTTCGCAACAGCAGGGCTTTCCAATTATAGCGTGCAAATCTTAAACGAGTTTAAAAAAGAAAGCCCGACTTGACAATCAGGCTTCTTCTCCAAATTAACTAGTAATGCAAAGTGGATAAAAATATGAGCTGAAGACGGTTTATGAGTTCTGCCGCAATCCACCCTGCGATTAATTATTTTAAAAAACAAGAGCCCGACACGACCATCAGGCTCCTTCTTTTTCTCCAATTTAGCTTAAGACAAAAATTTTTATTCAGTAGATGTATCGTTAATAAAGGTTGCTTCTTACATTATAACTATTCTCTGCAACTTCTCTTTTCAAGTATTACACTTCTGTCTGCCTCTTAAAAAAACGGGAGCCCGACACGACCATCAGGCTCCTTCTTTTCTCCAATTTAGCTTAAGACAAAAATTTTTATTTCGGAACGATTGTTATAATTTTTATGAGTTCAGAACGCTAACGCTTTAAAGATAACATCTATCACAAAGTATTGTTCAAATGTTCTTTTCTATTTCTTACATCAATAAGCAGTCACTTGCTTACTTTCATCTTCACTTCAAGAACCAGTTGTTTCATTTAATCAAATCTAAAAAAAAATTCTGATAGTTCATTAGGAACCCTAACTTTTTTAACACTTTTTCGTTCACACCGTTAACAAGGATTTGAGTAAACAGTGGCCCGATAGGACTATCAGGCCATTAACCAAGTTAACTATTAAAAGACACAACTAATTCGAATCTCAAATATTTTTATTACCATAAAGTGAATTCACATCAAATATGTGCATCCAACTTCAACCGGTAAACGAAAAGCGGTCATTGAAACAGTAAGTAATACTCACTATTTGAATGCTGCAACGAGCAAAGAACAAGTCCCCATTACTCATTTTTAAGTATGCTGCCCGGGGCACGCTTAACAACATCACAACAGCGTCTAACTATATAAACGTGCGCTATTCTTGTTCGGATTTAAAAAAGGATAAAAAAATATTCCTACAAATTAACATTCAGTTTAATCCGTAGGAATATTTAAATCAATGAGTAAACTTATGGTAGATAAACTTTCTGAAATACTATTTATGTATAATGAATCAATTTTTATAAATATTACCAGGTAAATCCGTCCAATCCCGGGCCGTACTCCGGCCTAAAAGTAACGCATCCCGATATCCTGCCCCTTCTTCCAGCCGAAACGATAGTTTACCATCAGCTCATGCGTGCCGGATTGCCCCCTTTGAGGTACCTTGCGGAAGCAAAGTCGTAAGCATAGGCAAACTGAAAGGCTTTACTCACCTGCACCTGTGCAAAGATACCCATCGTTTTCTCGGTTCTCCACGTACCGCCTACCCAAATCATGTTTTTGATTAACAAAGCAGCATTCAGATCCGCCTGTATGCCCGCACCCTTCACCTGGCGTATCATCAACCCCGGCCGCACTTTAAAGTCATCGTTGATATCCGCGAGGTAAGCACCGTGTAAATACAATGCCCGCTTGAATTGCAGCTTGTTTACCGAATTACCCATATCAAACTTCTGGAACGATGGTGATGATAAACCCAATTGAAATTTGTCGTTAAAGATCATAAAACCAAAGCCTACATCAGTCTTCCAATACTGCTGGTTCTGGCTGAACACCGGATCGTCCGTACCCAGCGACATATTATCTTCCTTCGTTTGCTCCATCCCCACTTTAACCCCCATAGACAAATACAGGTTCTCGTCCAGCTTCACTTTCTGCGATACGTTGGCATTAATGCCGGTTTGTTTAAAGACCGTAATTTTATCCTGTATGGCCGAAAACCCCAGCGTCGTATTGGACGCTTTCAGCGGCGTATAAAGGTAAAAGTGCCCGTCTGCGGCGCCCCTTCTACCCCCATCCACTGGTTGCGCAATTGTACCGTAGCACTCGAAGCACTATCTGTAGAGGGATACGCGGGGTTTATCACCATTGTATTAAAGTGATATTGCGAAGTCTGCGCATTCTGCTGGGCAGCTGCCGGTGTTGAAAAACACCAGCAGGCCGCGCAGACCATCAAAATCCTGTTAAGTTTAGTGTTCATAGGATTGACTTAAAATGTTATCGTTTCAACACCACGAAACCGGTGGTGCGATGTTCTTTACCGTTGCTGTCCCAAACAATGATCACGTAGAAGTAAGAACCGTCCGGCAACTCATTGCCTATTCCGGAGCCTGTGTTGGCACGGCCCCTGAAGCCGTTGGCCGTTGTGTTAGCGTATTTCGCCGAGCGGAATACCACACCACCAAACCTGTTCATCACCACTACTTCATGTTTCTGATATTTGTTAATGTTCTCGATCATCATTACCTCGTTACCTTTTCCATCTCCGTTCGGCGACAGTGCAGGATGTACACGCACATCACCACGGTTATCGTCGGTTGTGCGGCCATCGCGGAGGAAACGTTCTACGGAATCCGGTACGCCGTCGTTGTCAGAATCCAGGTCCAGGTAATTCGGGATGCCATCGTTATCGGTATCATCATCAGTTGGATCACCATTTTTATTGATATCCTCTTCTCCATCCGTCAGGCCGTCGCCATCGGTATCGCAAGCCAGGCAGAACGCATCATCGTTCAGGATTACCCCTACCGCCTTATTCCAGGCGCCGATCGCGGGTTGACTGGTACCACCGGATACATTTGCACTCACCAGTTTCACGGTAAAGAACTCATTCGCTTCCGGCGTTTCGTCACCAATCACCGGCACTGCGATATCGCGCTCGAGTGTCATGGCCGGGATTGTGATGCTCACGGTAGAAGCGTCGAAATCGTTACCAGGTGTAGCGCGACGTTTGTTCTGTACCACGCCCTCGCCTTCGAACGCATCTGCAAACGCATATTGCAGCGTAATATCGCGGGAGCTTCTGCGGCTCAGTTGTACGGTAAAGGTCGCCGGTGTAGTACCGCTGTTGCCTTCCGGCACTTTCACCGAATCTTGTTTAAAGATGATGGTGATCGCATCATTGTCTTTTACGTCTGTATGTGTACCGGTGGCGGTACCCAACTCGTAGTATGGCGTCGGACCGGTTACATAAGGTTTCAGGTCCAGTTTCAGGTATCCATCTTCGTCGTTGATGTCGTTGTCGTCCATCTGCACCTTGAAGTCTACACTGCTCGAACCAGCCGGGATCGTCACCACCATAGTATGATTGGTAATATGATAATTGCGGATCGCGTCGAAGTCTGCCCCGATCGTTACCGGCAGGTCTGCCGGCACTACGGCTGATGCTTTCAGCGTGAAATGGATCGCATCACCCTCATTTACGCTGCTTTCGGCAACGGTCAGTTCCACTTTCAGCAGATCATCGTCGCCGATGTTCATGGTGGCGCTGTTCGGTGTACCGGCCTCCCATGTCAGGCTGCCAAGTGCAGACGAGATGGTTGCCAGCGTAACCGTTACCGTTTCACCACTTTCCTGGTTGCTGTCGTCCAGCGGATAAACGGCGATCTGCACACTGTTGGCTCCGGCCGGGATGGTTACGCTGCCGGAGAGGGCCGTGTAATCCGTACCCGCGATAGCCGTGCCGCCTACAGTGTAATCCACTTTCACATCTGCAGCCGATGTGATTGCGCTATGCACAAATTTCACTTCGAAATGGCCAGGCGTACCCGGTTCCGCAGCATCATCCAATTTCGTTATGATGATACGACGGTCGGCCATATTAGCAGCTTCGTCATCGCTCAGCTGCATCGTTACCGGTGTATTGTCTACGGTCACCGCTACACTATGGTTATTCATAATAGTGGTCGCCGATTGTAATGTCAGGATAATCGTTTCGGTCACTTCAATCACGTGGTCGTCCTTCACCGTTACCGGTATGGTTACGGATGATTGTCCCGCCGGGATCGTCACCGTGTTAGAGGAAGCGATATCGTAATCCTGCCCGTTTATCGCGGTACCACTGATGGCGTACGTAATCTGCACATCTTTTTCGCGGTGGCGCCGCCCGACAATCTTACGCGGAAGCTGCCATTAGTCGCCGGTTCCGCAGCATCCGCCAGTTTTTCCACCAGGACGCTGTAAGCCGGTACATTATCGCCCGGGATCAGTACCGAAGCGTTATTAATGGTGAAGCCGGCTGTAGTAGCACGCATCACCAGTGTTTCGTCATCTTCTTCCTCGCCATCGGCCAGGGCAGTCAGATCGAATTCGGCACTGTTAGCGCCTGCATTGATCTGGATCGTCGCCGGCAGCGCGCTGTGGTCCGTACCGGTGGCGGTGGACGAAGCATCGGCCGACAGGCTGATCACGATCGGGTAATCGGCGGTGATGCCCGGGGCCAGTTGCACCTGCACCTTAGACGTGTTGCCTTCAGACAGGGAGGACGAATCGATGCTCAACTGGATATGCAGGTTACCCGGCACCAGGCTGGTAGCATCTGCGATAACCACGCTCGTGGCGAGTGACTGCGTATTGCCGTACACGTTCGCAGAAAGTGTCAGCTCCAGTGTTTCAGCGGCTTCGAGTACATTATCGTCCGCGCTGGCCGCCAGGATAAAGGTGGCGCTGTTCACACCAGCCGGAATTGTCACGCTGCCCGGGAAGCTATATTCGGAAGTGCCCAGCGAAGCCGAGCTGGCAGCGCCGCGGGCCAGGGATACGTTGATATCGCTGGTGGCGAGTATGCCCGATGGCAGGCTTACGCGGACGGTAGTGCTTTCACCTTCGTTGATGGTGGCAGCGTCCGAAGTAAAGGTCAGCTGCGTGTTCAGCGGATCGGTGCTGGTCGCGTCGTTAATGGTAAGGGTGGCCGCCATTACGCTAAACCCGGAGTAAGCACCTTCTACCACTAATGTTTCGGCAACTTCCAGCAGGTTGTCCGTATTCGTGCTGATGTTTACCATGTTGGACGCGTTGCCGCCTGCAGGAATGGTAAGCGTAGCGGGCAAAATACCATGATCGGCCGCTACCGCAGTGGAAGTAAATCCTTTATTAATGTTGATGTTGATGGCGTAAGCGGTAGTGATACCGGCAGGCAGCGTTGCCTGCAAAGTAGCGGCGCCGCCTTCGGTTACGTTGCCCGGTGTGAGCGCCAGCGTAATACTATTATGCAGGGTGATATCTACATCCACTACGTCCACATCGATCGTAGCGTGCGAGAACGCATACCCCGAAGCCGTGGGCTGGAGTTGCAGTTTTTCGGTTTGTTCGATGATGTTATCCGCAGCCGCAGTCAGTGTAAAGGAAACAGCCGCAGTGTTAGCCGGAATGGTGATACCGGACGGGATAGCGCCCGTAAAGTCGGCATCTGTCACCGTTGTTGCTGCTTGTGCCAGGTTGATCGTGATCGGGAAGGTGGAGGTTACACCGCCCGGCAGGCTGAATGTTACCGTTACCGCACCACCCTCGTTAATCGAAGCTGCACTCACGTTCACGTCAATTACCGGCGCAGGTGTCGTGTCAGTTATAGATACGATCGCGGTAGTAGTTTCGTTGTTGCCATACACCGTGGCAGCTGCATCTATATGTAAATCCTCTGTGGATTCTATATCGCTGTCGGCACCTGCGGTTACGCTGAACGTAACGCTGTTGTGACCCGCCTGGATCGTTGCGCTGGCTGGCAGCGTGTATTCACCGGTGTTGAGAGAAGCGCTGCTACCCGCGCCACGACTCAGATTTACCACGATATCCGCATCGGCAGTAATACCACTTGGCAATGATATTGTCATCGTAGCAGATGCGCCCTCTGCGATGGTCGTTGTCGCAGGATTCAGGCTGATCTTCGTATTCAGCGGATCAATGCCCGTTACATCAGTAATTGTAAGGGTGGCGGCATTCACGGTAAACCCGCTGGCAGTACCGTTCACCACCAGTGTTTCTGATGATTCGAGGATGTTATCCGACGCGGTTGTCAGCGAAGCTGTGGCAGAATTAATACCGGCGGGAATGATGATACTGGCCGGCAAAGCACCGTGATCAGCAGCTCCTGCGGTGGAAGCAACATCTTTATGTAAGGTAACGGTAATCGGGTAAGACGCAACCAGGGTGCCAGGCAGTGATGCGCGCAGCGTGCTGCCGCTACCTTCCGCTACCGAAGCTGGTGTTACCGATAAGGTCACCGTATTATTAGCTGCATAATCTCCATCTGCCACATCTACATTAATGGTAGACTGGGAGAAGGTATAACCTGTCGCGGTAGCGATCAGTTGCAGTTTTTCCAGTTCTTCTATGATATTATCTGCGTCTGCAGTAAGCGTGAACGAAGCAGCGGAAGCGTTAGCCGCAATCGTTACGCTGGCCGGGATGGCAGTCGTAAAGTCAGCATCTTCCACCGCCGGTGTCGCAGTACCTCTCGCCAGGTTAATCACGATCGGGAAGGTAGAAGTCACGCCACCAGGCAGACTAAATGTCACGGTTACCGCACCACCTTCATTGATAGAAGCCGCAGTTACGTTGACATCAATCACCGGTGTGGCAGTGGCATCTGTGATAGATACCACAGTTGTTGCGGTTTCGCTGTTGCCGTACACCATAGCAGCTGCATCTATATGTAAATCTTCCGTGGCCTCGATATCGGCATCGGTCGCAGCGCTCACTGTAAAGGTAGCGTTATTGAAACCTGCAGCGATGGTAACACTTGTTGGCAACGTGTATTCGCTGGTACCCAGCGATGCACTGCTACCCGCGCCACGGCTCAGGCTCACGGTAATGTCCGCCGCAGCGGTAATGCCCGCGGGCAGCGATACGGTCATATTAGCCGATGCACCTTCGGCAATAGTAGTCGTTGCAGGGCTCAGGCTGATTTTCGTATTCAGCGGATCGGTGCTGGTTACGTCGGTGATCGTCAATGTAGTAGTGTTCACTGTAAACCCTGTAGCCGTACCGTTCACCACCAGTGTTTCTGATGGTTCAAGCACATTGTCCGTATTCGTCGTCAGTGAAGCAGTAGCCGAATTGCTGCCTGCAGGAATCAGGATGCTCGCCGGTAGTGTACCATGGTCCGCCAGGTCTGCGGTAGAAGCAGCGCCCTTAGTAATAGTAACCGCGATCGGGTAAGATGCTACCAGCGTGCCGGGCAGCGATGCACGCAAAGTGCTGCCGCTACCTTCCGCCACAGACGTTGGGTTTACCGACAGCGTAACGGTATTGTTCGTCGGGTAATCACCGTCTACCACATCTATCGCAATCAGTGACTGGGAGAAAGTGTAACCGGTCGCAGTAGCGGTCAGTTGCAGTTTTTCCAGTTCTTCAATTATATTATCCGTTTCCGCAGTAAGCGTAAACGATGCAGATGAAGCGTTAGCGGCAATCGTTAGGCTGGTGGGTATTGCAGTCGTAAAGTCTGCATCCACTACCGCCGGTGTTGCCCCACCCTGCGCCAGGTTGATCACAATCGGGAAAGCAGATGTTACGCCGCTCGGCAGACTGAATGTCACGGTTACCCCATCACCTTCATTAATAGAAGTGGCGCTTATGTTTACGTCGATCACCGGTGTGCCGGTAGCATCTGTAATAGCAACAACCGCCGTAGCCGTTTCGCTGTTGCCGTAAACGGTAGCAGCTGCATCAATATGTAAATCTTCCGTGGCCTCGATATCACCGTCGGTACCGGCAGCTACGTTAAATGTAGCGCTGTTGTTACCGGCCAGGATCGTTACGCTGGCCGGCAGCGTGTACTCTCCAGTGCCCAGCGAAGCACTACTACCCGCGCCACGGCTCAGGCTTACCGCGATATCAGCATCGGCAGTAATACCCGCCGGCAGTGAAATGGTCATGGTGGCGGATGCGCCTTCTGCGATCGTTGTTGTCGCAGGACTCAGGCTGATCTTCGTATGCAGCGGATTGGTGCTGGTTACGTCCGTGATCGTGAGTGTAGTTGCATTTACGGTAAAACCGGTGGCAGTACCGCCGATCACCAACGTTTCTGATGATTCGAGGATGTTATCTGTAGCGGTTGTCAGCGCGGTTGTTGCGGAATTGCTACCTGCCGGGATCGTAATGCTGGCCGGTAATGTACCATGATCAGCAGCTCCTGCGGTAGAAGCCGCATCTTTATTTAAGGTAATAGTAATCGGGTAAGACGCTACAAGTGTACCCGGCAATGCAGCACGCAGCGTGCTGCCGCTACCTTCCGCCACCGATGCAGGTGTTACTGACAAGGTTACGGTATTATTGCCCGTGTAATCGCCATCTGCTACTTCTATATCGATAACAGACTGGGAGAAGGTATAACCGGTTGCCGTTGGCGCCAGTTGCAGCTTCTCCTGTTCCTCGATGATCTGGTCCGCTATGGCGTTCAGCGTCATGGAAGCGGAAGAAGTATTCGCCGCGATCGTCACGGAAGTCGGGATCGCTGCATCAAAGTCCGCATCTCCGGCTGCTGGTGTAACTGTATTTTTAGCCAGACTGATGATGATCGCCGAGCTGGAAGTCACGCCGGAAGGCAGACTGAAAGTGATCGTCGTTGAACCGCCTTCATTCACAGTTGCGGTGCTCACGTTCACGTCGATGACCGAAACGGTAGTCGCGTCCGTAATATGGATCGTGGTGGTCGCCGTTTCTACGTTGCCGTAAACAGTCGATTGGGCCAGGATCTCCGGGTCTTCCGCACCTTCGATCACCGCATCGGTTTCGGCATCCACTGTAAAGTTCACACTGTTTGAACCCGCGGGAATCGTTACACTCACAGGCATATCATAATCCGCGGCTGTGAGTCCCACACTGCTGCCAGCGCCGCTGCTCAGGGTTATGTTAATCGGGTTGCTGGCGGTAATGCCCGTTGGCAGCGACACCGTTACCGTAGTACTGCCGCCTTCCGCTATTGTGCTCAGCGACGGCGTCAGCGTCAGTTTGGTATTCAGCGGGTTGGTGCTGGTTGCGTCATTGATCGTCAGCGTAGCGGCCGATACGGTGAAACCGGTAATGGTACCTTCTGCGATCAGGGTTTCTGCTACTTCTAATATATTATCTGCAGCAGTTGTTACTGTAGTATTGGCAGATGCGTTGCTACCCGCAGCAATATGCAGCGTAGCAGGCAGCGCACCATGATCGCCCGTAGCTGCTGTAGACGAAGCTCCTTTGTTAACGGTAACGTCTATATCATAACTGGCCGTCAGCGTACCCGGAAGGCTCGCGCGGATAGCCGCACTTGTTCCCTCGGTTACGCTTGCTGGTGTAAAGCTCAGCGCGACAGGCATGCCAGCGGTATAGTCGGCATCGATAACGTCCAGGTCAATATCAGTAAGATCGAATGTATAACCGGTAGCCGATGGCGTCAGGCGGAGTTTCTCGAGTAACTCGATCATATTGTCCGCGCTGGCGTTCAGCGTCATCTGTACCATCGAAGCGTTGGCCGGAATGGTTACGGAAGTAGGAATTGGCGCGGTAAAGTCAGCATCCACAGCGGCCGGTGTAACTGTACCTTTCGCCAGGTTAATGGTAATCGGCGATGGAGAAGTATAACCGGAAGGCAGACTAAAGGTTACGGTAATGCCGCTACCCTCTGTCATCGATGCAGCCGGCACCGCTACGTGAATCTCCGGTATAATTGCTGCATCCTGCAAAGTCAGCGTAGCGTCGGCCGACAAATAAGCGCCGGAAGGATGCATTTCATCAATATAAACGATGAACATTTCATCACCATCGGTTACGCCATCGCTGTGCGTAGCCAGGTCAAAGTAGCCGCCATTCGCACCCTCAGGGAAAGTGAAAGTGGTCGGCACCGTGTATTGCGCGCCGGTCACCGTAGGATCGGTGTATACCTGCAGGCCTACGGTATAATTGAAACCAGTACCTATATATATATTGGAGGGCAGGTTTACCCACACTTTGATTGTTTCGCCTTTACCTAAAGTCGTCTTCTCCGGAACCATCGTTACCAGGAAGTTATTCTGGTCCATCGATGTTACGTCGGTAATATTGATACCGTTCCAGTTCTCTGAAAAGTTGGTTGCCGAGGCTTCCATCTCATAGTATTCCGCCACTTCGAGCGAATCGTCGGCAGCAGCAGTTACCACAAAGCTGAAATCGTGGGCGCCAGCCGGGATCGTCACCGTTGTCGGCACCCCGGTCAGGTCACCGTTGGTGGCAGTCGAAGAAGCCGTACGAGTTAATGTAACGGGGATCGCGAAGCCGGCCACGTAATCAGAAGGCAGGCTAACGGTAACAGTCGCAGTTCCGCCCTCCAACAGGTTCGGATTACTAACGTCCAGTCCCAGTTGCTGGCCGGTCATGCTGTCGTCGCCGTCGATCAGCACTTCCGCGCTGGTATGATTAAAAGTATAACCGGCCGCACTGAACGCAAGCTTCAGCTGCTCTATTTTTTCATACACATGATCATCGATCAGCGGCAGGCTGAGGGTTACAGAAGAACTGTTTGCCGGAATCGTGACCGATGTGGGAATACCACCTGCAATATCTGCGCTGGTTGCCACATCACCACTGCTGGTATTGGCCAGGTTGATAACGGTCGGTGTAGTTTCTGTATAACCGTCAAGGGTAAACGTAACCTCCCAGGTATTGCCTTCCAGCATGGTAATGCCGGAGCCGGGGTTAGTCGTTACAAGAATATTTTTACCGGTAGGTGTTGTTACCGCGGTAGTGGTATCTTCCACGATAATATTCATCGTCTGGGTTTCGGGGTGACCAAAGTAATCCACGGTCACATTCAGGATGAGGGTCTTGTCACCGTCTACCACCGCATCTCCCAAAAACTTAATCCGGAAGCTGGTAGCGCCACTGCCTGCCGGCACCACAACGGGCGAAGGCAGTTGATACTCGCTTGGATCCAGGGTAGAAGCAGGATCGGCCGATAAGGTCACGGTCATATCCTGCTCTGTAAAGCGGTTTGGCACAAAGTCCAGCGCGATATCCATCTCGTCCCCTTCCTGGTAAGTGGTGGTCCAGCTATACAGTGAGAACACGCGGTTCGCCGCGTTGGTGCTTTGCAGATCGGTCACGTCCGCACTGGCGCCTACCACGGAATAACCTGTGGCAACGCCTTCCAGTACGATCGTTTCGGTCGGCTCAAAAGTATCGTCATCAATGAACTTTACTTCACCGGTGATAGCATGCTCGCCGGCGGATATAATTACATAACTGTCCAGGTAGCTGTAATCAAAGCCGTTAATGGTAGATGTTGCCCCCGCGATATACTCACCATGATGTCCGAACCCGCCACCACCGGGCAGACTTGCTGTAAAGGTAAGCACGCCGTTTTCCGCCAGGGTAGACTGATCCACCGTGAGCGTAATAGGCATACCCGCGTAATAGTTGGCATCGATGATGTTGCTGCTGCCGCCGTTCACAACGAAGCCGGCCATCACCCCACCAAAGGAATAAGACTCTGTTTCTTCAATTATATTATCTGCCGCCAGCCCCAGCGTGTAAGTCGTGGAGTTAGCATCGGCAGGAATGGTTACGTCGACCGAATCTGTAATGACGGCATCGAAATCAGCAGCAGCTGTCGTAACATGAGAAAAGGCGATCCGCGCAGACAAAGCCTGCTCGGAAGTTACACCTGTTGGCAACGCCAGCAGGATCGAAGCATTCGCGCCTTCTGTAGCATCCGCAGCGGAAAGCGTTAATACTTTGTTTGCAGCATTATTTGCAGTTTCATCCGTTATCCTCATATATACTGAAAACGATTTGGGCGAACCTTCGAGCGTTGCCGTGGCTACGAGCTGCACAGAATCCGTCGTTTCCAGCACCAGGTCGTTCAGGGCATTAAAGTTGAACGTCGCTTCGTTGCTGCCTGCGGGAATTGTTACCGTAAACGGAAAAGTTGAGGGCGAAAAATCGGTTGCCTTCGCGTTACCGAGTCCCCTGTTAATAGTAACGGTTACCGGCGTAGCCAGGGCTGGACCATTCATCTTTACTTTGATGCTGGTGGAAGTGCCTTCGGCCAGCGTGGTAACGGTGGGAATCAGTTTAATGTCGGCCGCATCATCGTCCGCAATGGTATATACAGCGGTGGGATTGGTCGCGCTGATCTGCGCATATTTCAGGCAATCGGTCGAAATGCTCAGCGTTAATGTGCGGCTGTCTTCGATAACGGTGTTGCCTTTAATAACAATATTGGTAAGATCGAATTCCGCCGGCGTCATGGTGTAGTCGCCTGGCGGAATGGTTAAACTTCCGAGTATCTCATAATCTGTACCTGCCACTGCCGGGTGAGTACCCGATGGCGTAGCAATGATTTTAACCACCGTTGGTACACTGGTGGCGCCTGTAAACACCCTTAATTTAATTCCTTCCGGCGTGTGATCGTCCTGTCCTTCGTCACCACTGCCGGTGGCTGCCGAAAATCCAAGCACCAGCGGAAAATTATGGTCCTGGTAAGGTAACAGTACCGGGCTGTTGAGGTCTACCGCTGCATAAGATTGATTTTCATATCCTACCATGAAACGCTGCGTGCGGATCGGGTCGCGCGTGGGTGACATAGGGCCGTTGAACGTCACCACCTTATGTACGGCGATGCCTTTAGCGGCGACGGGCACCAAAGCGCCGTTGGCCACCATTTGCAGGGGAAAGCCGTTACCGGTTTTATTGTCCCTGGCATCGTCCTGTGCAGCGTACCAGGTAGTAAAACCTCCTTTAACCCGAAAAACGTGCGCGCCGCTTTCGGGGCTGCCGCAATCGCCGGGATCTTTATACACCGCCACCGTTTGCGGACGCGTGGTGGCGGGATAATACTCATCGCCGGAACTGGCATTATCGGCTATGAAGCCCATACCACAGGCCTCGCCTGCGATCATCGTTTTCTCTGACAAATAAATGTGTACCCAGGCGCCAGCTGCATCTTCCTTGGCGGTAACTATATAATCGAGTAAAAAATGACTTGCGCCATTTACATAGGTTACGACCGATTGTACCTGGTAGGTTGCATTATCACGGTCCTTTACATACCCCGTGCTGGTTACCTTCCAGGGATTCCCGGAAGTCCCGGCCCCCGACACCGCAGATATATTACAGTGTTTCAGGTATTGCGGCTCAAAAGGCGCCGTTACGTCGAACCGCGGTTCTATCACAATATAGGTACGCAATCCCCGGTCTTTCGGCGGTGCCGCCGGATTGAGGTTGGTTTCCCATTTGCCGTTCTTTTTAACGAGATACCCGGTATCCGTAACAAGGATCTGTAAACCATCGGTCAGGGTATTGCCCCCGGTGGGATTGATCGTTACAGTCGGGGCTTGCCCGAATACCTGGCCAGCCAGCAGCATTAAGCCCGTAATAAGTAGCCACAATGGCCGGTAACGCCTCTCGCGCGTGAGTAGAATTTGTTTCATAGGACAGGATAGGAATAATCTAATAATGGTTAAATGATATTACCTATGCTAAAATTTAACAGTGTCTGTATATATTGGTCACTCTTACACAAGGCTCACTCCGTAGCGGGAGAAAGCCCTGAGCGGCAGTTGATTAGCCTCCGCCCATTTATAACAATCCTCTCTCAAGTAACTTTAACGCTTTCAGGTACGGCTATCTATAATATGCAAATAGGGATATACGCTTGTTCCTGTCAGTCTTTTCCTGCTGTGGTGATTAGTGCCTAATTACCCTTAGTTTGGAGAAATAACATGTATAACTATTGTATTTACAGATAGTTCTACATTTTAACAATAAGCAAATCTATATTATATATAATATATAAACAAGAAAAAGTGGAAAAATATTTAATATATCTTTCTGATAAGCAGATTGTAGTGGGACAGGCAATAAGAAAAGGCTATGTCAGGAGTGAAAATATAGGTAGATTTGCAAAAATTATAACTGAATGTCTACCATTACGAAATCTACAATTGACTTTGACCTCAAGTACAAGGTAAAGGATATGTCGCTGGCCGAGTGGGGCCGCAAGGAGATTGAGCTGGCGGAAGCAGAAATGCCCGGTCTGATGGCTATCCGTGAAGAGTTTGGCCCGTCGCAGCCGCTGAAAGGCGCGCGTATCGCCGGTTGCTTACACATGACTATTCAAACAGCAGTACTGATCGAAACCCTGGTACACCTGGGCGCCGAAGTACGCTGGAGCTCTTGCAATATCTTCTCTACACAGGATCACGCTGCTGCTGCTATTGCTGCTGCAGGTATCCCTGTTTTCGCCTGGAAAGGTCTGAATGAAGAAGAATTTAACTGGTGTATCGAGCAGACCCTGTTCTTCGGCGGCGCTGACCGTCCCCTGAACATGATCCTGGACGACGGCGGCGACCTCACTAACATGGTGTTCGATGTTTACCCTGAGCTGATCCAGCATATTAGAGGGCTGAGCGAAGAAACCACTACCGGTGTTCACCGCCTGTACGAGAGAATGAAAAACGGTACGCTGGCCCTGCCTGCTATCAATATCAATGACTCTGTTACCAAATCCAAATTCGACAACAAGTACGGTTGTCGCGAGTCCTGTGTAGATGCGATCCGTCGCGCTACCGACGTGATGATTGCCGGTAAGGTTGCTGTTGTTGCTGGTTTTGGCGATGTAGGTAAAGGTTCCGCAGAATCACTGCGTGGCGCCGGCGCCCGCGTTATCGTAACTGAAATTGACCCGATCTGTGCACTGCAGGCCGCTATGGAAGGTTACGAAGTGAAGAAAATGGCTACCGCCGTTAAAGAAGCAGATATCGTTGTAACCACTACCGGTTGCCGCGACATCATCACCGGCGAGCACTTCAAACTGATGAAAGATAAAACCATCGTTTGTAACATCGGTCACTTCGATATCGAAATCGACGTTGCCTGGTTGAACAACAACTATGGTAAAACCAAAGTGGAAATCAAACCACAGGTGGATAAATATACCATCGACGGTAAAGATATCATCCTGCTGGCTGAAGGCCGCCTGGTAAACCTGGGTTGCGCTACAGGCCACCCTTCTTTTGTAATGAGTAACTCCTTCTCCAACCAGGTACTGGCGCAGCTGGAACTGTGGACTAACACCGCTTCTTACAAAAATGAAGTGTACGTGTTACCGAAACACGGATGAGAAAGTAGCCCGTCTCCACCTGAAAAAAATCGCAGTGGAACTGGACGAACTTACTACCGTACAGTCCGAGTACCTCGGTATTGCGAAAGAAGGTCCTTACAAACCCGATTATTATCGTTACTAGTAATGGCTTTACTATATCGTTCGAAAGCGGCTGCCTCTATGGCGCCGCTTTCTTTTTAACTAGATTTTTATTTCATCGTAGCCCAACAATCCGTTAATTTTGCGGCATGACCAAGCTGAGTGTAAATATCAACAAGATAGCCACCCTGCGCAATGCCCGCGGCGGCAATCTTCCGGACCTGTTAAAAGTAGCGGCAGACTGTGAGCGTTTCGGCGCGGATGGCATTACTGTTCACCCACGCCCCGATCAGCGGCACATCCGTTACCAGGACGTGCGCGATCTGAAACCACTGGTAACCACCGAATTTAACATCGAAGGTTACCCATCCCCCGAATTCATGGACCTGGTGCTGGAAGTGAAACCCGAACAATGTACCCTGGTACCCGACCCCCGGCGCCATTACATCCAACAACGGCTGGGACACTATACAATATGCCTCGTTCCTGAAAGACGTGATCGGCACGCTGAAGAAAGCCGGCATACGCGTATCTATCTTCCTGAACCCCGACGTTTCCAAAGTGGAAGGCGCCAAAGCCGCCGGGGCAGACAGAATAGAGCTCTATACCGGCCCGTACGCGGAAGAGTACCACAATGCCTTAACACAGCCGCAGAACTTTGCCCTGTTCAACGATTATAAAAACACGGCGAAAGCCGCCACGGAAGTAGGACTGGACATCAACGCCGGCCACGATCTGAACCTGGATAATCTTCGTTTCTTCAAACTGCACATCCCGCAGCTGAAGGAAGTATCCATCGGCCACGCACTGGTGTGCGACGCGCTGTATTTTGGACTGGAAAACACCATCCAGCTGTATAAAAGGTTACTGGTAGATTAAGTTCCACATCAACATAAAAGAAAAGCGCGGCCGTTAAATAGCCGCGCTTTTTTACGCCTTCTTAAGTTCTTCCCAACTCACCTCCCGGTAACGGGTGAAGATGAGCCATAACAAAGCGGCTGATAATACCACGAAAATCCCTTTCAGCGGTAAACTGTTTCGCACCAGGAAATGCGCTGCGCCAAATGCCATCGATACCAGAATACCTACAATGGATAAGAGGATACGGCCGCCCGACTGCTGCACGTTCTGCTCCATGGAAAAAGGTAATTTCCTCAGGAAGATGAAAGCAAATACGACACACAATACAATGATGTTCAGCAGGCCCAAAAGCAGGTCCGGTACAGCTTTTATTCCCCAGATCCACAACACGAAAGCGGTAATGAGCAGGTAATATGGGAGGAAAAATTTCACCATCAGTGCTTTGAGCGCACCGGCGAGTATTTGTCCGGGCGATTGCAACGGCGCCGCGTAATACACCCATCCCGCCTTAAATTTAGAGGAGTAACCCAATTGTGCAATAGCGGTGATAAAGGCGAAGCAACTTATATATAACAGGATAATATGCAGCTGAGAATCCGGAAGGTTGCGCCAGGCCTGCTCCGGTGTACCCCGGCTACCGGAAAACAACATATACGCGAACCAGATAAAAACGTAGGCCAGCGAAGGATATACTTTGAGTTTAAACTCGCGGCTGCGGCCGGTCATCAGCCATACCGCCTCAAAAGCCGTTTGCTCCAGGCGCCCGCGTGACAACCATTTGCCAATGTTGCGATAAAACTTGCGCTGGCTGCGTTGCGCCACCACCGCAGGCGTATCCCCGCCACTGCCCGATACCAAAGCCAACCGCCGGTTAAAGCTGGGCGCCAGGCGTGTCACCACCAGCCAGAGGCATAACATCGGCAGCACCAGCGCGCAGGCCAGCATCGCAATGTACACCATATCCCATCTGCCCAGCACCACACTTACCCAGCCGCCCGCAAACCAAAACGGTGGCAGGATGTAGAGGTAGGTATAGTCAAGGAGATGAATATCTTTCAGCGTAGCCATGTTCACGAGTTTCGGTACGAGATAATACATCGCAAACACCATGACCGAAAACGCGATCTGCAGGTAGTTAATGATCTCCTTAAACCGCTCTGGAGTGGTGATGCGGAGCGCTATGAGGTACAGCGCATTGATCATAAAGATGGTGAAGACGCTCGCGAAAAGGATCATCAAAATCAGCATCAACGCCCCTACCACCCCATATAGATAGCCCACGAGAATAATGCCCGGCACCGCCATGGGCACAATAATTTTGATACATGGATGAAGATGTGCAGCAGCCTGGAAAGCAATACAGTACGATCATTCACCGGTTTCGGCAGGATGATGAGGTTATCTTTTACATCGATGAGCACGTAAGTAAAATCCGATATTAACGTGAGCATCAGCATCGTCATAAAGGCGCAGCAATAGATGAACAGGTGCAGCAGCGGATCTTTTCCTATTTGAAAGAAAAAGAGATAGAAACAGCCCATAAGGAACGAGATGAACATCACGATCCCGGATGCGTTTTTCGATTCCTTCTTTTGCTTATGGCCACGCATCTGCGTATAGGCGTTGGGACGCCGGTCGTCCATCAGCAATTTAACGCGGAGGATGGCGAGCAGTTGCGGCATGTTGCCGCCGAGCTTTTCCCATAGCGGACGTAACAACACTACCAGTTTTAACATGAGTTTGTTCATAACAGGCGGTTTTAGTTGCCGAGGGCGTTAATGAAATCGTCGGCCACCCCGCTCAGGTTCTGGTCGCCGGTAAGGTGTGCGAAGATTTGCTCCAGCGTATCCCCTTCTGTTTGGCGCAATTGCTCAAACGTGCCATCGGCCACAATCCGGCCATCGTTGATGAGCACAATACGGTCGCTCACCTTCTCCACCACATCCATCATGTGTGAGCAGTAGAAAATGGTTTTTCCCTCGCGCTTCAACAGCGACATGATTTCTTTCACAATGATCACTGCGTTGGCGTCGAGGCCGGACAGCGGCTCGTCCAGCACAACAATCTGCGGATTATGCATCAGGCCTGAAATGATCAATACCTTCTGGCGCATTCCCTTGGAGAAAGTATCCATACGCTGGTCCTTTTCGTTGAGCAGTCCGAATGCGGTGAGCATTTTCACGGCGCGCTCCTCGATCAATGCATCGTCCATGTTGTATAACTTGCCGACAAACAGCAGGTATTCCATGGGCGTGAGCATGTCGTATATTTCCGCGTTCTCGGGAATGTACCCGATCAGGCTTTTAATCTCCAATGTGTTTTGGCGCAGGTCTTTACCAAGGATGGTCACATCCCCCTCGAAATCGCCGAGTAAGCCAATGAGAACTTTTACCGTGGTAGATTTACCGGCGCCATTAGGACCAATGTAACCAATGATCTGGCCCGGATGCACATCCAGGTTAATACCTTTTAATACCTGCTTTTGTCCATAACTTTTGTACAGGTTGCGAATGGAGATGATGGGCTGGGTATCCATACAATTGTTGTTTTACCACCCGATTTTATCGCCGAACGTGCCAAGGCCAGTCCATTGATTAAGCGGGATAGTGATGCCGAAATGATTAAATGCGTTTGCGTTCTGGTATAATGAGCGGGCATAGCGCAGTTGCAGCCTGGCAAACATCACGCCCACCCCGAAAGAGAGGCCGCTCATGCCTTTGCTTTGCAACAGCGCGAGCTCGGCGGCGCAGGTGATTGTAAGCGGCCGTTAACTCCACATGTTTGCCCACGGTAAATTGAGCGGCCAGCACAAAGTGCCGGAATATTTTGTCTACCGTACCTGCATTATTCGTAAGCGTATCGCCGTTTTCGATGATCTGTCCCTCTTCAAAGTCAGGGTCTGCATAGTTAATATCGAACTGGTAAATGTGGTGTAAAGTAGCAGACAATTGCAGTGGCACATGTTCCAGCTTTTTGAGATCCCAATCTGCAGATCGAAGGGCAGCGGTTCTTTGTCCTGCACGCCATAACTCTTTATCTGCGCCCCCATATTTTTAGCCACCAGCCCGGCCTGCCAGCCATTGGCAGAATCGAGGTAAGCGATGCCCAGATCGGCGCTGAAACCGGTGCTGCGGTATTGCTGATAACGCGAACGGATATATTTTAACGTAAGGCCATAATGCCATCTTTCTTCATATTGGCGGGATGCGGTTACCTGCCAACTGAGATCGCTGGGCTTAAACGAACCCTGCACATTGCCGCCCGCGTCTGTTTGCACGATGTTGCCATAGTTCACGAATTGCAAACTGGTAGCAAAAGTAGTGTTGATGGATTTGGCGTGGTAGCCGGCCATCACATGGCTGTAACTAACACCGGCGAAGTAGTCGGCATAGTTTACCGGAGATTGGTATGCATCGAAGGTCTTAACAATGCCGGATTAAGGAAGGCGATAGAGAGGTCGTCTGTCTGCAGCGCCACGTTCATATTGCCAAGGGCAGTGATTTGCGGCGCGGGGGCAGATCAAGGAAGGAGAACACATGTTTGCCGCCTAATACCCGGGCATGGGCCGGTATCAGGGAGGAAAGCATCAGGAGAAAGATGGCGGCGAATTTGTGCATATGTGTGCAAAATACGAAAATTGCGGAGTGGTGCGTAAACGATGTACCAATGTGCTCTCGGGCTAAGTATACATTGCCATCAAAACGGGGGCGTAAGCCATGTATACGTGGCCACCGAAACCGGCCCAACCGAGGCATGAGCCATGTATACGTAGCCTCCAAACGAGCGAAGCCGCCCTTCCGGACGGCCTCGTATAAACCCTTAAAACAATCAACATAAGTCACTTAACAAAGTAACGTACGTGCAGGTACTGCCACGATTGGCTGCAAATGCGTGCTATTTCTTTAATAACGCAGTTTCCAGCACTTGGTTCATTTGCTTCACGTAATGAAACTTCAAACCTTTAATATAGTCGGGATTGATCTCTTTAATATCCTTCTCGTTCTGCCAGCACAGGATCACTTCTTTAATACCCGCGCGTTTCGCCGCCAGTATTTTCTCCTTGATCCCGCCTACCGGTAACACCTGCCCGCGCAGCGTGATCTCCCCGGTCATGGCCAGGTAAGGTTTCACTTTACGTCCGGTGTAAACAGAGGCCAACGCCGTCAGCATCGTTACACCCGCACTGGGACCGTCTTTCGGCACCGCACCTTCCGGTACGTGAATATGCACGCTCTTGGTGGCGAACTTCTTGCTGTCGATATTATAATCCGCGGCATTCGCCGGAGGTAAGTCAACGCCGTGGCCGCCGATTCCTTCATCACGTTGCCCAGGTTGCCTGTCAGCTTCAGATCTCCTTTTCCATCGCTCAAACTGGTCTCGATAAACAGGATGTCCCCGCCTACATACGTCCAGGCCAGGCCAACGGCCACACCCGGCGGATTACCCACCTTATATATCTCGTTGCTATAACGGTTCTTGCCTAATATCTTCTCGATCTTCTCCTCCGTCATGGCATCCGGCACTTCTTCCTCGAGCGCAACATCTTTGGCCAGCGAACGCATGATCGCCGCGAACTGGCGGTCCAGCTCACGCACACCGCTTTCACGGGTATAGTCCTGGATGATTTTAGCGATGATAGCGTTGCTAAACTTGGTTTTCAGCTTAGCCAGGCCATGCGCCTCCTTCTGCTTCGGAATAAGGTGACGTTTCGCGATCTCTACTTTCTCCTCTACCGAATAACCGCTGAGGTCAATGATTTCCAACCTGTCGCGCAGCGCGGGCGGAATAGCCCCCAGGTTGTTAGCGGTGGCGATGAACAACACCTTGCTCAGGTCATATTCTGTTTCGAGGTAGTTGTCGTAGAAAGCGCTGTTCTGCTCGGGATCCAGTACTTCCAGCAAAGCCGAGCTGGGATCGCCGCGGTGATCGCTGCCGAGTTTATCGATCTCATCGAGGATCATTACCGGGTTGGAAGATTTGACTTTGCGGATCGACTGTACAATCCTTCCCGGCATAGCGCCGATATAGGTTTTACGGTGACCGCGGATTTCACTCTCATCGTGCAAACCACCCAGGCTCAACCGCGCATATTTGCGGCCGATAGCGCTCGCAATAGAGCGGCCCAGCGAGGTTTTACCGATGCCGGGAGGACCCACGAAACACAGGATCGGCGATTTCATGTCGCCCTTCAGTTTCAGTACGGCCAGGTATTCGAGGATGCGCTCTTTGATGCGCTCCATACCATAATGATCGTTGTCCAGTATCTTCTTCGCCTTTTTCAGGTCGTAACTGTCACTCGTATATTCGCCCCATGGCAGGTCCAGCAGCAGGTCCAGGTGATTGTACACTACAGAATAGTCTGGCGTGGTCGGGTGCATCCTTTCCAGCTTTTCTATGCCTTTGGTGAACAACTCCTGTGCAGCCTCGGTCCATTTCTTCGCCTCGGCCTTCCGCTTCATTTCCTTCACCTCACGGTCGTTGCTGTCGCCGCCCAGTTCTTCTTTAATAGATTTGAGCTGTTGTTGCAGGAAGTAATCGCGCTGCTGCTTATCCAGGTCCGCCTTGGTCTTGGAAGTAATCTTGTTCTTCAGTTCCGCCAGTTGCAGTTCGATCTGCAGGAGCTTCAACAGCAATTCGGCACGGGTGCGCACGTTGCTGATCTCGAGCAGCTGTTGCTTCTCTTTCAGTTCGCTGTTCAAGTTGGAAGAAACGAAGTGGATCAGGAAAGCGGCATTTTCGATGTTCTTCAGGATCATCGATGCTTCCGAAGGCAGGTTGGGCGATAGCTCAATGATCTGTCCCGCCATATCCTTGATAGAAGAAATGTACGCGCTGAACTCGGGGTCCTGTTCATCTACCTGCTCGTCATGCAGCAGATCGTAGTGAATTTTGAAGTAAGGATCGGTAGTTACCAACTCCGTAATCGCAAAACGTTTGCGGCCCTGGATGATAATAGTGGTGCCCCCGTCCGGCATTTTGATCAATTTTACAATTTTGGCAACCGTACCAACATTATAAAGATCTGCGAGCTCGGGTTCTTCTATATTACTGTCTTTTTGTGCAATAACGGCTATCATTTTGTCAGCCTTGTACGCGTCATAAACCGCTTTGATCGATTTGTCGCGGCCAACAGTGATAGGGATCACCACCCCGGGGAAAAGCACGGTATTCCGGAGGGGAAGCAGTATTAATTCCTGGGGTATCTTGTCGTCGTCCGAATTATCACCATCTTCATTTAAGGGAATAATAGGCATGAATTCCAGCTCATCTTCCGAATTCCCTAAATAAAATTTATGTAGTTCCATACTCATTAGCTGAAGGACAATCTGTCAGTAATCTGGCGTGAAAAACCCTTCTTTTTTAGATATGCTTATATAGTCAAGTTTGATGCCAAGGTAAGGAAAGCCTTTTAATGAAAAAAGGAGAAAAACAGGTTCCGGCCAAATTGTCCGGCATCCCGTTTTTCTCCCAGCCAGCTCCGCGTGCGGAGCTTATGAAAATGAATTTTTTATAATGTAACGCCTACACCAATCTGGATAGACTGATTTTTCCAGTTAGCGTCATCTACGGCGTCGCTGATACCTTTTACGTCAGTGAAGCCGATGATGTAACGGGCGCTGATGTTCACAATTGGCAGCTGGATCCAAAGACCGCCTACCCCCGACACGTCGCCGCCATGAAAAGCGTCGTCCATTCCCTGGAATACATTTTTGTTGCTGACCAGTGCACTAAACTGCGGTCCTACCTGTAATTTAATTCTATTAGTTCCCAGCGGAATATTAGCTAAAATGGGTACACTCAGGTAGTTAAGCTTGATTTTTTTACCATCGTTAGCTTCCAGGTTCTGGCCTTGATAAATTTCGCTGAAGTCATCGGTCGTTTTTACAGTAGCAGATGAGAATACCAGTTCACCCTGTACGCCGAAACCTTTGTGCAGGTTCACCTGTGCAAAACCGCCGAGATGATAACCGAGGTTAAACCCGTCTTTATAACCTTTACCATCCAGCTTACCAAGATTGGCGCCGCCTTTAATACCGAAATGCAACAGGCCACTCTGGGCGCTGGCGCTGGCGATCGTCATAAACGTGAAAGCGACCAGCGATAAAATGTTTTTTCATAGTGTGTGATGATTAAAATTATATGTTACTGTCAGGACGTTCCGTGTTTAGCGTTACCCCTATTAAACTGCGAATAAATTAAATTATTGCAGGTATGTTAATGAAGTGTTACAAAATGCATGCTAAAAATCAGAAGGTATAATTTACCGATGCAGTAAAATAACCGAACATACTCCTGTCATCGCCCTTTAACGGTTGAAACACAACGTACGAGGGGGCTACCGTCAGCTTTTTGTAGATGTACGAAACGCGGAGCGAAAGGTCGATGGCGCGGGGTTCGAAACTAGTATCAAGAATAGTTTCCTGCTCATTTTGGGTGATGCGGTTGATGTACCGCTTAAGACTTTTGCTGCGGGTAATGTACTGGCCCGCCTTGAGGTTACTGTAATAATTCGCGGTTCCGGCCGTAAAGGCAAGCACCGGCACAATCATCAGTGCATCATGTTCGCCGGTCAGTTCAGGGAAAATAAAGGTATGCCGCACATCGGCCATCATATTAAAGTCGCTGCCGGAAATGGTGCGGTTGAAAAAGCGGTTGACCTTAAAGGAACGTTGTCCCCAGCCATAATCCAGTATAAGCCCGGGTTCCAGCCACCATTTGCGGTATAGGTAGTAGGCGAACAACTCATTACGTATAGGGGTGAACGGCATATCGCTGGAATCGGCGTAAATGTAATGGGTGTAATTAATACCGGTAATGAAACTCCTGTTCTTCGTATAATCATAACCGGCGGAAAGGTCTGTTTCGAAAAGCGGCTTTTGGGTAGCATTAAACATGTAATAGGTCGATATGCTTGCAAACCCGCCGCTCTTATGAAAATAGGAAAGTGATGGAGAAAGAAAAGGTTTTAGTACGATGGGACGGTTTACATCTACCTTTTTACCACCGTAAGCCGGGTTGTTGCCATAACTCAGTCCTGCAACAAATTCGCTCTTCTCATTTGCATTCAGCAGCGAATCCAGCTGACGCTGTATTTCTGCCAGGTTTTGACCGGAAACGCGAAAACCGGACAGCAGCAATATAAAGATAAGAAAGCGATATGGCATCACCACTGATTAGATACGCAAGATAGCGGATTAGCGGCAATTTTCCGCGCGCGCCTACACCAGGTCGATCACCGTAATTTCCGGCAATATCCCCACCCTGCCCGGGTACCCCAGGAACCCGAACCCACGGTTCACATACAACTGCTGTTTACCATAGGTGTACAATCCCGCCCACTGCTTATAGAAGTACTGCGAGGGACTCCATTTGAACTTCGCGATCTCCACCCCGAACTGCATCCCATGGGTATGGCCGCTGAGCATGAGGTCTACATCCGGGTACTCCTTCAATACCGGGCATCCCAATGACTGGGGTCGTGCGACATTAATATCTTAAATGGTACGGCTTCCGTACCGGCATGCGCCTTTTTCATATCGCCGAACCGCGGAAAACGGGCATTGGCGCTCCAGTTCTCAATCCCTAACAGCGCGATCTGCTGTCCGTTACGCTCCAGGAGGGTATGCTCGTTCATCATCAGCTTCCAACCCATATCGCCATGAATCTCCTTGAGCTGGCGGAGGTTATCCTCCTTCATTTTGCTGTAATGGTCGCCATCGAAGTCGGGCCAGGGGTAATAATCGCCATAATCGTGGTTGCCCAATACGGAGTACACGCCCATAGGCGCGGTCAACTTGCTGAATACCTCTTTATAATGCTCCATCTCGATGGCGCGGTCGTTGACCAGGTCGCCGGTAAACAGAATAATGTCCGGTTTCTGGACAAGGATCATCTCCACACCTTTCGTTACTGCCGCTTTGTCTCGGAAACTGCCGGAATGAATATCCGATATCTGCACAATGCGCATCCCCTTAAAGGCCGATGGCAGGTTATTAAACCCGAGCTTCACTTTACGGACGTGATAATTATACTTATTGGAGAAGCCATACACCAGGGTGCCTACGAGGGTGCCGCCCAGGGCAAGGCCGGTGCGGGTGAGGAACTGCGAGCGGGTAATGCCCTGCTTAAAGCCTTCGGGGCCGATGTTTTCGGCCGGCTTTTTACGGAACAACCCAACAATCCACATGATGAGCCGGCGGACGTCATCTATCAACATAAAGATGGCCACCATCACCTTGGCCAGCACCGGGGCGATGAGCATGGTGCGGATATAGGTGAGCACCAGCGAGTTACCGTCGGCCGGGATAAACCGGTAGCCGGCAGCCAGGGCGAGGGCAGTACCGGACACGATCCAATAAACCAGGTTAGCGATGGAACGGGTCCGGGCAGATGCGTTTGCAAAAGCGGTACGTATGGCGAAAAAAACATAAATATCTAAAACTGCCAGGAAACCCAGCATGATGAAATAACCTGCTCCGGATCGCATTATCTATATATTATATTGATTCAAGGCTCAAAGTTAAGCTGTACTACCTTGATGACGATTACCTGCCCGTAAAATTGCAAACGTGGAAAAATAATTAACAATTGATACTGAAATACTTACTCATTCCAGGCGTTGAATATCAGTCGAATTTTAACATTTCTGCAACCGGGCGGGCATTTTTCCTCTGTGAATAAATAAATAGCGCAGCCACCCTCTTTTACGGGGTATTCGTTGTAATTTTGCCCGATTGAGTATGTTAAAAGACGGCAATTCGTATAATTTATCCTATTTTAACCTTTGAATTGAGACTTAAACAATGGCAAGAACAATCGCAATCGCCAATCAGAAAGGCGGCGTAGGTAAAACCACCAGCGCCATCAACCTGGCCAGCAGCCTGGCTGTATTGGAGTATAAAACACTGCTGGTGGATGCGGATCCGCAGGCAAACAGTACAACTGGTTTGGGCTTCGACCTGCGTAACATTACGCAGAGCCTTTATGACTGCATGGTAAATGATGTAGCCGCTAAGGACGTGGTACTTGAATCCGACACCCCCAACCTGAAGGTATTACCTTCGCACATCGACCTCGTAGGCGCTGAACTGGAACTCATCAACCACCCCAACAGGGAAAAAGTGATGAAACAGATCATCGACCCCATCAAGGACGATTACGACTTTATTATCGTCGACTGCTCCCCTTCCCTCGGCCTGATTACCGTGAACGCCCTGGTGGCTTCCGATTCGGTGATCATCCCGGTACAGTGCGAGTTCTTCGCCCTGGAAGGTTTGGGTAAATTATTGAATACGATCAAGATTGTACAAAGCAGGCTGAACACCGAACTGGAAATCGAAGGTATCCTGATGACCATGTACGATGGCCGTTTGCGCCTGAGCAACCAGGTGGTAGACGAGGTGAAACAACATTTCGAGGAAAGCGTGTTCAACACCATCATTCACCGTAACACCAAACTGGGCGAGGCGCCGAGCTTCGGTAAATCGGTTATTATGTACGATGCGGCCAGCACCGGGGCCATCAACTACCTGAACCTGGCGAAAGAGATCCTGCAAAAGCATAATTTCACTAAAATAAAATCAGAGGATAAAATCCACGGCTATAAACGATGACCAATCCGAATAAGAAAGAGGCGTTGGGTAAAGGTATCCGCTCGCTGTTGCAGAACATCGATACGGACCTGAAACAAACTACCAGTGCACTGGGAGAACAGGTGGTAACGCAGGCTACCGGTATTGAGCGTATTCCGCTCGACCAGGTAGAGGTGAATCCTAAACAGCCGCGTCGTGACTTCGACGAGCAGGCTTTGCAGGAGCTGAGCCACTCGATTAAACTGCATGATATCATTCAGCCGATCACGGTAGCCAGGGTAGCAAAAAATACCAGCTCATTTCGGGCGAGCGCCGTTTGCGCGCCAGCAAAATGGCCGGACTGAAAGACATTCCTGCCTACATCCGCCAGGTAAATGACCAGGAACTCCGGAACTGGCCCTGCTGGAGAACCTCCAACGCGAAAATCTGAACGCGATTGAAATAGCCCTCAGCTATAAACGCCTGATGGAAGAGTGTACGCTCACCCAGGAAGAAGTAGCCGACCGGATGGGCAAGGAACGGAGCACCGTTACCAACTACATCCGCCTGCTGAAACTGCCCCCGGACATCCAGGTAGCGGTACGAAGCGGCAAAATCAGCATGGGCCATGCCCGCGCACTCATCGGCGTGGAAAACGTAGAGAAACAGCTGTTCATCTTCAGCGAGGTGATGAAAGACGGGCTGTCCGTACGCCAAACCGAAGAACTGGTACGTAAAGTAACTTACATCGAAAAAGGTAACGTTAAGAAACCAGCTAAAAATACACTCCCGCCGCCCTACCAGAAGATCGAGGACAACCTTGCCTCCCACTTCTCTACCAAAGTGAAGCTGGACAGGAACAAACAAGGTAAAGGCAGCATCTCGATCGAGTTCTATTCAGATGAAGAACTGGATAGCATCCTCGAAAAAATTGAATTATACGGTGGAAAATAAAGCAGGGAATATAACCCGGTTGTCCTGTTGTTTCGGTACTGGCCCTGCTGGTATTGGGAGCAGCCATGCCCCTGCGCGCGCAGGTCGATACGACCAGCCGCGCCGCCCGGCAATTCCTGAAAGACAACCGTAAACCTGCTGCGGACACCCTCCGCAAAGCAGACTCCCTGCAAGCCGCGATCGATACCTTGCCTAAAGGCATCGTAATACGCGACTCTATCCACACCGCCCGTCCAAAAGACACCCTCATTCTGACTACCAAACGCGAACACGATCCGCGTAAAGCGGCCTTCTACTCTGCCGTGCTGCCGGGTATGGGGCAAATCTACAACCGCGACTACTGGAAACTTCCGCTCGTATACGGCGCCCTCGGCGTATCTACCGGCGTATTCATCTGGAACATGGACAATTACCGCACCTTCCGCGACGCTTACCGCGTACGGATGGCCAATGCGACTAATCCCAACTTCTCCGATGAATGGACGCAGAAAGGCTACGACGCCGCCGACCTTAAATACCTGCGCGATGCCTACCGGCAGTACGTGGATTACTCCGTGATCGTGTTCATCCTCGCCTACGGCCTCAACATCGTGGACGCTACCGTGTTTGCGCACCTGAAACAGTTCGATATGTCGGACGACCTCAGCATGCGCATCAGTCCAAAGGTGTTCGACACCAAAGCGGTGGGCGTAGCACTCACCTTTCAGCTGGGTAAAACCAACAGGAAAAAGTTCCAGAAGTCACTGTTTGCCCTGAGCAGATAAACTTTTGGCCATCATATCCTCCCTTATCTATTCCAATTATTACAATTACCAAACGCCATGAAAATAGCACTGATCGGATACGGCAAAATGGGCAAAGCCATAGAGGCGATCGCCGTTGCCAAAGGACACGAAATTTCACATATCATTGACCGGGACAGCCAACACCTGCTGGAAAAAGAAAACCTGCAGGGCGCCGATGTGGCCATTGAATTCACCACACCGGAAACCGCGTTTTCCAATATCCTGAAATGCTTTGAAGCAGGCGTTCCCGTTGTATGCGGCACCACCGGCTGGCTGGAGCATCTGCCGGAAGTAACCGCGGCTTGCCTCGAAAAACACCAGGCCTTTTTATATGCGAGCAACTTCAGCATCGGCGTAAACATCTTCTTTGAGTTGAATAAAAAACTCGCGGAACTGATGGGTCCTCATACAGACTACAACGTACAGATGGAAGAAATTCACCACACCCAGAAGAAAGACGCGCCCAGCGGCACCGCCATCACGCTCGCCGAGCAGATACTGGCCGCCAGCAAAGCCAAAAACACACGGGTAAACGAGGGCACCCATGACGCCGACAAACTGGGTATCGTGAGCAAACGCATTGATCCGGCGCCCGGCACACATATCGTAAACTACACCAGCACCATCGACGATATCACCATCATCCACACTGCTCACAGCCGCCAGGGCTTTGCTTCCGGCGCGGTAAAAGCGGCGGAATGGCTGAAAGATAAAAAGGGCGTGTTTTCCATGAAAGACGTGCTGAACCTCTAGCTCCCGCTTTTTCCATATATTTGCAGAAGGAGTAGCAAACAACGCTGTTACATTATGTTATCAAAAAGACTCAGTATGCGTTTCACGCATTGGTTCACCTGGCAGAGAATGTGGATAAAGGTCCCGTACTGATATCGGAAATCGCTTCGGAGAAAAACATATCGATCAAATTCCTCGAGAACATTCTCCGGAGTTGAAGAACGCCGGCATATTGGGCAGTAAAAAAGGTAAAGGCGGCGGATATTACCTGCTGAAACAACCGAAGGAAATTGCCATGGCGCGCATCATCCGTTTACTGGATGGCCCCATTGCCTTACTCCCATGTGTGAGCCTCAATTATTACGAGCGCTGCGATAACTGTAAAGACGAAGCTGTATGTGGCCTGCACGATGTGATGAGCCGCGTAAGGGATGCCAGCCTGAAGATATTGGAGAATAAGACCTTGAAAGATATCATAACGAAATCGTAAATACGGAACGAAGGAGTAGCGAAAGCTGCTCCTTTTTTTTGCCCCGGCGTCCCACCGGCAGCCCCCTTTGACCATCCTTACTACTGCTATCGGATGCACTTAGGATCCTCTTCGTATCAGGCTGATCTTTACAAGCTAAACCTTAGTATCTGCGGGCGTTTAGGCCCCATCGAAGTCTGCCAGGCCGTTTTACTAAGCTACCAACTACGGTTGGTGGTTCGGTGATGGTTCAGTGATGGTTCGGTGACGCCTAAACACTTAATAATCAATATATAAGGAAAACTACAAAAGTTAGTCTATCTTTTATATAGGATTTATGTATTTTTGTACCAAGGTTTAAGGAAGATACATGGAAGATATCAAGAAGATGCTGGCCCAGACTGACGACATCGCATCGGGCCTCAGATTGCTGACAGAGGAGTTTCCCGGGAAGGTGGCTTTTTCCACCTCCTTTGGGCAGGAAGACCAGGTTATTGCCGACATCATTTGGCGTAATAACCTGCCGATCAGGGTGTTTTCCCTCGATACGGGCCGGTTGTTCCGTGAAACCTACGACCTCATCGATCTTACCCGGGCCAGGTACAAAAAGGAAATAGAGATTTTTTTCCCCGAAACAGCCGATGTAGAAAGGCTTACCAGGGAAAAAGGATTCAACAGCTTTTACGATTCGGTAGAGAACCGTAAGGAATGTTGTTATATACGCAAGGTAGTACCCCTCAACCGCGCCCTCGAAGGGGTAAAGGTATGGATCACCGGGCTGCGTGCGGAACAGTCGGAAAACAGGTTGGGGATGGATGCGCTGGAACTGGACGAACAGCGGCAGCTGCTCAAGTATAATCCGCTCATCGAATGGTCGTACAGCGACGTACTGGCCCACCTCGAAAAATACAACGTGCCTTACAACAGGCTGCACGATAAAGGTTTTATCAGCATCGGCTGCGCGCCCTGTACCAGGGCCATAGAACCTGGCGAACATCCCCGCGCCGGCAGATGGTGGTGGGAAGATTCTAAGAAAGAGTGCGGACTGCACAGTCACAACACGAATACGCAAAACGAGCAGGTACCGGCGGCCAGCAAATAAGCCCCGCACGGTCGGTAACTAAACTATCGATATGAACAGTATTAAATGGCAATTTCCACGCGCGCTGGAAGACGAAGCGATCTACATCCTGAGAGAAACAGCCGCACAATTCGAGCGTCCCGCTATTCTTTTCTCCGGTGGTAAGGATTCTATTACCATCGTTCGCCTGGCGCAAAAAGCTTTCTATCCGGGTAAAATCCCCTTCCCCTTATTACACATCGATACCGGCCATAACTTCCCCGAAACTATCCAGTTCCGCGACTGGCTCGTGGAAAGTCTGGGCCTGGAGCTGATCGTACGGAACGTACAGGACAGCATCGACCAGGGTAAAGTGAAGGAAGAATCCGGCAAATACGCCAGCCGTAACGCCCTGCAAACCGTTACCCTGCTGGATGCTATCGAAGAACTGAAGTTCGACGCCTGCATCGGCGGCGCCCGTCGCGATGAAGAGAAGGCACGCGCGAAAGAACGCATCTTCTCCGTACGCGACGAATTCGGCCAATGGAACGCCAAGATCCAGCGTCCCGAACTGTTCGATATGCTCAACGGCAAAATCAACATCGGTGAAAATGTACGCGTGTTCCCCATCTCCAACTGGACGGAACTGGACGTATGGAACTATATCCGCGAAGAAAAACTCGAAATACCCTCCATTTACTTCTCCCACGAACGCGAGATCATTGAGCGCGACGGTATGTACTGGCCGTACTCCACCTTCCTCAATACGACAGACGAAGAAAAGCCTTTCGTATCGAAAGTGCGCTTCCGCACCGTGGGCGATATGACCTGTACCGCAGCGGTAATGTCCGAAGCCGATCAGCTGGAAGACATCATCGCCGAGATCATGGAAGCCAAGATCTCCGAACGCGGCGCGCGTATCGACGACAAACGCTCCGAAGCCGCCATGGAAAAGCGCAAACAGGCCGGGTATTTTTAATCATTTCAAACTGTAATCAATGGACGTTTTACGTATAACCACCTCCGGTAGTGTAGATGATGGCAAAAGCACCCTCATAGGCCGGCTGCTGTACGATACTAAATCTATCCCCCAGGATAAAATGGAAGCGCTGCACGCCGCGTCCAAACGCAAGGGGCTGGACTTTACCGATCTTTCCCTGCTGACCGACGGCCTCATCGCCGAGCGCGAACAGGGCATCACGATCGATGTGGCGCACATCTACTTCTCCACCCCCAACCGCAAATATATTATTGCCGATACGCCCGGCCACTTCGAGTACACCCGTAACATGGTGACCGGCAGCTCCACCGCACAGGTATCCCTGATCCTCATCGACGCCCGCAAAGGCATCGTGGACCAGACCTACCGCCACTACTTCATCGCCAACCTCCTGCGCATCAAACACCTGGTGGTGTGCGTGAACAAGATGGACCTGGTAGATTATGCACAGGAACGGTTCGACGAAATCGTGGAAGATTTTAAACAGCTGACCGCACAGGCCGCGTTTAAAGAGCAGGAAGTGAAGTTCATTCCCGCCTCGTCCCTCTATGGCGAAAACGTGGTAACACGCAGCGAAAAAATCAGCTGGTATGATGGGCCTACGCTGCTGGATTACCCGGAACAGATCGACTTTTCGCACGAAGGTGACGCGCTGCCCGCACGCCTCCCGGTACAGTACGTGATTCGCCCTAAAAGCGAAGCGTTCCACGACTTCCGCGGCTTTGCCGGCAAAATTGCCAGCGGCAGCTTTAAAGTGGGCGACGAGATCGTATCGCTCCCCTCGCAACACCGCAGCAAAATCAAATCAATAGAAAAATTCGAAACCCAACTTAACGAGGCGCATGCCCGCGACAGCGTGGTCATTACCCTCGAAGATGAAATAGACAGCAGCCGTGGCAACATCCTGGTGAAAGCCGGTGAAGAGCCGCAGGCGCTGAAAGAAATCACCGCAAACGTGTGCTGGATGGACCAGACGAAACTGGTGGCGGGTAAAACATACCTGCTCCAACATGGCATCAACCGCGTAAAAGCGAAGGTGCAGGGCATTCAACACGTTATCGAAGTAACCACGCACCGCCAGCAGGACGATGTGAAGGAACTCGGCCTGAACGACATTGGTAAAATCACCCTGAAAGTGGCCAGTCCTATTTTTGCAGACCCTTATATACAAAATCCGGCCAATGGTTCGTTTATTCTTGTGGACGAATTCAGCAACTCCACTGTAGCGGTGGGTTTCGTAGAATAACCCGTTATCATTTTATCAACTATAAATGTGCAAAGGAGGACAGCGTGTCCTCCTTTTTGATAGATTGATATAAAAAAGGAGCCCTTAAAAGAGCTCCCGTATCTTCAAATCTCTAAAAAATCTACTTCTTCAAATTCTTCAACATATCCGTTGTCATCTTTTCCAGGTCGTACTCCGGCTTCCAACCCCATTGCTCGCGGGCAGCGGTATCGTCGATACTCTGCGGCCAGCCGTCGGCAATCTGCTGGCGGTAATCCGGCTCATAGCTGATGGTGAACGATGGGATATGTTTCTTAATTTCTTCACTGATCTCCCTGGGAGAAAAGCTCATACCCGAAAGGTTATACGCAGAACGGATCTTGATCTTGGCGGAGTCGGCCTCCATCAGTTCGATGGTGGCGCGGATAGCGTCGGGCATGTACATCATGGGCAGGTAGGTGTCTTCGCGCAGGAAACACTCATATTTGCCCTCTTCCAGCGCTTCGTGGTAGATTTCCACCGCGTAGTCGGTGGTACCGCCTCCCGGGGCTGATTTATAGCTGATAAGGCCCGGGTAACGCAGGCTGCGCACGTCGATGCCATAACGGTGATTGTAGTACTCGCACCAGCGCTCGCCGGCAAACTTGCTGATGCCATAGATGGTCGTAGGCTCAATGATCGTATGCTGCTCGGTATCCTGTTTAGGAGAGTTAGGACCGAATACGGCAATAGAGCTCGGCCAGTAAATTTTATCCAGCCCTTCTTCTTTAGCAATGTCCAGCACATTCAGCAGGCTTGCCATGTTGATGTGCCAGGCCAGCAGTGGATTCTTTTCGCCGGTGGCAGATAAGATGGCCGCCAGCAGGTAAACCTGGGTGATGTTGTGACGGATCACCAACACGTGCAACATTTCCTTGTTCATCACATCCAGCGATACATAGGGGCCGGTCCCTTTCAGCAGTTCGTGCTCCTCCCGCAGGTCGGACGCCACTACGTTCTGATCGCCATACATTTTACGCAACGCCAGGGTAAGCTCTACTCCAATCTGTCCGCAGGCGCCGATAACAAGGATCTTATCTTTCTTCATTTTTTAAAGTTGATGGGCAAATTTAAATGTTGGGTGTAATATTACCCGGTTCCCCCTATTTATAAACTATGTCATTAATTCCATGACAAAACAATAACAAACCACTTCGCGGATAGGTTGTAACGGCTTCTTTTTATCATCCCTTTGCCATGCTTCCGCATTATTCGCGAATTCCTTTATTTTGCAGTATGAAAACGTTAAAACATTTACTCAAAGAACAATATAACCCAGACAATTTCTTTCTCATTGCCGGCCCCTGTGTGGTAGAAAGCGAAGAATTGCTGACTACCGTAGCCGAAAAGGTATCCGGTATCTGTAAAAGACTCAACATCCCTTACGTTTTTAAAGCATCGTACCGCAAAGCAAACCGCACTTCCATCCACTCCTTTACCGGTGTGGGCGACGTGGAAGCATTGGAGCTGTTGCAGAAAACAGGCCAGCGTTTTAACCTGCCCGTCACCTCCGACATCCACTCTGCCGCCGAAGCCGCTATGGCTGCTGCTTATGTAGATATACTGCAGATCCCGGCGTTTCTTTGCCGCCAGACGGACATCCTGATCGCTGCCGCCGAAACCGGCAAGGTAGTGAATGTGAAAAAGGGTCAGTTCCTGAGCGGCGAGTCCATGAAATTCGCGGTAGAAAAAGTGAAAGGCGCAGGCAATGACCACGTGATGCTTACCGAACGTGGTACCACCTTTGGTTACCAGGACTGGTGGTAGATTACCGCAACATTCCCATTATGAAGCACCACGGCGCACCGGTGATCATGGACTGTACGCACAGCCTGCAACAGCCTAACCAGAGCAGCGGCGTAACCGGTGGTAACCCGCAGATGATCAGCACCATTGCCAAAGCAGCTATTGCTACCGGTGCAGATGGCCTGTTCATCGAAACTCACCCCGATCCTTCCTGCGCACTGTCCGACGGCGCCAACATGCTTCGCCTCGACCTGTTGGAAGGCCTGCTGGAAGACCTTGTGAAAATCAGACAAGCTGTAAAATAAATAACGAAAGGGCCGGTGATTCCGGCCCTTTTTATTGTAACATAATACCTGCCGCAGGAGAAGAAATAGTAGAACACGGCGTATTTCTGCTATGCGGAATAAATTTTGTATATTCAGTTTGCACTAAACCATTTCATGTTATGATCCAGATCTCCGATGTAAGAGTTAGCGACAGGGTACTCGTAAACTTTGAGGGACAGCTGATTGAAGGTACCGTTCTCGAAGTGAACCATGAGGATAGGCAAGTATGTGTATTAACGCATGAGCAACAGGAATTTTGGTATTCGGTGGAGGATCTTTTCCCCATTACCTTAAATGAAGCCGAACTGGTACGCCTGAAATTCCACCAGGAAGACCCCGAAAATGGCAGCACTATTTATGTGCGCGGCCCTTTCAAGGTAGAGTTTCACGGGCAGGACAAACTGGCGCTGGTATACCGCGACGAACGCCGCGAAATACAGGGTCCGATTACCGTGCACCAATTACAGAACCACTACGAGTCCATGACGAAAGTGCATCTCGAGTAGTTTCTTTTTCTTTATTCCAGATTGATAAACTAACTGTTCCCGGCAGCTCACTGTCGGGCATGGAAAATATTGCTCCGGGCGTTGTATGACGTCCGGCAGGGGCTTATTGTACTTAACGGCAGGATATTACAGGTAGCGCAGCGGGTTGCGGCGGCCGTTGGTGATGTAATTTTTCATGTTTACCCAAAACGCGAGTATCATGTAAACAATCACCGGTGAGCCGATCGTGAGAAAACTGGCATAAATAAAGAACAGGCGTATCCGGGAAGTAGCCATTCCCAGTTTAGCCCCTATGGCTGCGCAAACGCCAAAGGCCTGCCATTCCATAAAGTCTTTTAAACGGTTCATATATCAAATTTATCCTAATTATTTAGGAAAACAAAATACCATACGCACGTGTTTTGTACAATTATTGCGGATGATCTAATGACAAGATCATGGCATCTGTTGGTCAATTATTAATTTATTAAATTATTTTAACCTCCATTTATGCCTATTACCGACAATTAGCTTAATGGAGCATCAGTCTCTTTTGCAATAGACACCCGTTTTGTGTAACTTTGCGAAGCATTTATAACCGCTTTTAAATAATTTTTTCCATGGTGTTTGATATTGACATGATTAAAAAATTGTATGCGGCTCTCCCGGGTAAAGTGGAAGCAACCCGTAAGATGCTAGGCAGACCGCTTACACTCGCCGAAAAGATCCTTTACGCCCACCTTTATGCGCCATCGACGACTTCGTATGAAAGGGGCAAATCCTATGTAGAATTCGCACCAGACCGCGTAGCGATGCAAGACGCTACGGCCCAGATGGCCCTGCTGCAATTTATGACCTGCGGCCGCGCATCGGTGGCAGTTCCCTCTACCGTTCACTGCGATCACCTGATACAGGCAAAAACCGGCGCTGCTGCCGATCTGGCGACTGCGAACCAAACGAACAAAGAGGTATATGATTTTCTTTCCTCTATTTCCAATAAATACGGCATCGGTTTCTGGAAACCGGGTGCCGGTATCATCCACCAGGTAGTACTCGAAAACTACGCCTTCCCCGGCGGTATGATGATCGGTACCGACTCCCACACCCCTAACGCAGGCGGTTTGGGCATGGTAGCCATCGGTGTTGGCGGCGCTGACGCGGTAGACGTAATGGCTGGTCTTCCGTGGGAGCTTAAAATGCCGAAACTGATCGGCGTACACCTGAAAGGTAAAATGAGTGGCTGGACTTCCGCCAAAGACGTGATCCTGCAGGTGGCCGGCCTGCTTACTGTAAAAGGTGGCACCGGCGCTATCGTGGAATATTTTGGTGAAGGTGCGGACAGCATGAGCGCTACCGGTAAAGCAACTGTGTGTAACATGGGCGCCGAAATCGGGGCTACCTGCTCCCTCTTCGCTTACGACGAAAAAATGAGCGCTTACCTGAAAATCACCGGCCGCGCAGAAGTAGCTGAGCTGGCAGACGGCGTACGCGACCACCTCCGTCCGGATGCAGGCGTTTACGCCGATCCTGGCAAGTTCTACGATCAGCTGATCGAGATCGACCTGGATACGCTGGAACCTTTCGTAAACGGTCCGTTTACCCCGGACCTGGCATGGCCTATCTCCAAATTCGCGCAGGCCGTGAAAGAAAACAACTGGCCCGAGAAACTGGAAGTAGCCCTCATCGGCTCCTGCACCAACTCTTCTTATGAAGATATCAGCCGTTCCGCCTCCCTGGCGCAACAGGCTATCGATAAAAACCTGGAAGTGAAGTCTGAATTCACGATCACACCGGGTTCTGAACTGGTACGTTTCACCATCGAGCGCGACGGCATGCTCAACACCTTCGATAAGATCGGTGGTGTAGTGCTGGCAAATGCCTGCGGCCCCTGTATCGGTCAATGGGCACGTCACATCGATGATCCGAACCGTAAAAACTCTATTATCACTTCTTTTAACAGGAACTTCGCGAAACGTAATGACGGCCTGGCATCTACCCACGCTTTCGTAGCTTCTCCCGAAATCGTAACGGCACTGGCCATCGCAGGCGACCTTACCTTTAACCCGCTTACAGATACCCTTACCAACAGGAATGGCGAAAAGGTGAAGCTGGACGAACCCAAAGGTTACGAGCTGCCTCCTAAAGGTTTTGAAGTAGATGATCCGGGTTACCAGGCCCCTGCGGCCGATGGTAGCGGTGTACAGGTAATCGTATCCCCTACATCTGATCGTCTCCAGCTGCTGGAAGCATTCAAACCATGGGAAGGCACCGATCTGAAAGGCCTGAAACTGCTGATCAAGGCAAAAGGTAAATGTACCACCGACCACATTTCCATGGCAGGTCCATGGTTGAAGTACCGCGGTCACCTCGACAACATTTCCAACAACATGCTGATCGGCGCGATCAACTACTTCAACGATAAAACAGATACCGTTAAAAACGAACTGACCGGCGAATATGGTTCCGTTCCGGGTACACAACGCGCTTACAAAGCCGCAGGCATCGGTTCTGTGGTAGTAGGCGACGAAAACTACGGTGAAGGTTCTTCCCGCGAGCACGCGGCCATGGAGCCCCGCCACCACGGGTGTTCGCGCAATATTGGTGAAATCTTTCGCCCGTATCCACGAAACCAACCTGAAAAAACAGGGCATGCTGGCATTGACGTTCAACGACAAAGAGGATTATGAAAAAGTGCAGGAAGACGACAGCATCGATATCGTTGGACTGGCTACCTTCACACCCGGCAAACCGTTAACAGTGGTGCTGAACCATAAAGACGGCAGCAAAGACGAGATCGTGGTGAACCACACTTACAATGAACAACAGATACAGTGGTTCATTGCAGGTGGCGCACTTAATGTGATCCGTGCTGAGTTTGCGAAAAAGCAATAATAGTTTAGTCGCTATAATGTTCAAGCCCCGGCAATTGCCGGGGCTTTATTTTTTAGTCTGATTAATATTGCTCCAACTGCACTACATTACCGCCGCTGGGATAAAAGGTAATACCGCTCACCGTTACAGGTGTGGTGCTATACGCGGGAATATAGGCGGAACCATAGTTCACCATTACATGGGTACCTAAAGGCATCGCACTCACAGGCGTCAGCTTTACATCATATACACCATCGGTGAATACCCAGTTATCTGCCGGGTTATAAAAGCCCGCCTCCATGTAATAGGTGATGGGCGACCCAGACGTACCTACCGGCGTAAAGGTGACGTAGAAATCGTAATCCGTCATGTTATTACCATAGGTATAAGCATTGCCGAATACCACGGAGTTAACAAACGCCTTACCGTCAAAACCTCTTTCAACAGCAGGTTTCAGCACCATGCTGCGGGCATTCACATAAGATGCAGGGACTGCCAGCAACGCTGACAGGGAAAACAAAATGGCTAACTTTTTCATAGTTTCAAATAATAATTAAAAGGGTGATGGATCTATTAATAACGCCCCGCGCGCCAGGGCATGATCAAACGCAATACTTCGCTTACCCGCCGGTGGCAGGCATTTCAGGTTATCAAATCAATACTAAAGTATGTTGATGACAGGTTATAGACAAACAAATCAACAATATCAATTTACATCAAAATAATTAGAAAAAACAACCTTTTAACCACACTGCTAAACACCATAATACCCGATTACTTTTAGCGCAGCAAAACGCCATAACACTTACCAGTAAAGTATTTCACCCGCTAAACAAAAACCAGGCAGCTGCTGCTAAACATTACCACCAGCGCGACGAAACACTTGCTATCAGCGCATCACTTTTTTCTATCTTTTTTATGTTGAAAGCATTAGCAACATAAAACGACGGGGAAATTGGCAAAGAAGTTAATGATGCATATTTTGTATCTTAATAAAAATATTTCGAAGGATGCAGCATATCACCGGCAAGGTATGGCAACAACTATCCGCCTCCTACCCTTCTCACCAGGCCCTGTTTCAATCGGCCTTTGAACATATCAACGAAGCCTACAGCGGCCCCAACCGCCACTATCATAACCTGGAACACCTGAGCCAGATGCTCGGCCTGCTGGAGCAGGTGCGCGATAAAGTAAAAGATCCCGACAGCATGGCGTTCGCCATCTTTTTCCATGACATCATTTACAAGGCAGGCAACAACAATAACGAAGAGAAAAGCGCCGAAGAAGCGGCCAACTTCTGGAAATGCTGGGCTATTCGCCCGCCGGCATCCGCAAAGTAAGCGAGTGGATCATTGCTACCAAAACACATGGCGATACAGCAGTGGACAGCGACCTGAGTTATCTGCTCGACATTGACCTGGGTATTCTTGGGGCGCCGTTAATGTCGTACGTGGAATACACCCGGCAGATCCGCCAGGAGTACCGTATATTCCCCGATCTGCTGTATAATCCAGGGCGCAAAAAGGTGTTAAAACACTTCTGGACATGCCGTTCATTTACAACACGCCCGAATTCCGCGCCCAATTTGAACAGCAGGCCAGGGAAAACATCACCTGGGAGATAGGAACATTGTAAGGTTAGTCGTCGGTTTTCTCAACACTGCTTAACAGGGAGCCGGGTTTGATCCGGGGTTTCTTTAACCCGAAGCGGCGGCCTACGCTCACCCGGAAACTGCCTACGCCAAAAGTCTGGTACGTACGCGCTACGGGCGATTGCCCCCTGGTGATCACTTCTACATAATGCACACCCGCAAAATACCGGTCGGAGTTATAGCCGGCCGACAAACGGATCGTGTTGTTAAACTGCCAGCCAATTTCCGGAGTTTGTCGTGGCCCTCCGCAAAACGCATGGCTGTGGAGTTGATGCCCAGTCCGCCCGAAAGCGAGCCGGTTGCGTAAAAATTCTTGCGGTAAACGAACGTATAGGCATACCCGACATTGCCTACTAATGTAAAGATGCTGCTCTTGCTGAACTGCAGTCCGTCGAAGAATTCAGGATTGCCTGTAGGAACAAGATTGGAGTCCGAACGAACTTCCATACGGTATACCTCGCCACCGGCGATAAAGGAACCCGCACTCCGCTTCTGCCATTCGTTTTGCACGAAAGCCGCACGGTACGAGAATTTGCTGTCGTTGAAGATATACTGCACTTGTGCCCCGAAGTTGGTGTGGTACAGGTCTCCCCGTTTCGGGAAGCCATCACCGGGCTGGTAACCGGGAATAAAACTGCGCGGGTTCGCGATATAGAAGCCTTTATAATAATTGCCAATCAGGTCGATGGCGAGTTTACGCAGGTAGAGGTGCGTTTGCAGATCGATGAACTTTGTTTTACCGCGTTCCTCATCATCCCTATTAATGAACGGCACGTTGAACACGAGGTTCAGTCCCAGCAACTCGTAGTTAGCGCCTACTCCCAGCGTAAAGCGGTTATTGGGGCGGTACAGCAGCTCGCGGCCTTCACCACGATCATTTAAATCGTAGTAAGAATATTTGCGCTGGCCAAGCAGCCGGAAAGTAACATCTGTAAGGTATTGCGATACGTAGATCGTATCGTTATGTGTGCGCAGGGCGCGTTTCAGCCAGCCCTCCTTCTGCTGCGCCAGGGCGCAGGAAGTAGTTATACAAGCGAAAATAAACAGTAGCAGGCCTTTTTTCATGGAACAGACAAGATAACAAAATAAGCCGTTTATCGCGGCAGCTCAATCACTTCTAATTGTGAGATGTTACCGCTGTCCAACACAAACCGTACCAGCGTTTTTACCTTATGCCAGCCCTGGTGGCCGCAGGCGCCCGGGTTAATATGCAGCAGCCCCAGTTTGGGATCACGCACCACTTTGAGGATGTGGGAGTGCCCGGTTATATAAAGGTGTGGCGGGTATTTGTGAATGATTTCCTTAATGGACGGTGCATATTTGCCGGGATAACCGCCAATGTGTGTAATCCATACTTTTACATCTTCGAGAATGAAGCGGTTTACTTCGGGATAACGTACGCGGAGATCGGCGCCATCGATGTTGCCCCATACCGCGCGGAAGGGTTTAAACGCTTCCAGTTTGTCGGCCAGTTCCGCATTGCCGATATCGCCCGCATGCCATATCTCATCTACCTGGCCAAAGTACTTAAATACCAGCGGGTCCGGTGATTGTGGGTATCCGACATTAATCCGATTCGCTTCATATAGCAGGCAAGATACTGACTTTACTGCTGAAAATAACCGGCTACGGTTTCAAACACAATGGAGGCGGCCAGCTTCGCGGTGCGATTATCCACATCAAAAGAAGGATTCAATTCAGCGATATCCACCCCCAAGCTTTCCACTGTACAGGATTTCGCGGTAACACTCCAGGAACACCGCATCGGGCAGAATACCATTGTAGGCGGTGGCGCTTACCCCCGGCGCGAAGGCGGCGGCGAATACATCGAGACAGGTGGTAAGATAAATTTTATCTACACTGTCGACGAACAGGTGCAGGTTGCGGAATAATGATTCTCTTTTAAGGTGATGGAAATACTCGCCGGGCAGATGCATTACCCCGAGCGCGTCGGCCGTATCGAACAGGCGGCGGGTATTGCTGTTCTGCTGAATACCGAGAGCGAGGTAGTAGAAGTCACGTCCCGTTTGCCGGCAATCTTCCGCCAGCTGCCAAAAGCCGGTGCCGGAACTGGCGCCTTCAGCACCGGGCTGCCGCAGGTCGAAGTGCGCATCAAAATTAATCAAACCGATCGCTGACTGTTGATAGCTATCATAGATGCCACTGGCGTGACCATATGTTATTTCATGGCCGCCACCGAACAACACGGGCAAATACCCGGCTTCGATGATTTGCTTCACCGTCACCGCCAGCGCCTGCTGCGCACCGGATAAATCGCCACCGGTGCAATTAATATCCCCACCATCGATCAGCAGATGTCCATCGAAATGCACCGGAAACGCGGCACAGCTGCGGCGCAGGACCAGTGGCCCCTGTGCCGCGCCAACGCGGCCTTTATTACGACGAACGCCTTCATCACTGGCAAAACCTACCAGCACAATGCCTTTCTGTTCTTCCTGTAACGCGGGTAAATTTTCTTTGCCCAGGTCGATGCATTGAACCACCTGGTGCCAGCGCAGCATGTCCGGGTCGGTACCATCTGTTCTGCCCTGCCAGTAGTCCTGCACCGGCGCGTTATAAAATGGCGAACGTATCATAACATGATGATCTTTTGTCCCTGTTTCCAGAGCGTAGTGGGTTTTAATTTACCCTGGTAATATAAAATATCGCGATAATCTTCTGCTTCATATGCCTGGAAGTCGGCATCCATACCGGGTTGCAGCGCCCCAACACCAGCCAGGCCCAGTGCCTTGGCGGCCCTAACGGTAAGCCCGGCAAATACCTCGGCGGTGCTCAGCTTTTCGGAAGCACTCATCACGGCGGCCTGCATCAGCAAATCCCCCATCGGCGCAGAGCCGGGGTTCCAGTCGCTCGCAATGGCTACACAAGCGCCGGCATCCAGCAGCTTGCGCGCGGGCGCGTAAGGCATGCCTAAACCCATGGAGGCGCCGGGTAACACCACCGCTACTGTTTCGGAAGCAGCCAGTTCCTGTATTTCCTTATCCGTACTGGCTTCCAGGTGATCGGCAGACAATGCGCCGCATTCCACGGCCACGGTGCTACCACCAGCTGTAAACTGATCGGCGTGTACCGTAAACGCGAAACTTTTGCGGCAGCGGCTTTGAGGTAAGTACGCGCAGCTGACTGCGAAAAGGCTGTTTCTTCAATGAAGATGTCCACGCGATGTGCGAGGTCGTGTTCTTTTAACACTGGCAGCAGTTCGTCCAGCGCCCACTGCAGGTATTCGGCCTCCGTACCTTCAAAGTCGCGCGGCTTGATGTGTGCGGCCAGGCAAGTAGCTACCAGCGTTGCCTGCGTATGTTGCGCGGCATACTTGATGGCGCGCAGTATTTTAATTTCCGAATAAGCATCCAGCCCGTAACCACTTTTCACTTCGATCGTCGTTACTCCTTCCTGGAAGTGGCGGTTAGCGCGGGAGATCAGGCTTTCGGCAAGCGCCTGCTCTTTAGCAGCACGGGTTTTCGTTACGGAATCCCAGATGCCGCCACCGGCGCGGGCAATGTCCAGGTACGACTTTCCGGCAATGCGCATCGCGTAATCGCGGCTACGCGTACCATCAAAACAAATGTGTGTGTGACAATCGACAAAGCCGGGCAGCAATACCGATGGCTGTTTGCAGAGGTCCGTATCAATGCCCGGATGTGCGGCGGCCAGTTCGTCAAAAGGGCCTACGGCCACGACTTTACCCTCATGGGTAATAACGCCGCCGTTGCCGATAATATCCAGCTGTTCGTCCTGCAAAGCACCTTTCAGCGGCAGTCCGGCCATGGTAATGATTTGTGCAAAAGGTCCTGTTAAACGCATGCGCAAAATTAAAACTGCAAATTAAAATCCTGTTGCCATTGTTGTGCTTTTTCGTAACCGGCATCGGCATGACGGAAGATGCCCAGCGCCGGATCGTTGTGCAGTACACGGCGCAAACATTCGGCCGCGCGGTCGCTGCCATCGGCCAGCACCACCATGCCCGCATGTTGCGAATAACCCATGCCTACACCACCTCCATGGTGAAACGATACCCAGGTAGCACCGCCTGCGGTGTTAGACATCAGGTTTAACAGTGTCCAGTCGGACACGGCATCCGAACCATCCTTCATCGCTTCCGTTTCGCGGTTCGGCGAAGCCACGGAGCCACAGTCGAGGTGGTCGCGTCCGATAACGATCGGTGCTTTTACCTTACCCGATTTTACCAGGTCATTAAAGATCAATCCGGCCTTTTCCCTTTCCCCCATGCCCAGCCAACAAATGCGTGCGGGTAAACCCTGGAACGCCACGCGCTCCTGTGCTTTGCGCAGCCAGTTATGTAAAGGCCCATTATCCGGGAACGCTTCCATCAGCGCCCGGTCAGTGGTATAAATATCTTCCGGGTCACCACTCAGCGCCACCCAGCGGAACGGCCCCTTACCTTCGCAGAACAATGGACGAATATACGCCGGCGTAAAACCCGGGAAGTTAAATGCATTTGCTTCTCCGCCTTCCCTGGCGAACTCGCGCAGGTTGTTGCCATAGTCGAACGTGATGGCGCCGCGCTGTTGCATTTCCAGCATAAAACCAACGTGGCGGGCCATACTCTTAAGGCTGCGCTGTTTGTAAGCTGCAGGATCAGCTTTGCGCAAAGCCGCCGCCTCGCTCAGCGACAGGCCATTGGGCACATACCCGTTGATCGGGTCATGTGCGGAAGTTTGGTCGGTGAGAATATCGGGAATGATGTTATCCTTTAAGAGTCTTTCGAGCAGATCGCCGGCATCCATGACAACGCCAATGGAAATCGCTTCTCCTTTTGACTTTGCCTCCATCGCCCATTGTATGGCTTCTTCATACGAATGCGTCATGCGGTCGATGTACTTCGTATCGATGCGTTTCTGGATACGCGTTGCATCAACATCCGCACCCAGGAAGGTAGCCCCGGCCATGGTCGCGGCCAAAGGTTGTGCGCCGCCCATACCGCCGATGCCGGCAGTAACGAGCAATTTACCGGACAGGTTGCCATTAAAATGCTGGCGGCCGCACTCGACGAAGGTCTCATACGTTCCCTGTAAAATGCCTTGTGTGCCGATGTAAATCCAGCTGCCGGCGGTCATTTGTCCGTACATCATGAGACCTTTGGCGCGCAGTTCGTTGAAGTGCTCCCAGGTTGCCCATTTTGGAACGAGGTTGCTGTTGGCCAGCAGTACACGCGGCGCCTGCGGATGCGTGCGTACGATGCCCACCGGTTTACCGGACTGCACGAGCAGCGAATGATCATTATCCAGCGTTAAAAGAATTGCTATGATCTTCTGTAATGCTTCGCGGTTGCGGGCTGCCTGGCCAATGCCACCGTACACCACGAGTTCATCGGGATTTTCGGCTACTTCATGATCGAGGTTATTGAGCAGCATGCGCAATGGCGCTTCTGTTTGCCAGGACTGTGCATGCAGCTGTGCACCACGCGGTGCTTTATAGTGCGGGTGTGCCGCGTATTGCTTAAGAAAGTCTGAATAATTCATGATAAGGTCCGTTGAGGTTGATATTTTGCGCATGCGCCACGTGGTTGGCTACACGCACGATGGAATGATCGGCGATGATGGTATGCAATGCTGCGATATCCGTAGCGAAGATGCGGTCCGCAGCAGCGAAACTTACTTTTTCGCGGGTGAACTTATGCACGGCTTCAATAACGGCAGCGGAACGTAATGGCCGCCTGAAATCCACGGCCTGTGCGGCGTACAACAGTTCTACCGCCGGGATATATTCGAGATTGCCCAGTACCTGGTGCAACTTGCGGCCACTGATGGAACCCATGGAAACGTGGTCTTCCTGGCCAAGCGAAGTAGGCACACTATCCGCACTGGCAGGGAAACAGAGCGTTTTATTCTCCGTCACCAAAGCAGCCGTGGTGTACTGCGGGATCATGAAACCGGAGTTGAGACCGGCGTCCTGGATAAGCAGTTTCGGCAGGCCATAACGTCCTTCGATCATCATATAACAACGGCGGTCGCTGATGTTGCCCAGTTCCGCGGCGGCCACGGTGGCGTAATCCAACGGCAGGGCGAGTGGTTGTCCGTGGAAGTTGCCACCGCTGATCGTATCGTCGGCAGCGAAGATGATCGGATTGTCGGTGACCGCGTTCAGTTCTATGGTGGTCAGTTCCTCCGGTGTTTCCAGGCGGTGCGGGAAGCCCCGTGTACCTGCGGCATGCAGCGCAGGGAATACGGATCCTGTACGCGGCCGCAATCTACGTGCGATGCCATGATTTCCGAAGCATCGAGCAGGGCGTGCAAACGGTGCGCTACGAGCTGGTTGCCTCTATACGGGCGAATCTCGTGCAGGCGCGGATCAAAAGGCTTGTGGGTACCCATAAGTCCTTCCAGCGACATAGCACCGATGATATCGGCGGCCTCCAGCAGGTTGTGGAAACGCTGTACGGCTTTCACCGCATGCGCTAAGATGAATTGTGTGCCGTTGATGAGCGCCAATCCCTCTTTGGGACCCAGCGCGATGGGCTGCAACCCTTCCTGTTGCAGCACGGTGGCAGCGGGCAGGCGTTCGCCTTTATACCACACTTCGCCGAGCCCGATGAGGGGGAGAAAGAGGTGCGAGAGTGGTGCCAGGTCGCCGGATGCGCCTACAGAGCCTTTTTCCGGTACGAGGGGCGTAACACGGTGATCGATATGCCATATGATACGCTCGATCGTAGCCAGTGCTGCGCCGGAGTACCCCTGTGCAAGCGCCTGTACCTTGGTGATGAGCATGATGCGGGCAATTTCCTCCGCGATGGGCGCACCTACGCCAACACTGTGGCTTTGCAGGATATTGTACTGCAGTTTGCGCGTATCTTCTTCAGAAATCTTAGTGTCGCACAACGGGCCAAAGCCCGTGTTGATGCCGTATACCGTGGTGTGTTGCTGTACAATTTCCTGTACGTGGGCATGGCTGGCTTTGATGCGTGCCACTACATCGGGGTTCAACTGCCCTTTGATATGGCCGGCTGCGATACCGAGTGTTTTGGCGACCGTAAGCTGGTCCGAACCATAATGAAATACCTGGTCCATAAATTTATTTTTCGAGTTCCTTAAAGATGCGGTCAGAGAGTGATTGTTTGTCGAGGCTGGCCTCCAGTCCGGCGAGGCCGTCGAGCAACTGTTTGCTGCGAGCGTCGGCTTCGGACACTGCCTGCATGCAGACGGCGATGGCTTTCCAGATGGGCTGCACTTTGGCGAGCAGCGCCTTGCCTTTCACCGTGAAGGCGACGCGTTGCCGGCGGCCGTCTTCTTCACACTTTTCCGTTTTTACAAGACCTTTCTTTTTTAACCCGGCGATCAGCTGGCTGATAGCCGAATGCGACACTTCCAGTTCGGTGGCAATATCCTGCAGCGTAAGCGCTGGCCGTTGCGACATCAGGTAAAATACCGGGAACCAGGAAGCGTCGAAGGCGATGCCTTCATATTCGTACACCTTGTTTACCTCGGCGAGAAAGTATTCGCTGAGGCGGCGGAGGCGGGTGCCGAAAATGAGATAACCGAGGGATGGATAAAAGCTCATCGGATTAAATTATATAAGCACTTATATAATTACAATATTAAAGGAAAAAACGGATACTGGAAAAGAAAAAGGTGGAAGATGGGCTTTTCGTGCACTATCCGTGCTCTCCCCGTGCACTGTTCAAGCACTCCCCGTGCACTCCCCGTGCACTCCCCTATAGAGATTTTGCATTTTAGCTGCGACACTTTGCGACAATCACGACATATGGCGACAATCACGACACATAACGACAATCCGCGACAACCGGGTTGGCAGGATGCAATTGCAGGGTTAATTTTACATCGTTGAATAGTAAGGAAGTGATCAACGGTGGCCGTGGATAACATCATAAAGCAGGATACATGATGATGCGCTTTGACTATTGCAGTACACAATTGCTTAGCGGCATAAAGACAGGGCATAACAAAGCCGCTCGCGGTATACACGAGCGGCCCGTCCATATTTTGGATGCTTACTTTTTTGCTGTCTTTTTCTTTACATCGAACCAGAGCGGGGAATCATCGTCCACGTCGCCGTTGTAATTGATGAAAAGCTCCTCGCCTTTTTGATGGCACGGCGGGTAATGATGCTCATGGTTTCTTCGGTGAAGTCCATTTCATACTCGCAGTTTGGATCGTAAGCGTGGTTGTAAATGCTGCAAAAGCCAAGTGCAACGCAGGATTTGGTTTCCCGTTTACCCCAAAGGAAGAGGTAATTATGCAAAAAGGTTTTGTCTGCCTTCTCGGTATCGTCGTATGACAATACCAGCACGGGGGATGTTTCGATGCGCGTACCTGCGGGGATCGCGTCTTTTGTATAAACACCGCGACCTTTGCCGGGTGATTTCTTGATATGCAAATATGGCTTAATCATAATGAACTGTAAGTGCTTCACGCCTTTACGGGCGTAAAGTAACATTAAACAAACAAGTTATCAAAATTTGATGTATTATCTAAATTCCAAAACGCTTATATATTTTTGCACAATAACCCGAGCAGTATGATCAACTATAATCCGAAAGAGTGGTTTACCTTTATTTTCCGGTTGCACAAGGCGGACACAGTGAGGAAATTGACCCCCATGTTCTTTTACCTTGGACTATATGCCGCCGCGGTGGCTTTCCTGGAACTAAACGTCTTTCAGCTTTCTAAAACACACAGCGAACATCTTAAAAACATATCGCTGATGCATGGCCTGCTGGGCTTTGTTATCTCTTTGTTGCTGGTGTTCCGCACCAATACCGCGTATGATCGCTGGTGGGAAGGCCGTCGCCAGTGGGGTACACTGGTAAACGTCAGCAGAAGCTTAGCCATCAAACTACAGGCCATTTTACCGGAAGGGCATCCGGCGCGGGCATACTTCCGCACCATGATCCCCAACTTTGCCTTCAGTATGAAGCAACACCTGCGCAACCAGTATCACCCCGGTGAGCTGGAACTGGACGAGCCACACGAGCTTTCGCAGGAAAAGCACATGCCTAACCAGATTTCGGCACACATGATGCGTAAGGTAATAGCACTGCACCAGGAAGGACTGCTGACAGGTGAGCAACTCATTTTTATGAATGAGGAACTGCGCTCGTTTACAGATGTGTGCGGCGCCTGCGAACGTATCAAGAACACGCCCATACCCTTTTCGTATAGCGTGTTCCTGAAGAAGTTCATCTTCTTTTATGTGATGACATTGCCCCTCGGGTATGTATTCAGCGTAGGCTACATCATCATACCGATGATCGTGTTTATCTTCTACGTACTGGCCAGTCTTGAGCTGATCGCCGAAGAAATTGAAGACCCGTTTGGCACGGACGCGAACGACCTGCCGGCCGACACCATCTGTAACAACATCCGGCTGCATGTACAACAGGTGCTTTAACATTATTATACTTATTTTCGCACCGTGTCAGGTTTATGGAAAATGAAGCATTATTAGAAAAATACGAGGAGCTCGCTGCCCAAAAAGCGCAAGGGGAGCTTAAAGTATACCTGGACGACCAGCTGATTACCGATATCGCCGACCTGATTTATGAATTGCCCGACGAAGGAGGCAACATCATTGAACAACTGACGATAACGCGTGCGGCGGCCGCTTTCAGGATATTGGAATTCCCCGCGCAGGAAGAGGTGATCCGGCAACTGCGTCCATCCAAAGTGGCAGAGTTGATGAACGAACTGCCGCCGGATGACCGTACCGCATTCCTGGGCGAACTGCCCAGTGCGGCCGTGAAAGAGCTCATTAAACTGCTGGACCCCGAAGAACGTAAAGTGACACTTGCCCTGCTGGGATACCCCGAAACCAGCGTAGGCCGTATCATGACACCGGACTACCTTGCTGTTAAATCCACCTGGACCGTTCAACGGGTACTCGACCACATCCGCCGCAATGGCCGCGATTCCGAAACCATCGATGTAATTTATGTACTGGACGACAGCGGCAAACTGCTCGATGACTTCCGTATCCGCGAGTTCCTGCTCGTAGCGCCCGACACCGAAGTGAGCACCCTGATGGACGACCGCTTCGTCGCCCTGAACGTAAATGACGAACAGGAAGAAGCCATCCGGGAGTTCCGTATGGAAAACCGTGTGGCACTGCCCGTAACCGACGACAATGGCATCATGCTCGGCATTGTGACCATTGACGATATGTTATGGATCGCCAACGAAGAACATACCGAAGACATTCAGAAGATCGGTGGTACCGAAGCCCCTGGATGAACCTTACCTCGATATGCCCCTCCTGAAACTGATTAAAAAACGGGTGGGCTGGCTCATCATCCTCTTCATCGGCGAAATGTTAACCGCTACCGCTATGGGCTTCTTCGAGGATGAAATTGCGAAAGCTGTAGTACTGGCGCTCTTTGTACCGCTTATCATCTCCAGCGGCGGCAACAGCGGATCACAGGCATCTACACTTATTATACAGGCTATGGCACTGGGTGAAATCAGCATCGGCGACTGGTGGCGCGTCATGCGCAGGGAACTTATTTCCGGTGTATTGCTGGGCGGTGTGCTCGGGATCATAGGCTTTACGCGTATCCTGTTGTGGAACCAGCTTTTCCATAGTTACGGCGAACACACGGTGCTCATCGGCATGGTCGTAGGCATTTCACTGGTGGGCGTGGTATTGTGGGGAACACTGTCGGGATCCATGTTGCCTTTGTTATTAAAACGCCTCGGCGCGGACCCGGCCACTTCGTCTGCCCCGTTCGTAGCCACGTTGGTAGACGTAACAGGACTGATCATCTACTTCTCCGTAGCCTATACGTTTATGAGCGGGATTTTACTGTAACGCCATAGTGTTCTACTTTCACTTCGCCGCCGTTTCTTTTCTTCTGTATGATGAAAAGATAGTCGAACTGCTGCTCTCCTATTGAATCTACCGGCGGCTTTACGTCCAGCGCCTCCATCATGGGCAGCAACGTATTGCTATGACCGATGATCAGCAGCTTTTTACCCCAGTCGTCGCGGCGGGTTATTTCATAAATCAACGATTCGCCGGTACTGTCCGGCTGATAAATAGCAGTATCGATGTGAGCCAGCAGCCGGAGCGAATCGGCGGTTTGTCCGCTACGCATCAGCGGCGTACAGTAGATTTTAGCGATGCCCGAATCGCGCAGCCGCCGGTACAGGTCACCCGCACGTAGATGTCCTTCAGCGGTAAGCGTTGAGTCTGCGCCCGGATGCTTTTCGGCATGGCGCACCATAAACACCGTACCTGTAAGGAAGGTACTGTCTTCCGTTACCGGGATCAATGTTTTAGGCGTTTCGCGTGGCTGGCAGGCGGCCAGGAAGACAACCACTGCTACGAATTTAACTGCTTTCATGGGCACCGTTCATTATATTGTGTCAATATTAAATAATTTAAACCAACTTTTGGGAACAACAACCATATGATACAACCAAAATCCCTCCTGCTATTGCTGGCGTTGCCGTTGTCCGCGCAACTACAGGCGCAGCAACTCAGTGTAGAAAAGATCATGCGTGATCCCAAATGGATCGGCACCTCGCCCTCGGGCCTGTTCTGGAGCAGCGACAGTAAAACACTGTACTTTTCCTGGAATCCCGACAAAGCGCCCTCGGATTCGCTGTACTACATTGGCACCAGCGACCGGAGTCCCCGTAAAACCATAGCAGCAGCGCGGTCGGAGGTACAGTCCACCGCCGACGTTACCCGGAATAGCGCCCGCACCCAATACCTCTACAACTTATCCGGCGATATCTACCTCCGCGATGTGAAATCCGGCAAAACCACCCGCATTACACAAACCGCCGCCTACGAAAGCGGCGAACGTTTTGGCTTTAATGACCGCCGCATTGTATACCGCAGCGGTACCGACCTCTTTGCATGGGACATCAGCACTGGTTTGACCGAACAACTGACACGTTTCCTGGCCGGCGATAAACCCGCGGCAGCTGAAAATAAAGAAGAAGGCGCCCCCGCCGAAAAATGGCTGAAGGCGCAGCAGCTGGAACTGATCGACGTACTTGCCTCCCGCAAGGAAAAAGAGAGGCGGCAGACGCTTTCCGTAAAAGCCTGACCCCCACGAAAGAGCAGCGCGCCTTATACCTGCAGGGTAAAAGCCTGGGACAAACGAGCATCAGTAACGACGGACAGCTGGTTGCCTACACTTTAATGAAATACAGCCGCGGCACCAGCACCGATGTGCCTAACTATGTAACCGAGAACGGGTATACGACAAACATTAATGCACGGGCGAAAGTGGGTACGGAGGGACAGGTATCTTCCGAACTGTTCCTGTACGACCGACAGCGCGACACCGTGTATACCGTGAACCTTAGCGTAATACCGGGCTTAACAGACAAACCCGCTTACCAGCAAAACGACACCTCGAAAGCTGCTAAGCGCGACTTCCGCATCGGCGGACTGCACTGGTCGCCCGACAGCCGTTATGTGATGGCAGACATCCGTTCCAACGATTCGAAAGACCGCTGGCTGATGCTGCTCGATGCTGCGAACGGGCAATTGAGCACGCTGGACAGGCAACGTAACGAAGCCTGGGTGAATTACAGCATTATCAACGACCTTGGCTGGCTGAACGACCATACGATCTGGTACCAGTCAGAAGCCACCGGGTATGCGCATCTGTACACAATGGATGTTCGTGCTAAAACACAGCGGCAGCTGACTTCCGGGAATTATGAAGTACAACAGGTGAGCCTCTCCAACGATAAAAATGCTTTTACCTGCATACCAACGAAACCCATCCGGGTGTGGTTAAACTTTACCGCCTCCCTGTTGCCGGCGGCAAAGCAGCGGCGCTCACCACATTGGAAGGCGGTATAGAAGCGCAATTGTCGCCGGACGAAAAATGGATCGCGTTCCGCTATTCCACGTCGAACCAGCCATGGGAATTATACCTGCAGGAAAACAAACCGGGAGCTACAGCCGTGCAGATTACCAGCCTGGCACAGTCGGCCGAGTTCAAAACATATCCCTGGCGCACGCCGGAAGTGCTGACCTTTGCCGCCCGCGATGGCGCTAACGTTTATGCCCGCTTATACACACCCGATCCCGCGAAAAAGAACGGTGCGGCGGTCATCTTTGTCCATGGCGCCGGCTATCTGCAGAATGCACACAAATGGTGGAGCAGTTACTTCCGCGAATACATGTTTCACAACCTGCTGACCGATATGGGCTTTACCGTACTGGACATGGACTACCGTGGCAGCGCGGGCTATGGCGCGGAGTGGCGCACCGGTATTTACCGCCACATGGGCGGCAAGGACCTGACGGACCATGTAGACGGTGCTCATTTCCTCGCTAAAAACTATGGTGTGGATCCTAAGCGGATCGGCATCTACGGCGGCAGTTACGGCGGCTTTATTACCCTGATGGCGATGTTTACCACGCCCGGCGAATTTAAAGCCGGTGCGGCCCTTCGTTCTGTCACGGACTGGGCGCACTACAACCACGGCTATACCCAGGCGATCCTGAACACACCAGTAGAGGACAGCATTGCCTTTGCACGGTCATCTCCCATCTACTTTGCCGAAGGATTAAAAGGCCATTTGCTGATGTGCCACGGCGTGGTGGACACGAACGTGCACTTCCGGACATCATCCGACTGAGCCAGCGGCTGATCGAACTAGGAAAGGATAACTGGGAACTGGCCGTGTATCCGGTGGAGGACCACGGGTTTGTGGAGCCATCGAGCTGGACGGACGAATACAAGCGCATCCTGAAGCTGTTTACGACGAACTTACTGACACCTTAATAACAATGGGGCCTCCGCAAGGGGGCCCCTTCTTATGCCGGCAACATTACGTATATTTACTATCCCTAGCCCTTATTTAATTAATATTATGATGAAGTTGAGAAGTAGCCTGACCGTCGTATTGTGTTTGTTGCATTGTGTTGTTTGTTCAGCGCAATCCAAAGCGAAACCCACCAATGCCCGCCAGCCCAAATACCAGGGGCTTTTATGGGAAATCAGCGGCAATGGGTTAAAGAAACCCTCCTACCTGTTTGGCACCATGCACGTTAGCGCCAAACTCGCCTTTAACCTGAGCGATTCCTTTTACTACTGCATTCGTAATGTAGATATTGTAGCCCTTGAAACGAACCCGGAAGAGCTGCAGGAAGATTTCTCGCAGTCGTTCCGCCTCAAAGCCAGTTCCAGCCAGCTATTGGGAAGAGCGATGGCCGGCAGGCTGGAGCAATCATCCTTTACGATTAACGGCTATGCACCGGCCATCCGTGCGGCGTTCGGCTACCGTCCCGAAATGATCAATCATTTGTTGTACCGCAGCTACGCGTCGAGAGAGGATTATGAAGAAGATACCTTCCTCGACATGTACATTTACCAGGTAGGTAAACGATACGGCAAACGCGCCACCGGCGTGGAAAACTTCCAGGAGTCGGAGAAGCTGATGATGCAGGCATACCGCGATGCGGCCAAAGAACGCCGCAACCGCAAAACCGTGAGCCGCACCAGCAGCATGAACGATGATGCCAATACGCTAACGGATGCTTATCGCCGTGGCGACCTCGATATGCTCGATTCCATATCGAACAACAGTTACGACTCGCCCGCTTTCATGGAAAAATTCCTGTACAGGCGCAATGAGATCCAGGCCAATTCCATCGACTCCATTTCCCGGAAAGAAAGCATTTTCGCCGGTGTGGGAGCCGCGCATCTGCCGGGCGACAGGGGCGTTATCAACCTCCTGAGAAAGAAGGGATATAAAGTGCGGCCTATCACGGTAAACAACCGCGATCACCTTCAAAAAGACGAAGTGGAAAAATTGACCGCGCCGGTAGTTTTCTCTCCTTATACTTCCCCGATAAACTGATACAGTTAGACATTCCCGGCAAGCTGTATAACTTTAACGGCATTTCGTTACTGAACCAATTACAGTACGCCGACCTGGCAAACGGCGCTTACTACCTCGTAAGCCGCGTAAAAACCAATGCCCTGGCCCTGGGACAAAAACAGGACGATGTGCTGAAGAAGATCGACAGCCTGCTGTACGAAAACATTCCGGGCAGGATCATTTCCAAAGAAAACATCACCAATAACGGTTACCCGGGTTACGATATCCAGAGCCGTACGCGCCGGGGCGACCTGCAGCGTTACCAGTTATTTGTGACGCCTTTTGAAGTATTAGTGTTTAAAATGAGCGGCAACAAGGATTATGCGGCCGGTGAAGAAGCGAAACGTTTCTTTTCTTCTATTAAGTTGACACCGTTGCCTGCCACCCGGTGGACCACCTTCACCGCGCCCTCCAACTTGTTCAGCATCCAGCTGCCACATACCCCGCATATCGGCGAAAACGGCTCACGCCGCGATATTTCCAAACGGACCGAATATGAGGCGCTGGATAAAAATACCGGCAACAGTTATATGGTGACCGTGTTTAACGCCCCCGGCAATGCCCGCCTGATGGAAGACAGTGTGGAAATGGGGTTCGCGGAAGAAAGCCTGCAACAATCGGAGTTCGTGAAACAACAGGAGAGCCGCAAGTTCATGCAACACCGCGGTTACCCCTGCCTCGAAATTGTGAACCTGAACAATGACCTGTCGCACACCCGCACCCGCATCATTTTACAGGGCATTCACTACTATGTGATCAGCGCACGGTATAAAAAAGATAAAAACACCACACAGGCATTCTTCGATTCGTTTAATCCCGCTGTTTCGCAATACTACGACTTCAGCGAGTACAAAGACAGCATCCTGCTCTTTACCGTTAAAACACCCGTGAAACCCGCTGATTCAGAAGAACAGTTGGCCGAACTGATGGGCGTAGGACTGGGAGAAGAGGATGATGAAGACCGCAGTGCTTATCTCAACACCGCACGTACATTTTCCAGCGACAGCACCGGTGAACAGGTAACCGTGTTGTACAACCGCTATGGCAAATACTTCCATATAAAAGACAGCGCCGGCTTCTGGAAAAACCTCGAAGCGGAAAGCACCAACGATGGCGATATGATCCTGGCCCTGAAGAAGTACGAACGCCTGCCCGGTTATGAAAGCCTGCTCATCACCACCCGCGACACCAATTGTTCACGTGCGCTGATGCAGAAGAGTTTCCTGAAGAACAATATGCTTTACACCCTGGTGGCGGTAACGGATACACTCAATGGTCCCTCTGATTTTGTACGTACGTTCTTTGAGACATTTACGCCTGCAGATACCGCGAACAACAATGCTATTTATACCAGCAAAGCGCCACTCCTGTTTAAGGACTTTTACAGTGCGGACAGCATTACCCGCAAACAGGCGCGGAAACGTTACATGCACGTACAATACGACGACAATGACGCCGATACGCTCATCGCTATGTTGAACCGCTGGACACCCGCCGAAAAAAACTACCGGACATTAAGACAGGGCTCATCAACGAGCTGGGCGGGCTGAAACACGACAGCATCCTGCCCTGGCTCCGCAGCGCCTACCTGCGCGCCAACGATACCGCAGCTTTGCAGAGCGCTATTTTAAAAGCGATGTTGCAACAAAAAACCAGGGCTTCCTACGATACCTTCGAAGAACTGATCCTGAAAGAGATCCCCATCTTCACTAATGATATGGCGGTATACGAGCTTACGCGGGCCATGAACGACAGCCTGGAACTTTCAGCAACCCTCTTCCCGCAGCTGCTGCAAATGACAGCGCTGGAAGATTACAAGCAGCCGGTGTACCGCCTGCTGGCTACGCTGGTGGACAGTAACCGCATCAACCCTTCGGCTTATGCATCTTATGTTGGACAAATCGCCTTCGAAGGCCGTATTGACCTGCAGAAGTCGATGATCGGCGCGCAGGAAGCGGAAGACGACGAGGACAATAGACGCAGCACTTACAACCGCAATTACCGGTATATACAGCGACAAGGCAACAGTCTGCATAACTTCGCAGTGCTGCTATTGCCCTACCGCCAGGAGAATAAAAACGCCGCCCGCTTCTTTGAGAAATATGAAACCACCAAAGACCCGGACGAGCAGATAGCGCTGGCAATCCTTTACCTGCGCAACAACCTGCCGGTGAAAGACAGTCTGCTCAAATCCCTGGCGGGCAAAGACAGGTACCGCGCAACCTTATGGTCCGCATTGAACGAAATTAACCGCCTTGATAAGTTCCCGGCGGGCCAGGCAAAACAGGCGGACATTGCCCGTTCGTTGTTATACAACCTGCAGCAATACAACAGCCGTTTTGATACGATTGCGCTGGTGGGCAGGCAGATTACTACCTATAACTTTTCGAAGAAAACAGTTTACTTCTTTAAATACCGGCAAAAAGATGATACCCAATGGTACATGGCCCTTTCGGGTCCTCAACCGGAAAATGCCAACGGCATTTCGGACGACATGGAGCTCAGCTCACTCACCGGCGTGCCTTTGCAGGACGACAAGCCTGTAATCCAGCAGTTCAACAGGGCGCTGAAGCTGGTAAAATACCGCGGAACAAGGCGTTACGACTACGATATGGATTATACGTCCACAGTGGATTTCGACGAATAAACGGGCTATAGGGGTACTTTTTGGTTTTTTATTAAGATATTGCAGCCACAAAGCAATTAGAAGTAGAAGAAAAAAATCAATCAACAACCTCAATTAGTTATTATTCTTATGTGTGGAATCGTTGCCTATATCGGCCAGCGGGAGGCCTATCCCGTGGTTTTAAAGGGACTGAAAAGGCTGGAATATCGTGGTTATGACAGCGCCGGCGTAGCCCTTATCAATGATGGCGAACTGAAAGTGTACAAAAAGCAGGGAAAAGTAGCCGGGCTCGAAGACTTCGTGACCGGCAAAAACCTGAGCAGCACGATCGCCATCGGGCACACCCGCTGGGCCACCCACGGAGAACCCTGTGACAGGAATGCACACCCGCATTTGTCGGGCGACGGCAAACTGGCCATGGTGCACAACGGCATCATCGAGAATTATGCTCAACTGAAGCAGGAGCTGCAGAAAAAGGGCCATACGTTTGCGAGCGATACCGATACCGAAGTACTGATGCACTTTATCGAGGAAATTAAACACTCGAACCAGTGCGGTACCGAAGAAGCGATGCGCATTGCGCTGAAACGTGTAGTAGGCGCGTACGTAATCCTGATCGTAGACCAGGATAATCCGGGTACGCTGCTCGCCGCGCGTAAAGGTAGTCCACTCGTGATCGGCGTAGGTAAAGGAGAGCACTTCCTCGCTTCCGATGCCTCTCCCATCGTGGAATACACGAAAGAAGTAGTGTATGTAAACGATTATGAGATCGCCATTTTAAAGGCGGATGAGCTGATCCTCAAAAACATCTCCAACGAAGTACAAACGCCGTACATCCAGAAGCTGGATATTGAACTGGCAGCCATTGAAAAAGGCGGCTATGATCACTTTATGCTGAAGGAAATTTTTGAACAACCGCAAACCATTTTCGACAGTCTTCGCGGCCGCCTGGACGCCAAGGCCGGCACCCTTACGCTGGGCGGTATCCGTGGCGAGTACGAAGACATGCTGAAAAATGCGAAACGCATCATCATGGTAGCCTGTGGTACTTCGTGGCACGCGGGCCTGATCGCTGAATATGTGATAGAAGAACTTTGCCGCATTCCCGTCGAAGTGGAATACGCATCGGAGTTCCGCTACCGCAACCCGGTAATCGGCGAAGGTGATGTCATTATCGCGATTTCGCAGAGTGGTGAAACGGCTGACACCCTGGTGGCGATCGAAGCTGCTAAAAAGAAAGGCGCGATCATCCTCGGCGTTTGTAACGTAGTAGGTTCTTCGATCGCACGCCTGTCGCACGCCGGCGCTTACACCCACGCAGGACCGGAAATCGGCGTGGCGAGCACCAAAGCGTTTACCGCGCAGCTGGCCGTACTGAACATGATCGCGCTGAAAATCGCGAAAGACCGCGGTACCATTACCGATCAGCGTTACCAGTACCTGCTCAACGAGCTGGACGCCATCTCCGACAAAGTAGCCGCAGCCCTGAAGCTGAGCGATGAAATAGCGACCATTGCTGCTAAGTACAAAGACGCACGCGACTTCCTGTACCTTGGCCGTGGTTACAACTTCCCGGTAGCCCTCGAAGGCGCGCTGAAGCTGAAGGAAATTTCGTACATCCACGCCGAAGGCTACCCCGCCGCGGAAATGAAACATGGTCCGATCGCGCTGGTAGACGAGCACCTCCCCGTAGTGTTCGTGGCGACGAAAGACAGCTATTATGAAAAAATTGTTTCGAACATACAGGAAATCAAAGCGAGAAAAGGTAAAGTAATTGCCGTAGTAACCGAAGGCGACGAAACCATCCGCGCGCTGGCCGATGATGTGATCGTGGTGCCGGAGGCAGATGAGCTGGTAGCGCCTATTTTGTCCGTAATACCGATGCAGCTGCTCGCTTACCATGTAGGCGTACAAAAAGGGTACGATGTGGACAAACCACGCAACCTGGCTAAATCGGTAACTGTGGAATAACGTTTAATTACTCGTGAATGAATCATATCCTCAAAAGGCCGCTCACCGAACTTGGTTACAATTTCGTGGGCGGCGAACACCTTCCCGAAGGCAAAAACGAATACTTTCTCCGCGACCAGCAACGGTCGTCGGCTATTGTATACCGTAAATTGTCGGCGCTGGAGCTGGAAACCTTAGTGCGGAACGACAATACCTCCGACGACTGGAACAACATCCACGGTATCGGATGAATTTAACCCGCAGCTCGTAAAACATTGTCACTTTTTTGGCCTGGTGCGCATCGGTAAACTGGAACCCTACTTCACGGAGTTTCATAACCTGCGACTCCCCGTGGGCTTATATAACAGCACGATCGCCTCCTGCGACTTTGGTGACAATGTGGCCGTGCACAATGTGAATTTCTTATCGCATTATATTATCGGGAATGAAGTACTGATTGCGAACGTTAGTGAAATGGCAACAACCAGTCACGCTAAATTCGGCAACGGTATTTTAAAAGAGGGGGAACCGGAAAGCATCCGCATCTGGCTGGAGCTATGCAACGAAAACGGTGGCCGCAGTGTGCTGCCCTTCGATGGCATGCTGCCGGGCGATGCTTACCTTTGGACGCGTAACCGTAACGATAAAGCGTTGCAGCAGCAGTTTGCCGCCTTTACCGAAAACAAATTCAGTAAACAAAGGGGGTATTATGGCATGGTCGGTGACCGCTCGGTTATCAAAAACGTGAAGATCATTAAAGACGTCATGATCGGCACGGACGCTTACCTGAAAGGCGCCAACAAACTGAAGAACCTCACGATTAACAGCAACGCCGAAGCGCCCTCGCAGATCGGTGAAGGCTGCGAAATGGTGAACGGCATCGTGGGTTACGGCTGCCGCGCGTTCTATGGTGTAAAAGCCGTACGTTTCGTGATGGCCTCCCACTCACAATTGAAATACGGCGCCAGGTTGATTAACTCTTACCTCGGCAATAATGCTACGATTTCCTGCTGTGAAGTATTGAACTCGCTGATATTCCCTGCACATGAGCAGCACCACAATAACTCGTTTTTATGTGCAGCGCTCATCATGGGACAAAGCAATATGGCGGCCGGCGCGACCGTGGGTTCTAACCACAACTCAAGGGGTGCCGACGGTGAAATTATTGCAGGCCGCGGGTTCTGGCCGGGACTTTGTGTGAGCCTGAAGCATAACTCCATGTTCGCAAGCTTTACGCTGATCGCGAAAGGCACCTACATGAATGAACTGAACATCCGCTACCCTTTCAGCCTGGTGAGTAATGAAGAAAATACCAATACGCTGAAGATCATGCCGGGTTACTGGTTCATGTACAACATGTACGCGCTGGCCCGCAACAGCTGGAAGTACGTGGACCGCGACAAACGGACCGAACGCATTCAGCACATCGAATATGACTACCTCGCCCCCGATTCCATGGAAGAAGTAATGGAATCACTGGAGCTAATGGAGTTGGCTACCGGTCGTGCTTTACTGGACGGCAGCGGCGACGATGAACTGGCGAAACAGAAAGGTCGTGAAGCTTTGCTGAACAACCCGGAACAGGTAGCGCAACTGGACATATTCGCTACAGAAGCGGAAAACAGCCGGCGTAAAGCGTACCTGCTAAAAGTGCATAAGGCATATCCCCTGTTCCGCGAGCTGGTGGTGCTATATGCTGCACGCAACCTTGCTGCGCAGAACGACCTGGATACATTTGAAAGTGTTATAACACTGGCAAAGGATGCTACACGCAGCAGCTGGCAGAACATTGGCGGGCAGCTGATGAAATCCGGTACCGTAGAAGACATGAAGGAACGCATCCGCAATGGAAAAATCGGCAGCTGGCAACAGGTGCACGAGGTATACCAGCAAGCAGGCGAACAATACGCAAAAGATAAACTACAACACAGCATTGCCTGTATGCTGGAGTCACAGCGTATCGCCGCAGAAGACCTGACCAAAGAGCAGCTGAATAAACTGCTGGAACAATCGGTGTACACCCTTGGCATGCTCACGGAAAACATCTACCGTTCGCGTGAGAAAGATTACAACAACCCATACCGCCAGATGGTGTATGATAGCAAAGAAGAAATGGAAACGGTGATCGGTCGCCTGGAAGATAATGGTTTTATCCAGCACACCATCGCCGACCTGAAAGCGTATAAAAACAAGTGAAAGAACTGATCAAGCAATGGGAGCTGTAAAAACACGCTGCGCCTGGTGTAATAAAGACGAACTATACCAGGAGTACCACGACAAAGAATGGGGCACACCCAACCACGACGATCAGCACCTGTTTGAAATGCTGAACCTCGAAGGTGCGCAGGCCGGACTAAGCTGGTACACCGTACTGACCAAACGTGAAAATTACCGCCAGGCATTTGATAACTGGGATGCGAAAAAATCAGCAAATACACCGATAAAAAAATCGCTGCGTTGTTGGAAAACCCTGGTATCATCCGCAATAAACTGAAGGTAAATGCGGTAGTAGGAAATGCAAAAGCATTTTTGAAAGTACAGGAAGAGTTTGGAAGTTTCGACAAATACATCTGGTCGTTCGTGGGTGGCAAACCCGTGCTGAACAAGTTTACCAGCCTGGGTCAGGTGCCCGCTAAAACCGCCGTATCCGATGCCATGAGCAAGGATCTGCTGAAGCGCGGTTTTAAGTTTGTAGGTTCTACCATTTGTTATGCTTTTATGCAGGCCACGGGCATGGTTAACGACCATGTGCAGGGCTGCTGGAGGTTTAAGAAGTAAATAAGGGGCTGACCAAAAAGTAAAATGAAGGCTTGAGAATCCTTAAACGATGACATGTCTCCATCAGGTACCCGAATAAATTAGGGCTGACCAATACTTTTTGGTCAGTACCTTCTTTATAACTTATCATTACTGTGAATAGCTTCTTTCCAGGCGTAGTTGTTCTTATGCAACCACCAAAGATAAAGCGCTAGTGCCACCAGCTCTCCGCGAAACACGAAGCCGCCCCCATGTGCAAGCCGCATCCACATCGTGTAACAGCAAATACCAACGGCCATATAGGCTACAATGATCCCCAGCATCACACCCCATTTTTGCTCGAACAATAATCCGGCTGCTACCACGCCATGCAGGATAAATAGTGCCAGTACGAACACCTGTGCAAACTTATCGCTGCCGCTATCTTCTATGCCATAAAGTTGTACGGAAACGTTCAGAAATGGCGAAGCTGCTAGTAGTAAAATACTAAGACCACCGACGATAAGAAAACACCAGCTGCAGATCGTAATGATCAGCGGGCGAAGTTGCTTGCGGGTTTTCGAGTCGTCTTCAAAATTGAGATCTACTTGATCAGAATGGGCCATAAGGTATAAGGATTCAATACGCCCAAAATAAACAAAAGAAGGCGCCGTTAAGCGCCTCTTTTACCTTTCTGGAAGTATTACCCCAGGAATGATTGCATTACGCTGTAAAAGAATGACTTAGGTACTACATCCACCCTCACTTTTGTGAGGCCGCGGTTATAGAACCCCAGCTTTTTAGCAGCGGCCTGTGTAAGGTCTACCACGCGGGTATTTGCCGCATGCAGGCGGTCGGTCACCTTTACGACTACCCATTTGTTATTGCGCAGATTAGTCACTTTGATAAAAGTGCCCATCGGCAGGGTATTGTGGGCGGCGGTCATCGCACTATTGTCGAATACCTCACCGCTGAAGGTTTTACGTCCATTAAACTTTTGGGCGTAAAAGCTGGCGGTACCTTCCTTTTTACAGCTTTTTGTTGCTGCTGGGCCTGCACGGCCGGCGCAATGGCAAACAGCATCATCAGTACGGTAATAGTCCATTTCTTCATACCCGCCATTTTGCAACAACCGTTCCAGAAAGACGAATACATCAACATAAAATATATAAATTGCTTATGTACATACATACACTTGTAGAAAGTCAGATGTTTGTCAATCCTCGATCAATATCTCACTGATCTCTTTATTATTGATGAAGTTCATGTCGGTGAGCGTCATGAAGAAGAAATAGAGCTCACGTTGTTCTTTGGCGCTCAGGGGAATACCGCTCTTCACTAGCGGATCGGGATTAGCGCCGGCTTCTACGCCCTTGTTATAATGCTCAAATACACGGAAGATGTCGTAAAACCTGCCATCGTGCATATAAGGCTGACTCCGTAAAATATTACGCAGGGAAGGAACTTTAAATTTAAGATAATCGCCGGTGCTATTAGTGATGCGCATGCGGCCCACATCGTTGAGGGCGGGATTGTAAGGCAACCCGTTGCTGCGGAAGCTGCCATCCGTAAACAGCGGCTCTTTGTGACAGCTGGCGCACTTGGCCTGAAACGTAGCGTAACCGCTGGCTTCTTCCGTTGTAAATGCCACACCCTGCACCTTGCGCATAATGCTGTCGTACTTGGATTCGAAGGAGTTCATCGTGGCCATAAACTGCGCCAGTGCGCGGAAAGTACGTTGGGTAGTCACTTCCGTGGTGCCGAATGCCGCTTTGTACATGCCGCGGTATTGGGCGTTGGATTGAATTTTATTGATCACGTTCTGCAGGTCCTCTCCCATTTCGTTGGGATCGGTGAGCGGCGTGAGTGGTTGAATTTCTAAATTATTCACCCCGCCGTCCCACATAAAATCTTTCTGATAAATTAGATTGAATAATCCGGGAACGGTGCGGGTGCCGGTGTTGTTGCCCACACCATGGCTCAGCGGATGATCGTAATGCGAGAACGCCGCAAACTGCTGGTGGCAGAAGCCGCAGGACACGGTACTGTCGCGCGACAGGCGCGGATCGTAGAACAGGCGGCGACCTAGTGCAATGCCTTCGCGGGTGAGCGGATTCTGGCTCATATCGTATACCGTAGCCGGGAAGTAATCGGGCAGTTGTAACGTATAAGGTACCGGCGCGGAGCCGCCCTGGTCGCTCTTACGACAGGCCCACACGAGGAAAAAGATACAAACGATATAAATAAACTTCCTGATCATTCCGACACGGCGACGCTGGTGAACATGTTACTGTAATTCTGCGAAAACTTGTAGCCATCGATGCCGGGCGTATGCACTTTATTGATGGTGATAAAACTGATCGGGTTGGGCGTATTGAACCAGGTGGCCACATCCGCGGTGAGCGCGATGTGGGTATTATCGGGCACTTTAAAGCTGCCGGTGTTCAACGCGACTGTTTGCAAGGAGTTGTACTCCCCTTTAAATCCGCCTACGTGAAAAACCAGCGAAGTATCTGCCGCGGTGGAGACTTTGGAGGTACCTTCAAACTTAGCCATGATGTAACCGCTGTTCCAGCTCCAGAACATACCGCTTAATGGATCCAGCGCGCCCGTTTGCGCGCCGCTTACGTTCCGGATGCTATCTACCCCAATCGTGAACGACATGCCCGTATAATCGCCGAATGGCACGTTTGCGATAGTCAGCTTTTTGGATTCGGGTACGGCTTCATCGACAAAGTAATATTGGCCGTTGATGCGTACTCTGGAACCGTCGGCCCTGGTAAAAGTGAAATTACTGAGGTAGTATTTGAATGCGGTCACCGTAAAGGGTTGACCTAGAGCGTTCGTATAGCTGGTATTGGCCAGGGCGAGCGGCGCCTGGTTTACTTTATGCTGAATGCTGACGGTAATCGTACTGCGCGTCGTCTCCTCATCTTTCTGGCAACCCGGCCCCCAGATAAGGAGCAGGAGCATGATCAGGCAATAGCGGTTTACAGGCTGGGTCATAAAGCTGGTTTGTATCCTGAAGGTACGATGAATTTGCCGGATTGGTGGCCTGCGTTGGCCGATAAAAAAAGCGCGCCTGCCGATTTGTTGGCAGGCGCGCAAAGCGTTTTATGACAGGGCATTAAAGTGCCCGGTCGAGCTTATATCCTTTGGTGGCGAACCAGAATACCACGGCGAAGCAGAACAGCGGTACCAGGTAGGCCATTTGGATGTTAGAGGCGTCAGAAATAAGACCCATCAACGGCGGGCAAATAGCGCCACCTACGATAGACATGATGATCAGCGAAGAGCCCAATTTAGCGTCCGCACCCAGGCCATCAATACCCAATGCAAAAATGGTAGGGAACATGATAGACATGAAGAACGGTACCGCCAATACGGTCCATACGGCCACATTGCCTTTAGTGGTCATCGCAATAATCAGCAACAATACGTTTACAGCAGCGTAAATTGCCAGCAAGGTTGGTGGTTTTACCAGGCGCATCAAACCAGTACCTACAAAGCGGCCGATCATGAAACCGGTGCCTGCCACGGATCCCAGTAACAGGGCCGCATCCTTTTCGCTGATCCCTGCCGAAAATTTAGCAAAGCGGATAAAAAATGCATTCACACCTACCTGTGCACCGATGTAAAAAAACTGTGCGATCACTGCGGCTACCAGGTGTTTGTGACGGAGAATCCCCCTTTGGACCCGGTCGCATCTATCTCCGGATTATCCTGCTCTTTTACATCCGGCATTTTGGTGATGATAAACAACACCGCTACGAGCAATACCACGAAACCAATGACCATGTAAGGCATTTTTACGGTTGACGCTTCGCTGGCCTGGTAAGCTGCTAACTGCGCCTGCGACATTGCCGCTATCTGCTCATTAGTATACTCTGTACCGGACAAGATATACTTCAAACCGATGATGGGACCGAGCATAGCGCCCACCCCATTAAAGGATTGTGCAAGATTCAACCTGAAGGTAGCTGTTTCCGGTTTACCCAAAATGGTTACGTATGGATTGGCCGCTGTTTCCAGGAAAGTTAATCCGCTGGCGATGACAAACAATGCCACCAGGAAAAAACTATACTGCCCGGAGTTTGCCGCGGGAATAAACAGGAACGCACCAACTGCATATACCAGCAATCCAAATATAATCCCGGTTTTATAACCAAACTTTTTCATCACATATCCTGCGGGCATCGCCATCACGAAGTAGGCAAAAAATATGGAGGAATCAATAAAAGATGATTGTGTGTCTGTTAGCTGGCAGGCTTTTTTAAGGTGCGGGATCAGCACCGGGCTCAGGTTGTGTATGAGCGCCCAGAGAAAAAACAGGCTGGTCACCAGGATAAACGGAAACAGGTAATTGCCTGTTTTATTGCCGCCCGTGGTGGTGTACGTGGAATTGCTTACTGCGGTTCCGGCCATAGATCTGTTGTTTTATGTTGTTGTTATAGGTATTTGTATCAGAATAAAAATAGTTAGCTGATAGATCTGTCGAGGTGCGTGTAACCGCCATCTACATAAACGATCTGGCCAGTGGTGTGCGCGGATCGGTTGCTCAGCAGGAATACGGTCATCGCTGCGATCTCCTCGGAAGTGGTCATTCTTTTTCCAGTGGAATCTTAGCAGTGATGGAGGCCAGTTTCTCTTCCGGGTTCGGCAGTGAATTGATCCAGGTTTCGTATAAGGGTGTCCATACTTCGGCAGGAATAACCGTGTTTACACGAATGCTGTGCTGTAGCAATTCCACTGCCCACTCACGCGTTAAAGCGTTGATCGCGCCTTTTGATGCGGCATACCCCGAGGTGTTCCCCTGTCCGGTCGTGGCCACTTTGGAACCGATGTTCACGATATTACCTTTCGTGGCCTTCAGGTAAGGCAGTGCGTAGTGCGCCAGGTTGTAATAATGCGAAAGATTATTCTGTAAAGAAGCCATGAACTTTTCCGGGTTGCCGCTTTCCAGTCCTACGCCATCGTTGGCGCCGGCATTGTTCACCAGCGCGTCGATGCGGCCGTAAGTCTTCACGGTAGCGTCGATCACTTTCCTGCAATCGCCAGCCTGCCCCAGTTCGGCCACCACGCCCATCGCGCGGCCACCTGACGCGTTAATGGCAGCTACCGTTTTATCATTATCGGCAGCATTGCGGCCTGCAATCACTACGATAGCGCCTTCTTCGCCCGCGAGGCGGGAAATGGCTTCACCAATACCTTTGGCGCCACCGGTTACGATCACCACCTTATCATTCAGTCCTAAGTTCATTTATGTCGTTTTATTGTGTTTTATAGCTTGTAAAAAGTGCGGGCATTGCCACCCATGATCATGCCTACTTCCGACCTGGAGAAGCCGGAGATATAGTTTTCAAGAATGCCTTTCACCGATTCGTAATCCGCTGCCAGCAAACACACCGGCCAGTCGGACCCAAACATCGTACGGCTGGAGCCAAAGGCGGTGAGCACGACTTCGAGCATGGGTGAAAAGTCGTCCTGCTCCCAATGTTCCCAGTCGGCCTCCGTAACCATGCCGCTTAGTTTGCAGTATACATTGTGGTGATGACCGATCGCACGCATGTGCTGTGCCCAGTCGTGGCTGAGTTCTTTCTTAAAATCGGGTTTGGCAAGATGATCTATGACGAACCGCTGTTCGGGAAACCTGCCTACAAATTCCACTACCGCAGGCAATTGATGCGGGTACACCAAAATATCATACGTGAACTTGTACTTGCCGAGCAGCGCAATCCCTCTACAAAAATCTTCCCGCAGCAGGAAGCGGTCGTCCGCCTCGCCCTGCACAATGTGCCGAAAGCCTTTTAGTTTGGGAAATTGTGCGAAGTGCTGCAGGCGTTCCTCCAGGTTATCGGCCCGTAAATCGACCCAGCCCACCACGCCTTTGATAAAGTCGTTTTTATCCGCTAAATCGAGCAGGAAGTTGGTTTCTTCTTCTGACTGATCGGCCTGCACGGCCACGCAGCCGTCCACATGATTAGCAGCCAGTACGGGACCGAGGTCAATCGGCAGAAAATCGCGCTGAATCGGCGGGTCCATCCGGTATCGCGTACCGGATCGTAGCGCCAGAAGTGTTGATGGGAATCAATAATCATACGTGAAATACTGTTTGTTTAATGACCAGTGTTGTACCAGCTGCAATAATCGTGGCTTATAATTCAAATATTTTATCCATTATGAGCCATTTCTCCCCGGGTTTGGCTACGGGCAGGGCCTGCTGGTATTTCCACATCAGCTGTTCCCATTCCTGCACCTTCGGATTGTTAGCGTCCATCGCACTTTTGCGTTCAAATGAAAAGCTGTCGTTTACTTCCATGATCATGAACAGACGGTTCCCGATCCGGTAGATTTCCATCTTTTCGATGCCTGCACCGGTGATGCTGGCTTTGATCTCGGGCCATACTTCGCGGTGGTAGTGTTCGTACTCCGCGATCAACGCGGCATCGTCCACCAAATCCAACGCCAGGCAATATCTATTAACGATCATAATTCGTTGTTTAACTATTTCCATGCAACAGCCTGCTGACGCGAGGCGCCCAGGCCGTCAATACCCAGTTCAATCACATCGCCCGCTTTCAGGTATACCTGCGGGTTCATACCCAAACCAACGCCAGCCGGCGTACCTGTAGAAATCACATCGCCCGGGAGCAGGGTCATAAACTGGCTGAGGTACGATACGATGAACGGAACTTTGAAGATCAGGTTGGCGGTAGTACCGTCCTGGTATTTATTGCCGTTTACCGTGAGCCACAGGCGCAGGTTGTTGATATCCTTGATCTCGTCTTTCGTCGCCATCCAGGGACCAAGCGGCGCGAAAGTGTCGCAGCTCTTTCCTTTTACCCATTGGCCGCCCCGTTCGATCTGGAACTCACGTTCGCTGTAATCGTTGTGCAGGGCATAACCGGCGATATGATCTTCGGCATCTTTCTCTTCGATATAAGCAGCCTTTTTACCGATAATAACGGCCAGTTCTACTTCCCAGTCGGTTTTTACACTGTTCTTAGGGATCACGAGGTCATCGTTCGGCCCTACCAGTGCGGTGGTTGACTTAAAGAAAACGATAGGTTCTTTGGGAATAGCGGCGTTGGTTTCCTTCGCGTGATCGGCGTAATTAAGACCGATACAAATGATTTTGGAAGGACGCATGATCGGCGAACCCAAACGGGTTCCTTCGGCTACTTTGGGGGCAGTGGCGCTATTGGCATTCCACCATTGCTCTAACCGGGCCAGACCATCAGTTTCAAAGAATTTCTCTCCAAAATCTTCTCCGAAAGAAGATACATCAAACATGCCTTCGCTGGTTACAACACCTGGTTTTTCAGCGCCGGGTAAACCGAACCTTATCAGTTTCATATCGTTTATTTAAATTTAATTTTTCTCAGTGTTTTTACTTCGAGCCTGCCGTTCCTTACACGCAATTGTTTGGACTCTTTAAATTCGCCATCCATCTTCAAACCGAAATAGACCATATCGTCCTGCGCCACCATGAGCCAGGGTTCAATGCTGGCAGGAATATAAAACGTTTCATCATCAATAAGTCCGCCGAAAGCGTAATGCAGTTTCACAGAATCGCCTGGCAGCTGTTCCAGTTTCACGATAAAGTCTTCAATGATCACTCCGGACTTGATATTCTTTTTATACGCTTTTACCAGCGGCTGATTTTTCAGGAAAGCGCCAAGTCCCATCGGACCTTCGACATACTGCCAGATTTCCCTGGGTGGTGAAGTATGCCAACGCACACGCACAAACGGACTGTCTGGTATAACATGATAGTAACGCGTCTCCTTATTGCTTTTGATCACGCCGATATAAGCGCTGTTCGGCTTATCCCACACCACGCGGTACAGTGCGGTATCGGCCCCCTGTTGCAGCAGGTCCAAATCAAATACCTGTTCTGTGCTGTTGAGGTTGCCAAGCGTGGCTTTGATGCGTACTTTACCGGTGTCTTTATCCCTGTTTTCCAGGGTTACCGTAACACTGCCATCGGGTGTTGCAGGGACAAAAGGAACGGAATCTTTTCCGCTGGTGCTGGTACCGCCGGAGTTACAGGCGGTAGCGAAGGTGGCCAGGGCCAGTACAAATAATATTGCGTTGCGTTTCATAGGGTGGAAAATACGATTAATTGTTCAGTCGTATAAACCCACCATCAATGGCATAGTCCGAACCCGTAATAAAACCGGCTTCGTCGGAACAGAGGTACAGGCATTGCCAGGCCACTTCGTCCGGTTTGGCCATACGACCTATCGGCTGGGTTTTAGACAGCTTTTCGAACATTTCCGCTTCGCGGCCGGGGTAGTTTTTGGCGATAAAGCCATCAACGAACGGCGTGTGCACGCGGGCGGGCGAAATGCAGTTGCAGCGGATGTTATCGGCCAGGTAGTCTTTCGCTACCGACAACGTCATCGTTAACACCGCGCCTTTACTCATCGAATAAGCGAACCTGTCGGGGATGCCCACGCTGCTGGCGATAGAGGCCACGTTCAGGATCACGCCACCTCCCTGCTTTTTCATTTGTGCCACGCTGGTGAACATGCAGTTGTACGTGCCTTTCACGTTCACATTATATATGCGGTCGAGATCTTGTTCCGATGTAGTTTCCAGCTTGCCGATGTGTGCGATGCCAGCGCAGTTGACGAGAATGTGCAATGCGCCGGAGAGGTCGACGATCTTGTCCATCACCGCCTGTACGGCTGCCTGCTCGCTCACGTTCACACTATGCACGTAGCCCTGCCCGCCGGCGGCTGCGATGGCAGACAAGGTTTCCTGTCCGGCCGCTTCGTTCAGTTCCAGGATATGCACCACTGCGCCCTGCCCGGCAAAACATTTTGCCACGGCCTGACCTATTCCGCTACCACCGCCGGTTACCACGGCAATTTTTCCATCTAATCGAAACAAGTTCATCTTTTCTTAATTTAAGGGTTCTAAAGTACCTATTTTACAAAGGCGATTACGATCCTTTTTTACCCGTATTAAATACAATCTTCGCCATTGAGGCGTTCATCAAATCAAATCCGGTGAAAAATATATTTATTTCAATACTGTTGCTTGTGCCTGCCGCCCTGTCGGCGCAGCAAATTCCCTGAACAAATATGGCCTTCCCGTGGTGAATGATATTCGTTTATATCAGCAGCTGGCGGCCAAAGATTCCAATATGCGGCTAGTAGACGTGGAGGCTATGATCCCGGGCATTGCGAAAGACATCCGATATGCCACGGTGAACAATTTTACGAAACAGGCATTATATAAACAAGCCCGGGTTTTCCTTCGGTTGCCGGTGGTGAAAGCCCTGCTGGCCGTGCAACAGGAGCTTAACCGATTGGGCTATGGACTTAAAATATTTGATGGATATCGACCGTACGCTGCGACCGAAAAAATGTGGGCGATCGTGCCGGACGACCGCTACGCGGCAAACCCGGCCAATGGCTCGGGACATAACCGCGGCGCGGCAGTGGATCTGACCATCATCCACCTGAAAACAAAAAAGAAATACAAATGCCCACCGGTTTCGATGATTTTACCGAACGGGCGCACCATAACTACCCGCTAAAAGATAGCACCGTGGCCGCAAACCGCCGCCTACTGAAAACAGTAATGGAAAAACATGGCTTTACATCGCTGGAAACAGAATGGTGGCACTATTTTTTCCGTAACCCTAAACAATATCCGCTGATGGATATCGCTTTTGAAGATCTGGACGTTAAATAAAAAACCATCGCATATGAGAAACCTGCTGTTCCTGTTTTTGTTAATCGGCTGTACGAAAAGCAACTCCACTAACCCGGACACCTATCCGCAGGAAAAAATGCTGGATGTAGCATATGGCACGGACGCACGTCAGAAAATGGACGTATACCTGGCCGCAAATCATGATACTACTACCCCGTTCATCGTATTTATCCATGGGGGCGGATGGACGGCCGGCAACAAGGAAGACATGCATGGCTTCCGGGACCATTTCCTGACCAAAGGCATCAGCAGTGCGAGTATCAGTTACCGTTACGTGAGCGGCAGCGTACATCATGAAGAACTGATGGCCGATGTGACTAAGGCGATCAATTTAATTCAGGAGATGGATAACTGGCATTCCCGTAAAACGAAGTTCATCCTTTGCGGTGGCAGTGCCGGTGCGCATATGGCTTTGCTGTACACCTACAAATATGCCTCGCAGGCACAGGTGGGCGCCGTTATATCGATGGCCGGGCCTACAAAACTCGACCAGGTAAAGTTCTGGAATATGCAAAATCTATTGGCCTTATCGGTGTGGTAAACGCAGTGGCGGGTGCTGCTTATACTACGGGACAACCTGTGAACGCAAAATTTTCACAGGCGAGCCCGATTAACTATGTGGCCAATGTGCCTACATTGCTGATACATGGTACGATTGATAATATCGTTCCGTACGAGCAGTCGACTTTACTGGAAGCAGAGCTGAAGGCGAAGAGCGTACCGTACAAATTAGTGCCACTGACCGGTGCGGGACATGATCTGGGGACGGGTAACCTGGCGAATGTGTTGTTGATTTCGAATGAGATTTCAGCGTGGGTGAATAGGTATGGGAAATAAAAAGGCCGGGCGCCAATGGCCCGACCCTCACTTATACGTTGGCTGATTATGTCTTAGTAGATCTTGTTCAGGGCATCGACATAAGCATGAACAGATGCATTTACAATGTCGGTGGAAGTGCCGAAACCGTAATAGGATTTACCTGCGTGCTTTACGTGCATATTTACTTTACTCACATCTTCACTGCCGCCGTGCATAGACTGGATGCTGAACTCATCCAAAGTAATATCATCTTTAATGATCTCATGGATCGCGTTGATGGTTGCGTTCACCGGACCATTGCCCGCTGCGCTCGCCTCTTTCTCTTCACCATTGATCTTCAATTTCACGGTCGCCATCGGACGCAGGGGATCACCACAGACAACCTGCAATAAAGTTACTTTAATTGCACCTTCCGCGTAGACTTTTTCCTGGCCGTCGCCCATTAACATTTGAAGGTCGTGGTCGCTTATTTCTTTCTGCTTATCGGCTACTTCCGGAAGCGCTGGTACACTTCGTCGAGGTTCACTTTATCGATCTTATAGCCCAGCCTTTCCAGGTGATGTTTCAACGCGTGGCGGCCACTGCGGGCAGTAAGAATAATAGAATTCGGATTGATGCCGAGATCTTCCGGATCGAGGATCTCGTAGTTCTCGCGATGCTTGAGTACGCCATCCTGGTGAATACCGGAGCTGTGCGCAAACGCATTGCGACCAACGATTGCCTTGTTCGCCTGTACGGGCATACGCATCATGGTGCTTACCAGGTTGCTGATGCCATAAATACGTTTAGAGTTGATGCCGGTGTTGTAACCCAGGCCATGGTGCGTTTTCAGGATCATAGCCACTTCTTCCAGCGATGTGTTACCTGCTCTTTCACCAATACCATTGATGGTACACTCTACCTGCCTTGCACCGTTCATAATGCCGGCGATAGAGTTGGCGGTGGCCACACCGAGGTCATTGTGACAGTGTACAGAAATGATGGCCTTATCGATGTTAGACACATTATCCACCAGGTATTTGATTTTTGCACCGTATTGGTCGGGCAGACAATAACCATTGGTGTCCGGTATGTTTACCACAGTAGCGCCGGCAGCGATGACCGCTTCGATCATGCGGGCAAGAAATTCATTGTCTGCACGGCCGGCATCTTCTGCATAAAACTCTACATCATCGGTGAATTTGCGGGCATACTTAACCGCATCTACGCCACGTTGCAGGATCTCATCGCGGGTACTGTTGAATTTATACTTGATGTGCATGTCGGAAGCGCCGATACCGGTGTGGATACGGCCACGTTTTGCAAAACGCAGGGCTTCCGCAGCAGCGTCAATATCTTTTGTATTGGCGCGGGTAAGCGCGCAAATAATGGGTTCTGATACCGCTTTGGATATTTCCACTACGCTCTGGAAGTCGCCAGGGCTGGAAATAGGAAAACCAGCTTCAATTACATCTACGCCTAACGCCTCCAGCTCTTTCGCTACTTCAATTTTTTCAACAGTGGTCAGCTGGCAGCCCGGCACTTGTTCACCATCGCGCAGGGTGGTATCGAAAATATAGACTCGGTTTTTATCCATTGTTAGTGTGTTTTTCGAATAATTTATCTGGATTAGTTCAGGTTGTCCAATACTTTGGCGCCCATTGCATCTGTACCGAGAATGAACTCGTTGGCAGTGTGTTTGGTCGCAATGTCCATGGTGCGGTAGCCCTGGCGCAGTGTGGCGTCTACGGCTTTGATCACGCGCTGTGATTCATCTTTCAAACCGAAAGAAATATCGAGCAGCAGCGCAGCGCTCAGGATAGAGGCCAGCGGGTTCGCCAGACCTTTACCCGCGATATCGTGCGCAGAGCCGTGTATGGGTTCGTAGAAGCCGATAGCGTCGCCAACGGAGGCAGATGCGAGCATGCCCATAGAGCCTGCAATCTGCGATGCTTCGTCGGTGAGGATGTCACCGAACAGGTTGCCGGTTACCACCACATCAAAACGTTTCGGATCTTTAATCAGCTGCATCGCCGCGTTGTCGATGAACATGTGTTCTGTTTCCACATCGGGATACTCTTTTGCAATTTCCTGCACTACTTCTCTCCACAACCGGGAGGCTTCGAGCACATTCGCTTTATCTACAGAGCAGAGGCGTTTCTTGCGGGTGCGCGCAGCTTCGTAAGCCATGCGGGCAATGCGTTCTACTTCATACTTATGATAGATCATCAGGTCGGACGCAGAAGTGCGGTCTTCGCTGCGTTTCTTCTCACCAAAATAAACATCACCTGTCAGTTCGCGGAAGAAGAGGATATCAGCTCCCTGGAGAATTTCCGGTTTGATGCTCGAAGCCTGCAGCAGGTCGTCGAACAATTTAATCGGGCGCAGGTTGGCATATAAACCAAGCTCTTTGCGGATTTTCAGCAGCCCCTGTTCAGGACGCACTTTCAATGTAGGATCATTATCGTACTTAGCGTGACCGATCGCGCCAAACAGGATAGCGTCGCTTTTGCGTGCTTTTTCCAGCGTTTCGTCGGGCAGCGGGTTGCCGGTAGCTTCGATCGCTACGTGGCCCATGATGCCTTCGTCAAACGTAAACGTGTGTTTGTAGTTTGTTGCAATTACTTCCAGTACCTTTTTGCCCCAGGAAGTTACTTCCTGTCCGATGCCGTCTCCGGGTATTACCAGTATCTTTTTTCTACTCCCATTGTTTGTAACAGTGCTTGAGTGGTATGATTTGATTTAGAAATTGAATGGTCGTGATGCTTCGTATTTTTCGATGTTGCTGCGCTGGCTCAACAGATAATCGATATCGTCGTACCCGTTCAGCAAACATGTTTTTTTGTAGGCGTTGATGTCGAATGATTCTCTTTCGCCCGTGCTTTTAATAGCGATGAACTGCTCCTGCAGGTTCACTTCCACTTCGGCTTTCGGATCGGCCTCTACCGCCTGGAAAATCTTGTGCAGGAATCCTTCACTAACGGTAATGGGGAGAAGAAAGTTGTTCAGCGCGTTATTTTTGAAGATGTCTGCGAAGAAGCTGCTCACCACTACTTTGAGTCCGAAGTCGGCGATAGCCCAGGCAGCGTGCTCGCGGGAAGAGCCGCAGCCGAAGTTTTTACCGGCTACCAGGATCTTACCACTATAAGTAGGATTGTTCAGCACGAAATCTTTCGGCTGGTTGTTTTCATCGAAGCGCCAGTCGCGGAACAGGTTTTCGCCAAATCCTTCGCGGGTGGTCGCCTTCAGGAAGCGCGCGGGGATGATCTGGTCGGTATCGATGTTTTCTATCGGCAGCGGTATCACTGTAGACACCAGGTTCTTAAATATCTTTTCCATAGTTTGATGCGATGTTTTACAGCGAGGATGCAGGCTTAACGGCCAGCACTCTCAGTCTTTTGTAATCGGCGGTCCACTTGCCATTGGCGAAATGCGTTGGCTCCATCAGCCTTTGCGTTTCTTCGAGGATGGCGTTGCGTTCGTCGGTTTCCATGCCGGCAAAAAGTGCGAGCCGAACATTTCCAGCCAGCGGATGATGCCATTTTCCTGGTCCTTTAACGTAGTGGGCCGGTCGAAGTAATGCACGCGGTTCACGCGGAAGCCCGCGTTTTCGAGCACTGTGGTATATTCAGCCACGGAAGGAAAATACCAGAACGGCGTGTAAGCCTTTCCGTACTTGCTCATGGCTTGTGCCGGGGCTTTCAGGATGCCGGCCACATTGTCCTTCCCTCCCATTTCGAGTACCAGCCGTCCCCCTGGCTTCAGGTGTTTGAACATTTGCACGGCTGCGCTTTCCTTTTCGCGTACCCAGTGCAGGGTAGCGTTAGAAAAGATCGCGTCGAACTGTTCGTGCAGCTCCATGTGTGCAATGTCAGCCGTTGCAAAGTCCGACCCCGGGAAGTGCGCCTTTGCACTTTTGATCATGCTGGCGCTCTGATCGATCCCTTTTACAGAAGCGCCGGTCGCCGCGATTTCCACGGTCAGCTCCCCGGTTCCGCAGCCGGCGTCCAGGATTCTTTCACCCTCCAGCGGCTGCAGCCACGAAAGAAGGTCGCTGCCATATTGAAATACGAAACTGTGTTGTTCTTTATATAAACCGGCGTCCCAGGTGCTCATATACGTTTGTTTTAAATCATTTCTCTTACATCGGTCACTTTGCCGGTGATGGCTGCGGCAGCCGCGGTGAGCGGACTGGCGAGGAAGGTGCGGGCGTTGGGGCCCTGGCGACCTTCAAAGTTCCTGTTGGAAGTAGAAATACAGTATTTACCGGCAGGTATCTTGTCTTCGTTCATACCCAGGCAGGCAGAGCAGCCGGGCTGGCGAAGATGAAAACCTGCTGCTTCAAATATCTTATCAATGCCTTCTTCAATGGCCTGTGCCTCTACCTGTTTGGACCCAGGTACGATCCACACGGTCACATCGTCGGCTTTCTTTTTACCTTTTACGAAGTCGGCCACCAGGCGCAGGTCCTCGATGCGGGAATTGGTACAACTGCCAATGAACACGTAGTCCACTTTTTACCCAGCAGCTGGGCGCCCGGCTCGAGACCCATATAGTCCAGCGATTTCTTGAAAGAAGGCTTTTCGCTGTCGTCGAGCTGTGCCAGGGCGGGAATGTGCTCGGTAACGCCCATGCCCATGCCCGGGTTGGTACCGTAGGTTACCTGGGGCTCGATGTCTTCCGCGCGGAAGGTGAGTACCTGGTCAAACTCGGCGTCTACATCGGAGAACAGCGTTTTCCAGTAGTCGAGGGCCGCATCCCAGGCTGCGCCTGCCGGAGCGAACTCGCGACCTTTAATATAATCGAATGTCACATGATCGGGGGCGATCAGGCCGCCGCGGGCGCCCATCTCGATGCTCATGTTACAGATCGTCATACGGCCTTCCATGCTCAGGCTGCGGATCGCCTCGCCGGCGTATTCCACGAAATAGCCGGTAGCGCCGGATGCGGATATCTTGGAAATAATATACAGGATGATGTCTTTGGACAGTACGCCTTTTTCAGTTCGCCCGTCACTTCGATTTTCATGCGCTTAGGCTTGTACTGCAGGATGCACTGGGTAGCCAGTACCTGTTCTACCTCAGACGTACCGATACCGAAGGCGATAGCGCCGAAAGCACCATGGGTGCTGGTATGGCTGTCGCCGCATACGATGGTCATGCCCGGCAGGGTGATGCCCAGTTCAGGGCCGATCACGTGAACGATACCCTGGTAGCGGTGGCCCAGGCCGTACAGCTCTACGCCAAATTCTTTTGTATTCTTGGTCAACATCTCCACCTGGTGGCGGCTCAGGGCCTCTTTGATCGGCAGGTGCTGGTCGATGGTGGGTACGTTATGGTCGGCCGTGGCCCGGGTCTTGTTCGGACGGAACACGGGAATACCGCGCTTGCGTAAACCGTCGAAAGCCTGGGGACTGGTCACCTCATGTATAAAATGGGTATTGATGTAAACGGCATCTGGGTGGTCCGCCTTGCTCGTCACAACGTGGCCATCCCAAATCTTGTCAAATAGTGTTTTTCCCATCCGTAATAAACTTTTATTTTGTTGCGTTCCTTATTTTTGTGATCGCCTCTGATTTTTATACCTTCAAATCTAACAGGTCGTATCTAAACGGCTTTGGCTAAATTTGAATCTTTTACGATCCGCAAAGCGGGTGAATTCAATCTAAATCATTGAAAAACAGCACACTACAACTATAATTCAACGATGCCCAACAGTTTAAACGATGCGCTTTTCATATTAATAAAAACACTTACTAAAGCCGAAAAAAGGAACTTTCAGCTCGCTTTCAATAAAAATAACGACAACGAGGAGGTGCTTTTTATACAGTTGTTCAACGTCATGGACCGGATGAAGGAATATGACGAGGAGGTAATTTTGAAAAAGGTACCGGATATCAAAAAACAGCAATTATCGAACGTTAAAGCCCATCTTTATAAACACTTACTGACCACCCTGCGCCTGTTGTACAAGCAGAAGGACCCGTTGATAGAGCTGCGGGAGCAGTTGGATTATGCCCGGGTACTGTATAACAAGGGATTGTACACCCAGAGCCTGAAGCTGCTGGCTAAAGCCAAGACCAGTGCACGGGAGCAGGAAGAAGTGATGCTTTGCTACGAGATCATCGAGTTCGAAAAACTGATCGAATCGCGTCATATTACCCGGAGTCTTGAGAACCGGGCGGAAGAACTGAGTGGCGAGAGCCTGGAAATCAACACCCAGCTGAACCATATCAGTAAACTGTCTACCCTTAGCCTGCGGATGTACGGCCTGTACCTGAAGCTGGGCCACGCCCGTGATGAAAAGGACGTGCTCATGATGAAGAGCTTCTTCGAAACGAACCTTCCGGGGCAACTGCAGCCCAATATGAGTTTTTACGAGAAAATATACATGTACCAGGCGCATTGCTGGTACTACTATATATTGCAGGACTTCGCCATGTATTACCGGTATACGCAGAAGTGGGTCGACTTATTCACCGAATACCCTTCGCTGTTAAAAACCGACCAGGACATGTACGTGAAGGCCATGCACAACCTGCTGACGGCGCACTTTTATACCATGAACCATGGTAAGTTCGCCGAAACGCTGAGCGCCTTCGAGTGCTATATCGACCAGCACCAGGACAGTTTCAACGAAAACACGCGGACATCTTCATTTGTGTACCGTTATACGGCGAAACTGAACCGTCACTTCCTCGGAGGGGACCTTTACGGAAGGGCTGGCCATGGTACCGGAGCTGGAAACGCAGATCGCCGAACACCAGCTTACGGTGGACCAGCACCGGGTATTGGTGTTTTACTATAAGATTGCCTGCCTGTACTTTGGGAGCGGGGATAACAATAATGCCATTGTCTACCTGAATAAAATAATTCACCTGCGCATCGGTAACCTGCGGGCCGATATACAGTGTTTTGCGCGTATACTTCACCTCATCGCCCACTATGAGCTGGAAAATTACAGCCTGGTAGAATACCTGATCAAGTCTGTTTACCACTTTATTGCGAAGAACAAAGACTTGAGCAGTGTGATGGAAGAGATATTAAAATTTTTGCGCAAGAATATGTATGCCCATCCCAAGGACTTGATAGAGGCATTCAAAGATCTGAAGCAAAAACTGGTGAATATTTCCCAGAACCCATATGAGAAAAGATCGTTCCTTTACCTGGACATCATTTCCTGGCTGGAAAGCAAAATCGAGGGAATCCCTGTACAGGACATCATCCGCAGGAAATTCATCAACAAGGAGAAAAGAATATAAAAGTGTAAATCACTGATGATCAGCATTGGATTTACATCATAAAAACCGTGCATCTATCTCCACACTTTTCGATAAAAAAAATGTGTCCTGGTGTAAAAAATAATGCCAAAAAACGGATTCCGGTTACCAGTGGGAATCTTCTAAAAACCCACATAGTTTTTCCACACCTGTTAGCAACTTTTAAAGGTTACCCACGACCTCACTCCTTACATTTGCAACAGTTCTTGACATTGTTGATTTGGTTTGTACCGGAAAATACGCCGGTACAATTAATAGGGAATCGTGTGAGATTCACGAGCAGACGCGCTACTGTGATTCCCGGGCCCGTGCAGTAAACGGTTCAGTTTTACTTCCAACATCCCCCTTGCCACTGTGTTGATCACGGGAAGGCCGGAAGTAAAGGGAAAGCCAGGAAACCTGCCAGAACAACAGATTTGTCAAAACCTTCGCGTAATAAGGTATTGGCGAAAGTAACCTTCACCGGTAACTGCCGGCACCGTTATCTGCCGTCGTACCCAATTCATTATCGCACATTGCACACCATATAAAAACTAATTGATGAACACGGAGAATGAAATCCTGCTAAAGGAGAACAAGGACAGGTTTGTGCTGCTACCAATTAACTACCCCAAAGTGTGGGAAATGTACAAAAGGCATGAAGCGAGCTTTTGGACGGCTGAGGAGATTGACCTGAGCGGCGATCTGAAAGACTGGGCTGCCCTCAATGATGGCGAGCGTCACTTTATCAGCCATGTACTGGCCTTCTTTGCTGCAAGCGATGGCATCGTGAACGAGAACCTGGCAGTGAATTTCATGAGCGAAGTACAGATTCCTGAAGCACGTTGCTTTTATGGTTTCCAGATCATGATGGAGAATATCCACTCTGAAACTTATGCTTTACTGATCGATACATATGTAAAAGATCCCGTAGAAAAAGATCGCCTGTTCCATGCGATTGAGACCGTTCCTGCTGTTAAGAAGAAAGCGGAATGGGCACTGCGCTGGATCGAGAACGGAACTTTCGCAGAACGACTGGTAGCTTTCGCAGCAGTGGAAGGTATCTTCTTCAGCGGCTCTTTCTGTTCTATTTTCTGGTTGAAGAAACGCGGCCTGATGCCGGGTTTAACTTTCTCCAATGAGCTGATCAGCCGTGACGAAGGCCTGCATTGCGAATTCGCCTGCCTCCTCTTCAGCATGCTGGAAGGTAAGATCAGCGAAAAACAAATCCAGGAGATCATCGGCGACGCGGTAACCATCGAAAAAGAATTCATCACAGAAGCCCTGCCGGTAGCATTGATCGGTATGAACGCCGACCTGATGAAACAATATATTGAATTCGTGGCAGACAGGTGGCTCGCAGAGCTGGGCGCCGGCAAACTGTTCAACGCAAGTAATCCATTCGACTTCATGGAAATGATTTCGCTGCAGGGTAAAACGAACTTCTTCGAAAAACGTGTTGGCGATTACCAGAAAGCAGGCGTAATGGGCGGCAAAGACACGCAGACCTTCAGCCTGGACGAAGACTTTTAGGACGAACATTTTTTTGAATACATCTGCTTACATCAGACTATAATTAACCACCCAATAAATTCGAGCATATGTTTGTTATAAAAAGAGACGGAAAGAAAGAATCCGTAAAATTTGACAAGATCACTGCGCGTGTCGAGAAACTTTGTTATGGGCTTGCGCCTGAATATGTGGACGCTGTTGACGTTGCGAAGAAAGTAATTCAGGGCCTGTATGATGGCGTTACCACCAGCGAATTGGATAACCTCGCTGCGGAAACTGCCGCCTCACTCACCACCAAACACCCGGACTACGCGCTGCTGGCCTCCCGCATCGCGGTGAGCAACCTGCATAAAAATACGATCAAGTCTTTTAGCCAGACGGTTAAAAAACTGTACGAATACCTCGATCCGAAAACCGGCAAATCTGCCGCGCTGATCGCTGACGATGTATACGAGATCATCAACGCAAACGCGGAACTGCTGGACTCTACCATCATTTACGACCGCGATTTCGGTTTTGACTATTTCGGTTTTAAAACGCTGGAGCGTTCTTACCTGCTGAAAACAGATGGTAAAATCGCAGAGCGTCCGCAACATATGTTCATGCGTGTATCTGTCGGTATCCATAAAGAAGATATCGAATCTGCGATCAAAACTTACCACCTGATGAGTGAGCGCTGGTTTACACATGCGACGCCTACCCTCTTCAACGCCGGTACGCCTAAACCGCAGATGTCTTCCTGCTTCCTGCTCACTATGCAGGGCGACAGTATCGACGGCATTTACGATACCCTGAAACAAACCGCCAAGATCTCCCAGAGCGCCGGCGGCATTGGTCTCAGCATCCACAATATCCGCGCAACAGGATCTTACATCAGCGGCACCAACGGTACCTCTAACGGTATCATCCCGATGCTGCGCGTGTTTAACGACACTGCACGCTACGTAGACCAGGGCGGTGGTAAACGTAAAGGTGCTTTCGCCATTTACCTCGAACCGTGGCATGCCGACGTGTTTGAATTCCGGACCTGCGTAAAAACCACGGTAAGGAAGAAATGCGTGCCCGTGACCTGTTCTACGCCCTGTGGGTATCTGACCTGTTCATGAAACGTGTGGAATCAAATGGCGACTGGAGCTTGTTCTGTCCGCACGAAGCACCGGGACTGGCCGACAGCTGGGGTGAAGAATTCGAAAAACTGTACGAACAATACGAAAAAGAAGGCCGCCAGCGCAAAACCGTAAAAGCGCAGGACCTCTGGTTCGCTATCCGGATGCACAGATCGAAACCGGTACACCTTACCTGTTGTATAAAGATTCTGCTAACCGCAAATCCAACCAGCAGAACCTGGGTACAATCAAAAGTTCCAACCTGTGTACAGAGATTATCGAGTACACGTCTCACGATGAAGTAGCCGTATGTAACCTGGCTTCCCTGGCGCTGCCACGCTTCGTGATCGACGGTAAATTCGACCACCAGAAGTTATACGAAGTAACGTACCAGGCGACTTTGAACCTGAACAAAATCATCGACAATAACTACTACCCGGTTGAAGAAGCACGCCGCTCCAACATGCGCCATCGCCCTGTGGGCCTGGGCGTACAAGGCCTGGCTGATGCATTCATCCTGATGCGTTATCCGTTCGAGAGCGAAGAAGCAAAACAGCTGAACAAAGAGATTTTTGAAACGATCTACTTTGCAGCCATGACAGCTTCCAAAGATCTTGCGGCGGTAGACGGCCACTACGAAACTTATCCCGGCTCTCCGCTGTCTAAAGGCATTATGCAGTTCGACATGTGGGGCGTAACACCCACCGCGCGTTGGGACTGGGCTTCCCTGAAAGCGGAAGTGAAAAAATCGGGTGTACGCAACTCCCTGCTGGTAGCGCCGATGCCAACTGCATCTACCTCCCAGATCCTCGGTAACAACGAGTGTTTTGAGCCGTACACTTCCAACATTTACACCCGTCGCGTACTGAGCGGTGAGTTCGTAATTGTAAACAAACACCTGCTGAAAGACCTGGTAGACCTGGGCCTGTGGGATAATGATATGAAAAACCAGATCATTGCTAACAACGGTTCAATCCAGAAAATCGAGCAGATTCCTTCTCAACTGAAAGAGCTGTACAAAACCGTTTGGGAAATCAAACAACGTACGATCATCGACATGGCGGCCGACCGTGGCGCGTACATTTGCCAGAGCCAGTCGCTCAACCTGTTCGTGGATACCCCTTCTGCGGCAAAACTGACTTCCATGCATTTTTACGCCTGGAAACAGGGTCTGAAAACAGGCATGTACTACCTGCGCACACAGGCTGCTACACAAGCGGTACAGTTCACGGTGGAAAAACAAGGCGGTCAGCAGATGCAGCCGGTTATCCAACAAGGCGGCGCCGAAAAACAGAGGAACTGGACGTTCCGGTAGGCGCGGTTTGTACGATGGAAGAAGGGTGTGTTACCTGCAGTGCATAAGACTATCTTACTATAACCATTCAATGAAGGCCGCCTCACAGGGCGGCCTTTTTGTTTACCTGCCTGCTTTCATATTAAGGCTTTAATCGCAGGAAAAACTTAACTTTTCGCCGGCAGCATCTTTGTGCTTACAGACCGAAACAACAACAAAGGGCATCAACAACAGTCCATAGCTATTATAAATGTCGGGATGAAAACCAATATCAACCTGAACTGCCCATAAACTACCCTCCTGTGCCATAAATCGATTATATTAGAGACACACTACCTGAAAGAAGAAAAAAACTAGTAACCATGAAACACATGAAAATGGCCATGGCCGCCTTGATGACAGGCGCCTGTGTCGCGGCCGCCTTATCCTGGAAAACGGATAACACGCCACCATTACCCAAAGCGCCCCGCCCTAACATCATCCTCATCCTGGCCGATGACCTGGGCTATTCGGACCTTGGCTGTTATGGCGGCGAAATCCACACGCCTAACTGGACTTCCTGGCCAATAACGGCCTCCGCTACACGCAGTTTTATAACACCTCGCGCTGCTGCCCTACCCGCGCTTCTTTGCTTACGGGGCTTTACAACCACCAGGCGGGCATTGGTAAAATGAGCGAGCGCGAAAATGCGCCGGGCTACGAAGGCGCCATTAAAAGCAATGCGGTTACGCTGGCGGAGGTACTGAAATCTGCCGGTTACCACACGGCAATGTCAGGCAAATGGCACGTATCCAACACCCTGGTACAATCCACACCGCAGGAACAACTGAAGTGGCTGAATCACCAGTCACAGCACGACCGGTTTTCCCCGCTGGCACAGTATCCGACACAGCGCGGATTTGAGAAGTACTTCGGTACCATCTGGGGAGTGATCGACTTCTTTGATCCGTTCAGCCTGGTGAGCGGCACGCAGCCGATCAACACCGTGCCGAAGGATTATTACCACACCGATGCGATCAATGACACTGCGGTAGCCTATATCCGTGAATATTCGAAATCAAAGGAGCCGTTTTTCCTGTACATCGCCCACAACGCGCCACACTGGCCGTTACAGGCGTTGCCGGAAGACATTGCAAAATACAAAAACACCTACACGGCGGGTTGGGACGCGATCCGCAAAACGCGTTACGAGAAGATGGCCAAACTCGGCCTGATCGATACCAACACCACCAAACTTTCGCCCCGCTGGAAAAGCGACCTGTCCTGGGAAAACAACCCCGACAAAACCTGGGATGCGGAAGCCATGGCCGTTCACGCTGCAATGGTGGACCGCATGGACCAGGGCATTGGCCGCATCATAGAAACCCTGCGACAGACGGGCGAACTCGATAACACGCTCATCCTCTTCCTGTCGGACAATGGCGCCAGCGCGGAAAACTGTGCGGCTTATGGTCCCGGCTTTGACCGGCCCAGCGAAACCCGCGATGGACGGCCGATTGTCTACGCCACTAAAAAAGAGGTGATGCCCGGTCCCCAGACAACCTACAGTTCCTTAGGACAACGCTGGTCCAACGTCGTGAATACACCTTATGAATACTGGAAAGCCGAGAGCTTCGAAGGTGGTGTAAAAACCCCGCTCATCGCCTACTGGCCCAAAGGCATCAAAGCGCCAAAGGGCGGTTACAGTGCGCAGAACGGCCATGTGATGGACTTTATGGCGACGTTCACGGAACTGGCGGGCGCTGAATACCCATCAAACTACAATGGACAGGCGATTACACCGACAACCGGCATCAGCTTAACGCCATCGTTTTATAACAAAAAATCGGCAGGTCATGCGACGCTGTTCAACGAGCACTTCGGCGCCCGTTATGCGCGCCAGGGCGACTGGAAATTGGTGAGCCTCAGCAACGACACCACCTGGCAGCTATACAACCTCGCGACCGACCGCACAGAAATGAAAAATCTGGCCACACAACATCCCGAAAAAGTGAAGGAACTCGCCGCCCTGTGGCGCGACTGGGCGAATACCCACAACGTGTTTCCGAAACCGGGCAGGAATTAAAATATTGCACCAACATTTTACCTCGATCAGCCGCCGTTGTGTTGTCACTCACTTCGGCGGCTTTTTCTTTCCTCACCATGCAAAAATACACCCTCGTCCCGCCGAAAAGTTTGCCAGGATGGAGGAAAAGTTGTCCAGGATGGAGGAAATAGTGTGGGCTGATAGTATTTTATCAAAAAGCCTCAAAGCATCTTCAAAGCATGGTGAAGACATGGTGAAAGCATGGTGAAGAGGTAGAGAACAGGGGGAATATAATACCATGTATATTTGCAGCGTGATTTACAGGAACATACGCAAAGAAGACAATGCCCGCCTCGCCGCGATCATTCGCGCAGGCATCTCCGAATTCGACGTACCAAAAGAAGGTACCGCCTACACCGATCCTACTACGGACGATTTATTTACGCTGTTTCAAACGCCCGGCTCCCTACTGTGTAGCCGAAGAAGATGGCCTTATCCTGGGCGGCTGCGGCGTATTCCCGACGGCCGGACTGCCTGATGGTCATGGAGAGCTCGTACGCTTTTTCCTGGCCGCAGAAGCCCGTGGCAAAGGACTGGGCCGCGAACTCATGGAGCGCACTTTCGAAACAGCTAGGCAACTAGGTTATACGCATCTTTACATCGAATCTTTCCCCGAAATGACCAAAGCGGTAAGCATGTACGAAAAAGCAGGTTTTACCTATCTCGACGCCGCACTGGGCAACTCCGGGCATTACGCCTGTAATGTGTGGATGTTGAAAACGTTATAAACAATTAGATTTCATCGCTACTAAAAAAATTAGTAACTAGCGCTCTGTTAAAATATTGTCCCCGATGAAGGAAAAAGTTTCAGTTACCGATAGCGGCATTCAATCGTCCGGATTAGCCAAAGATTACATGGAAGCAGTTGCAGAATATATCTGGAACGGATTTGATGCGGCGGCAACGACGGTTGAACTCATTTTTGACACCAATGAAATAGGCTCCATCAACAGTCTCTCTATCCGCGACAACGGTTCCGGCATCGACGCATCATTGCTGGCCAATACCTTCGGAAACTTTAACGATTCCATTAAAAGGCAAACATTCCAGAAGTCTTCTTCCAACATCAAAGGGAACAAAGGCAGGGGTAGATTTTCCTTTGTTGCTTTCGGTGGCAAAGCCATCTGGGAAACGGTTTACTTCGATGCCAAATCGAACAAACATGTGGAGTATGATATCACCATCTCCGGGAACTCCAAAGACTTTTACGAACCGCAACATCAGCAAACATCTGCCAGCACAGCGACCGGCACCACGGTAACGATCACGGACCTGTTCGATGTGACCGGCTTTTCTTTCCAGGCGGATGCATTCAAAAGCTATCTCGCAAGAGAGTTCGGCTGGTTCCTCCTGCTGAACCAGGAAAAGGAATACCAGCTGAAAATAAACGATGTGCCTGTTGATTATTCAGATATCATCATCGAAAAAGATGTGCATGTTTTCGCTATAAAAGGTGCGGACGGGCAGGACAACATCTTCAAAATTACTTTTGTCAGGTGGAAAGAAAAGATCGGTGATAAGTTCTATTTCTATTTCCTGAACTCCCAGCAAAAGGAAATCTTCAAAGACCTTACCTCTTTCAACAATAACGCTATCGGCTTTAACCACAGCGTATACGTAGAGTCGCGCTACTTCGACCGGTTCAATGCGCACGACGAGCAACACTCGCAGAATTTATTCGAGAACAATAAGCATAACAACGTTTTCAAAACGTTGATGAGTAAGTTGCATGACATTGTCCGCACCAAGCAAAAAGAGTTTGTACAGGGCGAAGCGGCGATAAGACTCATTGAGACCTACGAGAAAACCGGCGCTATTCCCGAATTCAAAAACAACAAACAGGACCAGGCGCGGAAAGCGGAACTGATATCGGTCGTAAAAGCGCTGTATTGCATTGAGCCCAGAACCTTCCAGGGATTGAACAAGGAGCAGCAAAAACTGAGCATCGGGCTGATCAACTTGTTGCTGGACGCCGGTAAAAGGCCGCAAATCGTTGAGCTGATCGGGCAAACGATCAACTTGACGTCGGAAGAAACGCAACAGTTATTGGGTGCGTTGCATAAGGAAAAATAATATGAAAAAGCTCCCATTCTCCGGGCTTTTTTTTATGGAAACATTTTCTGTAACTGTTCGTAAATGAATGGCGCTTTCCAGACAACACCAAGTTCGGGCAACATTTCCTGTGCCGCATAAATACCGATAAATTGATCCACCGGATAAGCCAGGCGTAAACGCTCCCCTGTCGACGTATAATAATCATCGATATGCGCATACACCGGCGAACCCGACATGCCCGGCTTCGTATTGGAATCGATCAGCACCACTGGCTTATCATCATAATCAAAATAAGGCTCAGAGGCTACCGTTCCCTGTTTATACACGGGGAAGAAACCGACAGATCTTCGTCCGAATGGAAACCCGACGATCATCACATTATCCATCGCCCTCAACTGGAATTTCTCTAATTGCGCGCCGATGTTTACGGGAAAGTATTTTACTTCTTTCATGGCGGGAAGTGGGATTGCAACAATGTCGGCCAGCATCGTATCGTTATGTCTCAGTTCGCGCCAAAGGGGCTTTCCACTCGCATCGTGTAAAGGCAGCTTCACCTGTTTAAAATTGCCTGCGGTATCTTTATTGAAGAAGATCCAGAGCCTGTCCGGCACATGACTGCTCATCAACGGTCTGCCATAAGCATTGTACTCGCGGTTCGTCACCACATGCCAGTTCGTAATGAAATAGTTTTTATGATTGACTTCGACCACGAAACCGGTGGCGCTGCCGAGATACGCCGTATCGGCGAAAATACGCACCAGCAGACTCGAACGGCTGGGATAACTTACCTGTTGGGCAAACGCTGCATTGGCAAGCAGTAAAAAGAAAAGCAGTTTTTTCATCTCCCTAAAAATAAAAAAAAGACCCGGCCTTTCAACCGGATCTTTCTATCACTGAATTGCATTCACTAACTATTCTAACACTAACAAATTCACATCTTTATTTTTCAACCACGCCGCGTCTTTCAACTTCTGCAGGTTAATCACGCCCACCACATAGCGGTAGCTGGGTGATTCATACTTTTCAGAAATGTTGTAGAAGGCCGACAGGTCTACCTGGTCCGGTGTTTTGTAACGCAGGTATACTTTCAACTGTACGTCGTTCGTGAAAATCGGCGAGTTGTTCTGGATAATCTTTTTGTATTCGTAGCGGTAGTTGTACAACAGTGCGGAGATGTCGGACAGTACAGCGCTGCCGGTAGCGGTACCACCCGCACCTTTACCTACGAAGAACTGTTTGTCGGTAAATGCGCTTTCGAGCAGGATACCGTTGTACTCGTTGTACACATCATACAGCAGGTTGTGTTCCCTGATCAGGTGCGGCAACACGTAGGCATTTACGTGGCCGTTAGACCGGCGGCAGGAGCCGATCAGCTTGATGGTGCAGCCGCGTTGCTTCGCAAACTGGATATCGAAATCGTTTAGGTGACTGATACCAAAATTGTACACCTCTTCCGGTTTCACAAAGGTTCCGAAAGCGTGCAGCAAAAGAATGACAATCTTAAATTTAGGATCGTGCCCTTCGATGTCAAGCGTAGGATCGGTTTCTGCGAAACCCAGTTCCTGGGCCTGTTGCAGCGCCACATCGAAGCTCAGGTTATCTTCAAATATTTTTGTGAGGATGTAATTGGTAGAGCCGTTACAGATACCTTCCACTGCATTCAGCAGGTCGTTATCGTAGTATTCTTCCAGGTTACGGATGATGGGAATACTTGCGCAGCTGGATGCTTCGTACAGGAACGGCGCTTTATTCTCTACCTGCAGCTGGTACAGTGCAGGCAGGTTTTCCGCGATCATACGTTTGCTGGCGCTCACTACCGCCTTGCCGTTACGCAGCGCGGTACTTACAATGGTATACGCATCTTCCGTGTTGTTGATCAGCTCTACCACCACATCGATGGTAGGATCGTCGAGAATATCGTTGGGATCAGTGGTAAAATAGCTGGCGTCTATAGGACGCGGTTTATTCGGGTCTTTAATACAGATTTTCTTGATACGGGCATTGATGCCTTTCGTCCTGTTCAACACTTCGTATAAGCCCTGGCCTACTACGCCAAATCCGAAAATACCGAGATTAATGATTTTCTTTTCCATACTTATTGTAATACAGTAATTTGTTTTCCTAATGGTTGGTTTAATTTATCTAAGGCCTGTTTCAGGTCGTTGATCAAATCTTCTACATCTTCGATGCCTACCGACAGGCGGATGGCGCTGTCCTGCACCCCTGCTTTGCGGCGGAAGTCTTCGGGTATAATGCGATGCGTCATCGTTACCGGGTGGGCCAGCATACTTTTTACGCCGCCAAAACTTTCGGCCAGTTTAAAGAGTTTGGTGCTGTTCACGATGCGGATCGCATTTTTAATGTGATCATCCTTTAAAGAGAAAGTTACGATGCCGCCATACCCCTTCTGCTGCTTACGCGCAATGTGATGGTTTTTATGCGTGGCCAGTCCCGGGTAAAACACCTTATCCACTGCGGGATGCTCGTTGAGCCACGAGGCAATGGCCAGTGAATTGGCGCATTGCTTTTCGAGTCGCAGCGACAGTGTTTCGATACCGCGGATGGTAAGCCAGGCTTCAAAGGGGCTAAGAATACTACCGGAAATGTTCTGGTTGAATTTCAGCTGATCGGCCAGCACTTTGTTGTTTACCACCACGAGGCCAGCGATCACATCGGTGTGGCCGGACAGGTACTTGGATGCACTGTGCACCACGATGTCGGCACCCAAGGGGATGGGCTTCTGCAGCAGCGGGGTGGAAAAAGTGTTATCTACTACCAGCAGGATATTATGCTGCTTCGCGATTTTGCCGATCGATTTAATATCGGAAATCTTTAACGTAGGATTGGTGGGCGACTCCAGCCAGATGATTTTAGTTTTGGGGTGATTTTCTCCAATACCTTATCGGTATCGGTGGTGTCCACGAAATTCACCTTGATGCCGAAGCGTTCGAACATCGAATGAAAAATCTGGAAGATGCCCCCGTAAGTGTCTTCCACTGCCATGATCTCATCGCCGGTTTTAAGCAGTTTAAGTACGGCATCGATAGCTGCCATACCGCTGGCGAACGCGAAGCCCGCGTACCCTTCTTCCAGGCCGCAGATCAGATCTTCCAGCACCTTACGGGTGGGGTTATTGGCGCGCGAAAACTCGAACCCTTTGTTAATGCCGGGCGACTCCTGTACGAAAGTAGACGTTTGATAGATGGGCACCGAAATGGCGCCGGTCAGTTCGTCTACCGGAATACTATGAATCAATTGTGTGGATGGTTTCATAAACGGCTGAAATGATTGGTATGATTTACGAAATCGGGGTTCCTGAATAAAAAATTATCCGTAGCGGCGGGAGCGTAGGGGCATAAAAAAGCCCTTCCGCGTTGGAAGAGCTTTATGCATTTATAGTGCGATAAATTAAAATCTCTGCCAACTTATCTTTCCCCGGTGTGAACCAGGGCCGGAATTAGCACCTTTTCCCGAATTACTCCGGAATGGTTGCTAAGGCTTCGCAGGGCCAGTACCCTCTGCCTTTCTGGATAAGTAAATATTTAAGAACTGCGCTGCAAAGTTAACGGAGTATAAAGCATATTTCCAAATCGGAGTGGGAGGAATTTTTTAGAACAAGAAGAAAAACGTAAACTTGATAAAGCGAAAGAAGATATGGAAACCATTGTTAACCCGGTACTTACCGAAGCCCTGCTGCAATATATCTGGCAGGCAGGCCTTTTCAACAGCACGACCTGACCACCATTACCGGCGAGCCGGTACGCATTATCAAACCCGGGATGCTCAACCGCGATACAGGGCCCGATTTTTCCGGCGCGCTCATTAAAGTGGGCAACATCCTTTGGGCGGGAAATGTGGAACTGCACCTGCAAACCTCGGGCTGGCGCAAACACCGGCACCATAAAGATCCGAACTACAACAACGTGGTGCTGCACGTGGTATTTGAGCAGGACACCCCACCGGAAAAACTGCCATCCATTCCCTGCATAGAGCTACAGGACCGGATTCCCAAGTTTTTACTGCATCGTTACGCACGCCTGATGCGCGACCAGGCCTTTGTACCCTGCGCGGGCCTGGCCCGGCAAGCATCGCCGCTGATCTGGCAGGGATGGAAGGAGCGCATGCTGGCGGAGCGCTGGGAGGCAAAGGCTGGCGTATTCCGCGAATGGCTGGAGCAAACCCGCTATAACTGGGAAGAAGTATGTTACCGTGCGGTGGCGCAGGGTTTAGGTATGCCTGTAAACGCAACGCCCTTCCTGCAACTTGCAAATATTACCCCGCACCTGCTACTGGCCAAACACAAACCGCATTTGTTCCAGCTGGAAGCACTCCTCTTCGGACAGGCAGGCCTGCTTGCAGGCGATATGCCCGATGCCTATTCCCGTAAACTGGCCCAGGAATATGCGTTCCAGCGGCATAAATACAAATTGCAGCCCATGGCCGGGCACCTGTGGAAGTTTTTGCGGATGCGTCCAGGCTCCTTCCCTACCCTGCGCATTGCCACGCTGGCGGCGCTCGTACACCACACCCATCACCTGTTTTCGCGGCTGCTCGAGGCGGGCACGCCCGAAGAAATGACCCAACTGTTTACAGTGCAGGTATCGCCCTACTGGCAACAACACTACCGGTTCGGGAAATCCATGGATAAACCCGGCGGCATTGGCGCCGTGACCATCCGCAACCTGTTGGTCAATACTGTTTGTCCCCTGCTGCACCTGTATGCACAACACAACCAGGTGCCACACCTGCATATGCGGGCATTGCGGCTGATAGAAACACTGGAGGCGGAAGACAACGCGACTACCCGCGGCTGGGAGGAAATTGGCGTGGGATGTAACAATGCAATAGATTCCCAGGCCCTGTTGCAATTAAAACGATATTACTGCGATCAGAAGCGATGTTTGGATTGCGCGGTAGGTGCACATTTGCTGGGGAAAGCTTAAAAAGCCGCCCGTTGTACGGGCGGCCCTATGTTTACCAATTGAATTTTACGTCCTGTACAATGTCGGGATGAAGGCTTTTGGCAACGGGGCAGGTCAGCGCCGCCCTTTCCAGGATCGTGCGCTCCTTTTCTCCGAGGCCATGCCCTTCCGGCATTGTCATTTCTACATTGATGCCGGTGATGCGACGCGGTTCGGTGCCCATGATTTTCAGGATGCTCACCTTCGTGCCGTCGATGTTCCAGCCGTGATTGCGGGCGGTGATTCCCATAATGGTGAGCATGCAGGAGCCCAGTGCACTGGAAACCAGGTCGGTAGGCGAAAAGCGTTCACCTTTGCCGTTGTTGTCTACCGGGGCGTCCGTTTCCACCACGGAACCCGACCGTACATGGGTGGAAGTTGTTCAATTCGCCGTTGTATACTATCTCTGCGGTTTGCATTTACTAACGTTTTAAAACTCAAAATAAAGGTAAAAACGGAGATCCAGGCAACGTTTTGCCCCTAATTTATGTATGTTTGTATAGGAGTAAAACATAAAACGTAAAGGCGCGTTTAATAAAATATAATCCACCCGACTGTGAAAAAATCATACTTAATCTTACTGTTGTTGCTCGCGGGAGGTACCTTGCAGGCACAGAGCAGCAAACAAACCAGAAAGGAAGAAAAGGAGCAGAGGAAACTGAAGCGGATTTCGATCTTCAAGGAAATAGAGGAGGGCGAAAACACTTTTAACCGTGAGTTTTCAATGGGCGGCCGTATCAACACCGATGGCTGGAGCGGTTTCACGGAACTGGCTTATAAAAATCCCGCACCAATACCAATTACTTCCAGTTTGAATTTGCCGAGAAAAAGCATCCCAAGCAAGACCGTGCCACCAATATGATCACCACCAACTTTGGCTGGTTCAATACGAATCCTTACGTGTATGGCAAACAAAATAACTTCTTCCAGGCGAAATTCGGGGCCGGACAGCGCAAACTGATCGGCGGCAAAGGCAACAAAAACGGTGTGGAAGTAACCGGTATCTATTACGGCGGCGTGTCCCTGGGCCTGCTGAAGCCTTACTACCCGGACCTGATGGAGACTGCCAACGACATTAACAACCGTGAACTCACCAAATATACGCCCGAAAACCGTGACCGTTTCCTGGAGCGTACGCTCATCTATGGCGGCGGCGGCTTCTTTAAAGGTTGGGGCGATATGGAATTTGCCCCTGGCCTCCACGCCAAAACAGGCCTCCGGTTCGATTGGGCACGCTTTAACGATGTGATCAGCGCCCGGAAGTGGGTGTAAACGCCGAAATTTACTCCAAAGAAGTACCAATTATGGTCGAATATGACCCTAAACGCTTCTTTTTCAATGCTTATCTATCTTTACAGTTTGGAAAGCGCTGGAATAAGTAACTTTGTGTTTTAAAAGCTAGGAATTGAGATGCAAGAACTACCCGTTATAGCAGCCGAACCAGCTGCGCCAAGAGTGAAAAAACCCGACTGGCTTCGCGTGAAGCTGCCCATCGGGGAGAGTTACAGACAGGTAAGGAACCTGGTAGATACCCATAAGTTACATACCATCTGCGAAAGCGGTAACTGCCCTAACATGGGCGAATGCTGGGGAGCCGGCACCGCTACCTTTATGATACTGGGCAACGTGTGCACCCGCAGCTGCGGTTTCTGCGCCGTAGCCACCGGTCGACCCGATGCGGTAGACTGGGACGAACCGCAACGTGTAGCTGAAGCCATCATGCTGATGAAAGTGAAACATGCGGTAATTACTTCTGTGGACAGGGACGAACTGAAAGACGGCGGCTCCATCATCTGGGCCAACACCATCAAAGCAGTGCGCGCCCTGAACCCGAACACCACCATGGAAACACTGATTCCCGACTTCAGGGGCCAGTGGGAAAACCTCCAGCGCATCATTGAAGTAGCGCCGGACGTGGTGAGCCACAACCTGGAAACCGTAGAACGCCTCACCAAACAGGTGCGCATCCAGGCAAAGTACCACCGCTCCCCGGAAGTGATCCGTCGCCTGAAAGAAGGCGGCATGCGTACCAAAAGCGGTATCATGCTGGGCCTGGGCGAAACCAAGGAGGAAACGATCCAGAGCATGCAGGACCTCCGGGACAACGGTTGCGATGTAGTAACCCTGGGCCAATACCTGCAACCCACTCCCAAACACCTGCCGGTAGTACGCTTTGTACACCCCGACGAGTTTGCGGAACTGCGTGAAGCCGGTTACGCCATGGGACTTGATTATGTGGAAGCTGGTCCGCTGGTACGTTCTTCTTACCATGCGGAGAAACATATCTTCAGCGGAAGAAAATAGGTTTAGATCAAATAAAAGAAACGGCCGGTACGAGTGTACCGGCCGTTTCTTTTATCTTTGCATGACAAATACATGCAAATACACACCACCCTCCAAAAAGGCTCCTACCACCCACAACACAACGAAGATTTCCTGATTACTGCTAATATTGGCCATGGCCGCCTGCTTTGCGCCATTATGGACGGCTGCACGATGGGGATTGACAGCCATTTCGCCTCCACCCTTACAGGAAAAGTGCTGCGTAGAATAGCCGTGGAACATGACTATCGGGCGTTTTACGAAAATGGACAACCTCCCGTAATAGCCGATCAGCTTAAAGCCATCTTGAAGGAATTAATCAGCACTTTAAAAACGGTAAAGCAACAATTGCTGCTCGACCCCAAAGAGCTCCTGACCACCCTCCTGCTGCTCATTACGGACAACAAACACGGACAGCTGTTGGCCATCGGCGACGGCGTGGCGCATATCAATGGTCAGCTGACAGTATTCGACCAGGATAACCGTCCGGACTACCTCGGATATCACCTTGAAAAAGACTTTGAAGACTGGTATGGCGCACAAACACAACGCCTGTACTTCGAACAACCCGAGGATGTGAGCATTGCATCCGACGGGGTGCTGCTTTTTGAGCGAACAACGGCCGAAATATCTAATATCAATCCAATGGAATATTTGTTGCGGGACAGCAGTCGCGCGGACAAAGCGGATATGTTGGAATTAAAATTAAAAACGTTGGAGTTTGAACATGGACTGGTACCGGGAGACGATTTGGCAATTATTCGTTTATTGCGGACTGTCCCAGCGCATTAACGCTTCCTGCGCATATTTCTGTGCAAGGTCGTCGATCTCACCGGGGGTGGGATGCAATGCAATTCGCCGGACAGCAGCCAGTAATGCAGAGTTAAGATAGGTAACGGGCGTGTATACAATTAGTGCGGATATCGTCCAGGCTTTCCAGACATCATCATTCGTAGCGAAAATATCCAGTATCCAGGAGTGAGTTCATTAGCGTATTCGCCCAACTTGTTGGCTACGTCGCTGAAGATAGGCCAGTTAGTATCCTGCAACCATTCCAGCAACTCAGCGGCACAGGGCCGAATCTCTTCCCAGCTGGCCTGTTGCAGTAAACGGCCAGCCTCATCGTCACATTTGTCACGCGGAACAAAACGAGGTAAGTGTTCATTTATCTTTTTGAATATTGCTCCGGCTCCTCCGTCACATTCACCTTATACTTCAAATCAAACACCCCCACTCTTTAAAATTCCTCATCCCCTCCTCCAACGTCATCGCATTTTCCTCGGAAAAGCGCTCCGGTAAACAATCGCCATCATCTTCCCAAAAACATACGGGGCAGATTTCGAGTTGTAAACGGTGTGCTATCGTACGATAACCGCAGCAACAGCAGGGCTCGTACAACGATGGTTCACCATCGATCTCAATCTCCTGTTGCTGGAGCGCAGACAGTTTCTTTTCTATGTAGTCGTTGCGCACGGGCAACAGTTGCGCACGCAGGTAGTTTATGGCGTCTCTTTCTTCGGACAGGGTTGCTTCGTCCGCCAGTCCGATTGTTCTGGCAATGGCTTTTCTTTCCACGGCGGACAGTTGCGTAAGCCGGTGCGCGGCCAGCAACTCCTCCGCTTCTTCCCTCGTAATACGCTTTTTCATCTATGTTTGGTGTGTATATATTTCGTGGTGAAAATTAGTTATTAAATTTTACAAGCGGAAAAAATTGCTGCCGTCACCGCGCTAATTTAGCGCCATGAACAAAGCGTCCATCCTCGTCATCGCGCTATTTAATATCGCTATCACCGCCAGTGCACAACTCCGCTGGAAGCCATCCGACCGGCATAATGCCGGCCTCCCGTCCACCATACGTGTTTACGAGACCACCGATTCGCTGGACGGCAAAGCCTTCCGCGCTTTTTATCTCGAAGCCGATCTGTACGATCCCAAACTCGATGTGTATACCCGCGTGGGTAACGGCAAACGTTATACGCCCTCACAGTATGCCGAACAGGAGGGCGCGCTGGCAGTCGTAAACACCACGTTCTTCTCCTTTGCCGATAACAGCAACCTGAACATCGTCATGCACAAAGGAAAGGTATTGGCGAACAACCCAAAAGGTCATTATCTGAAGCGCTCCGCTACCGACAGCGTAATGGTATACCCCACCCGCGGGGCTTTTGGAATCGATAAACGTGGAAACGCAGATGTAGCTGGGTGTATAACGTAGGCAAAAAGCAACGCGCCTATGCATACGATTTGCCCAATACTGAGAACAAAGAACCCGGCAAACGAGGCGCCCACCGCTGGAGAATGCAGGAGGCCGTGGGTGGCGGACCGGTATTGTTGAAAGACGGAAAGCCCTTCATCACCAGTAAAGAGGAAGACCGCGCCGGCGGACTGGAAGCTATGCATCCTCGTACCGCTATCGGCTACACGAAAAGTGGAAAGCTCATCATCCTGGTGGTGGAAGGTAGAAACAAAGGTATCGCAGAAGGCGCCAACTTCCCGCAGATGGCGAAGATCTTCGCCGACCTTGGTTGCGTGGAAGCCCTGAACCTCGACGGCGGCGGTTCTTCCTGCCTGTGGGTGAATAATATGAACACCATTAAAACATCCGACAAAGAAGGGCAACGCCCCGTTCCGGCGGTGCTCGTCATCAAACAAAAACAATAATTACTTCCTCTCCCGCCGATGGCCTTCCTCATCAAAGGTTTCGTGCAGGTACCATTCCGTATAACCCGCCATCAGCAAAGCGCTGATAATTACCGGGCCAATCGTAAGGTATAAAAACAGGTCGGTTTGTTTTTTAAAGATGTAACCCATCATTAAACCGATAAGCAGGAGCGCTATGCCCGCACGCCGGGAAAACCAGGCGGCATATTGATTGGCGCTGTCCCACATTTCCTTGTTCTGGGTAGATAAAAACGTACGATACCCGTACCACGCTTTGGTGCTTTTGGGCGGAAACCGGCGAATGAGCAAACCCATTAACAGGAATAACAAACCGGCCAGGAGACTGGCATTGAACCAGGGGCTGTACACAAGTTTTTCCATCGTGGATAGCGTTTAAACAGAAATGTGTCCCTTGCAGCGCATGGCACAAGGGACATTCCGGCTATCTTAATTTACGTAGAATTATTGGTTTTTGGTGGTATCCGTTGTAGTACCCTTCTTTTTCACCAGGTTGTTTAACGCACCTTTCAGGGAATTACCGGCTGCTTTACCGGCGTTCTGTAAGTTGGAAGTAGAATCCTTTTTACCCAGCAGCTGGTTCTTTACTTCGTCCTTCAACGCAGTTACTGCCTGGTTTTTACGGAGTTAAGACTGTCTTTTACGACTGCTTTCGCAGAATCCACTTTAGCCTGCACCAGCGCCGTCGCCTGGTTTTTCAGGTTGGCCGCCACACCGGAAACAGATTCCCGCAGGTCGGTTTTCAGGGATGGTTTCATGATACTGCCTCCCATTGCCACCTGCAGGTGTACACTGTCGCTCAGCTTCACCGGGATGCCTTTATTGTTCGCCTGCGACACCATGTTATCGATCAGCGAAGTACCTTTTGAACCGATCACGCTGCGGGCAAGGCAATCTGCAAGGTATAATCGAGGCTCTGGTCAAATCCGTGCGAACCGCCCACCAGCATATTCATATTGCCCAGTTTTACGCGGAAAGGATTAACCGTTACACGGCCGTTCTGGAACGCGATGTAGTTTTTATATCTTTCACTGAAATGTCCTGCAAGGCAGCTATATTCAACTGGTTGGCCAGTTGATCGAGCGGCGCAAACTTCTTCAGTACACCCCGGATCAGCAACAGGTTGCCTTCACCGTTCAGGGTGTTCAGAACGGGCGACATATCCTGTCCCAGTTTACCATTCACCGAGAGTTGCGAACTGATTTTACCGCCGAGGAACTGCGCGATCGGCATCAGTTTTTGTACGGTGTTAAACGCCGGGAAGGTTTGCTGAATATCCAGCTCCTTTACGTTATATGTGAGGGCAATATCCGGATTCTTTTTACTGGTTTTGGTAGAATAACTGCCGCTGATGTCCATGCTGCCCTGCAGTGCGTTACCCTTGATATGATCAAGCTGCACGGTCTGATCGGCGATGTTAAGCGTACCGCTCAGGTTCGTCAGGTCCAGTTTATCGTAATGCACTTTATCAGCTTTGGCAGCGATCTTAAAATCAAGGTTGCCCGGTACAATAAAAGGCTCAGAAGCGGCATGCACTGTATCCGCCGCAGCCGGTTTCGCAGCAGTTGTTTCGCCGGTAGCCATCCATTTATCAAGGTTGATGTAGTCCGCTGACAAATTGAGGTGCCCGTTCAGCGGATCGTTTTTCAGCACATAGGCCAGCGCATTGTTTACTTCGCCGGTTGCATTGAAGTTGGTTCCCGGTACTGACCCGCAAACTGTTTTACGTTCAGGTTTTTAGGGGTGAACTGCGCCTGCAGCTCGTTTACTTTTACACCATCCGGGTAGTCTTTGCTGCTGTACAACATATTTTTGAGGATGATGGCGCCCTGTGCATCAAACTTATCGTACTGCGATTTTTCAATGGCGGAAAGGAAACCTTTCGCGGCAATGTCTGCATCCAGCAAACCTGCCAGTTTGGTACCCGGTTCGAGTTTATAGAACTGGTTCACCGTGGCCAGGTCCAGTTTCGCTTTGGCAGCGGCATCAACATATAAATCAGATACGGGTGTTTTTACGAGCAAACGCAGATCCACCGGCGCGCTGTCCATTTCGAGATGCGCCTGCGGCATGTTGATCACGGTATGATCGGGCACACCGTCCGGGTTGGTCACGTCTACCACCAGCTGAATATTTTTGATCGGCTTAGGCAGATCGGGGTATTGTACAAAACCATTTTTAACAGACAGGTTGATGCCGAACCCGGGCATCATCGTAGGTGTGTACTCCCCTTTCACATAACCGGAGAAAGATGTGCTGCCACTGGTTTTGATCTTCTCCAGGTCTGCCGTAAAAATGCTGGGCACCAGCGAAAGAATATCTTTAAAATCAGTAGAGGGCGCCTTAAACCGGATATCCATGCCGTAGGTAGAATCTGTCAGCAGCCGGAAAAATCCTTCCGTCGCCAGTTTCAGATTATTGATGGCTATTTTATCTGTCTTAAAAGTATAAGTACTGGTTTTGTTATCGATATTAATATCCGCATCCATCGACGCTTTTACGTTGTGGAGGTAAGGAATGAGGCCAGACAGAAAGCTGATGCCGCCGATGCTGGTCTGGGTTTTCAGTGTAAATACATCCTGTGTGAAATCACCTTTACCGGAGTGATCGAGGTCGTCGATCTGCAGGGTCATGCTGCCCGGGCGGTCGGTATAAGTAATGAACGCATCTTCGATGGCATACTGCTGGAGGCTCAGCGCGAATTCGCCTGCGCTGGTATCCACTTTTTCGGGAGTGGCGGCGGTCGTGGTGTCAGGTTTCATGATGTCCCAGTTCACGGCGCCATCGGCATTCACAATAGCATGTATGCGCGGGTTTTTCACCAGCACGCTGTATACTTTAATATTGCCGCCTTTGATCGCGCTCATCAGGTCCATCGCAGCTTCCACTGTTTACAGCCACCAGCGTATCGCCCTCGAACGGGGCAACACCTGTTACGGAAAATTCCTTTAACGCCACGGCCAGGCGGGGAAAACGGCGGATCAGACTAATGTCCACGTCTTTGAAATCCACCTTTGCATTCAGTTGCTTATTCAGCTCCTCCTTCACCTTTGCCATAATTTTCCCTTTAAAGAAGTAGGGGATGGCGATGAGCAGGGCGATTAAAACGACGAATGTTATCCCTGTCCACTTAAATATCTTTTTAAGTTTCAGCTTCATAGGTATGCCTGATTTTTCAAATAATGCATGAAGATATAACTTTTCCCTGTAACGTGAAATCGGCCTGCGTATTGCAGAAAGCCGGATTTCGTACTTTTGCAGCGGAACAGTTAAACTATACATGACACCAGAACGCAACGAACGATTACTAACGGCTTTAAAACAACGACAAACCGACCTGACGGTGGTACTGGAAAATGTGGAAGACCCGCATAATATTTCAGCGGTGATGCGTACCGCCGATTCGGTGGGCATCCGGGATATTTATGTGCTCACCACCCGGATTCCCCGCCACAAGAATTACGGGCACCGCAGTTCGTCCAGCGCAAAAAATGGTTGACCATGCATGAATTTGACAATACGGAGGAGTGTGTAGCAGCCCTGCGCAAAAAGTACGACCGCATCCTCACCACCCACCTGAGTTCCGACGCCATCAGTTTATATGACATTGATTTTAAAGGTTCCATCGCCCTGGTGTTTGGCAGCGAACGTTTTGGGGTAAGCGAGGAAATGCGCAAGCTGGCAGACGGGAACTTTATTATTCCGCAGCTGGGCGTCATCCGCTCGCTCAACATTTCGGTGGCCTGCGCCGTTAGCATATATGAAGCCATGCGCCAGAAGCAGCTGGCCGGTCATTATAGGGAAAGCCGCATGCCCAGGGAGCAATATGACACTTTGTGGCAGGAATGGGGTTTCAAAGCAGAAGATATGAAGGAAGAAGAAATGGACAAGTGAACTGTCACCATTAAAAGCGCACGAAATGAGAAAAATCTGTCTGATAGCCGCATTGTTATTGAGCACGGACCTGGCATTTGGCCAGAAGTCCATTCCCAGTCTAAAGATAGCCGACCTGGAAAAACTGGTGCAGTCGGGCGACAGCGCCTACGTAGTGAACCTGTGGGCCACCTGGTGCGCGCCGTGTGTGCAGGAGTTGCCGCACTTTGAAAAACAGGCGCGGGTGCTGAAAGACAAGCCCGTGAAGTTTATATTCGTCAGCACGGATATGAGCGACGCCTATCCCCGCGACATCGCCACTTTCGCCAAACGCCGCAAGATCCGCTCGTCGGTAGTATGGCTGAATGAGCCCAACGCCAATAGCTTCGCCACCCGCATAGATCCGCGGTGGAAAGGCAGCATCCCCTGCACGATTTTCATCAACCCGAAAAAGAATTACAGGAAGTTTGTAGAAGGTCAAATGAGTGCGGAAGCACTGAAAAGAGAAGTGGATGCCCTGTTATAAAGGCAACCGCTCCAATTCCTCCACCACGTTGCTGATCGGGAGTCCCATTACATTATAGAAACAACCGTTGATTTTATCGATGCCCACTGCGCCTATCCATTCCTGGATTGCATATGCGCCCGCTTTATCGTACGGTTTGTAGGTATCTACATAAAACTCTATCTGCGAGCGCAGCAGCGGCTTAAAATGTACTTCGGTAATCTTGTAAAACTCTTTACTGCCGTGCGGATGTTTAATCACCACGCCGGTAATCACCTCATGCGTTTGCCCTTCGAGAGAAGTCAGGATGCTGATGGCGTCGTCGCGGTCCTTCGGTTTGCCGATCACATCACGATTGAGCACCACTACGGTATCCGCGGCAATGATAATATCATCTTCCTTACACAGGTCCTTCACCGCTTCGGCCTTTTTACGGGCAATGTGCACGGGAATGGAGGAAATGGGCAATGTGGGAGGGTACGTTTCCGCGGTTTCCACCACTTTTACTTCGAACGGTATACCGGCCTGCTCCAGTAACTGCTTGCGTCGCGGCGACTGGGAAGCCAGGATGACAGGCTTTCCTGAATACATTTACAATAACAATTTAAAGAAGATCATCGATAAGATGCCCGTCAGCATCAATACTTTCACCAGTGAGCTTACCCGGTGGTAATGCTCCGGCAGATGCGCCTTTTGCAGCAGCCGCAGGATATAAAATCCCGGCGCCTGCACAAATAACAACAGGTAAGCAATCGCCCAGAACCAGCCGGCAAAGCCGACTCTTATTTCTACTAAGATGATCAGGCCCTGCAGTGCAATGAGCAGCGCGTAACAGAGACGTTTGGCCGGCTCCACGCCCCAAACGATGGGAATGGTGCGGCAACCGTCCTTCGCATCCCCGATCATGTCCTCGAGGTCCTTCACGATTTCGCGCACCATCGAAATAAGGAACGCGAACAGCGCGTACACGCCAATAATCTGTATCAGCTTGCGGCCCGCAGGCGACATGATCGCCTCAAAGCTCTCATAAATCTGCCTTTCGTAAAAACCAACTACTACTACAGACAAGGCAGTGAGGAAGGAAATCACGATATTGCCGATCAGCACCTGGCGTTTAAACGAGGTAGAGTAAAACCAGAGCAACAGCGACGATAATACCTGCACAAAACCCAGGTAAATCTGCCCGATGTTCCAGGCCAGGATAAACCCCATCGACACGCCCGCCATGTTTAACAGCGTATGCCAGGCCATGGCCCAGCGGCGGTTGATAATCTTATCCACCACCATTTTATCTGGTTTATTAACAATATCTATATTGATATCGAAATAGTCGTTGATGATGTACCCCGCGGCGGCCACGATGACGGTGCTGAGTACCAGTACAATAAAATACGGCAATGGCAGGGAGGGTTCGCTGCCATTGTAACGTAGCACCGGCGTCACTACGCAGTACTGCAGCAAAAACTGCGTCAGCGCAATGTAAATGAGGTTCGGATACCTGATGAGTCGAAAGAATGCTGCCGTGAGCTTCATTATTATTTTTTACGGGTTGCAGCAAATGTAAGGGAAAATCTATTTGGACGCGATGGAGTCGTCGATGATCCAGTGACCGTTTAGTTTCAGTACTTTTTCGATCACATCGCGTACGCAGCCCTGGCCACCGCCCAAAGGCGAAATGTAGCGTGAAATGCTTTTTATTTCCGGGCAGGCGTCGGCGGGACAGGCAGCGAGACCCACGACTTTCATGGGTTTGTAGTCGGGAATGTCGTCGCCCATGAACATCATCTCGTCCCAGCGCAGGTCGTGCAGCAGGGCATATTCTTCCAGTTGTTCCTTTTTATCGTATACACCGGTGTAAATGTCTTTTATGCCGAGCCCTTGCAGCCTGCTCACCACGCTCTCCGATTTGCCACCGGAAATAATCACCACGCGGTAGCCCATTTTTACGGCCAGTTGCAATGCATATCCGTCCTTGATATTCATTTTGCGCGAAAGCTCGCCGCCGGGCAGCAATTGCACCGTGCCGTCGGTAAGTACCCCGTCAACGTCAAACACAAATGTTCTGACGGGTTTAAAAAGTTCCAGTACGTTCATTTCCTTGTCTGTGCTAAAGCGGCAAAGATAGTTTATAAATACTCTCGGACAGCACCGGATATATCTTTGCCATAGCGGGATAATTGGCCAGCTGCGCGAGGTGTAAAGCCATGGTTGCCTTGTCGTTCCGCAGCGCCGGGCCGGTTTGCGCCTGCTCGGGGGCATGCGCTCGAGGCGGGCGAAAGTTTCCTGTATAATGGGCTGCAACAGTTGAAAATCAAGTTGTTCCTTTTCGCAATACGACTTCGCGAGCGCAATCAGGTGATTGGTAAAGTTGTTGGCGAATACCGCGGAAAGGTGCATACGGAGGCGCTGCTCCGAGTTCATGACGGTCAGGTTTCCCGAAATACCCTGGGCCAGCGACTGCAGGCGGCGCAGCACATCGTCGGCCGAGGCTTCTATTAATAATGGTATCACCGGGTAACTTTTGTTCTCCTTGCGGATGGATTGCAGGGGGTAAATAACCCCGGTGGCGGTAGATATCTTGCTGATAGCCGATAAAGGCACTGCGCCCGCGGTGTGTGCCACGATGCGGCGGCCAAGACGGAGCTGGTCGTTCAATTCCGGGATCACGGCGTCGCTCACCGCCAGCAGGTACACATCGGCCTCCATGTAAATCTCCGTCAGGTCGTTGGTGTAATTGGCGCCGAGCTGCCCCGCCAGCTCGGCGGCATGTTCTTTTACGGCTGATTACCTGCTTAATGGAATGACCGTGCAACTTTAAAAGCGTACCAAAACAGTGGGCCACATTCCCCGAACCGATAATAACTATATCCATCTCGTGTGTATTTTAAAATATTATATGCGGCCGCCCGGCTGCGGGGGCGGGCCATGGAGCGGGCTTAACCACACATACGCGTCCAATTTACAACGGATTGCGATTCCTCCCCTATTTTTTATATCAACCTACTTTTTTATATACTTGCAAAATCCGGAGTTGTATCTTTTAACGAGATTTTCCGTATTTATATATTATAAAGCTGGCGTTTCATGGCAAAAAATCTGGTAATAGTAGAGTCCCCGGCCAAGGCTAAGACTATCGAAAAGATACTGGGAAAAGATTTTGAAGTTACTTCCTGCTTCGGTCACATCCGTGACCCGGAGAAGGATGATATGGGAATTGATATCAAAAATAACTTCAAACCGAAGTACATCATCCCCGAGGAGAAGGAAAAAGTGGTAAAGGACCTCAAAAAGATGGCCAAAGAAGCCGACGAGGTTTGGTTAGCAACGGATGAGGACCGTGAGGGGGAGGCTATCTCCCGGCACCTGGCCGAGGTGCTCGGACTGGACCCTATCACGACCAAACGTATTGTGTTCCATGAAATTACCAAGCCGGCCATCGAAAAAGCGGTGAACCAGCCCCGCCTTCTCGATATGAACCTCGTCAACGCGCAGCAGGCCCGCCGTATTCTGGACAGGATCGTGGGTTTTGAGCTCTCTCCCGTTTTATGGAGAAAAATGAGCATGCGCAACTCTCTTTCTGCCGGTCGCGTACAATCCGTTGCGGTTCGCCTGATCGTGGAGCGCGAGCGCGAAATCAACCAGTTCTCCGCCACCAGCGCTTTCAAACTCGAAGCTTTCTTTACTGCGAAAGATATTTCCGGGAAGTCCGTAACGTTTAAAGCCGACGGCCCCTCCCGCTTTAAAACTGCGGAGGATGCAGAGACCTTTCTACAGAGCTGCGTTGGCGCCGCCTACTCGGTAAAAGACATCCGGTGAAGCCTGGCAAAAAGTCGCCTGCCGCACCGTTTACCACTTCTACCCTGCAACAGGAAGCCAGCCGCAAGCTGGGCTACAGCGTGTCTAAAACGATGTTGCTCGCCCAGAAGCTATACGAAAGCGGTAAAATATCATATATGAGAACGGACTCGGTAAACCTGTCCGACACCGCCATGGCCGATATCAGCAAAGAAATTACCGGCCAGTACGGCGAAAAGTACCTGCAGACCCGCAAATACAAAAACAAAAACGAGAGCGCGCAGGAAGCGCACGAAGCAATTCGTCCCACCTACATGGAAAACCATACCGTGGACGATAGCGACACCCGCCGCCTGTACGAGTTGATCTGGAAGCGTACCATTGCCAGCCAGATGAGCGACGCCGAACTGGAAAAACCATCGCCAAAATCGACATCAGCACCAATCATGAGGAGCTGACTGCCAGCGGTGAGGTATTGAAGTTCGACGGCTTCCTCAAAGTGTACCGCGAAGACCGCGATGACGAAGACCTGCATGAGGAGGAAGAACAGGAAGGCGTACTGCCTCCCCTGGCCGTTAAACAACCGCTCGACCTCCGCGAAATGAAGGCCACCGAAAGGTTTACCCGCCCTTCTCCACGCTACACGGAGGCCAGCCTCGTAAAGAAACTCGAGGAACTCGGCATCGGCCGCCCGTCTACCTACGCGCCCACTATCACTACGATACAGAAGCGCGCCTACGTGGAAAAACGGGACAAAGAAGGAGTTAAACGAGAGTTTCGTATCTTAATATTGAAATCGGACAAGATCGAGAAAACGGCCGATACCGAAAACACCGGCGCCGAAAAGGCAAAACTGTTCCCCACCGATCTTGGCATGATAGTTACAGACTTTCTGAACCAGTACTTCGATTCTGTGATGGACTATGGCTTCACTGCAAAAATTGAAGGGGAGTTTGACGAAATCGCCAACGGTAACAAAGTCTGGAACAAAATGCTCAACGAGTTTTACAATCCTTTCCATAAGGATGTAGAAAACACGCTCGAAAAAGCAGAAAGAGTAAAAGGCGAACGGCAGCTGGGCACCGACGCCGCCACCGGTAAACCTATCGTAGCGCGTATGGGCCGCTTTGGTCCCATGATCCAGATCGGCAGCGTGGAAGATGAAGAGAAGCCACGCTTTGCAAAGCTCAAAAACACCCAGAGTATCGAAACCATTACGATGGACGAGGCAATGGAACTGTTTAAGCTGCCGCGCAACCCGGGCTTATTCGAAGGTGAAGAAGTAGTGGTGAACATTGGCCGCTTTGGCCCGTACGCCTCCCACGCCAAACAGTTCTATTCCCTTAAAAAAGAAATGGACCCATATACGGTGGAACTCGAAGAAGTAGCACCGCTGATCGTGGAAAAACGCACGGCTAAGTCTGAACGTACCATTAAAGTATTCGAAAAAGAAAAGATACAGATTCTGAAAGGTCCCTACGGCCCGTATATTAAACAGGGCCTCCGGAACTTCAAGATCCCTAAAGAAAGAATAGATGCCGCCGCGGATATTACCGTGGAAGAAGCCAAAGCCATTATTGAAGACGTGAAGGCGAATCCACCTAAGAAAAAAGCCGCAGCAGGCCGCAAGAAGAAATCGGAATAGTTGATAGTTGAAGTTGTTCATGGCTGTTATAAACGCAACAGGACCGGCCCTTCACCTGCCAACAGTTTATAGTAAACCATCATCAACGACGAACGCATGCGTGAAACCAAAGAAATAAACGCCCTGTTCCACCTCCCGGACGATCCCGATCAGGAGGTGTACGATACAGTGGCCAACAAGATACTGCTGTTCGGAAAGGAAATCATACCCAACCTGGAACACCTTTGGGAAACTACGCTCGACGAAGGTATACAGGAAAGGATCGAAATGCTCATCCACCGCGTTCACTATATGGACCTCCAGGATGCGCTGACCGACTGGGCCGGCAACGATAAGCCGGATCTCATGAAAGGCGCCATCCTCACCGCCCGCTATCAATTCCCGGACCTGAGCCCTGCGCCCATCATCTCGGAAATAGAACGCATCAAACGAAACATCTGGCTCGAACTGAATAACTACCTTACCCCGCTGGAACAGATCAATGTGCTGAACAGCATGATCTATAATTACTTCGGACTTAAAGGCGAGGAAATTTCCTACCAGCGAAAGAACCAGTTCTTCATGAACCAGGTGATCGAAAGTAAAAAGGGAAACCCGATCACCAACGGCATCATCTACCAGGCCCTTTGCGCCATGCTGGACCTGCCTGTGTACGCGGTAAACATTCCACGGCAGTTCATTCTCGCGTACTACGACACCTTCTACGACTTTTCCAGCCCGGAAAATGATGATTTCCGCATCCTGTTCTTCATCGATCCCATACAGGGGCAGATTTATACACAGCAGGACGTGGAAACGTACTTCCGCCGGGTAGCCGTGCATCCGCTGCCGTCCTATTACCGGCCGCAGTCGAACAAACGGATCATCCAGTTCCTGCTGGAGGAGCTGGGTAAGTGTTTTCTGCACGAAAAAGACGATTACAAGCACAGCGAACTCACGAACCTATCTTTGATCGTAGCGCCTTAAAAACAACCTTAAAATCATAAAAAGGGGAACATGTTATGAACATGTTCCCCTTTTTCGGCAGATTTAAATGCCCGGACAAAAATTAGCTCTGTGGCTTATAATATTTCATTGCCTGAGGCAGCAGGCGCTTAATTTCGGAAATACGTCTTTCGTCGCTCGGGTGCGTACTCAGGATCTCGGGTGGTTTGCTGCCACCAGAAGCTGCCGCCATACGCTCCCAGAAACCCACGGCTTCGTTGGGGTTGTAACCAGCCAGCGCCATAAACACCAGGCCCAAACCATCTGCTTCCAGCTCGTTCTGGCGGGAGTAAGCGTTCAGTCCCAGGGGACCGCCAATGTTGAAAGCCTGTAAGAAGATATTCTGCGCCTGTGCGTTTTTGCTCAACGCTACAGAACCTGCCACCTGAATACCTTGCGCCACCATACTCTGGCTCATACGCTCGTTACCATGGCGCGCAATGGCGTGCGCAATTTCGTGGCCCATTACACAAGCCAGCGCGGTTTCATTTTTAGTTACCGGTAACAGGCCGGTGTACACAACAACTTTACCTCCGGGCATACACCAGGCATTCACCTGGTTGTCCTGCACCAGGTTAAATTCCCACTGGTAGCCCGCTAATTCGTTACCATGCCCTTGTTGGGTAAGATAAGTCGTTACTGCGGCAGCAATACGCTTACCAACACGCTGCACCATCTCCGCATCTTTGCTGGCAGAGGCAGCCACGGTTTTGTTCGTTGAAAGGAATGATTTGTACTCGGTAAGCGCCATGCTCTGCATAGTAGCTTCCGGGATGAGGTTCAACTGCTTTCTGCCGGTAATCGGCACACGGGCACATGCTGCTAAAAGACTTGCTCCAGCTATGAATACAAGCGATGCTTTTTTCATTGATGTTAGTTTATAGATCATAAGGTGCGCAAAAATAAATTAATCCAACACAGGTATGTTGGATTAACTCAATTTCTTTTAAAAGAGACGCACAATTTATGCCAAACCCTTTTACCCGTATGTAGTAATGCTTTATTCTTCGTCGCGGCGGCGGCGGAGACCTCTGCGGTTTTTAAAGAGGGGAACTTTGCTCTCGGTACCTGTAAGCAGGCGGGCAATATTTTTCTGGTGTGTTAATACCACCATCAGCGCTACGGCAATAGCGAATATGCGGTAGTACAGTTCTTCTTCCTTAAAGATGAAGAGGATCAATACGGGGAACGCAATGCTCGCAATGATAGAGCTCAGTGATACATATCTTGTTAAAAAGAGGATCAACAGAAATACACCTACGCAGCTCAGCGCCACCCAGGGTTGAATGGCCAGCACCATGCCAAACAGGGTAGCGATGCCTTTACCGCCACGGAAACCGGCCCATATCGGGAACACGTGTCCTAATACCGCAGCGAGGCCCAGGCCAATTTGCAGGTTCACGAGTTGTGTAAGATTATCAGGTTGCTGGTAGTATGGAATTAAGAGGGAAAGTTTAATGGCGAGGATACCTTTCAACATGTCCACCACCATTACGAAGGTACCGGCTTTAGGACCCAGTACGCGGAATGTGTTGGTAGCGCCGGCATTACCGCTCCCGTGCTCACGGATGTCGATACCGAAAACCCCTTTACTAACCCACACGGCAGTAGCGATGGAGCCTATCAGGTAGGCGCATATTAAAAGCAATAATTCTGTCATCAACAATAAGTTAGAGTGCTAAGATAGTAAATTAGTTGTTAAAAAGAAGCGAAAAGTTAAGATTTTTTTAATATAATCAATAATCAATCAGATCATTAGATATACTATTTAATCTACATTAGTTATTCTTCGCCTTAAATTGCATCGCTAACCAGTTCTCTTTCTGCGCTTTACGCTCAAAGCTGAAACCGTTAGCCACTGCTGCGTCTGTTATAACAGGTTCGTCTTCAGTTAATATGCCGCTCAATATTAAAAGCCCGTCTGTTTGTAATAACCTGCGCATATCTTTCATGAAGCGCAGTAAGATGTTGCGGTTAATGTTCGCCAGTACAATATCGTACGGCCCCGTTACCCCCTCCGGGCTGTCTGCCTGCCACACCTTCACCCTGGTACTGCCATTGGTTGCTACGTTCTCTATAGCGTTATTCACTGCCCACTCGTCGTTGTCTATCCCGTCTGCCCGCTCCGCCCCCAAACGCTCTGCCAGTATGGCCGGGATGCCGGTACCGGTGCCGAAGTCAAATACGGTTTTACCTGTAAACGAAATATCCCGCATCAGCCGGATCATGGAAAACGTGGTGGCGTGGTGCCCGGTGCCAAACGACATCTTCGGCGTAATCACGATCTCATGTTGCACTTGTTGCCCCATGGGCGCGTGAAAATCGGCGCGGATGCCGCAGAAGTCGTCGACCAGTACCGGTTCGAAATTACTTTCCCATACGGCGTTCCAGTTCGTATTGGCAATAGTCTCTTTGGTGTAGTTCAGTGTGTGTTGGGCCAGAACGGCCTGTAATGCCTGCTCATCAAATTTATCCACCGGAATATAAGCCACTAATTGCTCGTGCGTTTCCTCGAACCCTTCGTATGATGCATCTGCCAATTGTGCTATCAGTATGTCTTTCAGCTCCTCCGGCAATGATATGGTTATTGCGATATGCGACATGATAGGTGCAAAGATAACAAATTATGCATGCAAGTCAAGTATGCGAACTTCCATTATATGTTGATAGACTTATAATGAGTTCTTTATCAATAGTAAATTAACCTTAAAAATACTCGCCCCGAAAACACAAACATATAAATACATATTATTATATTTGAGTTCCTAAATTAACCGATATCCTATGAAAAAGCTCATGAGCCTCTGCCTGGGTGTGCTCTGCTTTTCCGCGGCGCACGCACAGCGGGAAATAAAGGTAGAACCGCAGGAAACCGCCGATACACTCACCTACACCACCCGCACCTTTGTGCTTACCATCCAGAAGTCTGACGTGGACGATTATCTGAAAACGCTGGACACCGTTCTAAAAGAAAAGAAATATGACCACGGTGTTTACCGCAACATCCAGTTTTCGCCATTAAAGCCGCAGGACGTACGCACACATTATAATCTCGTCAACAAGTTCTGGAACACTTCACGCAGCAATATGCTCGCATACGACGTGGCCCGCTTTACGTTGTTCTGGGCAGAAGATGAGGGCATATTAATGCCTTACCTCGACGAAATAATTCCCGACCTGCTGCAATATGGTCGTATTAAGGTGACCGAAAAAGGCAAGCTGCCCGCACAGAAGTACCAGATATTTTATGAAGATATTGACGGCAAAACGTTCCGCATTTATAAGTCGACTACCGGTAAAGTGATCTGGAAAGAAAGTGAATTTTTTATGGAGCAGTTTTCCGCCAAACGCTAAGACAATTTTTTACTAAACATTCTCCAATGGGCATGATCATTAACCTGCTGCAGGTGGGCGCCGGCGAGCTTGACGCTATCCTCAAAAATCCGGGTCTGCTGGAACTGCGGCTTAGCGAAAAGGAAGCCGATTACAACGGCCATGTGGACCTCGATAAAGCCTGGGACGGGCTGCTTTACCTGCTTACGGGTTATGGCATCATGGATATTGAAAAGGCGGAACAGCAACTGGCGCAGGCACTGTTCAGCGGGCAGATCATCGACGAAAAACAAGATCTGGGACTGGGCCCTGCCCACTATCTCACGCCAACGCAGGTACGGGATGTATATTCACGCCTGGAGCGAATCACGGCCGATGAACTGCGGAAGCGTTTTGACCCGGGACAAATGAGCACACTTAAAATTTATCCGCGCATGTGGGAAGATGGTGAAGAGGCATTTGATTACCTGAGCAACAATTTCGAAGTAATGAAAGCATTTTATAAAAGCGCCGCGGAGAAACGCAATGGCATGATCACCTATTTAAACTAGTTGCCATGACGATGGCAATGCCGGCGACGGCTGGCTAATCTACGTACTATTTGCCATAGTATAATTTAGATTAAGAGAGGGGCTGGCTTTTGCCGGTCCTTCTTTTTTATTCCGGGGCAGGCCAATGAAAAAGGGCAGGCTGTTAAGGCCTGCCCTTTCGGTATTGTTGGTAAGTTATGACTATTCCTGGTCGTCGAATTTCATCGGCTGACCTTCCTGTCCACCCTGACCTTCCTGACCATTGCGGGGGCCACGGTCGCCACCGCGATCGCCACGATCATTGAAGCCACGGTCGCCACCGCGATCACCAAAGCCGCGACGGTCACCACCCCTGCCGCGGTCACCACCACGGTCGCCACGATCACGACGGTCGCCACGATCGCCGCGGTCACCACGGTCTTCGCGCTCTTCGCGTTCTACATAGCCTTCAGGTTTTGGCATCAGTACTTTGCGGCTCAGTTTGAACTTGCCGGTTTTAGGATCGGTGCCGGTGAGTTTCACCTTCACTTTTTCGCCTTCAGACAGTACACCTTCCATTGTTTCCAGGCGTTTCCAGGAAACTTCGGAAATGTGCAGCAGGCCTTGTTTACCAGGCAGGAACTCTACGAACGCGCCATAAGGCATGATTGACTTAACGGTAGATTCGTATACTTCGCCTACTTCCGGAACAGACACGATGCCTTTGATCCAGGCGAGTGCTTTGTCCAGGTTTTCTTTCTGTGTAGAGAAGATGCTTACTTCGCCTTTTTCACCAACTTCTTCGATGTTGATCGTAGTACTGGTTTCGCGCTGGATCTCCGGATCACTTTACCACCGGGTCCGATTACGGCGCCGATGAATTCGCGATCGATGATCAGTTTTTCCATACGCGGAGCCTGTGGTTTAGGCTCAGGACGGTAAGCTGGTTGTGCTTCGTACATGGCGTCCAGGATATGCAGACGACCAGCGCGGGCTTGTTCCAGCGCTTTACGCATTACATCCATGCTCAGGCCATCTACTTTAATATCCATCTGGATACCGCAGATACCATCGCGGGTACCGGTTACTTTAAAGTCCATGTCACCGAGGTGGTCTTCATCACCCAGGATGTCTGTCAGTACCGCCCAGGCACCGTCGGAAGAACGGGAGATAAGGCCCATTGCCACACCGGAGATGTGTTTAGGTAAAGGCACACCCGCATCCATCAGCGCCAGTGAACCGGCACAAACGGTAGCCATGGAAGAAGAACCATTCGACTCAAGGATATCGGAAACTACCCTTACGGTGTAAGCGTAATCCGCACCCGGCATCATGATTCTCAGGGAACGCATGGCCAGGTTACCGTGACCCACCTCGCGACGGCCGGGGCCGCGCATTGGTTTTACTTCACCGGTAGAGAACGGAGGGAAGTTATAGTGCAGAATGAATTTAACATAGTTAGACACTGCAGCGCTTTCGATCAGCAGTTCGTCTTCCGGCGTACCCAGGGTAACAGTAGTCAGTGACTGTGTTTCACCACGGGTAAACAGGGCCGAACCGTGCGGAGAAGGCAGGTAATCAGTTTCCATGGCCAAAGGACGTACCTGGTCGAGGCTACGGCCATCGAGACGGGTTTTCTGGTCCAGGATCATGTTACGGATCACTTCTTTTTCCACATCGTGCAGGTATTTACCTACCAGCGGCTTGTCTTCGTCCGGCAGTTCTTCACCGAGGAATTCGGTGAGTTCTTTACCGATAGCGGAGAAAGCATCGCTGCGATCGTGTTTGCTGAGGGCGGATTTTGCTACGTTCAGGATTTTCTCTGAAGCAAATGCTACGATTTTAGCTTTCAGTTCCTCGTTAGCGTATGGTTTGGTGTATTCGCGTTTGGTGCCGGCATTCACCAGGTCACGCAGTTCTTCCTGCGCTTTCACCTGTACGCGGATAGCAGCGTGAGCAGCTTCAATAGCGGCGATCATATCGTCTTCGCTACATTCCTTGCTTTCGCCTTCCACCATCATGATGTTCTTTTCAGTGGCGCCCACGATAAAGTCCATGTCTGCACGGGCGAGGTCGGTACGGTTGGGGTTGATCACGTACTTACCATCGATGCGGGCAACGCGTACTTCGGAAATAATTTCCTGGATGGGCACATCAGATACTGCGAGCGCGGCAGATGCAGCAAGGCAGGCCAGTGCATCAGGAACCACTTCATTGTCAGAAGAAATCAGGGTTACCAGTACCTGCACTTCGCAGAGATAATCGTCGGGGAACAAAGGGCGCAATGCGCGATCGATCAAACGAGATATCAGTACTTCATAATCGGAGAGGCGGCCTTCGCGTTTGAAGAATGAGCCAGGAATACGGCCCGCGGAGGCGAATTTCTCATTATAATCCACCGTTAATGGGAAGAAGGATTGGCCGGGTTTGGGCTCCTTGGAAGCCACCACAGTAGCCAGCAGAACAGCATTCCCCAGGCGAACCGTTACCGCACCATCGGCCTGACGGGCCAGTTTGCCCGTTTCAATGGTCACAATACGACCATCACCTATATCAAATTTAACCGAAGTAGGTGTGAGATTCATAAATGATGAGAGTTAAAAGGTACACATACAAAAAAACTATTCCCAACTATTAATAAGTTGGGAATAGTACTATAATAAGATCCAGATTACTTTCTGATACCTAACTTCTCGATCAGGGCACGATAGCCGCCGAGGTTGGTTTTAGACAGGTAAGAGAGCAAACGCTTTCTCTGACCTACCATTTTCATCAGGCCGCGGTGTGTGGAGAAATCTTTTTTTATTTTGCTTCAGGTGAGCAGAAATGCTAGTGATACGCTCTGTCAGCAGCGCGATCTGTGCTTCTACAGAACCGGTATTTTTTCGCTACCACCGAACTCTTTAAAAATGTTAGCTTTCTTTTCTACAGTTAAGTAAGACATCTTGTAATAAATAATAATTTAATTAGTCGCTATTTTTCCGGTGCAAAGGTAAGAAGATATAATTCAAGTTCCAAATTTATGAAACCCACTCATTATTAACAACTTACAAGAAACAGCGAACCAGCGTTTTAGTTATATGAGTATTTGTTTATGCAAAGTTAACAGCAGCGTTATCCACCACCTGCCCGTTTTCTGTACGCAGCACCCTGGAAGGGAATTTCTGCAATACGATATAGTCATGCGTAGCCATTACCAGCGCCGTACCATCTTCGCGGCAGATGCGGAACAACAGCTGCATAATACCGTCCGATGTTTCGGGGTCCAGGTTACCGGTAGGCTCATCCGCCAGTATCAGTTTGGGAGAGTTAAGCAAGGCACGCGCAATATCCACACGCTGCTGCTCACCGCCCGACAACTCATAAGGCATTTTAAAACCCTTGGTCTTAAGCCCTACTTTATCCAACACATCATTGATCTTCTCCTCCATCTGCTTCTGGTCCTGCCAACCCGTTGCCTTGAGCGCAAACTTCAGGTTATCGTGCACGTTACGGTCCGTCAGCAGCTGGAAGTCCGGAACACCACGCCCAGGTTGCGGCGCAGGTAAGGAACCTTCTTCCAGTCCATCTTCTTCAGATCAAATCCCACTACCTGCCCCATGCCCTCGCGGAGCGCCAGATCGCCATACAGGGTTTTTAACAGGCTGCTTTTGCCCGTACCGGTTTTACCGATCAGGTACACAAACTCGCCCCTGTTGATGGTGATGTTCACGTCGGAAAGGATCAGGGAGTTACCCTGATATATATTCGCATTGGTCAGTTGTACTATGGGTTGATCGGCCATCATCTCGTTTGAATATTGGGTTTAGTTCAACAAAAATAACTATTTAAAAAATAAGTATTTGTCTGCCAAGGTATTTTTTACAACTAAAAATTAAGTTTGAAAACTAAAGGCATAGTTCTATATTTGTTATAGATAACCACCTTTCAAAAATAGTGAGCAACATGAAAACATTGACTAAAGCCGAAGAACAGATTATGCACGCGTTATGGAAACTCGGCCCCTCGTTCGTGAAAGACATCATCGACGAGCTGCCGGAACCCAAGCCGCACTATAATACCGTGTCTACCCTGGTAAAGATACTGGTAGATAAAGGTTTTGCCAATTTTAAAGCATACGGCAAGTCGCACCAGTACTTCGCCCTGATATCGAAGGACGAGTACAGCAGCCGGACCATGAAAACGTTTGTGAAGGGATACTTCGAAGGATCATTCACCAACATGGTTTCTTTTTTCGTGAAAGAGAAAGATTTAAGCATCAACGAACTGGAAAGCCTGTTGAAAAAGATCAAGGACACTAAAAACTGATGAGCCATGACACCCTTTATGGTATACTTGATAAAGGTGATCGCCTGTTCCGGCATCCTGTACGGTTATTATTATGTAGCCCTGCGGAATAATAAATTCCACCAGTGGAACCGCTATTACCTGCTATTATCCACGTTGCTCTCGCTGGCCCTGCCGCTGTTGCGTATCCGGCTGCCGTTTATGGAAGAAGAATCCGCGTCTACCGTATATGCCTATACTTCACAACTGGTTATTCTCCGCGAAACGGTATTGCCCACGGCTAAAAAGATGGACCTGTTCGACTGGAGCAGCCTGCTGTACCTGCTGATCCTCGCCTTTTTGCTGATCCGCATTGCCGGAGCTGCTGGAAGATCATGTCTATCGTGCGCAACAATCCCGTGCAGTATGTAAAGCCTTACTGGTTCGTGGTGTCCGAAAAGGTGATGTCGCCCTTCTCCTTCTTCCGCTACATTTTCTGGAACAGGGAAACGCGGCTGGAAAGTCCGGAGGGACAGCAAATCCTGCAACACGAACTCGCGCATCTCACCGAAAAACACAGCATAGACAAGTTATTGCTGGAAGTGATTACGGCCTTTTGCTGGATTAACCCGTTTTTCCACTTGATGAAACGCGAACTGGCGCTGATACATGAATTTATTGCGGACAAAAAGCCTCGGCCAATGGCCAGGTGGCCGCATACGCCCGGACCATACTGCAGATGGCGATGGGTAACGCACAGTTCACGCTGACCAATAATTTTTTCCACCCACCGATCAAAAGAAGAATTATTATGCTTACGCAATCCAAACAACCCAAGTTCAGCTATCTGCGGAGAGTGATGATCCTGCCATTGGGCGCGGTGATTTTTGCGTCCCTTTCGTTTGTGGTAGACAAAAATGATATTGCGGACCTGAAAGCCGCCCTCACCCCCGCACCTAAACCGGTTGCAGTAGCCCAGGTGCAGGAAACGCCCGTACAACCCGCCTTTTCTTCTACCGCTATGAAGAAAGTGGAAGCAGCAAAACCAACGTTCGTTGCAGTAAACGGCGACAAGCTGGAAGGTGTAGTCAGCAGCAAAAGCGGCAAACCGGTGAAGAACGCCACCATTCTTGTTAAAGGCACGCAAAGCGGTACGATCAGCGAATCGAATGGCAGCTTTTCTCTGGACGGCCTGCCCGACAACGCTACGATCGTGGTATCTTCTATCGGGTTCGTTACCCGCGAAATTCCGCTGAAGAAAGGGACTTCGAATATATTGATACAACTGGAACGGGAGACTAAAGAAGTGGGCGAAGTAGTGGTAGTAGGTTACGGCGCCGAAGGCGACTATGCACCTGAAGACGAGCCACAGGAGCCCGCAAAGAAAAAAGAGGTATTTACCTTTGTAGAGCAGCCACCCAAGTACCCGGGCGGTACGCAGGAACTGAACCGCTACATGGCGCGTAACATCCGCTACCCCCACGCTGCCGTAAAGGGCAACATCACCGGTACGGTGTTCGTAACGTTCGTGGTAGACGAGCAGGGCAATATCACCGAAGTAAATACGGTGGGTAAACCCCGCGGCGGCGGACTGGAAGAAGAAGCGATGCGCGTGGTAAAAGGTATGCCGAAGTGGGAACCGGGCAGACAAAACGGCCAGACGGTATCCGTGCAGTTTAACCTGCCGGTGAAGTTCCAGCTCCAGAAAGAAACGAAGCCCAAACAGCAAACGACTACTACAGCGGCGCCTAAACAGGACGCAAATGAAGTATACACATTTGTACAACAACCACCTAAATATCCCGGCGGCGAATCTGAACTGCACAAATACCTGTCAAAAAACATACGTTACCCGCATGATGCTGTTGAAAAAGGCTCATCGGGCACCGTATTCGTGAGTTTCGTGGTGCAAAAGACGGCAGTCTTACCGATATTAATACAATTGGCCCAAAGAAGGGTTATGGCACGGAAGAAGAAGCCATCAGGGTCGTAAGGAGCATGGACAAGTGGAATCCGGGCCAGCAGGGCGGCAAGGATGTGGCGGTAGCATTTAACCTGCCGATCAGGTTTACTTTACAGGATTAGCATATATTCGTACCTTGTATACACAGGCCCCCTGGACTATCCGGGGGCCTTTTATATGGATCCTATAAGGATCCTTGCTGAAAAGGGCGTTTTTCAACTAGCCGAAACCATAGTAAAACCAGGCATCTCCGAAGAATGAGGCCAGTCAAACACAAGCCAGTATAGACCCTTGCCCTTTGCCTGCCCTTTAACTGCCCTTTCCCTGCCCTTTCCCTGGTGGAAAAACGCTGACAGAAAACAGCATGGCGGCTGAAAAGAAAATCAACCATTGGTAAAATGAAAAAAGCCCCGGCAACACGGGGCTCCACTTTATGCAGGGAATTATTTATTCGTAGATGAACTCGCCGAACTCGCTTTTCACCGTTACTTTTTTAGCAGGACTTTCCGTCACCCGGCCAACGATCTGCGCGTCGATATTGAAGCTTTTGGAGATCGCGATAATATCTGCCGCGACGCTTTCCGGTACATACAGCTCCATGCGGTGGCCCATGTTAAACACACGGTACATTTCCCTCCAGCTGGTGCCGGATTGCTCTGGATAAGGCGGAACAGCGGCGGGATCGGGAACAGGTTGTCTTTGATCACATGCAGGTTATCGATGAAGTGTAATACTTTGGTTTGCGCACCACCGCTGCAATGCACCATGCCGTGCACCTGCGGACGGTGAGCTTCCAGTATTTTCTTGATCACCGGCGCATACGTGCGCGTGGGCGACAGCACCAGTTTACCGGCGTGGATATTGCCGAAACCTGGCACGTCTATGTTATCCGTGAGGTTTTGCTGCCGCTGAACACCACTTCGGAAGGGATGCCCGGATCGAAGCTCTCGGGGAACTTCGTCGCGATGGTTTTGTTAAATACATCGTGGCGGGCAGAGGTAAGGCCGTTGGAGCCCAGCCGCCGTTATATTCTTTTTCGTAGCTGGCAATGCCGCTGGAGGAAAGTCCTACTACTACGTCACCAGCCTGAATGGTATGATTGGAAATGATGTCGGCGCGTTTCATGCGGCAGGTCACCGTAGAATCCACGATGATGGTGCGTACGAGGTCGCCCACATCCGCGGTTTCGCCGCCGGTGGAGTAAATACCGATGCCATAGGAACGAAGCTCTTCGAGGATTTCTTCGGTACCGTTAATGATGGCGGCGATCACTTCACCGGGCACGAGGTTTTTATTACGGCCAATGGTAGACGATACCAGGATGTTATCAGTAGCGCCCACGCAAAGGAGGTCGTCGGTGTTCATGATGATGGCGTCCTGCGCAATACCCTTCCATACGCTGATATCACCGGTTTCTTTCCAGTAAATGTAGGCGAGGGAAGATTTAGTGCCTGCGCCATCGGCATGCATGATATTGCACCACTCCGGATCACCGCCGAGAATATCGGGCACGATCTTACAGAATGCTTTCGGGAATAATCCCTTATCGATATTCTTGATGGCGTTGTGCACATCTTCCTTTCCGGCTGACACACCGCGTTTGGCGTAAAGGTTCTGGTCCACTTGTAGATAATTACATTTGACTGCCGCGGCCCCTTTGCCATGACAGGAACTGCAAAAGTAAAAGATTTTAACCTTAAATCGTTTAGATTTGCACGGCATTTGACGTTACGATTAACTATTTATGCAGGTTCACAGAGACTTAGAGCAACTTCCGGAATTCCGTAATGCCGTGATCACCATCGGCACCTTCGACGGCGTACACCTGGGCCACCGCCACATCCTCCGGCAGCTGGAGCAGGCGGCCACGGCCTGTAACGGCGAAAAAGTAATTGTTACGTTCGACCCGCACCCCCGCGAAGTACTCGCACCCGAAAAGGCGCCCGTACACCTGCTGACCACACTCGACGAAAAAGTAAAGCTCCCGGCGTTACAGGGTATAGACCACCTGGTGGTAGTGCCGTTTACAAAGGAATTTTCTCAATTATCAGCTACTGAATACCTCGAAGCGTTCCTCATCAAACGATTTAATCCGCATACAATTATTATTGGATATGATCACCGCTTCGGGCATAACCGCGAGGGGGACTGGCTTTGCTGGAAGTGGAGCAACACAAGTTCGGCTTCGAACTGCTGGAAATTCCGCAGCAGGTGGTGCATGATTTAACGGTAAGCAGCACCAAGATCCGCAATAGCTTATTAGCCGGAGAAGTGTTGCTGGCCAACGAGTTGCTGGGTTATCCCTACTTCTTGAACGGCACCGTGGTGCATGGCGATAAGATGGGGCGGCAGCTGGGCTTTCCTACTGCTAACATTGCATTACATGATACACGGAAACTGGTACCGGCGCAGGGTGTATACGCCGTGCGGGTGGCGCTGGCATCCGGACAATGGAACGGGGCGCTGAACATCGGCTACCGGCCTACGTTTAACGGCAAAGAGCTGCGAATAGAGGTATTTATCACGGATTTTAACGAAGAGATTTACGGGCAGCCGATTACCGTGCAGTTTATCGAATACCTGCGGGCCGATATGAAGTTTGACAACATCGACGACCTGGTAAAACAGATGCACCATGATACGGCCAGGGCACGGGAAATACTTAAGCCCGCGCCATGATGCGGAACAACAGCTCCTTCAGCAACTCCGCATCCTCTACCCCACTGTCACCAATACCAATACTGCGCAGGTTGTACTGCTGCAGTAACAAGATGGCCCTTTCGGTATCGGCCGCGCCATATTTGGTGGCCGCCGCTATATAATCTTTTACAAAGAAAGGATGTACGCCCAGCGCGGAAGCTATTTCCTTCTCCCCTCCTTTAATACCGAATACCAGGTTGATTTTTGCGAAGTAGTTATACAATGCCGGGATGGTCATTTGTATAGGCGATGCCTTGGGATTGGCACCGAAGTACTTTACGATGCGCATAACCTTGGCCATATCTTTCACGCCTACAGCGTTCTGCAGCTCAAACACATTATACTCCTTGCTGATGCCTACATACTTTTCGATATCCGATTCGTCAATTTTCTTTTGGGCAGGCAGGTTTACCAGCAGTTTATCTATTTCATTGGCAATGCGGGAAAGATCGTTGCCAATATGATCTACCAGCAGGATGCATGCCTTTTGGGTGATAGACAGCCCCTTGCCGTGTACGAAGGCTTCTACCCAGGCAGGCAGCTGGTTATCGTACATTTTTTTGGTAGATAACATGACGCCTTTCTCCTTGATCAGTTTGGCCATTTTAGAGCGCCCGTCGATTTTTCCCTGCTTATGCGCCACCACGAAAATGGTGGACTCCAGCGGCTGATCGATATAGGGCTCCAGTTTCAGGAGGTCGCGCATGGCCTGCGCCTCTTTGAGGATCACCACCTGTTTTTCGGCGAACATGGGATAACGGCGGCAGTTGTTGATGACAGTCGCCCAGTCGGTATCCTTACCGTATAATACAGTAAGGTTGAAACCGCGTTCGCCTTCGTCGAGCAAATGATGCTCGGCATAGTTCACCACCTGGTCTATAAAAACTCCTCTTCTCCTTCCAGCCAGTAGAGCGGACGGAATTTCTTCTGTTTCCAATCTTTTATAATATCCTGGTATTCCATGCTTTAATATTTTACGAAGTCTACTTCTTCTTCTTTTAAGATAGGCAGACCTTTAAATTTGAGTATGAGCTGGGCTACGGTGAGCACATCCTTCTGGCAGTAAGCAGCGATGCGGGGCAGGTTTTGTTCCTGCCAGTATACCTGCGCCACCATGCTGCCGTCGATATCATCTTTCGGCGTAGGTATGCCCATAACGGCGGCCAGTAGCTTCAGGGACGTATAATTCCTGAAGTCGCCGAAGCGCCAGATCTGCATCGTATCTATCACCGGCTGCTCCCATGGTTTGAAGTTATTGACCTGTAAGGGAATAGGCAGGTTAAGCCCTTTGATCATGGCGCGGCGGCAAATATAGGGAATATCAAATTCCTTTATATTATGCCCACATAACAGAATTCTTTGATATTTTGCATAAAGTTTATTTATCAATTCTAAGAATTCTGTTAGTACAACTGTTTCATCATCATTAAAAAACGACTTGATACGAAGGTGATAAGATCCATTTTCGATATAGAAAAGGCCGACGGAAATACAAACGATTTTACCGAATTCGGCATAGATTCCTGCCCTGTCAGCAAAGGTTTCAGGCCCATTAACCGAATCTGGCAAAGTTTTTGTAATCTTCTCACTCCAGAGCGCTTTCATCTCTTCCGGGAGGTGATCATAATCGGCCTCCAAAGGCACGGTTTCTATATCAAGCAGTAACAATTGATCGAGGGCGACGTTTTGAAGCACGATAGGAAGCGTTTAAAAATGACCAGTTAAATCTGAGTCACAAAAATCAAGAAAATTTTACCCATATAACAATCAAAAATAAAAACGACAACACTATGGCGGAAAACACCTTTAATACCGGTACGCCTAATCCGACCGGACCTGAAAAACCTAAGAGCAACAGTAAAAACGGCATCATTTATGGCGTATTGATCGCCGCGTTGGTAGGCACATGGGGATACATGTGGTATGCTAACAATAAAAGCCGTGAAGTGCTGGCGCAGAAAGACGTAGCATACGACTCCGTTTCTACTGCCCGCAACGAACTGCAACAGGAATTTGAGGCCACCAATGCGCGCCTCGACGACCTGGTAACAGAAAACAGCCGCATGGACAGCCTGGTGAAAACCAAGGATAAAGAACTGTCTGACATGAAAGCGCGCATCTCCTCCATCCTCTCTAACAAAAACGCTACCCAGGCCGAACTGGCGGAAGCCCGCAGGCTCATCGAACAGCTGAAATCCAGCGTTGAAAACTACAAAGCGACCATTGAAAGACTGGAAGGTGAGAAGATCGTGATCACCGGCGAAAGAGATTATGCACGTAAAGAAAGAGACTCCGTAGGCATCATTAAAGATAGCCTGAACCGTAAGGTGGACCTGGGTTCTGTACTGCATGCCTCCAACATCAAACTCCTGCCTATCAACCTGAAAAAGAACGGCAAGGAAGTAGAAACTTCCAAAGCCAAACGTGCAGATATGATGCGCGTTTCTTTCGACCTGGATGATAACCGCATTGCGCCCAGCGGCACCAAAGAAATTTACGTTGCCATCACTGCCCCCGACGGTTCTCCGCTGGCAGTGGAAGCACTGGGCTCCGGTCGTTTCACGCTGGAAGATGGTACCGAAAAACTGTACACGGTGAAGAAAAGCGTGTCGTACACCACCGGTGAAAAACAGCTGGTATCCATGGACTGGAAACAAAACTCCGACTTCAAAATAGGTGACTACGCGGTAGAAATTTACCACGACGGTTACAAAATCGGTTCCGGTAAAGTGACGCTGAAAAAAGGCGGCATTTTCTAGATAAGAAATTTAATCCGGCAAGCAAAAACAGGCTATTGCATCTTGCGATAGCCTGTTTTATTTCCGCCCGTGTAGTTTTTATCCACAGCCCACATTCCTGAAGGCAGCGACCAATCCCTTATCCCATCTACATTTACCTGCACAACCTTATCATGATGCCCTGTTAATAAAAAGTTATTCGAATAAATTTACATATGAAATAAATAAAAAATGTTAATCTTTGTTCCGGATTCAGGAATTAACCTATGCTACTTTCACTAACCCGGTCATTGGAAAGCGTTTACCGGCCATTAAAATAAGCACGACCTGATACAACAATTTGTTTGCTAAGTGTTCCTGTAAAGTATTTTAACCGTATGAATAATGCGCCTAAGCGTGTGTATGTGATTGATGACGATGAGGTGTTTCACTTTATCGTAAAAAAGATGTTCGGATTGCAAGGCTGGGACGTGGCCATTACTTCTTTTTTATGCGCGGAAGAAGCGATAGAGGAGTTGAATGGTGCGCCGGCAGAGTTACCCAGGCTTATCTTGCTGGATATGAACATGCAACGCATGAATGGATGGGATTTTATTGAGGCTTACCGTGAGCTGCAGCCCGAGCTGCGCGAACAGGTACCGATTATCATGTGCTCGTCCTCTTTGAACATAGCGGATATGGAAAAGGTGCGCAAAACACCGGAACTGAATGCTTACATCACCAAACCGCTGGATCATTCCAAACTAAAGCTGATAGAATCGTACTTATAACGACAAATGAAAAAGGAGCCTTTTACAGCTCCTTTTTCATTTGTTATGCTTGCCTTGTTATTGTCGTTATGCCATTACACCGGTGCCGTACATTTCTTCGCGCAGTGCTTTCACGCGATCGTCGGCCAGGTACTCGTCGAACGTCATGAGCCTGTCGATAATACCTTTCGGTGTAATTTCGATGATGCGGTTGGCCACCGACTGCATGAACGTATGGTCATGCGTGGTGAACAACACAATACCTTTAAAGTTAACCATGCTTTCGTTGAAAGACTGGATGCTTTCCAGGTCCGGTGGTTGGTCGGCTCATCGAGGATTACCACGTTCGGGTCCTGCAGCATCATGCGGGAAGTCATGCAACGCACTTTTTCACCACCGCTCAATACCGTCGTTTTTTTCGCGATATCGTCGCCGCTGAACAGCATTTTACCAAGGAACCCACGCAGGAAAGGCTCGTCCGCATCCGTTACATGCGGAGGAACGTACTGGCGCAGCCAATCCATCAGGTTGTAGTCGCTTTTGAAGAATTCGGAGTTGTCGTTCGGCAGGTACGCTTTGGTAACCGTGGTACCCCATTCGAACTTACCGCCATCTGCCTGGTCTTCGCCATTGATAATTTCGAAGAAGGTAGACAGGATCACATGGTTTTTAGACAGGAAAGCGATCTTATCGCCTTTGTTCACAGAGAACGTAACGTCTTTAAACAATGGGCGGCCATCTACAGATTTCTCCAGCTTCTCTACGTTCAGGATCTGGTTACCTACTTCGCGCAGCTGCTTGAAGATGATACCCGGATATTTACGGTTGGAAGGTTCGATTTCTTCGATTACCAGTTTATCCAAAGCCTTTTTACGGGAAGTAGCCTGTTTACTTTTAGAGGCGTTGGCGCTGAACCGGGCGATGAAGTCCATGAGGTCTTTGCGCTTATCTTCCATCTTCTTGTTTTTGTCAGAAAGCTGACGGGCAATCAACTGGCTGGATTCGTACCAGAAAGTATAGTTACCGGAGAAGATTTTGATTTTAGCGCGGTCCACATCGGCCACGTGCGTACAAACGGCATCCAGGAAGTGACGGTCGTGGGAAACCACGATCACGATATTCTGGTAGTCGGCCAGGAAGTTCTCCAGCCAGCCGATGGTTTCCACGTCCAGGTCATTCGTAGGCTCATCGAGCAGCAGGATGTCCGGGTTACCGAACAGTGCCTGTGCAAGGAGTACACGTACTTTTAACGAACCGGGAACATCTTTCATCAGCACATTGTGCATTTCCTCTTTCACACCCAGGTCGCCCAGCATTACACCGGCATCGCTTTCGGCGGTATAACCGCCCATTTCGCCATACTCGGCCTCCAGTTCACCTGCACGCATACCGTCTTCTTCGGTGAAGTCGGCTTTGGCATATATTTCATCGCGCTCTTTTGCGATTTCCCAGAGTTTTTTATTACCCATGAGCACCGTGTTGAGCAGGGTGATCTCATCAAATTCAAAGTGGTTCTGCTTCAGCACGGACATGCGCTCACCGGGGGTAATTTCCACCGTGCCCTTATTAGGCTCAATTTCACCTGAAAGGATCTTCAGGAAGGTAGATTTACCGGCCCCGTTGGCGCCGATCACGCCGTAACAGTTACCCTTGGTAAAGTTCAGGTTTACTTCGTCGAACAGAACTCTTTTTCCGTATGACAATGATACATTTCTTACGCTGATCATGCTGAAACTGCAAATTTTGAAGCCGCAAAGTTACGGATAGATTAGAAGCTTTCCAATTAGTTGGCGCATCAAATACATTCCTTAAAATAGTAATACCTAATACCAAGACTGATGGTCATTACCAGGCCTGCTGGGGCGCCAGTTTAGTACTAACCGGCGCTTTCATGCCATTGGCCAGCAGCGCCTGTTGTATTTTCTGGTGAATATCGTAATAAACGGGCCAGTAATCTTCCATATCCACGAACGGCCGTACAAATATGTTCATGAAGTCCCCGTCGAAATCGATAATCGATACCTCCGGCGGAGGATCGTTTTTGATGCGTTTATCCTGTTCCAGGGTAGTTTTGATGATGTCCCGCACCCGGGTAAAGTTGTCGTTCGCCGACATTTTAACAACTACATCGATGCGGAGGTGGCCGCTACGGCTGGAGTTGATAATGGTGCCATTAGACACGGCCCCGTTGGGCAGGATCGCCACTTTACCGTCGCCAGTGGTCAGAATGGTGCTGAATATCTGGATTTCCTTCACAATGCCCGTAATGCCCTGTATAGTGACCAGGTCGCCCACTTTAAACGGCTTGAACAGTAATATCAGTACGCCCCCGGCCAGGTTCGCCAGGCTGCCCTGTAAGGCCAGACCAATAGCCAGGCCGGCGGCAGCGATTACCGCGGCGAACGTAGTGGTTTGAAAGCCGAGCATACCGGCCACGGATATGATCAATAAAATCTTTAAACCGATGCTGACCACACTTTTGAGGAAGGTTTGCAGGGAATTATGCGTATCCCTGCGCGTCATCATGCGGGTCATGATACGATCGAGCCAGCGGATGATCAAAAAGCCTAGTACCAATACTATAATTGCCCCTATCAATGTGGGAGCGAATCTGCCTGCCCATGCCAAGAGGTTATTCCAGAAAGTTTCTACGTTGACGAAATTCATATGCCTGATTTGGTTAGCCGCGTAGAAGGGAACAAAGGGCGTGCCGGTGGGAATTACCTGTGAAGGGCGGGCTGAACGGTGGTGATTTCTCCGCAGGCGGGGAACATGAAAGCCACTGTGCGGGACAGTGGCTTCCATTTATTTTTTGTGATGTAACTACTTTTTAATGCCTTCTAAAAACAACAAAAATCCATACTGCAACGCCACGTCCTTCAATGCCTTAAACCTCCCCGAAGCGCCACCATGGCCGGCTTCCATATTAGTATGCATCAACAGCACGTTCTGATCGGTTTTCATTTCGCGCAACTTCGCCACCCACTTCGCCGGCTCAAAATACTGCACCTGCGAATCATGCAAACCAGTCGTCACCAGCATATTCGGATACGCCTTTTTCTCTACGTTATCGTAGGGGGAATAGGACTTCATATATTCGTAGCTGTCCTTATTTTTCGGATTACCCCATTCGTCAAATTCACCTGTCGTAAGCGGGATGCTTTCGTCCAGCATCGTGGTCACTACATCCACGAAAGGCACCGCTGCAATTACACCGCGCCATAAATCCGGGCGCATATTTACCACCGCGCCCATCAGCAACCCGCCGGCACTGCCGCCCATGGCATAGAGATGCTCTTTGCTGGTATATTTGTTTTTCAGCAGGTATTCCGCACAGTCGATAAAATCATAAAATGTGTTCTTCTTTTTGAACATCTTTCCATCTTCATACCATTGCCGGCCCATTTCTTCACCACCGCGAATATGCGCAATCGCAAAGGCGAAACCACGGTTCAACAGGCTGATACGGTTACTGCTGAAGCCAGGGTCCATCGAAGCACCGTAAGAGCCGTATCCATACAGCAACAACGGCGCCTGCCCATTCTTCTCAAATCCTTTTTTATACACGATGGATACAGGCACTTTTACGCTGTCGCGCACCGTGGCATATATCCGTTCGGTCACGTAATCCTCTGGCCTGTAGCCGCCCAGCACTTCCCCGGCGCTTCTTCAATTCCTTCGTTTTCGTGTCCATGTTGTAATCGTAGGTAGAATTGGGCGTGGTCATAGATGCATAGCTGTAACGCAATACATTCGTGTTAAACTCCGGGTTTACAGAAGGATAAGCCACATACGCCGCTTCCCCGAAATCGAGGTAGTATTCCTGGTTGTTTTTGCTGTTGATCACACGCACCTGTGTTAAGCCATATTTACGCTCGCTCAGCACCATGAAATCTTTGAACAGTTCTATGCCTTCGAGCAACACATCATCGCGGTTCGGTTGCACTTCTTTCCAGTTATCGCGGGTGGTTTTGTCGAGCGGGCATTCCATCAACCTGAAGTTTTTTGCCTGCCAGTTCGTGCGTACGTAAAATTTATCGTCCTTGTGATCAATGTCGTACAACATGTCTTTTTCGCGGGGATGAAAGACTTTAAATTCCCCGTCCGGCTGGCTGGCATCCAGGATACGATACTCGTCCGACAAAGTGCTGCTGCTCGAAATCACGATATACTTGCGCGATTTCGTTTTATACACACCCGCATCAAAGGTTTCATCTTTTTCAAAATATACCTGTCTGATGTTTTTAGGGTCCTCGCCCAACCTATACTTGAAGATCTTTTCCGCACGCAGCGTAGTGGGATTTTTACGCGTAAAGAAGATCGTTTTATTGTCCGCAGCCCACACGCCATCGCCATCAGTATCTGGGATCGCATCCTTGTAAATCTCCCCTGTTTCCAGGTTTTTGATATATAAGGTATAACGGCGGCGGCTCACCGTATCTACGGCAAATAACACCAGTTTATTGTCGGGACTCACCTCGAAATGCGCCAGCTGGTAAAACTCGTGGCCTGCCGCCAGTTCGTTCACGTTCAACATCACTTCTTCGGCTGACTTTTCTCCCTCCTTTTTACGGCAGTAAATCGGGTATTCCCGGCCCTTTTCGAAGCGGGTGTAATAGTAATAGCCATTCTCGAAATAAGGCACGCTTTCATCTTCTTCCTTGATCCTGGCCTTCATTTCATCGAACAGCTTTTCGCGTAATCCGGCGGTGGATGCAAGCACCGTATCCGGTACTTGTTTTCTGCCTCGAGATAAGCGATCACCTTTGGATTTTCTCTTTCGTTCAGCCAGTAATAATCATCTATGCGCTTGTCGCCGTGAATAGTCATCTCTTTCGGGATCTTCTCGGCCTGCGGCGCTTTAATATTAATCCATGCTTCGTTCGTATTCATATTTTCCGCTTTTTTACCTTGTTTAGGCTGACATGCAGCAATTGCGAGGGCAAATAGCCCCACGTGGTAATGTCTCATAGAGCAAATTTTGGGATAGTTAAATATAGCGATTACCCAGCATATGGCGCTACCGGACATAAAAAAAGCCCCGGGGAGGTCCCGGAGCCTTTCTCTTTTATCAGGATGATTAATCTTCTTTGCTGAAACCTGCACCGATAAATTCGCGGTTGAGGCGGGCTATATTGGTAAGCGAGATACCTTTGGGACACTCCGCTTCACAGGCACCGGTGTTGGTACAGCTACCAAAACCTTCTTTATCCATCTGCGCAACCATGTTCAGCGCACGCTCTTTACGCTCCGGATGACCCTGTGGCAGTAATGCCAGCTGAGATACTTTCGCAGAAACGAACAGCATCGCCGAAGAGTTTTTACAAGCTGCTACGCAGGCACCGCAACCGATACAGGCTGCTGCTGCAAACGCCGCATCCGCATCTGTTTTGTTGATGGGAATAGCATTCGCATCTACCGCGTTACCCGTGTTTACGGAAATGTACCCTCCTGCTTCAATGATGCGGTCGAACGAGCGACGATCTACCGCCAGATCTTTGATCACCGGGAAAGCACCCGCTCTCCAGGGTTCTACGGTAATGGTGTCGCCATCGTTATAGGCGCGCATATGCAGCTGGCAGGTAGTTGTTTCGTCCCACGGACCATGTGCACGGCCGTTGATATACATAGAGCACATACCACAGATACCTTCGCGGCAATCGTGGTCAAATGCGATGGGTTCTTTCCCTTCATTGATCAAACGCTCGTTCAATACGTCGAACATCTCCGGGAATGACATGTCTTTAGACACATCAGACACCGGGAAGGACTCAAAGTGCCCCTTGTCATTCGCATTTTTCTGACGCCAAACTTTAAGAGTAAGATTCATGACTATAATCGTTATATGTGATGGCTGGTGTTATCCGGCCTAATTTTATTTCCTTATCAGAGCTTGATTATTTGTAGTTACGCTGGGTCGGATGTACAATTTCAAACTCCAGTTTTTCTTTGTGCAGCTCGAAGTTGCTTTCGCCTTTGTACTCCCATGCCGCTACGTAAGAGAAGTTTTCATCGTCGCGTTTTGCCTCGCCGTCCGGTGTTTGTGACTCCTCGCGGAAGTGGCCACCACAGGATTCTTTACGGTTGAGGGCATCGCGGCACATCAGCTCACCCAGTTCCGGAAGTCGGCTACACGGCCAGCTTTCTCCAGCTCCAGGTTGAATTCGTCTACCGTACCGGGAACACGCACATCTTTCCAGAATTCTGCACGCAGTGCCTGAATTTCTTTGATGGCTTCTGTCAGTCCCTGTTCGTTACGCGCCATACCGCATTTATCCCACATGATTTTACCGAGTGCCTTGTGGAAGTGGTCTACCGAGTGTTTACCGTTGATGTTGATAAACTGCTGCAGTGTTGCTTTCACATTATTCTCCGCTTCTTCGAACGCAGGGTGGCTGGTTGGAATAGCTTTGGTCTGGATATCGTCTGCCAGGTAGTTACCGATCGTGTAAGGAATTACGAAGTAACCATCGGCCAGGCCCTGCATGAGTGCAGATGCACCCAGGCGGTTTGCACCGTGATCGGAGAAGTTGGCTTCGCCGAGGCAGTACAGACCGGGAACGGTGGTCATCAGTTCATAATCCACCCAAAGGCCGCCCATGGTATAGTGTACGGCAGGATAGATACGCATTGGTGTTTCGTAAGGGTTTTCGCCGGTGATCTTCGCATACATGTCGAAGAGGTTACCGTACTTTTCCTTTACTACTTCTTTACCCAGGCGGATAATTTCTTCTTTGGAAACGTTTTCCAGGCCGCGTTTACCCACTTCGATCTTACCGTAACGCTCAATTGCTTCGGCATAATCGAGGTAAACCGCCAGTTTGGAAGCACCTACACCGTAACCGGCATCGCAACGCTCTTTCGCAGCACGGGAGGCCACGTCGCGCGGTACGAGGTTACCGAAGGCAGGGTACCTTCTTTCCAGGTAGTAATCCCTTTCGTCTTCAGGAATATCGGAAGCTTTACGCTCGTCGTTTTGTTTTTAGGCACCCAGATGCGGCCGTCGTTACGGAGCGACTCAGACATCAGGGTCAGTTTTGACTGGTGATCGCCGGAAACCGGGATACAGGTCGGGTGGATCTGCGTGAAGCAGGGGTTACCGAAATAAGCGCCACGTTTGTGTGCTTTCCAGGCAGCCGTTACGTTAGAACCCATGGCGTTGGTAGACAGGAAGAACACGTTACCATAACCACCGGTGCAAAGCAGTACGGCATGGCCGAAGTGACGTTCCAGTTTACCGGAAACCAGGTCGCGGGCAATGATGCCGCGGGCCTTACCGTCTACTTTTACTACGTCCAGCATTTCGTGGCGGCTGTAGGCTTTAATGTTGCCCAGTGCTACCTGGCGCTGGAAGGCGGAGTAAGCGCCCAGCAGCAGTTGCTGACCGGTTTGACCGGCAGCGTAGAAGGTACGTTGTACCTGGGTACCACCGAAAGAACGGTTACTCAGCAATCCGCCATATTCGCGGGCAAAGGGAACACCCTGGGCCACACACTGGTCAATAATGCTGGCGCTCACTTCGGCCAGGCGGTATACGTTACCCTCACGGGCGCGGTAATCACCACCTTTTACAGTATCATAAAACAGGCGAAACACAGAGTCGCCATCGTTCTGGTAGTTTTTAGCGGCATTGATACCACCCTGTGCAGCAATACTGTGCGCACGGCGGGGACTATCCACGGAAGTAAAAGGCTTTCACCTTGTAACCCAGTTCTGCCAGAGAAGCTGCAGCAGAGGCGCCGGCAAGACCGGTACCTACTACAATGATTTCAATTTTACGCTTGTTAGCCGGGTTAACCAGCTTAACGGTGCTTTTATATTTGCTCCATTTGGTTTCGAGCGCACCAGCAGGAATGTTTGCGTTCAACATATCTTCTTCTTTTCTTTCTTATTTGAAGTAAATAACTACCGGGATCAGGGCAAAGCCGACAGGAATAACGATGCCGAAGAGCCATACGCCCACGAAGTTGATAATACCGTTGTACTTTTTGTGATTAAGGCCGAAAGTCTGGCAGGCGCTTTTAAAGCCGTGGATCAGGTGGAAAGACAGGCCAATCATACCCAGCACGTATATGATTACGTTCACGGGCATTTTAAAAGCCTCCTGCACTACCAGGTAAAGGTCGCGGTACTCGTGGGCACTGCCCTCGTAAGTAACTACCGGAACGTTTGTACCATAGTGCATGGCCCACCAGAATTGTGCAAGGTGCACTACCGGGAAGATAAAGAGAATGCTTCCCATGAACGCCATCTGACGGCTGAACCAGGAAGAAGTTTTGTTGCCCGGCTTTACCGCGTATTTCACGGGACGGGCGGCGATGTTTTTGAATGTGAGCTGTATAGCCAATACAGCATGCAACAGGATTACCACCTTCAGGCCCCAGGCTATAAACTGGATCAGCCCGTTGTGGCTCATAAACGTGGCGTAGGCGTTAAAGCTCTCTCCTCTGTCGTTGTACAGCAGTGATATGTTACCAGCCAGGTGAACAATCACGAAACTGCACAGGAAAAAACCCGTTGCACCTACTAATAACTTCTTACCAATAGAAGTATTAAAGAATTGTGACCATTTCATAAGATAAGTTCTAAGCTCCCTTTAGATTAATTTTGAATATTTGAAATGTTCGGGCAAATTTAAAGCAGGAAAAATTAAAAGCAAATGATATTTATCACCAAATGACTGTATAATAACGGGGATAACTCGCGATTGTTCACTAGCGTTGGGGTTGATTATCAACATAAAAGGAAAAAGGCCCTACTCGAGCCTCTTCATCATCCAGTTATCTACCGAGGTAAACAAATGCTGCGGCTGGAAAGTCCGCCACTTCGCATTATCTAATAAATGAATATAATTAGTGAGCCGCGAACGCTCAAATTCTTCGCGGGTTTGCTGCGGCATATTTATCGCTACCACCCAACCACCTTCGTCTTTAATATCATCCCACCATTCCTCGTAATAACAATCATCAGAGGAAAAGAAGTTGAGTACATTTTCTGTAATGAGGATAAACTTATAGATGCCGCGGGCGATCAGTACATCAACGATCTCGCGCTTCAATGTTTCAATATTGTTTTCGATGGCATCGTTCCATTCGCCGATCATTTCGATAATAGCGTAATTGTACTGGTAATCAGCAAACAAAATCTTCATATACAGATTCGGTGCGCCGAAATCGTCCCACTGCGGATGGATATAGTAGTTATATACGGTATTTGAAAATTCAAATTCGCTATACTCACGTCCGTAAAACGGCGACTGCTCATCTTCTTCCGCAGTGTATAAATGTCGCCAGTTATAAAAGGGTTCTATCTCGTGCATATTATAAATAAAATACCGGTTATTACAGGCAAATTAATTAAAATGCCATGATTAAAAGATTTGAAAAAGTGGAGTTTTTCTTTAAAATAATCTGCTGAAAACCAGCGTGGCATTGCAACAGCGGATGCTGCGCAATGCCACGACGAATATTTTAACAGTCATTTAGCGAACGGCTTCCACTGCCTTTTTCACACTGCCATGTTCTAACAACAGGGCTTTGGCGGCTTCGTAATCTTCCATTTCCAGGCGCTCCATCAGCATTTTAATGCCACGGTCTACCAGCTTCTCGTTACTCAACTGCATGTTCACCATTTTGTTATCCTCTACCCTGCCCAATTGCACCATGACAGCAGTAGAAATCATGTTGAGCACCAGCTTCTGCGCGGTGCCACTTTTCATACGGGTACTGCCGGTTACGAATTCGGGGCCCACCACCACTTCGATGGGAAAATCGGCTTCGGCAGATACCGGGGAACCGGGGTTGCAGGAAATGCTGCCGGTAACGATGCCACGTTTGCGGCATTCGCGCAGGGCGTTGATCACATATGGCGTGGTGCCGCTGGCGGCAATGCCTATCACTACATCTTTATCGGTAATGCTATATTGTGTAAGGTCTGCCCAGCCCTGCTCGCGGCTATCTTCGGCAAACTCGACCGCCTTGCGGATGGCAGAATCGCCGCCCGCAATAAGTCCGATCACCAGTCCGTGCGGAACACCGAAGGTGGGCGGACATTCAGACGCGTCTACAATACCAAGACGGCCGCTGGTACCGGCGCCCAGGTAAAACAAACGGCCTCCCGAAAGCATTTTATCGGAAACTGCTGCCACCAGGTGCTCGATCTGCGGTAACGCAGCTTCTACAGCATCAGGCACAGTTTTATCTTCTTTATTGATGTTTTTCAATAACTCCGAAACACTCATTTTTTCGAGGTGCCGGTAAACAGACGGCTGTTCAGTAACTTTTTTAAATTCCATGTTGGACAATGCGTGACCCGGGTTAGCTTTCCCCGGCCCTTTTTTATTATATGGATTGATATCAAATAGTTTGCCGGTCAGCTAAATTTCCTGGTGATAATGCACCAAACCGGCCATAGGACCTTTCATTATTTTTCCCAACTGCAACTCGTACAGCTGGCACAACTCTTCGATTACATCTTTATAGTACCAGGCTATGCTGCCCGTAAAGTGCAAAGGTACGGTCCAGCTTTCACGATACTTATATATATGATTGAAAAAAAACTCGTTCAACCCATCCTCCAATATATTCTCGATCATGAAATGTCCGCGGTTCTCTGCGAGGAAGATGGCAAACGACGCCAGGTAGCGGTTCGGAAGTGGCTTCCTGTATACGTTGTCGAGGATATCATCTTTGGTCACATTAAATTTTTGTTCAAAGCGAAACCGCAGTTCATCGTCGAATGTCTTATATAAATAATATTGAAGTACTTTCTTTCCAAGAAAGGTGCCGCTGCCCTCATCACCCAAAACGTAGCCCAGTCCGGGGTTATTGCTGATAATGTCGGTCCCGTCGTAATAACAGGAGTTGGAACCGGTACCCGGGATGCTGGCTATACCGGGGCGCGACCGCATAATCCGCGCGCGGCGCCCATCAGGTCGTGCTGCACTTCGCAGGCAGCCTGCGAAAATACCGCCTGCAAGGCTTTCAGTACCTTGTCTGCATTAACCGGGCTCGCGCATCCGGTGCCATAGAAATGCACCGCATGAACAGCCGTACCGGCCGGTAACTGCGGCAATAATTCATCCCGGAAAATGGCCGTAATCTGTTCAAGGTCACGGAAATAGGGGCTGACGCCCTGGGTATGATATGTCGCAGGTTCTTCTCCGTTTAACAGGCACCATTCGGTTTTAGTCGATCCACTGTCTGCTATCAGCTTCATGTTTGCAGGCATACCTTTTGGTTATATTTAGGAAATTAAATAAGATGAATGGATGATGTTTTGCTCGTGAATATGCTATTTTTGTCACAAGTTAAGGAAAACGCCTTCACTAAAGCAAATTATAACACCACTATCAGGAACCAAACTTAGCCGGTTAATTAGAGATTATATGCCGAACAACAGGAAGTTGAACGTATTCTTACCCTTGTTATTTGCGATTGTATTAGCACTGGGAATGTTTTTAGGTCATAAGATGCCGGTCGCCCGGAACAGCGAGTCCAGCATATTTTTCAGGCCAAACAACCGTGCCGCGCTGCAGGAGGTACTGGACCTGTTGAAATTCAACTATGTAGATACACTTGATGTAAACGATATCCAGCAGGAAGCCATCGAAGGCATGCTGAGCCACCTCGACCCACACTCCATATATATACCACCTGCACAGGTACAATCGGTGAACGAAGACCTGCAGGGTAATTTTGAAGGGATTGGCGTAGAGTTCAACATTACCAATGATACCGTGAACGTGGCCGGTGTAATTCCCGGCGGACCATCTGCCGAAGCAGGTGTAATCACCGGTGATAAAATCATCAGGGTCAATGACTCCCTCATCGCAGGTAAAAAGATTACGAACGATAATATCCGCAAACTGCTGCGTGGACCGAACGGCAGTAAAGTGAAAGCGACTATGTTGCGCGACGGGCAGCTGAAAGATATCACCATTAAAAGAGGACTGATTCCCCTGCTGAGCGTAGACGCATCGTACATGGTGGCGCCCGGCACTGGTTATATTAAGCTGAACAAGTTTTCGGAAACCAGTTACGACGAGTTTGTAGCCGCTATCCGCAAACTGACCCAGCAAGGCATGACCAGCCTGATTCTCGATCTGCGTCAGAACAGTGGCGGCCTGCTCGATGCAGCTACCCGTATTGCCGACGAACTGCTGGAAGACCGCCAGATCATCGTGTATACGCAGGGTAAAGCATATCCCCGCCAGGATTACAAAACCCAGAAACCCGGCTCATTCGAGAAAGGACCGCTGGCCATCCTGGTAGATGAAGGCTCCGCCTCCGCCTCCGAAATCCTGGCCGGTGCAGTACAGGACTATGACCGCGGCGTGATCGTAGGCAGGCGCACCTTTGGTAAAGGACTGGTGCAGGAACCGTTTGAACTGAGCAACGGAGGCACTTTACGCCTGACCATTGCACGGTACTACCTGCCTTCCGACCGCAGCATCCAGAAGTCTTACAAAGACGGTCGCGATGCTTACGACGAAGATCTCACCGAACGTTACAACCATGGCGAGTTCCTGAACGGCGACAGCATCCGCGTATACGACACCGTTAAGTACTACACCAAAAATAAACACCGTGTTGTATATGGCGGCGGCGGCATCACCCCGGATATATTCATTCCGTTCGATACCTCCGGTATTCCGCAGCGCTGACCGAATTGTACACCCGCACCACGTTCTCCGACTTCGTATATAACTACTACATCGGCCACCGGGCAGAATTTGATCGGTATAAAACGCCGGAAGAATTTGCCAACGGCTTTAGCATCACACCGCAACTGTACAAAACCTTCCTGGACTATGCAGCAAAGGATAATATCAAAGTGCTGTCGATTACAGCGCACGACGAACCGGAAATCAAAACCAGGTTAAAAGCGATGTTTGCCAGACAGTTGTGGAGAGCGGAAGGGTTTTACCAGGTGAGCAACAGCAGTGACCAGGTGATCAAAAAGCGGTAGATGAATTGAAGAAGAGCAAGTAAGTACATCCACATAAAAAAAAGGAGAAACGGTGATCGTTTCTCCTTTTTCTTTTACTAAGATAAAGATTCTTTGACCGGGGCGTGGGCCGCGTCCGGCTTAAGATCGTAGAAGATAATACAGCCTTCAATAGCCAATATGTACGAGCCATAAATCCAGAAGTTGAAAGAATCCGGCGACATGTTACCAGAGCTCAAAGAAATCAGGAAAAAGGGCACATAGGCGTACACAACACCCAACACCAAAAGAATAGCCTTGATGGTGAAAGGATTGCTGTAGCGGGCGTTCAGCCAGCGGGTAGAAAAATAAAGCAGCACCCAGCCCGGAATGGAGAACAGTGTACCCAGATAAATGCCAGTGCCACGAACAGCAGCGACAGTTCGCTGGTCACGTTAACACCTCTGACAAGCATTAAAGCCATGTAAATCAGGGAGTGAGTCCAAAGGCGGTGAGCCATACGTTCATAGCGTACTCGAAAGAATTAGTACGGTTCATAGGGATTCGGTTTTAATGACCGCCGTGCGGCCGTTAGGTGTATAGTTAGGAAATATGCCTCGGTTTTATATTCGCCACAATAATATGCAGAAAATACCAAATACGATATTATCCTTTGTCTGTGGCGGATTACAGGGGGTTTAAGGAGGTCGGGATCAAGGGGTTAAGGGGCGTGTTATTTTCGTGTTATATGGGTTTGAGACGGAAGAAGAGCATGGTGATGATACAAAAGCTACATACAGATTAAGTTCATTTATCTGCATAAAAAAACCCCTCCGCAGGGCGAAGGGGAATTACTTCTTGCAAGAAATGTATCGTTAGTACGATTTTCTTGATTAGTGGTGAGCAGTTGTGTCAACACCGGTAGTGTCGCCAACAACAGCGTTAGTGTCAACAGGAGCAGCAACAGGCTCAGAAGGAGCAGCTACAGCAGGAGAATCTACGTGAGTAGTGTCGCCAGAAGGAGTAGAAGCGTTGTTGCAAGCTGCGAACAGACCAGCTGCGATTGCGAGTACGAATAATTTTTTCATGTTGATTTTTAGGTTTAAATCGACGCAAAGCTATCGCTTTTTTGATATTACAAAGCATCAAAAAATATAATAAGTACTTTTTTGCCCTATTTTACTTCTTTCTAAAGAAGATTTTCACCGGAACTCCCTGGAAATCAAAGTGGCTGCGCAGTTGGTTTTCCAGGTAATTTTTGTAGGGTTGCTTAATATCATCCGGCAGGTTGGCAAAAAATGCGAAAGCGGGTGTATATGTGGGCAATTGCGTTACATATTTTATTTTGATAGGCGTACCGCGTACCACAGGTGGTTTATACGTTTCTATCGCTTTGAGCATCACGTCGTTCAGCTTGGAAGTAGGTATCTTTTTGGTGCGGTTCTCAGCTACCTGCAACGCTACTTCAATTGCTTTGAAAATACGTTGCTTGTCCGGAACGGAAGTGAAGATAATGGGCACGTCCACGAACGGCGCCATCCTGTTCTTCAGCTCTTTCTCGTAATCACGGGCACTGTTGGTAGCCTTTTCATCGATAAGGTCCCATTTATTTACCAGCACCACGATGCCTTTACCTTTGCGGGCAGCCAGGCTGAAGATGCTCAGGTCCTGCGCGGTAATGCCTTTTTCGGCGTCGAGCAGCAGCATACATACATCGGCCTCGTCCATCGCGCGGATAGCGCGGATCACGGAGTAAAACTCCAGTCTTCGTGTACCTTGATTTACGACGGATACCTGCGGTATCGATCAATATAAAATCTTTCTGGAAGAGTTTGTAGCGGGTGTGAATAGTATCGCGTGTAGTACCTGCAAGATCGGAAACGATGTTACGCTCCTCTCCCACCAAAGCATTCAGCAGCGAGGATTTACCAACGTTAGGCTGACCAATGATCGCGATTTTCGGAATGCCTTCTTCTTCTTTTGACACCTCATCCATTTCGTCGGTGTAGTGCGTTACTACATCGTCGAGCAGTTCGCCGGTACCGCTGCCGGTGATGGACGAAAGGAAAAAAGTATGTTCGAAACCGAGGCTATAGAACTCAGTAGCATCCAGCAGGCGTTCGCCGTTATCTACTTTGTTCACGACTACATATACCGGCTTTGATGTACGGCGCAGCTGTTCGGCCATGCTCGCATCGAGGTCGGTGATACCAGTGGTTACATCGCACATGAAGAGGATGACATTGGCCTCATTCATGGCCACGATCACCTGTTTGCGGATTTCGCGTTCAAATATGTCGTCGCTGCCGGTCACAAAACCGCCCGTATCAATTACGTTAAATGTTTTGCCATTCCAGTCGGCAACGCCGTATTGCCTGTCGCGCGTAACGCCGCTGAAATCATCAACGATCGCTTTGCGTTGTTCCAGCAAACGGTTGAACAGCGTAGATTTACCCACGTTCGGACGACCCACAATAGCTACAGTAAAACCAGCCATGGTATTTCTCTTTTTAATTTTTTTCAGTTAATCAGCTAAATCCGTACTCTTTCAAATACGTGTCATTGTCGCGCCATTTATTGCGCACTTTCACGAACAGTTCGAGGAACACTTTACGTCCGATGAACTCTTCAATGTCTTTACGTGCCTGCGTTCCCAGTTCACGGATAGATTTTCCCTTTTCACCAAGAATGATCGCTTTCTGCGTTTCGCGGGTAACGATGATTTCCGCGGTGATTTTAGTAAGGGTATCTTTTTCCTGGAACTGCGTAACGATCACGGCTGTGTGATAAGGGATCTCCTCATCGTACAGGTGAAATATTTTTCGCGCACCATCTCCGCAACAAAGAAGCGGGTGGAGCGGTCGGTCAATGTATCTTCCGGGTAAAACGGCTCGCTTTCGGGCAGGAATGAAACGATCGTTTCTTTCAGTTCCTTGAGACCTTTTTTCTGCATGGCAGAAATAGTAATCACAGCTTTCGCACGGCCCCAATTTTTGCATCTTTCGAGCAGTGCTTCGATCTCCTCTTTTGAAAGCACATCCATTTTATTGATGAGCAGGATAATGTTGGGCGCCTTAAGTTTAAGCGCATCGAACATCTCCAGACTTTCTTCCACGTTGTCGCGGGGATCGAGCATCAGCAACGCCACGTCACTATCTTCCAGGGCCGATTTAACGGCGCCCATCATTCTTTCGTGCAGTTTGTATTTTGGATCGATGATGCCAGGTGTGTCGGAAAACACGATCTGGTAGCCGGGTTCGGTAACTACAGCAGTGATCCGGTGGCGCGTGGTTTGCACCTTGGGCGACACTATAGCCAGCTTCTCCCCTAGCAGCGCGTTGAGCAGCGTGCTTTTCCCAGCATTGGGCTTACCGAATATGTTTACAAATCCTGCGCGGTGCATGGTGTTGGTGTTTAAATTTATTGGGTAGATGAAACGGATGAGGGGGCTAACAGTGATGCAAATATCCGGCTATCGACCCAAAACAAAAAAGCCGAAACAAGTTCGGCTTTTTTGTTTTCTTGTAGCGAGGAGAGGATTCGAACCCCTGACCTTCGGGTTATGAGCCCGACGAGCTACCTCTGCTCTACCTCGCAATGTGGATGCAAATGTAGGCTAATTTTCATTGCTGCCAAATCTTTATTTCAGAAAAAACTTGCAGCATTTGTTTGCATTCTCCCGAAAACCTTAATTACAAAGGGTTTCAGATGATGAAAAAACTTTACAATAATTAACGAGCCTACACAACAGTAGATTTTATATTACTGCCGGCGCGGTACTATACGGGAAAGATCGTGCCAGAGGTGAGGTTGAGGGGGCTCATCTTATAAAAATCTATGCGATATACAGACGCTATTACCAGCCGTAACGGCAGACAATCCATCTACACACAAAACCACAAACACTATTGCCGGCCCGCAGTAACGATCCGGCAATAGTGTTCAGGCTGCCATGTTGCAGCCGTCATTCCACCATTTTAAAACGGCAAATCATCTGCCGTTTGCGGCCCATACGCCACGGATTCTTCCGGCGCTGCCACACCTTCCGCATTGTCTTTGCGCGCTGATCCCAGCAGCTTGCACTTGCTCACCAGTACCCGCAAAGAAGCGCCGGGCTTGCCTTCACGATCGGTATACGATTCTACCCGTGGGGCGCCTTCGACAAATACCTGCTGCCCCTGCGTTAAATACGGGCCGATGTTCGGCTGCCCCCACAAGGCACAATCCGCCCAAACCGTACGTTCGCGCTGCATACCCTGCGCATCTTTAAAGCGCTCATTGTAAGCTACCGTGAAGTTCAACACCTGCTTACCATTTACTTCTTTGGAAACGGCATTCTGCCCCAAATGCCCAATCATCTGGAATTTGATCATAGTTTGATCTGATTTTAGGTTAACGAATAAAAAATCGGGCTTTTGTTTTTGCGGTGGGGATAATGAAGTTACGTATTTCTCAAAAGCAGCAAAATATTTTTTGCTCTTTTTATTTGCAGCACACTACCTTTGTAATGGAAACCGGCTTAAACAACCAGCCGGCAAGGCAGCGGATCGCTGCCGTTTCACCTCGGGGTGCCTTACTATCAGGCTGAGATCAGACCCGTTGAACCTGACCAGGTAATGCTGTTTAGGAAAGGTAGGAGAACGTTTTTCCTTACCTGTTATTTTTTGATAGTTGCCATGTACACAGGTACATGCTTTATGTAATGCTGCCTGCTCACGCAGAGAAGTATTACATGTGATTTATTGATGCTAAAAAACAGGCACACAGATGAAAAATTTCATGCTCCTGGCACTGCTGTTCATCACAGCCGCGGCACAGGCACAGGTAACCGTCACCGGTACTGTTACCAACAAATCTACCGGCCGCCCCATCGAAGGCGCGTCCGTAACCATTCTCTCCAACGGATCCCTGACCAGTAGCAATGGCTCTTTCCGTATCACCTTGCGCGAACCGGGCAACTATACTATCCAGGCCAGCTACCTCGGCTTCAGCACCTATAAGGCTTCCATCAGCCTCAGCGCGGGACAAAACTCCGCCGACATCGCCCTGGAAGAAACGGGCCTGTTCGTGACTCCCGTTGAGATCAGCAGTCTCCGCGCCAGGTCTACCGCACCTTTCACGAAATCTTCGCTCAACGCGGAGGATATCAAAAAGCAAAACCTGGGACAGGATTTACCGATCCTGCTGAACCAGTTACCCGGCGTAGTAACCAACTCCGACGCCGGCGCTGGCATCGGTTACACCAACTTCCGCGTACGCGGATCGGATGTAACCCGCGTTAATATCACCGTGAACGGCATTCCGATCAATGACGCTGAATCACAGGGCACCTTTTTCGTGAATATGCCCGACTTCGCATCTTCTGTAAACAGCATCCAGATGCAGCGCGGTGTGGGCACCTCCACGAATGGCGCAGGCGCGTTCGGCGCTACGCTGAACCTCAGCACCAACACATTCAACGAAAAAGCATATGCTGAAGTAGATAACAGCTTCGGTTCCTTTAACAGCTGGAAACACACCGTGAAAGCCGGCACCGGGCTGCTGAACGAGCACTTCACCGTAGACGCCCGTCTTTCCAAAATCACCTCTGATGGTTATATCGACAGGGCATCGTCCGACCTGCAATCTTTTTATACTTCGGCCGCTTACATTGCGAAGAAAACCGCGATCCGCCTGAATGTTTTCGGGGTAAGGAAAAAACCTACCAGGCATGGAACGGTATTGACTCTGCTACCCTGGCCAACAACCGTACCTACAACTCCAGCGGTACCGAAAAGCCCGGCACTCCGTACGATAACGAAACCGATAATTATCAGCAAACACACTACCAGTTGTTTCTGAATCAGTCCATTAACAGCAACCTGAATTTTAACGTTGCAGCACATCTTACACGCGGTAAAGGCTACTATGAGATTTACGTGGCAGATGATCCCTACGCGAATTTTGGCCTGCCCAATCCGGACGTAAACACTACTGAAACCGACATGGTTCGCCAGCTGTGGCTCGACAACTACTTTTATGGCGGCGTATTCTCCATCAATCACACCATGAAAAAATTCAACTGGAGCCTTGGCGGCGGCTGGAATAAATACGACGGCAAACACTATGGTAAAATCATCTGGGCAGAAAACGGCGGCATCGACAAAGACTATAAATGGTATGATCTCGACGCCACCAAAACCGATGTAAACGTTTACTGGAAAGGAGAATACTCCCCTATTGAGAAGCTGAGCATCTTTGCAGATATGCAGTATCGCCATGTAGGTTACGACCTCAATGGCTTCCGTAAAAATCCGACGGTAAGGCAGGATAATAAATACGATTTCTTTAACCCGAAAGTGGGTGTTACTTACCATGTCGACAATCGGCAGTATGCTTACGCTTCATTCGCTATCGGTAATAAGGAGCCCAACCGCGATGATTTTGAGGCAGGCGTAGGACAAACACCCAAACACGAAACGCTCCGCAACCTGGAAGCCGGCTATGTGTATACCGGTCAGCGTGCCGCAGTGCAGGCGAATGTGTATTACATGAACTACAAAAACCAGCTGGTACTGACCGGTAAGGTAAATGATGTAGGCGCCTACACGCGCACCAACATCCCGGAAAGCTATCGTTTAGGGCTGGAACTGCAGGGCAGCGTGAAACTTGGCAACTACGTGGATGTAGCCGCCAACATTGCACTGAGCCGCAACAGGATCAAAAACTTCTCTGAGTATATTGATGATTATGATAACGGCGGACAGAAGATCGAGTCACATGGCGAAACGGACATCTCCTTCTCCCCTGGCGTAACTGCGGGCTACACCTTTACTGTAAAACCTGTTAAAGGTCTTAATATTGACCTGTTAGGCAAATATGTAAGCCGCCAGTACCTCGACAATACATCGAACAAAAACCGCAGCCTGGACGGCTATTACACGCAAGATGTACGCCTCAACTACACGGTTCCGCAAAACCTGCTGAAAGAACTGGGATTACAGTTGATGCTGAACAACGTGTTTAACAAAATGTATGTTCCCAACGGTTATACGTTCAGCTATATTGCAGGCGGACAACTCACTACCGAAAATTATTACCTGCCCATGGCCGGCTTTAATATCATGGGGGTGTACACATCAGTTTCTAACCATACAGTCTTATAAAAACTACACGGCCGTCCCAACAAGGACGGCCTCTTTTATTTTAATTAGCCGGTGGAAAATTATACGGCATCCATGTTTTCAGATCACCTACCTGTCCGGCAGCATAGCCGCTTGCCGGGATCCCCCACTTCATAAAAAACGGTACGAGGTTACGTTTGGCCGCCTTTGAGAAGTTGATCACGAACATATCACGTTTCTCCGGCTGTGTCATGTCTCTCAATTCCGGCGAGGCCAATGCTGCTTCGTGATAGCTACGGAAAAACGCTTTAAATGTTTCCCAGCCAAACGCTTCCTGCAGCTGGCGGAACATAATTAACCCCAGGAAAGGTTCCTGTACCCAGTCTTCGTAACGCGCACCGTTGTCATAGTATCGCTTTGTCAGCCGCATAGTCGCTTCATTAGAAACGCCTTCATGCGCACCATCGCGGCCGCCCATCAGGCGGTCGAACATGTACAGCGAAAAGAAATTACAACTTACTTCGGTAGTGCCATCGAATACAAGATCGTAGTTCTGCATATTGTGCCCCAGCTCATGAAAGAAACCCCAGTTGGCGCCCCCTTTACTTGGCGTGAGCAACTTTCTCGGATCGGCAATTACATCGGCGCTGATCATGCGTTGCGAAGGAGAGTGATGGATCATGATCGGGTAACCGCTGTGCATCGCGCCGGCACACATATGTTCGTCGAGCACCAGCCGCTGTGCGCGGTAAAATGGTTGCGGCAGTTGCGCCAGTTCCATTTCGCCCTGGATGATGGTTTCCCACAATTTCATGACGGCGATGGGATCTTTGATTTGCTGCATCACGCTATCCGGAATGGTGATGATAAGATTGGGAGAAGCCAGTTCTCCCCAGGGCGCTTTATTATCGCGGAGCATGGCCTGCCAATGTTCGGTCGTGGTTTCGCCGAGTTTGAACCAGGGCGCGGCAATTGCACCGCTGATCTTCACCGGGCTGGTAAACGCTTTTGCATCCCGTGCAGCAAGTATATACACCAGCCCCCGAACGGAGAAGCGATTTTCAATTCCTTCCCTTTGATGTGCTGCATCTTCGTGATCGCCGGCATGCGTCGCCAGTCCTCGTTTTCAGCACCCCATTGGTATAATTCGTCGGTGTGCGCACCGATGCAAACGGCCAATGCACGGTTTTGCAAAGAGTCAGGCAACGTAATGATAACTTCCGCACCCGGCGCGGCATACAGACCGGTGCTATACATCGTCGGTAACCCCGGATTAGAGAATAGCAATCGATCAGCAATAGGCTGCAACTGACTGCTAATCGGTTCATGCTTTATCCAAACAGTGGTAGTAACGGGCTTCGCGCCGGCTTTTACATCTCCAGGGAAAATACGCGCGGAAGGATGCGCCTTGATTTGTTTGTTTTGCTGGCTGCCCTGTTGCGCCTTACTCCAAGCAATAACCTGTTTCCGGATCGTGGTGTCCTTTGCCAGCAAAGGTTTTTCCGGCGTAACGACAAGGGTTTCCGGGGACTGCGCCCGAAGCGAAATAACCGCTAATAATAACGGCAAGGTCAACATAAATTTAGATGGCATAGTAAAGTATTGATAAAGTAATATAGCACATAAATACGCAAACAAAAAAGACCGCCCATGTACGGAGCGGTCTTTTTAACATTTTAGTATAAACCTAAGCCAGCAAGGCCTCCACGGCTTTATTCACTTTATCGAAATTAAAATCTGCCAGTACTTTATCCATCATGCCTTTGATCTGCGCAGTACACAAGTTACCGATGCTGCCTTCGTGTGTATGATTCACTTTAGTACCGGTGGTAAAAGATCCGTTTTCGATATCGAGTCCCACTTTTTTATAGGCCTCACGGAACGGCAAACCTTCCAGTACCAGGTTATTCACGACTTCCACACTAAAAAGATATTTATACTTTTCATCCTGCAGGATGTTTTCTTTTACCTTGATGTTTTCGATCATGAGCTTTGCCATACGGATGCAGGACGTAAGCGTACCGAATGCCGGGAACAGGCTTTCTTTTAACAGCTGTAAATCACGGTGGTAGCCGGATGGCAGGTTTACCGTCATCATAGCCACTTCGTTCGGCAGCGCCTGTAGTTTGTTGCAATGCGAGCGGATCAGCTCCCAAACGTCCGGGTTCTTTTTATGCGGCATAATGCTCGACCCCGTCGTCAGCTCGTCCGGGAAGCCAATAAAACCGAAGTTCTGGTTCATGAACATACAGGCATCCATCGCCATTTTCGACAATGTAGCTGCGATACCGGATAAGGCGAATGCCACGATCTTTTCGGTTTTACCGCGGCCCATCTGTGCGTACACCACATTGTAATTGAGGTCCTCGAAACCCAGCAACTGCGTGGTCATGGTACGGTTCAGCGGGAACGAAGAACCATACCCTGCTGCGGAACCAAGCGGGTTTTTATTCACCGTTTTATAAGCGCCCTGCAACACCGTCAGGTCATCGACCAGGCTTTCTGCATAAGCACCGAACCAGAGGCCGAAAGAAGAAGGCATCGCGATTTGCAGATGCGTATAACCCGGCAGCAGGTGGTCTTTATACGCCTCACTCTGTTGCTGTAATAAATCGAAGAGCGACTTCACTTCTGCCACCAGCACTTCCAGTTCATGGCGCAGGAACAACTTCAGGTCTACCAAAACCTGGTCGTTCCGCGAGCGGCCGCTGTGTATCTTTTTACCAACTTCACCCAGCCTGCGGGTAAGCAGCAATTCTACCTGGGAGTGAATATCTTCTACCCCTTCTTCCAGTTTAAAATCGCCGCTGGTTATTTCTTTGTAGATGTTTTTCAGTTCCTGCTGCAATACCGTCAGCTCGTCTCTCTCCAGCAAATTGATGGATTGCAGCATGGCGATATGCGCCAGTGAACCCAGCACGTCGAAGGGGGCCAGGTAGGTGTCCATTTCTGGTCTTTTCCTACCGTGAACTGCTCCACCGCAGCCAGGGCGGCTTTATCTTTTGCCATAATTTCATATCGCTCGTATTACGATGAACGCTTACGCATTCACCTTCGTCAGTAATGTAATGTAAGTATCAATACCCTGGCGGATTTCGTCAAGGTATATAAATTCGTCCGCCGTGTGCGAACGGGCGCTGTCACCCGGACCAATCTTGATAGAAGTCCCCGGGATCAATGCCTGGTCGGATGTGGTGGGCGAACCGTACGGCTTTTTACCCATGCTTAAACCTGCCTGTACAAACGGATGCTCCATCGGGATAAACGATGGGCGCATACGCATGGAGCGCGGCTTTACATCGCATTGTACGTTTTGCCGGATCGTTTCCAGTATCTCTTCAAGCGTATATTTATCGGTGGCGCGTACGTCTACGACAAATGAACAATCGGCCGGCACTACGTTATGTGCTTTATTAGACGTCTGAATCACGGTTACGCTCATTTTCACGGGTCCCAGCGTTTCAGACACTTCCGGGAAGCGGTAATCACGGAACCAGGCAATATCCTTCATCGCTTTATACAGCGCGTTCTCTCCCTCTTCGCGTGCAGCGTGACCAGCTTTACCATGCGCCGTGCAATCCAGCACCATCAACCCTTTCTCGGCCACGGCCATATCGGTGAGCGTGGGCTCTCCTACGATCGCAAAATCTACCGGCGGCAGATCTTTCAGGATGCTTTCAATGCCGTTCACGCCACTGATCTCCTCTTCCGCCGTAGCGGCCAGTACAATATTGTAGCGTAAATCTGTTGCCTCATAAAAATGACAGAAAGCTGCAATCAGGCTCACGAGGCAGCCGCCGGCATCGTTACTGCCGAGGCCAAACAATTTACCGTCCACGATATCCGGCGAAAACGGATCGCGGGTATACTGTGGATTGGGTTTAACTGTATCGTGATGAGAATTGAGCAGGATCGTGGGTTTGGCGGGATCGAAGTGTTTATTGCGCGCCCAAACGTTATTGAGGTGTTGTTGATACGTAACGCCCCTGTCTTGCAAAAATTGACCGATAGCAGCTGCTGTCCCCTGTTCCTCACGACTGATCGAAGGAATGGAAATCAGCTGTTGTAAAAGTCGTACTGCGTCGTCATAGCGTTGTTGGTCCCACATAATCAGCGTATTAATGTACCGGCTACGGCCCCGGAGGTATTTGGCAGCACATCGTTGGCATGTCCGATCAGCACTTCATTCACCCCGCTTTCGATGGCTGAGAAAGCATTTTCCAGCTTTGGCAAAATACCGTCGGATAATACTCCGTCCGCCAGCAATTGTTTGTATATGTCACGGTCAATCAGGTTGATGACCGCGTTATCGTCGTTTGCATCGCGCAATACGCCACGTTTCTCGAAGCAATAGATCAGCCGCACCGTGTAGTGCGCCGATAAAGCGATGGCCAGCGAAGAAGCGATCGTATCCGCATTGGTATTTAAGATCTGCGCGTGACTGTCGTGCGTCAGCGGCGCGAACACCGGCGTTAAGCCGGCTTCCAACATAGCTTTCAGCGGAGCAACGTTCAACAACGAAGCATCCACATCTCCCACAAAGCCATAATCGATCGTTTTAACCGGGCGCTTTACCGCGGGAATAATATTGGCATCCGCGCCGGTTAAACCGATGGCGTTGCATTGCAGCGATTGTAATTTAGCCACGACCTGTTTGTTCACCAAACCGCCGTACACCATGGTCACCACGTCTATCGTATCTGCATCGGTAATCCTGCGGCCATCTACGTATTTGCTTTCGATGCCCAGTTTATCACCGATACGGGTTGCAATTTTCCCTCCACCGTGAATCAGCACCTTGTGCCCTTTCACCTGCGCAAAATCGGCGAGGAACCTGTCCAGCAGCGCGGGATTATCAATTACGTTGCCACCAACTTTAATTACATACAATGCTTCCGCCATGAATCTTATTTTCCGTTTTTCAGGATTTCACTTAATACCGCCTGTGCTGCCCAAACACGGTTACCCGCTTCAGGAATCACAATCGAGTTGGGACCATCCAGCACTTCATCCGCGATTACGACATTACGGCGTACGGGCAGGCAGTGCATGATCTTCGCTTCATTCGTGTTTTTCAGGCGCTCGTTGGTCACCATCCGGGAAGGATCGGAGTTGATGATCTTTCCATATTCTTTGTAGGATGACCAGTTCTTCACATACACGAAATCCGCACCCTCCATGGCCTTCTCCTGGTTGTACTCGATTTTCGCGTTACCGCTGAATTTCGGGTCCAGTTCATAACCTTCGGGATGAGTAATAGTAAAATCCACTTCTCCCCAGGCGTTCATCCACTGTGCAAAAGAGTTGGGAACAGCCTGTGGCAGCGCTTTAACGTGCGGTGCCCGGTCATTACCACCTTTGGTCTGCGGGGCTGCGTCCAGCGTTCTCTGATGGTGATCACATCGGTAAGGCTCTGCAAAGGATGCAGGGTAGCGCTTTCCAGGCTCACCACCGGAACACCGGCGTATTTAATGAACTGGTTGATATATTTTTCGGAATAGTCTTCCTCTTTGTCTTTCAGCCCGGGAAACGTACGGATCGCCATGATGTCGAAGTACTGCCCCATTACCGCTGCGGCCTCTTTCACGTGCTCCGAAGTGCTGCCATTCATGATCGCACCATCGTTCATTTCCAGCTGCCAGCCTTCTTTATCGATATTGAACACCACTACCTCCATGCCCGGGTTCCGCGCGGCGACCTGTGTGCTGAGACGGGTACGTAAACTGGGATTCAGGAAAATCATTCCCAGTGTTTTATTTTCACCTAAACCTTTATCCTTATGCGGATTCTTTTTGTAATCCAGGGCGATGTCCACTAACCGCGGGACACACGGAACATCTGCAGTTGAAATGAACTGTTTCATGCTGATTTCAATGTTAAGACCTTTCGGCCTGCGCGTTTGATAATTAAGCTAATTCTTGTTTCAATGCTGACAAAAACTGGTCGGCATGTTCCTGTGTAAGCGCCAGTGAAGGCAGCAGCCTGATAACATTAGGCTTTGCTTCCCCGGTAAATATTTTATGTTTCGCCAGCAGGTTTTTCCGCACGTGGCTCAGCTCTTCCGGCAAATCAATGCCGATCATCAATCCCCTGCCCCTTACTTCTTTAATTTTCGGGAGTGATTTTAATTCATTGATGAGGTAGTTGCCGATCTTCTCCGCGTTCGCGATCAGGTTATCTTGTTCGATCACTTCCAGCACGGCCAGTGCAGCCGCACAAGCAAGGTGATTACCACCGAAAGTGGTGCCCAGCAGGCCATACGATGCCGGAACTTAGGCGCGATGCTGATGCCGCCGATCGGGAAACCATTACCCATACCTTTTGCCATGGTGTAAATATCTGCGCTCACACCGGCCCAGTCGTGGGAATAGAATTTACCGCTCCTGCCGTAACCGCACTGCACGGAATCCGCGATGAATACCGCGTTGTTCGCATCACACAGCGTCCTTATCTTCTTGAGAAAGCTATCGCTGGCCACGTTAATGCCACCTACGCCCTGAATGCCTTCGATAATTACCGACGACACTTCATACTGCTGAAAAGCCTGTTCCAGCGCGGCTTCGTCTTCCCATGGAAGAAATACCACGTTATCGGTTTCGTTCACCGGCGCCACGATCTTCGGATTGTCCGTAGCCGCCACTGCCAGTGATGTTCTGCCGTGAAACGCTTTTTTAAAAGCAATGATTTTTTTCCTTCCGTTATAAAAAGAAGCAAGTTTCAGTGCATTCTCGTTCGCCTCGGCGCCGGAGTTGCAAAGAAACAGTTGATAATCGGTTTTGCCCGATACTTTACCCAGCTTCTCCGCCAGTTCTACCTGTAAAGGAATCTTAACAGAGTTGGAATAGAAGCCTACTTTATGCAGCTGCTCCGTGAGCCTTTTCACATAGTGCGGATGGGTATGACCGATGGAAATTACAGCGTGACCGCCGTACATATCGAGGTACTGAGTGCCTTTATCGTCCCAAACATTGGAGCCGAGGGCTTTTTCTATTGTTATATCGTTGATCGGATAAACGTCGAACAGTTTCATTGTGCTTTGTGATTACCGGTTTGCACCGTGATTTAAAATACGATGGATTTCAGTTTCAATCCTGCGGTTTCCTCCAGTCCAAACATCAGGTTCATGTTCTGCACCGCCTGTCCGGACGCGCCTTTCAGGAGATTGTCCTCAATCGAATGGATCACCAGTTTGTTACCGGTTTTTTCCAGTTGAATGAGCACTTTGTTGGTGTTCACTACCTGTTTCAGATCGATCTGCTTTTCGCTTACGTGTGTGAACGCGGCGTCGGCATAGTAATCTTTATACAGTTTGATGGCATCTTCCAGGGAAAGGTCGCAGGAAAGATAAGAGGTGATCCAGATGCCGCGCGGATAGTCGCCGCGAACGGGCACGAAATTGATCTCCCCGCCAAATGCAGGCTGTATGGCCTGCAGTGTTCGTCGTATTTCTTTCAGGTGCTGGTGGTTCAGCACTTTATACGTTGATACGTTATTCGCTCTCCAGGTAAAGTGGCTGGTCGACTGTAAACTCTGACCCGCGCCTGTAGAGCCGGTAATGCCCGTGGTATGCACTTCGTTCAGCAAACCGGCCTGCGCCAGCGGCAGCAAACCTAACTGAATGGCAGTGGCAAAACAACCGGGGTTGGCAATGTTACCTGCCTGTTTAATAGCTTCCCTGTTGGCTTCCGGCAAACCATACACGAATTCCCTTCCCGCCACGCTTTCGCCTAAACGAAAGTCCTGGCTGAGGTCGATGATTTTCGTGGTGGCCGCGATCGGCGTAGCCTCCGGGAACTTTTTAGATTCTCCATGGCCGAGGCAGAGGAACAATACGTCCGCTTCCTGCATTTCGCCTGTGAAGGTAAGTTCAGTTTCGCCCAGCAAATCGGCGTGTACCGCGTACAGCGGGTTGCCGGCGTTACTGCGGCTATGCACAAAGCTCAGTTCCACGTTCGGGTGGTTCAGTAATAACCGGATTGTTTCCCCCGGTATACCCTGCACCGCCAATGATGCCGGCCTTAACTTTGTTATGTTGAGTCTGTTCTTTCATCTTTATAAAAAGGGAACCTGTATTCCGCTTATTTGCCACCTTCCAGTGATTCCTTCACCTGGTGCCAGATCATTGTTTGGTTACCGAATATTTTGGTGAAGCCCCTTACGTCTTCGCCACTCCAGCCCTGGTTCATTTCACCATACTTGCCGAATTTGCTGCTCATCAGGTCGTAATCGGATTTGATACCGGTTACCTGGAAGCGGTATGGCAGCAGGCTTACGTATACCTCGCCCGTTACATTCTCCTGGCTGTGGGTCAGGAACGCTTCGATGTCGCGCATTACCGGATCGAGGATCTGACCTTCGTGCATCCAGTTTCCGTAGAACTGCGACAACTGGTCTTTCCAGCTCAGCTGCCATTTGGTGAGTACATGTTTTTCCAAAGCATGGTGCGCTTTGATGATCACCATCGGCGCAGCAGCTTCAAAACCTACGCGGCCTTTAATACCAATGATGGTATCGCCTACGTGGATGTCGCGGCCAATCGCGAACGGACCGGCAAGTGTTTGCAGGTAGGTGATCGCGTCGGTCGGGTGATCGAATGTTTTATCATTGATGCCGGTAAGTTCGCCTTTATTGAAAATGAGTTTTACCTGCTCGGGATCGTTCTTTGTTAATTGTGTAGGCCACGCTGCTTCCGGCAAAAAGCCGTCTGAAGTCAGGGTTTCTTTACCACCTACGGAAGTACCCCAGATGCCTTTGTTGATAGAGTACATCGCCTTGTCAAAGTTCATCTGCACACCTTTGCTTTTCAGGTAGCTGATTTCTTCTTCGCGGCTCAGCTTCATATCACGGATCGGGGTAATAATTTCCACACCCGGGATCAGGATGTTGAAGATCATATCGAAACGCACCTGGTCGTTACCGGCGCCGGTAGACCCGTGTGCCACCGCATCTGCTTTCAGCTCGCGGGCATATTCACCGATGGCGATGGCCTGGCTCATACGCTCTGCGCTTACGCTCAGCGGGTAAGTATTGTTTTTAAGAATGTTACCATATACCAGGTAACGGATCACCTTGTCGTAGTAAGATTTAACAGCGTCAACTGCTTTGTGGGTTTTTACGCCCAGGCTGTAAGCGCGTTTCTCGATCTCCTGCAGCTCTTCTGCAGAAAAACCACCGGTGTTAACAATAACAGAGTGTACTTCATATCCTTTCTCTTCCGTAAGATATTTTACGCAGTATGAAGTGTCCAATCCACCGCTAAAACCCAGAACTACTTTTTTCATGGTGATCCTATGTATGTTGTTTAAAAAATGATTGCAAAAATAATTACCAGCTGAACAGGAAAAAGCGTTTTTACTTACGACAGCACCGCCTTCTTTGCGGAATTTCAGCAACACAAATCTTTTGTAGCGTAACCAGCGCTCGAACAGCTTAAAGTTGGTCTTAAAACTTCTTTTCCGGCGCTGCCCCGCTGTTTCCGTTCCGTTAAATTTCACCATGTCGCCCACTTCCGATTCCGCCAGCTTCGGCTGCTCCTTTTCCTTATCGGCAGGATCGTACAGCATGGCTGTACACAGGCAGTTCTTACGGTTTTTGGCAGTGAGAATATCAAAGTTGATACAGCTGCGGCAACCTTTCCAGAACTCCTCGTCGTCGGTAAGCTCCGAGTACGTTACCGGCTCATACCCCAGTTCGGAGTTGATCTTCATAACGGCCAGACCGGTAGTCAGACCAAATATTTTGGCATCGGGGTATTTCTCCCGCGACAATTCGAATATTCTTTTCTTGATTGATTTGGCCACACCGTGCCCCCTGAACGCAGGATTAACGATGAGACCGGAGTTGGCGACAAACTTTTCGTGGCCCCAGGCTTCGATATAACAAAACCCTGCCCATTCGCCGGCTGCGCTCAGCGCTATAACTGCCTTTCCCTCATCCATCTTCAGCTTGATATAGTCGGGGGAACGTTTGGCAATGCCAGTACCCCTGGCCTTCGCGGAAGATTCCATTTCGTCCGTGATGGTTGTGGCATATTCGTGATCGTCAGCTGTTGCAACCCTGACGATAATCTCCTGATTTTCCAATTTCTTCTGAATTGAAAACGTTAACGATAAATAAATAAACTTGAGTGGTGTCCATTACTGGATTTACTTCCCCTCCATCAAAGGAGCGACAGAAGGGGGATAGCCAAAACACAAATCGCGCCAGCTATCAAATGCGGGGTCTTCGGGCAAGATATCTAAATACATTGTTCCCAATAGTATACAAGCCTTCTGAGAGAGAAGGATGGAAAGGTGAGATCTTATGGGACTCAAAGTTTTTCAACTTCAGTTAAGCATTAAATTGTGATAAATCTTGTGGCCTTTAGTTTTAGAATACCCGCAAAGTTATAACAATAATTATTATAAGGCACATTTTTTTATGTTAAAAATTCAGCGCTCCGCCCGGGCCCACAGGGGATTACATATTAAATAAAAAGAGAAGAGATGCTACCACCCCTTCTCTTTTTATCGTTCGTTTTTTTATTCAGAATCATTTGGTTATGACGCCTAACTCAGCGATTGCCGCCCATGGCTGCTGTTCGTTAGCGCCGCGCAGGGCTACGAAACGGATATACCGGGCGCCCGCTGTTTTAGGCAACAGCACGTCCTGCCGCACCGGGTTGTTGCGGATATTGGCGAAAGTGCCCTGTTGCTGCAGCTCCCAGTTTTTACCATCGGCGCTCGTGTAAAAGGCATATTCTTCAATCACCCCATTACCCGCCGGAATGTAGGTAAAGCCCTTCAGCTGCAGCGTTTCGCCAAGATCCACCTGTATTTCGTGCGGAAAAGTCCGGCCGCTGCCGGGTGTTGACCGGGAAGTGTGCAGGTTAACGTCGATCGCCATTTCGGCCCGCTGCCTTGCTGTATCGGCATAGGTTACACGCCATTTCGCAGGCGATACGTCATATTTCGCCGTGATGGTGGCCCCGGCGCGCTTTCCTTTGTCTACAAAAGCCTTTGCCTTTACCACACCGCCCGCTGCAAACGCCACAGGCGCCGTGTAACGCGGCGATTTGTAAGTCGGCTCACTGCCATCCAGCGTGTAGCGCAGTTCGGCATCTTCCGACGCAGAAGTGAGTATCACCTCGCCCTGCTTGTTGCGGTTGATTTCCGCGTCGGCCAGCAACTCCGGCGCCTTAAATAATGCAACCTCCGTGATCAGTGCAGGCGCCTTGGCGTCGATGATCGTCAGGCGCAGTTTGCTGGCGGTTACCGCCGGCAAACGCAGGATGCGCTTGTAACCAATGGTGGTTTCGTTCGCAATTTCTTTATACGCCCCGTTCTCGAACGCTTCTACTTTAAACTTGCGCACCCGTTGCCCGTAAGCAATCGCCTCCTGCACCTGGAAGCGGTTAAAGGTTACCGGTTTCTTAAAAGCCAGCTCCAGCACCGCATGCTGTGCGGTCGGCGCCGTCCAGAACGTAGTGGTTTTACCGTCGTTGGCAGCCGTGTTGCCCAGCGCCAGGTTGTTTTTGAACGTTGCATCCAGCTGTTTGCGCAACTCCATCAACCTTAAGGAATCATTTTTAGGAATAAGACCGCGGCGATCTACAGGTACGTTCAGCAACAGGTTGGCGTTACGGCCAACGGAACCGTAGTAGATGTCCAGCAGCTCGGCGAGCGATTTAACTTTATCGTCTGTAGCGGGACTGTAAAACCATCCCGGTCGGATAGACACATCCGCTTCACCCGGCACCCAATGCGTACCGTTTTCCTGTCCTTCATTCAATATCTTCTCAATACCGCCCATACCCGGACGAAATTCGTCGCGATTGAGGCCACTCCACATCGTGGTGCCTGCAATGCCGCGCTCATTACCGATCCAGCGGCAACCGGGGCCGGCGTCGCTGAAGATGATGGCATTGGGGTGGTATTTATATACAGTACCGTTGAACAGGTTCCAGTCATACACCTGCTTTTTGCCATTGGGCCCTTCGCCGTTCGCGCCATCGAACCACTGCTCAAACACGTCGCCGTATTTGGTGTGTACTTCGGTGAGTGTATTTACGAACGTCTGGTTGTATTTTTCGGTGCCATAGTCGGGATGGTTGCGGTCCCACGGCGACAGGTACACGCCGAATTTGAGGCCATACGCTTTACAGGCGGCCGATAACTCCGCCAGCACATCCCCCTTACCGTTTTTCCAGTTGCTTTCGCGCACGGTGTGTTTACTGTACGCGCTTGGCCATAAACAGAAGCCATCGTGGTGTTTGGCGGTGATGATGATCCCTTTCATCCCGGCAGCTTTGGCCGTACGCGCCCATTGGCGGGCATCGAGCTGCGTGGGATTAAAAACTTTCGGATCTTCGTCGCCATGCCCCCACTCCTTATCGGTAAACGTATTTACGCCAAAGTGAATGAACATATAGTATTCCATCTGCTGCCACGCCAGTTGCGCTTTGGACGGAATAGCGCCCACATGCGTCTGCGCTTTCGCGCTTCCCAGCATCAGGGAAAAAGAGAAAAGAGTAAGGTTGCTTTCTTCATAGTGCGGAAATCAATGACTTGGTATCAGCTAAAAGTAGTTCGTTCGCCCGTAATTTAGTGCGGCAGCTGAAAAAACGCACATGGTATGCTAAAATACTATGCTAACCGTTTATCCCCCGCTTTCCTTGTACTACCACCGATTACCAACCCAACTATCACATTAATGTCACAAAAAAAAAAGAAGGTTGTTGCATTTACCCTTTCTATTTAGCTATTTTTATTCCGTCTATGTTCAAATCTATCAATCATTTCTAACTATCATTATGAATAAGCATCTGCATCGCAGGAGTTTCCTGAAGAACACGGCAGCGGCAGGTATTGGCCTGTCATTGCTGAACACCCCGGCCCAATTGTTCGCAGCTCAAAAAAGATAAGGTACGCGTAGCCCTCATTGGCGTAGGTGCCCGCGGCTCCGGTCACCTCGATCTGTGCCTGAAGCGCAGCGACGTGGACGTAGTGGCCATTGCTGATCCGGACACCGAAAGGGCCATTCCACAATGCCGTAAGATGATCGAAAAAGCTTATGGTACTAAAAAGAAAGTAGCGGAGTACACCAAAGGCCCCGAAGATTACCTGAACATGCTGAAACGCGGCGACATCGACGCGGTGATCATTGCTACTCCCTGGGAATGGCATACACCGCAGGCGGTGGCCTGCATGAAAGCCGGCATTACGCCCGCGGTGGAGGTTTGTGGCGCCAGCGATGTACAGGAATGCTGGGACCTTGTAAACACCAGCGAAGCCACGCGCATCCCGGTATTTGCCATGGAGAACGTTTGTTACCGCCGCGATGTAATGGCGGTACTGAACATGGCGCGCCAAGGCCTGTTCGGCGAATTGCTGCACCTCCAGGGCGGCTACCAGCACGATCTGCGTAACGTGAAATTCAACGACGGCAAACAGATTTATGGCGGCGGTGTAGAATTCGGCGAGAAAGCTATTTCGGAAGCACGCTGGAGGACCAATCACTCCGTACACCGCAACGGTGACCTGTATCCTACGCACGGCCTCGGCCCTGTTGGCACCATGATCGACCTGAACCGCGGCAACCGCCTCGTATCACTAACCTCGGTGGCTACCAAAGCACGCGGTCTGCATAAATATATCGTGGAAGGCCCCAATGGCGGCGCCAACCATCCCAACGCCAAGGTAGAATTCAAACTGGGCGATATCGTCAGCTCACTGATCAAAACCACCAATGGTGAAACGATCATGCTCAGCCATGACACCAACCTGCCCCGCCCCTACTCGCTGAACTTCCGCGTGCAGGGCACCAACGGCCTGTGGATGGACGATTTCGATTCTATCCACATTGAAGGCAAAAGCAAGCCGCATACCTGGGAAAAAACAGGCGATCCGAAAGAAGCGGACAGCTACTTCGCAAAGTACGAACACCCGCTTTGGGCAAAGTACGCGAACGATGCTTCCGGCGCCGGTCATGGCGGCATGGACTGGTTCGTGATCAACTCATTTATAGAGTCGATCAAACGCGGCACCCCTACCAGCTGGACGTATACGATCTCGCTACCTGGTACGCAATCACTCCGCTGAGTGAGCAGTCGATCGCAGAAGGCGGCTCCGTACAGTACATCCCCGACTTTACCCGCGGCAATTGGATGAACCGTAAACCAATTTTTGCATTGAACGGCGATTATTAATCTTACTTATAAAAAAGCCCCGGCCACCTGGTGACCGGGGCTTTTTACATATATCCCAAAACGTTAGTGTACCGGTTCCTCCTGGAACACTGTAACACCCGCTTCAATACTCGTTACATACACTTCCATCACCTCATCGAACTTCTCGCTATACAACTTTTTCATGCTGGCGACAAACGCATCAACCTTTGCTGATTTCACGAGATTAATGGTGCAACCTCCAAAGCCGCCGCCCATCATACGCGCGCCGGCTACATCCGGATTATTGCGCACACAGTCCACCAGGAAATCCAGTTCGGGACAGCTTACCTCGTACAGCTTGCTCAAACCGTCGTGGGAGCCGTACATCAATTTGCCCAACCCTTCCAGGTCGCCGTCCTGCAACAGTTTAGTGGCTTTTACCACGCGCTCGTTTTCCTGTGTAACATACAGGCAGCGGTCGTAAATTTTACCGGGCAGGTGTTCTTTATATTGTTCTACCTGAGCGGCCGTAACGTCGCGCAGGCTGTTGATGCCGGGAATAAATGCTTTTAAAATTTCCACGCCTTTTTCACACTGCTCGCGGCGAACGTTGTACTCCGACGTTGCCAGGGAGTGATGCACCATGGAATTACACAGCACGATATTGTACGTATCCGAAAACTTAAACGGGAAATACTGGTACTCCAGGCTGCGGCAATCGAGCAGCATTACCGGTCTTTACGGCCGTGCAGGTTCGCGAACTGGTCCATGATACCGCATTTCACGCCAGGAAAGGTGTGTTCCGCGATCTGGCCTATTTTCGCCATTTCCATCCGCTCCAGACCAAAACCCAGTAACGTATCCAGGGATGCTACCAGCCCGCCTTCCACTGCTGCGGAAGAGGAAAGACCCGCGCCTACCGGGATATCGCCATGTACCACACAATCAAAACCTTTCACGTCGTATCCCCGCTGCTGCAGGTGGTATACAACGCCCATCAGGTAATTGATCCAGCCGGGTGAAGGCTTTATATTTTTCAGCGAAAAAGATTGCTTTTCGCCGGTGAAGGTGGCATAAGCATTTACCGTATCGGTGCCGTTAAGCGCAACCGCGTACACAATTTTTTTATCGATCGCGGCGGGCAACACATAGCCTTCGTTGTAGTCGGTATGCTCTCCAATCAGATTGATCCTGCCGGGTGAAGTGACGATGAGTGGCGTTTTTCCATATAATTCGTGGAACCGCAGTTTTGCTTCGTGGATCATAAAAACAGTAATAAACGTATTTTGTACACCTAAAAATAGGAAAAGAGTTTGAACTTTCATCCAAACCCAAAAAATTTTCCGGCATTTTAACAAAATTCCTTTGGGACCAACAGTTTTCCCCTCCTCAGCCCCTGTTGTGTCACATCCTTCGACTATAGTAGCGCTCTCTGCCATCGTTTAAGGATCCTTCGATGATCCTTCGTTGATCTTACGTTTAAGCTAGGTTCAAAATAGGTTCGTGAACCTAGCTCGAACCTAATTTGAACCTAGGATGAACCTAGGATGAACCTAGTATCGCTAAAAGATGGTCTAGTCCTGGAATAGGTTTGCACCATGTTAATAATCCGGGTTGAGGTTTACACCTGTTGTGGTTAATCCGTGTAAAGGTTTACAGGATAAAACAGCGCAATAAAAAAGGCCCTACCGTAAGGTAGAGCCTCCTATAATGGCAATAAATGTTGCTAAGCTTTTGCTTTTCCCACCCTGTATCCGGCAACTGCGTAATAAAGGATATACAGGTAACACGGCACCATACAATACAGGAATGCGTGGCGGAAGTCTACCGAATCAGCATGAAGGAAGGAAAATAGTGCGCCATGCTCAAACAGGCCGGTGTAAATCTGCGGCAGTACCGCGCCGCCAAAAATACCCATCACGAGCAAGGCGGAGGCCAACTTGGTATATTTACCCAATCCATCGATCGCGAGCGGGAAAATAGCAGGCCACATCAGTGCATTGGCGAGGCCAAGCAGCGCAATGAACGTCACTGCGCCGTATCCTTCCGAAAGGAAAGCGCCTATGGTAAATGCCACGCCCAACAGCGAAGAAATACGCAGCGCCAGCGACTGGCTGATGAATTTAGGAATCGTGAAAATGCCGATAATATAGCCCACGAGCATGGCAAGCATGGTGAAGGTGGTGAAGTATTTGGTCTGATCTAGGCTCATACCGAGCTTTTTGCCGTAAGTCCCGATTACGTCGCCTGCCATTACTTCTACGCCCACATACACGAACAGGCAAAGTACGCCCAGCCAGAGGTGCGGGTAAGCGCCCAGTCCTTTTTAGTACCGGTGCTGCCTGTGCCGGCTTCTTCCGGGGCGGTTTCGATGTTAGGCAGCGATGAGCGGCTGATGAACAGGGCGAAAGCCACGAGCAATACCGCGATAACAATGTAGGGGCCAATTACACGGGATGCCAGTGTATCGAGCAAACCGGCTTTGGTGGCAGCGTCGGTCGTGACAGCCACCTGTGCTTCCAGCGACTCCGCGTTCTTCAACACGATGGTGCTCAGGATCAGCGGACTGATAGCGCCCGCGGCTTTATTACAAATGCCCATGATACTGATGCGTTGCGCGGCGCTTTCGATGGGACCAATAATACTTACATATGGATTAACGGCGGCGGTTTGCAGCAATGCTAACCCCGCACCCTGTACGAAAAGACCGGTGAGGAACATGCCGAAACTGCGGGAATTAGCGGCCGGAATAAACACCAGCGAACCCAGCGCCATCACGCATAAACCTACAGCCATCCCGTTTTTGAATCCTGTCTTCTCCAGAATAAAAGAAGAAGGCAACGAGAGGAACAAGTACGCCATGTAAAATGCAAAAGTTACCAGCAGCGACTGCGAATCCGTAAGCTGGCAGGCTAATTTGAGGAAAGGAATAAGGGCGCCGTTTAACCAGGTAACGAAGCCGAAAATAAAATAGAACATCCCCATTATGAGCATAGCCTGCACAAATCCCGTCCGGGGAGCAGCCAGCGTGGCCGTTTTACTTGTCATAGATCCCAATTTGGTTAATAAAATGAAAAAATCACTGCAAGCTGCTAACTTACCTAACAAAAACTGATTTTCATAGTTATTTTCGCTAAAACGTTTTTGCATTAAGAAAATAAGGTATTACATTTGAGTTTTCCACTTTTTTCGTCAAAAGTTTTTATACATTTATTGCCACAAATTTCACTAATACTAACATTCACAGGACTATGTCTTCGATGCAACAAGCAAAACGGGGTACTTCTCCGTCTTTCTTTGTGCTGGTAATGGTGTTCTTCTTTTGGGGCTTCGTTGCCGCCTCAAACGACATCTTGATTCCACTGTTCAAAGAAAAATTCAACATCCACGGCTGGCAGGCGCAATTAGTTGGCTTTGCCTTTTATGTAGCGTACTTTGTAGGCGCAGTAATTTACTTCCTCGTTTCCAGTGCTATTAAACAGGATCCGCTTAACCGGATAGGGTACAAAAACGGGATTATTTACGGTCTCATATTCTCGGGCCTGGGTACCCTTATCTTTTATCCCGCAGCGGAACTGCATTCGTTTCCGCTGATGCTCACCGGCCTGTTCGTAGTGGCGCTCGGGTTCGCACTGCAACAAATCGCTGCAAACCCTTTCGCGATCGCGCTTGGCGATCCGGCAGATGGCGCCAAACGCCTGAACCTTGCGGGCGGTATTAATAACTTCGGCGCCACCCTTGGCCCTGTTGTCGTAAGTGCAGCCATCTTCGGTAGTATTGGTCCCGACGCAGCAAAAAATGCTTCCATTAACGATGTAAAAATACCTTACCTGGTACTGGGTGCGTTATTCGTACTGGTGGCCATCTTCTTCAAAATATCCAAACTGCCGGCTATCCGTAATAACGAGGCAGTGGAGAAAGGATTGGGCGCATTGAAGTATCCGCAGCTCACACTGGGCATGTTGGCCATCTTCACGTATGTGGGTGTGGAAGTAACCATCGCCGCTAACCTCGGCGACTACCTGCGACACACACAGCAGCTCGACTCCGCGAACATCTCACAATATGTTTCCCTCTTCTGGGGCAGTATGATGATTGGTCGCTGGACGGCTGGTTCAAGTGCATTTAATCCTTCTCCGAACCTGAAGAAAGTACTGACGGTGATTATTCCGTTCGTGGCATTCGCCGTGTTCCTGGGTATCAATATGGCGCGTGGCACCGATGTGTCCGACCTGTACATCTACGCTGTTTGCATCGTTGCATTGATCGTAGCGTTCTTCCTCAGCGAGGACAAACCTGCAAAACAACTGCTGATCTTCGCCAGCTTTGGGGTGATCGCTATGCTGATAGGCCTGTTTTCTACCGGAAAAGTAGCCCTGTTCGCCTTTATCAGCGGCGGTTTATTCTGCTCGGTAATGTGGCCTTGTATCTTCACGCTGGCAACTGCCGGTTTGGGTAAATACACCAGCCAGGGTTCAGCCTTCCTCGTTATGATGATTCTCGGCGGCGCCGTAATCCCTGTATTACAAAGCCTGCTTGGTGGTGTGGAATGGATCGGCATTCACCACTCTTACTGGTTACCGGTAGCATGTTTTGCTTACCTCGCATTCTTCGCAATTAAAGTTAAATCTATACTAAAATCTCAAGGCATCGATTATGAGTCAGCAATTAGCGGTGGGCATTGATATTGGCGGCACCAATACTAAATTCGGCATTGTAGATCGCCGCGGTAACATTATTTCTGATGGCAGGATGCTCACCGGTGCACACCCGGAAGTATCGATGTTTATAGATGAACTCTATGGCCACCTGACTAAACTCATAGATGAAGCAGGTGGTATGTCGCAGATCAAAGGCATTGGCGTGGGAGCACCCAATGGTAACTACTACACAGGCAATATTGAATATGCACCAAACCTTCGCTGGCACGGCGTTATTCCTTTGGCGAAATTACTCAGCGAAAAATTCGGTATTCCTACCCGGCTTACCAACGACGCCAACGCGGCGGCCATAGGTGAAATGCAATACGGCGCAGCCCGTGGTATGAAAGATATTATCATGATCACCCTGGGCACAGGCGTAGGCAGCGGTATCATCGCCAACGGGCAGATGATCTACGGCCACGACGGTTTTGCCGGTGAACTCGGTCACTGTATCGTAGTACCCGGCGGCAGACTGCACCCGGGAACAGGCATGCGCGGCTCCACGGAGTCTTACGCTTCTGCAACCGGCGTTACCAACACAGCGATCGAATTCCTGACAGAACGTACGGAAGACAGCCTGTTACGTAAATATGCCAAAGAAGAAATCAACTCAAAGATCATTTTTGATGCAGCCATGGCGGGCGACCACCTGGCGCAGGAAGTGTATGCTTTTACCGGTAAAATTCTCGGTGAAGCACTGGCTAATTTCGTGATGTTCTCCAGCCCTGAAGCGATCATCCTGTTCGGCGGTCTTACTAAAGCCGGCGACCTGATCATGAAACCGGTAAGGGAGCATATGGAGAAAAACCTGCTGCCTATTTTCCAGAATAAAGTGAAGCTGATGTTCTCTGAATTGAGAGAAAGTGATGCGGCAATTCTCGGAGCAAGCGGCCTGGTTTGGGAGATACATGAATAGAACCGATGTTAATATGCAAAACAGACGTAAATTTTTAAGCAGCGCCCCTGGTTGGCGCTGCTGCTTTTTCACTGGGTATGCCCGCAGCGGATGCGCAGGACAAAAAGAAAAAGAAACGCTCCGGTAAAGCATCCGGGCCAATTGTGATCTCCACCTGGGACTTCGGTCGCGCCGCTAACCGCGCCGCCTGGGATGTACTGAAAAACGGCGGTCGTGCGCTCGACGCGGTAGAAGCCGGTGTTAAGATACCAGAAGCTGATCCCAACAACCACACCGTGGGTTACAGCGGTTTCCCTGACCGCGACGGGCGTGTTACGCTCGATGCCTGCATCATGGATGAAAAGGGCAACTGCGGTTCCGTAGCCGCACTGGAACACATCGTGCACCCTATCTCCGTAGCCCGCAGGGTGATGGAAAAAACACCGCACGTAATGCTCGTCGGTGATGGCGCATTACAGTTCGCACTGTCGCAAGGGTTGAAAAAACAAACCTGCTTACACCGGAATCCGAAAAGGCCTGGAAAGAATGGCTGAAAACAGCGGAATACAACCGGTCATCAACATCGAAAACAAATCGTACGAAGATACTAAAGGTGCCACCGCGTTTAATCCACTGATGCTGCCGGGCAATGTGTACAACCACGACACCATCGGTATGGTGGCGCTGGACGCAAACGGCAACCTCTCCGGCGCCTGTACCACCAGCGGCATGGCATTTAAGATGCACGGCCGTGTGGGCGACTCGCCCATCATTGGCGCGGGTCTTTATGTAGATAACGAAGTAGGCGCAGCTACTTCCACCGGTCTCGGGGAAGAAGTGATCCGCGTGGTAGGTAGCTTCTGGTAGTGGAACTGATGCGCCAGGGGTACTCTCCCGAAGCGGCCTGCAAAGAAGCGGTTACCCGCATCGTGAAGAAAAACCCGGAGCGGGCGAAAGGCATCCAGATCGGCTTCCTCGCGCTCAACAAGCAAGGCGAACACGGAGCTTACTGCCTGCAGAAAGGCTTCAGCTACGCTGTTTGTACGGGCGATACCGAAGATAAAAACATCCTCATCAACGGGAAACAATACTTCTCATGAAGATCACACTTGAAATATGCGCTGCGTCCGTAGCTTCCTGCGTAGCCGCGCAGGAAGGCGGCGCGGCACGCATAGAACTGTGCGATAACCTGCTGGAAGGCGGCACCACCCCCAGTTATGCCACCATTTCCCTCGCCAGGGAAAAAGTAAACATCGCGCTGTACCCTATTATCCGTCCCCGTGGCGGCGATTTCCTGTACAGCGACCGGAGTTCGAGACCATGAAGCGCGACATCATCATGTGCAAACAATTGGGTTGCGATGGCGTGGTGATCGGGATTTTAACGCCGGAAGGCAAAGTAGATATTCCCCGTAACAAAGCGCTGGTGGAGCTGGCCTGGCCCATGGGCGTTACGTTTCACCGCGCGTTTGACATGACCGACGATCCTATCCAGGCATTGGAAGATGTGATCGCCACCGGCTGCGAACGCATCCTGACCTCCGGGCACCGCAATACCGCGGTGGAAGGCGCCGCACTGATCGCGGAGCTGGTACAAAAAGCAGGCGGCAGGATCGCTATCATGGCAGGTTCCGGCGTACGCAGCACTAACATTGCCAGCCTTATACAAGCCACCGGCGCACAGGAGTTTCATACCACCGCCAAAGCGTACACGGAAAGCGGTATGATTTACCGCAACCCGAACGTGAGCATGGGCGGCATTCCCGGCGTACCGGAATACGGCATTTCTCAAACGCAGGTAGCCGAAGTAAAACACATCCTCGAAATAGCCACGCAAACCGTGGTGTAACCCTACTGATGCTCACCCTTTTACGTAAATCCTGCCTGTTTGGTAAGGTAATTGCAACGTATACATTCACAAAGAAATAAAGTGGCGGGCCGGACGGATTGTTTAAATTTAGCGGACAGGCCCATCCGGCTATATAAAACCGACTATATGAAACAGCTGCTTCTGCTTTTCACTTTCGCTACCTCCGCGGCTCAGGCGCAACAACACATTAAGGTGCTCACGTACAATATCCATCACGGCGAAAACGTGAAAGGAGAACAACAACTGCAAGGCATCGCCAATGTAATATTAGCTACGGACCCCGACCTTGTCGCATTACAGGAAGTAGACAGCATGACACAGCGAACTGGAAAAACCGATCAGTTGAAAGAGCTGGCCGCACAAACCGGCATGTACATATACTTCGGCAAAGCCATGAACTACGATGGCGGCGGTTATGGCACCGGTATTCTTTCTAAATTCCCGATTAAAACGCAATACAGCATAGCCTTACCTCCCAACGGAGCCGGCAGCGAGCCCCGTGTAGCCGCCGTAGTAACAGTACGTGTACCCGGCCGCGACAGCATCCTGCAATTTGTGAGCACCCACCTCGACCACCTCGATGCGCCGGCAGGCCGCCTGCAACAGGTAAGCATGCTGTTACAGCAATTCCAGCCGCAATTCCCGGCCATTGTAGCAGGCGATTTTAACGCCGTTCCCGACACAAAAGAAATCGGGTTGATGACAGCCCATTTTATTGATGCCACGCAGTCGCTTGGCGCCACTGGCCTTCAGAAAAGCCGGAGAAAAACTGGATTACATCTTCTTATCCGGAAAACATAAATGGGAAGTGAAGAATGCGAGTGTTATCGGCGAAGCAGTGGCTTCAGACCACCGCCCGGTACTGACGGAACTGGAATTAAAGTAAATTATTTTGAAAAAAGACGGTGGCGCTATATTAACAAGCGGTAACATCCCGCTAAAAAACCTACCTTGCTTTAGCAGCTAAGATATAATTCATAATCAGGCAAATACAGTGAACAAATGCAAACTTGTGCAATTCCGCGTAAAAACGGGAATGGTACTATCTTCTCCCCGTGCGACTCGTCAAGGAAAACGCAGGCAGTCCACCGTTTTAGCTTGATTTATGTAACACATGCAATCTTTATCTTAGCCAAATTATTAATAACCAATAAGCTTCATTCGGGGTAAAACTTTGTTAAGATGAAAAAATGGCTGGTCGCGCTAACCCTCGGGTTAACGGCTGTTGCGCAGGCGCAGGAAAAAGATTATTCCACGATCGTAAATCCCTTTATCGGCACCGGTGGTCACGGGCACACCTATCCCGGTCCCAGCATGCCTTTCGGCATGGTTCAATTAAGTCCGGACACGCGCCTGAAAGGCTGGGACGGCTGTTCGGGTTATCACTACTCCGATTCCATTATCTATGGCTTTTCTCACACGCATTTAAGCGGCACCGGCATCGAGGATTATTGCGATATCCTTTTAATGCCGACCACCGGTAAATACGAGTGGAACAATGAAAAATACGCCTCTCCCTTTTCGCATAAAAATGAAAAAGCGCATGCCGGTTTTTACAGTGTAAAACTGGACAAATACAATGTGCTGGCGTCTTTAACGGCGACGAAACGCGTAGGCCTGCATAAATATGAATTTGCATCCGGCGCTAAAGAAGGCAACGTGTTGCTGGATTTATATCACCGCGACATCGTAAAAGATCCCGCTTGAAAATTCTGAACGACTCCACCATCGTGGGTATGCGCCGCTCTACCAGCTGGGCGCAGGACCAGGTGGTGTACTTCGCGCTGAAGTTTTCCAAACCGTTTAAGCAGCATGCAGTAGCGCTGAACGATGCGGAGAAAGGCGCGCTGAAAGAGGCGCAGGGACTGAATATTAAAAGCTATTTCACCTTTGCGCTGGATGGTGCACCACTGTATACAAAAGTGGCTATCTCCGGTGTGAGTGAAGAAGGCGCTATGCGCAACCTGGACGCGGAACTGCCAGACTACAACTTTAACAAAGTAGTAGCCGATGCTAAAACCGCCTGGAACGAAGAACTGGGTAAAATCGAGATCAAAGGCGGCACCGCCGATCAGCAGGTAATTTTCTACAGCGCATTGTACCACGCCTGCCTGAATCCTAACCTGTACATGGATGTTGACGGCCAGTACCTCGGCACCGATAAAAAAGTGCACAAGGCCGAAGGCTTCGAGAACTATAGTGTGTTCTCCCTCTGGGATACGCACCGCGGCTTGCATCCGCTGATGACTATTATTGATCCGAAACGTACGAACGACTGGATCAATACTTTCCTTGTACAATATAAATACGGCGGCATGCTGCCCGTATGGGAACTCTCTGCGAACGAAACGTTCTGCATGATCGGCTACCACGCCGTTCCTGTTATCGCAGACGCTTACCAGAAAGGCATTCGCGGTTATGATGTGAACTACGCACTGGAATCCATGCGCAGCTGGGCAGAGAGCGACCGCTTTGGTATACAGGATTACATCCGCCAGGGCTATTTAAATACAGAAACACAGGCGGAATCGGTATCGCGCACCCTGGAATACGCTTATGACGACTGGTGCATTGCACAGATGGCGAAAGGCATGGGGCAGCAGGATGTATACGAACGTTACATCCGCCGCGCGCAGTCTTACAAAAACCTGTTTGATAAGTCGACCGGCTTTATGCGTGGGAAGACAGGCGGCCGTTGGTATTCGCCCTTCAATCCTACTGAAGTAAATAACTTTTTCACAGAGGCAAACAGCTGGCAGTACAGCTTTGCAGTGCAGCAGGACGTGAGCGGCCTGATGAAACTGCAGGGGGCAAACTGCCATTCACCGCCAAACTGAATAAACTGTTTACCACCAACGAAAAACTATCCGGCCGCGAACAATCGGACATCACCGGTTTGATCGGCCAGTATGCACATGGCAACGAACCAAGCCACCACATCGCCTATTTGTTCAACTATGTAGGGCAGCCCTGGCGTACGCAGCAGCTGATACATGAAGTACTGACCACGCTGTACCATAACAATCCCGATGGCCTGAGCGGCAACGAGGACTGCGGACAAATGAGCGCATGGTACGTATTAAGCTCCATGGGCTTCTATTCCGTAACGCCGGGCAGCGGCATCTACGCGATCGGCACACCGCTATTCGACGAGGTGAAAATTCATCTTGAAAACGGGAAAACATTTACCGTAAAAGCGAACAACCGTACAGCGAATAACTACTACATCGCATCTGCCAAACTGAATGGCGCCAATCATAACAAGGGCTACTTCCAACATACCGATATCACGAACGGCGGCACACTGGAATTTAACATGAGCGCCACGCCGAACAAACTTTGGGGCGCCATGGATGTGCCGGTGAGCGCGATTACCGAGCACCTCATCGTGCCGGTGCCATACGTAACCGCTACCTCTGATCGTTTCAAAACCGCTATGCCGGTGATACTGACAGCACCGGAAGCAGGCAGCACCATCTACTACACGCTCGATGGCAGTCAGCCTACGAACGCATCGAAGAAATACAGCGCACCAATCGCTGTAACGCAATCCTGCACCCTGAAAACGGTGGCTTACAAAAACGGCCAGTACAGCCAGGTAACGGAGAACGAGTTTCATCGCATTCCGACCGATAAAAACATCACCATTTTAAGCAAAATCCACCCGCAATACACCGGTGGCGGCAACGATGCCCTGATCGACGGCATCCGCGGCAAAAGCGACTTCCGCCTGGGTGGCTGGCAGAGCCATTACCCGGGGAACCTGGAGGCCATCGTGGACTTGAAAGCACCGCGTAAAGTGAATAAAATAAGCCTGAGCGTGTTGCAGGACCTGGCCGTTTGGATTTGGTATCCTACGCAGGTAGAATTCTTCAGTTCTGCAGACGGTAAAAACTTTACCTCGTTAGGGGTGGTGAAAAATACCTTTTCCGACAAAGAATACGGATCGCACCTGCAGGTGTTAAGTTTGCCCGTAAACCTCAGCACCCGCTACATCAAAGTAGTGGCGCAGAACCACGGTATCATTCCCGACTGGCATCCTGGCAAAGGCGAGGCCGGGCACATATTTGCAGATGAAATCATTATAGAGTAGATTGTACATTCCACGTACATCAACCAAACAATAACAATACGTACTATGAAACTAAACACCATTTTTAAAGCCGGCATGCTGGCCATGGCGATCGGCGCAGCCGCCTGTAACACCGGCGGTGACAAAACGCCGAAAGGTACGCTGGCGGTCATTCCGCTGCCTGCCTCGCTGAAGGCTACAGCCGATTCTTTCCTGATTGACAAGCAAACCGTGATCGTAGCCACTACGGCGGAAGACAAGCAAACCGCCGCGCTCTTCAATTCCTGGTTGCATGAATTAACCGGCTATGATCTTAAAATAGCGGACAGTGGTGAGAAAAATGCCATCATCCTGAAAACCGGCAATGACACCACTGCTGCCGAAGGCTACAACCTGAGCGTGAAAAACGACCAGGTAGCTATTACCGGTAACAGCGCAGCCGGCACCTTTTATGGTATTCAGACGCTGATACAGCTGCTGCCCGTAGAAAAAGGCAGTTCGCTGCTGGTACCCGGCGCCGACATCAAAGACCAGCCCCGCTTCGCTTACCGCGGTATGCACCTGGACGTAGGCCGTCACTTTTTCCCGGTAGCATTCATCAAAAAATATATCGACCTGCTGGCGATGCATAAGATGAATACCTTCCACTGGCACCTCACAGATGACCAGGGCTGGCGCATTGAGATCAAAAGTATCCACGCCTGCAGGAGATCGCGTCCAAACGTAAAGAAACCATGGAAGGTCACTATAACGACCAGCAATATGATGGCAAACCTTACGGTGGCTTCTACACACAGGAAGAAGTGAAAGACGTGGTGAAATACGCGGCCGAACGTTTTGTAACCGTAATCCCGGAAATAGAAATGCCTGGTCACGCCCCTGGCGGCGCTGGCGGCTTATCCCAACCTGGGATGTACGGGCGGTCCGTACGAAGTAGGCACCCGCTGGGGTGTTTATGATGACGTGTTCTGCGCGGGAAACGACTCTGTATTTCTGCTGCTGCAGGACGTGATCGATGAAATACTGCCGTTGTTCCCGAGCAAATACATTCACGTAGGCGGCGACGAGAGCCCGAAAGTACGTTGGGAGAAATGCCCGAAATGCCAGAAGCGTATTAAGGACGAGCACCTGAAAGACGAACACGCGTTACAGAGCTACTTTATCCAGCGCATGGAAAAGTACATCAACAGTAAAGGCCGCCGCATTATCGGCTGGGACGAGATCCTGGAGGGCGGTCTGGCCCCGGATGCGACCGTAATGAGCTGGAGAGGCACCGAAGGCGGTATCGCAGCGGCGCAGCAGGACCACGATGTGATCATGACGCCGGGCAGTTTTGTTTACTTCGACTACTATCAGTCTAAAGGAAAAAATGAACCGGTAGCGATAGGCGGTTACCTGCCCGTGGAAAAAGTGTACAGCTTTGACCCGGTGCCCGACGCCAAACTGCTGGACCCTGCCAAAGCGAAATACATCATTGGCGCACAGGCAAACCTGTGGACGGAATATATCAAAACACCCGAGCACGTGGAATACATGGTGTATCCCCGCGCCTGCGCACTGGCGGAAGTACAGTGGACACAACCGGCTCAGAAGAATTATGAAGACTTCCTGAACAGGCTGAAAGTACACCTCAAGCGCACGGACCTTAAAAAAGTAAACTACGCGAAACATATTTTTATGGTAAAAGGCGAGGTGGAACACGATAACCAAGGCAATATGTCGGTGAAGCTGAGCAGCCAACTGGATGGCGGCAAACTGATATATACACTGGACAGCAGCGCCCCTACCGCTTCTTCACCTGAATATACCGGTCCGGTAGCCATTACGAAAAGCGGTACTTTCCGGGGTGTGGTATTGCAGGACGGTAAAGCCTTTGGCGACGAATTTGAGCAGACGTTCACATTTAACAAAGCCACCGGCAAAACCGTTACCCTGAAAACACCGCCGCACGAGAAATACAATCCGGGCAGCCCGTTCTCTCTTGTAAACGGCATCCGGGGCGTGGAGAAGTTTAATGATAACCAGTGGACCGCGTTCCAGGGCGACTTCGAAGCTACGGTAGACCTGGGCGACAGCATCGCCATCAACAAACTGGGCCTGAGCATCCTGAAATACAATGACCAGTGGATTTACGAACCGAAGGAAATCGTGTTCGCTGTTTCAAACGATGGTAAAACCTGGAAGGAAGTAGCGAAAACCAACACGTTCACGGCGAAAGGCATCAACAAGGTGCGTTTGAATGTAAGCAATGTATCGGCCCGTTACGTAAAAGTGGTGGCCAAACATTTCGGCAGGATCCCGAAAGGTGCACAGGGCGAGGGTAACCCGGCCTGGCTGTTCGTGGATGAAATCGTGGTGGAATAACTCCGTTGAGCAGTTAATATAAAGGGAGGCTGGCCATTGCGCCGGCCTTTTCTTTTCAGGTTGCTAACAAAAAGGCCGGCCCTTTCGGCCGGCCAATACCCACTTTGCGAATCAGTTAACGGGTACTATGAATCCACTCGTACAGTGACTATTTGTTTACCCACAGGGTCCATTTAGCGTCGAATTTATACCATTCGCCTTTAGGACCTTCCCATTTCCACTCGGGCACTTCGCTCCAGTTTTTACCCTGGTCGGCGCTCCACCACAGTTTACCATCGCCGATTTTCAGCCATTTGCCTTCTTTATCGGCCCACATGCCGTTTTCTACGGCTGCCCATTTCTTACCGTCGGTGCTCCACCACAGTTTCGCGCTCTTATCGAGTTTGTACCAGTAGGTTTTACCGTCCATTTTGCCTTCCCAGATACCGTTCGGGCTTTTCTTAAAATCCGCCACTGAAGCTGTTTTAACAATAGAAGTTACAGCGGCGCTGGTGGTTACATTTATAGCAAGGAGCATGCAGATCGCTGAAGCAGCGAAAAACAACTTTTTCATTGGATGCAGAATTTTAAAATAGATGAATAAAAATGATGCGTAGGAGTAACGGTGCAATCCGGAATATTGGAACGTTACAGCCTGAGTCTTTTCTCCGTAAACTGCCAGGTTTCCGGTCTGGCAGCCAGTACATGCATGTTTTCTGTGGGAGGTACTTTAATTAACGAATTATAAAAGAACTTGGATTTGCAAAACACTTCATCAATGTTTTAGCGCTGCGGTCGATCTTATTCAAACAATTGCCATTCTTGTTAATTATTTTCGAAGTATATCGATTGAAATTAAATAAAGTGAAATTTACTTAGAGAATAGCGGCAAATTCTTTAATTTTCCGGCTCGTTTTTTCAAACGCATATCAAAAATAATACGTCATGACCATCAATCACCAGGAAATTGAACTGATAGACAGTTTTGAACAGATTGCCGTGGAGATTCACCCTACCGCCAAAGAGGGCTCCAAAGCTGTTGCAGCTGAAATTGCGGCGCTGATCCGCCAAAAGCAGACAGCGGGCGAGCCTTGTGTACTGGGCCTCGCAACCGGCTCCACACCGAAGTACCTTTATGCTGAGCTGGTACGCCTGCATAAAGAAGAAGGACTCAGTTTTAAAAACGTTGTTACGTTTAACCTGGACGAGTATTACCCGATTGAGCCGGATGCGCTGCAAAGCTATAACCGCTTTATGAAAGAGCAGTTGTTCAATCACATCGACATTCCTGAGTCGCAATACCACATTCCGGACGGCACCCTGCCGAAGGAAAAGATGAAAGCCTATTGCGAAGAATACGAGCGCAAAATTGAAGCTGCCGGCGGTCTGGACGTCCAGATCCCGGGTATCGGTAACAATGGTCACATTGGCTTTAACGAGCCGGGATCGAGCATTAACTCGCACACCCGCCTCATTACGCTGGACAATTCCACCCGTTTGGCCAACGCCTACGACTTCCCGAACATGAGCCAGGTGCCACGTTTGGCTATCACCATGGGCATCAGCACCATTCTGAAGGCAAAGAAGGTAATCCTGCTGGCCTGGGGATCTCACAAAGCGAAAATCGTACGCCGTTCTGTAGAAGGCCATAGCTCCGACCAGGTGCCGGCTTCCCTGCTGCAACAGCACCCTAATACCAAGTTCGTGATTGACGAGCAGGCAGCCCACGACCTGACCAGGAACAAAGAACCCTGGCTTACAGGCGACTGCGAATGGACACCGGCCCTGATCCGCAAAGCGGTTACCGGCCTGGCCCTGAAGCTGAATAAGGCCATTCTCATGCTCACCGACAAGGATTATAATGAAAATGGCCTGAACGACTGGTAGTACAATATGGTTCGGCTTATGAACTGAACATCAAAGAATTTAACTCCATCCGCGATACCATTACCGGCTGGCCCGGCGGTAAACCCGGCGCACAGCTGCCGAACCACCCCGAACGCTCAGAACCGGCCCGCAAACGCGCGCTGATCTTCTCCCCGCACCCGGACGATGATATCATCTCCATGGGCGGCACCTTTATCCGCCTGCACGAACAAGGTCATGACGTGCACGTGGCGTACCAGACTTCCGGCAACATCGCGGTAACCGACGAGTTCGTGCTCCGCTTTATCGATTTCGCCGTAGGTTTTGAAGGGATGTTCGATATCAGCAACAAGAAAAGTAACGAGATACTGGAAGAGGCAAAAGCCTTCATCAGAAGCAAAAAAACCAGCCAGAAAGACACCCCGGAGATCCGCGCCATCAAAGGCCTGATCCGCCGTTGTGAAGCGAAAGCAACTTGCCGTTACGTAGGTTTGCCAGACGAAAACGCACACTTCATGAACCTGCCATTTTACGAAACCGGCCTGGTAGAGAAAAAACCAATGGGGCCAGAAGACGTGAAACTGACCGTAGAGCTGCTGCGCAAACTGAAACCGCAACAGATTTACTGTGCAGGCGACCTCGCCGATCCGCATGGCACCCACAAAGTTTGCCTGGACGTGATCTTTGCCGCACTGGAAGAGGTAAAACACGAAGATTGGGCGAAGGATTGTTGGGTATGGCTGTACAAAGGGGCATGGCAGGAATGGGATATCCACGAAATTGAAATGGCGGTGCCGATGAGCCCCGACCAGATCGTACAGAAACGCACGGGTATCTTCATTCACCAAAGCCAGAAGGACGTAGTACCTTTCCAGGGAACCGACCTGCGCGAGTTCTGGCAACGTGCGGAAGACCGCAACGCCAATACCGCGGATACTTACGACAGGCTCGGCCTGCAGAAATATGCAGCCATCGAGGCTTTTGTAAGATATCACTTCATGTAATCACCTTATTGGTATACAACACATCAACGCCGCTGCATCGCAGGGGCGTTTTTGTTTATCCCCACCCCGGCAATAATGTGCATTATTTCCGCGTTGCACTATCATCGCATTGGTTAACTTTGAAATGCTTATTACACCCGTTAAACACCACACAATACTATGGAAGTGAATCTCCTTACGACGCTTGTGGCCGGGCTGGTGGCCGGTGGCCTTGCCGGCTACTTCATTCTGCGCAATCTTTTACTGAAACATTATACCCCCAAATCGGAACTGGAACAACTGCGCCTCGCCATGGCCCAGCGCCTGACCCGGGAACAGGTGGAAGAACGATATGTGTCGCGCGAATTATACGGCAGCCTCCAGGCCGGCCTGCGCGAAAAAGAGAAGGAACTCTTTGATGTGAAAAACATCATCGCAGAAAGACAACCAGATACTGGAGTTGAGCCGCCAACAGACCGCCCTGGCCAAAACGAATGAACACCTCGAAGACAAGCTCGATAACGCGAAAAAGGAACTGGACACGCTGCTGCTCAATTCCCGCGAGCAGTTTAAAGTACTGGCGGAAGAAATCGTAAAGGAAAAAGGAAAGGATTTGTCCGACGCCAACCGCATTACGCTCGACGCATTGTTAAATCCCCTTAAATCCGATATCAACAACTTTAAAAAGACAATAGAAGACACGCGCAAGGAGGATATACAGGATATCACATCGCTTAAAAAAGAAATAGAAAACCTGCAGAAGATGAATACACGTTTGAGCGAAGACGCCCGCCAGCTGGCCGGCGCGCTGCGCTCCGACGTAAAGGTGCAGGGCAACTGGGGCGAAGATCGTTTAAAGTTGATATTGGAATCGGAAGGGCTGCAGAATTACATCGACTTCACCAACCAGGGTACGTACAGGGATGAGGAGGAAGACCGTAACCGTCGCCCCGACTGTATTTTAAGGCTGCCCGATGGCAAACACCGGTGATTGACAGCAAGGTGTCGCTGAACGCTTACGTGGAGTATTTTAACGCCGCGGACCCCGCGCAAAAAAAGGAGTCGCTGAAACAACTCGTGCGCAACATCAACGACCACATCGACCTGCTGGCGAATAAAAATTACCAGTCACTCGCTGGCTTACACACGCCGGATTTCGTATTCATGTTCATGCATTTTGAATCTGCGCTTACGTTGGCGATGAACGAAAATCCGGACATCTTTAACCGGGCATTGCAGCGCAAAATCGTGATCATTACGCCTACCACGCTGGTGGCCACGATGAAGGTGGTAAAACTGCTCTGGCAAAAAGAAAACCGCGTCAAAAACGTGGAGGAGATCTTCCGCCAGTGCGGCCTGTTATACGATAAATTCGTACTCTTCACCGAAGAAATGCAAAAGGTAGGTAAAAGCATTACAGATGCCGGCCGCGCCTATCACGATGCGATGAACCGCCTCCGCGACGGCGCCCGTAAAAGCGATACCATCATCGGCAAATTCCAGCTCATTCAAAGCCTGGAAGCGAAAACCAACCGCAAGTTGCCTGATAGTATTCTAAATGAAATTTCGCTGCTCGACAATAACGAATAACCATGCACGAACAAGGATTTGCGATTATCCCGGATATCTATACTGCCGCCGAGGTGCAGGCGATGCTGCATATTATTTCGCAGGCAGATACCAGCCGCCCTACTTTCCGTAAAACAGCCGGTTTATTCGCCGTAAGACAGGCGTTGAAGGAAATGCCCGCACTTACCCCGATCCTCTTTAATAAGCGCCTGAAAAGCCTTATAAACGACCATTTCGGCGAAGACTACCGCTCCCCTTACAGTGGTCCGAAAAAACAGCTATCGCATAAAGTGTGCATACCTTATCTTTATAGAAAATAAAGAAAGATGCAAACGATACTTGGCGCAAATGGAATAATAGGAAAACTTTCGAAAGCCCTTCTCCCCTACGCGTCCGTTATCCGCCAGGTAAGCCGTAACCCGAAGAAAGTGAATGCGACAGACGAGCTGATGGCGGCGGATCTTGCAGATTATAAACAAACCGTTAAAGCAGTGGAAGGTTCGTCGGTAACCTACCTGACGGCAGGACTCCCCTACCGCACCAAAATATGGCAGCGCCAGTGGCCCGTTATCGTACAAAACGTGATCAACGCCTGTAAGATCGCAGGTTCCAAACTGGTCTTTTTCGACAATGTATACATGTACGGCAAAGTAAACGGCTGGATGACCGAAGAAACGCCCTACCGCCCTGCCAGTAAAAAAGGCAAGGTGCGTACAGAGATCGCGCAGATGCTGCACGACGAAATGCAACGTGGCGCTTTACCCGTTCTGATTGCCCGTTCTGCCGACTTTTACGGCCCCGGCGCCAATAATTCGATCCCGAATATCCCGGTGCTCGATAACCTCGCAAAAGGAGCCAAACCGCAATGGATAGGTAATGCTGCCATGCGCCACTCTTTTACTTATACGCCCGATGCTGGCAGAGCGACCGCATTGCTCGGCAATACGCCATCAGCCTATAACCAGGTATGGCATTTGCCAACCGACAAAAACGCGCTTACCGGCAAAGAATTTATCCGCACAGCCTGCGAGATCTTCGAAAAAGGAGATGCAAAATATTCCGTGTTGCCGAACTGGATGCTGCGCCTGGGCGGAATATTTAAACAGGAACTGGGGGAACTGGTGGAAATGATGTACCAATACGATTACGAATATCTGTTTGACAGTACGAAGTTTGAAAAGGCTTTTCATTTTAAGCCCACATCGTATAGGTCGGGGTTGGTGGAAACGATCGCGATCATGAAAAAGCAAAAAGGCTGACCAATGGTCAGCCTTTCTTTATTAAGCTAATGCCGGCTTCTTCCCCAGCATCCGGATAACCTTGAAGTGGGAGATGACCGCACTGGTCATCGTAGGCATGCAATGATAAGTGAGGTTATGTTTCCGGCATTCCTCGGCTACGATTTTGCTGAGCGCGGGATAATGTATGTGGGCAATGCGCGGGAACAGGTGGTGTTCTACCTGGTAATTCAGGCCGCCTACATACCAGGAAATAATTTTGTTGTCCGGTGCAAAGTTAGAAGTGGTTTTGATTTGGTGCACCGCCCATTCGCTTTCAATCTGCGTAGGTTCGATGCCTGCCACTTCAAACTCCGTTTCTTCCACCACGTGTGCCAGTTGGAACACCACCGCCAGCGTAAAGCCGAGGGTAATGTGCATGGCCGCGAAGCCTACCAGCCAGGCCTGCCAGCTTACAAACAGTAAAGGCACCACGATGTAAAACGCCACGTACAGCAATTTACTCAGCCAGAACACCACGTGATCGGTGGTAGACATTGTCTTCAGCGGCGTAGTGTTCACTTTGCGGGCAAAATATTTCTGAAAGTCGTTCCCAAATACCCAGGCGAAAGAACTGATGGCATACATGAACGGCACATACAGGTGCTGTATCCTGTGCATAGGCACCCAGCGCTGCGTTTGACAGTGACGCATGAGCGGACTTTTGGCGATGTCGTCGTCTACGCCGTCTACATTCGTGTAAGTATGGTGAATGATGTTGTGTTTGTGTTTCCAGATGAAGGAATTGCCACCCAGCGCATTGAGCGTAAGGCCCAGGGTTTCGTTTACCCAGTTTCGGGTCGAGTAGCTTCCGTGGCAGGCGTCGTGCATAACGTTGAAGCCAATGCTCGCCAGGATCAGTCCGAGCATGGCGCACAGCCCGATAGCCAGTAAAGGCGGCATGCTTACCGTAAGCACCGACACGTAAATGGCCAGCGCCGCCGGAATAAGTACAGCGGTTTTGTGATACAACTTCCAGTTGCCGGTCTTCCGCTGTTTAGTTTCCGCAAAATATGCATCTACCGAAGCTTTCAGCGATTGAAAAAATACTGCGTTTTTGTTGTTGAAGGTAACTTTTGACATTAGTAACAGTTAACCGGGCAGCTACATGTTTGCTCCGGCATTATAGAATAAGGTTTGGTTTAGTTCCAGTTTATAACAGCGCAATCGTTTATAAACGTTAAAGATAGGCTTTTCAGGGGGATTGCGGCCTATTTGTACCTGAATTATGACGAATTTAACACGGTATCTCAATATCTTTGAAGAAGGACTAAACAGACTGGCCATATGAATATCCATTATTTTCAGCATGTTCCTTTTGAAGGGCTTGGTTGTATTGCAGACTGGATTGACCGGAAGGGGCACCAGGTGAGCGTAACCCGCTGGTATGCAGGCGATGCACCGCCTCCTCACGACCAAACAGACTGGCTCATTATTATGGGCGGCCCCATGGGTGTATATGACGCGGCGCAATACCCCTGGCTGGAAACGGAGAAAGCGTACATCCGGGAGGCCATACAGCAGGGCAAACGCGTGTTGGGCATCTGCCTGGGAGCGCAACTGATTGCCGCGGCGCTGGGCGCTAAAGTGTATCCCAACCGCGAAAAGGAAATCGGCTGGTTCCCCGTGCATTTCGAGAAGGCTACTGCCCTGGTGGATTTTTTTGCCTGTTACCGAAACCGTTTTTCACTGGCACGGCGACACCTTCGACTTACCCGAAAACGCCGTCCGATTCGCTTCAACCCCGGCCTGCCGGAACCAGGCTTATGTTTATGGCGAGCGAACCGTGGGACTTCAATTTCACTTTGAAGCTACGGCAGCTTCGGTAGCCGGGATGATCGAACACGGCCGGGACGAACTGATCGCAGACACTTATATCCAGCGCGAAGTGGAAATACGAGCCGGTAACGGCCACATCGCCATCAATAACCAACTGATGTATACTTTACTCGACAGGATGGAAAAATTAATATAGCTTATGAACGTACAGTTACTGATCGTAGGCGGAGGCCCAATTGGACTGGCCTGCGGCCTTGCAGCGCAAAAAGCGGGGATTGATTATGTGATTATTGAGAAGGGCTGCCTGGTGAACTCGCTGTACCACTACCCGTTGAACATGACGTTCTTTTCCACCTCGGAACGGCTGGAAATAGGCGGCATCCCCTTCGTATCCATCAACCCGAAACCTACGCGGCCCGAAGCCATGGAATACTACCGCCGCGTGGCCACTTCGAAGGAACTAAATGTGCATCTTTTTGAAGAGGTGAAAGGGATCGTACACCACGACAACGGATATACGGTAAGTACGGCCAAAGATAATTACGAAGCCCAATTCGTCATTATCGCCACCGGTTTTTATGATATTCCGAACCTGCTGAACATCCCCGGCGAAGAGCTGCCAAAAGTAACGCACTACTATAAAGAACCGCACTTTTACGCCATGCAGCACGTGCTGGTGGTAGGCGCCAATAACTCCTCCGTGGACGCCGCCCTGGAAACTTACCGCAAAGGCGCCAACGTAACCATGGTGATCCGCGAAGGCGAAATCGGCAAACGGGTGAAATACTGGGTAAAACCGGATATCGAAAACCGCATTGCCGAAGGCTCCATCACCGCATACTTCCACTCGCGGCTGTCCGCCGTGCGTGACCGGAAGTAGATATCGAGACCCCAAACGGCATCGTGACCATCAAAAATGATTATGTATTGGCGATGACAGGTTACCAGCCCAACTTTGCCTTCCTGGAAAAATGCGGGGTGCTGTTATCTCCGGATGCTAAAAAGCATCCCAAATATAATAGTGAAACGATGGAAACCAACCTGGATAACATTTACCTGGCCGGTGTGGTGTGTGGCGGCATGGATACGCATGTTTGGTTTATTGAAAACTCACGGGAACATGCGGACCGGATCGTAGCCGATGTGGCAAAGAAACTCGGTAAATAAATAAGAGCGCGGCCTTCCCGACCGCGCTCTTATTTATATAATGTTTACTTCTCTTTCCAGGTCTACCCCAAACTTACCATGCACTGTTTCCAGCACATGCGTTGATAAATCATAGATTTCCTGCCCCGTAGCCCCTCCATTTCACCAACACCGGGGCCTGGCGGGCGTGTACCCCCGCATCTCCTTTTCGGTAACCTTTTAATCCGCACTGCTCAATGAGCCAGCCTGCCGCCAGCTTATATTTGCCATTCGCCAGCGGATACGCCACCAGCTCCGGGAATGCCGCCTTTAACGAAATATACTGCGCCTCACCGATTTCCGGGTTTTTAAAGAAACTGCCCGCATTCCCGATTTCCGCGGGATTCGGCAGTTTGGAACTGCGGATATTGATCACCGCCTGGCTGATGGCCTGTAAGGATAAATCGGTTACGCCCATGTGCGCTAGTTCCTGTTCTATCGCCCCGTAAGAGGTGTTAAAACGATGTTTTTATTGAGCCGGTAAATCACCGATAAAATCGCGAACTGCCCTTTATACTGGCGTTTAAACACGCTTTCGCGGTAACCGAAGTCGCAGGCTTCATTGTTAAAATTCACCGTGGCATGATCGTTCATATGGTAAGCGGACAGCTCATAAAACGTGTCCTTGATTTCCACGCCATATGCCCCGATGTTCTGCATCGGGCTGGCGCCCACGTTACCGGGGATCAGCGACAGGTTTTCCAGTCCCGAGAGGTTTTGAGCGATGCAATACTGCACAAAGCTGTGCCAGTTCTCTCCCGCCCCCGCCTGTACGTAAACGTGATCGTCGTCTTCTTTTACCGTATGAATGCCTTTGATCTCATTTTTCAGGACCAGTCCGTCGAAATCTTTAGTGAGCAGCACGTTGCTGCCCCCACCAAGGATCATATGGGGCACGTTTTTCCACGCGTCGCTTTCAAGTATTTCGCGCAGTGTTTCTTTGGAGTCGAAAGCCGCGAACCAGCGCGCTTTGGCGTCGAGGCCAAAAGTATTGTAAGGTTTCAGTGAAACATTTTGAGATATCGTCATAAAGGCAGGTTCAAATGTGCTATCTTTAATAAACCGGACAAAGATAATTAACAAAACTATGTCTCAAACAGCCATTGTAATAGGCGCCACCGGTCTCACCGGCAGTAGCCTGGTCTCCGCGCTGCTGAACGACCCGGGCTTTTCCGCTGTAAAGGCGGTAGGTCGCAAGCCGCTGGCGCTGCAACATGCCAAACTGGAAAACATCACGCTTTCGATGACGGATACCCGGGCGCTGCAGGCGGCTTTGCAGGGCGATGTAATATTCTGCTGCATCGGTACCACCATCAAAAAGCGGGCAGCCAGAAGGCCTTTATCGAAGTAGATAAAGATATTCCCGTAAGGTGCGCAGAAATCGCGCACCAGAACGGGGTAAGGCAATTCCTGCTCATTTCTGCCGTGGGCGCCAATGCCGCGGCACGCAATTTTTACCTGCGTATAAAAGGACAGGTAGAAAAAGAAGTGGCGCGGACAGGCTTCGAAGGGATGCACATCTTCCGCCCCTCCATCATTTTGGGAGAACGGCCGGAGTTCAGGTTGGGCGAAAAGATAGGCGCCGCCATCATGTTTGGCATCCGCTTTTTGCTACAGGGCAAATTGAAAAAATACCGCGGTATAGCTGCCGATACCATTGCCGATGCGATGCGACATATTGCCAAACAGCAAATACGCGGTACGCATATTTACGAATCTGATGAAATACAGGCCATTGCGGATAATGCGGCCGCCAGCTGATTTTTACTTTATTAGATGTTTTCGATTTTGATATGAACAAACTTATCCGAAGCCTTGCCAGCGTCCTATGCCCTGGTGTTGCCCATTACAATACATGCTCAGATCAACCGGCATTTGCCCGGCTCCGGAACGATAAACCCGTTGCACCCGTGGCCGATCCGTCGCTGTTCCGCGATGACTTCACCATGATCAGTCATAACCTGGTATACAACTTTGTGCTTTCTGCGGCTGAAGAGGAAAGTGGCGCCACGTTCGCCCGTTACGTGCATCGCCGCATCCGCGTGAACACGCAAAAGGGCAGCGACAGCCTCACACACATCATACTGCCGCTACGCCCCACCGAAGCGATATCGTTCATGCGTGCACGCATCGTACAGCCCGATGGCTCGTCGTTGCAGCTGTCCGGCCAGCTCGAATACATGGGCACCGCGAAAGAGCCGAAAGCCGTACTCTCCATTCCACCTGTGCCCGTGGGTGGTGAACTGGAGTATGAGACAGAAGGACTGGTGAAAAACGACTTCGCAGGCGCAGAGTATTTTCAATGGGAATATCCCACGCTGGAAACACATTTCAAAATCATCTACCCGAAAAAATATTTCATTCGTACCACCAGCCGCAACGGTTATCCGCAGGCCACTTCATACACGAAACCCGAGGGCAATGTACTGGAAGTTAAAACCGGAATTATCCAGGCAAAAAAGTGACCAGCAACAGCTATTACATGCCGCAGCTGGCGGGCATCGAGTTTTCACTATACAAGTTTATTGCTGACACGGACAAACGTAAAAACGATACGCTGCAGTACAACTGGAATAGTTACGGTGAAGAACAGTTTGTGGGCTATTTCTATCTTGACAAAACAGAATTTGCCCGGCTGCAGAAGGAGATGGATACCTGGGCCTTCCTGAAACAGCAAAAGCCTTTGCCGCTGATGATTTACCAGATAGAGCATTTCATCAAACATAAATACAAGCTGAATAATTGGGGCAACCCGAACGAGATATACGATCTTTCTTCGATCCTGCGCACGCAAAGAACGAACGAAGCAGGACTCGCACGGCTCATGGCCGCTGTGTTTTATATCATGCGCATCCGCTGCCAGCTGATGCTGGTGAATGACCGCGACCAGTATCCGCTGGACAGCAATATCGTAAAACCAGGCGCAGCCAGCAATATACTGCTCTATTTCCCGGACCTGCACCAGGCCCTGGCCCCTACAGAGGTAAACTATCAGCTGCCGTACTATCCGCCTGCATGGGCCGGCATCCCTGCCCTGGTGGCCAGCGATACTTTGGTAGATGGCATTACCCGTGTGAAAACACATTTTGCCAACACGCCTATGCCGGATTACACCTCCAACGGCATGCGCAACGAAACCGAAATTTGGGTGAGCGACACCGCTACCAGGGCTACGTTGCAAGGTTACCAGGAATTTGCCGGTTACGCCGATGCACAAATTAAAATGGCATTGCAGGCAATGACCATCGATCCGAAAACTACTTACAATGGGGTGCTGCTGTTGAAGCCCGACCGTAACGACATTATCGACGTAAAGGCAGAAAATGTGGAATGGTCGCCGGTACGTGCCAACGCTCCGTTTACCCTACGCGGCAAATACACGATGCCGGACTTTGCACGGGCAAGCGGCCGCGAACTGCGCGTGGCTACCGGCTCACTGCTGGCTTACCAGTACAGTCCCATCAAGCGCCTCGCGCCTTCGCAGGAAACCATCGATCTGCCCTACCCTTGTTACTTCGAGAAAAAGGTGATCGTGCATCTGCCCAAAGGCTATCGCCTGAAAAATAAAAACGAGTTCAATATCGATTTGTCCAATATCGATCCTCTGGTGGGTTTACGGGTAAATGCGCGCGAAGACGCAGGCACCGTTGTACTTTTCATGACGGAATGGTACAAACAACCGCTCCTGCAAGGCGCTTCCCGTGCAGCCTACGATCGTATGCAGGCAGTTATTGAAAACCTGGAAAAAACAGATTTAGTACTGGAGAAATAAATTAATGGGGGTAGCCTCAACAAGTTCCTCAGCCGCCGCGGTGTCACTCCATCCGGCGGCTGTTTTTTTATACATAATCCACGTCCGGAATAATCACCACCGACCGGAACTGCTTTTCGGTCTGCAGCTTGATGAAATATTCCTTCAGCATATCTTTCGTCCGCGCAATCACCTGCGTATCACGCGGCAGTTTAATCATCATCTCCTGTAAATAATTATTACGTACCCGGCTTACGATCGGCGTGGCAGGCCCTACCAGCTGCTGTCCCAGTTGCGGCTGCAGCCAGTTGCCCAATACCTTCGCAGCACGTTCCACCGTTTGCTCATTTTTATGCCGCAGCGTAATCCGCAGCATGCGCACGAACGGCGGGTAACCGAAGTACTGGCGCTCCGCGATTTCCGTATCGTACATCGCGCGGTAGTTGTGGTCGATTACATATTGCAACACCGGGTGCCTGGTATTACTCGCCTGTATCAACACCCGTCCTTTGCCATGTTTACGGCCACTTCGTCCGCTCACCTGCTCCATCAGCTGGTATGCGCGCTCATTCACACGAAAATCCGGGTAACTGAGTAAACTATCCGCACTTAAAACGCCCACCAGGTCGACATTTTCGAAGTCGAGTCCTTTCACCACCATCTGCGTACCCACGAGGATGTCTATATTCTGCTGCTCCAGTTCCCGGATCATCTTATTATGACTATCCTTGTTACGCACCGAATCCATGTCCATCCGCGCAATGCGGGCGTTGGGGAATACCGTATGCAGGTCATCTTCCACCTTCTCTGTACCAAAACTCTTCGGCAGTAAAGTCTGGCTGCCACAGGCCGTACAAGTATGAATGATCGGGTAACGCGTACCGCAGTAGTGGCAATGGAGCTTATCCGCCTGCCGGTGATAGGTAAGCGATACGTCGCATTGTTTACAATGAGGAATCCAGCCGCAGGTGGTGCAAAGCAGGAAAGGCGCATAACCGCGGCGGTTCTGGAACAGGATCACCTGTTTCTTATTCGCGATCGTTTCCCGGATCGCGTCTTCCAGCGCGGCGGTCAGGTTGCCTTTCATCTTTTTGGCGGCGAGTTCGGGTTTAACGTCTACCACTTCAATAGCCGGCATTTCGATACCGCCATAACGTTCGCCGAGATATACCAAACCGTACTTGCCCTGCTGCGCATTAAAGTAAGTTTCTATCGCGGGTGTGGCAGAGCCGAGCAACACTTTCGCTTTAAACAATCCGGCGTAATAAATCGCCGCATCGCGGGCATGATAGCGGGGTGCGGGCTCCTGTTGTTTAAAAGAACCGTCATGTTCCTCGTCCAGGATAATGAGGCCGAGATCGCGGAAAGGCAGCAGCAGGCTGGAGCGGGCGCCCAGTACAATGTTTATCTCGCCGCTTTTTACTTTGTTCCAGATTTCCACGCGTTCGTTGTTGTTAAAACGCGAATGGTAAATCCCGATCTTGCCGGCGAAGTGTTTCTGCAAACGGCGGATAATCTGCGCGGTGAGCGCTATTTCCGGCAACAGGTATAATACCTGTTTGTTCCGTTGCAGGCAGTCTTCGATCAGCTTTATATAGATTTGTGTTTTACCGCTGGAGGTTACACCATGCAGCAAAGTCACCTGTTTTTCTTCGAAACACTGGTAAACTTCCAGCAAGGCTTTGGCCTGGGCAGTGCTTAGTTCAAAGTCCACCGTAATGTCGCCCTTACCCATCCGGATACGATCGACCGTACGTTTCTCCACCCAAAGAATATCCTTATCCACCAACCCTTTGAGCTGGGCAGCACTGGCGCCGGATTTCTTCAGCAGGTCGCTTTGCAACACATCGCCCTGGGTTTTGGAAAAATGAAGATAGGCCAGCAGCAATTCCATTTGTTTGGGTGCGCGCGCCAGCTCATTGAACAACGGGGCCATGGCTTCATCCGTGGCGTAGGCCGGGTTCAGCTGTATATAGTTTTCTTTCTTTTCGCGATAGGCTTCTTTCAACTCCTCGTACACCAGGCACACCCGCTTTTCGATCAGTTGTTTGATCACGGAATACACATCGGCTTTATCCGGGATCATCTGTATTTCCCCGATCCGCAGCTCCTTGCGGATCTGCAAGGCTTCGGCGAGCAGGTATTCATCGTCCGACAGCATCGTATAATCATCGCCGAATGCTTCATTGTACTGGAGCACCGTTTCGCTGCTCAGTTTGAGGTGTGCCGGCAGCGCGGCGTTGAGCACCTCCCCTCGGTACACATGTAATACGAAGCCAGCCAGCTCCAGAAAGCGGTTTGCGTGGGATATACGACCGGCTCCTTATCCAGCAGGTCCATGATGGGCTTACACTTATAAGCACCCGGCGCCTGGCCGTGGATCGCCTTTACGATGCCGGCGTATTTCTTTTGCTTACCCAGCTGTACGGCCACGCGGCTGCCCACCTGCAGTGTCCCTTCCATATGTTCGGGCACCGCATAGGTGTAATTCCTGGGCAAAGCCAGTGGTATTATGACATCGGCAAACTTCATGCAGGCTGTAAACTCGGGTAGTTATGGTATTTTCTTAATTCGGTGTCCATCATGTCGTACACCTGTTTTTTCAGGGCCGGGAGGTCCGCCAGGGTTAAACCTTTTACGGATACTTTGGGCAGCCACACCACGCGGTTAATACCGGGGGTGAGCGACAGCAGTCCTTTTGCGCGCAGGCGGTGGTTGCTGTCTACATATAAAACGGGACGAATATCTGTTTCCATTTCAATGGCCATACGGAACGCCCCGTCGTGGAAGTGGCGGAGCGGCTGGCCGGTGTAGTTGGTCGTACCTTCGGGGAACACCAGCATGGATACACCTTCTTTAAGCGTAGCCTTCATGGTACGCACGCTCTGGGCGCGGGCGCGGGCGTCTTTACGGTCTACCAGTACCACCGACTGGCGGTAAATGAAACCGAAGGCGGGGATTTTCACCATTTCAATTTTGCCCGGGGGCGGAATGGGAGTCGCATCACCTTTACCGCGATGGCGGCATCGAGGTAAGAAAGGTGGTTGGCCACGTAAATCACGGGTTCTTTGTCTTCTGCTTCGTAACGGATGCGCTTGAACCAGATGCCTACCAGCGGAAACCAGGTATGAGCCCAGAACCGGAGGAAGTAAAATACCATGTTGCCACCGCGGATCTTACCGAACAGCGACACCAGGAAAATGCCGGGTAAAATCAGGAACATGATGGCTATGAACCAGATAGCGGCGTGAATATTGTAAAGGGCCAGGAAAAAATTCCGGATAAAACGCATAGTTAAACGCTCAAGTGTTGTGTAAAATGCGAAAATAAAGAATTTATAGGCCGATCCCTACCCTTTTCCATATTACCATGCCATGACATAAAAGTTCCTACCTTTGCCATCCTTATGACACAGGCTAAAACAGTAGCATTTCATACACTGGGCTGTAAGCTGAACTTTTCAGAAACCTCCACTATTGGCAGGATGCTGGAAAACGACGGCTTCGTGAAAAAAGACTTTGACGACAAAGCCGATGTGTACGTGATCAACACCTGCTCGGTAACCGAAAATGCCGACAAAGAGTGCCGGCAGCTGGTGCGCCGCATACAGCGCCGTGCGCCGGAAAGTCTTGTGGTAATTACCGGCTGTTATGCGCAGCTGAAGCCGCAGGAAATTGCCAGCATCGAAGGAGTTGACCTGGTGCTGGGCGCCGCCGAGAAGTTCAATATCGTAGATCATATCAAGGAACTGACCAAAGGCGACAGCGCTAAAATCTGTTCCTGCGATATTGAAGATGTAAATACGTTCCATTCGTCTTATTCCGTAAACGACCGCACCCGTACTTTCCTGAAGGTGCAGGACGGCTGCGATTACGGCTGTACTTTTTGTACCATTCCCATGGCACGCGGGATCAGCCGTAGCGACAGTGTGGCCAACGTGGTGGAAAACGCCCGTGAACTGGCTGCCAATGGGGTAAAGGAAATTGTACTCACCGGCGTAAACCTGGGCGACTTCGGCAAAGGTTTCGGTGGTGGTAAAAACGCGAAGAGAGCTTTTTTGAGTTGATCCGGGAGCTGGATAAGGTAGAAGGTATCGAGCGTTACCGCATTTCTTCCATCGAGCCCAACCTGCTGAGCAATGAGATCATAGAGTTTGTGGCGAACAGCCGCAAGTTCATGCCGCATTTTCATATCCCGCTGCAAAGCGGGAGCAATGAGATACTTGGTCTCATGCGCCGCCGTTACCGCCGCGATCTGTATGCCGAAAAAGTAGCGCTCATCAAACAGTTCATGCCGCATGCCTGCATCGGTGTGGACGTGATCGTAGGTTTCCCGGCAGAAAGCGACACGCACTTTAAAGAAACGTACGACTTTTTGCACGACCTCGATATCTCTTACCTGCACGTATTTACCTATTCTGAAAGGGAGAATACGGTTGCGCTGGAGATCAAACCCGTGGTACCTGTAAACATCCGCCACGAACGGAATAAAGCGTTACGTAACCTGAGCCACAAAAAGATGCAGTACTTTACCGAACAACACATCGGCGAAACCCGAAAGGTGCTGTTCGAAGGACATGGAAAGGAAGGAATGATGGAAGGTTATACCGATAACTACATCAAGGTAACAACACCTTTCAGAACCGAGTGGGTGAACAATCTTATAGATTGGGAACTTCGCTAGAAGTGGCTACAGCCCAGCTTTTGAAAAGATAAGTAGATCAAAGCCAAAAGATTATTTCTGAAGAATTTGAAAAAATATTTGGCAGCATAAAATAAATTTCTACCTTTGCAATCCCATCGAACGAAAAGCGATCGAAACAAAAAAGGGAAAAGAAATTTTGGGAGTTTAGCTCAGCTGGTTCAGAGCATCTGCCTTACAAGCAGAGGGTCGGCGGTTCGAACCCGTCAACTCCCACAAAAATCCGATTCGGGTTTTGTTCTTAGAAAATAGAAAATTGGTTAGGGAGTTTAGCTCAGCTGGTTCAGAGCATCTGCCTTACAAGCAGAGGGTCGGCGGTTCGAACCCGTCAACTCCCACAACGAAAAGGAAGTACATCATGTACTTCCTTTTTTTTGTTTATAGCACTTCCGTTAAAGGTGCCTGCAAGCTCTAAGTATAAGCAGCTGACAGATGAGCTCAACACGCATAGCATACTGTCTCCATAAGGCTAAAAACAGCTATAGCTGAATAAAAAATCCCGGTTGCCAATGACAACCGGGATTTTTTATTTAGACTAATTAAATACTAGTAAGAAACGGCGTCGGTACGCACAGCCGAAGTTAAGTTCTTCAGCGGAGGCGCAAATTTAGTCAGATCGATACCTACTACTGCCGCCTTGTATTCATCCATGTTAGGGATTCTGCCAAGGATCGCAGACAGTACTACTACCGGTGTAGAAGCCAGCAGCGATTCCCCTTTTTTACGCTCGGAGTCTTCTACTACCCTACCCTGGAAAAGACGGGTGGAAGTGGCCATTACCGTATCGCCTTTCGCTGCTTTTTCCTGGTTGCCCATACACAGGTTACAACCCGGGCGCTCGAGGTACATCATGTTCTGGTATTCGGTACGTGCTGCGGCTTTGGGCGCATAGTCGTTGAACTCGAAACCGGAATACTTCTGCAGGATTTCCCAATCGCCTTCTGCCTGTAGTTCATCAATGATATTGTAAGTTGGCGCTGCCACTACGAGCGGTGCGCGGAACTCCACTTTACCCTGTTGTTCTTCCAGGTTTTCAGCATCTGGGATACGATCTTCAGATCGCCTTTGTGCACCATGCACGATCCAACAAAACCAAGGTCCACTTTTTTACCGCCACCGTAATAAGAAAGCTCACGGATGGTATCGTGTGTATAGCGTTTGGAAACGTCTTCGTTATTCACATCGGGGTCAGCGATCATCGGCTCAACGATCGCATCCAGGTCGATCACTACCTCGGCATAGTATTTAGCATTTTCATCGGGTGTCAACGCCGGTTTTTCACCGGATTTAATTTCCGCGATGCGCTTGTCGGCCCTGTTGATCAATCCCTGCAATACCTGGCGGGCGTTATCCATGCCTTTATCGATCATGATCTGGATCCTGCCTTTCGCAATTTCCAGCGACTGGATCAGCGTATCATCTTCTGAAATACAGATAGATGCTTTTGCTTTCATTTCGGCAGTCCAGTCGGTAAAGGTGAAGGCCTGGTCAGCAGGAAGCGTTCCGATATGCACTTCAATGATACGGCCCTGGAATACGTTCTCACCGCCAAACTTCTGCAACATCTGCGCCTGTGTAGCGTGCACCACGTCGCGGAAGTCCATGTGCTCCTTCATTTCTCCCTTAAAGGTTACTTTCACTGATTCCGGGATGGGCATCGATGCCTCACCGGTAGCCAGTGCCAGCGCAACGGTACCTGAGTCAGCGCCAAAGGCAACACCCTTTGACATCCTGGTATGAGAGTCACCGCCGATGATGATTGCCCACTCGTCCACCGTAATATCATTCAGCACCTTGTGAATTACGTCCGTCATGGAATGATAGCTGGCTTTCGGGTCACGCGCGGTGATCAGTCCGAAGTCGTTCATGAACTTCATGAGTTTCGGAATGTTCGCCTGTGCCTTCTTATCCCATACCGAAGCCGTGTGGCAACCAGACTGGTATGCGCCATCAACGATGGGGAAATTACGGTAGCCGCCATTGACTCCAGTTCCTGCGCGGTCATCAGACCGGTAGTATCCTGCGAGCCTACGATGTTCACTTCTACACGAACATCCGAACCTGCGTGCAATATTTTGCCGGGCGTGATGCCTACGGCGTTCCTGTTAAAGATTTTTTCTACTGCAGTCAGGCCCTGCCCTTCAACAGAAATTTCTTTAGAAGGAGCAAATACCGGAAGACTGTCAACGCCGAGTATTTTGGCTGCAATGGTCTGGATCTTTTTACCAAACACGATCGCGTAGGAGCCACCGGCTTTGATGAATTCCATTTTCTGCGGCGTCAGTGCTTTCGAAATATCGATCAGCTCACGGTCGCCGTTATAAAGTTTCTTTGTTTTTGTGTTGATGGTCAGCACTGTACCGGTAGCAACAGAATACACTTCCTCGAGGACCGGTTCGCCATTTTCATTGCGAACGATCTTGCCGTTTTCATCTGTCTTCTTTACCCAGTTCTTCAGATCGATGCCAATACCACCGGTAACGTCTACGGTCGTGAGGAAGATGGGAGAAATGCCATTGGTACCGCCTACGATGGGTGCAATGTTCACGAACGGCACATAAGGGCTGGCTTGTTTGCCCGTCCACAGCGCCACGTTGTTTACACCGGACATCCTGGATGAACCTACACCCATGGTGCCTTTCTCAGCAATCAGCATTACGCTCTTATCGGGATGTTGCGCTTGCAACGCCCTGATTTCGGCCTGTGCCTGGGGAGTGATCATGCATTTACCATGCAGCTCACGGTCGGAGCGCGAGTGTGCCTGGTTGCCCGGGGAGAGCAGGTCAGTTGAAATATCGCCTTCGCCGGCAATAAAAGTTACGACCTGGATTTCTTCGGGTACGTCGGGCAGTTTCGTGAAAAACTCGGCCCGTGCGTAGCTCTCCAGAATATCTTTAGCTATTGGATTTTCGTTTTTGAACGCCTCTTTCAGGCGGTCGGTATCGGCATCATATAGGAAAACCTGTGTTTTCAGCACTTTTGCAGCTTCCTGCGCGATGGCTGCGTCTTCACCCAGCGCGAGGTCCAGCAATACCGCAATGGAAGGTCCGCCCTTCATATGCGATAACAGCTCAAAAGCAAAAGCAGGTGTAATTTCGGGTACTGTAGCCGTACCGAGGATGATTTCCTTAAAAAGGCTGCTTTTACGCCGGCAGCACTGGTAGTTCCCGGCAACACATTATAAATAAAGAAATTAAGTGCGTCTTTTCTGTGTACATTGTCAGTATCTCTAATTTGTACGATGATCTCACTTAACAGCTCGGCCCCATCTATAGGTTTGGGATGCAGTTCCTGGCCCCTTCTCTCTTCGATTTCCTTCAGATATTCATTATAAAGCTCCATATACGATTTGTTCCTTTTTTCTAATCTGCAAATATAAGCAATGTGCTTAATATCACATAGGAAACGGCCGCGTTTTACCCTACTTTCCACGGAAATGGCAGCATATTTGCTGCCGGGTGGACTTACACACACCCTGCAACATGAACCATCGCTACCTCGCATTCGCCCTGGCCCGCATCACACTCGGTATCAATTTCTTAGTACATGGATTGGTCAGACTCCCAAAACTGGAGGCATTCCGCACCGGTATGGTCAAAGGATTTGAAGGTACTATGATGCCTGGTGCGCTTGTGGCGCCATTTGCCACGGTACTTCCTTTTATTGAATTTGCGATAGGCTTGTTCCTGATTATAGGATTGTTCACCAAACAATCGCTGACCGCCTGCGCGTTGCTGATGATGGCGCTGTTACTCGGCACCGGTTTAAAAGAAGACTGGGGAGCGGCGGGATCGCAGATGGTATATGCGCTTTATATTGCGCTGCTGCTGTTCAACCTCGATTATAATGCTATTGCGGTAGATACGCGAAAGAAACCAACAAGTTATTAAAACGGGGCTGACCAAAATTAATGGTCAGCCCTAATTTATTCGGGTACCTGATGGACACCTGTTATCGTTTATGCGATTCTCAAAGCTTCATTTTACTTTTTGGCCAGTCACTTATTGCTCCTGTGGCGGATTCCGGAAAATCCTTTTCACCACCTTTCCTATCCTGTTCAGGTTGGTCAATTGTTCCTGTATAGGCGTTAGCGTGAGATCCTGCGCCTGCACGCCCGGCTCGTTGATTTCCAGTTCCGTTTGTTCCGGATAGATCAGTAACAGGTTACTGTTTTTGAAGTGTTTCTCCAGCTTCGCAGGCAGGTTTTCCATGTAGGCGCTGTAAGACAGCGTGCCCTTTCGCGCAGACACGACTACCAGCAAATCGTCGCGGGATATACTACGGGCCAGTACAAGGAAATCCTCCATCTGTTCAAAAGCGTGAAAAGCAATTTCCATGGAAGATTTGTTGCGCTGCATCAGCTCGTGTACGGCATCTTTTGTACTATTGGAGCAGTACACCTGCAAACGTGCACCCACCTGCCGGGAGAGCAACATCATCTTTTGCATGTAATGTGCAAATCCTAGCTCATATTCGGCGTTTTGTGGCAGCATAAGTATCAGCCTGCGCGAAGTGTTTAAAGGATACAAAAAGCGGCAGATATACGTGGTTTCCCAAACGACCTGCAGCACGTTCTCCATCGTGGTGCCGAACAGCGTGCCGAACAGGCGGTCGGTGGTCGTGTTTTTATCGCTCCAGGCCATGACCACATCGCTGATACCGATTTCTTTTACGCTGCGCGATATGCCGTCCGGAACGTTCAGGTCTACACGCGCCACCAGTTTAATGTTCGCTTCCGTAGCTGCGGCGCTCACCAGCGCTTTTTCCATCAATTTATTACTGAGGAAGATCTTTTCTTTGGCTTCTTCGTCATCCTTCACCACCACTAAAGGATGGATGGGACTTGGCTGTCCCGGGCTCCGCATCAACATGGAGAAATCGAGCAGCGGCTCCAGTTTGTCGAAGTTGGCTACCGGGATGAGTGTGCGCTCCGGACCCGCAGGCATTTCAGGCATTTTCTCCGCTTCCACGAGGGCGAGTTTGCGGCCGGCGTTCTGGGTAACGAAAGAGCCAACCATGCAGGTAACGAGAATGAGTATCACCGTACCATTCAACACATGCTCATCGATAATACCCATGTTATAACCAATCAGGATTACCGCGATGGTAGCAGCCGCGTGCGAACTGCTTAACCCGAAAATCACATTGCGCTGCGCCGGCGTATACTTAAAAGACAACTGTGTAAAAAAGGCGGCCAGCCATTTGCTGAAGAGCGCTATCGTGGTAAGTACCCCCGCGATGATCAATGCATCCGGACCTTTCAACAATACGCGCAGGTCTACGATCATGCCCACGGAAATCAAAAAGAAAGGAATGAATAAAGCGTTACCTACGAACTCCACGCGGTTCATCAGCGACGACGTATGCGGGATCAGCTGGTTCAATGCCAGCCCCGCGAGGAAGGCACCAATAATGCCCTCCACCCCGGCCAGTTCGGCCAGGAACGCGCCGAGGAATACCAGCGCCAGTACGAATATGAAGTGAGATGTTTTATCATCTTTTATCTTCTTAAAAAACCAACGCCCTATCATAGGAAACACCCACAGGATAATTGCTGCAAACACAACTACAGACACGCTTAACCTGATCCAGAAAGCGGTATTCAGGTTACCCTGCTGTGCCCCCGTGATCACCGCGAGGATGAGCAGTACTGCCGTATCGGTAATGATCGCACCTACGGCCACGGTCACCGCTTCGTTTTTAGTAATGCCTAACCGGCTCGCCAGCGGATACGCCACCAGCGTATGGGTAGCGAACATACTGGATACCAGCAGCGACGCCATGAAATTGAAGTGCAGGAAGTAAGTGCACACCAAGTATCCCAGGATCAGCGGGAGAAAAAACGTGAATGCGCCAAAGACCAGGCTGCGATGCCTGTTTTTCCTGAACTCCGTCATATCCAGCTCCAGTCCCGCCAGGAACATGATGTACAGCAAACCGGCCTTTCCGAATAAATCGATACTACCTTTTTCGATGATGTGAAACCCGTGATCGCCAATGGCCATACCGGCCAGTATCAGCCCGATGATGCTGGGAATCCGGAACTTACGCAGGATGATCGGCGCCAGCAGGATGATAAATAGTACCAGTGAAAATATTGGAATAGGGTCCTTCAGCGGTAATTGAAAATTCATAAGTAGTACACTTCCCGTCATAACTCGATATATTTCTGTCGACTGTATTTCGCAACTTACAAAATTTCCTTCGCCCGGAATGACACAAAAATTTCACACCTCCCCCTTAAACCCTCCGAATTATGTTTAATTTTGTGTAAAATACCGGTAAGCAATGGATCATCAAACACAAACAGGTGGAAAAGTGAGAGAATGGGAAGATGTAATGGTCGCGGAGGATGAAGAATTCCCATACAGCCTTGTCGTGTGGAACGATGAAGTAAATTCCTTTGACTGGGTCATCAAGTCTTTGATAGAAGTATGCGGCCATTCTGAAGAACAGGCCGAACAATGCGCCATCATCATTCACCACAACGGCAAATACGCCGTAAAGTCGGGCAGTTACAGAGAACTGAGCCCCATGTGCGAAGCCCTGTTGGACAGAGGTATCACCGCCACCCTCGAAGAAACCGTTCCTTCCTGAGATGCCGGTTTTTCAGCTTGACAAAGCCCTTCTTTTCCCCCGGTACACCTGGCCGAACCCGATGGCCTGCTGGCCTATGGCGGCGACCTGAGTCCGGAAAGACTGCTGCTGGCCTACCGTTCCGGCATTTTCCCCTGGTACAGCGAACCGCCGATCCTCTGGTGGAGCCCCAACCCACGTTTTGTACTGCATCCTTCTGAATTAAAAGTATCTGCCAGTATGAAGCAGGTGCTGAAAAAGGCCTCTTCGAGATCACCATCAACAAAGACTTCCGTGGCGTAATCAGCAACTGTGGGCGCATCACGCGTCCCGGCCAGGATGGCACGTGGATTACCCGCCAGATGCAGAAAGCCTATGAAAAGCTGCATGAACTGGGTCACGCCGTATCTGCGGAATGCTGGCAGGACGGGCAGCTCGTTGGCGGACTGTACGGCATTCGCATGGGCCGCTGCTTCTTTGGCGAGTCGATGTTCGCGAAGGTGAGCAATGCATCCAAGGCGGCGTTCATTACGTTCGTTCGCCAACTCGAAACCGAAGGTGTTGTGCTGATAGACTGCCAGGTGCATACCGAGCACCGGAATCATTGGGGGCGAGGTTTATGGATAGGGAGGCGTTTATGGGAATCCTGAAGAAATATCTATAGAAAAAGCCCCACCTTAACGGCAGGGCTTCTCCCACTAATTATATCGCAAATTACTGTAGTTTCGCTTTCAGTGCTTTGTCCAGCTCTTCCAGGAATTCTTCCGTGTACAGGAAGTGCTTGCCATGTTCCACTTTGTTACCGTGGATACAAACAGCCGGTCTTTCGTCATCTTGCCGCTTTCAACGGTTTCGATACAAACCTGCTCCAGTGTCTGGCAGAAGTTGATCAGCTCCTGGTTGTTGTCCGGCGGCCGCGGAATTCCAGACCACGGGTCCATGCGAAGATGGAAGCGATCGGGTTGGTAGATGTCGGTTTACCGGCCTGGTGGTCGCGGTAGTGGCGGGTAACGGTACCGTGAGCCGCTTCTGCTTCCATGGTTTTGCCATCCGGCGTAACCAGGGTGGAAGTCATCAGGCCCAGGGAGCCAAAACCTTGCGCTACGGTGTCGGACTGTACGTCGCCATCGTAGTTTTTACAAGCCCATACGAAGTTACCGTTCCATTTCAGGGCAGAAGCCACCATGTCATCGATCAGGCGGTGTTCATACACCAGGCCATTCTTGTCGAACTCGGCTTTAAACTCTTGCTGGTAGATCTCTTCGAAGATATCTTTGAAACGCCCATCATATTTTTTCAGGATGGTGTTTTTGGTGCTCAGGTACAAAGGCCATTTTTTGATCAGCGCCTGGTTGAAACAAGCACGGGCAAAGCCTTTAATAGATTCGTCAGTATTGTACATCGCCAGTGCAACGCCGTCGCCTTTAAACTGGTACACTTCATGTTCAATAACGGTACCGTCTTCACCTTCAAATTTGATAGTGAGTTTACCTTTACCTTTTACCACGAAGTCAGTCGCACGGTACTGGTCGCCAAATGCGTGGCGGCCAATACAGATGGGAGCAGTCCAGTTGGGAACGAGGCGCGGTACGTTGGTCATCACGATAGGCTCGCGGAACACGGTACCGTCCAGGATATTGCGGATAGTGCCGTTGGGGCTCTTCCACATTTGTTTCAGTTTAAATTCTTCTACACGTGCTTCGTCAGGCGTGATGGTGGCGCATTTGATGCCTACACCGTACTGTCTGATGGCGTTAGCCGCATCCACAGTCACCTGGTCGTTCGTCTGGTCGCGGTATTCCACACCCAGATCATAGTATTTAATATCGAGTTCCAGATAAGGCAGGATCAGTTTGTCTTTGATAAACTTCCAGATGATGCGTGTCATCTCGTCTCCATCCAGCTCTACCACCGGATTTGCAACTTTGATTTTTTGAGACATTGTTTACAGTTTCAGGTTTTTATAAAGGTGATATAAGTAACGGGAACATAGTGCGCAGGCATGCGAACCATGTTCCCGAATTGGCTAAAGTACAAACTTTCTACTTATCCTTCATAACCAATTAATTGCTTAACCGGTTAATCTTCACATTTTACATATGTTTGATAATCTCGTCGGCGAACTCGCTGCATTTCACGAGCGTGGCATCGTCCATCAGCTTGTAGAAGTCGATGGTTACACGTTTGCGCATGATAGCAGTGCTGAGGCCGTGCACGATGATATCCGCCGCTTCTTTCCAGCCCATGTATTCCAGCATCATTACGCCGGAGAGGATCACGGAAGAGGGGTTCATGGTATCTGTATTGGCGAAACGCGGTGCAGTACCGTGTGTGGCTTCGAATACCGCATGACCGGTAGCATAGTTGATGTTGGCGCCCGGTGCAATACCGATACCGCCCACAGCCGCTGCCAGTGCATCGGATATGTAGTCGCCATTGAGGTTCAGGGTAGCGATCACAGAATAATCCTGCGGCGCCAGTAATATCTGCTGGAGGAAGTTGTCCGCGATCACATCGTTGATGAGGATTTTCTTATGGGCCAGTTCGATTTTCATCTCTTTGTTGGCCTCGTCTTCTCCTTTTTCTTTCTTGGTTGCTTCCCACTTTTCCCAGGTGTACACTTTGTCACCAAACTCACGAACGGCCAGTTCATAAGCCCAGTTTTTGAAACCACCTTCGGTGAATTTCATTATGTTGCCTTTGTGTACAATGCTTACAGAAGGTTTGTTATGGTCTACGGCGTACTGGATCGCAGCGCGCACCAGCCTTTCGGTACCCTGGCGGCTCACCGGTTTAATACCGAAGGAAGAAGTTTCCGGGAAACGGATTTTCTTTACACCCAGTTCTTCCGTCAGGAATTTCAGCAGTTTGTCTGCTTCGGGCGTACCATACATATATTCGATACCGGCATAGATGTCTTCCGTGTTTTCGCGGAAAATCACCATATCCACTTTCTCAGGATGTTTAACGGGAGAAGGCACTTTGTTGAACCAACGAACCGGGCGTACACAGGCGTACAGGTCCAGTTCCTGGCGCATAGCCACGTTCAGGGAGCGGATACCGCCGCCAACAGGGGTGCTGAGGGGACCTTTAATCGATACCGGTACTCCTTCAGGTCGCGAAGGGTATCTGCCGGCAGCCACTCACCGGTTTGCCGGAAGCTCTTTTCACCTGCCAACACTTCTTTCCATTCGATCTTACGACCCTGTCCATAGGCCTTTTCAATGGCAGTGTCGAACACACGTACACTTGCGCGCCAGATATCGGGACCAATACCATCACCTTCAATAAAAGGAATGATAGGGTGGTTCGGGACCTGGATCTGTCCATTGCTCATCGTTATTTTTTCTGCCGGCATAAAATCAGTTTATTGATGCGTTACGAATATTAATCAGCAGCGCAAAGGTAAGGCATTATGCGCGGCCCCGGACATAAAAATTTGGTAAATATGGCCCATTTCATGTTAATTTCGGCTTTGATTTTAGCAACTTTTAAACCATTAAAAAAGTGGATTTTACCTACCTCGCCCTGGGCGATAGCTATACCATCGGAGAAGCCGTACCCGCCGAAGAACGCTTCCCGGCCAGGCTGGCCTCCCTCCTGCAAACCGGTGAACCAAAGATCGTAGCCGTTACCGGCTGGACCACCGACGAACTGACCGCAGGCATCGAAGCAGCGCAAATCACCGGTACATACGACCTCGTGACCCTGCTGATCGGCGTTAACAACCAGTACCGCGGCCGCCCCTCGAAGAATACCGTACCCAGTTCACCGCCCTGCTCGAACAGTCTATTGGTTTTGCCGGCAACGAGCCGTCTCACGTGATCGTGGTATCCATCCCCGATTGGGGCGTAACGGCATTCGCCGCTAACCGCGACAGGTCGCAGATCGCCAGGGAAATAGATGCGTTTAATGCTGCCAATAAAGAGATTGCCCTGGCTCATAAAGCCCAGTGGATAGATATTACGCACTTTACCCGCGAAGCCGCTACGGACCCGGCGCTGGTTGCCAGCGACGGACTGCACCCTTCGGGAAAGGATTATGCCCGCTGGGCCGCGGCAATTGCTCCACTGGTAAAAAGATAAGAAAGGGACCGGCTGACCAGCCGGTCTTTTAGTTTAGCGTCCGTGGTAAAGAGACTGCGTTAATTGAGATCCCGAAAAACGGCACTCCTGTTTAGATAGTATCATCATCGACCTAAAAAAGTAGGCTTTAAACGCTAAAAACGACAATTAACTTATTGATAATCAATATAGTTCTATTATGTTCTACATTTCAACCAATTGATTGTCAAGGCAAAACCCGATCAAGTCCGGGTCAAGTCCGCCTTAACTCCGCCTCAAGTCCACCTTAACACCGTCTACCCTGGTGTTATATTGGCCTGTTATCCCCTAGTTACCCTATAGTTATCTGCATGTTTATCCAATGTTAACCCGATATTTCACCGGCACAACGTTTACCCGTTCCCTTTTCACCGGCAATTTTCCCCATTTCACCGCCCATCCGCCACGGCCCGCCTAAACCGCATTGCCTGCCCGCAGTTTCTGAAATATTTTTGAGTCACAATTAAAATATATGAACAACTATAATCGTCATCAAGAAAGAAAGAGCAGTTTATGGGGTGGCCTTATCCTGCTGGTAGTCGGTGTATTTCTGCTCATGAAAAAGCTGGACCTGCACATTCCTCATTGGATCTTTTCATGGGAAACAATCCTGATCGCCATCGGTCTTATCACGGGCGCCAAAAGGAACTTTACAGGAGCAGGCTGGATTATCCTAATATGTATCGGTGGTATTTTCCTGATCGACGATATTTTTAACTGGGGCGTAAACATGTCACGTTTTATCTGGCCGCTTGTCTTTATATGTGCCGGCATTTTCCTGGTAGTACAGTCTACTGAAAGAAGACGCCGTGAAATCATCCTGCAGCCGGGTGAGAACGCAGAGGACTACATTGCGAACACCTCGCTGTTCGGTGGTAGCAAAAAGTGGTATTCTCTAAAAACTTCCGGGGAGGTTACATTTCAGACACCTTCGGGGGCTCGGAAATCAACCTTTCGCAGGCCGACTTTAACGGTGTAGCCATCCTGGACGTACAATGCCTGTTCGGCGGCTCGGAGATTACAGTGCCGCCCCATTGGGAAGTGCGCATCAACGTGAACGCGATTTTTGGTGGTGTGGACGATGCCCGCATACAGCCGGTGACCATCAACCCTGACAAGATCCTGATCATCAAAGGCTCCTGCACCTTTGGCGGCGTGAGTGTGAAGAACTAACAGCAGCGCAGGCTGCGCTTATTGTGACAAATTATTAAAAAGTATAGTTATGAATTGGTTCGTTGCGAAAATCGTTTACCAGATCATCTGCGGACAAGGTGTACATCAACCGCAGTTCGACGAGCAATTGCGCCTCATCAGCGCGGGCACCAAACAGGAAGCCTGGCAGAAAGCGGCTTCCATCGGGCAACAGGAGCAATATTCTTTCCTGAACCAGAAAAAGGAACTGGTGGAATGGCGCTTCATTAATGTGCCCGAATTGTATGCCCTGGAAGATCTGAAGGATGGGATGGAAATCTATTCCCGCGTGGAAGAACCCGAAAATGAGTCGTCTTACGTGGCGCTTTTGCAGATGAAAGCATCGCAGTTGCAGTCACAAAAGGTTTTTGAGCTTAACTTGTAGGAAATTTTCTCCCGTAGATGGCAAAACCATTATCAACGCAACCCACTTTTCGCCTTACGTTCGTAATCTCCTGGACCGCCGGGGTACTTGCCCTCACCGCACTGATCTACTACTGGTTCGGATTCGGCTGGCTGCCCGCCCTGGTCGACGGATGGCTGAGTGTGTCGCTGCTGGCCCTCGACGCCCTGCTCATCGTGCACAACCTGGCCTATTACCGGCCCACGAGCGGCCGCTACCTGTTCATCCTTGCCGTTAATGCTACACTCGCCGCCGCCTGTTTGTACTTCGGGTATTACATCTGCGGCCTGTTATTCAAAGATCAACCGCTGTATCTCGATTGGCTGAAAGCCTCACTGCCCGTACGTTTCCTGGTTGCATGGATCTTCCTGTCCGCCATTAGCCTGTTAAGTTTCTTTTGGTATGAAATAAAAGCGCAACAGGAAACGATCGAGCGTAAAGAAACAGCGGAAAAACTCGCAACCGAGGCCGAACTGTTTAAGCTGCGGCACCAGTTGCAACCACACTTCCTGTTCAACAGCCTTAATTCCATCAACGCCCTCATCAGTCTGCGGCCGGAAGAGGCGCGGCAAATGGTGCAGAAGTTATCCGATTTTCTCAGGGGCACGCTCAAAAAAGAAGACCAGGCTTCCACCAGTTTAAAAGAAGAAATACAATACCTGCAATGGTATCTTGATATAGAAAAAGTAAGGTTCCGCCACCGCCTGAGCACGGAGATTAATTGCAGTGAAGAAAGCCTGAACGCCCAGCTGCCGCCACTCCTGTTGCAACCGGTGGTAGAAAATGCCATCAAGTTCGGACTATACGATACGATCGGCGATATCACCATCCGCATTAAGGCATGGACAGCCGACAACACCCTGTTCATCAGCGTGGAAAATCCGTTCGACCCGGAATTGCAGCATTCGACCAAAGGCACCGGCTTCGGCCTGTCTTCGATCCGGCGGCGACTGTTCCTGCTGTTTGGCCGGAGCGACTTACTGGACACACAAACTGACAACACGCTTTTCACGACGCTTATAAAAGTACCGCAACCACAATGATTAAAGCCGTAATCATAGACGATGAACCGCTGGCCCGCGAACTGGTGCTGGAGTATCTCCGCAACTGGCCGCAGGTAAGTGTTGCACAGGAATGCAACGATGGTTTCGAAGGATTAAAAGCCATCCAGCAACATCAGCCCGAACTTATTTTCCTCGACATACAAATGCCGAAGATCAATGGCTTCGAAATGCTGGAGCTGGTGGAAAAAATGCCGGCCGTTATCTTCACCACCGCTTTTGAAGAATATGCTTTACGCGCGTTTGAAGTAAGCGCCGCCGATTACCTGCTGAAGCCATTTTCACGCGAACGTTTCGATAAGGCCATGCAGAAGCTCTGCGAAAAACTGGAGAACAACACGCCTGCTGTTGCACCGGTGCAGGACGTACTGGAAGCCGCTTCGCGCGAAATGCCGGCACAGCACAACCGTGTGGTGGTAAAGATCAATGGCAAGATAAAAATCATTCCCATGGCCGATATTCATTACACGGAGGCCGCGGATGATTATGTAAAAATCGTTACCCAGGAAGGGTCCTTCCTGAAAAACAAAACCATGGCGTTTTTTGAGAAAACGCTCGACCCGCAGCATTTCATCCGCGTGCACCGCAGCTACATGTTAAACATTGGGCAGATCTCCCGGCTGGAGCCCTACGAGAAGGAAACGTATCTCGCGATCCTGCGATCGGGAAGTAAAATACAGGTAAGTAAAACAGGATACCCGAAACTGAAAGAGGTACTGGGTTTATAATATCAAAGGCTGGAGAACAAACGCTCCAGCTTTTCTTTTTCAATATCTTCTGCCCCTGCTCCCCGCTGGCTACGAGGCGGCCATTACACCAGGCTTCGTAAGTACAAATTATTTCATGCTGATGAACAGCCGCGATGGTAGCGGTAAATTCCACCGTACTGCCCATCAATGCCGGCGCGTGATGAGCAACCGTCAGCTTTGTGCCGATCCCCTCTTCATCGGCTTCTTTCATTTCCAGCACAAACAAACGGCAGCACCATTCCGCATCGCGGGCCAGCGCAAACGTGGCGTACACCGGGTGTACCTGCCCGCTGTCAAATGTTGCACAGTCTTCCTGCCGCACCTGCCGCGTAAACTGCCGGACGTCGCCGGGTTGAAACAATTGCTTCATAAATGTTTATTGAACGACCAGTACAGGAATGCTTACATAATGCCGCACGTAATTCACGGTTTCGCCATACAGCCAGTCCTTCAGCCCCTTGTGGCCATGACCGCCGAGAATCAGCAAATCGGCCTGCTGCTCGCGCACTATTTTTACAATGGATTTCGCACGATGGCGATAGCCAAGTATGCCCTGTGCTTTAATATTTTTATCTTTCAGCAGGGAGATATACATATCCATCTGCTCCTGGTCCTGCTGTGTTTCGTGGTCATCCGACTGGTTGCCGAAGTAGCTAGCCGACGGACTTTCCACGATGTGAATCAATACATATTCTGTTTCCGGATTGCCCTGCGCCAGCGCATTGGCCAGTACTTTTTCATCCCTGCTGCTGAAGTCCAATGCCAGCGCGATTTTTTGTACATCGGCCGGTCGAGGTTGCCCAGCGTGAGTTTTGGCGTATGCATGTTTACAGTAGCCTCGCGGTTACGGTAACCAAGCAGCGGGTAAATGATGGAGATCACGAGCAGTGTCAGGAAACCCGCACACAGCGTCATTACCAGCGCCGGCACCCACCAGCTGCCTGAATTCGTAACTAATCCGATCACCTCATCCAACACCAACCTTATGTTCAGGTATACCAGGATAGCTGTAATGATCCAGGCGGCGATCTTGGTCCGGTACCGATAGCAAACGTACCCATCGTTTTTTTATCACTTACAAAATGGATCAACGGGATTACCGCGAAACCGAGTTGCAGGCTGAGTAGTACCTGGCTGAATACGAGCAGCTCTCCTATTTTGCTTTCCCCATATATGATGATGACCACCAATGCCGGTACGATTGCCAGCAGCCGGGTGAGCAGGCGGCGTAACCACGGATTGATGCGCAATCTTAAATATCCTTCCATCACTATCTGGCCCGCCAGGGTACCGGTAACGGTGGAACTTTGTCCCGCCGCGATCAGGGCCACCGCGAACAGGATGGGCGCGAGTTTGCTGCCCAGCAGCCCTTCCAGCATCTGGTGCGCCTGGCTAATGTCGGCCACCTCTGTATGTCCGCCTTTGTGAAACACGGTAGCAGCCAGGATCAATATCGCAGCATTCACGAAAAAGGCCATATTTAAAGCGATGGCGCTGTCCGCGAAGTTCATCTTTAAAGCATGGCGGATACCGGCTTCATCTTTTTTGATCTTTCTTGTTTGTACGAGTGCGGAGTGCAGGTACAGTTATGCGGCATCACGGTAGCGCCGATGATACCGATAGCAATATACAGCGCAGTTTCATCCGGCAAGGTGGGTATAAAACCTTTCGCCACTTCACTCATCTGTGGCTTCGATATAATTAGTTCCACCAGGAAAGACGTACCTACAATAGCTACCAGTGCAATGATGAATGCTTCCATTTTGCGGATGCCGTAGCGTTGCAGCACGAGCAGCAGGAAGGTATCCAGTACCGTTAAACCCACTCCCCACATTAATGGAATGCCGGTAAGCAGCTGCAGGCCAATGGCCATACCCAGTACTTCGGCCAGATCGGTAGCTGCAATGGCGATTTCGGCAAGGATGTACAACAGAAAATTAACAATGGGCGGATACGTTTCACGGTTGGCCTGTGCGAGGTCGCGGTTGCGGACAATACCGAGGCGCGCGCTGAGACTTTGCAGCAGCAAGGCCATGAGGTTACTCATCAACAATACCCAAATAAGTGCATATCCATATCTGCTACCGCCGGCGAGATCAGTGGCCCAGTTGCCGGGGTCCATGTAACCTACGCTCACGAGGTATGCCGGCCCGAAAAACGCCAGTATCCTTCGCCATCCGGGTCGGGACCTGGTCGTATCCACACTCTGGTGCACTTCACTCAAAGAGGCCGTGTTCTGTATCCTGCTCATAATGATCTTTCGTTTAACCGGGTATATTCAGCCATGCGCTACAGCGGCCTTACCAGTATATTTTTAGACACCTGCTCACTGATCGTAAAAGCAGGCTGGTTTTTTATTTTGATTTCTACGGAGTTATCGAATTCGTACCGCTCTATCACTTCTATCTGCGTGCCAAGTTTGATGCCCTTGGCGTTCAGGAATTCCAGCAGCGCAGTGCTCTGATCATTTACTGCCGCCACTTCCAGGCGTTTGGCGGTGGCTTTGTCCGGGGATGATGCGGCCGTACTTTATTCATTTTACCCTGCGCGTCCGGGATCGGATCACCATGGGGATCGGTAGTAGGATTGCCGAGGAAATCGCTCAGGCGGCTGGTCAGTTTTTCACTGCGAACATGCTCCAGCTCCTCCGCCAGTTCATGTACCTCTTCCCAGCTGAAAGCCAGTTTATCCACCAGGAAACACTCCCATAACCGGTGGCGGCGAATGATCTGCAAAGCGATCTTACGACCATCGGCGGTTAATGTGATGCCGTGGTATTTTTCATAATCGATCAGTTTCTTCTCTTTTAGTTTCTTCGCCATATCCGTCACCGAGGCGGGTTTAGTATCCAGTTCGTACGCGATCGCGTTGGTCGAAACGGACTCCTGCCCCTCCTGCAGTTTAAAGATCGATTTGACATAATTCTCTTCCGCAATCGTCAAGTTCATACTATCTAAAATAAAATTTAGGTAAATCTAAATATTTTTAGAGAGTAATCCAACATCAGCCGGTATTTTTACGGGAAGAAGTAAGAATGAAAAAGAATAATGTTACTTTTCGGGCCAATTAGAGCACATTATGAGCAGAATCAGCATCCTGTTAGTGGTATTGGCGGGCTTTTTTATGTCCGCCTGTAAGGATAAGAAGAAAAATCCCGCAGATGAAGACCGTCCGTTGACCTTTACGGAGTTTAGCGAATTGTTTCCCAAGGCGGCATTACCCTATAAAATATCGCCCGGGCTGTTGAAATCGAAAACCGGCGACTCTGCGGCATTTAAGCCTAAGGTAGCCGCCCAGTTCCTGCCGGATACCTTATTGAGCGCAGCTTTCCAGAAAGAAAAACCGCGCATCGTTCCACTGGCTTATTTCAAATCTTCTGACCTGCATTACGTGCTGGTGAAAGCCGCTGGCAAATCCACCACACAGGCTTACATCTGTTTGTACACGCCGAAAGGCCAGTTCCTGAACCGCCTCCTGGCCGGCGAAACCAAACCGGGTAGCGCGAAGGAAATTACGTCGACCATCGACAGCCGCTTCAATATTAAGGTCAGTACATCCGAGAAGCGCAGCGCCAGTTATACCGCCCTGCGCGAAGACACTTACGGCGCTTATGCCGATGGCAGCATTGCACTGATCATGACCAATTCCAGCGAACCAGTGTCCAATGGACTCTACAACCCGATCGATACCTTCCCGCACAAACATAAATTTTCCGGCGACTACCTCGCAGGAGAAAACAATATTGTATCTGTCCGCGACGGCGAGGCGGGTAAAGAGTTTTTATTCTTTATCTCTTTATCGAAAGATAAAGGCGCCTGCCACGGCGAACTGGACGGCACGGCACGTATCACGGGCGCTAATACCGCGCAGTACCGCGACAAGAACAGCGAATGCATCCCGGAATTCAAGTTCAGTACGGGTAAAGTAACGATCAGTGAAACAGGTTGCGGGGCTTACCGGGGCATTAAGTGTATGTTTGATGGAAGTTTTGTCAAGAAGAAAGAAGTAAAGAAAAAGAAAGCAGCAAAAAAGAAGGCTGCCCGAACGGAACGGACAGCCTTCTTTTTACTTATATCCAAGATACTTTCTCATCACCTTATCCTCCCCATAAATATCATCGTAAAACTGTAGCTTGCCCTCTACACCTTCCGCGGTAAAATAGCGGATGTAAATCGGCATCCGCGTCCCCAGCGATACCACTTTCTTATCACCGCGGTTCAGCCAGGTCCTTAGGCTGTCGTACGACTTCGGTTCGTTACGCACCAGGTAATGCGCCAGGCTATCCCATTGCTGTACGCGTACGCAGCCGTGGCTCAGGGAGCGAAAGGCATTGTTGAACAGGCGGCGGTTATTGGTATCGTGCAGGTATACACTGTACTTGTTGGCAAAGTTAAATTTCATAATGCCGAGCGAGTTATCCAGGCCGTCCATCTGGCGCAGCACATAAGGGAAATTCCCCTTGCCGTATTTGCTCCAGTTGATGGAATCCGGATTTACGACCTGGTTGTCTTTATCTACTACCTCCGGTTTTTAGCGGCCAGGTAACCCACATCTTTTTTGATGGCGGGCAACATCTCCTTAAACACAATACTATACGGCACGCGCCAGTAAGGATACAACACAAAGTTGGTCATCGTGCTGTTCAGGATCGGCGTACGGGTACGCGGCGTACCAACAATTACGCGCGACGAAAACTGCAATGTATCGTTCTCCACAACGTCCATCCGGTAGCCGGGAATGTTTACCCAGATATAGCGGCGCGTCATGGTATCGGGCAGTTTACGCCAGCGGTCGAGATTTACGGCCGCCTGTACTTCCCAGTCCGCCATGCTGCGGTTCAACGCCTGCACCGTACGCTTGCCGGCCACGCCGTCCGGGTAGATATTAAACTCTTTCTGGAATGCTTTTACCGCAGTTTTGACCAGGTTCGTATCTACTACCACCCCGGTCGTGTCCAGTGCCCGGACTGCACCAGCCGGTTTATGAGTTGGGTACGGAAGCCGGCGGTATCTGTGTACGTTTGCGGCAGGGTATCCCAGGTGCGGCTGCTGTACTGTGCTTTGAAGCTAAGTAACGCTTCTTTCAGTGCTACATAACCGGCGTGTTTAGGTTCCGGGCCATGCAATACGGTGAGTACGCGTTTTTCGGCCAGTGCGATGCTTAACAGGTCCACCAGCACCGTATCCGAAAAAGTGGAGTCGGTGCGAAACGTAACACTGTCACGCGGCGCTACACCGAAATGCAGATCGCCGGCCAGTTTAAGAAAAGCGTCGGAAAGCATCACGTCCATACGGGCCCATAGCGCCGCGTCTTTGCGGGCTTCTTTGCCGGATTTCAGTTGCTCGTAACCTTCCAGTAGTGTTCTTGCATGATAACGTTCGGGAGCAGGCCATACTCGTCGGCCTTGCGGAGTAAAGCAATCAATGAATCCATGTTACTGCTCGCGGCGCCGCTTTTTGACCATTGGGGTGCGTTGCCGGTGCGGCTGTACGTCATTTGCAGGGCCGCTACACTTCGTACCGGTACGCTGTCTTCCATCTGTCCGTCATTCCCGGCAATATAGTCCAGCCGTTCGGTGATGTTTTCCCTTATGACTTCTCCCAGCTCCCTTTCGTTCACTACGATCTGTTTTTCCCTGGGCGGGGTCTTTTTACCTCCGCAGGCAGTTATCAACAGGACCAAAAGCAGGGGTAAGTGTCTGATGATTTTTTCCATTTCAGTTAACAGCTGTATAGTTGGGCTGCTAAAGTAGCATATTTGCAAATACCATGCTGTTGCGTATATGTTATTTTACGTTAATACAACTAAAATGCGCCGGCGTAAGTTTACACCGGCGCATTGTTGGCCTTTAAGGAGTATTGCTTATAATACTTACTTACAACAGTTCTTTTTCACGAACAGCGAACCGATAAATTTCAGCACGCTCATCATCACTTTAGCCATTTTTATTTGTGTTTAAAAGCATTAAATATATTATGCTCTATTCTAACGGTAAAACTACTGGGCATGTTGCGCACCATATTGCCCGCTAACTCCCACCGGTACGAGAGATCCAGCCGTGTGGTGCTATTGAAAATGAACTGGATGGCAGGTGCGATGTCCACGTAATTCCCCTTCACGCCATTGTCCACGTTTGCCTTACCGAGCAACTCCACGTACAGGTTCAGGTTCGTTTGTTCGTAACTTTTATACGTTACCGGTAACGTCAGGTATCCGAACGACAGGCTGTAATTCAGCATATTACGGGAGAAGTTAGCTGTTAAATCGTTTTTGATGTTATTCGTAAAACGATTGTATGCCAACGTACCCGAAACTGCCATCTTGTGCACCAGTTTTGTGGCGATAATACCACCGGAAATACCCGAGTTGTTGCCTTCCAGGTCTGCTTCGTTATTGGCGTAATTCAGCTCATTATGTTCACCGTCCGGCGCCGGGGTAAAGGGGTTATCGATAATCGAGCCCTTTACATAGGCCGCCATGCGGAAATGCGCATGCGGTTCGTCCTGCGACAGGAAACGGTACTTGGCGTATATGGAGCCCCCTTCGAAGCGCGTGCCCGGCTGCATGGCATTGGCCATATAGCCTGTTACGTGCACCATAAACCGGCGATTAATCCCAAACATTACCTCCGGCTCAAAACGGAAAGCGGTACGACCATCATGCTCCATTTTGAAGAACTTATTGGTCATACGCAGGCCCACCGACCTTGCAGGCATATTGCTGGCGGGTTCGGAGGATACGTACAACTCCTGGGCCTGTGCCGGAAAGGCCGCACAGGTAAACAGCGCGATTAAAACTTTCTTCATGTAAGCCGATTAAATAGTTACATGGATCACGCGTTTGGAAGCTGCGCCGGATTTGCAGCAATCGGCCATAGTGCCGGTTTTGTAGCAGGGCATTTTCACCTGGCTGCTGTATTTCTTATAAACGGACGCCGATACGAAAGCCTTGTCTATCACCGTAATATCTTTTTCGCCCTGTAACACCTGGTCTTTTACGTTTACAAAGTGGAGGGTCTGGCCGGCAAACGGCACATGCGCGTCGTTGCTCACTTTCACTTTATCGAAATCGGCCGTCACCGTCAGTTTCGCCACAAAGAAGCCCGCATCTTCCACCTTTTTGCCGATGGCGTCGAGATCCACAGCCGCATTGGGTTTAAAACTGAGGATAAAGGAAGTGGTATTCAGGTCGGTGTCGATTTTATCTACGAAAGGCAGGGTTTCCAGCGACTTCAAAGTAGCGCGGGAACACATGGCGCAGGTAAGGCCGGATGCCTGTACGACTGCTTTTTTATATTGGGCCTGGGCGCCAAAAGCGATGGCGATAAATGCAATAAGCGCGATGAATCTTTTCATGACTGATCTTTTTGATGATTTTTAATACAAGCAGGTTGATACGATTGCGCGCAGCCGAAGCCGTCAACGCATTACAGGTGTTGCCTTAAAATCAGATCAGGAATACGCAGTTACGTATAAAAAGAGGGGCCGTGGGAAGGTCTGGCGGCGCATGCAGCTGGTAGTTAAACTGCGCGGCATGGCTGCCCGGGATGGCTGGTATTTGAAGCACCGCGACCGGCAGGGCCAGGTCGAGCGGCATCACCTCCGGGTGAAGAAGATTTTGGCGGCCTGGTGCGACTGATCCACTTTCAGGAACTTATGCACATCTTTACAGCAGTCACCGCCACCCTTCGCGCCGGGTTTGCCGCATTTGTTGCAGGCATCATCGTCGGCGTTATGGAATTTTACTGATGCGATCTCGCCCATGCAATAATGCACGTTCACCGTGAAGCCACTGGTAATGGCCACGTACAAAACGGCAATAAATATGGTGAGCAATTTCTTCATCTGTTACAAATGTAGGCATTTTCGCACAAATGCGACCCGCAGCCGGATGAACCCGCCTTTTGCGCGGATGGACCTTAGTTTACGAACCACCACCGGATACCCAGGCGGAACGAGAAGTTGTTACGCGGGTACAGCGGCGACGACATGTTATTCGTCCAAAGGAAGGTATTCAGGTTTTCGCCCCGCACAAATGCGTTAAACGACTTAATGCGGAAGTGTACGAAGGCATGCACGTCCGGGTAGTTGCTGACGCGTTGCTGGTTCTGGTAAAAGAACTGGCCCACCAGCGGAGAATATCCGTCTGCGTTGTAATCTGTATTATAGCTGGCTTCCAGGCCGGTTACCAGGTTCAGGTTTTTATAGAGCACATCTTCATAAGTGAAGCGGTGGCGTGTCCATATGGTCGGCAATTGTACGGGCGAGTTGCCATGCAGCTGCTGGAACGCCAGGTCGGCATACCAGTGCAGGTTCCTTGCCGAAAAACGTTTGCTGAACACGATCTGCAGCATGTTAAACAGGGAGTTGAACTGTTTGGCGCCGGTATAGTTATCGAAATATGCAAAATTGTTGAATACGTAATAGTTGGCCACCAGGTTATACTGCAGGCGGTCGTTTTTCGCCGCGAACTGGAACAGGGTGATGTTTTCCTTATTCAGCCCCGTGTTCGTGATCAGCGTTCCCTGGTTGGTGCCAAAATAGCGGTAAGCGTACGATGGCTCGCGGTTCACATTGCGGAAAGTCAGCGCCACATTGCCCAACGCCGGGTTGAAGTAGCGGCTCAATGTACCGCTCACGTTGTAGTCGCCGGCATTTTCCCCTACGAGGTACAATTCGCCCTTTGCCGACAGGTCCCACTTCTGGTTTTTGGTCTTATTACGATATTCGCCGTGTATACTCAGGTTCTGAAACGTAATGTTATAGGCCGTGTCCGGGAACTCCCCTATCGTATTATCGAACCGCGCGCCCACACTGATAAAGTGCCCGAGATTCCCGCGGATCGGGAACTGGATGAGCGAGAGGTCGTTCGAGATCGTGCGCCAGGTGTGCCGGGTACGCAGGGTATCAGTATCGGCGATGCCAAAACCATAGAACTGGCGGTAATACGTACTGTCTACCTGCTCGTCGATAAACTCATAACGGGAATTGGTGTACGTTAACGTATGCTGCACCCGGAAGAAAGGATCGTACTGCCACACATCTGTAGTATCGTTGATGTGCAGGCTGTCGCCTTTACCCCAGTCGTAATGGTGCAGGAAACGTATGCTCATTTCCCGCGACATATTTTTAGTAGGAATGCTATTATTAAAGAACGAGAAGGATCCACCTCCCTCACCGCCAAGTCGTACCGGGATCAGGCGGCGGCGGTTGTAATCGGGATTTACCAGGAAGGTATCGCTGGTGATACCGCCGTTTTCGCCACCCGTGAGCTTATTATTATAAAAGCTCAGGAAAGCGTGATAGCGCTTGTCTTTGCTGTTGTAACGGGCGGTGAGCCTTGCATTATTATGGTCCGTATTCTGGTTTTTGAAGAAACCGGGAGAACTGATCTTGCGGAACTCAAAATTAAAGTTGAAACGCTCCGTGCGGTTTTGCGTGTGCTGCGCCTGGATCATCTGCTCCTGCATATTGCCGATCAGGTAACCCAGTTCCGTATACGGACGGTTGGTATAAAAAAACGCGCATCATCATGCGTAAACTTATAAATATCGTAAGCATGAAAACCGGGGTCAAAGCCGGCGGTCATCCGGGGCGTAAAGATTAAGTTACGGGCGGGAGCGCCGTTGTTGCCGAGCGTAACAAAACTGTTAGGCACACGCAGGTACGTGCGGTACCAGTCGTTCAGCGAAGAGTCGAGGGTAAAATCGGTAGGCTCTCCCAGGAAGCGATAGCGGATCGTGAGTGTGTCCAGTTCATGCTCGTGCTTCGTTGTATCGCGCGTCATGGTGCCGCCTGCCCCTCCCATGCCGGAGAAGCGGCCGCCGTTAAACTGGGCCATTAGCGTGTGGCTGCAAAGCGTCAAAAAAGTATAATCCCTAGTTGCCTCATCCTAAAGTTGTGCTATCAATTCCCTGAATATCAATGTTAATTTAGGCTCTGCCGCCTTCGCTGCCTCCAGTACTTCTTCGTGTGTAATGGTGTTTTCTTCCTCACGGATGCCCAGGTCGGTGATCACGCTCATGGCAAATACCTTTAATCCGGCATGCGCTGCCACGATCACTTCCGGCACAGTGCTCATTCCTACGGCGTCGCCACCGATGATGTGCATGAACTTATATTCAGCCCTGGTTTCGAAGGTGGGGCCCTGCACGCCTACATATACGCCGGTGTGCACGGGAATATTGTTCGCCGCCGCAATTGTACGGGCTTTGGCAACGAGGGATTTAGCATAAGGCTCGCTCATATCCGGGAAACGCGGCCCGAGGGCGTTGTTGTTCGGTCCTCTCAGGGGATGCTCAGGCTGCAGGTTAATATGATCGGTGATGATCATAAGATCGCCCACTGCAAAGGCGGCATTCATGCCGCCTGCGGCATTGCTCACCAGCAACGTACCAACACCCAGCGCTTTCATCACCCTTACCGGGAAAGTCACCTGCTGCATGCTGAACCCTTCATAATAATGAAACCTACCGGCCATCACTACTACCGGCCGCCCCATGATCGTACCCAGGATCAGTTTACCATGATGCCCTTCTACGGTAGATACGGGAAAGTGCGGAATATCGCCGTAAGGGATTTCCTTACGGTCGCTGATGTCATTAATAAGATTACCCAGGCCGCTGCCCAGGATAATGCCGGTTTCCGGCGCCTGCACGGCAAACTGCCTGATGTAGCCGGCCGATTCCTGAATTTGCTGTTGTAATCCGATCATATACGGGTTGACACTAATTTAACATTCCGGCGGAGGTAAACGTCCCGGCCGGCATGCCGGCAAAGTTAATCCTATAAACCATACTAAAAATCCTAAATCAGAAATATGCCTCTGAATTTCGGCGATAATAGCCTATTTTAGCACCCAAAATTTAGTCCGATGAACTTACACGAGTACCAGGCGAAAGAACTGTTGAAAAAATATAATGTACCGGTACAGGAAGGTATTCCTGTCGATACTCCGGAAGCAGCGGCAGAAGCTTACAAGCAATTGAAAGTGCAGTTCGGTAACGAATTTGCGGTAGTAAAGCCCAGATCCACGCCGGTGGCCGTGGTAAAGGTAAGATTAGAGGTTCAGAACAGCGTGGTGTAGCGGTAGGTAAAAGTTCCGAAGATATTAAAACGATCGCAGGCAAGATCTGGGCGGCACCCTGGTGACCATCCAGACCGGCGAAGCGGGTAAATTGGTAAACAAAGTACTGGTTGCACAGGACGTTTACTATCCCGGCGCAAACCCGGTTAAAGAGTTCTACCTCTCTATCCTGCTGGACAGAGCAAATGGTCAGAACGTAATCATGTATTCTACCGAAGGTGGTATGGACATTGAAGAAGTGGCCCACAACACACCCGACAAAATATTCAAAGAGCTGGTTCACCCCGGTGGTCCGCTGCAAGGTTTCCAGGCGCGGAAAATCGCTTTCAACTTCGGTTTGAGCGGCGAAGCCTTCAAAAACATGGTGAAGTTCGTAACCAACCTGTATAATGCATACGTTGGCCTGGATTGCGCGATGCTCGAAATCAACCCCTGTTCAAAACGTCCGATGAGAAAGTGATCGCAGTGGATTGTAAAATGAACCTGGACGACAACTCCCTGATGCGTCACCCCGACCTCGAGGCTATGCGCGACATCAACGAGGAAGATCCTACGGAAGTTGAAGCCAGCAAATTCAACCTGAACTACGTGAAACTGGACGGTAACGTAGGTTGTATGGTAAATGGCGCTGGACTGGCGATGGCTACCATGGACATGATCAAACTGAGCGGCGGCGAACCTGCCAACTTCCCGGACGTAGGCGGTACCGCTAACGCACAAACTGTAGAAGCTGGTTTCCGCATCATCCTGAAAGATCCGAAAGTAAAAGCGATCCTCATCAACATCTTCGGCGGTATCGTTCGTTGCGACCGTGTTGCCCAGGGTGTGATCGACGCTTACCAGTCTATCGGTAACATCGAAGTACCTATCATCGTTCGACTGCAGGGTACCAACGCCGCAGAAGCGAAAGCACTGATCGAACAGAGCGGCCTGAAGGTACAGTCTGCCATCCTCCTGAGCGAGGCAGCTGCACTGGTAAACAAAGCTGTAAGCGCGTAATTTTACGCCAAGATAAAACGAACGCCGTGGGAGCCATCCCACGGCGTTTTTGTTTATACGAAAATTGCCGAATGCTGCGTTTTTAAGTAATTTCGATCCATCCATCCTGCCTTTTTATTTACTGTTTTATTTTTAGTTAGATGCAACGCATTCGCAGCTTCTTTTGTTCTGCTCCGGCGCCCACATCCCTATGCTTGAGCGCGCACCGGTAGAAACCAACAAATACGCAGGTATTGGTGGCACCATCTTTTCACGGGACTTCTTGCCGCACTCTCGGGCGGCTACGCGCTATGGACCGTTTTCAGCCAGTGGTGGGCCGCACTGTTGTTCGGCGCAGTATGGGGACTCATGATCTTTAACCTGGACCGGTACATCGTGTCCAGCATGAAAAAGAGAGATAACATTGGCGGAGAATTCCTGATGGCCCTCCCTCGTTTAGTCCTGGCCGTAATTATCGCCATGGTGATTTCCAAACCGCTGGAACTGAAAATCTTTGATAAAGAGATCCAGGCGGAACTCATTATCATGGAACAGAAAACGTTTAAGGAACAGGAGGATAAAGTGAAAGCCCGTTATACCGACCGCATCGCCGGGTTAAACGCCGCTATCGACAAAGCCAAGGGCGAAGTAGTAGCCCAAGGCGCCCGCCGCGATACGCTGATGCTTCTCGCCCAGCAGGAAGCCGATGGAACGGGCGGTTCCCGCATCCGGAACCTCGGCCCTATCTATAAAGCAAAAAAGACCGATGCCGATATCGCCGCCGGGGCTTATGATACGCTCAGCGCACATAACAACGCCCTCATCGCCGGCTACCTGCAGGAAATTTCGGCCACCGACTCCACCATTAAAGCCACCATCACCGATTTAAAACGTGGCCACCTCGACGGGTTCGCATCACGCATGGACGCTTTAGGACATCTGACGGACAACTCCGCACCTATCCGCTACGCCAACTGGTTTATCATTTTGCTTTTTATTGCGATTGAAACCGCGCCCGTGTTTGTGAAACTGATCTCTCCGCGCGGCCCATATGACGAATTGCTCGAACAACATGAGTATGCGTTCATCATGCATAAAAAAGAGAGGAAGGCCATGCTGACGATGGAAACCGATGAACGACTGACGATTGCACAGGCAGCGCGTGAAAAGCGGGTGAAAGAGTTTACGGAATAAAATGCCTCCTCCTCCGGAACAACGAAGCATATGAATAGGAATCAACCCATGCTAAGTATGCACAATAAAATTGAACTTAAAAAAAAGAAGCGGAGGTCGTAAGGCCTCCGCTTCTTTTTAAAGATCTGCATATTTGTAAGGTCGCTTGCGCTTACCCGAACGTACTTCATTGATGATCGTTTTCAGCCGCTGGTTAATTTCATCCACCGGCGACACCTGCAACGCGGTAGTAATCTGCGCCAGCGCTTCTTCCACTTCTCCGTTGATAAGATAACAGAGCGCCAGGTTGCCCATCAACCCGGCGTTACCACGATCGAGTAACAACGCATGTCGTGCGGCTGCCACCGCCTCTTCGCCCATGCCCAGGTTACAACACTCAATCGCCAGTTCCCTTGCCACGTCCGGGTTTTCCTGGTTATAATGAAACGATTGCTGAAACGCGTCGTACGCTTTTTTAGACTCGTCGAGCACCTGGTAGGCCTTGCCTTTCAGCCAGTGTGTAGCAAAATTATCCGGTGCAATGCTGATGGCTTTATCCAGCATCGCGATCGCATCGCGGATTTGTTTCGGTTTTACGGCTTCTTCCTCACGACCATGCAACATCATCGCAGGATGCAGGATATCTGCCGCCTTTTTGAACAGCTCCGCCGGATCGTCCGGCAACTGTTCCTTCTTCTTAAAAAAGAAAGCATCTATTGATCTTTTTTCTTTTTGACGAAAAGCTTTTCCAGTGTACGCGAGTACTGCGTATTGGCATCCACGCGGGTGATATCGTCGAGCGAAATCATAATGTATTTCCGGTCCAGCGACAGCTTCGTTCCAAACTCGTACAATACCAGCGTTTCGTTATCCAGTTCGTGTATTTCACCAACAAAAAACACATCGTCGTTTACGTCCTGCACGTGCACAGAAATGGAGCCGTAGCGGTCGTTGAAGTAACGCAGCATTTCTTCCATGGAGCCTACGGCTAACTCGTCGCTTTCTTCGCGCTGCGTGGTATCGATCAATTTGGTGATGCTTGCTATTTCGTTGCCGCCCCAGCGCACGCGGGACACACGATCACGCAGCAGCAGGCTGTAACCGTCGTACATGCCGGTGCCGTCAAAGCGTTCTATCAGTAAAAATTCTTCGTTGAAATCTACCACGTAACCGAAATCGAAATCGTCGTAACGGTCGATGGTGATGTCTACCAAAGTCTGATAGTGTTTAAGCTTGCCGAGGTATTTGGTCTCTAAGCTCATAGTCTTGCAATTTTCAGGTATAAGGAATCCTCTAAAGTTTACAGTAGTATATTCGGTGGTTATTCGTTTTCGGATGGTATCTCCACCTCGTATACGGGGCTGAAAAGATACATTTTCTTCGTCGCCACTTCTTCGCATTTAAATCGTTTTCTCACCTTCTCTCCACGGCGGAAAATGCGGCCATCTTTCGTACGGAAGAGTTGATTCAATGACAATTGTTCTATAAGATAATGATTTTCTTTCTTCCGATCGTAATTCCTTAACACGCGCATTAAATTTTCATCTGCGCAGGAGCTTGCTGCTAAGTCGTGCAAACTACTGCGGAGCGCGGCTTCCACGTCGGCCGGCATAAATTTGCGGCCCAGGAACTGGCGAAGGATAACAGCGAATTCATGCTTCCATTCTTTGCCGTGTGCGGGCACGGAATGAGCATATAAATTGAACGTAACGAGGTGGGCCAGTTCGTGCAGTAAAGTGATGAGGAAAGCGTATTTATTTAGGTTGCCATTCACGCTGATGCGATGCCCCTTTCCCTGGAAAGGGTGCCTGTAATCGCCGAGTACGCTGGCGCGTTCGCGGGTGAGCGTAAGATGAACTTTATATTCCTCCAGGTAAGCCACTACCTGCTCGAAGGTTCCTTCGGGCAGGTAGGCGGCCAACGCATTCAAGGGATGCTCCTTTTTCACTTCTCCAGTCCTTTATTGCTTACGCCGCAGTAATTTCTGCAGGCTAACGGTCTCAAAAACAGTATAAACAAAGTAAAAGCCCATCAACATAAAGATGGTCGTTTTGCTGACATTTTTCCGGTTCACCAGCACATAAATACCGATGCCCACCAGGCTCAACATCAGCTTGGCAAGCGTGGAAGCATAAACGCTGCGCACGAACGCCAGGTTGTTGTCCTGCGATACACCCCTGCGGGTGATGTTGTAAGAAAATGCTGACACAGCTGCCAGTAACGCATTACCCGCGGCCAGTACCCATATGTTATTCCCTCCGCTCTCCAAAGCGCCTTTAAACCCAAAGATCAAAGCGTTGAGGATGGCGAAGATGGAAATCAAATTCCAAAAAAATCTATCGGTCATTATTTGCTGGTATCTTTTACAATTCGCCACAAAAGTAGCGCTATTGCCAGTAAAGACAAAACGATCATAAACAGTGGGAACCGCATATGGGCCCACTGATCAATTTTATAGCCAACAAAAAGTGCCAGACCGATCATGGCAATGAGCTGGAAACCCAGCCCAATGTAACGCAGGTAAGCGTTATACGGTTTCTTGCTGGACTTCTGTGACGCGGGATCTTCCATTTTTATTTTCCTTGTTGTCTGCGGGCGCCTCACTAGCCTCCATGTAGCAGCGGCCGTTAAACTTGGCCGTTGGCTCCATTTCGAAATGCAGGGTGTAAATGTCGCCCTTGATTAATGCATTGCCTTTCAGGAACAGCAGGTCTTCTACTTTAATGATGCCGGTAACTTTACCGAGAATATCCGCGCTGTTGCAGATCAAATCACCCACGATTTCGCCTTCGGGTCCTACCACGATTTTTGCTTTGGTGGAAACGAGTCCATTTACCTGCCCGTCGATACGGATATCGCCATCGCAGTCGATGTCGCCGTTAATGGTAGTGCCATGGCCGATGATGTTGATGTTGGAGGAAGGCACTGCACCTTCGCTTTTTGTGTTACGGTTAAACATAGGTCTCAAAGGTTTTTCTGGTTAAAATATTGATTCGCTGTTAAGATAGTAATTTTTTCTAACATATAAAGAGAGATTAGTTCTGTTTGGCATCAATAGGTACTGTTGTCCACTTTGGGCAATTTCAACATGTTGGTATCCAGTTTCATAGGTACATTGCCGTTAATCACTTGTTTCATATTATCCGGTATTGGTCCCGGGCGATCACGGCCTTTTGCAGGGAGTCGGTTTTTATTTTCAGTTGCATGAACTCTTTGCGCTGCTTCAGATCGCCATACCCCGGAATGTAGTAGCGTAATGGTGTAAAAACCACTGTGGCTACCGTAACCGCTACCAGGAGTACGAAAATTGTACTCATGGCTACGTATACACTCATCCTGGATAAACGGAATGCTGTTACCTCTTCGTATGTATCATCATTCATGATTACCAGGCGGTATTTGTGCTTGAGCCGCTCAAAGTTTCTTTTGTTATCTGCCGCAGGCATATTTTTTTCTGATGTGGTTAAATCCGGGGAATTTACCCGGGCGGATAAAGTTAAACAATTAATCCGGCGCGAAGTAAAGAAAAAAATTATCCTATCTTTAAAATATTTATCCATCATATTTAGTTAAATATATTAGCTTTTATATTTCGCCCTTAGCATACATGAATTGCTACAAATCTCTATTCTTACGCGCCTGCATCGCCGGCTTCGTTTTAACAGGCACCGGCTTCCGGTGGTGAATGCTCAAAACCAGACCGGGAAAAGCACCCCCAAGCCGGACGACCGCCGTACACCGGCTGAAAAACTGGCCGCCAAAAAGTTCGATTTCCGTCGTAAAGTGTACCAGAACCTGGTTACACGGTACAACTATTATTATAATGCTAAACTGAAGCTGGAAAATACCCTCAAGGGCATCCAGCAACAGCAGCAGGAAAATTATAATAAACTCCTTCCCTTTACCCGTACACCATCGAATCGCTGAACCTCAACGACGGCGAGCTGGACTCGGTGATCCAGAAAGGATCGCTGGCCGTACAACTGCACGACCCGCGCGGTAAATGGATCGATGACTGCTACCTGCTCATCGGCAAAGCGTATTATTATAAACGCGATTGGGAAAACGCTACCGCCACTTTCAAATTCATCAACACTGTTTTTGCTCCTAAAAGAGAAAGGAGAAAGACCTGGAAACCGTGGTGGGCAAACAGCAGGACGACCGGATGACCATTGCCTCCCGCGAGAAAAGGAAAGGATTCTTCGGCCGCTTCAAACACAAGCTGGCCCGCAACGACGCCTTCATGTGGCAGATCAAAACTTACCTCGAAGAAGAAAAATATGACGAGGCGCAAGCCCTGTTCAACGTACTGGAAGCAGACCCTAACTTTCCGAAACGCCTGCAGCCATTGATGCACGAAATCAAGGCCTACGGTTTATACAAGCGTGAAATGTATGCCGAATCGGTGGACCCGCTCAAATTGGCGATCGAGGGCAGTCATGATAAAACACAAAAGGCCCGCATGTCGTACATCCTGGGCCAGTTGTACCTGAACCAGCGCAAAGCCGATTCCTCCATCGCTTATTTCCGCGACGTGATCCGCCTGAAACCGGACCCGATGATGGACTTTCATGCCCGCCTGGAAATTGCCCGTGCCAATATCGCGGCCAGCGGCGGCACAGTGGAAGAAAGCATCGCCGCGTTACAGCGTATGTTGAGGAAAGAGAATTTTATTCCTTACCGGGATGTGATTTATTATACCATGGGCGCCATCGCTTCGGGCAGCAACCCGGAAGCTGCGGTCGACTTCTGGCAGAAAGGCCTGAAAGTGGAAAGCACCAACCTGATGCAGCGCACCCTTACTTATAAAGCCATTGCCGACCTGCAGTACAAACAGCGCAACTACACGGAAGCCAGGCGCTGGTACGACAGCACAGCCGCCATTATGGGCGAAAGCTTTGCCGATGCCGAAGAAGTAAACGCCCGTAAAGATGTATTGGGCGACATTGCCGCTAAAATTGCACTGATCCATAAAGAAGACAGCCTGCAGCAAATTGCCGCACTGCCAGAAGCCGAGCGCAATGCGCTGCTGGAAAGGAAGGTGAAAGAATTACAACTCGCCGCCGCACGTCAGAAACAGCAGGAAAAGAACGAGGAGTTGCGCAGTGCTTCCAATCAACCCTTCAACCCGAACCTGAACCGCTTTAATAACTCCGGACTTGTACCGGGCCAGGAAGGCTCCGGCGACTGGTATTTTTACAACCCGGCCTCCAAAGCCAGCGGTTATGCGGAATTCCGCCGCCGCTGGGGAAACCGTAAACCAACGGATAACTGGCGCCGGGCCCAAACCGGTGTAGTGCCCGATGTAGCGCAGGTACCCAACAGCCCGGATTCTACCGCCACCGAAGGCGAACGAGCCGCCGCGGCCATCGACCGCCTGCCGGCCGACAGTCTTACCGCCGACATCCTGCGTACCGCCCTGCCGCTCACGCCGGCCCTGGTGGCGCAATCCCGCGAGCGCCAGATGGACGCCTGGTACGACCTGGGCAAACTGTACCACGACCGCCTCGACAACTACCCGGATGCGATTACCGCGTACGACACGCTGCTGATGCGCTATCCCAATCATCCGAAACGCGCGGAGATCGCGTATTCGTTGTATGTATGGAATAATAGAATTAACCGCGCCGATAGAAGCACGCCTTACAAAAACATTGTACTCAACGAATTCCCGAATACCAATTTTGCGGCAATGATCCGCAGCGGTGGTGCCATCAACGACGCATCGGCCGAAACCCGCAAAGCTGTAGCCAAACTGTACGGCGAGGCTTATGAAGCCTTCCAGGCGGGACGCTATGAGGATGTAACCGCCAAAAAACACCTGGCGGATTCGGTATACGGATTCAACTACCTCCGGGGCAAATTTGACCTGCTGATGGCGATGACGACCATTAAAACCGGCACCGAAGAACAAGGCAAAGCCGCTATACAGGACGTGATCAATAAATATCCTTCGGATGATGCACTGCTGTCGCAGGCCACGGCTATACAAGGCGTATTGAACCGCAAACAGGAGATCGTCGGGTACCTGAGCAACCTGCAAACCACGGTGAGCAGGGATTCCACCGGTAAAATAGACGAGAACATCAGTATCCGCTATCCCTGGCAGACCCCGCAGCCGAACCTGGTAGACAGCGCCGCCATCAAAAAGGCGAAAGCGGACTCCCTGGCCGCCGCCGCTAAATTAAATGTACCACCGCCCGCTCCGGCCAAACCCGTTACGCCGTATAAGCTGACGGACGAAAAATCGGCTACCAGTACCCCACATTTTGTAGTCATGACCTTTAAAAGAGTAGATAAAACGCTGCTCGATGAAGCTTTGGCACAATTTGCGCGGTATAATGCCGAGAAACACGCGGCCGATAAAATTGAGGCCAGCAGCTTTGTACTGACGCCGACAGAATTAATGTTGATTTTCAGGCTGTTCCCCGGAGAAGAGCCCGCATTTAAATACTACGATGAAGTCCGCAAAGATGCAGCAACCACAATTGTACCGCGTATCAGGCCAACAGAGTATTCCTTCTTTATCATTTCAAGGGAAAACTTCATCTTATTGAATAGTACGAAGGACCTCGAAGGGTACCTGAAATTCTTTAAGGAAAGCTACTATACAGAATAAGCTTTAACAGCGTTTTAGTAGTAATAAGTGATATTTTTCAATAGTTTTGCGGAACTGTTGCACTAAATTTTATTTTAATATGAGTAAATCCTTGAAACCGACGGTGGATAAGGTGAAGAAGAATGCAGTCCGGATTTTGTGGTATACCGTTTTTGGCGGTATCGGCCTGGTAGTGCTGCTGGTACTGCTGATCAACTTCCGGATTATCGGGAATATGCCCTCTATTGACGATCTCGAGAACCCGCGCGCGGCACTCGCCTCGGTAGTACTGGCCGACGATGGCTTTGTACTGGGTAAGTATTACGAAGTAGACCGCTCCAACAGCGAGTATAAAGATATTTCTCCCAATGTGATCAAAGCCTTGATCGCTACGGAGGAAACCCGTTTTTACGAGAACTCCGGCATTGATGCGAAAGCTACTTTCGCGATCCCCTTCTATTTATTGATGGGCGAAAAACGTGGTTCCAGTACTATTACACAGCAGCTGGCCCTGAACCTCCGCAACGACCGCCTGAATACCGACCGTGCGCGAAACATTTTCGCCCGTGGTTTTGAGAAACTGGAAGAATGGATCGTAGCCGTAAAACTGGAAAGGAATTTTACCAAAGAAGAAATCCTGACCCTCTACCTGAACACGGTAGGCTTCGGCGATAATGTATATGGCATCGAAAACGGCGCCCGCACATTCTTTTCCAAAAGTGCCGCTACGCTTACGGTAGAAGAAGCCGCCGTACTGGTGGGCATGCTGAAAGGCAATACCCTTTATAACCCGAAGCGTAACCCGCGGAACGCGCTCCAGCGCCGTAACACGGTGATCGACAACATGCTGAAGGAAAACAAGATCACCGCCGCCGAAGCTGCTACCGCCAAAAGCAAACCGATCGTACTCCGCTACAATAAAATAGATCACAATAAAGGTTATGCGCCTTACTTCCGTGAAGTACTGCGCGATGAGCTGAAAACCTGGTGTAAAAATCATACAAAGGCCGACGGCAGCAATTATAACCTGTATCGCGATGGCCTGCGCATCTACACCACCATCAATCCCCGTATGCAGCTGTATGCGGAAGAAGCGGTGGCCCATCACCTGAAAGATCTGCAGAAGATATTTTACCAGCAGTCCAACATCAAATCCGGCAGCGTCTGGAAAAAATGGGATAAGGAATTACAGAAACTGGTGAAACAAACCGACCGCTATCGCAACATGAAGGCAGAAGATGCTTCTGACGAAGACATCGCAAAAGCTTTCAACACCAAAACGGATATGAAGATCTTTTCCTGGAAAGATATCCGTAACTCCGAAGCCAACGAAATGGATACGGTAATGACGCCACTCGACTCGCTGAAATACATGCGTGCCGTGCTGCAGGCCGGCTTCATGGCCATGGACCCGGAAAGTGGCGAGGTAAAAGCCTGGGTCGGCGGACCGAACTTCTTTTATTTTAAAAATGATCACGTTAAAAATATGCAACGCCAGGTGGGTTCTACTTTTAAACCCTTCCTTTACACCTTCGCGATCATGAACGGGATGTCGCCCAACACGATGTTGCCAAACGAACCGATCGCAATCGGCAACTGGCGTCCGAAAAACTCCGAAGGCAGCACTGGTGGCAGCATTACCATGGCCGGCGCACTGGCCAAATCGTTGAACCTCGTATCAGCGTACCTGATCCGCGAACTGACCGCAAAAGCCTTTGCAGACTTTGCACAAAACAAGATAGGCTTCAAAAGTAAAATTCCCGAAGTGCCTTCCATCGCACTCGGTTCTGCGGATATTTCTTTATTTGAAATGTTGCAGGCATACACCATGTTCCCAGGCCGCGGTTTTAATACCAGGCCGATTTACATGACCCGCATCGAAGACCGTAACGGCAACATCCTCGGAAACTTTTGCCAGCGAAAAACGCGAGGTGATCAGCGAAACAGAAGCCTATACCATGGTGAAAATGATGCAGGGTGTGGTAGATTATGGTACAGCAGCACGTGTGCGCAACCGCTTTGGCATTAAAGGCGAGGTAGCGGGTAAAACCGGCACCACCAACGATAACACCGATGGCTGGTTCATTGGCTACACGCCACAGCTGCTCGCTGGCGCATGGGTAGGTTGCGAAAACAACTTTATTCATTTCTCCTCGACCGCAAACGGCCAGGGCGCCAATACCGGTCTGCCCATATGGGCTTACTTCTTCCAGAAAGTGTATGAAGATAAAACCCTCGGTATCGATCCGAATTCTACCTTCCCCATTCCGCCGAATATGCGCAGTGACCTGTACCTGAATTACGAATCGAACGTTGAATCGGGCGCAGAAGCAGAAGATGTGGGCAATGGCGGCGCTACCGATTACGGCTACCCGGCAGAAGATAATCCGTACGACGATCAGCCGGCGCCGGCTACCAAACCCGCCGAGAAACCGGTGCAGCCTGCTAATCCGGCCCCGAAACCGGCACAACCGCAGCAACAACCGGCTACAACGCCACAAACACCCAAGGCGACTTATCCGCCTAAACCGGGAAAAGGAAATTAATTATCTGCATAAAGAAAAAGCCCGCTACAGCAACGTAGTGGGCTTTTTTATTTTGATTCGCCAACATACGTCAGCTTCTTATATCTCATCGCATTGTCGAGCAACTGCAATCCCAACCGGATAATCGCCGCTTCCTCATTGGCTTTCAGCTTCTCTACATCGTCGGTGGGTTTGTGATAATCATCGTGCCCGCCCGTGTGAAAGAACATCACTGGTACACCAGCCACGAAGAAACTACCGTGGTCGGAGCCACCCTTCCCGGCCGCATCCGTAAAGAATTTAATTCCCTCTTCTTTTACATCTTTGAAGATAGCAGGCCATTCCTGCGCACTGCCATATCCGCCAATGCCTATGCCGCGTTCTTCGTTGTAACGACCGATCATATCCATGTTCAGCATAAAATGTACTTTATCCAACGCCATCGTGGGATGCGCTACATAATACTTTGAACCTTGCAGTCCCAGCTCTTCGCCGCCAAAGGAAATGAACAGGAAGTTGAAGGGTTCTTTTACGCCGTTTTTCACGTAGTAGCGGGCGAATTCAGGAGGCCGGCTACACCGGAAGCATTATCGTCCGCCCCATTGTGGATCTGCCCAACCGGGTACTTACCATCGAATAAACCCGCGGTGCCCAGGTGATCGTAGTGCGCGCCAATGATAATCGTATAGGCAGCACCGTTATCAAGGTAGCCCAGCACGTTGCGGCTCGGAATATCTTTATGGCTGTTCTTATCAAATGTAAAATCCTCGGAAGTAACTACCGGCATTGCCCGGCTGTAAACCCAGGGCTTTAAACTGTTTGGCTACCCAGGCCGATGCCTTGCGGCTGCCTTTTTCCGCCGTGCCCCTGCCCTTCAGCTTCTCCGAAGCCAGGTAGGTTACATGCGATTTGATCCGCTGGGCGGAAGGCTGGTAGTCCTGCCCGAAAGCGGCGCCGGTGTACATGGCCGCCAGCAGCAGGGCAAATCCTGTCTTTCTTAACATAATCACTGTTTTTCTGATCCTGTAAAAATAAAGAAGGCTCCCGTTAAAGGAGCCTTCTTCAAAATAAATGTGGTAATTATTTTTGCGTTGCTGTTGCTGTTGCGCTTTTTGCATTTCAGCCAGCTTTTCCGCCCATTTGCTTTGTGTTTTCGGCTTCTTCTTGTTCTCCTCGATCTGTGCGTGGATTTTCGCGTGGTTGATCACGAATTTCTGCAACGAGAACTGCAGCAGGATGCTGATCACGTTGGAGAGGAAGTAGTAGAAGGTAAGCGCCGCGGCCAGTTTGTTAAAGATACCGAGCAGCATGATAGGGAACACGTACGGCATGTATTTCATTACCGGGTTGCTCTGATCCGTCATACCCCTGTTGTAGAACGCCAGGATCAAACTCGTGATCGTCATCAGCAGGGTGAACAGGCTCACGTGATCGCCATACAAAGGAATCTGGAAACCAATGTTCAGGATCGAATCGTAAGTGGAAAGGTCTTTTGCCCACAGGAAACTTTCCTGGCGCAGTTCGATGGAGGACGGGAAGAAGCTGTACATCGCCACCAGGATCGGCAGCTGCAATAGGGCCGGCAAACATCCGCCAAGCGGACTAACACCCGCACTGCGGAATAGGTTCATTTGCTCCATACCAAACTTCTGCTGGTCATCCGCGTATTTGGCGCGGAGCTCGTCCAGTTCAGGTTTCAGCACTTTCATTTTAGCCTGCGATACATAACTCTGATAAGTGAAAGGCAGGATAAGCAGGCGGATAAACAACGTGAGCAGGATAATGATCAGGCCATAATTGCCGATAGAGCCGCTCAGGAAGTTAAACACCGGGATGATCACCCATTTGTTCACATACTTTACGAACGCGAAAATGCCGGAGCCCAGGGGAATAATGCTCTCCAGGCCGTTGTCGAACGATTTCAGCGTTTTATAGTGGTTAGGACCGTAGTAGATATCGATCGGGAAAGAGTACTCGGCAGCATGGTCGTAAGGCAGCGACAAAGTGCTCATCTGCTCGCCCACTACATTCGCGCTCTGCGGCACCGAGGTGGTGATATCCGCTGCTGCGAACTCTTTCTTCGGCATCAGGGTGATGTTGAAGAACTGCTGTTTAAAGCTGATCCACTGAAGTTTATCCAGTTTCTCGTGGCTTTTGTTCTGCAGGGTAAAGTAATCATGAGATTTATCGGTGGTGCGGTAGTGCACCTGGTTGTTCATCCGCTCAGACTGCATATCGTGCTCCTGTTTGGTCATGCGGCTGTTCCATTGCAGGGGAATCGTGTTACCCGCAATCAGTTGCTGCATGCCCACGGCGCGAATGTTGAAATTCACCACGTAGCTGTCTTTCGGCAATGTATAGATATACTCGAGATATTGCGCGGGGTTGGTGGTATTGAGGCGGTAAGTAACTACCTGGCTGCCATTTGCATCGGTGCTGATCTGGCTGCCTGCAAAATACAGGTCGCCCGTATTCACCGGTTTGCCATTTAATGGCAGGGTGAGTGACAGGCGGTTGTAACTGCCAGACTGCAAATCCAACGGCTGGCCGTCAGAGGACAGGAATTGTTTGGTCGCTTTAACGCCTTCGCCCTTAAAAGACTTTACCCTTACCAGTTTCGGCTGACCGCCTTTGTTGGTCAGTTCGATTCTTACCAGTTCGTTTTCCAGCACCTGTACCTGTTCGGTACCTACAGCTGCATTGGCCAGTACGCCAAAATCGGCTGCCAGCGCGGCAGAATCAGCGGCAACAACGTGCCCGGCAGAGTCAACTACGGTTTGGGCTTTTACTTCTTTCGGTCTGTTCAGCGCTTCTATAGAATCCTTGCGGTGTTTTTCTTTTTGCGCTGCAACCTGGGTCTTATTGTTGTAAACAATGTACCCTACCAGCAGTGCGCCCAAAAGCAAAAACCCGATGATCGAATTTCTGTCCATGAAATGCAATTAAAATTTAGGCAGCAAAGGTAACGAATAAGGCAGGAAAAGGCGAACGACGGGGTAGAAAAAAGGGGGATTTAAGCGGATTTAACGTTTCGGCCGGGAATTCTTCCTATCTATTTAAAAATCAATCAAATAAAAAGGGAGAAAAGATATGATCCTTTCTCCCTTTTATTATTTTGACGGTGTGATTAACCGTGATGTACTATTTTTCGTCCGTAATGGCCAGTTTTTCGTTGCGCGCTTCCGCTGTTTGCTTGGCCGCTTTAACAAAGCTGACGAAGATCGGGGCAGGCGCTTCCACGGTGCTTTTCAGTTCGGGGTGGAACTGGCAGCCCACAAAGAAGGGGTGACCGGGGATCTCGATCATTTCTACCAGGCCGCTTTCGGGGTTGCGACCGGAGAGTACCAGTCCGGCGGATTCAAACTGACCAATGAAGTCGTTGTTGAACTCGTAACGGTGACGGTGACGCTCGGTGATAGCGGTAGAAGCATAAATTTCAGCAGCTTTTGAACCTGGTTTCAGGTCGCAGGCGTAAGCGCCAAGGCGCATGGTACCGCCTTTCGCTGTTACTTTCTTCTGCTCTTCCATCAGGTTTACCACTGGGAACGCCGTTTCCGGGTTCATTTCCACGGAATGCGCATCTTTTAAGCCTACTACGTTGCGGGCGTATTCTACCACGGCCATTTGCATACCCAGACAGATACCGAAGAACGGCAGCTGGTTTTCGCGGGCATACTGGATGGCGGTAATTTTACCTTCGATACCGCGGTGACCGAAGCCCGGTGCTACCAGCAAACCATCGAGGTTCTTCAATTTTTCCGCTACGTTTTCCGGCGTGATGTGCTCGGAGTGAATATTTTGTACCACCACTTTGCACTCGTTCATAGCACCTGCGTGGATGAATGATTCCAGGATGGATTTATAAGCATCCTGCAACTCCACGTATTTGCCGATGAGGCCAATGGTTACTTTCGATTTCGGGTATTTCAGCTTATCGAGGAACTCGCGCCATTTTACCAGTTCCGGCTCCTTTTCTACCGGCAGGTGCAGGCGTTGCAGTACGGTAACGTCCAGTTTTTCGCGCATCATCTCGAGGGGAACTTCGTAAATGGTGCTTACGTCGTTCATTTCGATTACTGCTTCGATCTTTACGTTACAGAACAGTGCGATCTTCTTTTTCAGATCGCGGTACATCGGCTCTTCGGTACGGCAAACGATGATGTCCGCATGTACGCCGTACTCGCTCAGCAACCTTACGGAGTGCTGTGTAGGCTTGGTTTTCAGCTCTTTTGCAGCGCGCAGGTAAGGGATGAGGGTAAGGTGGATCACCGGGCAATCTTCTTCGCCCAGTTCCCATTGGAGCTGACGAACCGCCTCAATATAAGGCAGCGATTCAATATCGCCCACGGTACCACCCAGTTCGGTGATGATGATGTCGAATTTATTGTCTTTGCCCGGAGCAGGATCCTGCGCTTTATTTCGTCGGTGATGTGCGGAATTACCTGTACCGTTTTACCCAGGTAAGCGCCTTCGCGCTCTTTGTTGATAACGGTCTGGTAAATACGGCCGGTGGTAACGTTGTTGGCCTGGGAAGTAGGTGTGTTGAGGAAACGCTCGTAGTGACCGAGGTCCAGGTCGGTTTCAGCGCCGTCTTCTGTTACAAAACATTCCCCGTGTTCGTAGGGGTTGAGTGTTCCCGGATCCACGTTGATATATGGATCAAATTTCTGAATTGTCACTTTTAAACCGCGCGCCTGCAATAGTTTTGCCAGCGAGGCAGCTAAAATTCCTTTACCCAATGAGGAAGTAACACCTCCCGTAACGAAGATATATTTTGCCATAAAATAATTGTTCCCGAAAAAATACTTGACCTAAAGAGGAAGCTGGACTGAATTGGTGTTTTGTCAAGTACATTTACTTCCGCAGGTCATGCAAAGTTACAATAATTTGCTGTTCAGCCAAGCGGGGTTTTCATAAAGGTGTTGAAACGCATTTCCCGATCGGCTACCATGGCCGCTTTCCGGTCACTCATTTGTTAATAACTTATATAAAGCGATTTTACTGGGCACCCGGCGCAGCGGGAATTTCCATTTCCTTAACGTAATTTCGCCCCCGAAATATATACCAAACAATGACGCTTTCGCCGAAAACCGCACAGCAATCACTTATTCAAATGACGGAACTCGTGCTTCCGAACGATACCAACACTTTTGGCAACCTCATGGGCGGGCGTTTAATGTACTGGATGGACATTGCCGCGGCCCTCTCCTGCATGAAACACTGCGCAGCCCCGGTAGTGACTGCTTCTGTAGATAATATTTCTTTCGAAAATCCCATTAAGCTGGGCAACGTGGTACATATAGAGGCGAAAGTGAGCCGCGCCTTCAATACTTCCATGGAAGTGCATATGAAAGTATGGGGCGAAGATCCTGTGCAGCAATACCGTTATAAATCCAACGAAGCGTTTATGACCTTCGTGGCGCTGGACCCGAACGGCAACTCCCGCCCGGTACCGCCTATCCAGGCTCAAACAGAGGATGAGATAAAATTATTCGATGGTGCGCTCCGCCGCAGGCAGTTACGCCTGATCCTGGGTGGTAAAATGAAACCGGCAGATGCGGCCGAACTGCGCGCCCTGTTCACGGAACCATAATTAAAGGACCAACCGCGGAAGTGTGCGCAACGGCGGCTGAAACGCGGTTCCAAAGCTGATTTCCCCATCTTATTCCTGCCCATCCCACTCCTGGTAAAACCGGTCGAGGAACTGTTGCATAAACTGATGCCGCTCCTCCGCCATGGCTTTGCCGGTTGGCGTATTCATACGGTCCTTTAACAGGAGCAGTTTTTCGTAAAAGTGATTGATCGTTGGCGCGGTGCTACTCTTATACTGCGCTTTCGTCATGTTCAGATCGGGCGCTATGGCCGGATCATACAAAGCACGGTTCTTAAAACCGCCATAGTTAAAGGCCCTCGCGATACCAATCGCGCCAATCGCGTCCAGGCGGTCGGCATCCTGCACCGCGCTCAGCTCCGGCGAGCTGAAAGTGGCCGCTTCTTTCCCTCCTTTAAAAGAGATGTGGCGGATGATGTTTTCCACGTGGTCCACCACGGCAGGCTCTACCGACAGTTGCAACAAAAACGCGCGGGCCTTTGCCGGTCCCACTTCGTCGTCGCCGCCATGAAACTTGGAATCGGCAATATCATGCAGCAGCGCGCCCAGCTCAACCACAAAAATGTCCGCCCCTTCTTTTTCAGCGATCTGTTTCGCCGCCTTCCATACCCGGTAGTGCCACCAGTCATGCCCGCCTTCCGCGCCGGCCAGTTCCTGTTTAACGTATGCGATGGTTTGTTCGATGATCATAGCCGGCAAAATAATACAAAAAAGCCGCCCCGGATAACCGGGACGGCCTATCATAAACCTTTAAGCGAAAATATTATTGTTCCGAAGGCTTTTCTTTAACCAACACCGAAGTGATGCGGTTCAACTCCTTCACCTTTTCGTTGAAGTCGCCTTTGAGCCGGTCACGCAGCAGATGCAGCTTTTGCAACACCTCTTCCAGCGCGTCGGGCAATGCCTCTGGAATACTTCTTTTAATCTTTTAGCGACGGTGGGCGATTTGCCATTGGTACTGATCGCAATTTTCAGGTTGCCCTTGCGGACAATGGAACCGAGGTAAAAATCGCAAAGTTCCGGCGTATCGGCCACGTTGATCAGTATGCGGGCGGCTTTCGCCTTTTCCCAGATGCAGTGATTCAGTTCGCGGTCATTCGTAGCGGCAATCACGAGGTCTTTGCCAAACACATCGCCGCAGGAAAAGGCTTTTTGCACCAGCTCCACATCCGGGTAATGCTTCACGAGCTCCTCGAGTTCGTTGCTGAACCAGGTGGCCACCACCGTAATGCGGGCGCGCGGACTGTTCGTCAGCATCGCAAACACTTTTTCGTGGCCAATATTCCCCCTCCCACTACTAACACCTGTAGCTGGTCTAACTAAAAAACACCGGGAATAACTGATTCTCTTCCATTATACTGCTAGTTTATAATCTTCCGCCAGTTTGTTCTGCAGCGCCTGGAACGCCTCGTGGAACCTCACCACTTCGCCGATTACGACGATCGCGGGATTGGTCAGCTGGTGTTCGAAGGCTATTTTAGGCAGGTCGGCCGCAATGCCTACACCAATTTTCTGCGTAGGTAAGGTACCATTCTGGATAATAGCCGCCGGTACCGATCCGTGACCAGCCGCTTCGTATATACCTGCGATCTGTTCCAGTTTTTTCATGCCCATCAACACCACCACCGTTGTATTCGCCTGTATCGCATACTCCAGGTCGCGGCTTAGTTTGCCGTCCTGCGTGGTGCCGGTAATGACCCAGAAACCTTCGCTCACATTGCGGGCGGTTACCGGGATATTATTAATACCGGGAACCGAAATCGCACTGCTGATACACGGAATCACTTCCGTTTTGATGTCGTATTGCTGTGCATAGGCAATTTCTTCCGAGCCGCGGCCAAACACGAAGGAGTCGCCTCCTTTCAGCCGTACCACGTTACCGAAAGTTAATGCATATTTTACAATCATCCTGTTGATTTCCGACTGTGTATACACATGCATTCCTGCGCGCTTACCTACAAAGCGTTTCAGGCAGTTGGGCGAAGCGTGTTCCAGCAGTTCGTTGTTAGAAAGGGCGTCGTAGAGGATCACCTTTGCCTGCTGAATGGCTTTCAGTCCTTTCACGGTAATCAGTTCCGGGTCGCCGGGACCGGCGCCTACTAATGTCAATTTGGGCTGAATCGGTAACATGTGTTGGTCGTTTTACAGGTGGATAATTGATAATTGTTTAGACAGTAGCCCCGGCAGTCGCTTCGGTTTTAGCCTGGCGATACTGCTGTACTTGTTTATAGAACGCCTGGGCCTGTGCAAAGTATTGTTTCGCAAAGCTTTCGGTGGGTTCATGTTGATTGATCTGCAGCACCAGTGTTTTAAAGTTGCCGATGCTGATTTTGCCGGTTTCCACGAAATGTTTTTCAAAGTCGTTGATGATGCCGTGCTGCGTGTTACAGTTAATATTCTCGTCCAGCAGCAAAGCTTTCGCAGCCTGTACGAAGGAAGAATAAGTGTGGTAAATACCGTCAGCCCACTGGCTGTTGCCAAACGCTTCCAGCGCCAGTTCGTGCTTTTCTTCGGCTTCGAACAGCAGGGTCGCGATCAGGTCGATCACCACGCCGGCACACTCGCCCACACCGATCGCGGTAGCGAATGTCTGCGCCTGTCCCCAATCCACGAAGTCGTCGTCTTTCACAGCGCCCAGGTCGGCCAAAGGCTTCAGCAGGTCGTAGAAGTAACGTTCGCCTTTGCGGTCGAAGTAAGCGTTAAACAGTTCACCTTTTTCGCCGTTGGCTTCGTAGTCGTGCAGCAGGCTGCGGAGTACATCGGGACCACGGCGGCTTGGTACTTTAATTACCTTATCGGCTACACGACCTTCGCCGTCGCCGACAACACCACCGCCAAGTAGTACCTGCAGCGCGGGCAGTACCTTCCCAGCGGCTTTCATAGAACTGCCATGGAAGCCGATCTGCGCCATACTGTGCTGACCGCAGGAGTTCATGCAACCGCTGATTTTTATTTTGATATCGTTGTTGTACACTAAATCCGGGAACTCGTTTGCGATCACATCCTCCAGTGCCGCGGCAATGCCGGTGCTGCTGGAAATGGCGAGGTTACAGGTGTCTGTACCGGGACAGGCCGTAATATCCGCAATGGAGTCAAAACCGGCAGCAGCCAGGTTATGCTCGTCCAGTACAGCAAACACATAAGGCAGGTGCTCGGGTTTGATGAACTTCAGCAACAGGCCCTGGTTCACGGTTACACGGGTATCATCTGAAACGACCGGGCGCAGTTGCTCAATGAGCGCGCGGGAAGTTACAGAGCTGATGTTACCGAGCGGCACACGGATATAAGCGCCATAATACCCTTTCTGTTTTTGCTCGAAAGTGTTCGTCGCTTTCCATGCTTCGTATTTTTCGGATCACGAACGGTGTACGCAGGCACCACGGCGTCGGCCGCGGGCAGCGCAGCGTCGGGCCATGCCTCCGCATCTACATGAACAGATTTATGCTTAATCGCTTTGTATTCTTCTTTCACCAGGCGATCAAATTCCTCGAAACCAATTTTCTGGATCAGGAATTTAATACGCGCCTTATGGCGGCTGGCCCTTTCACCATGACGGTCGAAAACACGCAGTACGCTTTCAATATAAGGAATCAGCTCATCTGCTTCCGGGAACTCGAAGCCCACTTTCGCCAGCATCGGTTGTGCGCCCAAACCGCCTGCCACCATCACTTTAAAGCCTCTTACTTCTTTACCGTCCACGATGCGGATCTTCGGGATCACGCCCGGTCGTGCATAAACGCAAACGCGGTATCACGGTCGCTGGAGGAAAAAGACATCTTGAATTTACGGCCCATGTCCCGGCAAATCGGGTTGCGCAGGAAGTAACGGAACGTTGCATCGGCATAAGGCGTAATGTCGAACGGCTCTTCCGGATCAATACCGGCCTTGTCGGAAGCCGTAATGTTACGTACCGTGTTGCCGCAGGCCTCACGGATGGTGATATCGTCCAGTTCCAGCTTAGACCACAGTTCCGGGGTACGTTCCAGGCTCACGAAGTGGATCTGGACGTCCTGGCGGGTAGTCAGGTGCAGGTTGCCGGTGGAGTATTCGTCAGAAATATCGGAAATGCGTTTCCACTGTTGCAAAGTCATTTTACCATACGGCAGTTTGATGCGCACCATCTGCACACCTGGCTGGCGCTGGCCATATACACCACGGGCCAGTCGGAGACTCCGAAACTTTTCGTCGGGAATTTGTCCCTCACGGAACTGGCGGATCTTCTTTTCCAGTTCAATGATGTCTCGTTCGACTAGCGGATTTTCCAGTTCTGTTCTGAAGCTTTGCATTGATAATGAGTTTTTGCGTCTACAATTGAAAATTCACAACGTTTCGTGGTCTGCCGTGGTAATAAAAAACCTCCGCGTGTAACACCGGAGGTTTCTGCTATTAAAGGCTATAATTTGTATAATTATCAGAAAAACCTCCCTACTCTGTTGATTTCCAACAGTTGCACATATATGTTGCTGTATTATTAATACCCATTTCCTATCTGTTTAGTAGAGTAATACAAAGATAGCCATGTAGGGAAGAATTCCAAAAATATTTTCCCTGAATCGTGATAAAAAATAAGAATGCTCCATAACTAAAAGTTATGATGACAATAGCGTGTGGTTGTTGCGGGCAAAGCGGCGTATCTTTGCGGCGCAAAAAAGAACGCAATTATGATCAATTCGGTGATTTTCGATATGGATGGGCTGCTGGTGGATTCGGAGCCGTTGTGGGGGCTGGCAATACATGAAGTGTTTGATACAGTGGGTGTTAGCCTAACCCCGGAGCTGACTTCGCGGACAACGGGCTTACGCACCAGGGAGGTAGTAGAGTACTGGCACGATCATTTTAAGTGGGATGGCAAAAGTACCGAGCAGGTTACTTCCGAGATCATCGAAAGCGTTACGTCCAAAATCCTTCACAGGGGTGAAGCGATGGAGGGACTCTCCTACATCCTCGAATTTTTTAAAGACCGCGGCTTTAATATTGGCCTGGCGTCGTCTTCCAATATGAGCATCATTTCTTCGGTACTCGATTACCTGCAGATCCGTCCTTACTTTAAGGCGATCATTTCCGCTGAGTTCGAGCCTTATGGCAAGCCGCACCCGGCCGTGTACCTGTCTGCCGCCCGCGAACTGGGCGTTAGTCCGCTTCATTGCATCGCCTTTGAGGATTCGGTAACGGGCATGACGGCCGCCAAAGCCGCGCGCATGAAGGTGGTAGTGGTACCGGAGCATCATAACCGCAACGATAAACGATATGCGCTGGCCGACGTACAGTTGAAATCCCTGCTGGACTTCAACGACCACGAACTGGGCAAGTTAAGATAGTTATTTACTCGCTTTCTGAATATTCTTCAGCCGCCGATGTGGTCAACACTTCGGCGGTTTTTTCTTTACTCCCCCTGGCATACCCGCAAAAAAATCCCCGGCTTTCGCCAGGGGAGTCCTTATGTTTTAGACAATACTTAAAGACTACTCAGCTTTCTTTTCTTCGCCGCCTTCAGATTGTTTGAGTTTTTCTCTCAGTTCAGCCAGTGCGCCCAGGTCGCCCAGAGTAGCTTTTTCTACTTTAGACTGGATGGTTTTCACAGCTTTACGGGTTTTGTCAGCGTCAGCACGTTTTTCTTTAACGATCGCTTCTTTTTCTTCTACTTTAGTTTGTTCCCAAACTTTAGTGTGTGAAACGAGAATGCGTTTTTCGTTGCGGTCAAACTCGATGATCATGAAAGTTTTCACGTCTTCTACTGCAACTGGTTTTTCGTCTTCTGTACGCAGATGACGGGCAGGAGCGTAAGCTTCCAGGCCATATTGCAGCTGAACGGTAGCACCTTTCTCATCTTTCTTCACGATGGTACCTTCGTGGGTAGAACCGATCGGGAAGATAGTTTCGAAGGTGTTCCATGGATCTTCTTCGATTTGTTTGTGGCCGAGGCTCAGTTTGCGGTTATCTTTATCGATACCCAGGATCACCACGTCGATTTCGCTACCAACTTTGGTGTACTCGCTCGGGTGGTTGAAACGTTTGATCCAGCTCAGATCGGAGATGTGGATCATACCGCCGATACCTGTTTCCAGCTCAACAAACACACCGTACGGAGTGATGTTTTTAACGATGCCTTTGTGACGGCTATCCAGCGGGAATTTAGTTTCGATAGTAGACCATGGATCTTCGGTCAGTTGCTTGATAGACAGGCTCATTTTGCGCTCGTCTTTGCTCAGCGTAACTACCACTGCTTCGTACTCCTCGCCCAGTTTGAAGAACTCTTTTGCGTTGATCGGAGTAGATGCCCATGAAATCTCGGATACGTGAACCAGACCTTCTACACCAGGCAGAATTTCCAGGAATGCGCCGTAATCTTCGATGTTCACTACTTTGCCTTTTACTTTTGCACCTTCGGTGATGGTTGCAGGCAAAGTATCCCACGGATGCGGGGTCAGTTGCTTGTAACCTAAGCTGATACGTTTCTTCTCGTCGTCGAAGTCCAGTACCACCACGTTGATCTTCTGATCCATCTGCAGTACTTCGCTTGGGTGAGAGATACGACCCCAGCTGATGTCGGTGATGTAGAGCAGGCCGTCCAGACCACCCAGATCGATGAAAGCACCGAAGTCTGTGATGTTCTTGATCGTACCTTCCAGCACACGGCCTTTCTCCAGTTTGGAGATGATGTCCACACGCTGTTGCTCGATATCGCTTTCGATAAGCGCTTTGTGAGATACCACGGCGTTTTTGATGGCTTCGTTAACTTTCACCACTTTGAACTCCATAGTTTTACCCACGAACTGATCGTAGTCAGTAACAGGCTTCACGTCGATCTGAGAACCTGGCAGGAACGTTTCCATACCATAAACGTCCACGATCAGGCCGCCTTTGGTTTTGCTGGTAACAGTACCAGTAACCACTTCGCCGGTTTTGTAAACTTCCACGATTTTCTCCCATGCACGTTGCATACGAGCCTGTTTACGGCTCAGGTGCAGGTTACCATCGCGGTCTTCTTTCTCAACTACCAGTACCTCTACTTCGTCACCAATCTTGATGCCCTGCAGGTCACGGAATTCGTTAAGAGAGATCAAACCATCGGATTTGAAACCGATGTTGATAACTACGTCGGTTTTAGTAATACCAACGATAGTACCGCTCAGCAGACCATTCTCTTCGATCACTTTGAAAGTGCTGTCGTAAGTCTGATCGTACTTCGCTTTTTCTTCCCGGGAATAGGAAGACACGTTACGTTTGTCTACGCTCCAGTCGAAATCGTCGTGAGCGGTCGCAACGGCAACAGGCGCATTTTGTGTCGCTGTTTCAGCCGGGGCTGCCTGTTGTTCAGCGTTTTGTTCGTTAATAATGTTGTTTTCTGACATAAAAATATTTAAGGTTGCAAAGATACGATAATTCTTACGATTGTGAACATAAAAATCAGCCACCCACATCCGGCTCGTTTCAACATCTATTTGTTTAAAATTCATCCAGTTAGGTAAAAAAACGCGCTAAGCCCCCGTAATAGGCCCTTTTTAAAAAACTGGCCGTTTTATACGCTAAAAGCAATAATTTTAGCAAAGGAAATCCTTATTTATTTTTTTCATGAACGGCACTTCACTGAGAACAGATGTACGCAACTGGCTTAACCAGGATAACACAGTAAACCACCTCATATTATGGAATACGATCATATTCCTGGTCATCGGCATATTACGCCTGGCCGCCCTGGGCAGCAATGCCGCCGGGTTTGCCAGCTTGTTCCTGTACGATAATCTTGCCCTCCACTCCCAACCTTCCGTACTCGCCACCAAACCATGGGGCTTTATTACCTACATGTTTACCCACCAGGGCGTGTTTCACTTCCTGTTCAACATGCTCAATCTCTACTTCTTTGGCAATCTCTTCCGCTCCGATGTCGGTAAAAGCCGCGTGCTGCCGGTATACCTCATCAGCAGCGTGTTTGCCGGGCTTGTATATGTACTGGTATATAATATCTTCCCAAGGTTCGCCGGCATCGACGGCACCCTGATCGGCGCCTCCGCCTCGGTGATGTGTTTTATTACCGCCACCGCCATGAGCCTGCCCAACATGGAGCTCAACATCTTTTTCGCCACCGTGCGCCTTAAATGGATCGCCATCGCAGTAGTCGTGATCGATGTGATTTCCATCCCTGACGGTAACGCCGGCGGCGTAGCAGCCCACCTCGGCGGCGCCCTCTTCGGCGTACTCTACGTGCTGGCGCTGCGCGGCGGCACCGAACTCGCAAAACCACTCATCTGGCTCTTCGATAAATTCAGCAACATCAGCTTTAAGCGTGCTCCGGCCCCCAAAAGCGGCTTCAAAAATTTCAAACCGAAAAAGTCACCTTTAAAAGTGGTGAAACGGTCCAATGAAGAGAACCGGCAGCAAAAACTGGACATACTGCTCGATAAGATCAACGAAAAGGGATACAATAGCCTCACCAGCGAAGAAAAGTCATGGCTGGACAAATACAGCAGCGATAAAGGCTGATCTGCCCGCGTCTTTTACTCCACATTTAGCATTCCGCCATCGAACTGATGTCGCGGAAGCGGTATTTTATTGATTACTCACCCCAAACCCCAAAGGTTATGAGCAACCTCAATTACCTGTTCAATGACCCCATTGTGCAGCACAAGATCGAACAACTGAAGTCGCAGGATCTGCACATCTCGGACATTGTAGACGATGCCGGCCACCAGTACGTAGACATTGTACTCGAAGGCGGCGGCACCCTGGGCATGGCGCTGCTCGGCTATTTATACACCCTCGAACAGCTGAACGTCCGCTTCCTCTGTATCGGCGGCGCCTCCGCCGGGGCCATCGCCGCCCTCCTGCTCGCCGCCGGCCCCATCGACGAGGCCAAAACGGAATGGATCATCAGCAAAGTGGCCAACAAGGACTTCTATGATTTTGTAGATGGCGACGGCGATGCCCGCAATTTCATCGACAACCTTCTGAAACACCGCCACGACGATCCCTCCGTGTTCGACACGTTACGACGCGCATGGTATTTTACGTGCATCATCGATAATCTCTCCAGCAACAAGAAAGGTCTCAACCCCGGCACCAAATTTCATGAATGGGTAAAGGAACTGCTGCAGGAGCGGCACATCAGCACCTACGGACAAATGCGCGCCATGCGCATGCAACGGCCGCCGGGACTTCGCAACCGCGTTACCGGTGAGGTGATCGACGATGAGTTTACAGAGGAATATATTGAACTGGGCATCGTAGCCGCCGACATTACCACCGAAACCCGCGTGGTATTTCCGCGCATGGCGGGTTTGTACTACCAGGACATCGACAATGCCCATCCGGCAGATTTTGTACGCGCGTCCATGTCTATACCCCTCTTTTTCCGTCCGTTTGAACTGGGTAATATTCCGGCACAAACCGGGCAGCAGGACGCCTGGCGCAATAACTGCAACTTTTACGGCAACATCCCGGACAAGGTGATGTTCGTGGACGGTGGCATCCTGTCCAACTTCCCGATCGACATTTTCCACAACTATCGCAAAATCCCCTCCTCGCCTACTTTTGGCGTAAAAATCGGGTACGACCGTACGCACAGCAACAACACGAACAGCTTCTGGACTACATCGGCGCCATTTTCTGGTCGTCTGCCCACAGCTGGACAACGAGTTTATTCACCGCAACCCGGATTTCAAGCAGCTGGTATCGTTCATCGACTACAATACGAAACGCTTCAGCTGGCTGGATTTCTCCCTGGATGAGGATGAAAAACTGGAGCTCTTTAAACGCGGCGTGGATACGGCCGCCTTCTTTATCAGCAATTTCGACTGGGAAAAGTACAAGCAGTCGCGGAAAGTAGTGGAAGGTTGAGCAGCGGAAATCGCTATCTTTGCGACTACTGGAAGCTACAGCAATGAAAACATTCAACGTTCCGATTATATACCGCAGTCCGCTGATCAGCGCTATCAAACAACAACGCAAGCAGCAGGACAAGATGAAGAAAGACTTTACGCCGACGCAACTGGATTTTGGCCCGGTAAAAATATTGCTGGCCCGTCACTTTGGTTTTTGCTACGGGGTGGAAAATGCGATCGAGATCGCTTTCCGTACGGTAGACGAAAACGAGGGCAAACGTATCTTCTTGTTAAGTGAGATGATTCACAACCCACAGGTGAACAGCGATCTGCTGTCCCGCGGCGTGCGTTTTATCATGGATACCGGCGGCAGGCAGCTCATTCCTGGGAAGACCTCACCGCGGAAGATATCGTGATCATCCCCGCATTCGGCACCACCCTGGAAATCGAAGCGCGACTCACCGCTATGGGCATCACACCACTGCAATACAATACCACCTGCCCTTTCGTGGAAAGGGTATGGAACAAGGCAGACCAGATTGGCCAGAAGCAATACTCGGTAATTATACACGGCAAACCCAAACACGAAGAAACCCGCGCCACGTTTTCGCATAGCCAGTCGGTTACGCCCACCGTGGTTGTGAAAGATATTCATGAAGCCGAACAGCTGGCCGCCTACATTCGTGGCGAACTGCCGGCCGAGAGCTTTTATGAGACCTTCAAAGGCCAGCACTCGCCGGGCTTTGACGTTACCAAAGACCTCCAGCGCGTGGGCGTGGTGAACCAAACCACCATGCTGGCCTCCGAAACACAAGCCATTGCCGACTACATCCGCGGCGTGATGCAACAGCATTACCAGCTGGCAGATGCGCAGGTGGGCGAACGTTTTGCAGATACCCGCGACACCCTCTGCTACGCTACGAACGACAACCAGAGCGCCGTAACGGGAATGCTGGCCGAACAGGCGGACCTCGCCATCGTGGTGGGCGGTTACAACAGCTCCAACACCTCGCACCTCGTAGAACTGTGCGAAGAGAAGCTGCCTACCTTCTTTATTTCATCAGAAGAAAAATTGATATCCCGGGAAACGATCAGTCACTGGGACTTCCACCACAGCCGCGAGCTGCAAAGCAGCAATTACCTGCCCGAACAGCCGCAGGTAACCATTATGCTGACCAGCGGCGCCTCCTGTCCCGACGCGATCGTCGAAGGGGTGATCCGGAAACTGCTGTCGTTTTGGGGGCTGGAAGACGAGGTAGAAAAGATGAGCGTTACTTTCAACTGACACATAATAAAAAAGACACCGTCCGGTGTCTTTTTTCTTTGGGGCTAATCAAACGCTAGTAATGCAGAGAAAATCTTTATATAACAAAACAGTTTATTTCCAATTGTGTACCTCAAAATTAGTGGAATGCTTCACGGCCTGCAACCATAAATTAGTATCCGGTACGATCTAACAGATAACTGGTATCCAAAAGGCAAAAATTGGCGTTAGAACTGTACCGCCTTTTTCAGAAAGTCTGACTTCCTTCTCCGGCTCACCTCTACCTGCGTACCATCACTCATCAATGCAAACCCGCCTTCGCCCCGGATATACGATTCCATTTGCTGCAAATTGATCAGGTGAGAGTTATGTACGCGGAAGAAATCGATATCTGTGAGCAGTTCTTCGAACTCCTTCAATGGTTTAGACACGAGCAGCTGTTTGCGGTCGGTGAAAAATATCTTGGTATAGTTGCCGGTCGATTCGCAGCGCACAATACTCTGCACCGGCATAAACACCAGTCCGTTCAGCGTTGGCAGCGCTATTTTCTTATTGAGTGCTGCATTGTTTTCATGTTCTGCAGGAACATTTCCAGCGGCGCCACCACACCCGGCTGCTCGTTTTTAACGGCTTTGCGGGCACTGTACTTCTGCAGCGCATCCTGTAAATCTGAAATCCCAAAAGGTTTCAGGAGGTAATCCAGTGCATTGAACTTGATGGCTTTGAGCGCATATTGTTCGTAAGCCGTAGTGAATATCACATCGAAGTTCACCTTATCGAACAGTTTCAGTAACTCGAAACCATTCTGATAAGGCATTTCCACGTCCAGAATACCAGGTCGGGCCGGAGCTCATCGATCAATACCTTGGCCTCCTGCACACTGCTGGCCCCTCCGAGTACCGTCACGTCCGGGAACTTCTTTTGCAACATGGTTTTTAAGGCATCTACGCAGTGCTGCTCATCGTCTACGATGACTGCTTTAATTTCGCTCATGTTAACGTTTATTATGGTTGTCATGGGCAGGCATGCTGCATTATATGCTTCCCTGCATTAAAATAAAAATTCGGCGGGCAGTACAATGGTCACTTTAGTTCCTTCCGGTTGCCCTTTATTATCTTCAAGGTCGGTTATTTCAACATTCGCATCCTTGGTGTTATTGATTTTGCGGATCAGCGCAATGCGCCCCTCGGTTACTTTCATACCCATCGAATTATGGGTCTTATTCTTCTTCTCCTTGATTTCCATGGCCATTTTGCGGCCAATACCGTTATCCGTTACAATACATTCCAGCACTTTTCCTTTCAGGTGGATAGCTATATCCAGCAAACCCTTTGTTTGCGATGCACTAATCCGTGCCAGATGGCATTTTCCACGTAGGGCTGAATAATCATGGGCGGAATCATCACCTCTTCATCGTTAATATTGTCGCTCAGCAATATGCGGTACTCAAACAAGTTATTACAACGCAGCACTTCCAGGTCCGGTACAAACGGAGCGATTCTAATTCTTTATTCAGGGGGATGAATGTATGCTGACTGTTATCCGGGATCATCCGCATCAATTTGGAAAATTTGGTCAGGTATTCCGATGCCTCTTCCTGGTTATTGCTCCAAATATAGCGGTGAATAGAACTTAATGAGTTGAAAATAAAATGCGGATTCATCTGTGCACGCAGGCTGCGCAGCTCCAGTTGCAACGACTGCCGGTTGGCTTCCAGGTTACGGTGACGGATGTAAAAGAAGCCGCCCACGATCAACATGAATAAAATAACCCCCAGTGAAATAGCGACCGCAAGGTTGCGGCGTACCCGGAGTTTTTCGTTATCCTGCGCCTGGTGCAGGCTTTTAATTTCCGCATCTTTCCGGCTCACGTTATAGCGGGTTTCCGACTGGGAAGCCACGAGATCATTCTTTTCCGTCTGGATGCTGTCGTTGTAAGCGATGAGGCTATCCATATACGGCAGTGCGCGGTCGTATTGTTTCGACTCGCGCAGGCTGTGCGCCATACCCTTGTAAGCATCCAGCAGGGTGGACTTAAAACCCCAACGGCGGCCGAGTTCTATCGCTTTGCCATACCATAGCCGGGCACTGTCCCGGATGTTTTGCTCATCGAACAATTTACCGATGCTCAGGTAATTGTCAGCCACGTGGATCTGGTCGTCTACCTTGCCATTTACCGCCAGGGCCTTCAGCATATAGCTTTTTGCCGTAGCGTAATCTTTTTTGTCCTGGTACACGGCGCCCAGGCAGGTGTAGCAGATGGAAATACCGGTGTTACTGTTGATGCTTTTGTTCGCTTCAAGCGAGCGCTTAAAGAATTCGATAGACATATCCAGCTTACCGAGGCCCTGGTAAGCGTATCCGATGTTTCCCAGGTTGATGGCTACGCCCAGCTCGTTACCAGCGGCTTGTTCCAGCTGCAACGCCTTGTTGAAGTGCTGGAGTGCCTCTTCATATTTTTTATTGGAAAGATGGATGTTGCCGATACTGTTGGTCGCCACGCAGATGTTACGTACATCGTTGGTCTTTTCGGCAATGGCCAGTGCATTGGCATGCGCTTCAAAGGCCTTGTCCAATTTGTCGAGGCGGCGGTAATCCACGCCCACGTTGTTGGAGGAAAAACTGATGAGCCGGTCGTCTTTAGCAAGCTGCGCCTGCCTGAGCGCCTTTTCGTGATAATCTACGGCCGGGATGTATAATGACTTATTCCGTTTAGCCGTGCCGATGTCGTTATAGATTTCGGCAAGCGCTTTATAATCGCGGAGATTTTCGGCGAGTGAGATGGCTTCCTTATAAAAGAGATTGTCGGTATTGCGGTTGTCGAAGTAGCGGTTAAAGGAGCGGCCACGTTGGGATAATTGGTGCACTTTCAGCGTATCGTCTTTCAGGGAACGAAGCGAGTCCAGCGTGCGAAATACCAGGACAGAGTCTTGCGCGGCAGCGCCGGCTACCCATCCGAGGCACAGGAGGACCATGAAAGTGAGACATTTTCGTAACATGTTGCAGGGGTGACAATTATCCATCACAAGTTAGAAATTTTATTTCAATGTTACACGCCTGCTTAACAGCCTGGTATTCAGTTGGTTTAAAAAATGAAGGGGCGAAAGAATTCGCCCCTTTCCTATTAACCGAATACACCTACTGAAAATATGAAACAAGGCCATTGGCCCATTTCACATTGCTTTTACAACAACCAGCCCTGGTGTTGGGCCGGAGGTTTAATTTTATGTAGTGTTAGTTTAATAAACGGTTAATAGTTTGGTCTTTTCTAGAATACAGTCGGGATATGGCCTTCAAAATCTTTATAGAACAAATGATCTATACTCAAATTCATTCAACACAGTCCATTCAACCGCTGATCTCTTCACAAAATGTTTTCCGTAAGGTTTTGACTCATAGCCAAAGGGACAACGGGTTTAAACATCCATTTAGGGGATGCCTTTGCGGGTTAAAGCAATGACATGCACGTAAATGTATCATTTACAACACTATGACTTACCGTAATAAAGCAGGAATTTCTGAGGATTGGCAAAAATATCTATATGGTGCGTGGAACAGGATGTTATCCCGTAACTATGACAAATGTAATAACACTTTTTTAATAAAAAAAAATTCAAGAAGAATGTGCCATTATCGCATCTTCTACCCATTGCGAAACCAATCCGAGTTGCTCGTCCATCGTTAACTGACTGTTATCCAATATGATAGCATCATCGGCACGGCGAAGGGGGCTGATTTCGCGGTTGGCGTCTATATAATCGCGCAATTCGAGGTTTTCTTTTACTTCGTGGAGCGTGATGTTCGGATTTTTAGCGTACAGTTCTTTATACCGGCGTTCCACGCGTACGGCGGGATCCGCGGTCATGAATATTTTTAATTCGGCGTTCGGGAATACCACGGTACCAATGTCGCGGCCGTCCATCACAATACCTTTGCGGGCGCCCATTTTTTGTTGCTGGGCCACGGCAAAAGTGCGAACGGCACCGATGGCCGCCACTTCACTCACCTTTTCGGCAACGATCATTTCACGAATGAGGTGCTCCACGTTCTCATCGTTCAGGTGCATTTCTACCTGGTTAGACGACGGGTTAAATACAAATTCAAGGTGCACATCGTTCAGGGCGCTTTTCACTTCCTCTTCATCACGAAAGTTAACATCCTGGCGGATAAAGTACAGGGTCACCGCCCGGTACATCGCCCCGCTATCGATGTATATATAGTCAAGTTTTTCGCCAGCTGCTTAGCCAGCGTGCTCTTTCCACATGAAGAGTACCCGTCGATCGTGATGATTATTTTTTCAAGCCCTGATAAGATTCTCCCCAAAGTTAAGGCTAAAAATGAAAACGCAAAAACGGGATGCAGTGCACGCACTACATCCCGTTTCGTATGCTAACATTTCCCAGAAAAACTACCGGTCAATAACGATCACTTTTTCACTTCGCATTAACCGGTGAGTGCCTTTATCATAGAACACCACGATGTAGGTGCCTTTGCTCAGATTTTTTACCGCCACTGTTGCCTGGCCGTTGAGTTCGTATTGATGCAGTACCTGCCCCATCATGTTCGTGATTTGTACGATTACCGGGCCGGTGTTCCCCTGCACGCGCAACTGGAATTCGCCCCGGTTCGGATTGGGCCAGATGTTTACTTCCGGGAAGGGCGGCACCGCTTTGATTTCCGAATAACTGGAGCGACCGTTCTTCGATACGGATTTTATGCGGTAGTAACTCCAGCCGGGATATTGATTCGGATCGGGATACCTGTAATCGATTTTACTGGTACTGTTGCCGTTGTGCGCCAGGCTGCTCAGTGTACCCACTTTAACAAACCCGGTGTCTGTATCGTAACGGCGTTCAATTTCAAAACGCGCGTTGTTCAGTTCACGGGTAGTGGTCCACTCCAGCTGTGCGAAGTAACGCGACAGGCGCCAGGCATTGAAATAAAGGAAAATAGCGGGCGAATAAGGGCCGTAAATCACCGATGCTTTGGCGAAGTATTCGTTCTGCGTTATACCATCGCTGAAGCGTCGTGTTTGCATGGTCGCATTCCTGAGCGCCGCACCCGAAGTGAGTGCACCCGCCACAGGTAAATACTCAGGGTTATCTATATAATCCCAGGCATTATTTGCAAAGCGGCTGATGTAACTGTTGGAACGATAGTTTATATATTCCGCGCCTTCTTCTGCATCCATGTGTTGCAGCGTAATATCGGTACTGGCAGCTTGCGCGCCATGGCCAACGTTCCAGGTTTTATTCGTAAAATCTTTTCTATTTGATGGACCTGTGGTAGCGTACTGGTAAACACTGTCAAATACCCTTACGCGGAAGTCTTCCACGGTTCCCGCAAATTTCACGGAAGCCGGCGCATAGGTGGCAATGCTGGTACCCACCGGGAATACCACCTCTCCCGAAGCACTGCTCACCTGTTCGCGGTACAGGAAGCCACCGGCGATATCGGGACCGGTCACGATAAAAGACTTGTCGCTGTAACCGCTGATGGTGCCGGGTTGTTTATCGCCTACCACCAGGTTCCAGCCGTTAAGGAACAGGTGGCCGTTTTTGAAACTCAGTCCGTGGCGTATTTTCAGATCGCTGAGATCTGCGATACGCACACCAAGCGAATTATCTATTTCAAGATTGGGGAACGTAACGCCGGTTTTACCGGCCGCGCTGTATCCGCCATAAATGCTCTGCATACCGGTATTGCTGTAACGCGGATTATTGCCGACAAAGCGGAATAAGCCGCCTGTACCGCTTAACCCATCAATGCTTTCATCGAGCAATCGGGAACCTGCCACATTATTCCAGAACTTGCCATAAAAGTTGATCACGGAATTGGGTCTGGTAACAATGGCGCCTTCATTTACCACATTGCTGTAAATGGATACAGGATCGCCGGTAAGCACGCCGATCGTTGACACAGCGGGCACGAAAACCGTGTCCTGTGCCGATGCGGCGATGCCGAGCAGGCAGCTCATGAATATGGTAAGAATGTATTTCATTCTAATTTTCAGTTTAAGGTAAACTGCTAGTTGCCGATCAGGTACCAGCGGGTACCGTCGGACTGGAAGGTCATCGACCTGTAGGATGCATTGTTATTACCTGTTGCGCCCTGGTACGTTGCAGTGGCGCCTGTAATCGTGGTAGGCCCGGCAGCGCGCTCGAAGTTGGCAACTGTCAGACTGGTCACGTTGATCGTCCGGTTTACTGTTTTCTTGATGACGATAATACGGCCGTCATTGGCTGTAGGGTCGGGCAGTCTGACGTTGATAGCGGTAGTACCGGTGGTTGGACTAATAATAACAGTATAATCTGTCGCAGCGATGTCGATCGGTGTCGTATTGGTTGTCACCGTTCTTATCCCCATTCGGGCAGCACCGGTTACTGCAAGACTTTCCGTCGTAAGATCTCCTACAACACCGGCATTACCGGCCACGGTAAGCGTCCTGTTCGGCGCCGCCGTACCTATACCCAGCCTGCCATTCGTATTATCCCAGAAGAACTTTGTATTATCCTGCGTTACCACGCCACTCGCCCCCGCAAACAACACAGCCCCCTGTGTAAGCGTAGCAGCGGATTTTAAAAAGTCCGGCGTCCAGTTAGACCAGCTACCGGCGTTATATCGAAGCAATTGGTTATTAGCAGGAGTTGCTATGGCCACATCGCCTAAAAGATCCAGGTTGTAGTCGGCTTCCGCGGCGGTAACCGCGCCTTTGCGCGTGTTAAAAGAGAATACGCCGTCGTTGATGATCTGGGTGCCCGATAAACTCATGGCAGTACCAGCTGTTAAACTAACCGCTCCTGTTGCACCGTTGACCGATGTTACCGTACTTGGCGGCGCATCGTCCGAAGCGAGCAATTGTTTCCAGGAAGCGCTTTTCCGCACAAACAAACTATTTTGATCGGTAACGAAAACCATCAGGCCGTTAGCCGCAGTATCGAGGGGGTGTGTGGTGAGGGCCGCCGAATTAACACGGGGAAGTAAAAGCCCTTGCTTGGTGGAATTCAGTTCCAGTAAGGCGTCGCCACGCATAGTACCCGGCGCTGCGCCACCCATTTTTACCTGGGCGCTGGCCGCCTGTTGCAATAGCAGGCAGGCGATAAGTGTAAATCCCGCTTTAATAAAAGCTTCAGGTTTCATAGGAAGTAGTTAAATAGGGTGCCGACAGATATGGCAGAGAAACATGGAACGGCCCTCTAAGCCGTTCCATGTAATATGGTAAATATTAGTTCCTTCTCAGGATATACCACTGACCACCACTGGATTGTACAGAGATGGAAGAATAAGGTACGAACATCGTGGTGGACGGACCACTTTCGATATCGCCACCATCAGCAGTATTGATGGTAATTACGTTTTCATCAGGAGTTGCAGCATTGGTAGGCACTTTCTTGATGTTGTAAATCCTGCCCGGGCAAGATGAAGCGGCTGGCAGGGTCACCGTATTTACAGCGGCGCCTTTCGCGATCAGCGTATAATCTGTTGCGAGCAGTGTGTAGTCACCTACCACTTCCCTGATCGCTGCAGAGAATGAACCTTTAACATCCAGTGTGGAAGTAGGCAGCAGGTTAGCACCTACCGTCATGTCATTCTCGAAACGTTTTCTACCAGCCAGGATCTGGTCAGCGTTAGAGATCAAACCACGAACAACGGTGGTGCTGTTAGCTTCCGGAATCTGGATTTTCTGAATTTTAGGATCGGTACCGTCCGCAACAACAGCGGGTGTAGTTACAGAAGCAGCCAGCGGATAAGCGTCCAGTGTTAAAGTGATCGCACCTTTTTCGCCGTTGAAAGTCGCTACGCCAGGCGTCAGAGACTCCGGATCAATGTCCAGTTGTTTGATACCTGAACCGTCAGAAGCAGAATACAGGATCTGGTAGTTAGCACCGGTTACCGGGGCTGTGGCAGCTGGTAAATCGGGCATCAATACGCTACCGCCGACAGTCGAAATAGAGGTAGCAGCACCCATTGTTACGTTACCGCTCAATGTTGCATCGCCGGTTACCGTCAGGGTCTGGTTAACCGCTACTGCATTTTTGAATTCTTTATCACCACGGAACGACTGGTTCTGGATGCTCATGATACCAGGCATGGCGTCATCCGCGAAAGCCAGTTTCAGCTCATATTTTCCGGTAGTTGAATTGTAAGCCAGGGTAGCGCCTTTCTGATCGCTGGTAGCATCAGCAGCAGCGGCATCAGCCAGGGCAATCCTGTCGGCAGCCGTCAATGCATCGTAGTCTGCTTTGGTCAGGAAACCGTAGGTAGCGGCGCCACCAACAGACAGCAACGGTGTATTAAAAGTTAAAGTTTTAGTGGTACCGTCGGCAGCAATACCGAAAGCAGTGTGGGTAGTTGCGGCGTTGGTCGAGAAAATTACACCACCGTCTACATCTACACCACCGGATGTGATTTTAGTCACCACCGGACCAAATGCATTTTCGCTGATGGTACGTTTGATTACATCACCATTGGTATTGATCATCAGTACGTCCAGGTCGGTAGCTGCACCCGCTGTAGGTTGTACGCCAAATTGGAACTGACCATCAGATTTAATAGTGAGCCGGCTCATGTCATTGGTTAAGAACGACAGGTTAGCGCCGGATTTAAGACCGAGTGACTGGTCGCCGGTTACGTTATTTCCACCCATCTTCCAGAAAGAGGTCTGAATGATCTCGTCGGAAGCCATGCGGTGCCAGGTGCCATCCTGCATTACATATAAACCAGGATTAGTTGCATCTGCCAGGTAAATGATCATACCATTAGCCACGCCGGTAGTACCGATATTTGTCAGGGCCGGAATGTTTGGCAGCAACAGACCTTTGGTGCTGCTTTCAAGATGCAGCAAAGCCTTAGGATCTATGGTATTGGGATTGCTACCGATTTTTAACTGGGCTTTTGTACTGCTGTAAGACAATGACAGCAGTCCTACCAGCGCGAGGCTGGCAATACGAAACGTGTATTTCATAGGATAAAAGGTTAAAAAAGTGTTCGGTTTTTAGTTATATGCGTTTTAAGGTGTTTCCAGGTTTTTCACTTAAAAAAGATCTTGTTCGCGGTACAATATTACATATATAAATTGATTTTATACATCACACATGCAATATTTTTTTAAATTAATATCCACACCTTGGGTGGATTAACCTATAGACAAATTTGGCTTGAAAAGGAAGGAGTTAGCACGCCTTGCTCTGGACAGCATCATAAAATACATAATATATATAATATATAAAATTGGAATTTATATAAAAAGAAAGGCCCCCTTTGTGAAAAGGAGGCCTTTTGTATATCAGTAAAACTGATTAAGCTTCTGATTTTTCAGATTTGCTGGTAGATGCATCTTTCAACGTAAATACCAACTTCTGATTTTCGCCGTCGAGATCTGCTACGAGTACATCCCCATTGTGAATGTTCATATTCAGGATCTCTTCTGCCAAAGGATCTTCCGGTATTTCTGGATAGCCCTGTGCAGCGGACGTGCGCCAAACTGCTGGTCGTAACCTTTGTCTGCCAGGAAGCCTTTCGCCGCTTCTGTCAGTTCCAGGCTGAAGCCCAGGTTTTGGAGGCGTTTCAGTACACCCTGCATAGTGATATCGATGATGGTGTAGATGTGCTCTTTAGACAGTGCGTTAAAGATGATCACATCATCGATACGGTTCAGGAACTCGGGAGAGAAGGTCCGCTTCAGTGCTTTTTCAATTACTGATTTGGTGTTTTCTTCTTCCGCTGCTACCCTGGTGGCCGTGGTGAAACCTACACCCGCGCCGAAGTCTTTCAACTGGCGAACACCGATGTTAGAAGTCATGATGATGAGGGTATTTTTGAAATCCACCTTACGGCCTAAACCGTCGGTAAGAATACCATCATCCAGTACCTGCAGCAGGATGTTATAAATATCCGGGTGTGCTTTCTCGATTTCGTCCAGCAGGATTACAGAGTAAGGTTTGCGGCGAACTTTTTCCGTCAGCTGGCCACCTTCTTCATAACCTACATAGCCCGGAGGCGCGCCGATTAAGCGGCTTACAGAGAATTTCTCCATGTATTCGCTCATATCGATGCGGATCAGCGCATCTTCAGAATCGAACATATAACGGGCGAGTGATTTTGCCAGCTCTGTTTTACCAACACCGGTAGGACCGAGGAAGATGAAGGTACCGATTGGTTTCTTCGGATCTTTCAGGCCAACGCGGTTACGCTGGATCGCTTTGGTTACTTTGCTGATGGCTTCGTCCTGTCCTACTACCGCACCTTTGAGGTCGTCGGTCATGCGGCGGAGTTTCTCCGTTTCGGCCTGCACCATGCGTTTAACAGGAATACCTGTCATCATGCTCACCACTTCTGCAATCGCCTCTTCATCGATCGGGTAGCGTTTGTGTTTCACTTCCTCTTCCCAGATCGCTTTTGCTTTTTCGAGGTCCTCACCCAGTTTCTTTTCCGTATCGCGCAAAGCTGCAGCCTCTTCGAAGCGCTGGCTTTTCACGACCTTATTTTTTTCCTGCTTGATGTCTTCGATCTGTTTTTCAAGATCGAGGATGTTCTGCGGCACGTTGATGTTTTTCAGGTGCACACGGGCGCCTACCTCATCGAGCACGTCGATTGCCTTGTCGGGCAGCAAACGGTCGGTCATGTAACGGTCGCTCAGTTTCACGCAGGCCTGGATGGCTTCGTCGTTATAGCTTACATTATGATATTCTTCATAACGCGGTTTAATGTTGTTGAGGATCTGGATCGTTTCGTCCACAGTGGGCGGATCTACCATTACTTTCTGGAAACGACGGTCAAGTGCGCCGTCTTTCTCGATGTACATGCGGTATTCGTCCAGGGTGGAAGCGCCGATGCACTGGAGCTCACCTCTTGCCAGGGCCGGTTTAAAGATGTTGGAAGCATCCAGCGAGCCGGAGGCGCCACCAGCACCAACGATGGTGTGGATCTCGTCGATGAACAGGATCACGTCGCGGTTTTTCTCCAGCTCGTTCATGATCGCTTTCATTCTTTCCTCGAACTGGCCACGGTATTTGGTACCGGCTACCAGCGCTGCGAGGTCGAGGCTCACCACGCGTTTATCGAACAGCACGCGGCTTACCTTACGCTGCACGATGCGCAGTGCCAGGCCTTCCACGATAGCGGTTTTACCCACACCCGGTTCACCTATGAGGATCGGGTTGTTCTTTTACGGCGGGAAAGTATTTGAGACACCCTTTCGATTTCTGCTTCACGGCCTACGATCGGGTCGAGGCTGCCGCTTTCGGCGAGTTTAGTAATATCGCGTCCGAAGTTATCGAGAACGGGTGTTTTTGATTTTGCATTGGCTTGCTTCGACTTGGAAGCGTAGCTCTTTCTTTCGTCTTCGAATTCTTCTTCTCCCGGGTCATCGAATTCTGCCTTGGGATCTGTTGATTTTACGAAGCCGAGCTCATTTTTAAAAGTATCGTAATCCACGTCAAACTGTTGAAGAATCTGAGTACAAACGTTTTCTTTATTCTTAAGGATGGATAACATCAGGTGCTCTGTTTCCACGGTGGGACTTTTAAGCGCCTTTGCTTCCAGTACGGTAACACGGATCACCTTTTCGGCCTGGCGCGTGAGCGGCAGACTGTTGATGTTCGCGATGTTCTTACCGGTCTTATCCTTGATAGCCAGTTCCACCTCTTTGCGCAGCTCATAAAGATCTACGTTCAGAGCCTGTAAAATTTTTACAGCTGTGCCCTCACCTTCCCGAATAATACCTAACAGCAGGTGTTCCGTACCGATGAAATCATTCCCCAAGCGTAAAGCCTCCTCCCTGCTGAATGAAATGATTTCCTTTACTTGCGGTGAAAAATTCTGGTCCATTGTGAGATTATTTATTGATTAAAACCCTTACGGGGGCGTGCCTATACAATATTAGCGAAATAATTTGATTTACCTTTTTGTCCTTGCAATTTTATACATAACATTTACTTTTGCTGTGTGGAAGGCCTGAGGTGTAATAATATCTACGAGAATAGGGATGTTTGTGGCTGGGATTTCGTAGCGATTTTTACAGATGGTTTTCCTTGATTCCTTTTTTTATCTGTTATAACTAACATCCGGACCCATGGAGTTCAAAATTGATACCAAAGAAAAAATACTGATTTTTAGTCCGGAAGGCGATGCACTGGATGCCAATTTGGCCGCCTCGTTTGTGACGGGCATTACTCACTACGATGATCTGCCGGGACGCAATCTCATACTGGATATGGCCGGCATCCAAAATACAGATGCCAAGGGGAAAGAAGCCATTTTAGCAGTGTACCGGCATATGTATGACAATGGTCAATCCTGCGCACTGGCACGCCTTAACAGCGACTTAACAGCTTTTTTCACCCAAAACCATCCGGAAGTGCTTAATCTTGCCCCCACCCTGGCAGAAGCCATAGACCTGGTGATGATGGAGGAACTGGAACGCGAAATCGGCAGCGGGGAGTGGGACTGATCCCCTTCTTTTTGAAATCAACCACGACGACTCTTACATACATGTTTGCGGTAACAATTCTGGGCAATAATTCCGCCCTTCCGACCCCGGAAAGACATCCAACAGCGCAGGTAGTGACCTGTAACGATCAGCTGGTGCTGATCGATTGCGGCGAAGGTACACAGGTACAGCTGGTGAAATATAAAGTTCGCCGCAGCCGCATTAAACACATTGTGATCAGCCACTTGCACGGCGATCATTATTTCGGACTGATAGGATTGCTCAACACACTGAGCATGCTTGGCCGCACAGAGCCACTGTTCCTGTATGCGCCGCCGGAACTGCAGCAGATCATTCAGCTGCAGCTGGATTGTGGCGCTTCCGTACTCAACTACCCATTTACCTTTGTGCCCTTGCTGCCGGAAAATACCGGCGTCATTATCCGCGAAAAGGACTTTGAAGTGAGCTACTTCCCCACCCGGCACCGTATTCCCTGTTATGGCTTTGCTTTTAACATGCAGCGCCGCAAGCGGAAGCTCGTACCCGAACAGGCTGTAGCCTACGGGATTCCGGCCGCGTTTTACTCCAGGTTGCAGGAAGGCGAGGACTACCAGCAAAAAGACGGATCCATCGTGCGCAACGACTGGGTTACCCTGCCGCCAGCGCCCGGAAAGCGGTATGTATACTGCGCCGACACCGTTTACCATGAAGAGATCATTCCCCAAATACAGAATGCAGACCTCATTTACCACGAGACCACTTACCTGCACGACCAGGTAATAAAGGCCACCGAAAGGTTTCACAGCACGAGCGTACAGGCGGCTACCCTCGCTAAGATGGCCAATGTAAAACGGCTGCTGGTAGGTCACTTTTCGAGCAAATACACTGAGTTACAGCCCTTCCTCGACGAATGTCGCCCCGTTTTCCCCAATACCGACCTGGCGGAAGAAGGAGTATCTTATATAATATGAAATTGTAAAATACTTACTTTTGGCGATTGCGTAAGGAAATATCAATCATTACCTTTACGCATAAATTATAAAACCTATACTGTATGAAAAAACGCCATTCCACTACCTGGCGGCTCTATGCCTTGCCATGAGCGCCGCTACGGCTCGTGCGCAGGAAGTCGACACCGTAATCGTGGAAACCACTTCCCTTTCCCATGTTGAAGTGGAAGAAGAAACACCCGCTTCCTCCAAAAGTTCTATTACAAGAATAACGTTAAATTTGGCCTGAGCCCAATACTGCTGGGCAACTACAGCCTTACCTACGAGCGCGTGCTGAACAACTTTATCTCAGTTTCCGGCGGCTATCGCTATATGCCTAAAACTGCGATAAACGGTACTCCCCTTACCGCTAACGTGATTGACGCCATTACCGAAGAAGGCGATGAAATCGGCGAACAGCTGGGCAACGCGAAAATGTCCGGCTCGGCCATTACTGCGGAAGTCCGCTTTTATACCGGCTCCCGCAAACCGGGCGCACGCGGCTTTTACGGCGGTGTATACGGCCGGTACTCCAACCTGAAATACGATTTCCCTTACGACTTTGAAGCGCCGGATGCCGGGGTTACTAAAAAAGTGCCTTTCCTGGGTGATACCAAAGGCATTGGTGGTGGCGTACTGTTAGGTGTGCAGTGGCAGATTAAACGTGTAACCATCGACTTTACGATACTGGGCGCGCATTGGGGCAAAATGACCGGCAATGTGGACGGCAAAACCGACCTGAGCGACCTGAGCGAGCAAGACCGCGCCGACCTGAAGACCGACCTGGAAGACCTGGTAAACTTCGCCGGCGAAAAGAAATATATCACCGCGCAGGTGAACAATGATGGCATCAAGGGAAAAATTGACGCGCCATTTGCGGGCATCCGCGGACTGAACCTGAGCATCGGGTTTAACTTCTAATCATTCATTAAGTTGATATTGGGGCAAAGGAGCGACCGCTTCTTTGCCCTTTTTCGTGCCCTACGGAAAGGGCAGGGAAAGGGCGGTTAAAGGGCAGGCAAAGGGCCCAGGTGCCTTCCAGCCTGCTTTCAGGTGGCTTCATTTCTCGTAGATGCCTGCTTTTACTATGGTTTCAGGAGGGTTTAATTATCCTTATAGCATCCTTCGTTGATAGTACGTTTATCCTTCGTTTATCTAAGGTTCAAGATAGGTTCGCGAACCTATCTCGAACCTAGGTTGAACCTACCTTGAACCTAGGATAAACCTAGGATGCTTAAAACATGGTTACAGGATACAATGTCCTGAAATAGGTTTACACCTCGGGTGTAGCAAGATGATCATTAGCGGTTTTTCGTTGAAGGGAGTGACAACGGGGGCTGAGGAGGGGAAATAAAGCTGGCTAAATAAAAAAAGCCATCTCCTTTCGGAAATGGCTTTTTGACGTATGTTTCGGGCGCCTATTTGTAAGCAGCCGGTATTTATTGATTTTGTCGTGCAACTCGCTGGAAACGGGCACAACGGGCAGGCGGAAGTAGTTTTCGACGATACCTGCGTAGGCCAGGAACGCCTTAACGCCGGCCGGGTTGTTTTCGGCGAACATCAGGTCGTACCCTTCGAGCATATTGTAATGCAGGCGGCGGGCTTCTTCGAAGTTGTTTGCCAGCGCGGCTTTCACCATCGCAGAGAAATCTTTTGCAAAGAAGTTGGCAGCCACGGAGATTACACCGTCCATCCCACAGGCAATCTGGGGCATGGCCACGGCATCGTCGCCGGAGATCACCGGGGAAGTCTTTCGGCTTGCTGCGCACAATTTCCATGCACTGTACCATATCGCCGGAAGCCTCTTTCATGGCAATAACGTTGGGCACCTCGTTAGCAATGCGCAACGTGGTAGCCGCGGTCATATTACGACCCGTACGACCGGGAACGTTATAAAGGATGATCGGCTTGGGGGAAGCGGCGGCAATGGCCTTATAATGCTGAAAAATACCTTCCTGCGAAGGTTTGCTGTAGTAAGGCGCCACGGAAAGAACAGCGGCGGCTTCGTCGAGCGGGCAGGATTGCAGACGTTTTACCACATCCTGCGTATTATAATCGCCGATGCCCACTACTACCGGTACGCGCTTATTTACCTTTTCGAATGTAAACTTTATCAGGTCCAGCTTTTCTTCGGAAGACAGCGTAGGTGTTTCGCCTGTAGTTCCGAGCGTGACTACATAATTAACGCCACCGTTAATGACGTGATCGATCAGCTTTTCAAGGGCGTTCCAGTCGATGGCGCCGTTGGCTGAAAAGGGCGTTACCAGTGCTACGCCGGTACCCCTCAGTTGTTGCTGTAACATAGTTTGCATTCAAAAAGTTTCAAATTCCCCATTTACGGAGTGCAAAGATGAAAATTTGAAACCGTATCTCTTAGAAAATATTTAACGTTCTTCGAAAAAACCCATAGAAGAGAATTTTTCTATTCTTTGCTGGATCCTTGTTTCCGGGTCGATCTGCTTCAATTCGGCCAGGGTGGCCTTGATCGACTTCTTCAGGATGTCGGCCATTTCGTCGTGGTTGGAATGTGCACCGCCGAGTGGTTCTTTGATGATACCGTCTACCAATCCAAAATTGCTCATTTGTTCGGAGGTAAGGCGCAGTTCTTCGGCTGCTTTTTCCTTATAGTTCCAGCTGCGCCAGAGGATGGTGGAGCAGTTTTCGGGAGAAATTACAGTATACCAGCTGTTTTCAAGCATGAAGATGCGGTCACCAATACCGATGCCGAGTGCGCCACCGGAAGCACCTTCGCCGATGATGATGCAAATAACAGGCACTTTCAGCTTCACCATTTCGAACAGGTTGCGGGCAATTGCCTCGCCCTGCCCGCGCTCTTCCGCTTCGAGACCGGGATATGCACCAGGCGTATCGATGAGCGTAACGATAGGCTTGTTGAACTTTTCGGCCAGTTTCATAAGGCGAAGTGCCTTACGGTAACCTTCCGGGTTAGCCATACCGAAGTTGCGGACCTGGCGCATTTTAGTGTTGATACCTTTCTGCTGACCGATGAACATGACAGTTTCACCATCGAGGTCGGCAAAACCGCCTACCATGGCTTTATCGTCTTTTACATTACGGTCGCCGTGCATTTCCACGAAGTTGGTCACCATGCGTTCGAGGTACGCGAGGGTGTACGGACGGTCGGGGTGGCGGCTAAGCTGCACCCTTTGCCAGGCTGTAAGGTTGGCATATATATCTTTGCGCGTCTGGGCAATTTTTTGTTCGTATTCGTTTACGGTGGCGGAAACGTCTACGCCAGACTTATCGCCATTCTCTTTGAGTTTATCGAGCTGCTCGTACAGTTCGGCAATAGGTTTTTCAAAATCCGGGAATTGCATAATCAGATTATAAAAAAGTTAAAGAGCGTGTAAAGGTAAGGTTTGATTTTTTTTTAAAAAAGATTTGCGCAATTGATTTTTTTGTTGCTATCTTTGCAATCCCAAAACGGAAGAGCGGTTGCTCGGAAGTTACTGGAAGGATCGGTAGTTCAGTCGGTTAGAATGCCGCCCTGTCACGGCGGAGGTCGCGGGTTCGAGTCCCGTCCGGTCCGCGAAAAAGGCTTGCCAGAGATGGCGAGCCTTTTTTGTTTTCATAGCATTCCACTACAATTTAAAGTTCCGCATATCCTGTCGATTTCCCGGCGCACCTTTCCTGGCATGCCATTCACCACAGTTGCAGCTTTTATATTGTGTCAAACATTCGTATTTTACCCGTCAACAACTAAAAAATATGAACAAACTCCTGCTCACCATCACGCTCTCCATTCTCTCCCTCACCACCCATGCCCAACAAACACTCAAAGATCACTACAAATCCTACTTCCCCATCGGCGTAGCCGTCACCCCCGGCCAACTGCAGGACTCCGCCCAACGCGCCCTCATCCTCACCCAATTCAACAGCCTTACCGCCGAAAACGCCATGAAAATGGAGCCCATTCATCCGGAACAGCACCGCTATAACTGGAAAGGAGCCGACGCCATCGTGGACTTCGCCACCGCGAATAAGATGAAAGTACGCGGCCACACGCTCTGCTGGCACAACCAGGCACCTAAATGGATGTTCCATACGGCCGAAGGTGCCCTTGTCAGCAAAGACACGTTGCTAAAAAGGCTACGGGATCATATACACGAAGTTGTAGGCCGCTACAAAGGCAAAATATACGCATGGGACGTTGTGAACGAAGCCGTTTCAGATGCCCCGGGAGAATTTCTGCGTAATTCGTTATGGTACCAGATATGCGGCGAAGACTTCATCGCACAGGCATTTATATACGCGCATGAGGCAGATCCCAATGCTGTGCTGTTTTACAACGACTACAACACCGAAAATCCCGGCAAGAGAGAAAAAATCTATCGCCTGCTGAAACAGTTGCGCGACGCCAATGTACCCGTACATGCTGTGGGACTTCAGGCGCATTGGTCGATTAAAAATCCATCAGAGCAGGAATTAACTACCTCCATTGAACGTTATGCTTCGTTGGGCATTAAGGTGCAGATAACGGAACTGGATGTATCCGTATACAACAGCGACAAAGCACCTCAAACGGAGTACACGCAGGAAATGGAAGCACAGCAAAGTGCGCAATATGCCATGTTCTTTAAAACATTCCAAATACCGCAATGTGATTACCGGCGTTACATTCTGGAACCTCTCCGACCGTTACACCTGGTTAGATAATTTCCCCGTACGCGGCAGGAAGAATTATCCGCTTCTGTTCGATACCCATCTTCAACCTAAAAAGGCTTTCTGGGAAGTCGTTAAGTAATTACTGAGAGTAGGTTTTCTTCAGCAGGAATTTATGCATTGTCAGCACTTCATTGGTAAGCTGGAAATTCTTTTGCAGCAATGGGACTAATTCCGCTATTCCATATACCGGCGGGTCTGTCTTTGCTAATACCGAAGGCACATCATCTGCTTTAAAAAAGTCGCCGGGCGGGCAATCCAGCAGGGCCAGGATTGCCAATAGCCGCGGCACGGGAATGTTCCGTACCATCCCCCTTTCGATATTGCCGTAGGCCGACACACTCATCGATAACTTTTCGGCCATATATTCGCGCGATACGTCCCGGAATTCCCGGATCTTTTTTAGTTTATCTCCAAGCATGGATAATTGATTTTGTCGCACGAAAATATCGGCGAACTTTCAATTCAACATTGATATGGAATAAGAAAGCGCCAAAATTCCTTAATATGGAATAAGAATTATTTGCTGGTTTTTTTGTAAGTAATTTGATTTCTTCGCTTGCACTCCGGAAATATAACCGTAAATTTTTTTTTTCTTTAAGCGCCCCAGCGGCCCCATATCAACCAATGAAAACTATATGACAGCTGACATTTTACAACTACTGGAAGATATCCACCCATTATCCGCCGAATGCCGGGATTATATACAGGGCAAAACCTACCGTCGTGTGTACAAACCAAAAGAAACGTTATTGAAAGAGGGACAAATCTGCAACAGCATCAGCTTTATTGAAGAAGGCCTGGTACGCGCATTTAATTGTACCGATAACGACACCACCTCATGGCTTATGGGCGAAGGTGACCTCATCATATCGGTGGAAAGTTTCTACCGGCGTGTGCCCAGCAAGGAGGTGATTGAAGCTTTGAAAGAAACAACCGTAGTGTGTCTGAACTACGACGACCTGCAATACATCTACAAACACTTTATCGAATTTAATTTTCACGGAAGATTTCTCACAGAGACCTATTATGTTCGTTCCGAGCAGGACAAACAACTACTCAAGCAAAAGACGGCATTGGAAAAGTATGCGCTGTTCATGCAGTTACATCCCGGTATGGTGAACAAGGTCGCCAATACGCTTATTGCCTCCTATCTGGACATGACACCGGAAACGCTCAGCAGGATAAAAAAGGAATACTATAAGCAACAACCTCAGGAAGCGAGTGTCGCCGGCGAATAGCCAAACTGCTTCTTAAACGCAAAGGAAAAGTGCGAGAGGTTTTCAAAGCCCACTTCATAGCAAACATCAATGGGCTTTTTCTTCTTTTCGACAAGTTGATAATGTGCCAGGTCGAGGCGTTTCTTCGTCAGCCAGCGCTGCGGCGTGGCGGCAAATGCCTTCTTAAAATCCCGTTTGAAAGTAGTGAGGCTTCTTCCCGTCAGGTACCCGAATTTTTCCAATGGCATGTTGAACATAAAGTTCTTCTCCATATACTCGGCCAGATCGATCTTTCCCGGCTCCTCAAAGTTAGCCAGTGTATTGTCAATATCCGCATCGATAGCGCGAAGGATCGATACGGCTTCAGTGAGTTTCAGATCGGCAATATCATTGGGCAGGTTGGTCATATCGAAATATGGGATCAGCGAAGACAGGCAGCTTTCCAACAAAGGGTGATTCGCATAATGCCTGATCCCGGCCGTATCTGCCTTCGCGGCTTTTACCTCCCGTTTGGCATAGAAGTTACGGAGCCATTCGGTCGTGAGGTGCATCACCACTGTTTTGTGCGGCAAACCATCCGATGGATAGTTAATAATCGTGGCCAGCTGGTTCCTTGGAATTAAAAAGATATCGCCCTTCTTGAATTGATAGGTGCCTTCCGGACGAACGATCTTTGTTTCTCCCGAAATAAACCAGATCAGCATATGATGCTCGAACATGATGTCCGATTTAAAAAACTTATCCTTATAAGAAGATAGTTTAATATCCGGGGTGATATATTTTGCCTGGTATTCCATAGTAACAAATGTAAGTGAAACGATTATTCTACCACAAATTGTAATCCTGTGAGCTGTTCGGCCAGTACCCAAAGGCGCTTTGCACTGTGTTCGTCCAGTGAATAAGGCTGCACACCGCGCTGATGCGGTATAACATCGATGGAGGCAATGTTACCGTCTTCGCAATATACTCCGCCAATATCATCTAACTGATGGCTGGTCGCAGCCCAAACCGTGGTGGCAGCACCCTGCGGAATGGTCTTTAATGCAGCCAGTACTTCCGGGCGCATATTGCCCTGCTCATCCGGGAACCCCATCTTCTGAAATAATTCTACAGGTGCTTCCCGGCCTAACTCCGTACCGCCAATAGAACACGGATGCACGGAAAAAGCCCTTACGCCATATGCTTTCGCGCGGTTATCCAGTCTACGGCAAACAGGTTAGTGGCGGTTTTGGATTGCCCATATGCCTGCAACGTTTCATACTCGCGGTACTCGAAATTCGGATCATCAAAATTAAAAGAAGCCATATGATGGCCAAGTGAAGAAACATTCACCACCCTCGCCCCTTTTGCAGCTTTAAGCGCGGACCACAACCTGGCAGTGAGATGGAACTGGCCGATAAAGTTGGTCGCCAACTGGGACTCAATACCTCTTGCATCTTTGCGCAGGGGCACCCACATAATACCGGCATTATTGATCAACAGGTGTAAAGGCCGGGCTGAGGAAAGAAACTTTTGCGCGAAGGCGTCTATGTCCTCAGGGCGCATGATATCCATCGCTTCAATTTCCACGTTAGCGATGCCCTGCAGGTTTTCTTTCGCCTTTTCCACGTTACGGGCCGGTACGATCACTCTGGCGCCGGCAGCGGCGAGTGTTTTAGTCGTTTCAAGACCAATACCGGTATTGCCACCGGTAACAATGGCCACCTTGCCGGAAAGGTCAATGCCTTTTATAACTTCCGATGTGGTGGCATGGGCGTTAAATCCTGTGTTCAGCGGATGTTGAAGGGCGCCCTGGTAGTTGTTCTGTATCATGTCAATTTGTTTTGTTGATACAAAATTAGGGCGCCGGGAATGGGTTGACTTTGTTTTGCGGACCGAATATGCTTTGTTTTGCGGGCCGCATTAACGCGGTCCTGGCCGCACTACCTACACGCAATCGGACCGGTTGGATCATTCAGCGACTGTTTTAGTATGATGGGTTATCAAAGCTGGATGAAAGGACGGCTACCCCTCAATTTTGCCTGCGTCTTCCCTGATCCGCGGCTTCGCGTCCCTTGTATTTTTTTGCACTGCAATGGCCGAAAAAAGGCTCAGCGCGTAGGACATGGCGTAAAAACCCTTTTCACTTTTCGTCATCTGCGCATTCCACAAACCTATCGTCAGCAATAATATCGCCAACAGCGTGCTAAACCACGATAAGCCATAGTAGATGTTCGTTACCGGTATACCTTCGAGCTGGTCGCGTACGGATTTCTGTACGGAGATAGCGGCGAACAGGCCGAACATCAACACGGTGAAATAATATCCTTTTTCATTCAGTTCCATTTCGGCGTTCCACAAACCAATGTTAAAAGCGATAATGCCGGCAAACAGGGCTACCCAGGAGGCGGCAATAAAGGCTACAGATGGTTGTTGCGTTTGTTTTTGTTCCATATAGGTTTAATTATGACAACAAAACTATTCCGCCGGAACTGCATCTTTTTGACAATAGTCAAATTCCCGCATGCTAAATGTTAAAGCCGTCCCCGTACGCGGCTCAGGGTTTCCTGCGATATACCAAGGTAGGATGCGATATGCCCCAGCGTGGCCCGCTCCAGGATGTGCGGAGCGTGCTTCAGCAACTGTTCGTACCGCTCCGCCGCCGTTTTAAAGTGGGCATTCACAAATCGTTCTTCCAACCGGATGTAATACTTCTCGTAGGCCATCCTCACCAACCGTTCCAGTTCACGGTGCTCGTCCATTAACGCGGTTAAAGCCTCTTTGGAAATGCCCCATAATACGGCGCCTTCCATCAGTTGCACATTTTCTACCGAGGGTTCTCCCGTAATAAAACTGTGGAAAGAGGTTACAAAATCGTTTTCAAAGCCAAACCAGTGAGTGATCTCTTTGCCTTCGAGGTTATAAAATCCCCGCAGGCTGCCGGATTCCAGGAAATAGAGGTGCCGGCATATGCGTCCTTCGGTGACCAGGAATTCGTTTTTAGGCAATACGGCCCGGGCGATGCTTCGCCGAAGCGCATGCAGTGCGGGTTCGCTAAGGTTATGGATTTGTGTCAGTTGTTCCAGCAATTTTTCCATCGGGCTAAAAATAGGGGAATTTGAAAATAATGTAACTTTTAGGGTGATATTTTCCCGGTTTCCGGCACTTTATAGTAAATCATGGCGGTTCTAAGGATATACGAAAGATGTGCACATCGCTTACCGCGAGCAGTAACGAATACAGGGCAACTCTTCCGGCTGATCAGCCAGAATACGGGACAGTGATACGAAACCGTGGACGAAGCATGTCGCCGCGATAAATTCATGGCCTCCGAAGAAGCAAAGGAGTTTGGGAAAGATTATCCAGCAGCGTACGTCCATCACCGTAACCGTACATTTCCGTATTACTACGCAAAAAAACGTTTTGCACGTCACCTACATTTGCCTACGGAAATCATACTTAAAACACCCCTCCCTCATCATGAAAAGTTTATCCGTAGTGCTGCTGACTGCCCTGCTGGCCGTTTCTGCCTGCAACAAAAATGACAACGACGACAACCCATTACCCACACCCGGCACCGGCGAAGTAACAGCGGTGGGGGTGCCGGATGGCGACTATCAATCCGGCGCGACGATTGGCGCGGCGGGTGGGACAATTGTCAGTCCCGACGATGAACTAACGGTTACGATTCCCGCCGGCGCACTGACGAGCAACCAGGAAATACGCATTACACGCATCACGAATACCAACCCGATGGGTATTAAAAATGGATACCGCATCACGCCGCACAATTTACAGTTCGCGAAACCGGTAACGATCACCTTTAACTATACGGACGAAGACATCGCCGGTTCTATTCCCGAAGCGCTCGGCATCGCGTACCAGGATGCAGCTGGCGTATGGCAGTCGATGCCCGATGTAACGCTCAACAAAACAGCCCAAACCGTGTCTGTAACGAGCACCCATTTTTCGGACTGGAGTTTCTTTGAGAGCTTTGAAATACAGGCGTCGTCCAGGTTCATTGGCCCGGGCGAAAGCGCGCAGCTGGAGGTGATCTCTCATGCAAATGTAGTAGGGCCGCTGACCGGCGAGCAGCCTATCGGCAAACGCCAAAGCATGACGGCGCAATTCATTAAGGGTTGGAGCCTGTCTGGTGCAGGTACGCTTACGCCCAACGGCGCAAAGGCCAGCTACAAAGCACCTGGTAAAGTACCTGCAGCGCCAACCCGGTAGCCGTATCCGCCGAAATAAAACTAAACCGTCCTGGTAAATTCCTGGTGATTACGCACATCACGATTGCCGATGATGGGGAAATTTCCGTACGGGTGAACGGCGGCGACTGGGTTACACAAAAAGCCACGGGCGCCACCAAATTCAGCGATGGCTATTATGCTGTAGCAGATGGTGATGGCGACGAAACAGGCCGCTACATCTTCATCCGCTGGAGAGGCGAAACGGGGACATTCGGGTTTAAAGCGCCGGATGCCCTTGAAGGCACGCACTCCCACTACCAGGTGAATGGTGGCAATACCTACACCTGCTCTTATATCTCAGGCGAACGACTTGTAACCAGCGGCGGTGGCGTTACCATCACGAGCATGGGAGAAAAAGGAACTTTCATTGAAGGTACGGTGGACATTAACCCTGCCGGATATGGCCCCATGCTGCTTAACACCGCGCATGTGGAAGCGAAGTTTAAGGTGCGCAGGAATTGGTAATTTATCTGGGATCATAAAAGCAAAACAGCGAATAAGTCTTACGACCTGTTCGCTGTTTTGCTTTTCTTGAGGTATGATCAACGGCGGATCACTTTCAACTAATGGATGCTATTTATTTAATCAACTAAATCAAGTGCTTTTAACCGCGCTGCCGCTTCAATCGCCATGGCGCCGCTCAGTTGTGTGCTCAGATCGGTACTGGTGACCATCGTCGTCCATTTAGGCCCGTAAATAACAGCGGGACGTGAGGTACCTTGCAACCATAATGTCTGTGCATTCAGGTACAGGAAATTCGCAAACTTGGTTTTGTCGGTGCTGCTCAAAGCGCCATCCGTAATCAACAACAGCAGGTTGCGCACCAGGATGCCTTTAAACAAGCCTCCATCGCCGCCACCTTCATCTTTCATGATATTGCCGGATGTAAAGTCGCCGGTTAATGAATTGTTCGCTGTTCTCAAGGCATCGTTCATGTACACGGCATCGCCGGTAATTTTATACAGTTCCACGCCTGCACCAATGTGCACCCCCTGGTTGTAGGTAAACTTCCAGGCTTTGTTGGTACCTGTACCGTCCAGTCCATCCCATACCAAACCGGTTACGGGATCTACCAGGTTGGTCTTTTGCCACTGGTAGATTTTTTTTGCCCAGTCGAGATCAACCGGATCGTGGTTCAGCTGGTACATGCGCGAAGCAATAATACTCGCGGGTGCATTGGCCGGGGTGTTTTTATTCGCCCGGTCTTTATTCCAGTAAATACCACCGCCCCAACGGTCGTCCCAGCCGCCTTTAATATCATTCCAAAGCAATTGCGCCGTGGTTTTGTAAGCAGGATCGTTAGTGGCTTCAAACGCGCGGATGCAGGCCAGCGCCATCCATTCCATATCATCATAAAAATGATTGATATAAGTGTTGCCATTCTGGGTTTTCATGCCCGCCAGCAATTCATCCATCCGCAATTTGATCTGCGGATCGTTGTTTTTGCGAAGGTACGCGTCAATCAACACGTCCAGGGCATGAGCATTACGCCAGTAGTGGAAGGTCGTTTTGCCGGAATTGTTTTCGTTATAGTACTTCCCGGAAGCGTTATAAAAGTTCGCGATCAGGGAGTTGTACGACGAGTCTGCGATCAGCGGCCAGTTATATACGTAGCTGGTTTTACCCGCACCCGGGCCCGGACCGTCATCCACCGGCTCTTTTAAGCAGGCGCTCAGCGAAGCGGCGGCCAGCACGGCGATCGATATTTGTTTCAGGTATTTGCGCATAAGCCGGGTTATTTAATGATTACTTCGTGTGTATAGTTTTTATCCGTTCTGAAAAGGATGTTCACATCACAGGCTTTGGTATCCACCTCTGTTCTGAACTTATAAGAGTTCTGCCAGCGATCGTTCGTTACAGGCCTCAGCTCCCAGAAGGAAAGTGCTGTAGTTGCAGTCGGACGCTGGTTATCGGCATTTGCGCTGCCCCACCATTCTTCGCCTGCAGTACCATTGTTCACCGTTTTCATACGGAATTTATAACGCTCGTCGCGGCCCCAGCTTTCCTGGCGGAAGGTGATCACCTGGTTGGTGGCGCTCCGGTACCGTTACCAGCGTAAGCTGCTTCGAACAGGAACATGTTGTCCGGTGCAAACCACAAACCAATCGTACCGATCTCGGTAGCAGTAGCGGTAGCGTTGTTGAAATCCAGGCGAATGCGGTATACTTTGGTGCCACCGGCCTGGGTATTTTCACCACCTTCTTTCAGCAGACCAGCGTCCATGGAAAAAAGTTAGGTGTACCGGTGTTGCGGTCCGCAAACTGGTATTTGCCATTTTTCAGCGAAGTATAAATTTCAAACACACCTGCGGTGGTAGATTTCATTTTCAGCGCGCTGCCAAGCGTGGCGCCGGCTTCAGTAGCTTCACCGGTCAGGAATACATCCACCGGAATTTCCGCAAACCCGTTCGGCCTTTCCACTTCGATCGTGCGCACTTCTTTCGCCTGCTGGATGTTGTAACCTTTGGAAGCGTACACTGTCCATTTAATTTTACCGGTGCCCAAAGCAGCGATGCCAGCTTTACCCGCCAGGCTGTTCAGGTCTTTATGTGACAATGTCAGTTTGTTCTGGATGCCGCCGCCATCGGAGGCTATTTTACCGATGGGATTAGAAAAGTCGCCGGTGGCTTTATCGAACGCCACTTCATACAGCACCAGGGAACCGTCCTGTGCGCGGGCCTGATCCCACTCGAAGCTAACAGCAGCGCTGGTAGCCGGTTGCAGTTTGGTAAATTTATCGTTTACCGGAGCAGTCAGCCTGTCAACAGGTTGAATGTTCACATTCATGTCGTAGTCGTCTTTACAGCCGGTCACTAAAGCAGCCAGGCATAAGGTAAAAGCGGTGATATATTTTTTCATAACAGCAATTGAAAATTTAGGTAGATGGATTATTGCCAGTCTGGATTTTGTCCCAGGTTTTTATTCTGATCGCGCTCGAACGTAGGCACAGGCCAGAGGTAGTGTTTAGGATCGATGAACTTGCGCACTTCCACAATGATATAGCCATTGGGGTCTTTATTAAACGCCCCGGAAGTCACTTTAATACCGCGAACAGGTCTGTTCAGCACGGCAGCCGCGATTTTCCAGCGACGGATATCGAAAGCACGTACACCCTCGAAGGCCAGTTCGGCCCGTCTTTCACGTTTAACGATGTCTAACAGCTGCGCCTGCGTAGCGCCGGCCGGAAACTCCGTAGCGCCTGCGTCCGCAAACTTTGCACGAATGCGCAATGCACGCACGGTTTTGTCCCAGGTAGCCTTGTCCATCACCTGCGTTTGCGCCATCGCTTCGGCATACATCAGCAGTACATCCGCATAACGTATCAGTGGCAGGTTCAGGCCGGAGTTGTAGTTTGGCGCCGTTAAATCTGCAAACTTGCGGAAATAATAACCGGTTGGCGAGGCGCCCTGGTCGTCCACGCTATTAGTAGCCGGCGTAGAACCCGGTTGCGTGAGGATCGTTTGTGTTTTCCTTCAACATCAACGATCGTGGAACCATGACGGATAATTGTCTGTTCCATACGGGGATCCCTGTTCACATAGGGTGTATTTTCGTTGTACCCGGACCCGGTTTCACCGATCGCTTTACCATTGGTCATGATGTAATCGTCCACGAGATCCTGTGTAGGCACCAGTGTTGCCCTCAGCAGCGACACGGTCTGCGGCAGGAAGCTGCGCTGTGTGCTGAAAGTACGGCCGCCGCCGTATTGCAGGTCCAGGATGACTTCATTATTGAACTCTCCGGATGTTTTAAACAGGTCGGCGTAGTTGGCTACAAGGCCATAAGTTCCGTTAGACGTAACATTCATGAGGGCTTCGCATTCCTTTTTCACCTCGGGCCATTCGCCGGTAAAGGTGCGGATGCGGGCAGTGAGGGCAATCGCCGCGCCGCGGGTGATGCGGCCACGATCTTTTTCAGCGTACTCCGTATTGGTAGGCAGATCGTTGCGGATCTCCGACAACTCTTTCAGAATAAACTCCAGTACAGTTGCTTTAGGTGTACGCGCAATGGTTTTCGCTTCATCAATCGTAATGAGATTGGTATAAAACGGCACATCACCAAACCAGTTCACCAGTTCAAAATAAGAATACGCACGGATAAAACGCGCTTCAGCCACGATACGCTTTTTCAACGTCGGGTCCAGGTTCGGAACGCGGTCGATGTTGGTGGTAACGATATTACATTTGCGGATCGCCCGGAAGCGGTATCCCCACTCTTCATTCACGCGGCCGTTTGCCTGGTCGTAACTACCGCCCGCCACCAGTGATACACCGTTGAAGCCGGTACCCGACACATAAGCATTGTCGCTCAATGCTTCATTACCAAAAAAGAAAAAGTCGTTCGACATGTTTTCGTAACAGCTGGCAAGCGCATCCAGCGCGTCTGGGCGTCACGCCAGTAAGCTTCGTCGGTGAACTCGCGCGTGTTGGGCTGGTCCAGTTTACGGCAGCCGAACAATAGCGCGGAACAACATATGATTAAGAATACTTTCTTCATAAATCTTTATTTATCAGAATTTGATATCCAGTCCAAATGCGAACGTAGCAGCATTGGGATAGTTACGGCCTGCAATAGCATTGTAGTTGGTCATGGCCAGCTTGTCGTCGAACTGCGTAAATTCGGGATCTACGCCAATTTCACGGAAGCGGCGGGGCGTAAACGTCAGCAGGTTCTGGCTGGTGAAGTATACACGCGCACCTTGCAGTTTCACAGCGCTGGTTACATTTTTAGGCAATGAATAACCGAATTGCAGGTTTTTCAACCGCAGGTATTTGGTATCAAACATCCAGTAATCGGAATAAGCAAAGTTGTTCGCATTTGCCGTACCAATGGTCAGGCGTGGATAAGAAGCCTCCGGGTTGGTGGGCGTCCATCGGTCCAGGTGCTGCACCATTGCATGGTCTTCGTTATTGTGAAATGCTTCCACGATATCACCGCGCAGGTACTGTGAACGTTTACCCACACCCTGCCAGAACATGGTAAAGTCAAAGGCTTTGTAAGTAACGTTGTAAGTGAAACCAAACGTGTAGCGCGGGAACGGATTGCCAAACACAAAACGGTCATCGGCATCAATTACACCATCTTTGTTACGGTCGATGTATTTCACGTCGCCGGGCTCTACCTGCTGGTTGAAGGCGAAGGGTACCCTTGGCGCATTTTTAATATCGTCTAAATTCTGATACAGTCCATCCGATTTATAACCGAAGTAAGAAGCGATCGGGAAACCTTCACGGATAATGAAGGTAAGGTCGGAACCGCGAATCGATTCCTGGCCGAACTTTATTACTTTGTTCAGGTTATCAGAAACACTTGCATTGATGTTGTGGTTAAATTTGCCGGTGCGGGCGCGGTAAGCTACCGCCAGTTCCCAGCCTTTATTTTCCACTTCACCTACGTTCTGAATAGATGATCCGATACCGGCAGTACCAGGCACTACCTGCGCCAGGTAAATACCAGTTGTACGTTTGTTGAAGAAGTCGTACGAAACGGTCAGCGCATTATTGAACAGGTCTACATCCACACCATAGTTGCTCATGGTAGAAATTTCCCATTCCAGGTTTTCGTTGAAAGCAGTGAAATCGGCGCCGTTGTTACCGGTGTTATTAAAAGGATACCTGCCCTGGCTCAGGTTCACACGTGCCAGGTAGTTAAATCCGCCGATATTGGAGTTGCCCACCTGACCCCATGAATAACGCAGTTTCACGTTACCGAAGCGGTTTTTCACCTCTTCGAGGAAGGCTTCATCCGTCAGGCGCCAACCCAGTGAAAATGCCGGGAAGAACTGCCAGCGGTGACCCGGAGCCAGTTTGGAGGAACCATCATAACGCCAGGTGAACTCAGCCCGGTATTTATCGTCGAACACATAGTTCGCACGGCCAAACAAGGAGTTCAGGGCGTAGAGGTTAGGATTTACGATGTCGTTGTAAGTGCCGATCTTATCGTAGTTGAAAGTACCATCAGCATTCGGGATATAACCGCCGCCAATAGCCCAATCGTCGTCCAGGTTGGTAGTACCCATACGGTTGGCACGCAGTCCATAACCTTCGTTGATGGCATCACTGCGGGCGCCGACCTGTCCTTTTACATAATGCCTGCCAAAGGTATTTTCATACTCGGCAGTGGCGTAAACGTTTGTTGTCAGGTCTCTGAAAGCCGTTGCGTCATACTGGTTGTAAATCGGCGGGTTAGCCGTTGTATAATACGGCGCATACGTATACTTATTCTGACGACCGGTACCGGTGTTGATCGTGTAATTACCGGAAGCATTAAAGTTGATCTTAAAATGCTCCACCGGTGTGATGGTAACATCGAGGCCACCCAGGAGGTTATCGCGGTCTGTGCGGTTATAACCACCATACTCCAGCTGTGCGAACACGTTGTTACTGTTCAAAGCCGGCACCACATAATTACCGAGGGAATCCTTGATTGCATAAATACGTGGTGTACGCATCGCATCGCGGATCAGGAAGCCGATATCCGCTCTTTGTTTATTGAAGTTGGATTTGCTGTAAGCCAGGTTTACACTCGCTTTCACCCACTTGCTCAGGTCTACGGATACATTTGCACGGGCGTTATAGCGTTTGTAATTCAGCTCCAGGTTATCGGGCAGGTGGCTGTTATGCAACATGCTTCCCTGGTTGATATAACCCAATGATAACAGGTAGCTGCTGTTTTTACCGCCACCGGTTACATTCAGACTATGATTTTGTTGCGGTGTAAAATCGCGGATCATTTCGTCGAGGTAAGCGGGCTCGGAGCCGCGTTGTTTCCAGGCGGCAATATCGCCGGGGGCGTACTGCGGCGTTTTACCGGAGTTCACGAGCGCCTCGTTCTTCAGCGTCATGTATTGCCAGCCTTCTACCTGGCGGGGCAGGGCCGTTGGCATCTGCCAGCCATACATACCGTTATAGACTACCTGTGGCGCCTGGTCCTGTTTACCTTTTTTAGTAGTGATATAGATAACACCATTTGCCGCCTGTGAACCATAGATCGCGGAAGACGCCGCATCTTTCAACACGGAAATACTTTCCACATCGTAGGGATTCAGGTTCTGTAAACCATCGTTACCCGATTGCACACCGTCGATAATGATCAGCGGCGCATTACCGGTTAAAGAGCCCACGCCACGAATGTTTAATGTCATCCCCGCACCTGGCTCGGCAGAAGCCTGCTGCAGCGTAAGGTTGGGTGCATTCCCCTGCAAAGCCTGGAACATATTCGTTACGGGCCTTCCTTCAATATCTTTTGTAGAGATGGTGCTGATCGCTGCGGTTACCTGTTTCTTTTTCTGGGAACCGTAAGCGGTGATCACCACTTCACTCAGGTCTTTTTGTCGTTGCCCATCAGCACAGTCAGGCTGGTACGCCCGTTGATGGCGATCGTTGCGGGCGAAAACCCTACAGACGTGCAAAGCAGCGTGCCATTCATGTCTGTCGACGGAATATTGATGGTGAAGTAACCCTCCTCATTGGTTACGGTACCAATGCTTGGATTACTCTGCAGGCGGATGTTTACTCCGGGAATACCTTCGCCGTTATCGCTTACCACCCGACCTTTCACGGCCACGGTTCCCTGCTGAAAAAGCGTTGCGGCGGGTTCGTTTCCCGGTTTCAAAATGATTTTATCGCTGATCAGTTCAAAGCGGATGTCTAGTGGCGACAATACCATCGACAACACCTCTTCCAGCGATTTGTCCTTTACATTTAATGAAATCTTTTGCGCCGCGCTGATATCGTCGTTCGAAAACACGAACACATAGGGCGTTTGCTGCTCAATTTTCTCCAGCACTTCGGCCAGGCGCGCGTTTTTACCCGGAGGCTGATTTTTCTTTCAAGTGGTTTGGGAGTTTCCTTTTCCTGTTGTCTGGGCGCCGCGCCACGGATGGTGCTTGCGGCATAGGTCTGCTGTGCTTTCAGTTCTGCCACGCCAACTATCAGCAGGCTGGCCATAAACGCGGAACACAACGAACGGAAAAGCCCCTTGTTCGGTAGCGGTCTTTTCATAACGTTTTTTGCAGTTGATTTTTAAGAAGCGTTGATTGTATATGTTTTCAAACGTGTTTATTTGCTGATCATCACCAGGCTGTCGGTAATGACGTACCGGAATGGCTTTGACCGGGACAGGTAATACAAAATATCCTGCAGGTTGTTATCCTTAAAGGCGCCTGTAAGCCGGAAGCTTCGCGGCTCATCGGATGCGAACTGCACTTTTTTGCCAAAGGTCCGTTCCAGTTCCAGGCAAATGTCTTCCAGCGCTATATCTTTAAACACCAGGCGGCCTTCCGTCCATGCCTTTTCATCTTCGGCAGATGTGACAACCTTGGTGAGGTCACCGCTCGTAGCCCGGTAGGTTACCTTTTCATCGGCCGTTATCAGAATAGTATCCTGCTTATCCGCAGTTCTGGGAATAAAAGCGACTTTACCCGTTGTTACGGAGGTTTGTACGGGTTCATTTTCATATGCCCGCACATTAAAAGAGGTGCCCAATACTTTCACCATGCCCTGCGACAGGTGTACGACGAAAGGCCTGTCGGCCCCGGCCACCACGTTAAAAAACGCTTCACCTGTGAGGTATACTTCGCGGCTGTTCTTCCCGAATACCGGTGGATATTGCAATTTACTATCCGCATTCAGCCACACTTTACTGCCATCGGCCAGTTCAATCACCGCGCGGGTAGCTTTCCCGTTCTGGCGGCTTAACCACTGGCTGGTATCCGTTGTAACAGCGACCATTTGACGCTTCATATTGCCTTTGGGCCAGAAGTTCACGCCGGCAACAATAGCGCCCGTCAGCACGGCCGCAGCAGCCATCCATCGCCAGCGCAGTACGCGTGGTGCAGGAGTTCCCTCACGATCACCGCGTATTTTCCGGAGCGTACGTTCCAGCGCCTGTTCGGTATTTGCCGCCCGGTGCGCAGAAGATGCCGTAAAGTATTGCTGTAACAACTGGAACTGCGCACGCATGCGCTCATCGCTCCGCAACAGATCTTCCAGCTCCAGCAATTCCTCCGCAGTGGCCTGTCCGGCCAGTTTCCTGGCGACCATTGAAATGAATTGTTCTTCGTTCATCATATAATTGTGAGCTGTTGTCCGCAATTAGGACAGGCAGAAAAAAGAAATTACGTACAGGTTTAAAAAAAAATATTTCTACATCCAGAAAGGAAAAAGAGAGAGCAACAGGATGATTGGCGGCTTCATATTACCAGGACCTTTTTTAAGGGCACCAGCGGACCAATGGCCTCAGTCAGTCGCCGGATAGCCCGGAACAACTGGGTTTCCACCGTGCGTGGCGATATGTTAAGAATCGCCGCCACGTCTTTATACTTAAACCCGTCTTCCTTAATTAACTTAAATACCCGCCGGCATTGCTCGGGCAAACGATTAATCTCGCCGTCCAGCTTTAAGAGCATCTCCTTCCATTCCATATCCTTTTCAGGATCGGCGGAGGCCGTCAGTTGAGAAAAACCGCTGTCCAGCGGCGTAATACGGAGCGAAGAATACTGCTCCAGGTAATTAAGCGAATGATTTTTCACCGCCACGAACAGGTACACCTCGAGATTATCCACCTCCTGTAACTCCGCCCGGCGGTTCCAGATTTTCACGAAAACGTCCGAAACAATCTCCTCTCCTGCCTCGTGCGATCCCACATATTGCACACAAAAGCGCAACAGCCGGTCGTACAGCAGTCTGAACAAAGCCGCAAAGGCCTGTTCATCTCCATAACGTGCAATCTGCATTTGCAATTCCCTGATATGATCCGATTGGCTGGGATTCATCGTTTTTATACCTTCTTTCACGTGGTTTAAGTAGGCCGCGGGGGATAACCGCCGCTGCACTTAAAGACAGGCAATTTGAAGAAATTACTTACAAGCCCGAAAACTTTTTTTTGAATGGCGGGCGTTAAAATGCGCATTAGCAATGTATTGCGGAGCTATAATTATCTAATTATCAAGATAAAACAAAATATAAGGAACAATTATGCCGCTAAATGTTCCCCAACCCATAAATCAGGTTGAAAAGAATTATTTGGCAAAATAAACCGATCGGTCTATTTTTGTATCGTCATGAACAAAGCAGAACGTACCAAACAGTTTATTATTGAGAAGGCGGCACCGATCATTAACCGCAAGGGAATGGCCGGCACTTCCATCAGTGATATTATGGAGGCTACGCAAATGGCGAAGGGCGGCATTTATGGCAATTTCGAAAGCAAGGAGGAAATCTGCGCCCTGTCGCTCGACTATCTCCTGGAGCGTATCGATACGACACTCAACCACCGGCTGGCCGATCACACTGCCTGCAAAGACAAACTCTTCGAGCTACTGGAATTTTATAAATCGCAGGCAACGGCCGAAAATGCGTTCGGCTGCCCTATGCTTAATTTCGGCGTGGAAGCAGACGATACCAACCCCGAAATCAAACAGCAAATAAGTAAGGCTATCGCAGCTACACAGGCGCGTATGTCCAAACTGGTAAAAAAGGGCATCGAGACCGGCGAGTTTAAAAAGGGGTTCGACGCAGAAACATTCTCCATTAAAGCTTTTTGTATGATTGAAGGCGCAATGTGGGCTACGAGGATGACCGGCAACAGCAAACAGGTTCGCGTTGTTACAGACCTGCTTAAAAAGGAAATCACAGATCATCTCAAATAATTTTTTTCTCACTGTATAGACCGATCGGTCTATTATTTTTAAAAACGAAAAGACCGAACGGTCTAATAATAAGGCAATCATGAAAACACAAAACAAAAGTATTCTTGTAACAGGCGGCGGATCGGGTATCGGCTATGCGATCGCCAAAGCATTTGCGGGCAACGGCAACAAACTGATACTGGTGGGCCGTACGGAGGAACGCCTGAAAACCGCGGCAGCAAGCCTTCCCAATACCACTTATATCGTGGCCGATATTACAAATGAAACAGCAGTAGCACAGCTCGCAGAGAAAGTTAAAGCACAGGGCGGTCTTGACATTCTTGTAAACAATGCTGGCACTGGTGTGGCTTACCAGCTTTTACAAGGCGAGCCGGTGGTGCAGAACGCCCGGTATGAAATGGAGATCAACTACTTCTCCGTATTAAATGTGATTGAACAATTTCTCCCGGTGCTGAAGGAAAGTAAAGAGGCGGCCATCATCAATATTCAATCGGTGGTATCATACCTGCCAAGTTTGGTATTGCCGACTTACAGTCCGACCAAAGCTGCCTTGCACAGCTATTCTCAATCATTGCGGGTGGCGTTGCAGCGCAGTGCTCCCCAAATACAGGTATATGAAGTATTTCCGCCATTGGTAGATACAGATCTTGTGAAAGATTTCGACAGTCCCAAACTTTCGCCGCAAGTGGTAGCGAACGATATATTGAAAGCCGTACAGGAAAACAACTTCAATGTTCGCAGTGGCCTGACCAACGACATCTATCAATTATATCGCCAGTCGCCAGACCAGGCGCTGGCCGCGCTCAATTCGCTGGAAGCATAAAAAACGCGTCCATCTTTCGATGAACGCGTTATATACCATAGCGCCTGTTAATTAACGGGCGCTTTTTTCATTAATAAAGCGAAACACCTCATCGGCAGAGATGGCCAGGCTGCTCGTGCGGCTAAACCTAGCGATGTTAATGCCCTTAAAATTACCGTCCGTGTCAAACACCGGCCCACCGCAATCTTCCGGTTGCAGGATAGCATCATGCGCAAACACGGCGTTAAAACCGTCGCGACGGAAGCTCTTACCACCGGGGAATGACTCCGCCGGATGCCCCGAAGGTGGCTGCTGCACTTTTTCTGCCAGAACGATGCGGCTGGAGTATGCACTATCGCCACGTTTCAGCTGCATTAATACCGTATCGCCCGGCCATAGTTGCTGCAGGGTAGCGCCATAGTCTTCAGGCTTCTGCATAGTTACACCGTTCATGGCAACCACCTCATCTCCTTCCTGCAAACCATTAATGCCTGCCGGAGAAGAAGGACGTACCATGCTAAAGCGCATGGGGCCTTGTTTGTACGGAACAGAAGCGCCTAAAAAACCGGCGCTGTAGAACTTCGGCAAACTAAACGGCTGACTGCCCGCCACACTTACTACCGCGGACCGCTCCGCAAGCGGCGACAGCAGCAATTTACCAATGGCGACCGGCGTTGCAGTAGTAACGATACCGGTTTTTAACGGCGTTTTGAGCTGGAACAGCACGAGGTCAGTTTCCCGTTCACGGGCCAGCAGCTTGGCTTCCAATTGTTTTTTACCGTAAAATACCGAAGCAGCGTCGCTTACCTGCGAGCTTTTGCTCACGATGTACGTCTGGCTGCCAACAGAGAAAATGGCGCCCTGCGCTTTTTTACCGCCGCCGCTGATCCACACACAATATTGTGTGAGGCGGGCATCGGCTTGCGTGAAAGCGGCCTTCAGGTCCTTTAACTGCGGCCAGCTTTGAATAGCGGTGGCCTGGGGATCAGCATCCACCTTTTCGGACTGTTCCGGCAGTGAATTGAATTTTTTTGCTTCCCGTAATGCCATGTAGTATTTGCGATATAACTCCACCGGCACTTCGAAATTATATTGCTCCCCGTTTGTAATCGCGCTATGAATGCCAATTACACGGCCCAGCAGATCGAACAATGGTCCACCGGAATCACCGGGCTCCATCAGACAGGTGGATTGAATAAATCCTTTTTCATTGTGCGCGTTTACAATGCGACCGAAGCGTAAGGTCGGCAAGCGTTGGTTCAGACTTTCCGGGTAAGCGATGCTTACGCAGGGCTCATCTTCCTTTAAAGAAGTTGTGTAGCCCATTTCTGCGTGCGGCCAGGTACCGGGTGTAAGAATTTTCATCATCGACACGTCCGGCACAGTGCGGTCTTCCGCCATTTCAATTTTCCCCAATGCTTGAGCAATGGCTTCTTTGCCATCCGGGAACATCACCAGGTACGTGAAACCCGGTGTAGTAGTGTGCGCGGCTGTGAGAATGTAACCATCGGCGCTCACGACCACACCACTAAACTGCGCGCTCATTTGCTTATGCGTAGATGTATCCAGCCCCCACATGCGAACGCTGGCCGGGTAAGCCTTTTGCAGTACGGTCGCCATGGCGGCATCGTACTTTTTATATCAAATTGCTGGCTGCGGGCAGTTGTGGCACACAACGCCAGGCAGGCGATCAGCCCGATTTTCTTCATATTGATATTAGTTGGCGAAAATTTCCTTCAGTTTCTCGTTCAGTTTTTCGCCCCTTACATCAGTGGCAATGATATTACCTTCTTTATCGAGCAGGTAGCAGGTGGGAACGCCACGCACACCATACAGGCGGCCAACTTCGTTGCTCCAGCCTTTCAGGTCAGATACATGCAGCCAGGGCAGCTTATCTTCTTCTATCGCTTTTACCCATGCCTTTTTATCTGAATCGAGCGACACAGAAAGAATTTCGAAACCCTTGTCTTTGTAGATTTTATATTGCGACAGCATATTGGGATTTTCGGCGCGGCAGGGCTGCACCAGCTGGCCCAGAAATCGATCAGCACCACTTTTCCTTTTAAACTGGCCAACGCCAAAGGTTTGCCGTCCACATCGTTCTGTGTGAACGCGGGCGCAGGTTGTCCTACTTTAGTGATATTGATGGATGCCATGCGCAGACCGAGCTCCTTACCCATGTCGGTCGCCTTCAGCTCTTTTGACAGTGCGTCCCAGATTGGTTTGGTAACAGCGGCATTACCTTTATCTGCCAGCTCGGAAAGACCTGCTAATGCGAAGTAGGATTTTGGATTATTTTTAGCGAATTCCAACACTTTCTCTGCACGCGCTTTACGCCTTGCCTCAAAGCGGCTGTTCATCGCCTGCATGAATTCCGCATCGCGTTTATCTTCGTCGGATGCCTCCATATATGCCTGCTGGTAATCCCTGCTCAATTCCATAATGCTGCCGCCGATGTATTTCTTATATGCTACAAATTCGTTGTAAACTTTAGAACCGGAGAAAGTGGCGTTGTACAATGAATCTTTGGAAGCGATCTTCACATTCTCTGCTCCGAAATAAAAATAGATCACGTCTGCACCAGGTGAGTAAACGGAAAACCCTTTACCCTTGCCTTCGTGATCGAGTGCGAGCCGCGCAGACGCGTTACCCACGAGTTTGCCAGTCAGTTTGAACTGACCGTTTACCAATACGGCAGAATCCTCGCCGCCTTTGCCATTATCACTGGTATAGTCGATATATACTTTTGCAGGTTTGTCCAGTTTGCCGATATTTCCTGTAATGGTGAAGGTGCCGGTTTGAGCCGAGGCTACGGCAGGCACAAGCATGGTTGCCAAAAAGATGCGTTTCAGCATGCGGTTGATAGTTTTCTGATTAATGAAAGATAAAGTTGGCTATATTCCGGTAAAATATCACCGGCCATAAAGTTAACAAGTGAGACGATGCACACCTGTTAATACATCTTAAAGACAATTTCCGCCAAAAACTTATCGCCATTTATCAAAAAAAAACCGGCCATTGCGGCCGGTCCTGAAAAGATTTCTACAGAAACATACCTCCTGAGGCTTCCAGCCGCTGTGCAGTAACCCATTTGGAAGCATCACTGCACAAAAAGGCTACCACTTCGCCAATATCGTCGGGCAATCCCACACGCCCTAAAGCCGTTTGGGAAGCGATGTGCGCATTTACCTGCTGGTTATCGCGCACCACACCGCCACCAAAGTCAGTTTCAATAGCACCAGGGGCAATCGCGTTCACGCGGATTTTACGCGGACCGAGTTCTTTCGCCAGGTAGCGGGTGAGCGTTTCAATGGCGCCCTTCATGGACGCGTACGCTGCATAACCGGGCAGACTGAAACGCGCCAGCCCTGTCGATACATTTACGATCGCGCCACCGTCTTCCAGCAGGGCCAAGGCCTTCTGCGTGAGGAAAAACACTCCTTTAAACTGGATATTCAGCAGGGTATCGAACTGCTCCTCGGTAGTTTCAGCGAAGGGCACATGAATGCCGATACCGGCATTGTTTACCAGGTAATGAAAGGTTTTGGACTGGAAAGTAGCCTCCAATGTGGCTTTAAGTGTACTGAAAAAATCATCGAAGCCCTTTACCTCCCCTACATTGAGTTGCAGGGCAGCTGCTTTGCGTCCAAGTGCCACGGATCTGCGCTACTACGGCATCAGCTTCCTCCTTTTTGCTGTTGTAAGTAATCACTACATCCAACCCGTTGTTGGCGAGACTGAGCGCCATTTCTTTCCTAATCCCCGGCTGGCGCCGGTTACGAGTGCAATCTTATTTAATGCCATCTTTTTTCTTTTTTGTTGATACAAAACTAGACTGGCAGCGACCGAAAAATGGTGATAGTTTAAGTATTTATCCCGGGAAACTGATTTTGCCCATCGACACGTTCGGGATGCCATTGCGGCCTTTACCGAAGTTAACGGAGCCACCGCAGATGGCTTCATTGGCCAGCACGGCAAACAAAACCGCTTCTTTAGCGTCGGGGTTGATATGCAGTTCTTTAGTGCTTTTGAAAGTACAGCCGGGCAGTAACTCGGCCAGGTTGCGCATCAGTAAAGGGTTGTGCATCCCACCGCCGCTTACGTAGAAATGGAACCCTTTACCCTCATCGGTTACTGCTTTTATGGCTTCAGCAATCGTTTCGGCGGAGAATCGGTTGAGGGTGGCCATTACATCCGCATGTGATAAATTCCCGGCGTTAGCGGTTTGCAGGGCATTTTCCAGATAGGCGGTATTAAATAACTCCGGGCCGGTGGTTTTGGGGAACGGCTGTTGAAAGAACGCGTTGTTTTTGAGTGCGGCGAGCAATGCCCGATGAACAATACCTCCCATGGCTACTGCGGCATTTTCATCAAAATATAATTGAAAATGCTTGCGCATGTAGGCGTCCATGAGCGTGTTGCCGGTACCGGTATCGCTGCAAAATACCGCATCCGCATCAAGACTGCCAGGCAGGAACGTAAAGTTGGCAATACCGCCAATGTTCAGCATAATCCTGTTTTCATCTTTTTTGAGAAGATGAGGTAGTCCCCGTAAGCTGCCAGCGGCGCGCCTTCGCCACCAGCTGCAATATGTTTTTGCCGGAAATCGCTTAGGGTAATGATGCCGGTACTGCCCGCCATATGATCTCCATCGCCAATCTGCAAGGTAGCGTTGCCGAATTTTGCTTGTTTGTGCAAACTTTTGGGCGCGTGAAAAATCGTTTGTCCGTGGCTCGCCACCAGGTCAATTTCCGCAGGCTGCCGGTTCCATTTTCGCAGGCACTGTAATATAATAGCCGCGTGCTGCTGTGCCACCCAGCCATTGAGCAAGGTTAGCTTTTCAAGATCGACCTGCTTTTTGGAGAAGACAGAAGCGATCTCGTTTTTATAGTCCTCACCATACGACACCGTTTCAAAATCAAGCAGTTCGGTTTGCGTATCCATTCCCGTTCCCACGAAGCGGCATAGCGCTACATCAAGTCCGTCTACAGAAGTTCCCGACATCAACCCAATGATAAACCTTTCACTTTTTCCGGCGATGTGATAGAGCTGAGCGATCTGTTTATTCATATTGCATGTTTTAACGTTGGGAGGAAGAATATTTGCAGCTTTCTACAGGTATTGAAGTAAAAATATGCACTTTTTGCGTTTTTATGAAAAATAAAGTAAGTTTGTAAGAGAGCCAAAATCAGATTCGCTTATGCTTAAAAAGGAGCGGCAGTCATTCATTTTACACCAGGTAAACCTGCATAACAAGGTACTTTCTGTTGATCTGAGTCAGCAGATGGGCGTTTCGGAAGACACGATCCGGCGTGACCTGAACGAGATGGCGAAGCTTGGAAAACTGATCAAAGCCCATGGAGGTGCATTATCAAAGTCATTCCACCTTTCCATAGCATCAGACCATGTATATGCACTGGATAGTAAAAAACGTATTGCTACAAAGGCCTGCAGGTTGATAAAAGATGGCATGTTCATCCTCACTTCCGGCGGCACCACGATCATAGAACTGGCAAAATCTTTACCACCGGAACTTACCGCGACCTTTATCACCGTGAGCTTGCCGGCCGCTTATGAATACATTCACCATCCGAATATTGAAGTCATATTTATAGGAGATAAAATTTCGAAAAATTCGCAGATTTCTATCGGCGGAAGTGTGGTTTCGAGAATACAGGGCATCAGGGCAGACCTCTGTTTCACGGGCACGAATGCAATAGACACTAAACACGGCATCACCGATAATGACTGGGAAGTGGTAGAGGTAAAAAAGGCGATGGTTGAATCGTCGGACCGCGTGGCTTCCCTATCTATCAGTGAAAAGCTAAACACCGCGCAACGTATCAAAGTATGCGGCATTTCCAACATTCAAACCCTGGTTACCGAGTTAGACCCGGGCGATGAACTCCTGCAGCCATACCACACTGCGGGCATCGAAGTAATCTGAAGTATATATGAACAAGTGAGCAGCACCAACCGATCCATTTCTTCACATTAAAAACTGGGTTTATGAGAACATCTTTATTGTCCGGGCGGCTAAAGGGAAAATTCTTTTTTCCTGCGCTGGTCTTGCAACTGGCATCCCTGTTTACCTACGCACAAGTTCGGATTTCCGGCACCGTAACGGGCACGGATGGGAAGGGACTACCTACCATTGCAGTGCAGGTGCGCAATACCACCACCGGCGCATTTACGGACGTAAATGGCAGGTACGAAATCAATACCAACCTAAAGGATGGCAGTTATGTGGTAATTTTTACGAGTACGGGATACAAACCCGTAGAGAAAAAAATTGAAGTCGGCGCCACGAAAACATTCACCCCGGATACGCAATTGGAAGAAGACATTCTGGGGCTCGACGAAGTAGTCGTTACCGGTAACGTTGTTGCCACTTCAAAAAAGAAACTTACAAACGCCATCTCCACCGTTTCGTCGAAAGACATTCAGAACAGTGTGGCAACGGGCATCGACGGTGCATTGCAGGGTAAGGTGGCGGGCGCCACCATCAGCCAGAACTCCGAACCCGGCGGGCGGCATTTCTGTCCGGCTGCGCGGCCCCAGTTCGATCGTGGGCAGCTCCGATCCGCTGTACATCGTGGATGGCGTGATCGTGAACAATGACTCCAAACAACTGATCGACTTAGGTGGTTACACGCAAAACAGGTTGGTAGACCTGAACCCGGCAGACATTGACCGCATCGAAGTAATCAAGGGCGCCGCAGCATCGGCGATTTACGGGTCGCGCGCAAGTAACGGCGTCGTGCAGATCTTCACGAAAAAAAGGGAAAACCGGCGCGCCGCAGATTTCCTTTAATACATCGTTCCGCACCAACAGCATCCGCAAAAACTCGAATACAACGAATACCCGTTCCGCTTTAACAATGCGACCGTAACGGATACGAGCAAAACGGCGGTACAGCGGTACGACTACAGGACGATATTTTCCATACCGGGATCGGCACCGACAATTCCTTATCTGTTGCCGGCGGTACCGAAACCACTAAATACTATGTGGGCCTTTCTAATTTTTACAATGAAGGGATCATCAAAAACACCAACTTTAACCGCAACGGTTTACGGGTAAACGTTTCACAAAAAATAGGAAAAATATTTACCCTGAGCGCCGGCGCCAACTATACGCTGAGCGGCAGTAACGAGATTCCCAATGGTGGTATCACCGAAGCATACGGCGCGCTGACCGGTTTTATTTTTGCGAACAACTACGTGAGCCCGTATAAAAACCCGGTGTCGGGCATTTACCCATCGCTCGCTCCCACGGCCATTTTGCTGAGAACGAATCCGCTGGAGGCGATCGACCGGTTTAAGTTCAAACAGAAAGTAAACCGCTTTATCGGTAACGTGCAATTAAATGCGAAACCTATTGAAGGGTTGAATATTGACTATGTTTTTGGCCGGACAACTACAGCCAATTATCTACCGCATACATTCCGCCACGGAACACGACACCCACTTACAATGGCGGTTTGTCACAAACGGCAAACGCTATGGTGCTGCAGACCAATAACGACCTGACGATGAGCTATCGGAAGCAAATCAACAGCTGGCTGGAATCTACTACTGGTTTAGGTGGTACGATGCAATACGACCGACAGAACACGATGGTGGCGAAAGCGCAGCAACTGGGCTCCTTCGGCGAAACAGTAAATAACGGTACTGCTACAGTTACAGAGAATCGCTCCGAACGTTCTATCATGGGCGGCTACCTGCAGGAAACCATCGGCCTGTTTGATAAACTTTACCTGACTGGCGCTGCCAGGCTGGATGCTTCATCGGTTTATGGCGTAGACAACCGCTGGCAGTTCTACCCGAAAGTGAGCGGTTCTTATTTGCTTTCTGAAGAAGACTTCTGGCGCGACTCCAAACTGAGTGATATCATCCCTTCCGTGAAAATCCGTGCTGCCTGGGGCGAATCAGGTAACCTGACCGCGATTGGCGCTTATGATCGTTACACCTTATACAACCCTGTAAACTACAGTGGTGTAATCGGCTATATTTCCAGCGCGCAATTGGGTAATACGACCATTCAACCGGAAAGACAACGTGAATTTGAAGTGGGAACAGACATCTCGATGTTCAAAGATCGTTTGAGCATTGAGTTCAGCTACTACAACAAAGACATCAAGGACATGATCCTGAATCGTACACTGGCGCCCAGCACGTCTTTCAACAACCGTTTCCAGAACGTGGGCGTGATGACGAATAAAGGTATTGAACTGATGGTGAAAGGCGTTCCGGTACAAAGCAAAGACTTCACCTGGATCACCACTGTTGGCTATACACATAACAAAAACGTGATCAATGGCGTGGAAGGCAATGGCATCCTGCCTTTCGCGGGTGGGTTTGGCCAGGTGGCTGCCGTGAACGGATATCCGCTCGGCGCTTTCTACAGCACCTTTTATGCACGTAATGCAGATGGCTCACTGTTGCTGACCGCCGGCGGCCTGCCGCAAAGAGAGCGTGGTACACAAGGCCCTAATGGCACTTACACCGCGCAGCGCGATGCAAACGGGCAGCCCAGCGGCACCATCCTCAGTAAAGTGATTGGTGATCCCAACCCGAAACATATCGTATCCTCGGATCAATGATCTCAGCTATAAGAAATTCAACCTGCGGATGCAGTGGGATGGCATGCTCGGCTTCGATGTATTCAACTTCACCAAACGTGTAGGCGACAACGCCAACTACGGCGGACTGAAAGGCTACGAAGCAGAACTGAAAGGTGAAGTGCCTAAAGGTACCAGCGCAGCCCTGTTCTCCATCTTCGAAAACTGGATAGAAAAAGGCGACTTTGTAAAACTGCGCGAACTCTCCCTGTCCTACCAGGTAACGCCGCAAGCGGGCAGGCTCAAAAACCTGCGGGTGGTACTTTCCGGCCGAAACCTGATTTCCATCGACAATTACAGCGGCTTCGATCCTGAGATCAATGCGGCGGGACAGGACAACGCGGTGAGAGGTTTCGACTTCGTGGAAGTACCACTGCCAAAAACTTTCCAGATTGGCCTTAATGTGAATTTCTAACCGGAACGATTAAACGCAAAAACATGAAAAAGTTAGCTATATATATAGGTATTACCGCCGCCGTGCTCAGCGCAGGCAGCTGTAAACTCGATTACGGCAACCCGAACGGTCCAACTGAAGACCAGATCATCACCAGCCGCGAAGGCATGTTTACGCTGGCTGTCGGGTTGAAGCAGTTCTATTCACAAGGCTGCATGCAAAACCTCATTAACGGCCCGGGCGTTACCACCCGCGAATTGAAAGGCGTTTCTACCTTTACCAATGTCCCGGAACTGGAAGCCGGCGGCACCTCGCTGCCCACTTTTAATGCAAACATATTAAACCTGTGGACCGCCATGCTGCGCGCAATGGGTATGGCCGATAACCTGATCACGCACTCGAAACAGGTGGTAGCCGATGATTTGCCTACGCAAACCGGGCTGGTGGCGTTTGGCTCACTGTTCAAAGCGATGACCATTTCCGGGTTGGCAACGGCTTACGAACAGTTTCCGACAACGACTTCCGTGAGTGGCAATATGCCTTTTGTAACAAGAACGGTGGCGCTGGAACAGGCCATCACACTGCTGGATGATGCTGCGACGGCGCTTGCTGCGAATCCGCCTTCTGCAGAATTCAACTCACGTGTACTGGGCAGCAACTTTATATTGCTTGATTGCATCAATGCTTACCGGGCGCGTATCAATATGATGCTGGGCCGCTACCCGCAATCGCTGGCGGCAGCCAACCTGGTAAACCTGGCCACCAAATCTACTTTTGACTATAACGTAAACAGCCAAAACCCGATCTACACACAGATCATACTGTCTGCTAACTTTAAACCCCGCGCCAATTTTGGCTTGCCGGCCGGTTTATATGAGGCAAACGATGGCAGGCTGGCGTTTTACCTGGCTACGCCCGATGTGGTAGTAGGCGGCGAAACATTAAAAACAGTGAAGGGATTTTTTGACGCTTTGGATAAATCTATCCCGGTATACATGCCCGATGAGGTGCGCCTGTTAAAAGCAGAAGCGATCATCCGCAGCGGCGGCGACCTGAATACTGCTAAAACGCATATCGACGCGGTGCGTACGCAGACAAGTGGCGATCCGTTCAATGTGTACCCGGGATTGCCGGCCTATACCGGGCCTTTGACCCCCGATGCGTTACTGACCGAAGTTTACAAGCAGCGCAGTGCCGAACTGTTTATGCAGGGACTGCGCCTCGAGGACAGCCGCCGTTTTGGCCGTCCGCAACCGCCGACCAATGTAAACCCGGTGCCTGTAACTTTTGAAAGGAACAGGAATTTCTATCCTTACCCAGACCAGGAACGACTCAATAACACGAATACACCTGCCGATCCGGCTATTTAACACAACGGGCTCCCGGTAGCGAAAGCTGCCGGGGTTATTACAGTAAGATGAAGCGATACCTGACCATACTGTTACTATTGGCTTTCCACGTTGCGCCTGCGCAAAAGGCGGAAACTGTATTGTTGCGCAATCCCAACCAGCAATTGCCCCTGGGCGAGCTGCGCGATGTGCGGACAGCGGTGCTGCATTTCGGAGACGAACAGGCGGCCGTTTTTGACAGTATTGCGCAAAAATATCAACCCATTACCTCTTTTATGTTGACTCGATTACCCCGGAGTTATATGACCAGCTGAAGTTTTTCAACCTGCTGGTGATCCGCATCCATACTAATATTACCCCAACGCTGGCGGGCTTTCTGAAAGATATGAACAGCAACCGCCAGACCGTTATCTCGTTAAACGGCGCGAGCCTGTCCGCACTGCCGGACCTGCAAACGCCGGTGATCTGGCACCAGGAAAACAACACGACTACCGCCGCCGCTGCCGCACAATTGATCTATGGCGGCATTGCGGCGACCGGGCGCCTTACCGCTGCAGAAGGTCATTTCGCAAAGGGCGCCGGCATCAACACAAAAAAACAAGACTGGGTTACAGCACACCCGAAGCGGTTGGACTGAACAGCACAGCGCTAAACCGCATCGACTCAGTAGTGAACGCGGGCATCGCTGCTCATTCGGCGCCGGGCGCAGTTGTGCTGCTCGTAAAAAACGGGCAGGTGATTTTCCATAAAGCCTATGGCCATCACACTTATAAAAACGATGCACGACCCGTAAGGACAGATGATATATTCGACCTGGCGTCGGTGACCAAAGTGAGCGCTACCACACAGGTGGTAATGGAGTTATACGACAAAGGCAGCCTGCGCCTCAACGACCCGATCAGCAAATACGTGGCCGCGACACGCAGCATCAAAGACAAACAAGATATCAAAATAAAAGAGGCACTGCTGCATGAAGCGGGCTACACGCCGTACATCAAATTTTACGAAAAACTGCAGCCGGGCGACATGAGCCGAGATTCTTCCGCCGCCTACCCTACCGCGGTGGCCGATGGTTATTACCTGCGCAAAAACTATTTCGAAGATGTGATGTGGCCGGTAACTTTACAATCGCCCGTTACCACGCGCGGCAAATATGTATACAGCGATGTGAGCATGTATATGATGAAGGAAGTGGTGGAAAACATCACGCACGAGCCGCTGCAAACGCATTTGTCGGAAGGACTGTACGCCCGGCTGGGCCTGCAGACAATGGGCTTTTTGCCCCGCCGCCGTTTCCCGGTTGATCGCATTGTGCCTACCACCGAAAATGACAACTGGTTCCGGAATATGCTGGTGCAGGGATACGTAAATGATCCGGGAGCTGCCATGGCCGGTGGGGTGGAAGGACATGCCGGGTTATTTTCGAACGCGAACGATCTCGCAATTTTATACCAGATGTTACTGAATAAGGGATCATATGGTGGTACCCAATATTACAAACCGGCTACCGTAGCGCTCTTCACATCGGCACAATCGAAAGTGAGCGGTCGTGGACTGGGTTTCGCGAAGGTAGCCGCCAACTTACCCAGCAGCAGCGGGCTTGCATCCAACGTATCTTACGGGCACAGCGGTTACACGGGTACATTTGTGGGTAGATCCGCGTTACGAACTGATTTACATATGCCTGACCAACCGGGTGTACCCGGATGACGGCAAAACTTACGGTCCTGCCAAGGTGAACATTCGCCCGCTGGCGCTGGACATATTTTATCAAGCTGTATTGAAACGATAAAAAAATCCTTATTCTGCTATATTTACAGGCTAAGCGCTAAACTTAAAACAACAACATTCGAATTATGTCACCAGTCCTGCTATTTTCGCTCGTTATCGTCTACTTTCTCCTGTTGCTGGTTGTCGCCTGGTTTACATCGCGCAACGCAAACAACGATTCCTTTTTTATTGGTAACCGCGGATCAAACTGGATGCTGGTAGCCTTCGGCATGATCGGCACCTCGCTCAGCGGTGTTACGTTCGTAAGCGTACCGGGTACCGTGGGCATCGAATCCTTTTCCTATTTCCAGATCATTATCGGTAACCTCATTGGGTATGCCGTAGTGGCGTATGTGCTGCTGCCAGTGTATTACCGCATGAATCTCACTTCCATCTATAACTATTTACAGAACCGGCTAGGCTTTGCATCTTATAAAGCCGGCGCTTCGTTCTTTATATTATCGCGCATACTGGGCGCCACGGCCAGGTTGTACCTGGTGGTAAACATCCTGCATGCCACGATCCTGCAAAACTTTAACCTGCCTTTCTGGGTGGGCGCATTAGTGATATTGCTGATGATTTTGCTGTACACCTTTGAAGGCGGTGTGAAAACCATCGTATGGACCGATACACTACAAACCGCCTGTATGCTCATTGGGCTGCTGGTGTGCGTATGGTATATCCTCAACAACCTGGACCTTAGCCTGGTAGAGGGCGCAAAAGCCTTATCGGAAAAGGGTTATTCAAACATATTCGTAACAGACCCATCCAGTAAATTCTTCTTTTTAAAACAAATCGTGGCCGGCGCCTTTATTTCTATCACGATGACGGGCATGGACCAGGAAATGATGCAGAAAAACATCAGTGTAAAAACCCTGAAGGATTCCCAGAAAAACATGATGACCTTCGCCGTGATCTTTATGGGCGTAGTGCTGTTGTTCCTGTTCCTCGGCGGTTTGCTGCACCTGTTTGCGGAGGCACGCGGCATTGAGGCCAAGGGCGATGCGCTGTTTCCGACCATTGCACTGCAATACATGCCGGGTGCGGTGTCCATCATCTTTATCATTGCATTGATATCGGCCCTGTTCCCCAGTGCGGACGGTGCTATCACTGCGCTTACCTCTTCTTTCTGTATTGACATTTTAGGCATACAACGCAATCCGAACCTCAGCGAGAAACAAAAGAAAACAACACGGCAAATCGTACATCTGTCGTTTGCAGTACTCTTCCTGCTGTTCGTAATGGTGTTTAAATGGATGAACAATCCCAGCATGATCGGGTTGATATTAAAAATCGCCGGCTATACATATGGTCCGTTACTTGGCCTGTTTGCCTTCGGCATTCTGACGAAAAGAGTGGTGAATGACAAGCTGGTGCCAGTGATCGTAGTTGTGGCGCCTATCCTTTGCTTTGTGTTGGATAAATACCAGAAACAACTGTTCGGCGACTTCCAGATTGGGCTGGAACTGTTGTTCATCAATGGTTTGATTACCTTCCTCGGGTTGATGTTAATATCCGGGAAAGAAGAGGCAATTTCATTAAAAGGAAACTGAAACACGGGGACATGAAAAAGAATTTATAAAGGTGACTGAGCAGACCTCGAACCACCGCCACCTGGAGCAGATGAGCGTAAACGAGCTGCTGACCAACATCAACAATGAAGACGCGGGCGTTCCCGCCGCTGTGAAGCAGGCCATTCCCGCGATTGAAGCCTTTGTACTCGCCGCGGCCGACAGAATGCTGGCCGGTGGCCGCCTGTTTTACCTGGGTGCAGGTACCAGCGGGCGGCTCGGCATCTGGATGCTTCCGAATGTCCACCTACGTTCGGCGTGCCGTTCGACCTGGTGATCGGTATGATTGCCGGCGGCGACAAGGCTATCCGGCGTGCGGTGGAAAATGCGGAAGACGATACAGCGCAAGGTTGGAGAGATCTGCAACAATGGAATATTAACGATAAAGATGTGGTGGTAGGCATTGCGGCGAGCGGTACCACACCGTACGTGATCGGCGCCCTGAAGTCATGCAGGGAAAATAATGTACTGACGGGCAGCATTTCCTGTAACCCGGGCAGTCCCGTGAGCGAAGTAGCCGAGTATCCTATTGAAGTGGTGGTGGGGCCGGAATTCGTAACGGGCAGTACCCGCATGAAAAGTGGTACCGCACAGAAACTGGTATTGAATATGATATCAACCTCACTGATGATCCAGCTGGGACGTGTGGAGGATAATAAGATGGTCAACATGCAACTCACCAACGATAAACTGGTGGACAGGGGCATCCGGATGCTAATGGAAAAAGCGGGTATCAAAGATTACGAGGAGGCTAAATCGCTGTTACTGCAACATGGCTCGGTAAAAAACGCCATGAATGCCATGAGCGCGCGATAAAAAGACTGGACATGAATAAGGAGCAACTACCGAACATATTTGCCGGATTAAAAGCACAACTGGCGGGCGATCTTTACTACGATAGTAACGATTCGCTACACCGTACTATACTGATGGCTTACGCCACGGATGCCTCCGTATACCAGGAGCATCCGCTGGGCGTGGCTTTGCCGAAAAACAAACATGATATCAGCCTGCTGATTAAAACCAGCCAGCAACATAACATTCCGTTGATTCCCCGTACAGCCGGCACTTCACTGGCTGGGCAGGTGGTGGGCGAAGGATTAGTAGTAGATGTAAGCCGCTACATGAACCAGCTGCTCGAAGTAAACGTAACCGAAAAATGGGTACGCGTGGAACCGGGCATGGAACGCGATGTACTGAATGAACTATTACTCCCGCATAAATTATTCTTCGGCCCGGAAACGTCTACCTCCAACCGCGCGATGATCGGCGGCATGATCGGCAACAACTCCTGTGGCCTGCATTCTATGGTATGGGGCGCTACGCGCGATAACTTATTATCCGTGAACGCGGTGCTGACGAATGGAGAAGAAGCCGTATTTGCCCCGCTTTCCGATGGTGAATTTGCCCGCAAACGGGCGCAAACGAATTTCGAGGGGCACATCTATCAATCTATACACAAGATATTATCAGACGATGCGAACCGCCAGGCCATTCACGATGGCTACCCGGCGAAAAATGTACGGCGGCGCAATACCGGCTATGCGTTGGATGCGTTGGCAGATACACAGCCGTATGGCGGCAGCAATGACTTCAACCTGGCACATTTAATTGCCGGTAGTGAAGGCACTCTCGCATTTATCACGGAAGCAAAACTAAAATTGCTCGATCTGCCGCCGCAGGTGAACGGCCTTGTTTGCGTGCATTGCAGTACCCTGCGCGAATCGCTGCTGGCGAACCTTATTGCGGTACAGCAGCCGGTAACTGCGTCGGAGCTGGTGGATGACGTGATCATGAACTTCACCAAAGAGCACCCGGAACACCAACAGAACCGCTTTTTTGTGGAAGGCGATCCGGCGGCGGTATTGATGGTGGAGTTTATGTGTAACAGTGAGGCAGAGCTCATCGCGCAGACCAGCACCTTCATTGATGCACTGAAGGACAAACAGCTCGGATACGCTTATCCCCTGCTGCGTGGCCCGGAGATCAACAAAGCTTGGAATTTAAGAAAAGCCGGTCTTGGCCTGCTAAGAAATATTAAAGGTGATGCACAACCCGTAAACCTCATTGAGGACTGCGCCGTGGCGCCGGAGCATCTCCCCGATTACATTGCGGATTTGCAGGAAACCTTGTCCGGCCTTAACCTGAAAGCTTCGTACTACGCGCATGCCGGAGCGGGCGAGCTGCACGTGGAGCCGATCATCAACTTAAAAAGTGATGAAGGTAAAATTGTATTCCGTACCCTCCTGGCAAAAACGGCGGCGATTGTAAAAAAATACAAGGGCTCCCTCAGCGGCGAACATGGTGATGGCAGGCTGCGCGGCGAGTTCATTGGGTTTATGCTGGGCGAAAGATGCTATGAATTGTGCAAGCAGATGAAACTGATATGGGATCCCGCGCGACTGATGAACCCCGGTAAAATCGTGGATACGCCGCCGATGGACACCTCCTTCCGTTTCAAAAAGTTACCGGCGGGGCCAGGCGTAAAAACGCATTTCGATTTTTCAGAGCAGGGAGGCATTTTATCGCTCGCGGAAAAATGCTCTGGTTCGGGCGATTGCCGCAAAACCCATTTCGCGGGCGGAACAATGTGCCCGAGTTACATGGCGACCCGCTTTGAAAAAGATACTACACGGGCACGCGCCAACGTATTGCGGCAGTTCCTGTCTGCCGACAACTCATCACAGGCCTTTAACCACGATGAAATTGAGCATGCGATGGACCTCTGCCTTTCCTGCAAAGGCTGTAAAGCAGAATGCCCGTCGAGTGTAGATGTATCGAAATTGAAGGCCGAATACCTGCAACAGTACTACGACATTAACGGCACTCCACTGAAAGCCCGCATGATCGGTGAATTCCCGGCCCTGAACAAACTGGCGAGCATCGCCCCGGGATTATACAATTTCGCGTTCGGCAATAAAACCATTTCACGCATGCTCAAAGGCATGATGAACATGGCCGAAGAGCGGGAAGTACCGTTGATGCACAAGTTTACCCTGCAGTCGTGGCACCGCAAATTCAGGCGGCAGCAAAGTGGTAAAACCTTCTCCTCCAAAGTATATTTCTTTTGTGACGAATTCACCAACTACAATGATGTAACGATCGGTATGCGTTGCATAGCGCTGCTGACGGCGCTGGGCTACGAGGTGATCATCCCCGAACATATTGAAAGCGGACGCACCCACTTATCGAAAGGATTGGTAAAACGCGCCAAAAGCATTGCGGCGAAAAACATCTCGCTGCTTTCGTCCATTATCGATGATCCGTATCCGTTAATTGGTATAGAGCCTTCTGCGATCCTCACGTTCCGCGATGAATACATCGATTTATTATCGGGAGAAGAAAAAGAGAAGGCCCGTCGGCTGTCGAAAAAAGTGATGTTGTTCGAAGAATTTATGGCCGTCGAAATGGACAATGGCCATATTCCGAAAAATCGTTTTCGCAGTGATGAGCGCAAGGTGATCATTCACGGACATTGCCATCAGAAGGCGTTGTCGTCGGTAAATTATGCGCAAAAAGTGTTGTCATGGCCCGCAAACTACGAAGCAACGGTGATCAATTCCGGCTGTTGCGGCATGGCTGGCTCCTTTGGATTTGACAAAGACCATTACGAAACCTCTATGAAGATCGGTGAGCTGGTGTTATTCCCAACCGTCCGGAAACAGGCTGCGGATGTGATTGTAGCAGCTCCGGGAACGAGTTGCCGGCATCAGATCAAAGATGGTACCGGTCGGGAGGCTTTGCATCCCGCGGAGGTATTATACGACGCCCTTCTCCCACTTTGATATGCCGGGCAGTTCTGCATACGACGGAGGTTAGTTGATCCTATTTTTAACGACCGATCGGTTTATCACTGGTCGGTCGTTTTTATTTAAGTTGATGATATAAGGCTGCGAGCTCCTTCCAATTGCGAACGCACTGTTTCGCCCCCAGCATTCGGGCCGCTGCTTCATAAATATCTGCGGCCGATTTTCCCTCTTCGCGTAAATATTGTACAGATGTAGCCCCGGCGGATTTCGAAAGTTTACCGCCATCTACCGCGTTAATCAACGCGTGATGATAAAATGTGGTATCTGCAAACTTGCTGCCGGCAAGCAACGAGGCGATGAATAACTGGGCAGCCGTGGAGCCGAACAAATCCTGGCCACGTACAATGAGATCGACACCGAACAGCATATCATCTGCCAGCGAGGACAATTGGTAGGCCGGAAAACCATCCCTCTTGCGAATAATAAAGTATTGCATATCATCAGGCAGTACTATATCGAGCGGGCCCTGATCATAAGTTTTCATCTTCAGGAGACGATCGTCCGTTTTCAGTCGCCAGCTTACATCCGGTGCATCCAACGGGATACTTTTATGAAGACAGGTGCCGGGATAAGCGCCGCTTGTGCTTTCGCGGGCTATTTGCGCGCGGGAGCAGTTGCAGGCAAATAAGTAGGGCCGTAATTGCCCCAGCACTTCATTATAAACGTTGAGCCGATGCCGTTGTGAATATTGTTCAAGGAATGCATCGCTGTCCCGGGGCCCCTCGCCCCAGGGAATCTCCGGGAACCGGAGCGTTTCAAAAATATCATCGATGTATTTTTCTCAGCCCTGTCGCGGTCCATATCATCGATACGCAACAGGGTGATAGCGCCACAACGTTGTGCAAGATCGGCCGTGATAGCAAACGATAGAATATTTCCCAGGTGTAGAAAACCACTGGGCGTGGGTGCTATGCGCGTTTTATGATAGGCCGTTTGCGGAAGCATTTTTAAATTTATGCAAAGATTTGTTTTTTTGAATGAATTGTACATATATTTGCAACCCGGAATTACGGAATGGATCGGTAGTTCAGTCGGTTAGAATGCCGCCCTGTCACGGCGGAGGTCGCGGGTTCGAGTCCCGTCCGGTCCGCATCAAAGGTTTATCAGCAATGATAAACCTTTTTTATTTTGCCTTACTTTAACGTGTTGATTTCAGCGGATCAAGTCAAATTCTTGGGGGCTGAAAAAAAACTGTTTCTTTGCGATCTAGTAACTTAACAGCTTGAACCAGCACGATCTCAGATATTTCCTTCATTTATAAATAACCCATTGGAAGATCATCGTACCAGCTAACCCCGGTCAGGCTCACCCCTGACGACAATTATTGCCATGTACGCAACTTTCCCGTTCCTTTACAGGGAATCTTCGTCAGCCGCATAGCAACTTTAGACTGGCTTACCCCAACCACGGCAAAACCTCATTGCATCAAGACCAAATTACCCCAAAAAAATACATTTATGAAAACACAACAACTACTCGCATTATTATCACTTCCGTACTTTGGGAAGTTGTAAAAAAGTGCCGGATGACTTCTGGGAACACTGGAAAGATCCGCACGGCCATCCTGGCACCGCTACCGTTATTAAAAACCCCAGCTTCGAAAAGTCCATCAATTTCGACAATCCCGCTCCGGTGGAGCCGTGGTTAAAACTGGCATACCTTCCCGCTTCGGCCATCTATGAATGGGGCGCGCATATCGGCAGGAACAATACTGGCGGCGTAAGCCTGGAATCGGGCGATGGAGTGCTGAACGACATTGCTATTGGACAAGACATCGCATTAGACCCTTCGAAATTTTACGAACTACAGGGCTGGATAAAAACGGCGGACGTGCGGGATGGCACAGGCGCGAATATTTGCCTTTACGGTACCGGACAGCAAGTGCCACTATCACCGGTACCACAGATTGGCAGGAGGTCAAAGTCGATATTCCGCCAGGATCAACCAATATCACCATCGCATGCAGACTTGGTTACTGGGGAGGGGCAGTACTTGGGAAAGCGTGGTTTGATGACATTTCCCTGGTGGAAGTAAAAAAATTCTCTGCAACCGGCAAACACCTGCGGTTAGTATTGGACGAAGCCGATGTGGAAGGTATTCCCAGGCGGGCAATCAGCAACTGGGTTACGAACCTTGACCAGGCCTATGAAAAGATGGGCGAACTGATGGGTGGATATCCATACAATGGTAATATAATTACGATAGCATCTGTAGCAGATTATCCCGGCGGCTGGGCTGTTGCAGGTAATCCTATTTTATGGTACAAACCGTATATTAAACAGGAACTGCAGGCAATAGCTTCTTCCGGCACGTGGTCGTTCGGGATCATGCATGAACTGGGCCATGATTTTATCCTTGAAAACTCAAACACGCAGTGGGTCTTCCACGAGGAGATGTTTGCTAACTTCAGGATGTATTATGCGGTAGAAAAGCTAAATGCCACTACACAGCAGGACCGCATTTACAAAGGCAGGGAACTGGAAGCGTTTTATAAGACTAACGGTGAAGGAAGTTATGCCCCTGGGGAATAGAAAAAGGTATACCTTCTGGATACAATGGCGTGATGTACACCCTTTTAAGGATTAAAAACCTTATAGGCTGGGCGCCCGTGAAAGCGGCCATACGCGATTTGAACGCGTCCTCTGCCGCACCAGCCACTAACTGGGAAAAATTCAACCTGCTACTTGATAAACTCACACAATATTCGGGGCGAAATGTCCGATCAACATATCAGCCCGGTGAGCTTGCGACAATTGAGCAGCTAATGATTTTAGAACAATAGGTCAAAAACAAGCCCCAAAAAGCCAGGTCCTTTTGGGGCTTGTTTATAAGCGTACATTAGTGCTGCGTCAGAAACGGGAACTGATTCCCGAAATACTTTCTGATGAAGATCTGCGGCATATTGTTACACGACCGGGCAACTATCCACAACTTTCCCATCTTCCATCTGAATAACACGGTCTGTACGGGCGGCAAATTCTGGTCATGTGTAACAATCAGCAAGGTTTGCTGAAATTCATCCGCCAGGCGGCGAAAAAGGTTAAAAACGATTTCCCCGTTATTTTTGTCAAGGTTGCCTGTAGGCTCGTCACCCATGATGATACATGGGTCGTTTATCATTGCCCTGGCGATGGCTACGCGCTGCTTTTCGCCTCCCGACAATTGACTGGCTTTGCGTTGCGCCAGCTGCCCGATGCCCAGCATATCAAGTTTACGCATGGCCCGCTGTGCTATTTCTTTCGGAGGATATTGATTCAGCTTGAGGCCGGGCAACATGACGTTATCCAATACGCTGAATTCATTGAGGAGATAGTGAAACTGGAATACGAATCCAATTTTTCCATTGCGCACACGGGCCAGTTCCGCTTCGCCTTTTCCCTTCATCGGCTCCCCATCGATGAAAAGCTCGCCGTTATAGTCGGTATCCATCGTAGACAGAATGTATAGAAGGGTGGATTTTCCGCAACCGGATTTGCCGGTAATAGTCGCGAATTCTCCCTTATTTATCTTCAACCCGATTTCACTTAACACCTTCACTTCTACCGGGTCGTGAAAATACTTGGTGATATTGCGTGCTTCTAATATCATCTCTCCCATAGCTATTTGCCCCTTATAATAATGACCGGATCTATCGTGCCTGCTTTTCTTGAAGGCAACCACCCGGCCAACCATGTGAACAATAATGAAAAGACGCCCCCGATGATATAAATAAATGGCGCATAGCTTACCGGATATGTGGAGATCGTCGGCAACGAAGTTGTCCGGAAAGGCACCTGGTCGATTCCTGCCGACAACAAAACGCCCAGCAACAGCCCGGCCAGCCCTCCAAAAGCACCGATGCTCAATGCCATGATGATAAATATCCGGCTGACATCTTTTCCGGAAAAGCCGGTAGCTTTCAGGATAGCGATCGTGTCCATTTTCTCGTAAATCATCATATTTAGTATGTTATAAATACCAAAGCCGGAAACGGTGAGTAAGGTGATTCCAACCACATATGAAATAAGCGACCGGATGAAGCTTCCCGTCTCAAACTCCGCACTCAGGGTTTGCACATCCTGTGCGCTGGTGCCAAACAAATGGCTATAGGTCTTAGCAAATGCAGGCGCATCGTCTATGTTTTTCAGCCGGATTTGTATATCAGTGATGTAGTTGCCTGTTTTACCCGATAGCTTCCTGGCCGTTGCCAGGGAAGTAAAGCTCTGGATGCGATCGAAGTCCTGTATGCCCGATTGCCACAAGGCCACTACCTTCAGATTAAACTGAGCACCTTGCGGCGTAGTCAGTTGCACGCGTTCACCAACGTTTGTTAACAATCTTTCTGCCAGCGCCTTTCCAAGGATAATGCTGTTAGGCACTTTATCCAGGCTGGAAGCGTCGCCGGACTGCACATAATCTGAAAAATGGAATAATGCGTCTTCCCGCAAAAAATCAATTCCGTTCACTGATGCCGCTATATCTGACGGCCCTTCGTTAAAAAACACCTCCATGGTCACTTTGGGCGCTATCCCGGCAACGCGCCCATCTTTCCGGAGCGCTTCCAAGATGGCCGTACTATTGCGTATTTCCGTCCTGCTATCCTTTGTTTTTACGGAATGGATAAAATGATGGCCGGCGCGGTAAGCTGGCATCATCATCACCGGCTGTACTGCCGCGGGCTTTAATTCATTATACAGCCGTATGTGGGGTGTGCGGTTAAGAAAAAGAGCGTCCAGCATTTGATTGAGTCCCTCCATGAATCCCAATAAGGCCACGAACATGCCAACACTAAAGGTAACACCGGTAGTTGCCACCAGCGTTTGCCGCCAACGCGCCTGCAATAAAGAACGAGCTATACGGATCGCAAGTTTCATTTCCCAGGTTTAAGAATGATGTTATCCGGTACAATCCCGCCGGTGATCTCCACTTTTTCATAATCCATCAGTCCCGTGGTCACTTGTTGCTTTCTCCCATTGTCAAGGAGCACGAACCTGCCGTCCACCAGGAAGGTGCGGGGAATGGTGAGCACCTGTTTGCGGTGTGCCACAATTATATTCGCCTCGCAGGTAAGGTTGGGATACAGGACTGGCGGCCGGTGCAGAAAGCGGGCCTCCACTGTAAAAGTTTTGGTCCGCTCATGCATAAATGGTTTCAACGATTCCACCGCTGCATCAAACACCTGTCCCTGATAACTGTCCATCGATACGGCTATATGCTGACCTTTCCGTATTTGTGCTACATCGTATTCGTCCACCTGCAATTCCAGCAAGAAGGAGTCCGGATCGCCGATCACTGCAACCGGTTGTTGAACGCTGACCATCTCTCCTTCTTCTACAAACGTAAAAAATAACTTCCCGCGATGCCCGCTTTTTACAACATGATCATTTGCTTCAGATCTTGATATTTCCAGCTTCTTCAGCGCCTGCTTCTCTTCAAAACTTATGTCCCTTTGCAACTCCGCGTAACGTAAAGTAGCGGCTTCATAAGTATTGCGGGCGCTCTTCCAGGCGAGTTCCGCTGCTCCAATTGGTTGCGGCTGCCGATCTGCTGCGCCCAGAGGTTCCGTTGCCTTCGCAGGTCCACCTCGCACTGGTCCATCCTCAACTTCGCCTCATCAATATTGGTTTGCAATTCCGCTATCCGCTCGCTGTTTGTTTTACGGGCGGCATTTTGCGCCGCGATCAGCGCACTTTCCGCCTGCAGGCGCGCCGCTTCACCTGACACTTCAAGAATAGCCTGCCCGTCGTTGACGATATCTCCCTCCCTGGCCAGCCACCTTCTGGCGATGCCGTTCACCGTAGAAAATACCTCGTACTGATTTTCGCTTTTTATAATTCCGGAAGCGTACACCGATTCCGTAATGTCCTCCACAACAGGGTGTGCTTTTTCCCGTCGTCCGGCGCATGAACAAAATGTTGTCACAAGAATGGAGAGGATGAGAAGTTTCATATCGGGCATGCATTTTTATGCCTGCTGTTTTAAAAATAAAGAGAATCCGAGCAGCCCATTATGACCATCATGCGGTCCTGCGCTGATCGTAATCAACTGACGAAGACGCACATTAATCGAATCAACCTGCCTGCTTCTCTAACATCGCCGGTCATGCAATGGCAATCGATTTATCCAAATATATTCCCTGCACGGCATGCAACAACTCCACACCTTCAGCAAAAGGCCGCTGGAAAGCCTTTCGGCCCATTATGAGACCTGTTCCTCCCGCCCGTTTATTAATGATTGCAGCCCGTAAAGCGTCACCCATATCCGTTTTTCCTTTCGCTTCACCTCCCGAACTGATCATACCAATATGACCTGCGTAGGAATTTAAAACCTGGTAGCGACAAAGATCGATGGGATGATTGGTAGCGAGCGCCCCATACATTGCCGGCGACGTTTTGCCGAACTCCAGTGCCGTGAAACCACCGTTGACCGTTGGTAATTTTTGCTTCACAATATCTGCTTGTATGGTAGCCCCCAGATGGTTGGCCTGGCCGGTAAGATCGGCAGCGGTATTATAATCGTTTCCCATTTTTAAAAAAGCCGGATTGCGCAGATAACACCACAGAACAGTAGCCATGCCGAGCGCATGTGCCTCCTCAAAAACTTCGGCCACTTCCATGATCTGCCTGGCCGATTCTTTGCTGCCGAAGTATACAGTGGCGCCGACGGCAGCGGCCCCAAGTTCCCATGCAGCCCTAGCGGAGCCAAACATTACCTGGTCGTACTTATTGGGATACGTGAGCAGCTCGTTATGGTTCACTTTAGCAATGAAGGGAATTTTATGGGCATATTTTTTAGCGAAAAGCGCCAGGTGCCCAAAGGTGGTCGCGACCGCATTACAACCTGCTTCGATAGCCAGCCGGATGATATTTTCCGGATTAAAGTAGATAGGATTGGGACCAAATGCGCTGCCCGCACTGTGCTCCACATCCTGGTCTACGGGCAGTATTGAAAGATATCCAGATCGCCCAAGGCGGCCGTTGGCAAAGATCGCTGCAAGGTTACGGATTACCTGGGGAGAACGATTGGAGGACATAAATGTGCGTTCATAAGTATCCGGTCCGGGAAGATTAAGCATCTCTTGCGGAATAGCCTTGCAAATATGCGTGAGTAACTGATCCAGTTCATCCTCAGGGATATAGCGGGACAGGCTGGTCGATTCCATATCAGTATATATTTGGCATCAACAGTAAGTAAACATGATGAAAGCATTATGATGGTTCTTTACTATGGGCGACCGCCATTTCGCCAGCGTTTCAATCGCGGAAGAACGTTAAGGGCAAGTCTGGTTGTTTCAGCCGGCAAGTTTCTTTTTGCCATCTGCCTGGTGATATTTGCCTGCATTTCTTCCATTGTTAAACCCGGCGCTGTAAAAGCCCCCTGCTGATAACAATACTTGCAATATTCCTTGCTGGGCGACCCATCCCTCTCTGTACCCGCCAATTCCGGATGATCGATCGGCATACTGCAACTCTGGCACAACTGTGTATTTTCCATATTCTTCGTTTTATGTTATTATCCAATTACGGCGGTTATCGCAAAGCCGCCAACTGCAGGCTGACGGAAAAAGTATTGTCCTTACGCTTCACGCCCAGGACTATCATATCGCCCGGCTGGAATAACAATAATGCATCTTCCAGCCATCCCAAACATGAAATCTCCTCGCCGTTGAGCGCGGTCAGTACATCTCCCGGCTGTAAGCCCGCCTTTTGTGCAGGACTCCCGGGATCTACCGATGCTACCCGAACGCCTTTTTTATCCGCAACATTCCGGAACGACGCGCCAATATCCACCCTGTATACTTTTCCATAGTGCAGCAGGTCATTACATATCTTGGAGATTACATTCACGGGTACTGCAAAACTATACCCGGCATATAGGTTATTAGTCGTGATAATGCCTGAATTCACTCCCACCAGCTTTCCCTTACTATCCAGCAACGGACCGCCGCTGCTACCCTCACTCACAACCGCATCTGTTTGTATAAAAGTCGACACGCCGTTCCGGATGAAAATGTCGCCCATGTACCTGGCCTTGGCGCTAACTACACCAACGGTCACGGTGGACGCAAGATTGAGCGGGTATCCCACGGCCATCACCCAATCACCAATTTCCAGAGAATCATAACTGCCCAACTGCACAAATCGCAAATTCCTGGCTTCGATTTGTAGCAGTGCAATGTCTGTCATTGAATCAGTTGCCAGCACAGTAGCTTTGAACACGCGGCGGTCCTGCAGCACTACTTCCAGCCGTAAGGCGTTATTCACACAATGAAAGCAGGTGAGCACAAGCCCATCATCCGTAAGTATCACGCCGGAAGCGCTACCCAATATAGCACGGGACGCTCCTACACCGGGATTGGTCCATAGCGCATCATCGTATATAGCGGTCAATGGCTCCGTCGGTTTTGTCAGGCCCGGCATATAACCCGCCAGGATGTGGACCACGCCAGGTAATGCCCTCGCAGCAGCCAGTCTGAATCCGGGTAAAGCCGGTATATCTTCGGCAAGATACCTTAGCGGCGATTGATGCTGACGATCTTCTATACTAACATAGGGCGCCGAAGAAGTGCCCGTACTATTAAACGATTTTGGCATATCCTGTCCATAACCAGCTACTGAAAGGAGCACGCCTGCAGTCACGAAGAAGATTGTACAGATCGATTTCATACCGTTTTTCTTTAAAGATAATGTCACATGGTGCCAGTTGGTTTGATGAGCATCATCGCCCGGGTTGATACTGAGTGGCGGGCGTAATGTCCGCCATCAGGGGCTACCGGATTATCTTGCTTTATTATTGCCGGTAAACGCTCTTCTTATGACTGCAACGACGCCTAATGGTAATATGACGGCCATGGTACTGGAAGCTGCTCACCGACCGCTCCAATTGCAACACTTACCCCTCCCGAAGCCCGATGCAGGACAGGTGCTTATAAAAGTGCGGGCCTGCGGCATATGCCGCACGGACCTGCATATTATCGATGGAGAACTTGCTAATCCTAAATTACCGTTGATCCCCGGCCACGAGATTATCGGGGAAGTGATGACCACAGGCGACGCTGTGGATAGCCTATGGGCAGGCGATGTGGTGGGGGTGCCGTGGTTAGCATACACCTGCGGAAGCTGTCGGTATTGCCTGAGTGGCAGAGAAAATTTGTGCGACCAGGCCTTGTTCACCGGTTATACCATTAATGGCGGATTTGCCACACACTGTATTGCCTGGGCAAAATATTGTTTCAAGATGCCGCGTGCCTATACACAAGCTGATGCCGCCCCGCTGTTATGTGCCGGATTGATAGGTTACCGCAGCTACAACATGCTGCCGGCCTATGCAAAAACATAGGCTTCTGGGGGTTTGGTGCATCTGCACACATACTGGCGCAGCTGGCAAAACATGAAGGCCGGCATGTTTATGCGTTCACAAAAGATGGCGATACAACCACGCAGGCCTTCGCTTTACAAAAGGGAGCTGTATGGGCGGGAAATGCCGGCACACCTTCTCCCTGCCGGCTGGACGCTTCTATCATTTTTGCGGCAGACGGACGATTGGTACCTAAAGCACTGGCAGCAGCCGATAAGGGTGGTTGTGTCATTTGCGCCGGTATCCACATGAGTGATATTCCTGCCTTTCCTTATGAACTGCTTTGGCAGGAACGTAGTATCAGGTCAGTCGCCAATTTAACAAGGGAAGATGGTGAACGATTCCTGCAGCTAGCCCCGGCAGTCCCTGTGACAACTACCATTACCACCTTTCCGCTGGAAGAGGCCAACAAAGCTATAGAGACGCTCAGGAACGGATCCATTAAAGGCGCCGTAGTGTTGACGATGCCGTAAGTTATCGATGGCTTTTATGAACATGATTAAGTGGCGCAGCGGAGCTCACGTTTTCCCTGTACAGTACAATCACACACGCCAGGGACGTGAGTACAGAACTGGGATACACGGCGCCCGCTGCCAATGGCACAATCGCCAGCAGCAACATTGCAGTACCTGCAAGCCCGATGAAACCAGTATGCTGCCTGTCTGCCATAAAAAGCCCGGCCAAACACTGCAGACCCGCAATCCCCAACATAAAACCGCTCGCATGGCGCGAAAAATAATCGTGAATAAGCCGTTGGTATAGCCAGAAAGTGGTGCTGTCCGCAAAATCGAGATAAGCTGGCGGATGATGAAGAGCGATGTGTAAATTTACCATGGCTGCCGATATAAACAGAACTCCCATGGCTGTTTTAGGCATACGCGGACGCCAAAGCGCCAACAACACAAGCAGGCAGGAGATGATGTCTGCCAGCACATATTCCGGGATATTGCTACTCATCTGCATAAACCATGTTTTAAGCACTGGCTTTGAAATTAGTGTGGCTAACGCCCGATACGCTTGATTACCGTCAGCATGACAAATGATTGAAGACAACGGCGGCCTGTAGTTTTTAGAAAAAGTCGCCGGTAACAATGTTACCGGCCTTCATTGTAGGTGTATTGGTTAACAAAAACTTCGTGAGTTTGATCTATTCTTGCCTGATCCACTCAAATGAATTCCGATGAAGCACAAGCCAGCCATTTTTCTCCATTTTTTCATCGACCGGCTGATGACCTCGCGTGACGAATTAAGGTCTGCTGCAATTTCCTGGTGAGTGAGCCGTACGTGTGGACCTAATTTCCGGACCTGGCCGATGATATAAAGTTCGAGGCGTTCATCCATCGTCTTAAAAGCGATGTCATTGATCGAATTCAGCAACTCTTCATATTTGGATCGCAGTGTTCTGATAACGAAATGGTGCCAGCTTCTGTACCGGACATCCATACATCCACAAACTCTACAGGAATACAGAATATCGTAACATCTGTCAGGGCCTTCGCAACGACCAGGCTGTTCTCCTGCCCGTAAGTGCAGGCTATCGATACAGCACAAGCCTCGCCTGGGGCTATATCGTACATAAAAACTCCTTCCCTTCCTCATTGGTCTGATAAAGTTTTACAATCCCCTCCAATACCAGCATCGTGGATCTTATCAGTTGGCCCTTTCGCAGCATGAAGGTGCCTGCAGGTATTTCACGCATCTCGCCTACCTGCTCCATTTCGTTGTACAGCTCCTCTTCTAAGCCTGGAAACAGCGTCCGAATGGGGTATTGTTCCGTCATACTGGTGATTTAAAAAAATGCCGGTGTAGTGGCTACACCGGCGCTATCCTAACACTCGCTACATCCCACCGCATAGATACGTCAGTGAAATGATTCGTTGTGTGACTAAAGTCACACAACGAATACTCTTCCTGTAAATGATTCACCTATCTCGCTTCTTTCAACAATAAAGAAGGGGCTGCCGGCGGCTCCTTATGCCGCATTTCGGTTTTACATAATATCGACAGCTCTTCCATGACCAGGGCCGTTCTCACATCGCTCATACCCGGTAATTTCAGGTGCTCCGGATGCGACAGCAGCGATTCACACAGTATGATTCCCTGCTCCAACAATCGCAATTTGTTCACGCGGGTAAGGCTGGTCAGGCAGGTAACAGGATACAGGCCCCCGGCATCGATCCGATCTTTCAAACCCTTTCCGAGGGGATAATCCCATGACAGCAAATTCAGCCCCACACATAATCCATAGTGTAATGCGTCCTTGCTGAATCGCGTATTCGTTACCAACCAGGGCTCACAGTCGAACGGCTGCCCGCTGTGTGCAAAACGCCAGTTTGTTTCCACATCCTCGTAACGGGCCCTGATATATAATGGTATCTTTACCTCGCAACAATTTCCCTGCTGGCTATGATATTTACACTCCACCATCAGGTAGTGACCGTTCCTCATCCCTACAATGTCGACCTCATGTTTTATGCAGTGCCCCTGCATTACCTGATTGACGGCTACGGTATACCCTTCGCGATTAAACAGTTCCGCTATGTATTTCTCGAAAGGGAACCCGGAAGGACCCAGCTCCAAAATCGCCTGCTTCAGCCGATACCGTGCCGCTACAGGCCGGGACGCCTGATGTAGCAGGTGATATGCTAACTTATAGAGCTTACGTGTGGGAATACCCTGATAAAGATATTTATGCATTTCCATCAGTACGCCGTCCACTACTTCGGGAACTGCGCCGGCTTTCATTAATGATTGGCGCAACTTCTGCTCATCAAACGGCACGGTATTACCCGAAGACTTTGTGACCACAATCGGATTTTCCATAACTGTCACTTAAGAGTGTGCACGGCCGGGTCGGCCGATAATAAACGTATCGGGTCCGGCATGTTTTTTAAACAGCAGGATGATACAGGCAATTGCAGCGAACACCGAACTGGGAAATGCAGCCCCTGTTCCCAACGGCGCTATTGCCAACAAGAATACCGCCGCGCCGGCCACCGCGAGTTTACTTAATGGAAACCTGCTGGCTATGAAGATGCCGATCAGCAGTTGACAAATTGCAATAATGCTGACGAGTGCAGTAACGTGGCGGGAAAAATATCCCCGGATGAAGGTTTCATACGCGGGCAAAGCGGCGACGTCCGCAAAATTGGTATACGACCGCGGATGCTTGAGCGCGATATATAAATTTGCTATCGCTGCGATCAGAAATACGATCGCCAGCAGCACCTTGGCGATGTATGGCCGCAATATTGCGATAAAAATCAGCGCCAGGGCAAAAGATTAGACACCGCGTATTCGGGTGAAAAAATATTGCCTTGCATAACTCCGGATTTTAAATGGTGTTAAGAATCAGTTGCTGTTCCGCTTCCGCCATGTTTTGAATACCGGCAAAAACTGCGTCAGGGTTAAAAGAAACGCTATGAATTCCGGCTTCTGCCAGTAATTTGGCGTAGGCGGGGTAATCGCTTGGCGCCTGTCCACAGAAACCGATACGCACACCATTGTGACGCGCCTTCTCAATGGCCATGCGTACAAGTTGAACAACCGCAGGATCCTGCTCAGTGAAAATCCCGGCCACTATTTCATTATCCCGGTCAACGCCCAGTGTTAACTGCGTGAGATCATTGCCACCTATGGAGAAACCGTCGAATATTTCCGCAAATGCCTCCTCCTGCAGCACATTCGCGGGAATCTCCACCATCATGTAAATTTCGAGACTGCTATCCTCGTCTCGATCCAATCCGAATTCGCGCATTGTTGCGATCACTTTCCGTCCCTCCTCGACCGTTCTGCAGAAAGGCACCATTACCTTAACATTGGTAAGCCCCATCTCGCGGCGTACATATTTGATGGCGGCACATTCCAGTGCAAACGCGGCCTTGTACCGTTCATCGTAGTAGCGGCTGGCGCCCCGGAAACCGATCATCGGGTTTTCCTCATGCGGTTCGAATAAATGACCACCCATCAAACTGGCATATTCATTTGATTTGAAATCACTAAATCGCACGATTACGTCTTTCGGATAAAATGCGGCCGCGACGGTAGCAATCCCTTCCGACAGCTGATCGGTGAAGAAATCCTTTTTATCTGAATATCCTGCGGTTAGTTTCGCGATTTCCTGTTTTACCTGGTCATCGGTCAGGACATGATAATTGACCAGGGCCATTGGATGAACGCGCAACAGGTGCGTAATAATGAACTCCATGCGGAGCAAGCCTACGCCATCATTGGGATAAAATGACAACCGGAACGCCTGTGCAGGATCAGCGGCGATCAACATTACTTCAGTACCATCCGGTTTCCGCAAATGGTCGCTAGCCACCTCCACGGTGGTCGAACGACGCTTTACCCTCATACACAAATCCTGTTCTACCTTCACAGCACGAAAGCGTGATGATTTGCCCATCAGTGATTTTTTTGGTTGCTTCCATAGTTCCTACTACCGCCGGCACCCCCAGTTCCCTGGCCACGATGGCGGCATGACTGGTGCGTCCGCCACGGTTCGTAATAATACCGCCACAGCGTTTCAGCAGCGGGTCCCAGTCGGGGCTCGTCACATCTGCCACGATGATATCGCCATCCTGCAGTGCGGACGCTTCCGCAGGTGATTGCAACAAACGCGCCGCCCCACTCACTACTTTTTCCCCGATTGCCTCTCCTTCACCAGGCATGCGCCTTTCTCGCGGATAGTGTAGAAACTGCGCATGGGTTGATGAGCAGCAGCATGTACCGTTTCCGGCCGCGCCTGCACGATAAAAATTTTGCCGGTACCTCCATCGCGCGCCCATTCAATATCCATAGGACGGCCATAGTGCCGTTCGATGGCAAGCGCCCAGCGGGAAAGCTGGTAAACTTCCGCGTCGGCCAGCACGAACGCCTGTCGCCGGTCGAGCGCAGTGGGCACACTTGTGATATTTCTTCCGCCGGCGGCGTATTGCATGGTAAATTCCTTTGCACCAATCTTTCGCTGGATGATTGCTTTTTTACCTTGTTCCAGGGTGGGTTTAAAAACATAATATTCATCCGGCGACGAGATGCCCTGCACAATACTTTCTCCAAGCCCCCAAACGGCGGACAGGTGTATGATATCCCGGAAGCCTGTTTCCGGTTCGAGCGTAAAACATACACCGGCCCCACCCTCACTGGCGTTCACCATTTTTTGAACACCTACGGAGATGGCCACCTGGTCGTGGCGAAAACCTTTATCCTCCCGATATTTGATGGCGCGGTCGTTATACAGCGAGGCAAAACAATGCTGCACTGCATTTAGAAGATTACGTTCGCCCTCGATATTCAGAAAAGAATCATGCTGCCCCGCAAAGCTGGCATCAGGTAAATCCTCGGCCGTTGCACTGCTGCGTACCGCCACGTGCATTTTTTCCTGCTGGCATAAACTGCGGTATGCGGTAGTGATATCCACCTTCAGCGCCTCCGGCATCACAGCGTCAAGGATCAGTGCGCGGGCGCGGCTGCCCATTTCATGAAGATTGTCGTAGGCCGGCCGCTGCACCCAGCGCATCAGGTTAGCCAGGTGCTCTTCGAGTTCGTTGACTCGCAGGAATTCCCGGAAGGCGGCCGCGGTGATCGCAAAACCATCCGGTACGTTGATCCCCTCTGATGCCAGCGCTCCCTGCAACTCACCTAAAGAAGCATTTTTCCCGCCTACCTGCGGCACGTCGGCTAACCGAACGTCCGACAGTGGAATGATATATGGTTCCATATGTTACGATTTATCCGGCTTATTTGCCGGCACTAATAAAATTAAACAGCCCATAACAACACCCGTCTGATAGCCGTCATACACAACAATGATTTGAGGTGATGGCGCACCGGCAGGCAGCCCGATACGGTAATCACCGGCAGTATTGATGGCGGTCATCTTACATGGAAGCAAGGGAGATTAGTTTGCAGCGAAATGCGCTATTACGCCCATCCTATTCCATCATCCAAAAAATAACTTTATGTTATCAGCGATCCCGGACGTGATGCTGAATCCAACAAAGGCCCCCTGTATCAGCATCATTATTTCTTTCGATGGCGTGCAGCCGCACGACCGCCATGCTATTGCAACATATACTTCCGCCGCGTTCCGGAAAACACGAGACCTTATACATGCCATGGCTGCGAAAGACCAATGGCGGCAGCTGGGGCAGACCTTGAATATATTTCGGGACATTTGCCAATGGCTACATCCGCGAAAGGCATGGGCGTATATCTTTCGCCAAGCTTCCGGCAAACGGCGTGGTTCCACTTCCCGGTGACTTCCAGTGTAACGGCCAGCAATTATTTTCGTTTACGGGAACTACGGTATCAACAATACCTCTCTTCTCCTTACTATGTACTACAGGTAAGCGGCAATGAGGCCGCACTGTACAATGGTGAGGCCGGCAAACTGGTAATCGCAAACGAGGATAAATATCCCATGCATTTTCACGACGATTATGAATACAGCCCTCCGGCACATTTATCGGCACATGCCGGCTATGCGGGCGTAAAGTCGTTCGAGAAGGATCCTGCAGCGCTGCATAACACGCGCCTCCAGCAATTCTTCCGGCAGGTTGACCGGGACCTGCAATTATCCGCACACACCCCACTTATTGTAGCCGGGTCACTTAAGTCGGTGAGCCTTTTCAACCAGGTGACCGCCCACCGGTCGGCGATTGCCGGCAAAGTGTTTGAATGCTTTGACCGATCGCCCTTACAAGACCTTGAGGTGGCCAGTTGGAATGCATTACAACGTTACAGGGAAGAAAAAGAACAACATGCTATACTTGACCTGGTACAATACAAATGGCGGGGTCTTGCCACTGAGGGGCTCCAAAATGTTTGGGAGGCGGCAAAAGCAAAGCGCATCGCCCACCTGGTCATAGAAAAAGATTATGAAACATCCGCTACGGAAGACGGCAGCTGTTCCCTGCATATAAAAGTGCAGAAAGACGGCAGATATATTCCAGCTGTAGTGGAAACAATAATTCGTTCACTACCTCAACAGACAAAAATCACCTTTGTTAGCGGACAGTTAGAGCGGCATGGCCGTATTGCGGCTATTCTCGGATCTGCCGCAAAATAACCTAAAAGTACTGACCATGGAATCCTCTTTGCAGGCTCACACGCCACATAAGGCCGTAGATATAGCAGGTTTCGAGCAAGAGTACCTACAGGTTCCCGCGATGGCGCATATAGTGCCGCTACGACCGCGGGCTGCAATACCCGCCGCTACCACGGACTATTGGTGGCGCCACATCCCCATGCAGACGATGATCCGCATGTGCTGCTATCGTCACTGGAAGAAACAGTAAGCATTGATGACCGCACCTGGCAATTGGACACTCACCGGTATCCTTCCCTTTATTACCCGGAGGGATATAAGCTCATTAAATCCTTTAAAGCATCTCCCTTACCGTTGTGGACATTCAAAGCAGGAAAAACAGAGATCAGGAAAAGCCTGGCCATGACCGAGCATAACGTGCTGCTGCTGAAATACGAGTTTCGTGGACCTCAGCGCATTGCAAAGCTAAGGATCAAACCGCTACTGGCTTTTCGGAATGCTCACTGGCTGCGGCAAGCATCGACACAAATTTCCCACGAAGTTGTATCCCTGCACGATGGCGTAAAACTTCAGCCATTTGATGATTATGGCCCGCTTTACCTGCATTTCTCGGAACAGGCAGCATTTACGCCGGAGCCTTGCTGGTATTACCAGGTGGAGTACCGGGGAAGAAGCCAAACGGGGTTACGACTGTCATGAAGATTTGTACTGTCCGGGCACGTTCGAGATAACGCTGGTGCACGGCGAGCAGTTAGTGATCGCGGTAGGACAACAGGAATGCGGACGGCTGGCCTGCAAACGGATGTTCGCCCACGTATCCGCTGAACTTCCTGTTCGGCATACATTCGAGGAACACCTGCAACATGCCGCCAGCCAGTTCCTGCTACATGATCATAAAGTTCCCTACATCAAAGCGGGCTATTACTGGTTTGGGCGATGGGGCCGGGATACCTGCATATCCCTGCCCGGGCTCACGCTTTTGCAGGGTAACCTTGCAGCATTTAAGGAGATTGTTGATGGCTTGCTCGTCGACCTGAAAGATGGGCTAATCCCCAACTGCGGCCATGGCAAAAATGCGGCCTATAATTCGGCGGATGCCTCCTTATGGTTGATTTGGGCGTTGCAACAATATGCCATGATATATAACGCCATTGAAGATGTATGGGAAATTTATGGTGCGGCATTGCATCAAATCCTGCATCATTACAAATTAGGCACCAGCTTCGGCATCGGTATGACGGAAGATGGCCTGCTTCAGGCCGGACAAGACGGTTATGCACTTACCTGGATGGACGCGGTCGTGGATGGTTCACCTGTAACCCCGCGCATGGGAAAAGCGGTGGAAATAAATGCGTTGTGGTACAATGCTATCTGCTTTTGCCTGGAAGCCGCCAGGCAGTCCGGCGACGAAAATTTTACAGAAATCTGGTCGGCCTTCCCGGAAAGAATCTGCTACGCTTTTGTAAAAACATTCTGGAGCGAAGAAAAAAATACCTCGCGGATTGTGTTGGTACTGACGGGGCTGACTGGTCCGTTAGACCGAACCAGCTTTTTGCCATCTCACTTCCATTTTCTCCACTCCCTGAAACGATCGGAAAAACAGTATTCAATAAAATACGGGACGAACTGTTTACAGCACGGGGCCTCCGGACACTTTCGCCATGCGACAATCGCTACCAGGGCCACTATCGGGGCACACAGGCGGAACGGGACCGCGCCTACCACCAGGGAACCGCCTGGCCATGGCTACTGGCCAGCTATGCGGAAGCCTACCTGCGCTTTTACCAACAAAAGGCTTTGCCCATTGTAAAAAACATGTATGCAGATATGGAGCATGCCATGTATGAACGTTGCCTTTATTCCCTATCGGAAGTACACGACGGAGAATTTCCGCATAGTCCGGGCGGCGCGGTGGCGCAGGCATGGAGCGTAGCTGAAACAATCCGCCTTAAATATATTCTGATACAAGCAGAAGACCATCTTAAGGCTGGCCGGAAAGTCCCTGTATCTTCCCTTCCTCATCCCGTCCCTTACCAACTTTATCCGTTAACAAGAAATGGCTGACATCCAATACAAACCAGATTTCATTTTTGAAGTAAGTTGGGAAGTATGCAATAAAGTCGGTGGCATTCATACGGTGTTGACGACGAAAGCGCATACACTGGCAGCTGCCTGGGGCGACCGTTTCCTGCTCATAGGTCCCGACCTCCCTTCCCATGAAGGCGCCAACCCGGAGTTTAAAGAAGACGCCAGCCTTTTTCCGGCATGGAAGCAATACATTACCGGGCAGGGATTACGCGTGCGCAGTGGCAGGTGGAATATTCCAGGTAATCCGCTGGTAATACTAATTGACTTCACCAGTTTATATGCACGCAAAAACGAGATCTTCACAGACCTCTGGGTGAAGTTCCGGCTGGATTCATTATCGGGGCAGTGGGATTATATTGAACCCGCATTGTTTGGTTACGCGGCGGGCATGGTCATTGCCGGATTTTATGAATGCCATATTAACGCTACAGATAAAGTAGTGGCGCAATTTCACGAGTGGCTGTCGGGTGCGGGTATTCTTTACCTCGAAGAGAAAACGCCCCAGGTAGCTACTGTTTTTACCACGCATGCTACCGTGCTCGGACGCGCGATGGCATCTAACAAAATGGCCCCGATAACGCTATCCCGTGCTGAAACAGCCAAAAAAGCGACAGAACTGGGCATTATCTCCAAACATTCACTGGAGCAAATCGCCGCCGCCACCGCCGACTGCTTTACCACCGTAAGCGCGTTAACGGGCGAAGAGTGCGAGCAGCTGCTGGGCGTCACACCCGACTTCATTACATCTAATGGATTTGACATTACCCTTGCGCCGACCGACGACCAGCTAACGGTAAAACGCCAGCAGGCGCGCAGGCGGTTGTTAACAGTTGCCATGGCGATGTTCGGAAAGGAAATTACGGACGATTGCCTGCTGGTATTAAAAAGCGGGCGATACGAGTTCACCAATAAGGGCATTGACATTTTCATCCGTAGTATACAGCAACTATCGGACAGTGGTGGTGCCGCGAAAGAAGTGATTGGATTTATTTTTGTCCCGGCGGCGCATACCGGCCCTGTGACTGCGCTAAAAAACGCGCTTGCGAGCGGCATAAGTGTACCCGACCGGTTACCACCGCTGACGCACAACTTAATCAATATTCCGGCCGACCCGGTGCTTCAATTGATAACGTCTATTCACGTGAATGATGCACCGGGACAGAAAATTTTGTTTGTGCCGGTGTACCTCGACGGCAAAGATGGAATTTTTGACATGGACTATTACGACCTTTTGCCCGGTTTTGACCGGGCATATTCCCGTCGTATTACGAGCCCCTGGGGATACACGCCGCTGGAAAGCATTGCTTTCGGCGTACCTGCCATTACGAGCAGTTCATCGGGCTTTGGCAAAGCGGCGGCGGCCCGTTCTCCAGGCGATGCGCTCGTGCTGGTGGAACGCGCTGCCGGCAACGACCGGGAAGCTATTGAAAAATTGCAGAGGCGATCAGGCATTACGCGTCGTTGTCGGCCGATGATGCCAGGGCGGCGTCCAGTCGGGCCCGTGATCTCAGCAGACATTTCACCTGGAACAGCTGATCGGCATTTACTACATGGCTTACGATCTTTCTATCCAGAAGAGTATGCAACGAGAGGCCATGTATCATCAAAAGCCACAGGCCGCGGCTATCGTTATGCCGGAACATCCTGCCCCACAACCGGTTTGGCGGGAGGTTAATGTAGCCATTGACGTTCTGCCTGCACTACAGCCACTAATTGAACTTGCGGAAAATCTATGGTGGAGCTGGCACCGTATCGCACGCGAGTTATTTGCTTATGCCGATAAAATTTGCGGCACTTGTGTTAAAGACACCCCTCATTTGCTGCCGGGATCGCTGGACTACCAGGCCATGCAGCGGCTGCTGAACACCCCCAGGTTTATGACCTTGCTGGATGGTGTAATGGAACTATACCGGCAGGAAATGGCAAGCGCTCCTTCGGGCCCGCTGGTAGCATACTTCAGCCCCGAGTATGCCATTTACCAGCCGCTGAAAATCTACGCGGGCGGCCTCGGTATATTATCCGGCGACTACCTCAAAACGGTGGCGGACCAGCACGGCAACATGGTTGCCATCGGGTTGCTATACCGGTCCGGATATTTTAAACAGCAGCTTTCACCAGCCGGTGAACAGGTCGCATTACCAGACACGCTGCAGCCCGAACAACTGCCGTTGACAGCCGTGCTGGGAAAGGACGGTACACCACTTATCATCACCCTCCCGTTTCCCGGGCGATTACTGCATGCGTGTGCCTGGCTGGTAAAAATAGGCGGGGTATCCCTTTATCTTATCGATACACAAGTACCGCAAAATTCCACGGAGGATGCCCGCATTACCACGCAGTTATATCCGGCCGACATCAACGTGCGCCTGCAACAGCAACTGCTCCTCGGCATGGGCGGTATCCGCCTGCTGGAAGCACTCTCGATACAGCCGGATGTATACCACATCAATGAGGGGCATGCGGCCTTCGCTGGCCTGGAAAGGATCAACCAGCTAATGCGGCGGGAGCACTGGATTTTGACCAGGCAGTGGAGATCGTGAAGGCAGCCTGTCTTTTCACCACACACACGGCCGTTCCGGCAGGCATCCATATTTACGAAGAGGAACAACTCCGTCCATACCTTTCTTACCTCACGCGGGAGCTGGGCATCAATTGGGAGCAGCTGATGCAACTGGGTAAAGCGCCCTCCGACCAAGGGGCTGGCTTTTCCATGTTCTTCTGGCTACGCGCCTGGCGCAGCAGGTAAATGCGGTCAGCAATATCCACCGGAAGGTGACCGCACGGTTGCTGCAGCCGTTATGGCCGGCATTCAGGCCCGAAGAATTGTCTGTTATTACCATTACCAATGGCATTCATTTCCCGACCTGGTTGTCGGCGGCCTGGCCGGAAGCACTACTGGCACACGCAGAGGCGGTCAACGACATGGAGCCAGCAACTATCTGGGAAATCAGGCTTCAATTAAAAAAGCAACTGGCCGCCGCACTTCGCCGCCGATTGGCGAAGATGAACTATTACGACAATGCAGACACCGTCCAGCGCCGGGCTGTTGATACCCTTGATGAAAATACCCTGTATATTGGCTTTGCCCGGCGGTTTGCCCCCTACAAAAGAGCCGACCTCCTATTTACCGATACAGACCGGTTAAGAAACCTCCTTGCCGACAGTCGCAGACCGGTATACCTGCTTATTGCCGGAAAAGCCCATCCCAACGACGCACAAGGCATCAACCTGCTAAAAAAATCCCGGCACTATCCCAGCAGAAAGGACTTTCCGGACGCGTTTTCTTCCTGGAAAATTATGATATGGAAACAGCGCAACTGCTCGTACAGGGTGTGGACCTGTGGCTGAATACGCCGCGCGTACAAGAAGAAGCTTGCGGCACGAGCGGCATGAAGGTTATCCTTAACGGGGCATTGCATTGCAGCACGCTTGACGGATGGTGGGCCGAGGCCTACCAGGAAGACGCTGGCTGGGCCATCTCGCAGGATGAACGGCTGGGTCCCGGCAATTGGCAGGAACAGCAGGATGCAGACAAGCTGTATAAACTACTGGAGCAACAAATCATCCCCGCCTTTTTCGACAGAAATAATTTGAACATGCCGGAAAAGTGGTTGCGGATGATCCGTAAGTCGATGACCACCGTACTACCGGCATTCAACATGAAACGCCCGGCGGCTGCCTATGCAGAACAATATGAGCACCTGGCGAAAAGAACCGCAGATCTGAGTAACAACAAGTATGCACTATTAAACGATTTTGTACGCTGGAAACAAATGATGCGCACTTCCTGGAACGAACTTCATGTTTTCTCACTTCATTTGCCCGACTTTAACAATGAAGGCTGCAAAGTGGGTGACATCTTCGCTGCCAATCTTGAAATATACCTGGGGGCCCTTAATGCAGACGACATTACCGTAGAAGCACTCTTCACCAGGCCCGGTTCCACGGAAGAATATTTTCTAACAGGCACATTTATGTTAGAACCAGGCAAGGGAAACCGGCGGCTATTTTCCATTGCGCTGCCATTGCAGCATACCGGGGCTTCCGGCTATACATTCAGGGTCCGGCCCAAACATCCGCAGCTGTTGCGCAGCCGGGATCTTCCGTTGGTGATGTGGATATGAACTGTGCAGTGATGACAATCAAACACCAGCTTAACGCCTGTCAGCACAAGTGGTTCTACCGTGTACTACCTTACATCAAAATTACCGACATGAAAAAGATAGCCGCGGTGCTCGACGGACTGAGATTCTCCGACAGCACACTGGAATACACCCTCTGGGTTGCGCGTCACAGCAGTTCACACATCGTTGGTGTTTTTGCGGATGACTTTCTTTACAACAGCTTCAGCGCATACCGGCTAATCACCGCCGGTGCTACTCAACACCAGATAGATGAATTGAGCGAGCAGGATGAAATATTACGGAATGTATCTGTAGAAAAGTTTCGCAATGCCTGTAAAGATGCGCATGTGGAATACAGCGTCCACCGCGACCGCGACATCGCCATACAGGAGGTGCGCCACGAAAGTATCTTTGCTGATCTGCTGGTTATCGACGCAAAGGAAACGTTCCAACACCGGCAACAGGAATTGCCAACACGCTTCGTCCGCGAACTGCTGGCCGAAGTACAATGCCCGGTACTATTGGCCCCGGAAGAGTTTCATGAAATTGAGCGGGTAATATTGCTCTACGACGGTGAACCCTCATCCGTACACGCCATTAAAATGTTCAGTTACTTAATGCCCTGGCTAAACACCGCACCAATTGAACTGATATCCGTAAACCACCCGGAAGAAGGCCTTAAACTGGACGATGGAAAATTGATGCGGGAGTTCATGAAAAGACATTTTCCTTCCGTGCAATATCATATACTGAATGGCCATGAGTATAACAGGATACCCAAAGTAATGGAACAACAAAAACCCGGCACGCTGGTCGTTCTTGGCGCTTACAGCCGCGGCGCCATTTCGCGCTGGTTCCGCGAAAGCCTGGCAGACACGCTTATGAGTGCGGTAAAACTTCCGCTCTTTATCGCTCATCATCGCTGATTGAAGTGGAAACGCTTAACTACCTGCTTTTCAACACAACGCCGATCATGTGGCAGGCTGATTTCCATCAGTTCCTGCCATTAAGGACAATTATAAATTTCGGGCATACGCCCTTTTGCATGAAACATCCGGAACTCGAAGAATTGAAGACACAAACGGAATACTGGAAAAAAAAGCTTAGTCAGATAGAAAATGAAAACATCCGGTTCAAGAACCGCCTGATGAAAATACTGCAGACGGAAATACCAAGATCAAAGCTGGATGCCCTGGACTACTTCCATACCCGTTTTATTCAGTTAGATGAACTTATTACGCTGCTCAAACACGAAGTAATAGAGCAGCTGGGCGTCATTGCGGATAACATAACGGATACGCCTGCCGGCATGGAGCATATATTATTGACACATCAGCGGCTGGAGACCAAACTATTAATCCTGCACGACAAATTCGGGCACCTCCAACGGGAATTTGACATGTATGTACGCCAATGGTTTTAATATAACATATTAGATAAGCGGTTTTCATTGAGAATGATAATAGTGCCATCTTTTAGTTCCACCAGCTTCTCGTCCCGAAAGTCGCCCAGTGTACGGATCAGCGACTCCGTGGCGGTACCGGCGATGGTAGCAAGATTTTCGCGGCTGATATCGATCGCGAAACCAGGATTACCCTGTGGATTGTACTTTCTGTAAATAGTCATGAGCGCATCCGCTACCTTTTTCCGCAATGAATTGTAAGCCAGGCCGAGTAGTTGCTGTTCTTTGGCCATTACATTCCTCGCAAGCATTTTGATCAATTGCGAAGCGATGGCGTAATTATTATTCAACAATTCGTCAAAATCATCTTTAGGAATAACCACGATATCACTGTCTTCGAGCGTTTCGGCCGTATCGCGGTATACCGATCCTTCCAACATCGGAATATAACCCAGAAAATCACCGGCGGTGTATAATTCTACGGACAGCTCTTTCCCGTCATCGTTGCGGCGGTAAGTTCTCACCTTCCCTTTCTGGATATAATAAAGCCGGGTGGGATGATTTCCTTCCCGGTATACAACGGTTTTTTTGGATAAAAGTCCACATCCCGGTCCTCCTGCAACGCCGAAAGGCTTTTCTTCAACCCGGCGTCGACCATTAATTCTTCAATCCCCTCGGATATCCGGCGAAAAGTTTTTATGCCGGATTTCGTTTTTCTTAAGACGGGTTTCTACCGCATTCAGGAGATCCATGCTATTGAAAGGCTTGGTAATATAGTCATCGGCTCCCATCTCCATGCCTTTGCGAAAATCGCTTCGTTCCGTCCTGGCAGTCAGAAAGATGAAAGGCGTTTCGCTGAGATCTTTGTTGCGCTGCAGCATGTGTAACACCCCGAACCCGTCGAGTACGGGCATCATAATATCGCAAATGACAAGATCCGGCTTGTGCTCCAGGGCCATATCAAGACCCTGCTTTCCATTTTCAGCAGTGAGCACTTTATACCCGGACCATTTCAGGATTTCTTCCGTGTTTTCGCGGATATCAAGATTATCTTCAATTAACAGGACGGTTTTTGGCTGACTCATAATAACCTGTTTTTTTAGTTAGTGTCGTTATGCTGTGCGGCTGATGCCGGGGAAAATTCACGGTAAAGGTAGTGCCGTCGCCCAGTCTGCTCGTACAATGCACCGTTCCATGCAACATTTCCACGTACTTGCTGACAATGTGCAAACCGAGCCCGGTACCCTGTATATTACTGACGTTGGTGCCGCGAAAAAAACGTTCGAACAAATGTTGCTGATCCTGCTCCGACATGCCTATCCCCTCATCTTTTATCGAAAAGCGGAAGGCTTCAGCGTCTATCCAGCTGCTAACGGAAATGACAGAACGTTGTGGCGAAAACTTTATGGCGTTTGTAAGCAGGTTCACAAATATGTGCCGGAATAACGTAAAATCGGTTTCTACCGCCTGCTCACCTTCATGCAAGAAGTTGATACTTTGTCCTTCTTTCAACATCCCCTGAACTTCCTGTATGATGCCATTGATGCGTTCCTTCACATCTACTTTCGAATATTTCACCTGGATTTTCCCTTCCTCTATTCTGCCTAAAGACAAAAATTCATTGAGAATATCTGTAAGCAGATTGCCGGAAGCAATAATGCGCTGCAAATGCCGGTTGCGGCGTTGCTGATCTTCTTCTGTATTATATTGCTGTATCAGGAAAGCCGATGACAGAATGGTGCTCAAAGGTGTCCGGAATTCGTGAGACGCCATCGACACGAACCGCGATTTCAGCTCATTGAGTTCTTTCTCTTTCCCAAGCGCCAGGGTAAGTTCGTCCTTCGATTTCTCCAGTTCACCTAATGCCTTTTTCAGCTGTTCGGTACGTTCTTCCACGCGGGCTTCCAGTTCATTGTTTAACTTCTCAATCTTTTCCTCGGCCTTTTTTCTTTCAGCAATATTATTGATATAAGCAATGACAAAACTGCCTTCTTCATTTTCATAGTGGCTAAGGCTGATCTCCACCGGGAACTCCGTACCGTCGGCACGAATGGCAAAAAGGTCAAGACCGGTGCCCATTGGACGGTTCTGTGGCGAGTTATGAAAACGTTCGCGATGATGTTCATGCCTGCCGTGTACCCGTGCCGGTATCAGCACTTCCACTTTACGGCCCAGCAATTCATCGCGTTCATAGCCGAATTCCTTCAATGCAAAATCATTCACCATCACGATCCCCCGGAACGGTCTGTTACCAGGATGCCAATAGACGCATAGTCGAACAGGGCGCCAAACCGCTGCAGCTCTTTGATCAGCTGAAGCTGGTAAGTGTTTTCAGGAATTGTTTCTGATAGGCGGAAGATGCAGTAGTATTTACGTTCATGACGAACGAGCAACTTTTCATAGTGTCCGAAATGAATGTTTTTCTGGTAGTCCTGCCAGTGCCTCAGTTCCCTGACCGTACTTTCAGCGGCATCCGGCATCTGTTTGCCAAGATTATTGATATCCAGCAATTTTTCCAGGGCCACCAGGTCGGTGGTACCCAGCATGTGCATACCTGTTTCATTGATGTAGATAAGCCGCCCCCATCCATTTCCCTCACCCCTACAAGTCCGGCGACCGCTCTAACATAGCAGCAAACAGCGACAGCTGCAATGCAGTGTCAAGTTTTTTGGTCGTTGCGTCCATATCGAAACCCGGATTTTAAGCCGGGGATTCGGTTATTCCCCCAGCCACTTAAATTTGCGGAAAACCATTTTCCGCTTCCGCCGGTATTGTGAAATTGCATACTCTCTCAGATGTGCAATTGCTTCTTTCGTGGAGTCGGTAACAAGGATATATTTGAGGTCCGCTGCATCGATCATATTTTCGGCCAGCATGTTATGCAACAATTCTGTAACGGGCGCCCAGTACCCCTTATTCATCAATACTATAGGAAAGTTAATGATTTTTCCGGTTTGTATGAGCGTTAATGCCTCAAAAAATTCATCGACGGTGCCAATGCCGCCGGGCATGATAACGAAGCCATATGAATACTTAAACATCAATACTTTACGCACGAAAAAATAACGACACGCGTATTCAACATTCAGCCACTTGTTAGGCTGTTGCTCTTTGGGTAAAATGATATTGCAACCTACGGTACGGCCACCGGCCTGCCGGGCACCTTTACTGGCAGCCTCCATCACCCCGGGGCCTCCGCCTGTCATCACAGTGAAGCCCAATGACGCAATGCCCCGGCCCATTTCCATCGCCTCATCATAATATTGCGAATCACTCTTCACCCTGGCAGAACCAAATACAGCGACGCACGGACCAACGAAGTGCAGCACGCGGAAGCCCCGGATAAACTCTTTCAACACCCGGAATGTAAAAAACAGTTCCTGCATACGCGAACGCGGGCCTTCCAGGAAATATCGCTCGTCCAACGGAGCCGACGGTGTTTTCAATGATTTGCGTTCTTCGCTGGTCGTAAGAGTATCCATATACCTGATTTCAACACAAAATGTAAACGTTTTGTCACTTCCAGCATAACGAAGATCATTGGCATGCTTGATAACTGTCAACCATTGCAGCTTTTACCCGTATTAGATTTACGCTATTAAGCGCAGATGCTATGACTATTTACATTAGTGAAGAAAATCGAATCTGTCATTTACAGGCGGCTTTCCGGGAGCGGTACCCGTTCCTGAAGCTGGAGTTTTATATGCAACCGCATGGCTGGGGCGAAAGCTGCCCGTCTTCCCAACTGCTGGACCCGCAAACACCGGTTGAAAAAATCAGGATCATCCATACTTTTGGCACAATTGACATTGACGAACTTCGAACTGCGGGTGAACTGGAATACGATTTCCGTCATCACTTCGGCATGAGTGTGCAGGTGTTTCAACAAACGGCGGAAGGCTGGCTGGCGACTACCGAAAAAGATGGATGGAGTTTGGGCCGTCTTAATTCCGAAAGTGCGGCAGTTTGCAATATCACCTGAGGAACAACGACGCGACCAACGATTCATAAAAAGGCCGGCAATATTGCCGGCCGCTATTTTAGGTGATGGATCACGGGGCAATGACCAGTTCATCCTTTACCGCTGTAACGCCGGGTGTGGCCCACGCAGCCTGTTCCACTTCTCCCCTTTCTCCCCAGGAACGCACCTTGCCCCTTAACACTACGTCGCCGCCCTCGACCACTACCTGAATACCATTGGCCTCCACCGTGGCACTGCGCTCCAGTGCTTTGCGGATACCGTCTTTCACCACCATGGAGGAAATGCTTGGCACTACTTTAATCTGGTTGCTGACTCCTTTTACACCTACCAGGTTTTCGATGGCCGCTCCCGCCGATTCCCGTTGATACTGCCATTCCACTTCGCCCTCCAGCGTTACCCAACCATTCTCCACCTTTACGGTAACAAGGTCGTCGGGCACAATGCTGTTCCACATCAACGATTTTAAGACTGCTTCGGCTATCTGTTCATCCGGTGTAATGCTTCCCTGGGGCAGCATAATTTCCAGTTCAATAATGACAGCGCGGACACCCTCTACCCGCTTAACGGCGCGTTCAGCAGCCAGCTTCTTACCATAATCGGGCACATACCCTACCAGCGTAACGAGCCCGTTCCTGACCCGGACGCCGATGGACGAGGATCGGAGTATTGGATCCCAGGCAATTTCGTCCAGCACGTGTTGTTGAATTTCGACATCTGTTTTCATATGAATGTTATTTTAAACGCAATCCTAAGTTAACCGCAGGTACGAAGGATAAAACTGACAATAATAAGGAGCGGCACTGATCATCAGGTGCCGGGATCACCGGCGGAAGGATGACGACAATTAAACAGGTGCCTGCCGGCCGTCATCAGCGCGAGGCAATAATACGTTCTACATTAGTAGTGAAAAATTCTGGCACTAGACCCCGGGTGTTAACCCTGGTTGGAGCCCAGCCCACAGCCGGGCTCCTTTTCTTTAAAACATCAGCGATATGAAAAAATACTCTTTGTTTCGGCGGCCACAAACCTCAACACACATGCGCTCGACTTCGCGTGTTACTTGAGCAACCTTACCCATTCGCGCCTCACCGGACTATTTATAGCGGATACTGAATCTGTACCGGACGGCAAAACCGCGGCCCTGCATGCCGCTGTAGCTGCTGAATATAGCGATACTGCTCCCGCGGCATATGACGCCATTTATACTGAAAAGAACGGAATTGCTTTTAAAGAGGCCTGTACCTCGCGGGAAGCTAACTGCGAACTGATTACCCGCCAGGGCGCTCCCGAAGAAGAGGTCGTGCACCTGAGCCGGTTTGCGGACATGATCATTACGGATGCGGATATATCATTTACAAATGAGCCGACTGTATTGCCCTCAAAGTTTATGCGGGATATCATGGAACAGGCAGAATGCCCGGTAATCACCGCCCCCTTCCATTTCGAAGGTGTTAATGAACTGGTGTTCTGTTATGACGGCACCCCTTCATCGATGTACGCGATAAGGCAATTCACGTACCTGTTACCGGAGTTGAAAGATATGGACGCTACTGTCGTCATGGTACTTTCTCCCGGCGAAAGACCGGGAGCAGATACAGCCTACCTGGATGCCGGATGCATACCCACTATCCTCATTATCATTTCCACACACTGCAGGATGAGCGCCCGAGGAGCCGCCTGCTGGACTACCTGCTGTCGAAATCGCGCTCGATTATTGTAATGGGCGCTTTCGGCCGGGGCAAACTATCGGATTTCGTATCGCCCAGTCACGCGCTGCCCGTATTGAAATTCAGCAATCAACCTGTATTTGTAACACATTACTAATAATCTAATCAAGCTATCTTATATGAAAAAGATTGTAATCGCTTTTGATGCCGGCAATTATTCACATGGCGCTTTCGAAATGGCCCGGCGGCTCAACGAGCCCGAAACCATTTTACTCACCGGCGTGTTCCTTCCGCAGATGGAACTTCCGCAAATAACGGATTACACGTACGGCTCTATGGGCGCGGGGTATATGACGATGATGGAACAGTACAACGCTGAAACGGTAGCAGCCACGGTAGCGCAATTTGAAAGCGATTGTGTGCATAATGGTATTGAATACCGCGTACACCGGGATGTTACCGGCTTTTCGCTGGACCAGCTGCAAAAAGAAACCCGGTATGCCGACCTGCTCATCCTCGGTCACGAAATGTTTTATGCCAACCTGGGTACCGACCATCCGAACGATTACCTCACGGAAACACTTCACCGGAGCGAATGCCCGGTGCTCGTTACGCCGGAGCACTTCCGTTTTCCCAGCAGCTTGATACTGGCCTACGATGGCAGTGCAGACTCCATATTCGCCATCAAAAGCTTCGCACACCTGTTCCCCGAACTATGTACCCTGAAAACCACCCTGATATTTGCTTCTAAAACCGTCCGCTCGCAAGTACCCGATGCAGACTATATAGAGGAATTATGCGCGCGGCACTTTCCTGACCTCACGATCGAAATATTACAGGCAGATCCTAAAAATATTTTGGCACCTGGCTGGCCGATAAAGAAAACCCAATGCTGATCGCGGGGGCCTTTGGCCGTTCATGGGTATCCATGGTATTTAACAAGAGTTTCATTGCAAATGCTATCAGCGAACATGCCTTGCCCATCTTTATTACGCACCGCTGAAGTGGTTGACCGCAATCAAGCTTCATTTGAATAAGATCAAATAGACGCCGCTAAACAATGGTTAAGTTAATCGTATAAAACCACTTCCATGAAAAGAATAATTGCAGCCGTAGACGCGATGAAATTCTCGGAGCCACAACTGGATGCATTCGCATATATCGCCCGGCAGGCAGATGGTGAGCTCACCGTTATCTTCCTGGAAAACATCACAGGATACGGTATCAAGCTGGCGAACAGTTACGCGGAAACTGACTATGAATACATCGAAAAGGTAGCAGCAGCGGCCATCCAGTACCGGGAAAAGGTAACAAAGGACAAGATCGCAGAAATCAGGCACATCTGCAGCACCAACGGTATCGATATCAAAATACAGGAAGCCGATGGATGGCCTTCGGAAGAAGTCATTAAGGAAAGCCGGTTCGCCGATCTGCTGCTCGTCAATCATGACACCTCTTTCGCTATATTGGGAGGAGACAGCAATCCACCCGTATTTGTACGGGATATGTTGGCAAAAGCGCAATGCCCGGTAATGGTTATGCCGGATAACTACATCCGCGCCCGCGAACTCTATTTTTCCTACAACGGCGGTTATTCCTCCATGTATGCCATCAAACGATTTACAGACATTTTCCCGGATTACTGGGATATGCCGGTAAACGTTATTTATGTAGACGAACGCGACAAAGGCGTTATTCCGGACCTGGAGTCCCTGAAAGCATATATGGCAGTCCATTACGAGGACGTGAGTTACCACGTTCACAGAGGTTCACCGTCATCGGCCTTCCTGGCGTTATTATCGCAGCGCCGTGATTGTGTTGTAACCTTTGGCGCATACGGCAGAAATCCATTATCGCGCTTTTTCCACCGGAGCGATGCAGACAGTATACTCCGTTCCCCTGGACGTGCCCCTTTTTATCACCCACCCATAAAAACACAGATTATGTTAGGCGTTATCATCTACAAAGGGAAATACGGCGCAACGCAGCAGTATGCAACGTGGATTGCACGTGCGCTGAACATCGATATGTATGAAGCCGGCGCTGAATCGCCTGAAGATCTGGCCGACGCTGATTACGTAGTAATCGGCACCAGTATATATATTGGCAAATACCAGGTCCGCGACTGGCTGGAAGAACATCAGCAGGAACTTGTAAATAAAGAAGTATTTATTTTCAGTGTGTCAGGTACCCCGCCGGCAGAACGCGACAAACTGGAGGGTTATTACCGGGAAAATGTACCACCGGCGCTATGGAACGCCCGACAACGGGCTTTTTTGCCCGGCCGGCTGGTATATCACCGCTTATCATGGAAGGATAAACTGTTGCTCAATGGAGGGGCCTTCTTTGCAAGACTAAGGGGCGAGATCATCAGCAAGCGTGATTACAACGACGTTACCCGCGAACATGTACTGCCGTTTATTTCCATGATACGCGATATTACCGGCCACTCGCTGCCCCTTATTATCCCTCAATCCAACAAACAATGATCTGTACGATTACGTTAAATCCCACCATCGATAAAAGCAGCAGCGTTGACAGGCTTTACCCGGAGCGCAAGCTGCGATGTAATGCGCTACTGACAGAACCCGGCGGTGGTGGCGTTAATATCAGTAAGGCGCTAAAAGAACTGGGCGCCAACAGTCACGCAATTTTCCCCGCAGGAGGCGCTAACGGCCATTTACTGAAAGAATTGCTGTCGGAAGCAGGCATCGCATTTTCCGCCATCCCTGCACGCGGCGCTACACGGGAATCGTTCAATATCACAGAACGGTCAACCGGCGCGCAATACCGCTTTATCATGCCCGGCCCGTCTATCCAGGAAATTACGGTAATAAGGTGCACGGACAAACTGGAGGCAATTCAACCAACGCCCCATTATATGGTGGCCAGTGGAAGTCTTCCACCAGGTGCACCGCCGATTTTTTTTCGCGCGTGTTGCACGGATAGCACGAAAACAACAGGCAAAACTGATCGTGGACACGTCTGGTGAGCCACTGGTGCATGCATTGGAGGAGGGAGTTTTCCTTGCCAAACCTAATCAAGCGGAATTGCATTACCTGACTGGTAAAAGTCCAACTACTATTGATGAAACGATGAAGGCGGGTATGGAAGTATTACATAAATTTCCTTGTGAGGCCCTCCTGATTTCGATGGGGGCAGGTGGCGCCATGCTGCTCCGGCGCGACTTCTACCTCCACGCGTGCGCGCCTGCGACCAAGCGCCTGAGCACCTGCGGTGCGGGCGACAGTATGGTTGCGGGCGCCACTTTTATGCTGGAGCGGGGAAAGAGCTGGGCAGATGTACTGCACTTTGGAATTGCATGTGGTACCGCCGCCACCATGAACCCCGGAACACATTTATTTAGAAAAGAGGACGTCTACAACCTGTTGAAGCAAATGGAGGAAAAACATGCCGCACAGCCGTAATTTATTGATATACGTCAAGCTGAAACCACTTATGAAAGCGAGGCCGGGTAATTGCCCGGCCTCGCCATATCATTATTCTCAATCCACCACCAACGCCTCATGCTCCAGCTGCAGCTGATTGTCGATCATATCGATGCCTGGAGCGGCCCACGCAGCCTCGCAGGCGTCATCGTACTCAGATAAGGAGCGTACCGTTCCGCTCAGGATCACTTTATTCCCCCTCACCTCTACATGTACTTTACTTGCATCAATGGTGGCGCTACGGTGAAAGGCTGCCATGATCTGCTTTTTACGTCGCCGGATGCAGGCTGTACCTCAAGGGCGATCATGTTATTGATGCGGACAATACCATTCAATTTCTGAACAGCTTCGGTGGCGGCGGCGCGTTGATATTCGAAATAAACCGATCCATCCAGCGTAACCACGCCATCTTCCACCTTAATTTTTATCTTACCCTCGGGCACGGCATTGTTCCAATAAAAGGCATCTACAATGGCCTCCGCAAGTTCCGCATCTGTCTTTTTTCATTGGGAGAGATGCCTACTTCCAGGTTTTCGGCAATCGCTTTTACGCCGGTAACCTTTCGAACCGATTGTTCGGCCATTATCTTCTGGTTGAACGATTGTACTTTACCGGACAGGGTGACGACGCCATGTGTCACTGAAACGCCAATTTCAGCGGCATTTACAGCAGGATTCCACTTTAACTGTTCAATCACATCTTCTTCCGGATCTGCATATCTGTTTTCATTGCAAATGTTTTAGCAGTTTAAAGAAAACCCCGCCTCTCAGCGGGGCAAACACTAAAAATTCCAACAGGGTTTCATTTAACAGCAATGTGTTTTGACAGGGCGGCTTTACGGGCGTTCTCCTTTTTGGGTAATTTTACCATCAACACGCCATCTGTATAGGATGCTTCAATATTTTCCTGCTGCACTTCGTCCGGCAGGGTGAAACTCCGGCTAAAGGAATTGTAGCTATATTCGGTACGTGTGTATTTTTCGTCATGTTTTTCTGACGATTCTTCTTTTCACAGCTAATCGTGAGCATGTTGCCATCCACGTCAATATTAAAATCATCCTTTTTTAATCCTGGCGCAGCTACAGACAACTGGTAAGCATCCGGCTTGTCTGTTACATTAACCGCCGGTGTGGTGATCGTCCGCCTGAAAAAACCGTCGTTTTCGAACATATCATTCCACGGTTTAAAAAGATCATTAAAGCTGGGAAATAAGTCATAACGTCTTGCAAGATTTTTCTGTGACATATCTTATCTTTTTTGGGATGAAGAAATAATTTTCACTTCAAAACTACTGTTACCATGACGGCGGCCGAAGGACCATTGTCAGCCGGGTATTTGAATGCCGTCATCCGGTGGTTAACTGTAAGCAGGAAACCGTTTGCCGCGTTTATAGATCTCGAACCAGCTGACAGACAATAGGCCTGCAAGGGCACATGTTGCGATACCGGCGTAAGGCAAGCGGATAAGCCCGAACAAACTCCGTATATCCGGCACAAATAGCAACAGCGCGATAAACAGCAGTGAACTGCCGATGATCCAGGGAACGAGATTGTTTTTGTACCTGATGGTTTCCAGTACCGTATCGGTGAGTGACCGATCGGCAAAGGTGAGAAACACGTTAGCAAACAACAATGTCAAAAAAACCATTGTACGTATTTCTTCAAGGGTTGACCCTTCCTGCATTTCCACGTAATAGATGCCCAATACCACCGCCGCTATCGCTAATCCCTGTATAATGCTGGTAACCAGCTCCTCACTATTAAATACTCCGTCGGACCGCTTACGGGGCAAACCATGCACAATAGCAGCCTCCACCGGTTCACGCTCGAAGAAAATAGAGCAGGTGGGACCCATAATCAGCTCAGGAAGATAACATGAATGGGCGTAAAAATATTCGGGTATTTCCAGCCAAGTAGTACCGGCAGCGCCGCCGTGAGTATGATTGGAATATGAATAGAGATAATGTATCGGATCGACTTTTTCAGATTGGCAAATATCTTTCGCCCCTGTGTAATGGCATCTACCACCCGGGCAAGATTATCGTCCGTTATCACTACGTCGGCCACTTCCCGGGCGGTAGTGGTACCTCGCTGGCCCATGGCAATCCCGATATCTGCGGCCTTTAATGCCGGCGCATCGTTAACGCCATCCCCGGTCATGGCTACTAATTCGCCGCGCGCCTGTAACGCTTTAACAACGCGTTCCTTCGCCTCCGGAAACATCCGTGCGAACACACTCACCTCCGGAACGACCGTTTGCAACTGCCTGTCATTCATATTCATCACGTCCGTACCCGTCAGCACCCGCGGTTGGTTGTTGATACCCGTACGGCCCGCAATATTGAGCGCCGTTTCCAGATAGTCCCCGGTAAGCAGTTTAACAGCAATCCCGGATTTATAAAATGAACTGATCACCTTGTCTACCCCCGCTTTAGGTGGATCGTTAAGGCAGACAAAACCGTAAAACGTCCATTTAAAGCCGTCCTGGCTGTCCGGCAGGGCATCTTCACTACAAACCGCACCCGCAACGCCCAGTACCCTATATCCCTTTGCAGCTATCTTACTAACCGTTTGCTGCAGTTCCGCGCTTACATCGCGGTCCAGCCGACAAACCTGCAATATCCGCTCCGCAGCGCCTTTTCCGGCCGCCAGCATTGTTCCTTCAATATGATGAATGTGCGTCATCATCGGTGGCCGACCTTCCAGCGGATATTCGTATACCTGGTTAAATTTAGCACTGCCGCCTGATTGCCGGTAAGCATCAATAATGGCCGTTTCCATAGCATCAAAGGGATTTTTTTCGCTGGCCATGCGGGCATAAAGCAAAATCCTTCTAAATCCATCTCCGTTGGTCACCAGCTCCAATGACCCATTTTCGTATTGATAAACTTCGGACACGACCATCTTATTTTCTGTGATGGTGCCGGTTTTATCGAGGCATATTACACTTACGGCGCCCAGGTTTTCTGTTACCTGCGGACGACGGACAATAATCCCCAGGCGGCTTAACTGATAAGCGCCCAATGCCATGAAAGAAGAAAAGGCTACCGGTATTTCCTCGGGGATTGCCGCCATAGCAAGCGTGAGGGCCATCAGCAAACTTTCTGCCAGCCCTGTTCCATGCAGATAATTAGCGCCGAAAATCAGTATGAAGGCTGCCGCTCCGAACAGCGCAAGGCGTCGCACGTACACCCCTACCTGCTCCTGCAACAACGTTTTGCCGTGTGAATATCCGGACACAGATTTCCCCAGGCGCCCCAGCACCGTATCTGCCCCAATAGCCGTTATCCGTGCATAGCAACTCCCCGAACCAAGCGTCGTGCCCTGAAGTAGTTGTCGTTCACCGGGTAGTTCACTTTTTGACACTGGGAGCGACTCTCCTGTAATGATGGCCTCATCCACGCTCACATCGTTGCCCTGCAGCAACTCCGCATCGCCGGGCACCGTATCACCCTCTTCCAATAACACGAGGTCTCCTTTAACAAGATCCTCCGCCGCTATTTCGGCGATCATCCCGTCTCTTATTGCTTTTACTTTGTGTTGCGTGTACCGGTTCAATGCTTCCAATGCATGACTGCTGCGCATGTCCTGGTATAAAGAGATCGCCGTTACCAGCATCACGGCTACCAATGTCATATATCCTTCTTTCCATTGACCAATCAAAAAATAAAGGGTGGTAGCCGCGATCAGCAAGATGAACATCGGTTCTCCCAGGATATCACGCACGATGTGCCAGATCTTTCGTTCACGTGATGTCACCAGCAAATTCCGACCGTCCCGGTGTTGCAATTGCATGGCCTCGTCCGAGGACAAGCCCTCCAGCTTCTCTATCGCATTAACTACCTGTGGCATGTTGTTTTTATTGTAAGCTACCGCGTGACTATTTCCGGAGAAATGATCACCATCATGCACTCATTTGATCAAGTTCAACAATTGAAGGATCAGAAACCTGCACGCGCCTTTCCATCCTATATGCATATCATAACCTGCCCTGACGGCATTCATCGTTTGCAGCCATGATTTGCTTTTATTTTAACCTATTAAATCATCATTTATGAAAAAACTACTTGTTGCTACCGACTTTTCCGCCACTGCGTACAATGCGGTAGATTTTGCCATACAAAGCGCGAAAATCATCCCTGCGGATGTTATCATCCTGCATATCTATGAATCGGCAGAGAACGTGTATTATGATTACATGGGGCTAGATAAGGAATATAAAAAGGATATGGAGCGTGAACTATCGCATAAGCTGGACCTGATGCGACTTAATATACTGGAGTCGGAAGCACTTGCCGTTAAAACCGTTTTACTGACCGGCGACTTCAAGGAAAAACTGGAAGAAGCCGTCAATTTATTCCACCCCGACCTGTTGATAATGGGCTCCCATGGTGTAGGCGGCTGCTGAAAGGCTGATGGGCAACAAGGCATCCGCAAGTATCGGGCAAACCAGCGCGCCGCTGTTACTGATTCCTTACGCCTATAACTGGAAGAAACCCCGCAACATCCTGCTGGCGAGCAATCACCTGGAAAGTTCGCGTACGGTTAATTATTTATCCGAACTGGCGGACCTCTACATGGCCAAATTGAAAGTTGCCATTTTTACCTCCGACAAAGACCCGGCGCCTACCATACTGGAGCATGACCGCGTCGCCCATGCTTACGAACACCGGTTAAAAGATGCCCACTATGACGAACATCCGGAAACGGTTAAGCTGCGCGGGGACAGTCTTACCACTGCCCTGGAAACCTATATTAACGAGCATGATGTGGATATTGTCGCCATGGTTACGCAGGGAAGTCACTTTTTCACCCAAGCCAGACCAAAAGAATGAGTTACTATACCAATGTACCCTTGCTGGCAATACCACATGCAGCATTCACTCACCCTTAAACCTGTTATATGAGCCAAACAATCTTACAGCCGCAACCGAAGAAAATAACGCAGCTTCAACCGCTGATAATTACCAGCCCTGCTTTTCAACGGGGAGATCTTATCTCCAGCCGGTACACGTTGGAAGGCAAAAACGTGCCGCCGCCCCTTCGCATCATGCAAATTCCCGCAGGCGCCGCAACCCTTGCCGTCGTAATGACGGAATCAGGCGAAGCGTCAGATGGCCGCACCCGTTGGATAGCCCGGAATATTACCCCGGCCACCTACCTGACGGAAAACCTCCGGCAGTGTACTACCGGCAAAAATGATCATGGTGTTCGATATACCGGTCCCACCGCTACTTTTGCCAAGCATAAATTTACAATAACGGTATTCGCGCTCGACATATGGCTGAGACTAGGTAATGAGGCAGACTACCGTCAGTTAGAGAAAGCGATGGCCGGGCACATTATTGCGTCGGGCCAAACCAACTTCAAATACAGGCGATACGACCGGCACTTCCGCCACCTGCTATAGCGTAATGAAACCAATAGAGAAAAAAATAGCTGTCATGAAGCTGCCCGCTATCGCGGCAATGCCTGCGGAAGCTGTCATGGCACTGTTCGGATCAAGTCCTGCTGGATTGTCCGCTGATACAGCCGCTGCACATCTGAAAAAATATGGCCGTAATGAGCAGGACACTTCAGAGAAACGTCATCCCCTGAAGGAGATTTTTGCGCATGTGAATAGTCCGCTTGTATTGATTTTATTGATAGCGGCGGCCATCGCCCTGCTCCTCGGGGAAACAGTAAATGCTTCGATTATTATCAGTATAATAGTGGCAAGCCTGATAATTGACCAATGGCAGGAAAACAATGCCCGAAAAGCCGTGTCGTTTTTGCGGCGGAAGATTACGGGCAGGGTGAAAGTTGTACGGGATGGCCGGCAAACGCAGGTCACTCCAGCCGATATATGCCCCGGAGATGTGATCGTTTTGACCGCGGGAGACGCCGTACCCGCGGATGCCGCGTACTGGACGCGGCGGATGCCTATGTTAATCAGTCTGCTTTTACAGGTGAATCTTTTCCGGCCGAAAAACATCCCGTCGCCCTGAACGCACCTGGAGACTTCAGTACACTTACCAATATGATATTCGCCGGCTCGCTGGTCACTACCGGCTCTTTAAGGGCGGTTGTGGTGGCCACCGGTATGCGTACAGAGTTTGGCAAGCTGGCGCAGTCGCTGAGCATACACCCGCCCGTAACAGAGTTTTCAGCAGGTCTGCAGAAGTTCGGATATATGGTCATGCGCATTACGATGGCATTACTCCTGCTGGCAACACTCGTTAACATTGCCGCACAACGCCCACTGCTACAATCGATGATGTTTGCCCTCGCCGTAGCCGTAGGACTGACGCCGGAACTGCTGCCGGTCGTTATGAGCGTGATCATGTCGAAAGGCGCGCTCCGGATCGCAAAAAAGGCGTTATTGTTAAAAACATGGCGGCTATTCCCAACTTTGGCAGTATGAGCGTGTTGTGCACGGATAAAACCGGCACCCTTACGGAAGACAATATTACTTTAGCTGCATGGAAGGGCGTAAACAAAACAGATGACGAAACACTATTGCGGCTTGTTTACATAAATAGTTATCATCAGTCTGGCGTAAAAAACCCACTGGATGCAGCAGTACTAAACCACCAAACTCCGGATATCAGCGGCTTCAATAAAAAGGGCGAAATTCCTTTCGACTATTTCCGGAAAAGAGTAAGCGTGATCGTGGACACACCAGATGGCTCCCTGCTTATATGCAAGGGTGCCCCGGAGGAAGTATTCAGTTGTTGTAAAGATGATGACGATAACCGTCTGTCCATCTATGCCCAGATGAGCAGGGAGGGATACCGCGTGCTGGCTATCGCCACTAAAACAGTCACCTCGCGGAGTAAATATACAATGGAGGACGAATCGGCATTGATGTTACGCGGGTTTATCGCCTTTCTCGATCCGCCTAAACCCGACGCGGCCAAGTAATAACAGCCATCACCCAAATGGGCATCGATATAAAAGTGGTCACGGGCGACAACCTTGCAGTCACGGAAAAAATATGCCGCGCCATCGGTTTGCAGGTAGCAGGCATCTTAACAGGCAGCGAAATAGATGAGATACCGGAGGAGGCGTTGCCGAAAAGAGCGGCGCTTACGACCATTTTCGCCCGGGTATCGCCGGACCAGAAAAACCGGGTAATAAGGGCGTTGAAGACCGCTGGCCAGGCTGTGGGATATATGGGCGACGGCATTAATGATGCGCCAGCGTTACGGACTGCGGACGTTGGCATTACGGTAAACAGCGCTACAGACATTGCCCGGCAGGCCGCCGATATCGTACTTACCGAAAAAGACCTGGACGTGCTGCGCGAAGGAATTCTGGAAGGACGGAAAACATTTGCCAACACCATGAAATATATTCTGATGGACCTGAGTTCAAACTTCGGCAACATGGTGTCTGTGACCCTTGCTACCTTTGTACTACCGTTTTTGCCAATGTTGCCGGTGCAAATACTACTCAATAACTTCCTGTACGACACATCGCAAATGGCCATACCATCGGACAGCGTGGACGAGCAATACCTGCAAAAGCCCAGTCACTGGGACATGCGAACGATCCGGAATTTCATGTTATACTTCGGCGTGCTCAGTTCCATCTTTGACCTGATCGCGTTTTACCTGTTATACCGTTATTTCCGGGTAACCCCGGCACAGTTCAGAACCGGTTGGTTTATGGAATCGCTGGCCACGCAGATTTTGGTGGTCTTTATCATCCGCACAAGGAAGATTCCCTTTGCACAGAGCCGGCCGTCTACCGCATTACTATTGACCGCGGCGGCCTGCCTCGGCATAGGATGGCTGTTGCCATACCTGTCTGTATCGGGATTGGCCGGATTTGCACCCCTGCCTTTTCAAATTGTGCTGTATATTACTGGCCTCGTCATCGTTTACCTGGTTTGTGCCCAGGTGCTTAAAACGGTTGTTTATAAACTGACAACTCGCGGAAATCATTGATATTGGATGTATACCGGCTGGGGATAAAGTTGTAATACCTCCTGCGGCGTCATAAGCCTTGCGCCCCGTTTATCCAGCAGGTCCTGTTTGTAAAAAAGCTTGAACCCTGTGAATTGAACCGGTTCCCCCGCCACCCAGTCAGTATAAGAATCGATCTTTTTGCGGGAAAGCCAAATCCATCCATATTAACCACCAGCTGCACCTCCGGGGTCACATGAATATTGCGGTAGTTGGTAAGCATCGCTCTTGTAAAACGGTGAACCACCAGTATCTTTGGAGGCAACTGATGTTGTTTCACCAGTGCCGTCAAAAACTGTATGGCATAGTTAACATCTTCCGCATCCAGCGTACCAATAACACTGCATGGCACCTCGCCGCCTTTCATGGAATACTCCGGGTCGATGCCCAGATGCACCTGGGGACGCGACAAGTAGCCGGCAAGCGCAGGTAATTCCTCCTGCACCGTACTGTGTCCTACCTGCACATCCGGGAACACCAGTGCGTTTATTCCCCCGCCAGATCAACCGCCTTATCTACCTGGCTGAATGGCATCCGCAGGCGGTATTTACCATCTTTACCAGGCGAACGCTGTGCGGTAACAGCAATGTAATGAATTGCAGGTTGTACCGGCGTAAGCGAATCTGCTGATTCCCAGTTGCCAGCAACAATCCTGAGCCTTTCCAACAGTTCATCAGGTGTTAACTGACCTAAGATACCCATGCCAGATGAATAAAAGTTGCCATAAAAAGCCACTACCCTGCGAAAAGGAAGAACAGCCCCAGGAAGCGGATAGCACGTTTTGGGTGGCCATTTTGATGACGGCCGGCCATGTACCAGTTGTTGCCATTTCTGATTGTAAGCCAGGCTATCGGTCGCTATGGGGGCACCGACCACATTAGGCTTTGGTTGCGACACAACACTGTCTTTCATCGTTGCCACCATGGCCGTACCTAATGGAGACCGGTCATTGCAGGCCATCCATAACAACAACAGCATAAGTGCCATCCGTTTATATTCCATGATATATTTTTGGAGATGCAAAAGGAGCTTAACAAAGATCCGGCACTCAAATGAACAGCGCCGTGATCATCATCAAGTCACCACATGATTGACACTTACCGCCGAGCATCATCCCCACGTATGACCGCCATCACTTGCGGCGGCGACAATACCGGATATTATTGACGAATATTTTCTGTTATGACATCGCTGCTTATTTTCCTTTGTCTGCTGGCTCCATGGAAAACTTCATCCGGAGACTCAGTGCCCGTGTTATGTTATCACCATATAAAAACATCCATGGCCGGACACGATCCTGCATACACCATTACGGCCGATCAATTTCGGGCCCATCTGCAAATGCTGCACGATAAGGGATTTCATTGCATATCACCGGACGAATACCTGCGCCATGAAACGGCGGGAACACCACTTCCGGATAAGCCTGTTATGATCACTTTTGATGATAACCATGAGGAACAGTACCTGATGGCCCTCCCGCTACTGAACCGCTACCACTTTACCGGAACATTTTTTATTATGACGGTGACCATCGGAAAAGCTGGTTACATGAGTGCCCCGGAGCTCAGGCGACTGGCGGATAGCGGCCATACGGTGGCACTTCATACCTGGGACCATCCGGATGTGCGTCATATCAGCCCGGCAGCCTGGACGCAGCAACTGGACCGCCCGCGACAGCAACTGGAAAAAATAACCGGCGGTCCTGTCCGTCACTTCGCATACCCCTACGGAGCCTGGGATACTGCAGCCATTACCCGGCTTAAAAAGAAAAACATTGCAACGGCCTATCAACTTTGGGGACCACAAAGTAATACCGACCCGCTATATACGATACGTAGAATACTTGTGAGAGGCAACTGGACGCCAGCACAACTTTATGAACAAATACAAAAAGTCTACCCCAACCTGTAAGTGGATTAACTTTGCTCGTAACGTCCCACCTTCTCCGCTATCCTGATCCTGTAGATCACCGGCCGCTTTTCCCCGTTGTTACTGGGGTGCGCTTCGCCATGCTCATGTACTGCAAGCGCCTCCGTAAGTTTAAGGTGCAGGAGCCGGCTCACCAGGAACTTCATGGCGTAATATCGCTCGCGGGCATCCGTGATCTCCTCATACTTGCCCCAGACAACAACACTACGCCAATTCGTCTGGTCCTCGGATCTCGTCGAGCTGGAAACATACATCTGGCTGATGCCGCATCGCATGTATTTTATGCCCCTCACGGGAATGCATGATAAGCGTATCTCCGTTGTACACGTAAGTCACAGGTACAACAAAAACTTTCCCATCGGCAATGTAGCCAATGCGGCCATTCTTATTTCTTTCCAGGATAAGATCGATTTCGGGTATCGTTAATATGCCTAACATTGCAGCAAATTTATGGTTACGAAAGGGATGGTCGTTGCGGCCATTACAGGTGCAAATTAACCTCCCCTCTCAGCACAAACAATGACGATCGAGGGCCACGACGTTGACCACCTTTTTGAAAATGCCGAACGGAGAGCGTGACCAAAATTAACACCTTGTCTGAGCATCATCATGTCGGGTAGATACGGGTTCTACTAACTTAGTAGTGTCATTGTGTCTTTTCCCCCTCAAACTGTTAGCCCCCAAAAGCCCTGCATCGGGCAGGGCTTTATCTATTTAAAATAATATGCAAAATTTAAACATAACTAAGTGGCTGCAGTTCATTATGGCTTTCCTGATGAACAGCTTTGGGGTCACGGACGATGTTCATTCATTTTACCAGTTAACCGGCCGCCAGGTCGCCTGGACGGGCGACAGTTGCCGGGCAAATCTTGAGCAACTGGCAGCCTATGTAGACCAGGCTCCCTATCTGGGGCTGCGCGACCAACAATATGAACCAGCTTTACTCGATTCGCTTATAATTGAGAAATCTTACCACTCAGACACCCTGTTGGACAAGCGCCTGACCCGGGCGGCGCTGTTGTTTTTCTCAGATGTAGTATACGGCCAGCGGTTGCGGAAAGATGTGAATTATAATGGCCAGCGGTATTCCCCCGCTGTTACGAGCCCATGGCAAGGCTGCTGGCCAACAGCTTCCTCCAACATCAGTTTGGTGAACTATTACACCAGCTGGAACCGCGCGACTCCGCATACCAGCAGTTCAAGGCACTAATAGCGATCATTCACCGGCAATTGGCGGATTCAAATTTTAAAGAGACCCGCTTTCCCAGGAAACTTACCGACATTCATGAGCCGGGATTTATGGACCGCCTTTATCAGTTAGGCGCTATGCGCGCCGCTGACACTGTCTTTTCGCTAAAGCAAATACAAAAGATGTTTGGTCTACTCGCAGATGGCGTCCTCAGTACTTCTGTCATCGATGCAGTAAACGTACCGCTAAAGACCAGGCAGGAGCAACTACGCCAGGCCATTAATTGCTACCGGTGGATTCAATGTGCACAACAGTCGGCCCCCTCGGTAATAGTTAACATCCCTTCCAATTCATTATCGGTCTACTTTAAGGATTCCTGCCTGCTGTCGTCACGGGTAATCGTTGGGAAACCTTCGACTCCTACGCCAACATTGTGCAGCCGTATCCAGGCCATTGTACTATACCCGTATTGGTACGTACCACACAAAATTGCAGTCAGGGAACTGTTGCCGCGTATTAAAGCCAACATAAGTTACCTCGAAGATAATCAGCTTCAAATCCTGAGCGCTTCGGGCAGGATCATTTCACCCGCCCGTATCAACTGGCATGAAATGAATGCTGCAAATTTCCCCTATACGCTCCGGCAGAATATCGGCTGCGACAATTCCATGGGAGTGATCAAACTTGACTTCGAAAGCCCATATGGCGTGTACCTGCACGACACACCCCAGAAGGGGCTGTTCCTGTTAAAGCAACGCTTCTTCAGTCATGGCTGCGTGCGGGTGGAAAAGGCCGATACGCTTGCCAGGTTACTATCATCGGAACAACGCATCGTGGCCCGCTTGCTTGATGCCGGGCCCGCCGTAACACAGAAGCCTATAACGATACCGCTGGACACGCGCCCTTGGATATATATTTTCTATAACATCGTGTGGCCGGATGAACAGGGCCTGGTTCGCTTTTTCTCAGATTCTTACCACCATTATCCGCTCAACAATTAAAAAACCGGGACTGATGTCCCGGTTCACCTGTTAAATAGCCATATCCTAGTAAACCAATTCGTCTTCTTCCACCACCAACCGGTTTTCCACACTGTCGACCCCAGGCGCCAGCAATGCGGCCTCACGTGCATCGTCACTTTCCAACAACGAACGCACAACGCCCGTCAACACCACCTTATTCCCTTTTATCTCCACCTGCACCTTTTTAGCGTCGATGGTGGCACTCCGGTGAAATGCCGCCATAATTTTCTTTTTAATGTCCTGGGGCATGGGCGGCGTGTCCAGGCCAATGTAGTTGTGGACGCTGAGCACCCCTTTAATTTCTCCACTGCGTTGCCTGCTGCTGCACGCTGGTATTGAAAATAAACGGTCCCATCCAACGTAACCACCCCGTTTTCAACTTTCACCTTAATCTTCTCATCCGGAACAGCATTATCCCAGCGAAGCGCATGTAATACAGCAGCAGCAAGTTCCGCGTCCGTTTTGGCATCCGATGGGGAAAGTCCCACATCTATATTTTCAGCAACAGCTTTGACACCAGCCACCTTCCTGACAGCTCGCTCCGCCATCACCTTTTTATAAAAGGAGTCCACTTTTCCGGATAGGGTGACAATACCATCAGTAACAGCCACTCCAATTTCCGCCGCGTTAACAGCAGGTTCCCATTTGAGTTGTTCGATGACATTTTCCTGGATCTCGATATCTGTTTTCATATTAAAGCATTTTAGAAAATTACCAATACCATAAAGATAAACGGGTGCAGATGTGCAACCAGACGACCGTCATCATGTCTTCATATGATTTCGTTCCACTGAACATGCGAAGGTTACATTTTCCGCAGCCGTAGGATATTCCTTTATCAAACCGCCCGCTGACCATCATCATTCATGTCCAGTGCGATTCCTGCTAATTTCAAGTACAAAATCTATGGTTATGAAAGAAAATATGGGTACTGCCGACAAAATCATCCGTTTTACGGCGGCATTGGTGCTGGCCTATCTGTACTATATGGAGCTTGTGACCGGTGCGACTGCCATTCTAGCGTTGTTACTTGGCGTAGTGCTTTTTATCACCGCCATAGCAGGCTATTGCCCGCTATACCACATCCTTGGCATCAGTACTAATAAAAAGAAAAGCCAGCAGCAAGGCAGGGGCGATATCTTTTAAACCTGTGTGCACGAATACGATTAACGACAAAGCACGACAACATGAAAAGCGAATATTATAATCTTGAAATTGTGTATAAAGGGAAAATTCGACAAATCCCGGTAACAATTGACGTCAGATCGGTGGGCAATAAAATATCCGCTGTGGTGGACGGTGTAAAATCACGTTCCGGCAGGACGATCAACGTGACGGACTGAGACCAACCAGTGATAGCGACGAGCTGGATCCGGAATTATGTCATCTGATAGGATCCGCTATCTGTAAAGCACACAGGCTTCACTATTTGCCATGATAGCATCCGCTCCAAAAAAATAGACATGTATTATTAACCACATAAACAACTGATCATGAAAAAGATCCTTCTTGCAATGATGGCTACATGCCTGATGACAATTTGTGTACAAGCACAGACCAAAAAAAAAAACGTAAAGCCTGCCTCTAAAGATGCTGAATATCAGAAAGAAAAGATTACGGAATGTTGCATAATGAAAAATGGGAAAATGTATCACTATAACAACGGAAAGGAAACAGCCATTACAAAGGAAATGGATATGAATGGCATGAAAATATATCCCGACGGAACATGTAAAATGAAAGACGGGAAGAGCATGAAACTGAAAGACGGCGAATGTTGCGACACGAAAGGAATGGTGCACAAAGACTGCCATAAAATGATTCAAAAATCATAATTACCATCAGCTCTCTTAGTAATTCTTTAAAAATATACAATCATGAGAAGGACTAAATTAACGATACTGATGCTGGCCCTTACTGCCGGAATCGCCACTCATTTGCAAGCGCAGGTGCGCGACCTGCCTGAGGTAACAGTAGTGGCTAAAAACTACAAATACTTAAGGTCGACAAACAATAAGGATGCAGCACCGCCGGTTAAGCTACTGGAACATAAGGCCGCCAGCTTTGATGTGAAGAGTTCAGAATACTACGAGGATGACAATGATATGTATTACATAACTTTCTATCTGCCTGAAGGCTACGTACTGGCAGTATACGACCAGGAGGGTAAACTTCTTCGGACCGCTGAAAAGTTCAAAAACATCTCCCTGCCATCTTCGGTGCGGGATGCGGTCGCTAAACGCTTTCCCAACTGGGCTATATCGAAAGACATCTACATCGTAAAATATGGCGAAGAAGCGGGCGCAAAAATGCAATACAAACTGCTGCTGGAAAATGGCAGCAAACGAATGCGCGTAAAAACGGACGAGAACGGAGAATTCCTGGACTAGTCCGGACCAGTCGCCAGCGGCACCAACTCCTCAACTTCCAGTATGCAGGTGTTGGTGCCGTTTTTATAACTAGCCGATGATGGTCCGATGAGCGTTGTCTTTGACCGACATTGACGAGTTCATATTTTCCCAGATTTAGCAACAACCAGTTTCCCTTACTTAAAAAAATCATGATATCGGGCATCGATATTTCAGCGGGCAAATGGGCCAGCTTTTCCGCCTTCGTCACCGGTGTTATTTACGCACTAGTAACCGCAGCAGGCCTCGTCAGGCTTCCCGGACCTGCTGAGCAAATAGGTCAACCCTATTTTGCGCTTATGGAGTGCCTTATCCTGCTTAACGCGCCTTTAATGGCCATAAGCCTGGCAGCCGTCCACTATACTGTTGAGCACCGTTATAAGATTTTCAGCCTGGTGTCCGTTTGTTGTTCATTCATGATGACTGCAATCACATCGGGGGTACACTTCGTCATCATCGCTTCGCACGGAACATATACTAAAGAGTATCCTTCGCTCTTCTCTTTTAAATGGCCGTCTGCGGTATACGCACTCGACATACTGGCATGGGACTGGTTTTATGCACTTGCGATGCTCTTTGGCGCTGTCGTATTCCGCCACGGCCGTCTGCAGCGGTCTATACAGGCAGTGATGCTTATTAGCGGACTATTCAGCCTTACAGGGCTGGCAGGAGTTGCATCAGGCAACATGCAGGTACGTAACGCAGGTATTATTGGGTATGGTGTGGCAGGACCATTTGCTTTCCTGCTAATAAACAACTACCTGAAAAAGCAGCCGTCTTAGCCGGTGGCCGGCAGTCGTTGAAATCCGCCGGCATTATCTTTCGATTTGCACCCGGGCGGGTTGTTTAATTGACACTGATCGCACAGGATCGGGATTTACTGCAGCCCTCAGCTTCTTTATAATAGCATATTTGAGCCGTTTCCTTGACCTTAACAGATGCCGTTTTACGACAGCCATTTTCCTTTTATCCTTACAACGCAATGCGCGAACCAATCGCCCTTTCATAAACTTAATCGATGAACATTGATCCTGAAAAATACCAAGATCATCCAGCAAACTGCTGAAAACCGCACCCATAGTAAATGACGCCTTTCCGGGAAAAGCGGAAGCGCAGGTATCGCTGTTGTAAACAAGGTCTTTCAATATCTTTCTTATGACATGCAGATTTTGATTATTAAACTTAGCTGATCTAAGTATTGCATTAATCTTCCGCTGCTTGCCTTCCGTATAGCGTTGGTATTCCTCCATTGTAAATGAACCGGGAAGCATATGATCCGTTTTTGCCTGGCTTTTATCTAAAGGATTGGTGGATAAGATCTTTATTAAAGCAGCCTTTTCCTTATGTATTTCCCTTCTTAGCGCCTTTAGGTAAGCAGCCGGCTTATCATCGCCGTCATCCGTTGATTTGCCGCTCCCTGCCATATGCAATTGAAAATCTCTGATACGCCCGGCTATCCTATAAGCACGACGTAGCTTTCCAGAAACTTCAATACTTTCATTGGCCGAAAGCATGCGCAAGAAAGCACGCAACTTCTTATACTCCACGCGAAACTGGTGTACCGTATGCCTATCCAGATCACTAAAGCAACTGCATGCATAGCGCTTCATATTTACGTAATGCAGATCGGTGATATTTTTCAAATCGCTCCGCGTCATCTTTTCTGTAGATTGGCCACCGGTAAGATACTATAACTTAGTAACGGCACTGCTGATTAAATGTGGTATCAAGCCTGATTACCATTATCGGCTATAACGCTATGGAGTGATTGAGTGCTTCGCATTGCTACCGCTAACTGATACCTATCTGGCACGGTGATGACGATAATCGTTGGCGCAAGTATAATATTCATGCATCCTGTTTAATTAAAGAAATTCTTTTGTTATCGTCTGCAGCCCGAAAATTTTCATTTTATTAACATCAGCAAAAAATCTTAAAAAATTGACTGCTAACTATTTAGGACATATTTCTTTCAACAGGTCAAGCCTTAATAACCGCTAAATAACAAGCAGTTAACAGATAAACCCCTTGCAATGCTGACGTAGTAATCGTATATTCGTTAAAATAGCTTAAGAGCGCGTCCCATTTCCTCGTTTGTGAATATTATGTGCAGGGAAGTCTATATGCGCCCCATTCTCTCAATTTGAACCATTTCCCGTGTTTAGCCGACGGCCTTCAGCATTAATCCGATTAATGCCAGCAGACCTGTATTGTTGACTTAAAATGTAACCTCATGGAACAGCAATCTGTTAACGGATCCGGCTTGTCGGATCAGGAGAAAGAGTCGTGCCTTGAAAAAGGTGAACGCATCGCCCGACTTGAAAAGGCACGAGAGCACCACCCAAACACCAACGGCAGCGAACCGGCGAAAGAAGACACACTGATCGGCATCCTCGAGGGAAGGATCCAGCACTTGAGCAGGAACTGGCCGACATCAGGAAAACTTATTCCGACCAATTGGCGCACATAGACAAAGACATTATCGACGTTGAAGCTGAACTACGTGAAGTAGATATCGTCATCAAAGACGTGACCAAAGCACTTAAACAACAGTTTGACAGCATCGACATTAAAGAAAAAGAGTTAAAGAAGCTGGTGGATGACCTTTATACACTGGTGAAAAATCTCGGCACCAAAAAGGCTGCGGTTATAACACAAAAGATCGCCAACTTCCAGGCGGCGCTGGAAGCCAGCTTAAAAGCCAACAAAGAAACAGAAGATAAGTACAATGCCAAACTCAAGGCAGACCATGACGCACGCAAACCGGAATTCGATGACTGGCTGAAAGACCTGGAAAAAGACATAAAAGATGCGGAAATTCAAGTCACAAAGGTTACCGGGGTTATCGAATCAATGGGGCACCTCAAGCTAAACGCCTTTATGCGGTCGCTATTCCTCACGATCGCTTCGATTGCAATTGTGATATCCGGCAACCTATTGGAGGCCTACTTAATTAACGGTCCTAAACCGGTGGAAGATCTGGTTGCAAACAGCGTTCTTTCCCAGGTAATTAAAGGTATCGCCGGACTCTCCCTGAATTGGAATGCATGGCAAATCGGCCTGGGATTACTTGCTTTCGGCGCACTTAACTTCGCCGTGGCCTGGATCTGCGAAGCCCTTCTGTTTAAGCGCATCATACCACGCCTCGGCCGACTAAAGGTGCGACGTAAAAAGGCAATGATGGCGCAGACGAACTAACGATTGAGGATACAAGCCACATAGAGCAGGAAAGAGCACGGATAAAATCCCGCAGCTGGTCGTCCGTGGTACTCCACTACATACCTATTCTATTTTTTATGATTATGACGGTGGTACTGCTGACAGGCGGCGCCAACAATATCAAGTCCACCACCGCTGCAAATGATTCGCTCACAAGTATATTATCTGGTGCAGGAAACGATTCACTAATCAACGCACTCAGCCGTTTGCACGGTGGTACAAGTACCGCTACTTTAACCGGTGTTGCCGGCGAACCGCAGGAGCCTGACGATCATTATGCCCGTATGACCCGCCAGGCACTCGGCAGTGTTATGACAATTTTGTTTGCAGGCATATTGTTGATGTACATTAAATTTTTGGCGGTGCCCCGGTTCTTCAAAAGGAACAAAGGGAAAATAACCAGGGATGACTGGCACACTACCTTTCTCATGAAATGGGAAATCGTGGTGGTTGTGGGTATGATGTTGTTATTCTTTGCCTCCCTTTCCGCATATGCGTGGTTCGGCCCCTCCAGCCAAAGGTTTTTATTTTAACAGGTTTCATCGGCAGTGCATTCACCGGGGCCGTGCTGCTTGCCTGGAGTTATTACTCCTACTCACTTGCCATGGAACTGAACAATGCAGAAACTGTGTACAATGAATTGAAAGTGCTGCGTTCACGCATGAAACATGCTCCGCGAATTTCGCTTAATCCCCGCACCCGCCTGTACGAAGTGATGCAGGAAGGATTGAACGAGCTTGATAAAATGATGCTGAAAGACATCGACAATACTCAAAACATGTGGAAGCAGCGCGTACCCTGGCTTAGAAATCCAAGACGCTATTTCCGTTTAAGAAATGGTAAAATCGGCTGGACGCAGGACGAATGGCCACACCTGTTGTTTAATCTGGAATCGCTGGTGACGGTAGAGGAGCTGGCCTGTTATCCGGAACTGGAAAAAGAATACTTAATACTACAGACTAAAATCCGTGAAGTTGCCTCCACTTTACATGATCTGAAGGAAGAAGAGATAAATATGAACATTGGAGAAGACGGCAAGTTGAATGATAAGGGTGCAGCAAAAGGAGTTGCCGGCAAAGCGGAACAGAAAAAAGAAGCCCTGACAGAAAAGCTGGAAGGACATTACGATAGGAAACGGGACAAGATCAAACAACGGGAGCAAGCAGTACGAGCCGCGATAGACCTTGCCGAAAGCAGGAGATCCTGGGTATTAAAGGGATACTATAGTTATCTCGATGAAAAATAATGTTCAATAAAAATAAAAAAATGACACTGACAGATACTATAAAAAGCGCCTGGTCGAGAATGTCGTCGGTATTCCAGCGCAGCGGCAAAGACGGTGCAGAAGCCTCACAGGACAATGACACCTATGCGGGTGTGGACGCATCAGAAAACATGAGCGACCTGAAAAAACTGGCATCAAAAGATGAATTTGACCCCGCCATAGAACCTGAATTTGAGGTTTGTGTGATGAAGCTGGTAAACAAAGATTATAAGGACATGGGCGAACACGACGGAAAAAAGTGTATCCGCCGGCCAGTGGAAGCAAATGCTCAGGCCAACGCAGACGGAATGGTAAGCCTGTTGGTAGCGGCCCTGAGCAAATGGGAAAGTCCGGAAAAGGGCAAACTTGAGAAAGCGAAAACCATCAAAGCACAACTGGAACAAGCGCTGAGCGAAGAGGAAAAAGAACTGAAGATAAACGAACAATTTGAGCGAGAATCCTCCCGCCTGTTTTCCACGAGCAACGTGAGCATGTATTTATTTGCCGCCGTTGGTATGCTTGTCGGCGAGTTTGCCATGATGTACAATGCTGTAGGCGCATTTGGCTTTGGCAACGGCAGGGATTTTGACTACCTGCAGCTGATGTTTGCTGTCGCTATCAGTTGCAGCATGGTATCTACAAAAATCGTATGGGACGCTTACGTAAACAGACCCGATGACACCCGTCGTGCCGAATTACGTCGTTTACGCTGGGAGCGCGACAATCCAAAAACACCTGTGCCGCCAGATGTATTAAAAGTGCAGTCGATCGTTAGATGGCAACCAAAAGTAGTATTCGTTTTCCTGTTGGCCGCCCAGTTGCTGGCTATTGTTGCCTTTTCGTACGTAAGAGCCGATAAGCACGGCTTCAACAAGCCCAGGCGGGCAGCAGGCGTATCGATAACCAATCAAGCAATCGCCGCCAGCGTTAATGTAAAAACAAGCGTAGTAACCGCTCCTGATTCGGCCAACAGCGCACAGGCCCCCGTTATTCAATCAGAAGATAAAACTACCAACTGGTTAGGTTTATCGCGTTTCTGGGCCTTTATTTCATTCTCGGTGTTATTTGCCACGCTAAGCGGAATTTGTTTGTCGTATGCTTTTCAGATCATCAATAACAAACGCATGCTCCGCAAGTTGAAAGGCAGGGTAAACAGGTTAAAACACAAGTTCAGTGAGGCTACAGGCAACCACGAAACGCGTAAACAGCGCTGTAGCGATATTGATGCCATGCGCAGCAAATTCAATATGGAAAAGGCGGATAAAGTAAGTGCCAAATTTGTGAAAGCTTACGAAGGTGGTTGGAATTTCGCTATGCAGGAACATAAAAAAGCAACTCCCCTGTTAATCAAACACAAATACAAAAATATATGAGACAATTCATCGCATCCGTCGGATTTATGATATTAATGTTTTCCGCTTGTAACCTTACGCCATCTTCCAAACCAGGCAAATTAGCAGTGGTTATCACTGATGCTTCCCACAGCATATTTTTAGTCGACACCTCCGGAAAAAAACCTAAACCAGCGCAACCCCAAGGCAACATAGAGGAAGTTCTCGGCTTCATGGACGATGTAGCTAAAAAAATGAACAACGACGGCCGTACCCCGGTAGACATCCACTTTCTTGCCGTATCCCGCAACATAAGTGATGCAACGCTATCAGTTGAACCATATAGCTACAGGCCTTTAAATGAATTAGCGCTTGACGAACAGGAGGCTGATAACAATGCCATCCTTACGGAAGCAAAATTAAAACTGGTGGAGCGTTCTAAAAACACCCGGGAAAAAACGTGCCTTTTAACGACCATCGAACACGCAGCCGACATGCTCCAACACCAGATGAAACGAAAGTCCGGTGATTCCCTGCACATCATTATTCTGTCTGACATGGTTGAGGTATGCGATCGCTCGTTGATGGGAGCCACTAATTTTTCTCCAACCGATACAGCCAAAATAAGCGCATCCATGAAACAAATTGCGACAATGAAACCGACATTTAAGCTGGATGACCCCATGCTGACTATAACTATCATCGATGTAGCACCTCTAAGTGACCCGGCAACAAAAGACGCTCTTACACGGATGTGGACCGCTGTGTTTGAAAAACTGGGATACGCAAAACCTATTGTAATTAATACAGGTGTTCCCGATAAGTTTTAATAATGCGGCCAAAGGTAAGATGCTTGAACGCTACCAAGTAAATCGAATAAATTAGAGAGCCTGTCATCAACTTTCCATTATAATCGCCGCTTCAACTCCCGTATCACCCAGGAAACGCTGATCGTGCGACACCACGATTAACGCGCCACGGTATTCGTTTACGGCGGATGTAAGAATATTAATATTTTGAATATCGAGGTTGTTTGTCGGTTCGTCGAGAATAATTAAATCGGGCGCCTGGTGGCCAATGGTAAGACAGCAAAGCAGCAAACGCATTTTTCGCCACCGCTTAAAGCGCTGCATGGTTTATCCCAATCGGCACTGGTAAAAAGGAAGCGGTTTAGCCTCGTTTTGATCTCATGTTCTTCCAACGCACCACTGTTGTAGCGTTCTGCCTGCTGGTAAACAGTAAGCGCATTATCGATCACGGAATAATCCTGGTCGATGTACAACGTGTGCATATCGGCGCGTTGAAGTGTTCCGGACGTGGGTTGCAGCTGACCAAGCATCAATTTGATCAGGGTGGTTTTACCACTCCCGTTAGGACCTTTGAGCGCCATCCGTTCGCCGCTGCGTAACTGAAAACGCAGGGGTTTTGGCCATAGTGGCTTATCAACATAACTAAAGTTGATATCTTCTGCCGTCATCAACACCTTTCCTTTATGCAACGCAGAATGATCCAGGTCGATTTTCATTTTGTCCGCATCGGGCAACGACGACCGCAGCTGTTGCAACTCCTGCGACAGGGAGTCCACTTTATCGGCGTGTACCCCTTTGAGGCGCGCGGTACTTTTCTCCGCATTGTTGCGGAAGGTGTTCATGGAAATAGTTGGCAATCCCGCTTTTTCCTGTTTCTTTTTGCCGCGGGCATCCAGTTTCTGCTGCCGCTCCATGGCTTCCCGTTCTACATCGCGGGCCTTACGCAGGGCTTTTTCTTTACTTTTTACATCCTGGTGCAATGCTTCGGCAGCTATCTCCCGCTGCTCCACATAAAAGTCATAATTGCCGCCGTAGCAGGTTAGACCATCACGCCCCAGCTCACATACGCTTTTCACCAGGTTGAGCAAGGTGCGGTCGTGGCTCACCACTACTAGGGTCTGGCGGGAAGAGGTAATAAAATCATATAACTGTTGACGGGCTGGCATGTCCGGTGATTGCTCGGCTCGTCCAGTAATATTAAAGCTGGTTGATGAATGGCTATGCCGGCGAGAAACACTTTCGTCTTCTGGCCACCGCTCAGGCTTCCCATAGTACGTAATAAATCCGTTTTATGTAACCCCCAGGCGGCAAATGCCTCGTGGCAACGCTCTTCTATTCCCCAGTCATCATCGAGCGCGGTCATATTGCCTTCGCTTACGTCGCCTTCGAGAATGGCAGCCAGCGCTTTCAGTTTGGCTTCCACGCCCAGAGCCTGGGCCACGGAATAGTCGTTATACTGGCCAAAGTGTTGCGGCACATAATATGGCTTCGACTCCGTGCGCACGATACCGGAAGCCGGCAATAACAATCCGGCCATAATGCGCAGCAATGTAGATTTCCCTGCGCCATTGGCACCAATAAGGGCTATTTTCTCATGTTCCTGTATGGAAATATCAATATGATCGAACAACAGATCCCGGTTGGGATGCAGGTAGCAAACGTTTTGAAGGGTAAGCATTTCGCTCTCTTTAAATAATTGAATAATCAAAGACCAAGGCCTTTGCTGGATTATCTATTTAAAAGAAAGCAAATCTCACATGTTGTTCGTATTCGTGAATAATGACGCAAAGATAGGGGCATCTGCACAAAAACAAAAACGACTACACTTACCATGGTTTAAGCAAGCACCGCATAAAAGCACTTAACGATTTAGCTATCAGCTAGTTAAACCCCTTCAGATAAACCCGTGACCGCTTTATTGGCATAACCTTTGCTTAGCAAGAGATACTAATCAAAACATAAACATCACTGTATGAAAGCACATATTTTGTTATCCACGACCTTGCTGGCAGCCACGGTGCTAGGCTCGGGCTGTGTAAGCAATAAGAAATTCGGACAACTCCAATCAAGCTACCGGGAACTGCAAAATGCAAACCGCGCACTGGACGCCAAGTACCAGGACTGCTCACGTAACCTGAGTGGCGCTACTACCCGTGTACAAAGTCTGGAAGAACAGATCGCAGCGCAAAGGACCGGTCTCGCATCATTGCAGGCGGCTCTTGACAAATGTCTGAACTCCAGCAGCCAGGGTAACGTTAATATTTCCAAATTGGTAGATGAGATCAACTCATCCAACAAATACATCCAGCACCTGGTGAACACCAAAAACAAAAGTGACTCACTTAACATGGTGCTGACCAACAACCTTACCCGTTCGCTCAGCCGCGAGGAAATGCGTGACGTGGATGTACAGGTGCTGAAAGGCGTAGTATACATCTCCCTGTCGGATAACATGCTCTACAAATCAGGCAGCTACGAGATTTCCTCTGCAGCAAATGCTACACTGGGCAAAATCGCGAAAATCATTACTGATTATAAGGATTACGATGTGCTGATCGAAGGTAACACGGATAATGTACCTATCTCCACCACCAACATCCGCAACAACTGGGATTTGAGTGCCCTGCGTGCCTCTTCGGTAGTACAGGCGTTACAGAACAACTATAACGTAGACCCTAAAAGGCTGACAGCCGGCGGGCGCGGTGAATACAACCCGATTGCTTCCAATGCTGATGCTGCGGGCAAAACCAAAAACAGGCGTACCCAGATTATCATTACACCGAAACTGGACCAGTTTATGGACCTGATCGAGAAAGCGCCGGATACGGACAGCTCGGCGGCCCCGGTGCCTAAAGTTTAATTTACTCCTGCTACATAGAAAGAAGGGCTGAACGTGTTGTTCAGCCCTTCTGATTTTATGGAGGTGCTGCCATCTCTTATTTCAACGCTGCCCGAATCGCAAGTCCTACCACACTTTCCGGGTCCGCCTCCTGCGCGCCTTTGAATAACAACGGCGGCTGCGCCAGGAACCGAACTTCCGTTCCCCGATGTGGTTGCGCCGCATGTACGAGAAAAGGATGACACAAATACACGGTACCGGCTGCACCGGTGGCCAGCGCTTCTTCCCGCGCCGGCATGTCCACAAACATGGAAGCCAGTTCCATAAAAGACAATCCTTTATCGCCATGGGGCGCCAATGCACGGGCCACATCCAGGTGGGAGCCTTTGCGGATGCGGGTAGGCGCATCGTCCGGACCAATATCGGAAAGAGGAACAGCATTAGCAACGCGCGGCCTTTCGAACTGATGTTACTGCGCCAGGAAAAGTAATTGGCCGGATCATCACCGGGAAAGCTTACATCTACATGCCAGCCGGTATCGCCGGCGTCTTGCGGTGCAGGAAACCGAACGGGAAAAGTACCCATCGCGCGGCACGGTGCCCATCTGCCTATACCTACCAGCTGATCAAAGGCGGCATGTAATAACGGCGTATTGGCGGCTTCAATAAAGGGCGGCTCCGAATACATGCCTAGGCGAACAACCGGTTGTATCCTGTTGTCCGGGATGTCTTTCCACAGCCGTTCACGCACTGCAGCGGCTATTTCCGGCGAAAACGCATGATCGAGACGAAGAAACCCGTCCGTAATAAACTGATCTATCTCAATAGGACTAAATACTTCTTTCATTGCAATGATTTGAGGATGTACAATAAGGTGCAATGTCCCCGGGGCGGAGACTACAGACTAAGCAGCCTGTAAAAGAAGTATTAAAGTGTTGGAGACATCCTCATGGACGCAAATTACTATTTTATTTTTTGAATGATAGCCCCGCTGTTTCCAGGACCTCGTATAATTTAGGTAACGATCCCTTCCCCATGCCGTGCAGCTCCGGGATATCCGCCTCGCTGTATTTCGACAGCTGCTTTACAGTTTTTATCCCCTTCCCCGCCAAAGCCCGCTGTGCAGGCGCCGATAAACCAGAGAACGGATTCTTCGCTGCTTCTTTCTGTTCATTTTCTTTTACGCGAAAGCGGGTGATCTTTTTCACCAATGCCAGTGGCAACGGCTTGTCCAACGGAAACTGGATAGCGCCTTTAGACATCTTATACGCCCCCAGCTCGTCTGCAAACGCCGTGATGCCGGAGGGTGCAGGGTAAAAGCCGATATGTTGTTTATAAGCCGCAAAATGCACGAGGTTGCCAAAAAGCGCAAACGTAGGCATACCATAACTAAAGGTTTCGACCGCGTTGGGGGCGGCCTTCGCGATGGTATCGCGCATCTGTTTCAGCAGCTGCTGCGTTTCCTTCGGAAAGGAAGCGATGTACTGATCGATATTCATAATGGAAAGTTACTGCATCGGCCACAGATTTAACAGGTGCCGGCGCGACAATCTGCGGGGGAAATGCGCATCACTCCGTCCGCAAACTCTTTACCGGGTTCATTAAAGCCGCCTTCACGCTCTGGAAACTTACCGTGAGCAAGGTAACCAGCAATACACCCCCACCGGCAGATACAAAGATCCACCACGGAATATCCGAGCGATATTGATAACCCGCCAGCCAGTTACGCATGAGGAGATAAGCGATCGGCATTGCAATAAAAATCGATATCGACACCAGTATTAAAAAATCTCTGGAAAGCATGGCCCACAAATTGAGTACAGAGGCGCCAAGCACTTTGCGAACGCCAATTTCCCTGGTGCGGCGTTCAGCCATAAATGAAGCCATACCCAACAAACCGAGGCAACAGATAAATACCGCAAGCATCGCAAAAAACCCGACCAGTTTACCGATGCGCTGCTCGTCCGCAAACTTGCCTGCATAATCCTGATCAATGAACTTGTACCCAATCACCGCAGCTGCATCGTAATGGCGCACTGCTTCTTCAATTCTCGCTAAAGCACGCTGCATACTTACGTTGGGGTTCACGCGCATGGTGATCATCGACACATCTTGCGAATTGAGGTTATAAAGCGAAGCCCGTACCGGCACATAAGGCGATTCGGCGATAATATCTTTAATCACGCCGATAATTGTCCATTGGCTGCCATTCCAGCGAATCGTTTCGCCCACCGGGTTTTTCATCCCCATATAGCTGGCAGCCGCCTGGTTAATTACAACGGCCTGCGAATCTGAAGCAAACTGTTTGGAAAAATCGCGGCCGCCGACAAACTGCCAACCCATCACTTTACCGTATCCATGCCGCACCACGGTGTTTGGCCAGTCGACCGCCAACTCCTGCGGTTTGCCTTTCCAGCTGATATCGCCCTGCGTGCTCCACACGGTGGTAATAGGCGAGCTGGCGGCGGTAAGACCGGTAATAACGCCACTTTCGAGCAGCTCGGCCTCCAGCGCGTCTACGTGTCCCATCAGCGGTCTTGTGTCCATATCCAACATTACCAGTCCGTTGCGATCATAACCTACCGGCCTGTTTTGCGCATGCCTGATCTGTTTAAATACGACCATCGTTCCGATGATCAGCAATAAAGAGATAGAAAACTGTGCTACCACCAGTACTTTGCGCGGTACGGCAGCATAACGGCCGGCCCGGAAAGTACCTTTTAATACTTTTACAGGCTGAAAAGAGGACAGGTAACAAGCAGGATAACTACCTGCAATCAACGCCGTCACAACACTAATACCAATGCCCGACAGCCACAACAGGGGATTGCCCCAGGGCATCTGCATCTGCTTGCCGGTAACTGTGTTGAAAAAAGGTAACGCGATGGCCACTAACAGCAACGAGAACATGAAAGCCACAATAACCACGAGCAGCGACTCTGAAAAAAACTGTTTTATAAGTTGTCCGCGTACGGACCCCACCGCTTTCCGGATGCCCACTTCCCGCGCACGTTTTTCGGAACGCGCCGTGCTGAGGTTCATAAAGTTGATGCAAGCGAGCAATAACACGAACACGCCGATAATACCGAACATCCACACATATTTAAGTCCGCCACCATCCGGCACACCGTTTTTAAACGAAGTTTCCAGGCGCCACTTCCGCATCGGGTGCAAGAATAACTGCGGCTTCAGCCGTTTTTCGTCATCACGCAAATGATTCAGCCGCACATCTTTAATTTTCGCAGTTACTTTATCCATGTTTGCCTGATCGGCTATTTGTACATAAGTAAGGCAAGAGTTGTTCCCCACGGGTTTTGCTGCGTTTTCATCCAGGGACGGGTGATGGTATAAGCCTCAAACGGCAACAGGTACTGCACGCGGCCGAACATCGAGTTACGCGGCAGATCTTTGTATACGCCCTGCACCTGGAATACCTCCTCTTTCGAGATGGAGAGTGTTTTGCCCATCGGGTCCTGGTCGCCGAAAAAGTCTTTGGCGGCAGTTGCAGAAAGCAGGATAGAAGCCGGATCTTTAAGCGCATCTTTTGAACCCACGATCATTTGCAGATCCAGCATTTCCGGACCGGCCGGCTCTACATATTTACCGAGCTTTTTCAGATGTTTATCGCCATGTGTAAGCACAAAGTAAAAGTCCCAGCTCGCCATCACCACATGTTTAAAATCACCTGGAAATTCATGGCGCAGGGCCTCTCCCATTGGGTAGGGCATGGTTTGCCAGGTGGCAATGTCGCCACCAAAATCCTGGTTCTGGAACACCTGTGCGATACGATCGTAGTTGCGGTTATAACGATCAAATGTTAATTCATCCCATATCCATAGGCCAATGGCAAGGGCTACGGCCATGCCGACAGCGAGTCCGCCGATATTGAGGGCCGCGTACCCCTTGTTTTTTACCAGGTTGCGCCAGGCTATCTTGATGTAATTCTTGATCATAGTTGGGTGAGGGTTATGCCGGGTGGCGGAGCAAAACTGTGCCAATATCTGAATATAATGATAGCCAATAATTTAGGAATGTACAAATTGCCGGGATGTCCGGTTTTAGTACAGGTAATTGTCCGGTATTGAAGGAATGGTTACATTCGTTAGTATGAATGGCATTACCTATATCGAATCGTTTTTACTCCAGCCCGACCAGTTATTTCAGTACCTTGCGGCTCATGCCAACTGGGACGATCGCATGGCCGCCCGCAAAACCGCCAGCTATGGTGTGGCGTACAATTATTCTCAGATCAGTTATCCTTATCGGCCTATGCCGGACCACCTACAAGTGCTCAGCGCTCAAATACGGGAAGCCATCGGCTTTACGCCTAATAATTGTTTGATCAATTATTACCTTGACGGGCAATCGAAAATGGGATTTCATTCGGACCAGACGGATATTTTGGTGGAAGATACTGGTGTCGTGATAGTATCGCTGGGCGTTACAAGAACATTGCGCTTCCGCAATATAGTAGACAAAAATATAATCGTGGATTATGAACTTCCGCCCGGATCGTTGATCTATATGACACAGGCAGTACAGGATGAATGGCAGCACGCCATTCCCACAGCAAATGTAAATGACGGGCGGATGAGCCTCACGTTCCGTAAAATAAAGTAACTAATACGCCCCGGTAGAAGGCTCATTACGTTCGTCAAGGAAAGCGACCGATTTATAATGCAGTACCTCCGGGAATGGATCGTAAAAATGATGCAGCAGCGCTTTCCATTGCTGATACTCGGGCGACTGCCTGAATCCCTCGGTATGATCACGAAGCGTCTCCCAATTTATGAGCAATACATACTGATGATCGTTTTCCAGGCAGCGCTGCAATTGCAGGTTAATAAACCCTTTCATGGCGCCGATGATATGGCGCGCATCCGAAAATGCGGCCTCAAACTCGCTGGTCTGGCCTGGTTTTACGTGCAGAATGGCTACTTCTAGTATCATAACAGGAAGATAAAGAATTATTCTACTACCGGCGCATGAAGCTTTTGTTATGCGCACAAAAAAGGCCGGCACGGGCCGACCGTTTCTTTTCATTCGTTTCACATTATTTCCGAAGACTGAATTTCGCTCCGCCCATCAGCCATACGCCGGGCATTTGTGCGCCCAGCAGGTCCTGGTAAGATTTATCAAAAATATTATCTACCTGCGCAAAAATGGCCACCCTGTTTTTCACCACAAAGTACTCCGCTTTCGCATTCACCAGGAAATAAGATTTATCAACATTCGCCTTGATAGCAGCGGCAGCCTGCGGGTTGCGCTCTTTATACAGGCCATTCAGCGAAACACTCCAGCGGGGCGCTATATACTGCGCAGTAAAATTCGCCAGCAGCCTTGCATTAGAGGCAATGTAGAAAGATGCGGCACCCGAAGGCGACTGGGTATCCATCCACACCAAACCTGCATTCAACACTATTTTATGTTGATGGGCCAACGGCTGTATGTACTGTACATCCGTTTCAAGGCCAGTGGTGTTCACTTCGGCAATGTTCTTCGCCAGCGCATAGGAGGCGCCGTTTACCAGGTTGTCTTTGCGCGGCATATCAGCATAAGCCGTCGGCGACCAGTCGATCACTTCCTTCTGTTCGCGACGGAAGCCCGTTACAGCCACCCGGATGCGATCGCGGATAAAGAAGTCGGCACCCGCTTCGTAACTGAACGAATGTTCAGACGTCAGCGCCGGGTTGCCTACACGCTGTCCCGCCGACACCGTGGCTTTCTGATAGTTGTTGTAACGCTCCGTGAAGTCCGCATCCCGAATGGTTTTGCCGGCGCTTGCACGCAACTGTACCCATTCTGCACGGTAAGAAACGTTTAACTGCGGCACCAGTTCGTACCCGCTTTCCTCGTTCCAATCCAGGCGTAGAGCGGGATTAATAAAGAACCGTTCGCCGATGCGCTGGTTTAATCCTACAAAAGCAGCGGCCTGTTGCAGGTTGTGATCACCACGGTCGTTGGAAGAAATACTTTTATCCCGGAATTGCAGGCCGCCGGTTAACGCGGTCTTATCTGTAAACGCGTGTTCGTATACCGCCAGTGACTGAAACAGTTTGCTGTCGCTGCTATTAGCTACGCCAAGGCCATTAAAACGGTACGTGTCGGTCACCGATTTATATCCCGCCAGGAAAGAGAATTTGTTCTTGCCATTTTCGTAACGCAGCTGCAGCTGGTTCCACCAGGAGTTTACATTTTCGCGCGCGGTATCGCTGGCCGCGGTGGTGTAAAAGCCCTGCGCACCAAAAAAGCGCGTGTCATAACTGCTGCGCAGCGCCAGTTGCCAGTGTTCGCTCAGGCGATGGCTGGCAGACAAAGAAAAAGTATTCAGGTGCAAAAATCCGGAAGTACCGCGCTGTGGTTGTCCGTCGGTGTTGTTAGACAGTACACCCGCACTGATGGCGGTTTTCCCGTTATTGTAAAATGCGTTCCCTCCGAGGTTCCACAAGCCGTAAGCACCACCGGTTACGCTGGCGTTATAGGATTGCTGTGGATTTTCGCTGGCTGCAAATGCTTTAGTGATGATGTGTATCACGCCACCCACTGCTTCTGAACCATAGATGGCGGAAGAGGCACCCTTGAGGATCTCGATCCGGTCGATTTCGCCGGGCGTAACGGGGATGTAACTATTAAAGTGACCGGTATTCGGATCGTTTACACGCATACCGTCGATCACGACCAGCACCTGCTGAAAGGTGCCGCCGCGCACCACAAAATCGCTCTGTGCGCCCATCGGACCGCGGGCCTGTACTTCCAGTCCCGGTACGTAGCGTAACAATTCATCGATGGAGTTGACAGGGAGCCGGGAAATTTCTTCGCCCTTTATAATGACCAGGTTTCGGCCGGTACGGGAGCTGCTGGTTGGTTGGATGGTGGCCGTTACCGTTACAGGGTCGAGCTGTTGCTGACTTTCCTGTGCCATCGCGAACGCCGGGGCCGCCAGTGCGGCTGCGAGGAGCAGCCTGCCTTTCATATTAAACATTTCTAATTCAATACTTTGTTATGAAATATAGGTTTAAGCGGCAGCAAATGTAGCGCAATTGGCATTCAAAAATGCAGTATCCTATTTTTTCAATATATGAGGCATTCTAACCAGAATGATTTATATTAGAAGTGTATTTGTGACCCTTGGCCCCGTGCTTCCACGACCGTAAAAATTAGTTAATCCTCGCTCCCACAAAACCGGAGAAAGCCCATATCAACACACATGTTTAACCATTTAAACAAATTCCAGATGAAAAAAGCGATTCTATTGCCGCTGATTGCGCTGCTTTGCTGCGTCAGTATGGCTACGAAAGCGGCGAGTATTGCGCTTTACGGCGGTACGCCCCCGTCATGGGCCACTGTGACCATTGATGGCAGCAACAACATCACCGTTACCGATCCGTCGGGCGGCTCCACCATCTACCGTATCGACTTTTATTTTTACGGTAGCCCCAGTTATTACGCGGTACCTGGTCCCGGCACCAGCAATCACACGTTTAACTCCAACGGCGCGTACCTGATCTCCATTGGCTGGAATCTTTACGGCTGGCCTTACACCGCTTCGGCGCATTATCAAATCACATATTAATCATTTCTAAAAAATCCATTATGAAAAAAGCAATCGTATCCACTTTCGTCGTATTACTAAGCTGCGTAACCATGGCCGTACAGGCAGCGACTATTGGTCTGGGTGGCGGTACACCACCTGCAGGCACCACTGTTACTATTGATGCTTCCAACAACATTACGGTAAGCAGCAGCGGTTCTATTTACCGCATTGATTTTTACCGTCACACCGCGCCTACGTTTTATTCGATCGTTGGTCCAATGACAGGCAGCTATACGTTTTACGCAGACAACGCATACATTGTAAGCATCGGCTGGCAACTGCCGTTTTATCCGTATAGCGCAACTGCTCAATATTATATCACTTACTAAATAGCTGCTGAGGATTTATCTTTCTCCGTTATTTTTTATGCAATAGAACGTTTGTTTTCCCGCCTGCGAATCTGTACTATCTTCTGATAAAAAGTATTCACCCCCAACTACTGCTTTGTTTAATTTAGAATTGCATTTGTAACCCATATTCCCCTGTTGATTTTTTGCATAGTTAATCCATCTCCTGGCCGGGGAGGAATTGTTCATTTATTTATTCACCCTTTTCATTTTCATCAAACATGAAAAAATCATCTTATTTCCCCTGATGATCATCTGCTGTTTATTCACCATGGCCGTGAATGCAGCGACTATTACTGTTTTAGGCGGCACCGCGCCGGGCAACGGTTACCACACCGAGAGTGTAGACAACTTCGGGAATGTTTCGCTTACAGCCGACGGCTACGTTGGTAGTGTATTTTGTGTGAAAGACGTAACACCGGGCAGTACCGGACCTTACTACTGGTGGATATCGCCCGGTAGTGGCAACTTCAACATCGGCGAAGCGTTCAGAATTGTAGTGAATTGGCATGTGTTGGGCGACAGCACTCCCTATGCGCTTACGTATGAAATCAGATACTAAACCGTCTTAAAACCCGACAACAATACCTGCCTCAACGCATCATTGTCATCACTTTCTATTACAGCCCGGTCCTGTTCAGCGAACGTGCATCGTCTACGCGGGTACCACTATGATAAAAGCCGTTCATAGCGCGGTTGCGCCAGTGTTTGGTGGAGTCGTAATATTGCTTCGTAAGATCAATTTCCGTGATCAGGACACCGGCAACATTTTTTTCCAGGCGGCCGGTGATCACACCGTCCGCCCTTACCATAAACGAAGCCCAGCAACTTTCCTTTGCAGCACTGTTCGCACAGCTGATCCACATATAGTTATTGGCCGCATACGAGATCATGGTTGCAGGCATGGTAATTTCCGGGTACGTATGGCCGGGGTTGTATTTAAAGTTCTCTTTCCCTACCTGCTCTTCCATGAAATGCTGCCGGTCCGCATCCATCCCTGCTGCATGAAAGGAATGAAACACCACTTCGGCATTGCGCATTTTTAATTCGCGGTATAATTCGGGGTAACGATAGTCATGGCAGATTAGCACGGCACAACACACACCCTTAATTTCGAACAAGGTAAAATGGGTACCGGGTGAATAGTGCGCCAGGTCGTCGGTTTGTTCAGTTTCATCGCCGGCGCAGAACAGCTTGTCGTACCGATCAATGATCTGTCCCTGCGGATTGATCACATACAGGCTGTTATGCGGCTTGTGTGTGCCGGTAAGCTGATGCGCGGAGCCCAGTACTACCCATATACCCCATTCGCGGGCAGCCGCCATCACCTGCAACGTCGCTGCCTTCAGCGAATCCCAATCATAATTTTCGAAAGAAGGAAAATCCACACCCGCGTAGCCGCTCAAACTACCTTCAGGAAAGTGTATAACGTCGCATCCATTTTTACTGGCCAGCTCCATCTGTCCAATAATATTTTCTTTATTACTGACGATGTTACTACTAACGGGAAATTGACTTGTTGCTATATTAAGTGTCATAAGCCGGGTGTTAAACAATATGACAAAGATGCAAAAAAATCCGGCTAAATGAAGGTCCGCCTGCCCGGACGCAGGTAAATGCAACGCTCACTGGCAAATGTATCGTTGTCAATAGCCTTTTTCAATTTATCTTCCCGCTCTTTAAAATGCGTCCATCCACGTTGGTGAACGGGAATTAACTTATTGGGACGTATAATGGAAGCCGCTTTCAGCAAGTCTTTGCTGTCCATGGTATACTTGCCGAAACCGGTGAGATAAGGAAACTGCACACCACCTGCATGCATAATACCGATGTCTACTTTATACCGCCGCGCGATCTCATCAATACCCGCAAAATAAACTGTATCACCAGATATATAGATGACCCCGTTCTCCTGCCCTTCATACTCAATTACAAACCCGATTACCGGTCCCGATACAAACTCCGGCAACCACCACGGATGATGTTGCGCGGGTGTTGCGGTAATCCGAAGGCCCCGCACTTTATTCGTCAACACCGGAAAGGTTTCCCAAACCGCCAGCCCCGCGATATTATCCAGCACGCCGCAAGCCTTTCGGGTGGATAATACCTGTGGAACGTTTATGGTGAAGGCCTTTCCCGCATTATCAAAATTATCTTTGTGCTGATGATGGCTTAATAACACCAGGTCTATCTCCGGCAAACCCGCCACAGGCAAAGCCGGATCGTCCGTTTTGCGCGAAACAGCCCCGTAGCCATGGTGGTACAAACGGCCACCCCGGTCGAGGGTGGGATCTGTGAGTATTCTGAAATCGCCGATCTCCAGCAATAAGCAGGCAGTATCAATATGGGTGATGTGGATGTCCATAACCTGAATGTACGGTAGTCCGGCCAATGTTTGCCGGCACACCGCCAAAGCGCCAACTACTGCCGTGCATTGTCCAATACCTCGCAGGCGGCATTAAAACCGGCCTGGTATATTTCATCGAACTTCCGGAAATCGAACATACTATAACGTGCAAGTGTTGCTGGTTCTATAAAGATGCTGCAACGCTGCCTGTTCTTCGCCACCCCTTCGTGAATTGCCATGTGCAACGTACGGTCTACATTGGCCAGGAAGCCTCCGCCGGGATTGTAAGCCGCCAGGGGGTTCACATGCACGCCGACAATATTGTCGTACAGTGGCAGCAACGGTTCCAGAGCAGGTTGCCTGACAGGCCGCCATCCACGTAAGGCTTCATCGATCTCCACAGGTTGAAACTAGCAAGCACCTACAAACATACAACGTAAGTAGTATTTCCACTAAGTCCAACAAGATAGAACCCCGGGGTTCTTGCCCGGTCTTTTGCTTTGATACACCTTTGCACTATCAGCGAATTTTACGGACAGTAACATACCATGAAATACACCACGGTCGTACGTAGCAATACGGCCAAGTAAGAAAGCCTATTGGAAACATTCGGTAAAAAATTTAACCATTATTGAGAGGCTATGAAATACACCATCTCGTACGTAGCACTACGATGATCGAACACCTATGGGAGAAAAAAATTTTCGGTAAAAACACTTAGTAACCATTATTCAGTAACTATGAGATACACCACCACCGCACATTTCACCGCGGACAATTGACTACCTGTGTGAAATTTAATCATTAATACACTCCGATTGTACCTAACAATACAATCGACCGAACATCTATGTAAAATTTATTGGGAGAAAACACTTAGTAACTATGAAAGACATGGTTGTGCGTAGCGCTGCGACCAACCGGACGCCTATGTGAAAAAACCCAGTAACCATTTTTCAGTAATCATAACCACATTCTATGAAATTACCAGTACACGGTCATTTCTGACCAACTTCTGCGTATCAATTATTTAAATCCTAGTCAAATGAAAAAACCATTCCTAGCGAAGGGGCTCTTAGCAGCTTTCCTGATGCTTTGCAGTGCCGGCTACAGCTATGCACAATCGACAGTAACCGCTAAATACCGCTGGTCCGAAAACACCTTCAAACTTCCGTCTGATGTAGCAAAAAACTATGTGTCATTACCAACGGCAGATTATACGCCGCCGCACGATTTGTCTTCCTGGTCCGCCGGCGAAGCCTTACAGGCCTACGCACAAAACGTTGCGGGATCAGTGTCTGTACAGCTGATGTTAGTGATCGATGAACAGGGCGACATTAAAGACGTTAAAGTCATTAAAGCCAGCGATAACACACATGCAGCTGCTGTAAAGGGTTTGATAAACGGTACCAAAACCGGCGGGCCATCCTACCTGCACAATAAGGCCATTGCCTGTTATGTGCCCTGTACCATCACCATCGAAGCACGACGCGTTCGTCTCAATTAATCTCTACCTAAGAAAATGTCCGTTTGCATGAGAAAAAGTTACAAACTTCTATCGCTTATTGCTTTCTCGTTATTTTCAGTTACCGCTGCGGAAGCGCAGGTGGTAAGTGGCAATGGCTTCCTGAAAGCAGATTATATTGAGGCCGGTATCCGCCCCAATGGCGCCTTTGGTTCAACAGTGGCCGCGCCCTCTAACTATTTTTACAGCACCAACACAAACTTTGGCGGAAGACTGGGCTTTATTTCCGATGTAGGCAAAGACGGCTGGACGGTCGGCAATCCCGCGTACATCGGTGACTACTTCCTGCCCGGTACACCTTATGAAGGCTTTGCCATACAGGCCAATGGCACGTTATACCTTAATGACGGCACCGGAAGAAATGCCATCCCAGGTAGTGTAACCGGGTTCACCACTACAGACATCAGTCAAACGGTACAATGGATCGGCAATATCGCCGGCGTCCGTATCCGCCAGGAGTTCACGGTAGAAAAACACAGGGTTTTATTCTTGTAAACGTTACCCTGGTGAACACTACCGCTACCGCTATCAACAACGTGTACTATACCCGCGAAGTAGACCCTGATAACGAGCAGACACAAGGTGGCGGATTTAATACGCGCAACGTAATTGAACAACAAAATCCCAACAGCATCAGTACAGCACTCATCTCCGCGAGAGGGCTCTCCCATAATTCTTACCTGGGTTTAGGCAGCCGTGATTGCCGCGCTAAAGTAGCCGTGCCTAACAGCTGGCCATATGCTGATGGTGAAAAGATCTATGCAGGTACTAACGCCAGGCTGATCGCACCGGGTGAAGTAACCGGCGATAATGGTATGACGATCGCCTTTAAAGTAGGTACACTGGCTGCCGGCGATTCCACATCTTTATCCTTCGCCTACGTACTCAACGCAGCCGATCTTCCCGAAGCAATGGACAGGACCGATCCTTTGTTCAATGTAAAAACAAACACGTATGGTTCCGGTTCTTCTATTGATGTTTGTTCCGGACAGGAGCAGACGATAGAAATCGTAAACGGCAACGGTTTTAACTGGACATGGAGCCCCGCTACAGGTCTTAGTTCTACTACTGGCCGCGCCGTAAAAGCAACGCTCACAGGTCGCGCTACTTATACCGCCGATGGTGTAAATACGTGTGGCACTACCCGCAAAATCACCATCACCCTCGATCCTACGATCATTGCCGCTCCTGGTGATGCCGAAGCGATCACCGGTAACACCACAGTTATTGGCGGCATGAATGCTACCTACAGCGTACCGGTAATTGAAGGCGCTACCGCCTACAAATGGACGCTGCCTGCAGGGGCTACCTATGTGTCAGGTTACAATACCAATACCATCACGGTAAACTTTGGTCCGTATGCCAGCGCCGGCGAAATTACGGTTGCGGGTGCAAACGGCTGTGGCGAAGGTGCTGTAGCTAAAATGAACGTAACACTTAGTACGCTCGCTGCGCCTACCTCCAAAAACGGTAATCCTACCAGTGTAAGAAGACCCGTTATTACCGGCACTGCGCTGCCAAATTCGACGGTAACCGCGTACAGGGGCACTACTGCCATTGGTACCGCCACCGCCGATGCAGATGGCAAATATGAAATTACACCTACCTCCGATCTGGCAATAGGCTCACACAGCATCACCGTGAAAGCTACTGCAGACGGCAACACCAGCGGTTCCAGCGGCACGCTCACACTGGTGATCAACAACAAACCGGCTACACCGCCTGCTCCGCAACTGTCCGCAGGCACCAGCCCGCTGAACGTGAACAAACCGGAACTGAAAGGTACCGCTACGCCGAACACCACCGTTACGATCTACGCTAATGGCGAGGAAATAGGCACCACTACTGCAGATGCCAATGGTGACTGGACATACACTCCGACCACCGATCTGGCAGACGGAGAATACGACATCACGATTACCGCTACCGATGCGAATGATTTATCAAGCGATATCAGCCCGGTATTAAAAATCGAAATCGATACACAGGCGCCGGATAAGGCTACGATTGGTCTTACTGAAGGAGCCTCTCCATTGAATAACAATACTCCGGAAGTTTCCGGCGAAGCAGAACCTAACAGCACTGTCACTATTTATGTAGATGGCGATGAAGTAGGCACTACTACCGCGGATGCAGATGGCAAATGGTCGTACACACTGCCGGCCGCCCTGCCCGATGGTGACCACATCATCACTGCAGCCGCTAAAGATGCAGCCGGCAACACGGGCACTGCCAGCGATGAACTGGCATTGGTAATTGATACCACCGTTCCGGGGAAAACAGTTATAGAAATTCCTGTCACCGATAGCCTGTTAAATACCGGCACACCGGTTATTTCCGGCACCGGCGAGGCTAACAGTAAAATATATATCTATGTTAATGGAACTCTTGCAGACAGCGTTATTGCTGATGCTAATGGCAAATGGACGTATACACCTTCGGAAGCCCTCGAAGATGGAGAGTACATCATTACCACCACTGCTACCGATGCGGCTGGCAATGTCGGAGCAGTAAGCGATCCGGTAAAAATTAAAGTAGATACGCAAGCACCTGGCAAACCAACGACTACGCTGGCGTCCGGCAACAATCCGCTGAACAGCGACCTGCCTAAACTTTCCGGCGATGCGGAACCTAACAGCACGATCACTATTTATATTGATGGCGAAGTTGTAACTACGGTTACCGCGGATGTAAACGGCAAATGGAGCTATGAATTTACCACGCCACTGGCCGATGGTGAACATAAAATCAGCACCACCGCTACCGATGAAGCAGGAAACACCGGTGATGCAAGCGATGTGCTCACCCTGGTGATCGACACCGAAAAACCAGCTGCGCCTTCATTACCCGTACTGGAAGATGGCAACGAAGGCCACACGGGCAAAGATCAGCCTACCATCAAAGGTAAAGCTGAACCAGGTGCTGTTATTACTGTTTATGTTGATGGCAAAGAAGTAGATACCGTTCCTGCCGACGAAAACGGCGATTGGGAATACACTATCACTCCTGCACTGAGCGATGGCCCGCATAAGGTGACCACTACGGCTACCGATAAAGCCGGTAACATCAGCGAAGACAGCGAAGGACTGGACATCATCGTGGACACCATCGAACCAGGTATTCCGGCGATTGCATCTCCGGCTAACAACACCCCTGTAAAAACGGCGCAGCCAACTATTACAGGCGAAGGTGAAGCGAACAGCAAAATCCATATCTATATCAATGGTGAAGTAGTTGACAGTGTGATGGCGGATGCCAGCGGCAAATGGAGCTACACACCGGCACAACCACTGCCGGATGGCGACTACACACTTACCACCACAGCTACTGATGCTGCAGGTAATAAAAGCGCTATCAGCAATCCGGTTAACATCACCGTAGATACCAAACAACCGGTACAACCGACGACTACGCTGGCTTCGGGCAAAAACCCGCTGAACAGCAAACTGCCTTCTCTTACCGGTCAGGCAGAACCCAACAGCACTGTCGACATTTATGTAGATGGTAAGAAAACAGGCACCGTAACCGCTGACGCTAATGGTAAATGGGAGTATGTATTTACGACCCCGCTGGGCGAAGGTGAACACCAGATCAGCACCACCGCTACCGATGCTGCCGGTAATACCAGCACCTCCAGCGACGTACTGAAACTGATCATCGATACCGTAATACCAACGACCCCGCTTGCCCCTACGCAGCAGGATTCGAACAACGGTTACACCAATAAAAAACAACCCGTATTCAGCGGCAAATCAGAACCAGGCGCCATCATCACTATCTACATCAATGATAAGGTAGTAGGCACTGCTCCTGCCGATGAAAATGGCAACTGGCAGTATACCATCCCCACTCAGCTGGCGGACGGCGAGTACAACCTGACCACGACAGCTACCGATGCCGCAGGCAACACCAGCCAGGCGAGCACCCCGGTTAAATTCACCGTGGATACGGTAGTACCTGTAGTGCCTTCAATTCCGGTGCTTGACAATGGTCAGCCACACACCAACAATAACAAGCCTTTATTAAAAGGTACCGGTGAGCCTAACACCACCATCACCATTTATCATGGCGAGACAGCAATTGGTACAGCGATCGTAGGCGCAGATGGCACTGGACTTACAACGTAACTACTGCCCTGCCCGATGGCAACAATACCTTTGAGGTAACAGTAACCGATGCAGCAGGCAATACCAGTGCACGCAGCGGCAGCTTCAGCCTGCTGGTAGATACAGCAGCGCCGGTACCGGTAATCTCTGCAGCTGTTACTTCTGTAACCGGCGCATTCGAGATCAGCATTAAGTTTAATGAGGCAGTAACAGGCTTTACCGCTTCTTCACTGGCACTGACAAATGCATCCGTAACCGCCTTCACAGCAGTAAGCGCGACCGAATACAAAGCAACCATTCTGCCGGTATCTGAGAAAGATGTAGCCATCAACTTAGCGGCCAACAAAGTAATGGACGCTGTAGGCAACGGCAACGTAAGCTCCAATGTATTTACAGTGCAGGCCTTGTTCAGCGCTACGGTGGAATCGGTATATCCAAATCCGACCAGCGGCAACATCAACATCCGCTTCAGCGGTGTGGTAGCGCAAACAGGTAAAGTAATGCTCGTGAACATGGCAGGTCAGGTTGTATTACGCCAGGACCTTGGCTTCCAGGGTACTACCATGACGCTGAATACTTCCGGTCTCGCACAGGGTGTATATGTGTTAATGGTGAATACTAAAACGTATACTTATAAAACAAGAGTGAGCATCGTACGCTAACTTCCCAATTCCCCGGGAGCTTTTTATCCCGGGGGATCACTTACCTAAACTATCAGGAGAAATGAAAAATACTTTCTATACTCGACTGGCCATCGCAACATTGTTACTGAGCGCGCCACTGGTGGGCACCGCACAAACGGTGAATTCCATCGATATTGTCACTAACTCGGTACCGTTCCTCCGCATTTCTCCCGACGCCAGGTCGGGAGGCATGGGCGAAACTGGTATCGCTACCACACCCGATGCTGCCTCCGCATTTTACAACCTTTCGAAGGTTCCTTTCCTGCCCGGCACTAAGGGTGGTTCATTCACTTATACGCCATGGATGGCCAACTTCGGAGTAGATGGCACACACCTGCTGGCCGCTTCCGGTTATTATAAACTGGATAGCACGCAGGCGTTGGTAGCAGGCATCCGCTACTTCAACCTCGGGGCTATTGAACTGACCGATGTTGAAGGAAAACGTGTAGGCAACAGCAGGCCCAATGAATGGTCGGCAGAACTGGGTTACACGCGCCAGTTGTCCGGTAAGTTATCAGTAGGCGTTGCGTTCCGCTATATTTATTCCAACCTGGCTAACGGTGCGGGTATGAATGGTATCAACTACAAGGCAGGCCAAACAGTAGCGGGTGATCTGTCTGTTTACTACAACGGTCGAGAAGAAGGAGAAGGTTGGGCATTTGGTGCCGTATTGAGCAACCTGGGTGGCAAAATCGCTTACACCGACAATGCCGATCAGAAAGAATATATTCCAACAAACCTTGGTATTGGCGCATCTTATGCAACCATGCTCGATGAGCAGCAGTCACTTAGTTTTGCAGCAGATGTAAATAAGCTGATGGTGCCGTCTTTAAAGGGGAACGATCCGGAAAGTCTGGCGGATTACCATAATAAAGGAGCGGTAGCCGGCTGGATCAACTCTTTCGGCAACAGTGCCTACACGGCATCGCTGGGCGCGGAGTACGATTACAACAAGCAGTTTTTTGCTCGCGGTGGCTACTTTTTGATATGAAAGATGCGGCTAACAGGCGTTATTTCACGCTGGGCGCAGGCTTCGCATACAGTTTTGCAACCATTAACCTGTCCTATATCATCCCCGCAGGCAGCGGCCTGACTCGCAGTCCGCTTGCAAACACACTGCGTGTGGGTGTTGAACTGAAGTTTTAAGTTTTACCGAATACACCTACCAAATGGCCGGCCGGTTTCTACCGGCCGGCTTTATTTTAATTCCCGCTGTTCCAGTACCCACTTCAGCAAAGCATTGTTTTCGTCTTTCAACCCCAGCTTCACACATATTTTATGTCGCTGATTTTTAATCGTGTAACGACTCAGGTGCATCAGCTCCGCAATTTCATTGGTGGATTTGCGCATGCCAATTAACGATACGATGCGCTGTTCAGAAGGCGTTAAGGCAGCAGCAGCACTGTTATGCGCCTTCTTGCTTTTAATCTTACTGATGGCCAAACGCATACCTGCAAACAGCTGCATTTCATCTACCGGTTTGATAATATAGTTAGCCGCACCTGATGATATGGCATCTTCTATAATATCTTTCGAATTGTAGGAAGTAATGTAAATCACTTCAAAGCGATAGGATTGTTGTAGTTGGTTTACCAGGTCTATACCGGAATACCCGGCGCCAAGATTAATATCACACAACAAGAGATCGGGCTTCAGCCGTTCCATTTCGGCGACAGCTTCGGCAACCGTTATCGCAATCGCAGTTTCACATTGGAAGTGGTTTTTAATTTGTTTTTCGATAAACTTGGCAATAATAAATTCGTCTTCAACAATCAACACCTGTGTCATAATGGTCTTTTAACGGTTACATCGAATCAACTTGTTTCCAGCAAACGTGAGCTCGTACACCATTCCGGGGCCGTGGCTTACGGTCAGCCGCCCTTGTAGCTGCCTTACCAGGTCGTCTACCAGCGAAAGGCCGGTAGATTTTTTACTGCCGGCGCCGGGTGGTAAACCTGTACCGTTATCTGCATAACGGCACGTAATAATCCCTGGTTCGTCGATATTTACGGATATAGAAACGCGCCCCCTGGGGCGTCAGCAAAAGCGTATTTAAAAGAGTTGGTCAGCAGTTCGGTAAGCATCAGCGAAAAATACAACGCGCGGCGGCTGTCCAACCGTATGCCTTCTGCCGTATCCACACTAATCTGCACCGGATGTCCTTTATGATAAATATGCCGGATGTACTCAGCCAGTTCTCTTATGAGGTCGCCGGGCGCCACGCGTTGCAGTTCCTCAAGCTGGTACAGGCGCTGATTAACCAGCGACATAGTTTTGATGCGGCTGATGTTTTCCAGGAAAATGCCGCGCGACACTTCATCTTTAATCGAGTCCAGCTGCAGACTGCCGAGACTGTAAAGCAGTTGCAGGTTGTTCTTTACCCGGTGATTCAGTTCGTTAATTAGTATAGCGATTTTATGGCTTTTATCAGCCAGTGTTTTGTTTTGTTCCAGCAATTGGATGTTGGAACTTCTTATCCGCGCTGTTTGCTTTTGGACTTTTTCTTCCAGCAGTTCATTCTGTTTCTCCTGCAGCCGGTTCAACTCGTTCAGTGCACGCCGGCTCTCCTTCTCTGCATTTTTCCGGCTCAACGCCAGTCCGGCCGAGAACGGCAGGAATATACCGATAGTCATCAGGCTGCTGAGGTAACTCACGTTGATGGCCTTCTCCTCCATAAATAATATGCGAACTGCGATCCATACAAACGTAAGCATAAACATGCAGATGCCGTATGCGAGGTAGCGTTGGGGCCTGTTCAACCGCGGCCAGCAACGCCATAAAACAACAGCAGCAAATGCAATATGGAATAACAGCGACCAGCTGTTCAATGCTGCTGTAAGGGCATAGTTACCGGTAAAGTAATTAATGCCCCAGCAGGCAACCGACAGCAGCAGCAGCAGCGCCACTGCCACCTTACAAAGCGCGTACAGCAAACGGTGATAACGGGGGATCTCCCAAAAATCGATCAGCAGCAGGTATAATCCCAAAATACCGAGGTGTGCAAAGTGAATCTTGAACAACGAGCCGGTGGCCGGCGACTCCGGAAAAAACCAGTTCACAAAATATCCCTGGGAAGAGAGATTGAAAAACGTAAGTCCGGCGGTAAATAAAAGCAGCCAGCCGTATGCCCGCAGACCGCTGGTTATCCAGCACAACAGCGTGTAGGCCAGCAATACCCATAGGGCGCCCTGCAGTCGCAGGTCCATGGCTTCGTCGCTATGACGTTTCTCGAGGTATTCGAGTCTTTCGGAAACAGTAAAGTTGAAGCCGGGACGGGTATGCCGGGTGTGTTCGACCCTCAATAACAAAATGGGTGTGTTCGCCGACAGGTCGGGCGGAATGGAAATACGCGAGCGGCCGTCTTTCGGCGCCAATTCGCTATTCTTCCGTAGTGCACCGGATTTTTATGCAGCAGCAGTTTTCCGCCATCGTAAAGATAAAGATCAACATAAGAAAGTGCACCGAAGGAAATCACGAGCGGACGTTGATTACCCGCCATCATATCCGGGGGCAAGTGAGCCAGTATACCCCGGTATTATTGGTAAGCGGCGCGGTAGCCAGTGGCTGGTATTCAGTGAGATGGGCAAGGGCTGTATCCGCGGAGAGTGTGCCGGTCGTATCTTCCGGGACACACAGCTGCGGGAGAAGCTTTATTTCTCCATATACCCGCCCATTCGCCCCTGGCGCGGGTTCACATGATAAGAACGCAGTACATAACGCAAGCACTAATACCAACAAATATACCGGTCCCCTCCCTTCATACCCGCAAATATGATGTTTTAACACGTAAACTGGAAATAGTTTTTGACTGCTTATCAATTCCTTTGATAAACGGGCATGGTATTAAAACAACAGCGCCCCCAGGAATGGGAGGCGCGTCAATGTATTTTTTATGCAATAGAACGCTAAATAATTCCAAACCGGTCACTCGACTGCCGGCAGATTAACTCCGGCTCCAGCACCAGCTTTTGTGGCGGTATGCCAGGGGCATACCCTTTCCGCTGGATGTCGAAAAACAGCTTGGCGGCTTCTTCTCCCATCACTACCGTTTGTTGGTTTACGGTGCTGAGCGAAGGTGTCAGGTACTCGCCGAAGGCCTCGTTGGCAAAGCCGATCAAGGCTATTTCCCCGGTATTTTTTTACCGGCGCTTTTAATCGCCTGCATGGCTCCCAGCGCGGTAAAATCCTCCACAGCGAATACGCCGTCCGGTACATTGTTACCGGATAACAGCCGGTGCATGCACTCGCGGCCCGATTCAATACTCACCTTCCCATACACGATCAGGTCATCGTCCAGTGCGATGTTGTGCACATTCAACGCATCGATATACCCTTTTAAGCGCTGGTTAAAGATGCTCACGTGCTGCTGCCCCCTATGTGCGCAATGCGGCGGCAGCCCTGGTCTATCAGGTGCTTCGTAGCGTCAAAGGCGCCACGATAATCGTTTACCACTACGGATGATACGCCTAAGCTGTCGCTTGCGCGGTCAAACAACACCAGCGGAATTCCCCGGCGTTTCAGCTCTCCGTAATGGTCCAGGTTAATGGTTTCTTTCGAAATAGATGCCAGCACCCCATCGACCTGTGATTGTAAAAAGGTTTGTATGCCTTTCTTTTCGCTTTCGTACAATTCGTTGCTCTGGTAAATGAGCACGTTGTACCCGTTAATATTTGCTACTTTCTCAATGCCGTGAATCACAGAGCCGAAGAAGTTGATCTCCGCACTGGGAATGATCACACCAATAATGTGCGACCGCCCCAACCGCAGCGAGGATGCAATACGGTTAGGCCGGTAATTCAACCTTTCCGCCGTTTCCCGCACAATCTTTTTCGTTGCTTCTTTAATAGCAGGATGATTATGCAAGGCGCGCGATACCGTGGCCGCAGTGATATTCAGCGCTCTCGCGATGTCTTCGATCGTCGTTTTGGCTATGCTCTGGCTCATCGGGGCGAATTGATGAAAGGCTATTTGTGCATTTTTTCGTACAGCACTTTAATGAAATAACCGCCCACTACGCTTCGCGCCTGAAACCTACCTGTTTACCGTCGGTAGTTTCGTGCCAGTCGCTTAAAGGCACGCGGCTGCTGGTTTCCAGTGCATATTTATACATCGGGTTTACCAGCTGGTCAAAGTCGCCCTTGTTCTCTGTCAGCGTGGCCGTCCACAAAATCCAGTCAGATTTTGTGTAGGTTTTGCGGCTGTCCAGGGGCAAACCATAGGCGTTTTGTTTCGTCAGGTAGTATTTCACTTCTTTCTGGTACACGCTCTTAGGGAACAGTCCCATGTCCAGCACCTTATCCCAAACGAGGTTATACTTCTGGCTCAGGTACCTTTACCATCGAAGGTGAGCGAGTAGTGATCGCCGTCATCGGCCATCGCCATCCACTTGGTCACCATATCTTTGGTCAGCGCCGCGTATTTGGCGGCAGTAGCGGTTTCGCCAAGTTGCTGCGCAAGTTGAGTATAACCACCAAGGGCTACAATAGCTTTTACGGAAAGGTTAGCGTTACGCGCCAGGTGACCGGCGAAGTCGTCGGTACACAGCTGGTTGGCAGGATCCAATCCTTCTTTAGCCGGTACTCGGCCCAGGTGGTCAAGGTTTTCCAATGCTTTTTAGCGTAATCAGGTTTACCTTCTGCTTTGGCGATAGCTGCAGCCAGGATCAGCATGTTGCCGCTTTCTTCCACGGGCATATCCTCTCCGTAAGTCTGGCCATTCGCCAGCGGATAAGTACCCAGGTCGTGCGCAGCAAAAGGCTTTGCCCATTTACCGCTTTCGCTGTAATAGAAAATACCGTTCATCATGCCCTTCAGCAGCTCGGGGTTGTACACGAGGTACATCGGTGCGGAAGGATAAGTGATGTCCACCGTATTGATAGAACCGTTACTGAAGTTTTCTTTAGACAGGAAAAGAAGATCCCCTTCGGGACTTTTTACCAGTTTGTGCGCAGAGATTCCCTGGCGGTATGTCAGTTCGCAGAGTTCAGCGTATTGCTCGCCACCCGCCTGCAAAGCGTCGTCACGCAGTTGTTTGTTAAAGGCTTCGCATTTTGCGATGATCTCTTTGTAATCTTTTGCCGCAGCCGCCATTTCCTTCTCTATGGTAGTAGGCTGGCCGAGTGTCCACCAGGGTTTCAGGTTCTTACCGAAGTACTGTATGCTCAAGATATCGTCGTAGCCTACCAGGAACGTTTGCTCCTTCGCGGCTTCGCCAACTTTACCCAAAGCTACACTGGTGCTCAGCATCAGCTGTTTGCCGGTTTGCGTGTTTTTAGCCGGAAGCGAAAATGCCTGCGCATAATTCACAGGAGAAGCAACGGTTTGTTCACATTCGCAGCGGTAGGAACTGCTACGTACATGTAACCCCAGTCGATACGAAGGTCATCGCCCTTTTTCTTCAGCACTTCCTGCGACAGCGTGCCTGCTTTCAGGATAGATAAACCCTGGGCAGTGTATTTGTCGGCCTTCACCTGTTGCGAAGGCATATTAACAGCCAGGTCGGAAGAAGCACCGAAGTACAGTTGTACGTCATGCGCTTCTCCGTCGTTGCTGGCAGCTTTTACATTTACATATGATACGGGACGCGACACCAGGTGCAGGTCGCTGATCAACAGCGGAGAGGTAAAGGTCACGGTGAGGTTGGCTTTACCGGCTGTGAATTCGTAGATGGTTTGTGTAGCATTGATGTCTACGCTCTTTTGTTCTGCTAGTTTGATCGCCGCGTCGGCCACAACAACTTTCTCCTCCACGATACCGGCATCCAGCCATTGGCCGCCTGCGGTATTGGCTACGTGCACCGCCAGTACGTTACTTCCTTTCTTCAGTTTTGAGCTGATGGGAAAATATTCGAACTTGTTGTTCCATCCTTTGCGGGCAAATATTTGCTCGCCGTTCAGGAACACTTCCACGTTGTCGTCATGGTTCATTTTCAGGAACAGTTTACCTCGGTCGTTATTGGCCACGGTGAAGGTCCTGCGGGTCCACAGGTCCTTACTTTTCCAGGAAGTTTTGGCAATAGAAGGGTTGTCACCGAACGGTGCAGCCCCCTTCTTCCATTGTGCATCACTGAAACCGGGTTGTTCCCAGCCGCTTGCCGGCTTCGTTTCAGTATAGGCTACGGTGTAATCGCCATCATCCGATGTAGCCGCAATGGGTGTCCAAACTTTGGCCTCTTCTCCCAGGAAGCGGTAAATGCTGCCATCTACCTTCACCATTCCTACGAGCGACTGTGTGGCACCTGTCCAGTGCCTGGTGGGCGAAGCGTTCAACTGGTCGGTATTTGACCAGATGCTGAAATAGGGATCGTGCGTAATAAGCGGATAAGCAGGCGCCTTCCGTTCCTGGGCGCCGGCTGCGGAAAAACTCAAGAGCGCAACAGCTGCAATTACTACATTCTTCATTCGTATCTATGCTATGTTTAAAAAATAATTCCTTATCCGTAAAAACCTAGTAGGTGACTTTCACCACCTGTGAGAACAACCTGTCTTCCACCCCTGCGATCTTTACACCAACACGGGCATATACATAATTCTGCGGTACCGCGTAGGTCGGGATGTTCACGCTGAGGACGATGTTATTCATATCTGTAATAGCGCCACCGGCAATGGTAGTGGTGCCGTCGTTGTAATCGGCGCCTTCGCCCACGTACGCGGTTTTATTCACGTACAGGGTAACATTTTCCACCGCTTTGGCGGATGCGCCGGTTACGATCTGCTCCAGGCGGAAAGTAGCATTCACTTTTCCGCTGGCAGCCGCCAGTTGCGGCGTGCGGATCATATAGTAAGGCATTACTTCAATATCCATTTGTTTGCTGCCGCTAATGGTGATATTAAGGCTGTCTGGTTTGCCATTAGCTGCTTTCGGTACCCAGGGACCCTGTGCAGTCGGTATGACCAGCTTGTACTCGCCATCAAAAAGCAATGTGCTGAAGGAGCCGTCCTGCGCAATAGTATGGCCCATCGCGCCTACTTTACCAAATCCATATTGATATAGTTCGAAAGATACCTGGTTGTGGCCTACTGCAATGGGCTCGCCCTGGTAAACCACCCTCCCGGAAAAGGTAGATTTGGGTGGTTCGTAGTTATCTTTCTTACACGAGAACAATAATGTTCCGATAGCCAGTACAAGTATATAAGAGGTTGTGAATTTCATGACTGATGTTTTTGCTTTTACTGGTTAGGTTGTCTTACGATTTTCGGGTTGTTGGCGCGAATATCATCACCAATGAAAGAGTAATAGTTACCCATGCGGAACCTGCGTGCACCGGTAACAGCACTTAACAGCTTATACTGGAAGTACCATTTACCGTCGTTCGGGTTACCCGGATCGTATACTTTATACGGCCACAGTGCCCAGGGTTGTGTATTACGGTCGGTCGCCTGGTTAAAGTTGGTGGTCAGGTCGGCCAGCGACATCGGGTTACCGTCCCATTTCTGGTGGGCAATTCTCCAACGTTTCATATCGAACAGGAGGTGACCTTCAAAAGCCAGTTCAACACGGCGTTCGTGCACGATACGGTCAAAGGTGATCTGGGCAGCTGTCAAAGGAATAGTCAGTCCTGCACGTTCGCGTACCTGGTTCATAAAACCAGCTGCCACATCATTTTGCCCCAGTTCGAAAGCCGCTTCGGCAGCATTCAGCAGTACTTCTGCATAACGATAACGAATGTACGCAACCTCACTGTTTGTACCACGGGAACCTGCACCAGCGGCCGGATCCAGGTATTTACGGATATAAAAACCGCTTTGTGCAACAAATTCAAGGCGATCGATAGGGCCATCCTGACCTACCACCTGCGCACCCGGTTTGCCCGGCAGATCTTTCGTACCGCCACGGGCATCGCTGGTAACGATCGTACCGTCCGCCAGGCGATAACCAGCCCAAATGTCTACAGGGCGACCTTTAAACGTGCTGCCCGGTGTAATAACAGTGCCTGCCAGGCGTGCATCACGACCCGCGAAAATTTCCACCGGATTGGTATACAGCACCGCAGAACCATCGTTGGCATTTACCGCCAGTGGTGCAAAGGTGTTATCCAGTTTCTCGAAAGCCTCTACCAGGTTAACAGACGGATTAATACGACCGCCTTCTTCCTCTTCAGAACCGAAACGCGGTTGGTTAGCTACGGTAAAACCGTGTACACGACCGCTTTTCAGTTTAAAGTCTTCTACCCATATTACTTCCGGGTTATCATTTTTATCCGGAAGAGGTTTGCGAAGTTCTCCGACAGGTTCGTTGTTTTTTTATACAGGCTGTAATCACCCACCTGTTTATTAATGATCATGTTAGCGGCTGCCGGGGCTTTTGTATAATAACCGTTGGCCAGGTTAGCCGGGATGCCTACCTCCCCACCAGGTAATGATACTTCAGGTGTGCTGGCGCCGTGTTTGGCGATAGAACCTGCATACAGCGCTGCACGTACGATGACCGCAGTAGCAGCGCCTTTGGTGGCACGGCCGGTAATGGCAGTTTTAGGTTGCGTGAAAATAACGCGTGTAGGCAACGCATCACGGATGGCTTCCATTTCACTGATCACGAAGTCGTACATTTCCGCCTCCTTCGCGCGGGGATATTGCAGGTAGGTAGGATCGCCGCTGAAATCGTAGCGCAAAGGCTCCAGGATCAAAGGCACACCACCCATACGTTTGGTGAGTTCAAAATAGAAGTTGGCGCGCAGGAAACGGCACTCCGCCAACAGCTGTGCCTTATCTGCCACCGGCAACGTTTTAGAAGCCTCACAACGCTTCAGGAACAGGTTCAGCTCACGGATGTAACCATAATCCCAGTTACCCCAGGTACCGTATCCCCACTCACTGTCACGCACCATCCAGTCGGTACCGTTATTGGAAGGATAGGATTCTCCATACCCCGCGAAGTTTTCCCAGGTTTCATCCAAAGAAGAAAAATCCAGCTGCCTGGTGTACAGGTTCGACAGTACGGAAAAGGCATCTGCGGTGGTGTTGAATGCTTCTTCCGGGGAAAGGATCGCCGGCGGCTTCTGGTTCAGGAAATCTGCGTCTTTAATACAACCGCTGGCGCTCATCAGCGCGGCGATTGCCAATATGTTGATAATTTTTGCTTTCATAATCTGGAATCTAAACGGTTAGATTAAAACTGGAGGTTTACGCCTACGTTCACCACTTTGTTCTGCGGATATTGCAGACCATTTTCTTCTGTTACTTCGGGGTCTACGCGGTACTGGTTCAGGTTGCTGAAGGTTAACAGGTTGTAACCGTTAACATAGAAGCGGCATTTGTTGATGCGGATCCTTTCCATCAGTTTCGCTGGCAGCGTGTAGCCAATCTCGGTAGTACGTGAACGCAGGTAACGGCCGTTGTGTGCAAAGAAGTCGTTACTGTTGTTGTAGTTGGAGTGACCGCCATCGTTGTAACGCAGCGCAGGATACTTACCAGGGATCCATTTGCTGTTCGGGTCCCACATATCTTCGCGATGCCACCTGTCGGTAAACAGGGTGTTGAGGTTACCGTTGTTCTGGAACGGCCATTTCATTTCCCAGTTCTGGTACCAGGTATAACCGGCAGCACCGGAGAAATCGGCACGAAGGTCAATACCTTTATACATTAAACCGATGCTGAAACCGAAGTTGATGTTTGGCTGCGCACCAATACCCCAACCGATCGGACGCTCGTCGTAACCATCGATTTTACCGTCTTTATTAATGTCTTCATAAATCAGATCGCCGGGCAGCAAAGTGATGTTACCCCTGCCATCTATGTTTACAGGATAGTTGTTGATTTGTTCCTGTGACTGGAACTGACCAATCACGTGGCGGCCCCAGTTAGAGCGCGTGAGGCGGTCCTGGTAAGCAAAACGGTACTTGTCCCACGCGTTGAAGAAGCGGGTGCCGGAACCATACGCGTCCAGGAATTTGTAGCGGGAAACAGAGAAGTTACCGCTGATCATGTATTTCAGTTCGCCAATATTGCTGTTCCAGCCTGCGGAGAAGTCCACACCAAACTGTGAATCAGATTCAAAGTTACCCAGCGGCAAACCATACCCGATTTCGCTCGGTACCAGTACGCCACTCATATCTTTTTTAAGACCGGTACGTTTACGGCGATAGTATTCCACGGTGCTGGTCAGTTTGCCATTGAAGAAACCGAGGTCCAGGCCGAGGTTCGTCATACGGCTTTTTAACCAGGTGATGTTGGTGGTGGGTTCGCCACGGTCGCGGGAACCAACAACCACAGTACCGTCATATACACCTACGCCCCTGGTTGTAGTTATACCCTTCCAGGTAAGCATATTCTGCAAGGCTCAATGCGGTACCATCGTCACCCATCAGACCATATGAAGCTCTCAGCTTAATTTCGCTCACCGGGAAGTTACCCACCAGGTCTTTCACAAACTGTTCTTCGCTCAAACGCCAGCCAACAGACGCGCCGGGGAAGTAACCCACGCGGTTATCGGGAGGAAACAGGTACGAAGCATCGCGGCGGCCGCTTACTTCAAGTAAATATTTATCGGCATAAGAATAGTTCACGCGCGCTACATAACCAATCCTGGCCTGGCGTTCATCGTTATCATCATATTGGTCCATGGTGCTGAAATAGATCAGCGGGAGGGAGTTGGTGGTAGGCACTGAGTGCAGCGTATTGGTCAGGCGTTGCCATTTGATCCTTTCCGCAACAAACGTAGCGTTAACATTATGCTTACCAAACGTGCGCGCATAAGTGATCTGCCCCTGCATGTTCACGTTGTTCACCTTCTGCTGGATACGCTGCCTGTAGGGGTTTGTACTACCGCCGTAAGGCAGGATCGTATCATTTACGGGATCGTACCGGTATGTTTTATAGGTGTACTCATGGTTATTCAGCACACGGTCTGCCAGGTAATAAGAATAGGCGCCGCGCAGCGTCAGGCCTTTAATCCAGGGCACCTGGTACTCCAGGTTGAAGTTGGTTTGCAGTACGCGCCAGTCCTCACGATACTTACCCGAATTTTTGTAGTTCAGGAACGCCCAGTTAGTTTCGTTGTGTCCGATATCGTTCAAATATTCGGGATTGTCGTTTGCATAAGGCCTTTCCATCGGTGTATTGCGCAGCAGTGCGAAACGGGCTACCCAGTAATCGTCTTCCTGCGGTACGCCAGGGTTTTGGCGGGTTTCGATACGACCGTTGATGTCGATGCCGGCTTTCAAACCTTCTGCGATGCGGGCAGTGATGTTCGACTGGATGTTATTCCTGTCGAAACGATATTCGCGGCCCAGTACAGAGTTCTGGTTCAGCTTGGTGTAGGACATATAATAATTGATCCTGTCGGAACCACCACTGGCATTCACGTTAAGCGACGCGAGCGGAGAATTACCTTTGATGATAAAGCCCGGCCAGTCGAAGCTCTGGTAGCCATACTCGGTGCCTTGTTTGTATTTGTCCAGTTCTGCCTGGGTGATGGCCGTGCTGCCGTTCGCATTTAATTCTGCTTCCGCTTTCAGGCGCATGTAATCATAAGAGCTGGTGAGTACTTCAGGGAAGGTGGTCCAGTTTTGCCAGCCGTAATAAGCATCCACACCAATGGTGTTGCGGGAGTTGAGCTTACCGCGTTTGGTCGTTACCACCACAACGCCGTTCGCCGCGCGCACACCGTAAATAGCGGCAGCGGCGTCTTTCAGCACGGAGATGGTTTCTACGTCGTTAGGCGACAGGTTGTTGAACTGACCTGCATCCTGCTGGATACCGTCAATTACATACAGCGGGTTACCCAGGTTGCGGATCTGGATGTTAGCGCTGGCGCCGGGGCGACCATCGGGCATGCGGAACGATACGCCGGGCATTTTACCTGCCAGCGTGGCGCTCACAGTTGAGTTACCGTGCACACGTCCGATGTCATCGGCCGTTACTGCCGCTACCGAACCGGTAAGGGATGATTTTTTCGTCTGGCCGTAACCAACGATTACTACCTCACTGATATCTTTGTTCTGACGGTCCATTTTTACATCCAGGCTGCGTTGCGTACCAACTGTTATTTCTTTATTGGCAGAACCGATAGAAGTAAATACCAGTATGGACGCCTCACCTGCTACGTTGAGTGTAAAGGCGCCGTTAACATCTGTGTTAGTGGCATTTTTCGTCCCTTTTTCCACTACCGTAACACCGGGCATTACACCGCCTTCATTGTCTTTCACCACACCCCTTACCGCAATCTTTTCCTGCGAAAAGGCCGGTAAAAAGCTGGAAAGCCATAAGAGAACAGTCAGTAAAAAAGGCAGGGGGCGCCTGAACGGCACTGCCAGTGCAGTATTACAGGGCATGGGGAGCCTCGTAAAATTTTTCATAAACGGGAACTAAATTGTGGTTAATAAAATGTGCGTACCTTGAACATTGGGCGTGTAAACGTTTACATGTGCGTTTATTTGTAAACAAATACTACTTTTAAATCGTAGTGTGAAGAAAGAACTTATTTAGGTAGACGGTCATTCACCGCGTTTCATATTCTTTTCAAAATGTTTCATTTTTGGTTGAAAGTCACTTTAGGGTTGTTGCTCTGCATGAACTGCAGTGCGCAACAATATTATTTTCATCACTACCAGGTGGAAGACGGACTTTCTAATAATACGGTGTTCAGCAGTGTGCAGGATCAGCAGGGCTTCATGTGGTTCGGTACCAAGGAAGGCCTCAATCGCTTTGATGGCTACAGCTTTAAGCTGTACAGGCTGGATGATAAAAACGAGCAGCAGCTGGACCAGATCTATAATTTATTCAAAGATAGCAAGGGCACTTTATGGATCGGTTCTCAAAAAGGCTTGTTCTATTTTGATACTTTAAAGGAGCGGCCCGTCAGGTTTTCAGATACCTTGCGCGAGGCATGGAGCATTACAGAAGACACCGCCGGACAGCTATGGTTTATTTGTCAAAATGCGATATGCCGTTACAATCCTATCAGCAAACAATTAAAGCGTTTTGCCCATCCACGCTATGCGCTCACCTCCGTTTGTATCACGGAAGATGGCGCTACGTGGGCGTCTACATACAATGGTTATTTGCAAAAACTTGATACGGCGACAGGCGCCTTCACCGGTTACAACGTGTTTGCAGACAGGCCGGGCGGCATCGGTTGTTACATTCACCGCGTCATCGCGGCAGGCATGCGCATCATGGTCTGTACTTCCTGCGACGGTGTGAAGGAGTTTAATGCAAACGATTGTAAAACGCGAAATCTATTGACTTACAATACAGATGGCACGAAGGTATATGTGCATGATATCCTTCAAAACGGCCCCAATGAGTTTTGGGTAGCCAGCGAATCGGGCGTACATATATTAAATAGTGAAACGGGCAAGTCCATCAACCTGCATAAAAAGTTTATGGACCCGTATTCTATTTCAGATGACGCGATTTATACGATCTCGCGCGACAGCGAAGGCGGCATTTGGGTAGGCACCTACTTCGGTGGTGTGAATTACTGTCCCTTCCCTTATACGCCATTCCGCAAATACTATCCCGACTATTCGCAGAACGCCATCAGCGGCAGTGCGGTACGTGAAATACTGAGCGACAGCGATGGCATGTTATGGATTGGTACAGAAGATGCCGGCCTGAACCGTCTCGATCCGAAAACGGGCGTGGTGACCAACTTTTCACCTAAAACGCCGAACAGTATCACCTACTCAAATATTCACGGTGTATTAATTAACGGGGATGAGGTATGGGCAGGCACCCACGAGCACGGACTGGATATCATCAACCGGAAAACAGGAAAATTGATGCGGCACTATAATGCAGGTACCGGCCCGCACGATCTGCCGCACAACTTCGTCGTATCCCTGCTAAAAACCCGAAGCAACGATATATATGTAGGCAGCGGCGGCGGGTTGCTCCGTTACAATAAGGCCGTCGAGGGCTTCGATCGCGTTAGTGGTCCGCCGAATATGACCACGAGCAGTTTACTGGAAGATCATGCCGGCGTTATCTGGGGCACCACACATGGCGAAGGTGTGTTTTGCTACGATCCCGCCGCCAGCACCACCCGCCGCTTTTTATATGATGACACCAATCCGTACAGTATTTCCGCCAATACGGCCAATGCGATCTGTGAAGACACAGGCCATAATCTCTGGTTTGCCACCGAAGGCGGTGGATTGTGTAAAATGGACCGTTCCCGTAACAAGTTCCAACGTTTCACAATGAAAGACGGGCTGCCGAGCAACTTCATCTTCAAAATAGTAACAGCACGCAATGGCCACCTGTGGATCAGCACCTCCAAAGGACTGGTGGAAGCCGATACCAGTGGCAAAATCCTGAACAAGTATACCAAGGCCAACGGACTGCTCAATGACCAGTTCAACTACAACTCCGGTTACCGCGACAGTACCGGCCGCATGTATTTCGGCAGTATTAAGGGCATGATTAGTTTTAATCCGGAAGAGTTTATCGCGAGCGACTTTCAGCCAATGGTATATATCACCGGGTTCCAGGTGCACAACCGTGAACTGGCTATCAGCCCCGACAGCAGTCCGCTGAAACAATCCATTCTGTTCACACAGCAGATCACCCTGCCGCATGATGCCTCCAGCTTTAGTATCGACTTTGCGGCACTGAGTTACAACGCCCCCGAGATTACACAATATAAATACATGCTGGACGGCCTCGACAAAGACTGGATCCATTTACCGACCAATCGTAAAGTATATTTCACGAACCTTTCACCGGGCCTGTACACCTTCCGGATAAAGGCATCGACGAGCGGCAAATGGGGGCCGGAGGAAAAACAGCTGCGTATCCGCATTCTTCCGCCATTTTGGGCAACCACCGGGCTTATCTGCTGTACATCCCGGTCGCCGCGGCAATCTCTTATTATGTGATCAGTTTTTATCACAAACGCACGCAGATCAAAAAGGAAAAGGAACTGTACGAAGCTAAAATAGAATTCTTTACCAATGTGACACACGAAATACGGACACCGCTGACGCTGATCAAAGGCCCGGTAGAGAATTTGCTGGAAAAGACGGCTGAAGTGCCGGATATCAAACCCGACGTAGTGACGCTGGAACGTAATACCAATCGCCTGATTGCACTCATTACGCAGATACTGGACTTCCGGCAAACAGAAACCCGGGGCTTCAGTCTTACTTTTTCTGAAGTGCGGATCGATAAATTGTTACAGGAAGAATTTGAGAATTTCGTACCACCGGCTACGAAAAAGAAGCTACAATACCGGCTGGAGCTGCCCGATCTTCCCATCACCGCATGGGCAGATGAGGAAGCGCTGCGCAAAATACTCAGCAACCTGCTGAGCAACGCGGTGAAATATGCCGGAACAACCGCTACTGTAATATTGCACCCGCTGTCGCCGGAAGACCTTAACTTTACGATAGAAGTTCGTAACGACGGGCATCTGGTATCTCCCGAGATGAGAGAAAAAATATTTGAGCCTTTTTACCGCATGAAGGAAACCAGCCGGCAAACGGGCTCCGGCATAGGACTTTCGATAGCGCGTTCACTGGCCGAATTGCACCAGGGATATTTGTACCGGATACATCGCGCGACGGAATGAATGTATTTATACTACATTTGCCATTGAAAGCGGAGATGCAACCAATATCAAGATCGCCCAAAACCGCCGTTAAATAAACACGTTATGCTGCCAACAGTATTGATTGTCGATGATAACGATGACGTCCGTCCGAATTTCTTTCCCGGACGCTGGCGCCTAAGTACACGATACGCACGGCCGAAAGCGGGGAAGCTGCACTGGAAATACTGCACACCGAAGCGGTACAATTGGTGATCAGCGACGTCATGATGCCGGATATGGACGGTTTTGAACTGTGCACGCTCATTAAATCAAATGTTGAATTCTCCCACATACCATTATTTTACTGACTGCTAAAAATACACTGACCGCCAAGATCCACGGGCTGGAACTGGGCGCCGACGCGTATATAGAGAAGCCTTTTTCCAAGGAGCACCTTCAGGCGCAGATGGCCAGCCTGCTATCCAACCGCAACAACATCCGGCAATACTTTGCACAGTCGCCCCTCGCCCATATCAAGAGCATGGCGCATTCCAAAGCCGACGAACGTTTCCTCGACAACCTCAACGATACGATCATCCGCAACCTGGAAGATGCTGAACTCGACGTAGAGAAGCTCGCCAGGGCCATGAATATGAGCCGCGTAACGCTGTACCGGAAAATCAAAGCCGTATCCGACCTCTCCCCCATCGAACTGATCAATATTACCCGGCTTAAAAAGGCAGCGGAACTGCTGGCAGAAGGCGAATACCGCATCAACGAAATCTCCGACATGCTGGGATTCAGTTCCCAGAGCAACTTTTCGCGCAATTTTGCCAAGCAGTTCAACATGACTCCCTCGGAGTATATTCATTTAAAAGGACAGGAGCACAAAAAATTTGAGCGTTTATGTAAACGTTTACATACCTGCAGCATGTTTGCAGGCGTAACAATGCTTATTTTTACGCCCTATGCGCAACGAGGCTTTTTACCGTAAACAATATACGCTGCAGGACGCCGACACCCGGCTGGTGATCGACATCCTAAGCCTGTACCTGTACCCCATGGAAAAATACCGGGTAACAGATGCGGTAAATTATTTCCGGAAAACGGAGGCATCCAAAGTAAGCGCCATCCTGGAACAGCTACAACGCGATCAGCTGGGTGCGGCCAATACGGCCGGTAACTTCTCGTTAGTGCCAGAGTTGGCCTTCCTGCTTTTTCCTTCCAATATTGTGCGGGCGGATTACCAGCAGCTGATGCATCATCACCGGGGAATGCGGCCGTCTTTTTACAACACCAGCTTCAGGCTGGCGGAGTTGCAGGAAACCCTGATGGCGTATTGTTTAGGCGATTTATCATTGATGTCGCTGCCCGTCCGCAAAATTGAAATAGACCTTGAAGAGTATCTTTCCTGGTTGCCCTATTTACTTTACTACCCTGCGTACAATAACCTGTTACAGCTGTTCAGCGAAGACAGCCAACAAAAGATAAAACAACGCGCCATCTGGCTGAACCTGCTGGAAATGGCGCCCCTGAACGACCTGGCGACCTTTGCCGGCAAACATTCTACAGAACCTGGCTTGTTACAGGGGCAGCTGCGCGAAACGGGGAGCGACTTTACCGACGCGGTCGTATTATTGTACAGGAAGCTGCCCGACCAGGCGTTTGCGGCTTTTGAGCGGGGCATCAAACAACAGCGGAAGGGGGACAAAAAGAACCTGTTGCCGGCTTCGGCGGCCATGGCCTTCTACTACGCCTATACGATTTCGTTGCTGCCTGCCGCGCAGAGTGGCCAACTCATCGCCAAACTCATAGCATTCTACGAAAAGAAACTGGCGCCGGCCAATATTCCCGCCATGTGCCTGTTGCACTATCATATCGGCAAAAAGGAACGGGCGGAAGACCTGCTGCGAATTCTTATTGAAGCGCATGCCCTGCCTGGTGGAAAAGATTTGCCTACGTTGCTTGCACTCCTTTGCCTGATGGCATTTCAGCCGAACAGTAAACTGCTTGTACAGCACGCCCATCTGGCCAAAAGATTATTACAGAACGCACTGGACAATGGCTACCAGTTATTGGCCTATGAATACTTTTTTCCTTTTGGAGGATGATAAAGATGTGACCCGATACGAATCGCTGTCCGCGCAAATTGCCGCACCGCCAGTATTTGCACAAATGCAGAAGGTACCGGAATGGCAACGCGTGCTCGACCTGCTGCTGGCGGCCGATGGTCCCGCTACGAAAAAGAGAAGCCGGTATCGGCCAACCGACTGGTATACCTGGTGGATTTCGACGGACTGCAGGTGCAGCCCATGCTGCAAACCATGCAGGGTAATGGTTGGAGCCCAGGCCGCAATGTGGCTTTAAAAAAGCTGAAAGAAGGTGCCGTGGCAGGTATGACCCCGCAAGATCATCGCATCGCAGGTACTATTTTGAAAGAAACTCATTTTAATTATTACGGCGGCGACCAATATGTTTTTGATAATCATGTGTGGACGGAGCTAGCCGGCCATCCGTTATTGTTCCTGCTGCATAACCCCGCCATACCGGCGGAGATCGTGAAGGGCGAAGCGGAATTGGTAATTACGACCAGCAATCGCGGGTATACGTTCAGTTCCAATATCACGGATGCAAACGGCGACGTGGTATACTTGAAAGAAACGGATACCCGCCTTAAAATCATCCATCTGAATCAGCAGCAACGTTACCTGCTCAACATGCTGAAACAGCTGCGTACCGTGCCGGCAGAAGGCAAGGAAAAGCTACTCGAGACGGTTAAAAAGCTCGGCACGCACCTCACCATCCACTCCGACCTCGACGAAACCGCGCTCAGTATCCGCCGTCTCGAAAGCGACAGCCGCATCCGCATACAGCTGCAACCTTTCGGCGATGCACTGAAGGCCTCTTTCTTTGTAAAACCGCTGGGTGATAGTCCCCGTATTGCCGTCCCGGCACAGGCGCGCGCAACATCATCGGCATTGTGCATGGCGAACGTAGCCAGGCCTCCCGCGACGTGGAATTGGAGAAAGCGAACATGACTGCACTGATGCAGGAGATCCAGCAATCGATCGTACAGGAAGTAAAGGACGATGATACCATCATTTTTGAAGATCCCGCGGATTGCCTGCAACTCCCGGAAATCATACAGTCCATGTCCGACATAGTGGTGGTAGAATGGCCGGATGGCATCCGCTTTAGACTGCAGGGCAAAGCCGGCATGTCGGCCCTGCGCCTGATGGTGAAGGAGAAAGGCCACTGGTTTACGTTACAGGGTGAACTGCAGGTCGACGAACGTACGGTCATTAACCTGCAACAGGTGCTGGATGTACTGCCCAAACACCAGAGCCGTTTCACGGAACTGGATAACGGTGAATTCCTTGCGCTGAGCGCTGACTTACGGGCAAGACTCAACGAACTGCTCAGCATCGGAGTGTCGGACGCGAAAGAGATCAAAGTGCCCTACTTCGCCTCGCACCTGCTCGATGATCTGCTGCAATATGCCGGCAGCGCTGAAACAGACACACCCTGGCAACAATTCAAAAAAAAAAGAACTGGCCGCACAACAGCAAACGGTGGTGCCGGCCGGCCTGCAACAAATACTGCGTCCCTACCAGGAGGACGGTTTCCGCTGGATGACACAACTAGCCGCCTGGGGCGCCGGCGCCTGCCTGGCGGACGATATGGGTTTGGGTAAAACGGTACAGGCGATAGCCATTTTGCTGCATCGCGCGGCAGACGGTCCTGCCCCGGTAATTGCGCCTGCATCTGTTCTGCCCAACTGGGCATCGGAGCTGCTAAAATTTGCGCCGGAACTGCGGGTAAAACAATTACAACCGGGCAACCGGGAGCAACAACTGGAACAGGCCGCAGCGTTCGACGTGGTGCTGGCCACTTACGGCGTACTGCAATCCGAAGCTAAAGCCTTCGCCACCATCGACTGGCACACCATTGTGCTGGACGAGGCCCACACCATCAAAAACTACCAGACGCGCACCTCTAAAGCGGCCATGATGCTGAAAGGCAACTTCCGGTTAGCGCTAACGGGTACACCTATACAAAATCATGTGGGCGAGATCTGGAACCTGTTCAACTTCCTCAATCCCGGGCTGTTAGGCGACCTCCCGAATTTCCGTAAACAGTTCGTCACACCCGCAGCTAATAACCCGGAAAGCATGGCGAAAAAACACCTGAAAAAGTTGATCGCGCCATTTATGCTGCGCCGCCTGAAATCGGATGTACTGGAGGAGCTGCCACCAAAAACGGAAATAGTGAAGCTGGTGAATTTGTCGGTAGACGAAGCCTCGTTTTACGAAGCGATACGTCGACAGGCGATCAAACATATGCAGGAGCGCGATAAACTCAGCGCCGCGCAACAGCATATTAAAGCATTACAGGAAATTACGCGTCTGCGTATGGCCGCCTGTAACCCACAGCTGATAGAGGCCGAAACCGACATTGCATCATCGAAAATGGCGGCGTTTAAAGAGATCGTGGAAGAGTTAACGGAGAACAACCACCGCGCACTGGTATTCAGCCAGTTTACGAAACACCTGTCGCTCATCGCAAAAGCGCTGGACAGCTGGGGCATCGACTACCTGTACCTCGACGGATCCACCCCCATCCCCACGCGCGAAAAACTGGTAAAAAGTTTCCAGGGTGGCAAAGCCCCGCTGTTCCTCATCAGCCTGAAAGCCGGGGTTTGGGATTAAACTTGACAGCCGCAGACTACGTGATTCACCTGGACCCGTGGTGGAACCCCGCAGTGGAGGAACAAGCCTCCGACCGCGCCTACCGTATCGGGCAAACGCGGCCGGTAACTATCTACAGGCTCGTGGCACAACATACTATAGAGGAAAAAATTATTGAACTGCATCATCATAAAAGGGACCTGGCAGACCAACTGCTGGAGGGCACTGACCAGAGTGTGAATATGACCTTGCAGGAGTTGGTGTCGTTGATTGCGGGGAGTTAGCTATGACGCCGACAGATCCCGCATCTCCTGCATCTCCGGCAGCCCCACAATAAACGTTGTCCCTTCGTTCAGCTCACTCGTTGCCCTGATATGCCCCTGGTGCTGGTCCATGATCTTTTTGCAGATAGACAGCCCGATGCCCGAACCTTCTATCTCATGATAGCTGTGCAAGCGCTTGAACACCACGAAAATATCCGTCAGGTATTGATGATCGATACCGATACCGTTATCCCGTACATGAATATGATAAAATTTCTTTTGTCCATCTTTTTCAGCGTAGATGTGCACCTGCGGCGCGACCTCCTTCTTTCGGAACTTTAACGCATTGCTTACCAGGTTGTAAAACACCTGCTGCATCAGCGTAGGGATAGCCTGTATCGTGGGGAGCGTATCTATCTTAATGACCGCATTGGCCTGTTGTATCTGCACTTCCAGTTCACTTACCGCACCCCTTACTACCTCATTCAGGTCTACCTGTTCAAAGTCGCCGCCTTGTACCGAATGGCGCGAGAAGCGGAGCAAATCATTTACCAGCTGCTGCATCCTTGCGGCGGCGTTGGTAATTTTCTGAATATGACGGTGTACCTCTTCCGGGTCGGCACGCTTTTGTAAAATCATATCACTGAACACGCGGATCTTACGCAACGGCTCCTGCAAATCGTGGGAGGCCACAAAGGCGAAGCGGTCGAGTTCTTCGTTTATTGTCTTTAAGTACACGTTGCTTTGCGTGAGTTGCTGGTTCAGTTCACGCACCTTCCGTTCAGATGCCTCGCGTTCTTCTATCTCGCGTTGCAGGGTGCCGTTAATATTGAGCAGGTGTTGTTCCTGTTCGAGCAGTGACTGCGTTTTGCGGTACAGCTCCACGAACAGGCCCACCTTAATTCTTAATAATTCGGGGTTGATGGGTTTGTAAATAAAATCCATCGCGCCCACTTTATAGCCTTTAAAAATGGCCTCATCCTCATTGTGCGCGGTGATGAATATAATCGGAATATTTTTGAGCCGGTCGCGCTGGTAAATGAGCGCGGCGGTTTCAAAACCGTTCATGTCCGGCATCAGCACGTCCATCAGGATCAAAGAAAAATCATACTCATGGAGCAACACCTTCAGGGCAGCCCGTCCGGAATGAGCTTTAACGATCGTATAACTTTCCTTTTCCAGTATGGACTCGATCGACATCAGGTTGTCGGGCCTGTCGTCTACTACCAGGATTTTTATTGCGTCTTTTGCCTGCAACTGGACTTTCTTTTAAAAATGAACTATCTGTATAACCACACCCTCATCAACGATAACAACTGGTCAATTTTCAGCGGTTTGGTGATGTAATCGGATGCACCGGCCTCGAGGCATTTTTCCCGGTCGCCCTTCATCGCTTTCGCCGTAACGGCAATGATGGGCAGGGCGCTGTTTTTATGCTCGCGGCGGATCTTCTGCATGGTTTCATAACCATCCATCTCCGGCATCATAATATCCATCAGCACTATATCGATCTCATTATTTTCACTCAGGATGTTCATCGCTTCCTGGCCGCTTTCGGCGGTAATGGTGTTGATATGGTATCTTTCAAAGGCCGTGGTGAGGGCAAACAGGTTACGCACATCGTCATCCACCACCAGCACGCTCTTATGGCTTAACACATCCCGCTGCGAACGCAGGTCTTCGATCAGCTTCCGTTTTTCGGGCAACAGGCTTTCATGATGGATATGAAGTTGCTGCACCGTTTCTTCCAACAGCAGGTCCAGCGAATTCACATCTTTCAGCAGGATTTTGTTGGCATATTGCTTCAGCTTCGACTTCTCCTTGCTCGAAAAATCCTTTGCCGAATATACGATAACCGGCGTGGAATTATAGCGGTTAATCGACTGGATGCTGGAGAACAGCTCTGCACCTTCAATATCAGGCAACATGTAATCCGCTATAATACAATCAAATGTATCTGCCTGCAGGGCTTGCAGCGCCTCTTTACCATTATCTACAAATTCCAGGTCAATCAAATCCCCATTATCCAGTATGCGTGCGATCTGGGAAGCATCCGGTTCATTATCTTCTATCACCAGCACCCGTTTACGCTTGCGTTGATGTTGCTCAATAATGGTTTGGAAGAGCACTGCCAGGTCTTCACTCTTCAGCGGTTTTAAGTTGAAGCTGCGCGCGCCGCGGTGCATGGCCAGCAGCCGGTTTTCCTCTCCCGAAATTAAGTGGATGGGGATATGCCGCAGGTTCACATCGTTCTTATACAGGTCGAGAATACGCCAGCCACTCGCATCGGGCAGCTTCACATCGAGGGTTACCGCGATAGGCTGGAACTTATTCGTTAAGTCGAATACATCGCTGAAACCCGTTGCGACCACCACTTTTAAGCCCATATCATGTGCCCTTTCCTGCATAATCTTCGCGAAACGAACATCATCTTCAACGATTAGCAATACTTTGTCCGTATCGATCACGTTATTGCGGTCATCCCCGATTTCGTTGATAATTTCGTTGATCCCTTCAAGGTCTTTTGTATCAGACACTTTCACGGTCGGCACGGAAGCGCCTTCACTCAGGTGGTATTCCGATACTGTAAGACTGCTCGGTTTTTCTTTTTTATTGATAACGGCCGGATTGTATTGCAGCGGCAGGAACAGCGTAAATGTACTTCCCGAACCCGCTTCGCTCTCCAGTTCGATGGAACCTCCGAGCAGGTCGGCCAGGCCGCGGCTGATCGAGAGCCCTAAGCCCGTACCTCCATATTTACGGCTGGTAGAACCTTCCGCCTGCTGGAACGCTTCAAATATGATCCCCTGTTTATCTTTCGAAATACCAATACCCGTATCCTTGATTTCAAAGGCTACCACGCGCTCCGCTTTATCCAGGCTGTCGTTCAACAGTTTCCAGCTGCGTTTCGCCTCGTAAATGCGCAGTTTCACTTCTCCTTTCTCCGTGAACTTAAAGGCGTTGGACAGGAGGTTTTTCAGGATCTGGTTCAGACGCTGCACGTCGGTTTCCAGTGTTTGCGGCAGCTTGTCATCCACCTCAATACCGAACCGCAGGTTCTTACTTTCAGAAATATGTTTAAAGGTCGTTTCCACAAAGCCGATCACCTCGTTGAAACGTACTTTGATAAAGTCAGTAGAAATATAACCGGACTCAATTTTCGATAGATCAAGGATGTCGTTGATCAGCTGAATCAGGTCATCACCGCAACTGTGAATAGTTTTCGCATAACGCACCTGTTTTTCGTTCAGGTTGCCGTCGTGGTTTTCGTACAGTTGTTGTGCGAGAATCAGCAGGGAGTTCAGCGGTGTGCGCAACTCGTGCGACATGTTCGCCAAAAACTCGGATTTGTACTTGGAGGTCAACTGCAACTGCTCCGCTTTTTCTTCGAGCGAGCGGCGCGCCTCTTCCACTTCCTTGTTTTTCTCCTCTACTTCTTCTTTTTTGTTTTACGAGCAGATGCGCTTTATCCTGCAGTTCTTCGTTCGTACGACGCAGTTCATCGGCCAGTGACTGTGATTGTTCCAGCAGATCTTCCGTACGGGAGTTCGCCTCGATCGTGTTCAATACGATACCGATACTTTCCGTCAGCTGGCTAAGGAAGTCGAGGTGGGTCTCGGAGAACGTATCAAAAGAAGCGAGTTCAATTACCGCCTTAATTTCCGTTTCGAACAATACTGGCAGTACGATAAGGTTCACCGGCGGCGCCTGTCCGAGGCCGGAACCGATTTTAATATAATCACCCGGCACATTTGTGATGAGGATCCTTTCTTTCTCGATGGCACATTGTCCTACCAGCCCTTCTCCCATCGCAAACTCGCGGGAAGTTTGCATTTCGTCGCCGAAGGCGTATGCGGCAAATAATTTCAATTTAGGATTGCGCTGTTCTTCCTCCTGTTCTAAAATGTAGAACATGCCTTTCTGCGCATTTACCACCTGCGCCAGCTCGGAGAGAATACGGCGGGTTACCGTGTTCAGGTCTTTCTGTCCCTGCAGCATCTGGGTAAACGTTGCCAGGTTGGATTTCAGCCAGTCCTGTTCCTGGTTCCTGAGCGTGGTTTGCTTCAGGTTGGCGATCATCTGGTTAATGGTATCTTTCAGTTCTTCCACCTCACCTTTCGCTTCCACACGGATCATCTGTGTAAGATCACCTTTCGTTACCGCGGATGCCACCGCGGAAATCGCACGCACCTGCGTGGTCAGGTTTTCCGCCAGCTGGTTTACGTTCTCCGTCAGGTTTTTCCAGATGCCGGATGCGCCGGGTACAGATGCCTGTCCACCCAAACGCCCTTCCACACCTACCTCACGGGCCACCGTTGTTACCTGGTCGGCAAACAGCGCCAGCGTATCGATCATTTCATTGATCGTTTCCGTCAACTGTGCCACCTCTCCGCGCGACACGATGGAGAGCTTTTGCTTCAGGTTACCCGTTGCCACCGCGGTTACCACTTTCGCGATGCCACGCACCTGGTTGGTAAGGTTGGAGGCCATCATGTTCACGGAGTCGGTCAGATCCTTCCAGGTACCGCCCACGCCCTGCACTTCCGCCTGTCCGCCCAGCTTACCTTCCGTGCCTACTTCACGCGCCACGCGCGTTACTTCAAAGGCGAAGGAGTTCAGCTGGTCCACCATCGTGTTGATCGTATTTTTCAGATCGAGGATCTCTCCTTTTACGTCGATCGTTACCTTTTTACTCAAGTCACCGGAGGCCACCGCTTTCGTTACCTCGGCGATGTTACGCACCTGGGAGGTAAGGTTACCGGTCATCTGGTTCACGGAGTCCGTCAGGTCCTTCCGGTACCGGCGACACCCGGTACGAACGCCTGTCCGCCCAGTTTACCATCCGTACCCACCTCACGGGCCACACGCGTTACTTCCGATGCGAACGCGCGCAGCTGGTCCACCATCGTGTTCAGCGTTTCTTTCAGCTGGAGAATTTCCCCGCGCACATCCACCGTAATTTTGCGGCTCATGTCACCGTTCGCCACGGCGATCGCCACATCGGCAATGTTACGCACCTGGTCCGTGAGGTTGCCGGCCATCTGGTTTACAGAGTCCGTCAAATCCTTCCAGGTACCACCAACACCGGGTACGTGAGCCTGGCCACCGAGCTTACCCTCCGTACCCACCTCACGGGCCACACGCGTTACTTCAGAAGCGAAGGCGCGCAGCTGTTCCACCATCGTGTTGATCGTATTTTTCAGTTCAAGGATTTCTCCTCTTACATCCACTTCAATTTTGCGGCTAAGGTCACCGTTGGCCACCGCGGTTGTTACTTCCGCGATGTTACGTACCTGCGAGGTCAGGTTAGAGGCCATGATGTTCACCGAGTCGGTCAGGTCTTTCCAGAGGCCTTCCACGCCCGGTACGTCTGCCTGTCCGCCGAGTTTACCTTCAGAACCCACCTCACGGGCTACACGAAATACTTCCGAACCAAAGGAGTTCAGCTGGTCCACCATCGTGTTGATCGTATTTTTAAGCTCCAGGATCTCGCCTTTCGCATCCACCGTAATCTTGCGGCTCAGGTCACCCTTCGCCACCGCGGTGGTTACTTCCGCGATGTTACGCACCTGGTTGGTCAGGTTAGACCCCATCTGGTTTACCGACTCGGTCAGATCCTTCCAGGTACCACCCACGCCCTGTACTTTCGCCTGGCCGCCAAGCTTACCTTCCGTACCTACTTCCAGCGCCACACGCGTTACTTCGGAGGCGAAGGAGTTCAACTGGTCCACCATCGTGTTGATGGTGTCTTTTAATTCCAGAATTTCTCCCTGTACGTCCACCGTGATCTTTTAGAAAGGTCACCGTTCGCCACCGCCGTTGTTACATCGGCGATATTACGTACCTGGTTGGTCAGATTGGAGCCCATCTGGTTTACCGACTCTGTCAGGTCACGCCAGGTACCACCCACACCCTGCACCTTCGCCTGGCCGCCGAGCTTACCCTCCGTACCTACTTCCAACGCCACACGCGTTACTTCGGAAGCGAAGGAGTTCAGCTGGTCCACCATTGTATTGATCGTATTTTTCAGCTCTAATATCTCTCCTTTTACGTCCACGGTAATCTTACGGCTTAGGTCACCGTTCGCCACCGCTGTGGTCACATCCGCGATGTTACGCACCTGCGCCGTCAGATTGCCCCCATCTGGTTCACAGAATCCGTCAGGTCTTTCCACACACCACCTACACCTTTTACCGTAGCCTGTCCGCCCAGCTTACCTTCCGATCCCACCTCACGCGCCACACGGGTCACTTCGGAGGAGAAGGAGTTCAGCTGATCCACCATCGTATTGATCGTATTCTTCAACTCGAGGATTTCCCCTTTTACGTCCACCGTGATCTTACGGCTTAGGTCACCCCGCGCCACCGCGGTGGTTACTTCTGCGATGTTACGCACCTGGCCGGTCAGGTTGGCCGCCATCTGGTTTACCGAGTCTGTTAAGTCTTTCCAGGTACCACCTACACCCGGTACGTGGGCCTGACCGCCCAGCTTACCGTCCGTACCCACCTCGCGCGCCACGCGCGTTACTTCGGAGGAGAAGGAGTTCAGCTGGTCCACCATCGTGTTGATGGTATCTTTCAGTTCGTGGATTTCCCCCTGAACATCTACGGTAATCTTTTTCGAGAGGTCACCTTTTGCCACAGCGGTGGTCACATCCGCAATGTTACGCACCTGCGCCGTCAGGTTACCCGCCATCTGGTTTACCGAATCTGTCAGGTCTTTCCACACCCCTGCTACGTCTTTTACTTTCGCCTGTCCGCCCAGTTTACCTTCCGAACCCACCTCACGAGCCACACGTGTTACCTCGCGGCTAAAGAGGTTCAGCTGTTTCACCATCCCGTTTACCTCGGTGGCGATACGGGCAAACTCGCCCTGTAATACGTGCCCTTCGATTTGCAGGGTCATCTCCTGCGAAAGATTACCCTTTGCCACAGAACTGATTACGTGTGCTATTTCGATGGTGGGATGTACCAGGTCGGAAATTAGTGTATTGATAGACGTTACCGCCGTATTCCACGAGCCACGTGCGGTACGCGGCAGGGTTACACGGTGATTCAGTTTTCCCTGTATGCCAATGGTGTTGCGCGCGAGGTTGAGCTCGTCGACCAGTGTTTCATTAAGGGATATAATATCATTTAGCGTATCACAGATTTTACCGCTGATGCCTAAACTGTCGATGGGCATGCGGGCAGAAAAGTTACCGTTTTTTACTTCGGCTAATACTTGCAGTAATTGACGTAAATCAAGGTCGTCTGTCAGGGTTTCTGGCACAGGTTTCACGGGCTTAGGCGTCGGTTTTGTGGATTTTTGTGGAGCTAATTCCACAGTGCCCGCAGCGCCGTTTTTCCCGGAAGCTTTCTTTCGGCTATTCATGATAGGAGATATTAAGCGTGTGATGAGGACGTTACGATTCCAGTTATTTAAATTTTCTTGATGGCATTAACTTCAAATACACATTGTCTTGAGCAAAGAGTTTTTGCCTAATTTAGAAGGCAATCATTACTTTTGATCCAAACTCTACCTATACATGCAATTTCCAGGCCATTCAAACAGGCTGATCCTTTTAGCGGAAGATGATACCGATGACCATGAATTACTGAAAAATGCGTTTAATGAAATCGACCCTGCCTGGCAGGTAGTCTGTATATCCAACGGCAAAAAATTCGTGCAACACCTCGATACTATTGAGGACAGTGCACTGCCTGCATTGCTGGTGCTTGATTACAACATCCCCGAACTCACCGGCGTTGAAATTGTTGAAACCCTGAATCACCATGGCCGATACCGGGCATTCCTAAAATTATCTGGAGTACTTCTTCCAGCCCCGTGTTTATTGCGAAAAGTATTGAACTCGGTGTGGTGGATTACGTGATTAAACCCAGCGATCTTGCCTCGTTCAAAGCAATTGCCGCCCATATGTTATCTTTTATAAAAGCCTGATTGTACATATCACCGGTTTTGTTGCCCGCATTCATTCCTTCCGGCTTTATATGGCCGGAATAGTGCACCTTTGTGGCATGCATACCAAACAAATTATCACTGCCGGCGCGGACCTTTCAACCGCCAAAAAGGCGCTGATCATGATACATGGTCGCGGCGGCTCGGCACAGGACATCCTATCGCTGGCGCAGCACCTAAATGTAAAAGCGTACGCGCTCGTGGCGCCACAAGCCACCAACCATACGTGGTACCCGTTTTCGTTTATGGCGCCTCCGCAGCAAAATGAACCCTGGCTCAGCTCGGCCCTTCAGGTGCTGGAAGATACCGTGGATGAGGTGGTAGACAGCGGCATCGCCAAAGAAAATATTTACTTCCTCGGCTTTTCGCAGGGCGCCTGTCTTACGCTGGAATTCATTGCCCGTAATGCTGCCCGTTTCGGAGGCGCCGTAGCGTTCACCGGCGGATTGATCGGCGATAAGATCTATCCCGAAAATTATAAGGGAGACTTTGCACAAACGCCCATCTTTATCGGCACCTCCGATCCTGATCCGCATGTACCGGTAGAGCGGGTATACGCCTCCGCGAATATCCTGCGTGATATGAATGCGGATATCACCGAAAAGGTATATACCAACATGGGACATACGATTTCGCAGAACGAAGTGGACCTGGCCAATCAACTGGTGTTTAAATAAAGACAATGCAACAATATCCCGTAACCCGCATTTACAGCGATACCAACGGCGACAGCCGCTTTGAGGACGTAAGCGTGCCGATGAACGAGGCCGGTGAAATCGGCTGGCTGTCGGACGGGCTGCCCGTGAAATCCATCATTTTCAGGGAAGTGGAGCCTTCGTACGACTACGACTTTCACAACGCGCCGCAGCGGCAGTACTGGTGCTGATCGACGGAGAAATTGAGATCACCACCTCGTTGGGCGATACGCGACGGTTTAAGGGTGGAGATGTGTTGTTGCTGGAAGATACCGAAGGTAAGGGGCATCGCACCAAGAATATTATCCCGGTGCGAAGAAAGTCGTTGTTCATTACCTTGTAACCACGCGTTTCTTCATACAAACGCTGTCTTTCGAGTCGGCGTACTGCCCGTAGTTGGCTATCACTTCGTATTGATGCTTTGCATACAGTGCCACCGCATCGGGCATAAAGCTGCCTGTTTCCAGGACGCAGTATGTATACCCTTCTTCCGCGGCCCATTGTTCCAGCTCTTTTAATACTGCGCCGGCAACGCCTTTTCCACGCTGCTCCTCGCGGGTGTACATGCGTTTAATTTCGGCCATGCCTTCGTAGGGCTTAAACGCACCGCAACCAACAGGGCGGCCACCTTCATAAGCAACTACTACATTTTTAAGTTGATCGATCTTGTTAAAAGCCGAGAAAAATGCATCCTGCTCTCCGTTCACTTTAGAGAGATAGGTGTCCAGCAGCTGCACAAGCGCGCGAAAATCCGGGTGGGAGGAATCTGTGCGGAGAAGTGTACGCATCTTTTTATATCAAAATAATAAAAAATGGCCGGTCGTACCGGACCGGCCAATGTTTTTATACATAGCGTGCGTTAATCTTCCAGTTTCAGATAGGCTTTTACCGCCGCATAATTGTTCCAGTCGATCGGCGCTTTTCTCGCGGCCGTACCTCCCGGGATCAATATATAACGGTACTGCTGCAACTTCGAGCCGTTCCGCGTACCGGTACCAAAGTTACCATTGGCGAGCAGGTAAACTCCATTGGTAAAGTAGGTCGTGCTGATCAGGTACCCGTAGAACAGGTCGGTCAGCGGCAGCGGTTCGATGTTGGGCACAGCAGCCGTATTCCAGTTGATATACATTTTAACTTCGCCTGAAGTTAGAATTTCCTGCGTCAGTTTGGGTATGGCGAGCTGCGATTCCCATGCTACCGTATCCACTACACCGGTGGTTCTGTCCGTATCCTTGATGGGGGCGTATCCCACATCCAGCCAGCCGGAGTAAATCACATTAGCGGAACCTGCGGGGCCAGCAGGACCTGCAGGACCAGCGGGGCCGGCCGGACCAGCGGGACCTTGTTCGCCCTGCGCACCGGCGGAGCCGTCTTTACCACAAGAAGTCACAAAAGCGACCATCGCTATTACGATCATGGGGATATATACAATCCTCAGCATAGTTCTTTTCATAAAATCGGGTTTAGTTTATGTGTTAGTGTTTAATTTTTTATTGTATCCAGTTGATCCAGGTTTTCGCGTCGCGCGCACAAACCATGTCGTAGGTGCTGGCGCCGGTTTGCACGAGGTAATACCCCTGGGTGTCCGGGAACTGCACTACTGTATTTACAAACGGTGTGTCGTCGGCCGGCAGATTTGCATCTCCCAATACACCGTAGAACGAGAAGTAAATACGGCCGTTGGCGAATGTCGGCGGACGGAATGCAGGGCCGTAATAAATACCCGCACCGCTCGCACCATTCAGGATAAAGCCGGACAAATCGTAGGTTACACCGCTATCGGTGCCGAACTGCGAGAAGAATGTGAGGAACAGGTAACCCGGCAGTTTGGTGATGCCGAATGCGTCACGCACCCCATTGGAATAGAAACCTGTTTCGGATACCCAGTACGGATCGCCCAATGCAGCGTTCCACCAGCGGCGGGGCGCATTGGCATCGTTTACCAGGGGAGCAATCGCCCCGCTCAGGAGCGCCGGCGTATTACCATTTACATTCAGGTTAAATGAAGCCAGGGCGCTGTTCCAGGTCAGGTTCGTGAGGAAACGGATCGTAGTGCCGCCGTTCACCAGTGGATTGGTCAGCTCAACGCCATTGCTGTTAAAATAGTAACTGGTCGTAAAAGCCCGCGGCGTTGTTCCATCTACCCAAATGAAAGTAACGGTGCGCGTAACCGTGTTGATGCGCACTTCATATTGCACCCCACCGATCGTAAGGCGCTTAAAATATTGCAGGATGTAACTGGACGTGGATTGAAACAACACCGCCGAGCGCCAGGAACCGTTTGTCCACGCCTGGTAATCGGCCTGCGTGGATTTCTTAAACGTCAGTTTGCTGCCCTGCTGGCGGCCTGTCAGTTTAATACTGTCACCGGCCAGCGTATCGAGCGTAAATTCAAAATCTGAATATAAACCGGCGCCACTGTCGCCACCATTTACACTGCCATCCGGATCAGCCAGGATGTGCAGGTAAGTGTAAGTATCGAAGAGCAAACTCGGTACGCGCAAGGCTTTCAGGCGATAGCTGCTTTCTTTTTCCACAGAAGAGGTAGCAGTATCGATATCGCCGAACGTTTTTACGCGGTTGGCATTATTGAACGAAAAGTGAAAATTGTAGATGCCGCCCGCAGCCGTCACCAGTTGCGCGTTCCAGCCGTACTGCGATGTTTCCAGCGCGGTCTGGTACTGGCTACTTCCGCTTCCATCCGCTCGTTAGCCGTTTGCTCAAAAACGTAATTATCGTCTTTTTTACAGCCGGCCAACACCAGCAGGGCCATGATCGGGTATAATAAAAATTTCTTCATCATCTTGATTTTGCTTTACTTGATGAGGCGCTCTACCGAAGCCCTCGTGCGGGCTTGCAGGCTGTAAAAATCAATTTTCCATATGTCTTTGAAGTACGCTACCACGATCGCTTCCTTTGCCCGCAGTTTTGCGCGCGCCTGGTCGGGCGTCGTACCGTTAGGCCCGTTTTCCGTAATGCCTGCCAGCATTGCATTAAAACCGGCCCGGCCTTCTACCAGCATCAGCGAGATCATTTCCACAAAGTCTTCGTCTGTACCACTCATGGCGTAGGCAGATATGAAGCCATCGTTCAGCGCGTCGTAGTCGGATACGTTGTTCCAGTTCGAAGTGTACATACCCACAGAGATCCTTTTAAAGTCTACCGGGTACATCACGTTCTGGTGCAGGATGTGTCCGAACTCGTGCTCTATCGTGTGAAACATTTCCTTCACGTTAAAGGAGTCGGATGCCTGGTAACCGGCCATGCCCTTAACTCTAAAATCGTTGATTACGTATAAGACCACGCGGCGGCCACCTTCTGCGGTACCGAGGGTAATGGTGCCATCCTGGTTGTAACTCGCGCTGCCTACTAATACAAAATATTTAGGCACCAGTTTTTTGATGAACAACTCACCGGCTTCGGCTACGTAATTATCCAGCCACACACTGCGGATGGAGCTGAGCACGGGAATGATCTTCTCTTCTTTTGGTGGCACCAGGTTTTTGGAGAAATCCAGTTCGGCCTGGTCCCATTTATATTTTACAGACACGTTGTACTTCGCGGTAAGACTGTCTTTGATCCATATATCGATAGGGCCGGGCGTCCGGTATCGGGGCCAAGGCCGGGAATATCCACATCGCCGAGACTATCGTCCTTGCAGGCTGCCAGCGCGCCGCAACAAAGAAGGAAAAAGAGGACTGTACGTTTTATTATATACATGCTTAATGTCTTTAAATGGATTAACGGGGATTCAGTTCAATGCCGGACAATTCGGCGGATTGCGGAATCTGGAACAAACGGCGTTTGTCATCGGCCTCCAGTACTTCAATTTCGCCTTCTGCCGTGGTGTGCGTTACCGGGATGCGGTACCGCAGGATATCTAACCAGCGCATACCCTCCTGCGCATATTCCGCGCGTTTAAAATCGAGAATGGTGCGGATGATGGCCAGTTGCGTATTGTTTGTTCCGTAGTAGTTCCTCACTTTTGCGGCGGTGAGCACGTGCGTGGCGGCATTGTAATTCAGGATGCGCGTAGCGGCATATACGTTCAGGTCGGCCAGCGCAGCATCTGTTTGTCCCAGGTAAGTATTAGCCTCCGCGCGGTTGAACAACACTTCTTCTGCCGTTAAAGCCGGCACTACCACATTAGCCGTACCGATATCCGCATTTACAGACGAACGCAGGAAGTGCTCGTTAATTTTCGGGATCATATAATTCTGTTCGCCCGAAGTATACGTCTGGTTGCGGAAGGCCCAGGTACCACCCGTCGGGTTGGTCGCAAATATTGCATCGCGCACGGTGGAGTTCATCGCGTAGCGGAAGGTGAAATAATAACGGCCCCAGGCAGATGGCGTGTGAATCAACAGCAGGTTAGCCGGTTCGGTCGCTTTGGCGTACGTGGCCCACAATTCATTGTATGTTAAAGTGAGGTAGGTCGTATTCCAGGGACGCAGCATCGCGGTGATATTACCGGTGGAGAACACGAGGCTGGCGTAAGATGCCGATGTGGCAAAGTCCTGTTTAAAGAGGTAAAAGCGGCAGGCAAAAGCGTTGGCGGCTGCCCGGTTAAAGTGATAACGCGGCACGGAGTACAGGTTATCGCTGATCAGGGGCAAACCGGTCAGCAGGTCTTTTTCGATCATCTCGTACACATACTTCACTGTTTTACGCTCGTATTGTTTGATCACTTCTTTTTCCGGCACCGTTACGTATGGAATACCGGGATCGGTAGCGGAAGCGGTCGGATCGTACGTTTCGGAAAACGTAGTGACCAGCATGAAATGTGCGTACGCACGGGCGAGCAATGCTTCGCCTTTTTGCGCGGTATATAACGAAGGATCCTTCGCTTTGCTGATCGTTTCCAGCGCCTGGTTGGCCACCGCGATAGCGGCGTAACAGGCATTCCAGTAATATTCGGGGAATCTTCTGGTCTTCCCGCACAACACGGAACAGGTAAGGGTCCACGTTAATGTTTTCGGTATACCTGCCAACACCTTTGTCTGCCGCATTATCGGAGGCCGATTCGAAGAAGGCCATATAATTGGCGTTGGGATACGCCGTGCCAAGCAACTGCGCTACCTGCTCCGGTGTTTTAAGCGACGCGCGGTTGTCCGGCGACTGCTCCGGGAACTTCTTACAGCCACTTGCCGCGAGGACCAGCATCAGCAAAGTATATATTGATAGTTTCTTCATGTTCGTTACGATTAAATACCAACTTTCAGGGACAGCGTATATTGTTTCTGGATGGGCAATGCCACACCGCCGGCATTAAAGAATTCCGGGTCCTGCCCAAACAGGCGGCGGTCGGAATAAATGAGCCAGGGGTTCGTGGTTGCTGCCGTTATGCTTACCGCGTTCATGTGCAGGCGGTTCAGCAGTTTCGGTGGTACGTTGTAAGCCAGGGAAACAGTTTTCAACCTGATAAAATCGCCTCTGGCCACCCGTTGGGTAGAATAGTTGTAGTTGTTATAAGGATACGCGCCACTCTCCACATGCGCTTTTTCGTAAGCGCCCATCAGCGAAGGAACGCTGGTAAATGCTTCGTCGCCCCGCAATGCCCAGCGGTTCATAAACTCGCGGGGTAAAGCGTCCAAGTCGGAGTAATCGGTTTTAAACACCGGGTTCAGGCGGATGGTGTTTCCCCACTGGTAGGTAAGAAAGAAGTTCAGCGTAAATTCTTTGTAGTTGAAGGTATTGGAAAAACCGCCGGTAATGGTGGGATCTACCTGTCCTTCGTACTGCAGGTATGCTATATTCTGATCCTGCAGGTACACGGCCTGGCTGGGTTTACCTGTTTCATCCATGAACATGGGCACCCCGTTTTGCGGGTCCAGTCCGGCAAACTTCAGCGAGAACAAACTGCGCACCGGGTATCCCTGAACATTGCCCCCTTCGGGCACCACCAGGTCAAATATGCGGGGGCGGTTTTCCGCGCGGGTGATTTCGTTATGGTTGTAACCAAACGTCAGGTTCGTACGCCAGCCCCAGTCTTTCTTTTTAATGATTTGTCCGCCGATGAGCACCTCGGTACCCCACGACGACATGTCCGCGTAGTTCGCTGCCTTTTCTGCCTCACCACCAATACCGGAAGTACGGATAATGCTGATCAGGTCAAAACTCTTGCGGGTATATCCATCGAGGCTCATGGTCAGCCGCTGATCGAAGAAACCCGCATCGATACCTACGTTCGCGGTGTTCGATTTTTCCCAGGTGAGATCGGCGTTTTCGAGCGCCGCGAGCTGGATCACCGACTCCGATTCAGTGACATAAGGACGGGCGGCGTTGATGTTACGTAATACGATCGTGGAGTTGGTCGCCGGGCCCATACTGGCCGTTAAACCGTACGAGGCGCGTAGCGTCAGGTAACTCACCTTTTCTACGTTTTCCATAAAGTCCTCCCTGTCCAGGTTCCAGGAGCCAGCTACGCTCCAGGTAGGCAACCAGCGCGCAGTGCGGGAGCTACCCAAACGATTGGAGCCATCGTAACGCACCGTACCGGTCAGGTTATATTTCGCATCGTACGAATATCCGGCCGATCCGTAAAACGCCACGAACCGGTCATAATCCTTACTCATGCCATAATACGGGAAATTGGTCTCGATGGTTTGCTTCAGGATGCGGTAATCCACGAAAGGCACGCCGCCGTTTCCATATTGATAACCATACCCGGTATTATTGAAGTTCTGCCGGTCGGCCGACTTCACCTGCATACCTGCCAGCAGGTTCAGGGAATGTACATCGTCAAAGGTTTTGGTATAATTCAGGCTGTTCCTGAAATCGTAACTCACCAGCTGATCTTCCGCACGGTTGTAAAAACCACCGTATGGCAATACTACTTCCGGCTCCGCTTCAGGGTTATCCGGATCGCGGTACAGGAAACGGTTCCTGGTGCGAATGGTAGAATTACCCGCCGCACGGTACGCGTTTGCCATGTTAGCATTTTCGGTAATCTGGTGTTCACGCGAAGATTTTACATACCGTAGGGCTCCAACAAACTCGTACTTCAGATCGTTGGTGAGTTTGTAATTCAGGTCTCCCTGCAAACGGAGGTCCACCACATTGATATTAAGCCAGTTATTTTCCAGCTCCGTCAGGATGTTGAACGGCGCAAAGTTGCGGGTAAAGAATTCGCGGCTGCCGTCTTCGTTATAAGCGGTTACGGCGCGACTGCTGTTCAACGCATAACTGAACGGGTTGATGTCGAAGTCGCGGTCGAACTGGCCTTCTACCGGGTTCGGATTACGCCCCAGTGAACCGGCCGCCCGCTGCTGCCTTACGGAAGCCAGCGTCGAGAAACCAACTTTTAACCGGTCGGAAAATGTATAGTTGTTGCGGAAATTCAGCGTATAGCGGCTCACCCTGTCGGAAATAGCCCAACCATTATCATTATAAAAAGAGGTAGAAAAGTAAGATTGCGATTTATCGGTACCAAACGAAATGGAGAGCGAATGTTCCTGCAGCAGGTTGTTATTAAACAGCAGGTCGTACCAGTCGGTATTGGCTTTTGCGTACCGTTGCAGGTAGGCGGTCATCGCCTCCGGCGTATTGGGATAAATGTAGTTGCCATTGGCATCCATCTGGGAAACGCCGTTGTACCATTTGCCGAAAATGCCATAGTTCCCGTTATCGATGATATTCGGGGTGAGTACGCCCAGTCCTTCGAGTTCGGACAACACGCCCATTTGTTCGGCCGAGTTCATGATATTGTATTCGCGGTACGAAGGTTTCAGCTGGGTGCTGAAGTTGCCGGTGTACGTGATCACCGGTTTACCCACGCGGCCTTTTTTCGTGGTGATCACCACTACCCCGTTCATGGCCCGTGCGCCGTACAGGGCGGTAGCGGCAGCATCTTTCAGGATCGCGAAACTTTCAATATCGTTGGCGTTGAGACCGGCCACCGCGGAACCCAGCAAAGTAGTAGGATCGCCGCTGGAGAGTTGGTCGTTGGAAATGTTCACGATATCTTCCAGCACTACGTTATCCACCACCCACAACGGTTTGTTATCACCATTGATGGAAGTGGCGCCGCGCACACGCACTTTCGGCGCCGCGCCAAAGGAGCCGGATACGTTTTGGATAGACACACCGGCCGCGCGGCCTTCCAGCATGCGGCTAACGTCTACCACACCGTCCATTTTCACATCGTCGGCTTTGAGGGTAACGGCGGCGCCGGAAAACTTACGTTTGTCCAGTCCTGGAAACCCGTTACCACCACTTCGGACAGTACGCCTTCCTGTTTGGAGAGCCGCACATTGATCGCTGCGCCACGGAATATGGCTACAACGGAGCGTTTACCGATGTAGCTAAAACGGAGGCTATCGCCGGGACTGGCAGCGATAGAATAATCGCCATTCGCGGTGGTGAGCACCCCTTTACGTTTCACGAGGTTTTCGACGGTTACGCCGGGCAGGGGAATATTTTCTTCGGCATCCATTACCTGCCCGCGTGCCTGTTGCTGGCGGGCGGTGTCCTGGAAGGCTGTTGTTCCTGTTGAAGCTGTTGTATCAGAAGGAATTGAGACCAGTACAGGTAATAAAAGTAGGACGATCGGGAATCGTTTCATCCATCCCCGGATAGAACAGGATTGTACCAATAAATACATGGGCATACATGGTTTTGTATATTCGATTTCTTTGGTTGATATTGTCAGCGCTACATCAAATGCTCTTCGGGGCTCTCTCTCGGCTATTGCGTTTAACAACAGTTATTGTCCAGGTCGGGATGACTACACCTACCTGTTCATAAGTTACGAATATAAAACCAATGTTGTGATCTTTTTTGCCGCTTTGCCCAAAGCGATGGCGCTACAGCGTGTAGGCGGTATGGGGGATATCCGGATTAACAAAAGCGGGCCGGGCGAACCGGGCAGTGAGAAAGAAAAGGGGCCGGCCGCAGCCGGTTACCCCCGTCCCTAACAAATTACTTTTAGCGCGGCGGCGGCCGTCTCTATTACTTTGGCCACTTCCACGGGTTTGGAAATAAACACGCAGTGGCTGCCTTTCAGCTCGGTGATGGTAGCGCCGGCACGTTTGGCCATGGCACGCTGCCCGTCCGGCACGATCGTTTTATCTTCCGTACCCACCACATACCGGGACTTTTTGCTTTTCCAGGCCGCCTGTTTCACCGACGCCCCGAACGCGGCGCCATTGATAGGAATCTGCGAATCCGCCATAAATGCGGCCAGTTCCTTCGACAAATCCGCGCAGAAATTAGCGTGGTAACGCGCCCTGTCGAACCATACAAACCCGTTGGCGTCCGGTGGCAGTACCGAAAAATCGGGGTTAGGAGGTCCAGACTGCAGCAATTGCGCCAGGGTTTCACCTTCGGCCGGTACGAAGGCATCTACATATACCAGCCCTTTCACCTTTTCGTGGTTACCGGCTTCCGTCACCACCGCGCCGCCATAGGAATGACCCACGAGCAATACCGGCCCTTCGATGCGGTCGATGGTGCGCATAACGGCTGCCACATCGCCCTCAAAACCGAGGTTGGGATTTGTTGCCACACTTACGTTGTAACCTTTTTTTACGAGGGCTTTATATACGCCCTCCCAGCCGGAGCCGTTGGCAAATGAACCATGCACCAGCACGATGTTTTTCACCTGCGCCTGCAAAGCGCTTACCGACAGGCATAACAATGCCAGCAGCAGGCCATGCCTGCTTTTCATAAGAATTTTCCTCATGGTTTAATACAGATTAAGTTGTGTAGACAGGGTGTTAATCAATATTGTAAAACTACCGTTTCGCACAACGGCGGACAATGGATAATGAGGGACTTCTATTGTATATATCCGGGCGGCGATTTTGATACATCGTTGGAGTAAAAGCGGGAATAAGCGGATAAACCATCGCCTGTCAGCGACTTACATCGAAATGAAAGCTGCAAAGGGAGGCAGAGCTTTCGGGCGACTGTTATGAATAGCAGTGGCCTTTCTCTAATTTCCAGATACCAAAATCTTTTCCACAACCCTAATATACATTACATGCAAACACAATTGGTATTACGAAAGCTACGGCTTGTAGCCCTGCTATTGGTAACGGGCACTTATTGTAAGGCGCAGTCCTACACAAAAGTGACCACCGCGATCGCAGATTCCTATGTAAACAGCAATACGGCAGACAGCGGCCGTTATACGAACTATGGTACTTCCACGCAATTACGCTTCCGGTATTCGCAAACGGGCAGTACTTCTGTTTACAACCTGGTCACCTATCTTAAGTTCGACATCAACGATCTTGCTTTACCCGCCAATGCCGTGGTGGACTCCGTATCGCTGGGCGCTTCGGTGTATTTTTCGCAGTCGGGTACCGGGCACGTATGGCACCTGTTAAGAGTGGCGGATACCACCTGGTCCGAAACCGGCATTAACTGGAACAACAAACCGGCATTTGGACCGGACACACTGAGCGCCGTGACCAAACCAACCGGTACCATTTCAGAGGCCACGCCCTACCGCGCTAAATGGAACGGCCTGGCGGGTGCTTTTAACACGGCGCGTTCGGCCGGGACGAAGTTTTCACTGGCATTGTATACGCGACTGAATACCGCGGCCAACACGTCGGCCTATAGCCGCGAATGGAGCGTAGACAGTCTGCGCCCGAAGCTCACCGTGCACTATCACCTGGGCTCCGCTCCTGCCCTGCCGGAGGTGGAGTCGCGCAAGCACAACTTAAACCTGATCTATTTTTTACCGACAGATGTGGACACGGTGGCGAACTACCGCCAACGCCTGAACGGCATTATGCTGGCGGCACAGAACTTTATCGCAAATGGATGAATTACTGGGGGTATACCGGTGAAACATTTGGGTTGAACAAAGAACCCAATGGAATGGTAAAACTCACGATCATCAACGGTTTGTACGACAAAACACATTACCCTTACGATGGCGGCGGCTCGCTGATCATCCCGGAAATTAACGCGTACTATGCTGCGCATCCCGAAGAAAAAACCAGCTCGCACTACCTGGTAATTTTGCCTGAAACCGGTTACAATCCTTTCTATGGCCTGGGGCGCTATTGCTTCGCGCTCGACAATATCAATATTGACACCAATTACACCGGCACTTCCAACTACATCGGTGGATTGGTGCACGAGTTGGGACACGGGTTGAACCTGCCGCACGACAAAGAAAAAGTATCTGAGAAAGCCAATCCGGCAATGGGCACTGCATTAATGGGCAGTGGGAACACGACTTACATGGATTCGCCCACGTTCCTCACCGCGGTGGAATGTGCGACGCTCCATGTATCGGAAACGTTCCGCAGCGAGGATACGATCACTGATTTATATGGCGGCGGCACGGCCTCCTTTACCTCCTTCCACTCCGCCTATTCTGGTGGCAACATTGTACTGAGCGGGCGTTACAGCGCTACAAAATCCGTAAGTTCGATACTGGCCTATAACGACCAGGACGACGATGGCGCCAACTACGACCAGGTGGGCTGGGTAACGAATCTCGCAGGTACCGATAGCTTTTATGTGAGCATGCCGGTGGCCGAGTTCTGGAAGAAGTACAGTACATACACCCTTCGCTTGCGTTTCCTGTTTACGAACGGGTCGTCTAAGGACATCACCTTCCCCTACTACTTCGCGAATAATCTCCCGGTAATCGACATCAACTTTCAACCGATGACGCGGCCCGCGGGCTTAACGCCGGTGGCCGATACGTACATCCGCAATGGCAGTTACGCGGCGACCAACTATGGCACCGATTCTTCTATGACGGTAAAACCGGATCCCGCAAATGGTTTTGCCAGGGAGATGTTCCTCAAATTCCGTTTATCGCAATATGGCGGCACATTGGCGAATGTTACCTCTGTGAAGCTCGCCGTTAAAGTAAACAGCGTTAACTCCGGCGCCGGCGGCACCAAATTGTATGCGCGCTGGCTGAAAAAGAACGACTGGGAAAACAGCGGCACACCGCTTACCTGGAACGGGTACATCGCGGACAGCAGTCACGTTGATTCGCTGTATGCCAACTACTATTATGGTGGTGGCTGGATGGTTTTTGACCTGAGCCGCGACAGGCTACTGAGCCGCATACAGGCGGGCGATTCGGCGATTACCATTCATATTTCCGGTATTTATACCGGATCGGGCGCCGGCACTTCCGACCTCAGCTTTGCGAGCAGCGAGGCCAGTGCGGGTAACCGGCCGTCGTTGATATTGACAGAAGGCAGCAGTTTGCTTTCCGCGCCGGTTGCCATGGCGCCGCGGGTAACGCCGGCGGCGAAAACCACGATCTACCCCAACCCGGCACGTTCCGTGACCTATGTACGTTCCGCGGAAACAGGTAAAGCGGTCTTGTTCGATGGTAATGGCAAACCGGTGTTGCAGGTGATGCTGGATAAAAATGGCAATAACGAGATCAATGTGCGGCATTTGCCGGCGGGTATCTATTACCTCAAAATGGAAAAAGGCAGCCAGCCTGTTTTCAAGATATCCGTTGTGCATTAACCCGTTTTGTTTTTTGGTGGATGAGCGGCTTCCGGCAATGGGGGCCGCTCTTTTGTTTGGCATGATTTTACACGCGGTGTTTTAAAATCATACACCATGGACAGCATTAACAAACAGCAGCCTGAAGAGAATCATGAGGATTTAAAGGGACAGGCGGCCATCAAAAAGCTGAAGGAATTGAGTGACAAAGCCCAAAGCTGTTTCTTTTGCACGCAACTGACCAGCAGCGGGGCGTTTTCTACACGGCCAATGGCGGTGCAGGAAATAGACGAGGCCGGCGACATCTGGTTCCTCAGCGCATCCGACAGCCACAAAAACAAACACATTAACGCCGATCCGTACGTACAGTTGCTGTTCCAGGGCAGTGCGCACTCCGATTTCATGACCATTTACGGCCATGCGACTATCACCCGGGACAAGGAAAAGATCCAGTCGCTGTGGAATCCCATCCTGAAAACCTGGTTTACAGAGGGCGAAAACGATCCCCGGATTACTGTGATTAAGGTGAGCCCGCGCGATGGGTATTACTGGGATACCAAACATGGTCAGGTCGTAGCTTTTGCGAAACAGATCGTTGGGGCAATGACCGGGAAAACGCTGGATGACTCGATTGAAGGGAAATTGAAGGTATAAACACTGAACTACGCATTCACTTCGTGCGACAAATGCGCCATTTACTGCACAAAAACGACAAAAACGTCATTTGGTTGGGCTGCCGGTCCGTAAACCGGCATCTTTGCCCTATACGTAAAAGCCGATAGAATGCGTACATTTATTTCATGACTGATGCAGTAACCTCCCGCTACCCCGCCGCCTATATGGCTATCGATGAAGCCACGCGCGCATCCGGCTTTACCATGGCCTCCGATCCCCAAACCTGTTCACTGCTGCGCACGCTGGCAGCGGGCAAGCCAGGGGGCAGATTCCCGGAGCTGGGTACCGGCACGGGGCTGTCTACCGCCCGGATTCTCAGCGGGATGGATGCAAAGTCCACCCTCATTTCCATCGACAATGACGCTGTTTTCCTGGGGATTGCCCGGGAACACCTGCCGGACGAACGGCTGCAACTGGTATTGTCGGATGGCGGGGAATGGCTGCAACAGCATTTGCCCGATAAATTCGACTTTATTTTTGCAGATACCGGCATGGTAAGTACCTGCTGCTCGACGAAGCCCTGAACATGCTGGAACCGGGCGGCCTGTACATCATTGACGACATGCTGCCACAACCCAACTGGCCGGATGGACACGCGGAAAAGGCCACCAAACTGCTCGAGGTGCTCGACGAACGGGATGATTTGCATGTAACCCGGCAGTGCTGGGCGACAGGCATTGTTATCTGCGTAAAAAAATGACAACATGAAAATAGCTACTTACAATGTAAACGGCGTGAACGGACGCTTACCCGTACTGCTCCAATGGCTGGAAGAAACCAAGCCGGACGTGGTATGCCTGCAGGAGTTAAAAGCCCCGCAGGAAAAATTCCCGGAACAGGCCATCCGCGACGCGGGTTACAACGCTATCTGGCACGGACAAAAAGCTGGAACGGCGTAGCCATCCTGGCGCGCAACCTGGACATACAGGAAATAGGCCGCGGACTGGCGGGTGACCCGGAAGATTTGCACAGCAGGTATATTGAGGCGATGGTAAACGGCATTCATGTTGGCTGCCTGTACCTCCCGAACGGTAATCCTGCCCCCGGTCCCAAGTTCGACTATAAAATGAAGTGGTTCCAGCGTTTTACGAAGCATGCGGCGAAACTGGTACATTCCGACACCCCGGTAGTGCTTTGCGGCGATTACAACGTGATGCCCACCGAACAGGATGTATACAAACCCGAAAGATGGGTGGAAGACGCGCTGTTCCGTCCCGAAACCCGCGCCGCCTTTGCCGGTGTAACCGCCCAGGGCTGGACGGATGCACTGCGCACCTTGTATCCCAACGAAACGATTTATACCTTCTGGGATTATTTCAGGAATGCGTTTGGCCGGAATGCCGGGCTGCGCATCGACCATTTCTTACTGAATGAAAAGCTGGCAGGCAGACTGAAAGCCGGCGGTGTGGATACATTTGTACGCGGCTGGGAAAAAACGAGCGATCATGCCCCGGTGTGGATTAAGATCGCGTAACCAATTATAACATGTTCGATTTTCGATTAAAAGTATTTCATACCGTGGCCCTGCGCCTGAATTTTACGCGGGCGGCCGAGGAGTTGTTTATTACGCAACCTGCCGTTACCAAACATATTCACGAGATAGAGGCTGCCTATCAAACCAAATTATTTGAACGCAACGGCACCAAAATAAAGCTGACCGCCACCGGTGAGTTATTGTTTAAACATACCGAAGAACTGTTCAAGATTTACCGCGACATCGACCTGGATCTATCGGCCGTAAGCGAAAACCTGAAAGGCACGCTGCGCCTCGGCGCCAGCACAACCGTAGCGCAATACGTACTACCAGCCCACCTTGCCGCCTATAAACAGAAGTTCCCAGAAGTAAACATCGAACTTGTTACCCATAACACCGAACAGATAGAACGCCTGCTGGCGGACAATAAAATTGACCTCGGCATTATTGAAGGTCAGTCCAGGCGGCAACACCTGAAATACACGGCGTTCCTGGAAGATGAAATGGTGCTCTGCACCAGCATGCACAACCGTTCGGTAAAAAAAAGGCGCATTTCCCTTAAAAGACCTGCCTAAACTTCCGCTCATCGTACGCGAACCCGGTTCCGGCTCGCTGGAAGTGATGATTGCCGCACTCAAAAAGGCCGGCGTAAAATTCTCCCAGCTACAAGTGGAAATGGTGCTATCCAGCATCGAAAGCATTAAAACCTACCTGCGTCACTCGTCCGCCTTCGCGTTCCTCTCCATTCACTCTATCTTAAAAGAATTGGAGCACAAGGAACTGCAGGTGATCGACATCAAAGACTTCAACATTCCAAGAACCTTTTATTTCATTACCCAGCAGGGCGACAGCGGACAATTACCCGATATGCTGATGAAGTTCATGACGTCTAAAAGCGTCTCTGATAACTTCAGGTTATCGTACATCACCATGATTCATGAGGTAGTGGCGTAACGCTATTGTACATTTGAGTCATGGAAACGAAGCTGGATAGAACATATGCCGACCAGGTATTCCTCCGGGCCAACCGCCTGGCTAACTACCTGCGTATCGCAACGGCCATTACCCTGATCATCATTGGCAGCATTTACGCCGGTCAGCGCGACCAGCCGGCCGCGGCCCCCGTGGGCAAAGCTGACACTACCGCGGTGGTGTCGATTCCCTGATTTTATTCCACTTCAATATATCGCCGCGACCAGTTTACCATTGGGTCGTGCAAAATTAAAGGGGCTGTTGTTACGACGACGGCCCTTGTTTTATAAAAAAGCCGCTGCAAAGCAGCGACTTCCCCGGTTACGGTTTAATGAATGGCGGTAAATTACTCCTCGTCCCGGTATTCTAAAATATCTGCCGGCTGGCAATCCAGCGCCTTGCAAATAGCCTCCAGCGTACTGAATCGTATCGCTTTTGCTTTGCCGGTTTTTAAGATGGACAGGTTGGCCAACGTTAATCCCACCTTTTCCGACAGTTCGTTCAATGATATTTTACGTTTGGCCATCATCACATCCAGGTTTACAATAATAGCCATATGTTATACTGTTAATTCGTTTTCAGATTGCATTTCGGCGCCTCTTTTAAAGATTTGTCCGATGATCAGCAGCACCACGCCCATGAAAAGCCACACGTCCGCACCCCTACGTGCATGCGTTGTACATCCGGCACTTACCCCCTGTTTGGCCAGCCATTGCACATACCTGCCTGCCCAGATGGAAAAGAAACCTATAGCAGCAGCCAGGTACACAGTGAACGAAATAAAACGTATCAGATCGCTGTTAAAAGGCTGTGCCATATCGAGTTTCTTGTTATACAGCAGCATCACGATCTGGTAAAACAACGTAGCCTTCAACATGGCGACAATAGCCATCAGCGAGGCCTGTACGATAAACTGTCCCCGGTCGTATTGCAGCAGGTGAGAAAGATCAATTCCCTGCCAGAAATCCTTCGCGGCATCCGGGTTAAATGCCAGTGAACGGATGGTGCTGACGATAATACCGCCTGCATCAATACTAACACCTACAAAGATGATCCAGGAGATGATGTGTAATACGATGAGTATCTGCTTTGTCGTGATTTTAATTTCCATAAACAATGTATTTATTTGAGGTTGATGACTCAAAGATAAATAAATATTTATCGAAAAACAATAAAATTATATTGAGGAAAGGAAAATTTATATTGTAAGCCTGAAAGAAGGTAAGAGGGGGCGCCATCCCCCTTACCTTTTATTGCTTTTATCCTCTTTTTATTCACCAATATGTCAAAGAACTGATAGCAACGGGCTTTATTGGAGCGTTTTTCAACGGTCGCATAAAGCCGGAGCAAACGCTCCATTGCTTTTTTGGGTGTCCTTTTTACCACCAACTTTGCGAAGATACGGTCGTGAAATACCGATTTTGGGAACAAAGGACCGAAGCTGCATAAACCCCGGACCGCCCCCTGTTTTCCGGTCCGAACGTTGCCTCTTTGCGCTGTAACCCTTTACCAGAAAGGAATACAACTCATGTTAATTATATTGAGATTCGTATATAACTGGAATTGAAACATCTTCTAAGGAAGGTATATGGATCCTATATACTTCCTATATCCCCCTACCCGCCCAGCGAGGGTTTCAGCGAATGAGCATATAGGAAGCATATAGGATCCATATAGGATGACCAGGGGCTTTTGCGTAAATTGCAGGAGCATGCAGATTAAACCGCACCCGGCATTAACACACCTGGTTAAACACTACCTCGTGTTAAGTGGTCCGGCCGTTACGAACGGCCGGCACCGGCTGTTTGCGGACGGCAATACCGGTTTGGTGTTCAACCTGGCGCAGGCGAAATTGGGCGGACAGGAACGCGGCGCCTGGCTGTACGGACAGGTGGAAACGTTTTATGACCTTGCGATCACCGGCAACATGCAGTGGATCATCGTGGTATTGCAGCCTTATGGCGCGCACCAATTGTGGCGTGTGCCCGCTTACGAGCTGACCAATCAGTTTTTTCCTGCGGAAGATTTCTTTGGCCGGCGGTTACAGGATATTACGGAGCAATTATATGAAGCCGGGCAACTGACGGCGCAAATATCTTTGCTTAATCAGTTTCTTTTGCAGGAGTTGGCTGTCTTTTCGGACAACGACGCCACTGTTAGGGAAGCTGTAAAAAGTATATTCCAGCGGGATGGGCAGCTTACCATAAAAGATTTACTATCATCCCTGCATGTGACCGAACGCACGCTGGAGCGGAAGTTTAAACAGCACGTGGGCATCGGCCCGAAACGATATGCGGAGATCGTGAAGATGAACGCAGCCGCGAAAAGGCTGCAATTAAAAAGGACAGCCTGGCCGGCATCGCCTGCGAAAGCGGTTACTTCGACCAGGCGCACTGCATCCGCACGTTTAAAAAGTATGCAGGTATTACGCCCTCGCAATATCACACCATCGCACATCCCCTGGCGCTGAATTTCCTGCAATTATAATTTGTCGGTTTTGTACAATACGCCGGTTAAGGCAGCGCCTAATTTTGCCTTTAAAAAGACATGCACCCCATTAAAATAGCCACTGCGCAATTCGAAAACCGCAGCAACGACAAAGCCTATAATCTCAGTAAGATCCGTGAACTGGCCGCCGCCGCGAAGATGCAGGGTGCGCAGGCGATCGCGTTTCATGAGTGTTCCGTTACCGGTTACACCTTTGCACGGCACCTCGATAAAGCGCAACTTACCGCCGTTGCCGAACGTATACCCGACGGCCCCAGTGTACAAGCGCTCATCCGCACTGCACAGGAACTGGACATCGCCATCCTCGCAGGCCTCTTTGAACTGGGCGACGACGGCCACCTTTACAAAGCCTATGTATGCGTAGATAAAACCGGCCTGCTGGCGAAGTACCGCAAGCTGCACCCTTTCATCAACCCGCACCTTACGCCGGGCGATGCTTATGTTGTATTTGAATTACTGGGCTGGAAATGCGGCATCCTTATTTGCTATGACAACAACGTGATCGAAAATGTACGCGCCACCACCCTGCTGGGCGCCGATATCATCTTCATGCCGCATGTAACCATGTGCACTCCTTCTCCCCGTCCCGGCGCTGGTTTCGTGGACGAAGCGCTATGGCATAACCGGGAAGCCGATCCCACCTCTTTACGCGCGGAATTCGACGGATTAAAAGGCCGCAGCTGGCTCATGAAATGGCTTCCCGCACGTGCTTACGACAATGGTGTATATGCGGTATTTTCCAACCCGATCGGTATGGATGATGATCAATTAAAAACGGCTGCTCCATGATCCTGGATCCCTTTGGGGATGTAATCGCCGAGTGCAGGGCGTTAGGCGATGATATCAGCATTGCTTTACTGACGCCTGAAAAGCTGGAATGGGCAGGTGGACGGCGCTATCGGAATGCGCGGAGACCGGAGTTGTATAGTGATATTATTGGAGCGGCGCATCGTTCGGAACAGCAGGTGGCGTGGCTCAAAAATTCAACCGCACCTTCATCTCCTCCATCACGTTAAATATAATCGGGCAACGATCATACTGCGCGAACATCGAAAATAAACGATTGGTAAACTGTGGCAGGTGCAAACCCGGAAACACGCGACAATCCTCGAAACGCTGCTCGTAGATCGTGCAGCATTTATCTTTCAGGAAATGACAGGGAATTTGATTCATGAGCATCATACTGTCACTCCCGCCGGTTTCTATATAACGTGCTTTTACTTCAGCTTCGGGTTGATCCGGTGGTTGGCCAGCCGGGTTAACTCATATGGCAGCACCTGCACCATGAGGGAGTTGCAGCAGTTACCGCAGGCAGTACAGTCTATCTGGGGCGTAATCACGGCATCGAGCTCCTGTACGAGCACATCTATATCATCAGAAGGCTGTGATTTCAGGAAGGCCCTGAAGGCGTCGTTTTCGGCTTCCTTTTCCTGCGCTACGGCGGCTATTTCGGTGAGTTGATGTTTGAGTTCCAAGGTGTAAAGGTAGGGGTTTATGGCGGGATGATCATCTTATAGCGCATAGTCTCACTGCTGCGCCGTAAGATACCGTAAAAGTTGTTGTTGAATATTAGCGACAACCGGCCCAAACTCGTCCGGCGCTTCAAACATGAAATCTCTATTTTCCAGATACGTTAGAAACTCCGGGGCTATATATATTGAATTACTTATTTCGAGATAGTATTTGAAATAAGCCGGCCATACCCAAACGCCGTCCGTATAATAAGCATTAGGGCAAATAGACTCGCCTGTTTCCAGGTCGGAGCAAAAACTCATCCACGAGAAGACCTTTTGTCCGGCAGACATGTACCTATTCAATCTATCTCTTACTACCCCGGGATGTAATCTGCTTCCATACACCATCTGATGGAATGGAAGCGCATCTTCTATGTTATCATATTCTTTTATAAAACCAACGAGTTTCATATTATGATCGGCTGTCCGGCAATATAGACAATTTACAGATGTGATCCATCGGCTACCACACGGAGGCTATAAGGAAAGCCTTCAGCTACCGCTGAAGGCTTTCCTTATCTATACGAATATTATTTACTATCCGCCTTCTTACGGACATCTTCCGCCATTACTTTGTCGCCCCCTGAGTCACTTCACCACGGTAATTACCGGAGGGGAATCTCCGATATCCAGGCCTGCTGCGGCAAAGCCGACAGTAACAACGGAAGTAGCGTAAACAACTCTTTTTCATCCGGACTCAGTCAGATAGTGACTAAGATGCTTTTTTCGCCGCCAGCTCTATCATCGCCGACAACTCCTCTACCGCTACATCGTCTCCACCAGAAAATCCTGTCATCCTAAACCGGATATTTCCTTCCGCATCGATCACAAATTTCGCCGGAATACCTTTCACACCAAAGGCAGATACCGCATTATTTTTACGGGTAGCCGCATCTTTCGTATCCATGTAAAGGTCGAAGCGGTATTTGTTCTGCGACAGGTATTCCTGTGCATCGCGCTGCGGTGTTTCGCTGCGCTCCCACGTATGGATAAACAGGAATTTCACGTTCGGGTCTTTGCTGTATTTATCTACCGCACGCTGCATGGCAGGGAACGATTTCTTACAGGGGCCACACCAGGTTGCCCAGAAATCCAGGACGATCACTTTGCCTTTGAAGTCGGCCAGCGATACGGTGTTGCCTTTTACATCTTTCACCGAGAAAGCCGGAGCTGCCTCGCTGATCAGCATTTTTGCCACCTCTTTCTTCATCCTTTCTGCCAGGTTGGCCTGCAGCTGCGCAAGGTATTCGGTTCCTTTTTGCCGGGATTCAGTTTTTCATATGCAATCCCCAGTTCGCGTTTCAATTCCGCATCACCTTTACCATCCCGGACAATGCTGTCCATTAATGGGAATGCCTCTTTATACTGACCACTTTTACTCAGGAGGAAACCATAGTCGCGTTTCAGCTCCTGTGATTTATTTTTAGTGCTGTCGTATACTTCTTTCGTGTACTTCAACGCATCCGTGTAATTCTTCTGCTGTTGCAAAATCTGTGCATATAAGTTAAGGAAGCGGTAGTAATCAGCACGGGGATTAGCCAGGCGGTCACCGGCGCGGCCAGGATCGGGATTTTTCGCCAGTGAACGGGCATTATCCAGTTCCTGTTTCACCAGCGCTTCGGCAGATTTTGGATCATAGGCCATCAGCTGACCTGCGATAATTTGCACGCTCATCAGGCGGCTCGACTGCTGTTTTATCTTCTTCAAATATTCCAGCGACTTCTTCGTATTTTTCTCCACCACGTAAGCGTTGGCAACAGAATAATAAATCATGTCGTAATCCTTCCCGGGAAAATCCTTCTGAAAGCTGGCTGCCATGGCTTCCTGTTCCTTACCGGTTTTACCCTGGTAGATTTTATTTTGCCGGTCGACGGCCGCAAACTTACCAAGGGGATATTGTTTGATAATCGCTTCGAACAGCGAATCGGCAGCTCCTTCGTCCTTTTGATTATAGTATTGCAGCAACACGCCAAGATCGTCTTCGTTGCCTTTTTCGAGCTTGATAATACGCTGTTGCAGCGCTGCCGGATCTTTTTCTGTTAAGAGTGAATCCAGTCGCGGATCCCTGGGTGGTCGGCCACCCTGTTGCGCCACCGCACAGGTGGTGGCGAGCAACAGGCAGGCAGTGATCAATTTCTTCATGTTTGATTGGTTTTAGTATTCCGGGTTATCTCCCAGTATCGGGTTAGCATTACGCTCCTGTTGTGGAATCGGGTACAGTTGCTGGAACGGCTTCCAGGCTGGTTTGATCAGGCTCAGTACAGCATTAGCCCTGTCCAGTCGCTTCAGGTTAAACCACCTGTCGGCTTCGGTAAACAATTCTACCCAACGCTCATGTTCTACCGCGGCGAGCAGTGCCTCTTTGGCCGTTGTCAGCGGCAACAGACCAATCTGCGCGCGGCCGCGTACCTGGTTGATATCTCCTATACCATCTTCTGTTTTATTTTGATTCGCACGGGCTTCTGCACGGATCAAATACATTTCGGACAGGCGGAACACGATCGGGTATTCGGTACCCGCAGTCGTCTGGCGCACTTTGTATTTAAACGGATAGCGGTATTCTTTACCCTGCCAGGTGATAGCCTTTGTCCAGTTTACTTTACGCTGGTCGTTTGCTTCGAACGTGTTGGCCAGTGTATCGTACAATACAAAAGTAGGCGTGGTGGCTGCCGGCACAAACTCGATGGCCGGGATGGCTGCCTGGTTGGTATTGCCCTGCAAAGATATCTGCCAGATGGTTTCGTTGCTGGTGCTCAGGAACACGTTATTCAGGTTCGTCACAATGCTGTAAGTACCGCTGCCGATCACATCCGTCGCTTCGGCTTCTGCATTGGCCCAATCTTTCTGGTAAAGATATACTTTGGCCAGCAGCGCGGAGGCTACATAACGGTTGGCGCGTCCTCTTTCGGCAGAGGGGTATGCGGGACGGAGCAGCTGTTTGGCGTCTTTCAGATCGGTAATAATCTGTGCGTACACATCCGCCACTTCATTACGGGGTAGCTTACTATTATTGATCGCATCCGTGGTAGTTACCAACGGTACTTTACCAAAAAAGTTGGTCAGTTGAAAATATAGCCATGCGCGCAGGAACTTGGATTCACCGAGCAGCTGGTTCTTTAAGGAGGATGTGAGCCCTGTCGTCGCGGTCAGTCCTTCGATCGCGAATTCGCTCTGCCCACACGCGAGAACAAGCCATTGTACAGCGAATTGGCATCGTTGCCGGCCGCGAGGGTATTGTTCTTAAAGTTATCGAACGATGTGTTGGATACGTAGTACCCTTCATCCGCACTCATCGCATTGTACTTCACATTATTAAAATAGATCGATCCGTTGCCCGTACCCAGACCGCTGTAAATACCCAACACCACGCTGGTCGCGGTAGAAGAATCGCTATAGGCATTGTCGGAACCCACCGCATTCGGCGGCGTATTAATATCGATGAATTTTGCGCAGGAAGTCATACCGGTTAATACCGCCATGAAAGCAAATCCGCCGCAAAGGTTTTTATGTTGACTTTCATACTGTTCAATTTTAGAGTGTTACATTAAGACCCACGGTGATCACACGAAGCGGTGGCATGCTGGTACCGGTTTCGGGATCGTACACATATTTCTGTTTGGATATCCAGGCAAGATTTTGTCCCTGCAGGTATACACGCAGATTATCTGTCTTAATCTTCTTCGCCCATTCCGAAGGCAGCCTGTATCCCACATTTACGTTGCGCAGGCGCAGGAAAGAGGTGTTTCCGAATATCGCATCCGAAGAAGACCATGATGAGTAGATAGTCGTCGCGGAAGAATAACGCGGCACACTTGTTTTGTCACCCGCCTGCTGCCAACGATCGAGCCAGTACGTGGGTACATTGCCGCTTGCCAGCGCACCCGGTGCGGCAGTCGGCAGCACGTTGCCGTCTTGGAACGAGAAGTGCAGGAAGAAGCTCAGGTCGAAGTGCTGATAAGAGAAAGTATTGTTCAAACCACCATAGGCTTTCGGCGCGGTATACCCCGCAACATGCCTGTCGGCGCTGAAGTTCGGCGTAAAGGTCAGGCTGTCTTTCGTCATATCAGCGTAAAGTGGCCGGCCGGTTTGCGGATCTACTCCCATGTATTTAAAGCGCATCGCGTAACTGAGCTGCTGGCCAATGGCTTTATCATTATAGAAGAAATAACTTTTGCTTGCCCGCACCACCTTCGTTCTCGGCACGGTGATGTTGAAGGCGGTAGTCCAGCGGAACTTCTCCGTGCGGATGTTCACCGTATTCAGCTCCAGTTCAAAACCGGTATTCTGGATCAGTGCGTCAAAGTTGGCGCTGTAGGAGTTGAAACCCGCCTGCGTAGCCATAGTCAGGAAGCCCAGCTGGTTCGGCGTGCGGTTGTGATAGTAGTTAGCCGTCACCTGTATGTTGTTACGCAGGAAACCAAGCTCCAGTCCCACCTCTGTTTTATAGGTATTCTGCCACTGCAACGTAGGATTGTTAATCCTGTTTGGCGAAACCGCGGCACCGTTCTGGTAGGAGTTTGATGCGGTGTACAATGTGCGGTACAGGTAGTCGCCAATCTGGTCATTCCCCGTTAAACCGTAGCTGGCTCTTAACTTACCAAAAGATAACCAGGGGAGAGATTTTGAAAATTCTTCACCGGAAAATACCCAGGCAGCACCAAAAGACCAGAAGTTACCGAAGCGTCTATCCGGTCCGAAACGGGAAGAACCATCGCGGCGTACCACGGCGTTCAGGATGTAGCGCGAATCCCAGTCGTAAGTAGCACGGCCGAACACCGAGGTGTAGCGGTACAGGGTGTAGCTGGTTGCCGGCGTGCCATAAGTGCCCGCACCGGCCAGTGCGCCCAGCAGCAGCGGTGTGCTGTAATTATCCGCATCCTGCCGCAGCGAAGTATTTAAACTATGCTGGAAGGTAGAACCCAATAAAGCCGACAGCCGGCCTTTACCGATATTGCCATTATACGTGATCTGCGGTTCCAGTATATAGGAGCGTTGTGCGAGATTAGTAAACTGGGCCGAATTGGTAGGAACGCCGGAAAGCGGGCTTTTAGATAATGCCGGCAGTTGCATGTTCTGGTCCATGGTGATATTGTTGTATCCGAAACTGGTTTTAATATCCAGTCCGCGGAAAATCGTGTAACGCAACATGGCATTGGCCATCAGGTTATGCGTTTTAGCGATATACTTCTGCAGCCTGTAAGACTCCGGGTTACGGAAGTTACCTACCCAGGCAAGTTTACCAGTAGAATCGTACAGCGGCAGATTGGCAGGGAAATTATAAATCGTGCTGAAGTCCTGGGTCGGCATATCGCTTACACCGTAGGAATAGTTAGCAGATATATTGGCGTTAAACTTCTGATCGAGGGAATTGTGGTCGATATTGGTCCTGGCCGAAATGCGGTAATCGTCATAATCGCCGGGGAATACGGTCGTTTCTTTATGATAACCGGCGTTCATAAGCACCCGGGTGCGGCTATCGCCACCGGAAACTGTCACCTGTGCATCGGTAGTGTTAGCGGTACCGCCCAGGTATTTGCGCTGCCAGTCGTTGGTTTTGGTGGAATCCCATACCAGCAGATCCGGGGCATTGGCCGCTGTGGGTACAATGCCATCATTACGGAAACCTTCATAACGCATGTCGCGATACTGGCGGTTATTCATCATGGGGATGAAATGCCCTACAGTACCAGCGCCGCGATAGACGTTTACATCTACTTTCGTTTTGCCTGCTTTCCCTTTTTTAGTGGTGATAAGCACGACGCCATTTGCACCACGCGTACCGTAAATAGCAGTTGCATCGGCATCTTTCAGGATGTCGATCCGCTCAATTTCCGCAGGATTGATAATACTGAACGGGCTCACACCTCCGGCCGCGCCATAAGCGCCCCTTCCATTCAGGTCATTGGTAACGGGAGTCTGTCCGTCTTGTATCATAAAAGGAATACCATCCACGATATACAACGGCTGAGAACCGGCGCCGGTGGCATCCAGTGTGTTCAGACCGCGCACCACGATGGTCACCCTGGAACCAGGTAAACCATTGGATTGCGTTACCAGTGCGCCTGCTACCCTGCCCTGCAAGGCGTTCAGTGGATTGGCGATGGGTTGCTTCGCAATTTCTTCTGCACTTACGGAGCTGATGCTACCGGTGTTGCGTGTTTTAGTAGTGGTGCCGTAACCGATTACGACGGTTTCACCAAGACCGCTTGCGCTTTGTTTGAGTGTAATATTAAGACGCTGGCGGCCATTGAGGCGCTCGCGCACGGTTTCATAACCTACATACGAGAACACCACTTCGCTGATCTTCTCTGCATTGCGCAGTACATAGGTACCATCGCCTTCTGTAAGCGTACCGAAAGGAGTGCCGGGCAGCACCACGGATACCGACGGTACCGGTCGACCGCTTTCATCCACTACCTTACCGCGGACGATGAAGCTGTCTGCCACCGGCGCTGCTTCCACCACTGCCGTTGCGGGCAACAGCTTTTTCCAGGAAAGAATGATCGTTTTACCCTGCACCACGTACTCCAGCGGCTGATCTTTCAGCAGCTGGTCCAGAACTGGAACAACGGCATATTCTCCACCTTTGTGGTGACTGGCCTGGTTTCTTTAAAGAAAAGTTCATTAGCGAAAAACACATAACCGGTCTGCTTTTCAACAGCCGAAAAAACCTGTTTTAACCCGGTTGCCCTGGCGGTAATCGTTACGTTTTGTGCGGAGCCGGCGGCATAGGTATGCACAAATAAAACAGTTAAGAGAAAAGTAGTCCATTTCATTACTCTCCAGATTTTGGTAAGGCGCTGGCGGGCACAATTGTCCCCCTGCCGCCTGTGGCAGTTTTTTTGCATAAATTGCAAGCGAATTTGGTTGTTAAATAAATGGTTGGCTAGACCGTTTGATTCCAATCGAATGTGCCGTCGGGGTTGCAGCCACGGCGGCACTCCTGTTTCTACATGGTTGATTTCTTTTAATGGCTCATGATTAACTGATTTGTTCCTATTATGGTAAAATGGTCAGTTTTCTTCCTTCCAGTTTGAATTTCACATTTGATTTCTCCAGTACGACAAGAAGCCCCGATAAAGGAATATCTCTCGTCATCTTACCCCAGAATGTCACCCTGGGAATTCCCTTTTCGTACACCACATCGATATCGTACCACCTTTCTACCTGCAGCAGGAATTGCTGCAGCGTGGCGCCTTCAAAGTTGAAGATGCCGTTCTTCCGTGCCATCACCTTATCGATATCCGCTTCTGCGGCCACCTTTATGCCATCAGCGGCCAGTTGCGCCTGCTGACCGGGCTTTAATAATGCGCGCTGTTCGCCCTGCTGCATTTCCAGGCTGCCTTCGAGCAGCGTGGTGCGAATGGCGTCTTCATCGCCATAGGCATTGACATTAAAATGCGTACCCAGTACGTGCACGGTGGCCGTATTATTAACAACCACGTTGAACGGGCGGTTTACATCTTTCGCCACTTCGAAATACGCTTCTCCGGTTACCTCCACCATACGGTCGGCACCGAGGAAAGCGGTCGGAAAGCGGAGCGAACTGGCGGCGTTCAGCCACACCTTTGTGCCGTCCGGTAATGTAATCCTGAACTGGCGGCCGCGTGGGGTGGTCATGGTATTGTACACCATTTTGCCGGTTCCCGGTGCTGTATCGTCGTACTGCACCTGCCCGTTATTGAGCCGCACATCGGCGCCCTGTTGCGTAGCAATAATGCCGTTACCCATGCTGTCCAGCTCCACCTGCGTACCATCGGCCAGTGTCAACACCGCCCCTGGTCTGCCGGGAGCAATATCTACCTTAACTGTTTCCTTCGCCACGGTTGATGACGGCTGCCTGTTCTTTAACAGCAGTCCACCGCCTATACCTGCTGCCAGCAGTAATACGGCGGCCGCCCATCCCCACCTGCGCATAAAATGAACGCGGTGAACCGGCCTTACCGCTTCAGGCTCTTCTTCCCGGTCTATCAGCGCTATCAGGCGCGCATGCACCTGTTGCTTCAGTTCGCCCGAGCGCGACAGGTTTACATACGCTTCCCCGCTGGCCTCCAGCTCAGCTTCCCAGGCCTCCACCAACAGCTTTTCTTCCGCGGTGCAAAGTCCCTGGTTATAGCGCAGGATCAATTCTTTCGCTTTCATTGCGTTCATATAATTACATACGTGGTTATAGTATAGTCGGATAACGCCGACCAACCGGGTATGCGATAAGAAAAAATTATTTCATGAGGTGGGAAAAGGCCATGATCACGGCCACACCGGTATATCCGAGGGATTCCTTAATGATACCAAGGGCTTTTTGTACCTGTTTGCGGGCCGTTTCGGGAGAAGTACCCATCCGTTCGGCGATTTCGGCGTAACTGAGGTGTTGTTCGCGCCGGTACTGGTAGGCTTCACGCACCCGGGCAGGCATCCGGGATATGGCAGATTGTATGGTTTCCTGGGCTTCCTTCAGCTCCAGGCGCAGTTGCGAGGTGGCCGGCAGCACATGCACGGCTGTATCGGTCAGAAGTGATAAATAATCCCTGCGGGTAATGTTGCGGGCAATGTAGTCGCGCACCTTGTAACGAACGCTGGTATGCAGGTAAGCTGCCACCGAACCCTGAATGGCGAGTTCGCCGCGGCGCTGCCAGATGGAGGTAAATACATCCTGTAATACATCAGCGGCTTCTTCCTCTCCGCGCAGCATGTTAGCGGCCAGCGAAAAAGCTCATCCCAGTAATGGTGGTACAGCTCACTAAACGCTTCCCTGTCGCCCTGTGCGATGCGCAGCAGCAGCTCCCTTTCAATATTTGATCGATCAGTTGTCAATAGATATTACGCTGTTCACTACTGTGTAAATATAAATAGGTTTGAATTAACTTTGCCGCTACTTATGAAAAAGCTGTTGTTACTGCCTGCTCTGTTATTCCTGCATATCACGCTCTTTGCCCAGGAGGGACTCTTTCTTTATCAATATAAAAAGCACCCGGCGATGTGTTTACTGTTATTGCCGACACAGCTTACGTTCGGGACCAACCCTCCACCAAAGGCGCTGTTGTACGCCAGCTTTCTGCCGGCGCAAAAGTGACGCTTGTCGAAAGCGCCGGCGTACAAACCATCCGTGGATTTGAAGCTCCCCTGGATAAAAGTACGCCTGTCTGATGCCAAAGAAGCCTACATCTGGAAAGGGCTGCTCGCTCTCGACAGCTATACCCGCAACGGCGAAACTTTCCTTTATGGCATTGATCGTTCCACACCCGGCAGGGAAGACGGCGATGGCGGCACAGGCGGACAACCGGGAAAGATCGTAAAAGTGACAGAGAGCGAGGAAGTATTGGAAGAAACAGATAAACAAGGCAATCCTAAAACGAAAACGAGCCGTTCCAGGGAGGTATACCGGTGGGACGGAAAAGTTTCAGTGAAAGAATAAATAAGGAAGCCGCTGTGATGACAGCGGCTTCCTTATTTATAGCGCCCCGGATCAATCAGACCGGAACCCAGATGCCAGACATGTAAAAATCACCGTTCGCGGTGGAGAAATGCGTGAGGTAGGTGGAGATCGTACCGCAGGGGATATTCTCATAATTATCGCAGTACTGTGCTACCGGATTAAAGTAAGTACCGCTTGGACAAGCAACCACTACGAAATCGTACACCTCGCCCCATTCTATCGGGTACGTAAACAGCAGGTGTACATTATTGTCGATCACCCAGCACGTTTCATCACTTACGCGCTGTGTTTTACTGCTGCCAAGCTGCGCCAGGTAATCCTTTACCGAGAACTTGTTAATGTTACTTTTAGACTTAAACGTGGCCAGATCGAGGGTCGTGTTTAACACCGCGCCGTTACCCACCGCAGCGGAGTAATCAGCGATTGCAGACAGCTTATCGCCACTGCGTTTGATGGTGAGGTACCCAGCGGGCTTTCCCATACATGCAGGACCGCTGATAAACTTAAAAGGAACTTTTACAACATCGCCTTCCACGATGGCCTTATCGGCCTGAATACTGACTTTAGCGGCGCTGAAGGGACTTTTTCAACATTGTAATACGTGTCAGAAAACCACTTTACGGCTTCTTCGGCACGCAACGAAACAGCAGTTGTTTCATTGGATTCTTTGGAACAGGCATAGAGCAAAAACAGGGCTACGGGCAGTAGCATCACTACGCGCATCATGGTGCGTCTTTTCATGGTGGTATGTTTTAGGGTAAAAAAACAAGTGGACATAAGGAAGCCTTAACGGTCTTTTCAGATCGTATGATTTAACATGGGCAACTACCTTAAAAATTTGCTTTCATTCAGCAATAGATCACTTTTTATTTATTCTTTTTATTCGTTTTAATAGATCACGTACATGAGGTAACAATACAAATATGCAAGTATTTTTTCTTCCAAAAAAATTACTTTTCAACGATATTTAGAGAGAAGAGGCTTACCGAAACGGTAAGCCTCTTTCTATTTTTATGCTTTCTTAACGAACTCCGACTTAAGCGCCATGGCGCCAAATCCGTCGATTTTACAATCAATATTATGATCACCATCCACGAGGCGGATATTCTTCACCTTTGTACCGGCCTTGATGCTTTGTGAAGAGCCACGCACGGGCAGGTTCTTAATCGTAACGACCGTATCGCCGTTCTGCAAAATGTTACCATTGCTGTCTTTCACTACCAGCGCATCCTCTGCACTATTGTCGGCCGGGTTCCATTCATGCCCACATTCGGGACAGGCGAGGCCTGTTTCTATCTCGTAGGTGAAGGTTGATTTGCACTGCGGGCATGGTGTTAAGTCACTCATTGTTGGTCTTTTTTGCCGCAAAGATAACTTTTATTTCAGGAGAGGGGGCATTTGTCCGGTTATGGAACATTGGATGACCGGGAATAGACACGGGACTAAGATTTGACGTACTTTTGCCCGATGGATCATTCTTCTTTCTCAATCTCAGACGCGCTTTCCCATTTACAGATCGCGGCGTTGAACGAGATGCAGCAGGCATCGCTGGACACGAACAATACAACGAATGACGTGGTATTGCTGGCCGACACCGGTTCCGGTAAAACACTTGCTTTCCTGTTGCCCGTAGCACAATTACTGAAAAACGAACACGTAAGCCAGGCCATGATCATTGTCCCTTCCCGGGAGCTGGCATTGCAGATAGAACAGGTTTTTAAAAAGATGAAAACGGGGTTCAAGATCACCTGCTGTTATGGCGGGCACCTGCGGGAAACCGAAGAAAACAACCTGAAACAGGCGCCTGCGCTGATCGTTGGTACGCCGGGCAGGCTGGCCGATCATATCCGCCGGAGCAATATCAATACGGCTAAAATTGAAACCACGGTGCTGGACGAGTTCGACAAATCGCTCGAAGAAGGGTTTGAAGAAGAAATGGCCTTCATCATCGGCTCTCTGCCTGCATTAAAGAAGCGAATCCTTACTTCTGCCACGGAAGCATTGGAAATCCCACCATTTGTTGGCATGCAGCACCCCACGGAGATTAACTTTCTGAAAGGGGAAAAATCGCCCGCATTAGCCGTACAAATGGTATTGAGCACGGATGACAGCAAAGCCGAAACCCTGTTCAGGCTGATCTGCGCACTGGGCAACCGTTCCACCATCATCTTCTGTAATCAGCGTGAATTTGTGGAGCAGGTAAGTAACTTCCTGAAAAACGAAGGCATCCCGAACGTATTTTATCATGGCGCCATGGAACAACAGGAGCGGGATGTAGCGCTCTGCAAATTCCGCAACGGCAGCTCCAACATCCTGGTCACCACCGACCTTGCCGCCCGCGGACTGGACATTCCCAACATCCGCTACGTGATACATTACCAGCTTCCTCATACCATCGAAACCTTTACCCACCGCAACGGCCGCACCGCGCGGATGGATGCCAGCGGTACCGCCATCCTGATACTGGACTCGCATGAACGGGTACCCTCATTTATTCCGACGGAGCCGGATGTGATCAGCTTGCCGGAAACAGCCATATTACCGGCCAAACCGGATTGGACTACGCTGTTTATTGCGGCGGGCAAGAAAGACAAAGTGAATAAGATAGATATCATAGGCTTCCTCTCGCATAAGGGAAAGCTGAAAAAAGAAGATATCGGTATGATAGAGGTGAAAGACTTTTTCTCTTTTGTAGCGGTGCGTAAATCTAAAGCTGCTGCAACTTTACAGTTGATACAAGCGGAAAAGATTAAAAATAAAAAGGTGAAAATTACTATTGCTAAGTAGCCGCAAGAAGGCTGGCCGGATTTCCCCGGTCAGCCTTTTCCTTTGCAGTCACACTACCTTATTGCAACTGAGTTTCCCGATGGGGTGCTTTTTAACCGCGTGTCCCGCATACAGCATATTCTTGTCTTTATCTTCCACCAGCCAGAAGTTACGCCCCAGGTCCGTAAAGTTCCATTCGCCTTTCACACGCTTTCTCAGGAAACGCAGCAGTTTGGGGATGGACACATTCGGTCTAGAGCCGGTATGTTCCTGCCATTCAAAGCCACTGGCCTGTAATACGTCTTTGATTTCATTTGGTTTGATGAACATCTTCCATACGTGCAGATTAGGCGGCATAAATGCCCAACGCTTCCACTCCTGCCATATTTTAATGGCCACCAGCTTACTCACGAACGTACGGTTGATCGTATCATAGATAAATACACCTCCGGGCTTGAGCACACGGGAAATCTCGGCAACTACTTTAGGAAGGTCCGTTACATGCTCCAGTACATCGCAGCAAAATACCACGTCGAAGGAATTGTCCGGGAAGGACAAATTCTCTCCGGAGCCCTGTTCGTACCGAATGTTCAAGCCACTCGCGCTTTTGCGTGGTTGCTGGCGGTGGTAATTGATTCGGCTGCAGGATCGATACCTGTAGTCTCAAATCCCATACGGGCAATTTCCTCTGTTAAGATACCTCCTCCGCAACCCACTTCCAGCGCGGCTTTGCCTTTCGGATCAACTTTCAGCCGCTTGAGTACATTGGCGGCATAACCTACGCGCCAGGGATTTACAGAAGTTTTCAGGATGTGTAATACGGTGTTCGGTTGCCACCAGATATCGCCCTGTTCTTTGTACACGTCATTATTTATCTGACGATAGATGTCAATGTCAATCTTTTGCATGGAAATCGTTTTAGTGGTTGGCTACAGGCACCAGTCCGTGCTGGATCATAATTTCCTTCAACCCTGGCCATGTCGGGAGGACCGCCGGCTTTCAGCACGCTGAGGATGTCTTTGAAGTAATTGGAAGTAAAAACGCCAGGGTTGGCATAGGCTAGTATCTCTACAATCTGATCGGTGGAATTAGTGAAACTGTGTATGCGTCCACGTTTGATAAAATAGTAATCACCGGGATGCAGTTCCATCACCTGGTCGTCGACGGTAAGGGTGAGCGTACCCTTCAGGGCGAACAACGTTTCGTCGAAATTGTCATGGTAATGTGCGGCAGGTACTTTGGCATTGGGATGAATCACCACCTTAAACATGGTGAACTGCGCGCCCGTATCCGCTGCATCGAGGCAAAAGTGGATTTCCAGCCCGTTGCCAAGATCGATCACTTCATTTGTCATATACTGGTTTTGTAATGCAAAGAAAGGGAAGCAGGCGTGCAAATAAATTGTCTCAAATCAAGAAAAGTGTCACAACCGCATATTTCTTTTCCTGATACGGCTAAGCGTTTCAGGTGTCACGCCGAGGTAACTGGCAATCTGGTACTGCGGCAGCCGATTAATCCAGTGCGGTGTTTCTTTCAGAATACGGCGGTATTTCTCGTCAGGTGTTTCCACACTCATGTTGCTGAGCATACCTTTCAGCCAGGCTACCGTATAACCGCGATTCTTTATCTGGTACAGCGCATAATCCGGGATTGTTCTCGTTGCATACTCCCATTTCTCACGATCCATTGACAGCATATAACAATCCTCCACTGCCTGCATACTCATTGTAGAAGGAGTGAGATTGATGAAGCTATCCATTTCTCCACACCACCAGCCCTCCTCCGCAAAAAACAGGTTACGTTCGTCGCCATTGGCGGTAATATGGTATTGCCGCATGCAGCCTTTCACCAGGAAGCATACATGCTTTACCACGGTACCCGTTGTGAACAGTCGTTCGTTTTTGGGCAGATATGCTTCTTCGAAAAAGCTCAGGAGCTTTTCGAACTCCGCTTTCGGGAAGTGGTGGCGTTGCTGCAAGGTAGTTAGTAGAAGATGTTCGCTCATGGAGGGTTAAAGATAGGAAAACCTGTGTTGCTTCCTGCTCCGGAGGGTTGGTCGGGTTTGGTTTACGGCTTATAGTGAGCGATAAATGCCATAAAGTAGTGTCGTAAACTGAAAAGAGATTTAGCATTACTGCTAAACTTCTTGCGCGAAGGTTGTGGGGCTGAAGTTAAATCTTCCTATTGGCAATTTAGAGCATAAGTAATTGATTATCAAATCACAAAACGCATCCATTTGTATTCTAAGTCAAATTAGCTATTTTTACATCAAATGGACAATAATGATACCAGAAGCAAACTTGAATATATCACTAAAGGAATTGTCATTGAGGGGGCAGCGGATCATTGCACAACAATCAGGAATTTCTTATGCCGAAGCTTTAGCACAAGTACAACGGTTAAAAGAGATTTCGAAAGTAAAGCAATCATCAAAAAGAGCAGGCCGAATGCCTGATTAAATTTGCTAAAGACAATGATCTTTGGTTAACCCAACCCCCAGACTCAAATAAATTCCTAGCCAGAGGCGGCGAAGCCAGTGTGTATTTTGATGCCGTCAGTAATAGTGTAATAAAATACAATGATGCCGTATATTATGCTACCTGGTTAGAATTCTTCAATAGCATCCTAATTCACAACCTTCTTTTCCCGAATACAGCCTATGAATTTTTCGGATTTATTGAAATCAATGAAACGCTATGTACTGTAGTGCAACAACCCTTTGTTACCTCCGATGATGCTGTAGACCTTACAGACGTTACCAAATTGCTTGCATTTAATGGTTTTGAAAATCGTAAAAGAAATGGGATTGCTACTAACAATTACTACAACAAGGATTTAGGGATAATACTAGAAGATATTCACGATGAAAATGTAATTGTCAATTCCAACAACCTCTTTTTATCGACACGGTTTTCTACACTGCATTTCAGGAATAATTTTCAACTTGATCCATAATTTATTTCTAATACATCCCAAAACAAAAAAGCCCACACTTTCATGTGAGCTTTCAAACGTTTCCTGCGGACCGGACGGGACTCGAACCCGCGACCTCCGCCGTGACAGGGCGGCATTCTAACCGACTGAACTACCGATCCATTCCGTAATTCCGGGTTGCAATATTAATACAGTTTTTTGATTATCACAAAATATTTTTATTCTACCAGATATTTTCGCAATTCTGCGTTCACGTCCACCTTCGGATCATGCAGCAAATACACAGCCGTACCGCGTTCCAGCGAATATGGATTACGCACCTCTCCGATGCGGCGCATGCTGCGATAGTCTAAAGAATCTTTCGTGGCTGCTTCCCGCGAATCGAATTCACGCACACGAATCTTCGTCCGTACCGGCACAGTTAAGTCCATCCAGTATTTATAATCCGCGCTGAACGAGGTAGCGCCAATATTTCCGAAAGCCGAGTAATAGTTTATCGCGCCCGCTTCGCCATAATTATCGCACAAAATAAGCAAGCCGTTTTTATCGGGCACCAGGTTATATGCGCTGTCGACAATAGCCGCCAGCTCTCTCCAGCCCGTCATATCTGCATAATCCTGCGGCAGGTCATGCTCCTGGCCGTCGTTCCAGCGCAACAAACCTAATCTTTGAAAGCGGTTGTGCTCCGCGATAATCTGCACTGGTGAATAAACAGGCATGATAAACGGGATCAGCCAGATGAACGTGCCTATTGTGAAAGCCAGCAATAGCGCACGAAAAGGCCAGCGCTTTAATTTCAGTGAGAGGTAAGCACTGCCGAATGCCAGTATTACCGGGTACAATCCTAACGCGTAATACCCCTTTGCGTTAAAAAAACTGAAAAGTGCGATGGTCGCAACATAAGTGAACAATACCCAGCGGTGTTCCCGCCACGGGCGATGCACTAACAGGCCAATAAATCCACCGAGCAGCACAAATATCGCGCAGGCAAAATACAGCAACTGCTCCTTGAAGAAATCTGCCCGGTTTACGTGCGTCAGCTGCGTTTCCTGCAATTCCTTCATGTGTTTTAACACCGGGAAGTGGTTAACGATCTGCCATATAACATTGGGCGAAACCAGCACGATCATCAATAGCAAAGCGCCGTAAAAATGTTTATGTGTAAACATTTTCCGCTGTTCCGTTACCAACACCGCCGGCAGCAACCCAAGTAAGAGAAATATAATGTTATACTTGTTCAGGAAGCCCAATGCTGCCCAAACCGCCAGTGCATAAAGGTTTGCAGGCCGCCCGTCCTTAAAGTACCGCATCAGGCTGTAAAACACTGCGGCCCAGGCCAGCACATCAAATGAGTTAGGTTGATATAGGGTATTTAGGCGGAGGTATGCCGAACAGAGGCAGGCGATGGCGACGAGGCACTTCGCGAACAGGCTGCCATCCAGTAATTCCACCATCTTCCAGCAAAGAAAGATCGTAGCTGCACCAAAAAGGGCGGGAAAAAGCCGTACTACCCACTCACTGTTACCCAGCCACCTGATCAGCAACGACACAAAAGCAGTAAACGGTGGCACCGACAAATACCCCGCTGCCGGGTGATTGGCCTGATCCAGGTGCAGAAATTCATCGCGGTGCAGTTCATACACGTCATTCACCAGCCAGAAGCTAAGCACGATCTTTAAGACAAGGAAAGCGACCAGCAGGAAGGTCGACTGGCTTATCGGGGCTTTTTCCATATCTATTAAGATAGTAATTTTATGGGGCATGAAAAAGCACACCTTCGCCGAACAAGTTATTGCGTTTAACCGCCACCTGGAATATACCGGCTCCCTGCCGCCGGGTATCCGTATCATGAACCCATTCCGCGAACAGCCGCAGGTGATGGATATCATGCAGCAGTTCTACCGCAAATACTACAGCGATCAGCACCCGCGCCGTATGATCATGGGTATTAATCCCGGCCGCCTGGGCTCCGGCGCTACCGGCATTCCTTTTACGGATACCAAACGGCTGGCAGATGTCGTGGGCATCCGCATCGAGGGAATTAAAACCCACGAACCCTCTTCTGTGTTCGTATACGATGTAATTGAAGCCTATGGTGGCCCGGAAGCCTTTTACCATGATTTCTACTTCGCCTCCGTATCGCCGTTGGGCTTCACATCTGTTAAACCCAACGGATCCGAGATCAATTATAACTATTACGATAGCAAGCCGCTCACCATCGCCGTGTACGATTTCATGGTGAAAAGCATCCGCCAGCAGCTGGAATTCGGTATCGACACAAAAGTGTGTTACTGCTTCGGCACTGGTAAAAATGCGGCCTTTCTCACGAAACTCAACGAAACAGAACGCTTCTTCGAAAAGATCGTGCCATTGGAACACCCCCGCTTTATTATGCAATACCGGCTCAAACGCAAATCGGAATACATCGATAAATACCTCGCCGCATTCGCGGAGTTCAAATAATAGCAAAGCCCCGGCAAACGCCGGGGCCTTCAGCAATACGTCTTGATTGAATTATATCACAGGATTCGCTGCGTAAGCGCTCCACAGTTCTTTCACGTCTTTACCGGTCCATTCTTTCCAGATACCGTCGTTGTATTTGCCTTCGCGCATCGCTTCGTTCAGCTTTACCACGAAGCCGGGCTTCACGTTCTTCTCTATCCAAACAAAGAAACGGGCTGTAATGCGGTAAGCGTTATCGTAGTTCTGTTTGTCGGAGAAAGGCGTCAGCGTCCAGCCGGCACCGGGATTGTCTACCCCCATCGTATGACGTACGTAATCCGCAATACCTTCGGTAACCCAACCAGGTCCACCACGGCGGTACGACTGCACAATGTGCATGGCTTCGTGCGTTACCACATCGATATCGCCGGGATGTTTATCGAACCAGGCCGGGTTGTAACGGATGATAGAACCCGCCGTAGCAGCCACACCATCATAAGTAGGATCAACCAGGAAAGTTACTTTCTTACGCGTGTTGGGATTATAGGTTTTGGCCTGCAAAGGGTACACGGTAAAGAAAGTTTCGATCATCCTTGTTTTCAGGGCATCGGAAAAGCCTTCTTTTTGTTGATGAAGATCAGGGTATACTCGCCACGGGTAATAGAGTCTTTCGACACGATACCTTCGGGGCTGATATAGTTCCAGTCGTTCCTTCTTTCCTGCGCGCCGGCGTTGAATGCAGCCAGCAGCATCAGCATAACAATAGTTAATTTTTTCATCTTGATGTTACTAGTTATTTGTTGACAGAAAATGAATATGGATAAGCAGTTTTATTTGTAGCTCTTGTTTTCTCCGGTGCAGCGGTCATGTTGATATTCACGGTACCGCCAGCCATCAGCGTTGTATGGCTGATCCAGGTTTTATCCCAGGCCTTTCCATTTACCTGCACCGCTTTTACATAGCGGTTCTCCTCGCTGTTGGCAGGTGCACTGATCACGAACTTCTTACCATTCTCCAGGTGCAGCGTCGCTTTCTTAAACAGCGGCGCACCTAACACGTACTGGTCGGTAGCCGGACAAACAGGATAAAATCCGAGTGCGGAGAACACGTACCAGGCGGAAGTTTGCCCGTTATCTTCATCGCCGCAATAACCATCTGGAGTGGCTTTGTACAAGCGGTTCATGATCTCGCGCACCCAATATTGCGTTTTCCAGGGCTCCCCTGCGTAGTTGTACAGGTAGGCCATATGCTGGATCGGCTGGTTGCCGTGTGCGTACTGTCCCATATTGGCGACCTGCATTTCGCGGATCTCGTGGATCACCCCTCCATAGTAGCTGTCATCGAAATCGGGCGCCATGATGAATACAGAATCCAGCATGCGTACGAACATTTCGCGGCCGCCCATCAGGTCCTGCAGCCCCCGGATGTCGTGGAATACGCTCCAGGTGTAATGCCAGCTATTACCCTCGGTAAATGCATCCCCCATTTCAACGGATTAAACGGCGTCTGGAACTTACCGTCTTCATTTTTACCGCGCATCAATTTAGTTTCCGGATCAAAGAGGTTGCGGTAGTTCATGCAACGCTTTGCGTAGGTTTCGATCTCCGCAGCCGGGCGCTTCAACGCCACCGCCAGTTTCCAGATGGCGAAGTCGTCATATGCATATTCCAGCGTACGGGCAGCGTTCTCGTTGATACCCACGTTGTAAGGCACATAACCCAACGTGGTGTAATATTTCGCTCCTCTCCTGCCTACAGCGTCAATCGGACCTTCATTATTGGCACCTTTGATCATGGCTTCGTACAGGGTGTTGATGTCGTAACCACGCAGCCCCTTCATGTAAGCATCCGCTACTACAGATGCAGAATTATTGCCCACCATGATGTTCTGGTAACCGGGGTTAGACCACTCCGGCAGCCAGCCGCCTTCTTTATAGTCGTTGATCAAACCTTCCTGCATTTCCTTATTAATAGCAGGAAACATCAAGTTTAAGAAAGGATATTGCGCGCGGAACGTATCCCAGAAGCCGGTACCGGCAAACATGTAACCAGGTGTTACTTTACCGGTGTACGGGCTGTAGTGGATAATATTACCCTGCGCATCTTTCTCATACAACTTTAAGGGGAAGAAAAGCATGCGGTAAAGCGTTGAATAAAACGTGCGCACCTGGTCTACCGTACCACCTTCAACCGTGATACGGCCAAGCGTTTTGTTCCAGGTATCTTTCGCTTTATTCTTTACCGTTTCAAAATTATCAGTACCAATTTCCTTCAGGTTGATTTCCGCCTGCTCGAAACTGATGAAAGACGATGCCACTTTAGCGTTCACCGGTTTGCCCGCCGCCACGTTAAACTTCACGACCGCACCGGTATGGTTGCCTGTTTGCTCCGCGTCAGCAGTCTCCTTCCCGTCTTTCCACGCAAAAGAAGTTTCGAACGGCTCATCGAACACAATCACGAAATAGTTGCGGAAGTTTTTAGTCACGCCGCCGCTGTTGCGGGTGCTGTAACCAATTACCTTTCTTTCTGCAGGAATCACTTTAATATAAGAACCGCGATCGAACGCATCTACCACTACATACGACCTGGCCGTTTTAGGGAAGGTGAAACGGAAAGCAGCCGCACGTTCGGTGGGTGTCATTTCCGCGGTTACATTATGGTCGGCGAGGTATACGCTATAGTAGTAAGGCTTTACCACTTCCGCTTTATGCGAAAACCAGCTGGCGCGGTCTTTTTCATTAAACTTAGGCGCACCGGTTACAGGCATGAGGGAGAACATACCATAATCGTTCATCCAGGGAGAAGGCTGGTGTGTTTGCTTTAAACCACGGATCTTGCTGGCGCCGTAAGTGTACTGCCAGCCATCGCCCATGCCGCCTGTTTGCGGCGTCCAAAAGTTCATACCCCAGGGTAATGCAATACTCGGATAGGTATTACCATTGGATAACTCACCCCTGGAATCGGTACCCATCAGGGGATTTACCCATTCCGCCGGGTCGGTGACAGGCCCCTGCACGTACTGCGCCTGGGCTTTGATGGACATTAACGCGAATGCCGCTACTATTACTTTCTTCATATGCTGTTGACTTCCCGTTCAGGGATACTGTTTTCTGGTTGTTTTAGGTTGATTCTAAACCCTCTTTAACAGGGAGGCTGAACCGGTTTTGCAAAATGATCAGCAATATACGTATTGCTGTTCGTTTCTGAAGAGGAATGTGGCCGCCCGTCTCTCTCTTTTTCCCCGCTTTTCCGCTTTGGCGGACGGTAAACAGCAAAGCGGCGGCCACTCCTTATTTTATATGATTGGTTATTTTTCCTTATGGATGTGAAGCTGCGGACTGGCAGCATTGTAATGGTTGATGTTCGATTCGCTTAAAGATAATATTTGCCTTTTGCCTATGCCATGCTTCGGTAAAAGGTTACGATTGATCAACAATTCCCTGGTCCCGATGCGGGGGATAAACACGGTCACGCCCACACCGATGACATTTACATGACGCGCGCCGCTTTAAACTGCAAGGGCGCAGAGACCTGCGCCCTATAAACAGCTTTTGCTGTTGCTCGTCTAATAATAACCAAATCATTAAGTGGTAACAGCGGTACAGGCGGCGGCACAATGCCGTCGCCATAGTAGCTTTATTTATAGTTAGTTGAATTATACACGGCAGGTACAGGCCGGACAGCAGGCGCAGCTGGTTACCGCCGCGCCCCTGCCCGTTGTTCAGGCTGAACTTCTTTATTAAGGTTGATGTTTAATTTCTGTGGTTAAAATTACCACGGTATTGTGCGACAAGCTGTTAACGGACCTCAAACACATTGTTAACAGAAATTAAATGGCGGTAAAATAGTATTACACCATGTGAAGAATGTCTATCTTCAAGCCGCTATGTTCAATGTACGTTCGTCTATCGCGTTGCTCAGGGTCACCGCCATCGCCAGTTTCCTGGTACTATCGTCGGTGTTGTTTTTCCTGTTATACAACACGTATGAGTTGAAGAACCAGCACTATTTCCTGGAAGAAAAGAAATGGATCGAAGAGGAATACGGCCGCAATGTCCGCGATGATAAAATGTTTCCCGGCGGCGCCAAACTCATTGAAACGTACGTCAACAAGTACATGTACGAGTTCGAGCGGCTGTATCATACCGATAGAAAAGCATTTGATATTTTCAGCCAGCAGGTGATGGACAGCACCTTTGCTTTACTCAGGCAACACAACAGTCTTGACAGCATCATACAGGAAACCCGCCGCAAATACAACCTGCAGCGCGAGCTGGCGTATTCGCTCACCGTACGGCTGGTGGATGTAAACTTTGCCAAAGACAAAGCCGTGCCGTTGTTCAGTCTCAATACACCGCACGACCTCATTCGCGCCGTCAGCATCGATCAATACGGCGCCCACATCGGCGGCACATTGAAAGACCTGAACGAACAAAACCTGATCACCCGGCTTACCATCAGTTCCAGTATTGACTACAGCTACCGGATCGCCTACAGTTTGCATGTAGATACACCGAACCGCAAACTCGCCATCCTGCGACTGATGCTCCCGAACCTCTTGCTGTCGCTGTTTTCTATACTGGCGGTGGTGACGATCTATTACATCACGTTCCGCAACTGGCAAAAGCAGAAGAAGCTGTCCGAAATGAAATCGGATTTCATCAACAGTATTACACATGAATTCCATACACCTCTATCGGCGATCCTGGTAGCGAATCAAAGTTTGCGAAATGGCAAAATCATCGCCAACCAACAGAATATTCCGCCACTCACCGATGTGATCCAGCGGCAGGCCGAGCGCCTGAAAAACCTCATCGGCCAGGTACTGAACATTACCACGATGGACCAGACGCCGGTAAACATGCGCCCACAATCGCTGCATGCCCTGCTCGAAGAAATCATGCTCGATTACCGCCTGAAAACTGCCGGCACCAATGTGCAGCTCAGCTTCGTAAAAGAAGCCACGCATGATGAAGTAATGGCCGATCCATTCTGGATAACCACACTGCTGCTGAACATCTGGACAATGGCGTGAAGTATAACACGCAAACCAATAAAACGATCGACGTTAAAACATCCTCCGATAAAAAGAATATATACATCCGCGTAAAAGATAACGGTATCGGGATGGATACGGATACGCAAGAAAAGGTGTTTGATAAGTTTTACCGGAACATCAAAAATAATAACCAGCAGATTAAAGGACTGGGGTTAGGATTGTACTACGCGAAACAGGCGATAGACGCGCATCACTGGAAAATCAGCGTACAGAGCACGCCCGGCGAAGGCAGCACCTTCACCATCACCATTCCCTTTTAAATAGTGAGCATGAAACCGAAAATTTTATTGATAGAAGACGAAACGGATTTGGGCAACGTGGTGCGCCAGTACCGGAGATCATGGATTTTGAGGTTACATGGTACCAGCAGAGTACCAAAGCCCTGCTGCACTTCCAGTCAAATCCCCAGCAGTACAATATCCTGCTCATCGATGTCAGCATTCCCGACATGGACGGTTTTACACTGGCGCAGGAAGTGATCAAAGTGAACGAGCATGTGCCGTTCCTGTTCCTCACCGCGCGCAACGAGCGTGCGGACCGGTTGCACGGACTAAAAATCGGCGCCGATGATTACATTACCAAACCTTTCGATATCGACGAGCTGGTGCTGCGCATCCGGAATATCCTGAAACGCCACCAGCACGCCGCTCCCCTGGAGCCCGGCAACCGCAACTTCATCGAACGCGGCGATGTAAAATTTTATCCGGAAGCATTTAAACTCCTCATCGGCCCCCATAAAGAAATCATCTTAACACCGCGGGAAGCAGAGCTGCTCGGCTTCCTCTTCCAACACGAAAATCGCATCCTCAAGAGGGAAGACATCTTAAAACAACTCTGGGGAGATAATGATTATTTCCTCGGGCGCAGCCTGGACGTATTTGTTTCCCGCCTGCGTAAACACACGGGCAAATCCGCCATGGTCAGCATCGACAATGTGTATGGTGTGGGATTTATTTTTAATGTGTCGGCCCGGTAATGTCCGGAAACTGTCATTCGTCGCCTGTTTTCCCGATTGCGTAAATCATTTTCCCGATTGCGTAAGCCGGTTGATCAGCATGCCTCTACCTTTGCCAAAATTTTCTAGTAAGGCATGAAGTATATATTGAAGCTGGTCTTGATCTTCCTCCCGTTTGCCGCCATGGCAAGTAACGAGAATCCCGATGCGTTTGGCATTATCCGCGGAACGGTATTAACGTCCGACGGAACACCAGCACCCGGCGTAACGATCCAGATCGTAGAACGTAAGAAAGGCGAAGTAACCAACAGCGAAGGTGTTTATATTATCCGCAGGCTCCCGGCCGGCACTTACACCCTCCAAATTTCCTTAATAGGATATGAAACGATTTCCGAAACCGTAATGGTGGAAGAAGACAAAACGACCACGGCTAACTTCCGCCTGAAAGCCTCCGAACGAGAGCTCCAGGCCGTAGAAGTGGTGAGTAATAAGTTCGCAAATAAAGAATCACAACAGGTTGCACGCCTGCCGATCCGCAACCTGGAAAATCCGCAGGTATACACTACCATCAATAAAGAGCTGTTGAAAGAACAGGTAGTAACCAATTTTGACGATGCACTGAAAAATGCACCGGGCATTAACAAGTTGTGGGCGGCTACCGGCCGCGGTGGCGATGGCATGGGCTACTATTCCCTCCGTGGCTTTTCGTTGCAGCCTAAACTGGTAAACGGGTTGGCCGGCGCCGCCAACGGCACGCCCGATCCCGCCAACATGGAGCGCATAGAAGTGATTAAAGGTCCATCTGGTACTTTGTTTGGCAGCAGCGTATCGTACTTCGGCGGTCTTATTAACGTAGTTACCAAAAACCACAGGAAGGTTTTAAAGCGGAAGTTGGCTATACCGGCGGCTCTTACGGCCTCAACCGCATTACGGCCAACATCAATACCCCCTTGGATTCCGCTGGCAAAGCACTGTTCCGCCTGAACGCCGCGTACCACTACGAAGGCAGCTGGCAGGACGCAGGTTTTAAGAAATCGTTCTTTATCGCTCCCAGCCTTACCTACAAAGTGAGCGACCGCAGCACCACGGAGTTCCGCGCCGAAATCCAGCAGGCTGAAGGCACCAACGCCCCGTCATACTTCCTGCCACGCGGCATAGCCCTGCAACAGTTCAGTCCCGATGATCTTAAAATAGACTTTACCCGCTCCTGGACCGGCAACGATATTACCATCAAAACGCCGGTGCTGAATATATTTGGTAAAATGACCAATAAAATCGGCGACCACTGGATATCTGAAACCAACGTTTCTACCAGTACCCGCAAATCACAGGGCGTTTATTCGTACCACAGCATTCGTCCTACAGGCGACTCGCTGCAACGCTGGGTAAATAACCAGGATGCCACCAATATGTTTATTGACCTGCAGCAGAACTTTACCGGCGATTTCAACATCGGCCAGTTCCGTAACAGGGTGGTAGCCGGCGTGGATTACCTGTTTATCCGCAACGACAATAATGCCAGCCCCTATATTCCTTTCGACACTGTAAGAGCAATGAACCCGGGCGCCCGTTATGGCACCCTCACTTCGTCTGCCATAACCGCGAAAATGGCGAACCTGGCGAACAGTAAAACCCGCACGGAAACCAGTACGTACAGTGCTTATGTATCCGACGTGTTCAACATCACCGAGCAGCTGAATGTAATGGCCAGCCTGCGTGTGGACTACTTCGAGAACAAAGGATCGTATAACATGACTTCCGGCACCACCACAGCGAACAGTGCTTTTTACCAAACGGCCTTCTCGCCAAAATTTGGCGCGGTGTACGAAATCCTTAAAAACAAACTGTCTGTTTTCGGTAACTACATGAACGGCTTCAGCAACGTAGCGCCGCGCGCACAGGGCGATGGCACCGTTACTACGTTTAAACCCCAACAGGCCAACCAGTGGGAAGCCGGTATTAAAAGCGAATTGCTCGGCGGTAAACTCACCGGTAGCCTGAGCTACTACGACATTTATGTAAAAGATGTAGTAATCAACGATCCTACCCGCGCCAACTTCTTTATCCGGGAAGGCAACGTGGCAGTAAAGGTTTTGAAGCCGAAGTGATCGCCAATCCCGTTCGTGGCCTGAACATCGTGGCGGGTTACTCCTACAACGATGCGAAAAATGAAAACACCGTAGCCGATACAAAAGGGCTGCGCCCGGTAGATGCAGGTCCTAAACACCTCGCAAACGCCCGGATCAGCTACAAACTTGACGGCGTAAACGACATTGTGAATGGCCTGGGACTTGGCTTCGGTGGCAACTACGCCTCAGAAAACATCGTGGTAAACACGATTACCACCGGCCAGTTTATCCTGCCGTCCTACACCGTGTTTAATGCGTCGCTGTTTTACGACAAACCGAAATACCGCATCGGTTTCAAATTGGACAACCTGACAAACGAGCGTTACTACTCCGGCTGGACCACCATCGAGGTGAACATGCCGCGGCGTTTCTCCGGCAACCTGACGTTGAAGTTTTAATGCTTCGTACTATTATAGCGAAGGGCTGGTCAGTAGACCGGCCCTTTCTTTATCTACTGCTCCGTCCTGAAATAAGTTGACACTTAAAACGAACTTATTATGGGAAACAATGATTTCACTAGATTTAAGCGAACGCAGAAGAGTTATAGCTTAGCCTTTAAATTACAGGTAGTTGGTGAAATAGAACGAGGAGAGCTCAATTTTGACCAGGCTGATCGAAAGTATGGGATTCAGGGACATTGTACGATAGCAAATTGGTTTAAAAAACATAGTAACTTAGATTGGAAAGAACTTCCAACTATGTCTACACAAAAGACGCCTGAACAACGTATTAAAGAACTAGAAGCCCTTTTAGCCAGGGAGAAAGAAAAAGTTCATGTACTTAATACCGCTATTGATATAGCCAACGATATGCTGAAAACGGATATCCGAAAAAGTATATGCCCGAACAGTCCAGCAAGCCCAAGCCCCGCTCTTAGGGGTAAATGGCGTATGTAAGCTGCTGGGATACAGCCGACAAGCCTACTACAAGCACAAAACTGATCGGGCTCACAGATATCAGGAGCTACGCCAGGTTAGGGAGATGGTGATGAAAACCAGGGCTGGTATGCCCAGATTGGGCACACGTAAGCTGTATAATTTAATTAAACCATGGCTGCATAAGGATTCAATTAAAATTGGGCGAGACGTTCTGTTTAAATTTTTGAAGGCAGAGCATTTATTGATCCGCCCTCGGAAGAGATATATTCAAACGACCAACTCAAAGCATTGGCTGCGAAAGTATCCAAACCTTACTAAATCAATGACTATCAATAAGCCAGAGCAGCTTTGGGTAACAGATATTACTTATTTGAAAACACTTGATGGAAATCTATACCTGAACATGATCACAGATGCTTATAGTCGTAAGATCGTTGGATACAGTATAAGTGATAATATGGAGGCGCTCACCATAGCCACGGCGTTAAAAATGGCGGTTGGAAATCGTATTTATAAGCATCCACTGGTGCATCATTCGGACAGAGGATTACAATATTGTAGTAAAGAGTACGTTAGAATTGCCCTCGCCAATAATATACAGATGAGTATGACCGAAAACGGCGATCCTTACGAGAATGCGCTCGCCGAAAGGATGAATAGAACGATAAAGGAGGAGTTTTTACTTGATGAACTAAGAGTAAACAGCTCCAATACTGTAAAAATGGTGCATGAGTCAATTGCTATATACAACAGCAAAAGACCACATCTATCTTTAAACTATCGAACGCCTGATAGTGTACATCAAAAAAATATCCCAGCCGCAAAAAGCAACTGGGATGATATTTTAACCGTCAACTTTTTCAGGACGATTCATACTGCCCTCCCGGACTGGTTCTCCAAAAACCCATTATCTTTAAGAAACAAAAAAGCATCACGATGAAAGTATACTTCCTTCCCTTACTGTTATTGCTGGGCACTGCTGCTCTCGCACAACAGCAAACGGCGCCCAGCACTTCCGCAATATTGAAAGAAGCCACTACCGTTGCAGCAAAAGAAAATAAAAAGGTATTCCTCATTTTTCACGCTTCCTGGTGCGGCTGGTGCCATAAGATGGATACAGCTATGAGCACGCTGCCGTGCAAACCGCTGTTCGATAAAAACTTCGTGGTACGCCACATCGTTGTAAAGGAAACCGATAAGCACAAAGCCGACGAAAATGCCGGTGGCGACGAATTGATGGCAGAATATGGCGCCGGCAGGTCGGGCATTCCCTATTGGATCATCTTCGATAAAAATGGTAAAGCACTGGCCGATTCGCAAATTCGTCCAGATGGCGCGGACATGCACACTTCCGGTGAAAATGTAGGTTGTCCCGCCAGCGAAAAAGAAGTGAATTACTTTATTAAAGTGTTGAAACAAACCGCGAAACTGTCTGACAAAGAACTGGCAACGATCACCGCCCGCTTTCGCAAAATTGAAACGGACATGCGTCACTAAGCAATTATGTGCCGGCTTCACGTCAGGGGCCGGCACTCATCACCGCGCGCGTATAATTTAATTTACTGTTACTGTCAACCCCGCCAACTTACCATGTTCCCATGTTAGCGCCCAAATCCTCCCCCATACTGCCATTGCTGCAACTATCAATTTCTTCGATATGAACATCAGATCAATCAATATTTGTGCAAAGAGAAACCGGCCTACTTTAGCAGCATAAACTCAAACACATGGCACTCACTTTCACCGATCAGAATTTCGCAGCCGAAGTGCTGCAGTCAGATAAACTCAGTGTTGTAGATTTCACCGCTGCCTGGTGTGGCCCCTGCCGCGCCCTTGGCAACATCATCAACGACCTGTCCGACAATTACGCCGGCAAAGTAAACATTGGTAAAATCGATGTGGACACCAACCCGGAGATTTCCGTAAAATACGGCGTAACCAATCTCCCTACCGTACTATTCATCAAAGGTGGATCGGTAGTAGACAAGCAGGTTGGCGCAGTACCAAAATCCGTGCTGGAAAAGAAAATACAGGCGAATATCTAAAAGAATATCCAGGCCGGGCATATCGAAAGAACAGATTGGAAAATGACGCACAGCCGCCGGCCTTGTTCATAAAAAAAAAAGCCGCTCCGTTTATCGAAGCGGCTTTTGCTTTTATAGAAGGGCGGAATCTATTCTGTTCGTAAACTCTTGATCGGGTTTACCACTGCGGCTTTTACAGCATGGAAACTCACGGTGAGGAGAGCAACGGCAATGGCCAGCAATCCGGCCAGTGCAAAAACCCACCAGCTTACCGGCGCACGGTAAGCAAATCCGCGTACCCATTGATCCATGGCAAACCAGGCCACCGGAGCGGCAATGCACAAAGCGATCAGCACCAGTATAATAAACTCTCTCGATAATAGCGCGGTAATATTCGTTACAGAAGCGCCCAACACTTTGCGGATACCGATTTCGCGCGTACGCTGCACGGTGCTGTAGGCGGCCAGTCCCAGTAATCCCAGACAGGATATGATGATTGCCAGTCCTGCGAAATAGAAGAACAACCGTGAGAACCGTTGCTCCGCATCATATTGCTTGTCGAAATTTTCATCGAGAAAATCTGCTTTAAATGGCCGGTGCGGCGCCAGTTCCCGCCACTTGCTCTCCAGTGCCGCCATCGTATTGGATGGGTCGCCTGCCTTCAGCTTAACGAGGAACATAGCACAATTGGCGGGCGACAGCCGAATAGATAAAGCGTTTACCGTATCGCGCAGACTACGGTAATTGAAGTTCTTTACCACCCCGATTACCTGCCCGGTACGCCCCCATTGCGAAAACTTCTTACCGATAATTTCCGCCGGCTTACGATAACCCAACAGGCGCGTAGCAGATTCATTGAGAATGAGCGCGTCGGTGGAGTCAGTAGCATACTTCACATCAAAAGAGCGGCCGGCAGCCATCTTTACACCCAACTGCTCGAGGAACCCGAAATCAACATTATACAGATCCAGGTTGGCGGACTGCATTTCACCATCCTTGTTTTCCAATTCTGTGAACGCGCCCCATTGCTGTGTACCGGGTCCGGCCCGAAGCGCTGGCAGCCAGCACACCGGGCACACTTTCCAACTCCTGCCGCATGCGCGGTAACTGCCCGTTTATCAGGTTATCCTGGTTATACGTTAATATCACCTGCTGTTCCTTGTCAAACCCCATTTGCTGATGGCGCATGAAGTACAGCTGTTTATATACCACGATTGTTCCTGCAATCAAAATAATAGATACTGCAAACTGCACCACCACCAGCGTTTTGCGCAAAGCCAAACCGCTTTTACCGGAAATAAAGCGCCCTTTCAGCACCGATACCGGTTTAAAATTCGATAATACCGCCGACGGATAAAAGCCAGCCAGCAGCCCGATAACCAGCGCAACGGCGAGCAATAATAACAAGTGATCAACATGACTGAAAAGATGCACACTCACTGCCTTGCCGCAAAGCATGTTAAACAAAGGACTTGCCAGGGCTGAGAGAAACAGCGCTATTACAAATGAGATTACGCAAATCACCACCGACTCACCCAGGAACTGGAGCGCCAGTTCACCGCGACTGGCGCCAATCACTTTACGCACGCCCACTTCTTTGGCACGTTCGGTGGCGCGTGCGGTAGTCAGGTTCACGAAATTGATACAGGCAATGACAATGATAAAAATCCCAACGATAGAGAAGATATAAACATTACTCATGCTCCCGGATTCGTAACTGCCCCGGGTTGATTTCAGGTATATATCGCCCAGGGGCTCCAGGTACAGCGTATAGGTCATTTCCCGCTGGTCCTGGGGTAAACGCTGCTCCATGAAGGCAGGCAGCTTTGCCTGTAGTTTTTGTAGTCTGTACCAGGCTTCAGCAGCAAAAAGGTTTGCCAGCCAAAGTTGCCCCAGGAGTTGAATAGCCCGCGATCATTGCTCGTCAACAGCGTCATGGGCAACAATATATCGGTTTTGATCTGCGAATTCTCCGGCATATTCTGCATCACCCCTGTAACCGTTACCAGGGTACTATCTTCAAACATCAGCGTTTTGCCAATGGGGTCTTCCGTTCCAAAATACTTGGCGGCGGCGCGTTCGGACAACACTGCCTCTTTTGGCGTTTTAAACACGTCTTTAATATTACCCTGCACCAAGGGAAAAGTAAACTGCTGAAACACGGTGGTATCCGCCAGCAGGATGTTTTTTTTCTGGAACTTCAGATCACCATGTTTTATGAGGCTGCTGATCTGGTAAAAGGAAGTAACCATCTCCACTTCCGGGAAATCCTGCTGAATGTTCACCCCCATCGGATAGGAGGTAGAGCTGGCGTGTATAGTTTCCGACTTCGTTTTAAGGTCGGTTACCACGCGGTAAATACGATCACCTTTGTCATGAAAGTTATCATAACTCAGTTCAAAAGACACATACAGAAAAATGAGCAGGCAGGCTGTCATGCCCACAGATAAACCAGGATGTTGATCAGCGAAAAGCCGCGATGGCGCCACAGGTTCCGGAAAGCAGTCTTGAGATAGTTCTTTAACATGGTTTAAGCATTGACGCCACAACTGTTAAAAACATGCCACTTTAAAAAACAGTTGATAATCAGACAATTGAATTTTGCAACCTGTCCGTTTTCGGTACATCGTCCGCCCGGTTCTGCACACCCATAAAAGAGAAACCCGGCCTGGAGAGGCCGGGGACTCATTTAGCAAAATCTAAATCCTGAGTTGGAAATCCGGTGTAAGTGTTATTTTTAGTAGCCATAAATGAAGATGCATTCCGGCGTTTGATAGATTTGGATTCCCAGCTCATTTTGTCAGTGAAACTATATTAAAGACGCTTTAGCCGACGTTATGGGTGAACTTTCAGGAAAAAAGGGGAAATATTTTTTTATTTTGATGGAAACCCGAGATCAGGATGTTCCCTAAGTTATATACCACGTTATGTGCCTTACTTGTGTGCAATGCACTTTTTGCCCAGCTTGTATCCGTTAACCAGATAGGCTTTTATACCGACGGGCCCAAAAAAGCGATAGTGCGCTCCAATACGGGCGGCGCTTTACATTATTACCGCAACCTCCGGCGATACTGCTTACCGGGGCACTTTATCGGGTCCTTTCCGTAACAGTTATTCACCACATACTACATGGGTGGCCGATTTCACCGGTCTTCAACACGAAAGTCGTTATAAGCTGGTATGCGTGGCTGGCCCTTCACCCCTGTTTTACATTGCCAGACATCCGCATGAACAGGCGGGACAGGCGGCCATGAAAGCCTTTTACTACCAGCGTGCTTCCATGCCACTCGAGCGCGCTTATGCCGGTCAATGGGCCCGCGAGGCCGGTCACCCGGATAATATTGTACTACTCCATCCATCTACCGGTCAAAAGGGAAAAATAAGCTCGCCGGAAGGCTGGTACGACGCAGGCGACTACAATAAGTACATCGTGAACAGCGGTATTACTATGGGCACGCTGCTCTCTTTATACGAAGATTATCCGCAATACTGCAAAGGGATACGCCTCAACATTCCCGAGAGCAATAACAAAATACCGGATATACTCGACGAGGTAAGCTATAACCTCCGCTGGATGCTTACGATGCAGGACCCCGCCGATGGTGGCGTTTACCATAAACTGACGAACGCATCGTTCGACGGGATGATTATGCCGGAACAGGCGACGCAACCGCGTTACGTAGTGAAGAAAAGTACTGCGGCCACGTTGGACTTTGCCGCCGTTACCGCCCAGGCGGCGCGCGTGTATGCTAAAATTGATAAACCGCTCGCCCTGGCCTGTCGAGAAGCGGCTACTAAAGCCTGGCAATGGGCGCTACAACATCCAAAGGAGCCGTACCGGCAGGATGAGATGAACAAACAATTCCAACCGCCCGTGGTTACCGGCGAATATGGCAACGCCCAGTTTGACGATGAGCTTTCCTGGGCCGCAGCGGAATTGTTTACTACTACGAAGGACGAACAATACAGACCGCATATCAACAGGATGGCTGTCCGGTACTGGCAGGTGCCTTCATGGGGACAAGTAGGCGTGCTCGCCTATTATACCATGGCTAGGTATGATGCAGGTATGAAGAAAGACGTGATCGCATTTGCCGACAACCTCCTGTCCGGCAGCGACTCCACGACTTACCAGGTCGTGATGGGCAAAAAAGCGGGAGATTTTACCTGGGGTAGTAATTCCGTGGTGGCCAACCAGGGCATTGCTTTAATGCAGGCTTATAAGTTCACCAAAGACAAACGTTACCTGAACGGCGCCGTGGCTTTGCTCGACTATCTCATGGGCCGCAATGCTACCGGCTATTGTTACTTAACCGGCTTTGGCAGCAAACGCGTGATGCACCCGCACCATCGCGTATCCGTTGCCGACGGCATTCCTGAGCCGGTACCAGGCCTGCTGGCAGGCGGCCCTAATCCCGGTATGCAGGACAAATGCACGACCTACGTATCCAAAGTGCCGGACGAAGCGTATACGGACGATGACTGCAGTTATGCATCCAACGAAATTGCTATTAACTGGAACGCGCCACTGGTGTACCTCATTTGGGCGATAGAAGCCGCATATCCGCGTTAATCCGCATTACGGAACGCATGGATACGGATTTCGTCGGAGGTGGCCTTGCGCAGGTTGCTGTCTTTTACACCATCCAACTCGCTGCGGACAATATTAATGGGCATGTATTGCAGCCCGGTGCCCAATACGGTTACGTAGGGATAATCGCCACCGTAATGTTTGGTGTTGATGTCCCAGGTGCCATTTACCCGCTCTACGATGATTTGGCCGATATAAAAGACCAGCGCATCGTACAACGTTTTCCAGGCATTATCCAGATCATATCCGATGATAGCGGCGTCTATGAGCGCGAGGCTTTCGTAGCCGAAATCCAGCTTATCACGGGGAATACCAAGTTCTGAGCTGATGACCTCCAGCAGGCCGCCGCCGGATTCGATAAGGCGATTACCGAGGCGGGTATAGTAGCGCCAGTGATCAACCGAAGCGGCACGACCATTTTTATAATCTTCGTCCACCCGCTTTTTCCAACTCACAAACCGAAGGAACGCTTCTTTCTGCCAGTAGTTTCCCTTCCCGGGAACGCTGGCACCTGCAGGGTCAAATACATAAATGAAGTCGCCATTGGGCAGCTCATACACCTGGTCTCTTTTCTCTGCACCGTTCCGGTATTTTTCATAAAAGTCGAAAGTATATTCCCGGTGCAGCTTAGCGCCACCGTTCTCAATAAACGCTGTTACTTCGCTTTTTTCAATCTCCGGTTTAAAGGAAAGTCCTTACTCTTAGGCATAATGGCCAGTGTCTGTCTTTAGGGTTATCTAAATTGGAGCCGACGTTTAACAATATCAAACCAAATTCCCGGATACAAAACGTTATCGGGGCCGTAAATTATACAAAATCCCCGATAACACATAATAATATTTTAACATTTCTTCAGCTTAGATAAAATCTTCTCGCATTGGGCTGAATACATCCACCAGCACACCTTTTTCGAGGCAGCGTACCCCGTGATCTGTATTTGGCGGTGCAAAAAAGCGTCACCGGCTTTAAGCACTTGTTTCTTTCCGCCGATTTCTACTTCAAATACCCCTTCCCGGATGTGAGATATCTGTGTATGCGGGTGTTGATGAATAGTGCCGATGCTGCCGGCTTCGAAAGCAACTTTCACAAGCATCACGCGGTCATCGTATGCCATGATCTTACGGCGTACGCCGCCACCCAGGTCATCCCAGTCCATACCTGCATCTTCAATAAAAACATCTTGATTCATCCTGATACTTATTTATGAGTACAAAGAACGGTAATTAGCACTGATAAAAAATAGGGCCGCCCTAAAGAGCAGCCCGTCAACCTAAACTTTGTTTATGAGAAAAAAAAGCGATAAGTCAGCTATTGAAAAAGTAGGTTTATAACTTTCGTATATACCTGAACCTGCGACGCGAGGCTGTAAAACCTGCAATATGCACATCACGGAACTGGTATAGGGGAATATTCCGGCAAAAAGTTGGTAAACCTATGATACGATCAGACCGGCTTAACGGCCTTCAAGGATTTCTCTAACATTACATGATAAACGGGCGTACAGGGGGCGTTTTCAAGCTCGCTTCAAGGACATTTTACACAATAAGAGCCCTGTAGAAAAAAGCGCCTTTTTCCATGATTGGTTTTTGAAATCGAGCGGCAAGATAACACAATTATTACGGTTTTTCTGTAAGTTATGAGAAAGGTGACAAAAAAATATGAAAGGCAGATTCGCATTACCGAACGGCAGCGCTGCGCTTGCTGGCCTCCCATACACTATACTGGCATTGATTTACAGCGGTTGAGCCTTTTTCCTGCAAGCCGTTATATCGATATACTAAAATGATAATCTACGTTTACGCTTCAACTTTTCAAGCACCAAAAAAGCGCAGCCTCCGTGGCTGCGCTTTGTCATTATAAGGAGAGGTTGGTCTTAGAACCGTCCGCGGTTAATTCCCCGGTCGTTACGGTCATTTCTATCATGCCTGTCGTTGCGATCATTACGGTCAAACCTGTCGTTACGGTTGTTGCGGTGGTTATCTGCATAATCACGGCGATCGTTCCGGTGATCACGTATCAGGTCCTGTTTAGTGCGGCCGCGGTAGCTGATGTATTTGTTACGGTAAGCATCGTGCCGCATCCGGGGATTGCGATCGTTGATGACTACTTTATAATGTTTGTACAGGTCAAAGTTCGCATACCTGCCCGGCAGGCTGTTTTTCCTTACCCAGTTGCGGCCGTCGCGGTAAATATACTGTCTGGCCGGTACATCATAATATGCTTCGATATCAGGGAAGTAATAGTATCCTGCGTAGTCATATCCGGCAGGGCCCCAAAGCGGCTGGCTGCCGATGTTTATATTGATGCGGACCTGTGCGTTGGCCGGTTTTACAAATGCCAGACCTAATAACATCATCGCGAAGTAAATCATCTTTTTCATGGCTATTGTTTTTAAAAGGTGATGGATATTTTTTGTTTCCTTACTTGCCCTATATAAATCGAAAAGGATGCCAGATCCGGGGGTAAGCAAAATGTTGCGGCAAACGCCGGATTTTTGCGTACATCATGACTACATGTGTCGATGAAAGGGCAACGGTTTACAATTACATAACCTTGGCGCAAGGATGTTCCGGCGGCCAGCTGTACGCCACGATAAATCGTGAGCCTGCCACCAGCGGCAAAGGAGAAGTAACGGCAATGATTTTTGCTGACATACGCAACCTGCGAACGAATCATCACTTAGTCCATCTCCAAACTATCATCACTCCTGCTTAACCAGATTTTTGCTAAATCTTCATCCTTATCCACCCCAACTCCATAGTAATAACAACGCCCTACCGCATACAACGCACGCGGATGACCCAACAACGCCGCTTCCATATAATGCAGAAACGCTTTCCGCTTATCTTTCTTTACCCCCTTGCCACTTTCGTAACAAATAGCCAGGTCGAAATAAGCCTCAGGCACATCGCCTTCCAGTGCAAATTGCAGGTATCGTATAGCGGCATTATCGCCAGACGTGATATGTTTGCCTGTGAGATGCCAGCTGCCCAACAAATAGGCTGCATCGTGACTGCCGGCTTCGTGCGCCTGCGTCAGCAGCGTTACGGCTTCTGCCAGGTCTGTTGTCTTTAACGCGCTTCGGTAGAGTTTATCCTTCTTTTTCATGGGAGATGGCGGTAAGATAGGGCAATATTTTAATTCTTTTTAAGGAGGCAAATGAAGATATTATAAAAAATAACCCTACCTTTCTATCCTAATTCCGAACAAACTATGAAAAAACTTATCACCGCCGCGCTGGCCCTGTTGATGACAGTGAACATCGCGTTTGCACAGGACAAGAAAAAGCCTGCCGAAGGTAAGAAAGCGACTACCGAACAAACTAAATCGGAAGCGCCTAAGAAAAAGGATGGTACCCCGGACATGCGTTACAAAGAAAACAAAGCAGCAAAGTCCGAGGGACCTAAAAAGAAAGATGGTACGCCTGACATGCGTTATAAAGAAAACAAAGACGCTAAAGAAAAGAAGGACAAGAAAACAACGACGACGACTAAAAAAGCCGCATAAAACAAAAACGGCGTGGTAAGTGCCACGCCGTTTTTGTTTTATGCCTTCACCTCATACGCCGGAGTATATGCTAAAACCGCCATCCACATTAATCACCTGTCCGTTTACAAATACGGATGCATCGCTCAGGAGCCATACGAGTGCGCCGATCAACTCCTCCGGTGCACCAAAGCGGCCCGCCGGCGTATTGTTAATCACTTTACCGCCACGTTCCGTATAAGTGCCATCGGGATTCGTCAGCAACGAACGGTTCTGATGCGTTACGAAAAAACCAGGTGCAATGGCGTTCATCCTTACTTTATCGCCATGACGCAAACTCATCTCCGTAGCCATCCATTTAGTAAAATTATCTACGGCCGCTTTGGCCATGGAGTAACCCAACACGCGTGTGATTGCCTGTCCCGCCGCCATCGATGAAATATTTACAATGCTGCCGCCGTTTTTCACGATTACCTCGCCAAATATGCGGGTTGGCAGAATAGTACCGAAAAGGTTCAGGTCAAATGCTTTACGCATGCCGTCGATGCTGAAGCTGAACAAATCATCGTCCGGCCCGATGATCGCTTCAGGCATATTGCCGCCCGCACCATTTACAAGCCCGTCGATTCGGCCCCACTTATCGATCACGTTATCGCGGATTTGTAACAACGCAGCTTCATCGAGTACATCAGCTGCGGCAGCAATGGCTTCACCACCACTATTATTTACTTCATTCGCACGTTGCTGCGCGATGTCCAGTTTACGACCAATCAATACCAGGCGTGCGCCGGCATTCGCCAGCCCGCTTACAAAAGCTTCACCCAGCACGCCCGTGGCGCCCGTTACAATAATTACTTTTTTGTCGAGAGAAAAGTTGTTCATACGTGTGATTTGTAATACCGGAAAAGGTGCCGGCTAATTGTTGGTCATCAAGATACAAAACTGAAAATAAAATGGCTGTCCGTCCGGACAGCCATGCAGTTATTTCTTGGATGTTTTTACCCTGAATAAAGCCGGTAATCGTTTCGGATTACCCACAATCCAGACAATATCTCCATCCTGCAATATGATCGTACTATCCGGGTTCAGTATGCGGTTGCCGTTACGCTCAATGCCTACCACTAATCCATGACCCTGTTCGCGAATACCGGAGGAGCGGATCGTTTTGCCCATCACGGAAGAACCGGAATGAACCTCATAACTGCGCAACACTACTTCCAAACGCCGTTCTTCTTCATCGCGGGATTGAATCGGCTCCAGGAAGGCAGAGAATTTCTTTACCTGTTCATCAGTGCCGATCACGTCCAATTTATCACCGGGGTACAGGCGTTCATCTTTCGCCGGAAGCGTAAGCAGGCGGGTGCCGCGCTCGATCATGGCTACGTTAACGCCGTACTGTTCCCGTAGCCCCAATTCCAGTAGTGTTTTACCTACTACCGGCGATTCAGAGCGCACCTCAAATGAGGCAAGGTGAGCATCCCAGGGAGCCAGTGCATCACGGCGCGCCTGTGCTTCAATGGCCTTGGCTTCCCTTTCGTTATAGTTGGATATAAAACGACTTTCCAGTTTATCATAGAACGCCTGGATCTTCCGCTGGAAAATCAACAATGCACCAAGGATACCCAAAGTGGTTAACACGGCCACATAAAACGAGAAGAACTGGTCCAGCAGAAAACCTACGAAGAACACGGCCAGCAGTAACCTCGATGTACGCAAAATCGCAATTGGTCCGCGGTACTTTGATTCCTGCCACAAGCGCGCTGTAATTTCCGAGTGTACCTGCCGCACCGCCAACGCCCAAAGGAACGGCGACATGATTAACAGCGTAATGACCAGCGTGGCGATATTCACCCAGCCATTACCATCCAGCGCCCGCTCCGTCCAGGGACGAACGTAAAACGACGAAACCAGCGTTAATGCCAGCAAAATCACTGAATAAATTAGCACGTTGGAAAAGTACCCACGTAAAACCCGCTGCCAGTCGCTCACTACAGAAATAGATTGTGCGCCGCTGCTGTACCGGGTTAATGCGTCTTTCCATTTTTCTGGCAGATGGCGTTCTATCCAGTAATAAAAGGGCTCTGCATATTTGATAAAATAAGGCGTCGTAAACGTAGTTAACGCCGATACCGCCACCGCAATCGGGTAAAGGAACCCGCTGGTTACTTTCAGGTCAAGCCCCAGCGTGGCAATGATAAACGAGAACTCGCCTATCTGCGCAAGGCTCATACCCGTTTGCACGCTGGACTTCAGCGGCTGCCCGGAGATTAACGCGCCACCGGCGGAGAAAACCATCTTCCCCACAATCGTTACTGCAGAAATTAATAACACCGGGCCAATATATTCCACCAGCATTTTCGGATCGATAAGCATACCAACGGAAACGAAGAAGATTGCTCCGAAAAGGTCTTTCACGGATTTTACCAGGTGCTCGATTTTTTCGGCCTGCGTTGTTTCCGCCAGGATGGACCCCATGATAAAGGCGCCGAGTGCGGGCGAGAAGCCTACTTTCGTAGCCAGTATGACCATCAGGAAACAAAGCCCGAGCGACGTCACCAACAAGGTTTCTTCGCTCATCAACTTCTTTGTTCTCTTTAACAAAGTCGGGATAAAAAAGATACCGCCCACGAACCACAGTACCGGGAAGAACACCAGTTTCAGCACCGACACCAGCATTTCCATACCGGCAAACTGCTGGCTTACGGCCAGTGTGGATAGTAACACCAGCAGTACGATGGCCACCAGGTCTTCCACCACCAGTACGCCAAATACAAGTCCTGCGAACTTCTGCCCTTTTACACCCAGTTCTTCAAAAGCCCGTATAATAATCGTTGTGGATGATATCGATAATACGCCACCCAGGAAAATACTGTCCATGACCGACCAGCCTAACACCTGGCCGATTCCATAGCCGATGGCGAGCATGCCGATCACTTCCACAAGCGCGGTAATGGAGGCGGAGCCTCCCACTTTCATGAGTTTTTTAAAACTAAATTCGAGACCGAGGCTGAATAATAAAAAAATCACGCCTATTTCGGCCCACACCTTAATATTGGCTTCGTCCGTTACAGTAGGAATGAAATGAATATGTGGGCCCACTAAAAACCCCGCGATCAGGTACCCCAGTACCAGCGGTTGTTTTAGTTTCTTAAAGATAAGCGTAGTTATTGCCGCCGCCCCGAGGATTAACCCAAGGTCGATAACCAAATGCGGGAGATGAATCATAATACCAGTTTTAACACAGTTCCAAGCGCTGTTGCACCATCGCGCAAAATAAGTAAATTCCTGCTGGCGGCAAACTGAAACGCAAAGAGGGATAGCGCAATGCCATCCCTCTATCGCATAAACGCCCTATGGTAGGGCTCGTTAGATCGCGTGGTCTTTTAACACTTTTTTCCACCCCAGGCTTTCTTGTTGGTCCATTCTTCGGCCGGGTCGCTCCAGTAGGGTGCGGTGGCTGGTAACCCCAAGCCAGGAAACCTACGAGCGTGAGATAAAGGCTGCCGGTGCAGGTATACACATCGGCAATGTCCGGTTGGTGGCCACAAAAGCCCAGCTGCAACCATCCTTGTTTATCAAACGTACCGGGGAACTCAAATATCCTTTTGGTAGCGGCCGTGAGTGCGCAACGCACCTGGGCGGGTTTGAGTTCGGCGGGGAGCTGGTTGCTCAGCGCCAGTTGTGCCAGCGGCTGAAACACGGCCGTACGGTAGGTCATGGACCTTCCCACCACCGGGAACGTGCCCTCCGGCGACACCATCCTTTCCAGGATAACGCCGTAACGCTGCATGCGCGTAACCGCCAGGTCGTAGTCCGCTTTTGAACCCCGGCGTGCATTCATCAGTTCTTTCAGAATGTCTACGAACATGGGCTGTATAACAAAGGCGTTGTAGTAGTCGAAGTGGAAGTTTTCCCCGTCGCCGTACATACTATCACCTTTATACCATTCAAAGTGTTTCATGACCGCGAAGTCGATGCGTACCCGGTCCCAATCCGGTTCGCCGAATTTGAGCAGCGCTATTTCCAGCATGGCCATAAACAACAGCCAGTTGGAATGACCAGGTTTTACATACCGCAACTTCCGGAAAAGGGCGAACACCTGTTGCTTTGTACTGGCAGGTAAAGGTTCCCATAATGTTTTCGGCGCGCGAATGAGGCCATGCGCCAGGAAAGCTGCATCCACCAGGTGCTGTCCATCATCACCCTGCGCAAGCGCATAATCCGGTGAGGCCGGATCTACCAGCTGGGCAATGCTTTTCTGCGTCATGAAAATAAACCGCGCGCGCTGTTTGCCTTCCGCAGAATCGTCAGCGCCGAGTTCCAGCCAGGGCGCTATGCCGGCGATGGTTCTGCCAAAACCTTCGAGGTTTTGAACCACAGCTGTTTTTTTATTATAACCGGGTGCTTTTTCCTCGGGCATCATTTTTCGCAGCTGTCCTTTGCTGAGATTTTCCAGCAAGGGCAGGCTGATTTTCTGCATCAGCTTCAACCAGTATTCACGATCATTGTCTTTGGGCGCCATGTCCGGTGTGGCCGCAAGCAGTTCGCCATTACCGGGAATAGCAGCCGCCATTCCGGCCAGCGGCACCGCGGTGAGGAAATGTCTTCTATCCATGTACGGGGATTTATTTTTTACCTTCCATCGCTTTATAACGCATCAGCGCCTCTACATAATAGTAGTCAGCATAAGAAAGCGGTTTATCTACCTCTGAATTGGCCATTTTGTGACCAGTACTGTGCATCAGGATAAAGTTATTATTTTCTCCCTCTTTAGCACGATAAGCGGGGCTGCTGAGGCTATACAACATTTTTACCGCCGAGCTTTTATACTTTGCGGCCGCCTTTTTCGGAACAAATGTACTCAGTTCCAGCAATGCGGAAGCAGTAACCGCCGCAGCAGAAGCATCGCGCACCGCGTTCGGAATTTCCGGCGCATTGTAATCCCAGTAAGGCACCAGGTCTTTCGGCATGTTCGGATGATTCAGGATGAATTCCGCAATATGCACCGCCTGGTCCAGGTAGGCTTTCACTTTGGTTTCGCGATACATCATGGTGTAACCGTATAAGCCCCAGGCCTGCCCGCGCGACCACGCGGAAGCATCGTTGAAACCCTGCGCTGTTTTCTTTGCATTCACCGCACCGGTTTCCGGGTTGTAGTCTATTACATGGAAAGAGCTGTAGTCGGGACGGAAATGATTTTTAATCGTTGTATTGGCGTGCGTCAGGGCGATATGCTTAAAGGAAGTATCACCGCTTATTTTCGTCGCCCAGGTCAGCAATTCGAGGTTCATCATGTTATCGATGATCACCGGGAATTTCCAGGTGCCATGATCCCAGGATTTGATACAACCTACAGTGGGATTGAAGCGTGTAGATAAAGAGCGCGCACTCGTCAGCAACACTTCTTTTGCCGCGTCATCTTTATAAAGATTAAACTGGGGTCCCCAGCTGCAATACATCATAAAGCCCAGATCGTGCGTGCCTTTATTGTCTTTTTCCTTCTCCACCAGTTTCATCGCGCGCACTGCCTCCGCTTTTAGCGATTCATCTTTTGAAAATTCGTACAGGTACCATAGCGTACCGGGATAAAAACCGCTGCACCACCAGCTGGTACCACTGGTTTCGAGGCCACCGGTTTTGGCGCTGGTCGTTTTGGGCAGTTTACCGGCAGGCAAACTATCCCGCATATGTTTATACTGTTTTACAGAAAAGGCGAGGCTTTCATCGGCAATTCTCAACATCTCTTTTTCGAAACCTGCGCACTGGCGCCCATCGCGCCAAATAACAAGGCAAATGTGATAAATTGTTTCATGCGTTTCATTTGTGGATGCTTTGGTTGTTATGTAATCAACGCAAACGATTGCGTAAATGCTTTTAATGATAACGGGAATCCTGGTTAATGTCAGATCACTTCTTTGTTGTCTTATTTTTTCCGCTGCTGGACTCGCGTTCTACCAGTTGTATAGGAATTATTTCCTGGGAATGCCGGTAAGCCTGCGGATGTTTTGCCTGTATCAGCTCCATCAGTGCGGCCACAATGCGCTCGGCCATGGTAGCGGGATACTGGTCAACGGAAGTAATAGAAGGGGTGATAATTTCTGTTCGGGGATCATTACTGTATCCCACAATCTTCAACTGTTCCGGTACCCTAATACCCTTCTCCCTGCAATACTGCAAAATAGTAATGGCCGTTGTATCGTTGGTCGCGAAAACACCATCCGGGTAAGGCTCCTGGCTGAATATCTTCTCGCAGGTTTGCCAGGCATTTTCTTTTGTCAGCTCATGAAAAAAAAAAAAATACGCTGCTTTTTAAACGCGATCTTATTTTCCTGTAACGCTGCTTTGTAGCCCGATAACCTTTCGGTATATAAACTGCAGCTCAACGGTCCGCCAATAAACACGATATCCTTACAACCTTTGCTGATGAGATGCGACGTGGCTTCAAATCCACCGGTATAGTCGTCACCGCGGATCACTTTCACATTGTAATCTTTCGGCACGCGATCAAAAACACCAGGGGGATGTTCTGTTGTTTAAATATATCGAAGTGCGAAAAATCAGTGGTATACAAGGTCGTAGAAACGGCCAGCCCTTCTACCCGCGCGGAATACAGGGCATTCACCAGCTCTACTTCCTGTTCGTACGAATCGTTACTCTGGCAAATAATGAGATTATATCCTACTTCATGCAGTTTATTCTGAATGATAGTGCTGATGGTGGCGGGGAAGAACATAGAGATCCTCGGCACCACCAGCCCTATCGAACGGCTTTTATTGCTGCGCAATCCCGCCGCCAGCGCATTGGGACGGTAGCCCAGTTTGCGCGCCATCTTTTCACCCTTTCCTTCGTTTTTACACTAATGTTGGGGTGATCGTTCAGCGCGCGCGAAACGGTGGACACGGAGAGTTTCAGCTCCTCCGCAATATCGACGATGGTTTTAGACCGGTTGCTCATAGTATTGTAATATACGCTTATCGGCCCATCCAGCCGCCGTCAACCGTCAGCACAGTGCCGTGTACATAGTCGGAAGCTGCAGAAGCCGGGAACACGGTAGGACCTTTAAAGTCTTCCGGTTCCCCCACCGCGATGCAGGAATGCGATCGAGAATAGATTTGCTGCGGGTTTCATCCGCACGCAAAGCCGCTGTATTGTCAGTAGAAATATATCCTGGTGCAATCGCGTTCACATTCACCCCCTGGAAGCCCACTCATTGGCGAATGCCTTGGTCAGCGACCCAACGGCGCCTTTGCTGGCAGCATATCCCGGCACATTAATACCGCCCTGGAAGGTCAGCAGCGATGCCGTAAATATCACTTTACCACTTCCCCGCGCTATCATACGTTTGCCGATATCACGTGTCAGGATAAACTGGGCCGTTTGGTTGATGTTTATCACTTCATCCCAATATTCATCGGGATGTTCAGCTGCCGGTTTACGCATGATTGTACCGGCATTGTTCACCAGGATATCGATCACAGGAAACTTAGCAGTTACTTCAGCGATGAACGCATACAGCGATGCACGTTTGCCAAAGTCGCACTGGAAAGCGGTAAACTCGCGGCCCAATGCCTTAATCTCTTTTTCTACGTCGCTGCCATTGATTTCCAGCGATGCAGATACGCCGATCACATTCGCGCCGGCTTCCGCCAGGGCTACTGCCATCGCTTTCCCGATGCCTCTTTTGCAACCGGTCACCAGCGCGGTCTTGCCGGTAAGATCAAATTTATTGATGATGCTCATAGTCGGTTATTTAACTTCTATACGAACGGGACTTTTAATTTTCGCCGCATAATCCTGCAGGTAGGCGAACCACTGCGCGTCACTGGTGATAGCGCCGGCTTTATTCCACGCCGCGCCATTGTAATACACGAAAGGCGCACTGCTATTGGCAGATGAAACCGTTAGCAGATGCCATTTATCTGTGCGCATCTGTTTTACCGGCGTCGGGAAAATACAGGCGGTGCCGATAATGCCATCTTCGCCATGCTGCGGTTCCCAATAGGCCATGATGCCTGCCTTTTCATTCAGCACAATGCTACCGGGTTCATTTCGGCGGATAATGCCGATAGCTACCGGTAATTCAGTGCTGCCATTATAGTTAAACTGCGCCTCCACTTTATTCAGCTGTGAACCCGCGTCCAGCGTAAAACGTTTGGTAACAGTCACTGGCACAGCGCCTACATTCCAGCTTTCGTACGACAGCTCAAACGAAATGCGGAGCGGACCGCTGTCCAGCACCTTATATTGGCGGTAGTTCTTCGGGTATACGATCGTGTCGGCGTTCATGGGAGCAATGTTGCCAGCGCCCAGGGTGTATCCTACATGATAGTAATCCAGTCCCTCGCCATTGTCTTTGTGATAATTATTCAGCTTGTACCATTTGTTCACCACGAGTGCGCTGGTTCGTTTCGCCCAAACATCCATTCCGTAAGCATTTTCACTGGGCTTACTTTCCAGTGCCTTACCATACATGCGGAACGCCACTTTATCATTCTCCCAGGCAAAATCGTCCATGCGCTCGGGAATATAACGGCCAAAGGTTTTGGCGACAACCGGTTTAGGTGTTCCGGGGATGATCGCCAGTCGCAAGGCTCCCCGGCAGGGATGGTTACCTGTACGAGCAGTGCCTGTGGCGAAGTTTGCCCTTTATACACCAACTGGTAAGGTACTTCTTCCCCATTCCTGTTCACGACTCTGAACGCGCCATTTTTAATAGCATTGATGCGCGTTGCCACCTGGCTGAACGGAATTTCTACCACTTCGGCCGTACGGGCGATTTTGAGCTCGTTCGTAAGAAAAATATCTGTTGCGTAAGTTTCCTGTTTTACGCCTGCGTTAGCGGTCATTGTACAAGCCGCAAATGCAAACAGCATAAATATTTTTTCATACTGATGATTTAAGTTGATTCCTTAACGTAGGTCCGTAGTTGCACAGACATCCATATCGCCATAGTCCAGGTTTTCGCCGGCCATCCCCCAGATGAAGGTATATGCGCTGGTACCCGCACCACTGTGAATGCTCCAGGGCGGAGAAATCACCGCTTCTTCATTCTGCATCCAGATATGTCGTGTTTCCTGCGGCTCGCCCCAGAAGTGGCATACGCTCTGGCCCGTTGGCACTTCGAAGTACAGGTATACTTCCATGCGGCGGTCGTGCGTGTGCGCCGGCATGGTATTCCAAACGCTGCCCGGCTGCAGTTCCGTCATCCCCATCTGCAACTGGCAGGTAGGTAATACGGAGTTCACCAGCAGTTTATTGATCGTACGGTGGTTGCTCGTTTCCAGTGCGCCCAGCGTCACTACTTCCGCATCCGCTTTGGTTACGCGGCGGGTAGGGAACGAATGATGTGCAGGCGCCGAGTTGATGTAGTATTTTGCCGGATTCGCCGCGTCGTTGCTGGCGAACACCACGTCTTTCTTACCCTGACCAATGTACAAAGCCTCTTTAAAACCGATCTCGAACACTTCGCCGTCTACGGTAATAGTACCCGCGCCGCCGATGTTGATCACGCCCATTTCACGACGCTCCAGGAAATACGTTGCTTTCAGCTGATCTGTCGTTTCCAGTTTCACCGGCTGCACAGGCTTTACTCCACCGGCAATGTAGCGGTCGTAGTGCGTGTACACCAGGTTAATCACGTTCTCTTCAAAAAGGTTGCTGATGTGCAGGGCTTGCCTGGTTTGCGCAGTATCCCAGGTCCGCACTTCGGCAGGACTGCTGGAATATCTTGTTTCCATATTGATGCTCATAGTGATGAGAGATTTGTATACTTTTTATGATGATTTGGCTTACGTGGAATGAAGCAAGTGATGTCGAAGTTAGCACATACTCTCCAGCTTTGCAAACGTTTGCATAAAAATTGCCTGCCATTAGCCGGAAATGACTTAAACTAGCTGAAAATTAAGGTCGGCCGCGCCGCCATTCCGCGTTAAAATCACATTAAGGATTAAGCGTATAGTATTAAAAGCGAAGCGGCTTTATTTCTACTTTAGCATATCATGAATACGTATCTTCAAATCCATCCCAAGGACAATGTGCTGGTAGCACTGCAGGATCTTCCGGCAGGCCGCCAGATACAGTTTAACGACCAATCGATCCAACTTGTAAAAGATATCCCGGCCAAACATAAATTCCCTGTGGCAGACCTGAAAGCGGGCGATCCCATTGTGATGTATGGCGTGCTTGTAGGCAAGGCCATGAGTGACATTCCGAAGGGCGGATTGATCAGCACCGGCAATACCGAGCACATGGCCGATTCCTTCCACGAAAAAGATGCCGCCTTTAACTGGGTTGCACCGGATGTGAGCAAATGGAAAAACGCCACATTTATGGGCTACCACCGTAACGACGGACAGGTAGGCACCCGTAACTACTGGCTGGTAATACCGATGGTTTTTTGCGAAACCCGCAATGTCAACGTGATTAAAACCGCCTTTGAAAAAGGACTTGGTTTTGCACCACCGGAAAAATATAATGAGCAGGTAAACGACCTCGTTAACCTGTACAAAAATGGCGGCCTCGATGCCGTAAAAGATTACCAGGCAAAGGAAAGCAACGCCACTGTAAAACGGAACGACATTTTCCCGAATATCGATGGTATTAAATTCCTGATCCACGAAGGCGGCTGCGGCGGCACACGCCAGGATGCGGACACGCTCTGCGCATTGTTGGCCGGCTACATCCACCACCCGAACGTGGCAGGTGCTACTGTATTGAGTCTTGGCTGCCAGCATGCGCAGGTAAGTATTATGCAAACAGCGCTCAAAAAGTTGAACCCGAACTTCGACAAACCGCTGCTGGTGTTTGAACAGCAAGCCAGCGGTTCCGAATTCAATATGTTATCTACCGCTATTAAAGAAACCTTTATAGGTATGGCGGAAGCGAACAAAAATGCCCGTAAACCGGCGCCCATCAATAAAATCGTGATTGGACTCGAATGCGGCGGTTCAGACGGCTTTTCAGGTATTTCCGCCAATCCCGCGGTGGGACATACCTCCGACCTTCTTGTAGGACTTGGCGGCACCACCATCCTTAGCGAGTTCCCAGAACTTTGCGGGGTGGAGCAGGAACTGATCAACCGTTGCGTGAATGATGATATTTCCAATAAGTTTATCACGATCATGCGCGCCTACGAAAACCAGGCAGAATCGGTAGGGTCCGGCTTTTACCAGAACCCTTCGCCGGGCAATATCAAAGACGGTCTTATCACTGACGCAATCAAATCGGCGGGCGCTGCTAAAAAAGGCGGTACTTCCCCGGTAACCGACGTGCTGGATTACACCGAATACGCTGTAAAACCCGGCCTCAACCTGCTTTGCACACCGGGCAACGACGTAGAAAGCACCTCCGCCGAAGTCGGCTCCGGCGCAACAGTAGTACTGTTCACGACCGGCCTTGGCACGCCCACCGGCAACCCGATTGCGCCTGTAGTGAAACTGAGCACCAACACCCGCCTCGCACAACGCATGCCCGATATTATCGACGTTAATACCGGCACGATCATCAGTGGCGAAACCAGCATCGAACAAATGGGTGAAGACATCCTCGACTTTGTAGTAAAAGTGGCCAGCGGCGAAGTGCTCACCAAAGCTGAGATCCTCAACCAGGATGACTTTATTCCCTGGAAACGTGGCGTGAGTTTATAACATTATCACCTATACCGTTAAACGCAGCATACCTTGGGTGTGCTGCGTTTTTCTTTAAACGACCGGCAGCGCACTACCCATCACCATAAATAAAAACGCAGCGCCGGAAGACGCTGCGTTCATAACTATTCATCGAAAAACAAAAGACTAATCTACTTTCACCATTTCCATCTTCGGTGCGAAGAAGTGCATCAGCAGCCATGCCACCAGATATGCAAATGCACAGATGGTAAACAACAGGTTATACCCGGTATTGATGTTACCCAGTACTTTGTAGTGGTCAAGCATAGCGCCGGCAAACATTGGGAACAGCATACCTCCAACGGAGCCGGCCATACCGCCGATACCCACCACGGAGCTCAACGCGCTCTTAGGGAACATATCGGAAGCAGTGGTGAAGATGTTGGCAGACCATGCCTGGTGCGCTGCCGTTGCCAAACTTAACAGCAATACAGCCACCCACAGGTTATTCACGTATTGTATCATCATGATAGGTACTACGCAAACTGCAAAAATGAACATCGAGGTCTTTCTTGCTTTAAAGATCGGCCAGCCGCGTTTAATCAGGTAGGAAGAAAGCCAGCCACCGCCGATACTGCCTACGCTTGTAATAGTGTAAATTACGATGATTGGAAGGCCCAGCGAATCCTTCATATTCACGCCGTAAGCGTTGGTAAGATATGAAGGCACCCAGAACAGGAAGAACCACCAAACGGGGTCGGTGAGCAGTTTGCCGAACAGGAAGGCCCAGGTCTGGCGGATACCAAACAGCCTTCCCCAGGCAATCTTTTTCTGCGGCTCCCGGATAGCGGCTTCTGTAGCAATAGGATCAACCGCGGCTACCTCATCGCTGTGAATATGATCAAATTCTGCTTTGCTGATTTTCTTGTGGCGGGCAGGGATTTCGTAAAACACGAGCCACAGCGCCAGCCATACAAAACCAATGGCGCCGGTCCATAGGAAGGCACTTTCCCAACCATGTTGTTTGGCAATGCCGTAAACGATCGCAGGACCGGCTACCGCACCAATATTAGCACCGGCGTTGAAAATACCGGTTGCCAGGGCGCGTTCTTTTTAGGAAACCACTCTGCGGTGGCTTTAATAGCGGAAGGAAAGTTACCACCCTCGCCAAAGCCCAGTGCTACACGGGCAGCGCCGAAGCCAAAGGTACTTTTCGCAAGACCATTCAACATGGCGGCAATACTCCAGATGGTGATGGAAATGGTGTAACCCATTTTTGAGCCCAGTTTATCTACTATACGGCCGAAGGCCAGTAATCCAATAGCATAGGCGGCTGAAAACGCAGTTACAAGGTTACCATAATCAGTTTCCGTCCAGCCAAAGGCTACTGTAAGGTCATCCTTCAGCAAACCCATGATCTGGCGATCTATGTAGTTAATGGTTGTGGCAAAAAACAGCAAGGTAACAACGTTCCAGCGGTACTTACTCATTACGGTGGAATTCATGATATCAGTTTTGGAAGATAATTCAATCAATTTACACTAATGCTTTGATAAATGCAAACGTTTGCACAACATTTGCTTTTATCGATGTCCAGTCTTTCGAATCCACCGCTTTTTTAGGCAGTAAATTGGAGCCCATTCCTACGCAAACAACGCCCGCGTCGAACCAGCTCTTCAGGTTGGCCGCTTCCGGCTCTACGCCGCCTGTCGGCATAAATTTCATGGTCGGAAATAATGGCTTGATGGCTTTCACATAACCAGGACCTAAACTGCTGCCAGGAAACAGTTTCACCAGCTGTGCCTTGTTCTCTTCGGCCAGAGCAATTTCCGTTGGCGTCATGCAACCAGGCACCCAGAAAATACCAGCACCATTGCAGTATTCAGCGATGGCGGGATTAATAATAGGGCTTACGATAAAGTCCGCGCCCATTTCAGTAAATGTTTTCGCGTCTGCTGCGTTTTTAATCGTGCCGATGCCCGGTACATATCCGGCATATGCTGCAGTTTCCTGTCGCGCATGATGGAAAAGTTACGGCGGGCATTTTCGCCGCGGTTGGTAAACTCAAATACCCGGATGCCGCCATCGTAACAGGCCTGCATCACTTCACAACATACCTCGGGATCGTCGTGGTAAAAAACGGGAATTACTTTGCTGCGCTCAAACGCGGACAATATTATCTCACTTGCTACTGCCATCTTCTTTTTATTGTTGAATGAGTTGAAGAATAGATTCCTTTGGCGTCAGGTTAAAATCGCCCTGACGGAACAACTTGCTGTACGCTGCCGCGGCCGCAAATTCAATGGTTTGCTGCGGTGTAAATCCATTCAGCTGCGCATGTATCAGTCCGCCCATAAAGCTGTCGCCGCTGCCTACACGGTCCACCACTTCGTTGGTTTCCCGCTGCTGGCTCACATACAGCTTATCGTTTTCGAAATACGTGGCGTAGTAAAGATTATGACTTTCGCCGGAACTGAAGCGAAACGTGAAGGCCACGCGGTTGCACTGGCGGTAGTGCTCTACGATTTCCTGCGCTACTTTCATAGCAGTGTCGAGATAAACATCCTTTTCGTCCACATTCAGCGCCTGCTCATCCAGCTGCGTACCCAGCATCATTTTGGATGCCCAGATATTCCCCATAATCAGGTGGCAGTAGTGCGCGAGTTCGGGCATTACTTCCACCGGATCTTTACCATATTTCCAAAGTTTACTGCGGTAGTTCAGGTCTACGGAAATCGTCATTCCCTTACGCTTAGCGGCTTCCAGCACTTCTTTACAAATGATGGCGGCATCTTCGTTTAACGCCGGACTGATCGCGCTCCAGTGAAACCATTCTGCATCACCCAGTGCTTCTTCCCAGTTTACGGTATTGGGTTTAATATCCGCGAAAGAGGAATATTTGCGGTCATACACCACTTCTGCATGCTTCAGGTCGCTGCCCTGCGCAAGATAATATGCGCCGATACGGTCGCCGCCGAGTAACATGCGACCGGTATCCACCCCTACATTTTGCAATTGTTGCAGCACCTGGCGCGAAAGGCCATTGTCCGGCACCTTGCTGATATAAGTAACGGGCGTACCCCAGGTAGCTAAAGACGCGGCCACATTTGCTTCGGCGCCTCCCACAAAAATCGCGGCTTTGTTAGTGGCCCAATCGGGCGACAAGCGCAGCAATATTTCTCCAAACGTGATAACTTTTATCTTCTGCATCAGCAATTAAAGTAAGCTTTGGCGTTAAAGTAAGAAATATCCTGCACCATTTTACCCAGCCAGGCAATATCGCCCGGTAATTCACCATTTTCTACGTCATTACCGATAAGATTGCAAAGGATGCGGCGGAAATATTCGTGCCTGCTGTAGGAGAGGAAACTGCGGCTGTCTGTAAGCATGCCTACGAAACGGCTGATGAGGCCCATGTTACTCAGCGTGTTCATTTGCTTTTCCATCCCGTCTTTTTGATCCAGGAACCACCAACCGCTGCCGAACTGCATTTTGCCAGCTACGCTACCATCCTGGAAGTTGCCCACCATAGTGGCGAACATTTCATTATGCGACGGATTCAGGTTGTATACGATGGTTTTCGCCAGCTTATCTTCCTTATCCAAACGATCAAAGAAAGCCGACATGGATTGTGCGGTATTCCAGTCGCCGATGGAATCCACCCCCGCATCCGCACCAATAGTATGCAATAAGCGGGAGTTGTTGTTGCGCAGCGCCCCCACGTGAAACTGTTGTACCCAGCCTCTTTCGTGGTTCCAGGTACAGATGAAATGCAGGGTGGCGGAGCGGTGCATGTCTGCCGCTTCAGTGCTGATCTTTTCTCCCCCATCACTTTTTTGAAGTTTGATGCCAGTTCCACAGCGGTGAACGGTGCTGCGTAAAAGAAGCTGATACCGTGATCCGATAATCTTCCACCCTGCTCATGAAAATAATCATGGCGTTTCTTCAGCGCCGCGAGCATATCATCGAACGTATTGATGGTGATACCCGCGGCTTCGCCCAGCTTTTCCATATAGGCACGGAATGTGGCAGGGTCGTCGATTGCGAGCGATTTATCGGGACGGAATGTAGGCAGCACTTTAGTCGTGAAGCCCTGTTGTTTTATTGCGATGTGGTGTTCCAGCGAATCGACCGGATCGTCTGTTGTGCAAAGCGATTCTACCTTAAAATGCGTAAGCAGCGCTTTCGCAGACCACTTCGGCAGCTGTGCGTTACAGGCATTGTACACGCTTTCCGCATTTTTTTCGCTCAGTAATTCCGTAACACCAAATGGATTTTTCAGTTCCATGTGCGTCCAGTGGTACAGCGGGTTGCGCATGGTGTAGGGCACCGTAGCCGCCCATGCTTTGAATTTGTCCAGGTCGCCCGCGTCGCCGGTGATGAGTTTTTCGGGTACGCCATTGGCGCGTAAAGCGCGCCATTTGTAGTGATCGCCGCGCAACCAGGCGGCGGTAAGGTTCTCGAACCGCCTGTCCGCCGCAATTTCATCGGGTGGCAGGTGGTTATGATAATCGATCACCGGCATATCCTTCGCATACTCAAAGTATAATCGTTTAGCCGTTTCAGTTTGCAGTAAAAAATCGTCTGACAGGAATTGCTTCATACACTAGTAGACCTTTGAATAATTAGAAACATATGCGCTCACACCTTTTTCGCTCATCCCCAGCAGATGTTCCGTGATGGCGTCGGTAAAGCCGGGCACTTCGTTCAGGTTCGTTTCCCAGAGGCGGGCATCGCCGAGTATCTGGTGCACCATCGCCGCCGCTTCGGCTTTGTCGCGTATATCCACACCATGCCAGTAAGCGGCAAAAATGGCGATGTGATCGTCGTTGTAATCGTAAAACTGGCCATTACGCTCTCCCTGGAATTTGCCTGCCTCTTCTTTCGCAGGGCGGAGGAATAACAACGTCGCCGCAAACCCGATACAGATCATTGGCGGCAGCATTTTCGTTTGCTCATAGTAACGCAGGATGGTGCGCACATTACGCGCATTCGTTTTGGAACTCTGCTGGAACGTGATGCTCAGCAACTTGTGTTCTATAAACGGATTCGCAAAGCGGTCAAGTACATCTTTAGCGAATACTTCCGTCTGCGGGCCTAAGTCTTTCAATGTGGGAAGAATTTCTTCCAGTACCACGGTTTCGAAGAAGCGCTTCATGACAGGGTGCTGCATACACTCGTACACTGTATTCAATCCCGAAAGATAACCCACCGTAACCGCCGCCGTGTGGCTGCCATTGAGGATACGCAGCTTCTGTTCGCGGTATGGCGTGATGCTTTCTGCTACCAGCATACGTTCGTCGGCCTGTTTAAAGCTCAGTTTCTCCGCTACTTTCGCATCGCCTTCTATCGCCCATAATAAAAATGGTTCTGCTTCTATCCACAGTCCATCTTCATAACCCGCCGCTTCGTTCTGCGCCGCCAGGTCTTTCGGCTTGCCTGGTACGATACGGTCTACCAGCGAGCTGCAGAAAGTATTGGCAGTATGTATCCACTGGATGAATTCATGTGGCAATTCGTTATGCGACGCTAGTTTCAGCACAATCTCCTTTAACAGTTTTCCATTATCTACCAGTAATTCGGTTGGGATGATGGTGAACCCTTTATCCAGTGCTCCGTTAAAAGCGCGGTAACGTTCCAGCAACACAGCCAGCAGTTTACCGGGATACGAGGCGGGCACTACCCCATCTACCTTTTCTTCCACATATTGGATACCCACTTCGGTAGTATTCGAAATAATAATATCGAGTTGCGGCTGACGGATCGCCTCCAGCACGCTGGCCCAATCTGCATTCGATTGCAGAACCCGGGCAATAGAAGCGTTGATAAGGCGGCGGTTAACCAACTCTCCTTTCGCCTGGCCTTTGATGTGTGTGGTGAACAGGCAATCCTGGCTGTCGAAATCAGCGGTGCTGCCGTCAGTGGATTTTACCACTACGATGCGGCCCTGGAAAATGTTTTGTTTGTTGGCTTTGTCTACCAGGTAGTCTACCAGTCCCCGCAACAGCACACCAGTACCAAACTGCAGGATTTTTTCCGGATAATCGAAACAGGCGGGGGAATGCCTGAAGCCTTATCGGCCATAACGTGGTGCTTGCTAAGTTTAGGCAGCATGTATTCTAATTTTATTTAATGATTCACGATTCGCCGATAAATATAATACCCATGACCCATTAATTTGTAAGCCAATTGAAATATATTTTAAGCGGAGATCGGTATATCGGTATACAGAAGGCCTGTTTTTCAATCTACTAGGTATAAGCGGCCCAAATGGCTGACTAAGGGGTGACAGGGCCGAAGGGAATAAATCACTACCTTTGCAGCTCAATTTTTTAATACGATGAGCAGACATGGAAAAGTGCTGGTAGCCATGAGCGGTGGGATAGACAGTACCGTTACCGCCCTCATGCTGCATGAGCAGGGATATGAAGTGGTGGGCATCACCATGAAGACCGGGATTACGCCTCCGCCGGCGCCTCCAAGAAGGAAACCGGCTGCTGTAACCTGGACAGCTTCAACGACGCCCGCGCGGCGGCCGTGCATCACGGTTTTCCGCATTTTGTGCTGGACATCCGCGACGAGTTCGGCAATTTTGTGATTGATAATTTTGTGGAGGAATATATGGCAGGACGCACCCCTAATCCGTGCGTGCTTTGCAACACCCATATCAAGTGGCGTGCTTTAATGAAACGCGCCGATGCCATGGATTGCGAGTTTATTGCCACCGGCCACTATGCCCAGGTACGTATGGAAAACGGCCGCGGGGTGCTCAGCAAGGGCATCGACGAGCTGAAGGACCAGAGCTACGTATTGTGGGGCCTTGACCAGGACGTGGTGAAGCGCACCCTCCTGCCACTGGGTAAATACCGCAAAACTGAAATCCGCCAGATGGCGTTTGACTTTGGTTACCCGGAGCTGGCGAAGAAGGCCGAAAGCTATGAAATCTGCTTCGTGCCGGACAACGACTACCGCGGTTTTCTGAAGCGTCGTGTGGAGGGATTGGAAGAACAGGTGAATGGCGGCAATTTTGTGCTGCGTGACGGGTCTATCGTAGGTAAGCACAAGGGTTACCCCTTTTACACCATCGGGCAGCGTAAAGGGCTGGATATTGCCCTTGGCAGACCGGTATTCGTAACAGAGATCATCCCCGAAACCAATACCGTGGTATTGGGGGATGAAGTAGACCTGAACAAGAACGACATGCTGGTAAGTGGTATCAACATGGTGAAATATGATAAAATTCCTGACGGAATGGAAGCAATCACCAAGATCCGCTATAAGGACAAAGGCGCACTGAGTAATGTGTACGATGAAGGAGGTAACGCCCGCATCCGGTTTTACGAGCCGGTGAAGGGTATTGCCCCGGGACAATCGGCCGTGTTTTACGAAGGCGACGACGTGGTGGGCGGAGGTATTATCCGCAGCGGCAGCATCTTCGGATAAGCTTATCATCATAAAAAAATTTAAAGGGAGTTGTACGGTTATTTATGTAACATTGTACAACTCCTTTTCTTTTACAGCACCCTATGAACCGAAGCCTTTTCTACATCCCTGGCTGTTACGTCTCTCCTGCTGCTGCAGGGCTTTTCCATGCATGTACACGCGCAAACCCTCTCCAAACACGTCATTACTTTTGTTGATAAAAGCGGTAGTCCTTATACGATCGGCAATCCCAAGGCCTATTTATCGGCCAGAGCGCTCCAGCGCCGCCGGAACAGGGGTATTGCCATTGACATAAGCGACCTGCCCGTGTCGCCGCGCTACCCGGATAGTTTGCGCGCCGTGCCCGGGGTAAATATTTTGTATACTTCCAAATGGTTTAACCAGGCAGTGATACAATTAACGAATACCACGGCTTTGCAACGCGTGCGTGCATTCGGCTTCGTACTCAGTACCGCCGCTATTGCCGCGCGCAGGGCCAGCGCGCAAGAAATTGTGCCCGTAAAATGGAACGTGCGCGAAGCCACCATCGATTATGGCGCGGGTCAGCATCAAATTGAAATACACGAAGGGCAATACCTGCACGACAAAGGCTTTACCGGCGAAGGCATGTTAGTAGCAGTGCTGGACGCGGGGTTTCCAGGTGTAAATACGGCCGGGCCTTTTCAGCATTTGTTTGAAAGTGGCAGGATCAAGGGCACACGCGATTTCGTTGCCGGTGGCGCAAATGTATATACGGCCAGCATGCATGGCACACATGTACTGTCTACCATTGCCGCCCGCAGTGCCGCGATGACAGGCACCGCACCCAATGCCTCCTATGTACTCATCCGCTCCGAAGAGGATGGCAAAGAGCAACCCATCGAAGAAAATAACTGGATCGCCGGGGTGGAATATGCCGACAGCATTGGCGCGGACGTGATTTCTTCGTCCCTGGGTTATACGACGTTCGACAACCCCGCATTTAATCATTCTTACTGGGATTTAACAGGCGATATGCTGGAAATCAGCCGCGCCGCAGATATGGCTGCGGCCAAGGGTATACTGGTGGTGAGTTCTGCCGGCAATGAAGGCAACAGCAGCTGGGTATACATTACGCCGCCGGCCGATGCGGACAGCGTACTTACCGTGGGCGCCGTGGATGCTTCGGGTCGGCCGGCTACGTTTTCCGGTTATGGCCCCGCAGCAGATGGCGTGATTAAGCCGGATGTAGTAGGGATGGGCGTAGCCGCGAGGCTGATTGGGCCCAATGGCGAACTGACGGCCGGCAGCGGCACTTCGTTTTCCACGCCGATTGTAGCGGGACTGGTCACCTGTTTATGGCAGGCATTTCCACAGCGCACGAATATGGAAATCATTAACGTGGTAAGGGCGAGCAGCAGCCGGTTTCATAACCCCGACGACCAGATGGGCTACGGCATTCCGAACTTCCGGCTGGCGTATGATAGTTTGTATCGCAGCGCGCAGCAGGATACGGTTTTTATCCGCAATGTATTAAATGAGGCATTGCTGAAAGTGGCGCCTAATCCATTTTACAGCCAATTATATATTTACTACCACTCCCTCTCCAACGCCGATCTGCATTTGCGGTTAATCGACAATAATGGTAAAACCATCGCACAGCGTAAACTGGCTGTGGCAGCGGCGACTTATGGCCACTTTTTATGGCAGGAATCCATGTTCAGCGGGTTACCGGCGGGTATTTATTATTTACAGTTAGTGCAGGATAATAAGAAAAGCGTGGCGAAACTCGTTAAACTTTAACCAACCGCGCGGCGAACATGGTATCAGCCGCCCGGTCGTACCCTTTAATCACTCCGCCTTGCTGCATTTGCAGCCCCAATTCATTTTCCAGGTAGGCGACCACCTCTTCGTTCTCTTTGCGGAACACGGAGCAGGTAATGTAAATAAGTGCTCCACCGGGTTTCAGGCATTTTACCACGTTAGCGGCAATTCGTTTTTGCAACGACTGATAGTATTCAATTTTCTTTTCCTCGAAGTAGTACAGGTTTTCGGGTGTGCGTCCCAGGTGCCCGATCCGCTGCAGGGCGCATCGAGCAGGATGTTATCGAACTGGTTGCGGGGTAAAATCTGGTCTACATTGTCGTCCGACAGGTCGAGGACCTTGGCGTGGAAGTTTTTGATGCCGGCTTCTTTGAACCTTCTTTGCAGGTTTTCCAGGATGGACGTGCGAACATCGCTTACGAGCAGTTCTACGTTAGGCTGAATATCTTTCAGCAAGATGGACTTACCGCCACTGGCTGCGCAACAGTCCCACCAATAGCTTTTGGGGACGGGCTGCAACAGCTGGCCGGTTTCCTGGCTGGAAAGGTCCGGATTTCGTACCAGCTTTTATCGGTAATAATCGCATCTACTTTAGTGCCGTTGGGCAGTGCAATAGCGGTATCGCCGGGCAGTGCGTAGGATACGCCGGCTTTTTTTAACAGGCCGATTACCTCTTCTTGTTTGTTATAGCGGGTACGGATGTAGAGGTGCGGCTGCTTCAGGAACGAGGCTGAATAAGCGTTAGCGTCGATGCCGGCGGACAATTCCGCGGCAAACGGAAATATTTCAGTAACAGGTGGCAGCTCAAGAAACTGGAGCTTTTCGGGTAGGGAAAGGGCGATTTGTGCATTCCAGGCGGGGCGGAAAAACTCGAGTACGGGGTTGGGCGCATCTTCGCAGAGGAAAAGGGCGATAAGCAGGCGGTCGTCGCGCTGCATATCGTGTATGCGCCAGTGGCCCAGGCGGAAATAGTCATATACCAGCTGGCTCACCTGTTTACGGTCGCGGCTACCCATCTGGGGGTTGGATTTGAAGAACGTTTTCAGGAAGTGGTGTAAGGGCAGGCTGCCGTTATACTGGTCCAGTATTTTTTTGGTAGTGAGGAGATAATTTTCCCATCTTGTCATGCGGCAAAATTAACGCGTTTCGTGGGGATTTACATCAAAGAACATCCCCGGACTGTAACAGCCGGGGATGATAAGATTTGTTGCCGTACAAGTGTGCGACGCAACGGGGGCCGGATTGGAAAACCAATGCTAAGTACCCCTTATGTTAAATTATTTTATGTTTAGTAAAGTCTTCACCGGATCGCGGCCGAACAGCAGTTGCTCGGGGTTTTCCAGCATTTCTTTTACGCGTACCAGGAAGCTCACAGACTCGCGGCCGTCGATGATACGGTGGTCGTAGCTGAGGGCGAGGTACATCATCGGGCGGATGACCACCTGGCCGTTGATGGCCATCGGGCGCTCCCGGATTTTGTGCATACCGAGGATCGCGGATTGCGGAATGTTGATGATCGGGGTGCTCATGAGGGAGCCAAATACGCCACCGTTGGTGATCGTGAAGGTACCGCCGGTCATTTCGTCCATGGTCAATTTGCTATCGCGGGCTTTGGTAGCCAGTTCTACTACTTTCTTCTCGATTTCGGCCATGCTCATGCTTTCTGCATTGCGGATCACCGGTACTACCAGGCCTTTTGGCGCAGATACGGCGATGGAAATATCGGCATAGTCGTGGTACACCAGCTCTTCGCCATCGATGTAAGCGTTTACAGCGGGGAACTCGGCGAGGGCAAAGCAAACGGCTTTCGTGAAGAAGCTCATAAAGCCGAGGTTTACGCCGTGCGCGGTTTTGAAAGTTTCTTTATACTTCGCACGGATAGCCATGATCTCGGTCATGTCTACCTCGTTGAAAGTAGTGAGCATTGCGGTCGTGTTTTTCGCTTCCACAAGGCGGCGTGACACGGTTTTGCGCAGGTTGCTCATTTTCTCGCGGCGGGAATTGCGGGTATTCAGCTCCTGGCCGATAGCTACGCCCGGATTTTGCAGGGCAGCCCATACATCGTCGCGCAGGATTTTACCCCCTGGCCAGACCCTTTGATGGTAGCCGGATCCACGTGTTTATCCGCGATAACGGCAGCAGCCAATGGTGTTGCTTTAATATCGTTGGGGATGGAAGTAACCGCTGTATTTTGAGCAGCAGGCTTTGCATCCTGTTTCGGCGCAGCAGGCGCAGTAGCCGGGGCAGCCTGGCCAGCAGGCCTTGCAGCGTCTGTATCAATTTTGCAGGCTACATCGCCGATTTTCAGCGTGTCGCCTTCATTTGCGATAGTAGTGAGGATGCCCGCTTCTTCTGCATTCAGTTCGAATGTAGCTTTTTCGGATTCCAGTTCGCAGAGCACTTCGTCGCGTTCTACATAGTCGCCCGTCTTTTTAGACCATTTAACGAGGGTTACCTCGCTGATGGATTCGCCAACGGTCGGCACTTTCATATCGATCACGCCTTTGCCGGCAGGAGCCGGGGCGGCAGCTGCGGCGGGGGCAGGTGCGGGTGCTGCTGCAGCGGGTGCAGCGGCCGGAGCAGCGCCAGCGGGGGCGGCGGCATCCGTGTCTATGGTACAGGCTACGTCACCAATTTTCAGGGTGTCGCCTTCATTCGCCTTAATTTTCAGTACACCGGGCTTCTCGGCATTCAGTTCAAACGTTGCCTTCTCAGATTCCATTTCGCACAACACTTCGTCCTGTTGTACATAATCGCCATCCTTTTTCAGCCATTTTGCTATTGTTACCTCGCTAATAGATTCTCCTACCGTAGGAACTTTAATTTCGATAACCATATTTCAGTTTTGATGGTTCATAGCCGGAATTGCCTGCTATTAATATGTTCAAATTTACTTTTTCCTGATTAAATGCTGAAGGCCGTTTCGATGATCTCAGCCTGCTCCTGTGCGTGCACTTTCGCATAACCGGTAGCCGTTGCGGCGCTCGGGTTGCGGCTGATGACGCCGTAGTTCAGTTGTTTGAGGTTCATCTGCAGGTACCAGGCCGCGCCCATGTTCAGCGGCTCTTCCTGTACCCAGAACCAGGTAGCACCTTTGTATTTTTCGGCAACAGCGGCCAGCTGCACGGTTGGCAGCGGGTACAGTTGCTCGAGGCGCACCACGGCTACGTCTTTACGGTTATCTTTCATTTGCTTTTCGCTCAGGTCGAAGTACATTTTGCCAGAGCAGAGCAGCACTTTTTCACTTTGGAAGCATCGTCGATATACGGATCGTCCAGCACCTCTTTGAAACCACCAGAGACAAACTCGCTGGCCGGGCTGTAACTGCGCACGTGACGCAGGTTCGCTTTCGGCGAGAAGTTGATCATCGGCTTCCGGAAAGGGAACGCCAGCTGGCGGCGCAACGCGTGGAAGAAGCTGGAAGCAGTGGTACAGTTCGTAATGATCATATTATACTCCGCACACATTTGCAGGAAACGTTCGAGGCGGGCGCTGGAGTGCTCCGGACCCTGACCCTCGTAACCGTGCGGCAGCAGCATGGTCAAACCGCTCATCTTACCCCATTTCGTTTCCGCGGAAGAAATGAACTGGTCGATCAGCGTTTGTGCGCCGTTGCTGAAGTCACCGAACTGCGCTTCCCAGATGGTGAGCGCTTCGGGATTGGCGATGGAGTAACCATATTCAAAACCTACTACAGCGAACTCGCTGAGCAGGGAGTTATAAATGCGGAACTGGCCTTGTTTGTCGTCGATTTTACTGAGACGGCTGTACTCTGGTCGTTTTCTTCGCTGCGCAGTACGGCGTGGCGGTGCGAGAACGTACCGCGTTTCACGTCCTGGCCGGAAAGGCGCACATCGTGGCCCTCGTTCAGGAGGCTGCCGTAAGCCATGAGCTCACCGGAAGCCCAGTCTAACAGCTGCTGTTCTTCGAACAGTTTTTGTTTATCGCCCAGCAGTTTTTCCACTTTTTTGAGTGGTTTAAATCCTTCGGGGATTGCCATGATGGCTTTAAACACTTTATCAAACTGCTCCTGCGAAATAGCCGTATCGGGTGATTTGTGGAAATCGTCCGGATTGGATTTACGCAGTTCCAGCCAGGCCTGCTCGGGTTTCTGGCGGCTGTAAGGCAGCGGATGCTGTTTTACTTCGTCCAGGCGTTCCTGCAGTTCGGACCAGAAAGCCTTTTCAAGCTCTGTCGCCATCGCAGCGTCCATGTCGCCGTTGGCGATCAGCTGTTTGCTGTAGACTTCGCGCGGATTGGCGTGTTTATCGATCGCTTCGTACAGCTTGGGCTGTGTGAATTTGGGATCGTCGCCTTCGTTGTGGCCATGGCGGCGGTAGCACACCATGTCAATATAAATATCTGAATTAAACTCCTGGCGGTAACGGGTGGCAATTTCGGCCACTTTTACCACGGCTTCGGCGTCGTCGCCGTTTACGTGGAACACCGGCGCCTGTACGATAGCAGCTACGCTGGTACAGTAGTCGGAAGAACGCGCATCTTCAAAATCAGTAGTAAAGCCGATCTGGTTGTTGATCACGTAGTGGATGGTACCGCCGGTATAATAACCTTTCAGTTTGCTCATCTGCGCCACCTCGTATACTACGCCCTGGCCGGCAATGGCCGCGTCGCCGTGGATGAGGATGGGCAGGATTTTATCGTAGTCGCTGCCGTAAATCACGTCCGCTTTGCTGCGGGCGAAGCCTACTACTACCGGGTCTACCACTTCGAGGTGCGAAGGGTTGGGGGTGAGTTGCAGGTTTACGTCTTTACCGCCCGGCGTTTGGACCTGTGCGCGGAAGCCCGGGTGGTACTTCACGTCGCCGCTGCCCATGGTGGTGTCGGGAATAGCGCTGCCTTCAAATTCGGAGAAGATCTGCTCGTACGTTTTGCCGAGGATGTTAGCCAGTACGTTCAGGCGGCCGCGGTGGGCCATGCCGATCACTACTTCCTGCACGGCATTGTCGGCGGCAGTATTAATGATGGCGTCGAGGGCTGCGATGGTCGTTTCGCCGCCTTCCAGTGAGAAACGCTTCTGGCCAATATATTTGGTGTGCAGGAATTTCTCGAACATTACCCCCTGATTCAGTTTCTGCAGAATACGTTTCTTCTGCTCCACCGCCAGCGGTTTGTTCATCGTAGTTTCCATTTCTTTCTGGAGCCATTCCAGCTTCGCAAAGTCATTGATGTAAGTGAACTCCAAACCCACTGATGCCGCATACACTTTCTGCACATGCGCCACGATCTTTTCCAACGGCGCTTTACCGAGACCAACGATCTGTCCGGCAAAGAATTCCGTTTTCAGGTCCGCTTCGCTCAGGCCAAAATGTGCCAGGTCAAGGTTCGCGCGGCGATCGATACGCGCACGGATTGGATTGGTTTTAGCAATCAGATGGCCTTTTTACGATAAGCCTGTATTAGTCGGTAAGCACCCAGCTCCTTCACCAGCTGCTCATCGGTCACCGGCAATCCAGTACCTGCGGCGGCGGGGGCGGTTGCGGATTTACCATTTGTATTGGTCACCGCAAAGTCAAACCCCTCAAAAAACTTGATCCACTCGGGATCTACGCTTGCAGGATCTTTTCTAAAGTCCTGGTACAAAGATTCGATATACGCCGGGTGTGAATTGGTGACAAATGAAAAGTCCTTCATTTACAACGAATTTAAGCTTGGTCCTTGATTCAATAAACGTTCTGTTGTGGCCCGTTCAGGCCCCGCATTAGTAAGCATACTCTTTTTTTCCTCGTGGTTCTTTTGCATCTCTTAATATACTAAGGTATATGAACGGGACTGCAAATATCGCTTGTTTTTTGGTAATCCCTTATCAAAAAAAGCCAATATGTGCGTAATTTTACCTATTCGAGGGAATTCCAAAATGGTTTGGAATTTATTTTGTTTATATCACAGAGAATCCTACCTTTGCCGTCCGAAACTTTGAAAATTATACAATGGCAAACCATAAAGCAACGAAAAAAGACGTACGTCAGAGCAGAAAGCGTAACGAGCGTAACCGCTACTACGGTAAAACTACCCGTAATGCCATCCGGGATCTGAAAGCAATCACCGACAAGGCTGCCGCTGGCAAAGACCTGCCGGAAGTGCTGTCTATGATCGACAAACTGGCTAAACGTAACGTTATTCACAAAAACAAAGCTGCGAACCTGAAGAGCAAACTGACTAAGTCAGTTAACGCGCTCGCCTAGTCCAGGTAGCTGAAGATATACAGCTCTTCCTCACAAGGGAAGGGCTTTTTTCATTTCTGGTCGGTAATGACCAATCACTTATATATTAAATTTTAGTTGGCCGGCTTCCCCTCCCTATTCAGCCGCCGTTGTGTTCTCACGTCAGCGGCGAAGTACTACCGCACAGGCGAACCCAAGTCCGGATTATCTAACCTGGGTGTAAACCTATTTTAGTACATAATATTGATAATCCGTAATTTATATCCTACCGAACCATCACTGAACCATCACCCAACCATCACTGAACCATCGAAGCTTCTTATAATTAAGCACATAATCTCCCCCACCCTTCGTATTTTGCCCGCGCTATGAAAAAATTTAACATTGCCCTCCTGCTCTGCCTGGCCACTTTTACTGCCGGCGCGCAGGATTTAACAACCAAATACGAACGGACCAACGCCCGCGAAACCGTTACCTACCAGGAGTGCATCGACTATTATAAGTTGCTGGATAAACGTTTCTCCCAAATCCACCTGCAGGAAACAGGTACCACCGACGCCGGTTTCCCGCTTCACCTCGTTACTTATTCCGCCGATGGCGACTTTAATTTTGCCAGCCTGCGGAAGAAAAATAAACGTATCATACTGATTAACAATGGCATACATCCAGGTGAGCCAGACGGTATCGACGCCAGCATGATGCTCCTTCGCGACCTGGCGCAGGGTAAGAAAAACTGCCTTCTAACGTTGTACTCGCCGTGATACCGATTTATAATATAGGCGGCGCGCTCAACCGTAGTCCTTATTATCGTGTGGACCAGGACGGCCCCGATGCTTTCGGTTCCCGGGGCAACGCCCAAAACCCGGATCTCAACCGTGACTTTATCAAGGCCGACTCCCGTAACGCGCGAACTTTCCAGCAGATCTATCATCTTACCGATCCGGATGTTTTTATCGACAACCACGTGAGCAACGGCGCCGACTACCAGCACATCATGACGCTCCTTTGCACCCAGCACGACAAACTCGGCGGTCCCATGGGCGAATTCATGAATAAGCAGTTTGAGCCGGGCATGTACCGCCTCATGAAAGATAAAGGTTACGACCTGGTGCCCTACGTAAACCACTTCGGCAATACGCCGGACAGCGGCTGGGTAGAATTCTACGACGGCCCCCGCTACTCCAGCGGTTACACCACCCTGTTCCATACGTTTGGCTTCGTGCCCGAAACACACATGCTCAAACCTTACGACCAGCGCGTGAAAGCTACTTACGCCCTCATGGAATGTTTCATCGCTTTCACCAGCGAGCATAGTGAAGAAATAAAAAGCCTTCGCGCCCAAAGTAAAGCGGCTGTAAAAACACAAGGCTCCTTCCCGCTCGACTGGCAAGCCGATATGACGCAATACACGGGCATCACGTTCAAGGGCTACGCGCCAGGATACAAACCCAGCAACATTTCCGGCTTGCCACGTTTGTACTACGACAAATCAAAGCCGTACGAACGCCAGATCAAGTTTTATAACTACTTCAAACCGGCCAATTACGTTACCAAACCCGTTGCGTACGTTATTCCGCAAGGCTGGTGGACCGTTACCGACCTGCTGAAGAACAACCAGGTAAAAATGGAACGGCTGAAAAAAGATACCACGATGATCGTGGAGGCCTATCATATTGAAGACTATAAAACAGCCGCCCGTCCTTACGAAAAACACTATATACATAACAGCATTAAGGTGTCACTACAAAACGATACCCTGCATTTCCGTAAAGGCGACTACCTCATTCCCATGAACCAGGAAGCCAACCGCTACCTCATCGAAACACTGGAACCGACCGGCAGCGACTCTTTCCTCGCCTGGAACTTCTTCGACGCCGTGCTCGGGCAAAAAGAGTGGTATTCTACCTATGTTTTCGAAGATACCGGTTACGAGTACCTGAAGCAGCACCCCGAACTCCGGGAAAAGCTTGCCCGCCAGCGCGCGCAGGATACTGCCTTCGCTAAAAGCGCGGATGCACAGTTAAACTTTGTATTCAAAAATTCGCCTTACTTCGAACCGGATTTTAACCGGTACCCGGTGTACAGGTTGATAAAATAATTTCTACACGCTCCTTCCATAAAAAAATCCCGGCGTTTGCCGGGATTTTCTGTTATATACTATTTTTTAAACTCAAGCCAGTCCAATGTAAACATATGCTGATTTGGTTCTTCATCTTTCTTAAACACAAAATATAAATCATTCTTCCCTCCCGGATCCGTTACCGGCGCCGTTACTTCAATGTACTTTGACCAGTCGCCCGTTTGTTTAAAGTTCAAAGTACTGATCACCTGTCCTTTCGAACTTTTCACATGCACTTCGAGTATACCGTCGCGGTTCAGGGATGAATAGCGGTAGGTGATACTGCGGATACCTGTAAGGTCAATCCCCTTTAACAAAAACCAGGACTTGTTATGAATACTGCCTAATGCCGACGACTGACGACCAATGTTACGTACTTCGTCCGCATCTTCTGCCTGCACACGCGCCGCCCGCAGGTTCAGGAATGCCGTACCGCTCAGCGGCGTCGCCTGTCCGCCGCCATCTGTATAGGTGGCAGATAATATGTAGTTACCACCCGGCTGCTTCTGATGATCTTTCAGAGCAACACTACCCGACTGCGGCAAACTCTTCGCCTGTTCTTCCGTTAACGTCATAATATACTTCACGATCTCACCCGCCTGTACATTGCTCAGTTGCGGGTGCGCAGCCATCGAGTGCTCGCCCCATACGCCGCCACCACCTTTGATGATCTTGGACGACAGGTATTTCAGGAAATCTTTGTTCCCTTTATATTTCTTTGCCACTTCCACGAATGCCGGACCAACAGATTTTTTATCCAACTGGTGACAGGCTTTACAATCGCTGCTTTCCATCAGCAGTTTGCCGGGGTGCGCGGGTACGGCCGTTATTTGCTGGTGTCCCATCTGCGGCTGTCCGCTGATGCGCGGCATGTAATGCAGACCGATCATCAAACGCTCCGGCGCAATAGTGCCATCCTCTTTGTCTTCTACCGCCACTGTGTATTCCAATGGTGTATTATCAAAATAAAAAGTACTGTTACCTGTTTGACGAATGCTCACTACCGGCAGCGTATTACCAACACGGATCAGCACCTGCGCTTCGCTTGTTTCGCCTGATGGATCTTTCACTTTCAGGCTTACGCGGTGTGCCCCGGTTTTCTTGAACGTATACGCCGGATTCATTTCTGTTGAAGTGGCACCGTCCTCGAATTTCCATTCGTAAGTCAGTTCATCTTCATCATAATCATAGCTGTCTTTACCGCTGAAATGTACGGTAAGCGGTGCAGCGCCAACAGTATCCGCGGTAGCAATTACTGCCTGCGGCTTACGGTTACCTGCGTTGTACGTAACACGCACCAAACGCGCGTCATCATTATCCACACCGTATACTGAACCATATTCCAGCATGTAAATATCGCCCTGCGGACCAAAAGCCATATCTATTGGACGTCTGAAATCGCCATTAGTAGCCATGAACGGCTCCATGCGTTTGTAGTGCTGCTCCTCGTCGAGGCGTACAGCGAATACCCAGTTGCGCATCCAGTCATAGATGAACAGTGCTTTATCATAGTACTCCGGCAGTTTGGTGGATGACTTCAGCTCCTTGCTGAAATGATATACCGGGCCAGCCATCGCCGAGCGGCCACCGTTGCCGATCAGCGGAAATTCCTCAGAGAAATTATACGGATACCAGATCATCGCTTTACGCGCTGGCGGCAGGTTTTTAATGCCGGTATTGTTTACAGAAGGATTCACGACTGAGTCCGGGTTAAATGCCGCACCCAGTTGTTTGGTCACGAAGTCATACTCGAGGTAAGGTTTGTTATCACCCACAAAATAAGGCCAGCCGTAGTTGCCCGCGGTTTTCGCCTGGTTGATCTCGTCATAACCTCTCGGCCCCTGCGCGCCATCGCCGCCTGCATCGGGACCAATCTCGCCCCAATAAAGAATATTGGTGACAGGGTCCACGGAAATACGGTATGGATTGCGGCACCCCATGGCATAGATTTCTGGCCTTGTATTGGCAGTGCCTTTCGCAAATAAGTTGCCTTCCGGAATTGTATAAGTGCCGTCCGCTTCGGGGTGAATACGCAGTATTTTACCTCGCAGATCGTTTGCGTTACCCGCTGAACGCTGTGCATCAAATGTAATGCGACCGGGCGTTTCATCGATCGGCGCATAACCATCGGAAGCAAAAGGAACGGTATTGTCACCGGTAGAAATAAACAGGTTACCCTTGCCATCCCACTCCAGTGAACCACCGGTGTGCGCACTTACTTCCAGCTCCAGTGGCACCGTCAATAATACTTTTTCAGAAGCAATGTCGATAGAATCCGCGCTGGCCATAGTAAAGCGCGATACGCGCTGTGCAGCCGGCATAGTTGGCGGCGTGTAATAGAATAAATAAAGCGATTTTTATCGAAATCCGGGTCGATGGTGAGACCTAACAGGCCGTTGCCAAAGCCCTCCTTCGTATCCGGCATTACCGGGAAGGTGTACACGACTTTCGTGGCGTTCGTTTTCGGATCGAAGTAGTAGAATTTACCGCTACGCTCAATGAAATAAGCACCACCGTCGCCCGAAACCGCCAGTTCCATTGGCTCATTGAGGTCGTTGCTCAGGATCGTTTTGGTAAAACGGTTATCCTCCGGGGTTTTCACCGCGTAGGCTTTGCTGTAATCCAGCGGAGCACCGCTACCCATGGCATATTCCAGTCCACCCCACAAATGTTGCAGGAAAGCCGGTTCTTTATAGCTTTCTTTCGTATGTCCGCCACCGGTATAAAACGCGCGGCCGCCGTCGTATTCATGATACCAGGCAATCGGGTGATTGTCGCCGTTCTCGCCACCCTCATAGCTGTTTTCGTCAAGACGGGCGAGTACTTTGATCGCGGGATTAATGCTCTTGTAATTGTACCATTCGTCCGTGCGCTCCCATTTCTCAGGCAGCCCTTTCATCGCCGGATGCGTGGTGTCTGTTACGATCACCGTGGCTTTCAGCACGTTGGAAGGATCACTGGGGTGGCTCTTGAAATAAGCGCCCACCAGCTTATTGTACCATGGCCAGTCGTACTCGGTGTCGGCCGCGGCGTGTACGCCCATAAAACCGCCACCCGCCTGGATATAACGTTCAAAGGCCACCTGCTGCGTGCTGTTCAGCACATTGCCGGTAGTGCTCAAAAATACCACCGCACGGTATTTACCCAGTTTCTCTTCTTTAAACCAGGATGCATCGCTGGTGGTGTCCACTTTAATGCCATGTTGTTTTCCCATTTCCATGATCGCCGCAGCGCCATCGGGAATGGATTCATGGTGAAAAGCAGTCGTTTTCATGAAGACGAGCACCCGTGGTCCCCGGTCGCTACAGGACATCACGGTAAGAGATAGCAGCAGCAATGCAATGCCGCATAAGCGATAACGCAGAAACATGTTCGTTCTATTGATTTTTTATAAGGTGCTCAATATAACGGATCGAACCCGGCTTTTATACTGGATTATGAAGAACGGTAGAAAATACACTTATACCCGTTCAAGGAGGAAAAAGGTATGCTGTTCACCAATGAAATGGTTATAAATCAGCACCCGGCGAAAGGTTTTAGGAAGATGGGATACATATGGCTGCAATATGGCCGGCAAAGCCCGGCGTTTCAGTATCTGCGCTGCCAGCCATACCGCGAAAGCACCTGCGGTATCGTGTTCGCCGCAAAGTTGCTTAAAAGGTACTTCCGGCGTATGGGGGCAATGCGCACTAAACAACACACGGTAGTAATGATCAGTGTTAATGTCGCCATTACGGCCGGTGATCACCAGGTCGATGTCGCCGGGTTGAATATCATGTTTTTGCAGAAATTGGGGCAATGCTTTATTCAGCGCTTCAGCACTGGGTTTGTACAGCATTTTCATGCCGGTGATCACTGCTTCTGCATGGGGTGTTTTATCATTTCCCAGTAAGAAAAATGTAGATCCCTCTCCGGAAATGCTCCCTGGCGTGTTATGCTCAAATAAAGCAGCGTTGCCAATAGTGGCCTCTTTCCAGAAACCGATCCTGCTTTTGATGTAAAAATGCTCGGCCGTCATTTCCTCGAAAGCGCCGGTGAGCGTGCGTTGTACATTACCTTCCGCTAATTGAAGGAGACTATCCAGCAACGCGTTTTCAAAGGAAAAACCGCGGTGAACGAACGTATTGTTGTAGCCGGTACTCTTTTGCTGTAAAGCAATCAGCCCGTTAACGGAATTGTAAGTAGATTGAATAAAGGGGGTAGGATTCAGTGCGCTTTCTTTGTACGCTTCTATGTCGCGGATGAATTTCTCTGTGTCCGACAAACTGCCTTTTCCCGTGCCGGTGATAATAACATCCGGCGAAGGTTGGCCACTGTTCTGCACGGCTTTTAACGCAGTAGTGAGTCCCATTTTGAGCATGCGGCTCATGCGGCGCAGACTGTTTGGCGGAATAAACGCCTTGTAATCCGGCTCCATCGCCACCAGGTTGTTAGCGGATGTAGTCGTCAGCGGCGCCGAAAAGAAATCGCCGTCGAACGTAGGTTGCGCAGAAATTGCGGCACTTCCCTGTATGTAACACCTGTGTTTACTCATATTTGCTGATCACGAGAGACGCATTATTACCACCGAAACCAAAGGAATTGGACAACACGTTCCGTACCGGGAACTGTTCCAGCAGCCTGGTTTCAGGCGTCACGTCCACCTCTTCCATCTTATCTGAAAAATTTAAATTGGGAAACACCATCTGCTCACGGATAGCCAGTACCGAAAAGATCGCCTCAATACCGCCTGCCGCGGCCAGTGTATGGCCGGTAAACGGTTTGGTAGAGCTGAACATTGGCACCTTATCTCCGAAAAGCCGCAACAGTGCTTTCCCTTCGGAAGCATCATTATTCAAAGTGGCCGTACCGTGCACATTCACGTATTGCACATCCGCTATTGTGCGACCACTCATCGCCAGCGCGTTTTTCATGGCAGCGTAAGCACCGTCTCCTTCCGGCGATGGCGCCGTGGGATGGAACGCTTCGTTCGCGTTGCAATAGCCGCTCAGTTCCGCTAACACCTTTGCGCCGCGGCGCTTTACCTGCGACTCACTTTCGAGTACGAGGTAAGCCGCACCTTCTCCAAGATTTAAACCATTACGGTCCAGATCAAAAGGTTTGCAATGGCGCTTATCAATATTTTTAAGGGAGTTGAAACCGTTGATGGTGAAGCGGGTAAGCGCTTCGGTACCGCCGCAGATGGCGATGTCGAGCTGCCCGTGTTTAATGAGCCTCGCCCCGTACATCAATGCATTGGCCGACGAGGAGCAAGCAGTACTGATGGTCGCGATGTGCGCACCAATGCCCGTTTCGTCCGCAATGCGCTGGGTACAGTCGGCACAATCGAGCGTATCAATATAATCTAAGAATTCGCCGTGCTGCTCCGGGTCAATGATATCGAAATATACTTTTTCAGTATCGCACATACCGCCGACGGTGGAGGCGTTGATAAAGCCGGCAGAGGGAGTGTCGGTTTCTGTAAGACCAGCGCTCTGCAGCGCTTCTTTCATGGCGATGAGTCCCAGTAAAGTAGTGCGGGTATAACCCTGCACCGTGGGTACACCGGCGATAGCGGCCAGTTGCGCTGTGCTGTGACGCACTTCCGCAACTGGTAAAACCTCTTTATGAATCGTATTTATATGGCGGGTGTGGCCCATGCCGTGCTGCTGCAAACGCAGACTGCGCAGGTTCTCCATCACATTATCACCAATGGCGGTGATCAACCCCATCCCTGTAATAAACACACGTTCCGCCATGAAATAATAACTTACGCAGGTTGTTTTGACTGGATAAATTCGGCCATCGACTGCACAGAAGCAAGGATCTTACGGCCTTCGCGCGGATCTTCCACTTTAATTCCATATTGTCTTTCCAGCAATACCATCAGCTCCAGTGAATCGATGCTGTCAAGGCCCAGGCCCTCGCCGAACAAGGGCGCGTTATCGTCAATGTCTTCAGGTTTGGTGTCCTGAAGGTTCAGGGCTTCAATAATTTGTTCCTTCAGTTTAAGTTTTAATGCTTCCATAATTGTTGCAGGTTTGTGTTGGCAACCGATAAAAGGCTACCGGCAAACGGTCGTAAAAATAATGATTTAAGCCAGTTTTATAAAGATTAATTGTCGTGGCGGCCCTACGCCATACGGCGTTTCTCCCACCAGGCCGCACATCCCAGCAATACGAGGCAAAAGGCCAGCAATCTGCCGATTTCCGGTAATATCATGCCTAGCCCGCCGTTCCGCAGGTACAGATCGTTAATAGCATCCAGCCCCCAGCTGAGCGGCGATAAGCGGCCCATAAACTGGATATTGGCAGGCATAATGTCCAGCGGGATCCAGATACCGCCGACCGCGGAAAGGATCACGATGGAAATAGCCCCGAAACTAAGCGCCTGGTTGGGCGTGCGGAACAGTGTACCGACTAAAATGCCATACGAGGTGGCCGCAAGACCAATACTGATGGCCGTAATGAATGAGGCAAAATGATCGCGGCCCAGTGCCAGTTTAGGTAGATCTAATAACGGCAACACATACATCCCCACGAGGATCATCAGGTAAAACTGTACCACGCAGATGCTCACGAAGAAAAACATTTTGCCGGTCAGGATCTGCAGGTACGAACCCGGGATCAGCTTCATGCGCAGCAGGCTGCCGTCTTCCCGTTCCCGGATCATATTACCCGCGATCGGGATCACGATGAAAAACATGGCAAAGATGCTCCAGGCCGGCACGTTGTGTTGTACCGAATTGGAAATCACATCGATCTTTTTCTCCGGGGCTGTAGTTTGTTCCTTTAATCCCACTGCTTTCAGCTTGATGGCGGGAAACGTATCAGTAGCGGTAGTGTCCTTACTTTTCAGTTGTTGCCGGATTCTTTCCAGCAGCAAATCGGTTTCTACCTGTGTCAAAAAGTTGTCGATAGCCTGGTGAATGGCACTGCGGAAGGCTTTTTCGCAGCAGGATCGAAATACACCTGCACGTCGAGCGAGTCTTGCAGGGCCTTAACGGGCAGTTGCGAGGGCAATCCCATCCGGTACGAAATATCGTTCACGATTTTGTTGGCATTGCTAACAATGCTGGCCGTGGCGCCTTTCGGGATGATGATGCCTATCTTATATTCGCCGGTGTTGATGCGGCGGATCGCATCTTCTGTTGTAACAGGTTTACCATCGAGCGAGTCCATCATGTTGAACTGGCCGGTGTTCCCCAGTCCTTCTTTGATGTAACGCGCCAACCGGCCGTGATCGTTATCTACGGTGAGGATATCGAACTTCACTTCCTGGTAATCTTTGAACGGTGCATCCTGTATAACGGCCATGACGGTAATAAGCACCATGGGCATGATGAACAGCAGGGCCAGGCCGGCCTTGTCGCGCATCAATAGCAGCCATTCTTTTCTTATGGTGGCAACGATTCTTAACATGTGCTAATCTCTCAGGGCGTGACCGGTATAGTGTAAAAAAACATCCTCGAGGTTGCGGCAGGCAGGGTTCTGTTGGATCAGCGCCATCGGCTGGCCCTGAACGATCAGCTTACCTTCGTCCATGATCACCACTTCTTCGCAGATCGACTGCGCTTCTTCGAGGAGATGCGAGGTGTACAGAATACTAACGCCCTGTTTATTATAATCTCTTAAAAATTGCAGGATCATGCTGCGCGATTGCACGTCTACGCCAGCGGTGGGTTCGTCGAGGACGAGCAATTTGGGATCGTGTAAAATCGCGGCGATAATATTGGTGCGGCGTTTCATGCCCCCGAAAACTTGTGCACCTCTTTGTTCGCGGCCTTTTCGAGTCCGAACAGTTCGAGGTAATGCTCCACTTTCGTGCGCAGGCCTTTTCCTTTGTAGCCGTACAGGTTGCCAAAATAAATAAGATTCTCCATAGCGGTCAGCTGCGGAAACAGCGCGATCTGCTGGGGTACGATGCCAATCAGTTTTTTCAGTTGTTCGCGGTGCGCTTCATCCTGTGGCAGGTCATGGATGCGAACATCGCCTCCGTCGCGGCGCACCAATCCACATAAAATAGAGATCGTGGTGGTTTTACCGGCGCCGTTGGGACCGAGCAGCCCCGCTATCTTCCCTTCCCCAAAAGCAAAAGACAGGCCCTGTAATGTGGGCTGTATTGCACCTTTGTAGGTCTTTTCCAAATCCTTAACCGCTATACTGTTCATCCTATAATTTTACCTGCGCCAGTTTTTTAAAGAAGATTTCCTCTTCGTTGGCGATGCCCATCAGCAAATCGGCGAGCTGCTGGTAAGAAGTGCCGTTGGCTGAACGGGCTTTACAAACACGGCCAGCTTCAAAGGCGAAGTTCCGCCAGCTATCGCCGATCTTCGTCAGTTCGCCGGCCAGGGTTTTAAGTTCCGGTTTTTCCAATACCTGCGCGGCTTCACGGAGAAAGGCGGCGTAGATAAAGCGGAAACCTGCTCCACCGGTACCAATTTCCTCCTGCATGCGGATTACGTTGCCCAGGTACAGCGCTGCCTTGCGGCCACCTACTTTCTCCGGGTATTTTGCCAGTCTTTTTGCGAGGAAGCGAATGCCTTTTACGCCGAACATCGGCAGGGGTATTTTCAACATGTAGTGACATGTTTGTTTAATGCCATCTACAATTCCTTTCTTTAACGATACTGTTTTCGGCACATTTACCGGGTAATACATTTTGCCTTTCGGCGCCGGAAATCCTTGAGCAAAACGCGCCTGGGCCAGACTTTTTGAATCGATCTCCGTTACCTGTTCCATAATAGGATCGCTCACGAAATAAGTATCCGTATCCTTTTTACCATACACCACGAGGTTGTGAGCATTAAAATGGAAGCGGTACGATTCCGGGAAGTAAGGCAGATAATATACAGAACTGAGCATACCTACTGGCGTACCTTGTTCCAGCACGCGGTCCAGCTCGGCCATGGCCTTTTCGGGGTACCGAACTTCTGCGTTTTAACATCAACCCCTACCCTTTTACAAACATTTTTGAAGATCTGCCCGGGTGCAACACGATACGTGCTGCCCGGCACACCATTCACTTTCACGAACGGCAGGTGGGCAAAAAGATGCCCGCACCAATGCCAAAAGCCATCGGCTCGCTGATCTCCAGTCCATAGTGCCTGAACATATTAGACACTACGCCACATTCACAGTGTGCGGTTTGCTGATGTTTAAAGTCTATCATATTGTTATTGTAATGCCCCGGCAAGCACCCGGAACAAAGTCATTCTTATTGTAGCTGTTTCAGTTGCGCTACGGTAATATTAAAGGTAGATGCGTAGCGTTGTAAAAGGTCGTCGTTCAACGATTCGAACACCGACGGTTTGAAGTGCCGTTTTACCTGCCATTGCCATTTGCCTACGTAGCTGGCAAGTTGCGGCAGGGTAAGCAGTGATTTTTCCATGTAATAAGCAATGGGACTCAGTTTTCCGGCCAGGACTTCCTTACGCGTTTGCTCCACTTTTTCATTGATCTCTTCCCAGGCCTGCGACATAGCGATGTTTTCCGGTTCCCAGCCAACGCTGGTGGCGGTGGTGTATTTACCGGCATCGTCCACGGCGTAAAACAATTGCTTAAAAGTGCCCTGATGCATATTTTCCCCGTCCTGGGGTACTTCATCTTTTTCATGACAGGCCGTTTTTGAGGGGTAAAAGTATCAATTTATGCATTCAATAAAAAAGGAGGCCGCCGGAACGGCCCCCAGGTATCACAAATGCAATGATCGCATGTTTATACTACCGTGATGTGTGCGTAAGCGTACGAGAAACGCGCGCTTTCCGGTACCATCATGGCAATAGTATCGCCTTTTTTCAACTTGCCACTGCTGAGCAGTTCTTCCAGCATGAAGTAAGGAGATGCCGTACCAACATTACCCACGCGGGTTAAGTTGGTAAACCATTTTTCCTGCGGAATGTGCACACCCAGCTTAGAGATTTCCTCGTCAATTTTGAAGCGGAAATATTCGGAAGAAAGGTGCGGCAGGAAGTAAGTCAGTTCATCGATATTAATATTATGTTTCTCAACCAGCTCTTTCCACATTTTAGCACCGGAGGGTACAATGTTTTTGCCGAGCAGGCGCGTATCCTGTTTGAAAGAAAACACGCTGTTGTTCGACCATTCTTCCGGCGACATATCGATCCATCCTGTTGTGGATCCGTCGGGTTGTTTTACCGCGCCGGCGTACATGCAGGTTTCGAGTTCGTGTGCGTAAGAAGCGATTTCCACCCAGTCTACACGCAGGCTCAGGCCCTCTTCGTTTGGTTTATCCTGGAACAGGGCTGCACTGGCGCCATCGGACAGCATCCAGCGGAGAAAATCCTTTTCGAAAGCGATGATAGGATTATCGGACAGTTGTTTCAGGTTATCTGTTTCGGGATTGAATTTTTCGGCGAGCAACCAGCTGGAGAACTTCTCGGAACCGGTGCTGACAGCGTTTTCGGAGTTGCCGCTTTTAATAGACATAAAAGCATATTTGAAAGCCTGCATGCCGGCAGCGCAGGCACCGGTGGCGGCAATCAGTTCTACGGGCTGACATTTCAGCAAACCGTGCACCATAGCGGCATGATTGGGCAGTAACTGGTCGGGCGAAGTAGTACCGCAGGCCAGTAACTGCAATTTACTCATGGGGAACTTTTCATCAAACAATCCTTGTACCGCTTCAGCTGTCATCTGTGCATTCGTATGGGTCGTTTTGCCATTCTTATCCAGGGCGTAATAACGGGTTTTGATCTTGTTATTGCCCAGCACGATCGATCTCGCACGGGAAGGTCTGCCGTCAACCATCCCCAGTATGCTCTCCATTTCGTCATTTCCTACCGGCTCATTGGGTAAAAATTTGGCGAGCCTCGTGATAAAAACTTCTTTCATGTCCTTATTTAAAAGTTATTGCGGTCGTAAATATATAATCTTAAATGTAAATACCAATTAACGGGCCGTCCGTAGCGGACGAAATTCATATTCAAGTCACATTTCCTCTACAAAACTACAGCTATACCGTTAATTGTTTTAACGCAGGGAAACACCTTTATGGTATTCCACTGCTTCCTCCAGTTTCTTCCGATTGAATAACACCGCAAGTTTGGCAGATATGGCCGTGATGGGAGTTAAGGTGAAAATCCCGAGTATCAGCAGCGTACGGTACATTTTGATACGTCCCTGACGTTCGGGGGCTCCCGGCCCGCCTTTCTCTGCAATATATTTCGCCCAGAAGCGGAACGGCTTCTGCGCGCGGGCCTCCAGGGCCACCAGGTTTGGATTTATTTCTACGGCTCCCAGTTGCAGCAGGGTCGGTTGCAGACTACTCCATTGGTTTTGTGCCAGCGCCTGTGCAATGGGCTCGCCGAAACGGGTAGCCGCTTTGATGTCGGACGAACTAACACCGGCTTCCGGCAACATGCCGCTCGCTTCCTTCTGCCCTTTAAAGGCCCAGCGGAACACGGTGAGCACCGATACCAGGTTATTATGTTTATCCACCAGCACTACGTTCCCCACCAGATTAGCACCCGCTTCGTGCAGGTATTGCTTTACGCGCTCCCGGGGTTCAGCCACATGTTACGCGCGCCTACCAGGGTGATCACATTTTTGCCACGCAATAATCGTTTGCCATCCTCACTCTGCAAAAAGGCAGTGATCGGCTGCGAAGGCGATAAGAACCAGGGCTGATAGGCAAAGATCACGAGATCGAAGTGCTCATCCGCACGCACTTTCATGGGCTGTACCGCCCTGGGACGGTGCAACACGCACTCTGGCATTGCATCGTAAAACGCTTGTTTACTCCAGGGGAACGGGAAAGGCGTTACCGGCACAATTTCTTCAAAAGTGATATCAGCTTTGCCCTGCAAGGGGGCCAATACGTTATCAATAATCGCTTTCAGTTGGCCGGTCTGGGTGAAATAAATCACCAGTATCTTAGGATGATCTGTCATAGTTGGTGTTCCGAGATGCAACAAATGGAGGCGTAAACTTAGGATTTTTTTAATAAGGCGGACTATTCCTTGCGTACAGAACCCGATCCCACGATGCTCATATTGCTTACAGTAGCGTCTCCCCGGTAACGTACATCGCCGCTGCCGGCGATGTTGGCTTCCAGTTTCATACTGGCGTATACGTGGGCGTCGCCGCTTCCGGCAATATCCACATTTACGTTCTCGGCCAGCAGTTCGCTGCCGGAAGTCGCTGCTACCGGCAATGCTCACTTTTACATCGCGGGTATTGCCTTTCAGCTCCATATTTCCACTTCCGGCAATATCCGCCCGTACTTCCGGGGCGTCAATATCGCCGGCTTTCAGGTTGCCCGAGCCGGAAATGCTGAAGGCCATCCTGTCGGTGCTCGTGAATTTATCCTTTATATATATATTACCGGAACCGGAAATCGATACATCGTTCAAAGACGGCACTGTAATATATACACGGATATCGCGGTTGGTGCTGATAGAAGTATTGTTACGCTGTTTTACGATGAGCTGACCGCCGTCCTCTTCCAGTTCAATGTATTCCTGCACATTATCGTCGGTTTCCACTTCCACTTTGCGCACGGCGCCCTGGGAAATGTAGATGTTCATATTGCCGCGGAGATCTACTCCACTAAATTCGCGTACTTCCCGGGTTTGTTTTACCACGTGGCCGCTGCCTTTAATGCGTTCGCGGCCCATCATTTCGTCGCAGGCGCTGAGCATGGTCAGGCCGGAAATGCAAAGAAGCAGACAGGTAAACAGTTTTCTCATAAATGCTAAATTTTAGATATGACGGATTTCAGGGGCAAAAATAGGAAGGAAAATTACAAAAAGCTGTGGATTGCTCCCGCCCAATTTTGAAATCCGCCTTCCGGCTTTTCAGGCTTTCACCTATCTTTGCACCCATCATGACAGAAAAGATATTGATCCTCGACTTCGGTTCCCAATATACACAGCTGATTGCACGCGTTATCAGGGAGCTTAATGTGTATTGCGAAATTCAGCCTTGCACCGCTCCTATCCAATGGGAAGACAGCATCAAAGGCATCATCCTTTCGGGCAGCCCGTTTTCGGTAAACGACCCGAATGCACCGGTAGTGGACATTGCGGCGATGGCCGAAAAAGTGCCGGTACTGGGCGTTTGCTACGGCGCACAACTCATGGCCAAAGTATTTGGCGGTGAAGTGGCAAAAAGCAACTTCCGCGAATACGGCAGGGCTTACATGACACATCAGGATAAAGAAGAAAAGTTATTGTTTGATATAAGCGGGCATAGCCAGGTTTGGATGAGCCATGCAGACTCCATCGTGCGCAGCCCCGAAGCATTCGAAGTGATCGCTACCACGGAAAACATCCCGGTTGCGGCCTTTAAATGCACCTCTCTTACTAAAAACCCGATGTTCGGTCTGCAATTCCACCCGGAAGTGACCCACTCCATCGAGGGCAAACAAATCGTTCGCAACTTCCTGGTACACATCTGTGGCCTGAAGCAGGACTGGACGCCGGCAGCTTTCGTAACCGAAACGATCGCGCGCATCCGCCAGCAGGTTGGCAACAAACGTGTGGTGATGGCGCTGAGCGGCGGGGTAGACTCCACCGTGGCCGCAGAACTGATCCACAAAGCCATTGGCGAGAACCTGTTCTGTATTTTTGTTGACAACGGTCTCCTCCGTAAAGACGAATACGAAACTGTTCTGGACTCCTATAAACACATGGGCCTCAATGTAAAAGGCATCAATGCGAAAGATCTTTTCTACGGCGAATTAAATGGCGTTAAGGATCCTGAGCAGAAACGCAAGATCATTGGCCGCCTGTTCATCGAAGTGTTCCAACAGGAAGCAACCGCGCTGACTGACATTTCTTTCCTGGGCCAGGGTACCATTTACCCGGATGTGATCGAGTCCGTTTCTGTAAACGGTCCCTCCGCTACCATCAAATCGCACCACAACGTGGGCGGTTTACCGGAAAAAATGAACATGCAACTGGTTGAGCCGCTGCGTTTTCTCTTTAAAGATGAAGTACGCCGCGTAGGTAAAGAAATTGGTATCAGTGACGTATTCCTGGCCCGCCACCCGTTCCCGGGTCCTGGCCTGGCTATTCGTGTACTGGGCGAGATCAACGCTGAAAAAGTAGCGATGCTGCAGGAAGCCGACGCTATTTACATCGACAGCCTCAAGGAATCCGGCCTTTACAACCAGGTTTGGCAGGCGGGTACCATCCTGCTGCCGGTGCAGAGCGTAGGTGTAATGGGCGACGAAAGAACTTACGAATTTACTATCGCACTTCGCGCAGTAACCTCTACCGACGGTATGACGGCGGATTGGGCACACCTGCCGCACGAATTCCTGGCAAAAGTTTCCAACGACATTATCAATAAAGTGAAAGGCATTAACCGCGTGGTTTACGACATCAGCTCGAAGCCGCCGGCCACCATAGAGTGGGAATAATCCTTTTCAATCGTATTACTGGCGGCTCCGCAAGGCCGCCAGTATCATTTTAAAGACACCCTGTTTCACCCGCTCCTGACCCAGTTGGGAACGATTTTTGTAATTTTTCGACGCTATGAACCGATCTACGTCACTACACAGCCTTGCCAAGATTACGGTTTGCGCCGTACTGCTGTCGGGCTGTTCCCTGTTTAAAAAGGCGCCTGCCAAAACTGACGGGCCGCCCCCTACCCTGTCTAAACCGGTGGAGGAAAAAAGCCGGAGGCGCCTAAGAAAGAATCCACGAAGGCCGCGCCCTTCAACGTTCCGGTTTTCGGTAAAGAAGTGAAAAAAGCATCCTACAACGTGGCCGTGTTCGCGCCACTTTACCCGGATTCCGTTTTTGCTACGTCAACTGATATACCCGGCCGCACCATGCCCCGCTATGTATTACCCGGGCTGGAATTCTACGAAGGCGTGCAACTCGCGCTGGATTCCTGGAAAAACAAGGCATGGCACTGAAAGTGTTCGTGTACGACAACAAAGCCCGCCAGGTAGATGTCCCCACGCTGATCCGCAACAAGCAGCTGGACGCCATGGACCTCATCATCGGCGCGGTGGCCACACCGGAACTGAAGGTACTGAGTGACTTTTCAAAAGAAAAACAGATCAACCTGATATCCGCCACATACCCTAACGATGGCGGTATTACCGATAACCCTTTCCTGCTGATCGCTAACAGTACGTTGAAATCGCACGTGGAAGCGATCCAGGAATATGCACAAAAGGGCTTCGCGAGCCGCAACGTACTGGTAATCAGGAGAAACAACAGCTTCGAAGCGAAACTGGCGGAAGATATCAAGACGGCCAACGAAAAGATGGCCTACGATAAGAAATCCCGCGTTCGTGAAGTGATCTGGAGCGATGCAACTGCTGAGTCCGAGTTGTCGAAGTATTTCCTGACCGACCGTCCCAATCTTTGCATTGTGACGGCGCTGGACGAAACGGGCGCCCGTTCTATCGTTCGCAAACTCGCTTCCCTCGCGGGCACCTATCCGCTGCAGGTGTTCGGTATGCCTACCTGGGATGTAATGAAGTTCAAAGAACCTGAGTATAGCGGCGTAACGCTTTATTATTCAACCCCTTACTTTAACGACAAAACAGATACGTTCAGCAAATACATCAACGACTATTTCCGCCGCACCTATAAAAGCCGTCCGTCGGACATGGCTTTCAAAGGTTTTGAGTCTACCTGGTACTTCCTGAAGCTGTTGCAGCAAGACGGCCTGTACTTCAACAAAGACCTGAATCGCAACCCGCTGAAGTTATATACCGACTTCAATTTCCAGCCGGTGTACCTGAAGGAAGGTGCGGAAACGCCGTCGTACTTTGAGAATAAGAATATTTACATTATTCAGAAGGGCGACAGTGCAGATTACAAGATGAATGCGCTGTAACCACCAACTGATTGCATTGCGAGGGCTGTCCGTAGGGCGGCCCTTTTCTTTGTTCAACAGCTTTAGCCCCCGCTCGGTCGCCGCTGTCACTCGCTTCAGCTTGTTCCCGATATCCAACAATGTAAAGTTACCCCCGCAAAGTCATCCCGCCAACCCGGTTGTCGCATCTCGTCGTTAAGTGTCGCGATTGTCGCAAAGTGTCGCAGCTAAAGTGCAAAATTTCTAGAGGGGGAGTGCACGGGGAGTGCTTGCTGAGTGCTTGCATAGTGCTTGAATAGTGCACGAATAGTGCATAAAACAGGTGCCTGTCTTGCGCTGGCTAGCAGTTAACACCTGAATATGACTGGCAGGCTTGCTTTATGCCCTCCGGGTCGCCCGCTTTTTAATTACTTTTATACTCCCAAAATACCGGTTCGTGTATCGTTTTTCGTCCCCGGCGAAACTCCAATTAAGTTTGTATCATCAAAAAAGACACCTTATGCTACCTCTTTACCGCCTTACTTTGTTTGTGACTTTATTCACTTCCCTGCCCGCCCATGCGCAGCAAGGCGGCATCAATGGCAAAGTGACCGACAAAAACACTTCATTGCCCCTCAAACAAGCCAGCATCACCATCTTCAAAAACGGAAAACAATTAAACAACCAGCTGACCGGTGAGCAGGGCGGCTTTACTTTTAAAGCGCTCGAAGCGGGCCAGTACAGCCTGGGTATTTCCTTTATGGGCTACCGCGATACGCTGGTAGGTCCGCTCACGGTTGGCGACAAAGTGCTGGAACTCCCAGCCGTTGCATTGATCAGCACCGCCAAAGACCTCAAAGGAGTAACAGTAGCCACTATGCAGCCTGCCATCACCATGAGTGGCGACAAAATGATCGTTAACGTGGCGCAAAGCGCCGCAGCCACCGGCAGTAATGCTTTTGACGTGGTTTCCAAATCTCCCGGGGTGATGGCTGACCAGGACGGCAACCTGAAGCTGAACGGCAAATCCGTCACCATATACATCGATCGCCGGCCTTCGCAGTTGAGCGGCGAGGACCTGAAAACACAACTGAGCGGTATGCCTTCCTCCAACATCGACAAAGTGGAGCTGATGAGCAATCCCTCTACACGTTACGATGCGCAGGGCGCCGCCATCATCAACATCAAACTGATGAAACCAAAAGATATGGGCCTGAACGGCACTACCACGCTTGGCGCTACGCAGGGACGTTACACCCGCGGCAACGCAGGCCTTACCCTGAACTACCGTAAAAAGAAAACCAACGTTTACGGCGGTTACGATCATCAGTACACGCAACAGTTCGTAGAAGTAACATCGAAACGCTTCTTCGAAGACGACTACCGGATCAACGACGTCGATTACGCGAAGGAGAAACGCAATACCGGCAATGCACGCATCGGGCTGGATTACGACATCAGCAAATCAACTTCGCTGGGTGTACTGGTAAAAGGCAGCCTGAGCGGCCGTCATAAAACCTCCGACAACAGTACCAAGCTTGGCTTTGCAGGACAACCGACCGATTCAGGCACGCTACAACATGCCTACGGCGACCAGGACATCCTAAATCCTTCCGTGAACGTGTTCTTCAAAACCGGCAACGAAAAAAAAGAAGAACGAGTTTACTATGAACGTCGACTATTTCAATTACGATAAAACATGGGACGATCACTTCGCTGCACAAAAAACCGATGGCGCTGGCGTGAAAGTGGGTCTGCCGAATAACATCCGCAACAATTCCGACTCCCGCATCTACCTGTACTCCATGAGTGCCGATTACACGCAAACGTTGAAATTCGCCAAACTGGAGGCGGGTCTTAAGTCCACCTTCACCAAAACCGACAACGACGCCATCTGGGAAAACGAAGTTGCTAACGTTTGGCTGAATGATGATGGCAAAACGAATCACTTCATCTACAAAGAGAACGTGAACGCGGCTTACTTTGGCCTGAACAAGACCATCAAAAAAATGACGTACAATGCGGTGCTGCGTATGGAACACACGCACGCAACCGGCAACTCACTAACTACTGGTGAAAAGTTCGATCGTAATTATGCGCAACTGTTTCCCAGCGCCAGCGTGAGTTACGCCCGCAACCTCACGAACAGCTTCAACTTTTCGTACCGACGCAGTATTCAGCGCTTTGGTTATGAAATCGTAAACCCGTTCATCACGTATAAAAACGCATATACATACCAGCAGGGCAATCCGAACATCCGCCCTTCTATCAGCAATACAGTAGAAGCCACCTGGTCGCACAAATACATGTTGTTTACGACCATCGGCTATGTGCACGGTAAAGACAACCTGAGCCCAACTTTTAAGCAGGATCCGGCAAGAAAGATCCTGATCAACGGGTACGACAACCTCGGTAAATTCGATGTGGTGTATGCCAATATGGTGTTCACAAAGAACATTAAGTCTAAATTCCAGACGACGTTCGTGCTTACCGGCATGTACATCAACATCAAAACCGACATGGGCAACGGCGAAATCTATCAGAAGAAAAGCGTGGCCACACAGATCAACTGGCAAAATACGCTCAACCTGCCGAAAAGCTTTTTCCTCGAAGTGAACGGACAGATGATGACGCCGATGAGCGCAGGTTATGCGGCCATCAACACGATGGGCGCTATTGATCTCGGCCTGCGCAAAAATATACTGAAGGGCGCCGGCACGCTGAAACTGGGCGCTACCGACATTTTAAATACCAAGCAGTACAACATTGATGTGGATTACCAAAACGTAAAAACCAACAACAGGATCAATATGGATACGCGGACCGTATCGCTGGCCTTTACGTACCGCTTCGGCAACAAAAACGTGAAGCAGAACAAAACCCGCAAAAACACGATCGAAGCAGAAACCAACCGTACCAATGTGAACACATTCTAAGATTAAATTGTAAATTCAGCCAGGCTCCCGATCCGCCATTCCGGGATCCGGCATTTTAGGCAGATCATGAAGAACATCTTACAAGCAATCCTCCGGTTTTTTAAAAGTGAATGGAAAAGAATACTTGTCATCACCATATGTGTGACAGCCTTTTACGTACTCATCCTGCTCGTCGCCTTTACCCTGGCGCCCGAAGAGGTAGGTCGCGAGTTGAACAGTCTCAAAATACTCTATCGTTTGAGTTCAATCTTCCAAACCACCGTCACCTATTACGTATTGATCTTCGTGATCGTACTCCCCTTCTGGACAAACGAAAACTCGGACGCTTCCTGCTATTAGTCACCGCCTTTTTCTCTTGAAATTTGGCTACAGCTTCCTGGCCGACTACAAAGAGATGGGCAGTGTAAAAATCCACACCGGTACGTCCAGAAGCTCCGCCAGGATGCAGGATTTTATCAATTATCACCAGATGGCCTTTTTATTATGGCCCTGGCGATTAATTATATTGCGGCCCTGTTCGTGTCCTTCATCGTCGGTATGATCATTTTATGGAACCAACGCGGCAAGCATCAGAAAGAGCTGGAAAAACAGAAACTCGATGCAGAACTAAGCGCCATTAAATACCAGATCAATCCTCACTTCCTGTTTAACTCTCTTAGCTTTATTTACAGTAAAACCGTGCCACTTAGCGAGGAGGTTTCCAATGCCGTAATGCTGCTGTCGGATATTATGCGGTATGCCCTTGGCAAGGAAGAGGACGCGAACGGCAAAGTTGCCCTGAGCAGCGAGATCACGCACATGAAAAATGTGATCGAGATTAACCAGATGCGTTTTAATAACAAACTGAACATCCTGTATAGCGAGGACATACAGCAACCGGGCGCCCGCATTACCCCGCTGGTACTAATTACGCTGGTCGAAAACGCGTTCAAGCACGGCGATTTATCGGACCCTTCCAATCCCCTTATTATTCAACTCGAAGCCGATACTGAACGAATCCGTTTCTATATTTGCAACAAGAAGAAAAAAGGACCCAAGGAACTATCAACGGGTATCGGCATTAAAAATGTACGTACCCGCCTCGAACTGATGTACGGCAACAAGCACGAGTTCAAGATCAACGAGGACGATCATTTTTATATTACGACGCTCATCATTAACTTATAAGTATATGATCAATTGTATCATCATCGACGACGAACAGCACGCCATCGACCTGCTTACGCATCATATTGAAAAAACACCCTTCCTGAACCTGGTTTATGCCACCACAGAGCCATTGGAAGCATTGCAACTGTTGAATCAGCAGAAAATTGATCTGATCTTTTAGATGTACAAATGCCATCCATGACCGGCATTGATTTTATCAAAGCCATCAATGGAAAAAGCAAGGTAATACTCACCACTGCCTACAGCGAATATGCGATGGAAGGTTTTGAAAACGAAGTAGTGGATTATCTGCTGAAACCCATTTCTTTCGCCCGCTTCATTAAAGGCGCACAGCGTGCGCTGACATTGATACACCCCAGCGTAAGCACCCAACAGCCCGAGGAAACCGACTACATCTTCGTAAAAACCGAGCAGAAAGGCAAGTTGTTGAAAGTGAATATCAACGACATCCTTTTTATCGAAGGGCTCAAGAATTACGTGACTATCCACACAAAACAAGGAGAACGTATCATTGCGTTGCTCAACATCCGCGACCTGGAAGAACGACTTATTCAGCCCAGGTTCTACCGGACACACAAGTCCTTTATCCTTGCCACTTCATTCATCCGTATGATAGAAGGCAATATGGTACACCTTGACCATACGAAGGAAACCATTCCCATTGGCGACACTTACCGGGACGGCTTCATGGCGCAGATGAAGGAAAAGATCATGACGAACAGGAAATAATACGCGTTATATGCGCCATTACTGGCGAAGCGGTCAACAAACCGGCCTGTTTATTGATGCATACCCAATAATCAGTAACTTCTCAGTATGAATGTGTTGCAATTCACAGATAGCGGCATTTACTGTCCCGCCGGCGACTTCTACATCGACCCCTGGAAGCCCGTGACTAAAGCTGTAATCACCCACGCCCACTCCGACCATGCAAGGCCGGGCAATCAACAATATCTTTGTCACGAGCACAGCGTGCCCCTTCTGCAACTCCGCCTGGGACAAGACATTACTGTACAGGGCGTGAAATACGGCGAGACCACCCTGATCAACGGCGTGCAGGTGCAATTTTATCCCGCCGGACACATGATCGGCTCCGCGCAGATCAAAGTGACCGTTGGTGGGCAAAGCTGGGTCGTGAGCGGCGACTATAAAACAGAGAACGACGGTATCAGCGAGGCATTTGAACCGGTTAAATGCCACGTCTTCATTACCGAAAGTACCTTCGGTTTGCCAATCTACACTGGACACCACAACAACAACTCTTTTCGAATATCCGCGAATGGTGCGCAGCCAATATGCGCGCCGGAAAAAACAGTGTGTTGCTGGCTTATAGTCTTGGCAAAGCACAACGCCTTCTTTACAACTTAAAGGATCAAGTCGACAAATTTCTTGTCCATGGCGCTATTTTCAATGCCCATGAAGTACTGCTGCAACATGGCTGGAAACTCCCGCCGGTTGAACGGATCACACCAGACACGCCTAAATCGGCTTTTACCAATGCAGTGATCATCGCACCTCCATCTGCGGCGGGCAGCACCTGGATGCGACGCTTCAATCCTTACGCACTGGGCGTTTGCAGTGGCTGGATGCAGGTACGCGGCAACATGCGCAGGCAGAATGCAGATGCCGGCTTCGCGATTTCCGATCATGCAGACTGGCCAGGATTATTGGAAGCGGTAAAGGCCACCGGCGCAGAAAAAGTATTTGCCACCCACGGCTTCAGCAGCACCTTTGCACGATACCTGCAGGAACAGGGTCTCGAAGCGGGAGAAGTAAAAACCGCATTCGGTCAGGAAGAAGAAGCGATCACGGAAAACGAATAAACATGCACCATTTCGCAAGCCTGGTAAAAACATTGAGCAACAGCACCAAAACCAACGAAAAGCTGGAGGCACTCAGCAATTACTTCGCCACAGCAGAGGAAAAGGACAAAGCCTGGGTACTGGCGCTGTTTTCCGGCCGCCGGCCGAAACGTGCGGTCACATCCACCCAATTAAAAAACTGGTGCATACAACAGACAGGACTTAGCGACTGGCTGTTCGAAGAATGTTATCACACGGTGGGCGACCTTGCTGAAACAATCGCCCTCCTACTCCCGGAGCCCACGCACAAAGCAGTTGCGCAACCGCTGTATTACTGGCTGGAGCGGCTATTGCAGCTGGAAAAGGCCGAAGAAGCCGATAAACAGGCATTCATACGCCAAACCTGGGACGAGTTGCAGCGCAGTGAACGTTTTGTATTCAACAAGTTGATTACGGGCGGCTTTCGTATTGGCGTATCGCAAAGTATGATGGTGAACGCACTTGCTAAAACGTATGATATACCTGCAGCCACACTGTCGCATTTAATCAGCGGCAGCTGGGACCCGCGCAACACGTTACTCAGCGACTTGCTGAACGCAGAAAACGCACAAACGGACAACTCCAAACCTTACCCATTTTATTTAGCTTATGCGCTGGAAGGTGGCGCCGACAACCTTGGCGCACCTGCTGAATGGAATGCGGAGTGGAAATGGGATGGCATCCGCGGACAACTCATCAAACGAAATGAAGAAATGTTTGTCTGGTCGCGCGGCGAAGAACTGATTACGGAGAAATTCCCGGAGTTCACCCCGTTGTTGCCGCTACTGCCCAATGGCACCGTGATTGACGGAGAGATACTTACCTTCGACAGCGACCAGGGCAGGCCGCTACCATTTCAGGCATTACAAACCCGCATCGGGCGCAAGAATGTAACGAAAAACAATTGCAGGAAGCCCCGGTAGTGTTGCTTGGTTACGACCTGCTTGAATGGCAGGGCCAGGATCTCCGCGAGCGCCCGCTGCAAGAGCGCCGCGAACTACTGGTGCGACTGGTAGCACAAATAAACCATCCCGCATTACGACTGAGCCCCTCTATTGAATTTGAACATTGGGAAGACCTTGCAAAGCTGCGCGAAACTGCCCGTGATCAGGGCAGTGAAGGGTTAATGCTGAAGCGCCTTGCTTCCGCCTACCAGGTAGGACGCAAACGTGGCGACTGGTGGAAATGGAAGGTAGATCCACTGGTAATCGATGCCGTTATGATATATGCGCAGAAAGGCCATGGCCGCCGGTCAAATTTATACACCGATTACACCTTCGCGGTGCGCGACGGCGAACAGCTTATTCCTTTTACCAAAGCCTACTCGGGCCTTACTGATAAGGAAATTGCACAGGTAGATAACTGGATACGACGGAACTCCTGGAGAAATTCGGACCGGTACGGACCGTGAAGGCAGAACTGGTATTCGAGGTTGCGTTCGAGGGCATCGCAGCTTCCGGCCGGCATAAATCGGGTATTGCGTTGCGGTTTCCGCGTATTAATCGTTGGCGCCAGGATAAGAAAGTGGATGAAATTAATACGTTGGAAGATTTAAGGGAGATGCTGAAGATTTATGGAGGATAAACACTAGTGAAACCCTTTACCATATTATGCTTTTTTAAAAAGGCTTCCGTATTTTTATATTGATGAAATTAGTAAAAGAACATGAGTTAATATGGTCACCTGTAGTGGCCAATAACCGCATGAACCGAAAGCGGAAAGCAAGTGGTGTTAACAGCTATGAACAGGAGCTACGCTTTAAACCAGAAGCATTTCTCGACGCCCGTATCACAGGAAGCGGACAGGCAAAATGGCTGGATTTATGCTGCGGCGAGGGAAATGCCTTGTTGCAATATGCGGAGTCCCTCGCAAAGAGAGACTTACAGGAAAAAGCTATATTAAAGGGAATTGACCTGGTAGACCAATTCCAGGAAATACCACCATCTATTCACTGTCTGGAATTCCAAATTCGCCCGTTAGTGGGCTGGTCTACAGATATGACTTTTGATTTGATTACCTGTATACACGGACTGCATTACATTGGTGATAAAATAGCCGTGTTAACTGCAGCGCTGCGTGCACTCGCACCTAAAGGTGTGTTTATTGCGAATTTTGATGTTGACAGTATAAAGATAGAGGGCAATGAAAAGGGAACGTACATCAAACAGGCATTACTCGCTCATAAAATTGATTATCAACACAAAAGAAAGATGATTACTTGTACCGGTCCACGGAACCTTGAGACTGGTTTAGTTTTTTTAGGCGCGGATGATCAGCGTGGCCCAAACTATACGGGTCAGGAAACGGTGGACGGTTATTATCGGCTACACGCTGATTATCAACAGCAAGCGACAAAAAGTCAGCGCCAATAAAAAGACCATTATTAGTACACTAAAATGATGGCCTTTATAGAGCAACTATATATAATATATTTCACAACTATATCATCCAGCCTCATCTGCAAATAAAAAAATCCCATCTTCGTCATAATATGTAAATCTATTTACTATCAATCAGTTTAGACAAACTAGAAAAGGATAGAGCGGCGATTCATGCGCCGCCTAGTGAAAAAAGCCTTAACTTTACGGGCAGCGAAAACCTTCATAACTGAATTGAAGTAAAACCAATCATTAGTAGCGAATTTTTGAACGCAAAAGTTGCAAGCAACGACCAAAACAATTTACCTGTACTGCCAGGAATGGCAGTTTTTGATGTTGCCGCTTCACCCCTGCATATTAAAAAATCCGACACTTCTGAGAGGACTTACAAAACAAAGGACCACCAGGAATGACATTGCTTTCAGCATTATTAATGATAGGGATCGGCTTTCTCATCGGCACTTTCGGCACGCTTATCGGCGCTGGCGGAGGATTTATATTGATGCCGCTGTTATTGCTCATGTTCCCGGATATGCCACCGGACGTACTTACAAGTATTTCACTCTGTGTCGTTTTTCTAAACGCGAGTTCCGGTACTGTCGCTTACGCCCGCATGAAACGGATCGACTATCGTTCCGCGATCGTATTTGCGATAGCTACATTGCCAGGTTCCATTATTGGCGCCTTGGCGACGGGATATATATCCAGGCACATATTTAACATCGTACTGGGTTGCCTCCTGGTTGTGCTGGCGATTTTCCTCATCCTGAAACCGCAGCAGGGGGATATTCCAGCCGGTTTAACAAAGGAAAACTGGTTACCCGCGACCTTACGGACGCGAGCGGCGAGCGATATCTATTCTCCTTTAATATCTGGAATGGCATCCTGATCAGTTTCGGCGTGGGCTTTTTATCCAGCCTACTCGGTATTGGCGGCGGTATTATCCACGTGCCTGCCCTGGCGAGCATGCTGAATTTCCCGATCCATGTTGCTACTGCTACTTCGCATGCAATATTAGCGGTGATGGCGCTGAGCAGCACGATCGTACACATGATTCAGGGGAGCTTCTGGGAAGGCTGGCAAACAGCTGTATGCATCGGCGGTGGCGTAATAGTCGGCGCACAACTGGGCGCCGGGCTTTCGCACCGCGTAAAACCTAAAGGGATCATTATCGCCCTGGCAGGCGCATTGTTGATCGTAGGGGTCAGATTATTATTTGCTAAGTAAAGCTACTTTATACTATTTGAACGAATGGGCATACAGTCTGCCATTTTTTATGTCTACTGCATCTTGAACACTTTCTTATCCGCCAGTACAAATACAGGCTCGCCTGCCTGCGGCTCTATCATATACATTCCTGTGAAATGGCTAAATGCAGGCAGCACCGCATATTGCTGACCAAAATAGAAACAGGGTAGTCGCATACTCTGCCGTCCATATCCAAACATGCGCACACCTGGGTGAATATGACCAGATAATACGTATAGTCCATTAACGGCCGCATCTGTAGCATCGTGCACGAAATGGATATTTTCAAGTGTCAGTGCATCGTAACGTAAAATCTCCAACTCTTCGTATACCGATGCATCCATAATATCGTGATTGCCCGTTACCAGGTCAAATTGCAACTGATGAAACTGGCGGCGCCAGATTTTGAAATACTGCACTTCGTTATTGGCGCTGCTATGGAACATGTCGCCCACGATGATCACACGCCTGGGCGCATACCGAACGATTAACTGCTGCAGGCAAAAAGATCCTCCTGCACAATATTGGCCGGTATAGCAATGCCCGCTTTTCTGAAATGCGCGGACTTCCCAAGATGCAGATCGGAGACAATCAGTGCCCCCGCTTCTTCCCAATACAATCCCTTTCCCGACGAAACACGCCAATGTTGTTCCTTAAAATGAAACGAAATATCTTCCACGATGCAAAAATAGGTAAATGAGTATTGCTTTTAGTCGGCCTCCAGCTGTAATTGCATCTTTTTGATCCTGTCCTCGAGCTTCTCACTGGTCAGACTTTCGCGCAAACTATCTACCTTAATCGGGAAGCAGAAAGGCGTTAAGCGAACCGGTTCGGTGATGACGATTTTGCTGGCTGCGATACGTTCGAGCATTTCGCGCAGACGTGCTTCCTCCATCTGGTAGAAAAAAGCCTCATTAAATGCTTGCCGCAGCAGCAGGTTATAAGGATCGAAATCCCGGAACACATTAAATATCAGCGATGCTGACGCCTGTAAGTGCCTGTTGGTTTTGCTTTTACCAGGATACCCGGTAAACACAAGCCCGGCAATCACGGAAATATCCCGGAACTTCCGTCTCGCCATCTCCGTAGCATTCACACTGCTTTGCAAGTCAGTATTTAAATTGTCCAGGCTGAAAAATGCGTGGGCGTTGCTTTCATAAATAGGAATGGGTTGATCCGACAGTAACTCGAAACCATAATCATTCATCGCGATGGAAAAAGTAATGGGATGTTGCTGGCTGATGCGCCAGGCGAGCAGTGTCGCCATTACCTCATGTACGAGCCTGCCTTCAAAGGGATACACGAACAAATGATAGCCGTCTTTTGTCTGGATCTTTTCCATGAGCAACTCATCTTCTCCCGGAATGTGCGACAGCTGTTGTTGTAAATCGAAGAGTGGTTTTAACACACGGATTTCCACATCTTCACTCACGCCTGCGATCGCCTCCTCGGAACTTACGGCGCAACATTTTGCCGAGATTGGCGGAAAGCGGCATCCTGCCTCCGTTCCAGCTGGGAACGATCATCCGTTTAGCAGACGACTTCCGGACGAGGACCGTCATATCTTTAATCATCACATATTCGAGATTACGGCCACTCAGGCTGAAAGCGTCGCCGGGTTGCAAGCGGCTGATGAATGATTCTTCGATCACCCCGATATATCCCCCGCTCAGGAATTTTACCTTCAACATCGCGTCACTAACGATCGTACCAATATGCAATCGGTGTCGCATCGCGATCTGCCGGTTGTAACAGGCGTAAAAATCTTCGTCACGCGATAACTTTTTGAATTCGTCATAGCTCTGCAATGCCTCTCCGCCGGTAGTAAGAAAGGCCAGCAGCCATTGCCAGTCTTCTTCTGTCAGCTCCCGGAAACAGAAGGTGCCCTTTACTTCTTCCCATATCACTTTTGAATTGAAACCATCGGAAACACCGAGTGTCATCAGGTATTGCAGTAATACATCATAGGCCAGGATCACCGGCATCCTGCTTTCAATCAGATTTTGATGCATGGCGGTTTTAAGTGCGGCAGCTTCCACCAGTTCCAGCGAATGGGTTGGTAAAAACCAGATGTTGCTGACGGCGTCCGGTTGGTGGCCACTACGGCCAGCCCGTTGCAGGAAACGCGCTACACCTTTCGGGCTTCCCACCTGTATCACGGTATCCACCGGCCTGAAGTCCACACCCAGATCCAGGCTGCTCGTACACACTACTATCTTTAACGTCCCGGTATGCAATGCCTCTTCCACCCAAATCCGCAACTCCGCATCCACCGAACCGTGATGCAATGCCATAACGCCCGCCAGGTCCGGCTCCGCCTTTAGAAGACCATGATACCATATTTCAGACTGTCCCCGGGTATTTGTAAATAGCAGGGTTGTATAACTGCCATCTATCACCGGCAAAGCCTTTTGCACCAGCCTGATGCCGAGGTGCCCCGCCCAGGGATATTTTTCGATTTCATCCGGCAATATGCTATGCAACGCTACCTTCTTATTTAGCGCTGCGCGAATAGTAACACCCGACCAGGTATCTTTTCCCAAAAGAACTTCCAGCGCTTCATCCAGGTTGCCAATAGTAGCGGAAATACCCCAGGTCTGCAATTTCCGGCCCTCTGCCGCCGCCAGTCCCTTTAAGCGCGACAGCCCCAGTTCCACCATTACACCACGCTTACTTCCCAACAGTTCGTGCCACTCGTCCACTACCACTGCCCGAAGATGCTGCAACACCTTTCCATACTCTTTTTGCGCCAACAGAATATGCAGGCTTTCGGGGTGATCAACAATATTTCCGGCATCAATTTCTTTTGCTGTTGCCGCACGGCGGTAGGTGTATCGCCGCTACGGATGCCGACCTGCCAGCCGATCTCCAACTCATCCAACGCCTCCTGCATGGCGCGTGCAATATCTTTGGCCAACGCCCGCAAGGGTGTGATCCACATCATTTGCAGTCCATTCTTCGTCTTCGTTTTGTACTTGTTCGGCTCCCGGTCAATCCATTCTATCAACCGCCGGGAACAACGAAAACGTTTTACCGAATCCAGTAGGCGCGTTCACCAGGCCAGAATTACCCGCAAGATACTGCTCCCAGGCCTCCGACTGGAAAGCGAAGGGTTTCCGGCCTTTCTTCGCCAGCCAATCGTTTATAATTTTCCTACCCTTAGATTGTTGCATCCCGATGAAATTACCACAATTACTACAATAATCACTCCGCCCTGTTACCGCCTTCCATCGCCGAAATCCCTGTCTTCAAAGTACCCGATCTTACGCATGGTATGCACATCCACGGTGATCACGCCAAACTCCTCGGTTACACGTCCCTGCAACACATAAAAACCTTGTTTTCCGAAAGGATGGCGGGCCAGACTCGGTGGAAAATGTACAGTATCAACGAATGCTAATTCCCTGTCGAAGAACGTACCAAAACACATCGGATCACCTTTGTTCGTCCGGATGTATTTGAGCGTCACTAAATATCCCAGCACTTTTACCTCCTGGCCTATTCTCACGTCCAGGTCAGCTGCCAGATGATAGCCATCCTGGTCGTGGTCGAGCACGGAAAAAGGCGACGCCAGCGGAAAACCCAATAATTCAATTTCATCAAATGCATCTTCATGTGGGTGAGCAGCCAGTGCCGGTAACTGCCAGTCACGCACTTCTTCATCGAACAGCGATAAACGCGCATCTTCCGCTACTTGCTTCCGCAAAAGCAGGGAACTCTTCCATAACAACTCCTTTTACTTTCTCCGGTGAACTTAAATGCCCCCACACGGATCAATAATTCGAGTTGCTCGGGTGCCGGTGACGTTCGGGCAATAAAATCTTCGAGGCCGGCAAATGGTCCGTCAGCTTGACGGCACCGTAACATCCGTTCTATCCCATCCTGTTCAAGACGCTCCACATGAATGAACCCGGTGTACACCTCGCGGCCCATGATGTTCGTGTAGTAATCCCCATTGTTTACACAGGGGGATGAATCGTCACGCCCGTTTTGGACAATTCCCGGAAGTACAGCTCCCGGTTATAAAAGCCGCCAAAGTTATTGATAACAGCTACCATGAACTCGGCGGGAAAGTAGGTTTTCAGAAACAGACTCTGGTAGCTTTCCACGGCAAAACTCGCCGAGTGTGCTTTGGAAAAGGAGAAGTTGGCAAAGCTGGAAATTTGCCGCCATACCTCTTCGCTCACGGAACGCTCTCGTCCGAGCCGGTCACAGTTATCAAAGAACTGCTCCCTGATCTTCCTGAAATTTTCTTCTCCGCGGTATTTTCCGGCCATTGCGCGGCGAAGCGTATCCGCGTCTGCCAGCTCCAGGTCCGCGAATTGGTGCGCCACCCTAATAACATCTTCCTGGTAAACCATCACGCCATAGGTCTCATTCAGCAGCTCCTTCATAATCGGATGCAGGTATTCCGTCTTTTCCGGATGATGAAAATTCTGCACATACTGCCGCATCATACCTGCCTGCGCTACACCAGGACGAATAATCGAGCTTGCGGCTACCAGCGTGAGATAATTGTCGCAACGCAACTTCTGCAACAACTGCCGCATGCCCGGCGATTCGATGTAGAAACAGCCAATGGTATTCACCTGCCGCAGGTTCTGCTTCACATGCTCATCCTCCATAAAACTCTTTACATCGTTAATATCCACACTAATTTGCCGGTGCTGCTTCACCAGCGTCATGGTATCACGAATATGTCCCAGCCCGCGCTGACTCAGGATATCGAACTTATGAAGATTGATCGCTTCTGCCATATGCATATCCAGCTGGGCCGTGCAGAAACCTTTGGGAGGCAGGTGCGTGGCGCAGAAACGATGAATAGGCTCGTCACTTACAAGGATGCCGCCTGCATGTATGCTGAGATGATTCGGATAGGCCTCCAACAGGTTACCGTAGCGCAATATCTTCCGCTGGATGTCATCAGCCCCTAGTGACACCTCGTATGGGCGTTCCAGGATGCGGTCTATTTCCCGTTTGGGCAAACCGAATACTTTACCCAGTTCCCGTACTATTGCATTAGTCTGAAACGTAGCTACCGTACCTAACAATGCGGCATACCCCTCCCCATACCTATCAAATATGTATCTGAAAATCTCATCCCTGTCACGCCAGGAAAAGTCGATGTCAAAATCGGGTGGACTGGAACGATGTGGGTTCAGGAAACGCTCAAAATAAAGGTCAAGCGCAATGGGATCAACATTGGTGATATGCAAACAATAGGCCACCACCGAATTTGCGCCGCTCCCTCTACCCACGTAAAAAAGCCCCGGCTTTGCGCGAAACAAATGATATCCCAGGTGATCAGGAAATAAGCATTGAAGTTCATCTTATCAATGATAAACAACTCCTTTTCAATTCTCCTCAGCGCTTCCCCGTTTTGATTACCATATCGCAGTTGCATGCCTTCCAACGCTTTTTCCCGCAACAATTCACGATCGGTATGCCTGTCACCGGTAAACGTCTGCCGGTTCCTCACTGCTTTAAAATCGAATTCCAGCTGACAATCATCCATGACGCGAAGCGTGTTTCGTACTATGTCCGGGTACTGCTCATACATCGCCAGCAACCTATATGGTGGCAAAAACACTTCATCTGCACCAGCAGTTTCCTCAACCGGCAATTGCGTAATCAGCAAGTTTTTATCTACTGCCCGCAATAACCGGTGCAGCTCATATTGTTCAGCAGACGCAAAGGTCACGGGATGCCACATCACCAGCTTATGCGCCAACGACTGCACATCTACCCGGAATAACCGGCTGAGATCACGGGGCTTGACACCTAATAACTCATGTGGCAGTAATGTATCCGGATGCTGCTTGCCCCAGGCATACATCACATATACACCGGGCATCACGGGTGCTCTCTGCGGGAAAGGAGTATTCTCCCGCAAATGCTTCGACAAAAAGCATTAATGTATTGCCAGCCTTCCATATCCCGCGCCAGCAGAAGATAACAGAAGACGGCCCCGTTACGGCATTCGAGTCCGAGAATAGGCCTTATGTCCGCCTCGTAACAATGCTTTACAAAATCCCAGCATCCGGTCGTGCTGTTGATATTGGTAAGCGCTATCGATGTTACGCCCCATTCCCGTGCCAGCGCGATGAGCTCCTTATCTTTAATAGTGCCATAACGCAGGCTGAACCAGTTTTTACAATTCAGGTACATACCGTCGCCCCACGCATGATAAATTGCCAGCCATACTGGCTTTTTATACTATCAATCGCCTGGTAAAGCGATATCATTTCCTCCGTATCATCAAAAAGACTGATCTGGTAATTTCCTCCGACGAGATGGCTCAACCGCACACCGACAAGTCGTACCAGTTGCCTGCGGTCGTACAACCGGTTAAATAGCTCCGTCACCTTCTGCAACAGCACGTGATCCGAACCGGTATAAGGAATTACCGCCTGCTTCGTCACCGTATCAAAATCTGCATACCGCACCTTTACCGTTACGCAACCGGCCAGCTTATCCTGCTGCCGCAACTCAAACCCAACTTCTCGGTCATTCGCACCAGTTCCTTATGCAAAAACCGCAAATCGATCGTATCACTTGAAAAGGTATTTTCCGTACCGATCGATTTCTTCTCATGATAAGGTATTACCGGTGTTTCATCGATGCCGTTCGCCTTATTCCAGATCGCAATGCCATTCTTACCCATCCATGCCTCCAGTAAGGCCGGCGGTATTTCACTCAGGGTTTTTACCGTTTCTACGCCCCGTTGCCGCAAACGCGCAGCCGTTTCTCTGCCCACCATCGGCAGTTTATCGATGGGCATAGGCGCAAGAAACGACTTCTCTCCCCCAACGCTACCGCCAGCTGTCCATTTGGCTTGGCTTCATTCGTCGCCACCTTCGAGACCATTTTGTTAGACGCCAACCCAAACGAAATCGGCAACCCCGTCATCTTCATAATCTTCCGTCTCAATTCGGACGTCCACTTCAGCGAACCAAAATATTTATCCATTCCCGTCAGATCTAAATAAAACTCATCTATCGACGACTTTTCGTATAACGGTGCCTCCTCGGCAATCAATCCCGTTACCTGTTGCGATAATTCACTGTAAAAATCATGGTCCCCCGTACGCACGATCGCCTCCGGACACAAGCGCAAAGCGGTTTTCATCGGCATCGCGGAATGAATCCCGTAACGCCTGGCCTCATAACTACAGGCGGCCACCACCCCACGATCGCTCATGCCGCCTACCAGCAACGGTTTCCCCTTCAAACGTTGATCTTTCAGGCATTCTGCGGACACGAAGAAGCAATCCAGATCAAAGTGCGCGATCGATCTATGCTGTAGTGAAATCATTATCCATCTTTTCACCGAAAATACTAAATAAATTAGCTTTACTAAAATTATTAGCTTTTTATTTTCAGGGAATTTTAAAACTTATTTACCCCTATCGCTGTAAATAATATATACACGTTATCGACGGATTTTTTCACCGCTAAAGCCGCTTTATGAAACATCCGGATTATTTGAAAGAACTGTTGCTGATCTGCCTCCTCCTCCTTCCGATGGCCTACCTGGGTATTATCTGGAACCAGCTGCCGGAAGAACTGGCCACCAATTATATGCTGAACGGCACGCCCGAGTACGTAGGCTATAAAGGTGAATTTCTGCTACTAATGATTTTTCTCTTTTTCACGAATCTCCTATTATATTTTCTCTTCCGCTATATTCCGCGGCTAGACAGCGATCCGGGCACACGGGAGTCCTTGAACGGCGACGAATACTATCGTATTCGGTTCGCTATTCACATATACCTGGCAGTATTCAGTTGTTTTGTGATCCTACTGCTACAACTCGGCTACCAGCGTGGCGTTGAAAAGTGGGTATTTGCAGGAGTGGGCATACTCATCATAGTGCTGGGGTATTATCTCGGAAAGGTGCGTCCCAACTACTTTGTGGGTGTTCGCACGCCCCGGACGCTGCTGGACAATGAAGTTTGGCGACGAACGCATAAGATGGCAGGAAGTTTATGGATAGCTGTAGGTGCTGTCATGCTGGTCGCCGGTTTCTTCCTGCCGGTCATGACCGGGGTATTCCTGGTTTTTGTAGCGGTTGTGCTGCTTTCGGCGCTCCCTTACATTTATTCGTTCCGGCTGTACAACCGTGACAAAGGATAAAAAAGCGGGCAGTGATTCACTGCCCGCTTTGCTATTACAATTTGATACAATTAGAGGGAAGGGAACCAACCGCGACCTTTGCTAACCACCATTACAGCCAGCAAAATCACGAGCAGGAACGACAAGCCGAAGAATATGAGGCCCGCCTTGTGTTTAGCCGCATCCGTTGGGGCTTTTTTCACTTTGGAACGACCAATATGCGCCAATATAATGGCCAACAGCCCCAATGTCAGGTGCTCAACCGCCCAGAAACGAAGCTGACCATCTTTCATCGCCGCGCCCATATTGGCCATTGCAGCTTTTGTCAGGGCACTTGTCACAAAATAAAGGATCAATCCCAGGAGCAGCTGAACGTCCGGGAAAATCATATAAAATAAACCAGCTTTGTTATCGGCAGGCGTAAACGGCGTTTTTCCGTTAACACCTTTCCATGCGCGCAGTACGGCCCATAAGCCAGCCAGTACAATCAGCCATCTCATGATGGAGTGGAGGAATAATACAGTAGTATTCATAATCAGATTTGTTTTTCCGCAGGCAAAAATAAGTGAAGCCAAAGAATATATTTGGTATTTATAAAAATTATTTGCTAATTTTGTTAGCATCGTATTACTAAATTATTTAGGGATGTCTATCGTTTGCCAGAACTTGAAATACTTGCGTAAGCAAAAAGGCTGGACGCAACAGGAATTTGCCGATAAACTGAACATCAAACGTTCGCTGCTCGGCGCATATGAAGAAGAGCGCGCAGAGCCCCGTACCGAGGTACTGGAACTTGTGAGCGATATGTTTCGTGTATCCATCGACGATCTCCTTCGCCGCGACCTGAGTTCGCCCAAAGAAACGTTCCTGGAAAAGCGCCGCCAGCAGAAAATGGCCAGCGCACGCCAGAACATTTCATTTGTACCGGTGAAAGCCGCTGCGGGTTACCTCGCGGGATTCAATGATGAAGAATTCATCGATGAACTGAACAGCTTTACCCTCCCCATGATTGGCGCCGGAGATTACCGGGCGTTCGAAATTGCGGGCGATTCTATGTTACCGACCCCGTCGGGCTCCGTGATCGTCTGTCATAAAGTAGATGGCTGGGAAGATATTAAAAATAACGAAACTCATATCGTGGTAACGGCCCGCGAAGGTATCGTTTACAAACGTGTGGTGAAAAGTAACCGTACTAAAGGAAAAATCACGCTGGTATCCGATAATCCGCAATATGAACCTTACCCGGTAAATATGGAGGATATACTGGAAGTATGGCAAACAGATGCTATTATCCAGAAAATTGCTCAGCAACAGCGTGTAAGTGTTAACCACCTGGCCAGCGTTGTGACGCATCTGCAGGAACAGGTTAGCATGCTGAAGAAAAAATGAAGGATTAGCCCCCTGCATATATTCCAAGAGATTATTTATCACATATTCCCAAACATGGAGCCTGGAAACAAACCGGGTCTCCATGTCAGGGAAAGTTTATACGAGCCTGTCGTGTAACACGTGACCGTATGTCGCCACCAACATGCGGGGAGTAAAAATTAAAGAAAGTTGCCACCAGCTTTTGTTTCCTATTTCAGCCGCAGTGCTTCGCTCACTGCAGCGACAACAATGCTATTACACAAAAATGCCGTAGCAACCAGGTTACTACGGCATCGGGAAAATATTTTAAACGATTACTCGAGGTTGAACAAGCCTTTGTTCAGCAACTGCAGGGTTTTATCTTTATACTGACCGCCCACCAGGATGGAAATGTTATGCCTGCTGCCGCCGTACGAAATCATACGTAAAGGCACTTCGTTCAGGCAATCGAACAGTTTCTTCAGGATGGACGGGGTAGCTGCCACCTCGTTACCAACGATCGAAACGATTGCCTGGTGATGGTCCAGCTCAACGGTACCGAAGGGCTGTAACTCTTTCAGTATCTGATCGAGATGCGTCTGGTTATCGATAGTAATGGAAACTGCCACTTCTGAAGTGGTGATCATGTCGATTGGCGTGCGGTATTTTTCGAACACTTCGAAGATTTTACGCAGGAAGCCGTAAGCCAGCAGCATACGGCTGGACTTGATCTTGATCGCAATGATGCCATCTTTTGCAGCTATCGCTTTCGCACCGTCACCACTGGGCAATTCTGTGATGATGGTACCCTTTGCTTCGGGCTGCATCGTGTTCAACAGCTTCACTGGAATATTGAAGTGCTGCGCGGGCCAGATAGAGGCCGGATGCAGGATTTTGGCGCCGAAATATGCCAGCTCGGCTGCCTCGTCGAACGACAACTGCTCAATAGGGAAAGTCTTTTTCACTACACGAGGGTCATTGTTATGCATGCCGTCGATATCTGTCCAGATCTGCACTTCCTTCGCCTGGATAGCTGCACCGATCAGGGAAGCAGAGTAATCACTGCCGCCACGTTTCAGGTTATCCACTTCGCCTCTGGCGTTGCGGCAAATATAACCCTGCGTAACGAAAACCCCTTTGTTACCGTGTTTTTCAAGCAGGGCAGACAGTTTCGTTTTAATACGGGGAATTTCCGGCTCCTCGTATTCGTCGATGCTCATGAAGTCGAGCGCGGGCACCAGCGTGGCTTCCACACCTGCCTCCTCGAGGAATACGCAGAACAGCTTCGTAGACAATAGTTCGCCCTGCGCCAGAAGATCTTTGTTAAGTGCCTCGTTGAAAGAGATTTTGAGGATGATGTTCAGGAACTCGAAATGCTCATCAACGATAGCTTTGGCGGCAGCCTGTCCTGCAGGTTGCTTTACCAGCTCATTGCAGAAAGCGCGGTAATGCGCCTCCAGCTTGTCGATCTGCTGCTTCGCCTGGTCCTTTTACCCTCGGAAAGTGACTGGCCAATTTCCACGAGGGCGTTTGTGGTGCCCGATAAGGCAGACAGTACCACGATTTTGGGGTCCTGGTCTGCAGTGATCAACTTTGCTACGGCATGCATACGCTCAGGTTTACCAACTGAGGTACCGCCAAATTTTAAAATTTTCATTTTTTATCAGCTATCTATGTATTACTTAGAAATCAAGTTCAAATTTAGTGGCGACCTCCCTCAAATCCTTTACCACTGGTAACAATAAAGGAATACCGGAATGGATACGTTCCGCCGCCATCTCCCGTTCCGGATCACCGGGAATCAGCACCGGCTGCTCTTCGCTCACAGGTACTGTACTGCGAAAACGGCTGATCCATGTATCCATGTGCGTCTTAAACTCATCCGCCGGGCGGAAAGCATCCACACGCATGGCGCCAAAGAAGTGCCCTAACCCTTCACCTACCGGATTGGGAGGCAAAGGTAAAAAACTTACAAATGGCGGCGCCCACGGACCATAATTTGCTCCGGACAGTACCGCGGAAAAGATATCCACAACGGCGCCCAGGCAATATCCTTTATGGCTGCCGTGCTCACGGTCGCCGCCGAGGGGGAGCAGCGCTCCACCAGATTTCAGCTCGTGCGGATTAGTGGATGTATTTCCTTCCTTGTCCTGCACCCAGCCGGTTGGCGTCTCCTGATCTTTGCGCTGGAGAATTTCCAGTTTACCGTTGGCTGCGGTCGTTGTAGCAAAGTCGGCCACGAAGGGGGCTGCTCACCTGCCGGGATCGCCACCGCGATAGGGTTGGTACCCAGCATCCTTTCCTTCGCAAAAGTCGGCGCCACCAGGGGACTGGCATTGGTCATGGCCATACCGATCATATCATGCTCCAACGCCTTCATGGCATGGTAGCCGGCAATCCCGAAGTGGTTGGAATGTTTCACGCTCACCCAACCGCTACCCACGTTGCGGGCTTTATCAATCGCCACCTGCATGGCGAAGGGGGCTACTACGAGCCCCAGACCACCGTCACCGTCCACTACTGCCGTGCTGGGCGTTTCGTGTACGATGCGGATATTGGGTGTAGGATTAATACGGCCGGCTTCCCACAGGCGAATGTATCCGGAAAGCCGGGCCACACCGTGGGAATCTACGCCTCGCAAGTCTGCCGACACCAACACCTCGCTGGCAAGATCGGCATGCGCCTGGGAACAACCCATTTTCAGGAATACGTCGCGTGTAAAGGATCGAAGATGATCGTAAGAAAAAGCTGGTCCATTCGGTCGAATAACGTTTCCTTCTTGCTTTAAATATATGATAATCAGGCTTGTGCTGTAGGACCGCCAAAATTTAACGGCACAGATACAGGCTCACCATCCTGGATGGTACCATGTGCAGCCTCGTATTTTTTCACATTGTCTATCAGCGCTTTCATCAGCCTTTTGGCATGCTGAGGCGCCAGTATCATCCGGGATTTAACCCTTGCCTTCGGCAAGCCCGGCATTACATTGATGAAGTCCAGCACAAATTCAGTAGGCGAATGTGTAATGATCGCCAGGTTCGCATATGTACCGTCCGCCACTTCTTCAGTCAGCTCAATATTGAGTTGCTGCTCATTTTGATTTTCCATCATGTACAGTTTAAGAAAGCACAAAAGTAAAAAAGAGACCCCGGATTTGAGGCCTCTTTTTTCGAAAGAGATGCTGATGCATTAAAATAGCATCCGGCTCCCTGGTTAGATTATCATAAACGATCGATATTTTGGTTGTCAATTTTCCAATTTAAACCAATTTGTTCATCTGCTGCTGAAAAAAGTTAAGGCAATGTTAAAGCCCCTTGCCAGTAAGCATTTCCGCGAACGAGGCAAGCCCTCTACCGAGGGCCTGCCAATAGATGATCGAAAGTGTCAATCAAAATCGGAATCTGAATCATCTATACCATCATCCGGAAAATAGTTCAGAAACGGTCCCAGAATAACTTGATGCCGACTTCGTCGGCACCGACGGATACCGATGCCTTATCGTAGTTGACCGTATTAATATTCTGCTCCGTGACCGGGTACGTATAACGCATCGGAATATCCGTCGCCTTCAACCCGTCGGGGATATTAAAAACCGGCGCGTCAAGGCGACGCCATTCCACCCAGGCATCGAAGCCCCGGTTGTAGTAGGCCAGCCATTGCTGTATACCTATTTTAGCTTTCCAGTTACCGGGAGCGGTGGCGTACGCCACATTTGCCTGTAGCAAATATGCTGGGCAATAGCGTCCGTCCCACCCCAGTAAGTTACGGAGGCAGTTACTCCCTTATTGTAGTGGGAGGCCGCGGTTCCGCCAACGTTAAACCCTCTTTCAACGGCTTCTGCCAATATAAATTCAACTTCCGCGTAGTCGAGGAACAATCCTTCAAACGACGGCTCGGTGATTTTCGCGGAAGCATGTGAGTAAGAGTCGTACGAGTTACCGGAACCGTAAATACCGCCGAGGTAATTACTGCCATCTACCGAACTGAAATAGTATTGCCGGCGGGGATCACTCCGGGCATTCATAATATCCACCATGGTATTAGCCGCCACAAAGTCGTTACGATTGCTCTGGATCAATTCTACCCACACCGGATTGGTATTAGGGGGCACCGACAAATACTTAAACGTTGCATTATGGCTATTTTCTGTAAATGCACCGGCCCAGGCACTTTCTATAGTGCTCTTTGCCTTGGCGGCGTCGACATCGGCAAGCAGAATGCCGAGTTTTAATTTCAAGGTGTTGGCGAAACGCTTCCAGTCTTCGACTTCACCCCGTAAACGATATCGGCGTCATCATAACTGGCAACCGACACGTCCATCGCTGCAATGGAGGAATCCAGACGAAGAATGAGGTCGGAGACTATATCCGCCTGTTTGTCGTATTCCGGTGCACCAACAGTATAATCCAGCGACCTGGAGTATGGGACGTCTCCAAAAGTGGCCACTAACACCGAAAAGGCATACACCTGCATTACATCGGCAATGGCCAGTTCGTTCCGGCGTTCCTTTTCGTCACTGTAGCCGGCATCGGCGATGACCAACTTTTTAGCCTCCTGCAAATCGGCTAATACGTCGCGATAAATCGTATTCCAGAAGGTTTGCGGAATGTTTCGGGTGCCAAGGTCGTAACGACTTTCGTCGGTATAAGTCGTTTGCGCCCATTGTTGGGAGAGTAGCCGGAAGATATTGATATTCACGCTGGGTGTAGTCATCACGTTCGCGAGGTTCTTCTGCGCATTGGAGAAGAGGGTATACGACGGCACATCGGTCGGGTTCTTGGGATCGTCATTCAGACCGGTAAGGTCTTTGCTGCAGGCAGCCAGCGTAACAATCCCGATGAATATGATAAGCTTTCTCATGATCGTCAGTTTTAGAATCTTAGTTTCAGGTTAAAGCCAATATTGCGGGTGGTAGGATAACTGCCCACCTGGTATCCCCGGAGGTTACCCGAGCTCAGGTTGTCTTCGGGATCCGCATATGGCAGGTTTTTGTGAATGATCCAGAGATTACGGCCCAGCAGGGATACATCGATCCCCTTTATGCCTTTAATCCTCGGCCATCAACACCTGGGGGAAACTATAAGTGAGCGACAATTCACGCAGTTTTACATAACTCGCGTCGTACACAAAAGCTGCAGTCGGATTTCTGCTGTAGCCGAGGGTACCGTATCCCACGGTTACGCGCTTATCATTGACTTTACCTTCGTCGTCCACACCCGGAAAAATAACTCCACCATCTTCTGCGGCGGCACTGCGAACAGGTTTTCCAAGTTCGTTATTGCCCGCGGTTTCGGCCAGTAAACCGGTGGCGAGACCATAATACATATCGAGCGAGAACACGTCGCCTCCCTTACGCACATCCACCAAAGCACCGAGCGTAAAACCTTTGTAGCGAAGCGTGGTGCCAATACCACCGATCCAGTCGGGGTTTACATTCCCGATAATTTCGTTCGCGCCCGGGGTACGTTGATAGAAGCCATCGTCATCCACCAGCTTCTGTCCCTTTTCATTGTACACGAAATTACGACCGCGGATAGTTCCATACGGCTCATCCAGCGCGGCATTCAGTGTAACCCCTCCGGGAAAAGAGGCCAGCTGCAGGTTTTTAGAATCTTCGAACAGCCGCAATACTTTGTTGCGGTTACGTGACCAGTTCACATTAATCGTCCAGGAAAAATCCGTCGTGCGCACCGGCGTGGCATATGCCGATAACTCAACACCCTTATTCTCGACGTCACCTGCATTCACAAACTTGGATTCGTAACCGGTGGCGGAAGAAATGGTGACAGGAAATATCTGGTCGGTGGAGTTCTGGCGGTAATAAGTAACATCAAGCCCAAAGCGATGATCCAGAAAAGCCAGTTCCACCCCTGTTTCAAAGCTCTTTGTCCTTTCCGGTTTCAGGTCCGGGTTGTTCTTCCGGAGTGGCAGTGAGAATAGCGTAATCGCATCGAAGCTGGTCGGTTTATCATAAGTATCCTTCAAACTTTTTGCCGGCGCAGTATTGCCGACTTCGGCATAGTTGGCGCGCACTTTACCGTAACTAAGCCAGGTTACATCCGGCAGCAGTTTGGAAAACAACAGTCCGAGAGAAGCGGAAGGATAATAGTACGTATTGTTGTTATCCGGCAGCGACGATGATTCGTCCCGGCGGCCTGTCAGATCAAGGAAGAGGAACCCCTTGTAACCCAGGCTTACACTGGCGAAGATACCATCCACACCCAGCGTGGAATAAGTTTCTGTCGGCGGCGCAATGCTATTGAGGGAGTTCGCGAGGGAATACAGGCGATCGATTACAAGCCCTCCATTTGTTTCCGCAAATACCGACTCAATTTTTGTACGGCGGATATTTAAACCGGCGAGCGCTTTCAAATTAAAATCCTCGGAAAGATCTTTATTGAAGTTCGCCATCAGGTCGTAGTTATACTCGCGGAAAGTGCGGTTATAGCGGGAATAGTTGGATACATCCACACTACCCTTAGCCATTCTCTCCTCCTGTTGTTCGTCGTAAGAGTCGAGCGAAACACGGCCCAGTACATCCAGCCAGTCGGTAATGTGATAAGTAAGACTCACATTGCCGAAGTAGCGGAAGCGATCGTCATTCTCATAGTTTTCGTAGCGAACGAAGTAGTTATTGTCCCAGTAAATCGGGTTCAGGTTCGTTGGACTGGCAAAATTCCATGTGGCATTTTTACGTTCTGCGAAGTAGGCTTCTTTCTGTTCTTTGACGTCGACATTCGTTTGCCACCACTGGCGGAAGTTTGTGGCTACGTTTTTAGAATCGTAGCCAGTACCATAGCGACCGGTACCTCTAACACGCGAAAAGTTCATGGAAGCACCGGCGGTAAGTTTCGGCGTAATGTTGTACGAAGTACCAAGGTTGATAATATCTTTGTTGATCCGACTATTGGGCAGGATACCTTTCTCTGTATTCTTCGTATAACCGAGTTTAAAGAATCCTTTGTCGTTTGCCCCGTCGACCATCACACTATTGCTGGTAGAGAATGCGTCCTCAAAAAAGTAAGCGGATCGTTTTTGCCCGCTACCCATGGACGCGGCTTTCCATAAGATGGCATCGTGGGTGTAAGGCTTGTCCAATCGTAGACCATTAATGCAGGATCGAATTCTTTTCCGAAAGAGGCATCTTCACTTAATGGCACTACAAGATCTTTGGTGCCGTCACCATTCATGTCGCGGTACAGGAAAAAGCCATCGGGCGATTCATAGAGCGTGACAGGGTTGTAGCCTGCACCATATCTCGTCTGGTATTTGGGGAAAGTGCTTTTATCAACAAGTCCCCAATTAACACCAGCATTTACGGTAACGCCAACACCGCGGGAGCCCCGTTTAGTCGTGATCATCACCACCCCGTTGGCTGCCCGTGAGCCATAGAGCGCTGCCGCAGCGGCGCCCTTCAGCACGTTAAGCGATTCAATATCGTCCGGGTTGATGTCTGCCGCCGCGTTACCGAAGTCATATCCACCACGACCGGTGGTCTGGTTGTTGTCGTTGGTGTTGGAATTATCCACGGGCACACCGTCGACCACGAACAACGCCTGGTTACTGTACAACAGGGACTTGGCGCCACGCAACACGATGTTGGTAGAACCACCCATGCTGTTGTTCCGGCGAATTTCGAGGCCGGACACTTTGCCCGACAATGAGTTCACAAAATTCGCGTCGCGGGTTTTACTGATGTCTTCTCCGCGCACGCTTTGTGCGGAGTACGGCAGTTCATTCTTTTTGCGCTGAACACCCAGCGCCGTAACGACCACTTCCTGCAGCCCTGTTGCATCGGAGAGCAGCGTGACAGCAACGCGGGCGGATGTACCTGTGCTGATTTCTTTAGTGGAATAACCAACACTGCGGATAACCAGCACTGCATCGGGCGCAGCCTCGATGGTAAATTGTCCGTTTTGATCGGCGGTCGTACCGCTCGTGGTCCCTTTGATTTGAATTGTGGCAAACGGGATGGGAGCTCCATCTTCCCCGGTTACCGTACCCGACACTGGCGTTTTTGTGCGAAAACCAGGCCGATACCCACCATGAGCATGGTGAAAAGGAGTAACGCCTTCTTCATTGAGATTCAGATTTTGGATGATATAAAAAATTCAGATTTTGGATGACTATACTTAATGCGGGAGGAAACCGCTTTCCTCGAAATAATATCGGTTACGTGCGCTTGATTTAATGGTTAAAAATCGATTATATGCCCCCAACAACGGGCACGGATCATTGCCTTGTCTAAATTGTCATATACAAATTCACAGGAGCACATTTTTCTATCACTAAAACGGAAACGGCCTGTTGAGTTCTTTTGGTTACTGGCTAATGGTATTGTATATACAGATTTGCGCTGATGATTTTGGCTAACAGTATTACTGCAATTTTGAATTGATGCTGATGACGGACGAGCTATAGCGCCTTTGTTCGGTTTTTCTAATCCTCTGGCTGCATTGGACGTAAGCCAGATCGATGCTCACCACAAACATGGTGAAAAAGATTGGTGTCTTTCTCATAGAAGATTTAGATTTTGGTTGACATACACAATGTAGCAATTTTTTATCTACAGAAAAAAATTTAGTTAAACTTATGTTAACCTTTAGCATTAATAAGGAGTACCAGTGTTACACGTAATGATAAGCCTTTAGCAACAAGGAATTTATGTGTTAAGATGATTAAGAATACCATCTTAAAAAAGCATAATTTCCTTAAATCGCAGGGAGATGGCCTTTAGAACCAGACGTTTCTGGCGAAAATACGCCGGGTGGCGAGCCGTTCATGTAAGTCCACTACCGACCAGTATTTCAACGGTTTTATTCACCAACGCCCGATCACCTGCCATTGCCATAACAATGGTTGCCTGACTCGTTGTTCCGAAGTTTGATGTATACGAAACCAACACGTCACCGCTTTCGATAAACGATACTGGACATTCAGGTACCATTGCCATCCGCTTCCCGAAAAACGGGACACTGCATAATCGTACAACAGCCCGTTTTCGGATGCATAAAGACCGTTGCCTTCTCCCTGTACATCGAAGCGCGTCACACGACCACCGAGCCGGAAAGGCGTACCAGTGAGCCGCCACTGACATTCCTGGTATGCGAGCCAACCATGTGCGGTGGCCGTCTCTCTCTCCCGCCGGTTCACCTCTACCCTCGCCCGCCATGTGCAGTTTGCCCCCACTTTCATCTCCGTATGCCAACGCAGGTTCTCCGTCCGCACCCGTCCCACATAAGGCAAGGCCGCCATCCCCGTTTCATTCAATCCCTGCTCCCGCCAGGTATATCTCCAACTCGTTTCCACCTGCTTCGATGGCCGCCAGACCGCCAACACCAATGCATCCATCGCAGTACCCGGCGCATTCACGCGATATTTTAACCACGGAAACCGGCAAAGGTCAGTATATGCCGACACTTCCCAACGAGGGGCGGGTTTTAACGATAATCCCATATATAAACCACTTTCATTTACCGGTTTGGAATTGGCAGCAAAAGCATTCGGATAAAGCGCCGTATAAGCCCGCGCAAACCGCCTGTACACCAGCGACACATCCACCTGCGGCCCCACACTCGCCAGCACTCCCTGCACCCCCGCCCATTGCCCACTGCTATTTATCGCAAGTTCTCCGAACAAATGCACATTACGATACCCTTTCGTGTAATCGACACTCGCATTCATAATGTTACTACCGGTCATCGCAAACTTCCCGTACAAAGTGGTTTCCGGTAATAAATTCGCAGACAACCGATGCGTGACCACATTAATACCAACATGCCCATCAGGCATATGATATTGCAGGCAAGCTCCTGCAGTGAACAAACGCACACGATTACGTTTGCTTAGCTCCGCACTATCCCGATGATAACCAGTGACCAATAGCGCGGATATGCCTGTACTATCCGCACTGGCGTCCAGCTTACGATAGGATGTAAACGTTGTAACAGCCCATCGTTTATACTTTAACGTGATGCCCGCGCCACGAAAGAAATAATATTCACCCGCCGAAGTATAAGGCCGCAATACTTCACCCTCCCGCTTTACCTGCATCACCGAAGAACCTTTACCCAGCGCCATTGAATGCCATTGTATTAAACCCTGCCCGATGTTCACCACATAATCGCCTAATGCCAATGCGTATATCCCCTTCACCTTCGCCGCAAATAAATGTGCACTGTAAAAATCAAAGCCTTTCTTCTGTGCACCGCCGAAAAACTGTTCACCAGCATCCTTCTCAGCCGTAACGCCCCAGCTGGCATGGCCCGGCAGGCTGTAACGGTAACGGAACATTAATTTATCGCTACTACCTTCATACCCATCCGGCATACGCGGAGGATGTGTATGGCGCCACAATACCGAGTGCTCGCCTCTTCGCCCATACTCCATGACATTGCCCTCATCACCCGCCCGGATGTAGGGAATTAAACGTCGGATTAACGGGAGGTCCCAACCTGGCACCGCCTGCAGTTCATAAATACTTCGCAAGGCGCCACAGCCCTCTCTATACTGCAGGAACGACGTGACCTGCAACGGCGTCATATACGCCCATCGCCTGCAAATCCCCCTCGTCCGCACGGTTCAAATCCAGGGGATGCTTTAAATACGATTGTAGCAGTTGCCATTGCGCATCATCCTCTACCGGCACACCTTCTTCTGCCTGTAATTCCATCGCTGCCTGTATTTCCTGCTGCAATTCCTCCTGCGCGTACAGGATACCTGTCCACACCAGGCATGCCATTAACATTACTCCGGCTTTTGCTGCCATACGATCATCAGGTTTGGAGTGATGCCTAACTGCGGGTGATAACTGCCGGTCACACCCGCGCTGATCTGTCCTTTGCGACAAACGATGCCCATGTAATGCAGCTGTGGCTGCGTCGCTAACCCAATCATACAACTGAACTGCCGCAATGGGCTGTACTCTAACGAACATGCCGCAACAGGCGGCGCATCCCCCGTTTTGCGCAATTCAATGTTTAAGCGACACTGTTGAGAAGCATCATAAGCCAGGCCGGCGAGATACTGTAATGGAAGCCACACATCAACCGGATAAAAAAGATGGAAGCCGGCGTGTACCTGCCGCGTTAAATGTACGAGCAGACCACCATTCACTGCGACCGACTGCATCTTCTCATAACCTTGCGCCCGTTCTGAGAAGTAGTCGAATCCCAAACCGATATTGAGCTTTTCGCCCAATGACCGGCCATAAGCCAGACCGTAACGCTGTGCGCCATACAAGACACTGCCACTGCTCATCAACAGGCATCCAAAAGCGCCCGTAGCCGAGGGAATAACGGCAAACAAGGTATAAGCTCGCAACTCCTTCAACATAAATTGTTCAAAGGCCTGCACACCGGCTAACGGTGATTTTACCTGCGGTAATACCGCCGGCCTGGATACCATGTTCGAAGGAGAAAATGACGTGCCGTGATACGCGGGAAGTCACGGATCTGCGCTTTGCGCAAAAACGAGTTGTACGCATGCCATGCACACGCAACACCATAAAAGGTTTTTCATCAGAAAGTAAAAGAAAAATTTATGCAGTGGGCTAACTGCGGGTTAAAAACAATGCGCAGGGAATGGGAAACAAACGCACTTATAAAATGTCTATCTGGCTAAACTGGAGAATCCAGATGCGCTACAATTAAGGTAGCACAAAATCTATCAACAAAAAAATTAAAAAAGACCGAACAGCTCGGCATCAATGCGGGAGATGATTTCACCCAGATGTTGCTCATTTTCCGGAAATTTATTTTTATCTACGTCTATGATCAACAAAGGACCTTCCTTGTATTTTTCGATCCAGGCGTTGTAGTATTCGTTGAGGCGTTTGAGGTAATCGAGCCGGATGTTTTCTTCGTACTCACGGCCACGTTTCTGGATCTGCGCTACCAGGGTAGGTACAGATGCCTGCAGGTAAATCAGCAAATCGGGCGGACGCACCATGCTCTTTAACGTTTCGAAAAAGTTGAAGTAGTTGTCGAAGTCGCGCTTCGTCATCAACCCCATTTCATACAGGTTGGGCGCGAAGATCTGCGCATCTTCGTAAATGGTGCGGTCCTGGATCACCACATCACGGCCATGTTGTATCTCCACCAGCTGCTTGAGGCGGCTGTGCAGGAAGTAAATCTGCAGGTTAAAAGACCAGCGGGGCATGTCTTCATAAAAGTCGTTCAGGTACGGGTTGTGCTCCACGTCCTCGAATTCTGCCGTCCACCGGTAATGCTTTGCCAGCATTTCAGTAAGTGTAGTTTTACCGGCGCCGATATTGCCGGCCACGGCGATGTGCCTGATCTTATTTTTTGCCATGCATATGGGGGAATAGTGATGATTGAATTAATAGTAATGGATACCGATCAAACGACGGGCCTCCGCGATGGTTTTAGACGCACTCTCACGGGCTTTTTCAGCGCCCTGCTTCAGTACTTTCTGAAGGTACTCGCTGTCCTCCTGTATTGCTTTCGCTTTTTCGCGGATAGGCGCAATAAAGTTCACCATATCTTCCGCCATTTGTTTTTTCATATCACCATAACGTATAGAAGCGCCATTATATGCGTCTTCAAAGAATTTTACGGTATCCGGTGCCGAAACCAGCTTCATGAGCAGGAACAGGTTTTCTATATAATCGGGCATAGGTGTACCGGGTTCGGTAGGCCCGCTGTCCGTTTTGGCTCTCATTACTTTTTTGCGAATCAATTCGTCAGTATCGGCAAGATACAGCGTAGACATTTCGTTTTCGCTTTTGCTCATTTTGCCGGCGCCATCGAGACTCGGTATTTTAATCAGGTTATCGCCATAGTTAAAGGCCATTGGCTCGGGAAACAATTCGCCGTAACGGCTGTTGAACCTGCCTGCGAAGTTGCGCGCCATTTCAAGATGCTGCTCCTGGTCTTTACCTACAGGTACTTTCACCCCACGATGAATCAAAATGTCGGCAGACATCAATACTGGATAAGTTAACAACCCGGCATTCACATTATTAGGATTCTGGCGTACTTTGTCTTTAAACGTAGGCACCTTTTCCAGCTCCCCATATACGCCAACATATTCAGCAACAAATACAGCTCCGCGATCTCCGGCAGATCACTCTGCGCATACAACGTCACCTTCTCCGGATCAAGACCCGAAGCGATGTTTTCCGCCAGCACACGATATACATTACCCCTCAGATCTTTCGGATCGGGATGCGTGGTCAGCGAATGCCAGTCTGCTACAAAGAAATAACAGTTAAACTCCTCCTGCATGCGCAGGAAGTTGCGGATCGCGCCGAAATAATTACCGAGGTGCAGGTAGCCTGTGGACCGGATGCCACTCACTACAATTTCTTTTCCAGTTGCCATATTGGGCCGCAAATTAATAAAAAGTACGAAGCAAGCCGTTTAGACGTTCTTTATGGAATTAACAATATATAAGCATCTTCCGTAACAAGAACGTCACCGTTTATCCCTATTTTTGAGGTATAAGCATAATTACCAATAATATTTTAATATTTTTCTATTTATTTGACTTTATGGAAGTGAATGACACATTGATTGCGCAGTTGTCTAATCTTGCCCGGCTCGAATTCTCCGCAGAAGAGCGCGTGGGCATTCGCGAAGATCTTCAGCGGATGATCACCTTCGTGGAAAAACTGGGAGAACTGGATACCTCCAATGTTGCTCCCCTGCTGCACATGACTTCCGATGTGAACGTACTGCGTGAGGATATTGTAAAACCCGTAATAACCCGCGAAGAGGGCCTTAAAAACGCACCTTCGGCCGACGATCAATATTTTAAAGTACCCAAAGTAATTAAGAAGTAACTATGTCACAGGCAGTTATACATCTCGAAGAGATCATCAAAAGCTATTTCATCGGCAAAAATGAATTGCCTGTGCTTAAAGGCGTATCCCTCGACATCCTGAAGAATGAATACGTCGCGCTGATGGGGCCTTCCGGTTCCGGCAAATCCACGCTGATGAATATTCTGGGCTGCCTCGATACGCCCACCGGTGGTAAATATGTACTCAGCGGCCACGACGTATCCACCATGGAAGACGACGCCCTGGCCCGGGTGCGCAATAAGGAGATAGGCTTCGTGTTCCAGCAGTTTAACCTGATGCCGCGCCTCTCTGCCCTCGAAAATGTAGCCGTGCCCCTGATCTACGCAGGCATCAACAAACGCGATCGCGACGAAAAAGCCATGATGATGCTCGAAAAGGTAGGTTTGGGACAACGTTACAAACACAAACCCAACGAGCTTTCCGGTGGTCAGTGCCAACGCGTGGCCATTGCCCGCGCCCTGGTAAACGACCCTTCGCTGATACTGGCGGATGAGCCCACCGGTAACCTGGATACCAAAACCTCTGTAGAGATCATGGAAATCTTCGGCCGCATCCATGCCGGCGGTAATACTGTGGTACTGGTAACCCACGAAGAAGACATCGCCGACCACGCATTACGCGTAGTACGCCTGCGCGATGGACTGATCGAGTCCGACAAGCTGAATAACAGGGCGCTGGCGGGTGTACATTAATGACGAAGTAACACATCAACATAAAGAAAGGAGCCAACAAGGCTCCTTTTGTTTTTTATAGTAGGTTTGCCAGAAATCGCATCCATTATGGCCATGAAGATATATACCAAAACAGGCGACAAAGGAAAGACCTCGCTGATTGGCGGCACGAAAGTGTCTAAAAGCCACATCCGTATTGAAACCTACGGCACAGTAGACGAACTCAACTCCTACATTGGCCTGGTGAACGATCATACCTTTAACCCGGAAACGAAAGTAATGCTGAAGGAAATACAGGACCGCCTGTTCACCATCGGCTCGTCGCTGGCCTGCGACCCGGATAAAGACACCAAAATGAAGATCCCCGACCTGCATGAATCAGACGTGCAGCTGCTGGAAGATACGATGGACAGAATGGACGCGCAGCTGGAGCCGATGAAGTCCTTCATCCTCCCCGGCGGCCATGTTGCTGTATCCACTGCACACATTGCGCGCTGTGTTTGCCGTCGCGCCGAAAGGTTGTGTGTGGCCATGCAGGAGCAGGACATGTTCTTAGAGCCACTGGTGCTTAAATACCTCAACCGCTTAAGCGATTATCTTTTATGCTGAGCCGGTTCCTGGCCCATGAGCTGGGTGTGAACGAAATTCCCTGGAAGCCGAGGGTGTAGCGCTGCTGTTATCTTTCGACGAAATGCCGTACGTTTGCACAAATTTTAATGAACAGATGAACCTGATAGAAGAATTACGCTGGCGGGGCATGATACAGGATATGATGCCCGGAACGGAGGAGCAACTCAATAAAGAAATGACCTCCGCCTATATCGGCTTTGATCCTACAGCGGATTCGCTGCACGTGGGCAGCCTGGTCCCCATTATGCTGCTGGTACACCTGCAAAAGGCCGGACATAAGCCCTTTGCGCTCGTTGGCGGCGCTACCGGCGTGGTGGGCGACCCCTCTTTTAAGGCAGAAGAAAGAAAAATGCTGGATGCAGAAACCCTGCTGATCAACCAGCGCGGTATTAAAGCACAGCTGGAGCGCTTCTCGGATTTCGATCCGGCGAAACCTAACGCCGCCGAAATGCTGAATAACTTTGACTGGTTCAAAGACTTCACCTTCCTGGATTTCATCCGCGACGTGGGTAAACACATCACTGTAAATTATATGATGTCCAAGGACTCCGTGAAAAAGCGCCTCGAAGGTGATAACGGCATGTCCTTTACTGAATTCACCTACCAGCTGATCCAGGGATATGACTTCTACTGGTTGCATCAACATAAAAATATTAAACTGCAGATGGGCGGCTCCGACCAATGGGGCAATATCGTAACCGGTACAGAGCTCATCCGCCGCAAAGCCGGCGGCGAAGCCTTCGCATTTACCTGTCCGCTCGTGAAAAAGGCAGATGGTACCAAGTTTGGCAAATCCGAATCCGGAAACATCTGGCTCGATGCGAACAAAACATCGCCTTTCGAGTTTTACCAGTTCTGGATTAAAACCACGGACGAAGATGCAGTGTCGTACATCAAAACCTTCACCTTTCTCCCGAAAGAAGAAATTGACGCGATTATCGCGGAACATGATAAAGACCGCGGCCTGAAGTTCCTGCAAAAACGCCTGGCCAAAGAGGTAACTACCTTTATCCACGGCGCCGATGCTTATGCCCGGGCGGAACAGACTACGCAAACATTGTTTGGCAAAGGCCCTTCTGCGGAAGCGCTGAAGGCCATGAGCGAAGAAGAACTGCTGCAACAAATGGCGGGTGTTCCGCAGGTAGAAGTAACCGCGGAGGACATTGCTGCAGGTAAAGACATCGTATCTTTCCTGGCCGATGCCAAAGTATTCCCCAGCAAGGGCGAAGCACGGAAAATGATCCAGGGTGGCGGGGTTAGCATGAACAATACCAAAGTGGGCACGGTAGATATCAAGATCACCGGCGAAGCGCTCATTAACGGCAAATACATCCTCTTCCAGAAAGGGAAGAAAAATAACATATTAGTAAAAGTGGTATAACCTGCTACCAGCTTACTTTTTTAAGAACGCTCTCCGGCCCGGGGAGCGTTTTTTATTAGGTTGATAAGATATTAGGACGCATTGGCGTAAATTGTAGTATATCTTTCAATACATCGTATGATATCCAGAAGAAAATTCCTTGGCCATTCCCTGAAAAGCATGCTCCTGATCGGGGCGGGTAATACTTTGCAAGCCTTTGCCGCAACAGATTTCCGCCTGCCACGCAAAGAAGATGTGGTACTGCGCTTTGCCCTGGTGAGCGATGGCCATTATGGACAGGCCAACACCCCGTTTGAGCAGCACCACGCCCAAATGGCCGGCCTGCTGAATGAACTGCACAAGGAACGTAAACTGGATTTTTCCGTCGTGAATGGCGACCTGTTTCACGATAACCCCGACTTCTTCCCGGCCGTAAAAACCGCATGGGACAAGTTACTGATGCCTTACTACGTAACGCACGGCAACCACGATAAGGTGCCCGAAACCAACTGGCAGCAGTCCTTTGGCTATGGCTGGCACCACGATTTTACGGTGGGTGATACGGCCTTTCTCATCCTTAACACCGCGGATGTCGGGGGAAGTATGTTTGTCCCGATATGACCTGGACTGCTCAAAAGCTCGGGCAATATGCCAAACACAAACGCCTGTTCGTGTTTATGCACATCACGCCGTTTAAATGGACGGACAATGGGATCGACTGCCCCGAATTGCAGGCACTGTTTGCCAAACAGGAAAACCTGGTGGCTGTTTTCCATGGGCATGATCATGACCAGGACGGGGTGAAAGAAAAAAGCAATAAGCACTATTTCTTCGACGGCCACGTGGGCGGCAACTGGGGCACGGCCTACCATGGCTACCGCGTGGTAGAAGTGCTGAAAACCGGCGAAGTACTTACCTGGCAGGTAAATCCGGATCAAAAAGAACCGGTGAACTCCACCCGCGTCCGGGCGGGCAAGCATGCTTCCAAATTGTAATTTGCATTGTTTTGACGTACATTTACACGCAACCTTCATCCGGGCTGAGCGAAGCCGCGTGAGTATTCGTCAGCCGTTTTTGTAACATCGCGCAGGAAGTACAGCGGGTTAATTTAGTGAGAACAGTATGGATCATATGACATCTGAGTCTGCGCTTCTCCAACGGCTCTCCGAGGGAGATGAAGAGGCTTTTGCCAATGTATATCACCGGTATCAGCCGAAACTGTATCTATTTGTATTTCCCCTCAGCGGCTTCTCCGAGCCGGACACAAATGAAATTATCCGGGACATTTTTGTGAAACTCTGGCTGCGCCGCGAAACCCTTACTTCCGTTCGTTCCATACAGGCATATTTATTTATGATGGCCCGCAACCGCTTATCGGACCTGCGTACCGAACAATCGCGGCAACGGGTGGCGCTCGATCAGCTGGGCCTACACCAGGGCACCCATCATTCCGAAGTGCAGGACAATCTTCTTTTTGCTGAATATCACGGCATAGCCCGTAAAGCCATCGGCCTGTTATCCGACCGGAAAAGGCAGATTTACGGCCTGCATAAAGAAGAGGGATTGTCGCTCGATGAAATTGCCGCCCGGTTGAACATCACCAAATTCGCGGTAAAAAAACAATTATACGAAGCGGTGCAATTCATCAAAAAATACTTGAAAGATAACGCCCACTGGGACATTCCTGTCATTTTACTACTCACTTTTTTAAGTTGATGTCAATTTTTTTAGAAAAAGTTGATTTCAGAGGTGTTCTTTTTAGATAATCTACAGTCTTACTATAGCTCATGACTAGCACGTACGAACATATAAGCGCGTTACTGGAGAAATATATTTCCAACAACTGCTCTGCGGAAGAACAGGCCGAACTAAGCCGTTTGCTCCGTGAGGCGGATGAACCGTTATATACGCGTGTAATGGAGAGGTACGCAGAAATGGCGCAATCGGCGCCGGATGTCTCCCATGGAAACGTAGAGCTGCTGGAGGCTGTGATGCAAAAGATTCATACGATCGAAGAACCGGCTGCCCCCGTACGCCGGCTACCGCGCAGGGCATTGGCGATTGCAGCCAGCGTAGCATTGCTGCTGGGTGTAGGCGCAGCGGCACTAATTTATACCGATCAACGTAAAGCTCCTACAGGTTCCGTTGAACGTGCAGAACCCGGCGCCAATAAAGTAATGCTAACGTTGAGCGACGGCAGCACCAAAGAACTGGAAGAAAAACCGGTGGAAGTGATCGCCGAAGGGCAAACGCGGGCGCAGCAGCAGGGCGGCACCATTAAATATGATGTTGCCAACAGCAATGCGGCCGTAGTGTATCACACCCTGAGTACGCCACGCGGTAAACAATTTAAGGTAGTCCTGTCCGATGGCACTACCGTTTGGCTGAATGCCGCCAGCTCCCTGCGTTTCCCGACTTCCTTTACGGGTGGCGAACGCGATGTGGAACTGACCGGCGAAGCCTATTTCGCGGTATCGCCGGATGCAGATAAACCATTTGTGGTAAAGTCGGCCCGCAGCACGATACAGGTATTAGGTACAGAGTTTAATATCATGGCGTACGACAATGAGCCGTTACACCAGGCGTTGCTCGTAAAAGGCAGCATCCGTGTACAAACCGGTAACGAACAGGTAATGCTGGAACCGGGTAAAATGGCGACTATTCATGAGCAGGGTGCTAAGATGAGTGTGAACAGTGCGGATGTAAAACAGATTACCGCCTGGAAAGACGGCCGCTTTTCACTCAACACCACCGACGTACGCAGCCTGATGCGCCAGATAGAACGCTGGTTCGATGTGGACGTAACGTTCGCAGGCGCTGTGCCGGAACGTAAGTTTGGTGGCTGGTTAAGCCAGAATGTGAAGCTCGAAACCTTCCTCGAATTTTTGGAGGAGAATGGCGTACATACACGCCTGGAAGGCAGAAAGCTCATCATCACACAATAAGGACACAATATGAAGTTATAAATACACGCGCAATTAAGCGTTAGTTAAAGGAATGAATCGTGATCTATGTTTCCAGGAAGTAACCAAAGTGTTACGGTCTATTATTATTTGGAAGAACGCGGAGTATAAACAGATGTGAGAAAAAGAAGAAATGGTCTATGTTATACGTGAGTATTTGATGTAGTAACAGGGAACTACCAGCACAACAGTCAGGATCAACAACTGATATTTCGCGGCATTGCAACGCGGAGAACGGCCATTTGCAGCTGCTTCCGCCTGCCAGCCTATGCCATGTTATATAACAATTAATCAAGATCGTAACCAAAATCAAAAACCAATGCTATCAACCAAAATGTGGCACGCAATGAAATTGATTCCCATTTTCTTAATGGCTGCTCTCATGCAGGTTAGCGCAAAGTCTTACTCACAGGTAAATATTTCCGTACGGAATATTCCGCTGGAAGTAGCGCTGAACAAGGTAATGGAGCAAACCGGCTATGCTTTTTTCTGGGACCAGCAGCTGCTGGACAAATCTGCCCGCGTGAGCATCGACGTCCATAATGCTTCTTTAAAGGAAGCCCCGGACAAACTCCTCGAAAGTCAGTCCCTCACTTATTTTGTGAAGGAATCTGACAAGAGTGTTTTTATTCGTAAAAAGACAACCATCGTGCTGCCTTTTGTATTGCAGCAGGAAAAAGTGGTAAAGGGAAAAGTAACGGACGAATCCGGCTCACCCTTGCCTGGTGCGAATGTGATCGTACGCGGCGGATCGCGTGGGGTCATCACGGATGCGAATGGTGAATTCGAACTGCGTAATGTGCCGGATAAAGTCATCATCTCTGTTTCCATGATCGGTTATGAAACCCGCGAGGTACCGCTGAACGGCCGCCTGTCCATTAAAGTAACCATGGTACGCAAAACCACCGGCCTCGGTGAAGTAGTAGTAAACACCGGCATCTTTAATCGTAAGGTGGAAAGCTTTACCGGTGCCACCGCTACCTTTACCGGAGAGCAACTGAAAACCATCGGCAACCAGAACATCGTACAAAGTTTAAAATCACTCGATCCCTCCTTTATCGTACTGGAAAACAACCTGGCCGGCTCCAACCCGAACGTACTGCCTAACATGTCTATCCAGGGAAAAACCAGCATGATCGGCGTACGCGATCGTCTCGCGGCCGACCCGAACCAGCCACTGTTTATCCTTGATGGTTTTGATTCCGATGTCGCCACGATCATGGCGCTGGATATTAATCGTATTGCCAATGTAACCATCCTGAAAGATGCTGCCGCGACCGCGATCTACGGCTCCAAAGCTGCTAATGGTGTGGTAGTGGTAGATACTAAAATGCCACGCGCAGGCCGCATGAACGTAGCAGTTACGTTGGATAACACTGTACAGTGGGCAGATCTCAGCGGTTATAACATGATGAACGCCGCGGAAAAAATGGAGTTCGACCGTTTGAGCGGTTATTATAATTATCCGCTGGACGCTACTGAAAACCGCTACAGGGCTGATTCAATCTACAATGCCCGCATGGAAGCCGTATTAAGTGGTGTTAACACCAACTGGATGGACTTTCCCCTGAAAAAGAACGTAATGTCTAAAAACTATTCTGTGTATGCAGATGGTGGTGACAACACTTTCCGTTTTGGTTTAGGTTTGAAATATGGTCAGCTGCCCGGTGTCATGAAAGGTTCAAGCCGCAACACCGGCAACGCCAACCTGGACATGAGTTACCGCACGAAAAAATTCTCTTTCAATAATAAATTCCTGTTTGCTACTTATACTGCCAAAGAATCGCCCTACGGCTCTTTCGCTACTTACGCAACGGGGCTCCCCTATCTTCATCCTACCGAAGATAAATGGTTGATAGAAAGACTGGATATGCGCAATTCCGGTGATACCGCGATGAACCCGCTGTACATTGCCCAACTGCCATCTACCAACCAGGCTATTAATCAGAGCTTTCAGAACCAGATGCAGGCGATGTTTAACCTGAACGATAATTTCCGTGTGGAAGCTAAATTCATGGTGCGGCAGCAAACCAACGAACAGGAAGTGTTCAGATCACCTGAGTTGGTAGAGTTTCGCACCAACCCGGTGAACCGTAAGCTCCTACGACAATGACAAGACCAGGGGTCTCAGTTACCGGTGGCTTCCTGCAGGCCAACTATGGCCGCACCTGGGACCGTCACGAACTCAACATCGTTCCGGGCGCTACCATCGAACATAACGGTTCCATTTTGAACGGCTACCGGGTAGAAGGGTTCCCAATAGGCAATTTCACTTCGCCCGCATATGGCGCCAACTATCCCGAAGACCAATATCCCAGCTATAGCAAAACAGAACGCCGCGCTATCAGTGGTTTCCTGAACGTGCATTACGGACTGGACCGCAAATACCTGGCAGATGTAACTTACCGTCGCGATGGTTCTTCGGTATTCGGCAGCACCCGTCGTTTTACCGATACCGGACAGTTGGCCTGGGCTGGAACGTGCACAATGAAGACTGGTTTAAAAATTCCAAATACCGCGCGATCAACTTCCTGAAGCTGCGCGCTTCATTAGGTAATCCCGGAAACCAAAACTTCGGTTCTTACAATTCCTTCACGTCCCTCACCTACGCTACTGGTTTCCTGAACGAGTTTGGTGCGGGCACCATGGTGAACAAATGGGGTAACCCTTACCTGGCCTGGCAGAAAACACTGCACTTTAATGCCGGCTTCGATGCACGTTTGCTGAAAGAGCGCTTGTCCATCAACTTCAATTATTACAATAAGAACACCGACCCCATGGTAGTAACCCTGCCGAACGCACCGTCGGTAGGTGAGAACGACCTGGTGATCAACATTGGCAATATGCGCACCACGGGTTATGATTTTAATGTAACCGGCACGCTGCTCTCCAGGCCGAAAGAACGTTTCTTCTGGAAAGTGAACGTATTCGGCAGCAACTATAAATCAATTTACGGTGGACTGGGCAACGCACTGGACATCCTCAACAGCCTGAACCAGGGCGCGTTGCCCGACCAGGCATCCAAACAGGATTACAGCAAAATCAACCAGAATTTGGAGCGATATGTGGATGGCGGACAACCGGACGACCTGTGGGCAGCGCTCCCTCGGCATTGATCCTACTACGGGTAAAGAAATGTTCCTCACCAAAGGTGGCGAAGTAACCTTTACCTACGATCCTGCCGACATCTTGAAAGTAGGCAACTCCCGCCCGCTTATACAGGGTATTTGCGGTACTACCGTACAATACGGCGGCCTGTCCATGAACATCAACATGCGTTACATGGTGAAGTCGCAGCAGTTCAACAGCGCACTGTTCAACAAGGTGGAAAACATCACCAGCAGCCAGTATGCCCGTCAGAATGCCGACCGCCGCGCGTTATACGACCGCTGGAAAAAAGCGGGTGACAAAGCACAGTTTAAAGCGATGGAAAGACTCGATATCACGCAGCCGTTTGCGAATACGCCCATGTCCAGCCGCTTTATCCGGGAAGAATCCAACTTCGTTGGCGAATCGTGCTCCCTCACCTACGACTTTTACGGTCAGGCCTGGCTGAAAAAGCCGGTATGCAGGGTTTGCGCCTCACCGGTTATGTGAACGACATTTTCAGAGTATCGAACATCCGTCGCGAACGCGGTATTGAATACCCGTATACCCGTTCTATTTCCTTTTCACTGAATGCCACATTCTAACACTATCACTATCATGAAAAAAAGAAAAATCGGATATATAGCACTCCTTTCGTTGATCAGCATCACGTTAGGCGCGTGCGACAAATACCTCGACATTCGCCCGGAAACGAGCATTCCTGATGAAGAAGCGTATAATTCATCTACAGGTTTTAAAACACACCTGAACGGCGTATACCTGAAGTTCTCTACCCAGGCGCTTTACGGCGGCAAAGCTAACATGGTGCTACCGGAAGTGCTGGCCCATCGTTACTATCAAAACCAGCTTGAACCCTGGGTCTATAAAAACCTGACGATTTACAGCTGGGCAAGTGGTGATGTAAAATCACATTTCTCCAGCCTGTGGTTTGGCACCTATCAATTGATTGCCAACCTGAACACGCTGCTGGAAGAAGCTAAGGGAAAAGAATCGCTGTTCAGCGGCAATGACTATAACATCATGAAAGGGGAAGCCATCGCCATGCGCTCCTTCCTGCATTTTGATTTACTGCGTTTATACGGTCCTGTATACAACTCGGCGGACTCTGTGCTGCCCGCTATTCCCTATTACAGTTTTCGTTCCGCTACCGCCATGCCTTATTTAAAGGCCAATGCACTGGTAGACTCGTTAGTACGCGACCTGAACGTGGCCGCTGATCTGCTGAAAGAAGACCCGGTAAAAACCAATGGTAAAGCCGGGAACCGCGATAATAGTTGGCTCACCAAACGTAACTACCGTTTTAACTACTTTGCGGTAAAAGCACTACAGGCGCGCGTATACAGTTGGCGCCGCGATACAGTGAACGCGATGGCTGCCGCCCAGGAAGTGATCGATGTGCAACCCGCCTTCTTTGCTTTCGACGGCAACAGCGCCACCGTACCGGTAAATGACCCCGCCCTCACCGGCGACGTATTACTTGCCGCAGAAACCAGCGACGACTGATACAATCGTATGATGCGTATTTTAATTATACCACCAACCAGTATTCGTTGCTGATGCCACAGTTCGCACACCTGAACGCCGCCTATGAAGGCAATACGTCCGATGTGCGCTTCATGCCCGCAGTATGGAACGTAACGCCCGACGGCACACTTCCGGGCTTCCGCACCTTTTATAAGTACAGCAAAAGAACCCTGGTACCCATCATCCGTTCTTCTGAAATGTACCTGCTGGCAGCAGAATTAAGCAAGGATCTCACCACCGCTTTTGGCCACCTGAATAAGGTACGCATCGCGCGTGGACTGGTCGCACTCCCGGTTGGCACTGCCGCTACACTCGCCACCGAGATCCGCAAGGAGTACGTGCGGGAATTCTTCGGCGAAGGACAATTGTTTTATTACTACAAACGCCTGTACATCAAAACCATCACCGATGGCTCGGCGGCTAACACCACGACCAACATCACGATGACACCGGCCAAGTATGTGGTACCTATTCCGGACGACGAACTCTCTGTGCACAGACCTTAATTGTTTCAACTATCAATTCAACATCATGAGAAAATTCTCTTTCATAATAGGCGGCATTGCCATTGCCGCGCTGATCATTTCAGCGTGTCAGAAAAAAGGACTGATGGATTACGCAGGCCCTTCTTCCATCTATTTTCAACCTATAGCCGGTTATCCGAACCCGAACTCCACACCACAGATGTACTTTGTGGTAAAGCGCGCAGGCAAATCGGATACCGCCATGAACTTCGCGGCTTCTAAAATGGATGCCGCCCTCAACGACACCATGTGGGGCAACTTCGGCCTGTTCTACTCCGACGATGCCACCGCCTGCGAATTCATGATGCCGTTCCGCATTACCGGCGATACTTCCGCCGTTGACCGTAAATTCAAACTCCGCGTAATCGATACAGCTACTAATACGCCCGCAGCCGATTTCAGCATCGATCCGGAAAAATGTATCGTGAAAGCCGGTAAAACAGAAGCGCTTATCCCCATCAGCTTCAAACGTACCCAGGCCATGAAATCCGCCTACCAGTACGTAACCGTGGAGCTGGAAGCAGGCTTTGACTTTTCTGTGGAGTATAACCAGTACCTGATCTCCGGCAAGAACTTTAAGAATACGCTGCGCCGCACTTTCGGCATGTTGGACCAATACCCCGCGCCTACCTGGTGGAGGGGCAACAACAGCTATGGCGCCAGCATGTTCGGCAAGTTCTCCAAAACGAAATTCCTGCATATGGTAGATTACTTCGGCATTCCTGAAGATGGCTGGTCAGGCCTCGCAGTAGCACAGGTTTCCGGGTATGCGCAGTTATTTAATTGTCACCTGAAAAGAATGATTACTGCTGGAACGCCTGTGATGGACAAAGATGATCTCACGGGGGAAGTAACGCAGATGTCTGCCGGTACCAGCGCTTCTTCCGTTTGTGATCTCTAGTTTTTAACTGTTTAATTTATCTGCATGAAAAAGAATAACCTGTTATATATCATATGCACGCTGGCAGTGGGCATGTGTTCTCTAAACGCCTGCTACAAGCCCACGACCAATTACGACTTTCACGACATCAACGAAATACGCGTAGACTCTTTTGGTTCCTACCTGGAAGTAGTGCAATTCGATACGCTCACCGTTACTCCGCACATCACAGCTTCCATGGACCCGTCTGTGCTCGACGATACTACCCGCTATACCTATGAATGGCTCGCCGGCAAACCTGGTGTTACCTATACTGCGCACCAGCTGGGCAACAAACGCAACCTGAAAGTAAGACTCAACATTCCCGTTGGTTCTTACCGCCTGTATTTTACCATGAAGGACAAATTAACCGGCCAGATCGCGAACATGCGCAGCGTGCGCCTGGATGTTACGAGCAAAACCTTCGAAGGCTGGCTTATCCTGTCCGACGTACAGGGTAACGCCGCCCTTGATTTCGTGAACTGGAATTCGAACGGCACCAAAACGATTGTGCGCAATCTGCTCGACAACTCCCCGATTTGCCCAAGCCGCTGAAAGGTCCGCGCAATGTGGCCTACGTGTATTGCCCGAACCCGAACATCGTGCCCACGCCTACCCACAACGCATCTGCCGGTACGCTCGACCGCGAATGGATTTACGTGACCACCGACCAGGGTGCATGGAAGTTTCGCAACGATTATCTTACTACACAATGGCGCTGGAACTCCTTCCGCGAGTGCCTGTTCCCGGTAGACAGCAGCAGCTTTAAACCGGCGTTCTTCGGTACCAACTCCGGCGGTTACGCCACCAACGGCAACCTGTTGATGACCATGCCCAACGGCGACATCTACGAAAGGACCTGGACAGCCTGGTACGTGATCAAAAGCAACCAGGTACAGGGCGAGGCAAACTCATTCCGCGCAGCGCCATTCATTGGCAAATATTATACATCTAGCGGTAACACCGTGCTATTCGATATGGATAAAAAACGTTTCGTACGCACCTCGCCCGGCTCGTTCTTCTGCACCATCATTCCTAATCCCGCTACCGATCCGAAATTCGATTTCAGCAATGTGGGCATGGATATGTTATACATGCGTACATCACCGTACGGACTTACGTTCGCGGTCATGAAAGACGCTGCCGGCGACATATGGCTGCTCACTTTCGATGCGCGCAGTACCGTGGTGCAGGACAAAAAAGTGAAACTGACTGGTACCGACATCAAGCTGGCAGAAGCATTTACTGTAGATAAAAACTATGGTACGCTCTTTTACAAAGTAGGCAACAAGCTGTACGCCACGCACAAAGACCTGCCAGATGTGAGCTATGAAATCCTGAACACCGGCAGCCGGCAGATCTCGTTCGTAGACCAGCACATCTTTACTATTAACCGCGGTCAGGGCGCGAATGGCGGCTATATTAACGGTGGTGCTGCCACGCCGGGCAATCCGCAGGATTACGTGGCCAACTACCGGCGATCGGCACCTACGATCCTGCCGATCCCAAAACTACCGGTAAACTGGAACTTTATTACCCTACCGATTTCATGAACGGCCATGCCGCCCTCACCAAAAAGGATGAATACGGCGGATTCGGAAAAATCGTGAGCGTATCGTTCCGCGAAAGACCAACCAACTAAATGCAAAAAAGCCACCCGCAATACCGGGTGGCTTTTTCTTTGAGCGAGCTCCTACAGCGCTTTTCAGTCGCCGTTGATCACACTTTCAGCAGCAAACCGCTACTGAAGGTTATACTTATGTTTATAACGCTCGTACAATTGTTTATGCTTGTTATCCAGGCTGATTTCTCTTCCCTGGATGTAGGCTTTTACCACGTGGTTCGTTTTCATGTCCGGGACGTCGCCAAGGCTTACTACGATGTTGGCGTCCTTGCCCACTTCCAGTGTACCGGTTTTATCGGCGATACCCAGGATTTTTGCGGCGTTAAGTGTTACGGCGCTCAACGCTTCTTCCTTGCTAAGTCCATAAGCGGCAGCGGTACCAGCCAGGAACGGCAGGTTACGTTGTTGCCAGAAGCCTTCATTGCTCAGGCAAAACAGTACACCTGCTTTCTGCAGCTGTGCGGCGGTTTTATAGGGCTGATCCACGTCGTCGTCCTGCGTTACAGGAAGGGCGTGCGGCTGACCTAATACTACCGGTACATTGTTTTGTTTCAGCAGGTCGGCCACCAGCCAGGAATCTGCGCCCCCAACGATCACCACATCAAACCCAAACTCTTTGGCCAAATCCATACCTACCAGGATTTCCTTTACCAGGTCGCAGTGAATGAATAACTTCTGTTTTTTGTCAAACAGCCCCTTTACGGCTTCGTATTTCAGGTTCGTTTCGGCGTGTTTGTCGAGGCTCAGGTAAGCCTTTGCATCACGGAAAAACGCTTTTACCGTTTCAATACGGTCCAGGGCGGCCTTTACCGGGTCGGGGCCGGCGTTGGGCAAACCGCTGGGACCGAACGCGCTGGTACGCGCCATCAGTCGCGGCATAAAGAAATGCAGGCCGTTGTCGGTTTTATAAGCCGCATCTTCCCAGTTCCGGGCATCGAGCTGTACCACGGAGGAACTGCCTGTGATCATACCGCCCTGCGGTACGGTTTGCGCCAGCAGCACACCGTTGGAACGGAGCGTGTTGATCACCTTGGAATCGGTGTTATACGATATCAGCGAACGGATGGAAGGATTGATCACACCTACTTCATCATAGTCGTTCGTAGAGCGAACGGCTTCCACTTCCGTGAGCCCCAGGTTACTATCCGGGACGATCAGTCCGGGGAATATATGTTGCCCTTTTACGTCGAACACTTTAACTCCATCCTGTGGGATGGGCACATTAGCGCCAACGGCAATGATTTTACCGTTTTCAAAGGCGATGGTACCGTCTTGCACCACCTGTCCGTTACCCACGTGAATAGTGGCATGCGTCAGGTAAATGCGGCCTTGCTGGGCCGGGGCCGGGTATACCGTTTCCTGCGCCTTCAGCTGACCGGCGGCGAAAGTGAGGCCCATGATATATAAGAATACTTTTTTCATTGGTCTTCGTTGTTTGCGTTTACAATTCGGCTTTGCTGTCGCTCAGGATATGGTGTACGTGACCGGCCTGCAGATCTTCGCAATGATAGATCTCTTCGCGGGTGGGTGTTGGGCGCTGTGTCGGAGCGCCTTTCTTTTTATCACCGAGCATTTTGCCAATCAGGCGGGCCCTTTCTTCTGCAATGCGGGTGCGCAGTTGTTTATCCTGCTCCCGATCGAAGTACACGATACCGTCTACGATCGTTTTTTCCGCCATCGTGTAAATGCTTAGCGGGTGTTCGTTCCACAATACCAGGTCGGCATCTTTGCCCACTTTGATACTGCCGGTTTTATCGGCAATATGCAGCAGTTTGGCCGGGTTGAGGGTCACCATTTTCAATGCGGCTTCTTCGTCCATATCACCATAAGTAATGCTCTTGGCAGCTTCCTGGTTCAGGCGACGGGCCATTTCGGCATCATCAGAGTTGATGGCCGTGGTCACCCCTACGCGCTGCATGATGTTCGCATTATAGGGGATCGCATCCTGCACTTCCATTTTATACGCCCACCAGTCAGCGAACGTAGAACCGCCGGCGCCGTGCTCCTTCATCTTATCAGCTACTTTATAACCTTCGAGAATGTGCGTAAATGTGTTGATCTTAAAACCAAAACGGTCGGCTGTTTTCAGCAGCATGTTAATTTCGCTCTGCACGTAAGAGTGACAGGTGATGAAACGTTTCTTATTGAGAATTTCCACCAGTGCGTCCAGTTCCAGGTCGCGGCGTTTACCGGCGCCCTGTTTTTCATAGTCTCTCGCGCGTGTAAATGCATCGGCCAACACCTGCTCTACGCCCATACGGGTTTGTGGGAAACGGGTGGTCTGGCTTTCGCCCCAGTTAGATTGTTTTACGTTTTCGCCCAACGCAAATTTGATGAACTGGTCGGAGCCTGCGTATTTCAGCTCTTCTGCATTTGCACCCCAACGCAGCTTGATCAGCTGCGATTGGCCACCGATCGTATTGGCGGAACCATGCAGCAGATGCGAAGCAGTTACACCGCCGCTCAGCTGTCGGTAAATGTTCACATCGTCCGGGTTCACTACATCGGCTATCCGTACTTCGGAAGTAACTGACTGTGTACCTTCATTCACCCCGCGCGAAATCGCAATGTGCGAGTGTTCGTCGATGATACCTGCCGTCAGGTGTTTACCCGTTCCGTCAATCACCCTGGCACCGCCGGCGCTCAGGTTCTTGCCGATTTGTGCGATCTTGCCGCCGCGTACCAGTACGTCTGTATTTTCGAGTTTACCTTCTTTCTCGTTGGTCCAGACGGTAGCATTTTTGATGAGGATCACCTCCTGTTTCGGCGCGGTTTCCCAGCCATACCCTACAAACGGATAGTATACCGATCCGAGTTGCAGCGCTTCTTTCTTTTTCGCAGAATCAGATTTGGCCGCAAGTGGTTTGGAAAGTGCAGCTGTCCAGGTTACGGCCCTATCGGTGGTGTCCAGCCCGGTACCGCTCCAGCCTCCCTGACCGATAATACCGCTCAGGCGCAACTGTCCGCCGTCGCCTTTCTTCAGCGGAAGGCTCAGTTTTACCAGTTGCCCGGTTAAAGTGATTTTACCGTTTAGCGTATCTTTCTGCAAGACAGATACAGCGGGCGCTGCAGCCGTTCCTTTCACTTCTATATTTAAACGCTGGCCATTGGTGAGCGTAAGCGCGTAAGTACCGCGAACATCGCTCCAGCCATCGTTTTTAATTTCGTAGCGGTTACCTTGTACCCAGTTCTGGTAAATCACGGTGTTTTCTCCGAAGATAGGGCCGGAGGTTACCAGGAAGTTTGCCAGTTTGCCGGCATCGAGGCAGCCTACCTTATCGCTGATCTTCAGCAATGAAGCAGGCGTTTGGGTGAGCGCTTCAGGGCGCGTTTCTCTGTAAGACCATATTCGATAGCTTTACGTACCGCGGCGAGAAAGGTTTTTACATCACGCAGATCGGCGCTGGTGAGGGCGAAGGGAATGTTTGCTTTTTCAAACACTCCGGGTTCGGTGGGAGCAAGTTCCCAATGCTTCATATCGGCCAGGGCCACGAAACGTGCGTCGTTAGGGTCTTCCATGTCCATAGCGACCGGGAAGTTCAGGCCCAGGATGAAAGCAGCTTTCGTAGCGGCCATCTCTTTTACGCGCTGGTACTCATTGTTACCCGACTTAATAATAAACTGTACCCCGAATTCGTCACCTATTTTATCGGCACGTAACACGTTCCATTTATCGTTGGCTTCAAATATCTGCGGATATTGCTGATTATCGTTCCAGGCCTTCAGGCTCAGGTTCACCCCTTCCTTGACGGGAGCGGTTTTATACCATTGCGCATCGAGAAAGGACTGGCGGAGCAGCGCAATGCTGCCCATCAGCGAGCTAGGATAGTCCTGGGTAGACGTTCCTTTATCAAAAGAAAGATGATTGGATGCTTTTTCCTTTACGATCACTTTGTTTTCGCGATCGTTAGCCAGTGTTACCACCACACCTGTGCCGCGGGCAATGCCATCGGCCTGGTGCGAGAGTACGGTGCCAAAGCCCTGTTCACGCAGGTTCTTCGCCTTTTCTTCGTTTACCGCGAAAAGATCCACGGCATTCACTTCGCTCCTGATGGCCTGGTTCCAGCCATAGGCCCCTTTGGTATTGGAAATAAACTGCGGGGCGCCATCGCGGCCGCGGAAACCGCCTGCGCGCGTGGGCGTGTTCATCCCGTAGTCGCTATAAATATCAACAAAAGAAGGATAAATGTACTTCCCCTGGCAGTCGATCACCACGGCATCCTTCGGAACGGCAGCCCCGGCGCCCGCGGCGACGATTTTACCGTCGCGGATGACCAGGGTGGCGTTTTGAAGGGTGGTTTGCGCGTCTTTTACTAATGTGGCGTGGGTAAAGGCGTAACAGGCCTCCCGGGGTTCAGACAAACCGTTCACCGGAAAAGTTACCTGCGCCTGCGCTGCGCCGGCCAGTAACAGGCCGCACAGCCCCAGCGCCAGCCGGGCAATAGACCGCTGACCGCTCCCGAACGGAAGACGGTTCTTCTCATAAAATAAAGGTCCAGCTTTCATGCAGTTATAATTGTTTATTTAGATTTTGATGATAAGTCGGCAGCAAATAGGCATAAAGTGTTAAATTTAGTAAAACATTAAGCGTAACGCCTAACGTTTAAGTAATAAATTTTACGAATGGTATAAAGCAAATACAGGTTTTATGAAAAACAAGTACTATCCGGGACTCCTTGCCGCCATTATCCTCGTATTATCCTCCCTGCCGGGCTTTGCGCAGGACACTTCCAAAGGCCGCTGGAGCGCCAGCGCCAAGGCCGATAAACTCAGCGAAAAGATAGATAAGGAACTGCACCTCAGTAAGGAACAGGACAAACAGATTCACGCCATTAACCAGGACATCAGCCTGCGCCGCGATGCGATCAAGCGCGATACTACTATCAGTAAAAAACAAAACTGGCTGCGATCAACACCACGGATACAGAACGCAGTCAACGCTTTAAGACAGTACTCACCCCCACCCAGTATAAAAAGTGGAATGATTGGGAAATGAAGAAGAAAGAGAAACTGGAAGCCAAAATGGATAAAAAACAGGAAAAGAAGCTGGCCAAACAACAATCATGATACAGCCGCCCCTAGTTACATGTTAATTTTACTTTACCCGCTTGCAATTGTGAGGCCTTTTTATTTATATTGTCTGACAATCACGATGGATCTATGTTGGAGCTGTTCCGCGACGATGCTGTATTATGGCGTGGAGTTATCCGGGGCGAACAAGAAGCATTCCGCCAGCTGTACGAGGCTTACGCGGACCTTCTGTACGCCCATGGTCTCCGTTACATGAGCGATGCGGCCACTGTCAAAGACTGCATCCATGACCTTTTTATTGATCTGCATACTTACCACGCCTCCCTGGCGCCGGAAGTAAACATCCGCTTTTACCTGCTTCGCTCTTTCCGCCGCAAATTACATGCGGCCGCCAATAAAGCGTCCGGGAACATCGACCTGGCAGCTAACTTCCAGCTTACTTTTACAGATGATATAGAAAAGATGCTTATCCGCGGCGAGCAGGAGCGGGAAACCGTACAATTGCTGGTACGGAAACTGAACGAGCTGCCTGCCCGACAAAAAGAACTCATCTACCTGAAATTCCACTGCGACCTGGAATATGAAGAAATTGCCGTACTGATGGGCATTTCCACCGCTACCTGCCGCACTCTTTCCTACCGCGCCATCAAACAATTACGGGAAGAAATGGCCGGCGCTCCCCTCTCCCTGCTCAGCCTTTTTTAATGGGTACTCCACTTTTTTAAAAAATAGTTTGATTTCAGCGTCTATAAAAGCATCGTTTGTTGCTCTTTATTGTAAACCGCTTCTATGCAGCGCAAAAACAACAACTGGCATGGCTGAAAAAACTATTGGGTCTGCGCGACGCAGACAGCAGCCAGTTATTGTCAATACTTTCCGCTGCGGGTAACGAAAAGCTGCCGGAGGATGAAAAAGCCGCATTATGGACGCGCATCGAAGCAGGCATGAAACAGCCTGTAAAAAGACGCATCCGGCCGATGTTCTGGAAAGCAGCGGCCGCGGTGATCCTGACCGCCGGAGCCACCTGGCTGTTATGGCCTTCTTCGCCAACGCAACAGGCACTCGTAGCCTATGCCATGAGCCTGCCGGCCGACAGCAACCTCACCGAAACCCAACTGTCACTGGGCGCGCAACGCAACATATTGCTCCCCGGCAAACAAACACAACTGCGGTACTCGGACAGCGGAGCGGTACAATCGGGCGATGCGCGGTATGTACAGGATAACCAGCACGCCTTTAATACATTGAACGTGCCTTTCGGCCGCATTGCAAAGGTAACCCTGCAGGATGGTACCCAGGTATGGCTCAACGCCGGCTCCCGGCTGGTATACCCGGCCACCTTCTCCAACCACGCGAGAGAGGTCTATGTTAGCGGCGAAGCTTATTTTGAAGTGGCCGCCAACAATGCACAACCTTTTAAAGTTTATACCGGCGATGTGACCGTTAACGTACTTGGCACCAGTTTTAACGTAAGTGCCTACGAACAGGAAGCACAGGCCATCACCCTGGTAGCCGGCAAAGTGAATGTGGAAGCGGGCGCCACGCAAGTGACACTTACACCGGGCGAGCAGGTCAGTTATGCTGCACAACAACAGCCCAACAAAATAAGCGGGACTAATACAGATGCATATACGTCATGGAAAGATGGGATCATTATTGCAGATCATACGCCACTGCATGCGATACTTAAAAAACTATCGCGCTATTACAACCATACAATCATTGTAAACGGCCAGTCCGGCGGAGATACTTTCTCCGGTCGCCTGGATCTGCAAAAGAGTCTGGACGAGGTACTGAATACCATCGGCCAGACGACAGACATGGACATCAACCGGCAGGCGGGACGAATCATTTTAGAAAGTAAACGCTAATCAGTACACATATCAACCAATTACGGCAGTCGATACTGCCGGCGGGATTGCTATTTCATGTTAAAAATAAAAAGCTATGAACAAAATTTACGCGCGTAAAAGTCGGCTCTTTTTCGCCCTGCTGACGGGCTGCAGCCTGCTGTTCGTTACCGCCCGCGCCGCCACGCAGTCAGACGACATCAGCGTGAGCGTAAAAGACGTGAGTCTTGCCGAGCTATTCAAGAAAATACAGTCGCAAAGCAAATGGCTCATCTTTTATAAGGATGAAGCCGTAGCCCGCGAAAAAAGGTAACGCTGTACATGGTGGAGAAGCCGATAGCAACAGTGTTGGACAAAGCCCTCGCCAACACTGCGCTCACTTATAAAATATCCGGCAACCAGGTATCTATCGTTACCGACCCCGATAAAAGCACGGGCCCGCTCCGCGAGGAAAACGATACGCTGATGACCATCAAAGGCCGCATTTTCGATTCGCACGAGCCGCCTACCGGCCTGCCAGGTGTTACTATACAGGTAAAGAACAGCCGCAACGGCGTGCTGGGCGACCCGGATGGCTACTTCAGCATTAAAGCGAAAAAGAATGACGTACTGCTTTTTACGTTGATGGGATATAAAAGTGAAGAATATCTCGTTACCAAATCAAATAGTAACCTCATTATCGCTTTAAAAGATAATGTAGCAAAACTGGATGAAGTCGTGGTAACAGGCTTGAGCGAGCAGCAGAAAAAGCATATCGCCAGCTCGTTAAGCACGCTCGATATTGGTTCGCAGATTGCCGGAAAACCGGTAACGAAGTTATCCCAGGCATTGCAGGGTGGCATTACTGGCATCAACGTATCGCAGGGATCGGGTTTACCCGGTGGCGATGCAGCCATGGTAAAGATCCGCGGCCTCAGCACCATTACCACCAATTCTGACCCGCTGGTATTGGTAGATGGCGTTCCCATGGACATGAACAATATTGACCCGGTAACGGTAGAAAGTGTGACAGTACTGAAGACGCCGCCGCTGCCGCCAGCTATGGATCCAGGGGCGCCAATGGGGTAATCGTTGTGACCACCAAACGTGGTACACCCGGAAAGGTGAGCGTGATGTACGACGGATATTACGGCTATCAAAGTCCGTCTTACTTGTCATCACTCGTCAATGCACCCAACTACATGCGCTTGTATAATGAAGCACTGGTAAACGATAACAAACCTACCATTTTTCCAGATTCGGTGATTGCCAATACGGAGTCGGGCGTTGACCCAATCAAATATCCGGACACAGACTGGCAGGATGTGATTGTATCGAAGTATTCACCGATCACGAGCCATTCGCTGTCTGTATCCGGCGGCAATAACGTGGCGCGCTTTGCCTTTACCGGTAACTATTTATACCAGGACGGTATGATCCCCGTCACCTGGTCAAAGCGACTGAACCTGCGCGCCAACACCTCCATCACCCTCAGTAAAAATTTTCTCGTGAACCTGGACATGGCCACCATCCGCCTGCAGCGCAGGGAGCCTGGTAGGCCGAGCGGCAGCGGCGGTAACCGCATGCTGGAAGATGTGTTCCGCGTACCACCCACTATCCTGCCCAAATACCCGGATAAAAATGGTTCGGAAATTTACGGGCAGTATGTAGACATCGTGAATCCACTGGCCTATGCGGAGAAAGGTGGGTACCGGCAGTGGCTGAGCGATATGGCCAGTATCAACATACAACCAAAATGGGAACTGTTTCCCGGTTTCAACCTGAAGGGACAATTCAGCTACCGCGTGAACAGCGATGTAGTCAATGAACGCCGCGACAACTTTAACTTTTTCGATTACTATACCGAAAAATTAACGCGTACCTGGTCTGTAAGCCGCGTGAATACGCCTTCCCGCTCTTCCTACTACTTTCTTGCCGGTAATGCCGACTATACTTTTACCCGCAATAATCACTACTTCTATGCAATGGCAGGTTACTCCATGGAGCAGACCAACGCGGAAGGATGGGATGTATTTTCCATGGTATCGGGTTATGCAAAGCTGAACTATTCTTATGATGATAAATACCTGCTGGAAGCCACGGTGCGTGCAGACGGGTCCTCCCGCTTCGGTCCGGGTAACAAGTTTGGCTATTTCCCCTCGGCAGCCGTGGGCTGGAATGTGCACAAAGAAGCATTCCTGGCAGACAGCCGCGTGATCAACAACCTGAAACTGCGTGCCAGTTATGGCTTGCTTGGCAACGAAAACATCGGCTATTATAAATACCAGACGCTGATCAACGCAACAACCGGCCTGGAAGAAATTAACGGTAACGCAAATATCAGCTGGGAAACCGTGAACATGCTGGACATCGGTTTTGACCTCGGCCTGTTCCCCGGCAACCGCCTGGAACTAACGTTCGACTACTACAACAAAATCACCAACGACCTGATTATTACGCCGCCCATCTCTTATGTGGCCGGTCTGGCCAAGGTTCCGGTGAACGCAGGAAAAGTAAAAAACAACGGCTGGGAACTGGCGATCAACTATACGGAGAAACTGGGAAAAGACCTGTCGCTGACTTTGCGGCCGGGTGTATGGTACAACAAGAATGAAATCCACGGAACTGGTGGGTGGCCCCTATGTTACCGCTTCTACGAACAGCATGTACAGCTACGCACAAAAAGTAGGCTACAACATCAGCGCCATCTACGGTTATAAAACAGATGGACTGTTGCAGGCCAGCGACTTTGCGGCAGACGGCACACCGCTGATACCGGTGATCAGCAAAGCACAACCCGGCGACATTAAATACGTGGATTTCAACAACGATAAAATTATTGACGGTAACGACCAGACCATTATCGGTAATGCTGTTCCCAAACTGAACTTCTCCGCAGATATCGCGGTGCGTTATAAAAACTTTGACCTGGAAGTACTGTTGCAGGGAACGGGACAGAGCGATGCAGTATTACTCGGCATGCTGGCCAACCCGCTGGACATGAGCTTCGATGGCGGTATTCCCACGACTTACTACTCGACCCGCTACTGGCAGCCAACACGTACAGACGCCCGTTTTCCGCGCATCACAACCTCGCCGGCAAACAGTAAACTCACCTCCGACTTCTGGTTCGAGAATGCAGCTTACATGCGCATTAAATTCGCGCAATTTGGCTACAACCTCGCATCAAATAGTTTAAAAAGAGTAGGCATCAGCAACATCCGGTTGTACCTGAATGCTCAAAACCCGTACACATTCTCTTCCTTAAAAATCATGGATCCCGAATCGAGGGGAAACCAGTGGACGTACCCGGTGATGCAGATGTACACGATAGGCGCTAACGTTAAATTCTAAGCAACATGAAAAAGAATCTTCTCTATATATTGACAGGAATAATGGTAGCCGCCACCTTCGGCAGCTGCGAAAAATTCCTGACGCATGATAGTCCCACCGGCGTATCCGACGACCTCTGGTGGAAAACCGAAGCTAATGCGACCAACGCATTAGGTACCGTATATGCAGGTATGCCCGATGGCACCAAAGGCCGTAACGTCATGCTGGTATCGAGCCTGAGTGATGAAACCGTGGCCCGCCAGGATTCCCGCGGTGCTTACGAACTATATGGCAAAGGTTTGCAGGATGCCAACTGGGGTGTGGCACTTACGATCTGGCAGGACGATTACATTGACATCCGCCGTGCCTGCCGTTTCTGGAGAACGTGGATGGTTGCTTTATGGACAGTGCCCTGAAAGCACGCTATAAATATGAAGCCCGTGCGCTGCGTGCCTATTACCATATGGAACTGTTGCTCTATTTCGGTGGTATTCCTATTGTTACCAAGTCGTTACCGCAGGCCGAAAACCTGCAGGCGCGTAATACAGAGCAGGAAGTGTATGATTTTATCCGCAGCGAACTGCTCGAATGCGGCGAAAACCTGCCTGCCGAATATACCAACGCGGAAGCCTGGCGCATCAATGCCGGCGCGTGTTACGCATTCCTGATGCGCATGGCGATGTTTTACCGCAAGTACGATGTAGCCCGCGATGCTGCGAAGAAAGTGATCGACCTGAATGTATTCCAGCTGTATAAGGCCAGCAATCCGGCAAACAGTTATACCGACCTTTTCAGTTACAACGGGGAATTGAACAAGGAACGCATCTTCTTCCGCGACGGTGGCTCCAGCACCGCCTGGACGACCTTCGTACCGCAGGGCATCGGTGGTAAAACGGTGACTTCGCCTACTATCAACGTGGTGAACAACTACGAAACCAAACAAGGCAAATCCATTTATGAACTGGGACCGGATTCACTGGCTATTTATATGAAGGACCCGTTGTACAAAAACAACCGCGATCCGCGTATGACGGCCTCTATCCTGTTTCCCGGGCAGAAATTCATTGACAACAACTACGTACTGCAACCGTTTTTAGCCGATCCGGCGAACCAGGACCAGCTGGGCATTCAAAACTCCACAGCCACCGGCTTCTGGATAAAAAAATATGTAGATGCGAAAGACAGGAACGCGAAGGGCGGTACGCTTGACTTCATGTTCATCCGTTATGCGGAGGTGCTGCTCAGTTACGCCGAAGCGCTGATCGAAAACAACGAATGGCAGCACCCTGACGTGGTAAAGTACATCAACGAAGTACGCAGCCGCGCGCAGATGCCGCCGGTGGACGTAACCGTATACAACAACCAGGCTATGCTGCGCAAACTGATCCGCCGCGAAAGACAGGCGGAACTGGCCTTTGAAGGACAGCGGTTTTTCGACATCCGTCGATGGGAAATTCTGGACAGCGTGATGAACGGACAGGTATACGGCGCCTACAACACGGCAACCAATACCCAGTGCCGGTAGAGATCCGCTCCTGCGACATTCAGCGCGACGTACGTTTCCCCATTCCATTAGCCGAAACACTTTCTAATAAAAACCTGAAACAGAATCCTTTTTACTAAGGTGTAAAAAACAGGGATAAAGGGTAAACAGCCGGGGAAAGATAATTGTATCTTGTTCCCGGGTTGTTTGCCCTTTATTGTGCTTTCTATTTCCACATCTTTTTCAAACTAATCGATGGAAACTAAAACTAATCACTCCAGGAGATCTTTCCTGAAAAACTCGCTGGGGGCCGTTGCGGCATTTACCATTGTGCCACGCCACGTATTGGGGCGGGGGTATATTGCACCCAGCGATCAATTAACCAAAGGCATTATCGGTGTTGGATCGATGGGCCGCGGACACATTAAATATGCCGGTACCCGGGTAGTGGCTATTTGTGATGTAGACAAAGGCCATCTCAAGACTGCCCTCGGCATGCTGGAAAAAGGCGTTAAAACATTTTCCGATTACCGGGAACTGATCCAGCTGCCGGAAGTAGACATCGTACACATTGCCACGCCGCCCCACTGGCACGGTATTATGGCAGCCGATGCCGCGCGCGCCGGCAAGGACATCTGGTGCGAGAAACCCATGACCCGTACCATCGGCGAAGGCAAACGCGTAATGGAAGCCGTACAACAACACGGCCGCATTTTCCGCCTCAACACCTGGTTCCGTTTCGAAGACCGTTTTTACGGCATGGGCACTACCGTAAAGCCCATCCGCAAACTGGTGGAAAGCGGCCTGCTGGGATGGCCGCTGAAAGTAACCGTTGGCAAACACACCGGGTTCGACTGGAAGTTTTACTGGGTGGGCAAAACCAATCTGCCTACGCAAAGCGTGCCCGCAGACCTGGACTACGATATGTGGTTAGGACCCGCGCCTTATCGTCCCTACACCTCACACCGCGTACACCAGACCTTCCGTGGTTACTGGGATTATGATGGCGGTGGCCTGGGCGACATGGGCCAGCACTACCTCGACCCTGTTCAATATATCCTGGGAAAAGATGACGAGAGCCCTGTTTCGGTAGAAGTGGATGCCCCGCAGCAACACCCGGACGCAGTAGGCACCTGGAGAAGGATCACCTACACCTATGCCGATGGCTGCCAGATCATCCTGGATGGTGAAGGCACAGATGATAAAGCGGCGTACATCGAAGGGCCAAAAGGCAAACTGTACCCGGGCTTTAAATCCGATATTCCCGAGCTGGAAAAGAAACTGGCTGCGTTCCCAGATCCGCAACCGCAGATGACGGACTTTGTCGCCGCCGTAAAAGGTCGCCACAAGTTTGCACTGAACGAGTCGAACGGACACCGCTCCGCTACTATTGTAAATATGGGCAAGATCGCTTTACAGCTCGGCCGCTCCCTGAAGTTCGACCCCATTAAACAGGAGTTTGTGGGCGACGAAGGCGCCAACCGGTTGATTGATCAGCCGATGCGCGGTCCCTGGACGATTTAACAGCTATCTACCCACTTCTATTCCATCAAGATGAAAAAATATTCCTTTATATGATAGCAGGTTGCCTCGCCGCGGGCAGCCTGAAAGCACAGGCGCCTAAAGATCAGCGCGCACTGAGCACCCGTATCGCGGACCTGCTGCAGCAATTGCCCTCGGCAGGGAAAGACCGGCTGAATGCTAACATGCAGGAGATCAGCGCTGGGCGAACCGGGCATCACCGAACTGGTAACGATGCTGTCGCCCGAAGGCAAAGGTGACAATACGCGCCTGCAATACGCGATCGGCGGTTATGCCGGTTATATTATGCAGCCGGGCAAAGAACAGGAACGCGCTGCTGCAGTGCGCGCTTACACGAAAGCGCTGCCAAAGTTATCGAACGATGAGCTGCGCGACTTCCTGATCGGACAGTTGCAACTGATCGGCAACGACGAGGCGGTGGCACCTTTATCCACCTACTTAAAAAGCGAACGCCTGGCGGATCCGCTGCGCGTGCACTGGCAGTAATTAACACCCCTGCCGCTCAAAAGGCGCTAGTAGATGCATTAGCCTCCGCGAAAGGCAAAACGCTTGTTACCCTGGCAGAAGCCCTGGGCGATTGCCGTAGTGCCGCTGCTGTAACAGAACTCAACAAGTTGGCCACCAGCAATAATCAGCAACTCCGCAAAGTAGCCCTGTATTCCCTGGCACGGATCGGCGCCCCCGAATCGGCGGATATACTGGCAATGCAGGCAGCACAAAGCGGATATACATTCGACTATACGAATGCTACGGCATCCTATTTGTCTTACCTCCAAAAAACCGCGGACATTAAACGCTTGCAGGAATTATGGCGTACCACGAACAAACCGGGGCAGGTGCACACGCACACTGCTGCCTTTACGTTACTGGCCACGTTGCAACCGGATAAAAACAAACTGCGTTTCCCGACAGAATTGACGCATGCCAATGCACAATACCGTGCAGCCGCAATGAAGGTGGCGGCTAACTACAAAACAGACGAGTACGTAGAGCTGTACACCTTTATCTATAAAAAGGCGAACACGGATGTTAAAGCAGGCCTCCTGTCATTACTTGCCGCCACCGGCAATAAAGCGGCCATCCCCGTTATTACAGCAGCTATTAAAGACAAGGCGGTGCAGCTCCCTGCTATTGAAGCAGCGGGCCGTACGGGCGACGGCACAGTGGTACCCGCATTACTCGACGCCATGAAAAGCAATGACACCATTGTCATTGATGCGGCGAAACAGGCATTAATGACGATCAAAAGCGAGCAACTGCCATCACAGGTAGCAGCGGCGTTACCGGCAGCGACACCAGCTGCACAGGTGGCATTGATCAACGTATTAGGTGCACGCAGAGCGGGGGCACAGGTGCCGGCGATATGGCCTTTGCTGAAAAGCAACGATGCGAAAGTGAGCAAAGCAGCTTACCAGGCAGTAGCCGTTTCGGCAGATGCATCGCAATTGCCACAGTTGTTTGCGGCCCTGGCCGAAATAACCGCACCCGGCCAGCAACTGACCGGTATACAGCGTGGTATCGCAAACGCTTTAGCTACCACCCCTCAAAATGAAGCGGTAACACGCGTAGCGGCAGAAATGAAAAAGCGCCGGCCGACAGGCGCGGTAACTACCTGCCCATCTTATCGCTGATCGGCGGTAAAGAGGCGTTGAACATCGTGATCGATGCCTACCGAAGCGGTGGCACCAAACCAGGTGCCCTGGCTGCCCTGGCCACCTGGAAAGATGGTTCCGCGATCTACCCGCTGATTGAAGTAATGCGTAAAGACCAGGATGGTGCAATAGTGATAGATGGTACGATCAACATGATCAGTACTTCCGGCTGGACCGCCGAACAGAAGTTCCTTGCCCTTCGTGAAATCATGGAGCTGACTAAGACCAATGCACAGCGAAGTAAAATACTGAAGGAAATTGATAAGTGCAAAACCTTCCCGGCATTGATCTTTGCCGGTCAATACTGGATAACAATGCACTGCAGGCGGATGCAGCGAACGTGGTGATGGATATTGCATTGTCCAATAAAAACTTTAACGGCGCTAACGTGAAAGCGATGTTGGAAAAGGCTTCCAAACTGCTGAAAGGTGGCGATGCCGATTACCAGCGTGAAGCTATCCGCAAACACCTGGCGGAAATGCCTGCCGGTGAAGGTCCTGTAGCGATCTTTAACGGTAAAGACCTCAGCGGCTGGAAAGGGCTGGTGGGTAACCCCATCACCCGGGCTAAAATGACGCCGAAACAACTGGCCGCTGCACAGCAAAAAGCAGATAGCGCAATGGTTAGCGGCTGGAGTGCAAAAGATGGACTGCTCGTGTTTAACGGCCACGGCGACAACCTTTGCACCACCAAACCTTATGGCGATTTCGAGATGTTCGTCGACTGGAAAATCACGCCGGAAGGCGATGCGGGTATTTACCTGCGTGGCACGCCACAGGTGCAGATCTGGGACACATCACGTGTGAGCGTGGGTGCACAGGTAGGTTCCGGCGGATTGTACAATAACCAGAAGAATCCTTCCAAACCGCTGAAGGTAGCAGACAATGCCATCGGGGAATGGAACAACTTCCACATCATCATGCAGGGCGATCGCGTAACCGTATACCTCAATGGCGTACTGGTGACCGATAATACCATCCTCGAAAACTACTGGGACCGCAACCTGCCCATCTTCCCCGAAGAACAGCTGGAGTTGCAGGCGCACGGTACCTATGTAGCTTACCGCGACATCTACGTACGCGAGCTGCCCCGGCCAAAACCGTATTCGCTGACCGCGCAGGAAAAACGCGATGGTTATGAAATACTGTTTGACGGTACGAACATGCATAAATGGACAGGTAATACCACCGATTATGTAATGGAGAACGGCGACATGGTGATTTATCCTAAGAACGGCGGCAAAGGCAACCTGTATACTAAAAAGGAATACGCCAATTTCATCTACCGTTTCGAGTTCCAATTAACGCCCGGCGCCAACAACGGCCTCGGTATCCGTACACCGATGGAGGGCGACGCGGCCTACGTGGGGATGGAATTACAGATACTGGACAACGAAGCAGAGATTTATAAGAAACTGCAACCTTATCAGTATCATGGCTCTGTATACGGCATCATTCCCGCAAAGCGTGGTTACCTCAAACCTGTAGGTGAATGGAATTACGAAGAAGTAATTGCCGACGGCAACCGCATCAAAGTAATCCTGAACGGCACTGTGATTCTCGATGGCGATATTGCCGAAGCGAGCAAGAACAACACCGAACCCGCTGACCATAAGAAACATCCGGGCCTGCTGAACAAAAGCGGCCATATTGGTTTCCTCGGTCATGGTGCGGAGGTGCGTTTCAGAAATATCCGCATCAAAGAATTGCCGTCAAAGTAAAATAGATTAACTTAGTAGGAACGGGCTCGCTTTTTTGCGGGCCCGTTTTTTTTGGAGGTGTATACATGGCATTCAGGCTAACATATTCTTTTTACCTTTAACCATGCACCACGCCATCGCCATCTTCCACGCCGCCATCGCAGCCGTTCAACCGCAACGGATCATACCGCAATACATCCAATGGCGAAACGGCTTATTCATCAATAATAAACCTGTGCCGCTGAAAGGCCGCCTGTTCCTCGCAGCCGCCGGTAAAGCCGCCGCTGCCATGGCATTGGAAACAGAGCGCGTGATCGGCCCGCACCTCACTGCCGGACTGGCAATCACCAAACACGAACATGGTCTGCCGTTACAGTATTGCCGCCTGATAGAAGCCGGCCACCCCCTGCCGGATGAGCACAGTGTGGAAGCCGCGGAGGCATTGCAATCCATGTTGCAAAACCTGCAGCAGGAAGATGTGGTCATCTGCCTGTTATCCGGTGGCGCATCGGCTTTGGTGACCGACCTCCCGGATAATATGGATCTGCATCAGCTGCGGGATATCTCCGATCAGTTGATTAAAAGCGGTGCGGATATACAGGAGATCAATACGATTCGTAAACACCTGTCGCGCATCAAGGGCGGCGGACTGGCCCACATCGTGTACCCGGCGCGGTTATATGTGATCGTATTATCGGATGTGGTGGGCGACCGGTTGGACGTAATCGCCTCCGGGCCGGCGGCGCCGGATACCTCTACCCTGGCCGATGCGCAGCACATTGCGCAGCAATATGGGCTACTACAGCTGCCTTTACACGAAACACCGAAACCCGGTGATCCCATCTTCACCAACGTGGAACACCTGTTAGCCGGCTCAAATGACTTGGCACTGCAAGCAGCGCAACAAAAGCGGAAGCCATGGGCTATCATGCCCATATCCTCACCGCCGCGGCTACCGGAAGTACAGAAACGTTAAGTAGCGAGCTGTTGCGAACGGCCATGGAGTACAATGGCCCACTACCCGCCTGTTTGTTAATGGGCGGCGAAAGTACCGTTATTGTAAAAGGTACGGGCAAAGGTGGCCGGAATCAGCAATTCGCGTTACAGGCGGGGCTAAAACTGCGACAGCCGAACATTACGATTCTTTCCGGCGGTACCGATGGCACAGACGGTCCCACCGATGCAGCGGGCGCAATGGTGAACATGGAAATTATGAACGAAGCCGCAGCGATGGGTAAAAATGCCCGGGAGGCATTATCCAACAACGACGCCTACACCTTTTTCGACGGTACAAAAGGGCTTATACGCACCGGTCCTACGCAAACGAACGTGATGGATATCATGCTGGCGCTGATCACAGACAGATGACCGGTTTCCTGCTTTTTCGGGGCAAGACCTTGGTATTATCAGTTTTGATCCTATTTTTGGGGTTTAAAGCCTTTTTTAAAGCGTTAAACTGTTTTTTAGCATGTTGAGAATGGAACAAACCTGGCGCTGGTTCGGCCCCAACGATCCCGTAAGCCTCGCAGATATAAGACAGGCGGGAGCGACTGGTATCGTGACCGCGCTGCACCATATCCCTAACGGAACCGTATGGACGAAAGAAGAAATAACCAAACGTAAGGACGAGATTGAAGCCGCCGGGCTTACCTGGTCGGTAGTGGAAAGCATTCCGGTACACGAGGAAATTAAAACCCAGACCGGTCGTTTTAAAGAACACATTAAAACTTACCAGCAGAGCATCCGCAACCTCGCGGCCTGCGGCATTTATACTGTTACGTACAACTTTATGCCCGTATTGGACTGGACGCGCACCGACCTCGCCTACGAGGTGGAAGATGGTTCCAAAGCGCTGCGGTTCGATAAGGCCGCCTTCATGGCTTTCGACCTGTTCATGTTACAAAGGCCGGGTGCGGAAAATGATTATCCCGAAGAGGAAATTTCCCGCGCCAAAGAACTGTTCGACAGTATGACGGACGAGGACAAAACCAAACTGCAACGCAATATCATCGCCGGCTTACCGGGTTCCGAAGAAAGCTTTACGCTCCAGGAATTCCAGCAGGCGCTCGATAAATATAAAGACATTGACGCCATCAAGTTGAAACTGCACCTCTTTTACTTCCTGCAACAGATTGTGCCGGTAGCGGAAGAAGTGGGCGTTAAACTGGCGATCCATCCGGACGATCCTCCCTTCCCGATCCTGGGCCTGCCCCGCGTGGTAAGCACCGAACAGGATGCGCGCGAGTTACTGGCAACGATCATATCGCCCGCCAACGGCCTGTGTTTCTGCACCGGTTCCTACGGCGTACGGCCCGATAACGACCTGCCGGGTATGGTAGAACGCCTGGGTGATCACATCCACTTTATCCACCTGCGCTCCACCAAACGCGATGCGCTGGGCAACTTTTACGAAGCCAACCACCTCGAAGGCGATGTGGACATGTATGCCGTGATAAAAGCCATCGTACAAACCATGCAACGCCGCGCCGTATCCATCCCGATGCGCCCGGACCATGGCCACCAGATGCTGGACGACCTGCACAAAAAGACCAACCCTGGCTACAGCGCCATCGGCCGTTTGCGCGGACTGGCAGAATTACGCGGCCTGGAACTGGGCATTGTACGCAACTTATCGAAGTAAAGAATACCGCATAAAAAGAAAGGCTGACCAGTTGATGGTCAGCCTTTCTTTTTTATTTAACCGGCAGCGACCCAGGACAAGACCTCGCGTAAGCATCTTTAGACCATTCTTCGTTCATCCTAGGTTCATCCTAGGTTCAAGCTAGGCTCAACTTAGGTACACGAACCTATCATTAACGAACGATTAACGAACAATCAACGAAGGATAAACGTAGTATGCTTAAACCATCAAAAAACCTTTCATATACTATGGCTATATCCACGAATGTATTGTTGCTGGGACTCTCCGGTTCTATTGCCGACCAGCTTACGGTGAAAAACTACAATGGCAAGGCAGTGGTCTCCAAAAAGGTGGGACCGCGCGTAAAGCCGGCTACGGAAAAGCAGGAAGACAATGAAGATTTGTTTAAAGTGGCCAACGAAGTGGTGAAGGAACGCTACGCCGATTTGCAGAAGCGCTATGAGGCGCAAATGAGGTTGAAGGTACCGCCGGGCCGGTCGTTGTACCGAGCCATGTTGAAGGAGTTTTATAAGAAAGAGGCGGCGGAGTATAAATAGTTTGCCCGATGGGATTTAGGCTGAAGTGAGTGACCAACGGCAGCCGGGGGAAGCAACCGCTGTTGGCCAAAAAAGAAGAAGCCCCGGCTAAAAAAGCCGGGGCCATAAAACACACTACGAAAACAAAACAACCTATTTCCAGAATTGATTGCCGTTCAGATGTAACAACTCCAAGCTAGAGATCGACAGCTGATATTGATATTGGATTTTAGACAATTGGGCTTCCAGTAGGGAAGTTTGCGCATTCTGCAGGTCGAGGTAAGTGATCACCCCGTTTTTGTAGCGGGACTGCGCCAGTTGCACGGCCCTGTCAGCCTGACGGAGCAACACGTCTGCTGTCTGCAGTTTTTCGCGGCTGGTCTGGATGTCGGAGTTTTGTTGAGCCACTTCCTTCATCACATTATCTTTTACGCCGGCGGTATTCCATTTGGCGGCTTCCAGTTGTTTGGAGGCGATGCTTTCCGGAGTTTGTTGCGTTTGCCATTATAGATAGGAATGGCGAGGCTTACACCAGCATTATAGTTCCATTTCGGCGTGTTCACATCCGGCAGGAAACCATTTTTAACGCCGGTACCAGCGTCCAGGTACAGTGAAGGGGTGAAATCACGTTTTACGGATTTCAGTTCCATTTCTGCTACCCTTTCTTTTTCCAGCGACGTTTTAATAGCGGCATTCTCGCTCAGTGTAGTGCTGTCGGCCATCACCTGCTGCGGGGTGGCGGGCCAGCTGAAATCGGCCTTAATACCGCTCTGATCGGCCACACCGGTGAGGTACTGCAAATTGGCTACCTGGCGTTCCAGCTGGTTGCGGTACTCAATTTTACGGTTGCGGTAGTTCTCCAGTTTCACCTGGGTGTTCAGCAGTTCAAGGTCGATCGCGTCGCCGTTTTTCAAACGTTGCTGTACAATCTTTTCAGTTTCTTCCAGCAGTTTGATATTAGCGTCCTGCACATCGATGTTATTGCGCAGGTAAGCGATGTTCAGGTATACCGCTGCCACCTGGTAAGCCAGTTGTTCTTTGGCTTCATCGGTTTGCATGCTCAGCAGGTTTTGCTGCGCCTGTGAGCGGGCTATTTCACTGCCGCTTTTACCAAAATCGAGCAGCAACTGACGGCCGCTGATGTTAGCATTCACATTTTCAGAAGGGAACGGTTGAAAGGCAGCACCGCCAAAATCCAGTTTAGGAGCGGGATACAGATGCGTATAAGACACATTGCCTTGCACCTGCGGCATGCGTTGCGTTTTAGTAAGATCCGTCTGATCGGCGGCAATACGTTGCTGTGTTTGCAGCGCCTTGATCTGTTTGTAATGCTCGAACGACTGGTTCACCAGCTGTTGCAGATCTGCCGGCGTTTGCTGCGCATGCAGTGCGGCAAAGCCAGTACCGGCAAGCATCAATATGGAAAGAAATATCTTTTTCATTTGTTTTAATCTTTAAGATCACTTGTTAGTGTGCATGTTCTGCGGCTTCTTTCATGGCGGCCGCGCTCACGCTTTTCTTTTTCACAAAAAACATGATGGGCAGGATGCACACGAAGAAAATGCCTACAATCCTGAATGCATCGAGATAAGTGAGAATGTACGCGTGTTTTTCAACGGTATTGTTGAGCATACCCCAGGCAGCTTTCATGGCGTCGATGGCGTTGACGCCTTTGGCCATTAAAGCATTGGCGTACTGGTTTACGCGTTCCATCGCCGTTGGATTGTCTGCATTTACATATGTGCGCAACTGATCGCGGTGAAGTGCGAAGTTATTGGCCACGTATGTGTTCATGTAAGCGATACCGAACGCACCGCCCAACTGGCGGAGCATGTTGTTAATCGCGATACCATGCGGCATTTCGTGCGGCTTCAATCCGGATACGGCCTGGTTGGTCAGCGGTACGCTTAATGTAGCGGAGCCTAAACCACGCAGCATCAGCGGCCAGAAGAAGAAGGCCACGCCGGCTTCGGAGCTGGCAGAAGACATCCAGAAACAGAAGATCGCGAACATCATGAAACCGGCGGTGATCAGGTATTTCGGCGGCACACCGCGTTGTATCTGTTTACCAACGATCGGCATCGCTACCGCTGCGAGCAATGCACCCGGCAGCAACGATTCGCCCGTCAGCACCGCGGTATAGCCCATTACACGCTGCATCCACACCGGGTATACGAACATCGAACAGTAAATACCCATCCCCATCACAAACGTGAGTACCGTAGTAATGGCCAGCGTCCGGTTCTTGAGTACCTTGAGGTGAATGGCCGGGTGATCCGTTGTTAACTCCCACCACAGGAAGGTGATAAACGATACGAAGGTAACGATTGTTAACACCACGATGTGTTTGGCCTGGAACCAGTCTTCCGACTGCCCTTTCTCGAGGATGTACTGCAAAGAGCCCACCCAGGTCATAAGCGTTAGAATGCCGATGTAGTCGATCTTGATGGCCTTCCGGTCGATATTGTATTCGTGTGGCTGCTTGTCAATGTAGTTAAACACGAGGAAAGCGGCGATAATACCCACGGGTACGTTGATATCGAAGATCAGCGACCAGTGGAAATTTTCCACGATATAACCACCTAAAGTGGGACCGATGGTAGGGCCGATAATTACACCCATCCCGAAAATGGCCGAAGCCGTTGGTCTTTCGCTGACTTCGAACGTATCGAAGAGGATCGACTGGGACGTAGAAAGTAAGGCGCCACCACCTATGCCCTGTATGAAGCGATATGCCACAAGTTCCCAGAGAGAGTGTGCATTACCGCACATGAAGGAGGATACCGTGAATATAATGATGGAAAAAAGTAGTAGTTCTTCCGGCCGAAATAACTGGCCAGGAAGCCTGTCATCGGGATAACGATCACGTTCGCAATTGCGTAGGCGGTCACTATCCGGGACGCATCTTCAATAGTAGCCCCAAGGTTACCACTGATCTGCGAAAGGGCCACGTTCACAATCGTAGTGTCTATCAGCTCCAGCATGGTAGCTGATATCACCGTTGCAACGATGATCCATTTTTTGAAACCTTTGGGTTTAAGTGACATACTATTAATGTTTTATAGCTACTTCTACACTGAGACCGGCGCGGAGTTTAGCCGCATATTTGTCTGCATCTTCGAGCAGGATCTTCACAGGCACGCGCTGTACGATCTTTACGAAGTTGCCGGTCGCATTATCGGGAGGCAGCAGTGAGAATTTAGCGCCGGTAGCCTGGGAAATCTCCATTACTTTACCGATCAGTTTGTCGGGGTAGCCGTCGATTTCAACCTCCGCTTCCTGGCCAAGCTGGATGTTGGGGATTTGCGTTTCCTTGAAGTTGGCAACTACATAGAAACCATTGCCATCGATCACGGTAAACAGGTTCTGACCCGCCTGTACGAACTGACCTGCTTCGATCGGCTTTTTACCGATTTTACCATTGGCAGGAGCCAGGATGTGGGTATAGGTCAGCTTGAGGGCCGCCTGGTCCACCGCCGCTTTTTTGCTGGCGAGGATAGCTTCCGCCTGTTTGATTTTGCTGGCGGCTACAGAAATGCCGGCCTTAGACAGTTCGATCTGGTCCAGGGCAGCCTGGTACGTTTTATCGTTGGTCAGGGAGTTCGCTTTGGTATCGTCGAGCTGACGGTTGGTGATGGCTTGGTCGTTAAACAAGGCCTGGTCACGGCGGAGGTCGGCGGTAGATTTATCTTTCTTAACTAAAGCTACCTGCGCATTGGTCTGCGACATTTTCAGGGTAGCGCTGGCGTTGGTCATGGATGCCTTCGCTGTTTCGAGGTCTGCTTCCGCCTGTGCGTAGTCCGCCTGGGCTTGTTGCAACGCAATTTTATACTCTTCGTCGTCAATTACCACCAGGGTATCACCTCTTTTAACGGCACCGTAATCCCGGATATTCAGGGATTTGATGTAACCGGCCACGCGGGCGATTACAGGGGCAGCATGCCCTTCGATCTGGGCGTTGTCCGTGGTTTCGTGGTGCCTGGCGTACATCCAGGTTTTAACGCCGTAAATCGCGCCAACTACCAGGATTCCGATAAATACGATGCGCATGATCAATTTCCCTTTACGGGGAGTCGCATTGTTTGCTGTTTCCATTGTGCTTAAATTTCTGTGTGTGTGTTTTGAGAACACAAAAGTAAACCTAGTTTACCAATTGGACAAACTAGTTGACTATATTTTAATTTAATTTTAATTTTGTGGTGGACAGGGCACTTCTTATGTTGCGCTGCCAAATGGTAAATAGTATATTGACAAATGATAAGGAGGAATTATGGCATCAACCCGCGATGAAAAGTTACAGGCAATGATTTCCCGGCGCAGCAAGTCGCTGATTAAGCTGGTGAGCCTGGTAAAAAAGGACATGGAGATCAAGCTCATGGAGCGCCTGCATTCGCTTGGTTATGAGAACTTTAAGATGGGCGACATGGTTTGCCTCGCGAACGTACAGCTGGATGGCACCATTAACAACGAGCTGGCTAAAAAGGCGAAGATTACCAAGCAGGCTATGAGTAAGGTCGTAAAAACCTGGAGAACGAGGGTTACATCTACACCCGTAAGCACGAAACAGACAACAGGGCATCGGTAATTTATCTCACGGACCGGGGTAAAGACACGGCGATCGCCGCATCAGAATGCATGTGGGAAGTGCAGGCCAACTATACCGAAATCATCGGTGAGGATAATGCAGAAAAACTCCGGGAAATACTGACGAAACTGTTGACCGGACTGGATATGAAACCATAACTGACACAACATTCCCGTTATTCCGCCCTTTGCTTCAACCTGTCGTTATTTTATGATAAATGCACCGTACATGCGTTGTACGGGAGGGGGATGTTTTACCCCCGCCTGCGGAAAATGAACCACCACGACAACCCACCTGCCAATAGCGATAACGCGATCGCTTCGATCCACAACCTGGTATGATGGCCCCGGGCCGGTAAAATCACCACGGGATGATGATGCCCTGCATAGGTGAGTGCCGACCAGTAATAAGGAAGATTTAATAATTGACTTCCATGATCCTGCAACAGCCAGTCGGTCTTCGCATCGTGCAGGGCCTGCAATGGGCTTTCGGAAGATGAGAGCCGTTCATAGAAACGGCCGGTAATAGCCGCCCCGGCTTCATCGTGCACATTCCAGAGCCCGGCCACAATACCGCCTGCGCCGGAAGCGGCAAACTCCCTGGCCAGGCTGATAATGCCCTCTCCCTCGGCCAACATGCCATCGCCGGTACGGCAGGCGCTCAACACCACCAGGCGCGGATGAAATTGAACGCCATATAACTCGAAAAGGAAGAATTGCCCGTCTGCCAGCTCAAGCAATGGCAGGTTGCCCTGTAACGCCGCGTGGGTACCCAGGTGCAGGACCGCGGCTTTTGGAAAACCACTGCGGAAATTAGCCAGCGAGGCCTCCTTTTCGCGGAAGAAGTCACCTTTCGCCACATTGCTCACCGCCTTAAACTCCTCTTCCACCGCGGGAATGGGCGGCCCGTTCTTCGTGCCGCGCGCAATGAAATAACCGGTTACGCCCGCCATACCACTATCCGGCTGCTGCTGTTGCTGCTGCCAGGTTTCTAAAGAGTAAGCCAGTCCGATCGGTATTTGATGCAACAAATACGGCCAGCGCGATACGTTGGGAATGTAGTGCCTGTCGGTTACCAGCGCGTCGAAAGGCAGGTAGCCCAACCAGCCATCGGGGATTACGAGGCAGCGCTTTGCCACGACCGGCTTCTGCCAAAGTTGTTGATACAGTTGATAGGCCGATTTGTAATACTGGTCCGGTGCATTCACCATGGCCTGCGGGCCATTGCGGAAATACGTGGTGACGAAATCTTTTACCTGTTGTTGCACCCGCGCGCCGCTGTCTAATCGTTGCAGGTGCTGAATGCCTTTATTATTAAAGTCGATGATAAAGATAAAACGGTTACCGGCGAAGAATTCCTTTACTGCGGTGCCTTCCGGCAAGTCTGCCAGCGGCAGCCGCTTTGCACGTTGGTAAAGCATCGGGTATTTTACTTTGATCTTATCCTGCAGGAGCGATAACTCGTAGGCGACCTCTTTTTGCTCGGGACTGCTGCTACGTCCGGCCAGCGCGGCTTCCCGCTCATAGTAGGCTATCGCCTGCTGCAATTGCCGTTGCCTCACGAGCAGCGAATCTTTGGATTGCAGGCGGCTGTATTGAAGATTTGTCCACAATTCCTCCATCAGCGTTTGCGACTTTGTCATTTCAGCTATGTCCAGTAAAGTCATGGCATATGCGTTGTCATGTGTTTGCCGGTACAAATCGAACGCCAGCTCCATCGCCGTTTCTGCACGGCCGCGGCTTTGTTGTTGATGCAACATCCGGGTAGCGCGGCTGAAAAACTCCCTTCTCAATCTTCGTTCTACCATAAACGTGCGCAGCATGTATTGCAACGCCTGCTCCTTTTGCCCCTGTTGCAATAACGCACGGGCCTTGCCCTCCAGGCCATCTATCAACATAAACTCACCATACAGGCTGGCGGAATCGGGTAACTGGCCCGCTACATACGATGGCAGTAACAAGGCTAACGCCTGGTCGAATTGCCGCATCGCCGGCGCGAACTGCGACAACTGTAAGTAACTGTTACCCGTCTTCACCATCAACCGTGCACGCTCCCGTTTGCGGCCGCGGTCCAATACCTGTAACGCCTTTTGATAAGCTGCCAGCGCTTGCTGCGGCTGGTGTTCGCTATCTGCAATATCGCCCGACACCTGGTAGGCGGAGCTTAACCAATACTTTGTGTTCTCCTCGGGACGCGCGGTCGTTAATACCTTGATGGCCTGCTGCACCTGCTGTTTCGCACTATCGGCATGATGTGTTTCGTGAAAGATGGCCGCCAGTGTGGCATGCAATAATCCTGCGATACTGCTACCCGCGGGAGCGCTTTGCAAGCCGGACCGCGCGTAACGTTTGGCCTCTTCGTACTGCTCCTGCATCTGTGCGGCTACGGCCATATTACTACAGGCGCCCGCGATAGCACGATCGTCTTTACGTTCACGGGCAATGCGCAGGCTTTTATCATGAATGAACTGTGCACGTTCATAATCGCCTAACCGGGTGTAATTATTACCCAGCGGCATGAGGATAAACTCGGCCACGTCCGTGCCCGGCAGCGGATCGTCATAATAGTAACGGTACGCGGTTTCGTAAGCCTGTATAGAAGGAATGATGTGGCCGGTGTAAAGTTGATAATACCCCTGGTAAGTATGCAGATCGAGCCAGGCGAGGCGTTCGTCGGGATTACGCGGCGTACGCCAGGCGGCCGATTGCGTGGCCATGAGGAAAGGCAGGCGTTGAGCGGGTTGTTTTACGGCGTAATCCATACGGGCGTAAAGCCATTCTTCCAGGTTATCCTGTTGTTGAAAGTCTGCCAGCTGTCGTTGCAAGGCAAGGCTGTCCTGCCCCGATACCGGGAAAGCATACACGCAGCAAAGCAGCAACAACAGATGACGGATATACATGTATTAATCTTTAACCCGCCGGGCGGCAATGGTTAAAGATAACTAAAATCTCCATGTAGCATACAGGAACAAGTATTGGTGCGTGCCTTCGAAATAATAGTAATACCGCGCACCAAAAGCCGGTCCCACCCGCGCCAAACCGAGGTTGATATCCGCGAAAGCCGCACCGTTATGTGCTTCGAACTTTCGTTTCGTCGCCGGCGCATCATATTGTGCCTCCACCGTTTTGGGATCGTTTACCCCGGATTCACGCAGGGTGGCCACCTTACGCTCATACTCACTGGAAGTGGTCGTTATGCTCCAGGAAGCACCAGCGCCTACGCCTACAAAACGGTTCAGATTATAACGGAGGTGTAGCGGTACTACATCCAGCAATGTGGCGGATTTAACCGTGTAATAGCGATCGCCCGTAGCCACGTAACGGCGCTGGTTCACCACCGTATCGTACTGGCGGTTATCCGAACGGGTGGGGATCGTTTGTTGTTGCCGGACATTAAAATAAATCTCCGGCTGAAAATAAGGCCGGTAGGGTGAGTATTGTGAAACAGCGACGCCGAGCACCATATCCTTCGTTTGCCGGCTCACACTATCCTTCGCGTAACCAATTCTATATCCGGCCATCCCGATAAGCGATATCCCCGGCAGCCAGCGGCCCACCGAGCGGTTGGTGATCACGGGTTTATTGCGGTCGAATATGATGCTGGCCTGACTCTTAAACGGCAGCTTTTTTAATTCTTTCTGAAAACGGATACGGTACCTGATAAAGCCTTTGGTAGAATCCGCGTCGTTTACGCCTTCCTGCTGCATGCCGGGCAGGTAAATATTGCGGAATACGAAGAACACACTATCTCGGCGGATAATCGTATCGAGGCAACTCTGTCCCTCATACGCGCTATCGCACATCACACATTTGGGCGAGTAGTCTACGATCTCTATCGTTTCGGAATTTAACCGTGAAGGCACGGTAATACCCACCTGCACCCGTTTCGCCGGCCCTTTACCGGTATTCTGGAACTGCACATTGTAGGTTAACTCTTTACTTTTTCTGATGAAGCGATAGTTGAGCAGCTTGTTGCGCAGGCGCATCCTGTTAGGATCGTGCGAAGCAACGATCTGCATTTCCATATCGAATTTCTCCGGGGAAGCGCAATATCGTCGGGTACAAAAATGGCGCTGATCGTGACCGTTGCATTTGTATCCTTAATCATTTCCGGCGTAGTGCGTAAGGTGAGGAAGAGAAACTGCTCCTGCCCTTTCTCCAGTTCCTCAAAACGCCAGGCGGCCTGCTCCCGGAACAGCGCCTGCGTTTGCGACAACATGGTTGTAAATTCCGTTTTGCGTGCGGGATCGGCTAATATATTCGCTGCGGGGCCATTCACGGCATACACTTCCTGCTGCTCCAGTTCTGCCGCCGGCAACATAGCTAACAGCGAATCCATACCGGTCTTTTTCTCGCGGTGATGGGTACGCGCATCTTCCAGTTTAAAATTATCGCGCTTAAATTCCTTTTCATTATAAAAGACCAGCAGCGAGCCGCTCGCTTTTGCCACCTTACTTTCCAGCGGATTACGATATCCGAGGATAGCCACCATATCTTCACCCGGACGTGGCATGCGGTTGATCTTCATTTCCACTACCCCGCCGTTTTTAAAGAAGCCCGATCCATTACCGGCATCGGCGACCATGCCCTTGGTTTTCACCTTCACCCGACGGGGTTTGCTGGTCGGCGGCCTTCCGTCATCATAGTTATTCGTGGCCCACAGGCGCAGGTGATAGTCGCCGGTATCTTTATAATAGTGAATGGGATCTTTTTCAAAGCTGAAGGTACCATCGCCAAACTCCCAGTAATAGGTATAAAACGGCGCGGGCGCACCTGCTATCTTCCTCAAAGGACGCAGTGTTGCTTTCATACTGGCTTTATTATCCACCTGTTCCACGTCAATTTTCGCGGGCAGCGTATCCGAAGGTAATTGCGCACGCACCTGCTGCACGCAGCTCAAGGATATGAAGAGGGATAGTATACGGAGGTACGACATACTGCCGGGGATTTTGAGTTAAAATAATACATTTCCGCGAAATAATCCTACTGCCGGAAAAAGGGAAACACCGGCGCATGGCCGGTTTCCCTTTATTTATTACCCTGTGACTATGTTAATTACTGGCCTTTCCCTAATCATATTCAATCCCAGCAGCAACATAATGCAACTGAAAAAAGTAAATCCTATCAGTTCCATATGCGAGAATGTTTGTTACAGGATCATATCAATGGTTGCGGGGAAATGTTACCCCCTTTTTATAAAAAGGTTTATCTATCTTCGCCGGATAGATTTTGGCCGATGTCAGTTCCCAAAACAATACACGAAGATCAGCATTACCTGCAGGCGCTCGTTGACAACGACACACTGGTAATAGGCGAGATTTACCGGCGGTTTTCCCCGCGGGTAAGGCAGTTTATTGAGCAGAACAATGGTTCCGCCGATGATGCGGCGGATATTTTCCAGGAGGCGCTGGTAGACATTTACAACCAGGTACGCTTTAAAGACCTCGTCCTCACTTGTCCTTTTGAACCTTTTTTATTGTTGATATGTAAAAGAAAATGGCTGAACGAGCTAAAGAAAAAAGGCCGTAAGGGGGTAACAATTGATATAGACGAGCAATTTAATATTGGCGAAGATACTTTCCGCCAGGCAGAACTTTCCTGGACCGAAGGCGAAAAAGCAAAACTGTTCCGTACCATGTTCCTTAAACTGGGCGAGCGCTGTCAGCAAATCATCAGCCTGTCGCTGAGCGATAAATCGCAGGAAGAAGTAGCCGCTTTGCTGGGAGTAACGTACGGTTACCTGCGCAAAAAGAAATCGGAGTGCATGGCCACGCTCATTGCTTCCGTTAACGACAATCTCTCTAAATGGGGACTGAAATGAATGCTTTAGATCACGAACTGATAGACCTTTATTTAGCCGGCGAAATGGACGGTGAAGCACTGCAGCAGTTCGAACAACGGCTGTCGAGCGAACCTTCATTGCGCAAAGCCTCGGATACACAGCGCGAGCTGATTGTATCGCTGCGCCGCGACCTGTACCCCGATGCCAACCAGGCCGCTTTCCTGCGCACGCTGGAAAAACACCGTCACGATATTACGCACATCCCGCACATGAAAGCGCAGCGTGTACCCGGTTGGGTTATTGCAGCAGCTTCTGTTGCGGCCATCATTGCGGGCACGTTATTCCTTTCGCCCTGGCAGAAAAATCTATATAAAGAATTTGTTTCCATCAGCATGAACGCTCCCGTAGAACGTGGCGCCAACGAGCGCGCCGAACTACAGGAAGCCGCAGCCCTGTTCAACGACAGTGAATACGCGGCCGCCATCCCCTGCTGGACCGTGCACTGGCAGCAGACTCCACCGATGCGTATGCCCGCTTCTACCGCGGCGTTTCGTTACTCGAAATCAATAAAATAAAAGAGGCACGCATCGATCTGAAACAGATATACGAAGGCAACTCACTGTTCAAGTATGATGGTGCGTTTTACATGGCGCTCACCTACCTGAAAAGCGACGACAAAGTGCAATGCCGCACCTGGCTGAACAAAATACCCGCGGACGCGGCTAATTACCAGCGGGCGCAGCACCTCCCGGAGGCGCTGTAGGCTTGCCGGGCCAGGTAAAGTTTAAGCGCTGCAGCCCACGTTGCACGTCGGGTTCGCGCATAAACAGTTTCCATAACAAGCCACTGCGGTAGTTTTCGATCATCACGACAATAGGTCCCTGGTCAATAGCGAGGTATTGATTATCGTACCAATTATGGGTTTCGGAAAAGGCATCGTAGAAGCCGTAGGTGCCCCATATCTTTCCCCTAAATCATAGTAAAAGTGTTTTAAGGCCTCCATGGAATATTCGGGTGTGTAAGGAAAGGCCGATAAGGCGGCCGTGGGTGTAATAACCCCAAGGTCATTGGTAGGCGAATGCGCATTGTAAAACTCATGGTTATCGCTGGCCGTGAGCCCCCAGCAGTTAGCGCCGTAGCCTTTATACTTCTTCGGGTTCTCGATACAGTACTGGCGGTTAATCAACGTATGATTCACATTCTGCTCCCAATAATCTGCATACTGATCTTTTAACCCACGAGGGTCCAGCCCGAGGAAAGAGTAATGGGTAAAGAACAGCGGCCCGCCATAATCGAATCCCAGCGGCAGTTTAATACCGTAAAACGAGCGACCGTTATAAAAGAAATTACTCATGGCCCAGCCACGATGATACGCATGCGGCGATATCGCGAAGTTGGGTGATGAGGCCGCGAGCACATAGGCAATCAGGCATTCGTTGTAGCCTTTGATCTGGTGATTCATGGCCCAGCCGTTATTGGGCGACCAGTGCCAGTACAATACTTCCTGTCCGTCGCGGGTATACCAGTTCCATTCCGCATCATTCCACAGCCAGGTGATACGGCTGCGGAGTTCTTCTTCCTTCGGTGTTTTACGGTCAAAGTATTGCCGTACGGTTAACAATCCACGGAACATAAACGCACTTTCCACCACATCGCCGCCGTCATCTTTACGGCCAAAAGGAATTGTTTGGCCTGTAGCGCCGTTCATCCAGTGCGGCCAGATGCCGTGATAATGGTTCGCCTTCTCCGGGAACTTCACGATTTTCAGGAGCCTGTCCAGCCCCTGCTCCCGTGTAATAAACTTACGTTCTATGCCCACGAGAATAGCCATCACCCCGAAGCCGGAACCGCCGATGGTCACCACTTCCGGGGTGGGCGTACGTTCGGGCGCCAGTCCGGATACGGGATGCGCGAACTTCCAGAAGTAATCGAAGGTGCGTTGCTGTACCAGCGTGAGTAATGCGGAATCGCTTAACGTGGCGGGCCGTTTCTGTGCGAAAACATGCAGGCTGCACAACAAGCCCATGCAGATCAAAATATACCTGTTCATATCTTTTAGGTTGATAAAATGGCCGCACCGTGGCCGGCGCAGCCATTTCAATATAACAAAGCCAAATCAATTATACCCGTTATTCTGTCCCAGCCGGTTACCACTCAGCTCGCGCTGATCTTCGGGAATGGGAAACAGTTCATGTTTACCGTCCTGGAATGCCTTGCCGGCAGCGCGCATGATTACACCCGCGCGGCCCTGGCGTACAATGTCAAAGAAACGATCGCACTCCATCGCCAGTTCTACCCGGCGTTCGTCCCATATTTTTGTACGCAGCGTCGCCTGTGTGCCGGTGAAATTACCCAGCCCCGCACGCCGCCGCACCATGTTCAGTTTATTCTGCGCTTCGGCGATATTGCCTAACTCATTGGCCGCTTCGGCATAAATAAGCAATACATCGCTGTACCGCAGCACCCGGTGGTTTTTAGGCATGCGGTCCGGCACACCGCAATAGGGCTCCTGAGTGCGACTGTGATATGCTTTATAGTTGTAACGGTCGTTCTCCACCGAATCGCGCCCGGGAATGCGGAAGCCGTCCCACAACACCGTACCACCTGCCGGTACGGTAATGATCGTTGCCGCGGCGCGTTTGTCGCCCACCTCGTATGCAGCAACCAGATTAGCCGATGGATTATTGAAACCGAAGCCGAGGTCCGTCCACCCGCGTTTTCCACCCGCACGCGGGCCCTGGCACACAGAATAGATATTGATCGCGGCGTTACAGGCAGCGTTAACGCCGGTTTGCACTTCAAATAACGATTCGGAAGAATTAGCGCCGGCTACCCGCCAGATGTTAGCGTAGTTAGACAAGGTATCGTACAAGCCGGAATTGATCACCGCCTGCGACATATCGAACGCGCCCTGCCAGTTTTTACGATAGAGGTACACTTTCGCCAGCAGCCCCTGTGCAGCGCCTTTCGTTGCACGACCTACCTGCGTAGCGCCTTTCAGCGGCAGGTTGTTCACGGCAAACGTGAGGTCTTCTATGATCATATTGTAAATCGTATCTACCGAAGCCCGCGTCTGGAACTGATCAGAATTGGCTTCATCTGCATTCGGCACGCGATCTATTTTAGGTACGCCGCCAAAAAAACGCACGAGATTGAAATAGAAATGCGCCCGCAGGAAACGTACTTCGCCGAGCAGGGCGTTCTTTTTCGCATCATCGAGCGGACTTAAAGGAATTTTATCCAATGCCTGGTTAGCACGTGCAATGGCCTGGTAGTGACCCTTCCACACATTGCTCACTACGCCGTTGCGGGAATCGAGCGTAAAATTATCAATATCCTTCGCGGCCTGGTAATCATCCGGCGTGCTGCCTTTATCCGCGTTATCAGAGGCAATTTCCGTCATGATAATAAACTGGAAGCTGTTGATATCGGGTTCGAATCCGCCTATCCACATAATGTTATACACCCCGTTCACGAGGTCCTGTGCGGCATTGGGATTGTTCCTGATCTCTTCCTCCGTAACCGCTCCCTGCGGCGCAATGTTCAGGAATTTTTTACCACAACCGGTAGCGAGAGCGGCCAGCGTCAGCGTATATAGTGTAAGTCGAAAGTTCCTTTTCATGATCATGGGTTTTAAAATGTAACATTTACGCCGAATGCATACGTCCTGGTAGTGGGATATGCGTTTAACTCAATACCTGATTCGAGCGGACTGCCGGGCAACTCCGGACTGAAGCCGCTGAAACGTTTCAGGGTAAACAAATTCTGCGAGGTGAGGTAAAAACAGGTTGCTCATACGCATGCGTTCCAGCGTGGCTTTCGGCAACGTGTAACCGATGGTCAGGTTATTCAACCTGAAAAAACTACCGGACTCCACGAAGTAATCCGATGCGGGCGTATTGCCTTCTATCAGCCGCGGATCACTGTTGGAAGGCCTGTCGGCCCGCCAGCGATGATCAGCGTAATCGGATTCAATATTATCCGTTACCTGGTAGCGGAACGCTTTTTTACCATTGTACACCTTGTTGCCGGCATTACCGTAGAAGTCTGCCGAAAAATCCCAGCTCTGATAATTAAACCCAAGATTAATACCATAATACATTTTAGGCTGGTAAGAACCTACGAAATACTTATCTGCCGAAGTGATCGAGCCATCACCATCTTTATCCCTGTACTTGAGATCACCGGGCTGGGCGTTCGGCTGTATCACTATGCCATCTTTATTCTTGTAGTTATCTATTTCTTCCTGGGTCTGGAAGATGCCATCGGTGCGGTATACGTAGAAGCTGCCGATCGGCTCACCATTATCAGTAAGGGTGGTAGACCCCTGCTGTCCTACACCACCGCGTGGCAGCGGCTGGCCGGCATTAAGCCCCGTTACTTTATTCTTATTAAAGGTGATATTACCGCCGATCGTATAACTCACATCTTCGCTGATATTATCTTTCCACTGCGCGGTAAACTCCCAGCCTTTGTTGGTAAAGGAGCCTGCATTCGTTACATACTCATTATCAGGATCACCGAGAATGCCGGGCAGTTTTACGAGCACCAGCGCATCGATGGTACGTTTGTCGTAGTAGTTGATCTCACCGGTGAGGCGGCGGCCCAGGGTGGAGAACTCCAGCCCGAAGTCATATTCTTCGGTAGTTTCCCAACGCAGGTTGGCGTTTTTAATATCACTGATGGCGGAACCGAGTACGAGACCATTGTCGAACACATATGGTACACCGGTATTGGCGGTAACGATGTAGGAATTGGACGCAATATTATCGTTACCAATACGGCCCCAGCTGGCGCGGAGTTTCAGGAAGTCGAACGCGCCTTTATCTTTCATAAAAGATTCTTCGGACAACACCCAGCCCAAACCTGCGGCCGGGAACCAGCCTACGCGGTTATTCTCCGGGAACCGCGAAGATGCATCGCGGCGGATGGAAGCAGATACTAAATATCTGTCCGCAAAAGCATAATTAACACGCCCTAACACCGACGCACGCGCATATTTGTCACCGCCACCGTTATTGGTGGAAGTATTGGGATCGCCGGTGACGAGGTACCACTGATCGCGCGTGGGCGGTACGCCCCGACGCACCCCTTCTACATAATCGCTGCTGTATTTCTGGGCCGTATAGCCGCCCAGCAGTGTAAGGCGATGCTTGCCGAACAACTCCTCATATGTGGCCGTATTATCCCACAACCAGTTTGTCACATTCTCCTTTCGCCCGGTGAGGGTGCTGAGGTCGTTGCGCTGGTTACCACCGGTTTCTATAAAAGTGACGGCATCATTCAGATAAGCATAATTATACACGCGCCGGGTGTAAAAGCTCTGGTCTACACTAAAGGCAGAGCGCAGCTTCAGCGATTTGATCGGCGAGTATTCCAGGTAAGCCGTACCCTGCAAACGTGTTTCGGCGGCGCGGTTATTCACCTTATCAATATTAAGAATGGGATTACCCACATTGCCAAACGCGGAGGTGTTACCATACTTGCCATCTACCTTACCAGGCACCACCGGTGCGGCGCGATAGGCGTTGTTGAAGATGGCGCCGTTATCAATGGTATCGGAGTTGGCGCGCATAAAGGAAAACTGCGTACCAAATTTCAATTCTTTAGTAAGATTGAATTCGTTATTCGAGCGGATCGAAAAGCGGTCGTATTTGTTGCCGATCACGATACCTTCATCGTAGAGGTAGCCGACGTTGAAGTAGTAAGTCATTTTTTCACTGCCGCCGCCCACGCTGATGTTGTGACTATGTTGCAGCGCATTGCGGAGCACCTCATCAAACCAATCTGTGTTGGTATTGCCGGAGGGAATAACCGTACCGGGCGACACCTCTGTTAAAAAGCCGGTGTACTGCGACCTGTTCGCCATCTTCACCAGGTTGGACGCCTGGCGGAAACCTATGTTGCCCGCGTAACTCACTTCCATTTTACCCGAGCGGCCTTTCTTCGTAGTGATAATAATTACGCCATTGGCAGCGCGCACCCCGTAAATAGCGGAGGCGGCCGCATCCTTCAGTACATCCATCGATACGATATCGCTGGTACTGATGTTGCGGATATCGCTGGTAAAAACGCCATCTACCACGTACAGCGGTTCCGCGCCTGCGAGCATACTTCCCGTACCGCGTATGCGTACCAACGGTTGCGAACCGGGGCCGCCATAGTTGATGATTTGCACACCAGCCAACTTACCTTGTGCTCCCTGCGTGGCCGTCAACACAGGTTGTTTAGCCAGTTCCTTCCCCTGGATATTGGCTACGGAGCCCGTCAGGTCTTTTTACGCTGGGTGCCATAGCCCACGACAACTACCTGTTCCAGCTGACTGGAAGATACTTTGAGCGTAACATTGATTTCGGTTTGTGTGCCTACGGCGATCTCCTGCGGATCGTAGCCGAGATAAGTGATGGCGAGAACGGCCGTGCTGCCCGGAACGGTCAGCGTATACGTGCCATCTGCCCCGGTGACTGTGCCGGTGTTGGTGTCTTTAACCCTTACGGTAACGCCTACCAGCGGCGTGCCGTCCGTGTCCACCACACGGCCTTTCACAGGTACGGACTGCGCCGTACCGACTACTGAAAGGTGTAGCAACAGCAATAGCAGCAGGGTACAAACGGAGTGTTTTGTTGTAACATTGAAGTGCATAACGATCGATTTATCGCGTTTAAAGAAAAAACTGCGTAGTAGGGGTATGGGGAAATATAAGACGTGAAGCGCGCGGAACGGATGCGCAGCAGTGTTCTATTGCCGGTCTTTCTTCGGGTAAATTGGAGTCATTTGTTTTTGGGTACTGCCGTTTTTCGTCCGTGGTATTACATGGTTTCTTATAAACTGAAGTTACAGAATTATCGCCGAATGACGAAAGAAAGGCCGGAACAACAGCTGTTCCGGCCCTTAAACAAGTAATATCAGCAAGTTTTTATCGGAATAAAACTTCATTCGGCACGGCTTGTTTCGGTACACCCGGACCCTCATACAATACTTTCAGGTATTCGGCCTGGTAAGTATCATAATAGTAGATAATGAAAGGATGATAACCCGCTTTGAGGGCTACCTGTCCGTACGCCTCCTGTTGCGGGTGCGTGCCTTCATTGTCGACGATCAATTTATCGCCGATGAACATCGCGCTGCCATCGCTGGATTGCAGGTAGAAAGTATATACACCATCTTTCGCGGCATAAAAATGCCCTTCGAAACTTACACCAAAGCTATTATCCTTAAACTGGTCGGGCAGCTCGAAATGGGTTACCCAGCCCTGCCTGAGGGCAGCGGCGGTTTTAAGCGCCTTTATGCTGTTCGCGTCTTCGTAATATTTGTAGAACATGCCCTGTATCACCACTTCGGGCTTTACACCGGCCAGCAGGGGCTGTTTACTCACGCGGATGGTTTTCACCTGGCTGAGGCGGCCATCGGGCAGTATTTCACGGGCATTCACTACGGCGTCGCGGGTAAAGGAAAGGCCATTTTTATACAGCAACGAACGTTTATCCGGCTCCGTGAGATCGGTGGTATAACGGATCTCCCCGTCTTTATGCGGCGCCTGCAGGTTGATCCGGATGGAATCGGTAAATACGTAGTTGGACAATTTGCTCACCACATCGGGTTTGCGGTAGTTAATGTTGTTTTTGTCGAGCCAGGGATAATAAGCGGACATACGGCTGGTGAAGTCGCCAAAGTCTTTCTGAGCGGGGACCGTCCACGCATTTTCGGCCAGTGCGAACAGGCGGGGGAACGTGCGGTACTGGATATCGGCCAGTGTTTGGGTTTGCTCTGTCCACAGGTTAGCCTGCAAGCCGAGCACCATGCTTTTCTGGTAATCGTTAAAGTCGCTGAGGCTATTATCGAAGTTGTAAAGATCTTCGAGATACAGGCGGGTGCCAAAACCTATCGGCTCAAAACCTTTGCCCTGGGGATAGTCGAAATACGACAGGTTTTTCGGGGAGATGATCACCTTATGCCCTTCCGAAGCCGACTGCATCGCGGGCTTCAGTCCGCGCCAGGCCATCACCGTGGCGTCGGGACTTAATCCGCCTTCCCGGATCTCGTCCCAGCCGATCAGCTTTTTATTTTTTGCCTGCAACATCTTTTCTATCCTTTTGATAAAGTAAGATTGCAGATCGTGTTCGTTGTGCAACCCCTCGTCCTTGATACGCTGCTGGCATTTGGGACATACGGCCCACTTGTCTTTCGGCGCCTCATCTCCGCCAATATGGATATACGGCGCGGGAAACAGCCCTGCTACTTCCGTCAGCACATCATCAATAAACTGGAAAGATTTTTCATTACCCGCGCAATAGATGTACTCGCGGAACTTGGGGCCTCCACCGGTAGGCAGCACTTTCGGAAAACCGTCGAAACAGGCCAGTTCAGGATAAGGCACCATGGCAGACAATGCATGCGCCGGCATCTCAATTTCCGGGATCACCGTAATGTACCGCTCGGCCGCATAAGCCACGATCTCTTTCACATCGGCCTGGGTATAAAAACCGCCATACTTCGCGGGCTCTCCTTCCCTGGAAGGCTCCTGGTTGCGCCAGGCCGTACCGAGCCTGTCTGGCCGGAAACCACCCACGGAAGTCAGTTTCGGATATTTCTTTATTTCGATCCTCCAGCCCTCATCATCAACGAGGTGCCAGTGGAAAGTGTTCATTTTCAATAAGGCCAGGTAGTCGATGTACTGCTTCACCACTTCCTTCGGGAAATAGTGGCGCGATACATCGAGCATAAACCCGCGCCATTCGAACTGCGGACGGTCGTAGATGGCTACGCCGCGCAGACTGTTGCCTTCGGCAATGGCGAGTTGACGCAGCGACTGTATACCGTGAAATAAACCCGCGGGTTTGGCAGCTAAGAGGCTTACACCATCGGCACCCACGTTCAGGGTGTACCCTTCTTCCCCCAAAGAGTCCACCGGTTCCAGGGCCAGTGTAATAGCACCTTTGGCGGCAGTGGCCGCAACGGGAACGGCTTTGCCGGTTTCCTGCTTCAGGATGTTAGACAGGTAGGCGGACAGGTTTTTCAAATCGGGTGAGGCGGTGGCTGGCACCACGATAGTGGCTGCGCCCAGGTTAAAGTTGCCGGCCGACGGCTTTACGGACAACGGTTTCGGGATAATCGATTGCGCGGCCGCAGACTGTGCAACGGTGGCAGCGACCAGCAATCCCAATAGGTTTTTCTTCATATAGCTAAAGTATAAAATATTTTCATCATATTAATAAAAGAAAAGACGCCTGTCCGGGCAGCCGCTATCGGCTTGGGGGCAGGCGTCGTATGTAAGTGGTTCAATACTAATCTTGTAAAATCAACTCGATCACGGGCACCTCCGGGTTCGGTTTCAACACCGGCAGGCTGAGACTTACATCTTTAGACACATCCTGGTCCGTCCAGCGGTTAGAGGGCGTACCCATTTTAATCTCGGAGCCATCATGCAGGAACTGCGCATACTTTATTTTGCCCTTGTACCCGGGCAGGATAAAACTTTGCAGCGGATAATCGAGCAAATGCACGTACAGGCGTTTGGTGGTAGGATTGTACGTGAGCAGGGTATTATCTGGCCGTTTAAAAGTTTCCGGCGCCTGCGTACAACCATAAATCGCACGGCTGTTAAACTTCATCCAATCCCCCATCGACTTCAGCGATTGCTGCGCACGTTCATCGAACATGCCGCGGGCAGTTGGCCCCACGTTCAATAACAGGTTACCACCTTTACTCACCGATTCTGCCAGCAGTACGATCAGCTGTTTGGCGTCTTTCCAGGTTGTTTCATCGCGATAATAACCCCAGCTGCCGGAAAAGGTCTGGCAGGTTTCCCAGGCAATACGTTTGCCATTCAGCGTAGGCCAGCCCGGCACCTTTACCTGTTCGGGTGTCTGGAAATCCCGGGCATCATCGTACTCCTTCAGATCGAGGCGATCGTTTACCAGTATCTGGGGCTGCAGTTTGCGCACCATTTTAATAAGGTCAACGGAGTTCCAGTCTTCATGCCCTTTACCGTTTTTACCGGGGAAAGAGAAGTCCAGCCACAGGATGTCGATCTTACCATAGTTGCTCATCAGCTCGCGCACCTGGTTATGCAGGTAGGTGCGGTATTTAGCCATATCTTTCCCCTGGTTGAGGCGGTCGTATTCGGCATCATCCTTCGCCCGTTGCGGGTGATTACGGTCAATGGTGTAATCCGGGTGATGCCAGTCGATCAACGAATAATAGAAGCCCACCTTTAACCCTTCCGCGCGGAAAGCGTCCGGTATTCCTTAACAAGGTCGCGTTTGGCAGCTGTTTTCGTAGCCTTATAATCCGTGAACTTAGAGTCGAACAGGCAGAAACCTTCATGGTGTTTAGTGGTGAGCACCGCATATTTCATCCCGGCAGCCTTTGCCATCTTCGCCCATTCCCCTGGGGTCGTAAAGATCGGGATTGAAATTATCGAAGTACTTCTGGTAATCGGCATCGGTAATCATCTCGCGGTTTTTGATCCACTCGTGGCGGGCGGGCAGGGCATATAAACCCCAGTGAATGAACATACCGAAGCGGTCGTTGGTCCACCAGGCCATGCGTTTTTCCTTTTGCTCGGGTGTTTCGGAGAAGAGCTTTTTCTCCTGGGCGGAAGCTGCTGTACTAACGAGCAGCAGCAGCCATACATAGATCCGTTTCATAACGTGCAGTTTGGGTTTAAGGTTGATAACGCAAATTAGCAATCGGTTGCATTAAAGACTCATGCTATTTTACCGGTCATTAGCGGTATTTGAGCAATAAAGCGGTCAGTCGGATGGTTCAGTGATGGTTGGGTGATGGTTCAGTGACGGTTCGGTACTACTCCAAGACGAGCCATGTATACCCTTGCGCAGGCAGGGTCACCTTTACCCGCACGCCATAATCACGGTCTGTAACATAGGTTTGGGGCTTACCCTCCCGTTCGCGGATCGCCACTGTTTTATGCAGACCGGTATAGTAAACGGGGAGTGTAATCTCCCGCGTAATCGTCTCTCTTAAAGGATTGTACAACATCGCCAGTCCCTTCTGCTCACCATCCGGCTGCACGTGAAGGATACCATCCCAGTCGCGGCCGTCGGCGCGGCGAAGGTGGATGATGTCTGCATTCAGGACGGGCCGGTACTTTTTATACCAGTTGATGACTTGCCGGACGAGCAGCTTCGTACTATCCGTATCGTACAGGCGGGGACCGCGGTAACAGGCCTGGATGCCGGCGCCATAGTACTGCATCATTAGTTTTTCATACATATCGCGGTGTTCATGCAAGGGTTCGATCGTAGCGGCTGCTCCCCCCCCTGGTACTGCGACAGGGGTACAAAACCCCAGCCCATGGCCGGCGTCTTTTCCCAGGTACCGTCATAAATGTTCTGGCGGTTAAGGATCAACTGTTCGGCGCGCGGTAAAGAGAAATTCACTTCGCGATAGCCGAGCGCGATCTTATGCGTCCCATCGAGGAAGTACCAGTCCGGCGCGTTAATATACACGCCAGCTTCGCTGATGCGGCGATAAAAAGCCTTTTGCAACTCCATCTGGGCCCACTGCGAATCATCCAGACCGCGATGGCCGGGGTGTGTGGTGGATGCACAAATATCGCCGGGGTACGGACCATCGTTCTCAAAAATATCGAAGCCGGTAGTCTTAATAAAGTATTCGATCTTTTGCAGGTAAGCCATCCCCCATTTACTACCGAGGCAGGGCGCATGGCCGAAGAAAGCGCCGCCCGGCTTCCCGGTTTTGGGATCAATCACATCATCTTCATCGCTGATGCGGCGGCTCGAAAACAGGGAGTAGCCGCCCAGCAGGATCCCTTTCGCATGCGCATAATCCGCCAGCTGTTTAAACTTATTGATGTTCGCCGCAGCCGTATCTTCCATGTTCAGCCCGCTGCCAAAACTGAGGATCACGCCCTCGTAGCCCGTTGCCGCGCATTGATCTACAATACCCCTTACTTTTTCCGGATCGGTGCTGACCAGGTGCATGAAGATCGGGTTACGCGTAGTCCACGGTGCAATGGTGCGGTACAGGCGCCGTTGCGCCAAACCATTGCGCTCCCGGTCGTAGCTATCCAGCAGCAGTTCGTTGGTGCGTATCGACGTAAAAACACTGTCGTTCGCCAAAGCGCGATGGATACCGCGGTCGGCGTATACCTCGAGCAGACAGGGCGTCGTCAGGTTGTAATTCACCTGCGAAGTATAAGTACTATCAGCGTTCCAGTGCGTGGTCTGGTCGCTGAGACTTGCCTTCATCGCATTGTTAAACGCATAATTACTTTCCACGTATAATTGATGCGGCACTTTCATTTGCTTCAGCCCGCCTACTACCGCGGACTCCTCTTCGGTTGCCGCCAGTATTTCGTTCACCACCTGGTTTACCATCAATGTTTTACCACTGCGGTTTTCAATACTCAGCCACTTGCAAAGTGCGGGTATCCCGTCATACAATTCATAATGAACTTTAACCGTAATGCCCGCCAGCCCGGGATGCCGGTAAGTAAACTCCAGTTCGCGGCCTTTCGGCTGCTGCCTTGTTTTTACATAAGCGGTCAAAGGTTTTTCCAGGTGAGATACATATACAAAATCATCCGGGCCGCGCTGTAACTGACCAAGCCATTCGGGCAACAGGTAAGCCTTCTGGCGTTGGCCAGAGAGTCCGCCTACATTATAGGTGCGACCATCCAGCGTGACCCTGGCTTCGGGTTGTATGGCGCGGAGCAGCTGATCGCCGTTGCTGACGTTACGGTAGTCGGTACACGCCGCGTTGGGCTGCAGTACGAAACTGCGGCTCAACAGGCCGTTGGTGAGGGTGAGCTGCTGCCCGGTCACCTTCACCGTAGCTGTGTACCCACGATTATCGATCAGCCAGTCTTTACGCTGCGCAGTAACCGTCAGTGACAGCAACAGCAGGAAGGAAGTCAGTTGTTTCATCGTACTAAATATAAAAAACGCCCCCGATATTTGCTGTCGGGGGCGGTCGCTATCATCAGGTCAATGCATCTTTATATTGCTTCGAATTATCACCACCACTGGTTTCGATAATGATCACCGGAGGTGTTGCAAACAGTTTACCCGGCAATGTCAGCTGGTATTGATCCTTCGCCACTTCCTTTACAGTCACCGGTTTGCCGCCCTCTTTAAAGTAGGCTTTCACGATCGTGGTTTTAGCCGGAACCTTTATTTTTAAGACACCGCTGACAGGCACATTAAAGACGATCGCGTTCACTTTGCTTTCTTTCCCCCTGCGCGTAAAGTAGCCCCAATCCTGCTTATCCCAGCCGGCATAGTCACAGCCTACAATCGCGTCGCTGTTTTTGGCCATCCATTTACCAATATAATCAGCAATGTTGTGTTCCTCTTTACGGAACGTACCGTCGCCACCCGGACCAAAGTTCAGCAGGAAGTTACCGCCCATAGAAGTGGTGTGCACCAGCATCTCGAGCAGTTCAACCGGCGTTTTAACGTGACTGATGCTCCAGTCTTTATGATAGCCCCATTGGTTCTCGGGCACTGTCATACACGCCTCCCAGTCCCACTGCGTCACCTTAAGTTCAGTAGCCGGTGGCAAACGGCGTTCGTAGCCGCTTTCATAGTCCCCCATTAACTTACCATTACTATCGCGGTGGCGTGCGCCCAGGTCATCGGCGCGCAGGCGGCTGTTGACCACTACACCGGGACGAATTTTCTTGAGCATCATCTCCATTTCATAAGTCCATTTGCCATTCTTTTTGATGGAATTATCCCAGGTGCCGTCAAACCAGAAACCTTTGACTGTCGGGTAGTTCTCCGCCAGTTCGCGGAGCTGGTTCTCTTCGAACTTCAGCAGGCGCACCATGGCCATACTATCCGCTTCGGACTTAATATCGTAGCGCCAGTCGGGGTGATGCCAGTCTAGCACGGAGTAATAAAAATTAACGTCGATGCCTTCGGCGTTATAAGCATCTACCAGCTCCTTTAAAATATCTTTCTTATAAGGTGTGTTGGCGATATTGAACTCAGTAAACTTACTCGGGAACAGGCAAAAACCTTCGTGGTGTTTGGTAGTGATGGTCATGTATTTCACACCCATTCCTTTCGCCATTTTCGCCCAGGCTTTCGCATTAAAACCTTTCGGGTTGAACTGGTACATAAGCGAATCCCAGGTAGTGGTGGGAATACGGGCGCTGGACTTCAGGAACTCGGCGGCATAGTTGTATGTCTTACCGTTCCACACGCCACCCGGAATGGCATAGAGGCCCCAGTGGATGAATTGCCCAAACCGGTTGCTCCGCCACTTCTGCATGGCTTCATCGGTACGTTTACCTTCATATTGGGCGCCATACTTCAGTGGAATGGGCGCGGCATTCTTTTGCGCGAAAACGGTTTGCGCCAGCAATAAGCAGGCGATCAAAAAGCTGTTTTTGAACATTTCGTAATTATTTATTGTGTTTCGTTAAGCCGCTGTGCGGCGCAATGGTATGCTAATAATAGATCACGCGAACAAAATACATCAATGCGTTCAAATAAGTGGCCATACTGGATGAGCGGTGCAGTGTAACATAGATCAAAAAGTACCCGGCGTAAATAGAATGAAGCCACCGCCTGGACAAGCAGCTGCGATTGATGTGACTACTCTTATGTGAACCTTTTACATACGGATTTGCCGTATCAATAACTTTAACTGATGCAAGATACAGGTGTTTGCATCACTGCTACAATAGCCATGCACGTATTGCGTGGGCAGACCGTTGGAAACACGCGACTACATCGATATACCAAATTTTTCCGCCGGGATAATTCCCGTTAAAAAAACATCGGAAAGGGTTAATATCTGATACAAAACAATAAAAAAGTGATAGTCAATACTATTTAAAAGCAGGATCAAGCAGGGGCGTGCTGCTAACGCTTTAGCGGAAGCAGGAAAAAAGTTTAGGAACACTGCGAAATTGATACTATTTTGGTAACTCACTTCTTACAATATTGTGATCTATGGAAAAGAAGGCACCCACCATCAAAGAGATGGCGCGCACGCTTGGCATATCCGTGTCTGCCGTATCCAAAGCGCTGAATAACCATCCCAGTATAGGGCTGTACACAAAAGAGCGGGTAGAGCGGCTTGCCCAGAAGCTGAATTATGTGCCCAACCAGGCAGCTATTTACTTCAAACAAAAAAAGACCTGCACCATCGGCGTTATTCTGCCACACCTCACTGACCACTTTTACACGAACATCCTTTGCGGCGCTGAAATTGAAGCGATGAAAAACCATTACAACCTCATCATGTGCCAGTCGTACGATTCATTGAGCCGCGAAAAAGAGCTGGTGGCGTTTATGCAGAAAAACCGGGTGGACGGCGTGCTGGTTGCGGCGAGCAAAGAGACCGTCAACTTTAACCACTTCCGGCATTGGAGTCGTGGAACATTCCGGTGGTGCACATGGCGCGGCAACCGCGGCACCACGACTGTTACTGTGTGATCAGCAATGTGCGCGACGGTGCGCAGCAGGCCGTGAATTACTTTATCGAACATGGTCACCGGCGCATTGCGCACCTGAACGGACCTGAAACAATGACTACGAGCCGCGAGCGGCACAGCGGTTACCCGGATGCACATCGCGCACACCAATTGCCGATTCACCCGGAACTGATCAAACACACTGACTTTAGTCGTGATCGCAACAAAGCCATCATCGACAGCTGGATGCAGCAGGATGAATTCCCGACGGCGATACTCGCGTTTAAAGACCTGATCGTGTTAGAGATCATGTCGCTGTTAAAACAATACTATCCTGATAAAAAGACCAGGTGCAGGTAATCGGCTTGGTAATCACCAGTTGCTGCAGTACATGGATCATCCGCCCTGCGCATCTATCGAGGAGCAGCCGGCGATGATTGGCGGGAAGGCAACGAGCTTATTATTAACACTGATGCAGCTTCCGGACGAGAAGCCATCGTACCATACCATCGCGCTCGATTGCAACCTTGTAAAGTATTAACAAGTAATTTACGATACGCAGCGTAAAAATTCAGTTATATATCAGTAGGTTAGAAGAAAATACCTCGCCTCACCCAAACATTAATTAACAATAAATTAACAAATAGATATTAGCATTTAGATTAACTTGTGGTTCTACTTTATAAATTTCACTGCATTTACATGAATACCTGAAACAGCCATCTACGCGATGGCTTTTTTTGCCTTCACTTCAGGATGATATCATACCAATTCAAAAAACTTTAGGGTCATTATAGGCTATCTACCGGTTAACAATCGATTAACAAACCCATGCGGCAATTATCTGTATTATTGTTTGCCGGTTCGCCGGCAACATGCTGTTCTCCAAGTTAACTATTACATTATTGCAACCATTCGCTGCCGGCAGATGGTTGCTTTTTTGGCGAGCCCGCTGCAATGTAATAGCGTAGTGGCTGAAGAGCGAAACTATTAACCGTTATACCCGTACATACTGATATCAACCAAATGAACTGCCGGTAACCGGCATAAGGCGACACTGCAAAGAGAGGGTCACAACAATTTTTTGAAGCAAGATAGCAGTCTGCCGCCCCGTACTTAGCGAAGGCAAAACTTACAATAGCATGCAAATCAACATCCGAAAGGAAATGACCTATGGCTCAAACGACAAGGCTATACCAGCATTTGCCCGCCACTTTTATGTGTATATCATGACGGACGAGGCACACTCCCTCCTGTTTGTGGGACTGACCAACAACCTGTTCCGCGATGTGCAGCTGCACCGCAACGGACAAATGGAAGGATTGCCGCAGGATAAACGTATGCATAAACTGGTATACCTCGAGTATCACGAAGAACTTTCAGAAGGCATCTGGCGCAGAAATGAAATATTCAACGATACGCTGATCAACCAGGTAAGCCTGATCGTACAGGCTAACCCCGCCTGGGAAGATCTTACGCCAGGACTGGAAGAACCGGTTCAGTAGAAGGCTGTTTACGACTGCGAAGGTGTTGCAGGCTGTTTGTGTAATTTCAGCAGGTGAAATCAAAACGCAGCAGCCAATATTAAGCGAGATTAAAAAAAAGGTGGCCGCATAAAAGGCCGCGTCTATATTATAAAAGCTTGAGACAAAAACACGCCGGGTTAACTGTATACAAGGCTGCATTAAATAGTAGTGAACACGTTACGTGTCTGATCGCTGAATACAGGTAACCGGCCGCATATTTTTATGAAGTTAGTAACCCATATTCCATTAACCGCGGGGTTGTCGCACAAACAGCCCATGGCTCCCATTTGCAAAACACAGTTCCATCATACAATGCATTGTTTTTTTCACCCCGTTTATCCGCAATGCGCCTATGCGTGCTGCAGATATTCATTTTAAAAGGACACACATGACACATCGTAAACTTCATCCGAAATGTAACCCGGCCTATAATGGACCACCGGCCACTGACAGTATGTACAAAATGATCTTCCATCACCAGCAACCGATGCGCCTTACGTGCCTGTTACCAGTCGCACCGCGTTTTATCGAGGTAGATCCGGGCGTTATGACAAAACTATTTTTAGACCATTATTAACCCCCTTTATATGCCCAAGCGTTATTTCGACAGACTCCAGACGATCGATTACCTGATCCGAATCAAAGGCACCGGCAAACCGGCGCAATTGGCCAAACGGCTCCGCATTTCTGAACGTACCTTGTACGAATTCCTCAAAATGATGAGAGAACTCGGTGCGCCCATTGAATACGACCGTTATAAGGAAAGTTATTACTATTCCGAAAAAGGCGGATTCAGCATCCAGTTTAATAAAACTGTAGGGGCCGTAAGCGTTACGCCATAACAGGCCCCGCTTATATTTCTTTTTATATTACTGCAAGGGCAGGCAACCCCTGCTCTTGCAGTGTTAACCCGCATGTCGTTAACAAACGTTTAACGCCAAATAACTCGATATACGCGTTACTTTACAACCGTTACAACACACCCCGATTTAGCCTTTGAATGTGCATAGTGCAGGCTTCCACCGCCTGTTATTCAAATTACTTTACTTACACAAACGTCTGCGGCCGGCAACGGACCGGAGCCTCTAATATTTATGTTCATGTATAGCAATCCGATTGGAATTACCCCCAAAAAAGCGTGCATTACTGTGTAAGAAAAAGGCAGGTGACCTGCCTTTTTCCACGCTTCTGTTTATTAAATCCTTTTCTATGAATTCACAGCATCCGAGGACCGAACTTCACATTGCACATACCCGGCAGGAATTAAACGCGGTATTGCAGCAATTAGTGGATAGGCTGCAGGCCGGCAACCAGGACTTCATCTGCTACACCGGCGAACCGGACAGCTTCCTGCTGGAGTTAAAATGTATTCCTTTCCACCTGCGGCGCAATGAAAATATTTACCCGGAAAATTAGTTTACAAACAATCTATGATGCGAATATGCAAGCGGGCTCTATTCCGGAGTCCGCCTGTGTTTATGAGGAAAAATTATAAAAAACGCGGCGCGGGTAAATACCCGCGCCGTTCTTATTGGTCACATGTTTGACTAAAATATATACACAATGTCAGAACTTTTCCAAGCACTGGTATGGGTAGAAACCCATACCCCATTAATAGCCACGGAAGCCGCGGCTAACGTTTAAGCATAAACTATTTATCATTTTGCATTTCCCGCTCCACGTCTTTCACACGCACCATCATCAACATCACCAGCACCAACAGGGCTACCACGGCAATAAAGCCGGTAATGTAACCGTAGTCGCTCAGCATCAGCGGGCGGTACGCCAGCGGCCTTACCCCTGGCTTGTAAGTTATCACATCCACATTGCCGGCTGTAGCCGTCTTTGTTTCTGATTTAATATATTCCACCAGGCTTGCCACCTGGTCGGCCGTAATGTCCCGGTGATCGGGCATAGGCGTATTATTAAATTCCGCGAACAGCGCCTGCGCATCTTTATCTCCGCTGGAAATCAGTGACTGGGAAGATTGCACAAACTTCGTGATCCACTCCATGCTGCGACGGTCGCCTACACCGGCGAGTGCCGGGCCTACCACGCGCTTGTTGATGTTATGACAGGCGGCGCAACGGCCTTTGAAAATAAGCGCACCTTCTTCTTTGGAGGGCGGGGCAGCTGCGTAACCCTGTACGGCCAATCCCATCAGCAGCAGTAAATACCATATTTTACGGTTCATTTCTAAGTTGTTTAAGGTCGTGAATAAGCTCGTCTACCTGGTTAGCATTGGTGCCTTCGTAATATCCGCGCACCCTGCCCTGCTTGTCCAGCAGCACCAGCTGGTCGCTGTGAATAAAATCGGTCGGGCCGCCATCGCCCTCTGAAGCAGTAAGGTGGTAAGCGTTACGCGCCAGGCGGTACAGCGCGGGCTTATCGCCCGTCAGCAGCTGCCAGCGAATGCCGTAGCGTTTCGCGTAATCCCGCAGCACCTCCGGTTGGTCGTGTGCCGGATCAACTGTAAACGACAGCATCTGTATTTCTTTATCACCCCCGAAAGCCTCCTGCACGCGCAATAATTGCCTGGTCATTTTGGGGCATATTACCGGGCAACTGGTAAAGAAGAAGTTACCCACGGTAACACGCTGGTATTGGTTACGGTAATTAAAAAGGCTGCGCGTGCTGATCGATGAAAACGTAAGCGGAATCGAACTGCACCTGGCTGTACACCGGCAACCGGCCCAACCTGCTTTCGTAGGTCCGCACGCCCAGCCAGGCGGTAAGCGGCAGTACGAGCACCAGCATCGTCCATAATCCTATTTTATTACGTTTCATATGACTAGTTTTTAGGTTGATATTAAAGTCCGGGTAACGGGTTGTGCGGCAGGTGCGGCGGAGCGCCGGGACCGCTATTGCTTAACACATCTACCAGGGCAGGAACATAAGCGATGAGAATGATTACGATCATCACAATGATCCAGGGCCTGAAACCATTGAACAAAGGCACCATTTTTTCATCATGATAAGCCTCGCTCACCGGCAGGTCCAGTCCCGCTGTTTCGGCCTTTTTACCGAAGAAGGTGCCGAAGAACACCACGAAGTACAGCATACCGGCGATAAACATGATGGTACCACCAGCCAGCGCCAACATCGTGGAAGGTACCCACTGCGGCGTGTACAGTTCGTGTTGCGGGTTCAGGTAGGTCATACCCAGGTTGGTGCGGCGCGGTTCACCCATCAATCCTCCCCACATCAAACCGAAAGAAAAAATCAGTACCCCAACCATCCATAGATATGGAATGATCACATTTATTTTCGGCATAAATATTTTACGGCCGCGTAAGGTAGCGATCAGGTGAAGGCTCATCGCGATCATGGCGAGAAACACAGGTCCCGCTACGGTCATATGGAAGTGGCCGGGCAAAAAGGCCGTATTGTGTACCACGTTATTCAGTGCATAACTGGAGTTCACGATACCGGTAAAGCCACCGAAGATGAACAGGATCAGTCCCGCGATCATATACCCAAAGAGATAACGGTTGCTATCGAGGTAAGGCAGTTTGCCAAACCAGCCCAGCAGGCCTTTCGCGCCACGCTGGCGGCCGGCATATTCCAGGGAAGCTGACAAAGTAAACGCCGTAATAAAACTCGGGATCGCTACGCCGAAAGTCAGAATGGTAGATAACCATTTAGTAGTGCTGCTGATGTTCGGATCGCTGAACTGGTGGTGTACACCAACGGGTACAGACAGCAGCAGGAATCCAAACAGCGCAATACGGCCGGCCAGATCAGAGTACAGTTTACCACCGGCCAGTTTCGGCAACATAGTATAGAACATAATGTAAGCCGGCAACAGCCAGAAGTACACCAGGGCGTGCCCAAAGAACCAGAAAAGCGTACGCGCCAGGGTTACATTTACGGTTGGGTTCCAACCCATTGCCCAGGGCAGCAGCAGTACCAGTACTTCATAAGCAACGGCTAATGTACACACGAACCAGATGATGAAGTTGACCAGGGTGCCCAGTACCGCCAGCGGCACTTTCACGCCGGGATTTTCTCTCTTCCATTCGCGGTAGATGCGCAGCCAGTCGAACAAAGGTATCCGGGAACCAACGATGAGCAGGGCAGTACCGAGGTAAAAACAGGGGTGTCCTTTCAGCGGCGGATAAAATGTATACAACACAGAGGCTTTACCGGCCAGGATAGCCCAGGCAGCCATCAACGTACCGAACACCATAAGACCAAGGGATAACCAGGACAGTTGTTTATTCGGTTCTTTCTTCATGTAAAAGAGCATCGTAGCGTGACCGAAAGCCACGGCAAAAAACGTAGTGAGCACGATCGCATTGATCACACCGTGTGCGGTGAGGCCCCGGTAGTAATCCAGTTTTACCGCGGAACTCTGGTGAATTACCCCGGCGCGGTAAACCACCTGCATGAGGCCATGGTAAATGCCGAGTATAAGTAAGGTAATCGGAACGAACAACTCTATGATGATCACATTCCGTAATGAACGACTAACATTCATATCAATCAAGGTTTAGGAAAATCAACAATAATTTCTGCCTGCATATTCTGGTGGCCCGTACCACAGTACTCATGACAGGTAATTTTGTACACGCCCGGCTCGGGGAACTTCACGGTAGTTTTGGAAATACCACCGTAAACGGCCATCATGTTCACATTGCGCTCGGCGATGTTAAACCCGTGCACCACATCTTTGGAGGTCACATAGAAGTCTACCTCGCTGCCCGGAGGCACGGTAATGGATGCGGGTTCAAAACTCCACATCTGCGCCACGGCGAATACCTGGTAGGTTTTAGCGTCGATTTTAGTGACCCGGGGCTCGGTGTAGGCCTTGTCGTAAGGAATACATTCTGTTACCCACCTTCTTTTTGCCGGTAACATACAGTATGCAAAAAGGAAGACTACGATGAGCAGCCCGGAGATCCGTAATACTTTTATTTCGAATTTATCCAGCATAAAAAGATGAGTTTAAGCGCGTTCAAGCATGATATTGTAGATGTAAAACCAGATGCCTACACACAGCAGTGCCAGCAGGATAAAGAAGGCAATGCTTCCTTTTGGTGTAAATTTTTCAGTCTCTTGATTCATGGTGACAGGATTTATCACAAAACTACCTGTCCCCCGCCGCCCCCACATGAGTGACATAACCGTGACGCATGAGAGTCATCAAAGACAGAAATGACTTAAGTCAGGTTCCGGTCCCCGACATTTGTTAACTTGCGGCATATATTAATATCACATGTTTCGTTTCGGGCAGCAGCAAATAATGGCCATTGCAGTATTTATACTGATCATTGCCACCTACCTACTGGTATGGCGGCCGGACTATAATTTCTTTGACGGCGGGTTGATGACGGCCATTTTGCTCACCATGTTCGTTAAAAGAGACGCCGCTACTCACTGGATGGGCGCCGCCGCCATTATCGTGGTGATCGTGATCGCCTGCCTGCCCCACCGCAACCCAGACTATGCCGAGGTATTCATCGAACACTTCTTCTCCCTGATATTAGTCGTGAGCACGACCCTGCTTACTTTATTCGTAAAAAGGCTGTACCGCACGCTGGAAGCCGATGAAAATCAGCTGGACGCGCTGTTCCGCAACGCCACCGAAGGCATCCTGCTTACCAACAGCAAAGGCCGCATCGTATTGGCCAATCCCGAAGTGGAAAGGCTGTTCGGCTATTCCGCGGCCGAACTGCTGGGAAAGGACATTGAGGTACTGATCCCGAAACGATATGCACATTCACATGTACAGGACCGTAACAAGTACATGGCTCATCCCGTTTCCCGGCCTATGGGGCACGGGTTTAACCTGTTCGGACTGCGGAAAGACGGGAGCGAGTTCCCCGTGGAAGTGAGCCTGAGCCACTTCCGCCAGGCTTCTGAAGACTTTGTACTCGCTTTTGTCATTGACATCACCACCCGTAAAAAAGCGGAAGATGAGCAACTGCAACAACAGAAACAACTGGAGCATATGGCGGAAGAAATGCACCTGCTGAACCAGGAACTGGAACGCAAGGTCGAGTCGCGCACCAACAACCTGCACGAAGCCATGAAGCAGCTGGAATCGTCGCAAACAGAACTGCAGGACGCCCTGTACAAGGAAAAAGAACTGGGCGAAATCAAATCCCGCTTTGTGTCGATGGCCTCGCACGAGTTTCGCACCCCGCTCAGCGCTATTCTTTCTTCTGCCGCACTGATCAACAAATACACCACCACCGGCGACCAGGAAAAGCGCGAGAAACACGTGCACAAAATCCGCGAATCGGTAAAACACCTCAACGAGCTGTTGGAAGACTTCCTCTCCCTGGGAAGAATTGAGGAAGGCAAAGTGCAAACAACTGCTTCGTTCTGGACCTGCAAACTTTTATCACCGAAACGGCGGAGGAAGTACAGGGACTATTGAAACCCGGGCAGGTATTACACCGGCAACTGCGTGGCACCACAGGATTTGTTACCGACAAACGCCTTCTTAAACATATATTCGTAAACCTGCTCACCAATGCTTCCAAGTTTTCGCCGGCCGATACGCCGATCGAATGGCGCATATGGGCGGAAGACGGCCGTATATTCGCAGCCGTTACCGACAAAGGCATGGGCATACCGGACGAAGACAAACCTTACCTGTTCAGCAGCTTTTTCCGCGCGCGGAACGTTACGAACATACAGGGAACCGGCCTTGGCCTCCATATTGTGAAAAGATATGTAGACATGCTGGAGGGCGATATTGAAGTAGACAGCCGCCACGGCGAAGGCACCACGATCCGACTTAGTTTTCCAAACCATACAACGTAAGCACCAATGGCCACGATTTTAGTAGTAGACGACCACCAGGACATCCGTGAAAATGTAGCAGAAATACTTTCCCTCGCCGGTTACCAGGCACTGGAAGCAGAAAACGGTAAACGTGCTTTGGAGATAGCCCGTACGCAAAAGCCAGACCTCATCGTGTGCGATATCATGATGCCCGAACTCGACGGCTACGGCGTACTACACCTCATGCGTAAAAACGTGGACACGGAACACATTCCCTTTATTTTCCTGACAGCCAAAACAGAGCGCAGTGATTTCCGCAAGGGCATGGAAATGGGGGCCGACGATTACATAACGAAGCCTTTTGAAGACGTGGAACTGCTTACCGCCGTGGAAACCCGGCTAAAAAAGCAACAGCTGTTACAGGAAAAACTGAATGCAGCGGAAAAGCAATCCGTTACCGCCATCCTGCAGGAATGGCAACAGTCGGGGCTTTTACAGCTGGACATGGATCATTACCATACCATTGCACTCACGAAAAAACAACCGGTTTACCGCGAAGGAAAATATCCGCAGTACCTCTATTTTGTAAAAAGCGGCAAGGTAAAAACCTACCGTCAGAATGACGACGGTAAAGAATATATCACCAACTTATACAGCGCCGGCGACTACTTTGGCTATGTGGCATTAATTGAAGATCATATTTATGATGAAAATGCCGAAGCGCTGGAAAACTCGGAAATCGTACAGATACCGAAAGATATTTTCCTGCAGCAACTGCTCAACGATATCCGCGCAGCCCGTGTATTCATCCGCCACATTGCCCTCGATGTAAAGGAGAAAGAAGACCGTTTGTTGCAACTCGCCTACGACTCGCTCCGGAAACGCGTAGCCAGCGGCCTGGTAGCCATCCACGACAAACTGCACCGTGAACAGGGTCCGGATGCGCTGATAGAGTTATCGCGTGATGACATTGCTCATTATGTGGGAACAGCGACGGAATCTCTCATCCGCACACTGAGCGACTTTAAATCAGAGAAGCTGATAGAAATGCAGGGCACCCGCATCCGCATTCTGCAGGCCGAGCAATTGCGCCGTTTACTTTATTAGCCACATACGGGTGGTTTGTTCATCGCCCCCATCTGTGTTGTCGCTTTGTTATACTCAATGGAGTTATTGAGAATTTCACTGAGCGGATACATGTAACGTAATGGAATACTGCGCTGTGCGGCGAGCGGTCCCGGTGTGAACGAAGGATATCCCGTACGGCGCTGGTCCATCCAGCCCTCCGCCCCTACAAACAATTGTGCCAGCCATTTCTGATGGATCAACTGGCGAAGCGTACCATCGTATTTTACAAGGGACTGCCCGTTATAAGTAACGGTAGGTGCCGTTACGTTATAATAGTTCATCGATTGGCGAATGCCCTCGTAATAGCAACTTTCCGCGGTCAACCCAGGTACGGCGATCTTGCCGGCCTGCAAACCTTCCGCCAGGATAAAATACATTTCCCAGCTCCCGATCAGCATAGCTTTGAACTGATCGTCCGCAGCGCGGTTCATCGCTGGTGCGAAGCGCGACATGCAATTATTCCCCCATTATATTGTGCTGGTTGTGAAATAGCGTTGGGCACACCTACATAATCGTTTTTATCTACCGTGGCGCTGGCCTTGTCCTCCACCTTATCGATCCACACCGCCAGGCGGGGATCTTTGCAGGCTAGCAGCATATCCACCAGTTCCTTCGCCGGTTTACGCTTATCAAATTCATCATAACCAAATGCCTGGTCGCTGCCGGGCCAGCTGTTTTCGATACTGGTGCCGAGGTATTTAACAGACGCATTGTATTCCGGCGCATCGATCAGCGGGTAACGCACCGGATCATTGAGCATGCTTTGCATGTCGGACCAGGCAGGCGGGTAGTTTTTCGAACAACGCAGCAGCATGCGCAAACGCAGCGTATTTGCGAAGCGGCGCCATTTCATCACATCACCGTTAAACAGCACATCATATTCTGCATCAATAACCGGCAACGTTCCCATGAGCGCCTCGTTACAGGCTTTTAACTCTTTCATGATATCAGGATAAATGTTCTCCTGTTTATCAAAAGCAGGATGAATATTATCGTTGTAACGCGCTTCAAGCGCCTGTGAATAAGGGACATCGCCCCACAGGTCGGTGAGCCAGGCGTAGTTAAAAGCGCGTAATATGCGGGCGAGTACTACATATTGAGGTTGATGGTGTTGCTCTGCCTGACCGGCCATTAAGCGGATCGTCATCAGCCGTGTATAGTTGGGGGTCCAGTCGCGCGGTCCCCAGGCGAATTTATCCATCGTTTCGTTGCGCACCATCGTTACATAACGCGCAGCAGAGGCGGGATGTTTGTATATAGACTCCTCCTGGTAAGCATAAGCAGTGCGGGTAATGGCGGTAGATAATAAATACACCGCGTCCACATCCTCTTTGGCGCCAGGATCCGTATTGATATCATCAAAGTTTTTCGTGCAGCCTGTAAATAACAGGCAGCTCAGCAAACACAGTATGAGCGGTCTTGCGATCATGCTTAAAAGTTAATATCCAGCTTCAGGCCGTACGAGCGGATCGCCGGTAACGTCCGGTATTGATGCCGAGGTTATACCTTCCCCGGAAATTTTATTCGATGTTTCAGGATCGTAACCATTGCCGGCGGCCGTCCAGCTGAACAGGTTACGCGCAGTAAATGTTACGCCCGCCCGCTCCACAAAGCGGAACGGGGTTTTCCAGCTATAACCCAGCGATAATTCACGCAGCTTCACATAGGTGGCGCTGTATGAATTGCGCGCAGGGTAATCCCAATAATAGTTCGGATAGTACGATTCCGGGCCGATCACTACGTCATTCTTCCGAAACGTACCGTCGGGGTTCTGAATCCAGCCATCGAGTAACATGCCATCGTTACGTGGGCGGCCCTGGTCATCGGTCCAGGCGATGCCACCTTTATCCGCACCACGACCAGCCAGCGTATTTACTACGCGGCCGTCGGATTGCAGGTTGTTCGCTGTATAAGAATAAAACACGCCACCCTGGCGGTAATCGACCAGGAAATCAAGGTCAAATCCACGCCAGTTAAAGCTATTGGAGAATCCCATCATAAAGTTGGGATTATAGTTGCCATAGTATTGGAAGTTATCACCCAGCAATTGGTATTCGCCGTTATCGGATAACCAGGCCTCGCCCTTATGGGGGCCATCGGGAAGCAGCCGGTATACTTCTCCGTACATACTGCCCATGCGCCCCCCACGCGGGCGAGCACTTTGGTCCACTCGCCACCGGAGAGGTAAATTTCGCCTTCGAGCAATTCGGGCGCGAGGGAAATTACCTTTTCGCGGCTTAAGGTATAGTTCACGATCGTATGCCAGGTGAGCAAACCTTTCACCGGTGTGCCGGTTAGCTGTACCTCAATACCCGATGTACGGATGTTGCCTGCATTGATGATTTTCTCCGTTACACCGGAAGAACTGGCGGTAGGAATGGGAATAATCTGGTTGCGGTTGGCGTTGCGGTAATAACTCACATCTACCCCTAACCTGTTGTGGAAAAACCGAAGGTCTGCACCCACTTCCAGCGAAGTGCTGATTTCAGGTTTCAGTTTATTATTCTTCATGAGCGTTTCCATATCGGCGCGTTTAATATCGCCCCAATCGGCCAGGAAGGAGAAAGTATTATACAGATTATAGGGATCGGTATCCTTCCCCACCTGCGCCACATTGGCCCGCAGCTTCGCATAACTAAGCGCGCCGCCCGGATCCAGGTGCAGCAGTTCGGACAAGATAGCCGATACAGATATTGCAGGGTACAGGAAGGAGCGATGACTTGCGGGCAAAGTGCTCGACCAGTCGTTACGCGCCGATACATCTACAAAAACGAACGGCCATATGCGAGCTGCCCGCTTGCATAAAGGCTGTTAATTCTTTTCCGGTAGAAAAAGGATCATACTGTATGCTTCCCGGCACGCCGTTGGTGATCGTATAAAGGCCGGGAATTTCCAGGTTGTTGGCGGTCACCGTATTACCACGATTGCGCCTGTCCATACGGTTGCCACCTGCGGAGAGTGAGAGCGACCAATTAACATCCAGGTCCCTGTTATACGCCAGCAGGAAATCTGAATTCATCTCCCTGAAAAAATATCGCCTGTGCTGTAATACCCGTTCGGATAATTGATTGTACTGAACGGTTTGCGGCTCTGGCGGCTCTCCACATATTGATCTACACCAGTACGCAACATCAGTTTCAGGTGATCGAAAATACGGTAGTGGAGTTGTGCCATGCCATTGGTACGGTTACGCGTGAATGCGTTCGTTTGCTCGTACGCCACGAAATACGGATTATCCACCCGTGGCCGGCCGCTATTCATATCCTGCACCTGCGAAAACTGTTCACGCCCCTCGCGTCCCGGTTTCCAGTAGTTCCGCAGCTGGCGAACATCTACGTTTGGCGTAGTAGTATATAAAGTGTTGATCACGCCATAACGATCGCCACTGAAGCGATTATCACTGCCGGCAGTCGTGTACATTAGGCTCACATTTACATTTACATCGGGCGTTACTTTGTAACCAGCAGAAAGATTCACCGATGTTTTGTGCATCTCCGTATTGGGAATCACGCCCAGGTTATGCATATCCGTATAAGATAACCGGAAGTGGCCGCGTATACCGGGACCGCTTTCCACGGCGATATTGTTGCTGTATGTTTGTCCCGTGCGAAAGAAATCGCGGACGCGATCGGGGTACGCCACCCAATCGAGCGGCACCAGGTTGCCATTGGCATCCTTCGGACTATTCCACTGAATACGTTTGGAGCCATCGTTCAACTTTGGTCCCCAGGATCCCTCGCCGTACGTATCGTTGGCATACAGATCGCTGCCGGCGCCAAACTCATTCTGGAACTTCGGAAACTGCCAGGCGCGGTCGAACATCACCGCGGAACTTACACTTATCCCTAATCCTTTCCTGGAACCGGCGCCGCTTTTCGTGGTGATGAGGATAACACCGTTGCCGGCGCGCGTGCCGTACAAAGCAGCCGCACCGGCACCTTTGAGCACGGTTACCTCCGCAATATCATCTGTATTGATATCACCAATGATGTTACCATAATCTACGTTGCCGCCAATGCTGGCACCCGCCTGTACAGGGATGCCGTCGATCACGAACAGCGGCTGATCATTACCGGCCAGCGAAGACTCTCCCCGAATTACGATGAATGCGGAGGACGCGGGATCCGGGCTCATGGAGCGGATTTGTACGCCGGGTATTTTGGCGGATAGCGCATTTATGAGGTTGGGAGTTTTAACCGTATTTACTTCTTTATTGGACAACGTGGTGACCGCATAACCTACTGAACGTTGCGCACGGGAGAGCCCCAGCGCCGTTACCACTACGGGGCCAAGGTGCATCGTATCGTGTGCCGCCACCTGTACCGGCTGCATATTGACAGGTGCAGCCTTGCGGGGAGCGGCATGAATAATCACCTGCCGCCCTTCGGCGGTAAAGCCAAATGGCTTGTCTTTAAACAAATCCAACAAAATCTCCTGTAGTGGTCGATTCCGGTAAGTGTGCGCATTAACACGGTAGCGCGCCAGTTCGGCGCCGTCATAGACAAAAGCAATCCCGGAGGCTTTTTCAAGTCTCATGATGGCAACATCCAATTTTTCCCGGCCAATAACTACCGTTATGCCGGTTTGCTGCTGTTGCGCCCATGTAAATAATGGCGACAGCAGCCCCATCCCAAGGAGGGTTGCAAAGCACACCAGCACGCATCGCTGCCTGCGCACATGGTTGCGTTCAGTTACGGGCATAGGTATCCCTGTTTGATGATTAAGTTAATTGTCTACAAGCAAAACCGGAGAGGCTGTGGCCTCCCTGAACTAATAAATCACAAAAACGAAAACGTGGCTTTTTACTCGAATACGGTGTAATTATTACCTTCTCTGCTAAACTTATTCCCATTCACGAGGCAAAGGGAGCGCAGGATTTCATCAGGCGTTTGAGCATAACTGAAACGTCCTGTAATGCGCAAACCCGCCAATTGTTCACTTTTAAAATTGATCTCTATGGCATAATAGTCTTCCAACTCGGCAGCAATTAAAGCAAACGGCTGCTGCCGGAAAACCATTTCTCCATTTTTCCAGGCGCCGCGCATGGCGGCATCCGGGATATCTTTGACTACGTAATCCTTATTATCCACTTTCACCAGTTCTCTTCCCGCGGCCAGTACTTCCTTTTCGCCGGAAGCTGTGGCCACCTGAACTTTGCCCGACAGTACACTTACGGCCATGTCTTTCCGGCTTTCGTAGCGGCGAACGTTAAACGAGGTGCCCAGTACGCGCGTCACACAATCTCCCGAAGTAAGCGTAAAAGGCCTTTTATGATCTTCCGCCACTTCCGGAATGCTTCGCCGTTTAATAGCGCCACTGTACGTTCACTGGAGGCGAAGTGCTGCGGGTAACTGATGGTACTGCCGGCTTTCAGCCATACTTTCGTACCATCATCGAGTGTAAGGTGTAATATTTTTCCTGCTTTCGCAGTGACGGTGTCCCATGTTTGCACGGCTGCCAGCAACTGCGGCAAGCGATGCTCATTGAATTCCCACCAGTTCATGGATGTTATTATCAAACCGAAAATCCCGGCAGCTACCGCTGCCTGCCACCAGATGCGGCGTCGCACGGTACGCGGGCCGGCAGGCTCCATGCCCATCGCTGCGCCTTCCCAAACCTCTGCTTTTACAGCTGCACGATCGGCGTCACTGATCAGGGAATCGCTGGTTACGTCAATATTCAATTGCTCGTACCATTCATCCACCAGTTGTCGTTCTTCTTCCGTGCAGGTGTTCTTCAGATACCTGTCCAGTATGTGTCTATCCGGTATTCCCACATTCACATTTTATAGTGTCTCAGTCAAAAAGCTGGTCAAGATCGGCGCCACCACCATTAAGGGCGCCAATGTGTCTTCATAATGTACTACTGTTTGCCGCAATCGCTTCAAAGCAGATGTAAGCTGATTCTTCACTGTTTGTTCGCTCAGCCGCAGCGATCGTGCAATATCCTGCACGCTCAAAAACTGCTGCCGGCTCATCCGGTATATTTCCTGCATCCGGGCCGGCATTCGCTGCACTTCTGCCTCCAGCAACCACGCTACTTCTTTTGCCTGCACCTTATGCAACCCACCAATGTGTTCCGCCTGTTTAGGGCGATAAGACCTCGATCCCGCAATCCGAGAAACGGAAGCGCGAAAGTGACTGATGATCCGGATTTTTAAAGCGGAATATAACAAAGTGCTGAAACAGCCCTCCAACTGCAACATATGCCGTTGGTTCCACAACCTGATAAACAGTTCCTGGGTACAATCCATGGCGTCTGCATCATTTCCTGTTTTACGGGTAGCCTCCAGCAGGGCGGCCTGCCAGTAACGGTCGAACAATTCGGCGAACGCAAGTTCGTCGTTGCCGGTTACACGGCTCCATAAAATTTCATCAGGAATATGATATAGGTCATTCATAAGAAACAGGCTGCAAACTAACATTCACACTTTGCTGCAAGCATTTCAGATATTCGGTATAGCTATAATTCTCTAATGGTGTAATCCTGCTGCACTACTATGATGAATGTTCAAGATGTGTAAAAATAGATGAATGCGCCGGAAACACAAAGGGATACACGAATTTTTACTACAATAGTTTGATATCAAAACAATAGCTATATGTATTTAGTGTCAATACAACATCAATTCATATGCAATAAATTTTCATCAGAAGAAAAATTTAATCAGCGCGACAATGAAAACCGGCCCTCCAGCACGTCGCGGCTGTTGCCGCCGACAAATATTTTGTAGTCCCCGCCTTCCGTACGTTTCTTCAAATCGCTGTGGTAAAAGGCTAGTTCCGATGCTTTAACATCGAATCGTACCACCCGGCTTTCCCCCTTTTTCAGTAAGATTTTTTAAACCCGATCAGTTCTTTCACGGGACGGGTAACGCTGCCCACAAGGTCCTGCACGTACAACTGCACCACTTCTTCACCATCATAGTTACCGGTGTTCGTCACCTTCACGTTTACCGCTAAACTGCCGGTCGACGAGAGTTTAGGCCCATTCGTCAGTTCCGCGTAAGTGAATTGCGTGTAACTGAGGCCGTAACCAAAGGGATATAAGGGGGTATTGGGCGCATCCGGTATTTGGAAGTGTATTTGTTATTGGGATCGATAGGACGGCCTGTATGTTTATAGTTATAATATAACGGTATCTGTCCTGCGTTGCGGGGAAACGTCATCGTGAGTTTACCGGCGGGATTGTAATCGCCGAATAATACATCTGCAATTGCCGGCCCGGCCTGCGTGCCGAGGAACCAGGTTTCCAGGATGGCCGGCACATTTGCATCTTCCCATTCCAATGTAAGCGGGCGACCATTCATTAACACGAGCACCGGGGGTTTGCCGGTGGCCAGCACCTCTTTTAATAACTGACGCTGATTGGCCGGAATACCAATATCCGTCCGGCTGGCTGCCTCGCCTGCCATACCCTGCGATTCGCCGAGCGCCATGATCACCACATCGGCATTACGCGCCAGGGCCACCGCATCGCTGCGTAGCTTCGCGGCGTTGGCAGTATCGGCCGGCTCCAGCGGCCGGTAGTTCAGCAGCTTTCGCAACATCGCCGTATCGTCCGTGATGTAGGCGCCGGGGGCGTAGGTAAGCTGCACCTTATTACCGAGCTTCGTTTTCAGCGCCTGCAACAATCCGGTAGCTTTTTGCCAGTCGCCGGCCGCCGACCAGTTGCCAATGATATCGCGCTGGTTATCGGCCAAAGGTCCTATCACCACGATGCGGCCCTGTTGTTGCAAAGGCAGCACTTTATTGTTTTTGAGCAGCACGATACTGCGCATCGCAATATCTTTCGCCGCCTGCAAATGTTCCGGGTTCATAATCACCTGTTTCGCCTTTACGGAATCGCAGTACAGGTAAGGATCTTTAAATAGCCCGAGGTTGTATTTAGCTTCCAGCACGCGGTATACCGCTTCGTCAATTGTTTTCAGGTTGATTTTTTTGTCACGCAGCAACTTCGCCAGTTGTGTGGAGAACACGCTGCCCTGCATATCCATGTCTACCCCGGCATTGAGCGCCAGCGCACCGGCTTCGTATTCATTGGCGGCTACGCCGTGGTTAATCATTTCGTTGATGGCCGTATAATCCGTTACGACAAATCCTTTAAAGCCCCACTCCTTCCGCAGCAGATCGGTGAGCAGCCATTTATTACCGGTGGCAGGCACCCCGTCTATTTCATTAAAAGAAGTCATAGCAGTAGCCGCGCCGGCATCCACGGCGGCTTTGTAAGGAGGCAGGTAGGTTTCGAACATGCGGATGCGGCTCATGTCAACAGTGTTATAATCACGCCCGGCTTCTATGGCGCCGTACAGGGCGAAGTGCTTTACACATGCCAATACCACATCTGCCGAAGGCGTATAGGTATTTTTATAATTGCGACCGTTCTGGTAACCTTCCACTTTAGCGCGGGCCACCCATTCGCCGAAGCGCGTATCTTCCCCCACACCTTCCGCCACCCTTCCCCAACGCGGATCACGGGCAACATCCACCATGGGCGAATAGGTCCAGTGCAAACCATCCGCGGCAGCTTCCACGGCCGCGATGCGGGCGCTCTTTTTCATCAGCTCCAGATCCCAGGTACAGGCTTCCCCTAATGGAATAGGAAAAATGGTTTTGTGACCGTGGATCACGTCGTACCCGAACAGGAGCGGGATTTTCAGCCGGGTTTTCATCGCAATGTCCTGCAATTGCCGGGTAAACTGGGGCGTATAGGCGTTAAAGATGGCGCCGCAGCGGCCGGCCTGTATATCGTTGATATAATCTTCCTTCATAAAAGGCCCGGTCTGGTCCATAAAGCTCGTCAGCAGGTTCAACTGCCCGATCTTCTCTTCTATTGTCATCTTTGCGATCAGCCCGTTGAGGAATTGTGTTTTGGTCTGTTGCGCCTGTGCTATGGTGGAGCACAGCATCGCTACGGCCAGCAGGATATGTTTGGGGAGTTGCATATTGGTTTGATTTTGGGGGATAAACAGGTCGTGGATAAAGTTACGCTTTTTTGAACCCTGCGGCGCTAACGTTGTTTTTTATTAAATTGAGCATATGCTGCTGAAACAAAACCTGAGTCTTTATCGAATCCTCAAAATCACGTGGCAGATCGATCTGCTGATGATTGCTTCCTGCACTGCCGCTTATTACGTTGATACCCTGGTCCTCAAAAACTGGCATCTCCCGGGCACTTTTCCCGCGCTGATGGGCACGGCCATTGCCTTTTTATCGGCTTCAGTAATAATGAAGCATACAGCCGCTGGTGGGAGGCGCGGACTATCTGGGGCGGACTGGTGAACGACTCCCGCTCTCGGGCCCGGGCGCTGATGGCTTACAGTCACCCCGCCGATTACAAAGGCATCAGTCAGCAGGAAGAAAAAATGATTAAACGGCACCTGGCCTTTTTATACGCACTGAAGGCATCGCTCCGCCGGAAACAGGACGGTCTCTATGAAAAATATTTGTGCGAAGATGAACGCAACCAGGTAAAAGCCTTTACAAATATCCCCAATGCCATCCTCGACATCCAAGCCCGCGAACTCCAACTGCTGCAGGACATGAACTACATCGACGGGTTTAAATTCCTCCACCTCAACGGCGTGCTCACCAACTTTACAGACGGGATGGGCAAATCAGAAAGAATCAACAACACGGTATTTCCCACCACTTACGTATACTTCACGAGACTTTTCATCTGGATGCTGGTGATCCTGGTCACCATGGCGCTGTCCAGCGAGTTAGGGCCTTCATCTATATTTTTGGGATGGATTATCGGGTTTGTATTTCATACTACCCATATTAACGGCATGAGCCTGATGAACCCTTTTGAGTTTATTCCTTCAGGCGTTCCGTTGGACAGCATCACCCGTACTATCGAGATCAATTTACTCGAAGGGCTGGGCGAAAAGTTCGTCCCAGCCCCTATAGCCCCCGAGCGCGGAGGTGAGTATATTTTATAAGATTACCAGCTATCGGTGCGGAAAGGCACTACCGGCAAACCTTCTTTGCTGAACAGGTTGCCAATGCCGCCATTGGTAAATCCGAAACGCACGGCCACCGGTGTTTTCACCTGCGGATTAGAGACGATGATGGTATTACCTTTGATTTTTACAGTGGTGGCTTTCACAAAGTTTTTGTCTTCGCCGGCAATATATATTTCCTGTGCATCGCCGCCTTTGGTGATCAAGCCGGTTTCCGCATCTTTAAAAGATACGATGGCTTTGCCTTTTTCCACGGTCAGGTTTTCGTACGTGGGGTATTTATAAGGCGTGGTCGTTTTGCCGTAAGTTTTGGCCATGGCCAGTCCGGCAAGACGGTAACCCACATCTTTTTTATTCTTGGGGTGAATGTCTTTTACATTATCCACCAGGTCGGATACAACCACCATACCGCTGTTCGGTGTAAGTGCCAGCGTTTGACGCTGCTGATCGCGCAGCAATGCACCGTTGATATTGTCGGTACCGTAACCGGAGTAAGGCGCTATCTGCACGAAGTAAAAGGGAAATTCTCTTTTAAATGACTTACGCCATTCGCCGATCATGCGGCTGAACAGTTTGGCATAGGTTGCATTGGTACCCACATTCGATTCGCCCTGGTACCAAATGGCGCCGGAAATATCGTAGGGGGCGATGGGCGCAATCATGGCGTTATACAAGTAACCCGGTTCGCGCGGCCAGCTTTTGTTGGGTTGCAGTTTGTCTGCCGCGGCTTTCAGATCGGCTTCCCCGTTAACGGCGGCTTCCGGCGTCCACACTTCGGCGGGAGTACCGCCCCAGTTGGAATTAACCAGCCCAACGGGCGCGTTCAGGTCTCTGTGTAAGGTTTTGCCAAAGAAGTAACCCACCGCGCTGAACGATTGTAACGATTTGGCATCGCACTCTACCCACCGCGCTTTCACATCGTCCTGCACCGTGCCGGATGTAGTTTTAGGAATATTAAAGAAGCGGATTTTAGGATTGGCGCTGTTAGGCAGCTCGTCGAGGATGTCCTTCAGTTTATTATTACCGCTCCATTCCATGTTGGATTGACCGGAACATACCCACACTTCGCCGATCAGCACATCTTCCACTTTTACAGTGGTCCAGCCCTGGAAAGTAATGCTGTAAGGACCGCCGGCAGCCGGCGTTTTCACATCGATCGACCATTTAGCATATTGGTTGGCCACAGCCGTGTCTATCTTATCCGTCCAGGAGCATTTGACAGCGATCCTTTCGTTGGGATTGCCCCAGCCCCAGAGTGTAGCCGTGCTGTTTTGTTTCAGCACCATTTTATCAGATATAATTGCCGGCAGGCGTACGTCGGCGTGGGCAGCAAAACTGCCGCAGATCAACAAAAAGAAAGGGAGAAACTTTTTCATTTGGGTGGTGGAATTTGTTTAGTACCGAAGGACAATATAATAGATTTCCCGGCGCCATGCAACCTACTGCCTCACCCACTCCGCCTCAAACCTGCCACCATTAACCTTCCCAATAAACGTTTCAATCTCCTAATAATGCGTAAACATATACCAGGAAATCTCATGCCCCTTGCCCGCAAACGAGTAGAACAAAGCCGGCATCCCCAACGCTTTCGCCTTCTCAAAGATCGGCTGCGCGCCGAAGAACATCATCCAGCCGGGCTGTGTAGCGTTACAAAAGCGATGTGGCGCGGTACCGAATGGTACCAGCTGATCGTTATCACCATGCAGCAAGAGGAGTGGTATAAAATTATCTTTTCTGATACAATTTAAATCGATGTGTGCCCCCGCAAAGGCCATAGCGCCGGCGAAGCGGTAGTCTTTGTAAAAAGCGTACCGTTTGGCGTCTGCTTTTTCAAAAGGATTGAATACGAGATGCAGGATGGCTTCCGCACCGGCGCTGCTGCCTGAGATGTACAGCTTCTTCGGATCTACCCCGAGCTCCTTTGCATGTTCTACAATATACTGACCGGCATCCGCCGCATCTTCCACCGCGATACGAATGGCTTTCAGTTTCTCGGGTGTGGGAATGTTACAACCAAAGCCTACCCCTTTTAAGTACAGGCGGTACGACATTACAAACACTTTAAAGCCGCGTGCAGCAAGGCTATCGCCGAACATTTTCTGATTCTCCGGATGGCCGCTTTCAAAACCGCCGCCGTGCATGAACAGTACACTCATGCCATTCGCCTTCTTTGGCGTGTAGATATCCGGTATTGCACCGTGTCTTTTACGGCGTAGGTTACACGTTTGTCCTGCGCCGTAGTAGCCAGGGCCGGGAGCAACAGGACCAGCATCAAAAGTTTCCGCATCATCATTAAATTTAAAAAAATACCCGGGAAAGTCGAGTTCCCCGGGTCTCTCCATTTTAAAATCAACATTTGCACAAAGCAAGTAGAAGAAAAAATATTTACAGGACTGGCTGCACTTTCGGCGTCAGCACTGGTTTTTCTAATGTTTTCCATACCTGGAACAAACCGCGCGGTACGTGGAAACAGCCTTTCCACTTACCCCCTTTCAGCGGCAGCAACACTTCGCCCTGGCGGTTCAGGTAACCGTACCACTCCATATATTGCGGGTCGCGGAAACGGGACCAGGTATATTCATGCACTTTGTCGAACCAGTTTTTACAGGCTTCGCTGCCGGTAAGCTGGTACCCCTTGGCGAGGCATACGAGCGTTTCCATATGCACCCACCAGAGTTTTTGGTCCCACTCCAGTTGCTGCGGGGGATGGCCTTTGATATCCAGGAAGTAAAAGATGCCTCCGTATTGTTTGTCCCAACCATATTCCAGCGTACGTAAGGCAATGTCCAGCGCGCGCTCGATCAACCGCTGGTCGCCGATGCGTACAGCCAGGTCCATAATGAACCACATCGCTTCAATAGCGTGACCGGGATTAAGCAGGCGCCCTTCGAAGGTATCGGAGAAACTGCCGTCCAGTTCCACGTTTTCCAGAATGAGACCTTCCTCTTTATGATAAAACACATCCATCACCTCGTGCAATACTTCCGGGATGAACTTGTTGACCATATCGCTACCCAGGATGTGTTCCAGTTCGAGCGACAGGTTACAGAGGATCATCGGCAGTGCGAAGTTTTTCAGGTTGCGTGTACCAGGGTATGCTTTGCTGTACTTGCCTTTTGGGTTATCGCGACGGCTCACGATGTTTTCGAAAGTGTATTTCGCAAGGTCGTGGTAACGCATATCCGGCATGGCTTTGTACAACGCGCCGAAGCCCATGGCCGCAAAGCAGTCGGAAAAAATATTGTAAGGTTGCACCAGGGGCTGCCCCTGCTGGTTCACCGCGAAATAGAAATTGCCGTTATCATCGTGTCCGTGCTTTTCCAGAAAGCGGGCGCCATGCAGGGCCATATCCAGCCACTCGGGACGTTTTTCCACTTCATTATACAGCATGGAAAACATCCACACTTCACGGCCTTGCAGCCAGATGAATTTATCGGTATCGAACACGTTGCCGAAACGGTCCAGGCAGGTGAGGAAGCCACCATGAGCTTCATCCTTGGAGTGTTTCAGCCAGAAGGGCATCACATTGTTCAGCAGTTCGTTTTTGTACTGCTCGGCGTATTGTTTCATAATGACTGTATGTATTCTTTGTAACGGTTATAAAGATGGCCGGCCTGCAGGTAAGCGCTTTGCGGGCTCATAAAATGGGAAAACTCGAACGTAATGGCTTTATCATACCCCGCTTTGCGCGCAGCCTCCAACTTTAACCGAAGCTTTTCGAACTTGATCGGTAAAAACTTAATAGGCATGTCGCGGTCGAATGATTCGGCATTGGTCCAGCATTGCAGGCCAAAGCGATCGGCCATTTTTTTATTGACAGCGAAAAATTCTTCCAGCTGGTGATAGTCGATATGCCCATCCTGGAAGGCCACCGCATCTACCGCACCGCGCACCCCTTCAAATATCTCACTCCATTCTTTTTCGTGTTCTTCCACCGAAACAGCGTCCGCTTTCGTTAATTGACCGGAGGCCGCCATCACTGCTTTTTTACCATCAATCCAGGGAGAAATAAAAGTGGGCAGGTTGTTGCTCACCTGTTTGCATTGCAGCCCCAGTGTGCGGAACGCATCGGTCGCGCCTTTCGTGCGGCGGCTGATTTCCATACTCAGGTACCAGCCTTTGAAACTTTTATAGTGCCCATACTGGCTCCACACCTCGTCAATCACGTAACGGTTGGCGTCTATTTCGCCCTGCATATCACCGCTGTCCCAATAATGACCACTGTCATACAGACCGAAATAAAAGTTCATACCGTGTTTATCGGCCAGTTCGAGGTACATTTTTACCAGGTCTACCGGCGGCTCGTAACAGCCGAACTGCTTTTGTAGATAAGCAGAAGGGTACGTGATAAAACGGCGGTAGCCGCTACGGATCATGATCACCGTATCGATGCCCACCGCTTTCATATGTGCGAAATCGCGGTCCCATTCTTCTCGCCCCCAATTCTGGTGCGGAATATCATGACTGATTTCATCCAGGAAAGTTCCTGTTATTCTCATCTTAAATACTTTTTTTGCTGTTTCAAATAATCGACCCATTTGATGTATGCCGTTGCCTGTAAGTGCAAACCATCTGTGGTGGCGGCGCTGTCGAGCTGACCGCCGGCCGTCGCAAATACCCTGTGCAGGTCTACATACGTCACCTTATACTGTGCAGCAATGGATTGCAGTTGCATGTTCAGGGCGCGGATCTTTTCGTTCGTCACTTCCTTATAGATCGCCTGCAACAGCTTTTCATTTACCGGCAGCACGCTTTGCAGGTATAACTTTGTTTTGGGAGAGGTGGTAACAATGCGTTCCACGATCTCCTTATAACTATTGGCGATCACGTTTACGGCGTGACCGCGTTTCATATCATTGACGCCGATCAGCAGGAACACCTGCGCGGGTTTGGAAGACAGCACTTCGTCGAGCCGGGCTTTCACTCCGTAGGTTACATCGCCGCTGATACCGCGGTTAATCACGTTTTTGCCGGGCATCAGCTCCTGCCACTCCCCCGCTTCCGTGATGCTGTTGCCGAGAAAAACGATTTCGCTTTTCCGGTCGGGCATCTGGCGGAAGTACGCGAGGCGCTGCCGGTAGTGGCTGTTATTATAACTGGTGTCTGCCTGTTGCGCCTGTACAGCGAAAGGCAGGCAACACATCAACATGAACAATTTTCTCATACCTGCTCTGCTTTTGCGGGCACGACCGCGTCGGCTTCGTGCAGCCTGTTCCACCAGAATTTCTTGAGCAGGAACGTGGTCACAAAGAAGACAGCCGCCCAGGCCAGCATCTTATAATTTTCGCGGATCATGAAGTAAATCGGGATCACCACCTGCGCCATCTGCCAAACGATACCTGTCACGATGTTGAACATATCGCGGCTAAAATCTTTATTCGGCACGAACGACGGATCTTCCGCCATCACTTCGCGTTTGATCGGGCCCCAGAAACCCCATGGGCGTGTTTGACGATAGAATTCCTTTACCGCTTCCCTGTTTTCCAGTGGCGTAATAAACGTGCCGATGATACAACCAATGAACGACACCAGCAGGATCAGCGGGAATACGTAGATGTCCACGATATCCGGGAAGTAGAATAATTTAATGGTGGAACCCAGTAAACCGAACAGCATGCCGTAGAAATACCCCATACCTGTAAAGCGCCACCAGATCCACTTCAGTACGTTTGATGCCGCATAACCGCCGTACAGTGCCGAAGTAATCCACAACGTAAGTTTGGTGAGCGAAGCAGCGTTAAAGCCAAATACGATGCCCACCATCACCAGGCACAAAGAAGAAACCACGCTCAGGCGGATATACTTTTTATTGGAGGCGTTCGGGTTTACATATTTTTGTAGATATCATTCACGATATAGGCCGGCGCCGCATTCACGAACGCGGAGAACGTACCCATGAAGGAGGCGAGCAGACCGGCCAGCAGTAAACCTTTCAAACCGGCAGGCACGAACTGCGAAATCGCCATCGGCAATACTTTTTCGAAATCGATATCGCCACCCAGCTGCGGGCCGATATACACCAGCGCGAGTACTGCGAAAGCGGCTACCATGAGATAACGCGGCATGTACATTACGAGAATGGTGCTTGCACTCATCTTGGCAGCGTCGCTGGGTTTGCGGGTAGAGAGTACGCGCTGCATGTCGTAACTCGGCACCGGACCGGCCAGTGAAGCGAAGATGCCTTTGAACAACATCATCATAAATAACAAACCGAACAGCCCGAAACCATCACTTTCTATTTTCTTATTCACACCGGGAACAGTGGTCTGGCTCCAATCCAGGTTAAGGTTCCAGCCGAACAGCAGTTCATTCCAGCCCTTGGGCACCACGGCGTTGATTTGTTCTGCCGTTACGGCATTGTAAGCAATGAAACCGATCACGAACGCACAAATCGTCATAATGAAAAACTGCAGCACTTCCGTGGCCACCACGCTGTACATACCACCTTTCATGGTGTACATGGTGGTGAGAATGCAAAGAATCAACGCGTAACTTCTTTCAGATGAAAGTTGATACCCGAAAATATTAGCAGATAAATCCCAGGGTAAAATAGAGGTGCTGAATTTGCCGATGCCTTCGAAGAAATACGCAATAAAACCGATCACGCTCACGACGGCAAAAATCACGATGATGATATGCGATAGCCGCGCACCCTTGCCATCGCCGAAGCGGAAGGTAATCCACTGTGCGCCGGTCATCGTATTCGATCTCCGCATCCAGATGGCCAGGTAAACGAATACGAACACCTGGTTCCAAACGGGCCACAGCCAGGGAATCCAGGCGCTTTTGAGACCATAAATAAACAGGATGCTCACCGTCCACATAGTGCCCGAAATATCGAACATACCGGAAGCGTTGCTCAGACCGAGGTAATACCACTTCATGCTGTTACCGCCAAGGAAGTAGGATTGCAGGTCTTTGCTCGCCTTTTTCGAGATGTAAAATCCCAACAGGATCATGCCTGCGATGTAGGCAATAATGATGCTGATATCTAATAAACTTAACGACATTGGATCTATAAAATGGTTGATAAATTATGTTTTCCAGAACCACTTCCTTTTTACGAAGAAGAGGGTGATGAGCGATACCACGCCCGTAAAAACGATGCCGCGCATAAAGCCGCCCAAAGCGTTTACCGACAAGGCATCCAGCCAGCGCATGCCGCCCGTGAGCAACAGTAACGGGATCAATATTAAATTACCTGCGGTGTAAGCTACCATCGGATTTTTACCGTTGCCGGCAAAAAAGTTGAACAGCTTTTTACCGTAGCCATAATATTCGAATATCGAAAACGACAGCAGCAGCAGGAAGGCCAGTCCGCCCGTTACAAAATAATAACTGTACGTGGATGGATCTTTTTTAATGCCACCTTCGTAGGCTTCGAATGCCAGTCCTAATAATAATAAGTAAATGCCGCTGTGCAGGTATTTTTTAAAAAAGGTGGATGACAGTCTTCTACTTAATAAAAAGACACATAAAGCAACGGTGATACCCAGGTTAATCAGCAATTCGCGTGTATACAATCCCCATAACTGCACACCGATCAGCGCCAGGCAAACCACGGCCACGGTGATCCACTGCGACTTCCCTTCGGGGGACGCCTCTTCGGATTTCTGCAACAGCCACTCACCGGCAAACGTGCCGGGAATGATGATGAACAAGTATTTTAAGAAATAGAAAGTATACATCCACGGCGCCGGCGACCAGTTGAACAGCGCGTTATTCCAGGTTCCTTCCGTTTTCCCGGCCAGGAAAACCGCCATGATAAAGGGCAGTATTCCCAACCGTAATAAAGGTTGATGGCGCGTAGCCCACCAGATCAACGATCCAAAGAACGCCATATTCGCGAGTACCATGATGATGATATCGTTCTTCTTTACATCGAAACCGGTAAAATAAAGAAACAACACGGCCAGGGCAAAGGCCACCACTTTGATGACAATGCCCTGCCGGATGTACATAAAACACAATAACACAAAACAGCCCATCGACAACAAATACGACCAGGGGCCTTCTCCAATATTTTTAGACCGTGCGTGTACGGTAAACAGTGCAAAGAATACCAGCAGCAAGTAGCGCTGTAAAATGTAACCAAACGTTTTATACCAGCGATCCTGCTCCACGCGCTTATGCAAAGCCAATGGCAAAGCCGCGCCCATCGAAAACAGGAAGAATGGGAACACCAGGTCTACCCAGGTAATGCCCGGCAGGTTCGGATCAAATACGTGGAACGGCGGCGGCACACGGGCATGAAACATCCACGCGGGCAGTACGCGCCCGAAGGCGATGCTGCCGGAAAGTACCATCGCCAGTATAGCGAGTCCTCTTAATGCGTCTAAACTGTTGCTGCGTTCCATTATTTTACCCGGTTGCCTTTGATGTTGATCGGTTGATGAAAAGGATCGAGGATGCTGTCTATTTTCACCGCCAGCTGCCGGCGTGTGATCGGTTCAAACTTATCGATGCCGTCTGCCGCGATCTCCTCCTGTCCTTTATAGACCGCCAGCAAGCGAATGGCTGCTTCCACGGTGATAGGTTTACCGGTAATGTGGTAGCTGCTGAGGCGGGCGCTGCGTCCCCAGGCTTGTAAGGCCGTTACCAGCTCCCGGTCGGTGATGGTGCTATCGGGGTAGAACCATGTTTGATTGGCCCATTTATACGGTACACCATGACCTTTGAGGATGCCGGTTACGCCGACACGTTGAATGGCGGCGAACTCCGGGTCCGTTGGTTTCACATCGATGTATGGTAACAGGTAGGCTTTTGATTTTAACAGTTGTTCCTGCACGGCGCGCACGCCAACTTTTGCAGGTGTTACATTGCGGTGTGCGCTCAGCGCAGCCAGTACACCGGCCGCCTGTCCCGTCAGCAGCACACAGGGTTGTAAACGCGTAGTGCCGTTCACTACATTGCTTACGGAAATACCTTTCTCTGCAACGATCAGACCTTGCACGGTTTGCGGGATCATGACACCCAGGGGCACGCCGTATGAGGGTACCGGGTAAAACTCCGGTGTTGCGGGGCTTCCTTCCGGTTCTTTTTATGATGATGGTCGATAGGATAATCGCCCACACTGATCGCGGTGCGGTACAGCGGGTCACCATAATTATACGGATCATCGATATGGCGCATGGTGAAGCGTACCAATCCTTTTACACGACGGCCTTCGCGATGGTACGGAATCAGCGGCAATTTATCCGCCGTTGGATATTCATCATCGGCAAGCCCCAGGTTTTTATACCCCAGTTCATGTTGAATAAAGTAAAGAAAACGGAACGTGGTGGCTTTCGCTTTTTCCAGTTCTTTGTTCCGTTGCGCCTCGTTCATTTCCACGATGTTGAGATACGTATCGTTGCCGTACTTGGGCCAGTTCAGGAGATATTTATTGTTGGGAAGTTTTGCGTACTCCAGCATTTTTGCCGCGTCCACGGTGGGTTTTTCGCGGCTGGTATCATGGCAGAAAGAGGTATTGGAACAGTCGAATTCCTTCGGATCGTAGTTCGCCGGCCGCGTGATCGTTTTATCGGTACCTGCGCCATAATCTTTAATAATAGCAGCGTAGGTCAGGTCCTGTACGATTTTATTGGTTTGGGTGATCCCCACCTTTTCGCCGGTGATGCTACCGGCTTCCATGCCAGGTCATAAGCCGCACCGGCTTTGGCGAACACATCGCCCAACTCGGTACCGTCGATGACCACGCGGGCAGTTACCCTTAGTGATTCGCCTTTCGCGCCACGAAAGGTGGCGCCGGTAACACGGTTGCCGGTTTTATGCACCGATACCAGCTGGTAATTGTATAATACCTTTAAGTTAGCTTCAGCGGCGGCCATACTTTTCAGTATGCTGTCCGCTACGCGCGGCTCAAACTGCGTGTTGCTCACCCAACCGGTTTCCACTTTTTCCGGACCGCCATACACGGCATATATTTTCTCCCGAAACTCGTTCCAGAGACCGGAAGGCAGGTTGTGGTTACCATCAATCGCCGAAACACCTGCCGCGGAGAGCATACCACCTAACCAGGGCGTGCTTTCCACTATAATAGTGCCGGCACCCAGGCGGGCAGACTGTATACCGGCTGCTGTGCCGCCAGTGCCGCCGCCGACTACCAGTACGGCAGTGGTCAGTTGCTGTTGAGCGGCTGCCGTAAGGCAGCAACAGGTAAAAAGGAGGGAAATGATATATTTCTTATTCATGACGTTCTTTTGGTTGATACTTGAAACGTGGTATTTTTCAAGGAATTCCTCACCCGTTTCGAGATAATTCCTGTATTCAATGAGGCCATTGCTATTTTGACGTCGTCCAGCCTCATGCTAATGGAAAACGATCATGTTCACTACAAAGCTGTTCTCACTTCCAACATAGCCATCGTTACCCCAAATGAGGCCGATCCCTTTAAGATCATGGCCCTTCTCCCTTTAACATAGGCCGTCCCCACTCCCAACAGCATCATCCTCCCTTTAAACAGCAATGTCCTCACAAAAAGTAGCAATCTTTATAAAACAGGCCCTAAAGCTGAAGGCTAAATAAGAATATTTTTACTAAACTCAAAGTACTTTTTAATTTTTTTAAAACTAGTATAAAATTATCGTTGTCTATTGCAAAAGTCATCCTTATCTTTAATTGCCTTTTGAACATTTATTGGAAGCAGATCCGTTTGACCTGTTTAATAACTATCTGATTATCTGCACTTTCTATTTCACTGCAAACTTTGTTTTTAATATTTTTAAAAAGGTGAGATATTTGCCTAATTCATTTCACATTGTATGACTGCCAAGCAGACTTTCTTTGACGAGCTTACCAATGATGTTGCGGGAGGCGTAGCCTATAAAAACCTGTACCTCAAAAAAAAGATTATCGCTTTTTTGCCAACAACGGTAACGCTACCATTGCCGACCTCAGTAAAGAGCTCAACTCCAGCGCCCCCAAGGTAACCAACCTGCTTAACGACCTTATCGCCGACGGCATGGTGCAGGACTACGGTAAAATAGATTCCACCGGCGGCAGGCGGCCCAATCTTTATGGTCTCGCCCCCGAATCCGGATTTTTCGTGGGGGTGGAGGTTAAACACAACCATGTAAATATTGGCCTGCTCGATTTTAAAAAGAACCTGGTAAAACACGCTGAACGCGTTCCTTACAAGTTAGCGAATACACAAGCGTCCCTCGATGAACTGTGTCATATTATTACGCATTTCATACAGGGATACCCTTCCGCAAAGGATAAAATCCTCGGTTGCGGCGTTAACCTGTCCGGCCGTATTAATTATGCTACGGGGTACAGCTACAGTTTCTTTTATTTTGATGAAGACCCACTGAGCCACGTTATTGAACAGCGCATCGGCATTCGCACTTATCTTGAAAATGACTCGCGGGCCATGGCTTACGGGGAGTTCAGCAACGGGGTTGTCAATGAAGAAAAAAATGTACTCTTCGTGAATCTCGATCATGGTATTGGTTTGGGCATCCTGATCAACGGGCAGCTTTACTACGGTAAATCCGGCTTCGCGGGAGAATTCGGGCATATTCCCTTCTTCAATAATGAAATCATTTGCCATTGTGGTAAAAAAGGTTGCCTCGAAACCGAAGCATCCGGCCAGGCATTGGTACGCATCTTCCGGGAAAGGCTGGCAGAAGGCGCCTCTTCCGTGATCACCCGTAAACATAAAAATCCCGACGACGTTACGCTGGAAGACATCATCCACGCCGCCATCAACGACGATGTACTGGCCATTGAACTGATCGCGGAAATTGGGGAAAAGCTGGGCCGCGGTATTGCCCTGCTCATCAACCTGTTCAATCCCGAACTGGTAATCCTCGGCGGCAGCCTCAGCTCCACCGGCGATTACATCCGGCTGCCCATCAAAAGTGCGATCAATAAATATTCTTTAAGTCTCGTTAACAACGACACCCAACTCAAAATATCCAAACTTGGCGAAAAAGCCGGTATGATGGGCGCCTGCCTCCTCGTCCGCAACAAGCTGCTGACGTTCTGATTTATCTGAAAGGTAAAAATGAAGGAGCGCGGATACCGAAGATATCAAACCGGAAATCCGTGATTGTAGTGATCTCAAAGAAAATAGGTCCCATGCCCGGCGGCCGTTTGGGATAATAGTTAGCAGATATCTTCAAGGTATTTAAAGACAAGTTCTCATTCCGGATGCGGCAACCTGCGGCTACACCGGCGTATAGCGGGTTATCAAAGATATCATTGCTCTTTTCCGTTAGCTGCGAAAGCTGCAGCGCGGCGAAATAGTTGAATTTAAAGCCAAAGAATTTCCAGGGACTGTAATACACCGTTTCTGACCGGAAGTTCAGCCGGTCGTAACCATTTACCCGGGTATCGCGGAAGCCCCATACCCCGTACTCCATGTTCACATTCAGCGGTTTGTACAAATCGGGATTGGGCACACCTAAGTAATCGCCATATAAAAACTGGCGGAAGCGATGCCGGCCGTTAGGATTGATCATTTTACTGATATACTCAACACGCCCGTGCAATACCGCATCGCGCGAAGTACCGCCTTCCCAGAAGCTGCCGGCTTCGGCCTGCACACTCAGCAGCCCTTCCAGTTTGGTGACCCAAAACTTCTGAATGCCGGCGCCCGAATAATACCGCCGCCTGCCGGTCCAGTTTTCCCATCCGCCTGATATATTGGCGTTAAAGCCATAGGGAATATCCTCCGTACGACCGAACCCGAAGAAGTGGTGCGATTTCAGGAACTCCTGTTTAAACAATACCAGCGAGGCAAGGTAGTAATGCCGGTGGTTGTACACCGGGTCTTCCTTAAAAACTTCCTGGTCGGGACGTTTATCGAAAAAGAGGTTCTGGTAACGGAAGGTAAGCGCCAGGTTCGGGCAATCGAGGTGCGTACCGTGTTTGCCCCGGCGGTTAACGATGTTGTAGCCGGCCCATACGTCCATCAGCTTATAACTATAGTCGCGGAACACACTGTCCGGGTAACCGCGGATGTTCATGGACCATTTACGTGCCAGCTGCAAACCGCCTGCCACGCGGGCGGATGTTCGGTATAGCGGGCGGTTTACGTTGATATAATACGAACCTTCATACACATTCGTATCCAGCGGCTGGTTATTATTTAAAGTAGAATAACCGATAGAGGCGTCGATAAAAGTTCCAAGAATGTTGTATTTGGTATACCGCGCTTCCGAGCCCCACTGCGGCGTCCAGGTATTATGCCACTGCGTGCCGAGCATCAGGCCCTGCCCGGCCCCCAGGAGGTTGTTGTTGTACACGCGGGCCTCGAAATCCTGGGGGTAAGGGCCGACAGGTCAAAGCTGTATTCGAATACGTCGCGGGTCACCACCAGTACATCTACCGAATCCTCTATGCCCTCGAGCGGAAGCACGTAAATACGGGCATCACTGAAGAACGGGCGGCTACGGAGGTAACGCTCGTTATCGGCGAACTCATAAGCATTAATGGTATCTTTCTCCCGGAAGAAAAGCGACTGCCGTATCATCCACTCCTGCGAATGTATATGCAGGCGGTTGGCGAACTTGAGCAGTTTCATGTTGGTAGTGAACGTGGTATCCGTAATGTTTTTCGGACCAAATACATCTACCTGTTTATAATAGATATTGCGCACGGCTTTACCCGTGTAGGGCGTGAATTGTCGCTCGCTTTTAACAAGAATGCTGTCGTTGGACAATGGCTCTGTCCTGTCGCGATTCATGCGTTTAATCATCGAATCGCGATAGCTGCGGCTGCGAAGGGAGTCCATATACCGATTCACCGAGCGAAACCAGCCCTGTTTGGGCGTGCGCACGGAATCGGCCTGCGCCTGTGCGAATAATGGTAACAAGAGCAGAATAATGTAACAGCCGATGTAGGGAAAAATATGTCTGTCTGGTCTAATCTTCAAAATAACCTCACTAAAGCCTATAGACAACATTACAAATTTCCGACCAATAAACCCGTTTTTAAACAGACAATCATCCCCGGCCCCATTACATGACAATCTGCCTACAATTGCAGGCGGATCCCGATCCGGTTCAGCAGCTTCACCAGCCCCATCATGGCCAGCGCGAATAAAACGCAGTAGCCTGCGCCCGGTAGTCCCGTACGCCACTCGTGGGGCCACAGGCTCAGGCCCAGCAATCCGGTGATACCATATACAATGGCTGGCAAAATATACGTCAGCAATGGATTGGCCGCGGCGGGACGGAGGAAACCGGTCCAGCGGTTGTAACCTTTACATCGGTGAGCCAGTATACGGCGGTGAACAGGATGCAGCAGCTGGCAGCGCTGTAGAAGGCCCAGCTGGGGTTGCCCATATTTTGGAGATGGTATAGTACGGGCGGAGCACCCACGCGGCTACCAGCAGGGCGGCGGTGAACAGCGCGACCCAAACATAGGGCTGCTTCGTCTTTCCATCAAAATAAAACTGGGATAGCAGTAACCCGCACAAGGCAATGCCCGAATGTACCGCATGCCCGCTCTGATCACTCATCCAGCCACCCCACTTTCCGCCGAAGATGAAAAACAGGAGCGACAGCACCAAAGCACTGGCGATCCCGATCTTGTTGCCGTTGGTGGCGATGTACACCAGGCAGGTCACCAGGTAGGCCCAACCTATCAGCCCTAAAATACCCCACCAGTGAATTTGCATGCCGTGCGCGTCTTCGCCACCCCGGTAGATGTACGCCAGCACCGCTAATCCCAACGCTCCCAATATTCTTAATATCCAGGCATATTTAAATTTATAAACGTTCCAGACGAGGATCACACAGGCGTAAAAGCTCAGCGACCAGTACACGCGGCGCATACCCGTAGCTTCCGCATTGAAATCACTTTCGGCATTTACCATGAAGAGGCCGAGCACCAGTAAACCCAGCGTACGAAACCCGATGTGCAATAATATCTTGCCCATACTATCTCCTTTGCCCATACGATTTTTAATGGCAAAGGGGATAGACATGCCCACAATAAAGAGAAACGCGGGAAATACAACATCTACAAAAGTCATGGCATCCGCATCGGCAGGCATGTGTTTGGCCCATTGCGGGATGTTGCGAATGCCGGACAGTTCGTTGACGAAAATCATCACGAGGATGGTAATCCCTCGCATCGCATCGATCGACAGGATGCGCCGGGGGCAGTAAGTTCACACATGTTTTGACGTGGCTTGGTTGATACTTACCCCAATATAAATAAAAAGCGCCGCGATTACAAGGGTAATGCGCGGCGCTGTGTTTATCTATCCTAATGAATGTAAAAACTATTGCTGCTCCATCTGGAACCGGATCGGAAGGTTAAACTGCACGCGCACCGGACGGGAATTCTGTTTACCAGGTTTCCATTTCGGCATCTTGTTTACCACACGGATAGCCTCTTCTTCCAGGCCGCCGCCTTTACGGGCGCCCACGGTTTTGATATCGGAAATGTCACCATCCGTACCCACCACGAAGGTGATAAAAACAGTGCCTTCAATTCCCTGTTCGCTGGCGAGGTGCGGATAACGCATGTTGTTGCGTAAGAATTTATTCAACGCTTCTTCACCACCGGGGAACTGCGGCATGATTTCCACGAAGGTTTCTATTCTATCTTTTTCCGGCATGGGCGGTGGCGTTACAACACCATCGCCTTTACCCAAACCCTCTATACCAGGATCGGCATTTGCGCCTTCCGCACCGTCACGATTCATCACACCGATTGATTTTTTAGGATCAAGATCTTCCATCCTAGGCGGTTCTTCAGACGGATCCACCGGTTTATCTGTCACCTGGAAGGCGGTAAACTTCTGGGTGGCTGTCTGCGCCGGTGGCTCTACACGTGCAGGCGGAGGCGGTGTTACCATTGGTTTTTCTTCCGGTATCTCTACATGCTCTAATACTACTTCTTTTGCTATCCTGGGTTTTTCCACTACACCAGCCGCACGCAAATTACTACTGATCAAATATCCACCGATAAAAAGTGCAGCAATAGATGCCGTACCAATAACGGAGTTACGCACTCTTTTTCATAACTCACGCGATGCTCATACGCACCGTAACTTTTATTGCGTCCGTCGAAAAGGATATCGAGGAAGTTCTGGGAGGTGATTTTAGTTGCGTTCATGATAAAAGTGTTTGACAGGAAGATGTGCGCTTAAATATTTTTCCATAGGGTTTTCATCGATATTTATTTTTATGGAAAAAATTAATGGATGCATCTTCCGCGTCTGTAGCGGATTACAGCAAACAGCCCTGTCGCATCTCCCCTTCATTATGTCATGATCCTACCCCTCTTTTTTAATGCAGCTTAGGTAGATTTGTTATCATTAAAACATGATCGTTATGAGAAAGATAATTGTAACCACCTTTATTACGATGGACGGCATCATGCAGGCGCCGGGCGGCCCCGAAGAAGATACTTCCAATCATTTCAAATATGGCGGATGGATGTTCAGCTTTTCGGACGATGTTACCAACAAGGCCATGCAACAGCTCATGTCCGAACCGTTCGACCTGTTGCTCGGCCGCCGCACCTACGAGATTTTTTCGGGCTACTGGCCACATCATGCAGATAATCCGATCGGCGAATTGTTCAACCGCATCAACAAGTATGTAGTAGCTACTACGCCATTAGATACATCGTGGAATAATTCAATTTTGATTAATGAAGATGTAGCAAAAAAATCCGCCAGATAAAAGCACAGGAAGGGCCGGCATTACTGGTCCACGGCAGCAGTGTGCTCATTCAAACGCTGCTCGCGCACGACCTCATCGACGAGCTGCATACGTGGACAAACCCCATCACACTCGGCGATGGCAAACGTTTATTCCAACCCGGTATTCCGCCGCAGCGCTGGAAAGTAAAAGATACTATTGTTTCAGGAACGGGGGTAATTATTGCGAAGTATGTGCGGGATGGTGAGGTGCCATTCGGGACGGTTGGAGAATAGATAAAAAGCCCGGTTGCACATGGTACAACCGGGAGTAAGTTTACACCTGCAGCGCCGAAGCCGCCGCTTCGTCAATAAACCAATGCAGTTCACCCTCTGTAGGTTTAATCACCTGCGAAGGATAGGTATCCGGTTTAAATTCACCTTCAATCACCCCCTGCAGCGTTAAGGCTTTACCGTTACCGGTGGCCAGGAACACTACAGCAGCCGCGTTGTTCACCACGGGCGCGGTTAAGGTAATGCGGTACATATCCCGGGCATCCGGGAAGAAGGCTTTTACCCATGCTTTTTTCTCGTGCACCACTTCTGTGCCAGGGAACAGCGATAAGGTATGACCGTCGTCGCCCATGCCGAGCAGCACCAGGTCAAAGCTTTTTCATTGCGTTTAAAGAATTGCTGCAACACGAGTTCGTACTCCTTTGCAGCTGCTTCCGGTTCAATATCGGTGCGCATGACGTGGATGTTATCTTCGGGTACGCCCACTTTATAGAGCAGGGTGTCGCAGGCCATTTTGGCGTTATTGCGGTCGTCGGTGAAGGGCACCGCTCTTTCATCTCCCCAGAAGAAATGAACCCTGTTCCAGGGAATCATTTGCACATAGGGCTCTTTCGCCAGCAGGGTGTACAGCAGTTTGGGCGTGCTGCCCCGGAAAGTACGAAAGTGAATATTTCCTTGTCCTGCAAGGTTTGCAGGATGTAGTTGCAGGTCCAGGCGGCGAGGTTTTCGCTCAGTTGGGTCGCGTCTTTGGCGATGTGCAGTTCCATAATGAATAAAATGAAAACCGGCAGGCGTAATGCCTGCCGGTAGAATAATAAGGTTTATTTGTTCGGCGGCAGGTTGATCCATGCGTGGCCGTCGCGGGCAATGAGGGCTTCCGCATCTTCCGGTCCCCAGCTATTCGGCGAATAGTTAGGGAAATCGGTGGGTACGCGGGCTTCCCATGCATCGAGGATGGGCATGATCACCTTCCAGGCGGCTTCCACCTGGTCGGCGCGCATGAACAGCGTGGCGTCGCCTTCCATTACGTCGAGCAGCAGTGTTTCGTACGCTTCAGGCGCATGTTCGCCGGCGGCATCGTCGTAATTGAAGATCATGTTCACCGGGTCCAGGGTCATCGTCTGGCCAGGGCGTTTCGCCCTGGAAGCGGATACGGATATCCATTTCGGGCTGAATGCTGATGGTCAGCCGGTTGCTCCTCCAGGTTTCGGCGGCTTCCGCAGGGAAAGCATATGCCGGTGCGGGACGGAACTGGATGGTGATATGGGTCGCTTTCTGGTTCAGGTATTTACCGGTTCTTACATAGAACGGCACGCCCTGCCAGCGCCAGTTATCAATATAAAATTTAACGGCAGCATAAGTTTCGGTGCCGGATTCGGGATTAACGCCTTTCTCCTCGCGGTAGCCGGGCACTTCTTTCCCTTTGATCCAACCCGCGCCGTACTGGCCGCGTACCGCGCTTTCATGCACTTCTTCCTTTTTAATAGGACGAATGGCGTGCAGCACGTCTACTTTTTTATTACGCACTTCGTTCGCATCGAAGTTCACCGGCACTTCCATGGCCACCATACATAACAACTGCAGGATGTGGTTCTGCACCATGTCGCGCAAAGCACCTGAGCCTTCGTAGTAACCTCCACGGCCTTCCAGGCCCACGCTTTCTGCTGCCGTGATCTGTACATGCTCGATGTACTGGCGGTTCCAGAGCGGCTCGAACAGCGCATTGGCGAAACGCAGCGCCAGGATGTTCTGTACGGTTTCTTTACCCAGGTAGTGGTCGATGCGGAAAATCTGTTCTTCTTTATAAATGCTGCCCAGCAACGTGTTCAGTTCAAGCGCGCTTTTCAGGTCGTGACCGAAAGGCTTCTCTACTACGATGCGGGTAGCATGTGTGTCTTTGCAAAGATTGAGTTTACCCAGCTTTACCGCGATATCGGGTACCAGCTGCGGCGCAACGGCCAGGTAGAAAATCACGTTCGGATGTACACCAAACTCTTTTTCCTTCTCCTCTACCAGTTCCGTAATCTTATGATACGATGTTTCGTCGCCTGCATCCATCTGCAGGTAGCTTACGTGATCAAAGAACTCCCGGTAGTGACCATTCTCCTCTCCCTTACGCGGGAGAACTTCTGGATACCTTCCAGCAGGTGCTTACGAAAATCTTCATCGTTGTAAGGGCTGCGGCCAATACCGGCGATGGCGAATTGCTCAGGCATCCATTCGTCCAGGAATAAGTTGAACAGTGCAGGCGTCAGCTTTCTTAAGTTCAGGTCGCCGCTACCACCGAAAATGAACAGTACCGAGGCAGGGGGACGTTTATGATGTTGCATATCAGATTATAAGTCTATGGTTATTGCCATTCTGTGTGAAAAGTGCCGGGCATATCTATACGCTGATAGGTATGTGCGCCAAAGTAGTCGCGCTGCGCCTGTACCATATTGGTAGGCAGTCGCTCGCTACGGTAAGCATCGAAGTACGACAGGGCAGACATGAACGCAGCTGCCGGCAGCCCGGTTTTAGCCGCTTCAGTTACTACAGAGCGCAGGTTACCTTCGGTTTGTTGCAACAGCCTGGCCACTTCTCCATCTAATAACAAATTAGGTAGCGAAGGGTTCTGCTGGTACGCGGTATAGAACAGCGGCAGCAAACCTGAACGGATGATACAACCCGCTCTCCATACCCTTACCGCTTCCGGCAGGGAAATATCCATCTGCAGCTCTTTGGAAGCTACCTGCAACATGGCCAGGCCCTGTGCATAACAGATAATGGTAGAGAACATCAGCGCATCGTGCACCTGTTTGATGAATGCTTCCTGGTCAACGGATACTTTGCCGGTGGAAGTCTGATACAACGCAGCCGCCTGTGTTCTTTCTTCTTTTAAGGAAGATATATTACGCAGCGCTACTGCGGCATCGATTACCGTTACAGGCAGTGGCAGGTTCAGGGCATCCTGGGATGTCCATTTACCGGTACCTTTTGAGCCGGCCTGGTCGGATATTTTGTCCAGCAATTCGCCGGAACCTTTATCATCTTTTTGCAGGAAGATATCGCGGGTGATTTCGGGAGAAAGGATTGGTTTTGTCCTTCGTTCCATTTGGCGAATACTTCGTGCAGCTGCTGGTTGGTTAAGCCGGCGCCCTGGCGGAGCATATTATAGCTTTCGCTGATCAGCTGCATGATGGCATATTCAATGCCGTTGTGCACCATTTTCACGAAGTGACCCGCTGCGCCTTTACCGAGGTAACCAACACAGGGGCTGTCGCCTACCTTTGCGGCAACGGCTTCGAGCATAGGTTGTACGTGGCGGTAGGCTTCTTCGTCACCGCCGGGCATAATGCTCGGACCAGTGCGGGCGCCTTTTTCGCCACCGGAAACGCCCATCCCCATAAAGTGGAGGCCTTTTTCCTTACAGTATTCCACGCGGCGCAGGGTATCTTTCCAATAAGAGTTACCGCCATCGATCACCACATCGCCCTTCTCGAGCAGGGGCAGCAGCGATTCGATTACATCGTCTACCGGCTTACCTGCAGGCACGAGCATCATGATTTTGCGGGGTGATTTTAACAGTTGCACCATGGCGGCAAGGTCGGCCACGCCCTTAACGGTGGTACCGGGGTAGCTGACTGTTCAAGGGCGCCTGTCTTTTGCTGGTCCTTATCGAATCCAATCACAGAAAACCCATGATCGGCCATGTTTAACAGGAAGTTTCTTCCCATTACACCGAGCCCGATCATTCCAAAGTCAAATGAGCTATTTGTCATATATGCTAAGATGTGGTAAAATGAAGGTGTAAATTTAGGCATTTATAGCAAAAGCGGTTGGCCTAAATACGAGTGTTAAAGTTACGTGACAAAAGTCAGGGAAGGTTGTACAAATGGAGGGCTGGGTTGTACAATTTACCCGGGAGCTATTACTCGGCGGGAGGCTCGCCATAAAACGCGCTGTCCTCTTCAAGTATGTTTTTGATTTTCTCGAGTTCATCAATATCATAACGATCTTTGGGACGATTTGCTGCTTTTTTAGCCTGGAGCAGGTGATTGATATGCAGGAACGGAACCGACACGCCATCTATATCTGCCACCGAAGCATATTTATAACAATCCTCAAAAGTCTCATTCTCAAGCCCCTTAAGAGAGGTCATAATATCGAGCCGCATGCCGTTATTGAGCGTAAAGTCAGTCCAACCGGGTACGAACTGCAACGTTTCCAACGTTGCAAAATCCCCCAGCCCATCTTCCTTAAATGCTTTACGCAGACGTACACGATTTTCAGGTGTGTCTTCCAGCCAAATATCAATATCATCAGTTACACGTTGAAAACCATGTAAGTTAGTGGCCACTCCACCTACCATGATGTAACGAACGCCCTGTTCGTTCATACACTTCCAGAAGTGCATCATTTCCTGACTAAAAGCATCCATTAGTTTATGTTCTTGTCTTTAGGCCAGGGTTTATGGGTAATTTTGCTCTCCGGAACATCATTCCGGTCTGCATCAATCGCGTCATCACGAGAAAACGCTCCTTATGCGACCGCTTTAATGCGGCGCGAAGCAAGTCCATAGATGCTTTATCAAAATCTGGCTTGCGCTCCATATCGGGGTGGTTTGCACTTTCCATGTTCCAAATTTACCAAAAACGTTGATTATATCCTCCTCAACCGCTCCGCCGCCTGCTCCAGCGTAGCCCGCCGTTTCGCAAAGCAGAAACGTATCACCTTGTCATCCTTCCCATCCTGGTAAAATGCCGATACGGGAATTGTAGCCACGCCAAACTCTTTTGTGACACGGATCGCGAAGTCTTTATCGCTCTCATCCGAAATGCCGTGGTATTGCATCAGCTGGAAGTAACTGCCCGTACAGGGCAAAGGCGTGAAACGGGTTTCTTTCATCAGGTCTAAGAAATAGTCTCTTTTCTTTTGAAAGAAATCGGGGAGCGTGAGGTAGTGTTCGGGGAACTGCAGGTAATCGGCCAAGCCATGTTGCATCGGTGTATTCACCGAAAAACACAGGTACTGGTGCACTTTCCGGTATTCGCTCATCAGGTGGGCGGGAGCAATGCAATAGCCCATTTTCCAGCCGGTAACGTGAAATACTTTGCCGAACGAGAACGTCACAAAGCTGCGCTGCAGCAGGTTGGGATAGCGTAACACGCTTTCGTGCTGCGCACCATCGTACACGAGGTGCTCGTATACTTCGTCGGATATTACCAGCAGGTTGTGCGCCTCGGCGAGCTGCTCCAGTTGTTGCAGGTCGGATGCTTTTAATACGCTGCCTGTAGGGTTATGCGGCGAGTTAATAATGATCATTTTCGTACGTGCGGTCACTTTAGCGCGCACCAGCTCCCAGTCAATGTGGTAATCGGGAAACTGTAAAGGAATGCGTACCGGCACGCCACCATTGACCAATATGTTAGGAATGTAACTGTCGTAAGCCGGTTCAAATACGATCACTTCGTCGCCCGGACCAATACAGGTCGCAATGGCGGTGAAGATGGCATAAGTACCGCCGGGGGTAACGGTGACCTCTGTATCCGGGTTGATACTGGTACTGTACAGGCGCTGTACTTTGCCGGCGATAGCCTCGCGGAGTTGCGGCAGACCGGGCATAGGTGCATACTGGTTATTACCGCGCTGCATGGCGGCATTCACCATGTCTTTTAATTCAAGGCTGCAGTCAAAATCCGGGAAGCCCTGCGAAAGGTTGATCGCTTTGTGTTCTGCGGCCAGGGCAGACATCACAGAAAAGATAGTCGTGCCGGTGCTGGGCAGTTTGCTATTGATATGGTAAGTAGTCAACTTAAATGCTATTTGAGCATCTAATGTACAATACCATCCATTGATTTTTATCTAAAAAAGCGGCTATTCCTCCAGCAGTTTGATCCCTGTTTGGGTGAAAACGATCTTCTGCTGCTTGTATAGGTTACCCGTCGTCATTTTGAAGGTCTTTTTGCTCATGCCGAAAAAGGAATAGATTTCTTCGGGATCGGATTTATCGTGGTAAGGGAGATAACCATCGTTTTCCCGCAACAGGCGCAGGATTTTACCGGCTTCGTCCTCTACTCTTTCATAGCCGCGTTTGCCGAGCACTACGTCTATTTTGTTTTCGTCCTTGATGGTTTTAATAAAACCCTGCAGTTTATCGCCGATGTCTACCTGCTTAAACACCTCGTTCGAGTGCAGCACACCGGTATGTTTATTATTGATGATTACCTGGTAGCCCAGGTCGTCGCGGCGGTAAATGATGAGGTCAACGGGGTCGAGTTCCTTCACGGTAAGTTCCTCGTTGCTAAGGTACTGGTCAATTTTCTCGGTAGCGGCTACACGGCCGGTCATCTCATCGATATAGATCATCACCGGTACTCCTGCCCTGCAATCATTTTCGACAATTGCTGCGACTGTGCCACGAAGATGTCCTTCATCAGCCCCCAGTCTAGGAAAGCACCCTGACCGGTAACGCTCACGGCCTTCAGCAACAGGATGTCGCCTACTTTACCCAAAGCCTTCTGCGTGGTAGCGATCAGGCGGTTTTCAGAATCGTGGTAAAGAAATACTTCCAGCTCGTCGCCTACCTTCGTACCACGGGGCACAAAGCGCTTGGGAAGCAGTATTTCCTCTCCCATGGCGTCCATATAAACACCGAAATCTGTTTCTTTCTTTACTCTGAGAAAATTATAGTCACCTACCTTGATCATCGCGCAAAGGTAGGATTTTCTTTACATCCACCTTCCAATCGGGACCGCTGTACACTTTATATTTTGCCGAGAAATCGCCCATATTGATGGCAAACGACAATTGCAGGAGGCTGTTCAGGTAGGCCAGCGCCGCTCCGGACGGTACCGCGGAAAAGGTATTGGCAAAGGGAATGGTATCGTGATAAACAAGCGAATCGCCCCGTAGCATCGCCACGTCCAGCAGATCGCCGGCCTTTACGCCAAGCTGGTTAAAAGTACTGTCGTCGATGTTCGTCCACACATTACCATACTGTACATCGAGAATGGGAATACCGCCAGACAATGCCCCCGCCTTGAATTGCGGTCCATTAAAGGGAATCCGCACCACCTCCGCCGGCAACACCGGGCCAACCGATTCAAAGGAGATTACGCCGGCTGCAAGTCGCGCGCCGGTAAAGGCGTACACATCGCGCCCATGAAAGGTGTATGACTTTCCAGATCCTTTCCGGCGGTTCACAGCTTCATCAATTTCACGCACTTCGGCAATGCCGAGGGAATTAGCTACAAGGGTAAGCGTACCATTATCGGGCGTCACAAAGTAATGCCCGCTTTTTGTTTTTAACACTACCGACTTCCGCTCCGACCCTACCCCGGGATCCACCACAGAAACGAACACCGTACCGGCGGGCCAGTAACGCGCTGTTTGTTCCAGGCGGTAGGCAGCTTCCCATATATTGTACGCGGGAATTTCATGCGTCAGATCAAATATGGCCAGGTTGGGCGAAATGCTGTAAGCCACACCTTTCATTGCCGATACGGCCCCGTCCTTCAACCCGAAATCGGTCTGGAAGACCAATGCAGGATGGGTTTGCGGTTTGCAGGCAAACAGGAAGAGGACAAAACACAAAACAGGAACAAGCCTCATGGGGTATTGTTTTCTTTATCTATCCAGGATGTACGTTTGGAATCTTTCACCACAGTATACACCAGCAACGATATAAAGATACAAACCGTTACGTACCAATAGTACAACGATTCGCGGCCAATGTCTTTAAAGTAAAGGGCCAGCATCTCGGCTGTACCGCCGAAAATGGCAACGGTCAATGCGTATGGCAGCCCCACCCCAAGTGCACGCACTTCGGCGGGAAACATTTCTGCTTTTACCACGGCATTGATGGCGGTATACCCGCTCACAATTACCAGTGCGCCAAGAATTAAGAAGAAAGCTGCGGCTTCGGTGTTAGCATGGCTCAACGCCGTTAAGATCGGCACTGTTAACAGGCTGCCAAATACGCCAAAGCCTATCAGCAGCGGCTTGCGCCCTATCTTGTCCGACAACCAGCCGAACAGCGGTTGCATACCGGCATATATCAGCATGAGGAAGAATGTCAACTGCGTGGCCCTGTCTTTTGTAAGGTGCACCGTGTTCACGAGAAACTTCTGCATGTACGTGGTATAGGTATAAAACGCGATGGTACCGCCCAAAGTGAGCCCCACCACCGTTAACACCGCGCGGGGATGTTTTTTCAACATCAATCGTAAGGTACCGCGTTCTTTCTTCTTATCTATGCTGACAGATTCCTCCATATTCCGGCGCATGTAAAGCGCAACGAAGGCCAGCAGCGCACCAATGAAGAACGGGATGCGCCAGCCCCACAGCTCCAGCTGCTCCGGCGTCAGGAATATTTTCTGCAACAGCATTTGCACCCCAAGGGCCGTTAATTGCCCGCCAATGAGCGTTACATATTGAAAGCTGGAGTAAAACCCGCGCCGGTGCGATTCCGCCACTTCGCTCAGGTAGGTGGCGGACGTTCCATATTCACCACCAACGCTCAGTCCCTGTAGTAAGCGCGCCAGCAGCAACAGTACCGGGGCGGCCAGACCAATCTGCTGATATGTGGGGGTACAGGCGATGATCAGCGAGCCGAACGACATTAACATGACGGATAAGGTCATGGCGGCTTTGCGGCCGGTGCGGTCGGCGATGCGGCCAAATATCCAGCCGCCGATCGGGCGCATGAGGAAACCTACCGCAAAGATGGCGGCTGCATTCAGCTGCTGGGCGGTCTGGTTGCCTTTAGGGAAAAAGGACGGGGCAAAGTATAGGGAGAAAGCGGTGTAGGCGTACCAGTCGTACCACTCAACGAGGTTACCGACGGAGCCGGACACAATCGCTTTTAAACGGGCGCGTGTAGATTGTAAGGTCATGCAGGATAAAAATTGCGCCCAAAAGTAAGCATCCTAACGGTGCTGATCGTACAAATTAATCCGGATGGCCTGGCGGAGGATGTCCATTTCGCTGTCTTTCAGCGGGGGCGTGCCGGGCGTGCCTGCCGCCTCTTCCAGTTGTTCACGGGTGCGGATACCAACAACCGCGGCAGATATCGCCGGGTTTTGCAGGACGAAGCGCAGGGCGGTTTGTGCGGGTACACGCTCCGCACCGGACAGGGCAGCGACCTGCTTGGCGGCGGTTGCCACATCCAGGAGGTTGTAGTTGAGGTACTCGGCTGGTGGTTTGCCGGCCAGGAGGCCTTTAGCGACCCCACCGCGGGCCAGTACACCAACGTTCTGCTCCAGTAACAGGGGCAGGCAGAATTCCTCCGGCCGCCTGTCCAGCAAGCTATACTGCATCATCACGCTCACAATGTTCGACTTGCGCAGGTACTCGCGGATCACATTCGGCCGGATCGAGGAAATACCGTAGTGGCGGATTTTCCCCTGCTGCTTCAACAGTTCAAAAGCATCAATAGACTCTTCTATGGGATCGTCTACCGTACCACCGTGCAGCTGGTACAGGTCGATGTAGTCGGTTTGCAGCCGGCGGAGACTGTCTTCCACCGCAGTCACGATATACTCCTTACGCGGGTTCCAGTCCCAGCCACTACCATCGGGGCGCCACTGGTTGCCCACTTTGGTGGCGATGATCACGTCCTGGCGTTTGCCCCGGAGGGCCTTGCCGAGAGATGCTTCATTCCGGCCGTGATCATAGAGGTCCGCGGTATCGAAAAAGTTAATACCCAGTTCTATGGCCCGGCTCACGAGCGTGGCATTGGCGGCATCGTCGCCGTTAAGCGACATACATCCAAACGCGATTTCGCTGATGCGGAGGTCCGATTTGCCAAGTATGTTATAGTTCATATTGGTGATTGGGAATTTACATATCAAACTTAACACTTATTTGGCTAATTATCAATGGTTAGTGGAGGGAGGTGTAAACCTTAATTCGGATTATTGAAACCTGGGTGTAAACCTATTTCAGGACGCGACATCCTTCGGGCATCTTTATACCATCCTAGGTTCATCCTAGGTTCATCCTAGGTTCAAGGTAGGTTCAACCTAGGTTCATGAACCTATGTTAAACGAAGGATTAACGAAGTATAAACGAAGCATCAACGAAGGATGTTTAAAGGATGGTATAACCCTCCATATGGGATCAATAGAGAGAGAAAGTTGAAGGGAGTGACCTTTAGGTTTGTGAAAAGAAACAAAAGAGAAGATATTATTACTATTACTACTATAACTTTTTCTTTTTTGGTTCTTTTTTCTTTTTGTGAATTAACACGCAGATTGTGGATAACTGTAAGGTCAACCGGACTACGGCAGGCACTTTTAGAGTGACAAGGGTAAAACCCAGGTTGTGTTTTAATCCTGCCGTAGCCTGGTTTGAACAAAACCCAAATAGAAAATAAACGTAGAGCTTATTAAAGGTCTAGGGAAAGTTCAAACTGGTTGATCTCACTGGCTTTATTCATGGATCTTCGCGGGTCCCAAAAGAAACAAAACCAATGAGTGTAAAATTCGTTCATTTTGCCGGAATAGATGTATCCAAGAGCAAAATAGATATCTGTGTGTTGCTGTCAGGTGATGTAAAGTACCCCTACAGCAACTGTTTTGAACAAAGTAACAAAGGGTTTGCTGACATGAAAAAGTGGCTTCGTAGTCTGATGGGCGGCACTATCAAAAAGTTATTGATCTGTATTGAGAATACAGGGCATTATAATGAGGCCGTTGTTCATTACCCGGACAGCCAGCAAATAGCCGTGAGTCTGGAAAATGCCGCTAATATCAAAAGGAGCATCCGCGATATCCGTAAGAAAAGCGATCCCAAAGATGCATTAGACATCGCTCGTTATGCTAAGCATCATAGTGATGAGTTGCAGCTATGGAAAAAACCCATATCAGTAATCACCACACTTAAGCAACTACTGGCACAGCGTCGGAGATTACTGAGTGTATTAAAGGCCCTCAAACAGCCATTGGAAGAGAAAGCCTTCTATGACTGGAGTGGCGTTCCTAAAACCACACCATACACAGCGGGCATACAGGGCCTTGAACTCGATCTTAAACGAATCAATGAGGACATCGCCCAACTGGTTAAGGAGGACGCCCAAATGCGCCGTCAGGTCAGCTTGATCACCAGCGTTCCTTCTGTAGGGCCTATCACCGCTTATCACCTCATCTGCTACACCGATGGATTTAAGCAAGTGAAATCGGGCAAACAGCTAGGTAGTTATTGTGGCGTTGTTCCATTTGAACGACGAAGCGGCAGCAGCGTGCGAAAGCCTGCCAGGGTCAGTCATTTAGCTAATAGAGTGCTTAAAAGCCTCCTGCACATGTGTGCCCTGACAGCCACCAAAATGAAAAACAGCTTTGGGGATTATTTTCGGAGAAAAATAGCCGAAGGAAAACACAAGATGCTCGTTATAAACGCTTTAAGAAACAAAATCGTCCTAACTATAACAGCCGTTGTACAAAAACAGACGAGGTTCGATAAAAATTATATCTACCAAAATTTGCAAAAACCATAGAAAACACAACGGCGGCTGGGGAAAGGGGTTCAGCTGGTGCAATAATTAAAAAGCCGCCCTATTCGGAGCGGCTTTTTATGTTAGTAAGCTATCACAGCTTTATAGCCAAGGTGATCGGAACCGTAGGCATATTCAGTGAGTACCTGCTCCGACACCAGCTTAAAGCCGCTGGTTTTAGGGAAAAGGATATAGTCGATCCGTCGTTTCGGGTTGATGTTCGGGATGGTCGGGCCTTTTTGCGCGCTGGCATCCGTGAAAAAGTAAAGAGAGACTGCATACCGGCCTTGTCGTCCGTGGCGTTGAAGTCGCCGCCGATGAGCAGCGGGGCATCCAGGTCGCTTCCGAGTTTAAGGATGGCGTCGGATTGCAGTTTGCGGTTTTCCTCTTTCGTCACATCTAGATGGGTACTGGCAAACCAGGCGCTTTTACCGCCGGGCAGCTGCACACGGGCCATGGCCACCACCCTGTCTTCGCCCGTAAAGCCCGCCACTTTCGGGAGTACGAACGTACGGGTTTCTTTCAGGGGGTATTTTGATAAGATGCCTACGCCATAGGCGCCACCTTCGTAGGGAATGGCGCGGCCGTAGTAATAGTGCATGCCCAGTTTATCGGCCAGTGTTTTTAATTGAAACTCTTTATGAGCGCGCGCAGCGTTACGCTATCGAGTTCCTGCAAAGCCACGAGACTGGCCCCGCTACGACGGATAGCCGCAGCTACGGTATCGATATTGATCACGTCTTTTGCTTCAGATGGCGGGTTAAAGTGATGTACGTTGTAGGTAACCACCGTTACCTCGCGGGCGGCGGCCGGCCCGGAAGTCGTGTTCCGGGCACTGTTGCAGCCTGCCATGATCATCAACATGACGGAATGAAAAAGAATCGTTCTTGTCATTGGAACATAGATTGTTATGGATAAGTTAGTGTAGATACGCTGTTGTATTTTGTACGGCTGTCGTCCGCAGGCGCTTTCACCTCCAGGATTACGTTCACTGTACCATTGACTACGGAGTATTCCTTCACGGTTACGATACCAAACACCTCGTTATTGGTAGGCGTCCGGGAGCCCCAGCCGATCACAAAACCCTGCCCAACGGCCAGTGCATTCACGAAGCGGCGGTTGGTAGTGGATACGTTGTAGTTTTCACCACCGGATGCCACCGGTGCTTTTACCTTATTGTTGATATAATCCGTCAGTTCTCCATCCCACTGAATGGCATTGAACGTAGCAGGTGTCAGGCTCGGACGGGCAGTGGTCACCAAGGTGTACGTGGCTGTACTGAAACCGTTCATGTAAGGTCCCATGGCGCTCAGGTACGCGGCGCCGGCATTGAACGCGGCGGCCGAAGTAATGCGGATATCGCTGGCAGTGTGTTTATACAGCAGGAAATCCAGCCACAGCTGGTTACTCACCGCTGAGGCCTGATCAAACATATGCGGCGCTTTATACATCGAGAACCAGTTAGTTTTACCGGGTCCAATATCCGTTGTCAATTTGATATCCGTTAAGTGCACCAGCTTATTAAACACGCGATCTACCACAAACTCCGTCTGCGTAGTTTTACCGCCTTCGTTATGCCCGCTGATACGAACGGCCTGTATGCCGTTTGCACCCTGGTAGTTTACACTGAATGTGAATTCATCTTTCGGATTACCAATGGTGATAGGCGTTTCCGCACCATACACATTATTGGTTTTGAGTGCATACGTGAGGGTAGACATCGCAGAACCCGAGAATACGGTGCCGGACAAAGTATTGCTGACACCCGCGTATACTACCGGTATTTTTGTTTGATTCGCATCCAGCGCGATATTCACCGCATCGTCTACCACCGTGCCAATTTTAAATGTATCCACCGCGGTACCGTTATAGCTGTTCTTTGCTTTTAATACGATAGCGCTCATGTTTTTCACTACGGTTACCGTGGCGGTGAAAGCCATATCCTTCGGATTGGTAATGGTAATGGGCGATTCGGCGGATGCCTTGCCATCTACGATCGACTGGTAGGTAAGCGCGGTCACATCGTGTTGAGAGGTAAAGCTGGCTTCTACTTTCAGTTGTTTGTTCTCGAATACAGAGGCGCGGAACTTCACATTGTCTTTAAATGCGAGCACCGGTGTGAGGCGAACATTTTTAGGAACGATGTGCTTTTCGCTGTTCTTAAAGTTTTTATCAAAAGTGATGATCACCATCTCCACCATGTTCTGCGGCACCTTGAACGTAATGTTTTGTTCCAGTGACTGCGGGTAGTCGGTTTTATCGATGTACACCGGTGTGCCGGTGGCAGTACCGTTAGCGCTTTGGGTGATGAAATAGTAAGCCAGGCGGCGCACGCCCGCAGGCGCCTTGATGCTTACGGGTACGGTCACTTCCTCTCCTACGTTCAGGTTTTCTACCTCGTCAAAGCCGGCGCCCAGTGTAATGACAGGCCCCGCCAGGTTTTCGTCGTCTTTGTTGCAAGCCAGTAAGGACAGGCAACAGGCGATGAACAGTATGTATCTTTTCATGATCGTTCGTTTATCTGTTAAACTTTAATTCCGCCATTACGGGGAAGTGGTCCGATGCGACGCGCTCCGGGATAACGGTATGCGACATTACACTGAATGCCGAAGCGGGGCGGTAAGCCAGGTGATCGATAACCACGGTCGGGTTCTGCGCGCTGGATGTATTAGTACAGGTACCATCGCGACAGGTGCGCGTAAACACGGCATCAAACACCTTGAAAAAATCGGTAGCAGACAGGTTTTCGTTGAAGTCACCGCCGATGAGGATACGGCCATTCACTTTCGTGAGCTGGTTAATGACCTCGTTTACCTGCGCCAGGCGACCGCCGGCACCCGTGTGTTGCAGATGGGTTACCGCCAGCGTTAAGGAATCTACACCCGGTAAATCTACCATCGCCACACCAAGTACGCGCTGCTCGTCCGTTTCGTTCGCTTTCGGCAGCATGTATTTTTATTGGCTTTCAGCGGGTATTTGCTGAGGATAGCCACACCATACAACCCGCGCATGTAAGAGATAGAAGAGTAAAAAGAAAAGTTCATCTTCAGCTTACCCGCCAGTTCGGCCGCCATATCGCCGGTGTAACCGTTACGGTTAGTACCCTTGTCCACTTCCTGCAGGAACACGATATCGGGATTGGCCGTTGCGATCACGTTCGCGATGGCGTTGATATCCACGGTACCGGGTGCGCCGGGAGGATTGGCCGCGTGGATATTGTACGTCATGTATTTGAGCGATGTCAATTTTGCTGCTGCATCATTGTTACCGCCGTAGGTGGCGTCGCCATTGCCCAGCTCCAGGTAGGTAGCAGGCCCTGTCGGCATATAAGGATCTTTATTGCAGGCGAGCAGGAAAAAGCCGGCCAGTGCAAATAATGCGAATTTCATCATTTCCAGTAAGGGTTTTGTTTGAGTTGCGGATTCAACGTCAGGTCCTGCGTAGGCAGTGGCCACAGGTAGTCGCGCAGCGGATCAAAGGTTTTTACTGCGCCCGGGTTGGTGAGTACATTACCACGGGTGCCGTTCGACAGGTTGTCTACCGGGATCTGGTAAGGACCGGTATCCGGCGGTTTTACACCGGAATAGATTTCCACGTCGTTTTTACCATTACGGTCCAGGTCGTAAAAGCCGGGACGGGGAAGTACATCCCCATGAAAGGTGCGGTCAGTAACTGGCCCTCTTTCCAGCGCATGATATCGTCCCAGCGGAAATTGCTTTCCATCACCAGCTCGATACGGCGCTCTCTCCTGATTTCGAGGATGAGGCCTTTATTAGCGCCGTTTACCTGTGTATACAGGTTGGCCTGGTAAGGATCGGGATTTGCGTTGGCTGCTGCCATGTTCAGGTTAGGCATGCCTACGCGGTCGCGCAGTAATTTGATAGACAGGTCGATATCGGTCTGTGTGATCGTACCCAGTTCGGCCTTGGCCTCTGCATAGTTCAGCAGGGTTTCACCGAAACGGAATATCACCATATCATTTACAGACTGGCTGTTACCGTCGTACGCCGTAACATTCATCCATTTTGTAGGCTGGTAACCGGTCATAGACGCGAAGAAGTCTGGCGCCAGTTGCTCGGTACCGCCAATACGCGTGTAACCCGGGGTGCGGATCGTTTGCGCCAGGCGTGGATCGCGGTTCTGTACTTCTGCGAAGAACTGCAGCGTGTCATAACCCGGAATATCCGTGAAACGGCTGCCATCTGCCATCAGGTAACTGTTTATCAAACGTTTTTCCAAACCTGGTTTACCCTGTGAACGGGCCGTTAAATAGAACTGCAGGTTGTGCTTCAACCCCAACTCGTTGGAATAACGGCGGCCGAGGATCACCTCATCAGACACACCATCCAACTTGAGCGTAGCAAATAAGTCCTGGTAAGGTTTTTTGGTTGGACCATCCACCTTTGTATATACTTTATACACACCGCTCTGCATCAGCTGCTCGGAAGCAGACACACATTCGTTCAGCCATTTGTCAGCATCGGGCAGTTCCATATCTGTATGGTACTTTCTCCAGGTGCCTTCATATAAACAGATGCGTGATTTAAGCGCCAGCGCGGTCCATTTGGTCACACGCTCCACACTCTTCGCGGCATCCAGTTTTTCGATGGCGAAGTTGATGTCGGCCAGTACAGAATCCATAACCAACGTACGCGGATCACGCGCCTTGTAAAGATTAGCCGCATCATTGGTTTCGATCACCACGTTATAAAACGGTACATCGCTGTAGTACTGTACTTTCTGGAAGTAGAAATAAGCACGGAAGAAACGGGCGAGGCCGAGATACTTATCACGTACGGCCGCATCGCGGTAGTTCTTTGCATTTTCGCTGTTCAGCAAAAAGTTGATAGCACGCAGGTTGGAAAAGCTCCACCGGCCGTCCGTCAGCGGGATTAACCGCGAGCCGGCGATTTCACGATCAACAGAGGATTTCGCCACGTTATCGGCACTTTCGCTGTACAGGTAATCCGCGCCGGGGAAAAAGGTATAAAACTGGTTGGTATACGCTTTAAAATCGGCTTCGGTGGTAAAGAATGTCGGTGGCGACACGGAGGCCGTCGGGTAGCGCTCCAGGAAATCTTTTCCGCAGGATGAGAAGATGGCCGCTACTGCGAGCATCCCTATCACTTTCATATTTTTCATACTCATCATGGCTACTGTTTTAGAAGGTAACGTCAAAGCCAAAGGCATAAGTTTTAGAGAATGGGTACACACGACCGTCGATGTTCGCCATAGCCTGTTCGGGATCGATGTACTTGGTGCGCAGTTTCGTCCAGGTCCACATGTTTTCGCCGCTCACAAATACGCGGAAGCGCTGAATTTTCGCCATCCTGGTAAGGCGCGCGGGCAATGTATAACCGAGCGACAGGTTCTTCAGGCGCAGGTAGGCCAGGTTCTGCATGTAGCGGTTATTCGTGGCACGCAACTCGTTATTCGCATTCAATGCTACGTAAGCGAGGAGGTTCGGGAAATAGGCGTTCCTGTTAGTAGCGGAATACACATCTTTCTCAAAATCTTCCGGGATAAAGGAGAAGTACGGACGGGAATAAGGGCCCCAGAAACGGTCGGCATTGTTGCCCGGGTACCAGTCCATTTTACCCAAACCCCGGAAGAAGGCGGAGATATCGATGTTGTTCCAGCTTGCATCCATGTTAAAAGAATACTGGTAGCGCGGCGTAGAGTTACCTACTACACGCTGGTCACCGGGGTTAGCCAGTGAGCTGCCGTTACCGTTGGTAATCTTGCCGTCACCGTCCAGATCTACCCAGCGAAGGTCGCCTGCACGCAGCGGTATATTATTATCCACGCGCATTTTATTCAACCATGTTTGGTCAACAGGATATGTTTTTGCCTCCGCATCGGTTTTAAAGAAACCATCTGTTACGTAACCCCAGATCTCACCGATATCTTTACCCACGTACAAACCAGTGATCAGTGCGGGAGAGTTCTCGTTGTTCACCACTTTGGTAATGCGGGAGCGTGCGTCGGACAGTACACCGCCGACGTGATAACGGAACGTTTTACCGGCTACCGGGAACTGGTCGCGCCAGTCGAACGTGAGCTCAAAACCTTCTGTACGCAGCGAAGCCGCGTTCACGACCGGTTCGGTTGCACCGAATACATCGGGCAGTACGATACCGTTGGTGAGTATATTGCTGGTGTTGCGGATGTAACGGTCGAAGCTCGCCGTTAAACGGTTTTTCAGGAAACCAACGTCCACACCAATGTTATAAGAAGTTACTTTTTCCCAGGTTAAACTGCCGGAAACCGGTGCAGGTGCGCCATAGTATTTAGCCAGTTCGCCATCCAGCAGGTAAGAAGCGGTACCCGGCGCCATCGTGGAAATGTACGGATAAGCACCGCCGATGGACTGGTTACCCAGTGAACCGTAAGATCCACGCAACTTCAATTCACTTACCAGGTTATTGCTTTTCAGGGGCAGGAAGAAGTTTTCCTCACTTACACGCCATCCCGCAGAAACCGAGGGGAAGAAACCCCAGCGATCTCCTTTAGGGAAGCGGGAGGAACCGTCGAAACGACCATTAGCCTCCACGAGGTATTTGCTCTTATAATCGTAGGTAAAGCGGTAGAACATACCCATGAGCGCCGTTTCGCTGCTGCCGCCCAATACGGTTTGTTCACCCGTTCCCAGGTTCAGGTCGTTCAGGTCTTCGGAAGAAATATTCATCCGCGCAGCGGTAATCTTTTTAGGGCGATTCAGTTCCTGGTTATAACCCAGGATCAGTTTCGCATTGTGTACTTTGGCGAATGTTTTCGCGTAGTCCGCATACACGTTCGCTACATGCACCTGGTTGAACTGCTGTGACTCCGTCAGCTTGTCCGTGCTGTATTTCGGGGTCATCGTTACCACGCCGGGGTACAGTGAATAGTAAGCCGGCGCCGCACGATAGAAGTTCGGATCGGTGTACATATTGTAGCTGTAGTTCGCGGTAATGTTCAGGTCTTTAATCGGCGTGATCACCATTTCATTGATGGAGGTCAGTTCCAGTTTACGGTCAACGCCCTTGCTGTTGCCGTTAATAAGCATCGCGAAAATACCATCGCCGATATCATAGGCGTTCAAACCCGAAATATAGGATGCGGTACCATCAGGATTGTAAGGAGCGTAAGCAGGGGATGCGTGCACGTTGATATGCGTAAAGTTGGCCGTACCACCACCCTCGCGGCCGTAGTATTGATAATTGGAATGATATACGTTGGTATTGGACGTCACCTTCAGCCAGGGATACAGCTGTGCACTTACCTTGGCGCGTACTGTTTTAGAGCTGTACTTGTCGGTCTGCACCCGCATGATACCGTCTTTCGCTTTCAGGTTACCATTGATCATGAAGTTCACTTTATCATTACCACCGCTCAGCGTTAAGTTATGCGTTTGCATCGGCTGCCATTTGGTGAACATGATATCCCACCAGTCGTAGTTACCATAATACACATATTGATCGCGGCCATTACGGTTCTGTACCGTTACCCAGGGCCGGGAAGGATCTTCTGTTTTATCGTTACGACGGGCCAGCAATTCTTCATAATCCCGTTCTGTATAACCGGAATAACCGCCGATGTAGTACAGGGAGCGGTCCATCAGGCTCATCCAGTCATAACCTTTGGTCATGAAGTTAGTGCTGACTGTAGGCGTAGATACGGCAAAAGAGTTATTGTAACGCACCACTGTTTTACCGGACTTGCCGCTTTTGGTGGTTACGAGTATCACACCAAACGAACCGCGCGCACCATAGATAGCGGCGGAGGCAGCATCTTTCAGAATAGAAATACTTTCTACTTCCTCCGGGTTGAGGCGGTCCATGGTACCGGGAATACCATCAATGAGTACCAGCGGACCACTGGACACGGCGCCACCGTTACTACCGTCGATAGACGTAACACCACGGATGTTCAATGAACCCATCTGACCGGGTGTACCACTGGCAACACGAATATTCAGGTTAGGCATGGCTCCCTGCAGGAGCGACGACATATTGGTCTGCGGGCGATCGCGCAGTTCATCACCGGAAATCTGGTTTACCGCACCGGTAAGGTTTACCTTTTTTGGGTACCATACCCTACGACCACAACTTCGCTCAATTTAGATTCATCGATCGCGAGACTTACCATCACGGTATTCGGTACGCCATATTTCAGCACGTAACCGGTAACGGAGCGTTTCTGGTAACCAAAGGACGAAAAGTCGAAGCTATAAGCCCCTTCCACCGGCATGTTGGCGAAGCTGAAGCGGCCCAGCGTGTCAGAAATAGCAGGATAGGATTTTTTAGACTCGGAGTTACGCGCCAGTACGGATACAAAGGGCAAAGGTTTGCCGGCATCGTCCGTTACCACCCCTTCAATAGTGGCTTTTTGGTCCTGCGCGAAAACTCCCGTCGTTAGCACTAATAATAGGGAAAGGCAAAAGAGCCCGGCCCGACGTGGTAGCGTTGTGAACATAACAGCAGTTTGAGTTTTTAAAGAAACACAACTGGATTACGTTTTACAAATCGCGTTGCCCCTAATCGTTTTTAAAATTATTTGGAGATGATGTAGACTGTTTCACTTACCGCTTTCACTTTCAGGCGGTTAGCGAGACAAATATTTTCCAGGATTTTGCCGACCGGCAGCCTGGCGTCTACGGATACGAAGGTATTGGAGAAGATGGCCGCATCGGTCGGATAGCGGATTTCCACTTTATAATGTTCGGCGAGGTAATCGAACACTTCGCCCAGGGAAGTATTTTCGAAACTCAGGTAAGTGCTGCTGCGTACGGGTTCGGGCAGCTTCTTCACTTTAATACCGGGTTTGGTCACGTTCAGCGCCACCGGTTTCAATGGCAGTCCGTCGATATCCACCGGGATAAATCTTTTTCTGCAGACAGGTACGCGACACTTTCACCCGGCGCCGGGTACACAGGTGTGGCCATACTGGCGGTATCGCGCACACGCACTTTACCTTCGTACAGGTGCACGAACACCTGCGGCGCATGCCCGGCCAGCCGGAAACGGGTACCCAGTGCAGTTACCGCAATATCGCGGCAATACACTGTCAGCGGGCGGCTATCGTCCTTAAATACGGAACTCGGCATCGCCGGTTAATTGAATATCGCGCGCAGTAACGTTGTAGTCGCCTGCATAATGCAGTTCACTTTTTGGTTGCAGCACTACGGCCGAACCGTCGGGCAGTTGTATGCGCTGCGGACCGGCAGTTGTATTCGTATGATCGAACGCCAGCGACGGGGCAGGCTGATGATTGTTGGCGAGGAAGAAAAACGCGCCGCCACAAATACAGAGCAGCAGTATCACCCCCACGCCTTTATATAACAACTGCGCGCGCCGGGTTTTACGTACGGAGGCGTTGTACACCGGGCGGTAACTATCTCCGGGAATGTCTTTATTACGACCGGCATTACCGGAGTCGAGGTACTGTTTCCATTCATTTTCATCCAGATAATCGTCCAGGCTCACGGCTTTATCCCGGAGCTGGCGGTCGAGTGCGGCCAGGTCCTTCGCTTTTTGCGCTTCGTCTGTATGGAGGTGATGATCTTTCATGAAAATGCCGGTTACAGCATTACAAGATTAGCAAATATTATCAATATACAACTGAAAAAAGGCCGGATGAAACGCAGGGCAAGGGTCAGATGATTCTCCACTGTTTTAGGGGAAATGGATAAAATTTCTGCGATTTCACTATTGCTGCGGCAATGCAAACGACTCAGTTCGAATACCTCACGACGTTTGGGAGGCAACAGCTCCAGTAACTTAGCGAGGCGATTTTTCACGTCGTTGCAGTTCACGGTATCCATTACATGATCGGTAGCCACGGCCGGTAAAGGCATGGCAGCATAATGCTTTTCGCGCACCTGTATTTTGCGCAATTCATCTATCAGCGTGGTTTTAGCCATACGAAAAAGCTGTATGGCTATATCCATATTGGGGTCTAAGTGATGGCGGTAACGCCAAAGTTTGATAAATGTGAGTTGTACCACTTCTCTCGCTACAAAATCCGATGCAATCTTCCGGAGCAGAAAACTGTATAAGGGAAAGCGGTACTCAACGAAGATGCTTTCAAATGCCGTCTCACTATTATTTCTCAGTTCAGATACCCTGTCCATTTTAAACAACCGTTTAAAAAGTTAAAACCGCGATAAAATTATAAAAGAGGTGAGGAAATCGTTCATTCTGGTTGATATGATAACCTTAAAATAATAAATACCCGGGAATTTCCTAAATATCTGAAGAAAAGGATAGGAATTAAACGCCGTTCGGCTGGAGGAATGCACACAGCCTGGTAAATTTCCGTTCCAATTTGCGCGTAACAGTTGCTGTTTACCATCGCCTGCCGACCTCAAGCATACGCTTCCCCTGTCTAAAACTAAACGACGGCACCAAAAAAGGAAAGGGCCGCGCAAAAGCACAGCCCTTTCATCTTTACAGGAATAGCGTTACCCCTTTACTTTCCACTCCATAATACCGGAAGCATGTTCCTTCGGCAAACGTACTTCCAAACGTAGTGCAGAAGTTTCCACCGGATCAAAATCAAGGGTATTGAATTTATCTTTTTCGCTCGGGTAAGCGGTTTTAGCTTTTACTTCTTTCCATTCGCCCTGGGCGTCTTTGTACAACACTTTCCAGGAAGCCGGTACACGGCAACCGCCCCAGGGGCTGTCATCAAACCAATATACTTCCACACCGGAAACTTTGGACGACTTTTCAAAGTCATACTGCACCCACTGCGTGGTGTCTTTCATCGGCCACCAATGGTAGTATGGGATGCTGGCATCATGCGAATTAGCCGGCTCCAGCTGATCGTTCAGCGAACGAATGGCTTTATTGCGCAGCGACCCGGACACTTTGCTTTTAGAAGCGATGGTCGCAGGCTTTAAAGGCACCATGCCGCCCGGTTTATCTGCCACCCATACGGTCATATCGCCGGTACCGCGGTTCGCCCAGGCGTAGTAGGGAATAGCGGTCACCGTAGCTTCTTTGTCCACTACCTTATTTTCTGCATTGATCTCCTGTGTGAGCGCAGCGGTTTTCACTACGTTCAGACCATTGAGCAGCTGTCCGTCATATGTTACAGTAGCGGGATTGCTTTCGTTCAGTAACAGGTGACGCACTTCGATATTGTTATTGTCAGGCCATTCGAGCAGTACACGATGGGACCGCGTTGCAGCGCCGCTTTGTTCAGATCGGCTTTCACTTTATCGTCGGCTTTCACATAACGTACGTCCATCGGGAAGTCTACGCTGATCTTATCCCCTTTTTTCCAGCTTCTTTTAATGATGGCGTAGCCATTTTCGACCTTTACATCGGCTTTTTTACCGTTTACAGAGATGGTGTAGGCTTTCTTTTCAGGCGTAGCGTAGTTGTACAGGCCACCAGGCAGCGGCGCATCACTCAGCCAGGCCGGTACGCGCACCGCTACATCGAAAGTAGCCGCTTTAGCAGGATCCACATCGAACTCAATTTTACCGTTCCATGGATACGCTGTATGCTGGGCCAGTTTCACTTTATTTTTTCCCAGGTTGATATCTGCGTTGCTCTGGATATAAAGGTTCACATAAATGCGGTCCTTACCCGTAGCATACATATAGCCGGGCACAGAAGGAATGAAACGGCATACGTTACTCGGACAACAGGCACAACCAAACCATTCGCTGCGGGCGTGCTGTCCCATTGATTCCAGCGGGTTCGGATAAAAGAAGCGGTCGCCTTTTGCCGATACGCCGGAAATCATACCGTTATATAAAACCTGTTCCAACACGTCGTAATATTTAGAATCGCCATGCAGCAGGAACAAACGGTAGTTCCAGTAAATGTTACCGATAGAGGCGCAGGTTTCATTGTACGCACTCATGTTCGGAAGGGAATAATCCGGGCCAAAACCCTCGTGACCACCTTCTGCACCAATGCCGCCGGTGAGGTACAATTTATGATCTACCACATCGTGCCAGATGGTATCAATGGCGTGAATGTAGGCCTTGTCGCCGGTGAGCGCCGCCACGTCCGCCATGCCACTATACATGTAAGTAGCGCGTACAGCGTGTCCAACAGCTTTCGTTTGCTCCGTTACCGGTTGCTGCGACTGGCTATACTCGCTGCCCCCTTGCGGATGTCCAGGAAATATTTGGCAAGGTCCGGTATTTCTTATTGTTAGTGGCACGGTACAGTTTTACCAGGCCCATTTCAATGATCTGGTGACCGGGATAGTATTTCAATCCGCCTACCACGAAATCTTTGTATACCAGGTCGGCGTTTTTAGTCGCCACATCCAGCAAAGACCGTTTGCCGGTTGCCTGGAAGTGCGCTACTGCCGCTTCATACAGGTGACCGCTGTTGTACAGCTCGTGGCTCAGGTCGGGATCTTTTTCCCAGCGCTGTTTACCTACCCACGCATGCAGTCGGCCGGAATCTTTTGCGATGGTGCGGTTGGTAAAAAGGTAACCATCGGGCTCCTGTGCTTTGGTGATATAGTAGATCAGCGTATCGAGCTGTGCTTCCAGTTGCTTATCGGGATATGTTTGCAAAGAATAGCTGGCGCCTTCCAATATTTTGTAGATATCTGTGTCGTCAAACGGATATTCGGTCAAAAATTTGCCTTTCTTCAGTTTGCCCGCGATCAGGAAATTATCGACACGACCAGTCTTATAGCACTGTTCCAGCGCAATAGGAATCGTCACTTTGTAATTGCGCATAATGCGGGGCGCCCAGAAATCGTCCGTTACTTTCACGGCCGTAAAGGGCACTGGCTTAATGGGATAATCCTGCGCAAAAGCGACGGAACCCAACACCGACAACATTATTGTCAGTACGACAATTATTCTCATACTCAAAAAAATTTTCTTTTTGTTCATAGCAGATGATAAAAGTATTCGAATGTTACGGCATAGGCAAACCGTATTTTAACCATTAAAGACCAGAATTTAGTCTATTCGGTACAATTGGCAAAAAAGACGGTGGAATGGTAAAGTGTTTTACATACGCTTGACTATCTGAGTAATACGGTCGTTCCCTTTAAAAAGAACTTCTCCCCTGTTTCTTTATTGGTGTACCGCAGCATCCAGGCGTAGGTGCCTACGTCGGCCTTCCGCCCGTTGATGGTGCCGTCCCATTTGTCGGTCCAGCTCGTGGAATGAAACACCTCGTTGCCGGAGCGGTTAAAAACGCGGAAATCGAGGTCTTTTGTTTTATAACCATTCAGCGGGTATAAAAAGTCATTCTGCCCGTCGCCATTAGGCGTAAACGCGGTGGGCACATCGGTGTGGCAACTGTTCACCAGTGTCAGGAAATGCGTGGCGGTATCCGGGCAATTATAATCATTTTCGGTGATGAGCAGCACGGGCACCAGGCGCTCGCGGGCGGTCCGGTCCGTGTAAGTTTGCGGCCAGGGTTCTTTCTGGTCACTGGTTTTACCGTTACCAAATTCCCAGCGGTAGCTGATGATATTCCCCGTACTCAGGTTTTTGAACATACCGAGGTCGGCAGGACATAAAATATTGTTCACGATGCTGAATTCGGCAGACTGGTAATTGGCGAACGTGAGGGTCTGGTAGGCCGTGTCGTAACACAGGCCGTTGCTCACGGCCAGTACCACCTCTTTGGACGCGCCGTCTTTGAATTCGATCGTCGGGTTTTGAAGGGAATTATCCAACTCCCCATCTACAAACCAGCGCCAGCTGTTGGTGAAATTATTCCCGTCGTGGAAGAAGCCGGCAGCATTACCGGTGCAGGCCAGCGAGAGATTGTATGTAAAATCAGCCTTCACCGGCGGCAGGGTATTAAAGTTTTCGGAACCTCCCGGTGGTGTTTCAACATGACATTCACTGACAAGCACGTTGCCATCGGAGCCGCGTTGCAGGGTAACGGTGAACGCCGCCGCCATATCGGCCGCACGGTTAAGGTGCAATATAATTTCTTTCGTAAGACCATCGCTGCAGGCAGTTGTGGTAGCGCCGGTAATCCAAACGGCCGGGTTGCCCGTCAGCATAAAATCACTGCCATCAGCCGCCACCGATGAGCAGCGGATGTTATCCCGGAATACCACGCGCAATTGTGTGGGCGAACAGGCTATCGGGGCCAGACTATCATACGGCACATGCTGGTAATTGTCCACGAATACATTGACGCTTGTACCTACGGCAATGCCACTGCCGCAGATATCCAGGATGGTATTTCCATCCGAACCGGTTTGCACCTGCACCGTGTGGTTGCCTGGCGCCAGCGGCTGATCGAGTTGCAACACTACCGAATCCATATCGAACCCGGAACATACGGAAGTTGCGCCTGTGATCACCGCTCCGCCGCCGGGGAGTATAAAATCCGAGCCATCTGCCGCCAGGGTGGCGCAGCGCATTTTCTTATTCAGTTTTACAGTGATGGTGTAAGGGCCGCAGCGATATGCACTGCTTTTAATATTCGGTGTAAGCGTGTCCGTGATACTGGCAGATCCACCTTTAAACTCCAGCTTATAACCGGTTTGCGTGGGCGTAAAGTGACTAACGAGCAGCAGGTACTCATGCCCCTCTATCAAAGTGGGCATTTTGCTGTAAAGCGACTTGCCAGGCCCTTCACACACATTCACATTCGTGCCGGCGGCCGATGCCCCTGTTTCGCCGGACTCGCCGGACCAGTTACAGGCCACGAACATTTTATTATCGCGTTTATATACGTCGTTTACGTCTTTGCCGGTAACATCCCAGAGTTGCCAGTCATAGTCGTCGGTTAATTGATTGGGAGTGATAACGAAGCCGAGGGTCCCGGCTTTAAAGCAGGTGAATTTATACCAGTAAGGGAAACGGTCATCGAGCCGGATATCGCCGCAATTAGCGCCATATACACGGTTGCCGCCGCAAGAAGGCACGGACGCCTGCGCAAAAACCTGCGTACCACATACCGGGAAAGCGGTAGAAGGATTCTGACCAATATTGGTACAGGGATTGCCGGGCGGGTCTGGCACCTGGCCCTGCCCCATAGCAGAAAGGCCATAAAGGCAGATGAGGAGGCACAGGCAAATAAGTCTAAGCATGGGCAAAAAGAAGTTGTTTCCGGTTACTATCGCTAACTAAAGTAGCAATAATAACCGGAAAAAACCAACTACTTCAGCACCAACACTTTATTTCGGTAAACGATGCGTTTGCTGCTCTCTTCATACAATACCACGAAGTAAGTGGCGGCTGCAATATTCGTTACTTCGATAGAAGCTTCTGATCTTACACGGTATTCACGGATCACTTGCCCCCATACGTTGGTCAGGTGCAGGATCATCGGTGTACGGTAGCCCAGCACTTTGATCTTGAACTGGCCATAGTTCGGATTCGGGAAGATCTCTACCTTTTTGTTCGGCGGCACGGCGCGTATTTCCGAGAATTCGCTGTTACCGTTGCGTAACACCGCTCTTACACGGTAATAACTCCAGCCATCGAAACTATTGGGATCGAGAAAATAATAATTAATAAAAACACGGCTGTTGCCATTGACGGCGGCCGATTTCACCTGCGTTACCGGGGTGTATGCTGTTTCATGTTCCAGCATGCGCTCCAGTACAAAGTGCGACACATTGCGTTCGTACCCGGTGGTCCAGAAGGTTTCCACCAGCCCGTCGGATATACGCTGCGCCATGAAGCGGAGGAACATTACCTGTTTACCGGGTATTGTTTTGTGGGTAGACTTCATGAAATATTCATTATTCCCCACCGCTTTAATGTCGGATTGCGTGTGCATGGTAGCGCTGCTGCTTACGCCATTAGCCGAAAGATCGCCGTCGGCAACCGCCAGCTGCTGGAATGGTAATTCCTCCCACTTATTGTTGATGAAACGGTTGATAATACTGTTGTCGCGGTTAGCTGCATACTCGGGCAGCTCGATTGACTTCATGTGCTGAAACGTGAGATTTGCGCCGGTGCCGCCACCGTTCAAACGACCAATGTTCCAGGTTTTGTATACAAAAGTATCCAGCAGTGCGTTGCCGGATGTGGCAGCAACAAATACGTTATCGAACACCCGTGCGCGGAAATCGTCCGGTGCGCCGGTATGTTCTACGGCTACCGGCGAATAGCTGGTCGCATCGGTGCCGATGGGAAATACCACTTTGCCGGAGCTGTTTCCTACTTTTTCGCGCACCAGAAAACCGCCGGCGGCATTGGCGCCGGTTACAACGAATGCATTTTCCCTGTAACCGGTAATGCTGCCGGGATTCCCATCCCCCACTACCAGGTTCCAGCCGCTGAGATAAATGTTGCCGGAATTAAAATGAAGGTTGGTCCTGATTTTAGTATCATTCAAATCGCCTAACTCTATACCGCTGTCATTATCCACCATAAGGTTCGGAAAACTTGCGCCGCTGGCGGAAGCCAGGTTATATCCACCGAAAAGCAATTGCCGGCCGATAGTGGTATTTACCGGGTTATTGCCGGCAAAACGGAACACACCGCCGGCGCCCGTGCCATTTGTAAGGGTGGCGGCAGCGCCGTTGGTCCATTGGTGTCCGAAGAAGTAGAGCGTGGAGCCTGAGTTTGAGCCCAGCAGGCCATCATTGCGGGTATCTGGTAAAAACTTACCGGTAATATCCCCGTCAGGGCCACTTTACCACCAGCAGGAATGTAAATCCCCTGCTGGGCGGAAGCGCTTATCACTCCTAAAAGAGCAAATATTACTGGTAAAATTCTTTTCATAATCTGATCTAACTGTGCGTTTAAAAAACGCCATTATCAACATAAGACACTCTCGCCCACTTCGTACCAACCGACATTAATTTGATAATTACAGCGCTATTGCCGTATGAAGTTTGAAAACCCGGGGTTTCACCGCTTGCAAATGACAGGATGAGATTACCGCTTACGCCACCGGTATAGTCTTTAATGATCGTATAAATCCTACCCGGGCAGGTGCTGGCGGAAGGGACGGTGACCGTGATATTGGCGGTACCGCTGCCAGTGCGCCTTACCACCAGCGTGTTGATAGATTCGGTAAGCGTGGTGTTACTATTTACGATAGTGAGTGTTTCAGCGATCGACCCATTTACCTGCATGGTACTGTTCGGCGCGTTCGTACCTACACCTAACCGCTTATTGGTATTGTTCCAGAACAACCGGGAAGCATCCTGCATTACTTCGGAACTCGCATCGGTGGTTTTACCGCCGAAAGGAATAGCCCCCACATCAATATTGGTATTACCGTGTACCAATACCACCTTGTACCATGGGTTATCTGCATTGCTCGTCAGCGTAGCGGTATTGCCACCCCACTCCTTAACCGCCAGTGTACTCTTATCAAAATAAAGTTGGGTCGTATAACCACCACCGCGGAAAGAGAGCACGTTCCAGGAGTAAGCACCGGTGCCGGCCGGACCGTTTGTTACTGTGCCGGTTACAGGACTGGCCCATATTTTCATGCGGGAAAATGCATCCGGAGCGTCGGCCTGGCTGATATCGTTATTGGCCAGCGTGCCGTAAGTGGCGCCGCCGGAAAGGTCATCCCCTAATTCCCGGTACTGGTGGATGTATTGTATTTGTATACCTGCCCGTTTGTTGGCGTGGCAGACACGATACTTCTACCCTGGAATTTATTCGCATTCCACAATGCGTTATTGGCATCGGCCGATAATTGACCCGAAGTATTGAGCAACATGTTAGCGCCAAGCGATACTTCCTGTACATCGCCGGTACCGGTACTGTAGCGGCCAAGAAGACGCTGCGTGGAAACATCCTGCATTTTTGCGAAAGTTACAGCATCGTCGGTGATGGTGGTAGCTATCGTACCAGTGGAACTCGTTCCTGTTATTGGCCCCGTAAGACTAATCGACCCGGAAGCATCCGCGGCCGGAGCCCATAACGTACCGTTCCATTTTAATACCTGCCCGTTGGTTGGGGCTGTAGTAGCGATATCGCGGCCCTGCAACTCGTTAGCATTCCATAAAGCAGTAGTGTTGGCGGCAGACAATACACCGCCGGTCGACAGTGACATCGTCGTTCCCAGCGAAATTTCCTGCGCCGTACCAGCTGTGGTAGCATAACGACCGAGTAAACGGGAACCCGTTACATCCTGCATTTTCGCGTATGTCACTGCTTTATTGCTGATGGTGGTCGAAATGGTGCCTGTACCCGTGCCGGTAATATCATCCTGCAAAGTGATCGAACCACCAGCATCTGCCCCAGGTGCCCATGCGGAGCCATTCCATTTCAATACCTGCCCGTTTGTTGGAGCAGTATTATTCACATCGCGGCCCTGCAGTTGATTGGCATTCCACAATGCAGAAGTATTGGCAGCAGACAGCACACTGGTACCGGCATTTAGCGTAAGTCCCGCGCCGATGGAGATCGGCGCCACTACGGCATTGCCCGTCTGCGAGTTGCCCATCAGTGTTTGCCCGGGCATCTGTTGAATTTTCACATACTGCACCGCGCCATCCCGGATGTACGCTGTTACTTCGCCATTACCCGTTGCGATAATAGAGCCCGTAAGGGATGTAATACCGCTGGCCTGCGCCGGCGTCCACGAACTGGTAGTACTGTTGTATTTCAACACATCGCCATTGGCCGGGGCCGTAGTGGCAACATCTGCACCCTGTAATTTATTGGCGTTCCATAAAGCAGACATGTTATTTGCAGACAGAACACCTGAAGTATTGAGCGTTAAGTTTGAACCAAGTTGAATTTCTGGATAGCACCCGTAGCCGGGCTATAACGGCCCAGGAGCCGTTGCGTATTGATGTTCTGCATTTTTGCGAACGTCACCGCCTGGTTGGCAATGGTAGTAGTAATCGCACCAGTACCTGTAGCACTCACATCACCCGAAATAGAAGTGGCACTAAAATCACCTACCTTTTGCCAGATACCGAAACGCTTGACATACATAGCATTTTCGGCGGCATCAGTAACATACACCAACATACCGTTGGGTGCATTAAAAAGTTTTCCTCCGGATGTAATCTCGGCCTTCAGCACACGTGGAAGCAGCAGGCCCTGGTTAGGGCTGTTTAATTCAAGTACAGCGTCTTGTCTGAGAACGCTGGGGTTATCGCCCAGCTTTAATTGCTGCGCGGAAGCACGTGCGGATAAAAAACCACAAAGCCCGATAATGACACTGGAACGGGCTACCGACGATAAACGCATATAAATAGAAGTTGCAAGTTAGGGAATGGCGAAAACGCCGCGCCGCAACGCATCAAAATAAAGAAGAACAGCAGGAGCATTTGTACAACAAGTCTCCTGCTGTTCTCCATCAATTATTTCCTGATGATGAACCAGTTGGTTCCGTCAGATTGCAGGGTAATGAAAGTCCAGTCGTTGTAGATGGTTACGCTTGGACCACCATCGATCAGCGCACTGCCGGCAGGTGTAATTACTACTTCGTTGTCGATACCACCGTTACCGATCTTTTTGATCGTGTATACACGCCCGTTAACCGGAGCAGGTAAACCGATAGCGATATCTTTGGTGCTGGCGTCTACCAGTACAGTATTATCCAGGTCGTTCAGCGTGTAAGCGTCGTCAACAGTTTTGATGGCGAGCGACATAGAACCAGCTACCTGGAGGGTAGAGTTAGGAGCCGCTGAAGTACCAATGGCTAAGTTGTTGGTAAAGCTTTTGTTACCGGCGAAAGACTGCGCGCTGGTAGAAACCACACCGCGAACCTCTGCACCCGCAACGCCATTAGCGTTCGGCAGGTTGAAGTTGACCAGTTTGTTGGTCGCATCAACAGAAATATTGAAGTCGGTGCCGGTAGTAGCCGTGCCGAAAGTTACATCCGGACCGGCAGTAAAAGTACCGTTGGCGCCGATCCTGTTAACACCGTTTTCCAGGGAAGCGATGTCGACAGCACGTGATTCTACCAGGCCGCTCGCACCCTGCAGGAGGAATTTATAAGGGCCTGTAGCCGCAGTTGGATCCACCGCGTTCAGCGTTAAAGCACCGGCAATTTCAGTGGCGTTGTTCAACATCGTTGCACCGGTAACTTCTAAGCCAGCGCTGGCTGTTACTTTAGCAGCGAATGTTTTAGCACCACCAAACGTTTGTGCGTCGACAGACACACCACCCGGCCTTGTTGCATCGGCAGGGTGCAGGGTCAGTTCATTATTATCAGCACCACCAATAGAAAGACCGTTTGCGTCGGAAGCTGTAGAGAATGCGTTAACGGTCAGTTGTTTCTGAGCGTCCTGCAGTTTCTGCCAGTCAGCCAGGGTGATCAGACCACGGTTAACACCAGCACCAATTGTGGGAATGTTAAAGGTGTGTACGCCAGCTACAGAAGCGATGTTGAAATCGTTACCAGTAGAACCAGTTACCAAAGTCTGATCTGCTTCTGTTGAGCCATTCATGGTAGAAATAGCATTATTGAAAGCAGCAGCAGACATTTTGCGACGGTTCACCACGCCTGTCGTTGGGTCAATTACCAATACATCTACATAAGTTGTGTTATCCGCAAGACCGCTCATGTTTACCGCACCGGTAGCAGACAAACCTGCAGTAGTAGTGGTACCGGTAACAGTAGCATTAGTTCCTACAGACAATACATTAGTCGTAGTTGTACCGGAAACAGTGGCAGAACCCGCGGTTACTGCACCTGTGATCCCGGCAGAAGCTGCGCTGATAGCGCCGGAGATCAGGGCATTACCGTCGATGTTGGCATTGCCGGCAACGTTAAAAATTTCTGTAGGTGTGATGGAACCAATGCTTACGCGACCGGTAGCGTCGATAGCCATACGTTCTACATTGTCAGTCCTGAACAGCAAGGCGGCTGCGTTGGTGGAACCAAAGAATTCACCGGCGCCTACTACGTTACCATTGCGGCTCCAGTTGGAGTTTGACTCGTCGAGCAATGCCATTCTTACCCAGGCGCCATTTTTACGCAGGTACAATACCTGGTCCTGGTTAGTAGCATTTTCTACTACCACGATCATACCATCGGGAGCGGCATTTAACGGAGCGCTCGTAAGCATGCCCGGTTGTACACGCGGCAGTAACAGACCCTGACGGTCACTTTCCAATTCGAGTACGGAAGCTTTGTTGATAACATAAGGCCGGTCGCCTATTTTCATTTGCGCTTGCAGGTTGGAAGCGGCGAGGACAAGTCCGGACGCGAAGAGCACGCGTACGGCAGTACGTAAAGGATTATTCATAGTAATAGGATAAATAGGTATATAATATATTATCAGTTCACATTATCGTATAATCGGGAATAGCAATAGGATGATCAAAAACCAAGGGTTCAGGAAATCGGGATAGTCTCGGTGCTGCTCAGTGCTTTGCCCCTGCTTTTCAGGACCATGCTCGTTTAAGTGTCTTTTAAAAATTTCAAATCCTAGAAAACCATCGAACTCTTACATACAACAAATGTATAATATTAATTTTATTTATCAAATGTTTAAACATGTTTTTTTATCCCGATCTGGCAAATTACTTAAAAATGAGTAGGGTTAAACTGCGGCAAAATTGCGCTATTGTGTGATAATCAAGCGATGACAAATTTTAAGGAGTACAGTTAAAAATAATCGCGCACCGTCGCATTGGCATCGGGCTTTTGTAGCACTGCCGGCAGCGGCGTTGGAACGTAAAACGAAAAGCATCGTTGTATTGACTGCTTTATGCCAAAAGAAAGATAGTATCTTCTTAAACAGTCTTTTTGTATCTTTTCGATGTTATGAAAAAATATGCTTTCCTCCTCGCCCTCCTGTCCGCCACGCTCACCGGCATGGCGCAGAAAAAACCGGTATTGAACCACATTGCGCTGTCGGTGTATGATCTCGGTAAAGCCACCGCATTTTACCGCGATATCATGCACATCGACACCATCCCGGAGCCGTTTCACGATGGTAAACATACCTGGTTCCGGATCAGTGAGCAAAGTCAGCTCCACCTGATCCAGAACGCCAAGGCGATCACGCAGCACGACAAAAACAGTCATATTTGCTTTTCTGTTCCGTCCGTGGAAGGATTGATCGACCTGCTCGACAAACACCAGATTTATTATGAAAACTGGGCCGGCGAGCCTAAAACCGTCACCAAACGGGTGGATGGTGTAAAACAGATTTATTTGAAAGATCCGGATGGTTACTGGATAGAAATCAATGATGATAAATATTAGAAATACGAAATGACGAAGCAAAATAGCTTCGTCATTTTCATTTAACAGCACTTTTTACCCGCTTTTTCTACTTTTCCTATCTTAAGCAAAGAAAATCAACATATAAAATAAATCATCATGCACTTAACACCGAGGGAATCGGAAAAACTGCTTTTGTTCCTTGCAGGCGAACTGGCGGCTAAAAGGAAGGCACGTGGGCTAAAGTTAAATTACCCGGAGGCCGTGGCGTACATCAGCAGCCATTTGCAGGAGGCCGCCCGTGACGGGAAGAGCGTAGCGGAACTGATGCAATATGGCGCTACGGTACTGCACCGTGATGAGGTGATGGAAGGAGTGCCCGAAATGATCCATGAAATCCAGATAGAAGCCACTTTTCCGGACGGCACCAAACTGGTGACCGTTCACCATCCTATCCGTTAACGCAAATTACTTGCTCATGATACCAGGAGAGTATTTTTAAGGCCCGGCGACATTATCGCCAATGAGGGCAGGCCCACCGTAAAGCTGCAGGTAGTAAATACCGGCGACCGCCCCGTGCAAATCGGCTCTCATTTCCATTTTTTGAAGTGAATAAGATGATGGACTTCGACCGCGAAAAGGCCTTCGGGATGCGGCTGAATGTTCCATCCGGCAACGCAGTACGGTTTGAACCCGGCGAAACAAAAGAAGTGGAACTGGTGGCCTTCGGCGGCCATCGCAAAGCCATCGGTTTTTCGAACCTGGCTAATGGCGACACTACTACGCCTGCGGCGAAAGAGCAAGCCATGGAAAAAGTAAGCGCCCAACACTTTAAAAACACGACCACATGAGCCTGAAGATATCCAAAGCAAAATATGCCGGCATGTACGGCCCCACTGTGGGCGACCGCGTACGGCTGGCCGATACGGACCTCATCATCGAAATTGAAAAGGATTATAACGTATACGGCGACGAATGCAAATTCGGTGGCGGTAAAAGTGTACGCGATGGTATGGCGCAATCCAGTACCGCACTGCGCGCAGAAGGTGTGCTGGACTTCCTCATCACCAATGTGATCATTATTGACCATTGGGGTATTGTGAAGGCAGATATCGGCATTAAAGACGGAAAGATCGTGGGCATTGGCCAGGCGGGCAATCCCGATACAATGGACGGCGTGCATCCAAATATGATCATTGGCGCCGCCACCGAAGTACATAATGGCAGCAACCTGATTGCGACCGCCGGTGGCATCGACACGCATATTCATTTTATTTGCCCACAACAGATCGACCATGCACTGTTCAGCGGCATCACCACCATGATCGGCGGCGGCACAGGGCCTGCCGATGGTACCAGTGCCACCACCGTAACGCCGGGCAAATGGAACATCATGCGCATGCTACAGGCGGCCGAAGCATACCCGATGAACCTCGGCTTCTTCGGAAAAGGCAACTGCTCTACCGAAGGTCCGCTCGTAGAACAGATCGAAGCCGGCGCGCTGGGCCTCAAGATACATGAAGACTGGGGCAGCACCCCCGCCGTTATCGACGCTGCACTCACGGTAGCTGATAAAATGGATGTGCAGATCGCCATTCACACCGATACGCTGAACGAAGGCGGATTCTGGAAGACACGATGAACGCCATCAATGGCCGCGTGATTCACACCTTTCACACCGAAGGCGCGGGCGGTGGTCACGCACCGGACATTATACGCGCGGCACAGTATCCGAACGTATTACCTGCCTCCACGAATCCAACCCGTCCTTATACCGTAAATACCATCGACGAACACCTCGACATGCTGATGGTATGTCACCACCGGATAAACGGGTGCCCGAAGACGTAGCCTTCGCAGATTCACGAATCCGGCCGGAGACCATCGCCGCGGAAGACATCCTCCACGACATGGGCGTTTTCAGCATCATGAGCTCCGACTCGCAGGCCATGGGCCGTGTAAGTGAAGTGATCACGCGCACCTGGCAAACAGCGGATAAGATGAAGAAACAGCGTGGCGCATTACCGGAAGATGAGGGCAAAGACAATGATAACCTCCGCGTAAAACGTTACGTTGCCAAATACACGATCAACGCCGCTATAGCCCAGGGCATCGCCAAACACGTTGGTTCTATTGAACCGGGCAAACTGGCGGACATCGTTTTGTGGAAACCGATGTTCTTCGGGGTAAAACCAGAAATGATCCTCAAAGGCGGCATGATTACCGCCAGCCGCATGGGCGATCCGAATGCATCCATCCCAACGCCGCAACCAGTGATCTACCGGCATATGTTTGGTGCACACGGTAAAGCAGCATTGCATAGCAGCGTTACGTTCGTATCGCAGGCAGGCATCAACAATAATATTGCAGCGGAATATGGGTTACAGAAAACACTGTTGCCGGTGAGCGACTGCCGCAACATTGGCAAAAAGACCTGATCCATAATGATAAGACACCTGAAATATCGGTGAACCCCGAGAATTACGAGGTGAAAGTAGACGGTGTTAAAATCACCTGCGAGCCTGCTAAAGAAGTAGCACTGGCGCAAAGGTATTTCCTCTTTTAAAGAAAAGTATATGTTGATCCGTGAGAAAGTAGGCCACCTGTCGGGCATAAATACCGGCGGACGGCAAATAGACGAACTGCACATCGAATGGTTCGACGCGGCTAAACGCATACAACGCCTTCGTTCGATAAGCGGCCGCGAAATAGCGATCAAGTTTTTGCAGGAAGGCCAGCGGCTCGAACAGGGAGATATATTATATATGGACGATGACCATATCATCGCCGTACACATTTTACCCTGCGAAGCCATTGTTATCCGGCCGAAAGACATGTTGGAAATGGGCACGGTATGTTATGAGATCGGCAACAAACATCTTCCCATTTTTTTACAGGAGGAAGCGGTATTGATTCCTTATGAAGAACCGCTGTTCCGTTGGCTGCAGGCCGCAGGATTCGCTCCTGTAAAGGAAGAGCGGCAGTTGAAGAATATGTTGAAGTCGAACGTGACGCCGCACAATCACGGTGGCAGCACGTTATTTTCTAAAATCATGAACCTGGCATCCAAATGAGTGCACACTACCTGGGCAGCCTGCTGCACCTCTCCGACCCTACGTTACCCATTGGCGGTTATACGCATTCCGCCGGACTGGAAACCTACGTACAACAGGGGATCGTGCACGATGTAGTCACTGCGGAAGCATTTGTGCGCAACATGCTGCAGTATAACCTTCAATACAACGACGGAGCCTTCGTACACTTCGCCTACCAGGCAGCCGCGCAAAACGATGTGCAGCGGCTGAAGCAATTGGATGAGGAATGTACGGCCCTCAAAACGCCGAAAGAAATCCGCATCGCCAGCCAGAAACTGGGGTTAAGGTTGATGAAGATCTTCAGCCGGCAACAATCTTTTGAACTGGTAAAGCAACTAACCGCTTTGCACTACTGTATCGCATTCGGCATGTATGCCTGCCTGCTCGGCATCCCGGAGGAAGAAGCGCTGCTCTCTTTTTACTACAATGCAGCCGTAGGCATGGTGACGAATAACGTAAAGTTAGTGCCGCTTGGGCAGCTCGACGGACAAGATATTCTGTTTCGCTTACAGCCACTACTGAACGAACTGGCGACAGCCACCATGCAGGCAGACGAAACCATGACGGGGCTTTGCAATACCGGGTTCGATATCCGTTGCATGCAGCACGAGCAGTTGTATTCACGGTTATACATGTCATAATATCAAACTAACATGGAAAGAAATTATATAAAGATAGGTGTGGCCGGTCCGGTGGGTTCCGGTAAAACGGCCCTGATAGAACGGCTTTCGCGCCATATGACGGCGGATTACAGTATTGGTGTGATCACCAATGATATTTATACAAAGGAAGATGCGGAATTCCTGACGCGTAATAGCCTGCTGCCTGCCGAAAGGATCATTGGCGTGGAAACAGGTGGCTGTCCGCATACGGCGATCCGCGAAGACGCCAGCATGAACCTGGAAGCGGTGGACGAAATGGCCGAACGCTTCCCGGATGTGCAGATCATTTTTATTGAAAGCGGCGGCGACAATCTCTCCGCTACTTTTAGTCCCGACCTGGCAGACGTGACCATCTTCGTAATCGATGTAGCGGAAGGTGATAAAATCCCGCGGAAAGGCGGCCCCGGCATCACCCGCTCCGATTTATTGGTCATCAACAAGATTGACCTCGCGCCTTACGTGCATGCCGACCTCGGCGTGATGGACCGCGACGCGCGCAAAATGCGTGGTGAAAGGCCATTCCTGTTCACCAACCTGATGAGCCTCGAGGGCCTGGACCAAGTCATTACCGGATTAAAAAACATGCACTGCTGGAAGGCGCCGAAGGATGATCAACGAGCTGAAAATATCGACCGGCGTGCGGAACGGCAAAACTTACCTGAAGGAAAGTTTCTATACCCGCCCTTTTAAACTGGCGGACGTAGGACTTGATCGCCATGACCCCGCGCTGTACCTGACGCTGATGAGTTCATCGCCCGGCATCCTGGATGGTGATGTGTACGACCTGCAATTACACCTGGCAGCCGGTTCTAAACTGCAACTGCAAACACAATCGTACCAGCGTATTTTCCAGATGGAACAGGAAGCGCGGCAAAGTATGCAGGTAACGATGGATGAAGGCGCTATGCTTTCGTACATCCCACATCCGCTGGTGCCGCATAAGGATGCCGTGTTCCGGGCGCACAATAAAATATTCCTGGGCGCCAACTGCAGGCTACTCTGGGGCGAAATCGTTACCTGCGGACGAAAACTTTCAGGAGAAGTGTTTCAGTTCAGACTGCTGAAAAACCTGACGGAGATTTACCTGGATGGCGGCCTGTTCCTGAAAGACAACCAGCTGATGGCCCCCGGCCTTATTCCGCCGGACGCCATGGGACAACTGGAAGGCTTTACCCACCAGGCCACTTTTATTTATGTTGATACAACCCCGGGCGCCGATTTGTACGAAACCAACATCCGGGCACTGGTGCCGGACAATGTTGTTTTCGGCGTAACCAGGGCCGCAGGCCCCGCCGTAGTAGCGAGAATGCTGGCGCAGGGCGGCGAACAGTTATACGACTGTCTTCAACACATAGCCGCCGCTATCTGGACAGGGGAGATCATTCAACTTACACAAGATATTACACATGAACGCTGAAATCGTAGCTATCGCCATCGCAGCCATCGGTGTCAGTTGCCTGCACACCGTTACCGGCCCCGACCACTATGTACCATTTATTGCCCTCTCCAAAGCCCGGAACTGGTCTGTCAGCCGCACCGTCGGATGGACGCTCATCTGCGGGCTCGGACATGTGGGCAGCTCCATTGCATTGGGGGCAATAGGCGTGGCATTGGGCTGGCAGTTAAAAAGACTAACCGGCCTCGAAGATGTTCGTGGCGGCATCGCCGCCTGGGCGTTGCTGATCTTCGGTGCGCTATATTTCCTGTATGGCATCCGGCAGGCCTACTTAAACCGCCCCCACAAACACTTCGACGTGTACGATGACAACGCTGTATACGTATATGAGCACAAACACGGCGAATCACCTGTATATCCGCAACAGCGCACCAAAGTAACACCCGGATACTGTTCATCATTTTTGTACTGGGCCCCTGCGAGCCGATGATTCCCCTGCTTACTTCGCAGGCGGTACAGCAGTCGGCATCCGGCGTGTTGTTTATTGCAGGGGTATTCACATTGTTTACATTGATCACCATGGTAGGTATGGTATTGCTGGGGTATTACGGGTTATCGTTTTTACAGAACGGGAAAATGGAAAGATACATGCACGCCATTGGCGGGGCCAGTATCACGATATGCGGCGCGGGGATGGTGTTCTGGGAATGGTAGCCACAAATAGCGCGCCCGATCAATAATGACCGGGCGCGTTACTATTTTAAAACTCATGTACCCCAATATCCACCGCTTTCCCCACCGGCACTTTATTTCCAAAGAAATCTTTCGTTGCCTCACGTACAAGCGGTCTTCCTTTATTCGCTGCCGGCGTTGCTGGTTTCAGCTTTAATCCCTTCAACACTTCCCAACCAGGGTTACCGCCCCATACCACCGACTGAAAAAGCGGATCGCCGGCTACCGCATGCGGATCTTCCGAAGCAATGGTATGTTTTCCGTAGTAAAGATTGTTATCGTAATATATGCGGGTGGCCTTCGCCGCCTGGTAATCCATTGGCATCAACGCGTAAAAAATGTTATTAGCGAACAGTGTACTGTCCGGGTAACCATGCCAGTTATCGAACGCCACCAGCGAGCTGTCAATGCCCGCTTCGCGTTGCGGAACGATCACCACGTTATTGTAAATCTGCGTATTGCGCGCCGGACCGGGTAAATGGATCACCGGGGAAAAACCGGCGTGTTTACCGGTGGTACGCAATCCATCATTAATGCTGATGTTATAGCGTACGATCGTTCCGGTATTACCTGCACTGGTCGGCATCTTCTGGCTGCCGTCGTCGCACACAAGCAGGAAACCGCCTTCATTATCGTGGCTGTAATTATACTGGATCAGCGTATTGCGGCAGTTCCAGTCGGAGTCAAAGCCCTGACCGTCCCAGGGCGCCTTATGATCGCTTACTTCATTGTATTGTATAACGGTATTGTCGCAGCTCCAGGGCCAGATGCCAGCCGCCGCCTCACTGTCCGGCAACAACCGCGGGCAGTCACGCATAACATTATGGGTGATCAGGGCGCCATCGCAGCCAATAGGAACAATACCATCGCCGGGAACACCCTCCAACAGGTTGTTCCGGACGATCACCCGCAGGCTCGGAAACCAGTCGGTCCGGGACCAATGCCCGGCAAATGTGATCCCATTACGATGTGTATTCCGGATCGTACATTTCTCGATGATCAGTTCATCAAAGCGCGATTTTACATTACGTCCCCCGCCTGCACCATGATGCCGGCACCGGCGCCGCCGGCTTTTAAAAGACTTCCGTTCACGTCGTGTACGTCCAGTTCCGACAAAATAATATGATGCAACGTGCCGGTATCACGCGCCTGTACCAGCACGCCGTTACGGCCCGACTGCCGTTCCTGGCCGGTATTGGAGATGTCGAGGTGTCGGATTTCCCAATATTCCACATTATACAAATGCAAGGTCGCCGGCATAATGCCATTGCCCTGTATGCGCGGTTTATATCCTTCGCCATACTTGTCCACCGTAATGGGCTGCGCGGCGGTGCCGCTTCCCTGCAGTTTCAGCTTACCTTCAAATATGCGCCCGGCACGGAACAGCAGTTTATCTCCCGCACGAAACACCTGTGCATTTACCCGGGCCAGGGTTTTCCAGGCTTGTTTTTCTGATAGTCCCGTAGCCGCATCGTTTCCGTTGATCGCATCAACATAATAAGTAGCGCCCTGCGCCTGTAGCACCACGCCCAAAAAACATAAGAGCAAAAAATACTTCATCTGCAAAAGATACAAAAAAAAGCCCCCTGCCAAAACAAACTGGCAGGGGACAAATGATCTGTTTAAAAATTAATACCCGGGATTCTGTTTCAGCTTATCCATTTTCCTTGTTTCGGAATAAGGGATGGGCAACAGATAGTTCGCTTCCCTGAAACCATGGCGGCGCACGGAAGGTACCACTTCATAGGTGTACGGATTCGTTGCCATGCTTATTTTCATACGCAGGTTAAATCCATTGTTCACTGCCATCGCGATCTTCCAGCGACGAATATCGTCCCAGCGATGATCTTCAAAAGCCAGTTCAATTCTTCTTTCATTCTGAATCACTGTACGCATTTCCGCCTGTGTCATGTTGGCTTTCAGGCCATAAAGGCCGTCGGTACCCGCATCAATGCCAGCACGCAAGCGGATCGCTTTCAGCTGGTCGTACGCCTGGGCAGTCTGACCGGCTTCATTCAGCGCTTCGGCATATCCGAGCACCACTTCCGCATAACGCATCAGCGGCCAGCCCCTTTCGGTGTTAAAGCTGGAGTTCTGCGAAATGTTCTCATCACACATTTTACGGGAATAATAACCGGTGGCGTTATCGTTAAAACCATCCGGGTTGTTATCGTTGGATGTGTTCACTTTCTGTTTGGAAGCGCCGGTCGCGTTGTAATACAGCGCGTCGTTATGAATGATGGTATACTTGAAACGGGGGTCCCTGTTGGCGTACGGATTGGTCGCCACATAACCGGAACCGGCTTCATTGTACAGTTTACCATTTTTCATCGGGAAGGCCATTACCAGGTTATGTGTGGGCATACTGGTTTTGGAACCACCGCGGCTTGGCGGGTTATAGAAACCTTCGAAGTCCTTGTTCGTCGGGCGGTTAAACAGGAAAATCATTTCCGGCTTAAACTCGGGCGCCAGCACCCGTTTCAGGAAAACAAAGTAGAAACCGTAACCGGGCGCGGTGGTATTATCTGTATACAGATCATAGTAACCGGCGTCCATCACTGCTTTGGCAGCATCTGCCGCCGTTTGCCAGCGGGCTGCGCTGAACTCAGGGTAGCTGATAATTTTACGCAGTTCCGGATCGTTTGTTTCACCGCCGCCGTTAAACAGCGGGCTCGCAGCATATAACAACACACGGGCTTTCAGCGCCAGCGCTGCTCCACGTGTTACACGGCCGTAATCCTGCTCACCATATTCAGACGGCGCGGGCAATATGCCTGCTGCTGCATCCAGTTCGCTCACTACATAATTCACCGTTTCTTCGAACGTAGCGCGGCCGATGTTCGGGATCTCGTTCAGCGTAAATACGGTATCCCCTACCAGCGGTACGCCGCCGAAAGTAGCGAGCAATTCGTGGTAAAACCAGGCGCGCAGGAAACGGGCTTCGCCGGCCATACGTGCTTTTAGTGGGGCAGACAGCGGGCCGTTCGGCAGTTTTTTCAGAAAGAGATTTACCCTCCTGATATTGGCGTACGGTGTGCTCCAGAAATCGCCAGGCACGTTACTCGGGCTCACGGAACCGTTGTACAGGATCACCGCCTGGTTGGTAGGGCTCGACAGATTATACTCTGCGTCATCTGTTGAATATTCTGTTTGCGCACCGCGGCCCTTCACAAAACTGAACGGCGCATCGGAGTAAATACGGGAAAGGAAAGCGATGGTCTGCGCACTGTCCGAAAACACGGCATCTTCGGTCAAACCTACATCCACCTTGTTATCCAGGAAGTCGGATGCCTTTTGACAGGCGCCCAGACCGAGAATAGCGGCTATAGCTAAATAATGTATCTTTTTCATACTTCTGATTCCTTTTAGAATGTTACACTAAGACCCAGGTTAATAATGCGCTGCGGCGGATAAGCCACACGGTCGGTCGCGGAGCTGATCTCCGGATCGAACTCGTAACGCTTGTTCACTTTGGACCATGTAATCAGGTTGTTGCCATTCGCGTACGTGCGCACATCGGATAAACCGATCCTTTTCACCCATCTGTCGGGCAACCCATAACTCAGCTCAATATTCCGGAGGCGGATAAAGTCGCCACGCACAAACCAGAAAGTAGAAGGATAACTGTTCGGTGCATTCACACCCGGATCGAGCGTCAGCAACGGGTAGCGGGCATTGTCGCCCAGTTCAGGCGTCCATGAGTAACGGTGCAGGTCTTGCAGGTTGGACGAAAACGCCGGATAGATTCGGACACACCGCGTACATTGAAGTTCGCCGACCCCCGGAACAATACCATGAACGAAAGGCTCTTGTAATTCAGGCCCAGTTGAAAACCGTAAGTGGTATTGGGCAGGTTCGGATACTCGGTATAAGATTTATCAAATTCGTTGATAATACCATCGCCGTTCAGGTCTGCGTATTTCAGGTCACCGGGACGAGCAGCCACCGGGGGTTTGGGACTGGCGTCGATATCGGCTTTATCCTGGTAAAACCCGATCCATTTATAAGTAGAGATCTGGCCGATGCTATGTCCTGTTTGTTGCAGCCAGGGATACAGCGCAGCCGGTTCGTCCATTTCCAGGATTTTGTTTTTCGCAAAAGAATAAATACCTCTTACGTTAAAGGAAAAGTCTTTGGTAAAATTACCGCGGCCCACCAGTTCCAGCTCATACCCTTTGTTGCTCACGATACCAAAGTTGGTTGGTGGGAGGCTCTGGCCAAAAATGGCAGAAATGCCGCCCCTGTTGGTGATAATATCATAACGGCGGTTATTGAAGTAATCCCCGGTAAAGGTGATTTTTCCTTTCAGGAATTCCAGTTCCAGGCCGATATCTGCTTTTCTTTCTTTTTCCCAGCTGATATCGAAGTTAGGCAGCGTACCTTCCACCACGCCGGTATAACCATTGTGCTGGTAACCGAAGGATGTCTGCCCGCCAGCGCCGTTACCAGAGCTGTACACCTGGCGGTAATAGTAGCTGAAGTTACCGATACGGTCGTTACCAACCACACCATAAGAACCACGGATCTTCATGTGCGAAACGACTTTCTTTAACGGTTCAAAGAAAGCCTCCTCAGACACGTTCCAGCCACCGGACACCGCCGGGAAGAAACCGTAACGTTTGCCTTCCACGAACAGGTCGGAACCGTTGTACGCTGAGTTGAACTGGACCAGGTATTTGTCTTTATAATCATACCCCACTCTTGCTGTTAAGCCGCGGAAGTTGTTGGGTACGTAGTTGTAATCCGCATTATTGTTCTGCGCGATATTGGTGCTCTGGTTAAACAACGCCATACCATATACGTGGTGCTTTTCACCAAATGTGCGGTCGTATTCCAGGAAGCCCTGCAGGTTTAATTTACGCGTGGTATTACCGGCACTGTAGTTCACGAAGAAACGGCGGATACGGTAAATATTCGGATCGCGCGAGGTATAAGTTGCTGTAGCCGGATCATACATGAATGACGGGAACTGGTCGCGGTTTACGTTGCGGGAGTTGGTCTGGGAAGAAGCGTAAGACAAGGTACCTCTCAACTGCAGGCCCTTCGTAATGAAATCCAGTTTCTGCGTAGCGCTCGTCACCAGGTTCATGTTATTCTCGAAGTCGCGGTTGTAACCGTAATAACTCATCCTGCCCACTACGTTGTTCACGTTATAACTGCTACCCTGCTCCAGCTGCCATTTGCTGTAGCCAAAGGAGCCATCCGGGTTGTAGATATTGTAGGCGAAAGGCGACAAGGTGCGGAAGCTGGAATAATCGTAAAACAGGTCGTTATAACTGAACGGACTGCCCACCTGCGGACGGTTGATCTGTCCCACGTTACCAAACAGGTCGAAACGTGCGGTCAGCGTGTTCGTTACCGGATGTCCAGGTTAGAACGATAGTTATAACGTTTGTGATAGAAGTTATTATCTACCGGTTCGCCGGCGGTGTAGTGTTTCAGCATACCGTCCTGGAACAGGTAACCGAGCGACACGAAGTATTTTACTTTTTCGGTACCGCCGCTTACATCGAGGTTGCTGCGGAGTTGCTTGGAGAAATCTTTGAACAGTACTTCTTTCCAGTTCACATCCGGGTGACCGATCGGATCATCGCCGGTGCGCCAGTGTTCGAGGTCTTCGTCGGTAAAGCGCGGCGCAAGACCATCATTTTTCCGGGCGAGGTTGTACAGTTTGGCGGTTTCGTAAGCGCCCAGGTATTTCGGGATACGGGTAGGCTGTGACAGCGAACCTTCGTTACGGAATACAATTTTAGGCGGACCGATCTTACCCCTGCGGGTGGTTACCACCATTACACCGTTCGCACCTTTAACACCATATACCGCGGTGGTAGAGGCATCTTTCAGTACAGTCACGGACTCTACTTCGTTCGGATCGAGACGCGCAAACTGCTCGTACGAGAACTCGATATCATCCACCATGATGAGTGGCGTGTTCACACCGTTGTACGAGCTCTGGCCACGGATATAGAAATCCGCGCCATCTGCCCCTGGACGACCGGAACGTTGCTGCGAGTAGAAGCCGGGGAGTTTACCGGTGAGTGAGTTTTGCATACTGGCCGAAGGGTTCTGACGGATCTCGTCGCCGCTGATTACGCTGGCAGCGCCGGTTACCGTCAGTTTGCGTTGTTTGCCGTAACCCAGTACTACCACTTCTCCCAATGCCTTGGGATCGGCTTCAATGGTGAGGTTCATAACGCCACCGGTTACGGTTACTTCTTTAGTGAGATACCCTACACCTTTTAACACCAGCGTATTACTGGTACCGCGAAGGGTCACTTTGAACTGCCCGTCCACATCGGTGATGGCGCCATTGGTAGGCACACCTTTTTCGATAACGGTGAGGCCGATCACCGGACCGTCTTTATCTTTTACCACGCCAGACACCTGCTGTTGAGCCATGGCGGCGCCTGCGCCCAGCAGCAAGATGGTAAGGAGGTATAAAAATCTTTTCATATCGTAAGCTTTTGTATAATCAGTTTTAAATAACAGCGTAGACACTACCAGCCCTCGTTCTGAATCAGTGCGAGGTTTCTCGCGGTTTCATCATAGGGAATAGGCAGATGATATAACCTGTCGCTGAACCGCAATGTATTAGCGACAAATTTTTCATACGTGAAAGTACCGTTGGCCTGTTTGGTGATTTTCATACCGTACACGGGTCCATTCAACACCTGGCCGGCTAATTTCCAGCGGCGCAGATCCCAGAAACGATGCTCCTCAAAAGCCAGTTCGATGCGGCGTTCGTTGCGGATCAGCTCACGCACATAGTCCTGCGTGGCAGCGCCCGCGGCCCTGATACCGAAACGGTTATTGGCACCCGCAGCAATACCTGCCCTGCGGCGCACTGTAATCACTTCTGCCACTGCATCTTCTGTACGGCCTAACTCGTTCAAAGCTTCGGCGTTGGCGAGCAGCACCTCCGCATAACGGAACAGTGCGAAGTTGTGGCTCTGGTTCGTATAAGTGGTGTTGTTGGTAAAGTCGGCCATGAACTTGCGTGCATAGTAACCCGTACGGGTTTGCACCGCGATGCCGCCGGGTTTGTCCCTGCCGCCTTCGAAGGTTTCGATAATACGGCTCAGCCAACGCTGGCCATTATAAAAGATAGTCAGGTTTAAACGGGGATCCCGGTTAGCATAAGGATTGGCTGCTGAGTAACCGGAACCGGCTTCTGTGATCGCCAGGCCGTTGTTCATCGGGAACGCATCCACCAAATCCTGCGTAGGGCTGGTCCAACCGTTGCTCGCAGTCGGTGCGGCGTATCCCATTGGTGCATTATTCGTTTCAATCTGGGTATTATTGCCGGATTGTTTCGCGAAAATCACATCCTTATTTTTCTTCGTCGTAAACGTTTGCTGGAACGTAACGCCGGTGAGCGTATAGTAGTTCAGCGCCTTCAGCTCCGCCACGGCGTCCACAACTTTCTGCCAGCGGGTAGCGTCGTAAGAAGGGTAGCCGGTCAGCGCTTTTCTTTCGGGAGATGTTTCCAGTCCGCCACCATTAAAGAGCGGGCTGGCGCCATACAGGTAAGCACGTACTTTTAGTGCAAGCGCGGCGCCTTTGGCGGCACGGCCCCATTCGTTGTCCGGGTAAGCTGCAGCATCTGTTTCCAGTCGCATGCTGTCTTTAATCGCATCACATTCGGATACGATATAGTTCAACGTTTGCTCAAAAGTATTACGCGGGATCTGCAGGTTGTCGGATGGCCTGAACAGTGTATCACCGATCAGCGGTACGCCGCCGTAGCGTTTCAGCAGTTCAAAGTAAAACAGCGCGCGAAGAAAGCGGGCTTCCGATTTCCAGTATTTGATCACTTCCGCTTTACCCGGTACCCGGTCAATGTTGCGGAGGAAAATATTCGCACGGCGGATGCCTGCATAACTTGCGCCCCAATATGGATCAGGATTGTTATTCAGGCTCACCCTGCCGTTGGTATAGTTTTCAATCGCTGCGTTCGGGCGCGATGGAATGGCATCGCCGGAAGCGGCATCCAGATAGTCGCCGGTACCGTTGGTGGCGCCAATGCGGTTAAAGCCGCTGGGAACGTACGAATATACGTCGTTCAGCACCCAGGCGGCGATGGTAGCGTTTTTATCGCCCGCGTCCCACACCAGGTCGTCCAGATCCAGTCGCGTGGCTCTGTTTCCACGGGCTTACAGGATGTCCAGGTTGTCAGCATGCCTAACACAAAGAGGCAAATCTTAGCATTGCTGTTCATATTATAAATGTCTTTTTGTGTGTTGATGTAATTACAGTTTGATATTGATACCCATGTTCATCATCTTCTGCACCGGGTAGGCGCTGTACAATGCTTCGGGATCAAGATCGCCCAGGTTGGAGAAGGTGAGCAGGTTCATACCACCCACGAAAATTCTCGCGGAACTTAACTTGATGCGGTTCATTACGGAAGCCGGGATCGAATAACCGATTTCCAGGTTCTTCAGGCGCAGGTAATCGCCACGACGCATCCAGTAAGAAGAAGCTACTTTGTTATTTACGTTGGTGCCAACGCTCAAACGCGGATAAGTAGCCGTAGCGGCCGTTTCGGGCGTCCAGCGGCCCAGGTGCTGTTTAAACGCGTTACCGGGCAACGATCCGCTTGCGGAATAGAACTCGTAGTAGAAGTTATTGTTGTTCAGGTTGTAATCCCTGTTCGCCACGCCCTGCAGCAAAGCGGAGAAGTCAAATCCCTTCCAGTTGGCGCCCAGGCTGAAGCCATAAGTGATCACCGGTTTCTGCACACCGATCGGTGCAATGTCAAACAGGTCTATCACACCATCACCATTGATATCTTTATACTTGATATCACCAGCCTGCGCAACATATCCCTGTACGGTCGGCGAAGATTTTGCTTCGGCATCCGACTGGAACAGCCCATCTGCAATGTAACCGAAGGGCTGACCGATCATGCGGCCGGTACGCTCCATCCAGGGATAAGGGCGAAACTCTTCATCATTGAACTGCATCACGGTATTTAACATACCGCCATTCATGCGGATGTAGTAAGAAAAGTCTTTGATCTTGTCTGACCAGGCCAGGCTGATGTCCGCACCGCTGTAACGGTAACGGCCGATGTTTTCTTCGGGATAAGTATTACCGAGCATGCTGGGGTTTTTACCTTTCACCATCAGCAGGTCGTAAAACTTATTATCATATACTTCGCCGGTGAAACCGAGCCGGTTGTTAAACAGGCTACCCTGTATACCTACGTTGAACTTCTTCGCTTTTTCATACGTGATGTTCACGTTGGCCAGCGGCTGCTCCACCATGGATAACACGCTACCTGCGCTGGTACCGAAGAAAACGTTCGGACCATCGAAGTAACGCTGGATGTAGGAGAAGTAACCGGGGCTGTCCCAACCTGTTCTGCCGTAAGAAGCATACAGTTTCAAAGCGGACACGAAGTTCACTTCATCCATGAACTTTTCGCGGTCGAGGTTCCAGGCCAGACCTACAGCCGGCATGGTGCCTATTTTGTAACTACCGTTCGGAGGATAGCGGTTGGAGCCGCTGATACCGAGGGTACCTTCCAGTACATATTTCTGTTTGTAGTTGTACGCCACGCGCGCCGCACCGCCAATGTAAGTGAGCGGCAGGTCGCTGTCCACTGTACGGGTGTCGTTGTTCACGAGTACCAGCACGTCAACACCATGCTTATCGCGGAACACCCGGTTGTAGCCGAGTGAACCTTCTGTGTACACGGAGCGGGTAGTGAGTGAAATGCTGGGACTATTACCCATCGCCGTAAACGTACCATATTGCTGGTAAGAAGTATCACCGGTGGGTGAAATATTCATGCGGTACGATAACTGGCTTTTCTGACGGGTAATCCACTGGTTTACGGCGGAATAATAGCCCACCTTACCCCGGATCCAGAGGCCCGGGGTAATTTCATCGAGCGTACGTTTGAGGTACATGTCCGCCACGATATCGCGTTTGTAAAGATTGCGGTAACCGCTGCCGGCGGTGTACATCCATAAGTTGTTCGGGTATTGATTGGTGCCGCCGAACGTACCGTTCGGGTTCAGTACCGGGTACGCGTTCTGCGGGGTGTTCATTACACCGCTTACGATCTGCGGACTCGTAATACCAGGTTCGTTTACCATCCAGATCCTGCCCAACAGGTTAATGCCGGTGGTTATTTTAGACGTAACGTTGATGTCTACATTGGAGCGGATCACATACGTTTTAGATTCTGTATTGGTGCTATAGGTGTTACTGTCCAGCGTTTTCATGATGCCCGTGAGATTCAGGTGCTCGAGCGCCACGAAGTAGCGCGCATACTTATTACCGCCGCGAATATTCAGGGTGTAACGGTCGAAGCGGGAGTTTTTACGCAGCACCGCATCGCGCCAGTTTACGTCCGGGTGCGTGTAGGGACTGGAATGATCTTTATACTTCTGCAGATCATCAGCCGTATACACCGGTGCCAGACCATCGTTGATGCGCGCTTCGTTGTACAAACGCGAGTAGTCGTACGCGTTAAGCGGCTCGGCCTGACCCAGCGGCTGCTGGATACCCGTTTGCGCGGTGAACGAAATCGCCTGCCTGGCAGGTGTACCTTTACGGGTTGTCACGAGCAGCGCACCGTTGGAACCACGCACACCCAGCATCGAAGTGGCCAGCGCGTCTTTCAGCAGGGTTACTGACTCAATTTCTTCCAGGTCGAAAGAAGTAATGTCGCGCACCACACCATCCACCAGTACCAATGGCGAACGGCCGCGCACTGGAACGATACCTCATCGTAACCAGGCTGACCCGATGACTGATTGGTTTGCAGTCCGGCAAACTGTCCTACCAAAGCATTTTTAAGAGAAGTCACATTCATACGGGCGATATCGTCCGTATACACTGCCTGCGTGGAAGCGGCGGTGAGGTGTGGTTGCGCGGCAACGCCGTACAGGAGCCGCACCGGTTTGGTACGTTGCAGCGCCGGGTTACGGCTGCTGATCACAAAACGAAGCGATGCTTCGTCGCCCAGCACAAAAGTGGAGAGCAGCGCTTTGCCGAAGCTAACATCAACGGCATCGCCCTTTGCTCCATTCAGTTTAAAATTACCAGCTTCGTCTGATTGGGCTACGTAGCCGGAGCGTCGCACTTTGAGTGTGGCAAAGGCGACCGGCGCGTCCTTGTCATCGGTCAGAACGCCTCCGTAAAATTTAAGCGAGTCTTCCCGGACAGACAGCACAACGCGGTCAGCGCCTGCAACGGCGCGTTCCGCTGCAAATGCCCCGGCATAACAGCGATGCCCATCGCTGATATGAGGAAGAATCGGTAAGGAACAGTTTTTTGTAAAAACAGCTTCATAGTGGCACGTGGTATTATTAAATGATGGATTTTTGTTGGTACTGCCGGGCATACCGCTCCCTAATCCCCAAACACAAGTCTGATGACAATACTCCCAGGCAAGGAATTCAGTTTTTTTATGTTCTTAAATACTCAATGAGGCAGCGCACGGAGATCGTTCATAACGTGACTTTATTACCCGGAACAACTAACAACTGGCTGTTCTCCCCATTTTTTTTGCTTGGATTTTTTCCTGTTTTAATGTTTACATGTTGGTTTCCGGCCCGAGGTGGGCACGGACCTTCCGTTACTTTACATCTTGCAATCGATTTACGTTATGCGTTTACTATCCGATGTTTCCCAGTTATAGTTGATGATCCATTTTTAGTCTGATGATCAGTAAGTTTTAGTGAAATTTATGATGTTCTATTGCAATCGATTTGATACTTGTTCGTGGAATGCCGCTTTGCATTGCTTAGCGGCAGATTTTGGTTGTAAAAAGGACACTTATTCTTCCCTTTCTATGCGTTCAAGATACGCATTTTTTAACATAACGTTGACGTTTTTCAACCGAATGCAAAAATTTTATAAGATTCTTATCTTGAGTCACTTGCTTAATCGATAAAGTACGTCCATGCGGGATTACAGCGTAAAAAATGGTAAGTTTAAGCACTGAAATTATGATCAGATTTACCACCACCATTCAACAAGCTGAGCAGCAGGGACACCAGACGGGCTGGACCTTCGTGATCATCCCCGCGGAGCTCGCGCTCAAGCTCCAGTCGGGCAAACAATCATTTAAAGTACGCGGCCTGCTGGACGAATATGCCATTAAAGCCGTTTCGCTGTTGCCGGTAGGTGGCGGCGACTTTATGATGCCCCTGAATGCCGGAATGCGAAAGGGCATCGGTAAACGAAAAGGCGCCAAACTGACCCTTCAGCTGGAAGTAGACGACCGGTGCCGCCGGTTACCTGCCCCGAGTTGATGGACTGCACGGATGACGACCCTGAGGCGCTGGCATTTTTTAACTCCCTTACCCGTTCCCACCGGGAGTATTTTATAAAATGGATAGAAAGCGCCAAAACCGAGCAAACCCGCTCGAAGCGGATCGCGCAAACGGTCACCGGCCTGTCCCGGAAGTTTGATTACGGCGCCACGATCCGGTATTTCCGGGACCGGAAAGACGAGTTGGGGTATTAGGGAAAGGGCAGGCAAAGGGCAGTTAAAGGGCAGGCAAAGGGCCTGGGTGGCTTTCAGCAAGCTTTTCAGACGCTTTTTTCCGGAGATGCCTGCTTTTACTATGGTTTCGGGGAGGTGCATTTGAGGGATGCTTACTGTTTTCAGGTTGGACCTGCTTACGATCCTAAGCCCGCCTTACTGGCGGTAGCTGAAACCTTACTGTTTCAGGCAGACACCTTACCGGACGGTAGCCGAAACCCTTCTGTTTCAGGCTGGTTCATCTTAGGACCGTAAGACGATCCTAAGACCATCCTTACTGAATAGTAACTAAAACCTTGCTGTTTCAGAGAGGATCAGTTACATTTTAGTTACAGTTAGTTACAATCGTCTTAGGATCCTCTTAGGATAGTGCTGCCGTTTACCACCAACAGATGGGTTTGCCAATTACCACCTTCTATTGACGATCCTTCCCCCATCCTTCGGTCATCCTTCGGTGTTGTTCGGTCGGGACGCGGCTTTGACATACTTTAACCGAAGGATCACCGGGGATCATCGAAGGATTATAGAGGTTTTACCATTTTCACCCTCACTTTGAAGCGCTTTCACCACAATTTTGGACTGCTTTCACCACCACCTGCCTGTTTGGATGATGCCCGTTGGCTACTTTTGAATAGTGATACTGCCGCTGAAGGGAGTGACCTTTAGGTTTGTGAAAAGAAACAAAAGAGAAGATATTATTACTATTACTACTATAACTTTTTCTTTTTGGTTCTTTTTTCTTTTTGTGAATTAACACGCAGATTGTGGATAACTGTAAGGTCAACCGGACTACGGCAGGCACTTTTAGAGTGACAAGGGTAAAACCCAGGTTGTGTTTTAATCCTGCCGTAGCCTGGTTTGAACAAAACCCAAATAGAAAATAAACGTAGAGCTTATTAAAGGTCTAGGGAAAGTTCAAACTGGTTGATCTCACTGGCTTTATTCATGGATCTTCGCGGGTCCCCAAAAGAAACAAAACCAATGAGTGTAAAATTCGTTCATTTTGCCGGAATAGATGTATCCAAGAGCAAAATAGATATCTGTGTGCTGCTGTCAGGTGATGTAAAGTACCCCTACAGCAACTGCTTTGAACAAAGCAATAAAGGATTTGCTGACATGAAAAAGTGGCTTCGCAGTCTGATGGGCAACGCTATCAAAAAGTTATTGATCTGTATTGAGAATACAGGGCATTATAATGAGGCCGTTGTTCATTACCTGGACAGCCAGCAAATAGCCGTGAGTCTGGAAAATGCCGCTAATATCAAAAGGAGCATCCGCGATATCCGTAAGAAAAGCGATCCCAAAGATGCATTAGACATCGCTCGTTATGCTAAGCATCATAGTGATGAGTTGCAGCTATGGAAAAAACCCATATCAGTAATCACCACACTTAAGCAACTACTGGCACAGCGTCGGAGATTACTGAGTGTATTAAAGGCCCTCAAACAGCCATTGGAAGAGAAAGCCTTCTATGACTGGAGTGGCGTTCCTAAAACCACAGCATACACAGCGGGCATACAGGGCCTTGAACTCGATCTTAAACGAATCAATGAGGACATCGCCCAACTGGTTAAGGAGGACGCCCAAATGCGCCGTCAGGTCAGCTTGATCACCAGCGTTCCTTCTGTAGGGCCTATCACCGCTTATCACCTCATCTGCTACACCGATGGATTTAAGCAAGTGAAATCGGGCAAACAGCTAGGTAGTTATTGTGCGTTGTTCCATTTGAACGACGAAGCGGCAGCAGCGTGCGAAAGCCTGCCAGGGTCAGTCATTTAGCTAATAGAGTGCTTAAAAGCCTCCTGCACATGTGTGCCCTGACAGCCACCAAAATGAAAAACAGCTTTGGGGATTATTTTCGGAGAAAAATAGCCGAAGGAAAACACAAGATGCTTGTTATAAACGCTTTAAGAAACAAAATCGTCCTAACTATAACAGCCGTTGTACAAAAACAGACGAGGTTCGATAAAAATTATATCTACCAAAATTTGCAAAAACCATAGAAAACACAACGGCGGCTGAGGAGAGAGATTCGGCTGGCTCCCCAATAATCCCCCTGCTTTGTCCGTTTTAATGGCAGAATATTGCCTAAATTAGAGCAGGGCAATTACCATATAAAAGCAAAGCAATGAAAAGGATTTTAGCACTCGTATTATTGATCGTTCCCCTACTGGCCGGCGCACAAGCGAAACTCAGCCCGCAGATCATTGAAGATTTTTCACAGAAAGCGGCTGCGCGTTACCTGTTGCCCAACGACTCCTGTTTGGGTTTATTACCGAACAGATGAGCCGTAGCGGTGCGGGCGGACTGGAAATTGATAAAACGATGACCGAGCTGCAGAAAGACCCGACGGCGCTGGACGCTACGCTGAAGTTCCTGTACCAGTACAGCAACGGCAACCGCCAGACCCTCATCGCCAACCTGCGTGCGATGGACATTCAATCTAATTATGTATTTCCGATCGCTACGTATACAGTAAATAAGAACAAAGACCAGCTGAAAGCACTGCTGGACGAAAAGCCTGGTGTTACTTTTACACTGCCGCGTCGTGTGAGCGCACCGGTGGTAGCCGCAGCGCCAACAACAGCAACGCCCGCCGCTACCGGCGCTACTGAAACTGCCACGACCACGGCTCCATCCACAGGGGAAACACCTGCCGCTGCGTTAACACCCGCTACCCCGGCAGCCGGCGACGGCATCAACTGGGAAGTACGCGACCTGTTTAAGCTAAGCACGCCTAAACAACTGGTCGATATGTACGGCAAGGAAAATGTGGCCGTACGCAACGCAACGGATTTTGCAGGCAACGATCTGGGTAAAGCGTATTATGTGTTCCCGGACACCGATAACGAACTCGAAATACTCTTCGCCGGCGATACCGGTAAAATCGTTTCTTTTACCCGCGAGAACTCTCAATGGAAATCGCCGTTCGGTATTAAAGTGGGCGATCCGATTGAGAAACTGGTAAAAATGAACGGCCGCGATTTCCGGTTCAATGCATTTGAATGGGATAACGGTGGCGTAGTAGAAAACTGGCAGGGTGGGCAACTGGACAAAAAAGGGGTGTACATTTTGCTGAAGGCCGTTCGTTCCGGCGACTCCAAATTGTACGACCAGGTGATTGGCGACAAAACATTATCGAGCGGAAACAGTACGGTAAAAAAGATTGGTGTGGTAGTGGAGAAGGTGATGTTCCGCACCGGTGGTATTTAACTTTCAAACTGTTTATATAGAAGAAGGCGGCTGCGTTTGCAGTCGCCTTTTTTATGTTGAACGACAAGCAACCCAATTCCCGCATCCCGCCGTATACAATCCAGATACTCAACCTCAAACTATCTGGACATGCAAAAATTGCTGCAAAAATTGATCGCCGTAATGGCGCCGGGACTGCTATGTGTATCCTGTTCGAAAAACGAAGCACCGCCGAAAGACACCGCGAACGTAATGGTGAAAACCACGGCCACGTTAGGTAAAGTGCTGGCCGATTCGAAAGGAATGACGCTGTATTATTTTACACGCGATACGTCCGACAACTCGGTATGTACCGGCGGGTGCGCCGCCACCTGGCCGCCGTTTTACGTGGAAAACCTGAAAGCGGATACATCGCTCGTAGCCGCCGACTTCGCCACCATCACACGTACGGATGGCGCGAAGCAAACCACCTACAAAGGATGGCCATTGTATTATTACAAAGACGACGCCACCAGCACCGATGTAAAAGGGGAAAACGTCAACCAGGTCTGGTTCGTCGCCAAATCGGATTATTCCATTGCCCTGATGAACAACCAGCTAACCGGGCACAATGGCAAACAGTACACCAGTGCGTACGTAGAGGGGCAGGAAGTGGTACAATACTTTACAGATGCGTATGGCCGCACCCTGTACAGTTTTAAAAACGACCGTTCGAAGAAAAACAATTTCACGAAAGAAGACTTCTCAAATAATGCCGTATGGCCGATTTATGAGACAGGGACGTTGAAGAGTTTACCGTCTACACTTACTGCAAGTGACTTTGCAATTATCGATGTGTTTGGAAAGAAGCAACTCACCTATAAAGGCTGGCCGCTATATTACTTTGGCCAGGATGCGCAGGTGAAGGGTAAAAACAAGGGCATCAGTTTTCCGACGCCCGGGGTATGGCCGATTGTGAATCAGAACTCGGCGGTTGCGCCCGCACAGTAGTATTAAAAGGGGAAAGCGTTTTTGCTTTCCCCTTTCTAATTATTTCATTTCGAACAGATGTTTGCCCGACGTTACTTTATACTCCTTTGCGAGTGCAACCTCCGCGCCATTTTTATATAGTTTTTACCCGCTGGTACCTCCAATCTTATGGTACCGGTTGAATTCGCAGGAATAACCGCGGTATAGGTAACACCGTCGCCGGTACGTTTCCAGGAAGACTGAATCAACCCGTAAGGACCTTCATGCTCTGCATCAAAGTGATCGAGGCCGGCCACAAAATGCGGTTCGAGCAGTACATCGCTGAAGCCCGGCGCTGCTTCGTTCGGCAGGATGCCGCCAACACCTTTATATAACCATGCGCCGATTTCGCCGAACATGATGTGGTTGCGGGACAGATCGGATTTCGCATGCGGGTCCCAGTTTTCATATAATGTAGTAGCACCCGATTTGATCCAATATCCCCATGAAGGGAAATCTTCCTGCGCGGCCACTTTGTAAGCAATATCTGCATAACCGTTTTCGCTCAATGCGTTCAGGATGCTTTTGGTGCCGAGCAGTCCCACATCCGGTGGAAGTTATCCTGCGCTACACGTTTCGCTAAATTAGCGGCTACCCGGGCCTTCATATCCTCCGGAACAAGTCCCCAGTAAAGGGCGGAACTCAATTCGGTCTGCACACCTTGTCCATAGATCGCGGTTGCGCGGTCAAGGTATTTCTGGTTGAAAGCAGTTTTGATCTTTGCAGCCAATGCACTGTACTTCTCTGCATCCGCAGTTTTACCGAGCAGTTGCGCGGTGCGGGTCAGGATCATTACATCTTTATAATAGAAACAGGAGGAAGTAAACTCCACCGGCGTTTTGGATTTTACCGGCACCCAGTCGCCCAGCCCCCAGGTAGTAAGCACATTCGGACTGATCTCCGTGATATGATCCACGTATTTTTTAATGTTATCGTAACAGTCGGTCAGCAGCTTTTTATCACCATAAAACAAATAAATATTCCAGGGAATGATGGCAATGGTGCTCGTCCAATCCGGGCCATTGCCCCAGTCGTATCCCCAGCCGCCGGTGGGAATAATGGAAGGTAACACGCCATTCGGCTGCTGCTCGTCGCGGTGATCTGCCAGCCACTTTTCGTATACGGTAATGCCATCAAAACTGAACAGGCCTGTTTCGCTGGCGATGTGCGCGTCACCCGTCCAGCCGTTCTTTTCGCGTTGCGGACAGTCGGTCGGATAGCCGAACAGGTTAGAGAGATAGGAATTGTTGGTAGCCCACCATATCTTATTAATCATATCGCTGGAGGACCGGACCTTGCCGGCCACGGGCACTGCGCTGTGCATGAAGTAGCCGGTCAGACTTTCCTTCGTCAGCTTCACCGGGCGGCTGCTCGTTACTTCCACGTATTGAAATCCTTTGTAGTTGAAGCGCGGCATGAAGGTCTCCTCTCCTTTTCCCCCAGGATAAAAATATCTGTCTGGAAAGGATCGGTATCATCCTTTGGACGATAATGCACAATGATATTCGCCAGATCCGCCCGACCGCTCTTATCGAGATCTTCGGAGTGTTTCAGGCGGATTATAGTGCCCGCGGGGCCGCTCACTTTAATTTTGCTTACCCCTGAAATAGTGCGGCCAAGATCGTATAGCCAGGTCGTATCATTAAACTGGCGGATCGATGCTGCAGGAATTGTTTCCACATTTTCCACCGGGTGCATGGCCTGCGCGACAATATTATTGGATGGCGCCTGGCGGGCGATCACCGGTTTCCATTGCGCATCGTTGAACTTCACCGTAGCCCAACCCGGCTGCTCCAGGCGGGCGTCGTAATGTTCTGCCGTATAAATACTATTAAATACCACGGGGCTCAGGGCAGTTTTCCAATCGTTACCGGACTTGATCACTTCTTCCGAGCCATCGGTATACGTTATCCGCAAATCAAAACAAAACGCCGGGCGCGCACGCCAGGGGGCATTATGAAAGTTCCACACCGCGGTTGACTGGTGATTATACCAACCATTGCCCAACAATACGCCAATAGCGTTATTACCGGCTTTGAGTTGCGGCGTAACGTCGTAGGTCACATACAGGTTGCGGCGGTCGAAACGGGTGTACATAGGGTCCAGGCGGTGGTTCCCGGTCTTTTGTCCATTAATGTACAATTCATATAACCCGGCCACAGCGATATAAGCCCGTGCCGAACGGATTTTTTTTTTGCATGGAATGCCTTGCGGAAATAGGCCGCCGGTTTCAGGTCGCGGTCACCGGTATCGCTGATCCACTGCCCCTGCCAGCGATTGCCCATCATACCGGTTTCAAAAGTGGCCAGTGGAGATACGGATGCCTTGCCATCCTGGTCCCATATCTCTACCTTCCACCAGTATTTGGTAAAAGGCTGCAAAGATTCGCCTTCGTAACTGGCCAGGACGGCAGCAGCGTTTACTTTGCCGCTTTCCCAGCGAAGACTTTTACCAGCTGCATCGTTGTACACGGAGAGCTTATAAGCTGTTTGCAATGCGCCAGGACGATCATCATTCACCTTCCAGGTAAAACGTGGCTGCGCCGCGTCTAATCCTATGGGATTGACGAGGTACTCGCATTTGAGGCCAACAGGCCCGGCGGCACGCAGCGTTGTCAGCGAAAAAGCCGACAGCAATGCGGCCAGCAGCAGGTTACGGTAGTTGAATCGCTTCATTTGTCTGATTAACATATTACAAGAGTACCACAATAAGGCATATTCCCCTTAATACACCTCATTTTTTTTATGAATGGCGGGCCGTACCATATTTTTCGTAAATTTCGAGAGACGTGAATGTAAAACCCGGGCAACAACCAAACCATTACCTTGTTTATGCCGCGCAAAAACTATCTACAGAAAATCGACCTGACACCGGCCGACCAGCTGCAAACGCTGGTAGAGAACCGTCGGACCTTCAACCTCCGCAACTGCGAGCTGAACATCTTCGAGAGTTATGAACAGGCATGGGCATTGCCGCTCACCTTTTCCGATTTCATTATTACCAGCATGATCCGGGGAAAAAAGTCATGAAACTTTTTGACGATCCGGCATTCGATTACCTGCCCGGCGAAACCGTTATTGTGCCGGCGCGGGAAACGATGCTCATCGATTTCCCCGAGGCGAGGCGCGATAATCCCACGCAGTGCATGGCGCTGGCGGTAGATGCTGGATATATCAGCGACACAATGAGTTATCTTAATGACTATTACAATGGCGTGCCGGACGAGCGGACAAACTGGGAATTGAAGTATTCCCAATACCATTTTTATAATAATACTGACATATCGGACCTGATTAACAAGATCATCAAAGTATGCAGCAGTTCCGATCTTGCTAAAAACATTTACGCTGACTTAGCCCTGAAAGAGTTGCTGATCCGCCTGGTACAGAACCAGCGGCTGGAACGCACAGCACTTGAGCAGGAAACGAACAGCAATCGCAGCAGGTTGCACTTCATCCTTCATTATATAAAAGAAAACCTTTCGGAAAAGATAACGGTGGAGGAACTATGCCGCCAATCTTACCTGAGCCGCAATATGTTCTTTAAATGGTTTAAGGAGCAGGCGGGTATCAGCCCGCTGGAGTACATCAACATAGAGAGAGTAAAACTGGCTAAAAAACTGCTGGGTGAAGGACGGCACGACATCCGCTCCGTAAGCGAAATATGCGGGTTTAACGATGTGAACTACTTTACCCGTGTGTTCAGGAAGATAGAAGGCATTACGCCGGGAGGCTACCGGGAACAGGTGGTCCGTTACCAATAAAGAAAAAGGCGCCTCTTGCGAAGCGCCTTTTCTTTATTGATAGATATAAGTTGTTACCAACCCGGGTTCTGCACAACATTCTTGTTCACCAGCACCTCGTCATTCGGGATCGGGAACAGATAGTCGCGTTCTTTGCGGAATACACGCTGCTGGATGATGGTGGGCGTATAGAACGCGGCGCCATTGCCAGTCATGTTCATACCGTAGATCGGTGCGTTGTTGGTCACTTCAGCAATTTTCCAACGGCGGGTATCGAAGAAGCGAACCGTTTCGAACGCCAGCTCTACCCTTCTTTCCGCACGGATCGCAGCACGCATCGCATCCTGATCGGCAGGGGCGGGAAGACCAGCACCACCGTAGATGGCAACACCTGCACGGGTACGGATCTCATTCAGGTATTTCAGGATATCTGCATTACCAGGATCACTTTCGTTCAGGGCTTCTGCATAGTCCAGGTAAACCTGTGCCAGGCGGAACAGCGGAGAGCCACGCTCAGTTTCCGTTTGCGGCACCGCTTTTCTTACGATATAACCGGTAGGAGATACGTCGGAAGTACTCTGGCTTCTGCCTGAGTTACCGGCAAACTCCATATTGGTGACGATATTGCTGCCATACAGCCAGTAGCTGTTATTGTAAGTGATACCCACATAAAAACGGGGCTCACGGTCGATCCACTGGTTGTAAGTAGTTCTGGATGACGGATCGTACGGGGCTTTGAAGCTGTTGAAACCTGTTGCAACGTAGCCAGACAGCGGATCAGTGATCGGACGACCGTTTTTCATGAAGTACGCGTCTACCATCGCCTGGGTAGCACCCAGTGCACCTGCACCCTGCTGGTCTGCTGCCAGACCTACGTGTTTGGGTGTACGGTCGTAACGCAGGTAGCTGCCGGTTTTGGAACGGGCAAAGATCCACTCTTTGTTCCACTCGGTAGTGTGTACGTTACGGCAAGACAGGTAGGCTGCCATGAACGGATCTGAATTTGTTTCTTTATACAACGCGTAGTCGGTACGGTTGATAGTAAATTCATCGATGAAATCCTTCGCTGCTTTCGCTGCTCTTGCCCATTTAGCCACATCGTAAGTGGTGTTCAGCAATGGTGTTCCATCAATATTTTTGAAGTCGGAGTAGGCAGTGTTACCGTTCCACAAAGGGCTTGCGGCCAACATGAGGGCCTGCTCTTTAAATACAGCACAAGCGCCTTTAGTAATACGACCAATTTCACCGTTCCATGGAGTATAGTTCAGGTTGGCCGAAGCTGCATCCAATTCGCTCACGATGTATTCGATACATGTATCGATGGGAGAACGGGCTTCTTTCAGGTTGCCTACATCTACACCCGGATCGATCAGGTTGTCGTGCGTAATTACCACCGGGCCGTAGGTACGAACCAGGAAGAAGTAATACATCGCGCGCAGTGCACGTGCTTCTGCTTTGAAAGAAATCTTTACAGACTCCGGAACTTCCAGTGCATTCGCGCTGTCTATCTTACTCATGAAGTAAGTCGCATTGCGGATCCCTCTGTAGTAGTTGTTCCACCAGTTGTTGATAGCACCGTCGGTTTTAGCCCAGGTGCTGGAGTTCAGCTGCGTGCTGTACGGGAAGCTCCAGTTGTACACCGCTTCGTCGGACGCACCAACAAATACGCCGGACTGGTTGGTGTTCGTGTAACGCTCCTGGTTTTCGCTGGGAAGATAGGAGTAAACGTTTGCGAGAAACTTATCTGTATTTGCCCTGGATTTGAAGATGTCATCAACAGTAAGTACATCATCAGGCACCTGGTCCGGTACTTTGAACAGGACGAAATGCCTATTGCCAAAGCAGCTGTAAGTATGAAGAATATTTTTTCATTTGAATTTTTTTATCGGTTCATTATCAACACATGATTAGGAAATAGCCTTCGGCAGTCTGCTAGAAGTTAGCTTGTGCGCCGATGCTGAAAGTCCTAACGTTCGGATACCTCGTACCGTTACCGGTGTTCAGCTCAGGATCCCACAGTTTAAACTTGCTCCAGTACAGGAGGTTTACACCCGGAAGTATACCCTTGCGCTCTTCATCTTCAGGCTTTTTGCCACTGTTTTAGGCAGGTTGTAACCCAGGTCCACAGTTTTCAGACGAATGAAACTGATGTCTTTTACCCACCATGAGGAAGTGTAAGAGTTCATCTTATTCACCGCAGCGCCATAACCTAAGCGGGGGTAGAATGCGTGTGGATTGGGATTCTCCTCTGTCCACCTGTCTTCTGCCTGCCAGAAAAGGTTGCTCCTTTCAGGACCGGTGCTGTTGTTGAATGGAATAACACCGTCGCCGTTGATCAGCCTGTCTGCACCATTCACGCCCCGGAAGAACGCGCCGGCATAAAACTGTTTCCAGCTAACGTTGAAACCGAAACCGTAAACGAAGTTCGGAACGTCGCCATTACCGATACGGGTAATGTCGTTTGCGTCGATGATATTGTCGCCGTTCAGGTCTTTATACTTAATGTCGCCCGGACGGGTAGCACCGAGTGAGGACTGGTTCGGGCTCTTGTCGATTTCTGCCTGATCTGTGAACAGTTTCTCCGCTACATAACCGAAGTAAGACAGGTAGTTTACACCTTTTCTTTCCATGTAGTCATAAGGTTGAGGGGGCATGTCGTTATCGATTACCTTATCCTTGTTGTAAGAGAAAGTACCGCGGAAATCGATGTTCAGATCTTTACCGATATTGATCGGGTTCAGGGTGATGGTTCCATCGATACCTTTGTTTTCGATGATACCGAAGTTACCCCATGGATCGCTGTTCAGACCAACGTAACCGGGCAGTGATTGCCTTTGCAGGAATACGCCGCTACGTCTTTCTTTAAACACGTCTGTTACAACGGTCAGTTTGTCGCGGAACAGGTTGAATTCCAGACCCAGATCCTGTTTGTGTGATTTCGCCCAGGTGATATCTGTACCGTAGCTGTCGATGTTGGTACCACCGAATGAAGTGGTCTGTGTACCGGAACCGAATTTGTAACCACCAGCGCCGGTGTTAACAATGGTCAGGAAGCCGAAGCGACGGTTACCACCGCTGCCATCACCTACAAAACCATCAGAGTAACGTACTTTCAGGAAGGACACTACATCTTTCAGCGGCTCGAAGAAGTCTTCGTTAGACACTACCCAACCCACACCGAATGCAGGGAAGAAACCGTATTTCTTACCAGGCAGGAAGTTTTCGGAACCGTTGAAGCCGAAGTTCACCTCACCAAAGTATTTGTCTTTATAAGAATAAGTACCCCTTGCGGCCACACCTCTGTTACGGAAAGGCAGTGAGCTTGTAACGCTACCAGCGAATGCTTCTACCCTTTCGCGCTGGTTGAACAGCATCATACCAGTTACGTTATGTGCGGAACCCCATTGCTTGGTGTAGTTCAGGCCAGCCTCAAAGTAGTTAGCCCTGCGGCCGTTGTTTTCCCTGGAGTAAGCCAGATCGTTAGTTCCCTGGGAAATCAGCTTCAGGTTCATGTCGCCGTTATCCAGGTAAGGTACTACCCTGTTCAACAGGTAAGTACTGCGGTTGCGGGTACGACCGATCGTGTGGCTGTTGAATGCATCGAAAGAATACATTACGCTGGCGCTCAAACCAGGTACCCAGAATTTCAGGTCCTGTGTCAGGCGGGCATTAGAATAAATCTGGTTGCCGAATACGTTGCGGTAACCAGTCTGTGTAACCTGCGCATACGGGTTTGGCTGTGCGCCCGCGGAACTAACGCCCGGAACGATACCACCCGGATACATGATCGGGTACAATACCGGGTTGGTCTGCATTACGTTGGCGAATGCTTCTTCCGGATTAATACCAGGCAGGTTGGTTTGTGTTACATAACCCTGAACACCCAATTCGAATTTGGTCGTTTTGGTCCAGTCCATGGAAACGTTGGTAGTGAAGTTGTAACGACGGAAGCGGGTGCTTGCATCGTAGCTTTGGAGTGCATCTGTATTCAGCAGGCTCTCCTCTTCGTAGTAAGCCAGTGAAGTGTAATAGTTAGCGAAGTCGGAGCCACCACGTGCGCTGAAGTTAGCGCGACGGTTCATGGCAGTGTTGCCGAACAGGGCTTCCATCCAGTCTACATCAGGATACAAATAAGGATCTTCCTGTTTGATAGTACCGTTGATGTAGTTGTTGGAATACTCAGGTTTCATACCGGAGTTCACCTGCGCTTCGTTACGGAGTTTCATGTAGCTAACGCCGTCCATCAGTTCTGGCACCTTGGTGAAAGCGGTAATCCCCTGGTTGTAGTTAAACATCAGGTTAGGTCTACCAGGTACACCCTTTTAGTATTGATGAGGATTACACCATTTGCACCAGCCACACCGTATACGGCAGTGGCAGCAGCATCTTTCAGGATAGTGAAAGAAGAAATGTCTTCCGGATCAAATGCGTTCAGGTCACGACCCTGTACACCGTCTACTACGATCAATGGAGATGCGGAGTTACCGGAACCATTGAAAGTAGAAATACCCCTGATCCACACGTCGGCGGAGTTGGAGCCCGGCATACCGGAACGCTGAACACCTACCAGACCGGCGATTCTACCAGCCAGGGCGGCGCTCAGGTTAGCCACAGGCGTTTTGATGTCTTCCACTTTAACGGAAGACTGTGCGCCTACGAGCGATATCTTTTTTGCTCACCGAAACCTACTACTACCACCTCATTGAGGGAGTTATTGGTAGCTGCCAGGGTGATTTCAAAATGGATGATGTTGCTGATAGTGAAGTTGAACGGTTCATAACCGATCATTCTTGCAGAAAGGCTGTCGCCTCTTTTAGCGTTTATTTCAAATGTACCATCTTCTTTAGTGGTGGTACCCGCTCTGGTGGAAAGATTGACGATCGTAACGCCGGGCATGGCTGCCTTCAGTTCATCTTTCACGGCACCCGTGATTTTGATGACAGCGTCTTGCGCGAGTACGTTCATGGTTACCAGCAACCCTGCGAGGAGCATGGTGCAGGCAACGAGAAACTTACTGAATGTAGTTCGAAGCATAGTTGAAGTGTTGAAGAGATTAAGTTGTTACTGCAGCTGTGATTAACAGTACGAATGACTTTACTAAGACTGAGGCTTACCGAAGATGCGGAACTCGGCCAGTTGGAAACGCTGATCACCATTGTGTTTGGTGATGTACAGGCGATAGTACTTGTACAACTCCGTGTTGGTGAACTCGTAACGGTTGGTCTTTTTCCTGTCGGTAAATACCTGATCAACGCGGGTATCCACGTCTACCCAGGTAATCCTGTCTTTAGAACCACGCAGTGTCCAGTTTTTAGGATCGCGTGAGACAGCATCGTTACCGGACGTCAGCTCGTAAGCGTCGATAGCCTGCGAAGCCAGCAGGTTCAACTCGATCCACATCGTGTCGCGATAGGGATTTGTCAGGTACTTGGATCCCAGGTCATTGTCGACCACTTTCGGAGATCCTTCGCCGGCGTTTCTGCCACCTTCGTTTTCGACATTAACAGAGAGTACGCCAAGATCTGTCATATCCACCTGCTCAATAGGGCTAGGCGGCAGCAGCTCATAGGTGCGCTCCTCTTTTTGTCGCAGCTGGCCAGTACTAACAGCAACATGCCCGGGAAGAACACGGTGTTAACTTTGGTTGATTTGAACATCATCATATCACGTTGTTTTTGTCTTTTAGATTAATGCAAAGCAATTGCCTGGGCGCGCGCAGGACACGCAACCCCGGTACAGGTAAAGCAATAACGCAAAATCGATTTAGCGATTTGCTATATGTATCTCTATTCCGTTTTCATACGTATAAAGGGTTCGGCCAGGCCGGTTCCACTGGTTGAGTTGATTATTGAACTATTGCATCTGGCATAGGTTACGCCTAATTTCCTGGATTTGACCGCTAAATCGATTTTGCTTTATTGCATAAAAAAGTTAGCGATTCAGCTTCTGTTACCCTATGATTTGGTTAGTAAAACAATAATACAATCTTCTTAGTAGTCAATTTTCTTTTTCTCCGTTGACATGTTTTCTCTTGCTTACCAGTTGAACGGCACAACGTTTACGGCTACGACCATACGCAATCCCTAACGTGTACGCTCTTTTCACGATTTAAAGATCGATAATTATTTGTTAAAATTCCAACTGCGCCGACTATTTTTTTATAAAAATTTTGCTTTCATCAACTTTTATCTAGGTTTAGCTGCCCTAAAACATACATCTTTTATTTTCTTATTTTGATGATTAAATCCCTTTACCAGCAAGCATATCCGGCGAAGGCTCCTACCGTCCCGCCAGGAAAAATCTTTTCATGTATTTGCTAAACCCCGCAGTTTTCCAGACCACTCATCATTTGTTAATGAAAAAAATCCCGGACCACGAAGGCCCGGGAACTTGTGTACTAAATCAAAATATGAGTGTACTATTCTAATGCTGTATTATAGTCGGTTTCTTTCTGAGGAACTTTCCATGTCCATTTGTTGTTGGCGCTCGGCTCAATTTTCACAGCCAGCGAGCTCAGGAAGTTACCACCTGCCGCATATGCTTTACGGTCAATTGGATCTCCCCAGCGCTTCATATCGAACCAGTCGAAACCTTCGCCCCACAGCTCGATGTTGCGGTAAGTTTTGATTTCGTTCAGCAGCGCAGTGCCGGTTGTAGTACAGTTGTAGCTGGCGTCGCGACCGGAAGTTCTGTTCAGCGCGTTCATCACCGCCTGTATTTCTGTAGCCGGTTTGGTCTGGAAGTATTTGGCCTCTGCTTCGATCAGGTACATTTCTGAAGAACGGAAGTGGTTCAGGTTACCAACACCCGGGATATCGTTCGCTTTGATTTTGAACTGCATATACGCAAACGGTGTAGCATTGCTCTGCAGTGCAGGGAACAGGCTGAACGCTCTTGCCTTCAGCTCCGTACCAGCAACACCGGTAGAAGTGGTGTATGTATAGTTCAACGGGTCCAGGAACAGGCCTTTACGGATATCTGTAGCGGGAATCTTGTTAAACAGCTCGCGGCTGATACATTTAGGTGTGGTTCTTACAGCAGATCCGCTTGAGTTGTAAGCAATGTAAGCGAAGTAAGAATAGAAATACAGGGTTTCATCGGTAGCACCGTAGCTGCTCCAGATCCATTCCTGGTTAGGTGTGGCAAAACCTGCCCTGTACTCTGTATTCGTCATCAGCGGATAACCGGTTCTTGCTTTTACCGCCATTGCTTCGGCAGTAGGGTAATCCTGGCGGGTAATGGCCGCACGGGCATAGATAGCGTAAGCTACGTTGATGTTCATTTCGTAATTAGCCGTCCTGGTCTTAGCAGATTTAGTATACAGGTCAATAGCCTGGTCCAGATCCGTGTAAACCTGCGCATACGTTTGTGCGAGGGTAGCCAGTGGTGCATCGCCGGTAGACTCATCCAGCCTCAGGATTACACCATTAGTAGTACCATTGTTGGAATCAGCCCAACGGTTGCCATAAAGCTGCGCCAGCATCGTATAAGCATAAGCCCTGTAAGTGAGTGCCTGCGCTTTAATGAACTGACGTTCTGCTTCAGTACCGGCAGCCGCATCAATTTTTGTAATGATGGTGTTGGCGTTGCCGATAATTTTATAGTAGTAATACCAGGGATAGTAGCAGTAAATGCTGGTGATATTCTCGTTATAAGTACCATTGATGATTACTGCCCAGCCAGACAGGTTCACGTAAAAGTTGTTGCCGGGATAGTTACCATAGTACATTTTGATGGTGCCCTCACCATTGAAGCCTTGTGAGCTCAGGTATTGCTGGGTCATCATTTTAGCCAGACCGTTAATCGCCAGTTTCGCGTTGGCAGTTGTCTCAAACACCGTTCCGGCGCTCACTTCGCCCGTAGGCTTGGTATCCAGGTAATCTTTACCGCAGGACGCCGCCAGCAGAGAGAAAGACAATAAACCTATACTTAATATTTTATTCATCGCTTAAGTTCTTTATTTGTTATAAACCAATGTTAACACCGAAGGACATTACACGAGGCGTTACGAACGCGCTCACGCTTCTGCCGTTGAACTGCTGTTGGGGGTTCATACCCTGCAGTTTGGTGAAAGTAGCCAGGTTCTCAACGCTCAGGTTGAAGCGTACGGAATTAAAGTCGATCTTTCTTAACAGTGCCTGTGGCATGGTGTAGCTCAGACCTACGTTTTTGATCACGAAGTAAGAACCATCCTGCAGGAAGCGGGAAGACATTGCGTTGCTGTAAATGCTCTTAGAGAAATCTACAACAGGTACGCCACCAGCTTTGATGCGGTTGGGAGATGTTTCGGTCATGCCTTCAGGAACGCCGTTCCATGCTTTCAGCAGATCGCTGTGCAGGTTGCCAACGGAACCGGACATAGACATCAGGCCCAGATAAGAATCGTCGTATGTTTTACCACCCTGTGCATAAGTGAATACACCGGAGAGTGTCAGGTTCTTCCAGGTAAGACCGGTAGAGAAGCTACCATATACATTGGGTATAGCTGTACCCGCCCAGTCGCGTTTAGCATAAGTATGGTAAGTCGTATAGTTCGTACCATTGATGTTTACCAGGTATTTCTGCCAGTCGCCGCTGGTGTTGCTCGGATCGTATTTCTCGTTGTCCGGAACATACAGTGCGCTGCCGGTCATCTGATCAACTCCTACGAACTGGTAAGTAAAGAAGTCATAGATACCATGACCTTCCGGTATTTGTAGTTACCGTTGATGATACCGTCTACACGGTTCTGCTCAGGCAGTTTAACGATTTCGTTTTTCATCCAGGTAGCGTTCGCACCTACATTCCATCTCCAGTCTTTGTTGCGGATTACATCCACATCCACCGTCAGCTCGAAACCTTTGTTAGATACAGAACCGAGGTTTTTGGTGATAACTGCTTCAGCAGCAGAAGAAGATGTTGCGCCTGCAGACAATGGCAGGTTTACGTTGAACAACAGGTTACGGGAACGTTTGTCGAAGTATTCTGCAGTAAAGTTAACACGGTCGTACACGCGGGCTTCCAAAGCGGCTGAGATAGACGCGGTGGTTTCCCATTTCATGTTCAGTGATTCCAGCTGGCTTTTGTACAGTGCGGCCAGGTTCGCGTTCTGGTCGATGTTGTACAGCGCCATGTAACCATAACGGCCCGCGCTCGCATCGTTACCTACTTCACCGTAAGACACACGCAGTTTCGCATAGTCTACGATTTTAGTAGCCGGCAGGAAGAAGTTTTCTTTAGACAACAACCAGCTACCACCGATTGACCAGAAGTTACCCCAGCGTACATCCTGTGCAAACCTGGAAGAACCATCTCTCCTCATTGAACCTTCCACAAAGTATTTATTGTCGAAGTTATAACGGGCGCGGCCCAGGTAGCTTTCAGAACGGTAGTTATCTTCCTGATCGGTCAGCGACGTAATGGAAGTAAAGTTCACCAGACTGTATTCGTTGGCGAAAGTTTCTTTTGTTTTATAACCATACAGCTCTACGATGTTCTCATAGTAGTTTTCGTGGCCTACCATTACATCTACATTATGTGAGCCATAAGACTTACCCCAGTTCAACAATTGCTGAGCGGTGTAGTTTTTATAACGGTAGTTATCGCGTGAAGCACGGCCCTGGCCGGCGCCATCACCGATTTTAGCATTGCTGTAGGTAGCGTTGTCGCTGTTGCGTACGTTCAGATCGCCTTTCACCGTAAAGGTGAAATCCTTCAGGAAACGCAGGTCAAGGTATAACTGACCGCTGAGGGTGTTACGTACAACCTTGTCTTTGTTCAGCTGGTTTTCCCAGATTGTATGGCGCCCCACCAGCTGGTTACGGGTGGTAGAACCTTCGTCGAATTGTTTTTCACCGTCTACAGTCAACACGTATTCACCAGTTGTTTTATCATGCAGGTGTACCGGGTAAATCGGCGCGATGCTTCTTGCATAGTTGAACGGGCTCACGATAGAACCAGCGGAACCTGTACCGCCGGGCGAGTTGTTAGAGTTCTGGTGTGAACCGGCTACGTTAAAGCCGTATTTCAACCACTCTTTCGCCTGGATATCGGCATTGATCCTACCTGTGAAACGTTTGTAGTCTGAAGTTTTGAGGTAACCTTTTTCATCGAGGTAACCCACAGAGTAATAAAGATTGCTCTTTTTACCGGAAGCGCGGCCACTCAGGGAGTAATCCTGGCGATAGCCCATTCTCTCCAGCTGGTCGAACCAGTTGAGATCATCGCGGTAACCATTCAGAATTTGTGCATCAGCCACCATTTTACCGTTCGCATCGAACAGCTGGTCGGCCGGTTTATCAAAAATGTTCAGGAATAAATAATCAGAAACGAGGCTGGAAGTAGCTTTCGCGTTCGCAGCAGCATCGGTTGGATAAGTTGTGGGATTGGTTGAACGCAGGAAGTTGCGGTAACCTTGCCACATGGTTTCCATGAAATCTTTCTGGTTCAAAGTTTTATATTCTTTGATACCGCGGCTGTATACACCCTGGTTCACCACTACGTTCATGCTGCCATCGTTGCCTTTAGCCGCTTTCTTAGTAGAGATGATAATTACACCGTTGGCTGCTTTACTACCGTACAATGCGGAAGAAGCCGCATCTTTCAGCACAGAAACAGACTCGATATCGTTAGGGTTGATATCGGAAATGTTACCTGCAAACAGCACACCGTCGATTACATAGAGCGGGGAGTTCACACCGTTTACAGAAGAAAAACCACGGATGCGGATAGAGGGCTCGGAGCCCGGCTGGCCAGTGGTATTGTTTACCTGGATACCGGCCGCGCTACCTTCCAGTACGCCGAGGGCGTTGGTAATAGGACGTTTCTCGATATCTTTCGCAGTAACGGAAGTTACGGCGCCGGTCAGCGATTCTTTTTCGCTTTACCAAATGCTACCACCACTACTTCGTTCAGATCGCCGGTTTGTGAGTTGAGTGAAATGCTCAAAGTACCGCCGGGGCCAACTTTTACGGTCTTTTCACCAAAGCCGATAGAGCGGAAAATGAGTTCTTTGCCTTCGGGAACTGTCAGGGTAAAATTACCATTGGCATCCGTTTGCGTACCGGTGTTGGTACCTTTGATGATCACCGAGGTTCCCGGGATACCAGTGCCATCGTTGGCATCGGTAACCTTGCCCTTCACCTGTTTGTTCTGGGCATATGCTACTGTAACCTGTAGCACCGTCATTAGAAATAGACCAAGCAATTTTTGCCTCATGTAGATTTTGATTTAGATTTTAGAACTATAGATGTTGGAAACCCATAAACAAAGACTTGTACCAGGAAGAAAAGGATATACGCTTCCGTTACGCCAGTAGGAATCCTGACGATCTAAATTAAAACGGAGATAGGGAGAGCTACCAGTAGCATACTACAGGCATTTTATACTCACATTTTGTTCAAAAGAAATACTACACTCATAGATATTTTCGGCTTAGCGCCGGCTCTCATAAACAAATCCCTAAAAAATTTGGCGTAAAACGATCTAAACTCTGGTTTGCAAAATGATTCGCTCACTAACAGTTTTTACGACAGTTCTGTTTTTTGCTCACTCATTAATTGTCACTCATAAACTCATAAAATAGAAGGACAGGTATACTGTTTTGCTTCCCATAAACTTTCTCTCATAAACAAATGTCCCGGTGGTGGAGGACCGCTGCGTTAAAATTTTGTTGTATGCTATAACCACCGAAACAAAAATCGTAAATTTTATTATTAATCCCATCAATTTTTTACAAAAACTTTAGCATTTGATAACATTTACATCTTTTGTGTAACATTCATTATTTTTTTATTGATTTATTTTTTGCTTAATCTATAGGATTAGTAGAGCATGCGAAAACTGCGTCGATTATAGTAATTTTGCCCATTCATTCCAAGCGATATGATAGGAAAACTGGCAGGGCATCATGACACAATCGTAGCAGTGGCTACCGCTCCCGGCATTGGCGCCATCGCGGTAATACGGCTAAGTGGCGGCGACGCGATCGCCATTACCAACAAACTTTTTACTGGTAAAGATTTACGTGAAGCAGCCGGACATACGCTGCATTTCGGTGTATTGATGCATCCGCAAACGGGTAAGGCGATAGACGAAGTAGTAGTGAGCATTTTCCGCGCACCCCGCTCCTACACCGGCGAAGAGGTAACAGAAATCTCCTGTCACGGTTCGCCCTACATACAACAACAGATCATAGACGCCTGCATTTTCTGCGGCGCGCGCCTGGCGAAGCCGGGAGAGTTTACCCAGCGCGCATTTCTCAATGGCAAGCTGGATCTTACACAAGCTGAATCCGTAGCCGATCTGATCGCGAGCAACACGGCGGCTTCGCATCAAACGGCGATGCAGCAGATGCGCGGTGGCTTTTCACGTGAGCTGAAAGCATTACGCGAACAGCTGATCCGTTTCTCGGCACTCATCGAACTGGAACTTGATTTTAGCCAGGAAGATGTGGAGTTTGCAGACAGAACGCAGTTTTACGAACTTGTAACTGCGGCTACAGGTGTGGTGAAACACCTTATAGACTCATTCAGCGCAGGCAACGTAATAAAGAATGGTGTTAACACCGCAATTATCGGTAAACCCAATGCCGGCAAATCTACATTGCTCAATACGCTGCTCAATGAAAACCGCGCTATTGTAAGCGATATTGCCGGTACCACACGCGACACCATCGAAGAAATACTGAACATTAAAGGCATTCTCTTCAGGTTGATAGATACGGCCGGCATTCGGGAAAGTGTTGATGCGATAGAAAGCATCGGCGTGCAAAAATCACTTGAGAAAATGCGCGAAGCAGGACTGGTGATTTATCTTTTTGATGTGCAACAATACTCCGCAGCAGACCTCCAGCGACAGGTAGATATGTTCACATCCGAAAATATCAACTACCTGCTGGTGGGTAATAAAACAGACCTGGCGCCGGAAGCAGTGGCTAAGTTTGCAGAGATCCCTAACATATTTTTCATCTCTGCACGGCAGCATAACCACATCGACCAGCTTAAAGATGCGCTGGTGGATAAAGTAATGAGCGGCAGTATCAATACGGAAGATACCGTGGTGACCAACTCCCGGCACTATGCGGCGTTGCAGGAGGTACTGCGGTCGCTACTGGATGTGCGGGCGGGCATGGACAATGGACTGCCGGGGGATTTGCTGGCACTGGATATCAGGAGGTGCCTCCATTATATTTCCGAGATTACCGGGGATATAACAAATGAGGATAGATTAGATTATATATTTTCGAAGTTTTGTATCGGGAAGTAGACGCTTGTTTTTAATTGCTTTAAATTTTCTTTGTTTATCTAACGTAATGTATACCAGTAGGGCAATCCAGCGGATTGCCCTTTTTGTTCCTGTTTTATTTTGCTCGTGTTTTGAAAAGGCTTAGTATTGTTTTGAGATGAAACAGTACAAAACGTGATGGGGAGATAAGGAGAAGTTGTCAGTATAAGGCAGTATTTGGCGGTTATTGACACTTCGCGTCTTTCCCGGTCAGTTTTGCCTATTTCGAACACTTAACTTTTTGTCCATGAGCAGCAACCAACGGATCAAGAAAGTCTGCGAGCATTGCAACGAGATCTTCATCGCGCAAAAAGCGACGACGAAGTATTGTTCGTTGATCTGCGCGCAACGGAATTACAAGTTGCGGGAGAAGCGGGAACGGTTGAAGAAGGTGGAGGCCCCGGCAGTTGTAGACAGTTCGCCGCCCGTTGAAAAAGTTGGCGCGGTGAAGGCGGAAGCTCCGGCGGGGATGGGAGACCTGATCACTATCCAGCAACTGGCCCAGGTCACCAACCTCAGCGAGCGGACGCTTTTCCGGCTGATCAAAGACCCGGAGTTTCCGAAGATCAGGATCGGGCGGAACCTATTGTTCCACCGGGAAACGGTTATTCAATTCATCGTTCGTAAATACAGTACGGTATGAGAGGAAAACTGAGATCGACGGAACTGAAGAGCGGGCGGCTCAGCCTGTATATTGACTACTTCCCGGCCGTGTGGAACCCGCAGAAAAAAGCGTACACGCGGCGCGAGAAGCTGGGGCTGTACCTGTACAAGAACCCGGTGACTTCCTTACAGAAGAAGGAGAACAGCCTTTGCATGGAGATCGCGGAGAAGATCTATCTCAAACGGATGAACGCATTGATGCTGGAGGCTAACGGGCTTTTCAACCAGGACGCGCTGGAGGCGGACTTCTATACATATGCCCTCAACTTCATCCGCGCAAAGCAGCGGGAGAAGGTAGATACCATGCATTACGAAACGGCGATCAAATACCTTAAGAAATTCGTTGGGGATCATTTCCGTTTCCGGCACCTCGACGAAGAATTTCTCAAGAAGTTCAAAGCCTTTCTGCTTTCGACGACTTCACTGAAATCGGAGAAGGTCAAACTCAATCAGAACTCCGCCGCTTCCTACTACGATAAATTTGCGCTGATCGTGCAGACGGCGTTTCGCGACAAGTATTTGCAGGAGGATTATACGCTCCGGGTGCCGCGTATCAGCAACGTCGATTCGCCGCGCGAGATCATCGACGACGAGGAATTGCAGCTCCTGCTGGATAACCCCTGCGAGGACGAGCTCGTTTATCGTTCGTCCCTGTTCGCGCTGATGACGGGGTTCCGGTTCAGTGCGCTGCGGATTCTCAAATGGGGCGACCTTCACTATTCCAACGGGCAGGAAGCACGGTACTTTCACATCATCGATCCCAAGCCGGAGCGGTCATTCAAGCATTACGTCAGCCAGCAGGCCGTCGATTTGTTGGGGCCGCGCGGGGAGAAGGATGCGCTGGTCTTTCCCGACCTGAATTACAGCCGCACCCGGACGAAGCTGAAGGAGTGGTTTTCGAGCGTGGGGATGAAGGACAAGGCCAAATTTCACAACTGGCGGCATAAATACGCCACCAGCCTGATCGAGAAGGGCGAAGATATTTATGTCGTTAGCAAGATGCTCAACCATAAGCACGTCAAGACCACGCAGATCTACGCGCAGGTGCCCGACTCAAACCGGGTGAAGGCGGCGATGAAGCTCAACTATAACCTTAAACCGAAACCGAATGATGACGCAGGAATTGGAACAGCGGATTGAAAACATGGAGGCGGACATCCGGGAGATGAAGGCCATGTTGTCTGAACTGGTGGAAGTGGCCCGCGGTACGGGACAGCCTCCGCAGGAGGAACACATTATGTCGGCCAGGGAGGTCGCGGACTTCCTCCGGATCGATGTGAGCCTCGTGTATAGTAAATGTTCCCGTGGAGAACTGCCGTACTCCAAGCTAGGAAAGCATTACATTCCGCAAATCCGACATCCTGCAATGCATGAAGCAATACGACAAAGGGAGCGGCATTTCCGTCGATGATTACGTGACCCGCTACCTCCAAGACAACCAGCTCCGTGGTTAACCCGGTGGCCGTTTGCCCCTGACGGCCGATTTTCGTATATTCATACATCATATCCCCCGAAAAACCTTACACCATGACCCACCTCGATGATGTTAAGGATGTGCCGTTCTATGTGCGTATTAAGGAAACCAACGCATTTATAAGGGACGTGCCTTATGACGACCAAAAGAAGCAGGCTTTCACGATCGGACGTGATTTCGAAAAACTGGCGCATTTCGCCCTGCACAATCACTATTGTCTTTCCTTTCTCAAGTGTCCTTATAAATTCCACCTCGAAACCTTCCTGTTGCATTTTCATTGGTTCAACCGGTATTTGTACTTCAATCTCCGTGGATTCGATTTGGATCATCCAGATATTCCCGGCGTTGGAAAAGTTGCAGACCTATCAGCTCCGTTTCCTTGAACAGGAGTTGAATGAGTTTCCCCACGCCTATCAATACGACCTGAAATCCGCCGACTATTATCAGCAATGGGCGTTGTTGAAGAAAACCAACTTCCTGAAATGCGACGAATTCCGGAAGATCATGGAGATCGACGGGGCGCAACGGGCGAGAATGCTTTCCCACGTCCAGGCCCTACTGTCCGACCGTGGAACCGTGCCGGAACCCATCATCACTGAACCTAAACCCGCGAAGCGGCAACGGGAAGCCAGTCAATATAATTACTTAAAGTTATCCGACGACCTGGCGGCGAGCCAGCAAAACGAGGTGATCCAAGGGCTTTATGAATTATTTACGCCGCATTTTCGGGAAGCAAAGGAGTTTGAGGATTTCCGGAAAGCTTTCCGCGAAGGTGGGGCGCCGGTGATAGAACTTTTGCGGAACGAGCTGGCGGATCAGCAATATTACTGGGTGATATTCCGGGAACTCAAGCAGCACGGGTTGGTCGTTACATGGGATGTTATCGACCGGATGGTCCATATTATGATGGTGCAGGAAAAAACTTGCTGGTTTTAATGGGATCAATACCTCCATTGAGGGGCAGAAAGAGCGGAAGGCCCGCCGGGCGGTGGAGCCTGTTATTCATCTGATAGACAGTTATTTAGTGAAAAGGAAGGGCAAGTGAACTGCGTCTTTTTTCAAATCATTTGCTGGTTTTTCTGTTCGTTGCTGCTATTTGCCTTATTCCAGTGCGCCCCGGTTGCAATTTGCCCATGAAACAAAAAAAATGGATTATGAGTCAATTGCATTTTGTGGGATTGAGCCTGGACGAGGCCCGGCTTTTCATCGAGTCCATCGTGATCGCTTGTTTGAAGAACTGTTTCCCGGCCCCGAAAGTCTCGGAAACGCCGTTGTCCATTCGTGATGCGTGTAAGTTCCCGGGCGTGTCCAAACCGACGCTCCGGAAGTACGTGGAAGCGGCGGTCGTCCGCCGGCATGACCTCGGTCCACGGAAAAAGGTATTTTACCGGTCGGAGCTGGAGGAGGACATTAAGCGCCTGCGTTTCCACGGCAGCGAATCCCCTTTACTTGAATCAGAAAAACAACCGTTATGAGCGAAAACATTGAAGACGTGAAGAAGCTTGACCTGGTGGAGTTCCTCGCTTCGCTAGGATTCACACCCGAGCGGAAGAACGAGCGGGAAGCTGGTATCTGTCGCCCTTGCGGTCGGAGAAGACGGCTTCTTTCAAAGTGGACCGGCACAAGAACGTATGGTTCGATTTTGGTGAATGGGTTGGAGGAACGATCATCGATTTGGGAATGGCGTTATACAAATGTGATATTCCTACCTTCCTGGCTAAATTCGATGATGAATTTTCCTTTCATGGTCAAATTGGGCTACACCATCCTGCCCCGGCCGCGATTTCCAATGAGGAGCAAAAATATCCATCCGCGATACGCGCCCGATCTCTGCCCCGGCGTTAGCCGCCTATCTCAACGGCCGTGGTATTTCTCTTGAAATGGCGAATAGATATTGCCGGGAGGTCATTTATAGGTTGGACAACCGGAATTATTATGCGATCGGTTTTGAGAATGACAAAGGTGGTTTTGAGTTGCGGAATGCCCAAATCAAATTGAGCAATTCTCCGAAAGCGACTACATTCATACCTGTTGACTCGCCGGCACTACGGGTATTTGAGGGTTGTTTTGATTTCCTTACTTTCAAAATGCTACAGGAACGTTTCGACCTTTCTCCATCAAATTTCCTCATCCTGAACACAGTCGCTTTCCTTCGGGAGAGTCTGCCGCTTATCCGCCAGTATTCCTCCGTAACCTTGTATCTCGATCACGATGCAGCAGGTCGACGGGCAACAGAACAAGTTATCCAAGAGCATCCGGCTGCGTGTGATGGAAGCGCATTTTATGATGGAGCGAAGGATCTGAATGAATGGTTCGTGTCGGTCTATCCCAAAATTTCGGATGCGCGACAACTGGCCCGGGAACTCCAGCGGAAATTTCCCGGTGACGACAACTCCAACCAACTCCGGAATCCCGGCCGGAGAATCCGCTGATCTATTCTTTTAGCTCAAAAATTTATTGACATGGCAGAACTGCGTAAGAAGCTGCTGTCGCTGGCTAGCGGCAGGCAGGTGAGATTGTATGGCAGTAGCATTGCGATTTCCAAAGGACTGGAGATTGGGGAAGGCTGCGCGCCGAATATTTTTTCCTTCTCCGGCACCGAAGGGCCCAACGATCCCGACGGGAAAGTGATCAACGTTCACAACCTGTCCGCCAATGATCTGGAGGAGATCGCGGATTATAACATCCAGTTGTGGATGAACCTGAAGGCCAATCTGCGCCGCCACGGCGTCGAGAATCCGAAGGTTTTCAACCACGATGCGATCCGGTAACGGCGGCCGTGTGTTTTTGCCTCACCGTGGCGGATATTGGAATTGCAAGCGGTGTTTTCGGATGCCGAAAACCGCTTGCCCCTTGCTCCCGTTGGTCGCAAGGGGGATTTTTGAACCGGATAATTGTGCACGATGGGCGATAGTAAAAAGGTGGACGGCCGCGATTGCCGGTGATAAGAGAAAGAAGGGTCAGCATACGGCTCACCGATGCGGAGTTCTATATTTTGACGCGAAAGTCCCGGGAAGCAGGAACAAACCTGGCGCAATTTATCCGGGACGCCGTGATAAAAGGAAGGATAATCGCACGGCCGCAGCTTAAAGACCACACCTTTTTTCGGGAGGTGATCGGTATTTCTACAAACCTGAACCAGGTTGCCCGGGCGGTGAACCGGCAAGGAATTCTTCCGCTGTACACCAAGCTGGCGGACATTATCGCCTTCTTCGATGGGCAAATAAAGCGGTTGCGGGATGATCAGTAAGGTAATCAGCAGCGCCAGTTTCCGGCGGACCTGCCAGTACGTGTTGGGAAAAGACGGGGCGTATGTCTTGTCCGCAGATGGAATCCGGGATCATTGCCCACGATTGATGGCGGACGATTTCGAGGCGCAGGCCGAGCTTCGCCGGACGATTTCCCGGCCCTGTTTTCATGCCGTCCTTAGTTTTCCTCCGGGCGAAAAGGTGAGGGATGAATTGATGGGAGAACTGGCCAGGAATTACCTGAACAGGATCGGGATGGTCGAAACCCAGTTCGCAATCATCCGCCACACCGACACCGAGCACCCACATGTTCACATTATCGCCAACCGGGTCAACTTCCGGGGCAAGGCTATATCCGATAGCATAATCGGCAGGCGAGCGAAAGCAGCCGCCCAGGAACTGACCCGGGGTTTCGGTTTACGGCCAGCAGAAAAGAAGGATATCTCCTGTATACAGATCAACGCCATGAGCCAGCCGGAGCAAGTCCGGTACCGGATTTATTCCGCCATCACCAGCAGCCTTAAGGGATGTTCCAACCTGGACGAATTGGCGCGGCGGCTGAAAGTGAGGGGCGTTGAAACGGTGATCAAGTTCCGCAGCGGTACGCGCGAGCCGCAGGGGATCAGCTTTAAGGTCGGGGATTTTTGTTTCAAGGGGAGTGCTGTTGACCGGAGGTTTTCCCTTGCCAACCTTCAGAAAGCTATGGCATCCCAACAGCGTATTTCTCAGGAATCTAGAAATAGCCCCCGGTTGATTCTCCTTAAGCGATCCTCCTCCGGGTTTTCTTTTGTTAAGGAAATGCCTGTAAAAGAAGTAACGTCTGTCTTCACGGGCATACTGGAGGAGTTGTTTAAACCGGAGTATGTCAATAATCAAATCCCGTATGAACTGTTGCAGGAGGCCAGGAAGAAAAAGAAACGTAATGGTTTAAGTCGTTAAAATAGTATGTCATGGATGAAATGTTTGTGAATATAATGTCGAAGGATCTGCATGAGATCCGGGAGGATATGGGGCGACAGACTGGGGTGATTTCGGAGATCAAAACCGCGATGACAAAGGTGGAAGTCATGGATCGTACCGCCAATTCATTGCTGAAAAGCCTCGAAACGTCTTCCCTCGATGTGGGGCGATTATCGCAGGAAATTAGAGGAGTGCGGGGACTTGTGGCGCAGCTCCGGCATGATTTGGCGAAGCCGTTGCAGCAGGAGCATCACCACCATTTTCCCAAAATTTTGTGGGCGGCTTTCGCTTTGCTGATCGGATTTTCGGTTGCCGTAGGTGGTTGGTTTCAATCTTCCCGAGCGGGAAAAGAGTATAGGGATGCAGATACCCAAATTCGTTATCTGCGCCTTTTGCCGGAGGACTCGCTTTATTCCGCCTTGATGCGAGCGGAGAAATTGGTGAAATCCGATCCGGAAAATGTAAGGGATAGTGTTCTCCAGGTTGAAGAAGACCGGGAGCGGTATTGGCAAATGGTTCGGGAAGCGGAAAGACTAAGGAAAAAGGGATATGGCCGCTGACCTAAATACAGGGGAGTATCTTGGTTATAGTGATTTCTTTAAATAGGGGATGGCGGGGATTGATGAGGTAATTTAACTGGTGCTGCCAATGAAGGGAGGGGAATGCTGCCACGAGGGCTTTCCTATCTTGGAGGAATTGCCGCGCCTTGGCGCCAGGACTCCCACTGAATATTCCGCTAGTCGGGTCTAATATAGCCTCATCGTGAATCGTGGAAATCCAACAATGATCCGGTAGCCGAAATTCGAGGAAACAGAGATTAGGGGACAGTTTTCCCAGCGTTCGATGCCCGCAGCTTTCCAGAATTGCGGATGCGACAGAATCGAAAGCGCAAAAGAAGGGGTGCTTCCCATTCGAAACGCATCCAAGCAGCGGGTTATATTCCAGTTGGAATGCAAGGTCTTTATGAGCGAGGCGGTAGAGTTTCATGTTGTTTTAGAATTGTCCGATACATAAGCGATGGAGTCTTGACCTTACTTCAAGTAAGCCGGGATGGGTATGCAGGATGTCGATCGGGCGCTGATCCAGTAAGGTTTCGTTGGGAGTGGTGAGCCATTCGAGCAGTAGTTCGTGTTCACCGAATACATCCAGACCGTAGCAATACAGTTCCAGCAGAATGGCGATCCGGTCACTCATCATCCGGCTGAACGACTGGTCTAATTTCCGGAGGAAAAGGGTACGGGTAGTTACTCCCATCATGGCAGCGAGTGTGTCATAATCGAATTTTAGTACTTCCTTCAGGCAAACGAATTGCCTTTTGGTTATTCCCGCGCGGATGATCTTTTCCCGCTCGATGAAGGACGAGTTTCGATAATAACTTATGAAGTCTTCCGGGTGATCGGGGATTTGGCGCTCAGTTTTTAGGGGACGGCCGCGGCGGCGGGGCTCCTCTTGAATAGGTGTTTCTTCCATAATCAGTTATTTAGCGATTTTGCGGCGAAGCTCGTCGGCCATTTCCCAGCCGATTCCTTTGATAGTTTCCAGTTCTATCGGGCTGAAGTTGGCCGGGCTTTTCTGTTTTCGCTGGAAAGTGGATTTCTTCCAGGCCAGTTCCTTACAGACCCGTTTCCGGAATTTATCCTCCAGGTCTTTGAAATACTGCGATACCGATTTCAGTTCGTTTTTCTTGTTTGTCATATAGCGTCGGATTAATACGATGGATCTAATTTCAGATGGAGGTGGCTTTAATAATGACAGTTATTGGGATCTCCCAATGTTTTTCATCTCTGGAATAGGAGCTCACCGCCGTTGAACGGGAGGCGGGAGATGGGAAGGGCGGGCGAAAACAAGTCCCGGCTACCGGTGATGTAGATGGTGATATGGGAGATTCCTAGTGGGAGGAGAAGCCTGGCTAACTCCTCTACCTTTTCCTTGATGTAGGCGGATTTTTGCATAAGGCCGGTTTTTTAGGGGTTGGGGTACCGGCGCACAAAAAAAAGGCGCGGAACTCAACCTGTCGCCTGGGACCCCTAGGAGGGTGTGGGACGAGCAAGAAGAGCCCACGCCGAGACGTGAGCTTCCTCCTTCCTCTCATCCCTATTGAATTTCCTAGGTTCCCAGGTGAGATTCAGAAGCAGCTACTAATATCTTAGGTCTGCAAATTAATCGAAATTACTGTTTTTTTCATTTGTAGTAAAATTTTACTACAAAATTATTTTTGTATTCTAAGACTTTTCAATTATGAAAAGTCTTAGAATAAGAAAAGTGTCTCTTGGCGAAAAAATAAAGGTTGTTAGAAAGTCTCGTAAATTAAGTCTACGAAAACTTGCGGCGATTGCTGACATGGAGCATAGTCATATAAATCTTATCGAAAAGGGGGAAGTTAGCCCTTCAATTGCTGTAATGGAGGTCTTGGCCGAGGCTTTAGACATCTCGTTGACTGACTTATATAGCGTAGGTTTGGCCACATTGACGGATATTGAAAATGATATTATTAGAATATCTAAGGAAAAGCGCGTTCAATTGAAGATAACGCAAAGTGAATTGTCCGAAAAGCTAGGGGCCACTAAAGAATTTGTATCTGACATTGAAAATGGCCAACTAGGTATATGTTATGGCATTCGCCATCTAGAGGCAATGGCACGGGTATTTAAATGCAATTTGACGGATTTGTTGCCATAAAGATACTTCGTATTGATATGTTTCTTAAATTTAATTTATAGTTGTTTAATATTAAATTATAGCTAAATACGCCCCTTCCATATCTCCACGAAAAGCCCCAAATTTTATAACAATCAAAATTATTCTAAAAATGAGAGGTGGAGAAACTGCAGTTAAAACCGGAGCAGACGGAGAAACAATCATGGAAAATTTCCTGAAAATAGTGGGCTGGAACCCTTTAGTCAAAAATGCCCAGTTTGTTTGCAACAACGGTTTGAGACATAAACATGTATCAAAGGGAGAACGTACGACTCATAACATTGATGGATTCTTTTCCTATGAAAACCCACTGAATCATGGATATCTAGATGTAGTTCTATGTTCCTCAAAGCACAATTTGGATGAATACTCTTCTAAGAGTAATGTCTTTTCATTTTTACAAGAAATGGCGGATGCAATAGAATGCGCACCTGATGATTTTAATCTTTCACCATCATTTACAACTAATAAAGAAATCGTCTATAAGGGAGTAATATTCTGGATTTCTTCTGATCCGGATGAAGCAAAGGTCAGCATAATTGATAGAGTAAGTGATGATTTGTTGGAAGATGAAAATTTAGTCATGCCTAAATTGAAGGCAAGAAATTATGATAGCATATTTTTAATTGATAATAGGAAGGCTTCTTTTGTCTTCAGCGCGATTAGTACTGCACAAACACTTTTTCCAGGCAACTCAATTAAGTTCTTATATCCACATACAGGAAGGAATAATGATACGGATGAAGTCATGGTCGCAGGCGAAATAATGCCTATTCAGTATATCAATTCATCTATCCTACCAATAGTAATTGATGGAGACACAGTTTCAATATTGCTTTTCTGCGACGAGCCATTCAATCGGAATTCCCTGAGTAAAATAATATGGTTCGCACATAAGATTTGCGGGCTTGCTAATTCTATAACAATATTTTTTAATGATTATCATGCTACGAGACATGAAAACGAGGTGAATTTTGTTAAGCAATCATTTAAGGATCAGTCATTTACAAAGAAAATTACGGTACGTAGAATTCGAAATTTTGACTTTGTAACTTTAAGAGAATCAGAAGTAATAACCAACGAGGCAAGTACAAGAGCAACTTTAAAACTTCAAAAGGTGAAGTCTAGCTCAATTGAGGATAATCTAGAAAGAATTTTGCCTTTTGGAGAAATGATGCGACCAATTATTGATTCTACAGCCCTTAGTGATAAAGATATTCGATCCTTTCTAACAAGAAAAGGTATTTATCTAGGTAAAACGGTGAAGGCAGAAACAGTCCCTCTTTTGTCTACGTTATTACTGTCGCCTCAAGAAGTAGACGTTCTAAAGTATATGCTGAAAGTAAAAGAGGATAAAGTAAAATCAGTTCCTAGAAGTGCAAGGCTAGTGAAGGAAATTGAAAGTATTTCAAAAATAAGCTCTACAATTTATAGAAACCTCGATGGGCATTTGCCATCAAACTGTAGGTTGCTAGAAATGCCCCATTTTGAGGATGTTGGCGAGGATGCATTAAGGGTGCAATTTAGAATTGAGAAGACAAATACAACCAAAGATCTGATAACCGGCCAGCAAATAAATGATGCAGCATTATATTTTGAGCTAAGGGATGGCGATCTGAATGTACGTATGGATTACACATCGAAAGAATCTTATAAGTATGTAAGTTCGGTATTTAAGAATGTTGAAAAGGGGCTAATCGAAAATAATTTAATTGAATCCGAGTTTTTATCAATAAAGTTTGGATCGTTTTCAGGAAATACCGAGAGGATCAATTTCTTATTGGGATTTCTGCAAACAGATGCCACGCCATTTTTCCCGTTCTTTCAAAATGCTCAGTTAGAGTATATTGTATTTAAGCCAGATAATTCAATAACAAATGGGATGCCAGCCGATTTGTACTCACTAAAGGATAAGGTCTCAGAGCTTAGGATTGGAGGGAGTGAATTAGATACAATTCATTACTTCAATCCGGAATACAAAATGTCTCTGTTGATGGAAAGTGTGAAAATAGCGTATAAATTTAATCATGCAAGCCATACAGGCAATTGTGTTGTTCAATTGGAATTTAGGAATGGCTTAACTGAACCTTCGGCAGAGTTGCAATGTAACCTTGAGATTCGAAAAGGAAGAGGAAGTAGAGGCGTAAATGTCGAATCAGTACGTAAAGGACTTTTGGAAAGAATGAACAGAATTATTAAGGATCAGTTTCAGAGATCAGTAATTAAAGAGCATATAGAATTGGGTGATAAGCTGAGCCACTAATTAATCGCTATGCCAAATTTATTTGAACAATTTTTAGATAGAGAAAACTTTTATTTTGCTTTCAAGAAGCTCAACTATATTTTGAAGCAATGTAATGAGTGGTACAATCCGATTGAATTAAGTGCATATGAAGCCTGCCTTGCAAGTAGAATTCCAGAGTTGAGGAATAAAATTGAAAGCGGGGAGTATTTTCCGTCGCCGATTCAATTATTGCCATTTCCTAAAACCAACGGTAGTTCAGGCGAAAGAATACGCCACTACTTTAAAGTTAGTCTTGATGATCAACTTGTGTGGATAGCACTTATAAATGTGCTAGGTGAGAAGTTAGAATCTGTAATGCCGGATTGGAGTTATGGCAATAGGCTTTATCGACCAATTTGGTTTGAAGATGGAGGTGATTCTGGAAAGATGTTGCGCCAAGTTGGTAGTGTTCATAATACGTCAAAGCACCTGTATCGAACATGGAATCAAGCATGGCCATTGTATCGACGACATATCTCAATGACAATCAAAGCTATGTCCCAAGGCACTTCTTCTCAAACATCTAGTTTTGATGATGTAAAAGAAGAGGAAATATATGAGCTCGAGAAGGGGTGGATAAAGAAAAAATATTTGTCAGGTCAATATTGGGATAACGACACGCCTTTAGAACGTTTGTTTTGGATTGGAATAGACTTCAAGAACTTTTTTCCATCTATACATACTAGAAAGATTGTAGAGTTTTTTCGCGAAATACTCAAGGATAGAAATGACGTAGATGAGTTATTAGAATTAGTTTCAAGATTGCTTTTATTTCAAGTCGATGAAAGAGGCTGGGGTACTGAAAATCTAATTAGTTTAAAGGTAGTTAAATCTAGCGAAGACCTTTTTTACAAAGGAATTCCGACTGGACTGATCGTTGCTGGAGTACTGGCAAACGTAGCTATGTACGGGATTGATAAAGAAGTTTCAAAGTGGATTGATGCGAACCGAAAGGTAGCGGTTTTTAGGTATGTCGATGATCATGTAGTTTTAGGAAAGTCATGGGAGGCGTTAAATGAATTTTTCATCTTTTATCGGGGATTGTTACAGAGCTTTGGAATTGGAATTGAAATTCAGGAGGAAAAGTTAAGTCCTGCGGATGCTTTCAGAGAGGGCGAAATGGATCCTGATAAGAAGGATGATTTTTCGATAGATGTGGAGTTTCCAGAGCCGCTTATGACACAGACATTAGAGAAAGTATCCATGCTTAATGAGGAAGACTTTGAACTTTCGACTAATGAGGAGTTGGAAAAAGTGCAAGTTGATCTAGAGCAGTTCCTGATTTCTAATTTTCCTGATTCCGAGATGAGGAAAGATACGAGAATGGCATTTGCGGCTGGAAGATTGGCACAAATGGCAAATTTCATAAATCCAGATTTCAGGAGGCTGGATTTTTCTTTGCCTGACAATTTTCAAGAAGCCAGGGACCTTGCATTGAGTTTGTTGAATGAGGAGTTGAAAAAGAGAGAGCCAAGCAAAAAAAAGCAATTTTAGCGCCGGAAGAAATAGATAAAGCTATTTCTGAATTGCAGGATTTGAGATTTTCAGAGGAGCTTTCAATTTATAAGAAACGAGTAAATAGAATTGAAAAGTTAATATTAAAGGCAATCAAGGAGAATCCTGACAAGATAAAGCTTTGGAAAAGAGGAGTGCAATTTTTGTTAAATACGGGTTCAAGCAACTTAGATCAATTGTTTAACATTGCGGAGAAAGTCCCACTTCACGTATTAAGCTATACTTTTCTAAAATGTTATTTATTGCTTTGTATACAAAATTCTTTTGTTTCTGCAATTAACGTATTGATTTCTGAAAGGCTTTCTTTTTGGCAAGACTATAAATGTCGGAGATTCTGTTTAGGCGTATTGAATTTAGATATTACAAAAGTTAAGCGAGAAGATCCTCCAAATGGCAATTTTCCATTTGAAACTGAAACTATTCATTTTTTCGAGAGTTCAAGGCAGGCGTTCTTTACATTGCTGGGTGAAGAACCTCAGGATTTCCTAAGAAATGATAACTTGTCAATTGTTAAAGAGATCCGAAAACTTGCCGATCGTGGACATAAATTAGAGCTTAATGAGGAAGAATTATGGTATGTTTTGAATAATATACCTGAGCAAGTTAGAAAGGCCTACTGGATTGAGAATTATCGATCTCAAAGTCTGAGTAAGCCTATCACTTGGAATATTTTATCACTATATCCTGGAGAAATAGATGTGGTTAAATGGCGACAAATATTTAAGTCGAATATCACAGCTAAAAACCGTGTCCATGAATGGAGTTTAAAGAACGAGGCGGCTTTTTATTCGATGCTTTTGAAACGGTTCGCGAGTTTGTTAATTTAAAAACTCCCATCTATCAGAAATTGAGTAAAGTTTTTGAGCGAGATTTATCAAGTTATCTTACGTTAGATCAGTGGATAGGTCGATGTATTGAAATGACTTCTGTTCACAAAGGTAATTGGGTTGATCCTAGGTTGTCGGAATGGACGGCAATTGAAATAATAATACAGATTAGTGAGTGTATTATGGAAAGTATGGACTCATATAAGCGAATTAAGCAGAAGACTGAGAAATTTGATAGATCAATATTTAAAACAAGCCATAGAGAGTATTTTAATATACATCCAGCCAATTATTTGGTGCCAAAAATATGGCTTGAGAATTCATTTCTTACTTGGGGAAATGGAAGAATCGTATTAGGAAGAATAGATTAAAATTAGCGGATGCGGATGAGATGCTTAATGACTTTAGGTATATACCGGTTTCAAGTATGTGGGGAACAAATCCAGTTAATAATTTATTTGGGAATGCAGAATTATTAACCATTATTGGTCTAACCGTATTACTTACAAAGCTATTGTCTAAGAACTTTACTTGGCCAACCACAAGCAATAAACTGCTTTTTATTGATGAAGTATTTACAAGAAGTGCTCAAGCACTTGAGTTTGAAACAGTGTCATCAGATACAAGGATATTAATCAGTCATATTTTTTCAAAAACAGATATTGATTATTTTAACGGGAATATAGGGATTCAATTGAACACGGGGAAGTCAATAAATGGAATTTCGGAATTTGTTGAGCAATTGAAAGTTGTTAGGAAGAATCTTGAAAGGTATCAGGTGTCGGGTGATCAAAGGGGGCAAGGCAGTTAGTGAAAATTGACATTGCTGTGCTAACAAAGGTAAATAATAATTTTAGCAGGAACTATGAACGATAAACTCAAGATTGGGTTAATTCAGCCGGTAGTTGATCCAAATGTTTGTTGGGAACAAAGCCGTACGACTTGAATCTGTCTCCATTGGTCGCAGATAGGGTCTGGCAAGAGATACTTTCCGGAATTAATCAAATCATGGCTAATGGAGCTAAGCCTCAGATTATCCTTATTCCGGAACTGCATTTGCCGTTGAATAGAGTTTCAAATATAAAGAACATAAGTAAGCGACACAATGTAATGATAATTTCTGGAATTGATTTTTTGCTTCACCCTTCCTTACCAAATAGAATTAGGAACAGAGGAATTTTGACATTGCCAAATAGCTGGGGAGATCTGTCACTTAGATCAACGCAATTGACGAGTTTCTATTTTGGTAAGTCATATTTTACTTATATGGAAAGGGAGATGTTTGCTAACCTGAAACATGGCAAGTCTTCTGAATTTTCTGAAGGGAATATGCTAATATTTCAAAGCGCGGATATTGGTAACTTTGGATTGATGATATGTTCTGATATTTTTGATATTGAAAGAATATTGCTTTATCAAGGAAGAATACATCATCTTTTCATTATTTCTCTAAATAAAGATTTGAATAGTTATTTACATATGGCGGAGGCACTTGCGAGAATGATTTATTGCAATGTGGTTATTTGTAATACTGGATTTTATGGTGGGTCTATCGTTATTTCTCCCTATCAGGATAGCAATGAACGGACAATTTACAGATATCAAGGTCAAAGAATGCAAAATTCCCAAGTAGTAGATTTGCCAGTAAATCAACTGGATATTGCTCAAGCGTTCGATTTTGCAAATGACAAGAAACAGGCAGGAATTATATTTAAGGCAAGTCCGCCTGGCTATTCTAAGAAAAATGCATTATAAATGGTTCAGAAAGTAGTCTATAATATCATTTAGAGTGAGTTGTTTAAGTTCATATTGAAACCACGGTGAATATTTGCGAAATGTATTCTACTTCGACTTTACTACAGGGAATGGATGGTACAGCGTTTGAAAAATTTTGTGACCCAGTGTTGAGAAAGTTGGTTCCCGAATTAGCGAATTACATTCCAACCGGGATAAATGATGGTGGGAAAACTATAAAATCATTGGTAGATGGTTTTTGCTTTGTTGGTAAGAATCATATGGCGACTGTTCATATTACTACTACTGGTATTAAAGATCTCGCGACTAAATGGCTATATGATGGCGATGCCCCATCGATGACTAAAGGTGATTTAATCAAAGGTATAGGTCAAGCTAAAGAGATTCATAAGGCTTCTCCTGATTTCAAATTTAGCATTTATTTAGTTCATAACTGTAGGGTTGATGATCGGTTACATCTTAAAGTTAAACAGTACAATACTGAAAGTTTTATAAACGTAATAATATTAGAACAGAGGGACTTTGTTCCTTTTTTGGACCACGACCCAGAAGGACAATATCTTCGGCAAAAATTTTTAGGAATTAATGCGGATCGGCTTTCATCTTCATTGTTGAAAGATATTTTATTGATTAATATTGAAAGGTATGGCCGTGAGAATTATTTAAGCGAGGCCAGCTTAGCCAATGTGCCAAGGCAAGAGAGGGTTAAGGAGCAACTCACTGCCTCTGCCAAGACCATTAATTTATTAACTGGTGAATCAGGTTTTGGGAAGAGCGCATTTTGTTATATGATTTTGCGCTCCGTATTAAGGGAAGGCCGGGTGGCTTATAGAGTTGATCCATCTATCATTGAAAAAGCTGTTTCTCTGGAGGATGCAATAAGTCAACAAATATTAGTTGATCGAGCAACGACCTATTTGCATGAAAATGATATCAGGACTCTATTCAAAAATTCGTTAATAGTAGTTGACGATATTAATAAGTACCCAAGTTGTGTCGCAATTCTTGATAAGTTAATTTCATGGAATAATAGAAGGGTTGAAGGGAATATAGTAATACTTTGTCCAGTTTGGCCACGTAACTTGGAATCGATTCAAAACAAAGAAAAGAAAAAGGATTACTACAGCGTTATTTCGCTTGAACGGTTTTCGTTTAACGATTGTAAATTAATTATCGAACAAAGAACTAACAAAGATATTCCAGTTATAACAGAGCAGGAAAAGCACTCATTAATATTCGGGACTGGTTTTGATCCATTATTGCTGGATCTTAGCTTGCAACTAATGATTAGCACGAAGGGTTTTTCGGAACGACTGTCGGAGAAGGCAATTGAAAATTATTATACTGATATTGTTCATCGTATACATGATCTGCATCAAATACCTGTTTACTTAATAAATCGTGCACTGGCATCGTTTGGTAGAGAAATGCTAAGGCAGAGGAAGTTGAATCCGCATTTAGATGATATGGAAAGTTGGTTGGGCTCTGAAAGTAAAGAGTATAAAATTTTACTTCAAATAGCTGAACAACATAAACTTTTTTCCTTTGATGAAACTGGCAGTTGCTTTTTTAGGCATGAGCGCATAAGAGACTTTCTTTTGGCAAAAGCTGCCGAAGTTCTATTCGGGAATGTAGTCGACAATCAGGACGTATTAGGGGAACCTTTTTTTGCTGAGATAATCGGTGCCGCGATCGCGAATCTAAATATTCCTAAGGAAACGATAGTGTGGTTGATCAATGCAAATCCTTTGTCGATATTTATATCACTTAAATACCTTTCGGATGATACATCTAAGTTTCAGCGTGAAATCACACTTGAGGTAATTGAGGAATGGAGCGCTTCCATATCTCAGAATTTCATTCCCAAGTCGGTTACGGATAGTATTTCAAATAGCCTAATGGGCTTTGATGTTAAAGAAATCGCCAGAGTAACAAATGGATTTCCGCGTAGCCCTGAGTTGCACCTGGCAAGGTTTAGAAATGGCGAATGGGTTCAGGGATTGCATTTTTTTTTTCAAGTATTAGATATTTTTATCCAGAAGAGCCTACGTATTGGTGGAACACAATACTTGCACATGTTAAGGCAAAATACTTAAATGAAATAGTTGAAAGCCTCCGGTTATATTTGCCTGCTGGAATAACCAATGAGGGCTTATTTCATGCTTATACATTAGCAGGATTTATTGAAATTAATACGTATATGGACCAACTTGTGAAGAGTTGGACAAGAAATGCAAGTCCTGCGAATTATGTGGCGTATTTATGGGCGATACTAAAATGTTTTTCTGAAAGTGATCGTGATATTCTTAAGAGTGCTTTATCGTATTGGTCTACTATCTCAGAGAAGGAACGTAGTCGCCCTACTAATAACTTTATTCATGGAAGAACCATTGATAATCAAATTAAATTTTTGCACTGGAACTTTTCCGATGAGCAGCTTCGAATATTGTTAGAATTAAGTGAAGATCGAGATTTGCATGGTATATTATCATTGCTTTTTGCATATGTAGATCATCCTGTTGCATTTAGAGTTGTGTTGAATGTTGAAATGGAGAGGGATACATCATTTCCTAGGTTTGAAGAATGGGATGGTCGATGGGATTTTAAAAGAACTAATTATAGACTGAGTAATGCATCTCTTCAATATTTGTTACAAGAATTTTCTGATTTAAGCATATTACCTACACGTAGGTATATCGCCTGGCGATATTGGACAGGGAATCAGGATGAAATTGTTGTATTGGGACAATTGCAACAAATCGTCGATAAAAACGATTCGCTGTTTGAAGAATCTATTTTTTGGCGTCTTAGTCACGGTGATATTACTGTTGCACAAGAGGTGAAAATAGTCATTGGCGATAAGCCTTGGGTGGTAAGTTCTTTGGATTATATCTGGACAGAGGAAGTAAAGACATTCTTTAGTCAGTGGTTTGCTGAGCGCATACGAAATGGTAATTTTTCGGAATTAACATACGGCTTAGAATTACTCTCAAATCTTGATAATAATGAGGCGTCACAAATGTTAATAGCACATTGGGAAAAGCTTAGGCTTCATAGCAGATCAATTTTAACAGCATTATTTCTTTCAACACCGGAGACGATTAGATTGGCAGATTTAGAAATAAAAAGATTGGGATTTGAGCCAGGAAAGGATATGCCAATATTTTATTATGGAAATTTATATGGTCAATATTATTCGAAGGACGATCTACCGGAAGATATTAAGGAAAGATTATTGCTGCTGGTTGAGCATTTTCGGTATATGTATTTGCACTATGGCGTGAAACGTGAGGGGCGGCCTGAGCGCCTAACTAGAGAGAAACTGGAATGTTTGATTCCTTATCTCTCGCTTTTTGATAGCCATTCAAATTATCAGTTAGCTCTAAAGTGTTTGAGTATTGGGGCTGTAGATTTATGTTTTGAAAAATTCTATCCAGAGATAAAGGAAGCTGGTTTGAGAAATAGAATCCGGTTGTCTCCGAAAGAGCTCGATTTGGAGACAGTTTCAAAGTATCGCGAATTGGAGAACAATAAGACGGTATATATGGACTTTTTCATAGAACAGATAGAAAAATCGGAAATAAATGATGAGATACTATTTTCTTCTCTGAAGTCATTTTCGAAGTCTTACCATACGGCAAAAGCATTTTATATAGTTGCCGTAATTTTGGAAAGCCTGGGAAAAAGGATGCATATTGAAATATTAGAAGATTTTTGTCTAGATAATGAGCAAGATAGGATGAACGTAGAATTTTGGAAAGCGAATGCAATTTTTGCAATTAAGAGAAGAAGTTTAAATTGAGTGTAAGTTTAGCCACTCAAGACGAAATTTATATTCAATTACATTGCAAGTATAGATGTAAATCCCGTGCAAGGTTGTTTTTGTGTCAGCGAAGAAAGTTGCTTCGACGAATATAATTAACTGAGAATTGTGAACAAAGCAGCAAGCATATCGTCGATTTTTCCAAAACACCTTTTTTGGGATGTAAAAGTCGAGCAATTAGAGCCTGAAAGGGATCAGGAACTTATTATTCCGCGCGCTTTATACATGACAAACGAAAAGTCCTTTGACGACGATATTTCGAGGTTGGAAATCGTTTATTCTAGCGATGAAATCGTCAGGAACCTTAAATCCACCAAAGAAAAAATCAGCAGCCGAGTTTTTGAAATGGTGGCCCACCGATACAATATTCCTCCCTTCCATACTTAAAGACTTCCAGGTCAGCCTTGGTCAACCAAAGCTCGAACCGGTCCGCCTAGGTTGTTTCACTATTTTAACCTTAATTTCCCTTGCCGAGTCGGTCTTTTCGGGAAGGATCGAACTGGTTCCTCGAGACATGGTTTACGGTTTTGAGTGGTTAAAATCTTCCGGGAAGATCAATTTCCGAAGATTTTATGAACCGTTCGTAAAGCCGGGATTAAGTAAAGATTAAATCCCATGTAATTGTAATTCAATCAATTACCCATTCTGTATCGGGAAGTAAACCGCTCAAATAACAGCAAACAACAATAGATAACTGCACAAAAAAGGTCTATCAGTCTGCGTCTTAGCGGATCGACAGCCCCTGTAGAGAATGCTTTTTGTCAAAAAGTATTCTCCGGGGAAGATAGGCTCGTCAAGGAGCTAGAGATTGGAACCGAGAGTGACCATATTCTATATTTAAAAAAGCTGGGAACCTTTCAAATAAATATTAAGCTAATCAAGCGTGTTAGTAAAATTACACCTCCTTCAGCTTTGATCGCTATGTTGATTCAGGGCTACGAAACTGAAATTAATTCTTATATCGTCAATTAACGATATAATCATAGCAGATGTAACCACCACCTTTCGTTTTTATACCTTTGCACGATCCGAACGCTATAAAGCATTAAAATGGAAAATTTTTTCGAGAGTCCCTTTAAGGGCAAAATAATAAAGGATCACATTAAGAACCCGAATATAATTGCGGGTAAATATTCCTACTATTCCGGTTACTACCACGGTCATTCTTTTGATGATTGCGCTAGATATCTCATGCCCGACCAAAATGATATAGACAAGCTCATTATCGGTTCATTTTGTTCTATAGGCAGCGGTGCCAGCTTCATTATGGCCGGAAACCAAGGACACAGGCACGATTGGATATCAACGTTCCCATTCTTTTACATGTCTGAAGTGGAACATTTTAAGAACGCAATCGACGGATTCGCAAGATCAGGAGATACTGTTATAGGAAATGATGTGTGGATTGGAACCGAAGCCATGATTATGCCCGGTATTACGATTGGAGATGGCTCCGTAATTGGCAGTAGAGCCTTGGTAACCCGGAACGTTGCGCCTTATGATATCGTCGGGGAAATCCGGCAAAACGGATTAAGCGACGATTTTCAGAGGATCATATTGATAAGCTCACAGAAATGCAGTGGTGGAATTGGGATGAAGCTTTGTTGAGAAACGCGATGCCATTGCTTTGTAATAGCAACATTGATGCCCTATATGATTTTTTTAAGCATTCCTAAAATGTGGGAGAGATTCAGTAGTTCTATTACAAGCCCGCAACGAAATAGGAACATAATCCAAATTTAGGTCTTCCCAATAAGATATCCGGCAGCACATTGATATGGCTGTTGATGCTGGCTCACCTGAAATGATACTCAGCATATTTTCTTTACAGCACTGATGCACATAAACGCGGGAAATTCGTTCAGCTCCCTGTAATGCTTGGGATCAAGTTTTTCAAATTCACTGACCGGCTTGGGCTCCACCAGTTCACGGAGATAAAACCCATTGGCGGTAAAGGGCGTGATACATTCCTGTAGCGGTCTCCTGAAACTGTTCATCTCGATCTTTTGCCAAAACCGCTCCACGTTGCCTTTACGTGCTCCACGGCAAAATATTGTTTCGAGGTGAAATAGGTATACTCAAAAAAGGATGCTCAATTGAAATGACGACCACTCCATCTGGCTTTAGTACGCGATGGAACTCCCTAATGGTATTATTCCAGTCTTCTACATAATGCATCGCAAGTGCGCAGAGGACCACGTCGCAAGAGCTGCTTTCTATCATCTCCATTGGTTGGGCAAGGTCATGGACAAAGAACTGTCCGTTGCTGCCATTCCTTTCCCTTGCCAGCTGTACCATTTTGGGACTGAGATCGAAGCCGATCACCCCTGCTCCCTTACCGATCAGTATCTCTGCATACTTGCCCGGACCGCAGGCCGCATCAAGGACAACTTTGCCCACCACCTCCGGCAGCAACCGCAAGGTATTGGGACGGTCATAATACGCATTGTGCGGCTTATGATCGATAAGCTCGTTATATTTTTCGGCCATCGCCTCATAGGCGGCCAGTATATCTTCTTTAACCATACTGCCGGCTAAGTTACAAAATCGCTTTTTACCTTGACCGGGGGTATAGAGATCCGTTTTCGTATAGGCGCTGGTTTTGGTATATTTGGACGAGCGTTATTTATTGCGGGCGGCAATCTATCCGAATAGTTCGGCTCGCTTATTTGATATTTGTCCTTAAAAAGCATATAATTAATTGGTTATCATTTTTAATTCCTGCATCGGGAAATATCCCCTAAAAAAACACGAATGGAAAAAGCAATAAAACCGGATAATATCGCCAGTCACAACCCATTTGCCCAGACCTACTTTCATGGAACGAAGGCGGACTTAAAAACCGGGGACCTGATATCTCCGGGGTTTCAATGCAATTATGCGGACCGGAAACTCAGTCACGTTTACGTTGCTGCGACGTTGACTGCGGCTATCTGGGGCGCTGAACTTGCGCTTGGCGAAGGATGTCAAAGGATTTACCTGGTCGAGGCGACTGGTGAGGTGGAGGACGACCCGAACGTAACCGATAAAAAGTTTCCCGGAAACCCTACGATGTCTTACCGCTCAGTACATCCTTTCAGGGTAATCGGCGAGGTCACAGTATGGACGCCGCATTCGCCGGAGCAGGTTAAGGCGATGAAGGATGGTCTGAAGAAACTTTCAGAACAGGGAGTAAACGTAATTATCGATTGATGGATATTCTGTCGACCTAGTGGATGACCAGGCGGCTGAAAAGCGGATAGGAACTGTTTATGTCCCCAGCAATCATTATTTCATACAGATGGAAATACAAAGGCTGGAGTCTTCCCCAGCCTTTATAATTTATCGGTTCACTACAGGAAACTGCGATATCCGCAAATTTGTACACCCATAAGGCACCAGTTCAATTTCCTCCTCCTGCGCCGCCGATTCAAAGCGGTAGGTGATGCTGAAAGGCAATGGCCCTGCCATCTCATTATATAACTGCCAGGACGGAATTCTCCGCGCCCTGGTTTTAATCACTACAGGTGCATTCTCCAGGTTCCAGGGATACACAGCCTTCGCAGTTTTCTTTTCGAAACGATATTGCTCCTCCATTTTTTCACGCGGCGTTTGTATCAGCCCGTAATTCCATGGGGTTGTCGGACGAATTTCATAAAACTCTTCGCCGCCGTAATTGGATGGATAACCGGGATTCTTCACCAGTTTTTTATCCTCTCCTATCTTTAATGCATATACAAGCGGGCCGCGTTCTACCGACATCGAATTTTCCAGCCACGTGTTGCGATAAATGTGCATAGGAAGCCTCAATTCGACCACATCGCCATCTTTCCACTCCCGTTTGATATTAACCACCTGGTCGCCTTCCGAAGTGGACCATGGCTGGCCATTAATTTTTATGGTTGCATTTTTACACCATGCGGGTATGCGCAAATGTAGCGGGAACAATATGCTACCCCCTTTTTTATTCGTGTTGAAAACGAAACGCACATCTTCATTAAAAGGATAATTCGTTTCCTCTTTAAAGCTTACGGGCTTGCCGCTAATTGTCGTATTTACTTCACTGGCACCATATACGAGCGCCGCGAGACCACCGTCTGCGGTAGCATACCAGAGATTTTGAACAAACTTCGGCCAGCCCTGGTGCATATTCGCGGTACAGCACGGGAAGCCGGTTAACAACCCGTAGCAAACGTCCGTACCATCGTGATTGGTTTCGAAGTTCCGCATCTTATGTGTAGCCATTACCTGGTTCGCCTGCTGGAAATACTGGCGCGTCATAAAATCGTCCGAAGCCTGCGCCGGTAAAGCATTAAAGGCAATCTTCTCGAGGTGATCCGCGAACGCAACCTGGCCGGTGATTTCAAGCATGCTCTCCAGGGAGAACATCATTTCCACCGCGGAACAAAATTCTGAGCCCTGCGTGGGATTGTTGCCGTGCAGGGTTTCATCGCCCCCGTAAAGGCCGTGTGCCATACCGTTGAACTTACGGAGATCGGCAAAACCGGTTTTAATAGCCTCCGGTATTGCGGCTCGGGATGGCGTTGATAGTAGATCATCGGCTCTTTAAAGCCCTGCGCAAGGTTTACACAGTGAATACTGCCTTGCGTGGCGAGCAGTTTCCGATCGAGGAAAGCAGTAGTATAATCAAAGGTCTGCTTATGTAGCAGGTCGCCAAGTTCCAGCAGGAATTCATCACCGGTAATGTTGTACAACCAGTAAACTAGCATGAGATTGTCGCCGCCCCGGTACTTCGCCCAGAACGTCCAGTTGTCAAGGGGTTTACCGGGCAGTTCTTTAAGTTGATAACGGAAGTAGTTGGTCATTAGTTTGATAACGCGCTGATCCCCCGTGGCGGAGTAATATTGTTTCAGCACTTTCAGCATCACCATCTTAGGCCACCAGTCGCGACTATTATCGCGCTGCACGCCGGGCTCAGGACCATAATCTTTCGAAGGACCAAAATAACCATCGGCCTGCTGACTATTGATCGTCCACTCGACCCAGGGCTTTGTTTTAGCAATGAGTTCCTTGTCGCCCAGGATGTAAGCCAGTGGCAGCAAACCATCGAGCCAGTAAGGCCCACGCTCCCACTGATCACCGTCGCCACCCAGCCATCCGTTGCGATTGCCCATCACAGCGGGGTATAAGCGATCGAGCTGACCGGTGGCCCCGGTCTTCTGGCGTACCAACATTTCCTTTAGCCAACCGCTGGGTTTAATGGCGCCCAGGGGCAGCTCGCGGTAAGGATTCTGCCGCAGCGGTGCGCGATGTTCCGTAGGAAGACGATCACCATTCTTTTTTCCTGTGCCATTACCGGCAGTACGCCGGCCAGACAAACGGCGACCAACATGCTCTTTAATCTCATAATCTCTAATTTAATAAACTCATATTAAAAAGTATACGGGGCTTCCGCAAGAGTGCGGACCCCGTATACCTAAAAAAACAAAAACAGCGATCCGTATCTATTTTAATTTCGGGTTGGCGTTCACCGCTACCTGCGGTATCATAAACACGGACCTGTCGGCCCCCTGCGGCTTGTGCGACAACCAGCTTTTGGTGGTAAACACGCCAAAACGGATGTTGTCCCTGCGGCGTTGTGCTTCCCAGGCAAATTCCCATCCCAGCTCGTCCATAAAACCACCGTAATGTACCACCTCGGTATTGCCAGCGTCCACCATCATGTAGTTTTCTATGTAACCATACTGGTAGCGCGTGTTGCCGGTGAGTGTTGCCGGGCTAACCGTGGCTGCTGCCGGGTCTGCAAAGTTGCGGCGGCGCACGTTCGATACGATAGTAGCTGCTCCGTCTGCATCACCGGTACGCATCATACATTCAGCTTTCATCATCAGCACCTGTGCATAGCGAAAGAAAGGAAAATCATTACTCAGATCGAAACGGGCGCCGATCTTTATTTCAAACTTATTCATGCGATAGCCCTGTGCTTCACCGGTGAACAGACCGTCCGGCAGGTCTTTCGTGAATACCAGGTTTTGTCCGGCGAGATCATAAGAGCCTTTCAGCGGCGTGACACCATCGAGCGCAAACTGCTGCCCCATCAGCCAGGTATCGGCCAGGCGCTTATCATTGGTGCTATACGTGTTGATAAATTGCGGCACGCCCATCGCGGAACCGGAACCCCACGGCGTTATCTGCATCGCGCGTTTGTCGCGGAGCGCGGCATGCCATGAAAACATATCGACGAAAAAGCCGCCGCCCCGGTTTTCATCGAAAGGAATGGCAAACACGATTTCCGGCGAGTTCTCATTCTGCGTTTTGAACACATCGCGATAATTCCCTTCCAAGCTATACTTTCCGCTACCGATGATGTCGTTGCATTGTGTTATGCACTCAGCCCACTTATCCTCGCCTGCATATACTTTTGCATTGAGGTAAACGTTTGCCAGCAGGGCCTTTGCAGCCCATTTGTTAAAGCGGCCATGCATTGCAGTGCCCGTCATTTCGTTCAGGCCAGGTATCACTTCCGTTATTTCGGTAACGATAAAATTGTAGATGTCTTTCCGCAAAGCTTTATCCGGCAATGCGGTGCCGGTGGTCGTTACAAGCGGGGCGTCGCCAAAATTATCGCAGATCAGCCAGTAGAAAAAGCACGGGCGGCCCTCATTTCCGCAACCAGCGCTTCCTTTGTCACGCCGGCGGGCGGAGGTATTTTACCCGATTCCAGTTGAGAGATAACGCGGTTCGAGTTGGTAACGCCGCGGTACAAAACGTTCCACATGTTCAGCAGCTGCGGGTTTTCCGAATTCCAGGTATGCAGGTGCAGCCGTTTAAAAATGCCGCCATCGTCCCAACCGGAAGGGTTGGCGGGCATCACCAGTTCGTCGGAAGTCGTTTCCTGCACCATGTAAAAATTAGTATGGCCGAAAAGACTGCGCATATTAGCATACACGATGCCCATTGCCGCCAGTGCGTTGTCGTAAGTATAGTTTTGCTCCGTCACGTCGGAATACACGATCTCATCCAGATTGCTGTTGCAGGCCCCCAATACCGTCGGAACAAAGGCCAGTGCCAGGATATATTTCTTCATGCGTTTCATGATCAATGTCGGTTAAAAGGTGAAAGATGCGCCAAGCGTGTAAGTAGTGGTGGCAGGATAGCGGGTCCTGTCATCGAAGCCCGGCGTTAACCCGGTTACTCCCACTTCAGGATCAATGCCAGAATACTTCGTAATCGTGGCCAGGTTGGAGCCCGATACATATACCCGTAATCCCCTTACTGCTACATTTTTTAGTTTGATGTTATACCCTACCGTCACGTTGTCTATTTTCCAGTAGTCGCCATCTTCAATGTAATAACTAAGGTAATTCAACGACTGATCGTCCGCCAGGGCACGTTTTCCGTATACTTTATCGTAGGCGGAAGTAAGCAGGTTGCCGCGTGTGAGCATAACCGGCGCAGCATAAAACATACGCGGCGTATTCAGTATCTGGAAGCCGAAAGCCCCGCGCATCGTCACATTCAGATCGAAATTCTTGTAACTAACAGTGTTATTGAAGTTGAGGTAATGCTTCGGCAAACCGTTGCCAATGATCTTCTTATCATCAGCCTGCTGCTGTGCAATTGGTTTTGCGTTGCCATCTTTCCCTTCTATTACCCAATAACCATTTTCATCGATATCGATGGATTTAAATCCCCAGAAATTGCCGATCGGCTGCCCGATCTGGATGCGCGAAACCGCCTGTTGTATAGGCTCTTCTGTTGTACCCGCATCAAAATAACCCGCTGCCAGCTGAAAGTTTTTATCGGAGAGTGAGCAGCAGTTATTTTTATTGGTTGAATAGTTGACAGATGTATTCCATTTAAAATCCTTATGATCTATCGCCGCTACGTTTACCTGGAATTCTATTCCTTTATTCTCCATAGATGCCGCATTGGCGCGGATCGTGTTGTAGAGATAAGGCGGCGTTGGCACGGAATAATCAAGCAACAGATCGCGGGTAGTACGTTTGTACAAATCGATCGAACCCGTTACGCGATTGTTCCACAGGCCATAGTCAAGGCCAATGTTGGCTTCTTCCTTCTTCTCCCAGCGCAGATCCGGGTTGGCATTCGTAGATGGATTGATGGCCTGCACCCATTGTCCGTTTACAAGAATGTAGGTATCGAAATTCAGGCGGTTCAGCGACATATACGGATCGTTGGGCTCTGTACCCGTAATACCATAACCACCACGCAGCTTTAATGCACTAATACCCTTCACACCATCCATAAAGCCTTCGTTCCGGATGTTCCACCCGGCAGATACAGCGGGGAAGTTGCCGTACTTATTGTTCACGCCAAACTTCGAAGAACCTTCGCGGCGGATGCTCGCCATCAACAAATATTTATTCTGAAAGCTATAGTTCAGGCGAAAGAAATAGCCAATCAACTTATTACTACTTTGATAAGAATTCTGGGGCGCCTCGCCGCGCGCCAGGGCTAAGCCAGCACCAATGTTGTTGTAGGAGAAATCATCCGTGGGAAAGTCCCAGTTCTGCATCCAGTAATCCTGGTAGTTGGTCTGCCGCCAGCTGTAGCCGCCCAACACCGTTAAGTCATGTTCCTTAAAACTGCGCTGGTAGTTGGCCGTAAGCTCCAGCAGATCTTCCTGTGAACGTGTGGTACCACGGGAAGCGTAACCATTGCGGCCGTCGCGGAGAGTGGAGTAATGTTTTTGCTTTCATAATACCCGCGAACGCTGTTGTCGAGGTTGCGCGAGCCCAGCAGCATAATATCCAGCCCCTTTATCGGGGAGTAAGTGAGGGTGCCGATCGTGCGAAAATTGGTGTTCTCGTTTTTACCGTTTGTTTCCATCAGCAATGAAACCGGGTTTGCGTAGGCAGTTTTATCCGTATGCTCTGTCCAGTTGCCATTTTCATCTTTAACAGGATCGGTTGGATTATAAGTAAGCCCGTTGCGATACACATCGCCGCGGTACGCGCCGCCGTCGGAGCCAGAGAAATAGGTTTGCTGGTAGCCGCTCAGGTTGGCATTGAGGCGGAGTTTACCATTAAACATGCGATGATTGACTTCAATGCGGGGATAAAGAATTTTATTGTCCGACCGCAACACCAGTCCCTCCATACTACGATAATTGAGGTTGGCGATATAACTGGTATTTTTGATCCGCCGCGCAGGCTAACGTTGTATACCTGCGAAATGGGCGTACGGGTAATTTCATCCAGCCAGTTGGTGGTGGCGCCGTAATCGTATGCCCCTGGCTTGCCCTGCGCTACCAGTTGGCGGTACTGCGCGGCATTCATAAAATCTAGTTTACGCGTAATACGCTGCGCGGTTACATACGTATTCACATCGATGGTGGCGGGCATTTCCCCACTTACTTTCCGCGTGGTAATGAGTATGACGCCATTGGTGCCACGGGTGCCATAAATAGCGGCGGCAGAACCGTCTTTTAATACGTCTACCGATTCAATGTCCTCCGGCGCTACCGTGGTCAGCGTGCCCGGTACGCCGTCGATCAGCACCAGCGGTGAAGTTCCGGAGGTAATCGTTGTGATGCCCCGCAGGTTAATCTGCGCAGTGGAGGTGGGGTTAGCGTCTGGTGTGATGACATTGAGGCCGGCCACTTTACCGCGCACCAGCTGCGCAGCATCCTGTACGGCGCCCTTCACAAAATTTTCGGACTTCACACTTGCGATGGCGGTGGTTACCCGTTCTCTTTTCTGCGTACCGTAACCTACCACCACCACTGCATTAAGCGAAGTTTCAGTTGCAAGCAGTTTTACGTTTACAGTAGTGCGGCCGCCCACAGAAACTTCCTGCGCGGTAAATCCAATATAACTGAATACCAGTGTAGACGATTCAACCGGCACGGTAATACTGTATTTCCCGGTGGCGTCTGTTACCACCCCGGTATTTTGGCCTTTCACTTTTACGCCCACACCCGGCAATGGCGTACCCGACTCGTCGGTTACCGTTCCGGATATTTTTGCCTGCTGTAAAGGAGCGCCGGCAACTGTTGCGTAATCCCTCCCCACGGCTGTTGCGGGAATGGAAAAGATGGCCAGTGGCAGAAAGGTGGCGCCCACCATTCGTACCCAACTGGCCTGAAGAAGAAAGCTTCTTTTCATAACGGTCAGCTATTTTATAAATAAAAGGATGTTACGCATGGCATAACATGCGTGAATGCGGTATTGCTATTTTGGTTGTCTGCAACACGCTTCGCGGGCCCGGAGAAGCGAAATCAAAATAACACGATTAAAAAATGCCGGGCTTAACACTCCGTATCATAATTCTTTCAATTTGTATCAACCCCGCATTTTGCCCCTCTTTTAGTTATTTTTGAAGAGATGAGATATGGCCTTATAGTATTACTGGCACTGTGTTTCGCTGCCACAGGCAATTGCCAGCCTGTGTATTTCCGGCATTACCAGGTGGAAGACGGGTTGCCGAACAATACGGTGTTCTCCGTTTTCCAGGACAGCCGCGGCTTCATGTGGTTTGGCACCAAGGAAGGTTTGTGCCGGTTTGATGGCAGCGCATTCCGGGCTTTTAATATGCCTAAAGGCGACCGGGAGTTTGTATACTGCGTGGCAGAAGGTATTCATCATACTTTATGGACAGGCACAAGAAAAGGCCTGTATGAGTTTGATCCACGCACGGAAACGTTTACCGCCCGCGCAGCAGCCCAGCAGGGCGAAGTACTCGACGTGATCGCCGGCCGGCAGGGAAAAGTGTGGTTCACCGCTAACCTGAAACTGCATTGTTACGATGAACGCAGTCAAACTACAAGGGGTTACCAGTCAAACATATCGGCCATTGGCCAGGGACAAGACAGCAGCATATGGGCAAGTTCAATTAATGGATATTTGTTCCGGTACAATGCGGCGAGCGACAGTTTTCACTGTGTAAACCGCGGTCAGCCTGCACTCGCAGGTACCGTTAACCGGATTTACTGTACACCTTCCGGGGGCGTACTGGTTGGTACCATCAGGGGCTTTTCCTTTTTGATCCGGCTACCGGCGATTATCGGCCGCTATTGGGCCAGCCGCTACAGGAGAAATCGGTGTACGTGCGAGACATCCTGCACTACAGTGCCAACGAATACTGGATCGCGAGCGAATCGGGCATTCATAGCATCAACCTGGAAAATGGAACAATAAAAGCCCTTCAACAAAAGGATTCGGACCCTTACTCGCTTTCGGACAATGCGGCTTACACGCTGTTCCGTGACCGGGAAGGTGGCATCTGGTGCGGCACTTACTTTGGCGGGGTAAATTATTATCACGACCGGCACAGCTACTTCCGGAAATACTTTCGCGACGACAGCCAGTATAGTTTAAGCGGCAAAGCCGTCCGCGAAATATGTGCAGATAACAGCGGCAACCTGTGGATCGGCACCGAAGACGCCGGCCTGAACAAACTTGATCCCCGCACCGGGAAGGTTAGCCGTTATGCTTTCCCCGCCGTTGTATCGTCCACTAATATCCACGCATTGCTGGCCGATGGAAATGAGTTATGGGTCGGCACCTTTCAACAGGGCCTGGATGTACTGGACCTTCGCACGGGCAAACGCCTGCGGCACTACAATGCCGATCCGCAGCGAAACGGCCTGCCATCTAATTTTATCATATCTGCCTGCAAAACGAAAAAGGGAGAAGTATTACTGGGCACCAGTCAGGGAGTGTACCGCTACCACCGGGCCAGCCAACGCTTTGAGCCGGCGCCGGGCTTTCCGGAGCACATATACGTTTTCAGCTTGTACGAAGACAGGGCTGGCTGTGTTTGGGCAGGAACCATCGGAAATGGGCTGTATTACCATCAACCCGGAACAGGTGTAAAAGGAAACATGCGCTACGACCCGAACAACAGCAATGGCATCAGCAGCAATAGTATTTGTGGCATATTCGAAGACAGCCGGCGCCAACTCTGGATATCCACCGAGGGGGCGGACTTTGCAGACTGGACAGCAGCAGACGACAACTGAGTCGATATAATACTACCGTTGGTTTGCCCAGCGATATGATTTACAAAGTACTTGAAGACAGTTCAAAAAGACTATGGATCAGCACTTCGCGCGGACTTGCCCTGCACGATCCTGCTACCGGTGACTGGAAGGTATACACCAAATCACATGGCCTGCTCACCGACCAGTTTAACTATAATTCCGGGTACTGCGACAACAGCGGCGTTCTATACTTTGGCAGTGTAAAGGGATTGGTCAGCTTCCGGCCCGATGCGATGTTGCCGGAGAACAGCAATCCGCCCGTATATATTACCAGCTTCCAGGTAAACAACCGGGAACTGGCGGCCAACAGCGAAAAGCTGCGGCATTCCATCACTTTTTCGGACACCGTTTATCTCAACTACGACCAATCTTCGTTTGCGATCGGGTTTGCCGCGCTTACTTATATTTCGGCCGACATGACGCAATATGCTTACCGGCTCGACGGACTTGACAAGAACTGGAATTACCTGCCTGCCAACCGCAAAGTATATTTCACCGATCTGTCTCCAGGCGATTACCTCTTCCGGGTAAAAGCAGCCAACAGCGCGGAAACACGTTTACTTGTGCGCATTATGCCGCCGTGGTGGCGCAGCCTGCCTGCTTACCTTACCTACGCCGTATTTACAATACTGCTAATCTATGCGTTGATACACGCTTATCATCACAGGCAACGAATACGTCATCAACGCAAGCTGGCCATTTTTGAACAACAAAAAGAGAAAGAGATTTACAAAGCCAAGATTGAATTTTTCACAAACGTGGCGCATGAAATCCGCACGCCGCTTACATTAATCAAAGGTCCGCTCGAAATGGTCATAGATGAAGTGGGGGAAAATCCGGCCGTTAAAAAAGCCTGCAGAATATAGAACGCAATACCGAACGGTTGGTGGCGCTTACGGGGCAACTGCTGGACTTCCGGAAAACCGAGCACCAGGACTTCAGTTTGAGTTTTGTAGAAGCGGATGTAACGCATCTCGTTCAGGAAAACTACCGGCGTTTTCGGCAACAGCGCAACAAAAACTGCTTTCTTTTAATATTGATTTACCGGATGAGCGCTTCAAGGCTTTTGTCGATGTGGAAGCGTTTCATAAAATCATCAGCAATTTAATAAGCAATGCACTGAAATACGCAGCCACCCGGGCGGTGATAACGGTAGAGCTACCGGATGAACAGGGTAAATTCCGTATTAAAGTGGCTAACGATGGTCCGCTGATCCCCTGGCAGCTGCGGAAAAAATATTTGAACCATTTTTCCGTATACAGGCGATGGAACAACCCGGATCGGGTATTGGTCTGCCGCTTGCACGCGCGCTGGCACAGCTTCACAGTGGTACGCTCCGGCTTTGCGAAACAGAGGGGCAGATGAACACTTTTGAACTGGTGCTGCCCGTCCACCAGCAAATTGAATTCAAATTTAGCTCTGCACAGGAGCAATCAATATAATTCCACGATGAAACCAACTATACTCCTGGTCGACGATAACAAAGAAATCCTTGAATTCATTGAAGAAATTCTTGGAGAAGAATACCATTTGATGAAAAGCCAGCATGGTAACCAGGCGCTGGATATACTGGCTTCCACATCGGTGCAACTTATTATTAGTGATGTGATGATGCCCGTCATGGACGGTTTCGAGTTCTGCCGGCGCATCAAATCAAATCTCGAACATTGCCACATTCCGGTGATCCTGCTTACAGCCAAAAACACACTTGTTTCGAGGATTGAAGGGCTGGAACTGGGCGCAGACGCCTATATCGAAAAACCCTTCTCGCCCAGGCACCTGAAAGCGCAGGTGGCCAACCTGATCACCAACCGGGAATGCTGCGGGAATATTTTGTCAACTCGCCGCTGATTCACATTAAAACGATGGCCAGCGGCAAAGCGGATGAACTATTCCTCGGGCATCTGAATGATATCATCCTGCAAAACCTGGACAATGCGCAGCTGGATGGAGAATTTCTCGCAGAATCGCTGAACATGAGCCGACCAACGCTCTACCGGAAAATAAAAACCATTTCAAACCTTACCGTACATGAATTAATCAACCTGGCGAGACTAAAAAAGCAGCAGCGTTACTTGCAGAAGGAAAATTCCGGGTATTCGAGGTGTCGAACATTACCGGCTTTAGCTCACCCAATCATTTTAACCGGATTTTTTCGAAGCAGTTTAACATGTCACCAACGAGTTTTATGAAGATGCATGCCGAAGGCAAAAATCATAGCCGCGCAAGCGACTTACTTAAAAAAGATGGCCGGCAGCTTACAACTGCCGGCCATCTTTCAACAATAATAATTCCACTACAATTCATTCAATGCCCGCTTCGCTTCGCGCAACATATCGGCCGCGGGCACCTCTTTCAATTTTGATATTTGAAATGTTTTAAGCAATTCCTCGACCTTTGCACCATGGGAAGCACGCAGTAAACGTAACTTCTCGTAATCCTGGATTCCTTCTATCAGTCGCTCAAAGCGGATAGATGTAGCCGCACCGGGATATACAAAGTAGGTATCACCGGCCGACCAGGTCCCGAAGCGGCTGTCTGTCAGCGGTGTTGCGGGCCAGCAGTTATATGCCCAGCGCAGGTAGCCATCGAGATGTTGAGCGGCGGCGTACCAGCCCAGCCATGTGGCTTCAGCGGGCGGCGAAAAGGTGAAAGTATTAGGAAATCCTTCTACACAACAAGTGTAATAGGTCGTAATCTGACCCGCTGCTTTCCTTTGCTGCCGTATATCTTCTTCAAAAAACTCTCCCGAGCCGATACAATAGTCAAATAATTCCTTCGACAGTTCACGGTGATAGCTGCCTGCCAGTGAAATTTTAAAATCCTTATCAGCGGAGCGAACCAGCGCAATTGCCTTCCGCATGTCGGCAAGCGGACGTTCGTCCATCGCAATCGCTGTTTTACCGAACCAACCCTTTTGCTTCAGATGTTCGGCAAAATCGGCCAGCATCGGACGCCAATGTGCGTTGTAGGCATCGGTGCCGGTAGCCGCGATCAGCACTGTATCTTTACCGAACGTTTCATCATAATAATAAAATTTGTTGTTCCAGGGCACCATGCTGTAACAGTTAACCACCTTGCCAATCCCCATTTCCTGCATGAACGTTACCCACTGGTCAAATATGGTATAGTCGTATTGCCAGCTCCCATCCTTCTTTTTCACCCAACGGATCATGGACTGGTAGATGTCATACGTTTGCCCGCGCCAGGGATCGTGAATCATGCTCACGGTCACAGCTTTTTGTCCGGCCGCCGCCAACATGCGCATATACGGCTTCATTGCTTCCAGGTGTGCACGTGACCATGGTTTTACGTTATGCACCCTGGCAATGGAAAACGGATTTTGCCACAGATCAAGATGAAACTGCCATTCGGCCGGCGGGGGCAACACCCGATCACTCACGGCGACGCGCAGGGTGAGTGGATACGTTTTGTCATCGATCACGATATGAATTTTTTTATACCAGGTACCGGTAGGTGCATTCCTCGGTATTTGGATGCTCAGCCACACCGCTTGCGTGTTACCGGCATTTACTTTTTATAAGGGAGACTAAATACCGGGTCTGCCACGATCACCGAATCCGCTTTGCCAATGGGTAATGTACCACAGCCGCCGCCATCCTTGTTTAACCCGTCAGACATCACGTAGTCCACAAAACCGGCTTTGATCGCGGGATCGCCGGGTTGTATACGTAGCTTGTTAATGGCTTTATCGCTGTACACCAGCACCTGCGCGTTCAGCTTCTCTCCTTTCCAGGCGCGGAGCGTCATTGTTTCGCTCAATCCGGACGGTGCTTGTTCTCGCGGGTAGCGCGTATCTGTATTTCCAAAACCAACTTGGACCTGTTGCGCGGAAGCCTGTAACAACAACAGCTGGCAAACAAAAAGGGCGGTTAATCGATAGATCACGGGAGTATTTTTTTGATAAGTGATCTTAAAGATAATATTTTTTTTTCCGGCATTATAGTGAGATGATCGCGCACCCATTTGCGTTCCCACCAGAACCAATCCGGCAACTTTGTGTCGTTACCGGCCAGTGAATGAAGAAAGATGCTCAAAATATATTTCTCAACGTCTCTTGTAGTAGTGTCGCATCAACCCGCTCCACTCCTTGTAAGCCTTCTTAGAACATTCGGGGGATTAAGTTAGGAAATTAATTTTTTTTTTTTGAAAAACCGGGGTTGACTGTAGTACCATACCTAGCCACGCCCCATTGTTCAAGTTATTTTTCCCGACGGCGCGGCCAACTTACAGACGGGAATCAAAATATCACCATCTGTTTTTGCCATCTTACAACGTATAATTTACATCTGAGGTTCATCTTTACCATCTTAAAACACCGCATAATCATCTTACAACTCCTCATCGCCTTCTGACTACGACGTACCGCGATCTTACAGCTTCGCTTTACAATATTCAGTGCCGGATCATTGTGAATTTATTTTATTGAAATGAAGTTATATATCGGCAATTGCTTTTTTGCTTTGTTACTTTTACTCCGTACCGGGCCATGTTCTGCACCATCAGCTCCCAGGTGAGTGTGCCTATCTCCATATTTATGCTCACAGGATACTTCTTTTCCTCATTCACGATCGCGGGCATACTATACTGCTCCGCCAATAATTTGCCCATTGCAGCCACAGGATGATTATCAATATACAATTTGTTAGGCGCCATGTTAGTACTGGAACTATTGGCATTAACAGGTTTGTGCGCATACAGCAAAGCAGTATCGATTACTTCCAGCAAAATCACTTCACGGATCTCTTCGCTTTCGGTATATTGAAGTTGTAGCGATTGCATCAGCTTTTCCAGCATTGGCCGCTGCCCGGGCTGCGATGTATTCCTGTAGCAAAAAGTAACGAACTTGTCACGTAGCTGGTCTGGCAGCGCAACCTGCTCCAACCCTACTTCCAACGCATTGGCGACGATCAGGCGCAGCTCCCTGTTCACTACCGCAACCGCGAAACCTCCCGGAACCGGGTGTGTTCCGGAAATGCCGGGCGCTTCGTTTCCCAAAGGCTGTATTTGAAAATAGGCCGTTTGGGACTTATCCTCTATTATCTTCAGATAGGCACTCCACAACGAATCGTAATACCGGGTGGCGGCTGCCCGCACGTCAGCAAGGGGCTTCGGCGGTGTAACGGGTTGATGACGCAGAAACTCCAGCAGCATATCTTGCGTTAAACTTGCTGCATGTCCAGCCCACTTTACTTCCCGCTGTTCATCCAGCAACACGCAAAAAGGTATCGCCGTTACCTGGTAGTCATTTAAAGAAGTATGAGTGGTGTCGGAGACTACGGCAGTGGCAAAAGGCAGCTTCGCCAGTGTTTCACGGATTTTAGCCGCCGGTTCATCACTGATCGATACAAACTGTAGGTTCTTATCCGCAGCATGCGCCCGCACAAGGTCGTTCATGTGCGGTACCGCAGCCAGGCAAGGTTTGCACCAGGTGGCCCAAAAGTCAACTACTAATAATTTATCTTGTAATGATGAATCTGCAGGAACATTACTGATCCAATTGGTAATGGTAAGCGGCGGCGCCTTTTCGCCAGTTTTAATTTGCGCTATGGCTTTCGTAGCGGCAAACAGGCAAAGTACAAAGGTCAGGGAACGGGTTAGCATATCGGGCTAATGATTTAATATAATAAAGGAGAAACTAAAGAAAACCTTATCGTCTTTCTATTACAGATAACAAAATATTACTTATTCGCAAAACATCCAATTTATCACGCCAACGAGGTTAACTAGATAACCCCGACACGCATACTGGTACTAACAAACAACTTCAGGGTCCATACAAAAAAGAGGCGTGCCGTTATCATCAGCACGCCTCTTTTATTTACTTCAACACCTCCGCCAGCTTGGCTTCCAGCTCTTCTCCGCGTAAATTTCGCGCGATGATCTTTCCCTGTGGATCAATCAGGTAATTCTGCGGAATCGCCTGTACATTATACATATCCGACGCTTTTTCCTCTCCCAGGTCGATTACCTGCGCCCAGGTGAGTTTATCTTCTGCAATGGCATTGGTCCACGCGGTACGGCCACGTTCCACGTCCAGCGAAACACCCAGCACTTCAAAATTCTTCGTGCGGTATTTCTCATAAGCCTTTACCAAGTACGGATTTTCGGCGCGGCAAGGTTTGCACCAGGATGCCCAGAAGTCGAGCAGCACATATTTACCGCGATAATCAGTAAGACTGATCGATTTCCCCTGCGGATCGGTTTTGGTGAACACCGGCGCCAGTTGGCCAATATCGCTTTTCTTCAGCCTGGCAATGGTAGCGCCCATGGCCTGGCCCTGCGCTGTATTTTTCACGGCGACGGCAAGCGTATTATACAGCGGTTCGAGGTCGCTTGCTGCGGGTTGAAAACCGCCGTAATCAATAATCGCATTAAGGCTTACCACGCTGTTCGGGTGTGACTTCACAAAATCTGCGATAGCGGCTTTACGGTCGGCTTCCATGTTTTCATCCTTCTCACCGCGTGATGGTGCCAGCTGCGCTTTCAGTTGCGCATATGCAGTATTCACCTCACCGCCTTTCACCGTAGCAGTTCTGAGTGCATCCCTGCCTTTCACTTCAATATTTCCCTTTTCAAGATAAAGGGTCAGCATATCGCGGCCGCCAGCCAGCATTAAATAGGCAGATATGGGTTCGGCCACGCTGCCTTTCAGTGTAAACGCACCCTGCGTAATTACCGCTGAATCTTTCTGTTGCTTTTTATTAACGGCGTATGACAAATATACTTTTCCGGAAGGGATAGCTTCCAATTTGCCTTTAATCGTAAACGGCTGTTGTGCGCAAAGCGCTGCCGGCACCATCAGCAAAGCCCCGATGGCAGTAGTTTTCATTATCTTTTTCATGTCGATGTATTTACTTAATTAAAAGGACGCTCGTCCATGGGTATGCCCCATTGCGGATTGAATTTTAAAACACCATTCGGGATCGGCAGCACGAACAATGGTGCATCTATCGCGCTTTCGAATGTTTCGCTGCCCAACTTGTGCGTGATCCTGGTACGGCCCCATGGTTTATCCGGCTCCAGGCAAAAACGCTTCAGGTCCATAAAGCGTTTGATGTGGCCCAGCGGCAACTCGCGGCGACGCTCGTCCAGCACGAGTTTAATTACTTCGTCCTGCGTGGCGGGTTGCACCAGGTCGGGCGTGCCGGTCACAAAACGATAACGGCGCAACAGGTTCACATCGGCCATTGCCTCTGCGGTTTTATTCGTGCGTGCATACGCTTCGGCACGCATCAGCAGCAATTCAGGATACGTAAAGCCGGAAGTCATCTGGAAGCGCGGCAGGTTATTAGTCAGTGCGCCGCGGTAGTATTGTACCCTTGGACCATCATCGTACACCGTGCCGTTATACGTGGTTTTATAACCGGCATTTGTAATCAGGTAAAACTTGTAACGCAGGTCCTTCGTAGCATCGAAGAGGGAAATAAACTCATCCGAAGGATAAGACTGCGCACGTCCCACATTCGCGTCGGTAGCGCGGAAGAATAATATCTCGCGGCTGGAGGGCAGGTTGATTTTACTATCCGGACTTACGATCGAACTGGATAAGGGATTGCCCGGAGGCGCGTAGGTAAGACTGTTGAAATTATAAATGAGATTGTCCGTTCCTTTCGCTGCGGCGGCTGTCCAGGCAAGGTTAGCATAATACGCCACGCTGTCGTATTTACGGGTGAATAGGTGGTAGTAAGCCAGCATCGCCTGCGTAGCTACCTTATTCGGCCGCGAGGGATAATTGGTTACTGCCGGGATATGCGCCAAGCCAATGTGCAGGTCATTCAACACTTTCGTAAATACTTCTTCCTGGGTAGATAAATCCGGCATTTTGGCATTCACGTCCGGGTCGGTGAGGTAAGGGATGGTTTTCGTACTGTTGTTCCCCCGGGTTTATACACCGGCCCAAACACCAGCGTCGTGTGAAAGTAAGCCCAGGCACGGTTAACATATGCCTGCGCCAGTACCGCATCGGCCTGTGTGGCATTCTCCGTTGTTCGGGCTGCATTTACGCCTGCGATCACGTTGTTAAAAAACTTCATGGAACGGTAAGTCCCCCATTCCCAGAAGTAATCGGCCGACGTGGGATTACGGAAAGGCGCCCGGTAAATGTAAGCGTAATAGTTATCGATATTGGTATTGTTATTCGCCTTGTAATACACTTTACCAATGCCTTCCGACAAGGTTACGTTGTCAGTCATATACCCCAGCATGCTGCCGGAATTATTATTTAGGAAAGGATATTTTACGATATCCTCATTATCCAGCAGGTGATCGAAATCTGCAATAGTAGAGGGGATCAGTTTACCCTTGGGCTTTACGTCCGGGAACTTGCTGCAGGCGGTGAGCGACAGGCCCGCGGCTATAGTGAGGAAGAATATTTTTCGCATGTTCATTTGCTTTTAAAAGTTTACGCGCAGTCCCAAATACAATTCCGGCATGGGACGGAAGGGTGTATATCCCAGTTCCGCATTCGTGGGATCGCTGGCATTCATTTCATATGCCTCCGGATCTCGTTTATCGCTGTTGGCGGCCAGCAGCAACAGGTTGCGGCCCATCAATGTAAGGCTGGCATTGCTCATGCCCGCTTTGCGCAGCAGTTTACGATCAAAGTTATAGGTAAGCGAAGCATCCCGCAGCTTCACATAGTTGGCGCTTTCCACGAACGTATTGGAATAGGGAAAATTAAACATGTCGTTAGAAAAAGAAGCCAGCTTCGGATAAATCGCCGTCTTCTCATCACCCGGCTGCTTCCATCGTTTGCCCACATCCGCGTGTTGAATGCCGTAACCATCGTATACATATTTGCGCATCACCGCGCCGGTTTTCGCCAGCAACATAAATGATAACTGGAAGTTCTTGTAGATAAACGTATTCGTAAGACTATACGCCATTTTAGGGCGCAGTGTTCCGCTGAACACCACATCCTGCACCTGCAGCGCACCTGCGGAAATCGGTTCGTTCTTACTGTTCAGGTATAAAGCATTCCCGTTGTTGTCGATGCCCGCGGCACGGTAGCTGAATAAGGCATTAGAAGGATATCCTTCTTTGTTGATGGAATATGTTGTCAGTGAATTTGCATACAGGTAATTGGCGTTATAGCGCATCACCTTGTTGCGGTTGTAGCCTATTGTACCTAACACATGCCAGGTAAACTCTTTTTGCTTCAGCACATTACCGTCCAGGGTTACTTCGAGGCCATTATTGTTAATGCTGCCCACATTCTGAATAAGGCTGGTGTAACCAATGGTAGGGTCTACCGCGTTAGTAGCCAGCAGCGAGCCGCTGCGGCGCAGGTAGTAATCTACCGACATATTCACCCGCTTGAAAAATGACATATCCACGCCTACGTTCGTAGTAGCGGTCTTTTCCCATCGAAGCGATCTGTTAGGCGCGGAGCTGATGCGGTACGAAATATCACCTGTCAGGTTCGAATATTGATCAGGCGCAATAATCAGGAACGGACCGGCGGAGAGGGAAATATTTCCATTGATGCCGAATGAACCTCTTACATACAATTTGTTCAACCAGGACACATCATAAAATTGCTCGTTCGATATTTTATACGTGCCGCCTGCCGACCACAAAGGTTTGTAGCGGAACCGCGGATCGGTACCAAAGAAATTCGTCTGGTCGAGGCGAATACTGCCGCTTAGTAAATAACGGCGATCGTATTCATAAGAAGCATTTGCATACCAGGATACGAAACGATTGTCGCGGAACTCCATCGCTCCGATGTTTACCGTAGAAGCAGGTTTACCGATAGTACTGATCATATCGGCATTGTACAAACCGGCATTGTAATCCGCATAGTTAAACGTAGCGAAGGTACCCGACTGGTCATTATATCCGAAGCGGGTGGGATAAGCATTAAAGTCGCGCACGTCGCGGGTTATTTCACTGCCCGCCAGTGCAATGATGCTATGCACTCCAAACTCGCGCTGGTAATTCAGTTGCGCACGTAATGTATATGCCTGGTTTACATTCCGCGACTCGTTCAACATATCGCCATCGGGAATGTAATGCTTCTCGGGATTGGAAACAGAGGTACCACCATTGTAAGCCAACCGCATGCGGAAGGAATTGGCGCTGGAAATAGAGCGGGTAAATGCATTGCCGCGTGTCCAGCTGCCGCCGGCATCAAGGGTAAGGCCGCGGGCCAGCGCAATATTCAGGCCTCCGGTGAAACGCACCTGCAGGTTTTGCGTACGGGAAGTTTCCAAGGCCATATCTTCCAACGGATTGTAATTCGTTGGCTTCATCCCGGAAAAGGTAGCAAAGCGACCTGCCAGTTTCGGGTTGATGGAAAACACATCCGCATACCGGCCTGTTGCGGGATCTACCACGAGGTCGTAAGGGTGAAGATAAGATGTTGGATAATAATTCAGCAAGTCATTCAGTTTCCTGACAGGCGATTTTCCGGTGCTGTAGTTCACGTTGGTGAGCAAACGAACACTTAGCCAGCGCGCAGGCTTCCAGTCGTTGCGCACGTCGGCGATCAGCCGGTTATCGCTGGTGTAAAGCATATTACCACGGTTGGAGATAAACTTTACCGTCGCAGCCGCCTGGTTTTTATCGCTGCCACCCGAGAGTGAAATATTATGTTGTTGTGTTAGTTGATCGCGGAACAGGTAATCCTGTAACTGCCCGATACCATCGTTCTTTTTCAGTTGTTCTATTTCCGCATCCACGTCCGCCGCACTTTTCAGTCCGCGCGCTTTCGCGACCAGCAAGTAATTGACCCGGGAAATGTACATGTTATTGTCATAGTAAAATCCAGGCGTGATAGGATCCTGGTTGAACAGGTCTACTTCCGCTTCCACATAATCCTTCGCACTCGATCTTCTTAAGAAAGAAAGATCCGGCGCCTGTGTCACCCCGAACGATCCGTTGTACCCCACATTCAACGCACCTTTGCGGCCTGCTTTCGTGGTAATGACGATCACCCCGTTCGAGGAGCGCGCACCATAAATGGAAGCAGCGACCCCGTCCTTCAACACCGTTACGCTTTCTATATTGTCGATGTTCAGTGTTTCCAGGCCGCCGCTCAGCGGATAACCGTCCACGATCACCAGCGGCGCCGTTTCCGCGTTAAACGTCGATACACCGCGAATTTCAAGGTTACCATCATTTTTCAACATCATACCAGCCACCTGTCCTTCGAGGGCCGCCTTCAGGTCGGGACGCAGTTTATTTTCGAGCTGTTTTGCCGTTACTATGGAGAAGGCGCCGGTTGCACGTTCACGTGGAATACTCTGGTAACCAGTGTTCACGGTGACGGCAATACCGGACATCGTGGTACTTTCGGGATACAGGGTAATCATCAGCGGCGCATTGCTTTTTACGCGGTGTTCGAGCGAACGGTATCCCACGAAAGAAATCAGGAGTACGTCATTCGCATCGGCCTGAATGCTGAATTGTCCGGCAGCATTACTCACCGTAGAAATATCTTTTCCTTTTATACGGATGGTGGCCCCTGCCAACGGTGTTCCCAGCGAATCCAGCACCACGCCGGAAATGGGCATAAACACCGGTGCTACCGCCACTGGAGGCGACATGGCCGACTGTTTCTTTTTGATGAAAATGGTCTGTTTCTCTACCGTGTATTCCATCGACTGGTCCTTTAATATCATGGTGAGAAAGCCTTCCAACGGCATATTTTTCACCGCTACGGATACAGGTTTGGCATCTTTCAGCAACTGTTTGCTTACAAATACCACGTTACCTGTTTGCCGCTCTATCTCTGTAAAAACCTTTTCCAGGCTTACATTGCGGCCGGTAAACGTAACCTGTTGCGCATAGGAATTAGCCGATAATTGCAGACAGCATCCCAATAAAAGCAGAAAGGTCAGTCGCATCACACGCACAATTTTGGTTGAACACCGGGAACGCGCCAAACGTAGCGCCGCAGTGCCGGTTGGCCGGACATGCGGGTCCCGGTTACGAAAAGTTTTAAAAAACATACTTTTGTAACGGTTTTGGTTGATTAAGAAAAAGCATCGCCTGAACTACCGCCGCTTCGTGTTCCAGACGGAGCGGCTTCGTTTTATTTAATGACCGTGTTATGGCAACACGACCAGTTTTTTTCCATTCTCCTCTATTTTAAAGTTGATACCCGCACCTTCGAGTCCTTTTAACACCTCCGACAGCGTAAGGTTACGTCCCATTTTGCCCCAGAACTCTCGCGGGGCAATTGTTCCACGGTATTCAATATCGATATCGTACCACCTTGACAACTGCCGCATCACTTCTTTCAGCTCCATATTGTGAAAGTTAAACAAGCCGTTTTTCCAGGCCATTACCTGGTCCACGTCGGCCGGCACTACCCGGATGTTATCGCTTACCTGCGCCTGTTGTCCCGGTTGTAATATTGTCCCCGTATCGCCGCTTTTCACCTTCACCGCGCCCTGTACCAGCGTCGTTTGTATGTTCTTTTCATCGCTATAGGCATTTATATTGAAGCGGGTGCCGAGCACCTGTACGTTCACCTGCTCATTCACTTTTACCCGGAAGGGCTGGTCGGCATTTCGGGCCACTTCCATGTACACCTCGCCGGTTACTTCCACCAAACGTTCCTTACCCGGAAACGCCGTGGGAAAACGGATAGAAGACGCAGCGTTCAACCACACCTCCGTACCATCCGGCAATTGCAGCTGAAACTGCCCGCCACGGGGTGTTTGCAGCGTGTTGTAACTTACGGCGCTCGCATTGCCGTACAACAACCGCCCGCCCTGTTGTCGCACCACGGTGCCATTCCGCGAAAGGTCGCGGGCGCCGGTACTGTCCAGCGTTACCACCTGGCCGTCAGCCATGGTAAGCGTGGCTTTGTTGCTACCGGGACGGGCATCGCTAACAACAGCTATGGGTGGCGCTACCTTAGCTGGGCGCCATTGGAACAGCGCAACTCCGGCCAGCAATAATACCGCTGCGGCGGCGCTCCAGTAAGGCCACAGGCGGCGTACGCGTTTTGCGGGACCGCCATCGGTTCGTCCATACGCAGCACCGCATCCACGAGGTGATCCCACTCCGCACGCTGGTAGGCGGGCAGTTCACCGGGCAGCGGACGCTCCGCCAGCGCAGCCGCTATCTGCGCCGCCGATGCGGGGTCGTCGCGCAGCAATTGCTGCAGCGCTTCGTATGCGGCCGTTTTGTCGTCCTGCGACCATAACTGCTGTAACAGTTGTTCAATATGCGATGGATGGTTCAAGATGTTATCGTTTATGGGTAATGACAAGCGCATCCCTATACAACAGATGCGCGGGAAAAGCATTGGTACCAATCAACCTGAAAAAAATTTATACCACCCAATACCACAACAGGAGCAGGGGCAGGAACACGCCATGTTGCTCCAGGTAATCACGGATGCTTTTAGGGCGCGTGTGAGTGTATTTTTCACGGTTTGTACAGAGAGGTGCAGCTGCTCCGCGATCTCCGCGATTTTAAGTCCGTCGCGTCGACTAAGCAGGTAAATACGCTTTGCCTGTGGTGACAGTGCGGACACGGCTTCATTTACCAGGCGCGATGTTTCGCGGAATTCCAGTTGCCAGTTTTCATCGGCGGTGGATTCCCCGGCGGTGAGCTGGTTGCGGCGGCGCACTTCGGCTTTGCGGAGGTAGCCAAAACAATCGTGAAACGTGATGCGTAAAATCCAGGAGCGGGGATTTTCGATCTCCGGCAGCTTATCGCGGGAAAGCCAGATTTTGAAAAACACGTCCTGTAAAATATCGCCAATAATGTGTTCGGTGGAAGTGAGTTTGAAGATTAACGGCCGCAAGATGGGTGCATAGCGGTGAAACAGTTCACGGAAAGCGGCTTCATCGCCACCCGCAATCTGCAGGAAAAGTATTTTTTCAGTATCTGGTGTGTTGTGCATCCCCGCTCCGCTACAAAATGATTTGGTTGATTCGTGGGGCTAAAATAAAAAATCCTCACCAGTTTTACCCGGTGAGGATTTATATCTTTCAAGTGTATAGTACTACTCTTGCAAAGTAAAGCGGATCGGCAGGTTAAACTGTACAGATACCTGGCGGCCGTTTTGTTTACCCGGCTTCCAGGTTGGCATCCCGCGTACTACGCGGATTGCTTCTTCTTCCAGGCCACCACCTTTTTGGCGCCTACAGTTTTCACGTCCTTGATTTTACCTTCAGAGTCCACTACGAAGGTTACGAATACGGTACCGGAGATACCATTTTCCGTAGCCAGGTGAGGATAGCGGATGTTTTTGCTGAGGTATTTATTAAGGGCTTCCTCGCCACCAGGGAAGGAAGGCGGTTGCTCTACGAAGGTAAAGATCTCTTCTTTCGGAGGAGGCGGCGGAGCTTCTACTACACCTGTACCTTTACTATCGCTCAGCAGTCCTGGGTCGATACCGTTTACATCACCTTCCGCAGTTTTGGTACTTACCGCTTTATCCTTGATCTCTTCCAGTTTCGGAGGTTCTTCTTCAGCTTTCACCTCTTCATCTTTTTTGATCACGGGCGGAGTAAACTGCACCGATGGTTTCACCGGGGGTGGTGGTGCCGGGGGCGGCGGAGGTGGCGGAGGTGTTTTGGGATCTTCCGGTGGAATTTCCAGGTCCTCCAGCTTAATCTCCTCAACCTTAGGCTTTTTGCTTACGTCGTTATCTCGGGCGTTCAGATTACTGTAAATCAGATAGCTACCGAAAATCAACAAAGCCAGCGACGCGGTTCCAATGATGGAATTCCGCACGCGCTTCTCATACGCCCTTCTCAGGTCGTATGCACCGTATTCCTTGTTCCTCTGATCAAAGAGGATGTCAAGAAAGTCGGACTTTAAGATCTTAGCTGAATCCATTGCTTGTTAATTTATGGATGCAAATAAATTGCGTTAATTATTTAATGCCGTTCGCGGTTTCTGTGGACTGAATCCAGGTTTTATCCTGGTCGGTAATATCTACAGTTGCATATTTCTGAATGCGGTTGATCGCCATTTCGTCGAGGATATCCACGAAATTCTGATAAACTGCACCATCGTCGGCTTTGATCATAACAACCACATCTTCGGGTTGTCCTTTAGCGTTGCGCAGTTGAGCTACTTCATCCCTCTTCCTGATAATCACGTCACGAATGCCGCCTTTATTAGCAAAAGAGGTCGCCTGGAAGAAATCCGGATTAGAAGAAGCGTTCGGATCCTGCGCAAGACCTTCGTAGTAGTAAACCTGGTTCTTTTTGCCAAGCAGAATGGTCAGAGCGGTGCTTTCTTTCACCTTGTTCTTCTCCTCCTCATTCTCTGTATCCTTGGGCATTATCAGATCCATAGTCTTAGGCTTCGCCATAGTGGTGGTGAGCATGAAGAAGGTGATCAGGAGGAACCCAAGATCCACCATCGGGGTCATGTCCACACGGGTAGAGAGCTTCTTCGATTTCGTCCCACCGTGTTTCTTACCTTTACCGCCACTACTGCTGGTATCCATTTCAGCCATGGTAACTTCGTTTTTGGTTTTGTAAATAACCGTTAACCCGTCCCGGTTAACCAGTGATTTTAGTCCTTGTTCTCTTCGTTGTAAAGTGCAGCAGCAGATCCTGCAGGTGCGGCTTCCAAGTTAGTAACAAGATTCAGCTTCTGGATCTTCTTCTCTTTAAAGGTATCGAGCACTTTTTGATTACCGGGTAAGGCGTTTGGTTATCGGCCTTAATACAGTATTTCAATTTGTTCGAGTTACCTTCTATTGCAGCCTGGGCAGTCCTGCCGTACTCCAGCCAAACACCGAGTTCGTTGTTGGCAGAGTCCAACGGGATACCTTTTTGCTGCGTTTTCTGCTCATCCGGCGTCATCTCCAGTGTCCTTTTCAGGTCTTTAATATCGGTACCATAGCTGGAACCCAGTATAAAAGCTGTTTTCTGGGGCTCGGTCAGGCCAAGCTTATAAGATTCGTCCAGATCAGAGATCAGCTTCTGCCTTTTCTTCTGACCGTCGATGCTGAAAAACACCCTGCCATCTTTATCGATCGTGATCAACATCACATCGGCATCCGGCAGTAAGGAGGTGTTAATAGATGACGGAGTTACCACCACTACCGGCTCGTCCGGCTTAAACTTGGTAGCCAGCATGAAAAAGTCAAAAGCAGGAAGGCTACGTCACACATCGCTGTCATATCAATAGCGGTGCTCTTCCTCGGCATTTTAATTTTAGGCATGTTACTCCTTTTTGTTGGTTACTTTAATTAAGATTCAAATCCTCACGAATTCCACACAAAAATTCTAAGAAAATTATTTGTGGTTAGCCGCGAAGCTCTGAGTCAAAGTAAAACCAGACTCGTCAATAGCATAAGTGATGCTGTCGATATTGGTAGTAAAGTAGTTATACATGATGATCGCAATAGCGGAAGTACCGATACCCAACGCAGTGTTGATCAGGGCCTCAGAGATACCCAACGCCAGTGCGGAAGAATCCGGAGCACCACCTGAAGCAGACATCGCGGAGAACGCCTTGATCATACCCAGTACCGTACCGAACAGACCAACCAGGGTTGCAACCGAAGCGATAGTGGACAGGAATACCAGGTTTTTTTCCATCATTGGCAGTTCCAGGGAAGTAGTTTCTTCAATTTCGTTTTTGATGCTGAGAATTTTCTGATCAGTATCCAGATCAGTGTTGTTGATCATTTCTTTGTACTTTTTCAGACCAGCTTTCAGTACGTTACCTACAGAACCTTTCTGTTTGTCACACTCAGCCAGGGCAGCATCTACGTTTTTGTTAGCAGGTGGTACTGAACTTTTCTTACCAGCTCAGCGCCGCTGAATTTACCTTTTGCTTTAGACAGGTACAGGAAACGCTCGATCACGAAAGTTAAACATACCAGCAGGATAGAAATCAGGATAGGCACGATTACACCACCTTTGTGCACTGTACCGAACCATTTAGCAATACCCTCTTCAACCGGGTGGTTGTCAGGGTTGTTGCCCCTGGAAGTTCGCAGGATTACCCAGTACGAACATGTAAAAACAAACACCTATTACAATGCAGATCGGCACAGCCAACACGGCAAACAGGTTTGAAGACTTCTTAGGTTGATGAGAGGATGTTTTCGCAGTAGCTGCAGTCACAGTTGCTTTAGTCTCAGCCATGTTGATTGAATTTTTAGTGTTAAAAATTAAACTGTTTGTTTTGTTAGTAATTAATTAAAAATCAGTGATTCGCAAAGTTATACGGTTACCCTAAAAAAACAAGTGTCACTCAAAAAATCTCCCAAAATTTAACTCACCGTCGAAAGCCCTGCTGGCAGGGCGTTTCATTCACTTACACATTTTTATGAGCAAACACTTAGATTATTATACTGTATATGGCAACCAACCCTCCTTCGGGTACCCATCGTTTTCCATGACGTAGGAATCGATTGATAATTTTCAAAGTTGGACGCACAATTTAAGAAAATTATCAAATGTTCCAACAGAAATTTTGTTTTTCCCATATTTAGTCTTTTTAGGCCATCAAAGCCCGACTGTATTGTAATGTACGATTTTTATCCACATCCCGGCTTTCCCGTTTATCCTTAAAAATGTCTATCTGACCTTTTTTTGTGCTGCCGTCCCCTCCAAAACCCCTCTGCCATAACCGGGCGCATCCCATCCACCGCTTCCCCTATGGCATTGCCCCTTCTTTTTTCCATTCTTAACAAGTTTTCCCACGTTTATGGAATTTCCCGATAAGTTAACGCTTTATCCCTTTATTTGCACCCGGCTTGCACCCAACCATTATTTAAATTGCTATGCCTGCCAATCAACCACGAACAAAATCAAACAATCATTAATACCAGATCAAACATGCATCTAAAGGGCAGATTTGTGAAGGCCGTTACCGGAGTATTATGCGCTACCTGCATATTTACGGTAAACGCCGAAGCACAAAGAAAAAAGAAACAGGAAGAAAAGCCTTCCGCTCCCGCACAAACCGCTCCGCGAAGGGATTCTACAGTACGACCTATGATGGGCCCCGGTAATGCCGGCGCTCCTCCCAAAGCAGCTCCCAAAAAGTTTGGCGAGTTCATCACAGCGAAAGCAGTTGCCGACTCCGGCCTGTTCAACGTCTACAAACAAGACGACCGCTTCATGTTCGAAATCCCCGACGCCCTGCTCGGCCGCGATATTCTCGTGGTGAACAGGGTTACCCGTGCCGCAGCCGATGGCCGCGCAGGCATGAGCGGTTACGCCGGCGACCAGATCAACGAAAACGTGATCCGCTTCGAAAAAGGTCCCAACAACCGCATCTTCCTCAAGAATATTTCCTTCTCCGAAAGGTCGAAAGACAGTTCCATGCCAATGTACACCGCAGTGATGAACTCGAACCTGCAACCCATCGTTGCTTCGTTCGACATCAAAGCGTTTTCTAAAGGCAACAATGGTTCCATCATCGATATGACGGAATACATCGCCGGTGATAACGATATCCTGTTCTTCGACTCCCGCATGAAAAATTCTTTCAGACTGGGTAGTGTGCAACAAGATAAATCGTACATCGTAGACGTGAAATCGTACCCGATGAATACGGAAATCCGCACCGTGAAAACGTACGGCAAATCCGGCGGCGCAGCTATGCCCGGCATGCCTCCCGCTGGCGGCGGCGCAGCTACCCTGGAGCTCAACAGCTCTATCGTACTGCTTCCTGCCAAACCTATGGAGCCGCGCTACTTCGATCCCCGCGTAGGTTACTTCGCTACCGGTTATACCGACTTCGACGCAGATCCGCAAGGCGTGAAAAGAATCGCCATGATTACGCGCTGGAGACTCGAACCTAAAGACGAAGACCGTGCAAAATGGTTGAAAGGCGAACTGGTAGAACCTAAAAAGCCGATCATCTATTATATCGATCCCGCTACGCCTAAAAAGTGGATACCCTACCTGATTGCCGGCGTTAACGACTGGCAGGTGGCCTTCGAGCAGGCCGGTTTCAAAAACGCTATCGTAGCTAAACTGGCGCCGACCAAAGCAGAAGATTCTACCTGGAGCCTCGAGGACGCCCGCTACTCTGCGATCGTTTACAAACCTTCCGATGTTCCAAACGCCAGCGGTCCTCACGTACATGATCCCCGCTCCGGCGAAATCCTCGAAACGCACATCAACTGGTACCACAACGTTATGCACCTGCTGCGTAACTGGTACATGGTACAGGCGTCTCCAAACGATCCCCGCGCACGCTCACTGCAGTTCAGCGATGAGCTGATGGGTGAACTGATCCGCTTTGTATCCAGCCACGAAGTAGGCCACACCCTGGGTCTGCGCCACAACTTCGGCTCCAGCTCCGCTTTCCCTGTTGAAAAACTGCGTGATAAGGAATGGGTAAAAGCAAACGGCCACGCTCCTTCCATCATGGACTACGCGCGCTTTAACTACGTGGCGCAACCTGGCGACGGTATCGTTGGCGCCGATCTGTATCCCCGTATCAACTTCTACGATAAATGGGCCATCGAGTGGGGCTATAAGGTAGTTCCCGGCGCCAAAACCGCAGAAGAAGAAACACCGATCCTGAACCAATGGGTGATTAACCGCCTGAAGGACAAAAAATACTGGTTCGGTACTGAAAGCAACCCGGACGACCCGCGTTCCCAGAACGAAGACCTCGGCGACAACGCGATGAAAGCCGGTGCTTATGGTATCAAAAACCTGCAGTACATCATCCCGAACCTGCTTACCTGGACGAAAGCACCTAATGAAGGTTATGCAGACCTGAACGAAGTGTACAACGAAGTGGTAGGTCAGTTCTTCCGCTACATGGGCCACGCGGCAAAAAACATCGCCGGTGTGTACGAAACGCCTAAAACTTCCGAGCAGCCTGGCGCCGTGTACGAAATCGTACCGAAAGCCACGCAGAAAGAAGCAGTAGCCTTCCTGCAGGCGCAGCTGTTCACCACGCCTAAATGGTTGATCAACACAGATATCCTGAGCCGCATCAACGGTAACGCAGCCACCATCATCGGCCAGCGCCGGGAACTGATCCTCAACAGGCTGTTGAGCACTACCACCCTGAACAAACTGGTAAATGCACAAACCAACTACGGCGCCAAAGCGTACCCGATCGACGAGTACCTGAACGACCTGAAACGCGGAATCTTCAAAGAGGTTGCTGCCGGACAGAAAATCGATGTATACCGTCGTAACCTGCAGAAAATGTACGTAACGTACGCCATCAACGTGATCAAACCGCCGGTAAGCACTGCTTCCGCAGGTCAGATGATGATGGGTGGCCCCGCTCCTATCAATCCTGAGAAAAGCGACATCTCCAGCGTTGGCCGTGCTCACCTGATCGCCCTCCGCAGCGAACTGCGCGCAGGTGCAGGTAACGGTGATGCGATGAGCCGCTACCACATACAGGACCTGATCGAGCGTATCAACGTTGCGCTGGATCCTAAATCCTAGTAAGGTTTCAACATAATTGTAGAAGAGGGCTGGCCTGCGGGTCGGCCCTTTTTCTTTTGCGACCGGCTTTGATATCTTTCTTCAGCCGCCGTTGAAAGCATGGTGGAGAGGTAGAGAAGAAAGTGAAGATCATACAGTTGACTGTCAGCCACGAAACCGGTACTTGCAAGGCGCAATCACGATATGAAAATCCTTGCCTTTGCCGTACTCCCCATCCAGGTGCATATCCAGCGGCGCGGGAGAGGCGATGCGAATACTGTGCGTGCGCAGGGAGGAAATGAACGGCACCGTTTCGTGGTGGCCGAGCCGCACTCTTCGCAGGTTAAACAGCCGGTCGCGCAGGGTAGTTTCGCGGAAGAACGTCACGTCCAGTTTGGTATCGGCCAGGTCGGCCTCCGGCGCTACGTGAAAGCCGCCGCCATACGACACGCCATTTGCGATCGTGATCATGAAGTAATAGCCATTAAAGGCCGAGGTATCGGTGGTCACGCTCAGGTATCGCTCTTTATAAGAAAACAACAACGGCAGCACTTTGGCAATGTACGCCAACCGGCCGGACAGCCAGCTGCCCTTCTTCATCATTTTCACTACCCGCCCGTCGAACCCAAGTCCTACGCCATTCAAAAAAATGCGATCGTTGCAAACACCCGCATCCAGCCAGCGTACCTTGCCTTCGATGGCCAGGCGCAATTGCTCCCCGGACCCAGCCGTGCACCATGCAGGGCATAGGCAAAGTCATTACCATTGCCTGCGCTGATCAGACTTATCGGGATGATGATATCGCGGAAGTGGTTGGCCACGTAGTTGAGCGTACCATCGCCGCCAATGACCATCAGATCGGTGAAGGTGCCCAGTGAAGCGGGTAATTCCCGGTCGAACACCGTGTACAGTATGCCTTGCTGTTCAAATGTATGACGCACCTGCTGCAATAAGCCGTACATCGCGCCGGAACCGGCAGCGGGATTGCCATAAATGGCGAAGTTGCGGGGATTCGTGTCTGGCGTAAACATGGGGGAAACGGGGCTGCCTGTTAAAGTTAAGGATAAATTCACTAATATAGCTGCCGAATCAAGCCTCCAATGTGAAAGAACGTAACAACACCAATAAGATAACGATCTACGACATCGCGAATGCGCTTAACCTCTCCGCTTCCACGGTATCGAGAGCTTTGCAGAACAATCCCCTGATCAACGAGGAAACGAGGGAAAAGGTGCAGCTGATGGCTGCTGAAATGGGTTACGTACCCAACTGGATCGCCTCCAGCCTGCGTAAAAAGCGGTCGAACATCATAGGCCTCATTGTGCCCCGCACTTCCATGTACTTCCAGTCACAGGCTATCAGCGGCATCCAGCATGCCGCCCATAAATACGGTTTTAGCATCGTGATTGGCCAATCTGACGAAACCGTTGCCATGGAAAAGGAACTGGTGCACACCTTCTACTCTTTGAGGGTAGACGGATTGCTTGCCGTATCCTCGATGTTTACCACCAACTTCGACCACTTTAATCCTTTTATCAAGAATAACATCCCCCTGGTATTTTATGACCGGGTGCCGGAAGATTTTTCGGGCTACACAATTACCGGCGACGATTTCAAAGGCGGCTTCACGGCCACCGAACATCTTATTCAGCAGGGTTGCAAACGGATCGCGCACTTCTCGGGTCAGCTCACGTGTAACCTTTACCAGCAAAGGCTTGCCGGCTACAAGTCTGCCCTTGAAAAATACAACATCCCGTTTAATGATCAACTGGTTTACACCCACAACCTTACCCTGGACGCGGCGCTGCAGGCCAGCAAAGAAATACTTTCCGGCGACCAGGTGCCGGACGGCCTCTTTTCCGCCAACGACATGTCGGCCGTAGGCTTCATACAGGAAGCCCGCCGCCGCAACATTGCGGTACCCGAGCAAATCAAGGTAGTGGGTTATTCGAATGACCTGTCGTCGCGCATTATCAGCCCCTCACTCACTACAGTTGAACAGTCGGGTTACAAAATGGGCGAAAAGGCCATAGAAACCCTGGTACAGCTTATTAACAAGGACGAGAAGACCAGGATCACTAAAAACTACGTATTTGAAGTAGAATTGATCCAACGGGACTCTACCCGCAAATAACGGTTCAACTGTAACATTTTGGTACAGAAGGCCGTCTGATAGTAAAGCCTACAATATACATTATGAAACCTTTTTCACTCCTGTGCCTGGCCGCGGCAGCATGCCTGATAAGCGCCTGTTCGCAAACCATGCACTTCTATGTTCCCAGTGCCGTGAATGCCCCGCTCCTCAAAGAACAACATGATGTGCGCGGACTCGTATCCCTCAACTCGGCCCAGATTGCCTATGCGCCCACCGACCACTTCGGCGTAATGGTCAACGGCCAGTTCGTATACAATCGCGACTGGTATTATGGCGGCGCTGACGACTACCGTGACTATTCCGGCGACGAAGACGTGGTAGACCGCGACGTACGTGGCGGTACCGTAGAAATGGGCGCCGGTTATTTCACTACACTGGACAGTAAAAAGCGGGCGGTATTTGAGATATACGGCGGTGTTGGTACCGGGAAATTCCGGACGCTGGACGATAACTATTACCAACTCATGGATGATAACGTGTCTAAAAAAGATTTCGCCATCAGCACCCGGCTAACCAAGTTTTTGTGCAACCGTCTATTGGTCTTTCGCATAAAGTGATCGATGTGGCCTTTACCCCGCGCTTTACCCTGGCACGCTTTCACAGCATGAGTTATGGCGCGCGCGCACTGGAAAACGAACCAGGCCGCATGGCGGACGTTCGTTCGCTGGAAAACAGCTGGATACCTTTTATGGAACCGACTGTTACCTTTCGCGTTGGCTACAAGTATATAAAGTACAGCATGCAGCTGACCATCTCGCAGGCGCTGCGCGATGAGTATTACTCAGAGACCAACGTATCCGATTACTTCCAACGTGCGGCCTTCAATGTGGGCGCTTCCTTCAACTTCGGCCGCTGGCTGAACGAATCCAGACGATAAACATTTCGCATATGAAACAACGCTTCTCCAGTTGCCTGTTAGCCGGTATGGCTTTATTCAGCGCCTGTTCGGACACCATGCATGTTTATGTACCCAACACCGTGAACGCCCCGTTGCTGCAGGAAAAAATGAAGTAAAAGGCAGCCTGTCCCTCAGCAACTACCGGGTAGCTTACGGCGTTACAGATCATTTTGGGTTGATGGCGAACGGGCAATACCTCGTACGTCCCGTGAATTCCCAGAACAGCAAGGGCGACCAGGGCATTTACGATGCAGACGCCCGTGGCGGCCTGTTCGAAGTGGGCGCCGGTTATTTTAATCGCTTTGGCCGGTCCCGCAGCAAGTCCAAAGTATTTGAAGTGTATGGCGGTTATGGCCGCGGAGGATTCCGCACCACCGCTTATAACTTTTATTTCGCCCCGGATTCCGGCACGAATAACCGCCGCGATTATCGCGTGTCCAGCAAATTTGACAAGTTTTTTGTGCAACCGGGCTTCGGGATCACACATAAAGTAGTAGAGTTTTCAGTCGCGAGCCGTTTCTCACTGCTGCATTTCAACGACATCGGCTTTGCCAGCAAAGCCACGGAGGACGATCAATTTGAAAGAGAGCAGCTGATGCGCTTCGACAATAAATGGGTAGGCACCTGGGAACCCGCAGTCACCTTCAAAGTTGGCTACAAGTATGTCCGCTTTATGACCCAGCTTTCCTTCTGTGTGCCGTTCGACAGACTGCCGGATGCAGATGGTTCCGTGGATAATGACTATGGTTACTATTTCCAGCCGGTATCCGTGAATCTCGGCGTGGCGTTTAATTTTGCGAAGTGGCTGAATGATGTTCGGTAAATGAACAAACTAATCACGCTATAAATGGAAGAGACCATCCCGTCCCGGATGGCCTCCTTCGTATAGTCAGTTATCGCTTACCCTATTTTAATGGCTACAGCGTGCTTAAAAGCCTGTTTACGGGCACTTGCCGGCAGGGATACCGTCACCTGGTCGCCGGCAGCTTTCCATGACAGGTTGCCTTTACTCCCCAGCAAGCCAAGTTTCGTACCTTTCTTCACGTTCACGCCTTTGAAGCTGATCTTAGCCGGCAGCTCCTCGTTTTCATCCAGCTGGTAGATGGCATAGATGGCGCCATTATTTTTCTTCTGCGTGAAACATACCTTCCCGTCTTTGTACGGCGCTACGGCACGGGTACCGTAAATCGCATCACCATTGGTTTTCATCCAGGCGCCCAGTTGCTCCATGGTAGTGTAAGCCGCATCGTGCCATTCACCGTCCGGGCCGGGGCCTACATTCAGCAGGTAGTTGCCGCCTTTGGCCACAATATCCACCAGGTTATGAATCAGCGTGTTTACCGGTTTGTATACATCGTTGGGGACATATGACCAGGAAGCTCCCATGGTCATACAGGTTTCCCAGGGATAGTCCAGCGGCTTGTCGGGGATCTGCTGCTCGGGTGTACGGTAGTTCTCGTACGGACCGTGCACGCTGCGATCTACCACGATGAGCCCCGGTTGCTTCTGGCGCGCCATTTTAGTGATGCCTGCCATATCAATATCCTGGTCCTGCGCCGGTGTTTTGTTCCACGACAAGGATTCTTTGTTATGCGCATTCAGCGGGCGTACCCAGCCACCGTCCAGCCACAGGATCTCTACCTTGCCGTAGTCGCTCATCAACTCCTGTATCTGGTTGTAGGTAAAGTCTTTGAACTGTTTCCACCTTTCAGGATACTTCGCGATCTCGTAGTTAACGTTCCTGTCTTTTGGCGGAAAGTAAGGCCACCAGTAGTACTCGGTATGCCAGTCCGGTTTGGAATAGTAGGCGCCGATGTGGATGCCTTCGTTACGGAAAGCGGTAAACACCTCCTTGGTTACGTTGGCGCGCGGGTTCTTGCTGAAAGGCACGTTTGCCGCGGTAACGCGATAGTCTGTCTGTTTTGTATCGAACATACAGAAACCATCGTGGTGTTTGGTAGTGAAGATCATGTATTGCATACCCGCGCCTTTGGCCGCTTTCGCCCATCTTTCAGGATTAAAGCGCGACGGGTTGAAGGTGCTGGCGAGCGCTTCATATTTCTTTACATATTCGTAGTAGGGAATACCGGCCGGGCTGCGTTGTGTCCAGCCTTCATCTTCGGGACAAAGACTCGAGGACTCCACAATGCCCCATTGGGAATACGTGCCCCAGTGCATGATAAGGCCCAACTTCCAGTCCTGCCACTCTTCGAGTTTCTGCGCGGCGGCGGGGTCTTTTTCCGGCACATAGCCAATTGGCTCCTGTGCCTTCACGCCGGCAAGGGATAGCAGGCCGAAGCAGCCAGCCATTAAAAATGTTTTGATCATCGTTTTCATGTTCTACTGTTTATCCGTGTCCCACAGGGTGTACACCTTCAGGCCGTCCCTTACCTGCTGCAGGCTTTTGTTGGTGGTGAGTTTCACTGTTTTTTCTCATCCGGGACCATATCGAAATAGTTGTCGCCAAAGTGCGATGTGTTGTCGCTGTCCGGGAACAGGAAAACGTTTTTCGCGAGCTTTGTGGTGTGCAGCGTTACACTGATCACCCCGTTGCTTTCGCTTACTTCGGTGCGGATGCACGGATCTGCAAGCGCCAGCGATTTCGGTTTGGCAAAGTAAAATACATTATCGCCTGCAAACTGGCCGTTCTTTAACAATTTCGTGTAGAATATTACCCGGGAAGTGTCTGCGTCCTTCAACAATGCGGTTACCGCAATGCTATGTTGTACCGCACTGCTGTTCGCTTTCGCAGTGATGTTCGTTTTCTGTTCCACAACACTTTGCCGCCGAGGTCCATCAGCGTGGCTTCCAGTTGTAGCTTTTCTTCTTTCAGTTGATCCGATACCACGTAAGTATTCAGCTGCCCTTTTTCTATCACGTTTGATACCGTTACCTGTTCAAACGCCTTCTTTGCAAAATAATGCAACGCTTTCCAGCGGCCGTAATAATCGATGCCCGACCAGGATGCCGCCGGCCAACAATCGTTTACCTGCCAGTACAAAGTACCCATACAATACGGCATAGCCCTGCGATGCGCTTCAATCGCTATTTTAATCCCTTCTGCCTGCAATACGTGGTTTACATATAAGAAAGATGCAAAGCTCGCCGGCTCCTTGTAATAATACAACATATAAGTGCGGATCGCCGCATTGCCGCGCGTGGTGCTGCGCTGATGCGCCTGCATCACAAAGGAGTTAATATTGTAATCGCTTTCATTCGCAAACCGGCGCACGCTGTGCAGGTCGGGGAACGACTGAAAACCATATTCGCTCATAAAGCGCGGGATCTTTGTCTGGAATGCTTCAAACCATTCCATACCATGCCATACGCCCCAGTAATGATTATCACCTTTGGTAAAATCTTCAGGCTTGCCCCAGTTGCTGATGGGGAAGACGGGAAGTAGAACCGTTCCGGATCGTTGGTGGTTACCGCTGCGGGTAATACTTCTTTAAAGAGTTGATCGTAGCCTTTCAGCAGTTTGTTCCAGTTTTCATCGGTATATCCGTAACTGTCTTTCCAACCCCAGTTATTGATCGCCACACCAATTTCGTTATTACCACACCACAACGCCAGCGAAGCATGCGGACGCAAACGCTGAATATTGTATGTCGCTTCTTCTTTTACCTGCTGCAGAAAATCGCTATCCGAAGGATAGAGCGAGCAGGCGAACATGAAGTCCTGCCACACCAGGATGCCGTTTTCATCGGCGAGATCGTAGAAGATATCGTTCTCATAAATGCCCCCGCCCCACACGCGCACCATATTGAAATTTGCTTCTTTCATATCGGCGAACAGCTTGTGATAACGGGCATCGGTCACGCGCGGCAGGAAGTTGTCCTGCGGAATATAGTTGGCGCCTTTCATAAACACGGGCACACCGTTTACTTTCACGAAAAAGCTCTCGCCCTGCGCATCGGGCTTGTTCACCACTTCCAGCGTGCGCAGGCCTATACGTTGAGTTTGGGTAGACAAGGTGTCTTTACCCTCCAGCAAACTTACCTGTACATTGTACAGCTTTTGTGTGCCTAACCCATTCGGCCACCAGCGCTGCGGGCTGGCAATATCAAACGGCAGGTTTACGGGGTGTTTACCGGCAGCCAGGTCCAGGTCGATGGATTTATCTTTAAACGCGTTGTCCGGACTGTGCACCACGAAACGGAATTTACCGCCTTGCTGTACATCAATCGTGGCTGTGGCGGACAGCGATGCCTTTTATCATTCAGCTGCAATTGCTTTACCCACAAGGTTTCCTGCACCGCTTTGCCGTGCGCCTCCAGGTAAATGGGCCGCCAGATGCCGGCGGTCACAAAGCGTGGGCCCCAGTCCCAACCGTAGTGGTAGGGCGCTTTGCGGGCGTATACGCTTAACGGAATATCCATTTGGTCGTTACCGGCGGGATATAGAAATCCATCGCGTAAAAACTTCGGCATGTCGTGTTTAATCGCACTTTTAAATACGATGCGGATCCTGTTATTACCCGCCCTCAACAACTGCTTTACGGCCACTTTGCGGGCCACGAACATGTTCTGCGATTGTAATACCGGCTGATCGTTGACGAATACTTCTGCGTAGGTGTCCAGCCCCTCCGCCACCAGGTCAACACCGGTTTGGGCAACGGTTTCGGCAGATATGTTCACGGTAGTGCGATATTCCCAGTCGAGTTTATCGAGCCATTGCAATCCCTTTTCATTCGTACCGAAATAAGGATCAGGAATCTGTTTATTGGCAATAAGATCAGTATGTACACTACCCGGCACAGTGGCTGGCAGCCATTTTTGATCATCGAGGCGACGGAATTCCCAGCCGCTTTGTAATGGGATGCGCTGCGTCTGCGCGAGGAGGGTGTTCACTGTCCCTGTCATCAAAAAGATCAAAACCGCCGATCTGATCAAAATAAGCCTGCTCTTCATGGAAAATCTTTGCATAAAAATGGTCAAATAATCCCTGGTAGCCAAATTTGGAGGATATTTGTGGTATGAAAAGTATTTTCCAGCAGATACTCCGCTACCTCTATATCGGCAAAAAAGATCCGAGCGCGCCCAAAACGCGTTACACCGCCATGATGCATGGCATGAACCGGATTTCCATCCTGTTGTTTTTGGTGGCGCTGGTGATTGTGATTGTACGGTTGATCAGGCGGCATTAACAGGGGAATAAAGCAACAGCCGCCGAAGTGAGTGACCTTTAGGTTTGTGAAAAGAAACAAAAGAGAAGATATTATTACTATTACTACTATAACTTTTTCTTTTTTGGTTCTTTTTTCTTTTTGTGAATTAACACGCAGATTGTGGATAACTGTAAGGTCAACCGGACTACGGCAGGCACTTTTAGAGTGACAAGGGTAAAACCCAGGTTGTGTTTTAATCCTGCCGTAGCCTGGTTTGAACAAAACCCAAATAGAAAATAAACGTAGAGCTTATTAAAGGTCTAGGGAAAGTTCAAACTGGTTGATCTCACTGGCTTTATTCATGGATCTTCGCGGGTCCCCAAAAGAAACAAAACCAATGAGTGTAAAATTCGTTCATTTTGCCGGAATAGATGTATCCAAGAGCAAAATAGATATCTGTGTGCTGCTGTCAGGTGATGTAAAGTACCCCTACAGCAACTGCTTTGAACAAAGCAATAAAGGATTTGCTGACATGAAAAAGTGGCTTCGCAGTCTGATGGGCAACGCTATCAAAAAGTTATTGATCTGTATTGAGAATACAGGGCATTATAATGAGGCCGTTGTTCATTACCGGACAGCCAGCAAATAGCCGTGAGTCTGGAAAATGCCGCTAATATCAAAAGGAGCATCCGCGATATCCGTAAGAAAAGCGATCCCAAAGATGCATTAGACATCGCTCGTTATGCTAAGCATCATAGTGATGAGTTGCAGCTATGGAAAAAACCCATATCAGTAATCACCACACTTAAGCAACTACTGGCACAGCGTCGGAGATTACTGAGTGTATTAAAGGCCCTCAAACAGCCATTGGAAGAGAAAGCCTTCTATGACTGGAGTGGCGTTCCTAAAACCACAGCATACACAGCGGGCATACAGGGCCTTGAACTCGATCTTAAACGAATCAATGAGGACATCGCCCAACTGGTTAAGGAGGACGCCCAAATGCGCCGTCAGGTCAGCTTGATCACCAGCGTTCCTTCTGTAGGGCCTATCACCGCTTATCACCTCATCTGCTACACCGATGGATTTAAGCAAGTGAAATCGGGCAAACAGCTAGGTAGTTATTGTGGCGTTGTTCCATTTGAACGACGAAGCGGCAGCAGCGTGCGAAAGCCTGCCAGGGTCAGTCATTTAGCTAATAGAGTGCTTAAAAGCCTCCTGCACATGTGTGCCCTGACAGCCACCAAAATGAAAAACAGCTTTGGGGATTATTTTCGGAGAAAAATAGCCGAAGGAAAACACAAGATGCTTGTTATAAACGCTTTAAGAAACAAAATCGTCCTAACTATAACAGCCGTTGTACAAAAACAGACGAGGTTCGATAAAAATTATATCTACCAAAATTTGCAAAAACCATAGAAAACACAGCGGCGGCTGAAAAGTATTACTACTGTTAAGTTCAATATTACTTCAACATTCCCTCAATCGCCTCCGCCGCCCGGCGCGAAGCATTGCCCTCGCCCAGCAAGGTCCACAGCGCTGCGTAGTCCGCCTTCATTTGTTGTTGTTTGTGCTCGTCTTTCAGCAGCAGCGTTAATTCCCTGAGCAGGTTTTCTTCAGTGAGGTCGTGCTGGATCAGCTCCTTCACCACGGGTTTATCCATGATGAGGTTTACCAGCGAAATGTATTTTACTTTGATGAGGCGCCTGGCCACAAAGTAGGATATGGAACTGCCTTTGTAACATACTACCTCCGGCACCCCGAACAGCGCGGTTTCCAGTGTGGCGGTGCCCGAAGTGACCAGGGCTGCGCGGGACTGCATCAGCAGGGAATAAGTCTGGCCTTTTACAAGCGACACGTTCGGGTACGCGGCTACAAAGCTGTTGATAAATGCATCGTCGAGACTCGGGGCCTGTGCCACCACGAACTGGTACTCGGGAAAGTAGCGCGCCATGGTGAGCATGATCGGCAGTTTCATTTTTACTTCCTGTTTGCGGCTGCCGGGCAGCAGGGCAATTACAGGTTTGTCGGAAAACGGCTTGGCCGGCGGCTGCTGGCGGGCTTCTTTCACCACCTCGATTAGCGGATGGCCCACGTATTCCACTTCATACTGCCATTTATCGCGGTAATAATCTTTTTCAAAAGGAAGAATGACCAGCATCTTGTCTACGGTCTGCCGGATCTTTTTCACGCGACCTTCTTTCCATGCCCATACCTGCGGAGAGATATAGAAAGCCACTTTGATCCCCTGCTCTTTGGCCCATTCAGCAATGCGCAGGTTAAAACCGGGATAGTCGATCAATACGAGAATATCCGGCTTGTAAGCCAGGATATCGTTTTTGCAGAAGTCCAGGTTTTTAAGAATCGTACGCAGGTTCATCGCTACTTCGATGAAGCCCATAAAGGCGAGCTCGCGGTAGTGTTTCACCACTTTGCCACCCGCCTGTTCCATCATATCGCCGCCCCAGCAACGAATATCGGCAGCATTATCCAACTGCTTCAATTGTTTGATGAGGTTACTGCCATGCAAATCTCCCGAAGCCTCACCGGCGATAATGTAGTATTTCATGCTGCTGATCCTTTCCTAAAAAATGAGTTTGAGCAGCAAGATAACGATTGCGTACAACATGGTAACGAGGAAAATACCTTTGGCGGTAACGTCGCGTCGCTTGCGGGTATACAGGTAAAACACCACGCCGTTCAGCAATAACGATATACTGATGAACTTCGGCAGCAAAAAGCGGTTGGCGCCAAGCAGCCGGAAAAACTCGGTAAACGATATACCCTTGGGGGCAAAAGCCAGTGCATAATACAGCAGCATGCCCACTACGGGGGTAAGGAGGCCGAGGACGACACCCAGTATCAGGTTGTCGCGTTTCAGGATGGTATTGATGGGATTATTGGTCAGCATTTCCATTCGGATATGAGTTGTTGCTTTAGTTTATAGTCGGTTAAATCGTACTGCACCGGCACCAGCGACGAATACCCGTTCTCCAGCGCCCACACATCCGTATCTTCGCCATTGTCCAGGTTACGGAACTCGCCCGTAAGCCAGTAATATTTTTTGCTATGCGGATCTATTCTTTCTTCAAACTCCTCTACCCATTTGGCATTTGCCTGACGGCAGATGCGGAGACCTTTATAATCCTGGCTGTCTATCACCGGTATATTCACATTGAATAACGTTCCTTCGGGAAGTTTGGTATTGATCATCTTTGCCGTCACTTCATGCGCTACCTGTTGCGGCAGCGTAAAATCGGCATCGTAGCGGTAATCAAGATAAGAAAACCCGACTGAGGGCACACCTTCCAAAGCTGCTTCCATAGCGGCAGACATGGTACCGGAGTAAATAATATTAATCGAATGATTGGCGCCGTGGTTGATGCCGCTTACGCAGATGTCCGGCCGGCGGTGCAGTATTTTCGCACGGGCCAGTTTTACACAATCTACGGGTGTGCCGGAGCACTGCCAGGCTTCAATGCCTTCGAACAGGTCTACCTGGTCCAGGCGCAACGGCGTACCGATAGTAATAGCGTGACCTTTGCCCGACTGGGGACTGTCCGGCGCTACCACCACTACCCTGCCAAGGGATTTCACTGCATTTACCAGCGCCCGGATGCCGGGGGCGGTAATACCATCATCGTTGGTGACTAATATGGTTATTTCCTCTTTCACGATCGCTATCAGGGTTTAGACAACAAATTTAACCTCCGTGGGCTAGAATCGGAAATAATAAATGTTAAATAAAAAAATATTGTGTAATAAGATGAAAAAAGGGCAGAGAGCTGAAATATCGCCTGCTGCCCCTGTTATTTCTTATACGTAATTATTAAAGGTCTGCCCTGCTCAGTTTACGGGAAGTGAAGTAAGTAAGGAGCGCAATAAAGACCAGTGTGGCGATGATGTATACGGATGAACCGTACAGCGACACATTACGCGCCGCTTTGCCGAGAATGGTCGGGAAAGGGATCAATTCATCGGTAGCCTGCATGGGCATCAGCGTGATCAGTGAAATATCGTAACGTTTGCCCAGGAACACCAGCATCTGCTCGCCGCCCATAACGTAGGCCATAAAAATTACGATAGTGAAACCGGCGCGTTTGATCAGTACGCCAAGCAGCAGGGCCAGCGAAAGCACCAGCAGGGTCTGACCGAAGAAATACCACATGTAGGAAAAATCTTCGAAAGAAATGCTGTTCTGACCATACATCAACCCGAGAATAAGACCGAAGATCACCGCGCAAACCAGCGAGAATACGCTCAGCGCTACCACCCAGAACAATTTCGAGATGATAAAATCCCTTCTTGACCAGCCATCGATGATATTCTGGCGGTGGGTTTTAAACGTAAACTCGTTGGTAACAAGAATAATGACCAGGAACCCGGGGAATATAATGGCGTAATTCCCAAAGATGGCCATCATTTGCCATACCGTAGGAAAGTCGTACACACTGGTAATAAAACCTTTGGATTGCTTCACCATTTCGCCGGTAATTTCAGCAGCGCCGAAGTTCACCCCGAAAAAGGAAACGAACGTTAGTCCGATAAGGACCCAGAAGGTGCGGTAACTTTTTACCTTTAACCATTCTGTTCTGAAAATATGTAACATAGTGATTAGGCTTTGGTGATTTCGAAGAACGCTGCTTCCAGGCTTTTCTTACGGATGATGAGATGGTTGAGCTTCACGCCTTTTTCGAAGCACCAGGCGTTTATATCTTCGGCGGTAGTGCCGTTATTAAAGCTCACCTGCAAAAACTCCTTGCCGGCTACAATATTCGCCAGGTCCGGGTGCGCGGCAATCACCGACTGCAAATGTTCCAGGTTGGCAGCGCCTACTTCTATGAAGTCTTCGCGGCTGATCACTTCATTTACCGCACCGGACATCAGCAGTTTTCCTTTCATGATGATGGCTACGTGGTCGCAAACCTTCTCTACTTCATCGAGTAAATGGCTGGCCATGATCACGGTTTTACCCGCGGCCGCCAGCGACTTGATCAGGTTACGTACTTCGGCAATCCCTTCGGGATCCAGTCCGTTGGTAGGCTCGTCCAGCACCAGTACGCCGGGGTCGCCAAGCAGCGCGGCGGCAATAGCCAGGCGTTGCTTCATACCCAGTGAAAAGGTTTTGAACTTGGAATGCTGACGCTCCAGGAGGCCGGCTATTTTGAGCACACGGGGAATATCCTCTTCACTGTGGCCTTTGATGGCGGCGGCGATGCGGAGATTCTCGTAAGCAGAGAGATAATGGTAAAAGTTAGGCGTCTCGAGCAGGGTACCCATTTTTTGCGGGCATCAGAGTTGGGTTCGCCGTCAAACAAGGTAAAAGTGCCGCTGTCGGCATTCAGGATGTTGGTCACAATGCCGAGCAGGGTGGTTTTACCACTACCGTTCGGACCAAGGATACCAAACACGCTGCCCGCCGGCACGTCGAACGACACGCCGTTCAATGCCTGTATGCGGCCGTAGCTTTTGGAGATGTTGTGAAGGGATAGAATTGACACAGTGATTTAATTTTAGATAAATGTATGGCGGATAATGCAAAACGGGGTGTTTGATTGACCAACACCCCGTTTTGCTATACTAAATATAATATTTTAATTCCGTAAAGGTTTGCCTGTTTTCAGCATGTGCTGCAACCTTTCAAGTGTTTTACGCTCACCGCAGAGGCTCAGGAATGCCTCCCGCTCCAGGTCCAGCAGGTATTGCTCGCTCACCAATGCCGGCTCGCTCAGGTCGCCGCCGCACATCACGTATGCCAGTTTACCCGCGATCTTCGCATCGTGCTCGGATATGTAGTTACCGGTCTTCATACCATTCACACCGGCCAACATGGCCCCGAGCCCACCGCGGCCCAGCACTTTTACGTCGGTGCGTTCCTGCGGACGGGTATAGCCATCCGCTGCAATATCGATCACACTGCGCTTCGCATCGGCGATCACTCGGCTCTGGTTCATGCTGATCTCATCGTGGCCACGGCGAAGAATACCCAGGTCAAAGGCTTCATGTGCAGAGGTACTCACTTTCGCGGTCGCAATGGTCAGGTAACGTTCCTGTAAAATGTTATTCTCTACCAGCCCTTCCCGGAATTCGTCGGAAGCACGCAGTGCCATTTCTTTGGTACCGCCACCTCCGGGAATAAGGCCTACACCAAATTCCACCAGGCCAATATAGCTTTCGGCAGCCGCCTGCACTTTATCTGCATGCAGGCTCATTTCGCAGCCACCACCCAGTGTTAAGCCATGCGGTGCTACTACTACCGGAACAGAAGAGTAACGTAAACGCATAGTGGTACGCTGGAACAGGCGCACCGCCATATCCAGCTCATCATACTCCTGCTCTGCCGCGAACATGAAAATCATACCCACGTTGGCGCCCGCGGAAAACACCGCGCCGTCGTTGCCGATCACCAGTCCCTGGAAATCTTTTTCGGCGCGGTCTACTGCTTTGTGAATGCCTTCGAGCACTTCGCCGCCGATCGTGTTCATCTTGGTTTTCCAGTCGAGGCAGGCTACACCATCGCCGAGGTCGTACAGACTGCAGGCCGAGTTTTTCCAGATTACATGGCCGGAGCGGTTTTCCAGGATGATGAAATTGTCGGTACCGGGGATCGCTTCGTATTGTTGCGATACCGGCTGTAATAGTATTGTTTACCGTTATCAACCTTGTAAAATTTATTGATGCCTTTGGCCAGCATATCCTTTACCCATTGGGCGGCGGTGAGTCCTTTGGCTTCAATGAGTTTGATGCCGTTTTCCACGCCCAGCAGGTCCCAGGTTTCGAAAGCGCCGATCTCCCAGCCGAAACCGGCTTTCATGGCGTCGTCTACCTTATAGAGATCATCTGCAATTTCGGGAATGCGGTTGCTGATATACGAAAACAGGTAGGCATGAAACGCCTGGTAGAATTGCCCGGCTTTATCGGTGCCGGCGGCTACCATGCGGATGCGCTGTTTCAGATCATCGATGGGTTTGGCGGCCTCGATGCTGCCAAACTTCGCTTTCTGGCGCGGACCATACTCCATGGTTTTCAGGTCGAGGGTAAGAATTTCTTTACCGCCGTCGCCTTTTGTTTTCTTGTAGAAACCCTGACCGGTTTTATCGCCCAGCCATTTGTTGTCTACTATCTTTTGCAGGAAAGATGGAATCGTAAAGATCGCTTTCGCTTCATCGTCCGGACAGTTCTGCGCTACCCCTACCGCCACTTTCACCAGCGTATCGATACCTACTACGTCGGCCGTGCGGAACGTAGCCGATTTCGGGCGGCCGATCACCGGGCCGGTCAATGCATCGATTTCATCCACATTTAAGCCCATTTCTTCCATGATATGAAAGATGGCCATGATGGAGAAAACACCTACCCGGTTGGCGATGAACGCCGGTGTATCTTTGGCCAGTACCGTGGTTTTACCGAGGTACAGGTCGCCATACTCCATGAGGAATTCCACGATCGAAGGATCGGTATGCGGGGTGGGGATAATTTCGAGTAAACGCAAATACCGCGGCGGGTTAAAGAAGTGTGTGCCGCAGAAATGCTTTTGAAAATCTTCGCTCCTGCCCTCCGTCATCAGATGAATGGGAATGCCGGAAGTATTGGAAGTGATGAGGGTGCCCGGTTTGCGGTATTGTTCCACCTGCTCGAACACACTGCGTTTGATATCGAGATTTTCCACCACTACTTCAATGATCCAGTCGACGCCGGCAATATCTTTCATATTGTCCGTAAAGTTGCCGGTTTTGATCAGCTTCGCCACATCTTTCGTGAACACCGGCGAGGGGTTGGATTTCAACGCCGCCTGCAACGCATCGTTCACGATCCTGTTTTTAACGGCCGGATGTTCCGTGGTTAACCCTTTTGCCTTCTCCGCGTCATTCGGTTCTTTGGGCGCAATATCCAGCAACAATACCTTAACACCTATACCTGCAAAGTGGCAGGCAATCCTCGATCCCATTACACCTGATCCCAGTACTGCTACTTTATTGATTCTTCTTTGCATGTTTTTCCTGCTTTTATGCGGTTATGTTTGAAGTAGTGGAATAATAAATGAATTTAGCATTTTTTGCCGTTCGTACGTCAATCGGTGGGCCGAAACTTTCCGGCGCCTAAATAAAACGGCCCCCATGTTTCCATGGAGGCCGTTTTCTATTGCTATTGAAGTATGATCAGCTTACACCGCTGCCTGGCGCTACCGCTTCGGCCGGGTTTACAAATACCAGTTTGCCATCTTTATCTTCCGCCATCAGGATCATGCCACGGCTTTCGATACCGCGCATTTTACGGGGTGCGAGGTTGGCTACCAGTGTTACCTGTTTGCCTACGATGTCTTCTGGTTTATAATGCATCGCAATGCCCGAAACCACGGTGCGTTGTTCGCTGCCGAGATCCACCGTCAGCTTCAGCAGTTTGTCTGCTTTCTCTACTTTTTCGGCTGCGGTGATGGTGCCTACTTTCAGTTCCAGTTTGGCGAAGTCGTCGTACTGGATTTCGGGTTTGGCGGGAGTTTCGGTTTCAACCGGCTGAACGGTTTCCGTTGTTGGCGCAACCGTTCCGGCTGCCGCGGCAGCGGTTGCCATCGCTTCCGCTCTCTTAGCTTCTAGTTTTTCTACTTCCACTTTAACTTGTTCGTCTTCTATTTTTTGAATAACAATTCCGGTGCACGCAAGGAGTAACCGACGCTTAGCAGCTTCATGCTGCCCGCGTTTTTCCACTCTAATATCTTATCGACTACTTTCAACATATGGCAGATTTTCTGCGCTGTGAAAGGAATGAAAGGATTTGAGAAAATGGCCAGATTAGCCGTTAACTGCAAACGTGCAGGCAGTTGTCAATCTGCTTCTGCACTTCCGGATTCTCCTCCAGTTTCTTCGCTACGATCCGGGCTCCCGCTCCTGCAAATAACGGTTACCTTCACGCGCCACGTTCATCATCTCTGCCTGCGCTTCGCGGAAACGATAGCTCTCCAGCGATTCGGTGATTTTCTGCTTCGCAGACTGCAGCATTGCGATGATCGCATCATCTTTATCGTCTTTGATATCTGCATGAAACGGGGGCACTTTGCCTCCGCACAATTTATGCATCAACACCATGGTACGATTCACGAAGTTGCCAAAAATGGCCACCAGTTCTCCGTTATTTCTTGCCTGAAAGTCTTTCCAGGTAAAATCGTTGTCTTTCGTTTCCGGCGCAGTGGCGCAGAGTACATAACGCAACACGTCCTGCTGATCGGGGAAGTCGCGCACATATTCATCCACCCAAACGGCCCAGTTACGGGAAGTGGAAATTTTTTCACCTTCCAGATTAAGGAACTCGTTAGCCGGCACGTTTTCCGGCAGCACAAAACCACCATGCGCATGTAACATGGACGGGAAAATGATACAGTGGAAAACGATATTATCCTTACCGATAAAATGAACAAGCTTGGTATCTTCCTGACACCAATACTTTTCCCAATCCGGCGTTAATTCTTTGGTGGCAGAAATATAGCCAATCGGCGCATCGAACCACACATAAAGCACTTTACCTTCCGCATCGGGCAACGGCACTTTGATCCCCCAGCTACTATCGCGCGTCATCGCACGGCTTTGCAGTCCGGTATCGATCCAGCTCTTACATTGACCGTATACGTTATTTTTCCACTCTTTATGCCCTTCTATCAACCATTCTTTCAACCATGGTTCATAGTTGGCAAGCGGCATGTACCAATGCTCCGTTTTGCGTTTTACGGGAACGGCGTCACTGAGCGCAGAGCGCGGGTTGATCAGCTCTTCAGGGCTTAACGTAGTGCCACAAACTTCGCACTGGTCGCCATAAGCACGATCGTTGCCGCAATTGGGGCAAGTACCAACGATATAGCGATCCGCCAGGAAGACGTTCTTTATTTCATCATAATATTGCTCACTCTCCTTCTTTTCAAACAAGCCCTTATCATACATGTTTGTAAAGAACGCAGCCGCCGTTTCATGATGGATCTCGCGCGAGGTGCGCGAAAAATATCGAAGCTGATACCCATCGCCGCGAAACTATCGCGTATGATCGCGTAATATTTGTCTACAATGTCCTGCGGGGTCACCCCTTCCTTCATCGCCTTAATGGTGATGGGAACGCCGTGTTCGTCCGTGCCGCCGATAAATTTCACGTCGGCCCCGGTTGCCCGCAGGTAACGTACATATATATCCGAAGGCAGGTAGCAGCCGGCCAGGTGCCCGATGTGCACGGGACCATTGGCGTAAGGCAGCGCCGCGGTAATCAGATATCTGTTAAACTGTTTCATCCGTACTATTTTGTCTTTTATTCCGGTGGAAAATGGGGCGTGGGTGAATTATATTTAATCCTGCACGATTCATTTTTCCGTTTTGAAATATTGCTTATACTTGTTGGCAATATTATCAATTAATCAGCAAAGGTAACTAAAGCACTTAAGAATGATAAAAATTCCACCATATCTCAAAAAAGGTGACCTGATCGGCATTACCTGTTCCAGCAGCAAAATGGAGCTTCACCAGGCCGAATATGCCGCCGGTGTGCTGGAATCGTGGGGATACCGGGTACACCTCGGCATCACGGTAGGCACCAGTTTTCACAACTTTTCCGCACCCGACGAGCTGCGCCTCGAAGAACTGCAGGACATGCTCGACGACCCCGAAATCAAAGCTATCTTCTTTGGCCGCGGTGGCTATGGCATGATCTGTATTATCGACCGCCTCGATTTTACCCGCTTCCGCAAAAATCCAAAATGGCTGATCGGTTACAGCGATGTAACGGTACTGCATGCACACGTGCACCAGAAATTGGGCATCGCCAGCATGCACGCCATGATGAGCAGCGGCATCACCATTGCCACCCGGGAAAACCAGTATGTACAGAGTCTCCGCCTGGCCATCGCCGGCAAATCCTATAAATACAGCTTCGGCCCGCACCCCTCGACCGCCCCGGCACCGCCACGGGTGAACTGATCGGGGGTAACCTCACTATGCTGGCAGCCGTATCCGGTTCCCCTCCCAGCCCGACACCAAAGGCAAAATACTGGTGCTGGAAGATATCGGGGAATACCGCTACAGCGTCGACCGCATGATGTACAACCTGAAACGCGCCGGTTGGCTCGATAAACTGGCCGGACTGGTCGTAGGCAGCTTTACCGAGGCCCGCGAAACGGATACGCCTTTCGGCCAAACGGAGAACGAAATTATCCTTAACCTGGTAAAGGAATATGATTACCCGGTGTGCTTCAATTTCCCGGTGGGTCACCAGGAACAGAACTATGCCCTTAAACTGGGCCTGAAGCACGAGCTGAAGGTGAGCGGCAAGCAGTGCACCCTTAAACAGCTGAAATAATTCATCAACCTATAAAAAAGCCCGGGCCACCAACATGGCCCGGGCTTTTGCATTTAGTTATGTAAGAGCGAATCCATTTTTTGATTATACACCGGGTACTTCGCCAGGTTATTATGCTCCCCGCCCGGGATGGTCACATATTCATCTTCCGGCTTCAGCAGCGGCTTCAGCTTCTCCGATGAGCCCTGGGGCACCACCCAGTCGTCTGTTCCGTGAAAAATGGCCACAGGAGCCTTTATGTCGCGGATATACTCGTAGGTGGGAAATTTAAAATTCATGATATAGTCGTAGGGGTATACCGGTGCAAATTGCTTTACCACGTCGGGCAGACTGTAATACGGTGTTTCAGGATCAGCTGTTTACAATCGCGGACAGAGGCCAGCTGGGCGGCTACGCCGGTACCCAGTGACTTGCCGTAGATTACGATCTGCCAGGGCGCGAAACGAACGCGGGCCACCTTGTACATCTGCAGCGCATCGTCATAAAAAGTCTGTTCCTTCAGTTTACCGGTGCTTTTCCCGAAGCTGCGGTAGTCCATCATGAGTACATCGTACTGGTTGCGGCGGAAAACGTCCCGGTATTTTACATATTTCTCCACGTTTTGCCCGTTACCATGAAAGTACAACACCATGCCACGCGGCTTATCGGCCTTGAACAACACGGCACTGATGGTTTCTTTCTTATTGATGCGGATGAGCAGTTCTTCGAAGGGTACGTCAAATTTATACTGGTAATTGGCCGGCAATACGACGGGATGGAAAATGAGTTTTTCCTGTATTACCCACAGCAGTGCGCCAACGGCCAGGTAAATGGCCATCGTCCAAAGCATGAGCTTTTTCCAGGAAATTTTCTGTAATAATGATTTCATAGCTGTTTTACGCTTGCAAAATATCCCTGATAAAGGCATGATACTCCGGGAAACCCGGCAGGTTGTTATGTCCGCCCCCATGAATCCTGATCAGCGTGATCATATGCGTTCAGGGCCTGCAGGTGTTCGCTGTGCCGGATAGGGATGAGCCGGTCTTTAGTACCATGAATAATATAAGTATGGCATTTAACCTTCGGTATCCACAGGTCGGTGCGCAGGTGGTAACGGAGTACCCAGCGCAGGGGCAGCAGGGGTAAAAAGCGTTTGACCACCCGGGCAAAGCTGTAATACGGCGCGTCGAGGATCAGGTAGCGCGGGTTGTTGTCACTCGCCACCTTAGCTGCAAAACCGCTGCCGATACTTCTGCCGTACACCAGTATACAATGCTCCGGCTGCGAAGCCCTGAGCGTATCGTACACGAACTGCGCATCTTTCAGTAAATCCTGCTCCGTTCGTTTACCCGTGCTTTTGCCAAACCCGCGGTAATCTATCATCACCACATCGTACCCGTACCGGGTAAAGTCGCGGGCAAACTTGCCCCATCCTTTAATACTCCGGCTGTTTCCGTGAAAGTACAGCAGGGTGCCCCTGGGTTTGTCTACGATGAAGTGCAGTCCGTTTAAACGCACACCCGGTGCCACCTCGTAGAACAATTCCTCGAAAGGCTGATCGTACTTAAAGGCAAAATCGGGGTGCAGTTTCTCGGGCTTAAAGATGAAAACTTCCTGTACCAGGTAAGCAATCAGCACCAGCGCGAGGTAACCGGCAATGATGTAAATCACCGTAGGGTTCATTCCCCTTAAGTTACGGAAAATCTAGTCTTCCACGTCGGGCACGATCTCCATCCCGTACTCCTCCGCCGTGAGCAGGCCTTTTCCTGCGTTTCGGCAATGATGGCGGCATCGGGCGTGGTATCGGTAATATGATATTGCTGATGCAAAAAGTCGAAGTGATGAAGTTTATCGAGCCCCGGCACTTCCAGCAGGTGACGCAGCACGCTGTTCACCACCTGCAGGGCGGCGGCGCCGTGTGTAACGCTCAGTGCGCCCGCGTCGAAGTTGCGGTATTCGTCGATCTGATTACGCATGCAGCGGTAGCTGGCGCTTTTAGATCCGTTTGCCTGCGGAATATTGAAGCCGCCCCACCAGGCCACCCAATTGTGTACTTCCGCGATCACGAAGGGTTTGTCGCCAGCCATGCAGCCGTCGTTAACCACGAGGTGCGTCGGCTGGTGCTGCGAGCAGTCGATCACGAGGTCAAATTCGCGGATCACCGCCAGTACGTTTTCCGGCTTTACCTGTATGAGAAAAGGATAATGTTTGGTGAAAGGATTAAAAGCCCACATTCTGCTGGAGGCCATTTTCGCCTTATGTTTGCGGATGTCCTGGATCTGGAACAGCGGGGTGCGGGCAAGGTCCTCCTCGTTCAGCACGCCATAATCCGCTATACCGATTACGCCTACACCGGCCGCACTTAAATGCTGTAAAACCGTGGCACCCAAACCGCCACAGCCAATGACGAGGATGCGGGTATTCTTTATTTTCTCCTGCATACTCAGCCCCACGCCGGGTACGGCAATGGAATACTTAAAACGCAGCAGCTCTTTCGTTTAATGCCATTTCTTCTTTATGTTGATATTAGTCCTGCGGAAACTCGAGTGTAAACTTACTGCCTTTCCCCAGTGTACTTTCTACTTTAATTTTTCCTTTGTGCGCGTCTACAATGGCTTTCACGTAAGAAAGCCCCAGGCCAAAGCCTTTCACGTTATGCAGGTTGCCTGTATGGGCGCGGTAAAACTTCTCGAACACACGCGATACCGTGTCGCGGCTCATCCCGATACCATTATCGGCAATCGTGATGACCAGGGCTTTACGGGTATTGACAGTATGGATTTTAATTTCCAGGTTGGTTTTCGAATACTTGATGGCGTTATCCAGCAGGTTAAAGATCACGTTGCCGAAGTGCACCTCATCCACCTTTAAGATGGGCTGGATCGCCTGTAGCTGCAAGTCTACCCGGCCGTTTTTGCTATCGAGCTGCAATTGCAGGTTTTCTACGGTGCGGGTAATCAGCTGGTGCACATCGATCACCTGGAGGTTGAGGGAAATTTCTTCCTTTTCCATGAGGGCCGATTGCAGGATCGTTTCCACCTGTTTATTCATGCGCTTGTTCTCCTCCTTGATCATGCTGGAAAACTGCCGTATTTTATCGGGATTGCCGATCACCTTTTCATTGCCGATGGCGTCGATGGCCAGTGATATGGTGGCTAACGGCGTTTTCAGCTCGTGTGTCATATTATTGATGAAATCGGACTTTACTTCCGATAACTTCTTCTGGTTCAGCAGGGTGCGGATGGTCAGCGTAAAGGCCATGATGATGATGGTCGTAAACAGGATACTGCCAACGATCATGAAACCCGGTATTTAAAAATATAGGGGCTCTGTTCCGGAATAATCACCTGCAACGCCTCCGGCGCCATAAGGGTAGGCACCTGCATATCTGTCAGCAGCACGCCGTATACATGATAGCTGTTGGTATCCAGCACGGTGGCATTGTACACGATCTTTTCAAAACCCGACGATTTCAGCTGGTAACTGCTTTCACCCATCACGGCAAACTCAAAATCAGTCGTTATTTTATTATTAGCCATGGCCCTGCGCAGCAAGCCTGCCACTTCGTCAGCCGTAAAACGGGCGCTCACCGATTCAAAGATGGGTGCAAGGTCGCGCTGGATGCGGATACCGCGGGAGTCGATCACCGTCTGGTCCATACGCAGCGCTTTATACGGGTGGTTCATCATAGAGCGGGCCACGGTATCCATTACCCGGATCATGCGCTGGTCGCGCTCTTCGCGCTTTATCACGGCGGCATTACGGATCCAGCTCACCTGGATGTAAATAATACCGGCCAGTGACAGGGTGATGAGCACTACGATCAGGGGAAAAGTTTTCTTTAAAGGCAACATGCTTACAGGTGAATATTTTTAAATATAGCCAATCATTCTGACCGGGACGATCTACAATTTGTTAAAAATCAAGCTACAAGCGTCAATCTGACAAGGTTGGCCACTGGTGGGACTTTACCCGCTTTTTGTTTGCTATAGCAACAATGATACAAAATTAAAGCGCGGAAAGACGCATCCATGCTGTTTCTACGAAAACACTATCACTTTAACGTAACTTTAACGCAAAATTTACGTCAGAATTCCCTCCACTTTACCTAACTTTGCCCTATCAAACTGGTACTAAATTTGATAATGAAGTATTGGTTGATTAATAAGAATTTAAAATTTCTACATACATCGACGTGGATTCGTTCCATAAGCGATTTAGATTTTGGTTGATAAAATGGTAAGGGGGTTGTCTAGCCTCCTTCTTTTTTTTTATATACCCCACCCATTCTCCCCTCAAATAATTAAATTTGAATCAGACGCAAGCAAAAAATTTAGTGTATGGTTCAGTTAGCGCCTGGGATATTATTGATTGCGGACCCTTTTTTAAAAGATCCGAATTTTGCCCGCTCCGTGATACTGTTGTGCGAACACCGGGAGAAAGGAAGCTTCGGCTTTGTGGTCAACAAGTTGTTCGAGCAGAAGCTGGACGAACTTATTCCCGACATTATTACGCCCAACATTCCCGTTTACAACGGCGGTCCTGTGCAGCAGGACACGATCCACTTTGTGCACCAGGTGCCCGGGCTGATCGAAGACGGTTTTGAAATTGTGCCCGGCATTTATTGGGGTGGGCGGTTCGACATGGCGGTATCTCTCATCAATTCGGGGAAAATAGACCTCAGCCAGATCAAATTCTTTTAGGCTATTCGGGCTGGAGCAGTGGGCAGCTGGAAGCAGAGTTCAAAGAAAAAAGCTGGATCCTGTCGCAGGTGACCGCACCGCTGGTGTTCCGTGAAAACGAGCAGGAAATCTGGAAGGCCGCCCTCAAAAACCTGGGCCAGTCATTTGCCATGATGGCCAACTTCCCTTCTGACCCCTCATTGAACTGATCTGTAGTAAAATGAACAGGAATGAACAACCCGTAATGCTTTTTATTGGGTTACCTTACGCATGCCATCCTTGTTAAGCAAACCGAGCCCCTCACCGGGCCGTTGCAGCCAATTTTCAACCGTTTATTCAAAGTATTTCAGGGTTTCGTCGTTACGCGTGGCAATGGCCTCATAGCGGCCAGCCATCGTGTATCTGTGACCAGGAAACTCCGCTGGCAATCTTACCGGCCGGATTTCGACATTAGATTAATGGATTGAACAAAAAGGGCCGGGTAATCCTACCCGGCCCTTACTTATCTGCTAGTCTGCGATATTTTACTTACCTGGCGTCGCCCACAATACCTTCTACCAGTACGGTAGCTTTGTTGTTAAGCACTTCCACAAAACCACCTTCCACTATAAACTGTTCGGTAGTATGTGTTTTATCCGCCAACACCTTCACTTTGCCTTTACCCAGCGCTGCGATCAGCGGGGCGTGTTTTTCCAGGATCTCGAAAGAACCGTCGACGCCCGGCAGCTGTACGCCAAATACTTCGCCAGTATAAAGCTTTTTTCCGGTGTTAATATTTCTAATAACATGATTGAGTGTGTTGGGTGATTGGATACTTGTTAACCTTCGGGATGCGCTTATTTAGCAGCATCCATCAGTTTCTTACCTTTTTCGATGGCGTCTTCGATAGTACCCACCAGGTTGAATGCTGCTTCAGGCCACTCGTCCACTTCACCGTCCATGATCATGTTAAAACCTTTGATGGTATCTTCGATCGGAACCAGTACACCTTTCAGACCAGTGAACTGCTCTGCCACGTGGAAAGGCTGTGACAGGAAGCGCTGAACTTTACGGGCGCGTGATACGGTTTGTTTATCTTCCTCGCTCAACTCGTCCATACCCAGGATGGCGATGATGTCCTGCAGTTCTTTATAGCGCTGGAGGATCATTTTCACCCTTTGTGCACAGTTGTAGTGTGCGTCGCCGATGATGCTCGGAGACAGGATACGGGAAGTAGAATCCGGGGATCCACCGCGGGGTAAATACCAAGGTCGGCGATTTTACGGCTCAATACCGTTGTCGCGTCAAGGTGGGAGAAAGTTGTTGCCGGAGCCGGATCGGTCAAGTCATCCGCAGGTACATATACCGCCTGTACGGAGGTAATGGAACCGTTTTTAGTGGATGTGATACGTTCCTGCATCAGGCCCATTTCAGTAGCCAGGGTTGGCTGGTAACCTACCGCAGAAGGCATACGGCCTAACAGCGCGGATACTTCGGAACCTGCCTGGGTGAAACGGAAGATGTTATCTACGAAGAAGAGGATGTCTTTACCACCACCCGCTGTACCGTCGCCATCGCGGAAGTACTCAGCGATTGTCAGACCAGACAGGGCAACACGTGCACGTGCGCCGGGGGGCTCGTTCATCTGACCGAAGATGAAGGTAGCCTGTGATTGTTTCAGACCCTCTTTATCTACGGAAGACAGATCCCATCCGCCTTCTTCCATGGAATGTTTGAATTTATCGCCGTATTTAACGATACCCGCCTCGATCATCTCACGCATCAGGTCGTTACCTTCACGGGTACGCTCACCTACACCCGCAAATACGGACAGGCCTTCGTAACCTTTAGCGATGTTGTTGATCAGCTCCCGGATCAATACGGTTTTACCTACACCCGCACCACCGAACAGACCGATTTTACCACCTTTTGCGTAAGGCTCGATCAGGTCGATTACCTTAATACCGGTGAACAGTACTTCTGTATCGGTTGCGAGGTCTTCGAAACGGGGAGGCTGACGGTGAATGGGGTAACCATTGCTGGCGTCGATGTCACCAAGACCGTCGATCGCTTCACCTACCACATTGAACAAACGTCCTTTGATCTGGTCGCCAACAGGCATTTTGATGGGGGCGCCTTTGTCTGCTACAGCCATGCCACGTACCAGGCCGTCTGTGGAGTCCATTGCCACGGTGCGAACGCTGTCCTCACCCAGGTGTTGCTGAACTTCCAGGACCAGTTTCTGGCCATTGTCACGTGTAATTTCAGGGCGTTGTAGATTTCGGGCAATTTTCCTTCAAAATGCACGTCCACTACGGGACCGATGATTTGTTTGATCTTACCTGTGTTAGGCATATTAATCGAGATTTATAGTGCGGTTTTATGAAATTTTGCGCAAAGGTAAGGGTTAGAAACAGAAATTCAAAAACCGCGGCAATCCCTTAGCTACAATTTTTTACACTTCTTTTCCTCCCTATGAAAAACCTGATAAAAGTCAGGCAATATAGCGCGTAATATTTATTTAACCGCCCTTTTATCACAAATAGGGGGAAATAAAATGACAGCCGTATTATTTTGGAGCACCTGATCCTTAATCACATATAAAAGATCTATCAAATGAAGAAGAACACCTTGCATCGTCGTGATTTCCTGGGCAACCTTTCCAAAGCGGGCATCCCGGGGCGGTTGGCCTGGGCGTAGCCCCAGCTGCTTTGGCCGGCGCCGAAACACCGATCGCCCCCGCGGACCACGTCTTTACCACCAAACCTTACCTCCAGTGCCCCACGCCCACTTCCATGACCATCATGTGGATGACCGCCAAACCCTGCTATAGCTGCTGGGTAATGTATGGCCAAAACGGGCAACTCGACCAAAAAGCCCACCATCTTACGGACGGGATGGTGGAAGCCTACGAGCAGCTGAACAAAATCAGCCTCGAAGGACTCAAACCAGGCACCACTTACAGCTATAAGGTTATGTCGAAGGAAATTACCGCGTTCCAGCCCTATAAGCTGACTTACGGCGAAACCATCGAAAGCGACACGTACACCTTCACCACACCTGCCCTGAACCCAAAGGAGGTAAGCTGGCTGGTGCTGAACGACATCCACGACCGGCCACAATCGTTCGGACCGCTGATCGGGATGAATAAGGACGAGCATTTTGACTACCTGTTCCTGAACGGCGACATGTTCGATTACCAGACAGATGAACAGCAGATCATAGACCACCTGCTGACGCCGCTCGGCGAGGCATGCACCACGGTAAAACCCTTTATTTTCGTGCGCGGCAACCACGAAACCCGTGGTAAGTACAGGATGCACCTGCACGAATACTTCGATAACCCCGAGCACCGCAATTACTTCCAGTACACCTGGGGACCGGTACATTTCACGGTACTGGACACCGGGGAGGACAAACCCGATGACACCCCGGTGTACGCCGGCATCGTGGATTTTGACAGCTACCGCAGCCAGCAGGCCGAATGGCTGAAGCGCGTAGTGGCCTCACCGGCGTTTAAGAAGGCGAAGTTCCGCGTCGTGATGATGCACATTCCGCACTACCACTCCGGCGACTGGCACGGCACGCTCGACTGCCGCGCCAAGTTCGGGCCCATTTTTGAACAGGCGAAAATAGATCTGCTCATCAGTGGGCACACCCACCAATACGGCGTATATGCCCCACAGACCGACCACAGCTATCATATCGTAATCGGCGGCGGCCCCAAAGAGGGCAACCGGACACTAATTAAGGTAAAAGCTACACAAACGGAGCTGAATCTCAGGATGTTAAAGGATGACGGCAGCGAAGCAGGGAAAGTGCAGATAAAGACGAAAAGATAGCAGGATGGTAAGACGATCGTAACTGAATTGTAACTAACTGTAACTAAAATGTAGCTAATCTATAGGGGAATCAGTTAGGATTCAGTTACGATCCTCTTAGGATCGTCTTAGGATGTAGTCAGGCCGATAAAGCATGGGATAATATAATTATTATTACTCATAAGGCCTGCAGACATACACCCGGGTATGCAACTCCGAGCGGATGCGTTTAAACACTTCCCGGCCATCACCCATGTTTTTGTACATGAGCATCATATCGATGGGTTGCTCCCCCTGTCGGTATGGCGGCTGCTGGTACGGATAAGGAAACACACGGAAACCGGCCCGGCTGTAAAAACGGATGCGGCGCTCCGCGTCGGGGGTGTCCGGCAGTTCAACTTCCAGTACCAGCGAGTGAAACGTTTCGCAGAAGAGGGCCATTACCCGGGAGCCGATACCGCCACCGCGAACATTTGGCAGTATCGCAAAATGCTCGATGTACGTGTAGCCATTGAGCGGCCAGTAGAACAGGAAACCGATAAACCCGCCGTCGGATAACAGCAATGATAATTTCAGGTGACCATCGGCCAGAAGTTGCAGCTGCGGCTCCCAATCGCGGCGTTCGGCGTGGGGAAAAGAGGCTTCAAACAACTCCCGCACGTACGGCGCGGCTTCGGTAACAGGCTGTAATGTGAGCATACTGCTAAGATAATATACTCCTTCTGAAGATTCCCTATCTTTGGAGTCGAATAAAACATCAATATGAGAAAAATATTATGCCTGATAGCCGCGGGTGTATTGAGCTCCGCCGCCCTGTTCGCCCAGGACAAAATTGCGCCCGCCAAACCCGGCGCATCCTATGGCGCCCCCACTTCGGCCGGCAATGCCATTAAAATGCCCGAACTGGAAACCAAATTAAAAACAGATTCAGTATACAGTGGTAAAGTCGAAGGTACTGTGGTGGAAGTTTGCAAAAAGAAAGGCTGCTTCATGAAAGTAACCCGCGCCGACGGCGACCCGGTGATGGTGCGCTTCAAAGACTACGGCTTCTTTATGCCACAGAACATTGTTGGTAAAACGGTAGTGATGAGTGGTGTGGCGTCTGTAAAAGAAACATCGGTAGAGCGCCTGAAACACTATGCCGAAGACGCCGGCAAAAGCAAAGAAGAAATTGGGAAAATCACCGAACCTAAAACAGACATCGTGTTTATGGCCGATGGTGTGGTAGTGGTAAAATAATTTTCCATTCAGCTGATAACTAAAAATGGCGCCGTGTTATACGACGCCATTTTTAGTTATTGCAGGTTGGTGCAAAGAAACGGATCGGGATCGCCCGGCGTTACTTTTTTATCTTTAGACCAGCACAGGTTCATGGCCTGGCTGGTAATACTTTTCAGTTTCACTTCCACCTTGGTGCCTTTGCGGCTGTTACTCGCTTTCACGGTACCTTTTCCTTTCGCTGCGATATTACGCACGGTGTATTCTTCCGTCTTAAAAACCTGCCCCTTATTACGTAAATATTGCACGGTTACCACCACATTGTCCACCGGGTACTCGCTCTGGTTTTGTACGATGATATCCAGGTCCTTGATACCACCCAGAAAGCCAGTGCGGTAATCGTCGGTGGATACCGAAATGAACTGTTTCCAATTATGACGATAATAGGTGCGCTGGTCCACGAACTGGTCGGCCTGGTGCTGGATCATATCTTTACGATCGGCGATTTGCCTGGCGGTACCGGAGGTCATGTCCAGGTTGGCGCGTAGGTCGCGGTTTTCGCGGAGCAGGCGTTCATTTTCGCGGTAAAGTGTTTTGGCGCGGCGGTTCTCGCGGCAGGAATTGATGCCGAAGATGCCTACCAGTAAGGCGGATATGGTGTAGATGAGAATTTGCTTTCCGTTCATAATAGAGAGGGGAAAGAAAAAATGATGCCATTTTGTGGGGAGACGGCATAAAAAAGCCGCTCGCAAGAGCAGCCTTTTTCCTTATTCTTCGAATTGATAAAGAATTCTATCATTCTTTTCAAAGTCGTACAACGTTAACACCCTCACCGTGTAATAAGCGTTCCAGAACGACCGCAGGGCGCCGATATACCCCTGGCTGGCCTGGTTCTTTTCCTGCTGTGCGAGGTTAAGGTCCGTAATCGAAATCTTGCCGATCAGGTAGCGCTGCTTCGTGATTTCATAACGCTGTTGCGCAATGGTATCGGCTTTGGCGGCGCTGGCCAGCTGTTTCTTCTGGATGTTAAATAACTGCGTTTGTAAAAACACTTCCTGCTCAAACTGGCGTTCCTGTTGCTGTACGTCGATTTCCACGAGTTCGGCATTGGCTTTCGCCTGCTTTACGCGGTAGCGCGAGCGGCCCCAGTCTACGATGGGGATGGATACACCCACCTGCAGCAACTGGTTTTGTTGCAGCGCGCGGCCCGCGTACACATCTTTAATAGTAGCGCCGTTCTGGCTCTGACCGAGGTTGGCCGATAGATTAAATTGGTAACCGTTGTTGCCCCGGGCTTCGGCTACATCCCGTTCTGCCTGGATGCGGCGGCGGCGGAATTCGAGCACCACCTGCCGGTTGTTGCTCGCTTCACTTACAGCCCGCTCCATCAACACCTCGAACTGTGGCACCGTGGCAGGTGCAATGATGTCGATGTTCGCATCTTTGGGCATGTTCAAAAAGCGCGTCAGCTCGCGGTATGCCATCTGCTTGTCGATCTGCGCCCGCTCCAGTTGCGTTCTGGCGTTCAGCAAACTCAGTTCGATCTGCAGCAGTTCATTCTCCGCGATCTTACCGAGTTCGTAGCGGCCTTTGGAGATGTTGTACAGCGTATCGGTGTTGGATACGTTGTCCTGCAAAATCACTTCGTTCTGGCGCGCGGTAAGCGCATCGAAAAAGTAGGATGAGGCTTCCAGCGCGGCGCGTTCCAGGTCCTCCACATACCGGCGGGTACTTTCTTCATACATCAATGGATTGATCTTCTTTTCCCATTTATATGGGTTGTAAAGAATCATCGGTTGTGAATAGCGGATGGAGAAGGGGGTCGACAGGAAACTCACCGTATCGGGACGAAACAAGTCGTTCCGCTGCAGGTTTGTTTCCAGTGAAAAAGTACCGCCTGTAAATGGTACGATCTGGTCTAACGACAAACCAGCGCTGGTATAAGAGAAATAACTTTTGTTGAAAGCGTAACTGCCGTCGGGCTGACGGATGCTTGAAATATTGCCCAGAAAACTACTCGTGTTATCCGCTGTGAGCCGCAGTTGCGGCCGCCTGTTCGCCACGTAGTAACGAAACGAATACAAACTGTTTAATGCATTACTGCGTGCACGGTAATACGATGGCGAACCTTTCTGTGCCTGGTCAATAACGCCGGAGAGCGACAGCATCTGCTGCGCGTGGCCTGCCACACCCAGCAGCAGCGCCACTAATAATATGGAAATAATTTTCATGATCAGGTGTGTCTTAAACATTCGATAGGGTTCTGATTAGCGGCCTTACGCGCTGGCGATATACCGAAGATGAGTCCCACGGAAGAGGCCAGCACAAAGGATAGGAAGATGGAGATACCGGAGATGAGCGTGCGGATATCCGCCAGTTTATCTACCAGGTAAGCGCCCATCACACCCAGGATGATGCCGATGATGCCACCGCAAAGACTGATCAGCACTGCTTCGAACAAAAACTGCATCACGATGTCGCGCTTCTGCGCACCCAACGCCATACGGATACCGATTTCCTTGGTACGCTCCAACACGGATGCGAGCATGATGTTCATAATACCTATACCGCCCACCAGCAGCGAGATGCCGGCGATAGCGCTCAATACAATATTGAACACATCCTTCGTTTTCTGTTGTTGCTTCAGGAGTTCTTCAGGGATCGTCATTTCAAAATCGATCATATCGCTGTGCCTGCGTTTAAGCATGCGGTTGATAACGCCGGCGGTTTCGCCGAGCGGCGCGCCGTCTTTTACCTTTACGACCAGCTGGTCCAGCTGATGTTGTGTTTTGGCATTGGCGCTCATCCTGGCCAGTTCCTCATCCGAAATATAATACCCTTGCGGCATGGAGTTCGCCACGGCCGGGTTCTTATAACGGATCAACATGGTGCGGATCGGGATGTAAATATCCATGTTATAATCGCGGATACCAAGGTTCGATTTCGTAGCGTCGCTGATGTACTTTTCCTCCGTTACCCCCACTACTTTCAACCACTGCGCGCCGCATTTGATCGTTTTGCCAACGGGATCTTCGGTGAGAAAAAACCTGCGCTTTACACCGCTGCCGATAATACATACCGCCTCGCCACTTTCACGATGATTGGGATTGAACATACTGCCGGACGAAAGGCCGATATTGTTGATGTCGAAAAACGCCGGTTCAATACCCGCCATTTTCAACTTGCCGCTTTTACCGCGATAAATAATATCCTGGTCCAGCAGCATTTCGGGGCTGATGGTTTCCACGGAAGAAAGGGTGTTACGGATGTTTTGCGCATCAGCCAGCGTGAGGCCGCGGCTGAAGCGCTTCTTGCCCTGGTCCTGCGGCTGCTTGTCTTTATTATCGCTCTCTTCAGCCGACTGCGCGCCCGAAGGTTCGCTGCCATCTTTATTCCCTTCCTGTTTTGGTTTGATAACAATATTATTCACCCCTACCAGTTTCATCTGGTTAAGGATTTCCTCCTTTGCGCCCTTACCGATGGCGAGCATCGCGATCACCGCTCCCACACCGAAGATGATGCCGAGTGCGGTCAGGAACGACCGCAGGCGGTTAGCGGCCAGCGAGTCGAGCGCGATGTTGAGGTTATTAAAGTTCCGGGTTCCCCACAATTTTTGCATGCATGGTTCTTTTAAGAGTGAAAGCTACAGACGTTTTATTTTCTGGTCTTTGGCGCTTGCCGGCTCGGCCAGCAATACCTCGTCGCCTTCCTCCAGGCCTTTGTCCACGATCACGGTTTCGTCATTGGCTTTACCCAGCTTTACTTCACGTTTCTGAATCGCTGCGCCGCTTTTGTGGTATACGAAGCTTACGTCTTTGCCATTTTCCTTTTCGGAGAACACAGCTTCGAGGGGAATGAGTAACTTGTTGGGAATTTCGTTGATGAGAATATTGTTTGCGGTGGTCATCCCCGGCTTCAGGATAGAATCTACCTTATTGAGCCGGATCATTACCTCGAATACTTTGGCATTGGAACCAGGACGGTTCTCACCGATGTTGGCCACTGACTTTACAATGCCCTCCAGTTTTACTTCCGGGAATGCATCGAGACTGATCCCGACTTTCTGGTCCTTTTTGATCTTGCTTACATCTACCTCGTTGATGTATGTCTTAGACAACATGCTGGACAAATCGGGCAACATGGCCAGGCGGGGATCCCAGGGACGAACGCTGGAGCCGGTTTTCTTTTTACCATTATAATCGTTGATGTATACGAGCAGGCCGTTTTTAGGGGCTTTGATCTCGAAGCGGCCGCGCAGGTCGTTCAGGTCGTTGATCTGCATCTGGTAGCGGGATACTACCGCCGTTGCCTGCTGCATTTTGGAGGCAGCCTGCCGTTGTTTCAGGAGATTGTTCTCCTCCATTTGCTTCAGGTCACGTTCCGCTTTTTCCAGGTCGATTTCCGCCTGGCGGATGGTGGCAGGCGGTTCGTATTTACTGAGCTGGAGCGCGAGGCGTTTTTGTTCCATCTGGAACTTCAGGTTGGTGATGCCATCGCGGGCTTCGCGCATGGAGAGCGCGGTGTCCAGCGCGGTTTGCGCTACCGTGGCAGCGGCGCGATCAAGTTCGGCCTGCCATTCCCGGATCTTTTTATTCACCAGCGTGGGATCCAGCGAGGCGATGCGGTCGCCGGCTTTCACGAATGTGCCTTCCGGCACCATGTCCTGGATCTTGATATCCTCGTAAATCTGGTTCGATTGGAGGTCGGACGGACCGTTAATGTACTCGGTGTTTTCCGCCATCAACTCACCTGGACTTACCACCACATCGCGGAAATTCGATTTTGCGGCTTTGACGGACACTCCTTCGGCGACCGTTTTATTGCCCCAAACCACATATGCAACAATCGCGGAGAGGCCAAGTAATGCGGCAATGAGCCACCATTTTTTCTTCAACATAGGTTAAACAGCAGTGATGTGTGATGAATGGAATTAATATTTAGTAAGTATGACGATAAATAAGTAACTGCACAGGGACCAGATGCGTCGGGTTCAATATTCCATAAAAGTAGCCGCCACAATTCTAACGATTTGTTAATTGTGCCTAACGGGTCATAAACGATGATAAACTCATCCTTATTATTTGTAAAGCCAAAAATACCAGGCAGATAGCTACAAGATAAACATAGCGGAAGGTGGAAGTTTTTTCTTAACAATATTGTGCTTAATTTCGACATTTGCAGTGCAGTTAGCTTATGGAAAATTTCATCGTTTCGGCAAGGAAGTACCGTCCTCAGAATTTCTCGACAGTAGTGGGGCAGGCCCACATTACCACGACATTAAAGAATGCGATACGCAACAGTCAGCTGGCGCACGCATTCCTGTTCTGCGGTCCGCGTGGCGTGGGTAAAACCACCTGCGCACGTATCCTGGCCAAAACCATTAACTGCGAAACACCGCTGGCAGACGGCGAAGCCTGTAACAGCTGCCAGAGCTGCCAATCCTTTAATGATGGTGCATCCTTTAATATCCACGAGCTGGATGCCGCATCCAACAACTCTGTAGATGATATCCGTACCCTGGTGGAACAGGTGCGATTCGCACCACAGGCAGGTAAATACAAGATATATATCATCGATGAGGTCCACATGCTCAGTTCTTCGGCCTTTAACGCCTTCCTGAAAACGCTGGAGGAACCGCCCTCCTACGCGATCTTCATCCTGGCCACCACCGAAAAACACAAGATCCTTCCCACGATCCTGAGCCGATGCCAGATTTTCGATTTCAAACGCATTACCATACAGGACACCGTTGACCACCTGAAAGAAATATGCGACAAAGAGCATATCTCCGCCGAAGGCGACGCCCTGCACCTCATTGCGCAAAAAACCGATGGTTGTATGCGCGACTCGCTGAGTACACTTGACAAGATAGTAAGTTTCACTGCGGGGCAACTGACATACCAGAATACCCTGGAGCACCTGAACATCCTCGACTACGATTATTTCTTTAAGGTGATGGATAGTGTGCTGCAGCAGGATATTGCCGGCGCACTGCTCATCTTCGATGAAATTTTGCAGAAAGGTTTCGAAGGCGACAACTTCCTGGGCGGCTGGGCAGAGTTTTTGCGAAACCTCCTGGTGTGCAAAGACGAGAAAGTGCTGCACCTGATGGAAGTATCAGCTAACCTGAAAGACCGCTACAAACAGCTGTCCGGTAAGGTGAGCCCGCAATACCTGGTAACGGCCCTGCACCTGCTGAACGAAACGGAGATCAACTACCGCATGGCACGCAACAAGCGTTTGCATGTGGAGATGGCGCTGATCAAGCTCTGTTACCTGCAGCAGGCCGTGAACCTGGTGAGCAACGACCAGAACGGCGAGGTATTAAAAAAACTTAACTAACCAGGCGGCGGCAGCCGCAGCGCCTGCGCGCCCCCTTTATGGTGGCCGCTTCGGGCAAATTAGTAGCAGCTGCCCCCGGCGATGTGCCGGTAGCGCCGGAGCCGCGCCCGTCAAATGGCGGCAGTCCGGCCACGGCGCCCAAACTCACGATAGAAAAGGGTGTTACACCGCCGCCGGCCACTACGGCACGGCCAACCGTAACTCCTACCCCCATCAGCAAACCCGCGGCAACCGCGGCGCCAGCTACCACTACGGCGGCGGCCGGCGGCATCAAACTGACGGGACTTGCAGCCATGAAGGCGGCACTGGCGGCGAAGCAGAGCGCCGAGGTGGTAACGAGCGTTCCGGTTACATTGGGAGCATTGTCAGTGTACTGGGAAGAATTTATCGATGTGTACCGCCAGGCGAAACGTACCAGCGTGGTCAGTAACCTGCAGCTGGCCGAAATACAGCTGCCCGACCCGCAGGAGATCGCCCTTATCAGCCGCAACATCGTAATGCTGCGCTTCCCGGAGGAAGAAAAACTGGCGATATCAGAATTTTTCAAACAGAAATTCAGAAATAAAGACCTCACCGTTACCCTTTTGCTGGACGAAAGCAAGCAGCAGGAAGAAGTGGACGCGGGTCCCCAGCGACTGTCCAGCAAAGAACAATACATTAAAATGCTGGAAAAATACCCGCTGATCAAAGAACTGAAGGACAGCCTGGGCATGGAACTTGATTTTTAGCGCATTTTTAAACACAGAACCACTCTTACGTTGCGTTTTTGCGCAAAAACTTGTAGGTTTGGGCAAAATTTTGAAGAAACACTATGGCAGAAGTTATCAGAATGCCCCTCTTGAGCGACACAATGACCGAAGGGGTGATTGCGGAATGGCATAAGAAAGTAGGAGACACCGTTAAATCCGACGACGTTATTGCTGAAGTGGAGACGGATAAAGCCACCATGGAAGTAATGGGTTATGCGGATGGTACCATCCTGTATATCGGCGTTGAGAAAGGCAAAGCGGCTAAAGTGAATGATATCATTGCCATTGTGGGTAAACCGGGCGAGGATTACAAATCCCTGCTGGAAGGTGGCGCACCTGCTGCTCCTGCAAAAGAAGCCGCCCCGGCGAAAGCCGAAGCCCCTGCCGCGGAAGCTGCTCCCGCCCCTAAAGCTGACGACGCTGCCGTAGCCGAAGCGCTGAAAAATGCTACAGTCATCCGCATGCCGCTGCTCAGCGACACCATGACGGAAGGCAAAATTGTAGCCTGGAATAAAAAAATAGGCGACACCGTTAAATCTGACGATGTGCTGGCCGAAGTAGAAACCGACAAAGCCACTATGGAGGTGATCGGTTATGCAGACGGCACCCTGCTGTATGTAGGTGTTAAAGAGGGTGAAGCTGCCAAAGTAAACGGCATTATCGCCATCGTGGGTAAACAGGGTACTAACGTAGATGCGATCCTCGCTGCCGAAAAAGGTGGAGGAAGCGCGCCTGCCACTAAACCTGCCGAACAGCAAAGCGCTCCGGCTGCCAATGCTGCTCCCGCCGCCACCGCCGCACCTGCAGAAGCTCCTGCTTCCAGCAACGAAGGTGGCCGTATAAAAATTTCTCCCCTTGCTAAGAAATTAGCTGCAGATAAAGGTATCGATATCAACCAGGTGACCGGTTCCGGTGACAATGGCCGTATCGTTAAAAAAGACGTTGACAGCTTTGTACCAGCCGCGAAGTCCGCACCAGCCGCTACTGCCGCCGCATCCGGCGGCGCTGCTCCGCAAGCGGCTCCATTCGTTCCCGGACAGGAATCGTTCGAAGATATCCCGGTTACACAGATGCGCGGCGTAATTGCCAAACGCCGGGCGAAAGCAAATTCACCGCACCTGAGTTCTACCTGACCATGGAAATTAACATGGACGAGGCCATGAAAAACAGGGAAGCACTGAATAAAGTTTCTCCGGTAAAGATCTCCTTCAATGATATGGTGATCAAAGCCGCAGCGATGGCGCTCCGTCAGCATCCTTACGTAAACAGCAGCTGGCAGGGCAACACCATCCGCATGAACCAACACGTTCACATCGGTTCTGCCGTGGCGGTAGACGAAGGACTGATCGTTCCGACCATCCGCTTCGCTGATCAGAAAACACTGAGCCAGATTGCAGCCGACGCAAAAGTGCTGTACGATAAAGCTAAAAACAAAAAACTGCAGCCGAACGAATTCAGCGGCAGCACCTTCACCGTATCCAACCTGGGTATGATGGGCATCGATCACTTCACGGCCATCATCAACCAGCCTAACTCTGCGATCCTTGCCGTAGGCGGTATCAAAGAAGTAGTGGTAGCAGATAAAGGTCAGTTCAAAGTGACCAATATCATGAAGGTAACCCTCACCTGCGACCACCGTACTGTTGACGGAGCGGTTGGCGCGAAATTCCTGGTAACCTTAAAAGGTTTCCTTGAAAATCCGGTTACAATGCTCGTTTAGAAGCATTTACATATTTACCTGAGTAAAAGCGCAGTTTACACTGCGCTTTTTTATACTATATTGGGGAAAATCTTTATCCATGTACCTGTTACTCGACGCAAATGCCTGGTGGGCGGCTTTAGCGCCATTCGAAAAAATCTATTGGGTGGTGACCATCGTTTTCACCCTGTTATTCCTCTTACATATGGGCGTGAGCCTGCTTGGCGGCGAACACGATGGCGCCATCGGCGATGCGGACGATGCTATTTCCGGCGACGACGGCATCGGTTTCCAGTTCTTCACCCTGAAGAATATGCTGGCATTTTTTACCATCCTGGGCTGGACCGGACTGGCCTGCATCAACTCAGGCATGAGCACCTTTGCGACCATAGCCGTTTCTGTTATATGCGGCCTGATCATGATGGTTATTATGTCTGCCCTCTTCTATTATACGAGCAAACTTTCTCATAGCGGCACCATGGACCTGAAAAACGCCGTGGGCAAAACCGGCGAAGTATACCTGACCATCCCCGGCCGCCGCAGCGGTACGGGCAAAGTGCACATCCGGTGCAGGGCGGCATGCGGGAACTCGATGCGCTGACGGACGACTTTTCCGACTTACCCAGCCACAGCCGCATCCGTGTACAGCAAACACTGAACGATGGCGTATTACTGGTAACTAAATCCTGATACAACAACCGACTATCCCTTTTAAAAAAATCACCACTATATGCAGTACACAGCCATTGCGATACTACTGGGCGTAGTATTTGTTTTCGTCTTTATTTATGCGATGTTCCGACGCTACAAACGTTGTCCGTCCGACCGCATCCTCGTTGTTTATGGTAAAGTAGGTTCCAATGCCGACGGTAACCTGAGCGCGAAATGTATCCACGGTGGTGCGGCTTTTATCTGGCCCATCATCCAGGATTACGCTTTTATGGACCTTACACCTACTTCCATTGAAGTAAACCTGACCAACGCACTGAGTAAACAGAATATCCGTATCGACGTGCCCTCCCGCTTTACTGTGGCCATTTCTACCGAACCGGCGGTAATGACCAATGCGGCTGAGCGCCTGCTGGGCTTACAACGTCCGCAAATACACGATCTGGCAAAAGATATCATCTTTGGCCAGCTCCGCCTGGTTGTAGCTACTATGGACATCGAGGAAATCAACAGCAACCGTGACAAATTCCTGTCGAACGTGGCCGCGAACGTGGAAGCCGAACTGAAAAAATCGGCCTGAAACTGATCAACGTGAACCTCACAGACATCAAGGACGAAAGCGGTTACATTGAGGCACTGGGTAAAGAGGCCGCTGCAAAAGCCATCAACGAAGCTAAAAAGAGCGTGGCCGAGCAGGAAAAAATCGGTGAGATCGGTAAAGCAGAAGCCAACAAAGAAAAAGACATCAAGATCGCCGAAACCATGCGCGATAGAGATACCAGCATTGCCAGCGCCAACAAAGACAAGGAAATCCTGATCGCGGGCGCGCAGCGTGATGAAAGCATCGGTAAAATCGAAGCAGAAAGAGACACCCGTATTAAATCGGCCGAGGCTAACTCCACGGCGATCCAGGGCGAGAACGCCGCTAAAATCCAGGTGGCGCAATCAGAAGCGAACCGTCGTGAACGGGAGGCAGAATCGTTGAAACAAGCGATGGCGGCAGAGAAAGTACAGGCGGCGAAAGCACTGGAAGAATCTTACCTGGCGGAACAGAAAGCGGAAGCCGCGCGTGCCGCAAGAGAGCGCTCTACACAGGAAGCCAACATCGTGGTAGCGGCCGAAATCCAAAAACAAAAAGCCATCATCGAAGCCCAGGCCGAAGCGGAAAAAATCCGTCAGAAAGCGAAAGGTGAAGCGGATGCGATTTTCCTGAAAATGGAAGCGGAAGCGAAAGGTATGTTCGAAATCCTGACTAAACAGGCAGAAGGTATGAACCGCGTGGTACAGGCGGCCGGCAATAACAGCAAAGACGCAGCCCTGCTGCTGATTGCGGACAAACTGCCGGAACTGGTACGCATGCAGACCGAAGCGATCAAAAACATCAAGATCGACAAGGTTACCGTTTGGGAAGGTGGCACTGCAAATGGCGATGGCAAAGGCTCTACGGCGAATTTCATCAGTGGTTTATATAAATCCGTTCCCCGTTAAAAGACATCTTTAATATGGCGGGTATGGATTTACCGGAGTTCTGGGCAAACCCAAATCTGAAACGGCGAACGACGCCACGGCTGAAGTTATCAAATAATACAGCTGCTCACTTAATATTTAAGGGCTGGCCTCAAAAAGGGCCGGCCCTTAAATATTTTAGCACCGGACCCTTCCTTTTCCTGTTTTAATTAGTATATTTAGTACACCCCTTCAAAACATCTGCTACCAAACATGCAATTACCCAAAAACGCCGTCAGCTGGTTTGAGATTCCCGTGAACGATTTTAACAGGGCTAAGAAATTTTATGCTGCCATTTTCGAATGTGAGATGCCAGAAATGGAACTGGGTGCGGACCGCCTTGCGCTTTTTCCGTACGATGCGGAACGTGGCGTGGGAGGCGCCATTGCGCAGGGACCTGATTACCTGCCGAGCCAGCGGGGAAGCCTGATTTACCTGAACGCCGGTAACGACCTCTCCCCTGTTCTGAACCGTGTGCCCGCTGCGGGCGGCAAAATAGAACTGGATAAAAAACCCGTATCCGACCAACAGGACATGGGCTATTACGCCATTTTCCAGGATACGGAAGGTAACCGGGTAGCGCTGCACTCGCCCAATTAGCGCCCAACTACTCCCTTTTTTCAGCACCGGCCGCAGGCTGAAAGCCACGCTTTTTATTGTACTTTCTTAACATTTTACGCCGTTCCGCTTCCCAAAAGTGAATTTACAACAGGTATCAATGTAGTCACACCCCAGCAGACCTATATAGTAGTCATTGCTGAAACCTACTCAGTGTACAGCTTCCGGGAGATCACCCGTTCGTATTACTATGACCCCTTAAAACGACAGTCGCTCCAACTTAAATTGATATTTTTTCAACTTTCTTTCAAATTCTTTTGAAAGTTCGGAAACATAGCCATAAATTTGGGCCATGAAATTCACTGATGCAAAAGCACAATTTATTCAGGCCTGGGGTTCTTTAGGCGCACAATGGGGCATTAACCGCACCATGGCGCAGATTCACGCCCTCCTGCTCATCGCGCCCAATGCACTGAGTGCGGACGAGATCATGGAGGAACTGAACATATCCCGTGGCAATACGAATATGAATGTGCGGGAGCTCATCAACTGGGGCATCGTGGATAAAGTACTGGTACCAGGCGAACGCAAAGAGTATTTTTCTGCGGAGAAAGACATCTGGAAAGTAGGGACGGCCATCGCCCGCGAACGTAAAAAGCGCGAGCTGGACCCGATCTTAAAAGTGCTGAACGCATTACAGAGCGTGGAAGGCGACCAGAAAGACAAACACGTAAAGGCTTTCCGCGACGCTATTTCCAACATCAACCGTTTTGCGCAGCAGACCGATGCTACACTGAACGCATTCATTAAAGCGGAGGAAAACTGGTTCTACAGCACATTGCTGAAAGTTTTCAAGTAATATTTTTTTATACCGATATTTCATTTTTTTCTGAAAGTTCAGAACACTAACATCCCTTCAACATGAAAAATAAAAAGATTGTTATAGCAGGCGGCACGGGGTTTATCGGCGAAGCGTTGGTTCACTTTTTTGGAACGGATAACGAGGTGGTGGTATTAAGCAGGAGCGGCAGCCGCAAACTCCCGGCCCGTTACGTTACCTGGAACGGCGAAACCCTCAGCGGCTGGGAACAAGAGCTGGATGGGGCAGACCTGCTTATTAACCTGGCGGGTAAAAGCGTGAATTGCCGTTATACCGAAAGTAACAAAGCCGCCATTTTCGCCAGCAGGGTCAATAGCACCACAATACTGGGAGAGGCGGTGAAACATGCTGCCAATCCGCCCAAACTTTGGATCAATACGGCTTCTGCAACAATTTACCGGCATGCGGAAGATCGTCCGCAAGACGAATTTACCGGCGAGATGCACAACGACTTTTCTGTACAGGTGTGTAAACTGTGGGAAAAGACCTTTTTTGAGCAGGATACGCCCGGCACCCGCAAAGTAGCGCTGCGTACGGCGATTACCCTTGGCCCTAACGGCGGTGTGATGGCACCTTTCCTGAACCTCGTAAAATTTGGACTGGGTGGCCGGCAAGGCAAAGGGAGTCAAATGTTTAGCTGGGTGCACGTGGAGGACTTCTGCAGGCTGACAAACTGGCTTTTTGAAACCGAAACAGCGCAAGGTGTGTACAACTGCGCGGCTCCCCAACCTGTTACCAATGAAACATTTATGCGTACTTTACGCCAGGTGGCCGGCCACAAGATCGGGCTGCCTGCGCCGGAATGGCTGCTGCGGATGGGCGCGGTGTTGATCGGTACGGAAATTGAACTGATAATCAAAAGCCGCTGGGTGGTGCCGGCCCGCTTGCAGCAGGAAGGTTTCCGCTTCCGGTATGCGCAACTGGCACCCGCACTGGAAGCTATTGTGAACGAGCTGCCCCGCCGGCGTTATCATTTGTTTTAATTTTGAAGATATGAAAGCACCGAAACTTACTGTTGTTATAGGCGCATCGCCCAACCCGGACCGTTACAGCTTTTTGGCCGTAAACCGCCTGCGGGCCTACAATCACCCGGTGGTAGCCATCGGTAAAAAGGAAGGCGACATCAACGGTACGCCGGTAACGGCCGAACATCCGTCGCTGGAAAACGTAGATACAGTAACGTTATACATGAACCCTTTGCGGCAGCAGGAATACTATCAATACATCTTAAGCCTGCACCCTAAACGCATCATTTTTAATCCGGGTACCGAAAACCCCGAACTGGAAGCCATGGCGCAGCAGCAGGGCATTGAAACGCTGGAAGCCTGCACCCTGGTAATGCTGGGCACGGGCCAGTACTAAAACTTAATGCTCCCTTTACATCACCACTTTAAATTTTTCGTATATTCGGTTTAGCGAAATCAGCATCCATTGCCGTCCCGCAACCCGAACCAATAGTTGTTAGCCCAGACCCATCAGCAAGGCCAAAGACCAATAGACAGGCATACCCAACCCGCGCTTATTCACCCATTTAATATAATCATTATGAAGTGGAGACGATTCAACGGGGAGTCCATTAACCTGCCCATTAAGGACGAAGTAAGGCAAGCCATCGTACGCGAAACCCGGCATTTCAAACTCAAAGTATGTATCGGTACCGACTCGCAGGTGAAGGGTGCTGAAACGGAGTTTGCGACCGTGATCGTGTTTTTACGTGAAGGCCACGGTGGCTTTATGTTCATTCACAATGAAAAAACCCGCGATGTGTATTCCATTAAGGAGCGCATGCTGGTAGAAGTAGCCAAGAGCATTGAAATTGCGTACGAACTTTGCGACCTGTTCACCGAATACGATGTAGACATGGAAGTACATGCAGACATCAACACGAATCCGCAATTCAAAAGCAACCTGGCATTAAGAGAAGCGATGGGCTACATCCCGGGCATGGGCTTCGCGTTTAAAGCCAAGCCGGAAGCCTTTGCCAGCAGTTGCTGCGCTAACAAGATCGTAAACTAAGGCGCGCCCGGCGCATCAACCCCAAAAGCGAATTATTGGTGTGAAACCGCACCAGGCGCCATTGTCGCCCCTATGCAAGCCCCTGGAAACGTTCGTTCAACTCGTCTACAAAGTCGAGGATCTTTTCTCTTCCCATTTTTTTGACGGTAGAGGTAACATAGTGTGCAGGCAGAAATTCCCAGTTTTCGCGCAGTTTATTGAGGAAAGCCTTTACGTTACGGCTTACTTCCAGTTGGGTTGACTTATCTGCCTTCGTAAACACGAGGCTGAACGGGATCTGCCACTCTCCCAGCTGGTTAACAAATTCGATATCGATGGCCTGTGGCTCGTGCCTGCTGTCTATCAGCACAAACACATTCACCAGGTTCGTGCGCTTACGGAGATAATTTTCAATCATCTGGCTCCATTGCCTGCGTTGCGATTGCGACACTTTTGCGAAGCCATAACCCGGCAAATCGACCAGGTACCAGTTTTTATTGATGATAAAATGATTGATCAGCTGGGTTTTACCCGGCGTTCCCGAAGTTTTGGCCAGCTTTTCATGGTTGGCCAGCATATTGATCAGGGAAGATTTTCCCACGTTAGACCGGCCGATAAATGCATATTCCGGCAGGTCGGGTTTAGGACATTTCTCCCAGTCGGGGTTGCTGATGAGGTATTCTGCTGATTTGATAACCATTTCTATATTCTTTGTTTAAAAAATTAGGTCCCTGCTGACAGGAACACCTGAAGGAACATCTTCCGAAAACGTTTTTAGCTAACTTTGCTGCCTATGGCAGATACCGAGACAGTTCAGAAAGTGATTCCTTTCAAGGAGTCAAAATTAAGCAAGAAGGAGCAGATAGCGAGCATGTTTGACCAGATCGCGTTCAGGTACGACTTCCTGAACCACTTCATGTCGCTGGGCATCGACAAAATCTGGCGTAAGATTGCCTTAAAAAAGCTGAAAGACATTCAGCCCAAAACCATTCTCGACGTGGCTACCGGCACCGGCGACCTGGCAATTGCGGCCAATAAAATGCTTCACCCTGAAAAGATTACCGGTATCGACATTTCCGCAGGCATGCTGGAGCTGGGCCGCCAGAAGATCCAAAAGCTCGGTCTGAGCGACAAGATCACCCTTGAGCTGGGCGATAGCGAAACAATAAGTTTCCCCGATGCAACGTTTGATGCCATAACAGTTGCCTTCGGCGTGCGTAACTTCGAAAACCTGAAACAAGGGTTGGGCGAAATGCGCCGCGTATTGAAACCGGGCGGAAAAGTGGTGATCCTGGAATTTTCCAATCCTACCGTATTCCCTGTTAAACAGCTGTATAATTTTTATTTCCGCTACATCACGCCCCTGATCGGGAAATATGTAGCTAAAAGCGAAGCCGCCTACAGTTACCTTCCCGATTCGGTAAAAGCTTTCCCACAGGGCAAGGCCATGGTAAGTATCCTGGAAGAACTTGGCTATCAGTCCGTTACATGCAAAACACTAACTTTCGGCATATGTTCCGTTTATTGCGCTTCCCGATAGGGTTGCTTATCCTGTGTTTAACCTATTTACCGTCAAATGCGCAGCTGAACATGGAAGAACATGATCAAAAGCCCTATTATTTCGGTATTACGCTAGCCTCTAACCAGTCGAACTTCAAACTATACCATTCCGACCGCTTTTTGAACCAGGACACCGTAATGGTGATAGAGCCACTGAAAACCATTGGTTTTAACCTGGGCCTGCTGGCTAACCTGCGCCTGAACAAGCGGTTCGATCTGCGCTTTAACCCGCAGCTGGTATTTGCTTCCAAAAACCTGTATTATAAAGAGCAGTTTCCTTCCGCGGAAACCACGAAAAATATTGAATCCATCCTGCTGAGCTTCCCCGTTCAGATCAAATTCAAGTCGGACCGTATCCGGAACATGCGCGTATACACGATTGCGGGTATGAAATACGATTATGACTGGCCTCCAACGCGCGGGCACGCCGGGCGGAGGATCTCGTCAAGGTAAAAAAGGAGATTACGGGTATGAAGTGGGGGCAGGCTTCGAATTTTACTTCCAGAGCTTCATATTTGCCCCGGAATTCAAGATCAGTAATGGCTTGGGCGATGTACACGTACGCGACCAGAACCTGCGTTACTCCAACAACATGGGCGAGCTGAAAAGCCGTATGATCGTATTTTCCATTCACCTCGAAGGCTGATTTTGCTGATGCCGCACAAGGGTTTACCTTTGCGCCATGCAGAATTATTTGATCAGGAACATTGCGGTTGTAAACGAAGGCCGCACGCAGGTACAGGACGTACTGCTCCGCAACGGCCGCATCGAAAAGCTGGCCCCGCAAATCAACGAAAAAGGCAATTACACCGAGATCAACGGCGAGGGGAAACACTTGCTGCCGGGCGCTATCGACGACCAGGTGCACTTCCGCGAGCCGGGGCTGACGCATAAGGCCAATATCCACTCCGAGGCGCGCGCTGCTGTGGCCGGCGGTACCACCACTTTCATGGAAATGCCCAACACCAAGCCAGAAGCTATTACCCAGGAAAGACTGGAGGACAAATATACCATTGCCGCTAACACCTCTCTCGCCAACTACTCTTTTTCATGGGTGTAAGCAACGACAATGCGGAAGAAGTACTGCGCACCAACGAAAAGAAAGACCGCGTTTGCGGGGTGAAAATATTCATGGGCTCTTCTACCGGTAATATGCTGGTGGACAACTTCGTAACCCTGAATAAGATTTTTTCCGGTACCGAACTGCTGATTGCCACACATTGCGAGGACGAGAAGATCATCCGCGATAATATGGAGCAGTTTAAACGGAATAAGGGCGATAACCTGACGGCGGCCGACCATCCGCTGATCCGCAACGAGGAAGCATGTTTCGAGTCTTCTTTTACTGCTATACAGCTGGCAAAGAAGTACGATAGCAGGCTGCACATCCTCCACATCTCTACCGAAAAAGAATTACAACTATTTTCCAATATGCTGCCGCTGGCGGAAAAGCGCATCACTGCTGAAGTATGTGTACATCACCTGTGGTTCAGCGCCGATGATTATGCACAGTACGGCAACCTCATCAAGTGTAATCCGGCCATTAAAGCGCCGAAACACCGCGAAGCATTATGGAAAGCGCTGAACGATGACCGCACGGACATCATCGCCACCGATCACGCGCCACATACCTGGGATGAAAAACAGCAGGCCTACCTGCAGTCACCTTCCGGTGTACCACTGGTACAACATTCGGTGCTGATGATGTTGGAAGCCGTGAAACAGGGGCGTATGACCATCGAAAAGATGGTAGCGAAAATGAGCCATGCACCGGCCATCTGTTTCCAGATAAAAGAAAGAGGCTACGTGCGTGAGGGCTATTTTGCCGACGTGGTGATCGCCGACCTGAACGCAGCAACCAAAGTGAGCAAAGAGAATATCTATTACCACTGCGGATGGAGCCCGTTTGAAGGACAAACGTTTAACTCGGCGATTACACACACCTTCGTCAACGGCCACCTGGCTTACGAAAACGGTGTGTTTAACGAAAGCGAAAGAGGTCGGCGCATTACCTTCGCCAGATAATTCAATGGTGGCTGCCTTACCGGGCAGCCACTTCTTTATGGAAAAAACCGCTATCCGCATCTTCCTTCCCACAAGCATGGAAGCCCTTTATTTTTCTGCCTGTAAACTGTAAATTCACCAAAAACTAAGCGAATGGAACTGGACAAAACGACCTACCTTGACCTCTCCATCTTTAACCGGGACGAAGAGTTCTCACTCCTGCACAAACTGGATTTTACAAGCACTGCCGGTGGACGGGAATACTTACGCAGTCTGTTCGCGAACCCGTTGAAAGATTTGAAAGCGATCGGCGAGCGCCAGGCGATGTTAAAGTTCATCCTGGAACAGGATACCCAGTGGCCCACCCAGATTTCCAATGGTACCATCGTGGTGATAGAGAACTACCTGAACGCGGAAATAGATCCCATTTCAAGCAATGCGGGGCTTGGGCTCGTGGTGAGCGCTACGGTGATGAAAACCATTTACGCGCCGGACTTCGGCTTTGTTCGATTTTCATTTACGCAGCTGCTGAACCTGTTGCGCGGATTTAAACACTGGCCAACCTGTATAACAAAGACACTACGCCCGCTGTGTTACGCATCCTGGTAGACCGTGCGGCGCATCTGCTGCGCCAGCGAGAGTTTGATGACATCATATCGCTGGATGATGAAGGCAAATTGAACTACATCCAGATACTCCGTTACGACAGCATCATTCGCCGCAAGCATAAAAAAATATTATGGGAACTCACGGAACTGTATACACGCCTTGATGCGTATTACAGCATGGCGATGGCCGTACGCCGTTTCGACCTGAAGTTTCCCACGTTCCGCGAGGGCAATGACCCCTACATTGACGTGAAAGGATTATACCACATCATTCTGCCGCAACCGGTGGCGTACGACATGACGTTTGACAAGCGCCGCAACTTCCTGTTTCTCACCGGCGCGAACATGGCAGGAAAAACGACCTTTATCAAGGCTGTTGGCGTAGCCACATTCCTGGCTCACCTGGGCATGGGCGTGCCGGCACAGGAGATGGAGCTGAGTTTCTTCCACGGCATTTTGTCGAACATCCGGTGCAGGACAATATCTTCAAAGGCGAAAGCTACTTCTACAGCGAGGTACAGCGCATCAAAAACGCAATCATCAAAATCAGCGACGGCAAAAACTGGTTGATACTGGTGGATGAAATGTTTAAGGGCACGAATGTGGAAGATGCGAAAAACTGTTCCCTTGCAGTGATCCGCGGATTACTGCATAACAAATATTCGCTGTTTATCTTATCGACCCACCTCTATGAGATTGCGGATGAATTGCAGAAAGAGGAGAAAATTATTTTCAAATACTTTGAGAGCGAGGTAGTCGATGATACCCTTTATTTCACGTACCAATTGAAAGACGGTATTGCGAAGGAGAAGATAGGATACCTGATCCTGAAGCGGGAGAAGGTATTAGACCTGCTGGAGGGAATGAAAGAAAATTAACTTTTTTAAACGGATGCTGCTCCCAGCATCCGTTTTTTTTCACCTACATAAAAATGAACAATTTCTCAGTTTCACTATAAATGTTCTCAGAATTCAGGTATATATACCACCATGTTTTTACGTTGATTTTCGTATTTGACAAACTGCTACTTTCGCTCTAACAAATCAACCATTGTATGTTAATCAAAACCTACGGGAGCGCCGTATTCGGTATAGATGCGATTACTGTATCCATAGAGGTGAATGTGATGCAGGGAACAAAATTTTACATGGTCGGCTTACCAGATAATGCAGTAAAGGAAAGCCAGTACCGGGTGGAATCAGTGATCAAAAATATCGGTTTCCGGATGCCGCGGTTACGCACCATTGTAAACCTCGCTCCGGCGGCGCTCCGTAAGGTTGGTGCGGCATATGATCTGCCGATCGCACTTGGCATTATTGCTGCTTCTAAACAAATAGAATTAAAGGATAACCCGGAACAGTACGTCATCATGGGCGAACTGTCGCTGGACGGCAGCCTTAAGCCCATACGCGGCGCCCTCCCCATGGCATTGCAGGCGCGAAAGGAAGGATTCAAAGGCTTTATCCTGCCGCAGCAAAACGCCCGGGAAGCGGCTATGATTACGCAGCTGGATGTATATGGCGTACGGGACATCGGTGAGGTACTGGATTTTTTCCAGGGCTATAAAAAACTGGAAGCAACGGTGGTACAAACCCGTGAAGAGTTTTTCGCCACACAATACGATTTCGATATCGATTTTTCGGATGTAAAAGGCCAGCAGAATGTTAAACGTGCGTTAGAGATTGCCGCCGCCGGCGGACACAATGTAATTATGATTGGTCCGCCAGGTGCTGGCAAAACGATGCTTGCGCACAGAATGCCTACGATCCTTCCGCCATTAAGTTTACAGGAGGCATTGGAAACGACCCGCATCCACTCTGTTGCAGGTAAACTGCCTGTCGAGGCTACTCTGGTATCCCGCCGCCCCTTCCGTTCGCCACATCACACGATCAGTGACGTAGCGTTGGTAGGTGGCGGTGGTGGTATCCCTCAGCCGGGCGAAATATCGCTGGCGCATAACGGCGTCCTTTTCCTTGATGAGTTACCGGAATTTAAGCGCAGTGCGCTGGAAGTGATGCGGCAGCCTTTGGAGGAGCGTAAGGTGACGATTTCGCGCGCCCGCATGGCTGTTGAATTCCCTGCCGGGGTGATGCTGCTTTGTTCTATGAATTCGTGTCCCTGCGGCTTCTTTGGCCAGATTGGGAAAACCTGTTCATGTCCGCCTACCCTGGTGCGAAAATACTTTTCCAGGATTTCCGGGCCATTGCTGGACCGTATAGACCTGCATGTAGAGGTAACGCCGGTGGTGCTGTCAGAGGTGTTGTCCGGACAGGGGGCCGAGCCGAGTGCGATGATCCGGGAACGGGTGATGGCGGCGCGGCGGTTGCAGGCAGTGCGTTTCCAACAGGAGGCCGCCGTTTACAACAATGCCCAGATGAGCAGTAAATTACTCCGGGCCAACTGCCACCTGGATGAAGCAGGCGGCCGGCTCCTCAAAAGTGCCATGCAACGCCTGAACTTGTCGGCCCGCGCATACGACCGCATCCTTAAAGTAAGCCGAACCGTGGCAGACCTGGAAGGCAGTGCCCACATCCTCGCGCCGCATGTTGCTACGGCGGTGCAGTATCGCAGTCTGGACAGGCAACAATGGAACGTATAAAATGACGCATAACCTATAGCCAACTTCCATGCTAAAAAGACAAGTCCCTCCACGACAAACACTTAGCATTTGACACCACTTTACACCGCTGGTTAAATGGTTGTTAACAGACATCCTTATCCTCCATTCACCAAATAATTTCCGCATTTCACCTGGTTACACTTGACAGGCGTCCTTATGAACTTATCTTTGCATCAGGTTTTTCATAGGATATGGTTAAAATAACTGAAGGCGGTATTCTTACCGCCTTTTTCTTTGCCCATACACCAGCCGCTGGTTAAATTCAAGTTAACAGCTCCAACTCCACTACGTTCACCAACTATTTCTGCACGTTCACCCATTTACACTTTACATCATCATTCGTACTCCTATCTTTGCATCAGGTTTTTCATAGGATATGGTTAAAATAACTGAAGGCGGTATTCTTACCGCCTTTTTCTTTGCCCATATACCAGCCGCTGGTTAAATTCAAGTTAACAGCTCCAACTCCACTACGTTCACCAACTATTTCTGCACGTTCACCCATTTACACTTTACATCATCATTCGTACTCCTATCTTTGCATCAGGTTTTTCATAGGATATGGTTAAAATAACTGAAGGCGGTATTCTTACCGCCTTTTTCTTTGCCCATACACCAGCCGCTGGTTAAATTCAAGTTAACAACTCCAACTCCACTACGTTTACCAACTATTTCTGCACGTTCACCCATTTGCACTTTACATCATCATTCGTACTCCTATCTTTGCATCAGGTTTTTCATAGGATATGGTTAAAATAACTGAAGGCGGTATTCTTACCGCCTTTTTCTTTGCCTCTACACGAACTGTGCTTCTACCTTCTTATAATCTTCACTCAATTTTTTCTGTATATCTGCCGGCACTGGTGCATACTCGGCAAACACGGCCTTTACTTTAGCACGTCCCTGCGTCACATTACGCAAAGCAGCGAACAGTTTATCCAATTCCGCCTGCGGCGTACGCGCTTTAATTACCTGGTAGCCGTTTTCACTATCCATTCCCGTAATTAAACTGCGATGGCTCTGCAACTCGCTCATAATATCGCCCATCATCGTATCGGGGGCAACGGCCTCCAGGTCGAAAACGGGTTCCAGTAATTGGGGAGCGGCCTGGTAAAACGCGTCCCTGAAGGCCATCATGCCAGCGATTTTAAAAGAGATATCATTACTGTCGACCGGGTGCATTTTGCCATCGTACACACTTACGCGTATATCCCGTACGTACGAACCGGTCAGTGGTCCTTCCTGCATTTTCTCCATGATGCCTTTCAAAATGGAAGGAAGAAAGCGGTTATCGATCGCGCCGCCTACGATGCAGTTGTTAAACACCAGCTTACCACCCCAGGTAAGTGCAATTTCTTCGCTTTCGCGGACAGGGAACTCTTTAAGTGGGGCCATTCCGTCGACATAAGGTTCAATTTTGATAAATACCTCACCGAACTGGCCTGCGCCGCCGGACTGCTTCTTATGCCGGTACGATGCCTGCGCCTGTTTCTGAATGGTTTCGCGGTACGGGATACGCGCCGGCACATAATCGACCTGCATATTGTACACGTGCTCCAGCCGCCAGCGCGTTACCGCCAGGTGCAGATCGCCCTGACCGTGCAGAATCACCTGCTTCAGTTCGCGGTTGTACTCAATTTCCAGGGTGGGGTCTTCCATATGAATTTCCGCCAGCACCTCGCTGAGTTTTTCATCATCGGACTTCTTCTTTGCCACAATGGCCGCGCGTACCTTCGGTGATGGGAAATGCAGCGGCGCCACCTGCCAGTTGGCCGCTTTATCGTTCAATGTATGGTTGGTGAAAGTATTTTTAATTTGAGCGTGCAGCCAATATCCCCTGCGCGCAGTTTGTCCACAGCATTTCTGTTACGGCCGTCTGCAATGAACAGCTGGTTCAGCCGTTCGCCGGTATCGCCCTTTTCGTTATGTAGTTCCATCCCCGCCTTTACCTCGCCGCTCATCACCTTGAAGAAAGATAACCGGCCAATATGAGGCTCCAAAAGGGTTTTAAACACGAACAGGCTCGTGGCCCCAGAAGGATCGCATTTAATCTCCCGTCCCTCTTCCGACGTTTCCGGCGGCATGTCCACCGCAGAGGGCGCCACATTATCAATAAACCCCATCAACCGGCCACCGCCCATGTTGTTTTTCGCACTCAGGCAAAACACCGGGAACACGGTGTTTCATCATCCCAATTTTTAACCCTTCGCGCAGTTCATCTTCATCAAGGCTCCCCTTTTCAAAAAACTGTTCCATCAGTGCATCATCATTTTCCGCGGCTTTCTCTACCAATTCGTTGTGCAAACGTGCCGTGGTTTCCGTTTCTTCTTCGGGAATGGGCAGTTTCTCCGGTTTGCCACCCGTTGCCGGAAACCGGTACATGGTCATTTTTAGCAGGTCGATGATGGCATTAAAGCCGATCCCCTGGTTTACCGGGTACTGCATGACGGTAACGGCCGCCCCAAACGATTGCCTGGCCTGGTCCACCGACTGCTGAAAGTTCGCCTTTTCGCCGTCGAGGTGGTTTATGCCGATAATAGTGGGTTTCCGGTAGCGGTCTACGTAGTCCCATATCTGTTCGGTGCCCACTTCCACCCCATACTCGGCATTCAGCAGCAGCAGCGCGGTATCGCACACACGTACGGAAGCGGTAACTTCGCCGACGAAGTCTTCCAGCCCCGGCGTATCAATAATGTTGATTTTATAGTCGCGCCACTCCGTGTGCAGGGTGGTCGCATACACGGAATTGCCGCGCTCATGCTCAATATCATGGTAGTCGCTGATGGTGTTGCGCTCCTCTACGGAACCGCGTTTGGAAATGATACCGGCCTCGAAGAGCATGGCTTCGGCGAGGGTCGTTTTACCGCTCTTGGCGGCGCCAATGAGTACAATGTTTTTACGTGTTTTTCATCATACATTTTCATAACGTGCAGATTTATAAGGTGGGTGGATGGAGAGGGCCGCGTATAGTGAGGAGGATGCCAGATGTGCTGCGTGTAAGCCCGGTGCTGTGTTACTGTTAAGTTACGATTTTTATGGCTTCCGTTAACCATCCGGTAACATAGCCCCAGATTAGTTGTGGCAACATTTATTGCGTAGGCTTTTTCCCTACCTTTGCCCAATGCGACTCTTGCTCTCTTATCTCAAAAATTACAAGTGGCTGATTGTTTTAGCGTTGTTGCTGGCCACTATTAACCAGGTATTCTCCCTCCTCGATCCGCTGATCTTCGGCCAGATCGTTGACAAATTTGCCTCTCATCCTGCCACCCAAGCGCCGGCCGACGTAAAACCACCGGTGGCGCGCAGTCAGCACGATTACCTGTTGGGTATAGGACTCCTGCTTTTAGCCTCTATCGGTGTAGCCATGGTGTCCGAGGATCGCGAAGGCGTTCCAGGATTATTTCGTGAACGTGATTATCCAGAAATTCGGCGCCAAAGTGTATACGGACGGTCTCCGCCACTCGCTCCGCCTGCCCTACCAGCAGTTCGAAGACCAGCGTAGCGGCGAAACCCTTGCTATACTGACCAAAGTGCGGATCGACACTGAAAAGTTCATTACCATGTTCATTAACGTGCTGTTCACCTCCCTGGTGGGTATCGTGTTTGTGATGATCTATGCGTTTAAAGTACACTGGACGCTCGTTCCGGTATATTTTATCGGCAGCATCCTGTTGGGCATGGTGATCAGCCTTCTTTCCCGGAAGATCAAAACGATCCAGAAAACGATCGTGAAAGAAACAACCATGTTGGCCGGCGCCACCACGGAATCATTGCGTAACATCGAACTGGTGAAAAGCCTTGGGCTTACGCACCAGGAAATCCGCCGCCTGAACAGTACCACGATGAAGATCCTGATGCTGGAGCTGAAAAAGGTGCGCAGTGTGCGATCGATCAATTTCGTACAGGGAACTTTCGTGAACCTGCTGCGTTCGGCCATCCTGTTCCTGCTGCTGTACATGCTGTATGGCGATACGGCTTCCCTCGGACAGCTATTTACGTTACAGTTGTACTCCTTTTTCATCTTCGGGCCGATGCAGGAGTTGGGCAATATCATTCTTGCCTATCGCGAAACGCAGGTTTCCTTAGCTAATTTTGAAAAGATTCTGCAAACACCGGTAGAAGCAACGCCGGACGACCCGGTGAAGATTTCGGCGATCAGTGAACTGGCATTTAAAAATGTTGGCTTTAAGCACTTAACGGCGAAAACAAAGGCACTAGACGATATTACGTTTACCGTGCGCACCGGCGAAAGCATTGCGTTCGTTGGACCATCCGGCTCCGGTAAAACCACGCTGGTAAAGTTGCTCGTCGGCCTGTATAAACCAATGGAAGGAAACCTCTATTACAACAATATTGAAACCAACCAGGTAGATATTGAAGAACTCCGCCACCAGATTGGTTTTGTAACGCAGGACACACAGTTGTTCTCAGGTACTATCAAAGAGAACCTGCTTTTCGTAAATCCGCGCGCTACCGATGAACAGATCATGGACGCGCTTACCAAAGCTTCGGCCTTCAGCCTGCTTGCAAGAGCGGAAAACGGGCTTGACACGGTGATTGGCGAAGGCGGCATCAAAATATCAGGAGGAGAAAAACAAAGGCTGTCTATCGCCCGTGCATTGCTCCGCCATCCTCGCCTGCTGGTGTTCGACGAAGCTACCTCCGCGCTGGATTCGCTCACAGAGGAACAGATTACACAAACGGTGCGCAATGTAACGGCATCCAAGGAGCACATTACGGTAATGATCGCTCACCGCCTGTCGACCATTATGCACGCCGACCGCATATATGTACTGGAAAAAGGCCGTATCGTGGAAACCGGCGACCACTACTCGCTGCTGGCCGAAAAAGGCCTGTATTACGCGATGTGGCGCCAGCAGATCGGTGAAAAAAGGATGATACGGTAGCCGCCGCGAAATAAACGCTTCGTGGTATAAAAGATGAGGAATATCATATACCTCCATCAGCTAAAATTTTAACTTTGCATCACCATGAACAAAAGACCCAACTATTTTTTAAGCCTGCTGCAGATGAAATGCCCGCGCTGCCGGAAAGGTCACATGTTTCGTACGCGCAATCCTTTCCACTGGAAGTTTTCGCATATCTTCGACATGCACGACAACTGCCCGGTATGCGGACAAAAATTTGAACTGGAAACAGGCTTCTGGTTTGGTACCGGTTATGTAAGTTATGCGCTGGCGGTCGCTTTGTCCGTATTCAACCTCATCTGGTTCTGGGTTATCTTCGGAATTACCTGGAAAGATAATAGCATTATGACCTGGCTCATCGTGAACGGCGCTATCCTGTTACTGGTACAGCCCTGGCTGATGCGCATCTCCCGCGTTATATACCTTTACTTCTTCGTGTATTTCGACGACGAAACAATAAATCTACCGGAAGAAAAATAAACTTACCGACTATACGACAAAAGATCAAGGGCCGTGAAAACGGCCCTTTTCTCTTTTCATCCAAAATCTGAGCAGTATGTCAGATCTATCTTAAATATCGTTATGTGATTAGTATAATGTCGAGAAGTAGGTTCGAGCCAGATTAGTTAACACAGACAGGGATGATAAAGTATGATGCGTAAAACGGGTGACCAAAGATATAAATTTCATTTTTTAATTTTCCGACATATTTATCTGTGGAAATAAAAGGGGGAAACAGCCTTAACACCATCCCCCCTTTCTATAAGTCACTTTTTCTTTACTTAAACTCCAACGGTATCGACACTTTCACACTAAAGTTGCGCCCCATGCCATATACGCCGGTACGGCCCGTTACCACGTTCTCTCCCGCGTATTTCAGGCGGTTGAGGTGGTTCTGGTAAGCCTCGTCTGTGATATTGTTCGCCGCTACATGCAATGCAAACAACGTCCTGTTGTTTTTGTTCACGAACTCGGCACCAACACCCGCATTCAGCAATGCGTAACCGCCGGTAACGGTTTCGGTATTGTATGCACTGAATACGTTTTTCTGGTCGAAGAACTTATCTAGCTGAACCTTTGCGTAGATATTACGTACGCCTTTACCATTCTTCCGGAAGTCGCCACGCAGTTCAGAAAGCCAGCGCAACGGTGGAATGGTGGGCAGGTATTTCGTTGAATCATTTCCGTTAGCAAGCCTTGCTTCTACCCATGACAATGAGTTCTCGAAGTGCAGCCAGTGAATGGGGTGTGGATGGATATCAATGGTGATTTCTCCGCCGTAAAGGTAAGCACGGCCCTGCTGGTACTGGAACGCTGCATAGCCGTCTTCATTTTCCGCTACAGGAATGGAGTCCTGACCATCTGCGCCCAGCAGTTTGCGGGAATATATGTAGTTGTTGATGTTGTTATAAAACGCATTCACGCCCAGGGTAATGTGCTCGGTGGCCAATTCCACCCCCGCATCTACCTGGGTGCTTACTTCCGCCTTGAGATTGTTATTGCCGTATTCGTAACGGATCGTGCCTTCGTGCACACCGTTCGCAGACAGCTCTGCAATGTTGGGCGCGCGGAAACCGCGGGCTACATTCAATTTCAGCGTCAATTTGTCGGACGCGGCGTAACTAAGCCCCACACTACCGGATACATTGGAGAAGTCGCGCTCAAACGCCCCGAAGCGGGTGATACCGCCGGTAACCGGACTTGGCACTGGTTTTTCGTTCCCGTCGAGGTACAACGCATCGGATTTCAACTGTCGGTAATCGAAGCGCAGGCCGCCCGCTACGGTCAGTTTACCAAAGGTTTTACGCGTCAGGGCGAATACACCGGCATCGAACAGGTTATAGGAAGGAATCAGGAATTCTGAACCATGATTGCTGTTCTGTTGCTGCATGCCGTTAATACCTACCGTGGTTTGCCAACCGTCCATATCGGCCAGGAAGTATTTGAAGCCGTAGTTGAAGGTTTTTAGTTTGAAGTACAGCGCCACATCGTCCGGGGCTAACACATTTTCATATTCGCGGCGCTTGTTCACCTGGTAACCGAGGTTTACTGCTACCCTGCTGCCATTGGCGAAGTAGAAGCTGTTATCCCACACCAGTTTCTGGTGGTCAATGCGTTGTTTCGGGAACAGCGGATGATACGATTTAAAATCATCGCTATTGGCCGCTACTTCTTCCACATTTCCATTATCATTAACGGGTTTGATGAATTTACCGTTCTCATCCCGCTCCCCTTCAACCAGTCCGGGTTCCAGGCTATACGAAGAAAACGACAGGCGGGAATAGCCCCAGCTTTTATTCAGGCCGATGCCGGCGCCGTAGTTCGTGTTACGGAACTTCGAGTTCAGTACATAATCATCATATTTATTTTTATAATCGTGCGCCATTTTCCGGGTGCCGTACAGTTTCCAGGAAAAACCGTTCTGGTTGCCCGCAATATTGGCGTGATAGCCGAACAGGCCGTTATTGCTCTGGTAGTTGGCGTCGATACCGCCGCGGATGGTACCCATTGGCACGGGCATGTCTGAAATAATATTCACCACGCCGGCCAGCGCATCCGAGCCATACATCAGTGATGCCGGACCTTTCAGTATCTCAATTTTATTTACGTTGTAATCGTCCACTTCCAGACCGTGTTCGTCGCCCCACTGCTGACCTTCCTGGCGAACTTCATCGTTCACCACTACCACGCGGTTGTAACCAAGGCCACGGATAAAGGGTTTGGAAATCGCCGGCCCGGTAGACACCTGGCTTACACCGGGCAATTGCGCAATCGCATCTACCAGGTTGGAAGAAACCGTACGATCGAGGAAGTCTTTGCGGACAATGCTGATCGGTGTTGGGTTCTGGCGCAATTGTGTGGCCACGTTCACACCGGTTACCACCACTTCATTTTGTTCTGTTACCGAAGCGCTCAATATAAAATTGCGGCTCGTGTTGCCTTTGATCACAATCTGTTCGGTAATGGCCGCATGGCCAATGTAACGCACCTCCACCAGGAAGCGGCCCTGCGGCAGGTGTTTCACGGTGTAATTACCCTGTGCATCCGCTACGGCCCCGATCTTTAAATCGGGCAAGTAGATGGTAGCGCCGGGTAACGGCCCCTGCGTATCTTTATCGGTTACGGTGCCGGTAAGGGTGTTATCCTGTCCGGGTAATTCATCGGCAAACACCTTGAAAGGCAGTATAAAAAGCAGGCTTATTGCCAGCATGCGAAAGTAATTCATGCTAAAACACAAACTGAGTTGAATAAATAAAATAACTACACCGGCTTCCGGGGAAACCGCATCTTTTGTTTACATCAGGTTTGTGGTGGACGGGGGCGCCCGCAGAGAGAAGAAGTAGGGAGTAACACTAATGGTCGTTACAGGTAACGAGGCGGTAACCACGCGAAATTGAACAGGAATACATTCCAGGAAAACTTCGTGCGGCGGCAGGTAGGTATCTACCTCCCACTGGAGCCATTCACAGTGGCGGTGCTTTTCAGAAACGGAGAGTTTGCCGTCCCGCGCTGCCGGCGCCTCGTCGAAAGTATCTTCGTGGCCGGCAAAATGGTGCAGGAAGTCCCCGGGCGTAATATACAAGCTGAATACGCCCAGCATCAACAATACTCCTATTTTCCGCATTAATCTTCGCACCTGTGTCGAGTTTCACGGCAAAGATAGGAAAGTATTGCAACAAAGTTGCAGGGGGAAGTATTTAACGGAAGTGCGTAGCCAATTGAGCGGGCAATAATCTGGTTTTCAATAACATAAAGATCGATGGCCAGAAAAGTGCGTAGCCAATTGAGGCGGTAAAACAGTTTTTACCGCACCTTCAACATCGTCCTTACCTGCTGTGTCGTCCCATTCTGGAACCGGGCATAGTAAATCCCCGTTGGCAACATGGTAGCATCAAATTCGATAGTGTATTTACCTGCGACTACCACTTTATCAAGTGGCGTAGCCAGGAGACGGCCCATCGTATCAAACACCTGTATTAACGTGTGCCCGCCGGTGGTTTCGTACGAGATGACGGTTTTAGTCGTAAACGGATTGGGATAGTTGGTAATGAGGTTGGTGCCGGCGTTCTGGTTTACATCGGGAATGCTGGTCACGGTACTGCAGGCCAGGCTGTTCACCAGCGGTAATTGCTGGTAGTCTTTCAGCATGATGGTATCCAGCGCTTCTTTTTTACGCAGAACCACTGCTCCAGCACCGAGGCGTACACAGAACGAAAATCGTATTGCATAGGCACGTTATCGTTCACATTGGCCGTTCCCGGCATATCCGGTGTATTACCCAGTACCCCCGGGTTAATATAATCGCCGAACAGGATCATCGGGGCCGCGGCGCCGTGGTCCGTACCCATACTGCCGTTCGATTTAATACGACGGCCGAATTCGGAAAAGGTCATGCCTATCACGCGCTGCGATACTTTCAGGCCTTTGAGATCGGCCATGAACTCGCCTATGGCGTTTGATAAATTACCCAGCAGGTTCGCGTGCGAACCGGTAGAAGTGTCCCCGGAGTTGGTCTGGCTCGCATGCGTATCGAAACCGCCAATGCTCACCATATACAGCCGGGTTTTTAACCCGCCGGCGATGAGGCGCGACACGATCTTCAGCTGCTGCGAAATAGAGGTGTTACTGTATGCGCCCTGGCTGGTTACCTTACCGGCAGCCAGCTTAATCGCGTCTGCATATTTGTTGGATTGTTTCGCGATCATGCGGATGTACTTGAGCTCTTTACCTGCCTTGGTATTGGGCACATCGTCCTCTTTACCTTCCAGCAGGTCGTAAAAACTGTTCGTACTGGTTATCGCCATGCCCGCGTTGGTCACTGGTCCCTGGAACGCCGGCGATACGATCGAACCGATCTGGATGGCCAGCGGGTCGGGCATTTCGGCGTTGGGAAAACCAACAGGATAGTTAGGATATTCGGTTTGCAGGTAACGGCCGCCCCAGCCGGTAGTGATCACTTTATCGGCATCCGAACCGGTGAGCCAAATGTCGGTAGCACGGAAGTGCGAGAAGTTCGGCGAAGGATAACCCACACTTTGTACCACACACACTTTCCCTTGATTGTAGAGCGCCTGCAGTTTGGTCATCGAAGGGTGAATTTTCACTTTCTTCATATTGACCAGCTCCAGTGCTTTGCCCTCTGCAATCGCAATGTTGGAGCGGGCATTCACGTAACCGGAATATTTATCGATGGGAATCACCATGTTCAGACCGTCGTTACCGCCGGTCATCTGGATCATTACCAATACGTGATCATTATTGGTAGCAGCCCCTGCAGGGCATTCAGCAAAGGCGAAGCGCCAAATGCCTTAACGGAGAACCCATTGATAAACGACGGCAGAATAGCAGCCGGCGCGGTATATTTAAAAAATCTCTTCTTTTCATAAGGGCTTTTCAAAAAAGGTGATCAGGATAATTGGTATTCGGATAAGTCCATGATGTATTTGTAAAAAGACTGCAATCGTCTTAATACGATATCTCTGTTCATCGCGTTCGTCTTATCCACCATGTAGGCATTCCAGGCGTTGGTCCAGTAATAGTCCATGTCTTCGTCCGATAGTAAAATCTTGCGCAGGGCTTCTTTTACGTCCGCCTTTACGTCCATCCTATGTAACAGACTAAGAGACTCATCTCTTAACTGGATAGGATCTTCAGGCGCGCTTAGCGATTCGGCGTAAGCCAAAGGATCTATCTCTATATGGCCGCCGCGGGTAATGCCCGAAGTGATCATCTGGTCGCTATACATATTACGTTTGGGGTAAGTATCCGTATTGATCCACAACTCATGGAACTGCGGTTCCCGGAAGTAAGCCTCCCAGCCAGATACGAGCGGCGGATCGCCGATGTTCTGCTGCTGGTTGGCGGCTGCTCCCTGCACGGCGCTCCAGGTGCCATATGCATTCACATAGTCGGTCACACCATCCGGGAACTTCACGCCAAACTCACGGCAAAGCCCTACGGAAAAGTCGATCGGGCTTTTGATGAGACAGGACATGTTTAAGGGATCGTAAAAATGTTCGCTTTTGAAAAGTGCGGAGAGTAAAGGTTTTATCTCATAATTACTTGCTCTGAAAATATCTGCTAATGGTGTGATCACATTGGTTTCCGTGGCTTCATCGATGTCGTAGTACACGAAGAAACGATAGAACTTGCGGGCAATGAACTTCGCTACTTCCTGCTGCTGGAAAATGATGCCCAGCATATCGTCCAGCTCCCTGGTGCCATCCGCGCCGGTACGGCCGGAAATCACCCTGTTACCGAAAAATGCCGAGAACTGTTTGTTCTCTATATCGTGTTTGGTAGGATCAAAAAAGGAAGTAATAGTAGTTGGATTGATGCGATAACCAGTGAGCACGCGCGCACCGGCCCTTACATCTTCCTCGGTATACTGCGAGGCCGGGCCTTTACCGCAGGTAAACAGCTCAAACAGCTCACGGGCGTAGTTTTCATCCGCCGCGCTTTTTTCATTGAGATAACCGTTCAGGTATACCAGCATCCCGGGATCCAGCGTCACGGCTTTTGTCAGGTCTTTGAAGTTGCCCAGTGCGCCCGCGCGCAACATGGTGTTGTGTTTGTATACATAACGCGCATCCTTGATCGTAGAAGCTTCCGTAGCAAAATGGTTGTGCCAGAAGAGCGTCATCTTTTCGCGGATGCTGCGCGGCTGGCTGACCATCAAACCAACCCACCAGGCTTTAAAGAAAGGCGGCGCGCATTCTCCAGATCGTCCATTTCCACCAGCGGCGGCGCGGTTACCCACACAGCACCTAACGGGATGTCCGCATCGGCTTCGTCGGCCTGGTAATTATTCACGGGAGGTGCGGGCGTTACGTCCGCAAAGTTAAGCAGCGCATCTACCGCAGCACTCATCGACATGCCTTCAAAATATTTCACGTCCGGCACGGCGGCGCCAAACATGGCTCTTTTAAGAAGATGAACGACCTGCGGCGTTTTCCACTCCCCTGTGTAGGGAGCAATACCGGAAAGCGTACGGGCAGCTTTCACAGGCGCCTTTTATTGCGGGATGGGGCGAATGTTATAAAACTTCTGCGATCCATGAGATACGGTTAGGGTTGATGATGGTTTTTCCAGCAACCAAATTAGCAAATTCTTTAATTCAATTGTATTATTTTATATAATTCAGGAAAATAGATGGTATTGGGACTGGATTTGAGCGAATTAGCGACGATTACATCTAAAGGTTTTCCAATTTTATATAAACACTGCGTAAACGCAGGTTCCCGGTAGTTTATTGCGGTCTTCTAAAAAAATGCCGGCACTATGGCCGGCATCGGAAATTTATCTAAATCAATTTGTTAGAACCGTTCTATTACCCCGGCAATACCCTGACCGCCGCCTACGCAGGCTGTTACGATCCCATACTTTTTGCCCAGGCGTTTCAGATCGCCCAGCTGCTGGATGGTGAGTTTAGCACCGGTACAGCCCAGCGGATGCCCCAGGGCAATAGCGCCACCGTTGACATTCACTTTCTCCGGGTCCATGTTCAGTTCGCGGATTACTGCTACTGCCTGTGATGCAAAAGCTTCATTCAGCTCCACCAGGTCAATGTCATTGAGGGTTTTACCGGCCCTGGCCAGCGCTTTCGGCACAGCGGCTACAGGACCAATGCCCATGATGCGGGGATGTACACCGGCGGAAACGCAGGATACCAGGCGACCGATCGGTTCTATTCCCAGTTCTTTCACCATTTGCCCGCTCATTACTACCACAAAGGCAGCACCGTCGGAGGTTTGGGAAGAGTTACCGGCGGTAACCGATCCACCGGCTGCAAACACAGGCTTCAGTTTGCTGAGCGCCTCTATCGACGTGTCGGCGCGCGGGCCTTCATCTGTGTCTACGATATAATTACGTTGCTGTTTTTTCCTTTTTCATCAAGATAGATTTCTTCTACGTTGATGGGCAGAATACCTTCTTTAAAATGCCCGTTCTGGATCGCGTTGATCGCACGCTGGTGTGAGCGGAGCGAGAATTCGTCCTGCTGCTCGCGCGTTATGCTGAACTCTTTGGCCACCGCTTCGGCGGTCAGTCCCATGCTGAGGTAGTAGTCGGGCGTGGTACTGGTCACCGTGTAGTTCGGAACGGTTTTCCAGCCGGCAACGGGCACCAGGCTCATACTTTCGGTACCGCCGGCAATGATGCAGTCGGCCATACCGCTCTGTATTTTGGCGGTGGCGATGGCAATGGTTTCGAGCCCGGAGGCGCAATAACGGTTCACCGTCATGCCTGGCACTTCAATGCCCAAAGCACGTACGGAAATCAGGCGGCCTATCTGCAATCCCTGCTCCGCTTCGGGCACGGCATTGCCTACAATTAAATCATCTACGCGATTAGGCTCCAGTTGCGGAACGGATTTTAACAATCCGCTGATCACATCCACGGCCAGGTCGTCCGGGCGATAAAACCTGAACCCGCCGCGCTTCGATTTGGTAACGGCGGTCCTGAAACCAGCTACGATATATGCGTCCTGCATGACTCACTATTTTGTTCTAACCAAATTTAAGGTTTCTCCATCAATTTGCGGTAAACGGAATGTGTATCGCGTTGATGCCCGCCACTATGCCATATCCTCCTGTTACATTGCTGTATACTTTTGATGGATCGATGAGAAAGTTGGGGTTGTTATCGATCTGTATTTCAAGGGTTTTAAGGTAGTTGTAGGCAGCCGGTAAGACTGTTCACCTCCAGCCGGAATTGATCGCCGGCGGGCAATGCTTTCGCGGTTTGCATGATCATCGTTACCTCCTCGGCCGTTGAAACGCTCGTCACCGATAATGTTCGTTTTCACATAACCGGTACCGATCACGTTGATAAATTCATTGTTGTAAGATGGATCGAAACGTGCGCCCAGGAAAGTATCCGCCCGCACATGGAAAATGCGGATCCGGTAATACTCCGCCAGTGCTGTACGATCTTTCACTACGAACTGGATGCGGCTGCCGCTGCCAAATGCTTTCACGGAAGCTACTACAGGCTTTTGCGGCAGACTGTCTTCCCCCACCACCGGCACCAGCTCCTGGTAAGCCGCCTTTACTACATACTGGCTGCCATATTTCAGGGGCTGCGCCGACACAAAATATCCTGCACCATTAATGACCTGCCTGCTCACATTCATGGGCACCCCGTTTTCCAGCAACTCCACACTGGCTCCTGACAGTTCCTCGAATTTACTGGCGCCGGCGCGGGCACTGCGGGTCACGCGGATGTAGGCCGGACTATCCGCCTGCATCAACGTGTTGACCACCATTTTATCACCGTCGTAGGGCACTGCAATGTCTGCCTTCTGCATGCAGGAGGGCAGCAAAGCGATCATCAACCCGATAAAAATATCCACTTCATCATCCTTGCCTATTTTAATCGTAATGAAAATGTAATGCTTGGCAAAACCGGCAGCAGTGTGATCTGCGTTAGTTCACGCTGGCCCGTTTTTTCGTTCATCTGATAAAAATAAGAGTACGCGTTTTTCTGATTATACGCATTGTATACGCTCATGTTCAGCGAATAGGCGAACAGCCTGCGTTCCCAGGAATAAGTAGCGCTCAGGTCCAGCCGGTGCTGCGTTCGCATACGCAGCGTGTTGCGATCGCCTACGTAATCAACTTCTGAGGGCTCTTTACTATCGTTAGGCCGCGGATCGTACGGCGAGCCGCCTGTTACCGGTTCATAACTCGCCTTCGCCAATGTTACCGGCGTGCCGGAAGAAAATTCCCAGTTGGCGGATACTTCCCAACGATTATTAAATCGATGCGACAACATTAATTCCAGGTCATGCGGGCGATCATACTTATAAGGAAACAACCGGCCATTATTCACCGACGCAAAACTGCGCGTAGAGCGGGAAAGCGTATATCCCGCAGACGCCTGCGTCTTCCCTGATTTCTTTTGCACCAGCAATTCTACGCCCATTGCCCGCCCATAACCGGCAATTACTTTTTCATCCCAGTTCTTCGTGGCCGATTGAAAAATACCGATCTGCTCTTCGTATTCGATCACATTTTGCATGGTTTTAAAATATCCTTCTATAGACAGTTCATATTGTTTATCGGTCGTGGTTTTCGCCAGCCCGACAGCCACCTGGTTGGAGCTCTGCGGCTTTACTTTCGCGGTTACCGGCACCCACAGATCCGTAGGCAGGAACACGCTGTTATTTGTAAGCAAATGAATATACTGTACCATCCTGGTAAACGTCATCTTAAACGCCCAGTTGTGCGGCAGCATGTAACGGAAGCCCAGCCGCGGTTGTACGGAATGGTACCATTCGGGGAATATCAAAAACGTAGATATATGCAACCCCAGGTTCAGGTGCAGCGAATCGCTGATGCGCCAATCGTCTTCTCCATATACAGACAGCTCCAGCCCGCCCGGTTGCTGCTTATTATAAGCCGTATCGTAAATGTTATTTTCTTCGCTCTGAAATTGGGTGATGCCCGGTTCAAAAACGTGATACGTTCCGGTAAGACCAAAGCGTATCGCATGGTTCGGATGCGGGCGGTAATCGAAATCAAATTTCAACGAGCCATTTTGTGTGCGCGAATAGTACTTCCCGAACAGGTTATCTTTCTCCGCTACTTTATATGATTCGTATTTGTAACGGTAATCTGTTACGAAAAAGAATTGCGAAAAGCTGGTAGTAAGATTAGAGAATAAACGCGGGCTGAACAGGTGATTCCAGCGGATGGAATAAATCTGGTTCCCCCAGCCCAACCGGTAGTTGAGCGATTCGTTGTAACGCGGGGCGCCGAGGTCGTCCAGCGGTGTTTTGTTCGTCAGCAGGCTCATATTATCCTGCCCGCCATAAGCACTCAGGAACAACCGGTCTTTCGGCGAAAAGATGTGATTCACTTTCAGGTTCACGTCATAGAAATAGGCGTCAAATTCGTCATCCTCGCCCAGGCTGATTTCATTGTTGATAAACCGGAGACTCGATATATCCAATGGCGTGCGGCGGGCGGTGAGTACAAATGACGTGCGGTTTTTCCAGAGCGGGCCTTCCACCACGACCTTGCTGGACAATAATCCGGCAGACGCTTCAAAATGATACTTATGCATATCGCCATCGCGCAGCGACACATCGGCGACGGAGGATAAACGACCGCCGTAACGCGCGGGGAACGCGCCCTTATAGAGATCTACATTTTTAACGAGATCGGGATTGAATACCGAATAAATACCGAACAGGTGCGAAGGATTGTATACCGGCGTACCATCGAGCAACATCAGGTTCTGATCCGGGCTGCCGCCGCGTACATTGAGCCCGGTAACGCCCTCACGGCCGCCGTTCACCCCGGGCATGGTCATCATCGCACGCATCACATCTTCTTCCCCCAACAACTTTGGCATTGCCTTTACCTGGGCCAGCGGGATGCTTACGCGGCTCATTTGCGTCTGGTCCTGCAGTTTAGGCGCAGGTTCGGTGATTTCCACCTGCTTTAAGGTATTGGAGGGATTCAGCTGCACTTTTACCTGCCGAGTACTTTTGTCTTTCAGACGAATAAAAACAGGTTCGTAACCAACGTAAGTTGCTACCAGCGTGAGCGTGTCTTTTTCGTCGTAAGACTGTAAAACCCGTACTGGTTGGTCACTGTGCCTACATGCAACTGCGGTGAATATATCGTTACCCCGATCAACTTTTCGCCGGTAATCGCATCTTCTATATAACCGCTGATGGTGCGCTGTTCTTTCTTTTTAGGCGTAAGTACGATCTGTTCGCCGATGCGTTCATACTCCACGCCGTTCTCGTCGAACACGGCTTCCATTAATTTTTTCAGGGGTTGATTCTTTACATCCACATCCACGAGCTGCGACATCCGCACAATATCGCGGCTATAGGAAAAGCTGATGCCATAAGCTTTTTCGAGCCGACGGCACACTTCGGAGAGGGGTTGTTGTTTTACGGAGATCGTGACGCGTGTGCGCCAGTTCCAGGCCCATGACTGCAACGGACAATACAGCAAAAGCATTCCCAACAGCAGTTTCCTGGCGAGCGGTTTCATTATAAGGCTTTAGTTATAGCGGTTTTATTCTATGATATATATTCCTGGGGCTTTTTCTCTGATAGACACGTCCATTGTACGGGCGAGTGTGGTCACGATATTATCAATGGTATCGTTACTGAAATTCGTGTCGATCGACTTTTTCAGCACGGCCTCGTTTTTCACTTCAAACTTCACGTTGTATACGGCTTCCACGGTTTCCAGTACCGACGACAGCGGGGCGTCCACAAATGCCAGTTCCCGCATTTCCACGTTCACCACATTGTCTACGATCATGGGCTTCATATTGGGCTTAGGTTGATGGAGCAGCATGCCGGGCGTCATCACCAGGCTTTTCTGCTCTTTTTTATTCATCACCATAATTTTACCACTGGTTACATGAATATCCGGGGCCTGTTGTCCCGGAAGTCGATCGTAAACTGCGTTCCCAGCACCCGCACTACCATATCCTCGTTCATCCGTACCTCAAACGGATGTGCTGCATCATCTGTTACATCAAAAAGGCTTTTCCTTTCAGGAACACCGTTCTTTCCTTTTTCCCGAAGTCCGCGGCAACACGTAACTCGGAGGCGCTGTCGAGCCTCACCTTACTCCCATCGGGCAGTGTTTGTTCCTGCAGACCGTTGAGCACCAGTTCCGGTGTATTTTCTTTTGTTACCACGTTCCACAAACCACGCCGGAGGCCACCACGGCTAATATTGCGGCCGCCCACGCCCAGGTGCGCTTTTTACGCGGGGGCATCTCCAGCACCTTCGCCTCGGGCTGAATGGTGTGGAGCAGTCTTTGCCAGGAGGCTTCCGTATCCACGGCGGCCGCGATTGGCATTGGCGCCAGCATTTTACGCACCCCGTCCAGCACCGCCTCATTGGCTGCGCTGTCTTGTCGCCAGGTATCTACCCACTGCCGCTCCACGGCATCCGCTTCATTGAGCAGATACTTGCAGAGTAGTGTATAGAGCGCCTCGTCGGGATGCAATTCGTTCATGTAAACAGTGTACCTTTTATATATGACGCTTCAGGATAAATTTACCCCTATGCGCCGGTTTAACTTTTTTAAGACAGCCAGTACAATAAAACCAACGGCAGGTATTCCTTCAGTTCGCCATGCAGGATTTTCAGGGCTTTCCCCATCTGGTTCTCCACGGTTTTTATAGAAATATCCATCACGGTGGCAATTTCGGCGTATTTCAGGTGTTGCTGGCGGCTGAGCACAAATACCTCGCGGCAGCGTTCCGGCAGCTTTTCCAGGGCCTGGTGTAACATGCGCTCCAACTCCCGGGCCTGTACGTTGTTTTCGGCGGTGGCGTTTTGCAGCTGGCCAAAATCGGTTTCTTTGCCGCTGCGCACCTGCTGCTTGCGCCACTGGCTAATGGCGGTGTTACGAATGGCAGTAAACAGGTAAGATTTTACGGAACCCGTGATGGCAATGCTGCCGCGTTTTTCCCATAACTGGGTAAACACGATCTGCACAACCTCCTCGGCATTCAGCGGATCCCCTATGTAATGGGTAGCGAAGGCGAGACAGTGCGGGTGATGTTCCTTAAATATCTTTTCAAATTCCCGTAACTCCATGGTGCGATTAACGAAGGCAAATGTAAACTGCCCCGGGCAATTATCAAGGCCAACCGGCGAATAATAGTAAATATTGGTGAAAGCTCATATATAAGGATATGGGCCGATCCTTTATCTTTGCACCACGCATGTACGGATTAATTAAAAAAATACTCTTCGGCTTTCCTCCTGAAAGCATTCACCACGGCGTAATGCGTGGTTTAAAGGTAATCAACGGTCTTCCGTTCGGGAAAAACGTGCTGGGCGCTTTCTGCCGCCCGGACAATACCGGTCTTCAGAAAGAAGTGTTCGGACTGACCTTCAGCAACCCTGTAGGATTGGCTGCCGGCTTCGATAAAGACGCCAAATATATTGACGAACTGAGCCAGCTGGGCTTCGGATTTGTGGAAATTGGCACGGTGACGCCGGTGGCACAACCCGGCAACGAGCAACCCCGCCTGTTTCGCCTGCCGGCCGATGGTGCGCTCATTAACCGGATGGGCTTTAATAATGAAGGCGCCAAAGCCGCGGCCAAAAAGGCTGCAGCTGCGGAAGTCGAACATCATCGTAGGAGGCAACATCGGTAAAAATAAACTGACGCCGAACGAGGATGCCGTAAGCGACTACGAAAAGTGTTTCCATGCGCTGTACGACAGTGTAGACTACTTCGTGGTAAACGTAAGTTCGCCCAATACCCCGGGTTTGCGTGCCCTACAGGAAAAGGAGCCGCTGAAACAGCTGCTGCACCACCTGCAAACTATTAATGCACTGAAACCCAAAGCCAAACCGATCCTGTTGAAAATTGCGCCGGACTTAACCCAGGAGCAATTGGACGACATCATAGAAATTGTGCACGAAACCAAACTGGCGGGCATCGTAGCCACCAATACCACCATCAGCCGCGAAGGACTTAATACCCCAGCCGCAGAACTGGAAAAGATCGGGATGGGCGGACTGAGCGGGCTGCCGGTAAAGGAAAAAGCGACGGAAGTGATCCGGTACATTCACCGTAAATCGGGGGCAATATCCCGATTATTGCTGTAGGCGGCATTTTTACTGCGGCAGATGCGCAGGAAAAACTGGACGCGGGCGCGGCGCTGGTACAGGTATACACCGGGTTTATCTACGAAGGACCCGCCATCGTAAAAAAATCTGTTCGGGACTCAGCAAGTAAAACAACACCCAATAAATCATGGAACAATTCCTGACGGCTGATGCAATCATCAGCCTGTTTACCCCGGTGCTCATGGAAGTAGTACTGGGTATCGACAACGTAATTTTCGTGTCCATTGTCATGAACCGCCTGCCGGTGGAAAAACGGCTGTCGGCCCGCCGCATCTGGATGTTTACCGGTATCGGCGTACGGGTGATCCTGTTGCTGTGCATCGGGTACATTGTACGGGCCGTGCATCCATTATTTACCATTGGCGGACACGGCTTCAGCCTCCGCGACCTCATCATGCTGGGTGGCGGTTTGTTCCTGCTCATCAAAACCACGATGGAAATTCACCACAAACTGGAAGGTGAGGAAGAAGCTACCCTGCAGCAGGGCGCTGCCGGCGGCACGGCCAAACTGGGACCGATCATCGGGCAAATCATCCTGATCGACACCGTGTTTTCGTTCGATAGTATCATTACGGCCGTAGGTTTGGCTAAACACGTACCGATTATGATCGTTGCGGTTATTATCGCCATGTTCGTGATGTTCCTTTTCGCGCCTAAAATCAGCAATTTCATCCACAAACACCCGACGTTCAAAATGCTGGCCCTGTCGTTCCTGGTGATGGTAGGCGTAGTATTGATCGTAGAGGGCTGGAGTGCCGAGGCTGCCCACGATATGCACTTGAAGAACTATGTATATTTCGCGATGGCCTTCTCCTTCCTGGTAGAGCTCCTTAACATGAAGATGCGCAAGAACACCAAAAAGCCGGTGGAACTGCGTGAGCCGAAGATTGATAACGAATAACTTATAGCAGCCCGGTTGTGAGACCGGGCTTTTTTATGGTAGCAAGCGCTGGTTCTTTACTGGGCCGCAGTTGTGTCACTCCCTTCAGCGGCAGTAAATACCTCTGCTACAGGCATTCCCCCATACTGGCGAAAAGTTGGATGGGGTGTTCGGCGCTCGTCTTATGGTAAAATAACATCAGCCCGGTGGAAAAATTAAACCGTCGCCGGTATTTCCGAATTACCCCTTGTTTACTTACCTTTGCACCCGAAAAAGAGGGGCCCGCCCTTTTATATAAATTCATCATATTATATGTCTGGACAGCTTAAAGAAGTTCGCAACCGTATAAAATCTGTACAATCTACCCAGCAGATCACGAAAGCCATGAAAATGGTGAGCGCTGCAAAACTGCGCCGCGCGCAGGACGCCATTCTGCAAATGCGCCCTTATGCGGTAAAACTGCAGGAAATGCTGCAAAACATCGTGAGCAACACCGAAGGTGACCGGAACTGGATCTGGCAGCAGAAAGGCCGGTAACCAATGTACTGATCGTGGTAGTTACCTCGGACAGGGGACTTTGCGGTGCTTACAACTCCAACATTATCAAGCTGGCCAAACAACTGATCCGCGAAAAATACAGCGAGCAATACTCTAAAGGCAACGTAACCATTCTACCCATCGGCAAAAAAAGGTTTCGAAGCGTTTTCTAAAGCCGGTTACAACGTGATTTCCAGCCACTGGAACATTTTCTCCGGTCTGTCTTTCGACTCCGTTAAATCTGCCGCGGCGGTTGCCATGGAAGGTTATGTAAACGAGCAGTTCGATGCAGTGGAACTCGTATACAGCCAGTTCCGCAACGCAGCTACCCAGGTGTTTACCACCGAACAGTTCCTGCCCGTAGCGAAAGTGGAGAATACTGCCAGCAAAGGTATCAAAGCCGACTACATCTTCGAACCGGAGAAAGAGGTGCTGATTGCCGAGCTGATGCCGAAAATTCTGAACACGCAGTTCTTCAAGGCCGTACTGGACGGCCAGGCTTCTGAGCATGGCGCCCGTATGACTGCGATGGATAAAGCATCAGAGAACGCTGCTGAAATCCTCCGCACCCTGAAGATTTCCTACAACCGCGCCCGTCAGGCTGCGATCACTACGGAGCTGACCGAGATCGTGAGCGGTGCAGCTGCGCTGGTGGGTTAATCTTATGCACAAAAAATCAACAGCATTTTTTTTATATTTTTCGAATCAGGTCAAAGACTGTATTTTCGGTCTTTGACTTTTTTTCTTTAAGCCGGGGACGCAGGTTCCCGGGCCATTCAAAGTACAAGAACCGATATGGAAATCTCCCAGCTCATCCCCCATGTGGAAGCCCTGATTTTTGCTGCCGACCGTCCACTCCCGGCGGCGGACATACTCGAACTGCTCAATAATGCGCTGGCTTTTTTGGAAGACCGTGCCTCACAGGAGCAGGTGGATACCGCCATTGAAGCTATCATGGAAAAATATCACTCCGAGTTCTATGCCTTTGAAGTGCGGGAAAGCGGTGGCGGATACCAGTTCCTGACCAAACGTAATTACTACCAGACCGTTGCACAGCTCAACGGTGAAAAATACCTGAAACGACTTTCTACCGCCGCCCTCGAAACCCTTTCGATCATTGCCTACCGGCAGCCAATCTCCAAAGGTGAAATCGAACATATCCGCGGCGTGAGTACGGACTATTCCATCACCAAACTGCTGGAAAAGGAGCTGATCATCATTTCCGGCCGCAGCGAGGATTTACCCGGCAAACCATTGCTCTACAAAACCTCCAAAGCCTTTATGGACTACTTCGGCATCAATTCCCCGCCGATCTGCCTAAACTGAAAGAGGTATTTGAAGAAGAATTGGTGCAGCCTACCCTGATGGACCAGGCCGAAGACAGCCCTACCACCCTCGCTCCCATCGATACCGAGGAACAACTGGAAGCGGACGGCCACTTTATCGTATCCGAGAGTGGAGAACTGACCGAAACCACGACCCTGATGATCGACGATAGTGTAACGCCGCACTACGAACCTTCTGACGAAGGGGAGAGTGAGGAAGGACCTGCCGGACTGGAGGCTTCATCGGAAGTGGTGGAGGAAGAGAACGATGCCGATGAAGGGGACACTACGTATACGACTTATACCGACGAAAATGGCGATGTCATTGAAAAATGGCTCACTGTTCGGGAAGATGGTGTAAGTATAGAAAGAATTGCGATACATTCCGAGGAAGACGATCCGATGTACTTAGAAGAATTAGAAGCGGCGAAGGCGGCAGGTGAAGCGGAAGAAGGTGATGACTCCGAAGAAGAAGATGAGGACGAAGTGGAAGAAGGTGAAGACGAAGTGGAAGATGACGATGACGACGAGGAAGAAGACGATGAAGAAGACGAAGAAGACGAAGATGACGATGAAGAAGACGAAGACGACGACAAAGACAGTAATGATTCGAAACAATCATAAAAAAAAAGCCCCGGGAGATCCTCCCGGGGTTTTCCCTTTCTATCACTAAGAATTATTTCTTCAGTTGCAGTACCGTCATCACAGGAAAGTGATCAGACGGAAATTTACCCTGATAAGTATCCGTCAGAATCCCCCATTTAGAAGCCGTAAACTGCGGTGTTATGAAGATATGATCAATCACCCCTTCGGCATCCAGATCCCGGCCAAAACCATTGTAAGATGAGTTCAGCGCATACGGCACTTTCACTGCTGTTATCGCATCTTTTACCTGGCTGGAAGCCGCTAGCAATTTATAAGGCTCGCTCTCACGACGTGCATTGAAATCGCCGGTCAGGATAGCGGGTTGTTTGCCAGCGATAGCGGCGATTTTAGCGAGGATCAATTTGCTGCTTTCGCGGCGGGCTACTTTGCCCTGGTGATCGTAGTGTACGTTAAAGAAGTAGAAACTTTTCTTCGTTTTAACATCTTCAAGACGTACCCAGGAGCAGATGCGGTTACAGCAGGTAGCATCCCAGCCGAGGCCTGGTTTATCAGGTGTTTCAGACAACCAGAAGTCACCTTTATCCAGCAGTTTGAATTTATCTTTTTTGAAGAAGATAGCAGAATGCTCACCGGCATCCTTCCCATCGTCGCGGCCTTTACCATAATAGGTGTAACCGGGCAGGGCAGACGCCACGTCATCCAGCTGGTTCTTCAGCGCTTCCTGCGTGCCGAAAATATCGAAATCATGAAAGCGGATCAGGGCCGATACCGCCTGCCTGCGGTCTTTCCACAGGTTTCCGGAATCCTTCGGGTTATCGTACCGGAGGTTGAAAGTCGCCACATTCATTTGCTGGGCGTTGGTTTGCTGCATACCGGCAGCTACCAGGAACAAAGCAATCAGTAAGTTCTTCATGTCTTAAAGATATAACGGCAATATTAAACACAGGTTAACTCTTTGCTGAACGGTAGACCCCACGGCCACCAGGCAGCAAATGACGGATTTTGATTATCTTGCGGGGCACTTTTTAACTAAGACTTTGTTATACAAATACGCTAAATATACCTGCCGAACCGCGTTGCAGATTTTCAGCAACCGCCTGCACCTGCGCGGTTACGACTTTACGCAGCTGAAAGGCCCTTTATTGCTGGCAGTAAATCACTCCGGCTCGTTCTGGACGCAATGATCCTCGGCGCCCTGTTCAACCGCGACATGCATTTCCTGGCCCGCGGCGACGCGTTCCGGAAACCCACCGCCCGCAAGCTGCTGGAGGCATTGCACAACATCCCCATCTTTCGCATCAGTGAAGGCAAGGAAAATATGGGACAAAACGACGAGACCTTTGAGCGTTGCCGGAGATTTTCCGTAAAAATGGGATTGTACTCATTTTCGCCGAAGGCATCTGTATACAGGAATGGAAACTGCGCCCGTTGAAAAAAGGTACGGCCCGCATGGCCATCAGCGCCTGGGAAGACGCCGGCACCAAAGACCTCACGATATTGCCGATCGGCGTTAACTACAGTTCTTTTAAAGATTTCAACAGCAGCATCTATATAAATGTGGGCGCGCCCATCAGTGCTAAAACGGTCGAAGCCGCCAAAGGTATGGTGAATCCGTTACAGGTAAACCGCGTACTCACGGAAAGCATGGAAGACCGGTCTTCCACTTCCCGAATGAGGACGCCACCTATGCGGCTACTTATGCCGCCATGTTGTACAACGCTCCCACGGCCGATAAAGATGTGCTGCACGCCATGGGCGCCAAGCTGCAACAAACACCTAAAGAACGTTTATCCTTCTTCAATACACCCGGTCACAAAGCCATTGCCGGAACGGCGGACAATTATTGTTCTCTTTCCTGAGCGCGCTGGTACTGGCTGTCCCCGCGCTGGCCGGCTTCCTGATCAATGCTCCGTTCTACTACCCCATCCGCAACTTTGCCCGTAAGAAAACGGCGCGTACGGTATTCTTCGGCTCTGTTTTTTTAGGCTTGCTGATGATCGCGTATCCTGTATATGCATTGCTGATTTCCGCGCTGTCCTGCATCTGGCTGGGGCCGTGGGGATTACTCGGAATTATTGCCATGCCGGTGTTAGGCTGGACGGTGGGTAAGTTCCGCGATGCCTGGTGGAGGTTGATGAATTATGGAAAGTTGAAGGCGGAGGATAGGAACTATTTGAGAAGTCTCTTTTCTAAATAGATAAAAAAGCATCGCTCACCGCGATGCTTTTTTATAAGTTATTTCACTTTACTCCACGCCATACACCCGATCATCCAGTTCGGCAGCGGCTTTTGCACCTTACGTTTCGTGAGGTCCGGGAACCAGCCGATCTTTTTCAGGATGGGTACTTTGTGTGTTTCTACCAGTTCGATATATGTGCCATCGGGATCCTCTAAATAAGCGAAACGACCTGCGGCCTGGCCCATGGAAAATGAGTCGGCGCTGTCGATCGTGAAAGGGAAACCGGCGGCGGCGGCCTGGTTTTTCAGGGTGGCCATGTCAATCACATCGAAGCAGAGGTGAATGAAGCCTAAGTCGCCCCAGTAGCGGCCCTCGAATATTTTGTTGGGCTTACGCTCCGGGCATTGCACCAGTTCAATTTCCACCCCACCTAACAGGCGGCTGAAGGCGCCGTTCTCTTTGCGCGTTTGCGCAGGAGTACGCGACGGTATTGCTGCCCGGCATATTCCGGCTGCGGGATGTCTTTGAAAGTGCCTGTCACATCATATATCACCTCGTTGATGCCGAGTACATCGCGGTACAGCTTCAGGGCTTTATCGATATCGCTTACGCCGATCACTGCGCCGTAAACACCGCCCACCGCGTGCGTGGGAGCGGGATCGCGAAACCAGTCGTGGCCTTCTACGATGTTAAAGTAGTTGCCCTGCGGATCGGTAAGCCAGAAATGGCGGCTGCCGTGCGCGCTTTCCACGATAGCGGATACGGTGGCGTTTTCGGCCAGGTAAAAGCGGTGTGCGGCATCAATGTCGTTGCATTTGATCTTGGCAGCAAAGGTGCCGAGGTCGCCGAAGGCTACAGCGAAATCGGCCGGAACAGGCGTTCTGCTCACATATTGCCAAACTTCCATTCCACCGCCACCGGCGATATTCAGGGTCAGCAATGCGTGACGGGAATGTACCTTACCGCCGGTATAGATGGTCATCAAAGGCGCATCGGCTTTATCATCAAATACCAATACTTCCATCCCCAGGAATTTTTTGTACCAGAACTTGGCCGTCTGCAAATCTTTAACGCCTACACCGATCTGTTGCACACCGGTGATACATTCCGAAAAAGCAGTTTGTGACATGTAATTGTTTTATTTAAGGATATACAGTTATTGTTTCATGCCGGCATTGTGCGCAATCTTGTAAAACAAGTTCGGCAGCACCCGTTTAATGGCCAGCAGGATCTTTTCTTCTTTTGCTATTTTGATGAGTTTCTTTTTCTTCTCGGCCGCCCGCAGAATGATCTGCGCACATTTATCGGCCGGAATACCGTTTTTCTGTCCGTCGTCCATCTTGCCGTGCTTTTCACCGCTACCGGTTAAGGCTGATAAGGAGATAGGCGTGTTGATGCGGCCGGGACATACGATCAGCGTATGTAAATCTTTCACCGGCTGCTCGGTCTGGAAGGTTTCGAAAAAGCCATGCAACGCATGTTTCGCGGCGGAGTAAGCCGACCGCATCGGGAAGCCCATCAAACCGGCCATACTGCTCATGACGATGATGTGCCCGTGTCCCTGCTTTACGAAATGAGGCAACAGGGCTTTGGTCATATATACGGTGGAGAAGAAATTAATTTCCATGATATCGCGATCCACTTCGGCAGCGGTTTCGGTCACCAACGAACGTTGGCTCACCCCTGCGTTGTTGATCAGCACGTCCAGTCCGCCGAACAGCGTTAATGCTTCCGCCGCTTTAGCGGGAATGAGTTCGCTGTTTTTTAAGTCGAAGCAGAGGAGTTGGCAGTGTTGCGTGTATTGCAGGCACTCCGCCTGTACTTCAGCCAGCACCTCGGCGCGGCGCGCCACCAGGATCAGCTTTGCCTGCTGCCTGGCCAGCTCGAGGGCCAATGCTTTACCGATGCCAGAGCTGGCGCCGGTAATCAGGACTATCTTATTCGAAAAATACATCGCGGCAAGTTAGCATCTTTTTTAAAATAAAACCGCCCCGTTACGGGGCGGCTCATCATCCTTATTTCAGTTCTTTTACGTATATAAATTTCTCCATTTCACCTTGATGCCTCCGCCGGAGTGAATCTGTAAGGCGATTTGTCCGTCTGACCCGCCGATCTTCGCATCATCCAGCGTAATCATTTCCTGGCCGTTGAGGATCGTGGTAACGTTGTTACCTTTTACTTTCACGGTCATCTTGTTCCATTCGCCCATTTTCAGCGCTTTGTCCTTTTCGGGAGCGGGTTTAATGAGCCATCCGCGACCGTAAGATTCGTAAATGCCGCCGGTAGACATACCCGGAGGTGCCACTTCGGCCTGCCAGCCGGTGATCTTGGTGCCTTCGATAGAGGAATGGAAAAACACGCCGCTGTTGCCATTGGCTTCCTGTTTAAATTCTACGGTCAGTTCAAAGTCTTTGAATTTTTTGTCGGTGGCGAGGTAGCCGTATTCTTTATCCGGTCCGCTTTCGCAGATCAGCTCTCCTTTTTCCACGTACCATTTTTCGGTACCGTATACCTGCCATCCTTTGAGATCTTTTCCGTTAAAGAGCGATTGTTTCTTCTGGGCCTGCAGGCTTCCACAACACAGCATAACGGCTGCGCATAGCAATGACGTGAGTTTCATAACAAATAGTGTTTTTGGAGGAAGTAAGATAATCAATCTTAACAAAAAAGGCGCTCCAAATGAAGCGCCTTTGCTGATATAAATGTAAGGTTAGGTATTATCTTGCTACGTTCACCGCTCTTCTCTCGCGAATCACCGTTACTTTGATCTGACCGGGATACTGCATCTCGGTCTGGATTTTTGTAGCGATCTCGAAAGAAAGGCGATCGGCGTCGTTGTCGGTTACTTTGTCGCTTTCTACGATTACGCGCAGTTCGCGGCCGGCCTGGATGGCATATGCTTTTTCCACACCGTCGTATGCAGTAGCGAGGTTTTCCAGGTCTTTGATACGCTGGAGGTAGCTCTGCATAATCTCGCGGCGTGCACCCGGGCGGGCGCCGGAGATGGCATCACATGCCTGGATGATCGGGGAAATAACATAAGCCATTTCCATTTCGTCGTGGTGCGCGCCGATGGCGTTTACGACCGCCGGGTGCTCACCGTATTTTTCTGCGAGTTTCGCACCGAGGAGGGCGTGGCTCAGCTCCGTTTCTTCATCAGGCACTTTACCAATATCGTGCAGCAGACCTGCGCGTTTGGCGAGTTTCGGATTCAGGCCCAGTTCAGCCGCCATGATACCGCAAAGGTTCGCGGTTTCTTTGGAGTGCATCAGCAGGTTCTGACCATAAGAGGAACGGAAACGCATTTTACCTACCAGGCGTACCAGTTCTTTATGCAGACCGTGGATGCCCAGTTCGATTACCGTTCTTTCACCGATTTCCATTACCTGCTCTTCGAGCTGGCGTTTGGTTTTTTCTACGACTTCTTCGATACGTGCAGGGTGAATACGACCATCCTGTACCAGGCGTTGCAGGGAGAGGCGGGCGATTTCGCGGCGTAATGGGTCGAAGGAAGAGAGTACAATTGCTTCCGGGGTGTCGTCAACGATCAGGTCTACACCGGTTGCGGCTTCGATAGCGCGGATGTTACGGCCTTCACGGCCAATGATCTGACCTTTGATTTCGTCGCTTTCCAGGTTAAACACCGTGATGGCGTTTTCGATGGTCTGCTCGGCGGCAGTACGCTGGATGGACTGTATGATGATTTTCTTAGCTTCTTTGTTGGCTTTGGATTTCGCTTCTTCCACGATATCCTGGATGTGTGCCAGGGCGGTGGAGCGTGCTTCTTCCTTCAGGCTCTCGATGAGCTGGTTGCGGGCTTCTTCGGCAGTAAGACCAGCTACCTTTTCGAGGCGGCGGATGTGTTCTTCCTGGTGCTTTTCCAGTTCGGAACGTTTAATGTTGACCGTTTCAATCTGGCGGGACAGGTTTTCCCTGATCGCTTCGTTTTCGGCTACCTGTTTCTGCAGTTGCTCGTTCTTTTGGTTCAGGCCCTGCTCTTTCTGCTTGATGCGGTTTTCGCCTTCACTGATTTTCTGGTTACGCTGCAACACCTCTTTCTCATATTCTGCTTTCAGCTGGATGAACTTTTCTTTGGCTTCCAGCATGCGGTCCTTTTAATGGTTTCCGCTTTTATCTCTGCTTCTGTCACGATTTTTTTCGCTTCCAGTTCTGCTTCGTCTATTTTATGTTGGGTACTTTTCGCGAAGATTAACTTTCCAAGCCCGATCCCGGCTCCCAGCGCCACTACTGCGGCTATTAATATATATGTGATCTCCATTTATGGTGTTTTTAGATTGTTTTTAAGATTGATTTCTCCCTTACTGCTGCTGCTTTCCAGCGCAAGGCGAGTGGCCATAAGACCGCGCGAAAATACAAAAATTTAGCAGCAAACCGCCAGAGAATGAATAATTTACGGCTATTCGATGGGCTATTTCAGTCCTTCATTCAACAGATTTTCAAGATGTTGCAACTTCTCGGACAGGAAGGGGGCCACGCTGGCCTGGGCTTTACCGCCACTGGTAACGGGGTGGGTGGCGTACATAATTAGCGCCATGGCTATATAATCCTGAATATCTTTCCCGGCAAATGCCGTCCTGAATTCCACGATTTTTTCGTTTACCTCCTTCATAATGCGGCGCACATCTTCCTCCTCCTCCGGCCTGATCTTGATGCGGTAAGCCCGGTCGGCTACCACAATGTTAACGGGTATCAGCTGCTCCATGTTTCAATTTTACCTACAAGTAGATTGTCCTTGTCTGTACAATATTAACATTTTAGACCAAATTGCAAAGCAAAATCGCGTAAATCACGAATTCAGCATGGCAATACAACGGTCAATTTCGCCGATGTAATCGTTAATCTTCCGGCGGATTTCCTTTTTAAACTCCTCGTCTTCACTGGTGGGCGCCCCCTGCGTAACACTGGCGATTTTGGCCAGCTTCAGCTTATTCTCCAGATTATCAATGGTTTTCTGGCACAGCGCCAGCTCCCGCTCCTTGGAATCTATTTCCTGGTGCAGGAGTTCATTGTCGGACTGCACCTGCTGCAGTTTTTTCAGCAGCAGGTGCGTCTTTTCTTCAATGCGTTGTATGTGCTGTTCCAGTTCCATATATTATTTACGGATCTCAGCCGCGAGCTGCGACTCGAATGCCTTTATCAGCTTATTCATCACACCATCCACATCCTTGTCTGTCAACGTTTTCTGCGGGTCCTGGAAGGTGAAGCTTACGGCGTAAGACTTCTTATTCGCCCCCAGTTTCTCACTTTCGAACACATCAAACAGGTTGATCTGTTGCAGCAGGGATGATTTTACGCCTTTGGCAGCTTCTTCCACGGAGGCGAACTTCACGGATTTGTCCAGTACCAGCGCCAGGTCGCGGCGAACGGCAGGGAACTTCGGAATTTCTACGTAGAAGCGGTCTGCTTTCCGCAGTAATTTAATCACTTCCTCCCAATAAATATCAGCATACCAAACAGTCTGCTTAATATCAAAGGTTTTTAACCGCTGTGGCGCCACGCTGCCCATCACCCCTACTACCTTATTGCCCACTTTCAGTTCGAAACCGGGAGCCAGGTTAGTGACGGTCGCTTCCGCGAGTTGGGTCAGGCTGATGCCGAGCTGACGGAATATGTTGAGTACGAATCCTTTCAGGAAATAAAAGTCCACCTTCTGCGACTTATGCATCCAGTTTTCGGGGAGTTTGTCGCCGGTGAGGTAAATCACTAGGTGCTCTTTCTCCTCGTAGTTACCCACGGCAATCTGTTTGTACGTTTTACCGGTTTCGAAGAACAACAGGTTGTCGTTTTTGCGGTTCAGGTTGTAGGCAACACTTTCGAGGCCGGTTTCCAGCATCGAAGGACGCATGGTATCCAGCTCGGCGCTGAGGTTGTTCAACATTTTCACCAGCCCTTCCTGCGTAGCGGCATCGTAGTACTGGCTGTTGGTGATGGAGTTGGTGAAAATCTCCATAAAACCGTTGGACGCCAGGTAGTTCGATACCTTTTCGCGGATACGCTCTTTGTCCGGGCGCGGCTGAACGCTGGGCGCCACGGTAATAGCGGTGGGGATCATGATATTATCCAGGCCGTCGATGCGCATTACTTCTTCCACGATATCAGCGGGAATGGAGATATCGGGTTTGGAGAAGGGAACTGTGACAGTGGCTCCTGCATCATCAGCAGAGACTATTTCGAAACCAAGGCTGGTTAAAATGTTCAGGATTTTTTCCACGGGATAGGCGTTGCCGCTCAGTTTGTGGACGTAGGCGTATGTGAACGTTACCTCGGTTTTCGGTTTCGGGTAAGGGTACACGTCGGTTACGGCGGAAGAAATAGTACCGTCCCCCAGCTCTGCGATCAAAGTGGCTGCACGCTCCAGCACGTTTACCACGTTGCTGATGTCTACCCCTTTCTCGAAACGGGTAGCCGCATCCGTGCGCAAACCATGGCGAACGGACGTGGCGCGGGTAGTACCGGGTGCAAACCAGGCACTTTCCAGGAATATTTCAGTAGTTTGATCGGTTACGCCGGATCTAGCGCCGCCGAACACACCGGCAATACACATGGGCTCACCATTGCCATTGCAGATCATGAGGTCGCGGGCATCCAGTTTGCGCTCTTTATCATCTAAAGTGATGAAAGGAGTGCCCTGGGGCAGGTTCTTCACAATTACCTTATCGCCGGTAATGGCCGCCGCATCAAATGCGTGCAGGGGCTGACCGGTTTCATGCAGCACGAAATTCGTAATGTCTACTATATTATTAATAGGACGAACGCCGATGGCCTGTAAACGATGTTTCAGCCAGTCGGGCGACTCCCCAACTTTAATACCGCTGATGGATACGCCGCTGTACCGGGGACAGTCGGCCGTGTTTTCCACTTCTACCGTGATTTTATTACCGGCAGGGAAGGCCACTACGTCGCGGGGCGTGGCTACTTCGGCCAGCTTATGACCGAAAGTGGCGCCTGCGGGCCAGGCGGCCGGCAGTACGATCTTATATTTATCCGTTTCTTCTGCGTTGTTCAACCAGGCGCACACGTCGCGGGCTACGCCCATGTGGCTCATGGCGTCCATACGGTTGGGAGTGAGGCCAATTTCGTATACGCGGTCCTGTATAGGTTTGAAGATATCGCGTGCGGGCGTGCCCGGTACCAGGGCGGGGTCGAGGACGAGGATGCCGTCGTGGCTTTCGCCAAGGCCGATTTCATCTTCGGCGCAGATCATGCCGTTACTTTCTTCGCCGCGGATCTTTGCTTTTTCATGGTCAACGGATCGCCGTTCACCGGGTATATCGTAGCGCCGATGGGGGCCACCACTACCTTTTGGCCAACGGCCACGTTAGGGGCGCCGCAAACGATCGCCAGCGGCTCGTCGCCGCCAATATTTACTTTGGTCAGGCGCAGTTTATCCGCGTTGGGATGTTTTTCAACATGTAACACCTCTCCTATCACCAGTCCTTCGAGACTGCCTTTGATGCTTTCGAAGGCTTCCGGGCTTTCCACTTCCAGGCCTATGGCCGTAAGAATGACAGAAAGTTGTTCGGGAGCAGGTTTTACCGGCAAATATTCACATAACCAATTGTACGAGATTGTCATTTGTAGTTGTCTGTATACAGGCGAGTTAGCTCCCGCTGCTGTTTAAAATTTTTGATAATCGATGTAAAGTCGCATCTTTGCGCCCCTTTGTAAGCACTCTGTTGCCGCGTAAAGTTAACAAATATGCTTTTGCGGCCCAGCGTTTTTAGTGAGCGATTTCGTAAAATTCTTTTTGCACAGAAATTGTTTATAAGGACATTTGCAAAGGGGATTACTGCCGCTTTTTGTGGATAATAATATACTCAATGGTGGATAACCCGCGTTTTACTGTGGTATAGCTTGTGCATTAGGCACGAATAACTTTAGTCCCGGAGCTTCCGTGATTAAATGAAAAAAGCGACTACCTTAGACAACCCGGCTCCAAAAAATTTACAATTTGATAATTGTGCCACTATTGAAAAACAGATCAGTGCAATTGTAAAACACCACAAGCAGCGGACTACAGTAACCAACTTTATTAACACATTTTAAGCCCACGCGATAAATGGACGTCAATCTTAAGAAGGATAGGAATTTCAGGAAGAAGCCATCGGTAGACCTTTCCACAATGGTTTACGGTAAAATACCGCCACAGTCCAAAGAGCTGGAGGAAGCGGTGTTGGGCGCCCTGATGCTGGAGAAGGGTGCATTTGACACGGTGATCGAGATCCTGAAGCCCGACTGTTTTTACGTGGATGCGCACCAGCGCATTTTCTCGGCTATGCTCCGGCTGGCGGGAAAATCTATGCCGGTGGATATCCTGACCGTGGTAGAGGAACTGAAGTCATCGGGCGAACTGGAGCAGGTAGGCGGCCCCTTTTATGTGACGCGGCTCACCAATATGGTGGTATCGTCGGCCAACATCGAGGCACACGCCCGTATCGTACTGCAGAAATTCATCCAGCGTGAGCTGATCCGCATTTCGGGAGAAATTCTTTCCGAATCCTATGAAGATACGGCCGACGTGTTTGACCTGCTGGACTCCGCAGAATCCAAACTTTTGAGATCACCAATAACCACCTTCGCAAGAACTACGACTCCATCGATAAAATACTGGTAAACACCATTAAACGTATCGAGGACCTGCGTAACAAGGGTGAGGAAATGACGGGCGTACCTTCGGGCTTCCCGACGCTGGATAAAATCACTTACGGATGGCAACCTACGGATCTGATCATCCTGGCTGCACGTCCCGCGGTAGGTAAAACCGCCTTTGCGTTGAACCTTGCCCGTAATGCGGCATTGCACCCAACGCACGGCAAAGGCTCGGCAATCTTCTCTTTGGAGATGTCTAACGGCCAGCTGGTACAACGTATCCTCGCGGCAGAGGCGGAGATCAAACTGGAAAAAATTACCCGTGGCAAACTCGATGAAACCGAGATGCGCATCCTGATGACGCGCGGTATCGAACGACTGGCGAAAGCGCCGATCTTCATCGACGACACCCCTTCCCTGAATATCTTCGAGCTGCGTGCAAAATGCCGCAGGCTGGTACATAACAGCGGTGTTGGTATCGTGATCATTGACTACCTGCAGCTGATGAGCGGCAGCGCCGATGGCAAGAACAGCAACCGTGAGCAGGAGATCTCGAAAATCTCCCGTGACTTAAAAGGTATGGCGAAGGAGTTACACGTACCGGTGATCGCACTGTCGCAGTTGAGCCGTGACGTAGAGAAGCGAAAGGACGGCAACAAGATGCCCCAGCTGAGTGACCTTCGTGAATCGGGTGCGATCGAGCAGGATGCGGACATGGTATTGTTCCTTTACCGCCCTGAATACTACGAGATCACCACGAACGAAATGGGCGAATCCAACAAAGGTGAAACCCACGTGCGTATAGCCAAACACCGTAACGGTCAGCTCGACACCGTAAAACTGAGAGCGGTACTGGAATTCCAGCGCTTTGAAGATGATGGTCCGGTAGACGGTTTCGGCGGTGGCGCACCAGGCGGCGGAGGAGGCAACTCTTTTGCAGGCATGCGTGGCAACCCGAACGATGAAGCGAAGCTGTACATACAGAAGGGCTCCAAAATGAATGATATGGATTTCGAAGATGAATCCTTTGGCGATGCGCCGTTCTAGTTGAACGTAACACGATATTATGCAGCCAGCATCTTCACAAAGGATGCTGGCTTTTTTTTATGTAGATTTTTATGAGAAGACAATGAAACAGATTTATCAAAAATACCGGGAACATTACCGGGACAATTTTTACTTAGCTTACCCGATCGTTATCTCCCAATTAGGCCACACGCTTGTAGGTCTCTCGGACAGCCTCATCATCGGCCATACCGGCAAGGTGCCGCTGGCGGCCGTATCGCTGGGCAACAGCATGTTCACCACCTTCCTGGTGTGCGGCATTGGCATATCGTATGGTCTTACCCCGCTGATCGCGCAGGCGAACGGCCGGGGCGACAAGCAAAGCTGCGGACACCTGCTGGGCAATAGTTTGCTGGTGAACATCGTCACCGGCATCCTGTTATGCGGTATCATTTTAGGCTGCGCACACTTTATTGGTTATATGGGACAGGAAGCCGGCGTAGCCGCACAGGCCAAACCGTTCCTGATTTTCCTGGCCATATCGATGCTGCCGCTGATGGTGTTTATGACCTTCAAACAATTTGCGGAAGGACTGGGTTTCACGAAACAGGCGATGAACATCAGCATTATTGGTAACCTGCTGAACATTGCCATTGGCGTAACGCTGGTATTCGGTTTATTCGGCGCGCCGAAAATGGGCGTGCTGGGTGTGGGTATTGCTACACTGACGGACAGGATCATCATGGGCATCACCATGGCCTGGTACGTACTGCGTGCAAAGCATTTTAAACCTTATCTCGACACTTTCCGTTCCGGCGGCTACAAGTGGCCTACTATTAAAAAGATCACCGGCATTGGCGCCCCTGTCGCTTTACAGGGCGTGTTTGAAGTGAGCGCCTTCGGTGGTGCGGCAATTCTCGTGGGCTGGATTGGTGCGGCGGAACTGGCCGCGCACCAGATCGCGATTTCGCTGGCATCGATGACGTACATGATGGCGAGCGGTATATCTTCCGCGGCAGGCATCCGCAGTGGTAATAATTTGGGGAAGAAGAATTTCTTCGGCCTGCGTTTAAGCGCGATTGCCAGTTATCATATGGTGATCGTGATGATGAGCATTACAGCGATCTTGTTTTTGGCATTCTGCAATGTACTGCCCAGGTTTTATATCAGCGACCCGGGTGTAATCGCCATCGCCGCACAACTGATCGTGATCGCCGCCTTCTTCCAGCTATTTGATGGTACGCAGGTGGTTGGTCTGGGTGTGTTACGCGGCCTCGGCGACGTGCGCCTGCCGACGATCATTACGTTCCTGGCTTATTGGGTGCTGGGTCTGCCGATTGCGTGGCTGCTGGGCTTTACGTTGAAGTTTGGCGTACAGGGTGTCTGGTGGGGTTTATCTCTTGGGTTGATGGTAGCGTCTGTGCTGTTGTTCTTCCGCTTTCACTATAAAACTAAAAAACTGGAAGCCACCGCTTAACTTTGCCGCATGCATATCTTTTACGCCAAAGGGCTCACTGCCGCGCAACCACTGTATACGATGGACGAACCCACGTCCAAATACTGCATCCGGGTGCTGCGCATGGAGAAAGGAAACAAGGTGTTGCTGGCCGACGGGCTGGGCAACAAGTACGAGGCTGCTATTGTGGACGATAACCGCAAGAAGTGCGTATTGTCCGTTGCTTCGGTGACTGTTATGCCAGCACCACCCTGTTCCTTACACATCGCGATCGCGTTTACCAAAAACGTATCGCGCATGGAGTGGTTTTTGGAAAAGGCGGTGGAGATTGGCGTAACACATATTACACCTTTGCTGACGGCGCGTACGGAGCGCGAGAAGTTTAAGGCGGAACGGTTTGAGAATATATTGGTGTCGGCGATGTTGCAGTCGCAGCAGTTCTATATACCTGTTTTAGCTGAACCCACTTCGTTTGATAAAGTAGTTGGCGTTCCGTTTAGTCAGCGATTTATAGCGCATTGTTTGCCGGAGCGTAAAACACATTTGCTGGATGCTGCGAAGCCTGGCGCTGATGCGATGATATTGATCGGGCCGGAAGGGGATTTTTCTCCGGAGGAAATTGCGGTGGCGTTGGCGGCGGGGTTTGAGCCGGTGTCGTTGGGGAATACGCGGTTAAGGACGGAGACGGCGGGGATGGTTGCAGCGACGTTACTGGCAGGGGTGAACAGGTAAAAATGCCCGGTGCAGATGCACCAGGCGTATCACCAAACAATTATTATCTCTAAAATTCAATCACTCCTTTATCGTCCACTCGTGACGAAAATACTTTTACCTGATTTCATGTAATTCATCGGGCCATAGATCATAGCATGCTACGAATGCGGCGGTGAACTCGTGCACATCCGTGTAACCGCACTGGCGGGCGATGTACGTTTCGTTCAGGCGCTGGTCTGCCGGATAACGGCGGATGAGGGCGAAGGCAGCTTCCATGCGGCAGTGCGTAATGATTTCTTCCGCGCGGAGGAAGTAGTTGCCGACGAATACGCTGTTGATGGCGTCGGCGTTTACGCCGGCTTCGAGTATGAGCTGCTCCATATCGAGGCCGCGGGCGGCTTTTTGGATGATGTAGTTGAGCTGACGGCGGGCGACACGCATTGGTTCGCTGAGGTCCGGTAGCAACAGGTGACTGTTGTCCGGGAGTAAGCATTGTTTGGCGTACTGGCGGAACAGGGCGATGCACACCGGGCGTAAATATATTTGCGCGATGGCCGGTTCGTAGCGGCAATAGCGGATGAGGTCGAGGAAGTAATGTGTTACGGGCGTCATTCTTACGGGTACGGTATTGAGTACACCGCAGTTTCTTTCGGCCAGGCGATCGATGATGGGCTGTAGGTCTTTGTAGCTTTTCGATAACATCCAGAGTTGTTCTTTGGTGATATCGAGGTGCATGCACACGTAATCCCTGTAGCTGGGTAAAAATTCCGCATCGTGCGGGGCCATGTTTAATTCCACGCCGAACATCTCCTCTTCTACCAGCGGGACGTTTTGTATGCCGGACAAGGTAGCGTCTACATTGTTTTGCAGCATGAAGAACAGGGATACTGTTTCGCGCTTCGGCATGGGAAATACGGCCTGTTTGCGGTTAACGATGAATACGTGGTACTGGATTTTGAATTCTCGTGCTTCGATCAATTGAGAAAGGAGTTCGCCCCATTCATATAACTGATAAAGCGGGATGGTGGGTGCAATGCGATAATGTTCCAACGAGGGCGGAAAGATACCGGGCACTCCATTTGGCATGGGTGAACGCGGATCTGTAGGAAAGAGCATCATATTAAAGGGTTTGAGAGGCGCTATTGGCGCAAGATTGGTTTACTAAATTCTATCTGCAAGAAAGAAAATATGGTGCGCAGGAAACGAGACCAACGTTACACTCATTAAGATCCCGCCCCCGCGGCCATATAATCATTACCAAAGTGTAGTTGTGCCGTCCTTAGTATCATGTTTGATGCCGCTGGTTACTTCCAGCGTACGGAGAAAATCATCCAGCGGTTCTTTTTTGAAGATGGTGCCGGTAAATCTTTCCGTTTTAATACCCGATCTTTTAAAGACCACTTTCACCCCGTACCATCTTTCCAACACGGCTGCAACTTCTCCCAGCTGTGTATTGTCTAAATGATACTGTCCTTTCATCCACAGGAGGTCATCTTCATTGAGCGCTGCTTTTCGCATGCCTTTGTCGACCTCGTACGTAACTGCCTCTCCTGGCTTGAGGCGGAGTTGCTCAACCCCTGAAGTAAAAGCAACCGCGCCTTCTACCAGGGAGACCTTCACTGACTGTTGTGCATAGTTGTTAAGGTTAAAGGCTGTACCTAAAACCCTGACTTCACCTAGATCAGATTTCACTATAAAAGGTTGATGCTCTTTTTTCGCGATTTTAAAATAGGCCTCGCCTTTCAGGCGGACTTCTCTCGTATCTCCCTTAAACTTAAAAGGGAATTCTAAGGAAGAAGCAGAGTTGAGAAACACTTCGGAGCCATCGGCCAGTACCAGGTGGTAATCCATGCCTACGGGCACCCAGAGTTTATTCATTCCCGATGCATCCACTTCATCGGGCGCCCGGAAGCTGAGTGTTTTTCCTCTGTTCGTCAGCTTCGCGCCATCTATCTCCCACTCTTCTTGTGTTCCAACGTTTACTGATTGTCCGCCCGCTGTGGTGAGCAGCAACTGCGATGTGTTGCTATTCACACTGGCGGTTGGATGAATATTTTTTGCGGTCGTTTCTACCTGCTGCATTTGCGGCAGCAGCCGAACAACGAATGTTATCAAAATAGCAGCGCAGGCAGCGGTCAGTATCCACCTGATACCGCGCTTACGTTTTTTTTTAGACCAGACATCGTTCATCACACGATCGTAACTCTCTTCTTCCGTCCATCCGGCCATGGCTGGCGATTCATCAAAAGCTATCACTTCCTTTCTCAACTGTTGGAATTCTTCCTGCAAGTCCGGATCTGCATCCATGACCCTTTGAAGTTCCAAATCATCTTCCAGCCCGATTAAGCCAAACAATTTCAGTTTCATCAACTGGGTTATCTTTTCCTTTTCCATAACACTTACACCTGGGTGTATAAATAAGAGTTGGAAGAGGATTGTTTCGGGTGAGGCGAAGATGCATTATTTCTCCTCGTTCCGGCTTTACCCCGGTCTGCAGGTAAAGGAATTTCCTTACCCGGACACGATCCCTTTTGGGGCTTCCTTTTACATAGATGCTTACCCGGGAAGTTATGGGTGAGCTCCCTCACAATTTTCCCTGGTAGATGGGGTGGCAGGCTCATTTAACCAGGTGTTGATTGAAATATGCTGGAACCGGCGATGGTCAATTAAATGGGTGGCAGGATTTGTTTCATTTAAAAGAATCTACCTTAACTCCAACATGCGTTTGCGCAGCACTTTCGTGGCTACGGCTAAATGCGTTTTCACCGTGTTGTCGGACAGCTCCATTTCCAGGGCCACTTCCTTACGGCGAAGATCTGCTTCCATATACAACTGCGCGGCGCGGGCCGGTTGTTTGGGCAGTGTGTCGAGCGCGCGGTAAAAGGCTTCCCTTACCTCGCGGCCTTCCCCGGGGATCACGTTGGTGATCAGGTCCTGGAAAGACTTGTAATGCTCCAGTGACTTTTCGCGGTACTTTTTCCTTTTCATGATCATCATGCAGGAATAGCGTACAGATTTGTACAAGTAACCTCCCACATTATCGCGTATGCGTTTGTAATGCTTTTTGAAGAAGAAGTCGACAAAAAATCGTGAACAATATCTTTGGCATCTTCCTCATCTCCTACAAGACGGCAGGCTTCGAATACCAGGATTTTGGCGTAACGGTTATACAGCAATTGCTGCGCGAGCTGATCGTCCTTCTGCATGGAATACAAAAGCAGCTCCTCATCCACATGGCTCATAAATCGATGTTTAACCAGGTTGTGTGGTAAAGGTTTTGGCTGATTTTGCCAGCTAAATTGCGGGATTGATGTTTCGGTCTTTACGCTAATTGGGAGGTGTGGATTTTTGTATCGATATTGGGTGATCGATGAAGTAAATGTAACGAAAATTTATTTCTGACAAATTAAAATTTTGGCTGTTACAACATCAATGTGTGTCGAAGTAACACTTGTTAATGACGGCGTTACTTTATTTGAGGAGGGCTTCACATTTTTTGAGGACGGCCTCACTTTATTTGAGAATATCCTCACTTTTTTGAGGGAATTCCTTAAAAAAAAGTGAGGTAATTACGGTTTGCGGTGAGGGCATTACTGGTTGAAGGGAAGTGCGCCTCGCTGCGGGTGAGGGCGTTCTCACTGCAGGTAAGGCGGATGCTACCTGGAGTGAGGCTGGCCTATGTCGGAACACGCCCGTCCTTGCTTTGAACATACCTGTGCTCACTGGCAGTGAGGACGGCCTTAGTGCGGGATGGATCGGCCTCACCCGGGATAGTAATTGCCTCACTTTTTTATGCATTATTTCACACAAAAACGCCCGACAACTCAAGGCCGCCGGACGTGTATACTGAGGGAGAAAAACGACTGTTTTAAATAGCCGGCAGCAGCAGGCCGCCGGCATGTTTCTATATGGGTAAGGAGAGAAAAGACGATTAGTTGTTGGTAACCTCTTCTTCGGCGGGATCTTCCGCGCGGGCGCCTTTCTTAAAGTAGATGGAAATATCGTCCGAAATGGTTTTAGCGTCAGGAACATTCCGGTCGGCCGCACGTTTTACGGTGTCGAAATACTCCAGGGCTGATTTGTAAAATTCACTGCCTACTTTCATATAGGTGTCTTCCAGCGCTTCGTAGAAAGACGTAGTGGCCATCATGATCCGGCTGATTTCTTCGCGTCCCTTCCTGTCGATGTCCATATCGGCGAGCGTTACGCCGATGGGAATAAACTGGGGATGGGATTGCACGTACTCAAATACTTTGTAAACGAACTCTATGGTGCGGGTGCCCAGCTTGGGAAGGCCGCGCCTGTCTTCTTTTGTGAGTGGAGTAAGGAAGGGTTTTAACAACTCGTGACATTCTTTCATGTTTGCGAGCACTTTTGAGGTTACATCAGCGGGAATTTCCGCATTAAACAAATTCAGATTTTTCATAATCGTGGGTTTGGGTGAAAAATGCAATTTTGGGCGCACAATGTGGCGCGGGGCACAATCAAATCTCCTAGTCACAAACGGAGTTCTATCGCACTTTTGAGTGTTAGTTTCTCATTATAAGATTATTGGAATCACTTTTAGGGTTAGGTTGGGGTAAAAATTGCGTAGTTATACGCAACAGCCTGTCGTTTTGCGACTTTCGAGGGGGTTATAAATCCATATCCAGGATGTCGAGCAGGTCGTTCATAGCGTCGTCATCCAGTGTTAGCAGTGTGCCGTTTTCTTTTGCCTCTCCAAAGCGGGCCATTAACAGGGAGATGAATATCTCTGCTTTTTCGGGGCCGTGGCTTGCGGTGACTTGTTCTCTCAGCATGTCCATTTTATGGACGAGGGAGAGGTCCAGGACGTTGGATTCGCTTTGGTATTGTTCTTCGGGTGTTTGTTCTGGTTGTTGTTGCATGTTTTATGTTTTTAGTTTTTGTGTTGAGCTAAACTGGAGATACCCTGTTTCGGATGAAGGTATGGGTTTGTTTGATTGTGGAAAAATCATTTTTTGAATTATCTCCCCTTTCAAAAAAATCACAACCAATTAATACAAAAACCCCAACCCACCACTCTTTAATTAGAAGACAATCCACAAAACGCTTCATCCACAATTAACCAGGCTGCAATAAACCATTCCGAAAAACCACCTTTCTCCAATATAGCCGGACAGTTCCGCATACTCCATTCAGCGGACGGAAGACAAAGTATACAGGCATCTTAAAAGCGAACTTATGATGAAGATCTACACTTCCCAAAAGCACCGGCTATCCCGTTGGCTATTTGCCATATTGCTGGTCTTAAATCCATTCTATTTAACAAAAGCACAAGCTAAGAACAGCATTAATATTAATGACAGGCCCATCTCCGCCGCACTGCGAGAAGTGGAGAGGCGAACCGGTGAGCGGTTCAACTTCATGAATAGCCTGCTTGGAAATGACGAGCGGGTGAGTGTTAGCCTGACAGACGCCACTACAGAAGAAATGCTTTCCGCGATACTCCGGAACAAGCCGGAGATTGGGTGGATGCGGACGAAGAGTACGATTACATTATATAGGAAAGGTGTTGACGTTTTGGAAGAAACGGAACCTACAGTGTCAGGGATTATTACGGATTCGTTGAATACTCCGCTGGCGGGGGTGTCGATTACGAATAAGCGGACGAATGCCAGGAAGACGACTGGGGCTGATGGGCGGTTTACGATTAGTGGGGTGAAGGGGGATGTTCTGCAGGTGACTTCGATTGGGTTTAATTCGGACAGTTATATTATTAAGGACGATGGCAGGATTGTGATAAGGATGCAAGCCTCGATGAATGCACTGCAGGAGACGGTGGTGAAGGGGTATTATGCGGTGAGTAAGGAGTTAAATACGGGGAATGTGGGGGTGTTGAAGGCGGCTGATATTGCGAAACAGCCGGTGGGGGATCCGATGATGGCATTGATTGGAAGGATACCGGGTGTGAGCGTGGTTCAGACGTCTGGTGTGCCGGGAGCTACTCCGACTATTAACATTAGAGGTTTTAACAGCACTAATGGAACAAACCCGTACTACATTGTTGACGGCGTTCCATTCGACGATCAAAATCTCTCAAGAACTAATAATGCCGCGGGCAATGCCACTAGTCCATTTCTAAGCATACGACCTGAAGATATTGAGCGAATTGAAATATTGAAAGACGCAGATGCTACCGCAATATATGGAAGCAGAGGAGCAAACGGAGTTATTATCATCACGACCAAAAAAGGAACAAAAGGAGACACTAAAATAGACATCATTGCTAATAGAGGTTACGGCCGCGCAAAACGACGATTGAAACTAATGAACACTCAACAATATCTTGAGATGCGACTTGAGGCTTTCAAAAACGACAGTGCTACGCCCGGCGCTAACGATCATGATATCAACGGGAACTGGGGGATAAAAATCAATACACTGATTGGCAAGATATTCTCATCGGAGGAACTGCCGATATATATAATGGATCTATATCCGTGACTGGGGGAATGCCAACACTCAGTTTAAAGCAGGGGGAACCTATCGTAAAGAAGGCACTGTATTCCCGGAAACTATTACAATGAAATCATATCGGGTAGCCTTCGAGTTTCAAACATTAGCTCAGACCGTCGACTAAGTAGCGATTTCTCACTAATCTATAGTAAAAACTTAAACTGCCTCCCTATTTCCGACTTCACAAATGATATTTTCATTGCGCCCAATGCCCCAAAAATATACAACGCAGACGGATCTCTCAATTTCGCTAACTCAACATTCGGCAATCCAATTGCAACAACTAGGAGTTCGTCTACAAATGTAACTTACAATGTAAATGGCAGTGCAGTCATCTCCTATCGCATAATTGACAATTTAAAAACCAGCATCAATCTAGGATACAACAAGCGCGATTTTGAAGACGAAAACATCATCCCATTCAGCTCCTTTGATCCGGCAATATCAAATCCCGAAACACGCCGAGAAAGTTCATCGGGAACAGGTATAATAAAATCTTGGATAGCAGAACCTCAATTATCATATCAATTATTTTTTAACAACCATAAAATAGATCTTCTATTCGGCGCAACATTGCAAGAGAATCTCACCAATAAAACTTATAGGTCATCAAGAGGATTCTCTAGCGACGCCAACATGAAAAACCCGGCAACGGCAACATCAACCACCTTCTCTGTAAGTGAAGTGCAATATAAATACGCCGCTATTTTTGCACGAGCCGGATACAACTTAGCTGACAAATACCTTCTGAACTTAACAGGAAGACGAGATGGAAGTAGCAGATTTGGTCCAGGTAGACAGTTTGGCATGTTCGGTGCAGTCGGTGCAGCATGGATATTTTCCAAGGAAAAATTTATCAAACACAACGCTCGCTTTCTCAGTTTCGGAAAACTCAGGGGCAGCATCGGAACTACAGGGAATGACCAAATCCAAGACTATGGGTACCTTAGCGCCTACACAACGACCGGCAATCAGTATCAAGGTATACCTGGACTGTATCCGGGAACATTAGACAATCCAAACTACGGTTGGGAAACTATAAAAAAATCGAGGCTGCTCTGGAATTAGGCTTCTGGGAAGATCGACTTTTATTCAATATTAGCTTATACAAAAACAGGACTGACAACCAACTAGTTGGATACCCTCTTAGCTCGGCAACAGGCTTCACCTCCATTCGAGCAAATCTGCCGGCCGTCATCGACAATAAGGGAATCGAGTTTGAGATTATTAGCACAAATGTCAAAACAAAAAAATTCGAGTGGACATCAAACGCAAACCTGGCAATCAACCGCAACAAGTTAGTGGCTTATCCAGATATTGAAACTTCATCATTTGCCACACGCTATGTCGTAGGCATGCCTCTAAGAATTTTATTCTTATATAAATTAACTGGAATTGACCCTCAGCAAGGAATTTATACATTCTTTGATAAAGACAAGAATGGAACGATCAGCCCAGCAGCTGACAAAATTCCATTCCTTAGACAACAAATATTTGCAGGAGGAATGAATCATTCACTTTCTTACAAAAACTTTAGCGTAGACCTGTTCGTCCAGTTTGTGAATGAGCCAGGACTTTTGATCCCATATCGTGTCTACCCGGGATCCTTTAGCGAAAACGGCTTAAACCAACCCGTTGAAGTTCTCGACAGATGGCAAAAACCCGGAGACAATTCGAAATTTCAAAAATACTCTCAACTATTAAACGTCACCCGGAACGTCGCCGCTCAATACACTGAGAGCAACGCCATTATCGCCGATGCCTCTTTCATACGGCTGAAAAACTTATCCATTTCATGGAGCACTCCTTCTCAATGGCGACAAAGGCGAATCCCCAATATAAGATTGTTTGTACAAGGACAAAACCTCTTAACTTTTACCAAGTACAGTGGATTAGATCCGGAGTCTCAGGGGAACTTCCTTCCTCCGCTACAAACAGTGAACACAGGAATCCAAATTACACTATAGCTAAAAAACTCATCATGAATAAGATAAAAACAAATCTACTTACCTTCGTGTTAATAGCATCTCTATCAAGCTGTGTCGAGTTTCTTGAGGTACCAACCCCAAGTCACCTTACTTTAAGTGAAGATGTATTTTCATCTGAACAAGCAGTAAATGCAGCTGCATTACATATGTATACCAGCATGTTAGGCTCAGCCTCTATACAGTATGTTTCCAGCTTGTATCCTGCATTATCCGCCGACGAATTCAATCACTCTTCCACCACTACGGAAGCTGTGGAGATGTACAAGAATGCGCTAACCCCTAATAACCCTGCCATACAACCAATCTGGCAAAACGCTTATAAAATAATTTATGAGGCAAACAATTTGATTGAAGGTTTGTCGACGTCGACACACATATCAGAAGCCATCAAAAAACAACTCATCGGAGAATCACTCTTCGTCAGAGCATATTGGCACTTAAATCTAACGAATTTATTCGGCGACATTCCGATTATCACAACTACTGACTATCTAATAAATAACGTTAAAAAACGAGACAGTGTCAAAAAGTTTACAATCAAATAATTGAGGATTTGACGCTAGCCAAGGATATGCTAAATGAGCTTTACGTTACTAGCAAATCAACAACGACTGGCCCCGACAGAGTGAGACCTAACAAATACGCAGCCCTAGCTTTACTGTCAAGGGTGTATCTATATTCCGGCAACTACCAATTAGCAGTGCAAACAGCGAGCGAAATAATAAACCGGAAGGACCTTTACGACACCACACAACTAGACAAAATTTTCCTAGTAAATAGCAAAGAAAGCATCTTTCAACTAATGACTCTTACGCCAAACAGCGCAGGCACGAACGCGCCAGAAGGACGTTTTTATTCTAACAACGAAGCCATCAACAGGAACACTCAACACCGCATTCTTAAGCGAAAGTCTACTAAGTGCATTTGAAAAGGGTGATATGAGAAAAGAAAAATGGATTGGAAAATACACCGATCCATCCACAAGTACGACGTACTATTACCCATTCAAATACAAAACTAGAACATCTACTAGCCCTATAGAGTACTCAACACTTCTACGGCTTGCCGAAATATACCTAATTCGAGCAGAAGCCAATACTCAGCTTGGAGATTTGGACGCGGGTACTAAGGACCTTAATTTAATAAGAAAAAGAGCTGGACTGAACGGCATTGAAACACTTTTGTCTCCAATTACAGAAAAAAACCTGACTGTTGCAATTCTTCACGAAAGGCAGGTAGAACTATTTGGTGAGCTTGGACATCGCTGGATCGATTTAAAAAGGACAAATATGATTGACGATGTGATGACAGCCGAGGCTGTTAAAAAAGGGTCGACTTGGAGAAACGATGCAAAAATTGGCCCATTCCACAAGTTGAAATTGATAAGAACAATAAACTAAGTCAAAATCCAGGTTATAATTAAAGAACAATATTTGCAACTCCATAACTCTCTTTAAATGAGAACAATACTTACAGCATCACTAATTATAATTCATTTTTTAAAAGCCAATGGTCAATCATCAAAGCAGACATTTCCAAGAGTCGGAGACCGCGTACCATCTTATACATTCACCGGTGTAAAAAACTTCGTATCGGATACCGTGAACACTCGTTCTGATAGAAAAAATGGTTAGTTCTTGACTTCTGGTCCCACCTTTGTTCGGGATGCATTAAAAGTTTTCCCAAAATGGATAGTTTAGCCCGTATTTTCTCTCAAAATGTGGATATAATTATGATAGGAGCACATGCAAGCACCTACGAAAGTTACTCTGAAACTAGACTTTTAATTGAAGATAAGGTAAAGAAAAAGAAACTATCATTCCCATATGCGCTTGACAGTTTATGCATAAAAAAATTCGCCATTCGAGGAGTACCTTACATATTAGTGATAAATCCAGAAGGAAAAATAGTGGCAAAAACAATATCGATAGACTCAACCCAACTCTCTGACTTTATTAACAAAAGAGAAGTTCGATATCGATACGCAATATCTAATGGAGAGAGAAGCAGCTATGCTGACTACAATCGAAAACGTTTAACTTTAACGACAGGAAAAATGTCAAATGGAGGCTACGATACTGCATTTTTATTCAGATCTCTGTTGTCAGAATCAACACTTGAAATGCCGGACTTTGGCATTGTGGGCTTTGACACACATACCAACTCAAGATCTTCCGAGTTGTTTGGCCTAACAGTGGACGAAATGATTAAGGTTGCATGCACCGGTCAACCAGCATGGGACATTTTAGACAGCGTAAACAGCAAAATATATCCAAAAATAATATATGACAGTACGTCTTCAGTTATAAACAAACTCTTGGCATCAAACAAACGCTACACTTACAGTCTTACACTTCCAAACGAAGAAAAAGCCATTCGGGATCGGTTAAAAATCCTCCTATCGACGATTTGCGCCACTTGGGAAATCGCTGTAAGTCTAGAACAAAAAAAAATGCCGGTTTACACAATTACGGTAATAGATGAAAAATTACTATTAAAACACAAAAGCAAAAAAAACGATTACACCGTTAAAAAAATAGGTATTTCAGATGGATTCAAATCCCACAACATCTCTATTGAAAAGCTGGTTGCATATAGCAACCTACAAAACTTGATAAGAGACAATACTATACATTCAATCCAGATTCCCATTGTAAACGATACTGAAATAAATTACAATCTGGACATTGAATTCCGCGCAGACTTGGAGGACTATGGATCAGTAAAAACGATGTTAAAAAGCATAGGCTTGGACATATCAAAATCTTTAAAGGAAATGACCTGTATTACGGTAAGAGACGCAGAAGATTAACTTAAAGATGAAAGTGGCATGCTTGGCGATTTACCAAGCATGCCAAGAATACAAAAAATTAGAATTTCAATTGCCTATAAGAACCACCACCTAAATCCTCGTAAACATTGTAAATTGTTTGGTATTTACATGTTACTCCAGTTTCAGTGCACTGTGGCGCACTAGAAGTAATCGGCAGATAACCTTGATCAGGAACATAGTAAACATAATCTATGTTGTTTACTCTTGTGGTAGCAAATGCAGCAGCGGCAGCAACAACTAATGCTCCGGCGGCAAAGAAAAATTTAATCCTTTTCATGTTTGCTTATTTAGTAGTTAAAAAAACGCCTACTCTTTCTGAGGTTTTCGGCTCCGCCTCTATCTAATTGCAAAAAAGATCCCTTTTATAATCTTACCAAAACAGTCATCAAATGCACTTAACTTCTAATACTACTTCCCCAAACGTTTTAACCTCATATTTTTGCTACCTGTCTAAATTTCAATAAATGTAACCTCAATGCTGTTATTGATATACCAAAAAAAAAAATATTAAAAATCAGATGCTGCGGCCAAGAAAGATATCTAATCATCCCCCACAAGCGCAAGGCCAATATGAGTTAAACGACATTACGTATATAACATACAGCGTGAAGAAAGACATTAAAACTACTGCACCTATCAATCCGACCCTGCGCCCCCTTTCCGAAATTATTAAAATAGCAAAAAGGATTTCTGACGCAGGTATTAAAATCGACAAAAAATATTTCCTAGGCTCCAGTATTGGCTGTCGTCCCAAATCCTCGACAAATGTTTCGTAGTAAATTATTTTATTCAACGCCACGTATATGAAGAGGAAAAAAATTAAAAAGCAACAGACTTCCAAAATATTTTTGCGTTTCATAGTATTTTCTATTTTTCATCAATAACTTTTAAAAAACCTGCTTCATTGAAATATCTTTTTCAGCATTCATCTCACAACTCACCCAAATCAGCAAATGCTGCGAAATCAGTATGGTAGCAAAAACAAGAACAATAAATACTGATACCTGATAACGCAAAACGACTGGGGCGGAAAAGATGCTAAAGAAAATATTTGCGAGTAGAAATATACAAAACAACCGTAGCCACTTACTCATCGCTCGTTCACCATCTTTCTTAAACACAACATTTCCAAGCAGGGCAATAACAAACAATGTTACTGTAACTGAATAAAATATCGATGTATATTTCACAAAATAGAAGCTTCTAGAATAGTAGCGTAGTTTGGGGCTATTGTACTCAAAAAATGATTGTACAACTTTTGGTACAGAATCAGCCCCCATATTGTACTTACTTAAGAATTCGGCTGGCGGAACATATGACAACAAAGCATTTTGTTTTAAGAAGTATCTAAAAAAATCTCCCGGATGGGACCGTATTAAATAGGACCCATAATCCGCATATACTAAACTATGATTTGCATATCTCTTAAAGTCTGGAGTAATTGTATCCATAGCAGCCGACTGTTTGAGATATCTCGGCAAAGGCCCCATCCACATATAATAAATCCCCAACATTGAATCTGGTCTACTCTTCAACTTATTCAACGAATCAAACTCCTTCCTCACCACCCTATCCAACTCCCTAAACCTCTCCGGCAAATTCTTCTCCGGAGGCAAATGCGAATACATATACAACGCATTCGCCGCCAACTGCCACCCCCAAACGCCGACAACATCCTACGCCCCGTCAACTCCTTATACTTATTAGTCGTATGCCAAACAACCCCACCAACCAAAAGCAGCGACAACGCAAACCCAGCAATACGAGTCCTCCACGAATACTTAGAAATAAAAAAACGCAACAAGAGAAACAAACGGATAATACAACGCATTATGCCTTACCACAAAACACAACACCAACAACACCGCATGCGCCCAAATCAACCGCCGATCCGCCACATACAACATCCCGACAAGGCTACTCAACCACAATAAACTCAACCCCGTAAACAACGTATCTGCCGAAACATAATTACTCATAAACAACAACAGAGGATTAAACACCGCAAACGCCATCAAGATGTATAACACCACCCGCCCCGGCTTCAAAAAATACATCAACGTAAATATGAAACAGAATATCGCCGCCTCCAGGAACAAATACTGAAACAACACCAGCGCCAGATCCGAATGCGTAAATGCACTAAACACCCGCAAAAACTTCGAATACCCCACCGGCCACGTACTAATATCCACGGTTACTGATCGCCGCCCCTATGTATGAATACGAATCCGGCATAAAGTTGGGATAGGGATACATGAACTTAAAAATCACAAACTGTGCAATCAGGAAAAACGCAGAGAGCCAAAGCAGTTTTTGTGAAGCGGCGTCTTAAAAACAAACGACGAAAACGTATCATAAACAGGCTGCGAGACAACTTCGGAAGATTTCTCCTCATGATACTCCTGCTCCGTATTAATCTCCCACAAATTCTCCTTCGACGTAATCCCAAGTATCACATTATCCACCGCCACCATCGCCGTCAGCATACTATGATCGGTGTTATTATATTTATGCATGCCGTTACGGCCCACCAAAAACAGGTTGCCAAACTGGCTCACATAATCTTTCACCACATCGAACCGGTCGTAAGTGCCGAAGTAGGCAGGATATGTTTTTTCCATCCGCTGTACTGTTATATCCAGCACATCTTCCGCACTTGCCAGTCCGATTTTTTCCAATTCCCGTATAGCTAGTTGTTTAATGGCTTCGTTGTGTTGCTGCCAGAAGTCGTCTGTTTTATTACAGAAGTATTCCAGGCCAATCCAGGTAGTGGTCGGGTCGTTCACCATGTACGGGCCCCAGTTGTTGTAAATCTGGATGCGGCCCACTTTCACGCCCTTGTCCTGGATGTAGATCCAGCTGTCTTTCAGCTTCTCCGGCGGCATGCTCATTTTTTGAGCAGCACACCCACGTTCACGAAATCGCGGTACATTAAACCGGCTGCTACTTCCTGAACATCTGCTGGTACTTTCGAGGAGTCCATGCCGGCTACCAGTTCCTGCACCGGCATAGTGGAGAAGAAGTAATCGCCCTTCCAACTGCTGGCCAGGCCGCTTTCGCTGTTAACGGTAACCACTGTTGTGATGTCGTTATCGGTGGCATAAATCTTTTGAACATCTTCATAATGGTAGATCTGTCCACCCATCTCTTTCACCTGGCGGGCTACTTCTTCCCACATTTGACCGGCTCCCATTGCGGGGTAGAGAAACTGTTCTATCAGGCTGGTTTCGGTCCCTTTCTGGCCGATTTCGCTTTTTTTAGTTTTGTTCACGATGGCTTTCACCGCGTGCTGTATCGCCTTACTGATCGATACGCCTTTAATTCTTTGGGCGCCCCACTCCGCTGAGATTTTTTCGCAGGATATGCCCCATACCTTTTCGGTATAGTCTTTAAAAAATGTCAGGTACAACTCCCGGCCAAAACGGTTGATTAAAAAGTCCTGTAAACTCGCTTCGTTTTTGATCGGGAACAAACGGGCGCGCAGGTACGAAAACATGATCTTCGTAGTACGCCATGCACCCAGTTTGGCGAGTGTGTCTATAGATAATTGTATCGGGTAGGTAAAAAATCTTCTTAAGAAGTAAATACGCGTCAGCCGTTCTATCACCAGCATCATTTTGCTTTTGTCCTCACCAGCTGCGCTGCCACCGGGTATTTCCCGGGTTTTATTTTGATAAGATATATTGATATTATCTTCTGTTTTTTCCAGCGGCATCATCTTCATCCACCATTCCATTACTCTATCGCTCTTGGAAAAAAACCGGTGCGGCCCCATATCCATGCGGTTCCCTTTGTAGTTCACCGTTTTGGAAATACCACCAATGTCGCCGGATTTCTCCAGGATCACGGGTATAATATCTGTACGTGTTAAAAGTTCATACGCGGCAGTTAATCCGGCCGGGCCGGCGCCTATGATAATCGCTGTTCTTTTATTGGGCACGCCGGTACCACCGGGCATGACGGGGCTTTCTGCAAGTGTTCCTAAACCTGGCATAATCATGGGCTTGATGGATAAACAAATAGATTCCCTGTGCGCCAAGTGGCGTCACGTGTGAGCTGGATCAACAGATGCTTTCCTTTCTTTGGATTTGGCTACTTGTGTCTTGTCTTGCTGGCTAAATTATTCGACGATACTTTTCCTGGGTATGAGTGACAAAAAGAACATGGGAGTCAGTTTATAGTTAACAACTCGTCGTGCGTTTCATAGCAATCAACAATACAAAGATGCGGCAAGTAAATCATTTCTTATGAAGACAAACGGGGCAATAGTGTGTACTTTCAGCTCAATTTTTATATCCCTAACCACATGGCCCTGAACTCACCCGGGGTTTTGCTGTACATCCGCTTAAACGCCCTGCTGAAGCCACTTCTGTCACTATAACCCAGTTCGTCGGCCACGTCATCTACCGTCAGTTTTCGCTCTTTCAGCAGGTTCCCTGCTTTCAGCATGCACTGGCGGTCTACGAAGCCGGGTAAGGTTACGCCCTGCAGTGTTTTAAACTTGCGTTTAAGGGTGCTTTCGCTCATATTATAATGCTTCGCAAACCACGCAATGGTATGTTTGCCGGCATTGGGATTATTGATGATTTCCTGGCGGATGTTTTCGATGGTATCCTGGTAAACAGAAGCGGACAACTCAGGGGCATATTTAGGAGCATTCAAAGCGGTTTTATATCGGAACAGTAAACTGCCGATGGTGTTCAGCAACAGCGCTTCCAGGTAATCGCCCGTGGTTTGCGCGTTACGGATAATTTTGAGCAGGCGGTGTACGGACTTGTCCATCGCAACGGGCATTAACCGCATACCGGTTTTGCTCTGTGTCTCGTACATGTGCATCAGCTGTAACATTTCAGGGTGCTGCCCTACCTGCTCGGCAATGAGCAGCGGGTCCAGTTCAAAGTGCAGCGACTCGTAAGTGCCCGGTTCTAACTGCAGTCTGAACACTTCTGAGGGCACATAAAACATGCTGTAATGCAACGGCTCCATCTCCACGGTATGCAAACCATGTACGTTGCCCACCAACCTGCCGATAGTACCAAATTGCAGCGCTATGGAAGATTTGGGCAGTTGCAGGTAAACAGTGTCCGGGTGCTTCATCACGAAGCGGACAATCTTTACGCTGAACTGGTCCGTTACAAATGTTTGTAATAACGCGTGGCCGGAACTGAGTTTTAAACAAGCAGCATTCATCCAGCAGCTACGCGAACTTTCAAACCAGGCCGGGATTGGCGCAATCTCCGCCGGCACGGATAAATCGGGATTACAGAACAATTTCATATGAGGGCTATTTAGACGAAATGAAATAAAATCTTTGTCTGTAGCCAGTTTGCAAGTACACCTGAGTAGATCCAATACGCTAAATTAATACGCACGACTGTTTTATCTCAGCGGAGCGTATGAATTTCAAGCTGTTACTACTCCGCAGTGGAGGGATGGGAAGGGGTAAAGAAACATCCCGAAGAATCGGGATGACTTGAAAAACAGTGAACAATGAAATAGTTAGATCACTATTTCAAACTCTTTATTTTAATGCTTTTATAACTAACGTTGTCTCCATGGTCTTGCAGCAAAATGTGTCCTTCTTTAGCCACTCCAAAGGTATCTAACCATTTGGCGTATTTGCTGCGTGCCACCAGCGCTTTATAAATATTATCGCCGCGGGTATAGCTAACCACTTTATGGCCGTTCAGCCAGTGCTCCACACGGTTGTCAGGATATACTACTACCCTGCCATGATTCCATTCGCCGATCTTTTTGTGAGAGTTAGTGAATTTATATGCCGGAATCAGGTCGTAAAGTGACCCGAGGGTTCGGTTTCCTGCTGCTCCAAGTTTGGCGTCCGGGTGTTTATCGTTGTCGAGTATCTGAAATTCAAGGCCTATCGCAGATCCGGTATTCTTCTCGCTTTCCGTCACAAAATATTTTACGCCACTGTTGGCGCCATCAGTCAATTTGAAATCAAACTCCGGGTCAAACGCACCGAACTGTTCGTCGGTCACAATATCGCCACCGTTCGTGGACTCTGCGCCGCCCGAAGATAATACATTAAGCGTTCCATCTTTAATTTCCCAGCCTTTTTCTGGAAATTTATCTTTGTAAGCCCCTCTCCATCCGCGGTTCGTGCTGCCGTCCCACAGCAGGCGGTATCCGTTCAACTTTTCTTGTGCTGAAATATTGTTAGCGATATTGTTCACCACGTAAATGGAATCGTACGGCGCATACTGGCTTGCAGCAGGTTTTTCCATAATACGTACATTTCTCCAACGGATGGTTTTACCCGCATCTTCCGCTTTACCGATAGAGTGCACCTGCAGGGCAATAAAGCCGGTAGGCAGCGAGGTATCCACCACGTGACCAGCCGGTACGCCATTAATAAAGGTGCGGATCTCCGAACCACGGCACTCGATACGGTATTTGTTCCAGTCGGCTTTCTTGTAAGCGCGCTGTGCCACAGGGTTTAGGTCCAGCGGGTACAGCCAGCCACGGCGGCCTTCTTCGTAAATGCCCCCGCTCCAGCGGCGGTCAGATGGGTCAATTTCCATCTGGTAACCGAATACGCGGCCGTTCTGGTACTCCGGCCAGCTCTGGCTGCGGAACTGGATGCCCGAGTTCAGGTCCTGGTCCAGTTTGTACTCCAGCTCCAGGATAAAATCGCCGTAGTTCTTCTCCGTCGCCAGGAAGGAATTAGGCGTTTTGTCGACCGTAGTGCCGATAATTTCATTGTTTTTAACGGTATAGGTGGCTTTGCCGCCCAGCTGTTTCCAGCCTTTCAGATCTTTGCCGTTAAACAGCTGCTGCCATTTGCCCTGGCCGGATGCGAAGCCAATGCTGAGCAACGCTGCGCCTAAAAGAATTGTCTTTTTCATACGTAACTGCCTGCGCCGTCCAAACGGGCCTTTAGTGCGGCTGCAGATAATTTTTATCATTTTAGATAACCTGGAAATTGTTGGCAGTGCCCGTGTGCCCCTTTCTCTTTTATATGTTGATACTGTTGAGTTTATTTCGCGGAATGATACGTTTCCGCAACGAATATAGGTCAATTTGCAATCGTTTGCAATACCGGTCATCACAAGTAAAGTTTCATTACCTTCAAGGATCATTTAACCCTAAATTTTATTCCCCATGGCACAAAAGAAGATACTGTTCCTGACAGGTGATTATGCCGAAGATTATGAAACAATGGTCCCTTTCCAGATGTTGCAGATGGTAGGGCACGTTGTGCATGCAGTTTGTCCCGGCAAAGCCGCCGGCGAAAAGGTGATCACCGCCATTCATGATTTTGAGGGAGAGCAGACCTACAGCGAAAAGCGCGGTCATTATTTTGTACTGAACACGAGTTTTTCAGACGTGCAGTTTTCGGAGTACGACGCCCTGGTGCTTACCGGCGGCCGCGCCCCGAATACCTCCGCCTCGATCACAAGGTGCTGGAGATGACACGGCACTTCGCCCATCATAACAAGCCCATCGCGGCCATTTGCCACGGTATCCAGATCCTCACCGCGGCCGATGTAGTGCGTGGGCGCAAGCTGACCGCTTATCCCGCGGTGGCGCCCGAGGTAACCATGGCGGGCGGGCATTATGAATCGGTGAATGTATATGAAGCGGTAACGGACGGCAACCTGGTAACGGCGCCAGCATGGCCGGCGCATCCGTTATGGATGGCAGCGTTTTTGAAGGTGCTGGGAACGGAGATTACTTTGTAATAACGGCAATGCAAAGCGCGCACACGAGGGTTGCTTCGCCAGCGCGTCGCAATGACGTAATAGAAGGACTATTCCCCCATCAACGCCCGCCAAATCACATCATACACCTGCGTTGCCTCCACCTCCCGATCCCCCGTACTCCGCGGCGTAATCAGTACAGGATGGAACTGCGCAGGTGTACCCACGCTCCCGTGTGAACCTTTTATCAAAGTAGCGTCCAGCGGAATTACGTTCATCAGGTAACGGAAGCCGAGTTTTTTTTTAATAATTTGAAGCCCGCTTTCAGTTTCACCAGCGGATCGGCCGGGTTCATGAACATCTCCACCGGGTCGTAACCAGGTTTGCGGTGTATGTCTACGATGCGCGCGAAGTCCGGTGCGCGGGCATCATCTAACCAATAGTAATAGGTAAACCAACTTTGCTGATCGGCGATGAGTACAAAGTCGCCCGAACGGCGATGATGGATGTGGTGTTTGCGTTTGCCCTCCCGGTCCAGTACCTCCGCAACGCCCGGCACGTTTTCTAGAATGCTGCGCACCTTTTTGCACACCGACGGATCATTCACGTACACATGCGACACTGGTGATCGCTCACCGCGAAAGCCTTGGAGGCGCCGGCATCCAGCAATTCGGTGCCACGTTCTTCGCGCACAGCTATCAGTCCCTCCTGCCGCAGGATGCGGTTGATGTGGATAGGCTGACTCACATCTGTAATACCATATTCAGAAAGGAAAATAATCTGTGCGCCTTGTCCCTCGTAGTACTCCACGAGTTGTTTGCACACCCCATCTACTTCTCCCAATTCTTTACTGATTTTGGTAAAGTCGTTCCCGAATTTCTGCAGGCAGTAATCCAGGTGCGGCAGGTAAATTAGCGTTAATGTCGGGTTGTAGAGTTTATCGGTTTCAATGGATGCATCCGCAATCCATTGGGTAGATTTTATATTGGCGCCCGGTCCCCAGAACTGGAACAACGGGAACGTGCCGAGCTTCTCCTGCAAATGATCGCGTAACGATGCGGGATGCGCGTAACAGTCGGGCGCCTTGCGGCCATCGGACAGGTATTGCGGACGCGGCGTTACGGAGTAATCGGCAGAAGAATACATATTGTACCACCAGAACATTTTGCTTACCGTAAAGGTCGGATCCATGCGACGCGCGCGGTCCCAGATCTTTTCAGACTGCACCAGGTGGTTCGATTGTTTCCAGAATTTGATTTCGGCGTCTTCATGATCGTACCAGCCGTTGCCCACGATGCCGTGTTCGGCCGGCCACTCGCCGGTGATGTAAGTACTTTGTACGGCGGTAGTAACGGCCGGCAGCATAGGTTGAATGGTGTTCAGATGGTGTTTCCGGACATACTGTTCAAGGAAAGGCGTGTGTTTGCCAATCAGCGAAGAAGATAATCCTACAACATCTATAACTACAGTTTTTCTCATCGGATAGGCGCTTGCTACTAAATTACGATTCCAATTGTTGCAACACCCATTTCATTTCGCGGGCAATGGACTGGTCCATCTCCAGCTTTAATGAAGGGTGTAATACTTCCCAGGTATATGTTTCTATTTCGAGATGTTGTGTAAAGGGCTTGCCCACCTGCCTGGCCAGCACACGCGAAATGTCTTCGCGGGTAGAGGTGAGTGCGCCGAAGTCAGTGCGGAACACGGGCACATGGAAGTGTGCGCGCCATTCCTCCACCTCCGGGTTTTGCGCATCGGCCAGCGCCTCCGGCAAGTCGGGGTAATGCACCAGTTTGTTGTTCGTTTGCCGGCCAATTACCTGGTGCAGGTATACTGCTTCGTTAAATGTTTTAAAATTGTCCACCACATCCGCACGCTGCGCGCCTTTACCCAACACACCTTTCAGCGCCGCACTGATCTGCACTTTACCCGTTTTTAACCCGTAAAAATGCATTCTTTCCAGCACCACCAAAGGATCCTCATACATCACCGCAAAGTGGCACACGTCGTAACACAATTGAATATGCGATTTGATGATCTTCACCGCTTCATCATCCGATACCGAAAATTTCTCCGCGATCACGGGCACACCCATTGCCGGAGATATTGGAAATACCAGTCGATGTACTCCTTCGAATTCTCGAGCATGCCATCCGGCTCCGGCTCAATATCGAGGTGCATCAACGGGCCGCCGCTACGGTGTATGCGCACCAGTTGCTCCAACACCTGCAACATATTCAGCGTTGCGGTTTCGATCACGTTAGACTTTTCTTCCTCGTTTTTCGCCCAGTATTTATATGAAAGCGGGTTGGTGGAAATGCCGCCCTCCATGCCCTCCGGCAGCAAAGCCGCCAGGATGCGGAAAAGGCGGATCGTGTATTGCACGCGGTCGGCGGTGGTCCAGTCCGGCGCATGCACCATATCTTTCACTTTAACATGATGAAATCCCCCGTACGGAAAGCCATTCATGGTAAATACATAACAGTCTTGTTCTTTCAGCCATTGTTTAAATTCCGAAAGGTGTTCTTCTTTCGAAAGTTCAAGGCTCGCCAAGTTAGCCAGCCGCAGGCCGATGCCAAATGGTTTATTGGGCGACACCTGCGCTTTAACGGACGGAACGTACCGCTTCAGCTGCGCAAAATGGTCCGGCCAGCTTTCGCCGGCGTGGATATTAGTACAATAGGTGAGGTGTCCATGAAACGTTTGCATCTCTGTTGTTTTGCGTTCTTGTATTAAGCTAAATTGCGGCGACAGCCTCCCAGGGCATCGCGGCTAACAAACAACAAGGCAGGATGATTACCAATTATCACGCAGCATGGTCATTGCCCGCTGCAACAGGTCCGTATCCATTACATGCACTTCCTCTCCCCTGCCAATGGCCCTCAGTAAAGAAATCGTCAACTGTCCGCCGAGGTGTTCGCGGAACTCTTCCAGGCCAGCCACCACACCGGGGTTATCTTCGTCTTCATCTGCTTCCAGCAGCGGGTGGTATAACGGCAACCTTAATTGTTTCAGCAGGTTGATAATACGCAGCAACTCATCTTCACTTAACCAACCCAGCAGGAACGAATACACGCTGTCCAGTGCAATGCCGATGGATACCGCTTCGCCATGGCGAAGCTCAAAATCAGACAGCTGCTCCAGTTTGTGCGCGCTCCAGTGGCCAAAGTCCAGCGGCCGCGAACTGCCGCTCTCGAACGGATCGCCGGCGCCACCTATGTGCGCCATATGCAGGGCCGCACAACGGTAAATCAGCTGCTGCATGGCCGGCAAATCGCCCATAGACAACTTTGTTGCATTGGCTTCCATCCATTCAAAGAAACCGGCGTCTTTGATCAGCGCCACTTTCACCGCTTCCGTCATACCCGAACGCCAGTCGCGCTCGTGCAGCGTTGTCAGGAAAAAGGCATCATTAAATACGGCCACCGGTGGTGCAAACGAACCCAAAAAGTTCTTTTTGCCATGGTAGTTAATACCATTTTTCACCCCTACGCCGCTATCGTTTTGCGACAGTACGGTGGTAGGAATGCGAATATGTTTTACGCCCCGGTGCGACACTGCCGCTACGTAACCTACCAGGTCCAGCACAGAGCCGCCCCCGATACCGATCACGTAGGAGTGACGATCGATCGCGTATTTCTCCAATTCATTAATAAGCCAGTAGAATAACTGAAGGTCGTTTTTGGCCGCCTCCCCCGGCACCACCACGATATCCTGCACCAGCTCAAAATTGTCGAGCTGCTCGCAATACGCAGTGATCTGCTCCTGCAGGTAGCCATGTTTTGCTGTAACCCCTTCATCGATAATGAAAAGCAGCTTTTTCCGGATTCCCTCGGCTGCCTGCGCCTCCAGAAAATCAGCGAATGTGCTGTTGGAAGAATCAAAAATCTTTTCTGTAAAGAATACCCTGTACTCGAATTTTACACTGAATGATTGCTGAATATAAGCCATGACAATAACTCCAACCCCTCTTTATAGGTAATTAAATGTAGGGATAAAATTACAAAAACGGGGTTGTCCGGCGTAATATTTACACCTGCGGTAAACGGAAGCTCCGGGCGGCTTTAAAAAAAAAAAAATAAAGGCTTGCAGACGCAAGCCTTATCCGACTTTTGATAGAGTTTGGCCTTCTATCTATATGCAGCTTCTTTTTGGGGTCAGGGTCAACGGATGAATTTCACCAAACTACTTGTGTATCCGGGGTTAATGGATGCTTTCGGGGTTAATGGATGCATTGGGGGTCAATGGACGCTTTGGGGCAATGGACGCTTTGGGGCAATGGACGTATTTGGGGGTCGTGAATGTAAAAAATCTGTTAAAAAATGTCGTTGCTGCGGGCTGTTTTTCAATTTCTTATCGATGAGGTCAACCTTCCTTTTTCAGCCTTCTCCAAGTATCAATTGAAGAATTACAGCAACGACATGTCAAAAATGGTGGTTGAACTGTCAGACTGTTTACCTGTCCTGTTTACGGTCCGTTTTTGTTCTTACCATATCCTTGAATGATGATGCAAAAATAAGCTGGGCGCGGTTTGCGTTTGTTAGCGGAATTACCGAATTTTACGACTCCGTATTACTACGGAGGACGATTAACGGTAACCCCATGCGCAACAGCTAATATGAAATTGCTCAATAAATCTTTTTTGTTATTTGGGTGGATGTATCTGCCCATCCTTATTGCCAGCCACGTTCACGGGCAGTCTACACGTTATCGCGACAGCCTGCTGCGTATTATCCAGCGTAACCAGCAGGATACGGCCATGGTCAATACTTGTTACCGCTACGCGGAAAGTCTGCCCAACGGCATGATCGACTCCGCCATGTTTTACCTGAACAAGGGACGAGCAGTGGCAAAGCAGATCAACTACCTGAAGGGCGTGGCCGCTTACGCCTCATTATACATCCCGCACCTGCACGCCAAAGGCGATTACCAGCAGGCGCTGGCGCTTACCGAAGAAGCCCTCGCCATCTACCAGCAATTGAAAGATGAGCCCAATATGATCAAAGCCTACAACAACGTAGGCAGCGAACAGCAAAGCCTGGGCAACTTCAAAATCGCGGCCTCCAACTACCTCACGGCGCTGGAACTGGCGGAAAAACTGAAAGACAACCAGATGCGCCGCCTGCTCTATAATAACCTGTCATCCGTGTTTATGAGCCTCGACGAAACACAGCGAAGCCTCGAATACGCCAACCGCGGCTACGAACTGGCCCGGCAGCTGAACGATAAATTCAGCATGGCCTCCAGCCTCATCAACGTAGCAGCCGCGGAAGCACAACTTGGACACTACAATCAATCTTTCGAAAAATACCACGAGGTGATCGCGCTCGGCAAACAGCTGAACGATATGACCATCATCCTCGACGGACTGCTCAACCTCGCCAGCATCGATTCGGAGAAAGGACGCAACCAGCAGGCGCTGGATCTTTTTATGAAGCCCGCAATATCACCGACACGTTCCAGGCGCCTGAGCACCGCATGTACGCGCTGATGGGACTCAGCACCACGCTGCACCAGATGAAGCGTTACCAGGAAGCAGACGACTTCCTGCAGCAAACCATCGCACTGGGCAAAGCCATCAATGCGGGATACGAACTGAGGATCACGTACAAAGTAGCAGCAGAAAACAAGGAAGCGCTGAATCAACTGGGCGCCGCACTCGCATTCCGCAAACTCTACGAAACGCTCAACGATTCGCTGATGAGCGACGATACCCGCAAGCACGTGATGCAGCAGGAAATCATTTCGCAAACCGCCATCAAGGATAAAGACCTGGCAGAAAAAAAACTGACGATCACGCAAAAGGAACAACAGTTACAGGCAAAAAATAAATGGCTGATCATCATCGGGCTGATCATGGCGCTGTTATTCGTGGTGGCCGGTATATTCTTCATGAAGTTCCGGTACCGTCAAAAACTGCATATCCAACGACTGCAAACCCTGCGCAAGGAAAAGGAAGTACAGCTGCTCGAGTCGTTTATCCAGGGCGAAGAGCGCGAACGTACGCGTATCTCCAAAGACCTGCACGACAGCGTAGGCGGCATGTTATCGGCCGTAAAAATGCATTTCTCCGCCATCCGCCAGGAATCGGAGTCGCTGCGCGAATCGCCCGCTTTCGGGCATGCACTCGGTCTGCTCGATGAAGCCGTGGGCGAAGTGCGCAAAACCGCGCACAACCTCATGCCGGAGATGCTCACGCGTTACGGACTGGCCGAAGCATTACAGATTTTCTGCAAAAACATCAGCCATGCGCAAACATTGCAGATCAGTTTTTACGGCACCGGGAATATCAGGCGATTTAAGCCTAACTTTGAGCTGTCCGTTTACCGGATTGTACAGGAGTTAGTAAACAATATCATCAAACACTCCCGCGCCACGTCAGCCCTGGTGCAGCTTAGCCAGCACGGACAACTGCTCACCATTACGGTAGAAGATAACGGAGTAGGATTTGATCAGCAATCGACCGGCAAAAACGGCATGGGCCTCAACAGCCTGCAATCGCGCATCCGCGCGCTTAACGGCAGCCTGGAAATAGAAGCCGCCACCGGACAGGGAACCACCGCTTATATAGAGTTTGACACCGAAAGACTGGAAGTAGAAGTAACCGAACAAAATCAACTATCATGAAGATTAAAATCGCCATTGTAGACGACCACCTGCTGGTCATTAACGGACTTAAAACAATGCTGGCGCCTTACCAGCATATCGAGATCGTATTCGATACCCAGGACGGCAACAAACTATTGGACGAACTGGACCTGTATAAACCGGATGTAGTGCTGCTGGACATCCAGATGCCCGAAATCGACGGCATGGAATTGTGCCGCAAGGTGCACAAGGTGTCGCCGGAAACAGGCATCATCGCCCTCACGAACTTCACCGAATCGCATTATATCAAACAAATGCTGCGCAACGGCGCCGCAGGTTACCTGCTCAAAAACACCGATCAACCCACGCTGTTAAAAGCCATTGAAACCGTGTACAATGGCCAGCAGTACCTTGACGAATCTATTAAAAGCAGCCTGCTCAACGAGATCATTACCGGTCAAAAACGTACGCCGTACGAGATTCCCCTCACCCGCCGTGAAAGTGAAATCCTGAAGTTGATTGCGGAGGAGTATACGAACCAGCAGATCGCGGAAAAGCTTTTTATCAGTCTTCGTACGGTGGAAACGCACCGACTGAATTTAACACAGAAACTGGCGGTGAAGAATACGGCCGGGTTAGTGAAGGAGGCGATGAAGCGGGGGTTATTGGATTAATAAAAAAAAGCGTTCACTATCCCATAGCGAACGCTTTTTTATACAAGAACATCTAAACAATCACGTCACCGCAAACGCCTTCCCCAGCCCGATCGACACCGGCAGCAACGCCAATATGATCAATCCCGGTACAACACCTGCAAACGCAGTAGCCCAAGCTGCATTCATCACGATTAACGCAATAATGCCACCTTTTACGGACTTGCCGATATTTGGACCAGTTGGTTCTTTCATCGCTTTCAGCAACGGTTTATAAATTAAAAAGGAAAACAGCGCCACGAACGGCAACGCTTCCACGATGCGGTGCTGCATGGCCGCTATGCCCAGTATTGTTAAACAAACGATGCCATACATCAGCGCCGCTGTTTTCAGCGGGCCGGTTTTGCCACCGTGTACTTCATCACGGCTGATCATGGTGATAGCGCCGATATAAAGTACGGGCACCAGGGCCAGCCAGCCGAATTGCAGCAGGGCATCGTCGCCGGTGATGCTCATACCAAGCAGCAGGTTAAGGCCGCGGCAAATGCCCATATTGATCGGGCCGAGCACGTCCCGGTGTTTGCCCCATTTGTTATAAATCAACGCGGCTGCTGCCGTCAGCAGCGCCGGGAACCCCGCGGTAGGGTTTACCGTAAAAGCCGCCAGCACGCCGATAGAGAGCAGGTAAATGCCCAGTATCACCGCCTGCGTTTTGGATACGATGCCGCTGGGAATAGGACGCTCGGGGCGCTCGGTACTATCCAGCTGGGCGTCAAAAACATCATTAAATACCACGCCGCCACCATACAGTCCGCAGGTGGCGAGCGCCAGGCAAAGCACCGGCAGCAGCCAATCGGCCGTAAAGGTGTGCGGCACCTGCCAGAAGCCGGAGATAGCGATGCCCGCCAGGATATCGGCTACTGCTGTAACGATATTTGCAGGTCGCATCAGGCGCAGGTATCCCAATAACTTATTACCAATGTAACTCACTCCTAAATCAGGGTTTTTCATTGTTTTAACAACATCGCCTACCGTATAATGGTGGCGTTTTTATCCACGCGCGGTGCCTGACCGCCACGCAGCACGCTGCTGCCATTGTACTTAAGATTCTGGTCAATTTGTTTCACTGTCTCAAATTCACTGACGTCAATCTGCCCGCTTTGTGCGAAAGCGTCAATCGCATTCTGGTAACATACCAGTTCAATATCTTTTGTGCTGACACCTCTTTCCAACATCAACGCCGCGGTTTTAGGCACTGCCAGCGGATCGCTGATGCCCCAGTCGGCGGCCGAGTTGATCATGATACGCTCGCTGCCATATTGTTTCACGATTTCCACCATCCTTTCATTTCCCATTTTGGTAAATGGATAAATGGTGAAAGCCGCCCAGAAACCACGGTCGAGCACCTCTTTCACCGTTTCCTCGTTGTTGTGGTCCACGATCACCATACCCGGGTTTAATCCGTGTTCGATGGCAATGTCCATACTGCGGGTAGTACCCTGTTTTTTATCGCGGTGTGGTGTGTGTATCTGCACCGGCAACATCGCCTCTTTCGCCAGCTCCAGCTGCGCACGGTAGTATTTATCTTCTGCCGGCGTCTGGTCATCAAAGCCGATTTCACCTACACCCACTACACCCTCTTTATAGATAAAGAGGGGAAGAATTTCCATCACCTGTTCGGCCAGGCGCTCGTTATTGGCTTCTTTCGAATTAAGGCCGATGGTGCAGTAATGTTTAATACCAAACTGCGAGGAGCGGAATCGTTCCCAGCCGATAAGACTGTTGAAGTAATCGCGGAAAGTATCGACACCGGTGCGTGGCTGGCCCAGCCAGAAGGCGGGCTCAATGATTGCTGCCACACCAGCATCCGCCATGGCCTGGTAGTCGTCAGTAGTCCGGGAGGTCATGTGCACATGCGGATCGAAGAAACGCATGCCTTTGATTTTCTCCATGAATATAGGGTTGGCGTTAATTGGCGCCAGGTCTTTTTCAGTAAGTTCGTGACTGCAACACATAATTCAAGTAGTTTCTAAGTCGTTTGCCAGGCAAACCAATCAATTCAATTTCGCGGTAATTACATCCCAGTTTAAGATATCCCCGTCAATCTCTGCTTTTAACGCGGGATCTTGCAACAACAGTTCCCGGGCCGGCGCAAAGTTGGCGTGCGCACAAGCCAGGGCGGCTGCTTCTCTTTCGATAGTCTGTTCAGAGTTCCACACTCTTTTTATATCATTAAACGACGTTTCATTTACGAAGGGCGCCACCAGTCGCCACAACATCGGGTTCACCGTCCGGCCTGCTGCCCAGCGCTCGTGCGCGTAATCGACCAGCACAGCGGCTAAGGTAGCGTTGGCCCGTTGATCGAGACCAATGATGCGGCCCACGGGTTTGTCGGTAAAGATGGCTTTCAGTACCAGCTGGTTCCAGGCAGCTTCGCTTAAGTGCTGCGCCGGATATGGATTGTTCAGCATAATGGCTTCGAGCACGGTGCCAATGTTGGAGCGGATACCTTCTGCAGTGCGCAATGTCCATGCTTCGGGAAATGCGAGCAGCGGCAGCGCGCTGTACAATGCGGCGAGTTCGTTCATCTCCGCTGTATCGAACAAGGTTTCTATATGTTTAATGTACGCCGGTTTATCGGTAGCAGGCAATTGCAACAACCACCACACACGCGCCACCCTATCTGCCGGCCAACCTTTAATGGTAAAGCCAGTCTCCGCATCTTCCGGTGAATGATCGATTTACCAACGAATCTTGATATCGCCGAAAAGGTAAGATTATACTGCTGCATCGCCCCCGTCTGCCGCCACACTTCCTCCCGCTGACGCAGCCACTCTTCAGCCTTTGGGCCGGCTGTTGCTGTAATAGCTCCGTACAGCAGTGCACTCATTCTATCCTTATCATAAACATAATCCATGCACGCCTTAATTTAAATTGGTCATTGAGTTAATATCCGACTAAAAACAGCCTTATCTGTACGCTTGCTAAGTTAACTTAAGTTTAGAAAAGATGGGGCAAAAAATACGTGGATAGCTCTATGGACGGACGATTGGCGGCACCCAACAGCGACCTCAACACTTCATCACATGAACGTGGGAGAAAAACTCTGATACTTTAATAACATAGGTTATGAGGCATTCTCACGGGATCAAATCAAGATAAAAAAGTATCAACATTGGATAAATTTGGAAAAGTCTGGCGGGCAAGGGATGTGGTATAAAATAAAAGAGAGGCACAAGTGCCTCTCCTTCCGCCATTCTAAAACCTGATTAGTAACCAGGATAATTTTAAGCCGATCTTAACCTTACGGTTAGGTCTGCTAACAATTTTAACACGGCGATTTATGTGTAAATCTCTTTGTTGGTATACTTTTGCTTGCAGTAAATATCTGAAAAACGCAGTTCACTAACTGTTGTTTGCTGATGCAATATAATCAAAAAGACAAATATCGCGCTCACCTGAACGTATCATCTCCTCAAAACAAAGTCAAATAGTCTAGTACCTCGTGCTCTAATATAGTGCAAACTTACGAATTGTTTTTATCGTTTTTACGTAAGTTTACGCCCTGTTTCAAAATTTAATATCATTCTAATCTTATGAAGGTCTTCAACATATTTTTTACTTTAATATTTATTCTGTTCGCAGCCTTGCAATACAACGATCCTGATCCATGGTTGTGGATGCCCATCTATGGTTATGGCGCACTCATGTGCGGACTGGCGGCTACGGATCGTTATTACAGGGGCGCTTACCTGTCGGGCATCTTCCTGTACCTGGTATATGCCAGTTATCTATTTTTCACAAAAGATGGTGTGGTAGATTGGGCAACTAATCATGATGCTCAGAACATCGCCGAAACCATGAAAGCAGAGAAACCATGGATCGAAGATACCCGTGAATTTTTCGGATTGCTGATCCTTATCATCGCACTGCTCATTAACTACATTTACGCCGGTCGCCGGCAACACGCCAAAGTGTAGTAATAATATGATAATTCCGGGGAGCGTTGCTTCCCGGGATTTTTTTGCCCACGCGGTTAAACTTTTCGCCTCATCACGCAGTCTCTTTAACAACCAATGCGTTTTTTATGATGATGCGATATTTCTCCACCCTACTCGTTGCCGGCCTGTTTACCGCCACTGCAACCTCCGCGCAGGACGCCGAAGCAACCGGCCTGCCCGGCGATAATTTTAGCCTGGACGGCGCGCTGGACCTGTTCAAAAAAGCCGCTTCGCCCGAAGCATTTGAGCAGGCGCTCAATACGGAATCTAACAAGGTAAACAATCTCGACCTGAATGGCGATGGCGATATTGACTATATCCGCGTCATCAACAAAAAGGAAAATAATACACAGATATTTATTCTTCAGGCGCTAGTGTCATCTACCGAAAGCCAGGACATTGCGGTGATCGAACTGGAAAGAACAGGTGACAAACAAGCCGTGATCCAGATCGTGGGTGATGAAGATATTTTTGGAGAAGAAACGATCGTGGAGCCCGAAGATGAAGGCGTGGCTTTCAACGACTTCCCGCTAAACCGCTATGGCAGCCATAATGGGCCAAGCCCAGACGCGGTGATCGTAAATGTATGGGGGTGGCCTGCTGTACGTTTCGTATATGCGCCGGCTTACACATTATGGGTATCGCCCGGAGCTGGGCCGCCCGCCCGGTATGGTTCCGCCCATGGCGCCCCATGACCTGGGCCGTATACCGCCCCTACCGCTACCATTATCATCCGCATTATGTAGTGGTGCACACCCGCCGCGTGGTGGCGGCACCGCGCATCTATCGCCCGGTACGTGTTACGTCGGTCACCGTGCATACCAACAATGTTGCGAAGGTTACGCATTATCGAAGCACCCGCAACGGCAGCGCAGTAAGAACTACTAAACGCACCACCACCGTAGAAGGAAGGAATGGCCGCAAGGCAAGCCGGACCACCACCACACACGTTAAAAGAAAAAGAAGATAAGCGTTCATAAAAAGGGCTGACCATGACGGTCAGCCCTTCGTTCTTGGACACATAATTCACTATAAAGTACGCTGGTAGCGTTGCAGTGCTTCCAGGAAGTAGTAGTCGGCATACACCAGTGGCACATCGATTTCGCCATTATGCGGAATGCTGCCCACACAATGTTTGATCATGAAGTTGCCATTTGCGCCCAGGTCTGCGCGGTAAGCAGGACCCGCCAGTGAGCGCAGCATCTTTTTACCCGCTTCGCGGTATTTGTCGCCTTTCGTCTTACCTACATAATCACTTAGTTCGAATAAAGCAGAAGCTACGATAGCTGCAGCAGATGCATCCCTGTATTTCTCCCGCACTTTGGTAGCATTGGAACGCACGCCCGGTGTATAGCCGGTTTGCTGTACGTTGAAGTCCCAGTAAGGCACCATGTCCGCAGGCAGATTTTTGTTATTCAGGAACCAGTCGGCCATACCTTCGGCAGTTTTCAGGAAACGTTTGTCTTTCGTTTCGCGGTACACCATCGTAAATCCATAAATACCCCATGCCTGTCCGCGTGACCAGGTAGAGTTATCGGCATATCCCTGTGCTGTTTCGCGGGCCAGTACTTTACCATTCGTGGTATCGTAACATACTACGTGATAAGAGCTGTAATCCTTGCGGATCTGGTTCTTCATCGCGGTCTCTGCATGTTTAATGGCAATGTCACGGAAAGTGTTATCACCGGAAGCTTTGGAGGCGAAGAACAATAACTCCAGGTTCATCATGTTATCGATGATCACGGGAAAATAGTACATCTGTTCTCCATGCCATGTTTTAAACGCGTTCCACGATTTGATGCTGCCTGTCACCGGGTTAAACCTCGTGCTCAACGATTTCGCGGACTGTATCAATATGTCTTTATATTCCTGCTTGCCGGTAATGCGGTAGGCATTGCCATAACTGCAATACACCATAAAACCGAGGTCGTGGTGTTTAGTGAAATCTTTCAGCGGCTCCAGTTTCTCGGTCCACTTCGTGGCTTCCGCCAGCAGTTGTGGATCTTTGGTGCCTTCGTATGCATACCACAGGCTGCCGGGGAAAAATCCCGGTGTCCAGTCGTACATATTGGTCGTTGTCATTTTGCCCGCTTTGTCCGTAGTGCGCGGAAAAGCGAGGGCGTCGCGGGTTTCAGTATCCTTCAGCATGTTCTTCAGCTGCGTTTGCGCGTAGCCAAAGTTATCGCTGATGAATTCTTTTTCTTTCCTGTCGCCGCCGAATGCGAGCAGGCTGGCTGCAGCCAGGATACAGAGCAATGGTTTCATGTTGTTTATGGTATCACTTTAATAACTAATTGTCTTACTACAGATTTGCTTTCGTCCACGGAGTGGTTAAACGCAACAAAGGTGGCTTTGTACACGCCTGGGGTAGTGTAGGTGTACATATATTCTTCCCTGTCGGGGTCTACGATACTTTTGATGCCGGTGCTTACATCCGGCGGTATGCGGCCTACGCGCAGCGGTTTGGTGATGATCCAGCTCGTTTTGGTAGCCGCATTGGCGTCGCCGCCGGTAAGCGCCAGGCTGCTGGCACCGGGGTTCCAGCGGGCGTTGCCGGATTCCAGATGTCGGAGTAACGTGTCCAGTAGGCCACATCGTCCGCCAGCGTGCTTAACGGCACTGTGCGATCGGCCAGTACGTTACTCACGGTCCAGTTCGTGATGGTCCACGTACGCTGTGTACTGCCTGTTACGCCACTATACTTCAGCGCAATGAATAGCGAGTCCTCCGCACCGGTTACAAGATCGGTAAGATCTACCGCGCCTGTGTTCACCAGTGTAGCACTGGTGGCAAGCGGTGTACGGGAGGTGATGTCCGTCCATGGCGCATTAACCACCGCAGCAGAATCAGCGGTATTCAGTTTACTGATCGCCAGCACTTTTAAGGTATTCGCCTGGTTGCCATATTGCGCGGTCGAGGAAAAAGACAGGATGACTTTACCCAGCAGTTTACTCGGGGCCCGGCTTTCATAACGCTTGCCTACTTCGCCCGAATAAAAGGCAATGTTGGCAGCGCTGCCGGCAAATTGAAACTTCGTGGTGTCGCCTACGCGGTACGTAAAGGTGTCCGCTACGAGCAGCGTGCGGTCCAGCGACACGTTGAACGACGGCGCATCTACTTTAATTTCCTTAGAGCAGGATGCAGCAGCGAAAGCACATATGATTAGGAGATATCGTTTCATCTTCATAAGTTTTAAACAGCTGTTACCAGCCTGGATTTTGTTTCAGTTCGTGGTTCAGGTTCAGTTCGTAGGTAGGTATGGGAAGCAATACGTGTCTTGCGGATACGTTACGTACACCGGCCAGCCCGTTCACATTACCGGTAGCGGTAACGCTGGCGCCATTTCCGGTGGCATACACCGCAAATTCGGCCATATCGTTAACGAAGTTGCCCCAGCGGATCAGGTCTGCTTTGCGCAATGCTTCGAAACATAATTCACGCATACGTTCATCACGGATCGCCAGTTGAAAACCTGCTTTGTCCAGACCGGCCGTCAGCATATATTCATTACCGCTGGTGATGGTGGCTGTAGCGGTTGCCGCAATACCTGCATAGGCAAATACAGCACCTGTTACCGCAGCTGCAGATGAACCGGAAGTATGTGTTGGTGGTGTAGTCGTAGAAGTACCTGCCGTTGTCACCGTGTACAAGCGACCGCCATTCGTGATCTGTGTACCGGTGTTGTAAGTTACGCCCGGCGTCCAGAAGGTACCAATAACCACGGTGGGCGCCGATGTGTAATAAGAACCCGCGGTAAGCGCGCCAGGACTGCTCAGGTAAATGCCGCTTACGCCGCCGCTGGTGATCACCGCTGTGCCCGTAGCGCCATTGCCGCCACCGCCGGAGATCGTTACTGTTGGCGCAGTCGTATAACCACTTCCCGCAGTAGTGACGGTGATTGATTTAACGACGTTGCCGTTCATTAAACCATATGCCCTCCTTCTAACTTCATTAATGTATTGATAAGCATTACCCGGACCGTTCTCCTGGTTCTCCGCTTCCGCACGCATCAGCAACACATCCGAATACCGGATCACCGGCCAGTTGATGTTATAGGTACCACCCACACCATTGGTATTGCGGATCGATTGCGGGGCCAGTTCGCGACGGAACTTGCCAGCACACATCATCCAGGGAGAAGTACGGGCTGTTTTTACACGGGGCGTACCGCTGTAAATGTAGTTCGCACAGTTCCAGTCGCGGCGAATGTCTAACGATGATTTATTCGGTGTTGCCGTACTGGCCGCATCTACCTGGTAGGAATCATACAGTTTGCGGGTTACCCACACCCAGGCAGCTGAAGAATAAGAGCTGGTATCAGCCGCTACGATGGCAGATTGTATACCTACAAAGTTGCCGATATCGTTACCGCTCTTGTTCGCCACACCTGGCGCAGCGCCTTGCGAACCCAGCTCCCAGATGCTTTCCTTCACATCATACTGATCGCGGGAAAGATTTGTGAATACGGCGGTAGTCCGGGTTCAACGCATGCAAACCGGAAGTGATCACTTTATCGCAATAGGTAATTACGTCTTTATATTTTGATACATCGCGTTGCGGATAACCTGCCCAATAGATATACACGCGCGCCAGTACTGCCTGCACCGCCGTAAGCGTTACCACATCGTTGTAACCCACTTTAGCCACGGTATAGTCTTTCAATAATACCTCCGCTTCTTTCATATCTTTTTCCACCTGCTCGTACACCTGTTTCTGGGTGGCCGCCGGGAAATTTACTTCGTTGATCGCCAGCGTTCTTAACACAAGCGGTACATCACCGTAGTTGCTCGTCAGCAGGAAATAATAGTAACCGCGCAGAAAAAGCGCCTGCCCTTTGATGATGTTGCGGCGGGCAGAATCCATGGTTGGTTTATTGATATTTTCCAGTAAAGAGTTGATGTTGCGGATGCCTACGTAACAGCTCTTCCAGATGCCGGCCACGTACGTTTGCGATGCGTCGTAGTTGTAACGCAGGCCGCGGGTATCGCCGTCCGCCGTGCGGTTAGACATAACTTCATCCGTTGTCGTGGTGAAGTTGAAACCCATCACCTGGCCGTATAATTCAGAGCGCATCAGGTTACTGTATACGCCGTTGAGCGCCTGCTGCAACTGTGCTTCCGTTTCGTAATAGTTCGTGGAAGAATAGAAGTCGGATGGTTTTGTATCGAGGAATTTATTACAGGAGCTGAACCCTGCCAGAGCTATTGCTAATATCCAAATGCGTTTCATGTTCTTCAGTTTAGAGGGTTACGTTTATGCCGGCCACATAAGACAGTGAGTGCGGGTACACCGCATAGTCGAAGCCAGGCGTAAGGTTGCCGTCCCTGCCCGATACTTCGGGATCAGTGCCCGAGTACCTTGACCAGGTGTACAGGTTCTGCGCGGAAGTATGGATCCTGATGTTCTTGATCTTCGCTCGTTTCAGTATCGCCACGGGTACATTGTAACCCAGCGAAACCGTCCGCAGTTTCAGGTAAGAGCCATCTTCTACCACGCGGGAAGAGTAGGCCGCGTTGCCCATGCCACCGGCACGGAACATGGTGTTGCTCGGATTCGTTGGCGTCCAGCGGTTCGCATAACTCGCCATCTGGTTCAGGTTAGGATTGTTCACCAAACCACCTTCGAACACGTAACGGTTGCCGTTGATCAGATCATTGCCGTAAGACCACTGGAACAAGACGTTCAGATCAAAGTTATTATACACGAAGTTGTTGCTGAAACCACCGGTATGTTTCGGCAGACCGCTGCCGATAATGGTAAGGTCCTGGTTGTTCACCTGCAGATCGCCATTCAGGTCTTTGTACTTTATATCACCCGGACGGATCGCTGTACGCGCAGCACCGTTGGTTGCCACATCGGCCTTCAGTAAATAAGTACCGTTGGGCATCAGGTCAAAATCGGAGTATTGATACACACCATCAAACTGCAACCCGTACATTTCGCCCATCGGACGGCCCTTTACAGAGATGTAAGGAAACAGGCTGGAATAAGTGGTATTGAAGAAAGTACCGTTACCGGAAAGGATGGATGTTTGTCCCTCGGTGAGTTCCAGTATTTTATTCCTGTTAAAGCTGATATTAAAGTTGCTGCTCCAGTTGAAGTTTTTCTTCTCCACGATCACACCTACTACGGTAAATTCCAATCCCCTGTTCTGCAGTTTACCAATGTTCTTCAAACCAAATCCGCTCTCTACACCAATACCGTAGGGCAGCGCCGCGTTCAGCAGCAGGTCGCGCGTGGTACGGTGATAAGCGTCTATCGTTACAGACAGGCGGCTGGTGCGGAAGAAGGCGAGATCCAGCCCGATATTCGTTTGTTCATTGGTTTCCCATTGCAGGTTAGGGTTGCCGGCTGATTGGATATAAGAACCAATGCTCAGCGGCGCGTTGCCGGCAGAATACCAGAAGTTGCGGCTGGTCAGTTGCAGCTGCGGCAGGTAAGCAAAATCACCTACGCGGTTGTTACCCGAAGCACCATAACCTACACGTAATTTACCGTCAGACAACACGCGCAACGATTTCATGAAAGGCTCTGAGCTGAAGCGCCATGCCGCGGAAGCCGCGGGAAAGTATCCCCATCTTTTGCCGGGTGCGAATTTAGAAGAACCATCCGCACGCATGGAAGCAGAAAATAAATACCTCGACTGATAATCGTAATTCACGCGGGCAACCATGGAGGCCATGGACCAGGAAGAAGCGGAAGATATAAGCGTGGTGTTAGCCGCTGGCGCCAGGTCTATCCCATCCAATCCTAATTCTTCATTCGGGATCTGGGTGGCTGATAATCTGCGGGTAGCGGATTTGTTACCCTGCGCCTCGAACAGTGCGAGCGCGGTAAAGTTGTGTACTTTGTTCCAGCGCTTGCGGTAATTTAATCCCGCCTCTGTTCTCCGGTGGAAGCCGGGCGAAACTCTATTAAACCGTTTACGCCGTTAGAATTCCATTTACTGCCCGATTGTGTTTTGGAGTTGTTAAATACATCCAGTTCGCGGTTCCAAACGTTGATACCACCGGCTACGCGCAGCGTCAGGTCTTTAATAATACCATACTCGATACGCGTTGGCGTTCAGTACGTGTTCTTTATTCAGCGTCAGCTGGTTTTGTATATGTTGATAAGGGTTCACGCGATAATCCTGGTTGTTGGCCAGCTCGTTCCCCGGATCGTAAAATTCATCCAGCAGATTTACCGCACTGTCGCGGCCCGAAATACTGGTGGTGGGGCGGAAACCCCAAACGGAATACAAAGTGGTGGCAGAAGCATAGAAGTTGGTGGCCGAAATCGGCGTGCCATATGCTTCGCTGTACGCGTAGTTCGCATTTAATCCAACTTTCAGTTTGTCACTTACCGTCTGGTCCAGCGAAAACCGGCCCTGGTAACGTTTAAAACCGCTGTTAATGATAATCCCTTTCTGGTTATTGAAGTTGCCCGACAACGAATAGCGCGTTTTGTCAGAGCCGCCTCTCACCGCAATATCGTGGTTCTGGTTCTGCCCTACACGGAACACGTAATCCTGCATGTCTAGTGTTTCTACGTTTTTGTAATCGTCCAGCGTAACACCTTTGGCGAGGTATACGGAGTCATAGATGGCTGGATTAATGTCGCCCACATAGCGTACAAACTCATAGGCATCCATCATTTTTTGTTTCTGCGGATTTTGCTGCCAGCCGTAGTAAGCATTGTATGTTACCTGCGGCGCACCATTTTTTCCCTTTTTCGTGGTGATAAGGATGACCCCGTTCGCGCCACGTGCCCCGTAGATCGCGGTAGCCGAAGCATCTTTCAGGATGTCGATAGACTCGATATCTGCCGGGCTGATGGCATTCGCGTTGGCGTTTTCCGTAGGGAAACCGTCGATTACGTACAGCGGGGAGTTATCTGGGTAATAGAGCCGGAACCACGGATCGTGATATTGGCGACAGCACCCGGCTGCCCGTCCGCGCTGGCCACTACCACACCGGCAACACGGCCGGCCAGTGCCTCGTCGAACGATTTCACCGGCGCCTTGGCAAAGTCATTCATGTTCACACTGCCCACGGCGCCTGTCAGGTCCTTCCGGCTTTGAGTAGCGTAACCCACCACGACCACATCGCTCAGGTTACCGATCTTTTCTTTTAGTTTAACGGTGTACTCGGTGCGGTTATCTACTTTCACCTCGATGTTCTCGAAGCCGATGTAGGTAAACACGAGCGTGGCGCCAGGCGCTACTGAAATAGTAAACCGGCCCTGGTCATTGGTGGCGGCCCCGGTTTTGTCATTTTTTACCGTGACGGTAACGCCTGGTAAAAGCGTCCCTTTGTCATCGCGCACGGTTCCGGAAACCGTTTTCTTCTGCCCAAAAAGGAAGAGTGGGAATAGTAGCATCCATAAACTCCCCAATAAAACTTTTGCAGCATACCGGGACATTGGCATCTCCATTTTCGTATTCATCATAATTTGTGGAATTGATGATCTGGTTGATTTTCTCTTACCTGCAATTATGTAAATCTCCCGCAAACTCCGGGTCGACAATCGTAAATGATTGGGGTGAATTTTATAAATCACCTGCAAACAACTGATTATCAGACCAATAAAATACAGCGTTTACCGAAATTTCCGCCCTTTTTTCTGACCAATGCTTATATTGGGGAATGATTTTACGGCGAATGTTCCAGGTATGCCTGCTATTAGCGGTCGCTTTTCCTATGAAAAGCCGGTCGCAGCATGCTACCTTTCAACACCTCACCGTAGAAAACGGCCTCTCCCATAATGCCGTGTTAGCCATTACCCAGGATCGCCAGGGATTTTTATGGCTGGGCACCCGGTACGGTCTCAGCCGGTACGACGGGCAGCGGTTCAAAATTTACCGGAACATACCGGGCGACACCACCTCCCTCCCGGATAACCAGGTGGTATCATTATATATAGACAGGCAAAAGCAGATGTGGGTAGGTACCACGTCCGGGCTCTGTAAATACGATCCGGTGACCGGGAAGTTCCGCCGCGTAATACTGCATCCTGGTTCGCAAACCAATATCAACTGCATTTATGAAGACCGCCAGGGCCGTTTCTGGTTTGGCGGGAATAACGGCCTGTATATGGTGGACGGCCGGGCGTACACAAATTACAACCACCACTGATCGCTGGCTGGGTGGTGCGCACGTTGTACGAAGATAAATCGGGCGCCCTGTGGATCGGGTCAAATACCGGTCTTTCCCGGATTAAAGGCAACGACACGATCACCTACCGGCAGGAAAACGGGCTGGCCATGAACTTCATCACCGCCATTAATGAAGATCCTTCCGGTAAACTGTGGATCGGCACCCAGACCGCCGGTATTAATATATATGACCCGGCCACAGAGAAATTCAGTCAGCTCGTAGCGCCGGGCATTGTTAATAATATTGTACGCCGCATCGTACGCGACCGGCAGGGACAAATGTGGGTGGGCACCCAGGAGGGCCTGAGCATCATCGACCCGGTGACGATGCAGCAAACGGCATATCAGCACGAATCGGGGAACATATCCAGCCTTAGCCAGAACTCCATTCATAGTTTATTTGAAGATGATAACGGCTCCATGTGGCTGGGCACCTACTTCGGCGGCGTAAATATGGCTTACCGGTACGGCGGCGCGTTCACCACCTGGCAAAATGTGCCGCGGCTGAACGGCATCAGCAACAACGTGATCAGTAACATGATAGAGGATGAAAAAAGAACCTCTGGATCGGTACAGAAGGCGGTGGCTTGAATTACTTCAACCGGCAAACCGGCAAATTCACCTGGTATAAACACGACTCTAAAAAACCGGGCAGCCTCGGCTCCAACCTGGTAAAGGTGGTATATGAGGATAAGGCGCACAATATCTGGGTGGGCACCCATGGCGGCGGACTTAACCTGTTGTTACCCAATGGCTCGTTCCGCCGCAGCTTTTACAGCGCCGGCGATCCTGCTACTTTTTCCCGGGAAATTACGGCCATGCTCGAAGACCGGAAAGGCCGCTTCTGGGTAGGCGCCAACGATCGCCTGCACCTGATGCACCGCTACGGCAACGAATTGGTCAAAGAAAAGGACTCCATTATTAAAGGCATGGACGACCGCGTGTCTATCCGCGCGCTGATGGAAGATGCACAGGGGCGCATCTGGATCGGCACGATCTCCGGTATTTATGTATTAACCGGCGACTCGCTGCGTTTACTGCAAGGCGGATATGTAAACGCTATCCGGGAAGATTCGCGGCGGCAGGTGTGGGTAAGCATGTATTACGGCGGGCTCATTCGCTACAACGACCAGCTCAAGAAAATACAACACTATACAGAGAAGGACGGCTTGCCCAACAGCAATGTGCTGGGCATGCTGGAAGATAGTAAACACGCACTGTGGGTGAGCACCGATAACGGACTGGTAAAGTTCGATCCCGCCAGTAACGCATTACAGGTATTCACCGTCAGCGATGGCATTGCGGGCAATGTGTTCAATTATAATTCTTTCTTGAAAGATAGTAATGGTGAATTGCTTTTCGGCGGATACAACGGCATCACAAGTTTTTACCCGGAAAGAATCATCACCAATACCAACAAGGCGCCCATCCGTTTTACAGGACTGCGTTTGTTTAACAATCCCGTGGGTATTCACCAGGAAGACGGGCTGCTGGAGCAGGATATGGCCTACACACAGGCACTCCGGTTCCGCCCCGACCAGGAAGTATTTACCCTGGAATTTGCCCTGCTTAATTTTGTAAAGAGCAATAAAAACCGCTACGCTTACCGCCTCGAAGGCGCGGATCGCGACTGGATAGAAACATCGACCCCGGCGGTCACTTATACCAACTTGTCCTCCGGCGATTATGTATTTCATGTAAAAGCCGCCAACAACGACGGCGTGTGGAGCGATCCCGTAAGCCTGGAAATTACCATACTGCCCCCGTTCTGGCGTACCTGGTGGGCCTATTGCCTGTACGCCATTGTACTGGCGTTACTGTTCACGGGCATCTCCCGCTTCTTTTTCCTCCGCGCTTTATTACGTAAGGAAGAAGAGCTGCACCAGGTAAAACTGAATTTCTTCACCCACGTATCGCACGAAATCCGCACGCACCTTACGCTGTTGATGGCGCCGGTAGAGCGGATACTGGAAGGGAAAAAGGAAGACGGCGGTGCATTATCACAGTTAAGAGCGAATGCAGACCGATTGTTAAAACTGGTGAGTGAGTTGATGGATTTCCGGAAAGCGGAAAGCGGCCATTTAAAACTACAGGTACGCAAGCAGGACTTAATTCCTTTCCTGGACAGCATTTATGCCAGTTACCGCGAGCAGTCGCTGGACAGGAACATCAGCATCAGTTTTACGCACGATACGGAAAGCGCGCCGCTGTACTTCGATCCCGAACAGCTGGAAAAGGTGTTCTTCAACCTGTTGGGCAATGCATTTAAGTTTACCCCGGAAGGTGGCCGTATCCAGCTGCATGTAGGTCGTGCGAAAAATGCCGTGGTGATCACCGTTACTGATAACGGCCGCGGTATTGCGGAAGCGCATCTCGATAATATCTTTTCCAACTTTTTCCAGGTACAGGACCATGGCGTGCAGAATACCGGCTATGGCATCGGCCTGGCGCTGTCCAAACACATCGTGGAGCAGCATAAGGGTACACTCGATGTAAACAGTGGAAACGGCAGCACTTCCTTTACTGTAACATTGCTCGAAGGCCGCCAGCATTTCGAAGGTACGCAGCACGTGATCGACGGGCCGGCTGTAGCTTACGAAACAGCCCTTCCCATCGCGGAATTCAGCGATGAGGGCGATACAGCCGTAGCGGCCAGCGATCCCACTTTCACTATTCATATTGTGGAAGACAACCCGGAACTGCGGGCACTGGTGCGCCAGGTGTTCCAGCAGCAATACCGTATCCTCGAAAGTCCGAACGGCGCCGAAGGTTTGTCGCTGGCCACAGCGCAGCTGCCCGACCTCGTGATCAGCGATGTCATGATGCCCGACATGGACGGGCTGCAGCTTTGCCAGGCACTGAAAACCGACGAGCGCACCAGTCATATTCCGGTTGTACTGCTCACGGCTAAAAGCTCGCAGGCCGACCAGGTGAGCGGCCTCGAAACCGGCGCCGATTTGTATCTCACCAAACCTTTCAGCAGTAAAGTGCTGTCACTGAACGTGCGCAACCTGCTCGCCTCCCGCGAAAAGCTGCGCGAGCGCCTGGCCAAACAATTACAGGCCGCCGAACCCGCACCGCTGGCCGCCGTGGAAGAAACATTGCCCAACAGCGTAGACACCGCCTTCCTCGAAAAAGTGATGGCGCTGGTGGACGAACTCATGGACGATCCCGACTTCGGGGTAGATATGCTCTCGAAAAAGGTAGCCATGAGCCAGCCCGTGTTGTATAAAAAACTGAAGGCGCTCACGAACATGTCTGTCAATGATTTTATCAAGTCGCTAAGGCTGAAGAAAGCGGCGGAACTGTTGCGATCGCGGCAGCATACGGTATACCAGGTGTCGTATATGGTGGGCTACAGCGACAGCAAGTATTTCAGCCGCGAGTTCCGGAAACAGTTCGGTAAAACGCCGACGGAATTTGCCGGGCAGCCGGATTTATAAATTTCTCCCCTTTTAGTTGGAAAAATCCCCCTGCGCACGGCGCGTGGCGGTTATTTTTGTAAGCATGTACACTGTTATGAAAAAGCTCCTCTTCGGATTATTGCTTTGCTATGCCGCCAGCGCCTCCGCGCAATCGGAATATGCCGTTATCCTCGACCGCATCCGCACCGATATGATACCCGACGCCGCCGGCACCGCCCGGCAGGATAAAACCATCGCCAGTACCGTGATGTCGCAACAGGGAGATGGATCCTGGGCGGACGTGGATTATGGCAAAGACACACGCGACTTTGAGGCCGGCACCCACCTCAACCGGATCAAAACATTCGCGCAGGCATATGTAAATCCTGCCAGCAGCTTTCATCAGCAGGCGCCGGTGATGAATGCCATCACTAAAGGACTGCAATACTGGAATACAAAAGATCCGCAAAGCTGGAACTGGTACCACAACCAGATTTTTAGTCCGCAGCACCTCGGCGAAATTCTCATCCTCCTGGAAAAAACCAATATAGATGCCGGCCTTCGTAGCCGCCTGCTCAAACAAATGGAACGCGGCGATCCGCGCAAATGGACCGGTGCGAACAAACTCGATATTGCCGCACATTATATCTACCGCGCCTGCCTCACGGCCAACGACACCCTTATGCGACTTGGCGTTAACGAAGCATTTTATCCTATTTTCTTAACCAGGGAAGAAGGCATTCAGCACGATTACGGCTACCAACAACATGGCCCACAACTATACATTTACGGTTACGGCTCCGTGTTCGTTGACGGCGAAACCCGGATAGCGTATTATCTCCGCGGCACCTCATATGCACTAGCCGGCGACAAGCTGAACATCTTCAGTAACTTCGTCCGCAATACGTATTTGAAGGCCGCCCGCGGTAGCGCTATCGATTGGGGAACGATGGGCAGGAGCATCAGTCGCCCGAACGCGATGCGGACAGGCGGCTCCGCCAACCTCGTTACTCAAAGCCCTTGATCCCGCGCATGCGCCAGACTACGACGCAGCCATTGCCCGCAACACCGGCAAACAACCCGCCGCATATAACATTGCGCCCATGCATACCCAATTCTGGAAATCAGATTACACCCTGCACCACCGTGCGGCGTACTGCTTCGGCGTGCATACAACATCTACCCGCACCGCGAAACAGGAAAACGGCAATGATGAAAACCTGAAAGGTTATTACCTTTCCGACGGGTCTACCTTTATCAGCAGCAATGGCGGCGAGTACCTGAACATATCGCCGGTATGGGACTGGAGCATGATTCCCGGTGTAACGGCGCCATACTTAAAAGAACTCCCGATCCGGAAAGCATGGGGTTTTAATTTCGGCACCACCACCTTCAGCGGGGGCGTGTCCGATTCCCTGTACGGCGCAGCGGCGCTGGACTTTAACGATTACAATACCCGCATCCGTAAAGCCTGGTTCTTTTTCGACGACGAAGTAGTATGCCTCGGTGCAGGCCTCAGCTCCACCGCCGGTGAAAATATTTACACCACCGTTAACCAGTGTTTGCAGCAAGGCAAAGTGCGCACCAGCGGCGGCAAACAACTGCAGTGGCTTACACACGACGGCATCAGTTACTACTTCCCCGCCGCCGACGCACGTTACAGCACCGAAAAACAAACCGGCGACTGGTACAGCATCAACAAAAACGGCACAAAAGAAACACAGGAAAAAGAAGTATTCAAACTTTGGATAGATCATGGCAAACAGCCGGCAGATAAGGGTTACGTGTACTACGTAATTCCCGGTAAAAACATGGATCAATACGATACGAAGGCGGTACGTGTGTTACAGAATAGCGCGGATATACAGGCAGTACTGCATACAAAACTCAACATCCTGCAAGTAGTATTTTACAAAGCCGGCACATTCAAAAACGGCGATATCAGTATCACAGTGGATCGCGGTTGTGTGCTGATGGTACGGGATAATGTGCTATCTATCGCAGATCCGGCGCAATCGGAATTGCCGGTGCAGGTGGTGTTGCAGCAGCAGCGCATCAACTGCGTGCTGCCGAAGGGGCCTTATGCGGGGGCACAGCGTTCATCAATTTAAAGTAACATAAAAGAAGAAGCCGGCCACTCACGCAGCCGGCTTTTTTCTTTTTATCCATACAAGTTATTTCGACAGCAATTTAAAGCTATACAACAACACCGCCGATTTCTGCGCGGGGTCCTGTGCTTTCACCACCAGGTAAAGGTTGCGACGTTTAGGATCGGTAACCGCCGGGAAGCTGATCAAAGCCCTATTGGCTTTACCTCCCGCAGCGCCGGGACCAATCACGGTTTCGCCCAGCTTGGTGCCGGTTGCATTATCGAGGTGTGCTTCCACGACATAACCGCTGGTCATCGTAGAATCCTGCACCATAAAGGTTAATTCGATGCCGTTTACTTCGTTCAGGTCAAGGTTATTGTACGCGAGCCATGCCTGTTTGGAGGGCAGCGCAAAACGTTTGCCTTCTACTTCGAGCGAAGCAATGCCATTGCTTGCGTCCGACTGTTCGGCAATGAACTGCGGGTTGCGCAGTTCTACACTCGCAGTGCCGGTAATCGGACGAATGCCCGCACCGCCTTTATCGGTATAGCTGGCCACGAGGTAGAAAATACCTTTCTCTTTAAACTCGGCGCCGGACAGCGGATCTACGCTACCCGTCATTGCCAGCGATGGCGCCTGTTGCACGCCGCCAGCGATAGACATGATCCATTCCACGATCTGTTTGGCTTCGCCGGTGGTGATGGTCGGGTGGGCAGACATGGCCGTTTCGCCCCATACACCGCCACCGCCTTTGATGATCTTCTGCGACAGGTAATCCATCGCTTTCGGATCGCCTTTATACTTTTCGCTTACCTGTTTAAAGGAGGGGCCGATCGACTTCTCATCCACCTTGTGGCAGGACTTACAATCGCCGGATTCCACCATGTTTTTACCGGCAATGGCGCCGGAGATTACCTGGTGCCCCTGTGGCATGGCGGCTTTATCTTTTCCTTCCACATACATCGATTTGATGTACACGTTCGCCATATCGAGCGTACCGCTTGTACTGCTGCCATCTTCCTTATCGTTGATAACTACACTGTAGTTCACCTTTTTACCAGGGAAGTAGAACATGCTGTTACCTGACACGCTTACTTTCACGTCCGGCGTTTCGTTGCCGGCGTATACAGAGATCATATTACTCTGCGTACGCAAACCTTTATCGTCGATTACCTCGACGGATACGAGGTACTCACCTCCTGGCTATACGTAAACTCGGCTTCGGGCTCTTTGGTTTCTTTCTTATTGCCGTTGCCGAAATTCCATACGTACGTTACCGGGTCGCCGTCCGCATCGCGCGAACCGCTGGCGCTGGCTTTTACCGTGAAAGGCAAACCGCCGGTGATTTTATCGATGCTTAGTTTGGCCACCGGCGCGCGATTGCCGCCATTGTAATCGATACGTACCAGTCCTGCGTCTGGGTTTTTAGAGAACCACCCGCTGCCGTATTCCAATACGTACAGGCGACCATCCGGCCCCATCTCCATGTCGATCGGCGCATGGAATTTAGCAGAAGGCATAAAACGCTCCATTTTGCTATAATTGCCATCTTTGTCCAGTGTTACCACCATGATCCAGTTACGGATCCAGTCATAGATGAACAGTTTGCCGTTATAGTAGTCGGGTAACCGGGTTTCCTTCGGATACAGGTCGCTGTAAAATACCGGGCCAGCTTCCGCATTACGGCCACCGGCGCCAACGAGCGGGAATTCATCCGACTTACCATAAGGATACCAGATGAAGGCCTTTTGTGCCGGGGGCAATTCTTTTAAACCCGTATTGTTACGCGAGTTATTTATCGGTTTGGCGGGATCCCAGGCGGGGCCGCTTTCACCTGTTTCGTAGTTGAACTGGCGATACGGTTTGTTGTCGGCAATGAACAGCGGATAGCCATAGTTACCCGGCTTTTTCGCCTGGTTTATTTCATCGTAACCACGGGGGCCACGCTCCGGAACATCCGCGGAAGCATCGGGACCCACTTCTCCCCAGTAGAGATAACTGTTTTTCTGGTCAACAGAAATACGGTAAGGATTACGGGTACCCATCACATAAATCTCGGGTTTAGTATTAGGCGTCCCTTTTTTAAACAGGTTACCATCCGGTATTTCATAGCTGCCATCTTCCTTTACCCTGATACGCAGAATTTTACCACGCAGGTCGTTCGTATTGGCGGCGCTTCTGCGGCCATCGTACTGCAGGTGGCCGGGACGGTCATCCGTTGGGCCAAAGCTCTTGCTGGTATAGGGCTGATTGGGTTCGTCGAACGGCGTCGTGTTATCGCCGGTGGAGAGGTACAACAGCTTATCGGGACCAAACGCAATGGAACCGCCGGTATGACAGCAGATCTGGCGCTGGGAATAAAACTGGAGGATGGTTTTCTCTGATGCCATATCCAGCTGGTTGTTTTCGAACTTGAAGCGGGACAAACGGTTTACAGAAGTATCTGCGGGAGAGTAGAACACGTATACAAAATGATTCTTTGCATAATCCGGATCGGCTTGTATGCCCAGCACACCTTCTTCCGCATTCACACCTTCCACACTGGTTTTGTGGTACACGTTCAGGAAACCCACCTGTGATAATGCCTTGGTAGCACTGTTATAAAACAGGATCTCGCCGCGGCGTTGTGCAATGAGGATATCGAGATTCGGCAGGATGGTCATTTCCGTTGGCTCGAAGAACTCGCCGCTGGCCAGTACCTGGCGGGAGAAGCGGTCTTCGCTCGGTACGCGGGTCGCTTTTGCTTTGGAGTAGTCCAGTACGGGATTATCGCCGATAGCGTACTTGATACCGCCGAGCAGGTGTTTCAGGAATTCGGGTTCTGTATAAGATTCTTCCGTATGTCCCAGGCCGGTGTAAAACGCGCGGCCGCCGTCGAAGTTGTGATACCAGGCAATAGGATGATCATCGTTCATATTACCGCCGGTGTAGCTTTTTCGTCGAGCTTCATCAGCACGCTGGTAGCTTTGTTCAGCTTCTTGTAATTGTACCATTCGTCGGTATGTTCCCATACAGCGGGTAAATCTTTCGTCGCTGCAAAATTCTTATCGATGATGTTGATTTTGGCTTTGTGCACACCCGGTGGATGACTTTCAAAATAACCACCTACCAGTTCGCCATACCAGCCCCAGTCATATTCCGTATCGGCTGCTGCGTGTATGCCAACAAAACCGCCACCGGACTGGATGTACCGTTCAAAATCGGCTTCCTGGAAGTTATTCAGCACATCGCCGGTAGTAGATAAAAAGATGACCGCGGCATATTGCGCCAGCGAATCCTCGTTGATCTTGTCGGCGTTTTCTGTCGTATCTACCAAAAACCCGTTTTCCTTGCCCAGCTTTTGAATAGCTGCAATACCGGCAGGGATGGAGGCATGACGGAAGCCTTTTGTTTTGCTGAACACCAGCACGCGGGGCTGGCCTTCGCGCGTTTTTTTACAGCCTGCAATAAAGGCGGCGGTAAACGCCAGCAGGGTGAGTAAAACGACACTTCGAATCTTCATAACGATTAATCAGTTTAAGTGAGTTTATTTTTTCTTCGGGAAGTGTTTGCCCATGGCATATTGTAAACCGCCAAGCACATGTTGCAGGAAGGCGGGTTCTTCATAAGACGCTTTTGTATGGCCCAGCTCCGTGTAAAATGTGCGGCCGCCATCGTACTCGCGATACCAGCTCATCGGGTGGTCGCCATTGTTTTTGCCGCCCTGGTAAGTGCTTTCATCTATCTTGATAAGCACCTTAAGGCCCGGCACAATACTTTTAAAATTGTACCATTCATCTTTGCGGATCCAGTCGTTGGGTAAATGTTTGGTGGAAGGATGATTGTGATCTACCACTTTCAGCGTGGCGGTTTGCTGCGCGGGGTGACTGAGAAAATAGGCGCCTACCAGCTGGTTGTACCAGGGCCAGTCGTATTCTGTATCGGTAGCCGCGTGTATGCCTACGAAGCTGCCTCCTTTGCGGATGTACTGCTCCATGGCTGCCTGCTGTGCGTCGTTCAATATATCGCCGGTAGTGCTCAGGAACACGATGGACGCGTACTGCTTCAGGTTATCGTAAGTGAATTTGCCGGCATCTTCCGTTGTATCCACCGCAAAACCATTGTCGGCGCCCAGTTTCAGCATCGCCAGTTTGCCCACGGGGATGGCATCGTGCCGGAAGCCTGCCGTTTTGGAAAATACCAGCACTTTAGGCTTTGCTTTCTTCTTTGCATTCGCCACACCAACCATAGCGACGAGGGCCAACAACAGGAGCGTCCATTTTTTCATCGTGTACATGTTATAAAGTAAGGAATATGATCAAAAACAGGTGTCCCCTGGGGATATGAATTCACCACAGAGGACACTCAAGTTTCTACGCTATTGCATGAATATGTTTGCGACTACTAGAGTACGCGGATCTTCAGGTTTTTGTACCACACCTTGTCGCCGTGGTCCTGCAGTGCGATCTTGCCTTTTGCATATTCGCCGAAACCCTTCCAGGTTTTGAATTTACTGTTATTCAGCAGCTCCTGCCACTCGGGCGTACCCATGGTGGTTTCTGCTGTTTTATTACCGTTCAGGAACAGCTGGATCTTACCATCTTTCTTTACGATTCTCGCGGTGTTCCACTCGCCTACGGGTTTAGCGTAAAACTTGGGGGCAGCGATCATATCGTACAGTTCACCTGAATTGTGTTTTTTGTTTTTACCGTCCGGGTGGCCGGCGTCGTCGATCACCTGCATTTCGGGACCGGTAGAATAGGTAGCGCCGTACTTTTTGTCTTCGTTTACGCCGAACATTACACCGCTGTTACCATTAGGTGCAATTTTCCAGTCGTACACGAGTTCAAAGTTTTCGTAATCCGCATCGGTTACGAGGTCGCCGCCGGATGCGCCGTTTTTCTTAGCATCGGTGTCCGGGAACAGTGCGCCGTCCTGAACGGTCCAGGCCGGAGTACTGCCTTCTTTAGCGTGGAACTGGTGCCATCCGCTAAGGGTTTTGCCGTCGAACAACAGCTGCCAGCCTTCTTTCTTTTCTTTCTTGCTTAAGCCGGCGCCGTTCTGGGCTACTGCGCATGAGCTGATCATGATGCAGGCCGCCATGGCGGAGAATACGATACGTTTCATAAGAGCATGTGCTTTTTAAAAATAATACTTCGTTCCGGGTTCCCGGAACATTCAGCCATGACGTGTTTTATAAAGGCGTTACCGGCAACTTATTTACCGGTAGAAAGGATGTACTTCGCCATCTCTTTTGCATCTTCCACGGAAACATCCGGGTGTGGCGTCATTGGAACTTCGCCCCAGTTGCCGGTGCCTCCTTTGATTATTTTGTCTGCCAGCATCGCGATGTTCTCTTCGGTGGCAGGATATTTTTTCGCTACATCGATGTAAGCGGGGCCGATCAGCTTCAACTCCACCTTGTGGCAGGTGAGGCAGTCTTTCGCGGCAATCAGTTCTTCGCCTTTAGACACCTTTACTTCTGCAGGTGCTTCGTTAGCGCTGATTTTCACTTCATCCTCTTTTTTTTTCTCTTCTTTTTTTTCACCACCGCCACAGGCTGCGATAAACAACGCGCTGATAAAGAGCGGCGCTAAAAGTTGCTTCTTCATGTTGATCGTAAATTTTTTGTCTTCCTTATTTTTAACAGGCCGGGGAAATTACACATTAAATTCAAAACCTGCCAAATCTTTATATAAGCGAGAAAGCGCCGGGGTTAAATCCCCAGCACTTTCTTGTTAAAAGCTTCATCAGAGCCGGTTCCGGCGAAATCGTCGAAAGCCTTCTCCGTTACACGAATGATGTGGTCCTGGATAAAAGGAGCCCCTTCCCTGGCGCCATCTTCCGGGTGCTTCATGCAGCACTCCCACTCCATTACGGCCCAGCCGCTGAAGTTGTATTGGGTCAGCTTGCTGAAAACAGCCTTGAAATCCACCTGACCGTCGCCCAGTGAGCGGAAACGGCCCGGACGGTCGATCCATGACTGGTAACCGCCGTACACGCCCGAACGGCCTGTAGCATTAAATTCCGCATCTTTCACATGGAACATGCGGATTTTTTCGTGGTAAATATCGATGTACTCCAGATAATCGAGGCACTGTAATACAAAGTGGCTTGGATCGTACAACAAACAAGCGCGGTTGTGGTTGCCGGTAGCCTCCAGGAAACGCTCGTAGCTGATGCCGTCATGTAAGTCCTCACCCGGGTGAATCTCATAACAAAGGTCCACGCCATTGGCATCATACTCGTTCAGGATCGGCAGCCAGCGGTCCGCCAGTTCTTTAAAACCGGTTTCCACCAGTCCCGCCGGCCTTTGCGGCCAGGGGTATACCGTGTGCCAGAGCAGCGCGCCGCTGAAAGTGGCCGCCGCGTTCAGGCCCAGGTTGTTGCTGGCTTTAGCCGCCAGTTTCAGCTGGTCTACCGCCCATTCGGTACGGGCCTTCGGGTTGCCGCGCAGTGCTTCGGGCGCAAACCCGTCGAACAGCTCGTTGTAGGCAGGATGTACCGCTACCAGCTGGCCCTGTAAGTGGGTGGACAGCTCCGTAATTTCCATACCGGCTTCTTTTACGATCCCCGCCAGTTCATCCGCATAGGTTTTACTTTCCGCGGCCTTTTTCAGGTCGATGAGGCGACTGTCCCAGGTAGGGATCTGTACACCTTTAAAACCCAGTCCGGCAGACCATTTACAGATATCTTTCAGGTTATTGAACGGCGCCTTGTCGTCTACGAACTGCGCCAGGAAAATACCAGGACCTTTAATCGTTTTCATAATACCGCTCCCTCTTTTTTAGATTTCGAATTTCGTCCATTTCTGCTCGCTGGCGGAAGATTTCACGACAGTGTCGATGAAGGCCATGCCGCGGATACCTTCTTCCACACCCGGAATATCCGGGGCTTCTGCTACCGGTGTGTTACCGTCGATGCGGGCGCTTACCTGCAGGGCAAAGTTGCGGTACAGGTTGGCAAATGCCTCCGGTATCCTTCGGGGTGACCACCCGGTGTGCGGGTATTATGAACGGTGTAGCTGGAAAGGTTGCCGAAACCGGTACCCTGGCGGTAGATTTCAGTCGGCCTGTCGAGCCATTTTACGAGGAGGGTGTTGGGTTCGTGCTGTGCCCATTCGATACCGCCTTTTTCGCCGTAAACACGGATTTTCAGCGCATTTTCTTCACCGGCAGCTACCTGCGATGCCATGAGCACACCGGCGGCGCCATTATCGAATTTCAGGAGCACGGCGCCGTCATCGTCCAGCGCGCGGCCGTCTACCATAATATTAAGATCAGCGCACAGCTTATCCACTTTAGCGCCGGAAATATATTCTGCCAGGTTAAAAGCGTGGGTACCGATGTCGCCGAAAGCGCCGCTTTTGCCGCTGCGTTTGGGATCTGTACGCCAGGCTGCCTGTGCGTTACCTTCCCGCTCACTCAGTTTGCTGAGCCAGCCCTGCGGATATTCTACCCATACTTTGCGGATTTTACCAAGCTGGCCTTCTGCCACCATCTGGCGGGCCTGTTTCACCATCGGGTAACCGGTGTAGGTGTGCGTGAGCAGTAACAGCTGGCCGGTTTTGGCCACCTGTTCCTTCAGCGCTTTGGCTTCGTCCAGGTTCAGGGTGATAGGCTTTTCCACAACTACGTGAAAACCTTTCTCCAGCGCCATCATCGCAGGCTCAAAGTGTGCGAAGTTGGGGGTTACGATCGTAATAAAATCCAGTCTGTCTTCCGTGCGTGCTGCTTCCTTTTCCAACATGGTTTTGTAGTCGGTGTAGGTGCGGTCCTCGTCGAGGAACAACATTTTACCTGAGTCTACAGCCACTTCCGGGTTTACGCTCAGCGCACCGGCTTTTACTTCTATCAATCCGTCCATGTTGGCGGCGAGTCTGTGCACGGCACCGATGAAAGCGTCTTTACCGCCTCCGATCATGCCCATTCTTAATTTACGGTTCATATCTCTTGATTCAACGTTTTTATGCGGTTTGCAAATTCGGCTTTTGACGGCCTCTCATATAAAACACCAGCCCTGTAAAGGCGGCGACTAAAATAACAGGAATAATTAACGTAGCATTAATGATTTCCGGTCCGGCTACGGCCTGTGCCTGTGCAAAAGCGGCTGCTTCGGGTGTTCCGGCCGCTGCGCCGCGGTAGTCTCCAAGGCTGGCGCCGGCCGGTAAGTTACGGGCAATAATGTTATCATAATAGGAGCCCATAAAACTCATGTACACCGACACGGCAAACATGCCCGCACCTCCGACAAGATTCATACCCAAAGCGCCTGACTTAGGCACATTTTCAGATACAAAACCGATCATCGTAGGCCAGAAGTACGTTACGCCGATGCCGAAAATGATCGCGGCCACAAAAATAAGATTCCCGCTCACATGGCCCAGCATGTAAAGGCCAACGGCGGAAAAAATGGCGGATGCCAGCAATACGCCGGCAGGTGCTATGCGGTGGATCAGCGGACCGGCAAACGCACGTCCGAGGGTTTGTACACCCGCCGTGAGCGCCAGTATCAGGATCGCATTTTCCGTTACATTTTTCAGCAATACATCTATCCATTGACCGGTAAATAACTCGGTAATGGCCGTGCCGAACATCATGATAAAGATAAAAATAAACAATGGCGAACCAAGCGCCCGGTACATTTCCCCGTCGCTTACCCCTGCCGCAACGCGTTCTGTTACCGGCATTTCGAGCTTGAGGAACAGGTATCCGTAAATGAGCGTAGGAATGATCATGGTGCCTACCTGCCAAACATAACCAAGTCCCGGTATTTGCTGAACAGGAACACGATGAGCGTGCCCACCACAATACCGCCGGGGAACCAGAGATGGAAGTGGCTCAGCTTCGTGGTTTTATTGTCCGGGTAAATACTGGCTACCAGCGGATTACAGGCAGCTTCCACGGTGCCGTTGGCCATGCCGATGAACAGGGTGGAAATAAACAGGCTCCAGAACCCGTTGGCGAAAATAGTGAGTACAATACCCAGCAGGTGCAGCACAAAAGCGGCCATCAGCAGGCGTTTCATGCCAATGGCATCCACAATGAACCCACCGATTACCACGGCCAGCGGGAAACCCCAGAACGCAGTGGCGGCAATAACGCTCAGCTGGCTGACGTTGAGGTCGAATTTCACCCCAAGCTCGCCCAGTATACCGGCGCGAATGCCAAAGGAAAGCGAGGTGACAAGAAGGGCCAGGCAGCTGGCAACGAATAACTTAGAAGGCTCTATTGGCTTTTTCATAACGTGTGCCGATGTTTTTTTGGGTTGATTGAAAAAGGAAACTTTTAAATATATAAAATCCTTTTTCATTTTTCCGGCATTTTCTCCGGGCTCAGCCGCAGCGATCACTCTCTTCAAGCAGCTTTTTCCCCTGACCGGCAATGCAAAAATACACCGCCGGAACGGCGGAAAATTGTCCAGAACGGAGAAAAAGTTGTCCGGATCAGAGAAAATGTGCGATGGAGGAATTTCACAAATAGCTGATCCTAAGAGGATTATAAGAGGATTGTAACTAACTGTAACTAAAACATAGCTGAATAGCGCTAAAACACTGGGGTTTCAGTTAGGTTTTAGTTAGGATCCAGTTAGGATGGTCTTAGGATCACAACGGCGGCCGAATAGTATACCCTTAGCTGGTAAAAAAATTGCTACCTTAGCGCCAGTAATGAAACCGACCCTCATACTTTACATCGCCATCGGCGCCTTCTTTTGCCCGCCTGTGCCTCCCAGACACAGGCCGAGCTGATAGAAGCCACCTGCATGCGGGTACTTGAAAGTATTGAGCGGGGCGACTTTGAAACGTTCCGGCGCCTGCAGGGACAGGGCGAAAAAGGCGCTTTCGACCAGTTTATTACCTACTACCGGCAGCATCACCTGCATAAAAGCAAGCTCGTTCTCCGCAAAACCGCGAAAGACGGCGAACGGGTGCAATTGCATTTCCTCCAGGGAAGCGATGCCGACATCACGAAAACAGACCTTCTTCTTTATGCAGCAGCGCCTTCGCCTTACAACGTCAGTCGATGTAACGGTGCGCTTGAACAGTCCGGGCATTACCGGAACTCCCCTACCCGTGCCGGTCCCGGCGCTCTCCAATCCTAGTTGGGCTGCATTTTGTCAGACCAGCACGCTACCGCCAGCGCCAGGTGCCATCATGGCATAATATTATTTCCGCGCACAATATTTGACTGCGGGAAGGAATGCATAGAAATGCTGTATATTGGCGCTTCGGCAAAAAAGTATAATAATAATTGATTCATACGTAACTAATCATCAAACATGTTAGGTTTTTTAGCAAAGCTTTTCGGAGGAAATAAGTCTGATCGCGACATCAAGACCATCCTTCCATTAGTGAAACAAGTAAACGAGGAATACGAGAAACTGAAAACCCTGCCTATAGACGACCTCAGAAACAAAACCGTCGAATTCCGCGAAAGGATCAAGGAACATCTTTCCGGGGTTGACGCAGAGATAGCGGAGAAAAAAGCGTCGGCAGACAGTCACGAAGATGTATCTGTAAAAGATGCGATTTACCGTGAAATTGACGAGCTGGTAAAAGCCCGCGACAAACAGATCGAAGAAGTACTGGAATCGCTGCTGCCGGAGGCATTTGCTACGGTGAAGGCTACTGCTTACCAGCTTTCCAACAATCCTAATATCGAAGTAACTGCCACAGAACTGGACCGTCAGCTGGCGGTACGTCGTGATTACATCACCATCAGCGGCGATAAAGCTACCTGGAAAAACAGCTGGATGGCCGCAGGTAACGAAGTGACCTGGAACATGGTGCATTATGATGTACAGTTGATCGGTGGCGCCGTATTGCACAGCGGCAAGATTGCGGAAATGGCGACAGGTGAAGGTAAAACCCTGGTATCTACGCTGCCCGCTTACCTGAACGCACTGGCAGGCGAAGGTGTACACATCGTTACGGTGAATGACTACCTGGCGCGTCGTGACTCCGAGTGGAACGGACCGCTGTTCGAATTCCTGGGTATCACTGTTGACTGTATCGACAAACACCAGCCGCACAGCCCTGAGCGCCGCAACGCTTACCTGGCAAACATCACCTACGGTACCAACAACGAATTCGGCTTCGACTACCTGCGCGACAACATGGTGCACAGTCCCGAAGAAATGGTGCAACGTAAACACCACTTTGCCATGGTGGATGAGGTGGACTCCGTACTGATCGATGACGCGCGTACACCGCTGATCATCTCCGGCCCTATTCCCCGCGGTGAGGAACAGGAGTTCCATATCCTGAAACCACGCATCCAGGCGCTGGTAGAAGCACAAAAGAAAGTAACCACACAATACCTGATTGAAGCGAAAAAGCTGATCGCAGAAGGTAAAGACGATCCCAAATCCGGTGGTCTGGCCCTGATGCGCGCATGGCGCGGTTTACCGAAAAGCACGGCGCTGATCAAATACCTGAGCGAACCCGGTATTAAAGTGCTGCAGCAAAAAGCAGAGAACTATTACATTGCCGACCACCAGCGCGAAATGCCGAAAGTGGACCAGGAACTGTATTTCTATATTGATGAGAAAAATAACAGCGTAGACCTGACCGAAAAAGGTATTGCGCTGATCACCGGCAGCGGTGAAGATCCGCACTTCTTCGTGATGCCCGATGTGGGCGCACAGCTGGCTGAGATCGAAAACACCGATCTGCCCGCGGAAGAAAAGCTGCAACGTAAAGATGCGCTGCTGCAGGACTTCGCACAGAAATCCGACCGCATCCACTCTGTACAGCAGCTGCTGAAAGCCTACACCCTGTTTGACCGCGACGTGGAATACATCGTGGACGGCGGTAAAGTAAAGATCGTAGATGAGCAAACCGGTCGTGTACTCGATGGCCGCCGTTACTCCGACGGTCTGCACCAGGCGATTGAAGCGAAAGAAAACGTGAAAGTGGAAGCTGCCACCCAAACCTTTGCTACCATTACCTTACAGAACTACTTCCGTATGTACCACAAACTGGCCGGTATGACCGGTACGGCCACCACGGAAGCGGGCGAGTTCTGGCAGATTTACAAACTGGACGTGGTAACCATCCCGACCAACCTGCCGATCACGCGTAAGGACAGCGAAGACCTGGTATACAAAACTAAACGTGACAAATACAGGGCCGTCATCGAAGAGGTGAAAAAACTGCAGGCGGCCGGCCGCCCGGTGCTGGTAGGTACCACTTCCGTAGAGGTATCCGAGTTGCTGGGTAAAATGCTGACCTTCGAAAAAATCCCTCACAACGTACTGAACGCCAAACAACACGCCCGTGAGGCGCAGATCGTGCAGGAAGCAGGTTTGCCCGGCGCGGTGACCATCGCCACAAACATGGCCGGTCGTGGTACGGATATTAAACTGGGCCCCGGCGTAAAAGAAGCGGGTGGCCTGGCCATTATCGGTACGGAGCGTCACGAAAGCCGCCGTGTAGACCGCCAGCTGCGTGGTCGTGCAGGCCGCCAGGGCGATCCCGGTACTTCACAGTTCTTTGTATCGCTCGAAGATGACCTGATGCGCATGTTCGGTTCCGACCGTATAGCATCGCTGATGGACCGCATGGGTTATAAAGAAGGCGAGGTAATCCAGCACAGCATGATTACCCGTTCTATCGAAAGAGCGCAGAAGAAAGTAGAGGAAAATAACTTTGGTATCCGTAAACGCCTGCTGGAATACGATGACGTAATGAACAAGCAGCGTACGGTGATTTACGCCAAACGTAACCACGCCCTGTTCGGCGAGCGCCGGCGATCGACATCGACAACGCCTTCTTCGACGTGGCGCTGAACATGGTCACCAACCACCGTGTAACCGGCGACTATGAAGCGTTTAAACTGGACGCTATCATGGTGTTCGCGGTAGACACTTCTATCTCTGAAGAAGAATTTACCAAAGACCCGGTGAACAACGTGGCCGAAAAATTATACGGCGAAGCCATTCATTCCTACAACCGCAAAACCACCGAGATCGCCAACAATATGATGCCGGTGATCAAACAACTGTTTGCGGAAAGAGGCCATATGATCGAAAACATTTCTGTTCCGTTTACCGACGGCCGCAAAGGCATTAATGTACTGGCAGGACTGAAAAAGATCGTGGATACCGAAGGTAAAGAAACCATCGGCGCGCTGGAACGCAGCATTACCCTGGCTTTGATTGACGAGGCATGGAAAGAGCACCTGCGCCAGATGGACGACCTGAAACAATCGGTACAGAGTGCCGTATACGAGCAAAAAGATCCGTTGCTGATCTATAAGTTCGAGGCATTCAACCTGTTTAAACAAATGGATGGTGAAACCAGCCGCGAAATCGTTGGCTTCCTGTGTAAAGCCGGCATCCCGATGCAGGAGCAGGAGGAAGACCAGATCCGCGAAGGTCATGAAGAAAAGACCGACATGAGCAAAATGCGCGCTACGCACCAGGGGTTCGATGAGCCCCAGGCTGCCGGTCACGCACAACCGCAACAGCAGGAGTACGTTTCTACCGAAGAAGATGTACGTCCCGACCCGGTTCGTGTAGGCCCCAAAGTAGGCCGTAACGACCCCTGCCCCTGCGGTAGCGGTAAAAAATTCAAACAGTGCCATGGTAAAGACCTTTAATGGACCGAATGAACATTAACAGTTATATAGACCACACCGTATTGAAGCCGGTAACCACACTGGCAGACATCAAAAAAATATGCATGGAAGCGGTAGAGTACGGCTTTGCGGCCGTATGTATACCGCCTCCATTCGTAAAAATAGCCGCCGACATGATGAGCAGCACGCACATCAAAGTGGCTACGGTAACCGGCTTCCCCTTTGGCTACTCGGCCATAGAAGCGAAAGTAGCGGAAACCGTGCTTGCTATTATAGACGGCGCTCATGAAATAGACATGGTGGCTAACCTGCTGGCCATCCGCAATGGCGACTGGGCTTATCTCGAAAAAGAAATAAGTACCATTCTCCCCCTTGTGAGAAGTAAAGGCAAGGTGCTGAAAGTGATCATCGAAAGTGGCATATTATTGGAGGAAGAGATCCTGAAATGCTGCGAAATTTACGGCCGTTACGGGGTAGACTTCGTGAAAACCTCGACAGGTTACGCCGAAAAGGGCGCCAGCGTGGAAGCGGTAAAGCTGATGCGTGCGAACTTGCCGGCCAATATAAAAATCAAGGCCAGCGGCGGGATTAAAACCTACGAATTCGCCAAAGCACTGATAGACGCCGGGGCCGACCGTTTAGGTTGCAGCGCCAGTGTAGACATCGTGAAGCAGGCAAATGCCATCTGAAACTGAATAACATGTATAAATTACTATCCCTGGCTGCCCTCTTTCTTCTTTCGGCAGCAGGCCTTAAAGCACAGGATAATACAGTTGCCGATAATACCGGCTCTGTAAAGGTTGTGAAAGACAGCCGTATTGACGTGCTGGTTAGAAAACAGATTTACATCAACACCCTTGCTATCCGCAACACCCGGGGCTTTCGTGTACAGGTAATCACCACCAACAAACGCAACGAAGCCAATGATGCCAAAGCCAGGGCCATGCAGTTGTTCCCGGAACACCGCGCTTACATTGATTACCAGGCGCCTTATTTCAAAGTGCGCATCGGTGATTTCAGAACCCGCGAGGAAGCTACGGAACTGCGCAACAAGTTATCTAACCAGTTTGCAGCGGGCGTTTTTGTGGTACCCACCATCATTAACGTAACGCCCGATAAAGAATTCATCAATGAAGAACAGAATTAAGGAACTCGCCGCGGCGTATGCGGGCGACCTTATAGCCGTAAGGCAACATTTACACGCGCATCCCGAATTATCTTTCCAGGAACATGAAACTTCGGCATTCATCCAGCGTAAACTGGATGAATTTGGCGTTAAGTACCAGGCTGGCGTAGCCGGAACAGGCATCGTGGCGTTGATAGAAGGGAAGAACCCGGCTAAAAAGGTCATTGCGCTCCGCGGCGATATCGATGCGCTGCCGATCGTGGAGGCCAACGACGTTCCCTACAAATCGCAAAATGAGGGCATTATGCACGCCTGCGGGCACGACGTGCACACATCGGTGGTACTGGGCGCTGCGCGCATCCTGCAGCAGTTAAAAGACGAATTTGAGGGTACGGTGAAAATTCTTTTCCAACCCGGGGAAGAAAAGCATCCTGGCGGAGCCAGTCTTATGATCCGCGACGGTGCGCTCGAAAACCCTACACCTGATGCCATCCTGGGTTTGCATGTACATCCCAATATGGAAGTAGGAAAACTTGGCTTCCGCGGTGGCAAGTACATGGCAAGCGCCGATGAAATTTACATCACTATTAAAGGTAAAGGCGGTCACGCTGCCGCACCGCACCTCACGGCAGATACGATCCTGATCGCATCACACCTGGTGGTGAGCCTGCAGCAGATCATCAGCCGTAATAATAATCCCTTCTCCCCTTCCGTATTATCTATCTGCGCCTTTAATGGCGGCCACACCACCAACGTGATTCCCAGCGAGGTAAAACTAATGGGCACCTTCAGGGCCATGGACGAAGTATGGCGCTTTAAAGCACATGAACTTATTTACCGCCAGGCCCGCGAACTGGTACATGCCATGGGCGCCGAAATCGATATCGATATATTGGTAGGTTACCCCGTGGTAGATAACAACGAAGAAGTAACCGCCAAAGCACGCGGCTTTGCGGAGGAGTATATGGGCAAGGACAATGTGGAGGACACCGAGCTGCGTATGGGCGCGGAGGATTTTGCATTTTACTCCCAGGTGATACCTGCCTGCTTCTTCCGCTTAGGTACGGCCAATATAGCAGCCGGCATTACCTCGGGTGTGCATACTCCTACGTTCAACGTAGACGAACGCGCCATCGAGATAGGCATGGGCACCATGGCTTACCTGGCCACACAATTCTAAATAAACTTATCCAGGGAAAGGGGACGCCGGCATCCGGCATCCCCCTTTTATATAAAAAAAACCGGCTATGAGAACACAGCCGGTTATTGTGATGATCTATATTATTGCTTTACATACTTAGGTCTATTTTGAGGCCGTCAACTTGCCCAACGCTTTATCAAGGGTGTTGTTTTCCGTCCTGTCCAACTCCGATAGCCTCGGTGCATTATTGTCAAGAATGATGCCATTCTCATCAATAAGAAAGTAATGTGGGATGCCGTTTACGCCGTAATTATCCAGTACGTCGCTGCGGCGCCCGTCGGCCGCATGCAGGTTCACGCCGTCCATCTTGTATTTTGCCAGTGTTTCCTTCCATTTCTCCGGTTTGGCATCTGCACAGATCGTTACAAAAACGACCGGTTTGTCTTTATAACGGGCATGTATCTTTGCCGCATATCCTTCAATATCACCGATACAGGGGCCGCAGTATACGCCCCAGAAGTCGAGGTACACCAGTTTACCTTTAAAATCATCGAGACTGACCAGCTTTCCTTTTTCATCTTTCAGGCTGATGGCGGGGGCTTTTACACCGGGCTTCACGCGCAACATGCGTTGCCTGAAAGCAATGAGCGAGTCGCGGTATTCGGGAACGATCGCTTCTTTCATAAACAGTGCATATACAGCATCTACGCGGTCGAAGGGATCGTTGCGGTAAGCCACCATCAACGCATTTACTACTGCCCAGTCGCGCAGCGCCGCAAGATCAAAAGTGGCCATGGCATTGTGAAAATCACGCATTGCAGGATTGAACGGTAAAAAGCCCGGTGATGTGTAACGGCTGTCGGAATAGGATATCCCGTTGTTTAGTACCCGCTCCATACGTACCACATCGTCAAGATAATTACGATAGGTGGAAGAAACCAGCAAAGCGCGTTCACTCGGCGTTTTATGGGCGTTGGGGGCGGCAGGTACGACCGTTTAAAGTCTTCATCCGCCAACGCAGGATCGGCCACCAGCGGAAATTTATCGATCGATGCCTTCCGCTTTTGGGCGGTAAGGTATTGATAATACTTGTCTGTAATAATCTTGTCCGTATTCGGGGTAAAAGGACTGCTGAAAATGATCTTCAGTTCCGGTTATAGAGGGCTGTGATCTGCGCGGCAATGGCGGTATCGGACGGCATGGTTCTATAATACCCCTGCTCCATCGCTATATAGCGGTATGTCATCGTGTCCAGCCGGCGCATGAGATCTATTTCCTGCTGACGCGAGGGTACATTACTTTTTATCTTCAGCGAAGCATTCAACCGGTTGTTATCCCAGGTCATCGTGAGCGTGTCGCCGGGCAACACAAACTGGCGGAACATGGAATCTTTCAATATAATACCCAGGTCCTGCATGCCGGTAATGGGCATCACGAGCTGGAAGTTGCCTTTGCATCTACCGGTATGCCTTTAGGCTGGAAGTCGAACATGGTAGAGTGGCCGATCTCGAAGAAATCTTCCTTAAAATTATCGGCATGTCCGCGGAGCACGAAGTGTTGCTGGGCATAGGCCGGTCCGCACATGGCGAGCGTGGCTGCCAGGAGTAAACGTTTCATATATCGGGTGTTAGAATGGTGGCTATTTGTGCATGGCCTGCAGGGCCTTGTTCAGTTTTAAAGCGTTACCGGTGAGGGTGATGGTGGCGGAACTATCTACCTGTCCGGCCTCCAGCTTGCCCCCAAACGAGGTGGGTACGATCATGCCACTGCCGCTGTCCAGGTTGTACCGGGTAACATCAGGACCGTCGTTTCCGCCGGGGAGGGTAATACCCGAATGCGCGGTGGCGGCTATATCCAGTACCGGGAACTTCATATTGGCCATATTCACCTCCGAGTTGCTGGCCTTCAGGTGAAAAGTATCGGCACCCTGGAAATTCGCGAGGTAATATTTGCCCGTCGCCAGTGCTACATTATCGAGCGATGGCGCCGTAATGCGCACCGCGACATTCGTTACCGTAAATCCGTCTACCATAAATTCAGACTCCATGGTAACGTACAGCGTGTCGCCCGCTTGCCGCACTTTTACATAAGACATGTAATACTGGCTAATTTCTACCGCGTACGCAGCATCCCTTTCGATCGTTACGGGCAGGTGGTACCAGAACGCTGCTTCCTGCTGTGCAGCCTTATGCTCCACCTTCAGCGCACCATCCGCCACCACATACTTAAACGGGCGATAGTCAAAACGGTTCATCGTACTTTCAGCCGTGGTGTAATGGTCGGTGGTGGCCACCTTCCCTTCGAGGAAATCCGTGGCCAGCAAGCGGTTGTACAGGAACAAACCAGCGGGAAACATCGCTGCAAAAACGACTAAAAGAATATTGCTCTTTTTCATGATTACTGGTTTTGCTGTTTAGCTGCGCGGAAGGCATCGTAGCGACTTTTCAATTGGTCGAGCTCAATACCCAGCAGGTGCATTTTGTGAAAAAATACCGGGAGCTCTTCGGTGAGGAATTGTTCCCTTCGGAGGTCCGCCAGTTTGGTGAGGGCGGCCGGACTAACAAAATAGCCCATGCCGCGGCGGGTATAAATGATTTCCTGCAACTGCAGGTGTTCGTAAGCACGCATGATGGTATTAGGATTTACTTCCAGCGTTACGGCCAGCTCCCTTACGGAAGGCACTTTGCCATCTGGCAACAGCTGCCCGAGCTGGATGCGGTCACATACGTAATCCGCAATCTGGAGATATATGGCTTGTGATTGATTGAATTGCATAGCAGTACTATAATTGCTGTTCTTTAAGCCGGAGCCATACGATATAAAGCACCAGGATTACACTCGTCAATACAAAACCGTTAAACAGTATAAACGACCGGGTTGAGAGCGTGGTGCGCACGTATACCGTTCGTCGCGGGGTATAACTGTCCTCCCCAACCTTTACATCCAGTTGGAAGGTGGCGTCGCCCAGCGGATTGGAATTATCCAGTTTTGCGGCTATTATTTCGCGGCCGTACATCTTTACCTCTTCGGTAAGCGCGGGCTTTTCCGTGCCGATCATTTTCTTGAGCAGCGGTTGTGACAGTGCGGAACCGACAATCGCGATACAAATAAGCAGGCCGGCAGATATTAAAAATACATAACGACGGAAGCTCAGCGTAATTAATAACACTACTCCCTGTGCCAGCCAATAGAATATCAGGATAGAGAACAGGTCGGAAGCGGCTACATTTTTCAGTTGAAAACGGCTGGCATGATACTTCATCTCCACCAATCTGGCGATGTAGAAATTACCGGCGAACAACAGTGCATAAACAACCGGGAAAAGCACCAGGCCGTATACCAGGGCCACGGCCAGCTTCTCTGTAGCGGAAGCGGGCGTCATCAACGTAAAAATAGCCTCCGATTTATGCTGGAAACGATTTAACAACCCTGAAGAAAAGATAGTGCCGCATAACAATAGACCCAGGATAAACATAACGCCTACCGCAGCACTATCAAGTCCATAGTCGGCCGTAAACACCGTCAGCAGCATCAGGAATTGCAGTAACAGGCCCATGACGAGTATGCCTAACAGGTACAGCCGGCGTTCTTCTATCCACTGCTTTCGGAATAAGAGCTGAAATCTTTTGAATGAACTATTCATAGTACGGAATTAGGCGTGAAATAATGAAAGCAGCTGTTGCTTTTCAGTCATCAGCGCGTTGAAGAAAATTTCCATATCGATGCGGGACGGGGTACCGGTGCGGTTAGGCGTAACCGTTACATAACCTTTCAGCGCCCCTTCGTAATAAATCGGCCTTTCCCCTTCCTCCAGCGTCATCTGCTGGCGGAACAGCAATTTGTCCGATATCTCGTCTACCGACGCGTTCAGCAACATCTGTTGTTCGTCCAGCACCAGGATGTGGTCAATAAGATTATCCAGGTCTTTCACCTGGTGGGTGCTCATGATCATAAGTTGATCGTCCTGCAGCGTACCGGCGATCACTTTGCGAAACTGGCGTTTGGAGGGAATGTCAAGACCATTGGTGGGTTCGTCCGGGAGCAACAGCTTTGCACGGGTAGCCAGGGCAAAACTGATCATCACCTTTTTGCCTGTCCAAAACTGAGCCCGGCCAGTCCTGCATCGGCGGATACTTCGAACAGTTCGAGGTAATTGTAAAAGGCGGGCTTGTCGAATGTTGGATAAAAGGCGGCATCTACGGCAACCAGTTGGGCAATGGTGATGTTAGGCACCTGGAAAGTTTCTGGCAGGATAAATACCTGTTGCAGGAAGGCCGGCTTACGCTGCCCGGGATTATAGCCCAGGACGTCGATGCTGCCTGCCTTGGGGAACAGGAGGCCGCAGATGATGTGCATCAGGCTGCTTTTTCCGGCGCCGTTACGTCCGAGCAGGCCGTAAATGCGGCCGGGCTGGAGTGCCAGGTTAACCTCATCCAGTACGGGTGCACCTTTCCGGTAGTGAAAACTCAGGTGGTTAAGGGAAATCATTTATATTGGCTTTAGGTTACTGTACTAGTTTGCTAGTACAGTGTAAAGGTAGCAATAAAATTGATTGTGCAAAGTTTTTTTGGGAATCAGCTGTGAAGGGAGATCGTCTATGGATCCTATATGCATCCTATAAGGGGTACCAATACCGGCTTGAGTTTCCGGCGACGAGCATATAGGATGCATATAGGATCCATATAGGATCTATAATGGGAGTAATAAAAAAAGCCGGCTTCCAAAAGAAACCGGCTTCGATAACATAACGCGTACAACCTACATTTCGGGGTACAGCGGGAATTGTTTCATGAACTCGTTCACCTCACCGCGCACTTTCGCGATGGTGGTTTCGTTGTCGGCGTCCATCAGCAGGCGGTCGATCCACTCTACGATATTGCTCATGTGGTCTTCTTTCAGGCCGCGGGTAGTGATCGCGGGCACACCTACACGAATACCGGAGGTAACGAAAGGAGATTTATCATCGAACGGCACCATGTTTTTGTTCACGGTGATGTCGGCTTTCACGAGCACCTGCTCGGCTTTTTTACCGGAGATATTCTTGTTGCGCAGGTCGATGAGGATCAGGTGGTTGTCGGTACCGCCGGATACCATCTGGTAACCTTTGGCCATAAACGCTTTCGCGAAGGCTTGTGAGTTACGCAGCATTTGTTTGGCGTAAGCATCGTACTCGTCGGTCAGGATCTCGAAGAAAGATACCGCTTTGGCCGCGATCACGTGTTCGAGCGGACCGCCCTGGATACCGGGGAATACAGCGGTATCGAGCAGAGAGCTCATCATGCGGATTTCGCCTTTCGGGGTTTTGAGACCGAATGGGTTCTCGAAATCTTTACCCAGCATGATCATACCGCCACGGGGACCGCGCAGTGTTTTATGAGTAGTAGTGGTAACAAAATGGCAATGTGCGAACGGGGAGTTCAGCAGACCTTTCGCGATCAGGCCGGCAGGGTGTGCGATATCGGCCAGTACGAAGGCGCCAACTTTATCGGCGATCTCGCGGATGCGTTTGTAATCCCAGTCACGGCTGTAGGCAGATGCACCACAGATGATCAGTTTGGGTCTTTCGGCGAGGGCTACCTGCTCCATTACATCGTATTCAACCAGGCCGGTTTCTTTGTTCACACCGTAAAACAGCGGCTGGTACAATTTACCGGAGAAGTTTACAGACGAACCGTGTGTCAGGTGACCGCCCATGCTGAGGTCCAGGCCCAGGATTTTATCGCCGGACTGGAGGATAGCCAGCATTACAGCTGCGTTGGCCTGTGCGCCGGAGTGAGGCTGAACGTTGGCATATTCCACACCAAAGATCTGTTTAGCCCTGTCGATGGCCAGCTGTTCGCTGAGGTCCACCACTTCACAACCGCCGTAGTACCTGCGACCAGGATATCCTTCTGCGTACTTGTTGGTCATCACATTACCCATGGCCTGCATTACCGGAGGCTGGTAAAGTTCTCAGAAGCAATCAGTTCAATGCCATGGCGCTGTCTTTCCAGTTCTGGCTAATGATATCGAATATTTGCTGGTCTCTTTGCATGCTGCTAAAATTTGCCGCAAAATTAACAAGTATTTATTTCAAATGCTAATCTTTCAAATACAGCCTGCTGGCCTTTTTCACATGAGGATATTTTCCATATATTACAACCCTTTACCGCCGGGCAAAAGCAGTAATTCAGCAATTTATAGTAATTTGGGCCGGATTTCGAACAGAGAGTCATTAAGGCGCCAAGTCAGTATAATCTAAATCATCAATGAAAGCAATCATACCGGTAGCCGGAGCTGGCACCAAGCTCCGACCGCATACATATACGCAACCTAAAGCCCTTATTCCCTTAGCTGGCAAAACCATTCTCAGTATTATCATAGACCAGCTGGTGGAAGCAGGTATCTCGGAATTCGTGTTCGTGGTCGGCTACCTGGGCGAAAAGATCCAGCACTACGTAGAAAAGAAATATCCCACGCTTACCTGCCACTTTGTACAGCAGAACAGCCGCGAAGGCACCGGACACGCCATCCTGCTCACCCGCGAAGTTGTTGGCACCGACGAAATCCTTATCGTGCTCGGCGATACCATCGTAGAAACCGACCTGAAGGAAATTATCGCCGCCCCCGTATCGCAATTGTGTGTAAAGAAAGTGGACGATCCCCGCAACTTCGGCGTAGCCGAGATGCTGGACAGCGGTAACATTTCCCGCGTAGTGGAGAAGCCACAAATACCTAAATCGAACCTCGCCCTGGTGGGCGTATATAAAATACGCGAAACGGCACAGCTGTACAGCTGCCTGGAAGATAACTACCAGCGACAGATCAAGTCGCACGACGAGTTTCAGCTTACAGATGCGCTGGAATGCATGATCCAGCACGGCGTGAAGTTCAACGCATTCAAAGTGGCCAACTGGTTCGACTGCGGCCGTAAAGACACGCTGCTCGACACCAACGCCACCCTGCTCAAAAAATACAAGGCCGCCAACAACCCGGTACTTCCTTACGAAAATACCATCATCATTCCTCCCGTGAGCATTGGTGAAGGCTGCAATATCAAAAACTCCATCATCGGTCCCAATGTGGCCATTGGCGATAACACGGTGGTGAGTTATTCTATCGTAAAAGACTCCATCATCGGTTCTTTCAGCAACCTGTACGAAGTAGTACTGAAGTCGTCGCTGATAGGCAGCGACGCCAACATCCGCGGCCTTAGCCAGAGCCTTAACATCGGCGATAATACAGAAATCGATCTCGGATAAATCCCTGCCTTAAATGCATTGAAGGACCGCTTCGTTGTACGAAGCGGTCCTTTTTCGTTACATTTAAAGATGAACAACCGTATCACCCAACTCTTTCATATCGACTACCCGATCATCCAGGCCGGCATGATCTGGGCCAGCGGCTGGCGACTGGCCAGCGCGGTCAGCAACGCCGGAGGACTGGGCCTGCTGGGCGCGGGCAGCATGTATCCGCATGTATTACGCGAGCACATCCAAAAATGTAAGGCAGCTACCGATAAACCATTTGGTGTAAACCTGCCCCTCCTTTACCCGGACATCGATCAACATATACAGATCATACAGGAAGAAGGTGTAAAGATCGTTTTCACCTCTGCGGGCAATCCCAAAACCTGGACGCCGGTACTTAAGGCCGCAGGCATCACGGTGGTACACGTAGTTTCCAGCTCCAAATTCGCACTTAAAAGCCAGGATGCAGGGGTAGATGCCGTGGTGGCCGAAGGCTTCGAAGCCGGCGGTCATAATGGCCGCGAAGAAACTACCACTATGGTACTGATACCGGCCGTGCGCGATGCCATACACATTCCATTAATCGCCGCAGGCGGTATAGGCGACGGCCGGGCTATGGCCGCTGCATTTGCATTGGGCGCCGAAGGGGTGCAGGTAGGCAGCCGCTTCGTAGCTACGCCCGAGGCTTCTTCGCATATCAACTTTAAGCAAGCCGTAGTACAAGCGCAGGAAGGCGACACCCTCTTGTCGATGAAAAAGCTCACACCTGTGCGCCTACTGAAGAACGACTTTTATGAGGCGGTACGCGAAGCGGAAGCCGGCGGCGCTACGCCGGAAGCATTACAAACGTTGCTGGGCAGGGGGCGCGCGAAGAAAGGAATGTTCGAGGGAGCGCTCGAAGAGGGGGAGCTGGAAATCGGGCAGGTAAGCGCTTTGGTCAAAGACATTCGCCCGGCAGCGCAGGTGGTGCAGGAAATATGGGAAGGATTCCTCCAAACCAGCAAGCGACTCAGCACATTATAAATAAGAAAAGCCTCGCAGCATGACGCTGCAAGGCTTTCTCAGGGTTCTCTAAATGGCTTTGTTGTTTTTTTTTTGCGATGAATCTAAACTCAATTGGAGATCACCTCTTCTAATTTCTTCTGCAATTCCTCACCACGAAGGTTCTTCGCAATTATTTTGCCGGTCGGGTCTATCAGGTAATTAGTAGGCACGCCGCGTACGCCGTACATGCGCGCTACGTTGTTATCCCAGTACTTCAGGTCGGATACGTGGGTCCATGCGCTCAGCCCATCCTGTTCGATCGCTTTCAGCCAGGCCGCTTTGTTGCCTTCTTTATCCAGCGACACGCTCAGCACCGTAAAGTTTTTATCCTTAAACTGGTTGAACGCTTTTACGACAAACGGGTTCTCCTGGCGGCAAGGCCCGCACCAGCTGGCCCAGAAGTCGAGTAAAATATACTTACCACGGAAGTCGGACAACTTTACCGGTTTGTCATTTACATCGTTCTGTGTAAAGTCCGGCGCCTGTTTACCTTCTATCAACGCCTTTTCTTTATTCATTGCTTCCGCAAATTCACGACCAGCGGGTGTCATGCGCAGCTCGTCGCTCAAACTGCTGAACAGCGGTTCAATTACCGTCATGTCCATATTGTTCATCACCGACACTTCCTTCAATGCTACGAGACTAAAGAAAGAAGATGGATTTTCCTGTATGAACTTCGCCTGCAATGCTTTCTTTTCATTGATAGCAGCGCGGAAACGGGCATCCAGTTTTTACGGAATTCCTCCTCCCCTTTCTGCTCATCCGGCACCGCGTTAAAATCGCGATTAATACCGGCCATGGCAGAATCGAATGCGGAGATGTACGCTTTGTAACGATCGTACTCCTTGTTCAGCGGCGACACTACTTTCGCATCATCCAGCCGCGTTACACCTGCTATACTGATGTTGCCGGGTTCCGGTACAGCAGGTGCCTGTCCATGTTCATCATGCCCTGCGCACCCATGCCTTCACCGGTGTGGTCCAGCACCATCATGGCCAGCACGGGAGCTTTCACCGTACCCTTAAACTGGAATGTCCCGTTCTTCAGCACTACCGAATCCAGGGTAGACACGCCATTTTCTCTTTTATCGAGATAAGCCTTTACAGGAGCATTCAGTTTGCCGATCTTTCCTTTTATCACAAACGCTTTTTCCTGTGCGAAAGTTATCGCGGGAAGAGCGCATAACGCGGTGATCACCAGTCGTCTCATTTGCTTCATTTAATTTTGTTGTAATAGCTATTCACGTACAGCCACATCTTTCGGGCTGCCCGGTATTCCCTCTATCTTTTTGATGAAAGCACCATTGCGGCCGGTGCTGATATCGAGATAAGTCACCGTACCCTCGGTACCTACCAGCATCAGGTCGCCATTGTTCAGCACTTTGATCATGGTGACTGTTTTACCGCCAAAGTCGGTGGCCAGCTGCCTGATCTCATCGTTGAGCGGATTGTAGCGATAAATTTTATCATCCGCACTGAAGTAGAAATCTTTCTCGATACCTTTCGCCCATACCGTATTGGCTTTAATGCGGCCATTCAGCGGAGAGGTACGTGCCTTACGGGCGCGGAAAATATCGGAGCTGTTAAAGTTTACACTGAAGTACAGTTCTTTGATTTTTATTCCCGCACTGTCCATAAACGCATACATATCATCATCCGTAAAACGTTCCATGTGCACCAGGCTCATTTTTAAGTTTTTCGGGTTGAAGAGGGAGTCGCGTACGGTGTACGTTGTATCGATGTAAGATCTGCCGGCGAAACGAATAAAGGCCTGGCGGGTATTGTCATAACCCAGGATGTACGACTGCGCTTCGGTCATATTATCGAGCACCATCGGGCCTACATTGTAACGACCATTCACGGGTGCGCCGAGGAAACCAAAATAAGTGGCGAAAGGAGCAGTTTCAAAAGCACCGAAATAAATCTTATTGTTGATTATGGCCATCAGCGTACCGTCGTTCAGCACTTTAAAGTTTCCATTATCGAAGCTCTCGGGCGGACCAAAGAAGAAATCTTTCAGGAAACGGGTACGGCGAAGCGTGGCAACATCCAGCTGCACGGCGCCGGTCTTATAAGTAAGCCAGTAGGAAGAAATAGCACCGTTGTTGTAATACAGACTGCGCATTACGTTGATCTGCTGCGCATTCGGCGGCAGGTCTTCTCCGTTCATCGCTTTATACAAATCAGCCTGCAAAGAACCATCCACCTTTACAAAAGAAAAGTGAGACTTATCTGCGCTGGAGCTCAGCACCATCAGCCCTTTGGTAAACTCTGTATTACCCGGATACCGAAGTTGTAGAAGTATTTCATACCATTGGAACTATCGGTCAGGATCATCAATGCAGGATAATACTTTGCACCCAGACCAAATACCATGCGCAGCGATTTACCATCGTACTCGTACGACCTCATTTCGTCAGACACCATGATTTTCCAGTGGCAGGAGTAGTTGGCTTTACCGGAGGCCAGTTTCACTTCCGGCGTGATGATAAGACTATCGCCTACCATGGCCTGAAACGTACTGTCTACCAGTTTTAACACCACAGGATCCGGCACCTCTTTGTAATCGTAATCGCCGAGATCGCGGGAGCAGGCTGCCATCAAAAGCAATGCACCTGCCGCTATAAACATTGATAATTTCTTCATGAAAAATGATTTGATTGATTACATGGCCGGGATAACCCTGTTACCCGATTCGTCCATAAAATAATAAGTGTTGTCGGCCGTATTCAGCTGGTAGGTGTACTTCGTAGACGGATTACCTTTGCTGTAAAACTCCTTCTTCGTAGCACTTATCGTTTCGAGTACATAACCTTCATCCTTATGCGTATCTATCCACAGCTGCGCATCTCTCAGGAAGCCCGCGAACACGCGGCCGTACGTGAGCACCAGCGGCGTTACCTGCCAATCCTGGTTAGTTTCCGGCAGCGAAGTAGCCTTCGTGCTGATGTAAAACAGTTCGTGGCGTACACGGGAATAAGAACCGAGCATGCTGCCCCAAACATCCCACCAGATGGGTTTCACCAGCTGGTTAGAGAATATCACTTTCGCCGTATCCCAACCTTTCTGATTGGCGCCGAAGTCTGCAGACTCCACCAACTTCAGTTTCAAACGTACCGCACCTGTTTTCAAAGCAGGATCAGTATTTAAAAGAATGATAGGCACTTTCTGCTTGCCGGAATCCGCCGGCAGGATATATTCTGCTTTCAGTGCTTCATAGTGTTTACCGGCAACGGCGGTGGTAGCCGAATCGATTACGCCCAGTTTAAACACGCGGTTTACCGACTGGCGGATGCCGGATATACGCACCGGCAGCCATACCGTATCCGAGGCTTTATCCGGGAACAGTGCGAACGAAAACGTAACGCTGTCCGTGCGCACATTGGTTACCGGGTTTACAAAATCAAAATAAATATTATCGGGCGAGGTATAAACCTGCTCCTGGTCGGACTTCTTACAGGAGAAGCAACATACGCTGCATATCAAAACCAGTGTTAAAAGATGTTTCATCTTACTTAATATTTTTACCTGTTACCGTATGCAATTTCATCATCAGGGAAAGGAAGCACGAACTTGTCGCGACCCGCCGGAATTACCACACCGGATTGTCCGGGGAAGCTCATGTTCAGGCGTTTGTACATGTACCAGATCTGCCCCTCGCCAAAAAATTCCTTGCGCGCTTCTTTCACGAGTTCGGCCATGAATACCGTTTTAGATGGATCATTCAGTTCCGTACCTATACCGCGGTTAAAGCGTACATCATTAAAGTACTTCAGGCTTTTGCCGCATCCTTGTCGAATGTAGCTTCCGCAGCGATGTAATACATCTCGCTCAGGCGAATGCAGGGCACCATTAAAGGATGCAGATTATCGTCCTGTCTTTTATACTTATCTACCTGCATAAAAGAACCGGCGGAACCCGCTGTTTCTGTAAACCATTGCTTGTAACGGTTATCGTCGCCACCTGCGCCACCTGTTTCGTACACGGTACGGCTTTCAGCAGGAGAAATGTAGAGGCTCTGCCCTTCACCACGACGATAAATATCATTGAGCCTGTCTCTCAGGAAACCGGGACCGGCCAGGCCGAAAATCAGTTCTTTATACAGGATCCTGTCGCGCAGCGTTTCATCAGCATTCACAAAATCCACCTTTTTGGTCCAGGGGAATTTCTGCGAATTGATTACTTCCTCCGCATATTTCAGCGCATTTTCCTTATCTCCCTTATACAGACTTACACGAGCCATCAGCGCGGTTACCGCGTAGTAATTCATGCGGTGGCGACGGTTCTGAATAAACATATCGTTACCCTGTACCTCGGTAGAAGAATCGGTAGCGAACTCGTAGCCCACTTTGTATCCTTCGGCAAGAATCGGATCGTATTCGCGGAGTAAATTGCGGGCTTCCTGCAGGTCGAGCATTACAGAGTCTACCACCCCTTTCACGGTATTGATCTTAGACACCTTATTGCTGAACGCTGTTACATAGGGAACACCTTTTTCACCGGCGCCGGTTAAATAAGACGGCGCAAACAAACGGAGCGCGTCGAAGTGACAGTAAGCGCGCATGGCGAGTGCTTCACCTTTTACCAGTGCGTGTGTGCGCGGCGTTAGCAGCGTTACCTTTTATCAACATAAGAAAGTACAATATTGGCGTTGGCAATTACATTGTAAAGCCCCTCCCATATATCGTCGCGGCGATCCATGAAAGTGCTGTTCTTAAAGTTGAACAACATGGTTTCACGGTAATTCCAGCCGTTTTGGTAGCCGATGGAGTAGTTCTGCGACAATACTTCCGGGATACCGGCAATCATTTCGCGACCATACAGATTTTCGATTACTGCGCGGCTGTATAAACCGTTGATCGCATCTTTGAAACCATCTTCCTTGCTGAACAGTACTTCCTGCTCCACTTCGGACTCCGGCCGCACATCCAGCCATTTCTTACAGGACGTAAGCGCAACGGCTGCTGTTATTATGAGAATATAATATCTTTTCATCTTAAATCTTTTTAGAACCTGGTTGAAAGTGCGAACGTAAAGTTCCTTGCAAACGGATAATCGATACCTCTTTCTGCTTTGATGCTGGACCAGTAAGCCAGGTCGTTCATCGTAATGGAGCAGCGCAGACTTTTTACTTTCAGCCTGGAGTAGAAGCTCTGTGGCGCATCATAAGATAAATAAACCGACTTCAGCTCCACACGATTTTCGTCCTGGATAAAGCGGGAAGTGGTGCGGGTTTCGTCCCTGTTCGCGATGTCTTTATAGAACGTTACGTCGCCGGGTTTCTTCCAGCGCTGGCTCATCGCCCTTGAATCTACGTTGAACCATGGGTTCGCATTCTCTACGCGGTCGAGCAGCGTCTGGTTGTAGTAGTCACCACCAAACTTGGTGTAAAAACTCACTTCCAGCATAAAGTTGCCCCATACCACATTACCGCCGAAGTAACCGTCCATGAACGGTGTTGAGTTGCCTACCGCTACGGTGTTACGTACATCATATTCATAGGTGCGTTTGCCATCGAGCGTCAGGAATACTTCACGGCCGTTCTCCGGGTCGATGCCCAAAGACCTTACTGCATAATAAGTGTAAACAGATTCACCTTCCTTATAACGCAGCAGTGGCACAGAGCGCAGCTCATCCTTCTCATTCTGTTGCTTATCTACTTCGTCGTTATAGGCTTTTAACGCGTCGGAGATTTTGGTGATCTCGTTGCGGTTGTGGGTAAAGCTACCGTTCAGGTTTACAGAAAAGTTACGCTTGCGGATCACATTGGCGCGCAGGTTTACTTCCCAACCCTCGTTCACCATTTCACCCATATTTTCCTTATAAGAATTGAAACCGGTGGATGGCGGCGTGTTTACGTCGGCCAGCAGGTCTTTGGTATGCTTATAATAATAACGGGGAGAAAAATAAACGCGGTCCTTGAACAGGCCGATCTCTGCACCGAGGTCGTAGTTATTGGTACGCTGCCATTTGAGCGAAGAGTTACCATAAGCAGTAAACACAGCGCCCACGCCGGTAGAATACCAGTCACCCGTATAATAACTGTAAGTAGTGTTGGATAAATAAGCAGGGAAGTTTACGTCGCCCGTTAAACCCGTAGTGGCACGCAATTTCAACTGGCTTACGAACGTATTGCGCAGGAATTCTTCGTTGTGCAGGTTCCAGCCCAGACCGTAAGACCAGAAAGTAGCCATCCTTGACTCAGAACCGAATTTGGAAGAACCGTCCGTACGCAGGGTTGCATCCATCAGGAAGCGGTTCTGGTAAGAGTAGTTCAGCGTACCGAACCAGCCAGCCAGTCTTTCTTCCGTTTTATCGCCCCCTGGCGCCTTATCTGCATACTTACGCGCGAAATTGATGCCGGTGAAACGATCGTTCGTAAAGCCGATCGCCTCGATAGATTTGCGGTCGCTCTTACGCATCTGCATACTGCTACCGAGCGCCACGTTGAAATTACTTTTACCCAACGTTTTGTTGTAGTTCAGCGTCAGGTTACCGTCCATCTGCGTTTCGTTCATCGCGTCGAAATTATACTGACCACGATCTTTCAGATCATTGCCGGTTTTATCATAAAACGCGTTGCTCAGTGGAGAAGCAAACTTGTTGGCTTCTGTGGTTCTCTTCGTTAAGCTGATATTACCCAGCACTTTTAAAGCAGGGGAGATATTATACTCTGCCGAAAAGTTATCGATAAACTCGAGATATTCGATCTTATTGAAATTACCAATCTGGCCTTCCCACATAGGGTTCAGGGTGGTCGCCTTTTTAGCAGCGTTCCCGTTGCTGGCATCGCGGTAGTTCCGGTGTCTGCTTCACGGATCAGGCGGCCCATGGAATCTTTCAGCGGATAGTACGGGTTCATGTTCACAAAAGTGGAGAAGGAGCCGTACGGTGATTCCGTTCCTTTTACCTGTGAGATATTAAAGTTGTTGCGGAACATGATCCTGTTATTATCCAGGTTGTACGACAACTGCGTGCCCAGGCTGTAACGGTCACGGCCAGAGCCTTTCATCACGCCTTTGTTCGTCTGGTAACGGGCATCCACACCGTAACGGATGGCTTTTGAACCGCCCTGTACAGAGATGGAATGTTTGTGACCGAGATCATTGGAAATGGGTTGGGCCAGCCAGTAAGTGTTTACGCCGGACAGGATGTTTTTGTATTTGCTGTAATAGATCTCCTGTAACTTATCTGCATCGTCCACACCATTTTCGGTATAGAGTCCGGCCAGTTTCTCATACTCCAGTTTATCTTTTCCTTTCAGCACGCTGTAGGCAGAGAGATCCGGCGTATTCAGGTTCATCTCATAGTTATAGAATACCTGCAGCTGTCCTTCCGGTGGTGCTTTGGTGATGAACACCAGTACACCGTTGGAACCGCGGGAACCGTAAACTGCTGTAGCCGCCGCATCTTTCAACAGGGTCACCGAGGCAATACGGTTAATGTCCAGGTCCCAGATGGTTTGCAGACCAACCTGGTAACCATCGAGCATAAACATCGGCATGTTGGTTACTGTCGCCATCTGGTTGCGGCTCAGGGTTACATTGTTCCCTGCGGGCAACGCGGTAGAACCACGCATGTTGATGTTGGGCAGCTGGTTGGGGTTAGAACCTGCCAGGTTATTCTCCACCAGTTTGAACGAAGGATCAAACGACTGGATACTCTGGAGGATGTTCTGACTATTAAACCGTTTTAGCTCATCGCCCGTAATAGTGAGGGCCGAGCCTGTATAATTATTTTTATCGATCTTCTGGTAACCGGTGATCACCACGTCTTTCATGGACTGGATATCATTTTCCAGCTTCACGTTGAGGGCGATGTTGCGGGTAAGCGTATACTCGAATGGCTTGTAGCCGATCATGCGGAACACGACTACAGCATTTTCGCGCACGTTGGTCAGTATGTATTTACCTTCATTATTGGTAGTCATACCGGTGCTGGTGCCCTTTATAAACACAGATGCGCCGGGGATAGGAGCGCCCGCGGCATCGGTAACCGTACCTGAAATGGTGTATACCTTCACCTGTTGCAGCAGGTGGTCGGGAACGGGCGGAAAGCTGATGGCTGTCTGCGGAGCGCCTACGGGGCGTAAATCACCGCTGCGCGCCGGTACAGGTTGTACGGGAGCGACAGGTTGCAGCTTTTCTCTTTTGTAAATGATGTAATGGTCGGAAGCCGCTTCTTCAGCTTCGAGGCCCAGTGGCTCGAGGAACTTGTTCAGGTAGTCGATCAATTTTACAGAAGCAGCTTTGGCGGCAGGTGTTTCTGCACTAATGCCGTTAACAGTGTTGCCCGTGTAGTTGATCTTCACTTTGTACTTGTGCTCCATGTCGGCCAGTACAGCTTTCAGCGGAGGGCCCTGCTTAAAGTTCATGGCAATATCATTTTGCCTGAAAGTAGCGGCCAGCGTGAAATTGTGGCGGACATTGGCCGCAGCCTGCGCCGTGGTAAACGTTCCCAGCTGCATGAGCAGGGCAAGGGCGACCCCTCCTTTGACGCAACCGGCGTTGAATTCTGCCATAGCTTTAGATTTAGGTTGGTGGTTGTTTTTACAGTTGTTACGATAAGTCATCTTTGCATTTAACTTAAGATTCCCTGAACTTTTTACTACATACTTAGAGGCAAGGCATAGCCTGTCCGCTCTTTACGCGGAAACTCTAAAAAAGGCTATATCGATGTTAATACTTGGTTCTTACGCTGATGTTCTATTGCTGGCTAATCTCGTACACGCCATCTCCTGTTTTACTGATCTTGATCTCGAATGACCTGGATAATGTTTTAAAGAACACATCAATATTGTCCATCGGGATGCTACCCGTAAATGTTTGCCCGTTAAGGGCTGTGTCCTGGAGGCTAATAACGACGCCCATATTGTCGTGCAGTGATTTGATGACGTCCGCGACCGGTGTGTCATGAAAGGTCAGCACATTGGTGCGCCAGGATGAGTATTCTTCCGGGTTTACGCGTTTTGCGGCCAGTTCGGCTGTGGCAGCGGAATACACGATCATATCGCCCGGTTTCATGGTAATAGGTTGATGTTGATGCGAAGCAGGCACCTTATCGCCATTCAGCTTCAGCTTTACCACACCATTATTTAAGACCACCTGGGTTTTTACCCGGCGGGTATTCACATTAAACTCTGTACCCACCACCTGTATGTCTACATCATTTGTGTGCACGACAAACTGCTGGTTATTGCTTTTGTGCATTACGCTGAAAAAGGCTTCGCCGGTTACCCACACTTCGCGGGCAACATCGTTGCTCCATTCCTTTTCATAACTGATGGTGGAATTTACGTTCAGCCGCACTACCGAATTATCGGGCAGTACGATCGTTTTCATTTCTCCCATGGCAGTGGAAAAGGTTTCCTTTTTGCCGGGATACAGGAAAAATGTGGCGATCAGTATGCCAACGAAAGCAGCGGCGTAGGCCACCCAGCGGTAATTACGCTTTGCGGGTTGCGGTGTACCGGGCATTTGCACTACCCGTGCACCCTGTGTTTCGCTGTTGCCGGTATCAATTGTATGTTGAATGCGGTTCCATACCTGGGCCTCGTCGCTGGCCGAAGCCTGCGTGCCGGTATTGGCCATCAGCTCAGGATAGCCCGGGCCTCTAAAGCACGTTCCCGCACACCGATTTTTTTCCTCCATCCACGTTTCCCAAAACGTGGCGGCGGCTTCATCCTGCTCCAACACCCACATACGAAAAGACGGGTGCTCCAAAAATTCTTCGATGGTATAGTCCCTGAACGTCATTATTGATACTTATCTATACAAAGAGAGAAATGGTTGATTTCTTAGCGTGTTTTCTTAAATATTTTTGAACTTCTAATCAACTTAAAATGAGTTAGTTAGAAAGCAGTATAATCGCCAGTAGCAATAACTGGTCGCTGTTTTTCTTTAAAAAGTTAAGTGCTTTGGAAAGTAATACGTAGGTAGAATTAACGCTGAGCGACATGATCGCGGCTGTTTCCTTGGTGTCGAAGCCTTCGTAGTAACGCAGGTAAAGAATTTCCTGCTGGCGGCGCGGCAGCTTGGTCATTACAGCGGCCAGTTTGCGGCGGCGCTCCTGGTCGGCCTGGCGACCGATCATCACTTCTTCGTGCGAACCGGTGAACTGAATACCCGCAGCGTCGCCATCGAACAGCTGCTGTAGTAAACCTTTCCGGGCCAGGCTCGAAATCCTGCGTTTCAGGCTGGCCATCAAGTAATACTTAATATTATCAGTAACAGATAAACGCGCCCTTCCCAGCCAGATGCTCACGAACAAATCGTGAATGCAATCCTTCACCAGGCTTTCGTCCGGGTTAAACCGGGCGCCATAATTAAAAAGGGAATGGAAATAGCGGCTGTATATGAAAGCAAGGGCATCCTTGTCACCTTCAATTACTTTGGTCCAAAGCTCTTTATCATTCAGGCTGCCGTACAATTCGTCCGGGTTTAAAATTTGGTCGTTTTTGTTTGCGGTATTATAATTCAAGCCCTCTAAAGATAGGAACACCTTGATTAGTATCCAACTAATCTGATAGACAAAAGCCGGGAATACTTCTCACATTCACGCCATTCAACATATGATTTGTACCTTTATCCTGATGAAACTCACGATCAGCGGCTATTCTACCGCACTTTTCGCCACCTGGTACTTTATTGACGAACTGGGAATTTTACTGGATGCCGGCGACGGCCTCACCTCCTCGCTGCTGCAAAAAGCCGGAAAGTAACGCATGCTTTCATTTCTCATGCCGACCGCGATCATTTAACCGGACTGGTGCAATTCAACCAGCTGAACGCACGCGAAGGCTATCCCATTATCCACTACCCGGCCAGCAGCCTGTCGTTCCCTTTCATGGCCGACTTTACACAGCGCTTCGATCCACATACCGGCGGTACGCGCTGGCGCGCCGTTACCCCGCGCGACGAAATAAAAGTGAAGGACGATATACTTGTACAACCGTTCCGCAACAGTCATGTCCCCGCGCCGGAAAACACACGGAAGAGCCTCGGTTATAAGATATTTCAAACCAAACGTAAGCTGAAACCCGAACTGGCCGGCCTGTCCGGCGAGCAGATCCGTCAATATGCAATTGAACACGGTAAAGAAAGCACCAGCACGGAAGTGCGCACCAACCTGCTCACCTACTCCGGCGACACGCCGGTAGAAGATCCTGCCCGGTACGATGGCGCGAAAATCCTTATCCATGAAGCCACCTTCCTCGGCGACGATGGCGACCTCCACACCAACAGTCACCGCAATAAACACAGTCGCCTCGAAGCCGTAATAGACATGGTAAGCGGCATTCATATAGAAAAACTGATGCTCGGACATTTCTCGTCGCGATACTCCGCCGAAGAAATTGACCGTGACATACAATATTTGTGCAACAAGTACGCCATCAACATACCTGTATATCGCATTTTACCTGGCCAAACGGCGTTCGATATTTTGAACGGCCAGCCGGTAAACAGGTAACACCTGCCGGGCTGGCCGTTGCCCGGTCAGCAAAACTATCGGCGTAATGCACATTAAAACCTACGCTCCCAGAGCGTTTACCGAAAAATTCATGCCGTCGGCGGAACTGCAGCAGCAACTGAAAGGACTGCCCGGCCCCTTTTTTATCATCCGCCTGGAAGAGATGTATTACCGGCTGCAGCAAGCCGTGCCACCATCGCGCAGCCCGACGCACAGCTGCCTGTTTGTTACGTCCGGCTGTGCTAACATGCGCATCGGTGACCAGTCGTACAGCGCTGCTCCGCAACAGTTGCTGTTCGTGCCCGCGGGCGCTGTTTTTTCTTTTGATACAAATGACGAGGTAACAGGATATATCATCAACTTTTCCGAAACACTGTTTACCGGCAAACTCTTTAACCACACCGTGCTGCGCGAGTTCAGTTTCCTTCGCTTATGGGGCGAACTGCTGATTGAGCCGAACGCAACATCGGCCGCATTTATCCGCCAGCTGCTCGAACGTTTGCTGGAAGAGTTCAATACACACGCCTTACAGCGCCCCGACCTCATCCAATCTTACTGCAGCGCGCTGTTGTGCGAAGTGCGGCATGCGGGCGAGCCGCCTGCAATACCGGCGCAAACAGGAGCGGCACAAATTACAGCGCGGTTCCGCGAGTTGCTGTTCAGCCATTTAAAAACCTGCCGATTAGCTTCTGACTATGCAGCACGGCTCCACGTATCGCCCAACCACCTGAATAAATCCGTAAAGGCGATGACGGGCAAATCGGTGAACCGGTGTATTCATGAAGCCATTGTATTACAGGCGAAGGCATTGCTGAGCCAGGGCAGTTTCCCGATCAGCGAGGTCGCCGCCGAGGTGGGATTGGAAGATCCATCTTACTTTGCCCGGCTGTTCCGGCAGTACGATGGACTTACCCCAGCGCCTTCCGCCGGATGATTGAAAAGTCCGGATCAACGCCGGGGATGTCCTAGTTACAGCGCGGGTTCCGTTACAGCTTTGCAAGATGTATCCATATTTACTATTTGCACATTCGGGATTGCGGTGGATGGTGGTGATAAGCCTGGTGCTGGCGATCTTCGCCGGTATACGCGGATTGCTCGGCCATCGTGCTTTTACCCCGCGCATCAACACGTTGCGGCACATCACGGCCACCATTGCACACCTGCAATTGATGGTGGGCTTTACCCTTTACTTTAAGAGTCCCATCGTTGCCTATTTCCGCTCGCATACACACGACACCGCGTACGCCTTTTTCGGCTGGATACACATCCTGCTGATGACGATTGCCGTCGTACTGATCACCATAGGATCGTCGGCAGCCAAACGAGCACAGGACGATCGTCACAAATACCTGGTGATGACTGCGTGGTTCGCAATAGCGGCGGTAGTTATTTTCATTGCGGTGCCCTGGCCGTTTTCTCCGCTGGCGCAGCGTCCTTACCTCAGAATTATATAATCATGTTACAACTGCTCAAAACAAAAATCGGAAGGCTGCGTATTATCAGCTTCCTCGAAGGTATTTCTTTGCTAGTGCTCGTGTTTATTGCGGTGCCCCTGAAATACGGATGGAATGATCCCACTTGGGTAAAGGCAATAGGGCCGGTACACGGCGCATTGTTTCTTTTATTTATCCTGAATACGATCAGTGTGGGTGTGGAGTATCGATGGAAGTTCCGCGATACTACATGGAAGGTTTTGCTGGCGTGTATTATTCCCTTTGGAACTTTTTATGTGGATAGTAGAATATTGAGGAGATATCAATAGCTGTTGAAGGAATGCTTATTGATAATATCTTCTTTAGAAAATACTAATAGCTGTTGCAGGAATGCAGTAACACCGGTACACTGCATTCCCCTGTATTTCATTCACTGCTCCCGTGTAGCAGTCGCCTCCTACCCCAAACAGATATACGTTACAACATCTTTTCATCACAAGCAAACACCCCACTGCGGCGACTCCACGCCCAAACCGCCGATTATAAAATTATCTACCCGATCGCTTTGTTTCCATAAAATAAATCCTAATTTTATGCCGGTATGAATAACTTCCCCAGTCGATAGCTAAATCGATTTTTTAGAGAAGTCCACGTGAAAAGATAATATCAACTGAGAAAAAACCTAAGACTCGCGAAGATCGGCCGCCCCAGGCGATGATATTAATGATGTTCTATTAATAACCAAAAATCAAATTGCTCATGAAATTCACAGCGATCATCCCACTTTTCCTCGATAGCTAAATCGATTTAATATTTAGCTATTTCTGTATGCCATAGAACGAATCATCACTCGTTCAGGAAAATCTTTTGCTGCGATGGCCCAACCATCGTAGTGGGATTGTTATGCCCGCACTCAACACCTATTCATCACAAATTCAGCGACTATGAAAAGAATGACTACACTTTATCCCCGGTTGCTCCTGTGCCTGCTGCTACAGCTGTGCGCAGTCGCCGCCTTTTCCCAGACGCGCCCGGTAACGGGACGTGTGGTAGACAGCATCGGTCAGGCCCTGCCCGGTGTGACCATCCAGGCCAAGGGCACCACCATCGGCACGCAAACACAGCCTGATGGTTCCTTTGCCTTTAACGTACCCGACAACATCAAGGTGCTCGTTTTCTCAATGGTAGGATTCCGCACCACCGAAGCGCCGATTACTGCCGGAGGCATGACGGTAAGTCTCAAAGCCAACTCCAGCGCCCTGCAGGACGTGGTGATCGTAGGTTACGGTACGCAGAAAAAGTAACAGTAACCGGCGCCATATCGTCCGTTGCCACAAAAGAACTGTTGCAAAGTCCCGTGTCGAACCTGACGAACGCCCTGGCAGGCCGGCTGCCCGGACTCATCACCACACAGCGTTCGGGCGAACCGGGCGTAGATGCGTCTACGTTATACATCCGCGGTATCGCCACCACCGGTACGGCTACGCCGCTCATCATCGTGGATGGCGTGGAACGTCCAATCGACTATGTAGATCCGAACGACATCGCCACGTTCAGTATCCTGAAAGATGCGGCTTCCACCGCGGTATTCGGCATGCGCGGTGCGAATGGCGTAGTACTGGTGACCACCAAACGCGGTAGCGTAGGCGCGCCTTCCGTAAGCCTTACATTACAGGGTGGCTACCAGGAAGCCAACAAAATGCCGAAATACCTCGGCTCCTACGACTATGCCCGCCTGCGCAACGAAGCCGTGAAAAACGACAACCCGAACGCCACCATGCCGTTCTCCAACGAACAGCTGGAAGGCTTTAAAAATGGTACACTTCCGAACACGGACTATTACGACTTCATCATGCAGGCATCGCCGCAGAGCTCTGCCAACCTGAATATTTCAGGTGGCGCCCCGAACGTGCGCTATTATATTTCTGCCGGCTACAGCCGCTATGCGGGTAACTACAAATATGTAAAAGACAACCCCGAGGGCAACAATACCAACTCTATTCAAAGCAGGTATAACCTGCGCGCAAACGTAGACGTAGACATTACCAAAACGACGCTGGTAAGCGTAGACATTGCGGGATTGCTGGCGGCCAGGAATGCGCCGAACACCTCCGCGGCCACTATTATGAACCTGGCGAACAGGCTTCCACCCACTAACCCAATCTTCAATCCGAATAAATCGTTGTTTGGTACCGGCACCTATACGCAAAACATTTATGGCGAAGTAACCAACAAAGGCTACCAGGTGTATTACAACAGCACCATCCAGGGTACCTTCTCCGCCCGCCAGAAACTTGATTTCTGGGTGAAGGGTTTATCAGTAAGAGGCGCTATTTCGTTTGACAATACCTTTCTGCCATTCACTACCTACGGCCGCAACTACGCTGTATTTATGCCGTTATATAACGCACAGGGACAAATTACCGGGTACCAGCAAACAGGCGCGGACACCAAGATCGACCCTAACGGTTCGCTCAGCTACCGCGATCATAACCGCCGTACTTACGGCGAGGTATCCATCAACTATGACAGGAGCTTTGGCAAACATGCCGTTACAGGTATGATCATGGGCAACCGTCAGAAAGATGTGATCCAGTCGCGCATTCCTTACGCGAAACAATCACTGATGGCCAGGGCTACCTACAACTACGACCTGCGTTATTTGTTCGAAGTAAGTGCGGCCTACCACGGTTCAGAGAACTTCCCGAAAGGACAACGCTATGGTTTGTTCCCGGCAGTATCGGCGGGCTGGGTAGCTTCTGAAGAAAGCTTCCTCAAAGGCAATCAAACCCTCAGTTATTTGAAACTGCGTGGCTCTTACGGCGAAGTAGGTAACGACCAGGGGGCGACCGTTTCCTGTGGTTTACTTCATGGGCCGGTGCGACACAGTACTATTTTGGAACGAGTGTAACGCAGGCAAATGGCTGGGCGCAGGGCGCTATCGGCAACCCGAACGTTACCTGGGAGCGTGGCAGGAAAGGCAACGTAGGTATCGAAACAAAATTCTGGGGTGATGCATTTGGCTTTACCGCCGACTTCTTCCACGAAAAAAGGTCTGATATCCTCTCCGGCAGAAACACACTCACAGATGTTTATGGCCAGAGCGTTAAGCAACAGAACATAGGCGTGGTGGTAAACAGAGGGTTTGATTTTGAGATCGTTCACCAGAAACGTTTCGGCAAATTCAACTACTCGCTTAAGCCCAACGTAACATTTGCCCGTAATAAAATTCTTGAGTATGATGAGCAGCCACGCGCTTATCCATGGATGCGCCGTACCGGTCACCCCGTGGGTACTAAGTTTGGTCTGCTGTACGATGGCCTGTTCATCGACGCCGCCGATATCAGCAAACGGCCGCAACAACGTTTCTCCGGCACCGTATATCCCGGCGATATCAAATACAAAGACCTTAACAACGATAACGTAGTAGATGCGTTTGACGAAACAGTAATTGGTTATTCCCGCACACCGGAACTGATGTACGGCGCGGTAATACAGGCGGGCTGGAATGGTATTGATGTAACGATGTTGTTCGGGGAGCCGCGCGTGCAGATGTACGCCTGGACAACGAAGCAGCTTATGAATTCTTCCAGGAAGGAAAAGTAAAACCTTTCCACCTGAACCGCTGGACGCCTGAAACCGCTGCCACTGCAATTTATCCAAGACTGCACTACGGTAAAAACGAAAACAACCACCGGTCATCCGACTTCTGGGTAAGAAGCGCCGCTTACACCCGCCTCAAAAATGCGGAAATCGGCTACACCTTCCCACGAGCGCTCGTGAACCGCTGGAAAATGAAAGGCGCCCGCGTGTACGCCAACGGCACCAACCTGATTACCTGGGATAAATTATCCGACTTCGACGTGGATCCGGAAACCGGCGATGGCAATGCCGCCATGTACCCGATACAGCGTGTGTTCAACTTCGGCATCAACGTTAGCTTCTAATTCTAAAACGCATCAACATGAAAAAACTATCTTTTATAAAATACTAACGGGTATACTGTTTGCGGGTACGCTCAGTTCCTGCGAGAAGGGCTTCCTCGACCGGGCGGCCACCAACCAGCAGCAGGACAAAGACATCTTTTCGAACTTTACGGTCACCGACCAGGTGGTGAACAACCTGTACTCCCGCACACCGCGTGTGCTGCGTTATGTAGGCGGAAACTCCATGCTGTCATCAGCCACCGATGAATCAAAAGATGCATCTACCGGATGAATACCTTTCGTTTTAATAACGGTTCCTGGTCGGGCAACGATAACCCGATCGGCAACTCATGGCGCGATTGTTATGTGGCGATCAGGCAGGCAAATTCCATCCTGGAAGGGATCGCGAAGTACAACACGCCCGATGATCCGAACAACCCCGGCTCTTTACAAAGAAGAAGGGGCGAAGTGTTTTTCCTGCGCGCGTATTTCCTGGCCGAGCTGATGAAGCAATTCGGCGGCGTGCTGATTATCACCAAAACCATCGAGATCAACGACCTGGTAACGCTGAACGGCGCGCGCAGCACGTACGACAGTTGCCTGGCGCAGGTGATCAAAGATTGCGACTCCGCTTATAACCTGTTGCCTGCCATCAACGAAAACCACAACGTCGGCAGGATAACGAAAGGGGTAACATTGGCCCTCAAATCGAGAATGACGCTGTATGCCGCCAGCCCACTCTGGGCCATTGCAGGCAAAACCAGTTACATGGGGAATATTACGCCAGATAAAACGGCGTCCGACCCAGACAAATGGGCCGCTGCCGCAGCAGCTGCGAAAGCTGTGCTGGATTTCAAAGCAGACGGCGCGCCGGTATATGTGCTGGAACCTACGCTGGCAGCGCGACAGGAAATCTTCCTGTCCAAAGCGCTCACCAGTAAAGAAGTAATCTGGATGCGTATGCGCGACGATGACCGGGGACTTGATCAATATATGTTCCCCTTCGGAAGCTCCGGCTGGTCGGGTGCTTCACCTTCACAAAACCTGGCTGGTGATTATGAAATGCTGGCCACCAGCTTAGTCCCTGCTGCACCAGGATCAGGTTACGATCCCGCCAATCCTTTTGTAGGACGTGATCCGCGGTTTTACACAGACATCCTGTACAACCAGGCCACCTTAAAAGGCCGCAAGCTCGAGTACTGGTCTAAGACAGATGTATGGCCTGTGGGCAAAGATGAAATGAGCACTGCCACAGACCATAGCCGTACCGGTTATACCATGCGTAAGCTCATTAACCCCGAAGCAACTATTGGTCAGAGTTCGCGCCAGATACACGGTATCGTGTACCGCCTCGCAGAATTTTACCTGAACTACGCGGAAGCACAAAATGAGGTACTTCCCGCGCCCGATCAGAGCGTGTATGACGCCATTAACGCGGTGCGCAGCAGGGCGGGCGTAAAACCCTTCATTGTAGGCTCTATGACCAAAGAGCAAATGCGCGATGCCGTGCGTCATGAAAGAAGGATTGAACTGGCGTTTGAAGGGCACCGCTTCTGGGATGTTCGTCGCTGGAAAATTGCAGCCGAAACAGAACCGGTGTTATGGGGGATGAAGACGACGAGGAATGCAGATGGTTCGTTTACATATGAAGTGGTGAAGGTAGAGGACAGGCCGTTTGCGCCAAGAATGTATATGATACCGATTACGCAGGATGAAACGTTGCGTAATCCGAATCTGAAGCAGAATCCGGAATGGTAATTTATTGATAGCTTGTCACAAAGCGAAAGGTCCTGCTCTTTTGTGGAGCGGGACCTTTTTATGTAATAATCTCCCGCATATCGGACACCGCGTGGCCTCCCGTGGTATACCGCCCCGTATAATTCAATGTCCAATCCAGGTAACCGCTGATCATAAACTGAAGGTTTGCCACATAATCTTGAACAACCAGGTTATATACGCCGAAATCCGGAAGACTGTCAGATAATTCCATCAACCGGTCAACATCGCTGTCATGCATACTCAAAACACTTAAAGCTGCCTCCGTGGAAGAACATTGTTGAACATGCCCGGTAATTAGCACGGAATTGAGCACGTCCATATTCTTTCTTTCCTCGTCAACAGAAAAAGATCATTGCACCATATGAGAATTCTGCAAACCAGCAATTCAATTTCCCGGATCACGGGATGCCCGATCACTGAATCTGGAAGCTGCCCGGCCGTTATTACTTCCGCAAGGTTGGTCATAATATCAACATTTACGGACCGAAGCCTGATATCGAGATAAGTATTCATGTCAGGATAGATTCCGCTGCTTCGATAATGCGATTCCTCCGCCAGTCCGGAGAAGTAAGAGGCAAGACTTTTACAGAAGCGTTTTTCCAACCACTCCTTCCCTGCAATTGCAAGCAATTGTTCCCGCATCTCCGGAAGGGCATTTAACAAAGGAGTTTCAACCGCCGGTTTATTGCCCAGCAACACTCGTAATGCTGCGTCCCCGATTTCCTCAATAACCGCCGGCGCGCTCCATTCAAACTTATCGTCGACCGCAAAAGTCCACATAAAAACACGGCATATTGCTTCCAAATGAGTGCGTCCTGCTTTAGGGAAAATACAACCGGCACAGTACCCGATATGGGTATTTCGATACTTATCTCTGGCCTTTTCCGAAAGAAACGAATAGTTATCAGCTATCAACGTGATAATATCATTATCCATTTCGGCAGCATGGGGATTTCTCTCTGCGGAAAACGGGTAACGTACCTGAACACGGGGATTAAATGGCAACATCATCAAAATACTTTTGGGCTATGAAAGAATGATTGCTTTTACAGTTAGCATACAACGATACAGCCTTCATCAAGCAACATTGAAATATTCAGAGAGAAGATACGGATAATGATGTGACATTATTTCGCGGGATAATTAACTAAAACGAAAAAAGTCACCAGCAGGCTGATGACTTTTTCTTTAGTCGGGATGGCAAGATTCGAACTTGCGACCTCCTGCTCCCAAAGCAGGCGCGATAACCGGACTACGCTACATCCCGAACTTAATTCCGGTGTTCAGCGGTGAGGGAGGGATTCGAACCCTCGGTACAGTTTGACCCGTACGCCGGTTTAGCAAACCGGTCCTTTCGGCCACTCAGGCACCTCACCGTAACCCGTTTGAAGGGGATGCAAAAATAGGAATATTTTGTAAAACTCCAAAAGTGATTTCACTTTTTTAAAATAAAAATGCCGGAAGCATTTTCCGGCATTCAAAGATCTTGTTTTTTCAGCGGTATAATCGGTGCTACATGGCCGCCAGCTGTACTTTCTGCTGCAGTTCCACTACACTATCTCTAAAAGTGTTATCGGTATCCATAAGGTCTTTCACTGTCTGGCAAGAGTGTATCACGGTAGTGTGATCACGTCCGCCGAAATGCTCGCCGATGGTTTTAAGCGAGTTTTTGGTAAATGATTTCGCCAGGTACATGGTAATCTGACGAGCCTGTACAATCTCACGTTTACGCGTTTTCTGCAGGAGTTTGTCGTACGGTACATCAAAGTATTCGCACACCATCTTCTGAATGCTGTCGATCGTGATTTCTTTAGAAGATGTTTTCACGAAAGACTTCAATACGCGCTTGGCCAGCTCCAGGTCAATTTCCTTGCGGTTGAGCGACGATTGCGCCAACAGGGAAATAAGTGCGCCTTCCAGTTCGCGTACATTGCTCTGGATGTTGTATGCTACATATTTGATTACTTCCTTCGGCATTTCCAGTCCATCGTTACGCATTTTCATCTCGAGGATTTCCATACGTGTTTCGAAGTCGGGCAGCTGAATATCTGCACTGAGGCCCCAACGGAAGCGGCTGAGCAAACGCTCCTGCACACCGTCCAGGTCTTTCGGCGGCTTATCGGAAGTAAGGATCAGTTGTTTGCCGCTTTGGTGCAGGTGGTTAAAGATGGCGAAGAACGCATCCTGTGACTTTTCTGCGCGGGCAAAAAACTGTATATCGTCAACGATCAGTACATCGATGAGCTGATAGAAGTGAATGAAGTCGTTAATTATATTGTTCTTCGAGTGATCGATGAACTGGTTGATAAACTTTTCGGCGCTCACATACAACACCGCTTTATTCGGTGCCTGACGCTTTACTTCGTTACCAATAGCCTGAGCAAGGTGTGTTTTCCCCAAACCAACACCGCCATATATTACCAGCGGGTTAAAAGAAGTACCTCCAGGTTTGTCGCTCACCGTTTTACCGGCACGACGCGCCACGCGGTTTGAATCGCCTTCGATAAACATTTCGAAGGTATAATTCGGATTCAGCTGCGAATCGATCTGCACACGTTTAATACCGGAATCACGAACGGATTCTTGACCGGGTTCTGGATCGTCAGCGGAAAATCTACTTCACTATCTTTTTGAGGTTTGGAAAACTGCGTTGGCATGTTCACAGTCTTCGGATGCTGGTGGGGTGTTCCATTCTCCACTACTATTCGGTACTCCAGCCGCGCTTCTTTTCCCAATTCACGCTTTATTGTTTTCCCTAATAAACCTACATAGTGCTCTTCGAGATATTCGTAAAAAAACTGACTTGGTACCTGGATGGTTAAAACATTGTTCTCAAGCTTGATAGGTTTTATTGGTTCAAACCATGTTTTAAACGGCTGCCACTCCACTATATCCCTGATTATATTCAGACACCTTTCCCAAACTTGTTCGCAAGTTTTATTCATTTAGTAAAAAATAATTATTCGTTTATTAATTAGGGTGTTCTCGAATACAAACTTTTCAACGTAGGCTGTTGAAAAATTATTGACAGGATGACGAATATCTGTAGAAAATGTTGAAAAAAAAATTTATCTAACCTTGTTTATTAATCAACAATTACAGAGTGTCATACACTGCGGCCCCCTTCTTACCATTCCTCTGAAACCTACTTCCAGTCGACGTTTCAGCCCTTCAGGATGCTAAACCCGATGCTAAATTATACACACATCATTCACAATCACTTCCATACATTAATTACATCTTTTACTACTTTACTATACCCTTACAGGTAAAATAACATTGCCCAGTACAGTCACCGCTTCAGCTCCCTCCCGAACCACTTCATAAAGGTCCATTTTTGGGGGCCAATAGTATACCCTTAGTTACCGGGGCGGCAAAGGTCGTGTAATTTTGGAAGGATGCAAGCGTTTTGTGTAATAACTTGTGGAAAAATTTATTTTCTGCTGACGAAAGCGAATGACTTATCTTTGGGCGCACTGAACTTTTTAAATCAATTTTGCTATGAGTTTTGAAATTACCGGAAAGCTGGTTGTAAAGTATAATACAATGCAACGCAGCGAAACGTTTAAGACGAGAGAATTTGTGATCGAGAAATCCGACGACATCAACGGCCGTATCATCACTAACTATATAAAGTTCCGGGCAGTTCAGGACAGGACAGCGATAGTTGACCGTTTTAACGAAGGTGAAACGGTTAAGGTTTATTTTAATATCAGGTACCCGCTGGGAAAAAGACGGCAAGGTAAACTACATCACCAACCTGGACGCATGGCGTATGGAAGCAATGATGCAGGACGCAGGCACAGGTGGCGACCGCATGCCGGACTATAACGCCCCCAGGCGCCCTCCTTCAACGGTGGCGGCGGCGACGATCTCCCGTTCTAATCCGAAAGACGATTCTCTCTATACAAGCCGTACCAAACCAGGTGCGGCTTTTCTTATTATATACAGATACCGCACCCAACCATACAACTCCCCGCCAGTCTGTCAGCCCCACTGTCATACGTTATGCTTATCTTTGCCCCTGTTTTAGGATAAATACCTAACCGGCTACATCATGATACAACAGGTTTCTCTTAAAGTGCTTCCGCAGGAAGCCTTTTCCGATACAGCAATCACCAAACACGCAGCCACTTCGCTCGGCGTAAAATCTAAAGACATTATCGGCTTCCACCTGCTGAAACGATCTATCGACGCACGCTCGCGGCAACAGGTATATTATGTACTGACCCTGCAGGTGTTCGTGAACGAACCGTTTCATGACAGACCGCACCTCAGCTTCCGCTACGATGCGCTTAAGATAAACGCTCCGGCAGCCATTATTATTGGCGCCGGCCCGGCAGGACTCTTCGCCGCATTGCGAATGATAGAACTGGGTATTAAACCCATTGTACTCGAACGCGGCAAAGACGTGCGCAGCCGCCGCCGCGACCTGGCCAGCCTGAACAAAACAGGCGTCGTAAACCCCGATTCCAACTACTGCTTCGGGGAAGGCGGCGCGGGTACCTACTCCGATGGCAAGCTTTACACCCGGTCCAACAAACGCGGCGACATCAACCGCATCCTGCATATCTTTTGTCATTTCGGCGCCACAGAAAAATCCTGTACGACGCTCATCCACATATCGGCACCAACAAACTTCCACACATTATCACCGCCATGCGAGAACAAATCGAAGCCTGCGGCGGTGAAGTGCACTTCGAACAAAAGGTGAACGATTTCCTGATCAGCAATAATGCCATTACCGGTGTAACAACCACCGCCGGCAACGCTTATCATGCAACACAGGTGGTACTGGCAACTGGCCACTCCGCACGCGACATTTTCCAATTACTACATCACCGCCAGGTATTAATAGAGGCAAAACCCTTTGCGCTCGGAGTTCGCGTAGAACATCCGCAATGGTTGATCGACATGGCGCAGTATCACTGCACTCATCGTGGAGAGTTTTTGCCCCCGGCGAGTTATAGCCTGGTAGAACAGGTAGAGGGCCGGGGCGTATTTTCTTTCTGCATGTGCCCGGGTGGCATCATCGCGCCAGCCGCCACCGATCCGGGTGAGCTCGTGGTGAACGGCTGGTCGCCTTCCAAACGCGACAATCCCTTCGCCAACTCAGGCATGGTGGTAACGGTAGATGAATCTGATTTTGCGCCTTTCGCCAAGCACGGTGCTCTTGCGGCCATGTACTTCCAGCAACATGTTGAACGCAACGCATTCAAGGCAGGCGGTGGCAACTTTGTAGCCCCTGCGCAACGCATGACCGACTTCGTGGAAAAGCGCGTATCGGCCTCCTTACCCGAATGCTCCTACATTCCCGGCGTAAACAGTGCCGACCTGCGCACGGTATTGCCCCCGGCCGTACACAAACGCCTGGCCGGCGCATTCAAAGCCTTCGGCAAAAAGATGAAGAACTACTATACGTCGGAAGCCATCCTGGTGGCCACGGAGTCACGTACTTCGTCTCCCGTACGCATCCCCCGCGATAATGACACACTGATGCATCCGCAGATTAAAGGCCTGTACCCTTGTGGCGAAGGCGCCGGCTATGCGGGAGGAATTGTATCTGCCGCCATGGACGGGGAAAGGATTGCCGAAGCTATTGCGGCAATGTCCCGGGTGGGTTGATACCGACAAAACCCGGGTTTGTGTAACTTTTGCTTGCAACGCCGCCAATAATCCCGTAATTTAAGATGCTTAATTACTGCTATGAACCTACTCGACATTCAGCATCTGAAAAAGTACTATGCTACGCACAAAGCGGTTGATGATGTGAGCTTCTCCATTCCCCAGGGCAGCATCTTTGGCTTATTGGGACCGAACGGCGCAGGCAAAACGACCCTGCTGCGCATGATCACCGGTATCTTTTATCCTGATGAAGGACAAATTTTGTTTGATGGGAAAAAATTTGACCCCGCTAACGACGTGCGGCACATCGGCTACATGCCCGAAGAGCGCGGCCTGTACAAAAAAATGAAAGTTGGCGAACAGGTAAAATACCTCGCCAGGCTTAAAGGACTGTCCGAAAAGGAAGCCCGTCAAAAGATAGATTATTGGTTTACCAGGTTTGAAATCACTTCCTGGTATAATAAGAAAGTGGAAGAACTCAGTAAAGGGATGGGACAAAAGGTACAGTTCATCTCTACCATTCTTCATGAACCCAAGCTTCTGATTCTCGACGAGCCCTTCTCCGGCCTCGATCCCATTAATTCTCATTTAATACAGGAAGAGATCTTTGAGCTCAGCCGCAAAGGAACAACGATCATATTTTCTACGCACCGCATGGAACAGGTGGAAGAAATCTGCGATCATATTGTATTGGTGAACAGCGGCAAGAAAATCCTGGATGGCGCGGTTAAACAGATCAAACAGGACTTCAAGAAAAATGAATATCGTGTGGGGGTAGGACAAATGCCCAACCCTGCGCAGATGGCGACGCATCACTTCTCCATCATCAAAACACATGATCATGCCTATACGGTAAAGATCAATGAAGACAGCAAGACGAATGATATTCTCTCCCACTTCATCCGTCACGATATTCCTATCACTTACTTTGAAGAATTACTTCCGACGATTAATGAAGTGTTCATCGAAAGAGTAAAGGCTCACTAACCAAAATCTATCGCTATGAATAAAATATGGCTTATTATCAAGCGTGAATATATTACGCGGGTACGTAAAAAAGCGTTCCTGCTCACCACCCTGCTCGTACCGGTATTTTTGCCGCTACGGTAGTGATCCCCGTACTCATCGCCAGGTCGGGCAACTCCGAAAAACGAGTGGCCGTTGTGGACGACAGTCACCTCTTTCGGGACAAACTGGCCGACTACGATAAAGTACATTTCAAATTTCTGGAGGCCGAAACCGACACGCTCAAGCGCTCGTACCGCGATCTTGGTTACGATGGCCTGCTGCACATCCCAAAACTGGACATTGAACGTCCGGGCGGCATAACCTACTATAGCCAGGGACAAATGAACATCGGCATGAAATCGCAGCTCGAACGCCGGCTTTCAGAATTGATCGAGGAGCAACGCATGCAGGCAGCCGGTATCGACAAAGACAAGTTAAAAGATATCCGCACCAGTATCGACATTATTAACCGCACCGGTAAAGAAGAAAGAGAGGGCAGCGCCAAAGTATCTGCGGCCGTAGGGTATGTTTGTGGATTTATCATTTACATTGTACTCCTGGTTTTCGGCATGTCGGTTATGCGCGGCGTGATGGAAGAAAAAGTAAGCCGCATTGCCGAAGTGGTAATGTCCAGCGTAAAACCCTTCCAGCTGATGATGGGCAAGATATTCGGCATCGCCGCGGTGGGCCTTACGCAATTTATTATATGGGTGTTGCTGATCTTCTTTATTTACCAGGGTATTTTCCTTTTCATTTCTCCTGGCGAAATACAAAGTGCACAGGCGATGCAGGGTGGCATGGGCGCCGGCGCCAGCCAGGAAATGGCGCGCAACATCCGGTATATCGCCGGTAGCATTAATTGGTTCATGATCATTAGCTGTTTCCTTTTTTATTTCGTGGGCGGATATTTATTATACGCTTCGCTGTTCGCCGCGGTAGGCAGCCTGGTAAATGAAGACCCGAACGATATACAGGGACTCACCTTCCCTATTACAGTGCCTATTATCATCGCGATCGTGATCATGATCAGCGCGGTAACAGATCCTACCAGCCAGTTGGCGGTCTGGGGCAGTATTATCCCACTCACCTCGCCGGTGGTAATGATGGCGCGTATACCTTATGGTGTACCGGACACGGTTCCCATCTGGCAACTGGCGCTCTCCATGCTGTTGCTGGTAGGCGGGTTCCTGCTCACTACCCGGATTGCCGGCAAAATTTACCGGACGGGCATTTTGCTGTACGGTAAAAAAGTGACGATGAAAGAAGTCGTAAAATGGATCGGCAGAAAATGATCCGCTAACACTTTTATATAAATCCTCCGCTATACCGCGGGGGATTTTTTTTGACGTTTCGCCGCATCTGAATATCAGCTCAGCATATTACCCCATCAGTTAAGCCCGCTTAAGTAGTAACCCCTAGCAACAGCGCAACCAATTGCACTATTTTGTGGCCGCTGTTAACCAATACCATGCTTTTAACTTACGTCAAAAAATACAGCTATTAAGTCATGAAATATTTTATGTTGACAGGGGCTGCCTGGTTCTGCTGGTAGTTGCATCTTGCTAAAAGCCCTCAAAAGCCGGAGCGCCAGGCCTTTGCATGTTCACAATTTTCCGGCCGGATAAAAGATAGACCCGAACGACAGTACACCTACACCGACTAAAGCACCACTGTTTGTGACAACAAGGGGCCGGCGCACAAATGCCGGCCCTCCCCATTTTATGATATTTGCAGCATTTGCATTAATTTTCCGCGGGCAAAACCGAAGCACATGAACTTTTATACGCGTAAATGGGTAAAACCACAGGACCTCAATGCACACGGCACTTTGTTCGGGGGCAGCCTGCTGGCCTGGATTGACGAAGAAGCAGCCATTTACACGATCATACAACTGGGCACCAACAGCGTGGTGACCAAATACATGTCCGAAATCAACTTCATTAACTCTGCCCGCCAGGGTGATATCGTGGAGCTGGGTATTAAAGCCACCCACTTTGGTCGTACTTCTCTGACCTTAACCTGCCAGGTACGAAATAAAATCACCCAAAAAACAATTCTTACCATTGATAAGATCGTTTTTGTGAGCGTGGACGAAAACGGACAGCCCTTTCCCCACGGCAGGACGGAAATTACTTATACCGACGAACGTTTACGGGAAGATTAACTATCTTTGCGTCCATAACATTATAAAGCCTTGGGCCGTGTAATTGCATTCACATATCAGCATTAAGCGAACCGCTCCATCTTCCGGAGCGGCTGTGATTGTATTGTTTAATCTAAACGTTATTACATGGCTATTTCTCAAAAATATGGCCGTACGTATCATTACCCGTTTTCGCCCGGCACAACGAGCGACGACCGGATAAGGCACGACTATTGGCCACTGATATCCGGCATTCCCCAGCTGGTGCATACCGAAAAACTGGACGGCGAAAACAATTGCCTGTCCCGCTACGGTGTATTTGCCCGTTCGCATGCCGCGCCCACCACATCGGCGTGGACCGGCCATCTGCGGCAATTCTGGAACCAGGTTAAAAATGACTTGGGCCACCTGGAAGTGTTTCTCGAAAACCTGTATGCGGTGCATTCACTGGCATATACCAGGTTGGAGCATCACTATTATGTATTCGCCATCCGCGAGCACGACCGCTGGCTGAGCTGGGAAGAAACAAAGTTTTACGCCGCCATGCTGGATTTACCCGTGGCGCCGGAAATAAAACTGTTTTCCACACCGGCCGACCGAACCACCTTTGAACAGGAAGTGCTGTCCATCGTAGCCGGCCCCGGCGCCTTTGCACCGGTTGATGTGACTACCGGCAAACCTTCGGTTATGGAAGGTATTGTAACGCGTAACACCGGAAGTTACCCGGTACACACGTTCGCAGAAAATGTATTTAAATATGTTCGTAAAGGGCATGTTAAAACCGACCAGCACTGGACGCGTAACTGGAAACGCGCGGCGCTGTTAAATGAAGGAGGTACTTATGTGGACACTCACTGATAATAAAGACTGGGCGGCACTCGAAGCACAGTTCAGCTGGGTAAACGACATGCAACACGTGCCACAGGATCCCGTGCACCATGCAGAGGGCAATGTGGCCATTCACACCCGGATGGTGTTGGAGGCGTTGCAACAACAGGAGGCCTGGCAGACTTTATCCCCTCAGGAGCAGGAAATCCTTTGGGCATCGGCACTGCTGCACGATGTGGAAAAGCGAAGCACCACCGAAACCGGGCCCGATGGCAGCATTTCGGCACATGGCCATGCGCGTAAAGGCGCCGCCACGGCCAGGCAACTGTTGTACCGTGAACATCCCACACCATTCGCCATCCGCGAAATGATTTACGGGTTGGTGCGACATCACAGCCTGCCGCTGTGGCTACTGGAACGTCGCGATCCGTTGAAAGAACTGGTGAGCGCCAGCCTCGAAGTAAACACACAATGGCTGGCGTTGTTAGCGCGCGCTGATGTAATTGGCCGCATCTGCCATGATAAAGCCGACCTGCTATACCGGATTGATTGCTTCGAGGAGTTTTGTAAAGAGCATGACAGCTGGGGAACGGAGCGGCCGTTTGCCGGTAACTACGCGCGGTTTCATTATTTGCATCACCCCAATACGCATGTGGATTACGTGCCGTATGAGCAGCCGGTAATAGAAGTGGTGCTCATGAGCGGCCTGCCCGGCGCGGGCAAAGACACGTTCGTTAAAAAGCATTACCACGACTGGCCCGTGATTTCATTGGATGATATCCGCGAATCACAAGGCATACATACGGCCGATAAAAGCGGGAATGGCCAGGTGGTACAGGCAGCAAAAGAAAAGGCGCGCGAATACTTGCGCAGGCAACAGCGTTTCGTCTGGAACGCCACCAATACCACGCGGCAAATGCGCGCGCAACTGATCAGCCTGTTCCTGCAATATAAGGCGGCTGTAAAAATTATTTATGTAGAAGCCCCTTATAAGCAGTTACTTGCCCAGAACAAAAGCCGCGAGGCCGTTGTACCTGCTAATATAATGGACAAACTGGCCCGCAAACTTGAAGTGCCCGCCCGCTGGGAGGCACACGAGGTAATATACCACCCATTTTACTAAACAATAAAACAGTCCGGCCCAAAGCTGGACTGTTTTTTGTGGCTATAGGCCTTTTTAATGAATAAAACTGACGGCCGATGTGGACAAACCTGGAAAACTACTTTGACAAATTACCGCCCGTATTCTGGAACCTGCTGTTGGCCGCGATGGCCGTTCTGGCAGGATTTATCTTCAAAATTATCATCACCTTTTTTCGCGGATCTATGCCAAACGTAGTACACAGTTTTCTTTATTTTACTCCATATTGGCGCGTCTCGGCAGGCCACTGAATTTCTTCCTGCCCATCTTCATCTTTAATCTGGTGTTACCATTGATGCGCCTGACGCCGCGCGCGGAACTGGTACTCGACCGAATGGCCGGTATATTGATCGTGATTGCTTTTGCCTTTATGTTGATAGGCATCGTGAAAATTGCGGAGGACTACATCACCAGCATTTACGATCTTTCCAAAACCGATAATTTAAAAGAAAGAAAAATCCGTACGCAACTGCAGTTCGTGCGCAAATTTATCATCTCCTTAATTGTAATACTCGCTGTCTGCGCAATTTTACTGAGTTTCCCAAACCTCCGCAAGGTAGGTACCGGTCTGCTGACCAGTGTTGGTATCGGCGGTATCATTATAGGTTTTGCGGCGCAACGTTCGCTGGCTAATTTTCTCGCGGGTTTGCAAATTGCGTTTACCCAACCGATGCGCATCGACGATGTATTGATTGTAGAAGGTGAATGGGGCAGGGTGGAAGAAATTACGCTCACCTACGTAGTGCTGGCTATCTGGGATAAAAGAAGGTTGATCCTGCCTATCAATTATTTTATAGAGAAACCATTTCAGAACTGGACCCGCAACAGCGCGGATTTGCTCGGCACCGTTTTCATCTATTTAGATTATACTGCCCCGATAGATGCTATCAGGGAAGAATACAGCCGGCTGTTAAAAGCAAATCAGTTGTGGGACGGTAATGTAAACGTGGTGCAGATCACCGACGCAAAAGAAAGAGTAATAGAAGTAAGGATGCTGATGAGTGCTTCCACATCGGGACGTGCATTCGATCTGCGTTGTTACATTCGCGAGAATATAATTAGTTTTATTCAGAAAAATCACCCGGATGCGCTGCCTAAAACCCGCGCCATTGTTGAAGATAAAACCTTCAAGGGGGAGATTGGCGGCAAAACAGTTGCGCCCATTCAATAAAAATCAAACCGCCTTCAAAGTATTAACTTTTACTTCTACCGGAACAAACGTGGTGCAGTCGTTGCGGAAATCGTCGTGGTAAGCCAGTACGATGCCTGCACCACCGATAGCGGCATATTGTTTCACTACATTGAATACACGCGCGGCTCCTTCCGGTGCGAGCCCAGACAGATCAATGATCACGCGGTTAGACCAGGAAAGCGCTGTGTATAATGCCACCAGTTTTCGTTCCGGCCCCTCTAACGAACTGAGTTTATCGTCGGAATAAACATCACCTGCATCATATACGGATGCAGCCAGGCGGTTCGCCGGGCTCGCATATTTGCGGATATAATCCTTTACAGTAACGGGTTTGAATAAACGGCCCATCAGTGACTGATGCGGTTCTTCCACATACATGAAGGGTGCATCCGTTTTCACTTCGGTATCGGTAGCGGCCAGTATTGCGTCCAGGGCCATTTTACGGGCCTCGCCGGAAACATCCCGGGCATCGGGCAGGTACACCACTGCAACTTCACCATCGGATACGGAAAACGACGGCATGAAAATATTGCCGGAACGCTGTTCTTTTATAGTTACTAACATAGGGATCGGTTAAAGCTAAATTATTCGCTGCATTATTAGTGACCGTGAAGTTCGCAAAAAATACTCCAATATCGCAGCCGCTGATCCATTTTTAACAATAGCTTCCACCCCTGGAAGCATTTTTCCAGGAAATCCCCCAAACGTGTTAATTGATTTAAAGTGATTGCAGCGAACTGCCTGCAGGCAATTCATATGGCGTCTTGCCCGCCGTGAAAATACGGGCCGGTTGCGAACCTTCCAGGGTGATAACGTTCCCCTTTACACGAATCCAGCTGCCCTCGCGAAGACCAACTACCGGAATGCCGTGTTGGGTATGAAATTCTTTGATACGGGTTTCGCGGGTTTCGCCCATGTGCGCTATGCCAGGAATGGGATCCTGGTAGTGAGGATTGAGATTGAAGGGCACCAGTCCCATAGTATCGAAGCTGGGCGGATAAACAATAGGCATATCGTTGGTGGTTTGCATGTTAATGCCACCAATATTACTGCCAGCGCTGGCCCCCATGTACGGCACACCACCTTCCACGGCAGCTTTCAGCTCGTTCATCAGGCCCTGCTCATGTAATTGCTTCACCAGCAGGAACGTATTGCCGCCACCGGTAAAAAATCCCTTCGCGGCGCGGATGGCCGCTGCCGGATCGGGATAGGTGTGCAGGCCGGTTACTTTAATTCCTAACGCTTCGAAAGCTCCTGCCGCACGGGCCGTATACTCCTCGTGCGAAATGCCGCCGGGGCGGGCAAAAGGCACGAAGATAATTTCGGTGATGCCGGAAAATAATTCGTTGATAACAGGCGTCAGGTATTGCAGATAGGCTTCTCCAAATAAGGTGGAGGTGCTGGCCAGCACGATGTTTTTATTCATATCCGTTTAAACCGGGCATTTTTCGTGATAGTTAATCAGTTCGATGGGCGACTGCTCGATCGGCACGCCGTCGTATACGGTGAGCACCTCGTCCAGCACCGCTTCCACTTCTTCCGGTGTTTTTAAGATCACCAGCCTGTTGCGGAATTCCTTGATGTTCGGCAACCCTTTCAGGTAGCTGGAGTAGTGGCGGCGCATTTCATTGATGCCAACGATCGGGCCTTTCCATTCTACCGATTTGCGGAGGTGGGTTTTGCACACCGATACGCGCTCCTGCAGGGTTGGTCCCGCCATTACTTCGCCGGTTTGTACAAAGTGTTTGATTTCCCGGAAAATCCAGGGATACCCGATAGCAGCGCGGCCGATCATGATGCCGTCTACGCCATAGCGGTTTTTATATTCCAGCGCCTTCTGCGGACTGTCGATATCGCCATTTCCGAAGATGGGTATGTTGATGCGTGGGTTATTTTTTACTTTACCGATGAGTGTCCAGTCTGCCTCGCCCTTATACATCTGTGCACGGGTACGTCCGTGGATGGAAAGGGCCTTGATGCCCACGTCCCGAGACGCTCGGCTACCTCTTCAATATTTTTGCTGGCATCATCCCAGCCTAAACGGGTTTTGACCGTTACGGGCAGCTTGGTGGCTTTTACGCAGGCTGCGGTCAGACGGACCATCAGGTCGATATCCTTGAGTACGCCGGCGCCAGCACCACGGCAGGCCACCTTTTTACCGGGCACCCGAAGTTGATATCCAGCAGGTCAGGGTTGGTTACATCCACAATACGCGATGCCATGGCGGGCTTTCTTCGTCGCCGCCGAAAATCTGTATGCCGATCGGGCGCTCATAATCGAAAATATCCAGCTTTTTCCGGCTTTTGATGGCGTCACGGATCAGTCCCTCGCTGGAAATGAACTCCGTATACATGAGGTCGGCCCCGTTTTCCTTACACACGGCACGGAACGGCGGGTCGCTTACATCCTCCATGGGCGCCAGCAACAGCGGAAAATCGGGCAGCACGATATTGTCAATCTTAACCATATATGATCCTTCAGGGGGCAAAGATAATCCAAATTTGGGAGATGCCGTTTCACCTGCCTTTCCCTAAGAAAACCACGGAAAAAGTACGGGATACGATCGAGACGGGATCCGGGTAATCATCTGAAGGGAATAACCAACGGGGGTCTGAGAAAAGATATATCGCCGGTCAACCAAAAAATACTTGTCAACCCGACATTTATTATTATTTTTCTGACAAACTTACCAAACGTTATGAAAAGAACGATACTCCTGGCGATTGCCATGGCGGGCGTCCTCTCCTCCTATGCCCAGGCCCGGTTACTGGTGAATGCGCATGCACCCAAAGAAACCATCAGCAAACACATTTATGGTCACTTTTCGGAACACCTGGGTCGTTGTATTTACGACGGTTTTTGGGTGGCCGACTCCATGCAGGTAAATAAAAAAGACCGCATCCGGCTGGATGTGGTGGAAGCCCTGAAAAAGATCAAGGTGCCCAACCTCCGCTGGCCCGGCGGCTGTTTTGCCGACGAATATCATTGGCGCGACGGGATCGGCCCACGCGAGAACCGCCCGAAAATGATCAATTCATCATGGGGTAACGTGACCGAAGACAACAGCTTTGGCACCCACGAGTTCCCGGAGCTGTGCAGCCTTATTGGTTGCGATCCGTACATCAGCGCCAATGTGGGTAGCGGCACAGTACAGGAAATGAACAACTGGGTAGAATACCTGAATTTCGACGGACTGAGCCCGCTGACAGACCTACGCAGGAAAAATGGCCGTGATAAGCCCTGGGGCGTGCAGTTCTGGGGGTGGGTAACGAAAGCTGGGGCTGCGGCGGTAATATGACGCCGGAGTACTATGCAGGCGAATACCGTCGTTACGCCACCTTCTGTAAAAATTATCCCGGTGCGCGGCTGAAAAAGATCGCTTCCGGTGCGAACAGCAATGATTACCGCTGGACCGAAGTACTGATGCGCGACATTCCACTGGGCCAGATGTGGGGCATTTCGCTGCATCATTATACGATTCCTAAAAACTGGGGCGATAAAGGCTCCGCCACGCAGTTCGATGAACGCGAATACTTCTCGGCGCTGAAAAGCTGCCTGGAAATGGAAAACCTCATCAATCGCCATTCCACCATCATGGACAAATACGACCCAAATAAACGCGTTGCCCTCGTGGTAGACGAATGGGGCATCTGGACAAACGTGGAGCCCGGTACCAACGGCGCCTTCCTGTATCAGCAAAACAGTATGCGAGACGCGATTATTGCAGGTACTACGCTCAATATTTTTAACAACCATGCCGACCGTGTAAAAATGGCGGAACTGGCGCAAACGGTAAATGTGCTGCAGGCGGTAATCCTTACGAAAGGTCGCCAGATGTTACTGACACCTACCTACCACATTTTTGACCTGTACAAAGTGCACCAGGACGCGAAACTGTTGCCGGTACAGTTGTCGGCACCCGACTATGGCACCGGTAATGATAAACTGTCTGCGGTAAACGCATCTGCATCGCAGGATGCATCGGGCGCTATCCATATTTCCTTTGTCAATATTGATCCGAATAAAGAAGTGACGATCCGCACAGCATTGAGCGGCGCAACCTGGAAAACCATCACCGGCCAGGTGCTGACTTCAGGCAGGTTCACGGACATCAATACCTTTGAGAAACCGGATGCGATCGTGCCGGCAGTATTTAAAGGCGCGAAAAAGAGGGAGATGAACTGGTGGTAACGCTACCGAAGTTATCAGTAGTAGTATTGGAGTTGAAATAGTAACCATATCAACATAAGAAAAAAGCCCGCTCCTTGATTGGAACGGGCTTTTTTATATCATATACCTTTTCAGATTACGCTTCGGGCGCTGATTTAAAGAACAGCGGCTTCAGGGTGTACCAGCCCAGCGCAGGGAAAAAGTGCATCGGGATCGTAAGACCGAGGAATAACTCGGGCATTTCGATGTCCAATGGCAGCCTGTGCGAGATGGGGCCTAAAAGCGAAGCGAAAGTAAGAATGGTAAAAATCAGATTGAATACTGGTTCTGTCCGTTGTTTCAACAGTTTATGCAGGAGCCAGTAACCAATAGCCGCCAGCAATGTACCGCCGATACAGGTGATGAACATGCCCGCGGTAGTAACTACCGTCGGAAATTCGCCCGCTGTATTTTCGGCGTATAACTTGGCATATACCATAGAGGCTACACCTGCGAGTACACCGGAAAGAATTGCCAGCAACAAAAGTTTCTTAAACATGCACTAAAATTTATTTGGTAACAGGAACAGATACTTCCAGTTTGATGTCGTTAGACACATCGCCACCGGCTTCGCCGATTTTGAATTCGGTGCGGTTTACCGTAAACGTACCTGCAAATACACCGCCATTGCCTGCTTTCTTAAACGTGAAAGGCAGCGTGATGGCCTTCTTAACACCATGCATCTCGAGTGTGCCTTGTGCCTGGTAACCGGCGCCTGCTTTTACAATTTTAGAGGAAGTAAAGGTAATGTTCGGATATTTACCTGCATCGAACCAATCGGTGCCTTTGGCGTGTTTGTTCATCATCGCGTTGCCGGTATTGATGGAGGCAACGGGAATAGTAACGTTGAATTTAGAAGCGTTGAGGTTATTCTCGTCAAAGCTGATCGTACCCTTAAGCTCTTTGAATATACCTGCTGCTTCCCCTGCCGTAAACTTAACGGAATAACCGCCGGCAATCTTCCAATCTATCCCCGCTACCGGTTTGAAGGCGCTGGCCGCTACCGCGATCACGAGCGCTACTGCATAAAATAACCTCTTCATAAATTCTTTGTTTTTAAAAATTAGCCTTTAATGAACTCGGTGTCGGCTTCGATTTTAACTACATCGCTCAGCATCGCTTCGGGCATACCGGGAGCAACACCAAAATCAGAACGTTTGAAAGAACCGGTTACTTTGAAACCAGCGATTTCTTTTTTGTTCATCGGGTGAGTAGCAGTACCAACCAGTTCAGCTTTCAGTACAACGGGTTTAGTAACACCGTGGAAAGTCAGCTCACCAGCTACATCATAAGTTTTAGCACCCGTTTTTTTGAAGGTAGTGCTTTTAAAAGCAATCGCGTTGTATTTAGTAGCATCCAGCATGTCTTCTTTCTGAAGGTGTGCATCACGCTGAGCATTATCGGTGTTGATGTTGGCAACTTCCGCTTTGATTTCGATGGTGGCATCGGTGAAATCAGCTTTGGAAGAAGTAATGGTAGCGTCGGTATTTTTGAAAGAACCATGGAATTCGTTAACACCATAGTGTACCAGGCTGAAGCCTACGCGTGAGTGTGCGGCATCCAGTTTCCAGGTTTGTGCAAAAGCGGATACGGAAAAAATCAAGCCTGCTGCAATAAATGTAATCTTCTTCATTTTCGTTTTTTAAAATTTAGGTAGTGTGAATAATTGTAAATTTAGTTACCTTTAGTAACTCAAAGCTATTTAATAACTCGATTACCACCAAGAAGGAACTGAACTAAACCTTGGTATCATGATAGTAACTAATACTGAAAATCAAGAACTTACAATCGAAAATAAAATTGACAAAGTTTTCGATATGGAGCATTGCGAAAGTGCGTTATGCCCGATTAAAGACGTGCTGGCGCATCTTGGCGATAAGTGGTCCATCTTTACCATCCGGCGTTAGGCCAGGTAAAGGTGGCCCGGTTTAACGAACTTAAAAAGCAGGTAACCGGTATTTCCCAGCGCATGCTCACTGTTACCCTCCGCTCGCTGGAGGAAAATGGCCTGGTATCGCGTCAACTGTTCCCGGAAATACCTCCGCGGGTGGAGTATACGCTTACTTCCTCTCGGCCACAGCTTATTGGGACAGATGCTGCAATTGTCCGAATGGGCCGTGTTGCACCGCGACGAAATAGAAGACGCCAGGAAAAGCTTTAAAGAAAAGAAGCTGGTTTTCTGATATCATAAGCTGGTTCCAAGGTTTTTCCTTCCCGAAAACATCACTGCATATTACGGCAACGGCGTGTCGCAGGTTGCCCGTACGAGGCGTATCTGATACTTTTTCACGCTGCCAACCAACTGTTTACGCCTCATCATATCCCAAATATAACGAGTTTGGGAATTACAACATGCACCTGCGCACAAATACCAAACAACATCCATGATATTTACATAAAAAGAAAAGGCCTGCCTTATACGGCGGGCCTTTTCGTAAGGTTATTTTTTTCTTACCAGATCACTACACGCTGTGCTTCCGGCAATACCATTTTATCGCCAGGTTTGCAACCCCATGCATCCGAAAACTCGGCCAAGTGCGGTAACGGACCATTGATCCTCTCGCGGGCGGGAGAGTGCGGATCGGTCTGGATCTGGTTGCGCAGCGCCGCCTCAGTTATGTTGGCGTGCCAAACCTGCGCCCAGCCCAGGAAGAAGCGTTGTTTCCAGGTATATCCCTCAATCGGTGCAGGTTCGCCCTTACCTTCGAATGATTTTTTCAGTGCATAGTAAGCCAGCGTAAGGCCACCCAGGTCCGCGATGTTTTCGCCGATGGTGAGCGCACCGTTTACTTTAAAGCCAGGCAGTACTTCAATACCGCTGAAGTAGTTGATGTATTTGGCCGACAGCGAATCAAAGTTTTTGCGGTCGTCTTCTGTCCACCAGTTCTGGAGGTTACCCTCTGCATCGAACTGCGACCCCGGTCATCGAAGCCGTGTGAAAACTCATGGCCGATTACCGCGATGATACCGCCGTAGTTGATAGCGTCATCCGCATCGGGATTGAAGAACGGCGGCTGCAGGATACCTGCGGGGAACACTACTTCGTTGTTCAGCGGGTTGTAGTACGCGTTTACCGTCTGCGGCGTCATCAGCCATTCCTGTTTGTCTACCGGTTTACCGATTTTTTCCACCGCTTCTTTATGGCGGTACATGGCAGCATTCACGACGTTTTCCACCAGTTTACCTGGTTGGATATCGATGGTGGAATAGTCTTTCCATTTATCGGGATAACCAATTTTGTAGGTGAAGGCTGCGAGCTTTTTGTGCGCCATTTTCTTGGTATCGTCGCTCATCCAGGTCAGCTGATCTACGCGCTGACCATATACGGCACGCACGTTTTCGATCATTTCTGATACTTTCTGTTTAGATGATTCGGGGAAGTATTTTTTTGCGAACAGTTTGCCCAGCGGCATGCCCATGACACCGTCGGTAGAGCGGATAGCACGGTCTACGCGGGGACGCTGCGCTTTGGTGCCGCGCATAACGGTCGCGAAAAAGCGGAAGTTTTCGTCGTCCAGCTGTTTGGGCAGGAAGCCGGCGAAATGCGTCAGCAGCTGCCAGCGGCTCCAGGTTTTCAGCGTTTCGATCGGTGTGCTTTTCAACAGGGCGTTCGTGTTTTGCAGGTACGCCTTGTTCTGGATGATCACCGAATCGGATTTAATTCCCTGCACGCTGGCAAAGATATTCCAATCGAAATCCGGCATCAGCTGGTTCAGTTCCCCGTAAGCTGCTTTGTTATAGGTTTTAACCGGGTCGCGCAGTTCCACGTTGGTGAGTTGCAGTTTCGCCAGTTTGTTTTCAAATTCAAGTACGGTTTTACCGGCATTTGCATCTTTGAAACCAGCCAGCCTGAACATTTTGTCCACGTGTTGTACAAATTCCTGGCGAACTTTCTCCGTGGCTTCGTCAGTGCGGTCGTAATAACTTCTTTCACCAAGGCTCAGTCCATCCTGCCCCTGGTACAGTGCGTTTACCTTACTGTTTTTCAGATCGCCTTCCACACCCAGTCCGGCTACAGTAGAGATGCCAAAAGGCTGCATTTCACCCGATACTTTTACCCAGTCTTTCAGGGTTTTGATCCCGGCGATTTTAGCCAGATACGGCTGCAGTGGCGTCATCCCACGCTTTTCAATGGCAGCGGAATCTAAAAATGATTTGTAATAATCGGCGATCTGTTGTTCTTCGGTACCCTTTTTGAAACCAGTTTTACCAATAATTTCGAAGATGATACCTTTTAAACGTACTTCTTTGTTTTCCTTGTCCAGCACGTTAAACGCGCCCCACCGGCTGTCGGTGCCGGGCATAGGATTGTTCTTTTTCCAGTTGTTGTTGGCAAAGCCGTCGAAATCGGAGCAGGGCGACACGCCTTTATCAATCGACGTCATGTCGAAGGCGGGCGCCTTTTGTTGTGCGTGACTGGCTATTGGGGACAAGCCGGCGGCCAACGCTGTTGTAACGGTTAGAATTTTCTTATACATGAAGTTCAGGTTTATTGCCGCTAAAGGTATGGAAAATCCCGTTCCGCTAACCGCGGCCATGCGCCGCTTGAAAATTTCGTACGTTTGCAGGATCATTTTTGTAGACAAACAGCTAAAAAAATATGACATTTCCGCTTGGCCTCTTCCGCTTCCTGACGATATTCAACCTTGTTGTACTGGGTTTGTTCGCCGTAATATTTGTGGCTTCATTGCCAGCAACGGGCGTCAGCGCGTTATTTGGAATTTTGTTGCTTACACCTGCACTGCTGCATCAACGCCGCTGCCTCGTGCTGCAACGCCACTTCCGCCAGCCCGGCCTGCCAGTAAACGCCGCTTTGCCAATGGCCATCAACCTGAGTTCAATCGGAGCATTTATCTGGGCCATCCTGGTATTATGGGAGGTGGCTAACTTCTTCCGTACCGACCCCGCCATGTTCCAGACGTTTATCAACAATACAGTCAACAGTGCACCCGATCCTGAGCAAAAGGCTATGATGCAGCGCATTGCGTATCCAACAATGCGCGCCGGCGCCATCTTTTTGGCATTCACGGCCTGAGCATTGTGCTCAATTGTATTGTATCCGTTCAATATTCCCGCCGCCTGCGCGCCGAACTGCCCGATGAAGAAAGCAGTGTTGACAGCAACGACGACGGTTCATTTTAACCACTACAGATAAAGATGCAACATTCCTCCATACCGTTGGCGGAACGACTTCGTCCCGCCACCCTGGCCGACCTCGTTGGACAGGAACATCTTACCGGGCAGGGTAGCATCCTGCGCAGAGCCCTGGAACAGGGTAAAATCCCGTCTATGATCCTCTGGGGTCCTCCGGGTGTGGGCAAAACCACCATTGCGAACATTGTAGCACATACCCTGAACGTACCCTTCTACACACTCAGTGCCATTGCCGCTGGTGTAAAGGAAGTGCGCGAAGTAATTGAAACTGCCAAACACCAAAGTCATGCGGTGTTGTTCATTGACGAGATTCATCGTTTTAATAAATCGCAGCAGGATGCGTTGCTGGGCGCCGTGGAAAAGGGTATTATCACCCTCATAGGCGCCACTACCGAAAATCCTTCGTTTGAAGTGAATGCGGCATTGCTGTCCCGCAGCCAGGTATATGTGCTGAAAGGTTTGGGCGAAGAGCAGCTTCATCAACTCCTGGCGCAAGCCATGGAAAAGGACGAGTGGCTTAAAAGTCTCCATATCGAACTAAAGGAAACGGAGGCGATGTTTAACATCTCCGGCGGCGATGCACGTAAATTGCTCAACCTGTTCGAACTGGTGGTCCAGTCACTCGGCCACGAAGACCCCATCGTGATCACGAATGAAAAAGTAATGGAGATCGCGCAACAGCGTGTAGCCATTTACGATAAGTCCGGCGAACAGCATTATGATATTATATCGGCCTTTATTAAATCCATCCGCGGCAGCGATCCGAATGGCGCGGTATACTGGCTGGCGCGCATGATCGCCGGTGGAGAAGATGTGAAGTTCATCGCGCGGCGGCTATTGATCCTTGCCTCTGAAGATATCGGCAACGCCAATCCCAATGCGCTGCTGCTGGCAACAAGTACTTTCCAGGCAGTAAGCATGATCGGCTACCCGGAGTCGCGGATCATTTTGTCGCAATGCGTAACGTACCTGGCTTCTTCGCCTAAGAGTAATGCATCGTACGAGGCCATCAACAAGGCACAATCAATGGTATCACAAAGAGGCGACCTGCCCGTGCCGATGCACATCCGCAACGCACCTACCAAGCTGATGAAACAACAGGGGTACGGCGAGGGTTACAAATATTCCCACAGCTACGAAAATAATTTTTCCGCACAGGAATATTTGCCTGAAGCTATTGCCGGCACTAAGTTTTACAATCCCGGTAACAACCAGCGGGAAGATGAATTACGGCGTTACCTGAAAAATCTCTGGAAAGATAAATACGGTTACTGATCCTTTTCTTTGCTCAGAATTTCAAATGCCACCTGCACCTGCTCGCCACTTTCGTCAACCAGTGTAAGCGTGTGTTTACCCGGTGCGGGCCTCACCGCCAGCTGATGGAAGTTTTCGGTGGTGTTCACAAATGTATTATCCGGTGCCAGAATATTTTCGCTTCGCGGTTGCGGTGCGTGGCGCGAAATACGGTTTCACCACGGCTGCCATCCAGTTCCAGCGGCACATAAATGCGGGCATTGGGTCTTGGGTAGATGAGCTCCATTGAATGCCCGGGCTCTTCGGCGTTATCACAGCCCGGTTTAAAAGGTGGTAAAGGTTGATATAAGTGTTTACTGCGGTAATAAAATTCCATCGCGGGCGGTAACACGAACCAGCTTTTATGCTGCATTTGCTCCGGCAATTCACAGGCGGCGGTTACGCGGTATTGCCCGGTCGGATCAAGATGTATAAGCTGGTGGTACGGACAAACTGCCGAACGCAATCCCGCAGCCGGAACAAGCATCGAATCCACTTCTTCACAATACTGTCCTGCCCTGTAGCCGCTCTGCCGGCACACATCGATCATTTTCATTTTGGAGGATGGCATATCAAACCAACCCGAAGTACGCAGCTGCCTGAATATTTCAAACATCACCGGCGCCGCGGTAGACACGCCAATCAGTCCCGGGCGGCCTTCACCATCAGTATTTCCCACCCACACACCGACAACGAATTGTGGCGTTACACCAATCGCCCATCCATCCCTGAAACCGAAACTGGTGCCCGTTTTCCAGGCCACACGTTGTGAAGAGGAGAACTGTTGCCACAACATCTCTTCCCCCGGCCGCATTACATCTTCCATTGCCTGAAAGGTGTACCAGATAGCCGCGGCGTCCAGCACACCATACGGACTTAATTTATGTTGCGATGGTCTTGTTTCCCGCAGCCGGTAGCCCGGTGCATGATAATCATCTTCATCATATTTACCATCGTTCTGTTCCATATGCAGTAGCGTACGCGCCATACTCGCATACACGCCGCTCAGCTCCCAGAGCGTTACACCGCCGCCACCGAGTATCATCGACAATCCATAATGACTGGCAGGCTTCGAAAACGTGGTGATTCCCAATCGCTTTAATAAAGAATGAAAACGCTGAAAACGGTATTGCTGCAACATGCGCACCGCCGGAATATTCAGCGACCGTGAAAGCGCTCTGCTGGCCGGCACTGCGCCGTCGTAATCAAGGTCGAAGTTCTGCGGTGAATAGCCCGCTATCTGTGTAGGAATATCAGGGATCAGCGCATTGGGTAGTAATTGTCCGTCGCTCATCATTGCCGCATACAGCAAAGGTTTCAACGTACTGCCGGGACTACGCAATCCCCTGGATCACATCTACATAACTTTCCAGTTCGTTATTGGTGGGCGAATACACATTGCCCACATAAGCGAGTGCATTGCCCGTTTCCACATCCAGCACAATGGCCGCGGCATTATTAATCCCATTTGCCCGGAAGCCCACATGGTGGCGGGCGAGAATGTCGGTTACGTTTCTTTGCAGCGGCCCGTCAAGCGAGCTTCTTACGCGCGTATCTCCATCTTTCCCGCGTTGCTGCTGGCGGAACAGGTCCAGCAGATGCGGCGCCAGTTGCGGCAGTGCCAGCGGCTCGTCCGGAATAGGCTCCAGCTTTGCCAGCGCACAGGCAGTACTGTCAAGTTTGCCGGCCTCCCGCAATTTCTCGAGCAATGCATTTCGTTTATTCAGTAACGTATTCCGGTTACGCCCAGGATGCACCAAAGCCGGACTATTCGGCAACACCGCAAGTGCCGCCATTTCGCCCCAGGAAAGTTGCGAAGGCTTGCGCCCGTAATAGCGCCAGGATGCGGCTTCCAGTCCCACCACATTGCCGCCGAACGGCGCATTGGCTGCGTATAAAGAAAGAATTGTCTTTTTAGAATAGCGAAACTCGAGCCGCGTAGCCATCAACGTTTCCACCATCTTTTGCCAGAGGTTACGCGGTTTGTTGCGGTACAGGCGAATCACCTGCATCGTTATGGTACTGCCGCCGCTCACCACCTTGCGGCCACCGATATTCTGTTTTACGGCCCGACCCATGGCTATCGGGTCTACGCCCCAGTGATGATAGAAACGTTTGTCTTCATAGGTAGTGATACAGGCCGCAAACTTTTCCGGCACGTCTTTATCGCCCGGAAACCGCCACTGGCCATCATTGGCAATAGCAGCGCTCAGCAACTCGCCGTTGCTGTCTTCCACCACATAAGATGTGGGCGTGACAAAAAGTTTACGCGGCAGGCAGAAATAGTAGGCAATCAGTAACAGGCCCACTATCATCAGCCGCCATTTTCTTTTTATCACCCATCGTTTCAGTCGTTCCTTCATATCTCATGTAAAAGCCCGTCGCTTGGGAACGACGGGCCTTTTATCTTTTACTGATGTTGATTATTTGGTCACTTCCACCCACTTGCCCGGCACAAACGCGTGTATGTTATTGTCATACATCGCTTCGGCCGCGGTAGCCGGAAGGTAATACCTTCCGGTGTACGCCGCATTCAGCAGCACCTGGTAAGTAACGGTTTTAGATTCTTCCAGGTTGAAGTATGTATACACCCGGTCATCGCGAATGTCCTGGTAAGTATAGGGCGACACGCGCACCGCGCTGTCATTGCCCATCAGGCGGGTGTTAATGATCTCCCAACCGGACGGGAATACCTGTGTAAGCGCCATCTGCTCATAGTAACCACGTTTACCGGGATTACGCAGCGTAACGGTCGCTACAAAGTCTGTTCCCTGACGCAGGATTGTCGGATCTATCGCTTTACCTGCACGGGTTTTGTACTCCACGTTCATCGCAAGTATTTCCGGATCGTTGGATGCATAAGGGTTTTCACCGGCTGCTGGCTGACCTTCGAGAATCAGTCGTACGAACAGCAAACCTTTACTACGATTCGTTACAGCGGCATTGCCTTCCGCAGTACCACGGAACGTCACAGGTACCTGCGCTACATAAGTTGCGCTATTCAGGTTACCGGATGTTCCGTTCAGCTGATAAGAAGCGCTCATCGTGCTCCCCGGTTTGTTATCACCACAGTATTTAGCGATCGCGATCAATGCATATGCTGTAGTCTGCGTGCTGTACCAGCTGTCTTTCGACAATTCTGCCGCCACCTGGCGTAACAAGGTACCGGCCGCGCTGCGCTGCTTCATCAATGTTAATACTTCCAGGATCATCGCACGGTCACGGAGATCGGAGCCGAACGTACCGCCCAGTTGTTTGTAAGGTTTCACTTCTGTACCGAGACCCTTAATCAAAGCGTTTGCCGCTTCGGGTTGACCAGCCAGCTGGTAAGCTGCTGCCAGTCGCCATTTTGCAGGCACCGACAAATACTGGAATTCCTTCAGGCGGTTCATGGCGCCCATTTCCGGTGATTTGGCGAGGGCGAGCAGGTACAACCTGTATGACTGGTCAAGGTCTGCGCCGTAGAAATTATTGGAGTTCACCGTCCACGCTACCGCTTTATTCTTCTGGTATTTTTTCCATTGGTCCAGGAAGCCCGCAGGCAGTGCGTATCCGCGTTGCTGCGCCTCCAGCATAAAGTGGCCGGCATAGTTCGTGCCCCACTCGTCCGACTCGGATGCGCCAGGCCAGTACCCCAGGCCGCCGTCCGACAGCTGGAAGGTTTTTAACCGGCTGATACCTGCCTTTATGTTTTTATCAATTTCCGCCTGTCTGTTCGGCGACAATTCTGTGATCGACGACAGGAACAATTGCGGAAACACCGAAGAAGTGGTTTGCTCCACGCAGCCATGCGGATATTGAATCAGGTAATTCATGCGTTTACCCAGGTTCAATGGTGGAATAGAAGATACTTCCAGCACACCGGTATTGGTGCCCGCCATACCCACTGGTGTATAATTGGTATTCCAGGTTTGTCCCGGTTCAACCGCCGCTTCGATCACATTGCTGATATACGGGTTAGGGTTGCGTACAACGAGTTCCACGGTTTCTTCCGCCTTCTCTTTACCACTGGTAGCCGTAAACGTTACTTTGCCAACACCTGCCTGTGGCCTTACCTGCACATCAAAATAAACTAACTGCTCACCCGGTTTATCAAACGTAACTGTTTTTGTACGTTCTCCCACCACGTCAAATAATGCATTAGGCGCGATGGTCACATTTACGGTGCGCACATGTGGTTCGAGACCAAATACAGTAACAGGCACCTGCGCTGTTTCGGTCGGCCCGAGTACACGCGGCATTGACGTGAGGATCATCAGCGGTTTCTTCACCGCCACTGCCTTTTCCGCACGACCATAAGCACCTTCATAGCCTGCCACCACCATGGCTTTCACAGATCCGATATAGGGTGGCAGCTGGAATTCGTGGGTTTGCTTTTCACCTTTCTTCAGGTGGAAGGGCCCCATAAATTTAACAACTGGCTTAAAGCGGTTAGCTTTGGCGGCGCTGGCATTTTTATTCAGCCCCTCGTCACCACCAATGCTCAGGATGCGTTCGAGGTTGGCTCCGTAAGCGCCGATCACATAATCGAACAGGTCCCAGGTTTTAACACCAAGCGCTTCGCGGGCATAAAACGCACCGTGCGGATCAGGCGTTTTAAATCGCGTAAGGTCCAGCAGGCCTTCGTCCACAATCGCAATGGTATAAGTCATGGCTTTGCCTTTCGCTTCACCAACTGTAATACTTGCTTTCTCTTCCGGTTTTAACTTATCCGCCATTTTGATGGTGGGCTCCGGATCGTTGCCGGGTTCTCTACCAGGATAGGCACCGTGCCATACATGCGGATCGGCAGGTCATTCGCGGTTTGCGCGTGTGGCTGCAACAGGCTTACGTTCACATACACGTTCGGCGCCATGGTTTCATCGGCCTTAAACGTATGGATCGTTTGTCCCTTTGTTGTTTTGATCCATTCCGTTTTCAACACCTTGCTGCCAGATTCGATGCTCACCAATGCGCGGCCGCCTTCGGAGCTTGGGATGGTGAGTGTAACGTTTTCGCCAACTTTGTATACGCTTTTGTTAGCGCTGAAAACAAGCATTGCCGCTTCGGCAGGATTCTCCTTGCCCATGCGGTTGGCCCAATCCGGCCAGTCGATGTACACCGACTTAGATGCCGCGTGGCCGCTTTCTTTATCTTTCACGCGCAACACGTAACGGCCCCAGTCGGGTTGATTAATACGCAGGTTGTAAGTGCCCTTACCCGCTACGATCGTTACGTCCTGCTTCCCTAAAAACTGGTTGTAGCTATCATTGAAAAAGTTGGAGTAGTCTGCTTCATTTTCGTCCCACCACCATCTCCATCTTTCTTTATAAAGACTAACCTCCACGGTACGTGTGCCGGACACCGGGTTACCATTATCATCCACGTTCGCAATGCTCACCGCATGATCGCGGCCCGTTACCAGCATTCCCGTCAGCCTGTCGCCTTCCGGTATACGCAGACCAACATAGCTTTTAAATACATGATAGGGCATTGAAAAATGGTCGATGCTGAAGTCACCGCCCGGTTCAAATACCTTCACTTCAAAGTTGGCATTCAACACACCTGGCGCCTGCTTTTCCACATTCAGATTAGCCGTTAAAGGCGCGCTGCCGGATTCACCAAGGCTGCCTTCAAAGATGGTTTTGTTTTCTACGGCAAAGCGGGATACGATATCATCAAAACTATATCCATCGAACTTTTTAAAGGTGGTATTACCTGAAGTAAGCGAGATATCCACTTTAGCCTTCAGGTTCTGCGCCGTAGCACCAAACAGCCACATGGCACTGATGGTACCGGTGCTTCCTTTCGTCAGCGATTCGCGGCCGAAGTCCACATTAATTTTCAGGCGATTCGGCTTCACCGTTTCCACCCGCACGTTTTTGGTAAACGTGGCGCCACCAACTTTCACCTTGGCTACATAGCTACCGGTAATCGCTTCCGATTCTGTAAACGTGTGGAATTTATAAAACCCATCCACCGAAGTATTCTGCGTTAAACGCCGGTACAACTGGCCTTTCGGGTTATACAACTCCATCGTTACGGGGTGATTGTCCGGCAGTTTATTGTCTTTATCCTCCAATACGAAAGTGAGGAACAAAGAGTCGCCCGGCCGCCATACACCGCGTTCACCATAAATAAATCCTTTGATGCCGCTCTGCACTTCCTCCCCTTTTACGTCGAAACGGCTCAATGGCAATGAGCTGCCATCGTCCAGTTTCAGGTAACCCCTTTCCGCATCTTTTCTAGCGACGAGCAGGTAGGGTTTTCTTTTCAGTTGCAGACTCGCGAAACCATCGCCGTCGCTCTTTCCTTTTTCCAGCACGATGCCCCGGTAATCGAGCAGCTCCAGCTCCACGCCGCTCAAAGGTTTAGCGTCGCGAATATCGGTGGCTACCACCAGCATGCTGTTGTCGTTACCACGCTTCGCAATGAGGCCCAGGTTAGATGACAGGATATTGCGGGAAGCCCATTTGTTCTTGTTATAATAAGAGTTGGAACAAGGACTTTCACGGGATGACCAGTCGTAACCATAAGGATAATAGCTATCGTAACGGCTCCAGAACTCATCGTCATCATCTATTTTTTCTCCGTAATAATCACCTTCTCCTTCCTCCTCATCGCTATCGCTGCCTTGCACTTCTTTGCCACTGCAACCCGCCAATGAATAAGATTTGCGAAAACCGAGCGTAACGCGGTAAATCGCGCCGGGCTCGCTGCGCAGCATTTTCTCCAGGTCAATGTTAAAACGGTTTTTACGATGCAGGTTCAGCGAGCGGTCGAGGTCGAGCCGCACTGTTTTTTGCACAACAGGTGTACCCACGCGTCTTAATTCATTGTCCCCGCTCAGGCTGTTCCGTTGCAGGTATTGCGGAATATTCTTTTCGTATATTTTGATAACGGTTACATCCACGGCGTTCAGGTTCACGGCATCGAAGGGCAGCACCAGCTTGCCGGACGAAGGCATGATTACGCCATTACCAGGAATGCTCACCGAAGGCTGCCTGTTCTCGAAGGCAACCCGCATACTAACGGACTGGGGCAAACGCTGATCGTTCACGTTGAGGATGCCCTCATTCACCGCCAGGTTATACTGTCCTTCCACATGCTCCGGCATATAGATTTTCACTTCGCTGCCTTCTACCGCGAACCGCAGATCGCTCACACCGGCAATGCCCAGCATACCGTCGAGGCTCTGCGAAGCGTTCAGCGGGTCGGAGAACTGCACCAGCAGGTATTGCTCCGGTTCGTACACCGGGCGCACGTCCAGCACTTTAAAATCGCCGATGGCCGGCACTTTCAGGTTGCGGGCGCCTTCTGTGCTGATCGACAACGGCTTACCGTTCCAGCTTAATTGCAGATCGTTCGCGCTGTTCGTTCTCGGAATATTACCGATGGTAAATTTATGTTCGCGCCCCGCCGGGTTATGTTGCCAGGTAATGGCCAGCCGTTTCCCTGGTACTGGTTCGTTAATATTTTTTCAATGTTCTGCGGATCTTCCACGTCAGCCGTGTACAATACACCGCTCAGGCTCATCCTGTCCAGCGAGGTGTTGCCCCAGGCTTTCAAGCCCTGGTCTTCCACCGAAAACGCCGGTTTAATTACCTCGAAATCGAAGTCAAACGACGATAGATCTTTAGGCACATCTTTGATAACCTTGCCCAATTTGAAGGTCGCTTTGTAAGCCTTACCGGGCGCCATGTTCTCGTTTGGCCGGAATTCGATGGTCGAAGCATCTACCCAATATGCCTTTCCTTTTATTGCAGGAGAGAAATCGAACAAATCGGAGCTTACTTCCTCGTTCGCCGCATGCGGTTCACTGCTGGGACCTGCCAGCTGAATACGAATGGGACTCTGTTTGGAAATAATACCGGTCGTATATGCTTCTACGTATTTCGCAAAAGCAGGATCAATAACTTTCCGGGCACTGCGGCAAGCAAAGAGAAAAAGAAGCGCAGCCATACACAGTACGAGTGCGGAGAGCACCGTCTTGAATTGTTTTGGGTACATGGACCTAGGTTTTTAGGACTTGAATAATTAAAGGTAATTAATAATTGCATGTGGCAAAAAGAACGTTTATGCCATTCTCCCTTTCTGCAGGCGGATGAATTTATCTACGCAGGCAGGCAGTTCTTCTTCGTAATGGGTCACATATATCATCGTTACGAAAAGATGGCTGCATAAGGTTTCCAGAATATGTTTGAAGTGCGCCTTTTGCTGGGCATCTAGGCCCTGACATGGCTCGTCAAGGATAAGCAATGGCGGATTCTTTACCAATGCCCGCGCCAGCAAAGTCAGGCGTTGCGCGCTGTCTGGCACACCTTTAAACGGCGCTGCCCCATATTGGCCAATACCCAGCACCTCCATCCAACCGCGGGCCGTCTGTAGCTGTTCCGGCGTGCATGCTTTTACGTAACCAATGGTATCGTGGAAGCCTGAGCCAGCCACCTGCTCACAAGTTGCGCTGGAATTAAAGTATTGATGCAGCTCGGGCGATACAAACCCGATCCGCTTTTTAATATCCCAAATGCTTTCGCCGCTGCCACGCTTACGGTCGAACAACACAATTTTGTTAGCATACCCTTGCGGGTTGTCGGCATTAATCAGGCTTAATAAGGTAGATTTACCGGCACCGTTCGGGCCAGACAATGCCCATTTATCACCGGCCTTTACTTCCCAGTTGATACCGTCGAGGATAACATTGCCGCCATACTGTACATGCACGTTCTCCATCCGTACCATATATTCAAAGTCTGGATACTTTGGAACATCGGCTACCAGCGCGGCAATGCGGTCAGCATCCATGCTAAACTCCGCTTCATGAACAACCGGGCGGGGACGGGCCATAAACGCCTCACGGGTATACGTTCCCGCAATGCCGCCTTCTTCCAGTTCCAGTACATGGGTAATGGAAGATGGGATCTCGGTATAGGAGGTTACCAGTATCACGGTAGTACCCGTGGCCACCACGCGGTCAACGATATCCGGGAAGTTCCTGCGCGCCTGTACATCCAGGCCCACAAAGGGGTTATCGAGCAGCAGGAACTGCGGCTTTTTCAGCAGGGCTTTGGCAATCATCGTCCGGCGGGTCTCCCCGTTCGAAAGTTTGATCACCTCTTTGTCCAGCAGCGGCGTCAGGTTCAGGGCATCCAGCACGCTGTCTGCCTCCGCCCCGTTCTCAAACAGGTACTCACGTACGGTAAGCGAATCTTCCGAATCGGAACTATTAAAGCGTTGCTGGTAGTAAAAGTCGCCCGCCATGTTGGAGCGGTTGCGGAATTCGTGGTGGCTGGACACCTGCGCAATCAGGTTCCGGTAGGTAAAGTAAGGATCGCTAATCGTATGCGCAGCAGCATAATCATCATAAAAATGATGACGGATACTCCCATTGATCACGTTAAACTTGCCCAAAATGGTTTGCAACAGGGCGGTTTTACCCGAGCCTGCCGGTCCCACGATGGCCCACTGCTCCCCTTTATTTACCTCCCAGCTCAGGTTGGTGAACAGGGTTTTATCCAGGTATCTTACGGTAATATGTGCTAACGAAATGAATCGCTGGTCTGCCATGGTTCCACTACTATTGGTCTACAAAGTTTAAAATTGGGAAAATTAGCGGGATAACAAAAGCCTTCCTTCATAAATTTGTCCTAAACTTGGGACTTATTACCTTTTGTGCATATGAAATGGATCAAGAAAACGTTCGCGGAACTGAGCACCGCCGAACTGTACGACATCCTGGCGCTGCGAAGCGCGGTGTTTGTAGTGGAGCAGCATTGCAACTACCGGGACATGGACTACAACGACCAGAAAGCCCACCATCTTATGGGATTTGATGAACAGGGCCGCCTGTCTGCCTACACCCGCCTGTTCCCCGCCGGCGTTACGTTCGACATGGCCTCCATTGGCCGCGTACTCACTGCCGCGCATGCACGGGGAACCGGCGCAGGTAAGGAGTTAATGCAGGCCAGCATCGACGCGGTAGAAAAACATGGGGAAAAGGACCGATCAAGATTGGCGCGCAGCTTTACCTGAAGCGGTTTTACGAATCGTTTGGATTTGTAAAGGCGAGTGAGATGTATTATGAGGATGATATCGAACATATTAAAATGATCCGGCAATAAGTAAAAAGGCTGCCATCGCCGGCAGCCTTTCAATATGGTTACTTTCTCGTTTTTATCTCCATCACTTTCGTATGCACCTTATATAAAGGAATAAAGTACGACACGTTATACATCACATCGAACTGGTTCCCCTTGTTCCCTTTACCATAACCCGGAATCACCAGCGCCGGAAAATCCCGGTTAGCCAGCCCCTTGTTCAGCAAAATACGGTCACGCAAGCTCCAGCCCATGTAAAAGTTCCTGAACACCTCTGCGCGGATGCCGATCAGTAACTCCACCCAATGCGCGGTAGCATTGGTTTTAGGATAACTGGAACTATAATCTCCCCAAATGGGATCATGCACGGTGTAAGTAGGAATATCGTAACTGAAAGCAGCAAACCCGTAACGGGCGCCTACATAGATGATGTTCTTTTCTCCCGGGTCCCGCTTTTTCAGCAGGTTGTAGTCCACCCCCAGCGTAACGGATGCTCCGTTGCCTTTATAGGAGTAGTTACTGTCAGTATGAGAGGTATTATTATAACTTAATTCTCCCGCGAAGTACAGGTTGCGGCTGTATTGCGCGTCGGCGGCGACCGTTACATCGGTACGGTACGGCTGAAAGTACTTGAGGGCAAAGCGGGTAATGTCCACGCCCAGGCGGAGGCCGCCCTGTATTTCCACCGGTTTGTAAGTGGTATCCTTAATCGCCTGCGCGCCGGCAGTGCCGGCGGCGGTCAGCAAAAGGAGACTAAAAAAACAGCGTAAGCGTAGTTGCATTGTCCGTAGTTACTTGCGTTGAATTGATGACGACCGAATCGATCTCGTTATATGTGCTAAAGATAGTATCAATGTTAAAATAATTCACAAATCCACAGCCGGCGGAAATGAAATGCGGCACCCGCTTGTAACGGAACGTAATCGTATCCGCCCCACTGGTACTGGTCGCCTTCAGGTAAAACCGGGACGAGTCCGCCAGACCGTTCAGCGGCAGCTGTACACCACGATAACCCGCCTGGCGGGCTAACAGCGTATCATTATCTATCGCAAAGATGGTCAGCGACGGCAGCACAGAGTCGCGTACCACGTCGTTTCGTCCGGAGGTATCCGGTATTTGAAGCTCACGCCGGCAAAAGTATCTGTTTTGGAATTACAGACTTTTGTTTCATCATCGCAGGCAGTAAACCCAATTACCACCAGCGCCATAACGGCCAGCGCTTTTTGCAGCGTTTTCTTCATGAGGCAATATTAATAAAAAGCCGGCATTAACGTTTTAACTCCAGTTTAAGGAACTTGGCCGTGTGGCTTTCTTTACACTTGATCAATTCCTCGGGTGTACCGGTGCAGAGGATCTGCCCACCGCCCTCGCCGCCTTCGGGGCCAAGGTCTACGAGGTAATCCGCCGTTTTGATCACGTCCAGGTTATGTTCGATCACCAGTACGGTATTGCCGCGGTCTACCAGCTTGTTCAACACGCCCAACAGGAGCTGAATGTCCGGAAGTGCAGCCCCGTAGTGGGTTCATCGAGGATGTAAATGGTTTTGCCGGTATCTTTCTTGGAAAGTTCGGTAGACAGCTTTACACGTTGCGCCTCGCCCCCGCTGAGAGTTACAGCACTTTGTCCCAGGGTAATGTACCCTAAGCCCACATCCTGCAGGGTTTTAATTTTGCGGTAGATGTAAGGTACGGGTTGGAAAAACTCCACAGCCTCGTCCACCGTCATGTCCAGCATATCGGAAATGGATTTTCCTTTATAACGGATCTCTAATGTTTCGCGGTTGTAGCGGCGGCCATTACATTTTTCGCAGTGTACGAACACATCGGGCAAAAAGTTCATTTCGATGGTGCGTACGCCGGCGCCTTCACAAACATCGCAGCGGCCACCTTTCACATTAAAAGAGAAACGGCCGGCATTGTACCCGCGGATCTTGGCTTCGGGCACGGCAGCCAGCAGCGTGCGGATATCGGTAAAGAACCCGCAATAGGTCGCCGGGTTACTGCGCGGTGTGCGGCCGATCGGCGACTGGTCTATTTCAATTACTTTATCGATGTGCTCCAATCCTTTGATGCTTTTGTACGGCATCGGCACCTGCTTGCTGTCGTACGCATGTTTGGAAAGGATCGGGTACAGTGTTTCGTTGATGAGGGTCGATTTGCCGCTGCCGGAAACACCGGTCACGCAAATAAACGTGCCGAGTGGCAGGACGAGGTCCACGTTTTTCAGGTTATTGCCGTTAGCCCCTTTCAGCTCCAGCTTTTTGCCATTGCCTTTGCGGCGCACAGGCACTTCGCCAGTTTCGTGCAAACCTTTCAGGTAGCCTGCCGTGGGCGTATCCAGCTTTAGCACATCGGCGGGAATGCCCTGTGCTACGATACGGCCGCCGTGTTTACCGGCGCCCGGACCAATATCGATCAGGTAATCGGCGTGCAGCATGATGTCTTTATCGTGCTCAACCACAATTACCGTATTGCCCATTTCTTTCAGGTTGCGCAATGCATCGATGAGCCGCATGTTATCGCGCTGGTGCAAACCAATGCTCGGCTCATCCGGGATGTACGTAATGCCCATCAGCTGGGAGCCTATCTGCGTAGCCAGGCGGATACGCTGTGATTCGCCACCGCTCAACGTACGGGTAGCGCGGTTCAGGGTCAGGTACGTAAGCCCTACGTCCAGCAAAAAGCCGGTACGTTCGCGGATCTCTTTCAGGATATCTTTGGCGATAACGTTCTGTTTCTTATCCAGTCGTTTTTCAAGGTCCCTAAACCAAACCGCCATTTTATCCAGGTTCATATTCCCGATCTCGGAAATATTTTTACCATCTATCTTGAAGTAGAGACTTTCCTTTCTTAAACGGCTGCCGTTACATTCCGGGCAAGCGCTGAGCTGCATGAACCCTTCGGCCCAGCTGCGCACGTGTTCGGAAGAGGTGTCGTTAAAATACCGTCTTACCATGTTCACCACGCCCTCGTATTCGGAATTCACCATGGTAGCCGCTGCATCCTCATCATCCCCTACTTCCACTTCCAGCTTACCATTTTCATCGCCGAACAACACGAGGTTCAGGGCTTTTTCCGGTAAGGATGAAATAGGGGCGGTGAGGGAAAATTTATGTTTGCGCGCAAGTGTCTGTATCTGCTTAAAGGAAAAGCTGTCGCGGGATTCGCCTAATGGAACGATACCGCCGTCCGTAATGGATTTCGAACGGTCCGGGATCACATCGTCCATATTGATCTGGTAAATGGTACCAGGCCTTTGCAACGCGGGCACGCACCATACGGCGAGTTAAACGAAAACGTATTTGGCGAAGGCTCTTCGTATGACAGGCCCGTTTCCTCACACATCAGCTGGCGGCTGTACTGCATCAATTTGCCGGAGTCGTTGTCCATCACGAACATCAGACCCTTACCCATCGTCAGCGCCTTCTGCACGCTCTGGCTCATGCGCACCCGCGCATCTTCCATTACCTGCAGCCGGTCTATCACCAGCTCGATGTCGTGGATCTTGTAACGATCTACCTGCATACGTTCCTTCAGGTCCTGTATTTCGCCATCCACACGCACTTTCACGTAGCCCTGTTTACGCACCTGCTCAAACAATTCGCGGTAGTGACCTTTACGGCCACGCACCAGCGGCGCCAGCACCACGATCTTCTTTTTGTTCGCAGTGCGGAACAGGTGTTCCATGATCTCCTCTTCGGAGAAACGGGTCATCTGTTTGCCGGTATTGTAAGAGTAAGCCGTGCCTACACGGGCGTAGAGCAGGCGGAGAAAGTCGTATATCTCGGTGATCGTCCCCACGGTAGAGCGGGGATTTTTATTCGTTGTTTTCTGCTCAATGGAAATCACCGGGGAAAGACCCGTGATCTTATCCACATCGGGACGTTCCATATCGCCGATGAACTGGCGGGCGTAGGCGGAAAAGCTTTCCATGTAACGGCGCTGTCCTTCCGCATAAATGGTATCAAAGGCCAGGGAAGATTTTCCGCTGCCACTGATGCCGGTAATTACAACCAGTTTATTCTTGGGGATCCTGATGTCCAGGTTTTTAAGATTGTGCTCGCGGGCGCCATAAACTTCTATCTGTTCATCGCTGTTAATTACCGGAGCTATCTCTGCTTTTTGACTATTCTTTTGCTTTGCCATAACATTCCTCGAAACCAAAGTACTAAGTTACGGTAAAGCAGGGAGAAAGCAATTTTCGCGGGCGGTGGTAAACAGCAAAAAAACACCCTGCTGCCCGGCATGCGGGCAACAGGGTGAAAAACAGGCAGATAGATATTTATTTTGATGATTTCTGCTGATGCTCCTGCACCTTTTTCTGATACCCTTCCTGCTGTGCCGGCGTCAACTCTTCTATGTAAGAAGGCGGCAGGTCCAGCATTTCGCGATTGGCCGGCGCCTTGTCAATCAGCACGTTCCCGGATTTTTTTCTTCTCGAGATCAAAGGCATCGTACAGCTCGCCGGTAACGGTGAAGGATTGATAGCGCAGCAAATTTTCTTCTACATTCACCACCTGGTAAAACTGGGTATTAGCCCCCGCGCGTTGCTGCCAGCCGTCCAACGCCGGCACATACTGTTTCGGACCGCTTACGGAAGTCAGGTATACCGGCCCTGTTAGGCTGATCTTTTTGCCGCGGGCCGACTGTTCGCCGATACCACGACCATAAGTATGATCATGTCCTGTCAGCACCAGGTCCACATGATACTTCTCGAACAACGGGCGCAACGCGTCGCGGAGCGATTTGTTGTCGCGGCCCTCTTTGGACGAAAACACCGGGTGATGCATGGTGACTACGGTCCAGCGGTTGGGGTTGTTTTTCAGCAGCTCCTCCAGCCAGGCCATCTGACTTACGCTATCGGCTTTGTTCAGCAAGAATGATTGAGAACAGATGGAAATAATACGCATTTGCTGATAATCCACATGATAGGCGCGCTCCTCCAGTCCATGGGGACCATTTTCCGGGAAGGCGAAAATCGGGCGCCACAGTTTAGTCACCGTAAGCGTACGATTCTCATCGCGGTAGTACTCGTGGTTACCGGGTGTTGCGATCGTAGGCATCATCCCGTAAATCCAGCCACCTGCGTAAAAGAACTCTCCCCATTCGCTGTCCACGTTCGTGCGGTTGCAAAGGTCGCCGGCATGCATCATGAAACGGGCATGCGGATCGTGTGCATAAGCTGCGCGGATGGCGCGGCTCCACAAACTTTTATGATCGTTTTGCGCATCTCCCAAATAGATAAAAGAAAAAGGCGTAAAGCCCCGCGAAGCTGTTTTAAAATGCAGCCACTCGCTCCAGTTGCGGCCGTCGCCTACGCGGTACATGTACGCGGTGGCAGGTTGCAAACCGGTAAAGTTCACCGTATGGTAATGAGCAGTGGCGCCGGGCAGTTGCAGTAATTGCGTAGCGGCATCAAACACTTTTGGCGTCACTTCGCGCGATGGATGCGGCGAAGCGGGTTTCAGTTCCGCAATGCCCTTCGCGGTCAGCGAATCGGTGCGCCAGGTCACGGCCTGCGTGGTGGCGGGTTCACCGGCAAAGGTGAGGATTATGCGATCCGGCACCGGCGTAGCCGGGAACAGCGGAGCTATTTCCTGCGCTTGTATAACTGCGGGCAACAGGACGCCCAACCATAACATCGTCTTTTTCATCATCTGGTATCGTATCAATCTAAAAAATTAAAAACGGAAGCTCACCCCTGCACTGCCCCACCAGCCATCTACATAAGTATTCAGCGGATAGTTTTTGCTGCCAAAGTAGTCGCTGCGTTTCGCGCGGGTCAGGTTGCTCAGGTTCAATGTCAACTTAAAGTGTTTGCCGATTTGTTGAGAAGCGGAGAAGTCCAGCTGCGTACGGCCCTGTTCATGTTCATCGAAACGCGCTTCATCACCCACTTCGGTCAGGTAGCTGGCGAAAAAGTAGGAAGATACGCGGCCGGAGAATCCATATTTCTCATACGTAAGCGATACGTTACCCACATGCGGACGCATTTCCGGCATAGCGATTTTACGCGCAGTTTCCACTGTGGGTGTAGTCAGCTCAGACTGGATATAAGTGTAGTTGGTATAGATACCGAAACCGTTCAGGAAACCGGGCAGGAACGTGAATTGCTGCTGCCAGGCCACTTCAAAGCCATACAGTTTACCACGGCCGCCATTTGTTTTTGTGTTGATGCGATAGCCATCGAATTCGCCACCTTTCTGCTCATACGAATAATCGAACAGCACTTTATCAACATCCTTATAAAACACGCCACCGCTCAGCAAACCGATCGACTGGAAATAGTGCTCGCCCAGGAGGTCGTAGTTGATCGCAGGTTCTTCCACCAGGCCGGGATTACCCTGGTTGATGCGCTTTCTTCTTTTCTCAATTTCCTGCCAGGGCACAAGATCGTAGTAGTTTGGACGGGAAAGCGAACGGGTAACAGCAGCCCGAAGGTTGGTGCGGTTGCTGATCTTATACTTCAGGTTCAGGGAAGGATAGAAACCCGCAAAGGAGTTACCATTATCGATTTTAGTAGTAGAAATGTACGTACCGGTTTCATCGAGCAATACCTGGTTGCCTTTATAGTCGAACGAAGTACGCTCGAAACGTACACCAGCCACAAGATCCAGCTTATTCGTTTTCAGAGTACCCATTACATACGCAGCCATCATGTCTTCCTTACCCTCGTAGGAATCCGGATCGGTGTTCTGGCGCGTGTAAGTAGGATCATCCGAAAATTCACCTTTGTTCGCCTGGAAGTATTGCTCCATGCGCTCCGTTTCAGGAAAGCCATTCAGGTTCATGAAGTCGTTCAGGAAGTTGTCTCTTTTGTAGCCAGACATGAACTCCGACAAGGTAAATGCATCTTCGGATGCCAGCAATACGTGGTTATAGTAGTTGCGGAAACGTTCGTTGGTTTTGTAACGGTAACGGCCACCGAATTTCAGATCGATCCTGTTTTCGTTCCCGAGTTTAAACTCGCGGATCGCGTTAAAGGAAGCCTGCGCATCCTTATCGTCCACGCGCTCGTGACGGTTAATGTAGTTACGCGTCGTGTATTTAGACATGTCTGAAGCATCGGCGCCATCGTACGTCAGCACCGGCTGCGAAGGATCGGCGAGGTTGATGCGGGCAGACTGGTCACCGAGGTTAAACGAAGCATTCCAGTATTTAGGCTGATCATACAAACCTTTATTCAGGTTGATATCATAAGCAATTTTCATTTTACCGGCAAGGGATTTACCTCCGAAGTTCAGGGTAAAGATATCGCGGTGATAATCGCGCCAGCGGCCATCGCGGTAAATGGTGATATCGGAAGCCCGGTCCGCGCTGTTCCATTCTCCAATGCTGTTACCAACACTGCCCGAATACTGGAACTCATAGTATTTGTTATAGATCACACGCAGGTACAGATTCGTGTTTTTACCCGCATCATAATTCAGGTCGATGTTTAAACCGAGGTTTTTACGATCAATTTTAAATGTTTCGTAAGTAATGCTTTCCGGCTTACGTGTATCCACACCTCCGAGTTCATAATCATCATAAGAAATATCGATACGGTCCTGCCGCGGGTGCTCTGAAAATAGCTCGCGCTCAGCAGGTAGCCGAATTTATTTTTCTTGCGACCGTAGGAAGCCGACAGGTCATAATTCGCTTTCTCCGTAAGACCGTTATAACCTACCAGCACCTTGCCCGCCAGTGCCGGCTTTTCGTCCTGCGCACTTTTCGTGATGATATTGATCACACCACCGGTAGCATCCGCATCACGGTCTGGTGTAAGGGTTTTGATAATTTCGATGGCTTCCACGGTGTTGGACAATACACCGTTCAGGTCCGTGGTACGGGACTGTGTTTCGGTAGCAGGTACACGGTTGCCGTTCATGTTTACGGCATTACGGGTCGGATCGAGGCCACGGATAATCACATCACGCGCTACACCATAGCTGTAACCTACCGCCACCCCGGGTACTCGTTGCAATGATTCGGCCACCGTGTTATCCGGGAACTTTTCAATCTGCTCGGCAGACAATACATACTTGATGTTATCCGCATTGCGCATGGAAGTCAGCGCCTTCACCTCACCACGGCGGATACCCGAAATCGTTACGCCGCCCAATGCTTTGGTGAGCGATTCCAGCTTAAACGACACCTGCATGGTTTCGCCGCTGCCTACTGTTACCTGCTTTTCGGCAGTACCGAAACCAATGTAACCGGTAACGATCGTATATGTACCGGGACGAACATTCGCAATTAAATACACTCCGTCCTTATCGGCGGTGGCGCCCATTTCCGTACCCCGGATGCGCACAGTGGCATAAGGAAGCACCTGGTCCGCGGCATCGCGTACGGAGCCTTTCACCACACCATAACGCACCGGTTCGGGTTTACGCACGGCGGTGATGAACACTTTGTTCCCATGCAGCGCGGCTGCCAGGCTACGGCTGGGCAGCAGGCGATCGAGCACCTCGTTCAGCGGCGCATTGCTGACGGTTAAGCTCACCGGCGCGGCATGTTTAATATCATCTTCAAAATAGGTAAAGGCAAGGCCCGTATTCTCCTGCAGATTATTAATCGCTTCTTTCAGCGGGCGATTGCTGAGACGGAGCGACACTTTGTAGTCGTTTAGCTTCGACTGCGCCTGCAGTGCGCAACACGAAAACAGAAAGGCCAATAGGAATCCCGTACGCTTTAAGAAAGCGCAGGCTTGCAGTTGCTTCATATAAGGTTGTTTAAATTTTCTTTTTCAGATAGATAACACTATCGCGTATGATATAATCCACTTTATTTGCTACCCTCACGGCCTGCAGGATTTCCCGCAGCGAGGGTTTGGAAAACATGCTGGAAAAGCGCAATTGCTGGAGCTGCGCGTCCTGGAACACAACTTTTACATCGTAGTAATTCTCCAGCAGTCCCGCCACTTCTTTTAAAGGCGTGGCTTTAAAAACAATGCCACCGTTTTTTATGACAGCAGCTTCCTGGGCAGTAAAGCGCTTTACCTCCCAGCTGTCGTCTTTAGCCTGGTAGCGGAGCGACTGGTTCGGTATTAAAACGGCGAGCGACTGTGCAGTATCTGCCGACTCCTTCAGTACCTGCACTTTACCTTCTACGAGGCTTACGCACACTTCTTTATTATCATTGGCATTTATACTAAAAGCAGTACCCAGCACACGGGTGGTAATATCGCCCGCATGCACCAGGAATGGATCATTATTTTTCTTCACGCTGAAATAGCCTTCACCATGGAGGTACACTTCGCGCAAGCCACCGGCAAACTGGTTGGGAAAGCGAATGGTGCTCAGCGGAGATAATCGTACTGTGGAACCTTCCGGGAAGGTTACCGTGGTAAGCCTGCCTGTACCGGCTTTAATCTGTTGCCAGGTTACAGTTTGCGGCGCGGGCATCGGTTTCAGTCCCGACAAGTAAGCGGCAATGCCACAGCAAACGAACAATATAGCCGCCGCCTGCCAGTAAGGAAAACGTTTGACTTTCGCAGGCGCCGGCGTGGGTGTTTCGTGCAGGCGGGAAATGAACTGTAAGCGCTGCACGGTACGGGGATCGGCTTCCGCCGCCAGGAACGAAGGTTTCAGCTCCTCGTAAAGATTGCGGTAACGTTCCTGCGTGAGAAACAATTCGCGCCACTGCGCCTCCTGCTGCTCGTCCGCCTCACCGGCAAGTATGGCGTATACCAGCGTCCAGTCTATATGGTCCTGTGCTTGTTTCACTATGCTGAAAATTGGCCGGTTCGTTTTAATAATCCCTTAAAATGTTCTTTCAGCTTTTTGTTCGCCTTATGCAGCTGAAAATTCACGGTCCCTTCCGAAAGCTGTAACAGCTGCGCGATTTCAGCGGCATGATAACCCTGGAAGCGATGCAGCCGGAATATTTCGCGTTGCCGCGCCGTGAGCTGGCTCAGCGCCCGCTGTATGCCCTGTTCTATATCTTTGGATTCCGGTGGTCTACGGCATCCGTACTATGCTCATTGGCCACAGATTCGGTGAGAGTTTCCATCACCAACATCTTTTTCCGGAGGATATTGAATGTCGCATTCCGGGTGGCTACGTTCAGGTAGGCCTTCAGGCTGCTGGCGATTTCCAGCGTGGCGCGCTTCTGCCACAGGCTGTGCAGCACGTCGGCGGCGATTTCTTCGGCTTCCTCGCTGTTACTGTTGTAATAGAAAGCCACATTGGTGAGCTCTTTGTAATACTTTACAAACAGCACCTCAAATGCCTTGTGATCATCCTGCCGGATATATTCCCATAAAAGTTCATCTACATGCTGGCTCATAACCGGTATATCCCTGTTCACATAAAAAGACACATTTCGGCGGGGATTTTTATATGGGTGCGTGTTACCTTAAGGTTAACAAAGGGCTGGGGCTAAAAACAACGATGCCGCACCGCCCGAAGGCAGTACGGCATAACATGTTCTTCGATCCGTGTTGCTGGCGTGCATTAGCTTTCCGGCGCCGGCTACATGGAGAGAATTCTCGCCTGAAGGATTTCCGCGACCATCAACAAATTTCTCTTGATAAGGCCCCGTCCTGTTATTTCTTGTAATCCGGGTTCTGCTCCAGTTTCGCATCCTTATTCAGGTCGATCTCCGATTGTGGAATAGGTAGCAGGTTGTTGTGTGGCGCTATCGTAGGACCCGCCACCGGGTTGTATAACTTCGTCCGGTCTACCAGTTTGCCGGTACGCATCAGCGTCAGCCGCCGGTTCTCCTCACCCGTAAGCTCCCGCGCCCTTTCGTCCAGGATAAAGTCCAGCGTTACATTGGCGCCGGTAATATCATCTACGCCCGCACGACGCCGTACCTCGTTAATGCTGGCAGCGGCATCGTCCGTGTGCCCCTGCATCAGCTGGGCTTCGGCCTGCAACAGGTAGGTTTCCGCCAGGCGCATCATGATGCGGTCTTTGTAGGTATTGGTCACCAGCACATCGCTCGCTTCACTGTAATACCATTTAGTGTTGTGTGCGTACGCATTCTGCATGGTATCCAGGTTGCCCGTCAGCACCACCCGCTGGCCATATTTGGCGCTGGAAGGATTGTTATAATAGTAATAGCGACGAAGGTTATATGGTGAATTGCGCATATCTTTCGCTTCGTATAACTGGTACACCCACCAGTTGGTCGGACGGATACGCCCGATACCACGGCCGCCAAGAGAATCTGCCACCAGCATACCCGATACGTTTATAAAAAGGCACCCATTCGCGGCGGTGTTGATCACCGGTATTGTCGGCGGGCAGGCCGCCACCGTTTACCAGGTACTGCTGTTCCACTACCCAGATAGATTCGGTGTTGCCCTGGCTGCGGCGTTGATTGCCATACAGGAACATGTCATAAAACGCATCACCCGGCTGCGTTCTTTTGATACCATAACGGGTTTTTACCAGGGCAAACTGGTTACCGCCAATAATAGCCTTCGTCGCCAATTCGGCACTGTCGCCCTTACCGGCGCGCAGATATGCTTCGGCCAGCAGCTGGGAGGCCGCTGCCTGGTTAATACGGCCCTGCGACGCTACTTTCGTAATATCCGGCAGATAGGTCGTTGCGAATTTCAGGTCGCTGATCACAAGGTTAACTACCTCCTCCTTCGTTGCCCGTACAAAATCTGTCTTGGGGGCGCTCAGCGGCTCCGTTATAATAGGCACACCGCCGAAGAGCGTACCTAAAAAGTTATAGGCATAAGCGCGGAAGAAACTGGCCTCCGCCACGTACAAGTTACGCTGCGCCGCTGTAATAGTCGCTTTGGGAGCATACGCCGCCTGTATAATATTATTGGCGCCGTTAATCACGCGGTAACACCACTGCCAGCAATACTTCGAAGTAGCATCTTGCGGGATCAACTGTTTGTAATCCTGGAAAGGCGACATGTAAGCACCAACCACCTGGCCGCCCGAAGCGATGTCGGTGCCGATATTCAGCGCGGCCAGGCCCCCTTGTATACTGGAATAATCTGTACGAAAGGTGTTCTGTAATCCCGCGACAGCGGCTTTAAATCCATTTTCGTCGGTGATAGCTTCCACGGAGTAACCGGATTTATAATCCTCATCCAGGAAACTTTTCTTGCAGGAATTGAAGGTAGCGGCCACCATCAAAGCAGCGCATACACGATATATGATGGTTTGTTTTTTCATGTTGATGAGCTTTGAAATGATCATTATTGTAAACCGATATTCACGCCGAGAATGATGGTACGTACCTGCGGATAATAACCGCTTTCCTGTTGGGGAGCACGGGCAGAGGGATCCGCCTCGGGGTCCCAGCCGATCCAGTTGGTAAAGGTGGCCAGGTTACGGCCGCTCAGGAACACGTTCATGTTAGCAATTTTATAACGTTGCAAAGCCTCTTTCGGTAAGTTGTAACTCAGGGTTACATCTTTAATGCGGATGTAGGACGACGACACCGGATATTCGTACCCGCGCGGGTTCTGGAATGCCAGTGACGCATACTGGCTGTTTTTGTTCTGCGCCGTCCAGTAGGGCAAATCTGCCGGCAGGTTAATGCGGCCATTCTGATCACGGTTGTCGTAAATCGGGTTCGGCTTTAAACCACCCTGCGATGTTTGTAGAAATACATTCAGGGTAAAGTCGCGGTACGTAAAGGTGTTCGTTAACCCTGCAAGGTACTTCGGCAGTTGTGTGCCCAGGTAAGTGCGGTCAGCCGTGGATATTCCTTTTACGCCATCGAGGTCTGCAAACTTCAGGTAGCCGGGCTTCGCAGTGGCGTCGCTGGAGAAGTCCTCCCCTTCCTGCCACACACCTGTCTTCCTGTAATCATACACGGCATTCAGTGATTTACCAATAAACAGCTTGTTCCCGATATCATCTTTATTATCTCCATACAGGTCTACAATTTCATTCCTGTTGAAGGAGATATTAAAGTTGGTCGTCCAGCCGAAATTACGGCGGCGGATATTTTCGCTATTGATGCTGATCTCGAGTCCCTTATTTGCCGTTTTGCCCACGTTGTCCAGGATACTGGTGTACCCCGAAATCACAGGAATACTGCGGCTCAGCAACAAATCGTAAGTATTGGTTTTGTACACCTCGATGCTGCCGCTCAATCGTGAATCGAGCAGGCCGAAGTCTACCCCGAGGTTAAGCCCCTGGTGCTTTCCCAACGGAGATCTTTATTACCCATCGTGGATGGTGCAACGCCAATAGCGGTAACACCGTCATAGATGTAGGCAGATGTGGCAAACTGGCTGATGGTGCGATAAGGTGTAACACCCATATTACCGCTTAAACCATAACTGGCGCGCAGCTTCAGGTTGCTAACAGCGGTCACACTTTTCATAAAAGCTTCATTCGACAAATTCCAGCCTACCGCCACTGAGGGGAACGTGCCATATTTATTACCATCCCCAAAACCAGAGAAGCCATCGTGGCGTACGGTAGCGGTAAACAGGTAACGACTGTCGTAGTTGTAGTTCACCCGCGCCATCTGCGATACCAGCTGGCTCGCGCTGTTCGTGGAGGCCGTGAACTGGTTCTGCGCCGCGGAGAGATTGTGATACGTCAGCGCATCATTGATAAAAGTATTCGCGTTAGCAGTGGTAGATTTTGATCTTTCTTTCTGCGCACTGTACAGCAATGTTACGTCGAAATTATGCAGCTGAATTGTTTTAGTGTACGACAGGATATTCTCTACCAGCCAGTTTACGGACTCTGAATTCACAACACTGGCAGTACCTCTCAGGTCGCCCATATCGCGGCCGGTATATGATGCCGTGCCGCCGTTAATGAAGGCGCCGGATAAATTCAGTTTGTATTTTAATCCGCGGATAAAGGGCGACAATTCGAGATAGGTATTGCCACTTGCGTTGCGGCTGCGGTTCTGCTGGGGATTGTACAAACCAAGCAGCGGATTGGTGTACAGCGTTTCCGGGTTCATCGGGTAAATGGCGTATTTGCCATTGCTGCCGTACAAATCGCCATAAGGACTCATCACGCTGGCCATATACAGGTTCGCCTGTCCGCCATCATAATTATTATTCGTGAAAAACACATTGGTGCCGGATTTCAGCCACGGCGTAAGATTCGCGTCCAGGTTGCTGCGCAAAGAGAAGCGGTTATATTGATATCCTTTCAGCACGCCTGTTTCTTTAAAGTATCCACCGGAGAGGTAGTACTTAACGGCTTCGGTACCACCAGAGATATTTACTTCGTGGTTGCTGATAATCCCCTGCCGTGTAATTTCATCCATCCAGTTGACCGACTGCCCCTTTTCATAGTTCGCCTGCTCGGCGAGATTGGGCACTACCGGGGATTGGAAATACCCGATTGCGCCGCGTAATCCGCATACTTCTGCACATATTGGGCAGGACTCATCGGCTCCATGACGTTCCCGCGATTTTCGACACCCACGTAACCGCTGTAGCTGATAGCAGGCTTACCGGTTTTACCACGTTTGGTGGTGATGATCACCACGCCATTAGCGCCGCGCGCACCGTAGATCGCCGTGGCCGAAACATCTTTTAAAATATCAACCGAAGCAATATCAGAAGTAGGAATATCATTAAAGGAACCACCGAACGGCGCGCCATCAAGCACGATGAGCGGATTATTACTGGCGGTAATGGATTTTAGTCCGCGGATGTTGAAGGATGCCACTCTTCCCGGCGCGTTGCTGCCGGCAGCAATATTTACCCCGGCCACTACGCCCTGCATGGCCTGCAGTACGTTGGTAACAGGTAGTTTCGTAAACCTGCTGGCCGGGATCGACGATACCGACCCCGTTACATCACTCCGTTTGCGGGTACCATAACCGACGACCACTACCTGTTCCAGCTGTGCACGGTCCTCTTTCAACGTAACGTCGATCGCAGCACGTCTATTCACCGGTATCTTTTCCGTAGTGAAGCCCATGTAGCTGAACACCAGTGTTGCATTTACCGGTACGTTCTTCAATACGTACGTTCCCTGTGAACTTACGACCGTAGCCTGTTGCAGGCCCATCACCAATACCGTAGCCCCCGGCAGCGGGCCGCCTTTTCGTCACTCACTTTACCAGTAACGGTAATGAGTGTGTCCAGGGCGGCAGGAGCTGCAATAATGGGGCGTGATCTCGTAATGATCATATTGTGTTCCACGGTGTAACCAATCGGCTGGTTTTTCAAGGCTTCGTCAAGTACCTGCCGGATCGGCGCATTGTCGACGTTAATGGTAATAGGTGTAGTATTTTCAAGCAGTTTCTCCTTGTATACGATGGATACGCCCGTTTGGCGCGAAATCTCTTTAAACAGCCTGCCCAATGGCGCATTTCGCAACGACAGCGTCACATTTTGCGACACGCCTTTGGCACTAATATGTAAACAGGCGACCAGTAACAGAAATGCGGTCATTTTCATAACCAATACAATTTTGGCTGATAAAAACTTTGTGGCGCACAAAGTCTTACCACGAAAGCGTAAATTCATACTTTTGCAGTGTTTGGGAGATGCTGGAATGATGTTCTTCGCGGAATAGTTGTTTCATGGGTATCCCGAACTTTTAGGCAGGGAGTGTTACCAGCACTCCCTGTTTTTGTGTCCGGGCGTCCCCTCAGAACATAGATCTACATATTGACTTTTATTTCTTTGGTTGTGTTATAAAACGATCACTTTTCGCCCTTCGATACGGCACTCCACGCCGTTTACATGCAGGGCGCGCAATATATCCGACAGCGGAACGTGCCGGCTGATGCGGCCACCGAAGCTCTCGGTCTGGTTGCTTCCTTTATAAACTATCTCTACATCGTACCATCGTGCAATCTGTCGCATGAGCACGGGCAGTTCTACATTATCGAATTCGAAGAAACCTGTTTTCCAGGCAATGACTTTATCCAGGTCTACCGCCTGCACCGTTTGCGTCCCCTTTTCATAATGCACGAGCGCCTGGTAACCGGGCTTCAGCACATTTTGTGCGCTGGCGGCCACTACTTTCACCGCACCCTCCAACAACGTGGCTGCGCCGGCCTGTTCGTCCGGGTACGCCATCACGTTAAAACTGGTGCCTAACACCTGTACCTCCATGCCATTCGCTTTTACTTTAAATGGCCGGGTGCCCGGGGCTATTTCAAAATAGGCTTCGCCGCTCAGGGTGACGAGGCGTTCTTTACCGTTATAAGCCGTGGGAAATGTAATAGAAGATGCGGCATTCAGCCACACGCGGCTGCCATCGGGCAGTGTAAGCTGGTACTGACCGGCCTTGGGGGTGGTCAGCGTATTCATTACCGGTTCAGTGCGCTCAGCAGCTACATCATATTTGAGATGTCCCTTTTGTTGGTTGATGCCCGCACCAATGTTGCGGATAGCAGCGCTATCCAATTCCACGCGGGTGCCGTCGCCCAGGGTGAGTACGGCTTTGTCGCTGCCGGGTGCTACATCGTCCAATACGATAGCCTGCTGCGGCGCAGCGGGCTTGGGTGTCATCCAGCGATAAGCGCCTGCTGCGGCGAGCAGTAAAAAAGCGGCGGCGGCATAACGGAACCATGACCTGCGCAGTAATACCGGTTTACGTACCGGGCGTATCCGCTCCATAATCCGTTCCTGCATACGCACGCTCGCCTGGTGGCTAACATTTCCGGCAGCGGCCATAGACTGGTTAAACACATCGCGGCTGTGCGCTGCCAGGTCGCGCGTCAGCTCGTCGCTTTCCAGGTAGCTGAAAAGTTCCGAAGCCTCTTCGGGCGTGCAGGTACCGTCGGTGTACCTTTGCAATAATTGCCTGTAATACTGGGCATCCTGCTGCATAATTGGCGGCGCATTTTACACGCTACAGGAATAAGACAAAAAGTAAAGGGGTAAGGTGGGTCGGTCTTAAAAAAATTTAAATTTTCCCTGCCAGCAACACTGCGAAGAGTACAATATCGCCATTTTCGAAGAGGTATACTTTGAGAAACCGCATCGCATGCACCATGTGTTCTTTAACGGTATTGCGCGACAGGCCCGGGATCTCCGCTGCTTCCGCATAGGTTTTGCCTTCTTCGCGGCACAGCACAAACACTTTCTTCCGCTGCGGCGGCAACTGATCGATCGCGTGTTTTACCAGGCGCTCGTACTGCTGCAGCTTTTGCCCGCTGACAGTGGCATCGGGCAGGTCGTGACCCAGATGTTCCAATATCCGTTCGCGCTGTGCACGATCGCTGGCAATTTGTTTTAAACGATTGATGGCATGATTGCGGCTGGCGCGGTAGAGGTAGGAAGCAAAAGAACTGCTCACGTGAATGCGGCCGCGCAGTTCCCAGAGTTTTACAAATACATCCTGCACAAGGTCTTCGGCCAGGTCGGGCAGTTTTACGAAACGCAGCAAATAAGTGTATACACCGGCATGGTAACGGTTATATAATTCCGCGAAGGCCTCTTCGCTTCCCGCGGCAAAAAGTTTCACCAGTTCTTCTTCGGATGCGCTATTTCTCATTGTAAAACGTTTGCCGGCAACGGCAGGTCGATTTAGATGGTCTTTCCTGGAACATTAATATACAGGCATTCCCGGCTTACCTGTAATCACAGCGCGTCCTCACCCGCTGACGGCGGAGTCAAAAATAGGAAAATGTTGGGAAAATGCAGCTAAGGCTTACACTTCCAGTCTGTGTAGTAAGTGTGACTGGCGCCGCTGTTACTTACGGCCTGGTAGCTGGTTACGTAGCCGATGTTATTGACTACATGGTTGGAGTAATCTTTCCGTTCCACCCGGTAATTGCCGGACCATGACTCGGCCGAGCGGCGCAGATGATTGGGTGAAAGGTGCAGATACCCCAGTGATTCCAGCAGATCGAAGGTGATCATGGCGTCGCCGCGTTCCCTGGTCGTATACTACGCCTTTAACAGCAGAACGGGTATAATCATAGGTGTAGATCAACCGTAAACCGGTAGAATCGCGGTCGGCAATGGAAAGTACGTTGCCGTACTGATCGTAGCTGACTTTAAATGTTCCGCTCAGGTCGTTTCCCCAGGTGAATTTCACGAGGCGGCCGTTGGCGTCATATACATAATTGACCAGCAGGGAGAAGCCCGGCTGCCCGTCCGGTGTGGTCCTGAACAAACTTTGCGTTACCCGCCCTTTATTGTCAATCGTGGCCGACAACATCCGGTGCCCGTCCGAAGAACGTTCCAGGAACAGCTTATCGCCGCTGTGCAGTACTTTTAAATCGAAGTGACGGCCGTAATTGGCGGCTGTATTGCTTTGCAACACATACGGTTCCCCTGCCGCATTATATGTTTTGCGAAAAATATATGGATAACCATTGGCGATTTTCTCTGTACCGCTACCATTGCCCATCCCAAAACGCTCCGGTTCACACCGGACCATTGTTTCGGATGTATCAACCGCCACCACCGGCGCTAACTCCTCATCGGTCTTTTCGCAGGAAAACCCGTGCGAACACAATACTGCCAACAATACCACCCGTAGCATAATGCTTACGTTTTTTGGACTCATAATACAAATTGCATTAAGCAATAAATGATGCGAATAAATGGTGGAGATTCAAAAGATATGAGTTAACAGAAAGGGGCTTATAGTAATAGTTTAACAAAAATAGGCAACTTATGGTTGTCCGCGGTATAAGGGCTGTTATATTTTTCGATATAATATTTAAAATAGACTAATATCTTCTGGCCGAAAACAGAAAACCGGGCGCTATCAGCGCCCGGTTTTGCTATCAATTTAAGTACAATTTACTTTACAAACTTCTTGAACACCGCGATGGCATTGTGTCCGCCGAAACCAAAGGTATTGCTCATGGCTACATTGACCTCTTTAGGCTGCGCCTGTCCAATGGTCAGGTTAATGCCCTGCGGAACGTTAGGGTCCACGTTAGTGGTGTTGATGGTCGGCGGTACGATGCTGTCCGCAATTGCTTTTACACAAGCAATGGCTTCGATCGCACCGGCTGCGCCCAGCAGGTGACCGGTCATGGATTTGGTAGCGCTCACATTCAGTTTGGAAACGTGTTCGCCAAACAGGGTGTTGATCGCTTTCAGCTCGCTCAGGTCGCCCAGCGGGGTGGAGGTAGCATGCGCGTTGATGTAGTCAACGTCTGCCAGTGTCAGCTCTGCATCTTCCAGTGCCTGCTGCATACCCAGTCTTGCCCCAAGGCCTTCAGGGTGTGTAGCGGTCAGGTGGTAAGCATCAGCGGTCATGGCGCCGCCTACCATTTCGCCGTATATTGTTGCACCACGGGCAATGGCGTGGTCGTAATCTTCAAGAATCAGCGCACCAGCGCCTTCGCCCATTACGAAACCGTCGCGGTCTACGTCAAAGGGACGGGCAGCGCTGGTAGGATCGTCGTTGCGGGTAGAGAGGGCCTTGAGGGCATTGAAGCCTGCAATCCCCGCACGGGTTACAGGTGCTTCGGAACCACCTGCTATAATCATGTTCGCTTTACCGAGGCGAACATAGTTAAACGCATCTACAAGCGCACTATTAGAAGATGCACAGGCAGAAATGGTACAATAGTTAATACCCATCAGGCCATATTTCATCGCGATCTGACCGGCAGCGATGTCGGAAATCAGCCTGGGAATGAAGAAGGGATTGAACTTCGGTACAAAGTTAGCCTGTGCAAACTCGATGATCTGGTCTTCGAACGTTTGCATACCACCGTTACCGGAAGCCCAGATCACACCAAATTTGGTACGGTCGATTTTTTCCAGTTCTACATTGGCGCTTTTAATGGCTTCTTCAGCCACTACCATCGCATATTGAGTGAACAGGTCCATTTTGCGGGCCTCTTTCTTCTCAATAAAATCATCTATGTTCAAGCCTTTCAGCTCACAGGCGAATTTTGTTTTGAAGTCTGTAGTATCAAACCTGGTGATAGGTCCTGCACCACTTTTTCCGGCTTTCAGATTGTTCCAGAATGTATTAACGTCGTTACCAAGCGGCGTTATCGCTCCCAGGCCGGTAATCACTACTCTTCTCAGTGTAACAGTGCGCATATTGTTTTCTTTCAATAAGATTAAGAGCCGCAAATTTAGTCACTTATTGTTAAGATTATGCATATACATAAAGAAAAATATCTATGTCTTTAATTTTAATTTAATTCCTATAAAACAGCCATGGTTGGTCATTTCCGACCAACCATGAAATTCTTTATGAAAAATCATCCTAAAACTGAAGATAAATCGGGAGCATGACCTCGCTCGATTTCACCTGGGAAAGCACCCAGATGAACAGGACCATTACCGCTATGCTACCCCATAAAGGCAGTCTTGCCAGCCGCATTTCCATCTTCTCCCAGGTGAAATTCGGCATAAAATGAAGCACAAATCCCAATGCCATCAGGGAAAATACCATGGGGTAGTTCTTCAGTAATTGCACGAACAAATCGGGACGGAAGTCATAAGCTATTTGGTGCAACAGTGTTGCCGCCACATCAAAGTTGGGCGCATGGAAAAATATCCAGCAGAAACATACGAAGTGGAAAGTGAACAAGACACCGGCAATCTTTAACGCCCGGCGTTTTGCACCTGTCCATTTGTCCCAGCCCCGCGCCTTCATAAAATTGACGCGTGTTTTATCCAGCCCCAACATAATGCCGTGCAAACCGCCCCATACCATGAACGTCCAGTTGGCGCCATGCCAGAAACCACCGATCAGCATCGTCAGAAACTGGTTCAGGTACTGGCGGGCCTTGCCTTTACGGTTGCCGCCCAGTGGAATGTACAGGTAATCGCGCAGCCAGGACGACAGCGAAATATGCCAGCGGCGCCAGAATTCTGTAATGCTGGCGCTCTTATAAGGAGTGTCAAAGTTTTGCGGGATCTTGAAGCCGGTCCAGCGGGCAATGCCGATCGCCATATCTGAATAGCCGGAAAAGTCGCAGTAAATCACCAACGCATAGCCATATACCGCCAACAGGCACTCAACGCCCGTGTATCGGCTGGGATCATCAAATATATATCTTACAAAATTGCTGTTGATGAGATCTGACAATACCACCTTTTTAAACAGGCCGGCCAGTATCAGGTACATTCCTTTACCCAAATCTTCCGCATCCACATGGTAAGGTTTGTAAATCTGCGGGATAAAGTCGGCAGCCCGTACGATAGGGCCCATCATCAACTTGGGAAAGAAAAGAAAGGAAAAACACGTAATCCAGGAAGTTGGTGACCGGCGTAATTTCCTTCCGGTACACATCGATGGTATAGCTTAAGTTTTCAAAAGTGTAAAAGGAAATACCGATCGGCAGTATCAGTTTCAGCAACGGCACGTGCCCCTGTGCCACCTCGTTATATACCCCGATGAAGAAATCCGTGTATTTGAACAGGAACAACAGCCCCAGGTTAATAATAATACTGAAGATGAGCAGGCTTTTCCGCGTTCGCTGTTTTTCGCTCCGATGAATGGCATTCGAGAGGAAGAAGTCGACCACCGCAGCTACGATCACCAGTCCTACATACCAGCCACAGGCCTTGTAAAAGAAGTACAGGGAGAATAACGTAAATACCCACACGCGTCCGCGGATGCTGTTGCTCACCGCCTGGTAACAGACGAGGAACGCCGCGAAAAAGAAGATGAAGAAGGCGCTGTTGAAAAGTGCCGGCTCCTCCGGGTTATACAACACTTGCTTCAGGAGATTGTCCAGTGTGAACATGGCGAATTACAGGTTATGGTACTTTTTACATGCTTTGATGATGGCTTCCGATAATAATGTGCCCTGCAGGCGGTACCCGTTGGCGTTAAAGTGCAGATGATCGTTGCTCCAGCCGCTGCGGAAGCGGTCGTCACCAATCATCACACCGTAAAAGTCCCAGCAGGCCAGGCCATTATCTTTACAATAGTCGAGAATTTCGTTGCGCAGCACATTCACGTGCGGGTTGGTATGAAACCGGCTGCGGTAGTAGGTTTTGTACTTACCGTTCACTTTTTGCGGTAGGGCGTACGTACCGCTTTGCCCATACCGCTGGGCGGCGTGGTGAGCAGGAATACGGTTCCCTCGGGACAACTGTTGCGCAGCGTGGTAACGGCATTATCTATTTCTGCACGGAACTGCGCGGCGGAGATATACCCGAATGCCTCGTTGGTGCCGAGCGACAGGATCACCAGGTCCGGGTGCAGCCAGCGGGCCTGCACCTGCAGGCTCAGGTCCATATTATTGTAGTTGGAAAAGGTAGCGCCGTTTACACCGACGGTATGATACAGTAGTCCTTTATGACCATTGTGTAATACCGCACCATAAAACCGCGTGCCCTGTACACCCGACCAACGCAGGTTCAGGTTACTGGAGCCGTCCTGGAAACTGAGAGTGGCCAGGGACAGGCCGCTGGGTAATTGCTTTACGGGTGCATCGCCCAGGCTGCCGCCTTCATATAATACCTCCGCACTATCGAAGTTGCCCCCCGCATGGTCAGCGATAAGTCGGGCGAAGGCTGCTGCGTGTAAAGTACAATCCCACCCGGACCAGTATACATACTCGTTTTTCCACGACCCTGGCCGCCTGCCATCGCGAACTGCTCGTCCACCGCGGATCATCCGGCCCGTTAGTGCCCGCCACGTTGTAGGGGAATACAAAACCGCGACCGGCATTCCCAAACTGCTCCTGCAACCGTTCTGCTACCACACCGGGAAAGAAGCCGGCCTGCAGGTGCGAATCGCCGAGGTGCAATACGGATACTTCATCTACCTCGTTCACCTTCTCAAAAAACGGGCGCAGACTACTATCGTTCAACAACCGGTTGATCTCCGGCGCCACCTTCGGCGCAACGGCTGTTTTTGCCGGGGCTTTCGCTTTGGTAGTGGTTTTCGCCTTTGACTTAACCGGTGTTTTCTTTGTTGTTTTGCGTTGCGCCGTTACCGTTACTGCTCCAAAAACCAGCATCAGGCAGGCCGCCATTTTAATGATGCGCTTCCTGCTCATATTCATCCATAATAGCTTTATACAGCAGCCCTGCCACTTTGGAGGCGCCGCGGAAGTTAAAGTGCGTATAATCTTTGTTCGCCAGCGCGGTGTCGGACTCTACCCATTTTTTCATAGCGCCTTCGCCTCCCATCGCATGAAAGAGGTTCCAGTAGGCGAAACCGTATCTGCTGGCGATTTTCTGTTGTGTTTTTAAAAGCGCCTTTACACCGGGCGCGGTGACATACTCGCCGTCTTTACGGTACGACTTATCCGCGCAGCCGATTATAAGGATCGAGGTGTGAGGCAGGCGGCTGCGAAGGGAGTCCGCTACTTTGCTCATAGGCTTCTCGAACCAGTCGTAGTCGGTCAGTTCGGGCTTCCAAAGTACGTTGGCGCCATAGTGCAGTACGACCAGGTCGTACGGACGTACCCGTTGTACATCCTCCCACATATCGCGGGAGAGTTTGGCCAGTTCGATGCCGCTGATGCCGCGGAAAGAGAAGTTATCTACATATACACCACCGTCGCTTTCGAACGCAGCGCCGTATACGGGCAGCGATTCGTCGCCATTGAAGGTAAGCGTAACGTCCGGGCGGGCGGTATCGGCATAAAGGGTAATGGCGTTTAGCACTTCCCCGCCGGTGAGCGATACGCTCCGGTTGTTTACCTGGACGTTACCGGCCGCTTTGCCGTAAAGGATGCTCACCTCGTCGAAACGGTCCAGGTGCGGACGTTTTACGGGCGAATATTTTATCCAGCTGGAGCCGGCGGGAAAAAACGTATGCCCGGATAAGCCCAGCACAACGTTGGCTGGTGGTTCATTTTTATAACTGTAATCTGTCCAGTTCCGGGAAAAAGTATGTGTGATACTCGTTCTGAAAGATGCTACGACCGAAGTTGCCGGCACAAAACCTACACCGCTACCGCCAAAGTATTCCTGCAACTTTTCGCGCAGGTCCTGGGTAATGAGGTCGCCCTCGATCATAGAGTCGCCGAAGTAAGCGATGCGTACCTTTTTGCGTTTGCCGGCTTTGAGGTCGCGCAGGGCGGTCATGAAGTATTCGATACCAGCGGCGGAGTCGGCGGGTTTGGTAATGCCGTAATCCACGATGCCGTCGTAGGTGAGATAATTGCGGGGAGTGATCGTGGTAGTGGCCTGGGTAGTATCGCCGGGCTTCTTTACAACGGGTAATGCAGCAGGATCATCTTCTTCCGGCAGGGAAGAATCAATGGGTTGGTGCTTCAGCTCGGACAGGATGTCCAGTTTACGAAATTCGTACCCGCCAAACGAAAAGCTTTTGCCAGCGAGCGAGATAATAACCGGGCATCCCAGAGTGGCAGCTACAATGATGAGCGGGTAGGGATTTTTATTTCCTGTTGATGACATATGCAAAATAAGTTCTTAGGTAGTGGACATATCCAAAAACGGGTCTGGTTCTTTGGATATTGTTTCCGCGTACAAAACTATTCTTTTGCCAGTTTTAAATCGTCATCGAGTTCATACAATTTATAACGTTTAATCATCCCCGATACCCTGGTTATCCATATATCGCCCGCGCTGGAGTAACCGGAGTGCGACATTTTTTTGAGCCAGGCGGCGGTATCGGTCGTGCCTTTCAGCTGGGCGAACCATTTCTTTTTAGCGATCACTCTTGTAAAGTGTTCGTAAGAATCGGCGACGGATTTGTACTCCTTGTATTTGGACCTGTAGGTCGCATGTCGTTTGGCCAGGTTATTCTTGCCCACAATGCCGAAGTGGTTCTTCAGCATTTTTGCATTGCGGCTGGTGCCCATACCGGACTCCAGCATCGCTACGCCCATAATCACACTGGCCGGGATACCGGTTTCCTGCATCAGGGAAACGGCTACCGGGGAGTACTCTTTAATGTAAGCCTTGCCGGTCCTCGCTTGCGCATGCGCAAACAGGGAGCTGACACAAAGCCCGCCGATGAGTAAATTCCTTCTGATATGTTTTCGAAGACGCATCAAAGTTGACAAATTATAGGTTGTACCGGGGGCAATATTAAGACAAATTGCAGAAAAAACGGATATATATGACATGAAAATGTAATGATTTAACATTTTGCCGCTGTTCGGCCGGACATAAACGGATGGGTTACAGCCGGTTAGGGCAGTATGTTAAAAACAGGGAAGATTTCCACATTTAAAAAAATGATTACGGTTGAGACTGGTCAAAAAAGTGGTAAAGGAGACTGGATAAATTGGATTACCATGGGATAAGTCTGTCCGCAAGGGACGAGCCTGGCGAGTAATCCTCCGTAAGCTGTCAGGTCCTTCTACGTGTAAACCTTTACCCGGATTATTTAACAGGGGTGTAAACCTGGTTTAGGACGTGACAGGCGGTAGCACCGTTGCGCGATCGTTCAGACATACTAGGTTCATCCTAGGTTCATCCTAGGTTCAAGATAGGTTCGGGTTAGGTTCAGGAACCTAGCTTCAACCTAGGCACAACGAAGTATAAACGAACTATAAACGAAGGATGCAGCAGGGATGCTTATGGGGTCATTACAGCGGGGCTGAAGGGCGTAAAGGCGTTGAAGGGAGCGACGCAACGGCGGCTGGGAAGGGTTTTACGGCTGGTTGCCAAAAAAGAAAAGCGGACCACCTGCCGGTGATCCGCTTCCAATATGTACTTACTACCAAAGTCTATTTTTTCAATACCAGCTTGAGTTCGTCCAGTTGGGCCTGGTCGATTTCGCTGGGGGCATCGAGCATTACATCGCGGCCGGAGTTGTTTTTCGGGAAGGCGATGAAGTCGCGGATACTTTCTGAACCGCCGAGCAGGGAGCAAAGCCGGTCGAAACCAAAGGCGATGCCGCCGTGAGGAGGTGCACCGTACTCAAATGCGCCGAGCAGGAAACCGAATTTGTGGTTGGCTTCTTCGGGGCTCATACCCAGTGCGGCGAACATTTTTTCCTGCAGATCGCGCTGGTAAATACGGATAGAACCACCGCCGATCTCGGTGCCATTCAGCACGATATCGTAAGCATTGGCTTTAATGTCCGCGTATTTGCTCAGGTCGTTCATCCACTCGATCTGCTCCGGTTTAGGGAAGTGAACGGGTGGTGACGGGCTACCCAGCGGTTTTCTTCCTCCGCGTACTCGAACAGCGGGAAGTCGATCACCCACAGCGGAGCGTACACATTTTTGTCACGCAGGCCCAGGCGCTCGCCCATTTCGAGACGCAGTTCGCTCATGGCTTTGCGGGTACGTTCTTCTTTACCGGCCAGCACCAGGATCAGGTCACCGGGTTCGGCTTTCGCCAGTTCCACGAAACCTTTCAGTTTGGACTCGTCGAAAAATTTATCTACAGAGCTTTTCAGGCTGCCGTCGGCGCCGTAACGGATGTAGATGAGGCCACTCATGCCGATCTGCGGGCGTTTTACCCAGTCGGTGAGTTCGTCCAGCTGTTTACGGGTGTATTCGGCGCAACCTTTTGCGGCAATGGCCACTACCAGCTCTGCATCGTCGAACACTTTAAAACCGTTGCCCTTAGCGGCTTCGGTAAAGTCTACCAGTTTCATTTCGAAACGGATATCCGGTTTATCGTTGCCGTAATATTTCATGGCATCGTCCCAGGTCATGCGCGGAAACGCTTCGCTGAACTCGATTCCCTTAATTTCTTTGAAGATGTATTTGGTCATGCCCTCAAACGTATTGAGGATGTCTTCCTGCTCCACGAAGCTCATTTCACAGTCGATCTGCGTGAACTCGCTGCCTGTCCGCACGCAAATCCTCGTCACGGAAGCATTTTACCACCTGGTAGTAACGGTCGTAACCGCTCACCATCAGCAACTGCTTAAACGTTTGCGGGCTTTGCGGCAGGGCGTAGAACTGGTTGTCGTTCATACGGCTGGGCACCACGAAGTCGCGCGCGCCTTCCGGGGTAGATTTGATCAGGAACGGCGTTTCGATGTCCATAAAGCCTTTGCCATCGAGGTAGTTGCGGGCAGCGCGGTTCACGCGGTAGCGCAGTTCGATGTTTTGCTTTACGGCGTTGCGGCGCAGATCGAGGTAGCGGAATTTCATCCGCAGCTCGTCGCCACCATCGGTATCGTCCTGGATGGTGAAAGGGGGCGTTTTGGCGCCGTTGAGTATAGTATATTCTGTAGCGGTGATTTCGATTTCACCGGTGGGGATATTTTTATTTTTAGCGGTGCGTTCGGTCACAGTTCCTTTCACTGGATCACGAACTCGCGGCCCAGGGGCTGCTCATCGAGCTGGGCGCTCAGGGTTTCGCCCAGCAACAGTTGTGTGATGCCGTAGCGGTCGCGCAGGTCAACGAAGGTGATGCTGCCAAATTTTCTTACCGTCTGAATCCAGCCGGCCAGCGTAACCTGCTGACCAACATGCTCCATGCGCAATTCTCCGCAAGTGTGCGATCTATACATATACTTTGATTGTTCCTTTTAATATTGAGCCTGGCGGCGAAACCGTCAGGGCGTCAAATATACGGTTTGGTCCCCTTAATTTCTATCAGGGCGCGTTAAAATACCGTTTAATATCGGTTTCGGGCAGCATCGGCTGGCCTTTCACCAGGTTTTGCGCGAACATCCAGGCCAGGTAAGGCGCCAGGGAGCAACCTTTCGTGCCCAGGCCATTCAGCACCCCCAGCTGCGTTACTGTAGGGTGCAGGCCCACTGCCGGACGGCGGTTCTTCGTACTCGGACGGATGGCCGCTATATGCCCCTCTACGGTGTAGGGTATCTTTAACAGCTCTGCCACCGAGGCCTCCAGGGCTGCACGCTGATCATCGCCCGGCGTGGCGTCTTCAAAATCCCAGTCGAAGTTGGAACCAGCCCAGTACAGGTCGTCGCCCTGTGGCACAAGGGTAATGCTTTTCTTTATAATATGCTGGTTATCAAGTCCGGGCGCTTTAATCAGCAGCGCCTCGCCTTTATTAGGCAGGAATGGAATTTCGTTCAGATAATAGTTACCGGTAATATCGGCGCCTTCGCAGAAGATCACGTAATCGGCAGTGATATCGCCATATTTCAGGCAATCACCGTCCATCGCCAGCTGCATTACATCTACCTGCTCTTCGTGCAGGCAGCCCATTTCCTTCAGGCGGTTGCGCCAGGCGGGCAGCAGGGTACGCAGGTTCACCGTGGCGCCCTGCACCCTGGCGGTACCGAGGGGCTGGTGAAACAGATCGGCAGTAGCTTCGGCCGGCGCAGGCTTAAAGTAAGCGTTCTGCGGGGCAGTATTTTGTCTTTTGGCAAAGGCGTCGCGCATTTGCTCCGACGGCCATACGTGCAGTATGTCGCGTTCGGAAAAGCAGCTGATGCCCAGTTCCTTTTCCATTTTGCGGTAGGTTTCCACGGCAAAAGGATAAAAAGTATCGTACATCCAGGCCAGCTCAAACTTGCGGCCCGAAACGGGATTGATAATGCCCGCCGCTACACGCGAGGAGCTGTTAGGCTTTTCCACGTCAAATACGTGGACGCTTTTTCCTTCCTGCATCAGGAACCAGCTGAGCATGGTGCCTGCAATGCCTTGTCCTACAATGATAAAATCGGTCTGCATCCGGCAAAGGTGAGAAATTCTACCAAAAAGAAAAGCGGGTATGCATGACTACATACCCACTTTCTTTTATGTTGATGTGTTTATTCGGTTACCCTTACGGTAAGGCCCTCACTATGCGCACTAAACTCCGGCGCATACATGCTCTGCACCGTACTGATGCCATTGGAATAAGTACCCGTATGTGTTACAACACCGGGTACTCGAACACATAAGTGCCCGGCCGTATATCGGAGAAGAAGAAGTTGGTCGACGCATCTTTCGTGCTTTCGTAATACCCCGCCCCATCGCGCCAGCGGTAGCCGCTTAACACGTTTACCGGCTCAAAGCAGGCGGCGCGCAGGTCTTTGAGATGCAGGTATTCCATTTCCCTGTGCACTTTCATGATGATACGCACCGTTACTTTATCGCCCACCTTTAAGGTATTGCCGCCAGTGATTTTTGTGAGCACCGACCCTTTTTATCGGTGCGCTGTATGTACAGTTCCTTTTCCAGGGTAAGCGGGGTGGACGAAGCAGTAATTTTGTCCATATCCTCGGAAGTACTGCCAGTACAGGCCGCCCCATGCAGGCTGACCGTTACTGTTTTCCAGTTGCAGGGTTACGGCGCCCATATCGGCTGTTACTTCCTTGCCTTCGAAACGTTTGCGGAAATAACCGGTACCAGCTTCACGCTGCCCGTTGCGGGAATCGATCAACTGTTTGCCAAGTGTTATCCGCACCTGCTGTTCTTCACTCAGCCAGTTGTTACCGATCAGCAATGCATAACAGGCTTCTGAAGTGGCCTTGGTGGTGCTCCAGCTATTGGTCTGCTTATTTTTAAGCAACCATGTTTTAAGCGCGGTCACAAATGCACTGTCTTTCGTGACCTCATTAAACGCTTCTATCATTAATGACTGCGTTTCCACCGGCGCCTGATACCAGTAGTAACCCCCGCCCTCTTTCCAATACGCACCTTCACCGGGTGTTGCTACGGCATGTTCTTTTACAGCGATTAATATCTCCTTCGCTGTTTTCGTGTCGCCGTCGCGATACAACGCGAGTGCGGCCAACCCTTTGCTGTAGGTGTTATAATTGCTCCAGTTTGTTTTCAACTGTTTCAGGTAATACGCGTAGGCAGGTTTGCTGGCGGCGGGTATTACCCAGTCTTTATAGAAACTGCGCATGTATAAATGATATACCATCCCGTAATATGCGGAGCTTTTATTTTTAATGTCGCGCTGGTACTGTTCCAGGATTTGCTGATCGAGATAGTTCAATGCATCGTGCATCATCACTTTAATCTCTTCATCATTCTCCACTCCTGTAATGCCCAGTTGCCGCAGGTGTCCGAACCCGGAAGCAATGTATTGTGTGATGTAGTAACTGCCGGGCATCCCTTTAAACCAGGAGAAGGAACCATCGCTGTTTTGCAGTGACCTTAGTTTACCTTTTATCGAATTCATCGAGCGCTCCATCAGTGAGAGATCGAATAACAATGCCAGCCGACGGCGTTGTTCCTGTTCATTTTTCGCCTCCAGCACCCAGGGTGTTTCCTGTAATAAGGCTGAGCGGAGATCTTCGTTCAATTCCAGCTTGCCGGACATTCCCGTCGTATCGGCCTGCCATTTTTCGAATACCGTTTTAATACGTGGCGTACTGTTCATCACATGTGTTCCGATAGCATTGGCATAAAGGCGGTTGAAGCTCTGTTCCGCACACTCGTACGGGTACTCCATCAGGTAAGGCAATGATTTAATCGCATCCCATACCGGGTTCGCGGTAAACTCCACGGTTAACGCATGCTGTTGTAAACCTTCGATCGTATCGCTTTGCAGGAGCTTTTCCATTTTGAAGGTGACAGGTTGACTTCCCTGAACCGGCAGTGGCATTGTTTCGGTAACGAGTATGCGGTTGCTGAGTACAGGCAGCGCATTTTCTTCACCATCGCTGTAATTACCCGCTTCGGCAATTACACGGTACACCAGCGCATCGTTATATCCAAACGGTATTTGCAGCGGGAAACTCACCGCGGCACTTTGCTTTGCCTTTACCGTGAAATGCTGCACCGGAAAGATGTTCTGGAACCATCCGTCTACCGGCTGCATGGTAGTGGCATTCAGCAGTTCAAGCCGGGCATTGCCAATGAGTAGCGTATCGGCCAGACTGCTCACTTTCACGGTTAATTCGATCTTATCACCTTCGCGGAGGAAGCGTGGCGCGTTAGGTTGCACCATAAGTGTTTTTTGGGTAACAACGTTCGTTTCTGTGTATCCCACCTGCATGTCTTTGTTATGTGCCAGGGCCATGAATCGCCATTTGGTGAGCGCTTCCGGTGTGGTAAAACTAAAGGTAATGCTGCCCTTTGCATCGGTGCGTAATTGCGGAAGGAAGAAGGCTGTTTCGTTAAGATTTTTGCGGACGAGGGGAGTTGGTGTTGGGGTGGACGATGCCGGAGACGGCGGCGGTGCAGGAGCCAGCATTGCAGCTGAGAAATCGTCACTGGGCAAATCCCGTTGCTCTCTTATCACAACGCTGGTTGCCGCCCCGGTTACACTCCTTTTTGCTGTGCGCCATATCCGACTACCACCACTTCGTTAAGACTATCCTGCAGCGTGGATGTAGGCAAACCATACCCTTTGTTGTTAATCCGACCATCGGCCCTGCCAAGGTAATTCCATCCGAACCAGTTCAACTGCGCATCATAAAAAGGCTTCGTAAGCTGCTGGCTATTCGGCCGCAGGTTCCAACCCTGGCTGTAACCGGCCCCGAACCCGTCGTTGGACCATCGACTATATTGCCGGTAGGGCACACTCACAAAAGACGGTGTGGTCCAGTAATGCAGATACAGCTGATCGAGCGAGGCATCGTACATGGCCGCCAACATTTCAGCCGCCACCTTTTGTTGCTTTTCATCGCGGATATTGATTGTCCAGGTTTGCTTTTCACCCGGCTCCAGTTTACTACGGAAGGTGGCGAACCGGAGCCCCAGGACTGTATTATCCCACTGTACGGAGATATTGCGCCGGGTACTATACAGGCGGTTATCTTTTACAAAAACATAATCCACTTCCAGCCCATCACGGTCCTCGTTGGTCAGCGTGAATGCTGTACGTTTCTTCTCCTGCGAAAGATGCATCCAGTTAATGGTCTGTTTATTCCGCCGCGTCACCAGTTCCAGCACATTTACATGTTGGGCGGATGTGCCGATAGCCATGCTGACTTTTTCACCGGGCTTACCTGCCGTATTGTTCTGCGAACTCCATAAGTAAGCTGGTACCGTTATAGATGGCTTACTTTCATCTTCCAGCAGCTTTGTTGTTTTCTGGTATACAGTATCTCCACGCGCATCCACGCCGGCCAGTTCAAACAAGTATACACCATCTTTCCAGTCCTTCACATTTACTTTTATCAGACTGCCAATACTGTCATAACTTTTAGACCATACCTGCTCCGCACGGGGCCAGTTATCTTCTGTCAGCGCTGCTTTATAATGATCGTAGGGGAAGTACTTTTCAAACTCCTCCTGTGACATCACAAACTGGTCGGGCACCTGCCAGAGACGATCCCGTTTTATGGTTGCGGGCGGCTGCAGGCGGGTGATGCGCACGGTAACCGGTACGGCAATGCGATACCCGGCCAGGTTCTGCGTACCTGTCCACAACCGCACGGTATCTTTTGCGGCATCTTCCATTACCGATATTTGCGCCGCAACACCTTTGCGTGCCACGCTCACATATTGTTGTTCTTCCCTGGTTTCGCCGTTACGGTCGGTAACACCCGCATTTACCACGTAGGTCGCCATTTCCCTGCTACCCTGGTAACTGCCCGTATCGGTAGGAAAATGCAGGTAAAAATTACCGGCGCTGTCCGTAAACGTTTCTCCTTTCGCCACCAGTTCCTCCTGTTGCGCACCAGGCGCGATGCCACGCCCATAGTAGTTATACGTTCGCGGAAGCGTCACCTTATATTCCACCTGCGCACCGTCGACCACGGCGCCACTCAAGGCCGTAGCCGTACCTTTAAGGTGGATAGTATCTCCGGCGCGGTAATGAACCCTGATCGTATCAAACGCAATGGAAAACTTAGGGCGTTTATACTCTTCCACTTTTATTGAATGAACACGCCCTTCCTCTTCATCTTCGATTTGAAACTCACCGTTCAGGAGTCCTGTTGGTATTTTAAGGCTGCCCGCATAAGACCCGTACTCATTCGTTTTTACCTTGATGGAATCTACTTCATCGCCATTGGCATTCAATAGTGCGATGCGGCTTGTATAACTCGCTTTCAATTTATCTTTACCTGCCTTCGCCGCGTTATGTTCTGTAACAATGCCTTTGAAATACACTGTTTGACCAGGACGATAAATGCTTCTATCGGTGAAGAACCATGTTTTGACTTGTATATTATTTGGTGTCGATGTGGGTAGTCGCGGATAGAAGGCCGCGCTTCTCAATGTGTCGTCATCCTTGCTGATTACCAGTGACTCGTGCCAACCGAGTGGAACAGGTATTATCGCCATTCCCATCGTGTCGGTATATAATGTTTTTGCGCTTGTGGTGCACAATACTTTCGCCTTGGAAACGGGCTTTCCGCTTTCACGATCCACGACAAATACCTGGTTGCCGTTATGAAAATAAGCGAGCGAAGAAATGCTTGTTTCGTGGGAAGCCAGGCTGCTGGAGTCAAGTTCAAAAGAAATAGTGTTAGCCGCCAGGATGATGTACTGTCCCACCGGCAGCGCATCTATTTTCACTTCCGCCGAGTGACTGTTGTAATCAAGCGGATCGGGCACCGGCTGCGCCCAGGACCGGACGGACGGCTGTTCCCGCAGTAACTTCCAATTATCTTTATAGCTATAATTCCGGGCGGCCGCCATCGCTTTTTCAGTCCCGCTGTTAAACGGATAATGCGGAAGTGCACGGTATTTATATTCCTGTATTGAACATACGCCAGAAAAGGTTTACCCGGTAGGTTCACCTGGCCGGTTCGAAACGATAACGTAGGATTCGTAATACTTAACAGTAACCGTTCGCTGTTCACCGCCCCGCTTGTACCCGGGTAACGGGCGATCGCCTTTTGCAGTAAGCGATCACCGCTTCCAGTTTAACCTCCCGGTTGCCGTCATCCACGGTGCCATAAATGTATTGGGCCAGCAGGTAATATACCTCACCCTGTTCTGGTAAGCCATCATATTCCTTCAACATCCGTTCCAATGCCTGCTGGTACGCGCTGGTATTTCCTTCTTGCGGAATGGCATCGTTGGCCCGCACAAAACTGATGCGGGCAAGGTCGGCATGCAGTATTGCCTGTTTATTGCCGGTGGCCAGCTTAAAAGCAAGCACCTGCTGGTGCAGTTGCAGCGCTTCGTAGCTGAGCGTGGAAAGCGTATCGGGATTAGCGAACCTGGATTTAATAAAAGTGGCCACGGGGGCGTAGCCTGCTTTATCGCTAATATAGAACCGGGAACGGGCATTGTACGCCGATGATCCACCGGAGCTGTAGTAGGCCAGTGCACGGGAACTAAGCAGATCATACAGGGTGGGCTGCATGCTCCGGGTATTCTCTTCATTATAAAGAATATCGTCGTACCGTTTGATGTCGCGTTGTTGCAGCATCTTCACATCGGCCAGGGAGGCGTGGTATGCCTTGCTGATTTCGCTATGCAGCCGGTCGGCACCCCAGCTGTTCATATCGCGGGCTGTGTCTATATCGATCCGGGTGCGGTTTTGAATCTTATAACTGTTACGCTGCAGGAATTGCCAGAGCACCTCGCCTTTCATGCTGTATAAAATGGCCCTGGCAGCTGGTTTTGCTTTAGGGAGATTTTTATTGATAAGGGTAAGATAGTTATCAAAGTTTTCCCGGTCGATGTTTGACTGCATGCGTATTTGCAGCAACATGGCCTTTAACCAGTTTACTTCGCTGTCGTCTTTCAGCGCACGGGCGTAGATGATGTCCAGTTCCTTTAAGGCCGATTTAGGCTGTGATTTTTCATAGTACTTGTTAACCTCGGCCCAGTGGGCGTCGTAATTAAACTGCTGTGCGGCCAGCCGCAGGGTAAAAAGCAGGCAGGTAAGTACAATGGCCGGGCGATGAAGCATAATCAGGTTTTTATAGTAATGTAATGATTTTCCTATTGGGTGTATGATGACGAAAACGGGCAAATTGCATAACAAGATGCAGAAAAGAACGGCGGCGGCTGAGGAAAGGGTTATTGCCGGTAACCACATAAAAAAAAGAGAGGCGCATAAAGCACCTCTCTCACCATATTAAAAGAGCTGAATTTATCAGGCAGGAACACCTTTCAGTACTTCGGCCATTTTCTTGCCGAGGTCTGCCGGGCTGGCCACAACGTGTACGCCACATTCAGCCATGATTTTCATTTTCGCTGCTGCGGTATCGTCCGCACCACCGATGATGGCGCCGGCGTGACCCATGCGGCGGCCGGGAGGCGCTGTTTGGCCGGCGATGAAGCCAACCACGGGTTTAGTACCGTTTTCTTTGATCCAATGTGCTGCATCTGCTTCCATGCTACCGCCGATTTCGCCGATCATGATAATCGCGTCGGTTTCGGGATCGTTCATCAGCAGTTCCACCGCTTCTTTGGTGGGGGTACCGATGATCGGGTCGCCACCGATACCGATAGCAGTAGAAATACCGAGACCGGCTTTAACAACCTGGTCAGCGGCTTCATATGTGAGGGTACCGGATTTGGATACGATACCGATGCGTCCTTTTTGAAGATGAAGCCAGGCATGATACCTACTTTAGCTTCTTCCGCGGTGATTACACCGGGGCAGTTAGGCCCGATGAGGCGGGTATTTTTGCCCTGCAGGTAGTTTTTGGCTTTCACCATGTCCTGAACGGGGATACCTTCTGTAATACATACTACCAGCGCAATTCCGGCGTCGGCGGCTTCCATAATAGCATCTGCAGCAAAAGCGGGAGGTACAAAAATGATGGATACATCAGCCGCGGTAGCTTTAACCGCATCGGCCACGGTGTTAAATACCGGGCGCTCGGTGTTTGGAACCACCTTTACCGGGCGTTACGCCACCTACTACCTGTGTACCGTACTCAATCATCTGTGTAGCATGGAAGGTACCTTCAGTTCCGGTAAATCCCTGCACAATTACTTTGCTATGCTTATTAACTAAAACACTCATCGCGCTTGGTTTATTGATTAATTTATTTGAACTATTGAAAACAGCCGGACAAAAATAAGGAAAAGGAGATAAGAAATGGGGAAATTTAGGGTTTCCCCTCTTCGCCGGGTACGCTTCCGTCCGGACGCTGCTGGAGACGATCGCGCCAGTTTTTGTCCTTAAAAGTGTCCAACTGCCTCATTTCCTTGGCATCGCGGAGGAATTCGGAGGCGAAAATAAAGTCGTTCAGGCGCTTGTCTTTGCTGAATATGATTTCTTCGTTATTTCCCTCCCACTGTTTTTTACCCTCGAACATATACACGATATGATCGCCGCTTTCCATTACGGTATTCATGTCGTGGGTGTTGATTACGGTGGTAATATTGTATTCTACAGTAATATCTTCAATGAGTTGGTCGATTACCAGGGAGGTTTGCGGATCCAGGCCGGAGTTGGGTTCGTCGCAAAACAGGTACTTCGGGTTAAGCACGATGGCCCGGGCAATGCCCACCCTTTTTTCATACCACCGCTGATTTCCGCCGGATATTTGCGGCCGGCGTCTTTCAGGGCTACACGCTCCAGCACTTCCTGCACACGCCTCTTCTTTTCTTTGGAGCTGTCGCGCGTGAACATGTCCAAAGGAAACATAATATTTTCCTCTACGGTCATGGAATCAAACAGGGCTGAGCCCGGAACAGCATTCCTATTTCTTTACGGATCTCCTTACGCTGGTTGTTATCCATGGCCGAAAAGTTTTTCCCGCCATAACGGATTTCGCCGCTATCGACCTCCATGAGGCCTACCATACACTTCATCATCACGGTTTTGCCGCTTCCGCTGGCGCCGATGATGAGGTTCATCTTACCGGCTTCCATCGTAACGGATACATCCTTCAGGATCTCTTTATCGCCAAAACCTTTTTTTACATTGACCAGTTCTATCATGCTCGTCGGTATTTTTAGAGGAGTAAAGCCGTGAGGGCATAGTCGGCAATAAGAATGAGCACACAGCTAACCACAACGGCCGTGGTGCCCGCCTTGCCTATTTCAGGGCGCCACCCTGTACATTGTAGCCATAATAGGCCGGCACACTGGATATGATAAAGGCGAAGGTGAATGCTTTAGCGAGGGCAAAAAAGACGTTATAGGCTTTAAACTCTGGCGGAGGCCCTGTGTATATTCTTCGTTGGAGATGATACCCGCCATTACGCCAGCCGCCTTACCGCCCCAGATGCCGAGGAACCCGGCGAGCATTACGAGACAGGGGATGGTGATGAGGGCTGCCACTATTTTGGGCGCCAGCAGGTAACCTTTGTGTTGATGCCCATGATCTCCTGTGCGTCTATCTGTTCGGATACGCGCATGTTACCGAGCTCGGAGGCTATTTTAGAGCCAACCACCCCGGCCAGGATTACGCAGGTAAGCGTAGGGGCAAATTCAAGTATGATGGTATCCCGTACTACCTGTGCAATGGTCGCTTTGGGAATGATGGGACTTACCAGCTGATAAGCCGTTTGGAGCGTGGTTACGCCCCCATGAAAAGGGAGATGATAAAAACTATGCCGGTAGACCCTACGCCAATGTCGTTACACTGTTGCATGAACTCCTTCCAATACATCCGCATGTTTTCGGGCTTCGTGAACATGCCTTTCAACATCAGCACGTACTTACCAAAATGGTAGAAAAACTTAAACTCCATAACTGTTCAAAGATAGGAAAATCGGGTTACCCCGGTCAGTATTAATGGGAAAAATGTTCCCGCTGAGGGAGATGGCGCAAGTATTGGGCCAAGCCCTACCGCAAACTCTTCACCAGCAGCCGTTTCAAACTCCGCTCGATAATTTCCCCCATAGTGCGGCATTTTGCAAACACCGGGTCTTCGTAATGCAGGGCCAGTTCTTCCCCCAACTGTTGAATCTTTTCGGGGAAGGATACACGGTCAGACATGATCACATCCCGAAGGTCTTTGATGCGGTGGCGCTGTACCTTAATGCGGCGGGCAATCAGTGAACGTTCCTCCTGCTGGTATTGTTTTACGGTTTCCGCATTCAGGTGTTGCATGGCCAGCTCAACAAACACCCGGTTGTCTTTGAAGAACTGCGGCATATACAGGGTTTTCTTTCCCTCGTAAAACTGCTGGTCAAAGTCGATGGCGCGGATGCGGAACTGCACATCATCGAAATCGGGGGTAATATCAAACACGAAATTATAGGAGCGCATATCGCCCAGTAGCCGCACGAAACACCGCTCATTAAATTTCACGAATTCTTTTGCAATACGTTTCGGGTTAAATTCCGGCCGGTCGAGATAGTCGGTAATAAACTGGTCGCCGGGTACGCCGGCAATATGTTCTTCGATGAGCGTGTTACCATCTACCAGGAAGTTCATCCAGTAGGGACTGAGAATATGTTCCAGCTCCAGGCCATACAACCGCGAGGCATCGGCTATCTTAACATAGAAATAGTCATATACCTCGTTATAATTATTGACCACCTTTACCCGGAAGGGATGCGAGTTACCGAAGGTGCAATAATCAATCCGCTCGATGTGCAAATGCTCTTCCGCCGCCTGGTCGCCTCCTGCTTTAAAGATGGAGTATACCCGCTTAAGCCCCGCATGCAACTGCGCCACCATGTTTTGCGGGTACACCACGGTTTCCCACAAGGTGTCCTTGCCCTGTTTGTCGTATAACGGGAACCCATATTCGTAATACCGCAACTCTTCGTAGGATACTGGAAGTTTTATTTCCCGTTCATACAGCCGCAGGTAGTTCCTGAAAGCCGGGTTAAGCGGAAAGAATATCTTTTTCCGGGTGATGTCTTGCATGACCTGAAATTACGAAAAAGCCGGGAGCAAATGTCCCGGCCTTCGTTTATGCTGCTTTTGCAAGTGTTTCGTTGTCTTGTAGTCGCCCCTTCATTTCAGCGCCCTACTTCTTCTTTTTGACCTTTACGTCCTGCGGCTCATTCTGGCAGCATTTAGTCTGCGCATCCACCACAGCGATCAGCACCACGTTCACAATCTGGCGAACGGTACTTCCCAATTGCAGGATGTGTACCGGCTTCATCATGCCCAGCAACACGGGACCGATCGCATCGAAACCGGCTACTTCCTGCAACAGATTGTAGGCCACGTTACCAGCGGTCAGGTTCGGGAAGATGAGGGTATTGGTATCGCCTTCGATGAGTTCGGAGAAAGGATAGTTATCTTTCAGTATCTCTTTATTGAAGGCCATCGCCGCCTGGATTTCACCATCCACACACAGTTCCGGCTCCGCCTTTTTCACCAGTTCGCGCGCTTTGCTTACCAGCTGGGCTTCCGGCGTTTGACTGGAACCGAAGTTGGAGTAAGATACCATTGCAATTCTTGGTGTGATGTTAAACTGGCGCACTTCTTTAGCTACCATAAGGGTGATTTCCGCCAGTTCTTCCGCCGTGGGATTAAAGTTTACCGTGGTGTCGGCGAGGAACAGCGGACCGCGCTTCGTGTTGATGATATACATACCAGCCACACGCTTCACGCCCTCTTCCATACCGATTACCTGCAGGGCGGGACGGATCGTATCGGGGTATTTCCGGGTCAGGCCGGAAATCAGCGCATCCGCTTCTCCTGTTTCCACCATCATACAGCCGAAGTAGTTACGCTCGCGCATGATCTTTTTGGCTTCATACAGGTTAAAGCCTTTACGCTGGCGTTTTTTGAAGAACAGCTCACCAAAGTAGTGGCGTTTGTCCTGCATTTCATCGCTCTTCGGATCAATGATCTGGATGTCTTCGATATCGATGCCATTCTCTTCGGCCAGGCTGCGGATGCGTTTTTCGTTACCCAGCAGGATCGGGAAGGCGATGCCTTCGTCGTTCACTACCTGTGCGGCCTTGAGGATTTTCAGGTTGTCGGCTTCCGCAAACACTACGCGGCGCGGGTCTTTACGGGCTTTTGTGCCAATTACGCGGAACAGCTGGTTGTCCAGGCCCAAACGTTTGTTCAGCACATCTTTGTAAGCCTCCCAGTCGGTGATAGGCGCAGTAGCCACACCGCTGTCCATGGCGGCCTTTGCCACCGCAGGCGCTACAGTGCTTAACAGGCGTGGGTCCAGCGGTTTGGGGATAATATAATTCGGGCCGAAAACGAGGTTTTTCTCGTTATATGCCATGTTAACGATATCGGGCACCGCCGATTTGGCCAGTTCGGCCAGGGCGCGCACGGCGGCGAGCTTCATTTCTTCGTTGATCTGGGTGGCACGTACGTCCAGTGCTCCACGGAAGATATAGGGGAACCCCAGTACGTTGTTTACCTGGTTAGGGTAATCCGAACGGCCGGTAGCCATAATCACATCAGGACGGGCGCCGATAGCCACATCGTAGGGAATTTCCGGATCGGGGTTCGCCATGGCGAATACGATCGGGTGTTTGGCCATTGATTTCACCATATCTGCAGTTACCACGTTGCCTACAGAGAGGCCTACGAACACGTCGGCGCCCTTCAGTGCTTCGGTAAGGGTGGTTACTTTGGAAGAAGTGGCAAATACCTGCTTCATCGCATCCAGGTCGGTGCGGGCCTTGTTTAATACCCCGTCCTTATCGAACATGATGAAGTTTTCCGGCTTCGCACCAACGGCTACGTAGAGTTTTACGCAGGCCATGGCCGCTGCGCCGGCGCCGTTGATCACGAACTTTGTTTTTTCTATTTTCTTTTTAACGAGTTCCAGTGCGTTCAGCAGGGCAGCCGAGGAAATGATGGCCGTACCATGCTGGTCATCATGCATGATGGGTATTTTCAGCTCTTTGCGCAGGCGCTCTTCAATAGCGAAGCACTCCGGGCTTTTGATATCTTCGAGGTTGATGCCGCCGAAAGTAGGCTCCAGCGCTTTCACTACCTGAACAAATTCATCTACGTTGCGGCTGTTCAGCTCGATATCAAACACATCAATGTCCGCAAAAATTTTGAACAGTACGCCCTTGCCTTCCATCACCGGCTTGCTGGCCTCGGGGCCGATATCACCCAGGCCAAGCACCGCTGTACCATTGCTGATTACCGCTACCAGGTTGCCCTTGGCGGTGTATTTATAAACATTCTCCACATCTGCATGAATCTCCTTACAGGGTTCCGCTACGCCGGGAGAATAAGCGAGCGACAAGTCCCATTGTGTTTTGGTGTTCTTCGTAGGAATGACTTCTATCTTCCCTGGTTTACCATTAGCATGGTAATCCAGTGCATCCTGCTTGTTTAATTTTCTTGCCATAGATTCCTAATTGGGCGTGCAATATACGAAGTCTGGCACTACTGCCCGTAGAACGTTCGTGCAGGTTCGTAATATTTATTTACTTTTACATTATTAACTAATTGGAGATAATGATACAACGCATACAAAGCCTTTATCTTTTGCTGGCCGCCGCGGCGGGCGCAGCCACCTGGTTTTACAATCTTTGGAAAGCAACCGTGAATGCGGGTACCGCGAGTTTTGTAACCTATTTTAACGCGCAGTCCAGCTACCTGGTTTTTATTGTATATATGGTTATCGTAGCGCTTGCGCTGCTTTGCATATTTCTCTATAAGAACCGTAAACTGCAGTTCAGGCTTACCGTATTAAACGTTTTCCTGACAGCTGCGGCTATTGTGCTGCAGTATTTTAAGGTGCAGGATACCGCTAACCAGATCGTTGCAAGAGGTCAGCAGATTATATCTTCGTCGTATCTCCCGGCAGCTTTTCTGCCCGTGCTCATGCTCATCCTGTTGGTATTGGCGGCACGAGGTATTTACAAAGATGAGAAATTGATCAAGTCACTCGACCGCTTGAGGTAAAAAATGTTAATGATTGGTCAAAAGTGTTTATAAAAGCGCCTGGCAGAGATGCCGGGCGTTTTGCTTTAGCTGTCGGCCTGGAGTTTCCGGCGTACAAACGGTTTTTCAGCCTTGCGACGGGCCTTGCTGGTGGTAATTTCGTGCTCGCGGCGCCTTTCCACGAGTTTATACCAGTTTTGAGCTGGAATAACATTGTTGGAGTGGATTTCGAGCCGGAAGAAGATATAGTCTGGCGGATCGCGGCGTTCGTTGATTAACTGGCTCAGGAGGGTTTCATCGATACTGATTTCATCGGCGAAGACCTTTCGTTTTTTGTCCGGAGGTTGATGTATTCTTTCAGGTATGATCCGAAACCACATTCTTTGCGGTATACGCGCTCTTTGAGGCTTGCTTCAATTGTCAACCTAAGACGCAATACCCGCAATGACAAACGGTCTTCAGGAGTCATTTCCGCCTGAGACTTGGCGCGAGCCAGCCGCAATTGTTCATCAGCCTCCTGCCGCTCTTCCTCCGGGAGTTCAACAGGAAAAATATAGGCCTCCGCCAAATCTTTCAACCGCTCTTCTCTTGGTTGTCTCTTACTCATTATTTGTAAATTAGAATGAAATGACGTAAATGTTGCCCATCCAGATAAAGCCGCGGCCCTGCTTCTTTCATGCCGTAACGGTCCATGTAGTGATGGCGTAATATCGATTTAGGGACCAGGGAAATACAGGCTTCTTCTCCATAACACATCAACGCATGATCACAGGCGAATGCAATCAGACATCCGGCTATACCGTCATATTTTTTATCGCTACCTAAATTTTCTTTTGACACTGCCAATAACTGCACTTCCACGCGTTTGTCCGTATCTATATAATCCAAGCACACAAGCCCAAGTATATCTTCCCCATCCGCCAAACACAACTTAAAAACCTTATCCCGTGGATACATCTTCCACTAAAAAAATACCGCCGCACCGTTATTCTCTTAAAGTCTCTTGCCTCAACCGGCACGATAATAACAGCATGCTCCATCCCGGTAGCCACCTCCATTATACGCATATGCAATATACAGAAATTTACATTTTTTGCCAAGTCAATCTCCAATACCATAGGACCTCACCAACGAATTTACCGTACGATATGCACATAAAAAAGCGTGCGGTGTATACACCGCACGCCGTCAATTATTTACAGATTTATTACAAAAACTTACCCGTATAACTCTCCTTTACCTTTTTCAACCCTTCGGGCACACCCGCATACAACAGGTTACCGCCACCTTCCCCACCTTCAGGCCCCAGGTCAATTAACCAGTCCGCCGATTTAATCACGTCCATATTATGTTCAATAACCAGGATCGAGTGCCCCTGTTCAATCAGCGCATGGAAGGAGTTCAACAGCTTTTTAATATCATGAAAATGCAAACCGGTAGTGGGTTCATCGAAGATAAACAGGATATGCCCCTGCGCCTTGCCTTTGCCCAGGAACGATGCCAGTTTCACACGCTGCGCCTCGCCACCGCTCAGGGTATCCGACGATTGTCCCAGCTTCACATAACCCAGCCCCACATCACTCAGCGGACGAATTTTATTCACCACATCCTTGTCATCTTTAAAGAACTCAATCGCATCATCCACCCCCATCTCCAGCACATCGTAAATATTTTTGCCTTTATAGGTTACTTCCAGTACTTCTTCCTTAAATCTTTTACCACCACAGCTTTCACACTGCAGATGCACATCGGCCAGGAACTGCATTTCCACGATCACTTCGCCCTCACCTTTACAGGTATCGCAACGACCGCCATCAACGTTAAAAGAAAAATGTTTCGGCTGGAAACCGCGCATTTTACTTACCGGCTGCTTCGCATACAGGTCACGAATCTCGTCGTAAGCCTTGATGTATGTAACCGGGTTTGAACGGGATGATTTACCGATCGGGTTCTGGTCGATCATTTCCACCTGCGTCACATCATCCACGGCGCCTTTAATCGCGCGGTGTTGTCCTACACGGTCTGTAAACTCGCCTTTCATTTTCATCAGGGCGGGATACAGGATCTGTTTCACCAGGGTGGTTTTGCCCGATCCGCTCACACCGCTCACCACACACAATACACCCAGCGGAAACTTCACATCAATATTCTTCAGATTGTGCTGACGCGCCCCTTCCACCTCTATAAACTGCTTCGCCTTCCGTAACTGCTGCGGCGGTTCAATCTGCAATGCACTGCTCAGGTAGCGGCCGGTAAGGCTTTTCGGATCTTTCAAAATCTGCTCGTAAGTACCTGCAAAAATCACTTCACCGCCTAAATGGCTTGCCAGCGGCCCCATATCAATAATATAATCCGCTTCTTCCATCAGCTGCTCGTCATGCTCTACTACGACCACCGTATTACCGAGGTCACGCAGCTCTTTCAGCACACCAATCAACCGCAGTGTATCGCGCGCATGCAAACCAATACTGGGCTCATCCAGGATGTAAAGTGAGTTGGTAAGGTTAGAACCCAGCGTACGCGTAAGTTGAATACGCTGACTTTCGCCACCGCTCAATGTATTCGCCACACGATTCAGGGTAAGATATCCTAAACCCACGTCCAGTAAAGTTTTTAACCGGTGATTGATTTCAATCATGATGCGTTTGGACACCTGTTGTTCGTATGCACTCAATTCGATGCTATCGAACCAAACCTTCAGCTTCTCCACCGGCATCTCCACCAGGCGGGAAATATCCGTTCCGCCCACTTTTACATACAACGCCTCTTTACGCAAACGGGCGCCGTTACAGGTGGGACAAATCGTTCGTCCGCGATAACGCGCCTGCAGCACACGATACTGCACTTTATACAGGTTTTGTTCCACCATCTTGAAGAACTCGTTCAACCCGTAAAAATGCTCGTTGCCTGTCCACAATACCTGGTACTGTTCGTCTGTCAGTTCCGAAATAGGTTTATGCACCGGGAAACCGAATTTCCGCGCTACTTTGATCAGCGCTTCTTTATACTCCCCCATCTTTTCCCCACGCCAGGGCGCAATCGCATTTTCGAATACGCTCAGGCGTTTATCCGGAATAACCAGGTCCGCATCGATCCCTAATACCTGCCCGAAACCTTCACAGGTCGGACATGCACCATACGGATTATTAAACGAAAACAAATTGGGCACCGGCTCTTCGAACTGCATGCCATCTAATTCATAACGATTAGAAAAATGCGGCTGCAACTCACCATCCACCTCTAAATGGCATTCGCCCTCACTTTCATAAAAAGCCGTTTGCACACTGTCCGCAATGCGATGTTTTTCATCGTCGTCGAAATTGCGCACGACGATACGGTCGATCAGCACAAAAGCATCCTTTGCCACTTTCGGCTTCTTTTCTTCCATCAGTTCTTCAATACGCTGCAGGCCTTTTCCGGGAAGGTACAAGCGCGAAAAGCCTTTCTGCATCAGGATATTCAGCTCCTCGCTCACTTCCCGTTTCGCATGATGCGGAAATGGTACAATGATGTGCACTTTGCTGCCTTCCTTCAGTTTGCTGATGAAATCCACCACATCGGCCACCTCGTGTTTTTCACCAGATCGCCCGAAATGGGGCTATATGTTTTGCCCGCCCTGGCAAACAGGAGGCGCAGGTAATCGTAAATTTCGGTCATGGAACCTACGGTCGAGCGTGGTGTGCGGGTAATCACTTTCTGCTCGATCGCAATAGCAGGACAAATCCCCTTAATGTAATCCACATCGGGCTTGTTCATACGCATCAGGAACTGGCGCGCATAGGCGCTCAGACTTTCGGCGTAACGACGCTGGCCTTCAGCGAACAGGGTGTCCATGGTAAGTGAGGACTTTCCGGAGCCCGATACGCCGGTAACAACTACCAGCTTGCTCCGGGGATCGAAACAGTCACATTTTTCAAATTGTGCGTGCGCGCTCCTTTGATAAAAATATGGTCCTGCGGACTAACTACCTCATCTTCAGTATTTTTCTCCTGGGTCTTAACTTTTGTACGCATAGAAATACAAATGTAAGGATTGTTCGGCTCCCGAAATCACCTCCTTTTTAGTTCGATTTTCATTCCATTTGATCACCGGCGATAGCATCCTCTGCTGTGTGTTGCCGGCAGCTCATTTTGACCATTTTTTTCCTGCTGTATCCCAAGAGAATATCGGGAGGATCGTAACTAATTGTAACTAAAATGTAGCTAATTAGCACTAAAACACTATGGCTTCAGTTACCATTCAGTTAGGATGCACTTAGGATGGTCTTAGGATGATGTGCCAATAAGCCCTGCTGTAAGGCAGCCGCCAGGCGCGGCCGTAGCTGCTCCAGTGCCCGCTATGGTAGCCTGTTTATGATATTTTTGTGTCATTTTGTTCTACAACGGGCCGAATTTTATAGGTCGTTCTTGTTTTATTCAACAATTCCTTTATATTTGCATTGACCATAATTTATTACTCAAACCTGTAAATAGTACGATTATAGCATAAACCTCTACTCAAAACTCTTATACTTTACCTACAGACTGTTACGGTCCTGTACTTATTTTATAACCGCTATTTGGTAGAATGTTTATGCAAGTAATGTACAAACTCAACGACGAACAACTCATCACACTGTTCAAGAAAGGGCACTCCTCCGCTCTTGAAGAACTGGTTTACAGGCACAAAGACAAACTTTACACCTCTATAGTATTGCTCGTGAAAGATGCATTCCTGGCAGAAGATATTTTCCAGGATACCTTCATTAAAGTAATCGATACCATTCGTGCAGGACGCTATACTGAAAAAGGTAAGTTTCTCCCATGGGCCATGCGTATTGCGCACAACCTCTGTGTGGACCATTTCCGCAAAATCAAACGTACGCCGCTGATTAAAACCAGCGACGATAAAGATATCTTCAATGTACTGAGCTTTTCGGAGTCCAGCGCGGAGGAAAAAATGATCACGCGCCAAAGCCACGACAGCGTTCGCAAAATGCTGGACCTGCTGCCGGAAGAGCAACGCGAAGTAATTATCCTGCGTCACTATGCCGAATTGAGCTTTAAAGAAATTGCTGACCTTACCCAGGTTAGTATCAATACTGCGTTGGGTCGTATGCGCTACGGCCTGATAAACCTCCGCAAAATGATGACGGAGAAACAGATTTGTTTGTAAAACCCTTTTTGCTTGCCATCAACGGGCGGCCTGATGCAAATCCGACCGCTCGTTATTTTTACACCTTCTCGAACACCATCGCCGCGCCCTGTCCCACTCCCACACACATGGTTGCCAGTCCCCGCTTTACATGCTGATGCCTTTTCATTTCATGCAATAACGTTGTAACGATCCGCGCACCGCTGCAACCCAACGGATGCCCAATGGCTATGCTGCCGCCATTCCGGTTGATCTTTTGCTCATCCAGCTGCAACTCATGAATGCAGGCCAGCGCCTGCACGGCAAACGCCTCGTTCAACTCGATCAGATCGAGGTCATTTACGCCAATACCTGCGCGCTGCAATGCTTTCTGCGTAGCCGGTACCGGGCCTATGCCCATAATCGCGGGATCTACACCTGCCACCGCCATGGAGCTGATACGCGCCAGGGGCCGCAGGTTAAATGTTTTCAGCGCTTCTTCCGAAACAACCAGTACTGCCGAAGCCCCGTCGTTGATACCAGCGGAGTTACCTGCCGTTACCGAACCATCTTTCAGGAACGCAGGTTTCAGCCCGGCGAGCTTTTCCAGCGATGTATCGCGGGGATATTCATCTTTAGAAAAAATGACCTGGTCCTGTTTATTCGGCGTAATCGTAACCGGGATAATTTCATCTTCCCACTTACCGGCCAGCAGCGCGGCTTTATATTTTTCCTGGCTGCTTAAGGCGAAGGCATCCTGCGCTTCGCGGCTGATCTGCCAGCGGCTGGCGATATTTTCAGCGGTTTCGCCCATGGAATAGGGATGATACATGGCAGCGAGCTTCTTGTTGGTAAAACGCCAGCCGATGGTCGAGTCGTGCACTTCCGTATGCCGGCTGAAGGCGCCTTCGGCTTTGGCCATCACAAAAGGCGCGCGGGTCATGCTTTCTACGCCGCCGGCAATGTACACCTCGCCATCCCCGCACATCACACCACGGGCCGCATCCATAATGGCCTGCAGTCCGGAGGCACAAAGGCGGTTAACAGTGTTGCCGGCTACCGTTACCGGAAAGCCAGCGAGCAGCGCAGCCATGCGGGCCACATCGCGGTTATCTTCGCCAGCCTGGTTGGTAGCGCCGGCAATTACATCTTCAATTGCAGCGGGATCCAGGCCGGGATTGCGTTTCATAAGGCTGGTAAGCATCAGCGCGAGGAGATCGTCGGGCCGTATAGTGCTGAGCGTGCCGCCGTAACGACCTATGGGCGAACGTACGGCGTCGGCGATGTATGCAGTTTTTCGTAACATGGCATTAAAGGTAGGATTTCCCGGCAAAACATGACAAAAGGGAGTAACAATCTATAAATCAGCATCTTAACCAACACAGCGTTAATTAAAGATTACATTTGTATTAACACGCCGTTGACCGGATATTGCTTTTTTACACCTACCTTTGCAGCGAAATGAGGAAGCAAAATATACGCGAGCTGAGCCTGCAGCAGTTACAGGAATACTTTGTAAAGATCAACGAAAAACCATTCCGCGCCAAACAGGTGTATGAGTGGTTGTGGCTGCGCCATGCCCGAAATTTCGAATCCATGTCCAACATTTCCAAGCAGTTACGCACCACACTCGAAGAGCACTTCGAGCTCCCGGCGATCAAAATCGATGTAACGCAGCAAAGCTCCGATGGCACCATCAAAACGCGCTTCAAAACGGCAGATAATGAGCTGGTGGAAGGCGTACTGATCCCCACCGAAAGCCGCCAGACCGCCTGTGTATCTTCCCAGGTAGGCTGCAGCCTGAGTTGTAAATTCTGCGCTACCGGCTACATGAAGCTCCGCCGCAACCTCAATTACGACGAAATTTATGATGAAGTGGCGCTGCTTAACCAGCAGTCCCCGGAATCTTCCGGTAAAAAACTCACCAATATCGTGTACATGGGTATGGGTGAGCCGTTACTGAACTATAAAAACGTTCTTAAATCCATCGAGAAAATTACTTCTCCCGATGGTTTGGCGATGTCGCCGCGCCGTATTACCGTTTCTACAGCCGGCGTAGCAAAAATGATCAGGCAGCTGGGCGATGACCAGGTGCGCTTTAACCTGGCGCTGTCGCTGCACGCGGCAAACGACCAGAAGCGTAGCGAGATCATGCCCATCAACGACACCAACAACCTGAAGAACCTCGTGGAAGCGCTCAACTACTTCTACAAGGCTACCAACAATGAAATCTCTTTCGAATATATCCTGTTCCACAACTTCAACGACTCGCTGAAGGATGCGGACGAGCTTATAAAGATTTACCGCCAGGTGCCGGTGGACCTCGTGAACATCATCGAGTACAACCCGATTGACAATGCACGGTTCCAGAAGCCTTCGGCAGAAACTACGCAGCGGTTTATGGAATACCTTGGCAAAAACCGCGTGAACGCGCGTTTGCGCCGCAGCCGTGGTAAAGACATTGACGCCGCTTGCGGACAGCTGGCCAATAAGGACACGCAACCGCATCTCGAAGAAAGCGAGAATGCTTAAAAATATACCGTACTGCAGGAATGCAGCATGCTAAACAAAACACATGAAGAAGAACAAACCAGGCACTTCCAAAAGCACCGGCAAGGGCTTTTCACCATTTAAGGAAAACAAGTCGGATGCCCGCAAAACGGATGCTGCGCGGCCTTTTGCGAAATTCGAAAAGAAACCGAAGCCGCAATTCCGCGATTCTGACGCCGATAACCAGGATGATAAGAAGCCTTTCAGCAAAGGCGATCGCAAACCTTTCGGCGATAAAGAAAAAAATCCTTCGACCGCAAACCTTTCGGTGACCGTGAGAAGAAGCCGTTCGACAAAGACCGCAAACCCTTTGGCGACCGCGAGAAAAAGCCCTTCGATAAAGATCGCAAACCCTTTGGCGACAGAGAAGGCAAGTCTTTCGACAAAGACCGTAAACCCTTCGGCGACAGAGATCGCGAGAAAAAACCGTTTGACAGAGAGCGTAAATCTTTTGGCGATAAAGAAGGTAAATCCTTCGACCGCGAGAAGAAACCGTTTGACAGAGAGCGTAAGTCGTTCGGTGACAAAGAAGGCAAATCCTTCGATCGTGAGAAAAAACCTTTCGATAAAGACAAGAAATTCTCCAAAGATAAAGGCGACCGCAAAGGCCGTAAAGGTGATGATCAGAAACCCAAATCATTCTTTGACGGAATGGACATCTGGGCCAGCGACAAGCCACGACGCGACGACCTGCATGAGCAACTCCCCGATTTTTCCAAACACATCGATGACGACTGGACCGATAACGCTCCTTACACCAAAGAAGGAGAGAAAGCCGAAAAAGGCCGCCGTCCCGAAGGTGCACAAACCCGCGCATCTATCCATCGCAAAAAGAAAACAGAAGAAGATCGCAGGCCCGGCCGCAAACGCATCGAAGTAAAAGATAAAAGTGCTAAAGAAGCCAGCGACGAAATGCCGCTGAACAAGTACCTCGCACACTCCGGCCTTTGCTCCCGCAGGAAAGCCGTAGATTATATCAAAGACGGTAAGGTTACTGTAAACGGCGTACAGGTACTGGAGCCAGCGACCAAAGTAACGCCGAAAGACCTCGTAAAGCTGAACGATAAAAAGCTGACGATCTCTAAAAACCTGGTGTACGTGTTGCTGAACAAACCGAAAGGTTATATCACCACCACTGACGATCCGGAAGGCCGCCAGACCGTAATGGAACTGGTTGCGGATGCTACTGACGAACGCGTGTTCCCGGTAGGTCGCCTGGACCGCAACACCTCCGGTTTGCTGCTGCTCACCAACGATGGTGACCTGGCGCAAAAACTGGCGCATCCTAAGCACAACATCAAGAAGATATACCACGTTGGCCTCGACAAACCGTTGACCAAAGCCGATTTCGAGAAAATCATGAACGGCGTGGAGCTGGAAGACGGCGTAGCGGGTGTTGATGCACTGGGTTATGTAGATAACAAAGACAAAACCCAGATCGGGATTGAGATCCACAGCGGTAAAAACCGTATCGTGCGACGTATTTTCGAACACACGGAATACAAGGTGGAGAAACTGGACCGTGTGATGTATGCGGGTCTTACTAAAAAGAACGTCAACCGCGGCAAATGGCGCTTCCTGACAGAGAAGGAAGTGATCTTGCTGAAACATTTTAAATAACGATCGTACAGTCCCGGCCACACCGGGACTGTTTTTTACATACAGATTCCATATGCGAATAGAAGACATCATCCTGTTTGAAAACGATGATTTAGTAGCGCTTAACAAACCCTCCGGCCTGCTTACCATCCCGGACAGGCACGACAATGAACTGGCTTCCTTACAAGGCTTGTTGAAAAAGAAGTACGGGCAAATTTTCACGGTACACCGCCTGGACCGCGATACCAGCGGGTTGATACTGTTTGCGAAACACGAAGCGGCGCACAAGTATCTGTCGCAGCTGTTTGAATCCCGCGGTGTACAGAAATATTACCTGGGACTGATCAATGGCGAGTTGCCTAATGAAAAGGGGAGCGTAGACCAGCCGATCATGGACCATCCTGTACAGAAAGGTAAAATGGTAACCAACGCCAAAGGACGCCCGTCGCTTACAGACTATGAGGTATTGGAAAACTTCAGCCTTTACAGTCTGGTTAAACTACAGCTGCATACCGGCCGCACGCACCAGATCCGCGTACACATGAAGTACCTGGGCCATCCGATTGCAGTGGACGAACTATACGGAACAGCCACGCCGGTTAAATTATCGGCGATCAAAAAGAAGTTCAAACTGGGAAAACATACGGAAGAAGAACGTCCGTTATTGAGCCGCCTTGCCCTGCACGCGTTCCAGCTGCACTTTACAGATATGCACGGTCAGAAGATGACCCTGGAAGCCCCGCTGTCGAAAGATATGCAGGCGGTACTGCAACAATTACGAAAACATAAGGCATAAAAAAACGGGGAAAAATCCCCGTTTCGTAAAATCAAAAACCAACCATTAAAAAAACAATTCAGGGAGTTACCCCAGTATATTTAGCTTACGCTTTTAAGTTTTGCAAACCTTATTTATTCGGCTGAGGTGTTGTTCTCAGGTAAGGTTTGATGATTTTGTGCCCTTTCGGGAAGCGGCTCGGAATTTCGTCCGTAGGAACCGACGGCACAACGATTACATCTTCACCATCTTTCCAGTCAGCCGGTGTGGCTACGCTGTACTTGGCGGTCAGCTGCAGGCTGTCAATCACGCGCAGTACTTCTACAAAATTCCTGCCGGTTGAAGCCGGGTACGTGAGCGTCAGCTTTACTTTTTATCCGGGCCGATCACGAACAGCGAACGTACCGTAAATGTTTCTGAAGCGTTCGGGTGGATCATACCGTAGAGATTAGCCACGGTGCGGTCTTCGTCCGCAATGATCGGGAAGGTAACGTTACAGTGCTGTGTCTCGTTAATATCACCTACCCACTGATTATGTTTGTCTAAAGGATCTACACTTAGTGCCAGTACTTTCACATTACGTTTCTCGAATTCACCGTTCAGCAAAGCCGTTTTTCCTAATTCAGTTGTACAAACCGGCGTAAAATCGGCAGGGTGAGAGAACAGGATACCCCAGGAGTCACCGAGGTAATTGTAGAAGTCTATTTCGCCTTGCGTGGTTTGAGCCTTGAAATTTGGAGCTATATCACCTAACCTTAAACTCATGATCATATCAGTTTTACGGTTTCAAAAATACCGATTTCCTATAAATATTATAGACTTATGGCACTTTTTTTGGCTTTTTTTGATGAATGGGGCCATGATATTGCAGTTCAGCGAACCACTCCTTGCCTGTTAAGGGTTTCCGGGCGATTTCACCTCCAAAAAAGGGGGATTATGGCCAATATTTTTAGGGGCCATTCACCCCAACGTGATCAAAAAAACGGCCCCGGACTATGTAGCAGTAAAAAAGAAGAATTTTGGGGTATGTTCATCGTTTCGTCCGGAGCCGAATAAGCTGATGATTGCGGGCGTGGGGTTTTAGAGGGCTTCATGGGTAACAAACAAAGGGCATTTGAGGGTAACGAACAATGCCACGCACCGCAATCATGTCACTAATTTTTAATTCGTTGCTGATTTATCACCAGTCGTATTGATAGAACGATTAGATACTTTCCTGTTTCCAGGCGTAGTATGCCAGGGTATATTTTACGTCGTCGGCCAGTTCTGCCTCTTTACGGGCATACAGGTCGTCAAATTCCAGTTCGAGGTAACCGAGGTAAATCCGGTAGCATTGAGCGAGCTGGCTCATGCAATTGCCGATTTCTTCGGTATAGGGAGCGGCAGGCGCAGGCAGTACCTCGGCATTATCGATGTAGAAACAATGCTCATTTACATAATCCACCCATTCGTCCTGGCGCGTGTAGTGCGGCTTAGACAGGCTGAAGCGGATGTTATCAAATACCACGGGCGCGCCAAACTGTGCTTCCAGGTCGATCAGTTCAGGACCGTCCTGCATTTGCTCCAGTTTCTGAACGATGGCCATTTGCATGGCTTCACTCTTTTCTTCCATGGCGCGGAACATGTTGTTGAGTACCTCGTAGTTGGTTACGAAGTCGCAACGCTTCCAGCCTTCGGCTGTTTCAGGTAACCCCAGATCGTGAGATAGTGGGAGTTGTCAAGTATGATCTGGCCTACAGAGATGGCCGCTGCTTCTGGATCCTCGCTGTTTGTGTAGTTACCTTTTTCATATTCATATCGATTAATAACACTACAAAAGTATAAGGTCATTACGCACAGGATTTGCGTGGTGATTTATCATCAAAAAAATGCTGAAAAAGTTTCCTCCCCGGAGAATTGCCTTATTTTTAGCGCGACTAATTTTAGCCTGTATGCCTAAAAACAAGGACGCCCTTTCCCGATACAGATGGATCGACGAGCGCCTGCGCAACAAGCGCCAACCCAGGCCCACCCTGGAAGACCTCATTAAATACGTGTCCGATAAAATGGATACGGATATCTCCATGCGCACCATGCAGAAAGATATACAGGACATGCGCAGTGACAGGGAGCTGAATTATATGGCCCCGATCGAGTACGATCGTAAAACCAAGGCCTATCATTATACGGATGAAAACTTCTCCATCAACAGCATCCCGATCGACGAAGCCGACCTGCAGGGGCTGGAAATCGCCATCGGCATCTGGAACAGTTCCGCAGCCTGCCAGTGATCCAGCAGTTTGAGGACGCCATCCTCAAGATTGCCGCCGGCCTTAAAATGAACCGGGAAGCCCGGAGAATCAGGGCATGATCAAATTCAGCCGGACCAACCAGTACAAAGGAGCGGAACACATTGCCACCATCGTGGACGCGATCAAAAACCTGGAAGTGATCCGTATTGCGTACCAGAGTTTTGGTCGCAACGAACCCAAGGAACACTGGGTGGAACCCTACCACGTACGCGAGTACCAGCACCGTTTTTATTTGATCGGCAAAAGCCAGAAAGCGAAAGAGGACGGCGCACTGCTGACGTTCGCACTGGACCGTATGGTTGATATATGGCCCACCAATAAGCACTTCGACAAAAAGAATTTTGATGATGCCTCTTATTTCCAGCATGCCATCGGTATTACGGTGCCGGGCGGGGAGCCGGAACAGATAGAGCTGTCGTTTACTCCCTTACAGGGAAAATATGTGAAGTCGCAGCCGCTGCACCCCACACAGCAAACCACCATCGATAATGAGCAGGAATGCCGGGTAACGTTAAATATCGTGGTGAATCACGAATTACTGATGCTGCTGCTGAGTTACGGGGCGAACGTGAAAGTGCTGCAGCCTGCAACATTGGTGCAGCGCATAGCGGAAGAAGCAAAAGCGATGACAAAGTTGTACAAATAAAAAAGGCCGGCATATACCGGCCTCCCTGTTTTATTTTGCGGGCTTCTTAAATAGCGCGTCGTCCAATGGTTTATTCACTTCCACTTTCGTGAGTTTGATCGTAGCCATCTCTCCCTGCTCCAGGGTATACGGCACCACCAGTCCTTCCGGTGTTTTGTGATAGTCAGACATCTTCAGCGTTGTGGCCACGTCCTGTCCCTCTACGTTCGCATCGATATCTATTTTGTTGATGTAATAGGTATGTGCATCCACGTACAGGTCCATTTTAGCGCCTGACGCTTTTTCCAGGTGCAGTTTGAATTCATCCTGCCCGCCATTACTTTCTTTGCCAAGCAGCGTCACTTTCCAGCCTTTTTCGGCATAGTTGAACAGGTCTGTGGACAAATCAGTTTGTTTCAACAGTTCGTCCAGTTTATCAGCCGGCAGGTCCTGCGGCTCGGACATCCCCATGATCGGCATCAGCATCCAGCCGGTTGTTTTATGGATCGCCTGAATGTTTTTGGCGCCCATCACTTCAAACTCGATACGTAATGACTCCTTGTTCTTTGTATACACCTTCATTGGCAAATCCATGCCCATCGTGCCGATGGTACCTTCGGTATAAAGTGTTTTAATGTTATCATAGATCTTTTCGCCGCCCATAGCCTTTTTATGACTGGCGATAATCTGGTCTGCTGTCTGTGCCATTACACTGCCGCTAACAAACAGGCAGGCCGCAAAGGACAGGGATTTTAATAAATTCATTCGGTCGTGTTTCTGTAAATGTATAAAAAAATGGCCCACTGTATCAGCAGGCCTGTGTTAAAGTTTTACCAATCAGGACGGCTTTTTGAAAAGCGCTTCGTCGATCGGTTTATTTACTTCAATTTTAGTCAGTTTAAAGGTGATGGGCGGACCAACGCTTTCCTGTACCATCGAGTAGGGAAATACATACCCTTCAGGCGTCTTTTTAAAATCACTCATGCTGGTCTTGATAGTAACGCTCTGCCCGCTCACTTTCAGATCGGCTTCACTGTGTACCATATAATAGGTGGTAGCGTCGATCAGCATGGTAGTGGACAACCCCTCCGCGTCCGTGAGTTTTAATTTGTAGGTCTGTTGTCCGCCGGTGGTTTCTTTGCCTACCAGCTCCAGCTTTTTATTGAGTTCTTTGTAATTGACCAGCTCTCCACCCAATGCCAATCCACGTTTGGCAAGTTTGTGCTGGTCGGCGGGGAGATCAACGGGCGAAGACATCTGCTGAACCGGCATCAGCATCCAGCCAAAATCGGAAGTGACAAACTGGATGTTTTCTTCGCCATTATACTCGAATTGCAGGCGCATCGCTTTATTGTTGATCTGGTAAAGTTTCATTGGCAGTTCGGCGCCGGGAACCTCCATGCTGCCTTCGGAGTAAACGCTGTTGAGGGTTTTGATTTTTCTGCGCCGCCCATGGCGTCGATGTGTTTTTGTACGATTTCTTCGGCGGTCTGTGCCTTCGCGCTGGTTATTACGGTGAGCGTAACCAGTGAAAGGGCTAACATCTTTAAAGCTCTCATAAATGCAGTTTAAGAATGGTGAATATTTGTAGTTGATACCTGTCAACTAAAGATACGTAAAACCATTAGATTTACGGAATGAACACATTTACGCTGACGGCCAACCTGGTCGACATTCCGGGCAAACGTACCTGGCCCGCTCACATCGCCGTTGAAAACGGCCGCATCCGCAGTATTACGGCTGCGGAAACCGCCACAGGCTATGTGTTGCCGGGCTTTATAGATGCACATGTGCATGTGGAAAGTTCTATGTTAATTCCTTCTGAATTTGCGCGGCTGGCCGTGGTGCATGGTACCGTAGCCACGGTGTCCGACCCGCATGAAATTGCGAACGTGCTGGGTGTGAAAGGTGTAGAATATATGCTGGACAATGGCAAACAGGCGCCTTTCAAATTCTGGTTCGGAGCTCCGTCGTGCGTACCGGCAACGGTGTTTGAAACTGCGGGGGCGGCGGTTACAGCGGAAGATGTAGACCAGCTGCTGCAAAGACCCGACGTAGTGTATCTTTCTGAAATGATGAATTTCCCCGGCGTTTTGATGCAAGACCCGGAAGTGATGCAAAAAATAGCTTCCGCGAAAAAGTATGGGAAGCCTGTAGATGGGCATGCGCCCGGACTTCGGGGTGACGATGCACGCCGGTATATTGCAGCCGGCATCAGCACGGACCATGAATGTTTTACGGCGGAAGAAGCGTTGGACAAACTGCAATACGGCATGAAGATATTGATCCGCGAAGGCAGTGCGGCGCGCAATTTTGAAGCGCTGGCACCTTTGTTGGACGAGCACTATGCGAACATGATGTTTTGCAGTGACGATAAACACCCGGACAACCTCGTGGAGGGACATATCGACGTACTCGTGAAACGCGCATTGGCAAAGGGAATTGACGTGTACAAAGTATTACAGGTGGCCTGCATCAATCCCGTTCAACATTATAAACTGGATGTAGGATTGTTGCAGATCGGCGATCCGGCTGACTTTATCGTCGTGGATGATCTGCAAAACTTTACAGTGCAGGCTACTTATATCAATGGACAGCAAGTAGCGGAGGGTGGGCAAACACTCATCCCCAGCATACCTTCGGAGCCCGTAAATTACTTCCATGGCCGGCACTGGAAGCCGTCGGAGTTTCGCATTCCCGCACCACCAGACGCGGGCGATTACGTTACTGTAAAAGTGATAGAAGCACTCGACGGGCAACTGATCACCAATACTATCACCGCCGAACTGCCTGTCATCAATAACTTCGTCACGACAGATGTGGCGCACGACGTATTGAAAATCGCCGTGGTGAACCGTTACAAAGAAGCGCCGGCAGCCATCGGCTTCATCCGCAACTTTGGCTTGCAGGAAGGCGCGATCGCCTCGTCGGTGGCGCACGACAGCCATAATATTATCGTGGTGGGGGTGAGCGACGAAGATATCTGCGACGCTGTGAACGAAATTATCCGCCACCAGGGCGGCGTTACGGTGACATTAAACACATCTTCCCAAACTTTACCTTTACCGGTAGCTGGCTTGATGAGCCCACTCGACGGCTACGAAGTAGCACGCAGGTACAGCGAAGTGGATGCTGCGGCAAAAGCCCTGGGCAGCACGCTGGAGGCGCCTTTCATGACATTATCGTTTATGGCGTTGCTGGTCATCCCACATCTCAAACTCAGCGACCTGGGGTTATTTGATGGTGATACGTTTTCCTTCACCGAAGTGCTATTAAAATGAAAGACGCCCGGGCATGTGCCCGGGCGTCTTTTTAATGTTGATATTTTTATTTACGCTTGGCCCATCCACAACGCTCCACCAACGCTGTTGCGCGAAGCGCCGGTTACAGACGATAACACATTTTCTTCCTGCCTCCAACGCAATGCGCCGATTAAGGCCATAATAATCGCTTCTTTGTAAGCCACCGTTTGCTCGTCCGGCACCACCACATCGATACCCAGTTGCTCCAATTTGTCATGAATTCGCTGCACGAGAAACGTATTGAATGCGCCACCGCCCGTTACCGGGAGTTTCCTGGCCGGCACCGTGGGCGTAATACCCGGATGAATTTTCAGGATCGCTTCATATACCTGCTGCGCCACGTGCTCTACGTACGTGCGTAGTTTACCCTGGATTGAAATACTGTGCTCGCGGATGATTGGCAGCACAATGTCGGTTCCGAATTCGTTAGCCAGCGACTTAGGGAAATTTTGCCCGTAATATGGCAAGGCGTTAAGTCGTGCAAGCAACGCTTCGTCCACAATACCGTTGGACGCCAGGACGCCGTTTTCGTCGTATTCGCGGCCCAGCTGCTGCGACAACGTGTTCAGCACACGATTAGCGGGACAAATATCAAATGCCACAAATTTACCGGCGGCTGTTTCCGCAGAAATATTCGCGATGCCGCCGAGGTTAAGCCAACCCGAGAAGCCCGGCAGCAAAAGCTTTTCGCCAATCGGTACAATAGGCGCCCCTTGTCCGCCCAATGCCACATCCATCGCGCGAAGGTCGCTGATTACCGGCAAGTTGGTAACCGCACTGATTGCAGCGCCATCGCCAATCTGGGCGGTCATACGCTCTGCGGGAGCGTGAAACACGGTGTGGCCGTGCGATGCAATAAAATGCACCTGGTGGTCCAGTTGATGTTGCTGAATAAAATCATTCACCTGCTCGCCCAGGTAGTGCCCGTAGGCGCTGTGCAGCAACAGGTATTCTTTAGCGGATAATTGCGGGGCGCCGGCAAGTTTCCCGAGCCATTCGGCGGTGTAGGGTTTGCAATCGGCCGCCACAATGGCGTACGTCCACTGCCCCCTGACTTCCGTTAACTCTGCAAAAACGATGTCCAGCCCATCGAGCGAGCTGCCGGACATTAAACCGATCACCTTATATACCATGCCTGTTTTTTTGCGCAAAGGTAAAGTCATTGGCGGAAAAAGAAATTTTGAAAAAAGAGGATCGTGTTTATGGAATACCTGATTTCCACTGCATCCTGTTGTCAGAACAAAGAAAAAACCATGAAGCATACATTTGTCACCCTACTGATATTATTACTGGGCATTGGCGCCCAGGCGCAAACCCGTGTGGTAAAAGGATTGGTAAAGGACGAAAACGGGCAACCTTTGCCTGGTGTGAGCATCCAGATTACCAATACCAATAAAGGCTATACAACAAACACCCAGGGTGTTTACTCGGGCGCTTTCCCACAGTTGGCGACATCGCTGACGATAAGCTATATCGGATATGATCTGCAGGTGGTGCGCCTTCCGGCGGGTAAAAGGGATACGACGGTTAACTTTTCCCTGACACCCAGTCAGCAGCAGCTGAAAGATATCGTGGTGGGCTACGCAATGCAGGAGAAAGCTGCCGTAGCAAGCGGCTACGTTCAGGCACAGCGCCGGGAACTACGTAGAAGCAAACGCGAAGCCCCGGCCCCCCGCCCCATGAACACGGAAGACTACAGCGCCATCAACGAAAACATCTTCCACCAGGTTAAAAACCGGCCACTGAGCACATTTTCAGCGGATGTGGACAGGGCTTCGTACTCCAACGTGCGCCGCTTCCTGAACCAGGGTTTGATGCCGCCGAAAGATGCGATCCGCACAGAAGAAATGATCAACTACTTCGATTACCAATATGCGCAGCCAACGGACGACGCGCCGGTGGCGATACATACAGACATGGCGGTTTGTCCCTGGAACAGCGCGAACCGGCTGGTGCGTATCGGCATACAAGGAAAAAAGTAGATGTAAAGGACCTGCCAGCCTCCAATATTGTATTCCTGCTCGATGTATCCGGCTCGATGAGCGATGAAAACAAACTGCCGCTGGTGAAACAGGCGTTCCGCGCACTGGTGGCACAGTTGCGCGCGCAGGACAAAGTGGCGATCGTGGTTTATGCAGGGGCTGCCGGTCTTGTGCTGCCTGCGACATCCGGCGAACACAAAACCCGTATCCCGGATGCGCTGGATAAATTGTCGGCCGGCGGCTCCACGGCGGGCGGACAGGGTATTGAACTGGCCTATAAAGTGGCAGTAGAGAATTTCGTAAAAGGCGGCAACAACCGGGTGATACTGGCTACAGACGGAGATTTCAACGTAGGCTCTTCCAGCGATGCAGACATGCAACGGCTGATCGAATCAAAGAAGGAAAGCGGCGTATTCCTGTCCGTACTCGGTTTCGGCATGGGCAACTATAAAGACAATAAACTGGAAACCCTTGCCGATAAAGGTGATGGCAACTATGCTTACATCGACAATTTTGAAGAGGCGCGCCGCATTTTTGTGACCGAATTTGGTGGCACGCTGTTTACCATTGCGAAAGACGTGAAACTGCAGGTGGAATTCAACCCGAAGCTGGTAGCAGCTTACAGGCTGATTGGCTATGAAAACAGGGCGCTGAATGACGAAGACTTCAACAATGATAAAAAAGATGCGGGCGATATGGGCTCCGGCCATACCGTTACGGCTTTGTACGAAGTGGTACCTGTTGGCACCCCCATGGCTGCCGGGCAGGTGGACCCGCTAAAATACCAGCAGTACATTACCGGTCCGGGAGCGACCAGTGGCGAAGTACTCACCGTAAAAGTACGCTACAAAAAACCGGATGGTAACAAAAGCATGCTCTTATCCAAAGTATTGAACAGCTCTTCGCAGCCTATCGACAATGCACCGGCCGACTTCCGGATGGCGGCTGCCGTGGCCGAATTTGGGATGCTGCTCCGGGATTCGGAATTTAAGGCGAACGCCAGCTACGGCCAAGTGATTAACATGGCCGCCGGGGCGAAGGTACAGACGCGGAAGGTTACAGGGCCGAATTCATTCAATTGGCAAAGAAGGCCGCCCTGCTGCACCCGGATGTGGCAAAAGCAGAATAAGCAAATTTTTCACCAGGAAGATAAATTAACCCGGGAAGCGGCCACAAGGCCGCTTCTTCTTTTAAAACAACACGTATTTTGCAGTCGGTTTGCCAATAAAGTGGTATTTTGAAACAGTAAACGGGCAATGTATGATCATCAATCTCAGTGAATTAAACTCTCTTGTAGGCGATTGGCTGGCAGATATCCGCGACGTGGAAGTGCAGAACGACCGCATGCGTTTTCGCCGAAACCTTGAACGGGTGGGCGAAGTAGCAGCTTATGAAATCAGCAAAATGCTGGATTTCGTAGCCAGGGAAGTGCAGACCCCGCTGGGTACCGCCAACTGTATGGTCATAAAAAACCAACCGGTTATCGGCACAATATTAAGGGCAGGGTTAGCGTTACATCAGGGTTTAGTCAATTATTTTGATAAAGCGGACCATGCGTATATCTCGGCCTACCGGAAACACAACCACGACGGTTCGTTCGACATTAGCCTGGAATATGTTTCATGCCCTGCGCTGGATAACAAAGTGCTTATTCTATCGGATCCTATGCTGGCGACCGGCGCCTCACTGGTAAAAACGATCGAACACCTGATGGTTTATGGCAAACCCGCTCATATTCACATCGTTACGGCCATTGCCTGCACCATCGGCATCGAATACGTGCAACGCATCACCGATGTGCCGCTCACGATCTGGGCAGGTGATGTGGATGACGAACTAACTGCTAAAGGATACATTGTTCCCGGACTCGGTGATGCAGGCGACCTTGCATTTGGGGCAAAAATGCAGCAGTAAAGGGCCTTTTTACCTGGTAAATCGATACTTATTATATAATTTTAATTTGAAATATGACATTATTCATGTACTTTCACATTGTATAGTGTCTGGAGTATCTACCCTATACGAAGAACCTGTATGAAACGATTACTACTATCTTTAGCCATAATCTTGTTTTTGACACGGACTGCCAGTGCACAGGATCCGCACTTCACGCAATTTTTGCGTCACCGCTGACACTGAACCCGGCTTACACCGGCTACTTTTCCGGAGATGTCCGTTTTGCAGCCAACTACCGCTCCCAGTGGCGCAGCATAGCATCGCCGTTTATTACCGGTACTGCGTCTGCCGACTTTTCCATCTTAAAGAATGTAATTGCTTATAATGATATATGGGGTGTGGGCGTGATTGGCTTGTATGATAAAACAGGCGCCGGTGCGCTGACATCCAACTATGTTGGCCTGAGCACTGCCTACCATAAGGGACTTGACCCGGAAGGCCTGCACACACTGGGTTTAGGCGTCCAGGTAGCGTGGGTGTCTAAACGTGTAGACCCGACGAAGCTGATTTTTGAGAACCAGATTGATAACAACGGTTACAACCCTTCTATTCCAAGCAACGAAAATATTCCCAACCCGAGCATCGGTTACCCGGACTTCAATGTAGGCCTACTTTACAACGGCCTGATCGGCGAAAACTCCAACATGTTCCTGGGTGCTTCCTACTACCATATTACCCAGCCCACAGAAACTTTCATGGACCAGAACAACAACCGCCTCAGCTACCGTTATACGTTCCAGGGTGGTGGTTCGTTCCCTGTAAACGGCAACAACCGCATTCACATGAGCGCGCACTACATGCGCCAGAATGAGGCCACAGAAACTGCGTTCGGTGGCGCTTACGGCTTTTTGCTGAATGGTATGCCCGAAGATCCGACCACCTTTTACATTGGCAGCTGGTATCGTTTAAAAGACGCGGTAAACCCATATGTAGCGCTGGAAATAAACGGCCTGCAGGTGGGCATCAGCTACGACATGAACGTATCTACCCTGAAGCCAGCATCGCAGTACAGGGGCGGCTTTGAACTGTCGATCATCTACATCCGCCGCCACAACGAAAATTCAAAATATAAAACATTGTGTCCCCGCTTCTAAAGCGGGAGTGCGTTGAGCCCTTTTCCTCTGCTGACCCATGGATTATTTTTCAGGGAAAAGCGATAGGGCAATAAAGCATCTTCTTTTGCGTAGGCCACGCCTACCCGGGTGCCAGCTACAATTTGAGTAGCTGGCACTTTTGTTTTGCCTTCTTCTATCCAGATTTCGTTGCCGGTTAAATCCGTGCCCGTATGACTGGTGTGGATGCCCAGCGCTTTGGTTAAACTACCGGGGCCGCCGGTGAGCGTATAATCCAGCTTCGTTTTCTTACACCTTTCCAACATGACATCGATCCCCTCGAGTGGTTGCAAAGCCCTTACGAGCACGGCATGCGGCACGTCACGGTGATTGGTGACCACGTTAAACAGGTGATGAATACCATAGCAGAGATATACGTAGGCGAGTCCGCCCGGGGCGTACATAATTTCCGTGCGGGCAGTGCGGCGGCCGCCAAATGCGTGCGAAGCTTTGTCCTTTACACCGGCATAGGCCTCGGTTTCCACGATCACGCCACTTGTTCGCATATTGTTAAATTGTGTTACCAATATTTTTCCGAGCAATGATTTTGCTATCTTACACACGTCCTGTTGCTCGTAAAATTCGCGGGCTACTTTATCCATCCTGTAAAAATGCATTAATTTAGAATGCAGGTCTAAGTTACTGGTAAAGCTCATTATGTCACATATAAAAAATTAATAGGTTTTGTTTTCGTTCAGAGAGTTCTGGGTGCGTTGCAGGCGTATGGCAAAGCACATCAATTCATCATCAAACACCGGTTATGGAAGTGGATTATCATTCCCGGTGTGATTTACTGTTTGTTGTTTATACTGGGCACGTTCTTCGTGTGGAGTTATTCTGGCGAGTTCGTGGAATATCTTTTTAACCTGTTGCCGCTAAAAATGTGGATCGCAGACCTGGAAAAAGTTGGGTCAACTTTTTGTTCCTGCTACTGGGCTTTTCTATCCGCATTATATTTTTCCTGTTATACGCCTCCTTTTAAGTATTTGTTTTTAATAGTGGGCTCACCGGTTTTTGCCTACCTCTCGGAGAAAACGGAAGCCATTATCCAACATAAAGATTTTCCTTTTAGCTGGAAACAGTTGATGGAAGATATTATCCGCGGTATAAAACTTTCGTTCCGCAATCTCTTGTACCAGACGGTATACATGTTCCTGGTTTTCCTGCTGGCCTTTATTCCCGTGGTGGGGTGGATTACGCCGCTCATTGCACTGATTTTAGAAAGCTATTATTTTGGATTTTCGATGATGGACTACAGCTTCGAGCGCCGCCGCTGGACCATGGGACAGAGTATTAATTATATTGGCCAGCACCGCGGTATGGCCATTGGCAACGGTGTAGTATTTTATATCATGATGCTGGTGCCTGTTATCGGCTGGATCGTAGCGCCCTGCTACGCTGTAATCGCCGCTACTATTCACCTGCAACAACAACGCCTGCCATGAGCCAATTAGGAAAAGTTTACCTGCTGCCGACGGTATTAAGTCCGGACGCACTTTTTACCATACCCGCCTACATTACTGACCGCTCGCGGCAGATCAAAGTATTTTTGTAGAAAATGAACGTACTGCGCGGCGCTTCCTGAAAGCGCTGGACCGCAACATCAATATAGATGAACTGGAGCTGCACCTCATGCACGAAAACCATGCACCGGACCTGAATGTGGCGAAAAAAGCACTGCAGGCGGGAAAAGACATCGGGATATTGAGCGAAGCCGGATGCCCTGCTATTGCCGATCCGGGCAACCTCGTGGTACATGCGGCGCACAGTATAGGCGCTACCGTGGTTCCCATGGTGGGACCGAGTTCTATATTATTAGCATTGATGGCATCGGGGATGAACGGGCAGAATTTTCAGTTTATCGGTTACCTGCCAATAAAACCGCCGGAGCGTGGCAGAGCCATTAAGGAACTGGAGTTAACAAGCCAGAAAAACGGGCAAACACAATTGTTTATAGAAACGCCTTACCGGAACGGCCAGATGTTTAAAGATATTCTCGCTAACTGTAAAGACCAAACGCTCCTCTGCATAGCGGCCGACCTGACCGCACCGCAAGAATACATCCGCACATTACCCATTAAAGAGTGGAAAAAATGCCGGAGCCTGCATTACACAAGCGTCCGGCAATATTCTTAATCATGGCGGGTTGAGCGCCTTGTTGCGGTTGAAGTGAGTGACACAGCGGCGGCTGAAAAAAGATCAGCGGCTGGTCACATTAAAAGCCACTATGGTAAAGTAGTGCTGGTGGGAGACGGGCTTACGCTGATCACACTGTCCACAATATATTTGCTCATCCCCCGCCAGGGCAATGCGCCCCGGTACTCCCTGTAATGTACATTTACCCATTTGCCGCTGTTGGTCATCAGCTGCTGGGCAACTCTTTCGTCCTCCACCGAAAACTGGAACTCGTTGGATTGAAACGATCCGGAGGCGCCCTTGAAGCCGACCTGTATGATTTTTGCTTCGTAGGTTTTCCAGATGTAGCCTTTTTTCATGATGTAGTTGAGCTCTCCTGCGCGCGGGCCTTCGCCAAACACGAAAAAGAACTGGAACCAACCCCAACCCAGGATCAGCAGTACGATGACCACCGTAATAATTGTAATGAAACGACGCATATGTTAGTTTTATAAACCATATTGATCCACCAGGTACAACAACGCCGCCATGCCTACTGCACCAAGCTCCAGCTCGCGCTTGTTCACCGCTTCAAACACATCGGACGCTGCATGATGCACGTCAAAATAACGCTGGGAGTCCGGAGAAAGTTCACCCATGGGTGTACCCAGTGCGCGATGCAGGAAGCCCACATCTACACCGCCGCCTTCTTCATCAAAATCGTACAGGCCGTAAGGCAGCAATAGCGGCTTCCAGGAAAGTACCTTTGCTCTTTTCGCGGGTTCCATTTCCAGCATAAAACCACGGGGTGTAAAGCCTCCCGCATCACTTTCGAGGGCAAATACATGCTTTTCGTTTTTTGCTTTGGCCTCGTCGGCATACTTGGCCGCACCGCGGGCGCCGTTTTCTTCGTTAGCAAATAATACTACGCGCAGCGTGCGTTTGGGACGAATACCCAATGCTTTATAAGCTCTTAAGATTTCGATGGATTGTACACAACCGGCACCATCGTCATGCGCACCTTCGGCGAGGTCCCAGCTATCGAGGTGACCACCAACGGTGATATACTCGTCGGGGAATTCACTGCCGCGGATGTACCCGATCACGTTATGGCCAATGGTATCGGGCAGCTTCTGGCAATTCGTGCGCAGGTACAACTGCATCGATGGATCGTTGCCAATGCGCTGGCTGAAGCGGTCGGCATCTTTCAGGCCAATGGCTACCGCGGGGATCTTAGGCGCGTCTTCCGCGTAGTTCACTGAGCCGGTATGCGGGTGGTTGTCTGCACTGTGCGACATAGACCGTACTACCACGGCTACAGCCCCGTATTTGGCAGCGCGGCTGGCGCCCGAACCGCGGTACTTCACGGCATCGCCGTAAGAATGAAAGGTCTTAACATGCGTATCGATAAAAGGATAATTGTAGAACACGATTTTGCCTTTCACTTCATCTTTGCGCTTCTCCAGCTCTTCGAAAGATTTTACCTCGATCACAGCTGCCGTAACGCCTTTGGCGCCCGTACCCACGGAGTTGCCGAGGGCGGCGATGTTCAGCGGCGGTACGAAGTCGCGGCGTTTGGAAATGATGCGGGCCTGTTCTTTGGCGCCCCTGATCCAATGCGGTACCATACATTCCTGCAGGTATACGGAGTCGGCACCGGCGGCTTTCAGCGCGGCCACGCCCCATTTTTCGGCTTTCACCATGCCGGCAGATCCCGCCAGGCGGGCGCCCACCGTTTTGGTGAGTACTCTCAGATCCTCATAGGCATTACTGTTGGAGAGAATTTCGTTGGCAATCCTGCGTATCTCTGCGGAGTCCTTTTGCTGTGCGTAACTAAACTGGAAAGCTCCGCAGGCCAGGGCAATTAATAAGTGTTTTTTCATTCAGCTGGTCCGGATTTTAAATTAAAGCTAATTAATTACCGCTGCTCCTGCAAATAGCCCGGAATTGATTTTTGTAGTTTACCTTCGCAGGCGAAACAGCGAATTGTTGTGCGGCCTTACGGGCCGGCGTAATAAAGGAACCAGCCGGGGCATGTTTCCACGTAAAAGCCGGACCTTTCGGGGTCGCAATTGTGTAATTATCTTAAAAACAACTTCATGCGTATAGGTATCGTATGTTATCCAACGTATGGGGGAAGCGGAGTACTGGCAACAGAACTGGGCAAAGCGCTGGCGGATAAAGGGCATATGGTGCACTTTATTACTTACCAGCAACCGGTGCGACTCAACGCTTTCCATGCGAATATTTATTACCACGAGGTACAGGTGCCTACCTATCCTCTTTTTGACTTTCCACCCTATGAATCTGCGCTGAGCAGCACCATGGTGGATGTGATTTTGAACCAGCAGCTGGACCTGCTGCACGTGCATTACGCTATCCCACATGCCTCTACCGCTTATATGGCGCAGCAGATCGTAGCGAAACAGGGCCGACACATACCGTTCATCACAACCCTTCACGGAACCGATATCACCCTGGTAGGCAAGGATAAAACCTATGCTCCCGTGGTAACCTTCTCCATCAATGAATCGAACGCCATCACGGCGGTATCCAGCAACCTGCGCGAAGAAACATTTAAATCATTTCCGATTGATAAAGAGATTGAAGTGATTTACAACTTCGTAGACACGGCACGATTCAAACGCCGCGAATTACCGCACTTCCGCCAGGCCATTGCGCCCAAGGGAGAGAAGATATTGTTGCATGTGTCCAATTTCCGTAAAGTGAAACGGGTACCGGATGTGATCAAGATCTTTAAACAGGTACGGGATAAAATGCCGGCGAAACTGTTGCTGGTAGGCGATGGCCCCGACAGACCCATGATCGAATGCATGTGCCGCGAAATGAACCTGTGCGACGATGTTCGTTTCGTTGGTAAGCAGGAGCAGCTGGAAGACGTCATGTCGATTGCCGACCTGTTTATCCTGCCTTCGGATTATGAGAGCTTTGGCCTGGCAGCACTGGAAGCGATGGCTTCTGAGGTGCCGGTTATTTCCTCGAATGCAGGCGGCCTGCCAGAGGTAAACATCAACGGAGAAACAGGCTACACCAGCGCTGTAGGCGATGTAGACCGTATGGCGGCGCATGCGATCGAAGCACTGCAGAATGAAGAACTGCTGGCCCGTTTAAGGAAAGGCGCGCTGGAACAGGCGTTACGCTTCCATATCGATAATATCATACCGCAGTATGAAAAACTGTATGAGAAGTTGATTAAATAAAAACGCTTTCAAATAAAAACTCCCGCAATTGATGCAATTGCGGGAGTTTTCTTTTATGCTGATGACTTAAATTATCTCGGAGCCAACCACAGGCGGGGATTCATGTTATTATCACCGCTATCTTTATAAATCTCGAACTGGAACAGGGAGGCATTTTCCTCCACGTTAAACAGCACCGTTCCCAAAGCCTGGCCGGTTTTCACCTTATCACCTTTTCTCACAGAATAAGAATTCAAGTGCACATAGTTGGTAAAGTAGCGGCCGTGTGATACGATCACCCCCATCCGCCACCTGGACCGGTATTATATACCATCAACACTTCACCATCAAACGAAGCGCGTACCTGTGCCCCTTTAGGTGTAGAGATAAGAATGCCATCCAGCTGGGTCGTAATTTTGATCTCCTCCAGTTTTTGCTTCCCCACTCGCCTACTACCGTGCCCGAAATCACCGGCCATGGTAGTTTGCCTTTATTGTCCTCGAAACGACCGGAGAGATTCGCGAACTCGGAACCGTCGTTAAACATTGTTACCGGCTTTTCCGGCTTCGGCGTTTCTTTCGGTGGCGGAGGCGTTACCGGTGTAGCAGGTTTCGTTGGATTATTAGCAGCGGTATTGTTGTTATTATTATTCTCTTTTTCTGCGGCGGCAGCTGCGGCTGCGGCTTTACGGGCAGCTTCCTCGCGTTTGCGGCGCTCTGCTATCTCGGCTTTACGCGCAGCCTCTTCGGCAGCGGCACGCTTGCGCGCCTCTTCCATTTCGCGGGCAATGATAGAGCGGATGCTCGCCTGGATACGTTGTTGTTCCTTTTTACGTTTGGCGATATCGGCATTCAGCTCTTTCTCTTTACCACGCAGTTGCGTTACCAGTTCATTCTTCTCTTTACGGTCTGCTTCCAGCACTTCCCGTTGTTCCTGTTCCGTTTTGAGTACCACATTACGTTTGCCCTTCTGGTCTTCCAGGTTCTTCACTTTCTGCTCGAGCTGCGCCGTTGTTTGCACAATGTTATCTGCCTGGCGCTTGCGATACTCGCGGTAACGCTTCATGTACTCATATCGGCGCACAGCGTCGTTGAAGCTCTTTGCGGAAAATACGAAATTGAGCATGGCGTAGTCGCCACGGTTTTTATAAGCGTACACCACCTGCTGCGCGTATTGCGCTTTCAGGGTATCCGGTCGCGCTTTAATGTTTGCACATCGCGCAAGGCGGCATTGATGTCGCCATTAATAAAGTTGATTTCGGAGTTGATGTTGCGGATCATGCCTTCGCGCAGCGATATTTTTTTACGCAATGCGTTCAGCTGTATCAGGCTTTGCTTGGACGATTTCTTGGTTTCGTTCAGTGTGGCCTGCGCCTGGTTGAGTTCCTGTTGCAGTTCCCGTTTCTGGCGTTCGAGTTCTTCCCGCGACTGTTGCGTGTTTTGGGCACGCACAATGGCAGGGGCGGTGAGAGCGAGCAGCAGTAAAAGTGGGATAAATTTCTTCAATTGCAACATGATAAATTTAAAATGAGCTCAGGAAACTGGTTATATAAACGATAAATATACAACGTTAATAATTAAAAATGATTGCGTGCGGGCTGCCAGCTCCGTTATTCTTTGGTGTAGTTGGCCGGAATACGGAATGGTGTGGACACCGGTGCATCAAATTCAATCTTATCCTTAAAGTCCATTGCTATTTTCAAGATGTTCTTTTCTTCTATAAAAATCCTGCGCTGGGTGGGGAATTTACGCCCCTGAACGGTTTTATATTCACCGTAGGTAAGCTCGCAGGAACGGCCGGCGCTGTCTTTATCCGTTACTTTGCTCTGTTGCAGGCCAAAGTCATCTGCAAATACATTAAACAGGCTTATCAGCGTGGGGTGCTGACAGCTGAACGATACTACCGATGAGGTTTTAACAATATTGGTGATAGAGTCATTGAAGTAAATAGCATTACCGATCAGCAGGTCCTGCAGGGTGGCGAAGTCGAACGGAATGTTCAGCGTCTCCTTTGCCGTGGCTATATCGCGCAGCAACACCGTTTTATCCTTACGGTTCACCAGCTTCAGGCTGTCTTTCGTAATCATACACCTTACCACGTCGTCGAGGATGAGTACGGAGCAGGAGATCCAGATCACACTATCCTTGATCATACGCACGTTTGCGCGGATGTTGTTGAAAGAATTGCCCTTGTCACTGTTGTAATCCACCTTTAATTTGGCCTCAAAGGTTTTAAAGTCGATGTGATTATCTTTCATTTTTTCGGAGATACCGGCTGCCAGGGCACGCTCTGCCTCCGCTGTGGTTGCCGACGAATCTCTCTTCACGATACCGGAAGTATCAGATGGAAAATTTGCGCGGGTGATCTTTTTGGCGGATCCACAGGATAAAAGCGCCAGGCTGATAACGGCAACAATACATTGTAATAAGGCTGTTCTTCTCATGATTAAATAGTTCGCTTGCCAAAGGGGCGGCATTACTGCTGCGAGGCAGCCCCGGGTTTAATATATCTTTTCTCTGCAATTTTCCTGGCCAGGCTGATGGACGAAGCGCCCTTTTCTTTTGCCTGCTGCCAGTACATCACAGCTTTTTCTTCTTCTTTCAGATTGAATAAAATATCCCCATAATGTTCCAGTACGTCGGGGTCCTGCTGCGCCTGGGGATGTTGTAGTGCTTTTTCTATCCACTGCCGTGCCAAATCGTATTTACCCATGCGGAACAATATCCAGGCGTATGTGTCGAGGTACACCGGATTGTCCGGCCGCAACTCCGAGGAGTAGCGCGACATCTGCTCTGCCTTTTCCAACTTTTCGCCCCGCATCGAGAGGTAGTAGCTGTAGTTATTCAGCACCACATCATCCTTCGGGCGTACGGTCAGGGCGGCATCGTAACTGCTGTCGGACAGGTTATGCTGGCCCGTGGCGTGGTACACATCACCCAGCAATGCATACACATCGGCCTTGTAACGCGGTTCGCCGGCGCCGATCTGCAAGGCGCGGTTCAGCGAGCGGGCGGCCTTATCATATTGCTGGCCAAAGTAATTCGCCATGCCGTTAAAGTAAAAGCCCATAAATTCCTGCGGGAACAGCCTGGTAACGGTTTCGCTTACACGCAACAGGGAATCAGCCTGGTCGCTCTGCGAATACAGCCACATCAGCTGGTACCATACCGAAAATCGGGTGCTGTCCAGCGATACGGCTTTGCGATAATTAACCAGCGCGCTGTCTGTCAACTCGGCCTGTGAAAACATATCGCCGCGCAGGGCGTACGCTTTGGCCTCCTGCGGATGCGTTTCGATGATCAGGGAGCTTAAAGCAAGCCCCTCATTTAACTTGGTGCTGTCCAGCGACTGCATCTGCAGGTAAGGATATACGTAGGCTACCTTTTCATCAATATTATAATCCGGGTTGGAGAAAGCGCGGGTGAGGAATTGCCAGTACTCGTCCATCCGCTTTTCCTTTTTGCATAGGTTGCAAAAGCGATCAGTGCGCGCGGGTTGTACGGATCTTTCTGGAGTACAGTATCATACATGGCTTTCGCCTTCGGGATCATGTCGTTGGCGTCGTACAGTTCGGCCTGCAGCAGGTAGTAGCGTGCCTCGCCGGGATTTAACACCACCAGTTTGCGGATCTCGTCCACAGCATCTTCCACGCGATTTTCCTTTACGAGTAGCTTCTGTATCTGGTACACCACTTCTTCCACAGGTCCTGCCTTTTCTTCCAATTGGTAAAAAATGGCAAGGGCTTCCTTGTTTTTATTGGCGCGTGCCAGGAACACGCCCTGGTTAAAGCGATAGTCGTCGTTTTCGGGATATAGCCGGGCCAGTTTGCCATAGGCATATGCTGCGCTGTCGAACAGTTCGTTTACGGCAAATGCATCGGCCAGCGCCATCTGGTACCATTTGTTGGTACTGTCCAGCTGCGTGGCTTTCCTCGTGAAGCCCAGGCCGTACTGCGCGTTGCGCAATTCCATGAACAGGCGCCCTACTTCATAATACACCGCCGCATTATCGGGATCGAGGCGAAGACAATCGGAGTACTGGGTAATGGCGGTGCGGTAATCTCCCAGCATTTTAGAGCGTTGGGCGGCAAAGAAGAAACTATCGGCACGCTGCTGCAGTACGGCCGGGTCCTTCACGCCGGAAGTTCTGCCACCCTGAGCGGTTTTGCCGGTTTTGCAGGCTGTTACCCACAATCCGCCACCAATCAATATTATGCTGAGAAGTTTGCGCATCCTTACGATTTTCCGGTGTGGCCAAATCCGCCGGCGCCGCGGTCGGTGTCTGTCAGTACAGCTACTTCGGCCAGTTTCACCTGTACAAAAGGCGCAATCACCATCTGTGCGATACGGTCGCCGTGCTGGATGGTTTGCGGCTCATTGGACAAATTAATCATAATTATTTTGATCTCTCCCCTGTAGTCTGCATCTATCGTGCCGGGCGTATTCAGCAGGGTGAGTCCCTGTTTAATAGCAAGACCGCTGCGTGGGCGGATCTGCGCCTCATAACCCGCGGGCAGTTCCATGTACAGACCAGTGGGCACCAGCGTGCGTTCCAGGGGCTGCATGGTTATAGCGGTTTCGAGGTTAGCGCGGAGGTCCATACCTGCCGCATCTACGGTTGCGTAAGCCGGCAACGGGTTTTCCGACTTATTAATGATGTTTACTAAAATATCTGCCATTGCGTTAAAGTATGTAGAATCAATTTAGACCGGTTATCGTACGCTGCTCTGTTGTTTTTCGAGCAACACGTTTGCATAGGCTACTACGCCTTCTTCGCGGCCAACAAAGCCCAGCTTTTCGGTAGTAGTGGCCTTAATAGACACTTCTTCCACCGTAAGGTTTAACAACTGCGCAATTACTTCCTGCATCTGCGGCACAAAAGGTTTGATCTTAGGCGCCTGCAGGCAGAGCGTCGCGTCCATATTCACTACGCTGTAACCTTTTTCGGCTATCAGCTCCATACTACGTTTCAGTAAAATTTTACTGTCGATGTTTTTGTAAGCCTGGTCTGTATCGGGGAAGTGTACGCCAATATCGCCCAGCGCAGCTGCGCCAAGCATGGCGTCGCAGATAGCGTGCAGCAATACATCCGCATCACTGTGACCCAGGGCGCCTTTTTCATGTGGCACCAATACGCCGCCTAACCAAAAATCCCGTCCTTCTACCAATTGGTGAAAATCCACACCAAAGCCAATTCTTAAATTACTCATCCTTTTAATAGCTTATTTATAATTATTGATCTGACTGGCTGCTAAGTTAGGCTTTAAAAAGTTAAAAGCCTGTTTAAATGGAATGTCCCCCGCAGCTGCGCCACGGGGGACATTCCGCTATATTTTCCAACCGATATTATTCGGCACGGGAAAGATCAAAAGTGAGGGTAAACCGAAGCGTATTTGACAACGGGTTTTTCTGGATACCGGTACCGGAAGGTACGAGGTAAGAGAAGTTCAGGCCGAAAATGTCATACTTAATACCCAGGCCCGCCGTAAAATACTTGCGGTTGCCTTTGGAAGCATGTTCGTGGTAGTAACCTGCTCTTACCGCAAACTGGTCGTTGTACCAGTATTCTGCACCGGCAGAGTACATCAGCTCATGCAGTTCTTCTTTGAAAGGCGCATCGCCGAAGGAGCTGAAAATAGCGCCCAGCGGATCCTTATCGGGATACTGACCGGTAGCGGTATCCGGGGTGGGTACCAGCAGTTTGTTAATATCCAGTGCGAGGGTGAATTTATTATACTCGTCGATGCCGAAGGTATAAGCGCCACCGATGCCGAGGTTAGCGGGCAGGTAGTCTTTTTTATCGGCCGAACGGGTGTAGGAAATCCTGTTACCAATGTTGGTGATCGCGAAACCTAAGGCCAGTTTATTGTTGGCGGCGCCGTCTTCTTTCTCGTACTCTTTGGTGTAGTAACCGGAGAGATCGGCAGCTACCGCGCGCCCCGGACGGATGCTTTGTCCGGAAATATCGCCGCTGGCGAGGTTAGAATTGATGAAACGCAGCGCCACACCGAGACCGAAGTTATCGCTCAATTTACGGGCGTAACCAGCGTCGATGGCGAATTCACGGGGGCGGTAGTTACCCTGGGTATAACCGGTGATGTCCGTAAACTCGATATTTCCCAGTGAAAAATAACGCAATGAACCCGATACGGCGGAGAACTCGTCAATTTTAGTATAACCACTTACAGTGGCCAGGAACACATCGTTTACCAGTTCTTTCAACCAGGGCGTATAAGTTACCGAAACGGCAGAATTTTTCTCAGCAAAAGGTACTTTGGAAAGGTTCCAGAAGATGGAGTTCGCATCCGGCGAAATGGCTACACCAACATCGCCCATTGCACCACTTCTGGCATCTGGGGAAATACGGAGAAAGGGAACAGCAGTATTGATCGCATTCATTCTTCCGTCAAGTCTGTTCGTACCCGGGGTGTCCTGAGCGGAAGCAGTATTGGTAAGGGATAAGGAAAGAATACATGCTACAGCCGTTAATATCCTTCGATACATTGCAATTTTTAGTTTAATGTGAGTTTAATCAGATGTAAAAATAATATCTAATCTGTATTATTCAAGCAAAAAGACGTCTAAATGAATAATTCCACTTGCCTTACAGTATGTAATTTATAGTAATATGAGCTTACCACCAAACTTTTTTGACTTGCCCTGCCTGTTCATAATTGTTAGCTCATATAAATATATTCCATGGGGTAGTTTTACTCCCGAGTCGGCTCTTCCATTCCAGATAATGCCATCTAAACGGCCACCGGGGCTATTTATTGTATACTTCATGGTGCGAACGCATTGTCCCTGAACACTAAAAATCCGTACAACTACATCAAGGTCAGCATTTTGCTGGTTATGAGAAAAAAGAACTTTGTTTCCTCGCGGAAGGGGTTCGGATAGTTACCCACCTTTTCTACCACCAGGTTGGCGTTGGGCATTACCCTGAAGCGTAACCGGATGGTGCCCGAATTATTATGCGTATCCCAGGCGCGGATCGTAAGGGTATGCTCTCCTTCGGCCAGACCGCTGATAGGGAACCGCACATTGCCCTGCCGGTAATCGCCGGAAACGGCTTCGTAAAAATCATTCAACACAAAGTAACGGCTGCTGTCGTCGAGTATTGCCACCAGGTCGTGACCGATACCGCGGCCCGTGGTGTTAATCCCGTTTTCGTCTGAAAGATGAATAAGTAATACCGCATTTTCCCCGGTAATTCCTCCGTCTGTAAAGCTAAAATCGTTCATCCAGGCTTGCAGGGAAGGCCCTTGCTGATCGTTGGCTGCTGAAGCGGTGCCACTGATGGCTAACTCGTGGTAGTAACCCGCTCCGTCCTGTTGCTCGTTATAAGTATAGTAGCTGATCCTGCCGTTACCAGGGCGATAATCAATATCTGCCGGCACCACAAAGGTATGATTAAACCGGCCATTTAGGACACGCGCCCGGCCTTTAAATAAAATATTGTGTTCCTGCTGGTAAGGCGCTGCACTGCTGCCCGGATCGTTGCCACGCGTGCGCAGCTGCTCCGGTTTATCATATACGGTTACCTCGGTCGCCATTGTAAGTGATAGCCGGGCGACCGCCCGCATCCGTTACGCTCCCGCTGATGGTGTATTTGCCCAATGCCTTTAAAGTGTCCGTGCTGCTTACCGCCCTGCCGTTCAGCGAATCGACCCGTACCTTCAGTTCGGGGAAAGCGAGGGTCATAGCAGGATCGCCCAGGAGCTGGAATTTCCGGTTATTGACCACATCGGAAAAGTTACTATAAGTGAAGTTCTTCGAGTGCATAGCCGCCTGCCCCAGGCTGGGCATCTTTCCGTCCGCATCCGGTAAAAAGGCCAGGCGGAAGTAGTTGGCATTCATCACCAGGTTAGAATATGCGAACACCGCCCGGGTAGTGGTCATGAGCGCAATAGCCCCGCCTTTTTCGCGAAGCAGTACTTTTTCCCCTAAAGATGTGAATGCCGGGTTATCGAAAGGTGCAAAATCGCAGGTAGCCGTAATCATCAGCGGTAACCTGTCCGCATTATCCCACACTTTCATCATGCTTTCGTCGAGCAGCACCTCTTCTCCCAACCTTAAAAAGCTGCCGTGTCCCGTATAATTCCAGATGAGTGTACCGTTGAACATACCTGTATTGATCGCCTCATTCACGGCCGGGTAGCGGCTGCCTGCGGCGGAAGACACCTGGGGATAGGCATCTGCATAAATTTTCTGCACCCCGAACTGCGGGTTTTCATTGGTAACGATGCTGCTCACTTTCTCGGCGTCTTCGAAATGCAGGTTGCCATCTTCATCATCGGCCACAAAGGTTACGCGGTTACGCCAGGCGCCAAAGGTCGCAGGATCGTGGTAATGAATGATCTTATCTACCAGCACCTTTGCCTCGGCAGGCGTTTTGGCGGGCAGGCGGCCAATGCCCACATCCAGCAGGCTGATAGGCGATAAGGTATTTACATCGTCCCCGTCGCCGAGCAAACCGAAGAAGTCGTCCGAAGCATAGGAGTTGATCTGGTCGGCCGAAGCCGGACTTTGCCAGGTGGGAACAAGGTTGGTATTATTCGGGATGCGGTTTTTATAATCATACGAGGCATCGCCGAACAACAGCAGGTATTTCGGGGCGGGACCACGATCGTACAACATTTTCAGGAAGTCGCGGATAGCCGTGGGATCCTGTCTACCTGAAGAGAATTCATTATAGATGGTGGCGGGTGTTACCACCAGGCTGCTCAGTCCTTCCCGCAGGCGGTGATGATCGGCCAGCCGCTGCGCCTGGGGCACCAGGGCCGGGGCACTTACAATTACCATATCCACCGCGGCGGTGCCGTGTAAATCCTGGTTCGGTACCGCGCCCACTAATACGGGCGCCGGCAACGACGCGGGTTTGAAGGCTGCATACTCGCGCAGGCGGCTACAGTCGCGGCTGAATGCAAGGTTATCATTCGAAAGCGTGGTGCTTACTTGAACTGGCGACAAACCATCTGTTACGTCCCACACCAGTACTTCGTTATTAGCGGCTGCTATCCGGAACCCGGCCACACCACCGGCGCCTACGCTCGCCCGGTCGCGGAATAACAGCGAACCACCTGCGGGTAAGGTCAGTGCGGCCCGGGCATGCAGTTCTATAAAATCGACCCAGCCGCTGGCGCCGCCTGCCGGTATAAAATTGACGCCGACCTGGGCAGCCGTATGCGTACCGGCAACCGGCAACAGGCTGTTTACAGACGTTACCTGCGTTTCAAATATATTACCGCTGATGGGGTCAGGGTACAGTGCCTGTACCACCGACTGGTTGAACAAAATATCGAACCGGCTGCTGCCGGTGCTCTTCGCCGCTACCGACGCGCGGATGGCCACATTAGTAACACCGCCTGCAGGCAGGTCGAAATTATAGGTGCGGGTGTTCTTTTCCTCATCGAGCCAGCGTTTACCGCTACCCAGCACATTCACTTTATCATTTTCCACGAAGGCCCGGTAATTATAAGTGTTCACCACCCGGTTGGCGGTGGGTGTGGTATTATCCACCACCACCCGTTTGCCCGTTCCGCCCGCACTCAGAAAATAAAAGGCGGTATCTGCATACAGATGTTGCTGATGCTGAAAATATTGTGCGTCGGGCAGCCAGTTATTAGCGCCGGGCGTATAAAATAAAATGTAATCGTTTCCGTTAATAATACCGTCGCCACCATCGTGTATGTAGAGCGCGGTTTCAGGAAGATCGTCGTAACGTGGGCTGGCATTGTCTTCGGGCAACATATCGCCGGCATAACCAACAAGTCGCAGGGAAGCGGAAGAAAGGTTCAACGTATTAATTCCCATACGATTAAGCAAAGAAATGTCTATCTTGTACACGCCTGGCGCCGTAACAGCTACCTTGTACCAGTTACCGGCCGACAGCACAGCATGCGATGCATAGGTTCTTTGGGCATAAGCTTTGATGCCTGTGCAAAGTAAAATAAACAGCAAAAAGGGAATACGGGATTTCAACATCGCAGCCAGGCTGGTTTAACACAAACCTACTGTTTGCCTTGGATATTCCAAACCCCGGAATGTGGAAAATAAGTGCAAAAACGACACATGACAGGGTTAAAAGCACTGCTTTTCATCGAAATGCATGACCTAAAAGGCATGCATTTACAGATTAATTATTTTTGCTATAAAATAAAAAATATTACATTTGCGTTTACCTATTGAAATATCTTATAAAAAGCTGAATTACATGCGTAGATTAACCTCTTTATCACTGCTTGTAGGCGCCGGAATCATACTCGGCGGAGCCACCTCCTGTAATAAGGATGGCGGTGGTGGCCTGTTCGGCAAGAAGAAAGCGTCTTCTTCCGCGACCGGCTGGGCATACAACGATAAGAAAATGGGCGGCTTCTCTGTCGCCAAAAACGTGGACCAGAAAACCGGTCCCGGTCTTGTGTTCGTCCAGGGCGGTACCTTCGCTATGGGTGCTACCGAACAGGACGTAATGATGGAATGGAACAACATCCCCCGCAGGATCACGGTTTCTTCCTTCTATATCGACGAAACGGAAGTTTCCAACGTACACTACCGCGAGTACCTTTACTGGCTTACCCGCATGTATAACGAATCTTTCCCGGACGTAGTAAAGAAAGCCCTGCCGGATACCCTGGTTTGGCGTAGCGAGCTGGCTACAACGAGCCGCTGGTAGAATATTACTTCCGTCACCCCGCTTATAACGACTATCCGGTGGTAGGTGTTACCTGGAAACAGGCGACAGACTACGCAAAATGGCGTTCTAACCGTGTGAATGAAAAACTGCTCATGGACGCCGGCCTGCTTTCCAAAGGCGACGTTTCCAACCAGGCAGACGACAATACATTCGACACCAAATCATATATGGCCGGCCTGTACGAAGGTACACCGGGCAAAATGTCCAAATCAACTAAGAACCAGTTCCAGAACTCAGATGGTACCCCTCGTGGCGCCCAGTTCGAAGATGGTATCATGTTGCCAAACTACCGCCTCCCGACCGAAGCCGAGTGGGAATATGCCGCACTGGGTTATATCGGTCAAAACCCAAGCCCCTCTAAAAAAGAAGGTAACCGCGGTGAGGAATTGATCATGAACAAACAGATCTACTCCTGGGGAACGAACAACTCCGGCCTCCGCGACATTCGCCGCGGTAAATGGCAGGCGAGTTCTGGCGAACTTCAAACGTGGTTCCGGTGACAACATGGGTATGGCCGGTGGTCTGAATGACCGCGCTTCCATCCCCGCAGCCGTAAACACTTACTTCCCGAACACTTTTGGTATCTATAACATGTCCGGCAACGTGAGCGAGTGGGTACAGGACGTTTACCGTCCCCTTACCGCGATCGATGGTGATGACTTCAACTACTTCCGTGGTAACAAGTTCCAGACGGTTTTTATGAACAGCGAAGGCGAACTTGAAAAAGACAGCCTGGGTCAGCTGAAAATGCGTGATGTAACCGACGAAGAAAGTGCCAGCCGCCTCAACTACCAGAAAGGCGACGTAATCAACTACCTCGATGGTGACTCCCTGTCGCTTGTTGAATATGGTTACGGTGTAACTACCCTGATCAACGACAAATCCCGTGTGATCAAAGGTGGTTCCTGGAACGACCGCGCTTACTGGCTGTCGCCCGGCACCCGCCGCTACATGCAGGAAGATATGGCCACCAACACTGTAGGTTTCCGTTGCGCAATGGACCGCGTGGGTAGCCCGGAAGGTAACAAGTTCAAAACTGGTAACCTGTTCCGCAAACAGCGTCAGAAAAGATAATTCAGCTTAAACTACGCTATAATCAAGGGTCGTATCTTCGGGATACGGCCCTTTTTGTTATCAGCCATACCTCTTTCCCCAAGCCGCAACACCAGCACCGAAATAGGCGAATAAATCACCAATAGCACGCTGGCCCTCTTGCCACCCCATGTGCGTATTGCGTTACAGCGCCCCGCCATGGTAGCGGGTTTATTTGGAGATCCTATATGCATCCTGTATGCATCCTATAAGGCCCCTCACCACCAGCGCGGGTTTGCGGGCATGAGCATATGGGATGCATACAGGATCCCTATAGGATCCCCTTACCTATTTTTTAGCCAAACCGATGATATTTTAACACAAAAAGAGCGCGGTTCGGTACCGTATCGATAAAGGGCGATAGTAGTGCCTAAACGGCGGCTGGGAACGCCCTCAAAGTTGCCCCATAAAAAAGCGCCCCGGAAGGCGCCTCTGTTATTTCCACATCTCCAATATCTCTTCCGTGTGCTCCTTGCTCTTCGGCTTACGGATGATCTTATCGATGATGCCCTTTTCATTAATGAGAAAAGTAGTGCGGTGGATGCCGTCGAATATGCGGCCCATGAACTTCTTTTCGCCCCATACGCCGTACTGGTTAAGGATTGTACGGTCCTCGTCCGCCAGCAGGGTGTAGGGTAAGTTGTTTTTGCAATAAACTTCTGGTGGCTCTTTTCCGAATCGGCGCTTACGCCGATTACTTCGTAGCCCCGGCCCGTCAGCTCCGCATAGTGATCGCGCAGGTTGCAGGCCTGCACGGTACAGGTAGCCGTACTATCCTTCGGATAAAAAAAGAGGATCACCTTTTTGCCTTTCAGATCGCTGAGCGACACCTTCTTTCCATTTTGATCAAGCCCTTTAAAAACGGGCGCTTTGTCGCCTTCCTTCAAATGAAACATCCGCTCGTTTATCTTTTAAAGTTGAGAGTATAAGTTGCTTCGTTACCCGCCACATCGTAAGCCGTAATCACCAGCTGGTGGTTGCCCGGCCGACAGTGATCGTCGAACGTATACGTAATCACATTGCCCTTACGGGAGAACAGGAGCCATTTACCGTCGAGGTCAGCGCGGTAGGATTTAATCCCGCTCGCATCACTCAGGCTAAACGACATCCCTGGTGAGCACGCCGGCATTCATGCCGTTCTTCAGCGCCCCGACTGGGGTAATTTTAGGTTTAATGGTATCTACCGCGAGGTTAAAATCACCAAAGTCGCGGAACGCACCTTTGTACCAGCCGTCCTCGAAAGTAGCGGCGGCCACGCTGCTGCCCAGGCCATTACGAACGATTACCATTTTGTTTTGCCATTCTGCCGGCACCTTTTTAGTCGGCCTGATGCGCACGGTAAAATTACTATGAATGGGTACCAGCGCGGTATGCAGCCGGTAAGTATTGGAAAAGGCATCGGGCCTGGTAGCTGCAATCTCCGTGTACCGGAAACAAATGCGGTCGTAAATAGCACCCTCCTCGAGGAAAAACTCTACCTGGTTATTCTCAAAAATATTACGCGAATCGGTGAACATCTTGTTCGCACAGGCACCATCGCCGGGCGATGCGCCATCCTGCTGGAGCGAGAAGGTTACGTCAGTGCTGTTTCCGTATGCGTCTTTTACTTCCACTTTCATCGGGTGTACTTTGCCGTCCGACAGGTCCACCACGCCATTACTGCCTTTGATATCGTGATAAATATTGAGCGCGTTGCCCGGCAATGAGTACAACAACTGCACGAACGGACCACCGCCCTTCTTCATCTTATAGTCCACGTGGGCATTCAGGTAGCGGGTTTCCTCGTACCCGATGTTATCCAGTTGAAAACCGGTGAGCGGCACATTGTTATCGTACACCACCGCCTGGAAAATACCATTCGGGTTGGTGGAATTACTTTGCCTGTCCAGCGCGCCCACAGCAATGCCCGCCTTATCTGTATTCACTTTCACCAAAGGCTTCGCCGCCACGTATTTACCTGCCTTGTTGCGGGTAATGGCCACCATGATGGGTGTTTGCTCATACAAACTGCGGTTGCGGTCATATATCGCAATGCGCTGAATTTCCGGGGCACGGGTATCGGGAATGCTGAAGCCGAAGAGCATGCCGTTAAGCGGCTTCTCCGTTTTCGTGTCGCGGATTTCAAAGTGCAGGTGCGGACCGGCAGAGCCCCCTGTATTACCGCTCCAGGCAACAAAGTCGCCCTTCTTCACGGGGAACAGGTGTGCGGGGATCACCAGATCAATCGCCCAGCTTTGCTGATCGTATTGTTTCTGCTTCACGTACTGTTCCAGGGTCGGAAAGAACCGGTTCAGGTGCGCGTAAACAGTCGTATAACCATTTGGGTGAGTAATATAGAGCACGTTACCGAAACCGGTGTGCGAAATGCCGATACGGCTGATATAACCTTCGGCCGCCGCGTGTACGGGCAGGTTTTCACGTTGCTGTGTTTTAATATCCAGCCCCGAGTGAAAGTGATTGGGACGCAACTCGCCAAAGTTGCCCGCCAGTACAATAGGGATTTCGAGCGGATTGCGGAAATATCCTTTAGGATAGTTTTTACCGGAATATCCTGTGCCGAAGCCAATGCCGGAGCTAAAGAAAAAGGCCGATTAATTTCTTCATCCCGCAAAGGTAAGGATAAAGGCATAACCGGCCTTTCCGCTTATAAATGCCTCCGGATATCGGCCAGCAATTCCACGAAGCGCATATTCTCCCGGATGTTTGGCGTCCAGGCCAGTTCCATTTCACAAAGATCATATTCCTTTACAATGGTAGCGCCGGGTTTACCGGCCTCGGGAGCCAATACCCATACCATGTCCGAGATCGCCGCGGCATTCTCTATATCATGACTCACGATGATCAGGGTATTATGCTCGTTAAGCGTGGAGATTTTCAGCAGCAGCTGCATCACACGGTCTACCATCAACACATCCAGTCCGGAGAACGGCTCGTCGAGCAATATAAATTTATTGCCGGTCAGCACCTGCTGAATAATACTCACACGCTGGCGTTGCCCGCCACTCAACTGCGCAGGGTACTTTTTCAGGTGTTCGCTTAGTTCAAAAGCAGCGGCGCATTCCTCAATGGTTTTACGCTTGTGTGCTTCGGTAAGCTGGCCTCCGGCACTATCCAGCCCGATCTTCAGGTTCTGGTAGATAGTCCGGTGATTAAACAAAATATAGTTCTGCGGCACAATCCCCACCTCACCGGGCTGCACCACGTGCTGGTCTTCATCCATCTTTACCTGCCCTGTATTCGGACGCCGTAAACCGGAAAGAATACGGAACAGCTGTGTTTTACCGATGCCACTCCTTCCGATCAATGACACTACCTGTCCCTGGTTAATTCCCTGGCGGCGAATATCACGGATGGTAAAATTTACATCGCGCAGCACTACTTTTCCGCCGTACTGCAGGCCCACGTTTTCGGCGCTTAACAACACCTCGTGCTTAGTATATGCGTTCATCGGCGTACGGTTAATTTAGTGTAAGGAAATAACCAGTGGCGCAACAACCCCAGCAGGTAATCGAATAAAATACCGAGGATGAAAATGATGACCAGTGTGCCGAACACGACGTCCAGCTGTACATACTTGTTCGCTTTGATCAACATGACCCCAAGTCCGCCCTCACTCATGCTCAGGCCTTCTACAGAAGTAATCATTAACCAGGCGATCGCAAAGTTCTGCCGCATCACTTCAAACACCTGGTCTAACCGCCCCACGATAATCACTTCCCACAAGGTTTTCCAGCGATTCATGCGCAGTGTGGTACAGAGCTCAAATTCCTGCGCATGAATATGATCGATCACACTTAATAAAGACGTTACGAAAAACGGTACGATACCGAAAATCAGCAAACTCAATTTTAACTGGTGACCGCTTTGCGTGAGCAGTGTAAAAGAAATATCAAGCCGGTTAACGTCAGATAGCGGCATTTGATGACGAACCGCGCGATGGGCTGAAAAAGGGCACGATCGACAGGTAACTGATCAGCAAAGCGATGGCGATACTGATGAACATCCCTTTCATCGTCAGCGATAAACTGGCAAAGAGATTATCTAAAAAATCGGGCATTTGCACGATGTGTCCCAATGCCGCCAACACTTTAGTGGGCGTGGGAATAAGACCGTTGCCGCTCAACTGCCAGGCGGCGAGCGCCAGCAACACCTCCACTGCAACCAGGATGGTGAGTGTGCGTTTGTCCAGGATACGCAGCGGTTCAAATATTTGTTTAAGCATATGCTAAAGGTTTTAAAAACATGCCGCGCTGTTACACGCGGCATGTACAAAACAAACAGATTAATTACCTAACACGATCTGCACGCGGCGGTTCTTCGCACGGCCTTCGATGGTACTGTTATCTGCAACGGGTTTGGTAGCGCCATAACCTCTGGCTTCTACACGTTCGGATGAAAGGCCTTCGCTCTGCAGGTAGTTTTTTACCGCGGCGGCTCGCTCTTCTGACAATTTAATATTCGCATCATCTTTACCTACATTATCGGTGTGACCGTATACGCCCAGCTTCAAACCTTCCGCCACTACGGCACTTTTCAGGATTTCCTCCAACACCGGGTAGGACACGCTGCGGATCTGCGCACTACCGGTTTCAAATTGTATTTCGTACGATTTGGATGAAACCTCACGGGTGATTTCCGTTACGTACTCCTGCTTAATCGCAGCACCTTCCAGGAGTTCGGGGTGATTAGACACTACCGATGTGAGGAACGACTTATCGACCACCTTGCTGTACACCGGGTACGACGGCACCAGTTCAGGATACATCTTCACTAAAATATCACCGAAGGTGTTGTACACTATTTTGTAACGGTCAATACCATCTTTGCCCAAACCGAACATGTTCGCAGCATCCGCCAGATTGTAGGCCATAGAGCCGCCCAGGCTTACATTGATGCCCTGCGCGTCTTTTTCCTCTGTACCATTATAATACTTTAACCAGTACTCGCCGTTCTGCTCGTTGTAGACTTTCGCAGACACGTTAGCGGCAAAGGATTTGGCTTCACTGAACGAACGTACCTGGTCGCCGGCCTGCGATAACGCCATGATCAGGTTCTCCATATCCGTACGGTGGTCGTACGCAAATTTCTTGATGGTGATGGTGATGTTCGGCATCTGTGAGCTATACTCTTTAGTAGATGCAATATTGACCAGGCCACCTTTCTTCTGCGCGATGGTTACGTCACCCGGCGTCCGGTGCTCACGGCATCTACACCTACGGTGGTGTCTTTACTGATCTTTTTACCATCTATCACCAGCTTGCGCGATTCCTTATAATCGGTGATGTACTTGTTGGCCGCGTCCAGGAAATCGTTGGCAGCAATCAAGTTGATGGCGTTGCGGTCATACGTGGTTTCATCCGGGTTTACGCGCATACCGTTGTCGCCCGCCCATTTCACCAGGATGTTCATATCACCGTCGCGCAGTACACAGGCCACGGTTTTACCGATCGCATTCTTCGGATCACGTTTCCAGTCGATGGGGCCCATCAACTTATCTTCGCCATAACTTTTACCCATGGCGTAAAAAGCCACCGGCTGATAATCGGGGCCTAACGGCTCCAGTTCCTTTGCCAGCGCGGCGAAGAACATAGGCATACCGTCGCCCATAAACGATGCGAACACACCGGGCGTGTTAGGATTGCTTTTATACTCCTGCGCAAACTTTACCATATCGGCGATCGACTTGTTACAGTCGTCCTGCCGCACGATTTCCAGTTGCAACTGCGCTTTATCGAGCAGGGAACCTTTGGTGGTGTTTGCGCCACCGTTGGCGTACATCAGCGGGAACTGTGAGTTCCAGGCCATGATGCGCCAGCTGATTTTTGTACCGCCGTTCATGGCTTCTTCCGCGGAAGGCAGCGGTATCACGGCATCTTTACTTAAGGAGGCTTCGGGTGCGTCGGGCAGTTTTACCGAACCAATTTCCGTTGCGGCCTTCGCCTGTTGGGGGCGCTTATCCCACCAAAATACCTTTGCGGCGTAAATACCACCTAATACGAGTACGATACCTAAAATTTTACCACCGGGTTTTACTTTAACTGACATTGTGAATAGATTTAAATGTTATAGTGTTGTTATTAGCTCAATTTTTAAACATAGCTCCGCCAGGCCCGCCATTTTGCAGGCTTACGGGGTTATGCTAACTGCAAAGTGTTAGCTCAGCAGGTCGTTGTAATTATCTTTTGCCACGGTACCGGGCTTGCGCTCGGCTTTCGACGGCTCCCATTGCTGCGTGTTCAGTTTAAACGCCTTATCGGGATCGAACGATTCCAGCATCTGCAGTCCCTGTAATTCATACGTGGCATTATCCAGGTCAATGGAGCGCATAAAGTCGTTCGAGTAATTGATCGCCTTCTTCATGCTGGACAGCTTGGTCGCGATATCTTCCTTCAAAAACTCCATGGACTGTTCTACCATCAGCTTTTTCTCAGGATCGCCCTTAAAGATTTTCAATGCGGAACTTAAAGCCTTGTTGCCCGATGTAACGGATTTGTACAGGTCTTTTTTCAGTTCCAGTTCATTGCGTGCATCTTCAATCAGGTAAGCACTGTTCTTGTGTACCTTGGTGAGATAATCGCCAATGCGGGCGAGATTATCACGTATCGGCGTCAGTTGCATGATGTATTCTTTCAGTCGTGCAATCTGTCGCGTGGCGTTGCCTAATTCCGGCAGCATATTATTGCTCTGCGCAGCTTTGGCCCTGCCTACGAGATGCCCCATCTCGCGTTCTTTTTCAGCGATCTTGAGATCGATCTTCTCTTTCTGTGCATCTACATCTATAGATTGTTTATACAGCTTTTCACGCTGCTCTTCCATGTCTTCGATATAGTCTTCCGCAATCAGGAAGGGATCGAGTTCTATCACTACGCCGATCAACTTTTTCATGAGCCATTCGTAGAAGTAGAACAAAGCCAGGCGCAGTTTTCGGTGTGTTACCGCGTACAGGAATATACCCAGCGCCACCAGCGCGATGCCGAAGTTAACGGTGTTCCATACCACCTGCGTGAGGATGGGTATTACATAGTAGCCAATGAGTACCAAAACACCCAGGCCGATGATGATACCGAACTTACCGCCTGGCCTGTTCCAGTACGACTTCAATTTTTGTTCGGAACCTGCGGGAAAGAATTGTGTTTCCATTAGAGTGATGTTTGAATTTTTTGAATGTCAGTAATAATTTTATTGATCATTGCTTCACTCGCCACCTGGTAACCCTGCCGGTTTCCAGCGATCTTCCTTTCGTGTTCCGTCACTTCGGTTTTCAGCTCCGCTGCTTTACTTTGTGCCGCTGTAATCTCCTGCGTCAGCTGTTGAATCAGTGCAGTATTGTCGGCAATCTGCTTTTCCATGTCGGCCAGTTGTTGCTGGCGTCCCTGTATTTCTTCAGATGCTTTGTCGGCAACAGCTTTGTCGAACTGGTTGCGGTCCTGCTCCACAATTAACTTGTATTGGGCAGCCGATTCCAGCAACTTGTCTTTCGTTAAACCTTGTACGCTTAGTGTGGCGTAAACGACCGACAGCCGGGCTTTTTCATCGGGCAGATGGGATTCGAGCGTTTCCATCATTTTCCAGAACTCGAAGTAATCCGGTCCGGGCAGGTTACTTTGCTCGAACAGCTTGGAGAAGTGTTGCCCGAATTTGTCGAACTCCGCTTCAGACATAGCTGCGGCCGCATCTTTTAACTGCGCGATGTTTTCGGGGGAATATTTTGTAAGGGCGCACTTTCCCCATCGGGCTCGAATTCCACGAAGAGCCCTAGCGCCTTTTTGAAAAGGTTTGCCATTGTTGTTGTTATGTAGTGGTGAACAAGAAGCGGGTAAGCATAGCTATCGCACGTGCACTTGCGCAAGCCAGCGGCATACCATTGATGATGACATAAGGTCACCTGGAAAGCATGTACAGAATAGCAGTACGCGATGCCGCGCCTTGCATTCGGAGCTTACCTTTGAGTTGGGTTTCTATATTACCAATCGGGGGAAGGTTGTACAAATATTCTGTAATGCTTTACAGCGTATTCATATCATTTGTGAGAGTGTGTTGTCTACATGTTCATTTATCATATTGACGACGTAAAATTATAACAAATTTGAGATCTGCAAAATTCCGGAGGAGCGCTGCGGGTGCAGTGTTTTTAAATAATTAAAAGATTTTGGGGCTGGATTTTAACATTTCATTAATAGCAAAGCCTGCCGGATTTACAACGTATACCTGCGGGGGCCGTGGATTAAAGGAAAACTATATTTTAAAACTTTACTACTTTAGCTATCCAATTAAGCAAGCATGTCTATCACGGTAACAAACCTTTATAAAGTTTATGGCGAACAACAAGCCGTAAAAGATGTTTCTTTTCAATTAGATAAAGGTGTGAGATCGTGGGTTTCCTCGGCCCGAACGGCGCCGGTAAAAGCACCACGATGAAAATGATTACGGGCTTTTTGCCGCCTACCTCGGGTAAAGCGGTGGTTTGCGGGTTCGATGTGGCCTTACAGCCAATGGAAGTACGCAAAAGAGTAGGTTACCTGCCGGAAGCCAATCCTTTGTACCACGATATGTTTGTGCGGGAGTTCACGGAATTTATCGCCGGCGTACACCAGCTGGGCGGCCAAACGAAAGCGCGGATCGACGAAATGATCGAACGCACGGGACTTACGCCGGAGCGGAATAAAAAGATCGGGGCACTGTCCAAAGGGTATAAGCAACGTGTGGGACTGGCGCAGGCCCTGCTGCACGACCCTGAAGTGCTGATCTGGACGAACCCACCTCCGGACTGGACCCGAATCAACTGGCGGAGATCCGGCAATTGATCCGGGAAGTAGGAAAAGATAAGACGGTTATGCTGAGCACCCATATCATGCAGGAGGTGGAGGCGATGTGCAGCCGGGTAATCATTATAAACAAAGGGAACATCATTGCGGACGATGCCATTGCCAACCTACAGCAGATGGGACAAGGGTTTGTAGAGGTTAGCTTCGGCGAAACGGCAACGCAGGCGGAACTGGAAAGTATAGTAGGGGTAAACCGCGCTACAGCACGGGATAACAACACCTGGCAGTTATATTCGGACGACCCGGAGACGGTACGTAAAAACCTCTTACAATTCGCTTTGATAAGTAACCGAAACATCCTTTCTTTGCGAAGCAATTCGCAGTCACTGGAGGATATTTTCCGGGAAAAGACCCAAAAGTGATAGACATTGTCTAATAAAATGAGAAAAAACAGAAAAACCTTTCAATAATTTATCATTATGAGCATAATTTCAGAAATCCACGCCAGGCAGATACTTGACAGCCGCGGCAACCCTACTGTAGAAGTAGACGTAACTACCGAAGACGGTCATTTTGGACGTGCAGCTGTGCCATCCGGCGCATCTACCGGTAAACACGAAGCAGTAGAACTGCGCGACAACGATAAATCCGTTTACGTTGGTAAAGGCGTTTTACAGGCTGTTAAGAATGTGAACGAGATTATTGCGCCTGAGCTGGAAGGCTGGGACGTAACTGACCAGGCCGGTATTGATAAATTGCTGATCGAGCTGGATGGTACCGATAACAAAGCCAAACTGGGCGCTAACGCTACCCTGGCGGTAAGCATGGCGGTGGCTAAAGCTGCTGCTGATGTATCCGGCCTGCCCCTGTACCGTTACCTCGGTGGTGTGAATGGTTGTGTACTGCCTATGCCGCTGATGAACATCATCAACGGTGGTGCGCACGCCGATAACAAAATCGACTTCCAGGAGTTCATGATCGTGCCGGTAGGCGCAGAAACTTTCTCTGAAGGTCTCCGTTGGGGCGTGGAAATCTTCCATACCCTGAAATCTGTACTGAAAAAGAAAGGCTACAGCACAAACGTAGGTGATGAAGGTGGTTTTGCACCGGATATCCAGAGCAACGAAGAAGCGATCGAAACGGTGATCCAGGCGATCGAAGCAGCTGGCTATAAACCAGGTACACAGGTGGGTATTGCCCTGGACGCTGCGAGCAGCGAAATGTACAACGAGGCAGACAACACCTACAAATTCTACAAAAGCACCGGCAAAGTAATCTCCAGCGACGAAATGGTTGCTTACTGGGCGGAATGGTGCAAAAAATACCCTATCGTTTCTATCGAAGATGGCATGGCCGAAGACGACTGGAACGGTTGGAAAAAACTGACAGATGCCGTTGGCGGCGACGTACAGCTGGTAGGCGACGATCTGTTCGTAACCAACGTTAAACGTTTGAAAAAAGGTATCGACGAGCGCATTGCAAACTCTATCCTGATTAAAGTAAACCAGATCGGTACCGTTACCGAAACGATCAACGCTGTTAACATGGCGCACAAAGCTGGTTTTACTTCTATCATGAGCCACCGTTCCGGCGAAACTGAATATACGATTGCTGACCTGGCGGTAGCCCTGAACTGCGGTCAGATCAAGACCGGTTCTGCTTCCCGTACAGACAGGATGGCGAAATACAACCAGCTGCTCCGCATCGAGGAGGAACTGGGCAGCACCGCCATTTATCCGAAAAATTCCGTTACATTTGGTAAGAAATAACCAATCATAACGTTATTTAGTGGTCAACTCAATCAGACATTAACCGGGGGCCCACAAGGCTCCCGGTTTTTTAAAATCCATCACCCATGCTGAAAACGCCATTTAAAGTACCTGCGCTGATCCGGAATAAATATTTCGTGACGACCGCCGCCTTTATAATATGGCTGGCTTTCCTGGACCGCAACAATATGCTTTCCCAGTACGAGCTTACGGCAGAGGTGAATAAAATGGAGGACCAAAAGAACTTTTATATCGAAAACAACGAATCTACGCGCAAAGAGAGCCAGGAACTGCTGTCCAGCATGGAAAAACTGGAGAAATTCGCCCGCGAGAAGTATAAAATGAAGAAGGACAACGAAGACGTATTCCTGATCATCCCCCAAAAAGGAAAAGAAGAGTAGGCTTAGACGCTGCAAATCAATTAGTTCCGTTCATCATCAGAAATGGCCATCCGCCCGCCCCATCCATCCTTTTATCTTGCAAAAGCGAATTTTTTGGGTTAAATTGACAATACGTTAGTATCGATCCGCGTTATGTACGTGTTAACTTAAATTATCAACACGCATCAAAACACCATTTAACCAAAAACTGTATTTCGCATGAGTAATTCTACACTACCACTATTTATTACTTCACACGCTACCACCGAAAAAAAGAACAGGCATATGAATGAAATGAAAAAGATGCAACGTGAAGAAAAGGCACTTATCGCCATTACTGCAGACGCGCTGAAAACCATCCAGTATACTCCGCGCACCAGCACATTAGACGCCATCTTTGAATACGCAAAGAAAAAATAGGCGTTCCCGTTAATTCACTACGGTAACTATTTCACAACGCTTATACGCCTTTCTTGCGCCCTGCCCGCAGTGTGCGGTTTTCGCACTATATTTACGGCATGACCAAAAAAGAGCGATTCGCGTATGTAATCAGCTATTTCGAGCAACATGCTCCCAATGCTGAAACAGAGTTGATATACGACAATCCGTATCAATTACTGGTAGCCGTCATTCTCTCGGCCCAATGCACCGATAAGCGGGTGAACCTCACGACGCCCGCCATTTTTGACGCGTACCCCGATGTGTATGCGCTCAGCAAAGCTACGTTCGACGACCTGTTCCCATTGATCAGAAGCATTTCTTATCCGAATAATAAAACCAAACACCTCATCGGCATGGCCAATATGGTCGTGGACGATTTCAGGGTAATATTCCAGAAACCGTACCCGAGCTGGTGAAACTGCCTGGTGTGGGACGTAAAACCGCGAACGTTATCACTTCCGTGGTACACCATCAACCTAATATGGCGGTAGATACGCACGTGTTTCGTGTATCCGCGAGGTTAGGACTCACCACGAACGCCACCACGCCACTGCAAACGGAGATGCAGCTCCTGAAATACATCCCGAAGGAAAAGGTGCACGTAGCTCACCACTGGCTGATTTTGCATGGCCGCTACATTTGCCTGGCGCGCAGTCCGAAATGCGGAGAATGCGGGTTGCGGCCGGTCTGTAAATATTACCAGTCGGTCATCCGCGGAAACCAGCTGGGTTTACCGAAGTACTAGTATTAAAAATTGCAACCGTCCTTCCTGTTATTGGGAATTTCGGATATATTTTACTTATCTTTTCCGGCTAAAAGCATAAAGTTTAGATTTCGTTATGAAAACAATTACGAAAGTACAGTTGTCGTTTATGATGTTCCCGGAGTTCTTTATCTGGGGATCGTGGTTCGTTACTTTAGGTACATTCTTAGGCAAAAACCTGTCGGCCAACGGTTTGGAGTCGGCCAGCGTATTTTCCACCCAATCCTATGGGGCCATCATTGCACCGTTTATTATTGGTTTGATCGCAGATAAGTACTTCAACGCCGAGAGAATCCTCGGTATCCTGCACCTGATTGGCGCGGGGCTCATGTTCATGATGTTTAAAGCGGAAAGCGTCAGCACGTTTTATCCTTATGTATTTGGCTACATGGTAGGCTATATGCCCACACTGGCGCTGGTAAACTCCGTTTCGTTCCGCCAGATGAAAGATCCCGAAAAAGAATTTTCCACGATCCGCGTATGGGGTACCGTGGGTTGGATTCTTGCCGGCCTTTCCATCAGCTATTTATTTCATTGGGATTCCGAAGAGGCGATTGCCGGCGGTGCGTTGAAAAACACCTTCGCCATGGGCGGTATTGCTTCACTGATCCTGGGTTTGTACAGCTTTACCCTGCCTAAAACACCCCGGTTAAAACCGGTCAAAGCAGCAGCATCAGCTCCCTCCTGGGTCTGGATGCCATTAAGCTGCTGGCTAACAAAAACTTCCTCATTTTCTTCGTATCCGCCATCCTGATCTGTATTCCGCTGGCGTTCTACTATCAGAATGCGCATCCGTTCCGGAGTCTACAGGTTTGCCTAACGTAACCGGTAAAATGGCTATCGGCCAGATTTCCGAGGCCCTGTTCATCCCGGCGCTGCCGGTGTTCTTCAAACGTTTTGGCTTTAAAAAGACCATCCTGGTAGGTATGCTGGCCTGGGCGGTGCGTTATACCCTGTTTGCTTACGGCAACGCGGGTGAACTTACCTTCATGCTGATTACAGGTATTGCCTTACACGGTATCTGCTATGACTTCTTCTTCGTATCCGGACAGATTTATACCGATCAACAGGCGGGCGAACAATATAAAAGTGCTGCGCAGGGCCTGGTAACACTGGCTACTTATGGCGTGGGCATGCTCATCGGCTTCTGGATCGCCGGTTTGATTACCGATGCTTACCAGGACGCGGCCAACAAATGGCAGATGATCTGGATGATCCCTGCCGGCATTGCGCTGGTAGTAGCTATCCTGTTCACGCTGCTGTTCCGCGATACTAAAAACAGGTGGCTTAAGATTTTACGCTTTCTATACAACTCCGCAGTGATAGCCTTATACCAACCGGCCTTTTGCTGCGGAGTTTTCATTTTATATCGATTTCACCACGTCAAAAAAGTACCCTTTATGCAACGTATTGCCATGTTAGGCTCCGGCTTCATCGGCCGTTTTTATGCCGATTCGCTGCTCGGACAACGTAGCCGCGATAGTATCGTGAGCATCTATTCAAGAAGAGAAGAAAGCGCAAAGAAGTTTGCCGACGATTACAAAGTTCCGCACTGGACTACCGACATGGAAACCGCCATCGCGCACCCGGACGTTACCGTGGTATGTGTTTCGTTGCCCAACAACCTGCACGAAACCGCGGTAAACCTTTGCTGCAAACACAAAAAAGCAGTGATCTGCACCAAACCCCTGGGTCGTAATGCAGAAGAAGCCAAACGCATGCTGGAGGCTGTAGAAAAGGCCGGTATCTTCCACGGCTACCTCGAAGACCTTGTGTACACCCCCAAGTTCCTGAAGGCGCTGCAAAGCGTGAAAAGCGGCGCTTTAGGCCGCATTCTCTGGGCCAAAAGCCGCGAAACACATCCTGGCCCCCACAGCGAGTGGTTCTGGGATAAAGAACAAGCAGGCGGCGGTTGTATCCTCGACTTAGGTTGCCATTGCGTGGAGATCGCACGCAGCTTTATTGGCAAAGACATCAAACCGGTAGAAGTAATGTGCTGGGCCGATACACAGGTAAAGCCTATTGATGCAGAAGATCATGCTATCGGCCTCGTGAAATATGAGAACGGCGCCATCGGCCAGTTTGAAGTAAGCTGGACCTTCCGCGGCGGCCTCGATCTGCGCGATGAGATCATGGGTTCTGAAGGTACCATCTGGCTGAACAGCTTCCTGCGTACCGGCTTCGACATGTTCACCACCGGCAAGGGCGCCGAATACGTAGCTGAAAAAGCAGAAAGCAATACCGGCTGGCTGTTCCCCGTAGGCGACGAACTGAACGAACTGGGTTACAATCATATGTTCGCCGATATGTTCCGCGCGATGGAAGAAGGCCGCGAACCAGCCGAGTCGTTCTATGATGGATATGTAGTGAACGCTGTACTGGATGCCGCCTACCGCTCTGCCACCAGCAAGCAGTGGGAGCCGGTAAAACTGGATATCTGGCGTGGACAGGAAGGCGTGGAAAAGATGCGTCCGCAAACGGATTACAATGAGCAGTACTACCTGATCAAAGAAGAAACCACGCACTACGGCGCCAAGAAACTCATCTTAAAAGATAAAAAAACGGGACAGATCGTGGAGCAAACGGTTTAACCCTCTACCCTGCGGAAGATGGCCTTGCCGATAACGTGGTTTACCTCAGCTTCGGCAAGCTTTCCTCCCGCATAGCGGTAGATATTCTTTTTCCCGTCGGGCATGGTGATCTCGTATTTCTGTTGGCCCATATCCCGCACCGGCAGCAGCCACCCCAGCGTTTCGGAATACACGTACTTCACCTGTTTGGGTTCTGTGATGTATAAGTCGGTTACACAAAAATGGATCTTATCTTCCGCCAGCACAGCCGCCTTTCCCTGCCGTACTACTTTATAATCTTTATCCTGTTTTTGAGTAGACGTTTCTTTTGTATCATTACCTAACCGCACCGCTTTCGCTTTTACCAGCACATTACTTTCGTACTCGTTGCTGATGTCTGTATCCACACTGATGCTTGCTATCATTTTTATCTTGACGCGACTTGCCAGCGTTACAAAACGGTTGGCGCCGCTGTTACGCTGATTCACTTTAATATCCCCCACCACTTTATTATTGAAGATCACCTCGTACCTGAAAGACTGGGCCTGTACCGAAAACAGGACACATAACAAGGCGTTAAGAAGGAATAGTCGTTTCATACTTTCAAATAGGTTGCAGGTTTAAAATGCACGGTACCCAAATCAATGTACGAAAAAAATCCTGCCCAACGCCGGACAGGATCTTTTCATTTATTGTTGATGCGTTTACTTTTTTTTTTTAGGCGAGCATTTCTTTAATGCGCACCACCAGTTCACTTTTCGTGATAGGAACGCCCATGATCTTATTATACCCCTGCGCAGGAATCAGGAACTCATCGCGGATAATGCGGATAAGCTGACCGTTGTTGATCTCCGGGATCAGTACATGATCGTAGCTGTGCAGTATTTCCGCGAGATTTTTCGGGAAAGGACGCAGGTGGCGCAGGTGTGCATGCGCTACTTCGTGGCCTTCGGCGAGCAGGTCCAGCACCGCACTTTTAATCGCGCCGTAAGTAGAACCCCATCCTAGCACCAATACTTTACCTTTTTCAGGCCCTAACTCCACCTTTTGCAAAGGAATATGATCGGCAATGCGATCTACTTTCTCTGGCGAATCTTCACCATTTGCTGGTGGTTTTCCGGATCGTAGCTTACATTACCAGTAATATTCTGTTTTTCCAGGCCACCAATGCGGTCTCCAGTCCGGGCGTACCCGGTACAGCCCACGGCCGTACCAGTTTCTCATCACGCTCGTATGGATAAAAATGTTCTTCGCCCTCTTCCAATCCTCTTTTGAAGGTCACCGGAATTTCAGGCAGATCTGCACTTTTCGGGAAGCGCCAGGGTTCTGCACCATTGGCAATATAACCGTCGCTCAGTAAAATTACCGGCGTCATATGTTGCAGGGAAATGCGGGTAGCTTCAAACGCAGCCTCAAAACAATCAGAGGGCGTGGAGGCAGATACAATAGGCATCGGACATTCGCCATTACGGCCGTAATAGGCCTGCAGCAGGTCGGATTGCTCTGTTTTCGTAGGCAGACCGGTAGATGGGCCGCCACGTTGGATATCTACTATTACCAGCGGAATTTCCAGCATTACTGCCAGGCCCATGGCCTCACCTTTCAGTGCCATACCGGGGCCGGAAGTAGTCGTAATAGCAAGGTGACCACCATAGGAAGCACCAATTGCGGAACTGATGCCTGCAATTTCATCTTCTGCCTGGAAGGTGCGTACGCCAAAGTTTTTAAAGCGGCTCAGCTCGTGCAGGATATCGGATGCCGGCGTAATCGGGTAAGTACCCAGGAACAGCGGCAGTTTCGATTTTTGTCCGGCCGCGATGAGACCATAAGCAAGCGCGGTGTTACCGGTAATACTGCGGTAGGTACCGGCCTCCATGCGGGCCTTTTCTACCTTATAACGGGTGGTGAAGGCTTCCACGGTATCACCGAAGTTGTAACCCGCATGCAGCACTTTCAGGTTACTTTCCAGGATCTCCGGCTTCTTGCCGAACTTATCGCGAAGGAAGTTTTCGGTGCTTTCCATGTCGCGGTTGTAGAGCCAATAGATAAAGCCCAGTACGAACATATTCTTCGCACGGTCTTTCTCCTTCATGCCCAAGGTAGTTTCTTTCAGCGCCTCGCGGGTGAGTTTTGTCACATCGATCGTGTGCAGCTCATATGCTTTAAGCGAGTCATCTTCGAGCGGATTAACGCCATCGGGATAGTTAGCCAGGCGCAAGTTTTTAGCGTCGAAGCCATCTGAGTTGGCGATGATGATACCACCTTTTTCAGCCCTTTCAGGTTGGCTTTAAGCGCAGCCGCGTTCATTGCAACCAGTACGTCGCAGGCATCGCCTGGCGTAAAAATGCGGTTAGAAGAAAAGTGCAGCTGGAAGCCGCTCACACCCGCGAGTGTACCCTGCGGGGCGCGGATTTCCGCCGGGAAGTCGGGAAAAGTACTCAGGTCGTTACCTACAAGCGCCGTGTTGTTCGAAAACTGGCTACCTGTTAGCTGCATACCATCACCACTATCGCCGGCAAATTTGATCACGACGTCTTCTATCTGTTGTATGGATGTATTTGACATTTCGGATTGTTCTATTAATAATGCAAAATTAGGCATTCGCCCGCTTAGTTTCGGTTATCCCTACGGATAATTACGTATTCCGTGCCCAAAAGTACACAAATATGGTAGACTTTTCACACTTTTCCACGCTCATTAATGGGAGTGCAAGTTATCGAATTACTGATCCAAGTAGTAATCAAAAGCGGAAATCCTAAAATGATCCCCTATAATGTTAAAGTGAATCTAAGAAAATGTTAAATACTTTTGTTGCAGATTATCTGGCACTTATGGGCATGGTAGTTGTCTTATCTCTCATACAAGCAACGATTGAAATGTGATAAAACCTAACGATTCAGTCATTCATTTTAACCATATATACATAACCATTCTTTATTGAACCATTTAAAATTGTATGCTATGAAAAAGACTAAATTAAGCATGTTAGCAGTAGCCGCGGTAGCCATTGGTGCATTCGCATTTAAAGGAATTGATGGCGGCGCAATCGCCGGTAAAGTAACACCTGCAGATGGTGCTACGGAAGCCTGGGCGGTAGCTGGTGCTGATACGCTGAAAGCAGCTATTTCAGACGGCGCATTTTCTTTCACTAACGCCAAATCCGGAACTTACACTATCATCATTGACGGTAAAGATCCGTACAAAGATGCTACTATCACGGATGTGAAAGTAGAAGATGGTAAGTCTACCGACCTTGGCGACATTAAATTAGAGCAATAGTTGGTTTTCATAGGGGTTAATCAAAGCCGGCACATGCGATAAGCATGGCCGGCTTTACTTTTTAAGTTGATATTGACATCAAATAAAAAACGCCACAGCGGATAGCTGCGGCGTTTTTCGTATCATATCAGGACGAGGCTTTTATCAAGCGCCGCCGAGTTTGCATTTCTGCAGCACTTCCCATGATTTGCCGTTGTGGCGGAGGAAGTACAGGTTGCTTACCTTAAAGCTGGCTTTGTACTCTTTATTCTCGTACTCCGGCCATGCTTTATCGAACTGGTCGTCCATGAGGTCTTTGAACGCCACGGTAACGTGAGGTGTGAAGCCAGTGCGCGCCAGCATCGTACTGAAGCCAAATTCCTTACGCAGGAAGTTGATCAGCTGACGGTGCATAGCACTCATGGTTTCGCTCTTTTCAACGTTAATGAACAGAACGCGGTTTTGTTTATTCGGGAAAGTACCGAAGCCGTTGAGCGACACTTCGAAAGGCGCCTGCGTTTTGGCAAACTCTGTGAGTTCATCGCAGAAAGATCTTTCGAGTGCCGGATCAGCAGTGAATGGCACCTGGAGCGTGATGTGCGGGAGCACTTTCAGCGCGTACATCGGGCCATAGTTTTCAGCAAATTCCTGCTTTATTTTGATGATCTCTTTACCTACTTCTGCTGTGGGCAGTAAAGCGATAAAGTAGATTTTGTTATCCACTCTTGGCTCCCCTGGAGCCGCCGCCGAAGCCGCCACCGCCTTGTCTGCGCTGGAAGCCACCGCCGCCACCGCGATTGCCGCCGTAGCCACCGCCGCCGCGATTGCCGCCGCCGTAACCACCACCGCCGCGATTACCGCCGCCGTAGCCACCGCCGCCGCCACGATTGTAGCCGCCGCCACCGCCTTCACGGTTGCCATAGCCACCACCGCCATCACGATCGCGATAACCGCCACCGCCTTCGCGGTTGCCGTAGCCACCGCCACCCCGATTGCCGCCGCCATAACCACCGCCATAGCCGCCACCGTCACGATTGCCGCCGTAGCCGCCACCGCCGCGATTACCATAACCGCCACCGCCTTCACGGTTGCCGTAGCCGCCACCGCCTTCGCGATTGCCGTAACCACCACCGCCTTCACGGTTGCCATAGCCGCCACCGCCTTCGCGATTGCCGTAACCGCCGCCGCCTTCGCGACCGCCGCCACCGTAGCCGCCACCACGGTTTCCACCGCCGTAGCCGCCGCCGCCATCACGATCGCGATAACCGCCGCCGCCCTCACGGTCGCGGTATCCACCGCCACCGCCGTAGCCGCCGCCACCGCTATTGTCACGACCGCCGCCGTAACCACCATTATTGTCGCGCGGACGATATCCGCCGCCGCTGCCGTCCCGATCGCGTCCATAGCCACCGCCGTCGCGGTCACGATCATTGTTGAAACGACCTAAATCTCTGTCGCCCCGGTTAAAACCGCGGTCACCATCCTTGTTAAAATCGGATTGACTGTTAAAGCCACCTTCCCGGTTTTGGTTGGGTTCTTGATCTCCTCCATTGGAATCTGGAGAGTACTTTCGGGGGCGTTCATTTCTCTCAAAGTTCATCTTACTTGATTAAAAACGTTTTGAAGCAATTTTTTCGATGATTTCATAAAAATGAAAGACATCTTCATAAGAGTTATACATAGGTGCTGGAGATACCCTGATCACTCCCGGTTCTCTCCAATCTACTACGATACCGGCCTCGGTCATCCTTTCATGGATTTCTTTTCCTTTTTCTTTAAATAACAAGGATAACTGGGCACCTCTTTCATTACAATTTTTAGGTGTAATTATTTCTAGATCAATATCTTTTAATTGTTCCAGCAGGAATTCAAGATAGTTGGTTAACCTGATGCTCTTTTCCCGTAACCTGTTAATACCAGCGGCATTGAACAATTCCAGTGAAGCTTTAAGCGAAACCATATTGAAGACCTGGGCAGTACTTTGTTGCCATCCTGAGGCCTCGGCTTTAGGGATAAATCCTTTTTCCATGCGGAAGCGGGTACTCTCTTCGTTCCCCCACCAACCGCCAAACCGTGGATAGTTACGATCCGATGCATGTTTGTCGTGTACAAAAACACCGCCAACAGCACCCGGACCACCATTTAAATATTTATAAGAACACCAGACGGCAAAATCTACTTCCCAATCATGTAACTTCAACGGAACATTGCCTGCAACGTGCGCGAGGTCGAAACCTGCGATAGCGCCAACGTTATGCGCCGCGGCAGTGATAGCCTGCATATCTAATAACTGACCCGTGTAGTAGTGTATTCCGCCCAGCAATATTAACGCAATACTAGTATTATGTTCGTTAATAATTTGCAAAATATCTTCTGTCCGAAGGATACTTTCGCCGTGACGAGGTGAAATTTCAACTATGGTGCTATCCGGTTCAAGGCCGTGATGCCCTGCCTGCGTCTCTACCGCGTACTGATCACTGGGAAATGCTCCTTTTTCAACCACGATCTTATACCTTGCTTCGGTAGGCCTGTAGAAGCTGGTCATCATAAGGTGAAGGTTCACGGTAAGGGTATTCATCACTGATACCTCGGTTTCCTTCGCGCCTACTATTTCTGATAATGTCTTACTAAACTGTTGATGGTAGAATAACCAGGGATTTTTTGCTTTCCAATATCCTTCTACCGCTACTTCCCGCCAATCGGCCAATTCCTGCTCGATGGCTGCCTGTACGCCCCTGGGCTGCAATCCCAGAGAATTCCCACAAAAATAAATTGCGTCTTTACCATTATGTTGCGGGAAAAAGAACTCATTTCTAAACCCTCTCAATTCATCCTGCTCGTCTTGTTGCCTGGCGTACGCTAGTGATGCTTCAAATGATTGCATATCTCTCTTAAAAAAACGCGTTATCCGGTTTCCTATTGCCGGCGCATGTCTATCTTAAACTTATATTAGTATACTATTACTCCTTACGTATTAATATTTATTTGCAGGTTGGTTTTTCATCTTCCGAATCAGGTTAACAGTGGCCTGCTCCAATAAAGATAAGCTAATTATTCAATAATCAAAGCTTAATTTTTATCAATCGCCGTCCAGCAGATTGCCCAGTCCGCCCAGGATGCTGCCCTCTTCCCGTCTGCCTCCGGGACCGCCATAAGCCAATACCCGGCTGGCTAAACGACTGATCGGGAGCGACTGCACCCAAACCTTACCAGGCCCTCTCAACACTGCGAAGAAGAGCCCTTCGCCACCGAACACCATATTCTTGATACCACGTACAAATTCAATATCAAAATCGATGTTCTGGGTGTAGGCCACCAGACAACCCGTATCCAGCTTCATTACCTGGCCGGGCGCCAGTTCCTTTCCACCACCATGCCACCTGCATGTACAAAAGCCGGAGCCATCGCCCTCCAGTTTCTGCATGATAAAACCTTCGCCGCCAAAAATACCGGTACCCAATTTACGCTGAAACTCGATGCCCACACTCACGCCTTTCGCCGCGCACAAAAACGCGTCTTTCTGGCAAATTATCTTGTTGCCAAGCAGGGAAAGGTCCATTGGAATAATCTTACCAGGATAGGGAGAAGCGAAGCTGACGCGTTTTTGCCATAACCGGCATTAGTGAAGGCGGTAATAAAGAGGCTTTCGCCGGTGAGCAGCCTTTACCGGCACTCATCAATTTACCGAGAAAACCCTGGTTGGCCTGAGAACCGTCGCCGAACATGGTTTGCATCTGGATTTCCTGGTCCATCATCATGAAACTACCGCTCTCTGCGATCACAGTTTCCTGTGGATCCAGCTCAATTTCAACGATTTGCATTTCTTCACCAAAGATGCGATAATCAATTTCGTGGTTCTGCGGCATAAGGTCGGGTTGATAGATTTTTCAATTGCAGGGGCAAGATACGAAATCGGACGATTACCATGGTTACCTTTTATAAATATTAATATATGTAGCAGACTGTGGCAATGTCGCATGAAGCCAACCTGCCATAAAAAAGCCGTCCTGAAGAATCAGGACGGCGATCTGTTAAACCTACAACTGTTACACTGTTTGCTCTAATTAAAAAAACAACTAGTTTTTATATTCCGCATGCACACCGTTACCAGACCTTGCATGCTCTTTATTTTGCTCGTCATGCGCCTGGCTGTTGAAGAAGTTATACGGCTTCTCCGACTGGTAATTCACGTCGTGCAACCTGTGCAGCGTTTCTTTCCGGGAGAATAACTTCAGGAACAACGGCAGGAACGGTACATATTTCAAACCACGGGGCCAGCCATACACGTCCAGGATGTCGATCACACGTTTGTTCATGTAATACATCGTTGGTACCAGGATCAGGGTCAGGAAGGTCGCGAAGATCAGACCGAATACCATGGTCCAGGCCAGCGGTCCCCAGAACGCCACGTTATCGCCACCGAAATAGATATGCGGGTTACCGGTAGAGAACAGCGCGGCGAAGTCGATGTTCAAACCTACGGCCAGCGGAATCAGACCAAGGATCGCAGCGATCGCGGTCAGCAATACCGGCGTCATACGGGTACGGCCGGCTTCCACTACTGCTTCGTGTACAGGCGTGCCCTGCATCACCAGCAGATCGATGAACTCCACGAGTACGATACCGTTACGTACTACAAGTCCCGCCAGCGCCATGATACCTACACCGGTCATTACGATGGAGATATCCATACCGAAGATCGAGAAGCCAAGGAACACACCGATGATACTGAAAAACACTTCCAGCAGGATGAGCAATGCGCGGCCCATAGAGTTAAACTGGATAACCATGATCATCATCATCAGGCCTACTGCGCTCAGCAAGGCGCCTACCAGGAAGTTCATCGTTTCCATCTGGTCTTCCTGCTCACCGGTCATTTTAATCATAATGCCATCGGGCTGACCAAATTCGTCGATCGCCGTCTGGATGTTTTGCACCACTTCATTGGCGTTATAATCGGACAGTACGTTAGAATACAGAGTGATCACGCGTTTCTGGTCAATGCGTTTGATACCTGCATAGGTGTTACTGTAGCGGATGTCTGCCACGGAAGACAAAGGCACCTGGCGGATCTGGCCGCCCATGTTCATATCACGGTAAGTGATATTCATGTTCAGCAGCATATTAATATTGTTACGCTGATCTTCTTTGAAACGCACCATGATCGGGTAGTCGTCTTCCGGATCGCGGAACTTAGATACTTCGAGTCCGTACAACGCGCTACGCAGCGCACCGCCGATCTGGTAAGTTGAAATTCCTTCGCGGTTGGCGCGTTCGCGGTCAATCACCACAATTACTTCAGGTTTGTTCGCCTGGAAGTCGCTTTTCAGTTCTTCCACACCACCAATAGAAAGTGAATCGAGGTAACGTTTCAGGCGATCGGCGGTACCGGTCAGCTGGTCAAAATCATCACCCGAAATTTCGATGTTGATGGGTTTACCAGTGGGAGGTCCGCCTTGTTCCTGCTCAACAGTGATATCCGCGCCGGGAATGCCTTTTACGGCCTGGCGAATCTTATCCAGGTACGCCACGGTGGATGCGCCGTTACGCTGCCCGAACTCCACGAAGGCCACGGTCACTTTACCTTTCTGCGGTTGCACGCTCTGGTCCATCTGGCTGGGATCACCCGCACCAACAGCAACGTTGGAGATGATGGATTTTACCAGCGGGTTCTTTTCACCCACAACACCAACAATTCTCTTTTCCACGATAGCTGTAATAGAGTCGGTATATTTCTGATCGGTACCATTCGGCAGTTCCAGGTAAGCGTAGATAAAGTTGGGATCGGCCTGGGGGAAGAATACAACCTTCGGGCTGCGGACAGCCGTTAGGAACAGGCTGAATATTAGCAGGACGAACGTAGCAACCAGGGCCAGTACAGGGCGCCAGCCGTGCAGACACTTCTCCAGGAAACGGCTGTACGAGTTCTGAATACGTGGCCAAAAATTATGCTGGAACGAACGCGCCACACCGCCAAGCCAGAATCTCTCCAACACCACGAGCAGATACATCACTACGATAAAATTGCCTACGCCGATACCGATGCCATAACCAATTAAGGCTGCTACTGCAAACGCGATGGAAATTATCGTAAACGTCTTGTCAAATTTCGGTTTGGGATGATTTTCACCCTCATGACGGTCCATGAAATCCACCGCAAATACCGGGTTAATTACATAGGCCACGATCAGCGAAGCGATCAGCGTAGTAATAAGAGTGATAGGCAGATATTTCATGAACTCACCGATAACGCCGGGCCAGAACAGCAATGGCACGAACGGCGCCAACACCGTTAACGTACCGGAGAATACCGGCAGGAATACCTCGCCAGCCGCCATTTTTGCAGCTTTCACGATGCCCAGGTCTCTCCTTTCGTAAAAGATACGATGCACATTCTCGATTACCACGATCGCATCATCCACCACAATACCCAATGCCGGGAGGAAGGAGAAGAGCACCATCATGTTCAGTGTAATGCCTGTAATCTGCATCACAATAAACGCGATAAACATGGAGATCGGCACGGACAATGCCACGAAAATCGCATTCACAGCGCCCATGAAGAACATCAGGATCACGGTTACGAGGATAAAGCCGATGATAATGGTGTTGATCAGGTCGTGCAGGGTAACGCGGGTGGAGTCCGACTGATCCGCGGTAATTACTACCTCGAGGCCTTTCGGCAGGTAGTTTTCACGCATTTCTTTTACGATCTTCTGGATTTTATCCGAAGCATCGATCAGGTTTTTACCGCTTTGTTTAATTACGTTGAGCGTAATTACATTTTTACCGCCAAGACGTGCGTAGCTTTCCTGTTCCTTGAAACCATCCACTACGTCTGCAATGTCTTTCAAGTATACAACCGCGCCGGACGAGCCGCGCACTACGATGTTCTGAATTTTAGTCGGATCTTTATATTCGCCTTTCACGCTCAGTGTACGCTTCTGTCCATCCAGTGTTACCTGACCGCCGGACACTGTACGGTTTTCGTTCGCGATGGCGCCCGCTACATCTTCAAAGCTGATCTTAGCCGCGTCCATTTTGTATTTATCCAGATTGATCTGAATTTCACGGTCCAGCGCGCCAATGATGTCCACACGCGTAATTTCCGTCAGGGCTTCTACCCTGTCCTGCATTTCATCTGCATACTTCTTCAACGATTGCAGGTCAAAGTCACCGGACAGGTTAATGTTCATGATCGGTATCTGCGACACGTCAATCTTCATGATCTGCGGCTCCTGGTCGAGGTTATTCGGCAGGTCCGTTTTAGCATCGTCTACCTTTTCGCGTACCTCCTGCCGGGCCGTTTCTATATTAACATCCGTATTAAATTCAATCGTGATGATAGAAAAGTCCTGCATGGATGTGCTCTTGATTTCCTTTACACCGGAAATACCGCCCAGTTGCTTTTCGATGGGCTTGGTCACCAGCGTTTCCATATCTTCCGGGGAAGTACCAAAGTAAGCCGTCTGGATATAGAACTGCGGAAACACCACCTCGGGAAACTGTTCTTTAGGCAGCGACTGGTAGGCAAAGATGCCCGCCAGCGACAGGATGATCGTGGCCACATAAATGCTGACCTTATTATCGACCGCCCAACTGGTGATTTTAAACTCTTTATTTGAATCTTTCATAAAATACTTTTAGCATGATGAGCTGCGGAGATACACTTACAGTTTGATCAGGTCGTTGTCGTTCAATCCCTGGAAACCAGTGGTAACGATCTTTTCGCCGGCCTGCAGACCGCTTTTGATTTCCGCTTTATCATTATAAGTACGTCCCAGTTCTACGTTTTTACGTTGGGCTATCATTTTGCCGTTGCTGTTACCAGCCGTAATCACGTAAGGCTTGCCCATGGAGTATTGTAACACACCAACCGGCACTACCACAGCGTTAGACGCGACGTAGTCGACGATTTTCAATTGTGCGATCATGTTTGGGCGCAGATTTGCGTCGGGAGAAAGTGGAATTTCCACTTTAATGGTGCGGCTCAGCGGATCGATCACTTTGGACGCGAATGCGATTTTAGTGCGGATCTCTTTGTTGATGTCCGGCAGCACGATCACAACAGGATCTCCTGTTTTGACTTTACCAGCATAGCTTTCTGCTACATTCGCCACCACCTTCAGGTTACTCGTATTCACTACACGGAACGAGGGAGCGCCCGGTGCAGCCTGGTCACCCAGTTTCGCGATCACCGCATCTACCGTTCCGGAAATCGGCGACACAATGCGGTTCAACGCCAGCTGATCATTCAGCGTAGCCAGCCTTCTTTCCAGGCTTTCTTTCTGATTTTTAGCTGTCAGGTATTGCATTTCGGTACCAATTTTCTGGTTCCACAAACGCTGTTGTTTCTCAAAAGCAATGTTGGCGAGGTCCATCTGCGTTTTCACTTCCGCAATATTGGAGCGCATCACCTGGTCATCAATTTGCGCCAGCATTTGGCCTTTGCTTACCTGCTGACCTTCGCGCACATAAATGTTAGTGATCACACCCGGACTTTTTGCGCTAACGTCTACGTTTTCACGGGCATCGATGCTGCCCTGCACATCGATATAATGCTCAAACAGCGTATCCTGCACGGTGGCAACGGTTACTGTTTTCTGTTTTACATTGGCCGTATCTTTCGTTTTCTTTTCCAGTTCGGCAATCTCTTTATCCAGCTTTGCACGGTCCTGTTTCAGCTTCAGCAGTTTCTTTTCCGGGTTCTTTTCTTCACCACCGCCACATGCAGCAAGAACAGCGGTGAACATCAGCAGTGAAAAATATCTTTTAATCATATCTATAGATTTTAAAGCGCGATTGTTAGTGTTGTTAAAGTTTTGCATTGGCTTTGAGGTAAGCGATTTTAGCTTTGATAGCCTCGTACAAAGCAGCGAAGTAATTGCTTTGTGCGGTCAGCAGATCATTTTCGGCCGTAATCATTTCTATGCTGGATCCCACTCCCTCACGATATTTAATGCGGGTACTTTCCAGTACGTCCTGTGCCAGGTGCATGTTCTGATCCTGCGCGTCCAGCGTTAGCACATTGTTTTTAAAAGTAATGGCTGAAGTTTCCCGTTCCATATCTATCACCTGGCGGATATTATCCAGGTCTACTTCCGATTTTTCCAGTCTCAGGAAAGCCTGGTCTGTCTGGCGTCTGCGCTGGTTACCATTAAAGATGGGCACATTCAGATTTAAACCCCAGGCCACGTAGCCGTACCACATTTCACTTTTGAAGTAGTTGAACGTGTTCGACTGCCTTGATGCGCCGGCATTGGCAAAAGCTGCCAGTGTCGGGAGATGCGCCAGTTTGTAACGTTTCAGGTCATACTCGTTCGCCCTTTTCTGTGCATCCAGCATCTGGAATTCGATGCGGTTGTTGTAGGTAAAGGAACCATCTTCGCCGATGTTTTTCACCTGGTTTACGTCCAGCGTATCAGTAAGAATGATCTGCTGTTTCAGCGGCATGCCAATCTGGTATTTCAGGGTAGCGATGGTCACATCAATGGAGTTGGCCAGCTTCCGTTCTTCGGTACGAAGATTGGTTACCTGAACCGTCAGGCGGTCTACATCCAGCTTTTCGGCCAAACCATTATTATAGATTTCTTTTGTTTCCCCAGCATCTTATCGAGGCGGGTGATATTTTCACTGAGAAACTTGTGGGCCTTCTGGGCAGAGAGCACTGGTAGTAGCTCTGGTACACATCGCTTTTCACATCGATCTCTGTTTTTACCACGTTTTTGTTCGCCAGTTCTTCCAGCGTTTTACGCGCCTGAAGGGCCACCATCACGCTTGGATCGAATAAAACCTGCTGGAGGTTCACCTGTCCCAGGGCGTTGTACTTCAATCCAAACGCAAATGGAACCAGCGTACCTTTGGGAATGGTATCACTGAAGTTTGATGCGTCGATCAATTGTTTCTGGATGACCGGATTGTCCTGGAAACTACCAGTGGCGCTGAGATTCGGCAACGCCATACCCGACACTTCCTTGTTGCGGGCCAGGGCGATCAGTTCATCGAGCTTGGCAGTTTTGATAGTGTTCCGATTGGCGAGTGCGTAGTCAATGGCCTGTTGTATGGACAATGGCTGCACGTCAGTAGTTACCGTCGGCTTCTGTTGCGCGTACACACCAGCGGCCAGCGGCATCATCGCTCCCAGTAAACCGATGAGCTTCCGTTGTAGTTGCATATTTCCTGATATTTATTAGGGTCTTTGTTTTCGATATGTTTCGATCAATTCGTATCCTTCTTTTGTCACTAAGCCAAACAGAAAATGCTCCAGCAGCACAAGCTGCACCTTACTCATATCGTACGTCTGCATCGGAAACACATCGGGTTGTACACAAAACATCACGCAGGCGGTACGAAAACGGCTAAGAATATCTATCTCCAGGTCCGGGCGATACAATCCTTCTGCAATACCTCTTTCCATATTATTCCGGATAAAGTCGAGCAGAAAAACATTACGATGGGTCTGGAACAGTTGAAAGGCGCGGGCATGAAACTTCTGGAGGTCTAACATCGCTACGGGGTTCATGTTTCTAAGGCGTTCATCCAGCATCTTCATCACCGGGAACATCTCTTCAAGCGCGTTGGCCGATTGTTGGCGGCCACTGTTACACTGGTCTTCCATCAATTGAAGGTGACGGCTCATTACATTCAGCACCAGGTCATCTTTGTCCGCAAAATTTGCATACAGCGTTTTTTTGAAATCCCCATACGGACGGATATGTCGTCCATCGTAACAGAGCGTGTGCCATACTGCCGGAATAGAGTAAAAGCAGTATCCAGGATTCTTTCTTGTACTTCCATGGGTAATTTTTAAACGCTTTGTAAATGCTTAACAAAACTATGGAAACTTTTTAAACCACAAAAGTTTCCATAGCATTTTTTTAGATTTATTTCGGGAATGGGAGAAGCTGTGGATTTAGTCTAATTTTGCCGCGATATCCGCTAAACAACGCCCGGAGCATGAGAAAAATACCATAAAAGCTGTAGACACAGATCATTACAGCCTTACATATAATTAACACACACCATGTCTGCTAAAACAAGTATCAAGAAATTATTTTCGCGCCTCTTGCGCTATTTTTTCCAGGGATTATTGATCCTGGCTCCCATTGGAGTCACCATGTTCACCCTATATTGGGCATTTAACACGATAGACGGGCTGTTGCCGCGCGACCTGATTGCAGATAACTCTACCCTAAAGTTTGTGAGATACCGGGGCGTGGGCTTCGCCTTTGTGCTGATCATGGTAGTGGGCGTGGGTTACCTGAGTTCCTCCTTCATTATCAGCCGACTGTTCGACATGTTCGGGCATATGATCGAGCGCACCCCTTTATTAAATATATCTACTCGTCTGTTAAAGATGTGTTCGATGCCTTTGTGGGTGAGAAAAAGAAATTCGATCATCCGGTGCTGGTCAACGTTTACGGCGAGGATGTGTGGGAGATGGGCTTTATCACCCAGAACGATGTCAGCAATTTCGGGCTGGAGGGGTACCTGGCGGTATATGTGCCTCACGCCTATGCCATTACAGGTAAAGTATTTATGGTAAGAAAGGAGAAAATCCGCGAGCTGGAGAATATTTCGGCGGGCGATGCCATGAAATTCGCTGTATCGGGCGGGGTTACGACCATTACAGAGCATCCGGCGGTACAATCATAATTTTATCAAGGGAGATATGACAGCCACGAATCCTTGCGGTTGTTGGCTTTTCGTTATTGTTGATAAATAATTTTACCCCTTCCAATGTATATATGTACTAGAAAAATATTAAGTAAAAATATTTGGTTAACAATAGGATGATGTGTTAACTTTATTCCAGGCCGACCTTAACGGCTTCGAACATGTTAACCCGTATCATCTGTATTATCGCCTTTCTGGCCGTGCCGTTACTTGCTATTGCCTGGGGCTTTTTCGGGCACGAGAAAATTAACCGCCACGCTATTTATTCGTTGCCGCCGTCCATGGTGGCATTTTACAAACTGCACACGGACTACCCGGTGAAGCATTCCACCGACCCGGACAAGCGGCGCTACCTGCTACCGGACGAGGGACCGCGCCACTATATCGACCTGGACCATTATCCGCCGCAGATGCGGGACAGCCTGGCTATTCCATGGAAACAGGCCGTGGCAAAGTTTGGGCTTGACAGCCTGCAACCGCACGGGGTGCTGCCCCGGCATTTCGAAACCATGATGTACCGGCTTACGGCAGCGTTTATATGCCGCGACGTGGCGGCTATCCTAAAAGTTTCTGCTGAATTAGGCCACTATGTGGCGGATGCGCATGTACCGCTGCACAGCACCGCCAACCATAATGGTCAACTGACGGGGCAGCACGGCATCCACGGCCTGTGGGAGTCGCGCATTCCCGAACTGCTGGCCGACGCGGAATTCGATGTCTGGGCGGGAAAAGCCGCCTACATCCGGGAGCCGCGGGCATTTATCTGGCGCGTGATCGGCGAAAGCGCCGCGGCGGCAGACAGTGTATTGATGATAGAAAAACGGCTCAGCCAAAGCTGGCCTGCCGATGCACGCTACGCCTGGGAGAACAGGAAGGGCAAACTGACACGTAGTTACGCCAGTGACTACACGAAAGCGTATAATCATAAAATGGGCGACATGGTGGAGCGTCGGATGCGGTCGGCCATGTTGGCCGTGGCCTGCTGCTGGTATACTGCGTGGGCAAACGCGGGACAGCCGCCTTTGCAAATGATTAACAATACTAAACTTCCGGACGTAGTGGAAAAGGAGCAGGAGCAATTGGAACAGGGGTTCCAGGCAGGTAAAATATTTGGAAGAGAGCACTAAGAATTGTGAATAAGTTACGCTATCTTTGTTGCTCTATCTTTTTAACCTGTCCTCAGCCACCATCCTACCGGTAACTATACCGTTTATTATTTTACCAAATTCCTTCGAAAAACCATGAACGTGGAAAATACAAACAACGTATTCAATTTAGATCGCAACATGAAGGTGCACAACTTTAACGCTGGTCCTTCGGTATTACCTAACGAGGTTTTATACAAAGCCAGTAAAGCATTGATCGACTTTGAAGGGACAGGGATGTCTATCCCGGAGATCGGCCACCGTACGGAACATTTCACTGCCGTGATGGAGGAAGCCCGTTCCCTGGTAAGAAGCCTGATGCAACTGGAAGACGACTTCGAAGTATTATTTCTGCATGGTGGCGCAAGCACCCAGTTCATGCAAGTTCCTATGAACCTGCTTGAAAGTGGCGAAACGGCGTCTTATGTAGATACCGGTGTATGGTCCAACAAAGCCATCAAAGAGGCTAAACTCTTTGGCTATGTGGATGTTTCCGGAAGCTCGAAGGACAGCAACTACAACTTTATCCCCAAACAACTTGCAGTACCGCCACAGGCGAAGTACCTGCACATTACTACGAATAATACCATATACGGTACCCAATGGTCTACTATCCCCGAAACGGAAGTACCACTGATTGCCGATATGAGCAGCGATATACTCAGCCGCCAGATGGACTTTAACAAGTGCACACTGATTTATGCGGGCGTACAAAAAAACATGGGCGCCGCCGGTGCTACCATGGTTGCTGTACGTAAAAGCGCCCTCGGTAAGGTAACCCGTAAAATCCCCACGATGCTGGATTACCGCTTACATATCGAGAACGGCTCTATGTTGAATACACCGCCGGTATTCTCCGTATACATTTCCATGCTCACCCTGCGCTGGTTGCGTGACCAGGGAGGCGTTGCCGCCATTGAAAAAATCAATGCAAAAAAGCCGCCCTGCTGTACGACGAAATCGACCACAACCCTTTGTTCCGCGCTAATGTGCCGAACAAAGACGACCGCAGCAAAATGAACGTGACCTTCACGATCGACAAAGCCGAGCTGGAAGAAGAATTCCTGAAATTCTGCAAAAAGAAGATATCGTAGGCATTAAAGGCCACCGTTTGGCAGGAGGCTTCCGCGCCTCCCTGTACAATGCGCTCCCGCTCGAGAGTGTGGAAGTGATGGTGGAAGCCATGAAATATTTTAGCCTGAAGAAGGCGTAGCATGTGCTCTAAAGACTGAACGCATGTTGAGAACAAATCCCCGGCGCCTGAGTGCCGGGGATTTGTTTTATATGAAGTATTCAGGATACCGCATCTTTCCCAATGACCGTCCAGTCATTGGTCCCATGACCACGCCCGATCCACTTATCCATCTCCTTTGCAATGGATGGGATCACCGCGAGTGGCGTGCCCGCGGCTTCAGCAGCTTTAATAAACAAACCAGTATCTTTCCGGGCCATGTTCAACTCCCATGAAGGATCATCATAATTCCCTTTAGACATGCGCTGCATACGGGCCTGCAACATCGTACCGGGATTCCAGGCGCTGAACAAGGTGCTTAAATCATCCAGCGGCACCTGCAAAGCCTTTGCGAGCATAAGCGTATCGGCCAGACCGGCAGTAAGTGTTACAAGAAAAGCATTACCCAACAACTTCATGGATGCTGCACGGCCTTCTTCCGCTCCAAAATTCAATACCTTACCGGTCATCTTAGCCAGCTGTGGCTCAAGGCGCGTCACCACGTCCTGATCGCCCGATACAAGCATAAAACCGGTGCTATCCGCAGCATTAGCGGGCCCCATAAATACGGGCGCATGGAGGTAAATAAATCCGCGATCTTTCCAGCTTTTTGTGCGTGCTACCGCACCTTCGGTAGTAGTAGTGGTATGATCTATAATAATAGCCCCTGACTGTAAACCCGGTGCTGCCTTCGCCAACACTTCGTCTACCGCGGCATCGTCCTTCACCACGAGGTGCACCACATCCGCACCACGTACTGCATCCGCTGCATCCGTAAATGCCTTTGCGCCAAATGGCTCCAGCGCCGTAGCCCTGGCGGCAGTACGATTCCATACCTGCACAGTTTCGCCCTTTTTCAACATGGTTTAACAAAGTTGGAGCCTAATAACCCCATCCCCAGAAATGCTTTCATCGAACAAAATTTTAGATAATAAAGATAGCGCTAGTCTTCCTGAATAATATATTTACACCAGATCATGTCACATTTATTAGTCACATGCCAGAACTTAAACCCCGCACGGCCGGTAGGAATGGTCCATATCGGAATTTCCCGGGCCGGTAATGCCATGGCGGCATAGAGCTGTTCCTGTACCGCTGCCGGCAATGCCGGAAAAAGGACAAAATTATCTGGTTCTTTCCCGACGGCCACAAACTTATGGAACCAGTGTTCCAGCCGGGCGGCAATTTGAGCAGGCGCTTTAACAAATTTTTCCAACGGGGCGGGTTTTAGGTTACCCACAAGATAAAAAGGAGTTTTGACAAATCAGTCATTCATAAACACCTCGCGGGTCAGCTGGATCTTTAGCCGCCTTAACATCCCCGGCAATTAATCCTGCCGGCTGTACTCAGCCTGTACCTGTGTGTTCGCGTCCTGGGTAGCGCGGGTATACTGTAAATTATGCGTGATCTCGGTTTTAGCGGACACTACTCGCCAAATTATTCTCTTTTCGTAATTTACACCCATGTCCACACCACTCCACCAACATATCGCCAAACACATACCCATCACACCCGAAGAAGCCGCAGACATCGCCCTCTACTTCCACCCCGCTGATTATAAAAAGAAAGAAAACCTCATCACCGAAGGTCAATACAACCACCAGCTGTTTTTCGTCGTAAAAGGCGTACTTCGTATGTTTTTCATCACCGATAACGGCAACGAGCAAACGATACAGTTCGCCATCGAAAACTGGTGGATGACCGATCACGATGCCTTTCACAAAGGGATAACAGCTACGTTTTCTGTACAGGCCATTGAAAACGCCGAAGTATTATGTATCACCAAACCTAATATGGAAGCCTTACTGAAAGCGCATCCGATCATGGAGCGCTATTTCAGGATGGTGTATGAACGCGCCTATACGGCCTCGCTGTTTCGCGTGAAGTACATTTTCGATTACTCCAAAGACCGCTTCTATCTTCACTTTTCCAACGCCTACCCGGAAGTTGTGCAGCGCATCCCGCAAAAGATACTGGCTTCGTTCCTGGGGTTCACACCAGAGTACCTGAGCGAGCTGCGGAAAAAGCTGGCAAAAAATGGCGGGCATCCTATTTCTTAAACCAGCTTAACTTTTTAGGGAAACGTTTGGGCCATCTTTGTGTTATCAAAATAAAAAAAAAAACACAAATGGAAAACAGACTCAATATTCAACACGCATTCCCCGCAGCTTTCAAAGCCATGTATGGGCTCTCCGCAATTCTCGAAAACACACAGTTAACCAAAATCCAAAAAGAGCTGATCAAGGTGAGGGCTTCACAGATCAACAGCTGTGCATTTTGCCCGGATATGCACACCAAAGATGCACTGAAATACGGCGAAACCGCACAGCGCCTGTTTCTATTGAACGCCTGGCGGGAAACCGATCTTTTACAGCAGCAGAAGAAAAGTCTTGCTCGCTATTACTGAAGAGGTAACGCTTATTCATCAACATGGCTTGAGCAGCAGTACGTATACATTGGCTAAACAATTCTTTAGTGAAGAAGCAATTGCGCAGATCATTATGGCCGTAGTGGTGATTAATGGATGGAACAGAATCGCGATCAGCACACAGCTGCCCGTGCCCAGATGATATATATATGGAGCGCTCTAAGGCGCTCCTTTTTTAAAATCCTCTTTTTAAGGATTGCCCGCCCCTCCATCGCTGCTGATCTTTACAGAAAAAGCAAGCCATGAAACTTCTCGCCCCCATGTTACTGTCCGCCCTCATCGCCACTGCCTGCAGCAAAGGCGGAAGCGACGATACCAATCCACCGACCGGCGTTAAAACACCTACCTATCAATTTACGATCACGAACTGGGATGACGGCTGGACAAGCACCATTAAGGAAAATTGGGCCGAGGTGAATAAAGGAACTGTAAAAGTACTGCTGCATTACCCCAATGCCGCTACGGAAATTTCCGCCGACCCACAACCGCTGGTTAATAATGCCCGGAACCTGCTGTCGGCTTCGAGGTACAGCAACCTGCAGAATTTTACGGTAGCTTCTCCTTCACTGGACTTCGAGCGTGCCTACCTTGGTTACGGAGCCGCAACAGATATTGCCACCAGCAAAACCGTGTTCGTTGCGTTATTCAAGAAAGGGAAATCAGGTTGGATAGAATTTGTAACACCCGATAAAGCCACGTTCGTAGCGCAATTCGGGCTCGATCCGGTTACGATTGACTGGTCCACCAGCGGCAGCGTGTTTAATTCCCTGCGGGTGATGGCCAACTACAACCGTTTTGCCGTAGCGGCCACCGACCTGGAAAGCACCGGAAAATGGACAAACAACTTCGGCGCCAACACTTTCTACTACAGCCTGTACACCGGATTGGGCGTGGGTATGAGCAGTTACAGCGCTACAGAAGAATTCATCTTTTCCAGTAAAATGAAATACCAATGGCAGCTGTTCACCGCCAATTCAGCGGGCGGGGGCACCACGTTCGCCAAAGCCAGGTCGGCCGGCAATTATCAGCTGAAGGACAATTGGAATGCCTATTTCTCCGACATTGAAGGAGTGCCGAAAACTTACCCCGTATGGTTTGCGGCCACCAAAACAGGGCGCGTATTATTCATCGATGGCAATCCGTACACCTGGGTAGGTCAGTAACTCCCAAACTGAGGCAGCCGCCAGATATACAAATGCAGCAACTTAAAATTTGATTAAAATCTGTGCTAAAATCTGACCATGAAAATTAAAATCTAATTATATCTTCCGTCCGGCATACCCTCCAGGCAATGCACACCTATAAAGTTTATTACTTTTGATCCCGATGAGAGTAATGATATTTTTGATGTGCTTGTGCTACCTCCTGCTTGGAGGGTATAACTACATGCATGCCGGTGTGCAGCATGTACGTTATGCCATTGCGGAAGACATCGACAAATCTCATCAACAAAAATTTGTTAGCCGCAGCAGCGTTGTAAAAGACGTAAAAGTTGACCGTGCGGACAATTGCTTCATCAACGAAAATGTTGAAGACGAAGACCCGACCAACAGCGCCGCCCGCAAATACCGGCTGATCGGCAGTATCTATATAATGCTTGCAGGCCTTTTGCTCATAGCATTTTCGCTCCGCCGGCGCCCCAATCCCAAGCCTTACTCCTACCTTCTTTCCAATAAATACATTACCCAAAGGGTACTAAGGATCTGATCCTGCATCAGTTCCCAGGGTAGGGTTTGCAAATCTTACCTCACTACTTCCCCCGACAACGATCGTTGCCGGGCATTCCAACCGCTCAATATCCAATTACATCATGAATAGAATTGTCATGTTTACGGGCTTGCTGGCCTTAATTTCCCAGGCGAGCTGCGTATCTAAAAAGGAAGAAAAAGAAGAAACCGGCAAATACGCCGTAACGAGCCCTTTACGAGTAGACACCTGCTTTTACCAAAGAGTATGTTTCGCAAATCCGCTCTATAAGGAACATTGAGATCAGGGCACAGGAAAAAGGTTTCCTGGACCAGATTTACGTAGATGAAGGCCAGTACGTAAAGGCCGGACAAATACTGTTCCGGATCATGCCGAAGCTGTATGAGGCTGAATTACAGAAGGCGCAGGCAGAAGTAAGCGCCGCGGAAATTGAACTGCAGAACACCAAGGCGCTGGTCGACAAAAATGTTGTTTCCAAAAATGAGCAGGCCATGGCACAGGCCAAACTGGAACAGGCTAAAGCAGAAGCATCCCTGGCTAAACTGCACCTTTCCTTTACCGAAATACGCGCACCTTTTGACGGCACCATCGACCGCATCCCTAAAAAACTGGGCAGCCTTATCGACGAAGGAGAGCTGCTGACCAGTCTTTCCGACAACAGCCAGATGTTCGCTTACTTCAACGTTTCCGAACCCGAGTATCTCGATTATCAAACTAATGCCAAAAGCCGTGGCGACGCCAAAGTAAACCTGTTGCTGGCCAACAACCAGCCACTCCCTTACAAAGGCGCCGTAGAAACCATCGAAAGCGAGTTTGACAGCGAAACTGGTAACATCGCGTTCCGTGCGCGCTTCCCGAATCCTGACAAACTGCTGAAACATGGCGAAACCGGTAAAGTGCGTATGACCATGCCGCTGAAAAATGCCATGATCATTCCACAGAAAGCCACTTACGAAATCCAGGATAAGGTATATGTGTTCGTGATCGATAAGGACGGCAAGGCGCGCTCACGCAACATTGTTATTACCGGCGAACTCCCCGACCTGTATGTAGTGCAGAGCGGCCTGCAGGACGGTGATAAAATCCTGCTCGAGGGCGTTCAGAAAGTAAAGGATGATGAAAAAATCGAGTACGATTTCGAGAAACCGGAAGAAGTGATATCACATCTGCGCCTGAAAGCAGAATAGTAGCTCAATCTTAATGACAGATCAATGTTTAATAAATTCATACAGCGGCCTCCTATCGATCGTTATTTCGCTGATTATCGTATTCCTGGGTATCCTGGCTATTACCCAATTGCCTGTTACACAGTTCCCATCCATCTCTCCGCCCAAGGTAAACGTTACCGCCGATTACCCGGGTTCGAACAACGAGCTGATGGTAAAATCGGTGCTCATTCCACTGGAACGTGCACTGAACGGCGTTCCCGGCATGAAGTATATGCAGTCGGACGCCGGTAACGATGGTGAAGCCACCATCGGTAGTGTTTAATCTCGGTACCGATCCTAACCAGGCAGCACTGAACGTACAGAACAGGGTAGCATCCGTGGTAAACAAACTCCCGCCGCTGGTGGTGCGCGAGGGCGTGAAAGTAAGCCGCGAAGAATCGAATATGTTGATGTACATCAACCTGTACAGCCAGGACCCGAACGCCGACATGAAATTCCTGTTCAACTTCGCGGATATCAACATCCTGCCGGAACTGAAAAGGGTGGATGGTGTAGGTTATGCAGACATTCTCGGTACGCGCGAATACGCGATGAGGATATGGCTGAAACCCGACCGCATGCTGGCTTACAAGATTTCGACCGACGAGGTGATGGAAGCATTGGCCTCGCAAAGCCTGGAAGCCTCTCCCGGTAAAACGGGTGAAAGCTCGGGTAAAAGATCGCAGGCATTTGAATATGTATTGAAATACACGGGCCGCTTCACCACGAAAGAAGGTTACGAAAATGTAATTCTCCGTTCCAGCCCCAACGGTGAGATTCTTCGCCTGAAAGATGTGGCGGAGATAGAGTTTGGCAGCTCGATGTACGACATCTACTCCAACCTGAACAACCACCCGTCCGCGGCCATCGTACTAAAACAATCTTACGGCAGTAACGCCAGCCAGGTAATCGAGAACGTAAAGAAACGCATGAAGGAAATTCAGGCCGAATCGTTCCCGAAAGGCATGAGTTACGAAATCAGTTACGACGTATCAAAGTTCCCGGATGCCTCTATCGAAAAGGTGATCCACACCCTCGTGGAAGCCTTTATCCTGGTAGGGCTGGTAGTATTCCTGTTCCTTGGCGACTGGCGCTCCACGATCATCCCGGCCATGGCGGTACCGGTATCGCTGGTCGGAACGTTCTTTTTCATGCAGTATTTCGGCATCACACTGAACCTGATCACGCTGTTCGCGCTGGTACTGGCCATTGGTGTGGTGGTCGACGATGCCATCGTGGTGATTGAAGCTGTGCATGCGAAGATGGAAGAAGAGCATCTATCGCCGCTACGGGCCACGCAACGGGCCATGAAGGAGATCAGCGGGGCGATTATTGCGATTACCTTCTTGATGGCGGCGGTGTTCATACCCGTGGCGTTTATGTCGGGGCCGGTGGGCTTGTTCTACAGGCAGTTCTCGATTACCATGGCCACCGCGATCATACTGTCCGGTATCGTAGCATTGACACTTACACCCGCCCTTTGCGCCATGATCCTGAAAAATAATCATGGTCATAAAAGGAAGAAAACGCCGGTGAACAGGTTCCTGGATGGATTCAACAACCTGTTTAACCGCGGCGCCCGCAAATACGAAGGATTGCTCGGTCGGATCGTAACACGCCGATTGGTCACCTTCCCGGTACTGGGACTGTTCTGTTTAGGCACCTGGTTCCTGCATGGGAAAGTGCCTACTGGTTTTATTCCGAATGAAGACCAGGGGCATGTTCTACGCGATTATTCAAACGCCCCCGGTTCTTCACTGGAACGCACCAACGAAATAGCAGAACGCTTACAGAAAATTGCGGAAGGGATCGACGGTATTCAATCTGTATCGGCACTCGCGGGTTACGAAATCCTGACCGAAGGTACTGGCGCCAACTCCGGCACCTGTCTTATCAACCTGAAAAACTGGAGCGAGCGTAAACACTCAGTGCAGGAAATCATGGACGAGCTGGAAGAGAAAGCGAAAGACATTTCCGGCGCCACCATCGAATACTTCCTACCACCAGCCGTGCCTGGATACGGTGCTGCCGGCGGTTTTGAGCTGCGTTTGCTCGACAAAGCCGGTTCCGGTGACTATAAGAAAATGGAGCAGGTGAGTAATGATTTTGTGAAAGAACTGCGCAAACATAAAGAGCTTACTTCTCTCTTCAGCTTCTACAGCGCCAGCTTCCCGCAATATATGTTGCATGTGGACAATGACATCGCACAACAAAAAGGCGTAAGCATTGAGAACGCGATGAACACGCTCTCTACTTTGTTAGGTAGTAACTACGAGATCAGCTTCATCAAATTTGACCGTCAATACAAAGTGATTGTGCAGGCTGCGGCGCAATACAGGGCCGAGCCGGAAGACATCCTGAAATTGTATGTAAAGAATAATAAAGATGAAATGGTGCCTTTCTCCACTTTTATGAAGATGGAAAAAGTGTATGGTTTGTCAGAGATCACACGTTACAACATGTACAATGCCTCTGAGATCAGCGGATCCGCCGCACCAGGCTACAGCTCCGGCGAGGCAATTAAACTGATCGACGAGATTGCGGCCAAGACCTTACCAAGAGGCTTCGCGATCGACTGGGCCGGTATTTCGAAAGATGAAGTGGCGCAGGGCAACCAGGCCATTTACATTTTCCTGATCTGTCTTGGTTTCGTGTACCTGATCCTGGCCGCGCAATACGAGAGCTTCATTCTGCCACTGGCCGTGATCCTATCCCTGCCTACGGGCATCTTTGGCGCATTCGTGCTGCTGAAATTAATGGGACTGGAAAACAACATTTACGCACAGGTAGCGATGGTTATGTTGATAGGCTTACTGGGTAAGAATGCCGTGTTGATCGTGGAGTTTGCCGTACAGAAGCACCGGGAAGGCTACACTGTATTCGAAGCCGCCATGGAAGGATCCAGGGTGCGTTTCCGCCCGATCCTTATGACCTCCTTCGCGTTCATCGCCGGTTTGATTCCGCTTGTATTTGCAACGGGTCCCGGCGCACTCGGCAACCGAACTATTGGTACGGCTGCAGCGGGCGGTATGCTGTTCGGGACAGTGTTCGGGGTGCTCATCATCCCCGGCCTGTATTACATATTTGGGCGCATTGCTGAACGATACCGGTTAACGAAGATTGAAGTAGAAGAACCTTTAACAGAAGAAATTGAACATGTATAACATAAAAAGAATCACCTGCGCGGGACTGCTGGGCCTTAGTCTGGCAGCCGCCAGCTGTAGGGTGCCGGCGGTCGATACGCGTACCGAAAACCGCTCGGCGCCCGACACCTATGCGGGCAACGGCGACACGAGCAACATGGCAAACATCCAGTGGCGCAACTTCTTCACCGATAAAAACCTGGCAGCGCTGATTGATACCGCACTGAAAAACAACCGGGAGCTGCAGATCACCCTGCAGGAAATAGCGATCGCACGCAGTGAAGTCCGCGAAAGAAAAGGAGAGATCCTGCCCAGCGTAAGTCTTGGCGGCGGTATTGGCGTTGAAAAAGTGGGGCGCTACACCAGCCAGGGAGCCGGCGATGCCACCACTGAAATCAAACCCGGTAAAGAAATGCCCGATCCGTTAATGGATTACAAACTGGCTATTTACGCGAACTGGGAAGTAGATATCTGGAATAAACTGCGCACCGCGAAAAAGGCTGCCATTACACGTTACCTCTCTTCTGTAGAAGGCAGGAACTTTGTTTTGACCAACCTGGTAGCGGAAATCGCCAACTCCTATTACGAGCTGCTGGCGCTGGATAACCAGCTGGCCATTGTGAAGCAGAATATCGACCTGCAGAAAAATGCGCTGGAAGTAGTGAAAATTCAGAAAGAGGCCACACGCGTGACGGAACTCGCGGTGCAAAAGTTCCAGGCGGAAGTACTGAAATCACAGAGCCTCGAATTTGATATTCAACAGCAGATCAAGGCGACCGAAAACCGAATCAACCTACTGCTGGGCCGCTTTCCGCAGAACATTGCGCGGACGCAGGACAGCTTCCTCGATATGCTGCCTTCATCGATACAAACCGGTATTCCTTCGCAACTGCTGGTGAATCGCCCGGATATTAAACAGGCGGAACTGGACCTCGCGGCATCGAAGCTGGACGTACAGGTAGCGCGTAAGGAGTTTTACCCTTCCTTTGGTATTTCTGCAGGATTTGGCGTACAGGCGTTTAATCCCTCGTACCTCACCAAGCTGCCGGAATCGTTGCTGTACTCACTGGCCGCCGATCTGGCCGGACCATTGATCAACCGTAACGCCATACAAGCGCACTTTGCCAGCGCAAACGCGCATCAGGTACAGGCAATGTATAATTACGAACGTACGATCGTGAATGCCGTGCAGGAAGTATCCACGGAGCTCTCAAACATCGAAAATCTCTCTAAAAGCTATACGCTGAAATCGCAGCAGGTAGATGCATTAACGCGCTCTATCGACATTTCGAACGACCTGTTTAAAAATGCGCGCGCGGATTATTTAGAGGTACTGATGACGCAGCGCGATGCGCTGGAAGCGAAGCTGGAGTTGATCGAAACAAAAAAGCACAGTTTAATGCGGTAGTGAACGTATATAGAGATTTGGGGGCGGTTGGAAGTAGTAAGCCTTCTCTGAATGGAAGCCGGCCCTTGTGGCCGGCTTTTTATTTCTTTACCGTACGCGTGAATGCCACCGCCAGTTTCACCCAGCGATCGAGGTCTTTTTAGTGGGCATCACCACTTCGTCTACATACACATAGCCCTTCATGGGCTTGCTGCGCATTACCATTTCAGTAACCCCATCTTCTTCCAGGTAAGCAGCATGCATGGCCGGATCAATACGACACATCATTTTTGTGCCACCAGCGGTGAGGCAAAGCTTATCATCGAGCATAAAAGCGGTGCGGCCGAACATCTTCTTTTCTTCGATGCCCTCCGTGTTGCTTAATGCCTGCCGGAGTCGATCAGTGAGGTCCATATCTTTCTTATTTTAGTTACCATTCCCCGTAGACAATACGTTGCGCCTGCCCTCCATTATATGCTCTACCTTTTCGTCTACTTCTTTCCGGACTACTTCCGGATCAACATTTTTAATGGCTCCGCATTCTTCGACCAGTTCATTTAACAAGTGCGTTTCCATATGCTTACACCTAAACATCCGATATGGATGCGGAGTATTCATAATATCGCGTACTGGCAGACGTTTGTCAAACAGCATCAGGATTATTTCCTCCATCAGGAAACAATCGATAGGCCCGTATTCACTTTTCTCAAAATGCCCATCCTGCATTTCCTTGAGCCCCTTGACATATTGCCAGGCCCTTTGCCTTAGTAGTTCCCGGACGTAGGAACCGGGCTGCCCCATTGACCTCACCTTCGAAAACACCAGCAGGTTTACCATATCAAGCAGGCACATTTCTTTCGCGACGAGAATTTCTTCTTTAGTGATACCATTTATCACTACAACCCGCTCGCCGGTCAGGTTTAAATAGAGTTTCATTCGCTCTGTACTTGCTGGATCAAATAACATAATAATAATCGTTTGTAAAACAATCAGTATAAATAATTAAGTTATTGGGTGAGTTTTCACCTATCTTTTTTCCACCACCTCTTTTATAATACGAAGCGTCTCATCCCACATACCGGCATGTTCTTCCACATATTTCCGGGCAAGCGGGCCAGCTTCCAGATGAAGTTCGTAATCATCCTCCCCAACTTTTACCAGTCGGTATTTCTCCGAATATTCCCCGGGCTGGCTGCCGGGTTGCGGGTCTGGATCGTCATACATATCTGCCTGCAGCAACTGCTGCGGTTCGTGTGTTTTAATGATGCCCCGTGCACCTACATTCCCCTCTTCATCGTACCAGGTGATAGCTGTACCCGGCTCCCAGCTTGCTTTCACTTCGGCGCCACCGCCGAATGCCTTACCCCACTGACCATTCGGGTGCAATAACACCTCCCATATTTTTTCGGCAGATGCCTGTAGTGAAACGGACTTTTTGATGACTGCTGTTTCGATATAGTTTTTCAAGGAATCGCCCAATATAAAATTCCAGCCTTGCGTAAAGCTTTCTACGGCGAAGTTCGGGTCGTCTTTCGGAAAACTTTCGAGGCCTTCGTGCGTGAGCTTCAGGCGGGTTTTATCGGGCGCTTCTTCCGTAAGTTCAAATGTTACCACAGAATAACCTTCATAATCCGGGTAGCGCCAGCTGCAACTTAATTTATGCGGAGGACTTACTTCGAGAATTTCACACTCATGGAGATATTGTACGTTTTCATCACCGCCACTGAACTGGAACTTAAAGCCCTTTTCAGGCTTAAATTCCTTGAGATCGAAGTACCATATTTTCATTTGGTCCTTATCCGTAAGGGCCTGCCAGAGCTTGCGGACAGTCGTGTTATAAATTTGCTCAACAGTCATATGGATGAGTTTTGGTGCGCCTATGAAAATTACGTAAATTCAGGAAAACACCCTAATTATGAAGTTTAACCCTCCCCAATTACTTTGCGCCGTTGGCATGCTCGCTTTAACGGTATTGTTTTCCTGTAGTAAGTCTGATGGACCTGAACGCCAACTCCTCAAGCCGAAGGACGTATCGCTTGATAAAATGGCTAATATCAACTGTTTTGATCCATGGAACTACACCCTCGCCAATTACTACTATGCGTTGCTTTTTCCGTGCGAGGTTACTGCGAATCACATCGCCTCTAATCTGGCAGCGGTCGACCGTCAGAAGCGAATCGATTCGATTATCAAAGCCAATTCCTACAAGTACCCGGAGCACATTTTTTCCACTGCTCCGTCTCCTTGTACCACGCCTCCGGGCAATTACACGTGGTTACCACTCTTCGGCACCTCGGTTGTGTTTAACACAGTTGACGGCGCGATCTCCGAATTTTATAGCGCATCGTCTGCCGTATTCACTATTTACGTCCTGCAAAACGGCATGCACGGAGGCGGTGTATTCTTAGGTTTACAGAACGCCACCAGCGCCAAAACATTCGGATTTTATCCGAATCAAACCTACATCTATCCGACAAGTGGCTGTGGCGTCACCGGAAGGTCCAGTAGTCTGACGGTGCCTGGCGAGATCAGGAACAATGCTGACATTGTATACTCTGTCAGCATCTCAAAAACATTGAATTCTTTCCAGATGCAAAACCTGTTTAACTATTTGCGGAATACGGGTAGCAGCTTTTACAATTACAGCCTGAGTTATTTTAACGAGGTCCATTATGCACTAGGTGCAGCCAATGCGATCGGCCTCTCCGTTTATGAGCCTGTGAGTGGCGCTTATGGGACCGCATCAACACCAAGAACACCCTACGAATTGGCGCAAAACATAGCAGTGATGACGACGACACCTGCCGGCGTTACGATTAATAAACTAGGGGGCATTACACCCGGCGTATCTGATATTATTGAATAACAAACATGGGGGCTGTCCGACCAGGGCGGCCCTCATTAACGCGATCTCCGATAAACCCTCACCGGCCTGCTGACCGGCGGCGCCAGCCACTCATTCAAATCCTTGAACCGTGCATACAACGCACTGCGGTCCTTAAACTTCCCATCCGTTTCCATCAGCAACTCCGTTAATTTCCTACCCGTACTATCCCTATCAAGATATAGATTGATCTCATGATGCCGCTCAAAAAACGGCCTTGCTTTCTCTATCAGCGAAACTGAATTCAGCACAAGGAAATTACTCGCAGACTGCTGATACTTTGGTTCCAATGCCAGGTAAGAAAGAAAATCAAAACAACCTTCAAACATAGCCAGCTGGTCGCTTCCGTTATCGATAAAGGTGATATCCTTCGGCGAACTGCTTATTTTAAAATAGGGATTACGCAACTCATAACCACCGGAGCGATTTTTAAACCCGATGGCAAAGTATTCACGCTTGTTAACTTGGTAATGCACTTCGCTGCAATGTTTACGGGCAATGTTCATCGGAATGCCACGGGTTTTCAGATACGCGAGCAATGCGGGCGCCGACAGTGTTTCCTCCCGTAAGATCGTCACCTTTCCTTCATCGGAGTCCACGATCGTACGTTCTGCCAATGGCACAGAAGCATAGTTCTGCACCTTTGCCGAAGACTCCAGCTTCTCTGCTACCGCAGCAAGATCGCATTCAAAATAAAGCATGGCAAAGTCGATCACCGTTCCGCCTTTTCCCATTCCGAAGTCGAACCAGAGCTGCTTCAGCCGATCTACTTTGAAGGACGGGGTGCGTTCCATGCGGAGCGGGGAGTGGTACCAGTAGTTGTTTGCACGGATCTTCGCGGGGCGATGGCCGAGGTAGTCGAGGTATTCTACCAGGTCGATGTTTGCTTTTATGTCTTCGAAGGATAACCTGCTCATGGCTTCATCAGATGGTTTTTGTAAATTAGAAACGAACAATATCCGATATGTACAAAAACATTTTAAATATACAGGGCAATATTCATATTACAGGTAAAAAAGAAGCACTTTCTGAATTACCTCCTTCTTATCAACAATTTGCCCCGGAACTGGGGTACGGACTTCTATGCGGGTTATTTATTATCTACATCCCTTTTGATGCGCCGCATGAGAAACATCCTGACTCGTTAGACATCGCAGCAGAAAGAATGCAGGAATATTTAAGCCGGTACCTCGATGCCGAGCTGTCGATTCTGGAAGAAGAAAAGGAACAGGCACTGATTAAAAGGGCGGTTCCCTTTGGCATTAGTGAAAACGGTCATTTTTTGTTCTGGGATCGGCAAAACGCTCTTCCAAACGGCGAGTGGCCTATTTACATGGCAGATTTCCCGGTAAGTATTACCCATGTTGCAGACAGCCTGCATGAACTGATTGCGAAATTAACGGACACACAGACAGTCCGGTCGGTTATGCAGTTTAACAGGGAGGCGTTGCCGAAGGTTTTTTCGCCTTATGAGTGGGTGAAGTATTAGTAAAGTTGTACTATGAGAGGATTTCATTCAAATTCTCACTTACTAGTAATGGCAGAATTCCATCTTTTGTCTAGATAATCCTGAAAATGTCCAGATAATGTCCAGATTAAGACATAAAGTGTCCAGATAATGTCCAGATTAAGATTTTCAGTACAAATCGAAGAACACCAACGAAATCATCAGGCACAAAAAAGGCCTTAAGTCATCAACTTAAAGCCTTTGTAGCCCCGCCAAGAATCGAACTTGGATCTAAAGTTTAGGAAACTTCTATTCTATCCATTGAACTACAGGGCCAATAATTATTGGGAGTGCAAATTTACGCGTTTTCCGGAGAAAACCTAAATTATTACGAATAGATCCGCTCGATATCTGCTTCATACTTATTTGTGATCACCTTCCGCTTCAGCTTCAACGTCGGCGTCAGTTCCCCGCCCGCCACCGTCCACTCCTGCGGCAACAAGGCAAATTTCTTCACCTGGTCGATGTGGTTAAAAAACTGGTTGTACTTGTCTACCGCCTGTTTAAACAGCTCTACCACCGGGTGGTAGCGAATCACCTGCTCATGGCTTGTAAACTCAAGTCCCCGGCGTTTACACCAGTCTTCCAGGTTCTTGAAATTCGGTACGATAAGCGCGCCGGTAAACTTCCGGTCGGCGCCTACCACCATGATCTGTTCTATATAAGGACTTTCTTTAAACTTGTTCTCGATGGGCTGCGGCGCCACGAACTTGCCGCCACTGGTTTTAAACAGCTCCTTTTTCCGGTCGGTGATCTTCAGGAAACGCCCGTCGGCCAGGGTGCCGATATCCCCGTATGAAACCAGCCATCCTTAATCGCCTCCGCGGTCAGGTCGGGGCGTTTGTAGTAGCCAATGGTTACATTCGGGCCTTTGCAAAGTATTTCCCCATCTTCAGCCAGCTTCACCTCCACATCCGTAATCAATGGTCCTACAGTACCGAACATCCTGTCTTCCACCTCGAAACGGTTCACGGCGATCACTGGCGATGTTTCCGTGAGACCATACCCTTCCAGGATAGGCATGCCTGCGGCGGTAAAAATCTTCAGCAGGCGTACCTGGCAGGCGGCTGCACCTGTTACAATACACTTAATGTTGCCGCCCAGTGCCTCCCGCCATTTGTTAAATACCAGGCGGTTCGCGAGCGCCAGCTCTATTTTATACCAAAACGGCAATGGCCGGTTAATTTCATATTGCTTACCCACATTCACCGCCCAGAAGAACAGCGCCCGCTTAATGCCTTTCAGCGCCAAGCCTTTCGCCATGATCTTTTCGTAAACCTTCTCCAGCAAACGGGGTACTGTGGTGAAAATACCCGGTTTCACCTCCCGGAGGTTGTCGGCGATCGTTTCCATGCTTTCGGCATAATAGATAGATACTCCGGCCATCATGTATACATACGACACCATCCGTTCAAATATATGATTCAGGGGAAGAAAGCTGAGGGCACGGGCATCGGGCGATACCGGCAGGTACGGAATGCAGGCCATCACATTGCTCAAAACATTGCGATGCGTGAGCATCACCCTTGGGCACACCGGTGGTACCGGATGTATAAATGATCGTGAGCAGATGATCCGCAGTAATAGTGCTGCTGATCGCATCTACGCGGGCAAGGGTTTCCGGGGTGGCCATGTTGGGCAGGTCCGACCAATGCTGCACACCGGCGGCGCGATCATAAGTGAAGATGTGAAGCAGGTGCGGCAGTCGTTCGCGAATCTGCGCGACCTTATCGAGCATATGGCTGTCGCTCACGAACAAGGCCCCGGCCTCGGAATCGTTAAGTACAAACTCCAGTTCGGGTTCGCTGATCGTTGGGTAAATGGGCGCCAGCACAACGCCTGCCTGCTGACAGGCAAGGTCGGTTAGCAACCACTCGGGGCGGTTGGGCGAAAGTATCGCGATTTTCACCTGGTGTTCGGGACGCAGATCGTCTCCACCCAGGCCAATATTCAGCAGCCCCGCGGCAAATTTCCGGGTAATCTCCAACACCTCCTGCGTGCTGTATTTTTTCCAATCCTGTCCTTCTTTCCTGGCCAACATATCCGGTTTGGGATACCGCGACAGCTGCCAGGCCATAACGTCGAATAATCTGATGGGGTGCTGCATAATGTGAGATTAATATCCTCGCCGCTCCTGCTCTTGCTTCAACTTTTCATATTCATTTACCGCATCGCCAAACGGATCGCGGTGATATGCGTTGAAGTAGGCGAAAGCCAGGCCAATACCCCACCCCAGGCTGGGCCAAATGGGCCAGGGCGTACCATTTTTGTTATTATCGGTGATGAACCAGAGCGCCCACAAAAACGCATTAATTACCAGGTAGGTAATCAGGTGCGACTTGAAACCGGCGCGGTGACGAGCGATGCGCCAGAGGCGTTCATCTTTTTGTTGACTTGTTTCCATGAAATTATAGGTTTAATTAAGTTTAGCGGCTTAACTAAATATAAGGTTTTCTCACGGAAATCCCCCGGCTATCTTTTGGCCCTGATATTCAGCCGCACGTTCACCAGCGAGTTGATCAGCCGGTCCTGCAGCGATTTATCAGCGCGATAGGTGATGCCCCATTGGGTACGGTCGATATTGAAGTTTGCCTCGGCATTGATCTCCTGCGGACTTACCACAATTTTAGCGGGGAAGCTGATGTTTTTAGTACTGTCTTTCAGCGTCAGGTTTCCTTTAACCAGGTGCGTAGCATCTTTGAGCAGCACTTCCGCATCCTGCGTACCCGGGTGAAAGACGCTCACTTCGGTGATTTCGAAGCGGGCAGTGGGATATTTTTCCACATCAAAGAAGTTAGGGCCATTGAGTTCATCCTCCAGCTTCTTCTTCATATCTGCATCCTTGACCAGGTCGAGGTTCTGGAGGGTTTTCATATCTATTTCCAGGCTGCCACCGGTTAACGACGAATCGTTAGCGTGCAGGTTCCCCTTCGAAAATTTGAATACGCCTTTGTGCTCGCCCGTTGGCTTGGTGCCGATCCAGGTAAGCAGGCTCGCGTCTTTATCCAGTTGATATTCGTGCCCTTCGGGCGTTGTCTGCACTGCCTGCGGTTCGGTCACCTTAGCCTTGTCGGCCTTGGGCGCCTGTTTACAGGCCGCAAAGGTAAAAATGGCAATCGTAACTAAAGGTGTAAGCTGTTTAAACATGGATACACGTTTTGGTGATAAAATATAGGTTACAAAAGCGAAAAACAGGCCAAAAGGCGGCCGCCGCTGAAGTAAGTAGCACACCGGCGGCCTTATAGCAGCTCAGGAGTTGATAGCCTCTAACTTATCTGCATCCTGTTACCGATCCACACAAAGCGTTTCAGGATGAACTCCGGGTTCGTGAAACTCGCGTTGCCAGCCGGGTTGCCGCCGGTAACGTGAAAGTCGGAGAACGCCGCGTGCTGGTTTACCCATATAAAACCGGTAAAGTTGAACGACACCGGGGTGAATACGCTGTTCATTTCCTCCTCGATCTGTGCGCGCACCGCGGGGTCCGTAGTGTACGCGCCACATGTGATCGCCCCGTGCTGACGGGCAATTTCCTTCGCCAGCCGGATGCTTTCGGCCGTATCGTTCGTGCGCACCAGCAATATCACGGGACCGAATAACTCCCGCGCATACACGTCCTTGTCGGCCGCATTTACCTCCAGAATGGTGGGCGAACAGGTACGGGCCTTCGCGAACTCATCGTTGGTCACCGGCCCGCCAACCAACAGCACGCCCGCACCCAGCGATCGGGCCGACTGTGCCCGCAGCACCGTCACTTCGCTCTGCACCGCCCCCAGCGTACCCGGCCCCATCTTGGGATTGGCCACAAGTGCGCTTACCGCATCGCGGATCTTACCGGCAACTTCGTCATATAACCGTTCCGGTATAAAAAAGTTCTGCGGCGCCGTGCACATCTGTCCGGAATATAAGCTCACTGAAAACGCGAGGTTTTGCGCCACGGCGTCCATATTATCGGCCGAGTCGATGATCACAGAGTTCACACCCGCCTTTTCGGTAAACACCGTTTTGCAAGGTAGCTGCTCTATGTAATTACCAAAGGATGAACCACCGGTATAGTCGATCAGCGCCACTTCCGGATGTTCGCATAGCGCTTTCGTATTTAAATGCTCGCTGGTATCAGCGGCCAACTGACAAAGCAAAGGGTCCAGACCGTTTTGCTGCAATACCTGCTGAATAGCCGCGACCACAATGGCAATAGGCAATACTGCTTTCGGATGCGGCTTTACCAGCACGGGATTGCCGGTCACCAGGTCGGCGTATATGCCTGGCAGTGAGTTCCACACGGGGAAAGTGGAACAACCGATCACCAGTCCTACACCTTTGGGAATGGCGCGGAAATGCTTTTCCAGTACGATGCTCGCCTTGCCCATCGGCTTTTCCCAGGTAAGTTGTTCCGGATACCGCTGCAACTCCCGGTAGCCCATGGCAATGGCTTCCAGCGCCCGATCGTTTGCATGGGGACCGCTTGCCTGAAAACTCATCATGTAACTCTGTCCCGTGGTATGCATCGTGGCATAGGCAATTTCAAAAAAGTGGCCTTTGATGACCTCCAGCGTTTCGGTGAGTATCGCCGCCCGCTCGGTTACCGGCAGCTTCGCCCAGGCCCCTCCGGCGGCTTTGGCAGACATTACCAGCGCATCGGCCGGAACAATCGGGTAACTCACGCCCAACGGCTCGAGGGTGTAAGGCGATACTTCTTCGCCCTGCCAGTTGTCGGAGTCCTGCAAAAGTCGCTGAAAAGGTTGGCCCAGCTGGGATTTAAAGGCAGCTTCGCCCGATTGAGGCGCTTCTTCACCATACGCTTTGGGATGTTCGGGGTACTGCGCGTAAAAAGTTCGGTCATGGCTGGCTTTCACCGCATTGTCTAAAATGTCTTGGTGTTTTGCGAAAAGCATATCGTGGATTTTAATTAATTGCTACTACAACTAATTTACGCAATTATCAGCGTCTCTGCCAACAAAAGTAGCTACCCTGGTGCCGAAAGCAGTCCAAAATTGTGGTGAATGCGCTCCAAAGCGGGGCTGTAATCAGCCTCCCCCAATAATCCTTCGGTAATCCCTCGGTGATCCTTCGGTCATCCTTCGGTGAAGGTACGTCTAAGCCGCGTCCCGACCGAACAACACCGAAGGATCACCGAAGGATGGCTGAAGGATCAGCGGCATGAAAAAGCGGCCGGGATTACCCGGCCGCCCACAAATATGCTGTTTCAATTATCTTGTAATGCTCAATTTACCCGGATTCGCATAAAACTCGTCGGACCGCAGTTTCAGCGGGTTATTCCGCTGGTATTTCGCAAACTCGTCGTACTCCTGCTTGTGGCTGTTGGTCCAGGCTTTATAGTCGCCCTGGTTACTCACTGGACCAAACACCCACTGGTTATACGCTACGAACATCCCATCCTTCAACAGTTTGCGTTGAAAGTCGAATAAAGCGTAAGGGTATTTGAGGCTGTAAAAGTTGTACCAATCCAGCAAAAAGCGGGTGCGCAGCATCACGAGCCCTTCCGGCTCAATGCCCGTCATCACAACGCTTACATGCTTTGCCATGGTTTTGCGGAAAGCAGTGGCAAAGTCCAGGTCCGGGATGTCGCTTTTCTTTTTACCGGTGCTTTGCCGGTACATCGTCCGGGATGTTGTTGAAGATCGCGGGATCGTCGAACAGCTTTTTATAAGAATCCACCAGCAGGTTGCGCACTTCAGCCGTACGGGTGGTATAGCTTTCGAGGTTCACGAAGGTTTCGCCGTACAGGATCGTCCAGGTGGGATCTTTACCGTAGTACAGGGAAACAGCTGCGTGGTAATAGTTTCCTGGGAAATTAGGATCCACCTGTATGCCCTTCACCCAGGTTTGCACCGCGGCCGACACGTTTTTAAGGTTCGACTGGAGTTCTCCGTAGTCATTATGCAGTTCGCCGCTTTTCGGAAATTTCCGCAATCCTTTCTTATAGGTTTTCTCAGCGCCGGAAAAATCGCCTTTCGCCTGGTAAATATTGCCGGCAATCTGGAAGACTTGTGCATCCGCATCTCTCTTATCAAGCAGCGGTTCCACCACGCTCTTGGCGCGGTTAAAATCATTCCGCAGGTAATAAGCGAAGGCGAGGTCTTTCCGCAACTGGAAATCATCGGGCGACTGCTGCAAGGCCTGGTTCAATACCAGCACGGCGTTGGCGTAATCGCCGCTGCGCATGAAGGTACGGGCCGTGTTATGCAGTTCCGCTGCGTCCTGCGCGGCTACCCGGGTTACGGAGAGCGCGCTGGCGATGATCAAAATCCAAATTCTTACTGCCTTTTGCCACTGCATGTGCTGATGTTTTTTTACAAAATTACGGAATAAAATACAGGCGGGATAGGACGGTAACGGCGGAAAAGCAAACGCTTCCCCGCCGTTAAGATAGGAATTTATCCGTTTCAGATCGTATGTGTCAGCAATCCATCCCGCAGTTTAGGCTCAAACCACGTGCTTTTCGGCGGCATTACATTGCCACTGTCCGCAATATCGAACAGCTGCTGAATAGTAACGGGATACAGCGCAAAGGCCACCGCCATTTCGCCACTGTCTACCCGCTTCATCAGCTCCTCCAGCCCACGGATGCCACCTACAAAATCCACACGTTTATCGGTACGCGGGTCTTTGATGCCGAAGAGTTTATCCAGCACATTATTTTGCAAGATCGTCACGTCAAGCACCCCGATAGGATCGTGGGTATGCGTGCCTTCCTGCGCCACCAGGCGGTACCACTTTTTATCTATATACATGCTGAACTCGTGCAGCATGGAAGGCTTCTGCGGAAGATGCCCCACTTCCTCCACTAAAAATCATATTCCAATTGAGAAATCAGCTGCTCCTTCGACAGACCGTTCAAGTCTTTCACCAACCGGTTGTAATCGAGAATTGCCAATTGACTTGCCGGGAAAATCGTTGTCAGGAAATACGCACTGCTATTGGGATCCGCTTTATGCACCAACGCCGCCGAAGCCGCGCGGTGATGCCCGTCCGCAATGTAGGTAGCAGGTACTTTTTCACTGAACAGCTGCGTGATATCCGCTACAGTGGCTACGTTATCAACCACCCAGACCGTATGGCTGATGCCGTCATCCGCTGTAAAATCGTACACCGGCGCATTATCCTGCATCCAGCGGTCGATCTCCGCATTCAGTTCGGGCACGTCTTCGTAGGCCAGGAACACATTGCCCGTTTGCGCACGCGTGGCGGTAATGTGGTTAATGCGGTCCTGCTCCTTTTCGGGGCGGGTAAATTCATGCTTTTTAATAATGCCTTCGTTGTAGTCAGCTATCGACGAAACGCAAACGAGACCGGTTTGTGCCCGGCCATCCATCACCAGCTTGTAAATGTAATAATATGCTGCGGGGTCTGGAACAGGGTACCGTCCGACTGCAACCGTTGCAGATTGGCGGCAGCCTGCGCATAAACAGCCTGGTCGTGTACGTCGGTACCGGCTGGCAAATCGATTTCTGATTTGGAAACGTGGTAAAAAGAATGTGGATTGCCGGATGCTTCGGCTTTTGCCTCTTCGGAGTTGAGCACGTCGTAGGGACGGGCAGCTACTGATTTTGCCAGCGCGGGCTGAGGACGTAATGCGCGGAAGGGTTTGATACTTGCCATGGTCTGTCAATGCTGGTTAAGAGCTTCAAAAATAGTAAAAATGATGCCAGCTTATCCGGATGACAAGTTGGTAATCAACTATTTTTCGCTCTTCAGCCCCCGTTGTGTTTTCTATGGTTTTTGCAAATTTTGGTAGATATAATTTTTATCGAACCTCGTCTGTTTTTGTACAACGGCTGTTATAGTTAGGACGATTTTGTTTCTTAAAGCGTTTATAACGAGCATCTTGTGTTTTCCTTCGGCTATTTTTCTCCGAAAATAATCCCCAAAGCTGTTTTTCATTTTGGTGGCTGTCAGGGCACACATGTGCAGGAGGCTTTTAAGCACTCTATTAGCTAAATGACTGACCCTGGCAGGCTTTCGCACGCTGCTGCCGCTTCGTCGTTCAAATGGAACAACGCCACAATAACTACCTAGCTGTTTGCCCGATTTCACTTGCTTAAATCCATCGGTGTAGCAGATGAGGTGATAAGCGGTGATAGGCCCTACAGAAGGAACGCTGGTGATCAAGCTGACCTGACGGCGCATTTGGGCGTCCTCCTTAACCAGTTGGGCGATGTCCTCATTGATTCGTTTAAGATCGAGTTCAAGGCCCTGTATGCCCGCTGTGTATGGTGTGGTTTTAGGAACGCCACTCCAGTCATAGAAGGCTTTCTCTTCCAATGGCTGTTTGAGGGCCTTTAATACACTCAGTAATCTCCGACGCTGTGCCAGTAGTTGCTTAAGTGTGGTGATTACTGATATGGGTTTTTTCCATAGCTGCAACTCATCACTATGATGCTTAGCATAACGAGCGATGTCTAATGCATCTTTGGGATCGCTTTTCTTACGGATATCGCGGATGCTCCTTTTGATATTAGCGGCATTTTCCAGACTCACGGCTATTTGCTGGCTGTCCAGGTAATGAACAACGGCCTCATTATAATGCCCTGTATTCTCAATACAGATCAATAACTTTTTGATAGTGCCGCCCATCAGACTACGAAGCCACTTTTTCATGTCAGCAAACCCTTTGTTACTTTGTTCAAAACAGTTGCTGTAGGGGTACTTTACATCACCTGACAGCAACACACAGATATCTATTTTGCTCTTGGATACATCTATTCCGGCAAAATGAACGAATTTTACACTCATTGGTTTTGTTTCTTTTGGGACCCGCGAAGATCCATGAATAAAGCCAGTGAGATCAACCAGTTTGAACTTTCCCTAGACCTTTAATAAGCTCTACGTTTATTTTCTATTTGGGTTTTGTTCAAACCAGGCTACGGCAGGATTAAAACACAACCTGGGTTTTACCCTTGTCACTCTAAAAGTGCCTGCCGTAGTCCGGTTGACCTTACAGTTATCCACAATCTGCGTGTTAATTCACAAAAAGAAAAAAGAACCAAAAAAGAAAAAGTTATAGTAGTAATAGTAATAATATCTTCTCTTTTGTTTCTTTTCACAAACCTAAAGGTCACACCCTTCAGCCGCAACGCGCTGCCCGGGCGTTTTTACGCGTTTCCACGCTCCCACTCCAGGTACTCCAGTTCGGCATTCCAGAAGCTGCCATTATCAAGTGCGCGGCGGTCCGCTTTGCGTAGCAAGGACTTCAGTTGTTGCATTTCCGTGTCGGTAAACTTACGGCCACCATTTTCTGCCGCCAGGAAGTCCTGGTAGCCCACAAGACATTGCGCAAAATGTACAATAGAAGCATTAATGAACACCCGCTCGAAGTGCTGATCGTGATCCAGGTAAACGATCTCATTCTTCCGCGCCAGGTCAATGCATACAGGCGCGCCGGAACCATTGGTACCAATCATCAGGTAGTTGTCCAGCTCTTTGTCGCTGGTGCCCAATACCTCGTTTACTGTGGAAATGTACTTGTTGTCTACAAACTTTTCAAAAGCCAGGCAAGGCTCGCAGTCGGCCGGCAGGCCGCAACCTTTCAAAAAAGTAACGGTGGCGGCGGATAAACCGGGACGGGAAAGCTCTGTGGCACTAAAGGCATGGATGGTTTCGGTATAGGATTTCCAAAGGTTTCTGGTCAATTGCATGCTAACATTACATTTATCGCTTCACCTAAAGGTAACAATTATATAATAAAAAAACTTCACCCGTTAGTTACAATAAAGCCCTTTAACCCGGTAAACCGGACTAAAGGGCTCAATATCAATATATAAATATTTTTAATTATTCAACACCTTTTACCCGCATTTGCAGCGTATACAGACTTTCGGAGGCGGTCATCACCAGCACGTCCCGTCCTTTACCGGCGAAGCAAAGGTTGCCCACCCATTTTTTTGAGGGAACGGGAATGTTGCCGAGCTTCTTACCGTTCCTGTCAAATACGGTAACACCGTTTCCCGCGAGGTACAGGTTGCCCTCGCTGTCTAGCGTCATACCATCGGTGGTGTTTTGCGCGAACTCCTGTTTATCGGTCAATACGCCGGCGCCCCGGATGCGGTAGCGGAAAATTTTACCCACGCGGATATCGGCTACGTACAGGAACTTCCCGTCCGGCGAACCTACAATACCATTTGGCTGTTGCAGCGTAGTGTCAAGGGCTATCGGCTGTTTCTTACCTTTGGGCAGGTAATAAATTTTCTGTTTATCTACATCTGGCTGCTTACGCGTCCAGTAATTACGCTGGTAGTAAGGATCGGTAAAATAAATGCCGCCGCGTTTATCGATCCAAAGGTCGTTGGGCCCGTTCAGTTTTTTACCGGCGTAATCGCTCATCAGCACCGTTACTTTTTTATCGGGCGTAATAGACCATAATTCGTTGTGTTCGTCGGAGCAGGAAATGATATTTCCTTTCTTATCGAAATACAGCCCGTTAGCGCGGCCGGTTTTATCCATGAACAGGCTGAGTTGCCCGTCTACACTATATTTCCATATCTGATCATTAGGCTGGTCCGTAAAAACACATCGCCCTTTTTGTTTACGGCAGCACCTTCGGTAAACTTAAACTGGGCAGACACTAACTGTATTACCGCGCCCGGGGCAACTACGGGCAAGGTGGAATCCTGGGCGGACAGGCTGCCTGTCCACATCAACAACAATAACAACTGGAATTTTCGCATGGTCACGTTTTGTGAAAGATAATAAAAAGCATTACAGGAAGTTAGTCACTTTATCCCCGCGCTTCCGGAACGCGGTAGGACTGGCCCCCATCTGCTTGCGGAAAAATTTATTGAGATGACTTTCGTCGGTAAACCCCAACTCGTCGGCAATTTCTACGATGCGCATATCGCTGTGCAGCAGGCGCGCTTCAATAAGTTTTACGCGATAGTTGGTAATGTATTGCTGCATGGTTTCGCTGGTATGCTTCTTAAAAAAGCGGCCCAGGTAATTGTCCGATATCCCGAAATGTTTGCTCACGGCCTCGGCACGGATCTTTTCGGGATAGTAGATATTATTTTGAATGTAGTTAAGAATGTCGATGGCCTTTTCGTCGGTATGCGCAGTTACCTGCTCCGGCACGTAGCGTGCAATATTTCGGGCTACGATCACGATTAGCGTGTTCACCAGCTGGCGCACTACTTCCTGGTTGTACAGGTCCTGCTGTTGCCGCTCGCGGGCAATGGCTTCCACGATGGCCTTTACCAGCTGCTTGTCCGGCTGGTTTTTCAGAATGCAGCCGGGGGCATGGTTAGCGTTCTGCAAAATGTATTCGAGGCGGCGAATGTCTTCTGCATGAAAGCCCCCAGACTTTATATAGATGTCGTTAAAGCGCAGGAAAAAGAAATCAGTGGGAGTGTTGATGTTGAAAGAGTGGCAGTCGTCCGGCGCAAGCAGCATCATATGTCCCGCGTGATAAGAAAAATTGTTCTTGTTCACACATTGCACGCCGGTGCCGGATATGACGTACACCAGTTCAAAAAAGGTGTTTATGTCCGCCTTTGGGGCAATCATGCACAGTTTTATACTCGATCTCAAAGGGCTCGTACAAGCTTTCCTTTTTCATGGCCTAAAAATACCGAAAATCAGAAAATATGTACAAGAACGAAGCAACTTTTCCGGGACATCTTTGCGCTATCAAAAAATAATTGCTATGAACACGACAAGCTTTTTATTAGTAAGACTGGCTTTGGGCGCCAGCATGTTCGGACACGGTCTGGTACGTATGCCTAAACTCCGTGGCTTCAGCGAATGGATGGTGGGCAGCTTTTCCAAGTCGATGCTGCCGGCGGCTTTGGTCACCCCATTCAGCTATTTCGTGCCTTTTGCAGAACTGGTGATCGGTATTTTGCTGCTGCTGGGACTATTTACAGCGCAGGCGGCTTTTGCCGGCGGACTGATTATGGTAGCGCTGATTTTCGGCAGTTGTATGATCGAACATTGGGATTCCATTGGATCGCTGCTGATGCATGCGGCGTTATTCGCACTGTTAACCGGCTTTGTGCAGTATAACAGCTGGGCGGTGGATAAGGTGCTGCGGCCCTGAGGATGTTATATTCCCCCAGTTTACCCAGTACCTGGAAAGTGCTGGCCGCCGGTTTAAAGGCCTCTTTCTCAAAGATCCGCTGCACCTGCGCAATTTCATCGGCATACATCGTTTTCTTACGCGTACCGAAGTAGAGGATGTTTTCCATCACATCATTGCCCTCCCATACGAGTTTGAGTTTGCCGGACCTGATCTCCTCCCGGCACAAAAAGTCGGGGATTACAGAAAAGCCATGTCCATCGCTGAGGCAACGCACGATAGAGCAGATATTTGGCACGATGTAATTGGGTTTAAAATCGGGATGATGCTCGAAGTTGAGTTTCCAGAATTTTTTAAGATGCTCCATGTCGGCCGCGGTGGAGTACCATATCTGTTGCTTCAGCCACTTTTCGGCATCTGCGGTGCGATTGTTTTTGAGCAACGGCTTCAGGCCTTTGAGATCAGTTTTGGCGCCACACACCATCACAATGCGTTCGCGGGAGAAGGGCCTGTACTCCAGGTTCTTCTGCTGCTCGCGTTGCGGGGTGATGATGAGATCGAGCAGTCCCTTGTCCAGGTCATGCAGCATTACCGGGTATTCGCCGAACTTGATGATTACATTGAAAGGCAACGACGAAATATGTTTCTCCAGCGTAAACTGGAATGTTTCGAAACACATGCCGATACTGATGGTAGCGCGGTCGGTCTTGGAACTTTTATGAAACAACTGTTCAGCAGATTCCAGCTTCGAAACCGGCTCCAGGATAAAGTTGTAGAGCACCTTTCCCCGTTCGGTGGGCACCATTTTCTTCGCCGAGCGGTCAAATAATTTATAGCCGGTATATGCCTCCAGCGAATTGAGATGCAGGCTTACGCCGGGCTGCGAAATGTAGAGTGACTGAGCGGCACCGGTCAATGTACCCGTTTCGTAAATCGCTTTAAAGGTGCGCAACCATTCAAGGTTAAACATATTTATTATCATTTTACTGATACAAAAGTACAAGTTAACTAATAATTATAATGATTTGGACCGCTGTAAATTTGTATTAAATCTCATGTAAAATGTTATTTTCTCAATATCAATTAGGCGGTCTTTCGCTGAAGAATCGTATCGTAATGCCCCCATGACCCGCTCCCGCGCGGGACAGGGCGAAACCGCCACCGCTATGATGGCTGAATACTACGCACAGCGCGCTTCCGCAGGACTCATCATCTCCGAAGGCACGCAGATCAGCCGCCAGGGCCAAGGCTACGCATGGACGCCGGGCATTTACTCGCCCGCCCAAATCGACGGATGGAAACAGGTAACAGCTGCCGTGCATGCACAGGGCGGCCGCATCTTCGCGCAACTGTGGCATGTCGGTCGCGTATCGCATACTTCGTTGCAGGAAAACGGCGCATCGCCGGTAGCGCCGTCGGCCATCAGCGCAGCCGGTGTAAAAGTGTTTGTAGATGAACAGGGATTGGGGCCAGCAGCCGGCGCGGGTGCCATGGTACAACACTCGGCGCCACGGGAACTGACCATTGCTGAAATACAGGCCATCGTAAAAGAATATGCACAGGCTGCCCGTAATGCGATCGCCGCCGGCTTCGACGGTGTAGAGCTGCATGGCGCCAATGGTTACCTGATCGAACAATTCATCGATTCACAAACCAACCATCGCACCGATGCGTACGGCGGCAGCCTCGAAAAAGATTGCGCTTCCTCCGCGAAGTAACCACCACCGTGGCCGACGCTATCGGCAAAAACCGCGTGGGTGTTCGCCAGGCACCGCTCACCACCTTGATGGGCGCGATCGACGATACGCCGGAGCTTACCTACATCGCCGCTGCTAAAATTCTCGAAGAAATTGGGGTGGCCTATATCCACATCGCGGAAGCAGATTGGGATAACGCACCGGTGATGCCGGTACCTTTTAAAGAAGCATACCGGGAAGCCTTTTCCCGCACGCTGATTTATGCCGGCAAGTACAACAAAGCCCGTGCGGAAGAAGCGCTCAGTAAAGGCTGGGCAGATCTGATCGCGTTCGGACGACCGTTTATTGCTAACCCGGATTTGCCATACCGGCTGCGACACGACCTGGCGCTCAATGAGCCCGATAAAACAACGTTTTTCGGTGGACAAACAAAGGGCTACCTCGACTACCCGGTTTTGTCGTAATTTGCGGCTCTATGCAACAATTCCGCTTATCTGAACAAGGCATCCGCTTCCTCTCGCAGAAAGGTTTACGCAAATCGCTCATGATTATGTTGTTTGCAATGGTAGCCATATTAGTAATGGGACCATTAAATGTGAACACCGGTGTAATTCAGATAACGCCATTGCTGTACGCGCTGCCAGTTTTGCTGGGGGTGATGTTGTTCTCGATTATCCGCAATAACAAGCGGTTGCGGGAGTTGTTGGGTGGATATGTGATTACAGTGGAACAGGCGGCCATCGCCAGAACACAGGGAGGTACCACATTGACCATTCCTTTTGCGGAGATATCCGGGATATATGAAAAAGCGGATGGACTGCTGATTGTGGCAGGCCGCACTTCCAACGACCTGATCGTGCTGATGCCGGAGCTGGAAGGTTTTGCAGAACTGAAAGCCGCCATGGCGACATTACAGGAATTTTCGCCCATTCCGAAGGAAACTGTTTTTCAACGTTACCCGATACAGATCGTACTGGTCGCACTAACGATCATGATTATTTTCTACCTGGCGCAAAATAAGATATTGGCTTATACTGCCGGCATTCCACTGGTCATCGGGGCGGCCTGGGCGATCACGCAGCTGTGGCGTGTGCGCAATACACAACACCCGTTACGCCGCTCGGCCTGGGCGTTAATGGTGATCATGATATGCATTATCGGTTCGGTAGTGCTGAAACTGTCGCACTAACCTCGTCGGGCAGTATACTGGCTTCAAAGCCATGCTCATACAGCAGCGAAATCAAATCCTGGGGAGGAATATGCCCGGCACACTTCACCCGCAAAATACGGTCGCAATCCTCGAGGTCAAAGTTCGCGGCATACTCCGCAAACTTTGCGTGGATACAGTCCAGCAGCATCGTTGCATGACGTTGTTCGTGTACATTCGTTTTAAAAACTTCTACCATAACATCATTTTTAGTTGCAGGTGGTCCGGGTTAACGCTGATACAAACTTACAGCGACGATTTTACAATCTATATGGTCTTATACGACATTCAAAGGGGGCAATTCTGACAAATAACAAAGCCGCCCAGTACGGACGGCTTATCTGGCTTAAACGGCTATCAATTCTTTATTGTATTTATTACGATACGCCAGTGGCGACAGTCCCGTAATTTTGCGGAACGTCGTGCGGAACGCTTTCACATCTGAATATCCCACATCGTACATGATTTCATTGATATTCTTGCGGCTGGTCTCAAAGCTCTTCTTCGCAGCTTCGATCTTTACCCGCTGAATATACTCGGTAACCGTATTGCAGGTGGCCTTTTTAAAGCGACGCTCAAAGCTGCGGCGGCCAATAGCCAGCATATCCGCCAGCTGGTCCACGGTAATGCGGTCTTCAAAATTCTTCTCGATAAATTCCTGTGCCTTCTTCACCTCCTCGTCGTCATGCAGTTTTTGTCCTTCAAACATGATAAAGGGCGACTGGCTATGGCGATCAATATCTATCATGAATGCTTTTGAGGCCAGGATCGCCATTTCGCGGCCGGCATACTTTTCAATGAGATACATCAGCAGGTTAAGGTACGAATAGGCCCCACCACTGGTGTAGATGCCGTCTTCGGCGGTCATGATCTTATCGTCCACCAGGTTTACTTCCGGGAACATTGCACGGAATTCGTTGGCGAGCTTCCAGTGTGTAGCACATTGTTTACCGGTCAGCAACCCCGTTGATGCCGGAAAAAAGCTCCTATGCAAAAACTGGCCAGCTCCGCACCAGCGCGGTACTGGTCAATCACCCAGGGAATAAACTCCTGGTTCATCTCGAGCGCATTCTGCAGGTCGCCATGCATCGCGGGAATAATAATCAGGTCTGTTTTTTTAATGTCGCTGATCAGCACATCGGGGTGAATCACGTACAGGCCATCGCGCTGGCCTTCGGGAGCAAGGCCTACCAGCTGTACTTTAAAAAGGGGTTCGCGGCCCATGGCCTTCATAAAACCATTTACCTCACCAAATACCTGGTGTGTGCCGTCAATATTGGGGAGACTGCAATGTCCGCGTGGAATAATGATGGAGATATGTTTCATGTCCTAAAATTATAAAAAATATTTGTCGCAAACAGCGCCTCTTATTGGCGCATCTACCCCCTACCCAAGCGCGCCGTGGGCCTTACTTTTACAGCAGTAGCAGTTGCCCCAAAATAGATGTTGGAACATTAAAAAATCGATCATGAGAAGAATCGTTTACCAGGCCATTATATCAGTAGACGGCTTTTTTGAAGGTCCCGGACGGGAGCTCGACTGGCATATTACGGACGATGAGTTTAACAAATTGTCGATACACCTGCTCAACAGTGTGGATACACTTATTTTTGGCAGGACTACTTATGAACTGATGGCAGCCTACTGGCCTACATGGCACTCGCAGCATCAACGCTACGGTGGCGCATAAGATGAACAACCTGAATAAGATCGTGTTTTCTCATACGCTGGAGCGGGCCGACTGGCAAAACGCCGTTCTTGTAAAAGAAGATGCCGCAACGGTGCTTCGCCGTATGAAAGCGATGCCGGGCGGGGATATGGCCATCCTTGGCAGTTCAAAACTGGCGGGCAGCCTGTTCCCTCACGACCTGATCGATGAATTCCGGATCCTGGTGGCCCCGGTATTGTTGGGAAAAGGCCACACTTTGTTCGAAGGCGCTGCCGGGCAATACAAACTTGCCCTTACCCGCGCGCGGATGTTGCGATCCGGCAACGTACTGTTGTATTATCGCCCGGAGAGACGTTCGCACCAGTTAACACTGAAGCATTCGGCTATTTCCGGCTGATAAGCTCAGAGACCATAGTGGCGCCGAGTTGGCGGGCATGTGTGGCCGCCCAGGCGTCCGTGTTCCGTATGGCGCGCATTACGGCCAGCCTGTTCTTCAGCCAGGCCGAAGCCTCCGCATCGCGGACGGCATTAACGACAAAGCTGTAGCGATGCCCGCGGTCTTCCCGCACCAGGCATTCGCGCAGCAGGCGTAATTCTATTCGCAGTGCATAGAAGTAATTATCTTCCAGCCTTTGCCGGATAGGGGTTTTCTCCTGAAAAACGTCGCTAAAAAACTCGACGGCGATCTTTGCTTGTTGCATGCTGATCCTGTAAAATTGAAAATTGACCTGCTGTGGAGCGGGCAGGCGTTGAAGGCTAAACGGGAGGAATGCAATGATAAAACATATTCTTATTGTGGCAAAAAACCACAAGGCTGGGTTTGGCATACTATTCGCGCCATCAACCTAAATTTTGTTTATGAATAACTTCTGGAGAGCTTTAATTGCCGGGTACGGCGCGAAGAAATTAGGTGGTGGCTGCATGGGCACAATCATCGTATTCATTATCATCTATATGGCGCTGGGACATTGTAATTAATGCACCTTATCGAACCCGTAAGTCCTTTAATGTATTTGTTGAGAAAACGCCCCTTGGACGTAGCCTTCTGCATTGATGCGAAAACTTCTGGCGGCACTTCGCGGTAATCGTACACCATCCCCGACACGTAAATAATTCTCAACGTGTGCGAGTCAGGATCATATTTCATCGAGGCGATTACGGTGGACGGCATAACTACTCATTTTCTAGGATACAGCCCCGAAAATGATGCCAGCCGCTACTTCCTTGGCAACTGCGCCAGCAATGACAACGAACCGCCATCTACCGCAGAAGCGCCATAACCTGTAACCAGGATACCCTTGCGCCCACCGGTTGTTTCCAGTGCATATACAGCAGCCTCGTCCGACGGATCACTGTTACCTTCGTAACGGTAAATATCTACGATAGCAATATCTTGCAGGGCAATTTTACTGGTACCGTTCATAATGCACTCGTCCTCTATATTAAAATCGATCGTAAAACCGCGCTGGCGGAGTGCATTGATGGCGTTCACCACCGTATCGTAATGTAAGGGTTGTTCCATATTTTCCATGTTTTGTACAACAGCACGAAGTTAACGCCCGGCGCTGCTAAAATGTTTATGAATACCCGTTTTCTGTTGCTCAAATCCTCTATAAAAATAAGAAAGGATGACCAGATGGCCATCCTTTCCATTTACGCATCATGCTGATTAATACGCTGTAGATGCGGATACACTTTCCCATTGACGGAAGTTTTGTTCCAGCGATTGCAATTTCTCGATCGCCATTTTGTAGGCATCGCCACCGAGTACCAGGTGCAATGGCGCTTCCGCACCTTCAGCAACCTGGATCAACGCCACCGCGGCCTTGTCCGGATCGTTCGGCTGATTTCCGTTAATACTGTCCGTATGCAAGCGTTGCACATCGCGCACGGCTTTATATTCGGCGATTTCAGTTGCCGGCAGTCTTACTGAATCAGACTCCGGGAAGTTCGTACGGAAATAACCCGGCTCTACCACCGTTACCCTGATGCCGAATTCTTTTACTTCGGCTGCGAGGGCTTCCGTTAAACCATTCACCGCGAACTTTGTAGCGCAGTACACGCCAAACCCGGGGAATTCGCCGCTAAGGCCGCCTATAGAGGATATATTGAAAATATAACCAGAACGCTGTGCACGCAGGTACGGGAGCGCTTTGCGGATCACATTCAATGAGCCGAAAACATTTACGTTAAAGTTTTCGCGGGCTTCAGCGTCGGTCAATTCTTCGAGACCTCCTACCAGTCCGTAACCGGCGTTGTTCACGATTACATCCAGTTTGCCGAAATGCTCCACGGTGCGGGCAATAGCCGCTTCCGCCTGTGCTTCATGTTTGATATCTGCTTCCAGGGGAAGAAAACTGTCGCTTTGTTCACCGAGGGCCTTTTGTAAATCGGACAGGCGGCGGGAAGTAGCGGCGACTTTGTAACCTTGAGACAAGAGTTGTTTGGCCAGCGCCAGTCCTAGTCCTTTGGAGGCGCCGGTAATGAACCATACTTTCATATACTGATTAAGATTTAAGGTGAGCAGTGGATCTGGTGAGTGCCTCCCAGGTCCTGAATTGCTGGCCCAGGGCGGCTATCTTATCATTCGCGCGTTTGTACGCGTCTTCGCCGAGCAACAATACGGTCGGAGGATCGGGCAGGGTAGTAAGTTCGATCATCGCGGCAGCGGCCTTTTCCGGATCGCCGTCCTGCAACCCGTTCATTTGCTTATACCGATCGTGGGAAGCGCGTATCGCCTCATATTCCGGGATGATGTGCTGCGCCAGCACCAGTGACTCATCCGTTAAAAAGCTGGTACGGAAAGCGCCGGGCGCAACCGCAGTTACCTTGATATTGAAATCTTTCACATCGGCCGCCAGCACTTCGGAAAGTCCCATCACAGCATATTTGGCAGCGCCGTAAATCGCCCATCCGGTGTTAGCAGTAATGCCTGCAATTGACGCGATGTTAATAATATGCCCGGCTTTTGCGGCACGCATATACGGCAACACCTGGCGAATGATATTGATGGTTCCAAATACATTAATGTCAAACGCGGTACGGGTTTCTTCATCGCTGAGTTCTTCAATGCTCCCCCGATGCCGTAACCGGCGTTATTCACAGCAACGTCTATACGCTCCCATTTATTGATTGTTTGCGCTACCGCGCTTTTAACGCTGTTATCATCCGCCAGATCAACCTGCAACGGCAGGAAGTTTTCCCCGGGAAACCCACTGCGGAAGTAAGGGCTTTGAGATTGCGGGAGGTAGCTGCCACACGGTGTCCGGCAGTAAGCAGCTGTTTTACAAGACTGAGACCAAGTCCTTTGCTGGCACCGGTTACCAGCCATACCTGAACTTTTTCCATTTGTTTTTTCTTTTTGTTGATGATACAAAATTAGGACGCCGCGGCGGGGTGATTATTAAGCCCATCAAACCAAAGCTTACAAAATTCAAACATAAAAAAGGGCCGCCCGAACATGCAGTGTTGGCGACCCTTGAGTCAAAATGGCAAGTTAGTACTACCTATGAAAGGAACTTAAGCTGTCCGCGGTGATACTCCTGGTGACCGGTGCGGCTGAGCAACACGTTCAGGCGATTGCGGTGCGGTTCCTTCGCAAAATCTTCCGGGCTAACTGCAGTATGGCGTGCAAACCAGTCGTCCGCAGAAAAAGCGGCCAGTGCGGGCGATAACCTTTCGTTTACGGCTTTCCAATACTGGCGCAGTTCGGGAATAGAAGGATGTGGCAGGCCGGACTTATCGGGCTTGCGGAGAAACACTTCTTCCAGTTCCGGATAAGCGCGTTCGCCAATACCAAATAAAGCTACCATTCCATCGCTTACCGCGATGAGGTGCCCCAGCAGGTACGTACCCGTATTGCGTCCGGGCGCCACTTCTTTGGCGAGCTGCTCGTCGCTTAACTGATTAAATAAAACATCGGTGCGCGATACCGACTGCTCCCAGGCGGTAAGCGCCATTTTTGCAAACAATTGCTGTTGATCCATAGAGGTGGTTTAAGCGTGCGTAAAAAGACAGAACAGGTTGCGGTGTAAAGCCGCAACCTGACTTTTTTATATGGAGTGGTTATAGTTTTGACCGTTATTGCCTACATTTGTTACTCAAAGTTACTATCGAAAGTAATCAAAAGTAACTATCAGCCTAAAATAGTGGTAACCTGTACGTAACTAACGACTTATGACGAACGATACTTTTAAACTGGATAAATGCCCGATGACCCGCACTATGGCTATTTTGGGCTCTAAATGGAAACCGGTGATCATCTATACACTAAGCAAAAGACATCTCCGTTTCGGCCAATTGGCAGCACAGATGCCGCTGATATCCCGCAAGGTGCTCACCGATCAATTGAAGGAACTGGAAGAGGACAACATCCTGTTACGCGAGGCGTATAATGAACTGCCGCCGCGGGTGGAGTATTCGTTAACGGCGAAGGGACTGGCGCTGTTGCCTATTTTGCAGCAGATGTGTGAGTGGAATAAGCAGTTTGAGGGACATGTGGGGGCTTGTGAGGCGCGGTAACAAAGTTTAACAATTAGAAATCTTTCTACGCCGTATTTTGGTGGACGTTATACCCGCTCCATGAAAAAATCATTGCATTACTGCTCCTGTTTGTATCTGCTAACACTGCTTTTGCGCAGGAACCCACCCGCATGTCGCTTCTTGACTCCCTAGCTAACGATGCTGAAAATAAGATATTCGAGCGGCATGCCGGGCGTCAGAAGTTTGGATTCAAAGGCCGTGAAGTTTTACTGTGGAACGATACCACCGAACAATGGACGCCCTGGATAACCTTACCCTGGAGCACCAGGAGTCTTTATCTAAAGGCCGTCAGTGAAAACGAATTTGTTTATAGTGACGGGCGAGACAGCCTGCAATATTTTTACCTCGACCGGCGCCAACTTGTAACAGTCCCCTCGGCCGTCGCAGTTAAGAAATTTGCGGCCTCAGTCATCAAAGAGATACAGTTCAGTTACATAAACGGGGGATGCGGACCTTCGCGAATAGTATCCTGCCTCCCCAACGGCGAATATTTTTACAAAACGACACGCGATAATTATACGCCCAGCCTTTATTCTTATTGGGAGCCAGCTCCCGAAAAAGTGGAGTGCGGTGTCATAGCACGTTTTTTTGAACAGCTACCTGGCATGTTGTATGAAACACCGGCTGTTGCAGACATGCAGTTCACCGCAGCAGACTATGAACGTTGCCGTCAGCACCTTGATACAATGTCTTATGAAGAAAGGCCAGCCAATTTAAGGGGCTATTCTCCGTTACCAAAAAAATCATTTGGTAAAAATCGCATGCTGACAGCCCTCGATGAAGTGGCCCAACTGGAAGGAACTGCGATAAAAGACGGACTGAGAAAAACAAATGAAAACTATCACTTTAACTTTGCACATGGCATCCATTTTATTAATTCCCAGGGAAGCCGCCTTACGATTTCACAGAATTATATTGACACCTGCAATCAGCCAGTAGGCGTATGGCATATTTACCTGGACGGGATAATACTCAGTTCAGTATCTCCGCACATTGACAAGTTTGCACGGGAAATAGCCCCGGCGGTGTTCGTTAGCCCGGATAAAACATTTATCCTTCAGCAACTGGCCTGGATCATTTGTCAAAAAAGGAAGAAGAGAGCCTGACGACTAAGGCTTATAAGGAATCCGCACCAATATCTCAATCGCCCTTTCCTGCGCAGCCGTAATATCAAACGTACCGCCATGCAGCCTGGCCACATATGCCATCAGGTAACTGATGCCCTGGTCGGGAGAAGAAGTAGCGAACTGAAATTTCTCCTGGTCGCCGGTTTTAAGTGAAGAGGACACAAAGTGGTTCACCGACGCAGCAGTGTACTCCCCTTTGATCTCGAAAAAGGTATCTTCAAAATTGAAAGTAAGAACGGGTTCATGCCCGGAAGCTGCATTCTTCTCCATACGGAAAAGGATATTCAGCACCAGCTGTTTCAGCAATGCCTCGTCTACCTGCATATCCGCGGGCTCCCTGTTTACGTTGAACACTACGTCTACGTTAAACAAAGCCTGGTATCTTTCATCCAGGAAAAGGCCCTTTAACAAGTGTACGATGCCACCCGGAACCTTCCTCGGGTTCAGGGAATTATTGAGGATGTGCTGAATGATCTTTACGTTTTGTAACTGGTACTCCAGTTCCACCACCTGCATTTTGATAGCCCCGGCCTGCCGGTTAATCTTCTCCGAAGCTGGCAAACGTTCCTTACCGGTATTGTCAGCATACAACTCAATCAGTTCAACGCTGGACAGGATACTGCTAAGTATAGATCTTAGTTCGTGGAATACATCTTCAATAAGCCGTTTGTTGTTATCAGGAAGATGAAGTCCCCCATTGTAGATTTCATTTATATGCTCCTTGTTTCTGTTAAACAAAAATATGGTTAGGTTTCCCCGCGAACGGGATAATGCGCTGTCAATACTAATCTACTCAAAATTGCACAATTTTATGCTGGCGTTCCTTACCAAAAACAGTATAATTGGAGGTATTTTATGGGTGATGTGCAGGTTTTCTTACTTATAACAGGTGGTTTTTCAAATCGCTGCCGGTAAGCAGCGCTGTCACCGCCGGATCGCGGGGCAACGTCAGTACATCCGGTGCCGCTGATGATGAATATCCGTCCCCACAAAGCTCACGAGTTTTTCTTCCAGCAACTGCACCGCAACTTTCTGGATCGAGCGGCCGTAGTGTCCCTTCAGCGATAGTAAATTCACCTGCAGGTATACACCCGTTTCGTGCAGCTCGCGATACACATCGAAATTATCATGGAGGTAACGAAAGCGCTCAGGGTGCGCCAGTATTGGCTCGTAGCCGGCCATTTTGATATCGAAAAACATTTCCCGGTAATTAAATGGCATCGACACGAAAGAAAATTCCGTGAGTAAATACTTATTGCTGATCTTTAATAGCGGCTCACGGTCGGCGAGCAATCCCTCAAAATAATCATCAAGCATGTACTCGGCGGCAGCTTCCAGCTCCATCGGAATACCTTCCTGTTCCAGGCGTGCGCGCAACTTATCGAGCGCAGGCAAAATGGTATCTGCATGGTTGTGGTACAGACCGGAAATAATATGCGGCGTGGTCACCAGCTTCGTATAGCCGGCGGCTTGCAGCTGCTTTACCAGCTCCACAGCCTCTTCTATATCCTGCACCCCATCGTCCAGCCCGGCCAGCAAATGGGAGTGCATATCGGTTTTGATGTGATCAGAAAGCATTTTTCTCTCCTCTTATAGTGTTTGCAACAGTTAGGAAAATGATTTTTAAGTCCGGTACACCGACCAGTTTTCCATGTACCAGATATCATATTCAACGCGTCTGCGCAATTGGAGATTCTCTGTAATTTCGCCACGGTAGCCGTTTACCTGTGCCCAGCCGGTGATACCGGGCTTCAGGAAGTGGCGCACCATATATTGCTGGATGATAGCAGAATATTCTTCGGTGTGGCGCAACATGTGCGGGCGCGGACCAACAATAGACATGTCGCCAAGCAGCACGTTGATGAACTGCGGCATCTCATCCAGGTTGGTTTTGCGCAGGATACGGCCGATTTTCGTAAACCGGCTGTCGTTGCGTGTGGCCTGTTTGCTGTTCGCCTCGTTATTTACGCGCATGCTGCGCAGCTTCAGACATTTGAACTCCCTGTTGTTACGCCCCGTACGGTTCTGGCGGAAAAACACCGGACCCGGTGACTCCAGTTTTATCAAAATAGCTAAAATAGGAATCAGCCAGCTAAGAATGAAAATGCAGACAAATGAACTGAATACAATATCGAACACGCGTTTGCGGATGCGGTTCGCAATATCGTCCAGCGGCTCTGAGCGAAGCGAGATGATGGGAATATTATTAAAGTAGTCCACATAAATCTGCCGGTTCACAAACATTTTAAAGTCCGGCACGAAGCGGAAGTGAATAAAATGCTGCTCTGCTTCATACGCCAGCGTGTACAAATAGGGGAACTGTTCGGGCGACAAAGTCGAATAAATTTCCCGGATGTTATTGTCCTTCGCATATGGCACACACTCCTCCAAACCGCCTATTACCGGGTAATACGAGAGCTCCTGCACATTGCCGGGTTCCTCAAAATAACCTTCAAACTTAATATTACTTTTGCTCTCGGTTAAATTATCCGCCAGCTTTTTCGACATTTCGTTATACCCAAGAATCACCATTTTCTTTTCTACTCCTTTCCGGTTGATGATATGGTTGGTCACAAAAAAGAACAGGAGCCTGTCCAGCACAACCGCTACCATAAACAGTCCCAGGTACATCATCACAAAAAAGCGGGAGTACAGGTAGTGCGAAATAAAGATAAAAAACATGAGCAGCATGAAATACAACACCAGCGCCTTAATGGTCCTGCGGGCCATTTTTTCGTAGGAGAGTTGCGCATTCGTAGTATACACGCCGGTCGTAAACAAAGCAATGATCCAGCCCGCGTTGGATACGAGCAGAAATGCCTCTGCGCCTTCGTGCAATGCCAGGTCATATTGACGCAGGCCAAAACCGGCCATGAAAAAGATGGCGTTCAACCAGATGAAATCCAGTACAATAACCTGGATGATAAATATTTTAAGATAGCGGTCCAACATATGTTAACATTAACAATTCACAACTGTTTCTTCGTATCTCGCCATCACGCGACGGATAGAAAGATGTTCCTCTGCGTACGCTCTCGCGTTTTGCCTGATAAGGCTATGATCATTTTGCAGGGCACTGCGTACGCCCTCTGTAAGCGCCTGCGGATTTTCGGCATCTACCAGCACACCCATATCGTATTTTTTTACAAGGGTGTGCAGGCCGGACCCCTGGTTAGCCGTAATGAGCGACAGGCCGCCCACTGCCAGTATGGTCGTGAGTTTCGAAGGCATCACCAGGTCGCTGGCATTGGCCTTCTGAATCACCAGGTGCAGATCTGCCATATTCAGAAACTGGTTAAAGGTTTCGAAGGGCTGCAATGGAAAAAGAGCACATTGTCCAGGCCGCGCTGTTGCACCATCTGTTGCAGTTTCTCCTTGTACGGGCCAGAACCGCAGAGCACAAACTTTATTTCTTTTAAGGCAGATGCGGTATCGAGTATGCTTTCGAGCCCCTGCTTTTCGCCCATGGCGCCGGAATACAGCACTACTTTATCTTCCGGATTAAAGCCGTATACCTTTTTCAATTCACTTTTTTCCGCCAAAGGATAAAACATGTCGATATCGGCCCAATTCGGGAAATAAACGATGTCCTTATTTACCTTTTCCGCGATGCGGCTCATCATGCCATCGGAAATACTGCTCACATAATCCGCCTGCTTCAGGATATATTTTTCGACTCCCAGCAGGGTATTGATCATTTTCTTCGATTTAATCATGTTAAGGTCGCGGGCCGCTTCGATCTGCAAATCCTGTATATGATAGTGAAACCGCGCACGGCGCAGCTTTTTATACAACACCCCCAGCAATCCCAGGTGAAACGCGGGCACCACAGAAATAACCACATCGTACTTCTTCCCCGGCAGCAACTGCATCAACTTAAAAAAGCAGATACGGCGAAAGAAAAATCGAGCATCATCCTTTTCTTGCCGGAAGGCTCTCCGGGTACGTACTGCGGACAGCGATACACTTTCAGTTGCCCACCATTTTCGGTTCCGCCTATATTGATCAATTCCTTTTTATACCATGATTTGCCACGGTGGTAGGGTTCCTGCACCTTCCATTGCGGGTAGTACGGGTACGACGTAATCACCGTACAGTCATAGCCGCTACGCGCCAGCCAAGCCATCATTTCTCCATTATACTTACCGATGCCGGTAGGTTCGGGCGAAAAATTTCCTCCTATGAGTAATAATCTTTTCTTCATGTTGATATTTTTAGCCCTTCATCGTACGCTTCCTGACAAAAGTGGCCGGGTTGCCGGCATAAATGCTCCAGGGTTCCAAATCTTTGCTGCCAATGGCGCCCACCGTAAGAATTGCATGCGACCCGCAGGTTACACCGGGACAAACCACCGACTTCGCGCCTATCCAAACGCCCTCTTCCAATACTATTTTTCCTAACCGATACGGGAAATCATGTTTCGTGTAATCGTGGTTGCCGGTAAGCAGCAATGCTTCCTGCGAAATACACACATGATCGCCGATGCTTACATCCTCCAGGTTATCGATCCACACCGATTCACCGATCCAGCAGTGGTTGCCGATGACGAGCCGCCAGGGATTTTTAATACGCACTTTCGTTTTAATTACCAGTCCTTGCCCCACCTTTGCCCCGAAAAGCCTCAACAGGAAAGATTTAAAACCATATGGCCATGGAATGGCGCTGTAAAAAAATACCGTAGTTGATAAAGTACCATGCCAGCACTTTCCATTTCGGGCCAGCCTTGTACGTGCCGGTATTAAAGGCGGAAAGGTCCGTTGCGGCCGGCTTTACCGGTTGCACAACCCTGTCGTATGTAGCGGTCGTTGTTTCCATAAAATCGTCTTATAAGGCAATGTTATAATCCTGTTTCAGCAGTTCCACCACCTTTTCGCGGCGGTTGTCGCCGGCGAGCTTCTGTTCAAACTCCTTCACATTCACATCTACCAGCAAGCGATACCAGTAGCCCTGCATGAAGTGAAATACAAACCCGTGGTAACCGTCGAGAAAGCCGAAACGTAAAAAATAGCGGTACATGAAATACATGAATGCGCGGCCACCGGGTGGTATCACGGCATATACCTTCTCTTTCAGAAAGCGCTTCCGTTTAGCCTGTGAACTCTCGCTTTGCAGCAAACGTCCGTCGCTGTCGATGAAACCATACTTAATATTAAGCAGGTCCACCATTTCGCGGATCGCGTAATTATTATGTTTATTCACCCACCAATGAATCGAATTCAGGTTGTAATCCACCAGGTGTTCGCGGAACATCATGGTATCACCATCAGATAATACAATGTGCTCATCCATCCAGCGCTGCTCAATCGCGCCTTTGCCATTACGCCAAATACGCAGCAGCGTATGCGGATAAAAGCCGCCGTAGCGGATCCATTTACCTTTGAACAGTACCTTGCGGCGGATGTAAATACCCGTAATATGATCGGGAATTTTCGCCTCGTTGATTTCCCGGATCAGCTCAGGTTCCGGTATTCATCGGAGTCCATACGCATGATCCAGGGAGCAGTGATACCGCAATTATCCAGCGCCCACTGGAATTGTTTCGCATAACTAATCCAGGGATTATGAAACACTTTAGCGCCAAAGCGATGCGCGATCTCTATCGTATCGTCTTTAGAACCGGCGTCCACGATGTAGATATCGTCGGTAATCAGCCGCAGACTTTCCAGGCAGCGGCCAATATGCTTCGATTCGTTCAGGGTGAGAATGATCACTGCCGGTTTCATACTGCTTTTTTATTTGTACTGTTCTTATACATGTTGATGTAATCCTCCGCCAGGCGGGCATCGTCGAAGTCATAACGGATAATGTTAACGGATGCATCCGATATGCGGCGGCGCTCTTCGCGGGCATTGTACACATTCGTCAGGCTTTCTCTTACTTCTTCAATTTTCTCGATGCCAGTTACCCAGCCAAGCTGCTTTTCGTTCACATATTTGGAAAGTCCTACGTTATTGCTCACCAGCACAGGCGTACCCACAGCCAGTGACTCAATTACCACGATCGCAAAGTTTTCGTTGTGAGAAGTCAGCGCGAACAAGTCGGACTCCGCCAGGAACTGATATTTCTCCTCATTGTTTTTCCATCCCACCCACTCCACGTTTGCTTCCATTTTATTTTGATGAATGATCTGCTTCAATGTTTGCACGTAGGCATCCTCACCAGCACCAGCTATCCGCAACTTGTACGGAAACTGTACGCCAGATAAGGCATGCAGCAGGATATCCAATCCCTTTTTGGATCAACCCGGGAAAGAAAGCTGATGTTAAACACCTCGTTATCGCGACGGCTATACTGTTTTTCCGGCAGCGCCACCGGGTTGTGGATCAGGTCTGCGTTCCATCGGTTGTGAATGCGCAGACTCTCTGCCTGTTCCATAGGCGACGATGTATGCAGATGCGTTTTACCGAGCAGACGTTTACCCAACGCATTGTGTAACACCTTCTTCTTTAAACTGTTTTTGCTGTTAAACACCCAGTCGCACAGCATGCCGTGCGGCGACAGCACCGGTTTTATCCCGCGCAGGTTGCATATCCACGACGCACCCAGGATCAAAAAGTTCCACCAGGAATGGATGTGCACCGCATCGTACCGGTCTACCGTAGCCCAGGTGTGTTTCCACAGGGCCGGCGATACATGCGTGTGATCTTTTGTGATCCTTTTGAAGTACAATACATTCACCCCATCCACATCCATGCTTTGTCCCGCCGGCACATTCAGTTCATTTTCGCCATTGGCAGTAGTCGTATACACCGTTACCTCATGCCCGATCTTCACCAATTGCTCCGCCAGCCGCGCGATACAAACCACGGGCCCGCCGTAGATGTACGCTGGTTTGTAAGACGGAACAATGAATAATATCTTCATCTTGATCTGTTTAAAACTTCGTGCCTTTGTAAGTCATTTTTTTATAGATGCCGCCGAGGTTGACCAGTTTTGCGTAAAACTCGTACACCGGCCATAATGCGCCGGAACGTTTCAGGTCGAGCTCCTGCATCACCTTGCCATGTTCTACGATCATCTTATCTGTTACAGAAACCGAGAACGAAGCGCCGTGCAATCTGTATTCACCGAGCGGTTGCGGCACATAAGCCTTTTTACGCTTGGGTCGAGGCATATCTGCAACAGGAATTTCGAATCGGCCACGTACTTCAGCGAGCTGTCGAAACCGCCCGTCTTCAGGTACATTTCGCGTGTCCAGAACGAGCTTTGCTGTGCAAACGGCACACGGCATATCTCTTTAATCGCCTTTGCGCCGAAGTTCACGCCCTTATAGGAGAATATCACGTCGCCCTGTTCGTTGATGTAGTTTACATCGCCAAACACGAGGTCACACTTTTCTGTTTCAAACTTGTTCACCACTTTTTCCAACGTGGTGGGCAGCAGGCGATCATCCGAATTAATGTAACACATGTATTCGCCGGTCGCTTTGTCGCATCCCTTGCGCAATGCGTCGTACATGCCTTTATCTTTTTCGGAGATCAGTACATGCGGCTGCAGTTTATGCGCCTTCACCACATCCAGCGTTTTGTCGGTCGACGCACCGTCCACCACGATCAGCTGGATGTTTTTATAAGTCTGGTTATAGATGCTGTCCAGCGTTTCAGCGATATACGTTGCGCCGTTATATACCGGAACTATGATCGATACTGTTTTTGACATACTCACTGGTTTCTGAATTTTTTGATTACGGCCGGGTTACCCGCCACGATGGCGTATTCCGGCACGTCTTTGGTCACCACGGCGCCCGCCGCCAATATGGAATGTGCGCCTATTTTAACGCCTGGCAGAATGATCACCCGGGTGCCTATCCACACGTCATCCCCAATAATCACCGGCTTACGCGCGGTGGCGCCTTGCTCTCGCATCGGAATATCAATACGGGAAAAATTATGGCCGCCGGAAAGGATCGTCACCTCAGGACCAAACATCACGTCGTTACCGATCACGGTATCATTACCGATCCAGCAGTTTTCATTGATCCCTACATAGTCACCGACTTCCACTTTGGCACCGCTGCCAAAACGCACGTTGCGGCTGATTTTCATTTGCTTTCCCGCACGCAGGAATATCTTACGCGCCAGGAAACTGCGGAAAGGTTGCGCAATAACGCCCAGGGGACGGGGAGGGTCAGGCAGCCAGCTGCCCAGGCTGTAGTATAAATACAGGCAAATCGCTCTACCGAATGATATCTTGCTGCGCTTCATGAAGAACAGCGGATTATCGCGGTAGACCTTTACCCTTCCGGTTTTGTCACGTTTTCCCTCAAACAGTGGTTCGGCAATCATATCTTTCTTTATTAATGGAGGATTTTACTTCTTCTGCTTTTTCGTACATGCGGCTGAATACGCGTTCAATGGTTTCATCATCCGATAAACTATAATTATGGATGTTGCCCAGTTGCTGTACCAGCTGTTCGCGCACGACCTTCTTCACTAAAAACTCAACGTTCACCATATCCGCTGTCAGACTTTTCACCAGACTGTTCACTTTCGATTTGCGATACAGTTTGATGTGCGTAGTATCCGTTTGTACCTGTCCGATGGAATGGAGCCAGTCCATCCACTTGAATTCGGATACGCCGCTGCCTTCGGTGTAGGGCGTGGTAAGGACAAAGCGGCTCCGGGGCACCCGCAGGATGTCCGCAATGATAGCGCCGTGCATAGCTTCGGTAATGATATATTCTGAAGCGGCAATTTCCTTCAGCGTTTCGGCGATGCCGTTTTCCGCGGAAGGCGAAATGTAATGGTAGCCGAGCCTATCGCAAATCGCCTGCCAGTTAAAGAACTCCAGCGACTTAAAATACGGGATCACACTAACTTTATATTTCTTTGGCGTGTTCACGTATTCGCTGTAATCGTTCATCAATCCCAGCGCGTAAGCAGCATCTGCTATATATTCATGTTGATTATTAAAGTAACTGGCGGAGAACGGTCCACGTAAAAACTTTACATCCCAGCTGGGATCGAATTTGAACGCCTGATAGGCGGGCCTTACGCCGGTACCGAAAACTACTTTACGTTTTTTTTTCCAGGTCTTTAAACAGCGGGGAATCTTTACACAAAATGGAGCCGATGCCCACAAATGCGTCCGCTTCGGGTTTTGCCGCGCCAAAGAATTTCGGCCACAGCCACGCGTTGAGGTCGTCCCCAAAGTTCCCTTTTGCATCTTTATAATAAATGTAGTGCATATCAGTATCCGGTTTTTATAGGGTCTGGAAGTTGCGCGAGCTCCATTTCGTCGTAGCCCTCATCTTCATCATAAATAAAATCGTAGTACGAACTCAGTAGTATTGCGCCGGTAGCGGGTATACTAAACCGCAATTGCTGGAACGGCGAAAACGCGAACGCCCACACCAGGCCAATGGTCAGGATCACAATGACCGGGTACAGCGCAGCATGCTGCGCATTCCGTATCAGGTGAAAGCCCATCTTCAATAAGTAAATAAGTAGCAGCAACACGGCAAAGAAGCCGCCAATACCGCAGTTGATCCAGGCACCCAGCAGAATCGAGTGGCTTGGGATCAGGTAATCCGCCTCCATCACTTTGTTCGCGTTGAACTCCTCGTCATGGAACATCAGCAATATCTGGTAATACTTCAGGGTTTTGTCGGTGGCCCAGGAGCCATGCCCGAAGTAAGGTTTATCGTTAATTGCCGTAACCGCCGCGAAGGTCTCGCCACGCCCCGTCATCAGCAGCTGTAGCGGGTTGTACGGGTTGGACACGCGCGACATCTGGGTACGGGCATGTTCGCCGCCGATCTTGCCTGCGAGCACCCCATCCACATAAAATATATAAGCGATCTGGAAAATTACCAGCGCCACCAGGGCAAACAGTACCACTTTCGCGCGGGTAATTTCTATCTTCCTGTTAAAGAAATAGATAACGATAGCCGAAAGAAAAAATACCACGCCGGTGGAACGCGAGTCGAAGGCCAGGCAGGTTAAACTGTAACCAAGCAGCACCGCCATTACCCCAGCCATGTTATTACGGCGGTAAAAGTAAGCGGAAAGCAGGTATACCGCCGACGATAAAATGGGTACCATCTTAAACTTGAAGAAGGTCATGTCGGAATCCACAATATCGTCCGTATAAAAAATGTTCTTCAACATCACCAGGAAAAAGTAGAAGAGGATATCGTTGTAACCACGCAGTACTTTGAACAGCACGACAAACGAAATCATACAGATGATGATGGAGGCCCAGCCACGGAAGTAGTTTGCCGAGGAATTATGTACGATGAACAAATCGGTGAACACCGGAAACCCAGCAGCAGAAAAAGTGCAATAAGGATTTTACGCAGGTAAGGATAGGTGTAAAAGTCGTTTTTGTCGAACATGAACGGCGTGGCCATCACCACTAACACCTCGCTGAGGCGCATTTGTCCCACCAGCGACACGTTAACTGTGCTGAGCAGCGTATAAAGTGCTATTTTGATCCGGTTCCACATAAAATCAATCCTAATTAATGGTATAGGCGATCACGTCGCTGATGCGCTTTTTGTTCACCGCCGCGCTGTATTCTTTCATAAAATCTTCTTTGAGGGCATTTCCCTTCTGCTCACTGCCATTAAATCCGTGTAGCGCCTGTTTAAACTCATGGGCAGTATCTGCCACGATAAAATTGTTGCTCAATACCCCTTCCACTCCCCGGGAGGTAGCGATAATAGGCGTATTGAGCGCCATGGCTTCCAGGCATTTAAGCCGGGTGCCGCTGCCATGAAGCAAAGGAATGATCACCCCTTCGGCCATAGCGATATATTGTTTCACGTCCGGCACTTTGCCGGTTGCGCTTACATTTTTCCAGTTATCTGTGCCGGTTACAGCCTCCAGCGCGTCGCGGGAATCGCGCCCTACGAGCAGCAGTTCAAATTTTTCGGCGAGGGTATCGTCCCACACTTCCTGCAGGAACCAACGTAAACCTTCGCGGTTCATGTACACCGAAAAGTTGGCGGACATTACCAACAATCGTGGTTTGCGGCTTCCTATCGTCACGTACTCCCGTTCGTCAAGGAAGTTGGGCACTACGAATACCTTCTTCTGATCGATAAACTGCTGATGATACGCCTTATCGTGATCGCTTACCACCAACACGGCGGCAGCTTTCTTAAAGAAGCTCCGTTCGTGCAGTCGCTCCAGGCTTACCAACTGGAACTTGCGTAACTTTTTAAGCAGGTTGCCGGCCGGCACCTGCCGCGATATTTCCGGCTGGGCATTGTGCGTACCCAGGATCACTTTAATATTACGCGCCGTGAAGAAGTCGATGTAGTGACCGATGTAGCCATAGTCCAGCACGGCGATGTCAATACGCGTATAGCCGCAAATCTGTTTAAGCTGCAGCACATGTGTCGATTTTTTAAAATAATGACTGCCCGTAAGGCGCTCTTCCAATGTGAGCGGCTCATCCGGGTGCGTGTAGTAAGTAACATTTTCCAGGGGATAGGCGCTGAGATCGACCTGCTCCTCATTACGAATAACGGCAAACACGCGATGGCCCAGCTCCGACAATGCTTTCAGCAAATAGTAGCTGCGGAGTTTTTCCCCGCCGTTTTGCGGGAAAGGAGAAATATGTGTAAAGAACAGGATGTTCATATTGATCTACTCATTTAAAACTTCCGGCCTGCCAGTACAACGGCGAAACGCGGATGAATCTTCGTTACTGCTTTTATCATCACCTCCCTCATCTTCTCCAATTCGTAGGGCGTAAGGCCCAGGTAACGCATCAGCACAATAATGGATAATACACTAACGGTGCAGGTGAGCATTAATCGCAGCCAACCTTCGGGCAACAGCGCCAGGGTGAAGGACGAAATACAGGCGGCTACCAAAATGGGAACCACCGCGCTGACGATTACCTTTTGGAAGTATTCCTGCACGTTGAGCCCCATCAACCGCCGTCCGGCCAGCATCCTGTACACACAGGTCACCACCTCTACCACTGCCGCGGTAACCAGTACCGATTGCGGCTCGAAGCCCAGCCAGAGCAGGGCGTACGCCACCGGCAGGTTCAACATCAATAGCAGGCTAACAGTAACCTGGTAGCCACCAATGCGACCCACCGACTGCACACCCACCTGGATGCCCTGCGACAATTGGTTCACCAGCGTAGCCAGCAGGATCAACCGGCAAAAAACAACCGTGTATTCCGGCACCTCCTTCAACCATAATTGCAGTATAAACGGCATTTCAATAATGGCCGGTATCGCAAAAAAGCAAGAAGCGAGAAGGAGAATTTGCTGGCAATCATGGCAAGCCGTAACATTCTTTCGCGATCTCCCCTTCCTTCACTTTTGATGATCTGGGGATTAAGCGATTGGAGCATGGTTACCGAAAAGAAGCTCAGTTGTGCATTCACCTGGTTGGCGATGCCATAAGCGGCATTCACCACGGTACCGAAAAAAACGTTCAGTATCATGGCGATGCCCTGGTTGCGCGCTACTACGCTCACTGCCCCGAACATATTCCATCCGCCGTACCCAAACATTTCTTTTAAAAGATCTTTTGAAAAGTATTTCCTGATGCGCAATCTTGTTTCCTCGTAGCGTGCCAGGCAATAAAACCGTTTGATCAGCAACATTGCCACCGTAATGCCGGCAGAAAAAGCTGCGAACAATACGAGCTTGTCAGTCGCCGCATATTGCAGGTATATCGCGATACCCAGTTTCAGCAACGATTCCAGGATACCAGTAATCGCCACCAGCATCATATTTTCCCGTGCATTGATCACCGCATCGTACGGCACCGATATCACCGTAAAAAATGCGCTCACCACCATCAGGTGAAATATCACCTGTGCGGCGCCCACGCGGTCCTGCGGAATGTTCAGGACGTGCCCGAACATATAAATGCCCACCATTTCAAAGATCAGTACCAGTAACAGTCCCAGCACGAAATGCAATAACACCGAAGAATTGAAAACTTTCTTCAGTTGATCGTCATCGCCGCCGCCAAGGCTGTAACTCATGTAACGCTGGGTCGACAGTGTCATTGCCATATTCACAAAAGATAGCATCGCTATCACACCGCTGATGAGGTTAAAGATCCCAAAATCGTTTGCCCCCAGTGCGTTCAGTACCAACCGGGTGGAATAAAGGGAGATCACAATTGTGATCAACATTTTCCCGTATAAGGTACCGGTATTGATAACTACCCTGTTTGCTGCCTGCACTTTTTATTCTTTTGTCGTTCTGCTATGCTAAGGAAGCAGCCGGCTTACACCGGCTGCGTTCCGTCTTATCCAATTAAATGTTCAAATTGCGCTACTTCTTTCTTGCGGAATACTTCCACGTCCGCGGCAACCATTTCTTTTACCAGTGCGGGCAGGTCGTATTTAGGCTGCCAGTCCAGTTTGGTCTGTGCTTTGGTCGGATCACCGATCAGCAGTTCTACTTCTGTAGGACGGAAATAATGCGGATCCACCGCTACCACTTCTTTACCGATGGGCAGCACAAACTCCTTGTCGCGGCAGGCCGTTACGACTGCGGTTTCGTTCACACCTTCGCCGATAAATGCGAGCTCAATGCCCACTTCATCGAACGCCATGCGTACGAAGTCGCGCACAGGCGTGGTAATACCGGTAGCGATCACGAAATCCTCCGGCTTATCCTGCTGCAGGATGCGCCACATCGCTTCCACATAATCTTTGGCGTGGCCCCAGTCGCGGCGGGCGTCCAGGTTACCGAGATACAGTTTGTCCTGCAGCCCCAGTACGATCGCAGCTACGGCGCGGGTGATCTTGCGGGTTACGAACGTTTCGCCGCGCAGCGGACTTTCGTGGTTAAAGAGGATACCGTTGCAGGCGAACATGCCGTAAGCCTCGCGGTAGTTCACGTAATCCAGTAGGCATACAGTTTGGCTACTGCATAGGGACTACGTGGGTAGAACGGTGTGGATTCCCTTTGCGGAACTTCCTGCACCAGGCCGTACAACTCCGATGTAGACGCCTGGTAGATGCGCGTTTTGTTCTCCAGCTTCAGGATACGCAGTGCTTCCAGCAGGCGGAGGGTACCAATACCATCGGCATTGGCTGTATATTCAGGCGTATCAAAACTTACGTGTACGTGGCTCATCGCGGCGAGGTTATAAATCTCGTCCGGCTGCGTTTCCTGGATGATGCGGATCAGGTTGGTGCTGTCCGTCATATCACCATAGTGCAGTTTAAAGCGTACGTTTTCATCATGCGGATCCTGGTATAAATGGTCGATCCTTTCTGTATTAATGAGTGATGCGCGGCGTTTGATGCCATGCACCATGTATCCTTTTTCTAATAAAAGTTCAGCGAGGTAAGCGCCGTCCTGTCCGTTCACACCGGTAATTAAAGCAACTTTCATGGGTGTCTGTGTTTTATTGTTTTGTATTCGATGGTTAAAAGGTGGCTAATGGGAAATGAGCTTTTTAAGAAAGTGGGCATAAGCCAACGCCACTCCTTTAGGCAGATCTGTGCTGTGTTTCCAGCCCAGGCTATGCAGTTTGGTGACGTCCATGAGCTTACGGGGCGTGCCATCCGGCTTCGTACTGTCAAACACGATCTCACCTTCGTATTGGGTCACTTCTTTCACCAGTTCTGCTAATTCTTTTATGCTGAGGTCTTCACCGGTGCCGATGTTAACCAGTTCTTTTTCATCGTAATGCATCATCAGGAACACGCAGGCATCTGCGAGGTCGTCTGCATACAGAAACTCACGCTTAGGCGTTCCGGTTCCCCAAACGGTCACATTCGGTTTGCCTTCTGCTTTTGCCTCATGAAACTTGCGGATCAATGCGGGCAACACGTGCGAATTTTCAGGATGATAGTTGTCGCCGATGCCATACAGGTTAGTAGGCATCACGCTGATGAAGTTGCAACCATACTGATCGCGGAATGCTTCGCACATCTTGATGCCCGCGATTTTAGCAATCGCATACGGCTCGTTAGTGGCTTCGAGCGGACCGGTAAGCAGGCTGTCCTCACGGAGCGGTTGTGCCGCCAGCCGGGGATAGATGCAGGAGCTGCCGAGGAACATCAGTTTTGTTACGCCGTATTTATAGGCGGCATAAATGATGTTGGCTTCCATCATCAGGTTATCATAAATAAATTCAGCGCGGTAGGTGTTGTTTGCATGTATACCGCCCACTTTGGCGGCGGCCAGGAACACATATGCGGGTTGCTCGCTTTCGAAGAAGTCGTTCACGGCCGCCTGGTTACGCAAGTCCAGTTCGCTGGACGTGCGGGTCACAATATTGGTATATCCCAATGCTTCCAGTCTTCTGCAAATAGCGCCTCCCACCATTCCGCGGTGGCCTGCTACATAAATCTTATCGGTTAACTTCATTGTATCTTATCTATTAAGAATTTGAAAAGAGATTTCCCACCACGTCCATCTGATTATCAGAAATGGCCAGTTCTGCTGCGGGCAGCGTTGCGATCATATGGTAGCCCATGCTGTGCAGGGTAGCCTTCACTTTGCGCTTGCTCACTTCTACCAGGCGACGCTGACGCAGGGCGGGCAGGTCGGTAAGATCATTTTTGCGGATGGGGAACTGCTCCAGCTCCACTGTCCGGAACTCATCCAGAACCGGCGCATCATGTCTATCTCAGGATCGCTGATTACAGCGGGCCTTCCCAGCCAGTACACGAAGTTTACTACCCCTTCCGTTTGTCTTACTACAGACATGAGGCGCTCGGGGATGCGCACAAAAACATACGATTTAAAGAGCGGCTCTTGTACAATCTTCCTGCGATCGCTCCACTGGCTCTCTACCTCGTTCATCGGACAATAGCACTCAAGTTGTTTGCGGGCCAATAAAGCCGCCACTTTCTTTTCACATCTCGATTTGGTATAAACTGCATACCAGGCATGTGGTTCGTGATGCATAAGGTTTCTGTTTTTATGGTTATTCAAATCCGGGGTAATCAAAACGTGGCATCTATAAAGGCGGAAGCACTTAATGTGCAGGTTTTCAATAAAGCAATTTTGTTGTCTTAGCTTTTTTGGACATGGCTTCGCATGTTCAGTCCCATGACCAGCATGCTCCTGAAAATTTCTTAAGCCAATATTTTTTTATTTCCTACAGATTGAAAATTCCCTTGATGAAACTTTTTGGCTTTCCGTTCTTCTTTCGTTTCACTTCCTCGGTGTATCCGTATCCGTATCCATACCCTTGTCCCTGCACACTGTTCAGCTTTACCCCGTTGAACACAAGGTTCAATTTGCCGAGTTCCTTGTTACGGAACAATTCGTCGATCTTTTTCAGGTAAAGTCGCGGCGTTACCTGGTGACGCGTTACGTATAGCGTAGCATCGGCAAACGGTGCGAGCAGGCGTGCGTCGGAAACCAGGCCAACCGGCGCGGTATCTATAATCACATAATCGAACATGGATTTAAGATGGCGCAGCAACTCTTCCAGTCGTCCGTTCAGGATCAACTCCGTCGGGTTGGGCGGGATAACGCCAGCGGGCAATATATACAGGTTTTCGTTACCTTCTACCTGCCTTAGCATTTCGGATATATTGCTACGACCCACCAGGTAATTAGTAATACCCGGCTCGCGTGACACTTTCATCATTTTGCTGATCATCGGTTTGCGGAGATCGAACTCCAGCAATACTACCTTCTTGCGGATCAGGGAAAGGCTTACTGCCAGGTTCACTGAAATAAAGCTTTTGCCTTCGCCGGAGATAGAAGAAGTAACCAGTAGTGTTTTATTATCGCCATTTAGGCCGATGTACGACAGCGAGGTCCGCAGCGTACGGAACTGCTCGGCCACCAGGCTCCTGCGTCCGTCCGCGATCACTACCGCGTCGTTGCTGTCATCATACAATATCTCTGCCACAATCGGCGCAGCAGTAACTTTTTCGATGTCGGCCCGCGAAGTAATTTCGCGGTTCATCATATCTTTTAAGGTGATGAAACCTATCACCAGTACAACACCGGCGGCCAGCGCCATCGCTATCACCATCATCCGGCGCGGACTAAAAGGACCAGGGTCCGATTCGGCAGCGTCCACGATGCGGTTGTCCGAAACTGCGGCGGAATACGCCAGGGCCGTTTCCTCTCTCTTCTGTAAAAGGAAAGTATAAATAGCTGCCTTAATTTCTTTATCACGACTTACCTCTACCAATGCTCTCTCCTTGCTCGGCACGGTGCGTAGCATACTGTTGAAGCGGGCGTTATCCGACTGCAGTTTCACACGGCTTGCATTCAGGTTTTCGCGTAAGCTATGCAGGTTCTCGAGTATGCTGGGCGTAAGTTTCTCTACCTGCCTGTTCAGCGCGGTCAACTTAGGACTGTTCTCGCCGGTGGTCTTCTTCAGCGCCTCTATCTCCATTTCCGTTTGATACAGTTTGCTAAGCAACTCCATCATTACAGGATCGGATAAACCAAGCGTAGCCGGAACAATGCTCTGGCCGCCGCTCTTGCCTGTTATGTGCTTTTCGATGGCGTCCAGTACTGACAGCTGCATCGATGACTCACTTAACTGACGATCGTTCTCCTGCACACTTTCGAGAAACAGTTTACTCTGCTCGCCGATATCCACGATACCGGAAGCCGTTTTAAACTGCTCTACCTTACCTTCCACAGCGCTTAGTTCCTTTGAAACAATGTCCAGGCGTTTGGTAACGAACTCCATCGTGCTGGCTGCCAGCTTATTTTTATCTTTGATAGATGCGGCGGTATACACCTTCATCAACTCATTCAAAATATCTTCACCGCGGTTAGGCACCACGTCGGTATACTCCAGATTTATAACCGTAGCCATTTTCGAAATCGGCGTCACTTTCAACTTGGTAAGCAACTCTTGTGTAAGTTGTTTCTCATTGATGATGCGCACATGGTACAGTTTGTTGTCGTCTACACCCGGCTTCGCTGTAATCTTCATTTTGCCCCAGGGCGTTTGCACCGTATCGTTAAGATTATATGCTTTTCCGGCAAGAATCGCTTTGTTCTGTTTGGCCTGCAGCTGCAGTGTTACCTTTTCGGGTACTGCAGACATAATTCTTTCTGGCTCCGGGAACTGCAACTTCACAGGCGTATAGTCATAAGCCGGTATGTTGCGGATCTGGCCCTCTTCGTAGATGTCGCCGTAAAGGTTCAGGTTATGCGCCACTTCTCTTATAAGCGTACGTGACGTAAGTACCTCTATCTCGTTTTCAATATTCTTTTTAGAACCAAACAAGTCCATTTCCGCGAGAATGTTCGATTCTCCAAGGTCCTTAGAATCGTCTTTCACTAATAAAGTAGATGAAATATGGTATACCGGCGTAGCGTAACGGAGGTACAACAAGGCAGCGCCGACAGACAGGCCTGCTACGATGAGGAACAGTGGCCAGTAGGCAAGATAGCGGTAGCGGATCAGGGCTACCAGGTCAACCTTGTCTTCGGCTTGCGACGGTTTATTATGTGCGTTAACTTTCTGCATGGGATGTCCAATCCATTAATTATATGGTTTCTCAAAATATGGTTTCACATTCCGTTAAATGCGATGGCAATGTACTATGTGCCGTACTATAACTAATTATAACAACCTATCTATAACAATCACCAGGAGCGACAGTCCGCTCATCACAATCGGCAGTATCTGCCTGTTGCGGTCGGCGCTTGCAACTTTTGACTTATTGGGTTCTACGTAAACGATGTCGTTCGACTGCAGATAATAATAGGGGAAGAAAAAATGCTTGCGTCATTAAGATTAAGACGCGACATCACTTGTTTCCCACCGGTTTCGCGAATTAACAGTACGTTTTCTTTTCTACCGTATACTGTAATATCGCCGGCCATGCCAAGTGCCTCAAGGATAGTAATTTTCTCATTCGTTACATTCACGACCGTAGGCTTTGCCACTTCACCAAGCAGTGTTACCCTATAGTTAACAAACCGGATACTGACAACCGGGTCGACCAAAAGCTTCTTATCAGTAAGTTCCTTTTTTAAATAATCGGTCAGTTGCTTTTTGGTTAACCCCTCCGCTTTCACCTGGCCTAACATCGGGTATTGAATATTACCCTGTTGATCTACCAGGAACCCCGCGGCCGGGGAAGATGTCGTGACACCGGCAGGTTGTATACCTGTGGTACCGGAACTGTTCGGCACGTTATAAATGATCGTTTCTTCCGGATTGGCGCTGTTCACGTTAATCTGAAGGATGTCGTTCTTCTGTATCACCGGTTCAAAATCGCTGAAAGCGGCTTTGAGTGTCGTATCGCCCATGCTATTGAAGTATACAGCGTTCTTAGTGCTTACACAGGATGAAAAGAGCATTAATATCAATACAATCGAAAGTCCGTTCTTGAGGCTATAGTTCCCTTTGCTGAGCATTTTTAATATGGTTATTTTATCGCTTTCACGTTGCTTTCCGCTCACGTTTACAATATTAGTTTAAAGTGTCAATGTCAAATATTACTTACTACAGTATAAATACCAGTTAAGTGCCGGATGGCACTACTAATTGTAGTAACAGGCTATGCAAGATGCTTTATGCCAGCTACATACACATTAATAATAGGAGCGCTTAAAAGCAAGGCCACAGTGGATGTAAACAAATTGTTAGACCATATACGGGAGATGAGTTCCGATTTAGAGGTAACGTTTAGTTTCTGATAAACCTTCTTCAAATGTTGATTAATAGTAAACACTGTCACGAAAAGTTTATCAGCCATTTCCTTATATGAGTAACCCTCTTTCAACAAAGTGAGTAATTCGTACTCACGCTTGGTGAGTTTATCTCTAACACTTTCGAGCGGATCTTTATTAATATGATTGATGAGGAGATGCGCTGCTTTGGGCGACAGCGTACCACCCTGGTTCACTGCATCGAGAATGGAATGATAAATTTCCATCAGCCGGCTTGTCTTGATAATATACCCACTCGCACCTTTCATGATCGACTCTATCACATATTCTTTATCGTCATGACCGCTGAGTACAATGATTTTCGCGTCCGGGTAACACTGCTTCAGCTCCTGCATGCCCTCTATGCCTGATTCTCCGGGCAAAGAGATGTCGAGCAATATCACTTTCACTTCCGGGTCTTTGTAAGGTAAATCACGAAACTCCTCCATCGATCTGCAGGAAAAAACCACGCGGCATTCCTGAAAGTCTTCAAGGAATTCCTTGTAGTTATTCAGTTGAAAATGATTGTCTTCTATTATCCCAATATTGATCATAAAACGGTTAACGGCATTAGCGGTTATTCTCTAAATAATGGTTACTGTTTTCAATGTTCAACAAAAATAAGTCCAATTTTTGCAAGCTATATACATTATATGGGCTTTCATTGATGAATAATTAATTAACATTTCATATGAGTTATCTTATTATCAACCAATTGCCAAAATTAAAAATGAATAATATAAAATTTTATGTGTTGTGTCCGGGCAATAAATACCACAATTCAATTGTTTTTAGATACCTTCACGGTAGATGCAACTATCTTCCGGAATGTTCGGAAATCCATATCCATAACCATGTCTTAAGTATCCCTGTTGGAAAACCTACTAACAGATGAAGCCTGATAACCAAGTGAAGGTGAGCAACCTGTTGACTGGCTTGAGAGAGCCTGCGTTGCTTATTAACCCGCATACACAAGTCATATTAAAGGCCAATAAGCCTGCCGTAGCAATGTTGGGCGTTGATGACCCGGAACAACTTTCCGGCGCCGCGTTACAAACATATTACGACGGCCCTTTATATTCTTTTACGGAGGCCATTGTGCTGAACGGGCTGCGCAACGGCACTGCAGTACGCGTCGACTTCCGTTTAAGTCCGCTGAAGTTGAGCGACCAGGAGCTGTTACTCGCCATCGGGCGCGAAATAGCCACGGATGCAGATCTCAGGATACAACTCCATCAACTTGCCAAAGAAAAAGCTTTACAGGAAACCAGGGCGCACTTTATATCCATGACCTCACATGAGCTGCGAACGCCGATTACTGCTATCGCATCATCATTGGAACTTATGGAAGCCAAAATGCTGAAGGACGATGTGATGAGCGAATTCTACAATCATCAAATCGCTAAAATATCTACCGAACTGTTTAATCTGACTACACTGCTCGATGAGATCATGACGATGAGCAACCTCGTTTCGGATAAATATAAAGTGGTGAAAAGCGCGGTTAATGCGCAAGATGTCGTAACTTACTTACGCGAACAGTATTTTTCGGAACGAAAGGACGGTCGCAGTTTACAGGTAAAATGCACCGGCACCCCGAGAAATATTTACGTAGATAAAAACCAGCTGCATAAGATTCTTACTAACCTCATCAGCAACGCCTTTAAATTTTCCACCGAGGGCAATCCCTCTTTAAAACTGAACTACCGGAAAAAAAAACTGGTGATAAAAGTGCGCGACACTGGCATTGGTATTCCTACCAAAGAATTGCCCAACCTGTTTAACTCCTTTTACCGCGCCAGCAACGCCGCCAATATAGAGGGCACGGGGCTGGGACTGGTGATCGTGAAAACCTTTGTGGACAGCAACGATGGCACCATCAACGTGGAGAGTGAAAAAGACAAAGGCACCACTTTTACATTAAGTTTCAAATACTCGGAATGAATTAAAGGTTACCCATTATGACACACACCATCCTACTGATCGAAGACAACTTAGGCATTTCTGAAAACATGAAAAGCCTCCTCGAATTACACGAATACGATGTACTGACCGCCAATAATGGCGCCGATGGAGCCACCATGGCCAGAGCGCACCGCCCCGACCTCGTGATCAGCGATATTTACATGCCCGCCTGCGATGGCTATGAATTGTTAGATATGTTCCTGGAAGATGAAGAAATGCGCGATATCCCTGTGATCATGCTCAGTGGCCGCACCGAAATGGAAGATGCAGACCTGGCCATCAGCAAGGGCGCAGCGGGTTACGTAACCAAACCTTTCATGTTTAAAAGCCTGCATGCCAAAATACAGGCCGTACTCAGCGAGCGCCATTGATCAACCAATGTACCCCCAACATTACACCTGCATTATCTGTGATATCCCCGAAGTCAAAAGCCGCCGTGGCCGTGACAGATAAGCCGGGAACAGGCGTTTGGTAACTCACTTCCTGCATCGTATAAAACTGGTTCATCGAAGGAGATAAAGGTCCTTTATAATGGGTACCATAGTTTTTAGTGAACGTGAAGAACGTTTTCGCTGCTACATTTTCGCCAAACCCATAAGCACCTGCCAGGTGAAAGCCCACTACGCGGTTATTGATGATGTTCCAACCTTTCCCGCTGATATCGTCTTTATGATCGTTCCAGTTAAATGGCTTGATGTCGTCAAAAAGTAACTCCCACGGGTGCGGTTAATAAACAATGGTGTGCCGATAATCCGGCTTTGGTACTCCCAACCGGTTAAATACACGCCATTGTTATAATAATTTTCACGCACGTTCAGCGGGTAAAAATCATTCATTTGTTTAGTGTAGATAAATTCGGCCGTTAGTTTTTTGAGAAAACTTCCTTCCTTTTTATTGACGTACATGATCCCCAGCAACCGGTCGATATTGCGAATATCAATACCCTGGCCGGTTTCAAAAGGCGTTTGATTATACAAACGTAACAACATGTTATCATCCTCCCAATCCACGCCGCCTTCCACTACGCCGCGGTGATCACCGGGACGGTTAGGCAGAATACTATCGGTGTTGACCGTACCATCGTCGCCCTGCTTCACAAACACTACATTCAGGTAATCTTTAAAGGATGATTTGATTTTCGGCAAATCGGGCCTGTTGCCCCCAAACTGCGTAGTGCTGTACGCCGCCCCATACCTTTAACCGCTGCTTGCCGAGGCGCATATAAAAATTCTTTTCATGCAGATAGGCAGAGCGAATGTACTGGTCGCGGCCCATCCAGCCATGGCTGAATTGCCCTTTAAACTGCAGAAAACCTTTCGTGAACGGCACATCTATATAATCACTTATCGCGATGCTCAGTTTAGGAATGGGCAATGCATTGCCGCTTACTCCCAGCGAACCGCTGGACAGTTCCTTATCCATTTCCCCGATAATTTCTTCATACCGGCCTGCACGAAACTCCAGTTTCCGCCAGGCAGCCTTTACGAAAGCCTGTTCCAGCTGCACATTGCGAAAGTGGTTATTATTATATAGACTGATGCCATAGCTGATTTTGTAGTCATCTCCAAGCTCGTGCGCGTTAGAGAGCCGGAAATAAGTAGAAGCGTCCACCTTTTGATCGGTAATGGTGCCGTAGCGTTTGGCGCCAAGCCATAGAGGCTGATAGTCCTGCGTAGCGGCAGTGATGTTAGTCCCTATACGGATTTGCAACGAATCCGAAAACTGTCCTTTGGAAGATATGGTGGCAAACAACAATAGTGTTGCAATTAAAAAGGGTTGTTTCATAAGATATGCTAGTGGTGTACGGGTGCAAGTTTAGGGCCATCTTGGAAATTTTCGTACTACTTAAATAAGTATAAAAGCCATCATATTGGTATTATTCCATACTTAATAGAGGGAGCAGGTGCATAAAAAAGTAAAGGCCCGGTTTAAACCAGGCCCGTGCATACTTTTATCAACCATTATAATATCATTGTGGGGTCATCCAAACCAGTCGGGCTACACGACGGTTCCCATCGTCAATTTTCACGGTAACATAAATATTGCGGTCCGCGTCGTAAGCCGATATAGAAAACATCGCGATGTTATTTACATAGATATTGTTCTTACCCGGCGCGTCCAATACGGTACCCCGGTCAGGCATCACTTCATTGCCCAGCGCGTAATAAAACGCGTCGCAATGCTGCACATCACTGATCACACTCAGTTTGCCGGTTTTCGCCTTTTCAGTATTCTCGTGCGAATCGTTCATCAGGATATATTGCTTGCTGCCGCCATCAAGATAAGAGAAGGTTTTGTATGTATCCGCCGAAGCTACCTGCTGCGCAGCGCTGCCCCGGCTGGCGCGGGAAAACTCGCGCATTCTTACGCCTGGTAGATAGTGTTTTTAGGAATAAAGTAGTTACCTGTTTCCATACCGTTCTTATCGAACATGAGCATAGCGATATTGCCGGCATTGGTATTGGATTTCATCATACCGCCCTGCCGTTGCAGGCTTAAGTCCTCCAGTTCTTCCCACACGATGGAGAAAGAACCGTCCTTGTTGATGAACAAATCCTGCGGCACACCTTCGTAACCGCGCTTCTTACCGAACAACTCCATGCTTTTCGCATTCGCCTTTTCCGGGAACACCGCGCGGGCGCTGTCGGCCTGCATATCGGCGCGGGCTATGCCCAGGTAGGTAAAACGCTCGCGTTTATTCACACCCGCCGCCACAACAATATATTGCGCCGTCACGGGATTGTATTTCATAATAACACCTTCCGCTTCCATGTTCAGGGGAAACTTAAGCGGATGCACCGCCAGCTCTGTGCTGCCTGCTGTTAGTGTTGCCATTACCAGTTCGCGATCCTGCCTGCCCTGCTGCGTGGCGCGGCCGAGTAATACTACTTTCGACGGACCATTCACCACCATATCCCAGAAACCAAAATCCTGATAGGCGCCGGTGATATTGAAGTACGCGCGGCTCAACTGCTGGTGGGCGGCGCTGAAGTACAGCGCTTCCGTCCGTTGCGTTTTGTCCTCCGCGTTCGGATCTATTTTTACTACTGCATAATCACCCGTTTGCGGGTCGTTCTCGATAAAGAAATCAAGCCGCCCGGTGTTGGACATCATACTGGTGCGATATTGTGTAGCGTTAAGTTTTGTGAGTGTCAACAGCTTCTCGTCGCGATCCAGTTGCCCTGTTATGCCATTGATGACCAATCGGTATAACACGGGCGCCTTCTCGTCCAGCTCGCTGACAAGCAATGTAGCATTACCACCAGTTTCGAAAACCGTCGATGCTGCCGCGCTCAAGCCTGCCATAGGTCGCTGTGACCGCCTGCTGCACAAGCAGCTTATGGGCACTATCATATAATTGGATATCAATACCTCCCTCCATCGAAAACTGCAGGTACATCGTATTGCCGTTCCTGAATTGCAGGATACGCGCAAATCCCTGCTCCGGTTCGGAAAAATCCGCACCTTCCGCAATCGTGGTGAACTGGGCATAAGTGGTAAACCGCACACATAACAGCATGCAAAAGATCAGGGTCTTTTTCATAGGTACTAATAGGGACTACAAATATATAATTAATTAAATATATATCAAATTATATTTTTTCCTAAGTTTGATAGCATGATCACCAATACAAAAAATGCGGAACATTACAACTGGGGCGATTCCTGCGATGGCTGGCACCTCTTGAAAAACAATGACTTAAGTGTCATACAGGAGCGAATGCCGCCCGGCACCGCAGAACAATTGCATCTGCACGAAAAAAGCCGACAGGTATTTTATATTCTTTCCGGGGTCGCCGTCATGGAAGTTGAAGACGTACAACATACGCTCTCTGCGGGCGACAGCCTCACCGTAGCGCCGGGATCCAAACACCGTATTTATAATGAAAGCGAAGCGGATGTCCACTTCCTGGTAATTTCGTCGCCAAAAGCGCACGGCGACCGGGTTAACGTTTATACATCATCGTTATAAAAGGAAACGGCGGCTTTGCAGTATTGCACAGCCGCCGCCTGTTTCTTAATCATCCTCTTCTTCATCCTCGTCATCATCAGACTCCAGCCAGTCCATATATTGGTAGTACCAATCTTCCAGCTGCTCTATCAATGCCTCCTTTGCCTCTGGCTTACCCTTGAAAAACGCTTCCACATCATCAATTTCTGAAACGATGTCAATATAAGCGGTTTCCTCGTCTTCTTCTACGCGCTTAGCGAAAAAGCGGGGTTGCTCTGTGTGAAAAATATACTCGTTATCCGGATCATTGATCGGATCATCGGCGATCATAAACTTGGGTAGATTTGCCATGGTTTGTTCGTTTATCAATTTATACAAAAATAGGGTTTATGACCATCAAAAATGATGCGAAGCGTTGTTGGATTAAAAAAGTGTCATAGCAACAAAATACTGAAATAACGCAAACATATACCGCTCAGATAATTTATTTCTGTACAACTTTACGCTATAAAATTAATCTATCATGAAAGCGATGAAACTTACAGCCCCCGGAGGTGTAGAAAACCTTGTCCAGGTTGAACTCCCGGTTCCCACTATAAATGATAATGAAGTACTGGTGCAGGTAAAGGCCATCAGTATTAACCCTGTAGATGTGAAAAGCCGCAAAGGCAAAGGTGTGTACGGCAGACTCAAAGACCTGCATCCACTGATTCTCGGTTGGGACATCTCCGGTGAAATAACAGCAGTCGGCGCGGCGGTAAAAACCTTTAAACAAGGTGATGCGGTGTTCGGAATGGTGAATTTCCCCGGGCACGGACAGGCCTATGCGGAATATGTAGCTGCGCCTGCGGATCAACTGGCCCTGAAGCCGGCGAACATCTCGCACGAGGAAGCTGCAGCGGCAACATTGGCGGCACTTACCGCTTACCAGGCGCTGTTACACGCAAATATTAAAGCGGGCGATAAGATACTGATACACGCCGCGGCAGGTGGCGTAGGACATTACGCCGTGCAGATCGCGAAACACCCGGGCGCCGAAGTTGCCGGTACAGCATCGGCGGCCAACCGTGAATATGTATTATCGCTCGGTGCAGATACCCATATCGACTACCACACGCAGGATTTCACCAAAGAACTCCATGATCTCGATTACGTACTCGACAGCATCGGCGGCGATAACATAGACCGATCACTGGAAGTGATCAAACCCGGCGGCGCCATCAATTCCATTCCTACCGGTCTGTCTGAGGATGTAACTAAGAAGGCCGCAGCCAAAAACATAAACGGGTATCATACCATGGTGCAGAGCAATGGCGCAGATATGGCAATAATCGCCGGCTGGCTGGAGAAAGGCATTATAAAATCGACTGTTTCACAAACATTCAGCTTTTCAGACATCGCACAGGCGCACCTGCAGGTCGAGACAGGCAAAACGAGAGGGAAAGTGGTCGTTACTATATAAAATACAGGAAAGCTGTGTGTTTGCACGCAGCTTTCCTGTAATTAGTCAATTACTAGTTTTGTAAACCACTGCATCATTCACAGCAGATATTGAAGGAATATGGTGACCGGATGGTCATGCAGATTACGGTGGTGGTAAATTTCGAACCGGAGCGGGAATTACTGGGGCTTGGGGAGTGCGTAAAGGTGTTATCGCCAAGGCAATTAGCGGAACGTCTAAGCAAAAGATTACAGTCGGCCGCGAAACAGTATAAATCATAATGCCAGATTCACGGCCATAACTGCCAGCATCAAGAACAGGGAAGCGCCAATAGTCCCCGGCATGCATCTTTGTGCAAAAACGATCCATGAAAACACGCACCCTCTTTTTGCTTCTATTATTCAGGTTGATGCCGGCCTTCAGCCAGGCAGGCTTTACTATTAACGGCACGATTCCGGACACTCTTAACGGCCGGAAAATATACCTCTACAGCATAGACTATTCGGGCCTCAATACCGTAATCCGCGATTCGGCCATTATCGCCGGCGGCAAATTCCGATTTACGGGCAAGCTGGAAACCACAGGCATGCTGGCCTCCATCTACCTGAATGACATTCGGGTTTTCTTTGATCAGTTGATACTGGAAAACCGTAACATTATAGCTACAGTGATACCCGGCACCGCCAGCTCCAGGCCCGGGATGATTGTTAAAAACAATCCGCTGACCGGGCAATACCGCGACTGGCGCAAAACTACATCGGAGCCATTTGTAGCACAATATCCATTGATGATGAGGATCGATAGTTTATCAAATGCAAAAGCTGACACCTCGCTGATTCGTGCGCTGGAAGCAGAGGTGAAACGGATCGCGGCGGCGCAGGTACGGGCCGAAATCAGCTACATACGACAGCATCCGGAGGATTATATTTCGCTATTCTGGCTCTGTTACGCTATGCCAGGCAAACAATATGACACATTGATGAATCTATATAAAAATTTGTCGCCACAACTAACCGCGCAACCGGAAGCAAAGAAACTTGAGACGCGGCTCGCCGCCATGAAAGCGATTCGCCCGGGGGCCATGGCGCCGGCTTTTAGCGCGGCTACGCCTACTGGCAAAGCTATCAAGCTGGAAGATTATAGCGGAAAATACGTGTTGCTCGATTTCTGGGCCTCATGGTGCGGGCCTTGCCTGGCGGCTATCCCCAGGTTAAAATCCGCCTATGAAAAGTATCATCCGCAGGGATTGGAAATACTGGGCATTTCGCTGGATGAGGACAAGCCGAAATGGGAAGCGGCCATTGCCAAATACCAATTAAACTGGGCGCACATTTCAGAACTGAAGGGATGGAAGGGAGCAATATCGCGCCAGTATGATGTTCATGCAATTCCGGCATCAATCCTCCCGGATAAGGCAGGTAAAATTGTCGCGGTGAATCCTGATATGAATGACCTCTCATCTTACTTAAAATAAGTGTATGCGGAAACGTCAATCCTTTTTTATCGTTTGCATGTTTTGCAGCCCGGTGGTCAACGCACAGCCTATGCAGGAAACACATCTTACAAACGGCGGTATTTATTTCACCATAAAAAATACGTTCACCCGTCCTGTTATAGACAGCCCGGGACGCCCGATGCATCGTCTGCATGTGTTTGGCGATTCACTCACCGTTACCGCGGCGGACATACAGGGGTTTATATTCCGGCGGGTAAGCGGCGGCTGGCTTAATGGCGGTATTCCGACTGCATCGCACGTACCGTATGCCGATATACAGGTATTCATCTCGCGGAACGACAGTATTATGCAGCGCTGGACACAGATCCGGCAATTGCCGGCTTTTACGGACAATGAAATTGTACATGCACAGGACACTGGCCGCAAGGCCCGGGTAATGTGTTAATCCGGGAGCTGTTGAAAAATGGCGATACCATGCGGCTGGCGCTGCGGGTACCGGGACATTCAGCTTTCGGGGAAATCCATTTTGTAAAAAAGGAGTGGGATGTACAGCCCTACCTGCGGGGATTTCGGGCGGTGCCCAATGAAAACCACACTACGGCGCGGGCCGCGCTGGCGAACATGAATCGAATGAGTTACGCAGGCTGGCCTGGGATTGGCACAGGGCCTCATGGAGAAACATATGCGCACAATATGCACTTCACCCTGTATTTCCGGCCACAGGCAACACCCGGTGATTCCATTTTTGAATATCGTCTATGGCGCAACAATAAAACAAAAGGCTGGTTCAAAGGACATGAGGTGTTATCACTGGGTCGATTGAAACCCGGCAGCGCCTATGTACTACAGGTACGTTTTGCAAAAAATCCCGAACACGGCTCTATCTACAGCTTCAAAACACAGCCGGAGCCCTGGCAGGAAAATATCTGGGTACGCATCATCGGCAGTCTGTTACTCGCAACATTGCTAACACTCACATTTTTGGCCATCCGGTTCGTAGTAACGAAACGACGCGCAGACCGCTACCGGCTCGAAACCCGCGCTCTTTATGCACAAATGAATCCACATTTCCTGTTTAACGCCCTCAGCACTATACAGGGACTGATGAACGACGCGCAAATCGAAAAGGCGAACCACTACCTGAATGGCTTTGCATCATTGATGCGCGGCACCATCCAGATGGGCAGTAAAGAAATGGTTCCATTCGCCATAGAATTAAAAAACCTGGAGCATTATATCCATCTTGAAAAAATGCGTTTTAATTTTCAATATGAGTCAGCAGCTGACCCGCACATCCCCATAAACGAGCTGGAAGTGCCGCCATTACTAGCGCAACCACTGATTGAAAATGCAGTGAAACATGGCATTGCCGGTAAACGTGAAAAAGGCATCCTGCTGGTAAAGCTGTATCGCGAGGGCAAAGACCTGCTCATGGTTATCAGCGACAATGGCAAAGGGTTTGACGTAAAAGCCGCTACTGCGGGCTACGGCCTGCAACTGACGCGGGAACGGATTAATTTGTTCAACAAGCGATATGGTTCGCGCAAGATCGAATTGCAAACGCGCTCGGACCGGGATGGCACTACAACTGTTCTTCATTATAAAAACTGGCTGCAACATGATTAAAGCGGTGATCATAGATGATGAGCCCATCAACATTATTAACCTGCAACGCCTGTTGCAGCAATACTGCCCAACTGTACTGGTCGTGCAAACTGCGACCAGCGCCGATGAGGGCGCGGAGGTAATTCGCCGGCAGCAGCCCGACCTGGTATTCCTGGACATCCAGATGCCGGACAAAAGCGGACTTGATTTATTAAAATCGCTTCCAGCGCCGGAATTCGAGCTGATATTGGTAACAGCGTACGATCAATATGGCATACAGGCGGTAAAATTCTCCGCCATCGATTATCTGCTAAAACCGGTAAATGTAGAGGAGTTACAAACTGCCGTGGAAAAAGCAGGTATAAGAATTATCGAAAAACAGCAACACCAAAGGTTACATAACCTGCTGCACTTGTTGCGCCAGGGACCGCAGCGGGACGAACACCGGCTGGCGCTACCCTCCCTGAAAGAAACCCGTTTTGTATACACAAAAGAAATTATTCGTTGCGAAAGTAGTAACAGCTACACAACTTTTCATCTTGATAATGGGGAGAAACTAATAGTATCCGTGTCTATTTACGAATATGATGAAATGCTGACTCCATACGGGTTTATTCGCTGCCATCAGTCACACCTGGTGAACAGTCGTTTTGTGAAAAGTATGGTAAAAGAATCCGGTGGATACCTGTTGCTGCACGATGGCACGCAGATACCCGTATCAAGATATAAGAAAGATTTTGTCCGGAATGCCCTGTTATGATCAACGTGGTTTTGCGCGTTCGTACTGCACCGGCCATGGTACATCTACGCCCAGTTCGCCGGCCGCATGCAGCGGAAAATAAGGATCGCGCAACAACTCACGGGCAATAAAAATGAGATCTGCCGTACCGTTTGCCACCAGCTCCTCCGATTGCGCAGCAGTAGTGATGAGGCCAACCGCACCGGTACGCATGCCCGTCTCCCGGCGGATGCGGGCCGCAAACGGCGCCTGGTAACCTGGCCCAAGCGGGATTTTTACGCCCAATGCAAGTCCACCGGTGGACACATCGATCAGGTCAACACCTTTTGTTTTCAATATAACTGCGAGCTGCACGGATTCATCGGCATTCCAGCCGCCATCGACCCAGTCTGTAGCAGAAATACGGACGAAGATCGGGAGGTTTTCCGGCCACTCGGTTTGAACAGCAGATATAACGTCTAAGAGCAAACGAATCCTGTTATCGAAGCTGCCGCCATATTCATCGGTGCGCTTGTTACTGAGGGGCGACAGGAACTGATGCAGCAGGTAACCATGTGCAGCGTGCAGTTCTATCACTTTAAATCCTGCCTTAAGTGCGCGACGGGCAGCGTGTTTAAAATCACTGATCACTTTTTGAATACCGGCGGCATCGAGCGCCAGTGGCGGCGCGTCAGCGGGATTAAAGGGAACGGCGCTTGGCGCCACAGGCAACCAGCCACCATCGAGCGGACTAACAACTTTACCGCCTTTCCAGGCAGAAGCCACACTGGCTTTGCGGCCCGCATGTGCAAGCTGAATACAGGCACTGCGCCATGCTCTTCAAAAAAACGTTGATATCCGCAAGCTTTTCGATGTGCTCCTCTTTCCAGATACCCAGATCATCCGGCGAAATTCGGCCTTCGGGCGATATGGCCGTAGCCTCGGTGATAATCAGTCCGGCCCCACCTACAGCACGGCTTCCCAGGTGTACGAGGTGCCAGTGGTTGGCGAATCCATCCACTGAAGAATATTCGCACATAGGCGATACCGTAATGCGGTTGCGAAAGGTGACAGATTTTATAGTAAGTGGTGAGAAGAGCTGCGACATGGCCTTTTATTTTATCGCGACAAATATCGTACTTAAAACGTATTCAACGCGCGAGCTGCCTCAGCCGCCGACACTTAAAAAAGGCGGCGCCAGGCCACCCTTTACATTAGTTTGCTAACTTCCGCTGTAGATTATTTCGCCAGGCAAGCCCCACACATAACAATACGCCAACACCGGCGAGCCCGGCGCCCACATATTCGGGCGACGTGTAACCGTAACCGGCAGCGATAGGTAATCCACCAAGATACGCACCCAGGGCATTCCCCATATTCGCGCTGGCCTGCAGGGATGCAGAAGCAAGCATTTCGGAACCTTTGGCCGCGTTGATCATCAACATTTGCATAGGAGCAATTACCGCAAAGGCCGGGCACCCGTTACAAAAGTCATGACGATCGCCGCAGGCTGGTATTGTGTTACAAAGGAAACGATCATAAGCGATACGATCATGGCCGTAAGCAGTAAGCCTGTAGTGAGCAATGGTGAAAAACGGTCGGCCAGCCGGCCGCCGAGGAAATTACCAACCGCCATCCCTACCCCGGCGATGATCATAATTACCGGTACAAAAGCAGGATCGAAGCGGCCTACCTCCGTCATCAGTGGGGCAATGTAGCTGATCCAGGCAAAAAGACCGCCCGTACCTATCGCTGACACGCCAATAATGATCCGGGGCTCGGGTTTACCAAATGCCTTCATGCTTTCGAGAAAGCTGCCATTGGAAGTAGCCGGCAAATCAGGCATCCAGCTTTTGATGCTGCCGGCCGCTGTGAGCGCCAGTACACCTACAATAGCAAATGAAATGCGCCAGCTCAGGTTATGCCCGATAGCGGTACCGATAGGCACCGCCACAATATTAGCAATGGTGAGCCCGGCGAACATCACGGCCACAGACCTGGCTTCACGGCCGGGATCCGCAAGCCTGCTGGCCACTACCGCCCCAATGCCAAAAAAGGCGCCGTGCGGAAGGCCGGAAAAGAGCCGGGCAACGAGCAGCAACTCGTAATTGGGTGCCAGGGCGAACGCAGTATTAAATACCGCGAACAGCAACATCAACACCATTAAAACTTTTTTAGGGGGATAATTGGCCGCAAAGCCAACCATGAGCGGCGCCCCGATCACCACTCCCGGGGCATACGCCGAAATGAGGTGACCGGCTTCGGGAATGCTGATGTTTAACGTGCGGGAAACGTCCGGCAGCACGCCCATCATCATAAATTCCGCCATTCCTATACTTAATCCGCCAAGCGTAAGGGTGAGCAGACTTTTTTAACCATGTTCGCAGTTCCTGTTTTTTTCAGGGCGCAAGTTACCACAAATTGGCGGCAGCGGGTAGTACAATTCGCACATTTGATGGCACAGCAAACCGGTACAGCTTTGCTAAAACAATGAATAGGTCAATATGTTGAAAAAAACACGACGGGGAACTTTTCCTATGGTTGCACTTCCCGTAAATAAAAAGCCCACTGCACATCTGCACAGCGGGCGATATTTAACGGGTTTCATGATCAGAGGTAAGGTTTCAGCAGACCAGCCCACAACTTGTAGCCTTCCGCATTCAGATGGAGGCCATCCATCGTCAGTTCTTTTTTGAGCTTCCCTTCACTGTCCTGGAACGGTTTATTCAGTTCGATGAGAGTAGCGCCGGCTTCCGCGGCTATTTTACGATAACCTTCGTTCAATGCGGCAATATGCTCATCTTTATTATAATGATTCTTGAATTGTGTAAACGTGTTGTTTACGGGCAGCATCGTTTGTACATAAATTTTCGTTTTAGGCGATTCTTTTTTATGCGGTGCACGATTTCCCGGTAATTATTGATAATGATGCTATCCGGCGTATTCCATTGAATATCATTGATCCCGATCAAAATAAAAACTTTTGCCGGCTTGCCTTCGGTTACTTCGTCGAGCCGGCCGAGAATACCAAACGTAATATCGCCGGAAATACCGCGATTACGGCAATTGGGGTTGCCAAGCAATTCTGCCCAGTCTGTACCCGCAGTAATGCTGTTACCGAGGAAAATAATGTCTTTGGACGAATTTGGATAGCTCCTGAACTGACCGGTTTTTAACGCGTAACTACCGGGACGGTAAGCCGGGTTCCAGCCGGTTTGAACGGCCTGCTGCGCGCTGGTCACCTGCCAGCCAGCTAATATCAGCAACGCTACCAGCAATGCTTTTCTCATGACGTGTTACTTTTATATCTGCCTAAAATAGTAATTTTTGTTGACGGATGGTAGAATCAATTCTTTGGCAATCATTTGATGCTCCGCCTTGTCCGGATGATCCGCGGGAACGAACTGCTGCGCGGAAGCTGCAATAGAAAAGAGCAGGCCCAGGACTAGTAATAAAGCACGCCTCTTGCTAAAAGGATTAAAAAAGCCACTGTTGATAAACATCGAACAGTGGCTTGTGTTTTTTTATTGTTGTCATATGATTACAGGCCAAGTGCCTTCATCATTTCGTCGGCCACCAGCTGGTTACCTTTCTCGTTCAGGTGCACGCGATCTGTGGTGAGCACACCCTTAGCCTCGTTATTCGTATTGTTTTTACTTCATAGTCTACAAAGGCTTTACGCAGGTCGATCAGTTGTACGCCATTGTTTTTCGCAATGTTGCGGATCGTTTTGGAATACTGGTTCAGGTCGCCGTCCTGGGGATTGGAGAAATCGTTCAACTCACCAATCACCGAAGGCGTGCAGATCAACACTTTAATATTCTGCGCTTTCAGCTTTTTGATAAGGGCGTTGTAAAATTTCTCAAATTTATCCAGGTCGGTTCCCGTACCGGAAGATGATTTATGCCATACGTCGTTGATACCAACATACACCACTACCACGTCCGGCTTTTTTGCCAGCACGTCGTCTTCCATCCTTAAATACAGATCATACACTTTGTTCCCGCCGATGCCTGCACCAATGAGTTCGTAGTTGTCAGCGGTCTTTTTCTCGCCTAACGATTTCTGGATGAGGGTAATGTAGCCAGTTGGCCCTACGCCGCCTGGGTAATGGAGTCGCCGAAAAACACGATCCTTTGCTTTTTCCTGAAAGTCATTGACATACTTGCTATTACCACCAGCAGCAGTGCGAATTGTCCGATTATTTTTTTCATGAAGTGGATATTTTTACCGCTAAGTTAATCTCCGGATAATCTCTATGCAAGCCCGGGTGTTATGATAAGGGCATTTCCAGAAGCCCGCCTTGTCCTGCCCCGCCATGGGCGCGTTATTTTCGTCCACTCCCCGGAACCATTCGCCGTTTTGGTTATCGCGGATGTACTGGCGGATAAACTCCCAGCTGGCGTAGGACGCCTTCAGGTATTTATCGCGGCCGCTTACCTGCCAGGCGTTTAAAAAGCCCACCATAGCTTCGGCCTGGGGCCAGGAATGTTTTTCCTTTACAATATGATCCGCTTCGGGATCATATTCATACCACAAACCGTCATCATCGTCCAGCCCTTCGCCGGCTGCATCTGCAATGGAAATGGCCCATTGCTTTGCTTTTTCGACCCAGTTTTCGCCGCCCGTCGCTTCCGCGGCCGCCTGCAACAGCCAGGCCACCTCAATATCGTATCCATATGAAACCAACGGCGATCTTGGCTGCCAGTTTTCATCAAAAAACAGGCCGACGTGACCGCCGGATTTATCTATAATATAACGATCAAACACTTCCAGCAAATCCTCGATGCGCTCTTTCACCAATGGTTCCGGCAGCACCCGGTACAGATTCGTATATGCTTCGATCACGTGCAGCTGCGTATTCATGGCCTTTGGATGGTTGGCATCTTTGGCGCTCAGGCGCAAATCCTCCATGGGTGACCAGTCGCGGTTAAAGGCTTCGAAATACCCGAGGCGCTCCGGGTCAAAGCCCTTTTGTTCGATCAGGTTAAACAGGCGTACGGCATGTTCCAGCACTTCGTGTATTTCCGTAGCCTGGTAGTATTCGCTGAAAGCGTACAGGCAAAACGCCCGGCCATAGATCTGCTTGCGGCCGTTAGCCACCTTGCCATCCGGGTCCAGGCTCCAATATACACCGCCAAATTCCGGGTCCAGGAAATAGGTGGTAATGTAAGCGTAGGCGCGGTCGGCGATGGTCAGGTAATCGGGCGTTCCGGTCAGGTTGTAAGCTGCACTAAAAGCCCAGAGGATGCGGGCATTCAGCACCAGCCCCTTTTCCGCCGAGGGATCAGGCACATTATCATTATTCACTTTCCCTAAAAAACCACCGCGTTCGTGGTCCACCGTGTATTGCATCCAATAAGCAAGAATACTGTCTAACTCCTGCTCCATCTCCTGTTTATACTGGGAAGTGTTTACCATAGGTTACTGTTTACAACCGGAATTTACGTAAATAACGGTTATATAGCGCGATGGCCTACACGTCCGTTTTCCTTCGGCGCCTGTAACAGTTCCATATTTTTATCGATGATGCCGGTGAGCGTGTCCACAGAAGCGGCCGATGTAAATCCATCCCGTTCGGTGTGCAGCACATAATCCAATAGTTGATCGATGGAGCTTACCGCCACGTGCATGCGGGTATCTGAAGACGCATAATAAATAAATACTTTCCCGTCTTCGTCCGCAATCCAGCCGTTGGAAAACACGACATTGCTTACATCTCCCACACGTTCCTCACCTTCGGGCGCGAGGAAATAACCAGCCGGTTTATAAATTACTTTAGTAAGATCCTGCAGGTCCGTCATAAACATATACAGTACATATCGCAAACCGGCGGCGGTGTTGCGCACACCGTGCGCCAGGTGCAGCCAACCTTTCGGCGTTTTAATCGGCGCGGGCCCCTGCCCGTTTTTAGCTTCATATACGGTATGGTATTTTTTCGGGTCGATCACCTGCTCCACCAGCACTTCGGCCTCGGTAATAGATGCAGAAAGGCCAAACCCAATACCACCGCCGCTGCCGGCGTCGATAAAGCCGTCCTGGGGACGGGTATAAAAAGCATATTTACCATCTACGAACTCCGGGTGCAACACCACATTCCGCTGCTGTGGTGAAGTGGTTTTCAGGTCGGACAGCCGTTCCCAGTTTTTAAGATCCCTGGAGCGGATGATACCACATTGCGCAATGGCGGCCGACTGGTCGTACGCCGGCACCGACGTGTCTTTACGTTCCGTACAAAACAAACCATACACCCAGCCGTCTTCATGAGCCGTCAGGCGCACATCGTATACATTTACATCCGGTTCGCCGGATTGTCCTACCTGGATGGGGTAATCCCGGAAACGGAAATTATCCACACCATTAGGACTTTCAGCGATCGCAAAAAAGGATTTGCGGTCCAGGCCTTCTACCCGCACCATCAATATATATTTCCCTTCCCATTTGATAGCACCCGCGTTAAAAGCGGCGTTAATACCGAAACGCTCCATCAGGAAAGGATTGGTCTGCTTATTTAAATCGTAGCGCCAAAAAACGGGCGCATGGGCCGCTGTAATAACGGGATGCTTATAACGGGTATACACCCCGTTATGCTGAGGCAGTGGCTCATTCGGCCTCGTCACCAGCGCTTCATATTGCTTTTCCAGATTTGCCAGGCGCTGTTCAAATTGATGCTTCATCATCGACGTTTTAAAGTTGTTTACAATCTCCAATGGATGTTAGTATTCGTTGAGTTTGTTCCACCATGTTTTTTTCAGGATGGCCAGTATCACCACCAGGATAACGATCGTGATCAGCAAAGGCAGCTTCATCCAGAGAATAAGGTACATGGGTAGAATGGTGAGGCACAGCTGCCCGACTATTCCCAGCGCCACGTTAAACATGTTGAGTTTAAAATTCTTGTTGCCCTCAAAAGCTGGATCTTCCCGTACCACCAGCGTATGCACCGGCTTCCAGAAGCCCCAGGGACGAACGGTTTTATAAAATTCTTTCAGGGTATTGATTTCGGTGGCCGGCGCCGCATACGTACCGATGATAGAACCTGCCAGCGATAACAGGAACAGCAAAGGCCAGTAATACAGATCGAGACCCGACAAAATGTTGAATGATTTGAGCACAGCCAATGCAATAGCCGGCACGATACCAGAGAGCATGCCCCAGAAAAAACCGCTGGCATTAAAGCGCCACCAGTACCACTTCAGCATATTGGACGCAACATACCCGCCATACAGGCCACTCACGATCCATTGCAGCACCGTATTTACATCTTTCACAAACAAACCAAGCACCACGCCCAGCGCCACCACGGCCAAACCGGAAACGTAGTTCATGGTAATTACTTTTTTGGTAGATGCATGCGGGTCTACATATTTAAGGTAAATGTCGTTCACAATATAAGCCTGCGCAGCATTGAGCGTACCTGAGAACGTACCCATAAAAGCGCCCAGCAACCCTGTCAACACCAAACCTAATAAACCAACCGGGATAAAAGTATTGACCGCTGCCGGCAGTATTTTTCGAAATCCACGCCGTGCGCAGATTGTATTTCGCCGCTGATCTGCGGATAGTAGAGGAGCGCCAGTATCGTCAGGCCCATCACCATCGAATAACGGATCGGCAGCAGGATGATGGATACGAAGCCACTCATCTTACTGGCTTCCTGCGGCGACCGCGTGCTCAGGATTTTTTGCATGTCGTAGTTCGGCGCGGGACCCGCCAGACTTGCAAAAATGCCTTTAAACAACATCATCATAAAAAAGATACCAAAGAGAGAAAACCCATCTTCCTCGATCTTTTTATTGGCCTCGTTCACGATACCGGTCCAGTCGAGATCCAGCCTTGCGCCGAAAAACGGGTCCAGCCAGCCTTCGGGCACATTCGGCGATCCGGATTTGTGCAGGTGTATCACAGCAATCACCCCTATGCTGATACAGGCCACCGTCATGATGCAATACTTGATCACATCGCCCAGCACGATACTGTGCATGCCGCCCAGGATCGAATAAAACATGGCGAACAACGTGAGCACGATCCCGTAGAAGTGCGGCACATATTCGGCTGGCACAGCGAACGGGATATAAGGCTGGATGATATCCCAGGGAAAAAATATCTCCATGAACTTACCAAGTCCCACGAAACCGTAGGCCAGGAAGCCGAGACAACTGAGCAGCGCAAAGGCCACTACGATGTTATGCGACGACCGTACCGCTTTACCCGCCGCGCCGAAACGGCCTGCGAGCCATTCCGCACCGGTAGTGGCATTGGAGCGGCGCAGCCAGCGTGAAAGGAACATCATCAGAAACACCTGGTTAAACACCGGCCACAACCAGGGAATCCAGATACTTTTTAAACCATATACGAAGCACAGGCTCACCATCCACATGGTACCCGAAATATCGAACATATCGGATGCGTCGCTCAAGCCTAACATATACCATGGGAGCGACTTCCCGCCCATCAGGTAATTCTCTTTATTCTGCCTTGCTTTCTTTCTTAATACCCATCCGATTACGACCATTGTAATGAGATAGGTAAGGATGATCACGATATCGAAAAACTGTAATTTCATCAGTTACTTATAGATGTTTGTGCGCCAGTTTAACTCAGGCAGGGATTAATATTAAAGTTAGCAGCCGTGGCGGCGGGGAAGCCGGCCATCATTCAAAATAAACATTACTGCGCTTTCCTGTATATTGAAATTACGGCTAATTCAAATTGATCTCCTGCAGCCGGCTTCCAGGCATAATATTGTACCCGCACTGCTGGCTTATTTCAGGCAGGACATCAACTTTAATGGAAAAAATGTTGGCTAACCTCCTGAGGAGCTCGTGGAATACGGTCATTCTCATAACGTCTGCTATATATCCAAATGTATACCCACTATTTTATCTATTTAAATACTTTTTTATCCCTTTGAGATGATTTTTCTACTTCCGGAAAACCCGCTAATTGATAGACTCAATACAGTTAAGCATTTTTGAGAGTTTTACTGGCAATAAAATTTATGGTACTTATTTTACAGTGCTTTACTTATTTTTGATATCGTATCAAGTATAAAATAAACCCTGTATGAAGAGCAAACTGCTGAGAGAGATCACCCCACTGACACAAAGCGATTGTTTCACCATTTTTTCGCGGGTGAAGTCAGCTTTCGACTTCCCTTTACACTATCATGATGAGTTTGAATTGAATTTGATCCAACATGGAAAAGGTGCAAAACGTGTTATTGGCGATCACATTGAAGAGATTGACGACTGGGAACTGGTGCTGGTGGGTCCCAACATTCAGCACGCCTGGTTTACCCACAAATGCGAGAGCAGGGAGATTAAAGAGGTGACGCTACAGTTTCATAAAGATTTGTTCGACGACCGGTTCCTGCGCCGCAACCAACTGAGTTTTATCCGCACGATGTTCGAAAAATCCTTGCGGGGCATTTTATTTTCGAAAGAAACAATTCAACAACTGGCCCCGCGTATTATTGAACTGCACCAAAAGCACGGGTTCGATTCTATGCTGGAATTAATGTCCATTTTGCACGACCTTTCTATATCGCGGAACATCCGGGTACTGTCAGACGCATCGTTCAACAACCACGAACAGTTTTCCTATAACAGCCGCCGCATCGAAAAAACATTAGAGTACATCAACCAGAATTTCGACAAAGCCATTACCCTGGGCGAAGTAGCCAAACTGTCAAATATGAGCGAGGTATCCTTCAGCCGCTTTTTTAAGCAACGCACCGGCAATACCTTTATTGACAGCGTGAATGAAATTCGCCTGGGCCACGCCTCCCGCATGCTCATCGACACCACGCAAACTATTGCGGAAGTAGCCTACCATTGCGGGTTTAACAACATCTCTAACTTTAACCGTATTTTCAGGAAAAAGAAAGGCTGTACCCCAAAGAGTTCCGCGAGAATTTTTCCGGCACGCGCACTTTTATTTAATCTACGATATGATATTTATTTACGGCATCCTTCTTTTAGGATTACTCATTTACAGCATTCGCCTTAATATTCGTGGGATAAAGAGGCGACGTAAAGCATCCAATTACAAACTTCCCGGGTCCGAAGATGAGTCGCAAACTTAACAATCAGGGCAAAAGACCTGTGGATGGACGCACGGCCGGCGAGACACAATCACGTGCAAAATAAAAGGCGCCGCAACATGCGACGCCCTCCAATTATAAAGCGTGTAAATCAATGTTAAAAGGCCATGGCCAGGGAGCGGACAACCTCCCGGCGCGTGGTGCTCAAATGTCTTACTACCGCATCCAGCAACTGTCCACGCAATACAGGTTTTACTACATACTCGTCGGCCCCCAGTGCGAGCATCATCTCCTGCTCTTCGATCAAAGCATTTGACGACAACGCAATAATGGGCACCCGGTTAAACTGCGGCAGACTACGCAAAATACGGGTCGTTTCTTTACCATCCATGACCGGCATCGACACATCGAGCAAAATAAGATCGGGCACCTGCGCACTCGCGGCAGAAATGCCTTCCACCCCGTTAGCGCAGATGGTGGTGTCCAGCCCCAGCGGCAGCAGGAAACGTTCGAGGATCATGCTGTTCATGGGTTCATCTTCAATAATTAGTACACTTTTGCCTGCCAGGGAAGGATAGCGCACCTCATTGCGCGGCTGCACATCATCACACACCTGCAATGGCAAACGAACACGGAACACACTGCCCACGCCCAGCACACTTTCCACATTTACAGCCCCGCCAAGTTGCTCGGCATAGCGGCGTGTAATCACCAGCCCTAACCCAGATCCTTTATGATCAGAAGTCAGCCCGAGCTGGGTAAACGGCCGGAACAGCCATTCAATTTTCTCCGGCGGGATACCCGGACCACTATCCTGTACCGCCATGCTCAACACACCATCGTCCTCCCTGATAGCCAATACCACGGTTTGTCCGCGTGGCGTTACCTTAATCGCGTTCGATAATAAGTTATTCAGGATACGCGTCATTCTCGACTGATCCGTCATCACACATTCCGGCAGCGTATTCGAAATCTGCAGGTCGAGCTTTACTCCGGCCATGTTCGCAATATTGTAATACGTATTCGTTACCGGTTGCAGCCAACGTTGCAGCGACACCGGTTCGTTATGCACTTCATCCCCCAGCCCTGCTTCAATTTTTGAAACTTCCAGCACATTCGTAAGCATGCCGCGCAGGTCATGGCTGTTGCAATAAATATCTTCAATGATCTGACGCGTATCCTGCGGCAGGTAAGTATCACGGGTTTCCTGCAGCAGAATATCGCTCAGACCAATAATAGCATTGATGTAGTTACGCGTTTCATGGCTGGTTTCGCTGAGGTAGCGCGACTTTTCATAACTCGCTTTCTCCAGCGCTGCCGTCCGCTCTTTTACCTGTGACTCCAACTCGGCATTATATCGCTCGAGCCATACATTCTGCCACTCTACACGACGTTGCAACTGATCGTTAATGCGGCAGTGAAAAGCAATAGCCAGCACGCAAAGCGCAAATACCACCGACATGATCAACCAGCGGAAAAGCTGTTGAATTTCTGCAGGGATAGCAAGCGGTTCCAGAACGCCCGTCGTATAGTTCACTTCCAGCAATACAACGCAGGTAACGGGCAGCAACGAACAAAAGAGGATCATCTTAAGTTCTTCCACCTTAAAAGATAACATGGCTACACAAATGGAAAAAACAGCGAATAGCTGCACTTCTGCCAGCCGGCCAAACAGGGCGCCATAATATAAGATGATGCCCGAAAATAACACCTGCAGCGCCACTTTGGCCGCCCTGGAGGCGCCACGACGGTTCAGCAGGATAACGCCCATGAACAAAGGGCAAAATAAGATGGCAGGATATAAAATCTCCTGTGCGCCGGATATCGCGTAAAATAAAATGCCGTACACGACAACCAACGTGGCGCAGAGAAAACTGATAAGATTCACGATGCGCACTCTTTTCGCCTCATATTTATCTACATCTGCGTGTATACCTGATGAAATCAGCTGTGTTAACATGTCTGGGGAATTACTTGTAAATGGAATCGAAGGTTCTTCTTCGGGTTAAGGATACTGGTCTGCTATTCAGCCAGGGTGATCGGCGTTTCTTGTCTGTTCGGGTTTCCAGAATTTGGTTCTTCTTCCAACTAAGTGTCCGGGCTAAAAAAGAGAATATTGGTGTTTACTGTTTTAATGTCGAACTAAGTTAATGATTTTATATCAGCTTCTCTAGCCACTACTTGATATACGGTGAAAAATTTAGGGCGGATTTACGAAGAAAAAATCTCTTTGAGCCACAGTGGCTTGTTTTCGGACTTAGCAATCACATCTATATGATTATTAACGCTTGATCTGAATTTGTTAACACATTGTTATTCGCTTTGGCCGCACAGCGACTTCCGACCTTACTGTTGTTATGGGACTGTGGGCATAGGCCGAAGGATATTCGACAATATCTATTGTTCCGGAAGCCGCGGTGCGGTCGCAGTATTGGGCGGCGAAAGTAAAAAGCGGCAGGCGGATTTGCAAGTGCTCCTGCCCCGCAACACACCACATAAACATGTGAAAACTCCCGATTATGGCGAATTTTGATTATTCTTACCTATGCTTTTGCTGAAGCGCTTCCTTTTTCCCTGGCTTATCTTGATCCCTTTCACCTCCGCAAAGGGACAGTCATCTTATGTATATACTCATTATACTACGGAAGACGGACTGCGCAACAACCAGGTAATATCGCTATTGTGCGACAGCCGGGGCTATATGTGGATAGGTACGGCCAATGGCCTGCAACTTTACGACGGGCTCAGTTTTAGATTTATCGAATTTCCGCTGGCCAACCCCGCCATTTCCCGCGAAACCGTGCAGTGCATGTACGAGGACAAAGCGCGCAAAACGCTCTGGATCGCAATGCTCACCGGCGTAGTGGCGTATAATTATCATCTTAACACCTATCATTTTTACCCGGTACAGCACGGACGCCGCGAGGGTAGCGTGCAAATGAGCGTTATCACCCGCGATACGCACGGCCACCTCTGGACCATCAGCACCCAGGACAACGCCTATATTTTTGACACTGCCCAAAACGCGTTTGTCCCCTACACCCGTTTCCTGGCCGAAGCACCCGGAAAAATTACGACCCTGCTGCAGGATGAAAAAGGCAATTACCTCTTCGGCACCTCGCAGGGACTGTGCTACTACGACTATCAGCAAAAGCTATACTCTTATTACCAACACAACCGGCAGCATATACCTTACCTCGACCAGCCCGAGTTTACGCACGCTGTGAACAGCGTATACCACAGCCGTTCGGGTATCCTCTACGTCAGCCTTTGGCCATATGGTAAATCGGCGCCCTACTTTTACCAATACCATCTCCGCGAACGGCGCATCACACCCGCCCTTGAACTGAATATCGGCGGACTCCGCCGAACGTTCGAAGACAAAAACAATAACACCTGGATCGTAGGCGATAAGGTATTATTGTTCGATAATACGGGCCGTGCGATCGAGGAAATGCTCATTGAACCCAACACCCGCTTCGGGCTGGACTACTCACAGATGTATTCTGCGGAGCCGGACAACCGGGGCAATATCTGGCTGGCCACTAACAATGGCCTGTTCGTATTCAATAAGGAAAAGCAACAGTTCCGCAGTACCCGCTTCCTCTCCAACGGCCAGCGCGTAAATTTTGAACCGACCGACATCCTCGAAACCGGCGATGGCAATATTTATGTAAGCTCCGGGGACAAGGACTGCTGGTATACGATAGTACCCTCAGCATCCTGAAAAAAACATATCGCCACCCTACAGAACCTTTTTTCAATTTAGGCTGGAACCTGGTACGTGACCGCGAAGGCAATATATGGATGGCGGCACAGCATGGACGATACAGCGTTTTGAATCCTAAGACAGGGTATATGCGTTACGAACGGTCCGACACGTTCGACAACCGTACCATCCGCTGCCTCACGCTGGACAGCGACGGCAACGTATGGATGGGCACACAACGGGGCTGGTCGTGAAATATGATATGCAAACCAAAAAGCTCGTACGTTACCAGGACAGTCTTTACCACACCGGCATTTCGTTATGGGGCCACATCATGGATATGCACGCCGACAATGATCATCATATTTATTTATGTACCGGCAGCTATGGTTTGCTGGAAATGGACAGCCGTACCGGCAAGATCCTGCGCCGTTGGGGTAAGGACGAACCGATAAGAAAACTCCCCGTCAACGGCACACACAACATCCTCATACATGGCGACACGCTGGTCCTCGCCAGCACAGACGGCATTGCGCTCATAGAACGGCGTACGGACCAGATCACACGTATCACGGAAAAAGACGGTCTGCCCGTCAACATGATCACCAATGTACAGCTCCACGGCCGCAACCTGTATTTCACCACGAATTTCAGCCTGGGTAAAATCAACCTGGACAATCGCAAAGTGGTGAACTATGGCCGCAAGTACGGCATCGTGGAAGAAGCGTTTGAGCAAACCAACAACCAGCAACTCCGCGATGGCCGCATCGTATTTGGCTCTGTAAAAAGCCTGATCAGCTTTGATCCCGACCAGCTCGAAGACCCGCAACCGCCACCGGATGGCACATTACGACGACACTGCAGCTGGGGCCGCGATTATTGAATGCGGATTCTGCGTTTCAGCAAAGCAACGTGCTGAAATTATCTTACAAGGAAGGCCCGCTGACCATCGGCTACAATGCCATGGCCTACCTGGACCAGGACAATATCACTTATTACTATCAACTCGAAGGCGTAGACCCTCAGCCGGTGATGGCGGGCAACCGTGTGCTGGTGAATTACACCAATCTCCCCAGTGGCCGGCATACTTTCAAAGTATGGTGCGAAAATGGCGAGGGGCTCGCGGCCGCACATGCCACGAGTTTTGTGCTGCAGGTAGCCCGGCCTTATTACCGCCAATGGTGGTTTTTATGTTGATATTGTTGCTGATCGCCGGCCTGACCTACCTGGGCTACCGCATCCGCATCAACCGCCTGCTGGCTACGGAAAAAGTGCGGCGGCGCATTGCCCGCGACCTGCACGACGACATGGGCTCTACACTCACGTCGATCAATATTATGACCACCATGGCCAAACGAAACGTGCAGGAGAACACGCAAAAGACCGAAGACTTCTTATCAAAAATAGGCGAAAGCACCACGCGCATGATGGAGTCGATGGACGATATTGTTTGGTCCATTAACCCGAACAATGACAACATGCCGATGATCCTTGCCCGCATGCGCGAGTTCACCACCAGCCTGTTTGAGGCCAGGGGCATCAATTTCAGCTTTCATGCAGATGAGCAGGTAATGCTGCTGAAACTCAACCTGGAAAGCCGGCACGACTTCTTCATGATTTTCAAAGAAAGCGTGAACAACATCGCGAAACATGCACAGGCCACACACGTAGACATTGTCATCACGTATAAAAAGAAAACCCTGTATATGCAGGTAAAAGATAATGGCAAAGGATTTCAGCCAACGGTCCAGGGCGAAGGCGATGGCCTGTTTAACATGCAGCGGCGGGCGCAGCGCATGAAAGGTTCGCTGGACATTGCTTCTGCGCCGGACAGCGGAACGCGCATCAGCCTGCGATTTGTTACCACATAACTATGTGATAGCATAAACCGCGCAGGTCCATTAATTTTATCAACAAGAAAAAGAAAGAAATTATGATCCGGATCGTGTTGTACGAAGACAATAGTAAACTGCGCGAAAACCTAACCCTGCTCATAGACGGATCGTCCGAATTTGAGGTGTGCGGTGCATTTAAAAACTGCGACCGCATCCTGGAGGAAACTGCGAACCTGGTGCCCGACGTGATTCTGATGGACATTGACATGCCCGGGACCAACGGCATTGAAGGACTTAAACTCGTACGCAGCCGTTATCCCCATTTACCAATCCTGATGCTCACCGTATTCGACGATGATAAGAATGTATTTGAATGTATCAAAGCAGGCGCCGATGGTTACCTGCTCAAAAAGACGACCCCAGAAAAATTGTTGGAACACCTTCGCGATGTGTACAATGGCGGCGCACCGATGACCTCGTCCGTGGCACGCCAGGTACTGGAACTCTTTGCCCGGCAGCCTGCCGGTGAACGCAGGGAACTGTATAACCTTACAGAGCGTGAGCGCGAAGTACTACAACTGCTCGTAAACGGCTACAGCTACAAAATGATCGCAGCTGAAATTTTCATTTCGATAGATACCGTGCGGTCGCACATCAAAAAATATATGAAAAGCTGCACGTGAACTCTAAGTCCGAAGCCGTGGCCAAGGCATTTAAGGATAAGTTGATTTAATACGCGCCTGCTTTTCAAGAAACAAACGTAAATACTCTTTCCGTAAAGAACCGCTCAGGAACGATTGCTCCACCATATTACGCACTGCCTGTTCCTTCCCCGTCATACTGTCGATGATAGACCCGGCGCGGGCTTCGGTGATGCCGAGCCGGCGTGCGAGACCAATGAATTCGGGCAGACCATAATATCCATACTGCTCGTAGTGCGGCGATTTATTAACGCCGGTATATAATTCCAAAGCCGTATCGCTGCTGTCTTTTTCGTGCAGCGGGGTACAATGCAGCCCGTATGCAGGCGCCAGGGCGTAATCGCCATGTTCCGTACGCTGGATCGAAAATCCGCGTAGTCCCGCATCTCCCACTGAAAAAAGGTAATTGAAAACAATTCTTTTAAAGAAGATGACCATGGCCGGCGCGTAGGCCGCAATATGCTTTTTGATGAGTGCGCCCATGTATTCATAGGTAGGTTGTCCCACCGCGGGCTGCCGGTCTTTCAGCTGCATAAAATCCTCCTGCTGAAAACTTACCTGGTCCGGATCCACATCGAAGCGGCGCAGCAATAATGCGGGCGATTCATCCTTAAAATATACTAACCCGTTTTCGACTGTTTTGATGTCGAACACATTAGCCGCAAGCTGCAAAGTAAGATGCTCATTCTGTGTGAACATGCGCACATGCTGGTAGTTCCCGGATGCCGGGGGCAGCTTCAGTAAAAACAAACCTTTCACATCTTCGCGCGTAAGCACGAGTTCGTCGTCTTCCAGCATCAGCGAATACTTGGGCTGACTGCCGGGAACGGCCAAGCGTAACAGTTGTCGCTCGAACCAATACGCATCTTCCCCTATTGGCGGATTAAAACCAAGCACCGGCGGCACTTTAATGCCATCGAACAACTTTCGGCGGCATTCGCTGCAATAACTTAACCTTTTTGTGGCTTGTAACAGCCGGGACATGCGCCTACCATGCACGAACAGTGATGGCGCCGACAGTATCTACCTGCGCGGTGTGAAGTAATAAAGCGAATTCGTCGGCCGGATCTATGTCGAGCAACTCATGCTGCTGCCGGCGGGTATCGCCCTCGGCCAGCAATCCCGAAAAAATGGGAATAATACCGGCGATTGGTGCTCGCGGCGGCTTTTAGGCAACCCCAGGCTGATAGAGGGCGCCGAAGCATCTGTAAAATAAGGCGGGTCGTAGGAGAAAATGAATTCTCCCTCGTTTGTTTTCCGCAAGGTTCCCGCCAGTCGTTCGTTAAAGTATACTGCCGCTTCTGTCATAGTTCAATTAAATACTTTGCTTTACCCGGACGATCAACTCCAAACCCAGGGCGTTAAGAATGTTGTGGATCGTTTGAAACGAGGGATTTCCCTGTCCCATTTCCAACATATACAGCGTTCTGCCCGCCATACCGCCCATTTCCGCCAGCTGTTCCCGTTCCAGCCCAAAACTTTCGCGCCTTTTCCTTACCAGTTCGCCAATTTCCCGCAAGTCCATTTTTGTGAATTGAATTATTACAAAAGTACTACGGCAATATGCTTGGTAAATTATTGATTTGCTTTTGATTATATTGATTTGCGAGTGTTATTCCAGCAATGAAATTCTGAACCATTTTTATGAGAAATAGCGGTTAATTGAGTGGAAAAAACGCAGTGCAGCAGGTAAAAAATGAAGGCGTGGAAAAATGGGGCAAGGCGAGCGTCAAATGATGCGGTAAGACGGTATCCTGACAGCAACATTATTAATTTGAGAGCGGCACTATCAAATTTCAAATATCAAGCGAAAGTGAGAAGTGTAGTGACGTACGTCGCCAGTAATTTTACAGCAATTTAGAATCATTCACTAACTCAAACGAAATTTTTATGTGCAAACCCGCAGATGGCCGCCGCCTGGCCAGTATTCTTTCAAAGAAAGGAATCAGCTTTCAGTGGTTTTTCCGTCAGGCCGAAATTCCCCGGGACAAAGTAGCGTCGTACCTCGACAAACCCGCTTTTGGTAAAGTAAAACGCCGGCGCTTTCTCAGCATCCTGCAAATTACGGAGGCACAGTTTTACCGGGGCCCTATCCCGAATTAACCCCTTTCTATATTTTGATTCAAAATGTGTAAACTTCACATTTTCATTTAAATTGCGGCGCGATAGCGGTCTATGCAACCAGTTTGGCCGTATATTTGTTATTTAACAGCGGACTAATAAACAACCTGTAAATTTTATGAAGAAAGTCTTCCATGCCGTATTGATGGCAGGCCTGCTGGCCGTCGTGTTCAGCTCGTGCAAAAGCAGTAAATCGGCGCAGGCGGCCACGGCTAAAAGTGAAAAGAAGAGCGTGAAAGGAACCTGGGTGTTGAACAACATTTCTTTTGAAGGCGTGCCTAAAACCGCCCGCATCACCACTGTGTTCAACAACATTCCCTACAAATGTCTGGAAGGCAGCGTATGGACGCTCCCCAACGCCACCGCAAATGGCACATACGCCATTACTTCCGGCGAAACCGGCTGCTCGCCCGTAACACAAAACATCGTTTGGTCTACCTACGACCGCGACGGTATTGTTTATTTCCAGTTCAAAGAGTTGCTCAGCGGCGTAAAAGCTAAAAATACGCCCGACGGTTACCGCGTGGAACTTACCAGCGTAGACAACAACTCCATGACCTGGCGCGCACCCGTAAACATTGACGGGCAAACAGCCTACATTAATTACTCGCTCAGTCGCAGATAATAGCATACGATACTTTCCGGAATCCGGCATAATGCATTAAAATCTAAGTGCATATGCCGGATTTTCTATGTAGGGGATAATGCCCGCTTTTTACTTATCTTTGCCGTCCTATTCTGGATTTAGCAATGAAAGCATTTTACCTTTTTATCAGATACCGTTTCCCGTTGGGGATTGTTCTGCTGTTGGGCGGCATCGCGCTCGGCTTCACTTTTGGCTGGTGGGAAGCCTCTATTTTATTGATTTTAGGTGTGGCGTGTCTCGTTACGCACTTCCTTTTCGGCCCTATCCGCCTAGTGCAGGAAGCCATGGAAGCCGGCGACGTAGAAGAAGCTATGCGCCTCATGAACAGCATCCGTTTCCCGAAACTGCTGCTGAGCCCCATCAGAAAAGGTTATTATATGATGCAGTCAAACATGGCCATGGCCACCCAGGACCTCGACAAAGCCGAAGCGGCCATCAAAAAAGTATGAAAACCTCCGGCATGCAAAAGGAATACGGTGGTATGGAATACTTCCAGCTGGGTAGCATCGCTTTCCAGAAGGGCGACATCAAAGCAGCCGATGCCAACCTGAAACAAGCTATGAAAATGGGCATGCCCGATAAAGAAAACGCTGCCGGCGCACTGCTGATGCTCTGCTCCATCGCCATGAGGCGCCGCGATTTCAAATCAGCGAAAGAGTATTTCCGTCGTGCTAAAGCGCAGAAACCGACTTCAGAAGAGCTGGTAACACAGATTAAAAGAATGGATAAAGATATTTCGAGGATGCCGGGTTGATCTGGTGTTCTTTCAGAGAAACGGCTGCCTTGTAAAAAGGCAGCCGTTTTTTATTGGTGTCAGCGGGAATAAACGTTACTAAATCGGTTTTACAACGTGGCCAAAGCCTGTTCAAGATCCTTTATTAAATATCCCGGCTCCTCAAGACCAATATACAAACGCACCATCCGGTGCCGCGGCTCCTCTGCTTTAAAGTCAGCTACATTCATAGACGCACACGCCGGAAAGGCCAGCGATTCATGCCCACCCCAGGAAACCGCCATCAGGAAGTGTTGCAGCGAATCGCAAAAACGCTCTACCTGTTCTATCTTTTCCGCTTTTAATTGAATAGTGAGTAATCCGCCGGCGTCCTGCATTTGTTTTTTCGCCAGTTCGTATTGCGGAAAATCCGGGTCCATCGGGAAAATCACCCTCTCGATAGCAGGATGTTTTTTCAACCAGTCCACAATTTTCAGGGTACTTTCCGAAATGCGTTGCAGGCGGATGGGCAGCGTACGCAAACCGCGCAATAACAGCCAGGCCGCGAAGGGCGACACGCCACTGCCGACATTCATATATTCCGAAGCGAAAATTTTGCTGATCATTTCCGTAGAGCCGGTAAGCACACCCGCCACCACATCGCTGTGGCCGCCGATGTATTTGGTGGCCGATTGCAAACAAAGATCGACGCCCATTTTAATAGGCTGCTGGTAAATCGGGCTGCAATAACTATTGTCGATGATGGTGACGATGTTGCGGCTTTTCGCCAGCTTCACCACCGCGGATATATCCTGTAATTCGTATGTGAACGAGTTGGGCGACTCCAGGTAAATGAGGCGTGTATTGGATTGCAGGGCTGTTTCAAAATTCTCGGTGCGGGTGCCATCTACATAGGTGGTAGTTACACCAAAACGCGGCAATATCACATCAAACATGCGGCCGGCCCAGCTATAAGGATCGCGGACAGACACGATATGGTCGCCCTGCTTTACCTGCGATAACACCGATGCAAAAATCGCCGCTGCACCACTACCAAACACCAACGCCGCTTCTGCGCCATCCAGCGCGGCCAGCTTTTGCTGTAAAATCGACAACGTGGGATTATTGCCGCGGGAATAAAGGAAGCCCTTATATTCGTCCAGCATCAGTTCACGCATTTCGCTCACCTTATTGAATGCAAAATTGCTGCTCTGCACGATCGGCGGCGCTACCGCATTGAAATACTGCTCTCTGTCTTCTCCTAATTCGTTCAAAATAAAGGATACATCCATTTTTCAGACAAGTTGTTTTTAGTTTTCGTTAGCCCAGAGGTACAAACATATGGTCTTTCCGGGTATCGTAAATCCCGTATATTAACAATTACTGATATTTAAACCGCTTTCCGGTTTACCTGCTTCATTAAAAGGTATAGTGGAAGTCCCGCTATTACCAGGCCGAGGCCGATAGACGCGCCCAGCCAGTCCTGTATAAAAATATTCACGGTTACAAAAAGGTACACCAGTACAAACAGCAGCGTTACATACGGGTATAGTTTCATTTTGTAGATGCCCGTACCATCGAGATGCTGCGTCCTTTTTCTTAGTATGAAGATGGAAGCCGCCGCAGAAGCCAGTCCTATCGTATCGAACAACATCACATACCGCAGGATTACTTCAAAAGTATCCGCAAAAAACAGCACCAGTAAAATTACCCCTACAAATACCGACAGCGCCACTTCCTGCACCTGGGTCTTGCTGTTCACCCGCTTGAACGCCGCCGGCAGTACACCGTCTTCCGCCATTGCATAATACATGCGGGGATTGGAGATCAGGTTCACATTGGCGTAACCCAACACCGAAAAAAACAACATCAGCGATACTACTTTAAAACCGTACGGACCAAAAAAGCTTCCGCCATGCGCGCTGCCAGTGCATTGGTATGCTGCAGGTTTTCGAAACCAATTACTTTATAATAGGCATAGTTGATAGTAAGATACAACACCACAATGATCGCAAAGCCATAAAAAATACCGCGCGGCATGTTGCGCCCGGGATCTTTACGTCCGAACCAAAGTTAATTGTTTGCTGATATCCCCCGAAAGTAAAAAACACCGGCACCAGCGCCGCCCCGAAAATATACAGCCAGCTGCGTTCTGCCTGCACCACCTGCACCGGCGCCGCGTTCGCCGGATGTCCCGAAGAAAATACCGCCAGGCACAACAGCACCATCATCCCTATCTTGATCACCGTTAGTACGTTCAACCAGGTTACACTCATGCGGATACCGATCATGTTAATGCCGTACAACAGTAATACTGCCGCCACACACACCAGTTTTTGTCCGATGTCGTTCTGCAACGAGTCCGGCAATAACACCGGGCTGATATATTCTGCGCCGATCAGGCACACCGCCGCCACCGAAGCAGCGTTGGAAATAAGCAACATCCAGTTGATCATGAAACCATACGCCGGATGGTAAAAATTGGACAATACCTTGTAAAAGCCACCCGCCACCGGGTAGCGCGAACCAATTTCCGCGTAGGTCAATGCTCCGCAAATGCTCACGATACCACCCACCACCCAGATACCGAAAAACAACGCAGGATCGTTCGTTTCCCGCGCCACATTTACCGGCGTCCGGAAAATCCCCATACCTATTACCAGGCTCACCACGATCATGGTCAGGTCAAAAATGCCAAGCTTTGGTTTGATGCTCATGCATACAAGATAGTAAATATTAAAACAGATCAGATGTTACAACAATCGCCGTTTTTGAGCTGGTTATGCTTTTTTATGTAGGTTTGCGCCGGAATTCGGTTGTCCGTAGTGGACATTAATAGGGAATACCGGTGAAAATCCGGAACTATCCCCGTAGCTGTAATCCTGCCCCCGGATCGTGTCCGGGGCGTTTTCCGGGAAATTCATTTTCTCCATTTGCCACTGTTCCGATATTGTTGGAGCGGGAAGGCCCTCCCGGAAAGCAGGAAAGTCAGAAGACCTGCCGCATCCCATTTTTTCTTTCAGCGCTTTCGGGTGAAAAGCCGGGAATAAGCATGCTTTCGGGCATTCGCTATTCTGTCTGTTCATTTATTCGGAAGCATAGTTTTATCAATGTAATTTGACTATGCAAAAAAGTTTTACGCATTTCTGTCGGGTGGACTGCTGCTCATGATGCACAGTGCCGCTGCACAAGACACCACACAAACCAACCTGTTAAACACCGTGGTGGTAACCGCCACTAAATTCGCTAAAAAGCAGGGCGAAACGGGTAAAGTCGTAACCGTTATTTCGCGTCAGCAGCTGGACCGCAGCATGGGCAAAACCGTTGCGCAGGTGCTGAACGAGCAGGTGGGCCTGGTGATCGCCGGCGCCAACTCAATCCCGGTAAAAACAAAGAAATCTATTTCCGTGGTGCTACCACTAACTACACTACCATCCTCATCGATGGTATTCCCGTGAACGACGCATCCGGCCTTACCGGCAGCAATGTCGACCTGCGCTTTTTACCAATTGACCAGATCGAACGTATCGAAATCCTGCGCGGCACACAATCCACATTGTATGGCGCAGACGCTATCGCAGGTGTGATCAACGTGATCATGCGCAAAGGCGGCGACAAAAAGTAAGCGTGAGCGGCGATCTCGGATGGGGCAGCAACCGCACGGTGAAAGGCACGGTAGGCGCGAACGGACATATCGACAATGTAGACTACAACCTTAGCTTTTCCCACTACGAAACCGATGGTATTTCTGAAGCAGAAGACACGCTGAACACCCGCAAATTCGACCGCGATCCCTTTAAACAGGACGCATTCATGGCGAACATCGGTATCCAGGCCAGCGAAAACCTGCGCCTGCAGCCGTTCCTCGTGTATTCTAAAATCAACAGTAATTATGATGATGGATCGTTCACGGATGGCGCCAATAATACTAACTCAGAATTTCTGCATACAGGCATGAGCGCCATTTACAACCTGGACAAGGGCCGCATCCAGGCCAACTACGGTTTCCAGAAAGTAAATCGTGCAGAGTCCACCGCCTGGGGTAAATCCAACTACGACGGCCGCAACTGGATTGCCGATGCATTTGGCAACTACGGCGTTACCGACTGGCTGCAGGTAATGGCGGGTGTGGAGTTCCGCAAATCTCAACTGCTGGACACATCGTTAACAACGCCGAACCCGGAAATGCACAACACCAGCCCTTACGCGGCACTGTTCTTCCGCAACCTGGGTGGCTTTAACACGGAGCTGGGCGGCCGTTACACACTGCACAACACTTACGGGAATAACTTCACCTATACCATCAACCCGTCTTACCTGATCGCGAACAAAGTGAAGGTATTTGCAACGATGGCTACCGGCTTTAAAGCACCTACGCTGAGTAACCTGTACGGCGCATATGGCTCGAACCCGGACCTGGAGCCGGAAAAAGCAACCAGCTACGAAGGCGGCGCGGAAGTATCTGTCTGGAATAATAAATTAGACCTGCGCGGCGTGGTGTTTAAAAGAGATATCGAAAACGTTATCTTTTATAATAACCTCGGCAACTACGTAAACCTGAACAAGCAAAAGGACAAGGGTTTTGAACTGGAAGCAACCGTGCGCCCGGCGAAATCAGTGCAGATTAACGCCTACTACGGATTTGTGGAAGGCGAAACACAAACGGTATCTTCTACCGGTAAGGACTCGCTGTATTCCGGCATCCTGGTACGCAGGCCCAAACACAGCGGCGGCATCAACATCGGTTACGAAATTTGCCCGCACCTGTTTGTGAGCTCGAACGTACGCTTCAACGGCGATAAAAACGACCTACGTTTCGACCCTAAACCTTCGCCAGCAGCCCTGTAATCGTGAACTCCTTCACCCTCTGGGACATGTACGTAGAATACCGCTACTCCAAAAAAGGACGTTTGTACGCAAATTTTAATAATATTACAGACACGAAATACAACGAAATTTACGGATACGGCACGCTCGGCTTCAACGTGATGGCCGGCGTTTCCTTTAACTTCTAAAAACACAGTCCCGGCATGTCGATTAAAAAAATACAGCCTCGTTTCTTTGTACTGCTCGCCTTTATCGTGGCCGCAGGCATCCTGAGAGTAACTACCGCAGGGCAGATCACCGCCATTTCCAACTTTTCGCCCGTGGGCGCCATGGCCTTATTCGGCGGCGCTTACTTTTCCGACAAGTGGAAATCTTATGTATTTCCCCTGCTCACGATGTTCCTCAGCGACCTGCTGATCATGAAAATCTATTTCCCGGAAATGAGCACCGGACCGCTGTACGACGGCTGGTACTGGAACTATCTCGCCATTGCATCAATAGTATTATGCGGACAGTTCATCATTCGCAAAGTGAGCATCGGCAACCTGGTGATCGCCAGCGTAGCCGCTGCCGTTACACACTGGCTGATCAGCGATTTCGGCCTGTGGAGGAGCAGTGTAAGCATGTATACACACGATTTTAAAGGCCTCATCGAGTGTTATGTGGCGGCCATTCCTTTTATGAGAAACATGTTTATTGGCAACATCGTATTTGGCGCCCTCATGTTTTTCAGTTTTGAATATGCCAAAGCAAAATACCCGGTGCTTGCCCAACAGTAATAACTTCCGGCGCCATGCACTCCCGCATGGCGCTTTTAAATTTCCTGCCATGAACGCCTGTTCCTTCCTCCCCGCCGCCACACAAATGATTTATGACATGGGCCTGCAGCATCTGCTGAAAGGGGTTACGTTTGAATGTCCGCCGGCAGCACTGGCCGAAAAGGGACGCGTGGTGCGTTGTGTACTGGAAGGAAACAACTACAGCAGTGAAGAAATCGACCGTATTTTCTCTGCCTCAAAAGCGCAGGGTAAAAGTTTATATTATGTGGATGAGGAGCTGCTCGGTAATATAGCCCCGGACGTCATCTTTACGCAGGACGTGTGCGAAGTGTGCCAGATCGATACCCGCTGCACACAGGAGGCCATTTCCTCGCTGCCAAAGGAGCCCGTGCTGGTGCCGCTCAGCCCCAATAATCTCAACGATGTATTTAAATGTGCGGTCGACATTGCCACCGCACTCGGCCACGAAGAAGCGGCCTACCGTCACCTTGCCGAGCTGCAGCAACGCCTGGATGCGGTGACCGACAAGCTGCGTCAACACCGATCGCCCTTACGTCGCGTGATGATCATGGAGTGGATGGCCCCGATTTATAACTGCGGTCACTGGATCCCCTACCAGGTGGCCATTGCGGGCGGGGTAGACATGCTCAGCAATCCCGCTGGCGACTCGATCGTAACGCCATGGGAAAAGGTACAACGGTACGACCCGGAAGTATTGGTAATTGCGCCCTGCGGATTTTTAACGGACCGCAGTGCGGCCGAATTGTCGTTGTTAACGCGCCTGCCCGGCTGGAACGAGTTGCAGGCAGTACGTAACGGCGAAACCTATCTCGCCGATTATGATTTATTTACCCAACCCAGCGCCAGCACGCTGGTAGATGGCGTAGAGCTGCTCTCAAAGCTGTTCCACCCGCAGATATTTACCATGCCGGCGCACCTGGAGCACAAGTGGGCGCCTTTACAAACGACCCACGCATCTGCCTAAGCACTATTTTTCAAAATCCTGGAAGAAGTAAATAACAAGGATCACCGCATCGCCGGGACCAACATTCGTGGGCTTATGGGGCAAACGACCGTCGAAAAACAGGGAGTCGCCTTCTTCCATGGCGTAGGTTTCGTTATTGATGAGATACTCCACCGAACCTTTTACCACGTACTTGTACTCGTAGGCATCTGTTTTCACCAGTGCCGGGCGTTTGGCGCCTTCCTTCAGCTCCAGCAGCACAATATCTACCGTACTGTCTTTCAGGTTGCGTGTCAGCACACGGTTGTAAAAGAACCCTTTAGCATCTTCCTTCTGGAAGGGGGCATAATCCTTTTTCTTGATCAGCAGTACCTTGGGGGCATTCTTTTGCCGGTGAATGTCGTTGAAAAACTCATTCATATCCAGGCTCAGCGCGCGGATAATGTTTACCAGTACCAGCAATGATGGCACCGTACGGTTATTCTCGATCTGGGAAATAAGCCCTTTACTTACGTCGGCCTTATCCGCCAGCTCCTGCACAGTAATCCCCTTTGCCTTCCGTTTTTCCTTTATTTTGGTACTGATCTGTATAATTATATCTTCCTGCATAGGATGTTTTTGCTCACAATGATTTAAATTAATAACAAATTAGATATTTTCGCGCAATCCGTGTCCGCTACTGCTAAAATACAGCGGCCCCGTCATATCCTGACAAAAAAACATTGCCCTATGTTCAGTTTCGACCAAATATTTACGATCAGCTTTACCCTTTTCGCGGTAATTGATATCCTGGGCTCCATTCCCATCCTGCTGTCGTTACGCGAAAAGATCGGCGAAATCAGCGCGGCAAAGGCCACACTGGCTTCCGGGGTGTTAATGGTGGTGTTCCTGCTGGTAGGCGAACAATTTCTCAAGTTGATGAGCGTAGACGTACAATCCTTTGCAGTAGCGGGTTCTATCGTAATTTTCGTCATCGGCCTGGAAATGATCCTGGGAATTGAGTTTTTAAGAGCGATAATGATACAAAAACAGGCAGCCTTGTCCCGATTGCGTTTCCGCTTATCGCAGGATCCGGCACCTTAACCACGATTATGTCGCTGAAAGCCGATTTCAACGATTCTAACATCTTCGCCGGTATTTTCATCAACCTGGTGATTATTTATGTGGTATTACGCTCCCTCAATTACATCGAACGCATACTCGGAAAAGCAGGCCTGATGGTGATCCGCAAGTTTTTTGGAGTGATTTTGCTGGCCATAGCCGTAAAAATCTTTAAAAGCAACATCGGGAACATATAAAATTCCAATTAAAAACTTAGCTTTGCCCTCCCCGAAAGGGGCACCGGTCTCGTAGTACAATGGATAGGACGAGGGTCTCCGAAGCCCTAGATGCAGGTTCGATTCCTGCCGAGACCACCACTAAAGCCTCAGCAGCAATGTTGAGGCTTTTTCATATAAACACCCCGGCCTCCCCCAATCTGCAGTATTTTCGCCTTAATCCCGCAACCACCAAGGGAAAAGCCGTATTTTACCCGGCAATGCTATTCGAACGTATTATCACCTATTTCCTGCCCCGGGAGTTGCAGCAGGATAAAACGCATCCGAAGTATAACGAACTGCGGAACGTCTTAAGCACCACGCTCATCGGGCTGTCGCTCATGCTATTCTTCCCGCCGATAGTTTACTTCATCCATAAACCAATTACCGGTTTCCTGGTAAACAACCTGCTGATAGCGTCGATCATCCTCTCCATTAAGTATTTCGGGCATTACCGTATTCCGATGAGCCTCACCGCCATCGTTACTTACTATATCATTTACGATTGGATACGGGATACGGGCCTTATTTACTCCTCCAACGTATCCATTCTCCACATGTACCTGCTGGCCGCCATATGGGCCGACAAAAAGTATGGATGGCTCGCCATTTTTACCAACCTCGCGCTTTTTGCTTTTATTTATTACCAGACGTTACAGGCATATTTGCCAACCGGTATTGACGAGCGTTTAGGCGGCCCACTTTATGCCCTCACCATGAACTGCCTGATCACCATCTTCTTCGGCGGGTTCCTGGCTTACCTGCAGCTGGACCAGGAACGCGACCGGGCCAAAATACGGTCATTACAGGATCAAAAAATAAGTGTGCTGGACGAAACCGTTAAAAACAGGACCGAACAGCTGAACAACATGCGCGAAACCATTGCCACCGATTTTCATGATGAAACGGGCAATATGCTTTCCGCCATCACCCGGCAGGCTTCTTTACTGAAATTAAAATCGGGAATGAATCCCGAAACACAGCCGCTGATCGACAGCATTATCAAAAACAGCAACGATCTGTACGCCAGCAGTAAAGACTTTCTCTGGCACCTGAACCACAACAGCGACGATCCCACTGCACTGTTTAATTATCTCACCGGCTATGGTCAGGTGTACTATAATCAATTCGACATTGCTTTTTCCTCCTCCGCGGAGCCCTGTCAGCCCTCCGCTTATATACCCTCCGGCGCACTGGACGTCATCTATATTCTTAAAGAAGCCATGACCAATGTGGCCAAACATGCGAACGCCAGCGAGATTATGCTCCGGATGACCTGCCGCCACCATCAGTTACAACTGGTGTTGAGCGATAATGGTACCTGGAAAGAAACGGATAGCAGTACGCCGCATTACGGATTGAATAACATGCAGAGGCGCTGCAACCGGAACGGGTTTACACTACGCATCCTGAAATATCCATCCGGAACACAACTCGTGCTGGAAATCCCGGTGAAACATAAAGAGGCATTTATATGAAGAACATCATCGTTATAGAAGATAATCCGGTCATCAGGGAAGGCTTTGCCGCGGTGATCGACAGCAGCACCGAATATCGTATTTCGGGGCAATACGGCAGCTGCGAAGAGGCGCTTAAAAACCTGCAGACTGACCAGCCTGACCTGGTACTGATGGACATTGAACTTCCGGGCATGAGCGGGATTGAAGGGATTACCCAGGTAAAAAAACGTCTGCCCGCCTGCATCATACTGATAATTACCGTGCATGAAGACAGCGAAAAGGTATTCCGTTCGCTTTGCGCCGGCGCCGGGGGTACATCATCAAAAATTCCGATACCGGGGCCATCGTAAAAAGTATACACGAAGCATTTGCAGGCGGCGCGCCCATGAGTTTGCAGATTGCAAAAATGGTGGTGCAATCCTTCAACCGCGAACAGGACTCGCCTTTATCGGACCGGGAAAAAGAGGTACTGCGCGGTATTGCAGAAGGCAAAAGTTATTCTAAAATAGCACTGGACTTATTCATCAGTAAAGAAACCGTCCGAAGCCATATCAAAAATATCTATCAAAAACTGGCCGTCAACTGCAAGGCCGATGCGTTAAAAGTGGCCGGGAGTAATCGCTGGCTGCATTAATGAACGGCCCCCCTCTCTAAGGGTACTTTACTTTAAAAACACCATCTGTCATTGCATGCGTTATTATTTGCCCGGTTATCGACTTCACTTTAAGGTCCGCGGTAAAACTGCCGGCAATTGTTTTAGTATCGGCATCTATCGCAGTAATAATAACAGTTGCTTTTCCACCTTCCTTTTTGCTGGATGAGGGCGGCAATCCGAACATGATGCGTTCCGCCTTATAATGATAGGTCATTTCTGAAACGGTAGACGCGTCGCAGATGTAAGTACCCGGCCCGGTAACATTTTCCAGTTTTATATTGATTTCCGTGCTGGAGGAATTGCCATCCAGTCCGCGGACAGCGTTCGATTGCCGCAGACCTTTAATACTTAAAGCCGACGACGTATAAGCAACGGATATAGAAGTATTCCGATTGTCATTAAACGTATCCCAAGAAGTAAAAGTGTCATTCAGCTTGCAGGATAACTCCCCGGTATTTACCAGCGGCGTAAAAATCACCTGACCGATATCTACCAACTGACTTTTTACAACAGTAACCGTTTCACTTGCCCGCCTCACAAAATCGCTGGCCGGCGTAAAATTGATCTCGTAAGTGTCAGCAGGTATCTGCCCCACCGAAAAGCGCCCCGTGCCGGGATCCGGTTTAAGCAGGAAATATATACCACCGTTCGACGTACTTCTGATATAGACCTCGCGGGCCGCTGCCGCGGGAACAATGGTGCCACTAATACTGGCGTTACCGGCAGATGCTATTTTGATAGCACCAGCCAGCACATTCTGTCCGCCAGTTAGGGTCACGGAAATATCATTGGGCTTAATGTAATCAGCCGCCGGTACAAAACTTAACTTGTAACTGCCGGGCAGTACGTCCCGGAAATAAAACTCCGGGGTGCCGTCCATTGGCAGTACCGATACGGTTTTTCCGGCAGCATCCAGCAATTCTACCGCTGTAGCCGACCTTGTTGGCATTACGCTCCCCGAAATGGTGCCCGGCCTGTAAAGGTGGCCCGTACTGGTCGTATCGGGTATATTGGGAGGAACAGGGCTGTTGTCGGCGCCATTTTTACGGCAGGCCGCCAATTGCAGGCATAGTATGATCAGGCAAAGAATAAGCTGCTTCATGTGATTGGCTGTTGGAGCACAAAATTACAAATCGGGGAAAGCCTTGACAATACAGCAGATTGGGGGATTTTTCGAGGTATTAAAAAAGGGATGCAGCAGCTGCACCCCTTTTCTACATGTAAATATTTTCAACTAGCTCATCAGCAACGCGCCGCCAAGCCCAAATACCAGCAACAAAGCGTAGAACGACAACACGATCAGTGTTACGATACCTACAAACTTGAAGCAGGATTTCAGGTTGCCCGCAGATTTGTTGAACGCTTCCTGGTCCAGCGTACGCAGTGCTACCTGCATTTTGCTGGCAAAATTGTAAAGGAACAGGCAAGGGAAAAAGTAAAGCAGCGCAATCAGGATATACACAACGGTCATAGCACCGCCGGCAGCAGCCATACCCCGCTCTCCGTAGATGCCGGACATAGCGCTCATGATAGCGCCCATAAAAAAGGACAACAACACGATAAGTCCACATACTACAAAGCCTACAATAGACAGGAACTTAGCCCAGCGCGCAGCCTGTCCGAAAAATGAGGTTGTTTCAGCGTCAATACGAAGTTCGAAAAGGTTTTGATTCTCCATTGGGTTAAAGGTTTTGCTTAAAATTATACATTATTTTCATTTGTTTCGCATTCTTACACTGTAAATTATTGCGCCGAGCAGACCAAACGCCGCAGCGAGATAACCGAACGAATGCATATACCCTACCGTGGTAAATGTGCCGGCTGCCACAACAAGGCCACACACAGCACCAATAACAGCCCCCAATACAGCCGCCCCCAGTACTATCCCCAGGGCCCGTTTTGCCACGGGCATTATTTTTTCTTTATGTTGATACCAGATGCCGTAACCGCCAATGCCAGCCCCGTCCACAAACCAACCCACCAGGTAGCCGCTACCGCCACGTATACGACCAGCGTCCGCGTCGGCAAAGCTCCCACGTAATCCGCCAGCCCACTCTGCTCGAACTTAAAAGTGGTATAATACTCCGGCGATATCGTATAGGTGAGCTGATCGTGCAATATCCCGTAAACAACGGCCATCGCAATCGCCAGCACGATCGTCCTGAAAAAATAGAAAACTCTTTGTTTCATAGATGGGATCAAATTAATAAAAAAGCGGCAGCACGCAATGTGCTGCCGCGCTGTATCAGGGCAGGATAGATTATTTCTGTAACACCATCACTCCGTTCATCATGAACGTATCACCACCATCAGCTACGATGTTATATACCGGCTGTGTGCCGCCGGCCTTCTCCATTTTGTCCCACACGATAAAACGGCGGTAAGCGCCGGTTTTCTCGTCCTTACAAATCACTTCTTCCGCTACGTTCACATCGCCCGCCTTTTTACGACCGTCGGCCGTCGTCATGGGATGATTGGGCGTGGCCTGCAATACACGGCTTAGTAAACGCACATCCTTCCCGGCGGTCGTTTCTGTTTCCTCGGCCGACAATAACAACAATTGTGTGATCGCGTAATTTTTAGCATCATGCCTGGTCAGTTCCTTCACGGTCACCGCGGTCGTGCGTTGTGTCGCGGGATCCACCGTCACAACGCGGTCGCCGGCCTGCACATCCTGCAACAGTTTCTGCGAACCGTCTGCCATGGACACCAGCTGCGAGCCGGGAAAACAGATGTCGCTGCCATAAGTGGCCGATTCCGGCTTCAGGTCTTTGCCCCGGTGCTGGGCTTTGTATAATTGGAACGCACATTCTTTCGACAGTACGTACGACAGCTTCAGCACGAAATTCTTTTCTTCTTTGTCAATTGCATGAATGTCCTCAAAGTAACGGTCCCATACTTTCGAATCTGCCGTAAAGTTGGGCAATACCGCAGTATACAGCTTTCCTTTTTCATTCGTGTAATAAATCATTGTACCCAGTTCCTGCATGCCTTCTTTGGCGAGCAGTTTATAAAGATCCACGCGTTTCTTCAGCCCATCATCCCCCGTGATGTAGTAGGGTTTGCGCATTTCGTAGCGGTCAAGCACATACGCATTTTCGAATTTCGCGTACGTATCGTTGTCCAGGTCTTTTACCGTAAACTTCTTTGCTTTTTCGTATTCATCCATTGTAATGGCGCGCGCCGGCTTGTCCTGCGCACCGGCTGCCAACCCGATACAGGCGAACAACAGCATAAAAAATGACTTCATCATCAACCTAAAAAATTTAAGATATTTCTTTAAATGCAGCAGCGAAGGCCTCCATTTCATCCATGCGGCCAATACTTACGCGGCACCAGTTCTTCCCGGAAAACTTCCAGGAACGCACACCAACGCCACGTTTCATCATCTCTTCCACGAACCGTTCGCTGTCCATTTTAACCGGGAACATCACGAAATTGGCTACAGACGGGATGTACTCATATCCTTCGGCCTTTAATGTTTTATACAAAAACGCTTTACTCTCATTGGTTTTCGCGAGCGCCCCCGAGGAATTCTTTATCCTGGTAAGCGGCAATGGCCGCATGGGTCGCCGGCGCCGAAATCGAAAAAGGGCCGGGCGTCACGCTCTCCAGCTTTTTGATCGTGTCCGGCAACGCCACTACATACCCTACGCGCAGTCCCGCAAACCCGTACAGCTTTGAAAAAGTACGTGCCACAATAATGTTCTGTCCTTTCTTCACCCCGCCAATCATGGTGGCGGCAGCCGGATCGGGCATATAATCTATGTAAGCCTCATCCACCATCACCATCACTTTCTTAGACACCCGATCGCAAAACGCCTGCAATTTCGCGATGTCCACCGCGGTGGCCGTGGGATTGTTTGGATTGCACACGTACACGAGTTTCGTATTGGCGTCTATAGCCTTTTCCATGGCATCCAGGTCCAGTTTATATTCAGCGGTCAGCGGTACTTTTTCCATGTGGCGCCGTACGAGGCCGAGCGCTCAGGCAAATCGTCGTAGGTAGGATCGCCGGTTACCAGGTTACCGCCGCCATGGCAAAACGCCAGCGCAGTCGCCAGCAACAGGGGGAGGAACCGGAAGAAAAAAGCAACATATCCTCCTGCACACCCTCATACGCTGCCACCTTCTTTACCAGGTCGCCGAAATACATAAAAGGATATTGATACGAAGAAGCCAGGTTGTCCACGATCGCCTTGCGCGCCTTTTCAGAGGGACCGAAAGGGTTTTCATTCGCAAACAATCGCGCCTTGAGGTCGGGTGGGGCCAGGCGTTCAAATTCGGCATCGCTCAGCTGGCGGTTGGGGTTATCCGCCCTGCGAGGACTTGCAAAACTGCCGAACGACGACAGGAATGGCAGTCCGCCTGTTACAATTGCGCCTGTCCGCAGCCAGTCGCGCCGGTTCATTAACGTAGGCATAAAAATATTTTATGGTTGATAAATAAGCAGTCTAAATTCCTGCGTACGCCACCCGCTGGCCCGTTACGCGCGCATGCAGCTCCGCCACTGTTTTGCGTGCCGACTCAAAAGCTCCCGCCATCCGGGCATTCAGGTAAGTCATATGCTCACCCGCAAAATACACCTGCTTGTCTGCCCGCTGCAACGCCGCATACGACGACTGCCGCGTTGCCGCCGTGTATAATGCCCAGCCACCAAGACTATGCTCGGTTTTATGCCAGCACACAGAAAATGCCTTTTCAAATTCCTGCTGATACTGCGGATGAATCAAACGGCCTTTGTCCAGCGCCAGCTGCTGACGTTGCACAAAATCCAGGTCGCCCATCTTTTTGCACGCTCATTAAAATTGTAAAAGCCTATCAGGATGCCCTTTTTGCCAAGATAGTCGTAAGAGGGGTAAAAAATTTGCGCCAGTTCGTTGTTGGTATGGGTGATGCCACCGTAAATCTGCTCGTCTTCTTCCCAGAAGCGCCGTTTAAACTGCAGTCCGATTTTACACGTTTGCATGTACGGCACAAAATCAATCGCCCTGCTCACGTCGGATGAAAAATTGTGATCGATGTTGCTTAATACCGGCAGGGGTATGGTACAGATGCAAAGATCGGCAGTTATTTGCTTTTCGCCACCATTATCTTTATACGTGACTTTTACGCCTTCCGGCTGATTGTGTATGGCGGTCACCTGGCAACCAAATTTGATCGCTGTGCCCACCTTGCCTTCAAACGCTTTCGCGATCGTGTCCATTCCGCCCACGGCCTGGAACATCGTCATTTGCAATTCGTACGCATATTCGGCTACATTGTAAAAATCGGGATCCATCAGCCCGGAGGATATAATGTCGCTTAACCTGTGCGGGTCCGCAATGCGGCCGGCTTTATCGCCCGCGCCGGGATGTTCTATGAAACCGCGCCGGTCGGATGCCTTGTATAATTTATCAATATCCAGCCCTCCTTCCGCGCGTAAAAACTCGATGATCTTCTGCGTATCCTCTTTCGTTAAACCCGCATCCAGCTGTCCCTGATCAATGGCCTTGGCGAGCATTTCCGCGGTATAACCGCGCACATCGCTGTGTATTTCGCGTACCCTTACTTTCTTATTACTCAGCATTCCATTTCCCTCAGCGAAATAATAGGCCGCCTCGTTGATGTTGTTGTACACCTGTAACGGCACACCTAATTCTTTACAGTAGTGCATCGTCAGCTCATGATGGTGCGGAATGCGCGAGGGACCGGCATTAAAATACTGCCCATCATCAAAAGCCGCTGTCTGCAAGGGCGCATCTGTTTCTTTATTCGTACTCCCTTTACGGACGGAAAACACACGGCCGCCCGCCCGCTGCCGAGCTTCGAGTATGGTACAGCGATACCCGAGTTTCTGCAATTCATACGCGGCAGCCATTCCCGCCAGCCCGGCGCCTAAAATCAGTACATGCTTGTTATCTCCGCTGCCTTCCAGTTCAAAAGCATGTGCCGGTGCAGATCGCAGCATACCCAAAGCCAGCATGGCGGGGTAGGCGGCAAGTGCAGAAGTACCGTTTCGGAGAAAAGCGCGTCTAGATATTGGCATTAACTCGTATATTTTCCATCTATACTAAAAATAAACCATTTTTCGCTGACATGGCAAGCATTATCCAGATAGTTAAAAATTGAATATGATTGACCAAAAACGGTTTACCATAAAAAAACGCCCGCCCACAAGGGCAGGCGCTCCTGACAAAACAATACGAAAACAAAAATCTTTTCTTCAGCTAGCTGGCAAACAACGCGTTTCAACTGCTATCATAGTACTATCCTTGCTACATCCTTCGCTGATCCTTCGCTCAACCTTCGCTAAAACCGCTGTGGCAGCCAATTAAGCATAGGATGAGCGAAGGATCAGCGAAAGATGCTGTTACTTACCTCATACCTTCCAGCACTTTCCTGCTCACCTTCAACACCGTACCATGGCGGATTCCTTCGGCATTTCGAGCTTTTCGCTCTCTTCCGTCCAGTTCACCAGGTCGGTGGAGGTAACCACGCCATACTTGTGCTGGGTATATTTATCAAAATACACTAACCATTTGTTGCCGATCTTGATCGCGGTAGGACCTTCGGCCCAGTAATTACCGGTGATCGGTTTGGTGGGTTTGCCGTAGCCACCGGTCAGTTTTTTGCTGGTCACCAAGTACAGCTTCTTCTGCGGTTGCGGTTTCAACGTTTCATCTTTCAGGAACATGAGGTATTGCTTACCATTTGGCTGAATACTCGCGTCGATTACATTAAAACCCTGGTCGTACAGCAATTTGGCCGGGGTGTAGGTTTTAAAATCCTTCGTGGTCACGTAATACATGCGGTGGTTATTGTCGCCCAACGAATCCGTAGCCGGAAAACGGCCCGGGATCGTAGTGGCCCAATAAATCATGTATTGCTTTCCTTTGGCGTCATATATAATCTCCGGCGCCCAGCAGTTCTGCGCATTTTCATGCGCCATTACCGGTACGTTTTGCTGTTCCGACCAGTGCACCAGGTCTTTCGACGAGGCGTAACCAATCGTTTTTTCGTGCCAGCTCACCGTCCACACCATATGAAACAAACCGTCCGGCCCCTGGATGATGCAAGGGTCACGCATCAGCTTATCCTGACCGGCCGTGGGTTTCAGGAAGGAACTATCGCCACGGAGCGCGCTCCATTTGTAACCATCTTCACTGTAAGCAAAGTGCAAACCATCCTCGCCGTTACCTTTAAAGTAGGAAAACAGGTATACGTCTTTTCCCTGCGCAAACGCAGCGGCAGAAAAGCACATCAAAAAAGCATTCAACAAAAATTTTCTCATATCAATCACTATTTACCGGGTATCAATCTCAAAATATAACTGTAAGCATAGGTTTTCTCCAACAGGCGATACTGCCTGTGTGGCAGAGCACCCCAGCTGTCATCGCCACCAAGGCCACGCTGCGCCAGGTCTACATGAAGGTACACTTCCCTGCGCGGTTTAATATCTGTCCAGTGCTGCTGCTTCTTCGTCATACCCGGATCAAAGTCTTCGGTCATGTGGTTCAGTGCGGAGAAGCCGATCGGTTTCGCGCCCTCTACCTGCAAACCGGCACCCGATTCGTCGGTAAGACGCAACCAGCGCACATCTGTTTTGTAACCATTTTCCTGCGGACGAATATAATTCTCGGTGCCCTGGTTGCTTACACTGTCTTTATAAATACCCACGAAGGCTGCGGTATTTCGGTCCGCGTAGTTTTCCCAGGGACCACGGCCGTAGTAAGCCAGGTTTTTATAAGCCGGCGGCAATTGCAAACGCATACCGAAACGCGGCAACTCTGGCAGCTCGCGACCAGCCATATCGATAGCAGCGGTAATTTTCACCGCACCGTCGTTCTGCACCTGGTAACTAACAGTATAGGTTACACCGATGCCGGTAAGCTCATAATCCACCTTAATATTAATACCGCCGGCATTCTGTTCACCTACCTGCACGGCTTTCACTTTACGGTTCACGTGTGCGTTACGCCATATGCCCATATTGGATTCCATGCCGTTACCAAAATCGTTATCTGTGGGAGCACGCCAGAAATAAGGCTCCGGCAGTTGCGCTATGATTCGCTTTCCGCTTATGCCATAACGGTTCAGCCGGCCGGACTCTGTATCAAATTCACCATTGATATTACCGGCAGTGAAGGATAACCTTTGCCATCGCGGGTTACTTTCAACGAACCGCCCTTGTCGCTTTCGGCGGCGAAGTAATTATCATTACCCACGACAAACTGCTCATTCGCTATTTCGTAACCGGCTGGCAGCAACCTGTCCGGCACTTTCCTGTGTGCGGAAACATTCAGCCGGTACTCCACACCAGCGGCCTCCTCCAGTGCAGGCAATGAAAGCTGTACGTCCTGTTCGCCGCGCGGCGCGGCTTTCACAGCAAACGTCCCTTCTTTTACCACTTCTCCATTTCTATATAAAACCCACTTGTAGTTAAAGTTATCGGCAGCGGTAAAAGCATACAGGTTCTTCACATGGATAATACCTTTGGATAAATCTTTCGCGCTGAACAGAATATCCTGGTACACTTTCTTCACTTCTTTTAAGGCGGGATGGGGCACACGGTCGGAACCGACCACACCATCGGAACAGGAGTTTTCGTCGTTCTGCAAATGGTACGCACCAAAGTCGCCACCATATGCCCAAAAGTAGCGGCCATCGGGCGTACGGGTCTTAATGCCCTGGTCTACCCAATCCCAGATAAAACCGCCCTGCATTTGTTTACTGCTGTAAATAATATCCCAGTAAGCCTGGAAGTTTCCGGTACTGTTACCCATCGAGTGTGCATATTCACACATGATGTAAGGACGTTTTTTATCAGTCGCTTTCGCGTACTGCTCCATATTGCGGATACGCGGGTACATCGGGCAAACGATATCAGTATTCCAGTCTTCACCCGCCTGTTCGAACTGTACAGGACGTGTGCTGTCCTGGCCTTTCAACCATGTATACATATCGTGGAACACGGCCCCGTTACCACATTCATTGCCCATACTCCAGATAATAATCGAAGCATGGTTCTTATCTCTTTCGAACATACGCGTAATACGGTCCTTGTGCGCCGGCGCCCACAGCGGCAAATAGGCGGGATGCTTCGTTTTATCGAACCAGGCCTGAAATTCAGCCCCCATGCCATGTGTTTCGATGTTCGCTTCGTCTACCAGGTAAATACCGTACTGATCGCAGAGTTTGTACCAGTAAGGATCATTGGGGTAGTGACTGTTACGCACAGCGTTCACATTATGCTCCTTCATCAGCTGAATGTCTTTCAGCATCAAAGCGCGGCTGGGTGTATGTCCTTCGTCCTCGTCATGTTCGTGGCGGTTAGTGCCGTGTACGATGAGCGGCTGGCCATTCAGCAACAGCTGTGCATTACGGATTTCTACCTTGCGGAAACCTACCTGCTGCTCCACCACGCCGAGCGACTGCCCATTGGCATCCGTCAACGTTAATTGCAAAGCATATAAATTTGGCGCTTCACTGCTCCATCGTTTTACATTTTTTATTTGTGTGTTGAAGCGAAGCTGGTACATCGTATCATTGCCTACCTGCAATGGTTTGGTCGCCTGGAACACGATACTGTTACCATCTTTCAGCACCACCTGCAACGACGCGTTTTTCGTAGCGGCGCCGGCAAATTTGCGGAGGTCTACTTCCAGATTAAACACACCATTGCGGTAGCTGTTATCTAATCCCGCCTGTACGAAATAATCCCAGATGGTCAATTTGGGCTGCGCGTACAGGAATACATCGCGCTCGATGCCGCTCAAACGCCAGAAGTCCCGGGTCTTCAAGGTAGCTGCCATCGTGCCAGCGGAATACCTGTACCGCGAGCAGATTTTGCCCCGGCTTCAGGTAACGGGTTATATTGAATTCGGCTTCTGTTTTGGAAGCCTTGCTCATGCCCACTTTCTGGCCATTTACATATACAAAGGCACAACCGGTAATAGAACCGAAGTGCACCAATACCTCTTTATTGCTCCACGCCGCTGGCACCGTGAACGTTTTACGGTAAGTACCCACCGGATTATTATCGCCCACGAATGGCGGATTACGAGGGAACATATAAGTGATGTTCGTGAACACCGGCAACCCGAAACCCTGCAACTCCCAGTTGGAAGGCACTTTAATATCCTTCCACTCGTTATCATCTAAATCGGGACGAAAGAACTCCATCGGCCGCGCAGAGGTTTTGTCTGCATACCAGAATTTCCAATTACCGTTCAGGGACTGATAATACGAAGAGCGGCTGTAATCTTCCGCCGATACTTCACCCGCATGATCAAACACCATGAAATTGGCGCGGGGCTTTTCTTTGTTCAATTCATAAAGAGAGGGATTTTCCAGTCGTTCTGTTGCGCGACGGCCAGCTGTGATAACAGCAGACCGCCTATCAATAATGCTTTCATCTATGTTTCTTTTATTTTACCGGCACACTGATCACCGTGAAAGAGGCGGGTTTCAGTGATGCGGTAAGGCTGGATTTCTTCGTTTTAAGCGTGCTGATAACAGGTGTTACTTCATTTGGTTTCTCCAGTGTATTGTAACTGGAAAGTGCCGTTGCTGCCAGTGTTTCCACTTTCACATTACTGTTGGCAGCAGCGCCTGCGATATTGAACGTGACTGTTTTGGTTTGATGAGAAGTGTTCACGATTTTGATATAAGCCGTTTTCGTGGGCTGGTCGATCACCGCGCTGGCGTACAGGCTGTCTTTTCCCGTAAGTGCCGCACCGTTCGCTGTAATAGGCAGTACATTAGATCCTTTATAATTGCCATACAACTTCTGTACATAAAAATTCGGCGTACCCACGGTCTGCAGGTTATCGAACCAGATCAGGTCGGGGGCGCCACTGCCATGCTTCCACATGTGCGAACAGTGGCGCGTAGGAACACATGTGTACTACGTCGGCATTACGTTCCAGGCCGGTCATGAAGGCAGCTTCGGCCAGTGCGCTCAGCCAGGTATTACGGCTTTCAGATTGCGGCTTTTCTTCCTTTTCATGCGCGGCATATTCGCCGGCAAATACTTTCGGGCCCTTACGATCATAATTGTCGTAACGGGCAGCATTCAGGAAGAACCAATCCGGCGGACGGTAATAATGTTCGTCGATTAATGGCGCATTCAGCTTACGCAGTTCTTTCCAGGCAAACTCAAACTCCTTCCCGCTTGCTCCGGGGCCAGAGCCCGATACCAGCACAATTTCAGGATGCTGCTTCTGCAGCACTTCTGCAAATATTTTATACCGGTCAATGTATTGTACATCCCATTGCTCGTTGCCAATGCCGAGATATTTCAGGTTGAAAGGCGCCGGGTGCCCCATGTCTGCACGCAGTTTACCCCATTTGGTAGTGACTGCACCGTTCGCGAATTCGATCAGGTCAAGTGCATCCTGTACGTAAGGAACCAGTTGATCCAATGCTACCACTTCGCCGGTGTTGTACTGGCAAGCCATACCACAGTTCAGGATCGGGAGCGCCGCAGCACCCAGATCTTCCGCCAGCTGGAAGTATTCATAAAAACCAAGACCAAACGTCTGGAAATAATCCGGTGCATTACGATGCGAAAATTCTGTATTCCAGCGGTTGATGATCAGCTCCCTGTCCTCTACACGTCCCACTGTTTTTTTCCACTGGTACCGGTTCATCAGGTCGCGGCCCTCCACTATGCAACCACCGGGAAAACGCACGAAGCCGGGTTTCAGTTCAGCCAGTCTTTCTACTAAATCCTTTCTTAAACCACCGGGTCGGCCTTTCCAGGTATCTTTCGGGAACAGGGAGATCATATCCGCTTCGAGCACGCCTTTTCCTTCGAAATAAATTTCCAGGTGTGCTTTGGCTGCTGTTTTAGTCGCGGTGATCGCCGCTTTATGCTGGTCCCACTCGCCGGTAAATCCGCCCAGGGTCGTTTCGCCCAGCTTATCGCCATTCGCATCCACCAGTGCAATCCGCAGTTTGATATCACCTTCCGCCTTACGCGCCCACAATGAAAAATCATAACCAGCACCCTGCTTTACACCCATGCCACGGAAGCCGTCGTTGGACAAACCAAACATGCCTTCCGATGTAATGGTGGCGTAACGGGGGTTAGCGGGATTAGCCGCCACGTGATTATTGATGAGCACCTTGCCGCGCAATCCTTCCCTGCGAATGTCTTTCCATGCCATCATTGGCTGCAAAAATTCGAAGGAGCGGTTCTTCACCATTTCGGCGTACAAGCCACCGTCCGCGGCGAAGTTGATGTCTTCAAAAAGATCCCCCACATCGTGGATTGAATGGGAGCGCCGGGCTTATTGGCCAGTACTGAAATCTGCTGCGCCTGTGCGCCCGCCATCGCCTGGGAAATTAACAGCAGCGACAAAGCTGCTTTCCGAAGGATATTCATAAGTATCAGTGCACTATTTTAAATTGATAAAAGATCTGTTTACTCTACGTCTAAAGCCACTGTGGGCCGGTGGCGACACGTGGAATTGAATGGACGCATATAATAATTGTTAAATTAACACTTATTTACTGAAGGCTAAAATACCTTTAATCGGGGGCGCATCATAGCATTAAATTAACCTATCATAGCTATATATTAACCCTTTGATCAGTGGAAAAAAGAAAGGGCGCACCGGAAAACCGGGCGCCCGTCACATATAAAAACTGAGTGGTTAATAATTTTGGTTCTGTTTTATCCCAGCCACCAGTACATCGTTATTGGGAATCGGCAATACTTCATTTTTATTTGGTTCGAAGCCCAGCGGGCCTAATACGGCCTCCGCCCTGCCCCAGCGTACCAGATCTACATAACGGTAGCCCTCGAAAGCAAGTTCCAGCTGACGCTCTGTTACAATTGCCTCGAACAATGCGTTACCCGAAGCGGTTACCTCGCCGAGGTTCGCACGGAGGCGTACTTTTTTAATTCTGTCCGGGCGCGATCTTCATCCCCCGCGCGATAGTAAGCCTCTGCGGCCATCAGCAGCACATCGGCATAACGTAACAAACGCCAGTTCGTACCATAGTTCAACTCCGCCACCGCACCACCGGAGCCGTTGGTCTGCCCCTGGTAAGAACCATACTTACGTTGCAGGTAACCCTCAAAATCCCAGCTGGTTGGGTCGGTCCAGTCGCCACCGGCGGCCTTCAATTCGGCAACGGACATCACGGTATTCTGGCGGCGTTTTACGTCACCTGCTGCTATGTAAGCATCATACAATGATTTCTTAGGAAGATTAAAGCCCCAGCCTGCGATAAGCGAATCGGCCGGCGCCTTCTTATAATAATCGGCGCGGGGCCCCATCAGCTGAATATGAATATTGCTTTCCAAAGCGCGGCCATTATCCCAGGGAAAATTGCCCCAGTCATAAGGCACATTGGACACGTAGTTCACTTCGAACAAAGACTCGATCCCAAATTCGCCTTGCAAGGAGAACACCTTCGCAAAATCGGGTTCCAGGTCGTATTGGCCGGACTTGATCACGAGATCGAATTGGGCTGCGGCAGGCGCCCATTTTTTCTGGTACAGCAATGCCTTACCAAGAATAGCCTGCGCAGTGCCTTTAGACAGCCGAAACCGATCGGCGGCGCTATATTCGCTTTTCAACGGCAAATCAGGTATCGCTTCATTCAGGTCTTTTTCGATCTGCGCATATACATCCACAGCGGGTGTGCGTGGTGTTTTCTGGAAGTCGCTCAACGAAATGGCTTTTGTTACAACGGGCACATCTCCCCAAAGACTCACCAGTTCGAGATAGTTGTATGCCCGCATGGCCTTCGCTTCGGCGATAAGCCTTTTGCGCAGGGCGTTTTCAGGTTTTACATTGTTGATTACTAGATTAGCGCGGGCAATGGTGTAATAGGTCATGCGCCAGGCGCCAAATACCGCTTCATTCTGCGAATCGAAAGTAAAATCATCGAGCGCCTGGTAGCCGGGCTGGTCGCCGGGACCGTTACCGCCGGCATTACTTTCATCCGAAGGAAAAGTTTTTACTAAGGTGATACTGGACCATCCGAAATTGTAGTGCTCAGACAGGAAGTCGTACATGGCAACAGTGGCCTGCATCGCATCTGCATCGGTTTTGTAGAAGCCATCAATAGGTAGCCGCCCAGGAATTTCCTGGTCAAGGAAACTCTTGGAGCAGCTACCGGTCAGCATGAACGTGGAGAAACTAAGTGCAGCTATTTTAAGAATCGAATTTTTCATGATAACGTGTTTTTCAGATTAAAAACTCACATTCAGGCCAAACATCAGTTTACGCGGAATCGGGTATACACCGCGGTCGATACCCAGGCTGTTGGCATTGTTGCTGCCCGCTTCGGGATCCATACCCGGGTAATCGGTGAAGGTGAAGAAATCGTCGAGCGACACGTAAAGGCGCGCCCGCGTGATGTTTGCGCGTGTCAGCAGCGGCTTCGGCAGGGAGTAACCCAGTTGCAGCTGACGGATGCGGGCGTAGGAGCCATTGAAGATCATCTTATCTGAATTGTATACAAACTCGCTGTTGGTATTCGCCGCGAACCAGGTATTGGTGCTGCCTGCGCCAGTCCAGCGGTTATTGTAGAAGAACGCGGGTTTATTCGCGGTGGGCCTGTCTACACGATTAAAGCCCATGAAAATATCATTGCCAGCCTGTCCCTGCAAAAACATCAGGAAGTCAAAACCCTTGTACGACAAGTTCACACGGCCGCCGTAAAGCAGGTTCGGATGCGGGCTGCCGATGAAAGTATGGTCGGCGTTGGAAATGGATTTATCTCCGTTCACATCCACCACGATCGGATCCCCGGGTTTGGGATTATAACCGGTGATGCCGGTAGTTGCTTTGTACTTATCGATCTCCGCCTGGTCCTGGAAAATACCGGAAGTTTTGTAGCCGCGGAAATACCAGATCGGGTATCCCACTTCAAAGAAAGTAGCCGTATAACCGGTGCCCAGGCCCGTACCCGGCAAGCGTTGTACGAACGGGTTGAGGTAAGTCACCTCGTTATTTAGTGTGGCCAGGTTACCGCCGATTTCCCACTTAAATTCGTTGTCATCGTTCCTGTAACCGAGGTCAATTTCTATACCTTTATTACGCACGTCGCCGCTGTTCACAAAAGGCAGTGCAAAGCCTGCGAACCCCGGCGCTGTACCCGGCGAAATCAGGTCTTTAGTTGTCTTATTATAGTAATCTACCGATAGATTCACCTTGTTATTGAACATCATCAAATCGAAACCGATATCGATATGATTGCTTTCTTCCCACTTCAATGCAGGGTTAGCGATGTTCGCCGCTTCTGCCCCTACGAGGAATGCGCCACTTGCATCCGGATAACGCAGGCCCTGTGCGGTAATGACAGAAGCCCACTGGCCAATGCCGATATTAGACAAACTACCGTTAATTCCCCAGCTGGCGCGAATCTTCAGGTAATCGATCACCGGAACCGATTCCTTAAAGAAAGATTCATTCGACACTACCCAGCCCGCAGACACAGACGGGAACAATCCCCACTGGTTCGACGGCGGCAGCACAGAACCGCCATCACGGCGCACCGTCACGTTCAACAAGTATTTATCGTCGTAATCATAAATCACGCGGCCATAATAGGAAAGCAGCTGTTTGTAGTTCTGCTGTCCCGCAATACGGTCTACATCATCGGGCGTAAAATCGCTGTAAGCGAACTTGTCCTCTTCCGCAAACATACCGGAAGAGCTGCCATTGAGGCGGTTATATCCCATCTTGATGGCCGACATGCCGGCGAGTAACGAGAGGTTGTGTTTACCGAACTTCCTGCTGTAGTTCGCAAAGTTTTCCCACTGCCAGTTAAACCAGTTTTCGTTGTTGTCGGTTACGCTGGAAACAGTGTTTAGTCTTTCTGAGGAGTACCAGAAAGTAGGCGACCAGGAGTGGTTGCGCTGGAAGGCAGCGTCGATGCCGAAGCGGGTGGTGAGTTTCAGTCCTTTAATAGGTTCCAGTTCGCCATACACATTGCCTACAACCTTGCTTTGCCTGGTTTCCTGGTGGGTGTTGTGCATTTGTGCGATGGGGTTGGAAATTTCGCCTTTTACAAAATCGGAGATGCCGTAGTAATTACCATTTTCATCGCGGCTCAGGGGATTGCCTGCATTCAGCGCCGACTGGGCGTGTGCGGGCAGGGTGCCGGTATAAATAACGGGGGTGATCGGGTCCATGAGGATCGCGTTATTGATCACCGCACCAAATTCAGAATCTTCTGTCACCCCTCTTCTTTTAAAATGAGAGAAGGAAAACCGGTTACCGACATTCAGCCAGGGCTTGATTTTGTAATCGGTATTGATGCGCAGCGTGTATCGGTCGAACTTTGCTTTGCTCCCGCCGACTACGCCATCCTGCGAAAAGATGGTGCCGCCGATGAGGTAAGCTGATTTTTCCGTGCCACCGCTCAGGTTCAGCGCATAACGTTGCAGGGGGCGGTCGTAAATATTTCATCCAGCCAGTCGGTGCCTTTCACGCCGTTAACATCCGCCGGGGTTGGACGGTTGGCTGTACTGGATTCATTCAGGTAAGTGGCGTATTGTTCTACGTTCATCAGCTTCATCGGGTTTTTCACCGACTGCTGGCCGTATTGCATGGAAAAGTTGATTTCGCTGGAATTAATTTTACCGGTTTTCGTGGTAATGATCACTACGCCATTTGCGCCTTCCGCCCCGTAAATCGCTGCGGAGGCGCCGTCTTTCAGCACTTCCACGCTGGCGATCTCAGAGGGATCGAGGTATTCGATGCCGCCTGCGCGCACACCATCAATAATATACAACGGTTCCGCGGATCCGTTGGAACCGGTACCGCGCACCCTTACCCGCATGCCGCTGCCAGGCGAACCGGAGGCAGGCAAAACGCTCACACCGGGTGTACGCCCCTGCAGCGCCTGTTCAATACGACTGCTCGAAACGGTCGCAATCTGTTCCGCGCGAACAGAAGAAATAGCACCGGTCACCAGGCTCTTTTTCTGCGCGCCATACCCTACCACCACGATCTCATTCAGGGATTTATTGCTGGCTACCAGCTGCATGTTCAGCGTGGTGGCGCCGGTCACCAGCACTTCCTTTGCGTCGTAGCCAATAAGCGAGAACACAAGGGTTTTACCTACGGGCACATCCAGGCCGAAGCTGCCATCTGCTTTTACCTGGGTGCCGCGATTTTCTCCTTTAATGATCACGTTTACACCCAGGAGGGGATCGCCGGTAGTCTCGTCGGTAACGGTCCCGGTTACATGGGCAGACCGAACGGTGTCGGCCACCTGGTTAAACGACTGGCTGGAACCTCCTTTCGGCACGGACATCAGTAGCAGCGGGTCCTCTTTTTTATCTTTCTGCACAGGCTGCACCGGACTATTGGTACGCGGCGCATCTGTTGGCGCGCCGGCACTATGGCATACGTATTCGGCTGCACTACCTGCGCATCCAATCCCAGCGGCGACAGCAAACCGCGCAACATATCTTCAACATTCCGGTAGCGGGCGGGATCGAATGACACTTTTACATCGGGGAGTTTCTTTGCCTCGTATAACAGGTCAACTTTATAGTTCTTGTGAATTTCTTTTAATAAGGCCACGAGCGTTTTCTTTGACTTATCGCCCTGCTTAACGGTATGGGGTGCCCGGGTAAGGGCCAGGTCTTGCGGAAGGGCCGCATACGACGAATAACTGATTGCTGCAAAAGCCGTGACAAGCAGGCTTTGCCGGCAAAACAAAATTCGCTTTTTCATGATGTGGAATTTGTTTATGAGCGTTAAGGATTTCTTTCTTCTACCAGTTTAAATTTTAGTTGATACGTGTATTAAAAAGTTTAAGTGAAAGCAAGCGGATACTTTCTATCCGCTTTCCGATTTGGTGTGTTTGTTTGCCAGGAGTGTCCTGTGTTCTTAAAAGGTCAATAAACTTCTCCCTTTCGGAGACTTTTTTTTCTCATAATCAAAGTTGCAGTAAGCAAAAAAAAGTAATAAGCAGATTTAGTTTTTTGGTTTAAAAATCAATTGTTGATCTTTCTTCTCAATATAAATATTCATGGTAATTGATAAGGCCTTCGCAAACTGGTCAATGTCGCGGGCAGACAAGTCACCGCTGATACCCCGGCTGTTCAGGGATTCGTCGGCGATCACTACTTCATAACCAAACCGGGTGCGAATCAATTCCGTGATATCCGCCAGCGTTGTATTGTCAAAGTGATAGCGGTGGTTGCGCCAGTCTGCGATTTGCTCCACGTTGGTAAACACCTTATGATAATTTTTCCTTTCTGTTACCTGTACCTCGTCGCCGGGACTCATCAAATACGGCCCGGGACGCTCTTTACCGGTAAGCTGTACCTTCCCTTCTTTAAGCGATACCGTGGTTTTCTGCGTCAGCACATTGACATTGAACTTGGTTCCCAGTACTTCCACATCTACACTTTCGGTATGTACGATAAACTGTGCATTGCCGGCACCCGGCTTTTTCGTGATCTCAAAATACGCTTCCCCTTTTAGCCACACGGTGCGGGCTTCGCGGGAATCCCAGACTTCGGGTACGCGGAGCGACGAATTTGCATTCAGGTACACCACGGAACTATCCGGCAGCATCACCTTTTAATTTCGCCATAGGCAGTGGCGATGGTGGTGGTGCGGGAGCAATAGGCCATGTAGCCTAAATAACTACCCGCGGCAAGCACTAACAAAACCGACATCGCAGCCACAACACGGCGCAGGCGGACGCGCTGCCTGTCGGCAACCGGCGCCGCGGTGATGCCCGCTTCCACATTATTCCAGCTTTCCTTCGTCAATTCCTCCGGGACCGGCTTTCGCCTGAACCGGATGGGTAAAGCTCCATCCTTTCCTGGCACGGAACGCTCGTCCATATTTGCGTGCTTTTGATAGTAAGACACCGAAATATCCTGCGGGATACCCCTTTTTCGAAAAATTTTAGAAAATATTTCTCGCAGCCAGCCAAACCGGCCCCAGTAGCGAGAATGAAGATATGAGTCCGCGTAATTGTTTCAGGGCTTTTTGCATCACGTTCAATACCGACTGGTAATTAATGTCCATCACATCGGCAATTTCCTCGTAGGAAAGCTCTTCATAATAATACAGGTAGATGACTTCCTTTTGCCGTTTTGGGAGTTCGTTGAGGTAACGGGCCAGCTTTTCCCGGATATCCTGCTGCTGTTCGGCGGCAACGATAATGTCTTCGGCAGAAAATTCAATGTCGGGTTCGGAGGGAGTAGAATCTGCAGGCGGCGCAGACTGCGAAGCTGGTTCAGTGCCTGGCGGCGGAGCGCTGTCAGGAAAAAAGCACGCACGTTTTGCAGGACGCCTATCTTCTCTTTCCTGAACCAGATTTTAATAAACAACTCACGGAGCACGTCGCCGGCCAGTGCCTCGTCGTTAAGCATGGCAAAGGCGTACCGGTACAATACCGGGTGCAGCAGTTCATGAACGTGTGAATAAGCCATCGTATCCCCGTTCAGCACCGCCTCCCACCATATACGTAAGTTGTCGTCCGTACTCAGGATCTCTGACATGACATTTAGGCCAAAGCTAACAAATCGTTATCCTGTAAAATAAGCAATAGAAATGATTTTTACGGTAGGATGGGCTAAACGGAAAAAGAAAACCGGGAGCTGTTACGCCCCCGGCTTCTTTTCTTCTGCTTGTGAAATTGGCGGGTATTATTCTGCTTTAAGACTTTTAACGGGGTTTGCCAGTGCAGTGCTGAGCGCACGGCCGCCTACGGTAATCCAGGCGATCATCACAGACAATGCGATGGCGGCTAAAAAGATGCCTGCACCTAGATGAATGCTGAACTCAAAATTTTCGAGCCACGAATTCATGAAATACCCCGCCAGCGGCGCGGCAATTACGAAGGCGATCATGGTGAGCATGGTAAACTCACGCGAGAACAGATAGAGGATATTCCCTACAGAAGCCCCCATCACCTTGCGGATGCCCATCTCCTTTTGCCTTTGTACGGCCATAAACGATACCAGGCCGTATAAGCCGAGGCAGGAAATAAAGATGGCAATGCCGGCAAAGATTTCGTATACGGTAGCCGTTTGCTGTTCTTCGCGGTAGAAGCTGGCCACCTTATCGTCGAGGAACTGGTAGCTGTACGTGTAATCGGGATAAGCGGCGTTCCAGTGTTTCTCGATGTAATCCATGGCGGGTTTTACATTGGCCGTAGCGAGGCGGATGTTTAATACACCGTACTGGCGCAGGTTGGACGATAACAAAACCGGCGCGATCGCTGAATGCAGCGAGCTGCTATGAAAATCCTTCATTACACCTACTACCGGCGCTTCCATCCTGCCCCATAAATTGATTCTTTTACCGATGATGTCCTGCGGACTTTTTAATCCCAGTTTATTTACCAATGATTCATTTACAATAAACTCGCGTACGGAGTCCGATGCTGTCGTGAAATTATGCCCGGCCACAAAAGGTATATCGTACACCTTAAAGAAGTCGCCGTCCGCCCACTTGATCGTAGTAGCCCAATCTGTTTCCCCAACAGTATCGTAGCGGAAGCCGGACCACCAATGTCCGTAGTCCGATGGTGTAACAGAACTGGCGCTCACCATCGTAATCCCCGGATATTCCAGCAGCTGCTGGCGCAGCACGGCTATCCTGGAGCGGCTGACGCTATCCGGCGGGACGGGCACATTTACTACTGATTCTTTATTGTAACCCATAGGCGTACTGCGGAAATAATTCATTTGCTTCAACACCACCAGGGTGCCAATGATCAGCCCCTGTGCGATCATGAACTGGAATACAACGAGTACGCGGCGCAGGGACAGACCTCCGATGGTGCGGGTGGTAATCCTGTTTTTCAATGCCATCACCGGGTTAAAGCCCGAGAGCACAATAGCCGGGTAGAAGCCCGATAAAATAGTTACCACCAATGTTATCCCTATGAGGAACAGCAGCAAAGGCAGGATATTAGCAACACCGAGCCGAACGCGTGTGTCGATCAGGTCATTCACGAAGGGAAGCGTGATGATGGCAATGATAGCGCCGATAAACATAGCCGTAACCGTAATGAGCAGCATTTCGCTCATAAACTGGACGATTAGCTGGCGGCGGGTACTGCCCAATGTTTTGCGTACGCCTATCTCGCGGGAACGGCTCACCGCCTGTGCCGTAGCCAGGTTGATGAAGTTAACGCAGGCAGTGATCAGCAGGAAAGAGCCGATCAATATTAAAACAAGCCGGCTGTTAGCCGTAACGATCGTATTACTCAGGTTACCATAACGGTCGTCGAAATGCACTTCGCTGATGGGTTGCAGCAACGGCGTACGCTTAGAGTCGGGTGTGTGCCGCAGTATCAGCGCCCGCATTTCGCGGCGCGCCAGTTCTTGCGATACGCCGGGGCGCAGCTTCACGTACAAATTAGAGCCGCTGCTTATACTCACCCAGTCATCAAATCCGCCGAAATAGGTATTACGATGGCGAAAAGCCATCTGGATATTGAAGTCTGTATTAGCGGGTGGATTTTCTATAATGGCCGCCACTTTACAATCCTGGCGGTTGCGATAACGGAAACCTTTACCCAGCGCGTTCTGCCAGCTACCATACATACGTTCGGCGGTGGCGCGGCTGAGGATGGCATTATTCGGATCGGACAGCACATTTTTATCACCGGCCAGGAACTTAAAGCCAGTCATGCTGAAGAAATCCGGGTCCACGAAAAACACATTGTCCTGCGAAAATTTCTTGGGCTCGCCGCTGCCATCCCTGATGAGGATCTGGTCGCCACCAGTCGTGGCCACGCCGCTTACATATTCGAACTGCGCGAGTTCCTGTTTAAAGGCGCCCGGCCAGGGTAATGATACCGCATCATTGAGGTTAGGGCCATTGGAGCCGGTATCCGCTACCACTACACGGTAAAGACGGTCGCGATCCGGATGGAAATTATCAAAACTCAACTGGAATTGCAGCACCAGGAAAATGAGCACGCAGGCAGCTATGCCCGTGGCCAGTCCCGCAATATTGATGATCGCGTACGCTTTGTTGCGCTTCAAATTGCGGAAGGCGATCTTTAAATAGTTCCTGAACATTTGGTTTTAGGTTTGGGTAAGCTATGCCTGCATCCCGTATACCAAAATCTTTCTACCTATTAATGAACACATTTAGATATTATCTAAATCATATACATGTTCGGTAATGAACGCCGCGCGTCCGGAATTACGGCTTGGCAGCTACGGATGCTTCGTCAGCTACAGACCGTTTTTATAGGTCACGGCCAGAAAACGGTTTTCATAGATAGGTGTCATTTTAGGGGAAAAAGCCGGGCGATATGCCCGGCTCTAAAGGTTATTTCGCGTCTTTCACGTATTTCATCAGCCATTGGTCCATTTCCCACAGCATGTGCAGTACACTTTCTTGCGGCATAGCCATGGCTTTCCTGCGGCAGGAATACCAGCCGTACCGTTCCGCCATTGCCTTTAATGGCATTGTACAACCTTTCGCTTTGAATCGGGAAAGTACCGGAATTGTTATCCGCTTCACCGTGGATCATCAGCAAAGGCTCTTTAATTTTATCGGCATAAGAGAAGGGAGACATTTTATAATATACCTCGGGCGCCTGCCAGTAGGTACGCTGCTCGTTCTGGAAACCAAACGGCGTAAGCGTGCGGTTGTATGCGCCACTCCTTGCGATACCGGCTTTAAAAATGTCCGTATGCGCCATGAGGTTCGCCGTCATGAACGCACCGTACGAGTGGCCACCAACGGCCAGCCGGTTCTTATCCCCCACGCCCATGCTGGTAATTTTATCGGCGGCCGCTTCGGCATTCATCACCACCTGCTCAATAAAGTTGTCGTTCGGTTCTTTGTTCCCTTCACCCACGATCGGCATTTCAGTAGCGTCCATCACCGCGAAACCGCGCGTTACCCAAAAGATCGCGGAGCCGTAACCCACACGTGTGAAGCGATATTGCGAACCGCGCACCTGCGCCGCATCGCTCGCACTTTTGTACTCACGGGGTACGCCCACATCAATACCGGTAAACGACCGTCCTTTTCAGGACTGTAGCCTTTCGGCAGGTACAACATGGCCGTCAGGTCCACGCCGTCTTTGCGTTTATACTTCAGCAATTGTTTCTGTACCCCCAGCAGTTGCGGTTGCGGATGGGTGAAGAAAGTAAGTTGGGTTGATTTTTTCTTTTTGATATCGCGCAGGAAATAATTCGCCGGCTCCTCCACCGACTCCCGGCTGGTCACGATCTGCAGTTTTGCGGGGTCGAGCACTTCTACGGTAGATTCATAGTACGGAGCAGCACTGCGCCACAGTATTTTCTGCTTGCCGGTTTCCAGACCAAAAGACGCCAGGAACGGCATATCACCTTCCGGCGATGCACCGTCAGACGTCATCAGCAATTCTTTAGCGGGAGAAATATACAGCACGTTCGTACCGAAGCTGCTCTTCACGGTTACCGGATCGCCGGGATCGTTATAACGGTCGTTATCAGAACGCTCGATCAATGTTACCGGTTCTTTCGCCGGATTAGAAGGATCAATTTTGCTCATCTTCGATTTTTGCAAACTGCGCATGCCTTCGGACAACAGCGCCAGTTGCGCATTGCCCCACATGATGCCACGGTAGCGCATGGCAGTACGCGCCAGGGAAACCGGTTCGCCATCAAAAGGCGCCGCCAGCATTTTTACTTCGTCCCTTATTGCAATACGTTTACGCGGATCGCCGCCGTCCAGCGCCTGCGCCCATACGACAGTAGCCGCTACATCGGCACGCCAGTTAAAGCTGCGCGGGAAACTCACGGTCGCATCAAAACCAGTCGGACGAATTTCATCCAATGGATTTTCCGCGAGCGTTTTTACTTTTTCGCCGGATACTTTCCAGAGCTCTATATTGGTCGGGAACCGTTCTGCCGGCACGAGGTACGAATACGGCTTACGTAACCGCTGCACCAGCAGGTATTGCTTGTCTGGCGACGGCCGCACGGAAGTATAAATACCCGCCGCGCCAATGGTTTGCTCTCCACCTGTGCCAACAATTACCAGTTCTGTCTGAAAATAATAATCGAATAATTTTTCATCATAAGGATTTTTGAGCAGATCCTGGAAAGTGGCAGCCGGAGCAGCTTTGCCACTGGTTTCCTGTACGGTGGGACCTTCGGCCGCCGGCGGCTTCTGCGGCGGTGCACCAATGCCTGCGGGTACCGCCTGCACCAAAATTTTATCATCACTTAACCAGGCCATGGGATTGCCCAGTATCGTATTGATCTTTCTCGTACTTACCTGCGCGGCCACTTTGGTAACCACATCTACTTTCCATAAAGTGATACCGTTGTTGCCCGTCACCAGGAATGCAAAGTATTTCCCGGACGGCGACCAGCTGATCGCACCAATGCGGGCACCGGCCGGCAGGCCCGTTACAGCCGACTGCTTTTTAGTCAGCGGGTCTACTACGGTAATACTCGTATAATAACTACTACGGCTTTGCCCGAACGTAGCGGGATTAATGCGCACACCGGCGAGCCGGTACTCGGGTTGCGACAATTCCTCGATGGTCGGGTAAGTGCTGCGGCCGAGCAGCAGCATCATCGTTCCCCTCTCGTTAAAGCTCACCGCGGGTGTTGGCGCCGCCATGGCCGGTCATAGATCTCCGCGGGAGGCCGCTGGTATTTAAGCTCGTCCTGCGCCCACGCCGGGATGGTTGCGAGCAGCAGGGCTGAAAGCAGTAATCTCTTCATAAACAAATTTGCTTGTGTAAGCGTCCAAGATAAGGAATATAAACAAAACGGGCCACCCGTTTGCCAGGCAGCCCGTTTCGTATGCGATCATTTCGCCTGGTTACTGTTTTATCAGTCTTAGCCTGATATTTCCATCATCTACCAGCACGTAATATACACCCGCAGTCCACTCCGACCCGTCGATGACGGAACCGGCTTCGTAGCCACGGTCGCGGTATTTCAGCTGTCCATTACTATTAAATACATCCACGTTGTGCACGCCGGCCGGCAAACCCAGGATGCGGAAGTTGCCGCTGGTGGGATTGGGAGCAAGTTGCACCGGCTGTACACTTTCTTCCTGAACAGATGCGGCAAACGCTAACCTGGCACCGGATCCCGGCGTTACGGTAATGCTTGCACTGTTGAAGCTGCGAGATGCGGAGTCCTTCAACTGCAGGCGGTAGTAGGTGGCAGCAGTCACCGTAAAGTTATCGTTATAACTATAACTGGCGCCTGTAAGCGTACGACCAGCAGCATTCTGCGTGTTGACGGTCGTCCATGACCAGCCATTGGTACTGCGTTGCAGCAACCATTTAGAAGATTCTTTTTCTATCGTCGTCGTCCAGGAAACATTGGGTTTACCCGCCACCAGTAATGCTGTGAAGGAACCCAGGTTGATCGGCTGCAGCTGCACCGGATCCGGCGCGGCTTTCACGACAGGACTGTAGGTGGCTGCGCCGTTCGTCGTTTCCATTTTCAGACGGTAGAAGAATGTTTGCGAAGGCACCAGCGGATCTTTGTACGCATAGCTGCGCGTGGTGGTGCTGGTTCCTGCGGCGTTGACGAATGAGAGAATTTGCCATACGGAAGAATCTGAACTACGCTGCAACACAAACTTAGCCGTATTGGTTTCACTCGCGGTACTCCAGGCCATGTATGCATCATCGTAATCGCGGGTAACGGAGAAGCTGGTGAGGTTGAACGGACCTGTTGCATAAGCCAGCATTACGGAAGCGCTGTAGAATACGCGGCGTGCGGTGTCCTCCATCTTCAGGCGGTAGTACACGTTTTGCGTATAAGCCGTACTATCCGTATAGTTATAATTGCGTGTGGTGGTGCTGTTTCCGGCAGCGGCCACAATGCGGGCGCTCGTCCAGCTGGTGTTGTTAAAGCTCCGTTCTACCGTAAACTGCGAAGTATTCTTTTCGCGGGTAGTACTCCATTGCACGTACGGGAAACTGCCAACTTTCGTTACGGTTGGACCGGCGTATGTGAACGGCTGTGCGTACAGCGGGTCCGGCTGAATTTTAATACCGGCGCTGTAGGTGTGCACACCGGATGTGTCTTCCATGTGCAGGCGGTAGTACCATACCTGCTGCGTTACATTCTTATCGGCATATGTATAATTAGTTACTGCAGATGCGGTACCAGCGGCGGTTACATTGCCTCTTGCGCTCCAGGCAAGCGAATCCGCACTACGCTCCACGATGAAACGCAGGGAACCATTTTCGCTGGAGGTGGACCAGCTTAGGTTGCGCTGATCATAATCCGCAGCGCCGCTGAAGGCGGTCAATACAAAAGGCAGCACCAGTTTCTCCAGCTTCACGGAATCCGTGTAGAAGGAGCGCTGGCTGGTATCCTCCATCTTCAATCTATAAAACACATCCTCATTAAACACACTGTTATCGGTGAAGTTGTACTGGCGTAAGGTGTTACTGTTACCCGCAGCCGAGACTGTACCCGCCGTCGTCCAACTGGTAGCAGCCAGGCGGCGTTGCACGGTAAAGTGCAGCGTGTTCTTTTCTTTAGTCGTACTCCATTGGAGATAGGGCAAATTATTCTGCCGGCTAACGGCTGGGCCGCTATACGTAAACGGCTGCGCATACGCGGGGTCCGGCTGTACCTTTACGCCGGCGGAATAAAAGTGACGGGAGGCATTATCTTCCATATGTAAACGATAGAAGAAAACCTGCTGCGGTACGGGCTTATCAACATACATATAATAGCGCGGCGTGGAAGAAGTACCCGTTGCATTCACTGTACCCACGGTACTCCAGCTCAGCGAATCGGCACTTCTTTCCAGGTAGAATTTAAGCGCGTTATATTCGGAGCTCGTTTTCCAACCAGCTTTACGCTGGTCCCAATCGGCGGAAACACTAAAGCTGTCCAGCACAAAAGCGGGTTGCGGCTTCAGGAGTTTGATGGAATCGCTATAGAAACTGCGGTTCAAACTATCTTCCATTTCAAGTCGATAATGCACATCGTAACTAAAGCGGCTGTAGTCGGCGGAGGTGTAGTTACGCAACGTTGCAGAACGACCGGCAGCCGGCATCGTATCGATATTTACCCAGCCTGTGCCAGCGCTGCGTTGTACTACAAACTGCCATGCATACTTTTCTCTTTTGGTTTGCCAGCTGAGCTGAGCAGCGGTGTCCGTACCCAGCACCGCGAAGTTTTGCCAGACAAAAGGTTTCCAGTAACCGCTATCGGCCAGTACGTAAATACTGTCTGTAAAGTACTGCCGGCCGGTACTATCGGAAAAATGCAGCCTGTAAAACCGCGCGGTGTCTGATGTTAAAGTATCTGTATAATTGTATGTACGCTGCGTGGTCGAGTTCCCGAATGCCTGCACATCGGCGATCTGCTTCCAGGACGTGGTAGCGGTTTTGCGTTGCACTTTGATACGCCCAGTTTGGTTTCGTACGAGGTGCCCCAGTTGAGACGTACCGTATCGTATCCCGGGGCGCCGTTGAAATACGTGAGGGCGTAGGGTGCAGGCTGCGCATCAAACTTAACTCCTTTCGTATAAAAAAGGCGGTTGCGTGTATCGCGGAGTTTTAAGCGGTAATAGATCGCGGTGGTCTGTGTGCTGTTATCAGTATATGTGTAATTCAGCGTGGCAATATTACTGCCACCTGCATTTACCACACCGATCGAATCCCAGGCCAGCGAATCAACGCTGCGCTGCACGATGTATCTCGACATCAGCCGTTCGCCGGTGGTGGTCCAGCTGACCTGCCGGCCACTACCAGCGGCCGTTACGCCGAGCAACTGCAAACGGATCGGTCCTTTACACAGCGTGTCCGGAATACCTTCTGCCGCCACGCGATCAAACATGATTTTGTGTGCGGCATTGTTCAGGTGAATGCCATCACCATAAGCATAAGTCGGATTGATCGTACCATCGCTATTCGCAAATCCTGTCCAGAAGTCGATGTACTTTGCGCCGAAGCGGGTGGCCAGCCAGTCGCGCATATCCATTAATGGCTGCCGCGGCGCTCCCCACATCTGGTCGCGCGGCTGTGTGGAAGTAACCCATACCGCGATGTTCATCGAATCGGCCGTAGCCCATATGCGGTTAAAGTTCGCCTGCTGCTCCGATAACGGGTAGCCGGAAGCCGCGTCGTTAGAAGGCAGGCTGATTAAAATCGCATCGGGACTGTACTCATTGATCGCGCGGGTGATGTTGATTGACGGATCGGGCGAGGGACGAGAATCTCCGGGAATCACCGGCGGTTTGTACCAGGTAGGTTGTACACTGTAGCTGTTAATGCCACTGGAAGCAATGTTGTACACGCGCCAATCCGGGTGAATGGCTTCCAGGTGGCGTTTAAGCCGGCGCCCGAACGAGCTGTCGATGTGCGATGGGCCGGTCCAGCCGGCAGCAGTGGATGAACCCACAATCACCAGTCTGAAACCTTTGTCGGTGCAGACCTGGGCGTACGTGGAGGCGGTGGTGAGCAATGCAAGCAGCACCAGCGCATAAAATTGTTTCATGCGGAACAAGTTTTGAGGCTCAATAAAAAATCGAAGTTTCCGGGGTTCTTTAACAGGTATGGAAAAATTATTCGTCTAACGAGATTGGGGCAATACGATAAAATTACGCCGACAATCTACCCTAGCATATAGCACATTCATGTGATCACCCTTAATTTTTCTTCATTTCACGGTAAAAAAGCCCGTTCAGCCGAATGGAGCTGAACGGGCCAAGGTGTTAACCAATTTATCTGCTATAGCTTTATCAGGCTGATGCGATACCTGCCCTTACCGAGCACTATGTAATAGGCGCCGGCGGGCCATGCAGAAGCGTTGATTTCCTCTCCGCGATACGCCTTATTGTAATACACCTGTACGCCGCGGCTGTTATACACTTCCACGTCCACACCGTTTGCAAAGCCATTTACCTTAAAGCTGCCACTCACCGGGTTGGGGAACGCAAACACTTTACCAGTGGGCTGTTGCGGGCCGTCAGGCAGGGCCGTGATGAGGGCCACCATTTTCAGTGCGTTACTGAGCGTGCGGGCGCCGGCTTTATCGATCATCACCAGGCGGTAGTATACCCAAACGGTGCCGGTGTTGTATTCGTCAGTAAAGCTGTAATTCACGACTACCTCGGAATTACCGGTAGCCGCTATTACCTTAACGCTCTTCCAGGTGGCTGAATCGGTGCTGCGCTCAATGTCGAAGCTGGCCGCACCGTTTTCGCTGCTGGTGCTCCATTCCGGGAGGCGCGCCGTGTTCTGGCCTTTCTTTAACGTAAAACTTTTCAGGTTGAAGGCGTTGCGATAGCCGAGGTCCGGCGTCAGGACCAGTTGCTGACTGGTGAAATCACGGCCATCTTTGTCGTGCGCGGTTACGCGGTACGTGGCAGGTTTCTCCTGCGTTTCTATGTCGGTATAACTGTATTCGGAAGCTACACCTTTTGCAGGCACCACTGCGATAATATCCCAGCCCGCTTCCCGACTGCGGCCGTTGACTGCGGTTGGTGCTTTGCGCTCTACATAAAAACTATCGAGGTTCCATTCTTTTGAAGTAGACCAGTTGATCACCTGTTTCTCCTTTTGCTGCGCCACGGTAAAGGAAGACAAGCGGACCGGGGTAATATAATTGGTATCAGACGGCAACGACAGTTCGCGCGAATTGAACGTGCGGGCGGATGCGTCTGTCATGACGAGGCGATAAGTTAATGCGCCGGTCAGGTGCGTTTCATCTGTATAAGCATATGTTTTTCCGGTCATGCCCGCTGCCGGTACGGTGGTTACCTGTTCCCAGGCGCCATTGCCCTGCCTGCGTTCAATCGCAAATGTTTTAGTACGGAACTCTTTGGAGGTTGTCCAGCTCAATATCTGCTTCTTATACTCGCGGGCAGCTGAAAGTTCCGCATAACGGACCGGCGTAATAAAGTTGGTGTCCGACCTTACGAACCGCTCATCCGACAGGAAGGCACGCCCAAATACATCCTTCGCCTGGATGCGGTAATACGTTTCCAGTTCGGAATAAGCCGTATCCGTGAATTGATATTCACCGGGACCAGCCGCCTTTACACTATCAATAGCGGTGAGTTTACCGCCGATGATACGCAGGATGTTAAACTGTGCCAGTTTAAATTCTTTCGTCGTGTTCCAGGAAATTACCTGTTTGTCCAGTTCGCGCCTTACACCGTAAGTGGCGTACCGAACGGGGGTAACGTAGTTGGTGTCCATTTTCACCCAGGCTTCGCCGCTTCTTTCGGAGCGATTAAACTTGTCGAATACCGTGATGCGATAGTAAGTTTCCTGGTATTTGTAGGCCGTGTCTGTATAGGCATAGGTCCGGCCCTGCATTGCGATACCGGCGGCGGCTACGGAATCAAGTATTTCCCAACCCAATCCGAAGTTCCTTTCAATGCGGAACTTCACGGTATTCCATTCTTTGGACGTGCTCCAGTCGATGGTTTGCTGGTTACCATCGCGTTTTGCAGTGAAGGCGGCCAGTTTATAAAATCGGGTATAGTTGGAGTCTACGGCCAGCGCTAACACCGGTGACGTGAAGCTGCGTCCATATTTGTCTACCATCTGAACGCGGTAGCTGATATTTTTCTCGCTGTAGGAAGTGTCGGTTGCGGCATAATTGCTTAACGTTTCCGACGTACCTTTTGCGGGCAGTGAATCTATCTTAGTCCAGCCGGTGTTTGCCACGTTGCGCTCCAGCAAATAATGACTCATACGCCATTCTTTGGAAGTGCTCCAGGTAATGGATTGACTGGTAAGGTTGCGTTCCGCTGCGAGACCCGCCAACCGGTAAGGATTAGCGAAGTTGGTGTCTGCGACGATTTTCACCGTGCCTACCAGGAAGGGCGTGCGGTTCAGCGAGTCAATGAGACGCAGGCGGTAATGCACGTTTTTAGTGGTGGTGGAAATATTGTAAGTATAGGTGACGCTGTAACTGCGACCGGTTGGGGCAGTGCCCGCTGCTACCGTATCGATGCCTGTACGCCAGGTGGTGCCGTCATCGCTGCGGTCTACCACGTAGCGGGCGGTTTTCTTTTCGACGGAAGTGCGCCACTCCAATGTTTGCTGGTTGGCGTCCTGTGTGCCGGTGAAGGATTGCAGGCGGTAGGGTTGGGCGTACATGCTGTCGGGAGTTACCAGTAACTTTTCAGCAGCGTAAACGTGACGCCCGGCGCTGTCTTCTACGCCTATCTGATAATACAACGGAATTTGTTGTACACGCAAATCAGTGTGTGTATAATCCCTGATATCGGTCGAGTTACCGGCAGCAGGTTTTGCGCCGATAATATCCCACTTGAAGCCGTCAGCACTTCTTCTGATAACAAATCGTAGCGTCTTTGTTTCAAAGGCAGTCTGCCAGTTTAAAACAACATTACCGAAATCGGCAGCAGCCTCCCATTTATTATATTTAGCGTGACGCGTGCCACCGGGTAGTGTTACGGCCTGAGTATAAAATACACGACCGAGTGTATCTGCCGCAAAAACTTTGTATTGTACGTCCTTTTCGTAAAATACGACGTCATAGAAATCATCCCTCGACGAATGTGCTCCATTGTTATATTGCTGTGATCTTTTGGAGCCAACTGTATCCCATGTCAGCCCATTATCAGCCGAACGAAGCAGCTGCGTGTAGTTCAGGCCTTTTCTGATCGTCGTCGATAGGGCAACATATATTGCCCGGTCGCTATTAATGCTGGCAGTCAGCGAATAAATTCTCCAGGGATTAAAATACATTGTATCGGGCACCACTTTCAGCGCAGTTGAATATCGTTTCACCCCGGAGGAATCTTCTGACTGGATCCTATACCACTTCACTTTATCAGGTGATGCGTCATCATCAGATTTGTACACGTAAGGCAAGCCAGGTGTGAACGACTTTACATCGACCCACTGCGCAGAGTCAAGACTACGCTGTATCAACATGGTTTTCAACTTCCCGATGGTGGGCGTTGACCAATCCATTTTAACCAGGTTAAAATCAGCAACAGCTTTGAATCCTGTAACCTGATAAGGTTGCCAGGACGACGGCGGTGTGTAACCGGTAACAGACACTTCATACCCACGATTGGCATGATCCATTGCTACAATACGGTAATAATAAGCGTTATGTGTTGTCACCAGCTGGTAAGTATTGCCTGCATATGCAGGCCCTTTCGCGGGAATATTCACATGGTCGACCAACGTTTGCCAGTTATCACCATCGGAACTGGCTTGAACATAAAAGTAGCTGATACGGCGTTCGCGCGTGGTTTTCCAATTAAGTGACACACTATTGCCATTATGCAGCGTTGCCGTAAAATAAGCCGCCTCAGAAGCTCCTTTACAAAGCGTATCCAATATTCCCGCTTTCATGACCCTATTGGCCATTAAACGATGGGCCTTATCATTAAAGTGGATGCCATCGCCGCTTCCCAAACTGTCGATGATGGTACCATCATCCTTCGCGATCCCCGTCCAGAAATCAATACACTTAGCCCCAAAACGCGTTTTAAGCCAGTCACGCATCTGCACCAGTGGCACGCGGGAGGCGCCCCACATCGTATCGCGACCGGTCGTAGTGGTTACCCAGAGCGGCACATTCATACTGTCGCACGTCGCCGCTATCCGTTCAAAGTTCGCTTTCTGCTCATCCAGCGTGTATCGTGAGGACGCATCATTGGAAGGAAAATTGACGATTACCGCATCGGCCTTCAATGTATTCAGTGCGTAAGAAATGTTTTTTCGGGGTTTGGCGCCGGACGCACATTGGTATTTACATACCAGGAAGGCTGCACGTTATAAGTGACCGTTCCTGCTACCGCGAGGTTATGCACGGTGGTAAAAGGACTGTTTTCGTCAGAGAAATACTTTTTGACAATATTTACCCACGCGCTGTCGGGTTTACTGGCGCCTGTTCCCGCGGCGGTAGAACTTCCCAAAACCACGATCGAATAAGTCCTTCCCCAACAGTTGAAATTTTGGGCATTAAGAGAGGTAATACCGGCGATCATCATCACCAGCAAAAGTGTAAAAAATTTCTTCATGCGTTGCGTTTATGCGCCGGGAAAACAACGGTATAGGGGTGCATTCTCCGGTTATTCACTAATTGATAAGCTGCGTTACTTGGTTCTTGCACAGGGATGGTTAACAATAATCGGAGGCGAAATTACAAACTATGGGACGCCACATACTAACATATTCGTGTTACCTAATTGGGTATAAATGAAAAAGCCCGTTCGAAATGAACGGGCTTAAGTCATTATAATTTGATCAGACTGAGGCGATACCTGCCTTTATTCAGTACAATGTAGTACATGCCTGCGGGCCACGCTGAGGCGTTGATTTCCCCGCCACTATATTGCTTGTTATAGTACACCTGTACACCAAGACTGTTAAACACTTCCACCTGCACACCATTTGCAAACCCGCTGATCTTAAAGCTGTTGCTTACCGGGTTCGGGAAGGCGGCTACTTTGCCGGTGGACTGCTGCGGATCGTCTGGCAGTGCGGTAATGAGGGCAACCATTTTCAGTGCGTTGCTAAGGTTGCGCGCACCATCTTTGTCGATCATCACCAGGCGATAGTAAACCCAGATGGTGCCGGTGTTGTATTCGTCGATGAAGCTGTAATTCACCGCAACATCTGAATTACCGGTAGCTGTTATCGTTTTGATGCTCTTCCAGGCTACGGAATCAGTACTGCGTTCGATCTCGAAGCTGGCGGCGCCATTTTCGCTGCTGGTACTCCATTCGAGTAATCTTGCCGCACTTTGCGCCTTCAGGGTAAAGTTTTTCAGGTTGAAGGCGTTGCGATAACTCAGGTCCGGTGTGAGGATCACATTCTGACTGGTAAAGTCGCGGCCCAGTTTGTCAAGTGCCGTGATGCGGTAAGCAGTCTGTTTATCCTGTGCCACCACATCAACATAAGCATAAGTAGAAGAACCACCTTTTGCCGGAAGCACCGCGATAATTTCCCAACCATCTTTGCTTACACGCCCGTTGGTTGCAGGAATTATCTGGCGCTCCACGTAGAAGCTGTCGATGTTCCATTCGTTGTCGGTGCTCCAGTTTAATATCTGTTTGTCTTTTTGCTGTTCAACTACCAGTGTGCCGAGCTTAAAGGTTTCGGTATAGGTAGGATCCGCAGCTACAGACACTTCCGCGCTATTAAACGTACGTGCATCTTTGTCGGCCATCACCAGTTTATACGTAACGGCCAGCTGCGTGTAAGCGGTGTCCGTAAATGTATAATCAGCAGGAACGCCGGCAGCGACTTTTACGCCAATTTCCTTCCAGGTACCGTTTTCTTCTTTACGTTGAATGCTGAAATCTTTTGTCCGGAATTCTTTGCTGGTGCGCCAGTTCAGTTGTTGTTGCAGGTTGCTGCGTACGGCAGTGAAGCTGGAAAGCACGAACGGTTCTGCATAGTTTGCATCTGCCGCAATATCCACCTGCGCACTGTTGAAAGTACGGCCGTCTCTATCCATTCCCACCAGCCTGTAAGAAGTGGGCTGCGACGAGTAGGAAGCATCTGTAAATGCATAAGAACGTGGTACACCCGCTGCTATCAACGTATCGATGCTGTTCCAGTTGCCTGAAGCAACTTTTCGTTGAACGAAAATGTGCCGGAGACGGAACTCTTTTCCCGTATTCCATGCCAGTTGTTGCGTCAGACTGTCGCGCGTTACGACAAAACCCTTCACCACAAAAGGTTGCGTGTAATTTGTATCCGCATCGAGCGGCTGCACATCACTATAAAACACCCGCGCATCCACGTCTTTCATACCGATGCGATACGTTACCGCACCCGGCCTGTAAGTAGTATCAGTATAACTATAATTACCCGCGCCTGTTGCCGGCAATGCCGCGAACTGTATCCAGCCGCCATTTTGCAGGCGTTGGACCAACATACTGTCGCCACGGAACTCTTTGCTGGTGTTCCAGTTCAGTTGTTGCGCCGCGCCATTGCGGGCTACCACGAAGGAAGTCATCTCAAATGGCTGATCATAATTTTCATCGCCTGCCAACACGAGTGTATCCCTTCCGAAATGCTGGTTATGAATATCCGTCAACCGTACGCGGTAGGTTGTGGCATCCTTACGATAGATCGTATCACGATAAACATATTGATAACCGGCACCTTGTGCGGGGAACTGTTGCCCAGCTTTCCATTCGCCGGCCTCCAGCCGTTCTATATTGATAAATTTGACGTTTGCTTCCTCCGTAGACGTAAGCCGCACCACCTGCACCAGGCTGTCGCGTAGGACTTCCGTTGTGCTGGAAAAACGCATAAAGTTCAGATCATCTCCCGGCTGGCTTTCGCCAATAAAGTGGGTGTAACCCAACAGGTCATCTACATACAGGCGATACAGCATGGAGTATGCTCTATATACCGTATCGATATGGGTGTAATCCGTTCCCGCCCCGGCCGCTGGCACAAGGCCATTGTGTCTGTAACACCATTCACGGTAGCGGTCAGTATGTATCGCACGATGTTTGTCTCCTGTGTGCTATGCCACACCACTCGTTGCGTAGTATCGGTGCGTTGCACGGCAAAACCGGTAATATTGTATGCAGGTGCTCGTCCAGAGTCTGCCGCGAGTTTCGGCAATGAAAAATAAAAATATTCGACCACTGGGAAAGCCCTTTAATACGATAGTAAGTTGTATAAGGATGATAGGAGCTGTCTGTGATGGAATACATTTTATCCGATCCTTCATCAGATATGGCGGCCACAGGAACGGTTGACCAGTTAATGCTGTCTGCGCTGTACTGCAAACTGTAGTTAGCCATCATCACGGAACGGCCCATCGTCCAGGTAATTACCTGTTTATGCTCCTTACGCGCGACTAAACCTCCCGTAAATTCAGCCCTCTCTACTTTTACCGTGTCGGCGGCCAGTACATACTGCGGCCCCTCCAGCAGCTTACCATCCAGATCCTCCGCCATCCAGCGGTAGCTGGTCTGCGGACGCCGGTAAACAGAATCGGAGAAGGTATAGGTTTGACCGGAGCCGGCTGCAGGCCATATCGCTAAGCGCTTCCAGGCAGAATCGTCCCGCACTTCCGCGATAATGTTTTTCAATCCCCGCTCTTTCCAGGTCGTGATGCGAAGACGTTGTATATCGTACTGGCGCTCAACCTGGGGAGTAGCAGTAGTAAAAGCCGAATTGTATATCGTATCCGCTTCCAGTAACACCGGAGTACTATAATACCCGGAACCCGTGTGATCATATGCCAATACCTGATACCGGACCGTATCTGGCCGGAAAATGGTATCAACATAAATATAATTGTTGCCGCTGCCTACTGCTGTTACAGTATCCACGACTTCCCACCCCGTATTAACGATGCGTCGAATCTCGTAACAGTCAATTTTAAATTCCTTTGTGGATGTCCAGGTCAGTTGCTGCACTTTACCCTGACGTTCCACGTTCAACGGGCCCATTTCCATATAACCATTGAGGCTCGTATCGTTTCCTAGTTCCAGTACAAAAGCGGTATCAGTTACACCAAAGCGGTCGTCGATCAGCAGCCGATACGAGATGTGCCCTGCATAATAAAGTGAATCCATCACCTCGTATACACCTCTTCCCTTAGGAGATATTGTACGTACCGGCTCCCAACCATAGTCCCTAAAACGTTCCACGCGCATGTTTACGAGGTTCCGCTCCCCATCAGTGACCCAAGATAGGTACTGCCTGTCGAAAGAGCGTATTAAATTAGATGCAATAATCTTATAATCAGCAACCGACACGCTACTGTCCATGGGCACCTCAACGATATTGCTGATATATTCACCGCCAAAGTTATCAGTCGTTAACACCCGGTAAGATTTTTCGCGGGGTTCGAAAGTTGAATCATTAAAAGAATAAGCCGTACTAGCGCCAGTAGATTCCTGCGCTACGGCAATGGTCTTGATCGTGGACCAGTTTTCTGCGCCCACCTTACGTTGCAGTTGATGTTGCGCTACGTTAATTTCCATATAAGCATTCCAGGCCAACGTGGTACCGGTCCTGAAAAGCTGGTACGATTCATACGCCGCCGCATTACCGGTTTCCGGGTTTAGGATAACACGGTTGCTCACGCTGTGTACGTTGAAGGCATCGCGGACGAGGAGGCGATACTCAGCCAGACCGGGAATGTAAGTGGTATCCGTGAAGGAATACGAACTATTGGAACCTGTTGCGGCAATGGTCGATAGCTCCGTCCATGCCTGCGATCCCGGCTGCCGGCGCTGGATAATATAGGCAGAGATATTCACCTCACGCGGATTATACCACCCCATGATCTGCCTGGCCCCTGAGCGCATAACCCAGGGCGCTTCCAGGTGGGACACGACTATACGCGCCATGTCGGCGGACAAAGAAAAAAACAGGCAGTGTATCATGCTTATCATACGGACTGGTGACGATCACTCTATAATCAATTGCCAGTCTGTTATACACAGAATCCGTAAACGTGTAACTCGCCTTCGACCCTTCGAAAGCAATTGACCCCGCATGCTCCCAGTCGCCAGTCGCTTTACGCTGCAACGTAAGTGCTGCAATGTTACGCGCATCGGCCACACTAAAATCTACTTTCTGCACATCATAGTCGCGGTGAGCAGTGTATTGCGGGTTGCGGTAAACAGGGCGCTGCGTGTTCAGATCAATACCGGTATTGGCATAGCTGTATGCGAACAAACTGTCATAAATATCCACCGGCTGAATCATGTAATTCACCGCATAGGGACGGAACGCACGATCAGTATAGGTGTAACTGCGGGTGCCATTTCCCAGGCTCCTTACCGAATCGACGTATACCCAACTATTTCCTTCCTGGCGGAGCAGCCGGTAAGCACGGATGTTTCGCTCGTTGGCTGTTTCCCACCAGAGAATACGCGTGTCGTTGATACGGGTAACACCTGTACGGGTCATTGTTACGGCAGAAGGTTCTTTATATATAGTAACCTGCCGACTGGCTGTATATTTAATACTCCCCGCCCAACTGCTGTAGTGCAGGCGGTAAGTCCCCGCACCAAAACCAGCGGGCAACTCCACGCGATAACTGGCGGTATCATATCTGCTTCCTTTTGCATTGATACCCGACACCAGGTGTAGCCATTGGCCAGCCAGATTATATTCCACCCCCATGGTATCCAGTTGATATTCGCTGGAAGTGGCCCACTCCAGGAACATTTTCCCGCTTTCATTTTTCGCCTGCATACGGGAGATCAGTACTTCTGAAGCATCCGGCACCTGTATACTACCGGTATAGAATACACGGTTTTTAGTGTCCGTGATCGCCAGTCGCACGGGGTAAGCACCAATACCCGAGGCCGTATAGTTCATCCAGGAATTGGGCTGCTGCTGCATGGGAATATTTCCCGTCATACTATACCAGGTGCTACCACTTTGATATTGCAACTGATAGTGCTTTACCGCGCGCTGGCCCACATGCCATAAGAAATCGGCATATCCGGCGCTGGTGTACCAGCCTCTGAAAACCGGCATTCGTACAGGACCAGCACACATCGTATCCGGGATTGCTTCGTTAAACACACGTTGCGCCATTATGTAATGGGCAGTATTGTTCAGGTGAATCCCGTCCGCATGGCTGTAAGCAGTATTAATAGAACCGTCCGCATTGGCGAACGGACTCCAGAAGTCAATGTACCTGTCACGAAAACGGTCCAGCAACCAGTCGCGCATATCGAATAATGGCTGACGCGACACACCATACATTTGCGTACGCGGCTGCGTGGAAGTAACCCACACGGGCACATGCAAGGAATCTGCCGAGGCTACAATGCGCTGAAAATTAGCCTGTTGCTCCGCCAGTGTGTAACTATTGATAGCGTCGTTGGTCGGGAAGTTCACGATCACCGCGTCGGCCTGATAGCCGATCAAGGCTTTTGTGATGTTCTTCGCGGTATCCGGTACCGGCCTGCCATTCGGCGGCGTGTACCAGCTCGGTTGCGCGGCATAGGTAGTAGTACCGGCCACGGCCAGGTTGATCACCCGGTAATTGGCGTTGATGAACTGGAAGTTCCGGGTTAAGATGCTCACCCAGGCGCTGTCACGCTCCGTGGGGCCATCCCAGCCGGCAGCCGTGGAACTTCCGAGTACAACTACAACAAATCCTTTGTCGGTACAGGTTTGCGCAAAAATGGAGGATACGCCGGCGGTCAGCGCCAGCAAAAGGGCAAAAATTTTCTTCATGAATTCACATTTATGACCGGGCAAAACAGCACAATGTACAGGGATCGTTTCGCCGGTTTCTTAACTTGGTTTCAGTGATGCATATCATCGGTTGGCATGGTCACACATACGGTCGCACGGGTTAATGATACTGGTTTTTTCATGAGACAGGTTAACAATAACGGGAACGAAAGTAATAAAGAAATATGGCGAAGTCCTAACACCTTCATGCTATAAAGAAAAAAGGGGCGGAGTAATGAACTCCGCCCCATGGCTATTTTATACTTTGATGTAAATTTTCTTTTTATCAAGCCACCAGCCCAACAGCCAGAAAAGCCCCACATGAAACAACGCAAATAACAGGGAACCATTCAGTTCGCCTCCAATGGGCTTAAACACGGTTTCATAAAACCAGCTGTAAAAACCTTTTCCGGGAACGGGTCGAATAAGTCCATAAATTTTTACCAGCACACCGGACATCACAAAGATGAACAGCGGATTTTTCCCGAACACCTCAAAAAGTACCAGCCCTTTTTCCATTGCATAATTTCTATCAGGTACACAAAGATGCAAAGCAGGATGGTGGCCAGTCCAACTGTCAGCAATACATAGGAACTGGTCCATATTTTTTTGTTGATGGGGAACCAGATATCCCAGATGTACGCCAACACAATGAATACCAGCCCGGTAAGCGCAAGGCGCAGGATCGTATTGCTGTTCTTTCCCTTTTGTTGCAGATAGTCGCCTACAAGGTAGCCGCAAATCACGTTCACGATGGCAGGCAGGGTGCTGAGCAAACCTTCGGGATCAAAGGCAACGCCTTCACCATGGTACATGTGGTTTTCTCCGAGGATGGCTTTATCGATAAACAGTCCGGCATTGCCTTCCAGGCTATAAGGATCGCCCTGACCCAAAGCCAGCAGGATGGCCCAATAGCCGAACAGCAACAACAGCGATGCGTAGATGGACCCTTTATGCTTCAGGTAATGAATAATCAGCGCTGCAAAGCCGTAACAAAGTGCAATACGCTGCAACACACCCATGATGCGGAGTTTCGACAACGGCTTCATTACCAGCTGATCGTCCGACCAGGCAACAAAGGGGAACCAGTTGAGGATTAAACCGATGAGGAAGATAAGTGCCGTGCGTTTGAAGATCTTCTGCAATACAGCGGCGTTACCGAGCGCCTCGTACTTTTTGAGTGCGAAGCTCATGGCGTTGCCTACCGCGAACAGGAAAAACGGGAACACCAGGTCGGTGGGCGTCCAGCCGTGCCATTTGGCATGGCCGAGCGGTGCATAAATATGTGCCCAGCTGCCGGGGTTGTTCACCAGTATCATACAGGCAACGGTGAGGCCGCGGAATACGTCCAGCGACAAAAAACGGTTTGAAGATGACGTGGGTAGTTGGCTCATAAACGATATTGGTTGAAAGCTAAAGCTAGAAAAAAAGTGGATAGATTTACGGCCTTTAAAGTGAGTGATGGCGGCCCATAACAGTGCAAAAGCTGTTACCCCAAAAAAGAGGCGGTATATAAACCGCCTCCTCATTATGCTAATTCGCTTAACTCCAGCCAGCGAAGGCCCTTTTCGTCCAATTGCTCCATGACCACCCCGATCCGCGCCGACGCCGCCTGCAGCTGATCGTAACTCAGCGAGCCGGATGCCAGCTGCTCGTCCAGTTGCTTCTTTTCGTTCTCCAGCGCTTCCATGTCTTTCTCAAGCAACTCCATTTCGCGCTTCTCTTTGAAAGACATTTTTTCTTCGGTGCTTCGGGGGCCTGCTGTTGTTCCGCAGGTTTCTCTGCTACGCGCTCTTCCTTTTAGGTTCCTGTTTCTCCTGGTCTTTCTGCCATTCGCGGTACTGGGTGTAATTGCCCGGGTAGTCGCGTATTTCACCTTCGCCCTCGAATACAAACAGGTGGTCCACCAGTTTGTCCATAAAATAACGGTCGTGGCTTACGATGAGAATACAACCCTGATAGTTAAGCAGGAACTCCTCGAGGATGCTCAACGTGGGCAGGTCAAGGTCGTTCGTGGGTTCATCTAGTATCAAAAAGTTCGGGTTGCGGAACAGGATAGACAACAGGTGTAACCTGCGTCGCTCACCGCCGCTTAACCGCGACACATAAGTGTATTGCTTTTCAGGCGGGAACAAAAACAGTTGCAGGAACTGTGCGGCGCTCACTTTGGTACCATCTGCCAGCGGAAAGTTTTCAGCGATGTTCTTCACGAACTCGATCACGCGCATGTCCTCTTTTATTTTGAGGCCTTCCTGCGAATAGTTGCCGAAAATAATGGTATCGCCCACGTTGATTTTTCCCGAATCCGCAGATTCGTGTCCCATGATGATGTTCACGAAGGTGGATTTACCGGCGCCGTTTTTACCGACTACGCCTACCCGTTCTCCTTTCTTAAAAGTATAATCGAACCCTTTGAGGATGACTTTTTCGCCGTACGCTTTGTACACCTTTTTCATCTCGATGATCTTTCCACCGAGCCGGCTCATTTTCACGTTCAGTTCCAGCTGCTGACTTTCCAGCTTAGCGGAAGCCCGTTCCTTTACCTCGTAAAACGCATCCTGGCGGGACTTCGACTTGGTGGTACGGGCTTTCGGCTGCTTGCGCATCCACTCCAGCTCCTTGCGGTAGGTGTTGCGGGCTTTTTCCACGCTGGCCTTTTCAGACTCTTCGCGGGCGGCCTTCTTTTCGAGGTAGTTTTCGTAATTGCCTTTATAGATGTAGAGCTGACGGTTATCAAGCTCCATAATTTCGTTACAAACACTGTCGAGGAAGTAGCGGTCGTGCGTTACCAGCAGGAGCGTTACATTTTCCTGGTCCAGGTAATTTTCCAGCCATTCGATCATGCTTACGTCAAGGTGGTTCGTAGGTTCGTCCATGATGAGCAGGGTATGCTTATGTTCGAAACCAATGTCTATCAGCACCTTAGCAAGCGCCACACGCTTTTGCTGGCCACCGGAGAGGCTGCCGACCTTTTGATCGAGATGGTGAATATTAAGTTTACCGAGAATCTGTTTCACCTTGGAATCGAAGTGCCAGGCCCCGAGTTCGTCCATTTTGGCGATGGCGTCGGTAAGCGCGATGGGATCGGGCTCCGCATCTTCGTCGGTGAGCAGTTCGTACTCACGGATGGCGTTGAGGATGGGATGGCTGTGGTCGAAGATGTTTTCGATCACTGTTTTCTGCAGGTCGAACCCGTGATTCTGCTCAAGCATCACCACGGTCACATCTTTGTGAATCCACACTTTACCCGCATCGGGCACGTCTTTGCCGCAGAGAATGCGGAGCAGGGTCGATTTACCGCTGCCGTTAAGGGCTACCAGGGCGATTTTATCGCCTTCTTCTATATGGAAAGAAATATCTTCAAATAATGGTGCTTCGCCGAAGGATTTCGTCAGGCCTTCTACAGTAACATAATGCATGGGGGCGAAGTTACATGGTTTTTGGGATAAGTTTGGGGGAGATGCGGGTATCGAGGAGGCCGGTTTTATAACGGAATTAACATAAAAACCGCGTTTCCCATATATGAAATCCCAATATTATATCGTATATTCATAATAGCTAATGAACTATCCGACGAACAAGACACAGACTAACAGCAAATCATCTCATTTCATATCATCGACTTTCAAATAGAAGACGTGTATACTCCCCATGTGATTTTGACATCGTGGAGGGTAAAGGGGGATGCACATTCGCGGTTCCGTTTATGCGGAGCAGTGAGCCCGGCCTTTATCTATGCGGTTTCTTTTGTTTGTCTCCCCTTATTTTGGCAATATAAAGCCCCGGCAAATCGCCGGGGCTTTTGGTTTTTTGGCCTTAGCCGGTTGCCTGCTATCCCAGCTGGCAAGCGTGCAGGATAACAGGTGTTCCGGGTAATGGGCCAGAAACAGTCATTCCCGGTTCAAGCGCCGGACGTATCTCCTGGCTGGTTTCATAACGCTGGGCTGGCAAGCTCGCTGGCGGTATGTACACAGCTTTGGAGGATGATCGCTTACGCGACACATCACGTTTCAGAATGGAATTTACCGGTTGGTGCCGGTTTTTGATGTTGACAGTTGGTTAGGTAATAAATTAAGTTTCACTGTGTTTAGCCTTTCAGTCGGCTGGTGGTGAGCCAGCGGAAAGCGGCATAAAATGCCGTTACTGTAGTCATGGCTAAAAGATGACTCAGAAAGTTGTACATAGCTCTCGATTTAAATAAAGACGTTTTTTCTGTTGCGTGGACTCGTTCCTAATTATGTGCCTCGATGATTTAAAGTTAAGAAGAATTCGTGTCTGATGAACACCTCTTTAGGGGGATTATTTTTGGGTAGCTATTTTGGGTGTTTTGTGAGGGGATGGGCGATTGAATGGAAGAGCTGGGTGGGAGACATTACACTTTCGTGTTAGGAAGATTGCAATATTGCGGCGTAAAAAGGCCTCACCGTGATGGCGAGGCCTTTACCGCTATTATATGCTTGCCAACAATAATCAGAAGTCATAATAGAACTGCCTGAAGCTCGTGCGCAGGCCGAATTGGAAAATAGTCTCCTTATTGGTGAATGCGGAGTTCTTTTCCTGGCGGTGCGTGATGGAGGCTTCAAGTCTCAAATTGTATTTCGGATTGAAGACGTACGCGAGCGAACCGGTAGCGTATACAAGGTCGGTTTTAAGCCCCTGGCCGATTTTATTACCGTATTCGCGCTGGCGGGTGGTGTAATCCTTAAATATGATGTCTTTGCCCCAGTTGGTGGCATCGTCCTGGTCGAGGCCGTAATTAGCGTAAGTCAGTTGCACGCGCAGGTACCAACGCTTGTAAGTGTACGACGCGATGCCCAGTACTTTCACGGAAGTTGGCCCCCAGCGGGTGGGCAAGCGACTGATTATAATGCGCGTAATTCGCGAAGGAGTTACGGAAAGAATAGGTATAAGGCCGCACGACATTATACTCGCCCCGGAAGTCCAGTTTTTTCACTTTAAACAGATCGAAGGAGCGGAAGCCGAGTTGCATGCCCCACTTGTTGGCCCACCAGCCTTTACCGTTACTGCCGAAAAATTCACTCAGCTTGAATTCGTCGAGGACGAACTGGCCATAGGTGGTTACTTTCGGCAGCACTTTATATTTTACGTTGAGGCCGATCATTGCATTATCCGAGGAACCTACTGAAAATTCAGCAGGTCGGAGGAAGATGATCGGGTTCATGTAGGTCCAGTCGAAACCGCGCTTGCGTCTTGAGGTGGTATCGTAGTCGTTCCACATTACTGCGTCAAAAAGGCCTACAGTTATTTTTTTGTTGATGTTCCAGTCGAGGAAGTGGAATACACCCCACTTCTTGTAGTAGCCAGCATCGGCTTCCGCTTCTCTGAACCCTAAACTCTTCAGGTCCACGGAACTGTGCCCACATGGAAGTGTATTGCACGTTACCGAGATTTAGCGTGGCTTTGAGGTATGGATAACTGAAGGGAACATCGGAAAGGATTAAGGAACGGTAGCCGTCGCCGATGGAATTGCTACCATAGCCCATTGTCATGTTCAGAAACTTGCTTGGGGTGTACGAGAGCATGGCGCTCACATATGCGTAATCAAATGCTTTACCACCAGAAAAATCGCGGATTTCGCCCTGACCTGGAACTACCCGGTGTTTGCGGATAAACGTATCAAGATAAACAGGGAAGGCGCCCTGGTTTTCAAAGAAGTAAGATTCGAAGTACAGCTGTTTGCCAATATTGCCCTGAATAGACGCCCCTCGAGTGTTAAGCCACGTATTTTTACCGCCACCTGCATTGGTGCGACCAACATTGAGGTCGGCATGGAGGTCCATAAAAACGTTAAAGTCAGGCTGCTTTATTTCGATGAGGTGTTCGTAGAAGAGTTTACGGTAAAGCCAGTTGTTTTTATCGTTACTAACTACGCTAGAGTCATAACGAAGCACTGCCTTCAACGCAGTGTGATGGTTCACCGTATCAATGTAGATCTCCCGGGTGTCTATATGGTTATAGACAGATATCGTCGTGTCCTTTTTTGGGCATGCGTGGTAGATATTACCAGAATACCGAAGAAGATGCAAAATAACAATTTCATTAGGATATGTATATTTCCGGATGCAAATGTAACCTTCTCAGCGAAACCGTGAGGTATGCCATTCTACAATTGCATGCCTGTTGAATGTTCTTTGAAATCGTGAAGCAACTCAAAGTATCTTTCAAAAACAACACGCTCACTATATTGTGCTAACATTTTCTGGCGACCATTTTCGCCCATTTGTTTTCTCTCCTTATCCGACAAACCAATCATCCACATCATTTTCACAGCAAGATCCTCCGAATTTCTGGCCTGGCATAATAAACCGGAGTGTTTATCATCTACCAACTCCCGACAGCCGGGAATATCGCTAACGATCAATGGCAAAGCCATCGAGGCACTTTCCATCAGTACCATTGACATCCCCTCTCTATATGATGGCAATACGACACAGGAATATTCCTGTAAAATTTTCCGCACATCATCTACACTTCCAAGATACTTTATGACCCCCTCCTTTTCCCATTCTTCTATCTGGGCAAATGGAATTGCCGTTGGATTATCAATATTTGCGGCGCCTAACAAAGCGAATTGCACAGCAGGATATTCTTTCAACACTATTCTTGCTGCCTCTACATATTCTTTAATGCCCTTATCATATAACATTCGCGCCGGTAGCACAAACCGGACACCAAACTGCTCCGGATTAACCTGTTCAATGGGCGCGAAGTAGTCGCAATTTATCCCCTCTCCCGGTAAAACGAACGCCTGCTTGGCTTTTACTAACTTCTTAGATACAAAAATTTCTCTATCATCGTCATTGAGAAACCAAACCGATTTTACTTTTCTTAAAGCCACTTTGTAAAGCATACGCGCCACGGAAGGAACAATACCCTTATTTATGAACGTAAAGCCCAAGCCGGTAATCACCGCAATTACGGGGATTTTAACCACTCGAGCTGCGAGGGAGCCATATATATTGGGTTTAATCGTATACTGAAAAATAATATCGGGCCGTTCAGATCTGTATAAAGTTATTAATTCCCGAATTAATTTTAACTCGTTAACAGGTCCAACACCTCGTCCCTGCATATATTGAAGTGCTATAAACTTCACTCCAATATCCTTAAGCTCCTTCACAAATTGGTCCGAATTGGCCACCACAACCACTTCGTGTCCCTTTTTAACTAGTTCGCCCAGCAGGCCCTTGCGAAACTTATAGAAACTCCAGGAAGTATTAGAAACCAGCAAGACTTTCATCAATCAATCATTTTTTTAGCATTTCCGACGGAAAGTTGTTGCCCGACACGCGATTCTTTCTTTCATTCAAATTTATCTGCGGCTTTATCTTGGCATTTAATTTTATTGGCTTATAGCTATTCTTAGAAATAGCTACCCCTTCTTCCAAGTTACGCAGCACAATGTCCGACACAAGCCCGGATTCACCGGTAATGCTGAGGGTATTACCCGAAATTACTGAACCCTGTCTACAAGCTTTATCAGACTCCAAAGAAATAAGGGATCTTTCTCCACGATTTCTTACAGTTTTTAACGACAGTCCTGAAGGTATGTTTTCATTACTTACAAAATTATCCTTCACGTAAATTGGACCTATTTTACGTCTGCCAGAGTTCCAGATTAAAATACCAAAGTCAGATCCAGTTAGCTTATTATTTAAAATGGAAATGTTTCCCAGATCTTCTTCGACGTGGATATTTCTGTCATAGCCACTCACTGTATTATTAACAACCTCAACATTTTCTACGTTATACTCTAATACAATGCCAGCCCGACCGAATTGTCGTGTATAACGGAGGTCATTACGGACAATGTTTCCCGTGATCTTGCCAGAAGCGACGTTATTTACATAAATACCATCTCCATACTCATCGTATAAGCCTCCATCAGGTGTTGGATTCAATCCCCACGTATTAAAAATTTGATTTTTATTCAACAACATCTTTTTTACCCTATCGCCAACAGGCGCATCGTGAAAAAGAGTATTTCCAATATAAATGCCCTGCCCGTAAACATTTTTTACTACACATTGCTCAATAGATACAGACTTGCAATTGATAACCCCTATGCCGATACGGTAAGAATTTGGCACATCATAGTATGGATGCTTCGCCGTATAGGGAACATTGTTGCCTTCGACCTGCACATATTTAACCGCTACGTCCATCGCAGGCTTGTGAGCATCTCCCTCGATATATATTAAATTAATAAAGTTGGACGACTTGATAACTGGCCGATTGCCTCCTTTGACAATTCCTTTTATTTGTATAGATCCTGCTGAATTAGAATTTACATAAATTGGCCTGGAAATATAGTAGCGTCCATAGGGAATCTCCAGCACACCGCCAGCCTTGGCCAATACAGCAACCGCCTTGTCAAACGCCGGAGAATCATCTGTTTTCCCGTCCCCTTTTGCGCCGTAACTTTTTATATTCAAGCGCTTTGACTGAGCATGAACGTTAACTCTGCATAACCCAGTTATTATTATGCATGCTAAAAAGAAAAAAATTCTAATACCCATCAAATGAGATTTTTATAAAGCTCATAATAGTTATCAATCATATACTCCAATGAATATTCCTTAATCTTTCTGCTGTTAGCCGCGATTACTTCCTGACAAAAAACGTCGTCCAGGCACTGCCTGATTTTTATAGCAACACTTTCTGGCTTATTGTCGAAAAGGCACTGTGATGTCCCCACCACATCCATGATTCCCGGAACCCGGGAACCTATAAACGGCCGCTTACAGCGCATTGCTTCCAGTGTAACTCCTGACAAGCCTTCATAATCAGAACATAGTATATTTATATCGGCCGAAGCCATAAGTTGACTAACGTCATGCACCATACCAAGGAAAAGCACTGGTCTTCACATTTCAAGGTGCGTGCCAAGCTCTCAAATTCAACCTTGTTTTCCCGTTCCCGCAAGAAAAAGTTTGAAGCCAGGGCCAAGTTTGGACAGTGCTTTTATCACGATATCCTGTCGTTTTGGTGCATCTAGTCGGGCGACCATCAATAAACTAGTATGAGTGTCCGACAAGGCATTACTTTGCCCTTCCTCCTCTATGTTTTCTCCTGAAAGTTTCACTCCATTGCTGATGACCACCACACGTTGACTATATGCCCCCAGCCACTTATCTAAAATATTTTTTACCGCCGGTGTAATTGCGATGACCCTGTCATAGAGCGAATAAATCAAACGTTCGGCGGGACGAAAAAACATTCCCCAGCCGTCCGTTTGCAGTGCTGTGCTCCGTAAAAACTAATTTTGTCTTCACTTTGAAAAGTAGCTTCAATAAAGCTACCCAGTAAAGGGATGGAAAAAGATGAGCATGAACAACCTCATAACCACCCGAGACAATTATCTTTCTTAGCTTTAAAAGTATATTCGGGCTATAAACCGATTTCCCGAGAGTAATGATCTCGATCCCGCTCGCCCGAAGCTCGTCAACATAGGCATCAACTGTGTTGGTATTACACAGTTGCACAACCGTAAATGCCACATGCTGCTTTTTAGTGAATTCCTTCAAAAAATTCACCAGCAGCTTTTCCGCTCCTCCAGGTCCAAAACTGTTAATTACATATAAAATTCGCATCATGGTTATTATAAACATCTGCAAATAGTGCGCTCCCAGCGTCGCGCTAACTTCTCCACCGAAAACTCCTCCTCAACGATCATCGCGCCCGCACGCCCCATTTCCCTCCGAAGACTGTCATTTTTTAGCAGTGTGATTAACGCATATTCCCACTCAGGGCCAGATGAGGCGCCCATCCCACAATTTTTCCGGGCAAGCAAGTCCGCATTCATGCCAACAGGGCTTACCACTACCGGCAAGCCACAAGCCATATATGTCAGCATTTTAAAACTGCATTTGCCCCGTGACCAGTCGTCAAAAAAAAGCGGCATAATGCCAATACTCATTTTCTGCAGGCATTGCACCTCCGTATCAACAGACCATGGTATATAGTCCACCCTTAGAGGGTCGAGCATTTTAAATTCAGGAGGCCGGTCCGCAACAATCATTAAGCGGGCCGTTTTCGCAACATTCAAAACATTAACGAGGGCGCTTTCTATAGAATATAAATACTTGAAACCACTACTACTTCCAGACCACCCTATCACCAAATCTTCTTGTTGTGCTTCAACGGGGGTATATCGGCTGGTGTCAACAGCTGTCGGTATTATCTCGATATTGGAGTTAAACTTGGAGAACCACTCAGCAAGGTAGCTATTTCCGCAAACAACTATATCCGCCAACTTACCTAAGGCAGCGGCAGCCTTGCCACCTCTGTGCAGAAAAATAGCGTCGTCAACGTCAAATATACGGGGAGCCTTAAGAAAGCGTTCACAGGTATACATGGTAGACATCATCTCGCGCTGTATAATCGACAAATCATACCTATAGGAGCAAAAGCTCTTCAAAGCACGCTCTGCCAGATGCACACCTGCCCAAAGTGGCCTATAAGCCTTCGTTGGTGGAGGATAATTTCCAAATACGGCATGAAAATCCTTTGTCTCGATGCCCCTTTTTCTCCATTCACCAATAAACTGCCGGATCCTGAATCTGGAGGACGGGTCATTTAGCCCTCCCGTATATGTCGCTATCCTAGGCATGAGATAAAATTCGTTTAGTATTTAGGTAATTCAAATAACATATAATAAACGGAAGTGAATATATTGTCCGGAAGTACCCCAGATTTATAAACCCAAGCTCAAATAACATGTAAGTCGAAAATAAAAGGATGAAATCGGCGACTGATATCAGATTCTTTCGAAGGAAATAACAAAAACCTCCATAAAAGAACAGTAGCAACACCAGCGATCCGCGCAGCCAGAAAATAATTAGGCCGGAATCTCCGAGGAAAAACTCATTACTGTTCGTGATGCCGATCGGTCGAAACGGATGTTCTTTAATGAAATTAATCATTGGTACTAAAGTTGAACTAGACGAATACCGGCCAGCAACTCCATGACCTTCGTCGGAAAACGCTGCTATTAATTCTGTTACTGAGAAATATTCAAGCAAATCCGACAATAGAAACGCAGCAACAACAGAAAGCAAAAACGTTCCTATGATAAACCGAACCCAAACAATTGGCCGATTATAGTTAGATATCAATATATACAGAACTCCGATTGCAGTAAACACATAAGCCGTAACCGATCTTAAAAAAGCGACGAGATCAGAAACAAATAGGCTACCAGCAGAAATTTACGCTCCCGCTTAATCTGGTAGGTTTTATAGTTAAGTAAAAAAAAAATAAAAAAATAAAAACCCGCAATAGAATGGGTAGCAAAGGTAAGCACTGGCTTACGCCCCCAATCTAACATTATCATTAGCAAATCCGGATAAAAAGCGGAGTACGAATTTTTAAGAATAGGGGAAATGTCGTATACCTTGGTAATGATCATTACTGCGCCGACTAGCAATAAAACACTTACATAGAACAACAAACTTTCACTCCAACCACCGACAGGAATATCCCGCCAGCGAATAGAAATCATTAATACAAATCCCAAAAACGGGAGCAATGCTCCGTAAGTATATTCGGATAGCGGAGATATAAGAGTTGCTAATATTAATATCGCGATAATACCCAACCCTGTAAACAAGCCAATTGAGTCGATTTTCTTTCTTAAATACACCAACCCCAAAAAAAAAACAAAATAGTATTAACCAGTTGAACACTTCCAGACGTCCTTGTATCTCACCTCCTATAGAAGTGGGTAGAAACAGGCCCAGAAGGAACAGTAGCGATATTAACCAAGATTGTATTTTCTCTATTGTTAATTTCATACCCTCTCGATAGCTTTTCTTAAATCGCCCTCGCGATCGCTTTCTCGAATTTTCTGAAAAATGGATTTGTTGATCGTGCTTTTAACCGGCTTTAAATTGCTGTTGAAATCTTGATAATTTAACCTTTCATAATTCAATAAGAAATAATCGCCAATCTTTTCAAATTTAACAATCGGAATTATTCCATATTCCGGTACTCACCAAGTTTGGTTGGATTCGCAACAATATTTACCGCACTATTATCTCTCAAAATAAATCCATAATGCGCGAGGGTATAATATGCGGGAAGTTCTTTAGGTGTAACAGATAATACTGTCACCATTGCTTCATCCAATCCGTATTTATCAAGTTTCGCCCGAAACGCTGCCGGTTCTCCGGTTAAAATTATGTACTTATAGTTTTCTCTCCGCTGGCTACTAATTAGTTGCAACATCAGGTCTACATTCTGCCATACCTGGCAGTTTCCACTATACATTATAACAACGTCGCCCTCCTGTATTCTTAATTGTGACCTTAACAACTCTTCTCCTTCATTCGTGACGCCTGTGCCTGGCTGATTTACTATATAATATACAACGTTTTCGGAAGTGAGTGATGGATATTTTGATTCGTAAAACTTCTTCATAGCATCTGTCACATGTATTAGTAATCGTGAGCGATGAAAGAAATAATACTCCAGCCAACCATATAACCTAGAGGACATCCGCTGACCTCTCATCGCAAATTCTTCAGGAACTGCGCCATGTACGTCGATGACAAGTCGATACTGCCGTCCCATCAAAATAAACTGCGGCCAAACTTTTAACAGACGAATGATTGAATGACTGTATATAAATTTAGCTGACCTCAGAATACGGAGTATCAGAAAAAAATGTAAAAAAGCGTTGCAATATATGACTTCGAGCAGCGGGTCGACCTGCTGCGTTCGTCGCTTTAGATTTTTAGTAAAGCTTACCTCCAGGTGTAAACGTGGTTCATTCCTGAACACCGCTTCAATATCCTCCACACGGCGTACATACCCGTCCTTTATATTTTCGGCATTAGGAAATATCGATAAAAAAACCACTTTACTCATGACGGCATTTAATTTTGAGAACTTATAAAATCGACTATGCTGGTCGCTGCGCTTCCATCTCCAAAAGGATTGCGACCTATTGTTAACGGTTGATCGGCAGCTTCTAAAAAGCGCTCGGCGACGCTAACAATCTTTTCAACATTCGTACCAACGAGGAAAACACTATTTCCTTCCAGCGCCTCAGGGCGTTCCGTGTTCTCACGCATTACAAGCACTGGTTTACTTAATGTGGGCGCCTCCTCCTGTATACCACCGCTATCCGTCAAAATAAGAAAAGCACGTTTCATCAACCAAACAAATGCAGGGTATGCCAGTGGTGAGATAAGCTTTACGTTTGGAATATTTGAGAGTAATTTATTTACTGGTTGCTGAACATTAGGGTTCAGGTGTACGGGGTAAACGACTGAAACGTTAGCTTTCTCTGCAATCTTTGCAATGGCCCTACAAATATTTTCAAAACCTTCGCCAAAGTTTTCACGCCGGTGTCCTGTCACCAACACTATCCGCGAGGAGAAGTCAATTTGCTTCTTTAAGCCCTCAATCTCAGGATCCACTATATCCTCGACTTTTTCTTTTGCTATCAGTAATGCGTCGATCACAGTATTCCCGGTCACAACAATGCGGTCAGCAGGAATACCCTCTTTAAGCAAATTAGCTTTCGACAAATCAGTTGGAGCAAAATGGTAATCCGCTATTTTAGAAGTTAACTGCCTGTTCAATTCTTCAGGATAGGGAGAATATTTGTCATTTGTCCTCAATCCCGCTTCAACATGGCAAACTTTGGTCTTAGCGTAAAACGCACTTAACGCAACCATAGTTGAAGTAGTAGTATCCCCGTGAACAAATGTGTAATCGGGTATATATTCGGCAAACACCTTTTTCATACCCAAAAGGATATTTGACGAAAGATCATAAAGCGTTTGATTAGGCTGCATCAAATTCAAATCGTAATCCGGTTTTAGGTCAAAGAAAGCCAAAACCTGATCAAGCATTTGCCGGTGTTGTGCGGTCACACAAACCTTCACCTCAAATCGGGCGTCCGCTTTAAAGGCCATCACCAGTGGCGCCATTTTTATTGCCTCCGGCCGCGTGCCAAATACGATGAGTATCCTTTTCTTATCTGAAGCCATCTTATTACTGATTAAATAATTGTTTTGAGTACCTTAAAGGAGAAATCACCTCGGGTAATTGCCAGTTCCAATTTATTAACTACAACGTCCAGGGTATGGTGTGCTCGTACATATCTATAACACTCCAAACCGAGTCGTCGTTTATCTACCCTTACCTGGTCCAGCATTTCTGCTATCGTATACTGATTTATGATGCGTTTTCGCCGGTAATTCATCATTCTGCCAAGTGTATATCCCGTAGTTTGAAATAGCCAGCGAAATTTATAGTTGGATACTTTTGAGTAGGACGCATCCAGCAAGCAGGTAGGTATCATCATTGCGCCACCTTCGAGGGCAGATGTTCCCATTGCAAAAAGCAAATCTACATTCTTACGGATATAACCGCTAAGTTCACTATGTGGAATCGCGCCCTTAAACACAACCTCCAACCCCACATATCGCTTTGCGAATGAAGCGACATCGCCCTTACTTTTTCCATCACCAATTATTTCAAGACGGACCTGACTCCCCCCTTCTAAAAGGCCCAATTCACTAATTATGTATTTAAGAATCGGAATCTTAAAATCCGACAACCGGCCAATGTACGCTACTGTTATCTTAGTTCGGACTACGCCAGGTTTATCATCCAATTCCAGTAGGCGAGAAACGGGTATCGGAGTATAAGTAGGCTGTTCATTTCCCAAAGAGAAAAACTCCCGATTTATAAAGTAATTTTCCTCATCCATAAAGGTAACACCATTATTTTTCATGGCCATTTTCATAAGCTCTCTAAAAGCGTGGTAATAGCGTGGAAAAATATATTTATTAATTCTCCTTAACAACGAGGGATAACTGTACTGAATGTCAGGGGGAATACGCGGGATAATTTTCAACCCATTATATGGGTGAATAAACCAAAAAAGCACCTTTGCATTTTTGTCCACAGTAGCAAGACGCGAGAATTTCTTTAGGCCCACTGGCGGAAGAATGATAATCGCATCTCGCCGGATAGGCTCGTTTACCCCAATGATCTTTACATCGCTATCGACGGTCAGTAAACTGTAGATTCCGTCGGTATGATCGACGATAGTTACATCAAATCCTCTGATTGTGAGAGCCTTAGCTACCGTAGCAAATAATACTTCTGCCCCGCCCAATACCTTACTTGGATAATAGAAATATATACTTCTTTTAGTTTTCAAATTTGCTCAGACGATTTTTTATTAAAAACAAGATCTCTGAAAATCCACAGCATAACTATAAAATACAAAAAGTAGTTGATCGCGTATGCGTAGGTAACTCCTACTAAGCCAAGGTAATTAATCAGGACAACTGATAACAAAATGTAGCTTAAGGTGAAAATAACCTCCGTTACAATATAGTATACGGTCATTGCCTTCGCAACCATCTGAAAAGCGAGCAGCCAGGATATGACCTTGAAAACATCTCCGACACATTGCCCTAGAAACAGATCAGCGGCACTTGAAAAATCTTTCGTGAAAAGAATCCGAATGATCAAGTAACGGAAAAAATAAATGAGAATGGAAGCTATAATCGCTATGGGTGCCACTATCTTATATACCTTCCCAATCTCCTGCCTCAAATCCCCGCCACTTTTTAATTCCGATAATTTTGGAAGATAGTAGGTCGTCAGTGTTGTCGTTACAAACATCAGGTAAATAGTTGATATCCTACTTACCGACTCCCATATCCCCGCGCCAGTCAGCGACAGATTATTGATAATATATCCCCTGATGTACATCTGACCAATAGGTACAGTAGCAGTGGTCACCAGGGCCATCAAAACAAATTTCCCCAAGTCCCTAACGTGCTGAACATCGATGCTCTTTATTAAATTTGCACGGCGCATCCATGTTTCATTCCTGAAGCATAAAACGGACACGAAGAAAACGATCGACTGGTTTACTACTATTGCCACTAAGGCTCCGCCTATACGGTTAAAATAAATAAATAAAAACGAAAGAAGCAGGCTAATTAAACTAGTCAGAATATTGACAAAATTGTATTTTTAAATGCCTTATGACCATTAACCACTGCAATCAGGAAACTATTGAGCCCGTAGAACACAACCGTTAGCCCAAAGAGTATAAATACATATTGATATTCAGGCGTCATCAATATCTTCATCGATAACCAACCAGAAAACAAACAGAGCAACACACCAACTAATATCCCGGAGATAACCGTGAGTTTGAAAGCCGTACTCAAAAAAGAAGACAATCTATCTGGTGCATTAAGGTTATATTCAGATGTGTACTTTACAACACCTGTCCCTAACGCTCCCCCGCCAAAACAAGTACAATCGTTACAAAACTTGTAAGTTGACCAATTAACCCAAGCCCTCCCGGTCCTAAATATATTGCGATGATCTTACTCATTACGAACGCCGTTGCTACTCTCACCAGCGTAGCTATCCCGGAGTATAATGAAGATTGGACAAGTTCAGACCTGAATATTTGTTTTATTCTGTCGTACACCTGCTAATTTGCTTTATATGAATTCACCACGGCTATCACCCTATCGACCTCTTCGTTCGGCATAATCGGACTTATAGGCAAGCTTATTACTTCGCGATGAATTACTTCGCATACCGGTAAAATCAAAGTTTTTAATTCCATATACGCCTCTTGAAGATGCGGAGGCAATGGGTAATGAATTACAGTCTGAATTCCGTTATCTGATAAATATTTTTGCAGATGGTCTCTGTCTTTTACCCGGATGACGAACAAGTGCCAAACATGTGACAACTCCGACGTAACTTCAGGTAATACAATTTCAGAATTTACGATTTCTCTGCGATACCGCTGTGCAATTACTCTCCGGTGTGCATTGCCCTCATCAAGATCTTTTAATTTGACACTTAAAAATGCCGCTTGTAATTCATCGAGGCGACTATTAACACCCTTATAAATGTTGTAATATTTTTTATTTGATCCATAGTTCCCCAAGGCTCTTATACACGCCGCCAGGTTGTCGTTATTTGTGGTAACAGCACCTCCGTCTCCCAGCGCACCCAAATTTTTACCCGGATAAAATGAATGTCCCGCAGCATCGCCCAGATTACCGGATTTCTTACCGGTATTTGGGCAGATCGCACCATGAGATTGTGCAGCATCTTCAACAATCAATAAGTTATGCTTCATTGCGATCGCATTAATAGCCTCCATGTCACACAGCTGGCCATAGAGATGCACCGGAATGATCGCTTTCGTTCTTTCTGTGATATGCGCTTCGATTAGGGAGGGGTCTATATTATAAGAATCCGGGCTCGGCTCTATCAATACCGGGACCAAATCAACTGCCGAAACGGCCAGAACACTTGCAATATAGGTATTTGCCGGCACCAATACTTCATCCCCTGCATTTAACATTCCGAGTTCCTTGTACGCTCGAAATATAAGAATCAGCGCGTCAAGACCGTTAGCTACGCCAATGCAATGCTTTACGCCGCAATAGTCTGCATATTCTCTCTCAAAATCTTTAGTCCGTTGGCCTTGAATGAACCATCCGGCATCTAGTACATCCTGTAATGCAGCTGCAAATGCGGATTCATATCTTTTATTAAGTGCTTGCAGATCTAAAAATTTAACCATGTCTGACACTTCGATTTTCATATTATTAACAATTACAGAATTTGTTCGTTTAGAAACAGATTAGATACAGTGGTTTCAGCCCCTATTCAAGCTAAGACATCGACTCGTGGCGTATTAATCCATCAACTCCTTTTTTATATAATACGCCATCATGCGATCGCCATATGTCTTCGCCACAGGCGTTCAGCTTCGTCCCATCGGTGTGTATCCATCCGCGATGCCTAGCAGGATTCCCATACACTAAGGCATGTGCAGGAACGGATTTTGTTACTACACTACCAGCGCCGACCATAGAAAATTCTCCGATGGTTGTTCCTGCCACTATGGTGGTGTTTGCTCCGATTGATGCGCCTCGACGGACCATAGTAGAGGCAAAAGAAGCGGGGTAAACCTTTGAGCGCGGCAACAAATCGTTCGTGAAAGTTACATTGGGACCGATAAAAACGTTATCCTCGATCCTAATACCGTCCCAAACCTGCACGCCCGACTTAATTGTAACATTGTTTCCAATAACAACATCATTTTCAACGAAGCAGTTAAAGTTAATGTTACAATTCTCACCAATCGTTGCGCCTGCCAATACAACACAAAATTGCCAGATCATGGTTCCATCGCCGATATTGAGAGATTGCACATCTGCGGTAGGATGTATTTTTATAGCCATTTGTAATTTATGTTAAGCGCCTCGGTAAGTTTTAAATTCATCATAATCGCGGATATAGTCTGCTTCCTCATAAAGCTCTGAAGCCAACGCCAAACACACCGCCCCACTTGAGAAATTATGTATTTCACGCCATATTCCCTGCTTTATATGTAAAGCATAGTTAGGCCGGTTCAGAGCAATTGTTTTACGGGTAACCCCATCATCAATTAAAACATCAAAGCTTCCGCTAGCTGCAATTACGAATGTCTCCAGGTTACGGTGTGCGTGTCCGGCCCTACTTTCTCCACCAGGAACATCATACAGATAATATACCCGCTTTATCTGGAAGGGGATGTGAAATTCGTTTTCCACAACAGTTATATTACCCGCCCTGTTTCGAATTTTGGCAAGCTCCACTATTCCGCATTCAAACACGTTGTATTTCTCATGCATTTTTGTAATGTTTGAAAGATTCGTAGTCACGAATATAGTCGTCTTCGCTGAACGCAGTATTGCTCAGTACCATCGCAACGGAATTAGTTGAAAAATTTTCCATATGACGCCATAAGCCGTTAGGAATATAAAGCCCGTAGTAAGATCTATTAAGTGTCACTTTTTGTTTGGACCTTCCATCATCTACAATCACGTCAAAGCTTCCGCTTAATGCGATGATAAGTTCCTGCTGCATTTTAAATGCATGCCCTCCCCGGATCTCGCCGCCAGGCACGTCATAAATCCAATACACGCGATTGATCGCGAAGGGGAAATGCCTTTCGTTTTCTGCGAAAGATAAATTGCCGCGCAGATCCAGATGCTTGGGTAATTCGAGTATTTGAATATTGTTTATCTCCACAATTTATCTTTTTTACAACCTAGCATCTACCAAGTTTCTATCCAGGAATGCTTTTGTATCGAATACAATTGCCTTTTCTCCAAACTTCATTATAGCATAATCAAGGTTGCGAAACTCCTCATGGGACACAGCCAGTATTATCGCATCGTATTTATGTTCGATATCTGATATCATTTGAATACCATATTCTTCATGCACTTCATCAATATCTGCATGAGGATCATATACATCAACATGAAGGCCAAATTGTATTAACTCTCTATAAATGTCAACCACGCGTGAGTTTCTGATATCTGGACAGTTTTCTTTAAATGTTACACCCAGTATCAACGCCCGGGCGCCATCTATCTTATGCCCCTTTTTAATCATTAGCTTAACAAGCTTGTTGGCGACAAACATTCCCATGTTGTCATTAACACGCCTTCCAGACAATATAACCTGAGGATGATAGCCAAGTGACTCTGCCTTATGGGCTAAATAATACGGATCTACGCCAATGCAATGGCCACCTACAAGCCCGGGCTTAAATTTTAAAAAATTCCATTTGGTAGCTGCGGCCTCTATTACGTCGTTAGTATCTATATTCATCCGATCAAAGATCAGCGCCAACTCGTTCACGAAACTTATGTTAACATCCCTTTGCGCATTTTCGATCGCTTTAGATGCCTCGGCCACCTTTATACTTGGCGCTTTATGTGTGCCTGCAACGATGATGCTGCCGTAAATCCTGTCAACGAGATCAGCAATTGCCGGTGTTGAGCCCGAAGTGACCTTCCGAATTTTTGTAAGCGTATTAACTTTATCACCCGGGTTGATCCGTTCCGGAGAATAACCACAGAAAAAATCTACATTAAATTTCAAACCGGAGCTCTTTTCAAGTACAGGTACACAATCTTCTTCCGTACAACCTGGATATACAGTTGATTCATAAATGACCAAATCTCCTTCCTTAAGTATTTTACCCAACATCTCCGAAGCTCGAAGAAGAGGTTGCAAATCAGGGGCTTTAAATTGGTCTATAGGAGTAGGAACTGTTACAATAAATACATTATATGCGCTAAGTTCTGATATGTCATTAGAAAATCTTAACCGCCCATCGGATGTCCCATTCATAGCACATCGCAACTGTTCGATGTCAGCTTCTCTGGTATGATCTATCCCATCGGCGAGTTCAGATACTCGTGAGGAATTGATGTCGAACCCCAGCACGTCAAATTTCTTTGCAAATTCAATTGCCAGCGGCAAGCCTACATAGCCAAGTCCTATTACTGCTATTTTCAATTGAGCGCCCGTCATAGTTTTTAATTATATCATTAGTTGCCTGTAAAACCTTCTGATTGCTAAAGCAATCAGCACTAAAAACCCGCTAACATGCCTCCTGTGATTATACCTTTAACCTTGCCAAGCCGAATTTTTTTAAGCGGGAACACCGGAGTATCTATGATCTGAATAATTGGAGTTTCCTGAGCCATTGTCAATTTACTAAACTCAAGATTTTTAATTACCTCAGCGTACATTGTTTGCACTACCATTTTATCTCTTGTTTCCATCTCTAATGGAACTCTGGCCAAACTCCTGGCTGGATTTAAGTTTAAGTCTTGGGCTGCAGCGGTAGCATATGTTTTCCTGTTTAACAGCCTTTCCAGTGAATCTGCCTTAGTCTGTAAAACGTCGACATTCGCTTTGGAGCGCTGGGTTTTAGTTTTTGTATAAAAAGCGGTAGCAACATCTACCAAACGCTCGCAAAACAATTTTGCGAAGTAGGGATCTGCCGAAGTAACACTTACAGCAATAAAACTCAGTTTTTATCCGGCTTTCCGACATTCAGTTCGGTTTTAACCAATCGATCATAAATGAGGAGCATTATGCTGTCCTGATAAAACGTAAAAGAAGAACGCGCTACGTCAGGATTGTACGAAATCGTTGATAGTTCTCGTGAATCTTTCCATTGATCCCGAAAACCATTAGCAGTTAAGTAATAGTCAGCCAAACTTTGCTCCTTTCCTTTGATGTTTACTTTTGAAAGCAGCGCCTCTTCCACAATTAGTCTTGATTTTAAAAACGCAAGAATGTTATCTCCGGAGAATACACCACTACTCGCACCGCCTCCTAAATCAAAGCCCATTTGACTTGCAAGCCCCATAATATTTCCAAGGCCGGGACCTTTACTGTCTTCGAGCACAAATGTAAGTTCAGCGGCATATTTCGTGGGTTTAAGTATGGAATAGGACAAGCCGACTAAAGCTCCAACCAAACCGCCGATAAGGATAATTATCCAGTTACGCAAAAAATACCGGTACCAATCGATTAACATTTGAAATACGACTTTTACCGGAATTTCATTGCTATAAGGGGCCTTTTCCTGCAATTGCTCCATAATGTTTGAGCTTATTTTATCTTATCAAGAATTGTAACGATGATCAAGGCAAATGACGCTATTCCAGTGGTTAGTCCAACAACTTCAGCCCCAGTCAAGCCCTTGCCTTCCTTCTTTGTCGGCACATAAATTTCGGCGCCAGGCTTAACTTTGGGATAACTATTAAAAACAACACCCGTTTCGTACTTTTCACTTCTCCATTTGCGTAAACGACGTAACTTTTACGCCTAAGGCCCGAGCTTGTGAAACCACCCGCACCACGAACATAGTCTCTGAACGTGTAGTTCTTATCAAAGCGAACTTTCTTCGGAAAATATACTTCGCCAAACATTTGCACTGTCTGCATACGTTTCGGGATGCGTATCACATCACCCTCTTCTAAAAGCAGATCATATTTCGATCCGGGATTCTCCAAAACTCTTTCTAACTGTATGCCTAAAAGCTGCTCCTTTTTGGAAATCGTATTTTGAACTTTTGATATCGCGGTGGTATCCTTCAGCGAACTATAAAATAAGTCAAGTTTACTACTCAATAAAGCACTATCACCTTCGTTCAAAAAGGTTTTTCTCAGTAATACGGCACCTTCCGCGTAGGCCTCTTGCCGCAGCCCGCCTGCCCGTTTCAACAGGTCAGAGATCCGTTCAGCCCTTGAATTGATCGTATACCAGCCAGGGTATAGCACCTCTCCATCCAAATACACATTTCCCTGCTCATTATATATCGGTGATCTTCTAATCGTAACCTCATCAAACGGTTGTAATACAAAACCTGCGTTCTCAGATCGCAGGTCCGGCGTAATATCGAACTGTCTGATAATTGCCAACGTCGTATCCGTCCCGTTGTATGTTACGTTCCGCAGCCTACGCGATATTTCCACGTGCTGCAATGAAGCCGCATCTCTTAATCCGCCGGCCAATAAAATCAAGTCTTCCAGGTGCATACTATCTGCATAAGCAAAATATCCACCTTTGTTCACCTCACCGGAAATCTTCACCTGGTACGACTCTTTTAAATCCGCCTTGTTGAAGATAAACACGCTATCCTCCCGCTGCAGCACCTGTGATTGTGGCCCGCTCAGCACCTTCTCCACATCAAATGCCACATAAGCGGGCGAACGATCGGCCTGCAAACGCCGGATCAACCCCCGATTAAGCGCCGCCTCTTCACGTACCCCGTCCGCTTTTTTAATCAGGTCTGCCAGCGTCATGCCCTGCGTGAGAGCATAGTCTCCAGGATGAAAAACCGCACCAGAGATAGTAACCCGGTTCGTATAGGTATTCAAGATAGAATCCACATAAAAACGGTCACCGGATTTCAAAGAGAAGCTCCCAATCTGGGACGAAGGTACGGTCAATACCTCGCGTTCCTTTTTATTAATGCGTTGTACATTTATGTTATCGCGGTAAGCCAGATCAGTATAACCACCCGCAAAATCCAGGATCGTCTGCAACGTTTCGCCTTCTTTGGCTTCAAAAATAGCCGGGCGCTTTACCTGTCCGGCTAACTCCACGCGGGTAGTATAGGGGTTTACGCGTACAATGTCCTGGTCGCGCAATACCACATTATTAGTTAGGTCGCCTTTAGACAAAAAGTCGTAAAGATCAAAAGTGGCGATCAGCTTACCGTTACGGATTACCCGGATGTTACGGAACGAACCATTTTCAGTGGGGCCACCCGAAACATACAGCGCATTCGCCACCGTGGCCAGCGAAGGCAAGGTATAAGTAGCCGGCGCCATCACCTCACCGATCAGCAATACTTTAATAGAACGGATATTACCCAGGGATATGCTTACAAAGGTATTACCCGATCGGATACCGCCGTAGATAGTGGCCAGCTGTTTGGTAATGCGTTCTCTCGCTTCGTCCATCGACAGGCCATTTACGAATACCGGCCCGAGGTTAGGGATTCGGATGTACCCCTCTGGCGTTACCTTCAGCCGATGCTGCACTTCCGAGTAGCCATACACATCAATCAGTATTTCATCGCCCGCAGCCAGCTGGTAATTGCCTGGCGTAGCCATACGGAGATTGGGTTCGAATGAAAGATTTTTATTGGAGAACAATTCTGAACCAAATATGCGGCGACGACGTTGCAATGCTTTTAATTCGTCGTGAGTCATCGGCGTGCTGGTAGCTTCATCCACTGTACGCGTATCGGAATCTGTGACGGTATTGTCGGATTTTGTAGTAGTTGTCAATTCCTTTTCGAGGTTGAGCGCCACGATCCTTTGTTTCAGTTTCTGCACCTCAGAGGCAGGAATTCCCTTCTGCTGTGCATACGCATCAATCTGCGAAATGTCCATTTTGTTCCGCTTCATCTCCGCCACAATCTGCCGCACCTGGTCGTCGCTCAGATTTTCGACTTTCATCTGCTTCATGGCTTCAGACGACATAGTGGATACACGGGCGTTAACACACAGGGTAACAAGCACGAACAATTGAAGCAACAAAAGTTTTTTAATCATAAGACGTATAACTTCTCGAATTTTGGAAACACATTTCCGCCCCAATTGGGATTGGGGTAGTAAAAATGCAGGCAAATTTATTAAAAATAGCAGATAAATGTCAGGAGATTGAAAATCAATTCTTCTTCTACACTCAAAACGACCTGAACAAGAAACATGTTATATTTAATACGATATGTACAGCAAAATAAATGAGCACAATAAACACCTACCGCAGATAAACATTATTACCAGCCCCCAAACGCTTGTTACAACATCTAACATTGGATAATACTAGTTTCGCTCTAAAACAGCACAAACCCCGCCAATCCTTGTCAAAATCGAAACTCCCCGAACCATCCGCCCCCAATTCCCGTATATTCATATAACAAAATCACCACGCATCTGTATAAATCTTAATTCATATCCCAAAATAGTTAAACAACTTAAAGATGCGCCCGCTGCTACAATAGCACATTTGTACTTTTTAGTTGTCATTTTTACAGTTGATTTCTAGCACTTTAAACGTCTTTTGCACCTTTGTGTGATACAAAAAAAAGCCGTCTGTTTTCTTGGGCCGTAACGCTTTTTTGTTTAAATTAGTATTGTAACCATTTAAACACTATCTATATGTCATCCGCTGAATTTAACACCCTATTACTCAGCAATGCTGATTTCCTCAAACCATTCGCGATTACCCTCACAAAGGACGCGGAATCAGCCAAAGACCTGTACCAGGAAACCATGTTCCGGGCCATTTCCAACCAGGAAAAATACCACGCCGGAACAAACATCAGGGCCTGGCTGTACACCATCATGAGGAACATATTCATCAACAATTACCGGCGAAAGAGTAAACAACACCTCTGCTTCGACAATTCCGGGAACGACTTCCTCCTCAACTCGCACCAGGCCATTATCTGCAACCAGGCCGAGTCGGGGCTCCGGGTTAAGGACATCCAACTTGCCGTTCACCAGCTGCCGGTCATCTTCAAAAAGCCCTTTTTATTGTTTCTCGACGGGTTTAAGTATTTCGAAATCGCAGATATCCTGCACGAACCCCTCGGAACAATTAAAAGCCGCATCCACTTCGCCCGGAAGATGTTGAAAGCGCAGGTGATGCACCACTAACACCCAAATAAACAAACCACCGTATCTTATCTATTCTTCAAGTACCGTTAATTAACCCAGACAACTGTAGATCATTTTTACGTAACACCCGAAAAACAATCGTATTTCTTCATCAAAAACACGTCACTACTGCTGCCAACCAGCAGGAAATGCTTTTATCAAACAGGAATAAGCGTAACTTAGGCTTTGTTAAACTTAACCCGTAACCGCCTATGTTAAGCGATACGATCGCCGCCGCCGTTGTTTTAGTTAATGAAAACGACGAGCCGGTAGGTACCATGGAAAAGCTGGAAGCCCACCAACGAGGTTTGCTGCACCGCGCCTTCTCTGTTTTCGTGTTTAACCAACGCGGAGAAATGCTGCTGCAACAACGTGCCGCCGGCAAATACCACTCTCAGGCTTGTGGACCAACACCTGCTGCAGCCATCCTGCGCCCGGCGAAAGGGTAGATGCGGCCGCACACCGCCGGCTGGTAGAAGAAATGGGATTCGACTGCCCCCTGCAGGCAGCCTTTAATTTTACGTACCGTGCCGAATTTGACAACGGGCTCATAGAACATGAATTCGATCATGTATTCGTTGGCCGCTGGGAGGGAGAAATTACGCCCAACCCCGAAGAAGTAGGCAGCTATCGCTATATAACGCTTACGGACATCCGCAGATGGATGGCGGAGCGCCCGGAAGATTTTACGCCCTGGTTTAAGATCGCCCTGCCGGAAGTAGAAAAGTACTTCCAGCGCTTGTAAAGTTTTTTTAAGTCATCTTTTATTCTTCTTTTCAGCCGCAGTTGTGTCACTCACTTCAGCCGCATCACTTTACCCGTCACAACACACATTAACATTTTCTGTATCAACCCTTTCGTAAATTAAGGATTCAACAAACCGAATATACGAATGGGTATCATGAACTCCGTTATCAAGTTCACGGGACCGCTGGACGACGTTATCGCCTACAACGTAAGAGGCAAAATACGCATGCGCCGACGGCCCAAAAAGGTACGCCAGACCGGCGCCACCAAACGCGCCGCCCGCGACTTCGGCGCCGCCAGTCATGCCGCCGCCGTTATCCGCAAAGGCGTAAATGCCGAAGTACAATTGTACCGCGATCACACCTTCCTCAACCGCCTGAACAAGGCCATGGTCGGCGTCGTTAAGTCGGACCTCGTCCGCAACGCGGGCCGCAGGCAGGTGACCACCGGCAACCTCCATGCGCTCGAACACTTCCGCATCAACCAGCATTGCGGCGTAAGCTGCCACTACACCGTACAACGCCTGTACGACGGAAATTTGCAGGTAACACTCAGCAACTTGCTGTCACAGTTCAATTCCAAAGTGCGGCACATGCAGTTCCGCGCGTTCGCGCTCTTCCCGGACATAGAACGTGGCCAGTGTGCCGCCGCCACCAGCGAAATCGTTACCCTCAGCTTCGAGCAGGCCAGCGATATCACTGCTTTCTGTCTTACCATCCCCGTTGCGCACAACGGCGCCGCCATCGTAGTACTCGAGGCCATCGCCTGCGTAGAAGACTGTGGCAAACTGCGCCACATGGGATATCGCGATTACAACGCCGCGGATATCATCGCCATCGTGCCCGCCGCTAAAAAACAAACCGGCAAGCCCTCACAGCCGCCGGCATCCAACGAATCCCTTCCACCGTCCGCTCCCGGCAATACGGCAAAAGGCGCTAATCCCGGCTAGTTTAATAGCTGTTGATCATGGTCGCCTATAACGTACAGGCGGCCCGCCCCCTTATGCCCATACCCCTCAAAATGCCTCCTTTCGCTTACTTTTTACCTTCCACACCGCCCATCAACCCTAAAAACACCTGCTAATCGCGACAAATTTGTGCGCGCGCACCTGATCGTCGGCATTTTTGCACAAATCCGCATCAACACCGGATCTAGTCCACCTTAAGTCCACCTTATCTCCAAATACAGCGGTCTTATAGCTGCTATATATCCGCCTTTATCTGGTGCTTAGCCCGATGTTAGCTGCTGTTTAATGCAGTCTGGCTCCGATACGGGATGGCGTCGCTACTTGTTATTCACGCTCCGGCGAGCTGGCGTCGCCGCGAGCACCTCGTCCCTCCATACCAATACCAACTGCCACCCCGACAAACAAAAAAGGCCGCCCAAACAGGCGGCCCTCCTTATTATTGGTACTTACTCCCCATCAGCCATCCTCACAATAGTCGGCTGAAAACGGGCGAGGACTTTCACCAGGTCGGTTTGCGCCCCCATTACTTCATTAATGTTTTTATACGCCATCGGCGCTTCGTCCAGGCCTCCGCCAATCAGCGTTACGCCATGGTCTCGCAGCATTTTATCCATCGCGCTCCGTGTTACGGACTGCATCGCCGCGCTCCGCGACATCGCTCTACCGGCACCATGCGATGCGGAATCCAGCGAAGCGGCTTCACCGCGACCACGCACAATGTAACCCGGTGCGGTCATAGAACCCGGAATGATCCCCAGCACGCCTCTACCGGCTGGTGTAGCGCCTTTACGGTGCACGATCATCTCCTTACCATTATGCTTTTCCTTCCACGCAAAGTTGTGGTGATTTTCCACCCGGGCCAGTATTTCGGCGCCCATGGCTTTAACCAACCGTTCGTGAATCAGATGATGACAGGCCGAAGCATAATCTCCCGCCAGGTTCATCGACAACCAGTATTCCTGTCCTGCTTCGGTATCCATATCCAACCACGCCAGGTGCTGTACTTCCCGCGGCAGCGGACACAGTTCCTTCGCCAGCCTGGTATAATGGCCCGCAATCTGCGCGCCCATTCCACGGGATCCGGAGTGGGTTAAGATCGCCGTGTAGTCACCTACCGGCAGGTTCCATTCGTTGTTAGGATCAGTGATCTGCACCACTCCCCATTCCACGAAGTGGTTCCCGGAACCGGAGGTTCCCAGTTGTCCCACCGCTTTATCGTGCAGGAACTTCAACAGCGGCAGTTCCCGGAACTCTTTACGTTCTAACACCGCGGCATCGGGCGTATGTTTCCAGGCAGCACCGGCGCCGAATTTGGTATTATCGGTCAGCACTTTCACATACTTCTGGTACTCGGCCTGCTGTTGTTTCACCGGCAGGTCCGGGATGGACAAGCACATCCGGCAACCAATGTCCACCCCAACCCCATAAGGGATCACGGCGTTTTCAGTAGCCAGTACGCCACCGATCGGCAAACCATAACCATGGTGCGCATCCGGCATCAGTGCACCGGCAACCGCCACGGGCAGCCGTACCGCCTGTTCCATCTGGCGGATGGCGGCAGAATCAATAAATTGCGCGCCATATACGGCGTATTGTATACCGGTATCACGCAGTTCCCGGGCTTCTTCCTCTTTCTTTTCTACCAGGCGTGCTGCGATCTTCCCTAATATTTCATCTTGTTCGTAAGCCTCCGGTTCGGCCAGTACTTTGGACAGTACCGCCAATGCATCTTCCATGGTGGAATGCTTGTAATGCGATTCCATTACCCCAATGGCGATGCTGATCACGGGGCTTTCGGGATAACCAATGTTACGGAGGTCTTTACCTCTCAGTTTTAATTTTGCCATTCGATATTTATTGATGAACACGCGGCAATTGGCTTTACCGGTGTGTTAAATGTAAGGTGATTTGAAGGGCGGGTACGGGCAACAAAAAGGCCCGGCTTTTTATCGCCGGGCCGTTATATGTAGTCGTTCACTATTATTTATAGAAACGCGCATAACCTGCCCGGGACCCGCCTGTCGTCAATACGGCGCGAAGTCATGTTTATGTTAATCCGGGTCATAGTTATTTGTTTTAAAGTTTGATAAGTAAGCACACACGGGCGCTGAATTGCAATCACAACCCGTGTATACGTTTATGTTAGGAAGCCAGTGCCTCAGCTTCTGACTCCTCAAATTGTGCTTCCAGCTTCTGCATCTGGCGGATGTGACGCTGGATATGCTTGGTGAGGAAATAGATGTACTGGTATATATCCAGTTTGCCGAGATTATTCACACTCATATTGATGCTGACCAGCCTTCCTTCCCCGTTTTTCAGCAGGGAGAGGTTGTACATGCACTGGGCATATTGCTGTTTCAGCAGCGCGCGTACTTCGGACATCGCTTTCAGACCGGTCGGCTCCATATGCTCGGGCCGTACCCAGTTGAAGCTGCCGTCGCCAATTTCGTCGAGTTCGCGGAACTTTTCTTCGTAGTTGGCAGGGGGCATCACGATCAGGCCATTTACACGGCGATCCAGTGCGCGACGGGTGCTTTTGTTAATAATCAGGAGCAAAAAATAGTTGGCTAAACTGATGTGCTCCAGTACTTCCCTGGCATTCCAGTGGTCTAACGTGGGTTTGAAGTGCAGCAGGGAATGATCCTGATCGAACCAGCGATCAATCTCCCTAAAGTTTTCAACCAGGGCCTCTCTTACAAGTTGTACTACATTTCTCATGGGCTCAAGTTTTTGGGGGCAAGCCACTTCTTAAAAATTAAAGCGCGTACCGGTTAATATATAATTACTGTTCCATCCTATGTTTTCGTGTCGGCCTCTAAAAGAAAAAACCCGGCCAACTTTTTCAGCGGACCGGGCATCTATAATGAAAAACCTTTGTTTACATCATAATATACCTCACCCGCCCGGTTTTTTGAATAAAAACCTGCATCCATGTCTTTCGACAAGCGTTCTGCGACAGTGAATAAATCAACTCCTTTTGCATCATCACGTATAAAAAAGAGGTCCCACATTCCTGCGGGACCTCTTTGTTATATCTTCAAGTAATTTTTTTACTACTTAGTATTATAACATGCCCGCTTCCCCGCCGCCAGCTTTGCTTGCGTGCGTGAATCGATCTGCTTCATATATTGACAATTGTGTAACACTTCTTTTTACTGCTATTCTATTTAACTCTGCAACAAAGATAGCATCTTTTTTCTATGCTACACAATTTTTGCAAGTAAAAAAATCGTTAATTGAAAAAAATTTCTTAAACCGGCCGCTTACGCCCTTTTAAATAGCCCTTAAAACAATTTCAACTGCACCTGCGGCCGCTCAAACGCCGATGTATTAAACTCAAACTTCTCCAGGTTCAACCCAAGCTTCTTCGTATGTATCCGGAACTGCTGGCTGATCATCTCCGAAATATTGCCACTGCCCTTCATCCTGCGGCCCCATTCACTGTCGTTTACTTTCCCCGTGCAGTCCTTCCACCATATGCCATACTTTATCCGCCCGGTCGGGGAAGTTTTTATACAGCCAATCATTAAAAATCAGTTTAACAGCATCGTTCAGCCGCGCCACCGTGTAACCCGCATACTTAGCGCCGTTCTGCGCCGCCATTTCCAGTATCTGCGGCATTTCATGATCGTTCAGCCCGGGAATTAACGGCGCGGTCATTACGCCCACGGGAATACCAGGTCACAGAGGTCCTTTATTACTTTTAAACGTTGTAATCCGGTAGCCGTACGCGGCTCCATCTTCAGGCGCAGATCTTCCTGCAGTGTGGTCACGGAAATGAATACACACACGAGGTTTTGTTCGGCCAGCCGTTGCAGTATATATTTATCGCGCAGCACCAGTGCATTCTTTGTGATAATGCCTACAGGCTGCTTATACTCCAGAGCTATCTCCAGCAGCTGCCGCGTTATCCACATCTTACGTTCCAGCGGCTGGTAGCAATCCGTATTACCGGAAAGCGACAACGGCTTGCACGACCAGTTCTTGTTATCCGGGAACTTCTTCAGCAACTCCGGCGCATTTCTCTTTACTATAATCTTGCGCTCGAAATCAAGCCCGGCACTAAAGCCCCAGTACTGGTGCGAGTTACGCGCATAACAGTAAACACATCCGTGTTCACAGCCCTGGTAAGGATTAATGGAATACCACATCCCCACATCCGGACTATCCACCTTATTTACCAGCGTTTTGGCATGTTCTTCAAATATTTGCGTAGGCACATCGGCCTGCCACCACTCATCTATGCCCTCTGCATGCTCCTGCTGGTAATCTCCTTTCAGGAAACGGTTTTTCGGATTAATCTGCGCGCCTCTTCCTTTGTAATATGGGTTCTCGGAAGGATTATCGTTGAACGGCAAAGTCATTTTTACTGCTAATAATTTTAGTAAAACTAACTAATTTTATTAGTATGTAAAAATTAATTTTCCGTTTAAATGATTTCCATTTGCTGCATCAGGAACGTGGCATTTTTATTCCGCGCCACCCCTTCGCGCATGCGGTAATCAAAGTGCAGATCGCCGTTTTCAAGGCTGCTTTCGAAACAGAAGTTGCGGATAAATCCCGGATGTTGCTGCTCCAGCGCGCCCAGCTCCAGGTCGTGTGTAGCAATCATGCCCAGGCAGTTGTAGGAAAGGAAATGTTTGATCAGTCTCAGCGAACCGGTGAGTTTATCTTCAGAGTTCGTTCCCTTTAAAATTTCATCCAGGATGATAAATGCACGCTCCCCGGTTTTCAGTATTTGTATGATATGTTGCAGGCGTAATAATTCCGCCTGGAAGTAGGAGGTATGCCGCGCAATGGAATCTTTAATGCGCATCGATGTCATAATACGGGCCGGCGTACAGGTGAAGCTACCCGCGCAGACCGGCGTACCCTGCATGGCCAGCAGAAGGTTTACGCCCACGCTGCGCAGGAAAGTACTTTTGCCCGACATGTTAGACCCTGTAATGATCAGGAACTGCGCCCCTTCGCCGATCTTCACCTCATTGGTCACACATTCGGAAGCCGGTATCAATGGGTGCCCGATCGCAGTGCCACTCACCGTCGCAGCACCATCTTCCACATGCGGGTAGATGTAAGACGGATGGTTATAAGCAAAAGTGGCAAAGCTGTTCAGCGATTCAAGACGGGCAATTACCTCCAGCCAGGAAGGCATGCGCAGTTTGTATCTTTCTTTCCAGTTTTCGAGCGCAAACGCGCAATGGATATCGTACAAAAACAAGAGGTTCACCACCACCGCTATCAGTACATTTAATCGCTGGTCAAGGAGGTTGCCCGTCCGCGCCAGCTGCCGCAATGCCACATCCGCCTCGTCCGCCGTGTGCTTGTACTGCTTCAGCAAAGCCGACTGCCACGGCGCTTCCCGCACCTGCTCCAACATATTCGCAAATTTGTGCAACACCCGTTCTTTACTACCCAGGTGTATATACATCTCATTCACCTTTTTCACATGTGTAGCCAGCATTGCGGCATTCACCAACAGCAACAGCGATACGGGAAAATAATTCCCGCTCATTGCCCAATACACGATCGCCGCCAGCATCAACACCGGTAATACCAGACTCGCCACACGCAGCCAGCGCTTACCTACGAATTGAGAGGGCATATCGAACCAGCGTTGCAGCCCCCGCACATCTTCCGGCTTTTCCTGCGCCATGATAGCTTGTGCGGTATAGAGCTGCCTGAGGTCCAGTTGCGGCGCCAGCTCCTTCACCGCCTCCTGCAGCTCGTGAACGGCTGCCGCCTGCTGTACCGGGTGCTTCAATGCCATGGCCAGCGCACGTTCGCCCATCAGCGTACCGGTACGGTTAATATGTTGAAACAGCGACGATGGTCCAAATACGTCCAGGTCGCCCGCAAAATCATGTTGATCATCTATAAATGCCGAGCCGTCCGGGAAACCCGCAGTATTCGTGGTCGCCAGCGCCAGTTCTTTTTCGTTCAGGTCGAGCAGGGTACGGGCCAGCAACAGCTTATCCTGTGTACGCTGATACCGCACCAGGGAATACACGAAAACGACGATGAAGCCGAATATGACCAGCAGCCAGGGGGTAGAAAAATCAGTCGTAAAGTATTCGTATCCTGCGCCAACCGCCAGCAGGAAACACGCCAGGCGCACGAAACTCAGTAGCCGCAGCTGTTTTTCCTGTTGTTTAATGGCCTGGGCCAGTTGCTGTGTCTTTTGTTGATAGGTATGTGCTGGGTTCATAATTTCCGGTCTCCTTGTAACAGCAAATTAAGGGAATTACGGTCATAAAAAAACCACCGGACGTCCAGGGGCGCCGGTGGTAACCAAATCCAAATACAAGAAAGGAACTTAGTTCACAATGTTTTTACCATCTATTTCTTTGCCGTAACGATCTTTGGTAGCGCGGGCAGCCTGCGACAGCACCCTTATCAGCTGGTAAGACGTTAACGGCCGGTCTTTATACACACCCAACGTTTCATCGCCCACCACCGGGGTAGTACAGGCGACGACCATCCATGCCCGTTTCGATGAAAGCCAGCTGCAGTCCCGGCACGCTGATCAGCCCGAAACTTTGCCCCTGGCTTAGTTTACGTGCATTGTTCACGACTGCGGCATGCCCCTGGTCAAATCCCGCGATCTGCCAGCGCTCACCCATACCTGTTATTTTAACGGTCGATTTTACCGCCCCCTGTACCGCCAGCGGGTACACCAGTTCCTGCTGTCCCACTTCCTCATAACGGGAAAGTGGATTAAGTGTATCTACCGCGGCAGCACTGTCGGCCGCCAGCAGTTTATCGAAACTCAGTACCTGCACCTTTACCGGCTCTTCGGCCTTCGCTTCTTTAGCTTCCGCTACGGTAGCAAAGCCAAAGGTTTTAACGTGCGCGTCGGTGAGTTGCTGCAGGTCTCGCAATGCTGCATCCAGCGCTTTTTGTGGAGAATTCATAACGATGGTAGTATCATTCGGACCGCCATTACCGCCCGAACGCCCGCCGGTACAGGCCAGCAAACATAGCAGGAACGCGGCCGGCGATAAACGATATATTGTCTGAAGTTTCATGATCGTGCGTTTTAAGGGGTTTAACGGAATTTAAAATCAAACATGGTGCGCCAGTGGTCGGTGCTGCCCGAATTAGCGTACTCCTGGTAGGTAATCGACCTGTCCGTGCCTTCACACGGCGCCCAGGGATCGCGGAGAAACAGGTAGTTGCTGCTGCCGATGGTAGCATAACCATAAATCACCAGCACGTGCCCCACACCGCCTGTTTTAGGCCCGTAAGCGTAGGCCAGCGGTTGTTTGCGGCAGTAAATATATTTGGTCAGACTATCCCAGGGTAAAGGCGTGGTTGATTCCCTGAAGTTAAAGCCGCTTTCGGAGAACATCGTCCAGCCGGGCATGTTGCAGGCGGCGTTTTTCGGGCAATTGCCGCTACAGCAATCCGTTCTGCCGAAACGTTGATTGGCCAGGTCGCACTGTTGTACGCCATGTCCGAAAAGTGGTGATCATTTGTGTAGTGGCGGCCCAACACCAGTTATTGGTTTGCTGCGAGATCAGCGGTACGGCCTGGGATCCAACATTGGCCGGCTTGCAACACGCGGCCAAATAAAGGCAGCTCCCGAGTAGCAGGGAAATCTGCCAATGAAATTGTTTTTTCATTGAGGTTTGCTTTTTGAGGTTACAGATAAATAATAAACGTGGTTATGCGACTCGACGACTATCATAAAGATAAGTCCTTATTTAATACTGCGAGCAAAGTGCGTTGTCACGCAGAAATTTAAAAAGCCCGGGCATTACACCTGCGGGCTTTCTAACTCGATAGTAAAAATTACATATTCCTCCGGTACTTTCCGCCCACTTCATACAGCGCATGCGTGATCTGTCCCAGCGTACAATACTTCACGGTTTCCATCAACTCCGCGAACAAGTTCTCGTTACGGATCGCCGCTTCCTGCAAGCGTTTTAGCATCATCGCGCTCTTGTCTGCATGACGTGCTTTGAACGCATCGCCCGCATGGATCTGGAACTCTTTTTCCTCCGTGGTCGAACGGATCACTTCCGCCGGAATAATGGTCGGCGAACCGTTTTTATTCAGGAAAGTATTTACGCCGATGATCGGGTATTCGCCGGTGTGTTTCAGCGATTCGTAGTACAGACTTTCTTCCCGGATCTTGTTGCGCTGGTACATGCGTTCCATGGAGCCCAGCACGCCGCCACGTTCAGTGATACGGTTAAACTCCAGCATCACGGCCTCTTCCACCAGGTCGGTCAGTTCTTCGAGGAAGAAGCTGCCCTGGTTCGGGTTCTCGTTTTTAGCAGTACCCAGCTCGCGATTGATGATCAGCTGGATCGCCATCGCGCGGCGTACGCTTTCTTCCGTGGGCGTAGTAATAGCCTCGTCGTAAGCGTTCGTGTGCAGCGAGTTGCAGTTATCATAAATCGCGTACAGCGCCTGCAACGTGGTGCGGATATCATTAAAGTCAATTTCCTGTGTGCAGGCTGCGGCCGGAAGTCTGAATGTGGTACTTCAGCTTCTGCGAACGATCGTTGCCTTTGTATTTATACTTGATGGCTTTTGCCCAGATCCTGCGCGCCACACGGCCGATCACCGCATATTCCGGGTCCATGCCGTTGCTGAAAAAGAACGACAGATTCGGTGCAAAGTCATCGATATTCATACCGCGGCTCAGGTAATATTCCACGTATGTAAAGCCGTTCGCGAGGGTAAACGCCAGTTGTGTGATGGGATTGGCGCCGGCTTCCGCGATGTGGTAGCCTGAAATACTCACCGAGTAAAAGTTTCTTACTTTCTGGTGGATGAAAAATTCCTGCACATCGCCCATCAGCTTCAAGGCAAACTCCGTGGAAAAGATGCAGGTATTCTGCGCCTGGTCTTCTTTCAGAATATCTGCCTGCACCGTACCGCGCACGGTGCTGAGCGCATGCGCTTTTATCCTTTCGTACACTTCCGGTTCCAGCACATCACTGCCCGAAACACCCAGCAGCGCAAGGCCTAAACCATTGTTGCCGTGCGGCAGGTCGCCATTATACACCGGCAACGGATGGTCTTTAAATTTATGTTCAAGGATGCCGCGCACCTTTTCCTGCAATCCTTCTTTTTCGATGTACTGCTCGCATTGCTGGTCAATAGCGGCATTCATGAAAAAGGCGAGCAGTATCGGGGCGGGACCGTTAATCGTCATGGATACCGAGGTTTTCGGATCGCAGAGATCGAAGCCGCTGTACAGCTTCTTGGCATCATCTACCGTTGCGATGCTCACGCCGGAGTTGCCGATCTTGCCGTAAATATCCGGGCGCTCTGCGGGGTCCTCGCCGTACAGGGTAACGCTGTCAAATGCAGTAGACAACCGTTTCGCCGGTTGCTCCACCGATACGTAGTGAAAACGTTTATTTGTACGCTCCGGGCCACCTTCGCCCGCAAACATACGCGTAGGGTCTTCGCCTTCGCGTTTAAGCGGAAACACACCTGCTGCGTAAGGGAATTCGCCGGGCAGGTTTTCGGTGAGCTGCCAGCGTAAAATATCTCCCCAATCAGAAAACTTAGGCAAACTCAATTTCGGTATGCGCGACTGCGACAGGCTGGTAGTGAACAACGGCAGCTTGATCACCTTATCCCTTACCTGGAAGGCGTAATGATCGGCCGTATACTTTTGCACGAGTTCATCCCAACCGGTAATCAGTTTTTACATTCAGGATTCAATTGTTCCTGCAGATGTGCGTTCACGGCTTTCAATGCTTCGTTATCCTGCATTTCCGGCAGGGCCAGCACGCCTTCCGTTTTATACCACTGGCTTGCGATGGCGCATTGTTCTTTCACCCACTTGCCGTAATCTTCGATCGTACTTACAATTTCGGCGAGATAACGCACCCGAGAAGGGGGAATGATCGCATCTTCCAGGTTGCCGCTCCCCGTGCCTTCTTTGTGGGCATCGGAGAAACGGAGGCCACATTTATCTTCCACCACTTTCATCAAAATGTCGAACAGGCGGTTGCAACCGGCGTTATTGAATTTTGAGGCAATGGTGCCTACAACGGGCAGTTCATCGTCTTTCGCGTTCCACAGGCTGTGGTTGCGTTTATATTGTTTGCGCACGTCGTGAAGGGCATCCAGCGCGCCGGCTTTATCAAATTTGTTGATGGTAATCACATCGGCATAATCCAGCATGTTGATTTTCTCGAGCTGCGATGCGGCGCCGTATTCAGGCGTCATTACGTACAACGACAAATCACAATAGTCAACGATCGCGGTATCGCTCTGCCCGATGCCCGATGTTTCCAGGATAATAAAATCGAAGCCCGCCAGTTTGCAGATGTCGATCGCCTCCTGTATATGTTCGCTGATCGCCTTATCGCTTTCGCGGGTGGCCAGTGAGCGCATATAAGCACGCGGATGATGAATGCTGTTCATGCGGATACGGTCGCCCAGCAAAGCGCCGCCGGTTTTTTTCTTCGATGGATCAACAGAAATAACCGCGATGGTTTTATCATCGTAATGATATAAGAAGCGCCGCACCAGTTCATCGGTCACACTACTTTTACCGGCGCCGCCGGTGCCGGTAATACCCAATACCGCTACCGGGTGCGCATTTTCCGCTTCCTCTTCCTCTACACCCGCAGCTGCCAGTTTTTGCTGTAATTGCGGAATACGCTGGCCATGTTCAGCCTGCGTAATAGCCCGCGCGATCAGCGGCGCATCAGCCGTTTCAATGTTGCGGTTTATGGCAGGCAACAAAAAGTCGCACTGTTTGATCAGGTCCTCGATCATGCCTTCCAGCCCCATCTGCCGTCCATCGTCCGGTGAATAAATGCGGGAAATGCCATAGGCATGCATTTCTTCAATTTCCGTTGGCAGAATGGTACCGCCGCCGCCACCGAATATCTTAATATGTCCGCAGCCTTTCTGCTGCAGCAAATCATACATGTATTTAAAAAACTCCACGTGTCCGCCCTGGTAAGAAGTGACCGCAATCCCCTGCGCATCTTCCTGGATGGCACAGTCCACGATTTCCGCTGCGGAGCGGTTATGCCCGAGGTGAATTACCTCCGCGCCCTTCGACTGCATAATGCGCCGCATGATGTTAATCGCCGCATCGTGCCCGTCGAAAAGAGAGGCCGCTGTTACAATACGAACTTTATTGATTGGTGTATATGACATAATAACGTGTTTCGCAACATTGCAAGTTACGAAAATAAGCTCCTGTGCGGGTATAAATGCAATTAAGGCGCAGATTTAGAATAGATTGAAGTCACCGGAAGCATTGTTGGACAAATCAAAAAATTTCACGGTAACCGCTGAACAGGCACAAACAAAAATCCCCTGCGTTGACAAAAACGCAGGGGATCATACAAATAGAAAGCAGTAATGAAAATTAGTGAAACTCAAATTTCACAACGTGGAACTTACAATAACTTAAAAGAAATAAAGTGGAATTTATAAAAGTAATGTGCTGATATAAAAAGCTTGTTTTTATATGCTATATGTTAACGTACCTTCTAGCAATTTAAATTCTGGTTACTTGATTTGCCGCTACTACTACTGTCTTCTGCTGGTCGAAAATATCCGCCGTATTTGTGTGTGCGTATATTTAACACAATCTTAATTCTTTTTTCCATACCGTCAAACTTTTTTCAATAATTACTGAAAATTCTATAAAAATCATCTCAACTGATACTTTCATAGCACCCGGTATATTTCAGAATTCTCAATACAGTAAAGCGTTTTAAAGGAAAAAAGGCAATGATGCATCTTTATCATAAATGTTAAAAAAACATTAGGACAAAAAAGGCATTTTGGGTGATTTTTCGTTCAACCAGACTAAACGGAAGGCCCTTTTTAGGGTGTTTTGATTACACTTATTAAAAACCGAGGGTCTTTTTGTCCTTTGATCGTACTTCCCGGCATCGAACCGATAGAGGCGGGCGGGTCGGTGTGGAACGCTGTCTTCTTCTTCGTTTAAGTCGATAAGGATATCCATGTTGAAGAACTTCTTCCGGAAGTTGCGGCGGTCGAGTTTTACGTCCAAAATGGTTTCGTAAAGGTGCTGCAATGTGCGCAGGGAGAACTTATCGGGCAGCAGGTCCATACCAATGGGACGGTCGATCACCTTGTGCTGCAGGCGCCGGTAACAGGCATCCAGAATGTCTTTATGATAAGGCAATAACGGCGGCAGGCGCTTCAGCGGAAACCACCTGAGCGGATTGTCGAATGGGGCGTGCGCGGCGTTGACGAGACTGTAATAAGCTACAGATACGAGGCTGCCTACCGGCGAACGGTGCATGGTACCAAAGGCGTGCACCTGCTCCAGGTCCAGGCCGCTCAATCCTTCATGTGGACTTAACACCCGCCAGGCAGCCGCTTCCAGCGTTTCTGCGGGCATTACCGTGTCGCCGGGCAACATCCAGCAACCCTGGTGCTCTGGCTCCAATGATGGTAACAATAATACTTTCAGCGTTTCATCCTCCCAACCAAAAATCACGCAGTCAACGGAAACCGCCATTTTAAAGTGCTCTCGTAGCTCCCCTTTGGGGGATTTTCTGCGGTGTATGTGTTCATAATCGTGGAATGTTCAACGGATAATCTCCATCCGGGGCAATAACAATAACAAACAAAAGGTAATTAATTTTTCACAGACAAAAGGGGGACATTTTTACACTTATTCGTTTGTCCCAAATACTTTTTCCCGGCCACAAATGTGCTTAATACACGCACTTTCAATATGTCCATCACCGGCACCCGCATCAGGTCGTGGTCTAATATGATAAAGTCGGCCCGCTTGCCGTTTTCCAGGCTGCCTTTCTCCGACTCTTCAAACGCAGCCTTCGCCGCCCATACGGTCATGCCCCGCAATGCCTGCTCGCGCGAAAGGGCGTTTTCCGGCTGAAAGCCGCCCCGGGATAATTATTCGCATCCACACGTCCCACGGCGGCTAAAAAGGTCTTCAAGGGGCTGATATCTTCCACCGGGAAATCTGTGCCCAGCGGCAGCCAGCCATTTTGCTCCAGTAGTTGTTGATAGGCATAAGCTGTTTTCACCCGTACAGATCCCAGCCTGTCGCCTGCCCAATACATATCGGATGTGGCATGCGTGGGTTGCACCGAAGGCACCACACTGCAATTGCCGAACATGCCGAAGTCGGCACTGTCTACCACTTGCGCGTGTTCTATACGCCAGCGTTTATCGTTTTTGCCTTTCAGTACCTGCGCATAAATGCGGAGTATTTCGCGGTTGGCAGAATCGCCAATGGCATGGGTGCACATCTGTATTTTGGTGTTGGCCATCTCGGCGGCCTTCTCCGCGAAGTAGTCTTTATCTTTCAAGAGAAATCCCTTCCAGCCCGCTTTATCGGCATAGTCGTGCAACAGGCAGGCGCCACGGGAACCGAGCGCACCATCCGCATAATACTTCATACCGCCGATGTTGATGCGATCGGTTTTGTACACGCCCCGCTTTTTCAGCCAGCTCCAGTTGTGATCGTTATCACTGAGCATGACGTATACGGGAAGAAACAGTTTAGCGGCACGTTGCAGGCTGTCGAGCAGCAGGGCTTCACGCAATTCCAGGCCGCAATCGGATACGCCGGTAAGTCCCGCTGCGAAGCAGTTCTGTTCGGCCTGCCGCCAGCTTTTTCGTATTGTTCAATCGTCGGCGTCGGAATTTTTGCCCATACCAGGTCAACCGCATTATCCACGAGTATTCCCGTTAGTTTGCCTGCTTTGGTTTCGATGATGCCGCCCTGCAACGTTTGTCCCGCTTTTACATCCGCTGCGTCCAGCGCTGCCTGGTTCGCAATCGCGGCATGCCCGTCAATGCGCGAAAGTATTACCGGCGTGTTGGGAAAGGCGCTGTCCAGCTTCGCTTTATCGGGAAAGTTTTTGACGGCCCAGTCGTTCTGGTCCCAGCCACGGCCCGTTATCCGGGAGTTTGGGTTGGCGGCGGCGAACGCGATCACTTTGTTCACCACCTCCTGCCAGCTGCCGGTACCTTGCAGCTGTACCTGCTGCAGGCTCAGCGCGTAACCGGTAAAGTGCGAATGCGCATCGATAAAGCCCGGGTACACGAACTTTCCGCCGGCATCTTTTGTTTCAAAGGCGTCGTAATGCTTTATCAGGTCGGCACTTTTGCCCACCGCCACGATGTGCCCATCGTTGACAGCCGGGCTTCGGCCACCGCAAATGAATCGTTAACGGTGTAAACGACAGCGTTGTGCAGCAGCAGATCTACTTTGGGTTTGGATTGGCAGGCGGCGAATATCAGGCAGCATAACAGCGGGCAGAGGCGTTGCGTCATAACATAATTTTAGGGCGATAACTAATGTAAAGTTTAAATTTACGCCACAGATCTCATCTATGTACACGAAAGAAACGGAAATAAATTTAGTGCAGCAGGCAAAAGAGCTGCTTAGCCTGTTACCCGAAGAGGGACTGATCAACAAGAGCGCCACGGACACCGTGGAGGAACTACGCCGCGTGATCCGCTATAACGACTACCGCTACTACATCCAGGACGATCCCGTGTTGTCCGACTTTGAATACGACCAGCTGTTCGCCTGGTTGAAAAAGCTTGAAAGGACTTACCCGGAGCTGGTAACGGCCGACTCACCCACTGCCCGCGTGGCACAGGGATTGTCGAAAAACTTCCCAACGGTACAGCACCTGGTTCCGATGCTGAGCCTCGAGAACTCGTACAATGAAGACGATCTCACCGATTGGGACCGTAAAACCCGCGAGCTGACCGGCCTCTCTGAGATCGAGTATTGCATCGAGCCGAAGTTCGACGGGGCGAGTATTTCACTGATTTACGAAAACGACCTGCTCACGCGTGGCGCTACCCGCGGCGATGGCGTAGCGGGCGACGATATTACCACCAACATCCGCCAGATCCGTACGATCCCCTTGTCGGCGCCGTTTTCGAGCTACGGCATCCAGCAGATAGAGATCAGGGGCGAGGTGCTCATCAACAAAAACACCTTTAAGAAATTCAACGACCAGCGCATTGCCGAAAACCTGCCGCCACTGGCCAATCCGCGCAACGCGGCCTCGGGCTCGCTGCGCATGGTAGATCCGAACGAAGTGGCCAAACGCGGGCTGGAAGCGTTTCTGTATCACATGAGTTACCATGTGATGTTGGACGGTCAAACCGAACCCGAAATTCTGCAAACGCATAGCGGAACGCTGGACCTGCTGTACACGCTCGGTTTCCGCAGTCCGGCGAAAGAGAAGATCGTGGTCAAAGGCGTGAAAGCAGTAATCGATTACGTGCATGAATTTGAAGCGCGCCGTGACGAACTGCCGTATGAGATCGACGGCATGGTGATCAAAGTAAATAATTATGAGTTGCAGGATAAGATGGGGATGACCACCCACCACCCCCGCTGGGCCATGGCGTTTAAGTTCAAAGCCAGGCAGGCGACCAGCAAACTGCGCAACGTAGAGTTCCAGGTGGGGCGCACCGGCAGCATTACTCCGGTGGCCAAAATCGATCCCGTTCCCATCGGTGGGGTGATGGTAGGTTCCATGTCGCTCTTTAACGAAGATGTAATCCGCGAAAAGGATTTAAAAATAGGGGACACTGTTCTTGTAGAGCGCGCCGGCGATGTGATCCCTTACATCGTGAAGTCCATGGCCGATTTGCGCAATGGCTCCGAAAAGGATATCATCTTCCCGAAAACCTGCCCCGTTTGTTCACACGAACTGTATAAGCCCGAAGGTGAAAGCGTTTGGCGCTGCAACAACATCAACTGCGAAGCACAGGTGGTGGAGCGCATCATTCACTTCGTGAGCAAAGATGCCATGGACATCCGCAGCTTCGGCGAAAGCAACGTGCGTAAATTCTACGGCCTCGGCATCCTTAAAGATGTGCCGGGGGTATATGAAATGGACTTCTCCCAGATTGAGCAGATGGAAGGCTTCGGCGCAAAATCCATCACCAATCTTAAAACCGCGATAGAAAACTCTAAAACACAACCGCTCCACCGCTTAATATTCGGGCTGGGCATTCGTTACGTCGGCGAAACCACTGCTAAAACACTGGCCCATGCGGTAAAAGATCTTATCGACCTGAAAGATTATACCGAAGAACAGCTGCTGGCGCTGGAAGATATCGGACCCAAAGTAGCGGGCTCTATCCGCCAGTTTTTCAGCGATGAGGGCAACGTGCAGATGTTAGAGAAACTGCGCAGTCTCGGGGTAAACCTGCAAAATACGCAGGGCAGCCTGTCTGCCGAAGGCACCCTAAGCGGACAAACCTTCCTGTTCACCGGCACCCTCGCTAAACTGAAACGCAGCGATGCTGAAGCCATGGTGGAACAGCACGGTGGTAAATTATTGAGCGGCGTAAGCAGCAAACTTAATTACCTCGTAGTAGGCGAAGATGCCGGCAGCAAACTGGAGAAAGCGAAAAAGATCACCTCCATCAAAATATTAACGGAAGACGAGTTCATTAAACTGGTAGAAAGCTGATGCAACTGAGCGACGAACATTATATGCAGCAGGCGCTGAAAGAAGCGCGCCTGGCGGGCGAAGATGGCGAAGTGCCCATTGGCGCCGTAGTAGTCATGAACGGGCAGATCATCGGGCGCGGGCACAACCAGGTAGAGCGTTTGAACGATTGTACCGCGCATGCGGAAATGATCGCCATCACAGCTGCGTTCAATACCCTTGGCAGTAAATACCTGATGGAAGCCACCATTTATGTAACGCTGGAACCCTGCGTGATGTGCTCCGGCGCATTATACTGGAGCAAAATCGGCCGCGTGGTGTATGGTGCGCAGGACGATAAAAATGGCTACCGGCGGGTAACGGGAGACAAATCGCCCTTTCATCCCAAAACAAAAATTGAATACGGGTTGATGGCAGACGATTGCTTAAAACTGGTGAAGGATTTCTTCGCGGCCAAAAGATAAAACAAAAAGGACCGGCGCTTGCCGGTCCTTTTTGTTTATGCCATTTGTTTGTTTTCCATCAACTTATTCAGACTCATTAACTGCTTCATCGTTTTGTCCATGCCTTCGGACGAACCATCGAGGAAGATCACGTTGCCTTTGGAGTTTTCCGAGAAGTGTTTAATGGCTTCGGTCCACATAGAAAAGAGGATCACCGACGTGTCGAGGTTGGCCTGCTGCATTTCTTTCGCCGCCATAGACATACCTTTGGCCACTTCTTCGCGGAACAGTGCTACACCCTGCCCCCGCAGCTGCGCCGCCTGCCTTTCTGCTTCCGCGGCGATTTTGATCGCGTTACCATCTGCTTCGGCCGCCTTGGTTTTAGTGATAAGCAGCGCCTGGCCTTCGTTTTCGGCCGCGGCTTTCAGGTTGTTAGAGGCCACCACCTGCGCCATGGAGCGGATGATCGCATCATCAAAAGTAATATCGTTCATCTGGAGGTCCTGCAGGTGAAAGCCCCACTCTTCCAGTATCTGGTCGATCTGTTCCTTTACGTGCTCGGTAATATCGCGGCGCAGGCCCGGGACTTCGCTCTGCCTTTTAGTGGCCACAAAACCACGGATAGACCCTTCGATGGTACGCACCAGGGCCTGCATGAAACTGCGCTCGTCCATGAACTTGAAGGCCACGTTTTTAATCGTTTGTTCCTCCTGGTTCAGTACAGAATACAGCAACATGGCTTTAAAATACACGTTCGCCTGGTCCACGGTAATGGCCGGAACTCCAGTTCAACGGAGCGGTTCTGGATCGAGATGCGCTTAAATACCTTTTCGATGAGGGGAATCTTAAAATTCAACCCGGGGAACAGGATGCGGTTATACTTACCAAAAATGGTCGTAACGCCAATGGTTCCCTGCTGCACCGTTACGAAGCAGGTAAACAAGATGAGCACAACCAGGGCGATAATGACAGGTAACAGGATATTATCCATAGCTTGAGATGATTTTAACTACAGTATAAATGTAATATAAAATCAATCACAATCTGTCAAATCGGTAAACAGGGGTTTTGCGGGGGATGGGGCGCTTACATCGGTTGCCATGTGCCGGACTTCAAACAAGTTTGTTGGGTTAACAAACAATGAATGAAAGTCCGGTCTCTTTAATGGCAAAGCAGTACTGCTGTACTACTGTATCTTCTGGCATTTTCTTAAGTATATGAATGCATCGTCTAACTCGATCTGTTTTAATTGATAAGCCAGGCGGGTCTTCAAATCCTCCGTTTCTTCCTTGATTTTTTTGTACTGGTCTTTTAAGGCCTCATATCTTGCTATAATCTCTTCGGATGTGGCATTTTCTTCGAGATCCAGGATAAAATAGGCTTGTTCGTCGGTTATCATAGTGATAAGTAAAGTTATTACTAAGCTATCTAAAATGAACTCCTCAATATCGCGTACTAAATTACTTGAGATTAACACGCCAGGAAATACCCAAGCTTGGGTATTTTTCAGGGCTTTATGTTAAGAAAAATATAAATAATATCGGCCTTCAAATCCAATGTCAGGTTGCGTTTACGGGAGCTTTATGTTAAAAAAATAATACAAAAATATTGATTAAGGGGCAATTGAGGCTATTACTGGATACCTGTTTGTTTGGCCAGGGCCACCAGTTCTGATGTATTTCTCACCTTTAGTTTTAACCTTATATTTTTCCGGTGTGTCTCTACCGTATAGCGGCTCAGGCTTAATTTTTCCGCTATCTCTTTATTGTTGAAGCCTTGCGCGGCCAGGGTAAAAATTACCTTTTCCCTGTTCGTCAATTTATTAATTACGTCTTCGTTGCGACGCCGCAGTACATCCCGCAAGGCTTCGCTGATCTGGCTGCTGGTATCAGTTGCCAGCGAAAAATCAAGGAAGGTGCAGATGACGTCTACCACGTTGCCCTGTTCATCGAAAGTGTATGGCTGGCCGAGACCTACCACCCAAAACCAATAATCGGTGTCTTTCTTTTTAACACGCAATACACCTCCGAACAGGTTTTTATTTTCCCGGAAAGACTGGATGGAAACGGCAGTGATCATAGCATCGTCGGGGTGCATAATACTGGGGAAAAAACTGGGGCCTAATGATTTGATTTCATCGAGGCTGTAACCGATTGTGTCTTCCATCGTTTTGTTACACCACGTAACAGACTGCTGGTCAATATTCGAAATATACACCATTGCAGGCATCTGCTGAACAATGGATTGATACTGCTGTAACTGGCTGCCTAGTCGAGCATTCTCCGATAGCTGCGCATCTGGAGAGTCGCGGTGTGCTGTGCCCCTGGTCCTGCATATTTTATCTTTTAAACAAACAATAGTGAAACTAACGGTTTACGACTATACGAATATAGTAAAAAGTAATTTAACCGTTGTAACACTTATATGTAAATATAACACTAATGTAATGCGAGCCAGTCTCACTCCTCGTATAGGGGTCCCTCCTTCTTGCTGTTCTGATTTCGGACGTTAACAGAGGGGTTACATATTTACTAATTTAATACAAAAATGCTTACGATGCGTTAAACCTTTTGTCATTTATGCTATTAGGTACTAAATTTGATGACTTTTAAGACTTAATCGATTATTATTTAACCAATAAAAATTGGATCATGGCATTTACACTCCCAAGCTTACCGTATGCTTTCGATGCGCTGGAGCCGCACTTTGATAAACAAACAATGGAAATCCACCATGGCAAGCACCATCAGGCTTATGTAGATAACCTGAATAAAGCGGTGGCGGGTACCGAAAATGAAAATAAATCGCTGGAAGAACTGGTGGCTAATGCTGGTAAAATCAGCCCTGCTGTACGTAACAACGGCGGCGGTCACTGGAACCACAGCTTCTTCTGGACCAGCCTCGCACCTAATGCAGGCGGCGCTCCCTCCGGCAAACTGGCCGACGCTATCAACAGTGCTTTCGGTTCTTTCGACGCGTTCAAAGAGAAATTTAACGCTGCCGGCATGACCCGTTTCGGTTCTGGCTGGGCATGGTTGCTGGCGAAAGACGGCAAACTGGAAATCAGCTCTACGCCTAACCAGGACAACCTGATGATGGATGTTGCCGAAGTAAAAGGCACTCCGCTGTTGGGCGTGGACGTTTGGGAACATGCTTATTACCTGAAATACCAGAACCGTCGCGCCGAATACCTGACCGCTTTCTGGAACCTGGTAAAATGGGATGAAATTGCAAAACGTTTCGACGCTGCTAAATAAGGCTCATCTTATTTGAAAGAAAGGGAGAAGCGATGTGCTTCTCCCTTTTTTATGCTGCTACTACAGTTCTTTTATTTTTACATTTTTGAACCAGATTTCGCTGCCGTGGTCCTGTAAGGCAATGTGCCCTTTCTTGGCCATACCGTATCCCTTCGCATCCTTCCATTTGCCCGTAGCTTTCGCCTTGTTCCAATCATCGCTCCACATCTCGGTTTCAGCGGTTTTCTGCCCGTTTAGCCAATGCTCCACATGCCCTTTGTTCACGACAATTTTAGTGTGGTTCCATTCGCCGATGGGCTTCGCAGCCATTACCAGCGGCGGGTTCATGGCGTAGTTAGCGCCCGTTTTCTGCCAGTCTTCCAGCTTCTCCGGGAAGTTGTTATCGTCGATGATCTGGTACTCGGGGCCGCTCAGGTAGGGCGCGTCAAACTCCTCGGTAACGAGGTACAATATGCCGCTGTTGCCCTGTGGCGCCAGTTTCCAGTCTGCTTCAAATTCAAAGTTGCCGTACTCGCCGGTGGTGATCAGGTCGCCACGCAGATCGCTTTTATCGGTGCTGCTGCCTTTGCAGTGCATCGTGCCGCTATCGGCCGACCAGGTATTGGAAGTACGGTCTTTATACACCCGCCATCCGTCAAGCGAGCTGCCGTTAAACAGCAGCTTCCAGCCCTGCGCAGTTTCGTCGGCCGTAAGGGTATTGTCTGCCGAAGGCGCCGTTGTAGCGGTGGTGTCACCCGTAGTGGTCACGGAATCTTTGTTATTGGTGTTGCCGGCATTACCGCAGGCCATAAATGTTACGGCTGCTGCCGCGATTACAATCTGTTTCATATTTTATTTTGATACGGTTTTCAGGTTTTTCGGATCCCAATAAATGATTTTGTTGGAGAAGTAACTGTCGTTACACAGCAGTGCAGGAGCAGCTGCACGGTAGCCAAACAGTGCATCTTCGCTCACTTTGCCGCCTGTACGCATCGCGTTAAACAGGTTGTAGAAGTGATCGAAGTGCGCGCCTTTGTAACCTTCTTCCGCAGCATATTCCAGCTTGTCGGGGTCCAGCATCTGTTTGCGTTCGTACACGTACTGTTTGCCATTTTGCTGGCCCTGTTTCGTTTGTAGCAACGGATCGTCCGATGCGGCATATGTTTTATTGCGATACAGCGTTACTTTATCCCACTCTACCGTCATAGAACCTTCACTGCCCACCATACGCAGGTAGTTGGTACCACCGGTACCGTCCACGAAGTTTACGCGCAGCGACAGGTTAAAGGCAGGATGGATATTGGTTTCAGGATAGTCGAACATACCAAGCATAATGTCCGGTACTTCGCGGCCATCTTTCCAGTAACGCAGACCGCCCGTTGCCATGATCTTTTCCGGGCCCATAGAACCGGTTACCAGGTGCAGGCTGGAAAACAGGTGTACGAACAGGTCGCCGGATACGCCGGTACCATAATCGCGGTAGTTACGCCAGCGGAAAAAGCGCAATGGATCAAACTTACGTTTAGTGGTATTAGAAAGATAAGTATCCCAGCCTACTGTTTTTTCTGAAGCATCTGCAGGAATAGGGTATTGCCATGCGCCGAAGGGCGACATACGCGCCCAGAAGCCTTCTGCATAGTTTAATTGTCCTATGGCGCCTTCTTTCAGCAGCTGACGGGCTTTTTCGTTACCCAGTGAGCTTACGCCCCGGCTGCCTACCTGGAATACTACTTTGTTTTTGTTTTGTGCTTCCACAACGGCAGGACCTTCGCTCACGTCATGCACCATCGGCTTTTCGCAATACACGGATTTGCCTTTGTTCATGGCCGCAACAGAAATGTCTTTGTGCCAGTGGTCAGGTGTAGCAATAATCACCGCGTCGATGTCTTTACGCTCAAGGATTTCGCGGTAGTCGCGGGTGGTGTAAATGTCTGCACCGTATTTTTTTTTCGCATCCGCCAGGCGGCCGTCATACAGGTCGCAGGCGGCGACGAGTTTTACGCCGGGTACGGTAATAGCCGTATTAGCATCGGCAGTACCCATACCACCGGCGCCGATCAGCGCAATCTGGATGTTATCGTTCGGACTATAGTGTCCTTTTTCGCGCGACAGCAGCATGAGGTTGCGCTGCCTGTCGGCCGCTGTAATGATGTTCGGGAGCAAAGTAGCGCCCACCATGCTTTTGGCTAGTTTGGTAATAAAGCCGCGGCGTGAGTTCCCTTCGGAGTTCATAGACATAATTCGTTAGCTTTTTCGTGAGTAATGGTTCATGACGTAGGGTTTAAATTACCGCAAACGTTCTGTAAATCATAATTTAATTACGTGCGGGAGGGGAGATAGCCCCTAAACGGAGCCGCCGGAGCGGCATAAAAAAAAGCCCCGCATCCTCAGATGCAGGGCTTCCATAAAGTGTATAATTTACTTCTTTGCCAACGTCAGCAACGCATGGTATTTCGCCGGCTGTTGCAGCAACGACACCGCTTCCAGCACATCGTTATCCCAGGCCAGGCCCGTTTCAATACGGCCTCTCTGGAGGTAATAGCGATTCATGATTTCCTCCTCCAGCAACTGGCGGATCTCGGTTTTATTCTTGAGCAGGTCCTGCTTTTTATCGTGTTTCATTTTCGCCTGCAGCGCATCAAACTCTTTGGATACGGCATCGTAGTATTTCTCTTTACGGGCCGTGTTGCTGAAGTTCTCTAATGCTTCTTCACTGCGGGTTTTATAGCTGTAGTCCTTGCCATCGAGGTAACGTACAAAATCGTCGAACTCGGCTTCGGTGAGCTTAAACTCACTGATGGCGGGCGTTTTTGGATGCGCATAATAGTACTGCGTCGCATAATCGAAGATGTACTGTTTACGGAGCAGCGTAATCGCTACCTGGCTAATGGTTTCAGCTTCTGTTTTGTCATCGGGTTCAATGCCACCACCGTCTTTCACCGGTCGACCAGCCACGGTGGCAAAGGCTTTACGGAGACTGTCCGGCACAAATTCCGCCTCACCGTCCTCGTTGCGATGCGAGTAATCAATCGCCTGGATACAACGTCCGCTGGGCGTATAATACTTCGCAGTGGTCACTTTCAGCTTAGCGTTGTAAGGCAGCGGGCGCGTGGTTTGCACCAGGCCTTTTCCGTAGGAACGCTGTCCTACCACTACGCCGCGGTCCAGGTCCTGCACGGCGCCGGCCACTATTTCGGAAGCCGAAGCGGAGGTGCGGCTGGTGAGTACTACCAGGGGCAGTTGTATGTCGGAAGGCGCCTGCGTGGTGCGGTATTCGCGGTCCCAGCTTTTTACCTTGCCTTTGGTGCTGACGATCAGTTTATTTTTATCGATGAAGATATTCGACACCGCTACGGCTTCCTCCAGCAGGCCGCCGGGATTGCCGCGCAGATCCAGGATCACGCCTTTCATCGTTGGGTTGTTCTGCTTTAATTTTTCGAAGGCTTCCTGTACGAGGTGACCGCTGTTCTCCGTGAACTGTGTCATCTTGATATAACCGATACCGGGTTTTACGATCCCGGAGAAGCTCACCGGGCGTACCGCAATTTCTTCCCGGTTAATTTTCACCGTTTTCTGCGTATTGGTCAGCGGATGACGTACGGTCATTTCCAGGGGTGTACCCGCCGCGCCTTTCAGGATGCGGCTGATGTTTTCCTGCTCCCAGCCTTTGACGCTTTTCCCGTCGAGGGAAAGGATCACGTCGCCGGCGTGGATGCCTGCGCGGTGCATCGGACTGCCCTCGTACACATCGGTAATGGCGGTAGAGTCGCCCCGGGTAAAGATGGAGATGCCTACGCCGCCGTATTTGCCGGTAGCCATGAACTTCAGGTCGTCCAGGTTTTCTTCGGAAACGAAATCGGTGTACGGGTCCGTTTCCTCCAACATGGCCTCTATGCCTCTTTGCATGAGTTTTTCGGCCGGCAGGTCATCTACGTAGTACGTATTCAGCTCGCGGTAGAAAGCCGCGAAAATATCGAGGTTTTTAGCGATCTGGAAGTATTTGTCGTTATCGGAGAAGGCGGTAATGCCGATACTCACGACCAGGAGGGTGATAGCGACGCGTTTATGGAGCTTCCTCATAGGTGTAATTTATGTATAACGATTTCAAAATCAAGGAACGGGATCGTAACCATGGCCGCCCCAGGGATTGCACGAGAGGATGCGGCGAATAGTAAGATAAGCTCCTTTAAAAATACCATATTTCCGGAATGCCTCCAGGCCGTACTGCGAACAGGTGGGCGTGTAGCGGCATTTGTTTGCCCCTAATAACGGGGAAATGCCCCATTGGTATATTTTGATGAGAAAAATAAACGGGTAACTCAGCAAAATCAGGAAACGCCTCATAGTCCGGATCATTAGTTGGTAAAGGCCGGGGAATTACTTTCCGTCGGCCGCAATTTCTTTCTGCAAGCGATTTAAAATTACCGAAAATTTATGGCGCAGGGTGGCCAGGTCGGCTATTTTTTTATCGGTATAGATGAAAAAGACGGCTACCTGTTTATCCCGGGCTTTAACGGCGTCGTACAGCGCCTGCTTTTGCATGCGGTAACATTCGCGGCTCAGGCGTTTAATGCGGTTACGGTCTACCGCATGGGGAAAATTGCGGCTGGACACGGTAAAGCCTGCCTGTACGGGGTACTTGTTTACAGGCAGCTGCGTGGGCATATAAATCACGCGGTATGGAAAAACAGAAAACGCTTTTCCGTTTCGAAAAAGCGTTTCAATCAGTTTCCTGCTCTTTAACCTTTCTTCCTTGTTAAAAGAATAAGTTCTTATGATACAGTGGTATTTATCTCAAATAGATTACTTCAGCTTGCGCTCGTCGGAAACTGTCAGTTTCTTTCTACCTTTAGCCCTGCGAGACGCCAATACTTTACGGCCGTTAGCAGTTTCCATTCTCTTTCTGAAACCGTGAACGCTCTTTCTGCGTCTATTATGCGGTTGAAAAGTACGTTTCATCTTAAATTTTTTGTTTTTTTCCTGTACTAATTAACCCATCCAACCGGACAGGATACTATCACCCCGTTTTAAAACGGAAGGCAAAGGTAGGAGAAATTATTCGAAATATCAATGCCCTTTGCCTTAAAAAATGAAAAAGGGAAACGAACCGGGGCCGTTTCCCTTTTTCCTCCGCCGGAGCGGTAATTATTTGATACCCAGTTTCGTTTTTACCAGTGCCAGGATGTCGTCGCCAGCGGGGGTAACGAGTAAAGTACCCTGGTAAGTGTCGATTACGTAGGTGTAACCTTTTTCTTTCGCAACGTCTTCGATCGCTTTTTTAGCTTTATCGATAACTGGTTTCATCAGCTGAGATTGTTTCATTTCGATCTGCTGAGAAGCGCTCTGCTGGAAAGCCTGTATGTTACGCTGCATGTCCTGCAGTTGTTTTTGCTTCATTTCGATCATGTTCGGGCTCATCGTAGGAGCTTTGGTGTCCAGCTCTTTTGCCTGCGTCTGCAGTTCGTCCTGCATCGATTTGAAGTCACGGTCCAGCGTGTCAGCATAAGCCTGGATTTTAGTCTGGGCTGTTTTAGCTTCCGGCATGGCTTCTACCAGCTGCTGGGAGTTGATGTGTGCTACTTTAGATTGAGCGCTTGCGTTGATGCTGAACAGACCTGCAACGGCTACAGCCAGGATCACTATATATTTCTTCATGGTATAAAGTTTTTTGGTATAGGTTGATTATTTAATTCCGAGTTTTGCTTTAACAGGCGCCATCAGGTCGTCTGCTGCCGGGTAAACCAGCAAAATGCCTTCTGAGTTATCGATTACATAACCGTAACCCTTTTCTTTCGCCACGTCGTCGATCGCTTTCCTGGCTTTATCAAGAACCGGTTTTAATAATTCCTGTTTTTTAGTGTTGATTTTCTGGTCTGCACCGGCATTGAATTCTCGGATTCTGGCCTGAGTAGACTGAATTTCTTTGATCTTCGCCTGTTTGGTGGCTTCGGTGAGTTTAGCCGCGGTTGAGTCGAAGGCAGACATCTGTTTGTTATACTCTTCCACCAGCGCGCGCTGTTCTTTGTCCAGCCCTGCTGCAAATTGCTCCAGCTGTTCCGATGCGCCCTTCGCCTCCGGCATCAGCTGCAGCAACTCCGACGCATTGATATGCGCGATTTTGCTTTGCGCCGACGCTTTTACGCTGACCATAGCGGAAAACGCAACCAGTGCAATAATTACGTACTTCTTCATGATGTTCACTTAGTTGTTGTTTTAGATAAAAATTGGTTTATAAGGTTACTTTTTTACGCCAAGGGTCTTCAATATATCCTCGCTTTTGTCCAGTTTCGGATCAGAGAAAATAACGGTTATCCCGGCCGATTTATCCAGTACGAAGTCGTACATCCCGGAAGCCGCCATCTTTTGTACGGCATTGTAAATCCTGTCCTGGATCGGTTTTACCAGTTCTTCTCTTTTCTTAAAGAGATCACCCTCGTAACCAAAACGTTTTTTCTGCAACTCCTTCGCGTCTTTTTCCCTTGCCACTATTTCATCTTCCCTTTTGCGTTTCAGCTCCTCTGTCAGCATCACCTGCTCGGCCTGGTAAGATTTGTACATCTTATCTACGTCCCGGAACTTCGCATCTATCTCTTTCTGCCACTGATCTGCAATGGCGTCCAGTTTTGTTTGCGCTTCCTTGTAATCGGGGATACTTTCAAGGATGTATTTCGTATCTATCACACAGTAACGCTGCGCTGTTGCGCCAATTACAGTGGTCAGCAATATGGCAGCTGTGATAAGTAGTTTTTTCATTTTACGTTATTTGAGGGTCGAAATTGCAAATACCATGCCCTAAGCTGTTCTCGCGCGCCTGTCGTCTGTCTGGCCGGGATTTGCAATATATAATAATTTGAAAAAATCAGCATTCCCTTTTTCGTCCATCTCTGTTATTCCGGTTCGAAGCCCAGCATGAAGGTAAATTTAGCTGCATCTTTCAAACCACCGCCCGGTTTCAACCTGTCAAGACCAATACCGTAATCGAAACCTAACAGGCCGAACATCGGCAGGTAGAAGCGTGCGCCCAAACCTACAGACCTGCGCAGGCGGAACGGGTTATAGTCTTTAAAGTCGCGGTAACCATTGGCTGCCTCCGGGAACGCCAGACCAAAGATCGTGGAGCTCGGGTTCAGGCTGAACGGATAACGTACTTCCATCACATATTTGTTGAAGATGGTAAAGCCCTGGTAACCTATCGGCTGACCGCTTTCCGGGTTCAGTTTCGGGTTGGAGGTGTAGTACAAAGGATAACCACGCTGCGAAATGATATCACGGTCATATACCGCGAAGTTACTCAAACCATCACCACCCAGTTCAAAACGTCCGAACGGCGAAAGTGTTGTGCGGTCGTTGTAGCTGCCGATGTAACCAAACTTGGTCGCTACTTTCAGTACCAGCGATTTGTTGTCGCTGCCAACCGGTTTGGTCAAAGGCACATACCATTCCGCGTTAAAGCGATATTTCTGGTACTCGATAAATTTAAACTGGTCCTGTACCGGTTCGGCCTTGTAATTCCTTTCCGGGTTGAACGTAGAGTACGGCGGTGTAAACTGACCATACAACATGAAGCTGGAACCACTGCGCGGGAAAATCTGCTGGTCAACCGAAGAACGCGCCAATGTCAGGCGGAAGCTAAGGTTGTTCGAAATACCGCTGTCGAAGCCAGAAATGTTAAAGTAGTTGAATTTGTTCAGTTTATAACGCTGGTAGTTGATGGAATACATCAGGGAGAAATAGTCATCCGGCCATTTCAGCTGTTTACCCAGCGAGATAGAACCGCCCATTACACGGAAGTAAGCACCCGCGTTGGTAACGGTCTGACCATAATACTCGGCGTACGCGTTCGGGTTCTGGTAAGTACTGTAGAAGCTTACAGAGAACGGGTTACGTTTTTGCCGCCCAGCCAGGGTTCTGTGAACGAGAAGTTATAGGAACGGTATGCTTTACCATTGGAGGAGATGCGAACAGACAGTTTCTGGCCGTCGCCGCTCGGTAAAGGATCCCAGGTTTCTTTTCTGAAGATGTTTTTAATAGAGAAGTTATTGAAGGTAACACCTGTGGTACCGGTCAAACCGATGTAACCACCCCATCCTGCAGACAGCTCCAACTGGTCGTTGGCTCTTTCTACTACGGTGTAATCAATATCCACTGTACCACGGCTTGCGTCCGGCACCGGCGTAATACCGATTTTCTCAGGATCGAAGAAGCCAAGGGTAGAGATCTCACGTTGAGAACGGATCAGGTTTGCGCGGCTGAAGTCGTCACCGGGGAAGGTGCGCAGCTCGCGGATCACCACGTGATCGTTCGTTTTTTCGTTACCTGCCAGGGTAATGGCGTTGATCGTCGCTTTCGGTCCTTCCACCATACGGATCTCGTAGTCGATGGTATCGCCGCGGATGCCGATTTCAACCGGGTCAATACGGAAGAACAGGTAACCGAAGTCCATGTAGTACCCGGTGATGTCGCCGCCTTCGGGGCTCATTTGTTTACCGAGGCGTTTTTCGAGCAGTTCCGGGTTATATACGTCGCCTTTTTTGATTGCGAGGATGCGTGCCAGAACGGAGTCGCTGTACACGGTATTACCTTTCCAGCCAATGTTACCGAAGTAGTATTTTTACCTTCTTCCACCTCAATATCGATGTTGAGGTTATTGCGGTAGGAAGGATAAGTAGTATCGCGTACGATCACCGCATCGCGGTAACCCTGGGCATTGTAGTACGCGATCAGCTTTTCTTTATCTTCAAAATATTTACCGTCGTTGAACTTCGAGTTGGCGAATACGTGAAAGCGGAAGTAAGGGTCCAGCGCCTCCGGGGTGCGGGTGGCAGAAAGGAAACCCATTTCTTTCCAGTAGTCGGATTTCTCTTTTACGCTGTCAACATATACTGTTTTATCATCGGGGTGCAGGGTGAGCCGGCTCATCTCCTTGGTACCCTTCATTTTCTTTTTCAGTTTATTGTCTGCCAGGTTGTAGTTACCCACGAAGTTGATGGAGTTCACCCGCACTTTACCACCTTTGCTCACGTAGAAGAGCACTTTTGCGCTGTTCTGCTGGCGGGGATCGTTTTGCTCCTCTACCCGGGTTACTACGTTACGGAAACCTTTGTCCGCATAGTAGTTATGTATCTGGGTAACGGCGTTCTGCTTGAGTGCTTCGGTTACCACGCTTCCTTTACGGAGGCCGATTTTGGTAACCAGTTCATCCTTTTCAGACTTTTTGATGCCGATGAACTCCCGGTACTCATACGGGGCTTTTCGGTCAGTTCTATTTCGAGCCAGATTTTATTGGCTTCTATTTTAGTAATGTAGATGGCAATGTTGGAGAAGAAGCGCTGCGACCAGAGGGTAGCAATTGTTTTCGAAAGTGATCACCCGGCAGGATCACTTTGTCGCCCACATTGAGGCCAGACAGCGAGATGAGCAGCTGTTTGTCCAGGAATTGCGTGCCGGAAATGGCGATGTCGGCTATTTCGTACTGTTGTGGATTGTCCAGGTCCAGTGGCACGGCTTCTGGTTGTTTGGTTGGGAGGGTGTCTTTCTGCTGGGCAGACACACTCATTCCTGCACTGCAACATAACACTATGGCCAGTAAGCTTTTAGGAAACAATTTCTTCATTCTGCTGTATTTGGTCGCTTGTTTTGCCAAAACGACGTTCTCTGGTTTGAAAATTTAAGATGGCTTCGTATAGGTTCTCTTTTCTAAAGTCCGGCCAGCGCGTATTGGTGAAATACAGCTCTGCGTAAGCCAACTGGTAAAGTAAGAAGTTACTGATACGGCATTCTCCACTTGTCCTTATCATTAATTCGGGGTCCGGGATTTTGCGGTGCACAGGTATTTTTCCCAGACCTCTGGTGTTACGTCCTCAGGTTGTAATTTGCCATCGCGGGTATCTTTCGCGATGTTGCGGGCCGCGCGTACAATTTCCCACCGGGAGCTGTAGCTAAGCGCCATTACCAGGTTTAACCCGGTATTGTTCTCTGTAATCGTCATGGCCTCCTCCATCTCCAGGCGTGCATTGCCAGGTAGCATTTCCATATCACCGATTACGTGCAACCGGATGTTATTTTTGGAAAGCGTGGCCACCTCCTTGCGGATAGTGCTGACGAGCAGTTCCATGATGCCATTCACTTCATAAGCCGGGCGGTCCCAGTTCTCGGTAGAAAAAGCATATAAGGTAAGATATCCTACCCCTAATTCTGCACAGGCTTCTACGATATTCCGCACACTTTCCACTCCCTCGTGATGCCCATACAACCGGTCCTGTCCGCGTTCTTTAGCCCATCGGCCGTTGCCGTCCATAATGACGGCGATGTGACGCGGCATACGCTGCAGGTCTAATTGATCCTTCAAACTCATGTATGTAGGCGTGTTAATACAGATTTACTAAAAGTGTGCAAAGATACAAAAATACCCTTATGGAGCTACCCGCCAAGAGAGGCAGGTTGTTTTAACGTAGTTTTAACGGAAAGCCGCTAAAACGTTAAAAAAACTTTATCTACATAATGCGCAAAGGCCCAGTGGATGGGCCTATCAGAATTTGCATTTATAGGAAGTGAAGAGGATGCCAAAAGTAATTTCAACCGAGGCAAAATGATCCCTGTCGCGGCTATTTCCACGCTGCCTGCCGGCTACCCCGATCGTTTGACCAACGGCCGAGGAACGGTCCTGTAAGATCGCCGCCATCGTCGGCTGCCCGTCGGGCCCCAGGGGGAAGTTATCCACGCCGATGTAAGTGGTGCTCACATCATCCAGGTAATCGGTGCCGGTGAAGCGGTACAATACTTCCACGCCCAGGTTCATGCGGCTGTTGATGCTGTATTTTACGCCGCCGCCGATCAGCCACGCATAGTTGATCAGGCTGTATGTTTTACGGTCCGGGTACGCTGCCAGTCCCCGGCCTTCGGTACGCATCGGTTCCAGGAAATACTTCTGCCCCTGGTACATGGCGTACGGGTTAAAGTGAAAAATCGACATACCGCCTGTAAAATAGGGGGTAAAGCGGTATTCCTCGCTCCCGGGTTCAAAACGGAAAAAGTTAAAGTCGCCCTGTAAAGCCAGTTCGTAGATGTCCGAATTAAAACTCAGGTTGCGGCTTTTCTGGAATTCGTTGGTATTGTACACGTCGGAGTAGCCCAGTTGCGAAAAGCGGAAGTGCGCCCTGGCGCCTACATAATCGTTGAAGTATTTGCGGTAGTAGATACCTACGGTCGGCTTAATGGCATTGAGTGCATACCGGGTGTTGAGGTCCCCGAAATAGTGGGCGCCGCCGGCTGTAAAGCCCAGCTCCCCGGTATATTGCAATTCTTTCTGCGCGCTGGCAGTTGCTCCCGTGAGGCACAAAAAAGCGATGCCCAGCCCAAAGGCCTTTAAACACTGCAAATAGTTGATTGGATGACGCATAAACAAGACTAAAAACGTAAAATACAGCTTTTTGGTATGGAACAAAGCGGCGTTTACTTCCCGCGGTTACGGGTATCGATACCCCAAAGCAATTTATTGCGCAGGGTATGCAGGAAGTTGGCCTCGTTCATCCGCAGCAGCTTCATGGGGAAAGCCTCCTTTTTCACGGCCAGTTGCACACGGTTATCGATAATCTCCATCCGTGAGTCCAGCGTGCAGATAAACTGGTCGCTCCGGCCTTCAATTTCAAAAGAAAGTACTGGTCGTCCGGAATAACGAGCGGACGAACATTCAGGTTGTGCGGGGCAACCGGGGTAATTACAAAGTTACTCGCCTCGGGAAACACAATAGGGCCGCCGCAACTGAGCGAGTAACCGGTAGAGCCGGTAGGCGTGGCCACAATAAGGCCATCTGCCCAATAGGTATTGAGAAACTCGCCGTTCAGGTAGGTATGCACCTTCACCATCGCGGACGTATCTTTTTATGGATCGTGAATTCGTTCAGGGCATAAGGCACGTCGCCGAACAGGGGCACACTGGCATCCGGTGAATGAGGCTACGTTCGTCCACCACGTAACTGCGCGCCACCAGGGCGCGTACCAGCTGGTGAATATCTTCGCGGCCGGTCGTGGCCAAAAAGCCGAGGCGGCCGAAGTTCACGCCCAGTACGGGAATATCTTTGTCGCGCACGAATGTAACGGTATCCAGCAGGGTACCGTCGCCACCCAGACTGATCAGACATTCCACTTTGGCGGTGAGGCCCGCGCCGTCGGAGAATGTTTCCACTTCCCGGCTCAGTTCCAGGCGTAGCCGTAATTCCTTGTAAAAAGGTTCATAGATCACGGGGTAATTTCCTGTCGCAGCAATTCATTGAGCAACAGCCTGATATCATCTATGTCATCTTCATTGAATCCCCTGCTGTAAATAGCGATCTGCATGCGCAAAAATTAGTTGACGTTAACGGTTACATGTCCAGCTTAGCGTGTAAAAATAGTCCTTTTTCGCCGAACTGGTTAACGCTGTATTCGAAGCGGATGGCGGTATCGTAAAACGACACGATTTCCAGTCCGGCGCCGCCGCTGTATAACATCCGGTTGTTAAGGAAGCCATCGCCCGGGAATTTGCTGTAGGTATAACCCGCATCGGCATACGCTTTCGCGAAAATGCGGACGGGCACCTGGCTGAACTTCCGCGGCACCACGGGCAGGCGGAAACTGGTGGCGAGCAGCTGCTGGCGTAACGTAGATTTAACGATCGCGAAGCTGGTACCATCCACTACATAGTATTCATATCCTCTTAAATAATCATCATTATAGCCCATTGCCTTTTGGGCTACATAGGGCTGTTCGGCACTGAACTTAGCCTGTGCCCGCAAACCCAATGCCCCGTAGGTTTTAGGCGCCAGCTGCCAGTATTTCGCTACCCGTAAACGGATGCGCAGGTTGTTGATATCGTCGAGCGGCGGAATGCCTGTTTTTTCCAGCTCCCCTGTATGGATATACCTTTCAGCGGAAACTGCCAGCTGTCGGCATCCCGGTAACTCACCCGGTACAGGAAGGTCAGGAAACGTGCACGGGTGCGGCCATCACCAGGTATTGCGGGTTGCGGATCGCAACAGAGTCGTCTACATTCTCGTCGTTATATGTGAGGTAAGCCTGGTGGCGGGTATTGATCGCTTTGCGATAGGTATAACTGATGCCGGCTGAAAAATTGCGGCGCAGGAAATCGTCGCGGCGGTAGAAGTGTTGTTTGTTATCGGCAGTGCTATCGTTTACCTCCCGGTTACGGCTATAGGAAAATACGAAACCGAGGCCGTGACGATATTTCTTATCAACATAAGGAAGTTCGTAAGCCAGCACCGCACGCTGGGTGTACCCTATCTGCAACTCGGCCTTCATTTCGTCGGCGCGGCCGGTAAGGTTATCCTGGAAAGCTTTTACACCGATGTTCACGCGGTCTATGCTACCCTTTTGCTCCACCAGCCACTGGTTAAAGTTGCGATCGGCGAGTTTAAAGATGGGGAACGCGAAGGTGTACCATCGTTCCCAGACCTCAAACTCGATGTCGGCCTCGTTTCCAACCCAGTTTTTAACATTGGAGGTTACGTTCAGGAACAGGGAGGTGTTGAGTAGTTGCTTGCGCCTGGCTTCGAGGGTGGCGGATAATTCTTTTAGTTTGATGGTGTCGCCTGGTACGGTACCGAGCTCGCGGAGGATGATGGAGTTGCGTGTTTTCTTATTCCCTGAAACGATGATGTGGCGTACTACGATGTAGCCTTCGTCACTCACCACCTGCAACGGTTGTGCCGTTTGCCCCCAAACCGGTGCGATCGCCAGTGTGAGCAGGCAGGGAATAAGCAATTGCAGGCGTCTGTACATCAGGTTACATGCTCAGGTAGGTCATGAGCAATTCGTAATTTTTCTTTACGAGGTCTTCTTCCAGTTCTTCACTGAACGTGTATTTGATCACGTAGTTAAAGCGTTCGAAGGTGGCTACGAGCCCCTGTAAATCCTGCCGGTTGGTTTTCAGGAGCACTTCCAGTTTACCGGTGGCGGGATTGGTGATGGTGTTTACGGAGAGCAGGGTCACGTCGTTGGACTCAGCGATACGCGCGATTTCAGCAAGACTGTAATCGCGCGGACCTACTTCCAGCACCACGAGGCCGCCGGGTTCCTTAACACCGTTATACATGGCCAGTACGGCCAGCAGATTATCTTTCGTGATCACGCCCGGTACTCGTTGTCGCGGTTTACAACAGGCAGGGCAGATAATTTGAAGTCGTGAAAAAGCTTGAGGGCTTCGTAAAAATGAGCGCCTTCCAGGATGGCGGGCTTAAACAGCTCGCCGGTGGCCTGTTGCAGCAACATGTCCGGGTCTTCCCAGTCAATAACATCATCTTCCTCCAATAACCCCACGTACTTGTTCTCCATGACCATTGGCAGTTGCGACAGATGATATTCATTCATCAGGCGCAAAGCCTTGGCTCCGGTATCCATCGGATGCAATACCGGTATTACAGATGATATGAGTTCCTGGGCCAGCATAATGTTCATTTGGATTGTACTGCAATAATAACAAAGAATATTCCAAACGCAGACACTACCAGGCAAAAATTACGGCAGATGGCAAGAAATGGCATAGCGGTAAAATTGTGCAGGCGCACAGCGAAGGGACATAGACCCCGCGGTAAAATAACGGTCAGGTCTCCGGGCTTATTGTTTGAGCTTAGCCAGGAAGGTTTCCATAATGGCGTTGAATTCCGCCGGTTGTTCCATCATGGGCGCGTGGCCGCATTTGTCAACAAAGTGCAGTTCTGAATTCGGGATGAGTTTTTGAATTCCTCGCCAACCATCGGTGGGGTGATGGTATCGTTTTGTCCCCAGATCAGGCAGGTAGGCACCGTAATATCCATCAACTCATCGCCAAGATTGTGACGGATGGCGGATTTGGCCAGTGCGATGATCTTGATCACTTTCAGGCGGTTGTTCACGATATCGAACACCTCGTCTACCAGTTCTTTGGTGGCTATGTTCGGATCGTAGAAGGTCAGTTCGGTTTTCTTTTTGATATATTCATAATCACCTCTCTTCGGATATGTTTCGCCCATGCCGTTTTCGAAAAGGCCGGAGCTGCCGGTGAGGATGAGTGATTTTACGTTTTCCTGGTGTTTCAGGATATAAACCAGCGCAATGTGTCCACCCAGGGAGTTACCCAGCAGGTGAATATTTTGATAGTTCCGGGTTTCGATAAATTTATGCACATACTTGGCCAGCCCGCCTACAGAAGTATCGAGAATATTGAGGTCCCATAACGGCAGCAAAGGCACTACCACTTTGTGAGTTTTCCTGAAATGTTCTACCAGGTCCATGAAATTACTCAATGCGCCAAATAGCCCGTGCAGTAATATCAGTGGTTCCCCTTCTCCTTCCTCCACGAATTTAAACTTACCCTCTGTTTTGATTTCGTAATGCATCGCCTAAGCTTAAAAGTCAATTTTGCGCTAAAATAATTCTTTTTCTTAATTCAAATAATCTTTGAAGCGAGCAATCTACGTATTTGATTGGGTTGCTGCCTGTTCAAAGAAGTTTTCCAGGTCGCTGAAAATGTCCCGGAAGAAAGGCAATACCTTTCCTATATGCTCTACCACCCACGGCCCAATCTTTTCTATATAGGGGTACACCGCCGATTGTAGCTTTATTTCGGGGCTCAGCCAGTATAACTGGTTGGCTATCCACAGCATTACGCTGTAAATTATAATAAATATCGTACTGTAAAGTAATATCCCTCCAAGTTTATTGACCCAACCCAGCAAAGCCAGTTCCACCATCTTTTCGAGCAGGTTGGCGCCCAGCCTTATGAGCAGCACCACGCCGAGAAAAAGTATCAGGAACGACAGTACCGGCAGCCAGCGACCGTGAAAGTTCGCATGTTCCTGCAGGTAAACGGAGAGCGTTGAAGACAATTTCAGCGCCGCCGCCAGTCCTATCATGCAGGCCACGAACGAAAACACGGCTACAATCAGCCCCCTGGTAAAGCCCCTGTATATGGCAAATACCAAGATAATAGCGAAGATGATGTCTATCGCCATCGCCTATTTCGCTAATAATTCTTTTACCAGCCCGGAAATCATTTTACCGTCGGCTTTACCCGCCAGCTGTTTGGTGGCCACGCCCATTACCTTACCCATATCGCCGGGACCGGCAGCACCTACCTGTGCGATAATACCTGTTAGTATTTCGCGAACTTCGGCTTCGTCCAGCTGCTTGGGCAGGAAGCGTTCAATCACCTGCAATTCTTCTTCTTCCTTTACAGCGAGGTCCTCACGGTTTTGCTGACGGAAAATATCGAGGGAGTCTTTTCTTTGTTTGGCAAGTTTCTGCAGGATCTTCTGCTCATCCGCTTCGGAGATTTCACCATTGGCCCCTTCGGCGGTTTTAGCCACCAGGATGGCGGCTTTGATGGCGCGGAGGCTGCGCAGGTCTACTTCATTCCTGGCCAGCATCGCCGTTTTGATGGCGTCGTTTATAGTTTGTTCTAACGGCATAATCGTTGTTTTAAGCTACGCTTGGTTAACCTGGTTGTTGAAAGTTACGTAAGATGCAATATTTTTCGTTATTGCTTCGCCTGTTCCTTCAGTTTTTCTTCGAACTTTTTGTTGAAGTCTGGGCAAACTTACGCAGGTCGTTGCTCATGTCGTGGTAAGGCGTAGCACGCTGGAAAGTGTCGGCCATGGTCATCAGCGTCTGGAAAAAGAAATCAGCCATCTCGTCGACCATCATCTGTTTTGTCCACAGGTCGATGCGCATCGCTGTTTTTTCATCGCCGTCCCAAAAAGCGAGCATCATTGCTTTGGCCTTTCTCATACGCTCGGCGGAACTGTCCGTTGCGTCCCACTCGATCGACTCGGGCACTTTCTGGTCATCCAACCCTACATTTATCTGAATAGTAGATACTTTACTCATCTGGTGTTTAAATTTTGAACGGCAAAAATAGTGTTAATTGTTGATCGCCGGCGCTTCCTCCGACATCAGTCGCCAAACCGAGGACGCAAACTGCTGCCAGCCCACGTTGGGATCTGGGGCCGGAATCTTTGCCAGCAGCCTGTTCCGCAACATTTCATCTTTATAAATCGCTCCCATCTTTTCTGCCAGTTCGTCGATGTTTCCTGGTTCCGCATACAGCGCTGCCTCTCCACCGGCATCTTCACCGGTGCCGCCGCTCAGGGCTACTACCGGCACCTGCGCCGCCTGGGCCGCGAGCACGGGAAAGGCTACACCTTCGAGCGTGGCTACGTGCACCAGCGCATACGAAGAGGCGATCAGCCGTGCCAAACGATGTGCGGTAGCGTCTTTCACCCATATTACGTCATCGCGGAAGCGGTAGCTAGCCAACGAATCGGCCAGGGAGGCGCCTTCGCGCGTAGCACGACCGGCGATCACCAGTTTTAAATTACTGTGCAGGCGACCTTTCAACTTGGAAAAGGCCTTTAAAAGGGGCAGGATATTGTTATCGGGATGAAAAGCGCCCACCACGGCAAAGTACTCCACCCCGTTGGTGAGTTCGCGTTTAAACTCCTCGCGCTCGTCCCACTCTACCGGTCGAATGGCCGTCAGCGGCCCCGGGGCCATCACCTGCACCCGGTCTTCCATGGCCGGGAAAATATCCAGCACCTGGCGTTTCATCCAACTGGAAAGCACGATCACACCGCGGTAATTGCCCATGTATTTCTGCGCATCCTTGCTCAGCAGCGGGTTACGTTTGTGCGCCAGCATCAGCCAGGCCGGTACGCCGGCTTTCGTAGGCAACACATCGTCGATTACCAGCACCCGGTCCGCCTCGTATTTTTTCACCAGCGAGGGCCATGTATAGTTTCGCCACCACCATTGCCCCACGGCGCCGGAACCGGCTACTTTCTCCACCACGGTAGCATTGGCCGGTAAAGGCAGCTTTTTATTATAGGGCCGGTCCACCACCAGGAAAAACCGGTCGTCCGCATGCTGGCCGCAAAGCGCGTACAGGAAATCCCAGTACACATGCCCGGTATCGGCCGGACTATCAGTCAACAGGCCGGAAGCCTGAATAATTATACGCATAATGGTTGCAAACCTACTGAAAAATGCAGGAAGATGGGACAGGCTTCGCCCTGCTTATCAACCGCCGTCGGTCAATTACTGCCGCGGTTTATTCCTCTCAACTGCACAGGAAGAAGATTAATATACTATTAAAACAAAAATCCCCCGTCAGAAGGCGGAGGGATTTCGAGTATACAGTTTAATTTGGCAAGTATTAATTTTTGTTGAACACCGTAAAAGTGATCTCCTTTTTGTTCGTGGGTTTAGACACGGACGTTACGATCACGGTTACGGTCACTTCGTTCTGGCTGGGCAGGCTGGTTACCGCCGCATCCGTTGTAGCGGCAGAACTTACGGACGCATTAGCCTGTGGCACTACCGTGTTGCTGAACTTCACGGTGGCCGTTACACCAATGCTCACCCCTTTCGGCGGCATTTTGCTCATTACTTTTACCTGGAATGGGAAGTTGGTACCCTGCGCCGGGTTTACGGTGGGGGCAATACCGCGTTCACCAATTCTACCTTCAGATCTTCTTCAGCAGGTTCCGCAGTGCCGCCACTTCCTTTTTACCTTTTTTACAGGCGGTAAAAGCAAGGGCAAACACACATAACAGGGCAATGAGGTAAGGCTTAACTCGCATATGTTCAGTTGGAATAATAGTTTAAAATTAAAATAATTATTAATAAATCAAAATTAAAATTACGGGGCAAAGCTAGGCTAATTTCCCTTTAACATCCATCGCGTCGCGTAGGCCATTGCCTAACAGGTTGAAGGCCAGCACCAGTATCATGATGGCTACCCCGGGAGCGAGCGCCAACAAAGGGTTATGGGTAATAATGAAGTTATAGTTCTCTTTGATCATCAGTCCCCAGGATGGCTGTGGCGGCTGTACGCCCCCCCCCCAGGAAGCTAAGACCCGCTTCCACTACGATGGCCGTGGCAAAATTACTGGCAGCCACTACCATCACGGGCCCCGAGGATGTTAGGTAAAATATGTTTCAGGATCGTGCGCAAATGGCTGTATCCCAAAGCCCTTGTGGCTTCGACGAACTGCAGCTCCCGTAATCCCAGCACCTGTCCGCGGATGATACGCGCCACGCTCACCCACATGGTTAAGCCTACGGCGATAAATACCTGCCAGAAACCCTTGCCCAGGGCCAGGGTGATGGCGAATACGAGCAGGAGTGTCGGTACCGACCAGATCACGTTGATGAGCCACATAATCAACTCATCTACCCATCCCCTGAAATAACCGGCCACAGCGCCCAGGAAAATACCGATGGATAGTGATATAACCACTGCAATACAGCCTACGCTGAGACTTACGCGGATGCCGACCAGCAGGCGGCTGAGAATGTCGCGGCCAAACTTGTCGGTACCCAGCCAGTACGTGCGCTCCACGATCCGCGGGTCGGCGGTCATATGCCGTTCTTCCGCCGTGGTCGCTTCATCCACGTATTTTTGGATGATCACCGTATCGCCCTGCACGGTATAGGATCGTAAGGGAATAAAAGTGTATTGTGACGCCTGTCCGTACAACATCCGGTTAAAAAAACCCGCCCGCTCCACGGTCTGCGGTTTACTTACCGCCAGCATCTTTATCCGGAACCCCGGCTTTTGACCGCTCACCTCCAGCACCATTTCATTCGCATAAGGCGAGTGGTCGGGCGCCATGAAATAGGCAAAAATACCGGTTAGTATGGCCAGCCCGATGACAATCAGGCCGCCCATAGCGCCCTTGTTGCGCTTTAACCGGCGCCAGGCCTGTTGCGAAAAAGAGGAAGAATCGGACATAGTTTGCAAGTTTAACTAATGCCCGTCAGAATTTATAATTTTTAACTGCGGCGAACTTTCGTGTGATAAAGCAGGCGCATCTGCCCGGGCGTCGAAACATTTGACAGAAGATTAACAAATAACGGCAGCGGCTATACGGCGGTGCCACGGTAAAGCGTCTTCGATATGCCACTGCAAACTCTTTGCAGTGGCTGTTCTGCCAAACTGCATCATTGGGGCGGCACACAAAAATTGTATGTGTTATTCTCATTAAATGATCTAAATTGATTATTGCACAAACACTGCTAAAACAACTTAGAGAACGAATAAAGACACCGCTATTTACCCTATACAAAAAAGACATCACAAAGACACAGCATGATTTGCAAACAGTAACCAGGAAAGAAGACTTAAGACACAGCTTTACCATTTAGTACATCTTAACAAAGACACACAATGACTCGCTTTTTATAAACTAAAAAGGGACAGTGACCTTTTTGTGCAATTCTTATTCGTTAACCATTAATTATTAATGCTATGCCAGTAATTCAATTACCGCAGATTTACTGCCCGTTTCCCAGTGCCATTAACCGTTTTGCCGATGAAGCCGACAACCACGATACACAGTGGGTGCAACAGTTCGGCCTCGTGCAAACAGAGAAGGCAAAAGAACGTTTCAGAAGGGCCAAATTCGCAGCCCTTTCATCGAGAGCATTTCCCTCCGCAGGCCGCAAAGAATTGTTTATTGCGGCAGAATTCAACACCTGGCTTTTTTGCTGGATGACAAAAACGATGAGTCCATGTTCGGGAAAATGGATTTCCTGGAGATGATCTACTCCGCCGTGATGGCCATTCTCGACAATCGCATGGTGATTGCTCCCAAAAAGTAACCGCGCTCACAGAAAGTTTCGCGGATTTATGGTCAAGGATGAAAAAGATCAGCACGCCCGCCTGGCAACGCCGCTTCGTGCAAAGCATGCAGGATTACCGGATGCCTGCATCTGGGAAGCCGGCAACCGCATCAGGCAGGAAAGTCCATCTGTAAAGGATTATATCGAAAAAGGCCGTACACCGGCGCCTTGTTTGCCGACTTAGAGTTAATCGAAATTGTAGAAAAAATTTATTTGCCCGAGCGGGTATACCAGCACGAAACCGTGAAACAGCTATCGCTGGCCTGTAACAACGTGGTATGCTGGGCTAACGACATCTTTTCTTTCGACAAGGAAAGACGTCATGGTGATGTACACAATCTCGTGCTGGTGCTGAAAGAAGAACGTGATCTTTCACTCGCCGAAGCGCTGGACGAAACCGCGCGGATGCACGATGCGGAAGTAGAGCGTTTCATCAAACTCTCCAACAACCTTCCTTATTTTTCAGAGATCATTAACAGTGAACTGGAAAGATATGTGGCGATCCTGCGCGCATGGATGCGCGCCAATATGGACTGGAGCTTTTCGGATACGGCCCGTTACCAGGTGAACGTAACCGAATCCGCAACAGGCAAATGGACGTTCTCTGAAAAGATCTAACCCCAAAACAAAGCCGGTGGCTGCGGCGCACAAAACGTAGCTGCCGGCTGATTTTTTATTTTACGGTACGTCCTTTCCATTTGTAAGAACCGAATTTACCCAGCCATCCCGCGGCAATGACGTAAAGAATATGAAACGGTTGCCCCGGTATAAACGATGGCAACAAAGAAGTCTTGTGAAAGAATTTGGCGACCGGACCGAGGAACAACATCTCCACTGCAATTTTATATACCATCAGCCACAATAACCAATACCACAGCTGCGGTTGAAATATCGCCGTTATCGCCAGTACCACCAACCCCAGGTTCCAGAAATACACCAGCGCCAGCACGCGCGTGATGCGTTTATCTTCATATTTATCAGCCTTGGATGACCAACGAATACGCTGGTTCATGAAGGAAGAAAAATCGTTTACCGGTAACGTACGCACGATCGCTTCTTCACTTTTGATATACAACACACCATCAGGGTAAGCGTGATAAATTTTGTACATCAGCAACATGTCATCGCCCGATGCGATCATGTCGATGCCCATAAATCCACCTACTTCGAAGAATGCCTGCTTCTCGTACGCGAGGTTGGCCCCGTTGCATCGTGCCGCTTTTCAGATAGGCCATGGCACCGGTAATGCCCTGCATGGTCATGAAGTCGAGTGACTGACAGTGCTTGAAAAAATTATCTTCTTTATAAAAGCTCACCGGTGCTGCAATAAACTTGGGGTGAGATGTTTCGTAACAGCGTACAAATGTTTCGATCCATTTTTCGCCCATCACACAATCGGCGTCGGTGGTCATGATCAGATCGCCCCCGGCCTGTTCTATGGCCAGTTCTATCGCTTTTTCTTATAGGAATTAAAGCGCTGTTCTTTATTCAGGTGATCGGACAGGCGCAGCAATTTTACATTGGGAGATGGAAATTGCAATACTACATCAGCTGTACCATCTTCCGAAAAATCATCTATTACAATTACTTCAAAAAGATGGGAAGGATACGTTTGCCGTTTAAGCGCTTCGAGTAACGGCGGCAGATTATCGGCTTCGTCGCGTGCCGGTATAATAACGGAAACCCGCGTGGTTCCCGGGGTGGGATGATCCGATGGTGTGAAGATGGCGAGGCGTCGCCAGCCATACAAATAAGTAATCATCAACATCCCGTACAGCACAGCCAGGGCCAGTAATGTTATTAAAAGCGCGTTCATCTTTCGGTCTGAATATTATTTTTTATAATGGCGCCCAGCGTTTCGGATAGTAACTGGTGTCCTTTGTTTAATACAACAATATGGCAGGGAAAACTACCGTCCGCAAAGCCGTAGCCCAGCGAAGGCGGTATTACACGATCATACTTCCCGAACAGCATCAATGTTTGAATATGATATTTCGCCATCAGTGTTTTGCATTTCTTTTTCTGCGGCATCATACGCCGCATAGCGGTCCATACCATGTACACAAGTTCCCGTTTCTGCAGCTGGTCCATGCTGTGAAAGGCAAATTTATACACGCTCTGGTTGATCAACCTTAGTTTATTGGTAAGGGTCAGCAGCCGGAAGAAGAAGGCAGGGTGATACGTGGTATGTTTAAAGATCCGGTTTCCCCAGCGCGTTTGCGTAACGAACAGGTGCCAGGGATTGTTTTTCAGTCCATCGGGCGCAATCAGTACCAGTTTGTTGATGCGATCCGCCATTTTCTCTACAATGCACAGCGCCAGTCTTCCTCCCATACTATAACCCAGCAGGGAGAATTTTTGTTTGCCGCGATCGTGTAATATTTTGATGACAAGTTTTTCCAGGTCGTCTTTGTCCATATCGCGCTGCTCGCGCCAGGTGGTTTCGCCATGGAACGGCATATTAATGGCCAGGATCGTAAAATCTTTGCCCAGCTCCTGCTCCAGCACCGCAAAATGTGTGGCGCTTTCCCCGAAACCATGCAGGCATATCAACAATTCCCCGCCGCTTCCGTAAGATTCGGTGTGAAATTTACTGTGTTCGTATGGCAGGAAAGATGAAGACATTGTTAAAATGAGTTCGCAATTTTAAACAACTTTTGTCATTTGGTACAATCTAAGTAAATTAGAAGAAGACAAAAATCATGTAAGATGGATACCGCGGTTACCAGCAAAGCAGCTTTAAAAGGCGCTGAATTTCTCGTTAAGGAAAGCATTCCACAAGACGTTTTTATCCCGGAAGATTTTTCAGAAGAACAACAGATGATTAAGGAAATGGCGGAACAGTTTGTCGCTAAGGAGGTTACGCCTGTGCTGGACCGCCTGGACAAACTGGAAGAAGGTTTAATGCCTTCACTGTTGGACAAAGCGGGTGAGCAGGGTTTACTGGGCGCGGCATTCCCCGAGGAACTGGGCGGCCTGGGTAAAGATTTTGTCACCGCTACGCTCATTAACGAAGCGCTGGGCGCGGGTCACTCTTTTCTGTAGCCATGGCGGCACACACCGGCATTGGTTCATTACCCATCCTGTACTTCGGCAATGAGGCCCAAAAACAAAAATACATTCCCAAACTGGCCAGCGGCGAAATGAAAGGCGCCTACGCCCTCACCGAACCCAACTCCGGATCCGACGCACTCAGCGCCAAAACCACCGCGAAGCTGTCGGCCGACGGGAAGTTTTATATCCTGAACGGACAAAAATGCTGGATCACCAATTCGGGTTTTGCAGATGTGTTTACCGTTTTTGCTAAGATAGACGGGGAGAAGTTTACCGGTTTTATCGTGGACAAAGACACCCCCGGCTTTACCCCTGGGCGCGGAAGAACATAAGATGGGCATCAAAGGCTCCTCTACCCGCCAGATCTATTTCCAGGACGCGCAGGTACCTGTTGAAAATGTACTCGGAGAAATTGGCAAAGGCCACCTCATCGCTTTCAACATCCTGAACATCGGCCGCCTGAAATTGTGTGCGGCAGCACTGGGCGGCACCAAACAAAGCATTACTATTTCTCTTCAATACGCAGCCACCCGCGAACAGTTTAAACAACCGATCGCCAATTTCGGCGCCATCAAACATAAGCTGGGCGAAATGGCCATCCGCACCTGGGCCTGCGAATCTGCGCTGTACCGCAGCGCACAACTGATCGATCATAAAGAAAAAGAACTGCTGGAGGCCGGCAAACCTTTTAACGAAGCGCTGCTCGGCGCGGCAGAAGAGTATGCCGTAGAGTGCGCCATGTTGAAGGTGAATGGCTCCGAGGTACTGGACTTCGTGGTGGATGAAGGGGTACAGATTCACGGCGGCAACGGCTTCAGCGACGAGTACGTAATTTCCAAAGCGTACCGCGACAGCCGCATCAACCGCATCTTTGAAGGTACTAACGAAATTAACCGCCTGCTCACCATGGACATGACGCTGAAACGCGCCATGAAAGGAAAAATTGACCTGATGACGCCTGCCATGAACGTGATGAAGGAACTGATGAGCATACCGGACTTTGGCAGCGATGACGAAAGCGAATTCTCCAAAGAGCTGAAGCTGATCGCCAGTTTCAAAAAAGCAATACTGCTGGCTGCCGGCGCCGCCGCGCAAAAGCTGGCCATGAAATTGGAAAGCGAGCAGGAAATATTGATGAACGTGGCCGATATGGCGTTGAAACCTTTGTGGCGGAAAGCGCCCTGTTGCGCCTCATCAAATTGCATACACAAAAAGGTGCGGACGCCGTAGCCCTGCAAACCGACATGGTACGCACCTACTTGTACGACGCCGCCGAACGTATTCATAAATCCGGCAAAGACGCCATCAACGGCTTTGCAGAAGGTGATGAACAACGCATGATGCTGCTGGGACTGAAGCGTTTCACCAAGGCAGAACCGTTCAACACAAAAGATGCCCGCCGCAGGATCGCAGATAAGATGCTGGCGGACAATAAGTATAGTTTCTAACTGGTCAACAACAATACCACAAAGAAGCGTTGCGCAGTACTGAAGCGCAACGCTTCGCTATTTCCCGCCCAAGTAGTAATCATTGTAAAACACGCAGCGCACCTTTATTTTTAGAGATCAGAAAAAAATGCTCATGATGAAAACGACAGGCGGCCTGCTGTTACTGGTATTTGCCGCCACACAGGGCTATGCGCAGGCCTTTATACGGATGACGCAGCCCGCCAGGGAGAGCAACGCCGTAACCACTCCGCGGCAGTATTTAGTTGGGAGCACATGTAAGGGCTGCACCCTCACTTTAAACGATACCACCGCCGTAGTGTATGGCACCGGCGCGTTCGCACTGCCGGTAAACCTGCGCCAGGGCGCCAACAGTTATAAACTTAAAGCCGTTGGTCCCGATGGTAAAATGGTAGAGAAAACCATCAACTTTACTTATTCGATACCCGAACCACCACAACCGGTAACCAACTTCAGCATCGCAAACGTGGAAACCTTTCCGGAAGGCAACCAGACAGTACAGCCCGGCGATCAGATCCGCATCCGGATGAAAGCATTTCCGGGATGTGTGGCAAAGGTCGGCGAGACGTTGTTATACGAGCAGCCGGGCGGTTTGCCCGGCATTTACCAGGGCGTTTATACGGTAAAACCCAACGACCCAATGATCACGGGCGCCGGTTTGCGCGCCACCATCCGTAAAGACGGACAGAACGAGCCGTCCCACCAGCGGCATTTTCACCATGGCGCCCTCCATTCCGCTGATCGTAAAAACAGTGGGCGATATGCCATACCTCGAGTTTGGCCTGGGCGACGATCGCCTCGGCGGCGCACGTATGGGCGTACTGGATACCGCGGTGTTGCTGAATGTAACCGGCAAAGTGGGCAACGATTACCGGGTACAGCTGGCGAAGAACCTTACTGCTTTTATACCTGCGGGACAAACGGCAGTAATGCCTGCCGGCACCTTTCCGCCTTCCTCTTTAACCAGCAGCTGGCGGGTTTGGGGAGATGAAAAATATGATTACGTGAGCATTGGCCTTTCTGCCAAACTACCGTACCGCAGCTCACAGCAGATCAATCCCGGGCGGATCGTGCTGGACATATTCGGCGCTACCGCCAACACGAACTGGATTTCGCAGCTGCAAAGCGTTAAAGAGATCAAAAATGCGTATTACGAGCAGGTGTCGGACGATATTTTCAGGGTAACGATCGACCTGGTGCATCAGCAGCACTGGGGCTATTCGGTATATTATAATGGCAATAACCTGGTGGTGCGCGTGAAACGTCAGCCGGCATCGCCCAGCCTAAGAGGGTTAACTATTTCGGTAGATGCGGGGCATGGCGGGAGTAATCCCGGCGCGGGCGGACCTACCGGCTCCTCCGAAAAAGAAATGACGTTGCTGATCGCCCGCGAGCTACAGGACCAACTGGTAGACGAAGGTTGTAAAGTGATCATGACACGGATGACCGATTCGTACGTCGACAATACCTACCGCATCTTATCCAACCGCGCCAAGGACCCTGACCTGCTGGTAAGCATTCACCTGAACTCTGCCGGCAACCCGATCGATGTGCAAGGGACGAGCACGTTTTATAAACACATTGGCTTCCGGCCGTTGAGCCAGGCGATTTATAAGCGCATGCTGGAATTAGGCCTGAAGGAATATGGCAATGTGGGCAATTTCAACTTTGCGCTGAACGTGCCTACGGAGTTCCCGAACGTGCTGGTGGAAACATTGTTTTTGAGTAACCCGGCAGACGAAGCCCCGGTGCTGAACCCGGCATTCAGGAAACAGATGGCGGCCAAAATCGTACTGGGACTCAAGGACTTTATGGCGGCAGCCGTGAAGTAGCGGGGGCGGGAGCTAAAATATCCTACTGTTTTAGTAGATTAATAAGTATATTTGCGCAATTAAGTAATTTACGCGCGAAAAATCATCTTATGAGTGAGTTGGTAAAGGAATTTAATGACTACCGGGAGAAAATGAACGAGGTCATACTCGGCAAGCAGAATAAAGTGATTAACCGCCTTTTCAACCTGGACACCAACACCTATGCGGAAGGCGCATTGAGCACCAAAGTAAAGGAGATGCTGGGACTGGTAGCCTCTATGGTATTGCGGTGCGACGACTGCATCAAGTACCACCTGGGCAAGGCGCATGAGCAGGGTGTAACCACCGAGGAGATGTACGAGATATTCGCGGTGGCTAACATTGTGGGTGGCACTATTGTGATACCACACACAAGACGGGCGGCAGAGTATTGGGAAGAGTTACAGGGCGCCAACTAGTATTGTGATTTGCGATAACCGAACAGCAGCACTATATTTGTCCTCTTTTTCGGGGTTTTGTAGCCCCTGATTCTTACGACCATCTCAATTATTCGCCTGTGCGCCAGGTATTTATGATTACTGCCACCTTGGGTGAGGCGGGAATCGTAACTTTGTAACAAACTATTCATAAACACGATAAAATGTCAACAGCAATTGTTACTCCGCAACCGTTAACGGCCAAGGATTTCGCTACGGACCAGGAAGTTCGCTGGTGCCCGGGCTGCGGAGACTATTCCATATTAAAACAGGTGCAGACCATCATGCCGGGTCTGGGCATTCCCAAAGAGAATATTGTGATTGTTTCAGGCATTGGCTGTTCTTCCCGTTTTCCATACTACATGAACACCTATGGCATGCACTCGATCCATGGCCGCGCCACTGCGATCGCTTCCGGATTGAAGGCTGCCCGCCCCGAACTGAGCGTTTGGATCGTTACCGGCGACGGCGACGGCCTCTCTATCGGTGGTAACCACACGATTCACCTGTTGCGCCGTAACTTCGATGTAAACGTAATGCTGTTTAACAACCAGATTTACGGGTTAACGAAAGGCCAATACTCTCCTACTTCGGAAACCAATAAGGTGACCAAATCCACGCCTTTCGGCAGCATCGACCATCCGTTTAACCCGCTGGCACTAGCCCTGGGTGCGGACGCTACCTTTATTGCCCGCAGCATGGACCGTGATCCCAAACACCTGCAGGAGCTGCTGAAACGCAGCCATGCCCATAAAGGCGCATCCTTCCGGAGATTTACCAGAACTGTAACATCTTTAACGATGGCGCATTCGAGGTATTCACCGAAAAAGGCAGCAAAGCCCGTGAAACCGTGTTCGTAGAACAAGGCCAGCCGCTGGTATTTGGCGCTGCTAAGGACAAGGGTGTTAAACTGGACGGCCTGCGCCCGGTGGTGGTAGACCTGAACGATGGCCTACACAGTGCCAGCGACCTCTGGGTTCACGACGAAAACGACTTCTACAAAGCCCAGATACTGACCCGCATGTTCGACGATCCGCGCATCGAAGGGCACCTTCCACGTCCGTTTGGCGTGTTTTACCAGGCATTCCGCCCCACTTATGAAGATATCATGGGTGCGCAGCTCGAGGAAGCACTGAGCAAACGTGGCCCCGGCGACCTGGATAAATTGCTGGCAGGCAACGAAACCTGGACGATCAAATAAGCCTATTATCAGTATTGATAGGAAGACCGGCCGTTTGGCCGGTCTTTTTTGTGTGGTATAGCGATCCCGGCTTTAGGGTTTATGAATACTAGGTTCATCTTTCGTTAATCCTTCGTTTATAGTAGGTTCAAAATAGGTTTGCGAACCTATCTCGAACCTAGGATGAACCTAGCTTGAACCTAGGATGAACCTAGGATGCCATAACGATGCTACAGACTGTCTAGTCCTGAAATAGGTTGTCACCCATGTTAAATAATCCGGATGAAGGTTTACACCTGTTGTTGTTAATCCGTATAAGTGTCACGTTCTAAAATAGGTTGTCACCCATGTTAAATAATCCGGACGAAGACTTCACACCAGCAAAAGTTTGCCGGAAAAACTTGTCAATGGGCGGGGGCTGCCCGGACAGGACTGCAGGAAATGATAAGGGCTGCCCGTACGGCAGCCCTTTATAAAAAGCTGATAGCAGTAATATAAGTTGAAGTGAGTGACACAACTGCGGCTGAGCAGCGCGTTGCGGCTGGCGGCCCCTAATGTCCGAGCGCCTTATCGAAAACCACCTTGTAGAACAGCACGAGCCCGAAAATGATCATGCATACACCGGAAACCCGGTTGAGCCACATAACCGTGGTAAGGGTAAGTTTGTGGCGGATTTTGTCGGCTACGAATACCTTGAAGATATCGAAAGATAGTACCATGGCCCGCCGCCACGCCATAGGTAACCCAGCGGTGGCTGGCCGGCAGGGCGCTGTTGGCGATACACACGGGGAGCCAGAATACGATCACACCCGGGTTCAGGGTGTTCATGAGAAAGCCGGCCGTCCAGATTTTGGCGTAGTCGCTGGTGCGGAACATTTCCGGGCGCTCGTCGCCGGTGACGATCTTCACCTTTTTAAACAGCAATCCGTACAGCCCCATACACATGAGCAGGATGCCGCCGACGATGCCTATCTGTTTGCTGTACGCTTCCATCCCGGAAATGAAGGAAGTGGCAATATTGCCGGCCACTACAAACAGGATATCGCTGATACTTACACCTAAAGCGAAGCTGATGCCCGCCTTAAACCCGTTATTGATACTGTATTTGATGATGGCGAAGATGACCGGCCCCACAGATACCGATAACACGAGTCCTAACCCCAATCCCTGAACAATGGCTGTAATCATGTGGAATACGCCGTTTTTTAGATTTTATTCTTGCCCCTTCCACGAATTTTTCCCAGTCTTTCAGCTTATCGCCTTTTAATACGCGCGGGAACTTGTTCATGGCGCCCTCCTTTCCTTTGTTGCGGAGGTAGTCGATGAACACGTCGTTGGGCATGATTTCCACAAATATTTCTTTGAGTGCGGCGGTTCTTTCCACTGCGTAGTCGTCGTTTACTTCGCTCAGCGTCTGGTCGATAATTTCGCGGATTTTAGCCGCATCGGCGCCAACGGCATCGGTGCCGATGTACCAGCGGTGTGCGAACAGGTTCTCGTAACTGAAGCCTGCCACGGTGAATTCGCGGATGTTGATGCCGAGCTTTTTCTGTACGGTATCGATGGCTTTGTTCATGTTATCGACGCTCATGTGTTCGCCACACAGGCTGAGGAACTGTTTGGTGCGGCCCACGATTACAATTTCGTGCTCCTTTACCGAGGTGAACTTTACCACGTCGCCAATGATATAACGCCACGCACCCGCACAGGTGCTGAGCATTACGGCGTATTCTGGTCTTCCACCACTTCGTGCACCATATAGGATTTCGGGTTCGGCTTCACCTCACCGTCTGCATCGAAGTTTTCTTCATTAAAAGGAATGAATTCGTAGAAGATACCCGCATTAAGCACCAGTTTGATGCCTTTGGTGCCGAGGACGCGCCTGGAAGCCAAAGGAACCCTCCGAAGCCATATAAGTTTCGATAAAGGTGATGGGCTTGCCCAGCAGCTTCTGGAAACTTTCGCGGTAAGGCTCGAACGATACGCCGCCATGGATATAAATGGCGAGGTTCGGCCAGATTTCGTGTATATGTTTTACGTTATGGTACTTGATAATTTCCTCTAGTACGATCTGGACCCAGGCCGGCACACCGCACACGGTGCCCACATCCCATTGGGGGCTTTGCGGACGATGAGTTTGATACGTTGTTCCCAATTCGGCTTTTTAGAGATTTTACCGCCGGGTTTATAGAACCTGCGGAACCACTTCGGGATATTTTGCCCGGATGCCGCTCATATCGCCTTCGTAGTAATCGCCTTTCTCGAACAGGGAGGTGGTGCCCCCAAGCATGAGAATGCCTTTTTCGAAGGATTTAGGCGGAACATTAAAGTTCGCCATGGAATATAACTGCTTCACGCCCACCTTTTTACGGTTTTGAGCATGGCGCGGGTTACCGGAATATGTTTGCTGGCAGATTCTGAAGTACCGGAACTGAGGGCGAAGTACTTGATTTTTTCCGGCCAGGATACGTTGGGCTCACCCTCCAGGCATTTATGCCACCACTCCGCGTGCATCTTGTTATAGTTGTGCACGGGAATGCGGCCACGGTACTGGGCTACCCAGTTCGGACTGTCCAGGATGTCCCGGAAGCGGTAATGCTCGCCGAACTGCGTGTGTTTAGCTTTTTCCAGCAGCCGGTGGAGGGTCTGCATCTGATATTGACGGGGAGTTCCCAGTTTAAAGGTGAACTGCTTGCGTATTCTGAGTGAACGTGATATAAGATTACCAATAATGGCCATTAACTATCCTCTTAAGTTTGAAATGCAAATTTATACCATTTATCACCTTCGGCAATGACCTTTTCGTAACAGGGGCCGAGGAAGGATTTTTCCAAAATCCCATTACCTTTGCTACATGTTAAAAGCAACGTTACTCAAAGCTACACAAGCCGGTGCAAAAGTTTTAAAGGAATATTTTAACGGTACGTTCGAAATTTCCAGCAAAAGTACGGCCAACGATCTGGTGACCGAGGCCGATAAAAAAGCGGAAGCAGCCATATTGGCCGTTATCCGCGACGAATACCCCGATCATTATATTCTCAGCGAGGAAACCGGGGAAATTGCTTCCAACTCCAATACTAAATGGATCATTGACCCCATCGACGGAACAGTGAACTTCGCCCATAATATCCCGCTTTGCTGCGTGTCTATCGGGGTGGAGCAGGACGGAGAAATGATCCTGGGTGCGGTTTACAACCCGATTATTAACGAGTTCTTCTTTGCCCAGAAAGGTTTTGGGGCCACGTTAAACGATCAGAAAATTTCCGTGTCAAAGAAAACGGACATGTCTAAAGCCTGCCTGGTAACAGGCTTCCCTTATAACTGGGAGGAGATGCCCAACGACCCGATGCAGGTATTTGAGCGTTTTGTGAAGCAGGGACAACCCGTACGCCGCCTCGGTTCTGCCGCCATTGACCTGTGCTGGGTAGCTGCAGGCAGGTTCGACGGGTTTTGGGAACACAACCTGAACGCCTGGGACAGCGCCGCCGGTTCGCTTATCGTAACGGAAGCGGGCGGTAAAGTCACCGATTTTAAAGGCAATGCTTACAAACCGGAACAACGGAGGGTACTCGCCACCAACGGGCACATCCACAACGACCTGCTACAAGTGATCAACAACGGTTAAGCCGTTTTACCATACACCGCTGCCGGCCGTAGCAAAAGTTGCGGCCATTATACACATGGAAGAAAGAACTGAAATAGAATCCCTGGGGGAATTTGGTCTCATCGACCACCTTACCCGCAATATTGAGATCCACAACGCCAGCACTATCACGGGCGTAGGCGACGATGCCGCCGTGATCGATCATTTTGGTAAACAAACCGTCATCAGCACCGATGTACTGGTCGAAAACATTCATTTCGACCTGATGTATACGCCCCTGAAACACCTGGGCTATAAGTCGGTGGTAGTGAACCTGTCCGACATCTGCGCCATGAACGCCATCCCCACCCATGTGACGGTGAGCATCGCGTTCTCTAACCGCTTTTCACTCGAAGCACTGGACGAGTTCTACGAAGGTGTATACGCAGCCTGCGAGCGCTACAAAGTAGACCTCATCGGTGGCGACACGAGCTCTTCGCAAAAGGGCTTTTTCATCAGCGTAACCGCTGTTGGCGAAGTAGCACCGGATAAGTTCGTGAAACGCTCCACCGCGCAAAAGGGCGACCTGATCTGCGTGAGCGGCGACCTCGGCGGCGCATACCTGGGTTTAACCATTTTGGAAAGAAAAGAAAATCTTCCTGGAAAATCCTAAAATACAGCCGGACCTCGAAAACCAGACCTACATCATTGGCCGCCAGCTGAAGCCCGAAGCCCGCCTGGACATTATCCAGTACCTGGCCGAAAAGGAGGTAGTGCCTACTGCCATGATGGACGTAAGCGACGGTCTGAGCTCAGAAATATTACACATCTGTAAACAGAGCAACCTGGGCGCGGTGCTGTACGAAGAAAAACTCCCCATCCACAGCGACAGCAAATTGATGGGCATGGAGTTCGGCCTCGACCCTACCGCCTGCGCACTGAGCGGCGGCGAAGATTACGAGCTGCTGTTCACCATCAAACAGGAAGATTATGAAAAGCTGACTTTATCCGAGGAAATTAGTGTGATCGGTTATATGAAGGACCTGGATGAAGGAGTGAACATCATTACGCGCGGCGGGAACATACACCCGATTACGGCGCAGGGATGGAATGCTTTTAAATAGCTTATAAAGGAAGGGCCGGTATCACTACCAGCCCTTTTATATTCACTCCAAAATTTACTTCCCTTCCGCCGGCACCATCAGCACCGCATCCGCAGCCACACTGCCATCCGCACCCTGGGCACTGATCTCGATATAATTCGATTTGCCTTTCGCGAAGGTATGCGTGCCTACCTCCACCCATTCACCGGATGTTTGCCCCTCGATGTGCACATCGCTTTTGTTGATTACGCCTTTTTTAAGACCGCCGCGACCTGCAATCGTATAAGCGGTGACGTTAGCGTTCTTTTCCATCTTCGGATAATAGATAAACACGCGATAAGCGCCCTCTTTCGGCACCTCGGGTATAAACCTTACGCTGCCTTTGCCGGAGGTATTCAGCAATGCATCTGGGCCGTAAGCACCATAAGGATGTGCGCTCGTCCAGTCGCCGGTTATTTTAATGTTGTCTTTATTATCGATGAAAATATCCGCTCTTGACCCATCTGATAGCGGATTCAGTTCCACGCTGCGGCGGATCCTGGCGGCATCGACCTGCTGCACCGCAATACGACGATCAATAGCTTCACAGGCCGCCAGTGCAGATGATTGCGCCAGGCACATGAATACCGGTTCCATGCGAATAGAGCCGTAGGCGATGTGTGTAGCCGATAAACACACAGGCACCAGCAGGTTGCTACAATCCTCCTGTTTAGGTATCAGCGAGCGATATGAAATAGGATAAGGAGGAAACCCGCCTTCTTCCACATTGCCCTCGTTCTTCACCATCCTTTTACCATTTTTAATGTGCACGAAGCGTTGCGTGTTGTGCGAATCCATTGTATAAGCGGCCATCCCGATGCCATCAGGCACCACTTCCTTACCTACGCAGTTATCCTGCTTCATCACGTAGGCGCCTTTCATGCGGCGTGCCTCACGGATGTACAGCTGGGGCGACCAGCCTCCATTGTCGGTATATTCATCTTTCGGATAACCATACTTATTCATCTGGTTGCGCATGTTTTCCGGCACGCGCGGATCGCTGGCAAAAAGTAAAGCAGTCCTTTGGTGTAGTCTTCATGCGCTTTAATAATTTTTGCACGTGTAGCATAATCACCCTCGGGATAGTCGTAGTTCATACCGATCATATCGGTCGAAAAACCGTTGCGGTTATTGATGTCCGTTTTCTTATTGGGCATGCCGCTGATAATGAAGTAGTCGTTCAGCTGGCGGCGCTGTGGTTGCGCAACGATCAGCCTGGCGAGCAGTTCATATCTTGTTACATCATAGTTTTCCGGCTGCGTGATCGGGATGCGGTTCGCCTCGTCGGTCGTCAGACAAATACGGTAGTTGTATGCCTGCACCTTTTTATCGCCGCTGCCGGTGGGCGCCAGCGGTTCGTCGCTGATGCCCCAGAGCAGGCCGCTGCCCGCATCGCCCGGCACTTTGTAAGGATCCACGTTATCCGGTATCTGGTGCCCGTCCATTAACTGCACACCGTTAAACGTTTCGCCGTATTCGCTGTTGGCTTCGCGGCCAACGGAGTAAGGTACGCCGGCGCGGGCCATCAGGTCGCCTTCGTAGGTACAGTCAATGAATACCTTAGCCGCAATGACTTTGCTGCCACCGTTGACATCTTCTACCGTAATGGTCCGGATAGCACCATTTACCTTTTCTGCTTTGTTGATGCGATGCCCGTACCACACCGGCACGTTCGCTTTTTTAATGTAGTCGTTAAATACGGCCTCCGCTGCATGCGGTTCAAATATCCATTGCTCCAGCTTACCGTACACTTTGCCCAGCCTGCGATAGAAGTCGAGCCCCAGGCCACGTACCGCATATTTGTTACCAATATCAGTATATCCTAAACCGCCGGAACTGAGTCCACCTAAATGCTTGCCAGGCTCTACGAGCAATACCTTTTTACCCTGCATTTTTGCCGTGTAAGCCGCAATTACACCAGCGGAAGAACCGCCGTAAACGCAAATATCCGCCGAATAGTCCTGCGCTGCCGCGGGTGTGGAACACGCGAGGCAAAGCGCCACTGCCATTAATCTCATCATGATAATAATCTTTTAAGATTGGCGGGATAACTGATACCCTCTGTTCCGCCGCCGCCGTTTGTAATACTGTCGCCGAAGCACACAATTTTCGATGTAGGTAACCGATTATATTTAATGAAATCGTAGACCGTTACGCCGATCAGCCGGTACCCGTCGGCGGTGGGATGCACGCCATCGGTTTTATTGCTGTTGGCTTCGTTGGTGAGCAGGCAGTTCTTTCCTTTACCGATGTTGCCTACCTTTTCAAAAATATGTCCCAGCTCCAGGATAGAAGTTTTATGTTGCTTCGCCAGTTCGCGGATGGTGTTGTTCACCGCGGCACGGCGACCGCCTGGCCCTTCGGCACCATAGTGGGCCTGGGGATGGCGGGTAAACAGGTATTCCTCGATATAAGGAAGTATGGTCATCAATATGACTTTACTTCTGGTGGCCTTGATGGCGGTAATAATGTCGGACATGTTTTTACGGTACTCCGGCAGCGGAATGTACTTCACGCTGTTCATGTCGTTGGTGCCGCACATGAGTACCGTAAGGGCCGGCTTATGGTCCAGGCAGTCCTTTTGCATGCGTTTGAGCAGGTCAGCGGTATTATTACCACCTACGCCTGCATTAATGATCTCTGAACCGGTTTCAGGCCGCTGTGCATGCGCCTCCGGTATGGGCAGGGCCAATGCGGCCGCGCCCAGCAATGACGTGGATAAGAAATTTCTTCGTTGCACTTCGTATCAAGCGTTAAAAGTTAACAGACACCCGCGCGGCCGAAAAAGTATCGATCGCAGCAGATAATGGCTTATACAAAGTATGATATTCCAGGGTATTATTCAAGGGAATGACGTCCAGCAGTGTAGTCTTTTCCGTGACCGGTACAAACCGGGTTTTATCGGTTCCATCGGGCTGCTTATAATACATTTTTATCCCAACTGCCCGGGGATCCGCATCCTGCCAGTCGAGCTTGAGCGTGTTATTTACTTTGGTTTTTGTTTTGATGAGCCTGTTCAATAACGTGCTTTCATAAAAATCGCCGTAAACATCCCCGTTAATGGTCGTTTTAATGGAGGCGTCACCACGGTTATTGTAGTTGTACACCTGGAAAGTATACGGCCCTTCATTCATCTTGTCCAGCATCAGGCGGATAGTATCTACGCCGTTGGTGCGTTTTACCAGCACATTTGTAGAATCTTTCCGGTTATTCCAGTATACGCGCGCAGAAGTGATGGTGGCGTCGGTGGTGAGCAGCCATACCAGCTCAATACGCTCGCGACCCGGATATACCTTTAACGAATCTGCTTTGCCGGCGTAGACAATTTCTCCGCCGGGTGCATAATCCTTATACTTTTCGTCTGTTTTTTCGCAGGCCAGGCATAGCGTCAGCAGTGCCATGGCCAGGTATAATAAGCTTTTCATTTTTTCATTTTTAGGTAGATGTGATTACTGTACTTCGCCAAAGAGCGTAGCTTCCGCCATCCACATGTAATCGGAGTTACCCCATGTTTGCAGCAATTTGATGCGGATGTACCGTACAGCCGGTATATCAAGCGGCATTTTGAATTCATGTCCGGCCTGGGCCTTTAAGATATCATCGTTACTCAGTGTACCAATTGGTAAACCCGATGGCTTTATCACTTCGCATTCCGAGAGTCTTATCCAACCGGTGAAACTACCGTCGGCAGCGGGTTCATTCGTACCCCAGATCTCAAACATGCGTGGATCGCCGGCTGAATACAGCAAATTCTGCTCGTCGTTTACACCTCTTGGAATATATTGGAAGCGACTCAGCTTGGCTTTCACGCCCAGATCGAAGGTAATTCGATGCGGCATACCCGATCCATTGGCCGTACGCAGCCAGGAAGAAATACTGCTGCTGCCGCCGTTGATCACATTATTCCATAAATTAGACATGGGCATATTACTGTGCAGGTTGGCATCGCCCGCCAGCTTCATCGCCTTAAACAGCGATTTATTCAGCTGTTGTTCAAACATCGGCGTCAGTTGCTTCCACACCGTGTCGGAAAGGTTGGTCCAGCGATCGCGCACATATAAACCAAACCAGCGGGGCTTTGCATCAAAGCCACGGGCAGGGAAAGTACCTTTCTTCTGGCTCGTGTAATACATATCCGCGGGTACCACATCTCCCTGCTCATTCTTTGTCAATACTCCGATCACAATATTAGCAGAATCTTCGTTTAAGAACGATACGGAAATACCGCCAAAATCAGCGAAGAAGTCGAGCGAAGCAAAGGTTTTATACACAGGCGGCAACAGCGGCTTTACCTTTACCACTACCGGTTCGGAGCGCACTTCTGAACGACTGATAGAGTACAGCTTTACTTCTCTTTCGGTGGTATCGCCAAAACCATCGAGCGTTAATGTGTTATTATAGTAGGTGGCGATCGCCTCCATTTTTTCCCTTTCCGGATCTCGTATTCGGCTTTCACATAAAACAACTCGGGATCTTTAGGCAGCGCGTAGGTGAGTACCACCTTACCCGCCAGCCCGGTTGATTTAACATCGCTGACCAACTGCGGTGCTTTTCCGCCACTGTTCAGCGGTTCCAGCATTTCTTCCTTGCAGCCGAAGAATACGACAGTAAACAATATCAGCCAGTATTTATATTGCATCTTGCTAAAATTAAAAGTGAATAAATTTACCAACCCGGCGATTGTACCAGCTGGTTGTTCACGATCAGATCGTTTTCCATAATGGGCCACAGGTAATCACGCTTGCGGAAGGTCTGGTTGTATAACAGCCTGGGCTGATAATACTCATCCGCCGTTTTACCGGTATAGTTCCATCCGCGCACCGGTTCGTTCATCACCGTTTCCGCTTCTTTCCAACGGCGCAGGTCCCAGAAGCGGGCGCCTTCAAAGGCCATTTCTATCAATCTTTCCTGGTGAATAATTTTCCGCATACCGGGTTTCGTAGTATAAGCAGTGGGGTTGGACGAGAACTGTGTCCATGACTCCGCTACCGATTTCAGTCCGGCTCTTGCCCGCACCAGGTCTATCCACTTCATCGCTTCCGCGTCCGGGCCTGTACTTTCGTTTAATGCTTCCGCATATAAAAGGTACAGGTCGGACAAACGGATAATGGGCCAGGGATAGGACTGTATGGTAACTTCTGTAGCGCTGGACACCGATGCCGGGTTTACCAGCTTTTAGGCCAGTAGCCGGTCATGGAATATGCCCAGGCGTGGTTGTTAGAGATCTGGCCGAGTTTGGCCTCCACATACACATTATCAGAATCGGAGAAACGGCTGTTGCCGTACCAGCGGCTGCCATCGAAGCCGAGGTCTGCATAGTAACGAATTTCGCGGTCGAAGTTCAGTGCGGCCGTTACGTACGAAGGTTTCAACATCAACCTGTCTGCATTGGTGGCAGTACGCTGCGAATAACGCGCGTTGTAATCCCAGGTAATATCTTCATTAATGGGTACGCCGTTCTTTGTGTAAAACTGCTCGGCGATTTTCAGCGGCACCCCAAAAGAGGAGAGCGCGCCACCCTGTTTATCGCCGGTATACAACTTGGGCAGCGATTCCTGTTGCAGGTTACCTGCGCGATTATTGGTGCTGGCCCAGATAATTTCCGAATTCCACTTCATACATACGGCATTGCGTATGCTCATTTCCGTTACCGTCTGATCCGATACTTTAAATGGAATGAACGCCGGGTTCTGATAATACAGCTTCATGCCTGCGGCATGGCATTGCTCAATAGCAACGCGGCATGCTTCTGCAGCGCGCGCCCACTTAGCGGGATCTACGGTACGGGAATACAGGTGTTCGCCTTTCTTGTTTACAATCTCTGCATAGTCGCTGTTGCCGTTAAAGAGCGGAGAGGCGCCGGTAACGAGCAATTGTGCTTTTACGCTGAGCGCGATGGACTTGGTTGCGCGACCGAGTTCTGTTGCTTCGTTCGCGATCAGGTCTGGCAAATCAACCGCCGCTTCATCCAGCAACGCCGCAATATAATTCACACAGGAATCTACCGGCGACTGCCATACTTTCACTTCGGCAGGACCACTTGAAATGGGTATATTTTTATCAACCAATGGAATCGGGCCGTACATGCGGAACAGGAAGAAATGATAATACGCCTTCAGGAATTTCGCTTCGGCCTTCCAGCGTGTTTTTTCATAATCGTCCATGTCCGGCACCTTATCAATATTTTCGATGAACGTGTTACAATCGCGGATCGCCACGAACATACCACGGCCGCCGCGGGTGCCGCCCCAGTAGTTCGAATATGGATCTACGATGTTCTGAAACCCGCGCGCGATCTGCCACGCCGGCATCGATACGTTTACGTTGTAATCATTTCCCCACAACTCATCTCCTCCTAAAAAAGTAAGATAGTTGTACGACTCCGTAAAACGCGGCTGGTAGCTGTAGAGCGTAAACAAGTACTGTTCCGCCTTAGCCCGCATACGGAACACGTAGTCTACGGTCGCCACGTTATCGGGCACAATGTCAAGATAGTGACAGGAAAAAGCGATCGGCCAGCACAGCAGCACCAGTGATAGCTTTACATTCTGAATGAGTTTCTTTAGCATATTCGTAAGTGCTGAAGGTTAAAAAGAAATTTGTGCGCCGATGTTCACCACTCTTTGCACAGGATATCCCAGTCCGTTACCGCCCATTTCCACATCCCAGAGTTTAAAACGGCTGAGCGAAAACAGGTTGATACCACTGGCATAGAAACGTGCTTTTTCCACTTTGATACGACGCGTAGTTGCCTGTGGCAGCGTGTAACCCAGTTCGGCCGTTTTCAGGCGCAGGAAAGCACCATCGCGCATAAACCACGTACTGCTCACCTGGTTATTGTTGATGTTCCGGTTGCTCAGGCGCGGCCAGATGGCGTACAAATCCCGGTTATCTTCCGACCAGTGATTATCTGCATATACTTTCAACAATGCACGATCGTTTACGAAAGGCGCTGTAGCGGAAGGATTGATCCAGAACGATTCGCGCGCAAGCCCGGAAGAAGGCCGACATATCGAAGCTTTTATATCCGAGTGAAAAGCCAAATCCATACACTACTTCCGGTGTGGTCGGATAACCGATAGCCACCATGTCGCGGGTAGAGATAATGCCATCACCGTTTACATCATGGTACTTGATATCGCCCGCGGTGTATTCGCCAAAGCTCTGTTGTGGTGAGTTCAGCACTTCTTTGTCATCGGCAAAAAGGCGTTCGGCAATGTAACCACGCACCTGTGATAAAGGATGACCTACCATCGACAGGTATCTTTCATCATAGTCAGGCTCTTCGTACACCTCAAATTTGCTGGTAGAATAGGTGAAGTTACCACGCGCCTGAATCCACAGGTGGCGGGAGAAGTTATGGCTGTAATCGATCGACAGGTCCATACCCTTACCGCTGGCCTCACCAATGTTCGCTTTCACATCTGAATTGGCCAGCACGCCCATGGTTACAGGAATGGAGGCGCGCGTCATGAGGATGTTGCGACGATATTCGCTGTATACATCCAGCAATACGTTGAAGTTATTATTTAACCCGATTTCCAGGCCCCAGTTGGTCTTGGTAGCTGTTTCCCAGGTGATGTTGTTGTTACCGTAACGATTTACGTTAATACCGGGACGGCTATACGTGTAATCTGTACCAAACGCAGACGAACGGCCATTGTCACTCATATTCACATCAGACAGGTAGAAGAAACGGTCTGATGGCGCACCGATCGCATCATTACCTACCAGGCCATACGTATAACGCAGTTTCAGGTTATGTAAGATGTGCTGGTAAGGCTTCAGGAATTTTTCGTTGGAGATGATCCAGGCGCCGCCCACAGACGGGAAGAAACCAAAGCGTTTATCCTTGTAAAAACGCTCGGAACCATTGTAACCAAAATCAAACTCCACGAAGTAACGATTATCGTACGAATACGTATAGCGGCCCGACAAACCAATGTTGCGGTGCGGCAGCGATAACTGCAGCGAGCCGGCATTTTTGCAGTATCTGGTTATTCATGAGGAATACCAGCATCGCGCTAATGTTATGCTTTTCGCCTATCGTCTTGTTGTAGTTTGCCGTAGTCTGTATATACGTGGTGGCATTAATATCCTTATTGCCTTCATCGTAGTTCAGATATTCGGTACCGGTATTCGGATTGATCAAGTTGAGCGTGTAGTTGTTCGTGTACTTATCATACTGCTCCACCTGGTACCAGAAAGGATTGTAGAAGCGGTATACATCAAAGAAAGAAGTGCGGGTGGTATTAAACAACGCATGCAGCGACAGCCCTTCTGTGATGAACGACAGGTTCTGCTTCACCTCGAACTGCGCCACGATGTTGGAGCGCGTGTATTCTTTATACCCCTTCACCATATCTGCATATGGGTTGATATAGTCGCCATTGCCATAGTTGCCGAACATGATATGTTCTGTGTAGGCATGCGCATCATCTTTCGGGAAGTAGGCCGGGAACAACACCGGGTTGGCAGACATTACGCGGTTGTACATATCGGTACCGCTGGTGAGCGGGCCGGTATAGTCGTCGAACGTGCCGTACAAACGCACACCTACTTCCGTAGATTTGGTCAGGTTGATGTTTACGTTCGAGCGCAGCGCGTATGTTTTTAAATTGATATTGTTGTTGAAGTTGTTGCGCTTGTCTACTTTTAAAATGCCATTGTCCTGGTTGAGCGTACCGGCCAGGTAGTAGCGGGCAATTTTACCGCCACCGGATACATTGAAGTTGGCGCGCTGGTTATTGGTATGTGTTTTAAACAGCTCCTCGCGCCAGTTGGTGGCCGGGTATACATACTTGTTGGTGCCGGCAATCGTATTATCGATCTTAGCCTCGGAATAAGGCAGTTTACCCAGCGGATCGCGGGTCAGTACCGCTTCGTTACCCAGGCGCATATAAGTGATCGGATCGGCGAGCTCCACGTTCCTGGTGGGGGCAGAGTAGGAATTTTCCAAACGCACGGAAACGCGCGCCTTGCCTTCCACACCCTCTTTCGTGGTAACGAGAATTACGCCGTTGGCACCCCGCGCGCCGTATAAAGCGGTGGATGTGGCATCTTTCAAAATAGAAAAGCTGGCGATATCATCCACCTGCATGCGTGCAAGGTCGGTAGTTGTTAATTCGATACCATCGATCAGGATCAGCGGATCTTTTTTATAACCAAAGGTGGTTACCCCGCGAATGAAGAAATCTGCGTTATCCGCACCCGGCTCGCCGCTACGCTGGTAGGCGATTACGCCGGCCATACGGCCTGCCAGTGCTGTGGTCAGGTTACTGGAGGGCACTTTTAACTCTTTCGGGTTGATGGTGGTTACAGCCCCTACTACTTCTTTTTTCTTCTGTTTACCAAAACCTACGATCACGGTCTCGTCCAGCTGGTTGCTGGCCACGCCCAGCTGCACATTGATGACATCGCGGCCATTTACCGCAATTTCCTGTCTGTCGTAACCGATCATACTGAACACAAGTGCACTGGCGCCTTCCGGCAAATCCAGCAGCACGTACTTGCCATTCAGGTCCGTGGTGGTACCTACGCTTGGTTTTTCTTTTACGGCGATGGTAACACCGGGTAAAGGTGAACCCAATGTATCCGTTACAATGCCGCGCACGTCTTTCCGCACGATCCTGGCCACCACTTCATCACCCCGGGTGGTAATGGCAATGAGGTTCCCGTCGAGCAGTTTATACTGCAAATCGGCCAGTGGCAGCACTCTTTCGAGTACGGCAAACACGTTTTCCTCCTTCACGCGCAAATCCACCTTTTTATCGGGTTGCAGTTTGCGTTCACTGAACAGGAAGTGATATTTTGTTTGTGCTTCAATAGCCATCAGTACTTTCCGGATATCGGCTTCGCGCAAGTCCATGGTGACTTTATCCTGCGAATGCACAGACGCGGAAAGGTGAAGGAAGGAAACAAGAATAAATACAAATGTCAGTTTCATAACGACAAGTACCTTTAGCAGCACATGCGGCGGTCCGAAAGCATGCACCAGATGCTTTTTTTTCATAACTTACGTAGAATTAGTAGTAAACAATAGGAAGCCGCGGTCGCTCAAAACTAAGGCCTCCTTACATGCTGATTGAACGGGGAATGCTGTCAACATTTCCCGTTTTTTTTATTTTGGTTGTTTTATTACGATCAGTTTTTGTTAGTAAATAATGATTGCGTCCTCTTCCTGCCGATAGTTAAATGACTCGGTAATCTGCAGGGCTTCTAATGCCTGCGACAATGTTTCTTTTTAAATATGCCGGTGAACCTCAGTTGTTCCAGCGTTCTATCGTCAAAACGAATGGTGACGTTGTACCATCGTTCCATGCGCGTGGCCAATGTGGCAAAGGTTTCGTCGCGGAACAGCAGTTTATTGTCTACCCAGGCGGTTTCTATGATGGCGCTGTCTTCCAGCGGATAATATGTAGGTGCGGAGATCAGCGGTTTGTCCGGTTGTTGTACCACGCTGCTGTCGCCAGCCGGTAATACCAGCTTCTCCGAAGGTTTCAGGCGGATTTTTTTATCTGGTTGTGCATTGAGCGTTACTTCCACTTCGCCGCTGATGAGCGTTGCTTCATAGGCGCCGTCGCCGGGATAGGATTTTATATTGAAACTTGTACCCAGTACGTGTACGAGCATACGGTCGGTATGCACTACGAATGGCCGCTGCGCATCATGCGCTACATCGAAGTAGGCTTCGCCGCTGAGATACACATCGCGGCTGTTTTCGGCAAATTTCGCGGGGTATTTGATTTCGCTGTCGGCATTGAGCCATACGGTGGTACCGTCGGCCAGTTTAATGAGAGAGCGGGTACCACGTTTATTGCGTTCAGTGCGGAGCTGATCGCTGGTATGGTTGTATTCCAGCAGCATCCAGGCGGTACCGGCAATAAGAATAACAGCGGCGGCGATTTTTAAAAAGGGACCGAGCCAGCGTCGTTTGGGAGCGGGTGTTTCCCAGTCGTTGGCGGCGCGCAGTTGTGCGGCCAGGCGTTCGAAGGCACGGGAGGTGTGAACGGGATCTTCCCCGGCTTCCTGGTTTTTCCAGAAGCGTTGCATCAGCTCCTGTCCCTTAGCCAGGCGAGGATCGGCCTTCAGCAAGGCTTCCAGCTCAAGGAGTTCATCCGTGGAAAGATCGCCGGAAAGCTTTTTAGATAACAGCCATATGTACCGTTCGGTGTGCATGTGCATAACGTGGAATTCGCGCTTATATATACAAGACACCGAAACGGAACGAACTTACGTATCCGTTCTAAAAAAAAATCTCAGGAAGCAGGACGGCGAGCAGACCGGCAACGGTTAGCGGATCGACAGAGCGGGTTTTTTCTCGGGAAGTGGAAAGGTAAGGTTCGAGAATGATTTGTAACTGCTTAACCGCCTGGAACAGTTGCGTTTCCACCGTGCGGTGGGAGATTTGCAGGATTTCGGCCACTTCTTTGGGCTTAAAGCCCTCTTCTTTTATTAAACGGAAGATGACGCGCCGCCTGGCAGGCAGCATTTCCACGGCTTCGTCGAGGCGCAGCAGCAGTTCGCGCCACTCGGTAGCGGTGCAGGGATCAAAGGTGTTGACGATATGGGCTTCGCCGGCTTCATCGGCCGGCACGATGTGGTAATTGGAAAACTGTCGCAGGTGGTTCAGCGACTGGTTGCGCACAGCGGTAAATAAATACTTGTCGATCTGGGCCACTTCAGCAAATTGCTGCCTGCCCGTCCACAGTTTCATAAACACGTCGGATACGACTTCTTCGGCCGCCTCGGTACTTTGCAGGTACTCGGCGGCGAACTTTACCAGTCGTGCATAGCACAACGTAAACAACTCCTCAAACGCTTTCTGGTCGCTTTGAGTACAGATGTTCTGCCATAAGGTAGAGAGATGGGCTTTATCAGTTTTCATCCGGGAAAATTGCTTTCGGTTCATTAGCACACTCAGGGCCAGGCAATCACTACAGCCAATCTTTTTATCACGTGAAATTCGTACCCAAAGTAATTTTTAATATTTGATTTCAATGCGGCGCAAAATTTTTGCAGGGGAAGAGGGAAAAGAAAGTACAAGCGTGCGACGCAACGGCAGACTGGTAGCGATTTTGCGCTGACCTCCCAGCAATAAAAAACCCGGCTAAAAATGCCGGGCTTTCGTTATGGTACGGTGATCCTGATCGTTTGACTGTTGTGCGTGGGCGGTAACCCCGGCACGTACACGCAGTATTTTAAGCGGTAACTCCCGGGCGTTTCGGGCGCTTTCACCTGTATGTCTACCGAGTCGCGTGTAAGCGCCTGCTCGAGCGAGAGACTGGTGCGCACGGTATCGAAATACTTTTCGGGCCCCATGATAGCGTACCCGAGCATGGCCGGACGCTCAGCCGGGAAAGGCAACGCCACCCGGTAGTCGGACTGCCAGCCAAGGCGGAACTGCAGCTGCTGGCCGGGCCTAGCGGTTACTTTGGTTTCCGCCTGCGCAAACTGCACCAGCGAGTATGACACGTACGGTGCAAAATCTTCGAAGTAGATTTTCCCCTTCGCGCTTTCGAAACTGTCTTTCGGCTGCTGGAAGTACGGACGGCTGCCGCCCGCCAGCAACACCGGTTTGTTCCAGATCGGCTCTTCGAGGTGCCAGTAATTATATTGGCTGCGTCGGTTGTTCACGCTGTTAAGGCTGTACGCCTCGCCGCCGGCGTAAAACATGTATTTGGAAGGCGCCTGATAACTGTTCAGGAACACCACGGGTTTATCGCCCGCCTGCTTTTTTATCGCCTGCGCCCATTCGGTATTATAATGCAGCTCGGGCCGCACGTGCACATCGGGCATAAAATCCCATATCATATATATACGGGTGGCCAGCACCAGGAGCAGCGAAATGGGCAATGTATATAGGAGCGGTTTCAGGCTAAGGCGGTTACGGATAATGGACTGGTGCGCCAGGATTACGAGCGGCGTAAAGACCATCACCGTCCAGTTAGCCTCTACGCGGCCTTTGGCGGTGCTAATAAGGAAAAACACCAATACGCCGGTAAGACAGAACTTCAGCGTGCGCTCAAACGTGCGCTGCACGGGGCTGCTGAACGCATAATATAATAACAGCCAGCCCATGAGCGGACCAAACATTAATACCTGCCCGACAATGTACTCCACGGTGAAGTTCAGCTGGTAGGTATCCGCGTTCCGTTCCACCAAATGATATTGCAGCGAAGGGAAGTGATGCGTGTACTGCCAGTAAATATGCGGCAGGAACAGGATAGTAGTGATGATGCAGGCGATGTAGTACTTGGTTACTTTCAGCAGGCTCACGTTACTCAGCACGGTGAAGAATACCAGTAATATGCCATGGTACTTACTGTAGAACATCAGCGCCATGCTGAGGCCCAGCAGGAAAGTGTTTTGCCAGTCCTGTTTCTCAAGAAAGTTTTTATAGATGCGGAAGTACAGTGTGGCGAAGAAGATCAGCGGCACATCTGGCACGGCGAGCATGCCACCCAGCTGCATTGCCCCCATGGCGCCCATAATAAGGTAGAATACGCGGTTGTTTTTAGGCCGCAGCATATCGTCTACCAGCATGAGGGTGAGCACGTTGAGGATCACCATGCCAATCCGTACACCGAGTTCGTTATGAAACACGGAATACCCCAGCTTGATAAGCAGCGCGATCATTGGCGGGTGATCAAAGTAGCCCCAGCTGAGGTGATTGCTGTACACCCAGTAGTAAGCTTCATCGTCCATCAGGCCTGTAAACAGTGCCTGCACAACGCCGAGGGCGAACCACAAAAAGTAAAAAAGCTTTTATACTTATCCCGTCTGATATAACTAGCGAAGGTCGACATAAGGGGCGAAGTTATGAAATCAGTGGGGCAGTATCAATTGTTTCAGGGCGAGTTGCTCGTCCAGCACCACGAAGGCGGCCTCGTAACCGGGAGCAATTACGCCCAGTGGCGTTTCGCGCTGCAACAGGCGGGCGGGGATCTCCGAAGCCATGCGTAATGCCTCCGGCAGGTCGATGCCCACTTTCTCACACAGTTCTGCACCGCTTTGAGCATGGTGAGGCAGGAGCCAGACAGGATGCCGTCCTGCGTTACGAAACGGTCGGGCTGACGAATATATTTGTAAGCACCTTCGAGATTTTCCTCTACCGCGTCGGTGATGAGGAACAGGCGTTCGCCCATTACCTTTTTGGCGATGCGGATGGCGTTAAAGTCTACGTGTACCCCATCGGCCACAATGCTGGCCAGCACTTTCGGATGATCGAAAATAGCGCCTACCATGCCTGGTTCGCGGTGCTGGAAACCCGACATGGCGTTAAACAGGTGTGTGGCCGCCGGGATGCCCGCTTCGAAAGCTGCGTAGCCTTCGGGATAAGTGGCATTGCTATGTCCGGCAGAAACAATGATGCCCGCGTACATCAACCTTTTTACCAGTTGCTGATCGCAGCGTTCCGGGGCCAGGGTCATCATTTTTACGATGCCGCTGCCCTCTTCGAGTATCCAGTCGATATCGGCGGCGGTGGGTATTTTAATATGTTCTTCTGCGTGAGCGCCTTTTTGATGGGGTTCATGAAAGGGCCTTCGAGATGGAGCCCCAGTAACCCCTGCCCGCCGGCCTCCCAGTAAGCTTTTACCGCATGGATAGCGCTGCGCATCAGTTCGGCGGAACTGGTGGGCACGGTGGCCATGAAGTAGGCGGCGCCGCCGCTCTTGCAGTATTCGTACAGGCTGGTAAGCGATGATATACTGGGGTGTACGGAAAATAGTTCGCCGTTGCCTCCATAAACCTGCATATCAATAAAAGCAGGCGCGATAATGTTGCCCTGAAGATCGGTGGTATCTTCCACACCGGCTTCGGCATCGGGCAGGATGTTAACGATTTTTCCGTTCCTGGTAAGGATGGTATGTCCTTTCAGCCAGCCGCCGGGGTGGCGATGGTTCCGTTTGTGTAGGCTTTCAGCATAATTATAGTACGATGAAACAGGGCCGGCCTCCTGGGCCAGCCCTGCTGTATTTAAAGTATCATGAATTTATCGGCGTCTTTCAGGAAGGGTAGTCGTCCCCTTACTTCGTCGAGGTGCTGGCGCGATAACGTATACGTAAACACGTCTTCGTCGTGCTCTTTGCGGTAAACGATTTCGCCCAACGGATCAATGAGGCTGCTGTCGCCGCTGTGGTAGATGTTATTGCCATCATTACCAACACGGTTTACGCCGATAACGTAACACTGGTTTTCAATGGCGCGTGCGTGCAGCAGCGTTTTCCAATGCACGTTGCGGCGCTCGGGCCAGTTGGCTACGTTGATCAGCACATCATATTCCGGTGCACCGTCGCCATTGATCGCGTTGCGCGCCCACACGGGGAAGCGCAGGTCGTAACACACGGCGAGATTAATTTTCCAGCCTTTCACCGAAGCGATGAGGCGTTTTTCGCCGGCCGTATAGTGGTTGTGTTCATCTGCAAAAGCAAAAAGATGACGTTTATCGTAAGTGCCATACACGCCGTTGGGCTGCATCCAGATCATGCGGTTCAGTATTCCCCGTTTTCTTCGATGATGAGGCTGCCCACGACGATGGCGTTCTTTTCCTTCGCCTTTCGTTTCATCCAGTTAACGGCATTGCCATCCATAGTTTCGGCGAGCTTTTCGGGCTGCATGCTGAAACCGGTGCTGAACATTTCCGGCAGAATAATTACCTCGGTACGTTCTTTAATGGCATCAATTTTCGCATCGAACATCGCCAGGTTGGCGGCTTTATCTTCCCACTGGAGATTGGCCTGAATAAGACTTACGGTAAGATCGGACATATGTTTCCCGTTGTTTTGCGGGTATACCAACAAAATTACGGAGGAGTGGGTTAGAAAATTTTAAATAATTATGGAATTATGGGGAAGATTTTGCGATTTGATTAATTATTGGCGGATAATCACTTAAGCGAAGACCGTATGCGCCAGCTACTTCGCCAATTTGTCCACTACCTCCCTGATCAATTCCTGCTCAAATCCCCGCTGCAATAAAAACTGCATCGTTTTATACTGCCGCTTCAGATACTGCTCGCTCTTCAAACTCTCATATTTCTTCTCCGCCAGTTTGTTCAGCACGGCCATATAATCCTCGTCGTCAATTTCCGTCATCGCTTTTTTGATGCAATAGGCGGATACCTGGCGCATTTTCAGTTCCTGCATAATCTTTCTCCGGCCCCACTGCTTCATGCGGAATTTGCCGCCGGCAAAGGCGCGGGCAAATCTTTCTTCATTCAGAAAGTTTTCCTCCACCAGTTGTGCAATCAGCTGATCGATGGATTCGCCCCTGAGGCCCAGCTCAAAACATTTGGAGCGCACCTCGGTGTGGGCGCGCTCCTGGTAGGCACAGTAATGCCTTAATTTCTGTAATTCCTGCTCGTGCATTAATCTCTTACGATACGCAGTTTAGCGTAGTTCAGCATGATTTTCTTTTCACCGCCGCCCGTAGGGAAGTTCACGGTGGCAATTCGGTTATTGCTGGCCCCTTCCATCGACATGATGGTACCGAAACCAAATTTCTGGTGTTCGATCTTCATGCCGGTTTCCATGGTTGCGGGATCGTCCGCCGTGAAGCCCGGTGTGGGTACGTGGGTAGACGCGGCCGCAGCGGGTTTCGGCATTGGCCTCGGGCCCGATGCGGGTGCGGAAGATTGTTGCTGACCGGGCGACTTTTTCTGCATACGGTCGAACATGTTACCGCCGCCTGCACGGGAAGTAGGTGCGCCACCGCCGAAGCTGTTGCGAACACCGCCGCCTGCATAGCTGCGATCTAAGTATTTTTCCGGCACCTCTTCCGGGAAGCGGCTCGGTTCATTTTGTTGCAATTGTCCGAAACGGTAACGGCTGTTTGCATACGTGAGCCACAGGCGGGATTTCGCGCGTGTAACAGCTACGTAGAACAGGCGGCGTTCCTCCTCCAGGTCTTCACGGGAGTTGATAGACAATCCGCTGGGGAACAGCGTTTCCTCCATACCTACAGTGAATACTACCGGGAACTCCAGGCCTTTCGCGCGTGGATCGTCATCAGTTTTACCACGTCGCTGTCCTCATCGTTACCCTGGTCGGCATCGGTAAGCAGGGTGATCTGCTGCAGGTAGGCACCCAGACTTTTTTCCAGCAGTTCGCCGTCTTCGGTCGGGGTTTCGGTAAACTCCTTGATAGAGTTCAACAACTCCTGCACGTTCTCGTAGCGGGCCAGGCCTTCGGTTGTTTTATCGTTGAACAGTTCTTTTACAATATTGGTGCTTTTGCCCACCTGAACGGCCACGTCGTAAGCGTTGCTCTTTTCCAGCATGGAGCGGAAGCTGCGGATCATCAGTACGAAGTTGTCGATCGCTTCCAGGGTACCGGCTTTAAAACCGAATTCCCGGGCGCGCTCCAGCACTTCCCACATGGTGATGTTGTTTTCGTTGCTCGCCAGCACCGCGCGGTCGATGCTCGTTTTACCAATACCGCGGATCGGGTAGTTGATAATACGTTTCAGGCTTTCCTCGTCGCGGGCATTGATGATGATGCGCAGGTAGGCCAGGAAATCCTTTACCTCCTTACGCTGGTAGAAGGAAATACCACCGAAAATGCGGTATGGAATGGCCAGGCGGCGCAAACTTTCCTCCATCGCACGGCTTTGAGCATTGGTGCGGTAAAGGATCGCGAAATCGCGGTTAGCATAGTGGTTGCGCAGTTTCTGCTCGGCCACGGTGTCTGCCACGTATTTACCTTCCTCGTTATCGGTCATGGTACGTACCAGGCGGATTTTCTCACCTTCGGTATTGTCCGTCCACAGGGTCTTTTCGATCTGCCCCTTGTTTTTGGAGATCACCTCGTTGGCCACGCTCAGGATGCTTTTAGTACAGCGATAGTTCTGCTCCAGCTTTACCACGTGTGCATCTGTATAATCTTTTTCAAACTGAAGAATGTTCTGGATGGTAGCCCCGCGGAACGAGTAAATACTCTGCGCATCGTCACCCACCACGCAAATATTTTCATGCACAGCGCCCAGCAGTTTGATGATCTCGTACTGCGCGGGGTTCGTATCCTGATACTCATCGATCATGATATACTTGAACTTGTGCTGGTATTTGGTGAGGGCTTCCGGAACGGTTTTCAGCAGCACGTAAAATTTGTACAGCAGGTCATCGAAGTCCATGGCGCCATTTTTAAAACAGCGTTTGGCGTACATGTCGTAAATTTTACCCGTCATCGGACGGTTTGCGCGCATGTCTTCCTGCGTGATATAATAATCATGCTGATAATTCTCCGGGCTCATCAGGCTGTTTTTGGCAGCGGAGATGCGGTTGTATACCAGGTTGGGTTTGTAGTGTTTATCGTCGAGGTTCAGCTCGTTGATGATGGTCTTCACCACCGATTTGGCGTCGTCCGCGTCGTAGATGGTGAAATCGCGGGGATAACCGATTTTGTCCGCGTCGGAACGCAACAGGCGGGCAAATACGGAGTGGAAGGTACCGATATAGAGGTTGCGGGCTTCATTGCCACCGAGGATTTTTTTCTACCCTCTCCTTCATTTCCTTTGCAGCCTTGTTGGTAAAGGTGAGCGAAAGTATGTTAAACGCGTCTACGCCATTCTTCATCAGATGGGCAATACGCGTAGTCAGCACTTTGGTTTTGCCGGAGCCGGCGCCGGCTACGATCATCAGGGGGCCGTTAATATGCACTACTGCTTCCCGCTGCCGTTCGTTCAGCTCATTTAAATAATTTGGATTCATTCCCGAGTCTGGTGTTAAATCGTAATAATAAACTTCTTTCTGAAGCGTGTAAAAGTACGATTTGATAGCGGGATGGAAAAATCCGTCAGCAATTATGCGGCTACTACTGTCTTTTAGCATGTTTACGCAGGCGCGAAGCGAGTGATATTAGCATAATTCCTATTATAACAGCATATACGCCGAACAGCCAGGTGAGCGAAATGGCCGCAGCAATCGGGTTCAACCAGAAAAGAATACCGAAAATGATGGAAATAAGGCCACCGAGGATGTACCAGCCTTCCCCGTTTATTTGTTTCCGGAGACGAATGGCGACGATCACCTCCATCAGCCCTACAAAAACGGCCCAGAAAGCCACGAGGTAAATGAGCGCGGTACCCAGCGCCAGGGGATTGTAAAAGTGAGGATGCCCAGTGCAATACCGCAGATGCCCGATAGCAGAAATACCCACCAGTTTTCATTGTATTTACGTGCGCCCAATGCCCCCACTACCGAAAATACGCCGTCGACAAAAAGGTAGGCGCCCATGAATACGATCAGCGTGGCGAACGTGACGGTTGGCCAGAACAAAGCCATCAACCCGAAAAAACAGCTAAAACACCTCTGAGCAGAAATACCCACCAATAGGCGGAAAAGTAGTTTTTCATATGCCACTAGTTTTAGGAACTAACACCCCCGTTCCTAAAAAGTTCGGGCCTACTTCAGTTTCTTCAACAACAAGGAGGCAGTGCCCGTAATATGCGCCTTCACGTGTTTTTCGGGGCCAGACAGCACCTCTTTCGTGGCTGTACGCCACACCAGGCCTTCCCTCTTTTTATCATAGATTTTTAATACCGCCACACGCTCCCTGTATGCCCTGCCGGGTACCGGATCGGCATAGTTGCTTTGCAGGTACGGTACCTCGCCGCGATTGTTCATGACGTTACTGGGAACATATGCCGTGCGGATAAAACTGCCCATTGAATAAGCGATAACAATATCGGCGCTGTCGGGAGATTCGCGCAGCCCGCAGAGCTGCAGTTGCCGCACCAGTTCCCACCGCAGCAGGTGGTTTTGCCCGCCATCCCGCTCCGACCGGCCACCGATCCATTCTTCGCGCAGCGAAAAAGTTTTGTAGTCCGACAATCTTACCGCGCCTTTGGGACGCACCCGCTCTTCCAACCGCAGGGTATTGCAGGCAGACAGTAACCACAGGCAGAGGGTATAAAAAACAATTCTCGTGGAGAGCATATCTTCCAATATAGAAAAAAGCCGGCACCTTTACAAGCTACTTCAGTTCCCTGAGCAACTCGCTTACTGCTTCTGCCACCTGTGCCTGCCGGCGCGCGGGTTTGGAGGAAATCACATCTTCCACTACACCGCGCCATACCATTTTGTTCTGTGCGCGGTCTACCAGGTGAATAGTGGCGGTTCCTTCCTTATACCGACCCACTTCTATCTGCTCACTTTTCCAGGAATACCGGCGCTGGCCGATGTAACGGGGCGCCTCGCGAAAATCGGTTTCGCGGGTCTGCACTTTTTCCTGTACAACGAGGCCGATGTTCACTTCCAGGTCTGGGTTGGCAGCCTGTTGCAGGCCGTGCTCCGTTAGCTGTTTCGCAATTTCGCGCTGCAACATGGTAATACCTTCGCGATAGGCCTGGCCGGATATGGTGGAGTCGCCGCCGGCTTCCACTTCATAGAAATTGAAAGTCTTGTATTGTGAGAGGGAAAAACCGTCGGCCGGTTCGCGGTTTAGCACCCGCGTGGTGTTACAGGCCAGGAAGAGCAGGGTTGCCAGGGGAAAGAACCATATTTTTCTCATGTTGATGGAATTAAGCAAGGGTGTACCGCAATAAGGATACCGCTTTATAACGCCAGAGGCCGGCCAATAGTTGTATAAAACGAAAAGGCCGGCCCTTCCGTGGCCAGCCCTTTCTGTATGATTACGGATATGGCAGCTATTTTCCCGCGAACAGCTGCTCCAGTTTTTCTGCAGTGCTTCTTCGCGTAAATCCTTTGCAATTACCTTACCGGAGGGATCCACCAGGAAGTTGGTAGGCACGGCACGGATGCCGTAGTCCGCCACAATATCGCTTTGCCAGCCTTTCAGGTCGCCTACGTGCGCCCAGGTCAGGCCGTCTTTCGCAATCGCCTGTACCCAGGCATCGTGTTTAGTGTCCAACGTTACGCCCAACACCTCGAAGCCTTTCGCGTGGTACTTGTTAAAAGCCGCCACCACGTTCGGATTTTCTTTACGGCAGGGTCCACACCAGCTGGCCCAGAAGTCGACGAGCACGTATTTACCGCGGTAGCTGGATAGCTTCACGATGTTACCAGCCGTATCGGCCAGTGCAAACTCCGGCGTGGCGCCAATGCCTGTCTTGGCAGCAATGCGCTGTATTTCAGCAATCTCTTTACCGTATACAGAATTGAGTGCCGCTGGTTTAAGCAATGGCATCAGTGCCTTTACTTTTTCCGGGGCCGGATAGTTGATATACCGGTCGATGATCAACCATGGTACAACCGGGGAAGAAGGGTAGTTGCGCGCCATGCGGAACACCGCGGTATCCATTTCGCCCTGCAGATCATCGAACAAACGACGTACGGCGGCAATGCCGGCAGTGTCCTGTACTTTTGTGGCGGAGTCCGGGCGTTTGTAATATCCGCCTGCCTTGGGGGTAATGGCGTTCCATGCATTGAACCATTCGCGCAGCTGCGGGTTGTACCGCGAGCCGGTAAACGTTACGTCCTTGAACAGCGTATCCGTTTTCATCGTCAGTACGCCATTGTCGGAAAAGAAGCTGTACCCACGGCGCTGACCGGCCACGTTCACGTAGTAGATTTCACCGGGATTGGTGCCTTTGTACGTAAACTTACCGTTCTTCACCATTACCGAATCGGTTACGTTCTTTTTGCCTTCGGCATGCGCGATATAGAGTTTCCCGGACTTCATGCCCTTTACTTCTCCATTCAGCACGAAGCCTGTTTTTTTCTGCGCATACACTGCGGAACTAACCAGCAGCAAAAACGCCATCATCTTTTTCATGTAGTGTATGATTTTGTATTAAGGTATTTTCAGTGCGATATCCACAATACGGCCAAAGCCCTCGTACTTCACGCGATAGCTGGTAAAATCACCTACGGTATTCAGGTCAAAGAAGTACACGCGGCCCTGCGTGCCATCCCAGGTGATGGCCAGCAGTTCGGAACCGGTTACCTGGTTACGTTTGTACTTCAGCTGCGTTACTGTTTCGCCGGCCGGGAAGGTAAACTTTTGTATCGTACTATTGGAAGTTGTTTCGTAGCGGTTGATCGTACCACCCACCGCATAATAAATGTGCGGTGTTAAGGTAGAGGATGCGATGCCTGTCATATTCAGAATGCCCGGCGCATTCATCTGCACTTTCTGCAACGACAGGTCCTGCGTCTGGTTCGCCGCCACTACCAGCTTAAAGCGCAGCAGCCATGGGTTGCTCGCGGCATCTTTCATCACTGCATTGTACTCACGTGTTACGTTTGCCGTATCCATGTACAGCATTTCCATGCCAATGTTGTTCATATCGAACAGCGCACCGGGCACCGTGGGGAAAGTTTGCAATTTGCTGGTACCGATGTTGAAGAAACGCTGACCGATCTGATCGTATGCCACCGCGGTGTAAGTGGTACCACCCGCTACAAACGGCGCTGCACGGTAGTTGTAATCACCAGCCGGTGTTGTAAGCTGCTGACCGAACTTCTTCGTACCCGGGAAACCACCTACCATGTTCGAATGTATTTTTCCATCGTTGATGATGATGCCCTGGGAAGGACTTGTGGTATTGTTCATGGCCCAGAACAAACGCTGGGGCTTAATGACAGATGGCGGAGAGAAAAACAGGTAAGAGAAATCCCACAGCTTTACCATCGTCTGGTAATTCAGTTCTACGGCACCATTCTCTGACAGTAAATGTATCTCCTTCGATTCGGTAGAATAACCATCTGTTACCGAGTAGATGGTCATATCCAGCTTCACCGGCTTACCAATAGGCGCACCTGCGTTTAACAGGCTGTAAACGTTACGCTCTACCACACCACCCGGCATGATCATAGACAGATCGCCGCCGGTCGGTTTATCTTCGAGCACCATCCAGCCCGTAGCGTATTTATTCACCACGGTTAAACCGTAAAAGTAAGCGGAGCTTACGCCCGTACGTTTATCAGTAACCCGGTAGGTGAGCCTGTAATTCTGACCCAGCGTGAACGGTGGTGCCGACACCACTATGCGCAGGTTCTTTTGGGTGGAGATCACCGTTTTAGGCAGGGCATAAGAAGAAGCAGGCGAGTTGTCATACACCATCCACTCATAACTTAAGCTGTCCTCGTTCGTGGCGATGCTCTGCGAAACAACCGGTGTAATTTTCAGCGAATCGCCGATCGTAATGGCCAATGCGGTTTTTGATGTATCCGTAATCGTAATCCGGTTCACATCAATATAATCATAATTGCCTTTGTCTTTGTAACAACCGGCCACCAATAGCGCCAGCGAAACACCCGACAATATATACTTCAATTTCATGTTTTACTTTTTTACGGTTAAGGGAAGGTTACGCGTTCGCCTTTTTCATCCATCATCGGGCCATTGGCCTGCTCATAATTGTACAGCGCCAGTTTCACCGACTGAATATAGTATGCCAGGTCGCCCGGATAAATAGCACCGGTCCAGGTAGTACGGCCGGTAATCGCGATCATGAAGCGGAACTTCGTCTCGGAATACGTACCGAAGCTCACGGCCAGGCTGTTATCCCAGTTGCTCGGCTTCAGCAGCATATCGGTCACGGTCAATTTATAATGCCAGCGATCCAGTTTATTGGCAGCCGGATTCGGAACATCTGAATAGCCGGGCAGAAAATCGGCCGATGTATCGATCTCAAATACCACATGCAACGTACTGTCTTTCAAACCTGGCCTGCGATATAAAATAACCGGTACACGCACCTCGAATTCCCCCTTTGGCATAAACAGGTTCTTGATCTCATAATGATAACCTGCCTTCGCGGTGGAGCTGTCCAGCGCATGTACGGCTATTACACGATCACGATCGGCGGCGGAGCCTATCACACGGAAAGTAAGCCAGGCCGTGTCCTGTGTAATCGTATTGGAACCGGTCGCAAAAGAGTAAATAATGCTGTCCGGGTTGGTGATGAATTTCGTGAAATAGATCCTGGGATCTTCCTTGTACATCAGCCGGTCGTCTTTGCCGCAGGCCGTCAACAACACGGAACCCAGCAGCAGAGAACATATAAATAGTTGAAGCAGTCTTGTTTGCATATTGCGTGTTTAATTATTTACCAAATTCGATTTGCGTCAGCGGCAGCGGGAAAGTGTATTTATCCTGCGTCATGGTGCCGGCTACGCCATCGGGAACAGTGGCTGCATTTGTTCTTTTCAGGTAGAACCAGTACTGGCCTTCACCATAAAACTCTTTCCGGTATTCTTTGGCGATTTCCGCATTGAGTGTAGCGGAGCTGGTGAGAGCAGGCAAACCGCGCGCCACGCGCACCTGGTTGAGGAATACAAGTCCCTCGTCCGGTGTGGCAGCCGCTTCCGCAGCGATGTAGTACATCTCCGGCAAACGCATGATCGGCAACAGTCGTTGCTTCACATTCCTGTCGTTATCGGTATGGTATTTTTGTTATACACCTGGCCATTGGCGTTCGCAGAGGTCCACAGTGAACGGGAAGATGCGGGCAAACGCAGGTCGGTACCGTATCCCGGAACAGACGATTCGTACAATGCATTCACTTTCGTCAGCGTAGAAAACAGGTCGCGGTTATCATTTCTCACATCCGCCGCAGGCTTGAACAGGTCCTCAGAAACGCGCCTTAAACCAGATGCATAAATCGAAAAGATATGTTCCATGCTAAAGGTCATGTCCGATCCTTCGGTCGTGGCATCCACGTTCATTTCTGTTGCCAGGATGAAGCGGAATTTGCCGCTGCCGATCACTTCCTGTGCATATTTCAGGGCATTTATTTTATCTCCTTTATAAAGATATAAACGCGCCAATGCTGCTTTTACAGCCCAGTAGTTCAGGTGGTTCTGGCGGTACATCATAAATAACTCGAGGCTCACCGAACCCTGGTTCGATGCAATCTGGTCGATTTTGGTGTTTACCGACAACAGCTGTTCTGCCTCCAGCAGGTCTTTTTCCGCCTTGCCCACAATTACATCAATACTTTCTGTTTGTTGCGGATTGATGGTAAAAGCGTTCATGTAAGGAATACCTTTCGCGGCGGCATTTTGTCCGCCGAGATACGCCGGCGCAAACATGCGCAGCAGTTCAAAGTGCATAAAACCACGCATCGCCAGGCTTTCCCCTTTGATAATTTTGTAAGGCTCGTCGCCCAACATCGATTGTTTGCCTTCGATGTTTTTCAGAATATAGTTTGCCTGTGCGATCACCTGGTAACCACCACCCCAGATGCCTGCTACCGTAAATTCCGCGTTGAGGTACAGGCTGCCGGGGGCTACGGTATTGGTAAAAGTAGATCTTGCCCAGTTGTAGTAATATTGACCGGAGGCTTTGTTTTCATAGCGGCCCGCCAGTACATCGATGGCGCCGAAAGTAAGTGTGCGGCCGTAAAGCGAATCGCTCGTCGCCAGCTGGTACATGCCAAACAACGCGTCGGTGAATCCCTGCGCGGTGTTGAACTGATCGCCCTCGCGTACCTGCGTTTTCGGCGCCACATCCAGCCATTTGGAACAGGACGAGAGTGAAACCACAGCCACCAGGACCAACAGGAGCTTATTTTTTATGCTGAATTTCATATTCATCTATTTAAAAGACTAGAAAGTAGTTTGTAATTGAAGCGTGAACGTACGGCTGAACGGATACGTTAACCCGCGTTCCCTTTTGATGCTGGTAAAGCGGAACAGATCGCCCGTAAAAAGGTGATACGCGTGTTTTGCACGTGGAGCCTGTTGTTCAGCGCATCCGGCAAACGGTAGTAAGCCGACAGGCTTTCGCATACCAACTCGTTAAAGTCCTGCACGAAGCGGGAGGAAGCCAGTGTCGTACCACCGCTTACACCACCTGCGTTCACCAATCCTTTAAAGAACGTTTTATCGCCGGGTTTCCTCCAGCGTTCTTCCGCTACCCGGCTATCGACGTTGTACAGCTTGTACTCCACATTTTCTACACGATCGATCAGTGTCTGGTTGTACGCCTGCCCACCTACGCGAAAACGGAAAAACATATTCATACCAACACCGCTCAGCTCGAGGTTCGTACCAAACACGCCTTCCACTTTTGAACGGGAATCACCAACTATGATCTGGTCCAGCGGGTTATAGGTATTGGTGAGTTTACCGTCACGGGTTTCATAAATTTCAAGACCGGTCGAAGGATCGATACCCAGCGACTTTACCGCCCAGATGGCCGATGTGCTTTGCCCTTCCGCATAACGCATGATCGGCGTGGTCGATAACGTTTTGTCCGCCTTTTCGTTCATCGCTTTCAGCGTGTTAGACACTTTTTCGATAGTGCTCTTCACGTGGAAAGCATTCACGAAAACGGACCAGTTGTCGCGCGAACCGGGCTTATTGATTAAGTTGAAGCGGGTGTTCAATTCCCAGCCCTTGCTCAGCACATCGCCCATATTTTCCGCGTAGTTGCGGAAACCGGAAGACGGCGCCAGGGAAATGGTGGCGATACTGCCCTGCGTTCTTTCCACGAAGTAGTTAGCGGTAATGTCTACCAGCTTCTTAAACAGGGTGATATCCGCACCAACGTTACTTTTGCGGGTCTGCTGCCAGGACAACGCCGAGTTACCATAGCCTACGAGGTAAGTACCAATCACGCCACGGTATTCAGAGCCCGTGAAATACTGGCTGGTATTGATACCGAGGTAGCTCGGAAAGTTCTGTGAACCCGTATAACCATAAGAGTACCGCAGTTTCAGGCGGTCGACAACTTTCAGGTTTTTAATCTTGTCTTCATTATGAATATTCCAACCCGCGCCGGCAGACCAGAATGGTGCAAAACGGTTATCCGAACCAAATTGGGAGGAGCCGTCCAGGCGGTAAGAAAGGTCTAACAAATACCTGTTATCATAAGCGTAACTCACGTTGCTTAAGTAACCTGCCAGGCGAGAGCGGAACTCAGTACCATAAGGCTTTGTTCCTGAAGGATACTGGTTGCCGAGCGTAAACTGGTCCAGCGAAGGATTGGGAAAGCCCTGTACCCGCAGTTGCTCCGTACTGTATTGCACATCCTGTACGTTCATACCCAGCGTACCAAAAATGGTATGATCGCCGAAGTGTTTGTTCATATCGGCGGTGAGCATGCCTTCTGTAGTGGTACGCCTGCCATAACCTTTGTCGTAGGTGCCTTTTTCGAAAGTAGGCGTGGCTACGAAGGCGGTATGTTGTGCTGGTTTAAACACGTCCATTTCATCGCGCTGTTGCGTAAACGCCAGGCGTGTGGATATGCGCAGCCAGTTAGTCGCCTGCCATTGTGCAGAAAAGTTGTTGGTAACGTTCTGGTAGGTTTTGCGGTCAACGGTATTGAGTCCCGCGTTGTACAGCGGGTTCACTGCCCTGCCGGAGCCACGACCATCGAGGTTATCATACGTATCGAAGTTAGCCAGATAAGTACCACCATTATCTCTTACTTCTTCCAGGTAGATTTTCATACTACCGTCGGCATTGTACGGCGTCCAGTAAGGATTCAATCGTGTATATTGTACGAAAGAGCCATAGGGCGATTCGTTGCCGCGGTTATAGGATAAGCTCAGGTCATTCCTGAACTGGAAGTTTTTATAACGATAGCTTAAATAAGTGTTACCGGTAATCGTACGGCGGTCGGAACCTTTCATTACACCAAGGTTGTTGGCGTAGGTCATGCTTACACCGTACAGCGCGTCCTGCGCACCGCCTTCGAGGTAAACGTTATGCTTCTGACCAATGCCGCTGCGCAGCGGTTTGCTGAGCCAGTCGGTATTTACGCCGCTTGCAATGGCGGCGAGGCGTGCGCTGTAAAAGTATTTCAGCTGCTCATCAACATAGTTAAAACTGTTGTTGTACACCCCGGCTGCGCGCTCCAGTTCCAATTTTTCCTTTGCGTTCAGCAAGTCATAACCGGTTAAGTCCGGCGCTTCCACGAACATGCTGCCGTTATAAGTTACGCGCAGCTGCCCGCTCTGCGGACGAATCGTTTCAATGACGATAACACCGTTCGCCGCCCTGGAACCATAAATAGCCGTAGCGGCCGCATCTTTCAGGATGTCTACTTTGGCAATACGGTTAATGTCCGGTCGTTGATGCGCTGTAAGGTTGTTTCAAATCCATCAAGGATAAAGAGCGGTACGTTGGGTGAGTTATTATAGTTAAACACAGAAGCATTGCTGTTTGCGTCCACCAGGCTGTTACCGCCACGCAGCACTACTTCGGGGAGTGCGTTAGGGTTGGAGCCCAGCTGGATATTTTCGGGCATCTGGAATGAGGGATCCAGTGATTTCAAGGCGGTCAGCACATCGCTGTTGGTCACTTTATTCAGATCTTCTGCTGTAAAGAGGAAGCAGCACCAGTAAAGTTTTGCTTCGGGCGGGCGAAGATGCCCGTTACCACTACATCTTTAATGGATTGCTGGCTGGCATTCAGCTGAAAAGCATAACCACCTCCGGTATTAATCGGGGCAGTTACCCGGGTTTCATAACCCATAAAACTAATCTGCAGTTGAGTGCCCTGCGGTACAGAGAACGCAAAACTGCCGTTAACATCCGTTACCATGCCCGTTTTGGAACCTACCACCGCGATGGAAGCGCCGATCACCGGCTCCTTCGTTCTGGCGTCGGTCACACGGCCTTTTATTTCCAAAGGCTGTCCGGGAGTCGGTACCGGCCGTTTTACCGGCGTTATGGTAGCCGGTTTAAGAATAATCGTCTGCTTGTTGATGGTGTAAGTCACCGGTTGCTCGTCCAGCACCATTTGCAGCACCTCAGACAAAGGACGCTGCACTACATTTACCGTCACCGGTTTGGAGCCGGCAAGGGATGCATTGTCATACAAAAATGAATATCCGCTCTGCTGACGGATCTGGCGAAAAATTTCGGCAAGTTGCGCCTCTTTTGCATTCAACGTAATCAGTGGCTGCTTCTTTTGCGCAAAGCTGTTCACACCGATAAAAAGCAGCAGGCATAGGAGGGCTGAATGCTGCAGCAGGAGGACAAAGCTCCGCCCCGCCGCCCTTGCAGGCGGCTTCAGATAAGTAAATTTCATACTGGTAGTCCTTTAAATTGACATTAAAAGCAACAAAGCGCGTTCTTCGCGCAGAATAGTACCGTTACCGGTTATTTGGTTGATTCTCGTTTCACCTTTGTATTATGGCATAACCGCCACCGTAGCGTTTTCTATGCGGAAGTGCACAGCGTCCGTGAGTTCCAGCATTTTCAACACTTCGGATAAATTCTCGTTTCGTGCTATCTGACCTGTAAATAATTTCTTCTTTAAACCATTGGAAGTAAAGTCCACTTCCACGTTGTACCACCTGCTCAGCTGGCGCATAATGCCGTCGAGCGCTTCATTGTTAAATACAAACATGCCTTCTTTCCAGGCGGCCACGTCTTCTATAAACGGATCGTTGCTAACGAGGAGATTGCCCGCACCGGTTAAACGCGCCTGCTGTCCCGGTTTCATGACCGGCGTGGTATTACTGCCACTGCTCACTTTAACCGCACCTTTCAGCAAGGATGTTTTCACCCATTGCTCATTATCGTATGCCATCACATTAAATTCGGTGCCCAGTACCTGCACCTGCATGCCGTCTACCTGCACGAAAAAAGGCTGGTTCGCACGTTGCGCCACTTCGAAATACGCTTCACCATGCAATTCCACTTTACGTTCGTTACTTACGAACGCAGTTGGAAAGCGGAGGGAGGAACTTGCGTTCAGCCACACTTTGGTGCCGTCCGGCAATACTACTACGGTACTGCCCGCCACGCGGTGTTGAAATGGTGTTATAGGTAAACGGTCTTGGCACCTCACCTTCCGGCGCGCTGTTGTAGGCCAGCTGTGCCCCGTTATATTTGATGATCTGTGTAGCCCCCTGTGCAGCGAGTGCGCCGTTACGCAGGGTATCGAGCTCCATCACGCTGCCATCGCCTAATGTAAGGGTGGCTTTGTTGCCGCCGGGTTTAACATCCTGCTGAAAGCGTTCTTCCTGGCTGGCCATTACTGCGTGGGGAGTCGTTTGTGTATGCGGCCACAGGTAAATACCTGCGGTAACAACTGCTGCTATTGCAGCTGCGACGGACAATCCACGGATCACGCGGGCAGCGCCGACCGTACGCGCGTTTATCCGCTGCTTCATGCGGCGGTGTAGTGATGCTGCGTGTTCGGGAATTTCGTCTCCGGTGTTGGATTCATCATACCAGGCATGCAGTTCGGCTTGTTCCGCGCCGGTAGCCGTCCCTTCCAGGAACTTCTGCGCCAGTTGTTGTATGCGTTGCTTATCCGTCATTTGGTTGATTTTGGAAGGGCGTTTAGGTATATAGAGACTTGCCGGCGAGGTTTACCCTTAGTCGGATCAAAAAAGTTAAAAAAGAAGTGGAGGGCTTTGCCGAGGTTAACGCGGATGATGCGCAATGCTTTAGTGAGATGGGCTTCCGCCGTTTTTTGCGAGATGTTCAGTTCCCGGGCAACATCGCCCAGCGATTGGTCATACAGTTTGGTAGCGCGGAACACGATGCGGCATTTTTCGGGAAGATCGCCGCTCAGCTTGTCGACCATTTCGAGCAACAGTTTATGTTCCAGCGCTTCGCCAGCCATTATTGGCGCCGCCGCTGCCTTATCGTGCAACTCCCGGCGCTGCTGTTCCCTGCCAAGATGGCGGTATACACCATACCGCACCATGGCTGATAAATATTTAGATAACTCCGCGATCTCGAGGCTGTGGCGCTTCTGCCAGATGGTTACAAACACGTCCTGCACCACCTCTTCGGCAGCGGAGGTATTTTTCAGGTGATGCCAGGCGGCGGCGTATAGCCTGTCCCAGTAGCGTTCATATAACTCGGTGAACGCTTTCCTGTCATTTTCCCTGACCAGATCCAGTAAATGTGAATCTTCTAACAGACGCATAAACAAAAACTAAAGCAGCACGGTGTATATCGATAATTCTCTACAGAAATGGTTGATTCTTTGCACAAAATACACAAAAACAGCAACAAATGTTACAGTAAACAAAACGGGCCAGCGAATCCGCCGGCCCGTTTTCCTTTTATCATGATTATTTTTCGTTCCTGTCTACTTTCACCCGCTCATCGCGGTTCGCAATTTCCCAGGCGGTGTAAAATACCAGTTGAGCACGTTTCTGCAACATACCGAAGCTGATTTTATCCACGGTATCGGTCTCCTTGTGATAATCCGCATGTACGCCATTGAAGTAGAAAATGATCGGAATTTTAAACTGTGCAAACATGTAGTGGTCCGAACGGTAGTAAAAACGATTCGGATCGTTCGGGTCGTTGTAACGGTAATCCAGTTTCAACTTCGTTCTGCTGTTTGCCGCTTCGTTGATCGGGCGCAGATCGGAACTCAGTTTATCATCACCGATCACATACACGTAATTACTGTCCGATGCATGCTCCGGATCAATACGGCCGATCATATCGATGTTAAGGTCTGCCACAGTATTGGCCAGTGGGTAAACCGGGTTTTCAACATAAAATTTAGATCCGAGCAAGCCTTTTTCTTCGCCGCTCACGGTCATGAATACAATGCTTCTGCGCGGACCTTTACCCGCTTTTTTCGCCTTCGCGAATGCTTCGGCAATTTCCATTACAGCTACGGTACCGGAACCGTCATCGTCCGCCCCATAAAATATTTTACCGTCGTGTTTACCGAGGTGATCGTAGTGCGCGGTAATAAACAGCACCTCGTCTTTTTTATCTGTTCCTTCGAGGTAACCGAGTACGTTGCTTGACTTATTTTCGAGCAGGCCTTTTTTAAACGTCAGGTTAGCGGGACCGCTGCTCGCAGATGTATAGGGCCTGCCGCCTTTTACCGCCGCTACCATGCTATCCATTACCGCTTTACCGAAAATCGCCTGCGCCATATTCGGGGTAATGAGGTAACTGTTCGGGATGTACTCCATGGTTGTCATGGTACCACCTTTTACATACTGGCGGGAGCGGGTATACGCCGGCGCCATGTATTTCATTGCGGAGGTATCTGCCAGGCGCTGCGACACTACAAACAGTGCGCGGGCGCCATGGCCGCCGGCTGCACGGGCTTTGGCTTTAAGATCGGTGCCCGGGGTATTGCCTTTTGAATTGCTTAGCAACGGTTTGCCATCCGCATCGCGGGGCTCACCGTCCAGCACAACAACGATCTTGTTGTCCGGTCACCGAGGTTTTTATAGTCATCGTGTCCTTCCACAGCAATACCATAACCTGCAAATACGATGGAGGCGTTGGTAATGTCCCTGGTTGCCGGACTCGCGAACGTTCGTAATGTAATCTTTGGCGAAGATGAAGTTTTGTCCGCCTATGCTCAGCGTGCTGGATGTAACTGTATCCTGCACCAGCGAGAAGTACTGTTCCCATGCGCCGGCGGCACCGGGCTTCAGCCCCAGCTTTTTGAAGTGCGCGGCGATATACGCTGCGGCCACGCGTTGTCCCTTGGTTGCGGTTTCGCGACCTTCCGTCTGTTTGCCGGCAATGAAGTTCAGGTGTTTTTTAAGGTCGGCGGTGGTAATAGTTTTGCCGTATGCGTCGGCGCCTGGCTTCAGGGGGCGGACGATTGCGCACACGCGCTCAAACCGGCTCCCACGAGGCAGGCTATCAGGGTAAAAGTTCTCATATGCAGCGAAATTGGTTCTTAAAATGGATACCGGCAATAGCGATCAACTATTGCCGGCAAATAACTTGAAATAAAGGTAACACATCAACTATGCGCAGGCGATCTTGTTCACGCGGTTGGCATGGCGCCCGCCCTCAAACGGCGTTGCCATGAAGGTCTCTACCATTTGTTTGGCTACATCGGTGCTTACGAAACGAGCGGGAACGCTCAATACATTTGCATTGTTGTGGCCGCGCGCCAGGCGGGCCAGCTCTTCACCCCAGCAAATTGCGGCACGTACGCCCCGGTGTTTGTTGGCGGTGATAGCCACACCATTACCGCTGCCGCATACCGGGATGCCAAACGCCACTTCCCCGTTTTCCACCGCTACAGACAGTGGATGCGCATAATCGGGGTAGTCTACCGAATCCGGTGAATTTGTACCAAAATCTTTTATCTGAATACCTTTTCCTTCAAGGTAAGAAATGATCTCTTCCTTGTATTCATATCCCGCATGGTCGCTGCCAATGGCTACCGGTAAAGCAAGATCAAAAGTATTTTGTTCCATATCTCTTAAAATTAAAGCATTTTATTCAGGTGATGCGGCGCCTGTTAGGACCACTCTTCTTCTTTTTCCTCAGCCTGGCGTTTGCGGTACACACGGGCAGAAATCAGGATACTGATCTCATACAACATATATAGCGGAATAAACACCAGCAACTGGTCCAGTACATCGGGCGGTGTAATTACAGCGGCCAATACCAGCAGCACCACGATCGCGTGCCTGCGGTAAGTGCGTAAGAACGTGGGCCCCAGAATACCAACTTTCGCCAGGAAATATACCAGGATAGGCAGTTCGAACAATACGCCCATACCAAACACGATCTGCGACATCAAACCAAAATAGTCATCGAACAGGAACTGGTTATCAATCTGGTCGCTCACGTTGTAAGACGCCGGGAAGTTCACCGTAAACGGCGCCACCAGGAAATAGCTGAACAGCACACCGATAAAGAATTGCATCGACACCCACAGGATAATGCCCCTGGAGCCTTTCAATTCCCTTTCTTTCAACGCCGGCTTTACAAACTGCCAAAACTCCCAGAAAACGTACGGTAAAGCACCGACAACACCTACGATAATGGCTACCTTAAACTGCAGCATCACCATACCCGCCATCTGCGTGTTCAGGAACTTGAACTTGACAGGTTCCATACACAGCTTATCGCCCATACCCAGGGCATTGCCCAGGCTGCACAACCAGCGGTACGAAGGGAAGTTAGGTCTTGTAGGACCAAACACCACGTAATCCAGTATTTCCTTAGTATATATAAAACCAACTACAGCCAGGGCGATAATTGCAAACGCGGACCGGACAAGGTGCCAACGGAGTTCCTCCAGGTGATCAAAAACGACATCTCGGCCTTGTCCTCATTATTGCTGAATAACTTCTTTAACATGTTCTCCTATAGTAAAGGACACAAATATAGCGGATGGCTGCCAATATATTCTAAGAAAGAAACAGACGGAAAAAAGAAGCAGGGAATGGAAAGTGATGAGGTTGCAAAACCGATTCAGGAACGCGGGGAATTTGCGAGAGATAGGGACAAAAAAAAGAGCCAGCCCGAGAAGAATCAAGAGCCGGCCTTTCATCCATTGTTTGTTAACCCCAAAAAAGTTGAATTCGAGAATGTCTTTTATAGTTCTCTGAAATAATTACTTACACATTTATTTGGCAAGCTAAATTTCTGTAAGTAGTTACTGTCAGAGAGCGTTTAAATTTCTAAAACAAAAATAGAAAGAAATCTTGTATTATCAATGTTACAACAAAGTTTTTTACAACCTTTTAACAAAAATCAAATAGACGTGTTAGGAAAAACCAGTGGTTCATCTAATTCAGCGGTTAAATTACTACCACTTTTTAGAAAATCTAAAATCTTTTAGAAACATAACGATTTATATTAATTCTAAATTATAAATATTTCTATCTAATTGATAAAGAAATAATATAAAGTCGCGTTTTGTTAATCATACGCCTCATTCAAAGATCGTTTGCAAAGGGTGCAGCATTGTCGCATGTGCAAATTCATTGCCCCCAGGCTTATTTTGTATCATACTAAAAAAACAGCCGAAAAATTGTTGCTAAAATCATGGAAATCCTAGTTCAGGATCTTCATTTTCACCATTTCTATACGGGTGTCGGTCACATTTAGTACGTCAAATTCGTAATCGTCGATGATGATCCGCTCTTTTAGCTTCGGAATCGTTTCGTGATGGGTAATAATATATCCGCTCAACGTCTCGCTTTCATCCTCCGGAAAATCGAATCCGTATTTTTCATTCAGATAATCCAGCTCCAGGCGCCCGGAAAAAATGTATTCTTTTTCAGCGATCTGTTTTTCTACAAACTCCTCTACATCGTGTTCATCTTTGATGTCGCCGAAAATTTCTTCCAATACATCCTCGATGGTTACAATGCCCGCGGTGCCGCCAAATTCGTCGACCACCCAGGCAATGCTCCGTCTTTCTTTATTGAACTTGCTCAACAGGTCAATAGCGCTCATTGTTTCGGGCACGGCCAGTATCGGGTGAATCACCGAACGGATGTCCGACGGGTTCTTGAACATATCCAGCTGGTGCACATATCCTAAAATGCTGTCGATATTATTTTCGTAGATAATGATCTTGGAGAGTTTCGTCTCCATGAACTTCTTTTTCGCATCGGTAATGGGCGCGGTAATATCCAGCGCTTCAATTTCTTTACGCGGAATCAGGCAGCCGCGGATTTTTACGTGTACGAGTGACAGGGCATTTTCGAACAATTCGGTATTCAGGTCCCGGCCCTCGCCCATATGCTGCTGCGACTGGCGGATATAATGCTCCACGTCTACCCGGGCGAACGAACTGCGGTTGTCAGCAATACGCACGTTAAACAGGTATTTCAGGATCCATTCGGAAATAGATACGAACAGGTTGCCCGGGATGTACAGCGGTTTGGTGAGCAGCGAAATCGGCAGCGCGAAAAAGCCTAATAAGGCTTCGGGGCGGGAGCGGAAGATGCTGCGGGGAATAAAGAAGCCGAAAAACAGCAGGAGCAGCGTAGCGGCAATGATTTCCGTGAACAACAGGATGGGCGACAGGAAGGCCATTTGATCTTCCGGGATAAAGTGCGCCCAAACCAGGTCCAGCGCGCCGGAAAAAGCCATGCTGTAAATTACCGTGGTAATGGTCAGACCAATAAGACTGGTGGCGAGGATCCTCGCCGGGTTTTCGTTAAAACCCGCCAGTATTTTACCGGTGGCGCGGCCCTGCTTTCTGCGCAGCTCCACGCTCAGTTTATTAAGGTTGGCAAATGCGGTTTCCATACCGGCAAAAAAGCCGGCGAGTAAAATCAGGGCAACTAGTAATACTATATTATAAATATCCATCTTAACAAAGATAAAGGATTCCTGTTATTTGTACGTCGCTGTAAAACTTGAAGAATATAAGTCGCTGGCGTCAAAAAACATACCGGAGGCAGCAACCGCTTCCTACCCCCGCAGAAAGCCTTCTACGATATCTTTTACCTCTTTGAAAGCCACATCCGGTGCTCATTGATCACAATCCAGTCAAATTCGTGGGCAAATGACAACTCGTAGCGGGCTTTCCCCAGTCGTTCGTCGAGCGACGCCTGTGTTTCGGAGCCGCGGCCGCTCAGTCGCTCGCGCAGTGCATCGATCGAAGGCGGCTGGATAAAAATGGTAAGCACATGGCCATGGTATTTTTCTTTGATCGACAGGGCGCCTTTCACGTCGATGTCTACCATCGGCACGCGACCTTCGCGCCAGATACGTTCCAATTCACTTTTGAGGGTGCCGTAGTATTTTCCGGCGTAGACCATTTCGTGTTCGGCAAACGCATCTTCCTCTATTTTCTGCTGAAAATCTTCGGGTGTTAAGAAATAATAGTCACGGCCGTGCACTTCGCCCTCGCGGGCCAGGCGGGTGGCGGCAGAAACAGAAAAGGCCAGTTGCGGCATTTCGCCCAACAGCTTTTTAACAATGGTGGTTTTTCCTGCGCCGGAGGGGGCGGTAATAATGATAATCTTTCCTGCTTCCATCCCGCAAAAATATAGCAGAAAACAAAAAAGGAGAAAAGTAATTGCTACTCTTCTCCTTTTATCCATATAATTATTTAGTTAGATACGTTTGATATCGGCGCCTAATGCAGTCAAGCGCGCATCAATGTATTGATATCCGCGATCGATCTGGTCAATGTTGTGGATGGTGCTTTTGCCTTCGGCGCTAAGGGCGGCGATGAGCAGGGAAACACCCGCACGGATATCAGGTGATGACATGGTGATACCACGCAGTTTATGCTGGCGGCCAAGACCAATTACCGCGGCGCGATGCGGATCGCACAGGATGATCTGTGCCCCCATGTCTATCAGTTTATCTACGAAGAACAGGCGGCTTTCGAACATTTTCTGGTGGATCATCACGCTTCCTTTTGCCTGGGTAGCTACGACCAGCACAATACTGAGCAGATCGGGCGTAAAGCCCGGCCAGGGGTGATCGGAAATAGTGAGGATGGAACCGTCGATGAACGTCTGGATCTCGTAGGAGTCCTGCTGCGGGATATAAATATCGTCGCCACGGAATTCCATCTGAATGCCCAGTTGCTGGAACTTTTCGGGAATGATACCCAGGTTTTCGATACCTGCGTTTTTGATCGTGATTTCACTCTGGGTCATGGCGGCGAGGCCAATGAACGAGCCGATCTCGATCATATCGGGCAACATGGCATGCTCGGTACCTTTCAGGCTGGTAACGCCTTCTATGATGAGCATGTTGGAGCCGATGCCGCTGATTTTTGCGCCCATACGGTTCAGCATTTTGGACAGCTGCTGCAGGTAAGGCTCACAGGCGGCATTATATATAGTAGTAGTACCGCTGGCCATTACCGCTGCCATCAGGATATTGGCGGTACCGGTTACAGAGGGCTCGTCCAGCAACATAAAAGTGCCTTTGAGACCGTCTGTTTCCAGGCGGAAGTAGTTATCGTCGTTATCGTATACGAATTTTACACCCAGTTTTTCGAAACCGATGATGTGCGTATCGAGACGGCGGCGGCCAATCTTATCGCCACCGGGCTTCGGAATGTACGCCCTGCCAAAGCGCGCCAGGAGCGGACCGGCAATCATCACGGAACCACGCAGGCGGCCGGATTTCTTTTTAAACTCCGGGCTTTGCAAATAGGGTATGTCAATGTTGTCTGCCTGAAACTCGCATTTATCGCGACTGATACGGTTAACCTTAACGCCCATGTCTCCCAGCAACTCAATCAGCAGGTTGACGTCTACAATGTCGGGGATATTACTGATAGTAACTTTTTCGGGTGTCAGCAAAACGGCGCTGATAATCTGTAATGCTTCGTTTTTAGCGCCCTGGGGAATGATCTCCCCTTTTAAGCGGTTGCCACCCCGAACTTCAAAAGCGTTGCTACTCACTTGTTCCTATTTTTGTATTTATTGTTGTTGTTGTGTTTATTGCCCTGCTTATTTCCGCCCTGGTTATTGTTGTTGTTCGAGAACTGCTTTGAATAGTTCTTTTACGTTTCCCGGAATTGCCGCTGTTGCTGGCAGACTGTGCCCGGAAGGCTGCCTGTTGCTCGTTGGCGCTTGCGCTGAAATTATCGGAAGATGATTTGGAAGCGCCACCCGGATGGTATTCCAGCTGACCTTTGGATATATTATGCAACTCTGTACGGATCGCATCGTCGTGTACACTTTCTTTGTGCCAGTTGCTGTATGCCAGTTTCATGTAGTTGGCCACCGTTTGGGTAAAGCCTTCTTTCTTCTCCGGATTTTCTTCCCTGATCGCTTTGTCCATCACCATTTCCAGGTTTTTACCGAAGTGACGGTTCCGCGGGTATTTTTAGGATAACCGAGGCGCTCCGGCTTGCGGCGCAGCGTTTCGCGGGTGGGAATAGGATAAGGCGATTCTACGTCCAATTTAAAATCGGAAATCAGGAACAGGTGGTCCCAGAGTTTATGACGAAAATCTTCTACGTTACGTAAATGAGGGTTGAGTGTACCCATCAGCTCTATCAACGCCATGGCGTTAGCCTGACGATGATCAGCGTCCTCAATGGTTAACAGGTACTGTACCATTTTCTGGATGTTGCGGCCATACTCTTTCATAATCATATGGCTTCTGGTGGTATTATATTCCATCACGCACTTTTATAAATAAGTAAAATGTGTTTTGCTAATAACGGCATCCTAAACGCGTTGGAACGCAGGAGGTTTCTTTGTTCTTAGGGAGCGGAAGGCCGTAAGTGTAAGTTTAAATTGCGGTAAACCTATATACTTTGCAAACGTAACGAAAAATACCCATAAAAACCGAAATTCCAAATTACCCGGTTGGCGAAAAGCCTTTATAGGGTTAATTTTAACAAATGGAATTATCATTGAAAGGAAAAACCGCCGTGATCTGCGGCGGCTCGCAGGGCCTGGGACTGGCATCTGCAAGAGAACTGGCCTTGCTGGGCGCTAATTGCATCCTCATCAGCCGCAATGAAAACTCACTGTTGGATGCCCTGCAAACACTTGACCAAAACCAGGGACAACAACACAGTTACGCTACGGCCGATTTTACCCAACCCGAAAGCGTGCGCACGGCGATCAGCAACATCACTTCGCAACAAGCCGTAAACATATTGGTGAACAACACCGGCGGACCGGCCGGTGGCCCCATTACAGACGCGGAACCGGAAGCATTTGCCAAAGCATTTGCCATGCATGTGGTATGCAACCAGATTCTAGTACAGGCCGTGTTGCCCGGTATGAAAAGCAGCGGGTACGGCCGCATCATCCAGATTATATCCACTTCTGTTAAAGCACCGATCAAAGGATTGGGCGTATCCAACACCACCCGCGCGGCGGTGGCGGGCTGGTCCAAAACACTGGCGGGAGAACTGGCGCCGTTCGGGATTACGGTGAACAATGTATTGCCCGGTTCTATGACCACCGACCGGTTGTTCTCGTTGTTCGAAACGAACGCCCAACGCCGAGGGGTAGATCGATCCGTGATCGAGGCGGAATGGAAAGCAGAGATTCCTATGCAGCGCTTTGGCGATCCGGCGGAATTTGGCGCGGCAGTAGCATTTTTAGCATCGCCGGCGGCGGCCTACATTACCGGGGTTAGCCTGCCTGTAGATGGAGGTCGTATACCGAGTTTATAGGATATGCACCGGATACAAGGCAAATATCCCACCAGTATAGGGGCAGGTAAGGCGTACTTAATGCGGACTTGAGGTGGACTTAATGCGGACTTGCCACTCATATCGTACTGGCAGTCAATTAGTTACCGATATCCCACATGATAAAATACGTTGATTATCAATACCTTGGATGCTTTTGCAGTACATGACACGGCCGTTGGCTGATGTTAATTTAACCATCATAGAAGGGCACCGTACACTGAGCGACGAAATTAGAAAGGCGGCCTTAACCCGGGCCGCCCTTTTTAATACATTCATTTTGATGGTTGGTAATGCTGATCGTTATATGTCTACCATTTTGCCCCAATTGGCGATTTCTTCTTCTGTCCATACGTCCGGGAAAAACACGATGCGCTTGTTTTTGGGAGGCAGGTACTGTTGCCAGTTAGTGCCGCCTGTAGCCGCGATTTCCTTTGGTTCTTTGTGCAGGTAGCGCACGGCGGATTTGTAGTGCATGAGTGGCCAGCGCACGTTGATGTTGAGATCGTATTCCTTTACCAGCGGCGCCAGGCGCCCGGGCATCGGCGGGTAATGAATAATACCGGTCGGCCACAGTGCGGCCTTTGTACTCGGTGGCCAGTTTCAGGAACTGGTCCATATACTTGCGTTCGAACTGGCGGAGGGTGAGTGTTTTTTTACCGGTAGCCAGCTCGGTAGCACCGCCACGCCAGTAAATTTTGTCGAGCACCGAGGGCAGATCGTCTGCCACCAGGCCTTCGCGATGCGGTTCGTACACCAGTTGCTTCAGCGGCGCGGAAGTAATTTCGATCATGCGGAACTGCCCGCTCTGGAAGCCACTTGCGGGCAAGAGGGCCATGCGGAACTGCAGGAACTGATCTTTGTCCATGCCATCGACCATGATCTCGAATGAACGGATGAGGTTGCGGAAGTAGTTATTCACGCGCCTGATCTGTGTTTCGAAGGTTTTCTCATCGGTGCTTTCGGTAGTACAAACCTGTGCAATGGCCTGCAGGCTGAGCTTAAAGTAAAGCTCGGTGATCTGGTGGTAAATAATAAAGATGTTTTCGTCCGGTATCGGTGTACGCGGATGTTGCAGATTCAGCAGCACATCGAGGCCGATGTAATCCCAGTAAGTGAGGTAATCTGCATACAGCAGCCCATCAAGGTAGGATGATAAATCCTGGCCCATGGCGGCATACTTTTCTTCGAGAAGTTTGATCTTCTCTGCAATTTCTGTTGTAACCATGCGGCAAGAATAAGCAATTACCCTACATTTACCAGTGGCCTTGCCACCGGTAAAATTCAGTTCCATAACGGGTAATCAGGGTTATTCTACAACGTTGATCGTACGGGTAAAGCTTTCTTCGAGGGAGATGAAAGTTTCGGTGCGTTCGATGCCTTTAATTTTCTGCAATTCGTCGTGCAGTACATGGCGAAGTCCGGAGATGTCTTTACAGATAATTTCCGCGAACATGGAATAGCTGCCGGTGGTGTAGTTCAGTCGTACGATTTCGGGGATTTTGCGCAATTCTTTGGCCACGGAGTCATACAAAGAGCTTTTTTCAAGGAAAATTCCAATAAAAGCGATGACATCGTAGCCAATCATTTTTAAATCTACGTGTAATTTAGTACCTTTAACTATACCCAGCTCTTGCAGTTTCTTCATCCTCACGTGGATAGTGCCTCCGGAAACGAACAGTTTCTTCCCCAGGTCAGCATAGGAGATTTCAGCGTTGTACATCATCTCGCTGATAATCTGTAAATCCAGTTTGTCAATATTCAAATTGTGGCTCATTTTGACAACTTGTTTTTGAATGTTTTAAAACTCTCTGCAAATATTTAAAAAATTTCGAAATTTCCAAAATTATTCTTGAAAAATTTGCAAAAAAGATACCCTGTCTTTAGATTTGCATCATATTACTACGGTAAAAGAGATGCAAAAGGCATTTCCCTTGTGGTAAATTTTGTGGGATGATGAAATTGGCAGACATGCCCTCTTGTCTCGGGGGTGAGGATCACGGAATAAACACAGCATAATGGGTTGACCACTAATCTTATTTGTGCTGCGGCTAACTGCCTCGTGGAGGTTCGACTCCTTCTCCTACAGCTTAATTGAAATTGTTATGAAAGCGCCCGGAATCAAACATGGGCGCTTTTTTTTGTGTGTGTCTGAAAATGAAAACCGACTTAGCGTAGAGCAGACACAACAACCTTTACTATTTTATCCAACCAAATAATTAAAACGCCCGGGAATGTCCCGGGCGTAGTTGTTTTATAAGGTATGGCTGCTTACTGTGTTAGCTTGCCTATGTATTTCAGTTCGTATATCTTGCCCAATCCATCGTCTTCGGGGTTCATCAGCACCAGGTGATCTTTGTATTTCTCCACGAACACCGCCGTTTTCTCATACGTTTCCGGATCCCTGAACTTTACCACATCGTCGCGGTGGATCATGTCTTCGGCAATGTATACATGCTTTCCCGCAGCAATGGTGCGCTCCGCTTCCTCCATACAACGGTCAAACGCCTGTTCCGGGGAGCAAATGCTGGCAGGACTTTCATACACAATGTAGGCGAGCATGCTGCCCGAGCCCAGCGACAGTACCAGTCGCCCGGCTGCGCATGCTGCTTCAGCCATTCGGCGCGGTTAACGATGTAGTCGCTATTTTCCGAACGGATGAGCAGATAACCGCCGATCAGGTTATGAAAAGCGAGTACGCCTACCGTAAGCCAGGGCAGGAAGGTCAGTTTTTATTGAATAAGGGCGCTACCAGCGCGGAATTGAACAGGAGTACAATCGGAACGAGCAACATCGTCCACGGTTCGGGCGAGTTAGGATCGAGGTAGAGTAATACAAGGCCGTACACGGCCATCCAGGCGACGAGCAGCCAGTTTTCCGAACGGAAATCTTTGCGGCTGGCATGGCGGACACCTTTGATCACGAGCCAGAGTACCAGCGCGCCGGTGAGCACCAGCGTGGCGCAGGCCACGTAATTGAGTACGCCGTTCATATTGGCCGCGTACACCTCCTCCACGATCATATTGGCCGGGAAGCGCGCGCGGATGAAGGTCTCAACGGTATCGATGCCGTACAGGAAACCGGTGGACACCACATTACTAATTAATACAAACACGGTTACGAAGATGGAGCCGTACGACTGCGAAGCCCCATCCATCAGGAAAGCCACGAAGGTTTGCTGCGGCGTAAGGAGCTGATAAGTAATATAATAACCGCCAATCACCACTACAACACCAGCGATGCCATATATAAAGGCGGCGATCCAATGTCTTCTTAGAAAGAAAGCAAAAGGAAAACAGAAGAACAGCGGGATGGCATTCGGTTTGTACACCAACACCCCGATACCGGCAATGGCACCTGCGAGCACCGCAAGGAACAGGGGGCTGATCTTTCTTTCTGATAAAATAAGATATAGCACCCCGATGCAGAACACGTTGGAAATGGCATACACCTCGGCTTCCACCGAGTAACGCCAGTAGCCGTACGCGAACAACAATAACGCACAGCCACAAAGGGCGGCACCGCGACCGAGCTTTAACACCCGCTCCCGGAAGCGGTAACAGAGCAAAAGGGTTAGGGCGCTACAGGCGGCGCTGAGCGCACACATGATCCAGTAAGGATCCGCCAGTTCGCCGGTAAGCTGCCATACCAGTTTGGCCAGGGGCAGAAAGAACAGGTAGCGCGGCTGGAACAGGTGAGCATAACCGGAGCTGCGTACCAGGTATGCATAGTGAAAACCGTCATCGGCCTCACTGCGGTTGCCTGGAAAGCTGAGGATGAAGAATAACGTTAATGCGACGAACGCAATGCTGCCATAGACAAGGGATGATCTGTTGGGGTTCGTTTTTGCTATCATAAATATGTTTTGTCACATGATTTGCTGCCTAAAATTAAGACCCTGTTTTTAAAAAAGGAAACGAAAGAGGAGCAACGCGGGCTTTTGCTTACTTTTGCAGGGCATGGGACAAAAAAATTACAACGTTTCGCAGATATAGAAACTTTCCCGAACGTGCTGATCTACCCGGAAGGCATGCAGGGAAAATGGAAAGAACATTTTGGCAACGACCAGCCTATTACGCTGGAACTGGCTTGCGGTAAAGGCGATTATGCATTGGGGCTGGGCCGCATGTTCCCGGAGCGTAATTTCATTGGGGTTGATTTGAAAGGCAACCGCATTTGGAGGGGCGCTAAAACTGCGCTGGACGAACAACTGGCTAACGTAGGCTTTTTGCGTACGCAGATCGATCATCTGCAGAATTATTTTGCAGCCGGCGAAGTAGCCGAGATATGGATCACTTTTCCGGATCCGTTCCTGCGGGCGTCCAAAGCAAAAAAGCGGCTGACGCATCCGAAGTTTCGGCTATTTACCAGCCGTTACTGCAACCGGGCGCCACCATCAACCTAAAAACAGACTCGGCAGAACTTTATAATTTCACTAAAATAGTCATTGACGCAGTGGGGTGCGGACTGCAGGAAGATGTGGCGGATGTATACGCAAATCCGCATAGCATTCCGCCGGTGCTTAAAATACAGACCTTTTATGAAGGTATGCACCTGGCCGACCGTCGCACGATCCGCTACCTCAGGTTTACCCTGCCGGAGCAACCTATTGACTGGCGCGCTATAAACCTGCCCGATGAAAACACAGCTGATAGAGAACATTGATTTCTATTACAACGAGCAGGGATTAATGGTGCTGACCGAAAAATTCCACCTCGACAGAGGCCGGTGTTGCGGAAACGGCTGCAAACATTGTCCGTACGATTATGAAAACGTACCCGAACCAAAAAAGCCAGGCTCCTCGCCCAGCGCGACGAAGAGCAAACGAAGCCCTGAAGAGGTGAAGGAACCGCCTTCCTTTTACGAGAAGGTGTATGCCATCGTGCGAAAGATTCCCAAAGGCCGGGCCACTACATATGGCGCCATCGCCGAAGCATCCGGCATCCGTCTTTCTGCCCGCATGGTTGGCTGGGCGATGGGCAGCGCGGGCCGTGTAAAACCGACCGTTCCCGCCCACCGCGTGGTAAACCGGAACGGGATGCTCAGCGGCAAACAAGCATTTGAAACACCCACGATGATGCAGGAGTTATTAGAAAGTGAAGGCATCATTGTGAAGAACGATACGATACAGGACTTTAAAAACATTTTCTGGGATCCCGGAGGTAATAAACCACCGGCCGCTGTAAAGCCACCCCGGAAAGGCACTACGACACAACAGACAACAACAGTGAAAAAAGCAAAAAACAGTAACAGCATGTCCGTACTCAAACTGAAACTTGACCAGGACCAGTTGGTGGAAGACTTTTTCGATGAGACCTTTCTCGTTGGCATCGCCTCCTCTGCACGAGACTACCAGTTGTGCTGGCAGCTGAACCGCCAGCTGCACTTCGATTTCCGCGTGAACAACTCATTAGAAATTAAACTCACCAAAGGTCCCCGCTCTTTCTATTTTCCTGTTTTCGATTTCATGGAGCCTACCAAAACCGTGGAACACTACCTTTATAACAATCATTGTAAAGGAGAATTCCTGTTGCCGGAGCTCAAACACATCCATTACATCTGGTTGATCAAAGGCAATTATTATCAGCAGGATGACATTAAAAAATTAATCGAGTTGCTGCGCTATGTAGAGATGGTACAATTAGTATCTTTATTAGACGCAAGAGATATTAAGAATAAGATGAATTTAATTTTTTGATGAATACTTTTCGCCGTTAGCGTTTTTCGAATGTTCAGGATTGCCTGTAAGCCGTACGTTTTAGTAATGAACCCCGGAATCTATCTAAATCCTAAATCATTTTTACTATGTGGCAGGAAAAAGATAAGCAGCTTTACCGCTCTTTTCAGTTTAAGGATTTTAAAGAAGCATTCGGCTTCATGACCAAAGTGGCATTGATAGCCGAAAAGATGGACCACCACCCGAATTGGACGAATGTATATAACAAGGTAGAAATCTTCCTTTGTACACATGAGGCAGGCGATACCGTTACCGATAAAGACCATCAACTGGCGAAAGCAATTGATGGGCTGTTGTAATCCATTAATTTTCCAGATCAGTGACGCGACTCTTTTTAACGCTTCTTTTGTTCTGTAGCACCTTTACTACCAACGCAGGCACAACTTTAGAAGACTACTCCGCCGGCTACAACGCACCCCGGCAGGGTTTGGACTTGCGCCCGCACCTGGGTGTGCTGCGGGCAGGAAGCGACCGCTATACCATACAGGAAGTGCTGCAACTGCCCTTCCATATAGACACCAGCGTATTTCACGCTGGCCGCACGCTTAATAACGGCGTTAACAGCTTATGGCTGAAACTGACTGTCCGCAACAATACCGCGAACGACAGTTCCGCTGTACTCTTTGCCGGCTGGCATGACTATATGTACTGGTACGAACCGGGCAGCAACGGTCAGTACCGCCTGCACACGCAAACCGGCCTTATGACCGATAATGCCGGCGTAGAGCGTTGGGACCACTATGCTTTTCCCGTGGAAGTCCCCGCCGGGCAAACCAAAACGTACTACCTCCACATCAGCAATAGTTATTACCGCGAAAATGCCCTACAACCATTGCTGTTCAATCAATTTGAATACTATGACTTCAGGCATGTGACTTCCAATTATTACAAACAGGAAGCACTGATCATACAAATCATTATCGGGATGCTGCTCGTTTTCCTCAGCATCACCGTTATCAATTACACCCAGCTGCCCGATCGTTCGTCGCTGTACTTTGCAGGTTACATTCTTGGCCTCATCGTGTACTTTGCACTGCGGCTCGACGCAAAACCCTACCAGCTTTCGTTTTCGCACCACTGGCCCAAATTGAAGTACTATTGGGACATCCCCGCGCTGTTTTTCTGTTTTTACGTGATGTACTTTATGTTCGGCAACGTATTCCTCAGCCTGCGCGAGCGCTATCCTTTAATGGAAAAGATTTTCCGCTGGTCAGCCTGGGTTTCGTCCGTGTTGATGCTGTTGTCTGTTTACTGCATTTACCGCGCCTGGTATGATATTCCGGGTAAAATGTATACCTACTTCTACTTTGGCACGCTCGCCCCACTGGGAGCCGGACTAGTGGCCCTGGCGCAACGTTCGCGACACCATCCGCTGATCCGCTTTTTCCTTTTTGGATCGATAGCGATTTATGTACTGTCGTTTTGTGCGTTCGTATTTAACCGGGAGCCGGTGGGTTTAACCGCCATCCCGGAACTGGTAACGCCATCGGGTATGCTGGTAGTCGGCGTGTTATTGCAGGCGCTGTTTTTTGCGGCGGGACTCAGTTACCGGAACAAACTCGTTCACCAGGAAAAAACAAAAACACAGGAACTGCTCATTAAACAACTGAATAAAAATAAAGAGCTGCAACGCAAGTTGAATGAGCAACTGGAAGAACTGGTAAAAGAACAGACCACTGAAATCCTTCGTAAAAAGCAGGAGCTGGAAGAGCAGCGCAAACTGCAGCTCGAAATCGAATATGGAAAGAAGTTATCGGAAATAGAACTGAAGGCGATCCGCGCGCAGATCAATCCCCATTTTATTTTCAATTGTCTTAATTCGATCCAGCTGTTCGTGATGCAACGCGACTATGAATATGCGCAAAAGTATTTGTCGGACTTTTCATACCTCATCCGTAAAACACTGGACTTCTCCCGGCGCAATTTTATTTCGCTTTCTGACGAGATCACCTATCTAAATACTTATCTTGGACTTGAAAAGATGCGTTTTGAGCACAAAATGGAATATGAGATCGTTGTAGATCCCACCATTCCCACCGGTGAACTGGAAGTGCCTGCGATGTTGCTGCAGCCATATGTCGAGAACGCCGTGAAACATGGCATGAACAATGAGGCGCATACTACTGGCAAACTCACTATCCGCTTTAACCAGGATGATGAAGAAGAAATGCTGGAATGTGTGATCGAAGACAATGGCATCGGTATAGAAAGATCAAAAGCCCTGCGGCAACTGCCGCCACATCATCAGTCATCAGGTATGGAAATTAGTTTGAACCGCGCAGAGTTGCTGAACAAAATGTACAATACCGAAATCCAGATTGAAATTATTGATAAAACATTGAGCCAGTATCCGGAAAGTGGCACCATCGTGCGCATCCTGATACCCCAGTTATAACAATGATCCGCGCCGTTATCATAGACGATGAAAGGAACAGCAGGGACATTATTACCCTCATGCTGGAAAAATACTGCCCCGGCGTATCGCCGGTGGGCACGGCAGCCAATTGCCGCGATGGTATCGCACAAATTAAAGAGCAACGTCCGCAATTGGTTTTCCTTGACCTTGAAATGCCGGATGGCACCGGCTTCGACGTACTCAACGGCACATACGACGAATCGTTTGAAGCGATTTTCGTAACCGCTTTCGAGAAACGTTTTTACATACCATCCGATTTTCAGAAGTAGAATTAATCCTGAAACCAATTGACCGGGAAAGCCTGGTCGGTTGTGTGGAAAAAGTATCACATCGCATTTTGGGCAATGCATCCAAACAGCGCTATGACGTGCTGCTCGACAATTTTTCAAAGGAAGATAATGACGACAAAAATATCATTATCCCATCGCCCGAAGGCGCCATGCCCGTGATTCCCGTCAGCCTGATCGATTACCTCGAGGGCGCCGGCGACAAGGTGATTTTTCACCTGCAGGATGATACGGTGCTGCCTTCTACCCACACCTTTCGTTTTTATGCGGAATTGTTTAACGCCATGAAGTTTTACCAGGTAAATAATCAACAAATTGTACAACTTTCGCACATTACGGCACTGGATAACGACAACAACCTCGTACTGCTGAAAAGTGGAGCCGCAGTGGAAGTGACCGAACGGCGCAAAAAGGAACTGCTCGCCCTCTGGAAATAATATCGCAATTACTTTGGCAAAGAATTTGGATACCTGTTGATATAAAACGATCAACATGAAAAACCTGCGTAACAGCTGCCTGCTCCTGCTGGCTGCGGGCTGCTTCATAGCTACATCATGCGTAGCGCCAAAAGCGCCGCCACGGCCTCCGAGACCTCCGAAGCCGCCAAGACCTCCACATCCTGCGATGATACATCCGCCGGCGCCTGTGCAAGCCGACTATGTATATGTAGCGTAACCACTTTATCGATATATATTGAAACAGCATCCTGTTATCGGGGTGCTGTTTTTTGTTGGTTATACCGCAATAAAAAACCCGCCTCCTTACGGAAGCGGGTCTCGTTTATCCAGAACATTCAAATTATCTGTTCATCGAAATCAGGAACTCCTCATTGCTGCGTGTACCACGCATGTGTTGCAGCATAAAATTCATGGCTTCTTCTGTATTCATATCCGCCAGGTGATTGCGCAGGATGTAAACGCGTGAAAGCATTTCTTTATCCAGCAGCAGGTCGTCGCGGCGGGTAGAGGAAGCTGTAACATCGATCGCAGGGAAGATGCGCCTGTTGGCGAGGCGGCGGTCCAGCTGCAACTCCATGTTACCAGTACCCTTAAATTCTTCGAAGATCACCTCGTCCATTTTAGAACCCGTGTCGATCAGCGCGGTAGCGAGGATGGTGAGGGAACCGCCGTTTTCGATTTTACGTGCGGCGCCGAAGAACTGTTTGGGCTTCTGCATCGCGTTTGCTTCCACACCACCGGACAATACTTTACCGGATGCAGGCGCCACGGTGTTATGCGCGCGGGCCAGGCGGGTGATGGAGTCGAGCAGGATCACTACATCGTGACCACACTCTACCAAACGTTTTGCTTTTGCAACGCGATGGCAGACACCTTTACGTGTTTCTCGGCCGGTTCGTCGAAAGTAGAAGCAATAACTTCCGCTTTCACACTACGTTCCATATCGGTAACCTCCTCCGGGCGCTCATCGATGAGCACTACCATGAGGTAGATGTCAGGGTGATTGGTGGCGATTGCATTGGCCACTTCTTTCAACAACATGGTTTTACCCACTTTCGGTTGCGCCACGATCAGGCCACGCTGGCCTTTACCGATAGGCGTAAACATATCGATGATGCGGGTGGAATAGTTGTTGGGCGCGGTAGTCAGCGTCAGCTTTTCGAAAGGGAACAGCGGTGTGAGGTAATCGAAAGGTACGCGGTCGCGTACTTCTTCCGGCGTTTTACCGTTGATGGTTTCCACTTTCAGCAAAGCGAAATATTTCTCGCCCTCTTTCGGTGGACGAACCGAGCCACGCACAGTGTCGCCGGTTTTTAAACCAAACAGTTTAATCTGCGAAGGCGATACATAAATATCATCGGGAGAACTAAGATAGTTGTAGTCGGAAGAGCGCAGGAAACCGTAGCCATCGGGCATCATTTCCAGTACACCTTCACTTACGATAATACCATCAAATTCTATATTGAAAGCAACTTCTTTTTTGTTGGTCCGCTGCGGTTGATTTTTGGGCGCAACCGGCTGCTGTACAGGTTCTTCAACTGTTACAAAGTCGTTTACAAAATCATCGTCCTCGTCATCCGGCAGCACTACTTCTTCTTCCTCTTCTTCTACCGCTTCGTCAGATAATGCAGGCAATACAATGTCGTCATCATCATCAAAAGTTAAAGAAGGAATATCAAGATCTAATTCGAGTGTGCGTTTTTTGGGAGGTTCCGGGTTGGAAGGTTTTGCGGGTGTTTCTTTCTTAGGTTCCGGCGCAGGAGTTGCGGCTGCTGCTGCCTTTTTACCTCTTTTCGGTTTGTCTTCTGTAGCTGGTTCTTCTTGTGCTGCAGGGGCTTCGTCTTTTTGGAGGATGTAACCGCTTTACGTTTTCTACCTTTCTTCTCTTCGCCGTTCTCTGCCTGATCTTCGGATGCCATTACTGCTTGTTTATCGAGGATTTTATAGATCAGGGCCTGCTTGTCGAGTTTTTTGGAATTGGGTATTTCGAGCTTCTCGGCAATGTCAAGCAATTCAGGAACGAGCATGTCGTTCAATTGTAAGATGTCGTACATCATCGTGAGTTGTCAGATTTTATTTTTGAAGTGTCTAAAGGAGGGTACCGCATACCAACATACACACAGCAATTAATAAATAATTGTTTTGAGTCAAGTAAAACTTGTTTGAAACCATTAAACTTGAGTGGAGTTTTGAGCTTGGAACTGCTGATGAAGATGGCAAAATGGAAACTTGATCAGACAGATTATAACGCAAGATTAAAACAAGTTTTACTATTATCCAAAAAAAAGTGCTTTTTAACACTTCAAAGCAGCCGCGAAATGGGATTTACACCTATTTTTGCATTCCTTTAATAAATAACAATAAAAAATATTTTATGAGCCAAAGAGTGAAGGTCAAACAGATCCTGTTGGACGACAAAGCGAACTACGAAGTTACGGTCAAAGGTTGGGTGCGAAGCTTTCGCAACAACCAATTCATAGCGCTTAACGATGGCTCAACTAATAATAATCTGCAGGTAGTAATTACCCAGGAAAATGTGGATGCCGCTACAGTAAAACGCATCACCAGCGGCGCTGCCATCAGCGTTACCGGCGAAATCATTCCTTCTTTGGGTAAAGGTCAGAAGGTGGAACTGAAGGCCGCTACATTGGAAATTCTCGGCGATTGCGATCCCGAAAAATATCCGCTGCAGTTAAAAAACAGACCCAGCCTCGAGTACCTGCGCGAAATTGCCCACCTGCGTTTCCGCACCAATACATTCGGCGCCATTTTCCGCGTGCGTCATACACTCGCTTTTGCGGTACATAAATTCTTCAACGACCGCGGCTTTGTGTATCTGCACACGCCCATTATCACGGCCTCTGATGCCGAAGGCGCCGGCGAAATGTTCCGCGTAACCACGCTCGACATGAAAAAGCCACCGCTGGACGAAGCAGGCAACATCGACTACTCACAGGACTTCTTTGCCCGCAGCACCAACCTCACCGTATCGGGCCAACTGGAAGGAGAACTCGGCGCGATGGCGTTCGGCGATATCTATACTTTCGGCCCCACTTTCCGTGCCGAAAATTCCAACACTGCCCGTCACCTGGCAGAGTTCTGGATGATTGAACCGGAGATGGCTTTCTATGAACTGAAAGACAACATGGACCTCGCGGAAGCCTTCATCAAATATGTGATCGGTTATGCACTCGAACACAATCGTGAAGACCTCGAATTCCTTGCCCAACGCACGGAAGAGGAGGAAAAACAAAAACCTCAGAACGAAAGAAGCGAGTTAAAACTGGTTGACAAACTGGAATTTGTATTGAACAACGAATTTGAGCGCCTCACTTACACCGAAGCCATCGACATTCTGAAAAACAGCAAACCCAATAAGAATAAAAATTCACTTATCTCATCGAAGAATGGGGTGCAGATCTGCAGAGCGAACATGAACGCTACCTTGTAGAAAAACATTTCAAAAAACCGGTTATCCTCACCGATTATCCGAAAGCGATTAAATCGTTCTACATGAAACAGAACGACGACGGCAAAACCGTACGCGCCATGGATATTCTCTTCCCCGGCATCGGCGAAATCGTAGGTGGTTCTCAACGTGAAGAGAACTACGACAAACTGGTGCAACGCATGGAAGAACTGCATTTGCCGGTAGAGGAAATGTCGTGGTACTGGATACCCGCCGCTTCGGGTCCGCACCGCATGCAGGCTTTGGTCTCGGCTTCGAAAGGCTTGTTCTTTTCGTAACCGGCATGACCAACATTCGCGACGTGATCGCTTTCCCAAGAACACCGGGAAGCGCAGAATTCTAGCAACATCATTCCTATTGATAACAGGCCGGCCGCAACGCCGGCCTTTTTTTTTTAAAACTACCTTATGGAAATTGATACGCACCGCATCCTTATGTCAACAAGCAATTAATTTTTCAATAAAGAATGTGTGTTTAAAAGATGTGCTGGGGGCGGGTTTTCGCGCCCGCTCCAAATCGTCTTATCCCATCAATCCAAAAATGATTTTATGGCAGAAATGAACCCTAACACAGGTAACAGCAAACATGCTAAACCGCGCAGAAAAAAATTATCTACCCGCGTAGATATGACACCCATGGTGGATCTCGGATTTCTGTTAATCACCTTCTTTATGCTGACCACTACGCTGGCGCAACCGAAAACGATGGACCTCGTGATGCCCGCCGACGGCAAAAGCATGCCTGTACCGGAAAGCAAAGCACTCACTATTTTACTCAGCGACAATAACCGCATCGCTTATTATGAAGGTGATGGCAGTGATCCCAATGCGGCAGCCAGCGTACAGTACACCACTTATTCCACCAAAACCGGCATCGGTGATGTGATCCGAAAAAGCAACAACGCGTGGCCCAAAAGTATGGTAATGAGCATGAATTGATCGTACTGATTAAAGCGGATGAAAAAGCGAAATACAATAATGTGGTAGACGTGATGGACGAAATGCTGATCAACCGCGTGGCCCGCTATGCGATCGTGGACATCACCGATAACGATAAAAGTTTTTTACACCCTATACCATAAGCTACACAACTAAAAAGCAGGAAGGCTGGCCTTTTCGGGCCGGCCTTTTTATTGCGTATGCTTTTATCGTATATTTATTTATCCAAAACAAGTTGAACTATGGCAAACGTTAATTCCATTCCTTCCGTGGACCTTGCTGATTTCATTTCGGGCGACGCCGCTAAAAAGGCCGCCTTTGTGCAGCAACTGGGCAAAGCATATGAAGAAGTAGGTTTTGTGGCAGTGAAAAATCATGGCATTCCGGATGAGCTGATTGCCGATCTGTACAAGTATGTACAGGATTTTTTCCAGCTTCCTTCTGATGTTAAACACCGCTATGAAATTCCGGAACTGGCCGGACAGCGGGGTTACACTTCTTTTGGTAAGGAACACGCGAAAGGTTTTGACGCGCCCGATCTGAAAGAGTTTTTCCAGTTCGGACAAACAGTGGCGGAGAACAGTCCGTTGAAAAATGAATATCCGGATAACGTGCAGGTTAGTGAAGTAGCGCCGTTTACGCCTACTTTGCACAAGGCCTACCAGGGCTTTGAACGTGCGGGTAAGTATTTGTTGCAGGCAATCGCCCTGTACCTTGGTTTGGACGAACATTATTTTGATGCAAAAATAGATGAGGGTAATTCCATCCTGCGCGCTATTCACTATCCGCCCATTACACAGGAACCTAAGTCCGCCATCCGCGCCGAGCAGCACGAAGACATCAACCTTATTACTTTGCTGGTAGGCGCTTCGGCCGATGGCTTGCAGATATTAGACAAGCAGGATAACTGGGTACCAGTGACCTCTTTGCCGGAACAGATCGTCGTAAATGTTGGCGACATGTTGCAACGGTTGACGAACAATCGCCTGAAGTCTACCACACACCGCGTGGTAAATCCGCCGCGCGAGAAGTGGGGCACCTCCCGATTCTCGATTCCATTCTTTTACACCCACAGTCTACCATGGACCTCACCGCACTGCCAAGTTGCGTAACGGCCGACAATCCGCTGCAATACGAACCGATCACCGCGGGCGAATACCGGATGAACGTTTGCGCGAAATCGGGTTGAAGAAGTAGACTTATAAACGGCTTGTACTTGATTCTTTTTCTTTGATCACCAGTAAACTGGCCGCGGCGGAGGACGTAATCTCTTCGCCGCGGAGCAGCCTGGAGAAATACGTAACGAGCGCTGTCGGGATGCGATACTCGTTTTGGGGAAAATTCATGAAGTAAGTATGCTTATACCGTACCGCCTCTTTGAAATTCACATAGGTGGCGTTCGGTGCTTTATCATCGCGGATCTTTTCACCCAGCTGCTTTCTCATCGTTAGCAGATGCGCTCCTTTTAGCTGAAAATCCTTCTTGTTATGATGGATGTAAATGTGATGTGCAAAGTTGATTTTTGATACCCATTCCGCGTGATCTTTCTGCGGTACACAGGCGGCATTCAGCACCAGGTTATCTATGAATGGAAAATCGTTTAACCGTGCAACATCCTGTGTCAGCATCATTTGCCTTACGATAATATTCCCCATACTGTGATTGAAAGTGGTGAACCGCACCCCGCTGATCCAGGGAGCTTCCAGCTTGCGGGCCTGTTGAATTTCGAGCAGCAGGTTATAATATTGCCCGGCCGACAGTGCCGCATTCTCCATTGCGAAGCGGAAGTTTTGGAAGGCTTATAAGTTGTATTAATGCTGGCGTAGTCGAACATTACTACGTTCACATCGTACTGAGTGCTCATCAGTTGGGCCCGCATGACGTTAGCGGTGAATATTTTCCCCATTCCTTCGGCATACAGTACAATATCGCGCTTTATGGGAAGGCGCTCCATGGCATCGCCCAAAGTAGGCTCCTGGTATACCTTCCATTTGCCCTCCTTTTTCTCCGGAAAAAATACTTAAGCGCCGTGGTATCCACAAACTCGTCTACAAACCGGAGACTATCGGGCAGCACATGACGGTTGCTCACGAACACCAGGCAGGTATCCTGTTCGCTGGCAGGTAGCTCATTGCCCGCCTGGAGCGTAAACTGCGACCATGACGCAACGCTGTTAAAATCAATGCTCTGTGCTGATACGAAGGTGTTTGCCATCACCATCATCAGTATAAAAACTACTTTCCGCATATGGGTCGGCTGTTATTAACCTAAAACGTCTAAACGAAACATTTTGTTCCCGCAGGCGCTCTCAAAGGCAAGTATATCAACTATTATGCCTGCCACCGGGGCGGCCGGCGCCTTGAATTCGCTGAGGATGAAACGCTTAAATACGGACCGGCCGCATATTTAGTTTGAATAATTCAGTATTTATTTTGAAATTCGACAACCTGAAACAGCGCATTAAGTGTTTTTACGTCATATCTCTTTTCTGAAAGCTGTCTTTTTCACAGCATTACTGCTTATGGAGGCCCGCAAGGCCACCTGGCAATGATGCTGAAAACGTTTGTACAGCAAAGAAAAGACGTAACGGAAAAGGAGCTGATGGAGTATAACTCATTTTGCCAGTTACTGCCCGGCGCCTCTTCTTCCCAAACCCTTACGCTGATTGCCTATAAACGTGGCGGCATCACCCTCGCCGTAGCCTCGCTGCTCATCTGGATCGCACCCGCGTGTATTTTGATGGGTTCCCTGAGTTTCCTGCTCCAGTTTTTTGACAAGCGCGCGCTGGACGTGGATATTTTTAAATACGTGCAGCCAATGGCCGTGGGCTTCCCGGCATATGGGGGCATGAAGGCATACACCATCAGCATCCGCAACGCTGCCAGCGTGTTCATTATGCTACTGGCGCTGGCCGTTACCTTTTTCCTGAAATCGCCGTGGACCTTCCCGATACTGATTATCATTGGCGGGGTCATCACCAACTTCACCAATAAAAACAATCCCGACTCCATAGAAAAGCCGCGCAAAATCAAATGGGCCAACCTCTGGCTGTTTGCCGCGCTGTTCATTTTAGCGGGATTACTGTCTGAACTGGCCCGCGTGTACGACTGGGACATCAAACGCCCCTTCAACATGTTCGAGCACTTTTACCGGTTTGGGACATTGGTATTCGGCGGCGGCGACATCCTCATTGCCATGATGCTGGAGCAATATGTGACCCGCGCCAAAACCCAGTTTATGAGCGCGGAGGAACTGCTTACCGGCGCGGGCATCATGCGCGCCATCCCCGGGCCCACCTTTTCGTTGTCTGCTTACGTAGGCGGCATGGTCATGCGAAACATGGGACCGGGCTTTCAGCTACTCGGTTGCATCCTGGCGCCCATAGCGATCTTCTTACCAAGCCTGCTGCTGGTATTGTTCTTTTTCCCCATCTGGAACAACCTGAAAAGTATGCGGTGATCTATCGCGCGCTGGAAGGGATTAACGCCGTGGTGGTAGGTATCATGTGGGCGGCTACATTTATTCTACTGTTTTCTATCTCGCTTACCTGGTATAACGTCCTCATTATCCTCTGGACGCTGGGCTTTCTATATCTTACCCGGGTACCGTCCCCGTTGATCGTAGTGGCGTGCCTGCTGTTGGGCTGGTTATTTTAGAACAGTTGTAGGTTATAACACAGCTTGATAATAAGTGTAGGCCAACAGCTATCCGGCAACACCACTACGAAACGTTCCACGGGTTTGTTGTACGGCCCACAATATATTAAATATTTCCAGCTCAAGGCCACTATCAAATTGTTATTGAACAGATTTTAAATATCGAACGCCGGGAGCTGTCGTCCCGGCGTTCGATATTTTATAGAAACGATGTTACTTTTTCACATCGAACTTGTACACGCAAACGTGCTTGTACGTCTGCCCGGGCTTTAACACTGTGGAAGGGAAAGAAGGCTGGTTCGGAGAATCCGGGAAATGCTGTGTTTCCAGGCACAGTGCGGTGCGGAAGTTATAAACTTTTCCGCCTTTGCCGGTGTCTTTTCCATCGATGAAGTTACCGCCATAAAACTGTACACCCGGCTCGGTTGTCCATACTTCCATAAAACGGCCGCTCTGGGGCTCCAGTACGGAAGCTGCCAGGGTCAGCGAATCGCCTTTTTGTTCAGTACCCAGTTGTGGTCGTAACCTTTACCGAATTTCAGCTGCTCGTTGTCTTCGTCGATGCGCGCGCCAATAGCGGTAGGCGTGGTGAAGTCGAACGGCGTGCCTTTTACCGGGATGTTTTTACCCAAAGGGATCAGGGTGCTGTCTACCGGCGTAAAATTATCTGCGTTCAGGTACAGCACGTGATCATTGATCGTGCCGTTACCTGCGCCATGCAGGTTAAAGAAGCTGTGGTGCGTCAGGTTTACGATAGTGGCTTTATCTGTAGTGGCGCTGTACGATACTTTAAACTCGTTATTATCGGTGAGTTCGTAAGTCATGGTAATATCTAGTGCACCTGGATAACCTTCTTCGCCATCGGGCGACAAATAATGAAATACTACGGTTTTAGGATCCTTCTGCTCCATATCCCACACCACCTCATTGTATCCTTTTTTACCGCCGTGAAGGGTATTTTTACCGTTATTGAGGAACAGCGAATACTCCTTACCGTCGAGTTTGAATTTGCCTTTGGCAATGCGGTTGCCATAACGGCCTACTACGCCGCCATAATATTCCTCGTGGCCGGTGAGGTACCCTTTCAGGTCGCTGTAACCGAGTACGATATCGTCTTTTACGCCGTTTTTGTCCGGGGTAAGCAGCGAAACCACTTTAGCGCCATAGTTGGTAACGGCCATTTCGATGCCGTTGCTGTTTTTGAGGTAGGCGATTTTCACCTGTTTACCATCGATGGTGGTGTCGAAGCCGGCGGCGGGGGCAATGGTCTCTACGGAATTGGCAACGGAGGAATTTGCGGTATTTGTGGTGTCTGCGTTGCTTTTGGTGCCACCCTGGTTACAGGCGGCTGCGCCCAGCACTGCCGTTGTTAAAAGCGGAAGGAGCTTTCTCATACGTGGGAGAATTGGTTTTTATTGGTTTAAAAAATTGATGTCAATGGTCTATAAGTGTCTAATATACATATTAGATTGCTTACAAAGAAGACAGTAATTAACAGAAAGTTCCTTAAAAAGAAAAAAAAGGGTGGGCCTGGGGCAAACAAAAAGGCCCGGTTGCCCGGACCTTTTCTATCAACATAAAGAATAATAAAGCTTACCAGCCCAATACCCATGCAAAGATCAGCGGCGCTACGATGGTCGCATCAGATTCCACGATGAACTTAGGCGTGTTGATGTCCAGTTTACCCCAGGTGATTTTTTCGTTCGGAACGGCGCCGGAGTAGGAACCGTAGGAAGTAGTAGAATCGGAGATCTGGCAGAAGTAGCTCCAGAACGGCACATCATGCCATTCCAGGTCCTGGTACATCATAGGTACTACGCAAATCGGGAAGTCTCCGGCAATACCACCTCCGATCTGGAAGAAACCAACACCTTTACCGGCGCTGTTAGCGCGGTACCATTCGGTGAGGGCTACCATGTATTCGATACCGCTCTTCATGGTAGAAGCCTGCAGTTCGCCCTTAATTACATAAGAAGCGAAGATGTTGCCCATGGTGCTGTCTTCCCAGCCTGGCACTACGATGGGAATATTACGTTCTGCGGCGGCGATCATCCAGCTGTTTTTAGGATCGATCTCGTAATGCTCTTTCATTACACCGCTCAGCAGCAGTTTGTACATGTATTCGTGCGGGAAATAACGTTCGCCGGCAGCTTCCGCATCTTTCCAGATTTTGTGGATGTGTACCGGATGCGACGGAAGGCTTCTTCTTCGGGAATGCAGGTATCGGTTACGCGGTTAAAACCCTGTTCGAGCAGATCCCATTCTTCCTGCGGACTGAGGTCGCGGTAGTTAGGCACCCTTTTATAGTGAGTATGGGCGACGAGGTTCATGATATCTTCTTCCAGGTTAGCACCTGTGCAGGAGATAATGTCCACTTTACCCTGGCGGATCATCTCGGCGAAGGAGATACCCAGCTCGGCAGTACTCATGGCGCCGGCCAGCGTCACCATCATCTTACCACCTTCCAGCAAATGCGTTTCATACCCTTTGGCAGCATCTACCAGTGCCGCCGAGTTAAAGTGGCGGTAATGATGCTGGATAAACTGTGAAATCGGTCCTTTGTTCATGTTCTATTATCTGTTTACAAATTCAGAGGGGCAAAGGTAGCCAAATTTTCAGGAAAGCGGCCGGCCTGCGCCATTGTACTATGCCGAAAATAACCGGCGCCGTAGATACGGTGTTCATCCGTCCTAAAGAAATAACATCAATATAAAAAAGGCCGCAGGTATACCTGCGGCCCTAAACACTGATCTTTAAAAAATCCGGATTGGCGGAGACTAAAACAATTATGCTTTTTTCAGCTTCCTGTAGGTACCAACCGAAGTAGCAGTAGCTCTAACGGTAGTCCAATGTGTTTCGCTTTCCAGGGTAATGATGTAGGTAGTAGCACCATCCGCATCATACTCCACTACATTATGGATGTTCTGGTCAGGGTACTTCTTCATCAGTTTGGTGATTACGTTCAGCGGCAGTTCGCTGTCGGTAATGTAGCGGGAAGTGGCGAGCAGGTTACCGTCGTTATCAAAGTGAGCGGTAACTTTTGAAGATTTGATGGTGAATTTGGCTACGTAGTTGTCCTTAGTACCTTCGTACCAGGTAACATTTGCAGCACCTGCAAATTCTCTTTCAAATGATTCGATTACTTTCTTGTTACTAATCGAGATGCCGTCGCGGGCATTAGCTGTGTTGGTTGTAAAGAACGCAACAACAGCAACTAGAATGGCGATTACTTTTTTCATGGCGGAAAAAATTTAATGTTGCTTTTGTTTGTTTGATTTGTTGAAACAAAGGTAATATGCGCCGCAAAGCTAAGTAAAGTGAATATGTAAGAGTGGTGAAGCTGCGTTAATTGATTGTGAAGTGTGTTATAACATCTACTAAAAACGGAGCAATTTAATCGCCTAAAACCCTTTCCAGCAAAGGAGTTGCGACGAATCAACGAATGTTGCAAAAATGGGTGTTAAGCTTCTGTTAAAAGCCCCTTTTGGTGACAACCGGTAAAGGCAAAAAACGCCGTTCAAATGCGTACAAGGAAAGTTCGGAATCGGACAATCTGATATTTTAGTGTATATTTGATCTCCGCTAATCCTTTGCACACAAGGGTTTCAGCGTATACGTTACATCGTTGCATATGAACTACCTGGCGCACGCATATCTTTCTTTTAACCATGAACCGTTCATTATCGGAAACATGATAGCCGATTTTGTAAAGGGCAAACAACTGCTGCAATACGCGCCGGCAGTGCAACAGGGCGTACGCCTTCATCGCGCCATCGATGCCTATACCGATCATCATCCTGCCACCGCGCGCGCCAAAGCAGCGCTCAAACCCTTTGTAGGGGCTTATTCCGCGGTATTCATCGATATTATTTACGATCACTTCCTTGCCAACGACCCCGAGCATTTTACGGCGGCATCGCTGGAAACCTTCTCCAGGCAAGTGTATTCCACTCTCGCCGTTCATCACGATGAATTGCCGCCGGTGTTTCAACAGGTGTTTTCTTACATGCGCCAGCACAACTGGCTACTGCATTACCGCGAACGCAGCGGCATCGCCAGTTCTTTTAATGGTATTGCCCGCCGCGCAAAATACCTCCAGGCCTCCGGGGCCGATGCATTCAAAGCCTTTGAAGATCATTATGATACGTTAAAGGACTGTTACGTGCAATTCTTCCCGGACCTTCTCCGTTATGTAAAAAGTTATCTTGAAGCCCCCGGATCCACTGCGCCTTCTTTTTAAGATTTTCCGTAGGTTTGGGGCATATTTACTGTCTAACAATTCTAATCCACCGTTGAATATGAGGAAATTCGTTGCATGCATCGCACTCGCCGCAGGCCTGTCCCTGCCAGCCATGGCACAAGACAAAAAGCTGCCGCCCGTCGATCCCAGTCCCATGGATATGGCCTATTACCCGGCCATGTATCCTTATGTGGTTAAAGTGAAAGGCGAACCCGGTACCCTCGTAGCCCGGGTCGTGTACAGCCGCCCGCAAAAGAAAGGACGCACCATCTTCGGCGATCTTGTCGAATATAATAAGGTATGGCGCTGCGGGGCTAACGAAGCTACCGAGGTAGAATTCTTCCGCCCCGTTACTATCGGCGGCAAAGCCATTCCCAAAGGCCGCTACACCGTTTACGCCATTCCCGGCGAAAGCAAATGGACGATGATCATCAATAAGCAAACCGATATCTGGGGCGCTTATAAATATGAGCAAACCATGGACGTAGTACGCACCGAGGTAACCGCCGATAACAATGCAGACGAAACCGAAGCCTTTACCATGGCCTTCGAAAAGCGTCGTCGGGGGGGCTAACCTGGTAATGGCGTGGGACAAAACCCGCGTAGCTCTGCCTATCAGGTGGACAGACGCCGCTCCCGCCAAACCGGCCGTTAAGAAAGCGAAGTAAAACGAACTACCTGTAAATACGAAGGGTCTGGCAATCGCCAGGCCCTTTCTTTATAAATAATAGTTAATTGGTAGTAAGAAAAAAGCGGTAAGAATACCGCCTTCAGAAATTTTAACCATATCCTATGAAAAACCTACGGTAAAGTTACCCCAATATTAAGCGCGGGAAAAACGCTTTCCGGTGAACGCATTAAAATTGTTCGTAACCGTAGCCAAACGTCCAGAATGCGTTTTTTTATCCATTTTTCGCCGCCACGTATACGTATAAACCCGCACCCGTACTATTACGCAGCCAAATGCACAGTTGTTGCAGGAGTTTATCACCGCTAAACTTTCGTGTAATCATCCAAGTGATAATTCCGTCCTCTTTTTCCGCTCCCTTCAGTGCCCCGCTATGACCACCCACTTCAGCCACCAACCGCTTTCAGCACATTTTTTGATGAAAACCAGTACATTGCATAAAACGGACATTCTATGAAACTAGGTACAAAACTTATTCACGCCGGCGTTTCCCCCGATCCATCTACCGGCGCTATCATGACACCCATCTTCCAGACTTCTACTTTTGTACAGAACGCCCCCGGCGATCACAAAGGCTACGAATATGCACGCACGCAAAACCCCACCCGCGACGCCCTGCAAAACGCCCTCGCCGCCATCGAGAATGGCAAACACGGCCTCTGTTTCGGCAGTGGGCTTGCCGCCACGGACGCAGTCATCAAACTGCTGAATCCCGGTGACGAAGTCATTGCCTCCAACGACCTTTACGGCGGCACCTACCGCATTTTTACCAAGGTATTCCAACGCTACGGCATCCATTTCCGTTTTGTGGACATGCAAAATGCCAGCAGTGTAGCTGATTATGTTACACCGCAAACAAAACTGATCTGGATCGAAACACCCACCAACCCGATGCTCAATGTTATCGACATCGCCGCCGTGGGCAAGATCGCAAAGAAAAATAATCTGCTCCTCGCAGTAGATAATACCTTCGCCTCTCCCTACCTGCAAAATCCGCTGGATCTCGGGGCCGATATCGTTGTGCATTCCGCCACCAAATACCTTGGCGGCCACAGCGACGTAGTTCACGGCGCTATCATCGTTAAAGACGACGCCCTGCACCAGCAGCTCGCCTTTATCCAGAACAGTTGCGGCGCCGTACCGGGTCCCCAGGACTGCTTTCCCGGTGCTCCGCGGCATTAAAACCCTGCACGTGCGCATGCAGCGCCACTGCGAAAACGGCGAGGCGATCGCTAAATTCCTCCGCAGCCATGCAAAAGTAGATAAGGTGTACTGGTGCGGGTTTGAAGATCATCCTAACCACGCCATTGCCCGCGAACAAATGCGCGGCTTCGGCGGCATGATCTCCTTCACCCTGAAAAATGATGATATAGATGCCGCGAAAAAGGTATTGAGCAACACTCATCTCTTCTCGCTGGCCGAAAGCCTGGGCGGCGTAGAATCGCTGATCGGACACCCGGCTTCCATGACCCATGCTTCCATTCCCCGGGAAGAAAGATTGAAGAATGGCCTGACCGACTCGCTGATCCGCCTCAGCGTAGGCATTGAAGACATTGATGACCTGATATCCGATTTAAATACCGCTATTGGATAATTTTCCGGGAAAGAAGGGGATAAACTGCTGAACTGTCGCTCAAACTCCGTATTTTTAGACCATTCCGGCCACCATAGCCGCGAAATGAACCATTACACCTATGAACCGGCGCTGACATGTACGCATGTAAGGCCAGTTTTACAACCGAAAACGTAAAATGAAGGCGCAGCTAAAACCATTCCTGGAGGCTAAAGTAGCCCACTATGATCAGCCGGCGTTTATTGACGGCGACCCTGTTTCAATACCGCACCGATACTCAACGCTGCAGGATATTGAGATTGATTGCGGGGCTATTTGCCGCCATATTGGCCTGGGGCAACCGAACCACCATCATCAATAAATGCAGGGAGCTCATGTCGCTGTTCGACGATGCCCCTTACGATTTTATCCTGAATCACCAGCCCCGCGAACGGATGCGGCTGATGTCGTTCGTCCACCGCACTTTTAACGGACTGGATCTGCTGTACTTCGTAGAATATCTGCAGCATTATTATATGAATATCAACTCGTTGGAGCATGCCTTTAGCGGGCACATGAGCCCGGACGACCCTACAGTGGAAAAAGGATTGATCGGCTTTCATAAAATGTTTTTATGCTCGAGCACCCGGATCGCACCCGGAAACACATCAGCACCCCTGCCAGAAACTCCGCCTGTAAACGCCTGAACATGTATCTCCGCTGGATGGTACGGAAAGACGAGAATGGCGTGGATTTTGGAGTATGGAGCCACATAAAACCCAGCCAGCTGGTTTGCCCCGTAGATGTTCACGTGGCAAGAGTGGCCGCCAGGCTGGGAATGATAGAAAAAGCCGAAGCCAACTGGCGTACCGCCGTACAACTCACGGAACAGCTGAAGGAACTAGACCCGGAAGATCCTGTGAAATATGATTTTGCGCTGTTTGGCCTTGGTGTTGTTGAAAAATATGTTTGATAAATAATGATGATGAAACAATTTTGGACGGCCGCCCTGCTTACACTGGGCAGCTTTGCAGCGCAGGCGCAGGAACAGAATTATGTGTCGCTGACCTACAACTTTCAGAAAGGAAACCAGTTTGAGCTGAACATGGAAAGCCGCAGCGAAACCTATATGACGGTAAATGATATCCAGCAGCGCACCACCCGCGACTTTAACGGCAAAATCAACATCGAGGCCACTACCGTAAATCCCGGCGTGAGCATCCTCACCTGGAAATACCAGGAAATCCGCTTTAATTATAATTCCAAGAACGTAAACGCACTGGTAGACGCCCGCGTGGCCAATGCAAAAGAGCCACTGGCCGCAGCCCTCGCTAAAATCGTGGACCAGCCCTTTACGGTGGAAATTCAGAATACAGGCATCATTAATAAGGTAGAAGGTCTGGACGCCCTGATCACAGAAGCGTCTAAAGCATTTTCCACTTTAAAGGATGATGAGAAAAAGCATACGAAAAGCTGCTGGCCGACCAGTTCGGCTCCCAAGCCTTTCGCTCCTGGCTGGAGCAGTTACTGGTAATTTACCCCGCGCACGGCATTAAAACCGGTACACAATGGGAAGAAAGCGTGCCATTACGCACGGGCCTGGTAGGCCGCACCGACCTTTATTGGAACCTGCAGACGTGGGACAGCCAGACCGCAAAGATCGGTGGAACGGCAAAAATCAAGACCGATAAGCTGGAAATACTTACCCCGGACGACGATATTAAAGCAACCGCGGAGATTGGCGGCGATATGCAGAGCAACTACCTGATCAACCGTGAAAGCGGCTTTCCCAGCATCAGTACACAATACACCGAAATGAAAGGCAACTACACCTACCAGATCAACAAAAAGAAGAAGATCAAAAACGAAATAAAAGTGCCGGTGAGAGTGGTGACCAACGCTTCCTACAAAATCAAGCAGATCAAATAAAATGCCCGTAGATCCTCATTTGCTGGAAGCCGGCAAACTGCTGAAAAAGGAAGCCGGCTTACGCTACCGGGGCCATGCCGACATGGAAAAACTGGAGCAATTGCTGGCCGAACGGCTGGAACAACTCATCAGCCAGGACTTCCAGCAATTCGTGGTGTTATTGTACACAGTAGACGTTTCTGAAAAAAGATAAAAGACATCCTGGCCGGGGAAGGCAACGAAGACGCCTACCTGCTCATTGCCCGCCTTATCATAGAACGGCAACTGCAAAAGGTCAAATCCCGCGCGGCCAGCCGGGAAAATAATCCCGGAGAATGGATGGACTGCTAGTATACATAAAAAAGCCCCGACGCAATGTCGGGGCTTTTTTATGTATACTTAGAAAGTTATTTCTGTTTCTTTTCGAACATCAGCTCCTGCGCTTTTTCTTTATCCTCATCAACACCAATAAAGAAAGTACCGAAAACATGGTCCCAGATAGACGAGCTTACACCGAAGCCGCGATCGTGGTCTTTGTAATGGTGCAGGTGGTGATTTCTCCATAAAGGTTTCATCCATTTAAAAGGAGGATTCCAGGCGTGGATGGCGTAGTGCATCGTCCCATAGATGAGGTACCCCAGGATAAAGCCCGGGAAGAACATAAACGTTGCCTGACGCAGGAAAATATAGTGCAGCGCGAACAATACCGCAGCCCGGGGATCAGGCTGGGCACCGGCGGCATGAACAGCCGCTGGCGGTCGCGGGGAAACTCGTGGTGGTTACCGTGCAACAGGTAGGTAAAACGCTGAACGGCTTTATTTTCACTTACCCAGTGAAACACGAAGCGGTGCAGCACATATTCTGCAAAGGACCAGAAAAAGATAGCACCGACGAACACCATCATTACGGTTTGCCAGCTATAACCATAATGGCTATTCGCATAAAAAAGGCTCCATACGATCAGCGGCAGGTACATACCCCAGATGATCAGCGGATGCGTTTTGGTCAGGATTTCCAGATATTCGCTTTCAAATAATCTTGCTTGTCCTTTGTTTTTAACTTTTGTCTCGACCTGCATGACTCAATAGTTTTTTAAAATTTGATCAATGTAAATTCCGGTGACAGTCGTAGGTTTTTACATTTTCGTTTTGCCGTAGCCCGTTGTTTCTGCGCTTGTTCTAAGGTTGCAATAACTCCGGCACGGTCAGCAATCGATAATTTTTCGACTGTAAATATCGCACCATTTTGCTCAACTTAAAATAAAATTTATCTATCCGTTCCGGCGACGTTCCTATATGCAGCAGCAGCAAAAGCCATTAAGGCCGCTTCCATGCTGCGTTTCGTACGCAATAATTGAGTCGTATATCTCTGGCTGCTACGGTAACGGCTGCCCATCTGGGGCCAGGTATAGTCGGCATTACTCCGGGTTCCGGGTGTAAAGTTAACCAGTTTTAGCCCACCGGCAAGCGTCCAGTCCGCAATCGTATCATTATACCACTCGTAAGGCGGCAGAAAATAAGGCGCCTGCTCCTTCGTTATGCCCCACCGTGCCAGGCTTCTATAGCTATCCGTAAGATCTTTATCGAACTGTTCCCGGGTAACCAGCAAACTGTCGCGCCTGTTCCAGTCGCAGTACAGTAAATGCTCGTCCGAGTGCGACCCCGGTAGTGCCCGTCCCGCTTCAACTGTCGGATAATGCCAGCAAAGGCCGGGTTCCGGTAAAAGCGGCCTGTAAAGAAGAAATTAGCCTTTACGCCGGCGGCTTTTAATGTGTTGGCGATATGTTGGCCACCATCGGCAAATTCATCGCCGGTAAATACGAGCGCCGGGGCTTTACGGGTACTATCGCCCCTGATGATGCCGCCGCGGCTGTAGCTCACATGCGGCAAGTTACCGACTATCGTTTTTTAAAATGATTTGCCTCATATTCCTGCATCGCCATCAGGTACACCAGGCTGGCAGTACCGTCCATCGTGGGCTCGTTGGTCGAATAATCGCCAAAGTCATCGTGATACACTACCAGATCGGACTGGAAAGGAGCATATTCATCGCCACCATGCAGTGTAATACCCAGCAATCCTTTATAAATGCTGGTATACACGGGGCCGTCTACCAGTCCACCCGATACCGGATAATTATGCAAATGGGTAAATGACGAATGCGGATCTTCGGGCGTGTCCCCCTTGGCAGGTAGCCCTACTACCATGCCCGTTCCCCAGGGATTACAACCATAAAGCCAGTCTATGCAGGCCTGCTCAAGCTCCCGGTAAGTTTCATCGCCGGTAGCGCGACGATACAGGCCGCACTGTATGGCAAACGAGGCCGTGAGGTTATTGGAACACCAAATGAAGGGAATACCGCGATAAAAGGCGTTGCTTTTCGCTTTTCGCCACACCGCGTCAATGCCGGTGCGGTACATGGACATATAACTGCTGGCAGGCTGACCGGTGCTACCATCAGCGCTATTGCCCGAAACATGCCCGGCACCAGCGTCAGTGGTGCTCAACTCGTAATGCCCGAAATTATGAAAGGGATACCACTGATAATGCCGCGCCGTATCGGCCCCCATCCACGGCGTTACCGGTTCGTCCTGCGCCCATTGCCGCGCCTGTGCCAATACAACGGCATCGTTGGTAAGCCGGCCGAGTTGCGCAGCGGCCAGTTCCATATCATCTTTCCAGTTATCTTCTTCGTAAAAGTAAGGTGCGCCGCAGGGAGCGGTTTGACATACGCCGGGTTGACTTAGCCCCAGCTTATAGGCCGATAGCGCGCGCTGTTTCAATTGCGCCGCGTATGTTGGATCGGCCTTTTGCAACAGATCGGCGCCCAGTGCAAACGCGCTTGTGAATTTGCCGGCCGTGGAAGCCAGGCCCGTAGACCGGTTCTTGTATTTTTAAGGCCCTGTGGTTCGCCTGTGCAGAAATACACGGGCCGCGCCGTACCGGGACCGCCATAGGTCAATGTATCCTCGTTCGGCAGGCGCATGCCGCGGTGATCGCGGTCATCGGCAATCTGGTTGAACATCTGGTCATCCTGCGGATGCATGCGGAGCAGCCAGTCCAGCCCCCAACGGGCTTCGTCGAGCACATCAGCGGTTTGATTAGCGCCCTGCAGTCCACTCGATAAATGTTGATCGGTGAACACGGGTTTAAAATCGCGGTATGCCGCCAGCAAATGGTAGGTAGCATTGGCGGAAGTGGTCACGTATTGCAGGTAGTCCGTGGCATCGTGCCAGCCGCCACGGGCATCGATGTAAGAACCATCCGGCATGGGGCCATATACGGTGAAGCCGTCTTTCGTATGACAGCTGTCTTTCAGATAAGGATTGAAGCCACAGCGTTGCTGACGCATGTATTGCAGGCAAAAATCCGCCGTGCCGTTGTACACATCCGCCGCGATGCGGAACTCGGGCGAGCGGGCGCCACCAGACTTTACATAGTACGTGCCGGGCTTCTTGAAACCGGAGAAGTTAAGACGCCAGGTGTGGACGAAGGGGCCCCAGGCGCCGAAGTCTTTACCTGTCTTCCCCTGGAAAACAATTTTATTAGTACCCACCTCGCATACGGTAAACGCGGCTGAGGCCAGCCTGCCTTTCGCGCCGAGCACCGCCACCTTTATCCCTTCGGGTGTGTATCCCAATTGGTTGATGCGCACCCAGGCGCTATCGGGGCCAGCCGATGCGAGCAGCGGACAAATCAACCCTAAAAAGATCATCAGTCTAATCATCATAACGGAATTGGAACCTGCGCAAATCGGGCGTGTATGCCCGTTTACGCGACAGTTCATACTTATAAATTATTTCGCCCACCTCCTTGAAAAACGGGTAGCCGGTTTCTTCGTACTCATACTTATTATCGTTCAGCACACCATCACGGTTCAGGTAAATAACACCACTGAGCATAAACTCCACCTTATTTTTAAAATCCACCACGTAAGCCACATCCGTTAAAAAACCGTACGACCAGCCAGTTTTATTAAACACACGGATGTAAGACGGTGGCTTAGTACGACCCGCTTTAAAGAGGAAAAATTTCGTGTAACTATCGAAATACTCCGCGGTATCGTAACGCGGAGCGACAGATTCCGGGGCAACTCAGACATATATCTGAATAAAAATCCTCATCCTTTTTAGTAAGATGAAAACGTTGCCTGGCCGGCACAGAAGCCGGAAACAACACCGATTGCAGCATTTGCTGCAGGTCCTGCAACGGTACATTATTATGCCGCGTAAAATCCATCGGCGCGTTAATGAGACTGTCGTTTTTATCCCAGTGACCGGTACCCACGAACACGGGTTTACTGTAATCGAACACTAAATTGCTGTACGCAGCTGGCTGTGTATATACCGTTTGACCATTCCGTATAAAGCGGAAGGGATTAGTATGCCGGTTGCCCTCCTCGGTCATCGGTGCAAAGCGGCGCACGATCCGCACCTCTTTATATCCCTTTGCCCACAATTTTTCGTGAATGGTTTGCTGGCCAACAAATTCATATAAACGATTGTACGCGTCATTATCACTCACCAGGAACACCTTTTTAATATAGTGAGCGATACTGGCAAAGCCGCCAACAGCCGATGTATCGCCACTCACCCGAGTTTGCCCCGTGTATGCACTATCAATGCACAATGGCGTGTTTTTGTCCAGCTTCAGGGAATTCAGTTTTTCCAGCGCCGGGAACGCCAACGGCATTTTTACGGTAGATGCGGGATTGAAATAGCGGTTCGCATCCACGTCAGGTAAAACTGCCGGAAAGCCGGTAAATTAACGGCATTCCGGTCGATGCGGGTGTAAATAAGCTGGCACTGGAAGGAGTCGGGGTGATCGAGCACCCGCATGAGTAAGGGCGACGCGTTTGCCCGCAGCAAACTGTCCAGAAATTTATCCGTGCGGGATTGTGCATGAATCTGACACACAAATACGCTCATCACCGCCATGGTTAAAATAGCTCTAAACATCATTCCAGGTTGATAAAGATGCATAAATCTAATAAACTAACCGCAGCTATCAAAGTCTATAAAAACGCAAAAACCGGCATCACAAATCTGATTATATTTGGCCCCTCATACACCACAAAAAAATTGATATGAAATTAGTCACGTATTTACGCGAGGAAGTAGACCAGTTAGCCATGTTGGTGGACGGCAAACTATACAACATGCAGGATCTGCATCCCGAGCTCCCTACCACCATGCACATGTTCCTGTTGATGTGGGATGAGGTGATTGGTCTGGCCCAAAGCATTGACCAGCGCATTAAAGAAGGTAAAAAGCCTTCCACTGCCATCGGTATTCACTATGAAGATGTGCAGGTGCTTGCACCCGTTCCGTTCCCGGCGTCGTGCCGTGATGGTTACGCGTTTCGCCAGCACGTGGCTGCTGCACGCCGCAACCGCAAAGTGGACATGATCCCAGAATTTGATCAGTACCCGATCTTTTACTTTACCAATCACAATGCCATCCAGGGTCCCGGCGACATCCAGTGCATGCCCGACCATTTCGACAAACTGGACTTTGAGCTGGAAGCCGCCATCGTGATCTGCAAACGTGGCCGCAACGTTCCTGCCGCGGAAGCCGATGAGTACATCGGCGGTTACATGATCATGAACGACATGAGTGCGCGCACCCTGCAAATGGAGGAAATGAAGCTGAACCTCGGCCCCGCGAAGGGCAAGGATTTCAGCACCGTAATAGGCCCGATGCTGGTGACACCGGACGAACTGGAGCCTTATAAAATTGATCCCAAGCCCGGCCACACCGGTAATGCCTACAACCTGAAAATGAAGTGCTGGGTAAACGGCGTACAGGTAAGCGACGGCAATATGGGCGATATGGACTGGACGTTCGCGGAAATCGTGGAACGTTGCTCGTATGGCGCAGACATCCTGCCCGGCGACGTGATCGGCTCCGGCACCGTAGGCACCGGCTGCTTCACGGAACTCAACGGCACCGGCAAACTCAATGATCCCAATTACCCCGAACAATGGCTGCAACCCGGCGACGTGGTAGAAATGGAAATCGACGGACTTGGCCGACTGTCCAACACCATTGTGGCGGAAGACAGTGACTTCAGCCTGCTGAAGATCAAGAAAAACGTGTAAGATCAAAGACCAAAACAAACCATTATGAAACTTATTCCGGGCGAAGTAAAAACCAGCGAACTGCATGCGTACCTGCTGGGCAGCATTGCACCGCGGCCCATCTGCTTTGCCAGCACGGTAGATGAAAATGGCGTCCCCAACCTTTCGCCCTTCAGCTTTTTTAACGTGTTCGGCTCCAACCCCGTTACACTCATCTTTTCGCCGGCGCGCCGTGTGCGCGACAATACGGTGAAGCATACACTGGAAAATGTGTATGCCAACAAAGAAGTCGTAATTAACGTGGTGAGTTACGATATGGTGCAACAGGCCTCGCTTTCCAGCTGCGAATATCCAAAAGGAGTGAATGAGTTCGAAAAGTCCGGCTTCACCCCATCGCTTCCGAAAAAGTAAAACCTTTCCGGGTAAAGGAAAGCCCGGTACAACTGGAATGCATTGTCCGCGAGGTAATCGAAACCGGCCAGGAAGGCGGTGCCGGCAACCTCGTGATCTGCGAACCGGTAGTGATGCACATTAACGACGAAGTGTTAAACGAGCACGGAAAAATAGATCCACATAAAATTGATCTCGTAGCCCGCATGGGCGCCGACTATTACTGCCGCGCCTCCGGTAACGCAGTATTTGAGGTGGATAAACCGCAACTGAAATTAGGTATCGGGGTAGATGCACTCCCGGCATCTATCCGCAACAGCGGCATCCTCACGGGCAATAACCTCGGACAACTCGGCAACGTGCACGAAATACCGTCCATCGATCCGGCGTTCAGCGACGATCACCTGAAAAATATCATTCAATACTACAGCATAAGTCCCGACGAAATGGAGCGGGAACTGCATACTTATGCCAAGAAATTACTGGAAAACAACCAGGTACAGGAAGCCTGGCAAATCCTGCTTGCTTCGAGTTAAAAAAGCCCCGCAAAATGCTTGCGGGGCTTTTTTATGATGATTCGTTTGCGTTACGATTTGCCGAACACCTTTTTCAGTAGCGCAGATGTTTGCGCAGCTGGATTGGCGCGGATATTTGCTTCTTCCTTTGCAATACGGTCGAACAGCGCTTTTACGGCCATGTCGGTCACATATTCGTCGAGATTCGGATTTACTTTATTCAGCGTGGTAGGCAGGCTGTTATATTTTGTTACTAACTCGCCGTAATACTTGGTAGCGCTGGTTTTTTCCAGAGATGATGCGATCACTGGTTTAAAAGAAGACCGGAGTGTATCGGTGGTTTTAACTTTGAAATAATCAGTAGCGGAGGTTTTACCACCGGTTACCAGCTTCAGCGCGTCGGTGATTGACATTTGTTTGATAGCGCCCACGAAGATCGGTGTTGCCTGTCCTACAGCTTCTTCCGCACCCCGGTTAATCTGCAGGATCGCTTTGTCTACCATGCTGCCCAGACCAATACCACGCAATGTTTTCTCTACTTTTTGCGCATCGGGCGGCAGCAATACTTTGTACAATTCACTTTTGTAAAAGCCATCCTGCTTGTTGAGCAGTGCGATACCGTTGGCCACGCCTTTGGACAGGGCTTCTTTAATACCCGCGCCGGCTTCCTCCTGTGTTACAGAGCCGGTACCTGAATTGTTAGATGCTTTATTTAATGCATCAGTGGCTTTTTTCAAAAGCTGGGCATTCGCTGCCTGGGCCGTCATAGCAGCGGCAAACAGGAAAAGGAGAGATTTCTTTAGCATAGTCTTTCGTCTGGTTTTAGTAAACTACTGGTGTATCGATAATAAAGGGATATTGGTATGAAATGCGAACCTTGATGAATGGCTGCGTTTGAAGATGCTTTCGAACAAACCATGTTTACGCGGCACGATCAGGATCAGATCGGCGTTGTTGGTTTCGGCGAAGTTGGTTACCGCCTCTACCACGTTGGTACCGTCCAGGAAATGATATTGCGGCGTATAGGCTTTCAGGAGTTCATCGAGCTGCTGGCCTTCTTTGGTCAGCGTACCGTCGTTATCTTTATTGTCTTTGCTCACGTTTACCACATGCAGTTCGGGTTGCAGGAGATCGAGCAGCTTTTTCAGCGGACCGATCGGCGTGGTTTCGACCACGTTCTTCAGGTTGCAGGCGAAAGCAATTTTTTTGATCGGCCTGAACGTTGCACCGGTAGGCACTACTACGATCGGGTAGCGGCTGTTTTTAACCACGTCCACGGTATTGGAACCCACCAGGATTTCTTCGAGCTGGCTGCCGCCCGTAATGCCCATTACCACTATATCTGCGCCCTCTTCCTGGCAAACGGCGTCGAGGTTAGCGGCAAGCAGGTGATTTTCGGCACGGGTATCGAGTACCACGCCGGCGGGCAGGCTGGCAGAAAGGGCGCTTCTCATATTTTTGAGACCGTCTTCGCTGGCGCCTTTCAGCTCATCGATGTCCACCATCGGCACTGCGGTGGGCAGGTCGGGAATGGGCACAATGAGTTCGTAGGCATGATACAGTACGATCCCTGGCTGCGCCCAGCTGCGTGGCGAGTTGTACGGCATAGCGGCCTGCATTGTAAGCTGTTTCGGAAAAGTCGGTGGGTACGATAATCGTTCTCATGGGCGTTGCAATTTTTAAATTGTTGTTAGTTCATTTCCTCGGCTGTCGATCTGTAACTTATTCTATCAGCAATAATCCTACCACATCAAAACATTAGTAAAAATAGCTATTTATTGTGATAAAAGATGTTTCGATACTACCAAAGCTAGGTTGTGAGGGTGGATTTGCCGCGTTAAAGTTTGTTAAATCTGCCAGCCCCGGAATTTGGGGGACGTAGGCCGCAAATGCGGCGGCGATTCTTCTCCTATCCTTCGATGATCCTTCGGTGTTGTTCGGTCGGCACGCGGCTTTGACGGGGTTTAACCGAAGGATGACCGAAGGATCACCGAGGGATAAGCGAAGGATTATTGAGGTTATGCCCGTTTCAGCCCCGCTTTCGAGCGCATTCACCACAATTTTGGACTGCATTCACCACCAATATCGTTGTTTACCGGTGCCGACCGGCTACTTTCGTAGTACTGCCGCTGAAGGGAGTGACCTTTAGGTTTGTGAAAAGAAACTAAAGAGAAGATATTATTACTATTACTACTATAGCTTTTTCTTTTTTGGTTCTTTTTTCTTTTTGTGAATTAACACGCAGATTGTGGATAACTGTAAGGTCAACCGGACTACGGCAGGCACTTTTAGAGTGACAAGGGTAAAACCCAGGTTGTGTTTTAATCCTGCCGTAGCCTGGTTTGAACAAAACCCAAATAGAAAATAAACGTAGAGCTTATTAAAGGTCTAGGGAAAGTTCAAACTGGTTGATCTCACTGGCTTTATTCATGGATCTTCGCGGGTCCCCAAAAGAAACAAAACCAATGAGTGTAAAATTCGTTCATTTTGCCGGAATAGATGTATCCAAGAGCAAAATAGATATCTGTGTGCTGCTGTCAGGTGATGTAAAGCACCCCTACAGCAACTGTTTTGAACAAAGTAACAAAGGGTTTGCTGACATGAAAAAGTGGCTTCGTAGTCTGATGGGCGGCACTATCAAAAAGTTATTGATCTGTGTCGAGAATACGGGGCATTATAATGAGGCACTTGTTCATTACCTGAACGGTCAGCAAATCGCCGTGAGTCTGGAAAATGCCGCTAATATCAAAAGGAGCATCCGCGATATCCGTAAGAAAAGCGATCCCAAAGACGCATTAGACATCGCTCGTTATGCCAAAAATCATAGTGATGAGTTGCGGCCAAAGAAAAAGCCCATAACCAGCAATCACCACACTTAAGCAACTACTGGCACAGCGCAGGCGATTACTGAGTGTATTAAAGGCCCTCAAACAGCCATTGGAAGAGGAAGCCTTCTACGACTGGAGTGACATGCCTAAAACCAAAGCATATACAGCGGGCATCCGGGGTCTGGAACAGGACCTTAAACAACTAAATGAGGACATTACCAAACTGGTAAAGGAGGACGCCCAAATGCGCCAGCAGGTCAGCCTGATCACCAGCATTCCTGCTTTAGGCCCTATTACGGCTTATCACCTTATCTGCTATACAGATGCATTCAAGCACGTCAAGTCAGGTAAAAACCTAGGTAGTTATTGCGGCGTGGTGCCGTTTGAACGACGAAGCGGCAGCAGTGTGCGAAAGCCTGCCAGGGTCAGTCATTTGGCTAATAGAGTGCTTAAAAGCCTCCTGCATATGTGTGCCCTGACAGCCACCAAAATGAAAAACAGCTTTGGAGACTATTTTAGGAGAAAAATAGCTGAAGGGAAGCATAAAATGCTTGTTATAAACGCTTTAAGAAACAAAATCGTCCTAACTATAACAGCCGTTGTACAAAAACAGACGAGGTTCGATAAAAATTATATCTACCAAAATTTGCAAAAACCATAGAAAACACAACGGCGGCTAAGGGAAGAAACTGCCGCTGGTTCCCTAAAACGATTATTTTTGCAAGCTATTCAATAAATACGCTGATTTAAGATACAATGAGCACCACTACACAAAACCTTTCCGAACAGGAACTGATCAGAAGGGACAAACTGAAACAGCTGCAGGAACTGGGCATTGACCCGTATCCAGCGGCGGAATACCCCGTGAACGCTGTTTCTACCGATATTAAGGCCAGGTTTAGCGAAGAAACAAAGGAGCAATTCCGGGATATCTGCCTGGCGGGCCGCGTAATGGCGGTACGCGATATGGGTAAGGCCTGCTTCGTGAAAATCCAGGATGGATCCGGCCAGATCCAGGCTTACATTCGCCGCGACGATATTTGTCCTGGCGAAGACAAGAACCTGTACGATGTGGTATTCAAAAAGCTGACCGACATCGGCGATATCGTTGGTCTGAAAGGCTACGGCTTTGTAACCAAAACCGGCGAAACCTCCATCCACGTGCGGGAGTTCGTAATGCTATCCAAAGCGCTGCGTCCTTTACCGATCGTGAAAGAAAAGGACGGCGAGACCTTTGATGCCGTTACTGACATCGAGTTCAAGTACCGCCAGCGTTATGCGGATATGATCATCAATCCGCAGGTGAAAGAGGTTTTCGTCAAACGCACGAAACTGATGCAGACCATACGCAATTATTATAACGAAATGGGCTTCCGGAAGTGGAAACGCCGATCCTGCAGCCGATCCCCGGCGGCGCGGCAGCACGTCCGTTCATTACCCATCACAACACGCTGGATATGCCACTGTACCTGCGCATTGCCAACGAGTTGTACCTGAAACGCCTGATCGTAGGCGGTTTTGAGGGGGTGTATGAGTTTGCGAAAGACTTCCGTAATGAGGGTATGGACCGTACCCACAACCCGGAATTTACCGTGATGGAGATGTACGTGGCCTACAAGGACTACGAGTGGATGATGAACGCTACTGAAACCCTGCTGGAAAAAGTGGCCATGGCGCTGCATGGTACTACCGAAGTACCTGTTGGCGACAACATCATCAACTTTAAAGCGCCTTTCCGCCGTGTTACGATGTACGAAGCCATCCAGGAACATACCGGTATCGATATCAGCAATATGAACGAAGACCAGCTGCGCGATACCTGCCGTTCACTCGGTATTCACGTAGAACCCAGCATGGGCAAAGGCAAACTGGTGGATGAGATCTTCGGCGCCAAAGCGGAAGGCCACTACATTCAGCCTACGTTCATCACTGACTACCCGGTGGAAATGAGTCCGCTTACTAAAAACACCGTAGCAAACCCGGACTGGTAGAGCGTTTTGAACTGATGGCCAACGGTAAAGAGATTGCAAACGCTTACTCCGAGTTGAACGACCCAATCGATCAACGCGAGCGCTTTGAAGAACAACTTTCACTGATGGAGCGCGGCGACGACGAGGCCATGTTCATTGACCACGACTTCTTACGTGCACTGGAATACGGTATGCCGCCAACCTCCGGTATCGGTATCGGTATTGACCGGTTAACGATGCTGATGACGAATCAGCCATCGATCCAGGACGTGCTGTTCTTCCCGCAGATGAGAATTGAAAAGGAATAACCTTTTTTAGAGATAGACAGAAGGCCTCCGAAGTGCGGGGGCCTTTTTTTTATTTTACAGCACACAAAAAAGCGACGCCCGCAGGCGCCGCTCATCTTCCTTATCTATGTAGCTTGCAAAAAATTACTTCACTAATAAATCGGGTACTGGTTTGTTCAACAGGTACTGGTAGTAAAAACGGTTCGCTTCCGCGCGGGAGTGAACACCTTTAGAGCCACCCCAACCGTGCCTTTCGCCGGGATAAAGCATAAACTCGAAGTGTTTGTTCAGGTCTTCGAATTTATCGATCAGCTGGATGCTGTTTTGCATGTGTACGTTGTCGTCCATCGTGCCGTGAACGATGCGCAGCATGCCTTTGTATTTGTCTGCATGGGTCATTACCGACGTCAGTTTGTAACCTTCCGGGTTCTCTGCAGGAGTGTCCATGTAACGCTCAGTGTAGTGGCTGTCGTAAAGCGACCAGTCCGTTACAGAGAAGTTGGCGATTCCGTAGTTAAATACTTCCGCGCCGTAAGTGAGCGCCATACAGGTAGCGTAGCCACCGAAGCTGCCGCCGGTGATACAGATCTTATCTCCATCTACACCGGGCTGGGTTTTCAGCCATTTGGCTGCGTCCATGAAATCTTCGGTTTCGTATTTACCCAGCTGGCGGTGAATGTAATTCATGCCCACTTTGCCGAGATGACCTGCCGCGCGGTTGTCCATCACCACCGGATGATGCCTTCTTTAGCGTACCATTGCGGCATCAGCGAGGGTTTCCAGGTATCGTAGATAGACCCGGCGTCCGGACCACCATATACATTGATCAGCACCGGGTATTTTTTCCCGGCCTCCATGTGCAGGGGCCACATGATGGTGATAGGTAACGTGAGGCCGTCGCGGGTTGTATAAGTGCGCAGTTCCGTGGGGGCCAGCAGGTACTCGTCGAACGCAGCGGTTCTGCTATCGCCCAGCTCGCGGATTACTTTGCCTTTATTATTGAGCAGCGCCATTTTGGATGGCGTGCGCAGGTTGGAATACGTAGTGATGAAATAACCGCCCTGGGGGCCACTTTCACGTCGTGCGAAAACTCGCCGAACGTGAGGCGGGTGATAGCGCCGCCATTCAGGCTTACCTTATACAGGTCGAAGCGGGTAGAATGCTCTTTGCGGGCGGTGAAATAAACCTCCTGTTTCTTTTCATCCACTTCCAGCAGGTCTTTTACGCGCCAGTCGCCGCTGGTCAGCTGCTTTTTCAGCGAGCCGTCCATATTCAGCAGGTACAGGTGGTCCCAACCCGATTTATCGCTCTGGACGATGAAGCCTTTATTATTCGCCAGGAAAGTGAAGGGTTTGAACCAGTCGATCCAGGTTTTCTGCTTTTCGTCATACACCTCTTTTTTGGCGCCGCTTTCCGGATTAACGGAATAAATTTTCAGGTTGTCCTGTCCGCGCGGCATCCATTGCAGCCATAGCGTACCATCGCCCGCCCAGAACGGCGTACCGAAGTACTGATCGTCTTTGGGATTAAAATCGGCCCAAACGGTGGCGCCGCCTGTTACCGGTACAATCCCCAGCTTCACTTCCGGGTTGTTATCGCCGGCTTTGGGGTAGCGGGTATTTTCGAGGTAACCATGCTGACCTACCTGGCTGTAAATGGGGAATACGGGCACCTTGGTATCGTCAAAACGCATATAGGCGATGCGACGGCTGTCGTTGCTCCACCAAAAGGCTTTATAGCGAGAAGAGCGACCTAAAATTTCCTCGTAATACACCCATGAAGCCCAACCGTTGTAAATCACGTCGGTACCGTCGGTGGTGTACTGTATTTCCCTTTTAGATGACAGTTCAATAGCGAACAGATTATTATCACGTGTAAATGCCACGTACTTACCGTCGGGCGACAGCGTAGGGTTCTTTTCCTCCGCCTTGGTATTGGTGAGTTGTGTTTCACCGCTGCCGGGCGTACTTAAGATGATATCATTATTGCGGATGGAAACAGACTGACCTGTTACAGGCGGCGGTGTGTAAGCCTCTGCTTTGCCCGAAGCAGCGTTCACTTTGAACTGCTGCACCTTGCCATTGTCACGGCGTGTTTCGAGGTAATGATCCTTATCCAGCCAGCCGGTGATGACAGGCATGGGCTTAGACAGCAGCATGGGCTGTTTCACGATCGTTTCCAGGGTAAGTTCCTTTTTTCTTGTGCATGCGCCTGCGGCATGGCGAAGGAGAACAGTACGCCGGCCAGTGCCACCGGGTACCTGTAAAGCATAAATCTCATAATACTGCAGGTTGATTTTTTCAACGGGACTAAATTAACGAACCCCAGCCATATTGTTCCGTATAATTACACAGACGTTGGCGCCGACTGATGGCTGAAAGCGGTGTCCACCGGATATTGTCAAAAAGCGACCGGTTATGAAGCCGGAGCCCGCAAATAAAAAGTGGCGTTATCAGGTGAGTTTATAGTCGGTAAATTTGACTCAGGTTTTTCATAGGATATGGTCGAAATAAGTAGGGCAGTAATCTTACTGCCCTTTTTTATATCAAAATATATAATATGAAAATGAAAAATCGTGAAGCCTATTAACCTTGGAAATATAAAACGAGAAATGGAGATGATGGCAGTGGAGGAAAAAAAAACAGGGCTGCAAGAATACAGCCCCGAAAAATTTTAACCATATCTTTATTGAAAAACCTAGAACAAATTTCTATAATTTAGAAACATCATTAATTTGGAATCTAGCGAATGATGTATTTTATCTGGTAAACGATGAAAAACTGCCAATAAACGTTTGGACCCATCTACCTCAAAAAAGTCATCTTAAGAATCTAACTATCAATTTGTTGCGTACATTAGAGAAACGCATCAATTTATCCTTGATTATGTTTGCTAATCAGGATCATTTGATTAAATTTAAAGGCAAAGATTAATTTATCGAGGGAGGGGAAAGTCGAATGCTGGAAATGGAACGGTGAAAGAAATAAAAAAGGCGGTAAGAATACCGCCTTTGTAATAATTTTAACCATATCCTATGAAAAACCTAGAACAAAGATACCCGCCACATATGTCGTTTTTTCCTGATTTCCGTGAACGTGTGATTTTTGTTTGTGAACGTTGTTTTTTTCAAAGGGACATGATGTATTAAAAATAACATCAAATTAATATTATTAATACTAAGATATCTTTAAGCCGTTTTGAGTAACCCGCTCCGGCATTAATAATGTAACCTCTTTATCATCACCCACCGCACCTAACACCAGGCATTCCGAAAAGAAATTTGCGATTTGCTTAACGGGAAAGTTAACTACTGCAACCACCTGCCGGCCGGGTAGTTCCGCTAACGTATATAACCCGGTAATTTGTGCAGATGATCGCCTTATCCCTATTTCGGGGCCAAAGTCGATTTCCAGCTGGTAAGCGGGATTACGTGCGTTAGGAAAAGGGTGTGCGGCAACGATAGTGCCCACCCGTATGTCTATCTTCTCGAAATCATTCCATTGAATCGGCTCCATATGGTTAAGTTAACACATTGAAGGGAAAAAGAAAAGGGCACCTGGAAAGGCGCCCTCAATTATTTTAACCATATCCTATGAAAAACCTTCACAAATATAGGAAGCCGCTGGTGCGCGTCAACCCAAAACCCGTGAACGTGCTTTTTTATTGGTAAACGTAACGCATGTTCTACTGTTAACGAGCATTTAACGAGCGATCTTTTTCAAGTAGAATAAACAGTATAGATGAGGCTGGCATGGTTGTTGCGTTTAGTGACCATGAAATTTTAGGTTAAAAATAGGTTAAAGCGAAAAGACCCAATCAGCTCGTTACTGATTGGGTCTTTTCGTTATGGTAATCCCGGTACTTACCTGGGAATCGTGTCTTTACGAGATTTAATACTGTCTTTGGGCGCCGAACTATCAGTAGCGGCAGAATCGCCTTCCGCCATCAGGTTATCCGGCGTATCGAACTCGCCATGGCCTTTTAAGAACATGGGATCGCTGAACTCGGAGTTGCTCGTAAATGCAGTTCCGTACATCGGCCGGCCGTTTCTGAGATAACGCACCGCCGTATCCGAAGAAAAGCGTTGTGTTTGTGCATCATATTTAAGTCGGTGGCAATCCATGCGTTCGTTGGTTTTCACGTTAATGAGCACCACGCTGTCGCGGAGGAACATGTCGCCGGAGTTTTCGAAGTACTTGCCATAAAAGGCGGTAAGGGTGCTGGTATGGTTCAGGCTATCGTCGTAAAACTTCACCTTCATGCCTTTGGAAAACTCCACATAAGCAGGATGCTGCAGGTGCCGCTCCATGTATGGTCCGGTCAGTTCGGCCTTTACGTGGCCCGACTGGCTGATGATCACACGGATATCGTCGCCTTCTTCCACGCCCACCGCGCTTTTATCCAACGCCATGATCTGCTCGATCTTATTCTCGCAGCTGCACAGCGTTAGCGCCAAAACCGTATATAACCAATACTTCTTCAAGCAATTATCTAGTCGTATTTCTGTTTGATGAACCAGCGGTCACTGAGGGTAAAGCCAAGACCTATGCGATAAAAGTTTTCCTTAAGCACGGTATTGTTGTTTCCCCTGCGGCCAATTTCGAACGACAGGTTCACCATCGAGAACTGGTTGGAGTACATCATCCTGCGCACCGGTAAACCTACACCCAGGGTGGCTGCTACTACCGGCATGTCGCTACCGCCGATAGCGATATAGTCCTGGCCGAAGTAACCACCTACACGGTAAGTTGCCCTGTTAAAGTAACCTTTCAGCGCCATCGGGTTGGGGATAAACTGTCCGCCGAATGCCAGTTTCCAGGCGTCGCGGGTAGAATCAGCCTCTCCGTAGTTGCGAAATTTAGACCAGGATCCGGTCGTGAAATCCGCGCCGAACTGCCATTTGTCTATCTTTTTAAACATGATACCACCACCTAACTGCTGGGGAAAAATAACATCGCCCCGATCACCGCTGGTGTAAGCCACCGTGTCCTGTGTACCATAATCATCCGTAGATGCGTCGTAGTACATAGTTTCACGCAGCGTTTCGCGACGGGCTTTCAGTTTTTGCTGGAAGTTGCCGGACGCGGCCAGCACCATGCTCACTTCTTTGTTCAGCTTAATCTCGTACTGCAAACCCAGGTTGTAAAAAACACTCTGGTAGCTGGTCCGTTTGCTGTGACGCGAAGGGATTACGTTTGCCTCCAAAGGATAAATGCCCTTGGTGCTGTTTTCGATATTGCCAAACAGGTAGCCCACGTTGAAACCCGCACTAAAGCCGCCAAAGCCGAAACCAGAGCCGATATAAGCCTGGTACACGCCCCCGCTGCCTTCGTACTGGTAAAGTACCGGCATCTGTAAAGTGTCAAAGAAAATGCGTTGTTCGGTACGGGTAATGTTGTACGAAACTTTGCTCATCGGTCTTAAACCAGCCACTACACCCCATTTGTTACGAATGGGAATACCCAGTTGCAGGTACGACAGGTTACCGATACCGGAACTGAACGACTGATCGTTATCGGAGATTTTCTTCATGCCGCCTTCTACAGCCACATCGAAAGTCACCAGTTTCAGATTCGAATAACTCGCCGGGTTCGTGAAGTTTACCGACTGAAAATCGCTGTAGCCAAGAGAAACGCCCCCATACCACGGTTCACGACGTGCTGGGTAGAGTATAAATCGCCAAGCCCGTAGCGCGAGTAAGGAGAATTCTCCTGTGCTTTAACATCGTTTGCTAAGCCCAGACACCCACCCAGGCAGCAAAAAATGCTAATTTTTTTCCAATGCATTTATGTCTAGTATTGAATTTAAGCCTTTATATACCAAATAAGGGTCTGCAAATATCTTATTTTTAAGACGAGAACCAAAGAATTCCAAATTCCCCCCGTTAAAAGGACGTTAAAGTTACCATACCTTTCTGTATAACGGGTAATCATTCCATCCACTTCCTCCAAAGCCCCCTGCTGCACGCCGCTTAATATCGATTGGCGCGTATTATAGCCGATCAGCGGGAATTGCGGGTCCGGCGCCACATAAGGCAATTTGTCGGTAAAGGTGTGCAGCGCCTTAAAACGCATATCCAAACCGGGACTGATGCCGCCGCCAAGGAACTGGCCGTTTTTATCCAGGAAATTGTAAGTAATGGCCGAGCCCACGGCGATCACAAGATTATGTTGACCCGGAAACTGGCTCCAGGCGCCGCATACAAGTGCAATACGATCTACACCGAGCGTTTCGGGCTTTTCGTATGCTATTTTGATGGGAAACTTCAGCTCGTGGCTCAGCTTAATAAAATAAGTCCGCTCTGCGAGCAGTTGTTCTATAGCCGGAGAATGGTGAATAACGGAAGATAAAATAGCCGCCTGCGGCTGGTATTTCGCCAATGCGGCGCTTAACCCGGCCTCCATGACTTCTTCTTCAAAAAAATTTCCTCCAGCAGCTTGCCTTGCCGCATAATGGCGCATTTGAGTCGGGAGTTGCCGAAATCCAGGCAGAAATTGGTCATGCGGCTAAAAGTTATCGACCGATAAGTTACGGAAATGACCGTTCAGCTTTACGCGGTCTTTCAGTCTCTCCATTTCCGCCATCAGCGGAATGGCTTTATACAGGTGCCGTTTCAGGTATTCGAGGCGCTGCAGCTCATGGAACAGGTGCAGCAACTCATATTCCTCGTTCAGCGAAAGACCGGCATGATGCGCCACGTCGTACGACAAAAGCGCCTCATCCTCCTTTTTAAAATCTTTATCTACCTGTAAAATTTTATGCAGCTCGCGTACTGCATGCAATACCTGCTTCAGCAGCGAAGCGTTGCTCTTAAAATCGTTATCGGGGTAAGTAACGATGGCGCCGGAATACAGTTTACCCGGGATTTCGCGGACCACTTCCAGGATGCGGAACACGCGCTGGCCGCGGGTGCGGATGTCCATTTCGCCATTCTCGTATTCTTTTTCCAGGCTCAGCACTTCTACCGCGGCGCCATACTCGGCCGCCTTTTTATCGATCACCACCGGGATGCCAAAAGGTTTCTTTTCCGCCAAACATTCGCGCACCAGCTCTTTGTAGCGGGGCTCAAAGATGTGGAGGTTCAGCGGCTCGCCGGGGTAAACCACGGTAGCCAGCGGAAATATGGGAATGAAATTGGTCATAAGGACAAAGGTAGCGAAATCGAAGCCAAGGGACTATCGCAATATTTTATAGTTGGTGTAGTCGAACAGCCGGCGGCCGGTTTGTTTTTCTATCCAGTAGAGCAAGCGGTCTTTAAAGCCGAATTTCTTGAGGCTGATGTCGTGTTCAAATTCCCAGTTGATGCGGTTTACGCGTTCCTGCATCACTTTAGGATGCGTGCCGGTAAAACGCTCCACCGAATCCACGATCGAGTAATCAAACGCGCCGGTCACTTTACGCTTTTCATACTTCTCGGTATCGTTGCCATAGTAGAGGCTCCCGGAGTTGTTTACTTTCATCGCCTGCGTTTCGGGACTTTTTACCCAACCGTAATGTGATACGGTGGCATCGACCCGCTTCACGTGCAGTTTTTGATCGTGCTTGCGGAAGCCTTGCGCATCGCGGTAAGATCGAACGTCTTTGTTATAGCGGACAATGCGGATCTCATTTTTATACCAGGTGCGGCTATCGCCCAGGTAATCGTAGCTGCCGAAGAAATGACGGTATTTGAAAAGCAATCCTTCTACCCGCAAATCATATTTGTATTGCTCCATCGCAGCGCGGATAGCGGGATAATCTTCTTCGTGCAATACTTCATCTGCACGGATATAAATGGCCCAGGTGGTGGCAGGATCCACTTTATCGTACGCTTTATCCGTTTCCACTGCGAGGATGCGGCCTCCTTCTTTCAGGCTATCGTCCCAAACAGAATGTTCGATGCGGATTTTAGGAGAGTTGATGGATTGAATCAGTTCGGTACCATCGTTGCAATCGCCCACACTTACCACCACTTCATCGCACAAAGGCAGAATGGAGCGGATGGCTTCCACAACAGGATAATCGTACTTAACGGCGTTGCGGACAAAGGTGAACCCGGATACTTTCATATTGGAAGGATATAAGGTCACAAAGATGATAAAACCGTGCTCAAATGCCAAATAGCATTTACATTTGTTGCATATGTTACCTGCATACATCAACGGCCTGCTCGAAGGCCACATCAAAACCCTGGCCCGCTGCATTTCGCTGGTAGAAAACGAAGCGCCGGGATATGAAGCGTTGCTGGAGCAATTGCCCGCCAATCCGCGTACGCGCGTGGTGGGTATTACCGGTCCTCCCGGTGCAGGCAAAAGCACGCTGGTGAATGCGCTCATCGGTGAGCTGCTGCAACAGCAAAAAAGGGTGGCGATTATCGCGGTAGATCCTTCGAGCCCATTCAACTTTGGGGCGCTGCTCGGTGATCGTATCCGCATGAGCCAGCACTTCAACAACCCGGATGTATTCATCCGCTCTATGGCCAGCCGCGGGGCGTTGGGCGGACTCAGTCCGAAAGTGATCGAAGTAAGTGATGTGATCTGCGCAGCAGGTTTCGATTACCTGTTTATAGAAACGGTGGGGGTAGGCCAAAGCGAAGTAGAAATTGCCGGCATTGCAGACAGCACCGTGGTAGTGGTAGTTCCCGAAGCAGGCGATGAAATACAAACCATGAAAGCTGGCCTGATGGAGATCGCCGATGTATTTGTCGTGAACAAAGCGGATCGTGATAACGCAGACGAGTTCGTAAAAAACCTGCGCCTGCTGGCGCATAGTCGACAGACCGCGCAGTGGGAAACACCGGTAGTAAAAACGGTAGCCACACAACACCGGGGCATACACGAATTAATAGAAGCTTTGCAGCAACATCAATCGCAACTGCAGGGTAGCCCCGTCCGGAAATCTATCCTGATGGCAGAGAAAGCGTATCAACTGGTACAGCACCGGAGAATGCGCGATGTGAACAAACGTGCGATGCAGGAAGAGATTGAGGGGATGTTGGTGAGTGGTGGATTTAATTTGTACGGATACGTGAAGCGGTTCTAATCAGCCAACGGCTTCTTTAAAAACATATACGCCGAAAAATACGCGGCCGTACAAGCCAGCGCTAAGGGCAACAATGCATTCGGCGCCCGCGTACACTCCAGCGCCAACACTACCGCAGCTACCCATGCACGTGATGTTCCCGCGAACATCGCAGCCATCCCGATGATAGCGGCAATGTGCACGTTCAATGATATCTCCCTGAAAGAAATTTGCAGCAATGCCGTTAACATGACACCCAGCGCGGCGCCCATTACCAATGTCGGGAACATATTACCGCCCGGCGTTCCCGCAGATTGTGCCATCATCCACGATAAAAATTAAATACGGTGAGTACGATCAATAAATGAAACGTAACGTTACCATTGAGGATCGTGCGTAGCTGCTGATAACCGGGGCCGAAAGTTGCGGGTTCAAAATAACCGATCACGCCAATGCCAATGGCACCAATCACCGGCCACCAATAGGTCTTCAGCGGGAGTTTAGTAAACAGGGTGCTGACGAATGTTTCTGCGCGTACAATTAACCCGGCTACTACACCGATGGCTATACCTACTATTGTATAAAAAATAAGATCGATCCACGCAGGTTCTGCTACAACAGGCATATCTATAAAAGATGCACCGCTCCACCACATTTGCCTGCACGTAGCGCCGGCGAGCGCGGCTAACAAAACAGACACACCACTGAGCAACGAGAACTCCACCATCCATATTTCCGCAGCAAGTATAACAGCGGCCACGGGGGCGCCGAACACGAACGCAACACCAGCCGTGCTGCCCGCAATACACAGCACCACCGTTTCCGGCGCACTTATCTGGAATACGGCTCCCAACCATTTGCCGATGCCAGTCCCTGCATCCATCGCCGGCCCTTCAGGACCTAAGGGCGCGCCGGTGCCTATCGAAATAAGCGAAGGGAATTGCCGCAACACCCGCAGAAAACGTTTACTGTGATTTTGCTGCAGTGGATTACTCATTACAGTATAACGTGTAACCGCAAGCGATAGTCGCTCCATTACTAAAACAAGCAATGCACCGGCGACAGGTATACCTATCACCCAAACGCCCAACTGGTGCCGGTCGGGGCGTGTAACCGAAAACGATGCTTCGCCGGTAAATGCAATATTGGTAACGAGTCGCAGCAGCCACAACATGCTCCAGGCAAGCGCGCTGGTAAACAATGCTACCATTAATGACAGCATAGCGATGTATAATACCCGCTCCAATCCCTTACCGGCAATCAAGCGCGGCGAAGCGGTATTTTTGCCGGAAGCCCCGGTGGATAAGGGTATCCCACAGTTGCGTGACTTAGAAAAATATCTCAAGTTTTGTATTTAAAGTTTTGTTCACCGGTTGAAAAGCACGGCTAACAACTATTTATCATTCAAGCCTTTGTAAATATAACAAACCATAGCAACAGTGTCAAACACAGGACGGCGGCAGATTACGAAGAGCTCGTATTAATTGTTATGTTATAAAATGTAAGAAAAAAGTTTTGTAGTTTTAGCCACTTTTCCGACTATCTTAGCCGTTCCAATATCCGCATGCGGCATGTATGGCCCATAAAAGACTATTAAGACAAACGACACAACAACACAAAAACCGTAACCTATTTTTACTATCATGGTAAAAGAATCCATCTTTAACCCGGATCACCAGGCTGGTAGTGTACCCAGTAAGGTTGTAGCCGCCATGGAACGTTTATCGGAAGCATTCAGGGTTTTGCTATGGAATGAGGCCAAGCAGCACGGAATCAGTAGTACGATTCAGATCCAAATACTTACGTTTCTATTGTATTATCCGGAATCCAAACGCACGATTACTTACCTGGCAAACTACTTCAACATGACGAAAGCGACGATCAGCGATGCTGTGAAAGCGCTCGAGTCGAAAGGCCTGGTAGTGCGAAAAGCCAATGTAACGGACACCCGCAGCCACACTTTACTTTTATCGCGTGAGGGCAAAACGATTGCACGCAAAGTAGAAAAGTTCGCGCATCCGATGCAGCAGGCCGTATTAAACCTGGCGCCGGAAAAACAGAATCTGTTGCTCGAACAACTTCTAAAATTGATTGGTCATCTGAATGAGCAGGGAGTTATTACACCACAGAGCATGTGCGGCAACTGCCAGTATTATGCTGCGAAAGGAAGAACCGGGCACTATTGCACGCTCGTGCAAATGATGCTGCGTGTGACGGATTTAAAACTGGATTGCCCGGATTTTGAACCCTTAGCCGCGAAGTATTAAGTGAGTATTGCCAGGCCTGCGCACACATCCACCGGAGAATTAAAAAGAAAACCTAAGCCTGCTGGCCTTTACGTACCTGCTGATTACTGCGATACCAACGGAATCCAAGCACTGCGATAATGGCCAGCGGCATAAAGGCCAACATCAGAATGCCATTATTCAGGCCTTTTGCAGGCCCTTCACCCAACTGCTGCGCGGTTTTAGTACAAAGCGAACACTGCGCCATCAGCGAATTACCGGTGGCGAGCAGCACCGCGCAAACGATCATTGCTACCTTCTTCATACTTGTAAAGTTAAGCTATTTATAGTAGGGAGAAATCATGATGTATACCACCACGCCGGTCACAGCTACATAGAACCACATAGGCCAGGTGATCCTGGAAATCCTGCGGTGTTTTACCAAATCATTCTGGAAAGCGCGCAACAGCGAAAACAACACAAAAGGAATGATGATCGCCGCCAGGAAAATGTGCGTGAGCAGGATAAAGTAATACAGGTATTGTATACCGCCCAAAGCTGCCTTTTCCGCAGCATCTACCACGCCGTTATGATCTATATCGCCAAACTTCGTGCTCGACTCAGGAAGTGATAAGTAACGTACGACAGCAGGAACAGGCAGGACAGCACCACCGCTGTAAGGTTCGCGATTTTGTGTGCTTTTACCTGTTTGTTTTTAATGAAATACAGACTCGCTGCCAGCAGCACCGCCGTCGCCGAATTCAGGATGGCGTGAAACAGTGGCATAATACGCACATCGAAGCCCGGTGTGTAGTTGGGATGCGGCATGTAAAACAGGATAGCCACCAACAGCGGCACCGCGACAGACACTATCGCAATAGGTACAGTCAGATTTTTATTCTGCATAAAAATTACTTTCTCATTAAGAGGATGAAAGCGCACGGGGTAAGCGCTGCAGGTTTAGTGATCCTGTCCGCTGAACAGCCTTTTCAACAGGCCGGGTTTGCGGCGGTCTTTCGCAATATTGATCGTGGCGGCATCATAAGCCAGCTTTGACATAGCGGAACTGTCCAACCCGTTGTAATAACCGCGGATGTGACGTTCTTTATCCAGCAGTACCACTTTTTCGCTGTGCACGAAATCATCGGGACCACCATCGCCCTGCGTTACTGATACATAAAACTCGTTACGCGCCAGGTCATATAATTCTTTCTTATCGCCGGTCAGCATCATCCAGTTATCCGGGTTGATCTGGTGCCTGTCTGCATAATGCTTCAAAGCCGCTACGGTATCGCGCGCCGGATCCACTGTTAAAGAAAGTATCTGGATGAGGGTATCGCTTTTATCGAACGCCTCCTGCAGTGTTTTTAAGTTCGCTGTCATTTTGGGACAGATGGCCGGGCAGCTCGTAAAGAAGAAATTTACGACTACCATTTTGCCTTTCAGGTCGCTCAGTTTTACCTGCTCACCAAACTGGTTGGTGAGCTCAAAATCGCGTACCGTATGGAATACCGAATCGTAGCGGGTCTTACCGTCCTTAAAAACAGTATCCACACGCTCGAATATGTAATATCGAGGTATGGATACTATATTTTGGCTGTAATGATCAACTATCAAGTACCCTGTTAGCGGAACAAGTATCGCTAACGCAACTCCTAATATAGCCCTTCGTGAAATGACCGATTAGTTTAGAATTACAGAATAATATTTTACTTAGTGGTGTGCACCATTGCCTGCGCCATGACCACCGCCGTGTTCAGCAGGCTTAGCCATTTCGTAGGTACGTGCTTTACCGGGAGACAGGTCCTTACGCATGTTCTTCCAGGAATCGCCATCAGCGAGAAACGCGATGATGAACCAAACGAAGAATACCAGCGGAACCAGTACACTCAGGATCAGGTTTTTGATTTCGTGACCTAAGTGCATGAACTCTGCTACGATGAAGAATGCTTTCACTACGGTAAGACCGATAAAGATAGCGTTCAGTAACAGCTTACCCGGAAAACCTGTACCGAGGTGCAGAAACGCCAGACCAATTTCCACAACGGTAATACCCAACAGGATCCAAAACGTTTTCCAGATGGTTTTAGTGGACGAGCTTGCGTGTTCTTGGGTTGTATCTACATTTGCCATGATCGACTATTTCTATAAATCTTTTCTAAAATTAATTTAATCAAAAATTGCTGTTTGCTTAACTGCTTTATTAGAGCAGGTAGAAGCAGGTGAATACGAATACCCAAACCAGGTCTACAAAGTGCCAGTAAAGACCAACTTTCTCCACCATTTCGTAGTGACCGCGTTTTTCGTAGGTGCCGTTCAGTACGTTCAGCAGGATCACGATATTCAGGATCACACCAGAGGTTACGTGCAGACCATGGAAACCGGTGATGGTAAAGAAGAAGTCTGTAAAGTTAGAGTTGGTAGCAGCAGTACCGTCAGCATTCGCAAATGGATTCAGGCTCCACCATGCGCCACTGTGATACAGGTGCGTCCATTCCCATGCCTGACAGCCGAGGAACGCAGCACCGCCGATGATGGTCCAGATGAGCCATTTGATTACAGCTTTCCTGTCGCGGTGGTGACCGGCGTGTACAGCCAGTACCATGGTTACGGAACTCATGATCAGGATAAAGGTCATCAAGCTCACGAATACCAGCGGAAGATTAGCATCGCCCATGAAAGGGAATGAATGGAATACGTGGTTGGGGTCAGGCCATGAAAGACTGCTGAAACGAACCGTACCATACGATATCAGTAATGCGCCGAAGGTAAAGGCGTCTGATAACAGGAAGTACCACATCATCAACTTGCCGTAGCTCACATTGAAGGGAGAATAACCTCCAGCCCACCATTTTTTCTTCGCTGTAACTGTTGTATCCATCTGTATTTTTTGTAGAATTTTAAACGCTTTTTAAATCAATTCAATTTTATCTCGCCAACGTAAGGAACACCAACAGGTAAATCCAAAGTATGTCTACGAAATGCCAGTACGTAGCGGCAACTTCCACCGGAACACTGCTGTAAGTGCGGATCCTGGTACGGAAGGCGCGGAAGAACATGATCATTAATGCTACCACGCCGCCAATTACGTGTAATATGTGCACCGCTACGATCACGTAAATAAATCCGGCAGAAACCGGACCGTTTACGAGTGGCAGGTTACGGTTCATCATATCCATGAAGCCGAATACCCGGCAAATGGTGAAAAGAACTCCTAATACTGCGGTTAAAGTGATGAGCTGTTTGTAGGCGCTCATGTTCCTTAACCTGAACTGCCGCAGCGCCAAATGCATGGTTAAACTGCTGGCCAGGATTACCAGGGTAGAGATCCAGAAAATACTGGGCAGTTCAAATGCCTGCCAGTTAGCCTGCGATCTTTTTACCACGTAAGCACTGGTAAAACCGATGAACATCATCGTAATACTGCCCATCGCAATCCAGAGCGAGTACTTATGTGGATGTATTTTATTTTTTTGAGCGCTCATTGCCATCATTATCCTCACATTTTTACTTTATCCGCCGCCAGCGCCAGCATTACGATCGTCAGGTAGATATACGAACTGAACATCAGTTTGCGGGCCGAAGGCACATCGGTGTTTTTGTACAACACAATCGCCTTATACAGGTAAAACAAACCGGCAGCCACTACAATAATCGCAGAAATCCAACCGGTGAGCCCGAGTACGAACGGCGCCAGTCCCGCAGGGATAAGCAGCAATGCGTACATGGCGGATTGTAAAGCGGTCCATTTGTTGGGTCCTTCGGCAGAAGGCAACAACTTGAAACCCGCTCTCATATAATCAGTATGCGCTATCCAGGCGATGGCCCAGAAGTGCGGGAACTGCCACAGGAACTGGATCGCAAACAAGGCCCAGCCTCCTTCGCTCAGTTCATTGGAACCGGCAGTCCAACCGATTAACGGCGGTAATGCTCCCGGAATCGCGCCCACCAGCACGGCCAGTGAGTTCCACTTTTTCCAGGGCGTATACACAAATCCGTAGAGAATCAGGGAAGCCAGGCTAATACCAGCGCTTAACCAGTTAAAGTTATAAGCCAGGATAAAGAGGCCTAAACCACCGGCAACGATCGCCACGATCACCGCTTCTGTCACTGTAATCCTTTGCGAGGGCAGTGGACGTGGTGCGGTACGCGCCATCAGTTTGTCGGTTTCTCTTTCCAGTATCTGGTTGATGGTATTAGCAGCGCCCGAAACCAACACGCCACCTGTAAATAACAAAAGAACTTTCAGCAAATCGAACTCAACACCGGTACAAGCAGGTAGCCTACTACACTGGAAAAAACCACCATAAACGTGAGGGTGAACTTCATTAGCTGGAAGTAATCCCTCACCCTGCTTGCTACTGCATATGAAGTCGACAACTTTATGGAATTTTCTTGAACCATTGATTTTGCTTTCCATAGGCCACAGCCTTTCAACTGTGGCCTCACTTTCTTAACTCACCCGGAAAATCAATGGCTCCGGGAACCTAATATTTTATCAGTGTGCAGACTCGTCGGGCGAAACAGGAACTGTTTGCGGGATGAAGTCTTTGCCGTCTTTGCTGTAATCGTAAGCCCAACGGTGAACTTCCGGAATTTCGCCAGGCCAGTTACCGTGACCAGGATTGATCGGCGTGGTCCACTCCAGGGTTGTTGCCAGCCATGGGTTGGTAGTAGTTACTTTACGACCTTTGAAAATGCTGTAGAAGAAGTTGATTACGAACAACAGCTGGCAGGCAAATACGATAATTACCACGATGCTGATGAAAGCGTTCAAACCATCGAACTGGTTGAAAGACGCCCAGCTGCTATAGTTGTAATACCTTCTTGGCATACCCGCCATACCTTCGTAGTGCATTGGCCAGAAGATCAGGTAAGCACCGATCAGCGTGATCCAGAAGTGAATGTAACCGATCGTCTGGTTCAGGTAGCGGCCATACATTTTCGGGAACCAGTGGTAAATCGCTGCGAACATACCGAAGAATGCAGATACACCCATTACAATGTGGAAGTGTGCAATTACAAAGTAGGTATCGTGCAGGTGAATATCGATAGAAGCGTTACCCAGCCAGATACCGGTCAGACCACCAGAGATGAAGGTGCTCACGAAACCGATAGAGAACAGCGCGCCGGGTGTGAAACGGATATTACCCTTCCAGATGGTGGTAATCCAGTTAAACACCTTGATGGCGGACGGTACGGCGATCAGCAGCGTTAACAGTACGAAGAACGCGCCGAGGAACGGATTCAGACCAGTTACGAACATGTGGTGCGCCCATACCAGGAAGGCCAGGATCGCAATCGCAAACATGGAACCCACCATTGCGAGGTAACCGAAGATCGGTTTGCGTGCGTTGATGGCCAGTACTTCGGACACCATACCCATCGCAGGCAGGATAATAATATATACTTCCGGGTGACCCAGGAACCAGAACAAGTGCTGGTACAGGATAGCGGAACCACCTTCGTTCGGCAGTACTTTACCTTTTACGAACAGTTCGCTCAGGTAGAAGCTGGTGCCTGCGTGACGGTCGAACAGCAGCAGGATGAAACCGGATAATAATACAGGGAAAGAAAGTACACCCAGTACAGCGGTGAAGAAGAACGACCAGATGGTCAGCGGCATCTTCGTCATGCTCATACCTTTAGTACGTAAGTTCAGGATGGTTGAGATATAGTTCAGACCACCGAGCAGCTGCGATACTACGAACAATGCCATAGAAACCAGCCAGAGGTCCATACCAATTTTAGAACCGATAGAAGCATCGCCCAGTGCGCTCAGCGGCGGATAAGCCGTCCAGCCACCGGAAGCAGGGCCGGTTTGTACAAAGAAAGAGGCCATCATCACCATGCTCGCCAGGAAGAAGAACCAGTAGCTCAGCATGTTCATGAAGGGAGAAGCCATATCGCGGGCGCCTACCTGCAGGGGAATGAGGAAGTTAGAGAATGTACCGCTCAAACCGGCTGTTAACACGAAGAATACCAGGATGGTACCGTGCATGGTAACCAGTGCATAATATGCCTGTGGTGTGATGCGGCCACCTTCTGCCCAATGGCCAAGGATGCTTTCCAGCCAGGGGAAAGTAGCGTCGGGGAAACCGAGCTGTAAACGGAACAGTACAGAGAATAAAGCACCAATGATCGCCCAGATGATACCTGTAATCAGGAACTGTTTCGCAATCATTTTGTGGTCCATACTGAACACATACTTCGAAATGAAGCTCTGCTCATGATGGTGGTCATGATCGTGCCCGTCATGGTGACCATGTCCCTCTCCGTGATGAATTACCTCATGTTGACCGTGCAAAGTTGCTTCGTTACTCATATTCAGTTCTGTTTATTATTAGCCGGCAGCGGGGTAATATTCGTTGTCGGCAATTTGTCTTTTTAAGTTTTCTACTTCTGATTTCGATTTTCTATAACCGCTTAGTGTGCTGCTGCAGGTGCCGCTGTGCCGGAGCTGTCACTGTTCATTACCGGGTCGGCAGGGGTTGCGCCCTGTGTACCGGTTGGAGCGGGAGAGCCTTCATGCGCCAGTTTGTATTGAGGTACCTGCTTAGCGATCCATGCATCGTATTCTTCCTGTGTTTCTACTACGATCACACCTCTCATCGAGTAGTGACCTTCACCGCACATCTGATCGCAGGAAATTTCGTATGTGAAATCAGGATTGTTCGTTTTCTTTTTCATCTCCGCAGTGGTGAACCTTGGTGTAAACCACAGGGTGGTCGGGATACCAGGCACCGCATCCATTTTCAGGCGGAAGTGGGGCAGACCAACGTCGTGTACCACGTCTTTGGAACCGATGATCAGTTTTACGGGCTTGTTCACCACCAGGTGCATTTCGCTCGCCATGAAGTCATCTTTGTTCAGATCGTCTGTCCAGATCTGGCCAACCGGGTTGGTAGCGTTATTGATCTCTTTGTAGAACCTGCTGCCGAGCTGACCGTCTTTACCCGGGTAGCGAATCAGCCAGTTAAACTGCTGACCGGTAATTTCTACGACCATTGATTCTTTCGGTGCTTCGGAAGTAAGACGGAACCAGTGTTTCAGGCCGTAGGCCACCAGGATGGTGAGCGCGATAGCCGGAACAACCGTCCAGATCAATTCCAATTTATTATTGTGCGGAAAATAATATGCTTTACGACCCTCTTTTTCCTGGTATTTGAACGAAAACCAGAACAGCAGAATCTGCGTGATAATAAACACGATACCTGTAACGGCCAATGTGGTTTTCCACATCTTATCGATATCTACACCATGATCCGAGGCAGCTTCGCCAAGAATTCTGTCTTTCAGGATGTCATTACACCACCATACGCCAATCAGCCCCAGTATCAGGAAAGCTATCAGCAGGAAACCGTTGATGCGGTTGCTCTGCTGGCGCGACTTCTTTTCCCCCTTCAAGATGGACACATATTCGCTTGCCTTCGCAATCTGAAAAATGACCACGAATATGAGGACAACAACTAAAACTGCTAAAAATCCTGACATTGTTATTTGAAATAATTAAGTTATCTAATGCTTATTCGTTGTTATTATCTTTTACATCCGCGCAACTACACCTGGTGGATGATGCTTTCTTTCAGATAAGGGTGAGTTTTTGGCGTCAGCGAAGCTTTGGTCAGCTGGTGCAACGTTACAAAAATGATGATACCCACAAAGCCGAGACCAACACCGAATTCATACCAGGGGAAGTGCAGCTCATTGTTTTGAGTGCCCGGAGCAACCATCTGGAAGAAGTCGAGCCAGTGACCGGAGATAACAACTATCGCCATAACTGTTACCAGCGTGAAGTTGCGTTTAGCAGCGCGCTTCATCAGTATCAGCAGCGGCAGTATGAAGTTGATGATCAGGTTAGCGAAGAAAATCGGCCTGAACGGTCCTTGCATACGAGGAATAAAGTAAATAGTTTCTTCAGGAATGTTCGCATACCAGATCAGCATGAACTGAGAGAACCACAGGTAAGTCCAGAAAATGCTGAACGCAAACATGAATTTACCAAGGTCGTGGATGTGTTCTTCGCTTACAAAGCTCAGGTAACCATTTCTTTTCAGGTAAATCACGAACAGTGCGATCAGAGACATACCGGAAACGAAGGTAGATGCGAAAGTATACCAGGAGTACATGGTAGAGAACCAGTGAGCATCGATACTCATCAGCCACAACCATGGAGTGGTAGAGCCTACAGACAGTGCGAATACCACGATGAAACCTGCACACCAAACGGTATTTCTCCAGATCAGTTTACGACCGGTTTCGGCATCCATTACCCAGCTATCCTGTTCAATAGACATGCGACGCAGTTTGATGGTCAGCAGGATCCAGAGGCCGATAGTGATAACGGTAGCTGTCATGAAAAAGACAGGATTGAGGAATGCGGATTTAAAAGACAGGATAGCATCATGCTTTACGTGTTCAGCATTCACCCAATGATAGATGTGTTCTTTATGGAACACGATCAAACAAGTTAATACTACAAAGGCAATTGCACCAAGCACCGGCACTACCATGGAGATAGCCTCCGGTACGCGGCGGAACGCGATCTGCCAGCCGCCGTGAGCCAGGGTGGTTGCGCTGATGAAGAAAGTGCTGGTCAACACTACCATCAAGAAGAAAGTACTGTTCTGCAGCAAACCTGCCCAAAAGCGTGTGTCTCCATGCTCGCCGCCGAGCGCAAACTTTCCGATCAATAAAGTCAGCAAGCCAACTGCCATCAGCACAATGCTGGTCGTTTTTAATCTTGCCGGTACTACAAATTGGTCCTTCATTACCTGTATATTAAAATACTTTTCTAAATGCTAGTTTTAATCAAAATTACTTCGTTGCTGCGGTATCAGCTGCAGGCGCTGCCGTAGCAGCCGCTGTGCTGTCGCCAGCCGGCGCAACTGAAGATGGCATTTTACCACCTGTTTGTACATTCTTAATGTAAGCAGCCACTTTCCAGCGTTGTTCTCGGTCCAGCTGGCTGGCATAGCTACCCATCGCGTTGTAACCATAAGTGGCTACGTGGAAAATGCGGCCTTCGCTATACGCCAGCACCTTACCGGCGATCAGGTTAGCGGGAGCCAACGGATAAGGACCGTCGCCACCTTTGTACAGCGGACCGTTACCGTCCAGTTTAGTACCGTGGCAAATGCCGCAGTAAATATTGTACAGGCGTTTACCTTCTTCCAGATCTGTTGCAGTTAGGGACAGCGGATTTTTAAACAGGTTGGCAGCTGCGGTGTCTTCTGCTTTAATATTATAAGGCAGTAATTCACCCCTCTTCACAGTTCCTTCCACCGGCTTCATATTCGCTACGGTTTTGTTATAGAACTCATATGCACGGGAGTCAACCATGTCCGGCACATAGTGCTTTCCCGGTTTCCTGTGATCTTTACTGCAAGCCACCAGGAAAGATCCGCCTGTCAGCGCTGCTGCAATCAATATGTTGGAAGTCCTTTTCATCAGTAATTTTTGTCTACTCGTTGGTCTGACTTTGCGGCTTTCGCCACTTTATAATTCGTTTGTTTCTTCTTGTTTAATTACGCTTTCACGGTTACAGGCTCGCTGTACAGGCGGCTTTCCTGGTCGTAGCGACCCAGCCACCAGCCGGTTTCAGCAGTCTGTTCGTTGATTTCTTTAGCGCCCACACTGCCCGGGAAGTTTTTGATGTCTTCCGCGCCGTTTTTACCGGTCACTTCGATCGCCATGACAAACAGATCGTCTGTCTGACGCGGGTGGAAAATGTGTTTTTCACGAAAGGAGCCAGCTGACACAGGTAGCAGAAAGTAAGCACCATGCCTACTGCTGCGAACAGTACCGTTAACTCGAATGTGATAGGAATGAACGCCGGCAATGGAAAATGCGGTTTACCACCGATGTTCATTGGCCAGTCTGTTGTAAATACCCAGCCCATTACAGATAAAGCCGTAGTAGTACCGGTGAGGCCATATACAAAACCCGCGGTGTGCAGGCTCGTTTCACGGAGCCCCATCGCATGGTCCAGACCGTGCACGGGAAAAGGCGTATAAACATCGTGGAGCTTGTAACCGGCAGCCCTTACTTTTTTAACAGCCGGGAACAATACCGCCTCGTCATCAAAACTACCTACAACAAATTTTTTACAGCCATATATTGAGAAATTCAAAGTTCAATTAATACAATCCTGTTAATCCTTGATTAGTGATGCGCCTGATCGTGAGCAAATGCATCAACATCCTGTGCTTCGTATTTGCCCATCTTTTCTTTGTAGCTCTTACCAGTGGTTTTCAATACGCTCTTGATCTCTGCTACTGCAATTACCGGGAAGTATTTGGCGAACAGGAAGAAGCAGGTAAAGAACAGACCGAAGGTACCTACGTAGAAGCCAACTTCAGGCCAGGACGGACGGTAGTAACCCCAGCTGGACGGCAGATAGTCGCGGTACAGTGAAGTACAGATGATCACGAAACGTTCGAACCACATACCGATGTTTACAATGATAGACATTACGAAAGTCACCATGATGTTTCTTCTCATTTTAGAGAACCAGAACACCTGCGGAGAAATTACGTTACAGCTCATCATGATCCAGTAAGACCAGCCCAGCGGACCCGCAGCACGGTATTTATAGAAAGTATCGAATTCGTAAGGGTTTGCACCGTACCAGGCCATGAACAGCTCGGTAAGGTAAGCCACACCTACCACAGAACCCGTCAGTACAATTACTTTGTTCATCGCTTCGATGTGACCAATAGTAATGTAATCTTCGAGGCCCAGGATTTTACGGGTGATGATCAGCAGGGTATTTACCATCGCGAACCCGGAGAAGATCGCACCCGCTACGAAGTAGGGAGGGAAGATGGTCGTGTGCCAACCGGGAATTACAGAGGTAGCAAAGTCAAAAGATACGATAGTGTGTACGGACAGTACCAGTGGAGTGGACAAACCTGCCAGTACCAGTGATAATGCTTCGTGACGCTGCCAGTGTTTGGTGGAACCGGTCCAGCCGAAAGAGGCAACACCATATAATAACTTGCGTAATTTAGTTTTAGCCCTGTCGCGAACGGTAGCAAAGTCGGGGATCAGACCAGAATACCAGAACAACAGTGATACCGTGAAATAGGTGGAGATCGCGAATACGTCCCACAACAGCGGTGAGTTGAAGTTAACCCAAACAGGACCGCGGGTGTTGGGGTAAGGCAGGATGAAGAAGCCCATCCAAACACGACCCATGTGGAAGATCGGGAACTGACCCGCACACATTACCGCGAAGATGGTCATTGCTTCAGCTGCGCGGTTTACACCTGTACGCCAGCCCTGGCGGAACAGCAACAGGATCGCGGAGATCAGCGTACCGGCGTGACCGATACCTACCCACCATACGAAGTTGGTGATGTCATAACCCCAACCGATGGTTTTGTTCAGGTTCCACACACCTGTACCGAAGTAAACCTCCCAAAATACAGAGAAGGCACCGAAGCCTAACAATACGAGAGAAATGAAAAATCCAATGTACCACAGTTTACCGGGCTTAGCCTCAATAGGACTAATAATATCCTCAGTTACCTGGTGATAATCCTTAACCCCGTCAACTAAAGGTTCTCTCAGTGTGGATTCGTACTTTAAATGCATAGTATTCTGAGCTTTGGTCAGCCAGCTTCTCAGCTGACTGACTATTTAATGCAAAACTTAACTTGATCTTCGTTTATAATTCTTATCTGTTCAATCTACACACTTAGTGGTGCGCTGCCTCCGGTTTGTGTGCACCCTCAGCGTGACCCTTAACGGAAGGAGCTGCGTCCTTGTTACGGATTTTCGCCGGGTAGTTGATGTTAGGCAGTGTGTGTGTTTCTTCCAGCACATAGTACAGACGGTCTTTCTGTTCGATGTTGCGGAGTTTGTAGATCGCACTGTCTTTATCATTCACGTTACCGAAGATGATAGAGTCAGAAGCACAAGCCTGTTGACAAGCTGTTTTCGCTTCACCATCTTTAATCGGACGACCTGCTTTTTAGCGGTCAGTTTCGCATCCTGCAAACGTTGTACGCAGAAAGAACATTTTTCCATGGTACCGCGTGCACGAACCACCACATCCGGGTTCAGCACCATACGGGTCAGGCTGTCGTTCATGTCAGCAACATCATACAGGTTATGTTCGAAGCTATCAGCGCCGTTCCAGTCTCTCCAGTTAAAACGACGAACTTTGTAAGGACAGTTGTTCGCGCAGTAACGGGTACCGATACAACGGTTGTAAGCCATCTGGTTAATACCTTCTGAGCTGTGGTTGGTAGCAGCTACCGGACAAACGTTTTCGCAGGGAGCGTTGTCACAGTGCTGGCACAGCATCGGCTGGAATACTACCTCAGGATTGTCTACATCACCGGCAAAGTAGCGGTCGATACGCAGCCAGTGCATTTCGTGCGCCTTAATTACCTGCTCTTTACCTACAACGGATACGTTGTTCTCTGCCTGACAGGCGATCGTACAAGCGCCACAGCCGAAGCAGGTGTTAAGATCGATAGACATACCCCATTTCACGCCGTTGCCCGGAACCATGTGTACATCTTTGTACATGGTAGCGTCATGTGCGAAGTCTTCACCATAGTGGTGCAGTTTCGCGCGGTCAGCGTTCACTTCTTTCGGGTTCGCAACGAACTCGGCCAAAGTAGTTTCTTTTACGATCGGACGACCTTCATAGCTGTTGTGTGTCTGTGTAAGACCAACAGGGTATTTGTCGCCGGTTGCAGTAGCGGTAGCATCAGCAGCAAAGTAGTCGAACGTCTGGCCATTGAAGCTCACGAAAGGATAAGCATTTTTACCGATGTTACCGGCAGCTTTACCGATCAGCTTCGCATCGCCACGGCCGTAACCAACTGCGATCGCGATTGTTTCGGGATGGATACCGGGAACGATCAGCAGGGGCAGTTTAACTTCTTTACCGTTAGCTTTTATTGTCAGTACTTTTCTGTCAGCGTTGATCTCGTAGTCATCACCCAGCTCTTCGTGGAAAGTTTTAGCGAGGGTGTTGGAGATACATGCGTAGTTGTCCCAGGTAGCGCGGGTGATCGGGTCGGGCATTTCCTGCAACCAGGGGTTGTTTGCCTCTTTACCGCTGCCGATCGCTACTTTCTGGTACAGCAGTTCCAGTTTACCACCTTGTTTGGTGCTGATTTTACCGGCAGCAGCCGCAGCGTCAGCAGCAAAGGTAGCACCGCCCAGGGCTGTAGCAGCCGGCTCAATGATACCATCCTGCAACACTTTGTTCCACTGGTCCAGGCCGCCAAGTTTGGCGATCCAGTTGTTTTTCAGGTAATCAACCCAGGTAGTCGTGTTACCAGCCCAGATCAGCAGGGAATCCTGCAGTGCGCGTGTTTTGAACAGGGGCGCGATCGTTGGCTGGATGAAGGAGAAGTAACCAGTCCTGCCTTCCGCATCACCCCAGCTTTCGAGGTAGTGGTGGTCAGGAGCGATGTATTTTACAAGCTGGGTAGTTTCGTCTAAGCGCTCGTTGAAGGAAACGGTCAGACCAACTTTTTGATACCCGCTTTGAATTTCTCTGCGTCGAAGTAGTCGTAAGCAGGGTTTACACCAGCGATAAGCAGGCCGCCGATAGCACCGGCGTTCATGTCATTTACCAGCTGCTGCATGTCTGCGTCAATACCCTGACGGATATTGGAGGTAGTTGCCCAGTCGATCGTGCTGCCATTGGAACCCGCCAGGTTGTTGATGGCGTTTACAATGATCTGTACGTTCACATCGTTGGAGCTGCTTACGATCAGCGATTTACCAGGATTAGCCTGGATCGCTTTCGCGGCTTTCATGATACCGGCTTTCACTTTTTCGTCGAGTGCAGGCATTGCTACGCTGCCGCCGAGTGCTGAATACAGCGCCAGGGCGACTGCGCCGGCCTGGGAAGGACGGTGGGTGAAACGCTCATCCGCATTCGCACCGGTAAGGCTCATTACGCTTTCAAACTGGAAGTGTTTGCTCATTTCCGGTTTGTCCGCCCTGATCTTACGGGTAGCGCCATACTGGCGGGTGATTTCAGCAGTGTTTAACCGGTACCGAGGAAATCGGCGCCCAGGCTCACAATTACTTTAGCGTTTTCGAAGTGGTAAACGGGCAATGCTCTTTTTCCGTAAGATGCTTCGTTAGCGAGCAGCATACCGGAGTAGGAAATTGCGTCGTATGTTACGTGACGGCTACCAGGATATTTCGCCGGGAACTCGCCGATAACTTGTTTAGTGGTAGGGCTGATGATAGTACCGGTAAGGAGCACTACGGGTTTGCCGCCCAGACCCGCCAGGGCGGACATCACTTGTTTGTCCAGCTCCGCGAAGGTCAACTCGTTTACCTTGTCTTTACCATCGAAAGTACCCGGTACACGTACGCGGGCCACATCGTACAGGCTCAGTACAGAACCTTGCACTCTTGCGGTAGTGGAGCCACCTGTAACGGTAGACATTTCGTTACCTTCTATTTTGATGGGACGGCCCTCGCGGGTTTTCACCACCACCGGTACAAAATCACCTTCGGTTACGTAAGTGGATGCATATAAGTTAGGTACGCCAGGCGTAATTTCTTCAGGCTTGTTTACATAAGGAATCGCCTTCTTGATCGGAGTTTCGCAGGAAGCAGCAATGGTAGCCGCGGCTGTGGTGAAACCCAGGTATTTCAGGAAGTCCCGTCGGGGGTAGCGGCATTCAACAGGCTCTCGCTCTCTTCAAACGGCAGATCTTCTCCGAATTCGTTCTTCACAACTTCCTGATGTTCAGGGGTGTTGTGCAACTCCTCCAAGCCTTTCCAATACTTTTTTGCTCCATGTTATATTAACGAGTTACGATTTTATAAATGATCGGTTGCATTAGCGCCGGAATGGTACAGTGTTTATTATGTTATTATACTGTTTCCCGGCAACGCCGTGTTTGAATCTAGATTATTAGTAGTGACATTTCTGACATTCGGTACCACCCACCATTTCTACAGTTACGCTGTCGATGTGGCCGTTCTTAATGTCGTTATGCAGTTTCTCGAAGATCGAGTAATAGCCGTTTTCTGCGAACTGCACTTTAGTAGTACGGTGACAGTTTACGCACCAGCCCATAGACAGGTCGGCGTGCTGAGACACCTCGTCCATTTCTGGATGTTACCGTGACAGGTTTGACACTGTACTTTACCGGCTACTACGTGCTGAGAGTGGTTGAAGTATACGTGGTCAGGCAGATTGTGAACCTTTACCCATTCTATAGGCTCGCCCTGCTGTTTTACATACTTACCTGCTTTAGCGTCCCAACCCACTGCATCGAACAGTTTCTGGATTTCTGCAGTACCATTCACTTTTTACCTTCTGCGGTAAACAGTTCGGGACCGCTGTACTCAGTAACAGCTTTGTGACAGTTCATACACACGTTTTCTGCGGGGATCATCGCGTGCTTGCTTTTCTCAGCGCCGGAGTGGCAGTAGAGACAGCTGATCTGGTTAGTGCCTGCATGCACTTTGTGAGAGTAGAATATTGGTTGCTCCGGCATGTAATCCTGTGTGCGGCCCAGGCCAATAGCGCCCTGGATGGTAAAGTAACCGCCGATCACAAACAGGATCATAATACCGATCGCGATGTAAGCTTTGTTTTTGTAGAAAGCAACTGGTTCCGGTTGATCGATACCTTCTTTTTCAGCAGCCAGTTTGTTCAGGTTGCTGTTGATCTGCAACAGGATTACCGCAACAATAGCCAGGATCAGGGTGATAATACCGAAAATCAGGCTGTTGCTACCGGAATCTTCCTTCGCAGCGCCTTCAGCACCAGCAGCCGGGGCAGCTGTTTTAGGACCTTTCACCTGCTCGTCCGCTACATACGCCAGGATGTTGTCCACATCAGCATCTGTAAAGGTCGGGAACGCAGGCATCGCGGTTCCGTTATACTCTTTAAACAGGTTATTGGCATAAGCGTCACCTGTGGCAAGAACACTCGCAGAGTTCTTGATCCACTTGTGAAGCAAGGCTTTATCCGCCCACCGCTCTTCAATCCCAGCCAGCGCAGGACCTGTCAATTTCTTATGAACATTATGGCACGAAGCGCAATTTGCCTGAAACAAGGCCTTACCAGCAGCAGGATCTGCAGCGCGGGCAGGTGCAAAAGATAACACCAAACCAACGCATAGGATAAGAACACTCACAAATTGCTTGCGCAAAAGAATGGAAACACGACAATACACAGCCTATATAAATTTAGATTTGACCTTAAGTTTCTTTAAAAGTGCTCGCAAAAATAAGACAGAATGTTGACAATCCACCAACAATCGAAAAAAATTCTTGATTGCATTCAAAGAAACCTTGATATATAATTCAATTTCGATTAAACTTCCTTAATTCAATGCTGATAAGCCTTTCAGCAGATTTTTTTATAAGCACCCGGGCCTTTTGCCCCAATTTATGATAAAAATCATGTTTTATAACACGACCGCCGACGATGTTAATATCCATCGGCCCCGTACTGTATTTGGCTGAAAGATAAAATCTAAAAAATTCTAATGCAAGTAAATGTGAAAGGAATTGATGCTGAAGGTTTTCAATTTTTTGCTCCCGATGAATACGGTCTCGTCTGCTACCGGCACTCCTTATATATGTAACCCTCACCTCCAACAATTCTAAAAGCAAAAGGTTCGTCGCAAACTTAGATATTTTTTACCGTAACCCACTGCCTGAAACATTATTTTTGCAGCTGGCTAATCATCATTAAACAAGTGACCGCTTTGAAAAACATCGCCATCTTCGCTTCAGGGGCAGGTAGTAACGCTCAGAAAATCATCGACCACTTCCGCCGCTCGGAAGCCATTACTGTAAAAATTATTCTTTGTAATAAACCGGGCGCCGGCGTACTCGACATCGCCGCCCGTGAAAATATCCCTTCCGTTATCATCGAAAAGGAAGCCTTCTTCCGTTCCGAAGAATATGTGCAGCTGTTGCAGCGCAACAACATCGACCTTATCGTACTGGCCGGTTTCCTATGGAAAGTACCCTCCAACCTGGTGGCGGCGTTCCCGGACAAAATCATCAACATTCACCCCGCCCTGCTACCCAAGTTCGGCGGCAAAGGCATGTACGGCAACTTTGTACACACCGCCGTGATAGCGGCCGGCGAAACCGAAAGCGGCATTACCATCCACTTTGTAAATGATCATTACGACGAGGGCCGCATCATCCTGCAGGAGCGCTGCACCATCGATGCAAACGATACGCCGGACACGCTCGCACAAAAGATCCATGCACTCGAACACCGTTTTTACCCGGCAATTGTGGAACGATTATTGACCTGATTAATTAGCATATCGCGTTGATCCAAAGCTCATTTATCCATATGAAAAGAGTATTACTCATCCTGCTGGCCTTTGCCGCAAGCGCTACCGCCAGCGCGCAGGACAACATGCAGCCACCATCAAAAAACCTCCGCACTTTTATCAAAATAAACCCAACCAGCTTTATCAGCTCGCTGGATATCACCGTGGAGCAAATGCTGTCTGACAAACTGAGCGTCGAGCTCGGCGTCATGGGTATATACACCGATTACCCCGATTACCTGCTGGCGAAGCGGGTAGACTGGGGGCAAAAAAACCGCGGATCAGCACCGAGCAATTCGTGGAAGCCACGGGCCTGGGTTTCAGGGCAGGCCTCCGCTGGTACCTGGGCCGCGAGTCCGGCGTACTGCATGCACAGGGCACCTATTTCCAGCCTTCGCTGTTCTATAAAAAGGTATTCTATCCTAAAGAAGAATTTATCATTAACGACCAGGCTTATCATGGCGACGCCACCAAAAACGTGTATGGTACCCAGCTGCTGCTCGGCCGCCAGTTTTCCCGCGGCCACCTCGTGCTGGACCCTTACATCGGCGTTGGCCTCCGCGCCAAGGTGTACGACTATCTCACCTACGAAAACAAAAACGGCATAGCCACCCCCGATGATGGCCGCCTCGTACAGGTGTTACCCAGCCTCCACCTTGGTATCAAAATCGGCCTGGGTTTTTAATTTGTAACCAACTATCACCTCTTTTTTCAGCCGCCGTTGTCACTCACTTCGGCGGTTTTTTCTTTCCTCACCCTGCAAAAATACACCCTCACATCCCCGGAAAATTTGCCAGGATGGAGGAAAAGTTTGCCGAGATGGAGAAAATTTTGAACGCGCTGATAGTATTTTATCAAAAACGCTCAAAGCATGGATAAAGCATGGTGAAGACATGGTGAAAGCATGGTGAAGAGGTAGAGAAGAAGGCGAATATAATACCATCCTTACTACATCTTTCGCTGATCCTTCGCTCATCCTACGTTGTTTCGGCCATAGCAGCGGCTTTAGCGAAGGATGAGCGAAGGATCAGCGAAAGACCCAGTTACTTTCCAAGTAACATGTACCTCGCCCCGAGGAATGCTCGGATGCCCTGGTTAGGTGCAAAAACGTAGCTCGGGTCAAATGTAAGGCGATATGGATTATCCGGCGTGGCCACAACACGGCCGTTGCCATCGAACTGCACCTGTTTATCGAAAGGATCGTGCGGGCGGGCAATGGAGTTGGAGGGCGGGGTGAAGTTGAGCAGGTTCTTTACGCCGCCATAAACTTCCCAGCCTTTGCCAAACTTTTTCGTCACCTGTATGTTCTGAATACTCCATACCGGCGACTCCGCCGGACGCGGATCTTCTTCGCTCAGCCTCGGCAACAGCATCGGGCCGTACAAGTTGCCCGTATAATCCAGCGTTAGGCCCGCACGGCGAAAAGCATAAGAGGCGCTCCGGTACCCATGATCTTTTCCGTCAGCATCGGGCGCGATTTTACGCCTTCGTCTACCTGGTATACGTCCGAGTAAGTGGCGCCCGCAATGAGCTTTAGTGGGAAGGAGAACGCCACATCCACATTCAGGCTTGCGCCGCGCGAAATGGCGTGACCGTCGAGGTTATCGTAAATAATTTTTGCGGGTCGGTAGTATAATCCGGTACAATCCGATTGCCGAAGTGGGTGTAAAACACGGTACCGTCCAGTCCCAGGAAGGCATTGTTCAACGGTATCTTCTTCACATAATTCAGGTTCACGTTCCAGCTGCGTTCGGGATCCAGGCGACCATTGATCACCACTTCCCGGGCGCCGGTCAGCGCCGCATGATCTTCAGTGAAAATGGACACTACCCGGTAACCCGTGCCCGCGTTGAGGCGCAGCACATTGTTATGGTCCGGCGACCATTTGTAGGCCAGGCGGGGCGTAAGGATGTTGCCGTGCAGGGAGTTATAATCGTACCGCATGCCGAGCAACATCGTGTGGCCCTTAGCCAGGCTGATCTCATCCTGCACAAAAACACCCGGCAGGTAAGTATGGTCGGCCGTTGGCGTGGCCGTGGTATTGTCGTTGTAATAAGTATAACGGAACGGCAAACCAGCTACCAGTCCGTGGCGGCCGATCTGCTTATCCCAGGTAAGCTGTGCAAAAGCGATGTGCTGCTGCGCTAAAAAGCTGGTAGCGCCGTATACAGAATTCTGATCATGCAGGTTCAGCGAATACTGCAACATGACCTTTTCCTTTACGGGCAGCTGGTAATTACCGATCAGTTCAAAACGGGAGGTAAAGATGCTTTCGCCATATACGCTGTCTGTGCCACGCCACTGCTTGCCCCATTGCATTTGTCCGCCCCAGCGGTCTTCGTAAAAGTAGCGGGCGGCAATCGTGAACACGCGGTCTTCTTTACGATTAAAGCGCCATTTATTAAAGATAGATACACGGTGTTGCAAGGTTACATCGGTAAAACCGTCGCCGTTTTTGTCTAGCGGATGCTGGTAATTATAATAATTCACCCCCATCAATGAACTGGCCTTCTTGCCCGCATGAAAACGGAACCCCAGATCAAGGCTGTATTCCTGCCAGCTGGTCGTCATCACATCGGCAGTAACCGCTGGCGCTGTTGCGGGATCTTTTGTAATAATGTTGATTAAACCCGCTACCGCCTCGGAGCCATATAATGCGGATGCCGGTCCCTTTACAATCTCAACCCGGTCTACCAGGCTGTTCGGGATCCCGGACAGTCCGTACACGGTAGACAGTGCACTCACGATGGGCATGCCGTCGATCATGACCATAGTGTAAGGTCCTTCGAGACCGTTAATGTGATATCGCCTGTGTTGCACACGTTACAGTTCAATTGCGGCCGCACGCCATTGATATTTTGCAGCGCATCGAAAATACTGGGGTCGGATTCCTCCTGAAAAAAACGGGGGCATATACTTCCACCGGCACGGGACTTTCCATTTTGCTTACCGCCTTCAGGGTGCCGGAAACCACCACTTCGTTCAGTGACGCGGAGGTAGCTTCGAGGACGATATCCTGTATGTTATCGCCGGATTTGATGCGCAGGGGCTGTACTTTCCGAACATACCCCACTGCGGTTACCTGCAGGGTGTGCTGCCCTGCCGGCAGCCCGGTTAACCGAAACTCGCCCTGTTCGTCAGTGGTAACGCCCATCTTCAGATTGGCGAAGCCTACGCTCGCGAACGGCACCGGCTTTCCGTCGGAAGTTACGCGGCCACGCAGACTGGTATTGGTTTGGGCAGTAACAGTAGTAGTAGAGAAAAGGAAATATAATAGTAGATGTTTTAAGCGCATATTAACATTTATGCAGATAAAGTTAAAATCAAAACAAATATCAATCTAAATATATTTTTAGACTAGTCTAAATAACTGAAAATGGATAGATGGTGGTGTAAAAGCGTAACGCCCTGGTCTCCAATTACTAAGGCCAAATACAAGATTTGGCCATGACGTCACTATTACGTATTTTTGAAACAAAGTTGCAATGCCCAGACAGTAAATTTTTAGGCCGGGACTAAAACTGTACTACCTTTGCATATTGTTCAACAGCCAGCGTTAGATATGTCGAAGAAAACGATTTTTTACACGGTGTTTTTGTGGTGCTGAGTGGGATTTTCCTCGGTTATGCCTCTATGGTTATTAAAGGGGAGACCGGCACTTATTTCGGAAAGGAGAAATTGCCGGTGCTCGGCTCACCGGGCCATAAGATCAGGGGTTCTCCTTCACTAACCAGGAAGGCAAAACGATTACGCAGGACAGTGTTCGCGGTAAATTCTATGTAGCCGAGTTCTTTTTCACTACGTGCACCAGCATCTGCCCGAAGATGAATGCGAACATGGAAAAGGTGTATGCGAAATATAAAAACAACCCGGACTTCCTGATTCTCTCCCACACCGTAGACCCGGAAATTGACAGTGTACCGGTATTGAAGGCATATGCCGCCAAACATGGCGCCGATGCTAAAAACTGGTGGTTCCTCACCGGCAGCAAGCGAGACCTGTACAGAATGGCCCGCGAAAGTTATATGCTGGATGATGGCACGTATCTTGGTCCGGACGACTTCATACACACGCAATGGTTTGCGCTCGTAGATGGTGAGGGCCGCGTACGTGGATTATACCAGGGTACTTTAAAAGAAGATATCAACAAACTGATTGACGATATTGACCGTTTAATAGAAGAATAACCTACCATGACAGCGAAACAACAGGAACGTATAGAACAGGTGTTGCGCGATAATAAACTGAGCGTAACGGACACCCGCATTAAAATGCTGGAAATGTTCATGCAAAGCAAAAATGCCCTGGAGCATGCCAGCTTCGAAAAGCTGAACGGCAAAGCATTTGACCGTGTTACGATTTACCGTACGCTACAGACTTTCTGGATAAAGGCATCGTGCATAAAATACCGACCACGGATACTTCTGTGCGGTATGCATTGTGCAAATCGGACTGTAAGGAGCACGAGCATCACGATCATCATGTGCACTTCCAGTGCGAGGAATGCGGTGGCACCACCTGCCTGGATGAAACGAATGTTCCCGATATTAAACTCCCCAGCGGATTTGCGGCGCATAACGTAGAAGTGGTGGTCAGCGGGGTTTGTAAAGATTGTAAATAAGAGAAAGGGGCGGTTTTAAAACCACCCCTTTCTTTTTATCCTAATGCTGCTATTTCTTTTTGAACGAAATCGGCCAGCTCTTTTACGTATTCCGGGGAGAAGTCGAACCTGATGCCTGCGGCATCGTACAACTCGCGCAATGTTTTAGTGTAACCCAGTGACAATGCCTTTTCGTAATTGTCCAGCGCCTGCTGCGGGTTTTCCTTATACTGCTTCCACATCGCGATGGCACCCAGTTGTGCAATACCGTACTCAATGTAGTAGAAAGGCACTTCGAACAGGTGCAGCTGTTTTTGCCAGCTGATGGCACGATGTTGCTCAAAGCCTGTCCAGTCAACGGTATTACCAGAAAACTCATTTAATATCTCTACCCACTTTGCCGTACGTTCCTCCACGGTGTGCTGCGGATGTTCGTATACCCAGTGCTGGAATTTATCGATGGTGGCGATCCAGGGGAAGATGGTGATAGAACGCTTCAGCTGCTGCTGTTTTGCACGCAGCAATTCTTCGGGATTACTGAAGAAAATATGCCAGTGATCCATGCTGATCAGCTCCATGCTCATGCTGGCCACTTCAGCAATTTCCATCGGGTACTCTTTGAATGCGCTCAACTCCGGTGGTGGCTCAGGAACGAGTGGATGGCGTGTCCGCCTTCGTGCACCATGGTGATGAGATCCTTCATTTGTCCGGCGGCGTTCATAAAAATGAAAGGCACACCGGTTTCGGCGAGCGGACAATTATAACCACCGGGCGCCTTACCCTTGCGGCTTTCCAGGTCTACCCGGCCCATTTGTTTCATTACTCTTAAACAATCGCCAAAGAACGGACGCAGTTCATCGAAGCAGGTAATAGCGCCATCGATCAGTTCTTCACCGGTTTTGAACGGCTCCAGTGGTTTTACACCTTCCGGCTCGGCCTCTGTGTCCCAGGGACGAAGCGGATCCACGCCCAGTCTTTCCTTCTGCTTTTCCAACACCTGCGTAACAATGGGCAGGATATGTTCTTTGATCGCGGTATGAAAGCGGAAGCAATCTTCCTTGGTGTATTCGAAGCGGCCAAGCTCTTCAAACTTGTAATCGCGGTAGTTTGCAAAGCCCGCATTCTTCGCTACCTGGTCGCGCTTTTGCACGAGGGCGGTGTACAGTTCGTCGAGTGTATCGCGGTCCTGCATACGGCGTTCGGCGGTTTTACGAAATACCTCTTCGCGCTTCGGACGGTCGTTGCTCTCCGGGAACTTGGCGGCCTGTTGCAGGGTGTATTCCTTACCATCCAGTTCGATGGTCATTTTGCCATTGATCACGCCGTACTGTTGCGCCATTACGCTCAATTCAGCCTGCAGCGGAATATTTTTCTCGTTAAATAACTTGATCTGCTTGTTCACGTTACGCAGGTAGGTGAAATACAGTTGCTGATCCAGCTCCTTCGTGTATTCGCAGGCTACCAGCTTACGGTTCAGCGCATCTGCGTAGGGCTGCAGCTTAGGCTGAATTTCCATGCAGAAATAAGTGAATGCTTCCTCCAGCGTTTTGTCGGTGGTATCGCAGGTCATTTTGATCTGGCGCCAGCAGGCATCTTCGCTGATTACCGCCTCCAGCTCGCTCATATCGCGCAGCCATTGCGCCAGTGCTTTTGCGCTGGTGAGCGGGCGCCCGTTCAATTCTTCAAAATAAGGTTGTAACACCTCCCAGCTGGTCACTTCAAAATCTTCCGGTAAAAAGTGCCTGGGCAGCTTTTGTATGTTTGCGTTAGCCATGTACTAATCCAGTTTACGGGGTAAAGAAAGTTCCGGTTTCCCTTTTGCAAGGAAAGCCCGGAACTTCAAATATGACTTAAAAAACGGAGAAAACTACTCTTCCGCCTTTTTCTTGGTCGCTTTTTTAGCTTTAGGCGCTTCTTCGCCCGCGGCACCTTCGGCTGCCGCCTTTTTGGAGCGCGCTTTTTTAGGCTTTTCTTCAGCAGCTACTTCACCTTCTTCCCCTTCTGCAGGTTCAGCGGCTTTTTTAGCTTTTGCTTTAGCCTTGGGCTTAGCTTCCTCTACTACCTCAGCTGCTGCGGATTCTTCCACGGCAACAGCCTCGCCTTCTTCACCACCTTCTGCCAGGATCTCTTCGAACTTCAGCAGTCCGTTCTGTTTGAGGATACCATACCATTTCAGCATTTTCTTCATATCGCTCACATACACACGCTCCTCGTCAAATTCGGGGAATATGCTTTTGAAATAAGCCTTAATGGTATTATTGTCAGACTTGGGATCGATGGGCGCAGACTGCGACTCGTTATCCTGCATGGCTTTAAATACCATCGCCAGGTTAACGTTGTCGCCTGTAGTAAATACCTCGATGCTTTCCAAGGGGGTAAAGTTGTGTACGCGGGAAGACACAAAGCGGGTGCTTTGGTCCTCGAGCGACCTTACAATAGCGCCGTCCTGTTTACTGGCTACCAGCTGGAATAAACCACCTAAACCGGTCACTGCGACAATTTCTCTGTACTGCATGTTCTATTTTTTAAGAAGGGCAAATATAAAAAATTAGAAATAGATTGACGTGTTGGTAAATTTAATTCTGTCCCCAATGGGGATAAAATCGATGAAATTGCTGTCCAGTGGCGGGTTTAGGTAGATGAAGACGGTTGTGATGGCGGGGCGATTCTTGACCGCCCCTGCGGTTCGCCGGCCTGTTAGCGCTTCGGCGCCTGATAATTGCCATCGGTGGCCGAGCCCGATTACCGGCCTGTCCCGGCCAGCGCAACCGGCAATTTCCAGCGCTCCACCTTACCATCTGCCCCAAAAGTTTCCACATAAACGACATACATTCCGGGGCGTAAGGCTGTTTTCCCATCGGATAGCCCATCCCAAACCAGGCTGCCCGTATTACCCAGCAGCTCATTCCTGCACAGGGCGCGCACTGCCCGCCCGCCGGCATCGAATACCGTAACGTTCGCCACTTTACCGGGGAGGTAAAGTTATAACGCACAAACGCCAGATCATCGCGGCCGTCGTTATCAGGCGAAAAACGCGCGGTACTACAGAGAGTTGGCTCCCGGCATTTACCTGCGGCAGTTGCTGAGAATTGGCGTATCCCGGTGTGGCGCCGCCTGCCGCGGAATGCCAGTATGTACTATCCAGCCGCTCGAGGGAAATTCCTTTGCGGTTGCTGATCAGCGGGAAGTGCATTTTTTCGGAGTAGGCAAATTCGTTCAATACATTACCCCGGGCATCGAGGACCAGAACGGAGCCGGCATCGTTGGGAAAGGACGGCATGGATAACACTTGCAGGAGGTTTTCCTGTGCCTTGCAGGCGTAATACCGGCAAAGTGCATCACGCTGCGTGGTGACCGCGAGGTAACCACCCGGAAGCAACTGCCTGCCAAGCGCGTGGATCCGGGTGATGTTATCAATGTTGCCACCGGCTCGCCGGTTGGCCAGGTAAAGTTGCGAGCAGTCGATGACCTTATTGCTGCGGTTATACAGTTCTACAAAATCTTCCGCACCGGCGGGCGGATTAAAGAGGACTTCATTAATAACGACGTCGTTGGGCGCGGGCGGTTCCGGCAGGCCAAATAACATGGCTGCCTTATCCGGTGCTGTATTGGCGCAGGTTTGGGCGGCAACGACGTTTAATGCATACAGTTGCCGCGTGCGCATGGCGGTTGGCAATACCACACGGGCAGATTGAAACAATGGCGGCTCGGGGGTGGCGCGGACAGGCAGTCCGTCTACGAGCACCTCCACCGAATCAACACTTATATTAAAGAATGCCTGCACCTGCATGCTGTCGGTGACGGCGAGCATCACGAGCGAGGGAGTTGCCGCGGCGATAGTTCCGGCAACCGAGTTAGGGGCGCCGGGTGTGCCACCCGCCGCAGCGATGGATGCTTTAAATGTTGCGGCACAGGCTGCGTTCACGTCGATCATCTCCAGGCTCCAGCCACCGTTTTCTTTGAAGGTGCTGCCGTACCAGGATTTATCGTACGCCACAGCGTGCATCACCGCGCCGTCGTTGTCATATAATACCAGTTGATCCTGCTCATTCGCCAGTGACGGCAAACCGGTGGAAGATGATAGCACGAAGTAGGCCTTCGGCTGCAAAGTGTGCACGGGCAACGTGACCGCACCGGCGGACGCCTGCAACTTCCAACCTTTCAATTGAACCGGGAACGCACTGCGATTATACAGCTCAACATATTCAACAGGTGGCAGCCCTACCGGAGGTGTTGGATCCGGGAAAATTTCGTGGATCAGCACATCACGCCGTTGAGCGCGATAATACAACAGCGAGGTATCGCGGGCGGGCATGTAATTCCCTGATTCATCTTTGATATCCCGCAAGGAAAAATTAAATGGAAGTCCTGACGGAAATGGCGATACATAAGATAACGTGTACCCTCCCGGCGCATCCGGATCTGCTATAATTTGCGACGGTTGTGGGGAAAAATTTTCAACCCGAGGCGTATCAACACTTTCGGAAAATAATACGAAAATATGTTGTGCATCCCTAACCTCCAGCCGCGTAAGGTCGGGCGCGGTAATATCGCGCTGAAACCCGGTACAGACGATATCATCGAAGAAATGCCGGCCCCAGAATGTACTGGTGGATTGGCGGACGAGCATTCCGAAATAACCCGCCGGTATCTTAGTACTATCGACTACCTTTCCTTCGCGTGCAAATGTGCCGCCGGGCGATTTTGTGAACAGCTGCCATTCGTTTTCCGCTGTACGCACCACTTTCACCATCAGTGTAGTTGATGCCCCCGCGGTGAGCCCGTCTTTTCCGTCGATTAATTTTGTGACGACGCCACCGGGTTGCTTCTTGTAAAGACTGACTTCGTCCTGCGTATTGCCGATGCGGACGAAGAAGCCAGATGCGGCAGGCAGCGAATCTGCATCAGCCTGTAAAAAAACATCGGCATAGTTGGTGGACGAAGTATTAAAGTCCAACTTAATCCACCATTCCCATTGTGCGGCTACTGGGGCCACAGCGGGACGGGAAAAATAAAATGTGCCATTGGCGCGGCTGCTGGCAGATTGCAGTACGCCGTTGCTGATCATCCATGCACTGTCGGTACCTTTCCAGGAAGACAGCTCTCGGATATCAGATACATTAAAATTTTCGCTAAACTGGCCGGTAGCCAGCAGGGGGCGCATAGGAGCGCACAAACAATACGGGTTAACATAACTGGTTGGTTTTAAATAAAGTTATCAAAAAAAGGAAGTACTCACTTAAAAATCTTCTTAAAAATGAGGCGTTGAAGTATTAATTTTGAACTCCTTATCAAAAAAACAATAAAAAACAATGAAAGTAGCCGTAGTAGGGGCAACCGGTCTGGTAGGCTCCAAAATGTTGCAAGTACTGGAGGAAAGAAATTTCCCTGTAACAGAACTGATTCCTGTAGCGTCTGAAAAGTCTGTAGGCAAGGAAGTAACATTTAAGGGCAAGCCCTATAAGGTGGTGACTGCCGATACAGCTATTTCCATGAAGCCGGCCGTAGCATTGTTTTCTGCGGGCGGAAGCACTTCCCTGGAGTGGGCGCCAAAATTTGCAGCAGCAGGTATCACTGTAATCGATAACTCCTCTGCATGGCGCATGGACCCGGATAAAAAACTGGTAGTACCGGAAATTAACGGCGATGCCCTGACTCCCGAAGATAAAATCATTGCGAATCCTAACTGCTCTACTATCCAGATGGTGCTGGTACTGGAGCCGCTGCATAAACTGTACAACATCAATCGAGTAGTTGTATCTACCTACCAATCTGTTACAGGTACAGGTGTTAAAGCAGTAGAACAATTGATGAACGAACGTAATGGTGTGGAAGGTCCCAAAGCGTACGCACACACTATTGACCTGAACGTCATTCCGCAGATCGACGTGTTCCTCGACAATGGGTACACAAAAGAGGAAATGAAGATGGTGAAAGAGACTAAGAAGATCATGCGCAATGATAATATCAAAGTTACTGCAACAACAGTGCGCATCCCGGTAATGGGTGGCCACAGTGAATCGGTAAACATTGAATTTGATAAAGAGTTTGAGCTGGCCGATGTACGCAAAAGCCTGGAAGCCGCTCCAGGACTGATTGTAGTGGACGAACCCACTGCCGGCAAATACCCCATGCCGAAAGATGCGCATGAGAGAGATGAAGTATTTGTAGGACGTATTCGTCGCGATGAAACGCAGGATAAAACATTAAACCTCTGGATAGTAGCCGACAACCTTCGTAAGGGTGCTGCCACTAATGCGGTGCAGATCGCAGAGTATCTGACTGCTAAACAGTGGATAAGCTAGCGTAAATATCCACATGTGAATAACTTCAAATCCCATAGTGTTATTACTATGGGATTATTTTTTTAAAGAAGTATTGCATTTTCCAAATGTTTAATGTAAATTCACTGTCTCATCAGTAGTTACTGAAAAGGTTACACGAAAAACCGCTGCTACGAGAGTGCCTATGCGTCGCCTATTTTGAAGTGAATAAATGAAAGAGCGTGTAACAATCTGTATGTCCGTTAAAAATTACACAGAAGTAGTATAGAATTGTGCCAGATTAAATTGAATTTTGAAATGAAATCCTATGCAATCTGTTTCAAAAGAGTTTTTAGAGCTTACTTATCAATTACTAAACTAAATACCCTTCCTATGAAAACCAACAGCAATCGTGAGCTGCTTCTAATGCACAAGTTCACCGAAGAGTGGAGTTCAAATTTTTCGTCGCAGGTTTCGCGCATCATGAGCATCGTAGACCAAAAGGATACGTTGGACGGCATCATTCCTATCGTTGAAGTTGCCAACGTATACAATCAGCGTTTCGCTCAAACCCGCACAGATAAAGAAAACTTATTAAAGAACCGTAAAGCGCGTCCATTTGAATTCTTGATACACAAAAATTAATTGCATTTCGTTCTTGTTGTTAGGTGATACTAAACGTCCATGAGCTATTCAGTGGTTCATGGACGGACAACAACTTAGTAACGCAAATGCATATACGAATTAACACAGAATAGCCCCGGCACGAACTTTCCCTATTTATCGTTATCGCACCAGGGCTTATCTTATTCCATTTAATTTAATTTATTTCCTACTGTTAACGCCTAATCAAATGCCCTGTTAAGGAATTTGATAAATGGCTGCATGACTGCGAACGTTTTCAGGATTTCCCTGGTAAGCGCGGGTTGGGTGCATGCTTCATCCGTGAAGTTGCGGCCTACGGTCAGGCTTTTCAGCTTCAGGTATGCCAGGGCCGGATTATCCACCGAATATCCCTGGGGCACGGTTTTCAGCGCGTCGCCCTCCACCTTACCGAAGGTGCGGATAAAATCTTTCTGGGAAATAATCTCACGGAACTCCGAAAAATTGTAATCAATTTCCTGTCTTACCTTTTTGAGTATCGGCGCTTCGGGCATCCAGATGCCGCCACCTGCAAAGCTTTTACCGCCCGGCTCAAAATGAAAGTAATACCCCGCATAAGGCGACTTCTTCCCGCCTTTTACAAACGCCGCTCCCATATTGGTCTTGTAGGGCAATTTGTCTTTGGAAAACCTTACATCTTTATAAATCCTGAACGTACAATCTTTGACCTGTAATCCCTGTACTTCTTCGTCCTGCCTGGAAATGCCGTCTATAATCTGCTGCACCAAACTTTCGTAGTCCGCTTTAGCTTCACGGTATTGCGCTTTGTGCTCGTCGAACCAGGGCTTGTTGTTGTTTTTCTGAAGCTCCTTCAGGAACTTCAGAGAAGATGGGCTCAACATAATGTGTATCAGTTTACGCTTAATTGCTGACAAAATATACAAAATAAAGAAAAGAAGCGCCATTATTATGACGCTCCTTACAAGCAGGTAATAAATTTCAGTTGAGCCCTCAGCAGTAACACTGCGTGGCGAAAGTGTGCGATAAACATCGCACACTTTTAAGCGTAACGCGGTTTTTGATAAACCTTTCTTATATGAGCCAAGTCTTAGAATTTGTAGATGGCCGCCAGCAGGAAGTTGGCAGAAGCTTTCTTCGCCACGTCGCCTTTGGAGAACAGGTCTTCAGAGGCCTGATCCAGCCGGAATTCCGGCACGAGCGTAAAGCCACCCACTTTGTAGTTGCCTGACAGCGTGAACGCCACCACACTACCACCTTCGGTAAACTTCGCCGGATCGGTGAAAATCTTCAATCCGTCTTTATCGGAGAAGTATTCACTGCGCAATGTTAAACCAAAGCTCTCGGTCGGGTCGTAGTTGAGGTACAGTGCAGAACCCCACCAGTCGTGCGTATCGCCGTTTTTGTAGTGGCTTACGGTACCATTGTAGCCAATACCGAACTTAGAAGATGCCTGGTAAGTGATCACCGCATCTACCTGGTCATTACGCACCTGGAAGGTATCGCGGCCGCCGATATAGTTCAGGTAAAACTTAAACGGTGCGCTGGATGGAGAAAAACCCCATTGTGCGCCCACGTATTTGTGATTGGTGAACGAGGCGGATTTGAGGTCGGTGGGGTTAAATACACCTACCATTAAACTGTGCGCGCCGAACGACATGTCGGCTTTAACACCGGTATGGAAGAACGGACCGTAAGAGAACATGTAAGACATGCTGTAGTTACGGTTCAGGTAAGCATCCACGAGCTCGTAACCCACGTGCGTGCCATAAGCACCCAGCGTAAACTTAAGCCAGGAAGCAGGAGAATAATATACGTTCAGTTGTTTGATGGCGAAACGGGTATTGTCGTCATTATAAGAAAATTCTTCTGCACGTTTGCCGAAACCGAGATCGGCTACGAAACCTACATTCTTAAAGGAATGCTCCAATTTCAACGAGGCCATCCCGAGCTCAAAAGAGTTGTGGGAATTAGTGAAGCTTGTCTTATTGTCCGACACATTCTCATTAAAATTGAACTTGTAGTACACATCCGCTGATGCTGAAATCTTTAATCCTTCTGGTAAAAGACGGGTCGAATCCTGCGCCTGGGCATAGAATGCCCATGAAGCAGCCAGTAAAGTCAATACAACTTTCTTCATGCTTTGAATTTTAGGTTGATAAATGGAGGGTAGCTGCTATTTGCTATGCTATAGAAAATGCTGTTGAGATGGTGTTTGAGGTTTTATTACATCCATTACTACTTTCATAAACGTTTAACTGATGATCAATTTACCAGGCTATTGTTTCTTTTTTCCTTGATGTTGTCAACAAACGGATTTCCGTTTAAAAATCACCGCGGAGCGGGCAATAGAAGCCCTACCAACCGCGCCGCGGTGACGAAACAGGAGATATACCTTTTATGTATCTGGATTTGAAAGGCGTATTATCCAGCAATCATTTCTTCTTCTTTCAGCTGACCGTTACCACCAACTTTCATGTTGTTCGGGTGGTATTGTTCGTTGTGCTGGCTGGCATCCAGACCGCTCAGCTCTTCTTCTTCAGTTACACGCAGCGGGTGAATCAGGTTGATCAGTTTAAAGATCAGGAAAGACATCACCAGGCTGTAAGACACTACGATGGCCAGGCCAATCACGTGATTTTTGAACAGCTCGAAGTTACCGTAGAACCAACCGTCGGCCGCAGCGCTGTTTACCGCTTTGGTGGCGAACAGACCGGTCAGCAGCATACCTACCATACCGCCTACACCATGGCAGGGGAACACGTCCAGCGTATCATCGATGGTAGATTTAGATTTCCAATGCACTACCATGTTAGAAACGATAGAGGCAATAAAACCGATAAAGATCGACTGTGGAATACCTACGAAACCAGCTGCAGGCGTGATGGCTACCAGACCAACTACCGCACCGATACAGAAACCGAGTGCTGACGGTTTACGGCCGCGGATCACATCGAAGAATAACCAGGAGAGACCGGCAGCTGCAGAAGCAGTATTAGTGGTAGCGAAGGCAGAAGCAGCCAGACCGTTAGCGCCCATAGCAGAACCTGCGTTGAAACCGAACCAGCCGAACCAGAGCAAACCGGTACCCAGCAGTACGAAAGGAATATTCGCAGGCTGCAGTTCTTTTTCTCTACGTGATCTTTACGGCGTTTCAGCACCGGGGCACCCACGAGCGCAGCGCAACCAGCAGAAATGTGTACCACGGTACCACCTGCAAAGTCAAGTACACCCAGTTTGAACAGGAAGCCTTCCGGATGCCATGTCCAGTGCGCGATAGGCGCGTATACCAGGAGACTGAACAGCACCATGAACAGTACATAAGAAGTAAAGCGGATCCTTTCGGCCACGGCACCTACTACCAGGGCGGGCGTAATGATCGCAAACTTCATCTGGAACAGTGCGAACAGCAATAAAGGAATGGTGGGAGCCAAAGGCCACGGACCGCTGGAAGGCACACCTTTAAAGAAAAGGAAGGTACCAGGGTTGCCAATGAAACCGCCGATAGAATCACCAAAGGCGAGCGAGAAACCTACTACTACCCAGAGAACGCTGATAACGCCGGCGGCGATAAAGCTTTGCATCAGGGTAGAAATTACGTTCTTACGGTTTACCATACCTCCGTAAAAGAAAGACAAACCGGGGGTCATCAGGAATACGAGTGAAGAAGCCACCAGAATCCGGGCAATATCGCCGTAGTTATATTTACCCTCCGGATCTGAAAAACTTGCCGGTACCTCGAAAAAATTCCCGCAACAGCAATTATTGCCAGAAAAATAAATGGGAGATAATCCTGAAATGATTTTTTTTCTTCATAGCGTTTGATTTTAAATTTCGTAATAAAAGTATACTTACGGTTTAAAAAATCAAATACAAGCCATGAAATTTGGAAAAAATCGAAAATGTTGGGGCAAATGTGGGACTTAAGTCAATCACATATAAAATAGAAATAATATAAATAATGTTTTCGGGGTGCTTATGATTGGCTTAACACGCCATTTTAGGATCATAAATAGTTATATATCAGTGTTTTAACTTTCAGTTAACATTGAAATCAAAAATTTTCAAAATTTACATCTTTCGCGTTACTGGTGTTTCGATATATTGCTCCATAATTATTGTATACCAATATTATAAATATTAGGTTCGATAATATTCATAGCACAATCATACAATCGAAACACATTCATATTAAAAATAATTCTATGTTGATTTTACAAATCTTCGCCCTAAATAAACGTGGATTAACCTACTTACGTTTCATTCCTTCCAGCTCCTGCTGCATACCGAACATTTGATCACGCAAACGGGCTGCCTCCATAAAGTCCAGGTCCTTGGCCGCCTTCTCCATATCCTTGCGCACTTTCGCGATTGCCTTCTCCATCTGCGGAATGGTTTTTACCACATCTTTATTATAAGCTGCGCCATCTTCGGCCACCTGCAACACCGGCGAGGCCTCGTCGTGTACGGCGTAGGGAGAGTTTTCATCGTAAGTTTTGATCTCGAGCACAGAAGTTTGTCCCATAATCTGCTCCACTGTCTTCTTTACCGTGCGCGGCACAATGCCGTTCGCCGGGTTATGCGCATGTTGCTTCTCGCGGCGACGGTCGGTTTCGTCGATTGTACGTTGCATGCTCTCGGTCATCTTATCTGCATAAAAGATGACCGGGCCATCCACGTTACGTGCCGCCCGGCCGGCGGTCTGCGTCAGCGAACGTTCGTCACGGAGGAAGCCCTCCTTGTCTGCATCCAATATCGCCACCAGCGAAACCTCCGGCAGGTCAAGGCCCTCCCTCAGCAGGTTTACGCCCACCAGCACATCGATATTGCCTAAACGAAGGTCGCGCAGGATTTCCACGCGCTCCAGCGTATGCACCTCCGAGTGGATGTATCTTGATTTTATATTGATACGGTGCAGGTATTTGTCCATTTCCTCGGCCATGCGTTTAGTGAGGGTGGTTACCAGCACACGGTCACCTTTCAGGATGCGTTTGTCGATTTCTTCGAGCAGGTCATCCACCTGGTTTTTACTCGGACGGATCTCAATAGGCGGATCGAGCAGTCCCGTTGGGCGTACGATTTGCTCCACCACCACACCTTCGGTCTGTTTCAATTCGTATTCACCGGGAGTCGCACTAACGAAAATCACCTGGTTCAGCATGTTCTCGAACTCGTAGAAGTTGAGCGGACGGTTGTCCATCGCAGACGGCAGCCGGAACCCAAAGTCCACCAGCGTAAGTTTGCGGGAACGGTCACCGCCATACATACCGCTTACCTGTGGAATGGTTACATGGCTCTCATCTACTACCAGCAGGAAGTCTTCCGGGAAGTAATCGAGCAGGCAGAACGGCCGGGTACCGGGCAAACGCCTGTCCGGGAAGCGCGAATAGTTTTCGATACCGGAACAATAGCCCAGCTCGCGGATCATCTCGATATCGTAGTTCACGCGGTCGTTCAGGCGCTGGGCTTCTATCAACTTACCATTGGCTTTAAAATATTCCACCTGGGCCAGCAGTTCGTCCCGGATCTCGAACAACACCTGCTGCATAATATCTTTGGATGCCACGTACAGGTTAGCCGGGAAGATGGCCGCATTTTCCATTGTGCCGATGCGTTTGCCATTGGTAACGTCGAAGCTCTCGATCTCCTCTATCTCATCGCCAAAAAAGGTAACTCTATAGCCATAATCCACATATGGCAGGTTAATATCCACCGTATCGCCCTGTACCCGGAAGTTACCACGGTTAAAATCACCGGTGGTACGGGAGTAAAGGGAATTCACCAGTCCATGCAGGAGCGTGTTGCGGGCCAGGGTTTGTCCTTTATAAATACGGATAATGCTGTTCGCGTATTCCGTAGGGTTACCCATACCATATATACATGATACCGATGCCACCACGATAATGTCACGGCGGCCGGAGAGAAGGCTGGTTGTGGCCCTGAGGCGCAGTTTATCCAGCTCCTCGTTGATGGCGAGGTCCTTTTCTATATAAGTATCGCTCACGGGCATATAGGCCTCGGGTTGATAGTAATCGTAGTACGACACGAAGTACTCCACCGCATTATCGGGGAAGAACTGTTTGAGTTCCCCGTACAGCTGGGCGACCAGGGTTTTATTATGCGTGAGCACCAGGGTCGGTTTCTGCACATTCTGCACCACATTGGCCACAGTAAAGGTTTTACCGGAGCCGGTCACACCAAGCAGTGTTTGAAACCGGTCACCTTCATTTACACCTTCGGTGAGTCTGCGGATAGCTTCCGGCTGATCGCCGGCGGGTTCGTAGGGGGCGTTTATCTTAAATTTCATGTGGTAATAACGTTTTTCGTGGTGCAAAGGCCCTTGCATGGTTTCAAAAAAGGTCGGCCTTTACATACAATTCATATTTTTGTTCGACTTTCGATCAAAATTACTCATTCATGAACAAATACATCCAATATTGTGCAAAGCTGTGTAGCCTGGCTGTAATATCGTTGCTCTTTGCCGGCAAAGCCCATGCCTGGGGACCGATCGGACACCGTGTAATAGGGGAAATCGCCAGCAACCACCTGAGCGAAAAAGCGAAAAAAGGCGTGGCCAGCCTCATTGGCCGCGAAACCCTGGCCATGATATCCAACTGGCCGGATTTTATTAAATCGGATACCACCAACAAGTACAATCATACCTCCAAATGGCATTATGTGGATTTCACCGGGAACATTTCCCGCGCGGAATTTGAAAAGGAACTGCGGGCGATGAAAGGAGAAAACCTGTATACACAGCTTCTTTCCATGAGCCAGCAGCTGAAAAACCCTTCCATCTCTAAAGAAAAAAAGGTAGAAGCCCTGAAATGGCTGGTACACCTGGTGGGCGACCTGCACCAACCGTTGCACGTAGGCCGTGACGAGGACCAGGGAGGCAATAAGATCCAGATCTTCTGGTTCGACCGCCCTTCTAACCTGCACCGTCTTTGGGACGAGCACCTGATAGAATTTCAGCAGTATAGTTATACCGAATACACTAAAATACTGGACATCGCGCCCGCTACACAGGTAAAGTCTTACCAGGCCGGCACTATCATCGACTGGCTGTACGAATCGCACATCCTGAGCGATAAAGTGTATGCCCGTACCAGGACCAGGAAAAACTGAGCTACCGTTACAATTACATTTTTGTGAACGACCTCAACACCCAGCTGCTGAAAGGCGGCCTGCGGCTGGCGGCACTGCTTAACAACATATACGGTCAGTAATTATATTAATATATACAAACGAAAAGGGCGTGCCGTAACGGTACGCCCTTTTTTATATCCACTTAAAAGATAAAACTATACCAGGTCGATATCGAAGTTTACCAGCTGAACGAACTGCTCGATGCGGCTGGCGATGTCTTCCTGCGTGATTTCGCGGAGACGCTGTACGCCAAATTTCTCTACGCAGAAGGAAGCCATGGCAGAAGCCACGATGATCGCGGTTTTCATGTTCTCAAAGGAGATGTCGCGCGTTTTAGCGAGGTGACCAATAAAGCCGCCTGCAAAAGTATCGCCGGCACCTGTTGGGTCAAATACGTCTTCGAGCGGCAGCGCCGGTGCGAAGAATACGTGGTTCTCGTGGAACAGCAGTGCACCATGTTCACCTTTTTTGATGATGAGGTAACGGGGCCCCATGGACAGCACCTTCCTGGCTGCCTTCACAAGCGAAAATTCACCGCTGAGCTGGCGGGCCTCACTATCATTGATCATGAGTACGTCTACTTCTTTCAGTACTTTCTTCAGATCATCGAGCGCCACCTCCATCCAAAAGTTCATGGTATCCATCACGATCAGCTTCGGACGTTTTTTCATTTGCTTGATGACGTCGAGCTGTACCTGTGGGGTAAGGTTACCGAGAATCAGGAAGTCGCTGTTCTGGTAGCTTTCCGGTAGTTTAGGTGCAAAATCAGCCAGTACGTTCAGCTCCGTTACCGTGGTATCGCGGGTATTCATATCCATATGATACCTGCCGGCCCAGTAAAAGGATTTTTCATCTTTTTGATTTCCACGCCTTCAAGTGCAACACCACGGGCGGTCAGCGCATCCAGTTCGGCCTGCGGGAAGTCGCCGCCAACCACAGAAACCTGGTGAATGGGCTTTACGAAGTTAGATGCGGCCCAGGCAATAAATGTGGCCGATCCACCGATGATCCTGTCTGACTTTCCAAAGGGCGTTTCAATATCGTCGAACGCCATAGTACCTACAACCGTGAGGGACATGTAATAGTATTTTGATGATTAAATCCTTATGAACGCTGGCAAAGGTAAGGCTTATCCCTATACTTTCACCTGCTTCCAGCGTCCCTTGCGGAAAATCACGATGGCCACCAGTGCAATGGCCGACTCCGCCACCGAAATGGCAACAAACACGCCGGCCGGGCCCATCTCCAGCATTACCGCCAGCGCGTAGGCCAGCGGGATCTGGAAAAACCAGAACCCGAACAGGTTGATGATCGTTGGGGTGCGGGTATCGCCTGCGCCGTTGAACGACTGCGATATCACCATGCCATACCCGAAAATGATGTAACCGAGCGTTACCAGTCGAAGACACTGCACACCGTATTCCAGCACTTTCGGATCATCACTGAAGAAGGTCATCATGACCGGCGCACCTATTAAATACCCGAGCGACACAATACCCAGGAAGACCATATTAAAGAAGGCAGCCCGCCAGGCTGACTTCTCGGCCCGGTCCGGCTGCCGTGCACCGAGATTTTGCCCCACCAGTGTAGCAGCCGCATTGGCCAGTCCCCAGGCGGGCAACATGGTAAAAACGATCATGCGGATAGCGATCGTATAACCGGCGAGCCTCTTCTCCGAAAACAGAGATTATGCGCACCAGGAAAATCCAACTGGCCGAGCCGATGAGATATTGCGCCGTTCCGCCGGAAGCGATTTTTACCGTACGTTTTACAATTTCCGGGTCAAAACCAAGGTGCCGCGCCGCAATGTGAATACCACTCTTTTTAATGAACAGGTGATATAATTGGTAAAGCACACCAACACTGCGGCCAATCGTGGTGCCGATAGCGGCGCCATCCAGGCCCAGCGCGGGTATTGGTCCAAAGCCATAAATCAGTGCGGGGCATAAAATAATGTTCAGCACATTGGCAATGATGAGTGAGCGCATCGCGATGGTGGCATTGCCTGCCCCGCGAAAAATACCGTTGATCAGGAAAAGCAGCATGATCACAATATTACCTGTGAGCATAATCCGTGCGTAGTTGTGCCCTGCACTCACCACATCGGCGCTGGCACCCATGAGCGCGAGTATCTTATCTGCAAAGAAAAATCCGGCGATACTTACCAGGATGGATATGCCGGTCATGATGTAAATAGCCTGCATGGCGGAGTGCGCCGCGCCGTCGGGGTCCTTTTCGCCGGTGCGCCTTGCTACTACCGCTGTTGCGGCCATGCTTAAACCCATCGCGATGGAATAAACAATCATAAGGACTGACTCCGTCAGGCCCACACTGGCCACGGCGGCCTTGCCCAAACGGCCCACGAAGAATATATCGACCAGTGCAAAGGTGCTCTCCATCAACATTTCGAGTACCATGGGAACAGCGAGCAAAAAGATCGCTTTATCGATGCTGCCCGAAGTATATTCCTTTTCCTGACCGGTAACTGCCTCTTTTAATAGTTTGAAAAAATTACCCGTGCGGGATGTTGATTCCGTGACTTGTTGCATTGTCTGCAAATATTTATGTTGAATAATGTAGCTCCCGTATTATGCGCAAACGCGCTACCAGCTGCATATAGCAGTAGTTTGATGACGTAGCTGTAAATAAAATTGATCCGAAGCATAACTCCGGTATTTGTAAGGGGTGGCACTTAGGCGGTGACCGGGAAGTACCCGGTCTGAATTAGCAGATCATATTCATTGTATTGTGGTAAACGAAGGTAATTATAAAAATTTACAAAAAACAATACCCCTGTTTTAGATGTTGCACCATGCTTTGGCAGGAGTAACAGGAAAACAAAAAAATATTTATCCCTCTGAAATGCTTTACAGCGCTACATTTACCTCAACATAAAGAAGGTGCTTTATACATTTTTTTAACCTTCGCTGTAACATTCTTTTCTTAACCCTCGTTTAACACATGGATTAAAACGATCCACTAAACGGAAAACAAACTTATTTAAAACGGAAATCATGCTTATGTTTAAGAACCACGCCCTGAAATTGGGATTGCTGGCTACTGCCGTATTTGGAGTTACACTTGCTGCCTGCAGCAAAGATGACAGCCCTTCTGCAAGAAACAAGAAATACGCGCTCGTTGCTGCTGGTGGCGCTTCTGCTGACATCACTGCTACTGAAAACGCGGATTCTTCTTTCAACCTGAAGATCACTTTGACCAAAACGACTAAAGACACTACTTACTTCTTTAACGTTATCAAAGGTTCTATCGGTACGCCGACTACAGACACGCTGTTCAAGTTCTCTCCCTTCAAGAGCACTGCAACAGGTTCTACAATCAGCGCTACACTGAGCAACATCAAAACGCTCAACGGTACTAAATTCACTTTCGACTCACTGGTGAAACGCCCTGCGTTTGCAATCATTTCGTTTAAGAAAGCGGCTGGCACAGACAGCGTTGCTGCAAAAGCGAACATGTACCAGGCTCAATAATCGCAACAGAAGAGATTTTAGTTAAACGGAACCCAAATTGTTTCCCCAAAAAGATAATAGCCGGAATTAACTTCCGGCTATTATTATGATGGTCTCATTCAAAGGATATGGTTGGCTTTTCCAGCCAGCTTCTTTGTGCGTGACGATCTCTTTCGGGTTTCGTCTAATTACGTAATACCTTGAATTCAGTTCTCCTGTTCAGCTGTCGGCCGTCAGGGTTGTCTTTGCCGTTCGGCAGGTTATTGGGGGCAATAGGTTTGGACTCACCATAACCTTTACTTTCAAGCCTGGAGCGGGCAATACCTTTACTGATAAGGTAATTTACGCACGACTGCGCCCTTGCTTCTGACAGTTTGAGGTTATAAGCATCGGTGCCCTTACTGTCGGTATGTGCACTTAGCTCAATGGTGATGGCCGGGTTATCAATCATAATCTGGTATAAGGTATCGAGTACAACCAGCGACTGCTGACGCAAATCTGCTTTATTATAATCGTAGAAAATATCTTTCAGGATGATCGCCTTCCCTATTTCGTAGCGGTTAAGACACAACGAAGGACTCATCAGCGTATCCATATTTTCCAATGGATTCGTGCTTACCTGCATGCCCTTGCTGAAATAATTTTCCTTTTCCACCAGCACCTTGTAGCGCTTCTTCACTTCCACTTCAAAGGTGTACAGGCCTGATGCATCTATCGTTTGCTGATCGATGATTTTATTGTTGATCGTATCGAGCAACGTTACGCGGGCGCCGCTGAGCGGCTGGCGGGTTTCGCAGTCAAGTACCATACCACCGAGCATTTTGGATTTGCGCTTCACGCTGTAAATTTCCAGGCAGCAGACAGACGCGCGGTCGGAGCTGATATAGCCTTTGCGCATACCCAGGTCGCTATCGGCCGACGCATAATACACATCATCTTTTTGTGAGTTGAGTGGTGTTCCCATGTTCTCGGGGACACTCCAGTTGCCGAACTCCCCTTGCTTTGGAAAAAATCAAGTCCACCAAAGCCAATGCGCCCATCTGTACTAAATACCAACACCTTGGCCTTCGCATCATAAAAGGGCGCCTGCTCTTCATCTTTTGTGTTGATGGTGGTGCCCATATTCTGCGCGGTGCCGATTCTTCCATCGACAATCGTACTGAACCACAGGTCGAATTTCCCCATACCACCCGGACGGTTGGAAGCAAATACAAGGTATTTGCCATCGGGCGTTACGAAAGGTTCTTTGGAACTGTAGCCCGCCACGTTCACGGCAGCATCCAGCGGCTTGGGCTCGGCCCAGGTATCGCCCTGTTTTGACGAACTGAAAATTGTAGCGAGCTTCACGCCGTCTTTAGTGGTCCAGCGGGTAAGATACAGCGTGTTTCCATCGGGACTGAATGCAGGTGTTCCCTGGTCAAAACCCTTGGCGACCGGAATTTGTGCTTTCTTTTCGCCGCTGTAACTATCGTTTTCACCGGCAACAGCTTCGTAAATATTATTTACGAAGGGGCTGTTCTTCTTTTCCAGTTCGGCCTGATCCAGGCGCGAAGAGGTAAAGTATAACGTACCGCGGTCCGGTTGCGCGGCTGCGTAGTTCGCGCCGCCCTGGTTAATATTACCGGCCATCTTCGTTACTTCAAAACGGCTGGGCTTTTTCATTTCATTAGAGGCAAATTCGCAGCATGCGATCTCAAGGTTTACACGATTACTGTAATCATCCAATACTTTATATTCCTGTTTAAATTGTTGAAACTGGCTGAGCGCCTCATCATATTTCGCATTGGCGCGCAGTGTTACGCCGTACCAGAACCTGGCCAGTGGAAACATGGTCGAAGCGTTTGGCATAGCCAGCACCTCGGCATACGTTTTTCGGCGTTACCGTAATCGAAGTACATGCGGTAAGACTCCGCCAGGCGAAACATCATCTGCTCATGATCTTTAAACTTGCGCCCTTTCCTGGGCGCCATTTTTTCGGGCAGGTATGGTTTTACCTCGGGCGAGGCGCCTTTAAAAGAACCAAGCGCACGATTATAATACTGGGCGGCCGAATAGTAATCTCTTGTTTCAAAATAATTATCGGCAGTACGTTTGTAGTCCATTACGTACTGTGCGTTTGCATAACTCCCCGAAAGCAACAACAGAAACAGCCAGATGCGTGTAAATTTTTTCATAGTCTGAGGTCATTTGTGATCGATTCCCTTTCCTTGTGTTGTAACGTGTTTTACAATCTTGGGCAGATAAAATATTCCGGCTGCAGTATCCGGCGTTTACGGCCAATAAACGACAGCGACAACTCAAATGCGTTGTTGGCGTTGGAGAAACGGCGATAGTCGGATGCATTTACATCATAGCTTAGGCCCAGTGTAATACCTTTGTACTGGAACCCAGCGAAGGGCACCACAGCATCATGCAGACGATAGTTGAAACCGCCCATAAGATCGCACTCCGGGTTAATTTTGATTTGCGCATAAGCACCTCCGACAATTTCTTCGGCATTACCCTGGCGCATATATAATACATGTGGTGTTACACCAATCAGATCTGTTACTTTAATGCGGGTACCTCCGTGTACAAGGTAGCGCATCGGAAGATTTGGGCTTTCTTCATCCGCCGCTACAAAGGGATCTTCAGGTTGTGTGAGCCGGGCCACAGCAACACCTGCAAAAGGGTTGAACATATGCTGCGGATCACCGTCAAAGTAAAGCGCGCCCGCACTGGCGTCGAACACAGAAGAGGAAGTTGCTTTCAATGCTTCTCCGGAAGGAATGTTTGGATCAAATCCGGAAATTGGATTATACTGACTGCCCAACTGAAATTTCGTTTGATCAACCCGCCTGTTGATCAAACCGGCTTGTATACCAAATACCACACGCTGCGAGTTCTCGCGGCCGAATTTGATACCGCTGTAAGACACGGACGCCATAGCATTAAAGTAATTATAACCTGCTTGTCCTGCCGCCATGTTTAAAAGCGTCAGCCCCACACCGATGTTTTTGTTAGTAGCTGCGTCCGCAGAAATGGCGGTAGTGGAATAAGGCTTACCAATATTGGTACCCTGTGTGCGATGGTTTACCGTAATACGGTAGTCGCCGTCGATAATACCCGCCAATGCAGGGTTCAGCCATAAGGGATAGGCATAATACTGTGCAAAGTGAGGATCTACCTGTGCCGAAGCGAGTTTGGGCAGGCAGGAAACAACGGTCAACATTACGAAGATGGCTACTCTTCTCATAAAAATGCTTTTTCTTGGTTTTCAGAATATGCCGGAATGGAACTGCCTGCAGAGGCTTGCCCATTCCGGCTTTATAAGATGATCGCTTTGTAATGCGGGATTAACGTATAATCGTGATAGTACCACGTTTATTGATCTTCGTGCCGTCGGTCATCGTCGACATGAATTCATAAACATATACACCCACCGGCTGGCGCTGACCACTCATGGTACCATCCCATCCTTTCGCCTTGTCTTTCGATTCAAACACCAGTTGTCCCCACTGGTTGAAGATGCGCAGCGACATCTTGGCTATCGTGTTGCCATAGACATACAGGATATCATTGCTGCCATCATTATTCGGCGTAAAGGCATTCGGGATGAACACTACATTGCCGTTCGGATTATCGGAAGTTCCGGATGCACCCAGGAACCAGCCACTATTCGAACAAGGTGTGAGTCCAATTGCACGAACGGTCATGTCACCGTTTGACCAGGCACCAGGTTTTGTATGGTATGTGAAGTACCGGTCAGACCAGAGCTTGGCGTTTGCACGGTAATACCACCATCGGTCGACACCTGGTAGGCAATAGCGCCTGCTACCGCATTCCACTGGAAGGTAATCGATGTCGGTTCTGTATCGAGTACTGTTACGGTCGGCATCGCAAGCGGCTGTGCCACTTCAACAATAACCGGCGTACGGATGGCACTTACACAGCCGCCCGGTAATGCCGCATCCACATAATAAGTGGTGGTCGCTGTCAGTAACGGCGTGATGAACACATTACCGGTGAATATCGGCGTAGTCTCTGTAAGACTGCTATACCAGCGGAAACTAACGCCCGGCGTGAGTGATGTAGCGGTCAGGGTATCCCTGTTGTTCGCACAAATCGCTGCATCATGCCCTGCGATCACCGGCGCTACAGGCGCCACTGTTATATTAGCAGTAGCCTGCGCTCTTGTGCTGCTGACACAGGTTCCGCTCAGCACAGTTTCTACATAGTAGGTAGCCGGGCCGGAGAGGACGCCTGTCACAAATGACGCACCGGTGTATACCAGGTTGCCTCCGGTCGGCGCATCATACCAACGATAGGTGGCGCCAGGCAGGATGTTTTGTACCGAGAACGTAGCCGTTGCTCCCGCGCAGGCTGATACGATGCCGGCGTTTGCCAGTACCGGTGCTGCCGGCTGCTCAACCACATTTACTTTTACCGCTGTCCGGGAGGCACTCACGCAGGTACCGCTGGTAGTGGCTGCATCTACATAATAAGTCGTCGTAGCATTCATGGCCGGCGTGGTAAACTGTCCGCCGGAACCTACCTGGTTACCGCCTGTTGGCGCATCGTACCAACGATAGATGTAGTTGACATCTTCACCGTCTACGGCCAGTACGGTAGTATTACCACGACATACAGTCACCTCTGGCGCTTGTACAGCCGGTGGTGTTGGCGGATCTATAATATTGGCGATTGCCGTAGTGCGGCTTGGGCTGTTACAGCCGGTAGCACTGATGCCTTCTACAAAATAGGAGCTTCTGCCAGTGAGCGAAGGTGTTGTGAAATCTGCACCGGTACCAACCAGGTTGCCGCCCGTGAGCGCATCGTACCAACGATATGTAACCCCAGGTTGCGGATTTTGTACGCTGAAGGTCACGGTTGTGCCGCGACAAGCAGTCAGGCTGTTATTCACCAGCGTCACCGTCCCGGCAGTGGTAGATACTGTAACCGTTATGCTCACCCTTGAGCTGCTTGCACAAGTTCCCGCAGATGCCTGCACGTAGTAAGTAGTCGTAGCGTTAAGGGCAGGTGTGGTAAAGAATACACTGTCTTCCGCCAGTTGATTACCACCAGTAACTGCATCAAACCAGCTGTACAGAATGCCTGCCTGCGGATTAATCACCTGCAGTCTTGCACTATTGCCGGCGCATATGGTTGGTCCCGCAGATACGGCCGGCATCGACGGACCGTCGGTAATACTTACCGTTGCCACAGCCCTTGCGTTGCTCACACAACCGCCAGGCTGGCTGGCTTCTACATAGTATGAGGTATTCGCATTGATCGCAGGTGTTGCGAAAGATGTTCCGGTGAACACCACATTTCCGCCAACGCTTGCATCGTACCAGGTGTAGGTAACGCCCGCCACTGCATTGGCTACCTGCAGGGTAGTACTGCTGCCGCGGCAAACGGTCACGTTCGCATCTGTAAGCGCAGGTGTATTCGGTGTCGCATTTGCGGTGATAGTGACCGATGCGCGGCCATTGCTCGCACAATTATTACTGTTCACGGCAGATACATAGTAAGTAGTGGTGCCTGTAAGGGCGGGGGTATTAAACGTGGTGCCTATCGCCAGCGGTGTGCCGCCTGTAGCAACATTGTACCAGGTGTAAGTAACCCCAGCGACAGGGTTTTGAATTGACAATTGGGCAGATGTACCGATACAAGTAATCGGCGTTGGGTTCACTACTACGGGCAATGCAGGAGCTGCGCTCACGTTGATCACAGCCTGCACGCGGGTGCTGCCCCCTGCGCAGGTGCCGCCCGTTGTGGTGGCCTCTACATAGTAGATAGTGCTGGCAGTAAGCACCGGTGTGGTAAAGGTAGGCCCTGTCGCCACTGGTGTACCTCCCGTAAGTGATGTGTACCAGGTGTAGGTATAACCAGCTACCGGCGACACGACATTCACTACCGCATTGCTGCCAACGCATACAGATTGGTTAGCATTATCCAGCACGGGCGGAATCACATTCGCACCGACTGTAACCGTTACCGCAACTCGCGCACCACTATTGGAGCAAGTACCGTTATAAGCCTCTGCATAATAGATGGTGGTCGAGTTCAGTGCCGGCGTGATGAAGGTGCTGTCGGTCGCCAGCAATGTGCCGTTAACAGGCGCATCGTACCAGCGCACCTGGCTGCCATCAGTAGTGGTTGCCCTCAGTGTGGCAGTTTGTCCTGCGCAGATGCTCGGGTTTGCACTGGTAATTACCGGCGGTTGCGGCACCGGACGTACGTTCACCATTACCTGTGTGCGGATCGGGTTCGCACAACCATTAGCAGTGCGTACCGCCTCTACATAGTACGTAGTGATAGCGTTCAATTGTGGTGTGGTATAGCTTGCGCCGGTGGTTAGTAAGGTACCTCCGGTCGGAGCATCGTACCAGTTAATGGTCGCCTCCGCGGAAGCAGTAGCGGTGAAGGTCACCGTTGAACCTGCACAGATAGTTGCAGAAGGCGGTGTTACTACCGGAGCAGTAATCACGCGATTCGCGTAGTAAACGCGCAGGTCGGACAGCGCGAGCGCCAGACCCGAATTCAGCCTGAGCTCAACCCTGTCGAACGAAGCCGCCGGAGCAAAAGTGACAATCACCTGCCCGGTAGCGCCACCCAGCACATCTACTTTAATCAGATTATCATTCAGGAGGATGCGATCATTGTTATACGTGGCACCATTGTAAGAAGCAATCGAGATGGCGCCTAAAAGACCAGCATTCACCACAGAACCTGGTAATTCCAGTTTCAATCTTACAGAATCGCCGGGACCTGAAGCGAACGGGAAGCGCAGGGTTTGTGAGGAATAAGCACCTGCAACACCCAATGTTACGTGGAGGTTCGAGTAGTTATTGAGATCATTGTCAACCGCATTATCAGGGTTGGTTACGTTGCAGGCTACGCAAATACCGCCAACAGCGTTATCCTGTGCATTCGCCACATCGCAACCCGGATCGAAGTTGCGATCCACGGTCACGGTAACGGCCGTGCGTGCATTGCTGGCGCAACCGCTCACGTTAGATACTGCCTCTACAAAATACCTTGTGGTATTCGACAGGGCAGGTGTGGTAAAGCTGTTGCCCGTAGCAAGCGGTGACGTACTGGTTGAATCGCTGTACCAGCGGAACGTAACATTCGGCGTGGCAGAAGTTGCGGTCAGCGTTGCCGTCTGGCCATATGGCACTTGTCCGGCAGGCGCTATGGTTGCCGTTGGTGCCGCTGGCCGTGCAGATACCGTTACCGTTACCGCGGTGCGGCTGGAGCTGGAACACTGTCCGGCATCCACACCCGCATAGTAAGTTGTTGTCGCTGTTAGCGCTGGTGTAGTGAAGCTGTTGCCGGTGGCAATAGCCGTATCGCCCGATGCGTTGGCGTACCACTTGATAGTAGCGCCAGGCACGTTACTGGAAGCCGACAGTGTTACAGCACTACCTTCACAGGCTACCGGGGAGGTGGTATTAATTACCGGCGCCGGTGGTTCGGCAGTTACGTTCACCTGTACCGCTGTACGGTTCGCGCTCGCGCAACCACCTGCATTTACAGCTTCTACATAATAAAGAACGGAGCTATCCAGTGCAGCGGTTGTATACACTGCGCCAGTGAACAGCGCAGTGCCGCCTGTTTGTTGTGCGTACCACCTAAAGGTTGCACCCGCAGGGCCGGTGGCTGTTAACGTAGCAGGATTACCGGCACAAACAGTTACCGCCGATGCAGCAACGGTAGGCGCGGGCACGGATGCCGCAACCGCAACGCGTACAGCGGAACGTACCGGGTTCACGCAACCGGATACCGTGCGTACTGATTCTACATAGAAAGTTGTATCGCGGGTAAGCACGGCTGTCTGGTAGCTGTTACCAGTATAGAACGGCGTACCGCCTGTAGCCGATGTATACCAATTAAAGGTCACGCCAGCGGGAGGAGCGGTCACATTCAGGATGGCCGTGTTACCGGTACAGATCGTTACCGTATCCGCCTGGAAGGTGGGCACGGCTACTTTACGCGCTGCATAGTTCAGGTAAACAGACGTAAGCGCACCGGCAACACCTGAGTTGAGACGGATTTCTACGCGGTCGTAAGCCGCCGTAGCAGGCAGCGTGAATATTGCCGTACGATTATCGCCCAGCAAACGCAGTTGCAGCAGGTTACTGTTTACTGACTGCAGGTCATTATTAAAGGTAGCACCATTATAAGTTGCTACTTGTACGGTACTCAACAGGCCCACATCAGCCAATGAGGATGGCACCGAGATAGAGAAGATGATACTATCGCCCGTATTACCTGCAGACGGGAAGATCAAAGTTTGTTGTGCGTAGGCACCCAGCAAACCTACGCCTACACGCAGGTCTGTACCGGTGGAAGCATCCGTATCAATCGCGAGCTGGGGATTATTTACAGCACACAGCAGGCAAACGCCATTCACACCGTTCGTTTGTGCAGTAGCCACATCGCAGGGCACGTCGTTCGCACCGCCGCCGCCAACTATCACAGTAGCAGGGGAACGTGTGATGGTATTACAGCCTGAAGTATTGGATATCCCTTCTACATAATAAGTAGTATTTGCTACGAGTGCTGGTGTTACGAAGTTTGAACCGGTAAATATGGAAGTACCGCCAGCAGGTTGGTTAAACCAGTTAAAGGTCAGGTCCGGTGTGGTTGACGATGCCGCGAAGCTGGCGGTTTGTCCCAGTACAATGTTAGCCACTGGTGGAGTTCCGTTACGCTGGCTGGCGCATCGTTTACAGTAGCTGTTACCGCGAAACGGGCCGCGCTTACACAACTATTATTCGCAGCTTCCACGTAGAACATAGTGGTAGCGCTCAGACCTGGAGTGGTGAACGTTACACCACTGTCGATCGGGCTGCCGCCGGTTGCCGCTGTATACCAATAGAAGGTTGCACCTGCGGGACCGTTTGCCACAAAAGTCACACTATCACCTGCACAGGCAGTAAGATTTGACGTGTTTACGGTTGGTGTTGCCGGCGGCGTATTGACCGTAACGATTACCGGTACCCGCAATCCGTTCTCACAACCATACTTGCCGGTGGCAACATAGTAAGTGCGGGAAGCGGTCAACACCGGCGTTGTATAAGTTGTTGTATTACCAACAACCAGGTTGCCGCCAGCTGGCGCATCGTACCAATTAACGGTAGCACTTGCTGGAGCGGTAACGGTAAGCGTAGCGGAAGAACCCGTACAAATATTAAGGCTGGCGCTGGTTGGAACGGCCTGTGGCACGGTTACTGCGGCATAGTACACACGCAGTTGCGGCAATGCACTCAACAGACCGTTAATAGACACAAGCACCCCGTTAAAATTATTGCCCGCAACAAATGACACACGGTATTTATTGGTGCCGCTGATTAGCTGCAGATTGATTAATCCCGCGTTTAACCCGCGCGTATCGTTATTAGATGTAGTGCCCGAATAGGTAGTAACCGTAATAGAAGACAAGGCACTTAAAGCCAGGAGCGTACCCGGCGTTTCAAGCACCAGCACAATACTGTCAGTTGCCGCATAGTTATTCGGGAACTGCAACAATTGTCCAGAGCTACCCAATGCGCCCACGGTTGCAAATATTGTGGAAGCAGAACTGGTGTCAGTGTCCACCGCTAATGTTGGATCACTTACCCCGCAAAGCAGGCACACTCCATTAATAACAGGGCTCACCTGTTGGGTGGCGAAGCTGCACGGCACATTGTTCTGCACATTCACATTTGCAGTTACCTGCGTACGGGTAAGACTGGCACAACCCTGGTTAGAGCGTGCTTCTACGTAATAGCTGGTAGTCGCGAATAACGCGGGAGTAGTGAAGCTGGTGCCGGTAGCCAAAGCAGTACCACCTGTTGACAGGTTATACCAGGTATAAGTGGCAGACGGATCAGGGTTTTGTACGCTGAATGCAGCAGTTGAACCGCCCTGTATGGTGATAGACGTTGGTGTAATAGTTGGCGCCGCAGGTGTAGGATTAACAGTAGCAGTTACCGGTACACGGCTGGTGCTGGCACAACCAGTGGCAATTTGCACTGCTTCGGCATAGTACACCGTAGTGCTGCTCAGCGTCGGCGTGGTAAAGGAGGTGCCCGTACCCACTTCGGTACCGCCAGACGGCACCGTATACCACCTGTAGGTGACACCCGCAACAGGGGCAGATACGCTGAAGGTAGCCTGCTGTCCGCCGCAGATCACCTGGTTCGTTACCGCAATGACCGGCGCGGCCGGCAGCGGGTTTACATTTACAGTGATTGCGGAGCGGGTTGTATTAGTACAGTTGTCGAGCGACACCTGCGCATAATAAGTAGTAGTGGCCGTTGGTGAAACAGAGATGGAAGTTCCCTGTGGATTACCTGGTGTAGGCAGCTGGTTGCCCCCGGTGGGCGCATCGTACCAGGAAATAACCGCACCCGGTGTAGTGGTGGAGGCCTGCAAAGTAACAGGACTGCCGCTACAAGTAGATATGCTGCTGCCGGTCGTAATGTTCGGTGGGGTCAGTTGCACCTGGTTACGATAGGCATAGTACAGGCGAAAGTTGCTTAGTGCTCCTAACAATCCGCCGTTGAGCGTAATGCGCACCCGATCGAATCGTTGGGTAGGCCGCAAAACAATTTCGCCGCGCTGCGAACCTGCCAGCAGGCGCAACAACGAAGTAGAAGCGGGGAATGTTTCCAGCGGGGTGGTATTGTTTCCGTTGTAGGTGCTCACAGTTACGCCGCCTAACAAGTTGGCTGCCAGCACATCATTGCTGCTGCCAATACCGATTACCAGCGAGTCACATCCCTGGTTGGGATTTACCGCCGGGAAGTTGAGCACCTGGTAAACAGAGGCCGCAAGTCCTACGGTTACATTAAACTGCGCGTAATCGTCCAGATTACCGCTGCCTACGGAGTTAGTTGGATTGTCTACGTTACAGGCCAGGCACAACAGACCGGTAACGCCGTTTGTTTGGCTGGAGGCATATACGCGCTGGGAATAAGCGTCGGATGCCGGCAAAAAGGCCAGCAACAAGCAATTCATAACGACAGTAAATACGCGCCAAAGGCTTTTAGGAGTAGCTTTTGAACTCATAGCGAACAATGGTTAAAAAGAATAATGAACGGATGTACCACAGCAACCAAGATGGCAGCTATAGCTTAATTCGGGTATCAGGGAAGAAATATTCAGTCAAAACAGCAGGTGTATGCGACGGTTATCAATCTATAAAAAGATGCTTTCCTGAACATTCAACTTTGGTTTTTTCAGCTGTCTTCCAACAACACGCCTACACGAAAGTAGGCTGCATATTGTGTTCGGTAAGCGTTCTTTCTCGTTCATTCGGGGCCTTTCGCCGCTCATCTATTCAGTGCTGTTTTTTTGTTCATTTTTATTCATTTTGAGAAAATATTTATTCATTTTTCCTATTTTCCGATCACCCCAGCAGGCTGATTTTGCGTCTTTATAAATAGGTGAATAGATGAAACGACCAATTTGAAGCAGTGTAAATATGACATTTAAGCGAAGCCGTCGAAGCCTGTGTGGCATCCGTAAAACATTGATTTTCATAGTTTGATAACCGGATTAGCAGCAGCCCGCCAGCACTTAATAAATGATTCCATACTAATGAAGGAATTGTTTGTATGTTTTTTGAAACCTTAAACAAACACGATTGATGATTGTGTGCCTTTTTTATGAAGAGAAACGTGTCCATTCCTACAAAAACCGAAAATCCATTGTACCGCGTTAGCCGTACATATGACATTAAAGCCCTGATTGCAAATCCAATTGTGAAAATCCATTAATTGTCCCCGTATGATTGATCTATCGTATGACTTCATCGTAACGCTGCAGAACGAGGTGCTGCGTAGGTTTGGTGTCAATCAGCTACTTCCGGGTCATTGCAAATTTTTATCCCAGGCCATCCTGGACGCCACAGGAAAACTGATCAGCGAGACCACACTCAAGCGTTTTTTCGGTTTTGCGCTCGCCCAGCATAGCTTTTCACGCTATACGCTGAATACGCTCGCGCAATATTGCCAGTACAAAGACTGGGATGATTTTCAGACACATTATTATCGGCGCACTGCCTCTACGGATACCGCAGAGCAGCCCGCCGACCAGGAAAAGTGGACGGAAATCCGCGCCAAGGCTAATGCTGTTTCGCATTATACCTTGATGACGTTAAAGAACCGCTCCGGCATCCCGTTTTTGCATACCGTCCCCAGACAGTACTGCCTCTCGCACGTCGAGCGCTTTCTCGAAAGTAATTGCGTAGCCACCGTGTTCATTGCACCTTCGGGCTGGGGTAAATCGCTAGCGTTGGTACATACCGCCGAACACTTCTGGCTGGGAAAAGATGCAGCGCATAAGAAAGATATTTGCTGGTTCATTCATGCACATGCCGCCGGCAACCTCCTGCTGAAAGGCTTCTCACTATCTTCCTGGCTAGACAACCAGCTGCACCTGGGCAATGGCGAAACATTCCGCGATTACTTCTCTCACTATTTCGAAGAAAAAGGCGGCCGGCTGGTACTTGTCATAGACGGATTCGATGAAATTGCATTAGGTGCTGATAAGTTGAAACTGCTATATACTAAACTCGAAGACTTTGTATATTCCAACGGATTGCACCCGTGGCTGAAAGTAATACTCAGCATCCGTTCGAGCACCTGGGGCGAAGTCTTCCAACAGGCGCAGCAGTACCCGGCGTTCCGCCGGTATTGGTACCTGGGACAGGAAATGGATGAGGAATGTAATATTAATATACCGCAATTATCCGAACAGGATGTAAAAACGGTACTCTACAACTGCCGCTTCGAACCGGCTACGGTACGCACCTTCAGCGATGGATTCCTGCAAAAGCTACGGCATCCTTACTATCTGCAACTGTTCTGCCAGCTCAACGAATCACCAGAACAAACGTTCGTCGATGAAAACCTGAGCCTTTTCGAGATTACATCGCGGTTTATACAAAACAGGGTGTTCAACTCGTCCAGCAACAGCTTCAAAGTACAGATCATTTATAAGCTCCTCGAACTGCTGGACATGGGCCGCAACGGCCAGTATGCGGATAAAAGCATCCTGCTTAATAAAAATGCCGACCTGTTTCCCGCCTATAAGGAATTGATCGCGGACAACATCCTGGTGGAAGAGAATTTAAGCCAGGAGATCATGTTCCACGTGAAGGTGCGTTTTGCGCACAACTTCCTGCTGGAATACTTCACTGCCATGCATTTTATCCTGGAGAACAATATGCAGATCTCCGAAGAAATGCTGCAAAGGGTAGTGAATTACTTCCCGCAGTCGCCTTTCCGGATTGCAGTATTCAAATGGCTGCTGCGGTATGCGATCACACAACAGAACATTATCGGGATTCAACAAATATTCGTACTGCCGCTGATGGTGGTGGAAAAAGCAAACCTCCTGGAATACACGGTGTTGCATTATCAACATGAAGATAATAAGCATGCCATGTTGAAAAACATCTTCCCGCCGGAGTATTTCCGCAAACACCCGATCAGCTCATTTATCAGTGATGACTTCGTGCATTTCAAAAAGCGCAAGGTGCTGAATTCATTGATGGGGCTCGCCGAGGCTTCCGACGATAAGCTGAAGATCAAGAGCAACCTGTTTGTAATGGCGCTTATTCAGCTGGATGCAGAGCAATGTGAAATTGAGCTGAACAATATTAAAAAGATATGCGCCAGTGAGCCATCAATGAGTGAGCTGTGGCTTACACCATACGAGGTGTTCCTGTTCATCTACGAGTACCTGAAATTCGGCATCTGTAATGAAGAGGTAAAAGAAAAGGTCTGCAACTACGCCCGTCACTGGAGTTTCTCGGCTAAAAAACCGTTTTCGGTGCCGGAAGAGATCGTGTATCGCGCCATGTGTTACATCTTTTTACTACTGGGCGACAATGAACAGATGTTGCACTTTACGCAGCGACTGTTTCAGCATTATCCTTCGATCTTGTTTTCGAAGACAGACCCCTTCCGTTTAATGATGCTGTGCTGGAAAGCACAGGCACATATGGCAACAGGCAACCTGGCGCCCGCTAAACGCATCAGTTCGCATGTTGAAAAAATCTTAAAGCAATATTACTCGGCTGATTTCTTTAACGCCAAACTGGTCGATATCCTGCATAAGATCATTTACGCGCAAATCTGTTTCCACGAAAAAGATTACAGCAAGGCAATCCGTATTTCGGAAACCGCTATGGACAGCGCACAACGACTTGACTTTAAATTGTTTTCGCTGAAGAACTTCGCCACGCTGCACAAAATTTACCACCAGCTGGAAATGGACAAACAAAAGCGCGACGCCCTGCAAAAAGTGGAAATTATCCGGGAGGGTACCACATTTAAGCAGGCGGTAAATTACCTGGTAGGCAATTTCTGATCGTTTTGTTGTAACCACTATACGAAGCTCCCCGCTCCTCCAAAAGGACGGGGAGTTTTTTTATAGTGGCGGCCGGTCAATAATGCCTTCATAATGAGCAAGCAACGTTCTTTAGAGTTAATTTCACGTCAGTTATAAATTATTTACTTTTGACTAGTAAGCATTTTCTGGCATAATTTTAAGGTTTTACAGGCCATGGCATTAGACGAAAGGAAATATACCACCATACAGACCTTCCTGCTCAACTTCCTGAGCTTACTGACATTGTTGCCAATGGCGCCGTACATTAACCGGTTTATTCCGCCGATTAAGCTGGGCACTCTCCATATAGACCTTTTCCTGTCTATTTTAACGGCGTTTTTGTTTACCCGGCTCCTGCTGTGGATTTTTAAGCCGCTGATTATCCCGGCGTTCGTGCTGGTATTTGGGGTACTGGTGATCAACCTGTTCCGCGACAGCTACAGCTTCGGCAACGTATTGAACGATTACAAGGGTATGGTACAGGGTAATTGGGGCTCGCGCGACAATAAACAGCTGGACATCCTGAGCTTTTACCCGAGAAAGGTGGAGACTTACCGGGACAAAACGGTGAAAGGCATCCGCGCAAAGATGACCTACAAGGATTCTGTCGTGCGCAACTTCGCAGTACAACACTCACTCGACTACTTCGACGATTATTTTCCCAAATATGGTAAGATCGTCCGCTACCTGTCGCTGTACAAATACATTCGCCAGAACTTTAAATATGTGAATGATGTGTTACGCGATGAATACTTCGCTACTCCCCAGGAAACGATCCAGAACGGGCTGGGGGCGACTGCGACGACCACTCTATTTTAATGGCGTCGTGCCTGGAAGCCATCGGGGCGCGTTGCAGGATCGTACTTATCCGCGGGCACGCGTATCCGGAGCTGTATTGTGGTAATAAAGAAGATTTTGAACTCATCAAACAGGCGATCGTACACCTGTTTAATCACCCGCCAGTACGCGAAATATCATATCATGAAATGAAAGGCGAATATTGGATCAACCTCGATTACAGCGCCATGAACCCTGGTGGACCGTACCTGAACGACCAGGTATATGCCTTAATCGAAACGGATTAATCCACTATTTTATGAATGATAATCTCCACCCGCCTGTTCCGCTGCCGGCCTTCCGGCGTGGCATTGGTAGCTACGGGCCGGCGTTCTCCTTCGCCATGAATGTACCGCACTTTATCTCCATATCCTTTCATGCCAAGGAAAGTGGAGACGGTACTGGCCCTGCGCCGCGATAAGTCGTCGTTGTACGCGTCGGTGCCTTCATTATCGGTGTGACCGATCACCTGCAACTCCACCTTATCTTTCGGAATCTTTTGTATCATTGAATCCAGCTTCGCCATAAAACGTGGCTCCAGTGCGGCGCTGGCGGTTTTAAACAGCACGTCCGGAATCACCAGCGTATCCGCCTTTGGCGGTGCGGGCGGTACTTCAGACAAAAATACCGGCGGCGAGCAAACAATAATCTCTACCCGTTCATTATCCTGCCGGCCTTTTAGCGTGCCGGTATCGTACCGCGGCTTACTGCGGCCCATGCCCGTTACTTCAAAATCATCGTAACTAAACCCGGCGCGGTATACAGGTGTTTTACCACCTCCTTTGCCCTGTCGACCGACAGCAATTCGTTAAACCGGTCGGTGCCCGGCTGGTTCACGTGCCCGATCACTTTTATCTTACCGGACCTGCCGCTTTCGTAATACTGCAGGGCGCTATCCAGCACAAACCCGAAATCCGTATTCAGTCCCGCCCCATTATTAATAAAAATGCCACTGCCGATGATCAGCGTATCGCAATGCGAGCTGCCGTTCTGCAGCAATTCCCGCATTTTAGGATCGATGGTCACCCTGCCGCCGCGGGAATGCAGCTTTTGCGACAAATCCTGCCACTTTCTCCACGCACTGGTGTCTGTGGGAGCGGTGGGTACCATACGGACCAGGTCAAGCCCGTGATCGCGAAGAAAAGCATCTGGCAGGGTATGCCGGTGATGTTCGTTGTACACGTTCCTCACCATGGCGGGATCGAGTTTTTCTTTGGCTTCGATTGGTTCTACGCAGATGCTGTCCACGCAGAGATACTTTGGCCCTGATTCTTCATGGTTACGCGGCACACGGGAAGGTGAGAAGTCGCCTAAGATAAGGTTCGTATATCGTTTGTCTGGTATATACTCCAACTGATAAACATGCCAGGGCTTGTTGAATTTGATCTGCTGGGCTTTACGCAGCTCAATGGTCGGCGTGTAATCGAGGCGTTGTACAAACATGGCGTAAACATCATGCTCGGCAAACAGCAGGTCTATACCCGGTGCGGCATCGTCGCGCGAGCCCGCGTACACCGTGATCAGGTACTTCTTACCCGGCTTCATCGGCGCCAATAGTCGCGTTTGCATATACTCGCGGCGCTGTTGCGCCATCATGCCGCTTTCCAGTTGTATATAACTCTCGCCGCTGCCCGCTCCGCTGGGATTAAAAATCGGCGAAGCGCGCCGGACATGCGGCGCAACCCGCCACCAGGCAGCCGGCTCGCAGGGCGAAGCATATTCTGTACAAATGTTGATGTCGGAAAAACTTGGATTGGGAACGAGGTTTTGTGCAGACAGGCCGCGCGAAAGGAACAGGACAAAAGAAAAGAATAAGGTTCTGCACACAGGCATAACGGGAAAAATTTAACGTTTAAGCCGACAAACAATATAACTACACCTGTGTTATTTTATTGTTTGCCAACCCATACCGGAACAAATATCGATTCTTTCACCTAAAAAATACGCAATGGAAAAACTATTTGAAGGCAAAGTGGCCCTGGTAACGGGCGGCGGCTCGGGCATCGGGGAAGCTACGGCATTGTTGTATGCCAACCACGGGGCAAAAGTGGTGGTGTCGGACATTAACGAGCAACATGGACAGGCGGTGACCGGGAAAATCAAAGAGCTGGGCGGACAGGCGATTTTTGTGAAATGCAACGTGGCCAGCCCGCAGGACTGCGAACAGCTGGTTGCGGCTACCGTAAAGGCTTATGGCCGGCTCGACGCGGCCTGCAACAACGCGGGTATCGCCGGTGACGTTAAGCCGACAGGCGAGTTGAGCGTGGAAAACTTCGACAAGGTAATCAGCATTAACCTGAGCAGCGTGTTTTACTGCATGCGCGCCCAGATTCCGCAGATGGAGAAACAGGGCGGCGGGTCTATCGTTAACATGGCATCGATACTGGGACAGGTGGGTTTTGCCAACTCCTGTGCCTATGTGGCAGCCAAACATGGCGTAGTGGGCCTGTCTCAGAACGCAGCACTGGAGTATTCCGCGAAGGGCATTCGCGTAAACGCTGTGGGACCCGGCTTTATCGCCACCCCTTGCTGGATATCATGGATGATGCGGCTAAGCAGATGCTTATTTCACTGCATCCCATCGGGCGGCTGGGTAAAGCCGAAGAGGTGGCAGAACTCGTTATCTGGCTTACCTCTGACAAGGCTTCTTTTGTAACGGGCAGCTACTACCCGATAGATGGCGCCTATCTCGCCAAGTAACTTCTCAAAAAGCGTTGATATACAACGCTTTTTCTATTTCAACTGCTTTGCCCACCCGCTCCTGCGTCCGCCCGCTTTCCACCGGTAGGGAAAGGGCAGGCAAAGGGCAGTTAAAGGGCAGCGAAAGGGCCAGGGTTGCTCCTGGCTTGCTTCTTCCCTATACTATTCTTCGGAGATGCCTGGTTTTACTATGGTTTCGGCGAGGTGCATTTATACCAAAATACCCCCATTTCAGTAAGGATGGTCAAATGATCTCTATAGGATGCGGTTATCTTCCATAACTCCTTGCCCGCTCTCCTGTGTATTTTTCTGGAATTTTACACAAACCCTTATCCCTATTGACCGATGCGTATAAATACGCAAGGGAAAATTGCGTATTTCCCCTCGTGCATGAATAAAAAATCCATTATATTTTTGAACTACCATTTAGCCCCAAAATTATTTAGTAAGCCACTGGTGTTCAAGGACGGCCTTTCATTCATAAGCCCCTATAACCAAATACCGCTAACATGCGGCTACCGGTTACAAACCCCGGCTAGCTCGCGCAACGACAGTTGCAGACCGCCTTTCATCCCCTATCAAATACCACTGCTAATCAACGATTCACTTCCCTTTATCGGATAATAATATTCATCATTTACGTTTCCCCGCCGCAGTTGCTGTTGCCCGGTCTGTCTTAATTCATTTTATCTATGAAAAAGAAGAGCGGAACGTATGTCCCGCTCTTTCTTTATTTATTTAATATAACCAGTGTTTTGCGTGAGGTTGCCGCCGCTGAGCACAATCTCATTATTCGGGATCGGGTACAACCGACGGTAACTTTCATCATTATCTTTAAAGCCCCATTTGTCTTCAAACTTACCAAAGCGAATCAGGTCGTTACGGCGCCAGCCCTCCCAGGCCATTTCGCGGGCACGCTCCTCGAGCAGGTCATTGAGGGTAACACCGGTTGCTGCCGTGGTTTTAGCGCGGGTACGGATTTTAGTCACCAGCACGTCGGCTGTTTGCATTTCGCCGTTAATCACGGTAGGTGCTGCCCCACGCAGGATCGCTTCCGCTTTCATAAGCATCACGTCCGCCAGTCGCAATACGGGGAAGTCGTTGCCCCTGGTAACGGTCTTGTGTATTGGCATTTTTGTCAGGATAAAACTTGATGGAGCGCACTCCCTGTGCCTTGCCCAGTTCGTCGTTCCCAATGTCCATGTTAGGCACATCTTCCAAGGTAAGTTCCGGGATAAACTCCAGCTGCCAAACGATCGTGGCACTACCGTCGGTACCGGCATAGTTTGGTCCAGCCCCTTTTTAGTAGTGGTTATATTGATAGGTGCACCACTGAAATCAAACTGCTTGCCCGCCAGCCAGGTGGCATTACGCGTATCGTTCGGCAGGTTAAACTTCTGGTAGAAGGAAGCGATCGTGCTCAGTGCAATACTCGGACGGAAAGGAATGCTGTATTTCGCCTGTAGCGAGGTATGCAAGCCAAAGCGTGTAAAGTGGTTGCCTTTAATATAGTTAGGATCGTAAGGCACCGCAAAAATGGTTTCCTTGATCTGCGGGCCGTTTTCCGGGGCAAAGATGCTCATGTAATCGCCATCCAGTGAAAAGTAGGTGCGTTTCAGCACGCTGTCGGCCATGGCCACGGTTTCGGGGTACATGGTTTTAGCGGCGTATTGCGGCGCGTTCAGGTACATTTTGGTAAGGAGCGCAAACACCATTGACTTAGTCGGACGCGCATAGTTCTTCGCGGTAGTTGGACCATCGTTCAGGTCGGGCAATGCCTCCTTCAATTCCTTTTCAATGAAGGTGAATACTTCTGCGCGGGTGCTTTGTTTCGGCGTTTCGGTAGCGCCAAATTTGGTGATAATAGGTACGTTGCCGTACAGGTCCATCATCAGGAAATGAAAAAAGGCGCGCATCACCCTAATTTCCGCCAGCGCCGTCTGTTTGGCAGCACCGTCCGGAGCACGCTCGAACAATACAAGAATACTGTTACATTTGTTGATGCCGCTGTAACCCCATTTCCAGCAGCCGTTGATGTTGGTGTGATCAGCGGTCCAGGTATGTTTATGGAGGTCGCGGTACTGCCCGCCGTCGTTGTAGTTACCGCCCCGCGCCGGAATGATTGCCTCATCGGTGCTTAGCTCCTGCATTCTCCAATATTCTACTGCGTAAATGCTGGCCAGCTGTGTATAAGCCGGGCCGGAAGCAGCTGCAAAGCCTTCCTGTGTAGTAGGAAAGTTGCTGCTCGTCAGTTCTGATTCCACAGGCACGTCCAGATCGGTACAAGCAGTCATTACACTACAAACCGCTGCGCCTATTAACCATATCTTTTTCATATCTGAGAAGAATAAAAAATTTAGAAATTAACGTTTACACCCAAGAGGAAGGAGCGGGTTTTAGGATAAAAGTTGTTGTTATCAACACCAGGCTCCAGCCCGCCCATATTGATTTCAGGATCGATACCACGATACTTTGTAACAACAAACACATTGTTGGCTGAAGCGTAAATGCGCAGACCTTTAATGTAGTTGTTATGCACCGGCACTTTGTAACCAATGGTCGCATTATCCATCCGCAGGTAAGCACCATTTTCTACGTAACGCGTGCTCAGCACGTGTGCATTCGCATCGCCGTAATCTTCTGTTAAAGAGAATACAGGAATGTTAATGTTCTCGCCATCGTTCGGGCTGTTCAGGTTCGCCAGTGTTCCATTGAGAATTTTATTACCCGTTACACCGCGGAAAAAGAAGTTCAGGTCAAAACTGCGGTAAGAGAAAGCGTTGTTCCAACCGAAAATCAGCTTTGGTTGCGCGTTGCCGGCATATACATAATCGCTGGCCAGCGGAACTGCGATAGACAGGGTGCCGTCTTTTTTCACGAACTGGGATTTGCCATTCGCATCTTTACCCGCATACTGTGCTACATAAATAGCACCCAGTGGCTTGCCTTCGCGCACCTGCTGCGATGGATTGCCATTGCCTTTGCCACCCAGGTAAGCGCTTGGGATTGAGTCGATCGCAAAAGTGCTGTTGCTCAGCGACTCCACGGTATTTTTATTATGCGCCAGGTTCAGGCTGGTGCGCCAGGTGAAGCCGTTTGCCGCCACAGGAACCGCATCCAACTGCAACTCTATACCCTTGTTGCTGATCTTACCTACGTTGGCCGTCAGCACATCCACGAGGTACATGGTAGAAGGCACCGCGTATGTCCAGATCAGGTCAGCAGTATTTTTCACGTAGTAATCCACTGCCACATTCAACCGGCCGTTCAGGAAACTCAGGTCCACACCGGCGTTCAGCATGTCTGTACGTTCCCACTTCAGGTTGGGATTGTCGTTTTGCAGGGGACTGATGGCATTGATATAACGGTTATCATAAAAGAAGCGGCCTTCTGTACCGTAACGCAATACAGCGATCAGCGGATCGAAGCCCCGGGCGTTACCGGTAATACCATAACCTACGCGCACTTTTGCATCATCCAGCCAGCTTACATTTTTCAGGAAGTTCTCCTGCTTCACGCGCCATGCGCCGGAAAGTGCCGGGAACAGGCCCCAACGGTTGTTCGCGCCAAATGCGGAGGAGCCGTCGCGGCGGAGGGAGGCAGACACAATATATTTATCTGCATAGCTGTAACTGGCGCGGCCATAGAAGGAAATGAAGCGCAGGGTTTTAATATTGGTATTGCCATAGTCGGGCAGGAATCCGGCGGGCGGATCGCTGAGGCCCATGTTATTGTAGGTGATACCGTCGGTTACAAAACCTCTTGCAGAAGCCTGGAAACCATCGCCGTTACGATCCTCCTGCCAGGAATAACCGGCAAGTAATTTCAGGTCGTGCTGACCGAAAGTACGATCGTAGTTCAGGAAGGTTTCAAGGATCTTTTTGGTATTGGTGTAGGCGTTGCGGACGGCGAGACCGTTCGTGTTCTGCGCCAGACCGGAATAACGGTTATTGTAGATGTTGCGGTTCAGCTGCTCGTCCTGCATAGACATGCTCAACGTATAACGCAGTCCGTCCACTATTTTTAGTTCTGCACGGGCGCTGCCGAGCATCAGCTTTGTTTTGAGATGGTCCAGGTTATTGTAAATGAGCGATACCGGGTTCAGGTAGTTGCGCGTACGGCTGAAATCCTCCTTATAAGTACCATCCGCGTTTTTGATATTCACGGTAGGCAGGTAAGTGTACATATTCTGGAACACCAGCTGGGGAATGTTTTCCTGGTTGGAGATGCTGTTACTCACAGATACGCCGATTTTCAGGCGGTCGTTGAAGGCCAGCTGCTCCAGGTTACCGCGGAGAATAATACGGTTCAGCGCAGAGCCTTTCATGATACCTTCGTTGTTCAGATAGTTCACGCTTGCATCGTAATTCGTCTTCTTATTATTTCCCCCGAAGGATATATTATGGTTGTGAGAAAAACCGCTGCGGGTTACTTCCTTAAACCAGTCGGTGTTAACGCCGTCGTTATTGCCCGGCGCCAGGCTCCTGTTGTATTTCTCGAGGTATGCCCGCAGCTGATCGCCGGACAAAACATCAATCGTATTAGATGTTTTTCGGTAGCCGCGTAAGCATTGTAGCTTAACCAGGACTGGCCGTCTTTTGCTTTACGGGTGGTGATCATGATTACACCGTTGGTGGCACGTGCACCGTAGATCGCGGTAGACGAAGCATCTTTCAGTACGTCGATAGATACGATATCGTCCGGCGCCACAAGCTGGATAGACGCCCCCGGCACCCCATCGATTACATAAAACGGTTCCTGCGCCGCGCCGCCGCGCATGGTAGAAGGACCGCGCAGAATGATAGCAGGCGTTGCATTAGGATCGCCGCTGCGGGTGATATTAAGACCGGCCACTTTACCCTGCAACAGCTGTTCAGGAGACGAAAATACACCGCTGTTAAAGTCTTCGCGCCGTACGCTGGAAATAGCGCCGGTGAGGTCGCCTTTTTCGTTTGACCATAACCAATTACCACCACGCTGTTGAGCGTGCTGGCGTCGGCTTTCAGTCGTACCGTAATGGCGGAGCGGCCTTTAACCGGTTCTTCCAGGCTTTTATAACCAATGTAACTAAACACCAGCACCGCTCTGGAAGCATCATCCACCATAATGGAAAAATTACCCGCTGCGTCTGTGGCTACGCCATTGCCGCTGCCTTTCAGCTGTACACTTACGCCCGGCAGTGCGTTCCCGTTTTCGGCATCCAGCACCGCACCTTTGATCGCGGTCTTCGGCGCCTGCTGCTGTAAGGGCTTAATCATAATTACCCCTTCTTTTTCGGAGAACTGGAGGTTGCTGCCTTTTAATAAAGTTTTCAGCACGTCTTCCACCTCCCGGTTGCGAAACTCCTGTTCTTTTACCGTGTAGCGGTTTAATACGGCGGCATCGTAAACAATGTCTACAGAAGCCTGCCGTTGCAGCTGGCGCAACGCATCGGCCAGGGGACCTGCTTTTACGTTCAACTGCCGCACCAGTCCTTTGTCCTGGGCGAGCGCGTTAGCCGTTACCCAGGCCAGGAGTAAACCTGCCACGAGTAAGGCTCTTGCGGAATGAGTAATACATCTTTTCATATCTGGTATGTTGATAGGTTGTTCTACTGTTGAATAGTTACTGTATAGATGCCTTTATTTGTTGCTTTAAAATGAACACGACCGGTAAACTCTTCGAGGATGCTCATGATGTTTTCCGGTTTCATGCGGAGATTAAAAGAGCCGCTGATACGGATATCCTGGGCCATCTCGCCCACAGTTTCGAAACGCACGGGGTAGTAATCTTCCAGGCGATGCAGCACTTCGGCGAGTGGGGTATTATCGAAGAACAGGCGGTCGTTTTTCCATGCCTCGATATTTTCTGCTGCGATCTGATGGCGGCTTATTTCATAAGATCCTTTGGCGACGAGGATTTGCTGTTGCTCCGTAAGTGTACCCAGTTCCCGCACACCATGCATCACCCTGATTTTACCATTGCTCACCGCCACTGCTACCGACGGTGCATTTTTATAGGCGCGGATGTTAAAGGCGGTGCCGAGTACGTCCACCTGCAGGCTTTCTACTTTTACCGAGAAAGGATGTTCGGGCTGGCGGGCTACGTCGAAGTAAGCCTCGCCTGACAGCAGGGTTACCTGCCGGCCGTCGCGGAAAGTTTCCGGGTAGCGGAGCCGGGAATTAGGCGCGAGCCAGATACGGCTGCTGTCGCCCAGGTGAATCATTTTCTGCTCGCCTATACCGGTGCTGAGCACCGGGTATTGTACGGATTCGGGCTTGCTGCGCGAAGTAAACCACCAGGCAGCCACGGCAGGGGGGAGCACCACGGCAGCAGCAGCCACCCAACGGCGCCAGGATTTAATTTGCGGCAGCTGGCCGGTACGCTTCCGGATGGCGAGAAACATCTTGCGGCGCAGCAGCTCTTTTTCTTCGGGAGAAAGGTCACCACCGGGCATAGTACCCTTCGCGGCCATCGCGTCGAGCCACTGGTCTACCAGGGCGGCTTCTTCGGTGGTAGCCTGTCCGGACAGGTACTTGTTAACTAATGTCTGAAATTGCGACTGGTTCAACTGCGTTGTTTATGATAAGTTGCAGTCGCGGTCCGTTTTAACTATCGGGAAGGCGGGATTAACATTTTGGTAATATTGACTAGAGGAACATGAGAAGCTTACCCAGGATGGGCCGTGCTTTCTGGTAGGCATTCCCGAGCTGGTTGCGCACGGTTTGTTCGGCCGTGCCGTTCCGGCTGGCTATTTCGCGGATGCTCAATTCGTCAAAATGATACCATTCGAACACCTGCCGTTCTTTCTCGGGTAACCGTTGCAAATCGTTCTGCAGCTGGCGGCGGATATCTTTATTAATGACTTTGCTGAGGGTAAGCTCCGAACGGAGCTCGCCATGGAGAATGAATTGCTCCAGATGTTTCTCTTTTAAACCATCGTCGCGGAACTTGCAGAGGATTTTTTTGCGGGTGGCACTAAAGAGGTAGTTGCGGATGTGGGTACTTACATCGAGGTTTTCGCGGCGTTCCCAGAGATTTACGAACAAATCCTGCACCACGTCCTGCGCATCTTCCTGGCTGCCGAGAATACGGGCGGCGTACTGGAATAACTCATCCCAATAGGTATTGAACAGCCATTCAAATGTTTCGAAGTGGCCACTCCGCAGTTGCTCGCATATATTGCCGGATTGGAGGTCGGACATAGTAAAGCCTTGTAGCGCAGTAAAGGTAGAATAGCGGGGCAGCAAAAATCAACCTGCCTATAAAAGATAGCGATAGATTAACATTGACGTTAACCCGGGGAAAGGCGTTTTTTCATTACGTGGTATTTATGTCAATATAAATAAAAAAGCGCCGGACACAACACCGGCGCTTAAAACATCCATATCAAACTTACTACTTCAACTCTTTCAACCAGTTTTGGGCAAAGACCCGGGCAGTGGTTGTTACTTCCTTACCGGCGCGGAAAGCCATTTTCCAATTATTAGACTTGCCTTCGTAAGCCTTATTTACAAAATACTTTTTACCATTACGCTCGCTAAGCTGGGCGCCGAAATCCACATTTTCGGTGGCTTCCAGCATTTCCCGGAGGCGTTGTTTCACGTAACCGTCCGGGCTTTCGGGATAGGCCTCCTTCCAGGCGGCCAGGTCGTTAACATATTGCGTTTTGTTGTATTCGGCATTGGACTTCTCACCTTCGATGATCATATTCAACATCTCACTTTTGTTCTTTTCGGCTTCTTCCAGGTTCTTACGGAACATTTCCAGCGACTCGTTCAGCGCCTTTTTCATTTCTGCGTCCTTCATGGTTTTGAGGCCATCTTCCAGGTTTTTAACCGCCTTCTTTGTTTCTTCTATATAATTAGCGCGGATTTCCTGCTCGGTTTTGGCCGGCTTCGGCTCCTGCGGTTTGTTGCTGGCGCGGTGGTCCAGGTAAGCCTTTTTGAATTCCTCACTCTGCACATATTCTTTGGTATAGGCAAGCAGATCGCGGGTAACGGCTTCGCGGTCGCCCTGGGCGATGCTTTTCATATTACGGGCGCCGTAGTATTGAAGGTATCCCTGCAGGAAGCTGTTTTTAATACTGGAAGTGGCAGTAGCTTTGCTGAGGCCCAGTTGTGCGAATACATCGTCGTACAGCTTTTCGGCCTTAAAAGCCACCAGGGCGCCGGTCGCGAGCAGCCACACCGCTATTACCAGCACTTTTGCGGCGGTAAAAAGCCTTAAAATCAATTTCTTTTTCATTTCTTTGGGGTATTGATGGGGTGTTTAAGAATGATAACACCACAAAGTTGCGGGACATAATGATGCCGGGAAAGCGGATCTTATATGAACTGTAGAAATTCCCATATGAAGTGTATACGGCAAACGGAGCGCATTTTTACCGTCCCAATTCATGCGTGCGATTGCCCAATTCATGCGTATTTATCCCCAATATAGCCTGCCGCGGCATACGGCAGGCGCGGAAAATGACTATTTTTCAATTTCTAACATGATTCATCTGCCTCAATACACCCGTAAGGACCTGCTGATCTTTAGCGGGATGATGCCTGTAATGATCGTGGTGTTGAACGCCGTGATGTTCGACAAACGATACTTTACGGAGTGGTATGTGTTTATAGGGTCCAGTTTGATTATGACGGTACTGATCAGCATCCTGTGGATGGGCCTCACCTGGATCGCCGTTACCCTTCGCGACCGGTTTCCGCTGCACGAGCAGATGATGAAACGACTCAGCATTGCTATTTTCTTATTTATCGTTTCCACCGCCCTTTTAATTACGCTGATGTTCTGGGGCTACGACCACTTCCGGCTGTTTGGTTACCGGATGAACGAAGCCCGCTACGAATGGACCATCCTGGCAGGCATGGTCTTTAATATCACCATTACCTTTATTCATGAGGGCGCCGATGGATTTGACAAGTGGAAATTGACATTAAGGGAAACATCGCAGCTGAAAAAGGAGTACATGCAAAGCCGCCTGCTGGGCCTCAAGAGCCAGGTGAATCCCCATTTTCTCTTCAACTGCTTCAATACCCTTTCCAGTTTGATCCACGAAAACCGCGAGCAGGCGGAGGAGTTCCTCGACGAATTGAGTAAGGTGTACAGGTATTTGCTGCGGGGAACGGACGAGCGTTTTGTTTCGCTGGATACTGAACTGCAGTTCACCAATTCGTACTTCCGGCTGCTGAAAGCGCGGTACGGCGAGGCCATACGAATGGAAGTGAACGTAACGGCCGGCGCGGGTGAACAGGTATTACCGCCGCTTACGCTGCAAATGATCCCGGAGAATACTTACCAGTCGAACGTCATGAGCCGCGATCAGCCGCTGACGATACAAATTACCAGCCTGCCGAACGGCTGGCTCGAAATACGCAACAACCTGGCGCCTAAACTCGGCGGCAGCACTGAAGAAACAGATGCCGGCATCGACAACGTACTCAATAAATATAAATTACTCTGCCACCGCGAAATCGTGATCGCGGCCACAGAAACCGAGCGGGTAGTATTATTGCCCTTAATAAATGAAGACAGCCTGAGGAGATGAAAGCATGGATGAAACCCATACGGTCCGAATGGATCACCGTGTTCGCACTGATACCCGTTATCAGTGTGCTGCTGAACCATTTGCTATACGGCCGGCAACTATGGACCGAGCCGCGTATCTGGTTTTACTCCGTGCCCGTATTGATGATAACCGGCTTCCTGTCATGGTATTTATGCCTGGCCATTATGCACTGGCTGCGTGTACGCTTCCCGGAAATGCCGCAAACCGGCAAACGGCTGCTGCTGCTGGCGCTCACCTACATCCTGTTTACCTCCTGCACCTTCCTGAGCATCTTTTATGTATACGATCGTTTTCATATACTCGGCTATTCGTTTCAATGGAACCAACTACCGGTGCCGGTATTTATTTCTATTTCGATGACGCTGATCGCCACGGCGTTCTGGGAGGCTGAATATGTACTGGCACGGTGGAAGGACAGTCTGGCGGAGAAAGAGCAATTGCAACAGCAATCTATTTTCCAGGAATTTGAATCGTTGAAAAACCAGGTAAACCCGCATTTCCTGTTCAACTGTTTTAATACATTATCGTCGCTGATCAGCGAAGACCCTCGGCAGGCGGATGCCTTTCTGAACGAGTTGAGTAAGGTATACCGTTACTTGTTGCGCAGCAACGAAGATGGACTATCATCTTTAGATAATGAACTGAAATTTATCCGCTCTTATTTTGAATTACTGCGTCAACGCTACGGCGATGCGATACAGTTGCAGATAGAAGTAGATAAAAAATACGCGGCTTACCTGTTACCCTCCCTCAGCCTGCAGTTGCTGGTGGAAAACGCGGTGAAGCATAATATCGTGTCACGCCAGCAGCCACTGGTTATCGACATTTTCACCACGGCGGGCAACCGGCTGGCGGTAAACAATAACCTCCAGTTAAAACTGATCAAAGCGCCTTCAAATAAAATCGGGATCCGGAACATCCGGAGAAATACCAGTTGTTGCAAACAGAAGGCTTCCGGTGTTGGAAGACGCACGCAACTTTACGGTAGTGCTGCCGTTAATTTGGGCGCACCCGGACAACCGTCCCATCGGCTTTGAAAAAACTTCCCATACTGCTACCCCTAAAAATGCTGATTTATGAAAATTCTGATTGTTGAAGATGAGGACCTGGCCGTAAAAAAATACGTAAAACACTGGCCAGTGTTGACACCGCCGCCGAAGTGGCGGGAGTAACCGATAGCATCGTTGCCACCGTGGAATGGTTGGAAAATAACCCGGCGCCCGATCTTATCCTTATGGACATAGAACTGAGCGACGGACAGAGCTTCGAAATATTTAACCGCATTAAAGTGACCAGCGCCGTAGTGTTCACCACTTCGTACGACGAATATGCGTTAAAAGCGTTTAAGGTAAATAGTATCGATTACCTGCTGAAACCCGTGCAGAAAGAAGACCTGGAAGCGGCATTGCAAAAGTACCACCAGCTGAAAGATCACTATGCGGCCGCGACTAATGCTACGCCTGCGGTAAACATGGACAACCTGGCCCGCGAGCTATTTATGAAGCTTCAGCAGAAAGAATTCCGCAAGCGGTTCCCGGTAAAAAATGCGCAGAAGTTAGTGTCTATTGAGGTAGAAGACATCGCCTACTTCTTCAGCGACGGCCGCCTTAACTTCTTCAAAACCTTCGACAATAAAAAGTTCGTGGTCGATTATACGATGGACGAATTGGAAGAAATGCTGAATCCGGAGCGCTACTTCCGCATCAGCCGATCTTTTTATATTTCGGTGACCAGCGTGGCGCAGATCCACGAGTATTTTGGGAACCGCCTTATGCTGCAACTGAAACCGGAGGTGGACAAAGAAGCGATCGTAAGCCGGGAAAAGGTGGCCGACTTCAAAAAGTGGATGGGCAAATAATTATCTTACCGGTACCTGTAAAATGATCGAGATGCCGCGCTTATCGGCCTGTATATCCAAGAGCGCGGGAAGTTGCGCGGCACGCTGCTGCATAGCCTCAAAGTACCGCTGATCGGCAACGGCCTCCACCACCGTAAACGGACCGGGCGCATGTATCTTCAGCAGGAGCCGGGTTTTCACCAGGTCCATATTAACGAGTACGGTGGTGCCTTCGGCGTATTGCGCGATGTAGGTCAGCGCATCTTTATATAAAAAGTAGATATCCTGCCTGATCTTCATATCCAGCGCCAGTACGGTGATCTTATCGTCTACCTCCATTTTTACAATAACACCATGGCTGCTCTGCAACCCATCGCTGAACTCGTTCATGCGAAGCAATGTTTTGGGCATGCTGTCATTTTCCGGCTGAATGGTCCAGAGCATATCGTCCATGGCACCGATCATTTCGCGGCTCTTTTCACTGATCTGCTCTATGTATTCTTTAGACAGGCTGCTGTCTTTATCTGCCTTTATTTTCGCCATTTCACTTAACAGGTTGATATTGTTGAGCGTGGTGTTTACCGCAGCATGCAGGTTGCCCGCAATCTGTGTCCGCATCTTCTGCAGGCCTATCAACCGTTTAATACGTTCGCGATCTATCCAGTATAATATGCCCATGAATAACATGGCCAATGCGCCGTAAAACCACCAACTGCGCCAGAACGGGGCGGTCACATGAATTTTGAGCGTCGTGATTTCTTTACTGAAGATGCCATCGCTATTCTGTGTTCTTACTTTAAAGAGATAATCGCCGGGCGCCAGGTAATTATAAATTGCCTGCAGCCGGTTATCGGCCTTTACCCAGTCATCGTCCTGCCCTTCGAGTTGATAATAGTAGGCCAGTTGTTGCTGTTTCGTGTATGTCAGCGCGCTGAAACCAATTGTAATCGATGTGCGGTCGTGGGCCAGCAGCACATTGTCCAGGGCCGTCAGCGAATCTACCAGCAATGATTTATTTTCCAGGGTAAAGTGGGTGATGGCGGCGTTGCGGGGGCGGCAGGCTGCGTCATTTTCATGGGATCCACTACCACGAAGTTATGATCGGTGGTGAATACCAGGTTGCCATCCGGCAGCTTCGTGGATCCGATCGCGGAAAAATTATCGTGGCGGATGCCGTCGCGGCGATCGAATAAAGTAAAGATGTTTTTTTGCAGGTTCCAGCGGCAAAGGCCGTTAGCGAGACCCAGCCACACGTCGCCCTGTTCATCTTTTTCCATTTCGTACACCGTATTGCCCGGCAAACCATGTTGCGTTGTAATATTACGGATAGCGCCCGTACGTGTATTTAACACATTAAGTGCGCCGGTGCTGATGATGAACGTGGTATCGTCGTATTGCAGAATATCGTGTGGTACGTTTTCGTATAAGCGCCTGCCCACGCCTCCTTCCGAGTTATAGCGGGCCAATATTTTATGGGTGCGGGTATCCATTTTAAAACAACCATAGCCCATTGATGCTACCCACAGGTATCCTTCTTTGTCGATGTACAGCTCGTGCACCAACCCTTCTTTCATCACGAGTTCATATCCTTTGGTAATATCGCCGCCGGCAGCTTTACGGTTCCATTTTACGAGGTAACCGCCCTGCGCGCCCATCCAGATGTTGCCATCTTTATCTTCTGCCAGCTCGCGTATGGTACTGCCTTTTAATACCGGGGGACGAAAATAGCGACCTTTTTTAGTGGCACGATCGTAGACCAGTACTTCACCGGCCTGCATGCCCACCCATACCCGTTCTCCATCTCGTTGTTCCCGGATGTGCCACACCATGTGCGCGTTCCGTGGATCGAGACCCGGCGGCGGCGGCGCGGGGTGCATGTCTTTATCATAAAAATATAATCCGCCGCCCCAACAGCCTACCCAGGTACTGCCATCGCGCATGCGTACTACGGCCTGTACTCCATCTTCTGCTGGTTTGCCGCCATAACGTTGGGGATAAACGTTTTTAAATACTTCGGCATCGGGGTTAAAAATATAGAGCCCATTATCCGTGGCCACCCATATGTTTTGCTCCCGGTCCTCGAAAAGACGCTCTACCCGGTCGAAGCGGATGCTCTGTTCCGTGACGTATTCGTTGCGAATGGGAATAAACGGCTGTATACTGTCGCCGGTAAACTCCGCCAGGAACGGGAGCCCGTGGTACCAAAGGCGGCCGTTCCGCTGTTCCATCGGGCCAAATATTTCGTGGTAACCAAGCCCTATTTCTTTACCCAGGTTATATTCCTTGCTGATATTGTTTTTCAGGTCAAACACGCAAATGAGCGGATAAGGCTTTTGCGCCTCCCAGGTTACAAATGATAACCGTTGCTGCTGATCGATGTGCAACCAATGTGCGCTGGTTAAAGCACCGTATCGCTCAATCACCGGGTTCTTATCGGGGTTATGCCCGCGGTAATTCAGGTTGCCTGTGCGTTCATTGATCACCGCCAGGCCGTCGAAGCTGCTGATCCAGAGCAGGCCGCGTTCTTTATCGTCGAGGTACGATTGCAACCGCCAGCCAGGCGGCGCCACTAAATCTTCGGCGAGGTTAAACTCCTGTTTCACGCTGTCGTAGCGGTATACACCATTGTCCTGTGTATTCATCAGCCATTGCCCGCGGAATTCAAAAAATCCTTTATTGATGTAGATGTTCGCATACTTCCACCAGTGAACGCGCACTTCTTTAAATTTAAAAGTCTGCGGATCAAAGGTGCCTACCTTGTTATCGCCCGTACCTACCCACAATTGCTTTTTCGAATCCTCGTACACGAAGCCCACATAATCATTTTCGAAAGCAGGAATATTACCCGGCTGGTTATTAAACGTGAGGAAGCGGTTGCCATCGTAGCGTTGCAGGCCGTTGTTGCTCGACAGCCAGATGTACCCCCGGGCATCCTGCAAAATACCGGTAATGCTGTTGGACGAAAGTCCGTTGTAAGTGGTGAGCCGCTCAAATACATATTGCCCTGCCTGTTGTGCGTTCGCAGCTGAGGCAAGGACAAACAAAAGGGCGGAAAACAGGTAGTGTTTCAAGGTATTCAAAGATACTACGGAGTGTTCAAATACAAAACCAGTCCATACAACGAATCTGACAACTGATACCATTTGCGGTTCCGGCGGCATGGCGGCCGGGCCATCTTTGCATCAACATATTAATCACCTCAAAAAAATTGTTTGTATGAAAAAGATCCCGGCAGCGCTGGTGCTGCTGGCGGCTATGTTTACCTCCTGCGATAAAGATGACAGCAAGGGAGGCACTTTTAAAGGCCCCGAATTACAACTCCACGACGGCAAAGCCCGGTCATGGGTAAAACTGGATGAAAAAGGCAACCCGTTACAAATTGGCGTTACCATTACCGATGCCGCTTTCAACAGCGTACCGTTCCCCGCCGGCGAAATGCCCGGACACAACATGGCTAACAGCCTGTCGCTGCAACTGCCCAAACAGGCGTCGTCCATGCCGTTTAAACACATCGGCCTGGATTGGAACCCTGCCGGCCACGAGCCGCCCGGTATTTACGACAAGCCGCATTTCGATTTTCACTTTTATATGATCAGCCAGGCGGAAAGGATGCAGATCCCAACGTACGATCAGGACAGCCTGAAGTTCAAAAACTCACCTGCCCCGGCTTACCTGCCGGCCAGTTACGCCAACTTCGGCGGTGGTGTACCGCAGATGGGGGCGCACTGGGTAGACCTGAATACGCCGGAAATAAAGCCGCCGTTTAACTTTACGGAAACGTTCTTTTACGGTAGCTACAACGGCAAGGTTATTTTCCTCGAACCGATGATCACACACGATTTCATCAAAAATGTAAATGCTTCCTTTACCCGCGATATTCCGCAGCCGGCAAAATTCCAGGTGTCGGGGTATTATCCGACTAAATCTTCGGTGGTACGTAAAAACGGTGTTACGGAAGTGATCCTGGAGGGCCTGGTGTACAAAACCGCTTCTTAGAACAGTTCCCATCACAATTAAGAAAGGGCCCGGTGCGGGCCCTTTCTTTTATATGATCATTCTCGATTTTAACTCCAGGTAACGGTTAATAAGGTCGACCGTCAGGTTGGCGGGTGTACTGATCAGCGACATAATTCCGTACTTGGATAACTCCCGCGCGATTACTTTCTTCTCATAAGAAAATTTCTGCGCTATAATCTGGGTATAGATATCCTCGACCGAATGCGCCTCCTGTGCGGTGATTTTCTGTATTTCGGTGTTTTCGAAAAACACCACCAGCAGCAGGTGATGGCGGGCCAGCGCGCGCAGGTAGGGCAACTGGCGTTGCAGGTTGCTTACCGATTCAAAATTAGTAAAGAGGATGAACAGCGAACGTTGCGACACCGACGTTCTTAACGTAACCGCCAGGCGCTCGTAGTCGCTTTCCTGCCACTGGGTTTGCTGTGCGTACAGCATTTCCAAAATTTTATTGAGCTGCACTTTTTACTATCTGCCGGAAGCACATCTACCTTCTGTTCCGCGAAAGTTACCAGTCCTGCTTTGTCACCTTTGTTCAATGCTACCTTAGAGAAGATGAGCGAGGAGTTGATAGCGTAGTCCAGCAGGGTAAGCCCGTCGAACGGCATTTTCATGCTGCGTCCTTTGTCGATGAGGCAATAAATTTGTTGCGCCCTTTCTTCCATAAAGTTGTTCACCATCAGGTTACCGCGGCGGGCTGTGGCTTTCCAGTTAATGGAACGCACATCATCGCCCTGCGCATATTCTTTGATATGATCAAACTCCATGCTGTGGCCCACTACGCGACGGTTGTGCAAACCATATTCCTGCAGTTTACTATCAAACGAAAACAATTCGTAGTGCCGCATCTGCAAAAAAGAGGGATATACTTTTACCGTTTGTTGCTGATTAAATATCATGTGCCGTTTGGCCAGTCCGATAAAACTGGTCACATAGGCATTGATGGCGCCGAACTCGTACACTCCGCGCTCTACCGGCCGCAATTTGTATTCCACTGCTTTACCGGGCTGCGAGGGCGACAGTTTCGCCGTTAATTCAAAATCGCGGCGCTGGAACTGGAAGGGCAGCTCATCGATGAGCGTTATCATGGCGGGAAAACGGTATTTGCTCGTGACGCGGAGCGTTAACCGGTTATCGTCGCCGTTGCTCAGCCGGTCGGCCACTTCGCGTTCGGCACTAATGGGCTGGCGGCTTCCGAAGAGCAGTAACAGGTCGATCACGAGCGCCACCATCAATCCCCAGAAACCAATTAAGGCGACCACGAAAAGTACCGGCACGAAAAATGCAACGATGAATAAAAGTATCACCGCTCCCAGTGCCATATAAAAGCGACCGCCGAAAAACACGGCCGCGTATAACTTTTTAAACCACATGTCTGGTTGTTTAACGTGGCACTTCCACGGATTTCAATATCTCTGCAATTACTTCGTCCGGCGTAATGCCCTCCATTTCGCGCTCTGGCGTTAACATGATGCGATGGCGCAGCACGTGCGGCAGCATGGCCACAATATCGTCGGGCGTTACGAAGTCGCGGTTATTGATGGCTGCATGCGATTTGGCGCAGTTCATCACCGCGATAGATGCGCGCGGCGAAGCGCCCATGTACAGCGATGCACTCAAACGCGTTTCCTGCACCAGCGTGGCGATGTAAGTAATCAGCTTTTCTTCGATGTGCACCTTACGCACCTGCGCCTGCAACTCGCTTATCTGCAAAGCGGTGAGCACATGCTTTACCAGTGCGGTCTGCGCCTGCTGCATCGGGGTTTCGTGCGCCGCTTTCAGCATGGTGATCTCATCAGCCAGCTGTGGATATTTCACTTCAATTTTGAAAAGGAAGCGATCGAGCTGTGCTTCCGGTAAACGATACGTACCTTCCTGCTCAATCGGGTTTTGGGTGGCGATGACCATAAACGGTGTATCCAGGCGATGCGTGTTGCCATCGTTCGTGATCTGCCTTTCTTCCATTACTTCAAACAGGGCCGATTGTGTTTTGGCCGGGGCGCGGTTAATCTCATCGATCAATACAATATTACCGAAAATGGGACCTCGTTTGTATTCGAACTCACGGCTTTGCGGGTTGAACACGGAAGTACCCAGTACATCGGCGGGCATCATATCGGGCGTAAACTGTATGCGGGAAAATTTGGCGTCAACCGTCTGGGCCAGCAGCTTTGAGGCCAGGGTTTTAGCCACTCCGGGCACCCCTTCGATCAGCACATGGCCGTTGGTGAGCAGGCCGGTAATAAGCAGGTCCACCATGTCGTGCTGCCCCACCACCACCTTGCCAATTTCTTCCCTGATGGCCGCTACGGCATTATGTAAGGCGGAAAAATCGGCCCGCGGCTGGAAAGTGTCAATTACTTCTGCTTCCATCTAGTTAGTTTTTATAAAAATGGTAAACGCTTTTATAGAATGATTTAAGTTCCTCGTCTGAAAGGCTGTTCGCCAGCCGGATATGATCGATCGTGCGGATCAGTTTTTCTACTTCTTCCTGCGGATGATTCGATTTACGCGCCAGCCGGTGGATAAAAGCTTCATCCAGCACGCTGGTATTCAGGTTTAAATTAGTGCGCACATGTTCCAGTAGCTGCGCGCTCATTTTCTGCGCCAGGTTCAGGTTGTTGTGATGCGAGTAATACAAAGCGCCCAGTGTTTTTACGAACTCCAGCGAAGTGTTGGCCAGCGGCTGTTTCGGCGGAATGATACGTTGACGGCGTTTGCTCTCGAAAGCGGCATAGAGCAGCAACAGCAGCAGTGCCAGGAAAAGCGCCCAGCGCATCGCGGGATAACGCATCAGCACCGGAAGTTGGAAAAGTCGTCGGACGGCGGGCGCGTTGTCAGGTGTTTGTAGTATTCGTCCCAATACAGTGCGTCTACTTCCGGCCGCAGGTACGTCATCATATGTTCGAGCGACTGCCGGTTGTTGCCAGTGGCCAGGTAATAATTAGTAAACGTGTAAGGGTTCAGGCTGATGAACAGTTGACCATTGCCGCGGGTGATCCGTATCAGGTTCGCGTGACCGGCAACGTTTGTACCCAGGATAGTTGTTACTGCCGTATCCAACTCCGTAAAAGCGGTGTTAGTCACAATACCTTTGTAGCGGAAACTTTGCGGCTGCAACTCCGGGTTTACGAACTGCTGCGCTATTTTCAGACTGTTATCCTGGTCATAATCCACCTCTTCTGCCTTGAATCTGAACGCTTCCAGGAAAGCAGAATCGAAGCCCAGCGCTGCCACGAACAACTGGTTGCCTGCTTCCACGTAATTCAACATTTCCTGCACATCTTTATTGGAAGTATACAACTCTTTGGCCAGCAATACGTACGCCGTACGGGAGCCATTCTGCATGCGGTCATCCTTCAGGTAGGTGCGGGCAAATGGTTTGGTGACTACGTTGGCGGGCGTGTTATCGAACATTTCGGGCAACAGCTTGTAGGCAATGTAGCCGCCGTACACCGATTTCTGGCGATTAGATAACGACAGCGGGTAGTCGTTCAGCGAGCGTGACATGCGCGGAGCAGTGCTGTACATGGCCGCCATCATAATCACGACGGCGATCAGCACCACGAGCCCGATAGGTATAAATATCAACAAGTACTTTTTCACGCGCTTACTTTAATTCGTTTTTAAATGCTACAAACCGGCCATTTAATTCGTCGAACTGCTCTTTGCCAAGGTTCATATGCCCGAACCAAACATACTCGTAGGCGAGCGTGAGCAGCGAGAACGTTTTGTAGTATGGGTTGCCCCGCAGTTCGCGCAGGTAATCGGCATTGGTCTTATCGGCCATCATAACCACCATGCCTTTGCGATGCAGCAGGTCGAGACTGTACAGGTACAGGTAACGCACCGCCTGGCGAAAATTCCCTTCCTGTGCGGCAGCGGGCGGCAGCTTCAAAATCTGCAGGCAGTACTTCTTCCTGTTCCGCTTTTGGAACGTCCCATTGTACATTGCGGCGGCCACGGAAATAAAAGTCACCGTTGGCTACATATTGATAAAGCCCTCCGAGCAGCACAATGCCCAGTAGCCCAAGAATCACATAAAACAGGTTCATCGAGTTCCTGTTTACCCACATCATGAAATCGTGCCAGGTGCCGGAACGTTCTTTAAAAGGTTTGTTCTTCGGCTCTTCATAGGTCAGCGCTTTCTCTGCCTTGAGTTTGTTAATTACTTCGTCCGGAATGTTGCGGGGGCAAAGTGATCCGGGCGGTTCACTTCCGCATAGGGTGAACTGGTATCTTTCAGTCCCAGCGGATAGTCGCGCAGGTAAAGCTCCCAGGTCTGGTAACGTTCTTCTTCGCTGTCGGTGGACGCAGACGCTTCTTCCGTATAAGTAACGTTCTCCTGGCTGACCGAATCGGTGACCTGTTCCATATGTTCGGCCGTGTTCAACACTGCCGTATCCAGGTTTTGCCGGGCATACAGCGTAGCGGGCAGCAGGCTTGTCAGTAATAATAATCTGTTCAACAACTTTTTCATGCGCGGCTATACTTTTGCACGTTGCGGTTTACCGTTCGCATCGAGGTAATACCCGGCGCGCTTCAGTTTTATTGGGTAGATGATGAAGTACCAGACGATGGCCGCCAGCGATAGCCCCAGGATGGAGGCGCTGAGCCATATGGGCATGCCCTTCGCCGTACGGGTAATGAAACTTTCCAGGAAAGCCGCGGCAATAAAAATCGGTATCAGTGAAATAATAATCTTCATCCCGTCGCGCGCGCCGCGTTTCAGTGAATCTACGCGTTTATGGGTACCCGGGAACAACAGGCTGTTACCTAAGACCAGCCCCGCCGTGCCGGCGATCACGATCGCTGAAATTTCCAGTGTGCCGTGTATCCATATTGTCAGTACCGACTGCAAACCCAATCCTTTCGCGAAGAAGTAATATTGGAAAGAACCCAGCATAATACCATTCGTGGTCAGCAGCCAGAGCGTGCCCACAGAGAAAAAGATGCCGCCTACAAACGCATAGATAGCCACCGGATGTTGTTGAATGCGATGCGCACCCACATTTCCCATTCGTTGGACGAGCCATACACCCCAAACGGGTCGCCGCTCGCGATGTTGCGTTCCGTCATGTTTACATATTCGTCGCCCATTACACCACGAACGAAGGTTTCGTCGTGCGCGGCGGAAAAGGCGGCAATGATGCAGAACAGCGTGAAATAGCAAAAGGTGAACAGGAATACCCGGTGATATTTGGCGAACAGCAACGGCATTTCATACGCGAAAAACCGGCGGATACGCCCGGGTTCGGCACGACTGCTGTAAATACGGCGGTAAATCACCGCGGCCATGCTATTGATGTACCGGGCAGAACTGTTCCCGCTGTAAAATGTTTTGGCGTAGGCCAGGTCGTCCAGCAGGGTGGTAAAACGTTCGGCCATCTCATCGGGGTCGTCCGTGGGTTCCTCCCGGTACTTTTTCCAGCGCTCCAGGTTTTTTTAATAAAAAGGGATTCTCTCATGGCAACACAAAAATTTCAGGCTACAAGACTCCGAAATATAATATATTTAATTTTCAATTATGACATCGATCAAAATACCTACGGTTTTTAATATCGACCTCGAGTTTGAGGCGGCCGACATGGGCAGGCGTTTGCTGGCCTATATTATCGACCTGTTTATCCGCGTGGCTTACATCCTGCTGCTGAACTTTGCGATCGAAAAAACGTTCGGGTTCAACAACGATCTGATGAAAACCATGCTCGAATGGATATTGGTCATTATTCCGGTGATGCTATATTTTCCTGTAACAGAAATACTGCTGAAGGGGCAGAGCGTCGGTAAAAAGATCATGCAGATCCGCGTGGTGAGCATGTATGGTAACGAACCTTCGCTCAGCCAGCACTTCATCCGCTGGGTATTCCGCCTCATCGAATCGCCACTGGTCATTTTCTTCGCGGGCTTTGGTATATTGAGCGGCGCATCGGATATTATTTCCGTAACGGCGGTCATTTCAATGTTGTTGTTCTTTACGCCGCTGGTTGTTATCAGCCGTTCAAGCCTGAGGCAACGTATAGGCGATATTGCCGCCGGCACCATCATCATCTCTATTAAAGAAAAAGCGTCTATTTCGGATACTATTTTCAGGGATATTGCCTCCACCGACTACACCGTAACTTTTACACAAATCCTGCGATTGTCTGATAAAGACCTTAATAAAGTAAAAGAGCTACTGGACCGCTCCCTGAAAAATAACGACCACGTACTGGCGGCCCGCGTGGCGCAACGCATCAAGGAAGTATTACACATCGAAACGGAAATGGAGCCCATGACATTTCTCGAAACATTGCTCAACGACTATAACTACCTGGCTACCCGCAGCGCTTAATGCCTACCCGTACCGCCCCGAGGTGCAATACGCGGGCCAACGAAAATCACGATGAATGGGATCGATCAGCCAATTAAAAAACCGTTTTTTGCGGGAAACGATTTCGTTCACAACAAGAGGTCATCGTCGATACTCGAAGGCGATAGGGATGTTCCATGAAATTAATTTCCAGTCCCAATAATATATAGAAAATCATGAATACTCAAATGTATTTCATGTTAGGCCCGTTTTTTTCGCCCGGCGATGGTACTTTTCCACCATTCATCCGATATGTAGTAACACCGTTTGCTCCGTAATGACTATTTTTAAGCCATGTGCAAAAGTATATTTGCCGGCTTGCTGCTCACCGCAGCGGCGTTAACAGTGAACGGACAATCGGTATTTCCCGAACAAAAGAATTACGTAAGCCTTTTTACGACAGACAGTATTACGATAGACGGAAAAGGAAATGAGCGCGCCTGGCAACATGCCCCGTGGAGCGATGCCTTCATCGATATTGAAGGTAATACGAAGCCGCGCCCTTACCGGATACGCGGATGAAAATGATATGGAACAATACTTATCTTTTCATTTTTGCAGAACTCCGCGAGCCACATCTGCAGGCCGGTTTACACCAGCGTGATACCATTATTTATGCGGACAACGACTTCGAGGTATTCATTGACCCCAACGGCGATACGCATCAATATTTTGAAATTGAGGTAAACGCCTTTAACACGGTAATGGACCTTTTTATGAGTAAGCCTTACCGTAACGGCGGTAACGCCATGCTCAACTGGGACGTAAAAGGTCTGCGCACTGCTGTACAACATTACGGCACGATTAACCGGCCCGGCGATAAAGACAGCGCGTGGACGGTGGAAATGGCCATTCCCTTTTCAGCACTGGGCCTGTTCCGGGAAAATATGCGGCCGAAGGACAACACCCACTGGCGCATCAATTTTTCGCGGGTGCAGTGGGAGTGGGATGTGGTGAACAACCGTTACCAGAAGAAGAAAGGCCCGGAACATAACTGGGTATGGTCGCCGCAGGGTATTGTAGATATGCATGCGCCAGAACGCTGGGGTAACTTATGGTTCCACACGCAACCCGGCAATGGAACGGCGGCCCCTTCCCCGGAAGATGAAAATGCGCGAAGGTGGCTGTGGGACCTGTACTACCGGCAGCAGCAGTATCGCCGGAAGCATGGCAAATATGCTACTACTTTGCAGGCGCTGGAACTAGCGGCGCCTAAAGGGAACTTGAAACCGGAGCTGGAAGCCATTTCACAACAGTTCAATGCGCGGATAACAAACGGCGCCTCCACCTGGAGCATTGACCAGGAAGGGCGTATTTACGAACGATAATTCACGGTTATGAATAAACGCAACTTTCTGAAATCATTGGGGCTGGGCAGTCTGGCTATTTCCGCTGCACCGCTGGGGAGCGTGGCCAGACAGTCGGCCCGCAGCGCGCCCCGTTCCATTTCGCACCGGGTGTGGATTAACCCGGATCATAAAGACACGGAGGCCGAGCTGCGCGAGCGATATGCCGCTTACAAACAGGCCGGCATCCGCGACTTATTCTTTGAGGCAGACAGCGCCCCTCACTTTCGCATTGCGCGCGAGCAGGGTTTAAAAGCCCACCGGTGGATGTGGACCATGAACCAGGGCGACCAGGCGCAAATGGCCGCTCACCCGGAGTGGTACGCGATCAGCCGAAAGGGCGAATCGTGCGTAGACCATCCGCCTTATGTCGGTTACTACCGCTGGTTATGCCCGAGCAAACCGGAAGTGCTGGAGCATCTGAAGCAACAGGTGGCCGGCATCGTTTCCCGGAAAGAAGTAGATGGATTTCACTGGACTATATCCGTTACTGCGATGTGATCCTGCCAGTGAACCTATGGTCGAAATACGGAATTGATCAATCGAAAGAATTGCCGGAGTACGATTTCTGCTATTGCGAAACCTGCCGGAATTTATACCGGCAGCAAACGGGCAAAGATCCGCTGGATCTCGAGCACCCGGACCAAAGTCCTTCTTGGAGACGGTTCCGTTATGAGCGTATCAATAATGTGGTAAACACGCTGGCCGGCGTAGCCCATCAACATAAAAAACCAATATCGGCCGCCGTATTTCCTACGCCCGAAATCGCGAAGCGCATTGTGCGCCAGGACTGGACCAACTGGAACCTCGATGCCGTGATGCCTATGATCTACCACGGCTTCTACCGCGAAAACGTAGATTGGATCGGTAATGCGGTGGACGAAGGCGTAAAAGGCCTTCACGGGAAATTCCCGTTGTTTGCGGGTTTGTTCCTGCCGGATTTCAACGGCAATTATGCAGACCTGAACCTGGCCGTGAACCTGGCCGTAAAGAATGGCGCCGCGGGCGTTTCCATTTTTGGGGATGTAACGCAGGAGGTGCTAAAGGCACTTAAATTATAAAATGCGGGCCTTGAGAATCGCATAAACGATAATAGGTGTACCATCAGGTACCCGAATAAATTAGGGCTGACCATTACTTTTTGGTCAGCCCTTTCGTTTTATCTTGCTTTAATAAATGTTCGTGTTTCGAACCTATCACCATGCTGCACGGTCAGGAAGTAAATGCCCTGCGGCAGATTACTGATATCTATTACTTTTTCGTTTGCACCGATCACCAGGTCCGTCCTATAGGTAACCCGTTTAATGCCGGATACATTGGTAATCTGCACCGTCCACAAACCAGCACCGGTTTCCACATTTATTTTCAGTTTGATGAAATTCGTGGCCGGGTTTGGCATCAGGTCCAGCGAAGCCAGTACGCCCGGACGCACATCTATTCCACGACAATCTACGCGGCGGATGGCTTTGGTGGCCGTGGCCGTACAACCATTACTGTTAGTATAGGTGTAGGTAATTAAGCTTGATCCTGCACCCAGGCTGCCGAAGCTCCATTCGTTCCCGCTCACCCCTTCGCCGCTCCAGGTACCACCACTGAGGTTCGCCGTAAGCGTTACCTTACCGTCCGCCAGGCAAACACTGTCGATGTTCGTGATCTCCACGGAAGGCAATGCGTTCACCGTTACATTATGACTCGTGGTAGTTGCACAACCGCCGCTGCCCGTCATCGTATACATTACCTGTACAGTACCGGCTGCCACGCCAGTTACCAGGCCACCAGTACTTACGGTTGCCAGTGCACTATTCGAGCTGCTCCAGGTACCACCCGCGGTCGCGTGCCCCAGTTGAATATTGCTCCCGGCACATACATTATCAGGACCGGTAATCGCACCTGCTGCGACCGTGTTATTTACCACCACGGCAAATTCGGCGGTGTTGCTGCAGCCATTGCTGCTCACCGTATAGCGGATCGTTGCGTTACCTGCAGCGACCCCGCTCACCATTCCGGATGTATTTATATAAGCTACATTGATATTATTACTGCTCCAGGCACCGCCCGCCACAGATGCTGTCAATTGTGCTTCGCCACCCATGCACACGTTAGCCGTTCCGGTAATAGTACCGGCCGAAGGCAATGGATGCACCACCACCGTTTGTGTGCCGGAAGTAATACAACCGCCGCTGGTCGTTGCAGAATAACTAATTATTACCGTGCCGGCAGTTATGCCTGTCACGGTTCCATTCACCACGTTGGCCACGGCCGCATTAGAAGTAGACCAGGTACCACCTGCTACAGAAGGCGTAAGCGTTAGCGATGCGCCTACGCACACCTTATCACCACCGGTGAAAGTTACGGCGGCAGGGGCTGCGCTTACGGTCAGCGGATGTGTGGTGCTCGCAGCACAATTGTCTGCGTTCGTCAACGTGTAAGTAATGATAGCATTACCTGCGGTTACGCCGGTAACGAGACCGGCAGTATTCACGGAGGCAACCGCCGGTTGGTCGGATGACCCGGTACCGCCTGCCGTATTATTCGTTAAGGTAGCACTGCTGCCCGCACAAATCGTGCTGGCGCCGGCAATTGCATTTAGCACAGGGACTGCGCGTACGCTCACCGTTACTTCGGAAATACCACTGCAACCACTGCTATTTACGGTGTAAGTAATTTTCGCGGTGCCCACAGATAAGCCGGTTACTATGCCATTGTTCACCGAAGCCACAGCGCTATTGTCGCTGGACCATGTGCCGCCCGCGACACTGCTGTTCAGGGTGAGGGTACCGTTTTGGCAAACGCTGTTACCTCCGCTGATCGTACCAGCGGAAGGTGCTGCATTTACCGTTACGGCGACCTGCTGGCTGCTGGCGCAATTACCGCTCGTTACCGTATAAGTGATGCTGGTTGAACCGGCAGTCACACCTGTTACCACGCCGGTATTAGACACGCTAACGATTGACGTATTACCACTGCTCCGGTACCGCCAGCCGGGGTAGCTGTCATTGTTACATTCGACCCGGTACACACCGCGTTGACGCCACTGGTGATACTTACCGCCGGTAACGCGTTCACATTAATTGTTACCTGCTGTGCCGCACTACAGCCGGAACCATTGGTTACAGTGTAGGTAATGGTCGCTGCGCCAGCTGCGATGCCCGTTACAACGCCGGTACCGGATACTGTCGCAATAGCCGTGTTGCTGCTGCTCCATACGCCACCTGCCAAAGTATTGGTCAGGTTGATGGTTGCCCCTCGCATACGGCAGTAGCGCCGCCGATGGCTGGAACAACGGGCGTCTGGTTTACAGTCACCACATTGCCGGCTGTATTGGAGCACCCTCCGCCAGTGACCGTGTAAGTAATATTGGCAGTACCGTTCGCCAGGCCGCTTACCACGCCGGAAGTGCTCACGGTCGCGACACTGTTATTATCGGATGTCCATACACCACCACTTGCGGCATTGCCGAGGTACAACACTTCGCCCTCACAAACGACCGAACCGCCGGTGATGGCGCCGATACCTGGCTTGGCTTTTACTGTAATACTATAACTGGCGTTGTTGGTACAGCCGTTTGCATTTGTAACCGTTAATATAATAGATGTGCTACCTGCGCTTACGCCGGTTACCACACCTGCCGCACTTACCGTAGCAATCGCATTACTACCGCTGCTCCCGGTGCCGGCTACATCGCCGTTCAGGGTGATGGTGCCACCCACGCATACTTCGTTAGTGCCGGCAATTACCGGTGTAGCCGGTAATGCGTTAACTGTGATGGCGGCGGTATAGCTGCCGGAACAACCAGTGGCCACGGTGAGGGTATACGTAATATTCGTGGTGCCGCCGCTGATGCCGGTTACCTGGCCGGTTGCCGCATTCACAGTAGCTGCCGCAGTGTTGTCGGATGTCCACACACCGCCGGTTACCGTATTATCCAGGTCCAGTACACCGCCCACGCATACGCTGTTGCCGCCGGTAAAGGCAGGAACGGTAACCGCTGTATTTACCTCCATATCAAAAGTGCGGGTAGTGGCGCAACCGTTCGCGTTGGTATAAGTATAATTAATAGTCGCCGTTCCTGCGCTGATGCCGGTTACTTCGCCTGTGGTGGCATCCACGGTGGCAACAGGCGCATCATCGCTGCTCCAAACACCGCCGCTCACCATATTTGCTAGGGTGGTACTGGTGCCGATGCAGATGCTATTGGTACCGGTGATCGCCGGAACTACAGGCAGTGCGCGAACATTCACTACAAAAGTAGCGGTAGCTGCACAACCGCTGGCATTGGTCACCATGTAGCTGACAGTTGCCGCACCTTCCGCCACGCCGGTTACTTCACCGGTAGTCGCGTTCACCAGTGCAATGGTTGCATCACCGCTACTCCAGGTGCCACCGCCGGTGGTATTAGCCAGTACAATACTGCTGTTCACACATACGCTGTTCGCGCCGGTAATGGCAGCTACGGTAGCAGCCGGATTAACGGTAATATTATAAGTACCTGCATTTGAACAGGCATATTGGTCGGTAATCGTATAAGTAATCAACGCGCTGCCCGGCGTTACACCGGTCACAGTGCCATTAGCCGCACCAACAGTGGCGATGGCGGTATTATCAACAGACCATATACCACCGGTGGTGACGCTGCTCAAAGTGATCTGCTCACTTTCGCACACCCCGGTACTGCCGGCAATCACCGGAGCGGCAGGCAGGGCATGCACGGTTACAACTGCATCCGCCGCACCCGAACAGCCATTAACATCGGTTACGGTATAGGAAATAGTGGCGGTTCCCGCCGCGACGGTGGTGATCACACCATTACTAACTGTTGCCACGTTTACGTCGCTGCTGCTCCATACGCCATCGGGCGTGGCGTTCGCCAGGGTAATCGTACCACCGATGCAAACATCCGTTGTTCCTGTAGTTGGACTGATAACGCCCGGTGTGTTTACATTCAGGTTGTGAGTAGCTGCGCCTGTACAGCCATTGGCCGTTACGCTGTAGCTGATCACTACGGCTCCTCCCGGACCACCGGCAACGCCGGTTACCAGGCCGCTTTGATCAACGGTGGCAATTGCTTCATCGCTGCTGCTCCATACACCTCCGGTGGCAGTGGTAGCCAGTTGCGTACTTGCATTGCCGCAAAGGGTAGCTGCGCCGGTAATGGCGGCCACTGTCGGCGAAGGCTTCACGGTAATGGATGCCGGGGCTGATACAACGGGACAACCATTGTATATACCGGATACTACCACGGGCATCTGCCGTAGGCGAATAATTATAAGTAGTGGCTGCCGTGCTTTGTAACACGGTCGTGCCGGATTTGAATTCAAAAGTCGGGTAAGCAAAACCCGATACTGCATTTAACGTTACCGGCAAGCCCGAACATATTTCGCTGGCCGAAGTGGTAAGGGTAACAGGTAATCCATCCACCAAAGCCTCGATACCCACTACCCCTTTATTGGAAATCGGGGTAATGAGCGAGCCGTTTTCCATAATCAGGTAGATGGGCTGAAACGCTACGTTAACGGCGTTGTAAGTATAAAACGGCGTGTAGGCGGGGCCGCTGGTCTTTTGCCCGATACCCAGGTAAAAGAGCTCGCCAGCCGGCACCTGTGTGGGAGACAAGAATTCAAAATGTTTATTGGTGCCGATATCCGCGGTAGCAATTGTGTAATCATCTGTACGATCTAACACGATACCGTCCTTGTCCATCAATACGCCATAAATCTCATTACCCGGGGCACTTACATCGGCCGACAGGCGGATGTTTACACCTTTCACCAATACCGGTGTAGTCGCCGGCGCACCGAATCTCGCGGCTACGATGCCAGGCCCAGCACCGTATCCCACTGCATCGGGACTCGAAATCGGTTCGTAATACTGCATGCTGGAACAGTCGACCGTTTGCGTGGCCGATTTGCTATTGTTCGCGGGATTATCATCGGAAGGCAATGTAGCCGTTACTGTTTGCGTGCCGCTCACGTTCGTGGGCAGGTTGTTGAAGGTAACTACGGTAGTTTCGCCTGCAGGCAGCGAAGGAACTGTTTGCGTGGTACTGAAAGGATTGGCGCCGGATACTGTTACCGTCACCGGCAGATTAGTACGGTCCTGCGTGCCCCTGTTCTCTACCGCTACCCGCACCGTATTACCGGGGAAGAAGAATTTATTTTCGATCGAACGGCCCAACAGCATGCTGTTCATCTTCACTTCGTTCGTGTAAGGATTCTCAAAACCGAATAACAACTGTGGCCGTGCACTGGCCGTACCACTCAGTGAAGCCGGTGGTGTGGCATCTGTGGGATTCGTACCCGTGCGGATGCTGCTGGCGAAAGTGGTATTCACACTGTAATTCGCGGGGGTGGTGGCAAAGGTGTTGCCGATGTATTCATACGCCACATACACACTTCCGCCGTTATAAGAAAACGCGTTCGACAGCAGGAAGGGCGCCTCTGCCGCGCCGGCGCCGTCGGGTATGTTGTAAGCGCCATCGTATACCAGCGTCATGCCGGCCACGTCGGCGCTCCAGGTACCGGTTTTCGTCATCGCCGCATCTGTACTGTTCTGCAGGTAAAACCGCAACGTACCGTCGGCTGGCGTATTGGTGCCGCTCTGGTATACAAAACTGATCTGCGATATTTGTTTGCTCGTTGGAATATTCGTTAGTTCCGACGCCTTCAGCAACATAATGCCACGAATGGCCCGGTGCGAAGTAGTGCCGTTGGGTGCGCGGTTCGTGTTTACATCCTGAACGGACTCGGGAACACGTTCCACTATTTCGGATTGAGCAAATGCCTGTGAACAGGTGATTACAGTTAATAACAGGAGTAGAAATTGCTTCATCGGCTTCCGTTTAAATGAGGTATATGGATTGAAAAAACATCCCGGGATATCCGGAAAGTGCACCGCCCGGTGATGGCGGATAGTTTGAAAAGTTGCATAGGTCTATGTGTCATTCAACAAGTTGAAAAATACCCGCGCGCTGTCATGCACGACCTGGCGGTCTTGGCACAGTTATGGTCAAAATAATTAGTTTGGGGGAGTTGGATGTATGTGTAAACTTGTTCAGAATCAAGCCTTTTCGCAAACAATAATTCACAAAATTAACACTATTTTGATGTATTGTGACTAAATTTCGCCGGCAATTTGCAAGGTGCTGAGCACCATGTCTTTAAAAATATACGGTGGCGACTGGTATTTCGACCGAACCAGGTTAGCAGCGTCGCCGGATTTGCCATTTTTCCCGCCGAAACCCATTTCCCTCATAAATCGTAATTTCACGGCCATGCATCAACTGCTCCTACTCGAAGACGACGCCAATCTCGCGGCCGACATCAGGGCCCAACTGGAACGGGAGGGCTTCCAGGTGGAAGTGCGGTATGACGGCCTGATGGCGGAAAAAACCGCACTTCGTCAGTCATTCGACTGCATTATCCTCGATATTAATGTACCCGGTAAAAACGGCTACGAAGTTTGCCGCAGCATCCGCAATGCCGGTATACCCACCCCCGTGATCATGCTCACCGCATTTGGTGAGGTAGACGACAAACTCGACGGGTTCGATAGTGGGGCCGATGATTATCTCACCAAACCCTTCTATTTCCGCGAACTGCTTGCCCGCATCAAAGCCCTGCTGAAACGCGGCGGCGCGGCGGGCGCTACGCCCAAAGTCATTACTATCGATACCTTAGAAATTGATACCGATAAAAAACAGGTGAGCCGCGCGGGACAAACACTTCACCTCACCGGCCGCGAATTCAATATCCTGTCTATGTTGGCGGCTGCGCCCGGTCAACCTGTCTCCAAAAAAGAACTGATCAGCGCCATCTGGGGCACTTCTGTAGAGGTAAATACCAATACTATCGAGGTTTTCATCAATTCCCTCAGGAATAAGATCGATAAAAACCAGCCGGTAAAACTCATTCATACCCGCTTCGGATTCGGGTACTACATCAGCACCACGTCTCATGAAGCTTCGTAAAAAGATACTGCGGTCATTTTCCTTCTTCTTTATTTTGATACTCGGTCTTACGCTGAGCAGCGTGTACTATGTATCTTCGCTCAACCGGCAGCAGGAGTTCTATCAACGTATCAAAGACCTGAATATGACGGTGCTCAAACTGTTAACCACAGCAGAACGCATCGACAAAAGCCTGATCGATAATTTCGACGAAACCACGATCTATTCTCTTCATGATGAAAAAATATTACTGTTCGACAGTACCGGCAAAAACATTTACACCAGTATAGACGATGCCAAAATCCCCTATGCACGCGGCCTGCTGCGGGAATTGCGGGACAAGGGAAGAAAGGAAGTGACAGAAAGCGAAGATGAATTCGATGTGGTAGCCCACACGATCTATTATAACGGCAAGAAATACTTTGCGATTGGCAAAGCGTACGACCGCGCCGGCCGCGAAAGCCTCCGGTTCCTGGGCTGGCTGCTGCTGATCATCTTTATTATTTCACTGGCCCTGTCGTTTGTCGCCACCCTCTTTTTATCAAAGCAAATTACAGCACCGATTACCCAGCTCACCCGGCAGGTACGCCGTATTTCCGCGCCCAACCTGGCAAAGGTCGTCGTTGATGACAATACAGAAGAAATCAACTCACTTACCGATGGTTTCAATGATATGCTTAGTCGCGTGGACGAGGCATTTGCCTACCAGAAGAACTTTATCCAGCACGTATCGCACGAGTTAAAACCGATCGCCGTGCTGATGGCCAATATCGAACGCGGCCTGCACGACGAGGCGCCCGAAGTGCAACGGCAGCGCCTCGAATTCCAAAAAGAGGGACTGATGCAGCTGGCGGCCATGATCAATACTCTTATTGAAATATCGCGTTATGAGAACGCCACGCCGCAAACCTTCCCTGGCGTCGCACATATCGACGAGCTGCTGTTCGAATGCACGGACGAGTTACAGGTATTATACCCGCACAGCCGCTTTGAAATAGACATGGGCGCCAACATCGAAAGCACCGACGACCTGGAAGTACCCGGCAATCCGCGTATGCTGAAGCTCGCCTTCTACAATCTGCTCAAAAATGCCGTGGACTATGCCGCCGACGGGGCTGCACAAATCCGCCTGAGCCGGCAGGACGGTCAGCTGATCGTCCGTATCCGCAATAATGGCGATACCTTAACACCGGCCGAGCAACCCTTCCTGTTCGGTTACTTCTTCCGCGGAAACAACAGCCGTAACCGCAGCGGGCTTGGACTGGGCCTTGTGATGGTGTCGCGCATCCTGCATTTGCACGCGGCCGATATCCGCTATTCTGTGGACGACGGGATGAACTGTTTTACCCTCCGCCTCCCGCATTAAGGAGATCTTTATCCATATTAAGCAAATCTTAAGTCCGTTCTCGCCAATATTGCGGGATGAAATATTTGCCGTATATCATGCTGCTGGCGGCGCCTTTCACCACTATGGGCCAGGCGCCACTTTCGGTAACGCCGGAACAGGCCGACAGCATCTTTCTGAAAGAAAACCTGTTACTGCTGGCCGAGCAGTACAACATCAGCGCGCAGGAAGCGCTGATCATTCAGGCCAAAGCCTATCCCAACCCGCAAATCAGTGCAGAACTCCATACCTGGGATACCGACAACCGCAAACCGTTCCTGTTGGGCCAAAACGGTGAAAAGGTTTTTTCCTTTGATCAATTACTGCTGCTCGGCGGCAAACGAAAAACATCTATCGCCATCGCCAGGCAAAACAAGGAGCTGGCTGCGGCCGAGCTGGGCGAATTATTACGCGGACTGCGCCAACAACTGCATAACAACCTGCTGTCGCTCTACCAGCAACAACACGTGATCGCGAACTACGACCGCCAGTTATCGGCGCTCGACACCCTCATTAAACGGTTTGGTGAACAGGCGGATAAGGGTAATCTTCCTCTGCAGGAAGTAGTGCGCCTCAAATCTGTTTACCTGAAAATTAATAACGACCGCTCCGAAATGGCGGCACAGGAAGTGGACGCTTTACAAAACCTGCAACTGTTATTACAAAGACCGTCCCTTATTCACCCCGTGATAGCGCCGGAAGCTTTTGATAAGTTGTTGCAGCTGGCCGATACGGAGCAGCTGTTCCGGCTGGCGATGGAACATCGTCCGGATGTACAGCTCACCAAAGGGCAGCAATCACTGGCGCAATTGCAACTGAGCCTGGAGAAACGGCAACGCGTGCCCGACCTGAACCTTGGGTTCAGTTACGACCAGCAGGGTAACGCCTGGCGCAACCAATACATGACCACATTCGGCATCCCACTGCCGCTGTGGGACCGGAACAAAGGCAACATCCGCGCGGCCGAGGCGGGACTGAAAGCCACGGCTGTTTACAGCAAACAAAAAGAATCGGAAGTGCGCGCGGAAGTATTTGCAGCCTGGCAGCATATGTCGCGCAGCATGAAGGAATACATCAAAGTAAAAGATCTGTACACCAACGATTTTGATGAGGTGTTAAAAGGTATCAATGCCAACTTTCTCCGCCGCAACATTACCATTCTCGAGTTCGTGGACTTCCCGGAATCGTATAACGAATCGCTCACGGAGTTTGAACGGGTGAAGAACCAGCTGGCCGCTGCCGCTGCACAAATTAATTATGTAACCGCTACCAATGTTTACTAGTCAGAATATGAGATACCTTTTATGCACCGCACTGCTGGCCGCACTGGCCACCAGCTGCAAACAGAGCGTGAAGCACGAAGAGGCCAACTGGAGCTTTTCACTGAGCGACAGTATGATGGCCCGCTGCGAATTTGCTATTGCGCAGCTGTCGGACGTACGCAACGAACTGAAGTTATTTGGCAAAGTAGCCGCCGACAATAACCGGCTGGCCCAGGTATATCCGCTCGTGGGCGGCAACGTGATGAAAATTAACGTGGAGCTGGGAGATTATGTAAAACAGGGCCAGGTACTGGCCGTGGTACGAAGCGGTGAAGTAGCCGACTTTCAGCGCCAGCAACTGGATGCTAATGCCGATGTGGCACTCGCCGAAAAGAATTACCAGGTAGCCCAGGAACTGTTCGAAGGCAAACTGAATTCAGAAAAAGATGTTACGGCGGCCGCCCGGGAACTGGATAAAGCGAAAGCCGAACAGACCCGCATTAATGAAATATACCACATCTATAGCCTGAAAAATGGCTCTGTCCTCGACATCACGGCGCCGATCAGCGGATTTATTGTATCGAAAAACATCAACCAGAACGAAGCATTACGCAGTGACAAAACCGATGCGTTATTCTCCATCGCTCAAATTGACGAGGTGTGGGTACTGGCGAATGTGAACGAAACCGACATTTCGCGTGTGGCCGTGGGTTATGAGGCGGATGTCAATACTATGAGCTACGAGGGCAAAACCTTTCATGGCAAGGTAGACCGGATATTCAATGCGATTGATCCGGATACCAAAGCCATGAAGGTATTGGTACGTATCCCTAACAAAGATCTGCTGCTGAAGCCGGAAATGAGCGCCTCTGTAACCCTCCGCTTTTCTGAAAAACAAAAGCTGGTAGCCGTTCCTTCTTCCTCCATCATCTTTGATAAAAGCAAAAACTGGACGATGGTATTTAAGGACCGCAACAACATCGAAACGCGGCAGGTAAAGGTTTACAGCCAGGTAGGCGACGTTACTTATATCGCCGAAGGACTGCAGGAGAACGAAAAAGTGATTTCCCGGAACGGAATGATGGTGTATGACGCATTAAACGACTAACATGAACAAATTCATCAAGAATATCATCGGCTTTTCGCTCCGCAATAAACTGTTCGTTTTCTTCGCCACCGCACTGCTGGCTATCGCCGGCTGGATCAGCTACCTGAACATTCCGCTGGAAGCTTTCCCTGATGTAACCAATACGCAGATCACCGTGGTAACCGAATGGAACGGGCGCAGTGCGGAGGAGGTGGAACGGTTTGTGACCACGCCTATCGAAATAGCGATGAACGCCGTGCAAAAGAAGACCAGTGTACGCAGTGTCACCATGTTCGGCTTATCTGTAATCAAAATTATTTTTGAAGATGATGTGGAAGATTTTTTCGCACGACAGCAGGTAAACAACCTGTTGCACAACGTGCAGCTTCCGGAAGAGGTAGAGCCCGATGTTCAGCCGCCCTACGGTCCTACCGGCGAAATTTACCGCTACATCTTAAAGAGTGAAAAACGGGACACCCGTGAATTGTTAACGCTGCAGAACTGGGTGATCGACCGTCAGCTGCGCGCAGTACCCGGAGTGGCCGATATCGTCGCCTTTGGCGGACAGGAAAAGATTTACGAGATATCTGTAGACCCGGTAAAGATCCAGAAGTATTCACTCACCCCGCTGCAGGTATATGAAGCGGTGACCAAAGCCAACCTGAACGTGGGCGGCGACGTGATCGAGAAAGCCGGTCAGGCTTATGTAGTGCGTGGCTTAGGCTTGCTCAACACCACCCGCGATATCGAAAATACCATCGTAGCGACTTATAATGACAACCCGGTGCTGGTGAAAAATATCGCTACCGTCATGGAGTCGAGCGCTACGCGTGTAGGACAGGTGGGCCTGAACGACCAGGACGACGTGGTGGAAGGCATCATCGTGATGCGCAAGGATGAAAACCCGGCAGAAGTACTGGCCCGTGTAAAAAGCAAAATCACAGAAATCAATGCCAAGGTACTGCCGCACGATGTGAAAATGGAAATGTTCTACGACCGCGACAACCTCATGTACTGCACCCATACGGTGATGCATAACCTCGTGGAAGGCATCATCTTCGTAACAGTGATCGTATTCATCTTCATGGCCGACTGGCGTACCACGCTCACCGTGTCTATTATTATTCCGCTTGCACTGCTCTTCGCTTTCATGTGTCTGAAAATAAAAGGCATGAGCGCCAACTTATTATCGTTGGGGGCGGTAGACTTCGGGATCATCATTGATGGCGCCGTGGTGATGGTGGAAGGCCTGTTTGTGGCGCTGGACCACCGTGCGCACAAGTATGGCATGGAGCGCTTCAACAAACTGTCTAAACTGGGGCTGATCAAACGCACCGGCGCGGGTTTGGGTAAAGCAGTATTCTTCTCTAAGTTGATTATTATTTCCGCCCTGCTGCCCATCTTCGCTTTCCAGAAGGTAGAAGGCAAAATGTTTTCGCCGCTGGCGTGGACGCTGGGCTTTGCACTGCTGGGCGCCTTATTATTCACACTGACATTAGTACCTGTATTGGTATCTATCCTGCTGCGGAAGAATGTGCGCGAAAAGAACAATCCTTTCGTGAACTTTTTAACCGCATTGTAGGAGGTGGTTTCGCTGTCACCTTTAAACATAAACGCGCCAGTGTACTCATTTCTATCGGCGTACTCGCCCTTTCGCTGTTCTCTACACGCTGGCTCGGTACAGAGTTTCTGCCACAGCTGAACGAAGGCGCGTTGTGGGTGACCGCCGAACTGCCTATGAGTTTATCGCTGCCGGAAAGCGTAAACATGGCCAAAACACTACGCCGCGATTTGCAGTCGTTCCCGGAAGTGAGTAATGTGTTGTCACAAACAGGTCGCTCCAATGACGGTACCGATCCAAATGGTTTTTACTTCCTGCAATTCCAGGTGGATCTGAAGCCGAAAGAGGAGTGGACGCGCAAAATCACGGTAGATGAACTGATTGGCGAGATGGATAAAAAACTGGGGCAGTACCAGGGTATCCTGTACAACTACTCTCAACCGGTGAGCGATAATGTGGCCGAAGCCGTAGCCGGCTTTAAGGCGAGCAACGGTATCAAAATATATGGCGATGACCTGGCTAAGCTGGACGAGCTCGCGAACAAGGTAATGGCCGAAGTAAAGGATATCGAAGGTATTAAGGACCTGGGCATCCTCCGTAACATTGGTCAGCCCGAGATCAGCGTATCACTTGACGAGGAAAAGATGGCTATTTACGGCGTACAGAAGGCAGATGCGCAGAGCATCATCGAAATGGCGATCGGCGGTAAAACAGCAACGGAGAAGTACGAAGGGGAGCGCAAGTTCCCGGTGCGCATCCGTTACGAAAAGGAATACCGTAAAAACGAAGACGACATCATGCAGCTCCGCGTACCCACGGTACGTGGCGAAAACATCCCGCTGAAAGAAATCTCCGACCTGTCGAAAGTAACCGGCCCTGCGTTCATTTACCGGGACAACACCAAACGTTTCATCGGTATCAAGTTCTCCATCCGCGACCGTGACCTGGGCAGCACCATTGCCGAAGCACAGGCGCGCGTACAAAAGAACATCGACCTGCCATCGGGCTACAGCATTGGCTGGACGGGCGAATTCGAAAACCAGGTACGTGCCACTTCCCGCCTCGGACAAGTAGTACCCATCAGCCTAATCATGATTTTCGTATTGCTGTTCATCATGTTCGGCAATATCGGCGACGCCTCGCTGGTATTGGCCAATGTGCCCTTCGCGCTCATCGGCGGCATACTGGCCTTACACCTGGCCGGCATGAACTTCGGGATCTCTGCGGGTGTAGGCTTCATTGCGTTGTTCGGCATCTGCGTACAAAACGGTGTGATCCTCATTTCGGAATTCCACAATAACCTGAAACAACGCATGGATTTGGTGAAAGCCATTTTCGAAGGCGTAAAGACCAGGACCAGACCAGTAATCATGACCGCGCTGATGGCCGCTTTAGGTCTTACACCAGCCGCTATGAGCACCGGCATCGGCTCGGAATCGCAGAAACCGCTGGCGATCGTGATCATTGGCGGCCTGGTATCCGCCACGCTCTTTACATTACTCGTATTCCCCATTTTCTATTACTGGGCGGTACGTAAAAACATATGAATCTTTAGATGCTGTTAGTGCAGATTGGTTTTAGTAGTGTGGTTGTTTTAGCGCCGGACCGGGGGATTTTCCCTGGTCTTCTTAACACCACCGCTGTAAAGTAGCGTAACACTTTACAGCCCTCGTAGTGTAATTTTTATTTTTGATGAGCCGGGAGAGTCTTCTCCTGGCTTTTTTTGGCGTGCCGTAAAGAAAAACGCTCCGGTTTGTTTTACAACCGAAGCGCTTTCTTTTTATGTTGATGTAATTACAATCTCGGATCCACCGGCTCGCTCTCCAGCGCCAGCACCCCAAACGCACAGGCATGCACTTTCCGCAACGGTTCTTTTTGCACGAAGTTTTCTAATCCTTCCAGACCAAGCGCGAATTCGCGTAATGCCATGGAACGCTTGCCGGAAAGGCCGCGCTTCTTCAGGCGGATGAGGTTTTCGGGGAGGTATACTCCGGTCCGTAGATGATGCGCAGGTATTCGCGGCCGCGGATTTTTATCGCGGGTTGTGCGATGCCCCGGGGGTGGCGGTGTACATAGTCGTATGGTTTTACCACCATACCTTCGCCACCTGCTGCGGTAAGCTGTAACCACCATTCAATAGCTTCCTGCACATCGCCTTCATCGTTCAGTTTCACCACGCGGTATTGGGTGGCGAGCAATACTGCTTCATCGGCACGACAAATATTGGCAATGGTTTCCATATGCCACTCGTGGTTACGGTCATGATAGGTGTGCCCTTCAGTGGCCAGTACATGGAAGGGCGCGAGTTTGTAATCCTGCAAACCGTTTACCGGCCAGCAATACTGTCGGTATGCATCGGTGAACTGCTCTGCCTCCTGGCGGCTGCGGCCGTATTTTTCCAACAGCGGTAAGGCTCCCGCATCGCGGGCGGATGTCTTTTCCAGTGCGGCCACCACCGCATCCAGCGCATGACGGGAAGCCGTGCCGACCGCGCCGTATTGCGTCTGCAATAAACTCATCGCTTTTGCGCTCCGGGGCATTAGTTCTGTATCCAGGCAAACCCAGTCGGTCTGGAACTGTTCATAAAAACCGGATGCTTCCAGGGCTGCATTCAGGCGTTGCAGCAACGCCTGTTCCATAGCTTTATCACTAAAGTAGGCCCGTCCGGTACGGGTATAGATCATACCAATACCTTCGCCGGTAACGCCGAATGCCTGCTCTACTGCTTTCTCGTTCTTCGCTACGATCACCACGGCACGGGATCCCATGTGTTTTTGCTCGCAAACCACCTTCGTCACCCCAACACCTTTGTAGTAGGCGAACGCTTCGGACGGATATTCCAGGTAATCTTCCAGGCTGCTCGTCTCCGCAGGACTCATGGTCGGCGGTAAATAAATCAACCATTTCGGGTTGATGGCAAACCGGCTCATCACCTCCAGGGCGGCGATGCTGTTCTCTTCGCGGATCGTTACGCGCTGATCGAAGCGGGTCTCTATAATTTGTTTGCCGGTAAAATCGGCTATATCGAGCACATCATCGTTTACCTGCTGTAGCGAAAGCATCGTTTCACCGGCAGGCAGCAGCGGGCGCGTAGGTTCTACATAAATCTTTTCAGCAGGAACAGATACGAGCTCTTTTTCCGGGTAACGCAGGGCGGTTAAAGCACCACCGAATACGCAACCCGTATCGATGTCAATCGTGCGGTTAAGCCACTGGGGCAGCGGCACGGGTGTATGGCCGTATACCACCACGGCTTTGCCTTTATATTCACTTGCCCAGTTGTAACGCACAGGCAACCCAAATTCATCGATTTCGCCAGTGGTTTCACCGTATAGCGCAAACTCACGTACAGCGCCGGAGCTGCGGCCATGCATCTCTTCACGCAGGCCGGCATGCGCCACTACGAGGTTGCCGCCATCGAATACATAGTGGCTGATCAGACCATCTACGAAGTCGCGCACTTCGGCCTTAAACTCGCCAGTTACGTGTGAGAACTGTTCGGCAGTTTGCTCGAGGCCGTGGCGCACCTGTACGTTGCGGCCGTTTAACCAGCGGAGCAGCTTTACATCGTGGTTACCGGGTACACAATAAGCGTTACCGCTTTTCACCAGGTCCATAACGAGGCGCAGTACACCCGGCGAATCTGGACCACGATCTACCAGGTCGCCGAGGAATATGGGTTTGCGGCCTTCGGGGTGCAGCCATAAGCTGTCCTGTTTCCTATACCCCAACTTTGTTAACAGCTGTACCAGTTCGGTGTAACAACCGTGTATATCACCGATAATATCGAACGGGCCCGTCACTGCTTTCATATTGGTGAACAGGCGGGTACGTTCGATGTGCGTAATCGCATCTATTTCTTCGGGGCCGCGCAGTTCGTACACGTGGCGGAAGCCTTCGGCCTTTAAGCCCCGGAGACTGCGTTTGAGTTGTACCCACTGGCGATGCAGGGCATGGCCGGGCATGCGGCGATCGCTGCGTGCGGCGGAGCGCTCGTCCAGCACCTGCTCGGGTACGTTCAGGGCAATGATCACCGGCAACACATGGTACTCACGGGCCAGCGCCACCCATTTGGCGCGGTCTTCTTCTGACACGTTCGTGGCGTCGATGACGGTAAGCATGTTATTCTTTAGCCGTTTCGCGGCAATAAAGCGGCACAGCTCAAAGGCATCCGTCGTGATGGCTAAGTTGTTTTCGTCATCGCACAACATAGCGCGGCAGGCATCGGAAGAAACAATTTCCGTTGCCTTAAAATGCTTCCTGGCAAAGGTGGACTTACCCGAGCTGGAAGCCCCGGCGAGCAGCACCAGTGCTACTTCAGGAATATATAAAGTGTTTTTATCTAACATAAAAAGAGGTCCTTATTTGAACCAATATTTCTTCGGCTTTATGTGCATCCGGCTCATCGGGCAGGTCGGACGCGGCATACAGCCTTTCAATTTTATTCATTTTATCTTCTACTATTTTTAACAGCTCCTCATATTTGTACGCACCCTGCCGGATACGCAACAGGAATTCCCGGTCCTGGCGATGTACATTTACCCTGCGTTGCACAGCAATTTCTTCGGCCATGCTCAGCAAACGGATCGTGTGCATCATATTTTTAGCATCGTATCCCTGCCCATGGTCCATCGTACCCTGGTAACGCACTTCATTTCTTTCCGCCACCCAGGTTTGGTAAGATGCGTACTCCTTGCAGTATACAGAATAGCCATCCTTATTAAACGTCATCACTGCCGCCGGTTCCGCGTCTTTTGGAACGGAGCTCAGTTGCACATCGTTCGCATCGTCACCGGACACAATGCCATTATACGCGCCGTGGTACAACAAGTATGTATCCCGGAAGTGATCGACCTTTACCAGGCCGCAATCCTCCTGGCGCCAGTTCTTTTGCGACAGGAACTGCTGTAAGGGCAGGCTGCCGTTGCCGGCGATCACGTAACAGAAATCGGTTACGCCTTTACGTGGACCGTCCATCGGCCGGTTAATCATCTTATTTAATCCGCTGGCCTTTTTGATCTGCGTTTTCGCATACCCGGCGAAGGTTTGCAGGCAGCGGCGCGACAAAAAATCTTCGGGTCTGATCAATCGCATCAGCGGATGTTTATATAACACCGCTTTTTCCGGGGAGTTTAACAGTTCCAGGATGTTGGGGTTATTCTTGCACAACAGGTCCATGAAGCGGCCGACTTCGAAATATACCTCGTCGTTGCCTGCATCGCTCAACTGCTCTGTGTAACCCAGCCCGAACAGCTCCTTCTCCGGCAATACAAATATGCCTTTGATATCCGTATCCGACGTGGGCAGGTGCAGGTTGTACGCCCGGCTGCCGCTGATACTTTTCAGCAGCAGGTGGCCAGGTTCCTGTATCAATTGTTCAAACGTCATGCTGCTATGTAGTTTCTGAATAAGGCGTTCAATTCTTCCGGGGTGTTATGCAACTCCGGCAGCTGCGACGATTTTTCTTTACAATATGCCAGCGTTTTCTGCAACCAATCCTGCAATAACGGTACCGGTTTTATCATGCTCTTCTCATCTGCCCCGGCTTTGATCTGCAACAGGTCATCCACGGCACGGTGCCAGTCCGCATCACTGACCATATCGCGCAGTTTGCCAAACTCCATGGGCGGCAGCTCCTGTTTTTCGACGGCCCATAGTGCCGCGAGCGCAGGCCGCAGTGCATAGAAATATTTTTTCAAACGGACCGACGCCGACTGCAATTCGCTTTCGAATGCATGATAACCCATCGACACATAATGATGGCTGCCCGCGCGGCAGGAAAAGTATTTCGGCATCAATGCGCGCAGCTCCTCCACGAAGGTGCGGTCGCCCATGTAATATACGGGCGATTGCAGCCACTCGTACAGCGGGGCATTCGATTTTAAAAATAACTGCAAAGCTTTGCGGAAGTCCCATCCCGCAATATCCAGCACCTCGTTCACCGGCGATATCGTATCTTTTTGTCGGTGATAGACAAATAATCAGAGATGCGGCGTGTATATATAAAGCGTACGTCGAAGTCGCTGTCGGGCGAAGCAAAGCCCCAGGCGCGGCTGCCCGATTCGCAGGCGTACAGTATTTTCACTTTTTCCTGTTGTGCTGTTTCAAACAATTTCTGCTGTATAAGCTCTTCCATTTTTTCCTTTATGTTGATCTTTTAAATATGGCCATTTGTGTAAGGGCGCCTATGTTTTCCTTTTCTTCGCCTATTGATTTATATGATACCGTATACCCGTAAGTTGCCGCCAGCGCATTGCCCCAGGCCTGGAACTGGGCACGCGTCCACTCGAAGCGATGGTCGCTGTGGCGCATGGTGCCTTCTGACAAGGTTTCGAATAACACGTTGTATTCCGCATTGGGTGTGGTTACAATGACGTGACCCGGGCGGGCATACGCGAACACCACTTTTTCCAATGCACTCAAACGGGGTTCGTCGAGGTGTTCGATTACTTCTACCAAGGCCACGGCATCCAGGCCAGCCAGCCGACTATCGCGGTAGGTAAGCGCGCCCTGCACCAGCTGTACGCGGTCGGGGTGATGCTGCCGGTCCGGTTTCAATTTACGCTGCGCAATTTCGAGCGACCGGTAACTCACGTCCATCCCCAGTATAAATACAAACTGCGTTTCGGCCATCAGCAGCTTTAACAGCTTGCCTTCGCCACAGCCCAGGTCACCAATGCGTTTGGCGCCGGTGGCGAGCAGTTCGTTCTTTACCTGTAACAGACGCTCATCGTGCGCCCGCAGTTTTGGCGTTGCAGCTTCGGCGATGGCTTCTACCTCCGCCGTTTCATCCTGCAGTAATAATTGTAAAGCATCGCTGATCAGTCCTTTCTGGTTTTTCAGGTAACGGCTGGCAATCACTTCGCGGGCAGGATGTTTGTCCAGCCACGCACCACCTTTTTCCATCAACTTATCTACCTCGTGTTTGCCTATCCAATAATGCTTATCATTATCGCACACCGGTATCAAAATATAAAGATGCGAAAGTAGCGTTTGCAGCGTAAGCGTATGACGCAGCGTTACATCGAAATAGCGGCTTTCGCCCCAATCGGGAAACTGCTCATCCAGCTGCAGGCGTTGTGCTTTGATGCTGTAGCCTAATGGGGCAAACAGTTGTTCAAGCAGCGGCAGGCCGCCACGGACGGGCAGTACAGGCAGGCGTACTTCAAAGGGCATTTGTACGGACAACAACTCCGGCCGTGTTTTGCAACTGCCGTTCAGGGCAGAAGAAAATGCTTTTGCAATGGCCGCGCTCATAAACGAACTGGCCACGTAAGGGCGGTCGTTTACATATTGCTGAAGGGCAAAATCATTCCCCGAAGAGCCACCATCACGGCGCACGAGGCCAACGGGATCGATGTCCAGCAACAGCGCAGCCGTACATCGCGCGTCCGATACTTCCGGGTAAAAAATATGTGCAACCCCGCCTGAGGTTTCTACCTGCTGTGTCCTGCCGGGGTGTTTATGCAACAGGAAACTCAGGTCCGACGCCGGGTTATGCGTAGTCGTAATTGTTAATAACATTGTTTTAAAATAACTCGTTAAAGCATCTGTTATGCTCTTCTTCTTTCGTGCGGGACTCGTGTGGAGGAATGCAAAGGTACATTTTTATGCTTCCGTTACCACTTCCCGTTTCTCGGCTTTACGATTCCGTTCGGGAAGCGATGGTGTACAAGGTTTTGTTGGACATAATGCCGGGTTAAGGCGTCAAAGTAATGAATTTCCCGAAAACCGCACATGACGTTGCCGGCAAAATGCATCATTTAACATTTTACAAAGATCGTATTTGCATCAGGCGAAAAATTGATCCAAATGGAGAAAAAATTGTCCAGATGAGAGAAAATTTTAACCACTGATAGCATTTTAACAAAAAGGTCCAAAGCATCTTCAAAGCATGGTGAAGACATGGTGAAAGCATGGTGAAGAGGTGGAGAAGCGGGGTAATATTATATCAAAAAGGCCGGCCATACGGCCAGCCCTCCTAACGGGTATCAAAGGTTATATGTATTTCTTGCTTTTCAGGTAATCCACCCACAACACGTACGCTTTCGGCGCCAGATGAATACCATCTACCGTTAGTGGTTGCTTCAGGTCACCGTTGGTATCGGCAAATACATCGTTGTGCAGGTCTACGTACGTTGCGCCGTATTGCACCGCCAGTTTTTTAATGTGCACGTTCAGCTCTACGATAATCGCCTTCTTATTTTTCAGGTATTCGGCTTTCAGTACGGCATCGTTCATGGGCAGCACGCTTTGCGCGAATACTTTTGTTTTGGGCGACAGCTCCTTCACGCGACGCAGGATGCGTTCGTAATTATTGGCAATTACCGTAACAGGCAAACCGCGCCCGATATCATTAATACCGATATCCGGGAAGATTTTTGAGGGCTTGGACAACAGGATAGTATCGAGCCGTGCCAGTACGCCGAAACTGTTATCGCCGCCAATACCGCGGTTCACAATGGCTTTGCCGGGCAGCAGTTCGTTCCATTGCGCCCGTTCCGTAATACTGTTGCCCAGGAACACGATGGTACCTTTTTGCATGGGCAGGGTGCGGAATATTTCCATGCGGCCCTGGTAGTATGTATTAGCGTAACTGCTATCGATCTTCTTTTCTGCCTGCTGGGCCATTGCCGCAGAACCAGCCAGCAGGGCCAATGCGGTGAAAGTATATTTCATGTGTATCATTATTTAAAAATTAGAAAAGGCAATTACGGCGAACGAAACTGCCGGTTCAATATAATTATCGCTTTTTACTCTTTTATTTCTTTTTGATGATGATGGCCGACATGACGGCTCTTTCGCCCGCGGCGTCCGATGGTTTCACGGTTTGCTGGCCATTGACCATCATATAGGTAGACCCGCCTCCATCTAGATTGATAGCGCCGGTGCAGCCCATACTTTTCATGAGGTCGGCCACTTCCGCCAGGTTTAAACCAATGCCGCCGGCCGTATTACCACCTTCCACCGCCAGCACGATTACTTTACCGGTAGCAGTATAACCAATCGCGGAGCGGGCGCGGGACGAAGTATTATCAATATCGATCAGTTCCTCTTTATCGGTAATACGGATACTATTATTGTAAATCAATACAGGAGAACCTCCAATTGCCGACGTCACGTTCCATGCTGCCCCACCCGAGGGAAAGGTAGCAGAAGGAACTGCTTCGGGCGCTTTGTTCAGTTCATTCGGACTTGGCGAAGGATAACTATACACGGTGGTACCCACATGATACACCCAGCTCACCTGGGGCGCGCCCGAGGCCGTTAACCCGAACGCCGCACGCGTAGGATAGTAGGGCGTACTGGCGCCATTGTATGGGCGGTTCAGCGAACGGATATTCACCGCGCTGATCGCACCGTTATACTTCACCAGGCTGTAAGATACGTTGGTACCGAAAAAGCCTGCATTAATACAGGCGTATTTGGTGCCGGTTTCCTCCGCGTAATAAGCGCTGGATTTCTTATTCTTATCTGCCACCACCGGCTTAAACTCCGCCACGGCAGGATCGAACACCACGCAATACGCGTTCATCGCTTTACCATTAAATGCTGTTGTACGCCGATACACTTCCACACCTTCCGGAAAGCCGCTCATCAGTGTTGTTGCCTTCGTCCATTCCGAGGGTAGTTTAATGAGGGTATCTTTCTGCGGAGGCGTTACCACGGGTGGTTGCGGGCGGGGAACACCGGTGTAATAGTCTGGCTCGCCGGAACAGGCGGCCAGCATCAACATGACAAAGACAGGCGCAATATGTTTTTTCATCTGTAACGGGTTATAAACAAAAGGGTGATGGTTTTCGCCATCACCCACGGGAAAAAGATTATTGTTCTATTGCTGGGTGCCTGCTTTCACAGCGTCCCACAGCGGTGTTTTCAATTTGTTGTACTGCGGCGCGTAGATATGTACCACATCGAACAGCATGACGCCGCCGGAAGTTTGCGACAAAATGTATTTGATCGCTTTGGATATCTCACCGGTATTGGCCCAGGATACGTTACCCATATCGATACTGCCGTACAGCGGCATCTTGTTTTTGGTAATGTATTTTGTACCGGCAATCGACCCCTCGATACTCCACCAATGGTATTTCAGGCTGGCCGTAGCGGGATTGTCCGCCAGGCGGATCTGCGTAAAGTAATTACCCGTCATCAGGTGGTCCAGCAGCTCGCCGTAGCCGGTTTTACCGTAGTTTGGATAAGCCCAGTCAAAACGAATAGACTGGTCATTAAATGGATCGTACTCTGGCTGGCCCAGTTTACACCTACATAATAATAGGTGGTGTACCATGCGCCCACGTATACACCGAAGGTTACATTCGGTTTCACCGACTTAACGGCTGCACGGGCCTTTTCGAAAAACGACTTGATCACGGAACAACGGTAAATCAGCCATTTGCTGTAGTATTTACCGGTTACATTTGGCAGCACCTGGTCGCCGCTCATTTTCCATGACGCCACGATGTCGGCCGGAAACTTCATCTTTTCGGCTTCTGTATCATTATAGGTTGTTTTCAGCCAGTTAATGAAATCAGTTTTGGAATAATCGGAGAAGTCGGCGTGAATGTCCGTATAACGGGCATAGTCGAGGATAAATCCATCTATATCATATTTACCAACGATTTCTTTAACGATGTTCAGTACCCGCTCCTGCACCACAGGTTGCGCAGGGTTCACGAACCCGTTTTTACCCATGGAAGTCACCGGCACGCGGTTGCCGTTTACATCACACACGATGGATTCGTACTTCGCGCGAAAATCCGGATCGTCGAACAACTTACCCATTTTACGGGCGCCGTCCGCTTCCACGAACGTCACGATAGACGCAAACACCTTAAAGTTGCGCTTCTTCGCTTCCTGCACCATGTAACCTACGTAATCAACGCCGGGTGTAATGGTTTTGCCGTCCATCGTGGTAATCTGCGTGGCGTAGGCGCTGGGGTACATCGTATGACCCGAACTGCCTTTCACATCGATTACCAGTCCGGTTACGCCCACCTGCTTCAGCGTATCGAGCACACGGTTGATGCCGGCGGTATCGTTCAGGCGGCCGTAGGTGCCAAACACGTTGGAGCGGGCATCTACCCAGGCTACCACATTACGCGCCCTTACCGTATCCGGCTTTTCCGTTTCGCCGCCACCGGGGCCCGGTGTTGGTGCTTCTTTCGTTTTACTGCATGCCGCCAGCGCGAGAAGCGCGGCGGAACATGCAACAAGGAAATATTTTTTCATCATTCAATATTTTACTTAGCGTAATTGGTAAACTCATGCGCCATGATGCCCGCATTCGTGAGCAGCGTGTATATCTGCATCCTTTCACCATTTTCGGTGAAACCGATGGCCACATCGCCCGTACCGTTGGTATTGGTATCACCTTTCAGTTCATCCGGAGAAACATACACATTAAAGGAAGGATATACAGGGCTGGTATACACCGTGCTGATGAGCGAAGTATTGGTCACATCAAACAGACTTAACCTGGCCGCGCTGTTGCCGGAAGCACTGGTGTACTTCAGGATCGCGAGGTAATTGGCGTTGTTGAAGGTGGTATAGTTCGTCGGCATGTGATAAGTACCGTAAATCTGGTTATCGGCCGCAAAGCCCATCAACCTGGTTTGAGTAGCGCCGTTTACATACCCCACTTCAAACTGGTAGTTGATGAAGTAATTCGCATTCGCCGCCGTAGATACCGGCTGCGCTTCTGCATAAAAACCTAAGTGCGCCGCACCGGTAATCGATTGGTAGGTGAGGATTTCCGGGTTGGGGTTCGTGAGTACGCCGCCGGCAATTCTCCAGCGGAGAATGGTGGTGCTTTGTCCCACGGTAGCCATGATCACCGCATCACCATTGAGATCGCCGTACACGTTCACCCTGCGGCCAACGCCACCGTCCAATGTAGTATTAGCCGGGTTGTTGTTAGTCCACTCCAGCAATTTCACCGGCGTAGCGTCCATCGGGCTATTGTATTTATACATGATGAACTTCGCGTTTTTCGGCGCCCACGAGGTGGCCAGGATTTTCCCTTTACTATCTTCCGCAATCTGGAACGATATCTGTGCCCCGAACGGATAATACATATCCCGGAGATAAGCGCCGGTGAAGCGGTTGTATACCCTGTAGTTGGAGCCGCTCGACAGCCTGCGGCACAATACCAGGTAGTCGCCGCTCACAGCCAGCGCCACATCGTTATTGGTTACAAAGCCCAGGTCAGCTGCTGTTTTAGAGAACAGCTTGCGGGTAATACCCACGCCGTACGGCTGTTTCACAGGCTCCTGTGCTTTGAAGTTGTAGTTTTTGCCACGCCGTCTACACCGGTAATGGTGAAGGTTTTAGCGCCGGTCGTCAGGTTGAATGCGGCATTCTGCGCTACCGAACCACTGGAGTGCGGATTAATTTCGTAGCTGAGCGTGGCGTTGCTCACGTCTACACCCGGTACCACGTAAAAATTACGTCATTGTTCGGCTGGATCACTCCTTCGAGCTGTTGCGCAGCGCCATCCACCGTGAAGGTGAGTACCGCTTTGCGCAGGGTGTTGTCGCCTACTTTCTTACCTACTACCACGTACTTTTTCTGGATGCCTGTACCCGATGTGATCACCATATCAAAAGGCGTCGTCAGGTCCATTACCGTGCCCAGTGAGGGCTTCAGGTGGGCATCGGTGGGAACGGTTCCGCGCAGGATGATCTGTTTCAGATCGGTTTCCTGGTCGGAATCCACCGGATAGAAATAAGGGATATCAAAATAAATCGTGTCTTTCGCCGCGCTGTAGCGGGCTTCGAACAGGCGTTCGCGCCCCTGCGATACTTTGGTACCGTAGATGTCCGACAACTCGTTGGCGTTCTTCGGCGTTACTGCGTCGGGCTTGGCACAGCCGCTGAACATAGCGCCTGCACAAGTAGTGAGTATGATGGTAGATAGAATGTTCCTCATGATTGATGTTTTACCAGGGTTTGATTTGTGATAAACCAATATTGGCCTGCAGTTCGGAGGTAATGATGGGCATGTAGTACAGCGCTTTGGTAAACTGCCTGTTCGTATCGTCCGCATCCACCACTTCATATTTAAAGGTGCCACCGTTCGGCGTTACCTTATGTCCGTGGAATTTCACCCCGTTCAGCACTATATGCGCTTTGCGCCAGCGGCGGAGGTCCCAGTAACGGTGCCCTTCGAACGCCAGTTCCACGATACGCTCATGTTCAATAGCTAACATCATTTGTTCTACCGTTACCGCATTGGTCACCGGCAGGTTTACACGATCACGCACGGCCTTCAGCGAAGTGCGCGCGCCTTCCAGGTTGTTGGTTTTTGCTTTTGCTTCCGCGTTAATGAGCAGTACTTCCGCATAACGCATCTCGCTCCAGCTCTGTGTACTTTTCAACTGGGGGAAATTGGTTGCCGTCGGGTTCAGCATTTTACGGGCGTAGTAACCGGTAACGGTGGTTTTAGGATCCGTGGTAGAACCATATTGCACCCAGCCTTCTACAGAACCCGGTGTAGTGTTGATGGTGCGGCTTTTCCAGGCAGCACCGTTGTACAGGATCGACGCGTAGAAGCGCGGCTCGCGTCCAACATAAGGTGTGGCAGCCTGCGTGGCGTTACCCCAGCTGAACTCATCGCCATTCGCCATTTCAAATTCATCTACCAGTTCCGCGGTAGGCACACCGTAAACCAGGCAGGCATCGGGATAATCACCCTTTGGCGCGAAACCCAGATCGTACGCATGCGTCATGGTTGGCGCTACATAATCCAGCTTGAACAATGCTTCCTTCGTGGTCTTATTAGTAAACGCGTCGGCGAAGTTGTTCTCAAGTTTATAGTAACCCTCATTCGCCAGTTGAATCACCGAGTCCGATGCCTCCGCCGCATTCTTATAATAAAGCTGTGCATTAGCGTTATTGATGCCGGTTAACGGATCGTCGTTGAATTGTTTCTTATCATAGTCTGCGATGGACGCTGCGTACAGCCAGGTGCGCGCCAGCATGCCGAACGCGGCTCCTTTTGTAGCACGGCCGGTACCGGTGCTGGGCCATTCTTTAGGCAGGTTGGCCGCCGCAAAAGCAAAGTCATTTGCAATAAACTTGTAGCAATCTTCTTCCGATGCACGCTCGTGTTTATACTCGCTGTACTGGTTAATATTATCCAGCAGGATTACACTGCCATGCAGTTTTACCAGCCAGAAGTACACATAACCGCGGATAAAGCGGGCTTCAGCCTCATACCGTTTTTTAGACAGCTCGTCCACTTTCGCGTAGTTGGCCAGGCCGTTCAAAAATTCATTGATCCTGCGGATGCGCGTGTAACCGGTGCCCCAATAGTTTAGGTGGGGACTAGCGGCGTTTACGCGGGTGGCATCGAGCGCCAATAGGTTGATGGTACCGTTACCGGCCACCATCGACGTGTATTTCAACAAATCGGTTAAACCATCGGTGTTACCGCTATAACCAATCGGGAATTCGCCGAAGGCAAAGGTCTTGAACTCGCTGTACATACCCACGATGTACAGTTCCATGTTTGCGGGATTCGCAAAGACGGTGGCTTCGGTGTAACGGTCGGGCGGCGTAATATCTATACTACAGCTGCTCAGGCCCGTCATAGCACCTGCGAGGAGGCAGGCATTTTTATGTTGATGAGTTTATTGATCTTCATGAAGCTCTTTTTTAGAAGGTTACGTTAACACCAACGGAATACATGCGCTGCTGCGGATAGAAACCATTGTTTACGTTCGGCATCTCGGGATCGAGGTATTTCAGTTTGTCCCAGGTTACCAGGTTAAAGCCGGATACATAAGCGCGGATCGATTCGATCTTCGCTGCTTTCAGCAGGTTTTTCGGCACGGTGTAACCCAGCTGGGCGGATTTGATACGCAGGTAAGACCCGTCGCGGATCCAGCCGGAGTTAATATGTGCGTTGTGCGCAGACTGAGAAGATTTGTAAGCGGTTAAGCGTGGCAGGGTAGCATTTGGATTGTCCGGAGTCCAGGCATTTTCTACCAGGAAGTAAGGCGCATTACCATAACCATAAAAAGCTTTGGTGAACGGCGTATTATCATCCACACCGGAAGTTCCGCTGGAACCTTCATAAGTACCCGCCAGTGATACATCGCACAGCGCGGCGCCCTGGAACAGCGTATTAAAATCAAACTGACCGTAGCCCAGGCTGATGTTTAAACCGTACATCAGTTCAGGCATGTTGCTGCGACCGATCACGGTGAAATCATCTGTACGGGTAATGCGTCCGTCGCCGTTCAGGTCGCGGTAACGCCAGAAGCCCGGCGCTACGATGCCGCTTGGAGATGGTGCATCATAGGCTTCTTCCCAGCTCTGGTACATCCCATCGGCAATGAAACCGTATTTAGTACCAATCGGGCGGCCGATCAAACTAAGACCAGCAGCAGCGCCCGCATTCTGTGCACGACGCAGTACTTTGTTGCGCGCCCAGTTGAAGTTACCGGTTACGCTGTAGTTGAATTTGCCGATGTTATTATTATGGCGAATCTGCAGGTCAATACCACGGTTATCCATTTTACCATAGTTCACGCTGGAAGGCGCATAACCACCAGGGAGGCAGGTACCTGCGAACCGGGATTGTCCAGATATCCGTTGTTAACTTATAGAAGTATTCAAAATCAAAACCCAGTTTGCCTTTGTAGAAGATCGTTTCGAAACCGGCGCTGTAAGAAGTAGCTGTTTCCCAATGCACATCAACGTTCGGGGGATTGTTGGTATACAAAGCCTGAACCGGCTTGCCACCAATCACCATAACGGGATCGGAAGTCAGCTGGTAAGTCTGCATGTATGCAAACGCACCGTTGCCACGATCATTACCGAGGCGACCCACAGAACCTTTCAGCTTAACAAAATCTATCTCAGGAATATTACTGAGGAAGTCTTCTTTGCTCAAAACCCAGCCCAAACCCACTGCCGGGAAAGCCGCCCAGCGGTTTTGTTTCGCGAAGTTGACGGACGCGTCCCAACGGTTCGCTACTTCCAATAAATACTTCTCTTTGTAGTTGTAGTTCAAACGAGCCACAAGGCCCGCGCGGGAGTTACTGATGCTGCTGCTGCCGGTGGGAGAAATAAAATCTTCGGTGGCAGAGCTGCCGTAGTCAATCTCTTTAATATCCGTAAGACGGAAATTGGCGGCGCCCGTCGAAAACACGCTGGTACCCGCCTGTGACCATTCATATAGCACGAGGCCCGTTACACTATGATCACCAAAACTATTGCTGTAGTTGATACTTGGCTGGAATGTTTTACGGTAGTTCTGCGCATAAGACTGGCGCAGGGTATTACGCGTAACACCCGGTTGCGTGGTAATCACTTCCCAGTTGCCAGTCACCTGGTCGCGGTTGCGGCCGCGCATTTCATAGGGGTGAGCCAGCCTTTGTTTTCGGTGGATGTTTTATCATATGCAGTTACCAATTTCACTTCCAGTCCTTTTACATAAGGTATTTTTAACCCGATGTTCATCTGGCCGTTAAACACGTTAGACTCCGAATTCTGGAAACCAGATCTTTCTACAGAAGCGATGGGGTTAATCCAGCCGGCATTTGAATAATAAGAAACAGGATAACCGTCAGGCGAGTACATAGGCATGTTAGGCAACATGCGTACGGCCTGGTAGAACGGGTTCATGTAAGCGGTATTGTCCGGCGAAATACCCGGTGTACGGCCCTGTTGCTGACGGGCAGCGATGTTCATGCCCACGGTGAGTAATTCGCTCAGTTCCGCCTGCACGTTGGCGCGCACGTTGTAACGTTTGAAGCCGGTGTTTTTCACAACGCCGTCCTGGCTCAGCATACCGGCCGTAGTGAAGTATTTCACCTTGTCGGTACCGCCACGCACTTCCACGTTGTGTTGTTGCGAATAAGCTTTATTGTCGAGCAGGAGACCCAGCCAATCGGTATTACCGAGCATCGGGTTGGTGTTGGTGCCGTTACGTACCGCATCGATCTGTTCCTGTGTATAAGTATAAGGAGTAGGACCTGCGCCGGTGTGCTCGCGGTAGTCGTTATCCATGTCGGTGCCTTTATTATACCATTGCATATAATCGGGACCATCGAGGAATTTCGGGAAACGCGTGTTTTCATTGCGGGTTACCGCTCCATTATAACTTACCACGGCGCGTTGGTTCTTTCCTTTTTAGTAGTGATGAGGATGATACCATTTGCCGCCTGCAAACCATATACTGCTGTCGACACCGCATCTTTCAGAATGGTGATCGATTCAATTTCATTCGGATCGAGGTTGCTGAAGGAGGGGCGTTGCACATCATCAATAATGATCATGGGCGCAGCGCCGCCGCTGTAAGTGCCTGTACCGCGAATGCGCAGGGTAGCATCGTCGGCCCCGGGGCGTCCGCTTTGCTGCAGCGTGGTGAGGCCGGGCAGGCGGCCTGCCAGCATGTTGGTTACGTTCATGGCGGGCATTTGTTTCAGCTGTTCGCCATTGATCTGCGATACAGAGCCCACCACCGTAGAGCGGCGTTGCTGGCCGTAACCCATAATTACTACCTCGCCGAGGCCGGTGCTGCTTTCGGCCAGCACCACTTTAATTTCTTTGTTAGTAGGGACAGTTAAAGTAGACGTGGTGTAACCGGTCATACTAACAGTAATGGTTACGTTGGCGCCGCTGGCCTTCACCTGGAAGGCGCCCGTAACATCGGCAGCGAGTACCGCTTTGGGGTCCTTCACCGGATAGTAGCGCCGGGCAAAGCTTCGCCTTTGGCGTCTTTCACGGTGCCTTTCACCGTGATCGTCTGCGCCGATAGTACCCCAAGCTGCAGTATCCCCAGTAATAGGAGCAATAACCTGCGCAGGGTTTTTAAAGAACGTGTTGACTGATTCATAATAGAACTTGATGTTTATAAAATTTCGGTTGATCTTATCTGTGTTTTCATAACGGAACAGCAATAGCCATATTACCGGCAGGCTGCTTACCGGAATTTTCTGCTGCTTTGTGACTAAATGACCTCACGGCCCGTGTTGATTTTAAAATGTGTGCAGCACTGTGGTTGATGCAGTATTGCGACCCTCTAACTGGAATAATTTCATAACGGTTTCTGGTATTCATACAGGCTTTACTTACACACTTGCGGTTATAGGTATAATTAATATATAGTTACCCGCGCCAATCAGCCTACTTATTTATTTATTTTAAAAACTTAGGCTAATATCATAAAATTATTTTGTTATCCCAACGCTTTTTAAAAAAATTATTTAACAAGATAGCAGGAATGACACTTTATTCGAGAAAAGGATGATATGGGGTAAATTAATACTACAGCGCTTTGATGCGCCTTTATGCCGATATGATGCAGACTCGACGGCCAAATCAGCCGATAAATGCAAGAACGTGCGGTAATTTCATGCAAAAACTTGCAAATACCGGAAAGTTCATCTAAATTAGGAAGGTCAACCAAACCTCACGTCATGATACGAACTTTACCCCTTCTGCTGCTTTGCAGCGTCCTTTCTCATTTTAGTATCGCCCAAACGGCCCCTAAACGCGAACTACGCGGCGCATGGATTGCCACGTACGCCAACATCGACTGGCCCAATAGAACGCAAACGCCTGCCCAGCAACGCGCTGCGTTTCTCAGCATCGTTGATCACCACAAGGCAACGGGCATTACGTCTTTATTTATACAGGTACGCAGCCAATGTGACGCACTTTACCCCAGCGCGATTGATCCCTGGAGCGCGGACCTCACGGGCACACAGGGTGTTGGGCCATCTACCCCCTGGGACCCCATGCAGTTCATGATCGAAGAATGTCACAAACGGGGCATTGAGTTTCATGCATGGATCAATCCGTACCGCGCGGTGGCCAACAGCAATAACCTCGCTTCATTTGCGGCCAGCCATGTAGCAAAGCAGCACCCTGACTGGCTGCTGAGCCAGGGCACTTTACGGGTACTGACCCTGGTATACCACAGGTGCGTGATTATATTACAAGCGTGATTACCGATATCGTGAACCGTTATGACGTGGATGGTATTCACTTCGACGATTACTTTTATCCGCCGGCAGCTGCAGCGGGCGTTACTCCTTACAACGACGACAGCACCTACAACGCCGATCCACGTGGCATCACTGTACGCGGCGACTGGCGCAGGGATAATGTGAACCTGCTCATCAGCCGGTTGTACGACACGATCAAAGTATTAAAACCCTGGGTGAAGTTTGGCGTGTCGCCTTCCGGTATTTACCGCAACAGCACTAACCCCGACATCGGTACTGCCACCAGCGGCCTCGAACATTACACCACCTTGTATGCCGACACCAAACGCTGGTTACAGGAAGGCTGGGTGGATTATATTATGCCGCAGGTGTACTGGTACATGGGACAACCCGGCGCCAATTACAGCGTGATCGTCCCCTGGTGGAACAATAATGCCAACAACCGCCACATTTATATTGGTCTGGCCGGTTACAAAGTGAATGACCCTGCACAGGGCGTTAACTGGGCTAACCCTTCGCAGATACCGAACGAGGTGCGTTATAACCGGAGTTTTGCGAACGTGTATGGACAGGCGGTATACAATACTTCCAGCATGCGCGTAACAACCAAACTAGGTTTCCGCGATTCGCTCCGGCTTGATTTTTACAGCCGTCCTGCATTGCAACCTTCCATGCCCTGGCGCGACAGCATAGCGCCCGATGCGCCGGCGAATTTTTATGCAGCTGTGTCCAGCGCCGATTCGATCACCCTTACCTGGGAAAAGCCCGTATTCAATGGCAATGAAAGCGACAGGGCACGCCAGTTCGCGATTTACCGCAGCACTTCACCGTTTATTAATATTGACAGTGTAAGCAACCTGTTGGCGATAACAAATACCGATACCACGCTTTTTATTGATAAAAATATTCTACCCAACACGGCTTACTATTATCTCGTTACCTCGCTCGATCGATACCATAACGAAAGCGTGATATCGAATACCAGTACAAACGTGGTACCGGAGATTATTTGTCCGGGTAACCAGGAATTACCAATGAACGCGAACTGCTCGGCTACCATGCCGGACTATACCGGCCTTGCGCTGGTGAACGACACGACAGGCATCAGCATTTCGCAGACGCCTGCCGCGGGTGCGCCGGTGGCGGGCAGTGCGCTCGTTACGCTCGTGGCAACCAATGCGGGCGGCAAGTCGGACACCTGTTACTTTAGCGTAACTACTGTGGATACGACTGCTCCTTTACTTACCGGCGCCATCGCGAATGGCGGCAGCGCTACGGAGAGTGGTTGCTCGTTTACCGCAGGCACACAATACGACCTAACGGTGATCGACTGTTCGCCGGTGACTTACAGTTACACGCTCACGTATAATGGCGCCACCAGTGCTGTCGTGAATGCCAGCAGTCTGCAGGGTGTTACCTTTGCACAGGGCACTACTACCGTGAACTGGACCGTAACGGATGCCGGCGGCAATGTATCGCAGTACACCAACAGCATCGTGGTAGCTGACCAAACGGCACCGGTCATCAGCCAGGTAATTGCAACACCGCCGGTACTCGTACTCCCGAATAACCAGCTGCGCAACGTTACGCTGTACTACACCGCCAGCGATAACTGCGGACCGGTAAACACCAGCATAAGCGTTACCTGCAACGATCCGAACGCAGGCAACGATTGGGAAATTACAGACAGCCACCACCTGAAACTAAGAGCGGTACGCAGCAAAACCGGTCAGTATCGCGTGTACACGATCACTGTTACGGCCACGGATGCAGCAGGCAATGTGAGTACACAACAGGTACAGGTTTGCGTGGTACAGTTCCTTTATGGCTTCGGCGAAGTTGCGCCGAACCAGCTGGATGTAAGTGTTAAACCCAATCCAAGCCCGAACCAGTTTATCCTTACGCTGAAGAGCAAAGTGGCCGCGCCGCTGAATCTCCGCGTGATCGATATCAACGGCAGAATTATTGAAAACCGCAATAACGTAGCTGCTAACAGCACGATCACGATCGGCTCTAACTATGCGCCAGGCATTTACTTCGCAGAAGTAACGCAGGGCACGTCCAGGCAGGTGCTGACGCTGATAAAACTGTAAGCAGGTAAATTTTGATTTTTTTCTTCTTGCTTAATTATGCACGGGCTGGTCCATTCGGACCGGCCCTTTTTATAGGTAAACACTCAAGAAAACAACGAGCAGTCTCCAAGTGCAGGACAAGCGTTAGATAAAGTCAAGATAATACCAGTATAAAGGCACTTAATACGGACTTAACGTGGACATGAGGTGGACTTAATGCGATATTATCTTGATAGACAATGCGTTACTTTTGTAGCACATAATCATTCTAACTGATTACCAGAGTGTTACAGGCCATTTGTAGGACATAATCACCATTTTAACTGATGCTATTTAAACTGTAGTTACAGTGAGTAACACAACGGCGGCTTAGGAAGAATTTGCAGCTGGTAACAAATTTTTTTTCAGTGTTGATAATTGATTTCATCTGTTTGAAAAAGATGCAGTTAGCATGACTTACTAACGGGAACAAATACACGCTTTACAAACTATTTTATAAAAAATATTTTGCGGATTAAAAAATCCGCTACACCTTTGCAATGTTAAAATTATCATAAAATGATGTCACCAATTTATAATCAAATAGCAAAACATAGCAGCGAGGGCCTGAGAGGCTTCGTTGACCGCAGGGCGGGTTATGTCATGGAATAAGTTGGAAGACTGATTCAATATAACTGAAGCCCTGCAAGAGATTGCGGGGCTTTTCTTTTTGCATAAAACTTTAAAAACATGATGCGCAGACAACTCAGCATGTACATATGGTTTAACATCGACGGCGGCAAACGACAGTTTGGCAAGGGCAACCTGTGCGCGCATTCGATTACCCCTATAGGCATTTTGTTAGCTGAAGCAACACATATACGACCTTTTTATAACCGCACGTAAGTGATTACTGTGCAGGATAAGAAACCGGTCGTACGAAATGCGACCGGGTTTTTTATTTGTTCCATTGTATACCCAGTGGCCCATGGCTTAACGGTTAAAGCGGCTGCCTGATACGCAGCAGATTGTAGGTTCGAATCCTACTGGGCCAACATCTAGCCCCAAAAGAACGCCAGATTTTCGGTTTGTAGCTCAACTGGCAAAGCTCCTGTCTCTTAAACAGGAAGTTGCAGGTTCAAATCCTGCCAGACCGACCGATGCACACGCATGGTCCGATGCGCGCTCATCCGCGCAGCGCCGATTCATCCCCGGCAGGACCATCGCTTCAACCTGTAGCTCAATGGTGGAGCTCCTGTCTTTTAAACAGAGGGCTGTTGGTTCGAGTCCAGCCAGGTTGACGTTTGACTCCGATGGTCCGTAGCTCAATGGTGGGAGCGGCTGCCTTATACGCAGATGGATGCCGGTTCAAGTCCGGCCGGACCAACGAAAGATTGACCCGTTGCGGAATAAATAGCGCAGCTGACTTCTGGCCGGTTGCTGGTTCGATTCCTGCCGGTTAACGAAACGGGCCATGGCCCGCTCATACGCGTCGGTAGTTTAAAGTGGCGAGCACATTCATTGACACCTTGGGAGGTCGGGGGTTCGAATCCCTTACGGCGCGCAAAAAATAAAATGGTGCTGGTAGTTCAGCGGTTAGAATACCCGGCTGTGAACCGGGAGAGCAGGGTTCGAATCCCGCCAGTCACCCAACAAAAATTAAACAACAGCTGGTGGTTTAACCGAGTAAAAATTTCATGCTTTGACCATGAAGATGCAGGTTCGAATCCTGCCTGGCTGTCTTAAATAAAAATTCAATAAATGAAGCCATGGAACAGCGTAACAGCTGGCGGCGGCTGAATGGAATGATCGTTGAAACGCCCATCAGGGAAGAAGTGCGGCAGGTATTGCTGGACGAAAAAGAAAAAGGGCATGCAATGAAAGTTTGCATTGGGACCGATAGCCAGGTAAAAGGCAGGTGCACGGAGTTTGCCACCGTGATCGTATTTCTACGGAAAGGAAAGGGCGGATTTATGTATATCCGCAAAGAGGAATTACACCGCAAGATGAGCATCAAGGAAAGGATGCTGGATGAAGTAGCGAAAACACTGGACATCGCTTACCAACTCACCGACCTCTTTACCGCATTTAATGTGGACATGGAGGTGCATGCGGACATCAACACCAACCCGGCATTTAAAAGTAACGACGCACTAAAAGAAGCAATGGGTTACATCATGGGGATGGGATTTTCCTTTAAGATGAAACCACATGCGTTTGCCAGCTCCAGCTGTGCGAATAAAATGGTGCAGTAAAAATATTGCGGCGGCAAAAGGCCAATGCGAAAGACAGGCAGCTTGTCCATAGACCCGGAACAGTGATCGTGGTTTTTACAAGGCCACGGACTGCAGCGGTAGTAACCGGCTGTATCGGCCACTGGAGGCGAGGATAGGTGTCTTTAATCTGTGTGTTGGAAGTTCGATCCTTCCCCTTCTGACAGAAGGTAACTCAGTTGGTAGAGTAACAGAAAACAACTCAGCCTGAACAGCTGAATATGGACTCAAAACCCATCAATGACAGAGGACGTTGCCCTCACTAAAAACAACGGAAAAAGACCGGTAGTCCTATTATCCCAGTTCGTTCGGCAAAAGGCCGGTAAAACGAGACAACAACCGGCGCCTCACCAGCGGGAATGCTGGCGCATGCAGGGGTGGCGCGTATTGTACGGACATCCGGGCGAAAGCCGGGACCCTGCTTTACGCAGCCCTTCATGCTGAGGCTTTCCTCCGTGCAGGCGCAGGGGGAGCGGATGCGGTCTTTTTCTATTTTTTGATTTTAAAAACTGTTTAACCCATCATGAAACGATTGATTGTAAACAAATGGCAGATAGCGGTCGTATTCCGCAACAAAACTTACCACCGCATACTTACGGCCGGTACACACTGGCTGCGCTGGGACGATATTGCACTGGTATACCAGATGAATGAACCATACAACTCGGGTAAAGACCTCGACGTAATGTTGCAGGACGAAATGTTCCGCAACGCTGTACACCTGGTGGAGGTGAAAGACAATGAACTGGTGCTGGTTTACGAAAACGGCATCCTGAAACAAGTATTAACCACCGGCCGGTACACGTATTGGAAAGGCCTGGTAGAATACCGTTTCGAACGAATGGACATCAGCAAAGCGGACATCACCGAAGAAGTGGACCGCAGCACGCTGGGCAACAAATTACTATCCGCACACGTGCGCAGCGCCACGGTGAGCAACCATGAAAAAGGTTTGCTGTTCATCGACGGGAAGTACGTGCAGTTGCTGGAGCCTGGTGTATACCACTGGTGGAACGGAAAAATGAGCATACAGGTTGCGATGGCAGATACCCGCCAGTTGCAGGCAGAGATCAGCGGACAGGAAATACTGACCAAAGACAAAGCCACACTGCGTATAAACGCACGGGCACAATACCGCCTGAGCGATATTCAGAAAGCGATGCTTGACGTGAAAGATTACGACAAGCAATTGCACGTAAGACTGCAGTTAGCGCTTCGTGAAACGGTGGGCGAGTTAACGCTGGATGAGTTAATGGAACGCAAAAACGCGCTGGACGCTACCTTGCTGAGCCGTGTAAATACGGGCGACTTAGGCATAAGCGTAAGTGCCATCGGCATCCGCGACATCATACTGCCGGGCGATATGCGCGAAATCATGAACCAGGTACTGATGGCCGAAAAAAGGCCCAGGCCAACATCGTGATGCGCCGCGAAGAAACCGCGAGCACGCGCAGCCTTTTGAACACGGCAAAGCTGATGGAAGACAACCCGATGCTGTTCAAATTGAAGGAAATGGAATACGTAGAAAAGATCGCGGAAAAAATCGGCAGCCTGAGCGTAAACGGCGACGGCGGCATCGTGGACGGACTGCGTAAAATCCTGACCGGAACAAAATAAATATTATCTCTTCTAATTTCGTGTGGAAGCGGGTCGGCTCTTTGCGCCGGCCCTTCTTTTTCTTGTATGTTGATAAGAGATTACGCGAAAAAGCTAAGTCCCTGTATATGGAACGACCAGCTCAGGATACCCATTGGCATACAAATAAGGGCGAGCACAACGGCGACTACGTCTTCCCAGGTCTTTTTGTCCTTTACGAACAAAACCGACGGGAACGCAACCAGGAAAACAATAGTGCAAACGATCGCCGCGGTAAGCGGAGTTTGCAGATGGCGGGTGGCCAGCATGTAGCCTAAAGCGCCAAGACCACACGCAGCGGTAACCAGCAAGAGTTTGGTAATATTTTTCATAATTCGGTGTGCGAATATAATACATGGATTTTTTGCAGTCAACCCTCCTTTAATTTGGATAATTGCCCGAAGCACCTATCTTTAAGAGCGTGCAGTCCGCCGTCCACGATAAAGAACTGTTCCGCCTGGTGGCGGAAGGAGATGAAGCCGCGTTTCGCCGGCTGTTTCACGCCTATGTACCCAAGCTGCTGCCCGCCGTGCAACACCTCACGAAAAATGCAGCAGTGACGGAAGATATTTTACAGGAAGCCTTTTTAAAAGTGTGGCTCAGCCGCGACAAACTCCCGGAAGTGGAACACCCGCGGGCCTGGCTCACCAAAATCGTGTACCACCAATGCTTTTCTTATTTACGGCGGCAGGCGGTGCATGATAAAGCCCTGCACGTTATTGGCGAGCAGCCCGAAGCGACGAGCATGGAAGACGATCTTGCGTTTAACCGGCTGCTGCGTACCGTAGCCGAAGCGGTGCAAGCGCTGCCACCCCAGGCGAAAAAAATTTACCTGCTGAGCCGGGAAGGGAATTTAAAGATCCCGGAAATCGCCGCCCAACTGGGACTATCACCCAACACGGTAAAAAATTCGCTGGTACGGTCGCTACAAGCAATCCGTGAGCAACTGGCCGAAGCGGGACATGTGTTACCCCTCGCTGTACTATGGCTGTTTTTGTTCGGAGAATAATTTTTTTAACCCGATAGGTCCTAATCGTTCACCTGCGCGTCTTAATTAATACGGGCCTGCCCCGATCCTTAAAAAACAATCTCTTGGAACCACGCGAACGTATTGCATTCCTCAGCTCCCGGGCAATTAATGAATCGGCCACCGCGGCCGAACTGGACGAGTTATGCGTACTGCTGCAGCAGTACCCTGACTCCGAACTGCCAGCCCCGCTGGAGGATCTGCTGCAAACTGCCCCTCCCGTTTCGTACGACAACGCTCACTGGGACACCATCGCTTCGCGCGTCGGCGGCGGCCGACCATCTTACTACTCAAATTGTTCCAATGCGCCACCATCGCTGGATGTGGGCGGCGGCGGGCATCGCTTTGGCCATTGCCGCAGGAAGCTACCTGCTTACCCGGCCAACAGCACCCGCTTTGCCTGCCGTAGCGAAACAAACCGAGCAACCGGCAATTACGCCGGGCGGCAATAAAGCAACGCTCATTCTCGGCGACGGTACTGCGATTACACTGGACAGCGCCGCCAATGGCGCGCTTGGACGACAGGGCAACATGCAGGTCGTAAAAACCGGGAATGGGCAACTGGCGTATCAATCGGCCGGCCAGTCTGTGCGTGCTGAAATATTATTTAATACCATCGTTACACCGCGCGGCGGCAAATACAGGTATTATTGCCCGACGGAAGCAAAGTTTGGCTGAACGCCGCTTCCACCCTGCGTTACCCCACCACCTTCAATGGCACCCGCAGCGTAGAGCTTTCGGGCGAAGCTTATTTCGAAATTGCACCCAATGCAGGCCAGCCTTTCGAAGTCCGCAATGGCAATAATACCATTGAAGTGCTGGGCACGGCCTTTAATATTATGGCGTATGAAGATGAAGCAACGACATCCACCACGTTACTCAGCGGCGCGGTAAAAGTGAACGGGCAAAAGATTTTACCGGGACAGTGCGCCAGCATCAGTCGCCAGAACGGGCAGCTGGCCATATTAGACCATGTGAACACCGAAGCGGCGGTAGCGTGGAAAAACGGTTATATCCAGTTCGAGGGGCAGGACATTCGCGCGGCCATGCGGCTGATCAGCCGCTGGTACGATGTGGCGGTGGAATACCGGGGCGATGTGCCCTCGCATTTCCGGGGCACGATCCCGAGCAATGTACCGGTAACAGAAGTATTAAAAATGATGCAAATGACAGAAGAAGTAACCTTTGATATCAGCGGTCGAACGATTATCGTATCGCCCGGCAAATAATTTTATCAGCTAAAATTCCACGTAATATGAGTCCCTGATATGTACTGCACCAACCGGCGGACATAAAAAGCCGGAAGTGTTCGCACCACTTCCGGCGGCATTAAGGTCTGCAAAGAACATCGATTTCGGCAATATTCATTTCTTACCCTAACCATACAAATGTATGCAAACAACGCTTTTTCCCAAAGCAGGCGCCATCGTCATGCCAGTGGTGAAAAACATTTTCCACGCTTATTCGTAAAAACGTTACTGATCATGAAATTTACGGTGCTTTTGATGACCATCGCCATGCTGCAGGTTCATGCGGCCGGCTATGGGCAAACGGTGAGCCTGGCTCACCGCAAAGTCCCGCTGCAGAAGGTGTTTACCGACATCCGGAAACAAACCGGCTTTACATTTCTGTATACGGACGAGCAGCTGTCCAATGCCAGGGATATATCCGTACAGGCGCGAAACATCCCCTTAAAAGAAGCCCGGATATGTGTTTCCGCGATCAGCCCTTAACCTACAGCATTACTGGTCAAACCATCATCATTAAAGAAAAACGGCCGTTGCTGAGACCCCGCTACCTGCGGAGGAAATTACGGTAAAAGGGCGGGTGACGGATGATAAAGGCCAGCCCATTCCAGGCGCGGCAATACAGTTGAAAGGCACCTCGCGCGGGGTGACCACCAACGAAAACGGGGAGTATAGCATTACTGTTCCTTCGGAAGATGCGATACTGCTCGTATCCTCGCTCGGTTTTGACCGGCAGGAGATCGCTCTTGGCGGCCGCAGCACCATTAACCTCACCCCTGGCCACGGCGGTTTCTAAAATTAATGAGCTGGTGATCGTGGGGTATGGCGAGCAGAAAAAGGAACACTTACGAATTCCATTACTACCATATCTACCAAAGAATTCCAGGAAGCGCCGGTGAACCGCCTGGACCAGGTATTACAGGGCCGCTCACCGGGTGTTACCGTGACCAATGCTACGGGCGCGCCCGGTGGCAGCGTGCGCATCCGAATCCGGGGCTCCAATTCTATTAACGGCGACAACTCTCCACTGTACGTTGTGGACGGTTTTGTAGGCGCAGAGTTTTCCTCTGTGAATCCAGACGATATTGAAACCCTGCAAATCCTGAAAGATGCTTCTGCCACCGCAATCTTCGGTAGCCGCGGTGCGAACGGTGTAATCATCGTAACCACGCGCAAAGGCACAAAGGGTGGCCTTAAAGTAAATGCCACCACACGCCAGGGCATGTCGCAGGTAATTAAGAAAATGGATTTGCTGAATGCCGGCGACTTCGCTGAAACCGCCAATGCGCGGGCCGCGGCGGTGGGCACGGCCAGGCCGTTCACCGAAGCACAGGTAGCGGAGTTTAAAGAAAAAGGCGGCACCGACTGGCAGGATGAAATATTCCGCAGCGCGTTCAGCCAGGAGTATTTATTGAATATATCCGGCGGCACCGACAAAGGCGGCTACTTCCTTTCCGGCGGCTATCTGAACCAGGATGGCATCATTAAAAATTCTTCTTTTAAAAGATACATCCTGCGCTCGAACATCAACGCAAAAATGACCGATAAAATATCGGCTACACTGAACATCGTGGGCATTTACACCTCCGCGCAAAACATCGACATCGTGGCCGATGGCCCCCACAGCCCGATTGCGCAGGCCATGACTGGTCCCCCACGCTGCCGGTGCGCAACGCGATGGGCGGTTACACGGCGACGGACCCCATCAGCTCCGTGTTCTTTAATCCAGTAGCGCTTACCACCGACCAGTTGAATGTAACGGACCGTGTGCTGGCTAACATGATCGGCGGTTTTAAATATGAGGACATTGTACCCGGCCTTTCTTTCAACCTGCAATACGGTGTTAACTACCTTGGTTACGACAACAAAACGTTCGCCGGCAAGGTGGTGAATTCCGGTTCTTCATCCGCGAGCCTGCGCTCTAATAAAGAATTCCGGCTGCAGAACAGCAACACGCTTAATTATCACCGCAGCTTCGGTCACCACACGATCGATTTAACCGGGGTAATGGAGTATCAGCAATCGACCTACAACTATGTAGCGGCGGGCGCGAGCAACCTCACTTATGAGAGCTTCATGTGGAACAACCTGGCGCAAGGCACTGCGGGTAATCCAAGCTCCGGTTATTCAAAAAACTCGATCTTTTCGCTGGTAGGCCGCGCGATGTACGGTTATAAGGACAAGTATTTATTATCAGCCGCGCTGCGTCGTGACGGTTCTTCCAAGTTTGTTGGTGACAACAAGTACGCGTATTTCCCTTCCGTTTCTGCGGGATGGGTGTTATCTGAAGAAGATTTCCTGAAAGATGCGGGCATGTTCAGTCTGGTGAAAATCCGCGGCAGCTGGGGCTGGACGGGCAACGAGGGCATCGGCGCTTATAGCACATACTCTGCGTACGGCAACCGGGTGGCGTCATTTACCAACGGCACTTCTGTGACCGGCCTCGTACTGAACAACATCGGCAACCCGGAACTGAAGTGGGAAACGACCGAACAGAAAAACCTCGGCATAGAGCTGGGCATCATGAACAACCGGTTTACGCTCACCGCCGATGTGTTCCAGAAAGATACCCGCGACCTGTTGCTGACGGAGCTGCTGCCATTCTACCTGGGCGGGAACCCGATTACGCGCAACGTAGGCGCTGTACAAAACAAAGGGCTGGAAATAGCGCTGGAAGGTATGGTGATCGATAAAGGAGCATTTACCTGGAACAGCTGGTTAAATTTTTCCTTCATTAAGAACCGGGTGCAATCCATCGGCAACAGCGATATCATTTTCGACAACAACCGCAAACTGGGTGGTGGCATGTCGCCCCAGCCGGAATTTATCGTACGGCCGGGCGATCCACTGGGCGCTATCTGGGGACTTACCTACCTCGGCACCTGGAAACCGGGCGACGAAACCAAGGCGAATGAATTTGGCGCCAAACCCGGTGATGCGCGTTACCTCGACAAAAACACTGATGGTGTGATTGATGCCGAAGATTACGACGTGATCGGCAATGGGATCCCTACCTTCTCTCTTGGCTTTAACAATACTTTCAATTATAAAAACTTCTCGCTGAACTTTTTGCTGCATGCGCTTACCGGGTTCGACAGGCTGAACTACAACAATGCAGCCACCATGTACCTTGGCGGCGACGCACGCGAGGCCACGAACGTACAGATCAAAGACCGCTACATTCCTGGTGTGAATGAGACTTCGAACATCCCGGCGTTCAGCACCACGAACCGCAACTTTACCCAGAGTACGCGCTTTTTGGAAAAAGCAGATTTTTACGGTTGAAGAACGTGAGCCTTGCCTACACAATACCGAAAGCGAAAATCGCCGGCAAAATGGGCGTACGCGTATTTGTGAGCGCCACGAACCTGTTTACTATTACCGGCTATAGTGGTATTGATCCCGAGGCCAGCAGCTCGGCTGGCGATATCCGCCAGGGCATTGATTACGGCGCTTACCCGAACGTTAAAACTTACACCGCAGGTCTTACACTCAGTTTTTAAATTGATAAAAGAAATTTTTCATGAAGAAGTTATATATCCTCGCAGCATTTTTTATCGCCACCAGCTGCACCAAAGCACTGGAAGAAGATCCGCAGGGACTGGTGATCGGTTCGGAAGGCCTCAGCAGCGAAGCCGGCCTGGAAGCCGCGCTCACCGGCGCTTATGGTGCACTCATGGTACCCTGGGAAAGTGGCTTTACCACGGTGGGCCAAATCGCCATGTGTATGGGCGCTGATGATCTCACGACGCATCCCGGTTCCAATAAAGAAGACTTCCGCGAGTTCGACCGGTTCAACGTTTCATCGCTGAATAGCCGTATGACGCCCATCTGGCGCGGTTGTTACAAAACGATTCAGTCTACCACCAACATCATCAACAACTATCAGCAAATAAAAGATGGCAATGAAGCCACGATCAAGGTAATCGTGGGCGAAGCATATTTCCTTCGCGGGCTTTGCTACTATTGGCTTACACGCAGCTGGGGCGAAGTGCCGATCATCCCTTCTGAAAAGTACAGTTCGGAATATTTGAGCCTGAAGAAAAGCACACCGCAGGAAGTGTACAAAGTAGTAGAAGCCGATCTTACGAAAGCAGAAGAGCTGGTGCCGAATACGCGCCGCGCGCCCGGCAGACCCAATAAGGGATCGGTGAAAGCGTTGCTGGCGGATGTGTACCTGACGCAAGGCGGCTGGCCTATTAAAGACCAGGGCAAGTATGCGCTGGCGGCGAGTAAGGCCAAAGAGGTGATCGACAATAAAACCACGTATGGCTTTGACCTTTATATGGATGGTTTCCTGAAAATCTTTGCAGGTAATACGAAGGAAGATGTGTTTGCATTTTATACACGCGGCCAGTGGATCACGTATAACTCGTTCTATGGCTTATCCACCATGCCCGAAGACGAAGGTGGCTGGAGCGACTTTTTTCCTGAGCTGAAATTCTTTAACGAGTTTCCGGCGGGTTCGCGTAAAGACGCAACGTTCTCCACTTCCTTTGTGGTAGGCGCCAATACCATTCCCTGGGAGAATACCACGACAAAGCATCCTTACTATAAAAAATTCACGATCCAGAGCGGCACGAAAAACACCTATATGAGCAATAGCCCGGTGATCATGATCCGCTACGCCCACGTTTTGCTGATATATGCCGAGGCCCAGGCACGCTCGGGAGCTGCACCGGACGCGCAGGCATACGACGCACTGAACGCAGTACGCCAGCGGGCGGGTCTGCTGCCGGTTTCCGGCTTAACGCCTGCCGACTTCATTAACGCTGTAGTCGACGAGCGTAAATGGGAATTTGCCGGCGAATGGAGCCGCTGGTTCGACCTGGTACGGCTGGAAAAAGTGGAAGAAGCCAACGCGGTAAAAGCGCCCGGCGACCTTACACCTTCCGGCCCCATCACAAAAGCACAATACCTGTTGCCCATTCCAGGTGCGGATGCGCAGGTGAACCCGAATCTTTAAAAACACTCCCGCCCCGTAAGGCGGTAACCCTCTTTATACCGACGTCAGCACGAAACAAGCGCACAAACAGACAGGCACAGTTCCACGATTTAAAGTACATCCTCAAAAAACCTCGTTATGAAAAAAAAGATTACCAGCTTTTTGATGGTGCTCTGTTTGCTGTTATGCGGCAAACTGCAGGCACAATTCATCCTCCTGGACGACATGGAGGGCAATGGCCCATGCTCGGGTCATTGGAATTTCTTTATCGGCAACCCCGGTACCACGGGCAGCGTGAATATGCACGTGCCCAATCCCAGTATTTCAGGACTAAACACCAGTTCGCATGTAGCAAGATTTACTAAAGACACCACCTGCTCCGAATGGATGCTTGCCGGCTGTACGCTGGCCGACAGTTTTGACATCAGCCGCAATGCGGTTTTCAAATTGCTGGTGTATAGCAGCCTCAAAGAAGAAGTGCTGTTCAAATTACAGCCCGGCACAGATTACACGAAGGCGAAGTACTTCAGCTACAAAATTAAAAATGCCAACACCTGGGAAGAAGCCGTTTACGACTTTTCCAGCGTGAAGAACCGTACGGATTTTAACCGCATTGAAGTACACTTCATGGACGGCAAAAAGGCGAATGGTATTCTTTATTTTGATTTGGTGCAGGGGCCAAATCCGATCACCCTGAAAATGGATACCGCTCACATTGTAATGGGGCAGGAAAATGGAACGACGCTGACGGCAAGGCTGTACGGCGCTACGTTTGATTCCACGCTGAGCGCCACCAATTGGCAGGCGAACCTGCCGGCGGGTGTTACGATCGGCAGTATCAGCCGCCTGAACGATACGACGGCGCAATTGACGCTGAGCGGCAACTCATCGGTGGTATACTCGAAAAGCAATGTGAATATCACCGTAGCGGGCGCGGAAATCGCCGGTGCTTCGCAGGCAAGTTATGGCACCAGCGGATTGATCGTACTTGATGGCAATCCCAACTGGACCATGATTTTCAACGAGGAATTCAACACCACCGGCATGCCTGACTTCTCCAAATGGACGGTGGACCCACGCCCCAAAGGCTGGATTAACGGCGAGCAGCAGGTGTATACCGACACCAGCTTCGACAACACGCGGCAGCGGAATGGCAACCTCGTGATCACCGGTAAAAAGGACTTTCCCAATATCGTAACAACAGATCCCTGGTCCTCCGGCCGCATCATCACACAAAATAAATTTGATTTTAAATATGGTAAGGTAGAAGTGCGGGCGAAGCTACCAAAGGCTCGCGGCTCCTGGCCGGCTATCTGGCTGATGCCTACCACCAGCGCGTACGGTGCCTGGCCCAACAGCGGCGAAATCGATATTATGGAACACGTAGGTAACTCGCTGGGCAAAGTGTTATCTACGGTGCATACTAATAAAAGTAACTGGACGAATGGTGGTCACTCTTCCGGCAACCGTACTATTTCGGACGCACACCTGAACTTCCATAACTATATTATGGAGTGGAATGAAGATTCGATCCGTTTTACTTACGACACCATTCATTGCTACACGTATAAAAATCCCCGTACCGACTGGAAAGAATGGCCTTTCGATCAAAAATTCCACATCATCCTGAACCTGGCCATCGGCGGCGGTATGGGCGGTGCTGTTACGGAGGCCGACTTCCCGGACAGCCTGCTGATCGACTATGTTCGCGTATACCAGAAAGGGCTCGGCACGCCGGTGCTGGACAGCATTGTGGTGGGCCCGGCGAACCGCGCGGTTGTAGCCGGCAAAACGTTACCCTTCACCGCACGCACGTTTGACCAGAACGACATGGCGATCGGTGTAACACCGACGTGGAGCATTACCGGGGCGGGCAACAGCATTAGCAGCAGCGGGCTGGCTACAATTAACAGCAACGGCACCGTAACAGCCACGGCAACACTAAACGGTGTGACGATCAGTGCTTCGACGAATGCCACGGTGCGTACGCCGAATTACAAACCGGTGCCTGCACGCATAGAAGCAGAAGCAAACGATTATACCAACGTTTGTTGTACGGAAACCGCGGCAGATACAAGCGGCTTGCTGAATGTAAGTTACATTGGCAATACCAGCTTCCTTGAATACGACATCAGCACACCGGCTGCCGGCGATTATCGCTTCCAGTTCCGTGTGGCGGTGAACACGGTGAGCACTATACAGATCGTGCAGGACAACAACGTGCTTGCCACCGTAACGCTGCCCGCCAGCGGCGGATGGCAAAACTGGAGCACCGTTACGACTGCGCCCATTAGCTTGCCCGCTGGCAACCAGACCATCAGGATACAGGCACTTACTTCCGGCTGGAACTTCAACTGGCTGCGCATTGTGAACGCCGCTGACCTGAATGTAAGTCGCATAGCGATTACCCCAGACAGCAGCAGCGTGGCGGGAGGCGGCCGCAAACAGTATACGGGTGTGGCTTACGGTGCAGACAACAGCAAGTTCGACCTACCAATTACATGGACCGCGCAGTCGGGCAGCTTCGATGCGTACAAAGGCATCTACACTGCTAACACAACTCCGGGCATGTACAACATTTACGCAACGGCAGGCGGCTTTACCGGCACAGCGAAAATCAATGTGCTTGCGCCGCCAAGGCTGGCACGCATAGAAATTGTACCGGACACGGTGGTAATCCCGTATGGCGCATCACAACTGTTCACCGCTAAAGGTTATGATCAGTACAATGCCGCGTATACGTTTACCAGTCCCGTTTGGAGCGTGACCGGCAGCGGCAACACCATTACACAGGGCGGCGCACTTACGGCGGGCAGTAATCCTGGTATTGTAACGGCCACCAAAGATTCGATCAGCGGCTCAGGCGTGTTCACGCTGGATTACATCTGTACGTTCAACAAACGGTATGAGGCTGAAAGTGCCTCTTCGCGATCTACCGTACCCACGCTGGAAACAACGAACGATACAAGTGGGGTGCAAAACTTCACGGGGATCGCGTACGGACATTGGTTCGCTTACAACAAACTGGCGGTGCCGGTGAGAGGGAAATACAATATCAGATTCCGCGTATCATCGAACACCACCGGGCAGATCCGCATGGAAGAAAGCGGCACCAACTTTGGGTACATCGCCATTCCGAATACGGGCGGCCAATGGGTCACCGTGTCGGACACGATCACCCTGCCAGCCATCACGTACATTAACGTACGGGTAAACGGCGGCAGCTTTAAGTTCAACTGGTGGAGCCGGACAACTGTGCCGTGGACCCTGGCAGCAGCATGATGGCCAGCAGCGAAAAACGCATCGTGTACGAACCACTGTCGGGCACCTTAAAACCGTATCCTAACCCGACCACGGGCAACATCACGATGGAACTGGGTATGCACAATTACCAATGGATCAACCTGGTGGACCTGAACGGGCGTGTTATCCGCCGCTGGGCTACCAATAAAGGGGAAACCAGATTTACGAAAAATGTAAGTTTCCTCGAGAGCGGAACTTATATACTACGATTAGAAGGTGGAGGAGAAGTGAAAGCGGTGCAGTTTATCAAGATGTAAATAAAGAGGGCAGCCTGTACGGGCTGCCCTCTTCATATTTTGTGTATTTGCATCAAGTATCAGTAGTCACCTCATCCCACTCCGCATCCGCATAACAGGTGAGCCAGTTCAGCGAATAATGCCTTTCATACACCACGCTGGGATTCAATTCTCCACTGGGCGCCTGGTTGTGCAGCCGGGCATCCACACATGCCCAGTTCATACGGTAAATTTTATCCAGCTCATTCAATATTTCAGTTTTAGAACGCAGGACAGCTTTACTTTCCAGCGCATCGCGCGATTGACCGATGACAATATCCAGCACCGCAGGCACATCTATCACTTCCGAGGGATATTTCAATTCGGGGATCAATCCCAGCGCCCATACCATCACGTTCAGACTTTCGTAGCGCCACATCGAATTGATCATATCCTGCTCCGCCGGCTTACGTTCGTCATAAATCCTTTGCTCCTCCGGCGAAAGCCCCGTTACGCGGTGTTCCACGACAAACCCTTCGAGGCGTTCGGGTTCTACTGCCTCCGCTTTGGCCGTAATCACAGTTAGTGCATACAAACGGTCGATCACTTCTTCGCGGGTACGCAGCTGTGTTTCGGCTTCGCTTTCTGTGTAGGGCAGATGGGCATTTATCTTAATGCCTTTGCTTCTTAACAAAGCCTCCGTATTATCTTTGCGGGTTTGTATTTCCGGCGTTACGGCAATGTTTTTATCAAAGTACTGCGTATCGATCGATACCTTCAGATTCACATCGCCGCATTTCCCTTCGGTATCCATAATGAAGTTCAGGTCTTTGTCCGGGAACTTCTGTTCCTGTGTGCGACCTTTGGGCACGGTAGCGAATAAAAACGCATCATAATCATCCGTAAGACGCAACAACAGTTTGGAAAAATCGCCTGTTAATTTGGGCTCCACGTTAAATGAAAATTCTGCGTTGATCGTTTTGATCTTCTGCAGCAACATCGACTGTACGCGTTCGTTGCTTGCGGGCAACGACGCCACATAATTGAACATACCGGTCATTTGCCGGCTCACGGGACAATCCACCGTATCGAGATTAAACGACGGCGTGGCTCTTTCGCGGTAGCTGATCTTCAGTTTCTTTGCAGGGGAAAGAAAACCGCCTTTGACATCCAGTTCCAGGATGCGGCTGTCATCTTCTTTCCCGGTAAATACGGTGTGTTGCGGGAAAGCGGCTTTCACCTTTTCCACAATATCATCAAAACCCGTTTTGTGCGAGTAAAGGTGTAGTTTTCCATAAAGGTTTCGTAATTAAAATCAATCGCCAGGGCCCTCATATCTGAAGTGCGCTTCCCTGGCTACTGCGCGAAATGAGAAGCCGAGGCCTTCCGAATCGGTGTAAAGAAATACCTCTTTAAACCGCTCAACTTCCGGCCGGCCAAGCCTTGCCGCCAAATCAAAGACATATTGACTTCCCAGGTCTTTTACGCTGATGTGGTTAATATCCGTATCAACCGTAGTACTGTCCGTATACCCTGCGACATCGATGAGTTCCAGCACTCTTCGTTCATCCATGTCATACTTTCCTTCGAAAAATAATTTAAGATCTGTACCTACTGCAAACTTTCTGACCAGCAGGTATTTTTCAAGACTAACGTTCATAATGCAACCAAATTATCGCGGTTTTATCCGCCCCTTTAAAATAGAAAAAATCAGTTACTTTTTATGGCCTAACTGTGCTTCCTCATATGGCGCGATTCCTGCTAACAAGCACTTTTTACCAGAATCGTGTATATAATTCCACACACACATATAACATTAATATCATTTGGAAAATAATTACTACAATATCGATTTTAAAGCTGTACTATTGACTTCTTACTAATATTAGTTAACTATTACTCTCCTTAACAACGAAAAAGCATGAGCGTCAACATTTCGAAACTGCTGCAAAAAGAGCGAAAAAAATCCTTGAATTATGGATGAAAAATCAGCTCGCCGACGAAAGTCTGCGCGAAGATCTGATGAGCAACGATGATTTGCGTGAGCAGTCAGAAGAATTGTTAAATGCGCTGACCAAATCTATCAATGATAAAAACATCAACAACCCGCAGTCGGCTGACTTTGACTCGGTTATTGAAATCCTTTCCGGCATTTCAATTTCGAGAGCGCGCCAGGGTTATTCACCGCGGGAAACTGGTTTATATATTTTCAGCCTGAAAGATGCGATGCTGGAAGTGTTACAGGCTGAAGTAAAAGACATCAATGTGCTGTTTCCGCTCTCCATGTCTATAAACAAACTGATAGACAACTTTGGGGTAATTACTTTCGAAACTTTCATCAAAGGAAGAGAAGAAGTGATCCTGCGCCAGACCGACGAGATCACTGAAATATCTACACCCGTTATACAGCTCTGGGACGGCATCCCGGGCCTGCCGATCATCGGTACCCGGATAGCAGCCGTACGCAGGTGGTGATGGAAAACCTGTTACAGAAAATTGTGGAAACAGGCAGCAGCATTGCCATCCTGGACATTTCCGGCGTACCGGCCGTGGATTCACTGGTGGCACAACACCTGATTAAAACGATTAATGCCACCCGTCTCATGGGCGCAGAGTGTATTATCAGCGGCATTCGTCCTGAGATTGCACAAACGGTGGTGCACCTCGGTATCGACCTTTCCAACATTGTTACCAAGGCTTCATTGGCCAGTGCCTTACGCTATGCCTTTGCTATGACCAGACTTGAAGTTAAAAAGATCGTAAAATAAAAAATTCGCTCTAGGCTGATATGGATAGAATACCAATTCTACAGATGGGCAAATTCCTGCTGGTGACCATCCAGGTGGATTTATATGACCGCCTTGCCCTTAACCTTGAAACCGATCTCGCGCAAATGGTGAATAAGACCGGCGCCCGCGGCGTGCTGATCGATATCTCCGCCTTGTCAATCGTAGATTCTTTTATGGGAAGAATTCTTGGAAACATTGGTACCATGAGTAAAATTATGGATGCCGAAACTGTTGTAGTGGGCATGCAGCCGGCGGTAGCCATTACACTGGTAGAGTTGGGGCTGGAGCTGCGAGGAGTGAGCACCGCATTAAACGTGGAAAAAGGTATGCAATTGCTGCACACAAAAGTCGGCTCTTTCGAAGACAACGAACAGGAGGAAGAAGTCGATGATAGTACTGAATAAAGACGGCATGCTGATTCAGAAGGAACAGGACGTAGTGCCGTTCCGCAACCGCGTGAAGGAATACGCGGTAAAAATCGGCATGAGTCTAGTGAATCAGACCAAATTAATTACGGCAGCCTCCGAATTGGTACGTAATATGTTGAAGTATGGCGGCGGGGGCAATACGCTTATTGAAGTAGTGAGTAAGGGCCGCGAAAATGGTATCCGGCTCACTTTTTCGGATAAAGGTCCCGGCATAACAGACATCCAGCTCGCCATGAAAGACGGTTATTCCACCGGTAAAAGTTTAGGACTGGGTTTGCCCGGCGCCAAACGACTCGTAAGCGAGTTCGATATTAAAAGCATACCTGGTAGCGGCACCACCGTTACTGTTATAAAGTGGAAAAATGGTTAGTGCAGTATCTCATCGGTTTAACGCATCGGACCGCAGCTATTTTGCTATCATCAAAAAAGAGATTCATGCACTGGCTTCTTCGGCAGGTTTTTCCGCTAAACGACTGGCAGAAATTGATCTTATCGTTGCGGAAATAGTGTCTAACCTCGCCAAACATGCGGTGGGCGGCGAGCTTTTCGTCAAATTGAAAGAAGAGGAAAAGATCCGGGGCATAGAAATAACCGCGATAGACAGAGGCCCCGGCATCGCCGACATTAACCGGATGATGACAGACGGCGTGTCTACTAAAAATACGCTGGGACACGGCCTTGGCTCCATCAAACGCCTGGCCGACGTGTTCCAGGTGCATTCAGGTAAGGGTTTGGGTACCATTATGTATATCGTGGTGTACAACAAGCCGCTCCCGTTGCACCTTAAAAAGAAGAAGATAGAAATTCGTTCCCTCGTTGTGCCCAAGCCTGGCGAAACGTTTTGTGGCGACGCTTTCTATTATAAAGAAACGGAAGACTACATCAAACTTTTCCTGGCAGATGGCCTGGGACATGGCAAAGACGCACAGGTGGCCGTAGATGCAGCGATCGAAGCATTTAAGATTTGCCCGTACGATAGTCCGCTCGACAACCTCCGCTTTATCCATACTTCCATTAAACGGACGCGAGGGCTGGTTGGGACTATTGTCCACTTCAACAAAAAAGATCCAAAATGGCTGATCTGCGGGATCGGCAATATACAGACGAAGCTGCATGGCATCAGTGGTACCCGCAACTACGTGGGCTATAACGGCATCGTAGGCATGAGCATTCCCAATACGATCAAAGACCAGGAAATGGTATACGAAAAAGGACAAATGGTGATGATGTGCAGTGATGGTTTTAAGTCGCGCTGGGACCTCCAAAAGTATCCCGGCATCCAGCGAAATGACCTGTCGTTAGCCGCCGCCGCCCTGTTCCGCGATTTTTCCCGCAACACCGACGATATGTCGGTCGCCATCTGTAAAGTCACAATCTGATACAATATGATACATGAACTGGTAAGGGTTACGCTCAACAACGAAATGGACTTAGTGCTGGTCCACCGCCGCTCCATGAAGCTGGCGGAGTTGTGCGGATTATCCCTTTCTGCCCAGACCACGTTCGCTACCGCCGTGTCGGAAGTATCGCGCAATACCATCGAACATGGTAAAAATGGTTGCCTGGTATTGTGTATCGCACAGATAAAAAACGAGAAACAGCTGGTGGCGCGTATCATTGACGATACAGAGGAACCGAGCGCGAATCCGGGCCTGGAGTATGCCAAGCGCCTGGTGAACAAACTGAATGTAAGTACGGCCGGCAATAAAACAGCGATAGAGCTTTACTATTCCATTCCCCTCGCGGAAAAACTCGACGCCAAAAAAATTGATGACCTGCGCCGCAGTTTTAACAGCGACGAATCCATCACTCCCTACGAAGAAATCAAGCGAAAAAATGATCAGCTGCAATTGCTCGCCGAAAAGCTGAAGGAAAGTGAAAGTCAGTATAAAACCCTGACCAATTCGCTGCCCATCATCATTTTTTCTTTAAATACAGCTGGCGAACTGATTTACGCCAATAACTGGCTTACGCAATACACCGGTCAAACGCAGGAGCAGCTAAATGCCAGCAAATGGAAAAACGCCGTGCATGCGGAAGATTACGATGCGTTTCACCTGCTAATGAACCCGAATATTACTTCAGGTGCGGCGGCCATTAAAGTGCAATGCCGGCTGCAGCACTGCCGGGACGGTGAATACTACTGGCACCTGGCCTCTTTATCTCCCTTAAAAGATGAAAAAGGGGAATTGCTGTACTGGATTGGCTTTCTCGTAGATATACACGCGCAGAAAGTAGTAGAAGATACCTTACAGGTAAACAAAGAACTGCAGTTGATGCGAGATCAGCTGGAAGATAACATCTCCAAACTGAACCGCAGTAATATGGAACTGCAGCAGTTTGCGTACATCGCATCGCATGACCTGCAGGAGCCGATCCGGAAAATCAGTTATTATAGCGATTTCTTCCTCAATAAGTACATAGACAACTTCGACGAAAAAGGCCGCGAATATTTAAACGGTATGCTGAGCGCCTCGCACCGCATGCGCAATCTCATTCACGATTTGCTGGCTTTTTCCCAGGTTGATAAAAACCGACGGCGTTCCGGCCGGTAGACCTGTACAAGTGGTGGTACAGGAAACGTTGCAGGACATGGAAGTACGCATCCGCGAACAATCGGCCGACATACAAGTTGAGCCGCTGCCCGTGATAGAAGCGGATGAAGGAATGATCCGGCAGCTGTTCGGGAACGTGATCAGCAACTCGCTGAAATACGCCCGGGAAGACCTGAAGCCGGTCATCCGCATCAGCTGTGCACAGCAGAATGGCACCATTGCCATTTATATAACAGACAACGGCATCGGTTTCGATGAAAAGTACCTGCCGAAAATGTTTACGTTGTTTCAGCGTTTGCACTCCAACGACCAATATAAAGGAACAGGGCTGGGACTGGCCATCTGCCAAAAGATAGTGGACCTCCACAACGGCAGCATTACCGCCAGCAGTAAAGAAAACGAAGGTGCAACCTTTACCATTTCCTTACCTGTTAAACAAACGAGTTTATGAGTGAAAGTCCCAGCATATTACTGGTAGATGATGATGCCGAAGACCGGCTTATAATTAAAGATACTTTTGAAGAACTGGGGTATGGCACGGCTATTTCCTTTGCCGTGAATGGCGAAGAGGCTATTTCGTTCCTGGAGCAATGCCTCGGCCGGCGGCAGGAACTGCCCGCCCTGGTGATACTTGACCTGAACATGCCGAAAATGAACGGCACACAAACGCTGCGTTATCTCAAAGCGCAACCATCGCTGGCGGCTATTCCGGTTATTATATTCTCTACTTCCCTCAACCCGATAGAACACGATGAGTGCCTGTCCCTCGGCGCGCATTCGTACGTAATCAAACCCACATCGTACATGCAGGCGGTCGATGTAGTGAAGCATTTTTACCGGTTGTGTGAGCAGATCAGCAACTAACGCGGCAGCTCCACCCTTATTTCGGTGCCCTGCTGCACGATGCTGTTTACGATGATTTCTCCCTTATGCATGCGTACAATGTTCATGGCCAGCGGCAACCCAATGCCGTAACCCTTGAAGTCGGATGTATTGCTGGCGCGGAAAAATGGTGAAAAGATGTAAGGCAGATCTTCCTGCGGAATACCGATACCGCGATCCTTTACAATAATAATAATGCGGGTATGTGTCGCCGCAAGTGCCAGGCTCACCGGCTGGTTGTTAGAATACTTGATAGCGTTGGTTACAATGTTGCTCAGCGCCAGCTCCAGCAGCTGGAAGTTGCCATTTACCGTTAACTTCTCATCTTCCTCCGGAAACAGACTATAATCGATTTCTACCTGGTTGCCTGGGTACAAACGGTCCACAATACTTTTTACGGTGAACAGCAACTCGTCGGTCCGCACCAAACACCACTCCTGTTTTTTACCATCGAAGCCGGTTTGCGCCAGTTGCAGCATACTTCGGGTAATATGTTCCAGCCTTTCCGCCTGCTCCAGGATCGTTTTGATAGCACGTTTGTAGTCCTCGGTGGTGCGTTCGCGGCTGAGCGACAGTTCCGCTTCGCCGATAATGGCGGTAAGCGGTGTACTGAATTCGTGGGAGGCGTTGCTTACAAAGTTATTCTGTGTCTCAAACGCGGTTTCGAGCCGGTCGAGCATATTATTAAAGGTAGATGCGAGTTCGTTGAGCTCATCGCGGCTGCCGGCTTCCTCTACCCGAAGGTGCAGGTTACGCGAGCTGATGTTCTTTACCTGCAGCATCATTTGCCGGATGGGCCGCAGGATGTATTGCGAAAAGAACTGCCCGGTCATGATGATCGCGAACGAGGCAATAAGCAGGCTGATAATAAGGATGTGCTGCAACTCCTGCAAATACTCCTTACTATATTGGTTGATGGCGGAAATGATCACCGGTAGTGGCCCTGCTTACTTTTATAAAGGATGCCCTCGAAGAAGCGGTCGCCCTGGCGGTAGGTGGCTTTGCCTGTATGAATGGCCTGGGAATAAAACGTTTCAGGAAGCGACAGGCGATCGTCGTGCTGTACCACGTGGGTGAGTGTATCTACCTTGAGCAGGTACTCCTGTTCGGAAGGCATCTTTTCCAGGTGCTTGTCACGGATCTCGTTGTACACGGCGGCATCCGATTCAAAATAAGGAAGAGAAGCCTTTGCCGTAATATATGCGCGGATCTCGAGGCGTTTATAAAAGTCCTCGAATGAATACTGGTTGGCCAGGTAATACACGAAAAAGCTGGTAACCAGTACTACTGCCAGCGTGAGCGCGGCAAACACCAGTATTATCTTTGTACGGATCTTCATTCGCCTTCTTTTAACATATAACCTAAGCCCACCACGGTTTGTATCAGTTCGGGCCCCCGGCCTTGTTCAGTTTCTTACGCAGATAATTAATATATACATCCACCACTTTGGTGTTCATATTAAAATCGATACCCCATACCTGTTCCAGGATTTCCATCCGCGAGAGAACGCGACGTGGATTCTTGAACAAATATTCGAGCAGGCGGTATTCGGTGGCGGTGAGTGCAATAGAATGCCCGTTACGGCTGGCCTGTTTGGTGTCCAGGTTCAGCGTAAGATCGGCCAAACGCAACTCGTTTACCGGCTCCGGCGGCGGTGGTGGTGGCGCCGGGGCGCCCTGCCTGCGGAACATGGACCTTACGCGGGCTTCCAGCTCCTGCAGTTTAAAGGGCTTTACAAGGTAATCGTCTGCGCCGCTATCGAGCCCCATCACGATGTTTTCGGTAGTACCAAGGGCGGTAAGCATAAGAATAGGGGTAGCAAGACCGTCGGCACGGAGGCGCCGGCATACTTCGATGCCGTTAAGACCGGGTAGCATTACGTCCAGGATAATCAACCCATAACTGCCTGCTGTGGCCATTTGCAGCCCCAGGTTACCATCGGGGGCCACACTTACCGTGTAGCCGGCCTCATTTAACCCGCGCGATACCACCGACACTACGCCAGGCTCATCTTCTACCAATAATATCTTCATTATAAACAAATTTAAGGGCTGTAGGCCGCAAAGGGAAGGATCACTAACCTTTCTTACCAGATTCTTACCACATTGCATCCACCTTTTTACCCCGTTTTACGTGTCCCTAATACCACCGAAATAATTTTGTACTATAAATCATCGTAGTATATGAAAAATATTTTAGTACCTACTGATTTTAGCATTCGCTCTCTTGGATATGTGCATAGCGTGGTAGAAAAACAACAGGGAGAGCCTGTGAACATTGTTTTCATGCACGCATTAAAGATGCCTGATTCGATTATCGACCTGCTGCATTTTAACCGTGGCGCCAGGCATCATGATCTGATTACAAACGAATTTCGCGAAGCTTGTGAGATTCTTAAAAATAAATATGCTTCGGCGATCGGCGATATATCAGTTGAATTCTTTGTAGGCAGTACGAACGCTTCGTTCCGGAACTTCCTGCTGGCCAACAATATTAATGCCATTGCTCATCCGGAAGAAGAATCTTATCAGTTGCCGGGCAAGGACAGTTTTAATCCTGCCCAGTTGATTAAAAAGTGCAGGTACCCAAGGGTAGAAGTGCAGGCAGTGACCCGGAAACCAAGTTTTGTACGGGCATCCATTTCGGATTTACTGCTCGCAAACACTTGAAGGGATCCCGGGCCCGGCCCGGTGGTGCACTTAGATGCCCCGGTATCACTTAATTAGTTCACCGACAAATTCTGAAGCTATGTTATTGAAGCACAATATTCCGTTTCAATATGTATTCGGTAAAATAAAGTACGAAGTGTTGGCCATTACGGTTTATACCCTCGTCATCAACATATTATATAACACGTACCACATAGGTGATATCACTATACCTATCGCTGTTCCAATGGTACTCGGCACCTCACTGTCACTGTTGCTGGCCTTTCGTTCCAACCAGGCGTATGACCGCTGGTGGGAGGCCCGCACCATCTGGGGCGCCATCGTTAACGATTCCCGTACCCTGGCCCGCCAGATACTGACGCTCACGGACGATCCGTATAAGTCGGAAGAATTTAAACACTTCCAGGACCAGTTCGTTAAAAGGCAGATCGCCCTGGACCTACGCACTGGGACAATCGCTGAGGTATGGACGCGCTGAAGGGACTGGACCGGTTGTTATCTAAAAGAGAACTGAACCAGCTGGCCAGGTTCGATAATGTTCCCTCAGGGCTGATGCACCTGCATGGCCGCGACCTGAAGTACGCTATTGAACGCGAGTGGGTGAGCCCTTACCAGCAGGTGGAGATCGACCGTACGCTCAGCCGCCTGACGGATGCCATGGGTAAGTGTGAAAGAATTAAAAATACAGTGTTCCCGGTTACATACAGCTTGTATACGCATTTTACCGTGATCTTTTTTATCATGTTGCTGCCGTTCGCACTGATAGATCATTTCGGGTTAATGGAAGTTCCCCTGGTGGTTGCCATTTCCGCTTCGTTCTTATTAATCGAAAAAATGGCCATCAATCTCCGGATCCGTTCGAAAATAAACCAACGGATACCCCGATGACGAGTATTGCACGCAATATAGAACGGGATTTAAGGCAAATGCAACAGGAAGAAGCGGTCATAGTTCCAGCTATTCCGGAAGCAAACAAAGAGTTTTATGTTTTATAGGTTGAGTTTAACGAGATAATCACAATTTGAAAGGCGTGTAAATAAAGCCCTGGTTTCTACCGGGGCTTTTCTTTTTTAGTACCTTTTTATAGCCATGTTTGTTTTGGAGCTCAGTAGTAAGTCTATATAACGGCCTGAAACGATTTACAGTCCAGACTACACATATAACAATTTGTCATATTTTTATGCCAGATTTATGCTGGGATCGTATTGAAAATCAGCAGGCGTTGTTAAATAAATATTTGTGTGGCACAAACACATATAACAATCTGACATATTATGCAGCATTTTACGAGCAACATTTCGAATAAGACCTTTCCGATTACAGAAAGGGTGTCTGCAAAAGTTTGCGGCCGGGTTTGATGAACGAAATCAAAAAAGAGCACCCGGATTTTGATGAAAGTTGTGTGATGTCTGTACACGAAGTTAACCAGTACCGGCAGCAATACATTCAACAATTGCTGACCCGGGAGGTGGGTACGCTTACCGACCTGGAAAAAACGGTAATGGACAATATTAACCAGGACCGCCTGATTTCGGACGAGGCGAGCGAAGTGAAAAATCTGGAAAACCGCGGCGAACGGTGGGCCGACCGCATCGCCACCTTTGGCGGCAGCTGGAGGTTCATCGGTCTATTTACCGGCTTCCTGGTGGTGTGGATGATCGTGAATGTTGTAGTATTCCTGAACAAGGGTTTTGATCCGTATCCGTTCATTTTGCTGAACCTGATTCTTTCCTGCATTGCGGCTTTGCAAGCGCCGGTAATTATGATGAGCCAGAACCGGCAGGAAGAAAAAGACCGCGAGCGTGCGAAAAACGATTACATGGTGAACCTGAAGAGCGAACTTGAAATACGGATGCTCCATGAAAAGATCGATCACCTCATTTTACAGCAGCAGGAAAGTTTGCTGGAAATTCAGCAGATACAGGTGGATATGATGAAGGAATTGATGGAACAAACGAAAAAAAGAAACCGTAACTCCATTAACGCATCGCTTTTGCAGCCATAGCCGCTACGCTGGCAACGTTGCCATCGTAGTCGTGGCCACCGGGTAATGTGAGCAGGTTGTAACTACCGGTGTCACATCCTTCAATGGAAATTCTTTTCACTCGCGCCAAACAACAATATTTTACGCGGACCGGTAATACGGTTGAGTTCACCGGCGACTAACATGCTGCGTCTTTTATTGCCGCCCATCATGTCTGAAAGATGGACTTCAAAATCCGTGGAGCCGGAAGGAGATAATAATAACAATGATTGCAGGTGCACTTTAAGGTCGGGAGGCACGCGGCTGGCAATGAAAGGCAATACATCGGCGCCAAAAGAATACCCAATCAGTATAAACGATTTCCCCGGTCGGTTGGCCAACTGGAGGCGCAGGTAATTACTAATCTCAGTAGCGGCAACTTCCGGGGTTTTCTTTTTCCAGAAGTAACTGCGCGCGTCAACGGACGCTATCGCATAACCGGCCGTGTGCAAGGCTTTGCAAAAGTCAGTGGAAAAGTCGTTTTGTCCGCCGTCGCCGCTAATATATAAGATGAAGGGCAAGTCGGTTGCGGCCCGCCACTCGCGGACGGGCAGCGCGCCCTGGGCAAAATGCATATCAGGTTTGGTGAGCAGCACCAGCAGCAGCATCCATACTTGTTTCATAACATCAGGCTTTCATAATGGCGTTCAGCGCAAAAGGCAATTGCAACAGGTCGAAATCATTACCATACACCAGGTATTTGTTTTCCCAGATGGTGGCATACTTTTCTTTAAACTCGCGTAATCCTTTATAGTGCTGGAAACGTTTTAGTTTTGAGGTAAATTTAATAAGCTGCTCGGCGGTATTTTCCGGTTGTTCGATGCCCATCATCGGCGTCATACCCAGGTTGACAAACAACTGTCCCCGCTCCCTGGCATATGCTATCAGCTCTATGATCAGTGCATCCATGGCGGCAGGCGGCGCATCGTCCGTTTTCGGATCATGTCGTAGGTAATTTCATCTTCCGCATAATCCGGTACGATATTGAGAAACGCCGTTACATGCCCATCGGCATCCTGTAATGTAATCACATCCTGCTTTTCCAGTTCTGCCGCGGAGAACATTCCCTGAGAAAACACTTGTTCTTCTATTTCATAACGCTTCAGCCACTCGTCGGAAATTTCCTTTAAGCGGCCGATCATTTCCGGTGTTTGCGGCGCCGGATGCACCATTGTCGTGATTCCTTTTTTCTGCAAGGCATTCAAACCATTACGTAGCGATTTTTATCCCTTCCTTCCAGGGAGAATTTAGCCACATCGACAATACCCTCCTGACCGATAAGCAATTTTTGCTTGTGCAGCCGGGCAAACCATAAAAGACTACTTTCATCTACACGATAAAAGGCCGGCTTTAGTCCCTGCCGCCGACAATACCGTTCGAATTCCAGCAGCAGATCCAATTTATGCGAGGGGGCGCAAACCGGTTCTTCGAGTACAACTGCAAAACCTTCGGCCACCCGGAATGCGACAAATCCATCCTCATCTTCCGAAAAAAAGTAAAACTTATCCTTATTCAGCTTAAAAAAATCGAGCGCGGAATCGCCGAAACTATCCAGGATACGGGCTGCTTTGTCATGGGCGCCTTCTTCCTCGGGCACCGCACGCAAGCCCGGCCGCAGCAACGAAAAAAGGAAAAATGACCAGGTGATAAAGCCCAGCCAGTGTATAATACGCACAAATTCATGGCCGAAAGCCGTTACCGGCGTCAGTGTTTCGTCGGTCATTAATAAAAACGCTTTTCCTGTGTGCAGCAATGCCTCCTGCCAGGTAAAGTCCCGGCCAAAATGCACCTCATCAATAAAGTAAAAAGAGATAAATGCGAAAATGCCCACCGCCACAAAACTGACCAGGGCTGTTTTTACGCCGACCACCAGCCACTTCTGGCTGCTCCTGAAGCGGTATTGCGAGGCCGTAATTAGCAAGATCACAAGTGTGATACCTGCCAGTATGGCTTCTTCATAGTCCAATGCTTTGCCGATGTGCCCCAGTAATGATATTACCGCGAACACTAATGCAGTAATCCAGGCACTGCGCAAGCCTCTTACGAGATAAGCTGCAGTTATCAACAAAAACAACCCGATAAACAACACCAACATATTCGACGCGTGAATGGCCGACAGGGGCAGGTATTCGTGCAATAACCGCATACGTGTGTGCAACGGCGGCGTGATGGCAGATATAATATTTACAATGCCCAGCGCGAAGGTGAGTAACGCGGGTGCGAGGCGATAAAAGAACCTTCGTCCCCGCCAGGCAAAAGCGAGCAGGCCGCAAAATAATGGTAGCCAAAATTCAAATACGCGGTACAATATCGTCACCGATAAGGCCGCAGCCGCAGGGTATCCCGAGCGCTCCAGGACGTATACCATCGACAGTTCCACGGCTCCGAGACCTTTCAGGAAAGGCGAGGCCACCATCATTAATATAGACACCACATACCCCATTGCCGCAGCGCCGAAGGAAGCGGGATGCCCTAACGCCAACATGGCCGCCAGCAACATCAGGATGCCACTTAGTTCTACACCCAAGGAAAACAAAATAGCGCCACCGAAGCGGGCAGCATGTACGTTAGCGGAAAATACTTCATCAAGGGCTGGGCCTGCGGACGGAAAGCGGCTAACAATCTTATTGTACAATTTTCCTTTACCGCGCAGTGAACGCGCCACCCATAAAATTCCGGCTATAAAGGCAAACAACGCGACCAGGCCGATCCAGACATTTTTGAAGATGGAATGATTCAACAATGCGAACACAATCACCGGTATACCTACGATAAACGTGGACAACAATCCGGCAAATCCAAACAGCCCGCTGCCCTGGTGCACCTGGGCTTTGGCAAATCCTGCATGACGCAATTGCGACGGTGCATACGCCAATGCGCTTACACTACCCGCAGGCAAAAACACACCAATAAAATTGCGCTTCAGAAAAAGGGTGATTGCCGTGCCCCAAGGCAATCGAAGTCCGATGGCCGCGAAACTCATGCGGTAAATTCCCGCCTGGCAAACGATACAGATAAAGGCCATTGTGAAACCAGCGAGCATCCAGCCTTGCTGCGCCATTTGTAACTGCGGGCCAATAGCGGCCAATTCCTTCCGCTCACTGCGAAAGAAAAATATGGCGAGCAATATGACCAAAAGTGCGAGTATTTCGCGCCATCGTGCACGGGGCGAGAAGTACCTGCGGAATTTTCCAGGTTCAGGCTTCATCACTATAAATCTACGGTTATTTTACCGTTTTGGTTGTGAGCGGACGGTTGGGTGTTTTTGCCTTATTCGCCTTTTCCAGCTGGGTTTTGCGGATACGGAGGCGGTGTTTGGCGGCGGCGGCTTTCAGTATTCTACACGAAATTTCATCGCGGGCCTTTTTGTTATAACAATTTTTATGGCCAAGTGTTTTGTACAAATAAAACCCGGAAACGCACAAGTCGTCTTCCGGGTTGATCCATCAACTGATGGGACAGAATTTGTTACTTCAACCGCTCCAGTTTGCCTTTTCGTTTCACGAGGTTTTTATAATCCCACTGAATGGCTTCGGCTTTTTGCAGCCAGCGCTTGAGATCGTCGGTGCTTATCTGTCCGGCAGCAGTATAGCGCGCCTCCGCGGCTTTAAATGTACCTTCTGCCTGCAGTGCCGGTTCATCGAAAGATTGACCGCTCCAGAATAACAGGCGCACACTGTCTTTTAATTTAGTGTAGCCCACGATCGGGTTACCGTCGAGGAACCATACCGGGTGGCGGTGCCAGATTTTATTTTCGGCGTTAGGGAGCTGCTGGTCAATAATGCCAGCGAGCACATTACAGGTGTCGCGGTCGGTGGGCAATTGGGCGTCGTTGTAAGCCTGAACTTCCGGATGCATACAGGGTGTTTTCTTAAAGTTACAGGTATTTCGAAAGGTAGCCGCTTTTTTGTGAGCAGGTCTTTATAGTCCGTTACCCTCAGGTATCTTTAATAGCCTGTTTTTACATATCGGCGGCCTTTGCATCGTATGCGGCCACAATTTTGTACCCGATCCAGTAACCAAGGTCGCCTTTCCGGGTGCTACATATAGCCAGTCCGTGAATTCAATAGACCATTTAACACAAGCAGCAGCGAAAAAGTTTCACAAATCTTATCTTCATGATAGAAAGATAACATATGGTTTACATCACCCAGTTAATCTACATCAAGCCCGGCAGCGAATCCGTTTTCGATGCATTTGAAGCGGTTGCTATTCCTACGATTGCTAAATATAACGGGCAGTTGTTGTTCCGCGTGCGGCCAACAGACAACCAGTTCATCGAACACCACATCGATCCGCCTTATGAAATTCACCTGGTAAGTTTTAACAGCGAAGCAGACTTCGAAAACTTTAAAAACGACGAGGAGCGAAAGAAGGTATTACACCTGAAAGAACAGTCGATCCGCGCAGTTTTACTCATCCAGGGACACAAATTATGATGCTTGTCAACACAACGCGAATAGCAGGTTGGCAGAAATATCCGCCTGAACCTGCCGGCCGGGTGCTGGCCGCCTTTTCGTCTTGATAAGTTTGGCACACATCCTGCATGTATAAGCCGAAAAAAACGCATACCATGCAGCATATTAACAAATTGGGCATCTTCGCACTCCTCGTTTTTACATTAAGCGCCTGCGTGCATACGTCGCATAGTTCGGGGCCGTTACCGCCGGGACAGGCAAAAAAGCAGCAGGTACAAAATCTGCCAAGCCGTTTGCGCCGGGGCAACAGAAGAAGACGAGATATTAGTTATAAAAAGGCCGGTCTTGTTTGACCGGCCTTCCCAGTTATTTAAGCGTCACTTCCTTTAAGGGTGTTACATCCGCCGCATACTTATCAAAAAGCAATTCAAACGAGTCGTAGTCATCGAAGAAGTTACCCGCGATCAGCACCTTCCCGTTCTTCACCCCGATTACCTTATCTACTAAGCCTTTCACCGTATACTCTCCCAGTACCTTTCCATCTTTATCGTGCTGGCGTACTACTTCCTGCCAGTTATTCGTATACATTACTTTTGCTTCCTTGCGCCAGAACGTATCGTCCGACATCAGGTAAACGGCAGCAGTACCGTCGGTGCTGGACGATTTCTGGAACGTGGGATCAAACGTACCGTCCGCATTAAAGCGCGCCACGTTCAGGTAATCGTACACCTTGGTTGCATCGGCGTTGTCCGTGAACCTGGCATATTTGCCGGTGAGTATGAATTTGCCGTCTTTCTGCACAAATGCGAAGGCCAGCGTTGTGTAGTCGGTGGTGTTTGCGGCCGCCTGGCGTTTGTAATTGTATTTAAAGGTAGCATCCCTGGAACCATCGCTGTTAATACGGGTAACGGTTTCATTTTGTACGAAAAGCAGTTTACCATCGGGCAGCAGGCTTACGGACGAAGGCGACCAGGAGCCGGCGCGTTCCCGGTATACGAAACTTTTATCTTCCGTGCCGTCGGGATTTAATCTTTTGAATTCATAATCCCGCTGGCCGAGTACGTATATCTGTCCGGCTGGCGTAAGCTGGTAATCTTTGACCGTACTGGTAAACAGCAGACGCACATTATTTATGAAATCCATATCCAGCTTACCATCCGGCAGCAGGCGGATGAGTTCTGTTTTTTTACCGTCAACGGTGAATTCACCGTCGAGCAAGATTTTATCATCGGTCTGAACCGTTAATTCACTTGGCAGAACGCCGCTTACAAACACCTTAGCCAGGGTGGTCGTGTCGAACGCTGCATCGATGGAATCTACACCCACTAACCTGTACACACGTGTAGGCTTGCTGAAAGGGCCACCGGATTTTGTAAGTCCGCCTAGTACGACCATTTTACCGGATTTCTGATAACCAACATCCCATGCGGAAGCCTGCCAGGTGGGGTGTACAACAGGGGTAGATGGACCAGTACCAGGGCCGGTGGGCTCTTCGGGCGCATCATCGCCGGATTCTTTTGCGCAGGCCAACACCAGCACTGCGAATGCCATCGGCAAGAGATAAAGCAAACGTTTCATTATTTCACATGTTTAGATAACGGAGATGTTTGGGGCGTTTCGGGGATACAGCTAAAATAGCAGGAGCAAGATAGGGGGAAAAATAGAGGCGCAAATACTCATTTTTGAGGATGCAGGGACGGATCAGTCCCTGCTTTTGTCGTTATCGTCGCTATTCAGCTTATGTGTTTCTTTATCGTACATGCCTTCCAAATCGTCCATGATAGAGCCTTTCCAGAGCTTTGTGCCGGTAAAGTAAGCGGTCCTGCCAATCATGTGGCCGGCCACCGGCGCGGTTAACACCAGGAAAAAAATGATGGCGAACACCTTGGTGGTGATCGATAAATCGAAAAAGAACACGGCCGCGGAGGCAAGGATCAACCCCACGCCCAGCGTGGCGGCTTTAATCGTTACAGACAGGCGAAGGTAAAAATCGGGCATACGTACAATGCCGATAGCGGCGACCAGCACCACCAGAGAGCCTATAGTAGCGAGAATCATTATAATAATATCAATCATTTTCTTTCTTTTTTCAAGATAATAGGAGAAAGCGACCGTGCCCAAAAACGCGATCAGGGCCAGGATCATACCATCATCGAGGAAGGTGGACTGGCCCGTTTGAATACTGTAAATAGTGATAATGCCGATGCCGACGGTAATCAGCAGGTCCAGCGCGATCACACGGTTCACCACGCCCGGCCCCTTAAAAAACCGGAAAGCCACCAGCAGCACGGACAGCGACAGGATGGGCAAAATCACGTAATTCAAATAAGTTTGCAGGTTCATCTCAAAATATCTAATAACCGTTTTTCCAATCCTTCTTTCAACTGGCGAATGAAGGTTTCTTTATCGTCGAGGTACATCACGTGGATATACACTACCTTTTTATCGTCGCTAACATCAAGAATGAGTGTGCCGGGTGTGAGCGAAATAAAGTTGGTAAGAAAAGTAATTTCCAGGTCTGTTTTAGCATCCAGCGGGTATTTTACGATGCCCGGTCGCATGAAAAAGCGCGGTGTTATCACATCGTACGCTACCTGCAGGTTCGCTTTTATTATTTCATACAGAAAGAAAAAGATAAAACTGAACACAGCGGGCACGCGTGTAAAATAGCGCTTACCATCTTCGTTTTTCTGTACCAACCACAGGATACCGTAACTCAGTACAAATCCGAATACAAAATTGCCGAACCTGAACTCCCCGGTGAGCATCACCCACACCAGCGTCAGCGTAATGTTTAAGAGTAGTTGCTTAATCATCGTTACTTTGCTTTTGTATTGTTAAAAGTGTCTGGCCCCAGCACGCTTTCGATATAGGCGTTAGGATGCAGCAGATCGTCTGCAATACGGGTCGACAATACATTGATCTTTTCTGCGAAGAAACCGATGTACAGCGATACCACGGCCAGCATCACTACCGGCATCACGAGCATCCAGCGGCTGCGGGGCCGCATTTCGGCGAAGCTGTCCGTTTCGTCAAGGTGCGTCGGACGCCGTTTCCAGAAAATATCGCTCCACAGGCGGGCAATTACATATAACGTAACGAAACTTGCAACAAGCATGGCGGCCAGTAAGTACCATGCCTCTTGCGCGAACGTTTCGCCAAACAGGTAAATCTTTGGCCAGAAGCCGGAGAGCGGCGGAATACCTACCAGCGAAAACATGACCACTGCCATCAGCATCGATAGTTTAGGATAATCTTCGAACAGGCCGCCCTGTTCGTCCATATTCATCGTGCCGCGGATTTTGTTGATCAACCCGGAAATGAGGAAAAGATTTGTTTTGACGATGACATCATGAATGAGATAAAACATGGTACCGGCCAGCGCCAGTCGTGTGTACAGCCCCAATCCACCCAACAGGTAACCGATATGGCATACAATCAAATATGAAAACATCGTGCGTACCTGGTGTTTGCTGAGTGCGCCCAGCGCGCCGGTGATCAGCGTCAGGCTGGCTATAACCAGGAAAACAGTACGGGTAAAATCATCTGGAATAAATATTAAGGTATATACGCGTATCAGCGCATAGATGCCCACTTTGGTAAGTAACCCGCCGAAAATGGCGGCGATGGCCGAAGGTGGCGTGTGGTAAGACGAGGGCAACCAGAAGTACAGCGGGAATACGGCCGACTTAATCCCGAAACCGATGAAGAAGAGCAGCCCGGTAATGGCAACGAGTCCCTGGTTTTTACGGCCAGCATCTTTATAGAAAGATCGGCCATATTTAAGCTACCCGTTAACCCGTACAAGATGGCGATGGCGGTGAGGAACATCACAGAGGCCAGCAGGTTGAGCGTCACATATTTGATACCGCCCTCCACCTGCGGTTTGCGGCCGCCCAACGTCATCAACACAAAAGAAGAAATGATAATCACCTCGAACCAAACATACAGGTTAAAGATATCGCCGGCGAGAAACGCGCCATTGAGGCCGAGTAACAGGAAATGAAAAATAGGGAAAAAGCCATATTGGATGCGTGCCTTGCTGATGCCTACGGTAGAATATAAACTCACGGCCAACCCGGTAATGCCGGTTAGCAGGATCATCGTGGCACTGAAAGCATCGGCCACGAACGTGATGCCGAATGGCGCGGCCCAGTTGCCGGCCTGTAAGGTGAGATGCCCGGCGTGCCAGGTCTCCGTAAATAATTGGATGCTCATACCCAGCGCGACAAGGCAGCCGATCACGCTCACGATTTGCTGGATGAGCACGCGGCGCCAGCAAAAAATGAGGATGATGGCGGTACAAAGGTGGCCTATCACCGGAAGAAGAAGATTACGTTCGATCATATGCTGGTATCGGGTGTGTTAAGTTGATTAAGATCATCGGTTTGCACCAGTGCATGTACCCGTTTCAGTAATACGATGGCGAAAGATTGCAGCCCGAAGCTGATGACGATGGCGGTGAGGATCAGGGCCTGTGGTACAGGATCTGCATATACACCGGTCAGCGTTTTTTCAGCTTCAGGAATGATGGGCGGTTTACCGCGGGTGATACCCCAAGCAGGAAAATAAGCAGGTTGGCGCCGTTGCCGAGTAAGATCAGCCCGATCAGCAATTTAACCATGCTTCTGCGCAGCATCATAAATATGCCGGTCCCGTAAAACACACCTATCAATATCAGTAATAGTAACTCCATAACTCAAAGAATGCTGTCAGAAATAGTAAATAAGATGGTGAGCGTAATGCCGATCACCACGAAAAACACGCCGATATCGAAAAACAGCGGCGTACCGATGGAGCCTACGATAGGCACCTGCATGCTAAGCCATTCGGCGCTCATGAACGGTTTGCCCATAAACATAGGCACCAGTCCGCTGCCAAGTGCGAGCGACAAACCGACCGGGATAAATCCGCCCGGCGGAAACCGCAGCAGCTTGCGCGTATCTTTTAAACCATTGGCGAAAGCATGCAGTACAAACGCAATACTCGCGATCAATCCGCCTACAAATCCGCCACCCGGACGGTAATGCCCCCTGAGCAGGATGAACACCGAAAACAGCAGCAACAGCGGCAACAGGTAGTTCGAGGCAGTTTTCAGGATAATACTTCTCATAAGCTATTCTTTATTTTCTGTACCAATTCTCAATTTCATTAAGCTGTATACGCCCAGCGCGGCAATAGTCAGTACGGTGATCTCGATCATGGTATCGAAACCCCGAAAATCGACCAGCATCACGTTTACTACGTTTTTCCCCTTACCGAGCAGGTAAGCATTTTCTGCATAGAACTCGCTCGTTTCCTTGGTGGTCGGCTCATTCAGCGCTCCCAGTGCGATCACGGCGATGAGCAACCCGAATAGAGAAGCAATGAGCCCGTCGCGCCAGATGACTTTGCGGTCATTGATGCGCAGGAAGCGCGGCAGGCGGAATAATACGAGCACGAACAATACGACGGTCAGTGTATCGATGGTGAACTGCGTCATCGCCAGATCGGGTGCGCTGTAGATCACGAAGAACAAGCAAATACAATATCCCACCACGCTCAAACTGGCCACCGCCGTGATTCTTGAGGAAGTGGAAAGACTTTTCCAGATGGCGGCAAGGATGATGACGAAGATAATTACATCGTATAAGCGGATATCGGAAGTGAGCGAGCGCCGGTCGAACGACAGGTGCACGCCAGACAGCAGCCGTGTTCCGAGTAAAAGAATAATAAAGATGATGATAAGACTTACATAGGAACGAAGGTTGCCATTGTGCATGATACGCGTGTAAAACCCGGAGAACCGCAACACGGCGTTCCCCATTTTGCCGATCAGCTGTTGGGGCGCTGCACTTTGCAGTTTTTGCAACCACGTATTTCCCGGCGATCTGTAAAACCAGTAGAGCAAAAATCCACCTGCTAACGTAACACCACTGAGTAAGAGCACGAGGTTGAAGCCGTGCCATATAGCCAATGACACGCCGGCGCCACCATACAGCGCATTTGCGAAAGGTTCAATAAGCGGATGCGTTAGTGCGGGGGCGATGCCGTACACCAGTCCGAGTAAAGCCAATATAATAGCGGGCAGCCAGAGGCGTGCATCGGGAAGATGCAGGTGGCTGTATGTTTCGGGCAGCTTACCGGCGAACGGCCGCCAGCCTACCTGGAAGCCGGAATACAAAACGAGTATGTTCGTCAGCACTGCCACTGCCGTCAGTGGCCAGTTACCCAGGGTAGCCGCATAAATTAAATCTTTTCCGATAAAGCCGTAAGTAAGCGGAATGCCTGCACTGGACAATGCCGCCAGCACACCTGCGACAGCTACCGGCCACATAACCTTCCGCAAACCGCCCAGTTGTTCAATGTTGCGGGTACCGGTTTCGTGATCGATGATACCTGCCACGAGGAAAAACGTGGCCTTATATAATGCATGCACTAAAATAAATACACCCGCCGCCAGCAGTGCTTCGGATGTGCCGATGCCCAGCAGGAATACGAGCATGCCCAGGGCGGCGATAGTCGTGTAAGCAAGAATTTCCTTTGCGTCTTTGCGGAAAATGGCGTGGAATGCGGCAAATAACATGGTAACGCCACCAACGATGACCAGCGTATTATTCCAGAGGTCCGTGCCTCCCAGCACCGGCGTAAACCGGGCGAGCAGGTAAATGCCCGCTTTCACCATCGTAGCGGAATGCAGGTAGGCCGATACCGGCGTAGGCGCCACCATGGCGCCAGGCAGCCAGAAGTGGAAAGGAAACTGCGCGGACTTCGTAAACGCACCGCCAAAAATCAGCAGCACGATCCATAGGTAACTGCCATGATCGCGCAGCAACCCTGGCGACGACAGTAAAGTGCCCAGCGAAAAACTGCCCGATGCCACACCTGCCAGCACGAAACCGGTCAGTAACAGGAAACCGCCGGCGCCGGTAATTGAAAGCGCCATCAGCGCGTTTTTGCGCGACTTCGGATCTTCGTTATTAAATCCAATAAGAAAATAAGAGCTGATACTCGTGAGTTCCCAGAATACGAGCAGCACGATCAGGTTATCGGCCAGCACGAGGCCTAACATCGCCGCCATAAACACGCTGAGGTAGCAAAAAAACCGGTCGAGGTGCGGATCTCCTTTTAAATAATAAGAGGCGTACAGGAACACCCCGGCGCCAATGCCAGTAATCATCAATGCAAAAAGCAGGGAAAGACCATCGAGCCGCATATCTGCATTCACCCCCATTGACGGGATCCATTCATACGCGAAGGCGAGCGGGCCGCCGGCAACCTGCGGCAGATACGATAAAAAGAACAGAAACAGGCCGGCAGGCAACAGCGAGGGCGCCCAGGAAAAGTTCGTCCTGGTAAACCTGCCGCATAACAACCAAACCGGCGCCAATATAAAACCTGCAAGTACAGCTAAGAGCATACGGTTACTTTAGGATAATAAGTGATAAAAATATCCACTACCGGGAAAAACATTCGCTATTTCCAGGAGGGTTACAGACGATCCGGCTCCTGCTGGTACCAGGCGCCGGTACGAACATGAGATGGAAGGCGCCTGTACGATATGTCGGAAAATACTAAAAAAGCCCAAGGTGCGGCATGTTGCCCGCTGCTTATTCGCGGCTCACAGGCCCAAAAGCTGTGCTGTAGGGAGTTAGAGAAGATGAAATAAATTTTGTGTGGCACCCACACATATAGCAAACTGTCAGGAAATACGGGTGTAACGGAGATGGATTATCAACCTATTAATATAAAGTAAACTTTACACATATGACAATTTTACATATTATTTGGCCTAACGCATTGCTTTACCCGGATTTAGCCGACTTGCACGCTCCCGCATAATATCCTATTTTTGCCGTTACCAACCCCGTCAAGGGATTCTCTGCATATTTTGACGTCATCAGAGCATGAAATACAGGATGAGGTTGTTTTAATACAACAGTTTCGCTCCGGGAGTGAGGAGGCGTTTACCACGCTATATCAACACCTGTACCGCCGCGTATACTGGTTTGCCAAAAAATTTGTGGAGGATACGGAATGCCCGCGACCTTACCGCCGAAACCTTTGTACAACTCTGGCAGCAACGCCAAACCTTCCATTCCCTCGACGCCATCTCCGCTTTCTTATATGTAACCGTCCGCAACAAGTGCTTCAACCTGTTGAAACATCGTAAAATGAAGGCCAGCCACGAGCAGGACCTGCTGCGATTGTTAACCGAGCGGGGAGAAGACAGCTTCTTCGAAGAACAGGTGCGCATCCAACTGGTGAGCCGCATTTATGCCGAAATCAATAAGCTACCTGCCCGCATGCGGGAAATCTTCCTGCTGTCGTACCGCGATGGCCTGAAGCCGGCCGAGATTGCGGAGCTGCTCCAGATAAAAGCGCAAACTGTTACCAACCAGCGGGTTAGTGCCGTTAAGTTGTTACAAATCGCACTTGGCGACAACCTCCTTACCGTAGCCCTCCTGTTGCTCCCGGATCGTCCCGATCTGTTCTAAAGCCGCGTTCTCTTAAAAAATTTCATTTTTGACTGGTTGATTCGCCTCCGTGGATTGTAGTATAAGCAATGATGACGGTAACCAACCTAACCGATCTCCTGCTGAAGCATCTGCATGGAAATCTGTCTGAACAAGAGCAGCAAGCGCTGGACCAATGGATTGCTGAGTCTGCGCGCAACCGCCGTTTTTTTGAATCTGTGGATGATGAGGAACAACTGAGATTGCAACTGCTCGCTTTCCACCAGGAAGAAATGGAGGATAACGAAGCACTTATTCTTTCCAAGATCCGCCAGCGGATAGGCGCTGGCATACCCGCTAAGCCCGTACGCAGCATCAGCCCTGTCTGGCGTTGGAGCGGCGTAGCGGCAGCATCCGTATTGCTCGCGGTAGCGGTTGGCGCCTACATGTGGTCTCAAAAGGAAAAAACTGCTCCTGCAGCCGTAGCCGCCCATCAACCCGAAATACTACCGGCAAAAATGGCGCGATCCTCACCCTCGGCGACGGCAGCCAGGTGGTACTTGATAGCCTGGGTAACGGTGTAATAGGCATCCAGAACGGAACGAAGCTCTCCCTGCAAAACGGTGAACTAACTTATAACGGTGGAGATCCAACCGCCACTATTATATATAATAACCTTTCTACACCGCGCGGCCGGCAGTTCCGTGTATTATTGCCCGACGGGACCAAGGTTTGGCTAAATGCTGCCAGCTCTCTCCGCTATCCAACTGCCTTCGTCGGCGACAAGCGCGAAGTGGCGGTAGTGGGCGAAGTGTATTTCGAGGTAGCGAAAAATGCCGCGCAACCTTTCATCATCGATGTTGATGGTAAAGCGCGGATTCAGGTGCTGGGTACTCGTTTTAACGTAAATGCCTATGCCAACGAAGCTTCCATCAGGACCACCCTGGTAGATGGCAGCGTAAAAGTATTTTCAGATGAAGACGCGTCGTTCGTGGTACTGCAGCCTGGCCAGCAGGCACAAATCAGCCATGCGAACGGCAGCGCCATCAAAGTGGTAAGTGATGCAGATGTAGACAAGGCCGTGGCCTGGAAAAGCGGCATCTTCAACTTTAACAACTCCAGCCTGCAGGAAGTAATGCGGCAGGTGGAACGCTGGTACGATATAGAAGTAGTGTACGAGAAGAATATTCCGGATATCACGTTCGGCGGTAAGCTGAGCAACGATGTGAGCCTTTCCGGGCTGTTACAGTCCCTTAAAGAATCCGATGTCAACTTCAGGATTGAGGGCCGTAAAGTAATTGTATTGCCATAGAACAGATTCGTCAGATAGAATAATGCATGACTAAAGCTAATAGGTCTATATAGACAGCTAGTAATAAATGATGTAACCATTTTTCAACCAACAAACTGCAACCAAAGTATGTCCAACACTGCTCTGCGCAGCCGGTGCAACGCGCCTGACAAGAGATCAGCCGTTCCGCGCCGCCTTATTAAACACAAGCAGCATGCTTCCGGAGACCCGGACAAACAGGATGCTCGCACATCCCTGACTACCGCCATGAGAATGTTGATTTTCCTTCTTTTGCCCAACACTTACTGTTTCAGCAAACACCTACTCGCAAAAAGTAACACTGTCTGCCAAAGGACAACCGCTGGCCACCGTGCTGAACACCGTGGAAAAGCAAACCGGCTTTGTATTCTTTTACAACCGCGACCTGCTCACCAACAGCAAACCGGTTACCATTGCGGCGAAAGACATGCCGCTCGACGAATTTTTACCGGCTGTACTGAATGATCAGTTGCTGAACTTCCGCATCGAGGGCAAAACAATTACCCTGTCGCGCAAAGCCGCACCGGCACCTGTGAGAAACATCCCCGCGGACGACAGCACCTTCGTGATACGTGGTGTGATTACCACGGATGTAGGCGAACCTATTCCCGGTGTGAGCGTAACCGTAAAAGGCAGCCGCATCGGCAGCATCACCGACCCGAAAGGTACTTTCGCCATCAGGGCGGCCAAAGGGCAAACGTTGCTGTTCTCCGCCATCGGTTATCAACAAAAAGAAATGCGCGCCCAGGAAGGGCGGCTCATTGAGTATTAAACTCGAAACTGCTGTAACCGCGATCAAAGACCACGTAGTAACGGGTATCTATCAACGTAAAAAGGAGAGCTTTACCGGTTCCTCCGCCACCTACACCGTGAACGAGCTGAAAATGGTAGGCAACCAAAGTCCGCTCCAGGCGCTGAAAACACTGGACCCGGCGTTCGCCATCATCGAAAACACCACCTTTGGCTCTGATCCGAACCGCTTGCCGGACGTGGAAATCCGCGGTAAGAGCAGCGTGATCGGTCTTACAGAACAATACGGCACCAACCCGAACCAGCCGCTATTCATCCTCGATGGCTTTGAATCCACCCTGCAGATCATCAGCGACTTTACCATGGACCGTATCGAAAGCATCACCCTGCTGAAAGATGCGGCGGCTACCGCGATCTACGGTTCCAAAGCGGCAAACGGCGTAGTGGTGATCGAAACCAAACGTCCCACGCCCGGTAAACTGCGCATAAGCTATAACGTAAACACCGCTTTCAACTTCGCCGACCTTTCTGATTATAACCTGATGAACGCCACTGAAAAGCTGGAGTTCGAGAAACGCACCAGCTTCCCGGGTTCCGGAACCCGGACAGGGGTTTTGCAACAGAAGACGGGGAAGCTAAATACAACAGGCGCCTGGCCGAAGTGCAGCGCGGCGTAAATTCCTTCTGGATGAACGAACCGCTGCGTTTTGGTGTTAATCACCGTCATACTGTTATAGCCGAAGGCGGCGACAACAACCTGCGTTACAGCGCTTCCCTCAGCTACGGCCAGAACCAGGGTGTAATGAAAGAGTCCGACCGTAACCTGACAAATGGTAACGTTCGACTGATTTACCGCAACAACCGCCTGTCCGTATCCAACTCCCTGAGCATCGACCTGGTAAATGCTACCAGAGAATCGATCCCTTTCTCTGATTTCTCCCGCGCGAACCCGTACTTCCGGAAATACAACGCACTCGGCGGCATCGATAAAGTACTGGACTCGATCGTATTCGGCGGCCTTACCAGCCCGCTGCAAAAAGAAATCTACTATAACCCGGTATACGATCTGCAAAACAAAAATGTGAACAGGGCGGAATCGCAGGGCTTTACCAATAACCGGAACTGGAGTGGCGCGTATTTGACGAGCTGCGTGCACGAGCACGCGCCAGTGTCATGCGCACTTCTACCAAGGAAGAAATGTTCAGGTCTCCTTTTAACTCTGAATTTGCCCGCGTAGATCCAACCCTGCAGGGAACTTACACGGAGAACAATAACCGGCAGCTGAACTACGATGGCGACTTTACCCTCACCTACGGCAAGCTGCTGGCAGAGAAACACATGGTGAACGTGGTGGCCGGTATGCGCCTGAACCAGGTATCCATGGATGGCAGCACCTTTGGCGTATCCGGTTTTGTAACCGATGAATTTCCCAATGCCTCATTTGCATATGGCTACGCCGCCGGCGGCCGCGCAGGCTACCGCGAATCGGTTCGCCGCAGCGCGAGCTATTTCCTGAACACCGGTTATGCCTATGACCAGCGCTACCTGCTGGACGCAACCCTGCGTTCCGACGGAGCATCTGTGTTTGGCGCCAACAAACAGTTTACCACGATCTGGTCTGCGGGTTTTGCCTGGAACGTACACAGAGAAGCATTTATGGCAGATGTGGTGGACACCTGGCTGAACAGCCTGCGCTTCCGCGCCTCTATCGGTAACCCCGGCAACCAGAACTTCAGTGATTATATTTCGATGCGTGTATATGGTTACAACAATACCTATCCGAATCCTTTCGGCCCAAGCGTAATTGTAGGCAACCATGGTAACCCGTCTTTGCAATGGCAGAAAACGATCGACCGCAACGTTGGGCTGGACCTGCAGGCATTTAAATCCCGCCTGCGTATTACGGCCGACTACTTCATTAAAACCACCGACCCGCTGCTGGTATTCGTACAACTGCCTTCTTCTTCCGGCGCTACGACCACTACCACCAATCTTGGCGGGCAGGAGCAAAAAGGCTTTACCATTAATACCAACTATGCGGTAGTGCAACGCAACGGCTTTAACTGGTTGCTGAACCTGAATGCACGCCACCTGAAATCGGAGTACAAGAACTTCGGCAATGCCCTGTCTAACTTCAACGAAAACAACAAGGGCGTAAACATGACCCGTTATTACGACGGCGCCAGCCCGTCCGACCTGTGGGCAGTACGCTCCCGGGCATCGACCCCGCAACCGGCCGTGAAATCTTCCTGACGAAAGATGGCAAACAGACCTTTGTGCATGATTACCGCGACGAAGTGGTAGTAGGTAACAGCGATCCCAAAGTAGAAGGTATCGTGGGTACTTCCATGTCTTACAAGGGCTTCTCTGCTAACGTGGCACTGCGCTACCGTTTGGGTGGACAAATATTCATGCAGACGCTGTATGATAAAGTGGAAAACATTCCGCAGCAGAACCTGGGCCTGAACCAGGACCGCCGTGCGCTGACAGAACGCTGGCAGAAACCGGGCGACATTGCGAAATTTAAAGCGATTACAGAAGTAAGGTCCAACCCGATGTCTTCCCGCTTTGTAGAGGACAACAACATCCTGGCCGGCGAATCCATTTCCATTGGTTACGAAACCACGCAGGCGCGCTGGTTAAAAACCATCGGGGCTTCGTCGATCAACTTCCGGGCTTACATGAACGATATTTTCAGGCTTTCTACGGTGACGAACGAGCGTGGTATTGACTATCCTTTTGCAAGGTCAATATCCTTCTCCGCCGGTGTGCGTTTTTAATTGATTACAGCCAAAATGACAACAATGAGAAAAAGTTTTTATATAGTTGCCTGCTGCTCGCACTTGCGCTGGGCGGATGCAAAAAATGGATTGACGTACAACCGTCGGACCGACTGGCGGAAGACAAACTGTATTCCACTACCCGGGGTTACCTGACGGCGCTCAACGGCGTGTATGCGGAGTTGAACAGCCCCAGCGTCTACGGAGAACAAATGACCTATTCCGTAATGGACGTGCTGGCGAACTACTATTTCATGACCACCAGTACACACCGCTTTTACGATTTCACCACATTTGCCTATACCGCAGACCGGCCCCGGACGGCTTTCGACAACATGTGGAAGAAGTCTTATGAACTGATCGTAAACTGTAACGTGATCATTGAAAGATGCGGACAGCCAAGCAATAAACTGCTGCCTGCGCCGTATTACGGCCTGGTAAAAGGCGAAGCGCTGGCTTTGCGTGCAATGCTTCATTTCGACATGTTACGCGTATTTGGCCCCAACTGGTCAGAGCAAAACAAAAGCTTTCCCTGCATTCCTTTCAATGCATCGGCCCGCCCGCAATCCAGCGACCTTTTAAGCTCCGAAGCGATCATGGAACGCGTGATCAACGATTTAACAGAAGCGGCTGCCTTATTGAAAGATGCGGACCCGATCATTACAGAGGGTGTTCGCGCCAGCAATAATCCGAATGGCGCCAACGACTTATACTATCGTCAGTACCGCCTGAACTACTACGCTGTAAAAACCTTACTGGCCCGCGCCTACCTCTGGAAACAAGAGGCACCGAAGGCTTACCAGGAAGTACAGGAAGTATTGGCCGGCACCCTGAATCCCGCGAAAGTGATCTTCCCGCTTGGTGTGGTAAATCCAAACGCCATTCCTTCCGACTTTGATCACATGATCCGGAATGAGGTGATGTTTTCGCTGTACCGCGTGAACCGTAACCTGATTTATACTTCCTTCTTTGCACCGGACCTGGCGAAAGAATCGCGCCTGAGCTTCAACAACAACGATGATAACCAGTCGCGCAAAAACGGCCTGTACGATGATCAGAACGATTACCGCCTGAAGGCCTGGATGCTGATGACCAACACGAGCGGTTCCTTCCTGACGCACGTGAAATTCGCCGTAAACAATAATACCCCTTCTCCGAACATGATCCCGTTGATCAGGATGGGCGAGGTGTTGCTGATCGCGGCAGAAACCAGCCCTACGCTGGAAGAAGGCACTAAATACCTGAACATGCTGCGTACAGCCCGTAACTGCGTAAGCCTTGCGCCCGCGAACACTACTGCGTTGAAAACCGCTATTACCAATGAATTCCGTAAAGAGGTGTTTGGTGAAGGACAGATGTTCTTCTACTATAAAAGAAACGCAATGACGGCCATACCGAACCACGCGCATCTGACCAATACCAAACAGATGGTGCTGAGCGCCTACGTGGTACCGCTGCCGCAGAGTGAAGTAATTGTGAGAGGTAACTAATCTATCTACTACTAAAAAAATTGATATGCTAAGAGTATTAACAGCATTTGTACTGATATCGCTCCTGCTCCCATCCTGTAAAAAAGAGATGATGAGCTACGAAGGCATGGAAGGCGTGTACTTTGCCGCCCGTAGCGGTCCATATTATGCAAGCCCGCAAACCTGGCCCTATCGTCCCTATACCAATGTTCAATTTGTAAGCCAGCCTTCGTCTGTTACAGAAGTGACCATCCGCATCCCGATCATGATTACCGGTCCTATGAAAAACTACGACCGCCCGTTCATCGTGGAAGTAAACCCGGACTCTACCACGGCAACGGAGAACGTTCACTACCTGCCGATCGGCCGCACGTTCATTGTACCGGCAGATTCCATTTTCGGCTACATCCCGGTTACCCTGAAACGTACCGCGGACATGCTGACCGAAAATAAAAAACTGGGCCTGCGCCTGGTCGCCAACGAACACTTTGGCTGGCATTCCCCAAATGGAAAGCCATTCCGGGCATTGGCAGCGGCGACGTAGGCGCTGATACGGCCTTTGACGCATCGATACACACCATCAATATTAATGACCTGATGGTGCAGCCGACGATATGGCGCGGCTCCGTAGTAGTGGCCAGCAAACAGGAAACGGGTATATGGGGTGCATTTTCCCGCAAAAACTGGAGTTGATGTGCCAGCTCCTGAATCTCACTTATGCAGATTTTGCTTCCGAACAAACGATGACCTTAGTACTGTCCAGCCTGATTTCGCAGGAGATGTCGCGTTACCTGGTGAATCAGTTTAACGCCGGCACCCCGTAAAAGAGGATGATGGACGCCTGATGTGGTGTGGTACTGTGCCCTGGACTTCTGTTATCGGCGTGCCTTATCAATAACCTTTACCTGTTAAGCAAATCAACATGAAAAAAATTAGCATTATACTGATAACGGTTTTCCTGGCGTCGTGCTATAAAGACACGGGTAACTACGACTATAAAGACATTAATGAAGTTGCTATCACCGGCATCTCCAACAGTTATTCCGCCATATTCTCGTTGGATATGCTGCACATCGAGCCAAAAGTAACCATGACTGAGGCCAACGCCGACCCGGCGCGCTTCTCCTACTTCTGGGTATTATGCAAGGGCTACACACCGCTCGACACGGTGGGCACTGCCCTTGTGCTCGATTACCCGGTAAGCGCCAGCCCCGATGCTTACAACCTGTTCTTCCGCATCAAGGATAACAAAACGGGCATCACCTGGCAAAAGGGCACGGCGCTTACGATCGGCACCCGCTATTCATCCGGCCTTATGCTGATGGGTTACAACGAAAACGGCAATGCCGAAGCAGACATGATTACCATGGTAAACGATACGGTAGTCGTGAGGAGCTTGCTGAGCGCCAGCGGTTTGCCCACCTTAACCGACCCTGTGACGATGCAGCACAACGGCGACAAAGACACTTCGGTGAACAAAGGCCGCCTGTGGGTAATGACTAAAAGCGGTTCTTACTACGGACCGTAAAACCCTTAAAGGTAATAAGGACAATGTTTTCGGCCGTACCGTGGTGCTGAGCGATCCGTTGGATAAACAATCGCTGCACCCGATCCTATACGCACCGCAGTTCCGCGACAGGGCTGGAAACACCGGTAACGCTTATGCACGCGCGGTGATGACCAGCGATGGCAACATCTTTCCTACCCACACCTTTCTTACGGGTGGCGATTTTTACGCCAACCCGATTAACCGGGAGGACGCTAATTATACCAAGCTGCTGAAAGCCGCGCCATACCTGTTCTACTCCATCGCCAACATGGGCTCCGTGATCTGGTACGATACCGAAAATGATCGTTTCATGAACTATGCGACCTTCGGCGTGGGCATCACTTCTTTGAAACTGAACGACCGGGCACGGATGCTTTCCCCTGGAACCAGGCTGGTACCGGCCGCAAACTGGTGTACGGCGAAAACACGCGTAACACCGATGGCGGCGCTACCAACGGTAACTCCTTCGCCATCATGAAAGACGCTACCGGCAAAATGTTCATCTATAAGTTTTACGCTTCCGGCACTGCTCCGATCAAACGCGATTTGTATACCGTGAGCGCCATCGCCACGGACTTCGATAAAGCTACAAGCTATGCGTTTTCCTCCCGTAGATCCGTGGTGTTTTACGCGGTGGGCAGCAAGCTCTACGCGTACGATTACAACAAAGGATTTGAAAAACAATACCAATTTACCGACCTGGGTGCGGATGAAATCACCATGCTGAAATTTGATACGCAGATCGATTTCTCTACCAACTCGCTGTATATCGGCACGTACAATTCGGCCACGAAGGGCAGGCTGCGCCGCTTCACCGTGGGCACAGATCCTAATACAGTAACCATTGCGCCGGTGAACCGCGCCGATTGGGATAACCTGGTGAAGATCAAAGACATGAACTGGAGAGCCTTCAACTAACAAATCAAGAACCATGCATAGAATAATCGGAATCATCACTGCCGGCTGCCTGTTCTCCCAGGCGCTTTCCGCACAAAAGGCGTTTGTTGTTAAAGGAGATTTGAAAGATACCGCGTACGACGGGCAGAAAGCCAACCTGTCGTACCTGGAAAATGGCGCCAAAGTATACAAAACCGCCACCATTAAGGATGGCAAGTTTCTAATGGAAGGTACCGTAACCGACCCGGCGCTGGTTACGATCAGCACAGGGACTACAAAAAAGCGCGCGAAGCGAATCCGTTTATCACCAGCGAGCAGCTGTCGTTTTTCATGGAAGGTGGAGAGATCACCGTTACCGGTCCCACGCTGAAAAAGCAGTGGTGAAGGCTTCTGGCCGTTCCGCACAAGATTATCAGTCGCTGAAAAAATCCTGAAACCTTTCGAGGATAAACAAGCCGCTAACTTCGATCAGACGATTAAAGCGGCTATCGCTAAGGATACTGCTACCGTACGCATATTGAACGCCACGCGCGACCGCCTGACCAAATCGGTAGACAGTGCAGAAGTAGCTTACCTGACAACGCATCCGGCCTCACACGTATCGCTCGAACTGATCCGTCAGCGCGTAAATGCGATTACCCTGACGAAAGATAAAGACAAGATGAAGGCGTGGTATACTGCATTGAGCGCACCGGTAAAGGCTACCGTGGTGGGCAAACAATTGTCCGAGCAGATCAGCACTGCCTTCAAACTGGGCCCTGGTAACCCTTCCCGCGACTTTACACTGAACGATACCCTGGGCAACCCGGTAACCTTATCAGCCTACCGCGGCAAGTACGTATTGGTGGATTTCTGGGCTTCCTGGTGTATGCCTTGTCGTGCAGAAAACCCCGCCGTGAAGAAAGCGTACGCGAAGTTTAAAGACAAAGGCTTTGAAGTAATCGGCATTTCCCTGGAGCGCCCCGGTGACCGCAAATCGTGGGTAGGTGCGATTCAGAAAGATGATTTGCCGTGGATACAAACGTCGCCGTTGACCGCAGAAGAGCGCGATCACGTGACGAAGCTGTATGGTATCACGAGCATTCCGATGAACTTTTTGATCGATCCGCAAGGGAAGATCATTGCAACATATTTACGTGGAGAAGAGTTGATGACGAAATTGGAGGAAATTTTGTAACCCGATGTTTTCTATTGTTTACAAAGTTCCGGGTGTTTACCCGGAACTTTTTTATTCAGATGAATGCGTTTCCAGGTATCAATTGCCCAATTAAAATCCTCCGGGTCATCGTAGTACAGCGAGGCAAGCAGCACTTCATGATCGACGATCAGAAATCCGTATACGACACCGTAGTTCTTTTTACCGTCTGTTTCTTCAATCAGGTAGCCAATCCGGGCCACCTCGTCATCTGAAAAGTCAAATGTTTGCAGGGTTTTAACCTGCGATTGATCCCGGTTGTACACGATATCCTTATATTCTTCCAGCAATGCGGCTTTGTTCTTTACGTCGTCGATCCAGAGCGTAAGCCTCACCGTTTTATCGCCGGTGGTGTACATCAGGTTACCGCTTTCCTCGATATTTCTTTCAAAAAGATTGTTGATATGGATGTTCCAGTCGTCGGTGAGTTTGTGCACGACCATGTAATCACTCTCCAGTTGAAAGTCGGTTACCCTGCACCATTCGTTTTGCTCATTCCTTTCCCACACTGATCCAACGCCGGATTGGAGCAGCGTTTTCAGCGACGGATCTACTTCCATAATGGCAGCCGGGGTACATACAATGATATTATCGGAATCGTTGTTGTATTCTTCCGTTTCGAAGCCGGTAAAAATGCGCCAGCCGCTGTCTTCGGGACGGGAGCGCTTTTCGCGGTACATAAAGCGGGGGCGATATTATCGTCGAATACCATCCACGGATACGAGGAGGCGGGTGTCGTGGTTTTCCATAGTGATGAAACTAGTGAATTTTTTCTACGAGAAACGGAGTTTAACATTTTGTGCAACCGCCGCCCCCTAACTTTGCCTCCATGAGCGCAAAAATCTCGGACGTACAGTTGCTCTCCGACAACTGGTACAAGCTGAGAAAATACAAATACGAGTACACCCAGCCCAACGGCGAAACTGTTGTACACACCCGCGAAGCGTACGACCGGGGCAACGGCGCGGTGATCCTTCTTTATAATAAAAAACAGAAAACGGTGATCCTGACCCGCCAGTTCCGGCTGCCCACCTTCGTGAACGGCAACCCTGACGGCATGCTGATCGAAGCCTGCGCCGGCCTGCTGGACCAGGACAATCCCGAAGATTGCATCCGCCGGGAAACCGAGGAGGAAACGGGGTATCGCATCAGTAATATTCAGAAAGTGTTTGAGGCGTATATGTCGCCCGGCTCGGTAACGGAGATCCTGTACTTCTTTATTGCCGAGTATACGCCGGAGATGGAAGTGCATGCCGGGGGCGGGGTGGCAGAGGAGCAGGAAACGGTGCAAAGGCTGGAGCTGGACTACCGCGAAGCGCTGCGGATGATAGAAGACGGTCGGATTAAAGACGGGAAAACGATTATGTTATTACAGTATCTGCAGCTGAGAGAAAAGATTTTTTTGTACTGTAAATGAATTTTTACATTTGCAGCCCGGAATATTCCTCCTTAGCTCAGTTGGTTAGAGCATCTGACTGTTAATCAGAGGGTCTCAGGTTCAAGTCCTGAAGGGGAGCAGCTTTAAAAGCCAGTCGTGCGACTGGCTTTTTTTTATTTTCCGGCGTTTGTCATTTTCGCAGTTTCAAATTGCTACTTCCAACACGAATTTCTTTTTCCCCTATTACTTTTACTGGCGGCGGGCCTTTGATGAGCGACACTTTATAAAAAAATCCTGCCCTTTCAGGCTAAGCCCTGTTCGCAGGGCGCCCTCTGCGGCTTCATTGATACGGCTCAGTAGTATAACATAAAAACCATTCGATTTTTTCGGGTTAATTGTTCTTTTTAATGAAGATGGCTTATGTATGTTGCTATCTAAAAAAGAGGTTAAATCCCGCAGGCCATAGTTAAACACTGATTCTTTATCAGTCGTCATTGTATCTGGAGGAACCAATAGTTGATAATATTTACCAGGCGACCACGAAGTTTCATACGCATTTACAGGAAACTCGATCTTTAACTGCAGGGGGCATTTGTTTCATTAATTACCCGGGTCCAGAAGATAGCATAAATATATCCATCGCCCTTAGCGTCGGTGTATTTTGTTACCCCTCTTGGGAGACCATTTTCTATTACAAGGCGTGCACCGGTGGCGTCAGTATACTCATATTGAGTGTCCATCCACCTGGAAGTAGATCTGATGCTGGTTTCGGGCTTTGGAGGAACTGGTTTGTTTTGTCCTGCACAGGAGTTGCAAAAAGCAAGCACGAAAAGCAAAGTACGTATCTGATTCATAAGTATGTTATTAATCGGTTCTATAAAGAAAGCATCTCGCTGGCTTTTTAATCGCGGAACGGTCAAACCCCGCCTTGCGGAAATATTCAAAATCCTTTTTTAGACTTTCGCCTCCGTTCTTTAAATATTGCCGGTACAGCTTGATCGCTTTCGTGAAATCTCCCCTAAAGAGATAGGCGTGCGCCAGGTTTCTCACCAGTAACGCATCGGCTGGTTCAATTTCCAGCCCCTTAGACAGGAAACTTATCGCCCTGTCGTACTTTTTGCTTCCAGCAAATGGCGGCCAAGCACGCCCGACTGCCCGGGTCTCGGTTTCAGTGTATCTAAACTGGTTATCTTTTGTCCGGTTGCAAGCAGCCGGCCATTAACTGTGTTCGAATACCCCGCAACTGCCCCGGCGCTATCAAAAGTAAAAGTCTTGGTGCCGCCTAATTCGATATTGCGAAATTCGGTTGGTGAAATAAAATACATTTTGCTGCTGATGCCATCGCTCCAAAGGTAAAGCCCGTCTTTTTCCTTTTTGATCTCGGACAACCATCCGCCTAATATGTACTCGCCGACGTATTTCGAGGTGAGCGTATCGCTTACCGGTACCGTGGTTATTTGCTCAGGCTTTGAAAACCCTTTCCAGTTGTAAACCTGCGCTATACTGTTAAGTAACTCCAATAAAACATAACCATCTCCGGAGTTCGCAAACAACGCCACTCCTTTTCCGTTGGTAAGTCCGCCCAGGAAATAACCTGTGAATCCCTCGTTACTCGCCGAATGAACAAAGTATGCTTCCCCATTCCTGACCTGCAGGTAGGTGCCCATGGCAACGTCATTTTTATAGGGCGTTACATGCAATTTTGCCATTTCCTGGTTCAACACCTTTGATGACTTACCCTGGTAGGCCTGTTGGATTTCAAGGATGTATTTGCAGATATCTGTCGGTGTGGTCCATAATCCGGCCGCTGCTTTTTCCGGGTATACAAAATATTTGCCCGGCACTTCATCCCCATTACTTTTATACCCGGTGGCAAGATTTTTCCTTTGACTGGCGGCAGGAGGCTGGTTGAAAGAACTGTTCGTCATGCCCATTGGCCGCAGTACCTGCTCCTCCATGTATTGCTCATATGGCTGCTTCGTAAGGTCGGTGAGTATTTGCTGCGTAATAAGGATGCCTCCCCGGAATAAAGGGGGCCCGTACCTGGTTCTGCCACCGATCTTACCGCTTCCGTGTTGGAAGGCACCCGCCCGTCTAAAATATCAGTGACCGATGGCACCACACTATCCCGCCGGTACCCGGGAAAACCGTGAACCGACAGGCCCGCGGTGTGGCTGAGCAATTGTGCCGTGGTAATTTTCTTATTATGTGATACCGTGTCATAAGGAAATTTCCAGTTGACCGGTACTGGTTAATATCCTGGTAGAGATCCAGTTTCCCCTGCTGCGCCAGTTGCAGGATACCGACGGCGTTTAGGGATTTACTGATCGATCCGGGTTCAAACATGGTATTTACCGATACTTTCCGGCCTTCTTTTTGTCGGCATACCCATACCCCTTGGCCCATACGATCTGGTAATTGTCGATAACGGCGACACTTACGCCCTGCACATTGTAGTGCTTCATTCTTTCCGTAAGACTGTATAGCTTACCATCAATAACCAGGCGACCCGACAGGCTGCTTTCCACCCGGGCGATCTGTTCATTTACGGCTTGCTGTGCGGCGGCTGTAGTCAGCCAATGGCACAAAAGGAGGGCTAAACTGATTTTTTCATCGTCAACAAACCTATCCGTTATTCCGTCCGCGGAGCCCGAAAATGTGTAAAAAGGGTGTAAAACAATGTAAATACTGTTTAAAATCGATTTACATTAGTGTTACAGCTTTAGCTTTACCGGTATGAAGCAATATCTATTATTCGCAGTCCTTTCCCCGATAGTATTGACCATGGCCTTTGTAAAAAAGGAACATGCGCATCCCGATAAGCACACGGAGATCGTACTGCGTAATATCGGGCACGAGGTGTTGCTCCATTCCGAGGATTCGACATCGCGGGTACTCCCGGTTAAGGCTATCAATGAAAACACCTTCCGGATTTCTTTTGAAAACAGCTTTTCGTTTAATCCTGACACGTTAATCGCCGTGGTGCATCAGCAACTGACCCAAACGGACAGGTGGGAGGATTATACCGTGAGTGTAAATGAGTGCAAGCAGCAACAGACCATCTTTGCTTATGAAGTAAAAAACACCAGTGGCGGTTTAAAACCCTGTCGCGGGCGCGTACAGCAAAAAGGCTGCTATGTAATTGACATTTCATTCCCCGCCGAAAAATCATTTGCGTATAGCTGGCTTTTGCTTGTCTTTGTGCCGGTAGCTTTTGCGGGGCTTTATTTCGCCCGCAGACACAAAACACCTCCCGAGCCGATAACAAGTGAGCCCGTTCCCGATATGGCTGATCATAAAAAGCTGGGCGATTATATATTCTTCGAATCAACGGGGCTGCTGAGCCATAACGGCGAAGATGTCGGGCTTTCCGCTAAAGAGGCGAAAGCATTGCGCCTGCTGATATCGAACCAGAACGAGGTTGTTGAGAGGGAGCTGTTGATGAAAGAGATCTGGGAGGATGAAGGCGTTTTGGTGATTACCCGTAATGTGGATGTTTTGATGTCCAAGCTCCGGAAGCGGTTAAGTGCCGATCCGTCTGTTAAGATTGTTAATGTGCATGGTAAAGGTTATAAACTGATTTTACCCTATATTTAACCGATCCCTAAACCTTGAGCAATGTATATCACTAACTATGACATTGAGGCCGAACTGCGGCCCAACCTTTCTACTGGCGAGAAATTAGTATGGACAGGCAAACCGAAACAAGGTATCCTGCTGAGAAAATCAGACATTTTCCTCATCCCTTTCAGCCTATTCTGGGCTGGGTTTGCGATATTCTGGCAATTCGGCGTATCGGAACTTCAACCTCCTTTTATCTTTAAGCTGTGGGGACTTCCCTTTGTATGTATCGGACTTTACATTACAGTAGGGCGCTTTTTCTTAGATGCAAAGAAGAGGGCCAATACAACTTATGGCATCACCAACGACCGGATTATTATTAAGTCGGGCATATTCAGCCGGGAAATTAAGTCGCTTAACATACGCACACTTTCCGATATTTCCTTTAGTCAGAAGGCTGATAACAGTGGCACGATCGTATTGGGGACGGTAGATTTCAGATCGAGTATGATGCAGGGAATGGAATGGCCGGGGTTAAGCAGCCGAATAGCCGGAGTTTATTGAGGAGGTGAAAAGTGTTTATGATAAGATTATTGCGTTGCAGCGGGGGTAAAAAAGTTGCTGATCAGTCGCAACACTTCATCAAAATTTGTTTCCAGCACCCAGTGGCTGCCTTCAATAAGATGTATCTCGGCATTGGGCAAGTCGCGCCTGTAACAGGCCGCTTCTTCCACATTAAAGAATGGATCATACTTTCCCCAGATCACGATCGTCCGCGGCTGATGCTTCCGGAAATACGCCTGGAACACCGGGAATGAGGCTATATGGTTCGCATAGTCGCAATTCAGCTCATACTGCATGTCGATATTGCCGGGGCGTTTCATCGAATCCCAATCGAGCACCCATAATTCGGGGCTGAGTGTGGGCAGCAGGGCTTCCGGCACGCCGGCGGTGTATTGCCATTTTACGCCTTCTTCACTCAGGAAACCGTACAACTCCTTCTTCTTTTCCGGCGTGGGATTAGCCCAATAGGCCCTCATTTCATCCCATATTCCTGCAACACCTTCTTCGTACGCATTCCCGTTCTGTACAATAATCCCGGTTATCTTTTCAGGATGATGAATGCAGATCTGCAAACCGACAGGGCATCCATAATCGTGCAGGTAAATGGTGAACTGCTTTAAATTGATCTCTTCCGTGAACCTGTTCATACAGGCGCCTATGTTGCGGAACGTGTATTCAAATTCATCTTTAGGAGGAAAGGCACTGAACCCGAACCCGGGGAAATCCGGGGCCACCAGGTGCAGCCTGTCCGACAACGCCGTCATCAGGTTTTTGAACATGATGGACGAGGTGGGAAACCGGGCAGGAGCAGAACCGATGGATTTTCCGGGTTGCCGGCTTCGCGGTAGAAGATGTCGATGCCATCGACTTTCACCGTTTTGTTGAAGATTTGATGCGCCATGTAGGGAGGGCGGCAAAGATTACGCCGGCATCCGTTTTCCCTTAAAAGCCGTAAATTGATGTGTTTTATTGATCCACCCCCAAAACACCTCAAAATGAAAATCAAAAAAGTAAAACAGGGCCCCTTTGACATTGGCGTTCGGGAAGACGATAACATCGTGCTCAGCGTCACCATCGGCAACGCGCAAATCGGCGGCAACCTCGTAAAACTCGGTACCGAACAACTTCAGAAAGGAGAAATCAAGAACCCGGATCTCGGCCAGGGAAAAGATCTTGTCGGGAAAAAGCTGACGGTCGTAACCAATGTGCTCGACGTAAACCCGAGCAGCAACAAGGTGAGCGTTACGCATTTATTTATTAACGGTACCCCAACCGTATTCAATTATCCGCCACTGGCCTTTGACGACATGGAAGTTGACGAAGATGGTGACATCTTATCACTCACCGCCACCTATTCTTTCTCTAAAAAAAACAACTGATGAAACGCCTTTCAACAATACTGCTGCTCCTGCCATTCACCTTGCAGGCGCAGGAAACCAGTTTGAACAACCTGCTAACGCCCTCACAACCGGGCTTCGTGATACTAGATAAATCACCTGCCTCCATCGAAAAACCGACGAGCCCGAAAACCCTCGGCATCAGCGTGCTGCGCCTGTTAGAGGAAAACGGCGGCGGGCTTGATTTCTCTCCCTACTGGTTCGGGAATCACCCTAATTTAACTTTTGAAAAATATATGAATAACCGGTTCCCGGTGCTGCAAACACTGAACGTGTCGGTGGCGGCAGCGGCGGGAGATACGAGCAGTTATATGTCGGCCGGCCTGCGCACGCAACTGTTCCGGTACTACCGTGCTTCGGAGCTGGGTGAGATCGCCCGCATCAAAGCGGACATTGTGGCTGCGTTGTCGGATGATCCGGATAACATCGACCTGGATAAAATCAAAGAACTGAAAAACGAGCTTTCGGAACTGACCTCCAAAACTACCGTGAATATTGAGCTGGCGGCGGCAATGGCTGGCTTTTCGCCGGATAATAAATTCGGGAACCTCGGTAACAATAGATATGGCGCGTGGCTGAACATGGCTTACCGGCCGATTGCGAAAGCGCCGTTGCATTTAATGGGTGTGGTGCGGTATACGAAGGCAATTGATCCTTTGGGTGTGGGGCGTGATTCTTCGTTGTTTGATTATGGGTTGGCGATGTCTTACCAGCAGGCGAAGTTTGATGTGCAGCTGGAGTTTGTGAACAGGAATGATGTGCAGAACGGGGGCATTCGGATAGACTGGCGTTGGTGGGGAATTATTTGGTGGCGAATAATATTGTGGTGGTAGCGTCGTTTGGGAAGAATTTTGAAGCGGTGAGTAATATAGTGGCGTTGTTGGGGGTGAAGTTTGGGATTGGGAATGAGCGGATGAAGTTGTAAGGATTTTTAGGAGGGGCCGGTCTTTTGTGGGACCGGCCCTTTTATTCGCTTCTTCCGGGGTGGCTGTCCGGCCGCCGCGATCGATGACTTTGCGCATATTGGTTCGGGCATGGTTGATTACAGTAAAGGATAAACAATGACAAGTACTGCAGAAAGACAAGAGCTGCAAAATAAAATCTGGAAAATAGCCAACGACATACGTGGCTCAATATTAGGACGGAACTTTAAACAATTTGTGATTCGTTCTTTGCATTTGCTCAAAGCAGCCAGCAGGCGGAAGCAAGAGAATTAATTGCAGAGGAAAACTTAAATGAAGAAGAAGCAAAGCGGTTTATACGAGCTTCTTTAAAGCGCGAGTATGCGAGTGAAAATGGCACAGAGCTTAATGCTCTTTTGCCAAAAATGAGTCCTTTAAATCCGCTGTACTTAACTAAAAAGCAGCTCGTATTCCAAAAACTAACCCAGTTTGTAGAAAAGTTTAAGGGTGTTGGGGGCAACTTTAGATAATTATTTAATGTCGGTAATTCAGAATATTGAGAGTTCTTATTTCTCAAATGGGAATACCTTGCTTCAATAATAGCATCTCATGCTTTATATCCTCCCATCCCTTTTTTTAAAACAAATAGGATCCGGCATCTCATCCGCTATCCGGAAATCCGACAATCCATTAATAACATCGCTAATCTCAAACCAAGGATACTTTCTCCTATAAATCGCCAACAACTCATTAATATCAAACATCTCCAAAATATCCGACAAATCCCAAAAATCCTTCTTCCTTCCACCTCTTGATATCGCATCTAATTTCATCGCGGCAATATCCTCAATAGCCGCCAATCTAACTCCGTCCTCCTCAACCACAGGATACAGAAACGGCGCATCCCAATAGAGAATATCAGTTTTAATAGCAGTTTCCTCATTCTCGCCAATGAACAAATACAATCCACGGTCATTAGCCACATCCGGCACCCCGAAAAACGCACCCGTTTCCTCCACGTACCGGAAGTTCAGCCGCAACATTTCAGGATGTGATTCAATGGTATCTGTCCATAAGGCCCATCGCAAAACATATCAATATCCACCGATTCCCGGTGGCCGCGTAACAAACTCAATGCAGTACCGCCCACTAACCGAAATTCGGTCAGCTCCGGCAACGCCATCAACCTAACTAATACTTGGAATAATTCATCGCTCGTGGTTTCGCGGTGGAGCATTTATAATCGCTATTATGAAGGTGAAACAACCTACGGGAAATGATCAATGCCCTAGGCATCAATCGATCGGAATTAACAAGGGTCGTGCGAACCTTCTCTGCACCATAATAACGAATAATCTCCCGGATATCATTCTTAGTACCACGCTCCATTGTACGGATAATGGTAAAATCGGAATACCGGTCAAAGTCCAGCTTCTTAAGATCAATGTCCCAAAAAGCCCGACGCGTTAAATTAGGTTTCGCTATGTTAGATGATTCCTGCACACATCAAATATACAAAAACAAAAGCGGTTACATCTTCCGATGTAACCGCTTCACTTTCGCTCCCCCTTCAGGACTTGAACCTGAGACCCTCTGATTAACAGTCAGATGCTCTAACCAACTGAGCTAAGGAGGAGTATGTATCCCGTGATTGGGATTGCAAAAATAGACAAATTTTCATTTCCACAAAATCTAATTCCAAAAAATATTAAAACCACGCAGTCCAGCAATAATAAATTCCTCGTAAATTGAGCCAGCGCCTACGTTTTCGCGCCCACGATCAACTATGAAAAAGTTTTTCTCTCCGTCTGGCTCTCATACTCGCCATCACGCCCGCATTCGCGCAATCGGGCGCCGATAGTCTGCTCAAACAATTGAACAAAACGCTCGATCAAACAAATAGCTTCGATCAACAAAAGGCAAAGGAAATCGACGCGTTAAAACACAGCAACGCCACCACGTTAATACAAAAGTTCGCCGTCCAGCTACAACTCTTCGACGCCTACAAATCTTTCCGGTTCGATTCCGCCTTCGCCACCGCCCAGGAGCTCCAGCGCCTGGCGACGCAGATGAACGACTCCAACCGCCTCCAGCAGGCCAAAATAAAACTTGGGTTCGTATTAATTTCCTCCGGCATGTTTCACGAAACCGGGGTACTCATGCGCGATATTCACCCGGCAACGCTACCGGATTCGTTAAAGGCCGAGTATTATGTCATGATGCGCCGCTACTACTACGACCTCGCCGATTATGTAAACAACTGGTTCTACTCGCCCGGTTACATGCAACAGGGCGCCCTGTACACGGACTCCGCCCTCAAGTACTACCCACCGGACGACTTCCAATACCTGAGCAACCTGGGCTATAAGCACTACAAGGCCGGGAATATGGACTCGTCCTTAATATATCTTACGAAGGCGCTTGAGCTAAACCTCAATTACCACCAACAGGCTATGATGTACGCCAATGTCGGCAACATCTATAGTGCAAAAAAGGAATATGATAAGGCCATCAGCTTCCTGGCCCGTTCCGCCATTGCCGATGCAAAGGGTTCCATCAAGGAAACGACCGCCACTTTTAATCTCGCTTCCATTTTATTTAAGACCGGCGACGTAAAAAATGCCTCCCGGTATATCGAAAAGGCCGTACAGGACGCTACCTACTACGGCGCCAGGCAGCGCAAGGTACAGGTGAGCGAAATCCTCCCTATTATAGAAGGCGAGAAGCTCAACACCGTAGAAGGACAAAAAAACATCCTGATCTTCTACGCCGCCATCGCCACGGCGCTGCTACTGGCGCTCATCGTCCTCACCATCATCATCATAAAACAGGTAAAAAAGTTAAAGCACGCACAGGCCGCCCTCTCCGCCGCGCACCTCAAACAGCAGGAAATTAACGAGGAACTCCGCGAGGCCAACAAAATCAAGGAGGAATATATCGGCTACTGCTTCCGCATGAACTCCGAGTACATCGGCAAAATCGAAAAGCTCAAAAAGGGACTCGACCAAAAAATGGCCGATAATAAGTTGAACGAGGCCCGCTTCCTCGTCAATAATATAAATGTGAAGCAAGAACGCGACGAGCTGTTCCGCAACTTCGACCGCATCTTCCTGAAAATATTCCCGCACTTCGTGGACGAGTTCAACACGTTCTTTAAGGAAGAGGACAATATACACTTAAAGGACAATGAGCTCCTCAACACCGACCTCCGCATCTTCGCCCTCATCCGCATCGGTATCAGCGAAAATGAAAAGATCGCACAGATCTGGAGTACTCAGTGAACACGATTTACGCCTATAAAACCAAGATCCGGAACAAGGCCATCGTGCCCAACGACGAGTTCGAAGCACGGGTTATGGACATAAAAGCGCTCTAATCCATCTATATTAAAGAAATTACAATATATTCTTAAGTAGCTGTAAAACAATTATTTATTTTGATAAGATAGCCCAAATCACGTCAATATTATCTATATTCGGATTGTAAAACTTTCTTAGTTCTGTTTAACCCTGTTACTTTGATATTACTGCGGAGCCTACCGCCTCCGTGTTCCACGTATCTTAAAACCAAAAGCTGATCGTTTATGAGACCCACAATTCCGAACAATTCTAAAACGTAATTCATTTCCCGACATTAAAGTGTAGCAGATCAACAAGCGAAAAAACGAACCCTGCACCTTTTTGCCGGCTGGTACAAACTTCTCTTCAATTATAAACCTCACGTTATGATCACAACTCGAATCATGCGGGCGATATTGCTTTGCCCCCTGTTTCTGGCCCTGCCGTGCCTGCTGAACGCGCAGACCAAACCGGTATCGGGCTCCGTTAAGGACGAAAAAGGCGTAGCTGTTCCCGGCGCCACCGTCCAGGTAAAAGGCACCTCCACCGGTACCACTACAGACGCCCAGGGCGATTTCAAGTTGAATGCGCCGGCAAGTGCCACCAAACTCGTTGTTTCCTTCCTCGGCTACACAACACAGGAAGTAGACATCGCCCCCACCGTTTCTGTTACGCTCGTACTCGACAACACCACCCTCACCGACGTGGTAGTAGTAGGTTACGGCACCACGCGCAAAAAGGACCTCACCGGCGCCGTAACATCGCTTAAGACCAAAGATTTTAATAAAGGCATCGTATCTGCCCCCGATCAGCTGATCCAGGGTAAGGTTTCCGGCCTCATGGTGGTGAACAACAGCGGCGCCCCGGGCGGCGCTGCCACCGTACGTATTCGCGGTAATGCCTCGGTGCGCTCAGGTAATCAGCCTTTGTATGTGGTAGATGGGGTACCGCTCGACGGTCGCACCGCCCGCCCCAACATCGATGCTAACGGCCTCGGGCAAACGCCGGACGCTAACCCGCTCAACTTCATCAACTCCTTTGATATTGCTTCTATAGAAGTATTGAAAGATGCCTCCGCCACCGCGATCTACGGTTCGCGCGGCTCCAATGGGGTAATTATCATCACTACTAAGAAAGGATCGGTCGGTCCGGCTAAGATCGATGTGGGCTACACCATCGGTACCAGCAATATGATGAAAAAGCTCGACGTGCTCAGCGCCTCCGAGTATCGCAAGGCCCTCACGGACTACGGTCTTGCCGGCGGCGACAAAGGCGGCAACACCGATGCCATGGATGCCATCACCCGCAACGCCCTCACCCACAACTTCAACGTAGGCATCAGCGGCGGTAACGACAACGGCCGGTATCGCGCCTCGTTCGGGCTGCTCGACCAACAGGGCATCATCCTCAAATCTGGTCTAAAGAAATACACCGCAAACCTCAATGGCCAGTACACCTTCCTCGACAGCAAACGCCACGGGCGTCGACTTTAATCTCTCGGCCGCCCACACCAGGGAGCAGATGGCGCCGATCACGAACAATGCCGGTTTTACGGGCAGTCTCATTGGCCAGGCACTCCAGTGGAACCCCACACAGCCGCTTTACAACGCCGACGGCTCGCTCAACATCCTCGGCAACGGCGACCCGGTAAACCCGCTCGCCATGTCCAAAGCCTTTAATGACAAGGCCAACATCAGCTACCTGCTGGGAAGTATTTCGCCGTACGTGAACATCTTGCCCGGACTGCAATACCGCTTCCTCTACAGCATTAACCACCAGACCGGCATCCGTCGTGCAGAGATCAAATCTTTTATCAACATTAATGGCGTGAATGGTTTTGGCCAGGCCTATTATGGCAACACCGAACTTACTTCGCAGCTGTTCACCAATACCCTCAGCTACAATAAGGAATTCAAAAACAGGCTTACGCTGAACGCGGTAGTCGGTTATGAATACCAGAAATTCGAGTACCGCGGCGTGTCCGTGGGCGCACTGGGCTTTTCCACCGACGAACTGGATTATACCAACATCCTGCAAAACGCCTTGCAGTCAAACACCTTCCTGAACGCGTTCGAAAATCCGAGCTCGGAAATTCAGTCGGTGTTTGGTCGTTTAACCCTGAATTATGACGATCGCTACTTGCTCACCGGTACGCTGCGTGCCGATGGCTCTTCCAAATTCGGGTCGAACAACAAGTACGGTTACTTCCCCTCGTTTGCCGCCAAATGGAATATGACCAACGAAGGTTTCCTGAAAGGCAATACCTTCTTTAATAACCTGGCAGTACGTGTGGGCTGGGGCATTACCGGCAACCAGGAATTCCCTGCAGGTGCGGCGCAGGAGCAATATGTACTGGGTGCAGGCGGTGGCGCGGGCCTCAGCAACGTGGCCAACCCCGACCTCAAATGGGAAAGCAGCCAGCAGCTGAACGCGGGCATCGACTTCTCGCTTGCCGATAATCGCATCTACGGCAGTGTCGATTATTTTAATAAGAAAACGACCAACCTGCTGTTCAACTTCCCGGCCATTCAGCCAGCGCCCGCATCCGCCTATTGGATTAACCTGCCGGGTAACGTGCTGAATACGGGCGTGGAGCTGCAGATCAAAGGCGACATCGTTCGCACCAAAGACTGGCTGTGGACACTGGGCGCCAATGCAGCGTTTATGAAGAATGAGCTGCGCGACTACAACGGCCCTGTTGTACTCACCGGCGCCATCAGCGGCCAGGGTGTATCCGGCGCTACGGTACAACGCCTCGTAAGCGGGCAGCCGTTGAATACTTTTATGTGAGAAACTTCCGGGGTTTTGATGATAATGGCCAGGGGATTTATGCAGACAAAGGCTCCAGCATGTTCTACCTGGGCGACCCCAATCCGAACCAGTTGCTCGGCCTCACCAGCGAACTGAATTACAAAAAATGGGCGCTCAATATTAACATGAACGGCGCATTTGGCCACCAGGTATAACAATACTGCCAACACCGTACTGCCCATCAGCAACCTCGGTTCGCGCAATGTGGGCAAGTCGGTAATCGGTACCAAAGAAGCGCTGAGCAACCCGATCACTACGTCCAGCCGCTACCTCGAAAACGCGGATTTCATGAAACTCACCAACGCCACGCTGAGCTACAGCCTCGGCAACATTGGCAAAAACCTGAAAAACGTGAACCTGTTCGTTACCGGTCAAAACTTGTTTGTGCTTACCGGTTACAGCGGCTTCGACCCGGAAGTGAATACGGATAAAAGTGTGAATGGGGTTACTTCGTTCGGCATTGAGTACGGTCCTTACCCTACCGCCAGAACGATCCTCTTCGGCCTCAACTTTTCGCTCTAATGTTTAAAATTTAAGATCATGACCCGATATAAAGTATTGACCGTAGCTATCGCCGCCCTGGGACTTACTTACAGCTCCTGCACCAAACTGGACGAAAAGCTCGGCTCCACCATCACCAAGTCGCAGGCCGACTCGGTAATCAAAGTGCCCGCACTGTTGAAAACCGCGTACGACGCGCTGCAATTGCCTTACCAGGACCAGAGCAACTACTGGGCCCTCTGCGAAATGACTTCCGACGAAGCGGTAGCGCCCACCCGCGGCGGCGACTGGGACGACAACGGCGTTTGGCGCGCCCTCAAACTGCACGCCTGGACTCCCGACCACACGCACGTGAACGATGCCTTCAACAATATTCTGACGGCAGAATTTGCGGCCACCAACGTGTTAAACTTCAATCCTTCAGCGCAACAATCCGCCGAAGCCCGCTTCCTGCGCGCCTGGACCATGTTTTCGGTATTGGATGGCTGGGGACAGGTGCCCTACCGCCAACCTGGCGACACCTTGCTGAATCCACCGAAAGTGCTGGTAGGCAACGATGCGCTAACCTTCATCGTATCTGAACTGGAAGCGATCATCAATGATCTGCCTGCCGGTCCGCCCGCCACACCGGCTTACACCGCTAATAAAATTGCCGCCAAAACATTACTAATGAAGTGTTACCTGAACAAGGGCGCCTTTACGAACAGGCAGGCTCCCACGTTCGACCCGGCGGATATGACAAAAGTGGTTGCGCTCGCCGACGAGATTATCGGCACGGGCAATTTCAGTCTCGCCAATAATATCTTCGACAACTTCGCTTATAACAACGATGCGATTTCTACAGAAAATATTTTCACCCAGCAGAACGGCCCCGGCCTGAGCACTGCCCGTGGCGGCAACTCGTCTTTCTGCCGCTGGGCGCCCACACTGCACTATAACCAACGCCCCAGCGGCTGGAACGGCTTCGCCACGACCAGCGATTTTTATGACAAGTTCGAAGCGGCGGATACCCGCCGTGGTGTAGCGTATACCGGCGTCACGAATATTTCCGGTTTACGTGTAGGCTTCCTGATAGGGCAGCAGGTGGATCAAACGGGTAAATTGCTGGAAGACCGCAAAGGCAATAAATTGATCTTCACCCGTGAACTGGCGCTGGAAACCGGCACCGACCTGGAAGTAAAAGGCATCCGCGTGGTGAAATATCCGCCCGACTTTGTTACACTTAATGGCACCAACAGCAATAACGCCAGCAATGACTATGTATTTCTTCGTTACGCCGATGTGCTGCTCATGAAGGCCGAAGCATTGCTCCGCAACAACGGTGCGGCAGCTGCCCTTACCATCGTAAACAACCTGCGCGTAAAACGTGGGGCTACGCCGCTTGGTGCGCTTACGCTTGCTAACATGCTCGATGAACGCGGCCGCGAATTTTATTGGGAAGGCTGGCGCCGGCAGGACCTGATCCGCTTCGGTAAATTCCTCGAGCCCCGGCAGCTGAAACCCACCGACGATAAAAAGTACTTATTGTTCCCGATCCCGGCGAATGCCAAGGCGGTGAACCCGAACCTGACGCAAAACGACGGATACTAAACGTTTCGTTTTTTCGCAGTTGATCAAATCCATAAAAGGGCTGTTTTCTAACAGCCCTTTTATGGACCATTCCTCTCTAAATATATAGATATGAGAAAATTGCTCCTGCCAGCCCTGCTGCTGCTGACGGGCCTCCCTTCGTTTGCCCAGCACATACGCACCATCGGAAATGTGCGGTCGGCGCAGATCGGCAACGGGCTGGTAAATATTGATGTGGATAATGCGAAAGTGCAGGTGCTCGTCTACACACCGTCCATCATCCGGATCAGGATTGATAAGAAGGACCTGGCAAAAGATTTTTCCTATGCGGTGATAGCAAAGCCCGATCCTTCCGGCGCCCGCATCTCCCAAAATGAAAAAGAAATAATAGTCGCCACCGACTCCTTACAGCTGCGGATTACGAAAATGCCTTTCGCGGTAAGTTTCCTTACGCCGGATAATAAAATCATAAATGAAGATGAAAAAGGACTGACCAGCTCCCGGGCGGGCGAGGCCGTTACGACTTACAAAAAAATGCAGGAAGGTGAGCGGTTCATCGGTTTAGGGAGAAGACGGGTAACTTCGACCGGCGGGGCAGCGCGTACACCAACTGGAACTCCGACGTGTTCGGCTACAGCACCGGCCAGGACCCGCTGTACAGCACCATCCCCTTTTACATCGGCATCCACCACGGGCTTAATTACGGCCTGTTTTTCGACAACACCTGGCGCAGCGACTTCAACTTCGGTGCCAGCAATGATCGGTTTTCCTCGTTCGGCGCGGCAGGTGGCGAAATGAATTACTACTTCATTTATCATACCCGTATGGCGGATATTATTCAGTCGTACACGCAGCTCACCGGCCGCATGCCGCTACCACCCATGTGGAGCCTGGGCTACCAGCAAAACCGCTACAGCTATTACCCCGACACAGAAGTACTCCGCATCGCGCAAACCCTGCGCGAAAAGAAAATCCCCGCCGACGGTATTACCCTCGACATCCACCACATGGATGCGTACAAGATTTTCACCTGGCACAAAGACCGCTTCCCGAATCCCAAACAAACCACCGATGCGCTGAAAAAACTCGGCTTCAAAACCACGGTGATCATGGACCCGGGCATTAAGGTGGAAAAAGGATATGGCTCCTACGAACGCGGCCTGCAACAAAATATATTTATTAAATACACCGATGGCCAACCCTACGCCGGCCAGGTGTGGCCCGGCTGGTGCCACTTCCCGGATTTCACGAGTGAAAAGGGCCGCGAGTGGTGGAAAAAGGAAATGAACGCCTACTTCAGCACCGGCGTATCCGGCTTCTGGAACGACATGAACGAGATCGCTACCTGGGGACAAAAAATGCCCGACAACGTACTCTTCTCCTTCGAAGGCGACACCGCCGCGCACCCACAGGTGCACAATGCTTACGGCCTGCAAATGACAAAAGCCAGTTACGAAGGCGCCCGCGCAGGCCTCAACAACCACCGCCCGTTTTTGCTCACCCGCGCGGGTTACGCCGGCCTGCAACGCTACACCGCCATCTGGACCGGCGACAACCGCGCCGAAGATGATCATATGATGCTGGGCGTACGTTTGCTAAACAGCCTTGGCATCTGCGGCGTAGCTTTTAATGGGATGGATGTAGGTGGCTTCACCGGCAATGCGCCTGTTGGCCTATATACAAGATGGGTGCAGCTCGGCGCCTTCATGCCTTACTTCCGTAACCACACCGGCGTAAACACCCGTGCCGCGGAACCATGGTCGTTCGGCGAAGAAGCGTTGGAAATTGCGCGCAACTACATCAACCTGCGGTATCGGCTGCTCCCTTACATCTATTCGCATTTTTACGAAGCCACGCAAACCGCCATGCCGCTCAACCGCAGCCTGGCTATCGACTACACGCATGATCCCAAAGTCTACGACGCGCGTTTTCAAAACCAGTTTTTGTTTGGCCACGCATTTCTAGTAGCGCCGCTCGAGAGCCAGAAAATGTACGCGGAAATCTACCTCCCGCAGGGCCGCTGGTATAATCTCTATACAGATGCAGTATCCGAAGGAGCCCGCGAATACCTGTATCCCATCAGCATGAAGCAATTACCGGTGTATGTAAAAGCCGGTAGTATTGTACCGATGCAGTCGCTCGTACAAAACACGACCGAAAAGCCCGGCGATACACTGTTTCTGCACGTGTACAAGGGCGAACAGCCCAACCAGTTTACTTATTATGAAGATGATGGGGACACGTTTGACTACGAGAAGGGCGATTTCTACAAACGTTTAATCAAATACGAAGGCAATCAACTTGTTTTACAAAAGCCTGAAGGAAAAAGAACTTCGCAGTTTTCGATATTGAGCCTGGTGTTGCATGGATTCCCATCTTCCCCAAAAGCGAAAGCAGAAAAAATGGCCTGGCTGAACGCAATTTCCCGCTTCGATCCGCAGGCGGGCGCATCGGAAACGGACAGCTGCGCGGTGCAACGCATCAACCTGAAAAATGAAAACAGTAAGATAGTTGTAGACCTGTAATTACCAGTTAAACCAACCTTTTTCCATGCCGATAAAAATGCCATCGGGGCGTGTTTCTATGGGGTAGGTTTTGAGGTAAAATCCCTCGCCGCTGGTATTGTAACCATTGCGCAGCGCGAATTTGTAGCGGTGCAGGGGGCACACCACATTGCCGGTAGCATCGATGTAACCATCGTTCATATGCGCGCCGGCGTGGGGGCATTTATGGGCAAAGGCATATAATTGGTCCTGGTAGCGGGTTACACAGATCTTTTTACCGTTTACATCTTGTACGGTAATCACGGATTCTGCGGCGAGCAAATCGTCCGCCTCGGCTACGCGGTGCCAGTTATATTCCTTTGCCATGAATGATGTTAGTAGAAAAATTCGGATTTGTACGGGTAGCGTTCGCGGTACAGCTGCATCACTTTTTCCAAAATCACCGTACGCAGTTCTTCCACGTTGCGGCGTTCCGTAGCGGCAATAAACACGCAGTTGCCCTGCGATTTATCGTTCCAGGTTTGCTTCAGCTGTGCAAGAATGTCCTGCTTCACTTCGTCGGCCAGCCACTCATCGAACGTATTTTTTTCGTAGAGGTCCATCTTGTTAAAAATCAAGACGGTCGGCTTTTCGAAGGCCTTCAGTTCCTGCAGCGTCCTGTTCACCACTTCAATCTGATCTTCATACTGCGGGTGCGAAATATCGACCACATGCAGCAGGATATCGCTTTCGCGCACCTCGTCCAGGGTAGACTTAAAACTTTCTACCAGGTGATGCGGCAGCTTGCGGATGAAACCTACGGTATCGCTTAACAGGAAAGGCGTTTGCTCAAACACCACTTTGCGGGTGGTCGTATCCAGCGTGGCGAAGAGTTTATTTTCGGCAAACACCTCACTTTTACTGAGCAGGTTCATGGTGGTGGATTTACCCACGTTGGTATAACCCACCAGCGCTACGCGGATAAATTCGCCGCGGTCCTTACGCTGGGTCAGTGCCTGCTTGTCTATTTCGCCGAGTCGGCGGCGGAGCAGGGCAATTTTATCTTTTACGATACGGCGGTCCGTTTCGATCTCCGTTTCACCGGGACCTCTTGAACCAATACCGCCGCCCTGACGTTCCAGGTGACTCCACATGCCTCGCAGCCTGGGCAGGATGTACTGGTATTGCGCCAGCTCCACCTGCACCTTTGCCTGTGCGGTGCGCGCACGGCGGGCGAAGATGTCGAGAATGAGGTCACTACGGTCGATTACTTTGATTTTCAACTCCTTCTGGATATTGGAAATCTGCGACCCGGTGAGCTCATCGTCGAATATAACGAGGTCAATGTTTCTGGAGGTTACGTACACACGGATTTCTTCCAGCTTACCCTTACCGACAAAAGTTGCCCGGTCGGGGTGCGCCAGTTTCTGGGTGAAGCGTTTTACGGCTTCTGCGCCGGCCGTTTCCGCGAGGAAGGCCAGCTCATCGAGGTATTCCTTTACCTGCGATTCGGTTTGCTCCTTGTGGATAACACCAACCAGTACCGCACGTTCATTTTGTTTTACGACTTGTTGCTTATCTATCAATGTATTTAAAAACTTTCCGCGAAGGTACTATTTTTCCTCCTCCGGATCGATATCGATGCCGTGGCGGTCTCCGCCTAAACTGTAATAATTGTTTTCTTCATCCTCCTCGCCTATCGCCTCCAGCTCGTCGTCCAGTTCTTCGCCGGGAACGTCCAGTGAGTCCGGTCTTCGTCGCCCTCTTCCCGCTCAGGACGCACAATATCGCTGTTGTCTTCCAACTCGAAGTCGCGCAGCGGGTCGCCAAGCGTCTCGAGGTCATCTTCCGTTACATCGGCGTCCGATTCTTCGATATCTTCGCTGTTCAGCAGCGGGGCAGGTCTTCTACGTCTTCATTGTCGGGGCCGCCGCCTTCTCCGGTTTTTTCCGCCTTGTTATAGATGTCCTCGCTGGCGGGATAATGCGGGTAACCTTTCAGTTTGTTTTTCTTATTGGTCATAACAAAGAGTTTTATTGATTAAAGTCCGGGAGATCAGCCCCTAAAACCATTCCATAAACAATCGCGGGCGTAGGAGAGTTTAATAGATGCCGTTATTTGTACAACAGTTGGGGAAAAACCGGTACTAATTTGCCTTTTTTGGCAGATGGGCCACGAATATTTACATTTATCGGATCAATAAAATCTAATGACCATGCGCAAAACGCTCTTTTTGGCAGGCATGCTTTTTACCTCTTACAGTAGTATGGCACAGCAAAAAATGACGCCCGAGTTATTATGGCAACTCGGAAGGGTAGGCGGCGAAACGATTTCCGCCGACGGTAAAACGGTAATTTATGGCGTAAGCCACTATAACCTCGCCGAAAACAAAAGCGAACGAAACCTGTATGCAGCCCCGATAGAAGGCGGCGCGGCAAAGCAACTGACCAGCACACCCGGCGGCGAATCCGGCGCACAGGTGCTACCCAATGGCAAAATCGGCTACAGCCTGAAAGGACAGTGGTGGGAAATGAATGCCGATGGCAGCAACCCGGTACAGAAAACCAATTATGAAGGCGGCATGCAAAACATCCGGCTTTCTCCCGATGGAAAACTGATACTGTTTTCTAAGGAAGTGAAGATTGATAAGGTGAGCGGAAAAGATTTTCATCCCGATCTTCCTAAATCGAATGCACAGGTATATACCTCGCTGAACTACCGCCACTGGGATACTTGGGAGGACGGCAACTACAGCCACGTGTTTTATGCGCCTTATAACGACGGGCAGCTCGGCGAGGCCGTAGACATCATGGCCGGCCAGCCTTACGACTGCCCGCAAATGCCTTCCGGCGGTGCCGAAGACTTCATCTGGTCGCCCGACAGCAAAAGCATTGTGTACGTCTGCAAAAAGAAACACGGTACCGCTTACGCCGTGAGCACCAATACAGACATTTACAGCTACAACCTCGAAAGCAAACAAACCCTGAATTACTCCGAAGGCATGGCCGGTTACGACGTGGCCCCCGCTTTCAGCCCGGACGGCAGCCGCCTGCTGTGGCTCAGCATGGCACACGACGGTTTTGAGGCAGATAAGAACGATGTGATCATTTACGACCTGAAATCCGGCCAGATCCACAATGCTACCAAAGATTGGGATGGCACCGTGGGCAGCGCCAGCTGGAGTAAAGACGGCAAAAAGATCTTCTTCCTGGCAACGCTCAAAGGCACCGAGCAGCTGTTGGAAATCAGCCTGCAAGGCAAGGTGGAACTCACCAACGCTAAACACATCCGCCAGGTAACCAAAGGCCAGTTTGACGTTAACGGCATTGTCGGTGAAACTGGCAACACGCTGGTAGTAAGCCGTGCCGACATGAACCACGCCGCCGAACTGTTCGCCGTTAACCTGAAAACAGGCGCCATGCAGCCGGTGACGAAAGAAAACGAAAGCATTTACGGCAAACTCGCCACCAGCAAGGTGGAAGAGCGCTGGGTAAATACGACCGACGGTAAAAAGATGCTCGTATGGGTCATCTATCCACCGGACTTCGACGCCACTAAAAAGTACCCCACATTGCTCTACTGCCAGGGCGGCCCGCAATCGGCCGTATCGCAGTTTTACAGCTTCCGCTGGAACTTCCAGCTGATGGCGGCACAAGGCTACATCGTAGTAGCACCTAACCGTCGCGGCATGCCGGGACATGGCGTGGAATGGAACGCCAGCATCAGCAAAGACTGGGGCGGCCAACCGATCCGCGATTACCTGTCGGCCATCGACGACGTGGCAAAAGAACCGTTCGTAGATAAAGCCCGCCTGGGTGCGGTAGGCGCCAGCTATGGCGGCTACTCCGTATACATGCTGGCCGGCGTACACGAAAACCGCTTTAAATCGTTCATCGCCCACGATGGCCTGTTCGACCTGCGCAGCTGGTACGGTACCACCGAAGAGCTCTGGTTCGCCAACTGGGACATTGGCGCGTACTGGGATAAAGCCAACGCGAAGAGCTACGAGCAGTTTAATCCCAGCAACCTGGTCAGCAAATGGAACGCACCGATCATGATCGTACAGGGTGGCATTGATTTCCGTGTGGGCATTGAACAGGGATTGCAGGCATTCCAGGCAGCGCAGCTGCGTGGGATCAAGAGTAAATTACTATACCTGCCGGAGGAGAATCACTGGGTGCTGAGCGCGCAGAATGCGATCGTTTGGCAACGGGAATTCTTCGGCTGGCTGAAGGAAACCTTATAGCATCTTAAGACCATCCTTCGCTGATCCTTCGCTCATCCATCGCTTTTTCCTTTGCCACGGCGGGTTTAGCGTAAGATGAGCGAAGGATCAGCGAAAGATGCAGCAAGGATGCAGCAAATCATCAGGCGGCGGGCCCAATCCGCCGCCTATATCATACCTCAAAAACCTTCCCGTTATGTTTAAAACGCTCGAATTTACCGTGGCGGACGGCATTGCCACCATTACCCTGAACCGCCCCGAAGTTTACAACGCATTTGACGACACGCTTAGTTATGAATTACAGGATGCCCTGAAGCAGGCGGACAAAGACGCTGCCGTACGTGCCGTGGTGCTCACCGGCGCAGGCAAAGCCTTGCAGCGGCCAGGATTTAAAAGCTGCCATGGGCGCGGGCAAACGCAACCTTAGCGAATCGTTGCACAAGCGGTACAACCCGATTATACGCGCGATGCGCAATATGCCCAAACCAATTATCTGTAAGCTGAACGGCGTAGCCGCAGGGGCAGGCTGCTCGCTCGCCCTGGCCTGCGACGTGATCATTGCTTCCGAGGCGGCGTCCATGGTGGAGATATTTATCAATATTGCCCTGGTGCTGGATTCCGGCTCGTCGTACTTTTTACCGCGTACGGTGGGGTACCACCGGGCGTTTGAGCTGGCGACGAAGGCCACTAAGCTGTCGGCGGCCGAGGCGAAGGAGCTGGGACTGGTAAACCGGGTAGTGCCGGCGGCGGAGTTAGATGCGGTGGTGGACGAAGAAGCCCGCTTTTACGCCAACGCCCCCACGAAAGCCATCGCCCTTATGAAGAAGATGCTCACCAAAGGCATGACGGAAGACCTAGACGCGGTGCTGGAATACGAGGCCTATTGCCAGGAGATTGCCGGCAATACCGCCGATAATGCGGAGGGGGTACAGGCGTTCCTGGAGAAGCGGAAGCCGGTGTTTAAAGGAGCATAAAAAAGCCCGGCACGCAAATGCCGGGCTTTAAATATGATACAGCGTACTGATTACAGGCCGCTTAAACAGATACCGACGGAATACGGGAACGCTTCCTGTCCGGTATTGCTTTTAAACACGTTGCTGAAGCTATAAGAGCCGATAACAGCCCAGTTACCCCAACCCACGCGCGCCGTACCGGCATATCTCCAGGTATTAAAGAAACGTTTATTCTGTTCTTTAAGAATGTTCTTTTCGCCACCCAGCGATGCTTTCGACTTCGTGTGTGCGTTCAGCAGCATACCCACTTTAGCACCAATAGCCGCTTTAAAGCCTTTGTTGGCATTGTCCGGAACACCGCGGAAACGTAATTCCAGCGGAACGTCCAGGTAAGTGGTCATCACTTTGTATTTGCTGAATGCGGTGGTATTTACATAATTCACCTGCTGGGAGTTGCCGTTAGACATGTCGATCTTCTGATCGTCGAGGAAAATACTGCTGGTACCGATACCCAGACCGGCAGCGAAGCTGTAATGGCTCTTAATCGGGAAATCGTAAGTCAGATAAACGTTTACGCCACGGGAAAAACCGGTAACGCGGGCGCTGTCCGCACCGGCCCAATTGTCATACGTCAGCTGGACCATAAAGAAATCCCTGGAATAGCGGGCCCTGTTAGCCACACCGGACATAGACGAGCTGGAAGTAGTGCTGGTGTTGTTGTCCTGTGCGAATACGCCAATAGAAGCAGCCATCAGACCTAACGTAAAGAGTATTTTTTCATAATATGTTTAATACTTAGCGAAACGAATATTCGGCAAATTTAATGGAATGCAAACAACCAAAGGTTAAAATATTGCAAAAATATCTATGGAAGAATGAACAACGCTGTTCCTATTATTTGCCGTAACTTACAGGCTATCAGCCACCCCAGCCCATTTCTACCGTCCGGCAGCCTCCTTTAACGCTAACAAGTTTTGAATGACGAAGATCATTAAAAGCCCTGTGCTTATTGTATTGATCGTTGCCCTCGTATCCATGTCGTGGTTTACTTACAAGATCATCGTAGCCAACCATAAAGCGATGGAATGCGGAGAAAGGGTACAGCAATCCGACGAAAAAATGCGGCTGCTGCATACCATCTATCAACAAAACGCCACCCTTAACGCCTACATGACAGGCTTCCAGTCTGCACTTGATAAAACGCCCGCGCAACACCCGGCCGAACACGTACTTAGCCAACACGTAGGAAAACTACGTACACAACGTGCCGCCACACCACATCTGCAGCAGCTCTCCGATTCGCTGGTACAAATGGTCGATCAGCGCATTACCCTGGACCGCCACATTCGTAATACTGAACAAACCGAGCCGGCCATAGCGCTTAACATGTTGCAAGATAGCGGAAGGCAGCAGTTATTGCAGGCTATTAACGATGTACACGGCCGCATGGTCGATGAAGAGCGCCGTTTCATGGACCAGCACATCAGCAACCACCGCTTCTTTGCCGGCAAAGTTTATAATCTTTCTCTTGTAGGAAGCGGGGTGGCGCTATTATTTCTACTTGCCGGCATCATCCGGTTTGTGCTGGATTATACACGGTCGAAAAAGCCGAGGCCCTACTGCGCCGCAGCGAAGTAAAATATCGCCGGCTGATCGAAGATGCGGAAGTGATCATGTACACCACAGACCTTGCAGGCTTTTTCACTTATATCAGCCCCAAAGTTGAAAGCATTACCGGGCACACGAACACCGAGTTGATCGGCAAACACTACAGCCTTTTCCTCGATCCTGCTACTCACCAGGAACTGGTGGAACATTACACCACACAAGCCCGCAACAACATTCCCAGCACCATCCGCGAATTCCGTATCACCCGTAAAAACGGGTCGCGCATCTGGGTAGAGCAACAGGCAATGCTCATTTGGGAGAACGATCAACTTTCCGGCTACCAGTGCATCGTGAAAGACATCGATGAGCGAAAGCGCTTCAGGACGAGTTGCGGCTGTCGCAGCAGGAAAAAGACGAAATGCAGATACGGTTGCAGTCCATCCGGATAATACTACGTCCATCATCTTTATAAAAGACTTAAATGGCCACTTCCTGCTGATCAATAAAAAGTTTGAAGAAATGTACCGGTATCGGCCAGCCGCCTTGTTGGCCGTACCAATAGTGAAATTCCTCCACCATTCGATCTGTTGCGCGATACCGCGACCGACCTTGATGTACTGCGCACGGAAGCGCCGCAAAAGATTGAACATTATATACTGCACGAGGGAAAGAAGTATCACTATACCACTACTAAATTCCCGCTGCGCGATCACCGGCAACAGGTATTCGGGTTGTGCGGCATATCTACCGATATTACTTACCGCATTGAGCAGGAACAGCAGCTGCTCGCAGCTAAACGCGCCGCAGAGGCGGCCAAGCGTGCACAGGAAACGTTTATGGCCAATATGAGCCATGAGATTCGCACACCAATGAACGGTATCATTGGTATGACCAACCTGTTGCGGAAAACGTCGCTGCACGCCGAACAAAAAGAGTTTTTAGACGCAATTAAAGACTCCGCGAACAACTTACTCGTAATTATAAACGACATACTCGATTTCTCAAAGATAAAGTCTGGTAAAATGGCATTTGAAAATTCGAATTTCGACCTCCGTTATTTAGTGCGGAAAACGATCTATCTCTTTGTACACAAGGCTCATGAAAAAGGGCTTGAACTGATTTATCGTGTAGATGATGCAGTTCCGGCACACATTCTTGGCGACCCGGTACGACTGCGGCAAATCCTCGAAAACCTGCTGAGCAATGCTATCAAGTTTACGGAGAAAGGCAATATCACCCTGAACGTAAACCTTCGCAGCATCGACGACACCAGCGCCACGGTATCGTTTGAGGTGCGCGATACGGGCATCGGCATCCCGCAGGAAATGGTGGGAGAAGTGTTTGAAAGTTTTACGCAATCGCACCCGGGCATCGATCGCAAATACGGTGGCACCGGGCTGGGACTGGCCATCTGCAAACAGCTGGTGGAATTGCAGCAGGGCGACATCACGCTGGAAAGTACACTGGGCAAAGGTACCAGCGTTCGTTTCCAGATTCCGTACACCCGCAATTTGTTTACCGCGCCGGAGGAACTGCTGCCGAACGAAACACCCACCATTACGTTGCAGGAAAAAGAACTGCTCGTGGTGGAGGACAATGTTATCAACCAGAAAGTAGCTTTTCATACGCTGAGGAAAGCAGGTGCCCGGGTCGATATTGTATCCGGCGGCGAAGAAGCGGTGGAAATCATCAGGGAAAAAGAATACGATTGTATTCTGATGGACATACAGATGCCGGGCATGGACGGATACAAGGCCACGGGGCTGATCCGCGAAATGGGTTACACCACGCCAATTATTGCCATGACCGCCTCGGCGATCAACGGCGAACGCGAAAAATGTGTGCGGGCGGGCATGACCGACTACATTTCCAAACCATTTATACCCGAAGAATTATATAAGAAGATACAGGACGCGATCGTGCGCACGGCGCGCAGCCTGCAAAGCAAGGCCGCCATCCTGGAACATGCCGAACCCATGACGCTCATCGATACACACTACCTGCAATCGCTCGCCGAACATGACCGCGACTTCCTGCTGGACCTGGTGGAAATCTTCCGCAAACGCTCCGACTTCCTGTTGCACGAAATGCTCTATAGCGCCGAAAAGCAGTCCTGGAACGACGTGGCCCACATTTCGCGGCAGCTGCGGGCAGAGTTGAATACCATCCGCATCGTTCCCATGATCGCCATGTTGCTGCATATTGAAGAAAACGCCGTGCACCTCGAACACCTCGACACGATCGTACCGGAGATAAAAGAGGTGATGAATCTCTATGAAGAAGCTGACGACATCCTGCGGGAAGAAATTGCTTTAATGAGTTAGCCTTTAGTAACAGGCAACGAAAAGTAGAACCGGCTTCCCCCGCCTTCGGTACTTTCCACTTTGATTTCGCCCCCTGTGCCTCGATGAATTCGCGGGCTATGGCCAGCCCCAGGCCGCTGCCCTTGTGCGCATCCACACCCGGCACCTGGAAAAACCGGTCGAATATTTTATCGCGAAAGGCCTCGGGAATACCCATGCCTTTATCGGTAACGCTGAACACCAGTTTGTCGTTCTCAGGTTGCAGATCAAGCTGTATAGAAGAATTCTGTGGGGAATAACGGATCGCGTTGGTGAGCAGGTTAACCAACACCCAGGCAGCCTTTTCCGCATCGGCGGTAATAGCGGGCAACTCATTGTTTGGCACGTACAAAATGGCAACATGCTGTTCCGCGGCCTGTTTACGCACCGCCTCCAGCGCATATTCCACGATACCCAATGGCTTCACGGATTGTATTTGTAATTGGATATTGCCGCTTTCCACCCGGGAGAAGTCGAGCAGGTCGCTTACCATTTTTATCATCCGGCGATTGTCGGCCTTCAGGCTATCGATCAGCTCGTGCTGCTCACCGTTCAATCCCCCGGTACGCTCATCCTCCAGCAGGCGCAAACTTAAGTCGGACGACGCCAAGGGTGTTTTTAATTCGTGGGAGATGGTAGCAATGAAATGCGTTTTAGCAATATCCTGTTCTTTAAACGTGGTGATGTTGCGCAAGATAATCACGTACCCGATCCGCTGCCCGTCCTGCGTTATATCCGCCACTTCCCGGGTGAAAAAGCTTTCTTTACCATCAACTACGATCTTCAGTGGCGTGTTGTTCGTTTCGGTAACGAGGTAACGCAGCAGGTCGTTGCGCCGGGCTATTTCCGTAGCCGTGCGACCGGGCAGTTCACCTTCGCCGAGGTTCAGCAGTTGCAGCGCCTGTTTATTCGCGAACAACACCACATCATTTACATCAAAACCGATCGTCGCATCTTTTAAAGAACTGATCACTGCTTCGGCGCGTTGTTTTTCGAACACGATACGTGCCAGGTTGCTATGTTCATACTCATCCAGGCGTTGCGCCATGGTATTGAATGCATTGGCGAGTTCACCGAATTCGTCGCTGCGTTTAAAATGCAGGCGCTGGCTGTATTGTTTGTCCGCTATGCCTTTGATGCCCGCCGTTAATTCCTGGATGGGGCCGGCAATATAACCGGGAAAATTGTACACGAACGTAATACCCAACAGCAAACAAATACCGCTAATCACGGCAAGATATATCAGCGCCTTATCCGCTGTTTTACCTGTGCGCTCATATTTACCTACGATCGCCTCCATGTTTTGTTTCATCAGCTCATCGATCTGCGTACGCATTGCTTTGGCCAGGACAGGCGACAACACCGGGGAGCCTTTGGCGGTTTTATAAATCAACGCCAGCGTGGCGGTGGTTTTCGCTTCGCCTTTTTCCGTAACGTTGGCCTCTTGTTTAGTAAGTGCCGCCTCAAAGCGTTGCGGATTGGGCCAGTTATTCAATGCCCACAGCATTTCGCGGCTGTATTCCAGCGACTCATAATTATCCTCCAGTACCAACCCGGCTTCATGGTTCAGTTGCCGCAGGTGGTAATAGCTCACGGTGCTGACGAGTATCAACATAAAAACAAAAACAGCACGCCGGCCGTTATTTTCGATTTAAGTCCGGATCTACTCATGACAGGATAACAATATCGGTTTCATTGGAAGATAAGGTTTTTAACAGCTGGTTAAAGATGTTCGTCCGCAAAATTATCCTAAAAAGACTGATATGCGGCTTCCCGATGCATACCGTGGTGATGTCGCGCTCCTTCACCGTACGGATGATCGCCTCCGCAATGTTCGTATCCTGCACCTGTAATACCTCTGCGCCCAGTTCGGTGGCCAGTTTCATATTGTTGATCAGGTGCCTTTGCAATGCCAGGTTAATACGCCCCGTACTTTCAGATGGCGTTTGCACATATAGGACTTGCCAGTCGGCATGATAATAGGCCGCCAGCCGCGCGGTTTTACGGATCACCTTACGGGCAATTTCATCATTGGTGGAAATGCAGGCAAGGAAACGTTCATGGCGCATTTGCTGGCCGCGCGGCACTTCCGTTTCCACTTTACGCTCCACCTGCGACGCCACTTCCTTTAAGGCGAGTTCCCGCAGTTGCAATATCTTTTCAGATTGAAAGAAATTCCTCAGCGCCGTTTCTACTTTAGACGCCTCATATATTTTGCCCTCCTTCAGCCGGGTAATCAGTTCATCCGCCGTAAGATCGATGTTCACTACTTCATCGGCCAGTTGCAGCATTTTATCCGGTACCCGTTCGGTTACTTCCACGCCCGTAATGGCTTTAACGTGGTGGTTAATGCTTTCTATATGTTGAATATTGACCGCCGTGATCACACTGATGCCTGCCTGCAACAGCTCCACCACATCCTGCCAGCGCTTTTCATGACGGCTCCCGGGGATGTTGGTATGCGCCAGTTCGTCAACGATCACCCACTCCGGCGTAAGCAGCAGGAGCGTATTGAGATCCATTTCTTCCAGCAGCTTGCCCTTGTAAAACACCTGTCGGCGCGGCACGAGCGGCAAACCCGCTACCAACGCTTCTGTTTCCTTACGGCCATGTGTTTCCACATACCCGATCTGTATGTTTACGCCCGAGCGCAGCAGGGCATGGGCTTCCTGGAGCATCCGGTAAGTTTTGCCCACGCCGGCGCTCATGCCGATATATATTTTAAACCGACCCTTCGTCGTTTTATGGCTGCCGGAACTAAGCCCTCCCGGTACTTGCATGTGCTGTTTGGTTTTAAGATTAGATTGCGCGCCGGACGGCCACTGTTCGCCGGCTACCAACCGGCGCGCAACCGATTTTAGAAAGCAACCGCCATCATGGCTGTAATGGACAGGTTATGCTTATCCAGCTCGGCGCCTTTTGTAAAAATTTCGTTCCTGCTGTTGAAGACCTTTCCTTCCAACCTGAACATTACGGCCGACACTGGATTCAGGTCGAGATTAAGCGAATAACCACCAACGCGGAATCCATCCGGCAACCCGGTAGCGACGATTACCCCGTTTTCATCGTGGTAATACTCACCACGTGCTGCCATCGCCAGTTTTTCTGTAAGCGCAATACGCGCAATACCTGTGATACTATACCATTTATTCATGCCCGACAAGCCTTCACTTTTCTGCTCCATACCATAATCGAATCCGGCCGTGAGGGTGAACTTTTCTGTAACATTCAATACACCGTAAAGATCACTAAAATAGCGCATCTGCTTCACGCTATCGGCCTTGTCGTTCCCGATAAATGTACTCCAGTTCACCAGGATGGCGCTATTGGGCTTATAGGCCACCTGCGTGCCCAAAGCGGGTGTTTGGTTGCCGTCCGGACGCCTGATGCGCTGCCATCCATTTAGATACATGGCTGCCACGGTCCATTGATCATTATTCCAGGTAATTTTTGCGCCGGTTTCATAGTAGGGCGTATTTTCTGCCGAAAGACTGCGCGTAAGTGTGGGACAATCTTTGCCGACGGCACTCTCAAAACCAATATGCGAAGGCATGATGCCTGCGTCCAGCCACAAATTATGCCCCAGCCTGTACCCCACATTGGCCTCGTATACATGGCGCATCACATCTGTTTCAGCCGCCAGGTTAGCCGTTGCGTAAGTACCTGCCATTAATCCCAAGTTAGCCCTCACCCGGTCGGTACTGTAGGCGGCCTTCAACAGCCCGAGATTCAGGTTCAATTCGTTATGCTTGTTGTGATTGTAAAGAAACGATGGTTTAGTATGATTGCCGGGTTCTCCGAAATCATAACTATAATAAACTTCAGCGTACGCCGAAAAAGTCAACGGTGTTTTTTTAATGCTGTTCCGTCCTGGGCATGTGTGTTTGTTGCGTACAACAACACGGCTGCCAGCGCTAATTTTTTCATCTTTATAATACTTGTTTAGTCTGTTTCTTGCGGGTAACACTACCGGGTCATTCACCCGGCAGTGTTCAACCGGCTCGCCTGCACAATCGTGATAGCGCGGCCATATTAGTTTTCAAGGATAATTCGCCACTTACTTCAATTCGTCAAGTGCGAGGTTTAATTCCAGTACATTTACGGTAGCCGGGCCAAACATGCCGAATAAGGGGCGTGTTATATGACCATTTACCAATCCGGTGATTTTACCCGCGGGCAGATTACGTACCGCAGCTATCCGCGGCACCTGAATCATCACCGCCGCCGGCGACAAGTGTGGGTCCAACCCGCTGGCGCTTGCGGTAACAAGTTCCGTTGGTATTTGCTCTCTTCTAACCCCCGGATTATGTACCAGGAAGGTATCAATACGGTCTGCCACAACCTTCAGGTAATCAGGATTGCTGGGACCTTTATTAGAGCCACCGGAACTGGCGGCATTGTAATCCACAGCTGAAGGGCGTGAATTAAAATATTCGTCGGCCGTAAATTTCTGACCCAGGTTTGCATACCGACCACATTTCCATTACGCTCCACCTTAACGCCATCTCCGCCACCTGGCGCCATTTTGGCAACGGCGGCAATCAACAAAGGATATAATACAGACACCAGCACAATCAACACAGCAGTCAGCTTGATTGAGGGCAACAGATAATTTTTCATTTTACTTTACTTTAAATAATTAAAAAAGAGCGCCATCAACATATCTATCAACTTGATGCCGATAAACGGCGCTACAATCCCACCCAGTCCGTATACGAACAGATTCCGGCGCAAGAGAGCGCTGGCGCCGATAGGCCGGTAAGCGACGCCGCGAAGCGCGAGCGGTATCAATATGGGAATGATGATGGCATTAAAGATGACGGCCGACAAAACTGCGGACTCCGGACTGTGGAGATGCATGATGTTTAGCCCCTGTAATGCAGGAATGGACGAGATGAATAACGCCGGAACAATCGCGAAGTATTTCGCGACATCGTTGGCAATGGAAAAAGTGGTAAGCGTACCGCGGGTCATCAGTAACTGTTTGCCAATTTCAACAATTTCGATCAATTTGGTAGGGTCATTGTCCAGGTCCACCATGTTACCTGCTTCCTTCGCCGCCTGTGTACCGCTGTTCATTGCAACGCCGACGTCTGCTTGCGCCAATGCGGGTGCATCATTCGTACCATCGCCCATCATTGCCACCAGCCTGCCCTGTTGCTGCTCCTCTCTGATATAACGCATCTTATCTTCCGGCTTTGCTTCGGCAATAAAGTCGTCTACTCCTGCCTTATCGGCAATATACCTGGCCGTAAGTGGGTTATCCCCGGTAACCATCACCGTTTTTACGCCCATTCTTCTGAGTCGCTCAAACCGCTCCTGTATACCTGGTTTAATAATATCCTGCAGCTCTATTACCCCTTTAATTTCACCATTCTTCGCAACGACCAGCGGGGTACCACCATCTTTGGAAATAAGCTCAACCCGCTCCCTGGTTTCGGCCGGGAAGCTGTTTCCAGCGCTCTCGGCCAGACGGCGAATAGCATCGTATGCCCCTTTACGAATGCGGGTTCCGTCGGGGAGATCAATGCCACTGGTTCTTGTTTCGGCCGTAAACTGCACCATGTTGGCGTCGTTAATGTTTAATTTGTCCGTCAACTCACTACCTGCCAGCTCAACAATCGATTTGCCTTCGGGCGTTTCATCTGAGAGGGAACTAAGCGCGCAAAGTCTTACAAATTCATCTTGTGAAAAACCATGAGCAGCATAAAAGTTAGTCGCCTTTCTGTTACCGATTGTAATGGTGCCGGTTTTATCCAGCAACAGCACGTCCAGGTCGCCGGCAGTTTCGACGGCTTTACCCGATTTGGTAATTACGTTCGCCCGCAAAGCCCGGTCCATGCCCGCAATGCCGATGGCCGACAACAGTCCGCCAATGGTTGTTGGGATAAGACAAACAAACAAAGAAATAAACGCGGCGATGGTGATCGGTGTATTAGCGTAATCAGCGAACGGCTTCAGCGTTACACACACAATAATGAATACAAGGGTAAAACTGGCGAGCAAAATTGTAAGCGCTATTTCATTGGGTGTTTTCTGCCGGCTGGCCCCTTCTACGAGTGCAATCATTTTATCCAGAAAAGATTCTCCTGCTTCTGTACTTACGCGCACTTTTATTTTATCGCTCAGCACGCGCGTGCCACCCACTACGCTGGACTTATCACCTCCGCTTCGCGAATCACGGGCGCGCTTTCGCCGGTGATCGCAGACTCGTCTATACTGGCCAGTCCTGCTATGATCTCGCCGTCGGCCGGAATGATGTCTCCGGGTTCGCAAACGAAAACATCCCCCTTTTTCAACCGTGCCGACGACACAATTTTTATCTCGTTGGTGAAGATGTCTCCAACAGCCACCACCAGTTTCGCAGGTGTTTCTTCTCTTGTTTTACGAAGACTTTCTGCCTGCGCCTTACCCCTTGCCTCGGCAATGGCTTCTGCGAAGTTGCCGAACAACACGGTTAAAAGCAGCACAACGAATACAATAAAATTATACGCAAGCGAACCTTGTGCTGTATCGCCGGTAAGTAAGGCGTAAAGCGTTACAATCAGCATTACCAGGGTACCAAGTTCCACCATAAACATAACGGGGTTCTTGATCATCAACCTTGGATTCAGCTTCACGAAAGACTGTACAAGACTTTGTTTAACAAGATCTTTCGGAAATAATTTATTCTCCTGTTTCATATTGATTACTCCATTATAACATTGAAAAATACTCTGCCAGCGGGCCAAGCGCTAATGCCGGGAAAAAGGCCAGCGCGGCGATGATGGCAATTACCGCGAACGTCATCGCGCCAAAGGTGATGGTATCGGTGCGCAACGTTCCGGCAGATTCCGGCACAAACTTCTTCTGCGCCAGGAGGCCTGCAATAGCCACCGGACCGATAATGGGCAGATAACGCGACAGGATCAGCACAAAGCCGGTACTGATATTCCAGAAAAGATTATTATCTGTTAATCCCTCGAAACCGGACCCGTTGTTGGCGCTGGCCGAAGTGTACTCATACAGCATTTCGGAAAAACCGTGGTAACCGGGATTATTGAGCCAGTTTCCCGGCGGGGTTGCCCATGCTGCGCCTATGCCGCGGGACAGTACATAAGAAGAAAGAGCTGTACCGGATAATATTAGGAACGGGTGAAGTAACGCGACAATAGCTGCAATTTTCACTTCCCGGGCTTCCACCTTATGGCCCATCAGCTCTGGCGTACGTCCTACCATTAACCCGGCAATAAACACGGTGATGATTATAAAGATGAAATAGTTGAGTATACCTACACCACAACCGCCATAAAAGGCGTTGGTCATCATAGCGAGCAGCTGCATCATTCCACTGATAGGCATAGTGCTGTCGTGGAAGCCGTTTACAGACCCGGTAGAGATAACAGTGGTAATGATACTCCAATATCCGGTGGCCGCAGGTCCGAACCGCACTTCTTTGCCTTCCATGGCTCCCGTTGGTTGCGCTATACCCATTCGGGCAATTAATGGATTACCGTTAATTTCTGATATAATCGTCGGAATGACCAAACAGAGAAATCCCGCGGTCATTACACCGAAAATTATCCACGCAAACTTCCGACGCCTGATAAAAAAGCCGAATGCAAAAATCATAGCCAGCGGAATAATAGTCTGTGCCACCATTTCGGTGATATTGGTAAGGTAGTTGGGATTTTCCAGCGGATGCGCGGAGTTAGTACCGTAGTAACCACCTCCATTTGTACCAAGATGTTTAATGGCTACAAATCCGGCCACTGGTCCACGCGACACATTCACCGTATCCCCTGTACAGATACATATTGTCCCTTAGGTGCATAACTCGCCGGCATCCCGTTAAAAACAAAAATGATTGCCAGTACTATCGATATGGGGAGCAATATGCGGGTGATCGACTTCGTAAAAAAGACCCAGAAGTTACCCAACTTTACCGTTGTCTTTTCTTTCAGCGCTTTAAACACAACCACCAGTGCTGCCATGCCTGTAGCAGCGCTCACAAACTGAAGGAATGCTAACACGAAAATCTGCGTAAGATAAGTTACCCCTGTTTCACCCGAATAGTGTTGGAGGTTACAGTTCACCAAAAAGCTAATCGCTGTATTAAAAGCCAGGTCCGGTGTTTGGGCGGGGTTCCCATCCGGGTTCAAGGGCAATTTGTCCTGGAACAATAACATTACAAAAGCGTATACCAACCAAACCATATTGATCGTCAACAACGCTTTCAGATGTTGCTTCCAGGTCATTTCCTCATCGGGATTTATCCCGGAGATTTTATAAATCCCTTTTTCAACCGGTGTGAGAAAGTCCATCCAATTTTTTTGCCCCAGGTATACTTTTGCAATGTACTTGCCTAACGGTATGGAAATAAGTACCGTGAGAATGAATATTAATAATATCCCTGCTAGTTCTGTATTCATGGTAGGTCAGCGTTTTAAAATTTTTCCGGTTTCAGTAAGACATAGATCATATAGCCGAAAACCAGAATCGAAAGAATAAATAATGCGGTCATCATGTTTTAAATTTTTTCGAAGTAATCGACGGTTTTGAAAAAGATTACAAAGCAGCCAAGTGCTGCGGCAATCAGAATAATAGTCAGCATAGTTTTTATATTTGATGATATTGGATGCGTACTTGTTGTAACGGCAGCGGCAACAGACCCTGGAGCGATTGCTTATGCGTATCGACCAATGGAGAAATGCCATAGATGTACACGTTTTCAATCGCGTTTTTTAACAGGCCGCTACCGTTGCGATATAACACGCCGGCCACGCGAAAACAGCGGCCGGCTTCCTGTAGCTGCCCCTTTTTCACGAGGGCGCTGGTATATTCCATAAAAGCATGTATCACTTTGGATACGGAGTGGCCACAGGCGGCGGTGAATGCCGGCAGCTGCTGGCGAATAAGTTCCGGGATGCGTTCGTCGGGTATCATGATGTTTCGATTTGTGCTGGATAAGCCATCCAGATGCCAATGTGCCAACAAAAAGCACTAAGCACCTGGCTATCAATAGTTAATAACTTTTTTGAGTGATAATTTCCGGTTGGCGGAAACCACCCACCCTTCAGAAACGGAAGGGTGGTTTTCAAAATCCGCATGGTACATTTCTTTCGGCGGCTCAAATAACATGGCCGTACAAAGACAGTTTTTAAACTGTTTGCTCTCCAGGATACCATAGTTCACACAGCTTTTACAACCGTTCCAGAACGCTGCATCGTGGGTAATATCATCAAAGGCGACAGGCTCGTAACCCAGGCGACTATTGATTTTCATCACGGCCGCACCAGTGGTGATGCCAAATAATTTCGCCTGCGGGTACAGGAACCGGCATAGTTCAAACAGGCGTTGTTTCAGTTGCACGGCCACACCCAATCCGCGGAAGGCGGGTGGTACAATAAGACCACTGTTGCTCACAAAGCGGCCCTGCTCATACACTTCCAGGTACGTAAAGCCGGCCCATACCCCTTTTTTGGTAAAGGCAATCACCGCCTTCCCCTGCAATATTTTCTGCTTAATGGCTTCGGGATCGCGTTTGCTGATGCCCGTGCCGCGCGCTTTGGCGCTGGATTCCATTTCGGCCACAATGGGTAATGCAAAGTCAATGTCGGCCGCAGTGGCGATGCGGACGGTTATGTCGGTTTCCATCCTAACTAAGTTTTAGTTGTTCGTTGATAAACATCCGGTACAGGTGCGAAGGGATGATCGAGTATAATTTGACGCGCTGCGCTGCATCCTTTAAGGGTAGCGCAGATATCATGGGCATGAAGTAATGCTCCACCGCGTATTGTACTTTGGTGTTGCCACGTTCGTACAACCGTCCCACCAGCTGCATGCAGCGGCCCGCCAGGGCGTAGTCGCCGCGGTTCACCTGCCGGCAGGTGTAGGTGGTTAAACAACTCATGGTTTCGTAAATGTGAAACACCGCGGGAAACTGGCGCAATGGTTTGCACAGTTCTGGCAGCGCATCTTCTATCATGGCCGGCACTTCATATTGATTGATCATATTATTTAAAAAATTTTGATGAGCAATTGCGCGATAAGCGATACAATAAACAGCGACGCCAGCAGGTAATACATGATGTAAGGATGCTTTGGCGCCGGTTGGTATCGCGGCCTTAAGTAACGCGGCCGCATCATCAGTTTCGGTTTCATGATCGTAACGTTTGCGGGTATATGCCAAAAGGTATTCCGGGGCCGTTTTCGGGGCATTATTAATTACTAATCAAACACTTACGGTTATCGGCAACAAAAAACACCATGCAGAAATTGCATGGTGTTTTTCATTTTAACAGGGTGAGATCAGCAGCAGCTTTACTATCGGCCGCCGTTGGGTCACTCACATCAACGGCCGGTACTATATTCACCATCTTCTCCACCTCTTCACCATGCTTTCACCATGTCTTCACCATGCTTTGAGGATGCTTTGAGCCATTTTGGTAAAATGCTATCACTGCTCGAAATTTTCTCCATCCTGGCAAACTTTTTCTCCATTCCGGCAAATTTTCCGGGGAGCAGCGGGGGTATCTTTGTGTAGTTGATAGTAGTAAAATCGCCCGAAATGAGTGACCTTTAGGTTTGTGAAAAGAAACAAAAGAGAAGATATTATTACTATTACTACTATAACTTTTTTTTTTTTGGTTCTTTTTTCTTTTTGTGAATTAACACGCAGATTGTGGATAACTGTAAGGTCAACCGGACTACGGCAGGCACTTTTAGAGTGACAAGGGTAAAACCCAGGTTGTGTTTTAATCCTGCCGTAGCCTGGTTTGAACAAAACCCAAATAGAAAATAAACGTAGAGCTTATTAAAGGTCTAGGGAAAGTTCAAACTGGTTGATCTCACTGGCTTTATTCATGGATCTTCGCGGGTCCCCAAAAGAAACAAAACCAATGAGTGTAAAATTCGTTCATTTTGCCGGAATAGATGTATCCAAGAGCAAAATAGATATCTGTGTGCTGCTGTCAGGTGATGTAAAGTACCCTACAGCAACTGCTTTGAACAAAGCAATAAAGGATTTGCTGACATGAAAAAGTGGCTTCGCAGTCTGATGGGCAACGCTATCAAAAAGTTATTGATCTGTATTGAGAATACAGGGCATTATAATGAGGCCGTTGTTCATTACCGGACAGCCAGCAAATAGCCGTGAGTCTGGAAAATGCCGCTAATATCAAAAGGAGCATCCGCGATATCCGTAAGAAAAGCGATCCCAAAGATGCATTAGACATCGCTCGTTATGCTAAGCATCATAGTGATGAGTTGCAGCTATGGAAAAAACCCATATCAGTAATCACCACACTTAAGCAACTACTGGCACAGCGTCGGAGATTACTGAGTGTATTAAAGGCCCTCAAACAGCCATTGGAAGAGAAAGCCTTCTATGACTGGAGTGGCGTTCCTAAAACCACAGCATACACAGCGGGCATACAGGGCCTTGAACTCGATCTTAAACGAATCAATGAGGACATCGCCCAACTGGTTAAGGAGGACGCCCAAATGCGCCGTCAGGTCAGCTTGATCACCAGCGTTCCTTCTGTAGGGCCTATCACCGCTTATCACCTCATCTGCTACACCGATGGATTTAAGCAAGTGAAATCGGGCAAACAGCTAGGTAGTTATTGTGGCGTTGTTCCATTTGAACGACGAAGCGGCAGCAGCGTGCGAAAGCCTGCCAGGGTCAGTCATTTAGCTAATAGAGTGCTTAAAAGCCTCCTGCACATGTGTGCCCTGACAGCCACCAAAATGAAAAACAGCTTTGGGGATTATTTTCGGAGAAAAATAGCCGAAGGAAAACACAAGATGCTTGTTATAAACGCTTTAAGAAACAAAATCGTCCTAACTATAACAGCCGTTGTACAAAAACAGACGAGGTTCGATAAAAATTATATCTACCAAAATTTGCAAAAACCATAGAAAACACAACGGCGGCTGAAGAAAGAGAAAAAGGTGGCTAACTAAGCGTGAATATTATACTCTTTGATTTTGTTGTATAACGTGGTAAGACCAATATCGAGCAGTTCGGCGGCTTTGGTCTTGTTGCCTTTCGTGTGTTGCAGGGTTTTAATGATGTGTTGCTTCTCCACATCGGCGAGTTTGAAACTGCTGCCCGCACCAGGGTGCTGCTCCCAGTGAAAATCGATAGGCAGGTCTACCGGCTCCAGCGTAGCGCCTTCGGCCAATATGATCGCGCGCTCGATCACGTTGCGCAACTCGCGGATGTTGCCTTTCCAGTGGTGGTGCTGCAATGCTGTGAGGAATGGCTCGCTCATGGCCTCCACACGCTTGTTCAGTTTGGGCGATAAAGTGGCCATGAAATACGCGGCCAGTGTGGGTATATCTTTACGCCGCTCGTTCAGCGACGGCAATTTAATCGTGAACGACGACAAGCGGTAAAACAGGTCAGCACGGAAATGGCCCGCTTCTATTTCGGCTTCCAGGTTGCGGTTGGTGGCGGCAATGATGCGGATGTCTACCTTCACGGGTTTAGCGTCGCCTACCTTGTAAAACTCGCGGGTTTCGAGTACCCGTAACAGCTTGGCCTGCAGCTCCATGGGCATTTCGCCGATCTCGTCGAGGAAGATGGTGCCTTTGTTCGCTTCTTCCAGAAAGCCCGTACGGTCTTTATTGGCGCCGGTAAACGCGCCGGCCTTGTAGCCGAACAATTCGCTCTCCAACAGTTCTTTGCCGATGGCGCTGCAGTTTACTGCTACAAAAGGTTGCGTACGCCGCTCGTTGCCCTGGTGAATACTTTGCGCAAACACCTCTTTACCTGCGCCGGTTTCGCCGAGCAGCAACACGGTTACATCGGTCGCTGCTACTTTTTGTGCCAGCGCTATGGCCGATTTAATTTCCGGGCTCTGACCAATAATATTATCGAAGCCGTACTTGCCGGAAATCTTTTTCTCCAGCGCCTTTACACGGAATTGCAGCAGGGCTTTGTCCATCGCCTTGCTCACGAGGGGAATAATGCGGTTGTTGTCGTCGCCCTTGGTAATATAATCAAACGCACCGTTACGGATGGCCTGCACGCCATCGGGGATGTTACCGTAAGCAGTTAATACGATGATTTCTGTTTCTGGATACTTATGGCGAAGCTCTGCGACCATTTCTACGCCGTTAGCGTCGGGCAGCTTAACGTCGGATAAAATCACCTGCACTTCTTCGCGCTCCAGCAACCGATGCGCATTGCGCCCATTGGCGGCTTCCAGCACCTGGTAGCCTTCGAGGGCAAGCAGGCGGCCCATCAGTTTACGTAATTGCTCTTCGTCGTCGATAATGAGAATAGTGCCTTTAGCCATGTACAGAAAGATATGCAGGCAAAGGTAAGTGAAGTAAGGGCAAACAAAAAAGGGGCTTAAAGCCCCCGTTCCGGCGATTACACACTTTTCTGGTTAAAGAGGTTTCCGTAAATTTTTCACAACGATGGGGGAACGGGGGCTTTGGTTTTTCCAGGATTGGGTCAAACAAAGATTTTATGACTATGTCCGTTTTTCAGTTTTCTGGTTCCGTTTAACGGAGATGGCGCCAATGATGGATGCCAGCGTACCCAGGATGCCGTTAATAAACAACACATTACCAAAGAGGAATATCCAAAAACCTTCGCGTTTATACGGACTGGTATCGCTTAACTGATTACCGTCGGAAGGCACGCCCGCTGTACCATTAGGCTCCATAATCAGGTGAAACACGATCGTAAATACCGATACAATGATCACCGCCCATAGTGTGGTATGCAACCCCATCTTAACCAGCGATGGGATAGACGCACCACCACCTTTCACCCGGTTGTAGTGGATTACCGAGAACAGGACGCCCGGGAACAATACCAGGTGCACGAAGTAGCCTGTCCAAAGGTTAGCCGCATAATTTGTCAGGTAAAAGATAACCGTAAAAACGATCGAAACTGCTGCGATCGTAATACCGTAAATAGGCGTCAGTCTTGGCTGTGAGTGATGTACTGTTTGCATAGCCTTTCTGTTTTAAGGTGAAACGAATACGCTAGGAATGTTTCCGTACCCTGTGTTCCCTGCGGAACATCTTACGCTGCAAATCGCCTTCGTCCAGGGCCGCCGTTCTTTTCTTTTGTAGTACCGCAGCGCCGATAACTGCTATCGCCGCGGCGGCTGCCAAGCCGCTCCACAACACGGTCTTCTGTTGTTTGTTCATAGCGCTTTTGCTTATACCCTCATTATTCCAACTTCCGCGCCATTTCAATTCCGGTCCATACTTTTCACAATCGCCTTCAAATCATTCTTTTGTTTATGGATATCTTTCCACAGATCGCCGACTTTTTCAGCCGTTTCGGCATGTTTCCGATGTGAAAATCTTCGAGGCGAAGCTTACCGTTTACCTCTTCCCAACGCAGCGGGGCCGATACGGTGGCTCCGGGCTTTGGTCGTACAGAGTAAGGCGCAGCCACGGTTTGGCCGAAGCTGTTCTGTAAATAATCGATGTATACCTTGTTTTTCCGCTGCGCTTTCGCCCGCACAATACTGGTTACCTTTGGCATTCGTGCGTGCGCTTCCGTAGCCACATGCTGCGCAAAAAGCGGCACACCTCATATTCGTATTTTGCGGCCACCGGTATATAAATATGAATGCCGGATGAGCCCGAGGTTTTCACATAACTCTTTACTTCCATCTCTTCCAGTATTTCATGAATGCATAAAGCCGTTTCTATTACATATTTAAAACTGATGCCTTCCGGATCAAGGTCCAGCACGATATAATCGGGGTTATCCAGCTTGCTGGTGCGCGACAGCCAGGGATTGAGCTCTATGCAGCCCAGGTTGGCCATATAAGCCAGTGTTGCCGCGTTATTGCACACCAGGTAATCCACCACTTTACCGGTAGAACTGGCCAGGATGGGAACCGTTTTTAGCCAGTCGGGGCTTGTTTTAAGATCCAGATCTTTCTGATAGAAGCTAACGCCGTTTATGCCGTTGGGGAAGCGGTGTAGAGACAAAGGCCTGTCTTTCAGGTGGGGCAGCAGCACATCCGCTACCTCCGGGTAGTAGGCTACCAGTTCGCCCTTCGTAATCTCATCTTCCGGCCAGTAAATTTTTTCCTGGTTGGTTAATTGCACGGGGTGACCGTTCAGTTTGACGGTAACATCCTTTTTCCGCGTTTGGGTTTCCTGTTCCATATTCATCTTTTTATCGGTTACGGGTTTTCTGCTGTGGGTTAAATTCATAATGTATAATCGCTACTCTTACGAGTAGTCTTAATCCCCACCCTGTGGAATTGTTTCTACAAGACTTTGTCAGGATACCCGCTTTTTCCCACCCAGACTAGCTTTCAACTGGTCGAGCAGGTCGGTGCTGCGGGTGTGCACCACTTTCATTCGTTTTACCGGGCGTTTTTTACCGCTGGCTTTCGCTTTGATAATCTTGATCAGCTCAGCGGTGTACTCGTCTTTATATTTACTGATATCAAATGGTTCGGTATATTCCTCCACTAACTTCGTCGCCATATCCACCTCTTCTTGTTAATTTTAACATTGGTGGGGAGGTTTAGTTCTTCGGCGGTACGCACTTCGTCGCCAAAGCGGAGGCGCTGCAGCAGCAGGTAATTTTCGCGCGGCCGCACGATCGCCAGGTTCTCCTGGCTGCGCAGCACGAAGCGGCAAAAGCCCGCCTTCCCGGTTTTCTCCAACGTTTGCAGCAGCAACTGGTAAGCCTTTCCGCCACCTTTGTCCGGCTCAATGAAGTACGCACTCTCGAAATACACGTCGTCAATTTCCTCCTGCTGTACAAAGGATTCTATTTCGATCATTTTACTCTTCTTGGGACTGGCGGCTTCAAAATCGGCATCGTCCAGCACTACGTACTCATCATTGTAATTGTAGGCCTTTACGATGTTTTCCCAGCTTACTTCCTTGCCTGTTTTTTCATTTACCCTTTTGAAACGGATTTTACTATGGTCTTTTTATCAAGCATGTCCAGGTCAATATGGCTTTCCTGAACCGCGCTGTATAATTTAACGGGGATATTTACGAGGCCGAAGCCCAGCGTGCCTGTCCAGATAGATCGCATGGCGCTATGTTTTTGGTGTACCGGATACTGGTGCAAAAAAGACCATCCCGAGAAATCAGGATGGTCGCTTCTTCTATATGCATAACTTGGGGGAAACAGTGGATTGCTACTTTCAGGGTTTACTGTTACGAGTCGCTCAACAGTTGCAAATTCCAAGCCGGATTTTGGTGGCATGTGTTTTGGATTTTTATATCTACCTAAAACATGATTATCTCAATAAAAACGTCATTATATGGAAACACCTCAAAAACCCGGCGCAATGAATACCCTGTCGCAGATTATGAACAAGCTGCACAGCAAGGGATATGACAATGAATTAAAGATGAGCGATCACGGACGTATGCAGTCGCCGGTTGATCAAAAGATATATGACCCGGAAGACCTGAAGATCATCAAGACCTACCGGTTTGAGGGCGAGTCCGACCCCGCAGATTCGAGTGTACTTTATTTAATGGAAGATAAAGAAGGCCAGAAAGGCTATGTACTGGACGCTTTCGGCGCTTACAGTACACACGACGAAAGCGGATTTGACGACTTTATTAAAAAGATTCCCGTGGAAGACCGCGAGGAACAGTTAATCTACGGCGGACTGTAACCCGCTATTGATTTCGCCCCTGGGATAAAACCAGGAATGAACCGCAGGCCAAAAGGGCCTGCACGAGCAACAGGTTTTCATAACCTACATTTTAGATCAGGCTGCCCTACGGGATGCTTTACGGCTGGAGAGAAGATGTTTTAACAACGACAACAAACACTTTTCGTCCGCCCCTAATGCGCCCTGGGCGGCCTTTTTGTTTTTCATCGCCTCGAGGAAAGGGGCAATAGTACGGGCTTCGTACATTTCGAACAGTTGTGGATGGATGTAATATTTTTTACAAACGGCGCGAGTATTCCCCAGTTTGCAGGCCACACCATCTATAATTCCCAGCACATTTTTTTTGCATTCGGCCAGTGTTTCAAAAGGCACCAGTTCGGCCATCATATTTAATGCGTGTACAGTGCCTGCCCATGTGCGGAAATCTTTACACGTAAATTCCTCATCTGTGCAGTTTTTCAGGTATTCGTTCACCTCACCTGAATCCGGGCTGTGAATAGTATCACCGTCGTAATACTGAAACAGCTCCTGACCAGGGATGTGTTGCACTTTTTGTAATAACCGCACCAATGCGGCATGTTTCAACTCAATTTTATGCAGCACGCCTTTTTTCCCTTTGAATTTAAAAAGGCCTTGTTGCCATTCACTTTCACATGCTGGTTGTGCAACGTCGTCAGCCCGTGCGAGCCGTACAATTTTTCGTAAGAAGCATTGCCCACACGGATTTGTGTTTCTTCCATCACCCTCAACGCGATCGCAATTACTTTTTGTTTGTCGAGTTGCCGGCGGCGCAAATCTTTCGCGATCTGTTTGCGGATCTGTGGCAGCTGTTTGCCGAAAAGGTACAACCGGTCGTACTTGGTTTCGTTGCGCACCTTCTGCCAACTGCTATGATAGCGGTACTGCTTACGCCCCGCAGCATCAATACCGGTGGCCTGCAGATGCCCGTTCGCATAAGGGCATATCCACACCTCTTTCCAGGCTGGCGGTAACACCAAACCACGTACACGCTTCAGCGTATCTTCATCGGTAATTTCTTTTCCTTCTTTATCCAGGTAGATAAAGTTATCACCCTTCTTTTCGCGGGTAAAGCCGGGCGCAGATGCGGAAACATACCGCAAACGCACCGCCCGGGCTATGGCAACGGGATCCGTCACTATTTGTGCAATATTATCCATTGACTACTTCTCCTCCGTTTGGATGTAAAACTTGTCCACTCATGTAGCTGGCATCTTCTGAAGCCAGGAATACATAACTGGGTGCTATTTCTGCTGGTTGCCCCGCGCGGCCCAACGGCACGTCGGAACCGAATTTGGCCACATGGTCCGCCGGAAAAGTGGCCGGAATCAAAGGTGTCCATACCGGGCCCGGCGCCACGGCGTTCACGCGAATGCCACGGTCAGACAGTTGTGCGCTCAGCGATCGGGTAAAACTCACGATTGCCCCTTTGGTAGATGAATAGTCCACCAGGTTCGCGCTGCCGCGATAAGCCGTAACAGACGTGGTATTAATGATGCACGCGCCTTTAGACATATGCTTCAGTGCTGCTTTCGTGAGATAAAACATCGAAAAGATGTTTACCGAAAAGGTTTTATGCAATTGTTCCGCCGTAATATCTTCGATTTTCTCCTGCGGATACTGTACGGCGGCATTGTTCACGAGGATATCTATCTTCCCGAAACTGCTCATTGCTTCCGCCACTACTTCTTCACAGTGCACTTCGGCACTGATGTCGCCGGGCACACAAACAGCCCTCCGGCCACGGTCTTCCACCTCCCGGCGTGTATTATAAGCATCTTCCTCTTCTTCGAGATAGGCCAGCACCACATCTGCACCTTCATCAGCAAAGGCCAGGCTACAGCGCGACCGATGCCGCTATCGCCGCCAGTAATGATCGCTACTTTGCCTTCCAGGCGGCCTTTCTTCGGCGACGTTTTCGGTTCTGCTACCGGTTTGGGTATCATTTCCGTTTCCACACCAGGCTGGTGATCCTGATGCTGCGCCGGGCGCAGCTCCTGTTGTTCGTTCGACTTCTGCATTGGTTAAAGGGTTTTGCGGGAAAAAAGTTGACGGCGGGTACTGTGTCTCTCTGTTTATAATAGATGGATGACTAACTCAGGGTAACAACATATTGTACCACGCCGTCAACATGCTTTGATATTATTCAGATAAGGCTTCTTCGTTCACAGAATTCTCGGCAACGCCGGTAAGCAGCGCATCTGCTTCTTTTTCCTCATCCAATGTCTGCTGCAGCAGGTCTGCTACATCGTCGTGTCCCATCTTTTGCGCGAGCGTACGCAGGCTGCCATAAGCGGCAATCTCGTAATGCTCTATTTTCTGGGAAGCGATGATGATGCCCGCATCACGCACCATGGAATCCTCCTCTGTGTCTTCCAGGATTTCCTGTCCTTCGGCGATCAACCCTTCCATGGCTTCACATTTTTTGCCTGCGGGCGTTTACCCAGCATCTCAAAAATTTGTTCAAGGCGGGCAACGTGCTCTTTGGTTTCTTCGAGGTGATTACCGATGCAGGTCGCCAGATCTTCTGTAGTAGCGCCTTTCTGCATTTTAGGCAATGCTTTTACCAGGTGTTTTTCTGCCCAGTAGATGTCTTTCAGTTCTTCCATGAATAATTCGTGGAATTTGGAGTTCTCCATGCTCTCAGACACTTTTTTCTTAGTTGTGCTGCGGGCAGCGGTGCTGCGACCGTTAGTAGCCTTGGAGCTACGTGTTGCTGTTTTGGTGGCCATAAAAAATGATCATTTATAAGGTTTACAATTGTGGATAGTGCCGTCCGGCGGCGTGCCGGACGACAAAGCTTCTTTTCCTATTTATTTGGGAACGGGTATTTATCTGTTTTATCCACGGCATCGTGCTCGTCCGGATTTTTCGCCTTGCCAGCCAGTATGCTGTCGGGCGATTGCTCCTCTACATCGTTATTCTCTTCGCTTTCCTCCTGGCTTAACGGCGCTTTCTCTTTCACATCACGTTTATCCTGTGCGGGAATTTTATCGTGTTGTGTTACTTCCTTTTCTTCTTCCTGCGGGATGGTGTTTTTATCCGTCAGGGCTTCGAAATCTTCACCCTCAGCCTTGGATTCTTTTTGCGGGCCGGCGCCGGTCAGGGCTGCCGTACCGGGTTGCTCGTCGCCTTCCGCTTTGGAAGCCTTTTGCTGCCCGGCCTCATCTCCCGGCGCTACATGATGCCTCGGTTCGGTAGATGCATCCCGCTGCGAACCGGGTGATTCCGGGTCTATAGGAAACTTATGTTCATCGGGCGTGCTGCCGGTGTTGGGCTGGTGCCCCTGGCTGCCTGCTCCGGGTCGTTCTATCGGTTTTGCCGCCATGGGCGAAACCGGGTGACTGCCTTTGTTATTCATAATAAATGATTTTACAGGTTCTCAAAATGAATAGTTGTAGTTTGATGTAGGGGCAGTGGTAAAAGATCAAATGCCATTCCCGGAAACCGGGGTGCAGATTTTTTTAACACTTTGTGATCTTTCCCGTACAGGTTTGTGTTTAAAATGCATGATTATTGCGGATAAGCAGGCGCTACTGCTGTATATCGCCCGCGCCGCCAACGCTTTGCTGTAGAAATGGACTTAACTTTTGTAGAAAAAGTTGCCCATCAATACGTTACGGTTATCGCACAGCAGCATCAATCAGGAATCACTAATTTTAAACTGTATCATCGTCCTTATATATCATGCATAGCGCTCTACATAAAAAAATACGTTTCGGCTTTTATGTAGCCTTTACCATCATTATCGCTGCGTCCATTTTTTCGTATCTCGTAGCGAAGAACCTGGTGGAAAACGCGAACATGTCCAGCCACACCATTGAGGTATCGCGACGCCTGGAAATTATAACCAAGGAATTGAAGGCCGCGGAAGCAGCCGTGCGCGGGTATAATCTTACCGGCGACAGTACCTTTCTGCAACCGGGCATGGAGGAACGTAATAATATTATAGAAAAGGAGTACCGCACCCTGCGCCGCATCATGTCCGACAACCCCCGGCAGCAGCGCCACCGGATACGCTGAAGGAATTGCTCGATATTAAATATTACCAGCTGCTGCAGTCACAACGGCACCGCACCACCAACCTGGGCGCTAAAATCGCGGTACGGGAAGGAGAAATCAACATGGACCGTATCGATAAAAAGGTACAGGACATGACGCAAATCGAAGACACGATCCTTAAACACCGCCAGCAGAACTTCCAGTTTTTTCAAACCTCTGGGTGCCTGTGCTGCTCATCGTATCGCTTTTCGCCATCATCCTGGGCATTTACTCTTACGTGGTATTAAATAAGGAGTTCCGGCTACAGCTGCATATAGAGGCCCGCATGCGGAACTACCAGCGGGAGTTGCAGGATAATATTGCCTTACTGAACAAAACAAACCTGGAGCTGGAGCAGTTCGCCTACGTAGCCTCACACGATTTGCAGGAGCCGCTGCGAAAGATCTCTACCTTCAGCGACCGGTTACAGTTGAAATATAAGGAGCACCTGCCGGACGAGGCAGGGCAATTACTCGAACGCATGGTAAGCGCCGTAGGCCGCATGCGCGTGCTCATCAACGACCTGCTCCAATTTTCCAGGGCAGGCCGCATTTCGCCCGAAACAATTGAACCGCTGGATTTAAACACGGTCATGAATGAAGTGCTCACCGACCTGGATGTAAGTTTGCAGGAAAAAGGCGGCAAGGTGCACGTAGATCAATTGCCCGTTATCGAAGGCAGCCATACGTCCATCCAGCAACTGTTTCAGAACCTGTTGTCTAACTCTTTGAAGTTCTCGCATCCCGCGCGGCCACTGGAAATCAACATCCATTCAGAAGTGATCAAAGGGAAAGACACCGGTTTTGCGAAAGAAGATAAGTGGAATGAAAGCTTCGTCCGCATTACGGTAGAAGACAACGGCATCGGCTTCGACCAGGAGTATGCGGAGCGGATTTTCCTCATTTTCCAACGCCTCCACGGCATGAGCGAATACCAGGGAACCGGTATTGGCCTGGCCATCTGTAAAAAGATCGTAGATACGCACCATGGCAACATTTCAGCCGTTGGTATTTCGGGCCAGGGTGCGAAAATGATCGTTGTTTTACCCTTCAAACAGAAATGGGATGATTAATTTTAACGGGGCAGAAAAAAAGAGCATACTTATTGCTGATGATGATGCAGACGATCGGGAAATGCTGAAAACAGCGTTCGAGGAAAGCGGGAGCAAACAGCAATTGTGTTTCGTGGAAAACGGCGAGGAACTCATCCAGTTTCTCCGGCGAAAAGGAAAATATGCCGACGATCTGAAGTATCCATATCCCCGCATCATCCTGTTAGACCTGAATATGCCAAAGAAAGACGGCCGCGAGGCCCTGCGGGAGATAAAAACGGATAAACAGCTGAAGACATTACCTGTAGTGATCTTAACTACATCAACAGAAGAAACAGATATCGTAAACACTTATGAACTTGGCGTGAATAGTTACGTAATCAAACCTGTCACTTATAAGGGACTGGTAGAATTTACCCGCACGTTTCAACGCTATTGGCTCGACATTTCAGAACTACCATAATTAGCAGGATGACAGAAGAATTAGTACATATACTGATGATCGACGACGACGAGGATGACTATTTTCTCGTAAGCAGCCTTTTAGATGATGTGTCGCCCGGACAGTACAAAGTCGACTGGGCCGGCACCTACAGTGAGGGTATTGCCGCTATCGAAACCCGTCAGCACGACATTTACCTCATCGATTACCGCCTGGGACAATACACCGGTATCGACATTCTGCGCCACTTCCAGCAGATCAGTTATAAAGTACCGGTAATTATCCTCACCGGTAAAGGTGACTATACGATCGATAAGGAAGCAATGACCGCTGGTGCGTCCGATTACCTGGTGAAGGGTGAAATTACCGCACCGGTATTGGAAAGAACCGTACGTTATGTACTGGACGAGTTTCGCCACCTGCGGGCTATTGCGGAAAGCGAGCGCAAATACTTCGGAATCTTCGAAAAGTCGCACGACCTGATCCTGCTCGCCGATTGCAACAAGAAAATTATTGATGCGAACCCCGCCGCCTTGCGGAAGCTGGAGTATAGTAAGGACGAGCTGCTGCAACTGCACATGCAGGACCTGTTCCTGGAAAAAGAGCAGGGGCTGGAGTTTGTGGAAGAAATATGTAAAGAAGATGCGATCACGCATATAGAATATATCTTCAAAAGCAAAAGCGGTAACCGCCTGGATGTGCTGGTGAACGCGAATATGCTGGATGAGGAAAACCAGGTATTCCTTTGCGTGGCGGAAGATATTACCCTCCGTAAACGCGAAGAACTGGAGAAACGGCAGCAGGAAAAATTTGTAGTGTCCGGCCGCATTGCGCGCGTAATTGCGCATGAAGTGCGTAACCCGCTCACCAATATTCTGCTGGCGGTAAGCCAGTTTAAAATGGAGCCGGTATCGCCTAACCTGGAAGAAAGCGTGGTGTACCGGATATCGTGGAGCGTAACTGTCACCGCATTAACCAACTGGTAACGGAGCTGCTGCAAAGTACCCGTATGATGGACCTGCACCCCGAGTCTGTTTTCGCTAACCAATTGCTGGTAAAAACGCTGGAACATGCACAGGACCGCCTGCAGCTCAACGGCATCAAGGTGGAAAAAAACTTCATGCGCCCCGATGTTATCCTGCAACTGGATGTAGACAAAATGATCATCGCCTTCCTCAACATCGTAATCAACGCGATAGAGGCCATGAAGCCGAACGAAGGCGTGCTAACACTCACTACATACATCGAAAAGGACAAGGTGTGCATCCGCATCAAAGACAATGGCATCGGCATTCCGGAAGAGAATAAGGCGCGGTTATTCGAGCCGTTCTTTACGGACAAGACCAAAGGTACCGGGTTGGGTTTAACATCTACACAGAATATTATTTTGAATCACAAAGGTTCTATTCACGTGGAGAGCGCGCCGGGCAAAGGAACGGAGTTCGTGATTTTTTTACCTGTTCAATAAATAGATTCCGCTATATATGAAAACCAAAGCCGCAGCGTATACTGCGGCTTTTTTTTTTTTACAGGGGCGCCAAGGGCGGCCGTCGTAGCTGAAATCGTTGTATAAGATCCAGCGGGCTTTATAAATCTTTAATCCTTTTTCCCGGTAGATACTGTTGCCCTGCAGGTCGAGAATTTCGTCCGTCCACCACTGCTCTTTGGGAATACTTACGATGGTAGGATAACCCGGCGGGCCGGAGGATACACTCTTTATATGCTTTACCGTTTTGGCGGACATAGTATCTATGCGCATAGTAGCTGCGTCTACCCGGGAAAAAACCGTGGTAGTGGTGAGCCAGAGCGAGTCGCGGTCGAATACCGGGAACAGGTCGTGCCCCTCCGCACCGGGAATACCAACAGAGTCGATCAGCTGAAGATTCGGATGCGCACAATCAAAATTATAGCGGAAGCGGTACAAGTGATGCCGCCCGGCTGACCATAAAACATTACGCTGCCTGTCCCACACCACGTTATGTCCGAACGGAATCGGCACTTGCTGCTGATAATTTATTTTATGGGTAGTATCTACCTTGAATAAAGTGAGATAATTGCCGTTGCTCGACGCCGACACAATGTTGCCATCGGGCAACAGTTCCACGCTGTGCGTGTTGCCACCTGCATACGCGCAAAACATCGTGCGTTTATCTTTTATGCGCACTATGGCCACCCCGCCGCCGGAGGCGCAGGTGATCAGATACTCACCGTTGGCTACCACTTTGGCGTCGCTCGGATTGGTGAACCATTTTGCATGGGCAGTATCGGCCTTCCACTCCCGGGTAATACGGCCGGTACCCGGCTCCACGATAATGATGCGGTGCTGCGACTGTTCACACAGTACCATGGCGGGTTTTGGCGATTGGGCGGTGCAATAAGCTGGCAATAAAAGCAGCAGTAACTTCTTCATACATCAACAAAATAATAAAAAAGGGTTGATGGAAGTAATTCCATCAACCCTGATTTATGTCGAAGGTGATCTCTTTATCAAACCGGGTTTCTACCCCTGATAACATTGATAAGAATGGCGATAATCGCCAGCACCAGCAGTGCGTGAATAAGGCCGGTTACGGAGTAAACAAATACGCCTAACAACCAACCGATAATGAGGATCACAGCAATCAGATATAATAAGCCGCTCATAATTTGGAGTTTTTAGTTCACTACTACATGTTAAAATTTTGTGCCAGTTGCGAAAACCGCCCAAATCCCGCGAAACAGCCATCCTGCCGCATCTGTTTGTAGACCCGCTTCCACCATGCGTGAAAAAACTCCGCACGAAAAACACCATTCCATCGTTTTAAGCGCGGCACTACTACATGGTAAAGTTTTTGTCTTATTAAGTGTATACACCAAAACAATAAATCATGAACGATCAAATAACCGAAGTAATCAGCGATCTCGTTAAGATAAATAACGACCGCATCGAGGGTTATCAGAAAGCGATCAATCAGACCGATGAGCTGGACCTCAAAGAACTGTTTGCCCAAATGATAGCCGAAAGCAAAACCTACCAGGTACAATTAAATCAGAAACTCCGCGCAGAAGGAGAAGAGCGTGAACGCGATTCCACCCTGGCCGGTAAAATATACCGCGCCTGGATGGATGTAAAGGCCACCTTCAGCGGCGGTAACCGCCACGCGATCCTGGCCAGCTGCGAATATGGCGAAGATGCGGCGCAGAAAGCGTATCGTCAGGCATTAGCCGATGATCACAACCTGCCCGCCGAAATCAGCCAGCTGATCCGAAACCAGCAACAATCCTTAAAAGCATCGCACGATAAAATCCGTCATTTACGTGACCTGGAGAAAGTGAATGCTTAATCGTGATGATCTAATATTCATCCGCTGGTTAATCCCGTTACATCCATGTTAACTTCCGTACCATCCATATAACACCCATTAAATCCAAAAGCAGGACTCCTCGGGAATCCTGCTTTTTTGCGTCTTATCTTCCAGGCATAAAAAAGCAGCACCTTTTATGGCGCCGCTTCATGTTTAGTTTTAATTATCGTCTCCGTTAATATAATTACAAAGTTTAGGTTGAGATCAGTCTTTTTAAAAGCTGTCCTGCATTTTTCAATACAGGACAGCGTTAAGGCAAGCTTATCAGGTCTTGTTCTGCTTTGTTGTTCATTCCGTCTTCTTTCGAAGCATCGTATATGAATACTCATGCCTAAAAGACCGAAAAAGATGCCCAATAACTAAAACAACAGCTATGATAAAAAGTATACACCGCCTAGACAAACGGTTTATTAGATCTCTCCTTATAATATCTTAAAGCTCAGCGATGAGCTTATCTACTTCATCTTTTGATTTGCCCAGTTTCTGTTGCAGTTTACCATACAGCTCGTCTTCCTTTCCTTCTGCGTAAACCAGGTCGTCGTCGGTAAGGTCAGCGTACTTTTGCTTCAGTTTACCTTTAATTTCGTTCCACTTACCTTTAATTGTTAATGAGTCCATGGGTTTCCGTTTTTGGTGTATGAAAAAATTGTCGTGTCCGTTGACCCCTGTCTTGGGTACGAAGGAAATAATCCAATTACCATACCAGCGAGCCGGCACGAGGGAGAATCATAGATTTACGGTTTATTTTGTTAATTCGCACGCCAGATTGTGGAATTTTGCACGTGCGTGCCGGGAAAAAAATTCCACAATTATGGGGTGCCGCTCAATAAAAACGTTCAGGCAAGCTAATTGCAGTGTTAGTTTCACTGATAGTGACATAAGACAAGTGACTGTATCTAGTTTTATATCAGCCTATGCAATTTACACAGCGCTATATGCGCACAATATTTCAAAATGGGTGATTTCATATTGATAATTGATGATGAACCGGATATCTGCAAGCTGTTGCAACTAAGCCTGCTGAGGCGAGGTTATAATGTGAAGTACGTACATGCGCTGGAAGAAGGCATGAAGTGCATACAAGATCAACAACCGGATATCCTGTTTTTAGACATACACCTGCCGGATGGGTCCGGGTTGGAGGCTTTACCTGCTATAAAAAAGCAGTGTCCCGAAACGCCGATCGTAACGATCAGTGCATACGACACGGGTATGGAAATGGAGCAGGCCCTCAATGCCGGCGCCTCGTTTTTCCTCCCGAAGCCCTTTAGCCTGAAGCGTTTACAAGAAGTTATCTATCAAATAAAAAGCTAAAACCGTTAGGGCGGCACTGATTTAAATCGTAAATTTAGTAACCCGGCTAACATCATACGAATATGAAGAGTATCCTAATCATTGACGACGAAATAAATATCTGTACGCTGCTCAGCAAATTCCTGTCGAAGCATGGATTTAAGGCTGAGTCTACGATGTCGGTGCCACAGCATTAAAAATGCTGAAAGAGAAACCGTATGATCTAATCCTGTGCGATTACAGGTTAAAAGATACAGATGGAGCGCAACTGCTCAACGACATCCGCCAGATCAGACCACGTACCGTCGTAATTATTATCACGGGCTACACAGACGTGCGTATTGCAGTGGATATGGTGAAGAATGGTGCGTACGATTATATTTCCAAGCCACTTTACCCGGACGAAATTCTGGCGCTGGTGCAAAAGCACTGTCACAAGAACCCGTTCCGCTGCGTGAACCCGTTGCCGCCGCCCCGGCTGCCAATGGCCGCGCCGTGGAAGAGCCGAAACCGGTAGTCGAAGAGGAAAAAACACCGCTTTCCCTCAAATCTTCCAAGCCGAACGATAAATATGTATATGGTAAAAGTCTTCCTGCTAAGGAACTTTATCGCCAGATTACCCTTGTGGCGCCCACCGATTACAGTGTAATCGTGTACGGCGAAACAGGTACCGGTAAAGAATCCGTAGCACAGTTGATTCACCAGAACAGCCAGCGTAAAAATGAACCGTTTGTAGCGCTGGACTGTGGCAGCCTCTCCAAAGAACTGGCCGCCAGCGAATTGTTCGGCCATGAAAAAGGATCATTCACCGGTGCTATCGGTACCAAAATCGGGGCATTCGAACAGGCAACCGGCGGTACGCTGTTCCTCGACGAGATCGCGAACCTGTCGTACGACATCCGGGTAGCCCTGCTGCGCGTTATCCAGGAAAAACAGATCCGCCGCGTTGGCAGTCTCAAGGAAATTGAAGTTGACGTTCGCCTGGTAGTAGCTTCCAACGAAAAATTATCCGAATCCGTACAAAAAGGTAAATTCAGGGAAGACCTGTTTCACCGCTTCAACGAGTTCACCATCTATATTCCACCATTACGCGAGCGCCTGGACGATTTACCGCAGTTGGTTGACACGTTTATGCAGCAGGTGTGCAAAGAGCTGGGCAAACAACCGATCCCGATTTCAAGTGACGTGTGGGATTGCTTCCGCCGGTACGATTGGCCAGGCAACATCCGCGAACTGAAAAACGTGATCCGTCGCGCCTGCCTGTTAACACCGCCCGATGAGGAAATTGCAGTAGAAACCCTGCCCCTGGAACTCAAAGAAGAATCCACCCGCGAAACTTTCTCTGCAGGTGGCGACGGCTTCGAGGAACATGATATGATCACCGACGCGAACGACCTGAAGGCCGTGGCGCTGAAAGCGGAGTACAATAAGATCATCAACGTGCTGAAAGCGGTAAAATATAACAAAACCAAAGCCGCCCAGCTGCTGAACATCGATCGTAAGACGTTGTACAACAAGTTGAGGTTATTGAATATCAACTATTAAGATTATTTGGCAAGAATATCAGGTAACGGGTCTCTCTTAAAAAGGAGGCCCGTACTTTTTTAAACCATGTTCTATGAAAAAGAAAATTCCACTCTTTGAAAGGATCGCCGGAAAAGTAATTTCCGCGACCGGTAGTTCCCGGGCTTCTATGATCGCCATGGGCGCCATCGTGGTTTGGGCCATCTGCGGGCCCCTTTTTAACTACAGTGATACCTGGCAACTCGTCATCAACACCTCCACCACCATTATCACCTTCCTGATGGTATTTGTGATCCAGAAATCGCAGAACAAAGACAGCAAGGCTATCCAATTAAAACTAAACGAACTTATCGCGGCAACAAAAGAAGCCAGTAACCGGCTGATCGATGTGGAAGATTTATCGGAAGAGGAGCTGGATACCCTGCACAAATTTTATTTTAAACTGGCGGAAGAAACCGGAAAACAGCTGGAATTGAAGCAATCGCACTCTGTAGAAGAGGCCATGTCGAATACAAAGGAAAAATTAGGCACAAAATAGCAAAAACCTTACTGGTAGAGGATTTGCAAGCATATATTGTATTTAAAACACAAAACATTTTAAAAATCGGGGCATTAAAATTATTTATTGTAAAAAGAACAATAATAGCTTATCAAATTGATTATCAACTAAAAATATAAAGCGGCTCTTCCAGAGCCGCTTTATTCAAAATCATCTTATTTATTGATAAACTTCGGGTGAATCATATTTTCGAACGTAAAAATCTCATCCCATTTCTCCTGCGTCAGCAACCCTTTTCTTTGACTGCCGGGTCGTGCACCGACTTACCCGTCTCCAACGCTTCCCTCGCAATTGCTGCCGACTGCTCGTATCCAATGATCGGGTTCAGTTGTGTAACGATGCCAATACTGCCCATCACCATCGCGCGGGTGTGTTCCGCGTTCGCCGTAATACCCGATACACATTTCTCGCGCAGGGCATTGCAGGCATTGGTCATATAAGTAATAGATGTGAATAACGCCATTGCAATTACCGGCTCCATTACGTTCAGCTGCAACTGGCCACCTTCCGCCCCAAGCGTTACCATCAGGTCGGCGCCGATTACGTAAAACGCGGTCTGGTTCACTACTTCCGGAATTACCGGGTTCACCTTGCCCGGCATGATCGACGAGCCTGGCTGCATCGGCGGCAGGTTAATTTCGTTTAACCCTGCCCGTGGACCGGAAGACAATAATCTCAAATCGTTACAAATCTTCGAAATCTTTACCGCAGTACGCTTCAGTACACCGGAAAGTTGCACATACGCGCCGGTGTCGTAGGTCGCTTCAATAAGGTCGCCTGCCAGTACCAGCTCCAGGCCGGTCACGTCGCGGAGGTATTTAGTTACGAGCCCCGCGTACCCTTCCGGGGCATTCACCCCGGTACCGATGGCGGTGGCACCCATATTTATTTCAGAAATCAGTCGTTTACTATCTTCGATCCTCGCCAATTCCTCGTTCAGGTTCGTGGCAAATGCGCGGAACTCGTCGCCCAAACTCATCGGCACGGCATCCTGCAACTGGGTGCGGCCCATCTTGAGCACATTTTTAAATTCATTTCCCTTGGACCCAAAAGCCTCGGCCAACAAGCGGATCGATTCGCTGTAAGCTGTTAATTTATTGATTGATCAGCGCAATGCGGAACGCCGTCGGGTACGCGTCGTTCGTGGATTGCGAGCAGTTTACATGGTTGTTCGGATGACAATATTTGTACTCGCCCTTCTTTTTACCCATCATCTCGAGCGCCACATTCGCAATTACCTCGTTCGCGTTCATATTCACCGAAGTACCTGCCCCGCCCTGAATCAGGTCGCTCATGAACTGGTCATCAAAATCGCCGTTGATCACCCGGTCGCTGGCCTGGATAATATACTCCGCAATCTGCGGATCCAGTGTGCCCAGGTCCCGGTTGGCCATCGCGGCGGCCTTTTCACAAACCCTAACGACTGCACGAAAAATCGCTCCGTCCGGATGGGGATGCCCGTAATATGAAAATTCTCCAGCGCACGCTGCGTCTGAATGCCGTAATACACGTCATCACGCAATTCCTTTTCTCCTAAAAAATCATGTTCTATCCTAACCATTATTATTCGTTTAGTGCTAATAAACGGCAGTTTACACCTTTTTTCCATTTAAAAAGCAGGAGTCCCACCTCCGTATGCTATGCAACAGCCGTTGCGTCGCACACTTCAGCGGCAGCAAATCAATTCATCAACCTAAAAACAAGATTTAAAACAAAGTCGCGCCCTCATTTTTGGGATAATCGAAAAAGAGGAAGCGCTTTTTAGCGCGGTCAAAGTCTTTCCAGCAATCTGTATCCGCGGCTATCGCAAATATACCGGCAGTGGGTACATTGTCGATGCGCATTTCCTCTGTCAGGTAGTTCGCGAAATCGGTGATGCCTGGGTTATGGGCAAAAATCGCTACCTGGTCAAAGTCATCATCAATTTTGGTAATTACTTTCAGGAAAGTGGAGGCATAACAGAGGTATAATTCCTCTTCCAGCAAAATGGCCTGCCGTGGATATTTCCACTCCCTGGCCATAATTTTTGCGGTAGATCGTGCCCGCTTAGCCGGACTCGAAATAATAAGTTGCGGAATAGTGCCACGTGACGAAATGCGCTCTGCCATTTCAGGAGCCGCCGCCTTGCCGCGTTTATTGAGCGGCCGGTCAAAGTCGTCCATGTCCGGGTCTGTCCAGCTGGACTTTGCATGGCGAACGAGAAGCAATGTTTTCATAAAACAGTTTGAAAACAATTGATAAACAAACAGTTTATTCCAATTTACGGAATTTACACCGGAAGTTAAATCGTAAATGCTTCCCATCAGCCAGCTGGTGACCGAATTAAGACTAAATTAACACGAACGGGCAAGTACTTAGTACCCCCGTTCGTTTTTGCCTTCCATAAAGTTCATGAATGCCTTGTTCACTACGCGGTTACCGCCGGGAGTGGGGTAATTGCCGGTAAAGTACCAGTCACCCAGGTTGTTCGGACAGGCATCGTGCAAACCGTCTATTGACTGGTAAATCACATCCACATGGGCGCTGATGCCCGTCGGGGTAATGATTTGCGCGATCTTATCAGAAATCTCCTGTGTAGTAAAAGGTTTATAGATATTACGCACCACGTTTTGCGCGTGCAGCGTGTTGGTTCTTTCCAGTTCTTTACACAAACCGTAGGCCTCCTGCAAAATGTGCTCCCTTCCGGTTTCCTTCAGCAACGAGATCGCTGCCTGGAAGGCAACGAAGTCGCCCATTTTACTCATATCGATACCGTAACAATCCGGGTAACGGATCTGCGGCGCAGATGATACTACAATAATACGCTTAGGTCCGAGCCTGTCCAGCATTTTGATAATGCTTTCGCGCAGGGTGGTACCGCGAACGATGGAGTCATCGATCACCACCAGGGTATCTACGCCTGGCTGCACCGTACCATATGTAATGTCATACACGTGCTGTACCATTTCGTTACGGCCACTGTCTTCGGTAATGAACGTACGCATTTTCACGTCCTTGATCGCGATCTTGTCTATGCGGACGCGGCGATTCACCATTTCAGTGAGCTTCTCCTCATCAAAATCTTTTTCCCAGCTCATGATCCTTTCTACCTTAATACGGTTCAGGTAAGTTTCCAGGCCTTTGATCAGACCATAAAAAGCTACTTCGGCCGTGTTGGGAATAAAGGAGAAAATAGTGTGACGCAGATCGTTGTCAATCGCTTTCAGTACGGTTTCAGAAAGATTACGGCCGAGCGAAGAGCGCTCTTTGTAAATCTTTTCGTCGTTGCCGCGAGAGAAATAAATACGCTCAAAGCTGCACGCACGGCGCTCTTTGGGCGTTAATATCTGTTCAATGCTGTAGTCGCCGTTTTCTTTCACGATCAGCGCATTGCCGGGCATCAGCTCCAGCACTTCGTTTTCACCAACGTTAAAAGAGGTACGGATGGCGGCTCTTTCAGAAGCAGCAACGATTACATCATCATTAATATAATAGTAGGAGGGGCGTATACCGTGCGGATCGCGGATCACGAAGGAATCGCCGGAGCCAATGAGGCCGGCTACGTGATAACCGCCGTCGAACATGGAGAATGCGTTTTGAAGAATGCTTTCACGTCCAGGCCATTCTCACGGGTTTCGTCTTCTTTAGCCAGGAAATGATGCACTACTTCCAGCATCGCTGCCAGATCGCTGTTCTTGTGGGTATCGCCCGGAAATACTTTTACAAAATTGAAAAGCTCATCAACATTCACCAGGTTAAAGTTACCCGCCATGGTAAGGTTGCGTGCGGGAATGGTGTTGTGACGAACAAAGGGATGGCAAAGCTCTTCGTTGTTTTTGCCCTGTGTAGCGTAACGCAGGTGGCCCATCAGCAATTCGCCCAGGAAACGTACGTGACCTTTCATCAAACCAGGATACTTGGTGATTTCAGGCTGATACTTCTCTACTTCGGAAATTTCCTGTCTGATCCTGGCGAAAACGTCTGCAATAGGTTGGTTAGCGCTGCTGCGGATGCGGTTCATGAACGGAACACCGGGTTCGGTGTGTAATTTTACTGCGGCTACCCCCGCTCCATCCTGACCACGGTTATGCTGCTTCTCCATCAGGAGGTAGAGCTTGTTGAGTCCGTAGAAAACCGATCCGTATTGTTGTTGATAATAACTGAATGGTTTTCTTAATCTTATGAATGCAAGTCCGCATTCATGCTTAATCGCGTCACTCATGCCGTAAAATTGAAGATGCAAAGTTAGTGCAATTTGGGAGCACGGCAATGGACTTTTTGGTGTTATAGGTGGATAGAACTTCGGCGCCATCAATGAGAAAGGAGCACCATTTACGGTGCTCCTTTCTCTATTTTAATAAAAAGCTGACGGATTTATTTCTTAGCCGGGCGTTCATCCATGAAGCCACATTCGTACAGTTTTTGAACTCGGGCTCCACATCCACATAAAAAGTAGGGATTTTGTCCAGCAGCCATTTGTTCAGTGTTTCGGCCTGTTTAATCTTCATCGCGCGTTCCCGGATGCGGGCGTAATCGTCCTGCAGGTTTTCGCGGTGCGGCTGGGTGCGGGTTTTCAGGTATACGATGCGCATACCATTGCCGCTGCGAGGGTCTTCATACTTCATTGGCTTGGACACTTCACCCGGCTTCAGGTCGTTCAGCGCCAGTACAATGTCTTTATAAGTAGGATCATCCAGCATATCGATGGTGATCAGGCTGCTGCCGCTGTTAGGATCCTGGATCATACCGCCGGTGAATTTCGCGTCCGGCAGATCGCTGTATTTGTAAACGGCGTCTGCGAAAGTAGTTTTACCGGCCATGATGGCGCTGCGCAGAGAATCTACTTTCTTGGTGGCGGCAGTCATATCTTCATTGGTAATGCCTGCTTTGATCAGGATGTGCTGTACGGTTACGTTATCACCCTGCCTTTTCAACATTTTAATCAGGTGGTAACCGAACTGCGACTTCACGGGCTGGGAAATTTCACCTTCTTTCAGGCGGAACGAAGCCGACAAAAATGCGGGGTCCCACATGTTTTTATCGTTACGGTTCAGCGTGTAAATACAGCCGGTTTCCTTACATCCCGGATCCTCCGAGTAAATCTTAGCGAGTGTGCCGAAGTCGGTAGTACCCGATTCTGCACGCTTTTTAAATTCGTTCAGGCGCTCCACGGCATAGTTGCTCATTTCGGAACCTGCTTTTGGTATCACCACCAGCTGCCCCACTTCCAGTTCGGATTCGTAGAACGGCAGGCTGTCTTTCGGAATACGTTCAAAGTTTGTTTTTACTTCGGTAGGCGTCACTTTCACCGTGCCTACAATTTTTTCGCGCATCGCATCGGCCAGCATCTGCTCGCGGATGGGCTCGCGGAAACGTTCGCGCAGCTGGTAAACAGTGTAGCCAGTTATTTCCTCCATTTTCTGGCGGGTACCGTACACCGATTCAAAGTAACGGATCTGGCTTTCGATACGACCGGAAACGTCGGCATCGTTAATGGGCAGGGAGTCGCGCTCGGCCTGCAACACCAGCACCTTGTGGGCAATCAGTCGTTCCAGTACGCTGCAGCTGGCATTAGCCGGCAACGGCTGATCCAGTGCCTGTTTCTGGAAGTCTACAAGACCAGATTCCACTTCGGAACGGAGAATGATTTTATCGCCAACTTTGGCAACGATCTTGTCTACAATGTAACGCGTCTGGGCAGAAGCGGCGGAGGCCAGGCACAGGGCGGAGGCAGACAGTATCAATAATTTCTTCATATTTCTCAGGTGAATCACCAAAATAACCAATAAATACTAAGCCCCGCAAAGACGGGTCGCTTATTTAACAAAAATTTCGGATTTAGAAAGGGCGGAAACCTTTGTTGACAAAGCCTTCCGCCCTTTTCTTATGTACGTTATGGTATTATAAAGTACGCTTAACTTCTACTTCTTCAAAACCTTCCACGATGTCTCCCACCCTGATATCATTATAGTTTCTGATACTCAGACCGCACTCCATATTGGATACCACTTCTTTCACATCTTCTTTGTAGCGTTTCAGGGAGCCGAGTTCGCCGGTGTAAACCACGATACCGTCGCGTACCAGGTTCACCCTGGTGTTGCGGGCTAAGCGGCCATCCAGTACGAAACAACCAGCCACTGTAACCTTGTCGAATTTGTAGGTTTCGCGGATTTCCACGTTGCACACCACTTTCTTTTCGATTTTCGGTTCCAGCATGCCTTCCATAGCGCTCTTCAGTTCGTCGATCGCGTCGTAGATGATGGAGTAAGTACGGATCTCGATGTTCTCTTTCTCGGCCAGTTTCGCCGCCTGCATCGACGGGCGCACCTGGAAGCCGATCAACAGCGCATCGGATGCGGTAGCCAGGGAGTACGTCGGATTCTGTAATCTGACCCACACCTTTGTGTACCACGCTTACTGCAATCTCTTCGGTAGAAAGTTTCTGCAGGGAATCGCTCAGTGCTTCTACCGAACCGTCAAAGTCACCTTTGATGATGAGGTTAAGCTGCTTGAAGTTGCCCAAAGCCAAACGGCGGCCGATCTCGTCCAGCGTAATGTGCTTTTTGGTACGGATACCCTGCTCACGCACGATCTGCGCACGGCGGTTAGCCACATCTTTAGCTTCGCTTTCGTCTGCATACATCTTGAACTTCTCACCAGCCTGCGGCGCACCGTTCAAACCAAGGATCTGTACAGGAGAGGATGGACCTGCAACTTCCAGACGCTGACCGCGTTCGTTGAACATGGCCTTGATTTTACCGAAGTGCTGACCAGATACGATGGTATCGCCCTGGCGCAGGGAGCCGTTGGATACGAGCAGAGTAGTTACATAACCACGGCCTTTATCCAGCGTTGCCTCGATGATGCTGCCGGAACCTTCGCGGTCCGGATTGGCTTTCAGTTCGAGCAGTTCTGCTTCCAGCAGTATTTTTTCGAGCAGGAGGTCAATGTTCAGACCATTCTTCGCAGAAATTTCCTGGCTCTGGTATTTACCACCCCAGTCTTCTACAAGCAGGTTCAATTGCGCCAGCTGTTCCTTAATTTTTTCCGGATTAGCCCCTTCCTTATCAATTTTGTTGATGGCAAATACCATCGGCAGGCCTGCAGCCTGTGAGTGGGAGATGGCTTCCTTGGTCTGTGGCATGATCGCATCATCCGCAGCTACTACGATAACGGCAATATCCGCCACTTTTGCACCACGGGCACGCATCGCGGTAAACGCTTCGTGACCGGGAGTATCGAGGAAGGTCAGTTTTTTACCGGTAGCAGTGGTCACCTGGTAAGCACCAATGTGCTGTGTGATACCGCCGGCCTCACCAGCTACTACGTTCGCGTTGCGGATGTAGTCAAGCAAAGAGGTTTTACCGTGGTCAACGTGACCCATGATCGTTACGATCGGCGCTCTCGGCACCAGATCAGCCGGATCATCTTCGATTTCCTCTTCATCAGTATCATCTGCATCTTCCAGACCGATGAATTCAACTTCGTAACCAAATTCACCGGCTACCAGTTCAATTACCTCTGCATCCAGACGCTGGTTGATGGATACCATGATGCCAAGACCCATACATTTTGAGATTACCTCTGCAAAGCTCACGTCCATCAGGTTTGCCAGTTCGCTTACGGACACAAACTCAGTTACCTGCAGTTTGTTATCCTCAGAGCCCCTGTTGGCCATCTGTTCGTCATACTCACGGCGTTTCTCACGGCGGCGGGTTGCCTTGGTGTTTTTACCACCACGGGTATTGCCACCAAGTTTGGCCATGGTTTCCTTGATCTTATTCTGGATCTCGTTTTTGTCGATTTCTTTATCTTCCGGACGACGGTTATCGGGTTGATTATTACCGCGGAATCCGCCACCTTGTCCGGGGCCGCGATTGCCATAGTTACCGCGGTTCTGACCACCTTGTCCGGGGCCGCGGTTACCGTGCTGTCCGCCACCAGGTCCACGGTTGCCATGTTGGCCACCTTGTCCGGGGCCGCGGTTACCGTGCTGTCCGCCACCGGGTCCACGATTGCCATGTTGGCCGCCTTGGTTACGTTCCTGGTAAGGACGGCTTTGGCCGGTGCCTGGAGCATTTGTATTACCACGGTTATCGTTGTTGCGATTGTCGCCGCGGTTACCACGGTCCTGCGGGTACTCGCCCGGTTTAATGGGCTCCTGCTTTTTCTCAACGATAATGCGTTTGCGCTTACGTTTTTCGTTATCCTGTTTGGCTTTGTTGTCGCGACGGTCGTTATTTACCGGCAGTTCGATCTTGCCGATCAACTTAGGACCTCTCAGCTTTTCAGCTTGGATGTTCGTGATTACCTTATCACTATCATCGCCGGCGTCACCGGATTCGTCATTTTGGGCAGGCGTTGGTATTTCGGCCTGTTCCTGTTTTGCCGCAGGGGCAACCACTTTCTCAGCCGGGGGCGGAGTGGCGGGCGTTTCCTTAACGACTACCGTAGCGGGTGCCTGAACGGCGGGGGCTTCTTCTGTTGTTACAGCCACTTTTTCTTTTTTATCTTCTACTACTTCTTCCTTCTTTTCTTTTACGGGCTCCTTCGCGGGCGGTTGCGGTACAACCACTTCAGCTGCGGGCTTCACCGGTTCGGGTGTTGGCTCGGGCTTAGGTTTTTCCGCTGCCGGGGGCGGCGTAACGGGCGCTACAGGCGCGGTTTCTCCTTTTTAACCGCAGCCGGAGGAGGCGTTTGCGGTTTCCTGTGGCGGTTCAGCGCATCCAGGTCAATAGTCGTCACAACTTTAGGCCCGCTGATACGGTTTGTATCAACAGGTTTAGCCGCCTCTGCAGGCTTATCCTCTGCCTTGGGAGGCTCAGGGGCTTTTTCCGGTTGTGCAACCGGTGTTTCGGCTTGTGGCTTCGTTGGTTCTGGCTTAGGCTCCGCTTTTGGAGAGGCAGGTGCTTCCGGCGTAACCGTTGAGGCTACGGGCTCGGGCTTGGCTTCCTCTTTGGCGGGCGCCGTTTTTTTGGCTGCCGCGGCGGCTGCTTCTGCTTCTTCTTTCTCTTTCTTCTTCGCGGCATCTAACACGGTACCTTTCGGCAAAGCAATCTGGTCGCTTTTGCGCTTATTCGCTTTATCCTGCTGAAATTCCGCCTGCAACGCATTGTACATCGGTGCGGTGAGACGGGCGTTGGGCGAGCCAAATTCTGCCGTATCGTATCCTTTATTGGCCAGGAAGTCGACGAGCGTATCCTTACCAATATTAAATTCCTTGGCGGCAGCCAGCAAGCGCGGTGTGTTGTTTGTTGATTCGGGCATATTGAATTTCTGCCTCTCCCCTTCTTCGCCAGTGGCGAAGACTGTTTTAACTTTTAATTAATTACTTAATAAGATACCATCTTCACTTTATGAAGCCAATCCCCCGGGGAAGGTGGGGACGAGCTTTATTCTTTCTCAAACTCCTCTTGTAATATCCTGCGAACTTCTGTTACTGTTTCTTCTTCCAGGTCTGAACGGCGTACCAGCTCTTCTGCGGTCAGTTCCAGCACACTGCGGGCAGTGTCGCAACCAATACGTTTGAGCTCGTCGATGATCCACGCTTCGATCTCGTCGGAAAATTCTTCCAGGTCGATATCGAATTCTGCCTGTTCCTGCTGCTCGTCGCGGAAAACGTCGATTTCGTAACCCGTTAACTCGCAAGCCAGTTTTATGTTCACACCCTTTTTACCAATGGCCAGTGATACCTGGTCCGGATTCAGATAAACAGAAGCGTATTTGTTGTCGCTATCGACGTCCATACGGCTGATCCTGGCGGGCGTAAGCGCGCGTTGGATAAGCAGCTGAAGGTTGTTGGTGTAGTTGATGATATCTATGTTTTCGTTGCGCAGTTCGCGTACGATCCCGTGGATGCGGCTACCTTTCATACCTACGCAGGCGCCTACCGGGTCTATACGGTCGTCATAAGACTCTACTGCTACTTTCGCTCTTTCGCCCGGCTCACGTACGATCTTTTTGATCACGATCAAACCGTCGAAAATTTCTGGAACCTCAATTTCCAGCAGTTTTGCCAGGAAGGAGGGGTGGGTTCTTGAAAGAATGATCAGCGGGGAATTGTTCTTCATTTCCACTTTCTTCACTACTGCCCTTACGTTTTCTCCTTTTTTGAAGTAGTCGGTCGGAATTTGTTCCGCTTTAGGCAATATTAACTCATTCCCTTCATCATCCAATAATAAAACTTCTTTTTTCCATACCTGATAAACTTCACCGGTTACGATTTCGCCAACCCTGTCAGCATATTTTTTTACCAGGATGTTCTTCTTCAGATCGCCGATACGGGCAGAAAGTGTTTGTTTCGCTGCCAGGATGGCGCGGCGGCCAAAGTCCATGATCTCCACTTCTTCATAAAGATCTTCACCTACCTGGTAATCGGGTTCTATCTTGATGGCATCTGTATACGCGATCTGGGCGTTATCGTCTTCCACCTCGCCATCGTCCACGATGGTACGGCGGCGCAGGATCTCCGTGTCACCTTTTTCGGTATTTACGATCACGTCGAAGTTCTCGTCAGAGCCATACTTTTGCGCAGGAGCGTTTTGAACACATCTTCCAATACCTTCATCAACGTAGGACGGTCGATATTTTCCGCTTCCTTAAACTCGGTGAATGACTCAATCAGGTTAATACTAGCCATTTTTTTACTTTATTGTTTAAAACACAATGCACACATGCGTGTGCTTGATTTCAGAGAAATTTATATCTGTTATTTTTTGTTCTTTCTTTTTACCGATCAGCTCCTCGATGGTCACTTTTTCTTCGTCCGCCGCCAGCAGCTTACCTTCTTTGGCTGCACCGTCCAGCAGAGTTACCTCCACCTTACGGCCAATGTTCTTCCTGAACTGACGCTGATTTTTCAGCGGCTCGTCCAAACCAGGCGAAGATACTTCCAAAGAAAAATCATCGTTCGGGAAGATGCCGGAAGGTTCCAGCAGTGCATACAAAGCGCGGTTAAAACTCACCAGTTTCGAAATGGCGGCCCCGTTGTCAGCATCCAGGTAAACCTTTACATTGTTGGTCGGCTTAATTTTGATTTCAACCAAAAAATAGTCCGGGTTCTCCGCGATCACCTGTTCTACCAGCGTCTGGATCGATGCTATAATTTGTTCCTTTTCCATACAAAAAACAGAGAAGGGGACTTTCACAGCCCCCTTCTTTAGAATCTTTTATCAATGCAAAATTAAGATTTTATTTCAATACAAAAAGTATTTTTAGGTAAATGAAGGCTTTTCGCTAATTACAGTGTGGTCAACACTTCACATATAAAATAAAGGCTTTATATTGACATCGAACTAATTAAAAAAAAGAACTATGCATTGGTTGTGGTTTATACTTATCGGCGCTGCGGCGGGCTGGTTGGCGGGATTGATCGTGAAGGGGCAAGGAATGGGCTGCCTGGGCAATATACTCCTCGGCATCGTCGGCGGCGTACTGGGCGGATGGATTTTCCGCCAGTTACACCTGGCGCCCGCCGGCACTTTTGTAACGGCTTTTGCCGGTGCGTTCGTAATCCTTATGATCGCCAACCTGATCAGCCGGAAATAGTTTCATACAGGCCGCTCCGACCGGAGCGGCCCCCGTTTGCATCGAGGAGCTATAATCCCCGCATCTCCCTACCAGCTTTGTTCTATGGTTAACGCCTGCGAAAACCGCGATACCACCAATCGTCACTACAACGCAACAGCACAATGGCCGAAAACTCCCGATCAACAGGCCTTGCAAGTAATCTTTCATCAACAGAACCACTCCATCAACCCGTTAAAGAAAACCTAAAAACAGGGCCACCATTACCCCCTGAACAGGATTATCTGTTAACTTCGCAACCATGACAGCAATTCTTAAATTCCTTTTTACATTTTTATTTTTTGGCTGCTCTACAAACTGGTATTCGATTTCTTCATCCCGGTTTACAGGGCCACCAAACATGTAAAACGCCAGATGAACGACATGCAGGAACACATGCGTGAACAATTCCGTCAACAGGAGCAATCTTCCGGATATACTCAAAATACGCCGCCACCGCAACCCAGCGAACGACCGGACAAACCGGCCGATCGCGGCGATTACATCGAATTCGAAGAAGTTAAATAGTTATTTAGCGGCACGAAAGATATCCAGTATCGTTTGCGGTGCCTGCAGGTGAATCGTGCGTATACCCAATTCCTGCGCAGCAACGATGTTGGGCAGCGTATCGTCGATGAACAACGTCGCTGCGGGATCCAGGCGGTTTTCGTCCAGGATCAGCTGGTACGCTTCCTTCTCCGGTTTACGCAAACCGATTTTGTGTGAGTAATAGGCCTTGTTAAAGAACATGTCTACCGAAGGCAGACCGCGCGTTTGCATCAGGCGGGCGTTAAAGGCCGTGTGATGTATAGCGTTGGTGTTGCTTAACAGAAACGTATCGTAGTAATTCTGCAGCTGTTGCAGCAATTGCAAACGCGCCACGGGAAAGTCCAGCAGCATGGCGTTCCACGCGTCTACCAGTTGCGGAACGGTAACACCCTCGGGCGCCTCCTGCAGTAATTCGTGCAAAAAGTCATCGTTGCTGATAGCGCCAGTTTCCGGTCTTCGAACAAGGCATTCGCATGAAACTGCGAATACAGCTGCCTGAAATTTGTAACACCAAGATCTATGAACGCATTCTCGGTTAACATGTAATCGATATTGAGAATTACACCTCCCAAATCGAATATTATATGTTTGATCCCTTCCATATCGCTAATGTATTGAGCCGCGGCAAAGGTAATACAGTAGCGGGGTACGGGAAGTGTAAAAAATAATTTGAAATGATTAAAAAATATTTAATTTTGCCCCTCCCCTGAAAGGGGGAAGTTCTTAGGAACAGGTCCTATAGCTCAGTTGGTTAGAGCACCTGACTCATAATCAGGGGGTCCCAGGATCATGCCCTGGTGGGACCACGAAAAAAAGCAGTTACTCGTTTACGGTAACTGCTTTTTTATGTTGATGTTTTTCAACGTAATGGACTTCCAACACGCCGGCCCGCCTTTTGTATTACCCTCCACATGACTCGTCACCTACTCGCCATATCCTGCGTATTACTCGCCGTCGCCTGCCGCCAGCCGTCGACCTGCACACCGGTACGCCTTGAAGGGAAAACCGCCATAGCGGCTATTCTTGCTTTTGATACCATCATTCCGAATACGACCATCGTGGTACCCGATTCGATTGTATATTCTTCTACAAAGCAGATTACCGGGTTGCTGGATACGCTGGCAGACAGGCAATTGCTTAGTTACCGGCTGCTCGACAGCGCCCGCAACCGCCGCCGCCTTACCGGCCCGCAACTCGATGGACCCGATACGATTATGCTATATCGTTACGCCATCAGCTGGTCACCCGCCGCGAGGCCGGAAGGTGCCCGCCGTTCCGTTACCAGCGCCAGTTTCCTGGGGACCATTCTCCCAGGTGAAGTGCGCTATAGCGGCCGTGAAGTGCGGATTGGCAAAGTGGCCATTATAGAGGACGACACGTTATACTTCGATCACTCCTGCGAAAAAATTGCATTTCGTTATGCGTATAAAATGGAGCCCGCGAATGACCTGGGTGCTGCCCTGGCAGGCCCTGCGCATATGAGTACCGTGCGGTATTGTACGGACGGGTACGGACGGGCAGCTTACGGCAGAAACACAAAGGCCCGCCGTTGAAGTGGCAGGCCCTTAATCCGTTTATTTTTTTGTTGGAAAATCATCTTCGGCTGCTGCCAGATGTTTTTCCAACATCCGCGTCAGCTCCTGTTCTTTGCTGAAGAAGGCCGACTTGCCGGTGAGGTTATGCATTCCCCGGGATCTATCTGCAGGTTAAAAAGCTGTTTGGTTTCGCGACCCTTCACTTTATACCAGATCAATTTCCAGTTATCTTCCGTACGTACGGCGCGTTGCACATCCTTATAAGAGGTAAATACCGCCGGGCGGCCGTTTGCTGTTTTCTTCACCACCGGCAGCAGGCTTTGCCCCTCCAGCCCTTCAGGGCGTGGCAGGCCGGCATAGTCGCAAAGCGTGGGGTAAATATCCGTGAGTGCACAAAGGGCGTCGCGGCGCGCATCCGTGGGCAACCCCGGCCCGGAAAGGATTAGCGGTACCCGCATGCTGTGATCATACAGGTTTTGTTTGCCCAACAGGCCATGCTGACCAACTGCAAGGCCGTTATCCGCCGTAAAAATGATCAGGGTATTTTTGTCTTTCCCGTTTTTTTCCAATGCATCCAGCACCCTGCCAATACAATCATCTACTTCGGTTATCATAGCGTAGTACAGCGCCAGCTCACGTTTCACGAGATTCGTGTCGCGGGGCAACGGTAACAAATTTTCGTCGCGGACCGTTAACTCGCCGTTATCGAAGGGATGTTCAGGCATGTAGCTGCGGGGCAGCGGCAGTTTCGAAGGGTCGTACAGTTTGGCGAATTTTTCCGGGGGCGTACGCGGGTCGTGCGGTGCGGTAAAAGCAACGTACATCAGAAAAGGCGTGGAATCTTTCTTTTGGGAAAGATATTGCACCGCCGCATCTGCATAATACTCGCTGGAGAAGTGGTCGCCGGTAAACTGCGCACTGTTGGGGTATTGACCGGAACTGTCGAAATGGTATAGCCGTGGGGTGGCGTGGCCACCCAGTTTTACCTGGTGCATGCCGCCCATGAAAATATTATCAGCAGTGGTAAAAGCAGATTTAAACCCTTCTTTGCTGTTATGCCACTTGCCGGTTTCAAAGGTTTCGTAGCCCTTGCTGCGGAAGTAAGCAGGGAAAGTGGGGTAGTCGCAACCGCCGTTGATAAAGCAGTCCGGCAGCTGGTAATAAGGTTTGCCCGTTAGCAACATGGCCCGGCTGGGTGCGCATACCGCACCACTGTTTGCCCCCAGGATGTGCGCGCGGGTAAAGGCGACGCCGCGCTTCTTCAGGCGGTCCATATTGGGAGTGATCACGTGTTTATTCCCCAATGCGTGGATGGTATTGTACCGCTGATCGTCCGTAACGATCACCAGGATGTTAGGCCTTGCACCTTGCTGGGCGAGCAGCGGTTTTCCTATCAGAATAAAGCTGGCAAAAAGGGCATAAAGAAGGCAACCGCCTACCCTTTGTCTCTTGAACATAGCAAATCTTTAAATGGTCAGTATACTGGCACAGGCATATTAAAAAAGGCCCGGCGTGGTCCGGGTCCGGAAATTTATCCTTTTACGATCTTATTATAGGAAGTAGCGATGCCCTTAATGAGCGATGAACTGAAGCCCCTGGTGTTCCATTTCGTTCAATCCCGCGATGGTACAGCCTTTGGGTGTGGTTACCTTATCAATTTCTTCCTCCGGGTGACGTTTCTCGCGGATCAGCAGTTCGGCGGCGCCTTTTACGGTTTGTGCCGCGATGAGGTTGGCCGTACGCACATCGAACCCGATTTCTATACCGCCCTGGATATTGGCGCGGATAAAGCGCAACGCGTAGGCAATACCGCAGGCGCCCAGTACGGTAGCCGCATCCATCAACTTTTCGTCGATGCTGACAGTAACACCCAGCTGGTTAAACATGCTCTCTACAAACTGTACCTGTTCTTCCGATGCAAATTTATGGCAGATGCAGGTCATAGATTCGCCGATCGCGATGGCGGTATTGGGCATGGCCCTTACAAGCGGCATATCGCCACCCACAATTTTTTCCAGGTCGTCGATAAGGATGCCGGTGACCACGCTGATAAGCACCTGCCCCGGTTTGAACAGCGGTTTCAGGCCGGCCAGCACCTCCTTCACGTTATACGGCTTCAGGGCAATCAGCACAATGTCTGCCCAGGCAACGGCTTTGCCGTTATCTGCCTCAATATTTACGCCCTGGTCCTTTAACCTGCCCAGGGTGGCAGTATTGCGTTTGGTAATAGTGATATCCGCGGCTTTGGAGAAGCCGCTTTTCAATAATCCTTCTGCTATGGCGGAACCCAGGTTTCCGCCGCCGATAATGGCTATTTTCTTCGATGACATACGCGCAGTTTTATCCCTTACGGGTCTGGTAAGGTAACACAAAACAGGCAGCCATGCAAACGACGAACGGCGCCCCCGCAAAGGACCGCCGTTCGTCGTTGTATTTTCCCAAAAGCTGGTGTTAATCGATCGTTACATGGCTCCAGTTTTCGCCGCTTTTGATGCGGTAAAGCTGCATTTCACTGATATCGAACTGCTCAGCGATCTGCTTCATCGTTTTGCGGCCTGGTTTGGCCAGGATGCGTTTGATGCTTTTCACCTTGGTGATATTCAGTTTAAGCCCTTTTACCCGGTTCCGCTGGCGCTGCTTGTAGGCCAATTTGGCGGGACTATTCTGCTGGTGCTCCTCCATTTCCTGCTTGGTGGCCCAACGGAGGTTGGCCACCTTATTGTTTTTCTTGTCGTAATCGAGGTGTATTACGTACCGGTGGCTGCGGCCAGGTTTCGAACAAAACAGCTTGGCTACTTCGCGGTGGAGGTATAGCGACTGGTAAGTGTCGGCAGGCTTGATATTAAGCACCGTGTAGCCTTCTACCGTGGAACCGGTAAGTACTTTGCCGTCGTCATAATCTTCGGAATAGCTGATTACCCTGCCAAGATTTGACACGGCATACTTTTTACGCAAGGCAGATTTATTTTTTCTGCAAGTCTTTCCAGACTTCGTTTTTCTGATTTTTAAATGCGGTGGCCATGTGAAGTAATTTTTTTGTTGATTTTTGGGGATACATTTTTTGATGCTGAACCACACTTTCAACGAACCCATTCTTTTCCGGTTACTGTTTTTTATTGCCTCTTGGGGGAGCTTATTTATACCTTTAGTTGCGTCCTGAATTCGCCGTTCTTCTCCGGATCTGCCACAAGTTGTTGATTGTGAACTGTATATTTCTACGTGGATGTGCATTCATATTCCGTGCCGTTTCCCTGAGTAGTGTTTGTTATGACGTTCACTGTTCGGGAGCTAACTCCGGTTAGGGGATTTTTACCTCGTATTGCTGTTCCTGTTGTCACGTTATGCCGGAAGGATGATGTTAGTTAGTATACCTACAACCGTAAAAACCGCTTTCTTCCCACAGTTTACCAACTTAAAAAAGGCGATTATGACGCTGCGGAACCGTCAACTGGAAAACACAATGTAAATTTACAGAAATTTATACTGAGAACGATCATGAACGGCTTCCTTAATAAACAACCGGCATCGGCGCAACTGGCTACTTTACTTGGCTTTTTATCGGCTTCTTCTTCCTCTACTCCTTTGGCAGCCCCATGCTCATTTCGGCTATCTCGGGCGGCTACACGTTAGAAGAGCTCTTATCGGCTGTCAAAAAGGATTCCGGCCTTGCTAACTCTCTGAAATTAGCACAATTTTTATATACTTTCATTGTTTTTCTTGTACCTGCCGCACTTTTTCTTTACCTCCGTGAACCCCGGCCTGCGGCGGCACTTGGGCTCAATCGCCCCCGTCTGTCTACAACCTCGTATTTTCTCTTCTTATTATGGCAGCCGCCCTGCCACTTGTAGCCTGGCTCGCCGAATGGAACGCGGGGTGGCCGGTAGGCGACACACTGCGCAAAATTCAGGAGTCAGCAGAAGAAGGCACCAAAGCCATGTTAGCAGCCAAAAGCATTGGCGACCTGCTGGTAAACCTGTTAATAGCCGCCGTATTGCCAGCTATTGCCGAAGAAGTATTTTTCCGCGGCGCCATGCAGCGCGTATTTGCCGGAATCACCGGAAGTGGCGTCGCCGCCGTGATCATTACCTCTATTATCTTTTCGGCCATTCACCTCGAAGCCCCGGGTTTTGTACCACGCGTAGCGTTGTCTATGGTGCTTGGCTTTATATACTTGTTCAGCGGTAACCTATGGCTGTCCATCATTGCTCACTTTTGCAATAACGCATTGAGCGTATTATTGTTCTATTTTAACGGCAACGAAACCGAGAGCGACGAAAGTTATGCCTGGTATATTACTGCGCTGAGCGCACTGGTGGTGATCGCGCTGTTCGCCATGATGCGCCGCAGCAACAAAAACAACGTTTTATCTGTTTCACAACATCAAAATGAAGAATAATGGAAAAAGATTGGATTAAAGTATTTTCAAGCCCGCAGGGCTTTCAGGCGGAACTGGTAAAAGGCATGCTCATCGAAAATGGCATCAGCGCCGTATTATTAAGCAAACAATCGTCTGCTTTCCAGCAAATGCTGCCGGGAATGGAGGAAGTATACGTTCATGTGTCGCAGAAAGCTGCCGCCGAAAACCTGATTCGTGACGCGGGTGCGAACATTGAAAACAATTTTTAGCTTTGTAACTGATCAAATATAGCTTTACGGCCTGTCAATGAAGACCTTCATTACCCGCACAATATCCGCCCTCTTTTTTGTAGCCATCATGCTCGGGGGCATACTGTATACGTCCTTTACCTTCTTCCTGCTCTTTTTCATCGTGAACTTCTTTGCCCTGCAGGAGTACTTCCGGCTGGTGCGAAAAATAGATCCGGAGTATGAGCAGATATCCAGCTGGCACCGCTATGGCGTACTCATCGCCAGTTGTGGCATTATGATGGCCTTTTCCGGCGACCAGTTCGGCGGTGAAACCCTGTCGCTGGGCTTTTTAGGCTGGGCCATCGCCATCGTATTTATGATGGTTTTACCCCTGGGCGAAATACTGATGAACAACACCTTTTCGCTCAAAAACATGGGCTATTCTGCCCTGGGCCTGCTATACGTAACCATCTCCATGGGTATGCTGGTAGATATGCGTAATAACGATGTGCTGCAATTCACCCTGCCCTCCGGCAAACCCATTGGCTACCTGGTACCATTATTACTGATCATTTTTATCTGGATAAACGATACCATGGCCTATATCGTGGGCTCGCTGATTGGCCGTACCCCATTTTTCCCGACTATTTCGCCTAAGAAAACCACAGAAGGTTCCATTGGCGGTATGATCCTGGCTGTTGCAACGGCAGGTGTGTTTGGCTGGTTCTGGGGACGAACCGTACTGCCATTTCAGCACTGGCTGGCGCTGGCGGGAATTGCCGCAGTGTTCGGCACAACGGGCGATTTACTGGAATCAAAACTAAAAAGACTGGCAGGGGTAAAAGATTCCGGCAACATGATGCCCGGCCACGGCGGTTTCCTCGACCGGTTCGATTCATTACTGCTGGCCTCCCCCTTTGCCTGGCTGTACGTTTACTTTTTCCTTCACTGAGAATAATTAACTTCGTACCGCGGTTTGCGGTAAATATGCATAGCAAACACTATATCTAATTCTTAAATAATCAAAACAAAGATGACAATCCATCGCGAAGGAACGGCTACGATTTTATTGGTTTTAGTGGCCCTGGCAGTTATTAACGGCATCATATATTATTTCACCAGCGCTTACCCGGCCGTTACCTGGGGACTGCTGTTCATCTCCCTCGTGTTCTGGCTCTTTATCATTTCCTTTTTCCGCGTACCCAGCCGCGTGTTTAAAGCTGACGAGAATCTCGTTATTGCCCCCGCCGACGGCAAAGTGGTAGTGATCGAGGAAACCTTTGAAGCAGAGTACTTCAAAGACAAACGGTTGCAGATTTCTATTTTCATGAGTCCGGCCAACGTACACGTAAACCGCAACCCGATTGCCGGCGAAATCAAGTTGTCGCAATACCACGCCGGTAAATACCTGGTAGCCTGGCACCCTAAATCATCTACCGAAAACGAACGCCACACCGTGGTAATCGCTAATAAAAATAACGAAATCCTTGTTCGCCAGATTGCAGGTGCACTGGCCCGCAGGATCGTTAATTACATGAAAGCAGGTATGAAAGTGGAGCAGAACAGTGAAATGGGCTTTATCAAATTTGGCTCCCGCGTAGACATTTACCTGCCTGTTGGCACTAAGGTGAACGTGAAGCTGAACGAGATCGTACGTAACGGTCAAACGGTGATCGCTACACTGTCTTAATGTTTTAACAGTTTGTTTTGGCCTTAATACCTTAACTTTAAACTAAATAACGCAGTTATGAAGAAAGTATTTGCTTCCGCCGCTATCGTTCTTTGCTTCGCCGCCACCGCTGTTGCGCAGGATAAAACAAAGGCCGAGCCTAAAAAGGATAAAAAGGAGGCAGCCTGCAAACCGGGCGAAAAAGGCAAATCATGCTGCACCCAGCCCAGCAAAACAGCGGCTTTGAGAACGGCGAAACCGGTGGCTAAAACACCGGCATCAAAAAGTTAAATCAAGTATGCCATAATTGAAAAAGCGCTGCCTTACGGTAGCGCTTTTTTATTTTGTATATGCTTTATCCTTGTATAGCTATCCTATATGCATGTAACACTGAGTGTATATCTATTAAAGGATCTTCTTCAGCTCGCTCAAACAGCTGATCGAATAGGTCGGTAATACCGGGGACCCCGGCTTACCCGGACCAAAATACACCTGGTCCATGCCCACGTTCTGCGCACCCAGGATATCCACATCCAGCGTATCGCCGATCATAATGCTTTCTTCGGCCGTAGTTCCGGCTTTCGCCATCGCATAGTCGAATATTTCGCGGTGCGGCTTCAGGCTGCCAGCGCCTTCGGAAGTGATTACATGGGTAAAGTAGTGGGAGATGCCCGCGTTCTTCATTTTCAGGAACTGCGTTTCCTCAAAACCGTTGGTGATGAGGTGTAACGGGTAGTTTTTCGCGGCCAGGTAATCCAGCACCTCAATGGCATAGGGAAACAGCGCGGTGCGTGTAGGCAGCACCTGCAGGAACTGCTCGCTCATGAGACTACACAACTTTTCGTCCGCAATTTTATACTCCAGGAATGTTAGCCAGAAACGCTTAAAACGTAATTCTTTCCGGTTGATGAATCCCTTGCGGAAGCGGTCCCACAGTTTATCATTATGTATGGTGTAACGGGTATAAAAATCGTCGAAAGAAGCAATGCCCCTGTTGCTGAGGGCGTTCAGTTCGTAAAGATGTTGCAGGGTATGCGTGGAATTGGTCTCAAAGTCCCAGAGGGTATGGTCCAGGTCGAAAAAAATATGTTTATACTTCATCATTCTTCACTTTAGCGCGATCAACAAAATTAGTACAAGTATGGCAAAGGATTTATTTTTATCCTGTTAAAAACGTTTGAGCACACTATGAACGCAGTCATTACAGGCGCCAGCAAAGGGATTGGCAGGGCAGTAGCCGAAAGGCTGGCCCGTGAAGGATTTAATGTGGCCATTTGCGCCCGCAACGCGCAACACCTGCAGGAAGCCGCCGATGGCATCCGCCGGCAACATCCGTCGGTTAAAGTACTGGCCGAAGCAGCTGATATGGGCGACAAAGCCGCCGTATTGGCCTTTGCCCAAAAGGTAAAAGCGGAGTTTGGGTCGATAGATATACTCGTAAACAATGCCGGCATTTTTGTGCCAGGTGCCCTATACCAGGAAGAAGATGGGCATCTTGAAAAGATGATGACCGTGAACCTATACAGTGCCTACCACCTTACCCGCGCCCTGTTGCCGGACATGATCGCCCGCAATAAAGGCCACATTTTTAACCTGTGCTCCACCGCCAGCCATAAGGCCTACCCGAACGGGGGATCTTACAGTATAACCAAATATGCCCTGCTCGGCTTCTCCGGGGAACCTGCGTGAAGAATTGAAGGAACACCGCGTAAAAGTAACCAGCATCAGCCCGGGCCCCACACTCACGGCTTCCTGGGAAGGTTTTGAGGCCCCACCCGATCGCATGATGCCACCCGAAGACATTGCCAGCGTTATCTGGAGCGCCTATACCCTCGCCCCACAAACCGTGGTGGAAGACATTATGCTTCGTCCCATACTGGGAGATATCAGCTAAGCCTTTTTAGTATGCCGAAACCCTTTACAGCAGACGCTTTTAGTATCTGCCCAACACCTTATTTTTAACTTACTTTTAACTTGTTTTTAATATTTTAGGGGGAAGGCATTGGTTAAATTTGTTTTTGATGATTTATATGATCCGGATAGGTAAAAAAGTATCTTAACATTATTGGCTTGCTGCTTTGCCTTTGCGGCAATGGCACAGGAGTTCCGCTTCGTTACGCAGGTAAGCAGCACCACCATTTCTATGGACGAGTACCTGCAGCTACAGTTCGTACTGGAAAACGCGCCTAACCTCTCGCAACTGACGCCCCCGGATTTTAGAGATTTCGAGATCATACAGGGGCCGATGCAGTCCACCAGCACATCGATCGTAAACGGTACGCGCAGCCAGCAGGTGGCTGTGATTTACCTGCTTAAGGCCAAACGTACGGGCAACTTTACGATCCCGGGTGCCATTGCACGGGTAGATGGCGTGAACAAGAAATCGAACCCGGTAAATATTGAGGTGACCAGCGGTCGCACCAACCGCAACAACCTGCCACAGCAGCAACAGCCTGCGCAGCAACCGCGGTATGGACGCCGCGCGCCGATGGAAGAATCGCCTTCGATTGTCCGTCCCGGCGAAGATGTAAATGAAAAGCTCCGCAAAAATGTCTTTGTAAAAGTAGAAGTAGATAAAACCAATGTATACGAAGGTGAACAGGTGACGGCTACTTACAAGCTGTACACCCGCCTGCAAACCTCTTCCAGCGTAACGAAAGTACCTGCCTTTAAAGGCTTTTCCGCTAAAGACGTGGAACTGCCAAATCCGCCGCAGGGCACCATGGAAACGGTAAACGGCCAGCAGTTCAAAGTATTTACTATCCGCAAAACCATGTTGTTCCCGCTACAAAGCGGCCAGCTGGAACTGGACCCGGCAGAAGTAGATAACCAGGTGCGTTTGCTGCGACTGGGCGCTAATACCCGCCGCAACCAGCAACTCGACGATCCCATGTTCCGGGATGTGTTCGGCAACAGTCCGTTCGATGATCCTTTCTTCGAAGACTATTTCAACCGCCCGGAAGTAACGTACGAAGACATTCCTTATAAGATAAAAAGCAACCCGGTAACGATCACTGTAAAACCGCTACCGGCGGCAAATCGTCCGGCCAGCTTTACCGGCGCCGTAGGCCATTTTGAAATGAGTGCGGTAGCGGATAAAAAAGCGCTGAGCACAGATGATGCGGTGACTTTAAAGGTGACCATCAGCGGTACCGGTAACGTAAACCTGATGCGCGCTCCGGAAGTAAACGTCCCGGACGCCTTCGAAAAGTTTGATCCGAAAGTAACCGATAACCTCGATAAAAACAGCAACCCGCTTAGCGGCGCGCGTACGTTCGAATATATTTTTATGCCGCGCGAGGCAGGCAGCCAGGTATTGCCTGCTGTGGAGTTCAGCTACTTCGACCCCAAAGCGGGCGAATATAAAGTATTGCGCTCCTCCGACTTCCCGCTGACGGTAAGCGCGGGCAAAAACGCCAATCGCGAAAAGCAAGACTACAGCAATGTTGGGCGCAACGACCTTTCCAACATTTATCCAACCGTAAAAGGCTGGGTAAAACAAACGCCTTACCTGTTTGGCAAACCGCTCTTCTGGGCGCTGCTCATCCTGCCATTCCTCCTGTATGGCGGAGTGGTGGCTTATCGCCGCAACCAGCAGTACCAAAGCAATAATGCCGGTTTACTGAAACACAAAAATGCGAACAAGGTAGCGCTGAAACGCCCGGAGCTGGCGGCACGTTATCTGAAAGAACAAAAAGACAAAGCATTTTACGAAGAAACCTCCCGTGCGGTATGGGGCTACTTAAGCCATAAACTGCGCATCCCGATGGCGGAACTCAGCAAACAGCTGGTGCAGGAAAAATTGCAGGATAAAGTGGAAGAAAGCAGCACCCGCGAGTTATTCGAGTTGCTGGACAATTGTGAAATGGCCCTGTATGCACCTACCGGCAGCAGCCAGTCGCGCCAGCACACCTACCGCCAGGCGATCGATGTAATCAGCAAGCTGGAAGACGATCTGAAAAAGTAATGGCCTGAACGGGCCTCAACCAATACCCACTATGAAACGCGCTATCCTCACTATCCGCTTACTGTTTTTCGCAGCGGCCATATTGGCTGCACACGCTGTATGGGCCGCTACGCCGCCGCAGCAGCGTTTCGAAAAAGCCAATGCCCTGTACAAACAACAACAATATACCGAGGCTGCAGCCCTTTATCAGCAACTGATCGATGAAGCTTTCCTGTCGCCCGAACTATACGTGAACGCCGGCAATGCGTTTACCGCAGCAACGCGCTGGGCAAAGCAGTATACTGTTTCGAGAAGGCATTGCTGCTCGATCCGGCGAATGAAACCGCACCGCGTAACCTTGCGCTGGCCAATCAAAAAATCGGCAGTACAGCACAATCGCTTCCTTTATTGTTTTTTGAAAAATGGTGGATAAATGCACAACGCATGCATACCGCCAACGGTTGGGCTACAGGCGCCATCGTACTATGCTGGGCGTTTATAGCGCTGTACGGCGCATATCGTTTCGCCGGCCGCAAAACCCTGCTGAAAATCGGGAGCTACGTGGCAGCAGTTTGCTTTATCACCTACTTCGTGATGGCCGCCTGGGTGCATCACCGCGCCAATACGCACGATGTGGCCATCGCTATGTCTGCCGCCAAAGCCAAGGCTGCGCCGGATGGTGACAGTAAAGACGTATTCGATATAAAAGAAGGCTTTCGTGTGGAAGTGCTGGACCAAACCAGCGATTTTTACAAAGTGGGGCTGAACGACGGCAAAACTGGCTGGGTGCCGGCTACCAGCATCAAAACGTTATAACCTTTCTATTCTTAATAAGAATTCCTGTTTCCTGTTCCGGGAAACAGGAATATTTTTTCCATCACTTAAGATAATTTCTCCGCCATCGCCCTTAATATATTTATCCATGTACGAGAGGTTGACCATAAAGCTGTGGTGCACGCGGAAAAACCTTTCTCTCCCAGTACTTCCTCTACTTCTTTTAACGTACGGCAAATGATCAACGGCTTTTCCGACTGTTGCGTAAACACACGTGTATAACCGCCTTCAGATTCGCAGTACGTAATATCTTTAATGGCCATCATGCGCAAACCATCCATAGTAGGAAAGGCGAGCCGCTCGTTCGGCTGAATGTGCTGGTACAGGTACTGCATCAAACTGTTCACATGCTTGTCCGACCCGTCCTGCCGCTTTGCCAGGGCTTTGTCTACCGCCTCCACCAGTTCATCCTTATCCACCGGTTTCAATAAAAATCAAGCGCGCTGTGGCGGAAGGCTTGTATAGCGTATTGGTTATAGGCAGTGGTAAAGATAATGGAAAAGGAACGGGACGAACACTGTTTAAGCATTTCGAAGCCGGTCATACCTGGCATTTCCACGTCAAGGAATACCAGTTGCGGCTGCAACTTTTCTATCGCGGTGAGGCCCTGCTGGCCGTTTTCGCATTGCGCCACGATTTCCACATCAGGACAATGCCTGTTCAGCAGTATCTGAAGTACTTCGCGACAATGCATTTCATCGTCAACAATAATTGCCTGCATAATAGAAGAAATAAGCGTAAAACCCTGCTGTAAATATACGGCTTGGTTAGCTCGCACCCGCCAGTTTTTTCTCCTGCTCTGCCACCACGCCGGCGGCGGTATCCGGCAGGGTAATTACCGTGTACGTACCCTCTATACGGCGGTGATGGTCGTAGAGGTGGCGGGTGATGATTTCGGCGTGTGTATCGTACCGTACATTCATCAGCTGAATGCGCTCGGCGGCTATTTCAGCGCCTTCGTTGCCTGCATCGGGTGGTAGCGTTGCGGGACGATAAGCCCCATTATCTTCCAGGCGGATGTAAAGATTATTGCGGGTATGTCCCACTTCAATATTCAGGTAACCGCCGGAGGCTGCTGGCGCAGCAGGAGTCGGCGGTAGATGGCATGGCGGGCATATGGTTGGACGATGAAGGGCGGGATCATGGTTTGTTCCCTGTCCACATCTCTCATCACCTTAATATGACAGGTGAACTTTTGTCCGAACCGCAGTTGTTCCAGCTGAATGTACAACTCCAGCGCCTCCAGCTCTGCGGCCAATGTAATCCATTCGCGGCGGCTGTTTTCAATCGTCAGGCGCATCAACTTGGCAAAGCTCATTAAATGCCGGCTGGCTTCGTCGGTGCTGGTGGTAAGAATAAAATTATGGATCGCACTCAGGCTGTTGAAAATAAATGAGGGGTCGAGCTGCGCCTGGAAAGCGTGCAGCTCCAGCGAGCGCCATGACTGTTTCACCTCCTGTTGTCTGCGCATTTTTACCTTCCACTTACGTTCGCGCCAGATGATAAGGCTGCAGAAGGCAATTGCCCCGGATATGGAAACCGCCCAGTAGAGCCAACTGGCGTGTCTAAAAATATAACTTAACGTATTCAACACAATAAACTGTAACTGCAGGGGCTGTTTTGGTCCTCAGATATATGTAAATATAGAGGCCCGGCGCTAGGCAAAAAACCGCCAATTATTATTAGGCGACATTTGAAAGATAAGAGGAGGGGATTGAGCGATAATTGGCTCTGAATGAGATAAACCGGTTTAGCGCATTAACAAACGGAGGGAGATGGCACTAAAAAAGGGCTTTTCAGCCCCTTATCAAACGTCTGTAAACTTGTAACCAACCCCGCGTACCGAATGGAAGTACCGCGAGTTACGGCTATCTTCTTCAAAATACTTGCGGAAGTTAAGAATGAAATTATCGATGGTGCGAGTGGTAGGATAAACATTATACCCCCAAACCACCTGTAATATCTTTTCGCGGGTTACTACCTCGCCTTTGTTTTCGATGAGCAGCTTGAGCAACATGGTTTCCTTTTAGAAAGCTCATGATGCTTACCATCTTTACCTACGCATTCCTGTGCGGCAAAGTCAATCGTGTTGCTGCCGAAGCGGTAAACGTTGGGCACGCTGTCTTTATCCCGGATCTTTTTATTTTTTACGATGAGTTTTTCTACGCGCAGCAGCAGCTCTTCCAGGTTAAAGGGCTTGGTCATGTAGTCGTCGCCGCCCTTTTTGAGACCCAGTACGCGGTCGGCGCTGCTGTTTTTGGCGCTCAGGAACAAGATGGGCACTTCGTTGTTCTGGATGCGGATGTTTTCGCAAACTGCAATGCCGTCCATTTCGGGCAGCATGATGTCCAGTATGATCAGGTCGAAATATTCGTTTTTAACAGCCTTCAAAGCAGTAGTGCCGTTATCTACAGCGGTCACTTCGTACCCCTCCAGCTCCAGGTTCAGCTTCAGGGCTTCCCGGAGGTTTTCCTCGTCTTCTACCAGTAATATTGATGCTTTAGTAGCTTCTTTCATATGCTGAATGATTTGGCCCGCGGTAAACCAGCCGGGGCGCTCTATAAATTTACTGACAACTCGTTAATTTCTATGCGCTTTGTACAGAATATTCGCCAAGGGTGATTTCGAATATCGTGCCCGCGGGTGCGTTATCCTTTACTACAATCGTGCCGTTATGCTGTTCAATTATCTTCCTGGTAAGGTATAAACCCAGCCCGGATCCTTTGGCACTGCGGGTATTCTCGTTTCCTATTCTATAAAACTTCTGGAAGATGCGGTCCTTTTCGTCAGCCGGTATACCCGGACCTGCGTCAATGACCTGCCATTTCAGCAGCCGGTCCTTTTCAAACAGCTTTACTTCGATATCCGTTCCTTTGGGTACGTATTTGATGGCATTTTCCACCAGGTTGCTCAACACAATCTGCAGCATAAACTTATCTGCATCGACCCATATATCCGGCTGGATGTCTGAATGAATGCGGTGGGAGGTTACGCGCCCGGCTATTTCATCGGTGCCGGCCTGCACCAGCGACGACAAGTCTACCTGTTCCTGGTAAAGCTGATAGCGTTGGTTTTCGAACTGCGACGCCAGCAGAATGTTGTTACAAAGCTGGTCCAGGCGGTTGGTTTCCCGGATCGTATTGTCAATCAGTTTGTGTTGTTTCTCTTCGTCCAGCTTACGTTTGCGGATGGTTTCGAGATTCAGTTTAGCGGCGGCGATGGGCGATTTCAGTTCGTGGGTCACCGCCATCATAAAGTTCTGCTGCTGCTGTTGCAGCTTGAGTTGCTTGCGGATGGCGCGGTATACGAGCCAGGCGCCCACCAGCAGTATGATCATAAAAATAGCGCCTTCGCCAATAAACTTAAAAGTGCGCAGATCTTCGTTCTTCGTAATCCGCTGTTCGGCCAGCCGGTATTCCATGGGCCGTTTCAGACTGTCGACCCGCATGGCGAGGTTCTCGCGTTCGTACCCTGTAATTTCCGCGCTCTGGCGAAACAGCAGTACGCCCCACCACACCAGCGCCATGATGGTGTAGATAAGCAGGAATAAGTACACAGGTGTTACCATCTTCCCGCTCTCCAGCTTATGGAATATCCTTTTCATCTATCTAAGCCTAAGCGTATCTTTCTGGATGCGCAGTCCCACGTTCATAACGCCGGACAGTGGATCCTGCCGCATGTTTTGTTGAAAGCTGAATTTGTAGGCGCCCGGCTTGGCGAAAACGCCACGTTGGTTAATGAGCACCCGGTGTTCAAAAATATCGTCGGTCCCGCTGCCCAGCCACTTCCCGGTAACATCTTCCAGTGGCAATTCTACACGCTGGCTGTCCACCTTGTTATCTGGCGAGATAATGCGGATTACGAGCCACAGGTTGCTGAAAGGGTAGCTGTCGCGGTGGCGCACGTTAGCATAAAGCGTATAAAAGTACCCGGTGTCTTCGGGTGCAATATTTAATTCAAAAGAGGGGATATAATCGGATTTCCAGGAATGACCGGGAATCTCGAGGTTCTTTTCATAGGTGTCCAGCTTGGGCGGCTTACAGGCGGCCACGTAAAACAGCAGGCCCAGTACGGCGCCTGCCAGCGGGATATTTCTGGTATTACAAAACATTCAGTACCTGTTCTTTTGCTTTTTCCAATTCATCTTTCATCATTACCACCCATTGCTGAATAGCGGCATCGTTTGCTTTGGAGCCGGTGGTGTTTATTTCTCGGCCAATTTCCTGCAGCACGAAGCCCAGCTTCTTGCCTTTGGCGGCGTCGTCGTCTTTCAGCATTTCCTTAAAGTAGCGGAGGTGATTTTCCAGGCGGATGAGCTCTTCGCTGATGTCCAGTTTTTCCAGGTAAAATACGAGCTCCTGCTCCATGCGGTTGCCGTCCACGTTTTCCTTACCTACATACTCGGCCAGCAGCGTTTCAATGCGTGTACGCACTTTATCTTTGCGCAGCGGGTCCAGTTCGCGTACTTTTTCGGTGTAGGCCGTAATGTTATCGATGCGGAGCAGCAGGTCTTTCTGCAACATGGCGCCTTCGTCCTGGCGGTGTTCGTCCAGTTCTTTCAGGGCCAGCTTCAATACGTCCAGCGCTTCGTTCCATTCTGCTTCGGTAATTTGTTCGGTAGCGGGGTTACTACTTCGGGGAGCTTCATCAGCACGTTCAGCATATCGTCCTGCGGCAGGCGCAGTTCTGTTGCCAGTGAAGTGATAGCGGAGTGGTAATATTTGGCCAGCTCGCTGTTAATCACCACAGGGCGGGTAGCCCCATTCTGTTTAATGTTGATGGTAGCGTCGATAGTACCGCGTTGCAGTACTGCCTGCAGCTGGTTGCGGATATCAAACTCGTAGGGCTTTAACAGGGGTGACATTTTCAGGTTCACCTCGAACTGTTTGCCATTCAGCGATTTTACTTCTGCGATGATGGTGGTATCGTTCCGGTAAACTCTGCACGGCCGAAGCCGGTCATGGATTTTAACATAGACTAAGTTTGTACGCAACAAACCTAGTTAAATTAGCGCAAAGCGCAAAGGAGCGGTGGTCGGGAGGCTGGTCTATTTATCGAACAGCGCCTTGAAAAGCTCCCCTCGCGTCATTTCTACCAGGTCGCCGGGCTGCATCCCTGCTATCGTAAGCCGTTCTATCCGGTAACGGATAAGCCTCAACGTGGGAAAACCGGTAGCGGCGGTCATCTTGCGCACCTGCCGGTTTTTGCCTTCGTTCAGGGTAAGGCTGATCCAGGGCGCCGGAATACTTTTACGGAAACGGATGGGGGATTGCGTTCCGGTACGGCGGGTTCTTCCCCAAACAACCGTGCTTTGGCGGAACGTGTACGGTAGTCCTTTCCATCTATGTTGATGGTTACGCCCTTTTGTAATTGCGCCACCGCTTCGGGTGTTACGGCACCATCTACCTGTACCCAGTACTCCCGTTCATGGGCAAACTTCGGGTCGAGCAGCCGATGGTTAAGATTTTTGTCGTTGGTGAGTATCAACAGCCCTTCGCTGTCGTAGTCGAGCCGGCCCACCGGGTACACGTCTTTGGGTACGTCGAAAAAGTCGGCCAGCACCTGCTTGTCGCCCTCGCGGCCGAAGCGGGTGAGTACATGGTAAGGTTTATATACAATGTAGTAGCGTAGTGGCATATCTTCCTAAAAAAGCAAAAGTAGGATTTTTGAAAAGGAGGAACATGGATACTCATTGCACACCCTGCTCAAACGGGACCAAAAACCCTTGGTCGGGGGCTGTATTTCCGTACTTTTGCAAATCCTCATGCCTGATTATGAGTTCCGAGTATGATCATAGAAAATATCGCGTGCCAGTATTGTAATAAACGGATGAACGATGTGTTTGTGACCGCGTCGGATGAGCATACCACAACGTTGGCTGCGGCCAAGCAGTGCACCGTCTACAAAAGGGGCGATATCATATTCCAGGAAGGCAGCCATCCTTATGGCATTTACGCCATCAACACCGGCAAAGTAAAACTTACCCATAGTGGCGACGACGGCCGCGAACAAATTATCCGCCTTTGCAAACCCGGCGATCTTATCGGCTATAAAGCGCTCATCAGTAATGAAACGTATACCGCTACCGCGGTGGTGCTGGAAGATAGCGCCGTATGTTTCGTTCCCAAGGAGGTTTTTGTTCGCATTCTGCAAAAGGACCCGTCACTGTCGCTGCGCATGATGCAGATTCTCACCAGCGAACTGAGGAGAGCCGAAACCAAAATCACCCATCTTTCCCAGAAACCGGTAAGAGAACGCCTGGCCGAAACACTGCTTACCCTCAAAGAAACGTATGGCCTCGAAGCTGATGAACAAACCATCAACGTGACCCTTTCGCGCGAAGAAATTGCCAACCTGGTAGGCACGGCAACCGAGTCGGCGATTCGCCTGCTGAGCGAGTTCAAAAAGGAAAAGGTGATCGATCTCTCTGGTAAAAAAATCCGCATCCTTCAATTGCAGCAGCTGATTAAAATGGCCAACCTGCAGGACTAACTCCCATATCTCCGATTTTTTTCGAACCGATCTGGTTTAAAACCTATCTTTTTCCTTTCGGAGGATGCTCAACGGCATTTTCGGAATTTATCAACAGGTACATTTCCAGGTGTTTTTTAAGGTTGATGTACGTGCAGTATGTTGAGATGATTTTGAACTCGCCGGTTGAAAGCCGCATGAACAAAGCGTTCCAGAGGGAATAAAAAAGTCCGACTGTGTGAACAATCAGACTTTCTTATTATGTGAATGGGTTAGTAAGTACAGGGAAATAAATTTCCCTACACAATATTAAAAAGAATTTCATGACAAAAGAAAAAATTTGCAAAAAATTTTATTCACAGCTTTAAAAAATTTGTGGATAACAGTACGGTAATGATGGGAGAAGATGTGTTACGATCAGCGTACAGTAATTCCATAACTTTGCTTCACTTAACAATCCATCTTATGAAGTTTGAATCACCGATCGCGGTTACGGAAATAGCTGCGCTGATAGGCGCAGAGCTTGTAGGGAACAGTAGTTTACAGGCAACCGGCATCAACGAGATCCATAAGGTAACGGAAGGCGATATCTCTTTCGTTGACTTCGAAAAGTACTATAACGCCTGCCTTAATTCGGCAGCCACCATCATCATTATTAACAAAAAGGTGGATTGTCCCGCCGGCAAAGCCCTGCTGGTGACCAACGATCCCTTCAGCGCATATGTTAGCCTGGTGAAACGCTTCCGTCCCTTTGTACCGGCGCATACGCCCATCAGCGATACTGCGGTAATCGGGGAAGGCACGGTATTGCAACCGAATGTGTTTGTGGGTCACCATGTTCGCATTGGTAAAAACTGCCTTATTCATCCCAATGTTACCATTTACGACCATACCGTCATCGGCGATAACGTGATCATCCAGGCAGGCACCGTAATCGGCTCCGATGCTTTTACTTCAAGAAACGCGCCGACCGCGAAGTGATGTACGATAAACTGGAAAGCTGCGGCCGGGTAATCATTGAAAGCGATGTGGAAATCGGTGCGGGTTGTACCATCGATAAGGGCGTGAGCGGCGATACGATCATTGGTCGCGGCACCAAACTGGACAACATGATTCATATCGGCCACGGTGCGGTAATCGGTAAAAACTGCCTGTTTGCCGCGCAGGTAGGGATCGGTGGCAAAGCGATTATTGAAGACAATGTAATACTATGGGGACAGGTGGGTGTATCCAAAGACCTGACCATCGGTAAAAATGCGGTGGTACTGGCACAGAGCGGCGTACCAAGTTCACTCGAAGGCGGCAAGGTATACTTTGGTTATCCTGCGGAAGATGCGAAAGCGAAGAAGCGTGAATTAGCGTGGATCAAGAGGATTCCGGAGATCTGGGAAAGAATTACGAACGCGAAAGCGGAATAGCTATATGGACGCCCCGGTACTGCCGGGGCGTTTTCGTTTGGTACCCGTCTATAAATGGCGGACGCGGATGGTTTGAGAGCCATGTATACTTTGCCGGCCAATAAGCACCCGTTGTTAAAGGGCCATGTATACTTTGCCGGCCAATAAGCACCCGTTGTTCAAGGGCCATGTATACATAGCCCACCATATCGGCAATAACCTTTAAATTAGCACCTCGAAACAACCCACAACCCATGAAACGGATCGCCACCTTCCTCTTCGCCTGCATCTGCCTCACCGCCGCCGCTCCAGCCAAAGACGACCTATATACCACCGAACAGGAATGGAAAGTAACCATCAACGATGGTTGGTTCAGTGCTAAAACCGTCACAATGGGCAATTTCAGCACGTCCTCCCGCAAAAACGGCATCGCTGCAGGCTCACCGTCGGCACAGTTCAAAAACACGCAAAACGCGTCCAATTTCACGGTAAAGGGCGAAGATGAAAATATGCTCGTGCAGGTACTACGCACTCCCATCATTACCTTTTCCGAACAAAAGCTGCCAAAGTACCTTTCCGAATTAAAAGGCGAAGCCACCCTCTTTTATGCCTGGATCAACGGCACCAAAGCGCAACCGCTGCAAACCTGGGAGCTGCTGCTCAAAGACCCCAGCTACCTGAACCTGAACGACAACGCCAGTATCGGCATTTTAAGAAGCGGCAAAGAAGAGCTACGCATCACCGCACACAACAAATTCGGCATCGTGAACTCGCACGAAAAACCCTGCTTCGAATTTCATGATGGTAAAAAAACGCTGGCGGCAGTAATGGTGGCCGAACAGCCACGCATGTGGGTAAGCGTAAAAGTGGAGGAGGGCCAGAAAAAGATATTGGTGGCCGCTATGAGCGCACTGCTCATGCGTATTTAGTTTGTCTTTTTGTATTCAAGATACTTCGCAGATATTTCCCGGATCGTCTGGTCCAACGGTTTAAAGGTATAACCGGGCAGCATCTTCGTAATTTTGTCGCTATTGTAAAACACCTTCAGCTGCGCCGTCCGCGCCGTTTCCCTGGTAATCAGCGCAGGTTTCCCGGTAATAAAACTCTTCAGTTTTTCCACGCGCCATACCAGCGCAGCCATCCGTGGCTTGGCGGCAATATGCGGCGGCTTTTTATGCAGCCCTTCCGCCATCTTAGTAAACAGGTCGCGGTAGCTCCAGTTGGCAGCAGACAGTACAAAGCGGTGTTTCGTTATATCGCTCTCCATCAGCATCACCATGGCTTTCACCACATCTTCCACATCCACAAATCCGTTGATGCCCTGCGTATAAAACGGAAATTCTTTCCAGGCATTTTTCAGCAGCGCGCCGGAGCCATCGCCCCAATAACCGCTGCCCAGGATGATGGAGGGGTTTACCATCACCGCGTTTAGTCCTTCTGCAATACCACGCCAAACTTCCATTTCAGACAGGTGCTTGCTTAATGCGTAAGCCGAATTGTTTTTGCTTTCTTCCCAACTGTTTTCTTCGCTGATCTCTTTCATTTCCTTCGCTCTCCCCAAAGAGGCTACGGAACTTACATGCACCAGTTTTTGTATGTTGAAGTCGATGCAAAGGTTCACGATGTTGCTCGTTCCTTCAATATTGATCTTCAGCATTTCGTATTTGTGGATGGGATTGAAGGAAACCACCGCCGCGCAATGGTACACATGCGTTACGTCCTCCATCGCTTCTTCCAGTGCAGTCACGTCGAGCACGTCGCCTTTTACCCACATTACTTTATCGCGCACATCCGCCAGCTGGTCGGGAATATGTTTACGGTACAGCGCTTTTACAGGCTTGCCCGCCTGTACCAACGTCCGTATTAAGTGACTCCCTAAAAAACCCGTACCACCGGTAACTAAGATCATGCGCTGAATATTGCTATTTGTTGTAATCGTAAAATCCTTTCCCGGTTTTGCGGCCCAGATGCCCCTGTTCCACTAAATCCTGCTGCATTTTCCCCGGTTCAAAACGCGGGGCTTTGTCAAAAGCGTTGTACATAGAAGTGCTTACGGCCAGGTTCACATCATTGCCGATCAGGTCCATCAATGCAAATGGCCCCATTTTAAAGCCGGCCGACTCCATTAATGTGTCAATGGTTTTGAACCCGGCTGCTTCGCTGGCTGCCAGCTGCATGGCCTCCAGGTAAAAATGACGCGCCACACGATTCACGATAAATCCCGGGGCATCGTTTACACGCACGGGTGTTTTACCTAACTGCAATGCCAACTCGTACAGCAACTCGCTCACCCAGGGCGCGGTTTGCGCGCCACTCACTACTTCTACCAGCTTCATCACCGGGGCGGGGTTAAAGAAATGGAATCCGGCCACACGGACTGGATTCATCACCTCCCGCGCAATGGCATCAATAGAAAGAGAAGAAGTATTGCTCGCAAACACGGCTTCGCTGTGGTTCACTTCCGCCAGCTGGTTAAACAACGCCACTTTCGCAGCCGGTTTTTCCACGATGGCTTCTATGATCACGTCGGCCAGGCAGTCCTGCGGATCAGAGGCGTAGCGGATGCGGCCTTGTGCAGACAATGCATCATCTGCCGAAATGCGGCCTTTCTCTACCTGCTGCAACAAACTTTGCGCAATCTGTTCGCGGGCTTTGTCGAGCATAGGCTCGTGCACATCCAGCAGGATAGTATAGTAGCCATGTGATGCCGTTACCTGCGCGATACCGGCGCCCATGGTACCGGCGCCGCAAACGGCAATGCTATTGATTTCGTGGACCGTAAACATGTTGCTCGTTTAAATCACATCCTCGAACTGCCGCAGGAAACGCACGTCGTTCTCAGAGAAGAGGCGGAGATCGTTCAGTTGATATTTCATCATGGTTAAACGCTCTATACCCATACCGAAAGCAAAGCCGGTATATTTTTCCGGATCAATGCCGGAATTGCGCAACAGGTTCGGATGCACCATGCCGCAACCCAGGATCTCTACCCAGCCGGTATGCTTACACACATTACAGCCGGGACCACCGCAAATAAAGCAGGTCACGTCCATTTCGGCGCTGGGCTCGGTGAACGGGAAGTAGGAGGGACGGAACCGTACCTGCGCATCCTTGCTGAAAAATTCCTGTACAAAGTGATACAGTGTTTGTTTCAGGTCGGCGAACGATACGTTTTCGGCAATGTATAGACCTTCTACCTGGTGGAAGAAGCAGTGAGCGCGTGCGCTAATGGTTTCGTTACGGTATACGCGGCCCGGACAAATAATCCGGATCGGCAGTTCACCCTTTTCCATGGCCCTTACCTGTACGGAAGATGTGTGCGTACGCAGCATCCAGGCAGGGTCCTGGTTAATGTAAAAAGTATCCTGCATATCGCGGGCAGGGTGATTTTCCGGGAGATTGAGGGCGGTAAAGTTGTGCCAGTCGTCCTCTATTTCGGGTCCCTCGGCAATGCTGAAGCCAAGGCGCTCGAATATGCTTACAATCTTATTTCGTACGATGGTAATCGGGTGGCGGGTACCCAGCAGCTGCGGTTCGGCAGGCAGGCTCAGGTCCAGGCCGGCATCAGCAGCGGAAGCAGCACTGTCCTTGAGCGCGGCAAATTCCTCATATTTGGCTTCTGCAGCCTGTTTAAAAGCGTTCAGCACCAGGCCGAATTCCTTTTTCTGTTCGTTGGGCACGGCCTTCATCTCGCCGAAGGTGGCCTTTACAATGCCTTTGGTGCCCGGAAGCGGATACGGTATTGTTCCAGTTCCTCGGCATTGGCGGGTTTGAACGCCGCAATTTCCTGCTTGTAAGCTTCTATTTGCTGTACTAACTGCTCCATAAGGCAACAAAGATAATTGAATTGAAGATATTTAGCATTTAATGGCTAAACCATCCGCCCGTACGGGATTTATGGTTAAAAAATCGTACCTTCTGGTTAGTGAAACGAGAATCGCCGTAAAATTCCGCCGTAGCCTGATACCTTTGCTATCTTAAAACCGGAATACGCGTATGCCGTCCCTTCCATACATCCTTTTTACCGGCCTGCTGCTTGCCGCGGCAGTATGGTTCGTTCTTTTGTTTTTCCGCTACCGCCGAAAATATCGTGCGGAAGCAATGCTGAACTACTTCGCCACCTCATTATATGGCAAAAACACTATTGAAGATATTATGTGGGACGTAGCCAAAAACTGCATCTCCCAACTCAATTTCGAAGACTGTGTTATTTACCTGCTCGACGAAAAGCGGCAGCGCCTTGTGCAAACCGCCGCCTATGGCCCCAAAAATCCGGTGCGCTTCGAAATACGCGACCCGATAGAAATACCGGTAGGGCGCGGCATCGTAGGCGCAGTAGCCGCTACAGGCCACGCCGAAATTATTGGCGACACCAGCCGCGATACGCGTTATATACTCGACGATGAACAACGCTTTTCCGAAATTGCCGTACCAATTTTTTATGAAGGCAGGGTGTATGGCATCATCGACTCCGAGCATTCGCACAAGTATTTTTATACGCAGGAACATCTTTCTTTGTTGGAAAACATAGCCGCTATCTGCGCCGTAAAAATTGGTAAAACGATAGCGGAAGAAATAGCGCAGCAGCGTGAAAAGGAAGTGCAACTGCTGCACAAACAGTTATCGGAACTGCGGCTTGTGTCGCTGAAATCGCAAATGAACCCTCATTTTTTGTTCAACTGTTTAAATGGCATTTATAATTGTATTCTCACTAACCAGGTAGATAAAGCCGCCTCCTATTTGAGCAACTTTGCCAAACTGTTACGCATGGTGCTCACACATGCCGAGAAAAATTTTATTCCGCTGCACGAAGAAATCACACTGTTGCAACACTATTTAAATATAGAGGCACTGCGGGTAGACAAAGCATTTAAATACAACATACAGGTAGATGAACAGATAGATGCAGATTCGCATTTTGTACCTGGCATGTTGATACAACCATTCCTCGAAAACGCTATCTGGCATGGCCTTATGCCGAAAGACCACGATCGCGAACTGCATATTAATTGGTTAAAGCCCGGCGAGCAAATGTTGTTGTGCGAAGTGATTGACAATGGCATAGGCCGTGCAAAATCGGCGCAACTCCGCACCGGCGGCTTGAAGCAGGGCGCTTATCAATCGCGCGGCATGCAGTTGTGCCTGGAACGCGTGGAGTTATACAAAGCATTGTTCAACACACAATTCAGGATCGATGTGTATGACCTGTTTGATGAAGAGGGCGGCGCCGCGGGTACCAAAGTGAACATCTCATTCGAGATGCCGATCTAGCGCTGCGGCTGAAGTGTGCGACGCAACGGGGGAAGCAAAGAATAGCTAAAGCTGATTACATAAAAAAAAAAAAAGAAGGCCGGGATAAGACTATCCCGGCCATTTAGTTAAACCTACAACTGTTACACTGTTTGTAACATTATTTTTATGCTGTTACAACTAGTTCATCATTTGTGCTGATGCGTTTTCACGCTCATTCAGCTCTTCGCCATATGGCGCCACCATACGCTGGCGGATGAGGCGTTTCTTCGATATTTTACCCATACCGAATTTCGCCATGATTTTATCCACGATCGCATATACTACCGGCACCACGATCAGGGTAAGGAACATCGACGAAATCAAACCACCGATGATTACCCAGGCCAGACCGTTCTTCGTTGCGGCCACACCACCTGTTGCCAACGCGATCGGCAACATACCAATCACCATCGCGATCGTAGTCATCAGAATCGGCCGCAAACGTGCGTGGTTAGCGTGGATGAGGGCGTTGTACGTACTTTGTCCCTGCTCTTTCATCTGGTTCGTGAAGTCCACGAGAATGATCGCGTTCTTTGCTACCAGACCAATCAACATGATCATACCTAAGATAGTGAAGATGTTGAGCGTGTTGTTCGTGAGCGCCAGCGCCAGCAATGCACCGATGATGGCCAGCGGGATAGAGAACAGTACCACGAATGGATAAATATAGTTATCGTACAGCGCCACCATGATCAGGTACACCAATACGATGGAGATCAGCAACGCCGCGCCCAGCGTGCCGAACGAGTCGCCCTGGTTTTCGGCGTCGCCACCGAACAGGTAAGATACGCCAACAGGTTTGTGCATTTGGGCCAGCTTTTCACCGAATTCCGCTGCTACGGTACCGGTCGGACGACCCACTACCTGCGACTGCACATTCACCGATGTACTCTTATCGCGGCGCTCGAGGCGGCTCGGACCCGAAGACTCCGTGATGGTGGCAAACTGAGACAGTTTCACCAGTTCGCCCTTGCTATTCACAAAGCTGATATTGCTTACATCGTTAATATCCTTACGGTTAAAATCGTCAAAGCGAATGTTGATATCGTATTCATATTCTCCCTGGCGGAATTTCACTTTGCTATCATCGGCAGTACCACTGAAAGCAGTTTGCATCGTACCACCCACCTGGTCCAGTGACAGGCCCAGCGCGCTCATTTTGTCGCGGTCCACCTGCACGTTGATTTCCGGGTTACCTTCCTCTACAGAAAGCTTCACCTCACTGCTACCTTCGATGGTACGCAACACGGCCATGGCCTGTTTTGCGAAAGCCATCGCAGTATCGAGGCTGGGCCCCATTACCACGAGGTCGATCGGCGCGTTCTGTGCAGTACCCATGATACTTACGGGCGTGGTTTTTACTTTTACGCCAGGCAACTGTTTGTTCAGTTCGCCCTTCAGTTTTGCGGCATAGATATCGGCAGCATCGGCACGCTCTTTCGCCGGCACCAGCATTACCGTAATCTCTGATTTATAAGCAGTGGACTGCGACGCACCAAAACCATCTTCTGAAGTCTGACCAACGGTGGTGATCAATGCGGTGATTTCTTTTTTCGAATGCAGCAGTTGCTCCACCTTACGCGTAGTGAGGTTCGTTTGCTCCAGCGATGCATCTTTCGGCATTTCGAGCATCACGATGAACTGGCCACGGTCGCCCTGCGGGATAAACTCACCACCGATGTAACCTTTTACCAGCAACATGAACGATGCAACGAGCAGTGCAACAGACAAACCAACGGTTGCCAGTTTATGCTTCAGCGCCCATTTCAGGATGCGTCATCCAGTTGGTAAATTTCTCCAGCTGACGCTCGAACCACAGGATGAATTTTTCGAAAATATTTTTACCCGTCATGTGCTCCAGTTTACCCCAGCGGCTGGAGAGCAGCGGCACGATCATAAACGAAGCAAGCAACGATAACATGGTTGATATCATCACCACCACGCAGAACTCGCGCAGGATCATAGATACCAAGCCATTCGTAAGCGAAATCGGCAGGAACACCACTACGATTACAAGCGTGATGGACGTAACGGTAAAACCGATTTCTTTCACACCATCATATGCCGCGCGTACTTTGTTCTTGCCCATCTCCATGTGACGGTAAATGTTTTCCAGTACTACGATCGCATCATCCACGAGGATACCTACCACGAGAGATAAACCGAGCAGGGACATCAGGTTGAGCGAGAAGCCCATAAACTTCATCCCGATAAAGGTCGCGATGAGGGAAGCGGGGATCGAGATCATTACGAAGATCGCGTTACGTAAGCTGTGCAGGAACAACAGCATTACAGCCGCCACGAGGAAGATCGCAATAACCAGGTCATGAATTACAGAGTCGGCAGATTCCAGTGTAAAGTCCGAAGAGTCGTTCGCTATTTTGATGCTTACACCATTAACAGCGTAATCCTGTTCAATTTTCGCGATTGCCTTTTTCGTTTCCTCACTCACGACTACAGCGTTTGCATCTGTTTGCTTCTGGATCTTCAGGGCGATCGCATTTACGCCATCGAGGCGCGCAATACGTTCTGCATCTTTCTGCGCATCCTGCACATCCGCCACATCGCCGAGGCGGATTTGCGAACCGTCTGCGGTAGTGGTAATTACCAGGTCCCGCAGTTGGTCCACGTTTTTGTACTTACCGGCAAGCCTTACCAGTATTTGCTGGTCGGTCGTTTTTACCTTACCGGTAGGGAAGTCGAGGTTAGCATTGGTAATGATATTCCTCACTTGCAGAATAGAAAGTTTGTACGCCTCAAGCTTAGCCGGATCAATGCTGATCTGGATCTCGCGTTCCTGGCCACCGATGATGCTTACCTGCGCCACGCCCGGCAGACGGGATAAGGTTGGCTGTACTTTTTTATCGATCAGGTCATAGAAAGCCTTGTCGTCCATTTTAGCGGTGGCTGACAGGGTGATGATCGGCAAGTCGTCGAGCGAAAACTTGTTCAGCGAAGGCGTTTTCGCATCGCCGGGCAGATCGGAAATGATGGAGTTGATTTTACGTTGCGCATCCTGCAGACCAAGATCCGCGTTCGCATCGTTGTTCAGCTCTACGGTTACGCTGGAAAGACCTTCGGAAGACTTAGAAATGATTTTCTTCACCTTTTCCATGGAGGCTACCGCGTCCTCAATTTTTTTAGTCACCGTGCTTTCCACCTCGGAAGGGGAGGCACCGGGATACACAGTGGTGATAGACACTACCGGCGACGAAAACTTGGGCAGCAGCTCATAGTTCAGCGACTTGTAACTGATAATCCCCATCAGCGTAAGGATGGTGAACAGCACCACTACGACGGTAGGTCTTTTTATGGATACTTCAGTAATTTTCATAATACTGTTTAGTTTGGCGGCCTGATCGGCCAATGATGTTGCATGCGTTCGTTCACTACGCGGAGAGTATCCGCCTCGCGCTTTGAGCGCCAACCACCAGCCAACCGGCCAAAAAATTTATCGGGTTCCTCTGTTACTTCTGCACGGTTACTTTTGAGCCGTCTGCCAGGTTAATCTGGCCGCTGGTAATTACTATGTCGCCTTCGCTAAGGCCTTCGCGAACTTCTACACGGTCGCCAAAAATGCGGCCTGCCACCACCTTACGCAATTTGGCTATTTCGCCTTCCATTACGTATACGTTGTTGCTATTTACACCACCGACAAACGCGGTACGTGCTACCAGGATTGCCGGGTCCATTTTAGGCATTTCGAACTGCGCGGTGCCGTACATGCCGGCTTTCAGTGCTTTGCCGCTAACATTCGCAATTTCCATTTCTACCGGGTAGTTCAGCGTAGCGTCGCCTTTGGAAGCGATGAAAGTGATTTTACCGGTATAGTTTACTTCGGGATATACATTGCTGGTCACCTTTACAGACTGACCTACTTTTAAGTTGATCACCTGCGCTTCCGGAACTGATACGGCGAGTTTCAGGCGGCTTACATCCACGATGTCGAACATTTTAGTGCCGGGCGTGAGATAAGAACCTAATTCAACATATTTCTTGTTGATGGTACCCTGGATCGGCGCTTTCACATAAGTGTCTTTTACCCTGCGGTTCGCGCTTTCCACTTTCGCGATAGCCAGTTCGTACTGCAGTTTCGCGTCGTCGTATTGCTTTTGCGTAACACCACCGTTTTTCAGTGCGGCTTCGTTACGTTCCATATCCACTTTCAATTGTTTCATGTTCACCTCGCTGGATTTGAGGTCGGTGCTCAGCAGCTCATCGTCTACCCGGGCAAGCATGGCGCCCTGGCTAACAAAAGAACCTTCATCTACCAGCAATTTTGTAATGCGGCCGGAAGTTTCGGACAGATAAGTAAGTTCGCGCACCGGGGCAAAGTTGCCGTTCGCTGTAAACTGCCTGTCGAACTCAGTTTTAGCCGCTTTCTCCACCAGCACCGGAACGGCGCCGCTGTTGCTTGTTTTTACGATTTCCGTTTTTTCAACGTTCTCTTTTTGTTGGCGCTCAGCTTCCACATGATCAACGCGAGCGCACCTATAGTGATAAGGCCGTAAATAATTACTTTCTTCATGACTTCAGATTAGTTTAAAAGTGTTTTAAGGTTACCATTGGATTTGATCAGCTCGAGTTCGGCGAGTTTGTATTCCAACAAGGCCTGGTTGTAACTGTTCTGCGCTTCGGTAAGGGAAGTTTCCGCGTTCAGCAGGTCGGTAAGATTAGCCAGTCCCAGGTTATAGTTGCTCTGGGTAGTATTGTACACCTCATCGGCGAGTTGAACGTTTTCTTTTTGCGTTTGAATGGTGCTCAGGTTGTTGGCCATGCTCAGTTTCGCGTTTTCGTAAGCGGAGCCGAGCTGCAGTTTGGTATCTTCCTGCATGCGGCCGATCTGGCGCAGCGTTACGTTCGCCTGGTTCACTTTGGAGCGGCGGGCGTAACCGTCAAAAATCGGGATGCGCAACTTCAGGGAAATAGCAGCCATGTCGTACCAGAAAGCCGTGGTGCTGCTGCCACCTTTGTATACGTCGAACTTATCACTCATCCCGTTGTAAGAGTAGTTCGCGCTCAGTGAAAGCGAGGGATAATACTCGGCCTGGTAAGCCTTTTTCTGGAACTGCTGTAGTTCCTCCTGCTTTTTCAGCAGTTTATATTCTATGCGGTTGTCCACACTGAAATTGCCGTAGTCAATTTGTCCCGCCGCTTTTTTCTCCAGCTCCGACAGTTCGACCGGAGGCAGCTCCAGCTTGGTTTCCAACGGCATACCCAGGTAGCTTTTCAGCGTATTGGTTTGTGTACGCAGTTGGTTTTCCAGTTGAATTTTTTGCGTTTTATAATTTACCAGGTTTACCTTAATGCGGTCCAGGTCGATGCGTTTAGCCAACCCGTTCTCGAATTGTGTTTGCGTGGTGGCCACCAGCTTAGTCAGTTTATCGATGTTGCTCTGCAGCACCGTTAACTTTTCCTGGTTTACGAGCAGATTATAATACATCTGCGATACCGGTAAATCACGTTTTCTTCGGACTGGGCAGTTTGCATGGCGTAGTATTGTTCGCCAGCTTTGGCCGCTTTAAGTCCTGTAAAAACGGACTGGTTGTAAATCTGCTGACTAAGGTCCGCGCCGATGCCGGTGTTCCAGGTGGTACCGGATTGCACGGTTACCAGTTCACCGGGACGACCAAGCGCGTCGCCGGGCAGTACAAATACAGGCTTGATGGCGTTGTCTGTCAGGCTACCGTTGGCGTTAATCTGCGGCAGGGCCTGTGCGCGGACTTCCGATGTTTTAAGTCGTCCGAGTTCCTCTTCCATCTTGGTTTGCGCAAGTTTGTGGTTATTGTCCAGCGCAAACTTCAGCGTTTCCTTCAGTGATAGTTTTGTTTGTGCGTTCACGTTGTACACACCTATGCCCAGTAGCAGGGCAAGCGATAGTTTCAACCTTTTCATGTGCTTTTTATTATGGCGTGTGTTTTATGCTTTTTCTGTGATTTCCAGGTATTTATTCAGTAGCTGATGTCCTTTTAGCGTGGCTACGCCGTATACAAAATGTACCGCGGTTTGCTGCATTACATCGTGCAAATCGTACTGGTCGGCCGGGAACTGCCTTGGGTTGTAGGCGCCTTCCAGCTGCAGCAGGCGCAGTCGTGCAACGATATCTATTTTGATCGTTGGTCGAAACAGGCCTTCAGTAATGCCTTGTTCCAGGTTGCTGCGAATGCTGCTGACGATATATGTTGCTTTAAAATCTTCTACTATTTTCAGGCATCGGGATGATATTTTTCCAGTTCGAAAAGCAGGACCGGATTAACGGATTTGGCGATGGTTTCTCACCCGTACGCTGCGTAACAGCAGGTCGATGGCGTCTATGGCATCATTATGGCATTGTTGCAGCTGGTTCTGCTGCTCGTCCGTCATAAAACGGATCGCTTCTTCTACCATCGCGTCCTTGTCTTCAAAATGTTCGTATACAGTTTTTTTCGAAATGCCGCACTCCCCTGGCGATGTCCATCATGGTCACGTTCTTGATCCCATACATCCTCATGAGCCGCAGCGTCGTATCCAGTATCCTGTCGTGCATGTTCATCTTCTAAACCGGCTTTACCTCTTCGATATACCTTTGATAAAAATTTGTGCGAGTTGTTTTTGCTTTTCGATGATGATCTCGAACTCGTCCTGCGTAGGTTCCCCGAGATGGGGGATGCCCTGTAAGGCAGAAAAACGAAGCCCGATCATTACCTGGTTATAAAGTTCAGCCACCTGCACCGTGTTCATTTCCTCAAATTCTCCATCCTTTACGCCTTTCTCCAACATCTTTTCAATCAGTGCCGCTTCTTTTACTTTTACTTCGTTCATCTTCTGCTCGAAATGTGCAGGTGGACTGTTCTTTAACAACTTGAATAATTCCAGGCGACAAAACTTCTTCACGAAGTTTTGCCTTATGTCGATTAAATCTCTTAATGCTACCGAAGCCGAGGTCATATTAGCCACAGCCTCTTCCAGCCCTTTGAAATACAACTCGCCCACTTTATCGAGAACGGCGGCATGCAAGCCGTTCTTATCGGGGAAGTAGTAATACAGCGAGGCCTTAGAGCAACGGATGTCGTCGGCGATCTCATTCATCGTGGTTTTACCCGCGCCAAACTGAGAAAACCGCTTTAGAGCAGCCTCCAGGATCTTGTCCCGCATCTCGTCTTTGTTCTCTGTATGCATTAACCTTTTGACTTTTTAGTTACAAAGTCAAAATTAGAACAAATTCCGAATATAGTAACATTAGTTGACTAATTAACGTGGTTTTAACACTTCGGTGACGGTGCAGGGACGGCGGGTTCCGTGGTTATTGGCGCTAACTAGTTTATAATGAAACGATTGTAACGTTTTCTTAAAGTGGATAATTATATTTTGTGTTGAGATTACAACAATAGGACAAATCCTCGTTTCACGCTACTTCCTATTTTTGTGTTGATGATACACAAAGCGAGCTTATCGACGCAAGTCAGGTTGTCGGGGGCGAATACGACAATCACCTCTCGACCATCCTTCGATGATCCTTCGATGTTGCTCGGTCGGGACGCGGTTTTGACGTGCTTTAATCGAAGGATGACCGAAGGATCACCGAGGGATCATCGAAGGATTATGGGGGCTATGTCGATTTCATCCCCACTTTCAAGCGCTTTGTCTTATACTAGAAAAACTTGACAGCTTATGGGAAGATTACTAAATAAGCTTGTCAGATGTGGATTAATTCCTGTTTTAACTTGACAAAGCATTTTGGGATTCAAGATAATACATGCTGTCCGGGGTTTTAAGCCCACATGACAGATGAGGCCGAAGATGATTGTAGGCATGGATTGCGTTAGCGACCGGCTCTATGGCCTGTTTATAAGACCCAAAGCGCCTATCAAGGCCAAACTCTTGTTTTAAAATACCATTTACCCGCTCTGCCAGGGCGTTATCATAAGGGCTTCCGGACTGCGTCATACTGATGTTAATGAACTTATCCTGCAAAATAGAAACATAGCCATCGCAGCAATACTGAATACCACGGTCAGAGTGATGAATAAGCTCCAACAAAGGCGTACGCCGGCTTTTTATTGCTTTCTGTAAAGCGCTGATACAACCGACGGCTTTTAAGTGCTGACTCAGATGATACCCCACGATTTTACGGGAGTAGGCATCAGTTACTAGTGATAAGTAGATAAAACCCTTATCTGTTGTCAGATAAGTAATGTCGCTTACCCAAAGCTGGTCCGGCCTGGTAACAGCAAGCCCGGTAACCAGGTTAGGCCATTTGCGGAACATGTGATTAGAGTCGGTGGTATAAACACGCTTTTTACGCCGTTGTATCAGTAGCTGGTGCCCGGCCAGTAAACGATAGAGTCCATCCCGGCCAAGTTTGATCCGATGGGCTTCCAGGCGGGGTTTAAGCATATGATAAAGCTTGATGGTACCAATACGAGGCAAGGCAGAGCGGATTTCTCTTACCCAGTCAAGCACCAGCGACTCCTGCAGCCCGGGATCTGTATCCCGGCTTCTGATATCATACCACGCCTGGCGACTTTTGCCAAACAAGCCACAAATCTTTGAAAATGAAACCTCTTGCAACAGTTCCTTCATTTCAGTGGCTGTTTGGTACCAGACTTTTTATGATATCAACCCCGAGCTCCTTTTCGGCGTTTTTTATCAATAACTCTAAAGCCATGATACGCAACTGCGCCTCCTTGAGTGCTGCTGACGACTCGCTTTCCCCGGCAACGCAGGCGGCGCTGCCGGCTGAGACGACCACTTTTCATACCAACGAACAAAATCGCGAACTGTACTGGCGCTACGAAGCTGATACTTCTCACATAGCTGCTGCTGACTCAGCGTGCCAGTCTGATACTCATGTACAACAGCGATTTTTAAAGATTCTGGATATACCGGCATGCCACCGGCTTTTCCTTTTCTACCTTTTTGTACCATAGTGCTACAAATTTAAGCCCTTATCGCTGTCAAGTGATTTTAGGAATAGACACTTTCACCACAATTTTGGACTGCATTCACCACCACCTGCATGTTCAGATGAACGGATTGCGCTACTTTTGGTTTAATAGCGATACAGCCGCTGAAGTGAGTGACAACGGCGGCTGACAGAAGTGGGGAAGCTGGCTAAAAAAGAAAAGGAGAAGCCATACAGCTTCTCCTTCCATATAATCGATGCGTTTTGAACTAGCTCAATTTTTCGAGCGCCGCTTTCAGTTTCTCCAGCATTTCCGGAATTTCTTCTTTTACGCAGGTGCCTACGCTCATGCGATACCAGGGAGACGTTTTGGAAGCGCCGAACGCGGAGAATGGTACCACGGCCAGTTTCGCTTCGTTCAGGATGTAAGACGTAACATCACTCTGACTTTCCAACTTTTTGCCTTCAGCAGTAGTTTTACCTACCAGGTCAATTTTCAGCGTCAGGTAGATGGCGGCCTGCGGAGCAATAGCCTCTACGTTATGACCGGCATTTTTCAGTGCGGTAAAGCCAGCGTAGATTTTCACCAGTCTTTCTTCGATCTCCGCTTTGAAGTGCTTCAGGTAAGTATTTACATTTTCTTTCTGCGCCAGGTATTTTGCGGCGGCTTTCTGCTCGGCCATCGGGCTCCATGCACCAACGTGGCTGAGGATCGCTTTCATTTTACCGATAACGTTAGCGGGACCAAGTGCCCAACCCACGCGCACGCCGGTTGCTGCAAATGATTTACTCATACCATCGATGAAAATAGTAAAAGGCTTCATTTCCGGACGCAGGCCAACCGGGTTGTAGTGGTGTGTATCACCGAAGGTGAGTACCCAGTACATCTGGTCGAACATCACGAACAGCGGTTTTTCGTTTTCGCCGCGCATTTTGTTTTCGGCAATTACCAGGTCGCAGATCTCTTCCAGCTGTTGTTTTGCAAACGCAGTACCGGTGGGATTCTGCGGAGAACAAAGGGCCAGGAGGGTAGCGCCCTTCAGCAGAGGCTTCAACTCTGCTGCTGTTGGCATAAAGTCGTTTTCCACACGGGTTTCCAGCACCACGTGTTCGGCTTCCAGGAAATGTGTATAGTGGTTATTGTTCCAGGACGGTGTAGCGTAGATTACTTTCTCGCCGCGGTCTACCAGCGTGCGGTAAGTAGCGTAAATGATCGGACGGCCACCGCAGGAAATCACGATTTCGCTGTTCGGGTCGTAAGTAAGGTTTTCGCGTTCTGCGATGAATTCGCCTACCGCTTTCCGCAGTTCGGGAATACCGTCTGCCGGCGGGTAGTTAGTATAGTGCTCTTTATAAGCGTTGATGATCTCCTGCTCAAATTCCGCCGGAATAGGGAATACCTTGGGATCAAAATCACCGATAGTGAAGTTGTAAATCTTCTCGCCCTTGGCCTGCTTTTCCTTTATCTCCCCTGCCAGTTTGATAATTTCAGATCCTATGAGCGTTTCGGCTAAATGCGATAGTTTCATAACCCAAGATGTTTTTTGATGTTTTAAATATTGGTTTTTGCGCCCGCAAAAGTAACCGTTTTATATATACTTTAAAAGAATCGCCCTGTTGTTTTTGATTTATTCAATTCGGCAGCCCATATCCAGGAAAAAATTCAAAAAAGTGGCATTTGCTGTACAAACCCAAAGTATTATTCTTTTCATAAATGTGGGAAATACATTCAACTCCTTCATTATCAACATAAAATAAAAAGCGACCGGGATAATCGGCCGCTTTTTATTTTATGTCGATGTGCTAACTAAACAGGTAAAGCACGTCTTCTTTCGTAAGTTTTTTGATAAAGCCGCTGTCGTCCGCAATAATTTCCTTTACCAGCGACTTCTTTCGCTCCTGCAGTTCCAGTATTTTTTCCTCTACCGTATCCTTACAGATCATACGGTAAGCAAAAATGTTTTTCGTTTGCCCTATACGGTGTGTACGGTCAATCGCCTGCTGCTCCACCGCCGGGTTCCACCAAGGATCCACAATGTATACATAGTCTGCCGCCGTTAAGTTCAGACCCACACCGCCCGCTTTCAGCGAAATCAGGAACACGCGGCATTCATCATTGTTCTGGAAATTCTGGATCGCCTTTTCACGGTCCTGCGAAGAGGTACTGCCGTCGAAGTACTCGTACTTGATGTGCTGATGCTCCAGTTTTTCGCGAATAAGCCCCAGCATGCCGAGGAACTGCGAAAAGATCAGCACCTTGTGGTTGCCGATGTTCTCGGTAATCTCTCGGGTAAGCTCATGCAGTTTTACACTATGGTTCGGGTATTGCTCCTGCTCGTTCAAAATCGCGGGACTGTCACATATCTGCCGCAGCTTCATCAGGCCCTGCAAGATGGTGAGCTGCGAGCGCTCCATGCCCTGATCTTCGATCACACCCAGGATTTTGGAGCGGTAGGTATTGCGATACGCGTCGTAAATATGACGCTGCTCCGGATCCATTTCACAGAAAATAACTGTTTCGATTTTGTCCGGGAGATCTTTCGCCACCTGCTCTTTCGTGCGGCGCAAGATGAACGGATAAATCAGCTTACGCAGGTGATCTTTCCTTTCTTCGTCCTGGAATTTATCGATCGGTGTGGCAAACTCATTCCTGAAAAAGTCTACGCTGCCGAGCATGCCGGGGTTCAGGAAGTTCATCTGCGCATAAATATCAAAGGTATTGTTCTGCATCGGCGTACCGCTCAGTGCAAAGCGGTTGCGGGTTTGCAACAACTGCGCAGCCTTGGTTACTTTACTCTGCGGGTTTTTAATAGCCTGCGATTCATCCAGTACTACATAGTCAAATTCCAGCTTCATGAGTAAGGTAATGTCGCTGCGCAACGTACCATAAGTCGTAATGATGATGTCGAATTTCCGCAGTTCATCATCGCTGCGCAAACGTGCAGGGCCATGATGAATGTGGTGTGTCATTTCCGGGGTAAACTTCTTGATCTCGTTTTCCCAGTTATAAATCAGCGTAGTGGGACAAACCACCAGCGCCAGGCATCTACCGTTCTTATTTTTATAGTGCTGTATGAAGGTAAGCGCCTGCACGGTTTTACCAAGACCCATATCGTCTGCCAGGATACCGCCCCAGCGCACTTCATCGAGGTAATTCAGCCATTGGAAACCGCTTTCCTGGTAAGGGCGCAGGTTGGCAAATACATTTGCCGGGATGGGCGTGCTGCGGATTTCGTCGAACTGCAGCAGCTTTTTACGCTTCTCGTCCAGCTCTACCAGGATCGCTTCATCATCAATAAACTCATACAGTTCATCGATCACCGAAAAATTGTATTTGGAAAGCTTCAGCCCTTTATCTTTTTCCTCGCCGATCTTAAACAGCAGCGAGTATTTCTTCAGCCATTCTTCCGGCAACAGGCCCAGCGTACCATCTGCGAGCTGCACATAGTTTTGCTTATTGGCCAGCGCCTTTTTAATTTCTTTGATGCTCACCTTCTGGTCGCCGTATACTACTTCCACCTGCGCATCGAACCAATCGATACCGGAACTGATTTGCAGGTTGGTAACGGGTTTCTGCGGATTAAAGCGGAAGTTGCGTAACGTGTCGAAGCCGAACACACGTACGTTCATTTCCTTCAGCGTATCAAAAAGAGGAAGAACCAATTATTCTTCAACGCCTCTTTGGCGCGCAGGAAAAAGTAATTGTAGTTGCTGTTAACGGCGAAGTTGGTGTGCAGGTTGCGGATCTTGTTCACAAAATCCATTTCCGCTTCCTTGTTCCGATGAATGACCAGCACCTTACTGCCTTCCTGCACCGTAATGCGCGTTTCCTCATTCCACTCTACATCATGACCATGGTAAGCAAATGCAGGCTGAATGATAAAGGTTCGCCCACTTCTTTCAGGTACACGCGGCAATCGGGCATAATATCGTCCACTTCTGCGAGCAGACCATTATCGAACTCAATCTCGTAGTTTTTGCTCAACGGCAGCAGGTAATCGCGCAGGTATCCGGCCATTCCTCGTTTACGATGCGCAGCGTGCCGTGCTGCTGGTATTGCTCCACCTGTAAGGCATCCAGCGGCTGGCGGAACAGGTAAATGGTATCTTTATAAAGGAAGATGAGGGGACTGGCCCACTGGTTGTCCGCCACATTCACCATCACATCGTCGATATCCACCCAACAAGTAATTTCTACGTGACTCGCCGTCGCCTTCGTTTTAAAGTGAAGCCCCAAATGGCTGTCCGCAATCTTCAGCGGCGTAAGGTTCTTGGTTTTGAACGTTTGTCCGTCGCGCAGCAAGAACGTGCGCCGGTGCTCTTCCAGCACAGGCAACAACTTCAGCAATTTCGGATGCAGGTATTCGAGGATCAGCTCCTTGGTTTCGGCAGGCAGTTCATCTGCATTCTCGTGCATGATGTTTTCCCAGATGCCTGCAAAAGGGGAGTTCTTGTTCAAAAACTTCCCGATTTCTGTTTGCTGGATTTTGCGCACGGGCACAATCAGCTCTCTATCTTTTCCTTGAATTGATAGAAGTCGATGTATTTGGTGAGGTCCAGCTTGCTGATGAGCGACACGAATTCGGTGGCTTCATCGTTGGCTTCGCCGGTAATAAGATCTGCTTTAAAATAAGGATACAGCGGCTCGTTCCCGTTCATCACCACGCCCAGGCGGCGGGTTACGGACAAAGTATCTTCCACCGCCGGCTCATTATGGTTATTGGCTGCGGTAGCGGCCGGAATGGGCGCCTCCACTTTTTGATGCTGGGGTCCAGTACACGGAGGAAAGGTTTGCCATTTACATATGTAAATGAAAACTTGCCCTCAGGTCGTCGGTGAGGGCGTAACCGTAAAGGGAGAGAAGTTTGTTTTTCTCTTTATCCCAATTGCGCAGCGTATCGAAATAATAAGGGCCGTTTTCCTGCAGCAGTTGCAGGAACAAAGCCGTTTTATGCTCGCACACCGGGTGTTCCGATTCGCTACAGGAGCAGTGTGTATCGAAATTACGTTCTTCGTTGCGTTGCAGGATCAGGGGATAGGTATGACCGTCTACCGTAAGCTCGGCCTCCACTTTTTCATCTTTGGCAGATTTAATCACCGCATGCGCCTTACGCAAAATCATTTCCGCCTTGTTGTAGATGTCCGGAGAAGCCAGCAGCTTCAGTGTTTTCACATCTATCGACTTCATTTTCACCAGCGTATGTTGCTGGTCATATTGCGTTTCAAAACTCTCGAAATGATTTTTATCCAGCATTTCCTGTAGCTGGAAAAGGGCGGCGGCCTCGTGCCGGCAGATGTCACCAAGGTTATAAGGGCACTGGCAACGGATATTCATTACCGCTGTTTCGTGGTATTTATTGATGGAAACCTTGTAGTAGTTGGCGTGCGTATCGCTCTTTACCCGGAAGGTGGCTGATTTCAGCACAGGATCTGCGTCAAGCAGCTCCACGCCCCCGGTAGCGTATATACGTTTCCCCCTGCGGATCACCTCGTCGGTCCCGTTATTATACACATATTTGAGCAGGTGGGGTAATGACATGCTTTTATGCATTGCCTGCTTTTTGGCACAAGCCGCGGGTTTTATAGTCCGTTAATTTTTTGACGGCTCATGAAAAGGCAATCCACAAAAGTAAGCCAAAATTTTCTAAATTCTGGCAATCGGAAGGCCGGAATGTGGGTGGTGAGGGTGAAAAATAAAAAAACCGGCATCCTTTTACTGGAATGCCGGTCAATATAATTCGTTTCTGCTATTCTATTACAAGTACGCCGTCCTTCAATACTGGCAGCACATTGGCCCCATCCGGCGTTAAACAGTAACGGATATCCTTTTCCAGGCCGAAGTTTGACAAGCGTTTGAAGTGTGTTGCATCCTGCATGGCCGCAAACAGGTCATTTTTGGCAGCTTCGTACATCGTTTCGGCGCCGATGGCGGCATCATCGTTTACTTCAAAGTGCTCGCGGATGCGGCTTACGACCGCCCCTGCGAACAGGGTATCTTCCAGGTTTACCCGGTCTTTCCAGGCAGCGCAGCCCGGGATAACGTGCTGCTTTTGGGCTACCAGGTAATCGCATACCGCAGAAATGTTCGGGAACGAGCCGGTCACGATCTGGACGGCGTCTTTCGCCATGTGCAGCAATTTAGTGCCATTGGTCGTGGTAAGCACCATCACTTTTCCTTCAATAAACTCGCGGGAATACTCAAAAGGAGAGTTGCCGTGCCTGAGGCCTTCAGCTATTTTGCCGTCGCGCTCACCTGCGGTGATCGCATCGAGCTGACGGCCAATGTTCACACACTCTTCCACGGTAGCCACCGGGATAATTTTCGCGGCGCCGTTATACAAAGCCGTGCAAATGGTAGAAGTAGCGCGTAATACGTCTATGATTACCACAATGCTGTTCTTTACATCGTAAAGGTGCAGCAGTGCGGGCGACAGGCAAACTTCCAGCCTGGGTTTATTACTTTCAGTCATGCTTCGAATATCTTGTTTTAGGTAAGGACCACCCTCCACTTTTCCGATTCCGCAAAGTCCTTAATGACCTCATTCCGCTTTTCCAGCAGTCGCTGCATGTATTTATGCAGGAATATTTTCTCAAACAGCTTTCCCAGTTTGCCATACGGAGTACCAAACTCCATGACGTCGATCATCACGGTGCCATTGTCAATTGCTTTGAAATGATGTTCGTGCTTCATATGGGTAAAATCCCCTTCCAGCATTTCATCACAAAAGAAATCGCTCTTTTGCATGGCCGTGATGTGTACCTTGAGGGTGCGCATCTTACGCAAATGTTTCGCGCGCCAGGTAACAGTTTCGCCATTTTCGATAAGGCCGTTGGTACGGCCCGCAATGGCTTCTTCGTTGGTATGCTCCATACTGCGTTTATGCAGGGTAATGCTCCGGCTGAGATCAAAAACCCGCTCTAAAGGCGCATGAATGACGGTCGTAATGTGAATTACAGGCATAGCGTAATTTTTACAGGTTCTTGTGAAAAAGTAAAAGACGCTAGTCCCAAGGTTTTTCTCCAGGATAATGGTTAAAATTTTTACTTTTTCACTACTAGTTAAGGAAAGGCGCTTTAACAACTTTCGCCTTCAGTAATTTATCTCTAACGGCAATATAAATTTCTGTATCCAGAACGGCAAAAGGCGTTTTAACGTATCCCAGGCCAATGGCTTTTTGCAGCGAAGGCGACTGCGTACCGGATGTTACGCGGCCAATGGTTTCGCCGGCAGCGGTTTTAATCTCGTAGTCGTGGCGGGGAATGCCGCGGTCGATCATCTCAAAACCAACCAGTTTTTGCTGTACGCCTTCCGCTTTTTGCTTTTCGAAGATAGCACGGTTAGTGAAATCTTTAGTGAATTTTGTGATCCAGCCTAAACCAGCTTCCAGCGGGGAGGTACGATCGTCGATATCGTTACCGTAGAGGCAGAAGCCCATTTCCAGGCGAAGGGTGTCGCGTGCAGCCAGGCCAATTGGCTTCAGGCCTTTAGGTCCGCCAACTTCAAACAGGGCGTTCCACACTTTATCGGCAGCGCCGTCTTTATCTTCAAAATAGATTTCGATACCACCTGCGCCGGTATAGCCGGTTGCGCTGATTACCACGTTTTCTACGCCGGCGAAGGTACCTTTTGCAAAAGTGTAGTATTTCATGTTCACGAGATCCACGTCCGTCAGCGACTGCAGCATGCTGGTAGCGTTAGGCCCCTGGATGGCGAGCAGGCAGGTTTTGTCGGAAATGTCGTGCATCTCCACGTTTTTAGTATTGAACTTCTGGATCCAGTTCCAGTCCTTTTCGATATTGGAGGCATTTACCACCAGCATATACACCTTGTTTTCCTCGATGCAGTATACCAGCAAATCGTCGACCAAACCACCTTCTTCGTTAGGTAAAGCGCTGTACTGCGCTTTGCCCGCGGTGAGTTTAGAGGCGTCGTTGGTTGTCACGCGCTGGATGAGGTCCAGGGCGTTTTCGCCTTTCAGGATAAATTCGCCCATGTGGCTTACATCAAAAACGCCGGCGTTATTGCGAACGGCAAGGTGCTCTTCGTTGATGCTGCTATAAGAAATAGGCATGTTGTAACCGGCAAATGGGGCCATTTTCGCGCCCAGGGCGATGTGCTTGTCCGTAAAAGGAGTATTCTTCATGATTTTCAATGGTTTAATTCCCCAACCAGATGCGCCGCAGGTTGGTTTTATTGCGCATTCCGGGAGTAGAGGCCCGGCAAAAATAGGAAATTGGTGTAATAATTGCGTTTATGCACCACAATCCCACGCCGGATGTTAATTTTGCGTCGTAAATCGTTTAAAATCATTCTTGTGAAAAGAATTTTGTTGTTACCGCTGGCATGCCTCTCTTTAATGGCTTCTGCTCAAAAGAAAGTGGATAAAAAAGCGGCCGCCAGCCTGCAGGCCCATATCAGTTACCTGGCCAGCGACAAGCTGGAAGGTCGCAGGACCGGCACCCCTGGTGAAAAAATGGCCGCAGAATATATTTCCACTCAAATGAAACAGGCCGGCATCGGTCCGGGCGAAGGCGGCAACTATTTACAGGAATTTACCATACGCGAAGGCAAAACAGCCGGCGAGGGTACTAAACTGGTAATTAACCAGAAAGCCCTGTCGTCCAAACAGTTCGTGCCACTGCCTTTCAGCGCTAACAAAAGCACCAGTGGCGAAGTATTACCCAATGTAAACGAGCCCGATAATATATGGATCCTCGATGTAAAGGAACTCGAGGAGACGGACAATCCACACACCAACCCGGCCGATGTATACCTTGCTGCAGCTAAGGAAGCCGAAAAGAATAAGGCAAAAGGGGTGATATTTTTTAATGGGAAAGAAAGTTATGCTTCCGTTGAGCGATGGCTGAATGAAGCCGCCAAACCTATTTCTATTCCTGTGGTTTGGGCCGACGCCAGCGCCAGTAAAATACTTGCCGACGACAAGGCTACCGGCTTCGACATAGAGCTGGGCGTGAACCTGCAGCAGACAAAACGTACCGGCACCAACGTCATCGGATATATTGATAATAATGCGCCCACTACCATTATTATCGGTGCACATTACGATCACCTCGGTTATGGTGAGGATGAAAATTCACTGGCATCCGGCGAAAAGGCGATTCACAATGGGGCTGACGATAATGCTTCCGGAACGGCGGCGCTCATCGAAATCGGCCGCATGCTCAAATCATCCAAAAACAAAAAAGTAATTACCTGCTGATCGCCTTTTCGGGTGAGGAACTGGGCCTGTTCGGCTCCAAGTATTATACGCAGCATCACACGCTGGATTTTAAGCAGGTGAATTACATGATCAATATGGACATGGTGGGCCGCCTGGATAATACCAAGGGCCTGCAGATCGGCGGTATCGGTACTTCACCCTCATGGGGCGCGCTGTTAAAAACATCGCTGCCCAAGGACCTGAAGGTGACGTACGACTCCTCCGGCACCGGCCCCTCCGACCACACCTCGTTTTACCGTAGCGACCTGCCCGTACTGTTCTTCTTCACCGGCACCCATGGCGACTATCACAAACCGAGTGACGATGCCGATAAAATCAACATCGATGGCGAAGTGCGTATCGTAAAGCTGATATACGACCTCATCGAAAATTCTACGAAGCAGGACAAACTGATGTTCACGAAAACCAGAGAAATGCAGATGGGCACGAGTCCCCGCTTTGCAGTAACGCTGGGCATTATGCCTGACTACACCTTCAGCGGTGGCGGCGTACGTGCAGATGGCGTGAGCGATAACAAACCCGCGAAAAAGCCGGCCTGCAAACCGGCGACGTAATCGTGGAGCTGGGTGGCAAAAAGGTAGCCGACCTGGAAACGTATATGCAGATTTTGGGCACGTTTAAAACCGGCGACAAAACCACCGTAAAAGTGAAACGTGGCGCGGAAGAAAAAACCTATAACATTACTTTTTAAGATGAAATACTTATCCCTTTTAGCCATCGTTACCTTATTGGCCTGTAACCGGGAGCGCAAAAAGCCGAGCAAAGACGGCTTCGACATCATCACGGAGAAAACGTACGTACTGCGCGAGGCGCAACCTGCCGCCGGCGATTCGGCGGAAGCGGCATATTATACAAAGCAGCAGGAGATCGTGGCGCTTTTGCAGCAAAACAATTTTAAAGCACACCCTTTAACGAATGACAGCCTCCTGTTCCGTCGCGAAAACGGCCTGGAAGTGGAAATTATCCTGCCCCGACACAACGAAGGAGCGGGCAAATTCAGCGTTATTGCCTTCGACCCGAAAAAAATCCGCTTTTTATTAATATGAATAAGGGAACAAATCAAGTGACGCAGTATATTAGCGCAAAGTAATATCCCTTGCATCAACACATTAGAGTTACGGTTGAGGCCGTAATTTTTGGTTACAATTCCCGGGATGGCCTATCCGTTTTACTGATGAAACGCACCATCCCGCCCTATATTTTCAAATGGGCCCTGCCCGGGGCTTTGCCCACAACGATGAACCGCTTGAAGATTGCGTAAAGCGGGAGCTGCGTTCGGAAACGGGCATCCAGATCAATTACCTCGAACAGCTTTATACCTTTGGCGCGCCCGACCGCGACCCGAGAGGCCGCGTATTGTCCGTTGCCTATTTCGGGCTTGTTCGTCCTACGGCGTTGAGCACCCAACCCCGGCCGGTGATCACGTCCTCGTTTCTCAATAAGACGAGCGACGACCGCGAGGCCCGCTGGTGTAAGCTGAACGAGTTACCGCAACTCGCCTTTGATCATAACCAGATCATTGAAAAGGCGCTCGCCAGGTTGCGCAACAAAATCCGTTACGAACCTATCGGCTTTGAACTGCTCGATAATAAGTTCCCGATTTCGGAGCTGGAAAAGTTATATGAGCTGTTGCTGTCCCGCCCGATCGATCGGCGAAACTTCCAGAAGAAACTGAATTCACTTGGTATTTTAATCGCGCATGAAGAGAAGCAAAAAGCTGCTTTACAAGGCCGGCCTGCCAAATTGTTCAGTTTTAACGAGCAGGAATACTCGAAATTGCGGGAAGAAGGGGTTTCCTTTGAGATTTAAACAATTCGATAATTATCAATCAGTTATTAATATTTGTGTATTTTCGACTATAATTATTTCTATTGGCGGAATTATTAAAATCTTTTGTGTATAAACAACATTAAATAGTCTAAATCCCCGATAGTAAAGCATTTAGCTAAAATCGCACGAAATCAAACTTTAAAACATGTTTTAGGTTGATGTGCTACCAGGACTGACAAAATTGCGTGTATGCTTCACCGGTATACACGCAATTTTCATTTAGTGAAAGGCCTGAGGTTTGCGTATATCCCTTTCCTTTTCGGTTGATGTGTTTTTAAGTGATTGTAGATTCACTGATATATACTGTAGTCTACTTAGCGTAAAATCCACACAAATATTTCAAAGTGAATCCCACAGCCGGTTTGGAAAAATTGTTCCCGCAGAGATTTAAAGTAAATACGGTCTTTTTTGGTATATTTAATATATAAATTCTCACTTATGAAGTTCATGCCTTTGCTTTTTGTTAGCCTATTTGCGGCAGTTTCGTTGAGTGCGCAGCAGGTTGACACGACTACCAAACAACAAAACCGTCCTTATCATCATTGGGCAAATCCACTTTATCTGGTCAACGGTGTTTATACCAATGGACTCAACGCTTTGGAGCCAAAGGACATTACGGAAGTGTCTGTCATTAAGGATAGCGAGGGTACAAAAAAGTACGGAGATATCGCAGACAATGGTGTTATTCTTATTACCACAAACAAGTCCATGCCAGCAGGAGTTCCTCTCATTAAGGCGGCGGAAGACTTCTGCGGTCAAAAACTTGTCGGTGGTATATACATGCTTGACGGACGAAAGGTTAAAGCGGATAACATCAATATAATCGCCAACGCCGTTAAAAAAATCGAAATATCTAAAAAGGAGGATGGCATCTGCCTTAATATTATTACAAATGTGATTGAAGCACCCGCCGCGCTTCCATCATCACCCTTCAAAGCCAAACCCGGTGAAATCTGGATCCGCGGCACGGCTTCAAACAACGCTCCCAACAACCGCGATTAACAACATCCATTATACCTGACTGGCTGCCGGTTCGTACCGAGCAGCCTTTTTTGAGCAAGATTTCGCACATTTGCATCTATGCGCAGGAAATTCATTTTGAGTGTTTCGTTGATTTGTGCGGCACTAGGCGTAAAGGCACAACAGCCCGATTCCATTCCCGTAATCCGCAAAAACAGTTTTTTCCGCTACCGGCCATTGGGTATGCGCCGGAGAAAGGTTTCGAAGTGGGCGTGGCTGGCTTGTATTCTTTCTATATTGATAAGCACAATCCCTCCCTCCGCACGCGCAACTCGTCTATCATCATGATCGCCAGTGTTACGACCGAAAAGCAGTGGAAGTTGGACCTCCGCACCGACTTCTGGACAAGTGACAATGCCCGGCACCTTAAGGGAAACCTTCGCTACCACAACTTCCCGTTCTTCTTTTATGGCACCGGCGACTCCACCCATTACAACGATCGCTCCCTCGTGGGCAACCGCCGTTTTAAGGGCCAGTTTGAAGCGGAAAAGCGTATTGGCCGGCATTTCTTTGTTGGACCATCCCTGTTGTTCCAGCACGATAAGTTCAACGCGAAGGACAATAAAGGCATTTATCCAGGCATGGCGCTGGTGGATAAAGACGGTGGATATGTAACATATATAGGCATTACAGGTGTGTTCGACAATCGCGACAACCAAAACTACACGACCCAAGGCTCGATGGTGCGCATCAATACTTCGTATGCGCCGGAGTTCCTGAGCAGTTACCCGCTCTGGAAGTTCGAGCTCAAGGCGAATCAATTCTTCACCTTCCTGCGTAATAATACCGTGGGACTGAATATTTATGCGGCTTCGGTGCAAGGCAATACCTTGCCGTTTTACCAGCTTCCTGAGCTGGGCAACGATTTTATTATGCGGGGTTATTACGCAGGCCGCTACCGCGATCAGAACTACCTGGCCGCACAGGCGGAGTACCGCTATTTCCTGGATCCTAAAATCCGCATCCGCTTGTGGAAACTGGATATGCAGCCTACCTTTGCGCTAGTAGCCTTTGCTGGCACTGGTTCCGTGTTCGAAAACCATGGTCAGGATATCTCCCGCTTCAAACCCAACTTTGGTGGCGGCGTGCGGTATTTCTATGATAAAAGCTCACGGCTCAGCGTCCGCCTGGATTATGGCATTGGCGAGCAACGGCCCGGAGAAAAGCGTCAGACGGGCTTCTATCTCTCGCTCGGCGAAGCGTTTTAACCATTTAATACCAGGTCCCAGTCTTTCCAAACCGGCTCATACTGCTGCCTCCGAAGCATTTCCGCAATTTCCCCGGGGCTACGTTCATCCGATATTTCAAACTGCTCCAACGATTGCTGGTCCACCACATATCCACCGGGATTGGTTTTAGAACCGGCGCTCATCGCCGTTACTCCTAATCGGATCACATTATCGCGAAACAGTTCCGACTCACGGGTGGAGATGCTTAATTCCACCGTTTCAAAACAAAGACGGTAAGCGCAGATCAGCTGTACGAGTTCCGCATCGCTCATATCCACCTTCGGGGTGAGTCCGCCGGAAAAGGGGCGAAGCCGCGGAAAGGAGATACTGTAGCGGGTTTGCCAGTATTTTTCTCCAGGTACGATAAATGCAGCGCGGTAAAAAAGCTGTCTGTTCGCCAGTCTTCCAAACCTAACAATACCCCAAGACCAATCTTGTGAATGCCTGCGCGGCCTAGCCTGTCTGGTGTTTCCAGGCGGTATTCAAAATTCGACTTCTTTCCTTTGGGATGATGTTTTTTATAATCTGCTTCGTGATAAGTTTCCTGGTAAACCAGCACGGTGTGCAGCCCTTTGGCGATCAGTTGTTCGTATTCGTCCTGGTCCAGCGGTTGCACTTCCATGGAAATATGCGCGAAATACGGCCGGATGATGTCCAGCGCTTTGCAGAAGTAATCCACGCCTACCGTTTGTTGGGCCTCCCCGGTAACAAGCAACACATGTTCATACCCCATTTCGCGGATGGCCGCCACTTCCTGCAGGATCTCGGCGCCGGTAAGCGTTTTGCGTTTAATCTTATTATTATAACTGAAGCCGCAATAGGTGCAAATGTTCTGGCATTCGTTAGACAGGTACAGCGGCACATACAGCTGGATCGTTTTTCCAAACCGTCGCTGAGTAAGCAGTTGACTGAGTGCGGCAATCTCGTTCAGCAAGGGCATGGCCGCCGGCGATACCAGTGCCATGAAGTCGGCCAGGCCACGCGTTTTCCGGGCAAGCGCATCGCGTACGTCCGTTTCCGTTTTTGCATAAATGCCTGCCTTCACCTCATCCCATGTATATCCGCGAAAAACGTTTTCGAAACTCATGATACCGGGTTTAAGAATGATAACAATGGACTGGTGGGCTGTGCGGTTTGCTGCACGGCGCCCAATCCCGCTACGTACGCGCTGCGGCCTGCTTCTACCGCCTGTTTAAAGGCTGTGGCCATGCGAACCGGGTCGCCCGCCACGGCAATCGCCGTATTAACAAGCACGGCATCCGCTCCCATCTCCATCGCTCTCGCTGCATGCGAAGGCGCGCCAATACCAGCATCTACGATCACCGGCACATTACTTTGCGCAATAATGATCTCTAAAAAATCTTCTGTTTTTAATCCCTTGTTGGAACCAATTGGAGAGCCAAGCGGCATCACGGCCGCCACACCAACCTCCTCAAGGCGTTTGCAGAGCACGGGGTCGGCGTGAATGTAGGGCAGGACCACGAACCCGAGCTTCACCAGTTCTTCCGCCGCCAGCAAGGTTTCTATCGGATCGGGGAGCAGGTATTTCGGGTCCGGATGAATTTCGAGTTTCACCCAGTTGGTGGCCAGTGCTTCGCGGGCCAGCTGCGCGGCGTACACGGCCTCTTTTGCGGTGCGAACACCCGAAGTATTCGGCAACAGGTGCAGGTGCGGATGCGCGAGATGACGGAGCATATTGTCCTGCTTACGCTCGTGCAGGTTTACCCGCTTGAGTGCTACCGTTACCAGCTGGGAACCACTGGCCAGCAGGGCATCTTCCATCACCTGCACGGCGCCGAATTTGCCCGTCCCGGTGAACAGGCGCGACTGAAATGTTTTGTCTGCTATGGTTAAGGTTTGCATTTTTAATTTTTAGGTAGATGTTGATGCACTGGTTGGTCGAGCTGTCGTAGTAGCCTTGCCACCAAGCCTGTTCTATCCTCTGCGTAAGTAATCAGTCCGGATACCGCCACGCCGTATATACCGGCCGCTTTCAACCCGGGCACATCGTCCTCCAGTATACCCCCGATCGCGAACACCGGCAGGCGAACGGCCGCCTGCTCCAGTACCCGGTGATATCCGTCCAATCCTAATGTCGGACTAAGTTGCTCCTTGGTTGTTGTAAACCGGAAGGGCCCGAGGCCAATGTAATCCGCCCCTTCAGACGCATGCCTGCGGATATCGGTTGCTGTGTTGGCCGTACCTCCGATGATAACATCCGGGCCTAATATTTTCCGCGCCTCCGCGACCGACATATCATTAAGCCCCAGGTGTACCCCGGTGGCGCCCACCTGTTTGGCGAGATGCGGATTATCATTGATGTAAAGCGCAACACCGAATGTATCGCATACAGCCTTGGCTTCCTTTGCGAGCTGCAGCCATTCTTGCGGCTGTGCGTTTTTCACGCGGAGCTGCACAGCCCGGCAGCCGGCTTCGCAGGCCAGGCGGATATTTGCGGTATGTGGTGGTTGCGATATATATAATAGTGGTGATGTCATGTAAAATGTTTTCCTAAGAGTGATGAATGACTTTGGAGGAACCTGTACGTGTAGGCCTTCGCGTTGGCGCAGGCTGTTTCTAATGGTACGCCCTTGGCGAGTTGTGCGGTAATGGCGGCTGAAAGCACGCAGCCGGAGCCATGTTTCGAATAAGTATTCGACTCATCGGATATGGGCGGATACTGCGTTACACCGCCCTCTCTAAATAGCTGGTCCACACCCGGTTTACCGGGATGATGCCCCCTTCAGCAACACCGGCGTATAGTGCGCCAGCAACGCCGCTGCTTCCTCACCATCTTCCCTACCGGCGATCGCCTGCGCCTCGTTGTAGTTCGGCGTAAGCAGGTACACCTCCTGCAACACCTCCGTCCATTGCTCCAGGCACGCTGCATTGTACAAATGATGCCCCGCAGAAGCCTTCAGCACAGGATCTACAACAAAGCGTAGACCCGGCTGCAATACGCGCAAAGCACTTATTACCTTTTGCACGGCTGTCACGCTCTGCATGATGCCGATCTTACAATACGTCACCGGAAACTTTTCCAGCAATGGCGCCGCCTGTGCCACAATTTTGCTGGCGGGCAGCCATTCTACTGAATAAAAACGGTCGTCTGTCTGCACCGTCAGCGCCGAACAAACAGCAAAGCCATACAGGCCCTGCGCTTCAAATGTTTTTACATCTGCCGTTAAACCTGCGCCGGCACTGGGATCCAGGCCCGCGATGCTCATTACGTATTTCTCCATGCCTGTTTTATACGTTCAAATGTTTGTAGACTTGCGCCCACATTTTCCCAAAGGGCGCCCATTAAAGCAACGCCGTCAAAACCTATGGATTTCGCCAGTGGTGCGGTTTCTGCGTTAATGCCACCCAATGCGACTAACTTCGCATAATGGTTGCCCGTCAACCTAAAACTACCTGCTTTGTACCCAGGTTTTGAAATACTGTCAAACACAGGACTTAGCAGCAGGCTGTCCCAATACTGCGAAAGCAATGGGATAGCGCGATCTGAGTGGATAGCCGTACTACCATATAGTCCGCGGGGTTTCTGTAAACCGCCTGGCAATGCCTGCCGGCGGGCCTCGCTCATGTGTACGCCCAATAAACCCAGGCGGGCAGCTATTTCCGGCAGACCTGCCAACAGGATTTTCCGATAGTGCCGCGTGTCCAGTTGCTCAAGCAGTTGCTCGCAAGAGCCATCTGGTTTGCGAAGCACAAGTATATCCAGTCCCGCATCCAGCAAGTCGTTGAGTCGTTTGGCCTCATCGGGCAGCGCTATGGGAGCTGTGAGCGCCCAGATCATAAATAGATATCCGCGCCTTGCTCTACAAATTTTTCTGCCTGCTGTTGCATGCCCGCCTGCAATGCGTCCTGCTCCTGTACTCCCTGTCCGGCTGCGAATTCGCGTACCTCCTGCGTAATTTTCATGGAGCAAAAGTGAGGACCGCACATGGAACAGAAGTGGGCTACCTTCGCGTTCTCCGAGGGCAGCGTGGCATCGTGATAAGCACGCGCCGTGTCGGGGTCCAGCGAAAGGTTAAATTGATCTTCCCAACGGAATTCGAAGCGCGCTTTACTCAATGCATTATCGCGGTATTGCGCACCTGGATGGCCTTTTGCAAGATCGGCGGCGTGGGCGGCCAGCTTATAGGTGATTACGCCCTGCTTTACATCTTCCCGATTTGGCAGCCCAAGGTGTTCTTTCGGCGTTACATAACAAAGCATGGCAGTGCCGAACCAGCCAATCATCGCCGCGCCAATGGCAGACGTGATGTGGTCGTAGCCGGGCGCGATGTCGGTCGTCAGCGGCCCCAGCGTATAAAACGGCGCCTCGTGACAATGTTCCAGCTGTTTGGTCATATTTTCTTTGATGAGGTGCATCGGGACGTGGCCCGGCCCCTCGATCATTACCTGTACATCGTGCTTCCAGGCTATTTTGGTGAGTTCACCGAGGGTTTCTAATTCTGCAAATTGGGCCGCATCATTCGCATCGGCAATGCTGCCCGGACGAAGACCATCGCCCAGCGAAAAGGCCACGTCATAGGCTTTCATGATCTCGCAGATCTCTTCAAAATGCGTGTACAAGAAGTTTTCTTTATGATGCGCGAGGCACCACTTCGCCATGATGGAGCCTCCACGCGACACGATGCCCGTCATACGTTTGGCGGTGAGCGGTACATATCGCAACAGCACGCCGGCGTGAATCGTAAAGTAATCCACCCCTTGCTCAGCCTGTTCAATCAGCGTATCGCGAAACAGCTCCCAGGTGAGGTTTTCGGCCTTTCCATTCACTTTTTCCAACGCCTGGTAAATGGGTACTGTACCAATAGGAACAGGCGAATTGCGGATAATCCACTCGCGGGTTTCATGAATATTTTTACCGGTGCTCAGGTCCATGATTGTATCGCCGCCCCATCTGCAGGCCCATACCGCTTTTTCTACTTCTTCCTCGATACTGGACGATACCGCGGAATTACCAATGTTCGCATTAATCTTCACCAAAAAATTACGCCCGATAATCATCGGCTCACTTTCCGGATGATTGATGTTATTAGGAATGATCGCACGGCCAGCCGCGATTTCATCCCGCACAAACTCAGGCGTGATAAAATTTTTCGGTGTATTAGCACCAAAGCTGTACCCTTTATGTTGCTGCGTTAAGTCATCCGACAGGCCGTAAAGTCGGTCTGCCAGCTGGTTTTCTCGGATTGCAACATATTCCATTTCGGGTGTGATGATCCCTTGTTTTGCATAAAACAACTGCGACACGTTTCGTCCTGCCTTCGCGCGTAACGGCCGTTGCAGATGCTCAAAGCGCAGGTTGTTCAGTGATTCATCTGCCATTCGCTGACGACCATACTCAGAAGAAATGCCTGGCAGTAATTCCACATCGCCTCGTTGCAAAATCCACTGCTCACGCAAACGGGGCAATCCTTTGCGGATATCGATCTGTTGCGAAGGATCTGTATAAGGGCCGCTGGTATCGTACAACGGCACCGGGGGATTAGGCGACGCTTCGCCATTGCGGCCGTGCAGGCGCGTAGGCGTGAGCGCTATTTCGCGCATTGCTACTGAGATATCGTGCAACTGGCCTTTTACGTAGATTTTTTTGGACGCAGGAAATGGCTCCCTGCTGATAACGTGAGACGTTGTCATGTAGGAAAAATTTAAAAGTGAAATAAAAGGAGAGGGAGGGGATAGGTGTTATCCTCCCTGCGTCGCACGAATAATGGTAACATTGTCCGACGGCTGCAAGGCCTGTTGGTCCCATTGCAGGCGCGGCACAACAAGGTTGTTGACGGCGACGGCGATGCCTTTTTCCGAGGAGAGTTGAATAAACTGTAAGAGCCCTGCCACCGTGGTGTGCGGCTGGACTGCATAAAGTTTATTGTTTACAAGTACTTCCATGGTAATGGTAGTTTAGGTGAAACAATAAACTTTAAGGATGCAAATGCATGAGAAGGATCAGTACTTTTCCCTACGACAGTATGAACTGCATCAGGTACCGAGGGTATTATCTCAGTTCCGGCTGTTATACCGGAACACCCCTAAAGTGTTGCTACAAATCTATGCAAGAATTTCGGGAAATTCCAAATCAGGTTTTATAGCATTATCTTTGATAAGATAGATAATATATGAAAAATCGATTGCTCGCCATCGCTATATTGGCCACTGCCGCGGGTTGCCACTCTCAAGAACCCGAAAAACATTCGCCGCTCGACAGTATGACGACCGGCAAAGATTCTGTTTTTGCGCCCGTGGCGGAATCTTTTAAGAAAGATACATTGCCTAAGCTCGACAGTGTGCCGGCCGACAAAATACCCGGCCAGTGGAGTCAGCCGGTACAGGGCATCGATTCGTTAACACAGGGTTTTTATTGAAGAAAACGGGAAAGCCGAAGCGCTAAACGTACATTCTCCCAATTACGAAAAGTGGGCTTTGCAAAAGATACATTGATCCTGTGGAGTCAACAGGAAACCGATTCTATAAAAACACCGTGGCTGATACGCTGCTCGTTCGCATCATCACCGATAGTAGCATGGTTTTATTTCCTATAAATGCCGAACCCGGTTACCTCGAAAAATTCAGCAAACGGAAAGAAAAAAAAATAAAAAAGTGCCGAAACGGTAATTTGATACCGCTCCTGCACTCCCGATATTATTGTGGTTTTCCTTAGAGGTTATAATATTGCCACAGTCCGATGCAGCAGGCAACGAGAGAGAAAAACAGACCCGCTACGGCCATCTGCAAATCCTCTGTAGTTTTACGCGCAAAAACAATTGATACCAGAGCGGCGCAAAGACTTGCGGCTCCCAGCAGAATTTTTGCTTCCGCGGCTTCGCTGATAAAAGCAAAAGCTACAGTAACGATGCCGACGATCAAGGAAATAAATCCGGCAATTTTAGGTACGCTGGTGGTGTGTTGCATAAATCGAAGTTTATATTAGTGATACAAAAAACATAGTTCATTCCTCTTCGCTTTCCGAATAAGGAAAGTAAATCAGGTTTTACCGAGGATGGTAACGTGCAAGCGTAAAAGACAAGTTATTTTCTCCGCGTCTTAAACTGTATGCCGATTAATACATCAATTCGTGGAACTTCATTTCAAAATTCCGGCACAGTAAGGCGGTCCGACAAGTACAATTGATAAACCCCACATTTTCTATCTTCTTCCTGTATTTCCGCTAACTGGAGTTTTTCTTAGGGTAGAGCGTTTGAGGCTACAATATGGTTACAGGTGATCGTTTCCGACGATGGAAAATTAGTATATTTTGCCCAACAGTACCGGATTTAGGAAGATTTTATATTGTAAAAAAGCAATCCCTTAAAAAAGAGATTGCTTCATATGTTAACAAATCATTAATCGTTTTGCGCTTTTCTTCAGTTTATAAATATTTATAATCTATTTTCCCACTAAAGAATCAAAATCAATCGTTTAAACAATAAAGAAAAAATGCTATGTAATTCCTTTATGATGTGATAACAGTACCTAGTTATTCAGCAATAATGGCATCACCAGCATCAGCAGGTCTTCGTTATCGCCTTTGTCTGACGGTTTCAGGATGCCTGCTTTGGTAGGCGTAGAAAGCTCGATGGAAATTTCGTCCCCCTCGGCTGCGTTCAGCATTTCGATCAGGAATTTAGCGTTAAAGGCGATCTGCATGTCTTCGCCATTATACTGGCAGCTCATGCGCTCGTTACCTTCGAAGGAGAAGTCCACGTCCTGAGCAGACAGCTGCAGCTCGCTACCGCTAATGCTCAGTGCAACCTGGTTGGTGCTCTTATTGGAGAACACGCTCACGCGCTTAAGGGCATTCTGGAAATCGCTTTTCGTCAGAATCAGGCGATAAGGATTTTCCTTAGGAATTACCACTTTGTAATCCGGGAAACGGGCATCGATAAGGCGACAGATCATCTGCGCGTTTTCGTGCGTTACGAAGAAGTGGTTAGCGCTGTAAGCCACTTTAATTTCGCTTTCGTTATCGGGCAGCACGGCCTTAAGCAGGTTCAGCGGCTTTTTGGGCACGATGAAATTGTCGCTGGACGGGCATTTTACGTCGGTGCGAATGTATTTAACAAGACGGTGTGCGTCTGTAGCTACAAAAGTTACGCTTTCGGGCGCCAGTTCAAAGTAAACACCGGTCATCTGCGGGCGGAGATCGTCGTTGCTTACCGCGAAAAGAGATTTAGCAATGGCGGTCACGATAGCAGAAGATGGCATGGTGAAAGAAGTAGCGTCTTCAGCAGCCGGCTCCTTCGGGAAGTTCTCCGGGTTTTCGCCCATTACCTTATACTTACCATTATCGGAAGTAATTTCCACTGCGTAGGAGTTCATATCCACGTTAAAACTGAGCGGTTGCTCCGGCAGATTCTTGAGCGAATCCATCAGGATTTTTGCGGGGATACAAATACGGCCACTTTCTTTGGCTTCTACCTCCAGCTTAACTTTCATCACAGTTTCCAGGTCGGTAGCCACTACCGTTAATTCGTTCTTGTCAATCAGGAAAAGAAAATCTTCCAGTATCGGCAATACCGTATTAGAGTTAATAACGCCACTGATCTGTTGCAATTGTTTCAATAAAGCCGAGGACGAAACGATAAACTTCATAAGGTTGTTTAAAATATTCCTTTGTAATATAATGCAAACAAAGATAGAAAGATTTGTCATTCAGACTAAAAAGGTGAATATTTTTCGGTGACAATAGCTCCATTATATATATTTATCACGCATTGGGCGCGATAAAATCTGCTATCTAACATACCAAACGCCCCCGTTGCAGCGTTATCATGGCAATAAATTTTTACGAAACAAGTTGTATTAGAAAAAAATTTAATTAGCTTTGCCTTGACCAAGAGCAAAGTGTATTGTTCCAGATGCCTGTTTAAGATTAAAGCCTGTGAAATCTAAACCGTTTTAAGCAGCATGAAAAAACTATTGAGCCTGTGTGTGCTGGCCCTGTTAGTGTTTTGCCAACCGGGGATAGCACAAAAGAAGAAAACGCCGGTAAAGAAAAAGACCTATAAGCCTGTCGCGGCCAAAAAGCCCGCGCCACCACCTGTGCAATACGATGCGCTCGCGACGTACATACGGGTGTGGGGGCTCATTAAATACCAGCACCCGGCAGTGGCCGGAGGCGCTTTGGACGCGGATTCGCTGTTCCTGAGCAACCTGTACACCGTAGAACGCGTAGCGAATAAAAACCAATTTAACCAGGCGATGACCAAAATGCTCGTCAGCCTGGGCGACCTGCCCTCAGACGGCGGCAACCTCGCAGCTGCGGAAAACGCAGACTGGACCACCAACAATCCACTACTCGACGATAATCTTCGCTGGCAATTGCAGCAAGTAGCGCGTCATGGTATCCCCGAAGGCGACGCCTCCTCCGAAAAAATCGCCGATCACCTGGAGAGCGTATTGTTTTACCAGGATATTCAATATCCGAACATGCCTTACCAGATGCTGTCGTTTGCCCGTTACTGGAACAGCGTACATTTTTCCAACACGCGCGACAGCCAGCAGTGGGACACGGTGCTTACGCATTACCTGCCCGGCTTTTATAAAGCCCGCACGAAGCCGATGTGGAGCAACTTATGCGCAACGTGATGGCCGCCTCCGGGCAATCGCAATCTGCTAATTTTAAAATTAAAAGTGCGGTAAGCCAGCCCATCAAACGTAAGCGTGTTACTGCGGAGAGTGGGCTTACGCCGGCTTTCATCGAGGAGTACCGGAACAAACGCCGTTTCCTGCAGCCACCGCTGGTGGTGATCAACGAAAGAGATATTAAATCTCTTCCAAAAAAGAAAAATGATTGGCAATTTGCCGTTTAATAGCTAATTTGCAGGCGTATTACTAAAAAAGCTTTACTATGTTGCTGGATTCTAACGTAAGTACTACTACATTTTATCAGGTTGGCGATATGATCGGATTTATCGGATGCTGGGTGACTATCATCGCATTTGCACTGATGTTGTTGTATGCAACCGTGAAGTACGTTAAAAAATAAGCTCAATCGACCTTTTTATAGGAAGCCGCTCTGCATGCAGGGCGGCTTTGTTTTTAACTGCTGAAGTGTGCGACGCAACGGCGGTTGAAGAGGGGAGAAAAAGATGGCTACATAAAAAAGCCGCTGTTCATCACAGCGGCTTTGCTTTATCATTATTTTTTTGCCATCGTTTTTTCCAGCAGTGTTTTTAGCGCGCCGGTTTTGTCTGACGGGCGCGGCGCATCGATCGTTACGATTTTTCCGCTTTGATCGAACACCATGAAACGAGGAATACCGGTGATGTTATAAAATTTGGTGATATCGCTCCAGCCGGAAGCGAACAGTTGAATGCCGCTCAGCTCTTCTTTTTCACGAAGTCCTGCCACTTTTGTTTGTCTTTTTCCACATCTACGGAAATGCTTACAAAAGCTACATTCTGATCGTGCATTTCTTTTTCCAGTGCTTTCAACGAAGGAATTTCCGCCTTGCAGGGACCGCACCAGGTGGCCCAAACGTCCACCAGCACTACTTTTCCTTTCAAATCTTTCAGCGTAACGGTTTTACCGTTCATATCCGGATAAGAGAAATTGAGTGCGGCTTCGCCGGCTGCGAAAGTGTGCAGCGATTTTTCGTACGCAGCGTAATCGGCCAGCATGGCTTCAGTGAACATCGACTTATAAGGCGCAACGCTTGCGGTTAACTCCTCAAAAGTTTTGATGCCGCGCATGCCGTTAATTACCAGCATAGCTTTTACCGTATCGTTGCCATAAAGTTTTGTTCCCCATGCCCAGCGCTCAGCCGTGTTCATTTTCTTTTGCGTCATGTCGCCGGTCACCATAGACCATGTGGTGTAAAAACTCATCAGCTTTTCCCCTTCGCCAAGTTGCAGCAATTTGCCATCGGCGTATTTGTTAGGCTGACTCACTTCACTGAAGAACGCAGGATACTGTTCTTTGGTCGGGTGCGCGGAATGCGGCGTGTACAGGAAGGACAGGCCGATCAGCTCCAAATCCGCGTCCACGGTGAACTTGAACAGTTCGTTGAACTTTTTGTTCGGTGTGGTAGCCTTGGCGCGGATGATTTTTGCCTCTTTTTCCAGTTGCTCGAAGCGCGGGAAAAACGTGGCGAACGTGCTGGTGTCGTTTTTCAACATAAGTGCTTTGCGGCGCAAGTCGCGGCTTTTGTCGGCCCATTCCAGCAACAGTTTGTTTTCGGGAGATGGGGCGGTAAGCTGGTAACCGGCATCTTCTGTGAGGTCCAGCTTCACCTGGTCGCCCGGCTTTAGGTACAGGCGCGTGTAGTCTCTTTTGTTTCCGGATACATAATAGTAGCCTTCCTGCACGGTGCTGAGGCCCAATACATAACCTTCGTCGCTTCCCACACGGGTTTGCGCGAACTCCTGCATTTTACCTTCCTTCACGGTGAAGAGGTAAATGGTGTTCGTTTTGGCTTCTTTTACTTTTCCCTGAATGATGGTTGGAAGGGCGGCGCGTGCGGAGAATGCAGCGGCCATTAAGCCCAACACCGCCACCGAAGCGCGGAGTTTGTTCTTTGTCATAGATCACGTTAAATTTTAATGTTGGCTATTTCTTAGCGCTAACGAAAATAACATTTCCCGCTGAAATGCAGCTTCCTCAGTGGCCCAGCGGTCAAAAAAACCTAATTTTGCAACATGGACCAGTCGTTGAATGGAAAGATATACACCTTTCAGTTCGTCTTACTCTGCTTAAGCAACGCGTTTTTCTCTGCCAGTTTTAACATGATGATCCCGGAACTCCCGGCGTACCTTACCAGTTTGGGCGGTGCTGATTACAAGGGTTACATTATTGGTCTCTTTACGCTCATGGCGGGACTTTCGCGCCCTTTCAGCGGCAAACTTACCGACACGATTGGCCGTATTCCCGTTATGGTATTTGGTTCGCTGGTATGCGTGGTGTGCAGCTTACTTTATCCGCTTGTTAGTTCCGTCGCTGCATTTTTGCTCCTTCGTTTTTTCCATGGTTTTTCTACCGGTTTCAAACCCACAGCGACTTCCGCATATGTGGCAGACCTGGTTCCGTTTAACCGTCGCGCCGAAGCGATGGGCATGATTGGCCTGTTCAGCACTATCGGATTATCGCTCGGACCGGCTATTGGCGGGTTCGTGGCCAGCATCTGGGGCACAATGGTTATGTTTCAGGTATCAGCAGTATTTGCATTATTGTCGGTAGTGATCCTGGTAGGTGCGATGAAGGAAACATTACCAGCCAAGCAGCGCTTCAGCGCAAAACTGCTAAAGATTTCGCGGCACGAACTGGTGGAGCCTTCCGTACTGCCCGCTGCCGTGGTAACGTTTCTTACTTATGTATGTTATGGCGCCCTCCTCACCGTGATCCCCGACTTTTCGGAGTACCGGGCATGAAGAACAAAGGACTTTTCTTCACTTTCTTTACCGCCAGCTCTATCGCCATTCGCCTGTTTGCGGGCAAGGCTTCGGATAAATACGGGCGCGTGCCGTTATTGAAAATTTCTACCGCACTGATGGCTGTTTCCATGTTCATGATCGCGATATCGCACACGCAATTTATGTTGTTGCTGTCTTCGCTGATTTACGGTGTAGCACTGGGTATTAATTCGCCCGTGGTTACGGCCTGGACGATTGACCTGGGGCAGCCTGAGCATCGCGGGCGCGCGCTGGCAACAATGTACATTGCTTTGGAAGCGGGTATTGGTTTAGGCGCTTACTTTTCTGCTAAAATTTATAATAATAACGCCCGGCTTTTTGAGCTTACTTTCTACGTGATGGCGGCGGTTACGCTGCTCGCCACTATTTATCTACTGTTCGTGCAAGGGGATAGGGGATGGAAGCAGTCGTTGCGGACGGCCGTCGAAAAAAGCGATCATAAAAAAGAGGCAGCTTTTGCGGATAAATCACAACCGGCCAATAATTATAACGGCGGACAATGGTGATCGTCCGCCGTTTTATCATGTTAGAATTTCTCGTACAATGCGCGCAAGCGATCGCGGGTCATTTGCTCCTTCCATGTGGGGCCAAGTGCGTTTTCCCACAGTGGTGCCATGCCCAGCGATACATCAATCATCTTGTTGAAGTCCGCGTCGGTTAAGCCTTTGGTAATGCCTTGCGGAATATCGATGTTATGTTTTTCCACCATTTGCTTAAACTCTTTTACACCTGCGGGATAAAATTCTTCAATCTTATCGAACACAATGCAGTTGCCGATACCGTGTTTGATGCCGAGCAGGTAAGCCAAACCATAGCTCACTGCGTGCGCCACGCCCACCTGTGAATAAGCAATGCTCATACCGCCGGCGTAGGAAGCCATCATCAGTTTTTCGTCGGCGTCGTCATCCCAGTTATCTTTTCTCAGGAAGATTTCCTGGCACAGTTCCAGGGCCTTTTCGCCGTAAGAGCGGCTGAAAGCATTAAGGTATGTGCCTTCCAGGCTTTCTATGCAGTGAATATAGCAGTCCATCGCGGTATAGAAGCGCTGGTTCACCGGTGCATCTTTGATTAATTCCGGATCGAGTACGATTTGATCGAAGGGGGTGAAATCGGAGTTCATACCCAGTTTGCGTGTAGGACCGGTAAGCACGCAGGTGCGGCTTACTTCCGCGCCGGTCCCTGCCAGTGTGGGGATGCCCACTTTGTATACGCCGGGGAACTTCACGAGGTCCCAACCCTGGTAATCGGCAGACGAACCCGGGTTGTTCATCATCAGCGATACTGCTTTGGCCATGTCCATTACTGAGCCGCCACCGATGCCAACAATACCGGATACCTCACCAAATTCGGCTTTCAGATCATCGCGGATTTTATCGACATATGTTGTTTTAGGCTCGTCGGTCACGTTGATGAAGATGACCTTATCTTTTCCACGCAACGGGATGCGGCCCGTCAGCGCAGGTTTGTTTTCAAAAACATGGTCCACAAAAAAGATCATCGGCGCATCGCCTTTGCGGTTTGGCGCGAGTATCTCGTCCAGTTGTCCGAAGGAGCCGCGACCATAAATCACGTATCCCACCATTTTAAAGTTCCTGAATTTCATATCGTTATATTAACTATTTGCTTTAAGAAATGCTTCAGCCTTTACAGTCTTCGGCCGTATCTATTTCTACACCCATGTATTCTGTTACAACCATTTTCAACGGAATGCCGTGTTCGAGGTAGCGGAGGCATTCAATTTTTTCTGCTGATTCCAGTGGCGTCATCGGCCAGGTCGTGAACTGCATCAGCGCATCTTTACGGAAAGCGTAGATGCCAATGTGTTCGTAATATACGGGCGTCACGTTTTTATCGCGGTGGTAGGGAACAGGAGAGCGGGAGAACATCAGCGAGTTGAAGTTCAGGTCTACCGCCACTTTCACGTAATTAGGGTCGGCTACGGAAGATGCGTCTTTTAATTCCTGCATCAGCGACGCCACCTGCACTTTTTACCGGCTTCACCATCGAATTCCTTCAACAGCTTTTCGAGTGCGGCGCGTTGTGCAAAAGGTTCGTCGCCCTGTACGTTTACCACGATATCAGCATCCATATCCTTTACCGCTTCGGCGATACGGTCGGAGCCGGATTCGTGTTCCTTTATGCTCATGACGGCTTTGCCGCCGTTGCTGGTGATTTCATTAAAAATTTCGTCGCTGTCGGTCACTACGATTACCTCATCGAATACGCCGGTGTTAACGGTCGATTCGTAGGTGCGCAGGATTACGGTTTTACCGCCGAGCAGCTGCATCAGTTTGCGTGGAAAGCGGGTGGCCCCTATGCGGGCGGGGATCATGGCTATCTTTTTCATGGCGGAGTTTATCCTTCTAACTAACAACAAAAGGAGCAACACAACGTTCAGCGTTGCGCCACTCCTTTATATCGTTTTGAAAAATGAGATCATCTTAATTATAAAACACTTTTAACCGCGTTAGCCAGTTTTTCGGCGCGTGCTGCCAATTCTTTCTCATCCCAGGTGAGGTTGATAGGAGTAGAAATGGTGCGGCCGATAATAGCGTCGGACGCCGGGAACTGCTTGGTTTTGTAAGCGTCCATGGCGGCTCTCACTTCAGGACCGAAACCGGTGAGGGAAACGCCGTCTTTGAAGTGGTTCCATTTGCGTACATAGTGCCAGTTGTTATCAAACCAGTAAAACGCGGGGATGCCTGCGGCTTTGATCGCTGCTGCTGCGGCCGCGGCTTTCGCTGCGTCGGGCAGGAAGAAGCTGAGGAACGTGGCGGCGTCGCCTTTCGGATCGGGCAGGCGGCGGAACGTAACACCCGGAATGTTTTTCAGGGCTGATTTGAGTACTTCTTTATTGTTACGCTGGATTTCCAGGAATTTGTCGAGTTTACGGATCTGCGCCAGGCCAACTGCAGCATGCAGTTCTGAGATGCGATAATTATAACCCAGGAAAGGATGGAGGTCTGCACCGCGGTCAACGCCAAGGTGGTCGTGGCCGTGGTCGGTGTAGCCGTCGCATTTTGTATAAACGGCTTCGTTGTTTGTCAGTACCACCCCGCCTTCGGCGCAGGTAACTGTTTTAACGAAGTCGAACGAGAACGTGCCCGCATCGCCGATAGAGCCCAGCGCCTGACCGTCGTAGGTAGCGCCAATAGCCTGACAGGCATCTTCGAGCAGCAACAGATTATGTTCTTTGCAGATCGCTTTCAACGCGCCGAGGTCGGCCATACCGCCACACATGTGCACGGGCATGATCACCTTCGTTTTAGGCGTGATGGCAGCTTTTACAGCCGCCGGATCCAGCGTGAGCGTATCATCCACATCAACCAAAACCGGGATAGCGCCTACAGAAAGTACCGCTTCGAAGCTCGCCACAAATGTAAAGGTCGGCATGATCACCTCATCGCCGTAACCGATACCCAGTGCGGCCATTGCGGTAGAGAGCGCGGTGGTGCCGCTGGAGGTCAGTTGCGCATACTTCACATCGAAGCGGTCGCAAAGCGCCTGTTCCAGCTCTTTCGCTTTCCATACATTATTACGTGGGCCATCGAAGCCATAACGCATATAGATGCCTGTTTCCAGCACATCCATTACTTCTTTCTTTTCTGCGTCGTCGAAAAGTTCATATCCGGGCATAGCTTATATTTTTATACTTCGGTCTATTTTTTTATGTTGTGCAAAGGTAGCATAATCGGAACATGCTGCGCTCGAAAAACTGTTTATCTTTTGCTAAAAATTTAACATGCGTTCATTCATCATTATCATAGCAGTACTTGTTTTCGGTAGCTCCATTACCGCAAAAGCCCAGCAAAATGAGGTAGAAAAGATAAAAGCATTGATGAAGGTGCAGTCGGAGGCCTGGAACCGCCGGGACTGGAGGCTTTTATGACCACCTACTGGAAGTCCGATTCGCTGATGTTCATCGGCAAAAACGGGGTAACCTATGGTTGGCAGGCTACACTTGACAATTACAAAAAGGGGTACCCGGACAAAGCCGCAATGGGTCAGCTGGAATTTAACCTACTAGAATTCAAGCGGTTGGCGAAAGGAGTTTACCTGGTAATAGGCAAATGGCATTTGACGCGGACGATCGGCGACTTACAGGGACATTTTTCCTTAACAATGAAGAAGATTGATGGCGAATGGAAGATCATTGCCGACCATAGCAGCTAAGTACAAATTTTACATCATGAGAAAATTGCCCCTCACTGCCATGCTCCTCTGCGCCGCCCTGGCGTCTCGGGCGCAGCAATGCGACTTGCTCATCAAAAATGCCCGCATCATCGATGGTACCGGCAACAACTGGTATTATGGGGATGTGGCAGTAACGGCCGGAAAAATTGTGCGGACAGGCAACCTGGCCTCCTACACCGCCACAAAAACCATCAGCGCAAACGGCCTTACCGTAGCTCCCGGCTTCATCGACGTACATACACATATAGAAGGCGACGAGTTCAAGGTGCCTACCGCTGACAACTTCCTGCTGGATGGCGTTACAACGGTGATTACGGGCAACTGCGGATCATCCAACCCCGATCTTGCGCGTTATTTTTATAAACTTGATAGTGCGCGGCTCTCCATTAACGTAGCATCTTTCATCGGCCATAACGATGTGCGCCGCGCTATCATTGGCAACAGCAATCGCCAGCCCACGCCGCAGGAACAGCAACAGATGGAAGCGATGGTGGAAAAAGCCATGAAAGACGGCGCCGTCGGGTTAAGTACGGGACTTATTTACCTGCCGGGCATGTATGCCAAAACTGAAGAAATTACTGGTCTGGCCAAAGTGGCCGCCCGTTACGGCGGCGTTTATGCTACGCACATGCGCAACGAGGCGGACCAGGTAAACGACGCCATTGAAGAGGCGCTTACGATAGGCAGACAGGCCAATATCCCGGTAGAAATATCTCACTTTAAAGTTAGTGGAAAACAAAACTGGGGCCGTTCCCGGCAAACGCTGGCCCTGGTCCAACAGGCGCGCGAAGAAGGCATAGAAGTGACCATCGATCAATACCCTTACACCGCAAGCAGCACATCGATTAACACCCTGTTGCCTAATTGGGCGCTGTCCGGCGGCCGCGACTCCATCGTCTACAGGCTTACAGATAACAACACGCGACAGCAGATCGTTAGCAAAATGCTTTCCATCTATAAAAATCGCAAACTCAAACACCTGGACTATGCCGTGGTGGCGTCTTTCAGACCAGACACCAGCCTGAATGGCAAAAACATTATGGAGATCAACAGGCTTCGCGGACATAAAGCCACGCTGAAGAATGAGATCAACACGGTGCTGGACATTGTAAAAGAGGGTGGCGCGGGCATGGTGTTTCATAGTATGAACGAAGATGATGTGAAATACATCATGCAATATCCCTTTAACATGTTTGCTTCGGATGCGGGCATTCGACAATTTAACGTAGGCGTGCCACATCCTCGCGGTTATGGCACCAACGCCCGCGTGTTGGGCCGATATGTGCGTGAGCAAAAAGTAATTTCACTGGAAGAAGCCATTCGACGCATGACGTCGCTGCCGGCCCAGAAGTTCCGGCTCGGCGGACGCGGATTATTATTGCCGGGGTACAATGCGGACATCGTTATTTTTGATCCGGCTACTGTCACCGATAATTCCACCTTTGAGCAACCGCACCAATATGCTACAGGATTTAAATATGTACTCGTGAACGGCGTAGTAACAATAGACGAGGGAAAACATGTTGGAGCGAGAAGCGGGATGGTATTAAAAGGAAATCAATAAAAAAAAGCCGCGGCACAAACCGCGGCTTTGATATTTTAAATCACGACCAATTCGTAAAAATCCTCTTTATTATAATAACGCTGTGCCAGCATTTGCAGCTCCGCCGCACTTATCGTCTTAATCGTCTGAATGTTATTGTAGAAGTAATTTTCATCCAGCTCATTCAGAATCAGGTTCTTCCAACGCTGAATTACCCGGAATGCACCATCCAGATCGCCCAATATGGATCCGATCATATAGTTGCGCACCAGCAACAACTCATCTTCCGGCACCGGTACCTGCTGTAATTGCAGCATTTCCTTGTACACTTCCTCCACCGTAGCCTCGCAAACATCGCGGCCTGCTTCGGTTTGGATGTTCAGCGCACTGCTCTGGCGGAAGTTATAGATGTGGGAGTAGATACCGTACGTATAACCTTTGTCCTCGCGGATGTTGCTCATCAACCTGGACCCAAAGTAACCGCCAAAAATCGTATTCAGGACAAGCATCTTCGGAAAGTCAGGGTGGTAACGGTTCGGGAAGGGACGAGCGATACGCACCGCGCCCTGCACGCCATTTTCGTCGTTAAATATGCGGTGTTTCTTTTCTTCTGCAGGAAGAATTGGCAAATCCGGCCGAATCAGTTCATTGCGGCCGTTCCATTCGCTGCTGCCGAAGTATTGGTTCAGCAACGGGATGATGTTCGCCGGCAAGTTGCCAGCCATGAAAATGCGGCAATTGTTAAACGAGTACTGCTTTCTGTAAAAGGCTTTCAGGTCTTCTGTTTGCAATGCATCGTATGCCTCCATGGAACTCACGCGACCATAAGGATGAAACTCGCCGAACAGGTACTTGTCGATAAAGCGGTTGGCTACGAAGTCGCATTTCTGCAAACTTACCACCAGGCGCTGTTTCATGTTTTGTTTGTAGATGGCCAGTTCCTCTTCCGGGAAAGCCGGGTCCAGCACTACTTCCGCCAGGGTAGGCAGCAGTTTTTCCACATGTTTGGTTAAACTGTGCAGGGTATAAGTGGCGTTTTCATGATGACTGGCGCGGTTCAGATAAGCACCATAGTACTCGATCTGCTCATTAATTTCCAGTGCGGAATGTTTGCTGGTGCCGTTTTTCATTAGGAAGTTAGTCGCCGAAGCAACCAGGCTTTCGGTTTCGTACCAGCTGCCTGCCGGGAATACCAGCTCAAGTTGCAGGGTGTCCTGCTCGTTGGAGGCTACTGTGTATACCGGGATGCCGTTATCCAGCACATATTTTTCGTAAGGCTTCAATACCACGTCGAACTCAATCGCGTCTTTGATCAGGGGGCCTTGGTTCTGTTTGTCATATTAGCTTTCTGCGTAGTAATGAATAGTGTTGGAATTCTTTTCGTCGAAAATCAGCTGCGCCTGTTCCTGTAAATCGGCCGCGGTTACGCGCTGATAATTTTCGAATTCTGTGTTCATTTGTTCGGCGTTACCGAGCAGCTCATAAAAAGCCAGGTTGTTAGCGCGGTTCAGGAGCGACATATCCTCGAACGCCAACATGCTCTCCACGCGGTTTTTAACTTTTTCCAGTTCACGTTCGGATACGCGGGTGTCCTGTATCTTCTTAATTTCTTCATTTACCGCCGCTTCCGCATCGGCCATTTTTACGCCTTTTACCAGTTTGCCATCAATTGTGAGCAAACCGGCATCGAGGCTGCCGAAGTGGTAGCAATCGATATTGGAGAACAGTTTCTTTTCCTTCACCAGCACCTGGTGGAGGCGGGATGAACCGCCACCGCTCAGGATGTCAGAAACCAGGTCGGCCGCATAGTAGCGTGGGTCCTGGCGACCGTACATATGATACGCCTTGTATAATGCATCCAGCGGCACTTTTGATTTTACATCCAGGATGTGCGCGCCGGTTTGCACGGGTTCCTGCGGAAGGTTACGGACATACTTGTCGCCAGATGCGATATCACCGAACCATTTTTCGGCCAGCTCGCGCACCTTTTCGGTTTTCACATTGCCGCCAACTACGAGAATTGCGTTCACGGGACGGTAATGCTTGAAGAAGAACGACTTCACATCGTCCAGGCTGGCATTTTCGATGTGCGACAGCTCCTTGCCGATGGTCATCCAGCGATAGGGATGCGTACTGTACGCCAGTTCGCGCATTTTATGCCATACATCACCATAAGGTTTGTTGATGTAATGCTCCTTAAACTCCTCGCTCACTACTTTACGCTGCACATCAAGGCTTTTCTCAGAAAAAGCCAGCGATAACATACGATCGCTTTCCAGCCAGAAAGCCGTTTCCAGGTTTTCGGCCGGCAGGGAAATATAGTAGTTGGTAAGGTCGTTGGTGGTATAGGCGTTGTTTTCGCCGCCCGCCATCTGCAGCGGCTCGTCGTATTCAGGAATATTGATGGACCCTCCGAACATCAGGTGCTCGAACAGGTGGGCAAAGCCGGTTTTAGAAGGATCTTCGTCCCGCGCGCCAACATCGTACATCACATTCATCACTGCCATGGGCGTCGTATTATCCTCGTGTACCAACACTCTCAAGCCATTCGAAAGGGTAAACTTGTTATAGTGGATCATAGTTACTTTTTAAAAATAGCCATCCGAACCGTTCCCGGCCGGAAGCGAACAAAGTTATAACATTCAGGTTAAGTGGCCTACGGCGGGTTTACTGGCAAATTCAGTGCTAAAGGATGCTGCGGATCACCATTTTTTTGATCAGCAGCTCGTTCCCCCGCATCAGCAGCAGGGTGGGACGGGAGCCTACATTCTTTAGCAGATCGCGGTATACCTGTAGGTTCCGGGAGAAATTGTTGCTGATTGCCATCACGATGTCCCCCGTTTAACGCCTGCCTTCTCCGCCGGAGAACCTTTGATCACGTCCGTGACTTCAATGCGCCCATCGATCAGGTACAATATAAGGCCTGTGTAGGAATAATCGAAATGATCGCGGTAATGGGTGTTCGGATAAAGATAAATTTCGCGCTTGTCGTAGTTCAGAACAAGATTAAAGCGGCGCAGCAGGTCGTTACCGATCATACCCGCCAGGGAAGGGTAGGAGGTGATATTCGTAATGTCGTCGAACAGGTAAGTGGGCACATTGCGAAAGGCATACGGGCCGATGCGGAACTCCCGGATAGTGGTAATGTTCATCGCCATTTTGCCACCCAGGCCCTGCGCCTCGGTCTGTATTACTTTATTTTTCTTCTTTACCAGAATAGAGCTGTCTTGCACAAACTGGTTGCACAGCAGCAGGCACATGCCGGCGCCGGTATCGAAATAATAACGGTGGTCAAGGGTTTTCTTGCCGTTGCGCAGTGGCGCCGTTACAATCGGAATGTTGGAGATGCTCGGCTTCAGCAAATGCCCGCCCCGCGGGTATTTTACTTTACCTTTCTGGTAGATGCCGATTTCCTCATTATCGTAGTCCACGGTTACAATGTAGCGGCTCAGCAAACTGTATCCCATGATGCCATCGATCTGCAACCCGTACACCTGGCTGATCAGTTCATAATCATTCACGTGAAAATCAAGACTATCCACCGTTAAGCCGGGCAGGTTCAATTTATAATTCCGGGCGAACGATACCCGGCGTGATGCACCCAGGCCACGAACAATGCGGTCGGAAGGAGTGAGCTTTAGTCCCAGCCGTACGCAGGTAGCCGTGTCCAGCGAAATGCCGGCACTCCCGGTATCCAGTATAAACTGTAAAGTATCGGGAATTTCACCGATGGTGGCGCGTATCACTACCACTCCTCCATAATATTGCCGGAAGGGAAACTTGGTGACAAGGGGAATATCCTGCCCACTGAGGTCAACGCCGGAGCTTTGGGCCCGGACGAGTAACGTGGAAATAAGCAGGACTATACCAAACAGTGCGCGTAACAGATTTGGGCGTCTCATATGCGGTGTTACTATAAATTTAACTTAATTCATCCAGCCCGGCGCATCTTTTTGTTACGAGCGGCAAATTTTAACGCAACTTCCTGGTTGTTAATAAATAACACAGTTATCGCGGGCGATGAGTTATTTTGTACCTTTGCTTATTATGCAATTGCGGGATCTATACAAAAAGGCGCAGGAGTTCGAATTCCTGACAGCGGAAGAAGGAGTGTATATGTTTGAAAAGGCCCCGTTGACGGAGTTGATGCACATCGCCAACGAGCTTAGAAAAAAACAGGTACCCCACGGAAAGGTAACATGGCAGATAGACAGGAACGTGAACACGACCAACGTATGCACGGCCAATTGCAAATTCTGCAACTTTTACCGCATCCCCGGCCACGCTGAAGCCTACATTACAGACATCGAGGAATACAAACGCAAAATCGCCGAAACGGTGAAGTACGGCGGCGACCAGTTATTGTTACAAGGCGGCCACCACCCGGAGTTGGGACTCAGCTTTTACGTGAACCTCTTTAAACAACTGAAACAACTGTTCCCCGATGTTCGCCTGCACGCCCTCGGCCCCCCGAAGTGGCACACATTACCAAACTGGAAAAAAGTACGCATATAGAAGTCCTCCGGGCTTTACAGGAAGCCGGTATGGACAGCCTGCCAGGCGCCGGCGCCGAAATTCTGAACGACCGTGTTCGCCGCCTGATTTCCAAGGGCAAATGCGGTGCGCAGGAGTGGCTCGACGTGATGCGTGCAGCACATAAACTGAACATAGCCAGTTCCGGCACCATGATGTTCGGCCACGTAGAAACCGTGATGGAGCGCTTCGAACACCTTGTGGACATCCGCCAGGTACAAAGCGAAAAACCAGCTGGGCACTATGGTTTCACCGCCTTCATTCCCCTGGACGTTTCAGGATGTAGACACGCTGCTGGCGAGGATTCGCGGCGTACGCAACACTTCCACCGCGGAAGAATACCTGCGTATGATCGCCATGAGCCGCATCATGCTGCCGAACATCAAAAACATCCAGGCCAGCTGGCTTACCGTGGGCAAAAAGGTAGCGCAAATGTGCCTGCACGCGGGCGCGAACGACTTCGGCTCCATCATGATCGAAGAAAACGTAGTAAGCGCCGCCGGTGCGCCACACCGCTTCACGTATAAATCCATCCAGGAGTCTATCCGCGAAGCCGGCTTCGAACCACAGCTGCGCACGCAACTTTACCAGTTCCGCAACATCCCGGAAACCATCGAGGAGCAGGTAATCAACTACTAATTCAGCTATCCGCATACCGAAGCCGCACTTTTTACAGTGCGGCTTTTTTATGTCACCTCCTTTTACTTTCCAATTAAACATCCTTGCGTCGCACACTTCAACCGCATCTTGCCCCTGGGCGAAAAAATACTGAAGAGTGCGACGCAACGGCGGTTGAGGAGAGAAAAAAGCTGGCTACACCTGCTTTTTCATTTTTTTAACACCTGGCCCAAAGTATTGTTAAATGGCAATTTGCGGTTAAACGTGGAGAGTAATTTGCCATCTATACGTAGGAACACAAACTTCAACAAGATGAAAAAGTTAGGGATATGGATGATGGCGGGAGCCCTGTTGGTGTTGGCTTCCTGCTCCAGCGGTACAAAAGTCACTTCATCCTGGAAAGACCAGGAGAAGGGCGCGCTGCAGCCACAAAATAAAGTGCTGGTAATGGCGCTGGTGCCTCAAAAGGAGGGATCCCTGCGCAATAATATGGAACAGGAAATGGTGCTGGCGCTGCGCGCGAAAGGCGTGAACGCGGTATCTTCCTACGAGGAATATGGCCCGCAGGCGTTCCGCAACCTGAATGAAAAAGCAGCACTTCGGCAAATACGCCAGCGCGACATAGACCAGGTGATGACGATCGTGATGCTGGATAAATCGAAAGAAAAACAATACGTACCCGGTCGCGTGGCCTATGCTCCGTACGCGCCCTACTATGGCCGCTTTTGGGGTTACTATAACTGGCGCTGGAACAATATGTATGAGCCCGGGTACTATACTACCAACACGCGTTATTTCTTGGAAAGTAACTTGTACGACATGCGCGATAAAAAGATGATCTATTCCGCCCAGTCGGAATCCTTCGATCCACCGTCTGCCGCACGACTGGCCGTTACTTACAGCCAGAAAATCGTGAAGGACATGATGAAGCAAAATCTGCTCACCATCAACAGGAAATAAGTACAATTGCCAGTCATAACCTACAACAGGTGGCTCCTTCGGGGCCGCCTGTTGTTTTTTGCCTCAGGAGGTTGTAAGTTTACCGTTCCGCTATGTTAGAACTGAAGGTAAATGAAGCCCTCTGCCTGCGGCAGTTACAGCCGGAACACGCTCCCCTGGTGTTCCGCCAGATTCACACTTCCCGTAAAACGCTGCGGCGTTTTTTACCGTGGGTAGATTATAATACGCACGAAGAACATTCGCTCCGCTTTATTCAACTGATGCAGCGCAAAGCCGACGACCAGGACGCTATTGCCTTTGGAATGTGGCGCGGCGAAGAATTGTGCGGGGTGATCGATCTTCACAACTGGGACCACAACCTGCAAAAAGCCGAAATCGGTTACTGGATCGGCGACAGCTTCCAGGGTAAGGGTATTGTAAGCAATAGTTGTCGCGCGCTCATTAGGTTTGCGTTTAAACAGTTGCGGCTCAACAAGATCGAGATCCGGTTTGTATTGCAGAACGAGCGTAGCGCGTATATTCCGATCAGGCTGGGATTTTCGCGGGAGGGGATTTTGCGCCACAGCGCGAAGTTGCATGGGCAGTATGTGGATACGGTGGTGATGGGAATGTTGAAAGGGGATTGGAAAGGATAGGCTGCGCTGGAGGTTCATTGTAACCTCACGACTCCGTTACCTTGTATACATGGCAACTCATAGCAGCCAATGATGCAATGTATGCATGGCCGCAAATAAAAAAGGGACAGGCAACCTGCCCATCCCCGCATAGCTTGCTTAAGCGTATTCCCTTATCAGATATCACAAATGTTGATCGCCTGTTTCAATGAGGCCAGTTTGTCGGCGTTTTTCGGCACAAATTCCTGCGCTACAAATCCTTTAAAGCCCGTTTCATGAATCGCTTTCATGATAGCCGGGTAGTACAGCTCCTGCGTTTCATCGATTTCGTTACGCCCCGGAACGCCGCCGGTATGGTAATGCGCAATATACCGCTGGTAGTCACGGATCGTGTGAATTACATCACCTTCCATGATCTGCATATGATAAATATCGTACAGTAATTTAAATCGCTCCGAACCAATCGCCTTCGCCAGGTCAACACCCCATTTGGTATGATCGCACTGGTAATCCTTGTGGTTGATTTTGCTGTTCAGCAGTTCCATCACCAGGGTTACTTTTTTGTTTTCGGCGTAGCTCATTACTTTTTCAGACCTTCCGCACAGTTCAGTAGCCCCTGTTCATCATCCAGCCCCTTGCGGTCTCCGGAAAAACAGATCAGGTTTTCAAATCCTGCTTTCGAGGTTTCGTCGATCAGGTACTGGTAATACTCCACCAGTTTGTCGTGATGTTCTTTACGGTTCCAACCTTTGCTGATGCCCCAGTCTTTGTTGATAGAGGCCACCATGCCCACCGTAAGGTCATGTTTTTTCACAATATCAAAATCCTTCGGATCCACCAGGTCGATGGAAGCGATGCCGTACTGTTTGGAGGCTTTACACAGGTCATCCAGGGAGATGCCGTTGTAACACCAGGCGCAAACAGAGTGGTTAATGTTGCCTTTCACGGTGGTATCCATTTTCGATTCGTGCGCTTCCACGCGGGTGGCGAGGGAAGTTAACGCGGAACTTGCGAGGGCCATTGTCGCTACTTTTTTAATCGCATCTCTGCGGGATTCGTGGTTTGACATTGATCAGTCTTTACGGGATGAAATTAGCGCAAAAAGCCCGGGAATGCAAGAATTTTCGCCGCAAATCTTAACATGGTGTTAATGCGCTAAAATACTCAGTAAAAACCCGTTACAGCGTGAACCGGCAGTTGCTTACTTACGTTAGTAAAAGTACTATCCCCACAGTGTTTCCGGCACCGTAACATTTTGGTAAGCATTTTGATTTAATAATTAAAACGCGGTAGTTATGGAAAGAAAATATACCCCCGGACTGTTGTTTTGCTTAGTGATGGACATTATCGGATATGCCAGCTACACCATCCCAATTTTTGGAGAGGTGTCCGACGTGATCTGGGCCCCGATTTCCGCCTTCATTTTTTACCGGACCTTTGGCGGTTCGCTCGGTACTTTCGGCAGCCTGTTCAACTTTATCGAAGAATTATTTCCCGGACTCGATTTCATTCCTTCTTTCACGCTAGGCTGGGCCATGCGACAGGTAACGCAGCGGCGCGTAATGCGGGGTAAAAAACGAGTAATTGCCGCTGCCGGCAACGGGATCAAATAGATTATAAACGGAATCTGCTTAAAATAAAAAAACCACCGGGGAAACGAGTCCCCGGTGGATATTCCAAATGCTTGTTTATTACAAAAACTCTTTTGCTTAACCTCTGCGGAACCCTCCGCCACCATTACCACCCTGGAAGCCGCCACCACCGGGGAACCCACCTCCACGACGGAATTCGCCACCAGGAGGCATTCCTTCCATACCGCGGCCACGACCACGGCCACCACCAAACTTCCCGAACACGTAGGTAAAGTTCAGCATGAAGTATCGTTGCAGTACAATACTGCGCGTATCGTTGATGATACCGCTGCTTACCGAACGGGAGATCGCGTTGTTCTGACGCAACAGGTCAAACACCTGCGCTTTAATTTCTCCTTTCTTGTTCTTGAACAGCTGTTTTGACACAAACCCGTTTACCATGGTGTAATCCAGGTCCAGGTCCTTACCACGACCGCGGTTAGCAGAGTAGTCGATATCCGCGCCAATCCGGAAGCCCAGTGGCAGGTTCACGTTCACGTCAAGCGAGTAACCGAAGTCGTAGAAGTTGGTATTGCCGCTGCTCTTTTGCTTGGCAGAAACGGAGTCGCCACTTATCCGCGCCGCTGTGTAGTTAATATAGGTTGCAGCCGATACATCAAACAATTCTTTAAAGAAATAGCTGAGACTCAACCTTTCACCTGCCGTAATATTTTTGGTGAACACCTTGTTTTCGTCTGTGAAGCTAATCGCACGGCTATAACCTACAGACGTGTTGGTATTTAATGATGTTTTCTTATTGAAGAGAGGAATCGTGTTAGACACGTTTGCGCCAAGATTGTAATTACCGCTGGCCACGTTTACATAGCGGGCGTCCGTTTTACCGGTAGAGTCCTGGAACACAGAAGAATACACGATCTGGTTCTGTATATAACTCGCATTCAGGTTCGCAAACATGCCGCTCATTTTAGCAGGATCAAATGCCCGGAAGCTACCCTGGAAACTATGCGTGAACGAGGGGTTTAGGTCCGGGTTACCATGCAGGATGTACAACACGTTGGTAGAATCCGGCACCGGCGCCAGCTGGTTCATGCTCGGTTGCTGCGTTTGACCACGATAATTAAAACGAAGACGTCTGTTACGGTCGAAGTTATAGTTAAACCGTGCTTCCGGCGCAAAGTTCAATGTATTCTGTTTGGTCAGGTTCGATTTCGTCAGGTTGTTGCTTTCCTGGTCGTTAATCTGAAACCGGCCGCCCAGCGTATAATCATATTTCAGTTTCTGGGTACGGATAGCGATACTCGCCTGCTGGTTCGAAAACACGTTGCGGAATAGGTTCGTCTGCGCCTCATCCATCAGGTCGTATTTATCGGTAATCGGGTTATACTGGTAGGTAGTACGATCATTATCGGAAATATTATTGCGGTAAGAGTAGTTCAGTTCCAGGTAACGGTCTTTAAAGATCGGCTCCGTGTAATCTACCCTAACACTATAGTTTTTAGAAGTATTGTCTGTGATCGCCAGCTGGTCGGTGTAACGGGTACTGTCCAGCAGGTAATACCGCGCAATACCATCAGTGAACTGGTCCTGGTCGTTGCCGGTAAAACCGAGCCCGAACGTAGCACTGATGGAGCGGCCTTTTTTCCGGAACTTTTTACGCAGCTGTATATCGCCACTCAGATCCGGGCGAACGCCCTCGTTGTTATTCTGGCGGGTACTGGTTGTCATCAGTTTATCGTCCGACTGTATCAGCCGGTTATTGCCCATTGACCAATTATCCTGCGTATTATAAGTGAAAGAAGGGTTGATGATCACGGAGTGAAAGGAGTCGATATCCCATTCGATACGTGCTGTTACCCGGTGGTTCAGGTTTTTGGTGTTACCGGTCGAGGTGTCGTACGTGATCTGGTTTACCGGGTTACGGATTACCTCTCTGCGGGACCATGAGCCGGTTTCTCTTTTCACGCTGTTTACGAAGTAGTTACCCGTTACGCGGAACTGTTTGCGTTTACCCCATTCGTCGGTAAAATTCACACCCACGTTCCAGTTGGAAGAAATGCCGTTGCCTCCATTTCCACGACCGCCGCCACCGCCACGACCGCCGCCACCGCCGAAGTTAAACTGGTCGGTAAAGCTGAATCCCATATTGTTTACGTTATTAGCCCCGGCGAGAACAGATATTTTACGGATGTTTTTGAAGTTGTTGAAACTGCCGTTAAAACCGTAACGTTCGTCGGTGCCGTAACCGGCCGTACCCCGTCCGAAAATACCTTTCCTTTTATCCTGCTTAATGGTAATGTTGATAATTTTTTCTATTTCTCCGTCATTAACACCGGTAAATTCGGCCTGATCCGATTTTTTATCGATCAGCTGTACCTTGTCAATGATGTCTGCCGGCAGGTTGCGGGTAGCCAGTTTCGGGTCATTCCCGAAGAATGGCTTACCGTCAACGTACACTTTAGTCACGGTTTCGCCGTTCGCTTTGATGCCGCCGTCTTTATCCACTACCACACCCGGCAGTTTTTTCAACAGGTCTTCGGTGAGCGCGTTTTCCCTTGTTTTAAAAGAACCCGCGTTAAACTCCAGCGTATCCTGTTTTATTAATGGGCGGCACCTGTCCGGCGATCTCCACGCCGCCGAGCGATACCCCTTTCTGTTCCAGTGCAACACCGCCGATGTCCACTATTTTCGCTGAATCACCAATGTTGATGGCTTTATAAAAACCCTGGTAACCAATGTAAGTGATAAACAACTGGTACTTACCGGGATCAATTCCCTGTATATCAAACGCGCCGTTTTTGTCGGCAAATGCAGAGGCTTCGATGGAAGAATCTTTTGCTAACAACAGCGCCACAGTGGCGCCAGGCAACAGTTCTTTGGTTGTTTTGTCGGAAATCACGCCCTTTACGCGTCCTTTCGACTGCGCCATGGCCGTTACGGTGAATAATGCGAATAAGAGTGTAAAAATTGATCTTTTCATACAAGGGATTGAGCTGTAATTCTAATAAGTTGATCTTTTAGCCTTACGTTCGAGATAAGTGTTGCTTATAATGGTTCGTTGGTTACTGTTGCTGTTTCAGCTGGTCGTTCTGGAATTTTTCGAAAAGCGCGCGTCGTTTTTCATTCAGGTCTTTCGATTCTACCTTTTCGGCCGTGGCGGGGGCATTACCTCTGCCGGCTGAACGGGTTTCATCTCTACTTTTTTGCTTCGAAGGAGCGGTTGCTGCTTTCGGCCTGCAGTACAAAACCGCCGCCCGGGGGTACCAGGCCATTAATGGGAGAGAAGGTTAACGGTATCTCGGTGGTGTACCAGATCGTAAACAATTCATCCTTTAGCTTGGCGGTAGCTTTTTTGCAGCTGTATCCTGCTATCTTCTTCGTTTTTTCTGTTGGTTTGAAATCCGTTGCTGTTTTAAATGGCTCCGCTGTAAACCATGCTTCCTTTTTTCCACCAGTTGTTTCCAGCACCTGCAGAAATTGTTGTTTCGAAAGGTCAATATACGTTGCGTTAGTGAATGGCAACTGCGGTAATCCCTGTCCGGCGCCATTAGCTGATGGACGGGCAGAACCGGCTCTTTGCGCGACGATTACCTGCGGACCGCCGCTTGGGAGCGGCATTCCGGCTGGCATACCTGCAAATCCGCCCCGCTCGCTGGCCAGTTTCCCGAAAATACCATTGAACGTAAATGTCTGGTTAAACGTGATTACATCCAGCGTTTCTACAGATTCGTTGCCGTTGATATTGGTACGGATCATCACCTGGTTGCCGTTGCCGCCTGCTCCCAAACGGCTGTTGTTTTCATAGGTAATGACACCGGCTACGTCCCGGGCCTGCACAGAAGCCGCGCCCAGTAAGAGCATAAATGCAGTTTTCACTGTCCTGTTCATCATATTAGGTTTTGAATGACGCTACAAATCTCCGGTATAGTTTTTCCCGGCGCGGTTAACAAATCTTATTTACTGTTAATTAATGTTAACAGCTTGATGGCCGGACTTTTAGCAGGATGTAAGGCAGTTGGCGGGGCTTCGTTAATCTGTCTTATTTACTGTTAATTACTGTTAAGCATTGGCGTAGCGATACCGCAAATGGATAGTTTTGCAGGAATACGTTCGCCCATGGAGGTAAACGTACTTATCTTGTACTTATGCGATACCGTATCCGGAATATTATCATTTTGATGAGCGTGTGTATACTTGGCATCTACTGTTTCCAGGGCTACTGGCTATACCGCACTTACCGCATCCGCCAGGAGGAATTTGGCAAGGAGATCAACGACGCGTTGCGCACCGCTGTGTTCAATAAGCAGTTTAATGACGTCCGCCGGCTGCTAGGCTTTCGCGACCGCGGCAACGATTACCGCTTTAAAGGGTTTCCGCCGCCGAGCGCCGAAGATTCGGCCCGCGGCATGGTGGCATTCTACGCCATAAAGGATTCTACAGGCCGCAACTATATGTGGGCCCGACGCAATTCAAAAAGTAAAGTAGCTTATCCTAAAAAGACCATGCCTGCCACACGTCACGATTTCACCGATGATGGCCACGGTTTTGGTCCGCCCCCGGACGACACATTTGGCATACACATGAAAGAAGTACACCTGCGCCTGGAAACAACGGATAGCACAGGCGTAAGCTACACGGATACCACTAATGTCGTTACTATCCGCCGCCATGGCGACGAGCCCGACTTCCGGGTACCGCAGGGCGATCCACGGACGCTGCGGGTATATGCCGACTCCATGGCCCAGCAGATCTCCGACATGCTCATCCTCAATACGGTATATAAAGAACGCTTCTCGCTCCGTCGCCTCGATTCTATTTATCGCCAGGAATTAAAAAACCGGAACATTTACACCGATTTTAAGCTCGATACTTTCCAGATGAACTTTGCGCACATGAACCGCGATGGTTTCCGCGATTCACTGCGGATGCGCGGTCCTTACCAAACCAGCAAGGTGGCATTTAATCCCTTCGGCAACCAGTTTGTGCAGGCATCATTTATTGCCGCGGTACCGCACATTCTCCGGCAAATGTTGTGGATACTCGTAGGTTCGCTGGCCCTGTTACTGCTCACCACCACCTGCTTCCTGTACATGATGCGCACCATCCTGAAGCAAAAAAGTTATCAGAAGTAAAGAACGATTTTATCAATAATATGACGCATGAGCTGAAAACGCCCATTGCTACTGTATATGCAGCGGTGGAAGCCATGCAGAATTTTAACGCGCTGAACGATCAGCGCAAGACCAGTACCTATCTCGATATTTCAAAACAGGAACTGCAACGGTTATCCGATCTTGTGGAAAAGGTATTGCACATCGCCGCAGAGGAAAAAGAGGACTTTGACCTGTTCCTCGAAGAGACGGACCTCAACGAAGTCATCGAAAATACGATCACCAATCATCAGCTGAAAGCAGGTAAACCTGTTACTTTTCATTTTAAACCGATGGAGCAGCCGGTGATCGTGGCCGACCGTACACACCTGGCCAACGCTATCAGCAACCTGGTAGATAATGCCATCAAATATTCAAAGGAAAAAGCCGATATTACTATCACCGCCGAACGCCACCGTAACCGCCTGACGCTCCGTGTAAAAGACCGGGCATAGGCATTCCGAAACTGTACCGCGATAATATTTTTGAGAAATTTTTCCGCGTGCCTACCGGTAACCTGCATAATGTAAAAGGCTTTGGTCTTGGGTTAAGTTATGTAAAGAAAATTGTGGATAAGCACCAGGGAACGATTACTGTTTTCAGCGAACCCGATAAGGGGAGCGAGTTTGTAATTGACATTCCAGCATAAACCAACAAAGATGAGCGCAAAAGTTTTATTGGTAGAAGATGAATGGCAACTGGGCCAGATTGTACGCGACAGCCTCGAAACCCGCGGTTACGACATGCTCTTTGCCACCAACGGCAAAGAAGCACGGCAGTTATACCAGCAGCATAAACCGGACATCATCGTGCTGGACATCATGATGCCCGAAATGGACGGCTTCACGCTCACCACCGACATCCGCAAACAGGACAAATTCACGCCGATCATTTTCCTCACCGCCAAATCACAAACCGCCGATGTGGTAAAAGGTTTTGAACTCGGCGGCAACGACTACCTGAAAAAGCCATTTAGCATGGACGAACTCATTGTCCGCATGAAATCCCTGCTGTCGCGGTTTGGCAACGCCGAAGCCAGCAGCACACCTGCCGATGATACGATTACGGTAGGGCAGTATGTGTTTAATTACGCCCGTCAAACGCTCACGCGCAACGGACAAACAGAATTCCTCTCACACCGCGAGGCCGAAATCCTGCGCCGGCTCTGCCAGCATCGCAACCAGGTGATGGAACGTAAAACTACTTTGCTCGATTTGTGGGGAGACGATAACTTTTTAACGCCCGCAGCATGGACGTGTTCATCACCAAACTGCGGCGCTACCTCAAGGAGGATTCGCGTATCCAGATCGTGAACATCCGCGGGGTCGGCTATAAATTGATTTATTAAACGCGTTTGTTTTGTACTCAGCCAGGGGCCTTCCGGAAACTCCGGGGGCCTTTATTTTTGCGGCACTTTCTCCATTAATTCTTTCATTTTGAAGACGTAAGGCCCGAACCCGCGGGTGGCTGTATCCCTCGGACTGCGCGTTATTTTCAGCTTGTACAGGTTTCCTTTTTCGAAAGAAAAGCCGGTAATTGTGTCCGATAAATTTTCCCAGGGCGCCTGCGGGGCAACCGGCCGGTCGCCATATTGCACCTCGTAACAGATGGATTTGCCGAAGCCGGGCCCAACCTCACATTCACTTTGATTTTTATCCAAACGACAAGGTCCTTCGGCACCGGCGCCGGCTTTTCTCTGGCAACGAGCAACATTTGTTCACTACCGTAGGCATTACCGGTATAAACCAGCGTGTCCCGCTGCCAAAGGAGCGTCATCGTATCCTTTACCGGGTCGCCGCTGCCTACTTTCACAAGACTAACCATCAGCCGGTTGCTGTCCAGCGATTGCAGGCTGCCTATCTGGATAAGTTCCGGTGTAAAATTCTGGTAGTCTGTAACGAGGCGTGCTTCGCCGGATTTGGTGAGGGTAAGCCGGACGATGGCGCCCGACGCCGGGCTATCTTCATAAAACCCATGCGGCAGCGTATCTGTCTGCAGGACAATACTATCGGCAGCAGTTTCGCCCGGACGTGGCGGATTTTCGCAGGCGGCCAGCAATACGGCGGGCAATAACGGGACAGGATGCGGTTGCGCATAAAATTGGCGGTTTAATCCACAACAAGTTAAGAAAGTATCCGTTTAAAAAACCGCCGTGTTAACTTGTGGAATTGTGCGATGCGAGCATCCTTTACCTATACATCCCTGCTATGTCTTTCCAACCCGTGTTTGGTTTTCTTTTTTGTTTGATGTTTTCGCTGGCAGCCTGCAAGCCGGACAGCCGCGACAAGCCAGGTGCCCTTCCAAAAACGGAAGCGGCCGAACGGAAGCCACTGCGTAAAATCAACCGCGTTCGTTTGAACGAAAAAGCTGCCGCGCTTAAGGCCTACGCAAAAAATAATGATTATAATACCCACTACGCCCTGCTGATCGACTTCAGCCTGTTTTCCGGCGCCAAACGCCTGGTATTATACGATCTGCAAAAAGAAAAGATCGTCAGCACCGGACTGGTGGCACACGGCCAGGGCAGTAATTACCTTACGGAAGATGTACCGTTTTCCAATGTGGAGGGGAGCCTGTGTTCGTCCAAAGGCCGTTACAAGATTGGCGCGAAGTATTACGGTCGTTTTGGCTGGGCGTATAAACTGCACGGACTAAACCCCACAAACAACAATGCTTATAACCGTTTCGTGGTGTTGCATTCGCATGCCTGCGTACCTAATTATGAAAATGAAACAGGCATTTGCCGCAGTGATGGCTGTCCGACTTTAAATCCGGCGTACTTTGAGGAAATACAAAGGGTATTGGATAAAGAAAAACGGCCAGTGTTACTGGAAATCTATAAATAATAAAGACTATTTGGCTTCATAAATGGTCTTCAGTAATGTAGACGCGTAAATGCTGGATGGGGCAATCATCTTTTCCGTGAGTGGAATATTATTACCATAGCGCTGCTCCATCGTTCGTTTTACAATCTCACTACTAAGATCGTAGCTGCGGAGAGGCTTAGGCTCGCCCAGCTCCAGGCCAGTGCCTTCCTTATATATCTTCCACACCAGTTCAGAGCAGTAAATGCGGTCGTCGGACCATTCGAAGTAACTATCGTAGTGTTTGCCTTTGTATTTGCGCCCGGCCATGGCCATTTTATTGATCATTGCGGATGTAAGCACAGTCGTGTCTTTAAGGCGCTTTACCACAAAGTGTTGGGGCGAGCGGGCGGCCCAATCTTCCAACGGAGTATAAGTTACCGGCTCAATGGCTTCGTACACATAAAGCTTCCCGTCCTGTTTAAACACCATGCCGCAATGCGTCCATACCGAATGTGTAGCCTGGCGGATCGCCTCACACTGTGGTGAAATGTTGCTTTGGAACACCACATCGCCCTCGCGGATGTCTTTGAATGGAATTTTAGACTGGCAACTGGCGGTTACCGCACAAAACAGGATCAAAGCGTGGGAAAACAAGCATTTCATCATGGGAGGGTGCCGCCAATTGTTAATGGCGCTATTTCAAATATCGTTATTAACAATTAAAAAAGAAATAGTAAGCCGTATTGACTACCCTTAGGGCATAGATTGCATTATCGTAATGGTTAAAATACTATTCGAGTTATAACAAATTATAATTTGTCGTTATAATTTTCAAATTTTGATTAATCATCACATTATACCATATCATCATTAACAAAAACCTTTAACAATTTCGAAAATGCTTTACTACAAAGGCTTATCAGCCATTAACAAAATTCAGCTAAATAGCCTATCGCTCATGTCGATAGCGCTTGAATATGAAGCCATTAACATCCCACTTAACGCTAATTTTACATTGTTAATGGCAATTTAACGAAATGCAGCTCTACCTTTGTGACGTCAATGAAACATAGGATGGGACTGTAAATCTTAGTCTACGATCCTCTACCTGAGACTTCACATATTTTTTCCATCTCCAGTGAAACCTGCCTTTTAAACGCTACGGCTTAAATCATTTACAAATGAAATTATTTTTCAATGGCTTATTGCCAATAGGGATTGCTATGTCTTTGCTTTTTGCTTCCTGCGCAAAAGAAGCAACAACAGAAATTATCCCCGCTGACGAAGTGGCGGCAAAAGACACCGTTTTCACCATGAAAAATAATATCAATAAAGTGGTGCTGGTCGAACTGGTGAACGAGGTCCGCGCAAACGGCTGCAACTGTGGTGGAGTGGAAATGACACCGGTTGGCCCCGTTACCTGGAATCTGAAGCTGGAACAGGCAGCCTACCTACATGCGCAGGAGATGAGCGACAGCGCTTACTTCAGCCACACTGGCCGCAACGGTTCCAATGCCGGGCAGCGCATCACGAACGTCGGGTATAGGTGGGCTGCTTACGGTGAAAACCTGGCCCTGGGCGTAATGAACGAACAACAAGTAATGGCCGGCTGGTTAAACAGCCCCACCCACTGCCGGGTTTAATGAACGCCCGTTATAAAGAAATGGGAGCTGCGCTTACAGGCAACTTTTGGGCACAGGAATTCGCCGAACCGAAATAAGCATAAACAAAGGGCTATTCACAACGCCAACGCAGAGATATCTCCAATTCGTTTAATACATACCCTCGATTAACCAAGGCGGGGCTCCCCACGACAGTGGCGCTGTAGCGGCCTCCTTCCGGACCGGATGATCAGTATTAACAAGTGCTTGCCAAAGCGTTATAACGATTTTTCCATATCCCGGTAGTGCAGACTGATCAGTGAATAAGGAGGCTGCTCCAGCGCCATGAAGGAGCCTCGCTAATTTTTATAATCCCTTGAACGTGCTTGGATTACGGGCGCGCAATTCTTCGTTAACATCTCTTTAGCAATCCTACGGCTTGACTTTTCAATTCCCGCAATTACCTTTACATCATCAAACAGTAACCTTGGTTCGATTTTAACCCTTTTTCCTCTGAAATCCTCTCTTATAGTTTTACTGATCCTGCTAGGAAAAACCCAGTACCTAAATCGCATACACATTAACTGGGAATATGAAAAAGAATTTTATCTGGAATATCGTTGCCCTGATCGCAGTAGTAACTGTATTTACAAGCTGTGCAAAGGAATTTGAATTAACACCAATCTCTCAACCGGGAACGGGCGGAGCCGGACAGGAACCCACCGTGACCATCATCGAAAATAAAATCAATAAAGATAGCCTGCTGTTGCTGGTAAACGAGGTTCGTAGCAAAGGCTGCAACTGTGGTGGTACGCAAATGCCCGCTGTAGGCCGTGTAACCTGGAACGATCTGCTTGAATTTGCCGCAGTATCGCACGCCAAAGACATGAGCGACAACAACTACTTCGATCATAAAGGCAAAAACGGCTCTACCCCGGGTGCACGCCGGATGCCGCCGGCTACCGCTGGAATGCATACGTGGAAAATATCGCGAAAGGCCCTAAGAATGCGGCAGAGGCAATTGCCGGCTGGACTAAAAGCCCCGAGCATTGCAAAAACATGATGAATGCGCAGATGAAAGAGATGGGAGTAGGAAGATATAACGAGTACTGGGCGCAGGAGTTAGGCGCCATTAGCCCCAAATGATCAGGGCGGCGGCATTTTTTTTCGCCACATCCTCCAGGAAACGTAAATAAATGCCGCCAAGCTGATGACAAACCAGGTATAAAATAACCCCATCCGCAACGGCGTAGATTCCTCGGGCACCCCAAAACCGAGGTACAATCCAAAGAATACGTTAATCATCATCAACAATAAGAAGAGAAAGATCGTACGCATAATATTGATGAAGAAGAAGAGTAATCGCACTTCCGGCGGCATCTCTTCTTCTTCATTTTTTAGCGGTTCGTCCTGCTGCTGCGTCATATTATATTAAGGTAAGCACATTTTGATTAATGCCGCACTGTCGCCCCTGAAAACATTGAAGTCTACGTGGCTGCGGATACCATTTACCCGACCGATGTCGCTGTGCTGCCAGAATACCCAGCGGCGGTTAATACGCGGGCGTTCCTTCTGGTAATAATGCGCCACCCATAAGGGGTAATCGTCAAACTCTTTGCCCGGTATTTTTCGTAGAAGTTTACGTTGGTATATATAATAGGCTTCACGCCGTAAACTTTTTCCATTTCCTCCAACCAGATCTTTGCCGTGCTCCGGATCACAGCGGGCGGCTGGTTATTATGCACTTCGATGTCCAGCACCGGCGGCAGGTCGCCGCTCTCCAGCTGCACCACATTCCGGAAGTTGATCGCCTGCTTCAGCGGATCGCGGGTGGCGTAGAAAAAGTGGTACGCCCCGCGGATGATGCCCGCCTGGCGGGCATTATCCCAGTTCCGTTTAAACGATGCATCTTTACGGGTAATTCCTTCGGTGGCTTTTATAAAAGCAAAAGTGATGCGGATGTTATCTACTTCCATCTGCTTTACGGCCATCCAGTTAATCTCCTTTTGGAACTTAGAGATGTCGATCCCGTGAATTTCGTAGTTTACCGGCATATCGATGCCGAACTCCTCGTACCGCACAAACGCTGTTTCCTGCTGACGCGTCAGCCACCACCAGATGCCTGCCGCCAGCAACGCCATCAGCATCAGCAAAAAGAAAAAGTTAGATGCGGTCCGTTTTTTCTACTCACAATTGTATGGGTATAAGTGTAAATCGAAGGCAAGTATAAAGCAATATTTTCTGAAGATGTGCACAATACCGGTCAGGTTGTCTTATTTTTACCAGACAAAGGATTGAGCCATGCCCGATTTTAACCTGAATGATGCCCTTAACTTCATGTCGAAGTTTACCGTGCGCCGCGCCTGGAACGCAGGTAAGGTGCTCGGCAGTTTTTATGTGAGTAAGATGCTCAAAAAGCCTGTTCAATGGGGACTACCCATCTCTATTTCCTTTGAACCGACCACTTCGTGCAACCTTCGTTGCCCGGAATGCCCCAGTGGCTTGCGCGCGTTTACCCGTCCTACCGGCATGCTGGAAAAAGATTTTTTCAGGAAAACGATCGACGAACTGTATAAGGAACTCATGTATCTCATCTTCTATTTCCAGGGGGAACCGTATTTAAATACCTCGTTCCTGGAAATGGTGCAATATGCTTCTTCAAAAGGAATTTACACCGCGACCTCTACCAACGCCCACTACCTGACGGACGCTGCAGCTAAGAAAACGGTGGAAAGTGGCTTGGACCGCCTCATTATTTCGATCGACGGCACCACCCAGGACGTTTACACCCAGTACCGCGTAGGTGGCAACCTGGAAAAAGTGATCCAGGGTGCTAAAAACATCGTCAAGTGGAAAAAGGAACTGAACTCGAAAAAGCCATTCGTATTTTTCCAGTTTCTGGTGGTAAAGCCAAACGAACATCAGATCGAAGACATTAAGAAACTTGCCAAGGAAATAGGAGTGGACGAAGTTCGCTTCAAAACCGCACAGGTATATGATTACGAAGAAGGTAACCGCCTGATCCCAACCATCGACAAATACTCCCGCTATCATAAAAAAGAAGACGGTACCTACCAGATCAAAAACAAACTGGGTAACGAATGCTGGCGCCTGTGGCACTCGCCCGTAATTACCTGGGACGGGCTCGTGGTTCCCTGCTGCTTCGACAAGGACGCGCAACACCGCCTGGGCGATCTCAAGAAGGATTCTTTCAGAACTTTGTGGCAGGATGACAAATATGTGAACTTCCGTACACAGATCATGAAGGGGAGGAAGAATATTGACATCTGCGCGAATTGCAGTGAAGGAACGAAGGTCTGGGGATAAAAATTACACGAAACGTGGCCGCAAACAACGGCCGTTTTTTTGCGCCTGAAAAACAAAAATCCCGCTGCCTTAAACAGCGGGATCAATAAGTTATACGACAATACTGGCCGCAACCCGCAGCCGTTTCAATTCCCGGGTAATCCGCTAGGCCTCGCCGGCTTCACGGTCTGCCCGTTTCTTCTTCCTGCGATGCGTATATTTGTTAAACAGCTTGATGCCAAATCGCACTGCCACAAACTCCAGCGCCGTCATCGCTACATTCTTCAGTACATTTTTGGAGCCGGTGCTTGACCAGGCCAGCTTCGCGATGTTACCCACCGCGCCAAAAACGCCGGACTTCTGCAGCCCGGGTACCAGCGAATTCATCGCCATGGATTTATAATTGTCCTTGAAATAGTCTACCCGATATTCCAGCTCGCCTTCCAGCATGCGCTTGCGGTTCTCCAGGCGGGCTATTTCCAGTTCCAGGGATGCAAAGTCAGTTACTTTTCTTTTGGGCATGTGTAAATGTTTGTCAGGACCGGCTGTTTTTAAATGTGTTCGTGATAGTCGTCGTCATCGCCTTCACGTTCTTCTTTCCGTCTTGCTTTTTCTTCTTTCTTTGTCTCTATCTCTTCTACCAGTTCTTTTACCAACAGGTTGGACAACGGACGTTGAATCAAACTTTGCGGAAAGCAAGGATCAGGATGAGCAAAAGAATAAACATGCCCGCTGCGCAGCCAAAGCCGGTAGCGAAGCTATTGGTCATCTCGCCGATCCAAAAGCCCATGACCATGCCTAAAAACACGATCGCCAGAAAGAACAGCAGGAAAGCCATCACCAGGGAAAAAAACAATCCCAATGCTCTACTTAACTTTCCTGCTGCCTGTAGCTTAATAAGATCAAGGCGGGTTTCCACATATTCCCGGGCAACCTTTCCTGTTTCCGAAAAGTAATTGCTGAAATTATCTTCCATGCAAATTAATTTTAGGTGCAATTGATAAATAAACTAAGCCGGATTAAGCGAGTTCGTTTTCAATTGCATCTTCGTATTGTTCCTTTTTCTTACGGAATTTCTCTTTCAGCCTGTCAGCCTGTGATTTCAGTTTATCTACCAGTTCGTCTTTCTTATCAGAATTCAGAAAATAACCAACGGCCACACCTACTGCTGCGCCAACGATGAAAGTAACAACGGCTTTTGAACTTTCTGCCATGATTAGATGGTTTTAAAGTGAATGAATAAGTTTGGGTTTCATACGGGCATATGGGAGTGCCCGGTCGTATTGAAAGGGATACAAACATTATTCCAGAATTGTTTACCAAAATAACGGTTTTTATGCCTTTCCATCCAAAGCCGTGTTTGGCATATTTTTTAATCAAAAGAGTATTCATCCCTATAATTTAAGTAGGTTTGATTAACACCATACCACTATGAGCACAATTGACAACGAACGACTTAAACAGGTTGCCTTCCTCATTATAATTATTCTGTTGGGCGCATTGCTGTTTTCAGAACTGTACACGTTTTTCCCCGGTTTCCTCGGCGCGGTCACGTTCTACATTCTGGGAAGGAATTACATGTTCCGCCTGGTAGAAGTGCGTAACTGGCCCAAACCGCTGGCCGCTGCGCTGATCATGGTGCTGTCGTTCCTCATCATTTTGCTCCCCGTAGGTACGCTCATTAATATGGTGACGGATAAGATCAAATACGCGGTTAAGCATTCCGATGAATTGATGGCGCAAACGCAGGGCGTTATCCAGAAGATAGAAGAGGCCACCGGGTTTAAGATCATTAGTCCCGAACGCCTGCAAAAAGCGCAGGAATACCTTACCGGCATCTTGCCTGGCTTCGTTGGCACCGCTTTTAATACCCTTACCATCATTGCCATCTTATATTTCATTCTCTATTTCATGCTGATCAATGCACGCAGGATGGAGGAGTCGCTGTATGAATACATTCCGCTCAAAGATGAAAATGTGGTAAAACTGGGGAAAGAAGTTCGCAACATGGTGATTTCCAATGCCGTAGGCATCCCATTGATCGCGGTATTGCAAGGGTTAACGGCCCTGCTGGGATATTATATTTTTGGCGTGCCTTCTCCATGGTTCTGGTTTGTAATCACCTGCTTCATGGCTATGGTGCCGGTAATAGGCGCTGCTGCTGCTTTTATTCCCATCAGCCTGTTTATGTTCACCGTAGAAACCTGGCGCGGTGTAGGGCTGTTGCTCTACGGTCTCATCATCATCGGCTCTTCGGACAATGTGTTCCGCCTTGTAGTAAATAAAAAGATCGGCGACGTGCACCCGATGATTACCATCTTTGGTGTGCTGGTGGGTGTAAGCCTGTTCGGCTTCATCGGTCTTATCTTCGGGCCGCTGCTCATTTCACTGTTCATTCTCCTGCTGGAAATTTACTCCAACGAATATTTTACAAAAAAGCGGGAAGTGAAAATCGTGCGTTCCGGCCCCAATCAAAAGAACAAAATGTTGAAAACCAAAGAGAAAGACAAAGAGGAAGAGTAATTATTTATAGTACCCGTTATCTAAAATATATTGTTGCACATTATCCGGCACCAGGTATTTAATGGACTTACCATCCTTCACGTACTGCCGGATACTCGTGCTCGAAATATCGAGCATTGGCGCGTCGAGGATTTTTACGCCGAACATGGGTTCTATGTCGTGCCCGGGACGGCGGTACACATAAATAGGATAGTTCTGCACAATGTGCATGTAGTTCTTCCAACGCGAAATATTCTGAAAACTATCACTCCCCATGATCACCGCAAACTCCTGCGTGGGAAACTTTTCGGAAATATATGTGAGCGTGTCCACCGTGTACGACGGACGCGGTAACGAAAACTCTATGTTGCTTGCCCGCAGCCTCGCTTCTCCTTCCACGGCCATCTCTACCAGGTGAAAACGGTGATGCTCGTTTAAAAGCGACGACGAGGATTTAAGCGGGTTATGCGGCGACACCACAAGCCAAACTTTGTCCAGGTCGGTATTGTACGCCACATGGTTCGCTATGATCAAATGACCGGTATGTATCGGATTGAACGAGCCGAAATATAAGCCTATCTTCATGCTATACGTTTGTGCTAGTCTCCGGCAAGTTAGTGATTTACTGATAAAATTAGTCCACCGGCTTAAATTGCTCGAAAAGCTGGCCACAGCTTTTGCAATAATGTTGTGCCCTGCAAAGCGTGCTGCCAAAAGGCGAGCGCAGGTAGGTATCGGTGCCGCCGCAATGTGGACAAGGCGTGTGCAGCATTAGTTCCACATAGCCGTTCCCGTTAGCGGGCTGCGGCGCGGCAAGGCCAAAGTTTTTCAGTTTCTCCGGGCTTCCGCACTCAGGCGGTTGCTGTTCCAGGTTTCGGTTTTGTTTACCGCCACGTTTACCGGCCGGCCCAGCTCCTTTTCCAACGTATTCTTAATACTGTCTTTAATGAAGTGTATGGCGGGACAGGCCGCGAACGTGGGGATCATTTCTATCAATACCTGCTCGTCCGGGCTGACGGCCACTTTTGTGATCATGCCCAGTTCCAGCACGCTCAGGACGGGAATTTCCGGGTCCATCACCTGCTGCAATGCTTTATATATTCGTTCTTCCGTGATCATTTTATGAAACCAACTTCGGTTGCTACTGTCAGCCGCCGTTGTCACTCACTTCAGCGGCTGATACTTTATTCACCATCTTCTCTACCTCTTCACCATGCTTTCACCATGCTCTCACCATGCTTTACCTATGCTTTAAGCACTTTGGTTAAAATACTACCAGTTTGCCGCCGGGTCCAGCCGGAATACGGCGCCCATTTCATCGAGCAGGGGGCCCAGGTGCTCCGTATGAAACCCATGTCGACCTCCATTTACCGGTTCTGCGGGTACCGGCATGTTCAGTGCGCACTTCACCAATAATGGATAAATCCGCTCCAGCCAGGCAGCCTGCATTTTTTCTTCCCCGGGGTAAATACCAGCCTCCATCAGCTCCGTATCGAAGCTGCTCTGCTCAAACATGCCCAGGGCCAACGGCAAGCATTCATCCAGCGCGGCCTGCATCCTTCCATAACTATCTTCACCCGCGCGGGAAAGCTGGGTAAGCCAGGCATTCGCGTGCAGGGTATGGTATTTTATTTCTCCCTTTAGCTTTTTGGCAAAAGGCCGTAAGGATTCAAGGCTGCTTTGCGCCATGTACTCGTACCGCAACGCATCGGCGTGGTCAAACAGGAAGTGGCGCATCAAACTAAAATCATAAGCGCGGTTTGGCAGCTCCACCAGATGGCAGCATCGAAAATCCTTCTCTTCTCTTAAAAAAGCATACTTGTCCGGATCCGGTGTGCCGTACTGCTCATGTAATATGGAGTATAACCCCAGCGCGTGGCCAATTTTATCCTGCGCCATCGACGAAAAGGCGATATCCTCTTCCATGATCGGACCCAGACCAGTCCATTCGGAATTGCGGTGACCGAGAATAAGAGCATCGTCGGCCATTTTAGTGAGCAGGTATGTAATGGCTGCTTGCATAATTTTATTTTTCACCGCGCTGTTGCGCTTTGTACTTGTTAATTTTCTCCATCACCTTAAACCCGCTGGCATCGCGGTAGGTTTTGTCTGCATTGTTGGCGAACATATCTTCGTCTTCCACCTCAAATGCCGGGATATCTGCACTGCGTACCACCCAGATGTTCACACATTTCTTGCGCCTTCCAAATTGTTCTTTGGCAAAAACCAGTGCCAGCTGAGGGCTTGGGGCGTGTACACAACCCACGTGTTCGTGGTGGGCGCCGCGTTTTTCCTGGTGAAATACTTCGTAGATATTCCAGTTTTCGCCGTCGTTAACGATAACCGGGGCTGCCGCGTCGGAGAGGTGCAGCCGGTTTACCCGTGGATCCAGTGAGTCGTTGTTCATCATGTGGAATTTGTTGGTTAGCTACGCCACCGGCAACATGTCGGCCGCCGTATGGCTCATGAGCGCCGTTCGTACCCAGCGCCCGCTTTCTTCGGCCCACTTGCGCACTTTCATGCGCTCGGCGTTACAGGGACCTTCGCCATTAATTACTTTAAAAAACAGGTTCCAGTCGGGGTCGGTGTACTGCCAGCGGCCGGCTTCGTTCTTTTGCAGCGCAGCATCGGGCAGCGTCATGCCCAACTCCCATATTTTAGGGACGTAAGCATCCGGGAACTGGTTGCGCATATCGTCGTTGCTAGCCATTTTCACCTTCCACTGCATCAGTTTTTCACCGTGTACCGAGGTTTTATCCGGCGGGCCAAAAAAGTGCATGATCGGCTGCCACCAACGGTTCAGCGCTTCCTGCAGCATTTGCCGCTGCATATTGGTCCCTGTGGCCAGTTCAATAAATGCATCGTGCCCCTGTTTCAGGTGAAAACTTTCTTCATAACAAATACGGTCAAGCGCGCGGCAGTAGGGGCCATACGACCCTTTCGCGTTCGCTACCTGGTTTACGATAGCGGCGGCATCGATCAAAAACCCGATAACGGTTACATCCGCCCAGGTTTCGGCCGGGTAGTTAAATACATTAGAGTATTTTGATTTGCCACTGAGCAGGTCGTTGATCATGGCTTCGCGGCGTTTGCCTAACGTTTCCGCTGCGTTGTACAGCAATTGTCCATGCCCAACTTCGTCCTGCACCTTCGCGATGAGCGCGAGTTTGCGTTTAAAGCCGGGGGCCCGGGTAATCCAGGTGCCTTCCGGCAGTGCGCCCATTACTTCAGAATGGGCATGTTGTTCTATGAGCCTGATGAGTTGCCTGCGATAATCGACCGGCATCCAGTCGCCCGGTTCTATTTTAGCGCCGGATGCAATACGCGCTTCAAATTCTGGAGCTTTTCGGGATCGTCGTGCAGCTGTTCATCTTTGAGCTGCCGTTTATTGGGCTCGTCGAAAATATATCCTCCGCCGTACATAGGGAGATTGTTTTGGTTACACTCAATTTACAGCTTTTTGAGCGGATGCGCGTAAGCCCGGCGTCTATTTTCCAAACAGGATGTTAAAACCATGACCGGCATACGGCCGGGGAGGAGGAAGGCGTTATATTAATCGAGCACGCCCCTTGTTTTTGTTTATGAGCAAATTTCTACTCTTTTTTATGTTGATGGGATATACCGCCATGGCACAAAAGCCACGGGCACTAAAGGTCGTGTTCGAGTACGACGCCCGCCCTAACCAGGCCGATACGGTTTTCCACGATATCAACACCCAGATCACCACCGCCGACTTTACCGGTCGGCCGTCACGCAGCGGGCCCAGCGAAGCGGTCAGTTTCACCAGTTTTTCCTACGAAGGCGGCAGCCGGCAAACCCCGGATTCGCTGATCGTTACGCTTTATTTACAAGTGTTTATGGTGAAAGGTTCCTCCCGGATTCGCGGATCGCTGTCGCTCTCGCACACCCCGGAACATGAGCAGCTGCATTTCGACATTACCCGGCTGGTGGGCGAGCGCTTCCGCCAAAAGGTGCTTAGCATGCCGCTTACTATCGATGATTACGACGGCCGCATCCAGTACGAATACCGGAATCTTTCCGCGAAATGAACCGCCTGCAAAAGGAGTTCGATGCCGAAACCGGCAGCGGGCAGCAAAGCGCTGCGCAATCCAGCTGGAAAATAAAGATCCGCCGCCAGCTGGCGGAACTGGGGGTTCAGCCAGCCAATTAATCGCAGAAAAAATCGTTATCTTTCTACATATGAAGAAACAACTTATCCTTTCTTTGATCGCTGCGCCCGTGTTGCTGTTTTCTTCCTGCAAAAAAAAGGACGATACAAGTGGTGCCGATAATACCTATGTAAACAACTGGATTTACGAAAGCATGAATTACTGGTACTATTGGAATACCAACATGCCGCAAAATCCGAACAGATCAACGGACCCGGAAACGTTTTTCTACAGCCTGCTCAAAAAGCCCGACGATCGCTTTTCCTGGATCGAAAGTGATTATCAGCAGCTGTTAGGCGAGTTATCCGGTGTTAGCAAGGAGGCGGGGTACGACTTTTCGCTGTTCCTCTATGGCGGTAACAAACTGGGCGGACAAATCTTGTATGTAAAAAGGGCTCTCCTGCCGAAGCTGCCGGCCTCAAACGCGGTGATTATTTCTTTAAAGTCAACAACAGCACGTTTACTTACACTTCGCAGGCAGTCGCTAACGCAATGGTGGCCCTGTTGTCCAAAGATCACTCGCTGAGCATTGGCACATACAACTCTACCAGCCGCGATTTCGACCTGACCAAAACGATACCGCTCACCGTGGTGGCTTTCGCAGAAAACCCGCTGTACCTCGATACGGTCTATACCCTCAACGGTCATACAACCGGCTATCTCGTGTACAACTTCTTCGCACCTGGCCCAACGGATAATTCTACCGCGTACGACGATGCTGTTGATGCCGCGTTCGGGCGTTTCAAAGCCAAAGGCGTTACAGATCTTGTTTTGGACCTGCGTTACAATCCCGGCGGAAACGAAATTTCCACCATTAACCTGGCCAGCCTGATTGTAAAAGGAGCAACTACCAACGACGAATTTTTCCATCGCGAATACAACAGTAAGGTATTGGAAGCCATCAAAAAGATGGGGAAGAGGCATTATTAAGTCGCAAGTTTATCAGTAAAACAGCAAACATTGGAGCCGGACTGCAAAAATTTGTTGTTATTACATCCGACCATACTGCCAGTGCCAGCGAACTGATTATTAACGGGCTGCGCCCGTATATGCCGGTGATCATCATTGGCGATACCACGTACGGTAAAAACGTTGGCTCCACCACGTTGTACCGCGAGGGCGACCGCCGTAACAAGTGGGGCCTGCAGCCGATCATTACCAAGGCGTTCAACAAGAACAACCAATCGGATTACACTACGGGGTTTGCGCCGGACTTAGTCTTAAAAGAAGATATCGACCTGAAACCTTTCGGCGACATTACTGATCCGCTGCTGGCCGCTGCGCTCAATAAAATCAACGGACGGGTCGTGCTGCCGAAAATGGCGCCGCCGCGTTTCAATGCCACACCGGTTTCCAGCTCGCTGGACCATAAAGCATTCTCTTACCAGCTGATACAGCCGCGCGAAACATTGCCGTCCGTCTTCAGAAAATAGCTTACTTGCATGCCATAATAAAAAAGAGCGGTCCTGTAAAAAGGCCGCTCTTTTTGCTTATCAGCGTACGTATTAGTTTTTGTCTGCCGCCAGCACCACGTCCAGCACTGCCTTTGCTGCATTATAAAACGCAGGCTGAATCTTCGAAAACTCATCGCCTGGCTTATGGTAATCCGGGTGATCTTCTACCCCGAAATATAAAAAGGGAATACCTTTTAGCTTAAACTCATAATGGTCGCTCTGGTTCGTCCAGTCGTTATGACCTTCATCCGGCTTATCGTGCCCCAACTTCAGGTTGATTGCGCTTTGCACCGCGGTTACATACTTCTTCAGTTGTGGATAATGATACCCGCCGCTTACATACAGCTCGCTGTTGTCATTACGCCCAATCATATCCATATTGATGTTGAGCACAATTCGTTTAACCGGCACCGGTGGTTTCATCAAAAATGCTTTGGCGCCCTGCAGTCCCATTTCCTCCCCGTCAAACGCGGCAAAGATCAACGTATGCTGGGGAGGATTCTTTTTAAAGTAACCGATCATGCCCAGCAAAGCCGACACGCCGGAGGCATTATCGTCCGCGCCGTTGTAAATACTGTCGGTACCATTTGCACGGCCAATACCAACATGGTCGTAGTGCGCGGAAATCACAATCACGGAATCACTTTTACCGGGAATATAACCGTACAGGTTAGTGCCCATAATGCGTTTGTCTTTGGCGGAAAAATAAAACGGCTGCTCGTACGTATTGCTGAACGGCGTCAATCCCAGTTGCTTAAACCGGTCGAGCAAATACAACTGCGCCAGGCGATTGCCTTTCGTACCCGTTTTACGGCCTTCGAACTTGTCGTCCGACAAGGTTTTAATATCCTTTATCAATTGCACGGAATCAATTTGCGCGGACACGCGCAGCGTAGCGCAGCAGGCCAGCAGCAGGAGGAGTGTTTTCATACAAAAGGGCGTTTGCATATTATTAAATATACAAACGCCCCGGTATATAGCGAAAAAGATTAAGCGAATATCTGGTATACGGCCCAACTGCAAACGTAAGCCAGCAGCGTCATGTATACAAATTGCACCAGCGGATAGGTCCAGCTTTTGGTTTCTCGTTTCACCACGGCCATGGTACTCATACATTGCATGGCGAACGCGTAGAAGATCATTAATGAAAGTCCGGTCGCGAAAGTGTACACCGGGGAACCGTCTTTCCAGGTTGCCTGCGCCATTTTTTCGCGCAGTGGCGCGTTGTTGCTGTCATCATCTTCATCCACACTATAAATAATGGCCATAGTACCTACAAATACTTCGCGCGCGGCGAACGAAGAAATCAATGCAATACCGATCTTCCAGTCAAAACCAAGTGGCCTAACCACCGGCTCTATCGCGTGGCCAAGAATACCTGCGTAGGAATTTGCCAGCTTTTCAGATGCCATACCATGTTCCAGTTCCTGTATTTGTGCGGTATCGGTAGTTTGTTCTAGCTGCGCACTGTAACGGCTTTCAATCTCGTTCATCCGTTTGCTGGGGCCATAAGAAGCCGGGAACCAGAGTACGATGGAAATCACCATGATTACTTTACCGGCATCGGTTACAAAGATTTTTGCTTTTTCTACCATGGTTACGCCAACGTTTTTCCAGCGGGGGCGCGGTAAACGGGCAGCTCCATGATAAAATAGCTTTTCTCCTTTATTTTGATGAAGAATTTCATGAGGGCGGCAATGAATATCGCCATAAAGAACCCAAGCAGGTATAACACCATCATCGCCAGACCCTGCAGACTGAGGAAGCCGAGTACTTTCGTATCCGGTATCACCAGGGCGATCATCATGGAGTAAATGGGCAGTCGCGCCGAGCAGCTCATGAGCGGCGTTACCATAATGGTGATCAGCCGCTCTTTTCGGTTTTCAATATTACGGGCGGCCATGATCGCAGGCACGGCACAGGCCACACCGCTGATCAGCGGCATTACCGATTTACCGTTCAGCCCTACCTGGCGCATGAGGCGATCGGTCAAAAAGCTGATACGCGCCATGTAGCCAGTATCTTCCAGTAAAGTGATTAACCCAAACAGGATCATGATCTGCGGTACAAACACGATAATACCGCCCAAACCGGCAACGATGCCGTTGATGAGCAGGTCGGTGAATGTATTTTCGGGCAACACGCCGGACAGCCATCCCTGGAAACCCGCCATAGACGTGTCGATGAGGTCTTGTGGGTAAGAGGCCAGCCAGAAAATACTCTGGAACAGGAGGAACATCACCACGAGCAGAATCGCATAACCCCAGAAACGGTGCAACAGGATGTTATCGATCTTATCCGTTTGCATCTTTGTTTCCAAGGGGTCTTTTTCCACCACCGTCACATTCATGATATGCTTGATGCGGGCGTAACGCTGCATGATTTCCTCGGCCTGCACCTTGGTTTTATTAAACTTGTGCTGTTGCAGGTTGTTGCTGATGCGGCTTTTCTGCGTATCATCCAGGAAAGGTAATTCGCTGACATTCACGGCAATATGCAACGCCGCATAATCGCTCACGTTTTCAAACTCGCGCTGCACCGCATCCAGTACTTCCGGCGCAAGGGCTTTATTATCAATGAAATCGCGCGAAGGCACCCCGAACTTCTGTTGTGCGATCAGTTCAATATTCTTTTTTAACTCTGGAATGCCTTTATTTTTCTTGGGTTGATGGCGACCACCGGCACACCAAGTTCTCTTTCCAATCCCATCAGGTCTATTTCCACACCTTTCTTGCGGGCAATGTCCATCATGGTAAGACCAATAATCACAGGCTTTTTCAGATCGATGATCTGGGAACAGAAGAGAAGGTTGCGTTTCAGGTTAGATGCATCTGCAATAATGAGGATGATGTCTGGCGCATCTTCGCTTTTCATGTCGATGAGCACGTCGTAGGTCACAAACTCATCGGCACTTTTGGGATACAAACTGTAAGTACCGGGCAGGTCAATAATGTTGCCGGTCAACTGTTCCGATATTTTAGCGGTACCGGTTTTCTTATCCACGGTAACACCGGGGAAGTTGCTGACTTTCTGGTTTAATCCTGTGAGTGCGTTAAAAGAGAACTCTTACCGCTGTTGGGATTGCCAACGAGCGCAATGTTTATTGGAACCTGCATCCTTTATCTTACCTCAGCGTTTAATAGAAAGTGCAAAACTAAGCATTAATCGGGGAGGCGGTTGCTCATATCGGGAAAAAACCAGCAATTCCAGGGTCAAAATCATCCTTTTATGATCATTTTAACGTATAAAAATGGAAAAACCGCGGTGGATACCGCGGTTTTCAGATTGCTTCGAAACTAAACTTATTGTGACAAATTATTGCGCTTATTAACGGTACATCCGGAAAAGGAAGGAGGCGGTTTCAACGGCCACCATCGCGCCCTTGCTGTACTTGTTGCCTTCGTCGCTGTTATCCACCGGGGTAATTGCGGCAGTAGGCTTGCTGGTATCCGACGGTTTGTAGCGGTAACGATTATCGTTCTGCTGTTTCGCCGGCACTATTACGGTATCCATCCGCTCGCGGTATTCTTTTTCCACCTTTTCGCGGATCTCCTTCTCCCGTTCCTCTCTTCTGCGATTTTCGCGCTGCCGGCGGGGATTGTCGAGGCCGTCAGTTTCCATACGCAGTTCCACCCTGTCTTGTTCGTCAAAGTCGTCCCAATCCAGCCTTTCTTCATTTCTCCAACCGTAACGGTCAAAGTTAAATGCGCGGTAGGCTTCTTTTTCTACGGTCAGACTTTTACCCACCGGCACTGGATGATCAGTACTACTTCCTGATTGCGGTACGATGCATTTTTCGCAAGGGCAAAGCCGTTGGGAATGATCAATACCGAATCCTGTTGTTCTGGCACAAAACGCAGCAGGCTGATGTACCGTTTCGCGTCGGCCACGTTGCGGCCGCGTGATTTCTTTACGATAAACACCTGGAAATCATTGTTGCTGCTTTCTTCTATCCTGATATGCACGTCATTAACAATAGTGGTATCGTCCAGTACGCGAAGATCATGTCCGAAGAACCAATGCCTGTCTGTACCCAGCATATCTTCCTGCGCTCTTAATATCAGCTTGCCATTAGAGGGCTGGCGGATGTAAAACGTTTCCCGCGGATTTTTCCATTCGGCATTAAAATCCTTGAACACAGAGGCAAGAAGCCAGATGCCGAATACGATACCCAACAGCCACAGGAAACCTAGGCTCATACCGGCGTATTTATTGGGCTGTCCAACGCCGCTGGTTTTGCGCAGCAGGTAGATAACGATGGATACGATAGGCACACCGAACAGCAGCACAATGGTGGGCCAGAAGAGGAAGGATTGTGCGCCTTCAGCCAGAAATATATCTTTTACGGAAAGGGCCTCAGAAAAGAATGTTACACCAATGAGGGCAGCGATCATGCTTAACAGCACCACTACCGCAACAAACATGAACAAACCTTTTGTTAAAAACACCAGCACATTACGCAATCCGATAACAAAACCGTTAATAGCATTACCGGCCTCCTTACCAAACTGTTTTCCTCGGCCCTGAGAAAAATTTTTGAAATCATCTCCCATGCTCCCCACACGTTGTTTGAACGCGTTCATTTCCTCCTGCACTGCATTTTTTATATTATTGACGTCTACCCGCTCGCCGCGCATTTCCAGCTTTTCAGCGGCGGTAAAGGCCTCCGGGGTAGCAATCCATATTATAAAGTACACCACGATGCCGGTACCGAAGCCGCCAATCGCCAGCAGGGCGAAGATGATACGGAACACCAGCGGATCTATATTGAAATACGCGCCCAGGCCACCGCACACACCACCGAGGATCTTAGCTTCCGGGTCGCGGTAAAAACGTTTGCGGGGACGTGTATAATAGTAGGGGTCAGCGCCGGGTTGTGATTGATTGCCTGTTTCTGCACTGGCGCCGGTTTTAGCGTCCTGGTCAAACTGCTCGGGCGTTCCCATGGAGGTTTTCACCTCCTGCACATCTGCATCTGTAATGCAATGCGCGCCTTTACGCAACTTGTCCTGGAAAATTTCCGCTATACGGCTTTCAATATCACTTACAATCTCATCGGCGCCATCCTCCTGCGAAAAATATCGCTTCAGGCTGTCGAGATACTGTCGCAGTATCTCATAAGCACTGTCCTCTATGGGTATCAGGCGGGAGGAGAGGTTTATGTTGATGATCTTTTTCATTTCGAAAGGAGATTTAGGTTTTAGGTCTTGTATCTTTTATTCGGATGGAGGATTTTTTGTTAACTGGTGAACGGCGTTAGCCAGTTCATTCCATGTACTTTCAAGGTCTTTGTAAAAAGCTTCTCCTTTATCTGTCATGGAAAAGTATTTGCGGGGCGGACCGGAGCTGCTTTCTACCCAGCGGTAGGTGAGAAACTCCGCGTTCTTGAGCCTGGTGAGCAATGGGTATAAGGTCCCTTCAAGAATATCCAGCTTCGCCTCTTTCATCTTTTCTATAATGTCTGAAGGATAAGCCTCGCCTTGCTTGATGATAGAGAGGATGCAGAATTCCAGCACCCCTTTCCTCATCTGCGATTGTGTGTTATCAATATTCATGGCAAGTGAGCTTTGGTCTTTTTCGTCAATTTTCCCCGTTTTGTTTTACGGTTATGATCAACTTGACAATACAAAAATAGGACTTTTTAGTACTGTGCAATACCGAATACCATATAAAGCAAAATAATTGGCTAAGGATATTACCATTATTAAACCTAAAACCCTCGTCTGTATTCATTTTCCAAAGAAAAATCTATTTTTTCCGGTATTTTGGAAAAGTGACGAACGGTAATTTTGGCGGGACGAACAACCGTTCCTGGGAATAAGTTGTGGATAAGCTCGTCTGCTTTTTGTAAATAGTTATCCATTTAACATTTTTTTTTTTCATGGTTTTTGTTTGATTATAGCCAGAGCATTTTATTTTTGCTGTAGATGGTAAAAAGTTATTGAGCATATTGCTTCTCAGCCTGATGTGTATTCAGGTACTTCCGATCAAGGAAGTAGGCAAGCTTTTATTCAATAACCAGATTGTAGAAGAGCATGTGGACAGCTCCGCTGAAAACGGTTGCAACCAGAAGTGCGGCTTCAAACAACTGAAAGACTTTTACGGTAGAAACTTTGAGCTGAGCGAGCAGTTCGAGCATGCGCTGATCGTCAGCATCACGCATTACCAGCTGTTCGAAAACATTTCCAGCGGCCCTATCAAAGAGATACATACCCCCCTCCGAACAATTCCTCTATAGTATAACTCAACTTGCACCGCGCCTGGTGCATATTTTTACCTTTTCACACACGCTTTAATTTCAAACTGGCAGACGCTTCTCCACGTCCTGAAATGGGCCCCGGCAACTGTATTTTTGTGCACAGTTTCCGGCAACCGTTGGTAGGGGAGTGGGTGCAATAACGTCTGAGCAAATCTCGAAAACCATGAACAAGACATCGCCCTTTTCAAATGTAAAAGGAGACCTGTCCTCAGGACTCGTCGTATTCCTAATTGCGGTCCCGCTATGCCTCGGTATTGCACTGGCCTCCGGAGCACCGCTCTTTTCCGGCATGATAGCCGGTATTGTCGGCGGCATTGTAGTCGGCAGCCTCAGCGGCTCTAACCTCAGCGTTTCTGGTCCCGCAGCAGGTCTTACTACCATCGTACTCGCCGCCATCGGCACACTCGGTTCGTTCGACGTGTTCCTGATGGCCGTAGTACTTGCCGGCGCTATGCAGTTACTGCTGGGCATCTTACGCGCAGGCTCCATCGCCAGCTACTTTCCCTCGAATGTAATTACAGGTATGCTTACCGCGATTGGTATCACCATCGTGCTAAAGCAAATTCCGCACGCACTGGGTTACGATAAAAATGCAGAAGTAGACGAAGGATATACTGTACAGGCACTGATCGATATGGTTGGCAACATTCATCCCGGGGCTGTGATCATAACGCTTATTTCCATTGCCATCCTGCTTTACTGGAATAAAATTCCGGTGGTAAAAGTAGTTCCGGCCGCCCTGGTGGCCGTATTGGTAGGTATTGGCATGAACGCCATTTTCCTGTCCACCGGTTCATCTCTGGGCATTGTTGCGCAGGAGCACCTGGTATCTTTGCCGGTAGCGACTGACTTTAACGGCTTCCCGGGACTTTTCACCCTGCCTGACTTTAGCAGCATATTCAGCTCCAAGGTGATCATCTCGGCAGCAACGATCGCCGCCGTAGCGTCGATCGAAACATTGCTGAACGTAGAAGCAACCGACAAACTGGATCCGCAGAAAAGACATTCTCCTCCCAACAGGGAATTAATGGCGCAGGGTATTGGTAACATGGTTAGTGGTATGATTGGCGGTTTGCCGATTACTTCGGTAATTGTTCGTTCCTCCGCAAATATTAACGCAGGCGGCCGCACCAAACTCGCAACCGTTACCCACGGTATTTTGTTATTGGTATGTGCTACTTTCATTCCTTTTATTCTTAACCTGATTCCGCTTGCTACTTTGGCGGCCGTATTGCTGGTAACCGGTTACAAACTTTGTAAAATATCCGTGTTCAAGCAGATGTTTGCCCGGGGCAAGTACCAATGGGTACCATTTGTGGTAACTGTTGCTGCGATTATTACGACCAACCTGCTGGTAGGTGTTGCCATCGGCCTGGCCGTGAGCATACTGTCAATTTTACGTGGCAATCTGAAAAGCCCTTACTTTTTCCACAAGGAAAAATACCGTACGGGCGATTTTATTAAACTGGAACTGGCACAGGAAGTATCTTTCCTCAATAAAGCCAATATTCTGCTGACCCTGGACCACATGCCGGCTAACAGCACCATAGAAATTGACGCCAGCAAAACCGTTTATATCGATCAGGACGTACTTGATATTATCAGGGAATTTTCGCAGATCAAAGCGCCGCAAAATAAGATCAAAGTAATTTTGAAGGGATTTAAGGACGCGTACAAAATTTCCAACACTGATCACCTGTTTATGGATAAGCCGGCTTCAGAAAAGCCAGTTAGCGTCATCAGCAATGGTACACATACAGAACTACTTAAAGAATTACAGTATAACTAAACATAAAAAGAACAATAAAATGAGGACACATAATAAAGTATCTCAGTCAAGCCTGACTCCTGCCACCACTTTACAGTTTCTGAAAGAAGGCAACCAACGTTTCGTAAGCAACCTGCGCATCAACCGCAACCTGCTGCAACAGGTGAATGATACCCGCGACGGCCAGTGGCCTGCAGCGGCAATCGTAAGCTGTATGGATAGCCGAACTTCTGCAGAATTGATTTTCGACCAGGGTCTGGGCGATATTTTCAGCATCCGTTTGGCTGGCAACGTAATTTCCGATAACGTACTGGGCAGCCTGGAATATGCTACTAAGGTGGCTGGCTCCAAATTCATCGTGGTACTTGGCCACACGAAATGCGGTGCGATCAAAGGCGCATGCGACGGTGTGGAAATGGGGAACCTCACCGGACTGCTGAACAAAATCCGTCCGGCAATTTTCCAGGAGCAAACCATTAAAACCGACCGTACTTCGAATAACCCGGCTTTCGTGGATGCGGTTACCCATATTCACGTTGAGCGTTCGGTGCAGGCGATCATGGAACAAAGTGCTATCCTTTACGATATGATCCAGAAAGGTGAGATCGGCATCATCGGCGCTATGTACGATGTAGAAACAGGCGAAGTGTCCCGGATGGACGAAACACTTTGCTGCGGCGCCACTCAGATGGTGTCAGTTGCTGAAGTAACCAATGCTTAATTTATCGAGTGAAAAGGGCGATAAAAACAAACGGCGGAACAAATGTTCCGCCGTTTTGCTTTCGGGAATATCGGTTGTTACAGATATTTGTCGCCTTTGTGCCTTTTAACTTCGGCCACGTACTCCTTGATCTGTTGTTCATTTTCTTTTTTGCACACCAGCAATACATCCGCCGTGTCGATTACAATATAATCGTCGAGGCCCTGCAGCAACACAAGTTTGTCGTGAGGTGCTTTAACCATACAATTAGCAGCGTCTACCAGCATTACATTTTTACCCTGCACGGCATTACCGGCTTCGTCCTTATCCAGGTTTTCGTAAGCGGAGGCCCAGGTACCCAGGTCGCTCCAGCCAAAGTTGGAAGGAATAACATACACGTTATCAGCCTTTTCCATAATACCGTAGTCGATGGAAATATTGGTGCACTGTGAGTAAATACGTTCTATCATATCCACTTCTCCCGGTGTGTTCAGCACGTCCAGCTCATTAGTAAACATTTCATCCATTTCGGGGAGATGCGATTTAAAGGCGGCGAGGATGCTTTTCACATTCCATACAAAAATGCCGGCGTTCCAAAGGAAATCCCCACTTTTCAGGAAAGTCTTGGCCAGTTCCAGGTTCGGCTTTTCCGTAAAGGTTTTCACTTTGTAAACGTTATCGGCCACCTGTTCGGTTTCAAACTGGATATACCCGTAGCCGGTGTCGGGGCGGGTAGGTTTAATGCCCAGGGTTACCAGCGCGCTGTGCTTCTGAACAAACTGCAGCGCATTCAGGCAGGTGCTGGTAAACGAAATCGGGTCTAATATCAAGTGATCGGCAGGCGCACAGATAATGTTCGCTTTCGGATCTTTCTTGTTGATTTTGTGAGAGATATAGTCTACACATGGCGCGGTGTTTTTACGCGAAGGCTCCCCTACGATATTCTCTTTAGGCAGCTGCGGCAACTGTTCGGCGACAGTGTCCATATAGTGATTATGGGTAACTACATAAATATTCGCGGGGGAATGAACTGGACAAATCGTTCATACGTCCACTGCAATAAGGTTTTTCCGGTATTTAGCATGTCCGGGAACTGCTTGGGGTAATCGGTGCGGCTATAAGGCCAGAAACGGCTACCGATACCTCCGGCCATAATGGCCACGTAGAAATGGTTATTCAAGGGTGTCATCTCTTTTAAATAATTCCTTCTCTGATTAAATCATGTAAATGTATAATTCCTGCATAATGGTCACCTCTCATGGCCAACAGCTGTGTTATGTCGTATTGACGCATCATTTCTAACGCATTCACCGCTAATTCTTCTTCCTGGATTGCCTTTGGGTTTACGGACATAATGTCTTTAGCTGTAATTCCCTGGGGGTCAATGTTTTTCTCCAGCATCCGGCGTAAGTCGCCATCGGTAATAATACCCATGAGCTGGCCCGCATCATCTAATACCGCGGTAACGCCGAGCATTTTAGAGGAAATTTCCACAATTATTTCCCGCAAAGAGCTGTTCAACTTCACTTTGGGCGCCTCATGCAATTTACGGAGATCTTCCACCTTCAGGTAAAGTCTTTTACCAAGGGTGCCTCCCGGATGAAATTTGGCGAAATCCGCAGCGGTAAATCCTTTTAATTCTATCAGGCAAACCGCCAGTGCATCGCCCATAACCAGTTGTGCCGTTGTGCTCGACGTAGGGGCAAGATTATTGGGACAAGCTTCTTGCTCGACGCTCGTATTCAGCACAAATTGTGCCGAGCGCGCTAAAAAAGAATCTTTCTTGCCTACCATGGCCACCAGCGTGTTGCCAAAGTTTTTAACCAAAGGCACCAGCACCTTTATTTCGGGCGACTCTCCACTTTTGCTGATACACAATACAATATCGTTTTCACGAACCATGCCCAGGTCGCCGTGAATGGCGTCTGCGGCGTGCATGAATATAGCGGGCGTTCCGGTAGAGTTAAGGGTGGCAACTATTTTTTGGGCAATGGCCGCACTTTTACCGATTCCAGTAATTACAACCCGGCCCTCACACTGGGCAATCAACTCTACGGTGCGCTCAAAGTCATCGTCGATGTATTGCTCCAGGCTGCGGATGGCGGCCGCTTCCAGTCCTATCGTCCTTGTGGCCGTTTCTCTGATATTAACGGATGTCTGTTGTTTCATACGGCAGCTGCAAAAATAACCAATTTTAACGACGGTCACTCGTGATTAAATTTCTTGACTAAAAGGTGTTTTTAAGTAATTTCGTGTCCCCAAAAACACATTCGAACTTTTTTCCATCTGTTAGTTCTGAATTGAATAGAGTCGCGTTTTATTTTTTAAAACATCATGGTAATGGCTGTTGCAAAGGTAAGTTTGTTGGATGCATTACACGAACATTTCGGTTTTGATTCCTTCAAGGGGAACCAGGAAAAGATTATAAATAGCATCCTTTCAGGTAAAGATACATTCGTTATAATGCCCACGGGTGGCGGTAAATCGTTGTGCTATCAACTGCCGGCGCTAATGCTGCCCGGTGTGGCACTGATCGTTTCGCCGCTAATTGCGCTGATGAAAAACCAGGTAGACCTGGTGCGTTCGTACAGCAGTAAGGACAATGTGGCGCACTTCCTGAACTCCACATTAACAAAGGCTCAGATCAAAAAGGTAAGATCTGACCTCACTTCCGGCAAAACGAAACTTCTTTACGTTGCTCCGGAAACGCTGACGAAGCAGGAAAACCTGGATTTTTTCCGGGAGCTCCAGATTTCATTTATCGCGGTGGACGAGGCTCACTGTATCTCAGAATGGGGGCACGACTTCCGCCCGGAATACCGCCGGCTGAAGGAAATGATTGACATGATCAGCGATGAGTTGCCGATCATTGCCCTCACGGCTACGGCTACGCCCAAGGTACAGAGCGACATTGTAAAAAACCTGGTGCTCCGCAGTCCCGAAATCTTTATTTCGTCCTTTAACCGGCCCAACCTGTATTACGAAATCCGGCCGAAACGTAAAAAGGACCAAACGATTAAGGACATCGTTAAGTTTATCCATTCCCACAAAGGCAAAAGCGGTATTATTTATACGCTGAACCGCAAAACAACGGAAGAACTGGCCGACATGCTGGTAGCCAACGGTATTAAAGCCGTAGCCTATCACGCCGGCCTGGATGCAGGTACCCGAGCTTCCCGCCAGGACATGTTCCTGCTTGAGGAAGTAGAGGTGATTGTGGCCACCATCGCTTTTGGTATGGGTATCGATAAACCGGACGTGCGGTTTGTAATCCATTACAACATCCCGAAAAGCCTGGAAAATTATTACCAGGAAACCGGCCGCGCCGGCCGCGACGGGCTTGAGGGTATTTGTGTCTGCTTCTACTCTCATAAAGATGTGCAAAAACTGGAGCACCTGATGCGCGATAAGCCGCTGAGCGAACGTGAAATGGGCGCCCAGCTGATTAACGAAACTGTGGCCTACGCCGAAAGCTCCGTTTGTCGCCGTAAGGTAATCCTGCATTACTTTGGCGAAAATCTCGAAAAAGACAATTGTGGTAACTGCGATAACTGCCGCAACCCGAAAGAGAAAATCGAAGTGAAAAATCGAGTGGTGATTGCCCTTAAAGCGATCCAGTCGCTGGAAGAACGCTTTGGTAGCGAGTATGTGGTAAATATCATCACCGGCAAGACCAATCCGCAGATCACGACTTTTAAACACGATAAACTGGACGTGTTCGGCGAAGGGAAAGAATTCGACGAGCATTTCTGGAATTCCCTGCTTCGCCAGATGATGCTGGAAGGCCTGATTGAGAAGGACATAGAAGAATATGGCCTGCTTAAGATCATGGACAAAGGCAAAAATTCCTCAAAAAACCGTACTCCATCATGGTTTCGCTGAACCACCAGTTCGACGAAGAAGGTGGGGATGATGAAGACGAGGTTGCCGGCGAAGCGCAGGCCTCTGCCGATCCCGTGCTGTTCGAAATGTTAAAGGAACTGCGCAAGAAGGTATCGAAAGAAAAGAACCTGCCGCCGTTCGTAATCTTCCTGGAAACATCTTTGGAAGATATGGCAACTATGTACCCGACCACGGTGGCTGAACTGGAAAAAATCCAGGGCGTGAGCAAAGGCAAGGCCATCCGTTACGGAAAACAGTTCTGGACGTGATTTCCAAATACGTGGAGGACAATAACATTACGCGTCCGGACGACTTCGTGATGAAGAGCGTGGTAAACAAAAGCGGTCTTAAAGTGTTCATTATCCAGAACATCGATAAAAAGTACCGCTGGAAACGATTGCCAAAAATAAAGAACTCACATACTCACAGCTGCTCGACGAAATGGAAACCATTGTAGCGAGCGGTACCAAACTGAACCTTGATTATTGCATTGATGAGGAACTGGATGACTACGCCCAGGAAGAGATCATGGAATATTTCAAAGGTTGCGAAACGTCGAGCCTGGCTTTGGCAAAAGAAGAATTATCTGAAGACAACTATACCCTCGAGCAGCTGAAGCTCGTGCGTATTAAGTTTTTGGTAGTATACGGTAACTAAGTTTGTAGGGGGCAGTAATTTGCCCCCATTTTATATTGGTAAGAAATGAGCATCGATCGGTTACAACAAACCATCGCCCCCGCCCGGGAGCAGGTGGTAACACATCCACTTTACAACGCGTTACAATCACCCGCCGACGTAAAGCTTTTCATGGAACATCACATTTTTGCAGTATGGGACTTTATGTCGCTGCTTAAAGCGCTACAACGCGAACTTACCTGTGTCACGTTACCCTGGGTACCCAAAGGTGCGCCCAATACCCGTTATTTGATTAACGAAATTGTTGCTGGGGAAGAAAGTGATGTGGATGAAGATGGAAACCGCTGCAGTCATTTCGAACTATACCTTCGCGCGATGGAACAGGCCGGTGCCAATACGGCTCCCATGTTGAATATACTGGAAGCCATTTCTGCGGGAAAAAAAATAGAGCAAATTTTGGTTGATAGTGAGTTACCGGTTTCTATAAAGGGCTTTCTGGATTTCACGTTCAACGTTATTGCCTCTGGGAAACCGCACGTAATGGCAGCCGTGTTTACCTTTGGCCGCGAAGATCTTATTCCGGATATGTTTCATGAATTGGTAAAGGACCTGAACCATAAATTTCCCGGTACATTAAGTATCTTTACCTACTACCTGGAAAGGCATATCGAAGTGGATGGCGGCCATCATGGCCAACTTGCATTGGAGATGGTAAAAGAACTTTGCGGCGATGACCAAAGCAAATGGGCTGAGGCTACAGCCGCTTCGGTAGCGGCTTTGGAATGGCGCGCCAAATTATGGAGTGGCGTACTGGCAGAAAAAAATAAAATTTCTCTGCCCGATTTTTGGAAGTTTCAAACAATTGCATACCTTTGCAATCCCTTACAACATAAAGGGATACAAATAAAAAGATGGTGCGGTAGCTCAGTTGGTAGAGCAATGGACTGAAAATCCATGTGTCGCCGGTTCGATCCCGGCTCACACCACGAAAAACGAAAGGCTTTGAAGGTAACTTCAGAGCCTTTTTTATTTGTATTCCGTTCCCATTACCTTTGCCCTGTTCAAATTTCCCCACATGCTTAATCTCAGGGTAAACTATCCATCCATTCCGCAGGAAATGCCGGTATTCGAAAATTATGTTTCGCAGTTTTCGGATGCTGACAGGCAACGATTATTAAAAACACCCGCGAGTTTTTATGTCGATGAAAGTAACGCACGCACGCTGATCGATTGGTTAAAAGCAGATTATAACGAAGTCAACCGCGTTTCCCGCATCGCGACCTTACCGAGCGCCAACAGCGCCTTATTTTGTGTTTTGTCGCAGTACGAAGGGCCGCGCGAGGTGGCGATCGAAACAACGACCTTCCCGGGGTTCAGGATGTGTGCGCAACATTTTGGTTACCAGCAAATTCCCGTTGCCTGCGATGAAGAAGGCATGTTGCCGGAAGCCCTCCGCGAATATCTGCAAAGCGGACAAGGACGCCTTATTTATCTGCAACCCACCGTGCATAATCCCACCTGCTTTGTGATGCCGTTGGCGCGCCGTCAACAATTGGCAGCCGTTGTTCGTGCTTTTCCCGGAGTGTATATTTTGGAAGACGATGCCTACCGGTTTTTGCATGACAATCCACCGCCTTCTTTTCTTAGTTTGATGCCCGAGCGGACGATTCATGTATATAGCCTCTCCAAACCGTTTAATCCTTTTTGAAATCGGCTTACATCGTGCATCCAAGAGATATTTTAGGGGGAATGGAAAATATTATCCGCTTAACGACCAGCAGCGGCTGCAGCCTTTTCCAGGATTTTGGGCAATACCTGATGACCAGTGGGGAGCTGGCGCGACTAACACTGGAGAAACAATCCACCGCCAAAGCCTGGTATAAACGTATTGAAGAACTGTTCGCCGGACTGCAGTATAGCTTTTTCCCGGGCAGTTTTCATATTTGGCTATCATTGGGGGATATTAGTTGTTACCCGTTTACGGCTTATCTGCGTACAAAAGGCATCGACGTAATGGATGGCGCCGACTTTTCACCAACGGGCGATCCGCATTGGGTAAGGATTGCCCTGGGATCGGAGTGGCACTCGCCGGAACTCGCACCAGCTTTGGAATTGATTGCAGACACTATACGCCGTGGAAAAGTAGAGTAGGGCAGGTGCTGTAGAAGGGTGCGACGCAACGGAGGTTGATAAGAGATATTAGGACGATAACAAAAATCGTTTAGTCATGAACGTTAAGAACAACGCATCGCTGCTGCGCATGCGGCTGCACGGACAACTGATTTCGCAAACGCCGTTACATAGCGCCGGAGACGTGGTGCACACGATGCTTGCCATACAGGCACAGGATTATGCAGGTGCTAAATGGTCGATCGGACTACGTTTGCCGGGCGCCACCGACGAAACTATTGAAAATGCAATTGCCGAAAAGCAGATTGTTCGCAGCTGGGTGCTGCGAAATACCCTGCATTTCGTATCCCCTAAAGACCTGCGCTGGATGTTAACCCTGTTGAAGGATCGACTGCTGCACGCTGCCACGCAAAATGCTGCACGCAACGGGGGCGTCGATGAAAAATGCTACGGCGCGCTAATAACCTTATCGTCAAGGCGCTCGAAGGCGGAAATATTCTTACACGCGAAGAGCTCGCGGATGTGCTGCTTCAGAAAAAATTGCCCGTTACCGAAAACCGCATGAGTTATTACCTGGTACGTGCCGCAGCAGACCAGCTCATCTGTTTTGGCCCCAGGCGCGGCAATGCTTTTACTTTTGCACTGCTCGACGAATGGTTACCACCATCTCCCGCGCTCGACCGCGAAACAGCGCTGGCTACAATGGCCTTTCGTTATCTTAATAGTCGTGCACCCGCCACGATAAAGGATTTTGTATGGTGGTCCGGGTTAACGCTCACCGCTGCGCGTGAGGCGTTTGAATTGGTAAAGGACGATTTTGACACGATAAAAATTAACGAAGAAACCTTCTGGATCCCGATTCAGCCCAAAGCGCCGGCCAAACCAGAACTTTATTTACTGCCCGGTTTTGATGAATACATCATGTCATATACCGGTCGCGGACTAATCATAGACCCGAAGCATGCCAAAAAAATTATAGGTGCGGGGAACGGCCTGCTCGCGGCTACGATCGTTTCGAACGGTCAGGTAATCGGCATCTGGAAAAGACTGATCAAAAATAATAAGGTGGTAATTAGCGCCAGCGGCTTCGATAGCTTCACTACAACACAAGAAACCGCCATAGGCAAGGTTGCCCGACGATATGGCAAATTTCTTGCCCTGCCGGTCGAGACGGCTTTTTCTTAAATCAACATGAACTCGTACTTTTGCGGCGTATGTTGTTTTTCTACGTTAAAGCGCTTCACATCATTTTTATCGTGACCTGGTTCGCGGGACTGTTTTATATCGTGCGCCTTTTCGTGTATAATGCGGAAGCGCAGGAAAAACCTGCACCTGAGCGCAGCATTCTGCAGCAGCAGTACAACATTATGATGAAACGCCTGTGGTTCGGCATCACGGCCATCGGCGATACTTACATTGATTTTTGGGCCTTGGATGGCCATTCTGTATGGCAGCCTGCCTAGCTGGCTGCTTATAAAACTGGGATTTGTTCTTCTTCTATATGTGTATTTCTTTTTGCTGCACGGGATTTTCCGCCAGCAACAACGCGGGATTTTCCGTTATAACTCCACACAGTTAAGGGTATGGAACGAAGTAGCCACTGTTTTACTGGTAGCGATCGTTTTCCTGGTGGTGTTAAAAAGCCTTGCGAGCATGGTCTGGGGCCTAACAGGCCTTTTACTGTTCACGGCTTCGCTGATGATCGCCATAAAAATTTATAAAAAGTCAGGGAGAAAATAAGTGGCCAGCTTTACGTGCCGGCCGCTCTTTGCATTTATATAGCTTTACTGAATTGCTGTGGGCGCATTTCTAGGGCCTGCGCCGCCAATACTTTCAGATCAAAAGCGCGGCAAATGTTTCTTATAAAACGTTTACCCGTTTCCGTTACCTTTACTCCAATTGCTGAAACCGTTACCAATCCATCCTCTTCCAATTTCTGCAGAATAGGCAGTGTATATTTCTCATAGCAGGATCGTTGTTCCGCGTGGAAAAATGTTTCTCCCTTACAGGCAATATCCAGGATGTGACGACGAAAAATGTTATCCGTTTCGTTGAGGTAACAACCTTTCGCAGTAGGCAGCAGCCCTTTATCCACATAGTCGTAATAGGTATGTAGCTCCTTATGATTCTGCGCATAACCGGTACCAGAGTCGCTGATGCTCGAAACACCGAGGCCAATCAACATATTCGTACGGGTATGTGTATAACCCATAAAGTTGCGATGCAGTTCACCGTTTTCCCAGGCTTGATACAATTCGTCATGCGGCAGCGCAAAGTGATCCATACCGATATCGGCGTAACCGGCGGCGGTAAATAAACGGCGGCCTATGTTATATAATTCCATTTTTTCTTCAGCAGAGGGAAGATTCGTTTCGTCATAAAGTCGCTGTGAGCAAGATTTCCACGGAACGTGTGCATAACTGTAAAACGCGATGCGGTCTGGTTTTACTTCGAGTACTTTATTCACCGTGGCGTGCATACTTTCGGCTGTCTGAAACGGCAAACCATATACGAGATCTATATTTACAGATGTATAACCATTATCTCTGGCGAGTTTCACGACTTTTTCCACATCACTCCAGGGTTGTATCCGGTTGATAGCTTCCTGAACACGGGCGTCGTTGTCCTGTACACCATAACTTACGCGGGTAAAACCGAGGCTTTTCAACATTTTGAGATGCGCCTCAGTCGTGTTGGAGGGATGTCCTTCGAAGCTGAACGCATGATCTTCCGCGATATCCACATCATTAAAAATCGGTAACAGTATTTCGGCCAGGTGCTCGGGAGAAAAAAAAGTGGGTGTGCCGCCGCCGAGGTGTAATTCTTTCAGCAGGGGTTTTTCAGACATGAGCCCTTTGTAAAGTTCCCATTCCTTTTGCAGTGCAGCCATATATTCAGGCTCTACACTATGGCGCCTCGTAATCTTTTTATTACAACCACAATAAGTGCAAAGCGTTTCACAAAAGGGGAGGTGCATATATAACGCAAGCCCGTCTTCCAGGTTACGATCCTGAAATTGCCGCTGCAGATGATTTTTCCAGGAAGCGCCGGTAATTTCCTGCCAGAAGGGTACAGTTGGATAGCTGGTGTAGCGGGGAACAGGCACGTTGTATTTTCTCAGAAGCTGGTCCATTGTGTATGATTTTGTGACCATACAAAGGTACCATTGTGTGTGGGCAGCGGCGCGATGGACATATCAGCGGGAAGAATGATTTTAATCATCCGCCAATCAGTACTGCGTCAGGTTTATGTGCAGCGTAAAACCAAAGGAAGTGAGTTTTACTTTACCGTGGCCTACGCCGGCGAGCGGCACTTTGGCGTAAGGCGTAATTCCCCACATTATGTGTCTCGCAGCCTGCTGCTGGTAGCCAATACCAAGGTTCAATATAGAAAAGTAGTGCTGGCTGCCGTTGTCGTAGACGTATTTATGCAGGTTGTTATTATTGTAGTACATATTATATTCCTCGCGCAGCATAAAATAGCTGGAACTTCCTACAGTTGCCGCCCAGCTGTGTTTTCCGCTTTCGAACAAGGTTACATTCAGGTTCAGCGGTACATCGAGTACTTTACAATCAGCGTCTACTTTCTTGAAACTATAGGGCGCTTCATAGTCCGCCGGTGTCGCGCCATATGTCTTTTTCGCATAAAAAGCACCGGTGGAAATCGAAAAGCGATTGTTGATAGCATATTGTAATTGCAGTCCCGCCGAGACGCCAAAATTTCCGAGCCTTAAGTGCGGAGCTGCACTATAGTCTGGCCCCACGGCAAAGCCAAGCGCGAAGCCGTGCCGCTGTGAGGGTTTCGGCGTGATAATAATATGTTGTAATTCAGCAGGTTGTGAAGACAGTGAATCTGCTATTTCCGCATCCTTGGCCGTATATACTTGTACGTTGTGAAGCACTATCGGGCTGGCAGCGGGGGACAAAGCGACACCTGCAATGCCCACGCTGTCTACCGGAGTGTTCACTGTTCGTCCAGCGATTGAATTTATATTATCATTAATATCATTAATTGCGGCTGTTGCATTTGCAGAAGGTATGCTAACATTCTTGCTGTAGTGAGCAGTAATCTTTGAATCCGGATCACTTTCTATATTTTTCTTCGGAGGATTACTATTCGCAAATGCTCCCAGGAAGCCATTTAAATTTCCTTTTGGCAAATCAACGGGATGATTACCCCGGTCAGTTTTACCGGTAAGCGATTTATCGTCAGCATTTACTACGACTTCCGTTGCGGACAAAGAATCCACCATCGTCAACTTCAGCGCAGATGACTCATTTGTTTCGTAATTATACCAAACTGCTGTTCCCACAGAAACACCTAACAATAACACCAGTCCGCCCATCCACCATGGAAAACCACCACGGCGTTTAGACGTTGGGGTTATTGCATCAAGCTTCTTCTCCATTTGGGCCCAGGCATCTGGTCAAATGGAAAATCTGCATCCTGCAGTTTCTCCCGGATCTTATGTTCAAAATGATCACTCATTTTTCTACTTTGGCAACCTGCGTTGGCAGGTTATCGTTATTATTTGTATTAAAAGCCGCAGCTCTTTCTACTTTCTCTTTTAAAATTCTTTTCGCTTTAAATAGATTCGATTTAGATGTTCCTTCTGATATTCCTAGCATATCTGCAATTTGCTGATGCTGGAAACCTTCCATTACGTACAGGTTAAATACTGTTCTGTATGCAGGCGGTAATTCCTGCACCAGTTTTATCAGTTCATCCGCTGAAATTTTATCCAGTGCGTCTTCGCCCCCAGACCCAAGATCATATACTTTATTGATGTCTTCTGCAAACAACAATCGCTTCTGCGCACGCAGATGATCGATGGCGGTATTCGCCATAATTCTTGCCAGCCAACTTTTAAAGGGACGGGAGGTGTCGTAAGTGGAGATGTGCATAAAGATTTTCAGAAACCCATCATTCAAAATTTCAACCGCTTCATCCTTATGATTAGCATAGCGCAAACATATAGCCATAGCATACCCGTAGAATTGTCGGTACAATTCTTCCCGGCTACCGCGTTTCCACTGCTTGCAGCCATCAATGATGTTTACTATATCCTGCACAGAATACTGATGCTTTAATTTTTAAACCCGGGGATAATATTTCCGATAAACTTTTTGTTTTTCGTTAAAAATTGAATCAGGTGTCGCGTGAAGCTATCGCCCAACAGATTTTCGGTATTAATTACGAAAAGACAGATTTAAGGGTTGCTTTGGCTCCAAATATTTAACTTAAAATGGCCGGATGCCAAAGAACACGTTTTTTAGCCCGTTTAAGCAAACTTAGGTCATTTCGAATGAATGATATCACTCACTTCCCGATAATTGAAATTTACCCCATCAAAAAAGGACGATTTTTCGAGCGTTTTGACTTTTTTCATAAAAAAAGGAAGGATTTTCGTCCTTCCTTCAAATTTTATGTTTGTTGATTTTTCTAACGTCCCATATAAACCATCAGAATTTGAACGTCGCTCGGGTTCACTCCGGAAATTCGGCTTGCCTGTCCCAAAGTTCTCGGTTTTATCCTGGTAAATTTCTGACGGGCTTCGGCCGATAAAGAAACAAGTTTAGTATAATCGAAAGCGTCTGGAATAATCATGTCTTCGAGCTGACTCATTTTTTGAACCAGTTCATTTTCCTTTTCGATGTATATTTCGTACTTCACCTGAATTTCTGCCTGTTCTAAAGTTTCACGATCGAAACCGTCAAAAGCCTTTTTCATCTTGTCCACTTTTTCGATCATAGAGAAAATATCTAAAGAAGGACGCAACAAAATCTGGTGAGCGCGTAACCTTTGGGTAAGGGGAGCAGATCCTTTTTCTTCCATAAGATGGTTAATATCTTCCGGATCTATGGGCAGTTCCTTCAGGATATTTTTGATTTGCGCTACGCCGCTCTGCTTTTTGTTTACTTTTTCCATTCTTTCTGCAGATGCGAGGCCCATGTCGAAGCTCCTTTTCGTTAGCCTGAGATCCGCATTATCCTGGCGCAACAGTGTACGGAATTCTGCCCGGGAGGTAAACATACGGTAAGGTTCCTCTGTTCCTTTATTGATGAGGTCATCAATCAGCACCCCGATATAAGCTTCACTTCTTTTTTAAAACGAAGGGCGCTTCGTTCCTGGTTTTGAGGTGCGCATTGATGCCGGCCATCAATCCCTGGCAGGCAGCTTCCTCATATCCGGTAGTTCCGTTGATTTGCCCCGCGAAGAAAAGGTTAGAAATGTGCTTAGTCTCAAGTGAAAAAGTGAGTTGGGTAGGAGGGAAGAAGTCATATTCGATAGCGTAACCCGGACGGAACATCCGCACATTTTCAAAACCAGGTACCATTTTCATCGCCTTAAACTGGACATCTTCGGGGAGGGAAGTGGAGAATCCGTTTACATAGATCTCCACCGTATTAAAACCTTCGGGCTCTACAAATAGCTGATGCCTCTCTCTTTCGGCAAAGCGGTTAATCTTATCCTCGATAGAGGGACAGTACCTCGGACCCACACCCTGAATACGTCCCTGAAACATGGGTGAACGGTCGAATCCCGTCTTCAAGGTTTCGTGTACGTTGGCATCGGTATAAGTAATCCAGCAGCTTCTTTGCTCTGATGGCTTGATTTTTTCTACATCGAGATAAGAGAATCCGATTATTTCATCGTCGCCTTTTTGCTCTTCCATCTTCGTATAATCCAGACTTCTTCCATCAATGCGGGGAGGCGTACCTGTTTTAAGACGGTCGCTTTCAAAGCCTAACTCTACCAGTTGCTCCGTAATACCGGTCGATGCTTTCTCTGCTACACGACCTCCACCAAACTGTTTGTCTCCAATATGCATTACACCATTGAGGAAGGTTCCGTTGGTGAGGACTACGGCCTTGGCTTTAATTTCATGTCCCAAACCAGTGATTACCCCGTAACAAACTCCGTCTTTTACGAGAAGGCCCTTAACCATATCCTGGTAAAAATCCAGGTTCGAGGTATTTTCCAATGCTTCACGCCACTTAGCAGCGAAGAGCATGCGGTCATTTTGGGTGCGCGGACTCCACATCGCAGGTCCTTTAGACCGGTTCAGCATACGAAACTGGATCATGGATTGATCGGTAATAATACCGGAATATCCGCCGAGCGCGTCGATCTCTCTAACAATTTGACCTTTGGCAATACCACCCATGGCAGGGTTACAACTCATCTGTGCGATCGTCTGCATATTCATGGTCACAAGTAACACCCGTGACCCCATATTGGCCGCTGCTGCTGCTGCCTCACATCCGGCATGACCAGCACCAACTACAATAACATCGTAAGAAGGGAACATACTTTAAATTTGAAAGTGCAAAGTTAGGCAAGATTTGCTTAGGGTAAGCAGGAAAGATTAATGGTATGTTCCACGTGGAACATTATAAGTACCCTGCATGTAGAGCCGTTAGAAATAGCGCTATAAAAACCTAAATTCTAAGAATGTTCCACGTGGAACATTCTTTAAATAATTAACTTCGTTATAATATTTGCGCCGATATGGAACTAGCACCGCATCACCCCGTTCCAGGGCACACGCATAAAGCAGGTGTTTCTAAATAGTGTTACCAACGTTAGTTATAATACCCAAGCGCATATTTTATCCAGAAATTCTATTTCTGCTTCACTCAAACTATCGGCTGTCTTAACTAGCACGGACAATCAGATCGTAGTATAGTATCGGTGTTTTGCAACGCTAATAACTAAACCTATAAAAGTACACTTAAAGGCATAAATAACATGCTCATGCACTTGACAGATTTATAGACCGATCATCGTTTTATCAATAGTGACTCACAGCTGAGTAGTAAGACAAATCCGCTAGTCAATCGTTAGCAAATTGTAAATATACACGGAACCGGGTCTCAAAGAAGTGTGTAATGTCGGTCACGAAAAATGAAACCGGGCTAAACAGCTCATGTTCCACGTGGAACATGAGCTGAAGAAGTAAACCAACTAATAAACACGACCTCGATAATGCAGCAAGCTTCAAACACCATATCACCTAACACCTCCACGTATTGACTTTGATCCAGCTATCCTTACAAACATCCAACCGCAGAAAGTGTCCGTCGATACTAACGCGCCTTAAATACCCCAACTAGCTTACCTGAAAAAAGACCACGAGCATAAATATAAAACGACGAAAACAAAAACCAGGCAAAATACGACTGTTGAATAGGAGAGGATATCAAAGAAAAAAAGGAGACCTAAATCATATGTACAATTCAATTGGACATAGATGTATATCTTGGGAGAATAACACGCGCTGAACAATTCAACAGCGTAATGGACCCGACTATGAATAAACTACGCTAAATGGAAAAGAAGAGGTACAAGGATCCATCGAAAACTCGGTAGCAAAAACTTCGCTACGTTAATTACCGGAAGACAGCAATCGTGAAGAAGTTTATGGCAACCGGCTATGTGCTAACTTTAAAAGCGCAGGATATAGAAGAAAGACAAATTCAACTGAAATATGATCGTGAATTTTAACAAGCTATCATGATGGCGTTGAGATGTTCAAAAAAGGCCTGCCGTAGCAAGCCCATATAAAAATTGTGAATCTATGCCTCGAAGTACAAATGCAGATACTCATTTTCTTTCGCCCGCATCTTATCCTCCTCCTTCTTCGTCTTATCTTTAAAACCACAAAGATGCAACGCCCCATGAAAAATTACGCGGTGCAGCTCATGTTCAAATGACACCTCGAAGTTTTTGCATTTTCGGCAACCCGATCAACGCTGATGTATATCTCGCCGATGGTAACTCCCGGGGTGGGAGAGAGCTCAAAGGTCACAATATCTGTATAGGTGTCGTGCTGCAAAAACTGTTGGTTGATACCGAGCAAGTATTCATCCGAACAAAAAACATATTGCAGGTCCTCGAGTCCCTGCTCCTCCCGCGCAAAAAGTTCTTCAATAAAATGCTTCAGCTGGTTTCTATTTTTGAGGTTTACCTTCACCTCATGCAACGCAAATTTTACTGCCATATTCAATCTTAAATCTTGATTGTAAAATTATGGTGAAAATTCGGATACATGCCTGCTCTTTTTGCATATTGGTCAGGGTACGGTACTTTTGCTGCGTTATTATATTTCAGGACAGCTCACCCAGACAAATGAGAAACGGCATGATCAAATTATCTTCCCTATCGATCGGAAAAAGCGCGGTTATCCGGGAATTCGAAAAAGATGAAATTCACATCAAACTGATGGAAATGGGATGCGTCCCAGGTGAAACAGTGAAGATTGAAAAAGTGGCGCCGCTAGGTGATCCAATTTCTATCATCGTAGCCGGCTACAATTTATCGCTTCGCAGAACCGAAGCCGATTTTATCTGGGTAGAAGAACTTTCCTAATAAACTGATTTATTTCGTCAAATCATATAAAAGCTGCTCTTCAACGAGCGGCTTTTTTGTGATTTCCTATCCTAAAACAGCATAATAAATCCAACCAAAAGAATAATTATCACTTATTCTAAAACACCAAAAACGAAAAATATAATATATAAAATATTTATTAACAAATAAATATACATTCAGACAATACAGAACATAAAAATTAAAAAGGCCCGGTGCATTTAATCACCGGGCCTTTAATATTCTTTATGTAATTACAATTACAAACCTGCTTTTGCGCTAATCTCCAACATCCGATCAATAGGTTTTTGGCCGCGAGACGTAAATTTTCCTCCATTACGATTTCTGGCTGCTCGTACTCCATACACAGGTACAATTTCTCCAGTGTGTTCAATTTCATATGCGGACAGTCATTACATGCGCAAGCGTTGTTCGGCGGTGCCGGGATAAAAGTTTTACCCGGGTTTTCTTTTTGCATCTGGTGAAGAATGCCCGTCTCCGTCACCACAATGTATTCCTGTGCTTCATCCCGCTGCGAATATTTCAGGATGCCTGTAGTAGATCCCACAAAATCAGCCACTTCCAATACTGCCGCCTCACACTCAGGATGCGCCAGGATTTTCGCCTTTGGATGACGCACTTTCAGTTTTAAAATTTTCTCAAGCGAAAAAATCTCGTGCACCATGCAGGCGCCATTCCACAACACCATATCGCGCCCCGTTTTCTTAATCAAATAAGACCCCAGGTTTCGATCCGGCGCAAAAATGATCGGCTGATCCTTCGGAACGCTTTCGATGATTTTTTCGGCATTAGAGGAAGTACAAATGATATCGCTGAGGGCTTTGATACCTGCAGAACAGTTAATGTAGGATATCACCAGGTGATCGGGATACTTTTCGCGGAACTTGCGGAATAACTCCGGGGCGCACTATCGGCCAGCGAACAACCTGCTTTCAGATCCGGCAGCAACACCTTTTTCTGTGGACTTAAAATTTTCGCGGTCTCCGCCATGAAGTGAACACCGGCAAATACAATAATATCTGCATCCGTTTTAGCCGCCTGCTGACTCAGTCCCGGCTGTCGCCAATATAGTCCGCCACATCCACGGATATCCGGCTCCCCGGTAGTAGTGCGCGAGGATAATCGCATTCTTTTCTTTCTTCAATCGCTCGATCTCCGCAAACAGGTCCATGTTTACATCGACCGGTATATCTAAAAATCCCGATTTTTGCAAATTTTTTTTTCGCTTCCGTAATCTCCTTATTCATAATTATAGATCTAATTTTTTTTTTTAAAAGAGAAAATCCCACTACTACTAGGGAGGTGGATATGTGGAAACCGCATTTTTCTCCTTTTTACAAATAGTTGTTATTATCTTTTTGAGAACTATACACATGTAATTAACACAGCAGTTCCGCACCACTATTGAATTTCAGCTCCTTTATCCACACTGTGGAAATAATTGAGCGTGTATAACCCCTCTCGTGAGTTTCGGGTGGGAAAGTGTGGACAGTTGTTCGTTATTCACCGGCCTTTTTACCCAAACTATTCCCAGGTATAAAGACAAATTTAGTTTTCCCGGGAAAACGTGGGGTGTTTTCCCAGGATTTTCGTGCTTATACCATGTTTTTTAACACCTGATGTGGAAAAATGGGGGTAGAAAACTGAAACCGTGCCGAGAAAAATAATTTCAGAAAAAGGTGGGTTATATCCACTTTTTCACAAAAATCTGTGGATTAACTGGCTTCGATTTTTAAAATGTGAATATCAACACAGCTGTTAAATTTTTGAAAAAAGGCCACCACATTGTATAAAAAGGAGATTATTAATTACTATTTTGTTCATCCTGTTGCCAGCAAAATGTGGATAACCTGTGAAAGAAGAGGTAAAACGGTCGTTTCCCGAATGCCTGAAACCCTTACCAGTATTGGTTTTAAGCCGATAAAAACCTATTTTGCAGTTACAGTAATTTTATTCTATTTTTGCTGTCCTTAAATTTTTATACCATATAATATATGTCAGTAATTCAGAAAATCCGGGATAAAGGCGCGATCGTGATCATCGTCGTGATTTGCGTTGCTATCGTTTCGTTCCTGTTGCAGGATGCCTTTTTGGGAAAAGTTCTATGATCAGCCAGCAGACCGCCGTTGGTAAAGTAAACGGTGAAAGTCTTGAAGCCGCTGACTTCGAACGCCGCGTGTCCGATCAGGAAGCTATGATGAGTCAAAACATGCCTGGTAACACACTGGACGCGGAATCTAAGCAATACATCCGCGAGCAGGTTTGGAACTCCTTTATTAATGAACAGATTACTAAAGTAGAATACGCCAAACTGGGCATCGTAGTAACGGAAGCTGAACTGGCCGATCAGTATTATGGTAAACACCCTCACCCAATGGTGTTGCAGCAATTTGGTAATCCCCAAACCGGCGAATACAATCCGGAAGCGGTTCGTGCCATTCCTCAGCAAATCAGGCAAAGCGGTGCGCAGGGCGAAGAGCTGCGCAGGCAACTGATCAGGTTTGAACAAGGTTTGACCGAATCACTGCTCGACGAAAAATATAAATCGCTGCTGAAGCAAGGCGTTTATTATCCTAAATGGTTAGCCGCCCAGCAGGAAACTGAAGGTAAAGAGCTTGCGAACATCTCTTATGTAAATGTTCCCTACGCTACTGTTGCCGACAGCACCGTTAAAGTAAGTGCAAGTGAAATCAATGATTATATACAGAAGCACAAATCTGCTTTTGAAATGGAAGAAGGCCGCAACATCGAGTATATTACTTTTGATGCATTGCCTTCCGCCGCTGATTCCGCTGCTGCACTGGCTGAGCTGAACTCGCTGAAAGCAGAACTGGATACTATGAAAATGTAGAGGCCTTCGTTAATAATAACTCTACTACTAAATATTTCGACTTCTTCATTCCCAACTCTGCCAGCAGACATCCTTATAAAGATTCTATCAAGAATCTGCCGGTAGGTACGGTGTATGGTCCCTACATCGATCAGAACACCATTGCTTATGCAAAAGTGATCGATCGTAAAGTAATGCCCGATACGGTGAAGTTCCGTCACATCTTTATCGCGATTAAACAGGGTGAATCTGACAGCGCTGCGAAAGCTAAAGCTGACAGCCTTTCCGGCGCTATTGCAAAAGGTGCTGATTTCGCGCAGCTCGTAGCTACTTTCTCTGACGACCAGGAAAGCAAAGCGAAAAACGGCGAATACGAAATGACGCCGAACATGCAGTTTGTACCGGAAATTAAAGACTTTGTTTTTGCAGAAGGCAGCAAAGCTGCTGGTACTAAAGTGCTGAAACTTCCTGTAGGTTACTCTGTACTCCAGGTAATGGAGCAGAAGAATTTGGTCCCGCTATGAAAGTTGCTTATCTGACCAAAACGGTAGATCCAAGTGCTGAAACAACAAACAAAGCTTACTCCGCGGCCGGAGAGTTTGCTGCGAAATATAAAGACAAGGCCGCTTTCGACAAAGCTGTTCAGGAAGCTGGTTTGACTAAGCGCATTGCCAACGACATTCGTTCAACCGACCTGATTGTTCGCGGCTTAGGTGAATCTCAGGAACTGGTGAAATGGGCTTACAAATCCAGCAAAGGTGCTGTGAGCGATGTAATTTCCCTGGACGACCGTTACCTTGTAGCTGCACTGACAGGCATCCGTACCGCGGGTGTTGCTACCGCGGCTGAAGCTGGTCCGCAGGTTGAACCCATCGTTCGCCAGATTAAAAAAGCGGGTATCATTGCTGAGAAATTTAAAAATCCCGCAAACCTGCAGGCTGCTGCTGATGCAACCAAACAGCCGATCATGCAGGCAAAAGACATCACTTTCGTAAACGCTTACATCCCAACCCTGGGCTTTGAGCCGCGGGTAGCAGGTGCTTCATTTGATAAGTCCCTGACCAGCAAAGTATCTGCACCGATCCACGGTCAGGCTGGTGTGTACGTGATTAAAGTGGACGGTTATGTTGCCAACCCGAACAACCAAACTGATTACGCAATGTTGAAAAATGCTTTTGAGCAGGGCTTCCGTGGTATCATTGATCAAACGTTATTCACCGTATTGAAAAAACAGGCGAATGTAACAGACGATCGTGGTAAAATTGCACTGTCTCGCTAGGTATATTAAATTACTGATATACAAGGCCGGCTCCCGAACAGGGGGCCGGTTTTTTTTTATGGAGATAGGCGAAATCTGTTTTTTCGTAAATTTGTTTATCAGAAAGAAATACTATGGAAGAGATAGTTAATAAAGTAGCGCAGAGTGGCATCATCACAATTGACCTCGAAGACTTTTATCCCGAAGGAGAAATTGTGGTATTTGATCTGAAGGATTACCTGTTTATGGAACTGATCCTGAAAGAAAAGGATTTTCGTGCGGCGTTGCAGGGATTGGATTGGGAAGTTTACCGCGGTAAAAATGTAGCGATTACCTGTACGGCCGATGCTATTATTCCAGCATGGGCGTATATGTTGGTGATGACTTACCTGGAGCCGCTGGCGCGATATGCTGCATTCAGCGATGCGGAGTATTTACAACGCAGTCTCTATCTTCAAAAATTATCAGCAATTGATGTGAATGAATACCGGATAAACGTGTAGTGATAAAAGGTTGCGGCGACAAAACCGTTACCGAAGCGGCTTACGTGGAAATCACCAGGCTACTGCGGCCGGTGGCAAAGAGTATTATGTATGGTGAGCCTTGCTCTACTGTACCCGTGTATAAAAAGAAATAAAACTATCGCGCATCAATAAAGGTGCGCGATGCTTATAAATTTAAAACCACCCGCGCTTCCTGAAAAAGGCGATCATCCCCACTAACATTACGCCCATCACCCCTAACGTAATAAAATAACCATTCTTCGTATGCAGCTCCGGAATGTTATCGAAATTCATTCCATAAATACCGGCAATTACCGTGAGTGGCGCCATCAGCGTGGTTACCACGGCGAGCACCTTCATTACCTCGTTCATTTTAAGGCTGGTTTGTGTATGATATAATTCCAGCAGATTTGTTACCATATCGCGATAGTTTTCTGCAAGCTCCGTTGCCTGCACTATATGGTCGTACACATCCTTGAAATATTTCTCCGTTCTTTCCTGCAGCAATTCGTTATCACTTTTCAGCAGGCCGTTTATGAGTTCGCGCACCGGTGAAATGGCGCGTTTAAACAAAAGCATTTCTTTACGGAGATAGTTGATGCGCGCAAGCGTACGTTTGTTCGCCTGGTGCGGGATCACATCTTCCATAATTTCGATACGCTCGCCCAGCTTGTCCATCACAATAAAATAATTGTCGACAATAATATCCAGCAGGGAATAGAAAAGATAGTCGGCTCCCATGTTGCGCAGTTTGGAGCCCTGTATACGCAACCGCTCTCGGATTGGGTCAAACACATCGCGCGCCGGATCTTCCTGGAAAGAAATCACAAAGTTGGGGCCCATCACCAGGCTCACCTGTTCCTGTTCCACAATAGAAGATTCAGGTTTGAAAAATACCATTGGCAGCAGGCAAAACAGGCGGTTTTCTATTTCGTCCATTTTTGCGCGCTGACCTATACTTAAAATATCTTCCTCGAGTAGGTAGTGTATGCCGTACTCTTGGCAGATGTAATTCACTTCTTCCTTCCGGAGTCCGTCGACATTAATCCATTTGATCTTTTGCTATGCCGGTAGGTGGTACATTCCTGCAAACTGGCCATCTGATCTTCCCGCAGTTCTTGCCCATCGTATTCGAACACGGTGATTTTTACCTGCTCGGGTACCGGTCGGGTAAGCACACTCGTTACCGGGTTAAAATTCATGATGCGGGGTTTTCGCGCCTTGAAAGGATTTAATACATCGGGTAGTGGTAACATAGCACGTTTGAGCATTGAACCAATTTTATCCTAAAAATAAGCATTACACCAATTCCGGGCCGCAATCACGTATCTCCATATTTGTCAATTATTTAAAGTTGGATTAACAGGCCGGTAACAAGCGGGCGGTAGCTTCATGTTACCAAAAACACTACGACATGACTCCATTATCTAAGCAATTGCTCCCGGTGATCGGCTTTGGCCTGTTCGCGGGAATCGCTTTTAGCGCGTGTAAAGATTCCGAAAAACCGACCCCGCCGGCTAACGCTGACATCGTACTCAAAAACCACTCTGCAACGCCTGCATTTGTGACGAAGAAAACTGGTTTTGAAAATCTGGAAGTGTACTCGCTCATCGGAAGCGACGATGTTTTGCCTGAAAGCAACTCTTTTGTTTTTGGTGGATCGGCCGATGGTGCCGCACTGCTGAAGCAGAACGACAGGTACCTGATGCTTGTTAATCACGAGGACAATTTCGCTGTAAGCCGCATTACGCTGGACAAAACTTTTAAACCGGTAAAAGGAGAATATATCCTTAATTCCGATGGTGGACAGTGGCGCCTTTGTTCCGCAACACTCGCAATGCCCGCCGAACACGGCTTTGGTCCTATTTATCTCACCTGCGGCGAAAGCAGTGTTGAATCGTTTACTAATGGACTGGATCCGTTTGCCGGTACAACTGATGCGGGCGCCAAACACGAATTGCCCGCACTCGGCCACTGGAGCGCGGAAAACGCAGTACCCCTGCCGAAAAAAGCATACACCGGCAAAACCGTTATTCTTATCGGCGACGATGACAGCGGCGTTTCCGGTGGACAGCTGGCCATGTACGTCGGAAATGGTGTAGGCGATCTGTCGAAAGGTTCGCTGTACATGTTGAAACGTAAAGACGGCAACCAGGTAGAAATGGATATGAAAGCCGGGCAGATGCATGATGTGGAATTCGTAAAAGTAGATGGTTATGAAACCAAGACCGGCGCCGAAATCAACAACCAGGTAGATGTGCTGAAAGCGATCAAATTTGGTCGCGTGGAAGACATCGATTATCGCAAAGGCACTGCTGCTACTGGTCGCGACGTATACTTCAACGTAACGGGCCAGGATAAAAGTGGTGTAAATGCCGATGGTTCGCGTACGAAATATGGCCGTACGTATCATCTCACCATGGATGCAAATGATCCCCTGAAAGGAAAGCTGGAAGTGATTCTCGATGGCGACGATAAAACTGGTCCCGCGAAAGATTTCCAGAATGTGGACAATATTTGTGTAACCGAGAACTACGTATACATCCGGGGAAGATGCTAACACTTATGGTGATGAAACGCATGATGGATACATTTATCAGTACGACATCAAATCGAAAAACCTGAAAGTGGTTTTGAACTGGACCATCACCGCAATGCCACCGATGCCGCAAAATATGGCAGCGACCCTACTACGAAAAAAGGCAGCTGGGAATATGGGGCGCTGGTAGATGTAAGCGATATCACCGGTGTGCCCGATATGTTTACGCTGTGCGTACAACCGCACTCCTGGACTGGCGCTAAATACGCCGGTGTGGACGGCGGAAAAAAACGCCCGACAGAAAATCAGGCGAGCCAGATCCTCGTGATTAAAGGTTTGCCGAGATAATATTTAGCCCCAGAAACATTCCGGTTAACCAATCCCCTGCTCCATTTTAGGAGGGGGATTTTTTCCTTTTATGATGACTAAATTTTAATAAAATGCGTGTAATCGTAATTGTTATGGTGCTTTATGCAGTCGGGATTGCCAGTATTACCGCAGGCAAACGTCCCGAAGGTATTTCCGCGCAGGGCAGGAGAGTAAAAACATGGTACCGGTTACAGATCGACGAATTGAAATCCGATGCAACCGCGCTGCTGAAGCGGATTTCTAACGGTGAAAACAGCCGGGACGTACAAACAGCCTTCGCAAATGCCCGCCGCAGTTACAAACGGCTCGAAACCCTGGCGGAGTATTTCACACCCGTTACGGCAAAAGCATTGAACGGTCCCGCGCTGGATGAGGTAGATGCCAATGAACGCGACGTAGTGGAATTGCCTGAAGGTTTCCAGGTGATGGAAGCAATGATCTTTCCGCAGCTGAATGTGGCAGACACTGCGACTTTAAGAATGGAAGCCGCACGTATGGTATCGAACGTGAAGCGGCTGGAACGTACGGCTGAACTGCTCGCGATCACCGATGTACAACTTTTCGACGCGCTTCGTCACGAACTGATTCGCATTACCGCATTAGGCATCAGCGGATTTGATTCGCCCATAGCCGCCGCCAGTGTGCCCGAAACAGTGGCAGCGCTCGAAGGTTGTAAGGCCATCTGGCAATTTTATAAGGAAGACATCGATGACGCGGATAAAAAGTTATCCGCCCAAATCCAACAACAGCTCGATAAAGCAATGGCTTCGCTGAGGGGCAGCTTTAACGAATTTGACCGCCTCACGTTTATCCGTGATCACATTAATCCGTTAAGTGAAAGTATTTTAGCCTGCCGCAAAGTGTTGGCGATTTCTGCACCGGCCGGCCCTTCCTTTTTGCAACCGGAGGCGGCGAATTTTTTTTTCGAAAACGGCGTACAACGCGAGTGTATACGCTGCGAATCAAACCGAAAAAATACTGAAGCACAGGCCGAACTTGGCAAAAAGTTGTTTTACGATCCAGTACTGTCGTTCAATAGCCAACGTTCCTGCGCCAGTTGCCATAAACCAGGAATGGCTTTTACTGATGGCTTGCCAGTGGCGGCTTCGCTGAATGGCAGTGCGGTAATGCGCAATACGCCCACGTTATTGAATGCGGCTTTGCAGTCCAGCCAGTTTTATGATTTGCGCGTGGCCTATCTCGAAGACCAGGTAGCGGATGTTGTGAATAATCCCGCGGAGATGCATGGCTCGCTGGAGCAGGCAGTGAAAAAGCTGCAGGGGGATGAGGCATATAGAAAGTTATTTAACCGGGCCTTCGGCGATATGGCGAACATGCATAGTAAGCAGCTGAAAGTAGCCATAGCTGCATATATCCGGTCGCTTGTCGTGATGGACAGTCGCTTCGACCGCTACATGCGCGGCGAAGAGCAGACTTTGGCAGCCAGCGAAGTGCGCGGCTTTAATTTGTTTATGGGGAAAGCAAAATGCGGCACCTGTCACTTTGCACCGTTGTTTAACGGTAACGTACCACCGAGGTATGAAAAAACAGAAGCTGAAGTATTGGGTGTACCAACATCGGCGGATTCGCACGAAGTGGACACAGATGAAGGCAAATTCAATTTATATAAAGTGGCGCTGCACCGCCATGCGTTTAAAACACCGACGCTGCGTAACATTGCGCTCACAGCGCCTTACATGCACAATGGTATTTACCGTACACTTGATGAAGTGATGGAGTTTTATAATAATGGCGGCGGTGCGGGCTTAGGCATCACGCTGGATAATCAGACCTTGCCAACGGATTCTCTGCATCTTACTAAAGAAGAGAAAGAAGATATTATTGCCTTCCTGGAAACATTGACAGACGAGCCAAAATAGAAACGGAAACCGCCGTGCCAATAGCGCCGGTGTTTTTAGATTGCGCATCCCGGCCATTAAGCCATGATGCGCAATCTATATAGATCATCAGCAGTTAGAACCTAGGCAGCTTGATGTCTGGTTGCCTGCCAGTAGCTGGCCGCTCGAAACCGTCGCCCAGCTTGGCATTCGCGGGTTTAAATCCGCTGGTCCACAAGTAAAACCAGCCATTTTCGGCACCGCCACCAAAGTCGAGGCGATCACCTGCTTTGGCAGTAGCATCATTGGTGAAACGCGCTTTCGTCAGCTCGATCCATTCGCCCTCCGGGGTTTTGATCCAATGATTGCCAAAGTAACCTTTGCGGTGCTGGTGGCCATTTTCAAAACTAAAATTTTCTAAAAAGGAGTAGAGGTGGCCCATGTACTTTCCATCTTTTGGCGCGCGAAAGCTGGCAATTAGTTTCCACTCGTTGTGTTCGGGCACGTAAAAATAAGCGGTGTATAAAGTGGTGGTACCGTCTGGCACGCTGTGCATGAGGAAGCGATAAGTTTCACCGGCTTTCCAGTTGTAAATCCAGTGGCTATGTCCGCCCGTGCCTTCGCCGCCAAACCCGCTTGCCACAACGCTGTCACCTTTGGCCTGTAGCGTTACCTGGTCTTCCCAGCGCACCTTTGAGCGATCGTCAGGCTCCTTGCCGGAATCCCAAACCGAGAAAATAATGCGGCGCTCCGTTGCCGAATTCACCTGCATTCCAAAATAACCGCGATGGAAACCGCATGACATAAAGTAGGTGCCGATTTTATCCTCACCAGCCGGCACTTTGATCTCACCATAAAAGTATTCTACGTTTTTTCCTTCGGGCGGCGTGTAATTCAGGTGCACGGATGCAGAACGCCTCCAGCTTTTCGGATTAAACTGGATTCCTTTTGTAGCCGGACCTTCCAGCGTTACGTCCTTTACATCCGCATATATTTTCCCCTGTTTTTCTATTCCTTTTAAAGTGATGTCATAAAAACCGGGTGTTTTGATTTTCGTTTGTAACGCCGGAATGCTCGCAAAACCGCCGCTGGCTACGGACACGATTTTAGTAACGCCGTTCATCGTAACGCTTACTTTGCTGGGGGCGTCTGACTTTGCATTCAATGCAAGTTTGAGTGTGCCGGGTGTGCTGATGTGGCAATAGAATTGGATAGTCGTGGCACTGTCTGTCCAGTTTACCACACCGTTGCGGCCGGAAATGTCCACACCGTTTTCATTGGGACTGGCGTAGGCGGTAAAGCCGGGAATGGCAGCCGGTGCCGATTCTTGGGCAACGGCACGACCTGCTGCCAGCGATAGCAGCAGTAGAAACATAGATCTCCTCATGTAGGTAATAATTGTGTTTGTACAAATTATGCTGTCGCGCGGCGGGATGCAAGCGGGTGAGGAAAATCTGACAATTGAGTGATAAGTTGATGGGTATTAGGGCAACAGAATATTACAACTACACCATTCCACAAACACCAAATTAAATGCTTTCTTCACCCGTTCCATTTCCCGCGTTGCCGCATCGTTAAAAGCGTGCATGCACAATGTTTTCACCACCCCGTTTTCTTCAATGCCATAAAATTGTGCATTAGGCGTGTTGATAGCGAAGCCGTTACGCACAAATCCAACATGCCCGGAAAACGCCAGACTGCCTACGTCGCTGGTTTTCAGCAGGTTCTTCAATTCGTAAAGGGCAATGAATAACTGCGGTTCCCCGATTCGCTCGCGGACATGTATCTTTTTAAAGATACGCATGCCGTCGTCGTATTCGCGGCCCTCATGAATGCAAACAGCTTTCACTTCCTCCATCTCCGAACCAATAACGCTCAATTTATCAATGTTGATGAATTCCGTTTGCCTCCAGTCATCGTCTGTAAGGTAGGTGACGAAAGCAGGGTAGGGTTGCCACTTTTCTACAGCAGGGAGTTCGTTGGAGATCGTTGGCAGCGAAAAAAAAGCTCATTCACGTTAACGGATTCCAGTCGTTTAAGTGTGAGTGTCAATAACTTGGTTTTTAGAAATATGTCGGCGTGCTCAGGATCGGCTTCCTGTACCTACCAGTTATGGCCGCCTATTTTCAGGGTGGTGGGTATTTCAAAGGATTCGGGTAACTGCTCCTGTGAAAGATCTGATGTACCAAGGGGTTGCCCGGTATCTGCGTCTATAAACATCACCCTGACTTTGTTAGTTTCCTGGTCATTCATTGTTTATAAAGCATAGGTTACCTTAAATATATGATGATTTTTTCTAAAATCGTCATGGAGCTGTTTAAAATAACCGTTAAAAAAAAGCGCCGGTCAGCGCTTTTTTTTTTATACTTAATTTCTACGTTAGCGACGCCCGCCTGAACGAGCCCGATTTTCTTTGCTGCTTTTTTAGAGAGATCGATGATGCGGCCGGCTACAAAAGGGCCACGGTCGTTGATCCGGACCTTTACGGTGCGGCCATTGTCTTTGTTCACCACCTTTACTTTAGTGCCAAACGGCAGCGTTTTGTGGGCGGCGGTAAGTTTTGTTTGCCGGAATGTTTCTCCGTTTGCAGTTTTACGGCCAACGAATTTATCGGCGTAATACGATGCTTTTCCCGCTTCGGTCACTTTACGACTGCACGAGCTCGCGAAAATCAACATAAAAAAGCAGTAAATGATTGGTTTTCATTCGCTAATAATCTGTTTATGAACTGATAACATTTTTGATGTGCTCATTCTTGTTCCGCAAATCGATACCGCCTTCGAGGTATGATTTGAGGTTGGCCAGGTAAAAGGTCCAGCCACCATGGCAGTTTACGTGAATGCCAGACATGCTCTTTTCATCCGTAGGAATGTTGGATTGCACCAGTTGCACCACGGTTTCGTCAGCCTCATTCTGGATGTACACCGATACAATGCAGCTGCCTGCAAACGTAAAGCTGAAGTAATCTTTACCGTTAGACTCACGCACTTCGCCGGTTTGATGAGCATCGTTTCCGTACCCAAACCAGCGCCAGGTGTACTGATCGCCTTTTTGTACCGCACCGCTGCGGGCATGGCCGTCCGGCGTTACAAATTCAGCGCTGCGTAAAAACCATTTTTCCAGGCCTTCGCGGGTGGTCCAGGCGTTGTAAATATCGCGCATGGAAGCCTTGATCGGAATTCTTGTACGAAACTGCGTCCAGTCGTAAGGTTTGGGAGATGTCATAATAAGTGGAATTTTATTAAGTCTGGATAAGTTACAATGGCATACGCATAATAACATCATTCATGAAATATCCATTGCCGATGTCTATGTCTTCTTCACCAATAACCGCAAAGCCCATACGTTCGTAAAACTGTATGGCTTTGTTATGGCGGTTTACGTTAAGTAACAGTCCCTGCTGAGCGGCCGCGCGACCAATCGTCGCTACTTCTCGGATCAGGTGCTGCCCTATCTTCTTCCCCTGCATTTCGGGCAGGATATAAATTTTATGCAACTTCACATCCGGCGAACCTTTATAATTCAGTTCATAACTGGCAAAGCCTACGGTTTCATTATTGTACCTGGCCAGCAGAAACACATGTCCGGCTTTCATTTGCCGTAACAGCGCCTGCTCATCGTACATCATGAACAGCATATAGTTAATCTGCTCCGCAGAAAGAATCTCGCCGAAAGTTTCCGGCCAGGTATTATTAGCGATGTGTTGTATAAACGGAATCCCGTTTTCGTTCGTCTGGTTAATGTTGATCATGAGTCGGACACGGCTTATTGCTAAAATACGAACTTTAGCTTTAGAAGTCTGTACAAACAATACACATCTATTTTTGTTAGTTTTAAGAAAAAAGTGCCCATGCGTCGTTTACTGTTGCTTCTTTTATTGTCCCTACCCATACATTCATTCGCCCAACAACTCAAAGCCGGTTTCGATCCGGAAGAATATTTGTCATTGTTAGGACTGCCACAGCAAAACGATAGTTCGGCCAAAGCCTTCTCCAGTAAGGACTTTGAGTTATTGCACATTTCACCGGAAGTTGGGCTTTTCAATAAATGGTTTTTGTGGAAAAGAAAAGACGGCGTTGGCGTAATTGTCATCCGCGGAACAGTGGGCCGGATGGAAAGCTGGCTGGCAAACTTTTATGCGGCCATGATTCCCGCCAGGGGAAGTATGCAGTTGAACGACAGCACCCGCTTCGATTATCAGCTGGCCGCCGATACTGCAAAAGCGTATGTGCATGCCGGCTGGACAGTTTCACTCGGCCATCTCGCCCCATCAATGTTGGAAAAGATAAAAGAGATGTATGCGCAGGGGACCCGCGAATTCATCATCATGGGGCACAGCCAGGGTGGTGCAATTGCATTCCTCGCCCGGTCTTATTTTCAATATAATAAAGAGCTGCCGAAAGATATTGTATATAAAACCTACTGCAGCGCGGCACCCAAGCCGGGCAATTTGTTTTACGCCTACGACTTTGACTTTATTACCCGCATGGGTTGGGGCTTTCGCGTAGTGAACAGTGAAGACTGGGTACCGGAAACGCCCTTTTCCCTGCAAACCCTTAAGGACTTCAACAATGTGAACGCGTTTATGAACGTGCCCGGCATGCTTAAAAACAGAAATTCTTCGTGCGACTCTATGGCAAATCTGTTTATAATAAATTAGACCGCTCCAGCCATAAAGCTATGAAGCGGATGCGGAAAACGTTGGGAACGAGGGTGGGAATGCTTGTAAGGCGCAAGACGCTGAAACAGTTGCAGATGCCGGAATATGTGTACAGTAATAATTACATGACGGCGGGCACACCTATCATTTTATTGGCCGATGCAGACTATCATGAGCAGTATAAGTTTGATGGGAAAAATGTGTTCGTGCACCACATGTTTGAGCCATATATTTATTTACTGAAGAAGTATTATTTCGCGAAATAAAAAACGGCCGGATGAACTCCGGCCGTTTTCGTTATGATATGAATTATTTTTAGTGAGATGCCATTGCCAGCTGTTGATATTCCCGTTGGAACAAAGCGGCCAGTTCTTTAAAGGTATCTCCTTTACTCACATCCCCGGTTTCGTAACCACGCTTAAACCAGTACATGCGTTGCTCGGAAGTACCGTGGGTAAAAGCGTCAGGCACCACATAGCCCTGCGACTGCTTCTGCAACCGATCATCACCGATTGCGTTTGCCGCGTTAAGCGCTTCTTCAATATCGCCAGCCTCCAGGATGTTTTTCATTTTTGTGCGTGATGCGCCCAAACGCCTGCCAGGAAATCGGCCTGCAATTCCAGCATCACAGATTGTTTGTTGTACTCGGATTCACTTACACGGCCGCGCATGTTATGTAGACGGTCGGAAATGCCAAGCAGGTTTTGCACATGATGCCCCACTTCGTGCGCCACCACGTAAGCCATGGCAAAGTCGCCCGGCGCACCAAAGCGCTGTCCTAGTTCATCATAAAAAGAAAGATCGATGTACACTTTCTGATCAGACGGGCAATAGAACGGTCCGGATGCTCACTTGCGCGCCGCCACAGGCCGACTGAACGGTACCGGTAAACAATACCAGCTTAGGCTCTGCGTATTGTTTGCCACTCTCAGAGAAGATTTTATTCCACACATCTTCCGTATCTGCCAGTACCACTTTTACAAAACTGGCCGCCTGGTCTTCCGCTGCCTGCTTTTCGGGTGTTTGCTGTGTTGAAGATTGTTGTGTATTAATCACTTGTGACGGATCACCGCCAAGGAAGTAAATAATGATGGCGATGACGATACCGCCGATGCCGCCACCCACGAGGGTTCCACCGCTCATGCCGCGGCGATCTTCCACGTTGCCGCTTTCGCGCCTGCCTGACCAACGCATAGTATAAAGGTTTTAGGAGTTAGTTGATACTAAAGTACAAGATATATGCCGTGTGCAAAAAATTTATCTGGCACATAAAGAAAAGGCCGGGTAAAAACCCGGCCCGGCTGAAGGTTACAACAAAATCTAAACCTGCTTATGAGAAAGTTTTGAAATCAAGATTATCCGAGCATCATCGCCATCAGGGAGGCGTCTTTGCTCTCCAGCTGTGAGGAGCCCATAAGGAACTCGTCTACTTTGCGGGCACACTCGCGGCCTTCGCTGATGGCCCAAACCACCAGGGATTGTCCGCGGCGCATATCGCCAGCTGCAAATACTTTAGGAATCGAAGTCTGGTAAGCCTTTTCGGTGGCTTTCACATTTCCACGCTCGTCCAGTTCTACTGCCGGGTCTTCCACCATACCGCTGTGCTGCGGATGTACGAAGCCCATGGCCAGGAAGGCCAGTTCGCAAGGCACTTCTCTTTCAGAACCAGCAACTTCGGTAAAGCGTGCAGGCCTGCCGTCTGCAGAAGCGGTCCATTGCAGGTCCACCAATTTCAACGCTTTCAGGTTACCGTTGCCGTCGCCGATAAATTCCTTGGTGGCAATCGCCCATTTTCTGTCTGCTCCTTCTTCGTGCGAAGTAGAAGTTTTCAGTATCATGGGATAGGTAGGCAGGGGCATATAGCTAGTGCGTTCTGTAGGAGGTTTTGGTAATAATTCCAATTGGGTGATGCTGATCGCACCATGGCGGTTAGATGTACCTACACAGTCGGAACCGGTGTCGCCACCCCCAATTACCACCACATTTTTACCGGTTGCCGGGGATGTCTTCACCGATCACAGGACGTTCGCTCACGCGTTTGTTCTGTTGTTTCAGGAAATCCATCGCAAAGTGAACACCCTTCAACTCGCGGCCGGGAATTGCCAGGTCGCGGGGAATGGTGGAGCCGCCCGCCAGCACAATCGCATGGTATTCGCGCAACAGGTCATTCACTTTAACATCCACGCCAATATTGGTATTACACTGAAACACCACACCTTCTTCTTCCATCACCTTTACACGGCGATCAATTACCCATTTTTCCAGTTTGAAATCCGGGATGCCGTAGCGGAGCAGACCGCCGGGCGCATCGTCGCGCTCAAACAGGGTAACCTGGTGACCAGCGTAGTTCAGCTGTGCAGCCGCCGCCAGTCCCGCAGGACCAGACCCCACCACCGCTACTTTTTGCCGGTGCGTAAACGCGGCGTGCGCGGTTGTACCAGGCCTTTGTCGAAGGCAATCTCAATAATATGTTTTTCAATTTCCTCGATGGCTACCGGGGGCTGATTAATGCCCAGTACGCAAGCGCTTTCGCACGGCGCGGGACAGATACGCCCGGTAAATTCAGGAAAATTATTGGTCGAAGATAAAACCTCGTATGCTTCCTGCCAGTCCTTGCGGTACACGGCATCGTTAAACTCAGGGATTACGTTGCCCAGGGGACAGCCGCTATGGCAGAAGGGTACGCCGCAATTCATGCAACGGGCCGACTGTTGGTTCAGTTTCTGTTCAGGAAGGCGCTCTACAAACTCGTTGTAGTGCTTTTTCCTGTCCGCAACCGGCGCTTTGCCAGGCAGTTCCCTTGTAAATTCTAAAAATCCTGTTGGTTTACCCATAACGCACTCCGTCTGTCGACGGCACTTTTACAGTTTAAAAATTATTTACCGCTCTTTTCGCTGCCTTGCTTCACAGATTCGGAAGTGATGAGGCCTTTCGCTTTCAGTACCGCCTTGTACTCTTTCGGGAATACTTTCACGAAGTGTGCAAGTTGATTGTCAAGGTCTTTTAATATGAACTTGGCAACCGTACTGTTGGTGTAAGCGTGGTGCTTGGTCAGCAGGTCCTGGAGCATCGCTGCATCTTCTTCTGTCAGCGGATCGAGGTCGATCATTTCCTTGTTGCAACGGCCGGCGAAAGTTCCTTTCAGGTCGTACACAAAGGCGATACCGCCACTCATGCCCGCACCAAAATTGCGGCCTGTTTCACCGAGAATTACCGCCTTGCCGCCGGTCATGTATTCGCAACCGTGGTCGCCGATACCTTCTACCACAACGGTAGCACCGGAGTTGCGTACGCAGAAGCGTTCGCCGGCTTTACCACGGATGTAAGCCTCACCGGAAGTTGCGCCGTAGAAGGCAACGTTGCCCGCGATGATGTTTTCTTCCGCTTTAAAACCACTCACGTCGTTGGATGGGTAGAGAATGAGTTTTGCGCCGCTCAGGCCCTTGCCAAAAGTGTCATTTGCTTCGCCTTCCAGTTCCAGTGTCATGCCTTTGGTTGTAAATGCACCAAAGCTCTGGCCTGCGGAACCGCTGAATTTGAAGTGAAGGGTATCTTCGGGCAAACCTTCGCTCTTGTATTTTTAGATACTTCGTTGGAAACGATGGCGCCAATGGTACGGTCGGTATTTTTAACAGTAAACTGTTTAAACACGCGTGTTTTGTTGTCAAGCGCAGGCTGAGCTGCTTTAAGCAACTGCCAGTCGATCACTTCCGCCAGACCATGGTCTTGTTCTTCCTGTTTGTACAGGCCAACTTCCGGTGTAGACGGTTCGCGGTACAGGATCGGGGAGAGATCCAGGTTTTTGTATTTCCAGTGATCAATGCCTTCACGCACCTGCAGGTTTTCTACCTGGCCAACCATCTCGTTGATGGTGGCGTAACCCAGGTCCGCCATGATCTCACGCAGTTCTTCTACCATAAAGTGGAAGAAGTTTACCACGTGCTGCGGGTCACCGGTAAAGCGTTTGCGCAGTTCGGGATCCTGGGTGGCAACGCCAACAGGACAAGTGTTCACATGGCACTTACGCATCATGATACAACCCTCTACCACGAGGGCTGCAGTAGCTACACCCCATTCTTCCGCACCCAGCAGGGTGGCGATAGCGATGTCACGGCCGGTTTTCATCTGGCCGTCGGCTTGTACCGTTACACGGCTGCGCAGTTTATTTTTTACCAGCGTCTGGTGCGTTTCCGCCAGACCGAGCTCCCATGGGAGACCAGCATGTTTAATAGAGCTGATGGGAGATGCTCCTGTACCGCCATCATAACCGGCGATCAGTACCACGTCCGCATGTGCTTTGGTTACACCGGCAGCAATCGTACCTACGCCCGCTTTAGATACCAGTTTTACGCTGATGCGGGCGGCGCGGTTGGCATTTTTCAGGTCAAAGATCAACTGTGCGAGGTCTTCGATAGAGTAGATGTCGTGATGTGGAGGCGGTGAAATCAAACCAACACCTGGTGTGGAGTGACGCACTTTACCGATCCATTCGTCTACCTTGTGGCCAGGCAGCTGTCCGCCTTCACCAGGTTTCGCACCCTGTGCCATTTTAATCTGCAGTTCGTCCGCATTAGTCAGGTAATAGCTGGTTACGCCGAAACGCGCAGAGGCCACCTGTTTGATCGCTGAACGCATAGAGTCGCCATTCGGCATCTCTTCATAACGCATTTCATCTTCACCACCCTCACCGGTATTGCTCTTGGCGCCAATGCGGTTCATCGCGATAGCCAGGGTAGAGTGGGCCTCGTGCGAGATAGAGCCAAAGCTCATTGCACCCGTGGCGAAGCGCTTAAATATAGCCGTAGCGGGTTCCACTTCTTCAATAGGAATGGATTTACGGGTACGTTTGAACGTAAACATGCTGCGAAGCGTTGCCGCTTTTTCTGCCTGGTCGTTTACGGTTTTTGAGTACTTTTTAAAGGTCGCGTAGTCATTCTGTTTCGTTGCGTATTGCAGCAGGTGAATTGTTTGCGGATTAAACAGGTGGAACTCGCCTTTACGTTTCCACTGGTAAATACCACCCACTGTCAGGCGCTGGATCGGCGTTTCTTTACGACCGTATCCCTGCCAGTGTTTAGCCAGCGTTTCTTTGGCGATTTCGTCGAGGCCCATACCCTGTATGCGGGATACTGCGCCAACGAAATATTTATCTACTACAGATTTATTAATACCGAGTATTTCAAAATCTGCGCGCCCTGGTAAGATTGCAGGGTAGAGATGCCCATTTTGGAGAACACTTTCAGCAGTCCGTCACAAACCGCTTTCACATAGTTCTTTTTCAGTTTATCTACATCCAGGTCTGTTTGCAGTTTGCCCGTGAGGCGCATGTCGCGGATAGTGCTCAGTGCCGGTATGGGTTGATGGCAGTTACGCCGAAGCCCAGCAGCGCTGCAAAGTGATGCACTTCCCAAACGTCGCCCGCTTCTACGATTAAGCCAACCTGGCCGCGATATCCTTTGCGGATCAGGTGGTGGTGAACAGCAGAAGCAGCCAGCAGCGAAGGAATGGCAGCATGCTCGGAGTCAATCGCCCTGTCCGACAGGATGATCACTTCAAACCCGTCTTCCACCGCATCTACCGCGTAACGGCAAAGGCGTTGCAGGCCTTTTTCCATGGAGCCGGGTTTACCGTCGGCACGGAAATAAGTATGTAAAGTCTTAGCCTGGAAAATACCGGTATCAATACTGCGGATTTTTTCCAGTTCGTAGTTGTTCAGAATCGGGTGATTCAGCGCCACGCTATGGCAGTGCAGCGGATCCTCGTCCAGCAGGTTACCGTTGTTACCCACAAAAGTAGCGAGTGACATTACGAGTCTTTCGCGAATAGGATCGATGGGAGGGTTGGTTACCTGGGCGAAAAGCTGTTTGAAATAGCTGGTCAGGTGCTGCGGCTGATCGCTTAAAACGGCCAGAGGAGCATCCGTGCCCATAGAACCAATCGGCTCTTTACCATCTATCGCCATTGGAGCAATGATGGTATCCAGGTCTTCGGTAGAATAACCGAATGCGCGCTGGTATTTAAAGATTTGATCGTGCTCGAGGTGTGTAAAGGTTACCCTTGGCTCAGGCAGCTCGGCCAAACGAATCTTATATTTATTAAGCCATTCCGCATAAGGTTGTTGGGAGCAGATCGCTTTTTTCAGTTCCGTATCTTCAATAATACGGCCCTGTTCCATATCTACTACGAACATTTTACCCGGTTGCAGGCGGCCTTTCTCTTTAACATTTGAAGGATCGATCGGCAGCACGCCAGCTTCAGAAGCCATAATCACACGATCGTCTTTGGTTACCACGAAGCGGGAGGGACGAAGACCGTTCCTGTCCAGGGTGGCGCCAATCATTTTACCGTCGGTGAAGGAAATGGAGGCGGGGCCGTCCCAAGGTTCCATCAGCGAAGCGTGATATTCGTAGAATGCTTTTTCTCAGGGTCCATGTCCTCATTGCCGTCCCAGGCTTCGGGGATCATCATCATCATTACATGAGGAAGACTACGGCCGGTGAGCGCCAGCAGTTCGATCACGTTATCGAGACAAGCGGAATCGGACTGGCCTTCTTCTACCAACGGCGTGAGCATTTCCATTTCCTCCGGGGTGAAGTATTTGGAAACGAAGCTCTTTTCGCCCGCGCGCAGCCAGTTCAGGTTACCTTTCAGCGTATTGATTTCACCGTTGTGCGCAATAAAGCGGTTCGGGTGAGCAAGTCTCCAGCTGGGGAAAGTGTTGGTGGCGAAACGGGAGTGGATCAGGCCAAAGGCAGATACCATGCGCTCATCGCTCAGGTCAGGATAATAATGACGCACCTGGTAAGTGGTAAGCTGGCCTTTATACACGATCGTTTTGTGAGAAAGCGATGCAATGTAAAAAGATGCTTTTTCCGGTGCGATAGAATTACGGACAGTTTTAGAAACGTAGTTGCGGAGCACAAACAGCTTACGCTCAAACTCTTCCGGATCGGAGATATGGAAGGGGAGGCGATAAATACCTGTTCAATTTCCGGCTCTACAGAAAGCGCGCCTTCGCCAATACCGTCCGGGCGAACGGGTACTTTACGAAAACCGAGGATATCGAGGCCCAGTTTTTCCGCGCAGCGCTGCATGATTTCGCGACACTCCTCGCGCCAGCGTGGCTCTTTCGGGAAAAATATCTGTCCTACGCCATATTTACCAAAGCCCGGGCAGTTTGATGCCGAGCTTTAAACATTCATCATAGAAAAATTCGTGCGGCATCTGGATAAGAATACCTGCACCGTCGCCGGTATTTACTTCACAACCGCAGGCGCCACGGTGTTCCATGTTCTCGAGCATTGTGAGTGCATCGCGGATGATCTGGTGAGACTTACGGCCTTTAATATGGGCTGCGAAACCGATACCACAGGCATCGGATTCAAATTCCGGACGGTACAAACCTTGCAACTTGCTTCCTTCACGCATTGGCTTAGATTTTATTCAACATTAATTCAAGTACACTTTTCCCATGAGACTGAAAGGCGCCTTTTTGGAACTTTATACTGCATTGTTACGGGAACGGTTTAAAGATACTAATAGAATGCGGTATTTTTATATAAACATTTGTTTAACCGCTAAAATTTAGAAATTATCAAAAATGGGCCATGCTTTATTTAAAATGGATATAGTTGGCGCAGACAAAATGAGTTAATTCGGGGATATTTAAAGATAAGAAATTTTTAGCGTGGCCGGAGCGGAGTATTGCATCTTATCCTTTTCTAGTAGAATGTTAACACGAGCGGCTTCTAATCAACCATTTATATTGGCATTATTTCTAATTTATAGAAACGATTGTATATAAGAAGGCCCGGTTTGCTGCCGGGCCTTGTATAATATTATATAGATGTAATTATTCGAAAAGGAATTTTGTACGTCCGTTGACGGTTTGCATTCTGAGCGCATCGCTCGCGAGGCTTTCGTTCTGCAGCCTGTCCAACGCGGTAACAAAATAAACGAAATGTGTGCCCGGTACATATTTAGGATCCACCCACATGGGATCAGGCATTTGTGGAACGATCGCCGCAATTTTCGTGGGGTCGTTCAGGTTAACAACCTCTTTTTCACCGAAGCGGTAAATAACGTAGCGGGTAGTCTGACCCGTGGTGTCGTCATCCGCCCAATGCAGTTCCAGGCCACTGGACTTTTCGAACGCATCGATAAAATACGGCGGCATCGGTGGCGTATTGTCCAGCCACGGCATGGTGGGGATCAGCGCCGGGTATTTATAAAGATGGTTGCGTAAACTATCGCGGATGCCTAACGGATTACTATCGAACGAGCGGGCGCGGAAAAACACGCTGCCCTGCACGGTGGGAAGCGACCGGTTCGCATTGATCTGGTTCAGCATTTCCCGGGGATTACGCCAGGCGCCGCTTTCACCTATTTTGTAAACAGCGAGGCCCGGGTACATATGTCGGCCATATGCATGCTGCGACCACCAGTTTACCAGTACTTCATAGCCAACCAGACGGTGACCGAACTCCCAATACAGCTGCGGCGTGGCGTAATCGATCCAGCCGCTGCGGCTCCATTTAAGAATATCTGCGTAGAGATCATCGTAGTTGGTCATACCACCGCGCGTGTTCGACCCTTCCGGATCGCGGTCGCGGTTTCGCCAAACGCCGAACGGACTAATCCCGAACTTTACCCATGGCTTTTCGGCTTTGATAGCGATGCTTACCTGGTGCATTAACGTGTCGACGTTCCACCGGCGCCAGTCATCCTTGTTCATGTTGCGGCCGTAGATGCGATAGGAGGGATTGTCCGGAAATTCTTTTCCGGCAATACGATATGGGTAGAAGTAATCGTCGAAGTGGATGCCATCTACGTCGTAGCGTTTCACCACATCACGGATGATTTGGGTAAAATAGTCGCGCACTTCGGGCAGCCCCGGATCAAAGAGTTTTTGATCGCCATATTGCAGGAACCACTGTGGGCGCAGCCGGCTGATGTGGTTAGGGGCCAGTACGTTACTGCGTGTATTCATTACCGCGCGGTAGGGATTGAACCAGGCGTGGAGCTCGAGGCCCCGTTTATGTGATTCTTCGATCGCGAACTGCAGCGGATCATAATATGGTTCCGGCGGACGCCCCTGGCTGCCGCTGAGGTATTCGGACCAGGGCTCGTAGGACGAAGCGTACAGGGCATCGGCAGCAGGCCGCACCTGGAAGAACACGGCGTTCATGCCATCGCGGACGATGTCGTCCAGCATGTTCATCAGTTCCTGCTTTTGCTGGCCGGCGGGTAAACCCTTGCGCGAAGGCCAGTCTATATTTCCAACCGAGGCAATCCATACCGCGCGCATTTCGCGCTTCGGGGGCAGCTGTGCATAACATTGCGTAGCAAGGCCACCGCACAACATGATCCCCGCTAAAAGTTTCTTCAACATTCAGCCGTCTTTATATCCCTGAAAAATTGCGAAAATAACTAAACATGCAATGGATTCAAATTTCAGGCCCAAATTGAAATGAAAATCAGCGTTTTGATTGCCTGTAGCGCAAATTGCGAGAATCAAAATAATAGGAGGCCGTAGATTTATCTGCGTAAAGCAAACGTGATGAGTACCTTTTATATTGCTACCAATCCAATTGATAATTACTGGTTTACGCTAAGGTCAGATAGCGGAGAAAAGCTGTTGCACGCTGCGGGATTTTATACAAAGGCAGCCTGTCTGCAAGGGATTACACAAATAAAAGCCGCGGCGGTATTGCCCGAGCGGTACGTCCGTAAAGGCATGGAACAGCATCGCCACTTTTTTGTGCTGCTATCTGAAAAAGGAAAGTCCATCGCCGTAAGTGAAATTTTTAAAACAGATACGGAAATGGAAAGGGCTTTAACCGAAATAATCGAAACGGTAATGACCGCCAACCTGGTCTTTGAAAGGAAAATTCAAACGTCGGATAAGTAACGGCGGAGCATTTGTGCATCTTTAAGTGCATAGCCGTTGATATCATTATTGAAAAAAGCCCAAACCTGGTGTCCCCCGTTCAGCCACCGCCGGCACTTTTTCGCGTAGGCGCGCAACGTATTCGGATGGTAGGCAGAGGCGTACAATTTGCCCGGACCATGAAACCGCAGATATACATGTTTCGCCGTTAACACTTCGTCAGATGGGAAAAGGCCGCCGGAATCCGCGATGACGAGCCCGATGTCGTATTTGCGCATCAGCGACAAACTTTCCTCGGTATACCAGCTTTCGTGCCGCACTTCCATTGAAAACTGGTATTGCCGGTACGTGTTATGCAATAAGGCGTAAAAATGCGCGGTTACTTCCGGGTTAAAAGTCGCATTGGCCGGCAATTGTATCAGAATAGGTCCAAGATGTTTGCGTACCGGGTCGAACACGTCAAAGAATCGCTGGAGCGGTTGCTCAGGATCGTGCAGCTTTTTCATATGCGAAAGAAAGCGGTTCATTTTTGGACAGAATATAAAACCATCTGGCACGGTGGTAACCCATTGCTGCACGGTTTCGGGCTTAGGCAGGCGGTAAAAGCTATTGTTAATTTCTATACAGTCAAAGTCTTTGGCAAAAAAGGAAAGCCAATCGGCAGACTTTACCGTGGCGGGGTAATAAATTTCTTTCCAATGTTTATAGCTCCACCCGGAAGTACCAATGTGCGCCTTTTGCATGATGCTTTTTAAGAAGAACATCAATATTAGTACCACGGCGGCGAAGCGAACTATTCCCAAAAAAGAAAAAGGCGACCGTTAGTGGACGCCTTTCCATATTATATTTCTTCTTCCTCCTCTTCATCCTCCTCGTCCCACGCAACGCCATCTTTCACATCCGAAAGTGCCGTCCACAAAACATCTTTCAGTTCTGTTAAGCCCATATTGGTTACGGAAGAAATGAATACATGTGGTACATTTTCCGGCAGTTCTGCGGAGATGGCCTCTTTCAGCTCATCGTCCAGCATGTCGCTTTTACTGATGGCCAGCAAAAACTGTTTGTCCAGCAGCTCGGGGTTGTATTGTTCCAGCTCATTCAACAGCACATCAAATTCTTTCCGGTGGTCTGCACTGTCCGCCGGGATTAAGAACAGTAACACCGCGTTACGCTCAATATGGCGCAGGAAGCGATGTCCCAAACCACGACCTTCGTGCGCGCCCTCAATGATACCAGGTAAATCGGCCATGATAAAGGACTTGCCATCACGGTATGGCACCACGCCCAGGTTGGGCGTAAGGGTGGTGAACGCGTAATTCGCAATTTTCGGCTTCGCGGCGGAAATACTTGAAAGCAGGGTTGATTTGCCCGCGTTGGGGAAACCTACCAGTCCGACATCCGCTAACACTTTCAGTTCCAGCTGCTTCCAACCTTCCACACCAGGCATACCGGGTTGTGAATACTCCGGTGTTTGGTTGGTTGGCGATTTGAAATAAGCGTTGCCGCGACCGCCCTGTCCGCCAGGCAGCCAGATAATTTCCTGGCCATCTTCAAGGATTTCAGCTTCCAGTTCGCCGGTTTCTTCGTCTCGGGCAATAGTGCCGAGCGGCACTTCTATAATAATGTCCTCGCCATAACGGCCGGTACAGTTGTCGCCGCTACCGTTTTCTCCGTTTTCGGCTACCAGGTTTTTATGCCAGCGCAAGTGCAGCAAAGTCCACAGCTGCGAGTTGCCGCGCAGGATGATGTGTCCGCCGCGACCGCCATCACCGCCATCAGGACCAGCCTGGGCGTTAAACTTGGTTCGCATGAAGTGCATGGAGCCGGCGCCACCTTTGCCCGACTTACAAAACACCCTGATATAATCTACAAAGTTTCCTCTTTCCATGTTGTTGTTGCCGGAACGGCTTGTCCGCGCCGGCTGTATTTTTAAAAAAGCAAAACGCAAAGATCGTAAAGTTTAGCCAAACGGCATCCCTTAATGATCTTTGCGTTTATATAATGTACCGGCGGTACGTTTTGTTTAAACTTTTTCGCTTGTCAGTGCGTCGAGTTCTTTAGCAAGCAGGATGAAGGTTTCATCTACGCTGCCATCACCTTTTACTTTTTGAACTTGCCGAATTTAGCGTAGTGGTCCGCGACAGGAGCCGTTTTGTTATGATATTCCACAATACGCGCTTTCACTACATCTTCGCTTGCATCGTCTGTACGACCAGAGGTTAGACCACGGTTCAACAGGCGGCGCACCAGTTCATCTTCAGGAACTTCCAGGGAAAGTACCATGGAGATGGCGGTTTTCTTTAACAGGAGCAGTTTGTCCAGAGCCTCGGCCTGGGCCGTGGTACGGGGAAAACCGTCGAAAATAAAACCGCGGGCTTCCGGGTTCGCGTCCAGCTTAGAGCTGATCATACCAATCACCACCTCATCAGGAACCAGCAGGCCCTGATCGATGAACTTCTGCGCCTCCAAACCTAATGGGGTTTTGGCGCCAAGTTCGCTACGCAGCATGTCGCCGGTAGACAGGTGGATCAGTCCGTACTTCTCAATGATATTCGCGCTCTGTGTGCCTTTTCCGCTTCCCGGAGGGCCAAATAAAATAAGATTGACCATGTTTTAACTAATAAAGTTGCGTACTCGTGTAAGTTGCAAATATAACAAACAATTGAAAAGAATCATACTTTAAATTACAATTGATGAAATAATGCCAAAAAAGTACGGTTATTAATAAACAGTTTTCAACAAAAACTGCGAAATGCTAAATGTTATTAAAACTTTAGGTTGATAAATGGGAATGAGCAATATTTATATATCGATATGGTTTAATGTGTTCTGGCTCAATCCCTTCTATGTAATTTAAGAAGTTTCCCTGCACAAAACGTTGTATGTTTATGAAATGAGGAAGATATTTTTAGCAATGGGATTTACCGGGTTGCTAATGTCTAATTACGCATCCCCGGGCCACGTACATGTTTCTGAGAAAGAAAAGAAAAAAAAGGAAACCACCCAACGCCAAACATCAAAAAGTGCGGCAGACCGCTGGGTAGACAGCGTCTTTAATTCACTTACACACGAAGAACGCATTGCGCAGCTGATTATGATCCGCGCGCATTCTAACTTTGGACAGGATCACATTAACGCTGTAATGCGCGACATCCGCACCAACAAAGTGGGCGGACTCGTATTTTTCCAGGGCGGCCCTGCGCGGCAGGCGAACCTGCTGAATGCTTACCAGAACATCAGCAAAGTACCACTGCTCGTGGCTATTGACGGTGAGTGGGGATTGGGGATGCGGCTGGACAGCGCCATTTCGTTCCCTCGCAACCTGATGCTGGGCGCCGTGCAGGACAGCGGTCTGATTTATGAAATTGGCCAGGCCATCGGTGAGCAGTGTAAACGTGTAGGGGTAAACGTGAACTTTGCACCCGTAGTGGATGTGAACAACAATCCAAACAACCCCGTTATTAATGATCGCTCCTTTGGGGAAGATAAATACCAGGTAGCGCGTATGGGCGTTGCCATGATCAAAGGTATGCAGGATGCCGGCGTAATGGCCTGCGCCAAGCACTTTCCCGGCCATGGCGATACCGATACCGACTCGCATTTCGATCTTCCTCTGATTAAAAAATCGCTGGCGGAACTGGATTCGCTGGAAATATATCCGTTTAAACGTGCCATTGAGGCGGGCGTTGGTATGATGATGGTGGCGCACCTGAACATACCCGCGCTGGACAAACGCGCCAACACGCCAAGCTCTATTTCGCCGAATGTGGTAACCAAGTTGCTGCAAAAGGATTTAGGGTTTGATGGGCTGATCGTAACCGATGCCCTTGAAATGCAGGGTATTGCGAAGTATTACACGAAAGGGCAGGAGTCGCTGCAGTCGTTGCTGGCTGGCAACCACCTCATGGAACTGCCCTCTACCTCCAAAGGCAGCATCGACGCCATTGCGGCCGCGATCAAGAAAGGTCAAATCAGCAGAGACGAAGTTTATAAGCGCGTGAAAAAGTGTTGCGCGCGAAATACGATCTTGGTCTGGCTAACTGGCAGCCCATCAACACCACCAATATTTCTGAAGATATTAACGCAAAAACAATGGCTTTACGGAAACGTGTTTCCGAAGCGGCCATCACGCTTTTGCGCAATGATAACAAACTGGTGCCTTTTGCGCCGACCGTGAACAACCGGAGCAAAGTGGCCGTGCTCGCCGTTGGGGCAGACGGTAACAACACCTTCCTTACAGCGGTAAAAGAAATGAAATCCGATGTGGACACATACATATTTTCATCTCGTATGACGGAGGCGCAAATTGCGCCGCTGGTTCAACGACTGAAAAATGAATACGCGTCCGTAATCGTGAGCCTGCATAATTACAGTCGTCGCCCGGCAAATAATTTCGGCATCAGCCGCAGCCAGCGACAGATGATCAACCAGCTGCAGCAGGAAATGCCTACCGCAACTGTGTTGTTCGGTAATCCTTATGCAGCTAAGTTTTTCTGTGATGCATCGACGATCATTGCCGCCTACGAAGATGATTCTACCACGCAACGCGCCGCTGCGGAAGTGCTGTTCGGCCGCCTCATCCCGAAAGGTAAACTTCCTGTAACGGTATGTCCCAACTTTCATTTTGGTGACGGCATCACCGAATATGCACGCCCCGTAACCGTGCTTGACGAAGTAACGCCCGAAACCGTAGGCATGAACAGCCACACGCTGCTCCGCATCGATTCGCTTGCAAACGACATGATCGCTAAAGGTGCGGCCCCAGGCTGCGTTATTGTAGCACTGAAGGACGGAAAACTGGTATACAATAAGGCTTTCGGTCATTATGATTACAGCCAGCGCGAAGCCGTCACGCCTCAATCTATTTACGATCTGGCCTCTGTGACAAAAATTTGCGCGACCACCATTTCCGTAATGCGCTTGTACGATGAAGGTCGCTTGTCGCTCGACAGTACATTGGGCGCATACCTGCCATGGACGCGCGGAACAGATAAGGAAAAGCTGCGTATCCGGGATGTGCTGTTACACCAGGCAGGACTGGTATCGTACATTCCTTTTTATAAAGAAACAATTGCTCCGAACGGTTACCCGGATACGTTATTATATCGTCCAGAACAGGATTCTACGCACACGTTGCGCGTCGCGGAACATTTATACATGGAGCCGAGTTTTGTAGATACCATGTATAAACGCATCCTCACCAGCAGGCTGGGCGGGCGTTCTTACGTTTACAGCGACAATGATTTCATCTTTTTAGGAAAAGTAGTGGAGCAGATCACAGGTAAAAGCCTCGATCATTATGTGAAAGAAGCATTTTACGATCAGTTGGGTATGACCACAACCGGTTTTCAACCGCGTGAACGTTTTCCGCTAACGCAGATAGTGCCTACCGAGTTCGAACAAAATTTTCGCATCCAGTGGATCCGTGGTGATGTGCACGATCCGGGTGCGGCGATGTTCGGCGGAGTGGCCGGTCACGCCGGGTTATTTTCCGACGCATATGATCTCGGTATCCTTATGCAGATGCTGGCAAGCGGTGGATCGTTTAATGGTGTGCAATACATCAAACCGGAAACGATCAAATTGTTTTCGTCGTATAATAGCGACATCAGCCGCCGCGGACTTGGTTTTGACAAACCGGAAAAAGATAATGCCACGCGCAAAGATCCGTATCCCAGCAAGTATGCTTCGCCGGAAGTATTCGGGCATACAGGGTTTACAGGCACCTGTGTTTGGGTAGATCCTAAATACAACCTGGTATTTGTATACCTCAGCAACCGCGTAACGCCGAATGGTGGCGCCAATACTAAAATATCTTCGCTCAATGTACGGGCGAATATAATGGACGTGTTGTACGATGCGATGGCATCAAGATAGAAAAAGAAAAAGAGGTATAAAAAAGGAGATAGTCGTTAGCGGCTATCTCCTTTTTTTTTTATTCTATTTCCACTTTGCGGTTGGAATAAACTTCTGTTTTAATGTCCACCATCTTTTCGATTTTGTTACGACCGTTGCGGAACTCAAAGTAGTATGCACCGTCTTCGAGCGACTGCAGGTTGTAGCGGCCGGTGATCTGCGGATCAGCGTCCAGTACTTCGCGGTGCAGGATGTTATTGTTACCATCTTTGATGAACATGGTGATTTTTTCACCAGTTGTGTTATTGATGGTTACGCGGAACAGCAGCGGGTTTTCTGCCTCAGACGCTACATTTACCCGAACGGCTTTTTTAGCGCTGCCGGTGGTTTTTTCAACAGGCGTATTGTTGTAAGCCATTACCGGGTTTTGGGCAAACATTGGAGCGGTAGTACCCAGGATGAGCAGGGCGGTTACCAATTGTTTTTTGGGGGAAAACATAAGATTGCATTTCATGGTTTTGTATTTAATACGTTAACTTTTAGAGTTTGTAAGCAGGCTGCTTTTTGCGCCCCAAAGGTCAGATAGCCGCATTAACGGAACATTACCACCACATTAAGGAAATGTGAGCAGTTGGTTGCCGGAATGTTACCGCGATGCAAATATATGCAGGGATATATGGGCCGAACCCCGGTTAAAAAAGCATAATAATCAATTGGTTAAATCGTAACAAGGTGTGGTATTAATCCATGCTGCTGCTAAGGCGCATTTTGTCGTAACTGTTTTTTTTTAGGGTCCAAACCTTGTCTTAAGCTGTTAATTAATCTTCTTACGTGGCTGTTATTTGTTTTTTTATTGGAAGATGAATTTACGAAGCAATATTATCTCACCCAAAAAATTAACAAAAAGGGTGCGTAAATGATACGCACCCTTTTTCTACGATTAGTTGATATATCCGGGGTTTTGTTTTAGTAAAGTGTCTCTCCGCATTTCATCTGATTGAAGCGGCAGCAGATAATGTTTATCAAGGAAAGTGCGCATCTGCACGTCGTTGGCGATCACGGTGTAGGTGAAGGTTTGTGTTACGTGATCGGCGCCCAGCTTTGCATATACGTCAATTGCTTTGGCAGGACCGGTAAACCACGTGGTAGCCATGAGCCAGCGGCGGGCATCGAAGTAACGATGCTCCTCGAATGCCAGCTCGTAGCGGCGTTCATAACGATACATATCAATCAAAGCCTGGCCGGTAACAGTGGCAAGGAGTGCAGGCATGCCGGCGCGGGTGCGCACTTTATTGATGTAGGTACGCGCCTCATCTTCCTGGCCCAATGCGATGCAGGCCTCCGCATAGTTCAACACCGTTTCTGCATAACGGAAAAACTGCCAGGGCTTATCTCCTTTAAAGAACTGCGCATCGAGCGTAATGTCCATAAACTTACGCAGGTAATAACCGGTGTACGTACCGTTCCAGTTTTCCAGCGGACTTTGACGGGTGTCTAATCCATTACGAACTTCCACGGCGCCACGGGCAGCATTCCATACTTCATAACGCCCGGTTTGTATTTTGCCAACTGGATCAAGATCGATGCCGTCTGATGCCCGTTTTTTCCAGGGAGCTCCGTCGTACAAGATGGTTGCATAAAAGCGCGGATCGCGGTTTTCGTAAGGTTTAGCGGCATGTGTTGGATTACTGCGATCGAACGGGGTGCCGTCTGCCATCTGGTATCCTTCCACAAAGTTTTCGATGGGTACATTGCCGCCCCAGTTGTGATAACCGTTGGGACCATTGAATTTGTCGTGGTCGGTGCCCAGCAGTTCTTTATGGAAATACTTCACGAAAATCGCTTCTATATTATCCTTATCCATAAAGATGCGCGTGTAGTTCTCCACGGGATTCGCCGTAGGTTTATACAGATCGAATTTATTCGCATCGATGATTGCTTTCGCAGCATCACGGGCTGCCGTCCAACGGGCAACGCGGTCGCCGCCAACATAACCGAATGAAGGGTTGGTTGTACCTGGGCGATTAAACAAATCACTCGCCGCATACAACAGCATGCGCGACTTCAATGCCATGGCAGCGTACTTCGTTGCGCGTCCTTTATTGGCGCCGGTTTGCGTTTCGGGTAAAAGATTCGCGGCGCTGTCGCAGTCGGTAACAATTTGTTTGATGCAATCTTCAAAACTGGCCCGCGGCAACAACATATCTTTATCTTTCAACCCGAATGATTTAGTAATCAGCGGCACACCGCCCCAATATTTCACCAGGATGTGATAGAAGTAAGCGCGCATAAAAATACCTCGCCACGCAGGCGTGTCCGCTGTGCTTCATCTTTAAAAGGTACTTCTGCAATTTTTTCCATGAAGAGATTGGTATTGCGAATACCGGTGTAATGCTTGCTCCATTCACCAAACAGGTTGAACGCTCCGATATCATCCGGCGACATGGCCCCACCAACACTTTGCGTGGTGCCGTAGTTGTGAATGAAACGACTTTCGTCAGACATGGAGCTGAGCATCACCTCGTTATATCCATGCCGCATCTGGTTGTACAAATCGTTTACAAAAGCCTGCACCAGCGCAGGATCACGCCATACATCCAGGTCGCTGTATGCGTTCAGCGGTTTCTTTTCCAGGAAATCTTTGTTGCAGGCGAATACACCCATCAACAATAAAACCGGTAAAAGTCTTTTTATATTGGTAATCATGTTGCGCAGTTTTAGAGGGTTAGGTTAATGCCAATGTTGTAAATCTTGGTTTGTGGATAGTATTGGCCGCTGCCCGACGGTAATTCCGGGTCAAAGATTTTTACTCTGTCCGCGGTAAGCAGGTTCTGGCCACTTACGTAAATACGGAGATCGTCCAGCCCGGCGCGTTTCCGCCATTTTTCGGGAAGTGTGTAACCCAGCTCCAGCGTTTTCAATCGGAAGTAATCGGTATCCCAATACCAGAAGGTATTTGCGCGGCTTACCCAATATTCGCGGTCGCGGTCGTATGGACGTGGCCACGAACCATTGATGTTGTCTTTGGTCCAGCGGTCTTTTACAAATTCCATTGGGAAGTTGCCTATCAGGCCGGATTCTGTGCGCAGGTATTGTTTTGCGCCGGCGGCACCCTGCCACAACATGGTAAAGTCAAATCCTTTGAAACTGGCCGCCATCGTAAGACCAAAAATCCAGGTGGGTGTTGCCGTCTGGTTGTCGCGTACGCGGTCGAGGTCGTTGATGATGGAGTCTTTGTTCACATCTTTAAATATCACGTCTCCGGGGCGGGCATCGGCCAGATGTGGATAATCATCGATCGCTTTCTGGTCTTTGAAGATGCCGATGGCCTGGTAGTAAAGCGGTGCGCCAATCTGTCTGCCGGTAGACTTTTGCCAGGCGGGCACATTCGGTTCTTCGTCCCAGAACAGGATTTTGTTGTTACCATGGTACACGTTACCAAGAATTTCATAGGTGAATTTTCCTACGGTACGTTTATGTCCCAGCTGGAAGTCGAATCCTTTATTTTCTACACTGCCGATATTTTCGTCCGGCAGCACAAGACCGGTGTAAGCGGGAATAGAAGCTCTTCTTTTCGCCAGGATGTTCGAGCGTTTTTCGTAGAAGATATCACCTTCGAAAGTGATCAGGCCTTTCAGGAATTTGGCTTCAAGCCCCAGGTCGTATTTGTTGGCTACTTCCCAGGTAATATCCGGGTTGGGTGTGCGGGTTTGGTAGATGGCTTTATTCAGCTCATCGCCGAAAATAACGCCGGTGCCGCTCAATCCATATGTGGTGAGGTACTGGAAGTTATCGATCTGGTCGTTACCCAGTTGTCCCCACGAGAAACGCAGCTTCATATAATCGGACACATTAGGGCCAATGTTGTTTTTCCAGAAGCCTTCGTTACTGAGCACCCAGCCTGCCGATACGCCGGGGAAAAAGCCGAAACGCTTGTCGCTCGGGAAGTTCTGGGAGCCGTCGTAGCGCCAGTTAAAGTCGAACAGGTATTTTTCGCTGAAGTTGTAAGATACGCGGCCGAAGTAGTTGAGGCGTGCGTATTCATACCCCCGCCGCCATTATTCTTTTCGCGATCGGCGCCGGCAAAAATCTGGTCTACCTGGTCCGAAATAAAGTATTTGCGGATGGCGTACAGGTCATCACCTTTGTTCTCGCTTTTTCTACGGCAACAAATGTGCTTAAGTAATGTTTGCCGAATGTTTTCGAGTAATTGATCTTACCGTTTATGGTGATCGTTTGTCCCTGGTTATACCATTCCTCCAGCTCCGGTGCACTGACGCCTCGCTGCGAACCGTTCAGAATAGGCTGATTGTTCGCATCGTAGCCAGCGAACGAATACAATGTCCAGGGTTTGGTGAATTTCTTATTGAAATTGAAGTTGTTGTCCAGCGCAAAGTTGCCGTCGATGAACAGGCCTTCTACTCCGGGAACGTAGAACAGCAGGCCCAGGTTGTTATTCAGGACGTAATTGCGATCACGCTGGTAGCCAATTTGGTTCGTGCTGGTTACAACCGGGTTGTCGCCATATTCGATATCCGGGCCAGGCAATCCATTGGGCCAGATAGCGGCCTCTGTGGGGCGCCCCCTCAACAATGCGCGGAAAATGGAGCCGGCGCTGCGGGGCGGAAAATTGCGGTCTTCCAGGCGGCCGGAGAGGTCTAGCCGCAATGTCAGGTAGCGATTAATGTTCGCATCTATATTAGCACGGATGTTGTGCTGCTTGTACTTGGTGGCGCTCGTTTTGTAGATGCCATCCTGGTACAGTGTTCCCATCGAGACGAAATATAGTATCTTCTCATTACCCCCGCGAATCGAAAGGTCGTGGCGGTTTTGCAAAGACAGGGGTTTGATGACCGCATCCAGCCAATCCGTGTTAGGATATCCCCATGGATCGGAGCCGTTGCGGTATTTTTCAATTTCTTCGGGCGTGTTGGTAATGGGCGAGCCACCCGCTTCGTTGATCTCGTTTTGCACCTGCGCATATGTAGCTGCATCGGCCATTTCGGGTAGACGGGTAAGCGTGGTAAAGCCCTGGTTAAAGCTGTAGCTCAACATGGGTTTACTGGTTTTACCTCTTTTTGTAGTAATGAGGATAACGCCATTAGCCGCGCGTGAGCCGTAGATAGCGGCAGAGGCATCTTTCAATACCGAAATGTTCTCAATATCATTTGGGTTGATGCGCTGCAGGCCGTCGCGGGGAATACCATCGATCACCGTGAGCGGATTGGCGTTGCCGAGCGTGGAGCGACCGCGGATGAGCAGGGTAGAACCATCGTAACCCGGTTCACCGCTGGAGTTGATAGCTACCAGACCGGCCACACGTCCAACGAGCGCATTAGAAACGTTGACGGTTGGGGCCTGTTTAATTTCGGAGCCTTTTACCGTAGCTACCGCGCCTGTTTTGGTGACCTTCTTTTGTGTTCCGTAGGCTACTACTACGTATTCGTCCAGCTGTTTTTCGCTTTCCTTGAGTAAAATGCTAAACGAGTTCTGCCCTTTAATGGGAATTTCCTGCGACTCGTAGCCGATGAACTGCACAACGAGCGTGGCGTCCGGATTAACGGCATTCAGGGTAAAATTCCCTTTGTCGTCTGTGGTGGCGCCTTTTGTGGTGCCTAATGATGACGGTAACACCTGGTAGCGAGGAGTTTTTGGCGTCGCGGACCTTTCCTTTAACGGAAATGTCGCGGGAGGCATTAACTGTTCCCTGGGAGCGGACTTGGGGCGGCGCCAGGGTCACAAATGCAGCGGCCAGCAGCAGCGTGGCGCTGAAAAGGCGTGGAATTGCAATCATGATCAGGGTTTTGGGTGATAAATTGATATACCTTCTTAGTTTCGATTTAGTCGATTAAAAACGAGTGAATAGAAAACGGGTCACGGGTACTAGTGCACGTGGATCAGATATGGTTACCAGTTTAGGTTTTATGTGTGCGTTTAGAATGGCGTCTTAAGATTAAACGAGCTTCCGGGTCACATTGACGATCTAGATTTTTTGGCGTAATTTGATAATAAATGGAAACAGTTTAACGTCGTCGGAGTTTACGTGGAATCATATGCATGTTAAAGGCGTTTTAGTAGTGATAAGCGTCGATATGTAAACAAAGTAGATAAATTAACGTTAAACGTTTTCTAAATATAAGTGTCGATTAGACACATCCGTTTAAAAATCTCAAAACAAACCCTGCATCACCATGAGGACCAGGACCATGTTGACCGCCATCTGTGGCCTTACACTCGCTGTATTTGCGTGTAAAAAAGAAACAAGCCAGGAAGGAACGCCTAAGGAAACCCTTTGCGGTTATGCCCCGTATTACAAAGGCTCTGCTTTTACTATACACAAACCTCAATTAATGGCGATGTTACCGACTACACCTTAACCACCACCGGTGATTCTATGATCGATGGTAAAAAATACCGGTGCTCGAAACCGATCTCGACGGAAGCGTGTCGTTCCAGCGCTGTGATAATGGAGTGTATACGCAGGTGGCTACTGACGTGTCTTTGCAGGGATATGAAGCGGACCTCATCATCAGTACTTACTTAAAGGATAATGTGCGCGCGGGTTCTTCCTGGGAAGATACATTGTCGGTAGATACGCCACTGGGTTACGCGAAACTCACCTTAACCTACACGGTTACCGAAAAGAACATATCTAAAACCGTACTGGTAGAAACGTTTAAAAATGTAATCGCAGTGCGCATGGACGCAAAGGCTACCATCATGGGTTTCCCGGTTGACCTTGGTACGCTGGCAACGAATTACTATGCAGAAGGCGTTGGCCTCATTCAGGTAGATACCGATAGCGACACTACCCGCATCTTTAACTACGATATTAAAAAACCTTAATACGTAGCGCGTACGTTCATCAGGAACTTTTCCGTTTCGCGGCGCACATTGGTGGAAGTGGTGTGATGATTGTTTACAAGAATACTGAAGATCAATGTTTTTCCTTTTTCTGTAAGCAGGTAGCCGCTTAGCGCCACTACGCCATTTAAGGTGCCCGTTTTCGCGAATACCGTTCCCGGATGTTCCCGGAAATATGCGCGCAGTGTACCTTTGCCGCCGGTTGCAAAAAGTGGGAACAGCTTTTCGCGGGAATAGGTTTTGTACATCTTCTCCAACACACTTACAAAATCGCGCGGCGTAAATAAATCAAATCGCGAAAGACCGGAACCATCGACCCATTGCGGCGTGTCGGGCAAATCTTTCAGCGAAGTGTTCAACATCATGTTGATCGTTTTATGCGTGCTGATGGTATCCCAGTGCTTCGCCGCCACCATCATCAATATTTGTTCGGCAAAGAAGTTGTCGCTACGGTGCATCATGGGTTGCAGCAGTGTATCCGCTGGCAAACTATACATAGTGCGGATGCTGGCGTTTGCTGGGAACGAGACCCCTGTCCACACCGGCTTCCCAAGCGTGTCCTGCAGACGTGCCGCAATATCTTTCAACTGCCCTGTAATATAGGGAACCTCTCCCTCCAGTTTTGCGGTATCGCCCGGCCGGTAACGCAAGTAAAAGAAATTGCGCCGTTCGTCGCGGCCGGCTACTGGCGAGCCTGCGCTGGCATCCGGTTGTAATTGAAAATAATCGGGGTGATGATAAAACGAAGGCGCCACGCTGTAACCGCGTTTATCATAATTGATCCAGGCAACGTTTCCGTAAAGTGGAAATTCATTTCGCTCCGGCTGATAGTAGTCCGCATAGTCACCCCAGCCCCAGCCCGGGCCATAACGCTCGTTATCATTTACAGCAGGCAACAGGTAAATTCGTTTAGTTGTTTTAGTTAGATGATCAAACACTGGCTGGTAGGTGAAATCCGGGTATAGGAAGGATGGATCGCCCATGCCTTTAATAAAAATGGCGGTGTCGTTTTCGGCGTAGCGCATTGCGGGCAGCGAATCGCCCAGGTGTTGCAGCGCCGTAAATAAAGTGATGATTTTAGTGTTGGATGCGGGTACAAAGAATTTGTCTGATTGATATTGGTATAAGAATTTGCCGGTTGACGGATCGTATAGCGCAATGCCAGCATGGGCGTTTTTAAGGGCGGGAGACTGAAGAACGTCATTTGCCCAACCTGCTATTTTTTTCGTTTGTGCGTTGATGTTGGTTAGACAGAGGTGAGCAAAACAGCAGGAAGCAAGTAGCGGAAACTCATAAACAATTTCATCATCAGAATAAAGAACCCCGTGCAGGCTGGCTGCACAGGGTGATATAAAGGTGTGAATAACTAGCTGAAATACTTAGTGGAACCGGGTTTCGCGTAAGCGTAAAACCATCGGCGTCCGGAACGATCGGGGGCGCCGCATCGAACGAGTAAGTAGCAGGCTGCAGGTTAATGTTGCTCGCCAGCGCTTTATCATACGGAATGGTTTGACCACTGTAAGTTGCCATGCGGCCAATGATCGCGGTGAGCGTGGTTTCTGCGGCGCGTTTCGTGTCTTCGAACTTGTATTCGCCTTTCGCAATCGCGTCAAACAGTTCGTCGTGCTCAGTTTGGTAAGGTTGGTTTTCCTTGTTCTTTTTATCAAACTGGAAAACAACTTTTCCTTTATGGTCAAGGATCTGCGCACGGTCGCCAATTACCCGGCCTTTCGTACCAACGATCTCTTCGTCAACACGGCTTGTAGAGTCTTTCCAGTGGCGGCATTGGCTGTTCATTACTACGCCGTCCGCATAACGGTATTCTACATAGTGATGGTCGAAAATTTCGCCATATTCTTTACCGTTGCGCCAGGAGCGGCCACCCATACCCACTGCGGATACCGGCACTGCGCCTTTGAACCAGTTGCCCACGTCAATATTGTGGATGTGTTGTTCTACGATATGATCGCCGCAAAGCCAGTTGAAATAGTACCAGTTACGCATCTGGTACTCCATTTCAGAGTATTCAGGTTTACGTGGTTTCACCCACAGCGCGCCCTGGTTCCACCAAACCTGTACAGAAAGGATATCGCCGATAGCGCCGTCCTGCACACGTTTGTACAGCTCGCGGTAGGAGTTTTGATAGCGGCGTTGCAGGCCGACTACCACGTTTAGTTTTTTAGATTTCGCGATTTCGGCGGCAGCCAGCACGCGTTGGATACCTGCTGGGTCGGTCGCCACGGGTTCCATGAAGATGTGTTTGCCCTGTTTAACCGCTTCTTCGAAGTGCAGCGGACGGAAGCCCGGAGGCGTGGTGAGGATCACCACATCGGCCAAAGCGATCGCTTTTTGTAACCATCGAAGCCTACGAATTTGTTAGACTCAGGTACGGCTACGCGGCTTGCGGCCTCCCCGAGGTCTTCTTTAATATTGGTATAAGCACCGTCCAGGCGATCGCGGAAAGCATCGGCCATAGCAACGAGCTGAACGTTTTGTTTAGTGCGCAGGGCTTGTACGGCGGCACCGGAACCCCGGCCACCACAGCCTATGAGAGCTATTTTGATAACGCCGGCCGAACCGGAAAAATAGTTCGCCTGCGATAGGAGCGGGGCGGCCAGCATACCTCCGGCGAGAAGGGAGCCTTGTTTCATAAAGTCTCTGCGGCCTTCGTGGAATTTTAGATCTTTTTCGTTTTGCATTGATGTTTATTTTGTGGACCTGCGGGAACAAGCCCGTGGTGTTTAAAAAGATAAGCGTTGGGAATAAGACGTGTTAGCAACCAGTAAAAGTTACAAAATCGATTACACTTTTTTCAAAATTCTATCTTGAGCCCTTGTACTGCTCCACAATTTCTTCGAAAAACTGCTCGGCCTCTTCTTTTGTGGGTTGTTTTACCGGGCGAACCAGGCGGAAACCAATAAACGGCGAATCGGCATTCCACCAGTAGCTGCGTGGAATTTGCGGGTCGCGGCGGTTCCATTCCATATCTGATTTAAGACGGGCCGCCGGGCGCAGGTTTACAGCAGGATCGCCAAAGTGACCGCCTTTAATGGTGCGCGGATTCTTAGCTGTGGGCTTGTTCCAGGGATCCGTGGCACTTATTTTAGAAAGATATTGCGGATCGTATTGGTCCATCGTCCACTCGGCTACATTGCCCGGGATGTCGTAAAGGCCCCAGGCGTTGGGTTTCAGCTGTCCAACTTTATGATATTTGATATCGCTGTTGCCGGAAGACCAGGCGTACTGCGCCAGTTGAGCAGTATCTTTTCCAAATGGATAAGCGGTGGTGGAGCCGGCACGGGCTGCATATTCCCATTCAGCCTCGGTGGGCAGGCGGTAAAACACGCCGGTTTTTTTATAGAGCCACTGGCAGTACATCAGTGCACCGTATTGGCTCATACTGTTGGCGGGGAAGCCGCCGGATTTGCCCATACCCAGGGTCAGATCGATGTAGGGAGGGCTTGGGCGTGTCATGCCGTCAGGCAGTTCTTTTTCTTTATCAGGATCGGCGTAGAAGTCATAGGCGTCGAAAGTTACCTCGGTGGCGCCCATCCAAAAGGCATCTATCTTTACCTTTTTCTGTGGCCCCTCGTCTGCGCCGCGGCCTTTTTCTGAGGCGGGGCTGCCGATCATAAACTCGCCGGCCGGGATAGGTACCATTTTAAAGGTGATATCGGAGCCCGGAATTTTCTGGTCGTAAGCCGTAAAGTCCGGTTTGTTTTGAGCAAAGGCTGCGCTGCCAAGTAGTGCGGGCAGCAGGAGAGCCATGGTTTTTTTCGTCATCAATAGAATTTATAAAAGAAAGAACAAGATCGGGGCTTGAATTTATCAAATTGTTCCGGCGAATGCAATCAGTTTTTGATGAGCATTAACCAATCATGTAAAAACTTGCATTTTTTTTAGGATTACCGGCAATTAGCTGAAAAAAGCTATTAAATTTAATGGCATATCACGAACCCTTATCTAACTATTATTAATATGGAAAGAAGAAAGTTCCTTCAGCATGGTACGCTGGCGGGTATTGGCTCCCTCACGTTTGGTGCCGCCGCCGCAAGTGTGTTACCGGCTGAGTCCACGTTACAAGACAAAGGAAAACCGTTTAACCTTGATTACGCCCCGCACGCAGGCATGTTTAAAAACAGTGCCGGCGAAAGCTTCCTGGACCAGATCAAATTCATGTACGACCGGGGCTTCCGTAGCCTGGAAGACAATGGGATGATGGGCCGCAGCAAAGAAGAGCAGGAAAAGGTTGCGCAGCTGATGAGCAAGCTGGGCATGAAGATGGGTGTATTTGTTATAGACGCCGGCGACAACTGGAAAGTGTCCCTGGCTACTGGAAAACAGGAATTTAAAGATCGTTTTGTAGATGTGTGCACCAGAGCCGTGGAAGTGGCTAAGCGTGTAAACGCCAAATGGATGACGGTGGTGCCCGGCTATTTCGAGCGTAACCTGCCCATAGGCGTACAAACCGGTAACGTAATCGACGCGTTGCGCCTTGGTTCAGACATCCTGGCGAAACACGATCTTACAATGGTACTGGAGCCGCTGAGCGATAATCCGGATCTTTTCCTGCGTACAGCCGATCAAACGTATATGATTTGCCGCGCGGTTAACAGCCCGGCCTGTAAGATCCTGTACGACATTTATCACATGCAGCGTAACACCGGGCAGCTGATTCCCAACATCGACTGGTGCTGGAGCGAAATTGCCTATATCCAGATCGGGGACAACCCTGGCCGTAAGGAACCTACGTCCGGCGAAATCAATTATAAAAATATCTTCAAACACCTGCATAAAAAAGGATATAAAGGCATCCCGGGTATGGAGCATGGTAATGCACAACCCGGAAAAGATGGCGAAACCGCCCTCATTAAAGCCTACCGCGAAAGCGACAGTTTCCTGTAAATATACCAGGGCCGCGGTTTTGCGGCCCTTTATTTTTTTAAGTTGAACCCCATGACACTCCTGAAAATTGTGCTGCTCTGCCAGCTGATCGGCTTTGGCGTAATCGCCGGCCAGTCGTTTTATTATCTCGTTTGCTTTTCCAAAGTTTTGCAGGAACTGCCTGCCCGCGAATACATCCTGATGCGCCAGGCCATCAACCGGCACATTAGCGCCCCCTTCCGATTCGTGTATTTGTTCCTGTTAGTGAGTTGTGTGCCCGTGATCGTCCTGGCCGCTCGTAACTATTGGTGGTACGCGGCTATGCTGCTTTTCCTGCTGGATTTGTTATTAGCATTGAAGGCAATAATACGATCAACAAAATAATTGCCGGCTGGAATGCCGATGCCCCACCAGCTGACTGGACCGTTTACCGCGACCATTGGGCAAAGATTTTTGCAGGACGCCGGTGTTGGCAATCGGCTCATTTATATTGATGATGATCATGTTGGTGGAGCGGATGGCATAAAAAAGCGCCTGGTTAAAGGCGCTTCTTTCGTTTTACAATCCAAGTTTTTCTCTCACCCACAGCACTGCAACGCCGGGCCAGGTATTAATAACCGGGTCTTTCGGCGCCATGCCGTATCCATGTCCGCCATGATCAAAAATGTGTAGGCTGGCTGGAATTTTATTGGCTTTGAGTGCATTATAGAACAGCAGGCTGTTTTCTACCGGTACGGTTTTGTCGTCCGTAGAGTGGATCAGCAGGGTGGGAGGCGTATTCGCATCCACCGAATGCTGTGTAGATAATTTATACACGAGGTCGGCAGGAGGATTATCGCCGAGGAGGTTGCGGGCGCTGCCTGCATGTTTAAACTCGCCCTCCAACGTAATTACCGGGTATACGAGAATAGAAAACGCCGGGCGGGAGCTGTATTGCTCCAGTGAATCCTTCGAGCCGGGATTGGCCGCTTTGTGAATCGTGGTCAGCATAGAAGCGAGGTGGCCACCAGCAGAAAAACCGATCACGCCGATTTTGTCCGGGTTTACTTTCCAGCCGGCTGCTTTTGATTTCACGATGCGCATGGCGGCGGTAACATCGTTGTACTGATCGGGGTAACGCGATCCGCTCTGCGCAGCATCGTTCAGCCGATAGTGGAGTACGATGGCGTCGAAACCCTCGTTGTTAAAGAATTTGGCAACGTCCGAGCCTTCGTGGCCCACAGCCAGGTGGCCATAACCACCACCGGGACATATTAAAATGGCCGCTCCATTGCGTTTGTCGCCATTGGCAGCAAAGTGTTCGATGTACGGAGCTTCCGTGTCTTTGGAAGTGCCGCCGATCTTCAACCCTTTTTTATCCGGATACAAATAAAATTTTTCCTGAGAATAAACGGATGCGGCGCTGATCATAATAAGTACTGATAAAAAGAATTTTTTCATGTTGGGCCCTACGCGTGGTTTTAAATAACGGGGAACGCTGTCAGAAAGATATAAAAAATTATACCGCTTTTATAGATGTGTTGCCCTGCGTTTGATCATTCCGCCCTTGGTGTCGTTAATATTGTGCTGGATGATGAACGCCTTTTCATCGATCTTTTCAATCTCGTCAATAATTTTATGCACTTCCAGCCGGGTAACCACGGTATAAATGATATCAATTTCATTATCTACCTCTCCTCGTTTCCCGTAACCACTTTTGCCTTTAAATACCGTAACGCCTTTGCGCAACTTGAGTGTCAGTGTTTTGCGTACCAGATCGGCCTGGTTGGAAATAATCGTGAGTGCAATATATTCCTCGAAACCGCTGATCACAAAATCGACTGTTTTAGAGGCGCTCAGGTAGGTGAGCATGGCATAAAGCGCGGTTTCCACGTTAATAAGAATGGCAGCCACCGCAAAAATCACCACGTTAAAGTACATGATTACCTCCCCAACAGACAAAACCGTTTTTCGGTTGATGAATAGCGCGAGTACCTCTGTTCCGTCGAGTACGGCGCCGCCGCGAACGCTCATACCGATGCCCGCACCCAGAAAGAATCCACCAAAGATGGCGATCAGCAGTTTGTCGTGCGTGAGCACCGGCGCCTCGATAAAAATAAGGCTGGCCGCTAATCCAAGAATAGCGGCCAGCGTTTTAATGGTGAATGTTTTAGAAAGCTGTTTGTATGCCAGTAAAATGAATGGCACGTTCAGTATGATGAGCAGCACCGATACTGAAATGCCCGTTAACCGGTTAATGAGCAGTGAGATGCCCGTTACTCCACCGTCCAGGAAACCATTCGGCAATAGAAAACATTTAAGGCCGATGGCAGCCAGCATTACGCCGATGGCGATCAGAAACACGTCCTGCGCGTTCTGGATCACGCTGAGACGGGCAATTCGTTCTCTACGGGTAGTGTTCATGGGGCACCGTTTTTAGGATTACATCCTTTCCTGGGAACGCAGCCAGCGCTCCGGAATCTCATTGTTACTGGCAATAAGATAATCGCTGTACGCGCAGGGTATAAATTGTTTGTCCGGCAACTGCATCCACCAGCGGCCGGTTTTTTTGCTCTTTAAAAAAGTAGTGTTGATTTCCGACGCCACATGAAACTCCGGGAAGGCTTCGCGCTCATGCAACATGGATTCCTTTGCCTTTACAGACCGGCCGTCCATAAAGTACCAGAGCATCTGCGCTACCTGTTTGGCGGTAATGCGGTCCTTATCTTTGGCTGGATTGTAACCGTAAAGACCATACGTACTTAACTGGGAGCTCATGCCTGCGTAGCGGGAGAGGGCACAGGCCTCTTCGCCGCTAAAACCGTTCGGCGAAAGTGTGTTGGACGGCGAATCGGAATGTTTAATCATGCACAGGTCCACGCTGAACATATCTGTAGTACGTAATACCGGCTCAATTTCCTCCAGGTTTTCGCGGACTTTACCCAGGCGGAAGCAGTCGAACCGCAGTTTGTCGGGGTTTCGAGCATACGCGGTTGTACAAAGTAGCTCTGGAAGCCAATGTGGTTGTAATGACGAATGTAGTTTGGCTGTTCGGTAAACAGCTGCATAAGAAAACCGGTATCCGCGGTAGACGACTCTTCCATCAGGTCGATGAGTGCGTCGGCGACGGATATTTCAATAATATATTTTTTATCCGCGTAGGCACGATACTGCGCATACGTCAGGTCGTGCGAGCCGCCGAGTATGATCACCGTTTTATTAGCGTCGATAAATTCGGTAAGTACCGCGCGCATGGCAGCGTAGGCATCGATCAGCGTATTGCCGGCCAACAGGTTTCCTGCATCGGCGATTTTGAGATCGCGATGCCAGTGATACAGGCGGTAAAACTCACTACGGATGTTATCGGGGCCATTGGTGGATGTGGTACGGGCAAAGCCGCCCCGTTGTTCGCCTACTCCTAAAAGGATAATATGCGCGGCTTCAAAATCAGGAATTTGTTCCTCGTCCTCATAAAGGTCCACGAAGTGCCCTATCTGGAAGTCGTCATATTCGTTCTCATCATTCAGAAATGATTTGGAAACGGGCGATAAGAAATCTTGCAGGTGCGAAAAGTCAATCATTCACAACGGATTTAATTGCTCGCAAACCTAACAAGAAAAAAAAGAAATTGAGTGGTAGATTTAAAAAACGGGAGGAAAAAGTATCTGCGCCGGATATGGTATCTACGATGTTACTTTTTAATAACGTTTCTCTGCTCTGCGTAATCAGTTCTTGTGGATAATAAATTCGAATGCGCGTGGCTCCTTACGGAAGAATGCCTTCTCCAGTACGCTGCGCTTGCTGCTAACGCGATGTTTGTTACAATCTGCTACTTCCGCTGCCGTGGAAATGTAATCCATTGTCTCGATCAATGAAAGCATATCGCTCAGTTGTTTCACTTCGTTCTGAATCTGCTGTTCATTGTAGCGGTCTTCATGAAGCAAGATCAATAAGTCTCTTTCTACAGGCTTCATCTGAATAAAATTTGAGTGTTCTCTGATTAGTTGACATTTGCTTTTAGCATTTTCTAGGATAGAGGTTCATTAGGCTAAATGGCTCAATGCATCCGTTTTTATTCATCGTGGGACAGCCGCAATCATTTTTCTTTAAGACCCCGCAACCCTGTGACAGCAAACCAACAGATAACAGTAACAACAAAATCCAATGTACTTTTTTCATTCTTTTAGTCTTCGTTTAAACTTCCAGCCGCATGAAGTTTACTGTTTCTTAACAATGAGCATTTCTAAATTAAACTATTTTCGTAAAAAAAAACATAATTATTTGTTCAAACCTTCTCCTGTTCCAAAAAAATCCTCATAGTTCCACTGGACTGGGGGCTGGGCCATGCCACGCGGGACATTCCGCTCATTGCTGAACTATTAAACGCCGGTTGCGATGTGCTTATTGCGGCGGAAGGGAAGCATGCGGCGCTGCTCGCCCGGGAGTTCCCACAGCTCACCATTTTGCCGCTGGCAGGGTATAAAATTACCTATGCCAAACGCGGGGTGTTTTTGGGCTGAAGATCGTGCAACAAATCCCCAAAATCCGCCGTGCCATTGCCAATGAGCAGGCCTGGCTCAAAAAGCGGTACGGGAACACGGGATCGATGCCGTAATTTCCGATAACCGGTTCGGGCTCCATCATCCCGGTATTCCCTGCGTTTTTATTTCCCACCAGTTGCTGATCAAGACGCCTTTTGGTGGTATTACAGAACGTATCTTGAAGAGAATCAACTACTTCTACATAAAAAAATACACTGAGTGCTGGGTGCCCGACTTTAAAGGTGAACCCAATCTTAGTGGCGAACTGGCCCACCCGTCCGACCTTCCGGACAATGTTACTTTCCTGGGTTGCCTGTCCCGTTTCGAGAAAAAGCCCGGAGTGCCCCAACGTTATGACCTGCTCGTGCTCATATCTGGTCCCGAGCCGCAGCGTACACGTTTGGAAGAGCTGGTGATCTCCCAGATAAAACCACTGCCTGTTAAGGCCTTGATTGTCAGTGGAATACCGGATCAGGTATTTAAAAATGAAGTGGCGCCCGGTATTACGCACGTAAGCCACCTCAATGCCAAAGAACTGAATGAAGCCATGTTGGCCTCGGGACTGGTGCTCAGCCGCTCGGGCTATACCACGCTCATGGACCTCGCGAAGCTTGACAAAAAGGCCATCCTCGTACCAACACCGGGACAAACCGAACAGGAATACCTTGGTAAATGGTTGATGGAGAAAGGTTATTTCTATAATGTAATGCAGCAGGACTTCGACCTGGCGAAAGTGCTGAAGGCGGTAAAAAACTTCCCCTTCCGCTCGTTTAGTCAGGAGCAGGATATGCACGCTTACCGGTCAATTGTGCGCCGTTTCGCCGAATCTTTGCAGGCCAAAGGCCAGGTTCCGGAAAAACAGGCTCATGTATAGAAGGCCTAAACTTTTACTGGTTAACCGGCCAGCTCGTTTTTGAGTGCTTCGACCGTTTTCTTATCGTTCCCCACAAAAATTTTCTTTCCGATTATCGCTACCGGGCGTTTAAGGAACGTGTATTCCTGTAAAATCAGGTCGCGGTAGTCGTTTTCGGTCAATGTTTTTTCGTGCAGACCCATGGGACGATATTTCATGGAGCGACGGCTGAACAAAGATTCGTAAGTGCCGGAAAGCGCTTTCATCTCGTCGAGCTGCGCGGGCATAATAGGTTCTGATTTTATATCCTGCAGTTTTACACCTTTTTCAACGGCGCCCACTTCGCCTAAAATGCGCTGACAAGTGGAGCAGGACGACAAATGATAGATTTTTTTCATGCCGGCAAATTTAAAGAAATCACATCATCATCAACATTAATTTAGAAACAGGTATTTGCTTACTTTTACCCAATGAGTAAGAAATTGTTTTTATTAGATGCAATGGCGCTGATCTATCGCGCCTATTATGCATTGATTCGCAGTCCGCGCATTACCAGCAAGGGCCGCAATACCAATGCACAATTTGGTTTTACTTCCACCTTGTTCGACCTCATCAACAAAGAAAAACCTACCCACATAGCCGTTGCTTTTGACACAGCGGCGCCTACCGAAAGGCATACCGAATTCGTTGAATACAAAGCCAATCGCGAAGAAGCTCCGGAAGATCTGCTGGACGCGCTTCCCGATATCAAAAAAATAATTGAAGGATTTAATATTCCGGTGCTGGAGCTGGACGGCTATGAGGCCGATGATATTATCGGCACTATTGCCTGGCAGGCAGCCGCGCAGGGATATGAAGTATACATGGTAACCCCGGATAAAGATTATGGCCAGCTGGTAAAAGATAATGTATTTATCTGGAAGCCTCCATACCAGGGTAATAAAGAAGAAATTATGGGGCCGAAAGAGATCTGTGCCAAATGGCAGATCCAGGATGTGCACCAGGTGATAGATATTTTAGGCATGATGGGCGACGCTGTGGATAACATTCCCGGTATCCCCGGCGTAGGCGAAAAAACGGCCATGAAACTGCTGGCCGAATATCATTCGCTGGAAAATGTGCTGGCGAACGCAGACAAAATCGGGGGAAAGATGGGCGAAAAAATTAAGGCTGGCGCCGAAAGCGCGATTCTTTCGAAAAAGCTCGCCACTATTATTACCGACGTTCCCGTGGAGTTTCATGAAGAAAACTTCTGCATCAAAGAAATGCAGAAAGAGTCGCTCAGCGAGATTTTCACCGAACTGGAATTTAAATCGCTTGGCAAACGCATATTGGGCGAAGGTTTTAACGCTATAGCCGGTTCAGATAAGCCCGTGCAGCAGGATTTGTTCGGTAATGCGGTGGAAACTGTGGCTGTTCCTTTAGTTGCAGCGTCCGATGACAACGAGGTGCCGCAATTTGGTTTGCAGGCAGATAAGAATATTGAAAATACTCCGCACGAATACCATCTAGCCGACACTGTTGAAAAGCAACAGGAACTGGTAGCACTCCTGCTCCAACAAAAAGAAGTTTGTTTTGATACGGAAACTACCGGTACCGACGCCAACAACGTTGAACTGGTGGGCATGAGCTTCGCCTGCAAAGCCGGGGAAGCCTGGTACGTGCCCGTTCCCACTGGACGCGATGCTGCGCTGGCCGTCCTGTCTGTATTCAAACCCCTGTTCGACGAAGCGGAAATCACTTTTATCGGCCAGAACCTGAAGTACGATATGTTGGTGCTGAAGTGGTACGACTATCAAATTAAGGGAAAGATATTCGATACCATGTTAGCGCATTACCTTATTGAGCCGGAAGGCCGCCGTAGCATGGATATGCTGAGTGCGCAATACCTGCAGTACGCACCTGTTTCCATCGAAACGCTCATCGGTAAAAAAGGTAAAAACCAGGGCAACATGCGCGATGTGGAAATTGAAAAAATTAAGGACTACGCCGCGGAAGACGCCGACATCACCTTACAGCTGAAGGAAAAATTTCAGCCCATCGTGGATGCCCGCGAGGTGAGCAAAGTGTTTTATGAAGTGGAGAACCCACTTGTGAAAGTACTGGTGGATATGGAGTTCGAAGGTATAGCGATCGATCACAATACGCTAGCCGATTACTCGAAACAACTGGAAACGGATATTCGTCGCGCCGAAGAAAGCGTGTACGAACAGGCCGGCGTGCGCTTTAACCTTGGTTCACCAAAGCAACTGGGTGAAGTGCTGTTCGAAAAACTGCAACTCGACCCCAAGGCGAAGAAAACCCGCACCGGGCAATATGCGACAGGCGAGGAAGTGCTGGCAAAGCTGGCAAATAAAAGCAAAATCGTAGAAGATATTTTGATTTACCGCGAGCTGACCAAACTGAAATCTACTTATGTCGATGCGTTGCCTACTATGGTGAATGCGCGTACGGGCCGCGTCCATACGTCGTACAACCAGGCCGTAGCGGTGACGGGCCGCCTGTCCTCCAACAATCCAAACTTACAAAACATCCCTATCCGCACAGAACGTGGCCGCGAAGTCCGCAAGGCATTTGTACCACGCAATGCGGAATACACGCTGCTCTCTGCCGATTACTCCCAGATAGAACTGCGCATCATTGCCGCCATCAGCGAGGATGAAAGTATGATCGCCGCATTTAAAAACGACATTGATATTCACACCGCTACTGCATCCAAGGTTTATGGCGTTGATCTGGGCGATGTAACTTCCGATATGCGCCGCGCCGCCAAAAGCGTGAACTTTGGTATCATCTACGGACAAAGCGCATTCGGCCTCAGTGAAAACCTGGGTATCTCGCGCACCGAAGCCAAAACGTTGATCGACAACTACTTCGCGCAATATCCGTCCATTAAAAATTATATGGAAAAACAGGTGACCTTTGCACAAACGACAGGTTATGTACAAACGTTGCTCGGCCGCAAGCGCTGGCTGAAAGACATTAACTCTTCCAATGCGGTAGTGCGCGGTTACGCCGAACGAAATGCGATCAACATGCCGATACAGGGAACTGCGGCAGATATGATCAAACTGGCGATGATCAGCATTCATAAGGAGCTGAAGCAACAGAATTTTAAATCAAAGATGTTGCTGCAGGTGCATGACGAGTTGGTGTTTGATGCACACCTCGAAGAACTTGACCGATTGAAACCCATGATCCGCGACTGTATGGAACGCGCACTGCCTATGGCCGTAAAAGTGGCAGTAGAAATAGGTACTGGCGCCAACTGGCTCGAAGCACATTGATTATAAATGTTTTAAGGGTGGTTAGTGAGTGCTCCTAACCATCCATTTTTTTATTAACCCCATTGGAAAATTCAATTTCCTTTACTAGTTTTCTCCCATGATCGAAACCTCAAGGTTACAATTGTTGCCCTGCACCCTCCACCACTTTGAAGCGCTGTTCAGGGCGAAGAAGTGCTGGCGGACCTGTTGGATATAACCGTACCGGATGACTGGACCGAATACCCCGAAATGGTATTACTCGCCTACGATAAACTTCGGAACGATCCCTCTATGCTTGGCTGGTTCTTTTACCTTGTTATTCATAAAGAGGATAAGCAACTGATCGGCACCGGCGGCTTTAAGGGTAAGCCGGGCGAAAGCGGCGTGGTGGAAATCGGCTACGAAATTGCACCCGCTTACCGCGAACAGGGCTACGCCACTGAAATGGTTAAGGCGCTGATCGATTTTTCCTTTAGTCATACCTATATTGATAAGGTAAGGGCGCATACGCTCGAGGAATACAATGCGGCTGTAAAAGTGCTGCAAAAGGCGGGAATGCATTTTGCCGGGGCGTTTACGAGCGAGGATGAGGACGAATTGTGGCGCTGGGAGATCTCGCGCAGCGATTATAAGCCCTAAACCGCTCTTCCCAAACTTTGCCGCGGTGTTGAACGGGTTTCGTTATATTTGGTCCGTTTAAAAAAATCAATCATTATGAAGAAATGGATAATGTTCGCTGCGGTGCTGAGCACTACTGCGGCATTTGCTCAAACCAACACCAACAAAGAAGGTAGCAAATACGAGTTTACCACTATTAAAGATCTGGAAGCCACCGGCGTTCAAAACCAGGGGCAAACCGGCACCTGCTGGTCTTTTCCGGTCTTTCTTTTTTGAATCTGAAGTATTGAAAGCGGGTAAAGTGAAAAACGCTAACCTGAACCTGAGCGAAATGTTCGTGGTGCGTAACATGTATCCGTTAAAAGCGGAGAATTATGTGCGTATGCATGGTAAAGCCAACTTCGCAGAAGGTGGTGGCTTCCCGGACGATCTGCTGTGTCTGAAAAGATTCGGTATGGTGCCCCAGAGCGTGTACGATGGTAACCGCAACAAAACATATAACCATGCCGAAATGGTAACACTGTTAGAGGGTATCGTTAAGCCGCTGGGCGACGCGAAAGCGGTTAATCCGGCCTGGAAGAAAGCATTCAATGGCGTGGTAGATGCTTATATGGGCACTGCTCCCGAGAAATTCGAATACGAAGGCAAAACCTATACGCCGCAATCTTTTGCAAAATACCGGGCCTGAACGCCGATGATTATGTGGTGATTTCTTCTTTTACTCATCATCCATTCTATAACCAGTTTGTACTGGAAGTACCCGATAATTGGAACTGGGAAAGTGTATACAATGTGCCCCTGGCCGATTTCACTAAGATTGCCGAAACTGCCGTAACCAATGGTTACTCGATTGCCTGGGCTGCGGATGTAAGTGAAAAAACTTTCGCTTACCGCGACGGTCTGGCCATCATTCCGGAAAAAGAACTTGCGGATATGAGCCAGCAGGAGCGTGCTTCCCTCTACACACAACCGGGTAAAGAAAAGGTAATTACCCGGGAACTGCGCCAGGAGGCGTTCGACAACTTCGAAACGCAGGACGACCATGGCATGCACATCACTGGTATCTACAAAGACCAGAACGGCACCAAATATTTTAAAGTGAAGAACTCATGGGGTACCGAAAATCCTTGCGGTGGCTACTTCTACGCTTCAATGCCATACTTCGCCTACAAAACCACCTGCTACATGGTGAATAAGAAGGCGATCCCCGCGGATATTGCCAAAAAAATGGGCATCAAGTAATTGCACAGCATTTATTATACAGAAAAGCCGCCTTTACTACAGGGCGGCTTTTTTTATGTTGAATATTGTATCTTTAAAAAGCAGCATCTCCCTATTCATAACCTCAAAATTCAACATATGCCTGCAGCAGTCCCCAATTCCAAGCCCCGCTTGTCATCCGACCGGTTGAGGGAGCTTATTTCGCCGTTTATGCTCAACCGCGACCAGCACCCATTGCTGGTAATCGGCATCCGCGGTTATTACCTCAATACTTTAGGAGAAGCCAACCAGAACGACCGCAGTATTTACGACGATGCGTTGTTCATTGATTCCCCATTTGTGACCGCGGCTTTTAACGCTAATACAGATCCGTCTACTTTCCGTAAGGGCAGTGGCACCGGCGCGGCTAAAGGCATGGCCTGTCTTCGCCCGGGCTTGTGGAAGGCGCACCAGTTTGGATTGCACAAAGGGCAGTACGGCGCTGGTGCAGACAAAAGGTGCCGTCACCGTGGTTCGTGATGGTTCGCCGGATTACGAGGACACCGGTATGTTTGGTATCAATATCCACCGCGGCGGGTATAACACTACATCAAGCCTCGGTTGCCAAACGATTCACCCCACGCAGTGGGACAGTTTCATCAACCTGGCGAAAGATCAGGCGTCCCGCATCTGGGGGCAGCGATGGAATAAGGAAGTGGTGCCTTACATCTTAATCGACAATAAGGGACAGGTTTAGTGTTTGCCCTCGCGGCGATCGGTTTGTTCCAGTGATCCCAGCCGGAACCGGAATGGTATGTTCGTTTTTTCTCAAGCATCCATTCCTGTTTGCAGAAAAAACCAAAGTGCTGCTGGTAGTTGTTGGCAGGTGATAACCGGAAGTAACCAGCCGCGCGTTGCAGCGTATCGGTAGTTGGGCGAATGCGGAAAGCGTTGATAGGTGCGGGTTTTAACGCCACGGTTTGCGCACGGCTTTGCGCAGCGAGTAATAACATCAGTATAAAAAAGAAACCTTTTTTCATATGTTGATATTTAAAGCACGGCATCGTAGCTGCCTACTCCTTCACGTACCAGTTCCGGCTCCCCGCTGGTGCAGTCGATCACGGTAGAAAAACGCATGCCGCCCGGACCGCCATCCACAACGATATCCACCAGTTTGCCGAATTTATCATGGATGATTTCCGGATCGGTATATTCTTCCACGTATTCTTCCACCGGCAGCGAAGTGCTCATTACCGGGTTCCCTAATTCCTTAACGATAGTGCGGCAAATGTTATTGTCGGGTACACGAATACCCACGGTATCGCGTTTGGTTTTCAGGAGCTTGGGCACTTCCCGGCTGGCGTTCAGTATAAATGTATACGGACCGGGCAGCGCTTTTTCAGCACACGAAAAATAGGCGTGTCCACACTTTTTGCATAATCCGATAAATGGCTCAGATCGTAACAAATAAAGGAGAAATGGGCTTTTTTAGGGTCGATCTGCTTGATACGGCATATGCGTTCCACGGCCTTATGCTGAAAGATATCGCAGCCCATACCATACACGGTATCAGTAGGATAGATGATGATCCCGCCATCTTTCAGGCACTCGATAATGGTTTTCAGGTGCCTCGGATTCGGGTTCTGCGGATGGAGCTCTAGTAACATACTTAAACTTACTGCATTATTCTCATTTAACAATTCAATCAACAGAATGTTACAAATCTGTTTTTAAAATAATCTTTATAACTTTCCGCCGATTTAGAAAAACCGTGAATGAAAACAAAAGGAATTGTTCCCCAGGATCTGGCGCAAACTGAAAATCGTTCTGCTCGTTCTGTTTGTTGCGCATCTGGTTTATATAGTAATGTTGAAATGGGTTAATCCGCCTACAACTTTAACCATCATTGGCGCGCGCTTCAGTTTGATTGGCTCCGACAAAAGTTTAAACGCGACTGGGTGGATTATGCAGAAATCTCGGCTACAGCAAAGCTGGCCGTTATTTCCAGCGAAGACCAGTTGTTCCCCGATCATGAGGGATTCGATTATAAGTCCATCGAAAAAGCGATGGAGGAAAGTAAGAAGGGCAAACGCAGGAGAGGCGCCAGCACGATCAGCCAGCAGGTAGCCAAAAACGTGTTCCTCTGGCAGGGGGCGGGTGGTTCCGCAAGGGCCTGGAAGTGTATTTCACTTTCATGATTGAAAAATTATGGGGTAAAAAGCGCATCCTCGAAGTATATCTGAACGTGGCGGAAATGGGTGAGGGTATTTTTGGGATAGAGGCCGCAGCGCAGACTTATTATAAAAAGAAGGCTTCTCAACTGAACCGCGAAGAAGCGGCCATGATTGCCGCATGCCTGCCGAACCCGATTACGCATACCGTGGTTCCACCCGCGCGTATTACCGTATGGCGACAGAAGCGCATCCTGCAACAGATGCGGAACCTGGCGCCGGACCCGGATATAAAGGAAATGATCTACAATATACCCAGGAAAAAGGAAAGCCCGGAGAAGTAACTCCGGGCTTTTGCTATTTTAAGAAGATGTGTTTGTCAATTGCATGGATCGCTGTCCGGAGCCGCTCGTCGTATCCACCGCGGATGTCGGCCCAGGGAAGCCTTGATTGAATCACGATATCGCGGTAAATATTGTAAAAATACTGCCGTTCTTCCGGATCCGGATGTTCGCGTTGCGGATCATGCTCCCACTCAATATCAATATAAGTAAGAAGATAAAGGTTATAATCGCGTTCGGCGATCATTTGCAGGATGTGCGGGTCGCAATCGCCGTACTTTGCCTCACTCCATACCTTTACCACGTGCAGATCGGTATCGCAGATGAGCAGCTGGTTCGCACTTGGCTCCAGTGTATCTTCCGCGGCCAGCTGGCCTTTGGCGATTTCAGTAAGGTCAGCTTTTTCGTAGGGCGAATGTAACCGGTCGATATAACCGCGCGCAAACTCCGGCACCCATACCGTTTGGTAATGTTGGGCGAGTTGTTCGCTCAGCGTACTTTTTCCCGTTGACTCCGGACCTATGACAACTACTTTTTCAAGATGCAGTTTTTGATTGCTCACGGTAAATACGCAGCCACTGAAAATAGCCCATTACCGCGATAATGAACAGGAAAACCGTGAGCAGCGCTGTAAGCGCGAGATGTTTATAGAACAGCAAAGGTATCGCTACAAAGTTGGAGATGTTTAGGAAAATCCAATTTTCCAATTTGCGTTTGGCCAGCAGCCACATGCCTGCCCAGGCTGTGGCGGAAACAAATGCATCCAGCATAGGCGTGGTAGAATCAGTATGATGTGACAATACAAACCAGATAAGCGCCCAGCCAATACTCGAAATCGCGACCGCGGTGTACAGCTCTTTCCCATTTATCCGGCTTACGGATGTTTTCGTGCTGTTGCGCATCTTTGCGCGTCCAGATGTACCAGCCGTAAATGCTCATGATGAGATAGTAAGCATTCAGCGAAGCTTCGGCGTACAGGGCGGCCTTTACAAACAGGTAGATGTAAATAGCCGTGCTAACAATGCCTGTAGGGTACACCGCGATGTGGTTTTGTTTGGAAAACAGTACGCTCAGCACGCCGAACAGTACCGCAATTCCCTCCAGCCAGGTCATCGCCTGGAAACCTTTGATCAGTTCTATGTAAATCTGCTCCATGTTTATTTTTTATCGCCGATCAGCGTGCCGGAAACATTCCATGCGCTGAAGCTGCCACCTTCGGGTTTGCCGAGCGGGATCGCAACTTTAAATGTGTGCGTGCCCGGTTTCAGGTGGGGCAGGGGAACATCTACTGGTAAAGTTAATGTTCCGGGGCACCAGTTGGAGCGGCTAAGGTCAGAAGAGCTGAGCCCGGAACCAAAGTTGCCGGATGCAGGGTTACTCAGGCGATAAACCGCGCAGTCCGTGCGCCAGGGAATGAAATGATACACGCGCTGTCCGTCCACGAAGATCTCATTCAGCTTCGGATTAAACTCATCGCCGCCGCCCCAGCCGCCGTGCCCGGTGGTGATGTAGCGCAGTTTCAGGTTGCTCACGCCCTGTGGAATCGTCACCGTAACGGTCAGCGAATCTTTTTCGAACATAGTACCGTATTCCTGTCCGGTCATTTCCATTACGTTCGTGGTGTTAAAGATCGGGCTGATCCGGTAGTGTGTGCCGCCTCCGGACGTTCGCCATCAAACCCGGGGTAATATTTAAAGTCAAGGCTCACTTTGTGGCCGCCTTTGTCGTAGTTGCCGATGAAAACACCTACCCACACTTCGCCTTCCAGCTGGGGGATCAACTCAGTTACATCCTGTTTGTAGATTACTGAGTCTGCCCAGTTATACCCTTTGATCTGCACCTGTTGGTTAAAATGCCTTACCCCAAATGGTGTGAAGAAACGCATGATTTCAAGTAACGGCTCATATTCGCCTGTGGCCACCGTACCCTGGTATGCTTTGCCATTGCGTGCAGTAAAGGACGGAAGCGCTTTTGCGCCATCCTGCAGGCCTTTCAGAAAGGTTTCTTTTTATTAGCAGGGATGGCAAAAACAGACCCGGTGCGATCGTATGCGTCGCCATTGGAATATTGCGTCAGTTCCACGAACAGGTTCTGCCCGCGGCGGGCTTTGGGAAGATTTACCTTTTTCAGGACAATGGTGCCGCCGGAATAGTGGTACGTCTGGTTCAGTTGCTCACCTTGTGGATTCTGGATGGTGTTACCGAAACTAAGCTGTTCCTGGGTGAAGATGTTTACTGTTTTGTAACGGCTGCGGATAATATTCGCCTGGTAAGTAGGTTCGTCTACTTCCTGTGTGTTGCTGGCCGGCCAGTTCAGTTCTTTATCGGTTATCGTACGGTAGCTGATATCTTTCGCAAAAGTTTCAGCATTGCCATTGCGTACCATTTTCAACACCAGTCCCAATTGAGGCGCAATCGAGATACTTGGACTACCCTTCACTGCAAGCGCTGTGGTGTACCATACTTCGATGGCATTGGAGCGAACGGTCAATTTGGCTTTTTTACACGGCAGGCCCAGGATGGTAGCGGTGTCTGGAAGTAGCGTCGCTTCCGCGTAGCTGGAAAATGGTTTTTAAGGAGATAGTTGCCGTCTTCCAAGGAAAGCAACTGCAGGCTTGCCTGCTGGCCGTAGTCCGGTACTGTTGTTCGCGGCCACCATTACCTTGTACGAGGGTTGCTTTTCCATCTTTGATGAATAGTTTCAGGTTTGCACCCGGCATTTCTTTGCCATTGTTACGGATTCCGTAGGTGATTACGGCTTCTTTTGCATTGGCTTGTTGTTTTGTTACACTGTTTTTCTGGGCGTGCAGTGGCTGTTGCGCGAAAGTCAACAGCGCCAATGCCGCCGGCATAAATCCTTTCATAATCAGGTTTTTGGATCACAGGGGCGTAAAGCTATTAAAAGATGTGGGAAAACTGGTCGGAGCTTACATGGCTGGCGGAAAAATAAAAGCACGACCAGATGGCCGTGCTTACTTACTATCATTCACGTAACGAAAGTCTGGATTATTCTGCTTCTGCTACTACCTCTTTTACTTCGGGAATCATGCGTTTCATCATGCCTTCGATGCCTGATTTCAGCGTGATCATGGAAGAAGGGCAGCCAGAGCAGGAGCCCTGGAGCATCAGTGTTACCACGCCGTCGTGGTAGTCTTTGAACTGGATAGCGCCGCCATCCATTTCCACGGCTGGTTTTACGTAGTTTTCGAGCAATTCCTTAATGCGGGTCACGATGTCGTTTTCATCGGTGCTCAGCACAGGCTGTTCTATATCTTCCTCGTTAATAACGCCACGGTTATCTTCCAGGTATTCTTTCAGGAACGCTTTGATGGAAGGAATTACATCGGTCCAATCGGTATCCGGCGTTTTAGCTAACGTCACAAAGTTGCTGCAAATGAATACGCCACGGATAAAGGGGAATGTAAACAATTCAGCCGCAAGCGGAGAAGCCTTTGTGCTGGCCGCATCCGGGAAATCGATGGATTTGTTCGGATATAACAGCTTGTTCACCACGAATTTCATCGTTTCCGGGTTCGGCGTCATCTCCGTATAAATGCTGATGATTGGATTTCCTGTCTTAATCATTTTTATCAATTTAACTTGAGCAAAGTTAGCAACTTTCGGTCATATGGATGGCAAATAAACGCCGTAGGACCATCGAATTTTGTGATCTGGCTATAGGTTTGGCCTATTTTTGTTTTATATATTGATGTTCAGAGCGATAACAAATTAAAATCTATTTCTATTTTTGTGCTATGCAACAGACAAAGACTTTACATCCCCGTAAACGGATCGCGTTGATTGCGCACGACCATAAGAAGGCCGAAATGATCGAGTGGGCGGTGTATAACAAAACCGTACTTTCCCGTCACGAGTTGTATGCTACCGGTACCACCGGCAAGTTAATTGAGGAGGCATTAGACGTCCCGGTGCGGAAGCTCCTCAGCGGTCCACTCGGCGGCGACCAGCAAATCGGCTCTATGGTAGCCGAAGGTAAGATAGACGTTATCATTTTCTTCTGGGATCCTATGGAAGCGTTGCCCCACGACCCGGACATTAAAGCGCTCCTGCGGCTGGGTGTGGTTTGGAATATCCCGATGGCCTCTAACAGGGCCTCCGCTGATTTTCTGATGACCTCGCCACTGATGCACCAGGATTATACCGTGATATTGCCCGACTACTCAGTATACGTAGGTAGAAAGGTGAACTAAGCGGATGAGAGAATTTAAGGGCAACGTTGTGAGATCTTTGTGGTGGCAGCAACGCGCTATCTCACGGGAAGGATTTTTGCCGGAAATATGGGTCCGGAGCCGGTTCGTTTACACATTAAAGATATCCAGTCTGCCTAACGAGGATGCCTAAAAAAAAGAAAAGTCCGCTGGACAGCGGACTCTGTTACTAAACTAACCCAAACAAACGTTTAAATTAAATAGTTTAATGTCAACGTTGTAAATTCTTTATATCGTTTTGGCTAGCCAGCCGGATGCTCCGGCCTCCGCCCCACCAAATTTTTTATTTTTTTGCCTGACCGGCGCTACGTTATGCGTTTGCCGCCGCAGCCCGTTGTTCCAGCAACTTTGCCTTGATCTTATTCTCGATCTCCACAGCCAGTTCAGGGTTATCGGTCAGCAGTTGCTTCACCGCATCACGGCCCTGTCCCAATTTATTGCTGTCGTAGCTGAACCAGCTACCGCTTTTCTGTACGATGCCGAATTCTACCCCCATGTCGATAAGTTCACCCACCTTAGATACGCCCAACCCGTAGATGATATCGAACTCTGCCTGACGGAAAGGTGGAGCTACTTTGTTTTTCACCACTTTCACTTTCACGCGGTTACCTACTGCCTCGTCACCATCTTTAATCTGGCTCATACGACGGATGTCCAGGCGTACGGATGCGTAGAATTTGAGCGCATTACCACCGGTAGTCGTTTCGGGGTTACCGAACATTACGCCGATTTTTTCGCGCAGCTGGTTAATAAAGATGCAGCAGCAATTGGTTTTGGAGATAGTGGCGGTGAGCTTACGCAGTGCCTGAGACATCAAACGTGCCTGCAGGCCCATTTTGCTTTCTCCCATTTCACCCTCCAATTCGCCTTTCGGCACCAGGGCTGCAACGGAGTCAATTACCACCACGTCTACTGCACCGGAAAGAATCAGGCGGTCGGCGATTTCCAGCGCCTGCTCACCGTGGTCCGGCTGAGAGATCAGCAGCGAATCCACATCAACGCCTAAACGTTGTGCATAAGCGCTGTCGAATGCGTGCTCCGCATCGATAATAGCACAAATGCCACCTTTTTCTGTGCTTCCGCGATAGTATGAATAGCTACCGTGGTTTTACCCGAAGATTCCGGGCCATATATTTCAATGATTCTTCCTTTAGGGAACCGCCAATGCCAAGCGCAATATCCAAACCGAGCGATCCCGTAGAGATCACCTCCATTGGTTCGGTACCTTTTTCGCCCATCATCATAACGGAGCCCTTACCGAAATCTTTTTCAATTTTGTCCATTGTAAGGCGAAGCGCCTTCAATTTTTCTGCATTGGCTGTTGACATATTAGTAAGTGTTTTTACAAATTTAATGGTTATGCTAAGGTATAATCTTTATTTCGATTTATCCTAAAAAAATTAGCATTTATTATTGTTTTGCTAATTTCTATAGCATTGTTCGTTTTTATCGGGGTTAACTCGCAAGGACAATACAAAGATCGTCCGTCGCCGCGCAGAGGATATGCGCAGTAAATATTCATCAAAAGAAATGACAAAAAATCTTCGCTAGCGAATTATCCACCAGGCCACCAGCTGTGCAAGGATGCCGGTAAACAGTCCTATATACACCTCCCAGGTAGTGTGGGCGGAGAGTACCAGCCTCGATGTTGCAGCGATGCCTGTAAACACCAAAACAACGCCCAGGGGAATGGCCACATTCAGGCCCATACCCCACATCAGCACAAGGAAAAAGCCGATAACGCCTCCCCAGCCCGTCGTGTGCATACTGATCTTTATAAAGCTGTTCGCCACCAGGCAAACGCTCGCCGTAATAAAGATGCCAAGGAAAAATGCAGTGAAAAATGGAGGGGCCTTGCCCTCTCGCAAGAATGTATAGAAAGTCCAGAAGTAAAAAATGATAGTAGCCACGTATGGGATAATACGGTCCTGCTGTTTTTCCATATGGATGCTGGAAACAAACTTTAGCGCCACGGCCAGTGTAACTACCAGCATCGGAAACAGAAGGGTATTAACACCCACACGGAAGTAGAGTTTGTCGTAAGGCAGGCGGATACTGTCCATCCGGAAAGGAGTGAAATACTCGGGCAGCGCGGTAACGGCCATAAATGTCACCAGCATCGGCAGAAAAAGCGGATGCAACAGGTAAGAGAATAATTTGGCCGCGAAGGTAACGCCGTCCGGAAATTGCGGGGGCGCCGGATGGCGTGCTGTCAAGTTTTCCATTATATATTGTCTAAAAGGTCCTAACGACTTCGCGCGAAATTAGAATTCTTTCGGCATACCGTCCAGTGATATTTGAAGGATACGTAAAATCCGGCGATGGATTGAAAAGAAAGAGCCCGGCTGGAAGGCCGGGCTGCAATATCAACCTGAATAATTTATAACTCTTTGCGGAGGCGCGCTACCGGAATGTTCAGTTGTTCACGATACTTTGCCACCGTACGGCGGGCAATGTTATACCCCTTGTCCTGCAGCATTTTGGTAAGGTTTTCGTCGCTCAGCGGCTTGCGTTTGTTTTCGCCGCCTATGAGGTCCGACAGGATTTTTTCACCTCGCGGGTAGAAACTTCCTCGCCGCTATCGGTGGACAGGGATTCCGAGAAGAAAAACTTCAGTTTGAAGGTGCCGAACTCCGTTTGTACGTACTTGCTGTTGGCTACGCGGCTCACGGTCGAAATGTCCAGCTGGGTGATGTCTGCTATGTCCTTGAGGATCATAGGTTTCATGGTGGTTTCGTCGCCCGTGAGGAAAAAATCGTGCTGGTAGTTCATGATAGCCTCCATAGTAGACAGCAGCGTGTGCTGGCGTTGTTTAATGGCGTCGATGAACCACTTGGCGGCATCTATTTTTTGTTTGATAAAAAGTACGGCCTCTTTCTGGCGCTTGTCCTTTTTGTCGCCGCGGTCGTAATCGCGCAGCATATCGCGGTAGCCTTCAGAGATGCGGAGGTCGGGGGCGTTCTTGGAATTGAGCGATAATTCCAGTTTGCCATTATTATTTAAGATGAAGAAATCCGGGATCACGTAGCTTTCGGCTTTGTTGATAGTGGCATGGTTGCCGCCGGGCTTTGGATTCAGTCGAATAATCTGAGTGATGGCCTCTTTCAGGTCGTCGTCGTTCAGTCCGAGCGATTTCTGGATTTTTTCGTAGTGTTTCTTGGTAAACTCATCGAAATAATAGTCCAGGATCTGGACAGCGGTAATTACTCCCGGATCATCCTGTGGACGGCGGCGAAGCTGTAACAGCAGGCATTCTTTGAGGTCCGCGCAGCAAACGCCGGGCGGGTCAAATTCTGGATCACCTTGATGAGTTCCTTGATTTCCTCTTCATCGGTAGAAATATTCTGGGAGAAAGAAAGGTCATCGACAATCGCACTTACTTCGCGGCGCAGGTAGCCGTCGTCATCAATACTGCCGATAATTTGCTCTGCGATGGCCGATTTCCGCGGATCCAGCTCCAGCATTCCCAACTGATCGAGAAGATAGTCGTGAAAAGAGGTTTCCACCTTAATAGGAATGGTTCTGTTTTCGTCAGGATCCGGGTAATTGTCGTCGCGTAACTTATAGTCGGCAATTTCGTCGTCGCCTTCACTTACATATTCGGAAATATCAATGTTGTCGTATTCGTTTTCGCTGCCATCGGGCTCAAAATCGTCCGTTTCGCCATCACTGCTTTCGTCTGGCGTATCGTTGTTGGAAAAATCATCGGCAGGCTGTTGCTCGTCTTCGCCATACTCTAATGCGGGATTTTCTTCCAGTTCCTCTTTGATTCGTTCTTCAAGAATGGCAGTGGGAACCTGCAGCAGTTTCATTAATTGAATCTGCTGGGGAGAAAGTTTCTGCAGGAGCTTCTGCTGTTGTGTCTGCTTTAACATGACTTATCTATCGGGCTCGAGATTAAAGATATATACAGTTTTTTCATGTGATCGTCCGTTGTTGGCAGCACGTCAAGATGACTAATCCAGGTTTAATTCTAATTCCAGCTGCGATGGTAGCAAGCGGAATGTTTTTCGGTGATAGGGTGTATCGCCATGTACCCGTATAGCCTCGCGGTGTTGTCTAGTTGGATAACCTTTATTTTCGTTCCAACCGTAATTTGGAAACTGATCATGAAGCTGGTGCATGAAGTCATCCCGGTAAGTTTTGGCAAGAATGGAAGCGGCGGCTATAGAAGCATACTTCCCATCGCCCTGGATAATGCATTCATGCGGCGTTTGGCCGTATGGCGTAAAACGATTCCCATCAACAAGGATCAACCCGGGTTGCGTCAATAATTGTGCCAATGCTTTGTGCATGGCCTTGAACGAGGCTTTCAGGATGTTGATCTCGTCTATTTCCACGTTGTCGCAACTGGCCACCGCATAGGCTAAAGCCTTCTCTTCAATAATAAACCGGAGTTCATTGCGATGTGCTTCTTTCATTTGTTTTGAATCGTTGAGCAGCGGATGCCGGAATTTCGGCGGCAGAATAACGGCCGCGGCAAAAACAGGTCCTGCCAGGCAGCCCCGTCCAGCTTCATCACAGCCGGCTTCCATCAATTCTTTCTGAAAAAAGACTTTAACAAAGGGTCAGTTTTAATTGCGGTAAAATTACAAAAATGGGATTGCTAAAAAACAGAAGATTATAAACGGTACATAATGGAAGCGCCGTAGGAGAGGTTGCCCGAAATGTAGGCGGCCAGTCCCGGCTCCTTGATAAATAATATGCCGAACCGCTGCTCCACCCCGAAACTTACTTTGCCCTGCGGGAAAAAACGTACCCCAAATGGGAACATTAGCCCGGTTTCAACACTGTTTTTCATGCGGTGGTACATGGTCACCTGCTGCACCGAGGGCTCGGATCCATCTTCGTATGCTACGGAACGGGTAAGTCTTTCGCGGATTTCGCCTGAGAAACTGTACATCAGCCTTATTCCCGCGCCCCCTAATAGCTGAATCCTGCGCCGGTGCGTGCTTTTGAGCAGGAAGTCGGCGTTAATGCCGATGTACTGCCGCCTGGGCTTGTAAGCAACGCGCGTAATGCGTGTGGCGTCGTTGGTGCGGATGGCCGTATCGAGCGAGATGGTTTTGTAGTTGTGATTAACATATTCTACACCCACACGCAGTTCTTTTCGCAGGTTGTACGCGTCATGACGTTTATTGTAAAACTGCCAGGCGGTGTAGACTGCGATGTGTGCGCCACCGGTATTTATAAATTGATCTTTCTCGCGGTAAAGCGTGTCTGTATTGAAAGCGGGGAACTGATTTGTTTCTTTCACCCTGGATGGCATTTCGGAAAGTTGGCCGGGTCGGGCGCCGGAAAAATATGCGCCGGCATAGCCGTGTATGCTGCTTAACTTCAGCGCCGGTTGCTGTGCGAGGGCTAACTGGCAACAGAGCGAGGATAACAGGAGGCACAATATGGTTCGCATGCAGGGTCGAAATAATTCTATTCTAATATACAGATAAAACACGGTAGTTGTTGACGAATTCTGACGTAATTTTGCCCCGTTTATGGACACAAATATTTATCAGCGGAACCGGGCCATTGTTATCTGGCTTTTTGTAGGCGTAGGCATGATCATCGTGCAGGTATTACTGGGAGGCATAACCCGTTTAACCGGCTCGGGCCTTTCTATTACTGAGTGGAAACCCATATTGGGCGCGTTTCCGCCAATGAATGAGCAGGCCTGGCAGGTGGCTTTTGAAAAGTACCAGCAGATTGCTCAGTATAAATATGTGAACCAGCACTTTACACTGCAGGATTTCAAGCATATTTTTTTCTGGGAGTGGCTTCACCGTGACTGGGGGCGCCTGATCGGCGTTGTGTTCCTGATTCCGTTCGTCATTTTTGTGTGGAAGAGAAAAATCAGCCGGGAAATGATTGCGCCCATGGTGATCCTGTTTTTGCTCGGCGGTTTGCAGGCCGCAATTGGCTGGATCATGGTAAAAAGCGGGATCAACGATACGGATATTACGGTAAGCCACATCCGTTTAGCCATTCACTTTATTGCAGCATTGTTGCTGCTGGTATATGCGCTTTGGTTTACACTGAAACTGAGCGTGCCTGTAAAAGAAATATTGCAGCAGCCAGTGCTGCGCAACCTGAATAACTGGATTTTGGTGTTGCTTACGCTTCAGTTAGTGTATGGCGCCTTTATGGCCGGACTTGATGCTTCGCTCTCCGCTTCCACCTGGCCGGATATTAATGGGATGATGGTACCTAATATGAACAGTGGAGAAGGTTTCGTGCATAGCATTACGCATAACGTGATGGCCATTCATTTTATTCACCGCGGCTTGGCTTATTTGCTCACCATCCTGGTGGCGATCTGGTTCTGGAAAGCAACGGGCACTCCGGGCGATAGCCTGCTGCACCGCATCCGTTTCCTGCCGTTGCTGGTGGTATTGTTGCAGGTGTTCCTGGGTGTTATCACCGTGTTGAACAGCAAATCTGAAATTCCGTTCTACTTCGCACTGCTGCACCAATTTTTTGGTATGTTATTCCTGATGGTAATGGTGTGGACGCGTTTTCTCGTGAGGAAATAATAGACGGGAAGGAAGCCGCTTGGGAATTTTTCCGTAAGTTTATCGAAACGACCGGTCACAAGTGAAATATTTTGTGTTCAAATTTTACTATTCCTTCCCTATTCAGTTGTTGCTGTTGCACTTTCGCAAGTACCGGTATTGTTAATCTTCTGGGCTATCCTCTTTAGTACCATTTTTGGCGGCTTTGCCAAGGTTTTGGAGGAGATGCGTTGTTCCTCGCGCCGGAATACCTGGGAGAAGTCAGCTTTTACAGCACCACCATGCTGGGTATGGCCAGTGCCGCTTTCACGATGAGCTGGCACATCACTACATTTATATTACATACAGGGCGATTTAAGTTTCTGGCCACAACTTCACAACCGTTTTTTAAATATTGCCTGAATAATTCCGTCATTCCATTCGCATTTGTGTTCTGTTTGTTGTTGCGGCTGGCGCAATACCGGGCATTCCAGGAATTGAATTCCGCGCCAGGAGTGTTGTTACTGATGGAAGGCTTTATAAGTGGATATCTGATCATCATCTTTTTCTTCTTCTTTTATTTTTTTAATGCTGATAAGAATATTGGCCGCCGGTTGGAGAAGAAGTTCGGTAATCCCCGGAATTTTTTGCGGTTGGTATTGAAGCCCAGCCAGGAGCCGGATGAAAACGCGTTACCCGTCCATAATTATTTCTCTTCTCCCTGGCGCATACGCCGTGCGCGTAACGTAAATCACTACAACAAGCATTATCTTGATAATATTTTTAAACAACATCACTTCGCAGCCATGATTACGGTGGGCTGCGCATTGGTTTTGCTGGTTATTCTTTCCTATTTGATGGATTATTCCATTTTCAGGTTGCCTGCTGGCGCCAGTGTGATGATTTTTTCGCATTCCTTATTGGCGTCGCGGGCGCTTACGCCTACTTGCTACAAAGCTGGGCTATTCCGGTGGCACTGCTGTTGATAGGTGCGCTCAACTGGATGGTGAAACACGATTGGGTAGACAGTCGCAACAAGGCGTATGGCATGAATTACCGCAACAAAAACGCCCGTCCGGAATACAGCGTGCCCCATCTGCAACGTTTTTTCACGGCAGAGCGGGCTGCGGCCGACAAGGCAGCTACTTTGCAGATATTAAACACTGGCGCGCGAAATTTCCCGCCGACAAAAAACCGAAGCTGATCGTAGTGAACACGAGCGGTGGCGGTTCACGCTCCGCGTTATGGACGCTTTGCGTAATGCAGCGGCTCGACAGCCTGCTGAATTTCGGCTTCAGTGACCGCACAACGATTATCACTGGCGCTTCCGGTGGAATGATGGGCGCCACGTATTACCGAGAGTTGTACCTGCAACGTATGATGGGAGAGCGCGTCAATCCGTGCGACACGATCTGGAAAGACAAAATATCCGGCGATCTGCTGAACGCGGTGTTTGGCTCGCTGGCGGTGAATGACTTTATCACACCGTACCGCACCTTCCGCATCGGTGATAATAAATACGGCCGCGACCGCGGATACGCTTTTGAAACGCAGCTGAATATCAATACCGGCGATGCGCTCGCCAAAAGTATCGGTGATTACCGCGAAGCGGAGCAAAAATCGCTGATCCCGATGCTGATCTGGAATTCGACGATCAACGCCGATGGCCGCAGGTTGCTGATATCGCCGCAACGCGTGAGTTATCTTTGTGCAGCGGACTATCTTTACCCCAACCGAAATGTCCGCGATATCGACGGGGTGGACTTTTCACAATTTTTGCTGCGCAGAATCCCGACCAATTGCGTGTTTCGAGCGCCATTCGCATGTGTGCCACCTTCCCTTATGTGCTGCCGAACGTGTTTTTACCCAGCAAGCCGATTGTAGACGTAATGGATGCCGGTATCCGCGACAACTTTGGCCAGGAAACAACGCTGCGCTACATCTATACCTTCCGGGACTGGATAAACGAAAATACCAGCGGGGTCATTTTTGTTCAGATCCGCGACACACGTAAGAACGACGTGCATCCCGTCAAGGATCACAAAGACCTTAGCGACCTGCTGTTCGAGCCACTGTTTTCCATGCAAACGCACTGGAGCGCGATGCAGGATTTTCACCAGACCACATGATCAATTATGTGGAGGGGTATTTCCCGAAAGATAAATTTCAGCGGATCATTTTCCAGTATGTGCCGCAGCGGGAGGATAAGGCGGCCGCACTTAGTCTGCATCTTACTTCGCGCGAGAAACTGGACATCGGGCGGGCGTTGGATAATCCGGCGAATCAGAGTGCGCTTCAGTTATTATTACAAACGATGCAGTAGTGTCTTAAACGATATAAAGCAAAGGGGATGCGATCTGCATCCCCTTTGCTTTATTTTTCCAGGAAACTGATTAAAGGTTGAATGAATTTTCCGAATGATTCGATGTGCGGAAGGTGGCCTACGCCTTCGATCGGTACCAGTTGTGCGTTCGGAATCCGTTTTGCGGCCAGTTTACCAAGTTCCGGGTAGTTTCCCATCGTTTTCTTCACTTCTTCAGGAACGTTGGCCTTGCCGAGGGCGGTGCGGTCGCGCTGGCCGATAATTAAAAGGGTGGGCACTTTGATGTTCGGAAATTCGTATACCACCGGCTGGGTAAAGATCATATCGTAAGTGAGCGCGGCATTCCAGGCTACACGGGGATAATCTGCATGTTCGGTCCAGGAGGCGAGGAGGGCAGCCCATTTTTCAAAGGCGGGCGACCACTGTCCGGCGTAATAATTGTCGAGTTGGTATTTTTAATTTTTTCATAGTTCTGAGATAGTTCTCCTTTATACCATTGATTTACGTTCTGATAGGGAACTTTCAGTTTCCAATCCTCCAGCCCGATCGGGTTTTCGAGGATCAGCTTTTCTGTTGTTCCGGGATACATGAGCGCAAAACGGGTGGCGAGCATGCCGCCCATAGAATGTCCGAGTACGGCGGTCTTTTTGATACCGAGCGAATCGAGTAGCCCCTTGGTGTTTTGGGCCAGTTGCTGAAAGGTGTATTGTAAGTGTGCTGGTTTGGAAGATTTGCCAAACCCGACCTGGTCGGGCATAATGACGCGGAAGCCCTTGTTGCCAAGCGCCGCGGCGGTACTATCCCAATACGCGGCGGCGAAGTTTTTCCCGTGTAGCAGCAGTACTGTTTTGCCATTGGGCATTTTAGGCTGCAAATCCATGAAAGCCATGCGCAATGTTTGTCCCCGGATGTGCAGGGTATAATAACTTACCGGATACGGATACTGGTAGGTGCTGAGTTCGGCATCCTGCGGGGCGGGCCTTTGGGCGTGCAGCAGGGTGGCAAATAACAGGGCAACGACGGATAGCAGTGGTTTCCGGTACATATTGCTGGCTTTACTGGATTAAAGAGCGAATACATGCAAATAATGCACCGGTTTTCGCCGGGTAGTATCTACAAAGTTGAAGTGTGCAACGCAACGGCGGCACAGGAACGGACTAAAAGCTGACTCCATATTATATATATCAGTCCGGTCCATTTTTAATACAACATACTGACAACCAATGCGAAGAGAGATATGGCACTTTGATTACATTAATTTAAACCGTCTCAGTCCGTGAATCTGAAGGTTTTTCGTACCTTTGCGCCTCCTTTTGGAATCGCTGTCTGTTTTTGGTCTGAAAAGTTGAAATGAACCAGGGTTACGGATAGCTAATAAGTTGAAAATTATGCAAATAAGAAACATCGCTATCATCGCGCACGTAGACCATGGCAAGACTACCCTGGTGGATAAAATCCTTCATCAGACCAACGTATTCCGTGCAAACCAGGAGACTGGTGACCTGATCATGGATAACAACGACCTGGAAAGAGAGCGCGGTATTACCATCCTGGCCAAAAACGTTTCTGTGATGTACAAGGGCGTGAAAATCAACGTTATCGATACTCCAGGCCACGCCGACTTCGGTGGTGAGGTAGAGCGCGTATTGAAAATGGCTGATGGCGTTATCCTGCTCGTGGATGCCTTCGAAGGCCCCATGCCGCAGACCCGCTTCGTACTTCAGAAAGCACTGCAGCTGAACCTGAAGCCGATGGTAGTAATCAACAAGGTAGATAAACCGAACTGCCGTCCCGACGAAGTACACGATGCTGTTTTCGACCTGTTCTTCAGCCTCGACGCAACCGAAGAGCAGCTGGACTTCCCGACCTTCTACGGTTCCGGTAAAAACGGCTGGTTCAACGACAGCAACGTACAATGTGAAGATATCACCCCGCTGATGGATGGTATCCTGAAATATGTTCCCGAGCCAAAGAAACCGGAAGGTAACCTGCAGATGCAGATTACTTCCCTGGATTACTCTACCTTCCTCGGCCGTATTGCCGTAGGTAAAGTAACCCGTGGTATGGTGAAAGAAAACCAGCCGATCTCCCTGATGCAGGTAGACGGTACTGTAAAAAAGCAAGGGTTAAAGAACTTTACATCTTCGAAAGCCTCGGTAAAAAACGTGTTACCGAAGTATTCGCAGGCGATATTTGTGCAGTAGTTGGCCTGGAAGATTTCAACATCGGTGATACCATCGCTGATGCAGAAAATCCGGAAGCACTGCCGGTGATCAGCGTAGACGAACCTACGATGAACATGACCTTCTCCATCAACAACTCACCGTTCTTTGGTAAAGATGGTAAGTTTGTAACGAGCCGCCACCTGCGCGACCGTTTAAATAAGGAGCTGGAAAAGAACCTGGCGCTCCGCGTGCAGGACAGCGAAAACGCCGATAGCTTTGTAGTATATGGCCGCGGTATTCTTCACTGGGCGTACTGATCGAAACGATGCGTCGTGAAGGGTATGAACTGACCGTTGGTCAACCCCAGGTTATCGTGAAAATGATCGATGGCAAACGCAGCGAGCCGTATGAGAACCTGGTTGTAGACGTGCCGCAGGAATTTGCTTCTAAAGTAATTGACCTGGTTACCCGTCGTAAAGGTGAAATGCACATTATGGAAACCAAAGGTGACATGCAACACCGGAGTTCGAAATTCCTTCCCGTGGTTTGATCGGTCTGCGTACACAAATGCTGACGGCTACTGCTGGCGAGGCTGTAATGGCTCACCGTTTTAACGAATATAAACCCTGGAAAGGCCCGATCCCCGGCCGTAACAACGGTGTACTGATCGCTAAAGAAGCAGGTACCACTACCGGTTACTCCCTGGATAAACTGCAGGACCGTGGTTTCTTCTTCGTAGACCCGGGAGAAGAAGTATACAAAGGCATGATCATCGGTGAAAACAGCAAACCCGGTGACCTGGTTGTAAACGCGAATGAAGGTAAGAAACTGACCAACATGCGTGCTTCCGGTTCCGATGCTGCAACCAACATTGCGCCTAAAACGCTGATGACGCTTGAAGAATGTATGGAGTACATCCAGCATGACGAGTGCATCGAGGTTACGCCTAACTTCATCCGTATGCGTAAAGTATACCTGGACGAAGAAGATCGTAAGAAATTCTCTAAAATGATGAAAATTGAAGAGGCATAATTGTCGCTTCCATGATATAGAAAAGGCGTTCCGTGAGGAGCGCCTTTTTTCTTTTCCGGCAGATCCTATATGGATCCTATATGCATCCTATATGCTATTCCGCTGAAACCCTTGCTGGTGCTGATGGGGCATAAAGGATGCATATAGGATCCATATACATCCTGCAACCAACAAAAAAGGCATCCCCGAAGGAATGCCTTTTTTCTTTTATGTTGATATCAGAGTAATCCGCCCAAAGGTCCCAGCATGCCGCCGGCAACGTCTTTCATTTCGGCTTCCCACGCACTTTCGGCGTTTTTCAACGCGCGGTTAAGCGCCGTGAGCAGCAGGTCTTCAAGTTCTTCTTTTCTTTCCGGAACACAAAGAGCATCTTCAATGACGATGCTTTTTACCTCGCGGTTGCCTGTAACGGTCACCTTCACCGCACCTTCTCCCGCTTCGCCGTCCATCGTTACGCCAGCCAGGCGGTCTTTACTTTCTTTCATTTTCTGCTGCGCTTCCTGCAGCTTTCCAAAAATATTACCGAACATGTTTAGTCTTTTGCCGCAAAGATAACAAATGCTTATCTTACCGCCTGTTATGATAGAAACAGAGGTTTGTATTATAGGCGCCGGCCCCGGCGGCGCCACTGCGGCACTGCAGCTCAATAAGCTCGGCATCCCCTGCGTGGTGGTGGATAAAGCTGTATTTCCCCGCGATAAGGTTTGCGGCGACGGGCTGAGTGGCAAGGTGATCATGCACCTGCAACGCATCGACCCGGAAATGGCGCAACGTTTCCGCGATACCGTGGAAAAGGAAGACAGCTGGGGCGTGCGTTTTGTGTCGCCCGGCAGGCTGCACATCGATGTGCCCTATAAACCCAATTACAGTAAGGAGTCCGATAAGCCCGCAGGCTTCGTTTGCAAGCGCATCGTTTTCGATAATTTCCTGGTGCAGGAACTGAAGCGTGCCGACAACAATGTGCGTTTATTCGAAGGCGTTAGCATTGATAAATACGAGCTCACCGATGAAGGCTACATTGTAAGCGATAGTAAAGGCGACTTTAAAGTGAAGTCGAAATTGTTGCTCGTGGCCAATGGCGCTCATTCCTCCTTTACCAAAGAGGTGGCGGGCATCAGGATGGAGCCTAAATACTACGCCGCTGGCATCCGCGCTTATTACAAGGGTGTTACCGGCACGCAGCAGGACAGCTTCATTGAACTGCACTTCCTGAAATCGTTGCTGCCCGGTTACCTGTGGATTTTCCCGCTGCCTAACGGTGAAGCCAATGTGGGCATGGATATGCTGTCAGACGACGTGCGCACGAAAAAATCAACCTAAAAAAGTTACTTACAGATACGATTGCCAACGATCCCATTTTCCGCGAACGCTTTAAGAACGCAGAGATGATTACGCCACTCGAGGGTTACGGCCTGCCGCTGGGCAGCAAAAAGCGTCCTATTTCGGGTGAACGTTTTATGTTACTGGGCGATGCTGCGTACCTCATCGATCCGTTTACGGGCGAGGGTATTGGCAATGCTATTTATTGTGGTGTATATGCGGCAGATCAGGCAGCGGCCGCACTGCAGTCCGCCGATTTTTCTGCGGCTAACCTCGCTGCATACGACGAGCGTGTGTACCGCGCGCTGTGGCCGGAGTTGCAGCTTAGTCACCGTTTGCAGAAGCTCGTGAAATATCCGCGCCTCTTTAATATGCTGATGAAGGCGGCTACGCGCAACAAGCAATTGCAGGAGCTAGTGTCCTGCATGTTCTACGAAATGGACATCCGTAAAAAACTCGCCCAACCGTCGTTTTATTTTAAACTATTACTGAACCGATGAAGATATTTTCGCTATCCCTTGCCGCCATATGCCTCGGCGCCTCGCTGCAATTGAAAGCGCAATCCGCGCTGTACACGGAAAAAGCCGGTGTGTTATCGCTCACCGAACAGGGCGCGTCGCATTTTGCAAAGTTGCCGCTGAAGTGTATGCAACAACCGTTTCCTTACAAAACAGGTATCGTGTTTAGCGACAGTTCGCTCATTACGGCGCCGAAGGATTATCATCCCGCGTTTTACGGGTGTTTCGACTGGCATAGCAGCGTACACGGACACTGGATGCTGGTGCGCTTGTTAAAAATGTTCCCGAACATGCCGGAAGCCGCTACCATACGGGAAAAGCTGGCGCAAAATCTTTCTGCCGATAACATTAATACGGAACTGAAATTGTTCCGCAACCGCGATAATAAAGGTTTTGAGCGCATCTACGGCTGGAGCTGGCTGCTGCAACTGCAACGCGAACTGATGACTGGAACGATCCGCTGGGACGGGAGTTATCTAAAAACGTGGCGCCGCTAGCACAGTTTTTTGCCAAGTCTTATGTTGAATTTTTAATAAAACTGGCTTACCCGATCCGTGTGGGCGAACATACCAACCTGGCTTTCGGTTTGACAATGGCCTGGGATTATGCGGAAACTACGAAGCATACTACGCTGCAGTCGGCGATCCGCCAGGCTGCCAACCGATTTTATGTGAACGATAAAGCGTGTCCTGTGGCTTACGAGCCTGGAGGATACGATTTTCTTTCGCCCTGCCTGGAAGAGGCTGACCTAATGTGGCGCGTATTGCCGGAAGCCGAATACCAGAAATGGCTGAGAGCATTTCTACCGCCGATTTACGCCGGGCAAAACTTTCCTGTCGATCGGGCAGGTGAAAGACCGCACCGATGGTAAGTTGGTGCATCTCGATGGCCTGAATCTCAGCAGGGCCTGGTGCTTATACAATATTGCCCGCCACGCCGGTTCTAATGAAGCGGCGATCCGCGGATTGGCTAAACGTCACCTTGAAGCGTCGCTGCCGAATGTGGCCAGCGGTGATTATGCCGGGGAACACTGGCTCGCTTCGTTTGCGGTGTACGCATTAACAGCCGAATAAACTAACTAAGGAGGACACCAGTCCTCCTTTATTTTTGGTGCAAGTTTTAGTAATATGAAATTGAAAATTTACCAGGTAGATGCTTTTGCAGATGCGGTTTTTAAAGGTAATCCGGCAGCCATTTGTCCGCTGGAAACGTGGCTGGATGATCGTACGCTGCAGCAGATCGCGATGGAAAACAATCTTCCTGAAACTGCTTTCTACCTGAAAAAGGGAGATGGATATGAGATCCGTTGGTTTACGCCCACCGTGGAAGTGGATCTTTGCGGTCACGCAACGTTGGCGAGTGCTTACATCTTGTTTAATAAGGGTGGACACGCTGGCGCGCAGATTGATTTTCATTCGCCGCGCAGTGGTTTGTTATCGGTAACACGGCAGGATGACCTTATCACCCTTAATTTTCCTGCGGATGATTTACGTCCGGTGGAGCTGACCGAAGCAATGTGTGCGCCGTTCGAAGTGCGGCCTTTGGAGGCGTATCGTGGTAAAACGGATATTATGCTGGTATTTGATTCCGAAGATGCAATCCGCGACATGCAGCCCCGCCTGAATGATATCGCCGAATTGGCTGCCCGCGGCCTTATTGCAACGGCGAAAGGGGAGAAGGTAGATTTTGTATCCCGGTTTTTCGCACCACAATCGGGCATCCCGGAAGATCCGGTAACAGGTTCGGCTCATACTACCCTCATACCTTATTGGGCCGGCAAACTGGGTAAGGCGGAGCTGACTGCTGTGCAATTATCTGCCCGCACAGGTTTCCTGCAATGCCGCCATCTTGGCGCCCGCGTGGAAATTGGCGGTTACGCGAAACTTTATCTCGAAGGAGAAATTTTCCTGTAGCAACGCCCTTTGTTTTGTATTTTTGAATGAACTGTCCCTTTAATACCGGATAATCTTCAGCTCATGAGCCGCGTAGCCCGTATATTATTGCTTTGGACTGGCAGCTTGTTACTACTGTTGCCGGTAATGCTGCGCGGGCAAAACATGAGCGTATCTGTTACTCCCGAGCCGGGCTGGCTCGCACCTTATCATCCCGATCTTACCAGGCAGCCGAATGCGCGAGATGTGTACAACGGTTACTATGAGTTGTTGTTCGAGGAACAGCATCACGTAGAAAACAAAGCGGTGTACCGTCACGTAATTCGCCGCATCGTTTCCGAAGCGGGGGTGCAGAACGGGGCAGAGATATCGGTGGAGTTCAGGCCGGCATATGAGAAATTATACTTTCACAAAGTGCAGCTCCGTCGTAACGGGCAGGTCATCAACATATTAACCCCATCCAAGTTCAAGTTCCTGCAACAGGAAAAGGACCTGGCTCAATTCATTTACCGCGGTACCGGCACCGCGTTGCTGTTTCCTGAAGATGTGCGCAAGGGCGACGAGCTCGAATATGCTTACTCGATCGTGGGCCGCAATCCCATCTTTGAGGATAAGTACTTCAATTCTTTTACTTTTTCTGCGGAAGACCCGGTCCTTAACTTTTATCGCGCGCTGATCTGTTCACCCTCGCGGCAGTTAGACCTCCGGGCATTTAATGACGCGCCGGAGCCGGTACAAAAAGCCATAAAAGGAAACTGGCTGTACGAATGGAATTTGAAGGATGGGCTGAAGGCCACGTCTGCTGATACCGACGAGCCTTATGTGCAGGTAACCGAGTACAAGACCGGGCACAGGTGGTGAACTGGGCGATGAAAATTAACCGGACCAGCGGAGCGGGTATACATCTCGCAGAAAAAATTGCGGAACTGAAACGGGGTGCGGGTAATGACACGATGCGCTACATCCTCGATGCTATTCGTTTTGTGCAGGACGATATCCGTTACCCGGGCATTGAGATGGGAGAGAACTCTCATCGGCCGAATGAACCGGACCGTGTACTGGCCCAACGCTTCGGCGATTGTAAAGATAAGTCGCTGTTGCTGATCACCTTGCTGAAAGCCCGTGGCGTTAGCGCTTCCATGGCGTACGTCAATACCGTAATGGAAGGCGATATCATCGAATTAAAACCTTCACCGTATGCGTTTGACCATGCGATCGTAGCGATCGATTATCATGAAAAAACATATTGGATAGATCCTACGATTGCGTATCAGCGTGGACCACTTGCGAGCCGTGGTAGCCTGCCTTATGGCCGGGCACTGCTCATCCGCGATGGCAGCCTGGGGCTGGCGCCGGTGAAAGGTGGTGAAACAGGCAAAATTAAAGTTTGGGAAAAGTTCCGGCTTTCTACCGAAAATGATGGCTCTACTACGCTGGACGTGCGCACGGAATATACCGGTTCATTTGCGGACGATGTGCGGTCGGAGTTTGCGTTGTATAGCATGGCATCGCGCGAAGAGAGTTTCAGAAGTTATTATGACGACACTTATCTCGGCGTGATGGTCACCGACTCGCTGACGACGAAAGATCGGGAGGACAATAATATTTACGAGGTTTTAGAGCATTACAAGATCATCCAGGCCTGGATGTACGATACTTTGATGAGAAACGGCAGCCTGATGTTCACCTCCAATGTGAAGATGCTGGCCGATCAGATTCCGGGAATAACGACAGAACTGAATGGCAGCACTGCTTCGCTGAAGTATCCATACAACATGGAATACGAAGTGGAGCTGCATATGCCCGTGAGCTGGGGGAATGCGCCTGCACCGGTGCATTTGCGCACGCAATACTATCGTTTCGATTTCGAACCGAGTGTGGAAGGCAAAGTCGTGCGGCTGCGTTATCGTTACGAAACTTACAGTTCGCAGGTACCGTCGGACGCTATGGCGGATTATCGCGCTGATGTGCGGCAGATGGCATCGACCGTAAGTTTACTATTTACGTTTAATCCGCATGGCGCTGTGTACGATGGTCGTAGCTATGGCGGCGGCTGGAACTGGCTGATGGTAGCGTTGGGCGGACTGTTTACGTTGGGTTTTACGGCGCTGGCCGTGTTGTATTCCCGCCGCAGCGTTTGGCCGCTGAAGCCGCGTGTGCAGGTGTGGCAGATTAACGGATGGCTGATTGTACTCGGTATCGGCCTGGTATTCCGCCCGTTTTATTTGTTGCTGGCATTGATGAACATGGACGCGTTTTTCTACGGCGCGTGGGAGCAGACCATGCTCCTCTCGCCGGGAAATGGCAGTACGCGCTGGCAACTGGGCCTCGTGGCATTATTGTTATCCCAGGTAATGCTGACCGTGTATGCGATACTGTTATGCGTGTTGTTTTTCCGCCGTCGCGATATATTTCCGCGCAGCCTTATTACTTTTTATCTTTTGGAGATAGCTGTGCTGGCGGTTATACATATGTTGCCGGAGGAATTGCGGCAGCATCAGACGCTGGCAATTAACTATGTTACGGAAGCGATAGTAGTCATATCGGCGGCTATTTGGATCCCTTATATGGTGTTTTCGGAGAGGGCGCGCAATACGTTTGTATTGCCCCATTCGTCACTGGTTTCCTACGAACCGCCGGAGGTGCCTGCTGCGCCTTCTTATTCGCCGCTTACAGAAGGAGTGGTACCGGCAAAGCCTTATTTTGAAGGAAGAGTGCGGGAAACCGGGAGAATTTGGGCAGATGGTTTGCCAGAGATGAACGAAGAATCACATCAGCCTGAAGAAGGAACTGTAACAGCAGCAGAAGCGGGCAGGGAAGCGATTCCAGATCAAGCGGCCGCCGATGAGCTGGTGGAAACGGAGCAGCCAGCCACAGCACCTGCAGTGAAGGAATATAGCGCAGCCGATGAGCTGACGGAAACGGAGCAGCCAGCGTCAGTTCCTGCGATGAATGCAGCGGATGATTTGCTGGAAACGATAGCGGCAAGCGGGCAATCGAACGGGTCAATTCCTGCTATAACCGAATACCGCGCAGCGGATGACCTGCTCGAAACGATAAGGGCGGGCAGACAATCGAACGGGTCAGTTCCTGAGATAACCAAATACCGCGCAGCGAACGACTTGATGGACACAATAAAGACAAATGAAAGCGCTGTTGACGATAGCGAAACGGACCAATCCCATCAACCCGAAGAAAAAACTGCCGCCGATAACATCCTCGAAACGCTTCGTGCGATGAAATTCGACGCCATGTATACTTCAACTGAACCTGAGCCGGAAGAAAAGACGGCGGAGCCGGATGATGCCCCGGATTCCGCCGCAGACAATATCCTGGCTACGATCCGCTTCCTGCATTCTATGAAAAATCAGGATGGAAATCCGCTGCATGGACAAAACATTCTCCTGCTCAATGAAAAAGAAAAGCCCGGCGAATCCACCGGGCAGTAACAAGGTTAGATCGATTCCGCGTCGAAGATCACGACCTTCTCCCAAAACTGGTTGCAGGTTTCCACGAAATTCAGGTGCACGGGGTGTACCTGGTAAATATCATGATCCGCCTGGCTGTCGAATACCGTGAGCAGCTGATAGCTATAACTCCGGTCAATTACCGGACGATCGGTAGATGCCGGTTTGCCCAGGCTGAAAACGCGGATTACCTCCACTTTGCTCAGCGCCGTAACGCCCTGTTCGAATGCTTTTACGGCTTCGGGCGTCAGGTCGGGTTTCAGGTAAAAGTTCACCGTATGTACAAATTTTTTGTCGCTCATATAGCGCTTTCGGTTTAATGTTGATGAATGTATTTGCGAACGTTCCAGGCGTTTACGATGTACACCAGCAGCAGGATAATCAACGTACTGGCAACAGTCATGAGACCCGGGTAAGGGGAAATATACATCATTTTGCTCTTCAGCACCGAGGCTGCCCACCACTGCAAAACTGACACAAAAATGAAGGAGCATACGCCGGTCACCAGGTACAGTGGCATGAACTGTTTCATTAAATATTGACGCAGTTGTTTCGGCGAGGCGCCCAACGTAATCAGCAGGCGGATTTCGTACTTGCAGGATGCTACAACGAGTTGAATGAACATACTGAAAACCAGCAGTGCAAACAGCAGTAACACCAGTCCAAAGAAACCAACGGCGGAGGTGATGATATTCACGATGCCGCGGTATTTCGAGAATCGCTGTTTTTCTTTATCGGTGCTATAACCATGGTCGTCCAGGTATTTGACGAACGCCGGGTTCGATGGGTCTTTTGTTTTTACGATGATGCGCGAAGGGGCTTTGTCTTTCTCCGTGCCGTATTTCGCGTTGGCCCAGCGCATAAAGCTGTCTGGTACCAGGATGGTGGTGATGCGGTCGGAGAAGCCGGCCACTCTGCCGGTAAAGATGTCGCCCTCCACGCCATTGTAAATATTGATGCGGATGCTGGCGATATTCTTTACAGTTTCCTCCGAAATCTGCGGGGAACCTTGTCCCAGCGCAAATCCGAAGTTATACAGGTCCAGAAAGTTAGTGGGCAGGATGATGGGCACATCACGCTGGCCTTCCTGCCATTTCCAGTCATCCACCTTTACATCGATGAACTCGTCCGGCATCGATTCAAAAATAACATGGAAGACACGCCCAGCGCAGGCATATCGGCCATCACCTTATATTGGTTGGCAGTAATGGGCGCAAAGGTTTGTACGAAAGATTGTTTTTTGATATCGGCCAGTTCTTCCGGCGCGAACGAATTGGCTTTTTCGTTGCCGGCAGTGGCATTGGTAATTTTTTTATTGATTACCAGGAAGTCCATGCTTTCGTTGGCGTTGCGGGTGCCATATAGCAGCTCGTTAAAATCGGTGTGCACCTGTGCGGCGATAAGCAGCAGCAACATGGCTACTCCCAGTCCAATGCCTGCCATCAGGAAGCGTACCCGGCCAACGCCGGTGCGGATGATCTTTTTCAATAAATCAAAAAGTGGGCGCATGTGGCAATTGCATTAAAGGTGGAAATGGTCGTCGTAATCAAATCGCTGGTCATCGTCCAGGTCGGTGAGGATGAAGCCGGCATTGCGGGCTTTGCATTCTGCGGCGATCAGCGCGGCGGCCCGACTGGCGTTGGCATCGTCGAGGTGGCTGAAAGGCTCGTCCATCATTAACCATGCAAAGGGCTGCATGAGCGCGCGGATAATGGCGATACGCTGGCGCTCACCGTACGACAGGGTTTTGGCACTTTGCTTTAGTACGTGGGTCACCCGCAACTGTTCGGCCATTTCCTGGATTTTTTCCCGGGAATGATAGGGTTGTGGCATCATCACTCTTTTCAGTTCGATGTTTTCCCAGGCCGTAAGCTGATCGAACAGCCGCAGGTCCCGGAACACTACGCTCACCTGTTGCTGGCGGATGCCGGATAATTCTTCGGCGTTGTAGTCCGACCAGTTTTTACCGTTAAACGACACGGAGCCCGTGTAGTCGTAACGGATGTGATACAGGTAATGTATCAGGGTGGTTTTGCCTGTGCCGGAGGGCGCTTTTATTTTGATAAAGCGGCCCTGCTGAAATGTGATGTTGCTGTTCCAGACATCGGATGACTGCTGGAGTATTTTTTCCCGGAGGGGAATGGGTACCAGCTGTTGAAGTGCGATTTCCATGGTGTTGACCGGCCCTTTTGCCGGCCAATAAAACTAACACAATTCCCTGGCCTTGCCAAGCGTGGGAACAAAAAAGCTGCCCAAACGGGCAGCTTTTTTATCACTTTAAAGAAAGTATAACATTAGAAAGCAGGAGCGGCAACGGTATCAACCATTATCGCTTCGGTAGCTGAATCTTCAGCTGCCCATTTCTTACGCTGCTCTTCCTGTTTAGCTTCGATCGCTTTCTGCGCTTTCAGACCAAAATTGATCAGCTGCGCCAGGGCGTTCTGCTCTTTGTTTTTGAAGTTTACCACTACAGAACCGGTAGACACATTGCCGCTCGGTTTGCCGGTTACGCCTTTGATATCTTTGAAAAGGCTTTTCAGGTCTGTTTCAACGTCTGCATTGCCGATACCGTCCAGTGGTGCGCTGCCCAGGATTTTTTCCAGGTCAACATAGAATACGCCGGTTTTGCCTTTTGCATCAGCGGTAGCTTCAGCAGGCAGGGTAGCTTTACCTTTACCGGCGATGTATTCAGCCTGCAGGGCAGCGTCAGATGCTACAACGATTGCTTTTGCATCGATGTGAACAGAGAATTTGCCCATAGCAGCCATTTCGTCTTTCAGTACGTAAGTGTCGCCCTGTTTAACGAAGGCTTCCTGACCTACCTGGGAGCTCATTACTTTATCAAAAGCGGCTTTATCACCCACTTTCAGCGATACCAGCCATTTAACCTGGGGTTCGTCATAAGTATAAGTAGAATCCCACTCAGAAGTTTTCTTTACAGTAGCGAAGTCAGAAGCAACAGCAACGATTTCGCCTTTGAAAGCTTTCAGGATATCGTCCAGTGTGAGGCCGCTCTGAGACAGACCCATGTTAACCAGGCCGTCCATGCCAGCTTCTTTCAGGATATCTCCGATCATACGCAGATCGAAGTTTGCCAGTGCAAAACCATCGATGTTGGCAGAAGGATATTTTTCCAGCATAGCGAGGTCAACGCCATCCCAGCTGTATTTGTTGATGATTTTAGTGAGCGCTTCGCTGGAGTAGCTTTTCATCTCGCCGGTAATTTTACCGTTTTCGAAATTAGCAGTAGCAGTGTAATAAGCGCCGTCATACAGTTTTTTCAGGCCGGCGAGCATCATTGCTTCTGCGCCACCACCTTGCTGCATGTTATAGATAGAACTCATGTTCATGTAGAATGACATGTCGGCTTTCTCTTTCATTACCTTTTTGAAACCATCAATGCTGTTGGCAGATTCAGCTTCTTTCAGCTTGAAGAGACGGGTCAGTTCGGTTTTGGCAGCAGTTTCGCTGGTTTCGCCGTAGCTACCCTGGATAGCTACACCGATTACCACTTCTTTGTTCCAGCCTACTACCGCTTCGCCGAGCTGGGCGTATTTGTAGTCCGAGCCTTCAGATTTGATTTCTACTGTAGTCATGTGTTTTTCAACATCGCTTCCAGTTTGGCTGCGTCGTCCAGTTTAGCTACCAGGTTAAAGGTAATGCCACGGGTTGCATTAGGTGTACCGGCAATCAGAATCTGGCTTTTGAGGTCGAGGCCGGAATTTTCAATGTCTTTCATGGCTTTGCCAGCTTCGCTGGACGTATCGCCTTTCTGAACGGCTTCAAACAATTTGTCCATAGTGATTCCGCTGGAAACGAGCTTGTCGTGCAACTGTTTGCCATCAATGCTCAGCACAAACGCCGCTTCTTTGGGAATGTGCTTGCTCTGGGTCGGAACTTTCGAGCACGACGACATCAGCACTACAAAGGCAGCACTCATCGCCAACAAAACTTTGGAAAGGTTCTTTTTCATAAAAACTTTAAAGATGATTTTGAGAATTAGGAGCGAAAATACAATACTTTTTGCTAATGCGTTAGGGATTCTTTACACGAGAATTTTGTGTCGTAAGGTGATCTTGTACAATAAAAACGATGATAATCAGTTTATTAACAAAACCATAGCGATGAAAAAACCTCTACTGCGGGTCATTTTCCAGCATAAAACACTGTTTATTATAAAAAATAAATATCTGATAGATTTATATACCTTTGTATTAATCAGTGATTCATAACCGTTTATTTGAAAAGCCGATGTATTTAATCATGTTACAGTACATCCGACCCCTGGCCGCTATCGACCACTATTTGGATGCACACCAGAAATTTCTGGAGAAGTACTATCAAAGCGGACACTTTTTTCTGTCGGGTCGCCGCAAGCCGCGCACAGGTGCGGTAATTTTATGTAATGCATCTTCCCGCAAAGAAGTAGAAGCTATTTTGGCGGAAGATCCGCTGGATAAATTCCAGTTAGCTTTATACGAGATTATAGAAATTGAGCCAACGACGATACCCGAGGAATTAAAACATCCGCTTTAAGTCGCGGAACTTTACAACATCTAAGTCCGTTCGTTCTTCAAATGTTTCCTGCTTTTCTGCACGCTGTTTTGCGGGAGGCGCCTTGTTAAAGGCGCAGGCTTTGTATGCTTCTTACTCACTCAGATAAATCACCTTCGTTAACCATTTGGTAGTGTCCGGCTCCGATGCGGGGTCGGTAATGTATTGCTCCAGTACCGGCCATTTTTGTTTGCGGTTGGCCGTTTTCAAAAATGTGTCGATCGCTGCGTGGGCTTCGTACGTTTTTTCGTAAGGACCGTAAAAATCCACATACACACCCTTGGACGTAGGCAACGTATACAACTGGTAGCCAGCGCCGGGTTTACTGTCGGCCGGTACGGGAATGGCGGCGGCCATATCAGTTTTACCCGTGTTTTCATCCCAGCTGAAAATTAAACCTGTTGGCGTACCCGGCGCGAGATTGGCGGCCATTACGGCTTCGTATACGGCGGGTAAATTAGCAGTGATAAATTTATCGATGTCTTTTATGCGTACTTCCTTCCGTAACATGGCGAAGGTGGTGGCTGGAAAATCGGTTTCTTTCACTGCCCATTTGCTGTTGACTGTGACAGGCTGCTGTTTTTCCACAGCATTCTTCATATTATCCAGTCCCTGCTGGAAATCTTTTTCCAGTGCGCCTTTCATGAACATACCCAGTATGTTTTGCGGCCGTTCGTATTCCCCGTCAAATCCCCAGGTTACTTTCGTTTTGCCGTCGGTATCGTCAAGTTCAAAGAACACATCGGCTTCCATGTGTACGGGGGTATAGAAGTATATTTTTTGTTTGATGGTTTTGTATGGTAAGAGTGAGATATGTTCCAGTTTGCCCTTCCCGATCTTTTTTCCGTCCCAGGAAGTCGCGGCGCCTTCAGTGCCATCGACGCCGGAAATCGTGTATACGGCAGCAGTATCTGCCTGTCGCCAGGTGCTCCATTTATTGAAGTTCTCAAATTTTACGAGATGCTCCCATACAACATTGATCGGGGCATTGACCTGTACGGAGCGTTCTACGTGCAGATGTGACGGGGCGGCAAAAAGCAGGATGAGAAACAGCGCGGCCAGTACGCCTATAATCCAGGCGAGAACTTTTAGTGCTTTCATAAAAGGGTAAGTTTAGGCCTACTAAATATAACGCTTTTTGGACTTTGGCCGGGGTAGGGGATAAAAAAATCCGTACCCATGCAGCTGTTTCGTATAGCCATATCGGGTACGGAAAAAAAAGTTTCTTTTTGTTAGACGGTCGGCTGAGTGGGTCAATGTTGCTTGTCGGTTCCCTTTTCTTTGTCGGTATATTTTTTCTCGGCATCCTGCGCTTTATCAAAATCCAGTATCACGGAGTTGATACAGTAACGCAGGCCGGTAGGCGGAGGTCCATCGTCGAATACGTGTCCCAGGTGTGCTTTGCAGCGGCCGCACATTACTTCGGTGCGTTGCATGCCATGCGCATTGTCGGGTGCGTAGATAACGCTGGTTTTTGAAATGGGCTGGTAAAAACTCGGCCAGCCACAGCCGCTCTCGAACTTAGTGTCAGAAACAAACAGCGGGTTGCCACATGCAGCACAATAGTACGTGCCCTTCTCGGTGGTATTCCAGTACTTGCCGGTAAAAGCCCATTCTGTGCCTTTTTCCCTGGCGATTTCATAAACTTTCGACGGTAGAACTTTCTTCCATTCGTCTTCCGTCATGCTTACTTTGCTGGTATCCGTGCGCGAGTAGACGGGATTTTTTTATCCTCCATATGATTGGCATTTTTCCCTTGTTGCTGGGAGTATGAACATTGACTAAATAAAACGGATATCAACAAAAATACCAGATTCTTCAAATTCATATTACTCTTGATTACCTGTTAACTACATTTTAACACCAATATTCATACCATTGGTGTATTACCATATTAAAGTTACGAAGAAGCATTGGTATTGGATTGTGGCGATAATTCCGCAACCTCACTTTAACGTTTTGTTATTGACTTGTGAATATCTATTGCCGCGCATCATCGGTTACAAGGCGCAGGAATTTGCTACATTTGCGCAAAAGCGCAGAAAGTGGCTGACATCATCAATTTATTACCCGATAACATCGCTAACCAGATTGCCGCCGGTGAAGTAATTCAGCGTCCGGCTTCAGCTGTAAAAGAGCTGCTGGAAAACGCGGTGGATGCCGGCGCAACAGAAATTCAACTCATTCTGAGAGATGCCGGTAAAGAACTGGTACAGGTGATCGACAACGGCAGCGGCATGACAGAAACGGATGCGCGCATGTGTTTCGAACGCCACGCCACTTCAAAAATCAATACGATCGACGATCTTTTCGCCATCCGCACCATGGGGTTCCGCGGCGAAGCGCTGGCGTCCATAGCAGCGGTGTCGCAGGTAGAGCTAAAAACCCGCCGGGCCGATTCCGAAGTTGGTACTTTTATCGAAATAGATAACAGCGTGGTGAAAAAGCAGGAGCCCTGCCAGGCGCAGGTTGGTACCAGCATCGCCATGAAAAATCTGTTTTTCAACGTTCCTGCACGCCGTAATTTCTTAAAAAGTAACGCGGCGGAAATGCGGCATATAGTGGATGAGTTCATCCGGGTGGCCATGTCGTTCCCGGAGCTGCAATTCTCCCTCAATAATAATGGGCAGGAGCTATTCCACCTCGAAAAAGGATCGCTTAAACAACGCATCGTCGCTATACTCGGACAGCATTACAACGCCAAACTGGTGTCTGTAAAGGAAACTACCGATTACATGAACCTGAATGGCTTCGTCGGCAAACCGGAAACGGCTAAGAAAACGCGCGGCGACCAGTTCTTTTTCGTGAACAACCGGTTTATTAAAAGTCCCTACCTCCACCATGCCGTGATGAATGCTTTTGCAGAGATGATACCGTCTGACAGTTACCCGCTGTACGTACTGTTCATCGAAGTGGACCCGGCGCATGTGGATATCAACGTGCATCCTACCAAACAGGAGATTAAGTTTGATGACGAAAAGGTGATGTACGCCTTTGTGCAGTCGGCTATCCGCCACGCACTGGCACAATTTAGTGTAATGCCGGCCCCGGACTTTGACCTGGACCCGGGTATTCAGCAACTGGATGCCATTCAGCAGCCGTTTACGCCCGAAGATCAGGCGTTGTCTGTAGGCTCATCTATCTATAAAAGTTTTACGCAGGCTAACCAGGCCCATGTGATCGATAAGGGAAGCAACAGCAATTTGAAAAACTGGAAAGACCTGTACGAAGGTCCGCGCCCGTCATCGGGCTCGTCGTCTCAACACAGCTTTCCATCCATGCCCGCATCCGAGCCACGTCACATGCCTTCGGCCACTGCTTCGGTGATCGATGAGCGCTGGCAGGAGGTAGGAACGGCGCAAAGGGTGCCAATGCAGGTGCATCAGCAGTATATTTTATCACACATCAAATCTGGTTTTATTTTGATTGACCAGCAGGCAGCGCACGAACGCATTTTGTACGAGCGCTACAACCGTGCGTTGTCGGAGGCCCCGATGGCCACGCAACAAAGCCTGTTTCCGCAAACGCTGCACCTGCTGCCTGCCGACGCGGTGCTCATCTCCGAAATGCTGGCAGACCTGCACGCGCTTGGTTATGACCGGAGCCTTTCGGCAATAATACCTTCATCGTGCGGGGCACCCCGGCCGATATTCAAACCGGGAACGAACAGGCAAGCATCGAAGGGTTGATGGAGCAATTCAAAAACTTCAGCCACGAACTGAAGCACAACCGCCGCGAACAACTGGTGCGCTCGATGGCCCGCAACAGCGCCATCCCTCGGGGAAAGCCGCTGACGCCGCGTGAAATGCAGAACGTAATTGATGAATTATTCGCCTGTAGCATGCCGAGTGTTTCGCCGGGAGGGCGATTCACTTATATATCCTTCAAGCTGCAGGATTTAGAGAAAATGTTCGAAAGGGGGCTTAAAAGCCTCCTTTTCTTTTTCGCGGGGTGATGAAAGATGATTTAAAATGATGCCCGCCACCAGAAAATGTGATCTGGTTACTGTTTCAGATGATCTTGATGCTATTTGAAATGATCTCAAGGTCACATTTTACGATCATGGGATCACTTTAAGTGATCTTGATGCCATAAATTTTGATGGTCAGCATCGGAGTTTGTAATCTTATACCAGAAAAAACATCCATGCAGATCATAAAAAGTGGCATCGTGAACACTTTTATGGCATCGAGATCAGCTGAAATGGGAATTAGATCACAAAAAATGATGCCGGCATCGCTGGGGGAAGAGCGGTTGGCAATTACCCCTCCAATATCGCGCTCACCGCCTTCATCTGCCCATACAACATCCCAAACGCCTTATAATTCCGCATATACACGGCACGATGCGCCGCATCCGGCGAAAACACCTTCGTCCCAGCCGGCGGTGTATAACTCCACATATCCAGTTCCTTCAGCGCATGCCACCCCAGTAACGCGGCGCCCAGCGCCGAAGCATCATTTTCTTTTTCCAGCAGCATCGGTAATCCAAAAATGTCCGCCAGCAACTGTATCCGGGCTCCGAGGCGGTAAATCCACCACTCACCGAAATTTGCTTAATAGGGCCAAGTGCCTCTAAAATGCTATATAAACTGAAAGAAATTCCTTCGATTAGCGCACGCCGGAAATGCGCCGGTGTATGATGCTGCCGCACATTCGCAAACGCGCCGCTGGCTTTGCTGTCCCACACCGGTGCGCGCTCGCCCTGGAAATACGGAAGGCAAAGCAACCCATCGCTACCCGGTGCCACAGTAAACGCGTCCGCGGTAAAGGCGGCTGCATCAAATGCGCCCGGTGAAAGCACCTTGCCGAGCCACTGCACCGCCACGCCGCCATTGTTAATGGCCCCACCGGCCACGTACCGGTCTTCGAGTACATAGGTGAACAGGCGGCCGGTTTCATCTGGTCTGGGGTCGGCGGTTACCGTGCGTATGGCTCCGCTGGTACCAATCGTGATCGCCGCTTCTCCGGGATTGATTGCGCCACTGCCCAATTGTGCCAGGCAACCATCACTGGCGCCGGCCACAAACACGGTGTAGGGCGAAAGTCCGAGGTCGGACAGCACTTCTTTTCTGAGCGGCGGTAAGATATACGATGATGGTACCGCCTTCGGTAATCGGTCTGCCGAAATGCCCGCCAGCTTTAATGCCGCATCGCTCCAGGTTTTCTGGCGAATGTCGAATAGTCCCGTGGCGGATGCAATCGCGTAATCCGTGAGGTACTCGCCGCACAGGCGGTGTAAAATGAATTCTTTTATGCCGATGAAAAAGTCGCCGATTCAAAAACTGTTGTTGCATGTTCCCGCATCCACATCAACTTACACAATGGCGACATCGGGTGAATCGGCGTGCCCGTTTGCCGGAATATCGCCTTGCCCTCCGGCGTGTCGCGCAACGAAATAGCAGCGGCTTCGGCGCGGTTGTCCGACCAGATGATGAGCGGCGTAAGTGGTCTGCCATCCGCATCCACTGCCATAAAACTGTGCATCGCCGAGCTGAAACTCACTGCAGTTGGGGCATATCCCATTTGTTGCACCGCGTCGCGGATCGTTTGCAACACCGCTTCACAAAGCTGTATGGCATCCTGCTCACTTTGTCCCGGCTGCGGATTGTGCGTGGGGTACGACTGCCGGCTTTCGGTTACTACTTTGCCATTACGCAATACCGCGATGGTTTTGGTGCTACTGGTGCCGATATCGACGCCTAATATGTAGGAGGCCTGATCACTCATATAGGAAAGTTAAAAAACAGCTTCCATTTACCGGCTTTAATTTTTAGATTTAGAAACGTTAAGGTTCAATTTGAAAATCCACGATTATGTCATTTGAGATAAGGAAAAAGGTCCTGTGTACGACGTGTGCATTATTGGTTCCGGGGCGGGGGCGGCATGGCGGCCAAAGTAATGGCGGAAGCCGGCCTCAAAGTGGCCCTGCTGGAAGCGGGCCCCAAGTACGACCCTAAAGATCCCGAACAATCTACCCAACTAAAATGGGCCTACGATTCTCCCCGCCGCGGCGCAAATACCACCCGCCCTTTCGGTGATATGGATGCTGCCTACGGCGGCTGGGAGATTAACGGCGAGCCTTACACGCAAAAAAGCGGTACGCAGTTCGACTGGTTCCGTTCCCGCATGGTAGGCGGCCGTACCAATCACTGGGGCCGTATCTCGTTGAGGTTTGGGCCCCGCGATTTTAAGCATAAGAGTGTAGATGGCTTAGGCGACGACTGGCCAATCGGCTATGAAGACGTGAAGCCCTTTTACGATCGGGTCGATAAAATGATCGGTGTATTCGGCACCAAAGAAAATCTGCCCAACGAGCCGGACGGCTTCTTCCTTCCCCCACCGAAACCCCGTCTGCATGAACTATTACTCCGCGATGCCGGCCGCAAAATAGGCTTGCCGGTAATCACCTCCCGCATGTCTATGCTCACCCGTCCTGTTAACAAAGAGAGGGGCGCCTGCTTCTTCTGCGGACAGTGTAACCGCGGCTGCTCGGTGTATGGCGATTTTTCATCTTCTTCGGTATTGGTGAATCCGGCCTTAAAAACCGGTAACGTGGATTTATACGTAAACGCCATGGCCCGCGAAGTGATCACGGACAAAAGCGGTAAGGCCACAGCAGTTTCCTATGTTGATAAAACCGATTTGCAGGAATACCAGGTAAACGCCAAAGTGTTCGTTCTGGCCGCCAGCGCCTGCGAATCGGCCAGGTTGCTGCTAAATTCCAAAGGTTCCGGCCACGACAATGGTTTGGCGAATAACAGCGGAATGGTCGGTAAATACCTGCACGACTCTACGGGGGCCTCCCGCCGCGCCTTTGTACCGCACCTCATGGACCGCAAGCGTTACAACGAAGACGGCGTAGGCGGCATGCACATGTACGTGCCCTGGTGGCTCGATAATAAAAAGCTCGATTTCGCACGCGGCTACCATATTGAGTTTGGCGGCGGTATGGGGATGCCCATGTACGGCTTCGGCTTCGGTATAGAGGATTTGCAACCGCATGTTGCCGGCATGACCGCAGGTGGTTATGGCGCTTCGCTGAAAAACGATTACCGCCGCATGTATGGCGCCACTATCGGCATGGCCGGCAGGGGAGAAGCGATTGCACGGGAGGATAACTACTGCGAAATTGATCCGAACGTAGTGGACAAATACGGTATCCCGGTGTTACGCTTTAATTATTCCTGGAGCGAGCATGAGATCAGGCAGGCGAAACATATGCACGACACGTTCGAGCAGCTGATTCACGAACTGGGAGGTATTCCGCTGGGTAATAAACCTGGTGCGGAAAAGAACTACGGGCTCGAAAATCCAGGCCGCATCATTCACGAAGTAGGCACCACCCGCATGGGCGATGATCCCAAACGCTCGGTGGTAAACCGTTATAACCAGGCACACGATGTGAAAATCTCTTTGTGGTAGATGGTGGGCCATTTGTATCGCAGGCAGATAAAAATCCTACCTGGACGATCCTCGCCCTATCGCTCCGCGCATCAGAATACATTGTTAGTGAACTGAAAAAACAAAACATTTAACATGGACAGAAGAGAATCGCTGAAGGCGCTGGTAATAGGCTCCCTTTCCGCCGGGGCCATGGTAACGGCCTGCAACAATGACGAGGCTTCCCAAAAAGAAACATCTGCCACTACGGCTAATAGCTACGGTCGCACGCCGGATGAAGTACTGCGCGACGAAAAGCTGCATGCAGATAAATTTTTCACCGCGGCCGAAATGGCCACCATTGGTATATTGGCGGATATCATCATTCCAAAAGATGAACACTCCGGCAGCGCCACGGATGCAGGTGTTCCTGACTTTATAGAGTTTATGGCGAAAGATGTGCCGTCATACCAAATACCTATCCGCGGCGGATTACGCTGGCTGGACGTGTTCAGCTTCAAATCCCATGGCAAGATATTTTCCGAAAGCACGCCGGAGCAACGATTGGCCGTTGTAGACCAGATCGCATATCCAGCTAAAGCCAAACCGGAGCTGAGCCAGGGCGTTGCCTTTTTACATTGATGCGGAACCTGACGGCGACTGGCTTCTTTACCAGCAAAGCAGGTATTGCAGATATGGGCTACCAGGGTAATAAAGCCAATGTATGGGACGGGGTGCCGGACGATGTACTTAAAAAGTACAACGTAGCGTACGAGGAGCGGTTGTTGCCATTATATCTTAAGCCCGAAGACCGGGGTACGATTATGACCTGGGACGAAGCATAATAAAAAAGGCCGGCGTTGATTGCCGGCCTTGTCGTTTATTTCACACTCTCTTTAAAAATATTATTCAGCCACTTTAGCATCATGAAGATGATCGCCGCCGCAATTCCCAATAAGATGAAATTCACCAGGAAATAGTTAGCCTTGTTATCATACTTATCCCATAACGTAGCCAGTACGCCGGAGAGTTTATTACCGATAGAGGTCGCCAGGAACCAGCCGCCCATCATCAGCGATGTGAGTCGTGCCGGGCTCAGTTTAGATACCAGCGAAAGTCCCATCGGGCTCAGGAATAATTCGCCGATGGTAATTACTCCGTAAGAGCCAACCAGCCACCAGGGCGATGCTTTGATCGCACCGTTGCTGCAAACATACACCGCGGCCACCATCATAAAGGTAGAAAGGGCGGAGATCAGCAGGCCCCATGCAATTTTTTTCGGCGTGGAAGGCTCTTTCCCGCGTTTGCGCAATGCCGTAAAGAACAGGATCACCACCGGCGTTAACAGGATTACAAATCCCGGGTTAATGGACTGGAACAGCTCTGTGTTGATCAATTTCACCGTCGCACCTTCGGCCGGGAGCTTCTCGGGCGCCACGTTCTTGAAGTAGGGATCGGTGCCCCATTCTTTTACCGGTTTGCCGGCTTCGTCACGCACGAGGCGGAATTCTTTATCGTATGCGACTACAGAATCCTGTTTATAAATGATATCCTGCACTAGCGATAGACCTTGCGCCGGTTTTTCAAGAGCAGCGGGAATTTCCCTGTCCGTATAATACTGCGCCCAGGTGGTGAGTGCAGTACCATTCTGCTTAAATACCGCCCAGAACATGATAGACACTGCAAAAACAGCCAGCAGCGCCGCCACCGGACGTTTATCCTCCTGTGAAGCCTTGCGCAGCAGGGAGGCAAAGAAGTAAATAATGGGCAGGCAGGCAAAGATGAACGCATCCGTGCTATCAGACCCAAATATATTACCGGGGATGAACCATGCGCCAATACCTACCACCAGCGCGGGTACAAACACCTGCATCATAATGGCCGTCATGGGCATGTCTTCCGGCTTGGCGGGCTTCAGCACATCCGCATGTTTGTAATGTTTACCGCCAATAATAAATACGATCACACCAATGAACATGCCTACACCCGCTGCAATGAACGCCGCACCCCACCCGATGTTGTTGCGCAGCGCCGCTGCAAAAAAGTTACAGATGAAGGCGCCGATGTTGATGCCCATGTAAAAGATATTGTACCCAAGATCCTTGTTGGCTTTATAGGCATCGTCGTTATACACATTGCCCAGCAGCGTGCTGATATTTGGTTTGAAGAAACCGTTACCGATACAGATGAGCCCCAATGACACATAGAATACCGTCAGGTTATGTACGGCAAGGCCGATGTAGCCAAGTCCCATGAGGATGCCGCCGATGATGATCGACTTGCGGTAGCCCATGATCCTGTCGGCCAGCAGGCCGCCGATAAAGGGTGTAAGGTATACGAAGGCAATGTAGGTACCGAAAATATCCGCGGCCACGCTGTTATCCATGCCCCAGCCATTAACCGGGTCTTTCAGGTACAGGGTAAAAATGCCAAGGATGAGATAAAAACCGAATCGTTCCCACATCTCCGCCAGGAATAGAAATGGCAGAGCTGCAGGGTGCTTTTTAGTAGCAGGCATGCGCAATCTGTTGTTTTGTTGTAGGTTTCAAAAATACCCTCTTTTCCATTTATACCGGAAATTATTATTTCATTCCATTTTCTTTTATATTGAATCAAAATTTACCCACTCATGCTTCAGGAGAAAACAACTAAGGAAAACCACGTTTCCCGCAGATCATTCCTCCGCAACGGCGCTGCCGCTGCTGCTGGCTTTATGATCGTTCCACGTCACGTACTGGGAGGAAAAGGATATACGGCACCCAGTGACAGACTGCGTGTAGCAGGTATTGGTGTAGGCGGTAAAGGCCAGAGCGACCTTGCCGAAATTGCGAAAGGCCCGGCTGATGTCGTTTATTTATGTGATGTAGATGACCGCCGTGCGGCCGCTTCTGTCAAAGCCTTCCCGAAAGCGAAGTACTATAAGGACTTCCGCGAAATGCTGGACAAAGAACATAAGAACATCGACGCGGTAACAGTATCTACCCCGGACCATAACCACGCCATCCAGGCGCTGGCGGCGATGCAGCTGGGCAAACACGTATATGTGCAAAAACCGCTGACGCACGACATTTACGAAGCGCGCGTGCTTACAGAAGCCGCTAAAAAATATAAAGTTGTTACACAGATGGGCAACCAGGGCGCTTCCGGCGATGGTGTGCGCCAGCTGATGGAATGGTACAATGCCGGCCTTATCGGTGAGGTAACAGAAGTAAACTGCTGGACCAACCGTCCGGTATGGCCGCAGGGTATTCCATGGTCTGCCAATAAAGGACTGATCCCGAAGGAACTGGACTGGGACCTGTGGCTGGGTACTGCGCCTTACAAAGAATATGTTGATAAACTGGTTCCGTTTAACTGGCGCGGCTGGTGGGATTACGGTACCGGCGCACTCGGCGACATGGGCTGTCATATTATTGAACCGCCGTTCCGCATCCTCGACCTGGGTTATCCTACCGAGGTGGAGTGCAGCGTGGGCAGTGTGTATGTAGACGAATTCAAACGCGGTTACTTCCCGGAAAGCTGTCCCCCTTCCAGCGTAAGGCTGAAGTTCAACGGTAAAAATGGCAAACCCATCTTCATGAACTGGATCGATGGCGGCCTGAAACCCGCGCGTCCGGAAGAACTGGGTCCGAACGAACCAATGGGCGACAAAGACGGTACCAGCGGTGTAATTTTCGTGGGTACTAAAGGTAAAATGATGTGCGGTACTTACGGTATGTACCCAACATTGCTGCCTACTTCCCGTACAAAAGAAGTAAATGTGCCGCAAACTATCGCACGCGTACCGGAAGGTCACTATGTACAGTGGGTAAACGCCTGTATCGCAGGTTATGGTAAAAAACAACTGAGCTCTCCGTTCGAGATTGCCGGTCCGCTTACCGAAACTGTGCTGATGGGTAACCTGGCCATCCGCAGCTTTGATTATAAAGATGCTGACGGCAAATTCCCTGGGCGCGGTATTAAATTGCTGTGGGATGGTCCAAATATGAAGATCACCAACTTTGAGCCGGCCAACCAGTTCGTGAAACGCGAATATCGCAGCGGCTGGAAACTCGGTAAATAAGCTATATTTGCATTAACGATAGATTAACGGGTAAAGGACATCAATTGATAGCCTTTACCCGTTATGTTTATTGAGGTATAATAATTGCTTTAGCCAATAAGTAGCCATTGGATGGCATGCAGCAAACCGTCCGAAAATGAGATTAATATTGATGTTAGCGTGTGTGGCGATGGCCAAACCGACCATGGGCCAGCACCTGTTTTTAGAAGAAAATACCGGATACACGATTACGAAAACCGAATTGACAGATAGCCTGACTGGAAAAAATGCTCGTCCTACAGCGTGCTCACCAAACGGAAAGTGCGCGATGCAATGACCGCACCCGCATATTTTGTGCATGTAATGTTTTTTCCCGGCAACAGCGCTCCCGTTAACGGTAACGTACCTTCCGGCATATCTAAAGTGCAGCAGGTAATTGATTCAATACCTGCTTTAGAGAAACTGATGACCGTGGGCATCACCGACTACAGCGTGCCTTATCGTAAAAATTATAGGCTGGATTCCGTGTTGTATGTGCGCGAAGGCGCGCAGGTAAAGGAGTATAAAGGCATTGTAGTAATATACGCTTACATCATAAAGCCCTATGTGCAGGCGGTTAACCTCGCCACCAATAATTATTTCATCAATACCCGCGCAAAGAAAACCAAGATTTCTTACGAAAACGGCGTGCCTTATATCGTCGAAAAGTTCATGGACGGCGATTATCAGAATAAATTATTCCTGGTTGACGAAACCAAAGACGGGCACTATCACTTTTACGCACCGGCCGCTTTTGCCGCGATTGCATATATACAGAAAAAGAAATGGAGTTTGTTTTCGATATCGTAAATGGCATTACCCGGGTAAAAACCTTTGTGCCGGAGCTGAATGGCGGTGTGTTTAAGAGCGGTCTGGCATATTATAACTTTAAATAAAAAGCCTGCCGTTGCACACACGACAGGCCCTCACAATGAACAGCGGTTACGTTTACCGCCACAACTCTTTAAAGTCGCGCTTAAATTCCTCCCACTCGCGGCCCGAACGCTGGAAGAAGGTATCTACGCCCTTCCGGGTTTTATCCCAGGTTTCCACGGTAGCATTTTTCACATCGTCCAGCCTTGCGTTGAGCTTTTCGCGGCTGTTCCGGAGGCGTTCGCGCGCTTTGTCGGCCCGCTTCGAGTTATCAGCTTTTAATTCGTCTATTTTTTTGTCGATAGAATCGCGCTGGCGTTCCAGGGCGGCCTGTGTTTCGTCGCGCTGCCGTTTAAACCAGGCGCCGGTCGTATCGGCCTTTTCCTGTAATCCCTCGCGGATCTCGGCTGCGCCCGCGCTGATCTTTTCGTTGGAGCTGTCGGCGCTGGTTGTATTAGTCGTTTTATTTTCCTGGCACGACATCATGGCCGTAGCCGCCAGAATCAATAAATAGTTTTGCATAGCCAAATGGGTGTTTAGGTCATCCGTAATGCAAAAGATATTCCACTTCTGCCGGTTGTCCGCGGTTTGAGCCAAAAAACCATGTTATACCCTATTATATGGCCCATTTATCGAAAAATTACCTAGGTTTGGCTCCTTTTTACGACAAAATCAATAACGAACCTCTTTATGAAAAAAACGGTATTCATCGCTATGCTGCTCTTCGCGGCAAACCTGGCGAAGGCCGATGAAGGCATGTGGCTTCCATACCTCTTGGGGCAGCAAACGTATAACGACATGGTCAAAAAGGCCTGAAGCTCACGAAAGAGCAGTTGTACAGTATTAACAAATCTTCCTTGAAAGATGCGATCATCATCTTCGGCGGTGGCTGCACCGGCGAGATCGTGAGTAACGAAGGACTCATCTTCACCAACCACCACTGTGGCTACGATGCGATTGCCAGCGCCAGCACGGTGGAGCATAACTACCTGAAAAACGGCTTCTATGCGCTGAACAAGCAACAGGAAATCCCGGCGAAAGGTTTATCTGTACAGTTTCTGCTGCGTGTAGAAGATGTTACTTCCCAGGTAGAAACCGCTGCAAAAGGCCTCTCCGGGGCCGAACGCGCTGCTGCAATCCAGAAGATCACTGCAGAAATTTCTAAAAACGCGGTTAGCATGCCTTCACAGGAAGCCCGTATCAGTCCTTTATATAAAGGCAACCAGTTCCTGATGTACGTGTACGAGCGTTACACCGACATCCGCCTGGTAGGTACACCGCCCGAGAGCATCGGTAAATACGGCGGCGATACCGATAACTGGGAATGGCCCCGCCATACCGGCGACTTCTCCGTTTTCCGCGTGTATGCCTCTAAAGATGGTAAGCCTGCTGAGTATGCGGTAGACAACGTTCCGTTAAAACCTAAGCACTTCCTGCCCGTTTCAGTAAAAGGCGTAAAAGAAAATGATTATGCCATGATCTTCGGTTACCCCGGCGGTACCAACCGTTACGAAACCTCCTACGGCGTGAAGCTAAAAACCGACATAGAAAATCCTTTCACGGTAAACCTCCGCGACGTTCGCCTGAAATATATGTTTGAAGAAATGAAGAAAGACCCGGCCGTGAAACTGCAACTGGCCTCCAGCTATGCAGGCATCGCCAATTACTGGAAATTCTTCGATGGCGAAAGCAAACAACTGCTGAAGTACGACGTATATGGCCAGAAACAGAAGAACGAAGCGGATTTCATCAACTGGGCAAAAAACAAACCGGAATACGCGAACATATTTGCTCAATATGAAAAGCTGTATAAAGACTGGACACCTTACGCTAAATTGCGTGTTTACCTGAACGAAGGCATCTACGGTTCACCGCTGGCTGCCTTTGCGGGCTCGCTGGCACAGGTAGAAAACGCGCTGGCTAAAAAGACCGGTGTCAAAGAAGCACTTGCCGCTGCTGATAAAGCGCGCACCAACTTCCTCGCAAAAGAAAATAAACCGAGCGATTTAAAGATCATGGCCGCCACTGCCATGATGTATTACAACGACATCCCGAAAGACCAGCACCCGATCGGCTTCTTCGAGTCTGTTCGCAAATTTGGCGAACTGAATGACGAAAAACCTTCCGCACCTGGGCTGCCTACGTGTTCGCGAACACCATGATCTTTAACGATACGAAGTGGAAAGCGTTCATGGGCAACCCCGACAACGCGCAGCTGCAGGACGATCCCGCGTATGGTTATGCATCTGCCTTCACTAAAAATTATGTGAGCAAATACGCCCCGATGTACAACATCTTTACTGCCGGTAACGCCGAATTGGGCCGCCTGTACCTGAAAGGCGTGATCGAACGCGAGCCGAATAAAAGCCGCTATCCGGACGCAACTTTCACCATGCGCCTCAGCTACGGCACCGTTAAACCTTACAAACCGCGCGATGCCGTGTCGTACGATTATGTAACTACCCTCACCGGTGTAATGGAAAAATACCAGCCAGGCGACTATGAGTTCGACCTGCCGGAAAAACTGATCGAACTTTATAAGAAGAAGGATTTCGGCCAGTATAAAGACGCTAAGAAAAATGATCTCGTGGTAGGTTTCATCACCACCAACGATATCACTGGCGGCAACTCCGGTTCACCGGTAATCAACGGCAATGGCGAACTGATCGGCCTGGCTTTCGATGGCAACTACGAAGCTCTTAGCCACAAAATCCAGTTCGACGCAGTACAAAACCGCACCATCTGTGTGGACGTGCGTTATGTGCTCTGGTGCATCGACAAGCTGGGCGGTGCTTCCAACATTATCAATGAATTGAAAATCGCTAAGTAGCCATAAAAAAGGAGAAGGTGATCAGCCTTCTCCTTTTTTTTTTTATGTAACCAGCTGCATATCGCTTGGCAGCCGCCGTTGTGTTTTCTATGGTTTTTGCAAATTTTGGTAGATATAATTTTTATCGAACCTCGTCTGTTTTTGTACAACGGCTGTTATAGTTAGGACGATTTTGTTTCTTAAAGCGTTTATAACAAGCATCTTGTGTTTTCCTTCGGCTATTTTTCTCCGAAAATAATCCCCAAAGCTGTTTTTCATTTTGGTGGCTGTCAGGGCACACATGTGCAGGAGGCTTTTAAGCACTCTATTAGCTAAATGACTGACCCTGGCAGGCTTTCGCACGCTGCTGCCGCTTCGTCGTTCAAATGGAACAACGCCACAATAACTACCTAGCTGTTTGCCCGATTTCACTTGCTTAAATCCATCGGTGTAGCAGATGAGGTGATAAGCGGTGATAGGCCCTACAGAAGGAACGCTGGTGATCAAGCTGACCTGACGGCGCATTTGGGCGTCCTCCTTAACCAGTTGGGCGATGTCCTCATTGATTCGTTTAAGATCGAGTTCAAGGCCCTGTATGCCCGCTGTGTATGCTGTGGTTTTAGGAACGCCACTCCAGTCATAGAAGGCTTTCTCTTCCAATGGCTGTTTGAGGGCCTTTAATACACTCAGTAATCTCCGACGCTGTGCCAGTAGTTGCTTAAGTGTGGTGATTACTGATATGGGTTTTTTCCATAGCTGCAACTCATCACTATGATGCTTAGCATAACGAGCGATGTCTAATGCATCTTTGGGATCGCTTTTCTTACGGATATCGCGGATGCTCCTTTTGATATTAGCGGCATTTTCCAGACTCACGGCTATTTGCTGGCTGTCCAGGTAATGAACAACGGCCTCATTATAATGCCCTGTATTCTCAATACAGATCAATAACTTTTTGATAGCGTTGCCCATCAGACTGCGAAGCCACTTTTTCATGTCAGCAAATCCTTTATTGCTTTGTTCAAAGCAGTTGCTGTAGGGGTACTTTACATCACCTGACAGCAGCACACAGATATCTATTTTGCTCTTGGATACATCTATTCCGGCAAAATGAACGAATTTTACACTCATTGGTTTTGTTTCTTTTGGGGACCCGCGAAGATCCATGAATAAAGCCAGTGAGATCAACCAGTTTGAACTTTCCCTAGACCTTTAATAAGCTCTACGTTTATTTTCTATTTGGGTTTTGTTCAAACCAGGCTACGGCAGGATTAAAACACAACCTGGGTTTTACCCTTGTCACTCTAAAAGTGCCTGCCGTAGTCCGGTTGACCTTACAGTTATCCACAATCTGCGTGTTAATTCACAAAAAGAAAAAAGAACCAAAAAAGAAAAAGTTATAGTAGTAATAGTAATAATATCTTCTCTTTTGTTTCTTTTCACAAACCTAAAGGTCACACCCTTCAACCACGGGATCACTTACCATCTTTCCATCCCCATAAATACCGCGCGGCATGCGTTCTGTAAGGCGCCCATTTAGCGGAAATGGCCAGCATCTTCACTTTCTGTGCCTTCTTATCTAACTTTTCCAGCTTGTATAATTTAATCATGCATTGCTGCAGGTTCAGGTCATCGACTGCAAACACATCTTCTCTGCCTAAATAAAACATCAGCAGCATTTCTACGGTCCATCTCCCTACGCCTTTAATCTGGGTGAGGTAGGCAATCACCGCATCGTTGTCAAGTGCGTGCAGCTTTTTATCGGTTAATTTTTCGTCTACCACAAAACGTGCAACGTTCTGTACGTATGCCACTTTCGCATTAGACAACCCTATTGCCCGCAGTGTTTCGGGCGGCGTCGCTACTATTTGTTCCGCAGTAGGTTCTTTGCCATCGTACAGCGCCAGGAAGCGATTGTAAATCACCGTAGCCACCTTGGTGCTCAGTTGCTGCGACATAATAGAAGCAATGAGCCGCAGGGCAATATTGCGTTTTACAGGCAATACGGCCAGCGGCTCATTAATTATTGTTGTCAGGCGCTTATCTTTCTTTAAATGCTCCAAGTAAGCCAGTTCAACCGGCGCCGGTATGTTTGTTTTTTTCGCCATGGCGGATGAATTGTCCGCGGGCCGTATCCTAGTACGCCATTGGATTAACGTACAACACCTGCATCAACGTCTGGCCCACAGCTTTGAGGGTATTTTTATCGATGATCTGCATGTTATCGTTCGCGGTATGCCAGTGCGGTACAAAGCTGCCATTCGGCTGCAGGGCAATAATATCGAACGTTGGGATGCCGGTCAGCGTGTTCACATAATAGTGATCGTCTGTAATGGCGGCGTCCTGCGGATTTTCATAACGGAACTGCGAGTAGCCGAGTTGGTTGGCCACGTCCCAGAACATTTTCATGGGCTGGTACGCATCACGTTTGGAAAATCCTTCCATGAAAAACTGCGAGCCGCGGCCGCCGACCATGTCCAGCAGGATGCCGTAATTCGCTTTATAGCCTTTTACATGCGGGTTTTTAGCCCAGTATTGGGTGCCGAGGCAATAGCTGTCTTCCACTTCAGAAACGCCGTAGTCTTCTACGTCATTAAACAACAGGTCTACGCCCACAGCCGGATGTTTCAGCTTAAACTGGCGGGCCAGTTCAATCATCACCCCTATGCCGCTGCCGCCATCATCGGCGCCATCGATCAGCGTTTTCTTGTTAAACGCGTCCTGGTCGCCCCAGGGACGGGTGTCCCAGTGTGCCAGTACCAGCACACGCTCTTTGGCGGCGGGGTTAAAGCTGGCAATAAGGTTGATACAGGGCAGTTTTTGCTTTTGCGGGCCTGTTACTGTTACGCGTTGTACATACAGGGTATCTGCAAGCGGACGTAAAGTTTGTTCCAGCCAGTCGGCACAAACTTTTGCGCCGGTGTACCCGGTATGCGGGGACCAAAGCTCACTTGTTTGGCCACGTATGCGTAAGCCGAATCGGCCGAAAATACAGGCACGCCGGCAGTATTAGGCGTATTGGTTGTAGCGGTTTCGCTGCTTTCCGCCGGTTTGGGCTGGTTTTGGCAGGCGGCCAGCAGTATGGCCATTCCCGTTATCCACATTAATTTTTGCATTGCCTCTGTTGTTTATTCTACAGTAAAACTTACGGTGCCGTCTTTCTCATCTTTCAGTTGGATGCCCAGGTCCAGCAGCTGGTTGCGGATTTTGTCGGAAGTAGCGTAGTCCTTGCGGGCTTTTGCTTCCTTGCGGATATCGATCAGCAGTTGCAATACTTCGCCCAGTTTGTTGCTGTCGCCTGCTTTCACGGGAATTAATCCCAACAGATCGATCAGGAAAACATCCCAGGTTTTTTTCAGCAGGTTGAACGTGGTTTCGCTGATCTCGCTCATTTTAATCTGACCGTGGCGCAGCGAATTGATCACCGGGGCCAGCTCAAAGAGATTGGCCATTACTTTCGCGGTGTTCATGTCGTCGTTCATATGTTCTGTACATTCCTCGCAAAGGCGTTGTACTTCTTTTTCCAGCTCTTCGTTCAGATCCGTTCCGTTGGAGGCGTAGCTCAATTTCTGCAAGGTTTCATATGCATCCCAGAGGCGCTGTAATCCGCGCTCAGCAGCCTGCAGGGCTTCGTTGGAGAAGTCGAGCGTGCTGCGGTAGTGCGTTTGCAGTACATAAAAACGGATGGTCATAGGGGCATATGGCTTCTCCAGCAACGGATGTGTGCCGGCAAACATCTCCGTGAGTTTAATCACGTTGTTATAGCTCTTACCCATTTTACGACCGTTGATCGTAATCATATTATTGTGCATCCAGTAACGCGCCATCAGCTCACCATGCGCCACTTCGCTCTGCGCGATCTCGCACTCGTGGTGCGGGAACTGCAGATCCATACCGCCACCGTGTATGTCGAACTGGCTGCCCAGGTATTTTCCGCTCATGGCCGAACATTCAATATGCCATCCCGGAAAACCGTATCCCCAGGGACTTGGCCAGCGCATCAGGTGCTCGGTCGGTGCATTTTTCCAGAGGGCGAAGTCTACGTTATTACGTTTCTCGCCCTGGTTTTCCAGTTCGCGGTTGCTGCTTTCCAGCATGTCTTCCAGCACGCGGCCGCTCAGGATGCCGTACTTGAAATTCTCTGCATATTTCTTTACATCGAAATAAACCGAACCGTTTACTTCGTACGCGTAACCCTGCTCAATGATCTTCTGGATCATTTCTATCTGCTCGGTAATGTGGCCGGTAGCCGTAGGTTCAATGCTGGGTTCTTTACAGTTGAACTGCAACATGGCCCAATGATAAAGGTTGGTGTATTTCTGCACCAGCTCCATGGGCTCCAGTTTTTCCAGCAATGCGCCTTTGGCGATTTTATCTTCCGCGGCACGACCTTCTTCCTCGAAGTGGCCGGCATCGGTAATGTTACGCACGTAGCGTACTTTATAGCCGAGGTGCTGCAGGTAGCGGAACAATACATCAAAGGTGATATATGGGCGCGCGTGGCCCAGGTGCGACTCACCGGATACGGTGGGGCCGCAGACGTACATGCCAACGTGACCCGGATACAAGGGTGTAAATGTTTCCTTCTGTCGCGAAAGCGAGTTGTGTATCTTAAAATCTGACATATTCAATTATCGTGGACCGAATTTCTGGATTTTCGGGCGGATTGCAAATATAATGAATGTTCTGTGCAGGGCGGCGGCGGTTAATTATCCGCGTCGTCCCGGACGGAAAGGCTCGTAATAACCGGGTAGTGGTCGGACAGGCCGCTTTGTTCCACTTTTTTAAAGCTGTGGATCTGGAATACCGGGTCCACAAATATATAATCGATGCGCAGGGTGGGCGCCAGGCTGGCGAACGTGCGGCCAATGCCGTTGCCCTTGGCCAGGAACACGTCCTGCAGCTTGCCTTTACGGTAAAATAAGTGTAAGAGGCCGGCGTATCGTTAAAGTCGCCGCAAACAATCACCGGGTGCGGACTTTCCTTAATGAATCCCGATACCAGGTCCGCCTGTTTGGAGCGCCGTACGTAGGCTTCCCGCATTTTTTGCATGATGCCCTTGGCCGCCACCAGTCCTGTATCTTCCTGCTTTTTAATTTTTTCGATGGATTTGTAGTCCTCGCGGTTAAACCGGTACGACTCCAGGTGCATATTTACAATACGGATGGTGTCGCCTTCGCGCAGGATATCCGCATAAATCAAACTTTCACCCATCGGCCCCAGGTCGAGCTTTACCTTATCGGACTTTAAAATCGGGTATTTAGAAAAGATGATTGATCCCCAGTGTTGCGAACCATTCCTGTTAAAATCGCTCGAAAAGAAACGGAACGGCAGGTGCATGGTGCGCGAGATATCTTCCCGGTTGTTGAAATCGCCTTTCTTTTCGGAGGTATAAAAATCCTGCATGCACAAAATATCAGCGTCCTGCGCTTTGATCATTTCGAACATGGCCTTTCGGGTGGGTGCACTGTTTTTGTCGCGGTACAGGCCAAACTGGGCTACGTTGTAACTCATCACCGTAAAAGTTTTCGTTGTACTATCCGCCGATTGCGCTTGTCCGGGCCAGTTAAACGCTACAAAAGAGGAAATAGACTTCCAGCCGATGAGCATGGCTATAATTGGAATAAGCGTGTATTTCCGGTGGAAAATGAGCCAGAACAGGGCGAACAGCAACATCAGCAGAAACAAATACGGGAACGCCAGCGAAAAGAAGCCGATCGGCCAGAAGCGTGCCGGCGAGATAAAGGGGGCCAGGCATGCCAGCAAAAAGCAAATAACGACTGCAATATTTACAGTCAGAAAGAACCCTCTTGTGAATAATCGTAAGAATCTCAACGCTTCGTGTTTGGTGATAGCCGGGTATAAATTTAATGGAAAAAAGGAAAAAGGCCGGCGCAGATGGGATGGGGCAGGGGGTAAGAAGATACGAAAAGTGTTGCTGCGGGCTTATTTACCCGCAGCAACAAATATTTTTAGTGCTTAATGTTAAGCGTTGTGATAATAGGAAAGTGTTCGAAACGGAAGCGGCGGTAAATGTGGAAGTCCAGTACCGGAAACGCTCGTCCGGCAAAATATAGTCGATACGCAGGGTAGGGGCCAGGCTGGAGAACGTACGGCCAAATCCAAACCCGGTTTTCAGGAACGCGTCCTGCAGGTTGCCGCGAACGGTTTGGTAAGTATGGGAAACCGGGATGGCGTTAAGGTCGCCCGCTACGATTACCGGATAAGGACTGCCCGAGATTTCGGCCGATACAATGTCTGCCTGCATAGCGCGGATGTGGAAGGTCGATTTCATCTTTCCGGCAACGCCGCGGCTTTGCGCCAGGCCACTGTTAATACTGGCGTAATCGCCCTCGTTAAACTGGTACGACTTCAGGTGTATACTCAGTACACGTACGGTATCGCCACCAATCACCACATCGGCGCGGATCATGTTTTCCGTTTCCGGTCCGCCCAGCATGTCAATGGTTTGCACATTGGCAATAGGGAAACGGGAGAAAATGGCCGTGCCGAAATGCCAGTGTCCCAGCGGGTGAAGTCTTTCGAAAAATAATGATACGGATAACCGCCCCGGACGATCACGGAATCCACGTTGTGCAGGCGGTCCGGATGCTCGTTACTGTAAAACTCCTGCAGGCAAAGGATGTCTGGCTTCGCTTCTACCAGCAGGTCGTACATTTTAAGCCGGAGTTCGGGGTTGTCTTTGTACTCGCGCATACCGAACATAGAGCAGTTAAAGCTCATAACAGTAAAGTCGGACGCGCTGCTTTCCGGCGCCTTGTGAAAAGGATGGAACGCCCAGCTTTGCAAAATGGCCTTAGAACTCAGCAAAATTGCCACAGCGGAGATCAGGAAGTAATAGCGCTTTTTTCTTTGTAAAACAGCCAGATAACCAGCAAAACCGCGCAAATCGCCAACAGGAATGGGAAACCGAAACCGGCGAAACCTGCCGGCCAGAACTTATCGGGGCGTACATACTGCGCGTAAGCGGAAAAATAAGACCGGCGGCAAGGGCTACGTTTCCCCATAGCAACAAACGCCGGATGATGGTTTTAACTAAATTCACGTTAAAAGAGGTTAGGGAGCACTAAAATAGCACTCTGCCACTAATTTGTACGTGAATTTTGTGTGTACGGTAAAAATCAGGCGCCTTCCTCTTCGCGGCTCGCTCTTAGGAGCAATTCTTTTCTTCGGGCGAAAGGGACTCGATACCGGCCTGGTTGATTTTGTCCAGGATTTCGTCGAGACGGTGCTCCGGTACTGCGCCTACTTTGCGGAAAGGCGTTTCTTTTTGATTTTGAGGGAAGATGGACCCCGGAATTTGTTCCGGGTTATATATTTTCTGGTCAGCCGGGTGAAACATGTGGCTGATGCCGTGTACTGCTTTATTGAAGCCTTCGCCGATGTCCTTGCCTTTTTTAAGCCGGGCTGCATAAATCCAGCCGAACAGTGCGCCGCCTAGGAGGAAGGGGTAGTGCGTCAGTTCTGCGCGATCGGCAGTGTGTGTGCCGATGCTCAGGGCGAAGTAAACGAATGCGATGATCCAGAAGGGAATGCCCCCATAAGAGCAGGCAACACGCGGTATTTCGGTGCAATGACTACCGCAGCTACCGCCAGGGCCATTACACTGGCTTGTGCACCAGCCATGAAGGCGCCGGAACGGATGGCCATAAACGGCGGAACGAGGTTCATGGCAGCCAGGTAAAATACGAAACCGGTGAGCGCGCCAAACAGGTATACGGGTAATATCCTGCGGTGACCGGCTTGTTGCTGCAAGAAGGTGCCGAAGCCCCACAGCCATATCATGTTACTGACAATATCGATTACGCGGGTGTGAACGAACATGGCTGATACCAGTGTCCAGGGGTGCGTGATAAATTCGGAGAAATGCGCCGGCACGCGGATGTTTTCCAGCACGCTGCGTTCGAACGACAGGGCGGGCATATTTTCCATTTTGTAAATGATGTCCGTAAACTGTACCAGGATAAACACGGACAGGTTAACAACCAACAAGTGGGTGACCATATTCCGTTCTTCGCCCAGGGAAAGGCGTGGCGTCCGTTCTTTTTCTACAGCGTGCATGGCCATAATGCTTTGTTTACAAATTTAAAGAATCCATCCTTTCAAAAGTTCAAAATCCGTGCCCTGCTTTTAAGATGGAACGATGAAAAAAAAGCAGTTATGTTTAAAGTTTTGTAATACTGCTAATGCCGCCTTCGCTGCCAGCCTCGCAGGATCAGGTAGGCAAACAGCGCGCCGCCGAGGTGGGCAAAGTGAGCCACATCGTCGTTCGGGTTGTTCTGCACAATGCGCACCACTTCGAGTATAATCATGACACCTGCGAAATATTTTATCTTAATAGGAAAAAGGAAGTACAGGTACAATAACTCGTTCGGAAACATCCGGCTGCGCCAAAGAGGATGCCGAAGATAGCGCCGGAAGCGCCCACCAGCGCGGTATTTTGGTAATAGGTCGCCGTTTGGGAAACCAATACTTTAAGGGCTGCTACCATGCCCGGGTCGTTAGGAGTTGCGCCAAACTGTTCGATGATGCCCTGGTAACGCCAGTTCCTGTCAATATGAAAACGGCGTTGCAGATCCAGTAATGTTTCGTAGCTGGGTTGATCCCGGAATTGCTTTACAAGGCTGTTAAGCTGGTGGAATTCCCAAGCCTGTACGCTCATGTAAAACAAAGCGGCACCAACGCCGCACGCCATGTAAAAAGTAAGAAAGCGTTTTGCCCCCATCGAATTTTCGAGCATGCTGCCAAAAATCCAGAGGGTGAACATGTTACCAAACAGGTGTCCGAAACTACCATGCATAAACAGGTGCGTAACCAGCTGGTGCGGCATAAAGTATTCTGAACCAATATAATGCAAAGCAAAATGGTTGGATATCCAATCAGCGGCATCCCTGGAAACAGACGACTCTACAGTCACCATTCCAAAAAAGACCAGTGCATTGATGATCATCAGGTTTTTGATAACCACCGGGATGGAAAATAAGCCGCCGGGCCTTAAATAGCTCATGATTCGCGCTTGCTTTAAAAATTATCTTTTTTCAATAAAACCACGTTCTCGATATGGTGCGTGTGCGGAAACATATCCACAGGCTGCACTTTTTCCACGCTATACATCGCGTCCAGCAGGGCCAGGTCACGGGCTTGTGTGGCGGGGTTACAGCTTACATACACTATTTTCGGTGCGCCTACTTCCAGCAATTTCTCCACCAGTTTTTCGTGCATGCCCGCCCGCGGAGGGTCGGTAATGATCACGTCCGGCGCGCCATGTTTGGCAAAGAACGCATCGTCCACTATATCTATCACATCACCGGCGTAAAAAGTAGCGTTCGTTACGTTATTTTGTTCAGCGTTGATGATCGCATCATCAATAGCCTCCTTTATCAACTCAATACCGATTACTTTTTTAGCCTGGCGGGATACAAATATCCCGATGCTGCCTGTACCGCAATACAGATCGTACACCACCTCGCTGCCCGTTAGTCCCGCGAACTCACGCGTTACTTTGTACAGCGCCTCGCCCTGGTAAGTATTGGTCTGGAAAAAGGATTTGGGGCCGATCTTGAAGACAAAATCTTCGAGCCGCTCTTCTACATAACCTTTGCCGTAGTATACCTTCGGCTCCGGTCAAAGATACTATCATTCTTTTTCGGGTTGATGGTATACAATAACGAAGTAATGCCGGGAACGGTTTTTAAAATATGATCGAGCAGTGCCTCCCGCGCTTCTTTATCTTCATGATGAATAACAAGGTTGGCCATTACCTCTCCTGTGGTACAAATACGTAACACCAGGTTGCGCAGCCAGCCCGTTTGCTGCCGGATGTCGAAAAATTCCAGGTTATTCGCCTCCGCATAATCGCGGATCGTGTTCTTGATAAGATTGGTAGGCTCCGCCATTAGATGGCACTCCTGTATGTCCAGTACTTTATCGAACAGTTTGGGGATGTGGAAACCAACCGCGTTGCGGCGGGGAATTTCGCCATCGCCGGCTGCATCCATTTCTTTTTGGGTGAGATAAGCCTTGTTGGAAAATGTAAACTCCAGCTTGTTGCGGTAGTACCTGGTTTCCTGGCCGCCCAGGATAGGCATAATGTCCGGCAGGGCTATCTTGCCAATCCGGGTAAGGTGGTCCACTACCTGCTGGTGTTTATAATCCAGCTGCATAGAATACGGCAGCATCTGCCATTTGCATCCACCGCATTCGCCAAAATGCTGGCAGAACGGGTCGGTACGGTCGGGCGAAAGGGTATGGAAATGCACGGCTTTGCCTTCGGCCCAGTCTTTTTATTCTTGCCAAGCCTTACATCCACGACATCGCCGGGTACCACGCCACCTTCAATGAAAATTACTTTACCGTCTTTCCGGGCCAGGGCTTTGCCTTCGGCGGCATAACCACTTACCGGGACGTTTTCCAGAACTACTTGCTTTTTTCTCACGGGTGCAAAGGTAACAAGAAAACAAGTTCTCCTTTTTCCCTATTTTTATGATCCCTATGCAAAAACTATTCATTACCGCCATCGGCATTTTCTGGGCTACGATCCTGCACGCGCAGGGTTACGATATTTCCGTTAAAGTAAAGGATTACAAGCAGGGAACGGTGTACCTCGGTCACTATATGGGCAGAAGCACCTACCTGATGGACTCTGCCCAGATCGGTCCCAACGGCGTGGCGCAGCTGAAAGGCAAGGAAAAGGCGCTCGGCGGCATTTACCTGGTGGTATTGCCGGGGCGACAGCGGTATACCGAAGTGCTGCTGGACAAGCAACAAACTTTTTCCATGACCGTGGACACGGCCGACCTGGTAAAAGGTACGGTGTATACCGGCTCTCCCGATAATGAATTGTTCGTTTCCTACAACCAGTACCTTAGCAACCTGGAGGCGGATAATCGCGAAATGCAACGGCTGTTGGCCCTTCGCACAAAGGAAGACACGACAAAAGCGGCCGCAGTGCAAGCCGAGTTATTTAAAAAAATCAACATAAAAGAGAAGAAATCATCACTAAAAACCCGAAAGCCCTGCTTTCGGCTATTTTTAAGATGATGAAAGAACCGGAAGTGCCGCAAACGCTGCCTAAGAAAGCAGACGGTTCACCGGATTCCACTTTCCCGTATCGTTATTATAAAGCGCATTACTGGGATAATACAGATCTTACCGACGGCCGCCTGGTGCGCACACCCGTGTACGAAGGCAAACTACAGAAGTATTTTTCACAGATGGTTGTGCCCGAGGCAGATTCCATTACCGCCGAGGCAGACAAAATTCTCACCAAAACCCGCGCGGATAAAGAAATGTTCAAATTCACGCTGTGGTGGCTGACCAATACCTACGAAACCTCGCCCTACATGGGCATGGACGCAGTGTTCGTTCACCTGGTGGAAAAATATTATGTGGCCGGCGATGCCACCTGGCTTACCGAAGACCAGAAGAACAAGATTATTTCACGCGCTTATACTATTGCCCCGAACCTGATCGGGCAACCCGCGCCGCCGCTGGTGCTGGAAGATACCACCGGCAAGCCTGTTTCGTTGTATAATGTGAAAGGCAAATATACCGTCCTGGTTTTCTGGGATCCCACCTGCAGCCACTGCAAAACAGAAGTGCCCCGCATCGATTCGGCGTTCAACGCCATCTGGCGCAATAAGGGCATAGCAGTAATGGGGGTTAAAACAGAAGGCTCCAAAGAGGATTGGCAGGCTTTCATCAAAAAGAACAAGCTCTCCGGATGGGTGCACGCTTGGGACCCGCAACAAAAGAGCAATTACCGCCGCCTCTACGATGTATACAGCACACCTGTAATTTACCTGCTTGATGAGAAGAAAAAGATCGTTGCGAAACGTTTAGGCGTGGAACAATTGATCGGATTTCTACAACATCTGGACAAACAAACACCAACAACAGCGATTAAATAAGACCTGCTTAAACCCTTTGCAATAACCTGTATGTCAATTGATTGCCAAATGACGACAGCCTTTTGGCACGTTCTTTGGCTTCTGCTTCTCGCAAGCAAACCAAAACAATCAATTAAACTTCTAAGGTTATGACAAAGAAAATTTTATGTTCCATTGCAGCAGTAGCTTTTGCAGCAAGCGTTAGTGCACAGGCAAGGGTGGGTATCAAAGGTGGTTTCAACCTCTCTAACATTTCCAACGCGAATGATGGCACCTCCGACAACGCCAACATGCTTCCTTCCTGGAATGCGGGCGTAATCGCCGACTTCCCATTATCGCCAATCTTATCGCTGCAACCAGGTGTTTTTTACAGCACTAAGGGTTCTAAAATCGAAAGAGGTAACTCCAGCGATGTAGATTATTTAAAAACCACGACCAATCCATCTTATATCGAGATCCCGGTAAACTTCGTAGGTAAGATTCCGTTAGGCGCCGACGGCAGCAATAAGTTTTTTGCAGGTGTAGGACCGTATGCAGCTTTTGGCGTGGCAGGTAAAAACAAATATACTTTTAGCTCCGGCGCTACTAAAGTAACCGGCGAAAGCAATATTAAATGGGATGACGATACCCCGTTCAACACTGGCGATCCTAATCAGGGTTATGACAAATACAAACGTTTTGACTGGGGTGGTAACCTGATGGCAGGCTTTGAATTTGGCAACGTGCAGGTAGCTGCGCAGTATGGCCTGGGTTTTGCTAAGATCGTGTCTGGCGAAGATGATGGCCGTAACGACAAGAGCAAAAACCGTGTACTGAGCTTCTCGGTGGCGTATTTGTTCGGCGGTAAATAATCAAGCCCGATTAAAAACCAATTATAAACAACTTCGAACATGAAAAAAGTTCTGTTATCAGCCTTTGCGCTGTGTATTGCAGGCCTCTCCTTTGGGCAGACAAAATTCGGTGTGGTCGCCGGTCCCAGCTTCTCTAGTGTAACCACAAAAGTAGGTGGTAATAAAGAAACCAGCGATCTGAAAGTAGGGTTCCGTGGCGGTTTTACAGCCGACATTCCCCTGGCGGACGAGTTTTACATCCAACCGAGCCTGCTTTATGTTGGCAAAGGCAGCAAGGATTCCCGCGATTTCATCGGCGGTACCGATATCAGCTACGAAAGAACACTTCATTACATTAACGTGCCGGTAAACTTCCTGTTTAAGCCGGAAGTAGGTAACGGTAACATGTTACTGGGCATCGGACCCTACTTCGCTTATGCAGTAGGCGGTAAATTCGGCAGCAATTCAGAAGATATCTTTGATGATAACTACCGGATGGTGTAAAAAGATTCGATTCGGGCGGTAACCTGCAGATTGGTTATGAAATGAAAAGTGGCCTTAATTTCTCTCTGAATGCAGAGATGGGTTTTGTAAATCTTCGCCATGATGGAGATAGCGACAATGCATTCCGCAACAACTCCTTCGGTGTTTCCGTAGGCTATAAGTTCGGTCGCTAACCAATTGATATATAACGGCAACGGACAAATATCCAGCCGCAGCAAAGCATTATGAAAATAAATATTAGTGCTACAGCTGCCGGCTGGATATTTTTTGAAAAAAAATCACCAACCTTTATGTGACAAATTTGTTTCGCTATCCTATAACCCCCAAGAGAGAACTATTTACTGAAGGAAAGTAAGCTCAAATTAATACCGGACACCTAACTGAATACAGAGAAACTGATCCCTTGCTTGCGTGCGTAAACAGCCGTAGGCCGGTATTTACAGCGTATTACCCCACAGGCGAAGAATTTTTTCCCGGAGCACTTAATAGAGAAAAGCAAAAAGCGCAAATATGAAACAGTTCTACGGCATTTCCCTTGCCTTCACGTTTCTTTCAGCCACGTTTGTAACCAATGTATCAAAAGCCCAGGTGAGCTTGGGTGTGCAGGCAGGTTACACATCTGCCGATTTTTCCTTTAATGGCCAAAACCGAAGTGACTATAGTAATGTTGCTTCCTATACCAAGCCGGTAAAAGGCATTCATGTAGACCTGCTATTCAATTTTCCGCTGCCGCCGGATAATTTGTACATCCAGTCCAGCCTGCGGTTTGTAACCAAGGGCACAACTTTTACGCCGGTTAAATACGAGCAGCCCGACCTTACTGATACATATGTTACGTCCGGGACAAGCATGCGTTTAAATTATCTTGAAGTACCGGTAAACCTTGTGTACAAACAACCTGTCGGTATAGGCCGTGTTATGGTTGGCGCAGGTATTTACGGCGCGTACGGCCTTAAAGGCAGGTATGATTATAAGGTAAGCCGCAACGGAGCCACTGTCACCAAAGACAGCCGCGATATCCAGTTCTCCCGTTCGTCTAATACCAACCCTTCCGTGATGCGGATTTTTCCCTGGGACATGGGCATCAACGGACTGGCGGGGTTCGAATTCAATAACCACGTATCGCTGAGCGCCAATTTTGCCAGGGGGTTATTGATGTGGACCGCAACAATGGCACTTCCACCAAAAACTACTGCCTCGGCTTAACGCTTGGTTACCTGTTTAACCGCGAAGATTACTAGGCTTGATCTTTCCTGAAAAAAATTTCCCGGTGCATAGGGGTATGCGCCGGGATGCGCGTCTTTTAATGAATCATCACAATAAGTTTCACTATTAAAGGTGTGACAGTTATAGGGAAAAATTAAGCCATCTCGTATCTACGGATGGCTCTTTTCTTTTTATAGTGATGTGGTGGCTGTTTATACAATCGCCTCCACTACTTTCCGGATTACTTTGGGTTTGCCCAGTGTATAGTAGTGCAGCACGGGTATGCCAGCCGCCTTCAGTTCGCAGGACTGCTGAATCAGCCATTCGGTCCCCAGCTCCTCCACTTCCTTGTCCGTTTTACATTTCAGGATTTCGTTAGAGAAGTCGGTCGGGATATCCACATGAAAAATACGCGGGAGCACCGACAATTGCTTTTTGGAAGTGAGCGGCTTTAGGCCCGGGATAATGGGCACTTTTATACCAGCGTCGCGGCACTTTTGCACGAAATCGAAAAACTTCTTGTTGTCAAAAAACATTTGTGTAACGATGTAATCGGCACCGGCCTCCACTTTGCGGATGAGGTGCTCGATATCGTTTTGCATATTGGGCGCTTCGAAGTGCTTTTCCGGGTAACCGGCCACACCGATGCAGAATTTCGTTTTTACCCCTTCTACCAGGTCTTCTTCCAGGTAGATGCCATTGTTCATCTGCGCCACCTGGTGCAGCAGGTCAATGGCGTAGCGGTGGCCATTGGGATGCGGTTCAAAAAAGGTTTCGTTTTTGGGAGCGTCGCCGCGGAGCACCAGCACATTGTCGATACCCAGGAAAGCCAGGTCGATAAGCGCGTTTTCAGTTTCCTCTTTGCTGAACCCACCACAAATAAGGTGCGGCACTGCATCTACATTATAATGGTTCATGATAGCGGCACAAATGCCAACCGTACCCGGGCGCTTACGGATTTCCACCTTGTCGAAGGAGCCGTCTGCCCGCTTTTTGAACATATGTTCGCTGCGGTGATAGGTCACATTAATGAAAGCCGGATTAAAAGCCATCAACGGATCCGGTGGTCATAAATAGATTCGATGCTTTTTCCTTTCAGGGGGGCAGTATTTCGAAGGAGATGAGCGTATCCTTTGCCTGCGCTATATGTTCGGTTACTTTCATATGTTCAGTGGCGGCTTGTTAAAACTATCCAAAAATAATATATCGGTACATAATTAGCTAATAAAGGCTTTGCGAGTACTATTTTCTTATTTTTGCGAAGTTTGATCATTTATGTCACTTAGAATACATACCCAACAACTGGTAAAACGCTACGGGGCCCGCACGGTGGTAAACCATGTGTCTGTAGAAGTAAGTCAGGGCGAAATTGTAGGTTTACTTGGGCCGAACGGCGCTGGTAAAACCACATCATTTTATATGGTAGTGGGCCTCATCAAGCCGGATGAGGGGGAAGTATTCCTCGAAGACGTGAATATTACCAAACTTCCGATGTTCAAACGCGCCCAAATGGGTATCGGTTACCTGCCGCAGGAGGCGTCAATTTTCCGGAAACTGAGCGTGGAAGATAATATCTCCGCCGTTCTCGAAATGACAAATCTCACCCGGGCACAGCAAAAAGCCAAACTGGAAGAACTGCTCAACGAGTTTCGTCTCACGCACGTAAGGAAAAGCCCCGGCGACGTACTTTCCGGTGGTGAGCGACGCCGTACCGAAATAGCCCGCGCCACGGCGGTAGATCCCAAGTTCATTCTGCTGGATGAGCCGTTTGCGGGCATCGACCCCATTGCCGTGGAAGATATTCAGTCAATTGTAGCAAAGCTTAAGTATAAAAACATCGGTATTCTCATTACCGATCACAACGTACAAGAAACCCTCTCCATCACCGACAGGGCCTACTTGCTGTTCGAAGGCAAAATTCTGAAAGCCGGTTCGGCCGAAGAACTTGCAGAAGACGAACAGGTAAGAAAAGTGTATCTTGGCCAGAATTTCGTGCTGAGGAGAAAAAATTACCTGGAAGAGGCAGCTAAACAGTAATCAACGATTTCACCCTAGGATAAACCTTTATGAAGATTTTAAGTCCCGCAATATCACAGTTGGCAAGGTTGCGCATGGGGCGTATCGAGTATTTTATGCAATACCCGCTGCAGGTACAGCAGCAGGTGTTTCAAAACTTGCTCAGCGCCGCGCAATACACCGAGTTTGGTAAACAATACGGGTTCTCCAATATTTTTAAGATAGAAGAATATAAGTCCCGGGTACCGGTACAAAACTACGACTCCATTAAATCCTATATCCAAAGGATGATGGAAGGAGAGCAAAACATACTCTGGAACACGCCTATCAAGTGGTTCGCCAAATCGAGCGGCACCACGTCCGACAAAAGTAAATTCATTCCTATTTCTGTGGAAAGCCTGGACGAGTGCCATTACCGCGCCGGCCGGGATATGTTTTCGCTGTTCTATAACAACTTTCCCGATTCGGAGTTGCTTACCGGTAAGTCGCTCGCCATCGGCGGCAGCCATCAGGTAAACAATTTGTCGCCGGATGGCGACAGCTATTATGGCGACCTGAGCGCCGTAATGCTGCAGAACATGCCGTTTTACGGTAACCTGGTACGTACGCCAGATCTTTCCATCGCCCTTATGGACGAGTGGGAAGAGAAGATCGAGCGCATGGCGCAGCAGGTGATACACGAAAATGTAACGTCTATTGTTGGGGTGCCTACCTGGACCATCGTTCTGATCAAACGCATATTTGAACTTACCGGAACCGACAACCTGGCCGACGTATGGCCTAACCTGGAATTGTACGGCCATGGCGGTGTGAGCTTCACGCCGTACCGCGAACAGTTTAAAAAACTGATCCGCAAGCCTAACATGCATTACCAGGAGTCGTATAACGCATCCGAGGGCTTCTTTGCGTCGCAGGACGTTATGGGTGAAGAAGGCATGCTGTTGTTCCTGAACCATGGTATCTTCTACGAGTTTATGCCCATGGAGGAATACGGAAAAGAATTCCCGCGTACCTTACAGCTAAATGAAGTGGAGCTGGGTAAAAACTATGCCCTCATCATCAGCACCAACGGTGGCTTATGGCGTTACCTGGTGGGCGATACCATCCAGTTCGTCAGCCTGGCGCCGTACCGCATCCGTGTGAGCGGCCGCACCAAATCGTTCATCAATGCATTTGGCGAAGAGTTGATCGTAGATAACTCCGATAAAGCGATTGCTGCGGCCTGCGAAGCTACCGGCGCGCTGGTGGCCGATTATACCGCAGCCCCGATTTACTTCTCCGATGCAGGCAATGGGGGCCACGAATGGCTGATCGAGTTTGAAACAGCACCGGATAACTTCGATAAATTTGTGACCGTGCTGGACGATACGCTCAAAAAAATCAACTCCGATTACGAGGCAAAACGTCATAAAGATATCGCACTGCGCATGCCGCTGGTACACAGCGTGCCGCCCAACACCTTCTGCGAATGGCTGAAGAGCAAGGGCAAACTCGGCGGCCAGCATAAAGTACCACGCCTTCATAATGAACGCCACCACCGGAGGAAATCCCGGCCTTCATCAAAAAATAACCAATCTTCTTTTTCCTATTTTTTTACCAATTGTTAAACTGACAACAAACAATGAAATTACTTGAAAACAAAGTGGCAATAGTAACCGGTGCGAGCAGGGGAATTGGTGAAGCTATTGCACTGCTGTTCGCGGAACATGGCGCAAACGTAGCTTTCACTTATGTTAGCAGCGACGAAAAAGCGAAAGCGCTCGAAGCAAAACTGACCGAAAAGGGTGTAAAAGCCAAAGCATACAAAGCCAACGCCGGTGTATTCGCCGAATGTGAAGCTATGGTAAACGATGTGGTAAAAGAATTTGGTACAGTAGATATTTGCGTAAATAACGCTGGCATTTCCAAAGACAATCTCCTGCTGCGCCTTAGCGAAGATCAGTGGGATGAAGTGATGGACATCAACCTGAAGAGCGTATATAACATGACCAAACTGGTGATTCGTCCGATGATGAAAGCGCGCAGCGGCTCCATCATTAACATGAGCTCCATTATTGGCGTAAAAGGCAATGCGGGACAGAGCAGTTATGCGGCTTCCAAAGCAGGCATCATCGGCTTTTCGAAATCCATTGCCGCCGAAGTGGGCAGCCGTAACATTCGCGTGAACAGCGTAGCACCGGGTTTTGTGGAAACCGATATGACCAATTACCTGAAAGACGGTGAAGCGGCGCAGGGCTATATCAATAAGATTCCTTTGGCGCGTTTCGGTAAGACCGAAGACATTGCCAACGCCTGCCTGTTCCCGGCTTCCGATATGGGTAACTACATCACCGGCCAGACACTGAGCGTGTGCGGCGGTTTAAATATGTAATATTTTATATTGATAAACGTAAAGGGCGGTTTTGTGTTAACAAGGCTGCCCTTTGCATTGTGCAATAGGGGAGAACAAGTTGAAGCGTGCGACGCAACGGCGGCTGAAGAAGGATTTGACGCCGGTGGCACAAAAAATTGATGGTAATATGATTAACGTACAGCAGATACAAGACCTGGAAAGGTTTATTATACATAAAGTAGGCAACTCCTCGCAAGACGAGCCGCTGCTGCTTTCGCAACAGCCTTTTGAACTGACGGACGAAACGGTGGCCAACCTGCTGCTGACCTATTTTATACAGCCCTTCACCAACAACGGCGAGTATTTCCGGTTTACGCACGAGGCGGACCTGGAGCTGAACGAGATCTTTAAGTATTGCAGCAATATTTTCGACGATAAGGACAGCTTTCTGGACCAAAGTGTGCACATTGCTAAACATTTATATAAACACAGTACCCATCCTAAGATCAAGGGCGGTGAATTGTACATCGTGTATTTTTCCCGCTGTCTCGTTGATGGCGAAGAGGTAGAAGCAGTGGGGATTTTTAAGTCGGAGAACAAGGATACGTACCTGAAAGTGTTCCTGAACAGTGATAATTACGAGGTGAATCATGATGAGGGCATCAACATCAGCAAGCTGGATAAGGGCTGCCTGATCTTCAATATGGAGAGGGGCGAGGGCTACAAAGTGAGCGTGATTGATACCCGCAACAAAGAAAATGAAGCGGTGTACTGGAAAGATGCGTTTTTACAGGTGGTACGACGCGAGGATAATTACCACCAGACCGAAACTATGGTGAACCTTTGCAAACAGTTCGTCGAGCAGCGTTTGCCGGAGGAGTATGATATGAACCGCGCCGACCAGATTGACCTCCTGAACCGTACGGCCACTTATTTTAAAGAGAAAGAACAGTTTCAGCTGGAAGAATTTGCCACCGAAGTACTTGGCAACCAGGACGCGATCGAATCATTCCGCGAATACCGCGATCATTATCAAAAGGAAAACCGCCTCGATGTGCCCGATGAATTCGATATTTCTGGTCCCGCGATGAAGAAATCCGGCCGCGTATTTAAAAGCATCCTCAAGCTGGACCGCAACTTTCACGTATACATACATGGCGACCGTGAAATGATTGAGCGTGGTTTCGACGAGCAAAACAACATGCAGTTTTATAAATTATTTTTCGAGGAGGAGCATTAGGGTGTAACCGGCCGCAGTGCGCTGGCCCATTAGCCGTCGCACACTTTAACTTTTTCCTATAAAATAAAACACCCGCGTACAACCTGTAAGCGGGTGTTTTACTATATGAACATGGCACTAATGTACGCCCCAGCCCATCTTTGCCAGTTTCTTCTTTTCCACTTCCAGCTCGTCCCACAGCTGATCGATGCGCGCGTTATAGTAGTAGCTGCCTTCGGAGGCACGCAGGTATTGGACCTCATAGTATTGTTTGTATAAGCCATAATACTCCTGCAAAGCACTATTGAGCCGCAGTGCGCCCGGGGAAAAGGTGCTTTCGCGCATTTCGGCCAGCATGCCCAGGTTTTCGTCGAAGTAGTAAATGCCAAAGTTTTTGATTTTGTTGGCCGTTGTGCGGTCGCTCATGATAGTGCGGCCGTTGGAGTAGAGCGTGTAGTCGGAGGCGGTGGCAGCCATGGCTTCATTACGTTCCAATCGCTGCACTTTGTCGCGGTAGTCTTCGGCGCCCCACTTCATGCAAAAGAAAAATATCAGTGCCAGTACGGTAATTAAACCGGCCGCGCTTGGGAACGCCCACTTTTTGAGCCAGGCTTTTTATCCTGAAACACCCCGAAGTAATAGGCATGTGTCAATATAAAGCCGAATACCAGCCCGCCGTAATGCGCGCCATGGTCCGTGTTGCTTTTGGTTACAAATGACAGGACGTTTGTTACGACAATAGTGATTAGTATGCTGCTCAGCAATGCTTTACGTTCCCTGGGTTCGATGAGGTTTTTGATGCTGAACATGGCGAACAACACGCCGATCAGTCCATAAATGGCGCCGGATGCGCCCACGGAAGGCAACAGGTCGTTCCACCAGATGCTGATCGTGGACGAAGCGAAGCCGCAGATAAGGTAGGCTGCCAGAAAGCGCCGGTACCCGAGGATGTGTTCGAGGTAAATGCCTAATACCATTAAAAAGTACATGTTAAAGAAGATATGCAACACGGAAGCGTGCATGAACACCGCCGAAAACACACGCCACGGCTGATCAATGAGCGTAAACAGCTTGAAGTCCGCCCCGAATTGCACGAGGATTTGCGGATGTACCCATAAAAACGAGTTTCCGGTGAACATCATCGTAAGGCCCAGCATCACGTAGATTAGTACGTTGATCGTAATGATGATGGGCGTTATGGTATAACCGGGTACCGGTTTAAATACTGCGAAAAAGCCTTCCACGATGCGCTCGCGATTAGCCGTGATATGGTAATGTGCCGGTTTGTCCATCGATTTCAACCGGCGTGTTGCTACTTCCTGCTCCAGTTCTTCTGCCGAAAGCCTTTCAGCCAGGTGGCTGATGGTCGCTGTAAGCAGTTGCAGGTCTTTCCGGTTTTTAAAGAAGTCGATAATCTGCATGCCCATACTGGTACTGGAAAATTCGGCCTCGTAGGAGGAAATGTTCACCACTACGCGGTCGTAAAAGGAGCGCAATGAAAAAGGTGTGATGGCCGTAATGCTGTTTTCCTCGACGTTGCTGATGTCCCAGCCGAGTTGTTCCATGGCCTTCCAGGTGAGGGCAAGGTATTGGGCAGGGGTGAGCTGATCCAGGTAAACGCTCATTTGCGCCCTGGGAGGGAAACCGATCATAGGAATAGGTTTAAGCGGTTTTTGAAGAAAGGTTAAAAAAGCAGCGTAGTCTGTTGACTACGCTGCTGTAAATATATTACTAATTATCGTTCTGCGAAGAATTCGGTGGTCGCTGACCCTGGGGGCGATTGTCCGGCCGGGGCTTCTGCGGTCCATCGGGCCTTGGTGGCCTGCTTTCCTGCTTTTGCCCATCATTTCGGGGCTGGCCTCCCGGTTTGGGACCTTGCTGACCTTCGGGACGGGGCTTTTGTGGTTGCCCTTCGTTCCTCGGTTTTTGTTGCTGGCCTTCAGGGCGAGGCGGCCTGTTCTCCTGTTTCGGCTTCTGCTGACCTTCGGGCCTTGGCTTCTGTCCCTGCTGCTGACCTTCAGGTCTTGGCGGGCGGTCCTGCTTCGGCTTTTGCCCTTCGGGACGCTGACGCTGTCCCTGCTGGCCTTCGGGCCTTGGCGGACGGTTTTCCTGCCTTGGCTTTTGCTGGCCTTCCGGTTTAGATTGCTGCTCGGGTCTGTTGGGACGATTCTCCTGTTTTTGTTTGGGAGCATTGTCGCCTTTGGCTTTTTGCTGGGGCTGCTGTGGGCCTCTGCCGCCTTTATTATCTTTCCCTTGCTGTTGCTTTTCTTTACCCTTCTGTTTCCGTTTCTGGGAAGCTTTTTCCAGGGAGCGGAGACTGATTTGTCCTACCACATCCACAAAACCGAGGTCGGCTTCTTTAGCCGGCTTGCTGCTAACCACTTCCACTGCTTTCAGTTCTTCCGGTTTCACCCCTTGTTTGTTGAGGTGGCGGATTTCCTTTACGCGGGTAATGGTAAGCGGGTATTGTTTATTGCTGTTGTCGTAGGAGTACCACATCAGGTTTTTGAAGATATCGCGTTTCTGCAGGGAGGCGGTGCCACCTGCGGTTTCGATGGTATCGGCATCTTCAGGGAACTCTTTGAGTGCGTCCAGGTACGTATCCAGTTCGTAGTTCAGGCAGCATTTGAGGCGACCGCACTGGCCACTAAGTTTTGCCTGGTTAATAGAGAGGTTTTGGTAACGGGCAGCGGTGGTGTTCACCGATTTGAAGTCAGAGAGCCAGGTGGAGCAGCAGAGTTCACGGCCGCAACTGCCGATACCGCCAACCTTACCGGCTTCCTGGCGGGCGCCGATCTGGCGCATTTCCACTTTTACGCGGAATTCAGCAGCAAATATTTTGATCAACTCGCGGAAATCCACGCGATCATCGGCGGTATAGAAGAAGGTTGCCTTTCTTCCATCTGCCTGCATTTCCACTTCTGTCAGTTTCATTTCCAGTCCAAGGTTACGGGCCAGCGCGCGTGATTTGATCAGCGCTTCCTTTTCGCGGGCTTTATTATCCCTCATCCTGTTCAGGTCGTCGTTCGTAGCGCGGCGAAGCAGTTTTTTTACTTCGGGTGTATCTTCCACGCGGCGTTTTTTCATCTGGAGCTTTACCAATTCACCGGTAACGCTTACCATGCCAACGTCGAAGCCGCTTACGCCTTCCACTGCCACCATGTCTCCCTTATCAAAGAGCTGTTTGGTCACATTGCGGAAAAAATCTTTACGACTACCGTTATTGAAACTTACTTCTATAATGTCAAATGGTGCTAAACTATCACCCAGGGGTATATTCGCCAGCCAGTCAAACACATTGAGGCGGTTACATCCGCCCGTATCGCATCCTCCGTTACTTTTACACCCTGACGGCTTCCCTTCCGCACCTGTACCACATCCGGCACAAGCCATATTATATCAATTTAAAATTTACAAATAAAACAAATCCAGTCTGAAGCTCAACGCTTTTAAAAATACTGATTTAGTTTCAGTAAACAAAAAGCGAGCGCGTTAACGACAAAGGTAAGTGTTATGGCTTATATAACAACCGACCGGACGATTATACCGGCATAGGCCGGTTGCGGAAGATATACTGCAGTTTTATGGAGAGTGCGTGAAAGAGCATTTTGCCATTCGCATTACGCTCAATGTGGTAGCAGGCATTGTCCAGCTCTTCTACAATCAGCTGCATCTGTTCGAGGTTGGCCAGTTTCTGCAACTTGCCGGCGAAATCGATCTCTTCGTCCGAAAAAGCCACCTGGCTCCGGTCCATGAACTGCAGGCGAACGGTATGTTCCAGCAGGTTGATGAAGTAACGGAGAAACTGCTTTTGGTTTTCGCGGCCCATTTTGGCATTAGAAACATGTTCTATCCATTCCTGCAACGCCACGCGGTTTTGCGTAAATATGTAGTTGAGCCAGTTGCGGAGCAACTCATAATAGTCATTTTCGGCATGCTGCAACAGGTGTACAGCCTCCCGATAATTACCGGAAGAGATGGTGGCTATTTGCCGCGCCCCGGGTTCAGGGGTAAAGTTGCGCGCCATTAAAGCTTTTACCACTGCTTCGCGGGGCAGGGGATTTATTTTGATGAGTTGGGTGCGGGAGAGGATGGTCGCCAGGATCTGTTCTGGTTTTCCGCCACCAGCACAAAAATCGTTTTTGGTGGCGGCTCCTCAATCAATTTAAGAAGACGGTTTCCCTCGTTGCCCGGTATTCGGGCATCCACATCAATAATATCTTATACTCGCTCTCGAAGCTCTTCAGGCTCAGTTTTCGGATGATGTCCGGCATTCGTGCGTGGTAATATTGCCCTGTTTGTTTTCGGCGCCGATGAACTGCAGCCAGTCGTACGCGTTTCCGTATGGTTGTTGCGATACGAACTCTCGCCATTCGGCGATATAATCGGTGCTGATCGGTTTATCGCCCGATTTGCGGGGAATTACCGGGTAAGAATAGTGGATGTCCGGGTGAATGAACTGTGCCGCTTTAACACATGCAGCGCAACGGCCACAGGGTTCATTATCCTGCCGGTCTTCACACACCAGGAATTGTGTAAAAGCAAAAGCCATCGGCAGGCCGCCGGCGCCTTCCGGGGCCAGGAATATCATGGCGTGGCTAAGCCGATTGTTTTGAACGGCATGCACCAACTGTTCGTGTACCTCCTCCTGTGCTATGATATCTGAAAAAAACATGATCGAATGATTCGGCCGTGAAAATAGCACATATTATTTAATAGCCTTCGCGCTTACTTGAGCGACTGGAAACAGAGCTTTCTAAAAAAGCCGCTGGCGGTCATTTTGGGGGATGCAATGGAAACGTAGTAGCTGCCGGTGATGGTACGCTTAACCGGGTCTACGGATGTTATGTTGATCATCGCAGAGTCGGTTACGGCAAAATGATAAGCGTCGCCGCTGCCCATACCTATGAGAATGCGGCCGCTGGTGTCTTTTGTGCGGGAAGAATAAGTATAAATGCCTATCGGTATGCTATCGTTCTGTAAGTCGGTATAGTTGAGATACCGCCCGGTAGTAATGTTGGCAATTACTTTAAATGAATCCGTGCGCGCTTCGAGGCTGAGCAGCTTGTAGCTGCCCTCTGCCTTGGTAATGCGGATCATGGTTGAACTGATGAGCGATAATTGCTGAGAACGATTGCCAATAGTTGCGCTCCATTGCGACTCGGCACAGTTTTCGGCCATGCTGTCGTCGGATGCGCAGGAAGTAAAATAAAAAAGGAAAATGCCTGCGATTAACGCAGGTAAGGGACGTAAAAGTGTATTCATCGGCGATACGGATTTTCGGATAAGAAGGCTGCCGGAACTACCGGCAGCCTTCTTATTAGTATTTCTTTTCGATTGCGGCGGTTACTTCCGGCGCCAGCGGTAATGTTTTTGGAGGAAATACGGCTACCAGGTTGCCTTTTTCGTCGAGCAGGTATTTCTGGAAATTCCAGGTCACCTGGTCGGGCGTCAAGTTTTTCGCCTTGCTTTCTGCAAGCAGCCATTTGTACAGCGGGTGGATGTCGTCGCCTTTTACAGAAATTTTGGAAGACATCGGGAAGGTAACGCTGTAGTTGCTGGTGCAGAACTGCTGGATTTCCTCATTCGTACCAGGTTCCGGCCATTGAAATTGTTGGCGGGGAACCCCACAATAACAAGTTGACCTTTATATTTCTGGTACAACGCCTCCAGGCCTTCATACTGCGGAGTGAGGCCGCATTTGGAAGCTGTGTTGACGATGAGAATCTTTTTGCCCTTATAATCAGCGAAGTTGATTTTTTCTTGCCGTCGAGCGCTTCTACTTTAAAATCGTAGATGCCTTTTGGAGCGACGAAGAGTAGTGCGGACAATAACATTAACTTAAACATATCTGCGGCTTTTAATTGATTCCTATAAAGTTAGGCATACTCTGCCCATATGGAGTGATAATTATTTGTTAATAGGCAGAAGAAGTAAGCGCTTCATTATGAAGAGGATAGGTTTTTTTGCAAAAATAGTATCGTTCGGGGCGCATGTGTGTTCACCGGAATTCCGCTATTCATCGGTCATCCTTCGACAATCCTTCGGTGATCCTTCGGTTAAAGTTGGTTAAAGTCGCGCTGCCACTGAGCGGCATCGCGCGATGATCGAACGATCACCGAAGGATTGACGATAGATTGGCCATAAGCAAGGATTTACAACGGGCTCAACGATTGATTCTATCGCGACGGCTAATAGTATTTTAACGTATTATTTGTTCTGAAGATAATTTTCCAGCGGCAACCGATTGGTCAGGGAGCGGGCAAGTGTCATTTCATCTGCGTACTCCAGTTCGCCGCCAAATGCGATGCCCCTGGCGATAGTGGTAACTTTTACAGGTAGATCTTTAAGTTTTTTAGAAAGATAGTAGATGGTTGTATCACCTTCGATGGTGGGGCTTAAGGCCATGATTACTTCTTCGACGCCTGACTGCCGCACCCGTTCAACAAGCGTGTGTATGTTCAGTTGATCTGGCCCGATACCGTCTATGGGAGAGATGATGCCGCCAAGCACGTGGTAGGCGCCATTAAATTGTTGTGTGTTTTCGATGGCAATTACGTCGCGGATGCTTTCTACTACACAAACCAGTTTCTGGTTGCGCGTGTGGCTCGCGCAGATGTTGTTGCAGACGTCGTCGTCGGACACATTGTGGCATTGTTTGCAAAACTTGATCTGGCGACGCATACGGGTGATGACTTCGCCAAATTGTTCTACTTGCGGCGTTTCCTGCTTCAGCAGATGCAAAACCAGTCTCAGCGCGGTTTTTTTACCGATGCCGGGAAGTTTAGCAAATTCATTCACCGCATTTTCTATCAGAGCTGAAGAAACAATCATACTGCAAAGGTAAAAATTCTAAAGGGTAAGCCCGTCGTTTATGCTCCAGTTGGGCTTGATGTTCACCTGTTTCGGGAATGGAAATACTTTCTCCGGCTGCTTTTTGGGCTTGCCATAGTAAATACCGGTATCCCAGATGCCATTTTTATTTTCATCCACCAGAATGCGGATGTCGTACTGGCCGGGCTTAATGAGATCGCGTTTCCGGGAACCGCTGTTGATATTGCCGGTGTATTTAACCTCTTTACCCGACACCAGCTGCACTACAAAATCTATCGTATCCTTCATTTTGAGGTAGGTAGTGTCTGTAATTTTAAAAGAAAGAGTAACTGTTCCGTAGTCAGATCTTTCTTTCGAGTTGAATTTGATGGTATCCGCTTTCGCGAAGGTCTGATTGAGGGTATCGGTAGCGAAATCTTTCGGCAGGATCAGCTGGTACGGTTTGCCCTCTTTCCAGTTGTAGTTTACAACGAGCGTCTGGCGGGTTGTGTCATCCATCTTAGCCATTATAGGCACACGAATAAGCGATGTGTCTTCGAGCAACAAGATTTTTGTCGAATCCAGCATACGGACCGGGATCGTGAAACCCACTAGCATCGGTTCGCCCAGGTCCTGCTGGCCGCCTTCCAGTTTGGCGGAGGCCAGGAATTTAGGCAGTTTCTTTTTTCGCCTTCTTTGGGCTCTTCCGGCTCCGGTTGATCTTCGGGTACTGGAATGGCCACGGTATCTTTCTCCGGAACAACGCCAGGTTGATCCCTGAAATATTGGCTCCCAGCACGATGGCACTATCCACAAACGCAATCGACTCCGAGTGCTGTGTGTACTGCAGGTCACGATCTTCTTCCTTAAGTGCAAATATCTTATAACGGCCAGGCGCCAGGTTTTGAACCGGAAAGACCCATCGCCCTTACTGCGGGCATAGTAAAGGGGTTTCTCCTTCGATACAATCGAATCCTCCATGCTGGCGTACAAAAACACGCCGATGGTACTGTCAATCTGACCGGTTTCCGCCTGGTACGTGGTACCGGTGATCTGCAGAGAATCGAGGTAGTCGCCTGTTGATACTACATACTGAAAGTCCTCGATCGGGTTTCTTTCGTTCAGATCTCGGATGGCATCGTTGAAGTTGAACGTATAAGTGGTGTTGGGCTTAAGGGTGTCCTTTATGGCGATCGTCACCGTACGTAATTTGGCGGTGATAGTCGGTGTGCGTTTGAGAGTGGGAGACACGATCAGCTTTTCGATCACATTGTCGAGTTCGATGAATTCGTCGAATGTAAAAGAAATCTTTTGCTGGAAAAGTGCAGCGAAGAATCAGGCGGATTTACTCCCAGCAATCTTGGAGGCAATGTATCCTTAGGTCCGCCGCCGGGGGGACAATATTGGCACATTGCGTTAAATAGCAGGAAAAACCACCAACAACAGCAGCGCCCCTAACCTGATAGTCTGATTCATATAACCTGGTCGGATGTATTTAAGTATTTGCAAACTTAGTGTCTTTCGGGGAGAATTAGCCCCGGGAAATTCCCCGGCGTTTATACCTCTTCCTCCTCTTCGCCTACGAGTTGGTGCAGGGCGACCTGCAGTTTATTGTCTTTTACAAAATTACACCAGCGACAATCCTCTTTGCCGCAGCCGGTGTAAAATTCCTTGTTCTGAATTTTGGCCCACACGCTGGTGATTTGTTGGGTCACTGTCGTGATATCCTCTGGTGTAATAAAGACTTTCTCTTTGTGGTACTCTTTCTGTTTGTTGGGCTCCACGAAGTCGAATTCTGTACTTACCACCTGCCAGTTCTTTACTTTATAGTTGTCCAGCAGGATTTTATAGAACACTGCTTGCCGCCAATAATCGCCGCCATTCGGGTCGCGATCGTTCGGCCGTTCGAACTTGCGGTAGTCTTTGATCGCTTTCTGATAGTCGCCGGTTTTGTAATCGACCACGTTCACCTCACTGCCGTCGAACTCCAGTTTATCGATTTTACCTTTGATGGGTACTCCGTTCACGGTAATGTTACGCAGGTTACGTTCCACGCTTACGATGGTGTTCCAGCTAGGGAGGTATTTATCGTAGTAGTCGCCGAGAATATCGATGCCATACTCCATGCGCCGGTCGAATGATTCACGGGTGAAGCACTCGCGGTTGCGCATCATGCTGCTTTTGAAATCACGTAGAAATTCATCTTTCGACGGGAAAACATTGTGATTCGTCTGCATCTTCTGGAACAGCTTTTCCAGCGCAAAGTGCACCGCGGAGCCGAATTCGGTGTTCTCTGAGCGACCGGAGGGCACACGTACCAGGTTTTGATAGAAGAACGACAATGGACAGTTCAGGTAATTATTGAGGGCGGTTACGTTCATCGCAAAATTCCCTAACAGTGCGTCGATGAACAACTGGTCCACTTTCTGTATTTCCGGCGCAGACTCTTTGCCGTATTGTAAAGCTTCAAAGTCAAACAGGATTTCCTCTTTCAGTTCAATTTTATGGTTAGGCAGTATGTGCTGCTCAAGGATTTCGGAGATAAACATGCTCGGCTCCAGTGGTTTTCCATCCTGACGGAATTCCGGGTACGAGATGTACAAGTACTTTTCCGCGCGGGTAATGGCCACGTAGAAGAGGCGACGCAGCTCCTGTTCGTCGGTAGACGTAGCCTGTGTGGTAAATACCGTGTCAGGGAACGTGAACCCGGTACTGCTTTTACGCTTCTTTTCCCAAAGGTGGGAGTTGGCGCCGGCGATAAACACATATTCGAATTCCAGGCCCTTAGAGCCGTGGGCTGTGATAAGATTTACACCTTTTTCATTACCTGATACCTGCACCAGCGAAATTGGAATCTGGTTCGCCTCCATCAGGTCAATAGTCTCCATCAACGTGCCGATTTTCATATTCGGGTCACGGTGGGTTTCGTCTTTGATGAAGTCGAATACTGCCTGTAGTACCTTCATCAGCCAGATTTTTTCCGGTGAATCCATGACGTGCCTTAGGATGCCGCCTTCGGCGATGATATTGCTGAACAGCTGTTGCAGCGTAAGGTTCTGCGAATCGGCCATCCACTTTTCGAGCAGTGCGCCCAGTGCAAGGATTTCATCCGGCGGGGCGGTAGAGAACAGGGTTGGGTTCTGGGCCTTGTTCCATTCCTGCAGGTATTGCCGGATGGACGTTTTGCCGTCGGTGTAACTTTTTCGTTGGTACGTATGCTGACGAGGGCTGCTTCGATCGGTGCGATTTTGTAAAAATCGTAGTGCATGATCTCAAACAGGATGTCATCCCCGCTGTTGGGCGTTTCCAATTCGGCCGCCAGGTAGCGCAGGATTTGCAGGATCTTACGTGCAAACGGTATGTCGAACAGGTTGGTATTGCGTTTAGAGTAGAAAGGAATTCCTTTTAGGCGGAAGTACTGTGTGAGCTCTTCGCCATACCTGTTTTCTTTATAAATGATGGCAATTTTGCCGGGCATTACGCCCTGGTTTACCAGCTTTTCTACTTCGAGTGTAATACCGGCCATTTCGTCGCGACTGGTGTTGTAGCGATGTATTTCCGGGGGATGTCGAGTGCCGCGAGTTTATCATTGCTGGCAGCCGGTGTTTGCTGAGACCGGGCAGCTGATTTACGAGGCGTGAGTTTCCATTGTTTTCGATCAGCGTCATGGAAGCATCGAGCACGTTCTGAACAGAGCGGTAGTTCTGTGTAAGCACCACCGTGTGCAGGTCTTCCGCGAAGCTGCTCGCGAAAAGCTCCATGTTTTCAATGTTCGCTCCCCTGGAAGCGGTATATTGATTGGTCATCGTCCCCCACTACGAACACATTTGGCTTCTCCTCGTCTTTTATCAGCAGCTGTATAAGTCGGTTCTGTGTACCGCTGGTATCCTGGTATTCATCTACCAGCAGGTATTGGAATCGTTCTTTATAGTCGGCCAATAGTGCGTCATTTTGCTCAAACACGCGGATCACCCAATTGATCATGTCATCGAAGTCATAACGATTGGCCTTCAGCATCATTTCCTGGAAGATGTCGAATTGCTCGACAGCCGCTTCCAGGCGAAGCATTTTTTCCTTTTCTGTTTCGATTTTATCCGTTCTTACTTCGCCTTTCTTAAAGAATTTCGTTGCGCGTTTGCAGATGTATTCATCGCGGAGGGGAAGGTCGTCTATGTAGGCTTTGATGCGTTCTTTGATGAAGGAAGAGGTCCAGCCCTCACGCTTCATTGTGGAGAATAGCCAGGCCAGGTTGCGCATATCGAAATACACGTCTCCCCGGTAACGTTTGAGAGGATTGTCTTTAGAGAACCCGTCGATCAGCTTTTTGAGCATCTGGATTTTTTCCAGGTCGGAGATCGGGTCGAGTGTATTTTTTCGAAGAGCGACAGGTTGTCCTGTATCACTTCGTTACAAAATGAGTGGAACGTGTGAATGTTTACACGGTACGCATCTGGTCCGATAAAGTCGGTCAGGCGTTTGCGCATGGCAACGGTGCCGGCGTCTGTATAAGTAAGGCACAGTATGTTTTGTGGCAGGAAGTCGGTATCCTGAAGGATTTTTCCAATCCTGGAAGCCAGGATCTGGGTTTTCCTGTGCCCGGCCCGGCGATTACCATTACCGGACCTTCGGTGTGGTCTACGGCGTCGCGCTGCCTTTCATTGAGGCGGGTATAAACTTCCGTAAACTTTTGTATGTATTGTTGATTGTCGCGTGCTGTCATTCCTTATGTTGGTACTTAAAGTTAAGGCTATTGCCCCAGCCAGGAAAATGTGTTTCCCGTGTCATCTGCAAAAATAAGGGATGAGCGGGAGTATTCATGTTTTTGGCCTTTTGTATTTGAAGTTACCTGCCCCGTGTACGCGATCTGCTGACCGGTAAAGAAGATGGTGCGTGGTCGCTCAGCCGGACGAGCATCTTCCATTTGTCTTCGCCGGTTGTATAAAACCTTGCAGATGAGTAAGGGTAGTTTTGTGGTGAGGGATATTTTAGCACATCGCACGGCGCGATATGTATAAGGGCGAGTTCTGCGCAGGCGTCTGCATAAAGTTGAATTTGTTTTTTCGCGTTTTTACGTTCCCAGAACTGGTAGAGCCGGTCCGTGCGGTTGCTCCTGTATAGCTCCAGTTCATCGCGGTGGTTCGTTTTGAGGAAGTGCTTCATCCTTTGCGCGGTGAATTTCAGGAAAATCTGTTGCACGTTTTTTTCGTTCCATTCGTCCTGCCGGCTCCAGAGAATTTTGATGTAGTTGGGCATGATTACGAAGCCGTACAGCAAGATCCGTTCGGAGGTTACAAGGAATTTGAGGCTGTCGAGAATGATTTTTTTATGTTCTGACCTGGACAAAATGGGAAGCCGCTGGTAACAAAAGGCGGTGAATGATTCCAATGTGCGTTCCATGTGTTGTTTTTAAGTGGGTGGTTCGTTGTGGTGGATACTTACCTGCCAGGCGACGTTCCATTCATAGCCGCGCTGGCAGGCTCAGGCAACATATCGCGATGAACTAGCCCTTTCATCGGTCATGGTGCTGCCTGTGTATCCTGTTTATTACTCTTTTGCTTGAATCAGGGTCTTTTTCCGTGGTGGTGGCTACCGGACTGCGCTGCTTATCTCACTGCCTTTAGGCAATACCTTCGCCGGTCGGAAGCAATGAAGTCTCCGATAACGCCCTCTGGCGATATTGGTGTCAGACCCGCGCCATACGTGATTTCGGCTTAATGGGAGCAGGATCGCTGGCGGTGATGGGCGCGGCGTCGTCCATCTGGTCCCTTGGTTTAGATTTCCAGGTTTCTTTGAATTGAGTATTCATGATGTGCTTCAGGAGTGATCGCATGGTCACTTTCCGATTCGAGGGGCATCGTGGGATTCGCTTCTTTGGGTAACGAAACATCTTTTTAGGGCCACCCCGGCATTGTCATAGTTAAGCATACTTCAAATTAAGATGATGACACTCTTTTTTTGAGGACAGCGCCTCCCGGCGTTACAGTGCAATACTCCGGCTGGTTGGTACAGCCTTAGTACTGGCGATACGGCTGGCTGATAGTCAAATTATCAAACTAAGGGTGGCAGTATTAATTTGATGGTGGAAAATTACGTAGAATGTTATAAAAATGCGCTGTTCATATCTGTTCATTTTTAGTGGCGGTGTTAACACCGCCATTTTCGTATGACCATGCTACAGATAAAGGTTGTAGGAATGAACAAGACTGGGCAAACATTGCTCAAATAGTCGCCGATACCCGCCAATAAAGGAATACGGATTATTTATCCTCTTTATTTTCTTTCTTCTTCTCTTCTAATAAGTGGAATAACTTCTCGTTGATTTTATCCAGGTAGAATATCATATCATTAACCCGCATGGCCCAGCGTAACAATAAAAGTTGCAGAATGATGGAAATTACTACCAGCAGCAGAATCCATATCAGGGAGCCTGATTCATATATGAAGGCGTGCATAACAAAGGGGTTTACAATGTTAAAGTACGAAAAATGCCAGTTTAAATACACAGGAAACGACACATTGTTTAGGGAGAATTCAGAATAAAAAATGTTAATCAATTACTAATAACAGTGCCATTCCTAAAATGAACAGGCGGCAAAACCGGCACCCGAAATGAACAGCAATGAACAGTCAATTAATGGCGATGCGTCGTAAGTTTACAACCGCTATAGAGCAATAGCCAACCTTTTCTTATTGAAGAAGCCCTGAGGTAGGCCGGTAGTTCCGGCAAGCACCCAAATACTTTCCCGGATCATTTGAGCTGGTGTTTGTAGATATCGCCTGAAGTTGTTACGGATGGCGACGGAGAAGGTAGAGCTATTTATAACCAACGCTTTTTTAACCAAAAATCCTATATACAATGGAAAACTTGCAAGTTCAAAACTATGGTTGCCAGGAGCTGGAAGCAACTACTGCACAGGAAACAAACGGTGGTTTCTTAAGCATTGGCCTGTTTAACAACAATGGCGTATTGTCTGCGGGCCTTAGCCTTGACACGACTTCGCTGGTTAATGGCCTGGGTAACATTGGTGGCGGCATGGGCGGTATCGGCGGCGGTACCGGTGGCACCAATAACCTGCTTGGTAGCGTTTCCAACCTGCTGAACAGCCTGTTGGGCGGCATTAACCTGGGCGGCGGTGGCCTCCTGCGTTAATTAGTTGTAACCTCGCAACGAGATGACTAAGGCACTCCGCAAGGGGTGCCTTCCTTTACCGACAGCCCCAATCCCATCTCAGCTTTGAATATCCCACGCGTCCAATATCCCCAGCTTCTATTATTTTTGCCTCAAACTTATATCATGAGAATCGCCACATATAATGTTAACGGCCTCCGGTCCGCTATGACAAAAGGTTTTGTAGAATGGCTAAGTACCGCCGAGCTGGACGTCATTTGCCTCCGAGGAGGTGAAAGCACACCGCGAAAATGTTGATTTCGCGCAGTTCGAAGCGCTTGGCTTCCATGATTACTGGTTTCCGGCACAAAAAAAAGGCTATAGTGGTGTGGCTGTATTCACCCGTATCAAGCCGGATAATGTTCAATATGGAAATGGGTTTACGCAAAGTGACGCTGAAGGCCGCGTAATCCACCTCGATTTTGGCGATATAACGCTCATTAACGCGTACTTCCCGTCTGGAACCACCGGCGATGAACGACAAACCTATAAATATCAATGGCTCGATGAATTTTATAACTACCTCAACGAGCTTCGTAGGACCCGCCCTAATCTGGTGATTTGCGGGGACTATAATATCGCGCACAAGGCGATAGATATTCACAACCCGGTAAGCAACAAAGACTCCTCGGGCTTTTTGCCGGAGGAGCGTGCCTGGATGGATAAGTTGCTGGCCAACGGCTTCGTGGATACTTACCGGCAGGTTCACCCCGAGCCACATCAGTACAGCTGGTGGAGCTTCCGCGCAAACGCCAGGGCCAATAATAAGGGCTGGCGTATTGATTATATTACTGTCACCGATACCCTGCAGCCCCGCATCGCCGACGCTCAAATATGGCAGGATGTGAAGCACTCTGACCACTGCCCGGTTTATTTACAGCTTAAAGACTAATCACCCATGGTTATTCATAATGTAACTTATAAGATATCCAACGCCATCAAGGACCGGTGGCTGGACTGGATGAAAGCCGATCATATTCCTGAAACGATGGACACCGGCCTTTTTCACGATTACCGTATCTGTCGTTTGTTAGAGCAGGATGATTCAGATGGACCTACGTTTACTGTTCAATATTATACGGATACGCTCGAGAACTATGAAACGTATATCCAGGAGCACGCATCCCGCCTCCGGCAACGGTCTTACGCCATGTTCGGAGACCAGTTTGTCGCCTTCAGAACCGTGATGCAGGTGGTTTAAGGGTTACAGTAATGTTAAACTTATCCACAGGAAATTCACTATTTTCAAGGGCTTTCGGGTTTGGTACAATAGTTGGGAAGTTGCGGCGTTGCTGCATGATGAGCCTTCAAACCCTTTGTGGTACAGTGTTTTGAGCAAAATATGTGGTGCAACGGGTACATCTTGAACATGCACCGATCAGCTGGAACCGTTACCAGTAGGGTTTTTCAGCCGAAAAAATTCAGTTCAGAAATTTTTGAAAAATTTGGTAATCTGATAAAACGCGCTATATTTGCTCACATCAAACATTTTCTCACTAGTTAAATCTTAACTAACTATGAACAAAGCCGAATTAGTAGACAAACTTGCCAAAGATGCTGGCATCACCAAAACCCAAGCTAACGAAGCGCTGGATTCTTTCACTAAAGCTGTTGCTGATACCCTGAAAAAAGGTGGCAAAGTAACTTTAGTAGGCTTCGGTACTTTCTCCGTATCTAAACGTGCTGCACGTAACGGTAGAAACCCGCAGACTGGCCAGATCATCAAGATCAAAGCTAAAAAAGTGGCTAAATTCAAAGCTGGTAAAGCGCTGTCTGACAAACTTTAGTAGTTGGCAACCCAACTTATTCGGGCAAGGAACATTTTTGTTTCTTGCTTTTTTATTTTTGCAACGTAAACCGGCGTATGTTCGTCGTATAAATAAATTAACAAACACAATTTAAAAATTCAGTCATGGGTAGAGGTGATATCAAAACCAAGAAAGGTAAGATCTCTAATGGTTCTTTCGGCAAAGCAAGACCTGCAAAGCCAAAGAAAGCCGCAGCTACTAAAGCCGCAGCTAAAAAGGCCTAAGAAAGTATTAGTATGGCGGAAGCTGGATTACCACTTCCGCCGTATACTTTTAAAAGGTATTAAGGCGCCAGCCGCTCAATCTTCCAGGCATCGGCCAACCAGCTATACTGCACCCTGTCGTGCAAACGACTGCTGCGTCCCTGCCAAAACTCCACCAGTGACGGTTTTACAATATACCCACCCCAATGCGACGGGCGTGCAGGAACTTCTTTCCCGAATTTCTCTTCCAGTTGTTTTACTTTGTTTTCCAGATAATGCCGGTCCGGGATCACCTGGCTTTGCGGCGATGCAATGGCGCCAATACGACTACCAGCAGGGCGTGAGCGGAAGTATTCATCACTTACAGGCTCCGGCGCTTTACTAACGGTTCCCTCTATACGAACCTGGCGTTCCAGTTCTTTCCAGAAGAAAAGTAACGATACATTCGGATTTGCGGCAAGCTCCAACCCTTTGCGGCTTTGATAGTTCGTAAAAAAAAGGAATCCTTCCGCGTCAAAGCTTTTTAACAGCACGATGCGTGCCGATGGCCGCCCGTCCGGCGTACTCGTCGCCAGTGTCATTGCATTGGGCTCATCAATTTGACCCGAGACTGCATCCTGCCACCATTTGTCAAACTGCAGAAGGGGAGTAGGGGCCACATCGCTTTCATTCAACGATGCTTTGCGGTAATCCTGCCGGAGATCGGCCACTTTTTGGTTTAACATTTTACTGGTCTTTTGCTGCTTCAAAGGTAGGATTTGTACCCGCGCAACAAATATGATTTTTAGCAGTTTGCGTGTAAGGAGTTATATTTGTAGTGACCAATATTAGTACCATCCATGCGAAAACTCCTGCCCATATTGGCGTTGCTCGGCATCGCCGCCTGTCAGCCCAAAGCATCCAACAACCACAACGACAGCACTTCTGTAACAGAAACTCCCGCGGGAGTTCTCGGGGTAAAAAACGCGCCGAACCGCTTCTATAAACAGTTTAAAGGTACTGTTGCAGGCAAGCCGGCTACATTGCAACTCATCCGCTCCGCCGAAAATAATTTTTCCGGCTACTATGTATACGATAGCATTGGGGAGCCGATCCGCCTTTTCAGCCGCCAGGACACTACCGGTTTCCTTATCCTGCTGGAAGAGGACCCTATGGGTGACGCGGAAAAAATGTTGAAAGGAAAACTCGTGGGCGATACATATGCCGGCGAATGGACAGGCAACGGTAAATCGTATCCATTCTCTTTAAAAGAAGATAATAGTGGCATTATAGAAATGCAGCTGATCACTGCCGGTGATACCGTTCGTGTTCGCAACGATGACCCCGAATCCGCGTCCGCTACGTCAACGGTAGAAATCCTTTGGCCTGTCGGTGGTGCACCCGAGCAAACCCTTCAAATGATCCGGGATAGCCTCACGCAGCCCAGCAAGCAACGTTTTACGAAGGGGGAAGAATATGCCAGGTCAGTAGCCAGCGAGTTTACTGCTTCCTCCATTGGAGATTTAAAGGATGTAGATACGACTTACGCCCGCGCAGCTACGAATCATTGGGATGCGCATGTGTCCGATGTAGTGGTGTGGAACAAATATCCGCTGCTCGCGGTGGAGCAGTCGTATTATGAATATACAGGCGGGGCGCATGGCAACGGCGGTTCGCGTTATACTGTGTTCGATCTGTCAAAAAATAAAGCCCTTACACTGGGCGATGTTTTTAAGCCGGGTTATGAAGCCGTGGTAAGTAAAGCACTCGAAAATCGGTTCGCAAAAAGTATAATATCAAACCGGAAGAAGGGTTGGATGCTGTGCTGTTCGATAAGACAATTAAGCCCAATGATAATTTTTATCTGACAGATAAATACATCACGTTTAGCTATACGCCCTATGAAATTGCGGCGTATGCGGCCGGACAGATATCGCTTGCCATCCCATTGTCAGAACTGACGGCAGTGCTGAAATAGCCTATACCGTATTTTGGAATCCATTTAAGGACGAGACGCACGTCCCTTTAAAATCCATACAACGCTGGTTAAAGTCATAAAAAAGGGAGATACGGCTTCGCATCTCCCTTTTGTCTATCTGAAAAAGTTTATTATCCTTTAACCAGTGTCCCTACATTTCTACCCATAATCACGTTCAGGAGGTTGCCTGTCTTGTTCATGTCGAACACGATGATTGGCAATTTATTCTCCTGGCACAGCGTAAAGGCAGTCATATCCATTACATTGAGTGATTTCTGATACACTTCGGAGAACGTGATGGTTTCGTATTTGGTAGCAGTCTTGTCCTTTTCAGGGTCGGCGGTGTATATACCGTCTACCCTCGTACCTTTCAGGATTACATCAGCCTGAATTTCAATAGCGCGCAGCGAGGCGGCGGTATCTGTGGTAAAGTAGGGGTTACCCGTGCCGGCGCCAAAAATCACCACACGACCTTTCTCGAGGTGACGGATAGCCCTGCGCCGGATGTAAGGCTCAGCGATCTGTTCCATTTTAATAGCGGATTGCAGGCGCGTATACAGCCCCATTTTCTCCAGGCCGCTCTGCATTGCCATGCCGTTGATCACGGTCGCCAGCATGCCCATATAGTCGCCTTGCGCTCTTTCAATGCCCGTTTCCGCTTCGTTCATGCCGCGGTAAATATTGCCTCCGCCGATCACGATGGCCACCTGCACTCCAAGGTCCGTAACCGTCTTTATATCCAGCGCATACTGAGTAATCACCTTCGGATCAATTCCATAATTTCCCTCGCCCATCAGGGATTCGCCGCTCAGTTTGAGCAGAATACGTTTGTACTTTGGCAGCATGATACTTTATGATTAGTTATTGAATTCCTCTTTTGATCCCGACCATTCGCGGTGCAATTTACAAATACAGGGGCAATTTTCACTGTTTCCATGACAGGTGGTATCCTGTTGGTTACGAGTATACACAAAAAAAAGGAGAGAATTTAACATTCTCTCCTTTTTTATCTTTAAAGGGAATTAGCCCAGGGCTACCCTTGTGAAACCTGTTACGGTGAGGTCTGCGTTAATAGACTTCAGGTATTGTGCAACGGATTGGTCGCCGTTTTTCACGAAAGCCTGCTGCAGCAGGGTGTTTTCTTTGAAGAACTTAGCCAGTTTACCGGTAGCGATTTTCTCAGCCATTTCAGCCGGTTTGCCTTCAGCTTTGATCTGTTCGATAGCGATTTCTTTCTCACGAGCGATCGTTTCTTCAGAAACACCTTTCTCGTCGATAGCGATCGGGTTCATGGCAGCGATCTGCATAGCCACGTCTTTACCCGTTTCTTCGGTAGTTTCTTTGTTGAAACCAACGAGTACGCCCATGCGGTAGTTACCGTGGATGTAAGCAGCTACAGACTCAGCATCAACTCTCTCGAAGCGGGCCAGGGTGATTTTTTCACCGATTTTAGCCACCTGGTCGTTTACTTTATCAGTAACGGAAGCGCCGTCCAGTTGAGCAGCACCCAGTTCTTCTACAGTTTTGATGTTGTTAGCCAGAGCCAGGTCAGCTACAGACTGAGCAAATTTTACGAAGTCTTCGTTTTTCGCAACGAAGTCAGTTTCGCAGCCTAACAGTACAACAACACCTGTTTTACCGTTAGATTTTGCGATTACTACACCTTCTTTAGTTTCGCGGTCGGAGCGGAGAGCAGCTACTTTCTGGCCTTTTTGCGCAGGTAGTCAACCGCTTTTTCAAAGTCACCGTCGCTTTCTACGAGTGCTTTTCTGCAATCCATCATACCAGCTCCTGTTTGCTGACGCAGTTTGTTTACATCAGCTGCTGTAATTGTTGCCATGGTATATAAAGAGTTTTAATTGTTACGTGTCAAATTACAAAATCGGAAAAGGGCTCAGTGAGCGTTGTCAATTATCAAATGGTTAAACCTGCGTGCGCAGCCCTTTCCAAACCACTTAATACTGAATTGTTGAATTGCTTAACCTTAGTATTTCATAAGTTCAGGCAATTCAACAATTACAGTTATTGATACCCTAGCGGGTTATTGACTTAATTAACGGGGACCAGCAGGCCTTCTTGCGCCGCCGCCTTGTCCACCAGGACGGTTGCCACCGCCACCAGGACGATTACCGCCAGGACGGTTGCCACCGCCACCAGGACGGTTGCCGCCTTGACCACCGCCACGGTTGTTACCGCCACGGCCGCCACCAGGACCACCAGCTCCGGGACCGCCGGGACGACGACCTCTTTCACCGCGCTCGCCTTCGCCGCCTTCCAGCTCGAATTTGCGTGCTTTGTTGTCTGCTTCTTCTTCTTCAGCTACGTCGTCAGTTTTGTCGGTAGCCCTTTCAGACAGGCCTTCTGCGATTGCAGCAGCGATGTAGTTAACGATGATCGCGATAGATTTAGTCGCGTCGTCGTTCGCAGGAATAGCGAAATCAACTTTAGTAGGATCGGAGTTAGTATCCACCATACCGAAAGTAGCGATGCCCAGACGTTTAGCTTCTGCCAGTGCGATGTGCTCGTGGCTGATATCTACCAGGAACAGGGCAGATGGAACACGTGCCAGTTGAGCGATACCGCCCAGCACTTTCTCCATTTTCTCCTTGTCACGGGTCAGGGTCAGTTTTTCTTTCTTGGTGATGTTATCGAAAGTACCGTCAGTCAGCATTTTTTCGATGCTCTGCATCTTCTTAACACTCTTACGGATAGTTGCGAAGTTGGTCAGCATACCACCTAACCACCTTTCGGTAACGTAAGGCATGTTAACGCGTTTTGCCGCCTCGGCCACGATTTCTTTCGCTTGCTTTTTGGTAGCAACGAACATGATTTTCTTACCGCTTTTTGCGATAGATTTCAATGCTGCAGCTGCGTCCTGCAGACCTTCAACAGTTTTGTTCAGGTCGATGATGTGAATACCTTTCTTCTCAGCGAAGATATAAGGCAACATTTTCGGATTCCATTTCTTCTTCAGGTGACCGAAGTGCACACCGGCTTCCAGTAACTGCTGCTGTAATGAAGTATTATTTTCCATGTTATTTTAATCAGATTGATAGTCAAAAAATAAATTCGACGATTCCAGCCATTAGCGTTTAGAGAACTGGAAGCTCCTTCTTGCTTTACGTTTACCTGGTTTCTTACGTTCAACCGCTCTTGGATCACGTTTCAGCAGACCAGCTGCTTTCAGTGCAGGACGGAACTCGGGGTTTACTTCGCAGAGACCGCGAGCGATACCCAGTTTAATAGCTTCAGCCTGGCCTTTAATACCACCACCTGCAGCGTTCACTTTCACATCGAATTTATCTACGGCATCAATAGTTTTCATCGGCAGTTCTACCTGGTTTTGCAGATAGATCAGAGAAAAATATGTTTTATAGTCTTTGTCGTTAACGGTGATAGCGCCGGTACCTTTGCTGATGTAAACGCGGGCTACGGCTTCCTTACGACGACCAATAGTGTTTTTTTGCTTTTCCATGTATCAAGAAAAATTAAAAAGTTAAAGACTGAGGTTTCTGAGCAGCATGAGGATGCTCGGCGCCAGCGTATACAAACAGTTTTTGTACATTTTGCGACCCAGGCGATTTTTAGGGAGCATGCCTTTAACGGCTTTCTCGATCATAACCTCAGGACGGCGGCGGATCAGGTCTTTAGCCACCTCTTTTTCTGACCACCAGGGTAGCCGGAGAAAGTGATGTATTCTTTCTCTTCCATTTTGTTACCTGTGAAAACGATCTTCTCAGCGTTGATAACGATCACGTAATCGCCACAATCCGCGTGAGGAGTGTAATAAGGCTTGGTTTTACCTCTCAGAACAGAAGCAATTTTAGCCGCCATACGACCCATCGTCAGGTTGGTAGCATCTACAATGTGCCAGTCGCGCTTGATAGTCGCTTCATTGGCATGTTTTGTTTTGAAGCTTAAAGTATTCATTGTTTAAAATAAATTTAACGTCGTCTATTTCGGGAGGGCAAAGTTAACCGGTTATTGTATAATAAACATCAACTTTGACCACTTTTTTCAAGGTGCCTTTGTAACGAATTGATTTACAATAAAAAATTTGTATTGTAGTTTTAATGGTCCTCAAATACTGCTAATTATCAATGACTTATGAAAACGAAAAAGCCCCGTGTTTTAAACGGGGCTGGTTAAATTGAGTTGCTCGGATCGTTAGTTCCTGCGGGAGCCGGCAAATATCATTACATATTGTATGAGGATTACCAGGGAAGATAGAGCGGCCACCACATAGGTCATTGCAGCCCATTTAAGGGCGTCTTTCGCCTGTTCGTGCTCCTGCGGGCGAGTAATCTGGGCGTTATTCAGCCAGGCCAGGCCCCTGCGCGATGCGTCAAACTCCACCGGGAGGGTTACGATCGAAAAAAGCGTGGTGATGCCAAACAAGATAATGCCACCCAGCAACAATGCAGGGAACGCATTAACTACCAATACGCCAATCATCAGTACAAAAGGAACAATGCTGGAACTAAACTGTACCGCGGGCACCAGCTTGGAACGGAGGCCGATCCAGGGGTAGGCGGTATGATATTGCACAGCATGGCCACATTCGTGTGCGGCGACGGCAGCGGCTGCTACGCTTCGACCATCATATACATCAGGGCTCAGGGCCACGGTTTTGGTAGCCGGATTAAAGTGGTCGCTGAGAAAACCTTCGCTCGGCACCACTTTTACATCGGTAATACCGTTATCCCGCAGCATTTTCTCAGCCACCTCGCGGCCAGACAGGCCGGATGAGGTAGGGGCCGTGGCATATTCCTTAAATTTGCTTTTCAGTCGCCAACTCACCAGCATGCCTATTAAAAGGAAGGCGAGTGAGGTGAGCATGATCATAGGGTGCATTCCGTACATATTCAAATAATTTTATATTACGCGTTATTTTTTATGATATTTAACAAGTTGCAAAACGCCTACCAATTGGTTTCATTTAATAAAGGTTTAACAGTTTGGCAGGTTCTGTTTGTGGATATACGATGATTTGTCAGCCATCAAAATTAACACTGTCAATCTGGCTGAAAATAGCCAAGATGAAATAACTTTTCACGCTGATTGTTGCGTTAGTGTATTTTGTAATATGATTTAAATTTCATATATCAAACCAGTCTTTACTACCTCTATTTATCAATATATTATGAGTGTGCAATAAAACTTCTTGTCAATTGAAAGAGGCTACAATCGGGGCTTTCCGGGGTTCTGACAATGAAGCAATTAACACTTTAAAAGTTATTAACATCCATTAAATAAACTTTTTTATTCTCAGGTCATTTAGTAATTTAGACCTGAATTTAATGGGTTAGTAAGTAGAAAGAGTCAGCGGAATCTTCCGTTGGCTCTTTTCTCTTTTACACGTTTTTTATCTTCCTTTTAAGGTGATTTTTTTCTTTTCTGGTTAACATCCTCACATCGATTTCTTTCCATTGCTTCCATCTTCTCTTCAAAAAATTTCTTTCCATTACCTTTAATGCATGAGTAAAATTAAAACGGCATTTTTTTGTCAGAACTGTGGATATGAAACTGCGAAATGGACGGGTAAATGTCCTTCGTGTAATCAATGGAACACATTTGTAGAAGAAAAGGTTCAGAAAGATGTGCCGTTGCGTCAGCAAGAGTGGAAAGAAGATCAGAAGCGTATTAATAAAATAGTGAGCCTGGATGAAGTGGATGCAATTGAAGAGAAACGATTTCTTACACCGGATGGAGAGCTCAATCGTGTGCTGGGAGGCGGGATAGTGGCGGGTTCGCTGGTACTGGTAGGTGGCGAGCCGGGCATCGGGAAGTCGACATTATTTCTGCAAAATGCCTTGTTATTAAAGCACCTCAAAATATTGTACGTAAGTGGGGAGGAAAGCGAGCAACAGATTAAAATGCGCGCTAACCGGCTGAAGATCACCAACGATCAGTTTTACTTGCTCACGGAAACATCTACCCAAACAATTTTTGCGGAAATCCGCAAATTGAAACCAGACCTGGTGATTATTGATTCGATACAAACATTGCAAACACCATTGATCGAATCGGCTCCGGGAAGTGTGTCGCAGATTCGCGAAACTGCGGCGGAAATGCAACGATTTGCAAAAGAAACGAACACGCCTGTTTTTCTTATCGGTCACATTACAAAAGATGGCTCGATAGCTGGTCCCAAAGTGCTGGAACATATGGTGGATACGGTGTTGCAATTCGAGGGTGACCAGCATTATGCCTACCGGATCCTGCGGACGATCAAGAACCGCTTTGGCTCTACGGCCGAACTGGGTATTTATGAAATGACTGGTGACGGGCTGCGCCAGGTGACAAATCCTTCAGAAATCCTTATTTCCCAACGGGAAGATATGTTAAGCGGTGTAACAATCGCTGCTACAATAGAAGGTCTGCGGCCCATGCTGGTAGAGGTGCAGGCGCTGGTAACGCAATCTGTATACGGAACGCCGCAACGGACCGTTACCGGTTTTGATTTGCGTCGCCTTCAGCTGCTGCTGGCCGTACTAGAAAAGCGCGGAGGGTTTCACTTCGGTGTTAAAGATGTGTTTCTCAATATAGCGGGAGGCCTGCGGGTAGAGGATCCTTCCATTGATCTGGCCGTATTGTGCGCATTGTTATCCTCTTATGAAGACCTGGCGATCCCCAACAAGGTGTGTTTCGCGGGAGAGGTGGGCCTCAGCGGCGAAATTCGTGCAGTGAACAGGATTGAACAACGTATAGCAGAAGCGGAGAAGTTAGGTTTTGAAAAGATCTTTATCTCCAAGTATAATAAAAAAGGCCTCGACTTCAGTAAGCTCAAAATAGAAGTGGTGCCGCTGGGAAGAGTCGAAGAGGTATACCAACGACTGTTCTAAAAAAATCTGCTCCTAATCTGAGGCGTTAATAAGGCTGCTGCTTGGTTTGCGGATGGCCATGTATATACCTCCTGAAATCTTTACTGGTAAAGCGTTTTGCATGATTTTATTGCTTAGATTAGAAGTATAAACTTGTGCAATGTTATCTGCCTTGATCCATTTGTTTTACCCACATTGCTGCGAAAGTTGCGGACGGGATTTAGCCCCGAGCGAAGAAGTGTTGTGCCTTCGCTGTCACCTTCGCCTTCCGGCCACGCGGTTTCACCTGTTGCCTGAGAATCCGGTGGAAAAGCTGTTCTGGGGCCGTATGCCGGTAGAGCATGCTGCTGCGGCGTATTTCTTTGGTAAACATTCCCGTCTTCAACATCTGATTCACGCTTTTAAATACCAGGAGCGTAGGGATATCGCGCTTTTTCTGGGCCGTCAAATGGGGCTGATGCTAAAGGAAAGCAAATGGTTAAATGATATCCATATAGTAATACCGGTACCGTTATTTAAAACGCGGGAGCGTAAGCGCGGCTACAACCAGGCGGGGCTTTTGGGAGAAGGGATTTGTGGAGTTACGGGGTTTCCCCTGGTGAAGGATGCGTTGGTCAGAAGTACGTTCACGGAAACGCAGACGCATAAGGGACGTGGTGATCGTTGGGAAAATGTAGGAAAAGTGTTTAGTGCGCATGCGTTGGAACGATTGCATGGACGACATATATTGCTCGTAGATGACGTATTAACTACTGGAGCGACGATGGAGGCCTGCGCGCGGCGGTTGTTGGAAGGCGAGGGGGTAAAGGTGAGTGTGTTTTGCCTGGCTTATACAAATTTATAATGGGAGTAAAAAAATACAGGCGCTTGAGAGCGCCTGTCTACGGTAACTATTCCACGTTATGAATACGCAATTGTTGCATTTATCTTGAAGGAAACCTATCTGCCAGGTTTCTCTTTTTTCTTGTTGCTTTTCGAAGTACCCAGCAATTCTTTATTCCGGTTTAGTTCGTATTTGTTAATAAAACACACTTTAAATGTGTTGCTTGTCAGCGAATCTTCCTGGTCCACTTTTGTAAGGCCCAGTTTCTTGAAGTTTGTTGTAAGCTGATTGATGTATTGTTGTATGGTCATCTTGGTCAGTTTTTTGAAAAGTGAATGGAATGCCGTCACCCGCCGCCAGGTGAACATTAAGGTTCGTCATAAATGGCGTTGATTACATTCGCATTCGCATACAACTACGTCCGCCGGTAGGAAGAGGCCGGTGTTTTGCGGGCTCCGTCTTTCTCGTGTTCAGCTTTTGTTGTTGTTCCGGGATAAGCATAATAATGGTGGTTTGGTGTCGCGGATCAGGATGCGCTATACATTTTTAACCTCCTGACTTGCTATTACTCTACAAATTTAGTAGGGTTTGTAGAGTAATCCAAATATTTTTTTAAGTTTTTGCGAAAAATTGTCGAAGACCCTTTGTGGGCGAGCATTTAGATTCTTTAGTAATAGTTTTATTATCTTTGTTTCCCCTTTGGTGGATTTGTTTATTGTTCGACCAGCGGGTATTTCTTAACTGAAACTAATAAACACTGCACAATGAAAACACTCCAACAGTGCGCCGCCGAGCGCATTCTCATAATTGATGGGGCTATGGGCACCATGATCCAGCGCTATAAACTGGAAGAAGCCGACTACCGCGGCGAGAGATTCAAAGATTATCATACCGACGTAAAGGAAACAATGACCTGCTCTGCATCACGCAGCCGCAAATCATTGAAGCTATTCACCGCGAATACCGGAAGCCGGTGCAGATATCATTGAAACCAACACCTTCAGCAGCACCACTATCGCGCAAGCCGACTACGATATGCAGTCGATCGCCCGCGAGTTGAACGTGGAAGCCGCCAGGGTCGCCCGCCGCGCTGCAGATTACTACACCGCGCAGAACCCGGAAAAGCCGCGCTTCGTGGCCGGGGCTATTGGTCCCATGAACAAGCCGTTGTCACTGTCGCCGGATGTAAACAATCCAGGCTACCGCTCGGTAACGTTCGATGAAGTGGCAGATGCCTATTACGAACAGATATCTGGTCTGGTAGAAGGAGGCGCCCAGATCCTGCTGATCGAAACCATTTTCGACACGCTGAACTCGAAAGCAGCGATTTACGCCGCTAAAAAGTACTTCCGCGAAAATAATATGGAGTTGCCCATCATGATCTCCGGTACCATTACCGACGCTTCGGGCCGTACGCTTAGCGGGCAAACCCTCGAAGCATTCTATATTTCCGTGATGCACGCACACCCCTTCTCCATCGGCCTTAATTGCGCCCTGGGTGGTGAACAGATGCGCCCGCATATTGCGGAACTGGCACACATCGCGAGCTGCTACACCAGCTGTTATCCGAACGCCGGTTTACCGAATGCCTTCGGCGAATACGACGAGGAGCCGGAAGACACCGCCTGCATCATCGAAGACTTCGCAAAGAAGGTTATGTAAACATTGTGGGGGGTGCTGTGGTACCACGCCGGATCACATCCGCCACATTGCACAACATGTTAAAAAAATTACTCCAAGGCCCTTACCGGTAGTAGAAAAGGCGTTGGCCGAATAAATAAAAAAGGCCCCGCCTGATATAGCACAAGCATAAAATGGATACTAACACACTTACAATTAAACCATACTTGCGCCTCAGCGGCCTGGAGCCACTGGTCGTAAGACCCGAAACCAACTTTATTAACGTCGGCGAACGAACCAACGTAACCGGTTCCAAAAAGTTTGCAAGGCTTATCCGGGAAGGACTTTATGAAGAAGCGCTCTCCGTTGCTCGCCAGCAGGTGGAAAGTGGTGCGCAGATCCTCGACGTAAACATGGACGATGCGCTGCTCGATGGCGAAAAGGCCATGACCACCTTCCTCAACCTGCTCGCTGCTGAACCGGATATTTCCAAGATTCCGATCATGATCGACTCCAGTAAATTCTCGATCATCGAAGCGGGGTTGAAGTGCGTGCAGGGTAAGTGTGTGGTAAACTCCATCAGTTTAAAAGAAGGTGAAGCTAAATTCATTGAGCAAGCCCGTATCTGCCAGAGTTTCGGCGCCGCCGTTGTCGTAATGGCGTTCGACGAACACGGTCAGGCAGACAACTATCAGAAGCGTGTAGACTTCAGCTACCGCGCTTACAAAATCCTCACCGAACAGGTAGGATACGATCCGCAGGATATCATTTTCGACCCGAACATCTTTGCGGTGGCCACGGGTATAGAGGAACATAATAACTACGCGATCGATTTTATCGAGGCAACGCGTAAGATTAAAGAACTGATGCCGCTGACTAAAGTTAGCGGTGGTGTGAGTAACATCTCCTTTTCTTTCCGCGGTAACGATGTCGTGCGTGAAGCCATGCACTCCGTATTTCTTTTTTATGCCATTCAGGCGGGTATGGACATGGGCATCGTAAACGCAGGTATGATTCAGATTTATGACGAAATTGATCCGACCCTGCGCCAGTTGTGCGAAGACGTGATTTTAAATCGCCATGAAGACGCGACGGAAAAGCTGATCGCTTTTGCGGAAACGGTAAAAGCGAAAGGTAAAGTCATAGAAAAGGATGAAAAATGGCGCAATGGCACCGTGGAAGAACGTTTGGGTCATGCCCTCGTTAATGGTATTACTGATTATATAGAAGAGGATACTGAAGAAGCCCGTCAAAAGTATCCACGCCCGCTAGATGTGATTGAAGGTCCGCTGATGGACGGCATGAACATCGTTGGTGATCTTTTTGGCAGTGGTAAAATGTTTCTTCCACAGGTGGTAAAAAGCGCCCGTGTGATGAAGAAATCTGTAGCCGTGTTAACACCTTTCATTGAAGAAGAAAAAGCCAGGATGGTAGCCGAAAATGGCGGTGTGATCAAATCTGCCGGTAAAATTTTGCTCGCTACTGTAAAAGGTGACGTGCATGATATCGGTAAAAACATTGTAGGCGTGGTACTGGCCTGTAACGGCTACGACATCATCGACCTAGGTGTGATGGTGCCTGCAGAAAAAATTCTCACGACCGCCCGCGAACAGGAAGTAGATATTATTGGGCTGAGTGGCCTTATTACGCCGAGTCTCGATGAGATGGTGCACGTTGCCCGGGAGCTGAAACGCCAGAATTTTGATATTCCGCTGCTCATCGGCGGAGCTACTACATCCCGTACGCACACAGCCGTGAAAATTGCGCCGGAGTACGCCAATGGGGTAGTGCACGTGCTGGATGCTTCCAGGAGTGTAACGGTGACAGGCAGCTTGCTGAACAAAGCACTCAAGAAGAACTTCGTTGACGAAGTACACAAGGAGTACGAGAAATTGAATGAAACGTTCCGGAATAAAAAGCCGGTAAAACAATACCTCAAGTTCCCAGATGCCCAAAAGAATAAAACCGCGATTGACTGGGCGAAATTTGAACCGGTGAAGCCTAAAAAACTGGGCATCCGGTATTTGAAAATTACGACCTGGCCGAAATCGCAAATTATATAGACTGGCAGCCATTCTTCATTGCTTGGGAGCTGCACGGTAAATTCCCGCAGATCCTTACGGATGAAGTGGTGGGTAAAGAAGCCTCCAAACTGTACGAAGATGCGAAAGCGCTGCTCGACACCGTGGTAAAAGAAAAATGGCTGGAGTGTAAGGCTGTAATTGGCCTGTTCCCCGCCAATGCTACGGCAGACGATACCGTAACGGTAGATATGCCCGATGGCAGCAAAGTCGATCTTGAATTCCTGCGCCAGCAGATTAAAAAGGCGCCCGGTCAGCCCAACCTTTCACTGGCTGACAATATCGCACCTGCTTCTACCGGCAAGAAGGATTACATCGGGGCATTCGCTGTAACGGCGGGCATAGGCATAGAAAAATGGTTGGAGAAGTTTGAAAAAGAACATGATGACTATAGCAGCATCATGCTCAAGGCGCTGGCCGACCGCCTGGCAGAGGCTTTCACGGAACTGATGCACGAACGTGTGCGTAAGGAGTTCTGGGGCTATGCGAGCGAAGAGCACCTAACCAACGAAGATCTTATCAAAGAGGAATACGCTGGTATCCGCCCGGCGCCCGGGTACCCGGCTTGTCCCGATCATACCGAGAAATGGAAAATGTTCGACATGCTGGACGCCACTAAAAATACCGGCATCATTCTCACAGAATCGTTGGCAATGTATCCGGCATCGAGCGTAAGCGGCTGGTACATGGCGAACCCGGAAGCAAAATACTTCGGTTTGGGCAAGATAGAAAGGGACCAGGTGGAAGACTATGCTGCCCGCAAAGGCTGGAGTATGGAGGAAACCGAAAAATGGTTAAGGCCGAATCTCGAATACGATATCTAAAAAAGATAAATAAATGGACCCGCTGTAGCACGCTGCAGCGGGTTTTTTCATGCCGGTATGAACGCACAAACCCGCGAAAAAATGCGTAGAACTACGCTTGTATCACCCCTGTTACACTTATTACCTTTGTATTATGCAAAAGGCATTTGACCCCAAATCCTTCACGGGAACAAATCAGTGATTAACACCTGCCTTCATCCAGGCAGGTGTTCTTTTAAATCGTCATCTTACTGACCCCATTTTATAAGTAACACCTGGCGTTTTTGCGCACAGGTGTTTTTTTCGGGTATTATATCAACATAAAAACACCTGCACAGCATATGTACAGGTGTTTTTTATGTTGATGGGAAAATCCGCCTATCGGGCGTCTACCCACATATCGCTTTCTTTAATCAGGTTGATGAGTTCTGCCACGGCGACATCGCTGTTAAGGCCGCGTTTCATAACGTCTTTGCCTTTATACAATGTGATTTTACCTACACCGCTTCCTACATAACCGAAATCTGCATCCGCCATTTCGCCGGGACCATTTACGATACAGCCCATGATGGCGATTTTCACGCCTTTCAGGTGGTTGGTGACTGCGCGGATGCGGGCGGTTGTTTCGGAGGTCGAACAATGTACGACCGCAGGACGGACAGGAAATGTATTCTGTTTTGGAAATGCGCGTGCGCGTTGCCTGCAAAATGCCAAAAGCAACATTGTTCACGATAGCTGGCTGATGTTCCGCGTTCGCGGCCTGTTTTAGCCAAAGGCCATCGCCGAATCCGTCCAGCAGCAGGGCGCCGCATTCCGTAGCGTAGTGGATCAGGTCGTCATTTGCGTTATTCCATTTGCTGAGGGTGTGGAGTAATACAGGATTGCCGATGTGTTTGTCCTGCAGCTCCACGAGTAACCTGCGTACCGCGGCCATGGCATGCACCGAGCTCGCGTATACTACCGGCACCACGCTGTTCGCCAGCACGGGATTGCTTAGTTGTGCGATCAACTCTTTCACCGGACCGTTAGTCAGTTCGTCCGCATTCATTTCCACAAAATTCAACGTGGCGGCGTGGTTGTACTGACTGGCCTCCGGGAAGCCTTTCGTGGTATAAAAAGGGAAGTATTTCTCTTTGTCTGCCGCCCTTTCCCAGGCAGCCGGATAGGTAATCACCTTCAATGTGCCTGGCAGAGCAAAGTCGAGCACTTTGTCGCCGGTAAACACATAATCCGCTGCGGCGTCGCTGATGTTCCATTTGTCAGTAGGCTCGTCGTAAGTATAGCCGATCGGCTGCAAATCTGTTGGCTGTATCTGCTGCAAATGGCTCAGGTCTGCTACTACGACTGGCACCTGTTTACCACCGATGTTGCCGATGTTAATGGTGTCGCGGCGTTTGTAAGCATAGGGCGAATACGGCAAATTAGCCGGCATGGGCGCAATGGGCGCGTGATTGTCGCGCTGGGAGTAACGTTTTACAAGGTCTCGGCATACAGGCAACTCAAATTCAGGATCTTCGGTCAGGGACACACGGATCGTATCGCCCACACCGTCTTCCAGTAAAGTGCCGATACCCACGGCCGATTTAATACGACCGTCTTCTCCATCGCCAGCCTCGGTTACACCGAGGTGCAGCGGGTAGGCGTGCCCCAGCTCCTGTTGCATGGTTTGCACCAGCAGGCGGTAAGCCTGTACCATCACCTGCGGATTGCTTGCCTTCATGCTTAGCACGATGTTACGGTAATTCAGGTCTTCGGCAATGCGAAGAAACTCCATGGCGCTTTCTACCATGCCCGTGGGCGTGTCGCCGTAGCGGCTCATGATGCGGTCGCTGAGTGAACCGTGGTTTGTGCCGATACGCATAGCGGTGCCATACTCTTTACAGATGCTCACCAGTGGCGTAAACCTTTCGCGGATGCGGTCTATTTCCTCCTGGTACTCCGAATCGGTGTATTCCAGCAGCTCAAATTTCTTTTTGTCGATGTAATTACCGGGGTTAATACGCACTTTTTCCACGATGCGGGCTGCTATTTCAGCCGCGTTAGGAGTAAAATGAATATCGGCTACCAGCGGGGTTTTGTACCCCTGGGCACGTAACCCGTCACGGATGGCCTGCAGGTTTTCCGCTTCCTTTTACTGGGAGCGGTGATGCGTACCAGTTCGGCGCCCGCCTCTATGCAGCGGATGGCCTGGGCGATGGTACCTGGGTGTCCATCGTGTCCGTAGTGGTCATCGTCTGGATGCGGATGGGATTAAAATTCCCTATCAACAGGTCGCCAACACGCGCTTCCAGCGTAGCCAGCCTTTTATACTGTGTTAATGAATTGCAATATAATTGCATACTGTTCCTCCTTTACGAGGTTCAAAATTAGACAAAAGGAGGGAAGGTATGAAGCATTAAAAAAGGATAATCCCGTTCCTCCCAAACCTGCGGGTCGTTTCCCGATTTTTACGTCCTTTATACCATGCCGAACCCTAAAACCATATCTGAAATCCCGTACCAGCAGCTTCCCCTCAAGGGACAATTCTCTGTGTTTGACCTGGGCGGCTTTAAAAATGAACTCACCAGCCTGCCTCATACGCATGATTTATTTGAAATTATCTGGTTCACAAAGGCAAAAGGTACCCATGTAGTCGATTTTGTGAATTATGAATTGAAAGATGATCTGCTGTTCTTTTTACGCCCCGGACAAGTGCACCAGGTATTAGACAGCAAGCGAGAAGGTCATGTCATCGTGTTCACCGAAAAATTTTATTTCTCCAATAAACACGACCGCGCATCTCAATTCGATCTTACATCTTTATTTGATTATTCGCAGGAATACGCCCCTGTACATATACGCGACGAGGCTGCGAATGCGCTCCAGGGCTTGTTGGAACTGATGTATGCCGAGACAGCCGGGGTAGACGCAAAATACAGCCGCAGCATCCTGAAAAATTACTTAAATGCATTTTTGCTCACAGTGGAGCGGGAAAAACAAGGTAACGCCGCCAACACACTGCCCCGTGTAAAAACACAGTTCGATAATCGGGTGGTGCAATTGCGGCACATCCCGGAGCAACATTTTAGACAGGAACACCAGGCGGGTTTTTACGCGGAAGCGGTATCCCTCACTCCCAAACGATTGAGTGAAATTACCAAGGAAGCTGTTGGCAAGACCGTGACCGAAATGCTGCATGACCGGCTGGTGCTGGAAGCCAAGCGACAGCTAGCTTACAGTCAGCGTTCGGTTAAAGAAATCTGTTATGAGCTTGGATTTGAGGATCCTGCGTACTTCAGCCGTTTCTTCCGCAACCATACCGGTTATGCGCCCCACGACTTCCGGGATGCCATGTTCAAATAGTACCAGTTAATAGCTGTTTTGTCCAATATTTGTGGTCGCTCGGGGCCTAACTTTGCATGCGATCCACAAACGGGAACCATGTTTTGAACTTCACTCACATTGGTATGGAGTGGTGGAGAATGAATGAAGCCGACTTATAAAGTTGTCAAATAAAGGTAACCAATAGAATCAACAGATAGGTTTTTATTATCAAGCTAAATCCGGTACCCGCTACCGGATTTTTGTTTATGAGAGAAATGAAAAATCCCCGCTGTTTTCAGCGGGGATTCGTTTTATAAGGTGGTTGGCTTACCAGTCTTGCACGTTTACCGGCCGGCCTTTAATTTTCTTCGCTTTGTCTTGTAATTTCTTTTCTTCCTGCGCCGGGGCTTTTAACAGGTTTTCTGCTTCCTGCTGGCTCAGTTTGCTGGGCATTGGTTCCGGTTTTTTATCCTGTTCGTCTTTGTCGCCGTCTTTTTTATCCTGGTCCTTTTTGTCTTTTTCGTCTTTTTTATCTTTATCCTGATCCTTTTTGTCTTTATCGTCCTTTTTGTCCTTGTTATCCTTTTCGTCTTTCTTGTCTTTATTATCCTTTTTGTCTTTGTTATCCTTGTTATCCTTGTTGTCTTTGTTCTGCTGTTGCTGCTCCTGCTGCTTTTTCAGCATCTGCTGTGCATAGGCGAGGTTGTAACGGGCTTCTTCGTCGCGGGGATTGGCTTTCAGCGCAGCTTTGTACGACTGGATGCTTTCTTCCCACTTCTTTTCTTCCATGAGGGTGTTGCCGGAATTATAATTCGCATCGGCTTTGACTTCCTTATTGGTAGCCATTTTGGCGCTGCTGGCGTATTGCTTGCGGGCATCGTCGAAACGTTTTTGTTCGTACAGCGAGTTCCCCAGGTTGTAATTACCTTCTACAGAAGTTTGATTTTTTCAATCGCTTTTTTATAGGATGCTTCCGCATCGGTGTACTGTTTCTTTTTATACTGCTCGTTGCCCTGTCGAATCAGTTTGTTACTGCTTTGCGCGAATGCGCCTGCTGCAGAAAGCAGCAGTATAGCGAGTGTATATACCGGAGTCAGTTTCATCATCAATATAAAAATTAAGCGGCCTGTTTACGCGGACGCACTTCAGGAACAAACAGCTCCAACACCAACAGTATCAGGCAAATGCCGAGGAAATACTGGAAGTAACTGTTGTAGTCCGTAAATATATTTTCACCAAAAGCTTTTTGCTCCATGCCGTCGATTTTTGCGGCCAGTGTGCTAACCACATCTTCTGCATCGTCCGGTGCTGGTACATGCCGCGTCCGGCAGCAGCCAGGGAGCGAAGTTCTTCTTCATTCAATTTAGAAATCACCGTATTACCTTCCCGGTCTTTTTTGAAAGACCCGGTTTCCGGATCGGGCAGGGGCGAACCATTGGTAGAGCCGACGCCTATCGTGTTGATGACCACCCCATCTTCAAACGCTTTCTTAGCTGCATTGATGGCGCCTTCGTCATGGTCTTCACCATCCGAAATAATGATCAGTGTTTTATGTTTACGTTCTTTTTTGTTAAACGCATCGTTACTTATTTTGATTGCTTCCGCAATTTCCGTTCCCTGTGTAGGAATCATGTCGGGTGTAACGGTGGAGAGGAACATGCGGGCGGCGGAATAATCTACCGTAAGCGGCATCTGCAGGTACGCGTTGCCGGCGAACACGACCAGGCCAATACGATCATTGTCCAGTTTCTCCATCAACCGGTTGATCATTTGTTTGGCGCGGGTCAGGCGATCAGGCTTCACATCGGTGGCCAGCATACTTTTACTTACGTCCAGCGCAACGATCACATCCACACCTTTACGCGTAATTTTTTCCATGCGACTTCCTTTTTGCAGGTTCGCGAGGCCCACGGCGCCGAAAAAGAAGGCGATAAATACGAGTATAAACTTGAGGGTGAAGAGTTTACGCGAGTAGCCCGTGAACAGCTTTTCCACAAGTGCCGGGTCGCCGATGCGCCGGATGGAGCGGCGTTTCCACCAGCTGACAAAGAGGAAAGCGCCCAGGAGCACTAATAATAGTGCCGGGGCCCAAAGATATTCTGTATGTTGAAAACGTAGCATGAGTATATGGTGCCTTCAAAAATAATTTTTTTATACTTGTTTGCAAGAGTGGCCGGCAGTTATTTATGAGTTTTTTAACGAATACTTCGTTGTGCGGCACAAAAAAGCCCGGGATTTTTCCCGGGCTTCCTGCCAATATGATGTTTAAAGAAATTCTTCCTGCTTGAGATTTTTTTAAGGATGTCCATGCGCACGGCCGGAATATCCATTTTATCGTCTTCTGTTTCGAAGTTGAGGCAGAAGAAGGAGGGCAGTCCCTCTTTTTCGATCCAACCTACGATCCAGGCTATTTGTTTGGCGCCATCCAGGCCCCAGCCGGTTTTGTAGGCAAGCTTATATTTTGGCGTATTTTCCATGAGCATCATGCTACGCACGAGCTCCTGCGTTCTTTTGTTAAACGGCAACTGGTCGAAATACAGCTTTTTCACGAAGCCAAGTTCTTCGTCCGGCGTGATTTTCAGAGAGTTATCCAACCAGAAGGTGTCGATTTTGCTGATTTTCATATTACCGTATTTCAGGGTATCCAGCCAGTGCTGCATGGTATCCCGACCAATGCGGCGGGCCACCTCCCGGAAATAAGGTACAGAAGAGGCGCGGAAAGCCTGTTGCATGTTTAGGTCGTGGTTCCAGGCTGCTATCGGGCGCACAATGCTGTCCCACTTAATAACAACATTGGTATCGGCGATAACGCCGGTTTGCAAGGCCACGAGGGAATTGCAGATTTTGAAAGTGCTGGCGGGCAGGTAAGCCTGGCGGGCGCGTTTGATGTTATACACCTTAAAGTTGCCCCTGCCGTTATCGAACAGCATAAAGGTGCCTTCCACTTTGTGTTCCCAAAATACTTTTCCCAGCTGTCTTCGTTATGTACGTTGTTGGGAGCGCAGGCATTCATCATCAATCCAGCCGCTAGTAGTATCCAGCCAAAAAATTTCATCAGCATATAATTTAACGCTGCAAAAGTAAGGTGCAAAGGGGAGGATGGGTCAAAAAAATGGAAGATTCTTCGAAAAAAGAAAGGGTCGTCCTATACAGGACAACCCCTTACTCCATTTATCAATTTAAAATCAAACAGCTGATTTCTCTTTAATTACGCCCAGTTCCAGGCCCACTTTGGTAAATGCGGCAATCGCTTTATCCGGTGTTCCTGTTCATGCCCTGCGCTCAATTGCACGCGGATGCGCGCCTGGCCTTTTGGCACCACGGGGTAAAAAAGCCGATTACATAAATGCCTTCCTGCAGCAACTTGTCTGCAAACTGCTGACTCAACACTGCGTCGTACAGCATTACAGGTACAATCGGGTGGTCGCCGGGTTTTATGTCGAAGCCGGCTTCTGTCATTTTGCTACGGAAATATTTAGTGTTGTTTTCCAGTTTGTCGCGCAGTTCAGTAGTTTCGCTCAGCATGTCCAGTACAGCAATAGAAGCACCTACGATGCTGGGAGCCAGTGAGTTAGAGAATAAATACGGACGGCTGCGCTGGCGCAACATGTCGATTACTTCTTTTTACCGCTGGTAAAACCGCCGGAAGCGCCGCCGAGGGCTTTGCCGAGGGTACCGGTAATGATATCGATACGGCCCATTACGCCGCAGTACTCGTGGGTACCACGGCCTGTTTTGCCCATAAAACCGGAACAGTGGCTCTCATCGATCATCACGATCGCATCATATTTATCGGCCAGGTCGCAGATTTTGTCCAGCTGCGCCACGGTGCCGTCCATGCTGAAAGCGCCATCCGTTACGATAATACAGCTGCGCAGGTGTGCGGATTCACGGAGTTTGGCTTCCAGGTCGGCCATGTTATTATGTTCGTAGCGGTAGCGCTGTGCTTTACAAAGGCGAACTCCGTCGATGATAGACGCGTGGTTGAGGGCATCGGAGATGATGGCGTCCTGCTCGCCGAACAGGGGCTCGAATACACCGCCGTTAGCGTCAAAGGCTGCCGCGTAAAGGATAGTGTCTTCTGTACCGAGGAATTTGGCAATTTTCAGTTCCAGTTCGCGGTGAATATCCTGGGTGCCACAGATAAAGCGCACGCTGCTCATGCCGTAACCACGGCTGTCGAGGGCCTTATGGGCGGCTTCCAGCACTTTAGGGTGGCTCGAAAGGCCCGGGTAGTTGTTGGCGCAAAAGTTAATTACCGTTTTGCCATTCACCTCGATTTCGGCGCCCTGGTCGGAATTAATGATGCGTTCCCTCTTAAATAAGCCAGCGGATTCAATCTCGTTCAGCTCTGGATAATTCTTTTGGAAAAATTCTGGTTCATGTTAGCTTGCTTTATGACCTTGTACAAAGTTAGAGGATAAATGTATCATCATATTCCCGGGGCCGGTCTCCCTTTCTCACAATTGTAAAAAGTTTGACCTGTATGTAACATTTAGTTGCCGCTCTGCGTCATATAATTATCATTACTGCTGCTAATCGCCTGTCGAACACGCCTGATTTTGTATCTAAAGCGTTGATTACCGGTAGTTTACTGTTTGGTATAAGCAGATTGCAGGATGAATAATGTATTTGTCTGACCTTTGCAACATAGTCAATAACCGGAATGACGGAAAAGGAGTACAACAAATGCGTTGATCTGTATGCCGATAACCTGTTTCGCTTCATCGTGAAGAACCGGAACATGCGGAAGATGCAAGGGATGTGGTACAGAACGCGTTTGAAATTTTATGGAAGCATTGTAGTGATGTGCCTTTGGAAAAGGCCAAGAGCTATTTGTTTACCGTAGCGTACCATAATATGATCGATCACGTCCGGAAAGTGAAAAGGATTACCCTGGTGGATCAGTTTAAGGAGGAAGACCGGGTTTCGGAGCAAAAGGTACACAATGCGCGGAATGTACTGGAAGGTGCCCTCAAAAGACTCAGTGAAGTTCAGCGGGCCCTGATCATGTTAAAAGATTATGAAGGGTACAGTTACGAGGAAATCGGGGAAATCATGAATCTGAACCCTTCGCAGGTTAAAGTATATTTGCACCGGGCCCGAACGCATTTGAAAGAGTACCTGGTGCGTATGGATAATGTGATATAAATTTGTTATTTAAAGAATGTCAACAGACATCAACATATCGAACTACGAGGAATACCTGCTGAGCTACATAGATGGTGAGCTGGCGGGCGACGCAAGAGCTGCACTGGAGCAGTTCCTGGAGCGCCATCCTGCGATAAAACAGGAGCTGGCCCTGCTGGAAAGCACCAAATTACGGCCGGAGGAAGACGGTTTGCGTTTCGGCAACAAGTCACTTCTTTACCGCGGCGGCCCCATTCACCAGGGCAATTACGAAACTTATTTGCTAAGTTATATTGATAATGAATTGTCGGCCGACGACAAAACATTGTTCGAGCAATACCTCCGCCAGCACCCGCAGGTGAAGCAGGAAATGTTGCTCTGGCACGCGACACGTCAGTACCCCGATACGGCTGTAGTATTTGAAAACAAGGCGTCCCTGTACCGTACGGCCGAAGCAAAAACACGCAGGTTGCGCCCGGTATACTGGTGGTCTGCTGCTGCCGCTGTAGTAGCCGGGTTACTCATCTGGCAACTTCCGCGTGAAGTTGCAGCGCCTGCGCCGGAGCAGATGGTGGTGAAGGCTGCACAACCCGTGCAAAAACGGATGAACACGTTATAACTACGCCATCGGCTCAGCTTCCGGATGTAAATAAAGTGCCGGAAAAGGATAGCCGCCTGGTCGCTGCCAAAGATGTTCGCCCGGCGGGCAACCGCATCGCCCCAAAACAGCCTGTTGTTAAAAAGAAGTAGCTGGAGATAGCGAACCGACTATAGCTGTGACTACGCCGATAGCCAGTGTAGCTGTCCCCGATCAAAAGTTGGCAACGGAAATTGTGACCGCAAGACCATCTGAGGTCGGTAATAACATGTCGGCGCAGATAAATGGCGCTACAAATTTGAAAGAACCGAACATCGTTGTCCCGCCTCCCGCGGAAAAAACGCAGGAAACAGCGCTGGCCGCCGCTCCGGCACCTATTCAGGGTGAGTTGTTCATGTCTGTAAGCAGTAGTGGCGAATCAAAAATTATGAACGGCGTTACCAATGTTGCGCGCTTCCTGTCAAAGAAGAAAAAATGATGATCTCAATTTAAGATATGAAGTATAAAATTTTACTTGTACTGGCCATTTTGTGTACGGCTTTGGAGGGCATGGGACAAGTGCAGACCGCAGACACCGTGCAGATAAAAGGGCTCATTATTGTTAAAACCAAAGACGTTAAAGGCCGCAGTAATTACAAGCTTTACCAGGATACCGTGTATCAGCGCAATAAGCTGAAAAAGAATATTCATACCAAATGGCTGGTGTTTGACCTCGGTTTCAATAACTACCGGGACAAAAGTAAGTACTACGAAGCCCAGGCGCTGAACTACTACGCACCCATCACCAACAGCAATATCGGTCTGAATGACGGTTATTACAATGGCTCCAGCAACAAACAGTTCGATTATTCTCCTTCGGGGTTACAGACGTTTGCACCGCGGGCGGCCAGTTCTCCGTTAACGCCATCAGAGTTTAAGTTGCTCACGGGCAAGTCTATTAACTTTAACGTGTGGCTGTTCCAGCAACGCCTTAACATTTACAAACATAAATTCAACCTGCAGTACGCACTCGGCCTGGAAATGAATAATTATCATTTTGCTCGCAACATCACGTATCAGCCAGGTTATCCGACCACGATTATGCGTGATACGGTGGAGTTCAGCAAGAATAAATTGTTTGCACAATATCTCACCGTGCCGTTGATGCTCAACTATACATCCAATCCGCTCCGACCAAATCGTGCGTTCAAAGCGAGTTTCGGCCTGTCTGGCGGTTATTTGTTAAAGGCGCGAACGAAGCAAATCAGCGACGAGCGCGGCAAAATCAAGCGCACCGACGATTTTAACCTGAATAAATGGCGCGCAGGGTTTACGGGCGAACTGGGTTATGGTCCCGTGAAACTGTACGGAAACTTCGCTTTCACCCCGCTGCATGACTACGGACTGGAGCAATTCCCCTTCGCGATAGGGCTGCGGTTGAACGGATTCTAAGATTCGCTATCTATATAGAAGAAAGGCTCGCCATTGGCGGGCCTTTTTATTGCACTCATCCGTCACCAGGCCGGATTTTCCTGGTTTTCATGGTTAATTTGGCCGGTTGCCCATATATTTGAACATATAATTCAAAAACAACCAACTTTTTATGAAAACATTTAAGCTACTCTTTGTGCTGCTTTGCGCCAGTACGGTTTCTGCCGTGGCGCAACCTGCATGGAAAGAGGCCTCCTCGGGCGGTTATACCTACAAGTATATCGCATCCGACCCCATGAAGGCGCGGTTTTACACGCTCAAAAACGGCCTTACCGTAATCCTGAGCGTAAACAACAAAGAACCCCGCATTCAAACGCTGATCGGCACCCGCGCCGGCAGTAACAGCGACCCGGCCGACCATACTGGTCTGGCGCACTACCTGGAACACCTGCTGTTCAAAGGCACCGACAAATACGGCAGCCTTAACTGGGCAAAAGAAAAGCCACTCCTCGACAAAATTGAGGCACTGTACGACACTTACAACCGTACTACCGACAATGCCAAACGCGCGGTGATCTATCACCAGATCGACAGCGTATCCGGCCTTGCCGCAAAATTTGCGATTGCCAACGAATACGATAAGATGATGACCGCCATGGGCGCGCAAGGCACCAATGCGCACACCTGGGTGGAGGAAACAGTGTACGAAGAAGATATTCCGTCGAACGCGGTTGATAAATTCCTCGCCGTACAGGCAGAGCGTTTCCGCAACCCGATCTTCCGCATTTTCCATACAGAACTGGAAGCAGTATACGAAGAAAAGAACCGTGGCACGGACAACGATGGCCGCAAAATGTACGAGCTGATGCTGGAGACCGTGTTCCCTACGCATAACTACGGTCAGCAGAGCACCATCGGTACAGTGGAGCACCTGAAAAATCCATCTTTGAAAGCCATCCGGGAGTTTTATAATAAATGGTATGTGCCAAATAACATGGCCATTGTGATGGCAGGCGATTTTAATCCGGATTATGTGATTAAGCAGATTGATCAGAAGTTTGGTTATATGAAAGCCAAGCCGGTGACTGAATACAAAGCCGCTCCGGAAAAACCGATAACAGCGCCTATTGTAAAAGAAGTACTGGGACCTGATGCGGAAAATGTGAACATTGCTTACAGGCTGCCTGGCGCACTTGATACCAAGTCGGCCATCATTGCCACGGTAATTTCGCAGGTATTGTCTAACGGCAAAGCCGGTCTTTTCGACCTGAACCTGAACAAGCAACAAAAACTCCTTGGCGCCGGCGTTAATCAGCTTAACTGGAAAGACTATTCAGTGTTTGCTGTCAGCGGTCGTGCCAAGCAGGGCCAAACTCTCGAGGAAGTACGTGACCTGTTGCTCGGGCAGATCGACATTCTGCGCAAAGGCGACTTTGACGAATCGCTGATCAAGGCGATCGTAAATAACTTTAAGCTGTTCGAAATCGAAGGCCTTGAAAACAATAATAACCGCGCCACCACACTGATGGACGCTTATATCAAACACAAAGGAAACAATTGGGGGTACGATGTGGCGTTTGTGGATGATATGGGCAAAGTCACCAAAAAAGATATCATGGATTTTGCCAACAAATACCTCGGCAATAACTATGTGATTCTTTACAAACGTAAGGGCGAAGACAAAAACATTGTGAAGGTAGACAAGCCGCCGATCACACCGGTAGAAGTAAACCGCGATGCGCAATCGCCCTTCCTGTTATCTGTTGCCGGCATTCCTGCAACGCCTGTGAAGCCGCAGTGGCTCGACTTCGACAAAGATATACAGAAAGATAAAATTGGTGCGGCGGATTTCCTGTCCGTACAAAACAACGATAATGGATTGTTCCGCCTTTACTATCGTTTTGAAGTTGGTAACTGGAACAATAAGAAACTCTCACTGGCAGCAAACTACCTGAGCTTTTTGTCTACCGACAAATATACCGCGCAGGAAATCAGCCGTCAGTTCTACAACATTGCCTGTTCCTTTAACGTAGCAGCCGGTACCGAATACACGACGGTAACCATCTCCGGTCTGAACGAAAACTTTGACCAGGCTGTAAGCCTGTTCGAGCATGTAATCACTAATTGCAAGCCCGATGAAATTGCACTGGCCGCTATGAAGAACCGTTTAAAGAAAACACGTTCCGATGCCAAGCTAAGCAAAAGTTCCATCATGCAGGGGCTCGTAAGTTATGCTATGTACGGCGCTAAAAATCCGTTCAACAACGCGTTGTCTGACGCAGAGCTGGACGCGCTTACCGCCGACGAACTGGTAGGGCTGTTACACGATTTGCCGAACTATAAACAAACGGTAATTTACTACGGACCTAAAACAAAAACAGCTGCTATCGCAGACCTGACAAAGTTGCACAATATTCCGGCTACGTTTAAAGCAGCGCCGGCCAGTGTTAAATTCGAAAAGACCAGCCAGTCAGCCAACCAGGTATTGTTCACCGACTATGATATGGTGCAGTCCGAAGTAAACTGGATTCGCAATGCACAGCTGTACAATCCGTCGGAAACACCGGTGGTAGAGCTTTTTAACGCATACTTCGGTGGCGGGATGGGCTCTATCGTATTCCAGACCATCCGCGAATCTAAAGCACTGGCCTATTCTACGTACGCCGTTTATTCATCTCCCAATAAAAAAGAAGATAAATACGCAGTAGTAGCTTATGTGGGCAGCCAGGCCGACAAAATGAAGGATGCGATTGGCGGTATGAATGAACTGCTGAACGTATTGCCAGAATCTGAAAAGGCGCTGGAAACCGCCCGGGAGAGCATTAAGCAGGGCATTGAAACTGAGCGCATCACGCAGGATCAGATTATTTTTAATTACCTGTCCGCCAAACGCCTCGGCCTCGACCACGACCAGCGTAAAGAAACTTATGCAGCGATCAACAAGCTGGGTTTCAAAGAAGTAAAACAGTTCCACGACGCTAACCTGGCCAACAAACCTTACACTTATTGCATTGTGGCTTCCGATAAAAAGGTAAGTACCGATGAACTGAAAAAAATAGGTGAGGTGAAGAAATTGAGCCTGGAAGAGCTGTTCGGGTACTAATTGATTGTACATCAGCCTGAATAAATAGAAAGGGAGAAGGGGACGACCCTTTTCCCTTTTTTTTTGTGCCTGCATATATTTTTTTGCCCTTGCGTTATTGTTTTGATTTTGACTCCTATGAAGAAAATGATATGGTACTGCCTGTTGGTGTTAATTCTTCCACTGTGCAGTTTCAATAACGAAAGTGACTTGTATAGCGTCCGGCTTAATCCAACACTGATCGATGCCAGCAAAGTGTTTCTGTTGGTAGACAAGAGCGAGTATCGTATGTACTTGTACGAAGATGTTACGTTACTCAAAATCTATAAGGTAGTGTTTGGTAATAAAGACCAGTCCGACAAGCAGGTGCAGGGCGACCGCCGCACCCCGGAAGGAACATTCCGCATCCTTACCAAACGCATGGATAATCGCTGGAATCGCTTTATGCTGCTCGATTATCCAAATGCCGAATCCTACCAGAAATCTCGTACGCGCGGCATCAGCGCAAATGTAGATCTCGGCGGTGGTATTGGTATTCATGGTGTTGAGTCCGGCTCCGGTATCGGCGATACTTATGTGGACCAGCGTATCAATTGGACACTCGGCTGTGTAAGCATGAAAGACCGTGATGTGGCTGAGCTGTATAACATTGTGAAAGTGGGTACGCCGGTGGTAATCAGGAAGTAGTTTAGTTTTTATATTGTATAAGAGATGTGCGGTTGGGCGAGGTCCGGCCGCATTTTTTGTTTTGATAGCAGGAAAACTATTGTCCACAGCCCGTCGTAAATGAAGAAGATAATCTGCGAAAATCACGGATATGAAATGGTTGTTACCCTTATTTGCACTTACTCTTTTTCGGCCTGCAAGCGCGATGATGGTGCCGGACTGGCGGTTAAAACTTACGAATATATGATCAATCTCGGACGGTATGGCGCGGCTTACGCGGGGTCGCACCCAATGACAATCGCCGCCCAGGTGCGGGTTGCCGAACAGGACGGCGGTACGGCAAAAATCCAGGTGCTGCTTACGAATACAACTAATGCCGCGAGTTACGTCGTGGGATTTTATACCGCCAATAGCAGTGGTAGTGTTTTGTTTGATACGCCGCCTAAATACCAGCTACAGGTAATCGGTAACGGTTCCACCGCCACTGGCGTGATTATAGTGGATGATCAATTCGCCGATATCATGAGCTGGCAGGGCTACCTGGTGGTGCATGATCCAGGTCAGCCTCTCAGTTTCACCAATTTTGCTACGTTCTTAATTATCGGAAAAGTAAATATCCCGGAATAAAGAAAGGCTGGTTCACCCGAACCAGCCTTTCTTTATCTATATTGATGTGTTTACAATTTACCGTGTTTGATTTCGTCCACCACATTAGGATCCAGCAGGGTAGAGGTGTCGCCGAGATTTTCAGCTTCGCCTTCTGCAATCTTACGGAGGATGCGGCGCATGATTTTACCCGAGCGGGTTTTCGGCAAGCCGCTCACAAACTGGATTTTATCCGGCTTTGCGATAGGGCCGATAATGCGGGAAACAGTCTGTAAAATATCCTTGCGCGTCAGTTCCGGATCATGTACCTGCTTTTCCGCAATCACAAATGCATATATCCCCTGGCCTTTAATATCGTGCGGATAACCTACTACCGCGCTTTCAACCACGCCATGGTGCATATTGATGGCATTTTCCACTTCGGCAGTCCCGATACGGTGGCCGCTTACGTTCAGTACATCATCCACGCGGCCTGTAATTCGGTAATAGCCGTCTTCATCGCGGGTACAGCCGTCGCCGGTGAAATACAGGTTTTCGTAAGTGGAGAAGTAGGTTTTACGGCAGCGCTCATGATCGCCATAAGTCGTGCGCAGCATGCCCGGCCATGGGAACTTGATGCACAGGTTGCCGTTTACGCCGTTGCCTTCTACCTCCTTACCGTTTTCGTCTACCAGTATGGGTTGGATGCCCGGTAACGGAAGTGTCGCAAAGCCGGGTTTTTCTGGTGTTACGCCGGCGATCGGGGTTATCATGATGCCGCCTGTTTCTGTTTGCCACCAGGTATCCACAATGGGCGCTTTGCCCTTTCCAATATGATCTTTAAACCAATGCCACGCTTCTTCGTTAATGGGTTCGCCTACGGAGCCCAGTTTGGTGATAGAGCTGAGGTCTTTATGGTTCACCGGACCAAGGCCAAAGCCCATGAGGCTGCGGATAGCGGTGGGCGCCGTGTAAAGGATGTTCACGCGGTACTTGTCCACGATATCCCAGAAGCGGCCCGCATCGGGATAGGTAGGCACGCCTTCAAACATCAGCGTGGTTGCGCCGGCGCTCAATGGACCGTACACGATATAACTATGACCGGTAATCCAGCCGATGTCCGCGGTACAGAAGTACACTTCGCGGGGCTGGTACTGGAAGGTGTTGACGAATGTATAATTGGCATATACCATATAGCCGCCGCAGGTGTGTACCACGCCTTTGGGTTTGCCGGTAGAGCCAGAAGTGTAGAGGATAAAGAGCATGTCTTCGGCGTCCATTTCTTCGGCCGGACAGGCGGGATTGCCCATTGTTTCAACTTTTTGATTTCATCTTCCCACCAAACGTCGCGGCCTTTGAGCATGCTCACAGGCGTGCGGGTTCGGGTACAAACGATTACGCGTTTAACGGACGGGCAAACCATGAGGGCGTCGTCGATTACGGACTTCAGCGGAATGTCTTTTGCACCGCGGAATGCGCCGTCACAGGTAATCACCACGTTTGCCTGTGCATCCCGGATGCGGTCCGCGATGGATTGTGCGCTGAAACCGCCAAATACCACGGAGTGGATGGCGCCAATACGGGCGCAGGCCAGCACGGCGATAGCGAGTTCGGGGATCATGCCCATGTAAATACATACACGGTCACCTTTTTTGACGCCGTTGTTTTTCAACACGTTGGCGAACTGGCACACTTTATTGTAAAGGTCGCGGTAGGTAATGACGCGGTGGTGTTCTTCCGGATCATTAGGCTCCCAGATGATCGCGGGTTGGTTGCCCAACGTGCCGAGGTGGCGGTCCAGGCAGTTTTCTGTAATGTTTAACTTCGCGCCCTGGAACCATTTCACTTCCGGATCGCGGAAGTTCCACTCCAGGACCTTATCCCACTTCTTTCTCCAATAAAAATGATCTGCGATGTTGGCCCAAAATCCCTCCGGGTCGGTGACGCTGTCGCGCCAGGCCTGCTGATATTCTTCTATCGATCTTATTTGATACGGATATGACATAGATGCTTCCCTTTGTAAGTTTTTATAACGAGACGCTAAATTTAGGAAACATCTACGAGTAATTCTAGTACTCCTGTAGCTAATTGGCGAGTTGTTTTATGCGGTCGCGCACAAAGCGATGAATCGCGGAATCCTGCGCGCCTTCAGGTTTGGCGCGGACGAAATACTGCTGGTAATATTTACGTGCGGCAGTCGTGTTATTCAAATATGTATCATAAATGCGGCCGATCGCGTATTGCCGTTGCGGATTTTTGAATAAGTAGAATGCGGTATCCTGGTGCGCAATTGCAGTCCTGTATTGCTTTTGCTGCTCGTAATTGTCGGCCAGTGATCCGTAATAATCTTCCAGGCTTTTGCTTTTGGCCAGTGTGATACAGGTTTGCAACAGCTCATTGCTTTTGTCGTATTGCTTCATGGCGCTATTGGCCAGGGCAGTGTAATAGAGCACGATTTCCGGCGTTTGGTTGCGCAATGCAAGATATTCATACACCTCCACGCATTTTGCGTATTGCTTGTTGTAGTAACTGGCCGCTACGATATAGGAAAATGTGGTGGGCGATACAATGTTCGACCGCATGAGGTAGTCGCCAAGAGCCGCTACGCGATTGTATTGTTTTTGAAAATAGGCGGAGCGAACGGAAGCCGCTGTCACCAAAAACTGGGTAGAGTCGATGGTTAGATATGCATTGAGTACACTATCGGCCTGAAGGTACATTTTACGGTCAAGAAAGGTGTTGCCGAGGTGACCGGCAGTTTTGCCGTCGCGCGGATTCAATCTGCCAGCTTCTTTCAGGAAGTAAAAGGCGGAATCTGGTTTTTGTCCTTCTGCACAAGCGTTGCTAAGCAGCCTGTGATAGTTAGCGCTGCTCGGCTGTAATGCTACCAGTTTAAAATAAAAGGGAATGGCTATTTCGGGTTGACTGCGTTGCATCGCAATGCCTCCGAGGTAGTAATGAGCTTGTATGTTGGCGGTATCAAGCTCCAGTACTTTCTGGAAAACGGCCTCGGCGTCCGGTAATTGGGCGGACATGTAATAGCAATATCCGAGTGTGCTGAGTTGTTTAGGGTTGTCTGGCTCCATACGCTCTTTCAGGTATTGTGCGGCCACATCGTATTGTTGTGACTGCATGTATTCCATCACTACGGCTGGGTTAACCGGGTCCGGTATTGCGCCCGGCTTAAAATGGGCAGTAAGGAAACTAAAATGCTGGATAGGAGGATGCGCTTCATGGTCGATACTTTTCTTGTATCAATATTAAACTAATTAATTAGTTTTTAAAAGAAGAATTTAGTTGATTGGAAAATTGCGCGGTAAAAACAGCATAAGGCGCCATGGCTCCGGCCACAGCGCCCCTGTTGGTGAAGGAATCATTATCCCGCTTCCCCCGGGGAAGCGATGATGGTAATCATGTTCCGGATCGGCGCTTCCACTACCAGTTCCCGGTAATAGAGCGTTTTGGTGTTTCCTGTATTTGGAATGGCTACAGCATGCGTCTTTTTACTCGTGGTAAAATGACTCACACATCCATGGATAGTAATGGTGATGTGTGAAATTCCCTTGCCGCCTGCCTCGTGAATGGTTTTTAGAAATTGGGAAACAATGGAACGCAGCTTTTCTTCGGGAATGGTTGGCCCGTGAATAGTATGCATCTGCAACATAAGTGTTTGGTGAACAAAGTGTCTTGGGGGCTATTGGAGTAAAGTTGGGTGGCAGGTTTTGGGTTTTGTTTACGGTTGTGTGTACTATCGGGAACGGTACTTGTTGTTCTCCTCGGCTGTATTATGAAGCAGCTTGTCGAGGATCATCATCATTTTATCTTTCTCGGCATTGCTAAAGGTGTTCTTGCCTTTTGCCTTCCTGTAAAAAAGGTTGCCTCGCTCCATCCGCATTCGGCGCAAATGGCCTCCCTGAAGGCTCTTGGCAGATTCAGCAGGCGGGTGTGCGTGTCCTGAAGGATGTTGCTGGATGAAATTTTTTTAGTTCGCATATTGATAGTTTTTGGTTTAAAATGAGAGTTTCAGTGTCAATCTGTTATTAAAATTCTTATTTTAATAAAGGTGATGTCATTTTTATGTTTTACTATTTACACAATTATACCAATTTTTATTTACATTGAGCACTCCTCATAAAAATATTATAAACGAAGGCGCCCGCCTCAGGCAGGTGCTGAAAGATAAGGGTATTAAGGTGATAGACTTCGCGGCGCGCGCAGGTTTCAGTAATCAGATTGCGCATTATTATTTGCGTAAGGAGTCAATAAAGCGTGCAAAGTTGGTTGAGTTTTGTGAGTTTATCAATATAAGTCTTGATGATTTTTATTCATGGCGGCAGCAGCCTGCTACGGATGAGCCGGAGGAAACGCACCACGGCAAACGGCTTTCTACGCTGATCGATCAAAAGGGTATTAATAAGACGAAGTTGGCAAAACGGGCCGGGCTTAGTCGCCGCGCGCTTTATAATCTGCTGGAGCGCGAGGTGCTTACCTCCGAACAACTCCGCAAGATTTTACCCGCTTTGGAAATGACCGCCGGCGAATTCTTCAGCCCCAAAGGTTCGTTATACGACGGCGGGGCCAGTTATAACCAGCCCGAAGCCTGGCGCGAAAAGTACTATCGAAGCCTGGAAGATTACAAATCGTTAACACAGGAGATTGCCACACTTCGCCAGGAGAATGAACGGTTAAGAGCCACCATCGAATCGATGGGGAGGAGTCCTGATAAATAAAAAATGCTGTTGTCTTTCACAACAGCATTGCGGTTCTCATAGGTTATAGGGATTGAGGGGAATAGGCTTGTATATCGTCGATGTATAAACGTAATGTTTGGAATCGGATGCAAAATATCATTCATATTTGGATTTTTTATATCTGAAGCGGTATTTTATTTTCGAGATGCGGAAAAAGTTTTTTTTTAGTGTGATTCGCAGGTATTTCGCGAAACTTTATATATATTAGAGTTTCGATATATTTAAATCCTGTCCTATGAAAAAGACCTTTCTCGCCTTATGCGCATCGTTGCTGTTGATCGCAACCGCCGCCAGGTCTGGTGATTCCGGGCCGAAAGATTTTGAAGCTTTCTGGAAAAAACTCCACAACGCCATTATCAAAAAGGATTATAATTCGATCAGTCAGTTCGTGGAATTTCCATTGGTCGTGGAATTGAAGAAGGAAAATGGCTCTGTGGAAACAGTGAAGCCCGAAAATTTCCGGGATTTTTTCAATCGTTATCTTTCCCGCGAACACGAGGAGATTAGCCGTTACGAAGAACTCCGTGCTAAAAAAGAGCTCTCTGAAGAAGATCTGACCCTCATTAACGACGGCTCCGCCACAATTGATGATATGGAGTTTCAAAAAATCGGCGGCGCACGGAAGCTGGTGTATATTTATGCTGAGTAAGATCCTTATCAGTTCTTCATATAAAAGTATATAGGTATAAGAAAAAATCTACTTCTATCCTTATTTGGGAATTTCTTCAAAATTAATGCGCTGAAAAACTTTTTATCCCGTAATTTTGCACGATTTTTTTGTTCATTCGGACACAAGGATCGAGGTTAGTTTTTCATTTTTCAATCGCAAATTAGAAGATGCCCAAAGACAACTCTATAAAGTCTGTTTTAATTATCGGTTCAGGTCCTATTATTATTGGTCAGGCCTGCGAATTTGACTATTCCGGCTCCCAGGCGGCGCGTTCGCTTCGGGAAGAAGGGATCAAGGTGATATTGATCAATTCTAATCCGGCCACGATCATGACCGATCCCATGATGGCGGATAAGGTGTACCTGCTTCCGCTGACGGTAGAAAGTATCGAACAGATCCGGAGGAAAACCAGATCGACGCCGTACTCCCTACAATGGGGGCCAGACAGCACTGAACCTTTGTATGGAGGTAGATGAGCTGGGCATCTGGGAAAGTAAAGGTGTTAAGCTGATTGGCGTAGACGTTAAGGCGATCAAAAAGCGGAAGACCGCGAACTGTTCCGCCAGTGGATGATCGAAATCGGTATTCCCGTGGCTCCTGCCAAAACGGCTAACTCGTTCCTGGAAGGCAAAGAGTTTGCCCAGAGATTGGTTTCCCGCTGGTAATTCGCCCGTCGTTTACGCTCGGTGGTACCGGTGGCGGTTTCGTACATTCCCGCGATGAACTCGACGAAGCCCCTGGACCGCGGTCTGAAAGCTTCTCCCATCCACGAAGTACTGGTTGAGAAAGCCGTGCTGGGTTGGAAAGAGTTCGAACTGGAACTGCTGCGCGATAAAAACGATAATGTAGTGATCATTTGTACCGTGGAGAACTTTGATCCCATGGGCATCCACACCGGCGACTCTATCACCGTGGCGCCTGCTATGACCCTGAGCGATACTGCGTTCCGGGACATGCGTAATAAAGCGATCATGATGATGCGCGACCTCGGCAACTTCGCCGGTGGTTGTAACGTACAGTTCTCCCTCAATCCTGAAAATGAGGAACTGATCGCCATCGAGATCAATCCCCGCGTAAGCCGCTCTTCTGCACTGGCTTCCAAAGCAACGGGTTATCCCATCGCCAAAATTGCCGCTAAGCTGGCGATTGGCTACACCTGGACGAGCTCCAGAATCAAATTACAAAAACAACTTCCGCATATTTTGAGCCCGCGCTCGACTACGTGATCGTTAAAATGCCACGTTGGAACTTCGATAAGTTCAAAGGCGCCGACGATACACTGGGGCTGCAGATGAAATCGGTGGGTGAAGTAATGGCAATCGGCCGTACTTTCCCCGAAGCACTGCAAAAGGCTTGTCAGTCGCTCGAAAACGACGCTATCGGTCTTGGTTACTATGGCAAATCACTGATGCGGAATGAACAGCTGATCGAAAAGCTGAAACGCCCGACCTGGGATCGCGTGTTCCGTATTAAAGACGCACTGATGGAAGGCAACTCCGTGAAGAAGATCCATGAAATGACGTATATCGACCGTTGGTTCCTGAACCAGATCAACGATATCGTACTCATGGAGAAAAAACTGATGGAGTATGAACTGAACGACGTGCCTGAACTACTCTTGAAAGACGCCAAAACAATGGGCTTCTCTGACAAGCAACTGGCGCACTTCTTCGGTAACTGTGACGAGCAGGATGTATATGAAAAGCGTAAATCCCGGGCATCGTGCGTACCTATAAGATGGTAGACACCTGCTCCGCGGAGTTTGAAGCAAAAACACCTTACTTCTACTCTACATTCGATACACAAAACGAAAGCGTCGTAACAGATAAGAAAAAGATTATTGTACTCGGTTCCGGTCCTAACAGGATCGGCCAGGGTATTGAGTTCGACTACTGCTGTACGCACGGTCTGCAGGCTATCCAGGAAAGCGGTTACGAGGCTATCATGGTAAACTGTAACCCTGAAACCGTTTCTACCGACTTCGATATGGCGAACAAGCTGTACTTCGAACCGGTTTTCTGGGAGCACCTGTGGGAAATCATCGAACTGGAAAAACCAGTAGGTGTGATCGTGCAGTTGGGTGGACAAACTGCGCTGAAACTGGCGAAAACGCTGACCGAGAGAGGTATCAAAATTATCGGTACTTCCTTCGATAATATGGATATCGCCGAAGATCGCGGTCGCTTCTCCGACATGCTGAAAGAACTGGGTATTCCTTATCCGAAATACGGTACCGCATATAATACAGACGATGCTATCGAAGTGGCGAAAGAAGTGGGGTACCCCGTGCTGGTGCGCCCGTCTTACGTACTGGGTGGCCAGCGTATGCGTATCGTGATCAACGAGGAAGAGCTGGAAGATTCAGTAGTTAGTCTGCTGCAACACCTGCCAGGCAACAAAATCCTGATCGACCACTTCACGGATCGTTGCCGGGAGGCGGAAGTAGATGCGATCTTTGATGGCGAAAACTTCCACGTGATGGGCGTTATGGAGCACATTGAGCCTGCAGGTATCCACTCCGGCGACTCTAACGCGGTGCTGCCTGCGTTCAACCTCAGCCCGATGGAAGTAACGACTATGGAGTATTATTCTGAAAAGATTGCCCGTGCGTTGAACATCAAAGGTCTGATCAACATCCAGTTTGCGATTAAAAATGGCCGGTATTCGTTATCGAAGCCAACCCGCGCGCATCACGCACCACGCCGTTCATCGCAAAGGCCTATCAGGTTCCTTACCTGAACATCGCCACCAAAATTATGATTGGTGCGAAGAAGCTGACGGATTTCACTATCGAGAAAAAACTCGACGGCTTCGCGATCAAAGAACCGGTATTTTCCTTTAATAAGTTCCCTGGTGTGAATAAGGAACTGGGTCCTGAAATGAAATCGACCGGCGAGGCGATCCGTTTCATTAAAGACCTGCGCGATCCTTACTTCAGGACTTTATATAAAGAAAAGAGCATGTACCTGAGCAAATAACTCCAGGTTTACAGATATTAAGAAGGTCGGTCTTTTATAAAGGCCGGCCTTTTTACTTTTAGGTAGATGGCGTCGTTAATTTCATTCTTGTTGTTCTTACACAAATTTTTTTTTCAGGTTGATTTGATCCTTTGAAGGTCGTATCTGTCTTATTTTTCCGTCGGCAACCTATATTGTAACTATAACACAATTGTAGTGAAACTGACTATTTCTCAACACGTTATATGAATCCCTTCCCTAATTTTATACTGATTAAAAAATCAGGCATGTTTGTTACTCAATTTAAACGCGCGCCTTTCGTGCGTTTACTGCCGCCACTGGTGGCAGGCATTCTTCTTCAGCATTATCTACATTTTACCTTGTTGCCACTGTTTGGGTGTATGGTGCTGGCGACGGTATTGCTGATTAGCATGCAGTTTTGGGGCAAACGGCTTGTATTCGTGCTCAAGTGGGGCCGGGGAGTATTGGTCTTTTTTTTGAGATAATGGGCTCCCTGGCCCTTTATGTGTACGACGCGCGGAATGGTCCCGGGTGGCTGGGTGGCGTGTTGGCAGATAGTAGTGTATTGCAGGCGGTGCTACTGGAACCGCCGGTGGAACGTGCCGCCTCGTGGAAAGTGTTGGCAAGGGTGCAGGCGCAATCGGTGAATGGCAGGCAAGCTGACTGTTTCGGGAAAGTGTTGCTCTACTTCGCAAAAGACAGCATCGATCTGCAATTGCAGTATGGCAGCCGGTTGTTGCTGTATAACAAGCTGCAATGCGTCGCGGCAGCGGGTAATCCAGGTGCCTTTGACTACCGTGCTTACTGCGCACGGAATAATATTTTTTACCAGGCCGATCTCCGCAGTGCCGATTGGCACCTACTGGCGGGCAATGAAGGAAATTGGCTGATGGCGGCGTTGCTGAGGACGAAGCAATATTGTTTGTCGCTGTTGCGAACCTATGTACGTGGCGAACAGGCATCCGGTCTGGCGCAGGCGCTGCTGATTGGCTACCGGGAAGAACTTGAGCGCGATATCGTACAAGCCTACACGAATACCGGCGTGGTGCATATCATTGCTATTTCCGGCCTCCACCTCGGGCTGATATATGTCAGTCTGCTTTGGCTCCTGCAATGGTTGCCTGAAAAAGTTTGGGTCAACTGGACAAAAGTGTTGATCATACTCATGGTGTTATGGGGTTTTTCTATTATTACCGGCGCATCGGCTTCGGTACTGCGTTCTGCGGTGATGTTTACCATGATCGCAATTGGTCAGTTCCTGCTTGCGCGACATACGAACATATATAACACCCTGGCCGCGTCGGCCTTCCTGTTGCTCTGTTATAATCCCTACTTTATTGCGGATGTTGGGTTTCAGTTGTCGTATCTCGCGGTGTTAAGCATCCTGCTGTTTTACAAACCCATATATGCGTGTTGGGAGCTGAAGTGGGTGTGGACGGATAAGCTATGGCAGATGGTGGCGGTATCGCTGGCGGCGCAATTGCTCACCATCCCGGTGTGTTTGTACTACTTTCACCAGTTCCCGAACTTATTTCTATTGGCCAACCTGGTGGCAGTGCCGTTGTCTACGGCTATTTTATATGGCGAGATATTTCTGGTCATATTTGGCGGCGTGCCGCTGATAGTGGGCTGGTTGGGCAAGGCGGTGGAGTGGGGGATCATGGTCATGAACTTCGCTGTGGATTGGTTAAACCGGTTGCCTTTCGCGGTAACCGATAACCTTTGGATGAACGGTTACGAGGTGATGCTCTTGTATGGATTGACCGGCTGCATAGCCGTGTGGTGGTTGATGAAGCAGAAGTATGCGTTCTTCATTTCCGTGGGAGTGTGGCTTGTGTTGGCTGCGATGCATACCGGTAACCAGCTGCGTGCCCAACGGCAAAGACTGTTAATTGTGTACCAATTGCCGCGTCAAAAGCTGGTGGCCCTGGTGGACGGGCAGCGGCAACAACTGATAGGCGATACCCTGAGCGCGCAGCAGATGAATTATAGCGTTCGCCCTGTTCAAATGTATTATCGCCTCAAAAATGATAGCGTGGCGTACAGGCGGCTCGGTAACTTTATTCAATTTTATCATATCCGCCTCGTTATGATCGATGGGCGCGATACTTATCAACTATCTTCCCACAAGCTAAAAACGGATTATATTTTGCTCTCACATAATCCTCATGTAAGTATCAGGCAGTTAACACAACAATTTGAGTTTTCGGCGGTTATATTTGATGCGTCGAACCATGCGAAACGCATTCAGCACTGGAAAAATGACTGCAAGGCGCTAACTTTGCGCAGCTTTTCGGTTCCTGAGCAAGGGGCCTTCGTTTTAAATCTCTAATTAATTATTACCATTCATGCAAAAGCAAATTAAATCTGCATTGATCTCCGTGTTCTATAAAGACAACCCGGAGAATATTGTTAAGAAACTCGGAGAACAGGGTGTAACTATCTATTCCACAGGCGGAACTCAGCAATTTATTGAAGCGCAGGGCGTGAAATGTGTGGCGGTAGAAGATGTTACGGCATATCCTTCTATACTCGGCGGCAGGGTTAAAACCCTCCACCCTAAAGTGTTTGGTGGCATCCTTGCCCGTCGCGAAAATGCGCAGGATCTTGAGCAACTGGCACAATACGAAATCCCGGAAATCGACCTGGTGATCGTAGACCTGTATCCTTTTGAAGAAACGGTAAAAAGCACCAAAGAAGAACAGGCTATCATCGAAAAAATCGATATCGGCGGCGTATCCCTGATCCGTGCGGCTGGTAAAAATTATAAAGACGTAGTGATCGTGGCATCGAAAGATCAGTATGCAGATCTGGAGCAGGTGCTCACCGATGGCAACGGCGCCACTACAATTGAACAACGTCGCAGCTTCGCTGCCAAAGCGTTCGAAGTATGTGCGCACTATGACGTGGCCATCGCTGGTTACTTCCTGAACAACGAGTCTACGGATTATTTCCGGTATCTGCTCCGGCAGGCCAGGTGTTGCGTTACGGAGAAAACCCTCATCAGAAAGGTGTTTTCTACGGTAACCTGAACGACCTGTTCGAGAAACTGCACGGCAAGGAACTGTCTTACAACAACCTGGTCGATGTAGACGCCGCCTGCCAGCTGATCGCTGAATTCAGCGACACTACTTTCGCGGTAATCAAACACACTAACGTTTGTGGTGTTGCTTCCCGTCCGACCCTGGAAGAAGCCTGGAATGCTGCACTGCAAGGTGACAAAGAGAGCGCTTTCGGTGGTGTGCTGGTCTGCAATAAAGTGGTAGACGCGGCCACGGCTAAAGGCATTACAGAAATTTTCTTCGAAATATTGATTGCTCCAGGCTTTGAGCCTGCTGCACTGGAAATTCTCCGGGCGAAAAAGAATCGTATCCTGCTGCAACAGAAACAAACAGTACAAGCTAAACACATGTATAAAAACATGCTGAATGGCGTGCTGGTACAGCAAAACGATGAAGGTAGCTTCGTTGAATGGAAAGAAGTGGGCGCGGCAAACAGCACAGCTGCCCAGAAATCCGACCTGGAGTTCGCAAACATTGTATGTAAACACCTGAAGTCCAATGCAATCGCACTGGTTAAAGATCGTCAGCTGGTAGGTAAAGGCTGTGGCCAGACCTCCCGCATCGACGCGTTAAGGCATGCGATCGAGAAAGCAGCCCAGTTCAAATTCGACCTGAAGGGCGCTGTGATGGCTTCAGACGCATTCTTTCCTTTCGATGATTGTGTTCGCATTGCTGATGAAGCCGGTATTACTGCCGTAATTCAGCCAGGAGGTTCTATCCGCGATAACGATTCAATCGAATATTGTAAGCAGCACGGCATGGCGATGGTGGTTACCGGTATGCGCCATTTCCGTCACTAAACGGATTATAACAAGCTGATTTTATAAGCCGGCTAAAGGCACAGCAGATGGACACCCTCGGGCACATCGCGTTGTGTTTTTAGCCGGCCTTTTTTGAAATGTAGAGCCGACCCACCGGCATCTCACCCCAATTGCATAAATATTACCGGAAATTTTATACTATTGCCACTGAGAGATGAACTTTTGCGCCAACATATGAAGCCTGATGCAGACGATGCTGCGTTGGTCCGGGAATACAAGGCTAATGGACAGCTGGACACCCTAGCGGCGCTGTATCAACGCTACATGGACCTTGTCTATGGTGTGTGTCTTAAGTATCTCGACCCGGAAACTGCCCGTGACGAAGTGATGCAGATTTTCGAAACGCTGATAACCAAGCTACAACAGCACGAAGTTCAGAATTTCAAGAGCTGGCTCCACGTGCTTACCCGTAACCACTGCCTTATGAAACTGCGCGCCGCAAAAGGCCGCGAAGGACTCGAAGTGCCGTACGATGAACGGCCGGTTATGGAAAACGAAGAAAAATATCATCATGCAGAAGAAAATGGCCCTGGTCTTGAAAACAACCTGCAGGCCATGGAGAAATGTCTTGAAACGCTGCCCGAGGAACAAAAAAGAAGTGTAGACCTGTTCTTTCTACAGGAAAAAAGCTACCGGGAAGTGGAAGCGCTGACGGGCTATGACATCAAAAAAGTAAAAAGTTATATACAAAACGGCAAAAGGAACCTGAAGCTTTGCATGGAAAAACAGGCACTTAAAGCGGAAGGAGGTGTGAAATGACGGAAAAAGGCAAACATATAACCCCCACTGCGGAACTCATCCGGCTTTACCACGAAGGAAAGCTGGATGACCGGACAATGCACGACCTGGAAAAACAGGCGCTGGACGACCCATTCCTGGCAGACGCGCTGGATGGTTTTGCCGCCGCTCCCGCCGCCGCGGAGCCACAACACATAGAAGATTTACAAGCCCGGCTGGCAAAAAGAGTCAATTCTCAACAGGGAGGGCGCGTACGCCGGATAAGTTATTATTGGGCGGCAGCGGCAGTCTCACTGCTCGTCATCACCGCCGGTTTGTTCTGGATGATGCAGGCACCGCAAGAGAAAGGTGTAGTGGCCAAGCAGCTAACAATAGAAAATCACCAGGAGGCCGATACCGGTAATCGCAACATGCTGAAGAATGGAGTAGTGCGGGATACGGCATCTGTTGCATTAAGCAGTGCTGCCGAATCTGCAGGTGAGCTCGGTCCTGTAGTAACACAGGAAAAGGTAGTGCCCGCGCCCGTCGTAACAGCAAAAGATGCGCCGGTGGCAGCAGCTGCGGAAGCGAAAAGCGAAGATTACCAGGGTTTTGCGGATGCAGTGCCGTCGGTCCCCAAAAAAGAAATGCGTATTGACACGGCCACAGCAGCGAATATGCCCCGTAGGCAGCAGGCATTGGCGGCAAGAGAAGTTGAAAGCCGCGAAAAGGCATATACTGCAAGTATCCTGCGGGATAGTATGATGTCGAAAAATGCCTTTGCCACCGGGATAAACGCAAACGGTCAGCGATTCCAGCAGAATATCGTGCAGGGCCGTGTAACCGATGCCAGCAACAATCCATTGCCCGGCGTTACCGTGTTCCAGAAGAATAGACGCAATGGCGTGGTAACCGACAATCTCGGTAATTTCCGCATGCAGCTGGATACGGGAAGAACCGCATCGCTGGCAGTAAATTATGTGGGGTATGACAAACAGGAGGTCGCGTTAAGGCCAGGCGATAATAACCTAAGCATCGTCCTGAATGAAAGTCATAACGCATTAAGCGAAGTGGTAACGGTTGGTTACGGAGCCCAGATGAAAAAAATGGAGCGCCCATTCAACCTCCCCGTCCAAAAGATGGTTTTGAGGAATATGATGACTATCTCGCCGCCAACACGCAGTACTCCCAGCATATGCGACTGGTCGGCGTAAATGACAGCGTACAGGTGTCGTTTGATGTAACACGTGACGGTAGATTGGAAAATTTCAGGATAGAGAAGGGGTCAGGACTGGCTACAGAAGTAGACAAAGCCGCCCGTGCGGAAGCTATCCGCGTGATTAAAGAGGGCCCGAAGTGGGCACCCGCATCAAACCATAAAAAGACAAGGGTAAAGATATTTGTGAGGTTCCGCCCCGCGAAAAAGCAAGAATAACTATTTCTTCCTGTCCTTCCACATCTGGTTAAACGACTTCGGCGCAAACACCGGCATATCACGCTCACTTCCCCAGGCTTTTCCAAACAACTTGCCGATTACCAGGTTCTTAACACGTCCACTTGCCAGGTTCATCATCTTCCTGCTCAGGCACGCCTGTTTCCAGCCATACCATCCCAGTTTTCTCCTCCGGAAGTATGATTTTCATCCACCGCGCGGGCACGGTTATGCAGCAACAGTTCGTGCAGGTTGATGCGCACGGGGCAAACTTCCGTACAATTTCCGCAAAGTGAAGAGGCAAAGCTGAGGTGCATGTATTCGTCCATTCCCTTCAGGTGCGGTGTAATCACTGCGCCTATCGGGCCGCTGTAAGTAGTGCCATAGGTGTGGCCACCAACGTTTTTATAAACGGGACAGGCGTTCAGGCAGGAGCCGCAGCGGATGCAATACAATGCCTCACGCGCCTCCACATCCTGTAAGATGTTTGTCCGCCCATTATCCAGCAATATCACGTACATCTCGTCCGGACCGTCCGTCTCGCCGTCCTGGCGTGGACCGGTAAAGATGGAGTTATAAGAAGTTACTTTCTGACCGGTTCCATATGTTGCGAGCAACGGCCACAGGAGCGCAAGGTCGGTCATGGCAGGAAGCACCTTTTCGATGCCCACGATTACAATATGTGTTTTGGGAAATGCGGTGGTGAGTCGGGCATTGCCTTCATTCTCGGTTACACAGATCCCACCAATTTCAGGAATAATAAAGTTTGCGCCTGTAATACCGATTTCGGCCTGTACATATTTGAGCCGCAATTTCTCGCGTGCTACTAATGTCAGTTGTTCCGGGGTGAGGCCGGGATCAGTACCCAGCTTCTCTGCAAATACGCGGGCCACATCTTCCTTACTTTTGTGCATGGCCGGCGTAACGATGTGATATGGTGGCTCTCCATCCAGCTGCTGAATATATTCGCCCAGGTCCGTTTCAATACTTTCAATGCCATTCTGCTCCAGGAAGCCGTTGAGGTGAATTTCCTCGGTCACCATGGATTTACTTTTCACCACGGTTTTGCATTGCTTTTCGCGGCAGATGTTGAGGATTTCCTGTTGCGCCTGTTCGGTTGTTTCCGCCCAAAGCACTTTCCCGCCACGCTTTATGAGATTCATCTCGAAATCTTCGAGATACTTATCGAGGTTTTCGATGGCCCTCCACTTAATGTTCTTTGCACGCTCACGAGCCATGGGCAGTTCCGCAAACTGGTGCTTGCCGTTCTTCACTGCCGCATTGTACTTTCCTATGTTGAAGTTGATGGTGCCGCGATGTTTGAGGTCTGCAGCCTTATCCTCACTCTTCTCCAAAAAAGTGGTTGCCGTCTTGTTCATAAACTTGTTTGGGTAGTATCGATCCGTAAAGATAGAGAACTTTCATATAGCAACCGGTCTGAATTACGGGCTGCTAAATCTCATTCTCATATTGCTTTGTTGCAATCTTGTCCAGCACTTCATAAAATTCCGTGCCATATTTACGCGTAATCGCCTCCTTCAAAAAACGATACACCGGAACTTTCAGCTTATTCCCGTTTTTACATGCGGGTTTGCATACGTCCCAGCGGTCGTAGTTCACGGCCTCAAAAGATTCGTACTTGGTAATGCGGATGGGATAAAGGTGGCAGGAAATCGGTTTTTGTAATCGATCACGCCATCGTAATAAGCCTTTTCAATCGCGCAGCCCACAATCCCGTTGGCGTCGATATGTGCGTAGGCGCAAATTGCCCCGTTGATGATCGGCGTTACATAACCATGTTCGGGATCGATGGTGTGGAGTCCTGTTTTTTCTATTTCGCGGATGCCCTCTTCACGGAGATAAGATTTGATCTTCGGATAAATTTCCTTCAATGCTTTCAGTTCCGCTTCTTCAAGCGGCGCTCCACAATCCCCGGCAACACAACAGGCGCCTTTGCAGGCGGTCAGGTTGCAGACGAAGTTTTTTTCAATCAACTCGTCGCTGATATATTTATCGTCGATCACTATCATAGTGCAAAGTTACCGCCATTTCAGCGTTCCGACAAGGTGCTCCATATCGGCCTGTAAAAACTGGACTACCGGGGCCAGGGAATCGGCGTTCGGCGGCGCGTAAAAGTAGAGCGCGCCCCTTAGAAAATGATGGGTAGAATCCGTTACAAAAAACTGTTTGGCAGAGGCTGCATTACCGCCTACATCATAGTACAGGCCGTAAACGCGGTTCTCCGTCGTAATGTCCCGCTCGTTAATATACTCGGCTTTATAAGTATGCTTATACGTCAGCCGGAAGGCGTCATTTACCAGTTGGTCGAGGTTATTTTTACCACCAATAGTTTTATAGCTGAGGTAGATTTTACTGTTGAATTCCGGGATTTCCAGGTTAATCCAGTACGGATTTTCGGGAGAAGCGTCAAAAACACGGTATCCTTCACAATGTTGCCATAAGCGGGGTATTCAAATGTGTAAGGATATCCCGGTTCGTCAAACACCTTGTATTCCTTCTCCGGAAGGGGTATTTTGAAGTATCCCCTCGGTTTCGGTGTGTAAGTACGCTGACAGGCAGACGCTGCAAAAAGCAGCATCAGCGCCCCTAAAATCGGATAGTATCGTCTGTTCACAGAAAATTATGCGGTTTCGATACCGGATTTAATGCTCACCTGTATTTTCTGGATGCGCATCTTATTTACTTCAAGTACGGTAAAATCATAAGCTCCGTAGCTGATCACGCTGTTTTCGTCGGGGAATTTACCCGAAATCTCCAGCAATAATCCGCCCAGGGAATCACTTTCGCCCTTTACCTCTTCAAAAGTATCCGGTGCTATGTTCATAATACGGCAAACGTCGTTTAACATCGTTTTGCCCTCAAATACATAAGTGCGGTCATCGACCTTGTTAAAGTTGAATTCATCTTCATCGAATTCATTGATATCGCCAATCACTTCTTCAATAATATCTTCCAGGGTTACGATGCCCGAGGTGCCGCCAAACTCGTCCACCACCACGGCAAAATGCATGTGGCGGGTCTGGAACTCGTTCAGAAGGTCTTCGATCAGCTTGTGTTCATGCACAAAAAATGGCTGACGCATTACCTCGTGCCAGTCGAAATTGGCGGGTTTTCCGAGGTGTGGTAGCAGGTCTTTTGTATGAATTACGCCTACGATCGTGTCAAGGTTATTTTTATATACGGGTAAGCGTGAATAGTGCAGGTCTGCTACCTGCTTCACCACGGTATCGAAGTTCGCGGTATATTCAATGCCGCTTACATCCAGGCGGGTATGCATGATCTGCTTCACCGCGATGTTTCCGAACTTCAGGATGCCTCTGACAATATTTTTCTCTTCCTGCGATGCATCGGGGTCTACACTCATGGCTATCACCTCATCAATTTCCTGGTAGTTTACCGGTTTGGTATTGCGGTGAAACAAACGGCTTTCGATGCCTTCGCTTAAGCTCACAAAAAAGTCGCTGATGGGCTCCAGTGTTGCGTGTACGAGGTTTACGAACCAGGCGAAATAGGTGGCAAACCGAATATTATTCTGCGCCGCCCATGCCCTTGGCAGTATTTTTCCGAAAAACAGCAGTACGATCGTGATCAGCGCTATGCGCACCACGGCCGAAAGTACCTGCAGGCTTTGCAGGGCCTCCATCTGGTTAATCAGGTAGTTCGTGGTAAAGATGAACGAAATGTTCATCACGATGTTGCATATCTGCAAGGATGCCAGTAACGATTTCGGTTTCTCCAGCAGTTTGGTGATCAGTTTGCCGCTCTGGCTCTGACGGGTTTTTAGTACGTTCAGGTCCTTGTAATTCAGGGAAAAGAAAGCCACTTCCGCGCCGGATACCATGAACGAGAATAGGAGCAACATGAATATGACCAGCAAAAACGCCACCAGGTTAGGGGTTGGCGTCGCCGGCGCCTGAAGTAAGATAGTGTCCGTAAAATGAATGCTAGCCGGATGGTAAGCCAAGTGATAACGCTTTGGTAAACAATCAAAAATAAGGGGAAAGTAATTCAGGTCATTAGATCAGAATCGCTTTCCCTTTATGCAAATATATGGAATGTATTAATGCGAAATGTGTTGCGTTTCCCCCGATTGGCTAAAAGGGAAGGTCGTCCGCAGGCTCATTGATTGGCGGTATTTCCATACCCGGGTAGCCTTCACCGCCGGCAGGCGTTGAGCCCGGCGTGCCACCCTGGTGATGATGTATCGAATGTTCGCCATTGCTTACGTCCATGCGCTTGTCCAGCATTACAAGATTGTCGCCCACCACTTCGGTAGCGAATTTTTTGTTGCCTTCTTTGTCTTCCCAACTGCGTGTGCGCAGGCGTCCTTCAATATAAACCAGGCTTCCTTTATGAAGATATTTCTGCGCCAGTTCGGCCAGCCCTCTCCATAAAACAACCGTATGCCATTCTGTTTGGGAAATTAATTTTCCGGCTCTGTCCTTAAATGTTTCTGTAGTAGCGAGGGAGAACTTGGCGACGGCAATGTTGCCTTCGAGGAATTGAACATCGGGGTCCCTGCCTAGATTGCCAATCAGAATCACTTTATTAACACCTCTCATGATTGTAGGTTTTAATCTATTGTTAAAAATTCTTCCTGTAATCAATCAACCTTTCTAAAGTTAATGTTTTTTCAAATCAATACACAAAATTTTCGTGCCAAACAGCGGTGGTACGTTATTCTGAGATTATTTTTCAGTGCAGGTTACCGGCGATGAGTATTTCCTTCAGTCGCCGTTGTATCACTCATTACATCGGCAGCGCGCTGTTCATCATTGTCGCAATCGCACCTGTGCATCACGATATCCAACCTAAGCCGGTTAAATAACTCACCATCGTTTTCGGGAACGCGTATTGGTCCAGGTTGCGCAAAGGTACTGCTGTAAAGCCTTCCAGCGGGGGCAGTGCTTTGGCGAACTGCAGGTGGATGAACCGGGCGAAGATCGTTTGGTGCGTCAGTTGTTGCTTTAATGGTGGGGATACTTCCGTAATCGTAAACGCCTGCTTCCCGACCATTTTTTTAAATGCGGGCAACTTTACCAATGCCGCAGGATCTGTTTCTTCCGGTGTTTCCAAAAGCACCAGTTCGTGTAAATTCTGCCATATATCTTTCTCCATCCGTTTGTGGATGTATACATGGCCATTATGTTCCATCAGCAGGTAGTTGAAGTACCGCTTTTTAATTTTCAGCTTTTTGCTTTTTACGGGCAGCGCGCTGACGGTTCCTGCTGAATAGGCTTCACAATGACTGTTCAAAGGGCACTTTTCACAATCCGGCGACTGTGGTTTGCAAACCACCGCACCAAAATCCATGATGCTCTGGTTAAATTCCGCGGCCTGTCCTGCCGGCAACATTTCATCCGCCAGGGCAGTAAATAACTTTTTGCCGGCAGTGGTGTCAATCGGCGTGTCTATATTAAAGTACCGCGAGAGCACCCGGTATACATTGCCATCCAGCACGGCATGCGGCAGGTTAAAGGCAAACGATGCGATGGCTGCCGCGGTGTATGCACCCACGCCTTTCAATGACACAATACCTTCATATGTATCTGGAAATCTACCGTTATGCACGGCGGCGACCTGGCGGGCAGCGGCCAGCATATTTTTACAACGGGCATAATAACCGAGCCCCTGCCACAGGCGGAAAACCTCTTCATCGGCCGCTGCGGCGAGTTGCAGCACATCAGGGTATTGGGAGGTGAAGCGTTCGTAATAGGGCCAGCCCTGCTCCACACGGGTTTGCTGCAGAATAATTTCTGAGAGCCATATGCGGTAGGGGTCCTTTTCGCCTTTCCACGGCATTTGGCGGCGGTTTTGGAGCTTATTCCAGCGTAAAAGAGCGGTCGAAAAAAAATTTTTGGCTAATCACAAGAATAAATCTTTATACATTCCAATTTTTTTATATATTCGTGTTCTCGAAAAGTCACTATTTAGTGATTTTGAGGGAAGAAAATGCTGGAACAGGGGCTAAAATAGCTGATTTTTGATGGTGTTTATCCATATGAATTTTTAGTAAATTTTAGTGGCTTGAAAATTCGGCAATTAAATTTTTTTGAATAACTTTGAAACAAAGTACTAATCCTCCGCTCTATTATGAGAAAAGCTGACTTAATAAACAACATTGCTGAGAAAACCGGCATACCCAAAGTAGACGTGTTAGTTACTCTTGAGGCCATGTTCAAGGAGGTGAAAGAAGCGTTAGCTAATGGCGAGCATATCTACATCAGGGGTTTTGGCAGTTTTATCACCAAGAAAAGGGCCGCGAAGATCGGCCGTAACATTAAAAAGAACGTGGCAGTGGAGATCCCTGAACACTACATTCCTGCGTTCAAGCCATCAAAAGAGTTTGTTGCCGAAGTAAAGAAGCTTAAAAGTTCTTAATTTCGCATCCTAACATTTTTTAGGGTGCAGAAATCTCAACTAATTCTTATTGGCGGAGCCATCGCACTGGTGGCTACCTTGTTCATTTATGGACGTACATCTCCTGTGGCCGACAAAAAGGCCGCAGGCGAAGCTATGCCCGGCCAACCCGCAACGGTGGCCGCGGCTAAATTTGAGGATATCCTTCAAAAAGCGAAGGAAAAGGCGCCTGCTGCCCAGCTGGCCGAGATCAACAGCCTTGAGCACGCTGTTGTGAGAGGCGATGTAAAGTCCCAACAAATCGCCGTTAACCGCAAGCTTTACGAAATCTGGGAAGGTCTTAACGAAGAGCCCGTAGCCGCATATTATGCCGGTGAAGCGGCTAAGTTGGAAAATTCCGAAAAAAGCCTCACCTTTGCAGCCAATTTATTTTTTAAGCATTATGGCCACGCCAAAGATGCTGCAGTGATGAAGTGGCAGGCAGAGCAGGCTGTGGATTTGTTTGATAAAGCAATCGCACTGACTACTCCTCCCAAATCTGATACACTCAAATATTATCAGTCCCAGATCCTGTTGGAAACGGGCGAACCGATGGCCGCTGTAAGTAAACTGCGCGAAATCGTTCAAAATAATCCGGATAACGAAGATGCCCAGATCACCCTGGGTAACATGGCAATCACTTCCGGACAGTTCGATAAAGCCATTGAGCGTATGGACGGTTTCCTGAAAAGAAATCCGAAAAACGCGAAAGCAATGTTCATCCTGGCTGAAGCTTACAGAAGCAAAGGGGACAAAGACAAAGCTATTGCGCTATTTAAGCAGAGCCGCGCGTTAATTGCGGATCCCACGTTGGGAGCTGAGATAGACAAGTATATAGAAAGTATTAAGTAATAGATTATTAAACATTTAAATTTCATTAAGCATGCCTTGCGGAAAGAAAAGAAAAAGACATAAAATTGCTACCCATAAAAGGAAAAAAGGCTGAGAAAGAACCGTCACAAGAAAGGTAAAAAATAATACTCCTGTTTCCCGCCATTTATACTAACAGGTATGTTTTGCGGCGCGACAAGAATTTTTTATACAATACTGCATGATTTTAGCGATTATTCTTAAATTGCTGAAGTCATGCAGGCTGTTTAAATGAAATCTGCCGGCAAAATTTCCGAACACGACCTGTATATATCACTAAACCCTTAAGCGATCTATCATCACACGTTATGTGAGAATGCCAGACAATTACGTATGACAACCGCGTAATTGGCTACTTCCTGCTTTTGAGCTCGGGCATTTACATACATAAAAGGTGAAGTATTAAATGGTTAAAATTTTGGACCCTTGAATAAGGAACTTATTATTAATGCAGCACCATCAGGTGTTGAAATTGCATTGCTGGAAGATAAGAAACTAGTGGAGCTGCATCATGAGAGCGGTAACCCAAACTTCGCGGTAGGCGACCTTTACCTTGGAAAAGTAAAGAAACTGATCCCCGGACTTAACGCCGCATTTGTTGATGTCGGTTTTGAAAAAGATGCGTTCCTTCATTACACCGACCTTAGCCCTTACGTTCGCTCCATCCTGAAATTCACCCAGCTCGCCATCAATGACAAATCACCGGAAGGCTTCGATTTTTCTAAATTCAAAAACGAAGCCGAAATCATTAAAACCGGTAAAATCACGGAAGTATTAGGTGGCAAACCTAATATCCTTGTGCAAATCCTGAAAGAGCCCATCTCTTCCAAAGGCCCCCGTCTCAGTTGCGAAATTTCTCTTCCCGGCAGATTCATCGTACTAACCCCGTTTAACGATATTGTTGCCGTTTCCAAAAAGATTCATTCTTCCGAGGAAAGAAAACGCCTGCAGAAAATAGTGGAAGCGATCAAACCGCCGAATTTTGGCGTGATCGTGCGTACCGCCGCCGAAGGAAAGAAAACGGCCGAACTGCATGAGGACTGGTAACGCTCGTGGAAACCTGGAAAAACATCCAGACCAATCTCCACAACGCACAACCGCCGCAAAAGATATTGAGCGAGCAAACGAAAACGACCAGCATTCTGCGCGATCTGCTCAACGAAAGCTTCAACCGCATCGTCATAAATGATAAAAACATTTATACCGATACGAAAACTTATATCCAGAAGATTGCGCCCGAAAAGCAGGATATCGTATCCTACTATCACAACGGCGCCCCCATCTTCGATAGTTTTGGCGTAACCCGCCAGGTGAAGGCTTCGTTTGGTAAAACCGTGAACCTGGACAGCGGTGTATACCTGATCATTGAAGCTACGGAAGCCCTGCACGTAATTGACGTGAACAGCGGTTACAAAAGCTCCAGCAACAACCAGGAGCAGAATGCCCGGCCAGCAATCTCGAAGCTGCGGCTGAAATAGCCCGCCAGCTGCGCCTTCGCGACTTAGGCGGCATCATCATTATCGACTTTATCGATATGAAGCTGCCCGAAAACAAAAAAGCGGTGTACGAGGCCATGGAGAAATTTATGGCGCAGGATCGTGCGAAGCACACCATTCTGCCCATCTCGAAGTTTGGTTTGATGCAGATCACGCGTCAACGTGTGAAACCGGAAGTAACGATCTCCGTTGCCGAAGATTGTCCGGCCTGTAAAGGCACCGGTAAAATCGGCGCTTCCATGTTAATCGTGGAAGATATCGAGAAAAACCTGCAGTACCTGATCAACCATCAGCACAAAGGACTCAGCATCCGCATCCATCCTATATTACACGCCTATCTGACCAAGGGATGGTTGACGTCACGCCAGTGGAAATGGTATTTCCGCTTCAAAAAATGGATCAAATTAGTGGGTGACTCCAATTATCACCTGACCGAATACAAGTTCTTCGACGCCAACGACGAAGAAATCAAACTGTAAAACATGCGATCTTATTCGAGACGTCCCATCTGGCTTTCCGGATGGGACGTCTTGTTTTGTATATTTACCGAACTAATGCACCCGGTACCCTGTTATTAGGCTTTAATTATTGTATCTCTCATGACTACACGTTCTGTATTATTCCTCGTCTTTACCGCTATGGTGGCTGTTTCGTGTCAGCGTAACGCGCCTAAAAAGCAATTGGCCGTAAGGGACACGTCTCACTACACCAAAGAAGAGTACATTTCACTCACACTCGACAGTAACCTGCTGAACAACTTCCTGGCCCGTGATACGCAGTACGCCGAATATATCCGCGACTTTTATCAACGCAGGAATTATCACTTCGCCTGGATTAACGCCTCGGGTGTTACGGAGCAGGCAGGTAGTTTTTTAAATATGATGGGGATGGACGCCTCGTACGGCATTACCGCCAAAGATTCTTCGTTGTCCACCTTGTATGACACGCTCATTGCACAGGGCGATAAGTTGAAAGCCTCCGACACCAGCATTCCCAGGGCGGAGTTATTACTCACCGCACGTTTCTTCGACTACGCAAATAAAACCTGGGGCGGTCTTACATCCGACAAAGCCCGTGACCTGGAGTGGTACATCCCCCGGAAAAAGATTGATATGAGCAGCCTGCTGGATTCGGTAGTAGCGTCCAAATCGGGCGACCTGGCCGGCAAGGAACCCGTGAATAAGGCGTATAACCTGCTGCGGGCAAGGCTTACAAAGTTATCAGCCTTAGAAAAATCCCCCTGGGATTCTATCCATATAGAAAAGAAGAAAAGTTATAAGAAAGGAGACTCCTCGTCCGTTATAGCCACTGTAAAAACACGCTTACTCGCCCTCGAAGATCTCAAAGAAAGTGATACTTCCCATTTGTTCACCGCAGCACTGGACTCGGCGCTGAAAATCTTCCAGACCCGCCACGGCCTTACTGTAAACGGCGTAATTAACCAAAGCACCGTAAACGCACTGAACGTGTCACCCGCCAAACGCATCCGCCAGATACTGGTCAACATGGAACGTATCCGCTGGGTACCCGTAGACCCGGGAGGGAATTACATCCTGGTAAACATCCCCGAGTTCCGCATGCATATTTATGAAAACGATAAACTCGCATGGAGCAGCAATGTGGTGGTGGGCACGCCTGCCAACAGCACCGTGATCTTCAGCCGCGAGATGAAATATGTAGTGTTTGCGCCGTACTGGAATGTACCGCCGGGCATTTTAGGCAGCGAAGTATTGCCCGGCATCAAACGTAATGCGGGATACTTGGCGCGTCATAATATGGAAGTGGCAGGCGCGAGTGGCAATGTAATACCGGCATCGTCGATTAACTGGAGTAAATATACCGCGCGCAATTTTCCATACATCATCCGCCAGAAGCCAGGTGGCGCCAATTCGCTGGGCCGCGTGAAGTTCCTGTTCCCGAACGAATACAATATTTATTTACACGACACGCCGTCGAAAGGGCTGTTCAACGAAACCAAACGCAGTTTCAGCCATGGTTGTATCCGCGTGTCAGAACCCCGCCGGCTGGCTACATACCTGCTGCGTAACGACAGCAGCTGGACCGAAAAACGGATCGATGCGGCGATGAGCGCCACCAAAGAACAATATGTAACACTGAAGTATAAACTGCCCGTATTTATCGGCTACTTCACCGCATGGGTGGGCAGCGACGGACAACTCAATTTCCGCGACGATGTGTACGGCCACGATGCTAAACTGGCAGCCGCCCTGTTTGGCAAGTAGTTACCGGCCGGCCATTTTTTCGTATACCCGTTGCAGTAAATAGTAGCCTGGTGGCAGCAGCATACATGCCGTGACTACCAGTACGAAGTAAAGGAATTCACTGTCCACTGCTTCCGCCAGGCCATGTTGCCCGAACGCAAGAAGTGAAACCACACCAATGTTGTATACCAGGTGTATGAGTATCGACGCATATAACCCGCGGTGCGTGCGGAGATAAAACAGCCCGCAAAGCAATCCCAGTAAGAATTTGGGTAACATGTAAGCCGGGTTTAACGTGGCCACCGCGTAGATGAGTGATGATTGTAACAGCGCATATGCAGGCGGGTGTTTCTTTACCAACCCGTTCAGGACGATACCGCGGAACAGCACTTCTTCAAGAACCGGCAGCAGCAAGGCCGAACCCATGATCGACAGCACATTATCTGCCTGTACCGTCGCGAAGCTTACGGCCAGGAACGAAGGGACAGGCAACAACTTCAGCAGGATATCCCGCAGCACGAACATGGCTAACCCCATGATAATAGCGAGTACTGCTACTGATGGTTGCAACCTTGCGCGGGTGGAAATTTGGAAGTTCTCTGATTGGGCGGTGAGCATGTATACAATGATCACGGCACAGGCGGGCAGGTAACTCCACAAACCGGGTTGAGGCGCGGGTGTAATAAATAAAAGAAAAAGTGTGGCGCTGAAGATGAACAGCACGATGTAAAGAATAGCCAGTATAAGCCAGGCCTCTTTTACGGACAGTCCGTTTTGGCTGCTGACACGCATATAGTTTTTCAGGTATCCGGTTATGGGTTAAATACAAATTTGTCTTTCTCTGCTAAATCGGGGAACGTACTAAAAGGCGCAAATTAGTATAAATAAATAAGTTATCGGCCTGTGGCATACCGCAGTTTCGTGCAGTAACTGTCGAAAATGATGGAAAGCCGCGCTGAACATGTTATTTTTGCGTCATGGAAAAACAGATCATTAAGACAGACAAGGCGCCGGCTCCTATTGGTCCTTACAACCAGGCGGTAAAAGCAGGCAATACGCTTTATATTTCCGGCCAGGTGGCCATTGATCCGGCTACGAACGAAGTGAAGAAGGGGGATGTGACGGAAGAAACGCACCTGGTGATGAAAAACCTGCAGGCTATCCTGACCGAAGCAGGTTACAGCTTCGGCGACGTGGTGAAGAGCACTATTTTTATCATGGACATGAACGACTTTGGCAAGATCAACGAAGTGTACGGATCTTACCTGGATGGCAACTATCCCGCCCGCGAAACCGTGCAGGTGGCCGGTTTACCTAAAGGTGTAAACGTAGAAATTGCTATGATCGCTGTAAAATAACTGTTGCGCATGAACATCCACGGTTATTGGTGATGCATGGCGTTGGGAACAGTGGAAGCAGGAAGCAGGAGCGGAGGGCATGGAGTGGGCAGCAATGCTTTCTGAAGTAAGGGCCGACTGGCAGCAATACCGGCTGGTGATCGACCTTACATTCGATGACTTCCCCGAACGGGCAGGTGTTTACCGCACGATGCCCTGGCTCACTGTTTTGGCGAACATGCCGAAAAGCTCGTGGAAAACACTGCGCGCTGCGGGACAAACATCGTCCAACATCATTGGCATTAATCTGCTGCCGGGTTTCATGCACATGAAAGTAAAAGAAGTAACACTGGCGTTTCCCGAACAGCAGGCCATACTGCCTGCCTTGCTGCAGCCACTCGGCTGGCAGTTCGAAGTGGTGGGCGACCAGGTGGGCATGGTGACCCCGCGCGTAGTAAGCATGATCATTAACGAGGCATACTATGCCGTGGAACAACAGGTCGCTTCCCGTGCAGATATTAATACCTCTATGAAACTGGGGACCAATTATCCCTGGGGGCCGTTCGAGTGGTGCGAAAAAATAGGTGTGCAGCAGGTATACGAACTGTTGCAGGCCGTGCATGCCGAAACCGGCAACGAACGATACAAGATTAGTGAACTGCTGCGCGCCGAATATCTCCGGCACAAGGAGGCGCTCGCAGCCAACAGTGAAAATAGTGGCGCTGATACTTAATATAGATACCGCAACCAGCATTGGCTCCGTTTGCCTCGCAAAAGATGGCGAAGTATTGCATACCATCCGGAATGCCGAACAACGGGACCATGCCGCCCGATTACCTTTATTTGTCCGGGAAGTATTGCAGACTGCCGGTATCACTTCCGCGCAGCTGGATGCGATTGCGGTAAGCGCCGGTCCAGGTTCGTATACGGGTTTACGTGTGGGAGCAGCCACCGCAAAGGGCCTTTGCTATGCGTGGAAAAAACCCCTTATTGCTATTGGAACGCTTGAACTGATGGCCAATGGCATGATCAACGCTACCGGCAATAAAGATGCCTTGTACTGCCCTATGATCGATGCGCGCAGAATGGAAGTGTTCACCGCTGTATATGATGCATCTATTACGCCATTGCTGGTACCCCAGGCGCTTGTGCTCGACGAACAATCTTATCAAAACTGGATCACAACTTCTGGCGATATATTATTTTTTGGTGATGGCGCCGCCAAGTGGCAACCAATGGTAGCCGGTGCGCAAAATGCAAAATTCCCCCATACGAGATTTCCGCCGCAGATATGGCCCCACTCGCAGATAAAGCCTTCATTCAGAATAAGTTCGAAAACGTCGCTTATTTTGCCCCCAGGTACCTCAAAGCCTTCTTCCATCCGGGAAGCAAATAAGTACTAAGCCGGTCTGTCATAGAATTGTCAAATCATACGATTTTGGCATCTAATCGGGCTTATATATTAAAAAAGAAGGTATAGAAATTTTTTTTTTATTGTGAGTAATATTATAATTTTGTCTAATAATCGATACCCGAGATTGTTTTCTAACAGTCGCGTTATTACTGTCCGTTGATCCCTGTCATTTCATTATTATTTAAAAATTATTTTGCGATGGAAAAAACATTATTAACTACCTCTTCTAATACTCTTATTATTTCTAGGGGTAACAATGAAAAAGATCAGATCAAATTGGATTACATTGCCGTTAAAAAGGCAGCAATGGTACTGAGAGCCATCAACCATAAGCTGCGCCAGCAGATGATCAAACTGTTGGAAGACCATAAACGCATGACCGTGACTGAGATTTACGTTAAATTACGCCTCGAGCAGTCTGTTGCTTCACAGCACCTGGCTATCCTCAGAAGGGCCGGAATCGTTATCACAGAGCGTGATGGCAAGTTTATCCACTACACCATCAACAAACAACGTATTGCTGAAGTAGCGAAGTTTGTTGAAGAGCTGGTAGGCTAATATCTTTTTCAAGTCCGCTTTGCGGCGCCAAACATATTGAAGGCTTTCTCACGCAGGTGAGAAGGCCTTTTTGGCTTTTTACGAACCGATAAGCCCATCAATAATACCCATATCTTCCATTAGTTATTAATCGTAACTTCATGCTCCCCGAAGCCCAACCCTTCGGCTTAGATTTATTAACTTTGTGAAAATCAAAAACCATGTTCATTAAGCAGTTATATACGAACTGCCTGTCAGAAGCAGCTTATTTTATTGAGTCTGACGGTGTAGCTGCCGTAATTGACCCATTACGCGACATCGAAGTTTACGGAACTGGCGAAAGAACGTAATGCTACCATTAAATACATTTTTGAGACACACTTCCACGCCGATTTCGTATCCGGTCACCTCGACCTCGCCACTGCCACTAAGGCCCCGATCGTTTACGGTCCTGATACGGTAGCGGGTTTCGACTTCCACAAAGCAGCCGACGGAGAAGTTTTCCAGATAGGTAAGATCAGCATCACAGCCTTACACACACCCGGTCACACACTGGAATCTACCTGTTATCTGCTGAAAGATGAAGCAGGCGCAGATCATGCCGTGTTTACCGGCGATACGCTGTTCGTAGGCGATGTTGGCCGTCCCGACCTGTTCAGCGGCAACCTGCAGAAGGAAGACCTGGCCGAAATGCTGTTCGACTCCCTGCAAAATAAGATCAAGACTCTGGCTGATAACGTGATCGTATACCCTGCGCACGGCCCGGGTTCGGCGTGTGGTAAAAACCTGGGACCCAATACCCATAGCACCATCGGTGAAGAAAAGAGTACCAACTATGCACTGAAGGCGGAAGATAAAGCCGCTTTCGTAGAGGAGCTCACGAGCGGGCTTGCCGCACCGCCACAGTACTTCCCCATCAACGCAAAGATCAACAAAGAGGGGTACGATGCGCTTAACAATGTAATGGAGAAAGCCAACGTTGCCTTATCTATCCCCGATTTCAAAAAGAAAGTAAAAGAAGGCGCCGTTATCCCGGATACGCGTCATGCCAATACGTTCACCGAAGGATTTGTACCCGGCTCTATCAGCATCGGCCTGGAAGGTCGTTTTGCAGAGTGGTCGGGCAGCCTGTTACCATTCGATGAGCCAATGGTACTGGTAACTGAGGCAGGCAAAGAAGAAGAAACGATTATTCGTCTCGCCCGTGTTGGCCTGGACAAAGTAGAGGGTTTCCTTGCCGGTGGATTTGAAGCCTGGCAGGCAGCCGGTGAGCGCATCGATATGATCATTACCGTTGATCCGGATGAGTTAGCCATGGATATTCCCCACGATAATAACCTCGTGGTAGTGGATGTACGCAAACCCGCAGAATATGCGGACGGTCACCTGAAAGCGGCCATCAACCTTACGTTGAGCGATATGACCGACCCTGGTAACCTGGCGGATTTTGAAGACACTCACAACCTGTATGTACATTGCGCAGGCGGTTACCGAAGCGTAATAGCCTGTTCTTTGATGAAACGGGAAGGCATACACAACCTGCGTAATGTAGCGGGCGGTTATGGTAAGCTGAAGGAAACGAAAGGCATAGAAACCGTACAGGAGAAGAACGTACTGAACTAAGTTTTCATACTAAGACAGAGCCGGGCAAACTAATTGCCCGGCTTTTTTATTGCATGCTCATGAATCAGATACGTATATCAATCTTTCTTATATAGCAAATATATTAATTATTTTATATTCCATATACTTCTGCGCAACAATTATTTAAATCTAAAAAAGTGAACCGTCTGGCGCGTGATTTGTTTTTCTAAGTGATAAAATTTCTACCATCATGAAAAACAGACTTTTCTTATTTGCCTGCCTTCTTACTTTAGGTCTGGCTGCCTGCGGGCCGAATGACACCAAAATTAAACAGGAAGTAACCGACAAACTGGCTTCTACTGCCCCGACTACTACTGCCGATGTGCAGAAAGGTGTGGTAACGCTAAGCGGTGAAGTAGCCGACGATGCCACCAAAACTGCTGCGGAAGAAGCCGCTAAATCTGTAAAAGGTGTAAAATCCGTTTCCAACAACATCATGGTAACACCCGCCCCGGTGATGCCTCCTCCTCCCGTTGAAATTAGCGCGGACGATAAGATAAGAATGAGTATCGATTCTTCTATTGCAGCTTCCGGTGTAAGCGGTGTAACCGTATCGGTAATGAACGGCGAAGTAACACTTACCGGCGAAGTATCGAAAGACGATCTTAAAAAGGCTCGTCAGGCTGCGGACCAGTCAAAGCCTAAAAAGGTAATCAACAAGCTGACTGTAAAAAAATAATCCGGTAATCCTGTAAATGTAATCCCATGGCATTAAAAGATAAGTACGCAGACGTGATTCTCGCCGCTAACAGCGCGGGAGTGGCGAATTTACAAGCCACCGAGCAGGAGGGCGTGCTGTATGTAACCGGCACTGCGCCCAGCTTGGCCGCTAAAGATCAAGTATGGCATGCTTTTGAAAAGCTGGATCCCGAATACCGGGCTTCAGACATCGTGCTGAACATTAGTCTGGCCGAAGGCGCCGCTGCCGCTACAGTGGAATACGAAGTGAAATCCGGCGACAACCTGAGTAAAATCGCTAAGAATTACCCGGGCGTGTCGTGGAAAGACATATTTGAAGCAAATAAAGACCAGATCAAGGACCCTAACATGATCCATCCTGGTCAAAAGCTGAAGATACCGACTGTTTGAGAATGCATCTTTAATAGCAACCAGCCCCGCGTATTACGCGGGGCTGGTTTGTTTATATAGTATTAATATCCCACTTTTCATCCTGTATCGAGTCTCTATGGATCCTCTATGGATCCTATATGCTCGTGCCCTGAAACTCTTTGTGGTGCTGAAGGGGGATATAGGAACCTTATAGGATCCATATACCTTCTGTACAGGAATGCTTACTGGTGGCGGGTTGTAAAAAGGTAACAGGGGCCCGGGATGGCAGATACGAAATTTTTTATTGATGATATTTTAGCGGGTTTTACACCTCCGTCTCCCCTGCAATCCATTTATGTTTCCACCGCCGATGCGTCCAAACCCAGGTTTCCGGTTGTTCTTTAATCTGCTGTTCCGGGAACTTCACAAACGCAGCGGTGATTTCACCCTCCTGCGTTTTGGCAGGTTCTTCAAAAGCCAGTTCCAGGTTGGCATGGTAGTAACCGCGTTTCACTTTGCGGATGTCTGCAAAAACAACCGGTATATCCGAACGGCGGGCCGACATTTCCGGGCCTTTATAGAATAGTGTTTTCTGGTGCAGGAAATCGAACCAGAAGGCGCGGCGGCGTTTGCCCGGGTTTTGATCGGCCACCGGGGCAATCAGGTAATTTTTTTCCTTCCATGGCTCCATTTCTTCGCGGATGTTCCGCGCATTGATAAGGATGCTGCCCGCACGTTCACGGAACCGGCGGAACAGCCTGTCCATCGGTTTGGAGGTAAGCGGCATATACACCACCGGGAACGGGTACGTTACATTCTGTATACAACCCAGGTTGGCCCACTCCCAGTTAAACTGATGACCGAGGTGCAACTGGCAGCTTCTGCCGGTTTTATGGAGTTCGTTCAGCAATTCGTAATTGCAGGTGAAACGCTTATCCAGCTGCGCTTTGCTGATGCTGAGCAGCTTGATGGTTTCTACCATCATATCGGTGAGGTTGTGATAATATTTACGGGCCAGGCTGGTAATTTCCGCTTCCGGTTTTTCAGGAAATGATTTACGCAGGTTCTCGAACACGGTCTTCTTCCGGTAACCAACTACATAATACATAACCAGGTAAAGAAAGTCGCTCAGCAGGTACAGCACCGGGAAAGGCAACAGCGAAATGCTGTATAATACCAACATCATCAAATAATACATGCTACACGTTTTATAAAATTATATTCTGCACCAGTTCACATTTGAATGGATAGTCGGTATTGAAGTGCAGGCCCCTGCTTTCTTTGCGGAAGGCAGCGCTTTTAACGATGAGGTACCCCACGGTAATAAGGTTGCGCAGCTCGCAAAGCTGCGGCGATACGGCCGTTTTCTCGTACAGGTCTTCTGTTTCTTCGTGCAATATGTCCGGGCGTTTCAGTGCCCGCTGGATACGGGTGTTGGTACGTACAATGCCGACGTAATCGCTCATTACCTGTTTTAATTCCTTCAGGCTTTGGGTAATGAGGATCATCTCTTTTGGGGCGGTCGTACCGCTGGCATCCCAATCGGGTACATCTTCGCGGATGGTTACGCCATCTATTTCTTCCACGGCTTTCAGGAAACTGCGGTGCGCGAACACCATGGCTTCGAGCAGACTGTTAGAGGCCAGGCGGTTGGCGCCATGAAGGCCCGTGCTGGCACATTCGCCGCTGGCAAACAGGTGGCGGATGGACGTGTGCCCCCATTCGTCTGTTTTAATGCCGCCGCAGCTATAGTGGGCCGCCGGTGCTACGGGAATCATATCTTTTGTTACGTCTATCCCTATTGATTTACATTTTTCATAAATGTTGGGGAAGTGATGAATGAACTTCCCGATATCCATATGCCGGCAATCGAGGTATACATGTTCGGTACCGGTGATTTTCATCTCACTGTCGATAGCACGGGCCACAATATCGCGCGGGGCGAGGGACAGGCGTTTATCGTATTTGTGCATGAAGTCTTCCCCGTTCTTATTCCGCAAAATGCCTCCATCGCCACGCACAGCCTCGGTAATCAGGAACGAGGGGTTTACACCTGGCTGGAACAGGGCAGTAGGGTGGAACTGGATAAACTCCATGTTCTCGATACGGCCTTTCGCACGATACAACATGGCTACGCCATCGCCCGTAGCAATAACAGGGTTGGTAGTGGTGCGGTACACCTGTCCGTTGCCGCCGGTGGCCAGCAGGGTAATGCGGCTTAGTATCTTTTCAATGCGGTTGGTCTGAAGATTCAGCACATACACGCCGAAGCATTCGATATCAAGGGTGGATTTGGTAACCAGGTAGCCCAGGTGGTGCTGGGTGATGAGGTCTACCACAAAACAATGCGTAATAATTTCGATGTTGGGCCGGGTACGGATAGCGGCCAGGAGGGCGCGTTCCATTTCTTTACCGGTAACGTCTTTGTGGTGGATCACGCGGAACTCGGAGTGCCCGCCTTCTTTCCCCAGAGAAAAATCACCATTGGGGTTGCGATCGAAGTTGGCGCCCCATTCAATCAGCTCGTTCACCCGCTCCGGGCCCTCTTTTACCACGATCTCGACTATCTTTTCGTTGCATAGTCCATCGCCCGCAATGAGGGTATCATCTATATGCTTTTCAAAACTATCGTTCTCCAGGTCGTTCACCACGGCCACGCCGCCCTGGGCATATTTGGTATTGGTCTCGTCTTCCCGGGTCTTGGTGATGATGGTCACCTTTTTATCCGGGCAACGCTCCGCCACTTTCAAAGCATACGTTAAGCCTGCTATGCCTGAGCCTACTACAAGAAAGTCTGTTTTTGCATATGCCTCCAAAATTACGGCAGAGAAGGCAAATATTGTTCCCGCAGGTAAAAAACTAGCTTTTCATCTGTTTCAATGAGCCTTCTACCAAACACCATTGCGCCACGCCGTACGTAATCATCACCCCGATACCCGCCACTTCGTTGGGCGAATAAAATTTCCGTACGGCCAGCAGCGTGTCCGACAGTACGAATAATATGGCCCCTAAAATGCACAGGAAGGCGGCCAGCGAGTTCTTGAACGCAAAGGCATAAATAGCGGAGAGCATCATGGCAGTGAGCACCCCGGCGTAAATAAATACCGGTATCCGCAGCCCCGCCATATTGGGGTACAGCAGGTACAATAACCCCATCGCATACACGATGGCGAAGCAGGTCCAGGCGATATGCCGGGGCCGCACAAAACGCTCCGTATGCTCTACCTGCGCAAAGAACAGGATGTAGGCAATGTGCGCCATCAGAAAGCTCGTAAGTCCGCCAATAAAAAAGAGATTGCTGTTATGCTCGAACATCAGCAAAACGTCGCCCCACCAGGAGAAGATGAGTGCCGCGAAAATCAGGTTCCGCACCGGTTGCTGAATATTGATCGCTTCTGACCAGTAGTGTAAAGCCAGCAGCACCATGAGCAACGGTTTGGTAAAGTAACGTGGAAAAGGTAGTTGCATTGCAATGGCCAGCACATCCATGCCCAGCGCGGTGAAATACAACATTCCCCAGATTTTTTTCTCATAGAGAATAGTCGAATGCTGCAACTTACTGACTATTTAACTATTTAACAACACATAAAAAGTTGTACCATTTGCAGCCGGACTTACGACCTTGAGCTGGCCACCGTGCATTTGTATGATTTGTTGCGAAAGACTTAAGCCGATGCCCGAGCCTTTTTCTTGGTGGTAAAGAACGGGATAAAGATGCGGTCGAGCGCCTCTGGCTCAATACCGGGACCATTATCCGCAATTTCAATACACACCTGTTGCATGTTGCTGATGTAGCCTTTTACCTGGATCAGTGGTTTGTCGGTATGCTCCAAAGCATCCATCGCATTTTTTACCAGGTTGATGAGCACCATCTGCAGCTGGGTGGCGTCGGCGTGTATTTCAATATTTTCCGGGGCAACATTCACCTGGTAGGTGATGCCGGCCGCACGCATATATCGGATTGGAGCAGGTTGCTCACCGAATTAATGAGCGTTTTTAAGCTGACCTGGGTGAATTGTGGTTCAGGCAGCGTGGTGTAATCGCGATAAGCATTCACGAAGTTCATAATGCCCTTGCTCCGGCTTTCCACGGTTTGCAGCGCCTCCTTTAAATCTGTTACCGCTTCGTGACCGGGTTCTGCAAGCGGCGTAATATCATAATCCACGATATCGGTCATCGTGCCGATCAGCGAAACGATCGGTGTAATGGAGTTCATGATTTCGTGACGCAGAATTTTAGTCAGGTTCTGCCAGGCTTCCAGCTCCTTTCTTTGCAGCTCGGCGTGGATGTTCTGGATCGAAATCAACTTCACCAGGCGCCCCTGTAAACGCACGCTGGCGGCGTTGATCGACAGCTGCTGGCCATTTTGGGTGGCGAACAGACTTTTATGTCCGGCTTCCAGGTACATCATCAGTTCCGGCAATTCGGGATGCGTATGTTTCAGTTCATCGATGTACCGCAGGCGGTAAATTCCCAACAAACGGAAAGCGGCCGGGTTAATCAATTCTATTTTCCCGTCATTATCAAAAGAAAGAATACCGACACTGATGTGTTGAATGATAGTATCGATGTATTTGAGGCTGGCCTCTTTCTGCCCGTGTTTGCCGAAAGGCTTCCAGTACTTCATTAAACTGGTGGTTCAGCGCACTGAAGCTCCTGCCCAGCTTATTATCCGCGCTAAAGCGAATGCTAAAATCCTCGTACCGGATCGATTCCGGGAACAGGGTAAGCTTCCGGTTCACGCGGTTCAAATAATAGTACAGGCCATAAATCTGTAAGGCCAGCAGCGGCAACATACAACCCGCCAGGAAGTACATGTGCTGCAAGCCGAACCACACGGCCAGCGCAACGTTGATCGATAACCCCGCGATGCGGAGCAGAATATTTAAACTGAACCTGTTCACTATCAGATGTTATATTTTTCCATGCGGCGGTACAGGGCCGCCCTGCTTTCAATCCCAGTTCCCTGGCAGCTTCGGTGATATTACCATTACACTTTTTCAGCGCCTGGTTAATCATGTTCTGCTCCATTTCCTCCAGGTTGTAGCCGGTGTTGAGTTTCTCATTGCCGTTGGCGGCGTTGTTCTTCATGAACACATCTTTCGGCATCAGCGTTTTGCCCTGCGACAATATCACCGCCCGTTCAATGGCATGCTGCAACTCGCGGATGTTGCCCGGCCACTCGTATTGTTCCATTTGCTGCACGAGCGAATCGTGCAGGAAGGCTACGGGACGGTTGTATTTTTTCCGGTACATGCCGAGGAAGTACTCGGCCAGGGGTACAATATCTTCCGTACGCTCGCGCAGCGCCGGCAGTTGTATTTCGATAGTGTTGATGCGGTACAACAAATCCTGCCGAAACAAATACTGTTGCGCCATTTGTGCAATATTGCGGTTGGTGGCGCAGATCAGCCGTACGTTAACGGCAGTGTTTTTATTGCTGCCCACGCGGGTCACCGAGCGGTTTTGCAGTACGGTCAGCAGTTTGGCCTGGAGGGGAAGGGTAATGTTCCCGATCTCGTCCAGGAAAATAGTGCCGCCATTAGCTTCCTCGAAACGGCCCTGCCGGTCGTCGCGCGCATCGGTAAAGGCGCCTTTGCTATGCCCGAATAACTCGCTTTCGAACAGCGACTCGCTGAGCGCGCCGAGGTCAACGCTTACAAATGCTTTATCTTTCCTTAAGGATAATTGATGGATGTGCCGGGCCAATACATCTTTACCGGTACCATTTTCGCCAAGGATCAGCACATTAGCGTCGGTTTCGGCCACGCGTGCAGCCGTGTCCAGGATATCCTGCATCACTTTGCTTACGCTGATAAGGTTGTTGCTGGCGGCAGGCGCCGGTGTTTTGTCGGCATTGCCTGCCTGGCGGTTATCAAAAGCCTTCTGGATGGTCGCTAGCAGCTTTTCGTTTTCCCAGGGTTTGAGTACAAAGTCTACCGCCCCGGCTTTAATGGCGCGAACAGCCATTTCTACATCGCCATAGGCCGTAAACAATACGACCGAAGCCTTCGGGTTAATATCCAGTATGCGGTCCAGCCACTCAAATCCCTCTTTGCCACTGCTGGAATCGCGGGTGAAGTTCATATCCAGCAAAATCACATCATAATCGAAGTTGGTAACGAAGTACGGGATCTTCTGCGGGTTCTTCTCAAAGTCTACCTGAGAAAAATGGCGCTTTAACAGTAGCCGTGCGGCGCGTAATACATCCGTATCATCGTCTACAATCAGTATTTTTCCTTGCTGAATAGTTGTCATATCATTTTAGGTTGAGGAGGGAACCGCAAACAATGTTCCTTTATTAAGGTCGACAGGCCGCCGGACCCGGTGAGCAGCCTGTAAAGCAAGATAAATAAAGATTTGACGCGTTACACGTTTTTCTTGGGCCGCTTCCCGCAGCCATGGCCAACTGTCCGGAAACGAACACCGCTTGTCCGCCACAGGACGTTTTTATCTTGCTGATTTTGCTGAAATCAGCCATGGTAAAGGAAATGGCTCTTTGGCATATGGATTGGCTACTCCTGGGTGCAAACACATTTAATCGATGGATCGAAAAATAGAAAAGAAGTTCTGGAACAAAAAGCGCATCCTCATGATCGGCGGCGGTACCTGGTGGTGTGCCTGCTGGCCTACCAGCTGATTTTTGCCGATCACCGTTCCAGGCTCAATGTAGAAAAGGAAAAAATCACCGTGTCAACCGTAACCAAAGGTACGTTTGATGTATATATCGTGGTAACCGCCACTGTACAACCGCTCAAAACCATTCGCCTCGATGCCATTGAAGGCGGGTACGTGATGCAGAAGTACCTTGAAGGCGGCAGCAGCGTGAAAAAGGGCGACTCTATCCTGCGCCTGGACAACCAGCGCCTGATGATGGAGTTCGTAAACCGTGAAACGGAAATGTACCGCCTGATCAATGAATTGCAAAACACGCGTCTCCGGTTGAAACAGGATCGCTTCACCCCCGGATAAAACCTTGAGCGACCTGGATTACAACCTGGACCAGGCGAAAGACGTGTTTGACCGTAACGACAAGCTGTTTAAGGATAAAGTGGTATCCGAATCCGACTACCTCAAATCCAAACGCGATTATGAGCGCCTGAAACGTTCCCGCGAAATTGAGGTACAGTCGCAGAAGTACCAGGAAGATAACAGCCGCCTGCAGATCGTGCAGCTTGAAGCTACGATCGACCGTACGCAACGTAACCTGCAGCTGATGAAGAGCAACCTGGCCAACCTCGTGGTACGTGCCCCCGTGGCGGGACAACTTTCCTCCATCAACGTGGAAGTGGGCTCGAGCATCGTAGCAGGACAAAACATCGGCCAGATTGACGATATGGACGGGTTTAAATTGCGCGCTGAAATCGACCAGCACTACATTTCCCGGGTATATGTGGGACTGAAGGCCAACTTCGAGTTCAACGGCAATGAAAGTACGCTGATCATCTCCAAAGTATATCCCGAAGTAAAGAACGGCCGCTTTGAAGTAGACATGATATTCGACGGCAAAGCGCCCGAAGGTATCCGCCGCGGACAGGACATGCCGATTCACCGGAGCTGGGCAAACCTTCGCAGGCAATACTGCTGCCAACGGGCGGTTTCTTCTCCGATACCGGTGGTAACTGGGTGTATGTGCTGGACAAAGGCGGTAAAAAAGCCGTGAAGCGCAGCATTTCCCTGGGCCGTAAAAACCCGCTGTATTTCGAGGTGCTGGACGGTCTGCAGCCTGGCGAACAGGTTATCACGTCATCGTACGAGAATTTCGGCGACAAAGAAGTTTTATCATTTTAATAAATTGAGATCATTCCATCCACCCCTATCAATCCAAAAAAGAAAACATGATTAAGACAGTCAATTTACAGAAGATGTTTGCGACCGAGGAAGTAGAAACCACTGCCCTTAACGGGATCAACATGGAAATACAGGATGGCGAGTTTGTGGCTATCATGGGCCCTTCCGGTTGCGGTAAATCCACGTTGCTGAACATTCTTGGCCTGCTGGATAATCCATCCGACGGCGAATATCACTTCTGGGGTAAAGAAGTAGCACGTATGAGCGAGCGTCAGCGTGCGCAATTGCGTAAAGGCGCTATTGGTTTCGTTTTCCAGAGCTTTAACCTCATCGATGAACTTACCGTGTTCGAGAACGTTGAACTGCCGCTGTTGTACCTGAAAGTACCGGGCGCCGAACGTAAGAAGAAGGTGGAAGAAGTGCTGGAGCGTATGAGCATCATGCACCGCCGCAACCACTTCCCGCAGCAGCTTTCCGGCGGTCAGCAACAGCGTGTGGCCATTGCCCGCGCGGTAGTCGCAAGGCCCAACCTGATCCTGGCGGATGAGCCTACCGGTAACTGGACTCCACCAATGGGGAAGAGGTAATGAAACTGTTGCAGGAACTCAATAACGCCGGTACCACCATGATCATGGTAACCCACTCTCCCTACGACGCAGGCTTTGCACACCGCATTGTAAACCTGTTCGACGGCCGGGTGGTAACAGAGAATATCAAGGAACAATTTCACGTATAACCTTTACAGTTATGACCAGCGAAATAAAACCCGTGCTGAAACAGCTTTTGGAAATACAGGCCTTTTCCGGTCGCGCGGGCGGCAACAGTCTGCCCGCGGCCGATGTGCTAAGTCTGTACTGCCTGTTTGTTTTTCTCGGCGGGATAATGTTCGCCGGCCTTGTTTATTACCTGTTCATGCGCCGTCCGCGTGAATTACAATCCCACGCCCTGTAACCTATGTTCTTCAACTACCTCAAACTCGCCTGGCGCAATTTGTGGAAGCACAAGTTGCTCAGCTTCATCAACGCCGGCAGCCTGGCCATCGGCATCAGTGCGGCGCTGGTGATTTTCATGATCGTCCATTACGATACCTCGTTCGATAAATCGCACCAGGATGCCGACCGCATTTACCGCGTGGTTACCGAAAGCAATTCGGGCGGTTTTAACATGAAGAGTGCCGGAGTACCGTTCGTGATGGTGCAGCATGCGTCGGCAGAATTACCCGAGGTGGAAGAAGCGGTGTTTTTCTTCCGTAACTACGACGAAGTTAAAGTGACCATCCCGGGTACAGCGCCTAAAACATTCTTAGGAGAAAATAAAGGCATTTTCGCGGATAGCAGTTACTTTAAAATGATAAGATACCAGCTGTTGGCCGGTTCGCTGTTGCCTTTACGGGAGCCCTATACGGTGGTGCTGCCGCAAAGTACTGCAGCGCGTTACTTCCCGGGTGTATCGCCCGAGGCGTTGGTTGGCCGCGAAGTTGTGTACAATGATAGCATTCACACGCGGGTCGCTGGCGTGGTGGCAGACTTAAAACAACCTACCGACTTTGGCTTCAATGCGTTTATATCTATGCCCACGCTGTCGGCCATCAACCTGTTGCGGCCGCAGCAGCGTACATCCTGGGGCAATATTACTTCCGCGTCTCAATTGTTCCTGAAGCTGCGTCATGGCGCATCGCCCACAAAAGTGGGCGCACAACTTTCTGCCATGCCTCCCATCCGGAAAAACCAGGCGGCGAACGAACGCAACCAGTTTATACTACAACCCCTCGAAGATCTTCATTTCGACAGTCTCTACGGCATATACGAAAGCCGCGTGGCCAGTCGCAGCACCCTGCTGGGTATGGAGCTGGTAGCCCTGTTCCTGCTGTTGCTCGGCTGCATCAACTTTGTAAACCTGCAAACCGCGCGGGCCGGCGCACGCGCCAGGGAGATTGGCGTGCGTAAGGTAATGGGCAGTTCGCAGGGAAAACTTATTACGCAGTTTTTAGGCGAAAGCCTGCTGTTTACGCTGGTGGCCATGGTATTATCCTTATTGGCAGTGCCTGCGTTATTACAGTTATTTAAAGGATTTATTCCCGATGGCGTTACGCTCGGACTGCTGTTGCAGCCTGCGGCGCTGGGTTTCATTGGATTGCTGGTGCTGGTCATCAGCCTGTTTGCAGGCTTTTATCCCGCTATCGTACTGTCGCGCTTCGAACCTTTGCTGGTATTGAAGAAACAGGTAGCCGGGCGGGCCGCTAGGTCGTGGTTCCGGCCGGTACTGACGGTGGCACAGTTTACGATCGCACTGGTGTTTATCATCGCCACGATCATCGTATCCCAGCAAACCCGTTATGGGCTCACCAAAGAAGCGGGGTATCGTAAAGACGCCATCTTGCATGCTACCATCGCCTATTCGGCCAAAGCAGCCGACCGGAAATATTTTGCGGAACAACTGGCGCAGGTGCCCGGGATCAAAACCATTGGGCGCAGCAGTCAGCCCCCGGCTTCCACCAGCAGCATGAACACCGAGATCGCGTGGTACGAGGGCAAGGAGGAAAAAAGGCCATGGTGCAGATCAAATACGCCGATACGCACTACGCCGATATTTACCAGCTACAGTTCGTGGCCGGCCGCAACCTGCAGCCTTCCGATACCATGCGCGAAATCGTTATTAATGAATCGATGGCCCGCGAGGCTGGTTTTACCCGTCCGGCCGAAGCGGTGGGCGCTACTATGAAACTGTGGGACCAGCAGGTACCCGTGGCCGGTGTCGTGCGTGACTTTGATGCTCAGTCGATCAAAGCGGGTGCGAGGCCGCTGGTAATTTGCAGCGAAGCAAGTACCTATTACAGTTACGATCTGCTGCTGGAGCCCGGCGGCGCGGCGGTATGGCAACCCGCCATTCAACAAATAACAGCGCTGGCTAAAACCACCTTCCCCGATAAACAATTCGACATCAAATTTTTTGATGATGAAGTGGCGGCCTTTTATAAATATGAACAGGAACTCAGTGCCCTCTTATCCTGGTCCATGGCGCTGATGGTGTTGTTGAGTTGCCTGGGGCTGCTGGGCCTCTCCATCCACGCCACTACGCAACGAACCCGCGAAGTGGGCATCCGTAAGGTGATGGGGGCCAGTGTGGCGGGCATTGTCGCTATGTTTACCAAAGATGTAATTAAACTGATCGCGATCGCGTTGCTGATAGCCGCGCCGGTGGCCTGGTACGCCATGCATACGTGGCTGCAGGGCTATGCGTTCAGGGTGCCGATACAATGGTGGGTTTTTGCTGCGGCAGGCGCCGGCGCCATATTGGTTGGGCTTTTAACGGTGAGTGTTCATTCGCTGAAAGCTGCATTGATGAATCCCGTGCGCTCATTGCGGACGGAGTAACCAAAATCCGTTTAAAGTTATGATCAAGAATTATCTCAAACTCGCGTGGCGAAATATCTGGAAGTCCAAAGCCACTTTCGGCATTAATGTAACCGGTTTGGCCGTAGCGGTTTGCGCGGCATTGATCCTGTCGGTAACAGCTTACTACCAGCTTACTTTTAACCGTTTTCATAAGGACCTGCCGTCATTGTACCAGGTATATCATTATGAAAACGAGGTAAGGGGAGCCGACGCCAAATCCAATTTGCCGGTATCTTTCCAGGATGAAGTGAAAAACGAGTTTCCGGAAGTGGTGATGTCTACCCGCTACATGAGTACCGGCGGACTATACCGGTTCGAGGGCAAATCGGGCAGTACAGGCATCCGCCTGGTAGACCCCGATTTCTTAAACATGTTTTCTTTTCCCATCCTGAAGGGAGATAAAAAGCCGCTGGACAACTCGCGCCAGGTAGCTTTTTCAGACAAAGCGGCGAAGGCGTTGCTGGGCACCGACGATGTAGTGGGCAAAACCATCGCCATGAAAATAGGGGAGGAGTGGGATAACTTCACCATCTCCGCGATCGTAAAGGCGGCGCCGGACAACTCCGACCTTAACTTCGCCGTGTTGATGCGGTTCGATGCGCATCCGGTGTACGCGCGTAACAAGGGAATATGGGACAACTTCAATACCGAGATGTTCGTGAAACTTGTGCCCAAAGCAACTGCGGCGGATTTTGATAAGCATAGCCAGTCGCTTGTTAACAAATATTACCAGGACCAGCTGACCCGACTGAAACGCGATGGCGCCAAACCCGATGCGGACGGTTACATCATGAAGTTTGGCGTAATACCGGTGCAGGACATGCATTTTAACGGCATCAGCGCCAGCGGCGGGGGCAGCAGGAAGGTGACTACCTATATGCTGTTTATCATTGCGGGCTTCGTATTGTTCATTGCCTGTATCAACTTTATTAATTTATCAGTGGCGCGCGCCTTCAGCCGCAGTAAGGAAATGGGCATGCGTAAAATGATGGGCGCCGTACGTTTCCAGCTGATCGCACAGTTGTGGGGAGAGGCGGTGCTCATTTGCCTGATCGCCGGTGCGGCAGGCCTGCTCCTTACTTCCATACTGATGCCCGAATATAACGCCCGGATGCATACATCGCTTACAATGAGTCTTGTACTTAAACCCGCCATGCTAACGGGCATTTTGCTGGTCTTTATCATTATGACCGTGGTCGCCGGCGTGTACCCGGCGCTGGTGATGACGCGTATCAATGCCGTACAGGCATTGAAAGGCAGCATCAAACCCGGCCGCAAACAATATGTGCGGAATTCACTGATCGTGGTGCAGTTTGCCTTTTCGGCGCTGTTGATCTGCTGTACCCTCGTAGCCTGGCAGCAGAGCGTATACCTGCGCTCCAAACCACTTGGTTTTAATAAAGAACAGGTGATCAGCCTCCCGCTGTCTGGCAGCGATATCAAAAGAGGTACGCTGGTAGAATTGCTGCGCGATAACCTGGCCGGACAAACGGGCATCATGAGCGTAAGCGCCGCGGACAATAACCTCGGTATTGGTAAAGACGGCTCTTCTATGACCTCGCAGATGACCTTTGACTACAACGAACGCCAGTTAGGCACACACTTAATGACCATTGATTACGACTATACAAAAACGCTGGGTATTAAACTGGTGGCAGGCCGCGACTTTGATCGCAACCTGGCATCCGACTCGGGCGCCATCATTATTAACCAGGAACTGGCCCGTCAGCTGGGCGGAGATACCATCCTGAACAAGTTTATCCGTTTCGATTCAGACTGGAAGCCGCAGCAGGTAATTGGTATCACCGAAAACTTTAACTTCAAATCGCTCAATAAAAAGTAGAGGGGCTCACCATGCTGCTCGACCCCAAGCGCGTCGATTACGCCTACGCCTATATTAAAGTAGTGCCCAACGATTTGCCGGCGTCTATGGAAAGAGTGGAAAAAGTATGGGCCACGCTGATGCCGGGTGCGGAGTTTAGGGGGTCCTTCCTGGACGAGAACGTGGAACGGCAGTACCGGGAAGAGAAGCGTACGTCGCAGTTATTCATGGTTGGCGCGCTGCTCACCATCATCATTTCCTGTATGGGCCTGTTCGCCGTAGCCATCCTGGCCATTGCGCAGCGTACCAAAGAGATTGGCATCCGTAAAGTATTGGGCTCCAGTATTGCAGGCATCCTGCTGCTGCTGTACCGTGATTTCCTGAAACTGGTGCTGCTCGCCATTGTCATCGCTATGCCACTGGCCTGGTTCTTCATGGGTAAGTGGCTGGATTCCTTCGCTTATAACGTAGGCTTGCAGTGGTGGGTATTTGTCCTGGCGGGACTTACCGCCATCGCTATTGCGATCGGCACGGTGAGCATTCAGTCGATCAGGCGGCGCTGGCAAACCCGGTGAAGGCCCTCCGTTCCGAGTAACCGTATATTATTTATATTTATCTGACTAGCTATTTATTATGATCCATTTAAAACATATCTCTAAGCATTACCCGGTTGGATTTGGTAAAAATGAAGTGCTGAAAGACATCGACCTTGCCATACATGAAGGCGAATTTGTATCCATCATGGGCCCGAGCGGCTCGGGCAAATCGACCCTGTTGCATATACTCGGCCTGCTGGAAGAACCTTCCGGCGGCGAATACTATTTCGACAATGAGCTGGTAAGCAAAATGAACGAGAAAAAACGCACCCAACTGCATCGGGGCAGCATTGGCTTTGTGTTCCAGGCGTACCACCTGATAGATGAACTGACCGTTTACGAAAACATAGAAACCCCTTTGCTGTATCGCAATGTGTCGGCGTCTGAACGTAAAAGCCGGGTGGCCGATGTATTGGACCGTTTCAACATCGTTGCCAAAAAGACCTGTTCCCGAACCAGCTTTCGGGTGGGCAGCAGCAACTGGTAGGTATTGCACGGGCCATTATCGGCGAACCGAAAGTGATTTTCGCGGACGAGCCTACCGGTAACCTGCATTCGGACCAGGCGCTTTCCATCATGCAACTTTTCAAGGAGCTGAACGAAAAAGATAAAATCACCATTGTACAGGTAACCCATTCGGACGTGAACGCGACTTACGGCAACCGGATAATCCGTATTATGGACGGCCAGGTACAATAGCCTGGCAAAAAAGCCTTTCGTATGATGTTTTCCTTTAAATTCGTATGGCCTTGCGCCATGCTCACCCCTAAATTGCCATTTATCAAGAAGGGGAGATCGGTGTCTTTACAATTATTATATTTTTGCCAGGCTATGAGATTAAATCGATGCATGAAAGCCGCCCTGCTTTCTTTTTTATTGTTTGTTGGTACCGTTTCTGCGCAGGCGCAGGATAAGTGGAGTTTTGAAAGATGTGTGGCGTTTGCATTGGAACATAACCTGACCATCAAGCAGTCGGAATTACAGAAGCGGCTGTCGGAACTTACCTATAAGCAGAACCAGCTTTCCCAGCTGCCCACGGTGAACGCGGGAGCCGACATCGGTTATAATTTCGGCCGTTCCATTAACCCGACCACCAACTCGTTTGACAATACCACCCTGTTCAGCAGCGGCCTTAGCCTCAGTGCCGGCGCCAACCTGTTTAACTTTATGCGGGTGCAGAACACGATCAAGGGAAGCAGATACGAACTCGAAGCCAACAGCTTCCTGCTCGAAAAAGCGCGGAACGATATGTCGTTCAACATTGCCAACGCGTTCCTGCAAATCCTGCTGGCCAACGAACAGGTGAAGATCAGCGAATCGCAGGTAAGCCTGTCGACCACCCAGCTGAATAACACCAAAAAGCTCGTAGCCGCCGGCTCCGTGCCTGAAAGCAATCAGGCCGACCTGGAAGCACAGCTGGCCCGCGACAGTTCTACGCTGGTGACTGCCCGCAACCAGGCGATCATCACGGTACTTACCATGAAGGCATTACTGAACCTTGATTTCAATATTCCTTTTGAACCGGAACTGCCGGGCAATATTAAGACTACGCCGGTATTAGATGTTGCGCAGACCGCACCGGAAATGGTGTTTTCCGCCGCACTGTCTAACCAGCCGCAAACAAAGGCCGACCGTGCTAACGTAATGGCTTCCGAACGTTACCTGGCCTCCGCCAAAGCGAACCAGTACCCCAGCTTACGCGCTGCGGGCAGTCTGGGGACCAACTACGCCGGTACCTCGCAGGAAGTATTTGGTGCGCCTGTATTCAGGGGCTTCGATACCATTGCAGCCGTAAACGTATCGGGTACAGAATATGGTGTTTACCAGCCGAACTATGGTTTCAATACGCGCAAAACACCCTTTGGCACACAGATCAGCAACAACTTCAGGCAGTACATCGGCCTAAGCCTGAATATTCCCATCCTCAACGGCTGGGCGAACAAAAGCGCCGTACATCGCGCCCGCATCGATCTCGAAAACCGTGAACTGACACAGGCGATTAACCGCCAGCAGCTGCGCCAGGATATTTATACCGCCCATGCCAATGCCGCCGCGGCCCTGCAGAAGTATCATGCCGCAGAATCAACCGAAGCTGCCTCCCAAAAAGCCTTCGACTTTGCGACCAAGCGGTACAATGTTGGTTTAATGAACTCGGTGGAGTATATTACTACGCAAACAAACCTGTATAAGGCACAGATCGATAAGGTATCTGCCCTCTACGATTATATATTCAAAATCAAATTGCTGGAATTCTACCGCGACCAGAAAATAACCCTGTAAACGCGCAGGAGCCCGGCCGAAACAGTCATGTTTATGAAAAAAAAGGAAAAGAAGAGTAGTCTACATTGTGCTGGGCCTGCTAGTCTTAATTGCCGCCATTTGGATCATTAAAGGCAGAAAAAAGGATGACGGGATTACCGTTGCTGTTGAAAAAACAGCCACGCGCGACATTATTGAAGTGGTTTCGGCTACCGGCAAAATTTACCCCGAAATTGAAGTAAAAGTAAGCTCCGACGTGTCCGGCGAAATTACCGACCTGCTCGTGCAGGAAGGCGATTCCGTAAAAAAGGGACAGGTGCTCGCCCGCATTTATGCCGACGTATACGGATCTGTAAAAGAGAAAGCATCGGCCATGGTAAGCCAGTCGCAATCGCAACTCGCCACCCGCGAAGCCACTATTGCTGCTTTCAAAGCACGGCTTGACCAGGCTAAAATCATCTACGATCGCAATAAGAAACTGCTTGAGGATAAGGTAATCGCGAAAACAGAGTTTGAAACAGCGGATGCCAACTACCAGGCGGCCCTGTCTGATTATAACTCCGCCATGCAGCAGGTGAACAGCGACCGCTTTGCTATCCGCAGCGCACAGGCAGATCTGAAAGAAGCCAATACCAATTTGGGGCGGACAACGATTTCCAGTCCCATGGGCGGTATCGTTTCCATGCTTCCTGTTAAGAAAGGTGAACGCGTGGTAGGTACGGCACAGATGGCCGGTACCGAAATGCTGCGCATTGCCAATATGAACGTAATGGAAGTACAGGTAGATGTGGGAGAAAATGATATCCCTAAAGTAAAATATGGCGATACGGCCGTAATTGAAGTGGATGCGTACAACAACCGTAAATTCAAGGGCCTGGTGACGCAGATCGCCAGCTCCTCCAAAGATGCGGCCAGCGCTACTGCCACCAGTTCCACCGAGCAGGTGACCAACTACATCGTACACATCCGCGTATTGCATAGTTCCTATGCCGACCTGTACGATCCGAAACACCCGAACATCTATCCGCTGCGCCCGGGTATGAGCGCCAGCGTGGATATACAGACCCGCTATGGTAAAGGGGTAACATCTATACCCATTACCGCCGTTACTACCCGCGATATGAACGATACGGGTAAAGTCCACGCTAAAGGCGGCAAAGGAACTAAAGGACCGGCTGCGAATGTGGACGAGGGGCCGGAAAAGAAGAAAGATATCCGTGAAGTAGTATTCGTATTGCAGCCGGATGGTACCGCTAAAATGCGCGAAGTAACCATCGGCATCCAGGACGATAATAATATCGAAGTACGCAGTGGCCTCAAGGTGGGCGAGCAGGTGATTGTGGCGCCGTACGCCGCCGTGTCGCGCGAACTGGAGAATAACAAAAAGGTGAAAGTGGTGCCTAAAAGCGAGTTGTTCACCGGGCCGGGCAAATAATATCCCGCAATATTATTTACATTGCAGGAAATTTCCTGGAACGTTGAGCATGGGTAATAAAATCGGTATTATCGGCAGCGGCAGCTGGGCTACGGCTTTAGCAAAAATCCTGACCGATAACGGGCACCAGGTGGGTTGGTGGATACGCAATGAAGATACCATCCGGCACCTGCAAACAAGACATCATAACAAGCATTATCTTACTTCTGTATATTTCGATACACAACTGCTGCACCTCAGCAATTCGGTGGCCGACATTATAGCGGCCAGCGAATACATTATCCTCGCCGTGCCTTCCGCATTCCTGCGCGAAGTCCGGCGCCGCTCTCCAATGATGCGTTGCAGGATAAAAAGTGGTGAGCGCCATCAAAGGCCTCATTCCCGGCGATAATATGCTGATCAACGACTTCCTGGCAGAAACATTCGATCTGCCAAGGGAACAGTATTTTACGATTACTGGCCCCTGTCATGCCGAAGAAGTAGCGGCAGAGAAGCTCTCGTACCTGACGTTTTCCGGTGTTGATCTGTCGGACACGCAACTGTTGGCCGACCTGTTCACCAATACTTACTTACAAACCATCGTGAATCGCGATGTACTGGGCGTACAGTTCGCCTCCGTGCTGAAGAACATTTATGCACTGGGCAGCGGCATTGCACACGGACTCGAGTACGGCGATAACTTTCTGAGCGTATATACGACCAACTGCTTCCGCGAAATGCAGGTGTTCCTCGAAACCTACGAGCGCCAGCAGCCGGAGGGCGACGCCACGCAGCATAACTATAACGCCAGCGCCTATCTCGGCGATCTGCTGGTAACCTGTTACTCGCTGCACAGCCGCAACCGCACGTTCGGTAATATGATCGGGAAAGGATACAGTGTAAAGGCCGCGCAGCTGGAGCTGAACATGGTGGCCGAGGGGTACTACGCCGCGAAGTGCATCTTCGAGATCAACAAAACCATCGGTGCGCATATGCCCATCGCACAGGCGGTGCACGCCATTCTCTGGGAGGGATTAAACCCTGCCGAGGCTTTCCTCGCTTTGGAAAAAGAGCTAATTTAGTATTTAACCAACTTTTGATACCTCCTCAGCCGCCGTTGTGATTTACTTCGGCGGCTGTACTGTTTTAGGGCATAATGGGTGGTGAATGCAGTCGAAAAATGTGGTGAAAGCGCTTGAAAGTGGGGCTGGAATCGGAGTAAGTCCTATAATCCTTCGATGATCCCTCGGTGATCCTTCGGTCATCCTTCGGTTAAACCCCGTCAAAACCGCGTTGCGACCGAACAACACCGAGGGATCATCGAAGGATGATAGAAGGACGATTCTTACTACTGCTTTCGCTGATCCTTCGCTTATCCGACGTTAAAACCGCTGTCACAGCCACTTGAGCGTAAGATGAGCGAAGGATCAGCGAAGGGGGCAGTTAGGATGCTTAAGAGAACAATTCAGCGGCGATGCCATCGGCAAAGAACTTCCCTTCGCGGGTGAGCCGCAGTATGTTACTGTCGAGACGCATCAACCCTTTTGCAATGAAATCCTCACTGGCTTCCGGGATCTCTGCACTTTTATCCTGCCCGAACCTTTCCGCCACTACGCTTAAATCGCAGCCATTGGCGGTGCGCAGGGATATCATAATAAACTCGTTCAGCATCATGACCGGTGTCAGCGTTTCAACTTCAAAAGGCACCTGCCCCTGTTTGATGGATTGAATATACAGCGCATTGTTCGCCACGTTCCACTGCCGAGATGTGCCGTTAAACGAGTGGGCGGAAGGGCCCAGACCCAGGTAGGACGTGCCTTTCCAGTAACTGCTGTTGTGGCGCGAATGCCAGCCGGGCAGCGCGAAGTTGGATATTTCGTAGTGTTCGTATCCCGCGGCGGTGGCCCAGTTCATCAACATTTCAAGGTGACGGGCGGCGCGGTCGGGATCTATGGGTTCGATTTTGTTCTTCTCGATGAAATGGTCGAGGGCGGTGCCAGGTTCCACGGTAAGCGCGTAGCAGGAGAGGTGGGGAACACCGAGTTCTATAGCTTTTGCCACGTTCTGCGCCCACCGTTCGTCGGTTAGCGTGGGACCGCCGTAAATCAGGTCGATGCTGATATTGGTGATGCCCGCTTTGCGCGCCTCCGTGATGCAGTTTGCTGCCTGTTCCGCGTTGTGTGCCCGGTTCATCCAGCGCAGGTCGTCTTCGAAAAACGATTGAATGCCGATGCTCAGGCGGTTCACACCGGCCGCAGTCAGTTCTGCCAGCTTTTCGGGCGTAAGATCGTCGGGGTTCGCCTCTAAAGTAATTTCCGGGTTGTCTGTAACAGGAAAAAGGGAGCGTGCCTTATTGAGCAGCCGTTGTACATCGCCGGCTGGCAGTATGCTGGGCGTGCCACCGCCGAAATACAGCGTGGATACGGGCGCATCGCCCAGGTAATGATGCTGGAGATCCATTTCCGCTAACAGGCAGTCCGTCATTTCGCCACGGTGCTGCTGCGAAGTGGAAAAATAAAAATTACAATAGTGACACGCCTTTTTACAGAAAGGAATATGAATATAAATGCCGGCCATTAAAAAAGAAACTGATCGAATATTTGCAAACCTCAAAAATACAAGGGAGTTTTGTCAAAATTTCGGAACAAGAAATAGTTGCACTATATTCGGTGCGGCAGTCAAAAATAGCTATCCGTGCGAATTGTATCTTTCCTTGTCTTATTATTTGCTTCCTTCCCGCTGTTCGCGCAAACGGACACGTTACCCGCCGCTGCTGTAACGCAGCCGCCAAAGCCCGCCGTTCGCATAACAACGCCCAAAGTTAAGATAGATTCCTCGATCCTCCCGAAACTGGCTGCAGACTCGGCACAGGCGGAGCTAAAAGATAGCACGCCAGCGGTTAATCACTACGATACGGCGATGGCCGGTCTTGCAAAACGTAACCCGCTGCTAAGCATCAAAGCCGATCATCCCTACTACGATATCAATCCCCTTCACGACGTGCCGGACGAAGACTGGCTTGTATACACGGTGGCCGGCGTCCTCCTGTTGCTGGGCATAATCCGTGCGGCCTACGTCAAATATTTCTCCGACCTGTTTCGTGCGTTTTTCAATCCCACGCTTAGCCAGCGCCAGTTGAAGGATCAGCTGTCACAGTCGCCGTTCCCTAACTTTCTCATGAACGTATACTTCGTGATCAGTATGGGATTGTACCTCTATTTACTGATGAAGCGCTTCGATTACCCGGTTGAAGAAAAGGCCCGGATCCTTATCCCGGCGCTGATCGTACTGGTAGCGGTGGTGTATTTCGTTAAATATATAGTGCTGCGGTTCTGCGGCTGGCTGTTCGGTAACGCCGAACTGATCGACGCTTATGTGTTCGTGCTCTACCTCATCAACAAAATATTAGGCATTTTGCTGGTGCCGTTTTTAGTGCTTTTAGCCTTCGGTAAACCCGAATTAGCCATGGTCATGCTCTATATATCATTATTCTGTATAGTGTTACTGATTGTTTACAGGTATATAAGGTCTTATTCATTGGTTAAACAATACTTATCTTTCAGCAGATTGCATTTTTTCTTTACCTTTGCGCATTCGAAGTTGTGCCGGTGTTGATTATAACAAAGGCGTTACTAAAACTATTGGTTAACTAGTAATTCAAATTACTGCGATTGTTAACGACAAGAGCAAATTACGTATGACTAAAGGCGGGCCAAAAAAGAATTGCAAGAAAAACAACTGTCAATCCTAATTTCCCAACCTAAGCCAGAGACAGAGAAATCCCCTTACTACGACTTAGCAAAGAAATTCAATGTGCGACTGGATTTTCATCCGTTCATCCGGGTGGAAGGTGTACCTGGAAAGGATTTTCGAAAGCAAAAGGTAGATATTCTCAACTACACTGCTGTCATTTTCACCAGTCGTAATTCCGTGGACCACTTCTTCAGGGTCTGCGAGGAGCTCAAGCTGAAGGTTTCCCAGGATTGTAAATATTTCTGCATTACAGAAGCTGTTGCTTTGTACCTGCAGAAGTTCATTCTTTACCGTAAACGTAAGGTGTTTTTCGGGGCTGATGGTTCTACCAAAAGCCTGTTGGACGTCATGAACAAGCACAAGGAAAATGAAAAGTTCCTGTTCCCGAGTTCAGACAGCCAGAAAAAAGACATCGAGGAATGGATGAAGGCGAACAAATGCGAGTATGCAACCGCCAGCCTGTACAAAACCGTTTCCAATGATGTGAAAGACGTGCTGTCGGCCACTTCCTACGACCTGATCGTGTTTTTCAGTCCTTCGGGGTGAAGTCGCTCTTCGAGAATGTGCCCAAATTTAAGCAAAACGGTACTGCAATCGGCGCCTTTGGTCCCACCACTTCCGCAGCGGTGGAAGAAGCAGGTCTTCGCCTCGATCTTAAAGCGCCAGCTCCCCAGGCACCGTCTATGGTTGCTGCTTTAGAAAAATATCTGAGCGAGCTGGGCAAAAAATAAACAGAATTCATAAAAATATCATTACTTGCAAGGGAACGGCCAGAGCCGTTCCCTTGCTGCGTTTGCGCGGCCTGTAATTTGAGAGTTATTTTATAAAAGCCGATACACAACATGCCTGCACATACCAACAGGCTGGCCGGAGAGGCCAGTCCTTACCTGCTTCAGCACGCCCATAACCCGGTAGACTGGTACCCGTGGGGCGAGGAAGCCCTGCAGCGGGCGGTTGCCGAAGATAAGCCCATACTCGTGAGCATTGGGTATGCCGCCTGTCACTGGTGCCATGTAATGGAACGCGAGAGCTTCGAAAATGAAGCGACAGCGGCCATTATGAACGAGCATTTCATCAATATAAAAATAGACAGGGAGGAGCGCCCCGACCTCGACCACATTTATATGGACGCACTGCAGGCCATGAGCGGGCAGGGCGGCTGGCCGTTGAACGTATTCCTGTTGCCGAACAGGCAACCGTTTTATGGTGGCACTTATTTTCCACCGGTGCAGGCATATAACCGTCCGTCGTGGACGGAAGTTTTACAGGCCATAGCGGCGGCTTTCCAGGAAAAGAGAGGGGAGTTGGAGGAGCAGGCCAAGCATATGACGGAGCACCTGGAAAACGCCAATAAATTTGGCGTAGATGCGGCGAAGAGCGTAGAACTGGTGCCGGTAGCCGAGCTGTTTACCAAACAACAGTGCCACGATGCGGCGAAAGCCATCATGGCGCAGGCGGATAAAGAATGGGGCGGATTTGGCCGTGCGCCAAAATTCCCGGGTACCTTTTCCATCCGTTACCTGTTGCAATATGATCACGCTTTTGGCGATGAAGCCGCAAAGGCACAGGCCTTGTTATCGCTGGACAAAATGATCCAGGGCGGGTTGTATGACCAGCTGGGTGGCGGTTTTGCGCGCTATTCCACAGATGCCATGTGGCTGGCGCCGCATTTCGAGAAAATGCTCTACGATAATGCGTTGCTGATAGACGCCATGGCGGACGCCTACCAACTCACTAAAAAAGAAATCTACCTCGATACCATCACCCACACAATGGAATTTATCCAGCGGGAAATGACTTCGCCCGATGGAGTGTTCTATGCTGCGCTGGACGCAGATTCTGAAGGAGTGGAGGGCAAGTTTTATACCTGGTCGAAGGAGGAGATCGAAAACATCCTGGGCGACCAGGCAGAGTTGTTCTGCCGGTTTTACGATGTACGGGACGGGGGAAATTGGGAACACACAAATATTTTATGGGTTACCGAACCGCTCAGTGAATTTGTAAAAGGGACCGAATTAACCATTGAACAGCTGCAAGTTATGCTCGCCGAAAGCCGCGCAAAACTGCTACAGGTGCGAAATAAACGCATTCGTCCGGGGTTGGACGATAAAATATTATTAGGCTGGAACGCGTTAATGATACACGCGTGTTGCAAAGCGTACAGCGTAAGTGGTACAAAATCGTACCGGCATATGGCAGAAAGGGCCATGACCTTTTTGCTGGACGCGCTGCAACAACCTGGTGGAAGCGGGGCTCTATACCATACTTACAAAAACGGCGCTGCCAAATACCCTGCTTTCCTGGACGACTACGCGTATGTGATCAGGGCGCTGATAGCGCTGCAGGAAGTGACGGGCAATCTTTTCTACATCCGCCGTGCGAAGGCGCTGGCGTCTTTGTGGAGGCAGCTTTCGGCGATGAAGAAGAAATTTATTTTTACTATACGGCAACCGGTCAAACCGACGTTATCGTACGTAAGAAGGAAATTTATGATGGCGCCGTCCCCAGCGGTAACGCAGTAATGGCCTGCAACTTGTGGTACCTGTCCATCGTATTCGATGAGCGACAATGGGCAAAAAGAGCAACCGGTATGTTAGCCGGGCTGGCACAAACGACGGTAAGATATCCCACCTCGTTTGGCGTATGGTCTGGGTTGCTGATGCAGTTGGTGCTGGGAACCAAGGAATTAGCGGCGGTTGGCCCCGAATTTAACGACAGATTGGATGAGATAAACAGCCGGTATATTCCCTTCAAAGTGTTGCTGGGGGCGGAAAGAGACGAGCCGGACATGCCGCTTTTACAGGGCAGGGGGAATTTAAACGAAACATTAATTTATTTATGCGAGCATTATGCTTGTATTAAGCCTGTGAAATATATATCAGAAATATATAATTTGTAATGAAAATTGATTATTTTTGATTGTAATCTCAAGATTTTTTGGCTGATATAATAAAATGTTAAAAATCTCGTTTAAATTAGTTACAGATATAAAGCGGGGTGTGAAAAAGTTGTGTAAAAAGTAACTACGGATTAAAAATAATTATTACATTTGCTATCTTTCTGATAAACAACCAGGTGAAACGTGATGATCAAAAACTGTTTAAAAGGTTGGCAGAAACGCATCTGGCAGGTAAAAGGAAAACGCATATTCTAATGAAAGTCACCCTTATGAAGATTAATTATTGCAAAGGGCTTTTGGCTATATTGCTGCCTGTTTTGCTGGCAAGTTGCGGCGGCAGCAAGACTCCAAAAAACGCACAGGGGCAACTGATCGGTGTGAGCCCCAGGCCCAAGTATTATCCTCCTGTACCTTATGGAATGGTGTATGTGCCGTCCGGAACTTTTCACATGGGCCCCAGCGATGAGGACGTGAACTATTCCTTCACAGCCAGAAACAAGGCCATCTCTATCTCAGGTTTTTAATGGACGCGACCGAGATCACGAACAATGAGTATCGCCAGTTTGTGGGTTGGGTAACCGACTCTATTGCCCACGTATTAATGGGGCATGTGAAAAATGCGGACGGTATTGATTATGTGGACTGGAAACAAAAGATCAACTGGAAGGACAAAGCGACCCTCGACAAGATCGATGCGTTGTTATATTCCGAGGAAGAGCGTTTGTACGGCCGCAAGGAGATTGATGTAAAAAAATTGAAATTTCACTCTGAAACCTTTAACTGGGACCAGGCAAAGCTGCGTGAAAACGCGAATGTGCCGCGTTCTAAGTTCGTGGTGAAGAAAGATACAGAGATTTACCCCGATACGCTTTGCTGGATCAGGGACTTCTCCTACGCTTATAACGAGCCGATGACCAGGATGTACTTCTGGCATCCGGCCTTCGACAACTACCCGGTAGTTGGCGTAACCTGGCACCAGGCAAATGCCTTTTGCGAATGGCGCAGCCGCTTCTGGGACGATTACCGCACTTCTCACAAACTGTATACGGAAGATAAGTTTCAGCTGCCTTCCGAAGCACAGTGGGAATATGCAGCCCGTGGCGGCCGCGAACAGGCGCCTTACCCATGGGGAGGTTACTATCCACGTAACAAAAAAGGTTGTCTGCTGGCTAACTTTAAACCTGGTCGCGGTAACTACCCGGAAGACGGCGGTTTTTACACCGTACGCGCCGATGCTTACTGGCCTAACGACTATGGTTTGTACAACATGGCTGGTAACGTAGCCGAATGGACACAGGATATCTTCTATGAAAATGCATATTCTTTTACTTCGGACATGAACCCTTACCTGCGTATGGACATTCCGGACAACGCAGCGCCGAAAATGAAGCGTAAAGCAGTAAGAGGTGGTTCATGGAAAGATATAGGTTACTTCCTTCAGAACGGTACACGCTCATACGAGTTCCAGGACAGTGCTAAATCCTACATCGGTTTCAGGTGTACGATCGCCTTCCTTAGCCGCTCTAAGAACGACTTCAACAAAAAATAAAGACCGATAGCTATAGGGTGTTGAAAACCCTGCATTTCAAATCAAGTCATGAGAACACTATATTCTATAAAGAGCTTTTTAACCTTTAAAAAAAACACAAATTTTAATCTAAAATTTTGACCTATGGCTATGAATAACTCTACTGGGAAATGGCTGAATTTTGGTGTTTGTACTGCTGCTGCCGTTGTAATTATGGGAGCGCTGTTCAAAATTCAACACTGGAAAGGCGCCGACGTTGCGCTGATCGTTGGATTATCCGTGGAAGCGATGATCTTCCTGATCTATGCATTTATTCCGGATAACTCGCATGCAGCAACGCCTGTTGAAGTGACGGTTGCAGGTGCAGGTCCGTCCAGCACCGCTGCAATGGACAAAATGCTCCAGGAAGCAGACATTACTCCCGCAAACTTAAAACGCCTGAGCGAAAACTTCCAGAAACTGGGTACTACAGTAGAAGGAATGAAAGACGTAAGCAACGTTGTTGCCGCAACCGGCGAATACACCGCAAAAACTAAAGAAGCTACACAGGCCCCGGGCGCAGTGACCAACGCGTACACCAGCGCAGCAGCCGCAGTTGCTTCCTTCAACGACGCTTCCGGCTCTACAAGAACGTTCCATGAGCAGGTACAGGTAATGACCAAAAACCTGGCTTCTCTGAACGCGATCTATGAACTGGAACTGCAGGATACCAATAATCACCTGAAAGCAATGAACACGTTCTACAGCAACCTGCTCACAGCTTCCCAGGCGATGACAAACAGCGCAGAAGACGCCAAGAAAACGCAGGAGCAAATCTCCCTGCTGGCGAAGAACCTGGGTAACCTGAATACCATTTATGGTAACATGTTGACTGCAATGCAAGGCAGATAAGGTATCGCATATAGATTGGAACAAAGACATTAATCTAAAATTTGTAAACAACTATGGCACTACCTAAAGAGCCCAGGCAAAAGATGATTAACATCATGTACCTGGTTTTGACGGCTATGCTGGCGATGAACGTATCAGCAGAAATCCTCAATGCTTTCGACATAGTAAATGATTCTATCATCACTTCGAATAAATCTATCGACACAAAGAATAACGTTACCTACGATCAATTCGCAAAACAGGTAGCGGAAGATGCCGCAAAAGCAGGGCCTTATAAAGAAAAGGCCGATAAAGTGAAACAACTTGCTGCAGAAGCGGTAGCCTACATCGAAAGATTGAAGGATACCATTATCATGCAGAGCGATAAGTTAGACAAAGTTCCTGCTGATAAACAACTTGTAAAAAGAGACGATCTGGATGCTCCTACACGCATCATGGAAAATGGCAAATCCGGCCCCAGGCTCGAAGCCATGTTGAAAGAGTTGCGTGTAAACATGCTCAACCAGGTAGATCCCAAGGAAAGACCGGCGATGGAAAAAAACTTCCCGCTGAACATCCAGGTGGGTCATGCTAAAACTGGTCATGGCGACGAAAAAGGACCTAAGTCCTGGACGGTATACCACTTCAACATGGTGCCTTCAATCGCGGCCATCACCATCCTGAGCAAATTCCAGAATGATATCAAAAACTCCGAGTCGATGATTATCGACGAGCTGTTTAAAGAAATCGGCGCTAACGATATCCGTTTCGATGCCATGGAAGCATTCGTTTCCATGAACTCGAAAAACTTTACGCCCGGCCAGCAGCTGGAAGCTAAAATTGCGATCGGTGCTTACAGCACTACGGTGAACCCGGAAATTATCGTAAATGGCGCTACACTGCCGGTGGTAAACGGTATCGCTACTTTCACCTCGCAAACCGGTGCGGTGGGCGAACACAGGCTGACAGGTTCTATCTCCCTGAAAAAGCCCAACGGTGAAACGATTACCCGCCAGATCAACGAGGTGTATAATGTAGGTGCTTCTGCTACCGCGGTTTCTGCAGATAAGATGAACGTACTGTACATCGCTGTGGGCAACCCGATCTCCATCTCTATCGCTGGTACGCCTGCTGAAGCAGTTTCCGCCAGGATCGAGGGTTCTCCGGGCGCACGCATCGAGAAAACTGCTCCTGGTAAGTTCGTAGCGCATGTTACCACACCCGGTAAATGTGTGATCGTTCCGATCAGCGGCGACGGCAAACCGATGGAAGGCAAAGAATACCGCGTGAAAATGATCCCTGATCCGATCGCGATGGTAGGTTTGGCTAAAAGCGGCTCTGTTAAAACTGCAGACTTCAAAGCACAAACTGGTGTAAGGGCTGTACTGGAAAACTTCGAATTCGAAGGTGTTAGATACGATGTAATGGGCTTCCGTATCGGGGTAGACGCAAAAGGTAAAGACTATGTGGACGAGGTGGCTAATTCACCGATCTTCCCTGGTCCTGCACAGGCTGCGATCAGATCACTGAAACCCGGCGACCGCGTTTATATCGAAAATATTAAAGTGAAAGGTCCGGATGGTAAAGTACGCGAGATCCCGTACAACCTGACCTACAATCTCAACTAAGTCAAAGTATAAACCTCATTGGTTATGCGAGCAGAAATGATTAAACATATTGGTTTTGGCGCGCTGTTGCTGACAGCAATCGCCAGCACAGACGCAGATGCACAACGCCGTCGTCGTACAGATACGCCACCGCCGACTACTGAGCAGCCCCCGTAACGAATCCTGCTACCGGTAACCCGGTAACACCTCCGCCAGCCGGCGTTGCACCAGCATCGGCTACTAACCCGGAGATTCCGGCGCCGATGGCACCGGGCAGCGATACGCCCAGGAAATCGCTCCGTATCGATGGTGTGGTGGAAAGAACGCTTAACCGCGAACGTATCCCCATCCAGTACGATTACATCCGCGAAGACGACCGCTTCTGGGAAAAAAGGCTCTGGCAGGTAATTGATACCCGCGAGAAAATGAACCTCCCCTTCCAATACAACGTGGAAGATGAAACCGGTGTAAACCAGCTGTTCATCAACATTCTGCTCGAAGCCATCAAGAATAATGAAATAGAGGCCTTCAGCCCGGTAGACGACCGTTTCAGCACGAAACTGAGCTGGCAGGAAATTCAAACTAAAACCGGTGGTGAGGAAAGAACGGTGAGAAGCATCGACCCGGTGACCGGCGAAGAAAAGCTGGTAACCACCCGCGATGAGTTCAACCCGCTGACCGTGAAACAGTTTAAAATCAAGGAAGTTTGGGTATTCGACAAAGAAGCGTCTGCACTGAAAGTGCGCATCCTCGGCATCGCGCCGCTGATGTCCCGCTTCAATGAAGACGGCTCCTTCCGCGCCTCTGTACCACTGTTCTGGGTTTACTACCCCGACCTGCGTCCTGTACTGGCCAAATACGATGTTTACAACCAGAACAACGACGCGGCTACCATGAGCTGGGAAGACCTGTTCGAGATGCGCTTCTTCTCCAGCTATGTAGTGAAAGAGCAAAACAACTACAACCGCGAGATCCGCCATTACATCAAAGACGGTGTAATGCAACTCCCGGAAGGTCAGTCTATCAAAGAAAAGATCTTCAACAAGGAGCAGGACCTGTGGCAATACTAATCGTGTAACGACAAATCCTGTATAAAGAGGCTGCCCCACCTGGGGCAGCTTCTTTTTTATATCTTTCGGAAGATATGGATACCACTTCCCTCAAATCTGCCGTATATGCCACCTTGCAACTGCCCGACGATGCCTGGGAAGACCTGGCCGCCTGCTGGGAGCCGGTTACTTTTAAGCGCAAGGAAATGGTAACCGCGATCGGGGAAGTGGAGCGCTATGTATACTTCGTGCTCGATGGTGTGCAACGCGCCTTTTTCCTGGAGGGCGACCGTGAAGCTACGCTGGTATTCAACTATACAGGTTCCTTTTCCGGTGTGATCGATTCTTTTCTGTTACAGCAACCTTCCCGCTATTATTTGGAAACCCTGACTGCCTGTCGTTGTTTACGTATGTCTTACGCCGATACAGCCCGTTTAATGGACAAACACCCGATGGTCGAGCGCTGGGTACGTATCGGCACTACGTGGGCCTTATCGGGCGTAATGGAGCGGCATATAGAAATGCTGACGAGCAATGCGGAACAGAAGTTCCGGAAGCTCCTGAAAAGGAGTCCCCATGTACTGCAGATCATCCCGCATAAATACGGCTTCTTACCTGGGTATAGACCCGGCCACTTTTTCTAAGTTGATGGGCTCCATCCGTCTTGAATAACGCCTTTCTCAAAAATGTTGATCTGCACCAAGATTTTCCGTGGCGGGCCATACTACTTTTGCATAAACACTTTGAGATATGAAAACATTTGACCGCCTGCAACTCATTTATGCCCTGCAAACCGACGTGGTACGCATCGAAACCGCCATCAAAGAACAGTTGTCCTGCTTAACCCCCAGCGTATTATTACAAGCCCCCGAACCCGGCAAATGGAGCATTGCTCAATGCCTCGAACACCTGAATGGTTACGGCCGTTATTACATTCCTCACCTGGAAGCTGCCATCAGCAAAGGCGAACAGCTAAAGGCCATTGCGCCGGCAACGTTTCGCAGCAGCTGGTTAGGTAATTACTTCACCAACCTGATGAAGCCGAAAGAAGACGGTACACTGAAAAGTAAAATGCAATCGCCGAAGGACCATCGCCCCGCGCCCGCGCTGGATGCTGCTGCGGTGTTGCAGGAGAGCTTACATCAACAGCAACAATTGATGCGTTTATTGCAACGCGCGGAGAAAATAAATCTGCAAACATTAAAGGTGCCCATATCTATTAGCAGGTGGATCAAACTCTCTGCCGGCGATACTTTCCGCTTCCTCATCGCGCACGAGCAAAGGCATATACTGCAGGCGCTCCGCGTTAAGTCGGCTATAACAGGTGTCAAAGATATTTCACCGGCCATTCTCCTTGCCATATAACAGGCCACAGTAAAGGCTTTGCGCTGCGTAATAAATGTTGTAACAAGTGTGTTACACCGCGTTGATATTTGGGATGATAACAAGCCCTTAACATAAGAATAATCAACCCATCACTATTTTTATATCGTGCAGCTAAAGTCAATGCTGTACCAGCAATAAGCCTATAATCAACCGGTAAAACCGGGGTTCAAATATCTGTGTCTTTTAATGGTTAACTTGGGGAATGAGCCTGGTTATACAACCGGGCTCCCTTTTTTAAGACACTTTATCCTCTCCTTTGTGAAAATAATCATACACGATCTTTCCTTTTGCCTGCCCGATTTCCTTTACTAGATCATCCAGCGATAATGCTTTTACTTTCGTGACAGAACGGAACGTTTGCAGCAGCTGCGTAGCGGTGTTTTCACCAATGCCTTTAATGCCTTCCAGCTCGTTTTTAAACGTGCCTTTACTGCGCTTCTGGCGGTGAAAGGTAATACCAAAGCGGTGCACTTCGTCGCGTATGCGGCGGATCAGCTTCAGGCTTTCACTGTCGTAGGGGAGTTTGATAGACTGGCTATCACCAGGGAAAAATATTTCTTCTTCGTTTTTGGCGAGACCAACAACCGTCATGCTGCCAATAAGATCGAGTTTGCGGATACTTTCGAGCGCCGCGCCCAGCTGGCCTTTACCACCATCGATGATGACCAGTTGCGGGAGTGGTTGCTGCTCGTCCAGCAGGCGTTTATACCGGCGGTACACCACCTCGGTCATGGATGCAAAGTCGTTGATGCCTTCTACCGTTTTAATGTTGAAATGACGGTAATCCTTTTTCGACGCCACCCCGTCCTTAAACACCACGCAGGCAGACACAGGATACGCGCCCCGGAAGTTGGAGTTATCGAAACACTCGATGTGTACGGGCAGCTCCTGCAGCTCAAGATCCGCCTGCAATTTATACAGCACGTTCTTTTTTCCATATCGCTTTTGCCTTCGAGGTGCAGTATCTTCTTTTTGTATAACTCTTCGCGGAAGTAATTCACATTTTTGGTAGAGAGGTCCAGCAGTTTCTTTTTATCGCCGCCTTTAGGCACCGTTACCGTCACATTCTCTTCGGGATAGATGATCTCGAACGGCACGATGATTTCCCGCGTAAGGCTTTTAAAAGCTTCACGGAGATAGGAGATTGCGTATGGCAATACCTCTTCATCGGTTTCCTCGAGTTTTTCTCCAGCGTGATGGTTTTTGTATCGGCAATCGTGCCGTTCAGTACGCGCAGGTAGTTAATGTACGCATGATTGCCCTCGCTGATTACCGTAAATACGTCGAGGTGGCCGAGACGGCTGCTGACGATGGTTGATTTGGCTTTATAGTCCTGCAGACTTTCAATTTTCTTACGGGTGATTTCCGCTTTTTCGAATTCCATGTTCATCGCATGCTCCTGCATTTGCTCACGGAACATATTAAGCACGGGGAGAGGTTACCCCGCAGGATTTCCTTTACCTGCTGCAGTCCTTCGCGGTAGTCTTCCTCATCCTGCCGCCCTTCGCAGGGACCTTTACAGTTGCCCAGGTGATATTCGAGGCATACCTTAAACTTTCCCTTTTCAATATTTTGTTTAGAGAGATTGAGGTTGCAGGTGCGCAGCGGGATATTGTACCGGATCACCTCCAGCAGTTCGCGTACGCGGCCCACGGAGGTAAAAGGGCCCAGGTATTCGGAGCCATCTTTGATCACGTTACGGGTCAGGAATACGCGGGGAAATGATTCGTGTTTGATGACGATAAAAGGATATGTTTTATCGTCCTTTAACTCAATATTATACCTGGGTTTAAACTGCTTGATGAGAGAGTTCTCAAGCAAAAACGCGTCCTGCTCCGAATCAACGATCGTAAACTCAATATGGTGGATGTTTTCTACCAGCTTTCGCGTTTTATAATTATCGTGATTTTTAACGAAGTAGGAACTAACCCTTTTACGCAGGTTAATCGCCTTTCCCACGTATAGCAGTTCGTTGCTTTCGGAAAAGTACTTGTAAATGCCTGCGTGGCTGGGTATGGTGTGCGATATTTGTTGAAACTCTGCTGCGGTCATAATTACTCCTTGTTTTGCGCGCCAAACTGCACGTTCACTTCCATTTCTTCTTCCGCCAGGAACGCTACTTTTTGTACCGTGGTGATGCGGATTCCTTTGTTGCGCTCGTAATGCAACTCCTGTTTAAACCGGTACAGCAGGTTGTTTGCTGCCGATGTAATGTCGGCCGAACGCAGCTGCCTGTCCCGGCCTATATTCAGTATCACCTGCGAGGGCCGGCCCTGGTTGCCTTTTGCCATGTACATCACGGAAGTATCGCCATTAAACTCATTGGCGATTTTAGCCTCGCTGTAGGCGTCCTGCAGCGATGGCTTACTGATATCCGCTTCCATAAATGGCTGGAACAGCGCCGGGAGACTGGCGGTATCTGCCAGGGTAGTGGTGCTGGTAGTGCCGTTCAGCCGCACTGTTTTGGTGACGGCGGGACGTTGCTGCTCCACTTTGGCTGCCTCTTCTTTAAATATCTGTTTCAGGTTCCGGTAGCTGCCTGTAGGTTGTGCCTGCTGCTCCGTGCCGGTACAGGCGGCCAACCCCATCAGCGTACCCATCAGCGATAACCGGGCTATTGATCTCATAGCCACAAAATTAAGGGAAAACCGGCGCACCGGCGGTGTTAACATGTACTGAAAAAATAATGCGCCGTTGAGACGGCGCATCTGATGCATGAGCAAATCTGTCGAGAGCACTAAAGCGTTACACCGATTTTAAAGGCAAACCGGTTAATATTATATTCAATTGTTCGTTTGTAGTCTGCCACCTGTTCTCTTGCCTCCCCTTTGGTGGCTGCGTACTGGTAACCAATACTCAGCAGGAAGGCGTTACGCTCGTTCCAGTGAAACGCCGTACCGATTCCCAGGTCCACAAAGGGGGCGAACGTTGCCGGTTCCCACTTCGTGTAATCAATGGTCATCGTAGTAAGATGCAGGATTCCCGGATTTCCATAAATGAACGGCGTTATTTTTTTATCGAGTATATAATAACGCAGGTCGGCATTTACCATCCAGCCATTTAGTTTGTTCAGGTTACGGTCGTCTACCTTGAACAACATGAATTCCGGAAGCCGGCCCCGATACCTGCGGAGTAGTGCTTGTGGAAACGATAACCGAGAGCGCTTTTAATCACGATCCCGGCATCGCCTCCGGCATTTCCGTAAAGCATGCCTGTTTCCGTAATATTATAAAGAACATTTTTCCGCTTCACTGCAGGCGTTTGTGCCTGACTGTTAGTATACGCGAACAAGAAAAGCAGTACAAGGATAAAAACACGTGTCATCGTTGTTAATGCTTGCTGGTTATAGCGATTTTACTCAATAAAACCGGGTTGTTCAAGTTCTTGTAATCGTATTGATATAATCCATCCAGTGCACTTACCAGTAATAAATTATCATGTGGGATCACGTCATAAGTTTCGAGGCCTTCGAGCCATTTAACGGTCTTTATGTCTAAAGTATTGCTGGCGTCTAAAAACTTTAATCCTGATTTTCCTTCGCAGATAAACAGTCGTCCGTTATCAATACCCAGTCCCCATGGATTTTCATCTCGTATGTTTTAATCCGCTTAGGTTGTGTGATGTTTTTACATCCAGCACATCCAGCTGATTGGCGGTGCCCGTACAAGTGTTGCCATTGCGCAACGTCACATAGGCCACATCATTTTCTACTACCACCGGATCGCATGCCCGCATATGTTCAAAGCGGCCTTTCAGTACCGGCGCTTTAGGGCTGGCAGCATCCATGATGTACATGCCCGTTGAAGCGCCTACGAACAGGTATTGTTTGTAGGGGAACAGTGTTTCAATGCCGAACGGCATAGGCGTACTGGTCGACAGTACCGGGTTTTGCGGTTGTGCAATATCAAAGGCGTGAATCGTATGTTGGTCGATGGTGTATAATGTTTGGTTCATCACCGTAAACCGCGCCATGGAACCGCCTTTGGTAATGCCTCCACCGCCGCTATTGCTGCTGGCGCTGTTCAGTGCCTGTCCGCCGCTGGCGCTGGAATAATAAAAACCATCGTAACATACGTACACAAGCGGGCCTGAACATTCTTGTTCGTACGTTGTATCACGCGGTGCGTAGCCGGTGATTAACGTATCGCGGCTGTCGGTGAACCGGTACTGATACGCGGTCGTAAAGGCAAAGTCTGACCGGTTTTTCAACTGCGGTGCAGCAGGGTTGCTGATGTCAAAGACCAAAAGATCCATGTAACTGTCTGCATACAGGGTATTGCCCGTAATGGCCAGATCTACGTTTCCAGGGATGTTAATGAATGAAATATTTCTTGGCTTCGAAGGATTACTGTTATCAATAACGTGGATACCCTTATTCAGCTCGTTCAAAAAATATAGTTGCCTTTCATGTAAATTTTCCCCGGCGCAGCTATTTCCGCGGGAGCCTGAATCTGGTATTCCGCACGGACATCGGCGGTAGCCTTCAATACCGGCGTGTACATCGTGAGCGTAACGGTTGTCTTGCACTTGTCTTTTACACATCCCTGGTGACTAATCCCAATTGCGACTGCTGCAAAAAGCAGCCATGATTTGTAAAGAGCTTGCATGAGGGGATAATTTGCTTGTTAAACGGGGGAGGAGAAGTAAAAGTTACAGGTAGCGAAAAAATCCCGTTCTGTATGAGGATCTTAAGAGGATCTTAACTGGATGGTTACTGGATTGTTACTGAAATCGACCTGTTTCAGTAGTAAACAGCCGGATTTTAGTTACAGTTAGTTACGATCCCCTGGGGATGCTCTTATTATTGCCTTCATCAAAGAGGTAACGAAAGGGGAGAGAACAACTGCCGTGGTTTGGCTGAAGGAGTGGCTCAAAGGTGTCTAACTGCTTAATCAACAGCGAGTTAGTTAAAAAAGCCCCGGTCATGAACTGCCGGGGCTTTACGAACGTATTTTTGTAAACGTTATACGAGGATGTTACCGGTCATTTCTTTCGGAACCGGCAAGCCCATGAAGTGCAAAATGGTGGGTGCGATATCGCCCAGTTTGCCGCTTTTTACAGGGCCTCTGAAGTCTTTGTTGATGATGAACAGCGGCACCAGGTTCAGGGAGTGCGCGGTGTTCGGCGTACCGTCTTCGTTTACCATGAAGTCGGCGTTGCCATGGTCGGCGGTGAGGAACACGGTGTAGTCGCTAGCCAGGGCGGCGGTTACAACGCGCGCTACGCAGGCGTCTACGGTTTCAACGGCTTTTACTACTGCCGGCCAAACGCCGGTATGGCCCACCATGTCCGCATTCGCGAAGTTAAGTACCACGAAGTCAGCGCTTTTGGCTTCCAGCTCGGGTACAATCATGTCGGCGATCTGGTTGGCGCTCATTTCGGGTTGCAGGTCGTACGTGGCCACTTTCGGAGAAGGCGCCAGCAGTCTTCGTTCGCCCACGAATTCCGCTTCGCGGCCGCCGGAGAAGAAGAACGATACGTGCGGGTATTTTTCAGTTTCCGCGATGCGGATCTGTGTGCGGTTATTTTGTTCCAGCACTTCGCCCAGCGTCATGGTCAGGTTGTCGTTCTCAAAAATAACGTGCACGCCTTTGTACGATTTGTCGTACTCGGTCATGGTAGTGTAGTTGAGCGCCAGCGGGTACATGCCGAAGTCGGCAAACGGTTCCTGCGTGAGTACCTGCGTGATTTCGCGGCACCGGTCGGTGCGGAAGTTGAAGCAGATCACGGCGTCGCCGGGCTGTATAGTTGTAAGTGGCTTCTGGCCGTCTTCTGAAACGATGATCGGTTTGATGAACTCGTCCGTAACGCCTTCGGCATAAGAGGCTTTAACGGCGGTGATCGGGTTCTGGGTGTAAGTACCGGTGCCGTGTACCATGGCATCGTAAGCCAGTTTTACGCGCTCCCAGCGTTTGTCGCGGTCCATCGCGTAGTAACGGCCGGTAATGGTGGCCAGTTTGCCGGTAGTAGCGGCGAGGTGGGGAAGCAGGTCTTCCAGGTAGCCCAGGCCGCCTTTGGGATCGGTATCGCGACCGTCGGTAAAGGCGTGTATAAATACGTTGGTGAGGCCTTTTTCCTTCGCGATCTGCGTAAGGGCCTTCAGGTGATTGATGTGCGAGTGTACGCCGCCATCGCTCACAAGGCCTATCAGGTGCAGGGCTTTGTTGTTATTAAGTGCGTAGTTAAGCGCGTTTTGCAGCTGCCCGTTGGCAGCCAGTTCGCCGGTGCGTACGGCCACATTGATGCGTTGCAGTTCCCGGTAAACAATACGGCCTGCGCCCAGGTTCAGGTGGCCCACTTCGGAGTTGCCCATCTGGCCTTCCGGCAAACCTACGTCTTCGCCGCAGGTGATCAGGGTGCTATGCGGATATTGTTGGTATAAAGCGCTTACAAAAGGCGTTTTCGCGTGTGAAATGGCGTCGGCGGCAGGCACTTTGCCCAGGCCCCAGCCATCCATAATGATCAGGATTGCTTTCTTATTTTCCATACAATATCCCAGGCTTTTTATATTTTAATATGAGGTCGTGAAATTAGAAAAAAAAACAGCGTTCATCACGTGAATGTTTGCCTACGCTAAAAAATATGAGGCTTTCACGGCCCTGATCTATTACATGCCAAATAGTTTCTATAAATTGAACGCTGATTTATATAGCACAATAGTGCTATTTTGTAAGCTGATGCTGTGTTTGGCATGCTTTTGGCGTCTCAAGTAACCGATAAAAAGTATATTAAAAGAACGGACATGAAAAAGATATTTTTTGCACTGGCTTCCCTTCTGGTAGTAGGAATGTTCTCCGCATTCACACTGTTCGCAGGGCCATTCGACGATGTGGTCGGTGCAATCAAAAAGAGCGACGCGGCTGGATTGTCCCGTTACATGGATAACTCTATTGACATTACCATCGGTGGTAAATCCGCCTCTTACAGCAAGGCGCAGGCGGAAATTATCCTCAAGGATTTTTTCGGTAAAAACCAGGTGAAAACAGTCGAAGTGATCCATAAAGTGGAAAGCGGCAATGGCTCCGTGATGGCAGTAGCCAACGTGGCCAGCGGCGGCGGTAATTACCGTACTACCATCTACCTGATGAAAAAGGGTAACAACACCGTACTTAACGAGCTTAAATTCGAGAATAAATAAACCAAAAGTTGAAATTAATTGTAAAAGCCCCGGGTGCTTCGCTTAAATTGCGGAGCACTTTTTATTTTTGGGCCCGCGATCAAAAGAAGGATTATGAACGAGCAAGCACTCAGCGCTTTTATTACGGCCGCACTGGCCGAAGATATTGGTACCGGCGATCACAGTACACTGGCCTGTATTCCCGCCGCCGAAAGGGGCAAGGCCGTATTAAAGATTAAGGAAGATGGCGTACTGGCCGGTATGGAAGTGGCTGAGGCTATTTTCCGCCGCCGGATTCAGAAGTAGTGTTTACGCCCTTTAAGAAGGATGGCGATGACATGAAATACGGCGAAACTGCGTTTGAGGTGAGCGCCACGGTACATGCGCTGCTCTCCGGCGAGCGCCTGGCGCTGAACTGTATGCAGCGCATGAGCGGCATCGCCACGCTTACCCGCACCTATACCGATAAGCTGAAAGGTTATCATACCCGGATCCCGGATACCCGCAAAACCACGCCCAACTTCCGCATGCTGGAAAAAGAGGCCGTGCGCATCGGCGGCGGCGTTAATCACCGGATGGGATTGTACGATATGGTAATGCTGAAAGATAATCACATCGACTTCGCCGGCGGCATTACTGCGGCGGTAGAGCGTACAGTGGCGTACCTGAAGGCGAACAACCTGCCCCTGCAAATCGAAGTAGAAACCCGTACCCTGGCCGATGTGGAGGAAGTGTTGAAGGTGGGACAGGTGCAGCGCATTATGCTCGACAACTATCCGCCCGCCCGCATTACGGAGGCGCTGGCGTTAATCCAGGGGCGTTACGAAACGGAGGCTTCGGGCGGTATTACGCTGGCCAACCTGGAAGACTACGCCAAAACCGGGGTGGACTTCATTTCCGTTGGCGCGATCATACACCATGCTGTAAGCCTTGACCTAAGTCTGAAAGCGGTTACGCAATAAACGCAAACCTATTTTCTTGAAAAAGATCCTCATCATTATTAACCGTAAGGCTGGTACCGATCGCGAAAAGCGGATGGAGCAGCACGTACAGCGTTACCTGCCCGAAAACCAGTTTGAAGTAAATACCCGTCACCTGGAATACCTGGGCCATGGCGCCGACCTGGCCCGGGAAGCCGTGCGCGACGGCGTGCACGTGGTGGTGGCTGTAGGTGGCGACGGCTCCATTAACGAAATTGCGCAGGGGCTGGTAGGCGGATCCACGGCACTGGCTATTGTGCCCCGCGGCAGTGGTAACGGGCTGGCCCGCGCCCTGAAAATTCCGCTGGATGTGCCGAAGGCGCTCCAGCTGGTGGCGGCTAACAAGCAGCTGCCCATGGATGTGGGGTATGCTAATGAATACCTGTTTTTAAGCAATGCCGGCGTGGGTTTTGATGCCTTGATCGCAGACCGGTTCCGGCACAGCAAAAAGCGGGGCCTTGTGAACTACGCGCGGCTCATTCTTAGCTACTTCCGCCGTTACCGGCCCGAGGCGTACGATATGCAGATCGATGGCAGCGCGCAGAAAACACCTGCTTTCCTGCTAACAGTAGCCAATGGCAACCAATTCGGCTACGAGTTCAAGATTGCGCCACCGGCAAACGTGTTCGATGGGGTGCTGGATGTTTGTATTGTAAAGCCCGTTCGTTTCTGGGACCTGTTGCCGATCAGTATCCGGTCGCTGGCAGGGAATATTCATAAAAGCCGCTACATGCAGCATGAGCGCGGTAAGGAGATTGTCGTGAGCAGTCCCGGCCTCGATAGTTTGCAGGTTGATGGCGATGCCGTGGAGCTGAAAGGACGGGAAGTGCGCTTCCATGTTGTTCCGGCGGCATTGCGTATTATTGTACCATAAATAAAAGGTAATGAATAAGAAGAAAAATAACCCTGGCGGGATTGTGTACTCCACCAACCCCGATTTCTCATTCGATAACGGTCCCGAAGAGGAGCAGGATACGCTGGCGCCCGGTCAGCAGCGGCTGAAAGTGTTGCTGGACAAGAAGCAGCGTGCCGGTAAGGTGGTGACGTTAGTGGAAGGCTTCGTGGGTAAGGCGGAGGATCTTGAAAAGTTGGGTAAAGACCTGAAAACCAAGTGTGGTGCCGGCGGTAGTGCTAAAGACGGTGTGATACTGGTGCAGGGCGATTATCGGGAGAAGGTGATAAAATGGCTGCAGGATTGGGGATATCACGCGAAATAGTCAATAAAAAATATTTGAAGAAAGAGGGGGTGATCCGTTCGGGTCGCCCCTTTTGCGTTCCGGCGGATGAGTATGGTACTTGTTATCGGTGTGTGATTTTATGTAATGTGTGGTTGAAGTGCATCTGTTTTTTGTTTTTGTGATGACTGGCCGATTTTTTGCAAAAATCCATCGAACTGTTCCGGTTACCGGACTTTTTCTTTAAAAAACTAATATTATTAATGATAGTAATAAATCAATGTTGTTAAGGCATTGTGATGAAATCGTTAACAAAAATGCAAAAATGTTGCAGTTTTTGATTTGTAAAATTTAAAAAGAATGGGCATCTTGGAAGTCCTTCCACTTTATCAACCAAAATTTATAACGCCCCTACGCCTGAAAACTTTGGAGAAGCATGCTTCTCCAAAGCAGGCGGACCAAATAAATCACTTCGTAAATACAAATTCAATCTCACCAAACCCGGGTTCAAGTATTTGTTGATCGTTTTTTTCGAGGCGCAGTCTTCCGTCGAGCAATACGTCCGTGATGGTGGCTTCGAAAAGCTCTCCGTTTTGCCGGTACAGGGCGGTTTCATTAAAGCGCAGCAGTTTGCTTTTGTATTCGCTAAGCAGGTCGTTGTAACGGGCAGGTTCCAGTTGGCGATAGCGGCGGTCGAAACAGCGGCAAAGGTCCTTTGCCAGTTCGATCGCGTCCCATTCGCGGCCGGTGATTTGCCGCAGTGATACGGCTTTGGTGAGGTGTTCGGGGAAATGACCGGTGTTAATGTTGAAGCCGATGCCTACAATGGCATATTGCCAGATGTTGCCGCGGAGTACATTTTCGATGAGCATGCCGGCTGCCTTTCTGTCACGCCAGTAAGTATCATTGCTCCACTTAATGCGGGTTTCGTCACCTGCATATTTCGAAAAGAAATCGCAGGCGCCCAGGGATATGGCCACGCTCAGCATAAACTGGTCGGTAAGCGGTATAGCGGGCTGCAACACGGTTGTGAGCAGGAGGTTTTCGCCGGGCGCACTATGCCATACCTTTCCGCGTTGTCCTTTTCCGGCGGTTTGCTCCATGGCAAACCAGGAGGTGCCTTCTGCCACGGGGCCTTCGTTCAGACGGGCCATGGCATAGTTATTGGTGCTGTCTACACTGGCTAAAACATGAAAATGATCTCCTATCACTGAGGTCGTTTGTTTTGTTAAAAAGACAAAGTAAGTGAATTTAACATTTCCGAAAGTGTGGCCGGGGGCTGATTGAATGTTTTACCCCATTACGCATACCACTATTTCAGCTATTGTTTTAGTAATTTTGGTAATTAAAGATTATTTTTAACGAAAACAAGGAATTTATTGGCACCCTTAACCATTCTGAATACGAGGAAAAAGGCGGGTAACCGCATCACAAGGAACAGTAAGATTTTTACAACCATCATAAAGGCCATCCAGAAAAAAAAGGCGAGAACATCGTGTCTCTCGATCTGCGCAAAATCCCTGAAGCAGTCGCCGATTTCTTTATCTTATGTGAGGCCAACTCCACTAACCAGATTAAAGCAATCGCAGACTTTGTTGAGGATGAAGTGCAGAAGCAAACGGACGAATCTCCTTACAAGCACGAGGGGTACACTGGACAGCAATGGATTATCGTGGATTATGTAAACGTTGTTGTGCACGTATTTCAGCCGGAAACGCGGAAATTCTACAATCTCGAAGAGATGTGGAGCGATGCGGAGCGGATGGAGCACCTGGGTTAATGGCTGCCGGTTGAACAAAATAGCCTTAATATCATTTATAATAATACTGATTGCATAAAAAAACGCGCTAAGGAGCGAAGCACATGGAAAAAGGAGGCAACAATTACTCAAAGGGATCAGAAAAATCTCCAAAAAAAAGGACCAAAGTTCAATATATACTGGGTATATGCCTTTATTGGTATTGCCTTTCTTGCAATGAACCTTATATATAACTCGCGCAGCGGCGTCGAACCGATCAGCTTTGAGCAGTTCGACCAGAAGTACCTGAAAGCGGGTGATGTAGATAAGCTCGTTGTCGTTAACAAGCGATATGTTGAGGTATATATCAAAAAGGATAAGCTGAAAGACCCCAAATTCGATAAGGTGAACAAAAACCGCTTCGGATCTGAAAACCCCGGTCCTCACTTTACCATCAGCATTGGTTCTATAGAAGATTTTAATAAAAAGATGGACCGCGCGCAGGAAGCCCTGCCGCCCGGTACCGCCCCTGTAGATATTTTTATGATGACAAAGCGAACTGGTTCGATCAGTTTGCCCCCTTGTTACTGCCGCTTATCCTCATCATTGGTTTGTGGATACTGCTGATGCGTAAAATGGGCGGTCCCGCAGGCGGAAGCGGCGGTCCGGGCGGCATCTTCAACATCGGTAAATCTAAAGCCACCCTGTTCGATAAAGGCACCCGTGTTAACATCACATTTAATGATGTTGCCGGCCTGGACGAAGCAAAAGTGGAGGTAATGGAAATCGTGGACTTCCTGAAAAATCCGAAAAAATACACCTCTCTGGGTGGTAAAATACCAAAAGGCGCGCTGCTGGTAGGTCCTCCGGGTACGGGTAAAACCCTGCTCGCCAAGGCCATGGCCGGTGAAGCGCAGGTGCCCTTCTTCTCTATGTCCGGTTCCGACTTCGTGGAGCTCTTCGTAGGTGTAGGCGCCAGCCGTGTACGTGACCTGTTCAAACAAGCCCGTGAAAAAGCACCCTGTATCATCTTTATTGATGAGATAGATGCGATTGGCCGCGCCCGTGGTAAAAACGTGATGATGAGCAATGACGAGCGCGAAAACACGCTGAACCAGCTGCTCGTGGAAATGGACGGTTTCGGTACCGACAGCGGGATCATCATCCTGGCTGCCACCAACCGCCCGGATGTACTGGATAGCGCCCTGCTGCGCCCCGGCCGTTTCGACCGCCAGATCTCCATCGACAAACCCGATCTGAACGGTCGCGAACACATCTTCGAAGTACACCTGAAACCGATTAAGAAATCGGCTAACCTCGATATTAAAAAACTGGCTTCCATGACCCCGGGTTTCGCCGGCGCCGACATCGCGAACGTTTGTAACGAAGCCGCGCTGATCGCTGCCCGTAAAGGCAAAACCGAAGTGGAAATGGATGACTTTAACGACGCGATTGACCGGGTAATCGGTGGCCTGGAGAAAAAGAACAAGATCATTTCCCCGGAAGAAAAGGAAATCATTGCCTACCACGAAGCCGGTCACGCTATTTGCGGCTGGTACCGGAGCATGCCAATCCGCTCGTGAAGGTGACCATCGTACCGCGTGGTGTTGCTGCGCTGGGTTATGCGCAATACCTTCCGAAAGAACAATACCTCTATAACACCGAACAACTGATGGACGATATCTGCATGACCCTTGGCGGCCGCGCGGTAGAAGAGATCGTATTCGGTAAAGTGAGTACCGGTGCACAGAACGACCTGCAGGTAATTACCCGTATGGCTTACGCCATGGTAACCGTGTACGGTATGAATGATAAAGTAGGTAACGTATCCTTCTACGATCCTAACAGCGACCAGGCCTTTACCAAACCTTATTCTGAGGAAACGGCGAAACTGATCGATGAAGAAGTGCGTAAACTGATCGACGAGGCCTACGTTCGCACCAAAGGCATGCTGACGGAAAAACTGGGCGATGTGAAGAAACTGGCGGAAGAGCTGCTGAAAAAAAAGAAGTACTCTACAAAGACGACCTGGAGCGCCTGATCGGCAAACGTCCTTACGATACACACAAAGAACATCAACTTGGAAAAGAAGGGCTGACCACCGATGGTGTACATCCTTCGGATATCATCAATCCTTCCCCGGTTAACGTAACTGAATAATGAAAGTATCCCCGGCCAAGGAAAATATATTGAAGAAAGTCCGGAATGCGCTGAGCCAGCCGGTTCAGCTGCCATTCCCGAACGCGGAGGGTAACAGTTCCGTATTTGTTACGGAACACGACGGCCTGGAGCTGAAATTTGCTGAAGAATTTAGTCGCCTGCAGGGTAAGTTTGTCTATTGTCCGTCAAGGGCAGAACTGGCAGATAACCTGCAGGCGCTTGTTGATCATAACGAGTGGAGCAATATTATTTGTGCTACTCCCTCGCTGCTGAACATGTTGGCGCCATATAACCCGCCGTTTCTGAACGCGGGCGAACTGGATGATATGGATGCGTCGATTACCGACTGCGAACTGCTGGTAGCCCGTACCGGCAGCATTATCCTTACTTCTGCACAGCCATCCGGACGGGTACTCCCCGTGTACACACCGGTGCACATCGTCATCGCTTTCACCCATCAATTAGTATTCGACATTCGCGACGGCATCCTTAAACTAAAGGAACGTTACGGCGAAAATCTGCCCTCGCAGATCACGCTGGCAACAGGCCCGAGCCGCACGGCGGATATTGAAAAAACGCTGGTAGTCGGTGTACACGGCCCAAAAGAAGTATACGTATTTCTGCTGGACGAGTAAACAATGGGTACTTCCGCTATCTTTGCACGCATGCAAATCGAACTTCCTTTAAACAAACGTGTTTATTTCGCATCTGATTTTCACCTCGGCGCACCTACGCCGGAGAAAAGCCGTGCGCGGGAAAAATACATCCTGCAATGGCTGGAAATGGTGGAGCAGGATGCTGCTCACATTTTTTAGTGGGAGATATTTTCGATTTCTGGTTCGAGTATAAAACCGTCATTCCTAAAGGATATACGCGCCTGTTGGGTAAACTCGCGCAGCTGACCGATAAAGGGATTGGCATTTCGGTATTTATCGGCAACCACGACATGTGGATGGACGGGTATTTTGAAGATGAACTGAACATTCCTGTATATTACGAGCCGCAGACGTATAATATTGGCGGAAAGAAATTCTACGTTGGTCACGGCGACGGCTTAGGCCCCGGCGACCATGGTTATAAATTCCTGAAAAAGGTTTTCCGTAATCCCGTTTGCCGCTGGATGTTTTCTGCCCTGCACCCCAGCTGGGGCATTTCTGTGGCTAATTATTTCAGCCGGAAGAGCCGTGCGAAAACGGGCATGGAGCTGGAAAAGTTCTTAGGGGAAGAGAATGAATGGCTGGCCATTTATTCAAAGGAGCAATTACAGAAAGAGCATTTCGATTACTTCATTTTCGGGCACCGGCATTTGCCGCTGGACCTGGAAGTGGGCGCAAACAGCCGCTATATTAACCTCGGCGACTGGATCAATTACTTCACTTATGCCGTGTTCGATGGCAATACTACCGAATTAAAATACTACAAGGAAGGAGCCCCGAGCTGACGGTTAATCCAGGATTTCGTGGAGGATTGGCGGCGAATTGAGTTCCGTAAAGTCCGGAAGATGCAGGCGGAAGAAATCGAGGTACGCATACAGCAGGAAGCGGCGGCGCTCTTTGTTCATGGCCACCTGGTCCAGATCCGTGGTGTTGGGGATACTTAGCAGCCTGTCGGTCAGTTCGCTGTTGGTGGGATCCAGGTGATAGTTATGGTGGGGGGAAGGTCGGTGTATATGCCTTCCTGTAAATCGAGGAACGGCGTGTATTCCGAAAAATGGCCGTTGATGCGGAAGCCCAGCTGCTCCGCGAGCTTAAGCGTAAAGTACAAGGGGATATTAGCCGCCACGGCGGTGCTGGAGAGATCGAGGGCCTGTAAGGTAGTGCTGGTAAAGTAAAACAATGCAGGTTGATGTTCCGGCTGCCGCAACGATTTCTGTAATAGTTCAATGATAAACAGCGCCACCGTATTTTTACGATGTTGGTGTGAAGCGCCGTATATATATAGGACATTTTGTACTCGGAAATCCGCTGGATGTTCTTTGTTTTCCGGTGATACACCACCAGGTCGAGGATGTTGCCCGGTTGCAGCAGGTTGCCCTTGCTGGCTTTGGGTTTGGACGACCGCGCCCCGTTTACGATGTAGGATTGCACGCCGAACAGCTCCGTGAATATGTTCACGATAACGCTGGTTTCGCCGTACTTCACGACGCGTAATACAATGCCGGGTGTTTTATGCAACATGGTGAAGCGGCAAAATTAGTGAATGAACACAATTTTTGTAACGAGCTTTTCTGCGCCTGTATCGTCGGATGAAAATACCAGGTATACGCCGCTCTGTGGCCGGTGTCCTGTATAATCCTGCCCGCTCCATACGGCCTGCCCGCCCTGGGCCCTGGTTTGGAACACCAGTCGTCCGCTGATATCCGTGATTTTTACGAGCGCATTGCTCACCAGTCCCCTAATCGCGATGGTGCCGCCGTAGCCCGGTGGTACCGGGTTCGGAAATACCAGTACTTCCTGTTTATTATGCGTGGTGCCGCCTTCGGTGGCCGTACCCCGGTAACTGAGCAGGCCTGCGCCGGTAGCAAAAAGACTTCGCCGGTACGTGGATGCACCACAATTTTCCGCACTTCGTTGGAAAGCAGCGGACTGTTCTCCATGTTAAAATGTTCAATGATTTTATCGCCAGCCGGACTAATCAGCCATACGCCGTTTTGTGTGCCTACCCATTTGCGGTCAGCGCCGTCTACGGCGATTGTATTTACCTGCTCGTTGCGGAATAAATAGCCCGCGAAGTTACCCTGTTGAAGAATGGGAATGTACGCCTCGCAGCCCTGCGCCGCCGTAGCCTGCTGTGCGCACTGCACCACCGCCACGCCCATCGCCGTACCGATCCAGATATAGCCACTTTTATCTTTAGCCACGCAGCGCACATCGTCGGTGGGCAGGTTGCCGCGGCCCGCGCCGCTTTGATAAATGAACCATTTGTCGTCCGCCGGGAGGTCTATGTTCGCGCCGTGGTTGTATACGATTAGGCCGTTCCCCCGGGGGCTACGATCCATTTTTGATTGTAATCATCGACGAGTACCTGTCCTACGGCATTGGAACCAAGAAAATAGGGGATGATAAAGTTTTGCCAGGAACCGTCTTTTTGCGCAGCGCCAGGTTGCGGTTGGCGCCGTAGCAGGCCAGCCAAAGGTTGCCGTCGTTATCTGCCACTGCGCCGCTTACGCGGTAAGCCGTGAGGTCGTTAAGGGCAGCATCTATGTAAGGTTGTTTAAAGATGGTTTTATCGGGCATGGATACCAGGCCACCGCCGAAAGAGCCGGCCCACAGCTTATTGTCCCGCGGGGTGTAAGCCAGCGTGACCAGGTCGGCGGGGAGGTCGTTGTAATTCGTCCATTCTTCATTTTCCAGTTTGAAGAGTTTCCCGGTCCTGCCGGTCGCCTGCCAGTTGGCCGTTACCGCGCCTGCACTGCCCCAGAGCGTGTTCCCGGCAACGAGCAGGTCGCCCAGGGTTATATCGTCGGGCGCATTGGGATAAATGGGCGTATAGTTATCGTCGTGAATCACGAGCCCGCGCGTACTGTCAGCGATGTATGTGATACTGCCGTTGCTGAGCGCCTGTAACGGCGTGCCCCCGGGCTGCAAAGTAGATTGCGCTATGCCGGCGGTGTTTGTAATCATTACCTGGTTGGCAGCGGTAATGGTGAACAGGTTGCCACTGACACTGATGTCATGGTACATGCCGCCCGGCCCCCATGGCTGCCAGGCAGTTTGCTGCCAGCGGTATAGCGCCCCGTTTCGCAGACCAATGACGGTATTGCCGACGGCGGCAATATCGCTCACCGGCATAGCTTCCATGGCCTGCCAGCTTTCGTAGTTCGCGAGGTTTGCGCCTTGCAGCGGTGCGCGTTTAAGCCCTTCGGCCGTGGCGGCGTACCACCAGGTATCATCGTGCGCCAGGGCGCTCACTTTGGTAAAATTGCCGCCGTTGCCGGGATACCAGGTCGCCGCAATTTGCTTCTTGCCAAGGTCTAAGACCATTACGCCAAAACCGGTGCATAGCAGGGCGTTGTCCTGGAAAAAGCTGATATGGTAGATAGATTTATCACCATTGACTTGTTTCCGCAGTAAATCGGGGATATTAATGATATTTTCGCGCTGCAAAATATCAATGTTACCGTTGCGGTAACCGACGACCAGGGCGGCGGAATTATCGTGGTAAGCAATTGTGGAAATGCCCGCATCGTGTAAGCCGCTCAATTTGCTGTACCGGGTGATTTCATGACTGGTACCGTTACCGAAAAAAGACCGTAATTCGCAGCGCAGTACACCGTGGCGGGCGAAACGGCGATGGCGGTCACCTGGTGGTAGGGCAGATGCTCACGCCAGTGGCCTACCGGTACGGTTTGTGCGACAGTGGTAAGATGCGCCGTAGTGAGGAGAAGCAGCAAAAGGGTGCGGTACATGTATCAAAAATATTCATTATTGTCTGAGTTTCGCATTTGTTTGACAACTTGGCGATAGTATATAATCATTTTCTTTAATTACCTTTACGGAATTACAAAACTGTAGAAACCTTATGTGGCAGCGCTTAGCAGGTCTCGTATTAAAATTCAGGTTAACATTATTGGCTTTGTTGATCATCAGTACCGGAATTATGGCCTGGTTCGCCGTAAAGGTGCAACTGTCGTACGACTTCACCGGTGCGGTTCCCAGGAGCAACGAGAAATACCAGCAATACCGGGAGTTTAAAAAGAAATTCGGGGAGGATGGTAATATGATGGTGGTGTCTGTAGAAACAGACAGCCTGTTCACCTTATCGTTTTTCAAGGATTACGTAAAACTGAACGACGATATCCGGAAAATACCTGCAGTAGAAAACGTGCTCAGTGTGCCCATTGCGGTGAACATGGTCAAAAACGACAGTACCCGCAAGCTGGACGCGCGTCAGATCTTTTCACCCATCCCGCAGGACCAGGCTACACTCGATAGCCTCAAAGATGTGTTCTTCTCACTGCCCTTCTATAAAGGATTGCTTTATAGCCCGAAAGTAAGCGCTTTCCTGATGGCGGTAAACATTAATAAAGACACGTTGAACTCCAAAGCCAGGATCAATGTGGTACAGGCGATACAACGGGTAGCCGGCGATTTCGGCGAGCGCCATAAAATAGATGTGAAGCTGAGCGGCCTCCCGCTGATCCGTACGATCATGGCCACCAAGGTAAAAGATGAACTGGTGATGTTCCTCGGCATTTCCCTGGTGCTTACCGCGGTGATCCTGCTGTTGTTCTTCCGCTCGATCAGCGCCGTGCTCATGTCGATGATCGTGGTAATTATGGGTGTAATATGGTCCGTGGCCACGATTTACCTTTGTGGATTTAAGATTACCCTGTTAACCGGCCTTATTCCGCCATTGATCGTGGTAATTGGTATCCCGAACTGTGTATACTTCCTCAATAAATACCATACAGAATACGCCATTCATGGCGATAAAATGAAGGCCCTCACCAGAATGGTGCAGAAGATGGGGATCGTGACACTGTTTACGAACCTGACCGCTGCCATTGGTTTCGGCGTCTTTTACTTTACAGACAGCGCCATCCTGAAAGAGTTTGGTATCGTGGCAGGTATTAATATCATGCTGATCTTCCTGATCTCCTTTATTTTCCTGCCTGCTGTATTAAGCTACCTGCCGCCGCCGAAGAGCAAGCATACCAGCTACCTGGACAGCCCCCTGTTTAACAAACTGCTGACGATGCTGAATACCCCGGCCTTCAGGCACCGTCCGGCCATCTATACGATCACCGCCGCCATGGTGATTGCGGCTATCCCGGGAATGATGCGTTTGAAGCCTGTCGGTTTTATCGTGGACGATATCCCGAAATCAGATAAGCTGTACAAAGACTTAAAATACATTGAGCAGAATTTTAAAGGCGTAATGCCGCTGGAAATCGTGCTGGATACGAAGCGTAAGAACGGTGTGGTAAACCTGAAAACCCTGGAGAGCATCGATAAATTCACTGCGGAAATTGCCGCTAAGCCACAGTTTGCCCGCCCGCTTAGTGTGTCGGAAGGTATCAAGTTTGCACGCCAGGCGTACTACAATGGCGACAGCACCAGTTACTCCGTTCCGAACCAGTTCGATATCGGTTTCCTGGCGCCATACATGCGCATGAAAGCAACGAGCGATAATCCGACCGCCTTCACCAAGCTGGTTACGTCCTTTATGGACAGTACCCGCCAGGTGGCGCGTATCAGTGTGAACATGGCGGACGTAGGCTCACAGGAGTTGCCGAGGTTGCTGGACAGTCTCCGTCCCCGCGCCGCACAGATTTTCGACACCGCACAGTATAAAGTGACCTTTACCGGTACCAGCGTGATCTTCCTGGAAGGTAGCCGCTACATTATCAACGGTTTGCTGGAAAGTATCGCCCGGCGTTTGTGCTCATCGTGTTTTGTATGCTGTACCTGTTCCGTTCTGGAGAATGCTGATCATCTCCATCGTGCCGAACATCATTCCGCTGATCGTTACCGCTGGCGTAATGGGCTGGATGGGCATCGCTATTAAGCCGTCGACCGTACTGGTATTCAGTATCGCCCTTGGGATAGCCATCGACGTAACCATCCGTTTCCTTGTCAATTTTAAGCAGGAATTGGAGCACCACGAATCCAATATTTCTGATACCGTAAGGCAGACCATTAACCACACCGGTTTGAGTATCATTTATACCTCTATGATCCTGTTTGCCGGTTTCATGATCTTTAGCTTCTCCGAATTTGGTGGCACCAAAGCCCCTGGGCTGGTTAACTTCACTGACCCTGGTAATGGCGATGGTGACAAACCTGACCATATTGCCGGCCATGTTGTTGTGGATGGAGAAGGCTTTGTTGAAGAAAGCGCGTAAAAAAGAATTATGGAAAACCCCTGGATGAGGAGTAACTAGCTGTCCAGGTTAATAATACTAGCAGGCTTATGGCGTACAATGCCATGCCTGCTTTATTTTTCGTATATATCTATTCCGGGTCTTGATAAATATAGATGTTAAAAACCGATGAAAATCCAATTCCCTGTTGAGTTTCTCCCTTTTACTAAAGTTTTAGTAGTAAAGTAATCTAGTGGCAATCATTCATCATATATTTATCGCCGCTTGTATAAACCCCTGTGGACACAACTGAAAAATTTGGAGGTTTATAATGCCATTCTCAACCTCTTAGTCCCATGAAAAATAAGTACTTAAAGGGCGCTCACTTGTCCGAGCGGAAATTTAAGGAGATTCTGAAGCTATTTTCAGAAGATCTCACTGCTACGCAGATAGCTAGTATCAGCGGTGTTAGCAGGGTAACGGTTAATAGCTACCTGAAGAAGATCAGGATGCAGATCGTTAAATTTTGTGAAACTGTAATGCCGGAACCGGCCGGCTATCCGAAAGTTCAGCACAGGAGCGGTCACGATACCATCGTGGCGGTGAAGAGTGAGGTGGACCGGATAGTAAAGCCTGTGATATTCGGTATTTACAAAGCTGACGATAAGGTATATACGGAAATATTACCTGAAGTCAGCCGTTCTATGATCCAGGCCATTGCCCGGGGGCGGTCTGTACTGGAAACAGTAGTTACAGTAGATCGCATCCGCAGATTCCACGGGGTGGTGGACCTTGGACAGTACCGCTTATATAACCTGAGCGGGAATAGCCACGGTGAAAACGGAAAACAGCTGGACGACGTTGACGGCTTCTGGGGCCTTACCAAGCACAGGCTGGCCAAGTTCAAAGGACTCAACCGTAACACAGCTTATCTCCATCTGAAAGAATGCGAATTCCGTTACAACTACCGTAACGAGGACCTTTTCCAGGTTTTATTGACATTATTAAAGAATTATCCGCTCAACTTATCTTGACCCGGACTGAATTGGCATGTGAAATTGCTATCCAGGACATCGGTCAGGGGCATTGGTTGACGCCATGCAGAAGCGGGCGGGTGTGACTTTAACAATGGCGCGTTTGCGCCCGTCCGGATTTTGCGGGGCAGCCAGGCTGCTTTGAACGAAGAATTATGTGAAGTTAAAGAGCCCCGGGCCTACGCCAGGTGGTACCTTGACAGAACTGTATAAATTATTAACAGGTTGGTGGAAGCTGACCTCATATTTTTTCGATTTAGATTTTGGTTGATGACAAGCGGGCGATTTTTATTGCCTGCTTTTTTTTTTATTGAACCTTCTCCCCAAATATTTGTTAAATATAATAACATGATTAATCCGCGATATACTGCAAAATGGGCGCAGCAAGTCCCCCATCGAGCTTTGTATCGACTTAAAGAGAATAGTGACCAAAATCTTCCTCAAAATGGATATAAATAGCTTTCGACAGACCGGAAACGAGTATCTTGATAAGAATAGGCTGAAAATGCCCTTTTCTTAGTCTCCTGGTCATCAGTTACCCAAGGCTCTACTAATAGCTCATTATAAGCGATTTAGTCATTTTGACAGATATTTTTTTCAAGTATGTTAAAGAAACGTTAAAACTGGTAAGTAATTTGTAGACTTAATGGCTGTTGAATGATCCTGTATCATAACTTAGCTGTTAAATTTTCGTTAAACGTTAAACCAAACTTTGCTTATGAGGAAAAGTCTATTGGCGCTTTTCCTGTCCCTGGTGTGCATTGTCGCCAGTGGTCAGGTATTCGCGCAGAACCGTACCGTTACAGGGACGGTAACAGCAGCAGAAGATGGTTCTCCCATCCCCGGGGCGACCATTATCGCTAAAGGAACTAACATAGGAACGGTAACAAATGTGAGCGGTGTTTTTACGCTTAACGTTCCTCAGGGTACTACGGCCCTGCTGGTGAAATTCGTGGGCATGAAAGACCGTGAAGTGGCACTTTCCGGCGCAGGTCCTTACAATGTTGCACTCGCAGCAGACATTACAACACTGAATGAAACGGTGGTTACAGCAAACGCAATCCGCAGGGAAAAGAGCTCCCTGGGCTATCGTCGTCCCCTACCGTAAAAAATGAAGAACTTACAAAAGGCCGCAGCAACAGTGCGTTGAACGGCCTCGTGGGTAAAGTGGCAGGTGTGAATATTACTACCACGGCCTCTGCTCCGGGTAGTTCTTCGCGTGTGGTACTGCGCGGTGGTTCCTCTATCACCGGTAGCAACCAGGCGCTGATCGTAGTCGATGGTGTGCCGATCGATAACTCCAGCATCATAGGTGGCGCCGACAGCCGCTCCAGTATCGACTTCGGTAACCGCGGCAACGATATCAACCCGGAAGATATCGAGTCAATGACCGTTCTGAAAGGTCCGGCCGCTGCGGCATTGTACGGTTCCCGTGCATCCAACGGCGCTTTGATCATCACTACTAAATCAGGTAAAAAAGGCGCTAACCAGAAAAACGAAGTGACCTTTAACACCACCACAACCTTCTCCAACATCCTTAAGTTCCCTGAGTTCCAGACGCAGTTTGGCCAGGGCGGCGACGGTGAACCCGATCCCCGTGAAAACTGGAGCTGGGGTCCCGCTTTCGATGGTTCTATGAAACCATGGGGACAGTCGATCAACGGCGTACAACTCGAAAAGCCTTACGTTAACCAGCCAGACAACGTGAAGAAGTTTTTCGAACTCGGCACAGCGCTCACGAATAACCTGTCGCTCTCCGGCGCAGGAGAGAAAACCACTTACTACCTGTCGCTGAACACGCTGAACTCCGACGGAGTGATGCCAGGTAACTACGACAAGTATGCTAAGTACGGTGTTCGTTTCAACGCTGCTACACAGCTCTCGCACAATATCACCTCGTCCATTAACGTGAACTACAACAAGATCCAGTCGAGCATGATCCAGGGTGGTCAGGGACCGGGTTCTGTGTACGATAACGTGATCCAGACACCAAGGGATATTCCATTGCACAAAATGGGCGACCTGAACAATCCTTACTACAGCTTCGGCGGTGTGCTGTTCGATGCTGATGGTAACGATCAATATGGTTACTACGGTGCATATACCAACAGCCCTTACTGGGTGTTGAGAAACTACAAGAACCAGAACGAGGTGGATCGTATTACCGGTAACTTCTCTATCAGCTATCAGCCGGTTAAATGGTTGACATTGTCAGAGCGTTTAGGTATTGATAACTATGCGGACAGGCGTCGTTACAAATATCCGAAGTTCAACTTTGCGCCGGCAGATGATGCAGGTAATTATGATCCCGACCAGGTGCATACCGAAGTGGGTAAATATGAAGAAGGCAGCTATAACCTGAGCGAAATTACCCATGACTTCATGATCACCGCTCAGCACCAGTTCAGCCCGGACTTCAACGCCAGCCTGATGTTGGGTAACAACATCCGCCAGCGTAACTTCTCATCTGTGAGCGCCGCTACGAACGAGGCGAATGGTCTGGTAGTGCCAGGCTGGTATAACCTCGGATAACAGTAACGGTCCAGTATTGGCCTCCAACGAAATCATCAACCGCAGGCTGGTGGGTTTCTATGGTGAGTTGAACCTGGCGTATAAAAACATGTTGTACCTGGGTGTAACTGCCCGCCAGGACTTATCATCTACGCTGCCTCAGAGCCAATACGCGTTTTTCTATCCGAGTGTGAACGCATCATTTGTGTTCTCCGAACTGCTGAAGAACTCAGGTACGGCTAACTTCCTGAACTATGGTAAACTGCGCGCCAGCTGGGCTTCTGTGGGTAACGATGCGGATCCTTATCTGCTCGCTACTTATTTTGTTAAAACAGATATCATCGGTGGCTTTGGTAGCACGACCTTCCCCTTTAACGGCATTCCAGGTTATTCACTGAGCGATCGTATCGGTAACTCCGATATCAAACCGGAAAAAACACAGGCCTTTGAAGTTGGTACAGAACTGGGTTTCCTGAACAACCGCATCTCCTTAGACTTCTCTTACTACCAGAACAGGTCTAAAGACCAGATCATCGCCGTGCCGATCGCTGCATCTTCCGGTTACGCCAGCAAAGTGATCAACGCCGGTGAAGTGGAAAACAAAGGTGTGGAACTGACGCTGCGTGGTACACCGATAAAAACTGCGGACTGGACCTGGGAAGTGTATGGTACTTACACCCATAACCGCAATAAAGTGATCTCACTGATCGACGGTGTGGACCAGCTGGTAATCGGTGGTTTTGGTGGTATGAGTATCGTTGCTGCTGTAGGCAAGCCCTATGGTACTTTCTATACGACAGATTTGCGTAAAGACGCAGAGGGCCGCGTAGTGATTAACCCGGACAACGGTTTGCCTTATTTGTCTGAGCAGGCGCAATACCTTGGCTCGTACAATCCTAAATGGCAGGGCTCACTGGGTACCAACGTTACTTACAAATCTTTCTCCTTTAACGTACTGTTCGATACTAAACAGGGTGGTAAATTCTATTCCCGTACGAAAGACATCATGGACTTCGTAGGTACTGCGAAAGAAACAGCGGTAGGGAACCGTGAAGAGCAGATTTTCCCGAATTCAGTGTACCCGGATAATGATGGCAAATCAGTGGTGAATACGGAGTACCTGTACTATCCGCAAACTTATTTCTCCAGCCAGATTCCTGCAGGCCAGCACGTGCTGGATGCTTCTTACATCAAGCTGAGAGAGGTAAGCCTTACTTATCGCATTCCTAAACAAGTATTGAACAGGACTTTCCTGGGTGATGCTTCCGTTGGCGTATTTGGTAATAACCTTTGGTTAAAAACGGCCAGCAACAATAAGTATGCGGATCCTGAAATTAACTCTGGCGGCGCAACAAATGAGCAAGGCCTTGATTTTACCGCGCAACCTTCGCTGCGCAACTTTGGCTTTAACCTGCGCGTAACATTCTAATGTGAAACGTGCATTACCATCTGGAGTTAACTAAAAAGAAAAGAAAATGAAAGTATTACTAAATATGAGAAACATTCTTCTGGGACTGGCGATTACAGCGGTGGCTTTACCGGGCTGTAAGAAGTACCGGATGTAAATGATAATCCGAACGATCTGAAAAATGCGGATGTGGCGTTGGTGTTGCCTGCAGTGCAGGCGGCCATCGGGCATGCGCTGGGTAACAACTTCCAGGTTTATGGCGGTATCTGGGCACAGTACTGGACGCAATATTGGTTGTCGTCCCAGTATAAAACCATTGACCAGTATCAACCGGTAGCGAGCAACTTTGACCGCGCCTGGGGTATTTTGTATAATGGTGCGTTGGCGGATGCTGACTACATTACCAGCCAGCCTGCCGTGGCAAAATTCAACCAGTATCGCGGGATTGCTTTTATCATGAAAGCATATGCCTTCCAGATGCTGACCGATGCTTTCGGTGATATTCCGTTGAAGGAAGCATTGAAAGGCGGTGAGGCTAACCTGAGCCCTGCATATGATGCCCAGTCTGAAGTATACGATTCGATCTTCGCTTATATCGACAGGGGTGTGGCGTTGATGGATGAAGATTCTGAATTTAAACCTGGTTCCGTGGACCTGCTGTTCGGCGGCGATCCCGATACGCAGGCTACCAACTGGATCAAATTCGGCAATACCCTGAAACTGCGCGCTTACCTCCGTATTTCCGGTGTGGCCGAAGCGAAGGCGCGTGCCGGCATTGCTGCTTTGTATGCTTCCGGCGCTGAGTTCCGGATGAAGATGCGCAAATTGAGTATACTTCTACCGGTGGTAACCAGAATCCGCTGTTCGCAGAAATTCTCGGTTTGGGCAGAACACAAAACCTGTACGCAAGTGCTACTGCGGTAGATACTTTGCAGAAGGGCAGAGATCCGCGCGTGAAAGTATTCTATCGTAACGTAACGAATACTGATACCATTGTGGGTATTCCGCAGGGTAGCTTTGAAAGCACCCCTTCTTCCACGATTACCGGCGGTTTGCGTTCATCCGCTTCCTACCGTGTAGGTGCAAGAGGTGGTGATGATAACTCAGCACTCGCTCCGGTGAAATTCATTTCTGCTGCAGAAAGTTATTTCCTGCAGGCGGAGGCGATCGTGAGAACTTACGCTACCGGTGCTGCACAAACATTGTTTACCGAAGGTATCAATGCCAGCTTTGATGCTTACTCGGTAGCAGGTGCCGACGACTATATTGCCACTTCTCCGTCGGCTGCATGGCCTGCTACTGCGAATGCGCAACTTCAGGCTATCCTGTTCCAGAAGTGGGTAGCGATGAACGGCAACCAGGGTTTTGAAGCCTGGACAGAATGGAGACGTACCGGTTATCCGAACATATTTAAACAATCTCAGGCATCTGTACTGGGCGCCGGTGTATTCCCTGCGCGCTTCCTGTACCCCGGTACTGAGCTGACCCGCAACCGTAACTTCCCCGGCCAGAAACTGGTAGAAGACAAGGTTTGGTGGGACGTAAACTAAGCATTTCTCATTTTATTGTTATTAAGAGGCTGCCTTTGCGGGCAGCCTCTTTTTATTAATGGTTGGTGATGTTTTTGAGGGAAGCCGGCAAAGAGTTGCCAGCCGTTTTTTCGTTTAGTAAACCCTATGTTTAGAACAGTAAAAAAACATAGGATCCCATGTTTGCTATGTAGTGTTGTTATGAGCATTTGTGTCGTTTGCCTGCCGCCACGCAGTTGCGCTTTCGCTGCGCCGCCAGTTATACCTGAAGCCCAACGCTATACACGTTCGTATAGCGCGTGCTTCATGGTAACAACAAACAAGATCGTTAGCCGTACACGGTTCTTTTAACCCTTAACGCTGCAGGCTTTTCCGCAACAATTGCTGCCTCATTCATTACAGCGTCGTCCGCGGATTGGCCCGCAGGTTAAAGGTTCACATCAAGTGCTTATCGGGTGCACAAGTGCCCCGCCGACAAGCGTTTATACTCTCCACCACAAGTATTTCTTCTCAAAATCTCTTACGGGCTTTGCCTTTCATGGGCTTCTGCAATCGTTATTCATGTAAATACCATTGAAAAATGAATAGGCTTCCGAAGGCCGGCACAGATAGCCACTCCTGCCACCCAGGAGCATACTTAAGCATGCAAATGACTACTGTACCGGCGTTCGGAACATACAAGTAACTTACCCCTCCCGGAGAGGGAAAGAATTTTTTGAGGGTAACATGCTATCCAGTCGGGATTACCGGGCAACAAAGTGATGTAACTATGTCTTTGGGTAGGGCATGCTCCTGCCGGTTTGTCAAACCGGACATCTCTGACTTAATGCTATTGGAAAATTTGTAATCGTTATTTTTTATCCCTGATCAGTAACAATAATTCCTGCTGCTGTTCGGCGATCAAGGCCAGTTGTTTAGTATGTTCGGCCATACTGTACGCCAGGCGTGTGTTGGTTTCCGCATCCCATTCAAAAGATTGATCATGGCCTTTTTGTCCCGGATGCTTTGCTCAACAACCGCCATTATGCACGAGGCATAAAATTCATCCTCATCTTCCGTTCTCCCATCTTCCGGCTCCATCGAGGAGATGCGGTACGGCTTCCTGAGGTCGTAATTGATGATCTCTGAAAACTCGATCTCCAGTACCTGCGCGATCTGCAACAACCGCTCTACCGTCAGGTCTTTAACAGTACCCCGCTCTATATTCCCATAAGAACTAACACCCATCTTCAGGCGATTCGCCATGTAGTCCTGTGTATAGTCTTTGAGTTCTCTTAACTTCTTGATCTTCGCACCAAGCCGCATAATAATGATGACCTTGATCGTCATTTGGTTGGATTTAAAAGTAGAGCAATAATTAATCGCCGAAAAAAATAAAGTGGCGATTCTGAGAAATTGTTAGAATGGCTGTAAGAGGGTTGCAGAAATTCTGACATTTTAGGGGTAATGATGCACTTTTGCTTCCTCAAAAAGATGGATATTGGAACAGAAATGCAAATGCAGCGGATCAAATCCGCGCATAAAAAGGGGTAATGAAGTGAAGGCTAAACGTTTTTCTGAAGAAATCTTTTTCTCACAAATTTGAATACAAGGATACCTGCAAACGCGCCGGCAGCATCGGCCGCTACGTCCCACATATCAAAGCTCCTGCCTACTACCGGTACTTCTGCATGTATTCTATCGCCAATCCGTAAGCCGAGGCCAGTAATGCGATCAGGATAAGCATCCCATTGCTGATATGGCCTTTCTGGCGATAATAGCCTATGCTCAGCCACAATACAATGCCGCCGAATAAGCCAAAGTGTACAATCTTATCTACGTGTAATTGATCAAACAGCGAAGCCTGGGGGATATCTTCGCCCGGGAGGGCACATAGAAAGAGAATGAGGGCAATCCAAACAACTGCGGGTAAATAAAATCGGATAGTCCTCATTCTCTCTGTGTATTTCGTTAATTAATGTGTCTTATTGTTATTCGCCAACCAGCTCTTTATAAGCATCTGCGCTCAGCAGGCCTTCTACGTCTGCAGGGTTGTTAACGGTTACTTTCACCATCCAGCCTTCGCCGTAAGGGTCGCTGTTTACGAGTTCAGGGGAACCATCCAGCGCAGGGTTTATCTCACTAACCGTGCCAGCTACCGGCAGGAAAGGTCTGAAACAGTTTTTACTGCTTCTACAGTGCCGAAAACTTCTTCCGCAGCCAGTGATTTACCAACTGTAGAGATGTCCACAAACACGATATCGCCCAACTCACGTTGCGCAAATTCAGTAATACCAATTGTAGCCGTATTACCTTCAAGCAGGACCCACTCGTGATCTTTGGTGTAACGGAGATTTGACGGAAAATTCATGGTTTTTTGATTTTGAGCCGTAAAATTAAAGATTACCTATAGAAAAATAAAACTTCTATCGACAGTTAACTTAAATATGAAAAAGCATCATATCTCCTTTTAGAAGATGAGCATCTTTTTCACCACTTTGACCTTGAAAGGAACATCCGTTAGCGGACGATTGTTTTTATCTGTTTTAACTGCCGCTATTTTGTCAATCACCTCTATGCCTTTTATCACCTCCCCAAACACGGTATAACTCTGGTCCAGGTGCGGCGTGCCGCCTGTTTTTTTGTACACAGCCCGCTGGTCTACCGGTATTTTCCGGCCACCCAGGCGATTCTTTTCCACTTTATCCAGCTCTTCGTCCGTGAACTTTTTGCCTTGTACGATATAAAACTGGCAACCGTCAGAGGCTTTCGCCGGGTTATCGTCCCGTGCCGCGGCCAACACTCCTTTCTTGTGAAAGAGGTCCAGCTGGAACTCCGGCGCGATGGTATATCCCACGCTGCCATTGCCCAATTCCGCACCCGGTTTGGCCTTGCGCGAATCCGGATCGCCCCCTGGATCATAAAATTGTTGATCACCCGGTGAAATAACAGGCTGTCGTAAAAGTGGCTCCTCGTTAGTTTAAGGAAGTTGTCGCGGTGCTTCGGTGTTTGATCGTACAGTTTAATGATCATCGTGCCGTAAGGCGTGATCACTTTCACTTTGCGGTTCTTTTCGGCCATGGCAGGTTGTATGGCCAAACAGAAACAAAGCAGGAGGACAAGGTTACGCATGGAATAGGTCGGTTTGGTTGTTAAATTTCGAAATATGTGAGTACATGTTCTTTGATGAAGTGCTCCTGTTCTAACAGCTCCATCTTGGGCACCGCCTGTTTTTCCGTAAAATGCGGCCAGCCGTCCTTATCAACTCCCGCAAATTCAAAATAGCCGCTTTGCGACAACAGGGTGCACATCGCAATATGCATTAAATCCTGCTTTTGCTCTTTGGTAAATTTTTTCTTGGTATAGTTCCCGAGTTCCCGGATACCTATAAGGAACAATATCGCCTCCATATTGGGCGTTTTTCCGAAGCGTTCTTTCAGCATTGTTTCCAGCTGATTCCATCTATATTCAAAGTCTTCCTGCATAATATTTTTCTTTTTAGGTGGATGGGAAACCGGCGTTTGCACATCCTACGTTCGTCTTTTGCCGACCGCTTTCCCGCTACTGACGGCAAATGTACGGTTTAAGTAGCGCCGGCCATAAATGGGGCTTTGAAAAAATGTTGCGTAATATCAATCCCCTTTATTAAATTGAAATTTTTTATAAACCATATCCTGCCTTGAGGGAAAGCCGTTCATATATCATTTAACAGCATTTTAACGGGCTAACCCCGCCATGGCAGGCGGTTTTGAAAAGAGAATGTTTATTTTAGCAACCTCGAAATGTAAAAATAATGGAAAATACATCGTACGATATTCGCCAGTTAAACGAAAAGATCCACCAGGCCAGCTCTTTTGTCGATTTGCTGCAAATGGAGCTGGGGAAGGCCATTGTTGGACAAAAATACATGGTTGAAAGGCTGCTGATCGGTCTCCTTGCACAGGGGCACGTGCTCCTCGAAGGTGTACCCGGTCTGGCTAAAACGTTATCCATCAAATCGCTCTCGCAGGCAATCAACGCCAAATTCAGCCGTATCCAGTTTACACCGGACCTGCTGCCGGCCGACGTGGTGGGTACGATGATCTATAACCAGCAGAAAAATGAATTCGTGGTACGCCGCGGTCCCATCTTCGCCAACTTTATCCTGGCGGATGAGATCAACCGCGCCCCCGCCAAAGTGCAAAGCGCCCTGCTCGAAGCGATGCAGGAACGCCAGATCACCATCGGCGACACTACTTTTAAGCTGGAAGAACCTTTCCTGGTATTGGCTACTCAAAACCCGATCGAACAGGAAGGTACGTATACACTGCCCGAAGCGCAGGTCGACCGCTTCATGCTGAAAGTGGTAATCGGCTACCCTACCAAAGAGGAAGAGCGTATGATCATCCGCCAGAACCTTAACCCGGAAGGCATGACCAGGATTTCGCCGATCATTGATCCGGCCGATATCATGAACGCCCGGAAGCTGGTGCGCGAAGTGTATATGGACGAAAAAATTGAACGTTATATCCCGGATGTGGTATTTGCCACCCGTAATCCGGAAGAATATAAATTGCAGAAACTGAAGCCGCTGATCGCCTACGGTGGTTCGCCCCGTGCGAGCATCAACCTGGCGCTCGCCTCCAAAGCATATGCATTTATGAAGCGTCGTGGTTATGTAATTCCCGAAGACGTACGCAGCGTATGTTTCGACGTAATGCGTCACCGTGTAGGTTTAACATACGAGGCGGAAGCGGAAAACGTAACCAGCGAAAACATCCTCAGCGAAATCCTGAACGCAGTAGAAGTACCATAAAGCGCAACGCCATGGACACCGCAGAAATTTTAAAGAAGGTACGGCAGATAGAGATCAAGACTAAAGGACTGACGAACCACATTTTCGCCGGGGAGTACCACAGCGCCTTTAAAGGTCGTGGTATGTCGTTCAGCGAAGTGCGCGATTATACCGTGGGCGACGATGTGCGCGCCATTGACTGGAACGTGACGGCGCGCTTCAACCACCCGTTTGTAAAGGTGTTTGAAGAGGAACGCGAGTTAACGGTGATGTTGATGGTAGACGTGAGCGAAAGCGGTATGTTCGGTACGGCAAAGCAGACCAAACGCGATCTTGTAACGGAATTGTGCGCGGTACTGGCTTTCTCTGCCATCAAAAATAATGATAAGGTAGGCGTGATTTTTTTTAGTGATGGGATGGAAAAATACATTCCACCGAAAAAGGTAAATCGCACATCCTGTTTATTATCCGCGAACTGCTGTCGTTCCAGCCGAAACGTAAAGGCACCAACATCGCGGAAACGCTTCGCTTCTTCAATAATATGAATAAGAAGCGCACCATCGCCTTTTGATGAGCGACTTCTTTTCCGGCAACTACCAGGACGCGCTGAATATTGCGGCGAAACGCCACGATATTATAGGCATACAGGTATTTGATCCGCGCGATAAAGAGTTGCCGAATGTGGGCCTGGTCCAGATGCGCGACGGAGAAACCGGCGCCATGCAGTGGGTAGATTCGGGCGACAAAAGGGTGCGCGAGTACTATACCAACCAGTTCGCGCAACATTCTCAATATTGTAAAACAGCTTTCGTAAAGAGTGGCGCAGAGCTCGTAACCATTCGTACCAACGAAGATTACGTGAAGGCGCTGCAAACGTTTTTCCTGAACAGGGCATAGCTTAGTAGCAATTATGCAAAAACACATCAGAGCGATAAAACAAGTCTTTTTATATTGATGATGGGCGTGTTGGCTTCCCCGCTAACACTGTCTGCACAAGACTACATGTCTATCAAAGCCGTGCCGGATACCATGGCGATCCGTATTGGCGAGCAGTTTAAAGTGATGCTGGATGCGCGGGTGCAAACATATGCCATCCCCGGCGTTCACTTTAAAATAGTGTTCCCCAGCCTGCCCGATTCCTTCAATCATTTTGAACTGATCGGACAATCGGAGATCGACACTACCGGTAGTAATAATGTAGAAAAGGTTTTTCGTCAAACCGTTACACTGACCAGTTTCGATAGCGGCCGCTGGGAAGTACCGCCGATGAAGTTCGAAGTGTTTTCGGCAACGGATGGTTCTTACGATTCTGTGTTTACCAAACCATTCGCCATTGATGTAAACACGGTGGCGGTAGACACCAGCAAGGCTTTTAAACCGATCAAGCCGCTGCGTACCGTAAAATGGCTGTGGACGGATTACATCCTGTACTTCGCTGCCGGCCTTACGTTATTAGCTGTTATTATTATATTGATATGGTTTGCCCGACAGAAGAAAGTGCCGAAATACGTGGCGCCTCCGCCGGCAGAAACGCCCTATGATGCAGCTATGCGCCAGTTGCGGCAGCTGCAGAACGAAAAGGCGTGGAACAACGGCGATATCAAAACTTACTACACACAACTGACGGATATATTAAGGGTATATATCGAAAAGCAATTCCGCATCCCGGCGCTTGAGCAAACCACGGCGGAACTCTTGCAGAATATTAAACCCATTACGATCCTGAACCAGCAACGCGACAAGCTGAGCGGCATCCTTACGCTGGCCGACCTGGCAAAGTTCGCCAAGTTGCAACCGGCGCCGCAGGAGCATGAGCAATGTTTGCAAACGGCTATCGAAATTGTGGAATGGAGCAAGCCGAGAGCGGTGGCCGAGGAAGCAAAGCAGGAGGGAACCGAAAATCCGAAAGCATAAGATAAAGCATTAGAAAAGATGAACCTGGATACCTGGAAAAGTATAGAATTTGCCCAACCCGGATTTTTCTGGCTGATGTTGCTCATCCCGGTCATGATCTGGTGGGAAATTTCAAGGCGCAAAAAACAGCAGGGCGCTATGAACGTGTCGTCGCTGCAGGGTTTAAAAGGCCTGCCCGTTTCCTGGAAAGTGCGGCTCCGCCCGGTGCTGCTCGCATTACGCCTCCTCGCGCTCGCCGCGCTGGTAACAGCCCTGGCGCGTCCGCAAACGTCTAATACTTCTGAAAATATTAATAGTGAAGGCATCGATATCGTACTGAGCATCGATATTTCGGGCAGTATGCTGGCCGAAGACCTGCAGCCCAACCGTATGGAAGCGGCTAAAAGGTGGCGCAGGACTTTATCGACAGTCGCATCAGTGACCGTATTGGCCTGGTGATTTTTTCGGGAGAGAGCTTTACGCAGTGCCCCATCACCACAGATCATGCGGTGTTAAAATCGCAGCTTTCTCAAATACGCAGCGGTATGCTGGCCGATGGTACGGCCATTGGTATGGGCCTGGCCACTGCGGTAGACCGCCTTCGCAGCAGCAAGGCTAAAAGTAAGATCATCATCTTACTCACCGATGGTGTAAACAACATCGGGGCTGTGGATCCGCTCACCGCGCTGGAAATTGCGAAAGCATTTAAAGTACGCGTGTACACCATCGGAGTAGGTACGTACGGCAAAGCACCGTCGCCCGCCACGCTGCCCGATGGCACAGTGGTAATGCAAATGCAGGATGTGCAGATCGACGAGCCGCTGATGAAACAAATGGCAAAAGAAACCGGCGGTCAATACTTCCGCGCTACCGATAATAAATCGCTGGCCAACATCTACCAGGAGATAGACAAACTGGAGCGTACCAAGGTCGAAATCACTTCCTATAAACGTTTCGCGGAACACTTCTTCCCACTTGCCATGTTGGCACTGGCCTGCATATTGCTCGAAACAGTACTGCGCTACACGGTTTTCCGTCGCCTGCCATAATAAAATCCGCTACCTTTACGGCATTTTAATGGCAGATGCAGGCACTCATATACAAATCAACGGGTAGCTGGTACGTGGCTAAAACCACCGAAGGTGAAACCTTACAGGCCCGGATGAAGGGCGTTTTCAAAATTGATGAGGACATTACCTCCACCAATCCTATCGCCGTGGGCGATGAGGTAACGCTTGTGCGGGAGGAGGGAGAGGCCGGCAATGCCATTATCACCGCTATAAGTGACCGCCGTAACTACATCGTGCGCAGCTCGCCGCATGGTAAGCATAAAAAGCATATTATTTCCGCTAACCTCGATCAGGCTGCACTGGTGTGTACGGTGAAAGAACCGCGCACTTCCCAGGGCTTTATCGATCGTTTCCTCGTAACGGCCGCAGCCTATCATATTCCCGCCATACTCGTCTTCAATAAAAAAGATCTGTACAAAGCGAAGGAAAGAGAAGTTCGAGCATTGGAAGGAGGTGTATGAGGCCATGGACTACAAAGTATTACTTGTATCTGCCGAAAAGAAGGAAGGGATTGAAGAGCTGGTGGCATTGATGAAAGGCAAAACCACCTTGATGTCCGGCCACTCTGGCGTGGGTAAATCCTCGCTCATTAACCAGATCATGCCGGGAAAGGAACTGAAGACCAAAGCTGTAAGCGGTTGGAGCGGTAAAGGTTTGCATACCACCACGTTCGCGGAAATGTTTGATTTGCCCTTCGGTGGCCGTTTAATTGATACGCCGGGCGTACGCGAGTTCGGGATCGTAGATATTGAAAAAACGGAACTGTCGCACTATTTTTTGGATATGCGCCCATATATTACAGCATGCCAGTTCAATAACTGTCTTCACATTAATGAGCCGGGGTGCGCGGTGCAGGTAGCGGTAAACGAAGGTAAAATTGATGTGGATCGCTTTGTGAGTTATGCATCCATGTTGGAGTCGATCGACGAAAAGCAGTATTAATAACGACTCTTCCTTTTAAACAGGCCTTTTTTCGGTGGCCTGCTCATCTCATCTAACACTTTTTCCGCGCCCATGTTACGTTTTGGAGTAGGACAACCCGTTTTGGGCGTACGACAGCCGGCAGCCATTAACAATACGGCGGTCACTATCAGCATATGTCGCATGCGGATTCTCATAGCAAATCTTATGAATAACGCGCTAAAACAGCTTATTCATATGTTTGGCGGCGCGTTTATTTTGTTTGGCGTTGTCGCCCGAGTAAAAATTATTGCCGGGACAGCCTGACTTCTGCGAAGCGCATCCTGTCGCCAGGAACGCGATCCATATTACTAGCAGCCACTTTTTCATAGGTGCAGGGAAGTTTAGAACTGCAATATAACGTTTTTTTATAACGCATCTTAGTCTTTAAACCAGCTGCTATACATCAGGTAGTTATTAGCGATGCGGTTAATTTCTCCACTGATCAGTTCTGGCTGATTTCTTTCACTTTCTTTGCCGGTACGCCTGCATAAATGCAACCTGCTTCTACTTTGGTGTTTTCCAGTACCACGGCGCCCGCCGCAATAATGGTATTGCTGCCGATGTGTGCATTGTCCATAATAATGGCGCCCATGCCCACGAGTACATTGTCGTCGATAGTACAGCCGTGTACAATTGCGTTATGCCCGATAGACACATTATTCCCAATGATCGCCTTGGTTTTTTCGTACGTGCAGTGGATAACGGCGCCGTCCTGTACGTTCACTTTGTTGCCCATGCGGATGCTGTTCACATCGCCGCGCACCACGGCGTTGAACCAGATGCTGCAGTCATTGCCGGTAACTACGTCGCCTACGATAGTAGCGTTGGGGGCGATAAAACAGTTTTCTCCCAGCTGGGGATGTACGCCTTTAACAGGTAAAATAACGGGCATGTTTCTTTTTTAGATGGATCAAAGATAGGAACTAACTTCGCATCCAATTAATGTAGTGTAGTGAAATGAATAACAGGCAGCTTTTTTGCAGCACGTAGCGCAAACTTCGGACGCTCCGCTGGCGATTGAAATGGTGAAGGCGTCCGGCATGTACATGACCGATGCAACGGGTAAACAATACCGGATCTGATCGCGGGTATCAGCGTTTGCAACGTCGGGCATTGTCATCCTGCGGTGGTAACGGCGATCCAGGAGCAGGCGGCGTCCTATATGCACCTGCTGGTGTATGGAGAGTTTGTGCAGAGTCCGCAGGTAGCGTATGCAAAATTGTTGTCCGATCATTTACCGGAAGCGCTGAATTGCGTGTACTTCACCAACTCGGGCAGTGAAGCGACCGAAGGCGCCATGAAGCTGGCTAAAAGGCATACCGGCCGAACGGAGATCATAGCTTTTAAAAACAGTTACCATGGCTCTACGCAAGGCTCCCTGAGCATTATGGGCGATGAATACTGGCGCAATGCCTACAGGCCGCTGTTGCCCGATGTGCAGCATTTAGATTATAATTCGTTTGATGCGCTGGAGCAGATCACTACACGTACTGCCTGCGTGATCGCTGAAACCGTGCAGGCTGAAGCCGGTGTGCGTCCGCCGCAACACGATTGGATGCAGGCACTGCGTAAGAAATGTACCGAAACAGGCACCTTATTAATTCTTGATGAAATTCAATGTGGGCTGGGCCGCAACGGTAGTTTATGGGCTTTTGAGCAATTCGGTGTAGTGCCGGATGTGCTCCTGCTCGGTAAGGCGTTGGGTGCAGGAATGCCGCTGGGCGCCTTTATCGCTTCAAAAGAAATTATGTGGAGCCTGACCAATAACCCTGTATTAGGACATATCACCACGTTTGGCGGCCATCCTGTAAGTTGTGCCGCGGGCATGGCAGGTATGAAAGCCTTGCTGGAAGAAAATCTTATTGCTACCGTACATGCCAAAGGGCAGCTGTTCGTGCAGCAACTGCAGCATCCTTCTATTAAAGCGGTACGCTGCCCGGGCCTCATGCTCGCCGTTGAATTCGAAGATTTTGCATTTAACAAAAAGGTAATTGACTACTGCATCGCGCATGGCGTAATGACCGATTGGTTCCTGTTCGCGCCGGAGTGCCTGCGCATTGTGCCGCCGTTGATTATTTCAGAAGATGAAATAGGTAACGCCTGCAACATTATCCTGGAAGCCGCAACCGCTTTGGCTAGCGCATAAAAAAGCCCCCGAAAAATCAGGAGGCTTATCAAACGCTTATGAAGAATTAATGTTTTATTGCTTACCGGCGTCGTTCTTCGCGTCGGATTTCATTTTCTCGTTCGCGAAAATCGAGAACTCTACACGACGGTTCTGTGCGCGGTTTGCTTCAGAATCATTCGGTACTTTAGGCTGTGTTTCACCATACCAGAACGTTTGCACCCTGCCCGCAGCTACACCCTGACCTTTCAGGAAAGTGGCCACTGCATTCGCGCGTCTTTCAGACAAGCTGTAGTTGTAGGAGTCGGTACCTTTGTCGTCGGTATGACCTTCTACACGAACGTAAGTGTCCGGGTATTTGTTCAGGATGTCGGCCAGTTCTTTAATATTGGTTTTCGCTTTGTCGGTCAGGTCCGATTTATCGAAACCAAATAAAACGCCCGAGTCGAAGGTAACGTTGATGCCTTCACCTACCCGTTCAACGGTGGCGTTGGGCACCTCGTTCTTTATCTCTTCGGCCTGTTTGTCCATTTTTTACCGATCAATACACCGGCTGTGCCACCTACTGCAGCACCAATAATAGCGCCGAGTGCAGTGTTACCTGCTGCACGACCAATTGCCGCACCGGCAGCCGCGCCACCGCTTGTACCGATTACCGCACCTTTGCCCGTGTTGTTCATACCGTTCCAGGTGTTACAGCTGCTGAACACGATTGTTCCCGCCAAAGCCGCTACCACCATAAGTTTCATTCGTTTCATCTTGGATGTGTTTTTTATTAAATGCTGCACTACGTATAGCCGCGCAAAGGTACAAAACAAAATCTTTGCCAGTTTCGGTTTTTAGTCACAATATGTTGATAAGCAAAACCTAAAAAATAGCAATTTGTAGTAATTGTTGGTTTTTAGTTGAATAAACCACCCAGTAATCCACCAAGGTCGCCACCGCCGCCTTCTTTCTGTTGCTTTGCGCCTTTGCTCAGCATCGCGGTCAGGTCCTGGAAATCAACATCGCCATCGCCATCTTTATCCAGGCCCATTTTACCCAGCATGCCGCCCAGGCCGGATGCATTGCCGCCGGTAAGAGAGCTGAGGATATCGGGCAAACTGAAGCTGCTGTCGCCCGGATCGTTGGTTTTTTTCACCAGCTTACCGAGCACGGCGGGGATCAGTGAGCCTGCCAGGGCAGATGCTGCACCGCTGTTCAGGCCAAATTTCTGTACCAGGCTGCCTACGAGGTTACCGGAAATGTTATTTACTACGGGATTGTGCTCGTTAGCCTCGGTTTTGCCGCTCAGCAGGCTCAATACGCCCCTGGGTGTTTCCGTTGGCGAGCTCGTCCTGAGTCCGTTAGCTACCGCGCTGGAGGCTTCCCGGATAACCGCTTCGTTGTGTTCGTTGGGAACGGCGGGGTTAGCTACCACCGACTCGCTGGCGGAGCTTTGCACCAATTGTAATAATTGATCTAACATAATTTTAGTATTTAGGGGGATTGATGGTGTTTTCGTATACAGTTACCGGCTTAGAAAACAACGCAGCTGTGGGGAAAGTTTACCAGGGCATAAAAAAGGTTGATGTAATACCTGTTACGGTCATCACATCAACCTCAGCTATTTTGGTAAAATTACTGCTGTCCTTTCATTTTTTCCGCATTCTCCGCAAACTGCAGCGCCTGAATCATATCCTGTATGTCACCGTTCATGAAGGCGTCCAGGTTGTATACGGTCATCCCGATACGGTGATCGGTTACACGACCCTGCGGATAGTTATAGGTGCGGATTTTAGCGGAGCGGTCGCCGGTGCTTACCAGTGACTTACGCTGAGCGGCAATTGCGTCTTCGTGTTTGCGCACGGCTACTTCCCAGATACGGCTGCGCAGCATTTTCATCGCGATATCGCGGTTGCTGTGCTGGCTGCGGCCTTCCCGGCACTCCACGACCGTACCGGTAGGGATGTGCGTAAGGCGTACGGCCGATTCCGTTTTGTTTACGTGCTGGCCACCCGCGCCGGAAGAGCGGAAGGTGTCCATTTTAATGTCCGCCTCGCGGATTTCCACATCTACCTCATCGGCTTCGGGCAATATCGCCACGGTGGCGGCGGAGGTATGTACGCGGCCGGAAGCCTCGGTGGCAGGTACGCGCTGTACGCGGTGTACGCCCGACTCAAACTTCAGGGTGCCGTATACATCGTCGCCGGTTACCTCGAGCACTACCTCTTTGTAGCCGCCCGCCGAACCGGGAGTTTCGTTCATTACCGCTACCTTCCAGCCCTTGTTTTCGCAATAGCGGAGGTACATGCGCAGCAGGTCGCCGGCAAAGAGGCTGGCCTCATCGCCGCCGGTGCCGGCGCGTATTTCAAGCTGAGCGTTACGCTCATCCTGGGGATCTTTCGGGATCAGCAGGTTACGGATAGTGGCTTCCGCCTCCTCCTTCTGCTCGCTAAGAGACTCGGTTTCGGCCTTGGCCAGCTCCCGCATCTCTTCGTCGCCGCTTTCCAGTACTTCTTTGTTAAAGGCAATAGCGTCCAGCAGGTCGGTGTAAGCCTTATAGGCCTTCACGATCTTTTCCAGCTGGCGGTATTCCTTGCTGAATTTGGAAAACTGCTTGTTGTCGCTCACCACCTCGGGGTTGGTCAGCGCCAGCGATACCTGTTCAAAACGGCCTCTTATGGCCTCCAGTTTATCTATCATGGTTATCTTTGATACCTGTTACGAATCCGCAAACCACTTTTCCGTTCCCGGGAAGGGGCTTGCAGGGTTGCAAAATTAACACCAATTCACGTAAATAGTACAGCATGTCGGAATGGATTAAGTTAACAGCCCCGGATATCTTTGACGGGCGCAGGTTTTAGGGCAGGATAAAGTTTTGGTGCTGCGGTCAAACGGCACGGTGGAGGCTATTATTGACCGGTCGGAGGCAGGGGACAACATCCGGGAGTTTGGCGGCTGGCTTGGTCCCGGCTTCGTTAATACGCATTGTCACCTCGAATTGTCACATATGAAGGGCCGTATCCCGGAAAAAACCGGCTTGCCCGACTTCCTGACTACCGTAATGACACAACGCCAGCCCGATAGTCCGGAGCAGATCGCCGAAGCTGTTGACGTCGCGGAAGCAGCCATGTTGGATGCCGGCGTGGTGGCGGTCGGAGATATTTGTAATACGACCAATACCCTCCTCCAGAAACAAAAAGGAAATTTGTATTATCACTCTTTTATAGAATGTATGGGCTTCGGGGATGCCAGCGCCGCCGCGCGGTTCGCGCCCATGCAGGAGGTGTATTCGGCCTTCCGCGGGCTGAACATGCCCGCTACACTGGTGCCGCACGCGCCATATTCCGTGTCGGCCCCTGTTCGGCATGTTAGCCGGTCTTGCTGAAACCAGCCCCATTACCATCCACAACCAGGAGTGTTTCGCGGAAAACATGCTCTACGAAACCCGTACCGGCGCCTTCCTCCAGTTTTATCAGAATTTTGGGATGGATATCAGCGGCTTCCGGGAAAGCGGGAAAACCAGTTTGCAGACCTACCTGCCTTATTTCCGGTCGCCGGGTAATATGCTGCTCGTTCATAACACCTTTACTTCGGAAGAGGACATCCTGTTCGCACAGTCATCAACAAAAAATATTTACTGGAGCCTTTGTCCCAACGCCAATATTTATATCGAGGACACACTGCCCTATCTCGCGCTGTTCCGCAAACATGGTTGTAAAATGACCGTGGGCACAGATAGCCTCGCCTCCAATCATCAGCTATCTGTCTGGGAAGAAGTAAAAACGCTGCATGAGCACCATATGGAAATTCCCCTCAGCGAGATTTTAAACTGGGCTACGCTGAACGGCGCGGAAGCACTGGGTATTGCAGACACCTTCGGCAGTTTCGAAAAAGGGAAACGTCCGGGTGTGGTAAACGTAGACAAAGAGAGCAAAAGCGTGCGGATTTAAGTTAATTTGCACCGGCATAACTACTACTATGAACGAGTTTTTGAACAGAGATTTTTTCGGCAACCCTATACAGGATTACCTGATCGTGGCGGGCGTTGTTTTGTTGGTATTGATTATCCGGCGTGTACTGTCCAAATGGGTGGCGTCGTTATCGTTCAATTTCATTAAAGGCTGGACGCCATCGCTCAAACGTAGCGACTTCGTAGACCTGCTGGTGCGTCCGCTGGAATATCTACTGGTGTTCGTGGCCTTTATGCTCACCATTAACCGACTGCATTTTCCGCCGCAGCTGGACTTTACGATCTATCGTAAAATGCACTCCGTTACGGTAAACGGTACGGCCGTGCAGCAAATGAACACACTGACCATTCACGATGTACTTACCACTTTGCTGGAGCTTACCGTAAGCCTGTGTTTTATCTGGATCTTCTTACGACTGATCGATTTCGTGGCGTTGGTGCTGGAAGCAAAAGCAGATCTGACGGAAGATAAAACCGATAACCAGTTCGTCAGCTTCTTTAGCGATTTTTTTAAGGCGATTGTGATGATTATCGGCGCGCTGATCGTGATCCGCGTACTGTTTGGTCAAACACTGGTAGAAAAGCTGGTGGCGGGCCTGGGTATCGGTGCGGCGGCGCTTGCACTGGCCGCCAAGGAAAGTATCGAAAATCTTATCGGTTCCTTTATTATCTTTTCCGACCGGCCTTTCCGCGTAGGTGATTTTGTGAAGGTAGACAGCTACCAGGGCACGGTGGAAAAGATCGGTTTGCGCAGCACACGTTTACGCACTGTGGAAAAAACATACGTGACCGTGCCGAATAAAAAGATGGTAGACAGTGTGCTGGATAACCTGTCGCTGCGCACGCAGCAACGCGCCGCAATACGGGTGGAAGCGGCTGCCGATACGCAGGCCGATAAACTGGAAAGGGTGATCAAAGACATCCAGCAATACCGGAGTTACATAAAAATATAGAACCCGATTACGTGGTGAACCTGAACGACTTCACGAAGGATTCATATGTAATTCAGGTGATCTACCTCACCTACATCTGGATGGCGGGCGTTACAACGCCCTGCGCGAAGATGTGAACCTGGCGATCATGCGTTCGCTGGAAGAGCATGGTGTAAAGCTGGCCGCGAAGGCGGAGACATCAGGTAACTAAACGAAAAAAGCTGCAAGGATTACCTGCAGCTTTTTTTTATGTTGATGCGATAAACTATTTATCGTTGTTCCGCATGATTACCTGTGCAAGTGCATCTTCCAGGCTTCCGTTGGGCTCGCCGGAAATACGGCCAACCTCTTTACCTTCCTGGAGCACCAATACGGTGGGTGCCTTTTTCACCTTGTAGGCCTGGTCGGCATCGGTACCACTTTGCTGGTTCTGATCTACCGTATAGGCTTCAAAGTTAGCGTCGGGCACACTGGCCAGGATCATTACCTTATAGAATTGAGGCAGCAGTTTTTTGCTGGAAGCGTCCCAGGTGCTGGCTACCGCTACGAATTTATATTTGGTGTTGTTTGCTTTAATCACGTTTACAGGTACTTCCTTTGCTTCGTACCGGTTAATGCCGGTGTGGAACCATGCCAGCTCCCTGGTCGTTGGTCATTGTTTTCAGGTCTACCTTGCCTTTCATGATCTTAGAGCCATCCGCTGCTTTGCCGGCCTGGGTCTGCGCCATTACTACGGAAGACAGGAGTAAGCCGCAGCCTGCCAGTATTGTCTTTAATCGCATGATGTATTAATTTTTATAATTGGTCTTTAAGTTCAGATAAAAATCCTTTGACTTTGAGCAGCGATTGCACCATTTCAAAGTTACGGGCGGCGGTTTTACGGTCGTCGCGCAGCTTTTGTTTGGCGCCTTCTATGGTGTATTTGCGTTCGCGCAGCAGGTGGTAAATGAGTTTCAGGTTTTGAATGTCTTCGGGCCGGAACAGGCGGTCGCCTTTACGGTTTTTCTTAGGTTGAAGAATATCAAACTCGTTTTCCCAGTAACGGATCAGGGAGGTATTTACGCGGAACATGTTAGCTACTTCGCTGATCGGGTAGTACAGTTTATCCAGTTTCAGTTTATCGATTTCCTGGATGATCTGCGGATCGTCGGCAGTGTCTTTCAGCGATTTGCGGCCTCGTTTTTTCGGCTTGGCTGCTGCTGGTTCCGGCTGTGGTGGCGGCGCGGCGGGCCGCTGAACGGTAATGCTTACCGCTACGGTGCCCGGTTGTACTGCTGCCGGCTGCTGCTCTATATGTTCGCCATCTTGTTGCCTCACCTCCTGTTCTTTCACTTGCGGCTGCGCCTTTTCCTTAACCGGTTGCGGCTCAGGGGATCCAAAAAGGTCTAGTTGCTGGATCATGATGTTACTGTTAAGGGTAAGCTGATAGTGATTACAAAACTAATACTTAAAATCCTGCGCTCCGATCAAAGCTACCTTAAATTCACATCATTTTTCCCACGGGTGCAATAATCATTCCATTAATCCAGTGACTGGTTGCCGGAACGCGCGATCTTCAGCATCTTGTCAAATTGTTCGGCGTTAAGATCATTAAAGAAGAAGAATACAGGGTCTACCTTACTGGTGTTTTTAATGACCTCGTAGTGGCAGTGCGGGCCGGTGGATTTACCGGTGCTGCCTACCCACCCCACTACATCGCCGCGTTTAACCTGCTGGCCGCGCTTTACTTTTATGCGCACCATGTGGCCATACAGCGTTTTGTAGCCATAACCATGGTTCAGCAACACGTGGTTGCCGTAGCCCGTTTCGCTCAGGCTTGCATCTTCCACCGTGCCGTCGCCGGTAGCGTAAATCGGTGTGCCGGAAGGCGCCGCGAAATCGAGCCCGCTATGAAACTTAACGGTTTTATAAATGGGATCCACACGATAACCAAAGCCCGAAGCGATACGGTCCAGGTCTTTGTTGGCCACCGGCTGAATGGCCGGGATGGAGGCCAGCATTTTCTGCTTGTTGCGGATAAGATCGTCTATTTGTGCGTAGGATTTTTCCTGTGCTTTAACACGGTTGGTCAGTTCGGTGAGGGTCCCGGAGGTAGCCTCGATCACTTCGCTGTTGGTCAGCGCCAGCAGTCTTTCTTCTCTTTTCTTCACTTCGCCGGCCCTTGCACTGTCAGCAATAGGCGCGGCCTCAAATATTACCCGGTAAATTTCATTGTCGCGGTGCTGCAGTTCTGTCAGCTGCCCTTTTACCTCGCTCAGGCGGTCGGTCAGCAGGTCGTATTGCTCCTTCATCTGGTCAATTTCCCTGCGCAGGTTCTTTTCCTTGGGAGAATCCAGGAAGCGGTAAGCTACGGAAAGGAACAGGATACCTGTTACAATAGCGGCAGAAAGAAAGCCCAGTATACGCAGGATTTTTACGCGTACGGATACGACGAGCTTTTCATATTTGAGCGTTTGCGTGTTGTAGAAATACTTAACCTTCTTCATTGACCAGGTGTGTCTAAAGCTGGACGCGCTCATCACTGAACGCAGGGCCACTTGATTTATTTCAGCGCGCTTCCGTCCATTCCGGGCTAAAAACGCTTTTCTGCTTCTTTTTTAATAATGTTACAGCTTTCAATATTTTTGCACCGCGCATAAAAATTGGCGGCGAAAGGATTGGGCTGGCACAGCGGGGTTAAACATAATGGAATTTCGCGAACAATCAACGTCAGTCCGGTAACCGGCTAAAAACGCAGCCGGGTTACAAATTAAAGCCAAAAATCACATAGTCGCAATTATAAAATTTAAAATAGATATTAATATATAGCAATTCCTTTTATGACAGCAGCCCAGATCAGACAGCAATTCTCGGATTTCTTCGCTTCCAAAGGCCATACTATTGTGCCTTCGGCCCCGATCGTGTTGAAAAATGACCCTACCCTCAAGTTTACCAATGCGGGTATGAACCAGTTTAAGGACTATTTCTGGGCAACCAGGTCGCGCCCTCGAAACGCGCGGCCGACACGCAAAAGTGCCTCCGCGTAAGCGGCAAGCATAACGATCTCGAAGAAGTGGGTATCGACACTTACCACCATACGATGTTCGAAATGCTGGGTAACTGGAGCTTTGGCGACTATTTTAAGAAAGAAGCCATCGCCCGGAGCTGGGAATTGCTGACGGAAGTATATAAAATTCCCAAAGATCGTCTCTATGTGACTGTTTTTGAAGGAGATAGTAAGGAAAACCTGGAGAAGGACACCGAAGCGTACGAGTTCTGGAAAGCATTCGTGGCGGAAGACCGTATCCTGATGGGAAATAAGAAAGACAACTTCTGGGAGATGGGCGACACCGGCCCATGTGGCCCTTGTAGTGAAATTCACGTGGACTGCCGCCCGGATAATGAGCGCGCAGCTACGCCGGGCGCCGCACTGGTGAACGCCGACCACCCCCCAGGTGATCGAGATCTGGAACAATGTATTCATGCAGTTTAACCGCCTGAAAGACAAAAGCCTGCAACCGCTGCCCGCACAACACGTAGACACCGGAATGGGCTTTGAGCGACTGGTACGCGTACTGCAGCAGAAATCGAGCAATTACGATACCGACGTGTTCCAGCCAACGATCCGCTTTACCGAAGGACTTTGTGGTAAGAAATATGGCGACAGCGAGAAAACAGACATCGCTTTCCGCGTAATTGCCGACCACATCCGCGCTATCTGTTTCGCGATTGCCGACGGGCAGCTGCCCTCTAACACCGATGCCGGTTATGTGATCCGCCGCATCCTGCGCCGTGCCGTTCGTTACTACTTCTCGTTCCTGGACGTGAAAAAGCCACTGCTGCACGAGCTGGTGCCGCAACTGGCGGAGCAGTTCGCGCATGTATTCCCCGAACTGGGCCAGCAGGTGGATTTTGTGAAGAAAGTGGTGTTCGAGGAAGAAAATAGCTTCCTCCGCACACTGGACAGCGGCATCCGTCGCGTAGAAGACGTGATCAGCAATGCTAAAGGAAAGAATATTGACGGTCCTACTGCCTTCGAATTGTACGATACTTACGGCTTCCCTTATGACCTGACCGCCCTGATCGCCGGTGAAAACGGCTTCACCGTGGATGAGAAAGGTTTTGAAGCCGAACTGAAAAAGCAGAAAGACCGCTCCCGCGCGGCCACAGCGCTCGATATGGGCGACTGGACCTCGCTGAGCGAGCAGCCTTCCGGTAAATTTATCGGTTACACTACGCTGGAAGCCGATGCCAAAGTGCTCAAATACCGCAGTGTAAAGGCGAAAGGTAAGGAGCAGTACCAGATCGTGCTGGATCAGACACCTTTTTATGCAGAAAGCGGTGGACAGGTTGGCGATACGGGTATCTTATATTTTGATGGCGAAGCGATTGAGATCACCGATACCAAGAAAGAAAACGACCTGGTCGTACACTTTACTGATAAGCTGCCGGCTAACCCGTCTGCCCCGGTAAAAGCCATAGTAAACCGCGAGGTACGCATCAATACAGAGAAGAACCACTCGGCCACACACCTCTTGCATGCGGCCCTGCGCAGCGTACTGGGCGCACACGTAGCGCAAAAAGGCTCGCTGGTGAATGGTGAGTACCTGCGTTTCGACTTCTCCCACTTTGCAAAAGTAACCGACGAGGAACTGGCGCAGATAGAAGCGATCGTAAACCAGAAAATCCGGGAAAATATTCCCGTGGTGATAAAAGAACTGCCGAAGGAAGAAGCCCTGAAGCTGGGTGCTATGGCGTTATTCGGTGAGAAATACGGCGACGTGGTACGCGTGGTGATCATGGACCCCGCGTATTCTGTGGAGCTTTGTGGTGGTACACACGTAGGTGCTACCGGCGAGCTGGGCATCTTTAAATTTACCGGCGAAAGCGCGGTAGCTGCGGGTGTTCGTCGTATAGAAGCGGTAACCGGCGCTAAGGCAGAGGCCTTTATTAACGAACAGTTCGAGATCCTGAAAGCGGTGAAAACCCAACTGAAGAACCCGAAGGACTGGCTAAAGTGATCGAGAACCTGGTAAACGACAAGGCCGCCCTGGAAAAACAGCTGGCTGCCCTGGAACTGAAACAGGTACAGCAACTGGCCACCACGCTGCCGGAAAAAGCGGTAAATGTGAATGGTATCAACTTCCGGGAATGCTCGTGGAAGCCGGTAACCCGGACACGCTGCGCCAACTGGCCCTCGCCCTGAAACCGCTGATGGAAAATTATGTTGTCGTGCTGGCAGCGGAAGTGGCTGGTAAGGCACAGGTAGTGGTAAGCATTGCGGATAATCTCGTAGCCGAAAAAGGCACGGAGGCACCTAAAATCATTAAGGATAAAGTTGCCGGCCTCATCAAAGGCGGCGGCGGCGGACAGAAAAAACCTGGCATCTGCCGGCGGACAGGAAACCGGTCAGCTGCAACAGGCGATCGATGCGGTCAAGGCTTCCTTGTAATTAACTGGTTTACAATAAGTAGGGCTGTAGGCATCTGCTTACGGCCCTTTTTGTTTCCCGGCATGTCGATATATGTAAACCTTAATCCGGATTATTTAACATCGATGTACACCTATTCCAGGACTAGACCGCCCTAAGGGCATCTTTTAAACATCTTAGGCTCATCCTAGGTTCATCCTAGGTTCAAGGTAGGTTCAAAGTAGGTTCACGAACCTGGCTTGAACCTAATATCAACGAAGTATTAACCTTATATCAACGAAGGATGTTACCAGGATGCTGATAAGCAACCCCAACCATTATTTTAACATTCCCTTAGCCCCGATCCGTCGTTTTTAACTTTTTCTTTTTAACCTCCGCCGATAAATTTGTAAGCATAACCATCAACTATTATTACCAATGATGAACAAACTGTTATATGCACTCGGTCTGGCAGGCATGATCGCCGCTACTCCGGCTTTTGCGCAGGACAATCACTCCGGCAAACTGGGAGAGTATGACGAAATCATCTTAAAAAGAAAACGGGAAAGATGGTAAAGTGACCATCGAGATTAAGGCAGGTGAAGTATACGTAGACGGTAAAAAACTGGAAGACTATAAAGGCGGTGATATCTCCGTATTACACCGCCGGAATACGCCGGTAGACGGCAATACGTTTAACTTCCGCGGCGCCCCCGTGGCGGGATGCAATTTTACCGTGGCGAAGGTGATCCGATAGCGCCAAAGGCCCCTTCGGCGGTGCTGGGCGTTATTACGGCGAAAGAAGATGCGAGAGGGGCGACCGTAAAGCAGGTGTCTGAAGGTAGTGCGGCCGAAAAAGCAGGACTGAAAGAGGGTGACATCATCACTAAAGTCAATGATGAAGCCATCCGGGAGCCACAGGAACTGTTTGAATCAATCGGGACGAAGAAGCCGGGGGATGAAATAACTATTACCTATCTCCGGGATAAAAAAGAGAGCAGGGTGAAAGCGAAGCTGGACCAACGTCCGGAGTCACAAATACGCTCGTTTAATTTTGGTCAGGATGATGATGCGTTCAACTTCCGCAGCGTGCCACGTGGCGGCGACCTGGATGAACTCTTTGGCCGCATGGAACGCCGTGGTGGTGGTAACGAAGCGAAACTGGGCCTGTCTGTACAGGATACCGAAGAAGCCACCGGTGCAAAGGTACTGGGTGTGACAGAAGGCTCCGCAGCGGAAAAGGCGGGCTTTAAGGAGAATGATATCATCACTGAAATCGCCGGTTCGGCTGTCCGCAACGCCCGCGACGTGGTGAGCACTTACAACGTGAATAAAAACAAAAGTGAAGTAAGCGCAAAAATCATTCGTGGCGGCAAGGCTCAAACCCTTACGGTAAAGGTGCCTAAAAAGCTGAACAAAGAGAATTTGTAAGTTTTCATACAATAGATATAGTTTAAGTGTTAGCGAACGAAAGCCTGCTTAGCGCAGGCTTTTTTATTTCAGGAAACGCTTTACCAGCGCCAGTTTATCGCCAAACGGTGGATATTTTACGGCGATATCGAGCCAGGTGCCTGTTTTCATCATGCTTTTACGATGCGAAAAAGTATCGAACCCGAATTTGCCATGATAACGCCCCATGCCGCTGAAACCTACGCCACCAAAGGGCATCTCAAGATTAGTGAAATGTATGAGCGTGTTGTTTATGCAACCGCCGCCAAACGCGATACTATCCGTAAATACTTTTTCACTGGCTTTATTTTTGAAAAGAGATACAGCGATAAAGGGTAGGGGTGCTGTTCTATGAGCGCCTTCGCCTGCTGCGCATCGGTGTAAGCAATGACAGGCAGTACCGGCCCGAAAATTTCTTCCGCCATCACTTTTGCACCTTCTGCAATGTTGGTTAACAGCGTAGGCGCTATGTAGCATTGCTCGCGGTCATGCTGCCCGCCATGGACCACCGTCCCCTCTGCCAGGTAAGGCAATAGGGCATCAAATCTTTTCTGGTTGATAATGCGGGAATAGTCGGGGCTTTGCAGCGGATCGGCGCCGAAGAAACTGGTGATCGCTGCCTGCAACCCTTCGATCAATTGTTGTTTCACGCTTTCATGCACCAGCACGTAGTCGGGTGCAATACAGGTTTGTCCCGCATTCCAGAACTTGCCCCAGGCAATGCGTTTGGCGGCTACGGCGATATCGGCGGTATCGTCTACGATGCAGGGCGACTTACCACCCAATTCCAATGTTACGGGTGTAAGGTGCGGCGCGGCCATGGCCATGATCTGTTTGCCCACGGTGGTACTGCCTGTAAACAGCACATGATCGTACCGCCGCTGCATCAGCTGTGGTATTACCACATGACCTTCGCCGGTCACCACATCAATATAAGCAGGGTCAAAATTGGCGCGGATCATATCGGTGATCACGGCCTCGGTATGCGGCGCCAGCTCCGAAGGCTTGAGCAGCGCGCAGTTGCCTGCGGCCATGGCGGCAATCAGCGGCGCCATCACCAGTTGAAAAGGATAATTCCAGGGGGCAACGATCAGGGTAAGTCCCAATGGTTCCTTTACCATCCAGCTGCGTGTGGGGAATTGCAGCAGTGGCGAAGCCGCCCGCTCCGGCCGCATCCATTTGCGCAAATGTTTAACCGTATGACCTATTTCGGCATACAACAGGCCCACTTCGCTGCTGTAGGCCTCCACGGGGTGTTTGTGCAGGTCGGCGGCCATGGCTTCCAGGATGCGCGATTCGTAGGTAAGAATGGCGCTTTTCAGCCGCAGCAACTGCTCCCGGCGAAATTCGTACGAACGGGTGTGACCGGCGGCAAACCAGGCACGTTGGGCTTCATAGCGTTGGATAGTGTATTCCATGGTCCTAATTTCGGAAAATTCCCAGCTTTAGGCTACTTTGAATATCTTTGTACGAATCAGTCCGGACACAAAAATATCATGAGCTTGAACATCGATTATAGCAAGTATGAGGCCGTAATAGGGCTGGAAGTACACGCACAGCTTCAAACGGAAAGCAAGTTGTTTTGTAACGACAGCGCAGCCTTCGGCGGCGCTCCCAATACGCACATCAGTCCAATTACCCTGGCCCACCCGGGTACGCTGCCATTCCTGAATAAAAAGGCGGTGGAATATGCTATTCGCCTGGGCCTTGCATGTCATTGTGAAATTGAGAAGGAGAATTACTTCGCCCGCAAAAATTATTTCTACCCGGATCTTCCGAAAGGTTACCAGGTATCACAGCATACCGCGCCTATCTGTAAGGGCGGCCATGTACGCATCGCCACCGAAGCCGGCGAACGCGATATACAGCTGAACCGCATCCACCTGGAAGAAGATGCCGGAAAATCCATACACGACCAGGACCCGAACAACTCACTGATCGATTATAACCGCGCGGGTGTACCCCTGGTGGAGATCGTGACGGACCCGGTGCTGCATACGGCCGATGAAGCCTATGCTTATCTCACTGTTTTACGCCGCCTCGTGCGCTTCCTCGAAGTGTGCGACGGTAACATGGAAGAGGGTAGCATGCGCTGTGACGCCAACGTGTCTATCCGCCTGAAGGGCGATACCAGCCTGGGAACCAAGGTGGAAGTAAAAAACATGAACTCTATCCGCAACGTAAAACGTGCGATCGAAAATGAGGTGAAACGCCAGATAGAAATGACGGAACGCGGCGAACGCATTGTGCAGGAAACGCGCAGCTTCGACGCTTCCAACGGCAGTTCATTCCCGCTTCGCTCCAAAGAGGAAGCGAACGATTACCGCTACTTCCCAGAGCCGGACCTGGCCCCGTTCAATTTCTCCGACGACTTCATCGACAGTATCCGGGCCAAACTGCCCGCACTGCCGGAAGAACTGGTGCAGAAGTACACGCAGCAACTCGGTCTGCCGGAGTACGATGCCCGCGTGTTGTGCGATGACCGTGAAACTGTTACGTATTTTGAAGCGCTGATCGCCGCCACGCCGCACTATAAAGCCGCGTCCAACTGGATGCTTGGCCCGGTAAAGTCCTACCTGAACGAGCATAGCCTCGGCATCGACCAATATCCCCTGCCGGCAAAAGCCCTTGCCGCACTGATTGCGCTGGTGGCCGAGGGTAAGGTGAATTTCTCTATCGCTTCTTCCCGCATCCTGCCCGAACTGATTAAAACACCGGATAAAGCGCCAATGGATATTGCCACGGCACTGAACCTGGTGCAGGATAACAACGCCGGCAATATTGCCCCTATCATCGACGAGGTGCTGGCAAAGTATCCCGATAAGGTGGCCGAGTTCAAAGCCGGGAAAAAGGGTTTGATGGGCTTATTTGTGGGCGAAGTGATGAAATTGTCGCAGGGAAAGGCTGATCCTAAGCTGACTAACCAGTTGCTGGCGGAGAAACTCCGTTAAAGTAAGGTTAACCTGCCTTCCGGTTTCCGTTTGAAATCCTATTTTTGAAAGATTGATCAATATAAAAGACCCGACATGAAAAAATCAATAATACTGTCTGCCGTCGCTGCTACTATAATGGTTGCAGGCTGCAATCAGCAGGAGGAGAAAGGGGAGTTCAGGATCGATGTGAAACTTGACCACGCGCCGCTCCACAGTGTAGTGCTGGAAGAGATTGCGCTGGATGGTCCCAAAATCGTGGACAGCACCAAGATCACCGATCCGGCGGGTAAGTTTACACTGAAAGGACTGGTGAACAGCCGGGGCCTCTACCGCATTCAGTTCGAAGATGGTAAATTCCTGTTGCTGGCGCTGGATGCCGGCGATATGGCCATTGACGGCGATTATAATCAGCTGGAAAAAGTGGCGATCAAAGGTTCTGACGGTACCGTTGAGATCCGCGACCTGCTGAATCATTATAATGAAAAAGCGATTTCGCTGACCAGCCTGCGCATGCGCCTCGACAGCCTGCAAGCCCTGAAAGGAACAGACAGCCTGGTGGGTGTGGTGAATGAGCAGTTTGAAAAAGGGGTGATGGAAATGAAGAAGAATGTAGACGACGTGGTAAACGGCACTAAAAACCCTGCCACCGCTATTTTCGCCTTGTCGCTGGTGCCCGCTGAAACGGCGGAAGAAAGAGCCGCTTACCAGGCACAACTGGCCAGTGTACGCAAACGCTTTCCGGAAAATGCTTTCGTGCTCGCCGTAGCACAGCGTGTAGACGAAGACATGAAAGCGAAACCCCGTCAGCCCGCGGCTGATGGCCCCGCAGCGATGATCGGACAAACAGCGCCCGACTTTACCCTGCCCGATGTGAACGGCAAAATGGTAAGCCTGAGCGCGATGCGCGGTAAATATGTACTGGTAGATTTCTGGGCCAGCTGGTGCGGTCCCTGCCGCCAGGAGAACCCGAACGTGGTAGCCGCTTTCAACACTTACAAAGCGAAAAACTTCACCATCCTCGGTGTTTCGCTGGACGAAGATAAAGGCAAATGGCAACAGGCTATTGCAAACGATAAACTCGCGTGGGCGCATGTAAGCGACCTGCGTCAGTGGGAGTCTGCTGTAGTGCCGTTGTACAATATCACTGGTATTCCTACGAACATCCTGCTTGACCCTTCCGGTAAAATTATCGCTGCCAACCTGCGCGGCCCCCAGCTGGAAGCGAAACTGGCAGAAGTGCTGAAATGATATCAACATAAACAAATAAACAAGGGGCTGACCATTTACGGTCAGCCCCTTGTTTTTGCAGTGGGTTATTGATCGTAACCCTGGTTTTGTTCCAGCGGATTTACGTTTCGTTCCGTTTGTGGAATGGGGGCCACTACGATATTGGCATCTGCTTTAATGGTGCAGCTGCCGCTGGTGGCGGTATAAGTATTATTACAGAAGTTGCGGACAATATCTTTTCCATTGCGGATAAGATCGAAGAAGCGGTGACCTTCGAAGGCAAACTCACGGCGCTTTTCGAGCAACACGGCATCGAGTACGGCAGCATCGGCAGGAACCGGTGTGATGGCGCCCAGGCCGCGTTGCGTACGTAAAATAGTAAGGTCGGCAAGCGCCGCCCCAAAGTTATTGCTCTTCGCATTGGCTTCGGCGCGGATCAGGTAGGCTTCCGCAAGCCGCAGTATTTTCGGACTGTTAAGGCCCTGTATGCCATTCTGCGAAATGAACTTGGTGCTCTGCCACTCCGCACGGCTGTTGGAAAAGGTGTCGATCAGTTTTTACGTACATCCGCATCATCGTAAATGCTGCGCAGATCGGGCGATACACGCACATCGCCGTAACCGGGTTTTAAATACATATTACCGATGTTGTCAGATCCCAGCGTTTCCACTTCCGGGAAGTGCAGGGTGAAGATGTCTTCTGCCGCACCCGGATCGGCAAAGTAACCGGCGAAAGAGGCAGCGGGTGTAAGGGTATAACCTGCATTGATCACTTCCGTAGCTTCGGTGATAGCGGCGGCATTGTTGCCCTGGTAGAGATAAACCCGCGCCAGCAGTGCGGCGGCCGCATATTTACTGGGTTTCAGCTTTTCTTCGATAGTGGTGCTGGCCAGCAGTCCTTTTGCTTCCGTAAGATCTTTTATGATCTGGGCATAAACTTCAGAGAGCGGCGCCCTTGCCGGTGTAGCTACTTCAAACTTTAAGATCAGCGGCACTCCCGGTTGTGCGCCGGCTCCCTGGTTATACGGTTTTGCGAAAATGCGTGTGAGGTCAAAATGAACAAGTGCGCGAATAAACAGCGCCTGTCCTTTAGCCACGTTCTTTTCGGTTTCATCACCCGGCACATTGTCCACGTTGGCGATGAGGTTATTCGCGCGCAATATTACGTTATACGCCGTGTTCCAAAAACCGGATACATCGCTGTCCAACACGGTATACTCACGGCGGTAACTGCTCAGGAAGCGATTACTGTTTACTTTGGAAAGATAAACATTGTCGGCGCCCAGTTCGGGAATCAGTATATAGTTGCGGCCGTAGTAATTTACCGATTGCATGCCGTCGAAAGCGCCGGTGAGCGCGGCACGGAGGCCGTCCATATCGGTAATGGCGGTACCGGAGGTCAGCGAATCCGAGGGCTCCAGGTCCAGTTTGTCGTTGCAACCCAACAGCAATCCGAGGCTGGTGGCCGCTATCATCAAATATTTAGCTAGTTTCATGTTGATGTGCTTTACAGGTTAGAAAGTGATTTCCAGTCCTACAGTGTAACTTTTGCTTACCGGGTATTTGAAGAATTCTTCGCCTTCAATGCCCACTTCAGGATCCACGCCCAGGTATTTCGTAAAGGTGAGCAGGTTTTGTCCCTGCGCATAAACGCGGGCGCCGTTCAGCTTCAGCGCATTCAGTGCAGCTTTGGGTAATGAATAGGCGAGCACCACGTTTCGCAAACGGATATACGAAGCATCTTCGAGATAACGGCTGGATGCGCTGCTGCTTAGCTTGTTGCCGTTAACAACCGGTTTGGGACGTTCGGCAATATCACCCGCTTTTTGCCAGAAGTTTTCACCGGCGACTTTCATGTAGTTCCAGCCAAAACGGGCGCCGTCACCGTCGGAGAAACGACGGGTATTGTTGTACGCAACATTGCCTTTTAATGCATAAAAGAAGGTGGATAAAGTGATGCCTTTAAAGCTGAAATTGTTTGTTAAACCCACGGTATACTTCGGCTGTGTATTGCCCAGTACGCGGAAGTTTGAAGCGGCAAAGGTGTCTGTTGTTTTGCCGTCTGCGCGATACCAGAGCGGATCGCCGTCTTCCGGTGCAACGCCGGCCCATTTTTTCATATACCAGCTGTTAAGCGGTTCACCTACCCGGATGATTTTATTACCGGAAATGATATCCTGGTTTTTATACAGCTCATTTACCTTGTTACGGTTGAGCGTATAGTTGATCTCTGTTTCCCAGCGGAAGTTACCTACCAGGTTCTGGCTGCTGAGCGTTACTTCCACACCCTTGTTCGTGAGTTTGCCAAGGTTGTCCGGGCGCGTGGTAAAACCGCTCGTAGCCGATATCGGCACGTTCAGCAACATGTCTGTCGTTACACGTTGATAAAGGTCAATGCTGGCGGAAATGCGGCTTTGCAGCACGGCCGCCTCGAGGCCGAGATCCGTCGTAGCTACCTGTTCCCAGGTGAGTTCGTTGTTACCGATCGTACTGGGACGGCTGCCCGGCGCGCCATAGTAAGAAGAACCGAATGCATACAGTTGTTTATAGCCAAAATCAGAGAAGCCCGCATTGCCCGCGGTACCATAACTCACGCGGAGTTTCAGGTCGTTAATGGCTGCCAGGTTTTTCATGAAGGGTTCATCGGAAATACGCCACGATCCGCCTACGGAACCGAAGAATTTATAACGGTCATCCGCACCGAAACGGGAGGAGCCATCAATACGGCCGGAAGCGGTCAGGTAGTAACGGTTGTTAAACGTGTAGTTCAGCTGACCGATGTAACCCAGGAACGCATAATCACTGCCGGCGCCGCCAACGTCCAGCGGCGTAGCGGTTACGTTCAACACTTTCAGTTTGCCGTTGACGAGGCCCTGTCCTTCTGCGCTGAAATTAAGCGAGGCCGTGGGCTGGTATTCCATCATGACAAGGAAATCAAATTCATGCCGCTCGTCTCTCTTCCATTTAAAACCGCCGGAAAGGCTGGTCTGGCTCGTAATAGCGCGGTTCTGCTGATACCCGTCGAAGATGCTGCCGCTCTTTTCCGGTTCCTGCAAATTGATCGCATCGGAGGTGGTAGGATCATAGAAACTTTTCTGGCGCGTAAAGATCATGTCTACCGCCGTGGTTTGTGTGAACTTCAGCCAGTCGGTGATTTTATAACCGAAAGAGATGCGGCCGAGTCCGCGAAAGTTATAATTGATGTTGGTGTTCAAAGGAGTGGAGTAAAGAAAGTTGTCGCCAATAGGTGTAGGCCACTCATCTTCCCAGCCTTTATAATAGCTGCCGTCCGGTTTGTATGGATTAATCATCGGACTAAGAGAGAATGCGGCAATCAGCGGGCTGGCAAAACGGTTGCCGGCTACGGCATTATTGGTGGTCGAGTAGCTCAGGTTCAGATTAAGGCTGATGTCGAGGCGGTTGTTTACCTGTTGTTGCAGGTTGCTTACCACGCTGTAGCGTTCAAAATCAGACGCAATAACGGCACCCTGTTGTTTCATGTAACCGGCGGAGAGATAGTATTTTGTTTTATCGTTACCACCCGAAGAAACGATTTCATATTGCTGTGTATGACCGTTTTTAAAAGTTGCGTCTACCCAGTCGAAACCGTGATCGAGCAGGGAGTCGGGGTACTCTGCATCAAGCTGTGCGGGCGTAGCGCCGGCGAGTTCACGGACCTTACGTTCATAGTTCCATGCTTCCCGCGTGTTCATCACTTTCCATTTGCCGAAGCTGGGATTTGTGATACCATATTGCGCACGTGCGGTGAGCGTAGAGGTGCCGGCCTTGCCTTTTTAGTAGTAATAACGATTACCCCGTTACCGCCGCGTGCACCGTACAAAGCCAGTGCTGTCGCGTCTTTCAGGATGGTTACATTTTCTACGTCGTTGGGATTGAGGTTGGCGAGGATGTCGCTTGTTTGCGTAGATACATCGAAGTTGAATTGTCCACGGGCTACGATGATGCCATCGATTACGTAGAGCGGTTGCTGATCGGCATTCACCGAACCCACACCGCGAATGAGTACACTTTGCCGTGCACCGGGCTGCCCGGACGGTGACGTTGTTTGTACGCCGGTAGCGCGTCCCTGCAGGATCTGGTTAATATCCGGCATCGGAACATTTTCGATCTCCGCGCGTTTTACCTCGGCGGCCGCAGTAGCTGCTTTTCGTTTGTCTACCTGCGTGTAACCGGTGATGAGCACTTCTTCCAGCGTTTTATTATCGGCCGAAAGTGTTATGTTCAGCGTGTTGCCGGTACCTACCCGTTGTTCGTGCGTTTCGTATCCAACAAAGCGGAATACCAGTACGCCGGACGATTGTGCGGGCAGTGTAATCTGGTAGGCGCCATCATCGTCTGTGTTGGACCCTGTGGTGGTGCCTTTAATAATAACAGTTACGCCGGGAAGTGGTGCACCATCGCGGGTGTCTGTTACACGGCCGCGGATAACGCGGCCCTGGGCAAAGGTTTGCCCGTAAAGAGCAAACAAACTAAGCAGAAGTAGTAAACTTTTTTTTCATGTTCGTTCAGATTTTGATTGTGATATGTGGGATGGGTATAGCGCAAACAATAAAGGGTCACATCTTCACGGCTGGTGAAGACAATACAATAGCAGTAGCCTTTTCAGGCTATACTTTTTCAGGTTACAATAAATAAGCAATCAATGATTGAGGTATACGCGTTCACTGCCCGGCTGAATACCGGGTTGTCTTAAGCAATCAATGACTACGGAGGCGTTTAAAGGCCCTGGGCTGCTGAAGAATGACGGATGAATAGCAAAAAGTTGTCTTACCGCTGGTTAATCATCATAGTGAAAAAATTAGATCTGGAAATTGGATGATTTACGATTTTGGTTACTTTCTCACAAACTGGTCCGCAATGCATGGCGGTGGGTTACGGATTGTTACTAATTTAGCGAATATTCCGTAACGAAAATCATTTTTTAAATAATTCCTTTGCGATAACTGCGTTTTAAAAGCTATGCCGACTGTTCCGAAGCAAATACTATTTCTCTGTATCCTTTTATTGACGGCCTTTTCGGCCAATGCTGCTGTTTTCGTATGTACCTGGAACCTGCGTGACTTCGGCCGTACACGCAGCGATGAAGAAATTGCATACATCGCGCAAACGATTAAACATTGCGATGTGTTAGCGATACAGGAAGTAGTGGCCGGACCCGGTGGCGCACAGGCCGTGGCACGCCTGGCGCTGCAACTTAACCGCAGCAGCGGTGGCCACTGGGACTATGTGATCAGCGATGCTACCAGCAGCAGTGCGTATAAGCGCGAGCGTTATGCCTTTATCTGGAAAACCAATCGCGTAACGAAAGTGGGCGCACCAAGACTTGAAAAGCAATATCACCTGAGGATCGACCGCGAGCCTTTTTACATTGATTTCCGGCAGGGTAAGCACACATTTACGCTGGCCGGCTTTCATGCAATTACGGCTAAAAAGCAACCTGAAAAAGAGGTAAAATACCTTCGTTATGTATCTGCGTTAAAAGGGCCGCATCCGCTGGTGTTTTGCGGTGACTTTAATTTACCATCTACCCATACCGTGTTTAATCCGTTAAAAAAGATGGGCTATCAACCCATCTTGGAAAAGCAGAAAACTTCTTTACGTAAACAATGCAAGGCAGATGGTTGCCTGGCGTCTCCGTTTGATAATGTGTTCGTGCCCGTGAAGCAGTTAAGGGTATTGCGCTCCGGGGTGATCCATTTTTATAGGGACTTCCGGAATTTGAGAAGGCGCGGCGGATTTCCGACCATATTCCTGTGTTCGTGGAAATCGATTTTGTGGCGGACAGCTCCGCCAAAGAACTTAAGAGGGCGTCGTAAATCCGATTATAACGTGCCCTTTACGTCAGTTCGCAGTTTAATTCTTCCTCATTGCGTAAATAGATTGTCAAAATTTTCCCGATTCGAGTAGTACGTTACAGTTTTATGACTTAGCTTTGTCCCACTCAATTACTCCGCGCCAAATACCTGAGACTTATCCGGTAACAATCCGCCGTTACCTGGTTGGCCTTTACAATTCGACCTACAAACTCATTTCGTGTGTGCTGACCGGCCTATAGCCGGAACGCTAACCTATTGCTTGAAAGATAACTTGCCGGGCATGGCGGAGTAATTGCTCCGGTGAGCTGGTGGTTGGCCCGGTTCGCGACAGGGCCGATCATCTTTTCTAACAGCGCTTTTTGTGTTGAAATATTAAATCGTTTTTCGAATGAAAGCTTTAAGGAGAGCCTGCGTTGCGGCATGGCTGGCGTGTGCGCTGTTTGCAGTCAACGCTGCAAATGCCCAAACATATAAACGGATTGTGTCGCTCAACGGCACAGTTACTGAAATTCTTTGCGCGCTCGGTTTTGAAAAGCAGATCGTGGGCACAGATGTAACGTCTACTTATCCCGCCTCCATGCAACAAGTGGCCAAAGTTGGCCACAACCGTAATATTACAGCAGAACCGGTGCTGGCGTTGAAACCCGACCTGGTCATCACTACAGCCAACTACATTTCGCCGGCTGTGATCGAACAGTTTAAAGCAGTAGGTGTAAAAACCGTAGTACTGAAGCAGGATTATTCCATCGAAGGTACCTGTGCGCTGATCAACCAGGTTGGCGAAGCATTGGGTGCAGCCGCTAAAGGTGCGGCGCTGTGCAGGCAGCTGGAAACAGAAAAGCAAAGTCTTATACCTCCTTCCGCCACCAAGAAGGTATTATTCATCTACGCCCGCGGCGCCGGCACCATGATGGTGGCTGGTAAAGAAACCGCGCCGGACAAAATGATCGGCCTGGCGGGCGCTAAAAACGCCGCAGGCGATTTCAAAGACTTCAAACCGTTAACTGCCGAAGCACTGGTAGCCGCCAACCCGGATGTGATCCTCATGTTCGATTCCGGCCTCGAAAGTATGGGTGGGGTAAACGGCTTACTGAAAGTGCAGGGCGTGGCGCAAACCACTGCCGGTAAGGAAAAGAAGGTTATCGTGATGGACGGCCAACTGCTTACCGGTTTCGGTCCGCGGGTAGTACAAGCCGTTAAAGAACTGACGCAGAAGATCGGAGGATAATAGATGAATACCGGATTAAAACGATTGAGCATCGTCACTATTATGAGTCTTGTGCTGCTTGCAGCTGTGGTACTCAGTACCGGCACCGGCGCTATGCACATTCCGCCTGCACAGGTAGTAGCCATCCTCTTATCTAAGATCGGTATTCATTTACCGGTGGCTTATGAAGAAGGAACGGCGGCTGTGTTGTGGATGATCCGCCTGCCGCGCGTAGTGCTGGGTGTAATCATCGGGGCCGGACTCGCCATTGCCGGCGCGGCTTTACAGGGATTGTTCCGCAATCCGCTCGCAGATCCCGGGCTCATTGGTGTATGCTCCGGCGCATCGCTCACCGCGGTCATGCTCATTGTATTGCAATCCAGCTTTTCGCTCTTTACAGGTACGCCGCTGCTGCATTTTTATGTGATGAATTTCGTGACGTTCTGCGGCGCGATCGCAGCAGTGCTGGTCGTGTTCCGGATTTCGCTGCGTAACGGGCAGGCTGTCATGTCAACCATGTTGCTCGCCGGTATCGCTATCAATGCTTTATGCAACGCCATCACCGGACTAATGACGTACATCTCCACCAATGAACAATTGAGGAGTATTGTTTTCTGGTTGATGGGCAGCCTGGGTGGGGCCAGCTGGCAGACCGTACTGGCCGTGTTGCCATTTGTACTGGTACCGTTGGTGTTACTGCCCCGTATTGCAACAGCGCTGAATATATTTGCGCTCGGCGAGCGGGAGGCCATGCACAGCGGTGTAAAAGTGAGCCGTTTGAAAACACAGCTGATCATTTATTCCACGCTGGCGGTTGCCGCCGGTGTAGCAGTAGCAGGGGTAATCGGTTTCGTGGGACTGGTAGTACCACATATAGTGAGGCAGATAACAGGTCCGGATAATCGCATCCTTATTCCCTGCTCGGCTTTGCTGGGTGCGGTGTTACTTACCCTGTCCGATTTGCTGTGCCGCACCATCGCGGCGCCCGCGGAAATACCGGTAGGTATTGTGACCGCAATTATCGGTACGCCCTTTTTCATCTGGCTCATCTTAAAAGAAAAAAATCGCTTGCCATATGATGCTGGAAGTAAACAAACTCTCTGTAGAATTGGGTGGTCGCCTTATTCTCCGCAACCTGTCTCTTCAGGCGGGCCCGGGAGCTTTGTGTGTGTTGATGGGCGCCAACGGTGAAGGTAAAACAACATTGCTGCGCACGCTGGCCGGTGAGTATCCGCATTATACCGGCGATATCCAAATCGGAGGCCGCAATCTGCGCCAGGTCAGTATTCGCGATCAGGCGGCGCAACGCGCAGTATTATCGCAACAGTTAAGTCTGCAGTTACCTTTTACGGTGGAAGAAGTAGTAGCGATGGGCCGCTTTGTATACGGAGGTGGCAACACCGCGCATGACAAAGAACTGGTGCAATACGCGATGAAGCAATTGCAGGTATTCGATCTGAAAGAAAGAAATTACCTCACCCTTTCGGGCGGACAAAAACAGCGGGTACAAATGGCGCGTGTGTTGGCGCAACTGCTGGAAGTACCCGATATCAATGGCAAAGATTATGCGGGTAAAAAAATGTTGTTGCTGGATGAGCCGGTTACCGGCATGGACATCCTGTACCAGCAACTGGCCCTGCAACTGGCCGCGCAGCTCGTCAAACAGGGCGTGTTGGTCGTTGCCGTGCTCCACGACTTTCAAATAGCCGCAGCCTACGCAGATCGCGTATGGATGCTGAAGAACGGGGCTGTTTATGCCGAAGGCGCACCACGCCAGGTATTTACGCCCGATCATATCGCCGCCTGTTTTGGCATTGCAGTCCAGTGCTGGAGCACCCGGACTGCGACTATCCGCTGGTAGTAACCATGGGCGGCCAACAACCCATTCCATTATCAACTGCCGCTACGGCATTAAAATCTTTTAACATGAGTACTTTGACTGCCGCATCGCTGAAAGACAAATGGCTGCAATTTCGTGCCGATAACCCTAAAGTGCGCATCCGTGAAGCCGCACATCAACTCGATACGAGCGAAGGTGCACTCGTGGGTGCTTTTGTTGGCGCCGGTGTAACCAGGCTGAAAGCTGATTTTCGTGCATTGGTAAAACGTATGCCGGAAGTAGGAAAAGTAATGGTGCTGACGCGTAATGAAAGCTGCGTGATCGAAAGAAAAGGGGTGTTCGAAAAAGTAGATGTGGACAATCCACATGTTGGTATTGTGCTCGGTGCTGATATTGATCTGCGAATGTTCATGAATAAATGGGTGCATGGTTTTGCACTGGTGGATAACGACATATCCGGCTTTAAAACTTCTATCCGGTATTTGATGCGCAGGGCGTGGCAGTCGTAAAGTTTTATCCTGCAGATGCTACGAACTTGCCAGCATGGCAGCAGCTGGTGGCTGATTTCACGGCGGATGAACAACAGGGTGAGATACCCGAAGCAGCGCCCGGCCGTAAAGCTGAATATGCGGAAGCGGTTGATAAAGCTGCGTTCCTGGACGAGTGGGCGGAGTTGAAAGACACGCACGATTTCTTTCCCCTGATCATGAAGCATAAAGTTTCACGTACACGGGCGCTGCAGCTGGCAGAAGGTCGCTTTGCGCGCAAAACATCCAACGATGCGGTAAAACAATTGCTGGAGCAGGCCTCCGCATCTGGTTTAGAAATAATGATTTTCGTAGGTAACCATGGTAACATCGAAATTCATACCGGCCCCGTAAACAAGATCCTGGAAATTCCGGGATGGATCAATGTCATGGACCCGGACTTAAATATCCACCTGAAACTGGAAAACATTTCGCAGAGCTGGATCGTAGAGAAACCATCTATAGATGGCGTGGTAACTGCCCTTGAAGTATTCGACGCTGCCGGCGAAATGATCGTACAGTTCTTCGGTAAACGCAAGCCTGGTCAGCCGGAGCTTGAAAACTGGAGAGCATTGGCCGCCAGACTGTAAGCCAGCCATTGTTATATATGGAGAATCCCGGTAGTGATACCGGGATTTTTATTTCCCTCCGGGGACAAGTTTTTCCGGATTGCGTAAATCATTTTCCCATTTACAGAAACCCATGTTTGTTTGAACATCTAATTTTGTCATTACTCCGCCCACCACAATCTCTTTATCCGTTTAAGCAAACGCCTGCACGCGTTTGCGGGGATTGTATTACCTGCTTGCTAACAATTCAACTCACAGTCCGGTATCATGTGCCTGAGCAGATTTTTATATTCAGTATTGTTGTGCGCAGGTTCAACCGCCTCCTTCGCACAAACCGACACTTCCCTGCAACAGCGTGAGCTGGGCGAGGTGGTGGTCACCGCTACGCGTACAGATAACCTGAGCAGCAAAGTACCAGTTCCCGTTACCGTGATATCCCGCAAACAGATCGATATGATGGGTAGCCGTCGGCTGGACGAAGTGTTACGCGAACAAACCGGCCTGGCGCTGGTGGGCGATGTGAGCGGCAGTGCGCACGGCTCCGGGTTACAGTTGCAGGGATTTGATCCGGCGTATACGATGATCATGATCGACGGGCAGCCGCTGATCGGCCGTACTTCCGGTAAGCTGGATTTATCGCGCATCACGGTGGCCGATATTGAGCGTATTGAGATCATCAAGGGGGCGAGCAGCTGCCTGTACGGCAGCGAAGCCTTAGCCGGGGTTATCAATATCATTACCCGTAAACCCCTCAGCACACAAAGCATCAGCGCCAACCTGCGTTACGGCACCTATAATACGTTAGATGCGATCGTGGAAGCAGGCACGCCTTTTCATCATAACAAAGGACATATTTCATTCGCCGGCAACTACTACCGCACTGACGGTTTCAACGCTAATCCTACAGCGCAGCAGGCCAATACCGTATTGCCCTTTCATTCGTATACGCTGCAGGCCCGCACCGGTTATATGATCAACCCGCAAAACCGCTTAAATCTTTCTGCAAGATGGGCCCATCTGCAATCACATAATGATTACGGTTACGCTTCCGGCATTACCACCGCCGATAAAACGTCGGAGAAAGACCTGAACATGATGGCCACGCTGGACAGCCGCCTGCACGACAGCAGCAACCTGCGCGCGCAATATTACCTGACCCGTTACGGCACGAACGAGAGCATCCGCAACAAAAGTACCGGTGCGGGAATAGCAGTCAATTTCTTTACGCAGTATATGCAACGCGTAGAGTTGCAATACAATAAAACTTGGTTTACCGGTGGCGCCGGCGGTACGCTGGAATCGCTGGAAGCCACACGCTATTCCGCGAAGCAAAATATGCAGAGCGTCTTCGCCTATGTGCAGGCCGATTGGAAAATGGGAGAGCAGTTCGGTGTATTGGGCGGACTGCGTTATGATCGCAACAACATTTATGGCGATCAGCTGAGTCCGAAGCTGGGTATCCGTTACACGCCCAATCACTTCATCAATTTCAAGGCTTCCGTGGGGCGTGGTTTTAAGGCACCGGACTTCCGGCAGTCGTACCTGTCGTTTACCAACGCCCAGGTGGGCTATACGGTGTTAGGTGTGGAGGAATTTGAAACCGGGTTACAACAGTTGATAGCCGCCGGAGAAATTGGGAATGTATTGCCAGCGGCATCCGGCATTCATTCTTTAAGTCCTGAAAGGTCTATCTCTTACAATGTGGGCTTTATCGTAACGCCGGTAAACAAAGTGAAGATCGAAGCAAATGTTTTCCGCAATGATGTGACAGATCTGATCAATACCATCACCGTAGCGGAAAAAACGAACGGCTGGCAGGTGTATTCCTATGTGAACGTGTCGAAGGCCCGTATGCAGGGACTTGAGGTAAATGCCAGCTGGCAGCTGCCTTATGGTTTTAGCCTCAGTGGCGGTTACCAGTTGCTGTACGCAAAAAACCGCGACGTGATCGATTCGATTAGAAACGGTACCGGTCATATGCGTCTGTTGCCGATCCATTCGGGCATGCACGCCGCTCCGCAACCAGCGACTATTATGGTATCGAAAACCGGTCGAGGCATATGGGTAACCTGCGCCTGGCATACGAATACAGGCCCTGGGGTATTACCGCTACGTTGCGTGCGAATTATCGCGGCAAGTACGGTTACAGCGATACGAACGGTAATCAGTTCATAGATGGATATGATCGTTTTGTGAATGGTTACACGTTGCTGAATGCATCCGCAGGTAAAACATTCCTGCAAAACCGTTTATCCGCACAGCTTTCGGTGGATAACCTTACCGGGCATAAGGATCCGTTTATTCCTAACCTGGCGGGTCGCGTGTATACCGTTGGCCTCGGCTGGAAATTCATAAAACAGTAAATCCATCTTTTTCATATTCTAAACATTCAAACATGCGTATCAATTACAAGCAAGCATTAGTAACAGCATCTGCAGCAGTAGTCATCCTCGTGGCCTGTGGCAAAGACGATGAAAAACCAGCCATTAAAAATACCGGTGTTATGATCACCGACCTGGCAGCGGACACCGCGGCAGCCACCGGTGCGGGCGCTAAAGCCCCACGTTACTTTACCTTTGCAACCAAATTAATTTCCGCGGCCGATACCGGTAAATGGGATATTTCCTTCACCGGCACCTATAACGGCGACGTAACCGCTAAAAACGGCAAGATCGCATTTGTAGACTCTTCTTTTGATGCACTGACTACCGTGCCGAATGATACGGCGTTTAAATATTCGGCGTTCGGCATCAACGCCTTTATGGGTAGCGTGGGTTGGTACAACTACGATATGACCACACATATCCTGACCGCATTACCTAACCGCACAATGGTATTTAAAAACAATACCGGCCAGTATGTAAAACTGCAAATGATCTCTTTGTACAAAGGAAACCCGGTTGCGCCCACCAGGCAAACACCTGCGCCTTACCTGACGTTCCAATACTTTGTACAAACGAACGGCAGCAAAAACCTGGCAACAGTAAAATAAATGCAAAAGGCCTTCCGGGTGGAAGGCCTTTTATATGTTTTTAGAAAGATAATTTGAAGCTGCCGAATACCCCGAACGTTCTGTTGTATTCTTCTCCCGGCTTGCGGCTTGGTGCTACCCGCCACACAAAATCAACCCGAAGGAATTTTAAGATGTTCTCCACACCGGTGCCTATTTCCAGGTACGGACTGCTCTCCAGTGTTTTAAATGCATAACCGTTGTTCAGGTTCAGTGTTTTATTCTTTTCAGATAACTTGCCAATTACCCCTTTCGCGGTCCAGAACTGGCGGAATTTAAGTTTGCGCACCAGCGGAATGTAATTGAAAATGCCGCTGCCGATCGTATGTTCCACGTTGAAGCCCGCATATTCATCACTCAGGAACTCAAACCGGTTCATCATGTTGAAGGCGTACTTGTTGTAATAGTAAATTTCGTTGCCCGGGTGTATTTCCAGTAAGGGGTAGGGCAGGGCAGGACCAAATACCTTACCGGCAAACAGGTTGTAGTAAATCGTACCGAGCGCGCCCACCTTCCAGTAGTCGGATACGGTGAGCGCAATTTTTTCATAAGAATAATTGCTGCCCGCGATACCCGGAATGCCTACAGAAAAACGGCCTTCTACTACAGGATATTTGCTGCCCAGGCTGTAACGGTAGTAGTTACCTTCCAGGAACTCTTCACGATACGCGTAACGGAGTTTTAAGGACACTTCTGAGTTGGTTAAAGGCGAGCCGCCGCCTACTTCCTTCGGATAGTATTCCTTGCCGGGAAGGGGCGCAAAAGGCATGAATTCTTTATGTGTCAATGACAGGTGATGCGAGAAGCCGTTATAGTATTCTTTGTAGAACTCCACGCGTTTTTCGTCGATCATCATAAACTTCTGCGGCACACCCTGTTTACGGATGGCGAGTGAGAAGATGTTATCGGTGCCTACCTCATCGTAATAAGTGGCGCCGTTATCAAGGTCGCGGGTGTAAGAGGCGTACAGGTAGGTACGTGGTGCACGGTCCAGGATCCAGAGGCCGGTCATTTTGCCTTTGAAGCGCTGGTCGCCAAAGCCGTAAGCCAGGTAGCCATAGAGGTAAATATCCTTGTGCACCTGCGGGGTGGTGCCCAGGTCCAGGCGCATACGGAAACCTTCCAGGCGGTTCTGGCTGAACAGGTACCAGTAAGGACCCCATTCCAGCGGGCCGAAAGCCTTATAACCGGTGGCGATGAACTTAATGGTATTGGAATACTTCTGGAACAGCGGCATGCGTTGCAGGGTGTCTACCATTTTGTAAATGGCCACTTCGTTTTTAGACAGGGTGTCGTGGCGGGCGCCGCTCCAGTAGTCATCGTCGCGTTTGCGGGCACTGTCGGCGACAACAATGTTCTGGGGATATTTCTTCCGCTCGTCGAATATATTGGTGGCGGCAGTGTCGTTCACAACGATCTCTTCGTAACTGGTGGTTTTACGACCAATGAATTCAAGCGTTTTTGTCGGCTTGGGACTCGGCGTCCAAAAGTCAACGATGAACTTATCTTTCGCCGGGAACCACATCGAACTATCTTTGATCGGTTTGAACTCCTGCACCAGGCTGATCCTTCTGACAAAGTTGATATTGGCATCGCCCGGCACCGACATGCTCATTTTTTGTACGGCATAGGTGCTGTCCTGCACCCATACTTCGCCCACGAACACGTTTTCCCCTTTACGTTTCGGTAAAAGTTCAGTTTGATGTACCGCTTGTTGGCCACATACTGCGTGTCCGTAATACGATAGTTGTAAAACATGGCGCCACTGTTGGCGATCGGACTTACAAACTGCTTGTCGAATACGGGAATATAGTTGTCGTACACATTAATGTTCTGGTACATGCTGCCCGGGAACTTGGTCACACTTTCATTATCCAGTCCGGACGTACGGCTGGCCTTGATAATTTCCTTCTCCTTACGGGGGCTCCGCTGAAAATAGTAGTCCGAGATAGATTCAGTAAGGAACACGGGTAAAAACGGCTTGCTTTCCGAGGTGCTGTCGATGTTCTTCAGTACAAAGGCAAAGGGTTTGGTAAAGCGGTTTTTAGACAATTTCACCGTGTTAAGGTTCTTCATGTCCAGTTCCAGCTTGTTATATACCTCGTATTTATAGTTTTCGAGCTTGTCGTAGTTGTTTTCCGGTTTCCGGCGGATGATCTGCCGGAGCAGGAGGAGGGCGAAATTAACGTTGGCTTTTACTTCGAACTGTTTCAGGGAAACATCGGAGCGGTAGATGTCAAAATTGATGACCTGCGCCGTATCAGTTTTACTGACGTGCATTACGGTTCGCTGGTATCCCATCACCCTAACGAGTAACGAATCAGATGGTATTCCGTTTAGGTTAAACTGATAATAACCCTGTTCATTTGTGACCATTCCCTCGTTGGTACCTACGAACTGTAAAGTAGCAAAAGGTATTATTTCCTGGGAATGCGCATCTTTAACAACACCACTGACCTTATATCGTTGAGCCTGAAGGCCTGAGCAACTAACAATGCCGATAATCACAGCTAAAATTCTTTTCCATGCGGTCATACAGACAGCAAATTAGATATTTTAGGTCTATTTAAGTGCTGTACCTATAAAATGCCGTCATATTTACATCAAAAAATATATTTGGAGGATTAGAAACTTTTAATAGCTTTGTAGTGCAAAGTGCTTTTTTATGAATGAGCAACAACATCTCGATACCCTCACCGACATCAAACGGATGATGGAAAAATCTACCCGCTTCATTTCTCTGAGTGGCCTCAGCGGCGTTATTGCCGGTGTAGCTGCGCTGGCGGGCGGTTTTGTCGGTTACTGGCTGATTAAAGACTATTATTACCAGTGGGATGTGTTGGGCAACCATGCGTATAACGCCCTTTTTCACCTGAAGGTGAAGCTGGTGGCGATTGCATTAGCCATATTGGTGGTGGCGATCGGCAGCGGTTGTGTGCTTACCTGGCGCCGGGCACGCCGTAACGGCGAGGCCATCTGGGACGGCGTGGCACGAAAGGTGCTGATTAACCTGGCTATTCCGCTGGCAGCCGGGGGCATTTTTGTACTGGGCTCGTTGTATAATGATATTCCCGTGCTGGTGGCGCCTGCCTGTTTGATCTTTTATGGACTAGCGCTGGTAAACGCCAGTAAATATACCCTGTCGGACATCCGTTACCTGGGACTTGTAGAAATCCTGCTGGGCGCGCTGAACCTGTTCGCCGTAGGATATGGCCTTTACTTCTGGGTGGTAGGTTTCGGCATCATGCATATCGTATACGGCACGTCTATGTGGATGAAGTATGAGCGCAAACAATAGGCATTTCTGATTTTGAAGAAGTTTATGGAACTTAGTGTGGCCGTTAAATGCAGGCCGGTGTTTTTTAAAGCGAAGTAATGAATCCGATCGGTAACTTGAACAAGATTTTCGAAAGCCGCATCCGTCTTGGCGTGATGAGCGTTCTGATGGTCAATGAAGAAGTCAACTTCAACGACCTGAAAGAAGTGCTCGAGGCAACGGACGGCAACCTGGCGTCGCATCTTAACACGCTGGAGGAAAACGGGTTCCTGAAAGTACATAAAGGGTTCATCGGCCGTAAAACAAATACGACTTATTCTATCACTAAAGCTGGGGAGAAGGCCTTTAAAGGACATATTGCGGCGCTAGAACAAATGATCAAGTTTTCACAGTAAATTTTTTTGTACCTACACTTTGAATTGCAAAGTGCTTTTTAGATAGATTTTCTTTTGCTGCCGGTGTTACTGGTAGTGAAACTAACGCAGGAATGCGACTGGCTTTGCCATGCCCTTTAACGAAGGCCGGGCAACAATGCCGCGCCGGGCAGCGCCATGCCCCTTAGGTCCCGAATGACGTGGAAATACCGGCCAGGCGTGCTTTTTCACCGACGAATCAACACATCATCAACATAAAACTATACTATCATGGAAGAAAAATGGACTAAACGCTACGCATACGCTATCAAAGCCGCTATTGTACTGGTTATGGTAATTGTATTACTGATTCCTATGCAGATGATCGACTCAATGATCACCGAACGCTCGTCACGGCAGGAAGAAGCGATGAAAGACATCAGCAGTAAATGGGGCGAAGCCCAAACGCTTACCGGGCCCGTACTGGTGGTGCCGGTTAAAGGTGAGGAAAACGGGCAGCGCCGCAGGTATGCGTACTTCCTGCCCGATCAGCTGGAGATCAACGGCGACCTGCAATCGCATAACCGCAGCCGCGGTATTTATAATATGGCGGTATACACGTCCGCAATAAAACTGAAAGGCAGCTTTAAACGGCTGGTCACCGACGGACTTACCGCGGGTATTACCACCGGCAACCTGAATTTCGCGGAGGCGTATCTTGCCATCGGGGTAACGGACCTGCGCGGCGCCAAAGAGATGAAAGCCGCCTGGAACGGCAGTCCCGTCGTATTTGTACAGGGCACCGGGGACGACGATCTTTTCGCCAGCAGCATACAGGCTAAAGTGCCCGTTGCCGGCGATAGCACGGACCAGCACTTCGATATCAACCTCTCGTTACGCGGCTCCCGCCAGTTCAACTTTTCCCCGATAGGCGCCAATACAACCATTAATGTAAGTTCCAACTGGACATCGCCCAGCTTCGACGGCGCGGTATTGCCGGAAACCCGCAGCATCGGTTCCGACTCGGGCTTCATCGCAAAGTGGGAAATGCTCAGCATCGGCGCTTCTTTCCCGCAATCCTCGAGCGGCAATCATGTTAAACTGAACGGCTCCGATGTATCCGTGAAATTGTGGCCCGCTATCGACACGTACCAGCAATCGCTGCGTTCCGTGAAGTATGCGGTACTCATCATCGGCCTTACATTCCTGCTGTTTTATTTTATTGAATTGCTGCAGCAACGTACCGTTCATCCCCTACAATACATGTTGATCGGTCTCGCCCTGTGCGTATTCTACACCTTGCTGATCGCGATTTCGGAGCAGCTCAATTTTACGATCGCTTATATTATTGCATCGATCATGACCGTTGGTTTGATCGTGTTTTACCTGGCCAGCGTGTTTAAAAACCTGCGTACGGGGCTTGGTATCGGCGGGGCGCTGGCGGGATTGTACGCCTTCCTGTACGTGATCATCCGCTCCGAAGACCAGGCATTGCTGATGGGCAGTATTGGCCTGTTCGTGATCCTGGCCACGGTGATGTTTATCAGCCGCCGCATCCGCTGGGAACAATTGTCCGCTCCTTCCGCCTCCATTCAACCATAACCCGGAAAACTGTCCGCATCATGAAAATCAAAATGATTCTTCTCGCGCTGACCGAAGCTAAAAGTCCGTTCTGGCGGCCGATCAAATATTCGTTGTTCCCGCCGCTGGGACTGGCCACCCTGGCCGGTTACTGCAGTAAGGATGATGAAATAGATTTGCAGGACGAGCATGTGGAAGTATTGCGAACGGACGATCAGCCGGACCTGGTGATCATACAGGTGTATATCACCAATGCTTACCGTGCTTACGCTTTGGCGGACTATTACCGCGCAAAGGGTTGCTACGTTTGCCTTGGTGGCCTGCATGTGACTTCGTTGCCGGAAGAAGCGGCCCCGCATGCGGACAGTATTTTCCTGGGGCCGGGCGAAGATATTTTCCCCGCGTTCTGGAAGATTTCCGGAACAGGCGTCCATTGCCACGTTATACCTCGAAAATACGAACGTTGCAGGGCATTCCTAAAGTGCGCCGCGACCTGATCAAAAGGTCCTATTATCTCGTACCGAACTCCATTGTTGTAACCCGTGGCTGCCCGCATCACTGCGACTTTTGCTACAAAGATGCCCTCTTTGAAGGGGGACGGTCGTTTTACACCCAGACCGTTGATGATGCTTTGTCTGAAATAGACCGTCTCCCCGGGCGCCACCTTTATTTCCTGGACGATCACCTGCTGGGTAACCAGCGTTTTGCCAGCGGCCTTTTCGAAGGTATGAAAGGCATGGACCGCGTATTCCAGGGCGCCTCCACCGTAGACGCTATTCTGCGTGGCGACCTGATCGAGAAAGCCGCGGAAGCCGGTATGCGCAGCGTGTTTGTAGGTTTTGAAACGTTAACGCAGGGCAACCTGCTGCAAAGTAACAAGAAGCAAAACCTGGGTAAAGACTACGCCGCGGCCATCCGCCGCCTGCACGATTTAGGTATCATGATTAACGGGAGTTTCGTGTTCGGATTAGATGAAGATGGCCCCGATGTATTTGAACGCACGGTGGAATGGGCGGTAAAAATGGGCCTTACTACCTGTACATTCCATATTCTTACGCCGTATCCCGGCACCGGGCTGTATAAAGCCATGGAGGCCGACGGACGGCTGCTGCACAACAACTGGGATTTGTATGATACCCGGCACGTGGTATATAAAACGCGGGGCTTATCGGCGGAACAATTGAAGCGGGGCTACGACTGGAGTTACAGGGCGTTTTATTCGTGGAGCAACATTGCCCGCGCCTCGCTGCAGCACGACGACATCAAACATCAACTAAAACATTTTGCTTACGCAGGTGGATGGAAAAAGTTTGAACCCCTCTGGAACTTTATGATCAAGCACCGCCACCTGAACCAGATGCTGCCGCTGCTGGAGGCGATCCTCTCCAAAGTGCGGCATACGCCGCAACCAACGGCCGGCATGGCTGCATTTCCTCATCAACCTGAAAACAGATAAATAATGAAAACAATGATTCCTAACTCACGCTGGCCCATGTGGCTCGGCATTTTCCTCACCCTGCCCGCAGGCTGGTTAATTATGACCACCATCCTCAAATACGGCATGGGGTACAACTTCCTGTCCGACTGGTCGGAGCCGGTGGCGGCGCGCCTGGGACTGGTCACCTACGGACTTGGTTTTAACCTGCTGGTGATCCTGGCGCCGATGATCGCGGTGATTATCAATGTGCTGTCGTTTACACATTATGAGTACACCTTTTACCGTCATTTCATTTCGATGCGGTTTATGGTGCGTAAAAACTGGTGGAATATGGCGGTTGCGGCCAACGGGTTGCTTATCTTAGGCCTGGTATTTATTTATTTGCTGGGAGAGAACGGATGGCGCTTTATGTTCCTCTTTGAATGACTGCCCCAACGTCCTGTCCTGATAATATTTTGTGTATGTCCATTTTTAAACAAACCATCAACAACCGGCTACGGAGTTTCGGTTACGCCTTCAGCGGAATTATCGCTTTTCTTAAAAGTGAACCGAACGGCAGGGTACACGCGGTAGTAACCCCACTGGTGATTGCCGCGGGTCTGTATGTTCGGTTGTCGCTGGTGGAGTGGTGTGTACTTGTTTTAGTAATAGGATTGGTATGGATCACGGAGATGCTGAATACCGCCGTGGAAAAAACGATGGATCATTTGTCGCCGGAGCGGCACGAATCGGTAAAGTTTGTGAAGGACGTGGCGGCCGGTGCTGTGCTCATTTCCGCTGTGGTGGCGGTGGCAGCGGGGCTGATTATTTTGTGCCAAAGGTGCTGGTGATTTGCGGCATCGATTAAAATTTTAATCATGAAATTATTGACTGTGCGAACGGGTGTAACGCAGCTGCTTACACGAAAATATACTTTAACACACATGGCCTATCTCGCCACGTTGTTTTGCCTGTTCCTCGTAGCCGTGCGCATGCGCTACACAGGCACTACGGCCTACGCGTTCATGATATGGAATCTTTTCCTCGGCTATGTACCGTTTATACTGAGTAACGCGATGGCGGTGGTAAAACCGTTGGTGCAGCGCTGGTGGCTGTTATTGCCGATGCTCGGATTGTGGATTATTTTCCTGCCAAATGCGCCATATATGATTACCGATCTTTTTCACCTGGAGCCTTTTGGCGCCGTGCCGCAATGGTTCGACCTGTTTCTGCTTTGTTCCTTTGCGTTTACGGGAGTGCTGATTGGTTATTTATCGATGGCGCAGGTGAAAGGCCTGTTACAGCAACGCTTTGAAGCGAGGCTGCGGGGATTTAATCTGCCTGTAATATGGCTTTGTGCGGCCGGTGTGTATGTGGGCCGTTTTTACGCTGGAATACCTTGGATTTGTTTACCCGTCCTGCGGCTGTACTCCGTGATTTTTTCGGCATTGTTTTTCAACCATCTCATTACCCCGGTGCATGGGGATTTACTTTTTGCATGGGTTGCTTTATGAGCATCCTTTACTACACCGCAAAAAAAATCCCGGGCCGTATCTGACCCGGGATTTTTCTCTTTTTATCGAATTGTTTAGAAGTCAACTCCCATACCGAAGGCCCATACCGGCTTGCTGCCGAAGAACTTGATCATCGGCCACCCTGCATCGACACGCAGATAATAACCTGCAATTGTCGTTCTGGCGCCGAAGCCGTAGCCACCTACAAACGGTCCGAGGAAACCTTCTTTTACCCGGGTAACGATACCGTCGCCGCTGTAGAAGTAGGTGTAGTTCGCATCTTTAAACTTCAGTTTTTCATACCAGGCGGTGCCCAGGTCAATGAAGGAAGTGAGCATAAAGTTGCGGAGGAAAGCCGAGTTGATAGGTTTATCCATCAGCGTGGTGAATACCGGCATACGCAGTTCGGTGTTGAACAACATGACGTTGTTACCGTTCCGCGCGTTCTGACGATAACCGCGCATATTGTTGCTAAGCGTTTGGTAGGCGTAGTTCGCCTCGTAATTAATCGGGTTGTTGCTGTTAATTTTCGGGTTGAATTCATTATCTGCACCGCCGAGGTAGTACAGGATTTTACGTCCGCCCCATGATACGTCCGCAGAGAAGCGGGTAGCCCAGATGAAGTTGCGGAAAATCTTGTGGTAGTGGCGAACGTCTACACCCATGTTGTAGGTGAATTTGTTCTTCGCTGCAAACGGATTGGCCACCGCGCTGTAGTTACCAACGATCAGCGAATTCACGTCCATATACACCTTATAACGGGTACCGTTCCAGATGTTAATGGCCGGGTTGATGGTATTGTCATACACATATTCAAGGCGCCCCACAATGCTTTTATCTTCCACATCGGGTGTTTTGAGCGACAGCTCATCGTTCGCAAGTATCGTCTGCCGGTCTGTACGCCAGCCGATCTGTAAACGCAGGCTGCGCGCCTGGTCAAACGGATAACGTACTTCCGCCTGGTACAGGTTGGTTTTCATCTTCGCGGGGTAATCCACGTTATTGATGGTATCGATCAACGACCCTTTATCCACCTTGCGGTAGTAAGTAAATTTGTAATCGAAGCGGCGCTTCAGGTAAGAAGCCGAGGCGAAGTATTCACTACCGTCCAATGAGGTGGGGATACGGAAGCCGCCGTTGAATTTCCAGTCTTCCATCAGATCGCTCACCCCGATGCGGATCATACCGTTTACGGGGTCGGCCAGGCGGATAGGTGCAAAGGGGCCGCCGGAAAATGGCTGGTAACGGGTAATCAGGACCGAGTTATCGATCTGCGCCACCAGGTAATCGGTGGAGAACTTAAGGCGGTAAGCCGACAGGCGTGCGCTTTTCAGCACCGGCGGTTCGGTAACGATCGGCATATCCGGCACATTGCTGGCCGTTTGCACCGACGTGTCGATTGGTTCATTGCCGAACTCATTCTGGAAGAAGTTTGTTTTCGGCGTGGTGTCGATCTGCTTCTCGAAATACATCGGGATGCCCATTGCGATGCTGTCTTCACGCATCTGCTGCGCGCGGAAGCGGGTCGGACGGGCGTTCACATTGCGCTTACGCAGGGTAACCGTATCTACCTTTAATTTGAATAAACGTCTGAAATTGGCCAGGCGCACTACTTCCGATACCTGTCCCTGGTCGCCGGCAGCCCTTGATTCCCGGATGCCGTACTGGTAGTTGGTGATCGGGAATACGTAAGTAGAATCCTTTGTAATGGAAATAGCCATAACCGTATCTGGCGCGGTGGAGCCATAAGCCTGCAGCGCAGAATCCAGTTCTTCGCGGTCCGGGTTGGTCAGCAGCTCGGCGCCGATCTGGTACACGCTGTCAACACCCGCTCTTTCCGTCTTAAAGAAGCCCGCATAACGGTTGGAAATACCGTTAGCATCCGACACGAAGGTGAAGTGCGTGGTGTTATACTGCACCGGGAAACGCGCATTGCCGTACTTCATATCGGTCAGCTGCGAAATTTGTTTCTCGGAAGATTTATTCCAGTTATCGATCAGGAAGACATTATAACGATTGTGCGGCAGTACGGTGTCGGACGTACGCGCTTTTGCGGAGGGGCGGTTAGAGCTGTAAATGATACCGCTCTTGCCCGGGAAGGCCACGAATGAAGGGTCGAGGTCATCGTACACGTCATTGGTAATTTGCTCCGTTTTGAAGTTGGAAGCGTTGTAAGTGTAAATATCCGTATGGCCATTTTTGATGGCGGAGAACAGGAACGAGTTATCATGCTCCCAGAAGAACTTCATGTCCACCACGCGGTCGAACATGGTAAGGTCCTGTACCGTACGGATTTTGGAGATAAGGTCATAGATCAGCAGTTTGGATTTGCCTTCATGTTCGTAGGCTACCGCGATCTTGTTACCCTTCTGGTTCCAGGCCAGCAGCGGGTAGTTCGGGTCCAGTTTATTGGCTGTCATCCGCACACCGCTTTTCAGGATCACTTTGGGCGTGCTGTAAATACCCACCTGTACCTGCACTTTATAGCGGCCGTTTTTGTATTCGATGGCGGCGTAGGAGTTGTTTTTCGGATTGGCCGCAAAACGGAAGTAATCTGCTTTGGTGCTGATTTCCCGGGCTACGATACTTTGTCCGCGTGTCACCTGGCGGCGGCGGCGGTTATCTTCCTGGTAGCGGCGGGTATTGAACAGCATGAAATCTTTCTGGGCATTTTTAGGCGACATGCGTAATACCTGCTCGAAGCCCTTTTTAAGACCGCGGTTAATACGGGTAATGTACATGAGGTAAGGCACCGCATCTTTCCCGTACTTGCTTTCCACGTAGTACCAGAACGCCTGTCCCGCCAGCAGCGGTTTTTCAAACGCCAGCTGATTAAACGTACGGTAACGGCCGGAGGCCAGGGTCACTTTCAGTTCTTCGTCCAGTTGAGAGTTCCAGTTTTCGGCAGCGTAGGAGATAAATCCGTCCGTAAACCAGTTGGGGAAGTCGATCAATACCGCGTTGCCTGCAAATTCGCCGATGTCCTCACCGAAGAGGAGGGTTTCCAGCATTACCCGGGCAATACCCTGACGGATCTGTTTGCGGAGGTGTTCATGGTCGCCATCGAAATATACCAGCAGCTTGTTGCCCACGAGTTTGGTTACACCGCCGGTATTTTGCCAGTCGATGCCGATGCCTATATTGGACTGCTTCATCTCCCCGAAGCTGTTGTAAACAACAATGTTTACACGCTGGCGGAAGGTGAATTCCATGAATTGTTCGAGCTGAGGCAACTCTCTTTCTGCAGCCTGCGCCACATATTTACCCAGTTCCAGGCCATTCTGACTGAAATAAGTATAAAAATGGCGGGTGGTATAATAACGCCATTTGAAGTTTTTATACTGTACACGGTTCTGTCCAAATTCTACTGTATTCGTCTGTGCTTTCAGTATCAGCGGGCCACATAGGATACCGGATAAAATTAATAACCTGGTAATAAATCGGTTCATACAGAAAGATTGATAATATTGTATCAGGAATAAAATTAGCTAAAAAACGGTAACAATGATTGAAATCAAATATTTCACCTTTAATCCTTTCCAGGAAAATACGTACCTGCTTATAAACGATAAAAACGAGTGTATCATTATAGACCCGGGCTGTTATTTTGAGAATGAACGGAAAGAATTACAGGATTATATCGCAAACCGCGGGCTAAAGGTTGCCCGGCTGCTGAATACACATTGCCATATTGATCATATTTTCGGTAATACTTTTGTATCCCGTACCTATAATGTCGGGCTGGAGATACACCCGGCCGATCAGGTGGTGCTGGACAGCTCGCCGCAGGTGGGGCAGATGTACAATATTCCATTCGAACCATCGGTGAACCCGACGTCATATTTGCAGGAGGGAGATAAAATCCAGTTCGGGGACGATGAGCTGGAAGTGCGGTTTACGCCTGGGCATGCGCCGGGGCATGTGGTGTTTTACTGCGCCAGTCAACAGTTTGTGATCGGGGGAGATGTACTATTTTATCTGAGTGTGGGAAGGACGGATCTTCCGGGCTGTGACCATGCCGCGCTGATGCGTTCGATCAGGGAGCAGCTGTTTACCCTGCCGGACGAGGTAAGGGTATATCCCGGGCACGGGCAATCGACGACCATCGGGTTTGAGAAGGAGCATAATCCCTTTATGAAGGAAGAATAGCAAAAATAAGGGCATTCCCGCGGGAATGCCCTCCATATACTTTAGCCCCTGCGTTTGACGAGGTTTACAAATCCCACACGTTCCCGCTGCCACACAAAACCGATGTAAACAACCATTCCGGCCACCCCGCAGGCAATTCTCAGTACCTGGGAGGTCAGCTGCGCCGTTCCGAAGTAATACGCCGCATAAATAGCCAGCGCAAGCAGGAGGTAACTGCAGATCGCCTTCACGTTATAAGGCACATAGTAGTACTTCTGCCCCATGAAATAAGTGATCACCGTCATCACAAAATAGCAGATCAGGGTGGCCCAGGCGCTGCCCACGAACCCGATCCTCGGGATCAGCCAATAGTTAAGCACAATGGTAATCACCGCGCCAATAACGGTAACGTATGAACCGAGCAGGGTTTTATTCGTCAGTTTATACCAGATAGTCAGGTTGTAATAGATACCGAGGCAAACATACCCGAAGGCCAGTAAAGGAATAACGGGCAGGCCGGCCAGGTATTCCGGGTTGGTGCGACTGTCTACCAGGTACCGGATCCACACCGTATCAGCAAATAACACCACGACCGGGGAAGACAGCGAGGCAAATGATGGTAAAAAAGTACATCACCTTGGCGTACACCTTGGGCGCATCGCTCTTATTCGACTCGTTAAAGAAGAAGGGCTCGGCCCCCATGCGGAATATCTGGATAAAGATGTTAATGAGCGCAGCGATCCGGTAACTGGCGCTATACACGCCCACGAGCGACTTGTTGGTAGCCTCGTCGTACGGCAGCAGTTTACTCAGCAGGGTGCGGTCCAGCGTTTCATTGACCATGCCGGCTAAGCCTACTACCACTAGGGGCAGGGAGTAGATCATCATCTGTTTCCACAGGTCTTTGTTAAACCTGGGGCGGAACTGGCCCAGCTCCCTGGACAGCATCAGCAGCGTGGCCACGCTGGCAATAAGGTTCGCGATCACCGCGTACGCCACCTGGGAAATAGACGGGTCGTAGATTTTCAGGAAAATACTGTCCGGGTGGTGCGCCTGTAACCAGGGACAAAGTCCTACGAAATACAGGGTACATGTCACCGAAATGATAATATTAAAAAACTTGATCAGTGCATATTTCATGGGCCGCCCTTCTTTGCGCAGTTTGGCGAAAGGGATGGTGGCGATGGCGTCCAGGCCGATAATGAAAGCCAGGTACACCACGTATTCCGGGTGCAGCTCCAGTTCCATGAACCGGGCAATCCACCCGGACGAGATGACCATGGCGGCGCTGAACAGCACGGACGTGCCTATCAGGGAGCTGAGGGTGGTCGAATACACGTCGTTCCGGAACTCGTCCATTTGCGCAAAGCGGAAATAGGACGTTTCGGTGCCGTAAGTAAAAATGACGTTCAGGAAAGTAGCATAGGCATATACCAGGGCATAATCTCCAAATTCCGCCGAACTGTGAAACAGGTAGGTAAGTCCGAAGGAAATCAACACGTTCAAAAATCGGCCAAGGATCGTAGGTACGCCGTAAATGAGGGTTTGTCCCGCAAGTTTTTTAATACTGCTCAAGGAAAATGAGTTTGAACAAAAATAGAATTAATCCGATCAATAGATATTTCCGCGCCGGTTTTGTTTCTTTTCAGACAGGCGTTTCTTCAGTTGGATCCTTTTTTCCTTTACAGCGGCAGTGGGTTTGGTGGCCACCCGTTTCTTGCGCACGGTAAGGGCCTGGTTGATCAGCCGGTTGATTTTGTTAATGGCCTCCATTTTATTCCCGAGCTGGGTGCGTTCTGTTTGCGATTTCACCATCAGCAGGCCTTCGCTGTTGATCTTGCTGGCCAGTTTCTCGTTCAGTAATGCCTTTTGCTCTACAGACAGCCGCAGAGAGGCCAGTATATTGAAATACGCCTCTACCATGGTTTCAACCTTGTTAACGTTCTGTCCTCCCTTGCCTCCGCTGCGCGCCGTTTTAAACGAGAGCTCGGGCGTAATGTCGATATGTTGTTGCATAAAACTATCTTTATTCCGCAAAAATAATGATTTATGAAAGCGGTGATTCAACGGGTTTCGCAAGCATCGGTAGTAATTGACGAAAAGGAAAAGGCGGCGATCGGGGCGGGGCTGCTCGTCCTGATCGGCATCGAAGACGCGGACACCGCCGAAGATATTGACTGGCTGAGCGCGAAAATCGTGAACCTGCGCATCTTTGGCGACGAAGCCGGGGTGATGAACCTGTCCGTAAAAGACATAGCGGGCGACGTATTGCTCGTGAGCCAGTTTACCCTGCATGCCTCCACGAAAAAGGCAACCGTCCCTCGTACCTCCGCGCCTCCAAGCCCGATATCGCCATTCCGCGCTACGAAAAAATGATTGCCCGGCTGCAGCTGGACCTCGGTAAGCCCATTTCTACCGGCGAGTTCGGGGCCGATATGAAGGTGTCGTTGCTGAACGACGGGCCGGTGACCATTCTCATCGATACAAAAAACCGGGAATAGGCTGTAACTTTTAGAGCAGCCCGGGCGCTTTATGTTTGGTAACCGACTTATCTCCCTAAACAAACAATTCCCGCTATGCGTTTATTCCCAATGCTCCTCCTTGTCCTGACCTCCCTTTTTGCCTGCAAACGCGACAAAGACGATGATCTTACCGGCATTTGCCCGCCCGGCGTTGGCTCTTCTCCATTACAGGTAGTGCTTACGGACAAGGACGGCAAAAACCTGCTTTTCGGCCCCGGCGCAAAGATTAACCCGGACAGCCTCAGTGCTAACAGCATGTATGAAAGTTACATCGGCAAGCCGCAGATGAACGCAGCCGAAGGGTACATACAACTCAATATGATGTGCGGTGCCCGCAATACGTCTACGTTGTGGGTAAAGTTAAATGGCCAGCAGAAAATCTTTCATATTACGTTTGATATGAACAAGGCCACTAACTATACCACGGCGTCTAAAATAAGCGTCGACAATGGTGGTAGCGGCAATGCCAAAGCTACTCCTTATCCCACCATCAAACTTCCCTACTAGCTTCGTTTTCCCGTTCAGTATATTGAGAAACCGCCCGGCTGTGGCGGTTTTTCTTTATCTTTACCCGGCAAAAACAGTTTTTGTTATGACGATTAAAGAAGCCCGGGAGCGGGTAGACGCACGGATTAACACGACCGGCGTGCGTTATTTTTCCGAATTAACCAATATGGCGATTCTAACCGAGGAAGTGGGAGAGGTGGCCCGCATCATGTCGCGCCAGTACGGTGACCAATCGTTTAAGGAATCAGATAAAAAGAAAGAACTGGCCGACGAGCTGGCCGATGTACTGTGGGTACTGTTGTGCTTGGGCAACCAAATGGGGATTGATCTCACAGAAGCCCCGGAAAAGAACTTCGAGAAGAAGAATATCCGCGACGCCAACCGCCACCGCGAAAACGAAAAACTACAGTAAACGGCACGGGCCTTGATACGGTTCCCGTATGAAGCTTCACATCAATTTTAGATTCTACTGGCAGGTCCTGAAGCAGGCGGCGACAGATTTTATGAGTGACAAGGTGCTCAAAATGAGCGCGGCCCTTGCGTACTATACCATATTTTCCATTGCGCCGATGATGATCATCGTGATCTTTCTCTGCGACATCTTCCTCGGGCGCGAAGCGGTGGAAGGCAAGCTGTTTAACGAGATACAGGGCATGGTAGGCCCCGAGGCCGCCGCCCAGATCCAGCAGATGATCCAGAACGCCTCTTTGTCCAACAACGTGAGCTGGGCCACCATCGTTGGTGTTGTAACGCTCATTGTGGGCGCTACCGGGGTATTTGGCGAGATCCAGGATTCCATCAATACCATCTGGCGACTGAAAGCCAAGCCTAAAAAAGGCTTCGTCAAAATGATCATTAACCGGTTATTGTCCTTTTCCCTGGTGATCAGCCTTGGCTTTATCCTCCTGGTATCGCTGGCCCTTAACACACTGATGGAGGTCATGAGTGACCGCCTGTTCGCTTTTTTCCCGGAAGCCGAGGTGGTAGTCGTTTATATCGCCAATATCGTCATAACCCTAATTATCATTTCGCTCTTATTCGCTATCATATTTAAAGTACTGCCCGACGCAAAAATCCAGTGGAAACATGTACTGGTGGGCGCGGTAGCTACTGCTATCCTGTTTATGCTGGGCAAGTTCGGCATCGGGTTGTATATGGGCATGTCTAAAGTAGGCACCACTTACGGTGCGGCGGGTTCTATCGTAATTATCCTGCTGTGGGTCTACTATTCATCTGCTATCCTCTACTTTGGGGCAGAATTTACCCGGTCCTGGGTAGAAAAGAAGGGCTGCGAAATTGAACCTAACGACTACGCCATCTGGGTAAAACAGGTGGAAGTGGCTTCCGACGGTATCATGGATGAGCGGAAAACTGCTGCGCGTAAAGTCTGATAATAATCGATAAACATAAGGTAAAATAAATCCATGCGTGATTTCGATTTTGGAATTTATATTTGCGAACTATGGCAACTGATCAAAATAAATTCCAGGCGATCATTTCGCACTGTAAAGAATATGGATTCATTTTCCAGTCGAGCGAAATATATGACGGTTTAAGCGCGGTATACGATTACGGTCAGTACGGCTCTGAGCTCAAACGTAATATCCGTGAGTACTGGTGGAAAAGCATGACGCAGATGCACGAGAACATCGTGGGCATCGACGCGGCTATTTTTATGCACCCCACTACCGGAAAGCATCCGGCCACGTAGACAACTTCTCCGACCCGATGATCGATAACAAGGATAGCAAAAAACGCTACCGGGTAGATCACCTGATCGAGGCGCATGCCGAAACGCTGGATAAAGCGGCGGGCGAAGCGCTGTTGGCCCAAATGGACGAATTACTTAAAAACGATGATTTCAATGGTCTGCGTGACCTGATCATCGCCAATAATATTAAATGCTCCGTAAGCGGTACCCTGAACTGGACAGACGTTCGTCAGTTTAACCTGATGTTCAGCACCCAGCTGGGTAGTGTTTCCGATGAGTCCAGCGAAATTTACCTCCGCCCGGAAACAGCGCAGGGCATTTTCGTAAACTTCCTGAACGTGCAGAAAACCGGCCGTATGAAAATACCGTTCGGTATCGCGCAGGTGGGTAAGGCTTTCCGTAATGAAATCGTGGCCCGCCAGTTCGTGTTCCGCATGCGTGAATTCGAGCAGATGGAAATGCAGTTCTTCATCCGTCCTGGCACTCAGAAAGAGTGGTACGAGTACTGGAAGGAAGAGCGCATGAAGTGGCACCTTGGTCTGGGTATTTCTAAAGAGAAATACCGTTTCCATGACCACGTGAAGCTGGCATTTTATGCGGATGCAGCCTGCGATATCGAGTACGATTTCCCGATTGGCTTTAAAGAAGTAGAAGGTATTCACTCCCGCACAGATCACGATCTGGGCCGCCATCAGCAATTCTCCGGTAAAAAAATGCAATACTTCGATCCGGAGATCAACCAGAACTACGTGCCTTACGTAATCGAAACCTCTATCGGTCTTGATCGTACGGTGTTGCTGGTACTCAGCGAAGCATATAAAGAAGAAGATCTTTCCAAAGACGGCAAAGAAGACAGCCGCGTAGTACTAAGCTTCCCGCCGAAACTTGCACCCGTTAAGCTGGCTGTATTCCCGCTTACAAAAAAGATGGTCTGCCTGAACTGGCCGCGCGAACTGATGGCCGATTGCAAACAGGACTTCTACTGTTTCTACGAAGAGAAAGATGCAATTGGTAAACGGTATCGCCGCCGGGACGCGATCGGTACGCCGTTCTGTGTAACTATCGACCACCAGACCAAAGAAGATGGCACCGTAACCATCCGTCACCGCGACAGCATGGAGCAGGAGCGCATCCCAATGTCATCGGTACGTGAACTGGTACGCCAGGCGATCCGATAGTCAGTTATCATATTCGAAAAGGGTCGCAACGTATAGTTGCGGCCTTTTTATTGTTGACCAGCTATGGTAAATCCATCAACCGCCCTTGGTCACGTTCTCTCATTAGTCATGAAAAATCAGCACTAATGCTATTTTACCCTTAGTAGCGCCCCATACCGCCTCATCCACCCATTCGTTGCCCGTTCGATAAGCCTTCTGCACAGGTGGAGGTGTTACAAACCGGCTCCCTGGTATCCGAAGATGCCAGCGACGCAGCACTTCACCGCAGGGATAAATTCAGGGAGCAGGGGTATTTGTAAAATGGAAAGGAAAAAGATGAACGGAGCGTCGCAACGGCGGCTACATCGGGAATCAACCGTAGAGTTCCGGTGAATATCCTTGCGGTCATACCCCATGGCCAGGATACGCTGCTTGGCCTCGTCGATCATGGCCTTCCAGCCGCAGAGATAAAAACTGGCCGGCCGCCTGTCCGCCAGCAACCCCTCGTACACATTGTGCACATACCCGCGCTGCCCCCACCAATCCGCATTCTGATCACGACTTAGCGTGGGGAGATATGTAAAGCCGGGCATTTCCTGCTGCAGACACCGCATTTCCTGCGCGTACAGTAAATCCTGCTCCGTGCGGGTGCCAAATACCAGGTAAATAGGCGGGTGCGGAATTTGATGGAGATGCAGATAGTGCACCATGGCCCGGAACGGCGCAATGCCCGTACCCGTGCATACGAGGAAAAGGTCTTTTTCCAGCCGTTCGGGAAGGGTAAAAGCGCCTGCGCTTTGCTCACCACCAGTTCGCTGCCCTCATGGATTTCGTTAAACAGGTAGGTGGTGCCCGCGCCGCCTTCCAGCAGTACGATCACCAGCTCAATTTCGTTGGTGCCGTTCGGATGCGAGGCAATTGAATAGCTTCGCCAGCGCTTGTTTTTCTTTTCGTGAATAGGCAGATCGAGGGTAACGAATTGGCCAGGCTTGAAGTCGAACCGCGCCAGTTCCGGCATTTTAATCCAGAACCTGCGGGTATTGGGCGTTTCCTGGTGAATGCGGGCGACGATGCCGGTATACCATTGGTCCAACATAACGCGGAGTTTATATAAATATAACTAAAATCCGTGTGACCCGTTTTTAATGTCAATCATCGTATCTTTGCATCCTTCATGAATCTACAGGCAGTACTTCAGATGTATGAACGGGACCCCCGCCTGCGCAAGCTGGCGACAGGACTCACATTGCCCGTTCCGCGGTATTTTCATCTAACCGGTCTTACCGGTAGCGCCGCAAACTTCGTAGCAGCCGCCATTTGGGCGGGCTCCGACAAGAATCACCTTTTTATTCTCAACGACAAGGAAGAAGCCGCTTATTTCCATAACGACCTGGAGCATTTGTCGCAGGCGCTGGATATTTTCTACTTCCCCGACTCGTTTAAAAAGACCGGGCAGTTCTCGGAGATCAACAGCAGCCACAGTATGTTACGTACAGAGGCGCTGATGAAGTTTTCCGGTCCCTCGATCCATAAAAAAGTGCTCGTTACCTACCCGGAAGCCCTCTGGGAAAAGGTGGCGGGTAACACCTCCTTCACCGCTAACATGGTACAGTTGAAAGTGGGCGAAACCGTAAAGGTTGATCCGCTGCTCCAGAAGTTGGTAGGCTGGGGGTTTGAACATACCGATTTCGTGTATGAGCCTGGCCAGTACGCCGTGCGCGGTGGTATCCTGGACATCTACTCTTTCGGTAACGATAAGCCTTATCGCTTTGAGCTGTTTGGTGACGAAATAGACTCTATCCGCATTTTTGACGCGGAAACCCAGCTGAGCGAACGCAAACTGATGCAGGTAACGCTGATCGCCAACATGGATACCCATGCGGTGGAGCATACCAAATCATCGCTGCCGGATTTTCTCCCCGAAAACACCGTGGTGTGGATGAAGGACCCGGCGTATGTGCAGGACGTGGTGCAGCAGATGGAACAACGTTTTCATGACTGGCTGCAGCTTGGCCAGAAGGTGAAAGTGGGCGAAGAGGAGGAACTGGAAATGACGGAGCGCGACTTTGTACCCGGCAACGAACTGATCCGCCAGCTACAGCAAAAGCATAACATCGTGATCGGTCCTAAGTTTACACACGAAGGCCAGTCACCGGAAGTCATTCATTTTAATACGCAACAGCAACCGGTATTCAACCGCCAGTTCGAAATGCTGATCAAAGACCTGGCGCAACACAATGCGGCCAAACAAACGATTTTCATCTTCGCGGAAAACCCGCGCCAGCTGGACGTTTACGCAGCATCTTCGAAGACCTAAAGGCTGATTTCGTCTTTTACCCGATACCCACCCCGATCAGTGCCGGTTTTATCGATGCCGATCTGAAAATACTTTGTTACACCGATCACCAGATCTTCCAGCGTTTCCACAAATACAAGGTGAAACAGGCCTACAATAAAAACAAGGCCATCACCCTTAAAACGCTGAAGGAGCTGCAATCGGGCGACTTCGTGACCCACATCGATCACGGCGTGGGCGTTTACAGCGGGTTGCAGAAGATAGAAGTGAACGGAAAGATGCAGGAAGCGATCCGCATTATTTACAAGAACAGCGATCTGCTGTACGTAAACATCAACTCCCTTCACAAAATCAGCAAGTATTCCGGTAAGGAAGGCGTGGTGCCCAAAGTGAATAAGTTGGGCAGCGATGCGTGGGATAAGCTGAAGGAGAAAGCGAAAACGCAGGTAAAAGATATTGCCAAAGACCTGATTCGCCTGTATGCCGCGCGTAAGGCACAGCAAGGCTTTGCGCACTCACCCGACACGTACCTGCAAACGGAACTGGAAGCCTCGTTCATTTACGAAGACACGCCCGACCAAAGTAAAGCTACGGCCGACGTGAAACGCGATATGGAAAGCGGCGCGCCCATGGACCGCCTCGTATGTGGTGATGTGGGCTTTGGTAAAACGGAAGTAGCCGTGCGTACAGCGTTTAAAACCGTAGTTGATGGTAAACAGGCCGCTGTATTGGTCCCTACGACCATCCTCGCATTCCAGCACTACAAAACATTTTCTGAAAGGTTGAAGGATTTCCCCTGCACGGTGGATTACCTGAATCGCTTCAAATCTGCAAAAGAAAAGAAAGAAACCCTGCAGCGCCTCGCTGAAGGAAAGATCGATATCATCATTGGCACCCACGCTTTGCTGAGCAAAGATGTGAAGTTTAAAGACCTTGGCGTGCTCGTGGTAGACGAGGAACAAAAGTTCGGCGTAACGTCCAAGGAGAAGCTGAAACAGTGGAAAGTAAACGTGGATACGCTGACCTTAACGGCCACGCCTATTCCAAGAACATTGCAGTTTTCGCTGATGGGCGCGCGCGACCTCTCCGTGATCAATACACCACCGCCGAACAGGCAGTCGATCGAGACCGAGGTGCATGTGTTCAATGCCGACCTGATCCGGGATGCGATCTATTACGAAACGGAGCGTGGGGGACAGGTGTACTTCATTCACAACCGCGTAAACGGTTTGCGTGAGATGGCCGGTCTTATCCGGGAGCTGTGCCCCGACTTGTCCATTGCCACCGCGCACGGGCAAATGGAAGGACATAAGCTGGAGGAAGTGATCCTGAACTTTATTGACCGGGAGTACGACGTGCTGGTATGTACCAATATCGTGGAAAGCGGCGTGGATATTTCCAACGCGAATACAATTATCATCAATAACGCGCATCACTTTGGATTAAGTGACTTGCACCAGCTGCGTGGCCGTGTGGGCAGAAGCAATAAAAAGCGTTCTGTTACCTGCTGGCGCCGCCGGTGAGCACGCTGCCGGCCGACAGCCGCAAGCGACTGCAAACGCTGGAACAGCACAGTGAACTGGGTAGTGGTTTCCAGATCGCCATGCGCGACCTCGACATCCGTGGAGCGGGTAACTTGCTAGGCGGTGAACAAAGCGGCTTTATTGCGGAAATAGGGTTCGATATGTACCAGAAAATCTGGACGAAGCCATCCGCGAACTGAAGCAAACCGACTTCAAAGACCTGTTCAAAGATCAATTAGAAGAGAAGAAGGATTACATCAGCGATTGTACCATCGATACCGACCTGGAAATCCTGATCCCGGATTCTTATATCGAAAGCATACAGGAGCGCCTGAATCTTTACCAGGAGCTGGATAATATCACTTTGGAAGAAAAATTACAAGCCTTCGAAAAAGACATGGTGGACCGCTTTGGCCCGATTCCCGGCCCGGTGCAGGACCTGTTCATCACCATTCGTACCCGTTGGCTGGCCATCCGACTGGGCTTTGAAAAAATGATCCTGAAAGATGAAAAGCTGCGCTGCTACTTTATCAACAACCCGGATTCACCTTACTTCGAATCGGTGACCTTTAATCACCTGTTGAATTATATCCAGACGCGGACCAATAATGCGCGCCTGAAACAGGTGGGGAAGAACTTTATGTTGGTAGTGGAGAAGGTGAAGAGTATGGAGCAGCTGCATCGGTTTTTGGAGGGAATTGTGAAGAGCCAGGATGCGAAGGTGGGAGCATAGAAAAACATTAGGGCCGGTATGTATACCGGCCCTTTCTATTATCGTATAAGCGTTACAGTGCCTTTCCTTAACACATCGCGCCCCATATAATCCTTGCCGCTGATCGCCCACACATACGTTCCCATGGGCATAGGGCGCCCGTTCAAGCGGCCATCCCAACCTACAGACAGCTGGTTGGTGTAAAATACCTCGCCACCCCAACGGTCCCACACCCGGAAATAATCGATTTTAGGAATGCCGGGAGCAATGGCCCGGAACACGTCGTTCAGGCCATCATTATTAGGCGTAAAGCCCGTGGGCACCCAAAACTCCGGCCCCCTGTATACTTTGATATTGATCGTATCCATATCCACACAACCTTCGCCGGAAGTAGACGTCAGTACATAAGTTTGATCTGCATTTAACGTGGCTACCGGATTAGCAATAAACGGATTATTTAACCCCGTGGATGGCTGCCAGGAAAATGAACTGGAGCCTGTGGCGTTCAGTTGCAGCGGCTGTCCCATCGCGATCAGCGTATCGGTGCCCGCAAAAGCATTTACAGCGACCACGCGTACGGTAGCACTGGCGGTTTCGGACGGACAGCCATTTGTGCCGGTGGCAGTAGCACGGGCGATGAACTGTCCGCCGGTAGCATAAGTATGGCTGAAGTTATCGGACTGGCTGGTTTGCTGGTCGCCCAACTCCCACGCCCAGCTCATTACCGGTGAAGCGGCGTTGGTGCTGGTGGCGGTGAAAAAGGCTTCTTCTCCCAGGCAAACAGCCGTGCTGGCGGTAATCGCAATATCCGGAGAGGGCAATACCTCCACTATTTTCCTGGCGCTGCCAGTGCAGCCTTCAGCGGTAGTAACGGTGAGTTGTACGGGATACTGCCCGGCCGCATAATTAATACTGGCGGTGGAGCGGTCGCCCGTTTGCCCGTTCCCGAAGTCCCAGGCCCAGCGGTTTACGGTGCCTACCCTTACGGTGGAGGCGTCCGCAAATAAGGAGGGAGGGCCATCGCAGAGCAGGTTAGGGGCGGTGAAATCCACCACGGGGTAAGTGCCCAGTGTTACTTTCTGAAACAGGGTATCGGATATACAGCCGCTGTTGTCCTGTATCACCAGTTTTACATCGTATACACCTGGCTGGTAGTTATGAATGGGAGGATTGGGTGCGGCCGGATCGGTGCTTAGGTAAGTGGTGCCGTCGCCCAAATCCCAGAACCAGCGGGTAATGCTGCCGAATGAACTCGAATTATCATATAGCTGCACGGGTGTGCCTTCGCAAAAGATGGTTTGTCCGCTGGCGAATTGCGGCCGAAGTGCCGCGCAGAATTGCTGCAGGTTGGACGAACCTCCGGTGGAGCCCGCGAAGCCCCAATATACCATGGGATCACCGCCGAATACGTCGGTTACAATGTCTTTGGTAAGCGTCAGGCGGTTTTCTCCGTCCATATCTACCGTAAAGGTTAACGTAGTGGCATCCCAGGAAATCTTAAAGATGTGCCAGGCGCCATCTTCAATATTATCGCTGTTGGCCAGTGCCGTTACTGGCCCTGCCAGGTTATTGGATGCATTATGATCGCTGATGCCATTCATCTGGATGGCTACGTGGTCGTAGGGGGATCGTTTTCATTGTTGTTCTGCCGGTATCGATCAAGATGCCAATCGAGGGACTCACACCTGCAAACCCGATACCTTGTCCCGTAGCGCCCAGGCTGGTACCTTGCGTTTGGAGGATGAAGCCGATGCCGTCTGCACCATTGGCATCTTTGCTGCCAAGATTTACATCGAACGTATATACAAAGGAGTTAGCCAGGCTGATCTTGTTGCGGTTCCGTGCAGTGCCGCTCTGTGTGCCCTGGTCGGCCGTTAGTTGATAACAGTTACAGCTTTTCTGCTGCGCACTGCCGTTAAGTATGTAGTTGTTTTGCGCCAGCGTAAGCTGTGCACAACAAACAAGAACTGCTGTGAAAAATAATGGTATCGCTCTGAACATTAGCAAACAAACCCCAGCTGGCATAAAATTGGCCGGAACAGGCAAGGAAAATACTATATTTTATCGATTGTGCACCGTAAAGGCAGGACAGCCGGAAATATAATATCAACCTAAATACATTTATGTTTGTAACATAAAATGTTAAAGAACGTTAAAGTCTAAAAGCATTTATGGAATCAGGAGGCAACCCCGCATCCTGATTACGAAAACAAAAAGAGAAACCATGAAAAAGTTGATTTTAGCATTAACCGGTTTAGTTATGACTATGGTAGCAAATGCACAAACGAGCTCAAACATTCCTCCCGTGAAAAAAATTGAGGTGACTGCTTCGGCAGAACTGGAGATCACGCCTGATGAACTCTATTTCAACATCTCCCTGCGGGAATATTTCAAAACAAAAACAAACAAGGTAGATATCAGCACGCTGGAGCAACAGTTGCAGAAAGCAGTGCAGGCGGCCGGCATTCCGAAAGAGAACTTCACTATCGAGAACGCATATGGCTATAATGGCGTACAGTGGTGGAAGAAGAAAAAGCCAACCACAGAGGAATTCCTGGCCCGCAAGCAATACCGCCTGAAACTGGCCGATCTGAAAAAGATCAACGGCATCCTGGCTGGTGTTGATGAAGAAGGTATCGAAAGCGTAAACATCGCATCATTTAACCATAGCAAAATGGAGGAGTTCCGTAAGCAGGTGAAAATTAACGCGATCAAAGCGGCCAAAACCAAAGCCGAATACCTGGCTGCTGCAGCTGATGAAAAACTCGATGGTGTACTCGAAATCCAGGAGATTCCGACAGACAGCTATGCTGATGCGCGTCCGATGGTCGCTTTTTCAAACGCCCGTATGGCGGCCGGCGACGCAGTACCGCAATCTGATATCGATGTAAAAACCATCAAGATCCGTGGTGAAATGAGGGTGGTATACAAAATCAAATAAGGAATACTTTTATAAAACAGAACCGGGCAGTGAGCGTTAGCTCTCTGCCCGGTTCTGTTTCAGTAGGTGTCGGCCATTTCGTTGATGACCAGTTCATGGTGGTCCGTGTGATACTAAACTGTCATTTCATTCGCTATTTTGCAGCTTGCGCACCTGTGCCCGGCAGAGACGCGCAATAATTTATAGTCAGGTTAAATGGCCTACGGCGTAACCGACACGTCGAACTCACCATTCGTAATTTCCATCGTTGATTCCGGGTCCATATCGCTTAGCAACAAACCGCTGAAGCTGCCCTCCGCATGTGTGCTGCTGATTTTCGTAATTGTTATCGATGCACGGCCCACAGATGCTTCATTATTATAAGAAGAGAAACCGCTCATATCGGGGAGCGTAACCCAGCCAATCGCGTTCATCGGATTCGTTTCGGAAGAGAAAGTGCCGGTCTGCAGCTTTTTTCCGGGAAAAACACGTTTACGGTAGCAATCCATTTGTTATTGCCTGAAGCGGACATTACCAGCATATAACCGCCCAGCGTGTCCATGATAGTACCGGAAACCAGGTTTTTATTAGCGAGATATGTGCTGTCGGAAATGTCCAGCTGCATGGTGCCGCCGGGGATGAGGTCTTTTGCCTTTTCACAGGAAAAAAGACCGGTTATAACTGTCCCGCAGATCAGCGCGAACAGGAGCGTCTTCATTTTCATAGGATGGTTCTAAAATTAGATTTTCAATAGGTGTATTCGGTTCTCAGTGTATTCGGTTTGTCAATCGGTACTAAAAAGTGTGTATCCGGTGATAGGTTCGTTACCTAGTGTTTGTTTGCAATGTATATGCAATATATGTCATATGTTTGGTATTATTAGTATTAATTCTAATGCTTAACAGGGGCAAATGGCTAAAAGAATGAGGATAAAGGGGTTAGCAGGAAAAGTTTTTTCCGGGCGTGCGCGATGCGCTGGTGGAGGCCTGAAATCCTTAACTGCGTTGGGTTTCGGTCGGTATCTATTGATGTGTGCAGCGAGGTTTTGCTTGACTATCAATGAGGTATAAACGCGAAAAGGGCCGGCAATTGCCAGCCCTTTTCAGTATCCATAACGCTAAGATCTTAAGCGTCGATTTTTGCATATTTCGCATGTGATTCGATGAACTCACGACGTGGGGGACCTCATCGCCCATCAGCATGCTGAACACGCGGTCAGCTTCTGCGGCGCTCTCGATGGTAACCTGCTTCAGCGTACGGGTAGACGGGTCCATGGTAGTGTCCCACAACTGCTCGGCGTTCATCTCACCAAGACCCTTATAACGCTGGATGTTCACGCTATCTTCTCTGCCGCCACCCAGCCGGGCTACAGCCGCTTTACGCTGGTCTTCGTTCCAGGCGTATTCCTGCTCTTTACCTTTCTTCACCAGGTACAATGGGGGTTGCGCAATGTATACGTAACCCTGGTCTACCAGGTCTTTCATATAACGGAAAATGAAGGTCAGGATCAGTGTGGCAATGTGGCTACCGTCCACGTCGGCATCCGTCATGATAATCAGCTTGTGATAGCGGAGTTTCGCGAGGTTCAGCGCCTTGTCGTCTTCTTCGGTACCGATGGTTACGCCCAGTGCCGTAAAGATGTTTTTGATCTCTTCGTTCTCGTAAATCTTGTGTTCCATAGCTTTCTCCACGTTCAGGATTTTACCCCTGAGTGGCAGGATTGCCTGGAAGTTACGGTTCCGGCCCTGCTTCGCAGTACCGCCCGCGGAGTCTCCTTCGACAAGGTACAGTTCACATTTGTGCGGATCGTTGTCGGAACAGTCGGCCAGTTTACCTGGCAGGCCGCTGCCGCTCATCACGCTTTTACGTTGTACGAGCTGGCGGGCTTTACGGGCGGCTTCACGTGCCTGTGCGGCCAGCACCACTTTATTAATAATGATTTTCGCTTCTTTCGGATGTTCTTCCAGGTAAGCATCGATCACCTGCGCCACGGCGCTGTCCACCACACCCATTACATCGGAGTTGCCGAGTTTGGTTTTGGTCTGACCTTCGAACTGCGGCTCGGGAACTTTTACGCTTACGATCGCGCTGAGTCCTTCACGGAAGTCGTCGCCCGTAACCTCGATCTTGGTCTTTTCGAACAGTTTGTTTTTATCACCGTACGATTTAAACACACGGGTGATGGCACGACGGAAACCCGCTACGTGGGTACCTCCTTCAATGGTGTTGATGTTATTCACGTAGGAGAAGATATGCTCGTTAAAAGAGTCGTTGTAAATCAGCGCTACTTCTACTGCCACGTTGGAATTAGCATCATGTGTTTCTGCATAAATGGGGCCGGGCAGCAGGCTGTTGCGACGTCCGTTTTTATCCAGCATCTGCACAAACTCAATGATACCGCCCTCGCTGTAGAATACCTCGGATATCGGACTGCCGTTGTCGTCTTTCTCGCGTTCGTCCGTGAGCACGATCCTGATTTTGCGGTTCAGGTAAGCCAGTTCACGCAAACGGCCTGCGAGTATTTCGCGGCTGTAGGTAGTTTCTTTGAAGATTTCCCCGTCCGGTTTAAAATGAACGGTGGTGCCGGTAATCTCGCTCTCGCCAATTTCGCGTACAGCGTACTGCGGGTGGCCCTGGCGATATTCCTGCTCGAATATTTTGCCTTCGCGTCTAACGGTAACGGTAAGAAGAGAGCTCAATGCATTCACACAACTTACACCCACACCGTGCAAACCACCAGACACTTTATAAGTATTCTTGTCGAATTTACCACCAGCGTGCAGTACCGTCATTACCACCTCCAGGGCCGAACGGCCCTCTTTGGGGTGCATGCCGGTCGGAATACCACGTCCGTCGTCTACTACGCGAATGGAGTTGTCTTCCAGTATATTTACTTCGATATTTTTACAGTAACCTGCAAGGGCTTCATCTATGGAGTTGTCGACTACTTCGTACACGAGGTGGTGCAAACCTTTGACACCAATGTCGCCAATGTACATCGCCGGCCTTTTACGCACTGCTTCCAATCCTTCTAATACACGGATGCTACCCGCATCATAACCGCTGTTTTGGGTAGGTGCTTTCACTAGTTCTTCACTCATATTTTTGATGAAATTCTTTTTTAAGAAAAAGGTCGAGAATCATGCAAAAATAAGCAAAATGGAGCTGATTTCCATAAAATAAGCCCCGTTTTTAGGGTGGCAATATGCCCTAAAAACAAGGCCCGGCAGTAAATGTTGAAAAGTTGTTTATAATGCCTGTATCGCATCCGTCGCCGCAATCTCCATCAAACCCTTCGAAAGTGTCTTCCAAACAAGATTAAAATAAGACTTGCGGATATCGCGGCGATAGCTGGGATAAGCCACCCGCGCGGCTTCGTTGGGCGCCGGGTTGTCCTGTTTAATCGCGATCATGTTCGCCAGCATCGATTTAAAGCCCTTCTTTTTCACCTTTTTGGTTTCCTTGTCCTCATCCAATACGCTTATCTTGAGGTCATTATAAAGGAATTTTACCACGCCTTTCGCATTCATCTCATCCCCGTCGATGTTAAAATCAACTGACTTTACATTACACGATTTTATCTCCACCATGGCCAGTCCGCGCACCACGGGAGTAAACTCCTGTGCGTTCATGGCGCCAAGGTGACCCGAAACGCTGAATGCGCCCGATGTATCGGCCAGTGAGAAGTCGAAACGCGCTTTCAAAGGCCCGTTTTGCATTACTTTGGTGTGTAAATCGGCCACCATGTGTTTGTTACGGGCAATCGCCGTGTCTACGTTCGTTATATTCGTTAACGTGCCGCCGGCGTCAAGAAACTTTACGGTGCCGGTTTTCTTCGTCTTGGGATTCAGTTCTGTATAAGATATATCCACCGAGCCCGGTTTCAGCGTATCCAGCTTCAACGGGAGTTTCATTTTCAGGATCATCTGGTTCGGGAAGCTGCCAAGTTTATTGCCGGGCGGCATGGGCAGGGTGCGGTTACGATAAACGTCCAGTTTACCCCCGCGCATTTTAAGGGTGCGGACGAATAGTTCGCCCGCCATGAGGTGCTGTGGACTTACCCCTTCTGCGGTAATACTGTCCATCTTAATATCAAACCGGTCTTTCTGATACCCTACCATTTTATCCTGCTCCGCCCGGGAATAACGGGGCTCCAGCACGATCTGCGAGGTGGTGAGTTGCTGACTGGCAGCGCGGTATTTCAGGTCTTTTATGTGCACCCAATACAGGCTGTCCGGCGTCCGGAAATCATACTTTTTTAAATCAATGTCAAACTGTTTGGCGTAAAAGAACCGCTCCGGGTCCGTGGAGGCCAGGGAGTCCAGCTGCAGGCTGCGCACCCGTACATTCACTTCGGTCAGTTTCGTAAGTACCCGCACACTGTCTTTTCGTATGCGTGTCATCGAAAAGGTAATATTAGACAGGTCGATGCTGCCCACAGACAAGCCCTCCAGCGAGCTTTTGCCTTTTTCTGCGTGGTGTCCACACTTGTTTCATCGCGGACCATTCCTATTTCAGGATCGTTCAGCTGCAAACTGCCGATGGCGATCTCATGTTTCCTCACATAGCGTAATATTTTCACACCCCGCAATTCCAGTCGGGGCGCCTTAATAGAGAACACGGCCTGCGCCGCCCGTTGTTGGGCCTGCAACTGCTTGTACCTCGCACTGTCTGGCCGCAACTCCGCATTCCGCAGGCTTACATAACCGGTGAGCAGGTTCATGTCAATATCGCTATAGGTAAGGTGGTAAAGGCTATCCGTCGATTTTTGCACGTAGTTTTTCAACTCCTTGTTCAGGATTCCTTTCCAGTGCTGGTTCAGGTAAATGCCCGTAATTACGACTGCGACGATCAATGCTGCCAGACTTATTAACACTACTTTTAAGAGCTTTTTCATGCACGTTCGATTAGTGGCTTATACGGGTACTAAATCCATACCAAGCAGAACTGCGCTCGGAACACCTCCGAAATTAAATATAGTCGTTATGCGTTATTGTATTGATTGTCAGGGGCAGTTACTTCATCGTTACCACAGAATTGTAAGGGGACTGTCAAACCGGGAAATCATAAAATATGAATGTGTATTTTTGCCAGGCTTTAACAAATGAAAGATTTACAGGACATATTAATGCTCGCGATCCAGCAGCCCGCCATGAATGACCAGCTAAAGCTGGCCGAATCGGATGCTGTGGCCGTGCCCGATTGCCTGGATTTTACATTACAGCGCTTCACGTACGACAGGCCTTTGCCGGTAGAAGATGTGGCTATGGTGGTGTATCAGCCTGCAAAAAGGGGACAATCCGCTGCAATTGAGCTGCGCTACTGCGTGGCCGGCAGCAAATACTGCACAAATCCCGGTTGCACCGATCAGGTATGCGCCGGTGGTAATAAACGCGACAAGGAATCCTGTAACGAACGCGTGCCTTCGGTAGATATGATTACCGTACGCTTCCAGCCAGGTTTTATCCAGTCGCTGCAAAAGGAAATACTTCCTCAACACTCTTCGAACTGCAATCAAAGAAGCCGTTTACGAAAACCATTACACCCTGCACTAAATCCAAACAGGTGCTCGAGCAAATGGTGCATCACAACTACGACGGCATTCTGAAAAACATCTTCCTGCAAAGCAAGGCCCGGAGTTGTTGCTTTTCAGTTCAGACCAGTTCATTCAAAATGATACTGACGAGCGTTATGGTTGCCGCTTCCTTACGCACATGGAAGATCGTGAGAAGATTAACAAAGCCCGCGACATCCTGCTGGAGCAACTCGACGCACCGATCACCATCCGTGAGCTCGCGCGCCGTGTGGCCATGAACGAATGTTACCTGAAAAAAGGTTTCAAGGCCACCTACGGTACCACCATCTACGACTATTTCCAGAAAGAGCGGATGGAAAAGGCCAAAGGCCTCCTCTACGAAAGAGGTCTTTCCGTTTCGGAAGTCGCTATCATGATGGGTTACTCTTGTATTTCGCACTTCTCTACCGCATTTAAAAAACACACCGGCTTAAAGCCCTGCGAATTACTTTTACGCTAGAAGTTATTGACTATCAATATAGTAATGCTCCGGAAACGGGGCATTTTTCTTTATGTACTTAGCATTTGTTTCCCTAATCATCCCCCGTTGCGTCGCACACTTCGGCCTTATGCTCTCTTTTTCCCGATCCGATCTTTTCTTTTCCCGATTTCGAAACTAAGGCTAAATACTTTGGTGTTTCTTTGTATCACGATCCAAGGATATCTATCCGGATTTTCATAAGCTTCCTTATCAGATTTGACCTTAAAAAAGGAAAAGCTTGCAGACGATAGTAAAGCCATTATTAAACGGCAGTGTATATCAAACACCATTGCACTGCCCAGTCTACAGTTTTTTCCACCGTAATTTGCATAAATCCGTCTCGTCTATCGGGACGGATTTTTTATGGATAGTCCAGTGCATCCTATATGGATCCTATATGCATCCTATATGCTCGTTCGCTGAAACCCGCCATGGTGCACATGGGGGATATAGGATGCATATAGGATCCATATACGTTTGTTAAATAAGGTGGCTAAATAGAAAGGAACGGGACGCATACTAAAAAAAGAAAACCCCGCCCAAAAGAGCAGGGTCTGTCCTATTTATCCCTATACCTATGAAATACGAATGTTGATGGCGATCTACTCGGTGATCGTTCCGGCTTCATTCAGCAACACTGTTTTGGTTGCGCCGTTGTCATCGATGTTGATCTTGTAATATGCCGCTACATCTGAACGCTCGATTTTCCAACCTTCTTTCACTACTGCAGCGGGATATTTTGTTTTGAGGGTAGTGTTAACTCCTTCAGGGATATTAGCACCGAACTCAGACCTGGTTGCTACCCAGGCACCCTCTCCACTATATTCAGCCGATGTTTTCACATCAGATTGAGTAAAGCTCGCGATCCAGTTACCGGAACTGGACTTTGTCCATTTAACGTCGGAAGACCCAGTAAAGTTTTGTTGAAAAGCAGTTTTAACATTTTCTGGGGCCTCAACTTTCTTTACAGCAACTTTCGTTGTTTTTTTGGACGACTTCTTTTGTTGTGCAAAAGCCATGCCTGAAGACAGCAAGGCAGCACAAATAATTAAGGTTACTCTTTTCATAAAGACATGGTGTTTGATATGGTTAAATTGCTTAGCTGTAAACTCTAGACACTAAGCGAAAACAATGCCAAAAACGAAACTTAACACTTAATTATTGTAAATTACTCAAATTTCAGATCAAATTTATTAAAATTCCACGAAATTTTCCCAAAAAGTGGTTAAGTGGCAATACGAGCGTATTTTGTAACTTTGCAGTCTTTTATATTATACTTATAACAACAAAGGGAAGGGGATAGTTTATGTCCAGCAAATACCGGGAATATAGCCAATTGAATTTACCACAGATAGAAAGAGAGATACTTCAAGCGTGGGAACAACACCAGATATTCGAAAAAAGCGTAGACGGCCGTGAGGGTTCGGAGCCATTTGTATTTTACGAAGGTCCCCCAGCGCTAACGGTATGCCGGGTATTCACCACGTGATTTCCCGCGCGGTAAAAGACCTCGTTTGCCGTTATAAAACCATGCAGGGCTTTCAGGTGAAGCGCAAAGGCGGCTGGGATACCCATGGCTTACCCGTGGAAATTGGCGTGGAAAAAATGCTGGGCATCACCAAAGAAGACATCGGTAAAAAGATCTCGATCGCGGAATATAATGATACCTGCCGCCGGGAGGTATTGAAATTCAAAGATAAATGGGACGAACTCACCCGTAAAATGGGATATTGGGTTGATCTCCGGGACCCCTACATCACCTTTGACAATAATTATATTGAAAGTCTTTGGTGGGCACTCAAAACCCTGTATAACAAAGGCTTCCTCTATAAAAGTGTAAGTATCCAGCCGTATTCTCCGGCCGCGGGTACCGGTCTTAGTTCCGCCGAGCTCAATATGCCCGGTACTTACAAGGATGTGAAAGACACCACGATCGTGGCCATGTTTAAGGCCGTGCAATCAGCGCAGTCGCAGTTCCTTTTCGATGCGGCCGGTAACGACCGGTGTTTTTCCTGGCCTGGACTACCACCCCCGGACACTGCCTTCCAACCTGGGCCTGACCGTGGGCGCTAACATAGAATACGTGCTGGTAAAAACCCTCAATCAATATACTCACCAGCCGATCAATGTGATCATGGCGAAGGCGCTGTTAGGCAAATATTTCAAAGCCGAGGCAGAAAACGCTGATTTTGACGCATTTAAAGAAGGTGACAAACTCATCCCCTGGACCATCCTGAGCAGCTTCAAAGGCAGCCAGCTGGAAAACCTGCGGTACGAACAGCTGTTGCCGTTCGCACAGCCGGAAGAAGGGGATCCGTTCCGTGTGATCTGGGCGACTTCGTCACTACCGAAGATGGTACCGGTATCGTGCATACCGCGCCGGCGTTTGGTGCGGACGATAATCGCGTCGGTAAAAAGTATGGCATCGGCATTTTAACGCTGGTGGACCGGCAGGGCAAATTCACCGATAATGTGGGCGAATTCTCCGGCCGTTATGTGAAAAACTACAAAAACGATCCCCAGTTCGCAGATGTGGATGTAGACATCGCCATCAAACTGAAAAAAGAAAACCGCGCCTTTAAGGTGGAGAAATACGAACACACGTATCCCCACTGCTGGCGTACCGATAAACCCGTACTGTACTACCCGCTGGATGCCTGGTTCATCAAAACCACCGCGGTAAAAGACAGGATGGTGGAACTGAACAAAACCATCAACTGGAAACCCGCGTCTACCGGTACAGGCCGTTTTGGTAACTGGCTGGAGAATATGGTTGACTGGAACCTCAGCCGCAGCCGCTTCTGGGGTACTCCATTGCCTATCTGGCGCACGGAAGACGGCAGCGAAGAGATCTGCATCGGCAGCATCGAAGAACTGAATACCGAAATCCGCAAAGCCAGCGAGGTATTAGGCGGTGATGTAAATAAAAACTACCTGCACGAGGGCATCCTCGACCTGCATAAACCTTACGTAGACGACATCATCCTGGTTAGCGCTTCGGGCAAACCGATGCGTCGCGAGCCGGACCTGGTAGACGTTTGGTTCGACAGTGGCGCCATGCCGTACGCGCAATGGCACTATCCTTTCGAAAACCAGGACATGGTAGATGCGCCCGCAAAAGCGTTCCCTGCCGATTTCATTGCTGAAGGTGTGGACCAGACCCGTGGATGGTTTTATACATTGCATGCGCTCGGCGTAATGCTGCGCGATAGTGTTGCATTTAAAACCGTGGTTTCCAATGGTTTGGTGCTCGACAAGGAAGGTAATAAGATGAGTAAGAGCAAGGGTAACGTAGTAGATCCCTTTGCTACCCTCGAGCAGTTTGGCGCCGATGCCACACGTTGGTACCTCATTACTAATGCTTCTCCCTGGGATAGCGTGAAGTTTGACGCCGAAGGCATTAAAGAGGCCCAGCGCAAAATCTTCTCTACCTTATATAATACGTACAACTTCTTTGCGATGTACGCCAACCTGGATAAGTTCAGCTTTAAGGAAGCGTACGTTCCATTGGCAGAGCGCCCGGAAATTGACCGTTGGATCATTTCATTGCTGAATACCCTGGTTAACAAGGTAAATGCAGCGTTCGATGATTACGAACCTACGCAGGCAGGCCGTGCTATACAGGAATTTGTGGACGAGCACCTGAGCAACTGGTATGTGCGGCTGTGCCGCCGCCGTTTCTGGAAAGGCGAGTACAACCAGGATAAGATCAGCGCCTACCAGACGCTGTACGAATGCCTGGAAAAGATCGTACAAATGATGGCCCCGGTATCGCCGTTCTTTTCAGACTGGATGTTCCGTAACCTGAATAGCGTAAGCGGCCGCATCGGTGCGGAGTCCGTTCACCTGACTAACTTCCCGAAAGGCGACAATACCGCGATCGACGCAGCGCTGGAAGAAAGGATGCAGCTCGCGCAGGATATTTCATCCCTGGTGCTGTCGCTTCGCAAGAAGACCAATAATAAGGTAAGACAACCCCTGCAAAAGGTGTTGATTCCGGTTTTAGACCCTCATATGCAACAGCAGGTGCAATTGATTGAGCACTTGATAAAAAGTGAGGTGAATGTTAAAACTATTGAGTATCTTACCGAAACCGAGGGTTTCATAAAGAAAAAGATCAAGGCGAACTTCAAGACCCTGGGTAGCAGGATGGGTGCTAAAATGAAGGCGGTTGCAAACGCGATTGCAGGATTTTCCCAGCACGACATTGCCACGATTGAAAAAATAGGTGAGTTTGGCTTAGAGATTGATGGTGAGCACATCAAGATAGGTTTATCAGATGTGGAAATAATCTCCGAAGACATTCCCGGATGGACAGTAGCCAACAAAGGCCCACTTACAGTAGCCCCGGATATTACCATTACTCCCGAATTACAGGACGAAGGAAATGCCCGCGAACTGGTGAACCGTATCCAGAAAATCCGGAAGGACAGTGGATTTGAGTTAACAGACCGGATAGAGGTGACGGTAGCGGCTACAGACCTGCTGAAATCGGCAATTCTTAACTTTAATAACTATATTTGCACGGAAATTTTGGCAGACAGGCTGGAATTAGTGCCGCAATTGCAGGAAGGAACGGAGATTGAAGTTAACGAATTGAAATTTAATATATTAGTTAACAAAAAAGCTAGTCCCCATGGCAACAAAAAAGAAGGTTGCTACTAAAACTACCAAAAAGGCCGTACCGGCTAAACCGGCTAAAAAAGTTGCCGCAAAGCCAGCACCTGCAGCTAAAAAAGCTGCAGCGAAGCCTGCCCCCGCCAAGAAGGCCGCTCCCGCAAACCAAACCGGCTCCTGCGCCTAAAAAAGCAGCTGCAAAACCGGTAGCCAAAAAGGCTGCGCCGGTTAAAGCAACGCCAAAAAAGGCGGCGGCTAAAGCTGTTCCGGCGGCTAAACCAACGGCTAAAGCTAAAGTTGCCCCGGTTGCAAAAAAGGCCCGGTAGTTGCTAAGAAATCAGCACCTGTTGCCAAGGCACCAGCGATTAAAAAGGTTCCTGCAGTGCCGCAGAAACCTGATAAAAAAGCATTCCGGCAGTGAAAACTTCAAAACCGGTCATTACTAAACCCGTAGAAAAAGAAGATATGCCAGCAAAGAAAGTCGTAACGGAAAAAAAGGAAAAGGAAACGAGCAAGGCAGTAAAACAACCGGTAGAATCACCTAAACCTGTTGAAAAACAACCTCCGGTGGTTCGTGCTACCGTAAGGCCGGGTTCCTCAAGGGCGACCGAGAGCAAGCCGTCTGCTAAAACTGTTATTCAGACCGTTTCTTATCAGCCTGAGTTTACCAAATCTGTACTGGATCAGCCCGATGCAGTGGTAGGCCCCGTTTATCGCTACAGCGATTCAGAACTGGGAGAATTTAAGGACATTATTCTCAAGAAACTGGACGCCGCCAAAAAAGAACTGGTGTACCTGCAAGGCCTCATTACCCGTAAAGACGAAGCGGGCACTGACGATACCGAAAACAAGTACATGAGCATGGAAGATGGCAGCGGTTCCCAGGAGCGTGAACAACTGAACCAAATGGCAAGCCGCCAGATCCAGTTCATTGATCACCTGGAAAAAGCACTCATGCGTATCGAAAACAAAACCTACGGCATTTGTCGCGTAACCGGCAAATTGATCGATAAGGCCCGCCTCAAAGCGGTACCACACGCTACGCTGAGCATCGAAGCCAAATTGGCTAAAAGCAAATAATGAATTGAACTTCTTCTAATAGAAAAAGGCCACCTGTTTTCAGGTGGCCTTTCTGTTTGTAAGGCTGCAGTGAGGATGTGTTGGTGTTTTAATCGTGATGGCGGTGATTAAAACTATTTCTATCTTTTTATGATTATTTAACAAGGCTGCGCCGCCGGCTCTTTCCGCAATGCACGCACCGTTAGGTATAACACGCCTGCCGCCCCCAGGCACAGTAGACCGCCCATGCCGATGCGCCGCACCCGTTTTTTCTGATGCCATTTTTCTTTCAGTTTTTCCGGACTTGCCTGTGCTATTTCCAGCAACGGGGCTAACCGGCTGCCACGAATTACCTTGTCGGCCACTGCGTGCACTTCCTCATCCTGTGGATCAAAAGCTACACCAATGCCCGATTCGCGCAACATATCCACGTCCATTGCTCCGTTGCCGACGTAGATGATATTTTGCGACGGAATGTGATACTTTCTGTTGATGTAGGTTAGCAAGTGCCGCCTGTTGTACACGGGTGTTTGATCTTCCGAAAGGAAAAAGTCGGACACCGTTAATTCGCCCGTTGCCACACTGTGAAATAGATGCAGGCGGTTTGCGAATGCGAAGTCCATACCCAATTGATTTTTCATGTGATTGGCTACACATTCGAAGCCGTCGGTGACGAGTCCCACTACATACCCCCTTTTCTTCAATGCTTTTACCACACCTCGGATGTCGTCTGTAAGTGGAATTTCGTCTGCTACTTCCAGTAATTCTGCAAGATTTCTATCCCGGAACAATGCAGCGCTGCGTTCGAGAATCGTGATAGGATCTTTATAATGATGCAGGATCTGCACGAGTGCTTCTTCCTTATCGAACACCGCAGCGGCGAGGTACAAATAACTTTGCTGGAAAATGGTTTCATCAAGATTAAAAATCACCATCTTCTGCAGTTTGTCAATCGACTCAAGAATCGAATATTCCATCTGTTCGCGGATGATGTTGATGTTGCCGAGTGTTTCGAGGTTTTGCTGCGGAATGCTTTCCGCTTTCTGCAAAATAGTACGCGATACTTCGCGCGACATCTTACTCAGTTGCTCCCAGGTTTGCATGGCATTTTCGACACGACCGATATTCACTTCCGCGATGCGTGCGCCACGAAGGTGCATGTCGATCAGTATGCCGATGTCTACCCCATAATCATTTTCGAATTTGATCTGAGAGAGAAACGACTTACGTGCGGCGATCATGCCGCTAAGCGGTTGCTGAAAATGTTCCAGTTCGGGAAACAGGATACTAAGCAGGGGTTTGGCGACCAGTTTGGTTACACGGCCAGCCTGTCTTTCGAAAAATGATTTGCAGAAATCTGCTTCTTCGTTCACGATCGGATCAGTCAGCAGTTCTACGATGTTATCAGGATAAGTAAGAATATCGCCATCTACATAGGCAACGATGTCATGTTTGGCGGCCATCATGCCTTCGCGCATGCTCACGCCTTTGCCGCGTTGGCTGCTTGTGATCACCCGCACTTTTTCCTTCAGCGCTTCTTCCACCGAGTTATCGGACGAGTTGTCGTCCACTACGATGATCTCAATTTTCCGGGATGTTTTTTTGATGGTCCTGATTACCTGCCTGATAGTGCTTCCTTCATTCAATACGGGTATCACAATCGATATCATAGGCTATACAGTTTTAGTTCGGCAGAAAGGCCCAAAAATGATACCAGAGGGGACAAAAAAGGAACGGGGAGCACCCGTTCCTGTTAATTTATCGTAGTATTTTCCGATTATTTGAATTCCTGCATTTCTACCAGTTTCTTATAGATGCCATTGCGTTGTAATAACTCCTCGTGTTTGCCGCGTTCCATGATTTCTCCCTTTTCCATCACGATGATTTCATCGGCATGCTGAATGGTAGATAACCTGTGCGCAATCACAATGCTGGTACGGTTTTTCATGAGGTTGTTCAATGCTTCCTGCACTAGTTTTTCCGATTCTGTATCGAGTGCTGAAGTGGCTTCATCAAGAATGAGGATCGGTGGATTTTTAAATACCGCGCGGGCAATGGTGAGGCGCTGACGCTGGCCACCACTCAGTTTCAGGCCGCGGTCGCCAATGTTGGTATCGTATCCGTTTTCTAAATCTTTAATGAATTCGTGCGCGTTTGCGATTTTCGCGGCCTGTATTACTGCGTCTTTATTAGCATCGGGTTGGCCAAATGCAATGTTGTTAAACACGGTTTCATTGAACAGGATAGCCTCCTGCGAAACAATGCCCATCAGTTGCCGCAGGTCATTCATTTTTAAATCCCGTACATCTTTTCCATCTATTTTGATGCTGCCGGTCGTTACATCATAGAACCTCGGTAAAAGGTCGACCATCGTAGATTTACCGGCACCACTACGGCCTACGAGGGCAATCATCTTTCCTTTTTCAATATTAAGGTTGATGTTTTTTAATACATGTGTTTCATCATTATAGCTGAACGACATGTTATCGTATGCGATGCTTTGTTCAAACGTTTTGATCGTTTCTGCATTTGGTTTTTCCGTAACGGTGATCGGCGCGTCTAATACTTCGTAGATGCGCTCCGCTGCCACCAGGCCACGTTGCATCGTCGTGATGGCGTTCGAAATATTTTTGGCGGGTTGAAGAATTTGTGAGTACAACGCGAGGTAGGTGATGAATGCAGCGGCGGTGAGTGAGCCGCCTTGTCCGGATAACACCAGGTTGCCACCATACATCACCAATATAACAACAACGCCTATACCCAGGACTTCTGATATCGGCGAAGCTGCTTCGCGCTGGTTAAACATCGACCGGCTGATTTTTGAAAACATGCGGTTGATATCCGCCAGTTTATGCTGCATGAATGTTTCTGCGGTAAATCCTTGAATAATACGCACACCACTAACTGTTTCTTCTGATACGTTCAGAATTTTACCCAGCATTTCCTGGCTGTATCGGCTTTTGTTTTTTAACTGCTTGGATATATACCCGATCAGCATACCGGAGAGCGGGAAGAAAATAATTGTAAATAAAGTAAGTTTTGTGGAGATCAGGAACAGCACAACAAAGTAGCCGATGATAATAAACGGGTCGCGGAGAAAGACCTGGATAGAGTTTACGACAGAGTTTTCTACCTCCTGCGCGTCATTCGTTAACGTAGAGAGAATCTGCCCTTTCTGCCGTTTGTGGTAGAAGTCGAGCGACTGGTGGGAGAGGCGTGCAAATACCTGGTTGCGCATGCTTTCAAGTATTTTCATCCTCAGCCGGCCCATCACGCGGATGGCCAGGTAGCGCGATATGTTCGCCAGGATAGATGCGGCAACAATAACGGCGCAAACGAAGCCCAGCGCAAGTAGTTGCTGTTCTCCGTTGTGAGAGATCCGGCCATAATAATACTCGAAAGTGCCGGTCAGAAAGTCCGTCAGGTGAGTAATGGAAAATTCCGGGGCGGCGGCCGGGTACACGTGGGCTTTTTCCTTAGTCTGGAAAATAGTATCCAGCAAAGGAATGAGCATGGTGAAGTTCAGCATGCCGAAGATGATGCCGAAGAAGGTATAGATGATATATTCCGGTAAAAAATGATGTAAAGGTTTGGCAAATAGCAGCAGTCGCCTGAATACTTTCATTCTCAATAAATCTTTGTAAGTCCGCAAATTACTACATTTATCCGGTTTGGGCCGCGCACCGTTTATCCGCAGGAAATGGTTAATTTCGTGGCGGAAGAAAGTCCCGGTGCGATTGGTATGGAAGTGGGAGGGATGTATTCCGGATAAAAACGTAATTATGTCAGAAACTAAGCGGCAGAAACAAGTAGCGCAATCAGTACAGGAGGAAATGAACGATATATTCCAGCGCATGGGATTAAGCATTGTAGATGGTGGAATGATTTCCATCTCCTCTGTTAAAATGACCCCTGACCTGCTGGAGGCGCGTATTTACCTGAGCTTTTTCCAGATAAAGGACCAGGTGGGCATGCTGAATAGTATTAAAGAACGCGGCAGCGAAATCCGAAAGGAGCTGGGCAACCGTATGGCCAAACAGTTGCGCCGTATCCCCTACCTCGCTTTTTTCCTCGATGATACTTTGGACTACGTATTCAAAATGGAAGAGATTTTCAAGAAGATCAACAACGACGAAAAGAAAGACTAACGTATAAACCATGATCTGGCAATTCGCATCCCGTTACTTCTGGGCCAGGAAATCTACCAATGCTATTAATATCATTGCCTGGGTAAGTGTGGGTGCTATTGCCGTGGGCACTGCCGCCCTCATCATTGTATTAAGCGTATTCAACGGCTTTGAAGGGCTTGTGAAGTCGCTCTATTCCTCGTTTTATCCTTCGGTGAAAATCGTTCCCGCCAGTGGCAAGACCATGCTGCTGAAGCCGGAGCAATTACAGCAGATCGCTAAAACGCCCGGCGTGGCGCATTACACCGAAGTGATCGAGGAAAAGGCCGTGATCAGTCACGTAGATCACCAGACGATCGCGGTCGTAAAAGGAGTAGACGATAACTACCTCAAAGTAGCCACGGTGCAAACCAAACTGGTACGTGGCAAATTCGAAACGGTAGACGATAACGGTTACCGGGCGGTGATGGGCATTGGCCTTGAAACTGCATTGGCCGTGGACGTAGAGCGGAGCATGGTGCCGGTATCGGTGTACGTGCCGCGGCGCGGGGCGGGGGCCGACCTCTCATCGCCCGAACAGGCGTTGAATAACGGGGTAATTTACCCGGCAGGCACCTTTGCCATTCAGCAAGACTTCGACAGCAAATATGTGCTGACGCATATCGATTTCATGCGCAGCCTGCTGGATATGCGGCCGGACGAGATGTCTGCCGTAGAAGTCGCCATCACGAGGGAATCGGGCGATCGTGCTGTGCAAAAGCGACTCCGGGAACTGCTGGGCGACAATGTTAAAGTGTTAACCCGCTTCGAACAAAACCAAACCCTTTACAACATCATGCGCACGGAAAAGTGGGTCACCTATGTTTTCCTGAGCTTCATTTTAGTCGTTGCCGCTTTCAACATGCTGGGCTCCCTGTCCATGTTGGTGCTCGAAAAGCGGAAGGACATCACCATTCTCAAAGCCATGGGTAGCACCGACGGCCGCATTCAGCGTATCTTCCTGAGCGAGGGGCTTATTATAGCGGGCATGGGCTCGCTGATCGGTATCAGCCTGGCGCTGGTTGTCCTGTTGCTGCAGCAGCATTTCGGGCTTATAAAACTGGGTGGCGATTCATTTCTCATAGATGCGTTCCCGGTGGACATGCATCCCGACGACTTCCTGTTGGTGGCGGGTACTGTAGTGGTGATCGGCTTCCTGGCCGGCTGGGTGCCGTCTAAACGGGCGTCTGCACAACCCATTGACTTAAAGGCTACTTAGGTTGTTTTCCAGCATTGCAGCTTTCTTCAACGTCCCTGATGGTATTTTACCAAAAGGTTGGTTAAGAGCGCGCTTTGGTACGCGTGTATGAAAAAAGGCTGCCTGCACCAGCAAACAGCCCATTTCGTATATCCTTAAGGCGATATGATTAGTAGTCACCCATTGTTTCAGGCAATTGTGCCAGCGCTTTAGCGAGTTGCTCATCGTTGGGAGCAATACCGTGCCATTCGTGCGAGCCTTCCATGAAGTCAACGCCCTTACCCATTGCGGTTTTCATGAGAATGCAGATAGGCTGGCCTTTACCAGTGAGGCTTTTCGCCTTTTCCAGCACCGCTACCACATCGTCCATGTCGTTACCGTTCATGTGCAGTACGTTCCAACCGAAAGCTTTGAATTTAGCTTCCAGGTCGCCGAGGCTCATCACCTTGTCGGTCGGACCGTCGATCTGCTGACCGTTCCAGTCGATGGTAGAAATCAGGTTGTCTACTTTATGGTGCGCTGCAAACATCGCTGCTTCCCATATCTGGCCTTCATTCAGTTCGCCATCACCGTGCAGGGAGTAAACGAGGTGTGAATCCTTGTTGAGTTTCTTAGACAATGCCACGCCAAGGGCTACACTCATACCTTGTCCCAGGGAGCCGGAAGCGATCCTGATACCTGGCAGGTGTTCGTGTGTGGTGGGATGACCCTGGAGGCGGGAGTCAATCTTGCGGAAAGTGCTCAGTTCCTCAATGGGGAAGTAGCCAGATCGGGCCAGGGCACTGTAAAATACGGGAGAGATGTGTCCATTGGACAAGAAGAATGCGTCTTCATTCGTAGCGTCCATATTGAACTTCTCAGGCTTGTGATCCATGGCCTTGAAATACAGGGCCGTCAGGAAGTCTGTACAGCCCAGAGAGCCGCCAGGGTGGCCACTTTGAACAGCGTGCACCATTCGCACAATGTCCCTCCTGATCTGTGTTGCAATATCTTTCAGTTCTGGCATGATAATTGGCGTTTTATGAGCCGCAAATGTAATAAGTTTTAGCAGCAATTTGTAGTGCAAAGGAGTAAAAAAGGGGGATAAATGGTGAAAGGCCATGATTTTTATAAATTGCTGATACACATTTCACTGAATTTAATATCTTTGTAAGACAACCCCCGATATGGAGAATGTAATTATCGCTACCGTACTTAGTTTTGTTATAACCTATCTTTCAGTCCCCATCCTCATAAGGGTGGCAGATTTGAAGCATCTGTATGATGAACCTGACGAGCGGAAAGCGCACAAACATCGTATTCCGGCTTTGGGTGGCGTGGGATTTTTCTCAGGCTTCTTCATCGCTATCGCAACGTGTATACCTACGCAAAGCGGCTCGCCATTACAGTACTTCATGTTGGCTGCTTTCGTAATATTCATGGTAGGCCTCAAGGATGATCTTGTAGGTCTTTCTCCGTTTAAAAAGTTGTGGGCCAGATGGCAGCGATTTTCGCGATCGTTTACCTTGGCAAATTACAGATCAATAACGCTTTCGGACTGTTTGGCATACATGAATTGCCGGAGCAGTTGAGTTCCCTGCTTACTTATTTCACGATTCTCGTTATTATCAATGCTTTTAACCTGATCGACGGGGTGGATGGTCAGGCCGGCAGTATTGGTATGCTGGTATCCGCTATTCTTGGTGCTTATTTCATGCACGTAGGCGAAATGGTGTATGCAGTGATGGGATTTTCACTGGCGGCAGGCCTCGCAGGTTTTCTTATCTATAATATTTCACCAGCAAAGATATTCATGGGAGATACGGGGTCGTTACTGATCGGTACGATCAACGCTATCCTCATCGTTAAATTTATTGAAGTGGGCGGTAACCCGGCCAGCAGGATGCCGATCGAGGCGGTTCCTGCCGTGGCTTTCGGTGTGCTGATCGTTCCGCTGTTCGATACACTCCGGGTATTCTCTATCCGCATGATGCGCGGCCGTTCTCCTTTTTCGGCCGACCGCAACCACATCCATCACTACCTGCTGGCGCTGGACATGAACCACAAACAAACCACTATGACAACTGTACTGGCTAACGCCGGTTTCATCGTAATGGCGTTTGTGCTGCAGGGTCTTGGCACTACCAACCTGTTGTTGGTTGAACTGGCCGCAGCCACAGGGCTCACTTACATGTTGTATACGCTGAAGAAAAGGCATGCCGAAAAATTGGTGCGCCTGGCTGCTGAAGCTGCTGCGGCTGCTGCTAATACTGCCGCTGAGGTGCCACAACTGAACAAGGCCAAAATTCTGCGCGTTACTACTGACGGCGTGCTGGAAAACAAATAGTGCCTGCCTTTCCCACCCATCCTTACCAATCTGCATGAATCATCAAACGCCTTTGATGATTAAAATAATTCATGTAGGTTTGCAAGCACTTTAAGTTTTTATTCTTATGCAAGACGATCTTAACTTAGTTCTGGAAGATGCCCGCGAGACGATGGAAAAGGCCATTGGCCACCTCGAAGTTGAATTGACGAAAATCCGCGCCGGCAAAGCCAATCCCCAGATCCTGGACGGTATTACTGTAGATTATTACGGTTCGCCAACAATGATCAACCAGGTAGCTAACGTAGCGATAGCCGATGCCAGAACGCTGACCATTCAGCCCTGGGAAAAAAACATGTTACAGGCCATCGAAAGAGCCATCATTGCTTCCAATATCGGTCTGAACCCGCAAAACGACGGACAGATCATTCGCCTGTTCCTGCCCCCACTGACAGAAGAAAGGAGGAAGGAGCTCGTGAAAAGAGTAAACGGCGAAGGCGAACATGGCAAAGTAGCCATCCGCAACATCCGCCGCGACGCTATCGAGCAGATTAAAAAATTGCAGAAAGATGGTTTAAGCGAAGATATTGCTAAAGGCGCCGAAGGCGATGTGCAGCAGCTTACCGACAAATACATTTTGCTGGTGGATAAACACTGCGCTGCAAAAGATAAAGAGATCATGGCTATTTAAGCTCAGTTGGTCGATTTCATTAGAAAGCGGGACCGGTCGGTCCCGCTTTTTTATTACATTTATCTTTATAAAACTTACCGCATGCCGCCACTGAAATTATCTAAAGTAAGCACCAAAGCCCCGGCTAAGCTGGATAAAGATCATACGAAAGCAGATACACAGAAGATACTGGAGGAGCTGGACGAACTCCAGAACCTGCTGTTCGCGGAGCATAAGCATTCATTGCTCGTTGTGTTGCAGGGCATGGACGCCAGCGGAAAAGACGGCGTGATCCGCAATGTATTCGGGAAGCTGAACCCGCAGGGGGTGCAGGTATATTCGTTCAAGGCGCCTACAGATGAGGAAAAGAACCACGATTTTTTATGGCGCATCCACAAAGTGGCACCGGGGAAGGGCAACATCGTGCTGTTCAATCGCTCGCATTACGAAGATGTGCTGGTTCAGCGCGTACACAAATGGATCGATAAACCGGTAGTGAAGAAACGTTTTGCGGCCATCAATGACTTTGAACGGATGCTCGAAGCGCATAATGACACCCGCATCCTGAAATTCTACCTGCATATATCGCCTGAAGAGCAGCAACAGCGGCTAAAAGAACGCATGCAGGACCCGCGTAAGATGTGGAAGTACAATGCGAACGATTTTGAAGAGGCGAAACTGTGGGACGAGTACCGCAAGGCATACGATGATGTGTTTGAACAATGCAATGAAGTGCCCTGGACGATTGTACCTGCCGATCAGAACTGGTACAAAGAATATGTGATCGCTAAAACAGTGAGAGACACACTGGTAAAGCTGAAAATGGCCTATCCCGGGTTAAAAAAATCGCAATAAAGAGAACAAAATATTAATATCGCGTGTTCTTTCCGAAGAACCAGTAACCATTTAAACCTTACAACATGTCATTTTTTAAAGAGTTCAAAGAGTTTGCCACTAAGGGTAATGTAATTGATCTGGCTGTCGGCGTAGTGATCGGTGCAGCATTTGGTAAGATCGTAAATGCATTGGTTGAAAACATTATCATGCCATTGGTAGGCATCCTGATCGGTGGCTTTGATTTTAAGACATGGATGATAAAAGTGGGAACCGCAGAAGTGAAGTATGGCATTTTCATCCAGGTTTTCTTAGAGTTTATTGTTATTGCCTTTGCTATATTCCTGGTGATCAAAACCATCAACCGATTTAAAAAGAAGGAAGAAGCAGCGCCCGCAGCCCCCGCTGGTCCTACTACAGAAGAAAAACTGTTGATGGAGATCCGCGATGCTATCAAACAGAAGAATGTTTAAATAAACCATTACGAGAAATGAAGAAATTAGGTCTGTTCACCGCCCTGCTACTGGCGGTGAACCTGCTATATGCACAAGATGCCTTAAAGAAAGCCCGCGAAGAAAATTGGAAGAAGATCAAACGGAATGATGCCGATACCTCCAAAAATCTATGGAAAAAAGGGGGAACCTTCAACTTGAACGCTAACCAGGGCTCGCTCACCAACTGGGCGGCGGGCGGTGATAAATTCTCCCTGTCAGCCGGCGCAACACTGTCTGTATTCGCGAATTATGCCAAAGGCCGCAATGCCTGGGATAACACGCTGGACCTGGCCTATGGTTATGTGAAAACCACGAGCCTGGGTATGCGTAAAAGTGATGACCGTATTGACCTTACCACCAAATATGGTTATGATATCGGCAGCAACTGGTATGCGAGTGCACTCTTTAACCTGCGCACACAGTTTGCCAACGGTTACCTGTATACGGACACGTCGCGGCAGCTGGTGTCTAAGTTCTTTTCACCGGCGTATATTTTACTCTCTCCCGGTCTGGATTATAAGCCTAATAAAGAGTTCTCATTGTTCCTGTCGCCGGTAACCGGCCGCTGGGTGGTGGTGTTGTCAGATTCCCTGTCTGCACGCGGCGCCTATGGCGTGGATACGGGCAGGCATGTGAAGAGCGAGTTCGGCGCCTACTTATCCGCCAACTGGAATAAGGAGATCATGAAAAACATTGTGTATAAAAGCAAACTGGAACTGTTTTCCAACTATAAACAGAATCCGGGTAACGTAGACGTGTTCTGGACCAACGTGTTATCTATGAAGGTGAACAAATACCTGTCGGCAACGGTGAACTTGGATATGATTTACGACGATGACGTGAAGGTGTTCGAGAACACGAAAACGGGTGTCATGGGGCCACGGCTACAGATAAAACAGGTGATCGGGATCGGCTTTGCGGCCATCTTCTGATTCCGGGAAAATTATGTTATTTTTGATAAACCTGCTGGTCTTAACAGCAGGTTTATTGCTTTTAACTAACTTATAATCAAGGTCTTGGCAGAACAAGAAATATATAAAATCAAGCTCCCGCAGTTCGAAGGCCCCTTTGACCTGTTGTTGTTCTTTATTGAGCGCGACGAGCTGGACATCTACAACATCCCCATCAGTGGCATTACCCGCGACTTCCTGAATTACATTCATGAAATGGAATCGCTGAACATTGAGCTGGCGAGTGAATTTATACTTTTCGTGAGTACACTGATGCGCATTAAGGCTAAGATGTTGCTGCCGCGCAAAGAGATCGACGAGGCGGGTAATGAGATTGACCCGCGCCAGGAGCTGGTAGACAAGATCCTGGAATACAAACGGTACAAGCAGGCGGCGATTGAACTGGCGGAGAAAGAGGCGGAGCGAATGTTGCAGATCAGACGCGGTAACATTGCGAAGGAGCTGAACCTGATCGGTGAAATGACCAGTGAAGGTACAGAGGTGCAAACGCTGACGCTCTTTAAGCTTACGAAAACCTTTGAGAAGGTAATGCAGCGCGTGAAAGAGCGCAACAACAAACCGCAGCACGTGGTGTATAAATACGATTACACCATGGAAGGTTCCCGCGAGTATATGATGGAACTGGCGGCAGGTGAGCGTACTATGGCTTTCGAGAAGATATTTGATCACTGTAAAGACCGCATACACGCCATTTTCCTGTTCCTCGGTATGCTGGAACTGGTGCAGGCAAAGTATTTGTCGATCATGGTGGGAGAGGGCCGCAACAATTTTATTATTGAATATGTAGATCCCGCTGACCGCCCGGAAGACGCTGAGCCGGTTGTATTTGATGAGTGATAAACGCGATCATATCGAAATAGTGTCCCTGCCGGATTACGGCCAGGAAGAAACACCTTTCATCGTATCGACCATCTGCAACCTGGGCGATACCTTTTTTGAACATAACGAAACACCACATCGCCACGACTTTTATTCCATCTACTGGATTAAATGTGGTCACCTGAAACATACCATCGATACCGTTACCCACGAGGTGCAGGATAACACGTTGTTTTTTCTCGCGCCTGGCCAGGTACACAAGATGGAATTCTCAGATAAGGCCGATGGTTATATGATCGCTTTTCACGACGCGTTCATGTGTCTGAAAGATCAGGCGCAGTTATCATCAGGTATTAACTCGGGTTTGTTTTTCAATAGCCATTTCAGTTCCGTGTTGCATTTGCCGGAAGAGCAGCAGGCGGATTTCGAATGGCTGGTAAAAGCAATGGTGAAGGAGATTCATCATAAGGAAAGTGACTACGAAAGTGCGTTTCATGGACTGCTGCGTTATTTCCTGGTGCTATCGTCACGCCTGCAGAACGCGAGAGATACCTTTGCACCGGATACGCATTTATCGCATAACAGTTCGCTGTTTCTGCAGTTTAAAACACTGATCGAAGAAAAGTTCCGCGACCTGAAGAACGTGTCGGATTACGCGGGCCTGCTGCATATCAAACCAGTGTTGTTGAATGAGGTGAGCAAACAGTTGTCGGGAATTACGGCAGGTGAGCATATCCGGAACAGGATTATACTGGAGGCGCAACGGTATTTATACAATACCGATTTAACAGCGAAGGAGATTGCGTATAACCTTGGGTTTGAAGACCCGCATTATTTCAGCAGATTTTTTAAGAAATATACGAACCAGACGCCATCGGAGTTTAAAGAGGCTTCGCGGGTAAATGGGGTGTTTACCCATTGATATTGAAGAAAGGGCGACGATGGTTGCCCTTTTTTATTGGGCTATGTATACATGGCCCCAACGCACCTCTGAACGCAAGAGGGTGTACCATGTATACATGGCCCAGGGTACCTCGGATCTTATACATGGCTCAGCGTACCTCGGATCTCAAGAGCGTGCACCATGTGTACATAATATATCCATCAAATCCCCCATCCCTATGACAATCCACCAAAAACTACCCATACCTTACAAACAGGCCTCATATTAGCAAAATCAAATCATTGATAATCAATGATTAAGTAAAAAAGGATAAAAAGTCCACCACTTACAGCAATTAGTCCATTCAGGAAAGATGTTATAACACGTATTTTTGTGCTGTCAACATCAAAAAAGGAGACAACAATGAAAACCAGCAAACAAGTAACGCAGGTGTACAAAGGATCAAAACCCAATATGGTGGGCGATGGATTCCGCGTACAGAACCTCTTCCCCAGCGGTAACCGCATCGGGAAAGCCATTAGCCCGTTCTTTTGCTCGATTATGCCGCCCCGGTATACTTTCCGCCAACTGATAAGCCACGGGGCGTTGACCAGCACCCTCATCGGGGATTTGAAACGGTGACCATCGTTTATCAGGGAGCCCCGGAGCACCGCGACTCTACCGGTGCATACGGCAAACTGCGCGAAGGCGACGTACAATGGATGACCGCCGCCTCCGGTATCGTGCACGAAGAAAAGCATGAAGCCGGGTTTTCAAAACGAGGCGGCACCATAGAGATGGCACAATTGTGGGTGAATTTGCCCAAAGCACATAAAATGACTAAACCGGGATACCAGACCTTATTAAGAGAAGACATCCCGGTGAAATCCTGGAACGACGGCAGCTACCTCCGCGTAATTGCCGGTGAGTTCGAAGGGTTGTACGGTCCCGCCCGCACGTTTACACCAATTAATGTGTACGATGTGCAGCTGAAAGCAGGCCGCAATATCACCCTGCAACTGCCCGAAGGTTACAATACCGGCGTCGTGGTACTGAAAGGAGAAGTGGAATTCAACGAAACACATCTTTCCAAACAAGTAGAGATCGTAAGTTTCGGCAACGAAGGCGAAGAAATAAACATAACTGCCGTTTCCGATGTTTCCTTACTGGTGCTTAACGGCGAACCAATTAACGAACCGGTATTCGCGTATGGCCCCTTCCTCATGAATACGCAGGAAGAAATTACGCAGGCCATACAGGATTACAACGAGCCGCATGGGACGATTGAATTAACTTGATCATACACACTCTTATCTACTAAAAAATTAAAATTAACAACAATGGCAACCTGGAAAATTGATGCTTCACACAGCGAAATCGAATTTAAAGTAAAACACCTGATGATCACTAACGTGAACGGTTTCTTTACTGATTATGACGCTACTGTTGAAGCCGCCAATGACGACTTCTCTGATGCTAAGATCTCTTTCGAAGCGAAGGTAGACAGCATCAACACTAAAAACGAACAACGCGACGGTCACCTGAAAAGCGACGACTTCTTCAATGCCGCTGAATTCCCGCTGATCAAATTTGAATCAACAGGTATCGTTAAAAAAGATAACGAGCATTACAAGCTCACCGGCAACCTTACTATCCGCGACAATACCAAACCGGTTGAACTGGATGTGGAATACGCTGGTATTACCGTAGACCCATGGGGTCAAACCAAAGCAGGTTTCGAAATCTCCGGTAAAATCAGCCGTAAAGATTGGCCTGAAATGGACAGCTACTACAGAAGCTGGTGGTATTGTGGTAAGTGATGACGTGAAATTGCTGGCGAACGTTCAGCTCATTAAACAAGCTTAATTATTTAGTAATGGATATTCTTGAAAAACTGTCGTGGCGCTATGCTACGAAGAAGTTTGATCCGGTGAAGAAAATGAGTGCCGCGCAGTTGGACAGGATACTCAGAGCAACCAATCTCTCAGCCTCCTCTTATGGCTTGCAGCCCTATAAAGTAATAGTGGTAAATGATCCGGTGATAAGGGAACAATTGAAGGCGGTATCGAATAACCAGTCACAGATAACAGATGCTTCGCACCTGGTGATTTTTGCAAGAGTGGACGAACTGGCCGATACCCATATAGATGATTATGTGAAGTTGACTGCAAGCACACGTAACGTGGAAACCGATGCCCTCGAAGGGTTTGCGGCGATGATGAAGGGACAGATTCAAAAAATGGAACAAGAGAAAGCGGCAGTGTGGACCTCCAAACAGGCGTACATCGCCCTTGGCACACTACTCACTGCCTGCGCGGTAGAAGGAATCGATACCTGTCCCATGGAAGGGTTTAACGCAACCGCTTACGATGAAATTCTGGGGCTGAAAGAAAGGAACCTGCGCACCGTAGTATTGGCCGCAGTTGGCTTCCGCGCCGCTGACGATATTTATCAGCATAAGAAGAAAGTACGGAAACCGCTGGAAGATTTTGTAGAAATAGTGTAGAACGGTTGTCAGGAGTTAAGTGTAGCCGGGTAATGCTTGCATTGCCCGGCTTTTTATTTATCTTTAAGAACGGCACTGCATTTGCGGCCGTTAACCATCTAAAAATTATTCACCCAAAAAAGTATATTTCCATGAAAAGATCTGCTACTGCCAATTGGCAGGGTACCGGTAAAGAAGGCAAAGGCAAACTCTCTACCGACAGCGGCGTATTAAAAGATACCCAGTATTCGTTCAACACCCGCTTCGAAGACGGCATCGGCACCAACCCTGAAGAGCTGATCGCGGCCGCACACGCCGGTTGTTTCACGATGAAACTGAGCTTTAATCTTACCGGCGCGGGTTTCACGCCGGGTAACATCGATACCAAAGCGGCTGTTACATTTGAAAATGGCGCTATTCCCAACATTCACCTCACCGTGAAGGCTACCGTGCCGGGCATCGATAAGGCAAAATTCGATGAACTGGTGCTGGATGCAAAACAGAACTGTCCTATTTCCAAACTGTTGAATACGGACATTACTTACGAAGCAGAACTGGTATAGTATTACCACATATTGTACGAAGCCCCGGAACACTCCGGGGCTTTTTGCTTTTAGTTGGATGGATAAAAATGTACACCATTTATGCAAATTCGTCCATTGTAAAACGGGGTGTTTAAGCGGACATTTGTGTCGTAATTAAAGCACAACGATATGCAAAAGATCATTCACCGTGCGGACTCACGCGGGTGTGCCGATCACGGTTGGTTAAAGAGTTATCACACCTTCAGCTTCGCGCAATATTATAATGCAGACCGCATCCACTTTGGTGCCTTGCGGGTGCTTAATGATGATGTGGTGGCCGGCGGTATGGGCTTCGGCGCACATCCGCACGATAATATGGAGATCATTAGCATCGTGCTGAAAGGCGCGCTGGAACACCGGGATAACCTGGGCACGCATGGTGTCATCAATGCGAACGATGTACAGATCATGTCGGCCGGTACAGGGGTGGTGCATTCTGAATTCAACGCCTCCAAAACAGAAGCCGCGGAGTTTTTACAGATATGGTTGTTCCCGCGCGAGCGCAATGTAACGCCGCGGTACGATCAACGTTCGTTTGATCCTGCCGGTCAGCATAATCAACTGCAAACCATCATCTCTCCCAATAAGGAAGATGATGCCCTCTGGATTCATCAGGATGCCTGGTTTTCTATAGGCAACTTTGATGCAGGAAAAGAGCTGGTGTACACACCGCACGAAGCCTATAACGGCGCGTATATATTCGTACTCGAAGGTACGATAGAAGTAGAGGGGAAGTGTTGCAACGCCGTGATGCGATCGGCATCAGCAGCTTTAGTGCAGCATCGATCAAAGCACTGGATGCGGCAAAGTTTTTGATTATCGATATTCCGTTAACACAATTTACTCATTAATATAACCCTTACTCATATGGCAACAAATACTGCAACAATAGGCCTCGAGAAAAAGACCGCAAAAGAGCTGGCAGATAAACTGAATAACCTGCTGGCCGCATACCAGATATTTTATCAGAACACCCGTGGTTTCCACTGGAATATTAAAGGTGATAAGTTTTTTACCCTTCATGTGAAGTTTGAAGAACTGTACACCGACGCACTCGTTAAAATCGATGAAATCGCAGAAAGGATCCTGACCCTGGGCTTTACTCCTGTACACAGTTTTTCTCAATACGTGGAACTGTCTGCTATCAAGGAAATTACCAACGACAGCGGCGCAGAATCCACGGTAAAGCACATCCTGGAAGGTTTTAAAACGCTTATTCAGCTGGAAAGAGAGGTAAGCAGTGTAAGCGACGAATTGGGCGATGATGGTACCAATGACCTCATCACTACCTACATTCGTGAACAGGAGAAATTGGTGTGGATGTACAATGCATTTTTACATTAGAGGTTACAACAAACAATAAACAGGCGAATCAGGCCCTGCCGAACGGCGGGGCCTTCGCTTTTTTGTGCAAAAAGCCCTTGTCCCATATAGGGAAAACGTCGTAACTTAGGTATACAAGAGCAAACAGAAGCATGGCCATCGTTCCCAACATAATGATACCGCAGCCATTAGCATCCTCGCCCATGAAACGATATTGACAAGCCATAGTGAATGATGAGCATGCACTCAATAATCCGAAACGCAAAATCAATTGATCATGGAAATTCCAACACAAACCGCAGAACAGGAACAGTTGCTGTCCTGGAAACATGAAGTTGAAGATGTTCGCCAGGAAGTAAAATCAATGCGCGACCTCCGTCTCGAACGTATTTCGCGCCGCGACATGACACGGGAACGCATGGTGCAGGTAGAGCACTTCCAGAACCTGTTTATCCGCCAGCTCGAAGTGGCTGATGAGCTGTTCCACGATCTGAAGCAAACCAACCGCAGGCTCAACAATGCGTGGATCGAACATCACGACCGCCCGGTCGAGGGCCACGACGAATTACATGAACGAATGGGGACTTTCCATAAGTTATACGATGAATTAAAAGGGGATTTCTTTCATTTTGAAGCTCACCGATAGTTAAAGCAGGTCGTCTTCCTGCTGTTTCAGTTTCGATTGCATCCGGTGGATCATTTCATCCAGCTCGGTAACAGACTTTTGCAGCATGATAATCAGGCGCAGGTTAGTGGCCTGGTCGCTGCTGTCTTTATCGATCAGCGAAGTAATGGCCAGTATGGAAGATACGGGACGCCTTAGTTCGTGCGAATTCATCCAGGCAATTTCGCGCAGGGTATTGTTTTGCTCCTGCAGCTGTGTTACGAACTGCTTCTTTTCAGTGATATCGGTTTGAATGGAAATGAATTTTTCGACCCGGCCATCGTCGTCCAGCACCGGCGTTACAGTCATATACGCCCAGTAGCTTTCGCCGTTTTTACGGTATTGTACCAGCTCCGCGGAGAAAGGGATGCCGGCGGTCATTTTATCGCCTATCCGCTTCAGAGCATCCATGCTAGTATCCGATCCGGCCATTAATTCGCTCGGGTGTTTGCCGGTAGCTTCTTTCAGGGAAAAACCGGTATGATGGCAAAAGGCGTCGTTCGCCCATTCGATACGTCCATCGGCATCCGGGATGAACACGGTATTGGTGGTCTGACTGGCCACTAACGACAGCAGGGTAATTTGTTCCTGTTGTTTTACTTCTTTATCGATGTCCTGCACTACGCCCACCATGCGCTGTCCTTCCTGCTGTTTATTGTAGATGATGCTGCCACGCGCGTAAACATGTTTATACTCACCGTTCGAGCAACGGAAGCGATAACGTTCCGACCAGTGTACGTTGCCAAAGCGAATGGCGTTGCGCAGCGACTTTAATACCCGGTCATAATCGTCTGGATGTATGCGCACTTCCCACCATTGCAGGCTGGACTCCACTTCGCGCTCCTGGTAGCCGAAAAGTGTGCTGGGCCCATGGTTCCAGGTAACGGCGTTCGTGCGCATATCCCAATAGTAAATAGCATCGGGTGTTACTTTGGCCAGCAGTTCGTAACGTGTGCCGAAATCGCGCGCCTGTACGGTAGATTTTATTTCCGCATCAATATCGATAGCCATGACCATGCGCCCGATTTTACGGTGATAGTGACAGGGCACGGAGTATATTTCCACCATAAAATTCTCACCCGTCTTTTTGCGATGCTGCCATATGCCGCGGTACGATTTGCTGAGAACGTTGTTTCGCTGCGCTTCGAGCAGCTTAGGCCCCTCATTTTCATTCCTGATCTGCAAAATAGTCATGCGCAGGAACTCTTCGCGGCTGAAGCCGTAACGTTCTATAGCCGCATCGTTCACCGCCAGAAATCTTAATGTATCGGTATCATATACCCACATCGGAAGTGGGTGCCCGTAGAACATATCTTTGTAAGGGGCTGTTCTGCGCGCGCTGTCCGCGTGGCATTACGTACCATCAGGTACACCGCCAGGGCAGATATCAGCACAAAAAAGAGAGTAAAAGATGGTGTAAGATATTGGGGGCAATGGTAGGAAACGCAGTGATGCCGCGCGACAGCAACCGGTCGTTTATATTCACCCACACCAGTCCCCACACGAGGAATAAACAAGCCGCTTTAACTGCCGAATGGCGCATCCGTTTCTACGTTTTCGGTTGAAATTATGTAAATAAAACCAACTATCAAACGGCCGCAATGCGCAAGCCACCGCGTTTACAGCTTACATTTCTATTTTCACGTGGCCGGAAACGGGATAAGCTACGCAGGTAAGAATGAAGCCCTGCGCTACTTCATTGTCCGTCAGCACTTCGTTTGCGGCCATCCATACCTTGCCTTCGGAACACCTTGCAGTACACGATCCGCACACGCCGCCCTTGCAGCTGTAAGGCATTGTTATTCCTTTGTTAAGGGCCGTTTGCAGGATGTTTTGATTACCGGCCACATCGAATTTTATCTCATTCCCCTGCCGGATAAGTGTTATTTGTTTTAGGGATGTGTCGGTCGGTATCCCTGCTTTCTGTATCAAAAATTGGGTGTTTACCGTAAAGTTTTCTTTACGCAGTTGATCTTCCGAAAAGCCCATGAACGTAAGCGTGAAAATGCACATGCGCATATATTCGAGCGGACCACAAATAAAGAACTGCGCGTCTTTGCGCGCATAGGCCAGGTGTTTAGGGGTGAGTATTTCCAGCAGGCCATTGCCGATACGCCGGTAGGTATATTCACTTTTTTCGGTAGGATCACTAAAAAAGAATAACAGTGTAAAGCGCGCAGCATGTTCAGCGGCCAGTGCCCGCAACTCGTCATGAAAAGCAGCGTGCTGCTCGTTTTTGCTGCTGTAAATCATCGTGATCTTACTTCCCGGTTCATCGCGCAACGCTTGTCGCAATAGGCCATATAAAGGCGCAATGCCGCTGCCTGCACCCAGTAGAAATATATCGCGCTGGTTGTTCGCATCCGTCTGCAACGTAAACCGCCCCGACGGCAATAACGACGTTACTACATCGCCTACGCGCCAGTGATGGATGATATGCCGCGAAACTTCGCCGTTCTCACGCCATTTCACTGTAACCGCAGGTTCGGCATCAATGCCCGGCGTGCTGCTCAGGGAATAGGAGCGGCGCAATTCCAGGCCATGTAAGTGAATAATGAAAGTGAGAAATTGCCCGGCTTTATAGGAGAGCAGTGCACCGTCCGTTCGTTCAAAACGATAGGTGAAGGTATCGTGTGCTTCTTTTTTGATCCCTGTGATGCGCAATGATATATATAGCTCGTCCATGTTTTTCGGGCAGGGTTTTCGTCATAAAAAAGGGCAGTATCGCTACTGCCCCGAAATCTTATTAGCCGGCTGTTAAGCGTTGCTTACAGTCACCTGGCTGCTCATCATTTCCCTTACTGCAGATGCAATGCCGGCAGCGTCGTAACCACATTCGCGGTGCAGTTCGGCGGGTTTGCCATGTTCTACGAGGTGATCGGGAATGCCGAGGATTTTAACATCGGCCTTGTAATTATATTCGCTCATAAACTCCAGGATCGCACTGCCGAAGCCGCCGCGCACCGCGCCGTCTTCTACCGTGATCACTTTGTCGAAGCGGGAGAATACTTCATGCAATAATTCTTTGTCGAGCGGCTTAACGAAACGGATATCGTAGTGTGCCGGCTCCAGTCCGTCGTTCATCAGCTGGCGGCAGGCTTCGGTAACGAAGTTGCCCGGGTGCCCGAACGAGAGTATTGCTACATCGCGGCCATCGCGGATTTTACGGCCCTTGCCAAACTGCATCCTGGTAAACGGTTTGCGCCAGTCGGGCATTACGCCTTCACCACGCGGGTAACGGATCACCACTGGTGATTCCTGTTCGGGCAGCTGTGCCGTATACATCATGTTACGCAGTTCTTCTTCATTCATCGGTGAGCAGATCACCAGGTTGGGAATGCAACGCATAAACCCGATATCGTACGCACCATGATGCGTAGCGCCGTCTTCACCTACCAGGCCGGCACGGTCGAGGCATAACACAACGGGCAGGTTCTGGATCGCCACATCGTGTACCACCTGGTCGTACGCGCGCTGCATGAACGAAGAGTAAATGTTGCAAAACACCCGCATACCCTGCGTAGCCAGGCCGGCCGACAGTGTCACCGCGTGTTGTTCACAGATGCCTACATCGAATGCGCGGTCAGGCATCTTTTCCATCATGAACTTGAGCGAAGAGCCGGAAGGCATAGCGGGGGTAATACCCATCACCTTATCGTTCTGCTCTGCCAGTTCTATCATCGTCAGACCAAATACATCCCGGTATTTAGGTGGCTGTGGTCCTTCGGGAATTTTCTTGAAGATCTCGCCGGTGATTTTATCGAACAGTCCGGGCGCATGCCACTTGGTCTGGTCTTTCTCGGCGAGGGAATAACCTTTACCCTTGGTGGTGACTACGTGCAGCAGTTTCGGGCCCGGAATATCTTTCAGGTCCTGTAGGGTATCGGCGAGTTTGGAAATGTTGTGGCCATCGATGGGACCGAAGTAGCGCATGTTCAGCGATTCGAACAGGTTGCTGGATTTGGATACCAGGCCTTTGATGCTGGCTTCGAATTTAGAAGCCATATCGCGCGTGAACTTTTTACCTACAGGCAGTTTGCCGAGCATGTTCCATACATCGTCGCGCAGCTTGTTATAGGTGTGCGAGGTGGTGATGTCGGTCAGGTACTCCTTGAGGGCGCCCACGTTCGGGTCAATGGACATGCAGTTATCATTGAGGATAATGAGCACATTCGCATTGGCCACGCCTGCGTGGTTCAGCGCTTCGAAGGCCATGCCCGCGGTCATAGAGCCATCGCCGATAACAGCAATGTGCTGGCGGTCGTGTTCTCCTTTGTATTTTGAGGCCATGGCCATGCCCAGCGCCGCCGAAATGGAGGTGCTCGAGTGGCCTACGCCAAAGGTGTCGTAATCACTTTCCGACCGTTTCGGGAATCCACTGATGCCCCCATATTTACGGTTAGTATGAAAAACGCTCTTCCTGCCGGTGAGAATTTTGTGTCCGTAAGCCTGGTGACCTACGTCCCACACCAGCTGATCGTAAGGCGTATTAAAAACGTAATGCAGGGCTACCGTCAACTCCACAACACCAAGGCTGGCGGCAAAATGGCCGCCATGCACGCTCACCTGGTCTATAATAAACTGGCGCAGCTCGTCGCAAACCTGGTGCAATTGCTCCCTGCTCAGTTTCCTCAAGTCGGAGGGATATTCGATCTGGCTCAATAGTTGACCTGCCGTAATGTCCATATCAGCTTTAGGGTTTTAAAACTCAAAAATAGCATAATATCCAATGCGGCCCAGCTTTTTCATGGCTTTCCCATTTAAACGGCTATACCACCATTGGTACAATTTGCCTTCAGGTGGCCATGGTCATACGGTATTTTTGATTTAATCAGAGGAGTTCCCTAATTTATACTATGCTTAATCAGCTTTCTAAATATTGGTGGTGTCAGATTTTGGGGTGGGGACTCTATGCCGTTATTTTCATTTTTTTGCCTTTTTCTTCGACCGGGTAGACCTTTACCTGGTGCTGTATACCTTTATGGTGGTGTTGCTGGGCATCCTGCTCACCCATGCTTTCCGCTCCGTGGCGGTGCAATACCGCTGGATGGAGCTGCCTTTTGAGCGGGCGGTTTTCTATTTTTCATTCGGTATTATCTTTTGCGCGGTGCTGGATGCAGCGGTGCTTACGGCTTTCCGGCTGTTATTCAGCCCGGTGGGAGAGAGTATGGTGCCTTCGTTCATGTATTCCTTCCTGCAACAGTCGGCCATTTTAACCTTATGGGCGGCGATTTACTTTACCTGGCATTACGTGGAAAAGAGCCGGAATGTGCAGCTGGATAAACTGAAGCTGGAGGCTACGGTGCGTACGCTGGAACTCAAAACCATCAAGGCCCAGCTGAATCCGCACTTCATTTTTAATGCCTTAAACAGCATCCGGGCTTTGGTAGATGAGAACCCGCAACGTGCGCGTACCGCCATCACCGAGCTGTCTAACATCCTGCGCAGCTCCATGCAGGTAGAAAAAGTGGAAATGGTAAGCCTGGAGAATGAGCTGAACATCGTACGAGATTACCTGGCGCTGGAACATATCCGTTTCGAGGAACGCCTGAAAATACAATACGACATTGATCCGGAAACGCTGGAGCTGCCAATTCCCCCGATGATGCTGCAAACGCTGGTGGAGAATGCCATTAAACACGGCATTTCCCGGGAAATAAGGGGAGGGGTGATTTCCGTGGCTTCACATTTGAAGGACAATACACAACACGAACTGACGATCCGGAATACGGGACAAATCAGGGAAAGGTTATCGAATGGCGGTGGATTCGGGCTGCAAAGCACCCGCGCAAGGCTGGAAATACTGTTCGGCAAACGCGCCTCCTTCGAAATCCGGAACCTCGATGCACAAACGGTTGAAGCTAAAGTGTTAATGCCGCTCTTTTAACACATTATTTTTCCGCTCGTCACTAGGTAAACCGGTTTAGCACGGATTTTTTTAATAATTTAACATCTGAATCGAAAACGCATCTGTCGCACACCAATGAGGGTTATGCAGTGTAAGCTGGCAATAGCCGGGCTACGGCAGTTGAAATTTCATCAACCAATTACAAAGACGGTATGAAAAAAGCATTGATTATTGATGATGAGCGCCTGGCCAGGAGCGAGTTAAAGAAGCTGCTGGCAGACCATCCGGAGATCGTAGTGATTGGAGAGGCGGTAAATGCGAAAGATGGGGTAGAAAAGATAGAGACGTTACGCCCGGACCTCCTGTTCCCGGACATCCAGATGCCGGACAAAACGGGCTTTGACCTGTTGGCAGAGCTGGAGCGTGCGCCACAGGTGATTTTTACTACGGCGTACGACGAGTATGCGCTCAAAGCGTTTGAGTACAATGCCCTGGACTACCTCCTTAAACCGGTAGAGCCCAAAAGGCTGGCAGACGCTATCCATAAATTACATCAGCAGGAAGAAAAGGAGCGTTTGGCCGCAGCAGCCGGCCTGCGTAATATCCTCTCCGAAAACGACCAGTGTTCGTAAAAGATGGTGATCGCTGCTGGTTCGTTAAACTTCAGGAGATCAGGCTGTTCGAAAGCGTTGGCAACTACGCCCGTGTATATTTCGAAACCAATAAGCCGCTGATCCTGAAATCGCTGAATGCACTCGAAGAGCGCCTCGACGAAAGGGTGTTTTTCCGTGCTAACCGCAAGCATATCGTGAACCTGAGGATGATCGAAAAGATCGATACTTATTTTAACGGTGGATTGTTACTGGAAATGAAAGGTGGGGAAAAGATAGAAGTGAGCCGGAGACAGGCGGTGAAGTTTAAAGAAATGATGAGCTTATAAAAAAGAGAAAGGGTTTGATGTTAACATCAAACCCTTTCTCTTTAGATCTTAACCGGGGCGGTGTGTACCGCGTCCGCTATCTCTTTTATGAGGGAAATATCTTTCTCTATTGCGTTGCCCACTACAATAATGTCGGCCCCGGCTTTACAGTTCAGGTAGGCCTTTTCGGCATCGCGGATGCCCCCGCCCACAATTACCGGGATGTCTACCATGCTGCTCACGCGGTGGATCATACTTTCGGTGATCGCTTTACGCGCGCCGCTGCCGGCGTCCATATATATTACTTTATTGCCCAGCATTTCACCCGCCATGGCCGTCGCCATTGCGATATCGTCTTTATCTGCCGGAATGGGATTGGTATTGCTGATGTAGGATACTGTAGTAGGGGCGCCGCCGTCTACCACCATATAGCCTGTGGAAATTACTTCCAGGCCGCTTTTTTAACCGGAACGGCTGAAATAACGTGTTGTCCGATCAGTAATTCTGCATTACGACCGGAAATGACAGAAAGATATAACAATGCATCTGCGTACCTGGAAACCTGTGAAGGGCTGCCCGGGAACAATACTACCGGGATGTCACAAGTGGCTTTGATCTGCTGGATCACTTCATCGAGATGATTGGTGATGACCAGGCTGCCGCCCAAGAACAGGTAGTCGACCTTGGCTTCGGTGCATTTCGCAGTGAGTTCGGCTATCCCGTCAGGCGTAACCTTGTCCGGATCAACCAGAACCGCAAACGATTTTAATCCTTTGGCCTTTTTTCTAGGAATGAGTTGTATATTTTTTGTACATCAAATGCATTGTTCCGGTTGTCGCAAATGTATAAATTTTTTGCTAATAAGCTAGTAGCTGAAACAAATATGCTTTACGGTAATTTATGATGCTAGTTATCAACGCCTATACGTGGATTTGCGCTTCCTTGTTTAAGTAATACGAGCAACTGCTGTGCCAGACCTTAAACAATTCATTAACAATTATTTGAAGTGCAAAGTTCACAATGCACATCCTGTGCATAACAAAAGTGCGATAACCTTTTTCGTTGCGTTATATTAGTAATCCATTCGAGATTACAATATTCTATTTGCTAAATCTTTCCAAAAAAATCCCAAGGGCATGAAAAATCAAGAGAAAAGAAAAACCGGGATTGCCTTCGCCGGGCATTTCACCAGGGACGGCGTAAGTCCATTTGACCAATTTGAATATGATTTACGAACGTCGGTGATCCGGAATCCGGGCGGTGATGTGGTATTTGAGATGACGAACGTGGAGGTGCCCCGTGGGTGGTCGCAGATCGCGACCGATATTCTGGCCCAGAAATATTTCCGTAAAGCCGGTGTTCCCCAGCCTGATGGCAGCCTTGGCCGTGAAACTTCCGTAAAACAGGTGGTGCACCGCATGGCTAATTGCTGGCGTATGTGGGGAGAACGGGCTGGATATTTTGCCTCCGTGGAAGATGCGACGATATTTTATGAGGAGTTGTCCTACTGCATGCTCAACCAGGCCTGCGTACCCAATTCTCCCCAATGGTTTAACACCGGTCTGCACGAAAGCTACGGCATCACCGGCAAGCCACAGGGTCATTATTATGTAGACAATACAACGGGTAAACTGGAAAAATCCACTTCCGCTTACGAACGTCCGCAGCCCCATGCCTGTTTTATCCTGAGTGTAAGCGACGACCTGGTGAACGATGGCGGCATTATGGACCTGTGGGTACGGGAAGCCCGCATCTTTAAATATGGCTCGGGTGTGGGTACCAACTACTCCCACATCAGGGCCGAAGATGAGAAGCTGAGCGGCGGCGGATCTTCCAGCGGCTTAATGAGCTTCCTGAAAATTGGTGACCGCGCGGCAGGCGCTATCAAATCGGGCGGTACTACCCGCCGGGCTGCTAAAATGGTGTGCTGGACCTGGACCACCCCGAAATTGAAAGTTTCGTGAACTGGAAAGTAGAGGAAGAGAAGAAAGTGGCCGCGCTGATCGCTGCCGGTTACTCCTCCGATTACGAAGGAGAAGCTTACCGGACCGTGTCCGGGCAAAATTCGAATAACTCGGTACGCATCCCTAATACCTTCTTTCATCAATTAGATAAAGATGGAGATTGGGACCTGATCGCCCGTACCACCGGTAAAACCATGCGCTCGATCAAAGCGCGCAGCCTGTGGGACCAGATCGCCTACGCTGCATGGCGTTGTGCCGATCCGGGTACACAGTACGACACCACTATTAATGAGTGGCACACCTGTCCCCAGGGCGGCCGTATCAACGCGTCCAATCCCTGCTCGGAATACATGTTCTGGACAATACCGCCTGCAACCTGGCCTCTGTGAACCTGCGCAAGTTCTTCGACGAGGGATCAAATACCTTCGATGTAAGCGGTTTTGAATATACCGTGCGCCTGTGGACCGTAGTGCTGGAAGTGTCCGTACTCATGGCGCAGTTCCCGTCGCCGGAAGTGGCGCAACTGAGCTACGAGTACCGTACGCTGGGACTTGGTTACGCCAACCTCGGCTCTATGCTCATGGTAAGCGGCATTGCGTACGATAGCGAAGAAGCCCGGGGCATCGCTGGCGCCATTACGGCGATCATGACCGGCGTATCCTATAAAACCTCGGCAGAAATGGCCGCTCACCTGGGCGCCTTCCCGAAATACCGGGAGAACCGTGAAGACATGCTCCGTGTAATGCGCAACCACCGCGCCGCGGCTTATGATGCGGTAGACGCCTACGAAGGCATCGAGATCAAGCCACAGGGTATAAATGCCCGTTTTTGCCCGGATTACCTGCTGAAAGCGGCCACCAAAGCCTGGGACGATGCCGTGCAGTTGGGCGAGAAATATGGTTATCGCAACGCTCAGGCAACCGTTATTGCCCCCACCGGCACGATCGGGTTGGTGATGGATTGCGATACTACCGGTGTGGAACCCGACTTTGCGCTCGTGAAATTTAAGAAACTGAGCGGTGGCGGGTATTTCAAGATCATTAACCAGAGCATTCCCACGGCGCTGCACAACCTCGGTTACAAGGAAAACGAGGTAAAAGCGATCGTGGATTATGCCAAAGGCACCGGTTCCTTTACCGGCGCGCCCTATATTAACAGGCAAACCCTCAGCGAAAAAGGGTTTATCGCCGATGAGCTGAAAAAGCTGGATGCCGCCGTGGCGTCTGCCTTCGATATCGCCTTCGTGTTCAATGTATATACCCTTGGCGAGGAATGCCTGCAACGCCGGGCTTTAAACCGGAACAATATTTCAACTTCGAATTCAATCTCCTGCACGAGCTGGGCTTCTCGGACGAACAGATCGATGCGGCGAACGACTACGTTTGCGGCACCATGACGGTAGAAGGCGCACCTTACCTGAAAGAAGCGCACCTGCCCGTATTCGACTGCGCCAACAAATGTGGTAAAAGCGGCCAGCGTTACATTCACCCGCATGGCCACATCCGCATGATGGCCGCTGCGCAGCCCTTTATTTCTGGTGCGATCTCTAAAACAATCAACCTGCCCAACGAGGCGTTGGTAGACGAAATAGCGGACTCCTATCGCCTTAGCTGGGAGCTGGGCCTTAAAGCCTGCGCCCTGTACCGCGATGGCTCCAAACTGAGCCAGCCGCTGAGCAACAAAACCGAGAAAAAGAAGAAAACCGAAGCCGAAGAGGAAGTACCTGCAGCCGCCAGCCAGATCATCGACCTGAACCAGCTCACGGTGGATGAACTCCTCGAAGAAGTGAATAAACGTGTACAGGAAAGCCCGGATACGAAGCTGAAACGCGCATTGAGCCGCATCATTGAGCGGAAAACGCTGCCTGCTAAACGGCGTGGCTTTACCCAAAAGGCAAAAGTGGGGGGACAGGCCGTGTTCCTGCGTACCGGCGAGTATAGCGATGGTACCCTGGGCGAGATCTTTATTGACCTGGCCAAAGAAGGCAGCACATTGCGAAGCCTGATGAACTGTTTCGCAATTTCTGTGTCGGTAGGCCTGCAATACGGCGTGCCGCTGGAAGAGTTCGTGGATAAATTCGTGTTTACCCGCTTTGAGCCCTCCGGTATGGTGGACCATCCGAACATCCGCTCCGCAACCTCACTGATCGACTATATTTTCCGGGCGCTGGGGTACGAGTACCTGAACCGTACAGACCTGGTGCATGTCCACGACGAGCCGGGAAACACCGGCGAAGAGGAGTGGGATGAGCCCGTGGTGAAGCCGGAATTGTCGAATGTGCGGATTATCGGGGCTGTTAACCATCCCGCGCCGCAGCAACCGGCAAAAGCTAAACATGCGGTATCAGCCGCCAATGGCGAAAATAGTACCCAGGATTACATGCGCAGCATGCAAAGCGATGCGCCTGCCTGTAATACCTGCGGCCACATTACCGTACGGTCCGGCACCTGTTACAAATGCCTGAACTGCGGTAACAGTATGGGTTGCAGCTGATACGGGTATGGCGGCGGCCTGTTACTGGACGTCGCCGTTTCCTAACGAAGTATTAACAAATAGTCTAATGCCGCCTGTTTTGCTAAACGCCGGAACCGCCTGTGTGTATAGCTTTCGCGGAATGTAGACTTTGTTAATAATTTGTTATTCGGAGGCAAAAATTTCAAATAAAGTTAACACGCATGTACCTTTGTTATCAAATAGGGTTTTCATAGGATAGTAACAAATTGAGGGCGCTTTTCTAAGTGCCCTTTTCTTTTCCCTCAATCGCTGAAAATCTCCATCACACTACATTTCAGGAAGCTTCTTTCTCACCCGCTACGCTCTTCTTCGTAAATATTTATTTCGTACTTCTGCCCGCTTACCTTCTAAAAGATCGTGTTCGTTCTGTTAAAACATCCGTTCGGATCCTTACATTTTACCCTTTTTCTGGCATGACGATGAAACTTTACCAGTTGCGCTCGAACTAGTAGGGTCTGTGGAAATACTACGCAACATTCCCCAATGTCGCATTATTATAATTATTTATATAATATCTAAAAAGCAGCCCCTTCTTTAAATATTTCTTATTTATTAAGCTAATTTTTAATGTTTGGCTATTTCTGATCTGGACATATTAATAATGTTTAAATATTATTATATTTGCTACTGTATTAATTTTTATATGGTTACTGTCCTATGAAAAACCAAAAATATTCCTACACCGCGTGAATCTTCATGCACCGTAAAATGACTCTCGAAAGCAATGGTTCGCCCATTGCTTTTGTTTTTTAGCCAGTTTTATTCCGCTGTTCGGCCGCCACTATAATCCACTTCATAGTCTGGCTCCCGTTTCAACTTATTTTTAGCTCTTGCATTTTGCCCAACAATAATGCTACTCTTAGCCAGGATTTTTAACGCGGGTGCAATCCTATCAGGACGAACCAAGCCCTTATACTGATTAACAACAACAGGTGTGAACCTTAATCCGGTTTATTGACCTGGGTGTAAACCGAAAACAAAGTACCAGGAAACTGCCATGTAAACCCAAATCAGGATTATTATTTAGTAGTGTAAACTTAAATCAGGATTTTCTAACGATTAATGTAAACCTATTCCGGGACCTAGACCAGGACTAGACCCTCCCTGCGCGATCCTATAGACATCCTAGGTTCATCCTAGGTTCAAGATAGGTTCAAGGTAGGTTCGATATAGGTTCACAAACCTAGCTTGAACCTAAGGTGAACGAAGTATAAACGAAGGATCAACGAAAGATGTGACCGAGGTCTGCCTGGGATCCATGTGGAACGACAACGAGCTGTGCATAATGAACCTCATCCGTAAGGTTATCGTTAGCGGAGCCGGACCTCGTGGGTCTTCGCGCAGTAATTCCGGGAGTGTGGCTGCTCCGCCCTAATAGCCTGCCGGTCGGTTGCCGGTACGCCTATGCTTGTCGTACCTGTCTAAGGCTGAAGGGAGCGACGCAACGGCGGCCGGGGAGAGATAAAATGCTGGCGACCAGATAATATTGAAGCTGCCTCCTGCGTTTAAAGCCCGTGCGGTCAGAAGGGGACCAAATTAAATTTGGCCAATGCCTCCCCAAAATGTGGAAAACTTGTTTTTATTTACTATTTTTAAGCCATCAAAAAGCATTTACCCTTATGAAAAAGCAGTTGTTTTTGCTGTCAATCGCACTGGTTACAGCCGCATCAGCGTCAGCTGAAGGCGACTGCCAGGCAGGACCTGTTCCGGGTCCGGGCGATGGGGCCGTTGTTTTTAACAACGGCGATAAGGGTAATAATAATGAGAAAGGCGGCCCGGCGGGCAGCACTTCTTCCTCCACCACAACTACAACTACCACCACCAATACAAGGAGCACTAAAAAGGCTACACGTTTCGAGGATTTCATCTGGACGATGCCCAATAATACCGAGGCAGTAAAGGTGGACGAGGCTGAAATGGAAAGTGCAGTGGTGGGGTTATACAAATGGTACCTGCAAAACGAGTCGAAGATTAATAATAGTCAGTCGACACAGGTGTCGCAGGGCAAAAGCATGGCTGCGCCCTTTAAAATTGATCCGAAAGCCTTACAACAATACTTCCAGTTCATTAAAAAGAACTTCCCGGGACTTAATGAAGAGAGCCTGGGCGAAAAGCAGGCTTCTGCCGTGCAGAAGAAACTGGCCCCCGTTACCGCAGTGGATGACGTAGAGGCGCCAATGCCTATCACCAACAAGTAAATTTTTGTGACACACGCGAATGCATATTCAGTTCAGGTACGACAGACACGACGTTATTAATGCATTGCGTTCCCATTTTATGCGGCGGGGCGAAATCAGGGTGTTCAGCTATACATTTCTCCTCCTATTGCTGGTAACGATTGCAGGGTCTATATTTAACCTGGTTAACGTTGGTGCGGTGACCGGGATTATTATCATGATACTGCTCATCAGCGCTACCTTCTGGTTCCTGCTTCCTATTTCCATCTATAATAAATCTTACACCTTTAAGGAGTTTATCCGTCTCGGCTACACGGAAAGTGAAATGACCATCGGCACTGAAAATGGCGACCGGCCTATGAGCTGGAGTAACTTTTCGCAGATCGTGGAAACCCGTACTTTCTTTTTCCTGTACCGGGATAAAAAGTCTTTTTTCTTGTTCCCCTCAGCGCATTTCCTTCTGATGAAGCGGCCGACGGTTTCCGCTCGCTGCTCAAAAACAAGTTCGACAGCTACCAGGTAAGCCGCTGATTACAGTTGTTTGCTCATTTCGTAGTGTGGAATGTCTACTTCAATAAACTCATCGCCATCGATCATGTACCCATTGCGTTCGTAGAACCCAACGGCTTCCTTGCGCGCGTGCATCATGAGCCGGCCGTACGAATCCTGCTTGGCCTGCTGCTCCGCATATTCCAGTAAGCTATTCCCGATACCCTGCCCCTGGTAGGTTTTATCCACCGCCATCTGCCGCAGCTGCACGGTGGTATCGTTCACAGGGCTCAGGATGCAACAACCGATCATGGGACCTCACCCCGGCCTTTTTCACGGGTAAAGCAGCCAATCAGTTTATCGTTGATCTCCTGGCGCAGGTATTCCTCGGAGAAAGTAAGTCCGAGCGGTTTGCGGAGGATGTTATCGCGCAGGTGTACCATGGCACGGTAGTCGGCACTGCCGTAATCGATGATGCGTAAAGAAAACATAATCTATTCAAAATAATCTACAATCAGTTTATTCACGGACCGCACGGTGAGCATCGGGTCATTGATCTGCCGCGCGTTCGGGTGGGTATCCGTACAAACCAAACGGCTGATAACGCCGCTTTGTTTAATCTTATCAAATCCCCGGCCAGCAAAAATGCCATGTGTAGTGATCACGGCAATGTCTTTGGCGCCCGCTTCCAGGTATGCTTCAGCGGCATGCAGCAGGGAGCCGCCCGTCCGGATCATATCATCGTAAATGATCACCCGCATGTTCTTCACATTGGCGCTGATAGCAGTGATCGCCGTTTCTTCCCCGAAATTCGTTCTTAAAAACAAAGGCAGGCTGCACATGGAGGTCATTGGCCAGCGACTCTACCCATTTAGCACGGCCGGCATCGGTACTGGCGAGAATAAAGGGCTGTCCATCCGCTATTTCCAGCGCCGCCTCTTTCACAATATCCTTTGCATACAGGTGCACCGGGCGAATCTTGCTTTCAAAATAATAAGAAATGCCATCGGCATGCAGGTCGATCATGATCACCTTATTGCCCATAGACGTGGCGGGCAGCGAGGAAAAGAGGATGGCGCGGTTTTTGGCTTTCACGATTTCGCCCTCCTTTACGGCGCGCTCCATAGTGGAGTAGCCAAAATAAGGAATTACCATGTTGAGCGACAGGGCGCCCAGCTGTACGCAGCCATTGGCAAGGTCGAACAATTCCAGCGTTTCACAATCGTCGATCGTGCCGCCAACGATGATCACTTCCTTGCCGCTAACGTTACTGGTTATACGGTGATAGTGTTCGCCATCGGGGAAATCGGTAATTTCCATTTGCCCGTTTTCCCAGTTCGTAATCGCCAGGATGTCCTGTTTCAGGTAGTCGTACCGTTGGGTAGAAAAGATAATTTTTTGAGGCATACGTAAAAGTATAAAACTCCCGGCAAAACGCTGTACTGTGGAAACTTTTAACTTTTCATTTGCCAACGGAAAGCTAAATTTGGAAGATTGTATGAGGCATTTTCTGATCAGATATACCGCGGCACTATTCCTGTTATTGGCCCTGGCTGCGCAAAGCACAACAGCACAGGTACGCATTTCGGGTACGGTGGTGGATGTAGACACACAGGAAGGCGTGGCAGGCGTTTCCATCAGGGCCGTGAAAGGCCGCTACGGCACCATCAGCAGTGAAGCCGGCCGGTTTTATATTGAAGCCAATCCCGGTGATACGCTGGAATTCAGCATGATCAGTTATGTACGTTATGAGTTCCTTGTACCCGCTATTTCCGGTACCTTCACCATTTCCATGAAAAGGCAGGTGATTACCCGGCGGTGTAGGCGTTCGCGGTCGTAACTACCAGCGCGACTCTGCCGCCATCCGCGACGAATACGGCAAATACTTTAATTATAAAAAGCCCGGGGCCATGGATGTGTTAAAAACATTGCCATCCAACCCGATCACCGCACTCAGTTACATGATCCCGAACAAGGACCGCAAACGTAAGGTGGCCTTCCGCGAACAGTTGCAGTATTGGGAAAAGGAAAAGTATGTAGATCACCGCTACTCGCCCGAACTGGTAAACCGCATGACGAAGCTCGATGGCGCGGAACTGGACAGCTTTATGTTACGTTACCGTCCTTCGTACCAGTTTTTAGAAGAGAGTACGGAATATGATCTGCTGCTGTTCATCAAACAATCGTTCGAAAGGTATCAGCAGGAAAAAGGAGTGAAGAAGAAAGAAGAAACGCCGGATACCACGGCATCTAAATAAATGAAAAGTCCCGGTGTTCATATGCCGGGACTTTTTTTTATCGTAACAGGTCGCCCCGCAGCCGGAGCAGTTCCGTTTCTGCAAGTTTGGTATTGTATCGCGCCTGAATAAGACGGTTGTAAGAATCTTCAAGGCTTTGCTGTGCTTCTTTCAGTTCCAGCGTAGTAGATACCCCCTGGCGGAAGCGCTCCAGCGCTACCATTACGTTTTCTTTAGACAGTTCCAGAGTCTCTTCTTCCAGTTCCAGCGCCTGTTTAAAGTATTCGTAGTCTTTAAAAGCATTGGTGAGCGACAGGTTCACCACCGAACGGCGGTTTTCCAGCGACAGTTGCTGGTAAGCAATGTCCAGTTTCGCGTTTTTGATCTCGCGTTGCTTATTAAAGCCGTTAAAGATCGGCACCGTAGCAGAGAAGCCGTAGTTAAGGCCGCCATTCTGGTTAAAGATGGTGCTGAACTGGTTGGTTGCGGCGTTCGCACGGTTGCGGTTAAAGTTATAAGCCGAGTTGAAGGCGATCACGGGGAACAACTCGCCTTTACGCTCCCTGAGCGCCAGTTCTGAAATGGTGATGTTCTGCCTGGCTACTTTCAGATCGGTATTTATCGTATCGATGCCCTGCTGCAATGTTCCATAGTTCAACTCAAAATTAACGGGTATGCTATCGCGTACATCGTAGCCGATATTTGCAGGATCTACCCCCATCAGCTGGTTCAGCGAGGCTTTTGCCTGTACGATCAGTGTTTGCTGGCGCAGGTGGGCGGCCTTTTGAGCGTTGTAATCCACCCTGGCCTGCAGCCAGTCCGTTTTGGGCGCTAAGCCCGTCTGGAATTTCGCATCGGACAGTTTAACCCTTTCATCGGAAATCGACATTTGCTCCGCCAATGCCCGCAGCTGTTGCTTTTGCTGCGCAATATTGTAGTAACCGTTAATCACAGCGGCCATGGTATTTACGATCTGGTTCTTTACCGTAAGCTCGCCCAGTACTTTAATATTCTCCACACGCGAGCGGGTGGCAAACATCTTCAGTCCGTCGAACAACACCCATTGCAGGTTGATGCTCGCCTGCAACTGCTGGTTTTTAATACCGCTGGTATCGCGCTTGTTGCCATTTGCCAGTTCCTGTTTAATAGAGCTGGTAGTCCAGTTTTTACCGGCAGTGGCATTCAGCGTGGGCAGGAAGGCGAAGTTCGCGTAGGCGTAATCGTTAGCCGACACTTCTGCATCGTTCCGGGCCAGGCGCAGGTCGTAGTTATTCTTTAATGCCGGGTCAATTGCCTGTTCCAGCGTCAGGATGTCCTGCGCATGGGCGCCCAGTGAAAGGCAAAGCAGTAAAAGACCGGATAAGGATATTTTGATCAACTTCATTTTATATTGATATAAATGCCGGCGGACGGCGCCGCCGGACTTAGCTTCTTTATGAATGTGCCATCGCTGCTTCCGCTTCTGCCTCTGCTCTTTCATCTGCGATCGCCTGTTCAAATTCAATATTCTTCTTCCTGCGTGACATAATGGCGTACATCGCGGGAATCACGTACAGGGTCAGTACCAGTGAGAACATGATACCACCCACGATTACAATACCCAGCGGAATACGGCTGGTAGCCGCCGCACCGAGCGACATGGCAATAGGCAATGCACCCAGCGCCATGGCAAGGCTGGTCATCAGAATCGGGCGTAAGCGCATCGAAGCGCCGGTCACCGCGGCTTCGTCTTTCTTCAACCCTTCGTCGCGTTTGTGGTTCGCGAACTCCACGATGAGAATACCGTTTTTGGTTACGAGACCAATCAACATAATTACCCCGATCTGGGAGAAGATATTCCAGGTTTGCCCGAAGATGGTAAGCGACAGGAACGCGCCCGCGAAAGCCAGTGGTACGGTGAACATAATGATCAGCGGATCGATCCAGCTTTCGAACTGCGCGGCCAGTACCAGGTAAATGAGCACCAGCGCCAGCACCAGTGCAAACATGGTGTTGGATCCGCTTTCTGCATAGTCGCGCGAAGAGCCGGACAGCGCGGTGCTGAACGTATCGTCAATCACTTTTTCTTTCTGCAGTTTGTCGTAGATGTTATACATCTCCGGATGCCATCACCGATGGTTTTGCCCGGCGCCACGTTCGCGGAGATCGTGGCCGATTTGTAACGGTTATAGTGGTAAATAACGGGCGGGCTGGTTTCCTCCGTGATAGACACGAGGTTATCGAGCTGCACGGGTTCACCGGCCGCGTTACGTACATAAATGTTTTGCAGGTCATTCGGATCATCGCGGTCGCCCCGGAAAACCTGTCCCATTACCTGGTATTGTTTACCGTTGCGCACGAAGAAGCCATAACGCTGGTTACTGAGCGCCAGTTGAAGGGTTTGCGAAATATCCGCCACCGATACACCCAGCTCCGTTGCTTTTTCACGGTTAATGTGAATGCGCAGCTCCGGCTTGTTAAACTTCAGGTCTACGTCCACACCCTGGAAAACGTTGCTGTTATTGGCTTCTTCCACGAAGCGCGGGATGGCAGACGACAGCTTATCGAAATTAATGTTTTGCAGTACGAATGCCACGGGAAGCCCCTGGCGGCGGCCTACCTGGATGGTTTGCTGCTCAATGGCGAACACCTTACCCTGTGGGAACTGGTACATGTTCTTGTTCACCATGTTTACGATCTCCTTCTGCGAGCGGGTACGGTCTTTGGGGTCTACCAGCGCCACGTTGGCAAAGGCGGAGTTTACCGCGCCAGCACCGGAGAAGCCCGGCGCCGTTACGGTGAGCACGATCCGTTTTTCGGGGATCGAGTCGGCCATGAATTGCGAAAGCCGGTCTACATACCGCTGCATATAGTCGTACGAAGTGCCTTCCGGCGCCGTTACCGACAGGCGGAACGTACTGCGGTCTTCCATGGGCGCCAGCTCCGATTGTAAACCTTTAAAGAGGAAGTACATCATGGCCAGGCAGCCCACGATAATCACGGACGCTATCCACTTTACCTTCATGAACTTTTCCAGCGACGACTTATAGCCATCTTCCATCCAGCGGAAAAAGGGTTCTGTTTTAAGATAGAATTTGGAATGTGTGTGCGTTTTACGGCCCATTTTCACGTTCAGTACCGGCGTTAACGTCAGTGATACGAACGCCGAAATAATCACCGCACCGGCGACGACGATCCCGAACTCGCGGAATAGCTGTCCGACGAAGCCCTGCAGGAACACGATGGGTAAAAACACGAACGCCAGCGTAATGGAGGTGGCGATCACCGCAAAGAATATTTCCTCGGAGCCTTCCTTGGCGGCGCGCATACGCGGCATGCCTGCTTCGATTTTCTTATAAATATTTTCCGTGACCACGATCCCGTCATCCACCACCAGGCCAATGGCAAGTACAATTGCCAGCAGGGTGAGGATGTTGATAGTGAATCCGAGCACATACATAATAAAGAACGCGCCGATCAGGGACACCGGGATATCCGCCAGCGGCCGCACGGCCATGAGCCAGTCGCGGAAGAACAAGTAAATGATCACCACCACGAGAATAAGGGAGATGATCAACGTTTCTTCCACTTCAGAAATAGAACGTTTAATGAATACCGTATTGTCCAGCGCGATGTTGATATTGAAGTCGTCGGGCAGTTCTGTTTTCAGATCGGCATAACGCTTATAGAACTCATCGGCGATGGCCACGTAGTTGGAGCCGGGCTGGGGAATGAGCGCCAGGGCGATCATGGGGACGCCGGATTCTTTCAGCATCGTTTCCTCGTTCTCGGGCCCGAGGGTCGCCTGCCCGATATCGCGTACGCGTATTTCGCTGCCGTTTACATTTTTGATGATGAGCTCATTAAATTCTTCTTCCGTATCGAGCCGGCCGAAAGTACGCACGGTGAGCTCTGTGGCGTTACCGGCGATTTTACCGGAAGGCAGCTCCACGTTTTCCCGCAGCAGCGCCTGTTGCACGTCGCCAGGTGTAAGACTGTACGAGGAAAGCCGGGCTGGGTCCATCCAGATGCGCATCGCGTACCGCTTTTCGCCCCATATCTGGATAGCGGATACGCCGGGAATGGTTTGCAGTTTTTCGAGCAATACGTTGGTGGCATACTCCGTAATTTCAAGCTGGTTGCGGGTGTCGCTTTGTACGGTCATGGAGATGATCGCATCGGAGTTGGCGTCGGCCTTGCTCACCACGGGCGGAGCGTCCAGGTCATCGGGCAGCGAGCGCTGGGCCTGCGATACCTTGTCGCGCACGTCGTTGGTGGCAGCTTCCGTGTCTTCACCCAATTCAAATTCCACGGTAATATTACTGCTACCCTGGCTGCTGAGTGACGAAATATTTTTGATACCGGCAACGCCGTTGATGGCTTTTTCAAGCGGCTCCGTAATCTGTGTTTCAATGATGTCGGAGTTGGCGCCCGGGTAAGAGGTGCGCACGTTCACCACCGGCGGATCGATGGCCGGGAAGTCGCGCACCCCCAGGAAGGTGTAACCCACCACGCCGAAAATCACGATGATGATGTTCATCACGATCGCGAAAACAGGACGCTTAAGGGATATGGAAGGTAAACTCATAATAACTTCTAGGTGGATGCCTTTACTGCACTTTGTTATACTGGATAACGCTTCCCGGCTTCAATTGCTGAATGCCGCTGATGATCACGGTGTCGCCGGGTTCCAGGCCGCTGGTGATCTGCACATTGTCTTTGTCACGGATCCCGGTTTCCACGATAACGAACTTAGCCCTGCCACTGTCGGCCACGATCACCTGTTTGTCGCGGGTGCCGGGAATCACTGCCTGCGTGGGTACCATAATGGCGTTGGGGATGTCTTTTAATAAGATGGTCATTTTTACGAATGAACCCGGGAACAGCTTGCCACCTTTGTTGGGCAAAATAGCGCGGATCTTTACGGTGCGGGTGGCCAGGTCTATCTTGGGATCGATGGCATAGATGCTGCCCTTGTAGGAATCCGGATCGCCTGCTACCTTAAAAGAAACGATGTCGCCCTTTTTAACGGCGAGGCGGTATTTCTCCGGTACGGCAAAATCGATCTTGAGGGGATCGATCTGTTGCAGGGTGGTCATGATCGTGGTGGTAGATACAATCGCGCCTTCGCTCACGTTACGGAGACCGATGGTGCCGCTGAAAGGGGCACGGATCTCTGTTTTCTGCAATTGTATCTTATTATATTCAATATCGGCCTGGTAGGCACTCACCTGGTTGGCGGTCACGTCTACGTCCTGCTGGCTGATACCGTTGATCTTCAGCAGGTTTTCCTGGCGTTTGAGCGTGGTTTTGGACAGGTCCTGCTGCAGTTGCAGCTTCTGGATCTGGGCTTTGATGTCGCCGTCGAACAACTTTACCAGCACGGTGCCTTTGGCTACATTGGTACCTTCCTTAAAGTAGATGTTGGTAATACGGCCACTGATTTCCGGCTGCAGTTGTACCTCTTCATTGCTTTGCAGGGTACCGGAGGCATCAATCGTCTGGTCGAGCTTCACAGCTTTGGCAATAACAGCGTCGGACTTTACGGCGCGGGCTGCCTGGCGTGGGGCGGTAGCGGATGCGGCAGGGTCCTTTTTCTTGCCGCACGCAGCTAAAGCCACCGCAGCCATCAATAATACAGTTCTTAAAGTCTTATTACGCATGTGTGGTTCAATATGAATTAATCTGTCAGGTATTGGTATCAATAAATGAGTCTTAGGTTAAGTGGCGTGGAAGTGTCCTCTGGTGTTGTTTCATGAACGGGCGCTGACACTGCAAGATACTGCTTTTCCCATCTGGACAAATTTAGTAAATGAGGTTGACGGCGTCCATTATAAACGGGTTATTATGGTTAAGTGGTTGTAAAGCCGGGTGAATGGACGAAAGGGGTAGGGTGGGAGCTGGTTCGGTATTTGATGCCCTTAAAACACGTTGTTAAGCGGTTGCATTATTAATATACGTGGAAAGAAATCTTGTGGAGAATTGGGGCGGTGTGGCTATAACCCTTACTGGGATTGCGTTTTGGGTCGTGAAAAAATGGAAGTACGGCAAAATCTCCGTTAAAATTTCGGCCGAGCCTTGGCAATTCAATAAAAAGTATATTTTTGCAGTCAAGTTTTAAACCAAAAACACTTAAAATTATGTCAGACATTGCATCAAGAGTTAAAAAGATCATCATTGACAAATTAGGCGTTGACGAGGCCGAGGTAACTCCTGAAGCCAGCTTCACCAATGACTTAGGCGCAGACTCTTTGGATACGGTAGAACTGATCATGGAATTCGAGAAAGAATTCAACATTTCCATTCCTGACGAACAAGCTGAAACTATCACTACTGTTGGCCAGGCCGTAGCTTACCTGGAAGAACACGTAAAATAATCCAACTAACTCAGAACTGTTTTAATGCAACCAAGACGAGTAGTCGTTACAGGTTTAGGTGCGCTGACACCGCTCGGCAATTCCGTTGAATCTTATTGGCAGGGATTGTCGAGCGGTGTTTCGGGCGCCGACTTTATCAGGCAGTTTGATCCTTCAAAGTTCAAGACCCGCTTCGCTTGCGAGCTGAAAGACTTCGATCCGACCAACTTTATGGATAAGAAGGACGCGCGCAAGATGGACCCGTTTACACAAACCGCTGTTATTGCTGCCGATCAGGCAGTGGCAGATGCTAAGATCGACCGTGCTACGGTGGATCTTGACCGTGTTGGTGTGATCTGGGGAACCGGTGTCGGCGGGATGATCAACTTCACGCAGGAACTGAAGGAGTTTCACCAGGGAGATGGAACGCCACGTTTCAGCCCGTTCCTTATTCCCAGGCTTATCCTGGACATTGCGGCAGGGTATATCTCTATCCGTAATGGTTTCCGGGGCCTAACTTCTCCTGTGTTTCCGCTTGCGCTTCCGCTACCAATGCCATTATTGAGGCCATGAACCACATCCGTTACAACAAGGCGGACGTGATCGTGACCGGAGGATCCGAAAACATCATCAACGAGCCCTGCGTTGGCGGCTTTAATGCCATGAAGGCCTTGTCTGAACGAAATGACGATCCTAAAACCGCTTCCGTGCCTTTTGACCTGGACCGTGACGGTTTTGTAATGGGAGAGGGAGCAGGTGCGCTGGTACTGGAATCATATGAGCATGCCATGGCACGGGGGCTAACATCCTTGCGGAGATCATGGGCGGCGGTGCTACAGCCGACGCATACCATCTTACAGCGCCACATCCGGAAGGATTAGGCGCCAGGAATGTGATGAAAGCCGCGCTTGCAGACGCTGGTATGCAGCCGGACGACATTGATTACATCAATGTACACGGCACTTCCACACCACTGGGCGACGTAGCTGAAGTAAAGGCTATTCAGGCAGTGTTCGGTGAAGCAGCGTACAAGATGAATATCAGCAGTACCAAATCCATGACAGGCCATCTTTTGGGAGCAGCGGGCGCTGTAGAGTCCATTGCTGCCATCAAGTCCATCATTCACGGACTTGTTCCGCCTACCATCAACCACTTTACAGACGATCCCCAACTGGACCCGAAACTTAATTTTACCTTCAACGTTGCGCAACACCGTGAGGTTAGAGCAGCATTAAGTAATACCTTTGGGTTCGGAGGGCATAACGCCTCGGTTATTTTCAAAAAATTTGTTCCTTGATTGTGTGAAAATACTTCCAGGTTTTCTATATCGTATTGTTTACAGGAAAAGGCAACTTCATAATGACCTCTATAATTTATTAGGCTTTGTTCCTGGTAATTATGCACTGTATGAAGTAGCCCTTAGCCACCGCTCCAGCAAAGAGAAGTTTCTCGAAAGCAACGAACGGCTGGAGTACCTCGGCGATGCCATATTGGGAGCTATCATAGGCGACTATCTTTTTAAAAATATCCTTACAAAACCGAAGGCTACCTCACAGAGATGCGCTCCAAAATCGTGAACCGTCAGCAATTGAACGATATCGCGATTAAAATGGGCCTGCGCAAACTTACTATCTACGACAAATACAACAGCTTCCTCAAAATCAGCCAGATCTTCGGCAACACGCTCGAAGCACTGGTAGGGGCAGTTTACCTGGACAAAGGATATAACCGTACCAAACTCGTTCACAAACGGATACTGGTACCTTATATTGACCTGGAAGCCCTCGAAACCGTGGAAATGAACCACAAGAACAAGCTGTACGGCTGGGCCAATAAAAACGGTAAAACGCTGGAGTTTGAACTGCTGGAAGAACAGATGGACAACGGCCGCAGGATTTTTACGGTGGGCGCTATGATCGACGGGGAAATGATTTGCAGCGGAAAGGCGTTTAATAAAAAAGACGCCAGCCAGATAGCGGCACAGCAGGCCATTGAGTTGCTGGGCATTGCAGATGGCAATAAAGATTGAATATGCTTAACTGAAGATACCAGAAAGCCGGTCTTACGCAGACCGGCTTTTTTATTTCATTTCACCGGGAACCGGAGAATAGTGCGCATCTTTTCCGGCGCGGCTTTACCCGGCTGCGTCAGGTAGATTTCATGATGCAGGCCGTTTTGCACGAGGTTATGTGTGTCCATGTACTCGCGGATTTTACCCACGGTCGCGGGCTCGTCCGCATAAGGCCCGGCGTGCAGCATCTGTACACACAATCCTTCTTCTATATTTTCAAATTTTACGGCTTCGATCTGCGGTTCCGCTTTCTTTTTAAACGCGAGTGCAGCTGCCTGCCGGAAGTCGGCGGCCGATACGAATGCAGGCATCTGGATCAGTAACTTCCAGAACCATTCATCGCGGCTCACGGTTTCAAACGGTTTGTTTACGTTGATCCACCAGAGTCCCTCCAGTTTGGGAACGGTAAAGAGGTTACCCTGTTGTTTATGCAACGCACGAATGCTGTAGGCAACGGCGTACAGCGCGCCAACCGTCACGGCAAAAGGCGGCTTGTCCGGGTCGCCCTGCCCTTCGATCGTAAGGAAGTGGCCTGCAGGGATGGTAACCAGTTCGGGGCGGGGCGCGGCTTTATAATAGCGGGGATACGTTCTTGTAAGGTCCAGGTTCGTCATGTCATAAGCATTTACGACAAAGTAAATGCAGGGGAATGACAACAGTATGTCAGCAGTTGAAATTATTTGTGGTAATGGTCGTGCACCGAACGACAGAGGTCCCGCATAATGTCCTGCAGGCTGGCCGGCGCCATGATCTCTACCTCGTTGGTAAACATCAGCAGCCACTGGCCAAAGTAGTTGTAGGAGCCGGTCATGAAGGTCATTTCCACCGTACTGCCGCAGTCTTTTTCCTCCACGAAGCCCATGTAATACTTGCGCTCCTGAATATACCGCGCTACCTCTTTCTTAAAACGCACCTTTACTTCCAGTGGCATTTCCGCATTGTGGTTTTTATCGAGGTATTCTCGCAGCGTAAGGTGGGCGGATTTCTTGTAATTGATGTCCAGCAGCGACAGAGACTTGATGCGGTCGATGCGGAAGTCGCGGTAATCTTTGCGGAGGCGGCAATAGGCAATCAGGTGCCAGCTGTTACCCACGTGAAAGATGCCGATAGGCTCCGCTTCGCGGCGATTCACGGTACTGTTGTGGTAGGTGTAATAATCCATGGCAATCACCTTTTGCATGGCCACTGCCTGCTGAATTTCGCTGAGGAACCGGTTGGGAAAGCCCTGTTGCGGCTCCTGAACATGGCTGTGGGTAAACATCTCCATGCTCGATTCGAGCGATTCAAGATAATCCTTATCGCTATTGCGCAGCACCGCACGGATCTTTTGCATGGCGGAAGTAAAGAGGCGGTCGGTGGAGCGGTCGCCGAACTTTGCCATCAGTTTTTCGCCAGTGAGCAGGGCAGCGGCTTCTTCCTTGTTAAACATCACGGGTGGCAGATGGTACCCGTCCACGATGTAATACCCGGTTCCTGCCTCCGCGCCGATGGGAACGCCGGACTCCTGCAACGCTTTCACGTCCCGGTACACGGTGCGCAGGCTGATATCGAACCTTTCGGCGATTTCGGCGGCTTTTACAACCCTTTTACCCGGAGTTGAATAAGAATGGCAGTGAGGCGATCTATGCGGTTCATGCTGCCAAATTATCGAAAAATAATTTCCGGGTGATTAAACCCCGGCAGAAAAAGATCGTCCAAGTGGTTGGCAACTTCTGTTTTGAAGTGCCCGTATTGGTTTAAAACACTTGCCTTTAGGGCATCAAAGATACTAGTTGCTGTTACAGCATATAGTTAGGTTAAATGGTAAAGCCCTGGTAAATCCTTACCGGGGTTTCTTTTTGTCTACACATGCCCGGGGCGTCACATCTTAGTGTGATAACAATAGATTAACACAGTCGCGCAGGCAATCTGCCTATTTTGCTGATAATTAACTGATTCATTAATATTATTCTCTGCAAGTTGAATGTTCAAGTTATTTGATTACAAGCGGCCGGTACTCTACCGGCCGTTTTTAATAACATGTTAGTGTGATAACAAACGCTTAACAGCGATATGACCCGCAGGCTTATAACTTAGTAACTCAGCAATATCATAATAGGTTTTTTCAAGCATGATCACCTAACAAAAAGTAAAACGCGATTGGAGGCGCCTGATATTTATCGGGGCTCAATTTTGGAAGATGCCTTCTTCAACGTGCTAAAGGCCGGTCTTGTCTATCCGCGATCAGGCAACCTTTCCGGCATGGCGGGCGCTAAACCGGCGGCTGAAGCATCATTGCTGTTCTCCTGTTTTCATTTTTTGGGCAAGATATAAGCCACCGATCACCAGGGCGGTGCCGGCAAATGTGAAGGCTGTAATCGGCTCGTGCAGCAATATGTTGGAATATGCGAAACCGAAGATGGGACAGAGAAAGAGCCATACCGAAGCTTTCACCGCGTCGATGCGGATGAGATAAAACCAGAGTTGCATGGCGATCATCGATACCGGTACGATGAGCCAGAACACGCTACTCCAGAAGGTTAAGTTCCATTTTGTTTGATGAATGCCGGTAGTGAGTAGGGTGAGCGGAAGCAAACAAATCCCCCATCAGCACCTGCCAGCCGTTGATGACCACGTTGCTCAGCTCCCATTTAACACGGGCATAAAATACGGTGGCGATCGATACCGATACCATACCTCCAAGAAGAATCAACAAACCTTTGAGCGTAGCATGACTGTCCTGCAGCAACGGATAGGTAGCTATAGCTACGCCGCAGAACCCCATCGCGATGCCGGTAATTTCCTGCCAGCGCAGTTTACGCCGCATCCAGATGGCAGACATCAGCACGATGAAAAGCGGGCTGGTGGCGGTAGACAGGCTGCCTATTCCCGCAGATACTTCTTTCATCGCGGTTACATAAGCGCCAAGATAGATCGTGGTATTAAGCAGTGAAAAGATCAGCAGGTTGCGCCACTCGCGGCCTTTGGGCAACCGGTTTTTCGAGCCCCGGATACCGTAGGCAAATCCAAGCATCAATCCGCCGGCAATGAAGAAGCGCACGGTTGCCAGCACCAGCGGCTGTGTAGCCTGGATGCCGATTTTGGTAGCCACCGCAGCGGAAGCCCATAACATGGCGAAGATGATTCCCGAGAAGATTTGTCGCATTACGCGGCAAAGCTAATCATTTCGGAGATTGTCTGCCGGATTCGCTGATGCCGCCCGCCATGTTTGCGACAGCACGGCGCTGAGTGCAATGAGCAGCATGATGCCCCAGGCAAAGCAACAGGCTGCCGATGCCGATAGATGCCCTGTCCGCAAAGTTCTGCAGGAACAAGGCACTCAGCACATAACCCAGCGGCAACGCAATACCACCGGCAATGATGAGCAGCTTCACAAAGCCTTTGGATAACAGCCACAGTAAGTGCCGGACGTTGGCGCCCATCACTTTACGGATGCTGATTTCCCGGCGGCGTGTTTCGGTGGTGTAAATCACCATGGCAAGCAGTCCGAGGGCGGCAATCACGATGGTCATGAAAGCGAGGTAACTGATTTGCGATACCGTATCGGCCTGGCTGTTGCGTTGACGAATATCTTCATCGAGCCAGCTGAACTCGAACGCCTGTGCAGGATACAACCCGCTCCATACCTCGTTTGCCAGCCGGGCCGACTGCGCCCGGTTGCCCTGTGTTTGCACCAGCAGGTAGCGTTGTGGCGTGCCTTCGTTCGCGATGATCAGCGGTGCAAGATTGCGGCCGACGTTTTCGTACATAAAATCGCGCAGCACCCCGGCGATGGTCATTTGCGTGGAATCGTTTACCCGTACCGACTGACCAAGTGCATCGTCGGGCCGCTTATAACCAAGTGCCGCAACGGCTTTTTCGTTGATCAAAGCCTCGTTGGGTTGAACGTTATTGCGGCCGGCCACCAGTTGCAATTTTAACAGGGATACGATGCCGGTATCGGCAGCCCAGTAGTTAAGCCGCGTATCGTTCACGTTGATGCTATTGTCGTTGCGGCGGCCAATGTTCGCAGAAGCACTGGCGGTGCGGCGTACGGCGCCAAGGTTGGCGAGCTCACGTTGCAATAACGGCGCTTCGGCCCCATTTAGCGGAATGCTCATCACGTTAGCGGTACGATGATCGTAATCTGCCTTACGGCCCATGTGTTCGAACTGGCGGTAAAACGATAACAGGAAAATGCAGGTAACGAGCGACAATACTAACTGAAATACAATAAGCGACCGGCGCAGGTTCAGGTTGCCGAACAGGCGGTTGAGGCCAATGTTTTTAAGTATTTCAGCAGGTTTGAACGAGGAGAGTACCCAGGCAGGCAGCGCGCCGGCCAGTAAACCGGTGAACACAGCAAAGCCAAAGAACAGCAACAATACCGGAAGTCGAAATGCTGCGGCCACTCGCTGAAGATACCGGCAGATACCAGCCAGCTACCCAGTATGCCCGCCAGCAGCAAGGCGAAACAGGCAAGTATAATGGCTTCTAAAATGTATTGCAGGAAAATTTGTCCGCGGTGTGCGCCGCTTACCTTACGGATACCTACTTCTTTGGCGCGGCTCAGCGAGCGGACAATCGACAGGTTGGTATAGTTGAAACAGGCGGCGATAAGGATGATAAGTGCGATGGCAATAGGCCCTAATATTTTGCCCCAGGTGGCGCCACGGCTGATGTCGTGTACAGGTCATCGCTGCCGGGTGTAATCTTGCTGAACGGTTGTACGATGAAACGCAGGCTGCCCTGTCCCTGGTTTTGTTGGGCGGTAAGGCGGTCCAGCGTGGCCTGCAGTTCATCGGCGGATTTGCCGGGTTGCAGGGTGACGTAGGTATACGCGTTTTCAAAACTGTTCCGGGAAGTGCTGCGTTCGGGCAGTAACTTGTTTTTTTCGAGAGCGGGCAGGCTGGAGAGCGATACGTAGGCATCGAACGCCAAGTGCGAGCGGGACGGTGTTGGAGCCAGTACGCCTGTCACCATAAAGCTGCCGTAGTTGCCATAGATGATGGTTTTGCCAAGGGCGGGCTGCTCACCAAAATATTTGTTGGCCACGGCTTCGCTGAGGACGATGCTGTTCGGAAGCGTCAGCGCGCTGGCGGCATTCCCTGATTGCAGTGTAAATCCGAATATGTTGAACAACGACGGAGAGGTAAGGGCCGCCTGCAGCTCTATTTCCTTTTGAGCTGCCCGGGCAGGGCTGTGCAGGGCCGGATAGAGCATTACCTGCTGGTCAACCAGCGTACTGTCACGTTGCAGTTCCGCAGCCAGTGGCAGGGGAGAACTGGCGAGCAGCCAGCTTTGTCCCGCTGGGTTGGTCAACTTGCTGGTGATGCGGAAGGTGTTATCCGGCGCTGGATTGAAACTGTCGGTCCGTAACTCTTCGCGGGTGCTGACGAGCACGATAAGACATACGCTCATGCTGAGTGCGAGTCCGCCGATGTTGATCAGTGCGAATAATTTATGCTTGGTGAGATTCCTGAACGCGATTTTTAAGTAGTTACGGAACATAGCGACGATATTTATCTGGAAAGCTTGGGGACAAACAAGATACCATGTTTTGCGGCTATTTCATATCAATAAACTATGATTTAAAATTAATTTCATATGTTCGTTTCCGGTCAAACACCGTACAGTCGGGAATCCTTATAAATAAAGGGCTTCACATTTGGAATTAGCTAGAAAATATAACTATATTGACCTAGTGCTAACCAATCTTTTAGTATGCAGAATCCTTATATCCCGGTAGTAGAAGATGAGCGGCTGGTGGCAGAAAATGTCGCTTCCATTCTGGCGCAGGCTGGATATCCCAAAGTATGGCTGGCTGACACGTCTCAGGCAGCAATTGACTACGCGCAGAAGTACCCCGTGAACCTGTTGATATGTGATATACAGCTGCACGGGCAACTTGTGGGTACATCTATCGTAGAGCAGATCAAAAACTTTCGCCAGGTGGCGGTTATTTACCTGACGGCGCACTCTGACCAGCAAACGTTGGACATGGCATTGGCTACCGAGCCGGTGGCGTATCTGTTGAAGCCTTTTACGGACAGGCAGTTGCTTGTGGCGGTGAAAATGGGGCTTCGCACGCAGGTGGCAGTGCCGGGGGCAGATAGCTTGCCCGGGGCATCGGCGAGGGAAATTGAGATCATTCAATGCCTGGCAGAGGGGATGAGCAGCAGTGCCATCGCTCAGAAACTCAATATCAGCGAAAACACAGTGAACACGCACCGTCGCAACCTTTTAAAGAAGTACGACCTGGAGCGCACCTCGGAAATGGTGGCGATTGCCATCAAACAAAAATGGATCAAACTGTAGCGTTATGAAACAGCGGGTCAGGAACTTTACGGCGCTGATCGCCGGCGACGATGAAGATTTCTCATTCAGTCACCGCATCTTCAACCTTATCAGCTTTTTCATTTTTCTCTTTACTATTATCGGCGGCACCTGCAATTATCTGATAGGGCTGCATCCGATGACTATTTATCTCTCGATCCTGGGATCGGGTATTTCCGGTTTTTTGTATTATCGCTCGCGCATCCGGCGGATATTTAACCTGTATTCTATCTTCGCTTATACGCTGGGCACCATGGTGTGCCTGGGCGGCATGTACTTTTTAATGCGGGCATGTCCGGCACCACCGTGTACCTGGTCATTATGTTACTGAACGTGCTGTTGATCATTGTACCGCCGGTGCGCCGCAATTACTACTGGCTTTGCGGCGTGTTGTACCTTACCATACTGGCCGATCTGCTGCTGGAGTATTTTTACCCGGCATGGATCGTGGAATACCGCACGCCGAGGGAAAAGGTGCTGGACCATGTCATGACACTGGCCTATTCCATAATCACTACCATGATCGTAATCATCGCTTTTCGCCGCAGTTATGACAAGGAGCGCGAGATGGCGATCCGCCATAACAGGGAGTTGCAATTGCTGAATGATCGCATTGCACAGCAGCGGGAGGAGCTGGTGGCGCAATCGGCAGCACTGGAGTTATCTTACCAGTCGGCCATGGAGCGTAATGAAACGATCCAGACGCTGTTAAAGGAATTGAATCATCGGGTGAAAAATAACCTGCAGGTGGTATCGAGCCTGCTTAGTTTGCAGGGCGGACGCACGGAAGACGAGGCGGCCAAACAGATCGTGCTCGAAAGTAAAAACCGGCTGGTATCGCTGTTGCTGGTGCACCAGCGGCTATACGGAGACGATCACGCCACAGAAGTGCCCATGCAGGAATACCTGCCGGAACTCGTGGAAACCATCATGTACTCGTACTTCGGCAACTTCGAGGAAGATATGATGGAATATAATGTAGCCCCTATATCGCTGCATGTGGAAAAGGCCATTCCGCTGGCGCTCATCGCCAATGAATTGATCACCAACAGTTTTAAACATGCATTTGCTGAAACACCCGAGCCCCGGCTGCGCGTGCGATTCGAGAAATCTGGCGGCGACTGCCTGCTGGAAATCAGCGACAATGGCTGCGGATTGCCGGCGGATGTACACGCGGCAGGACATACATTCGGGCTAAGCCTGGTGGAGTCGCTGGTAAAGCAGCTGAATGGTTCGTTGCACATGAAAACGGCGTTTGGTACGCACGTAACTGTGACGTTTTCATGTTAGTTGCTGTGTTTTGTAGAAAAATATCCCCACCTCTGTTATCTCAATATTCATGCTACCATAGCGGGTTTCAGGCATTTTTAGAACTATATTTTTTTATTGATGCACAACATATGCAACGCTATTATATTTGCGGGCGTCCAGATCTAATTACAGATCCGGTTGCTCGTGCCAAATATCGTCAGGGAATAGTTTCCCGCGTTGTATTTGCAGCCTGTACCAGATAAAATTAAAAGCACTACGTTCCATGAATTCTTCTTTTAAACGCAACCTGCTGATTGGTTTCGGGCTATCGCTCCTGTTGCTGATCATTAGTTCTGTAGCGTCTTACAACAGTATTCAGAACCTACTGACAACTGCCGGCCTGGTGGACCATACCAATACGGTGATCCAGAAGCTGGAAGGGGTCTTGTCAATGATGAAAGATGCGGAAACCGGCCAGCGCGGTTACCTGCTTACCGAGGATGAAACATTCCTGGACCCGTATTATGGTGCGGCCGATAGCGCCCTTACGCAATTGGCCGAGGTGGAAGCGTTAACAGCCGATAATGAGTTGCAGTCCGCCAGTATAAAATCTTTGCGGACGGTGATCAACAGGCGGCTGAGTATGTTGAAAAACCTCACCGAATTTAAACGTAACCGGCTAAACATCAATGCCGATTCGCTGCGTATTGGGAAATATCATATGGACGAGATCCGCGGCATCGTAAAACAGATGTCTGACCGCGAACGGCTGCTGTTGGATACGCGCACCGAACGACTGAACCGTGTATCCGGCTTTACGCCCATCCTGATCATCATAACCGCCATATTATCGCTACTGATCACCTCCGTATTTTATATCCGTGTTAAGACCGACTTTGACGAACGGAGTCGCCTGCACGGTGCATTACAGGCGAAAGAGACGGACATTACGCGACGCATCGATATTATTCAAAGCCTGGCGGGACAAATTGCCGAAGGCGATTATTCGGTTCGCGCGAAAGACGATGGCAGCGATGGACTCGGCAGCCTCGCATTTGCGATAAACCGCATGGCGCATAACCTGGAAGCATCGTTCAGGCAGTTATCTGAAAATGAATGGCTGCAAACGGGGATCGCTGGTTTGAATGATAGAATGGTAGGAGAAAATGAAACGGACGTGCTTACCGCCAGCGTGCTTGATTTTCTCGCTAATTATACCAACAGCCAGGTGGGCGTGTTGTATGTAGCAGAAAGTGAGCAGCTCCTGCGCCTTTACAGTGGTTATGCGCTGGCCTCTAAAGATCGCCGGGAGTTCGTGGCGCCCGGCGAAGGAATTGCCGGACAGTGCATGCAGAGCGGTAAGATAGTATGGTTAAAGGATATCCCGGCCGATGCCGTAACGATCAGTTACGCAGCCGGTGAGATCAAGCCTGTTAATATTGTTGCGGTGCCGGTGATGTACGAACATCGTATCGTAGCGGTGGTGGAGCTCGCATCTATCCGCGAATACAGCCAACAGGAAGTAACGTTCCTGAACAACGTGGCGCATAACGTGGGCATCTCTATTGTGTCTGCAGAAAACCGCCGCCGGATGCAGGAGCTGCTTGAAGAAACACAAGCCCAGAGCGAAGAGCTGCAAACACAACACAGCGAACTCGAAAACCTGAACATGGAACTGGAAGCACAAACCCAGAAACTGCAGGTGTCCGAGGAAGAACTGAAAGTACAGCAGGAAGAGCTGATGCAATCCAATACCGAATTGGAAGAACGCAGCCGCCTGCTCGAAGAAAAGAACCAGATAATTATTAACCGAAACCTCGAAATCCAACAGAAGGCAGAAGAACTGGAGCTCAGCACGAAGTACAAATCAGAGTTCCTCGCGAACATGTCGCACGAACTCCGTACGCCGCTGAACTCCATTCTGCTCCTGAGCCGCCTGATGTCGGAGAACAACGACAAGAACCTCTCGGCCGACCAGATAGAGTATGCAAACGTAATCTTCAGTTCAGGTAAAGGTTTGCTGACCCTGGTAGATGAAATCTGGACCTGTCCAAGATTGAAGCCGGCAAAATGGAACTGGAATTCCAGCAGATACATTTGTCGTCTGTCATTTCCAACCTGCAATCTTTATTTGAGCCGATGGCGAAGGATAAGGGGTTAACGTTAAATATTAATACAGCGTCGGGTTTACCTGCCACCATCGAAACCGATCATTTAAGATTGGAGCAGGTGTTGAAGAACCTGTTATCGAACGCACTTAAGTTTACATCGCAGGGCGCAGTGAGCCTGCTGGTAGGAATGAACCCATCGAAAGATGCCGTAACCTTTACCGTGAAAGATACCGGCATCGGCATTCCAGAAGAAAAACAACAGGTAATTTTTGAAGCGTTCCAGCAGGCGGACGGATCTACCCGCCGCAAATATGGCGGCACCGGTTTAGGGTTATCTATCAGCCGTGAGCTGATGAAGTTGTTGGGAGGCACCCTGAGCCTGCGCAGTGTGCTGGGCGAGGGCAGTGAATTTACGGTGACGGTTCCGCTGGTACCGCCGACAGAAAAACCGGAAGAACCGGCCGTTGCGCCACAGCGCGTGCGCACGGCGGCCCAGCAACCGGCAGAAAATACAAGGCAGCAGTATATATCGGACGTTATCCCCGAAGCGATCAACGACGATCGCGAAACCATCCAGCCGGGTGACAAGGTAATCCTGATCGTGGAAGATGATACGCCGTTCGCCAAGGCCCTGCTTAGCTTCACCCGTGCCCGTGGATATAAAGGGGTGGTGTCCGTACGTGGTGACGAGGCATTGTCGATGGCGCTGAAATATCAGCCGATAGGCGTTCTCACGATATCATGCTGCCGGTCAAAGACGGCTGGCAGGTAATGGACGAACTGAAAAGCGAGCCGCGGACGAAATCTATTCCCGTTCATATCATGTCTTCCCTGGAAATGAAAAGGGAAAGTCTCATGAAAGGAGCGATCGACTTTATCAGTAAACCGCTTGCTGCAGAAGGTATGCAGGTGATTTTTGAAAAGATGGAATATGTGCTGAACCGCTCCACGAAAAAAGTACTGATCGTGGAAGAGAACAGCAAGCACGCTAAAGCACTGGCTTACTTCCTCGGTACCTATAATGTAACCTCCGAGATCGGCGACAGCGTGGATAAAGGTATTAACCTGCTGCAAAACCGCGATGTGGACTGTGTGATCCTGGATATGGGCATTCCCGACCAGCAGGCGTACGCCACGCTCGAAGCAGTGAAGGAAATTGAAGGACTGGAAAAACTGCCCATCATCATCTTCACGGGTAAAAGCCTGAGTAAAACCGAAGAACAGCGCATCCGCCAGTACGCAGATTCGATCGTGGTGAAAACGGCGCATTCGTACCAGCGCATCCTGGATGAGGTTTCACTGTTCCTGCACCTGGTAGAAGAAAATGATAAACAGCCGGAAGCTGGCGGACAGAAAATGTCGGTACTGAATGAAGTGCTGAAAGATAAAGTGGTGCTGGTCGCGGACGATGATGTGCGTAACATCTTCTCCCTGACCAAAGCCCGGAAAAACACAACATGCGGGTGGTGAGCGCGACCGATGGCAAGGAGGCGCTGGAACAACTGCATGCAGGCCCGGTACCCGACATTGTGCTGATGGATATGATGATGCCTGAAATGGATGGTTACGAGTCTATCGCCAAAATGCGCCAGGACCCTCGCTTCGCGAACCTGCCTATTATCGCGGTAACCGCCAAAGCTATGATGGGCGATCGCGAAAAATGTATACAGGCAGGCGCTTCTGATTATATTTCCAAACCGGTTGACGTAGACCAGCTGTTGTCGTTACTGCGTGTATGGCTGTACGACAGGGCTTTCAGATAACATTAAACAAGATGGACAAAGACCTCCTGATAGTTGATGACGACGCCCGCAACATTTTCGCTTTGAGAGCGGTGTTGAAAAGTCGCGGTATAACCTGTGTTACCGCAGGCAGTGCGGCGGAAGCCCTCACTTTGCTGAAAAACAGCAACAACATTGGTATGGTGCTCATGGATGTAATGATGCCCGATATGGATGGTTTTGAAGCACTACAGCTGGTGCGCGCAATGGAGGCAACAAAATTGCTTCCTGTTATCGCGGTAACCGCGAAAGCCATGAAAGGCGACCGGGAAAGATGCCTGGCCGCCGGGTTCGACGGCTACATTTCTAAACCAATAGAAGTAGACGACCTTTTGATCAAAATTAAAGAACACTTTGCCGGCTAATGTTGCGCGCCCATTACATAAGTGAAGAAGAAGTAAGCATCCTGCTGAATGATGTGCTGGAATTGTATGGGTACGACTTTACAGACTACGCGCATGCATCAATCAACCGGCGGGTAAACTACCTGTTCAAAAAAGACCGCTTTACCAGCTTCGCCGAATTCAGGCATCGCATCATCAATGATAAAACGTATGTGACCCGCTTCGTGGAAGAAATTACCGTGAACGTGACAGAGATGTTCCGGGATCCCTTTTTCTACAGCGCTTTGCTGAAACAGGTGTTACCCGTGCTGGCCACTTATCCTTTTATCAGGATATGGCATGCAGGTTGCTCCACCGGCGAGGAAGTTTATTCGCTCGCGATCCTGCTGGAAGAAAACAATATGCTGCACAAGGCCAAGATATACGCCACGGATATTAATAATACCGTGCTCGACAAAGCCCGCAAGGGTATTTTCCCCCTCGCGCACATGCAGCAATATTCCCGCAATTATATCCAGATGGGTGGTACACACGACTTTTCGAAGTACTATACCGCTAATTATGAATACGCCAAGTTTTCGGAACATTTCTCCAAACAGATCGTGTTTGCGGCGCATAACCTGGTAACTGATCATTCCTTTAACGAGTTTCAGCTGATCATTTGCCGCAATGTGCTTATCTACTTCAATAAACAGCTGCAGGACAAAATTCTGCAACTGTTTGATGACAGTCTTGAGACCTTCGGTTTCCGGCGTTAGGGTCAAAAGAAACCCTGAACTTTACCGGGATCGCTCCCAAGTTCAAACAGCTGGAAAACAGGCAGAAAATATGGAGGAAAATATCGTATTAAAACAGCCGCGCCTTATTGTGATTGGTGGTTCCGCAGGCAGCCTGCGCACCATCCTGGACCTGTTGCCCGGACTCGATACAAACCTGCAGGCAGCTATCATCGTGGTACTGCACCGGCATCATATTTATGATTCCGCGCTTACAGAGTTATTAGCTCTTAAGACAAGTTTGGCCGTAAAAGAAGCCGAAGAAAAAGAGGATATCATTGCCGGTAATATTTACATCGCCCCGCCGGATTATCATCTCTGGTAGAATCAGATTATACTTTATCGCTTGATTATTCTGAAAAAGTGAACTACAGTCGCCCCAGCATCGATGTAACACTCGATACTGCCGCACCCGTATACGGCCCGCGTATGGCGGCTTTGTTGCTGAGTGGCGGCAATACGGACGGTACCGAAGGGCTGGGAGAGGTGCGTGAATTTGGTGGTATGATCGCCGTGCAGGACCCGCTCGATGCGGAAGTGGATTACATGCCGAAGCATGCCCTACAGACATTAGGTGTGAAACTCGTATTAAAAAACGGGATGATGGCAGATTTTATTAATGCCTTTGCCGCCGGGCGCTTATAGCAACTCGCCGGATAATTCCTTCGCCTGCTGTTTTTTACTCTCCGGCTGCGACAGCGGCAGCACAAATATAAACTCAGCTCCCTCGTTCAGTTGACTCTTTGCCGTTATAACGCCATCGTGACGCTCAATTACTTTTTGGCGATGGCCAGCCCGATGCCTGTTCCTTCGTAACGGTCCATGGTATGGAGGCGCTGGAAAATGGTGAAAATTTTAGGCAGATATTGTTCATCGAACCCGATACCATTATCGCTGATGGTGATGCGGCAGTATTGTCCGTCTGCGTCAAGTGGTGCGTTTACATCGCAGCTGCTTACCAGTTCGCTGTGAATCGTTATTTCCGGCGACACGTCCGACTTGGCGAATTTTAAAGCATTGCTGATGATGTTCTGAAACACCTGCCGTATCTGACCAGGGATAACCTCAATATGTGGAATTTCCGACACATGAAAATGCGCGTTTTTTTCCTGTATAGTTAATTCAAGGTCACTGAGAATGTCATCTACCAGTTGATTGATATCCGTTTTCTCGAAACCGGTAGAGGCAGAAAGGCGGGAGAAGTTCAGGAGATCGTTGATCAGTCGTGTCATGCGGTTGGACGAATACACGATCCTGTTCAGGAATGGCTTAATCGCCTCGTCCGAATCCGGAAACTTATCGCGTAGCATGGCGCCGAACAGGTGAATTTTACGCAACGGTTCTTTCAGGTCATGCGACGCTACCGAGGCAAATTGTTGCAGATCGTGGTTGCTTTCTTCCAGCGATTTGTTGATCTGCCACAGTTCTTCGGTACGTTCCTGCACTTTCTGCTCAAGTATTTCGTTGGCCTGCTTCTGTAGTGAAATGTCTGTAAACGTACCGATCCACTTCACCGTTTGACCGTCTTCCCGCATCGGCGTTACCCGCAGCAGGTGGCAGCGGTATTGACCATCGTGCAGGTCTTTGATATAGGTTTCCTTTTCCAGCGGCGTGCCCGAACGAAAGGCCAGTTGCAGGTCTTCGTCGAGCGAACTTTCGCCGGCGGCGGTCTGCGGCATTACCGACATGTTGGGTGAATAACGGAACCAGTGTTGGTTGGCGTATTCGATACGCCCTTCCGCCGAAGCTGTAAATGCGATTTGCGGCAGCGATTCCAGGATCGTATGCAACTCATTTACTTTTTTATTCAGCGCCGCCTGGGCCTGTTTACGCACTTCTACTTCCTCACGCAGCGACTGTTGCACCAGGTTCAATTCCTGGGTTTGCTGGTACATGCGGTAGAAGGACTTCACCTTCATGATGAGAATGTCAGGGTCTACCGGTTTGGTGATATAGTCTACCCCGCCGGAATCGTACCCCGGGTGATGAACTTTTTATCTTTATTAACCGCGGAAAGAAAAATAATAGGAATATCACGCGCCTTGCTGTAGCCCGACAACGCCTCCGCCACTTCGAAACCGTCCATACTGGGCATTTGTACATCAAGAATGATCAGTGTGTAACTTGTTTTCAGAATTTTCTTCAACGCTTCCTCACCCGAACTGGCGCTGTCTACCTGGAACTTGTAAAGCTCCAGCGTTTTTTTTTAGTGAGAGGATGTTTTCAGGCTTATCATCAACTATAAGAATCATACGATTGGTGCGTTGTGCTGGCGTTGAAAAGGCGGTTAAAAAATTGGTTCGTGGTCCATTTCGAAATAAGTATAAGGAAATGCCTTTTTCAAACGGCAGCATAAAAGATAGCAAAATTCCTGCCGTATTCCCCTCTCTGCCTGATCGTCAGCGTTCCGCCCGAAAACTTCTTTCCGCTTGAAATCCAGCCTTTTAGCCGCCAAATGCCTGGTTTTACTACATTTAGGAGTAAAAACCGACTGCGCCTTTGCTATATTTACGCCGCCTTTGCCCCGTGGGAAACAGCTATGAGAAAGAGACTCCTGACGATATTGCTACTACTCTGCAACATAGTAGCCCTCGGCCAATACGCCGATAAGGGCAACGGTACATTGCGCGAACAGATCTGGTGGCTGGACTGGAGCGACTTTCCCATCACGGCTTCCCATTCAATGACAACGACAGACGGACTGGTGCTGACCTTTACGGCCAGCAATGTAACCGGGGCTGTACCTGTTACCTCGGTTATGAAAACCTGGGGAGCCGCGATGCTGTATTCGCTGTACGATTTCAATTCGCCTAACCTTAAACCTGCGTTGTATTCGGTGGGCAACAACGAGAATACGACTTTCCGGTTAACGGTGCAGGCTACGCGCAACGGGCAACCGGCTGCATTTACCCTGATCACTGCGGATGCGGAGGCGAGCGCGCCGAATGAGGTGACCACCATTACTACCAGCGGTGATGCCGGACGACGATCGATTTTTTCAGAAATACGAGCCAGACAAGTAACCCTGCGCAGGGCTGTGGAACAAAAACCGTAATGATTACGGATACCTACGGACAGATCATGAATGCGTTGCGTTGTACGGACAGAACCCTATCCCGGCCACGAGTGCAAACACCGGCTCCCTCACGCTTGATATTGAATACAATAAGAACGGCGCCTACGGCGGCATGGCCCTGGCATTCGGCATTTACGCCCCCATCGATCGCGGCGATCTGCCGGTTTCGTTCGGAACGGCGCAGCACCGCTTAACGTTTCAGAGCATTAACAGCTGCAATTTTAATCCACCTTATCCCACACAGCAATCCTCGCAGGCATTGAAACTTGGCGCCGTGGCGGGCGATGCGGACGGACAACAAACCACCGACGATAACGCCGTTGGCGCCGACGAAGATGCTTTCACTACTTTCCCGAATTATAACGGCGGCGGTACCTATTCGCTGATGGTGCCGCTTTCGAACACAAGTGGCGCGAGCGCTTATTTATACGGCTGGTTCGATAAAAACAACGATAAGCAATTTACCCCCGACGAGCGCGCCGGCGCCGTTGTAGCCAATAATGGCACTTCCGCCATACTGACCTGGACAGGGCTTCCTGCCGAACTTCCGGTAACCGGTACTGCCGATTACCACGACTTCGGACTGCGACTAAGGTTCTCGTCCGACCAGGCAGCCGCGCAAAATGCGGTGGGCAGCGCGCCGGATGGAGAGGTAGAAGACTATCTTGTACCGATGTACATTCCCTGTACATTTACGATGCCTGCGGGTCGTACGATCCCGTTATGTGCCGGCACCACCGTACAGTTAAATGCAAGTAATCCTAAAGCCGTGCGTTATCGCTGGACCGGTATCGGATTAAGTAATGATGCAGTGGCTAATCCGACCGTAACGCCTGCTGTCAGCACGGTGTACGATGTAGTGGCGACCGATCTGCGTGGCTGTTCGGACGACGCGCGGTTTACGATAGATGTGCATCCTTCGCCCGTGATTACCACGGCTAACAGTGTGCGTATTTGCAAAGGTTTATCAACAACGCTTTCGGCATCCGCCGCGGTGAATGCAGCGTTTAAATGGTCGCCGGCTACTGGCCTGAGCGACGCGAATGTGAGTAACCCAACGGCATCGCCGGCTGCTAATACTAATTATACTGTTACCGCTACCAGCGCAGATAATTGCATCGCTACTGCCACGGTGGCTGTTAATGTGATGGATGCCCCGGAATTTGAAGTCACGCCGGCGAGCCAGACGGCCTGCGCCGGTGAAACCGTAGCCTTCAAAGCCAGCGGAGGAGATATTTACACCTGGCGTGCGCCGGACAATACGGTGCTCGGTTCCGGGGATGCGCTGACAGTGCGGCCGGGCGCAAGTGGTACCTACAGCGTGGAAATAGAAGACCAGGTTTGCCATACCGATAAAATATTTAATCTGCCCGTGGCGGTGATTCCCTTACCCCAGGCGTCTGTGGCCAAATCGAATGATTTGGATTGTACACATGGCAGCGCTGTCCTTACCGCGACGGGCGGACTTACTTACACCTGGGAGCCTGCAAACGGCCTGCGGGCCACTAATGGCGCACGCGTAACGGTCGCGCCGCCGGAGCCCACGATGTATTACGTCAACATCAGCAATGGTGGAAAATGTGTAAAAAGAGATTCGGTATTTGTTGACTTCAACGCCAATAGCGAATTAAGTTCTTACCCCATGCCCAATGCCTTTACCCCGAACAATGACGGGCAAAACGACTGCTTCGGACTAAAGCAGTGGGGGCCGGTGCTGGCGCTCGATTTTGCAGTGTACAACCGCTGGGGCGAAACGGTGTTTCGTACCAATGATCCCCTGCAATGCTGGGATGGCACCTTTAAAGGCGCGGCGCAACCAGCCGGTACCTATGTGTTCGTCATCAAGGCGCGTACCGCCTGTGGCAACGGGGAGCGTAAAGGGACGGTGGTGCTGGTGCGATGATCACAGTACTGCCACTTCTTTGCGCGACAACCACAGCCATTTCTGGTTCTGCCGGCGCACGTAACGTGGGTGCAGACTTATCTCTTTAATAACAGTTTGAAATTGCGCCTTGGCTTCAGCCGGGCGCTGTTGTTTTTTGAGGAACATACCGTAACGATAGGCGCCTTCCAACGAATGATGCACGCGCACAATGCGTTTGTATTCTGTTTCCGCTTTTTCGTGATAACCGCTGCTATCCAGCGCCTGTGCGTAAGCCAGTTCGTCTTCCGGCTTTTTCATCACTATTTTTTGGAAGCAAACGCACTTTCAAAAGTGGCTATACTTTCGGCGTACAACCCGCCATGAAACTGTAATCGTGCCAGCAGCATGAGGATGCCCGGATCATTGGCATACAGGTCGCCCAGGCAGCTCTTGACGAGCGCTATCGCTTTGTCGTACTGCTTCTGGTCGCCATATGCCTCGGCAAGCAGCAGGCGGTTGGTTACCGTATCGGATATACTGAGCTTACGTTCAAGATCGCGAAGGAGGCTTTTCGGGAAGATGTAGCGTTGCAGGTTGCGGAAGAATTCTCCGCGGTTGATTTCGGGCAGTATTTCCAGCACGATGTACAGCAAAGAGCCGATTCCCGGTAAAAAGATCAGCAGGTAAATCATATCCCGCCGGCCCGTTTTAAACGCGTGGAAAATGCAGATCAGTTGCAGGCCAAGTATCAGTAAATACGCATTATGCCAGTATAAGAATGGGTTCATATTGCAGGAAAGGGAATTTAACAGTTGACTGCGCAATAATAGAATTTTTTTACGGCTTGATGCCAGCCAAATTTGGCGGTTTGGCAGTCAGTTCGTTTAAATACCGCTGCATTGGAATAGCGACTGGTTTTGCTTATTTTCAACCTTACTATGATTATCGTTATTCAATGCACGGACCAGGTAGGCCGTGTAGCCGCCATATCCGGCGTTCTGTCACAGGAAAAGCTCAACATCGTATCACTGCGCGAGCACGTGGATATTGACCAGAACCATTTTTACATGCGCGTGCAGGTAGAGCAGGACGCGCCGGCCGCCCCGCTCACCGAAAAGCTGCGCGCGGTGCTGCCGGCCGACGCTATCGTACAGGTAAACCCACGCCCCGAAAAAAAAGGTAGTGGTGATGGTAACAAAAGAATACCATTGCCTGGCCGATATTCTCGTTCGTCATCACTTTAAAACCCTGGGTGCACATGTGCAGTGCGTGATCGGCAACCATACAACCCTGCAGGATATCTGCAACCGTTTCGATGTGCCGTTTTACCCGGTGCTGCACGATCCCTCTGATAAAGTAAATTTTGAGGCAGATATACTGAAAATCATCAGCGAGCAGGAACCCGACTATATAGTGCTGGCCAAGTTCATGCGGATTTTGTCACCGGACTTCGTAGCCAGGTTTCCAGGCCGCATCATCAACATACACCACTCTTTTTTACCCGCTTTCGCCGGCGCTAATCCATACAAACGGGCGTTTGAACGAGGCGTTAAAATGATCGGCGCCACCGCCCACTTCGTAACCGACGAACTGGACGAGGGGCCGATCATTACGCAGCAGATCAATCCCGTAAACCATACCTATACTTCTGCGGGCATGGTAAAGGCTGGGAAGGAAATAGAAACCGCCGTGCTGGCCCGTGCGCTGCAACTGGTGTTTGAAGACCGGGTGTTCGTGTACAAAAATAAGACGGTGGTGTTCGAATAACCGGGTTACCAATGTCATTTTTGAGTATATAGAAAGAAAGGCCCGCTATGAAAAGTGCTGTTCGCAAAAGTGCCAGGATATTGCTTTTTATCCTGATCTTCCTGGTCGGTTTTGTGTTGTTATACCTGCTGGCAGCCTGGGGACTTTCGCGTATCGCTGTAGCCCGCGAAGCCGGGCCGGAAGAGGTAGAGATCTATTTGTTGTCCAATGGTGTGCACAGCGATATTGTGGTACCGGTAGCGAATGAACTACGCGACTGGCGTAGTAAAGTTCCCGTAATACATACGCGGGGCAAAGACAGCTCGGCCATTTGGTTGGCTTTCGGTTGGGGCGATAAAGGCTTTTACCTGGAAACGCCTACCTGGAATGACCTCTCCTTCTCTACGGCCTTCAAAGCTGCTTTCGGGTTAAGCTCCGCGGCGATGCATACCACCTATTATCATTATATGCAGGAGGGCAACGATTGCAAACGTATAATGATCAGTAAAAATCAGTACGAGCGCCTCATCCGGTTTATTGATGAAAGCTTTATTACAGATGCCGGCGGTGGTTTCAGGCTGATTCCCACTAACGCGAATTATGGCCGGAACGATGCTTTTTACGATGCACACGGCCGTTATCATCTGTTTCATACCTGCAATACATGGACGAACAACGCGCTCAAAGCCTGTGGACAATTGGCCTGTTACTGGACGCCGTTTGATGAAGGGATTTTTATCAGTATAATAAGCGATAAAAAAGCCGGTCAGTGTTGACCGGCTTTGTTCTTAGTGTTGGAAGAGGAACACACGGTAGTCGTACCCCGATTCAGAAGGTACGCGCAGGTAATACTTCAGTTGCGTGGCGGTTACCTCGCCCAACATATATTCAATACCGTTAATCGTAATTTTTCTCCTGCTAAAATCCATGGAATACGACACCTGGTAGCCGGTTTCCGAGCTTTCGCAAAGTGTTTCTCCTTTGGAAACAGTGATTGAGTCTTTGCTGAACTTATAAATATCGTCTTTCTGGCACTCAAGTACCGGGTTGTATAAAAGCTTGCCGGCGGGGCTGGTCACCGGGTTAAGGTCGATGACAGACGGTTTCCACTCGCGCGATTTCAGTAATCGCTCGGCAGTAATGGCATTATCAATCGTATCTTCTTTCGTGCAGGCATAAAAAGTGGCGGCGATGGCTACCACGACTAACAAAATTTTTTTCATGCTAAAGCGGCGTTGTTAAGATGACTCGTAACCACGATGGAAACGGGCGCAAGATACATTATTTTCCGCGCCTCCCGGATTACAAGCCTGTCCTGGAATTGTTAAATGTTCGATTGCTGAAACGATATAGTACTGCATTTTGTTACATCGGGCGGGCGCTGCCATAAACGAAAAAATGCCTATCACCCGCCACTGGCAAGGATGATAAGCATTTTGTTAAAAATATTACTGGAGGACGAGCAGCCAGCCTTTTCCTTTCTGTACCGGAATGGAAGCGCCTGCTTCGAAGACCTTGCCGGGCTGGAAGTTTGGGATAGCCGGCGCCGTAATCGATCCTTTCGCCGGATCCAGCCCCAGGGCGGCCCAATCTACCTCCAGTTGGATATTGGTATCGCTGTTCGCCCAGCTGGCCAGTGCTACCAGCGTTTTGCCTTCCTTTTTGAAGATGGTGGCCAGCACTTTATCATTGCCCGTCTTTACCGGGTTGTTGTTCACCCAGTACCCGATCATCTTCGTACCCTTCATGCCGAAGGCGTCCCACGCGCGCCAGATGGGGCGGGGATCGGCTTTGTCGCTCCGGGGCATGCGGTTGGTCATGCCATACACCATGCCGCGCCAGGGATTGCCGCCGTCCTGCAACATTTCGCCCATGAGTCCGAACGGTATACCCGATACTTCCGTAAGGAAAAAGTCGGGGCTGTTATGTTCATAATCGAAGTATTCGCCGAACCAAAGACGGTCCAGGTACGGAAAGTGCTCCATGTACAGGTTGGCGCTGTTGTTAAAGCCGTCGTTCTTATTGTACTGGTTGGCCGAATGCAGGTCGATAATACCCGGGTGCCCGCTCTTAGTCAGCACCCGTTTGATGCGTTTCATCGTGATGCGGTCGAAGGCAACGTCATCTAGATAAATACCGTCGATACCCACGTTTTGTACGAGCCAGTTCATGCCCTCCACATAGTAGTTGTGCCAGCGGCTCATGCCACTGTTCACGATCGCCGCATCTTTATATTCGGGCACATACCAGGCCGCTATGTAGTCGCTGCCGAGGTGCTCCTGTAACCAGGAGTAACCGCCACCGTTGCCGGGCGAGTAAATCTCGTGGCCGAGGCTGCGCATAGGGAACGTTTCGTACGCACTGTTCGAGAGTTCGCGTATGGTGTTATAGATCTTTACTTTTAATCCCATCGCATGCGCCGAATCGATATAGGATTTCATCTCCTTGTGCGCAATAAATGGATAGTTGATGTATGGATTGATGGGCGTAGCATGATGAATATTTACCACGGTGGCGCCGGTGAGTTTGATGCGGTCAAGCGGCTCATACTTGTGATAAAAGCGCGTTTCCCACTGGAAGTCCGTGTTAATAGGATGAAACGGCGTAACAAGCAGGGTGAAGTTGTAATACAGCACCTCATCCTTTTTCATACTGCGTGCGCCGCTGTAATTCTCGCTCAGCATCGATTTGCCTTTAATGCCCATCCAGATGCCGCCTTTGCCGTTGTTGCCCCATGAGGTGGGTAGCAGCAAAGGTTTTTGCAGGTAGAAGTTGGTGTTTAGCGGCCGGGTGTAGTGTTCATCCCGCAGGCTGTATTGCAGTCCCGCATTTACATCGCCTACCCAGGCGCCGTCCTGGTTTTTATTCGCAACATCCCATTTCCAGCGGATGGTATCCGGGCGAAGGCCGCCCTTTCTGCCGAGTCCCATTACGTATTTGGATACGGTGGTATCAAACGGGAAATGCAGTTTGATATCGTCCAGCTGCAAGTCTTTGAGCGCGGTGAACTTTACGGTGTAGTGAAGGTAGCCGTCGAATTCCAGTGAGGCCGTAACATCCATTTCCAGTTCGTCGTTATGATTGACCGATCGCCAGCTCACGAGGCCGGGATGCTCTTCTTCCAGCTGAAAGTTCTTGTTCTTAAAAGTAAGGTCTTTGTGCGTGGCTGCACTCACTACATGAAAGTGGATGTTTTCGGCCAGCAGGTTACGCGGTGTATTGGTAATTTCCGTCATCTCCGGGCTGAAGAAAGTCTGTATCTGCTCCGGGAAGCCGCTGGTGTTCACGGTTACTTTGCGGCCTAGTAAACTGATGGTATTGCCATCGATCTGTAGCGGGATGTAGGGTTTAACTACCTCGTTGCCCTGCGCCATCGTGGAGTTGAGCCAGGTGAGCCGCGTTTGCAACTGCGGGTTGTTGGCGCCGCCATTCACCGCTACCTGGTTTTTGACGGTCAGTAATACCCTGATATCGGTAGACGGTGCTCCATCTGCCTTTATCGTGGCGGTGCCGCTGTAAACGCCGGGAACCGCGGTTTCCGGCACATCGATTAAACACCACATGGCCTGCACATCTCCTTTCGCAATGTTGACGGTTTGCTTAAATGGAGTGCCGTCGTAGCGAACGCCATCGGTATTGAGGCAGCTAAAACCACTAAGCGTAAGCCCGGAGGCATTTTTGAATTCGCTGAAGCTGATGGTAACGTTATTAAGTGCCGCGGTTACCGGGTATATGCCGAGTTGGAAGCTGTAATGTTCACCCTTCATCGCTGAGCCGGAAAATTCGCTGATCAGGCCCTTTTGCACCCAGCGCTGCGGCAGGTCATGCGGCAGCCGGATCGGGAATTCACGGTCTTCGGGAAACACCAGGTATGCCTGTCCGCCCCTGATAATCGCCGCTGTTTCTTTGGCCGTGGCGATTACCTCCATGGGGTAAAAACTGTTCATCGGGTTTACCGATTCGAAGTATAATACGTTCGCCCGGTTCGATCCCGTCATTTTGTTTATCCACTCGGTGCTTGCGTTAAAGCGCGGCGTATTGTAAACGGTTTGCGGGTAATTCGTGCGGGCCGTTACCTGGTACGACAGGTAGTAGATGTAGTACCTGCCGGCACCGGACGTAGGTTCGAAAAAGACGGTCCCCTGCTCCCGCGTAAGATTTTCTGTGCGCACATTCTGCACTACCTGGTTGGTTTGCGCATCTACTACAATGATGGCTTTATTCAGCGGATCATCGTGGCGGCGCCAGTTAAGTACCACCTTGGCTACCGGGCCGGCAACAGCGTTGACTACCGCGCGGTGATTACCGAGGGAGTCTGCATCCCAGCTGTCGTTGCCGGACACATATTTTGTTTGTTGCGCCAATGTGCTGGTAGCGGCAAAGGCGAAAAGACAGAGCAATTTCAAAAACTTGTTCATCGTCGATATAAAATAAGTTGTCGGGCCTGGAACGGGATCACCCATCAAACTTAAAAAATTAAAGCGGTTTTCACGCCATGAGCATGTTAAGTATGGGGGCGGCCTGTTCGCGGAAGTGCTGGATGTAGGTGCAGAGGCGGGTAATATGCATGTCATGAACGCCGCCATGAAAAGTAAGATCAAAACGGAAAACGCGGTTGCCGTCAAACACTACTTATGGGGCTTTTTAATGAGGAACAGGCCGGAAGTGAGCTTGCCGTATAGTTTCAGGTAAATTTGTTCATGCACAGGATGCCGGGTTTTTACGAATATAGGCACAAATCGATATTTTTACGGGCAAAACCCATTACCAATGCCCTATATCATGGTAGACGTGGAGTCTGACGGTCCCATTCCCGGCGACTATTCCCTGGTCTCGTTCGGAGCGGTGCTTGTAGACGAGCAACTTGATAAAACCTTTTACCGTCAGTTGCACCCCATCTCTGACAAATTTATACCGGAAGCCCTGGCCGTGTCGGGCCACAGCCGGGAGGAAACGTTACAATTTGGCGATCCTGCCGCGGCCATGCAGGATTTTGCTGCGTGGTTACAACAGGTGGCGGGTAACGAGCGGCTCATCTTCATCAGCGATAATAACGGGTTCGACTGGATGTTTATCTGCTGGTATTTCCATCATTTCGTCGGGAAAAATCCCTTTGGCTTCAGTTCACAGAACCTCGGGAGTTTGTATAAAGGCCTGGTGAACGACACTTTCAAAACCTTTAAACATCTGCGCAGAACCGCGCATACGCACCACCCGGTCGATGATGCGAAGGGGAATGCGGAGGCATTGTTGACGATGAAACGCGAGCTGGGACTAAAAATCCGGTTCTAGTGCGCGCGCTGCAACAACACGGATGCGTTTAGTCCGAACTTCTTCTTAAAAGCGAACGAAAAGTGGGAGAGGTCCTCAAACCCCACTTCCAGGTAAATTTCCGAAGGCTTTCTTCTTTCACTTTCGATGAGGAAACGCGCTTCCAGCAAACGTTTGTGTGTAAGCCAGCGGCTTGGCGTGGTGGAGAACACGGCAGCAAAGTCGCGTTTGAAGGCAGACAGGCTGCGGCCGGTAAGGTATGCAAAGCGTTTCAGGCTCACGTTGAACCGGAAATGCTGGTTCATAAACGACTCCAGGTTTATCTTCTGGGGCGTGGCAAAGTCGAACAGCACGTCGGTCATTTCCGGGTTTTGTTCCAGCAGCAGTTGCAGCAATTCTTCCCGTTTGTTGTTCACTTCGGCTTCGGACAACTGGCTGCTGCGGCGAAGCATTGGCGCCAGGGGTGTGCAGAAATGCGGGTACGCGCGGATCCGGCTGCAGGCGAAGGAACGCGCCGTCGCGGCGGCGGCCGGTTTTACGCTGCGGGTGTTTGGCGGCAAAACGTTGCAGGAAGGGCGTATCAAATACTACCACTACCTTTTCGAGTTGGCCATTTACACGTTGAGAATCGTAACGTGCCAGTTGATTTTTCCGGACCAGGCAGTATTGTCCTGCCTGTAAGGTGTACTGGCGTTGACCGTCGTATCCGGTCATTTCCCCTTTGGGGACATATATGAAAAAGTGTTCCTGTATGAATTGTTCGGGCGAAATTTTCGGGCCCAGGTAACCACTGGTAATGCCGATGGTACGTTGGAACAGGTCATCTGCGCTCATGATGTCGGGTTTTTATCATTGTTGACGATTGAGCGGAGCAGATATTTTACGATGGGCGAAAATTTTTTTTTGAGCCGGTTTTCGGCATATTCGGCCGCTCACCGGGCTGGCGGTTGCCACCTTCCTGTCGGGCCCTCCGGCGCGCCTCGCGAGGGAGTGGGTGCTTTACCGCGACCGTTTTATTTTTTTGCCCGCCGGGTCCGGTATATACCAGGTAGTATCGGCGATAAAAGCAAAGCTTTAACCTATCTTTAGGAAGCGAACTTCGGAATATGACCTATTATCTTACACAAATAACCAGGATAAAAGAAACTTGTTATGCTAACCAGGCACAACTGGATACCGTAATAAGTACCCGTCATTACATCGACCATCACTATGATAAAGAGCTGAACCTTGATTTACTCTCTCATGTGCGGTTCACTTCAAAATTTCACCTGCTCCGGTTGTTTAAAAAATATTACGGACAAACGCCGGGGCAATACCTGACGGATAAACGAATAGAAAAGGCAAAAGAGTTGCTCGACGGCGGCAGGAGTGTGACGCAAACGTGCTACGATATCGGCTTTGAAAGTCCCAGTTCCTTCTGCACGTTGTTTAAGCACCGTGTAGGCATCACTCCGGTGGCTTTTCAGAAAAGAGCAATTTTCACAAAGTCGGCGTAATTTTCTTTTCGCAACTTAGCTCCATCAATAAAAAAGATAAAGATGAAAGTTAAAATAATCAGCATTCCTGTGCTGGACCAGGAAGCGGCCCTGCAGTTTTACACGGAAAAATTAGGCTTTCTGAAAAAGGTAGATGTGCCCTTAAGTGAACACAGCAGATGGCTCACGGTGGTGAGTAAAGAGGACCAGGACGGACCGGAGATCTTGCTGGAGCCTGCCCCTAATCATTTTGAACCCGCTAAAGTTTATCAGCGGGCGCTTTTCGAGGCAGGTATTCCCTACACGCAGTTCAACAGTAACAATGTTCAGCAGGATTACGATAGGCTTGTTGCGCTCGGGGTTACGTTCAGTGTGAAGCCAACGGAGATGGGAACGGTGAAAATCGCGGTGTTCAACGATACTTGCGGGAACAATATTCAGCTTGTGGAAATGTTATAGATTTTCTCAAGCCAGGGCCCATTGCCATGCGGCAACGGGCCTTTCTTTTTACCGCATCATGGATAAGGTTTTGAGGAATATGGGCTATGTTGCCGAACTTGGGATCACACCATATACACGCACTATTACCTGTAGTGCAACACCTGGGGCGAATTCCTGTAGAACAAAGGGTATGTGCTAAATACAACGAAAAGACCGTCATTCTTGGGTGGGGGACTTAATTTGAGTAGCTGCCACATCACCCGGACGAGGCATATGCCAGTCAGCAAGTAGCCGCATAACTTTAAGCGACGCACTTTTTTAGCATATTGGATCGTCGCCTTTAGACGGTTTTTTTCGAGCTGAGGATCATGAAAACGCCCAGGGCCAATGGATTAGGAAATAGCCACATTTGTTTATTTAGCTTTTTCTGCACCCTCCTTAATGGAATTTTCAGACAACTGGTCTGCTGCCAGTTGTAGTAATTCAATTGATGTTATTAGATATTCTTTGTCAATATCTCTGAGGTCTCCAATCATGTATTTAGGATTTGACACTTTGGATATATATATATTATTTACAATTCCTTTGTTGTGAATATGGAGGTTTCTGGTTTCATATATTTCAATAAGAGTATCTAGATGGTTAAAATTATTTTCATTCAAGCTAACCCTAAACTTTTCATTGATTAACTTTAGCTGGTCTTTAAGGGATTGGTATGCAATTTCTGCTGCCTTTTCATTAATCAATTCGTCTTTAAGTATTTCAATATTATTAGATTTAATGATTCTCTCAAGGCTTATTGGCTTTGATGAAATGAGAGCCTGGGGACAATTTTTAAATAATAGGATAAGTAACTCTTGTAAAAATCCATCAAAGATGGAGGTTGCATAAGCCAAAGTTGATACTCTCATTATGAACCAGTAGTTGCCAGTAAGAGACTTTTTGTTTCTTATTGTGTCCAGTACATAATTTAGAATATCCAGACCTTCTTTATAAAATTCTCCTTTTTCATTTTTAACAGGAATGTTAATGCCTGCAAAATTTAAGTCTGGATTATGACTTATTTTTTCAAGCATTGAGTGTTCTGCATCATGTAATGTTGTTATTAATCTATCCATTTCTGTAGCATATATCTTCAGCTGGTAGAATTCATGATGTACCTTATCTTGAAGTATTTTAAAATTTTGCAGCATGGGAATTATGTTAGGCTTACACTAGATTTCTCAGTCTTGACAGTTAGATAGTTAATGAATGCACTGCAAGAAACAAGCATATACTTAGCATCTTCAAAGTCACAGTTAGGAGATTCCATGAGGGCATGTCTTATTCCACCTTCATCACTAGTATACCCATAAAGTTCTTTAAATGCTTTTTCAAGTGAAGGATGAAGTTTAATTTCCCCTTTTATCCTATTCAAAGATGCTGCAAGAGTGTCCTTATCCCTCCCTGAAATTTTCTTTGCAATGGATTCTACTGCTGAAATGGATTCTTTAATGGAGTTTCTGTAGTCAGGATTTACTTTGTCTGAGAGTTTCTCTAGTGCTGCTCTCAAATGAATGTTGCAGCCATTTAAGGGAGTATAAGTAGCAGTTTGAGATATAGCTTCTTCAATACTTTCTACTTCCTGTTTATTGCTGATGGGTGCAATCAAACCATCAATAAACCTGTAAGCAGAGAACTCTCTTTCAAAGATTTGATTAAACTGTTCATAGATTGAATTATTTCTTATGAAATAGTTTTTATGAGATAATTCACTGTTTCTTCAATCAGTTCTAATGCTTGATGCCATTCCCCTTCTAATATATTATTCCTAAAGAAGTCTCTTAATAAATACTGATAGTGAGGGATGGTATCAATTGGCTTTTTGTAAATATTGTGCCACAAATACTTTGCTATACTTTCTTGTATTGGCTCTAGTCCATGCTTGTACCTTGTTAGTTTTAAGGGATCACAAATTGAAAGTTGAAAAACATTCCATAAGGTATTTCTTAGATCTAAATCTAATGCTTCTACTTGAATTTGTTTATGGGTTGTAGTTATTCCCATTCTTTGACTAAACTTCATGCAGTTTGAATTATAAGGACAATTTAGAACTTTTAGCCCAATCCAGTATGTTCTGGCATGCTAAAAGTTCCTGTAAAAATTTCCAGTTATCTAGTCAGTCAATCCCTTAGTATATTTCTGGCTGACAGATTTTTATGTCAATTAAATTTTAGAAGGAGTTACCTCTTTTATTTAAGGTAACTCCTTTTTAGTTTAGGTTATAATTAGGGAAACTGTTTTCTTTTCATTTAAGTAGTAAATATAAACTCCCTGAGCTTTGCCTCTAACAAATCCATATTTTTTCATATACCTACCTATTGCTTGTACAGTTGCCTCATTTACAATAAGAGAAGTCTTGGTAGCAAGGAAATTTGCAATTTCAGTTGCTGTCCATTTATGTTGTGCACTAGCTTGTTCTGGATCAACTGGTTCTAGCCATTTAAGCATTGTTTCCTCAATAAAACTGGTTACCTGAAATTGCTCATTGTGCTGTAAAATTTCATCAATTTCTTCCCCATCAAAGTAGTATTTGAATCCAGTCTTGAAAAGATGCCATGCTTGAGAATAAACTTTATTCATGTCAACACTATGTGAATGTTGGATTTCCTCAACTTCAATAGTTAGAAATCTTCTATTTCCTGTGGGGTCATTTAAATATTGTTTGCTATTTACTGACCCCATGAATGATGCTCTTCTTGGCATAGTGTCATCAAACTGTGCATATGGCCTTCTCTCTCTGATTTCAAGTGAAGTAATAATCTCTTTCAGTCTGTCTGTATCTTTCCTACTGAGATTGTCCATTTCATCTAAATTAATTAGAAGGCATTCTGATAACCTAATTTTAGTGTCCTTATTTCTCAGGTTTGGAACACCAGAGTAAAAGTATCCTGACAGCTCAGAAGGCAGTAAGTTCTTCATCCATGTAGTTTTCCCAGAACCCTGTTTGCCTGTAAAGACAATAGCTGTATGATTTATTACACTGTCTGTTGTGGCACAACCAGCTACAGCTACCAGCCATTTTTCCAGACATTTCTCCCAAAACTCTTTGTTTGTGGTTTTGACAGTATCAGCTAACTGCTGTATGTAGTCCACTCCATCCCAGGTAGGTAGACTTTTGAAATAATCTACAAAGGGGTCAAACTTTGGGGTGAAATCTGAATGTACTACTGTCCTAAGAGTTGTAGAATTTACTTTAATTCCCTTTTTGCCTAGCTCCCTAATAATAGAGTTGAAATTGTAGTCAGTTAGGCTTACATAACTTAACTGTGGCTTCTTTTTAAATTCCAGTTTTCCAGATACTAAGTTAAATCTGAAATCATAGTATGTCCTTAAATGGCTTTCAATCAACTCAATAGGTGATTGCCCATCTTCCTCAGTCCCTGAAATTTGGGCTGCTCCAGAAATTTCTTGGTTTTCTGTTACTTCAAGGTTACCTACCTTACCCTCATCTGGTAGTTGGGTAGGGTTAATTACTGCTTCTTCTACTTTCTGACTTTGAGAAGAGAGGCCAGAGTTACTGTTTAAGGCCTCCTGTGTTTTTGCATCTCTGCCATGTGTTAATTTTTTTGTTAAAAATTTTTATAACACTGCAAAGATGGTTTAGTAGTAAAAGTCCCTTAGTTCCCAACTAGTCCCCAGGGGACTAACTTTCTCCTTTTAGAAAGTAATTGCTCAAATCAATAGCATCATCATTTTTGGCCCTTTTTTCCATTTGCTTGCTGGGCTTCAGGTTAGTTTTCACTGTACTTTCTAGGCTAAAAGTTTGCCCATCCTTATCAATAAAATTATCAATAATTAGAAGCTCAATTTCTTTTGGAGTGGCTTTAATTAGGGGAGGGATGCCATGGGCCTTCACCCCATTCATCAAATCAAAGAATAGAGTGGTTAGTATGTTTGTTTGTCCCAGCCATTGAATTTTCTTATCTGGTTGGATTATTAGAGGGATATTCATTTGCTTCTGACTTACAGCTTCATCCTGCACCTGATATTTGTCAATTAATTCTGCTTTAAGGGCTTGTAGTGATTCTGAAATGAATATGTATGGCTTAACATATTCCATTTCCTTTGAATACAAAATTAGGGAGTTCATGGTTTTGTATATGGTTTTCAAATATACAGTCTGTCTTTTCTCATCATCTAGGGAAAGAAGAGCATTGTCAATTTCATCTAGAGCAGCCATCATTTGCTGATGGACTTTGAGCTCAAGATGTCCAGCAAAAGTTAAAGTTTCAACCCTAATTTCACTATCTTCAACTAAGGCATTTGTAACTGCATATTCAATTTTACTATTTTGGAAATCTCTTTTTATTACAGGGCCAAAATCAGTGCTCATCATAAATTTCAGTTCTCATTGGCTATTTTATTTCTAAGAATTAGATCTTTGAAATATTGTAGTGGGTGATTGAACATAACTAAGTTATTTTATAAATCTTCTTGTGGCTCTAACAATGTTATAAATCATATAGGATGAAATTATTCTCATAAGAATATCTATTATAATCCAGCCCCCATAAAACCCACCCTCTTCAAACTTTCTAATTGGGTTCATTAGATAAAAGTATTTGTTGAATCCCATCCCAAAGGCTTGACTATTGAAGTTATTGCTGAATTGAAAGTCAAAAACATTGGAACACCCAAGCAGAACTAAAAATAAAACAGAGTGTAAGGAGAAGAGCCATAATAATGGCCTTCCTATGCTCTGTCCAAAATCACTTGTCCAATAGCTAAAGGCAATGATAAGCTTTGTTCCCAAACTACCTTTCCCAAGACCATTTAGGTAGCATATCATTTCTTTGGAGTGAAATTTTTGTTCATTAATTACATCTCCCTGCTTTGACATTGCATGTTTCAGTTGCCTATAAGTTTCTCTGCTTTTTAGTTCAAAGATTTTGTGTTTTTCAGGAGTTTCTTCCTGCTTGGTTACAGGGATGGCTCCCAAAACATTTTCAGACCAAGTCACATGGTTGAATGAGCATTGTGTAAAATCTGAGTCACCCAGGACAATAAGGCTGTATTGCTTAAAGTTAATTGAACTAAATTCAGCCTTATTAAGCTGTGAGTTTATAATTAATATTCTTGCTTGGTGATTTAGGGCTGCTATGTTGGCCAACTTCAATCTAGCTTCATTCACATATCTCTCTATTGCTAGATATGAAATTTGGATGTTGTTGATGAAAAGTGACATTTTTTGGCAGTTCCTGATAGGTTTATTGATTGAACAACTTGGTTACTTCCATCAATAAAAATATCCCCTTCAACTTGATTTGCAATAATGCCAATATGGCCTATCTTACCTTTAAGACTAATGTTAAGGTCTGTGAAGACCCCTCCAGAAATGGATAGCTTGCTTACATTTTTTATATCCCATCTTGATTCACCATAGCTTCCCTTGAAGATTAATATTTGCTCAACTGATGAATTTATTATAAGTAAACCTCTTGCAAATGAAGGAGAATCAAATGTGGACAGGGCCCCTTTGACAATGCAATCAATCATCCAGAATTTTTTCTGAAATTTAGAACCTTTGAATGTAATCCCTTTTTCAAAATAGCAGTTTTTGAAAGTGAAGTCTTCCCTGCAATCTACTGTTAGTTTTATGTCAACTTCTAAAGCAAATATTTTGTTTGTAATGTATTTACTTGTGTAAATTCTTTGAGGTGGTTCTCCCTTTGTCAACTTCTCATAAAAGGAATTCCACTCACTTACTACTTCATAATCTTTAAGTTGCTCTTCTGAAAAATAATCTTTATAACTCATAGCATTTACAAATGGGGAGAAGGCAGAGAATCTCTGCCTTCTTAAATATGAACTATAATTTACATAAAAATCCAAATAAGTAAAAGAACCAAACCAATAAGTATTTGTATAGCAGGGTTTTCTTGTGACTTATATGAGGTTCTAGATAATAGTATTGAGTTGCTAAAAGTTCCTAAAACCCAACAAATAGCCAGAATTACAGGAATGCAAATAACCAGCATAATTTTATCCATTACCCACAATTTTAAGTTCACCAATTAACTTATCTCTCAGCTCCTGCATGTCTGGCTAATCTTGGTATCCAGCACCTTAGCATAAATCTGAGTTGTTCTCAAATTAGTATGCCCAAGCATTTTGGAAATTGATTCAATAGGTATCCCATTGCTCAAAGTTATGGTGGTGGCAAAAGTGTGCCTGCTCAAATGAAAAGTTAACCTTTTGTCAACCCCACATAAATCTGCAATCTCTTTCAGATAGGCATTCATTTTCTGGTTGGATAATACAGGAAAAAGTAGCCCTTTAGGCAAGTTTTGATTACTATACTTTGCCAGTATTTCTTCTGCTACAGGTAGGATGGGTACACTGATCCTGACACCTGTCTTTTTTCTCATACTGTTAATCCACCTATTACCATCTATGCCAATAACCACCTGTTTATCAGAAAGACTTTTAACATCAGCATATGATAAGCCTGTGTAGCAGCAGAAGATGAAAATATCCTTTACTGTGGCTATTCTGGCATTGGTAATCACTTTGCTGTGGATTTTCCCAACTTCTTCCATAGTAAGGTGGCCTCTGGCTACATCTTTAAGTGAGCATTTGAAGTTTTGAAAGGGATTTTGTCAAGCCAGTTGTGGGCTATAGCCATATTTACCACCCTTTTCAGGAACTGAATGTATTTTATAGTGGGGTATGGCTTATGCCTTCCTGGGTTTTGAGGTAAATTTCAAAGCTTACCACAAATTCATGGTTAAGCTCCTTTAGCTGTAAGTCCTTCATCTGGTATTGATGCTGAATAAACTGGCTAACCTTAGATTCCAGTGTTTTGTATTTAGTTACAGTAGCCTTTGTAGAGGTGTGACCAACTCCCTGCCTTAAAAGTTCATTTTGGTAATGGAATGCCTTTAACAGGGTTAAGGTGTCTTCCTGCTCTCCAGACATTCTGGATATTACACCTTCTGCTGTAGGTGGAATTTCTTTTTCCAGCAGTGTGTTGAATATTTTGATAGACTTGGCCCTTATAATGTCAAGGCTGTTATTAGTTTCCTGAGTAGTAGGAGAATTGCCCCTTACTCTTTCTTTAGAGCTGTCCCATTTAGAGGGTTCAGCATAAAGACCAGTGTTTAACTCATCCTTTTTACTGTTGATGGTAACTCTCAGGATTATTGGTGCCTGCCCTTTCTTGTTGATTCTGGATTTATATAACCAGAAAAGGGTTTTCATTCTTGCATCCATGACTAACAGTGTTGTGAATCCATTTATATTTCAAAAAGGATTCAAGTGTTAAAAATCATGAAGCACTTGGTGGTATTGAATTACAGGGGCTATAAGTTGTTAGCAGTTGAAATTTGGGATATGTTAGCAGTTATGCTACCAGTATAAAACTGGATTTCTAATAAAACTGCATCTCTTTCCTCTTCTGATAATTTGAAAAATCCTTGCAAACCAGCTACAGTATTGCCATAAACAAAAAATGCCCAAAGACCTAAGTCAATGAGCATTTAAAGCTTGCGGAGAAGAAGGGATTCGAACCCTTGAAACCCTTTCGAGTTTACACACTTTCCAGGCGTGCCAGTTCAACCACTCCTGCACTTCTCCGTACGGTTGAATAAGGGCTGCAAAGATAAACATCTTTTACAAACTTCCAACCCTTTCTACAATATTTCTGAGGGCGTTAATTCACCGCGCAACGACGTTTCTATCTGGCAACGCAGTTCGTCTTGCGTCAGTTCCTGGCCTAATAAAAACATCAGTTTAGTCGTGGCTGCTTCAAAGGTCATATCATGCCCGCTGATCACGCCGATTTCCTGCAGGTAACGGCTGGTTTCGTATTTGCCCAGCTCCACGGAGCCACCATCGCACTGGGTGATGTCTACCATCGCAATGCCTTTTTCCCGGCCGCGTTTCAGGCAGTCGATGAACCATTGCTGGGTGGTGGCGTTGCCGCTGCCGAATGTTTCGAGGATGAGACCTTTAAGGCCGGGTGTATTAATGATAGCATCTACCGCACGGCGGTTGATACCGGGGAATATTTTCAGGACGGCGATGTTAGACTCCAGGTTTTTGTGCACTTTCAGCGGCTTTTCGGGCGCCGGCAGCACGTAGGGCGTTTTATACTTGATATCGATGCCCGCTTCGGCCAGCGCCGGGTAGTTCATCGAATAAAATGCTTCGAACTTTTCGGCATTATACTTCTTCGCACGGTTGCCGCGGAACAGCATAAAGTCAAAGTAAATACATACTTCCGGCACCACTACCTGTCCATTATGCCGCGTGGCGGCAATTTCCATGGCGGTAATGATGTTCTCCTTGGCGTCCGTTCGGATCTTGCCAATCGGAAGCTGAGAGCCGGTCAATATTACAGGTTTGGAAAGATTTTCCAGCATGAAACTGAGCGCGGAGGCGGTAAAGGCCATCGTATCTGAGCCGTGAAGGATCACAAACCCATCGTAGCGGTCGTATCGGTCTTCAATAATCCCCGCCAGCTCCACCCATACGTCGGGCGACATGTCCGAACTATCCATTGGCGGATTAAATGCATACACATAAAAATCGATCCCCATCCTGTACAACTCAGGCAGATTGTTGCGGATTTCGTTAAAGCCGATCGGTCGTAATGCGCTGGTCTTTTCGTCGTAGATCATCCCAACGGTACCTCCCGTATAGATGATAAGTATTTTACTCATGTATCTTCTTGCAATTGCATTGCAAAGGTATCCACTTATCAGTTAGAGCATTTTGAATAATTTCCGGGCATTCATGCTGGTAATCGCAGCTACGTCGGCTATTTTTAGATTTTTTATATCCGCGATCTTTTCACCGATGAGCGGAATGTACGCGCTCTCGTTCCGTTTGCCGCGGTAAGGCACCGGGGCCAGGTAAGGCGCATCTGTTTCTAATACAATGTGTTCGAGGGGAATTTCGGCCATTACTTCCTCCAAGCCCGATTTTTTAAACGTAACCACCCCGCCGATGCCGAGGTAAAAGCCCATTTCGGTAATCTCTTTTGCTTCGGCCACGGTGCCTGAAAAGCAATGGAATACGCCGGACAGGTTACCACCGTGCAGTTCTTTCACCACGTCAATGCACTCGCGGGTAGATTCACGGCTGTGGATCGCAATGGGAATGTCGTACTGCTTCGCCAGCTTGATCTGCTCCCGGAAAGCCTCGTACTGCTGGGGCACGAAGGTTTTATCCCAGTAAAAATCCAGCCCGATTTCGCCTACCGCCCAAAATTTTCGCTTATTTAACCATTCCCGCACAATAGCCAGCTCCTCCTCTACGTTTTCTTTCACGTCGCAGGGGTGCAAACCCATCATTGGCAGGCATTGTCCAGGGAATTCGGCTTCCAGCTGCAACATCCCATCTATTGAAGAACTATCGATATTAGGCATAAATAACTGCGAAACCCCGGCCTCCAAAGCCCTTTTTATCATATCCGTCCTATCGCTTTCAAACTTGTGGCTATATAAATGGGTATGCGTGTCAATCCAATTCATTATATTTTTTTATTATAATTTGAATTTAAATACTTTTATATTAATTTTAATACTAATTAAACCTGAAAGGCAAAGTTACGGTCTGATTAACCATACCTATAAAAACTTCTATGATGAAACACTATTTTAACACCAACAAGGTCCTTGCCATGGGCATGACTGCCGTTGCTACTGTCACCATTTTCTTTGCTTAAAAGATGACAAGGTAGCGGATAATAAACAAGAATCCCAGGCGCTGGTTGCCGCCCAGGTGAATGCTGAGGTGGGCGCGCTGTATGAGGATGCTTTCAATTCAACTATTTACGCCAGTTATACAGAAGATAATCTTGTAAAGGAAAATGGCCGCGTAGCGCCAGGTACCTTTAAAACCTCGACCATCTGTCCAGGTCTTTCTATTGATGTAAGTCCAGTAGAATATAACGTTTGGCCTAAGATCATAACACTTGATTTCGGTACTGGATGCACGGTAGGTACGCTTACTCGTAAAGGTATAATTGAGATAAAACTTACCAGTTTCCTCTTTAAGAAAGGAAGCACTGCTACACTAACATTTAAGAACTACTCCGTAAACGGCATCAAAGTAGAGGGCACTCAAACCATCACCAATACTTCAGCGAACACCGGTTTCTCTTATACTTACGCAGTTACAGGCGGTAAAGCAACTTACCCGGATAACTCCGTATACACTTACGTTACCAACCGCGCCGTAGCACAAACCGAAGGCAGTACCACACTGCTCGATCTCGGCGACGATGTATACGGCATCACCGGCACCGCTACCGCCACTTACACCGACTCTACCAACGCGCTGATCACCGCTAACTTCAATACCAAAACCGCACTGGTAAAGAAAGCTGATTGTCCGCACATCTCCGAAGGTATCCGGAAGTAGTGCTCAACAGCATCAAAGGCGCCATCGATTATGGTAAAAAAGAAACCTGCGATGATAAAGCTACTTTAACCGTAGGCGACAAATCAAAAGAAATCACCCTTCCTTAACCGGAAAGCAGATCATAGTTAAAACACAGATGGCCGGGCACATTCGCCTGGCCATCGCCTATTTTAGGAGTAAGGTGTTTTTATTTAGGTTGATATTGCGGCAATGCCTCCATCCGCCATCCCTTTTTTTTACAGAATGCCAAAGCCCTTGGCAGCGCGTATTCCAGCCGTTCCCACGCCTTCGCGCTGTCATGAAAAACAATGATCGATCCTTTCTGCAGTTTAAATACCACGTTCTGCAAACATTGCTCGCCACTGATCTCCGTATCAAAATCGGCACTCAGCACATCCCACATTATGATATGAAAATCCGGTTTCAGTTGCCTGATCTGGAAGGGCGAAACTCGTCCGTAAGGCGGGCGGAAAAGGTTGCTTTTAATGTAGCTCCCAGCGGTGCGGATGTTTTCGAGATAGGTTTTGTTGCCGGTTTTCCAGCCGTTAAGGTGGTTGTGGGTATGGTTGCCCACGGCATGACCTTCTGTTAAGATACGCTGGTAAATATCGGGTTGCTCCACCACGTTTTTGCCGATACAAAAGAACGTGGCCTTCGCATTATATTGTTGTAATTGGTCCAGTACGAATGGCGTGGCCTGTGGGTGCGGACCATCATCAAAAGTAAAATAAACCACCGGCGCCGTGGGCGAAAGGCTCCAGGTACAGCTGCGGTAAATGTTTTTGAGCAGGGCCGGGGTTTTAGTAAAATAGAACATATGCTAAAGTACCTATAATAAACCATTTGTTTACCTTTGCGGGCTATGGAACAGAAAAAAGTAAGAGTACGTTTTGCACCCAGCCCTACGGGCGGCCTTCACCTGGGAGGTGTTCGTACGGTGCTGTTCAACTACTTGTTCGCGCGTAAGCACGGCGGCGATTTCGTGCTGCGCATTGAAGATACCGATCAAACCCGCTTTGTAGAAGGAGCGGAAGACTATATACAGGAATGCCTTCGCTGGTGCGGCCTTGTTCCGGACGAAGATCCGATCAAAGGCGGCCCCTACGGCCCTTACCGCCAGAGCGAGCGTAAACCGATGTACCGCCAGTATGCCGAGCAACTGGTAAAAGCAGGTAAGGCTTACTACGCCTTCGATTCCCCGAGGAGCTGGAAGCCATGCGCGAAGTGGAAAAAGCAAAAGGCAATCACGCCCCTCAATACAACCGCGCCATTCGCGGCGCCATGCGCAACTCGTTTACGCTTAGTGAAGCGGAAGTAGCCGAACTGCTCGAAAAGGGCGCTCCGCACGTGGTACGCATCAACATGCCCGAAAACGAAGATGTATCGTTCACCGATATGATCCGCGGCACGGTAACGTTTAATACCTCCACGCTGGATGATAAAGTGCTGCTGAAAGCCGACGGTATGCCCACTTACCACCTCGCGGTGGTAATCGATGACTACTTAATGAAAATCTCCCACGCCTTCCGTGGCGAAGAATGGCTGCCTTCCGCACCTATCCATATTCTGCTGTGGCATTACCTGGGCTGGGAAAGCGATATGCCGCAATGGGCGCACCTGCCACTGATTCTTAAACCGGATGGCAATGGTAAGCTGAGCAAACGCGATGGCGACCGTCTCGGCTTCCCGGTGTATGCAATGAACTGGGGCACACCCGGTACAGAAACCTTCACCCGCGGTTTCCGCGAAATGGGTTTCCTGCCCGAAGCGTTCGTAAACATGTTGGTGATGCTGGGCTGGAACGATGGTTCCGGACAGGAAATTTTCTCCATCGACGAACTCATTCAGCGCTTCTCTATCGAGCGGGTACACAAAGGCGGCGCTAAATTCGATTTCGATAAAGCGAAATGGTTTAACCAGCAATATATTCAGAAGACCGACAACGCTTTGTTGGCAAAGCTTTTCGAGCCTGTACTGAAAGAAAAAGGGATCGCGTTCGACGCAGCTTACACCGAAAAAATCACCGCACTGGTGAAAGAACGTTGCCAGTTCGTGAACGAAATATGGGACCACGGTTTCTTCTTCTTCCAGAAGCCCGAAACCATTGATGTAGATGCCGTAAAACCCAAATGGACACCAGAAAAACAGGCATTCTTCGAAGAGTGGGCCTCCGGTTTCGATCAATTGCCGGAGTTCAATGCAGTAGCACTCGAAGATAGCTTCAAACAACTGGCTACCGCGAAGGGCATCAAACCCGGCGAACTGCAGATGCCTTTCCGCATCATGCTTTGCGGTGGTAAATTCGGTCCGCAGGTATTCGTGATTGCCGAAACGATCGGCAAAGCCGAAACGATCGCGCGCATTCAACATGCCCTGCCTTTATTTGCTTAGAACATCTGAACTTGCATTATACAGAGAGCCCTGCCGGACGGTAGGGCTTTTTCTTTATTTACAAAAAAGCCCCCGCAAACACGGAGGCTTCCTTCTCAATATCCATCAAAAATTTACTTCTTCGCTTCCTTCGCCCAGGTATCCTTCAACGTCACCGTGCGGTTGAATACCCGACGTTCCGGCGTGCTGTCCTTATCCACAACAAAGTAACCTTTACGCATAAACTGCAAACGCTCGCCTTCCTTTGCTTCCTGCAAGGAAGGTTCAATATAGGCGTTCCGGATCACCTGCAGCGAATCCGGGTTAATGTGATCTTTAAAATCACCTTCCGCGTCGGCCACGTTTTCTACTTTAAATAAACGGTCGTACACCCGTACTTCCGCGGTAGCTGCATGCTGTACGCTTACCCAGTGAATGGTGCCTTTTACAGTAAGACCACTGTTATCCGTGCCGCTTTTGCTTTCGGGCAGGTATGTGGCATATACGGTGGTTACATTGCCATCGGCATCTTTATCAAAACCGGTGCAGGTAACGATGTACGCGCTTTTCAGGCGAACGGACAGGCCTACGCCCAAACGGAAGAACTTCTTCGGAGGGTTCTCCATGAAATCTTCGCGCTCGATCCACAAGGAGCCGCTGAAAGGTACAATGCGACTGCCCGCAGCTGCATCTTCCGGGTTGTTTTCTACCTGCATTTCCTCTACCTGCCCATCCGGATAGTTGGTGATCACCAGTTTAATCGGATCCATCACGGCCATTACACGGTTCGCGGTTTTATTCAGTTCCTCGCGGATGCAGAACTCGAGCAGGCTGATGTCGATCAGGTTGTCGCGTTTCGCTACACCAATTTTTTCGCAGAAATGGCGGATGCTTGCAGGGGTGTAACCGCGCCTGCGTAAACCACTGATGGTGGGCATGCGGGGGTCGTCCCAGCCGGTAACATGATGCTCGTTCACCAGTTGCAGCAGTTTACGTTTACTCATTACCGCGTAGGTCATATTCAAACGCGCAAATTCATACTGGTGGCTGGGAAATATGTTCAGTTTCTCAATGAACCAGTCGTACAGCGGGCGGTGGGGAATGAACTCCGTGGTGCAGATCGAATGGGTGATCTGCTCGATGCTGTCGCTTTGTCCATGTGCAAAGTCGTACATCGGGTAAATGCACCACTGGTCACCTGTGCGGTGATGATGCGCGTGCCTGATGCGGTACATGATCGGGTCACGCATGTGCATGTTCGGCGAAGCCATATCTACTTTGGCGCGCAGAACTTTCTCGCCATCTTTGTATTTGCCCTCCCGCATCTCTTTAAACAATGCTACGTTTTCGGCTGCGGAACGGTTGCGGTACGGACTTTCCTGACCGGGTTCGGTCGGCGTGCCTTTCATGGCCGCGATCTCATGGCGGTGGAGTCATCCACGTAAGCATACCCTGCTTCGATCAGCTTTACGGCAAACTGGTATATCTGTTCAAAATAATCACTCGCATAAAACTCATTGGCCCAGTTGAAGCCCAGCCATTGAATATCTGCCTTGATCGAGTCCACGTACTCGGTATCTTCCGTTACCGGGTTGGTGTCGTCGAAACGCAGGTTGGTTTGCCCCTTGTATTTCAGCGCCAGGCCAAAATTCAGGCAAATGGACTTGGCGTGCCCTATATGCAGGTAGCCGTTCGGCTCCGGCGGGAAGCGGGTGAGCACCCTTCCGCCATGTTTGCCGCTGGCAATGTCTTCTTCAATAATCTGTTCTATAAAGTTTAACGATTTTTCCTCGCTCATATAACTTTTGGCTTTTTACCGGACTGCAAATGTAAGATAAAGTAGCGTTCCTGCTACGGAAACACCCCGGTGCGCTTTACTCATAAAATACTACATTTACAATTCAACATCAAAAAAGGTTTATGGTCAACCCTTTACAACGCCCTGTCCGCGTACTGGTAGCCAAAGTGGGGCTCGACGGCCACGATCGCGGCGCCAAAGTAATAGCCTCCGCCCTGCGCGATGCCGGCATGGAAGTGATTTATACCGGGCTGCGCCAAACGCCTGAAATGGTGGTGAATGCTGCTTTGCAGGAAGATGTGGACGCCATCGGCATCAGCATCCTCAGCGGCGCCCATATGACGGTTTTTCCACGCGTACTTTCTATTATGAAAGAAAAGGGCATGAATGATGTACTGCTGACTGGCGGCGGTATCATCCCCGATGAAGATATTAAAGCACTGAACGACCTGGGGTGGGAAAGATTTTTCCGCCCGGCACCAGCACCCAGGAAATTGCCGGCTACATCGCAGACTGGACGGCCGCTCACCGGAATTTTTAAAAAATCATTGTTATGTACGAAACCATCAAAACGGAATTAGCAGGAAATATTTTCACGATCACGATTAACCGTCCCGATAAGCTACGCACTGAACCAGACCGTTATGAAGGAACTGGCGCTGGCTATCGATGACGTATACACGAATAAGGACATTAAAAGCGCTATTATTACCGGCGCCGGCCCCAAGGCTTTTGTGGCTGGAGCCGACATTGCAGAGTTCCTGACCTTATCACCGGATCAGGGCGCCGACCTGGCCAAACGCGGACAGGTTATTTTTCAACGGATAGAAGATTGTCCCAAGCCGATCGTAGCCGCAGTAAACGGTTTCGCCCTCGGCGGCGGCTGCGAGCTTGCCATGGCCTGCCATTTCAGGGTGGCGGCCGATAACGCGAAGTTTGGTCAGCCCGAAGTAAACCTGGGCATTATTCCCGGTTACGGCGGTACGCAGCGCCTCACGCAGCTGGTGGGTAAAGGAAAAGCACTCGAACTGATCATGACGGGCGATATACTGCCTGCTTCCGATGCCCTGTCATGGGGACTCGTCAACCACGTGACCAGCGCAGAAGAACTGATCCCGAAAACCCGCGCCATCCTCGAAAAGATACATGCCAAAGCACCGCTGGCCATCGCCAAGGTGGTGAAGTGTGTAAATGCCGCGCTGGATAAGGAGCTGGACGGATACGAAACCGAAATCAAAGAATTTGGCAAATGTTTCGGCACCAAAGACCAGCAGGAAGGCGCGGAGGCGTTTATCCAGAAGCGGGCGGCCAATTTTACAGGTGAATAGGCCGTTTTTTGGGCATTTTCCTGTAGGTTTGTATCCCTAAAAATTAGCACATGGATTTCAGAATAGAGAAAGACACGATGGGAGAGGTGAAAGTGCCCGTGAATGCTTACTACGGCGCGCAAACCCAACGTTCAATCGAGAATTTCCGCATCGCACAGGATATTAACAGGATGCCGAAGGAAATCATCCGCGCATTTGCCTACCTGAAAAAAGCAGCAGCACTTACTAACCAAGAAGCCGGCGTTTTGCCTGCCGAAAAAGCGGCGCTTATCGGCAAGGTGTGCGACGAAATCCTAAGGCAAACTGGATGATGAATTCCCGCTGGTAGTATGGCAAACCGGTTCCGGCACCCAGAGCAACATGAACGTGAACGAAGTGGTAGCTTACCGCGCACACGTACTCAATGGCGGCCAGCTGTCTGATAAAGACAAATTCGTTCACCCGAACGATGATGTGAATAAATCACAATCCTCCAACGATACTTTCCCTACCGCCATGCACATCGCGGCGTATAAAATATTGCTGGAAACTACCATTCCCGGTATTAAAAAACTGCGCGATACCCTGCATGCCAAAGCAGTAGCATTTAAAAACGTGGTAAAAATCGGCCGTACGCACTTCATGGACGCTACGCCGCTTACCCTCGGACAGGAAATCAGCGGTTATGTTTCACAGCTGGACCACGGTCTGCGTGCGATCAACAACACCCTGGCGCACCTGAGCGAACTGGCATTGGGCGGCACTGCCGTTGGTACCGGTATCAACACACCAAAAGGTTATGCTGAAAACGTAGCGAAAAAGATCGCGGAACTCACCGGTCTGCCTTTTATTACTGCAGAAAATAAATTCGAATCACTGGCCGCTCACGATGCCATCGTAGAAGCGCACGGCGCACTGAAAACAGTAGCCGTTAGCCTGATGAAAATCGCGAACGATATCCGTATGCTCAGCTCAGGCCCGCGTTCCGGTATCGGCGAGATCCATATCCCGGATAATGAGCCAGGTTCCTCCATCATGCCCGGTAAAGTAAACCCTACACAGTGCGAGGCGCTCACCATGATCGCTGCACAGGTGCTGGGTAACGATGTGGCCATCAACATCGGTGGTGCTAACGGTCACTTCGAGCTGAACGTGTTCAAGCCCTTAATGATCTATAACTTCCTGCACTCCGCGCGCCTCATCGGCGACGGTTGCGTGAGCTTCAACGACAAGTGTGCCGAAGGCATTGAGCCATTGGAAGCTAACATCCGCAAGCACGTAGAAAATTCACTGATGCTGGTGACAGCGCTTAATACGAAGATCGGCTACTACAAAGCAGCAGAGATCGCGCAGAAAGCACATAAAGAAGGTACTACCCTGAAGGAAATGGCCGTGAAACTCGGTTATGTAACCGCCGAAGAATTCGACCAGGTAGTAGTGCCAGGCAACATGGTGGGCGATATCAATATCTAAGAAAGATTACAACCGCATAAAAAAAAGGGCGTCCTGCGAAAGGACGCCCTTTTTCATTATGGCAAAAGAAATATTATAACCAGGCGAGAATGATCGTGCGAAGGCTCATCAGGATCACCAGTGTGCCTACCAACAACATCAAAGGTTTACGTTTGATCTTTTTAACGAGAATTGCGGCAAACGGAGAAGCGATCACGCCGCCGATCACCAGTCCCACGATTACATGCCATGCGGCAATGCCATTGTACAGGAGGAAGGTAACGGCACTGGATAAGGAAATGAAAAACTCCGCTGCGTTCACCGAACCGATGGTATAGTTCACGGTACGACCCTGGCTCAGCAGGGTAGAGGTCACGATCGGGCCCCAGCCGCCGCCGCCAATAGAGTCCATAAAACCGCCAAAAGCAGCCAGTGGCCCAAGATTGCGGGTCTTACTCTTACGTTTGCGTTTCTTCAGTGCTTTGGTGATAATCACCACACCGAGGATCAACAGGTAAGCGCTCATATACGGCTTGATCGCATCGCCGTCGATCCAGTCGCTGAGCAGGTAAGCGCCCAATACCGCCCCGATCACGCCGGGCACAAGTAAGTTCAGAAACAGTTTTTTATTTACGTTGCCCAATTTAAAGTGTGCAATGCCGGAAGCACCTGTGGTAAACACTTCTGCCACATGTACGCTGGTGCTGGTAACAGCGGGGGAATGCCCAGGCTGAGCAACATAGATGAAGAAGACGCCCCGTAAGCCATGCCCAGCGCGCCATCGATCATTTGCGCCGCAAGGCCCACCCCGATATAAAAAAACAAATCCTTTGTAAAAACCTTGTCGGCAAATTGTCCTACCCGTGTTTGCGCATCGTGCGACAACCCATAGAAGTAGGCGTACACGCCGGCGATCAGTACTACGCCGATAATACCGATGATTACCCAGAGCACGCGGTTGCTCTTATTGTCCTCGTTTACGAGGTCAATAAGTACTTCCTGGCTCTCTACCGTAGCCTTGCGTTGCTCAATCTTATCGATCACCTCATTATGCGACATATATTATAATGCTTGTATAGTCTATAGATATTGTGGACTAAAATAGTTTGAATATGTGGCATCTCCAAATATTTCAGGAAATAAAACGGGAAGCATGATAATCCGTGATATTGAATAAGGAGTGTTAAAATAACATCAAAAAGGTCGCAATTCCGTTATAGGATCCTAAGAGGATCCTAACTAAATGTAACTAAATCCTAACTGAGCCAGTATACAATCAGTAACAAGTTAGTAACAGTTAGTTACAATGCTCTTGGTATCCTCTTAGGATCCAACACAGTAGCGGGTTCCGCGAAAAGCTGATTTTACGGTCAAAAAGTGGGAGTGATAGTATTTTAACATATTGGGGCGATCAGCGCCGCCAAAGTGAGTGGTCAACCGCGACAGGGCAAGTGCCGGACCATAACAGGGGCTGACCCAAAAGTCAAACGAAGGCTTTGAGAATCGTATAAGCGATAATAGGTGTCCATGAGGTACCCGAATAAATTAGGGCTGACCATTACTTTTGGTCAGCCCCACAAGAAGTTGTTATGGTCGCTTACATGACTGGTGCTGATCGTCCACTACGGAGTTCGTTTCTACCGTATTGTGGTTTGTCGGCACTTTGCGTATAAGGAAACGTTTCTGGAAGAGCAGGATGGTGATTACGCCCACGGAAATGGCCGCATCGGCGATGTTGAACACCGGACGGAAGAAAATAAAGTACTCTCCTCCCCAGATGGGTACCCAGCTTGGGAGGTAACCTTTATACAGCGGGAAATACAGCATATCCACCACTTTGCCATGCAGGAAGCTCGCATATCCGCCGCCCTGGGGCAGGAATTGCGCTACATCGGCCGCGGTGCTTTCAGAGAAGATCAGTCCGTAGAACATGCTGTCGATCAGGTTGCCGGCAGCGCCCGCCAGGATAAGGGAGCCACAGATGAGCAGCCCTTTGTGGTAACCGTCGCGGATGAGGCGTTTAATGTATACAAAACCCACGACTACCGCTACCAGGCGGAACAGGGTCAGGAATATTTTACCGAAGCCGCCGCCGAACTGCAGTCCGTAAGCCATGCCTTCATTCTCGATAAAGTGAATGTGGAACCAGTCGGCGAAAATGGTATACTCCTGGGTTAAAGCCATATTGGTCTTAATCCAGAACTTCAGCGCCTGGTCAACCAGCAATACTAAAACAACGATAATAACGACGTGACGATACTTCAAAATCTCTGAATTTTTGCCAAAAATAGCATTTTCTTTTAATCCTTTACGGTTTGATGTTTCTTACTATTCCTGGAAATAGATGCGCTTAACGCGTTGTGAAATGCCGGTAAGGATCTCGTATGGAATAGTTTCGCCCCAGGCCGCCAGCAGCTGTACGGGCAGGTCTTCCCCGAACACGATCACCACATCTCCTTCTTTTACGTCGGGAATAAGCGTCACATCAAGCATTAACATGTCCATCGCAATTACGCCCGCTACGGGGGCGAGTTTACCGCGGATGAACATTTTTCCCCGGCCGTTACTCAGTTTCCGGCTGTAGCCATCTGCATAGCCGATGCGCACAGTAGCAATGACCGATGGTACTTTAGCCGTCCATTTGCCGCCATAGCCAACTGTTTCGCCGGGAGCCAGTTTCTTTACCTGCGCCACGGTGGTTTTAAGGGTGCTCACGTTTTTCAGCTTCGCCTGCATTTCCGGCGAACTGTCTACGCCGTACATGCCAATACCCAGCCGTACCATATCGAATTGCAGGTCGGGGTGGCGGTGAATGCCGGAGCTGTTGGAAATGTGCCGGATAATAGGGTATCCGAGCGACTTTTGTAGCTCGGCGCTCATTTCGCGGAACAGGTCGCCCTGCTTTTTCGTGAACTTGTCCATTTTAGGGTCCTCGCTTCCGGCAAGGTGGCTGAAAATAGACTTCACCTGGAAGTAACCGTGCTCTTTCAGCTGCCTGGCCAGTTCGGGAATGTCTTTCTTCTCAAAGCCCAGCCGGTGCATACCGGTATCTAACTTTATGTGGACAGGATAATTCGTTTTGTTGGCGGCCCGTATTTCTTCTTCAAGTTGCGAAAGCAAATGCATTGAATAAATTTCCGGTTCCAGGTTCCATTGCAGGATGGCGTCGAAAGTGCTTGGCTCGGGGTTCATGACCATGATCGGCATGGTGATGCCCGCCCGGCGAAGCTCTACGCCCTCATCGGCGTATGCCACGGCGAGATAATCTACCCCGTGGAATTGCAGCAGGTTTGCAATTTCAAAACTGCCGCTGCCGTAGGAAAATGCTTTCACCATGCCCATCAGTTTGGTGCCCGGCTTTAATAAGGCCCTGGTACTGCGTGATGTTATGGGCAATGGCGGATAGGTTTATCTCTAATATCGTCTGATGCGCTTTATGCTCCAGCAATTTGCCGATGCGTTCGAACTCAAATACCCGCGCGCCTTTTACCAGGATGGTTTCTGGACATAATCCTGTGGATTGAACTGCTGGATGAATTCTTCGGTACTCAGGTAAAAGCTGCTTTTTAAGCCCAGTACCTGCTGGAAAATCCTCTTCTCCCGGCTGATGTTGCGTCCAATGCCCACCAGCTTTTGAATGCCTTTCTGCTCCAGCAGTGCAGCTACTTCTTCGAACAGGCTTGCCTCGCTTTTACCGCTCTGCAAAATATCGCTCAGGATCACCGTTTTGGTTGGATGCTGGCGTTGCTGCTGTAAGAAGTCGAGTGCGATAGACAGTGAACCCATATCGGAGTTGTAGCTGTCATTGATGATCGAGCAGTTGTTGATGCCCTGTCGCAGTTCGAGGCGCATAGCGATGTTGCCGAGGCGGTCCATCCGCTCGATAATCGTGGATTGCGGAATTTCGAGGTACAACATCAATGCCCAGCAGTTGATGGCATTTTCGATGGAGCCTTCGTCGATAAACGGAATATTAATATGCAGCGCTTCGCCTTTGTACAGCGCGTCGATGCGGGTGTGGTTGTTATTTTTATCGCAGCTGATAATGCGCAGGTCGGCGTCTGTTTTGCGCGACCAGGAAAAGAGCTGGATGGCTTTATCGGTCTCGCGTTTGCCGACCTGGGTATGAAAATTTAGTACGCACTCGTTGAGCGCCAGGTAGTCTTTCGGATAAATGAGCACATCACTTTTCATGAACAGGACCAACTTTTCGTTGATCTTTTGCCGCACGTTCAGAAAGCCTTCGCTATGTGCTTCGCCGATATTGGTGAATATGCCGATAGTGGGCTTGATGAGCTTTTCGAGGTTCACCATTTCGCCGGGTTGGGAAATACCTGCCTCAAATATAGCGAGATCGTTTTCCGGCTTCATCTGCCATACGGACAGGGCTACACCGGTTTGCGAATTATAACTTTTAGGGCTGCGCACAATGTTGTGGTCCTTTTCCAGCAGCTGGTATAACCACTCTTTTACGATGGTTTTGCCATTGCTGCCGGTAACGCCGATCACGGGAACGTGGAAGTGCTGGCGATGCCACGCAACCAGGGCGTGCAACGCCTGTAAGGTGTCTTTTACCAATATAACATTGGCTTTGGGGTACTTTTGCAGGTCTATTGCTTCGCTGACTACGAAATTGCTGACGCCTTTTTCATAGAGCTCTTCAATAAACTGGTGCGCATTGCGGCGCGCACTGATAAGGGGAATGAACAATGATGTTTCTGCAAAATTCAGCTTGCGGCTGTCCAGTACAATATGTTCGATCTCCGGAGTACCTGTCTGTTGCAACAGTTCTCCCTTCAGTACCTTGCTGATGGTTTCTGCGTTATACACTTTTTATATGGTTTGTCGAGTTGGCTACCGCCTATTAACGGTTAAACCTTCTGGTCTGTTATTTCTTCAGGGAAATCTTTTTTTTTGATGATATAAGGAATATAGGATAGAACCGCCCAAACATGCCACGATCACGATCAGCGACACGTAAATGGGTATATGAACATTAAAGTATTCAATCAGCATTTTAACACCGATAAAGATCAGTACGATCGCGATACCCTGCTGCAGGTAATCGAATTTGTCCACCGCGCCACGCAGTAAAAGAACAGTGAACGCAGGCCCAGTACGGCAAAGATGTTAGAGGTATATACTACCAGCGGCTCCTTTGAAATGGCGAACACGGCCGGAATAGAATCCAGCGCGAACACTACGTCGGTTACCGCCAGCATCATTACTACCAACATCAGGTTGGTCAAATATGTTTTGCCTTCTCTTTTTACCACGAACTTTTCTTCGGGATTGTCATGTGTGACGCGAAAGTATTTACTGATGAATTTATAAATGGGGCTGTCGGCCGGGTTATATTCATCATCTTCTTTCACGACGAACATCTTAAAGCCCGTGTATACCAGGAAGGCGCCGAAAATATACAATATCCAGTGGAAGCGCTCTATCAGCGCCACGCCGAGGGTGATAAAGATGGCGCGTAATACGATCGCCATCAAAATACCGATCAATAAAACGCGGGCATAGTTGGTTTCTTTTATTTTGAAGAAACCGAAGATGAGTATAAATACAAAGATGTTGTCGATGGATAGCGACCACTCCATTAAGTAGGCGCTGAGGAAGCTCACTGCGATCGTGGAGCCGTCTTCATACCAGAGATAACCGAAGAAAAGGAACGCGAGGCCTACCCAAAAGGAGGTCTGGATAAGTGCCTTTTGATGGAAATAGTAGCAGATTTTTTACTCAGTAAGCCGAGGTCAAAAATAAGCGCAACGATAATAACAATGCCGAAGACGATATACGTCCATTGCTCCGGTGTCATGAAGGATGAAATTTTATGAAAGGCAAAGATAGTGCTTTCAGATCATCCTTTTTCCGCTAATCCTGTGCCATTCAGGCGGTAAACCTGCGCTGGCGGATAAAATTGAATACCATGGCGAACAGCAGGACCAGTCCTACAGGCACTACAAACGCCAGCAACTGCCATTTCGTGCGCTGTTGTTTCACTTTTTCCCCGTCTAGCAGGCGCAGTGTTACTTCGCGGTTGCGGGTTTCCATAATACCGCTGGTATTGGTGAGGTATTCCATACAGTTCGTGAAAAATTCTTTGTTGGCGAACACGTAGCCCCTGGTTAAATTCATTCACGCCCATTTGCAGCGGCCCGTTCTTTTGCGAAAATGCATTGGTCACAAAGTCGGCGCCCGCTACCACGATCAGTTTGCCGGGTTCGGCAGTGGTGGAACGGTACGGTACGCCGCTCAACTGTTGGATCGCCTGTTGCTGCCCGCCGTTCAGGCGGTGGTTATATAATGAAGTGAAATTGCCTTCGAGTAACACCGCGGCCGGAATTTCTTTCTGCATGAACTGGCGCGGGTTCGGCTGTACCCTCACATCGGCCAGGTTAATACCGATGGGCGCCGCTACTTTGCGGCTGCGGTCAGAAGAGGCCAGCAGTACTGTTTTGCGGATGCCGCCCCCGTCATGGTATCTATAGAATTGGTAAAACGTCCCATGACCACATCCATATTTTTTACGATGGGATGTACACCGGTGGGGGTAAATACCGGAAAGTAAGTAAAGGGAACAGGTTGGATCTGCGGTTTGTCGCCAATGTTACCAACGATCAGCGGCACCACATCGCACTGCAGGTCCCTGGATCAGGTCCAGGTTTACACGAACGCCGTAACGGAACAGGATGTCTTCCAGTCCAAGTCCGCGATCGAGCGCTACGAACTGGTTGGCGCTGTGCAGGCTGTCTACATCGGCGGTCAGTGTGCTCAGGAACCAGATCACCTTGCCGCCGTTCATGACAAACTGGTCGATCTTTAATTTATCTTCTTCTGTAAAAGTTTCTATCGGTTTTTAAAGATGATCGTGCCGAACTCGCGCGGAATAAACGGGTTCAGGCGGAGGTTGATCGTGTCCAGCCGGTATGTTTGCTGCAGCGTGCGCAGTGCATCGTATACGTGCGGGCCTACTGGTTCTCCATGACCTAACATATAACCTACGAGCGGTTTTTCCGGCAGTGTTAATTGGTAAATAGCGTTCGCGAATCGGTACTCCAACATGGCAGCCGAGGCGTTCAGCGCCTGCATGGGGTCTGCGCCGGGTTGTCCCTGCAGAAGGTTAACGCCAATTTCCTGGCCCTTGTAACGCAACATGGCGCCGGGGAAAATCAGGTTTTCTGAATAGCCTTCGCTACCGTTCGCTGTAATCTGCAGGTTAAACGGCATAATGCCTTTAGACACCAGGGAATCCTGGAAAATAAAACGGGCGCTGTCCGGCAGGTGCGAGCCGGGTGTTACGAAACGGAAGCGCACGTTGTTGCGGCCATATTCCGTAAACTCCGCCAGCAGCTCCTGTGTGCTCTGCGCCAACTGGCGGAAGCCCGCAGGATAATTGCCTTTCAGGAACACATCTATTTCCACCGGCGCATCCAGGTTTTGTAATAACCTTTTGGTAGAGCTGGTGAGCGTGTAGCGCTTTTCCGCCGTCAGGTCCCAGCGACGATGCAGGTAAGATGCCGCCGTATTTACGCCGATGAGGATGAGCAGCACGAAGAGTACGCGCTGTATATATTTTTTCGTTTGTGTCTTGTCGTAACTTCCATGAGGTATGTATATGGACTTATGCCTGCCAGATCCTGCGTTGCAGCGATACTTTGGTGAGGTACAGCATAAAACCGATCACGCTGAAAAAGTAAATAATATCGCGGCTATCGATCACGCCGCGGCTGATGGAATTGTAATGGAAACTGATGCCGGCCATCTGTAAGTAATAATCGATGCCGCCTGCGAACACGGGCAGTTTACTCAACGCTTCAAATCCCGTATAAAAAATATAACAGGTGAAAACAGCCACGAGGAAAGCTACCACGGCGTTGGAGGTAATCGAAGATGACCAGATGCCGATTGCGGTGAAGGTGCCGCCGAGCAGCAATAACCCAATATAAGATCCCATAATGCCACCTGTATCCAGCATTCCCGGCTGGGCCGATAATTGCGATACCGCGATGTAGTAGATGAGCGTGGGCACGAGCGAAATCAGTACGATCAGTGCACAGGCCCAGTATTTACCCAGTACGATCTGCCAGCCGGTGAGGGGCTTGGTGCTCAGGAGCTCCATGGTGCCGCTTTTGAATTCTTCGGACAGGCTGCGCATCGTAATAGCTGGAATCAATAGTAAGAAGATCATCGGCGCCAGCTCGAACAGCGGATCGAGATTGGCGTAACCCGCATCGAGCAGGTTCGTGTCTTTAAAAACGAAGAGGAATAATCCATTAGCCAGCAGGAACAGTATGATGGCTACATACCCGGTTATGCTGCTGAAAAATTGATGGATCTCTTTTTTAAATATGGATAGCATGAAATATCAAAGTTGCGTAAAACTAAATAGTTTATGTGCAAGCTACAAATTAAGTTTAAAACTTATAAATAGGATTTTACCCCTCAAATGGCTTCAGTGCTCTTAACGTTTCCACTGCCATTCCAATTGCCCCGATCACATAATCTATTTCCGCTTCCTCTGTAAACCTGCCCAGGGAAAACCGCAGCGAGCCCCTTGCGAGGTCGTGGCTTAGTCCCATGGCTTTTAATACATAACTGGGTTCGCGGCTGGCCGAAGTGCAGGCGGAGCCGGAAGATACGGCTACGCTTTTGCCCGTGGCCATCATCAGCGCTTCGCCTTCCACGCCTTCAAAGGCAATGTTGGTAACATGCGGCAGGCGTGCGGCGCCGTTTACGTGAGCGCCGGGGATGGCCAGCAGCCCGGCTTCCAGCTTGTCGCGGAGCTTTTGTAACCGGCTGCTTTCGGTGGGCATGTAATGGCCGGCCAGTTCGCATGCCTTGCCGAAACCCACGATGGCCGGCACATTCAGCGTACCGGAACGTACACCGCGTTCATGTCCGCCGCCGTCGATCTGCGGCGCTACCCGTACCCGCGGTGATTTGCGGCGCAGGTAAATGGCGCCTGTGCCTTTAGGCCCGTACAGTTTGTGCGCGCTGCAGGTGAGGATGTCGATGCCGTCGCTATCCACGTGCACCGGAATTTTTCCGACGGCCTGCGTTGCATCGCTCATGAGGAGTACGTTGTGTTTGCGGGCAACCGCGCTGATCTGGTTCATCGGGTGAATTACGCCGGTTTCATTATTGGCATACATGAGCGAAATCATGATCGTATCGGGACGAATCGCGGCTTCCAGCTCCATAAGGTCGATGGCGCCTTCGTGGTTAACGGGCAGGTAAGTTATTGCCGCACCCAATTGTTCCGGTGATGGCAGGTGTCCAGCACCGCTTTATGTTCGGTGGCACAGGTAATAATGTGGCGGCCTTTTGATGCGTAGGATTCCATCGCGCCTTTCAGGGCCAGGTTGTTAGCCTCCGTGGCCCCGGAAGTAAAATAGATTTCCGTGGGATGCGCGCCGATCAATGCCGCTACCTGTTCCCGTGCAAGGTCTACCGCAGCGCCTGCGTAAAGTCCCAGCGAGTGGCTGCGACTGGCGGCGTTGCCGAAGTGTTGGGAAAAGTAAGGTAACATCGTTTCCAGCACCTGCGGATCGCAGGGCGTGGTGGCGTTGTAATCGAGGTACACCGGCAGTTTCAGCATGTCTGTCCACTTTTGAGTAATTAAAAGTACTATATTCACGTCATATGCTGAAAGTAGAACATATCGGTATCGCCGTACGCTCGCTCGCCGATGCCGTGCCACTATATGAAAAACTGTTGAATACACCCTGTTACAAACAGGAGCCGGTACAAAGCGAGTGGGTAGAAACCGCTTTTTTTCTGCAGGGAGAAACAAAAATAGAATTGCTCGAAGCCACCGGCCCCGATAGCGCCATCGCAAAATTCATCGATAAAAAGGGAGAGGGGATTCACCACATCGCATTTGAAGTGGAAGATATTTTTGCAGAAATGCAGCGGTTGTCTGCAGAAGGTTTTGTGCTGTTAAACGAGCAGCCCAAACGTGGGGCCGACAATAAACTCATTTGCTTCGTGCATCCGAAAAACACGCATGGCGTGCTGATCGAAATCTGCCAGGAAATTCGTTCATAGCCCCGTTGTCGTAAAAATTATACTCGAAGTATAAGTACCGGCCGGCACCAGCAGATGGTTGCCGCCTTTCATTGTATACCTGAAACTGAAGTTGGCCGTCAGCGCCAGCACGCCGCTGGCAATTACCTGGCTGGTGGTCGACAAGGTGACTACACCGGTGCCAATTCCGGACACCCCAACCACCTGAACTGTTACATTACTCACAGGAATGTTGTTACTACCACTTGTAAGATTCGCCGTTTGCGAACGGATGGATACCGTCCATGCCAGGCCCAGTGCCAGTAATATGCTGGATGGTGCATCGGAAAATTTTCCGTTTTGATATTCGGCAGGCGTAGCAATATCTATCGGCGGGGGACTCGATGTGGTGAAGCCAAGGAAGTCGCGTTCGTCGTAAATACTTTCCGGATGCGGCCCTTTCTGTGCATGCAGCTGCAGGCAGCAGAAAAGACTGCAAAGTATGATACAGTATGTAATTTTATACAGGTGCATATTACTGATGATCAAACTCCAGCTCCCCGATCCGCAAAGGTATTTCAGGGCCATTATCCACAATTGCCACGGCGAGGTAATTACCTTTTTTCAAATTTGCAGGCAGGCCAAACTGCACCACCCGTGTAACGCCCGGCATGGTTGGCGCAGGCTGTGCATCGAGCTTGATTTCTTCCGCGGTGGCCTGATTGGTGAGCTCCAGTTTTACATGGCTCTCCGCCATCAACTCGCCCGTATTTTTAAACACTACTTCCAACATGTGTTTGGAGGAATCGCCTGTTTTTTTCCAGCCACCATCACGGAAGTTAATGATGTCGATGGACTTTTTGCTGAGTGTTGGCGGCGTATAATACACGTGTACGCCTACTTCCAGGCGAACGACCATGCTGGCGCCATTTTTCTTTTGCACACGGATGCTTTCATCATCTTCCGCCTGTGTCAGAAAAACCATCGCATTGCGCACCGTGTTGCCGGCATCGGTAGGCGCCAATAACTTAACCGGAATGTTACGCTCTTCGCCAGCCTGTAACGTAATGCTGCTATAGGGTAATTCTATCCATCCTGCGCAGGAATTATGAAGTGAGTCTGGGCGGAAATAATGCTTGTCGCCAAGACTGTCGCGCTGCCAGTCGGCCAGCGTGATGCTGAACACCATGGCGCTTTTCCCCGGATTAAGTATCCTTATGTCCTGCGTGCTGGATTGTCCAGCGGGAAATGAATAAAATAAACGTGACGGAGCAACGGAAACGGATGGCTGTGCCTTTGCGATACCGGTGCAAAGGAGCAGTAGAAAGAACAACGGTTTGTACATGAATTGTGCTTTGGTTGTACTTGAGGTGAGTGCAATAGCTTACCATCCGCGGGCGAAAGGGTGCCCGCGGCGGTATAGGAATCGGTGGTCATCAATACTGATTATCCGGCAGTGGCGGTAAATGTAATCGTTGTTACATAATCGCCCGCAGGTTGTCCGATAAATGCTGCGTTGTTTGCGTCTGTACTGTAGGTCAGGTTGATGTTCTTCAGAATAGCCGCAGGTGCAGTTGTAATGATGTTTTGGTCGGTAGTCGACAAGGCTACCGTGGCGGTTGTACCAACGCCGGTATTACCCGTGGGCGCAACTTTTACATTACTCACGGGGATGGTGTTAGCGCCATTTACGAGGTCGCCTGCTGCTCTTACTTTCACCGTGTAGGCAGTGGTGCTGGTCACTGTTAATGCATTATTATACGTAACAGATACACCGGTAGCATAGTCGGAAGCACTCGCAAAAATCAACGTGGGATTAGTTTGATTCACGGTTAACACCAGCGCAGATGTGAGTCGTACAGTGAGGGTAGCATTTTGGGCGGCGGCTTTTTGTGAGATGGCGCACCCCGCTAGTAACAAGCAAAACGCAAGCAGTATTTTTTTGGGCTTTTCATGAGATGAAATTTTTAAGTCAATAATCTCGATTGGAAATTAGGTGATTTTTATGAAAAATATCATCTACATTTATAGCAATCAACCTGCCGAATATGCCCCGTAGCTTCCGTTTCAAGCTATTACTGATGTGTTTCACGTTTGTTATTTCCGGGTTAAAAAGCCAGGGGCAGGCTGTGCTTTTTTCGAGAAAGATGCGCTCACAACAAAATCAGGACAAACGGTAACGGCTATACTTAATCTTCGCAATTCCGCCACAGTAAACATTTCTGGTCGACTCTCATTAAAGACTGATGGAATTCAGTTGCTCAGTACGGAGGTGCGCGACGTTACACTTTCGCCCGGCGAAACCCGCAGGTTCGTACTTAAATTTTTTGTGCATGAGGAACAAAATAACAAAGCAGATAATTCCTGTACAGCAGCGTTTACGGATGCTGTCAATAACATTGGCTTAACAAAAAAATCCGCTTCTACATCGAGCGAAAACGACGCATCGTGATGATGCCCCAGGAGCAACCTGTTATTACCCGGTCTGCACAGGATACCTTGCGGTGGCGCGTACATATAATGAACCGCGGCAACAGCGATGAACCGCTTCAATTGCGCTACAGCGCCATTCCCGGCGGGTTCAGGTTTGTTGAAGCGCCGCCTGCATTTACACTGCCACCGGGTGGCGACACGTTAATCATTGTAAGAGCGCTGCCAGACGGGCAATCACAGTCGATACAAAATCCGCAGATCAGTGTCACCGCCAGTACGCCCAACAATCTTGTACTCGCCACTGCATACTGTCAGCCCTTACTGGTGACCAACCGTTACTCCGATCGTACGCAGGATCTCATGCTGCAGGGCAACTACTTTGATGCTTCCGTTCGCAATTTATTAACGGGAGCACCTTACCAGGAAGCTACCCTTGTATCTTCTTATAATGATGCGAACACCGCACTCGATATCAAACTGCAACACCTTTGGTTCTTTCAGCAACACCAGCGTTTTTTTATGGATAGTTATATCTATTTAAAACAGGGCCCGGTGTTCGCGAAGGCGGGTAATATTACTGCGTTGCAGGAAATACTGCTCAATGGCCAGGGTGCGCAGGCCGGGGTAGATGTTGGGGGTGGCGTGTCTGCATCGTACACTTATTTATATGATAATAATAACCAGGTGCGTTACACCAATGAAAAAGGATATGTGCAGCTGCCCCGCATAACTACACACGCCATAGATATAGATCGCAGTAGCGAAGGCGGTTTAAATTTTCATACGCAACTCGTACATCGCAGGGATCCGCGCGCGGGTGTTACATCGCGGCTGGGATCTTTCAGCTGGAAGTTTGAGGATAAAGAAGCTTTTCAATTGCGCGGTGTGCTCGGCGCCAGCGATGAGGTGATCGACTCCACGGGTGAACGATATACCGCGGCTGCCGGCGGGCTCGATATTTCCGGTTCCTCCGGGCGTTATTCCTGGAATTCGGTGAACTATGTTTCCGGGCGGCGCTATGCCGGTTTCCGCCGTGGACTCCGGTTGTTCGACGAGCGTTTCAGCATGCTGCTTACAGATAAAATAGAACTCGGCGTTCGTTACCTGCAACAGTCCAACGCGCCGCGCCTGTTTAATGAACTTATTTATAACTTTGTGCCGCAGATCGATGAGCAACAGATCGGTGAGTTTTCTTTGCGCATTATGCCCTCAAGCAATTTTAGTTTTACGCTGAGGCCCTACCGTCACTGGCAAACAGCCGCTTACAAACCGCAGAACATCCCGGACTTTACATCAGTAAGCGATCGCCTGGCGCTGGACGTGCAGCTGCAAACGCCGTCGGGTTTTTATGCCACCGCTACGTACGATATCGGCAGCACCCAATACAACATCAACCGCGAAAAGGCGAACGTGTTTCAATCGCATAAGATGAATATGAGTGTTGGCTGGAACTGGATCTCGCTTTCCGGCTGGGGGCAGATACGGCCATTTTATCTGCGCGAATACGCGAACATGGCCGCCGTGTATCAGGCGTACCGGAACTTCCAGGTGGGGCCGGTATTGCAGCGCAGCCTGTTCAAAGGACAATTACAAATGATGGCCAGCGCGCAGTTCCTTTACCAGGATATTTTGCCGGGCTGGCTTGAAATCTATTCCGCGCGCTGCGCCTGGCAGGCGGGCCGGCATTGGCTGCTGCATGCCGATTACTCGCTGTTCGCCCCGGGCCGATACGACTTTTCCAACCTGGGCGCCGGCGTCAGCTACCTGTTTTCCAAACCCGTTGGCACACCGCGCGCGTCGCGTTACCAACTCGTGTTTTTCGACGACCGGAACAATAATGGGGTCCGGGAGCCTGGCGAGGCAGGCATCAAAGGCGTGCTGGTGCGCGTGGGTAGTGCCGGTATGGTGTCCGACGCCGGTGGGTCTATACAGTTCGAGAGCGGCGAACGGGAGGAGCGGCTGGCCGACATTACCGCTCCAGCCGGCTGGATGACAGAGGCGCAGGTATTACTGCCTGCGCATCGTGGCGGCAGGTTGCTGGCCATTCCGGCCAAACGCAGCGCCGGTATTACAGGAAAGGTGCAATGGGAAAAGGGCCGTTACAGTCAGTATTCCCAATCGCCCAACGCCTGGATGGTAGAGGCTTCCGGGCACGGAAAACAGTTCCAGGCTTATGTTACGGAAGATGGCCGCTTCCGGTTGTGGCTGCCACCCGGCACCTACGACGTGGCCTTGCGCCAGGTACAACCGTCTGGCAGCTTCGAAGGCGTGCCTTCACAGATCGTTATCTTACAAGGTGATGAGGAAGCAACGCTTCAATTCCGGGTAAAAGAAAATGAAGGTGGGGCGATAATTAAACACTTTGGGAAAGCGAACAAATAGATGGTTGTCAGTGTTATATAGGGTGTAATCGGTTGAAACCCTTACTGCTGCTATATTTCAGCGGTTGGGCTGGCTCAGGGCCAATACAGTGGCGAAGTTTTTGTTTAATAAATGTTAAAGACAGCAATTACTGCGGGAAATGTTTTCAAAATAGGAAATCTACCCGCGAACAATTACCGTAGGTATCTGTTGTTAATAATAACTACTAATGTATTAGCAATTAGGAAAAGTAAGGAAAGCTTACTATCTTGATTTTCAATAAAATAATCTAGCCGTAGGCTATTTGAAAAATACTCTAAAGTTGGCATAGGTTATGAAAACCTGTGAGTTGTTTAGCTCGCAGGTTTATTTTTTACCAACCCCGGTAAATTTATTAAGCCGCAGCAGTTACTCACTGCTGCGGCTTTTTTATCAGCTTTGAATAACTTTTTCCATCCCCACACTGCGCGAACCCTTGATCAACAGGTGCGTATTTTCAAAACCCTGAGCGTCCAGCCAGCGTTTGGCTTCTTCGGCATTCTTTAAAAAGATATAAGGGTGTTGCACTTTTGCGAAGTCGCCGCCCACGAGTACTACAGCTTTCCAGTGAGTTCTTTCCAGCAGCTTGATTAGTTCCTGGTGCTCTTTTACGCTATCGTCTCCCAATTCCATCATGCCGCCTAATAATAACACCTTGCTTTCCGCTTCCAGTCCCGCGAAATTTTCGATCGCCGCTTTCATGCTGGAGGGGTTGGCATTGTATGCATCCATGATGACCAGGTTGCTGCCCAGCGGCATGATCTGCGAGCGGTTGTTGGAGGGTACGTATCCTTCTATCGCCTTTTTAATCACATCCGCAGGAATATTAAAATGCCGCCCGATGGCAAAGGCTGCCAATGCATTAGGCAGGTTATACGCGCCAACCAGTTGTGTGCGTATATGCTCGCCGCCTGCTTTGAACTCCAGCAGTGCGGTGCCGGGTACCGCTTCACCGGTATAGTCGGCGTGTTCGGCCCCGTAAGTTATCACGTGGGGGATGCCTTTGCTCATTTCGGCCAGGTAGTCGTAGCCGGAAAAATAAAACACCGTACCATTGTTGGCCCGCAGGTAATCGTATAATTCACCCTTGGCTTTTTTAACGCCTTCGGGGCCGCCAAAGCCTTCCAGGTGTGCTTTACCAATATTGGTGATGAGTCCGTGCGTAGGCAATGCCACTTTACAGTAGCCCTCAATTTCGAGCTGATGGTTAGCGCCCATTTCAATCACGGCCATTTCAGTATCGGCCGGAATGCTCAGTATCGTCAGCGGCACACCAATGTGATTATTCAGGTTGCCCACGGTGGCCACGGTTTTATAAGTGGTTTCCAGTACGGTTTTCACCAGCTCCTTCGTAGTGGTTTTACCGTTACTGCCGGTGATGCCGATAAACGGGATGCTGAATTGTTGGCGGTGGTGCAAAGCCAGTTGCTGCAAGGCTTCCAGTACATCCGGTACCAGCATCATTTTATCCGGCTGGGTAAAATAGGCTTCCTCGTCTATCACCGCCACCGCCGCGCCGGCGTCCAGTGCTGCTTTAGCATAGGCGTTACCGTTAAAGTTCGGGCCTTTCAGGGCAAAGAAGATGTCGCCGGGTTGCAATTTCCGCGTGTCGGTTTGTACCGAAGGATGCTGTTGGTATATATGATACAGTTGCGCTATGGTCACGTTATATTAGTTTAATAGTAAATGTATTATCTTTCTCTGGAAAGACAACTCTTTGCAAGATAAGCACGTATACAGAAAATTATAAGGTTTCAAAAAAGATAAATAGCTAAGAAGATGAGATACTTATCCGGCATATTGCTCCTATGGCTTGTTTACAGTGCCTGTACCTCGGAACAGGCGCCTAAACCGGGTGCATCGGTGGTGGCCTGCGACACTGCGCACATTACTTCCGGTCGCATGTATACGCTGATACAACAGCACTGTACCAATTTTAATTGTCACCCCGGCGGCGGTGCCCCGGCCCGGGCGAACTTCGGTACGCTGGCCAGCCTGAAAACATTTATCAACAATAACCGCAGCCTGTTTGCCGACAAGGTAACCGGCCCCACGGCCGACATGCCGCAATCGCAGGGCTTTCCCGCACTGTCCCGCGAGGTGCGCGATTCGATAGCCTGCTGGATCAATAACGGAATGCCTGATCAATGACCTGTAAACGACGTGCTTTATGAAACGATTGCTGCTGTTCCCTGGCTTTTACTTCCTGTACGCTGGCGGTTGCCGCGCAGGGTATTTACACTTCCCGGAACGTTAATTTGTCTTTTTTTCTCAAAGGCGCCTATGGAGGACATTGACGCCAAAACCTCCCAGGGGGTATCTGCCATCAATACAAAAACCGGGGCCGTGTATTTCAAGATTGCGGTCAACACCTTCCAGTTTAAGAAATCCCTGATGCAGGAACACTTCAACGAGAACTACCGGAAACACACAAGTACCCGAATGCCGAGTTTAAAGGCAACATCAATGATTTGCCGGATCTCAGCAAACCCGGAACTTACCATGTGACCGTTAGCGGCACGCTGACCATTCACGGTGTTGCCAAAGCGTACACCGAAAAGGGTACGGTTACCGTGAGCGACGGCAAACTCGCCGTGAGCAGCACTTTTAAGGTAAAAGTAGCTGATCATAAAATAAAGATCCCCACGCTGGTGATCAAAAACATTGCGGAAGTAGTGGACGTAACCGTTACCGGTACGTACGCACCCGCCCAATAACTAACTGCTAAAATCGTCTTATGTCCTTCGTACGCCTTCTTATCGCTGCTGTATTCGTATCCGCGCCCTGTTTTGCGCAGGATGACCTGAGCAATATGTTTAAAGATTCCACCAAACGCGGCGAGCCGGTCATCGCTACGTTTAAATCCACCCGTATTATCAATGGCCAGTCGAACGAAACACTCGGCAAGGGCGAGTTGGACTTCCGGGTAGGCCACCGTTTTGGCGATATTGGCGGCGCTAACGGCGGCTCCAAAACCTTTTTCGGGATAGATAACTCCTCCGACATCCGCATCGCTTTTGAATACGGTATTACCGACAAGCTGACGGCCGGCATTGGCCGTACCAAAGGCTCCGGCAACCTGTCGCAGTTGTACGAGGGGGTGATCAAATACCGGTTGCTGCAGCAAACGACCGATAACCGGGTACCCCTTGCAATTACCCTTTTCGGTAACGCAGTGGTAAGCGCCATGGAATCTGCCGAAGAAGTGTCATCGCCCTCGTATTTCGGCAAGTTCAGTGATCGTATGAGTTATACTGCGCAGGTAGTGCTGGCGCGGCAGTTCGGGCATGCCTTTTCACTGGCGGTGTTGCCTACTTACGTGCATCGCAACCGCGTGGGATATGCCGATATGAATAACATGTTTGCCCCGGGCGTAGGCGGCCGGCTGCGATTTACTAACAGGCTGGCGCTGGTGGTGGATTACTTTGTACCGTTCCGCGACCAGGAAAGCAAGGATTACGCGAAAACCCTGGGGATGGAGTATTACAACACTCTTGGTGTTGGACTGGAGATTGAAACTGGTGGGCACGTGTTTAACCTGAGCTTTACGAACTCGACCGCCATTCTTGAAAATCAATTCATTCCGGAAACTACGTCTACCTGGACGAACGGTCAGTTCCGCTGGGGCTTTAATATTTCCCGTAGATTTGACCTGGACCGGAAGCATAAAAAGTAATTGGAGATCATCATTTGTACCATAAAAGAAGATTCATGGGTAGCCAGGCTGGCTGCGAAGAAACTGGGGGCGAAGGCGGTGGCCATCGTATTTGGCCGCACCATTCACCTGCACGGTGCGGATCGCGGCGAGCTGCTGAACAACACCGCCTGGCTGCGTCATGAAGTTTGCCACATACGCCAGTACCGCCGCCATGGTTTTGCCGGCTTCCTTTGCCGCTATCTCTGGGACTGGATATGGCATGGCTATTGGAATAATAAGTTTGAAGTGGAAGCGCGGGCAGCTGAAAAGAACCCGGGCGTGATGGAAAATGTGCAGATTGTATAAAGATTCGTTAAAAGCGACCCGGCCGTGGATTTTTTTACCGCTCTGGGTGATTTTTCCTTATTTTTACTTACAAAGGTTGTTCCTATGGTCAAGAAGGTAACAGAGGGCATTACTATCAGCGTGGAAACGTTCTACCAGCCGGATTATTCCAATCCCATCGGAAGTGAGTTTATGTTCGCTTATCGTATTACGATTGAAAACAACAACACCTTTCCGATCAAATTGCTGCGCCGTCACTGGTATATTATCGATTCCAACGGCACCCACCGCGAAGTGGAAGGAGAAGGCGTGGTAGGCGTGCAGCCATTATTAGCGCCCGGCGAAAGCTATCAATATGTGTCCGGATCCAACCTCCGCACAGAGATTGGTAAAATGTACGGGAACTATCAGATGGAAAACCAGCTGAATAAAAAGATGTTCGAGGTGAAAATCCCCGAATTCCAGATGGTAGTGCCATTTAAACTGAACTAACGAAAATACACTTACTGCCAACGCCGTATCGGCCTATCCCTGCTCACCTATACTTTTATCTGGGCCTGTACTTCGATTCATTAAAAATCTGCAACACATCTTTATTTTCCATTAACTGCTCAAGGCTTACGTCGGGGTGTTTATCCATGTAAGACGATACGATGCGGCTGCCTACGTATGCGCCGATCTTGCCGGGTGATCCCGGAGGCATGCCCTGTGTGCTGGGACCTTCGCCCATAAAGTGCATCAGTTGCTGCCAGTCAGTAGTGTACAACAGGTTTTGCTGCACAAAATACTGCCAGATCAATTCTTCATTTTCTTTACACCAGTCCAGCTGCGCCCGTGTATAACCTATACGCAGGGTATCGGCCGTCGCAGGTAGTACTTTGGAAAGGAAGTATTGCTGCCTGCCCGCATCGATCATTTGCTCTATCAGCTTGCGGCCTTCTGCAGGGCGGGGGAACAAGTCCTGTTCCACCACTTTCATCACGTTCACCGGGATGTAGGCCGGTTCAAAGGTTCTCACAAGATAAGCCGGCAGCTCGGAAGACAGCACGCCGTAAATCGGGAAATCTTTGCCCAGGTACATATCCAACCCGATGCCCACGGTACTGTCTACCGTCAACGCGCCATAGTTGCCGATGGCAGACATGAACGTTCTTACCCCTGGGCGCCTGAAAGGAGGGGATGTAGTACTTCGTAAAGCGGAATGCTTGTGTCAGTGCATCTTCAGTGGCTTTCACCGAGGTGAAGTGGTGGTTGATGCTATCCTGCAACAGGCGGAAGTCACTGTTGGTTAAAAACGCCCTGATGGCGAGTGTTACCAGGGTGTCGCCTGCTGTATGCGGACCGAAGTTCAGTATATGTTGGAAATAGAAACGGGCAAAGTCGGGATATTTTTCATGCAGCAATTTTAAACCAGCCGCCACGTTATTGGTATCGATATTAAAAAAATCCTGGTCGAACCTTTCTATTTTTACGGAGATGGGAATATTGCTCACATCGGGCGTGCGCGTGCCTTGGCGGCAGGCCGAAAATACAGTCCATAGGGTAAAAGAGGACAGGATAAGGCGCAGGATATTTTTATTACTGTAAATTTGCATCGCTTTTTAAAACTTAAATGATGGTAAAAATATTGCATAACATCTTATCCCGGAAAAAGAATTATTGGAAATGTTTAATGTTTGCGGGGCTGGTCATGGGATCAAGTGTAACGGCAAAGGCGCAGGACAGTTTCTCCAAGCGGATGTCCAAAAAGATGGATAGAAAAGTGCGTTTTGGTTTTAAGCTCGATCCGGGTGTGGCGATCATGCGTCCGCAGGACAATGGTATTGAGCGTAACAGCGGTAAGCTGAATCTTGCTTACGGCATCATGGCCGACTTTTTCCTGGACAGGGAAGAGCGTTACTCGTTCGGTACCGGCTTCGAAGTGGTACATACCGGTAGCACTTTAAAGTACGATCAGGGGATTGGCCTCAACAAATTCAACGATTACACCACGGAATACGATCTGCGTTTGCAGTACCTGCAGGTGCCGCTCACATTGAAGCTGAAAGCGGATACCCGCGACGACATTGGTATCTGGGGCCAGTTCGGCACCTACTTTGCAGCGCCTATTAAAGCCCGTGCAAACGTGATCAGCAATAATAAAGAATATACCAAAGAAAACGTGATGACCGACATGCACCGTCTCAACATGGGACTGCTGCTGGCGGCCGGTGTGGAATACCCGCTGACGGAAACCTTGTCTGGCATCGTTGGCTTCGGCTACCAGGGCGGCTTTACCGATCTTACCCGTAATAAAAGATGGAACGACGGCCGGGTGAACCTGAACAGCTTTTCACTGAGATTAGGGCTTTACTTTTAGTAGCAGTAACTTTAACGTATGAAAATAGTATTAGCGCAGCAGAACTATCATATTGGTAATTTCGAAGACAACACCGCGAAGATCATCACCGCCATTCACAAGGCGGAAGCCGCCGGGGCCGACCTGGTCGTGTTCAGCGAACTTTGCGTGTGCGGTTATCCTCCCCGGGATTTCCTCGAGTTCGAAGATTTTATCAACAAAAGTTATGCGGCGGTAGATATTATTAAGTCTCATACCGCAAAGATCGCCGTATTGATCGGGGCGCCCGCGCGCAATCACCGCCGCGAGGGCAAAGACCTGTTTAATGCCGCCTGGTTCCTGTATGAACAACAGGTAAAATACGTGGTGCACAAAACCCTGCTGCCCACTTACGATATATTTGATGAGTACCGTTATTTTGAGCCGGCCGATGAATGGAAGGTCATTCCGTTTAAAGGCAAACGACTGGCAGTAACGATCTGCGAGGATATCTGGAACCTGGGCGACAACCCGCTTTACCGCGAGTGCCCCATGGATAAACTGATTACCCAGCAGCCGGACGTGATGATCAACCTTTCCGCTTCTCCTTTTGATTACGATCACGACGAGGACCGGAAAGCGATCATCGTGGCCAATGTGCGCAAATACCAGCTGCCCATGATTTACTGCAACACCGTAGGCTCGCAGACCGAAATCGTGTTCGATGGCGGTTCGCTGGTATACGATGCGCAGGGTAATATCGTGAAGGAGCTGCCTTACTTCGTGGAAGCCACGGATATGGTGGACCTCGACAACCTGACTGGTACGCAACCCGCGGAGATAAAGGCCAGCGTGGCGGAATTGGTATTCGATCACAACATCGACCGCATTTATTCCGCGTTGGTGTTGGGCATTAAGGATTATTTTAAGAAGATGGGCTTTACAAAGGCCATCCTTGGCTCGTCGGGCGGTATTGACAGCGCGGTGGTGCTGGCACTGGCCTGCGAAGCGCTGGGGGCGGAGAATGTTCGGGCGATCTTGATGCCGTCACCGTATTCTACAGAGCATTCGGTGAACGATGCAGTAGCATTGAGCGAAAACCTCGGTAATCCCCATGATGTTATCCGCATCAACACTATTTACGAAACTTTCCTGGAGACGTTAAACCCGTACTTCAAAGACCTGCCGTTTAATGTGGCGGAAGAAAACACGCAGTCGCGCATTCGTGGTAACCTGCTGATGGCGCTGAGTAATAAGTTCGGTTATATTTTGTTGAACACCTCCAACAAAAGTGAACTGAGTACCGGTTATGGTACGTTGTACGGCGATATGGCAGGTGGCCTGTCCGTAATCGGCGACCTGTACAAAATGCAGGTATACGCCCTGGCGCGGTACATCAACAGGGAGAAAGAAATTATTCCCCTCAACATCATAGATAAAGCACCTTCGGCGGAATTGCGTCCCAACCAGAAGGACAGTGATAGTTTGCCTGACTATGCTATCCTCGACCGCATTTTGTACCAATACATTGAGCGCCGGCAGGGGCCCCGCGAAATTGTCGCATTGGGCTTTGATGCCGGGCTGGTGGCGCGCGCACTGAAGCTGGTGAACACCAACGAATATAAGCGCAACCAGTTCTGTCCCATTATACGCGTGTCGTCCAAGGCATTTGGCGTGGGCAGGAGGGTGCCGATCGTAGGCAAATACCTTTCCTAACTTAAATTGATTGTCCTTTCAGCCTGTTAGCGCTATATTTGTCAAAATTTTTTGACAAAATGTTACAGGTACAGTTTATCCGTCAGCACAAGGAACTGGTTCTGGAACGCCTTACCCTGAAGAATTTCAAGGATCTGGGCGTTGTGGACGAAGTATTGACGCTGGACGACAAAAGGAAGAAGCTCACACAGGAATACGATGACACCCAATCCCGTGTGAAATCCAGTTCCAAAGAAATAGGTAAACTGATGTCGCAGGGTTCGCAGGAAGAAGCAGAAAAGCTGAAAGCGGAAGTAGCGACCCTGAAAGAGCGCCTGGCTCCGATTAATGATGAACTGAACGCCACCGAAAAATTATTGCTGGAAACCCCTGGTGAAACTGCCCAACCTGCCAGCCGCCAACGTTCCCGCGGGTAAAACTCCGGACGACAACGAAGTGGTGCGCATCGGGGGCGAGCAGCCGCAATTGCATGCAGGCGCGGTGCCACACTGGGACCTGGTGAAAAATACAACCTTATTGACTTTGAACTCGGTAATAAAATAACGGGTAGCGGTTTCCCGGTGTATGTAAACAAAGGTGCGCGGATACAGCGCGCTATGCAGCAATACTTCCTGGACTTCAATACTGCCGCGGGTTACACTGAGTACCAACCGCCGTTGCTGGTAAACGAAGACAGTGCTTTTGGCACTGGTCAGCTGCCCGATAAAGAAGGCCAGATGTACTATGCGAACGAGGACAAATACTATTTGATTCCTACTTCAGAAGTACCGCTGACCAATATTTTCCGTGATGAGATTTTAAAAGAAAGCGATCTGCCCATCAAAATGACGGGTTATACGCCTTGTTTCCGCCGCGAGGCCGGTTCTTACGGTAAAGATGTGCGTGGCCTGAACCGCCTGCACCAGTTCGATAAAGTAGAGATCGTGCAACTCACGCATCCCGATAAATCAACCGAAACCCTGGATGAGATGGTGGCGCATGTGGAAAAGCTGATTCAAAGCCTCGGCCTGCATTACCGCATCCTCCGTTTGTGCGGCGGCGATATGGGCTTTGCATCCGCCATTACCTATGATTTTGAGGTGTACAGCGCAGCACAGCAGAAATGGCTGGAAGTGAGCTCCGTTTCCAGCTTTGAAACTTACCAGACCAACAGGATGAAAATCCGTTATAAAGACGGCAATGGCAAAACGCAGTTGCTGCATTCACTGAACGGCAGCTCCCTGGCATTCCCGAGGATCCTGGCCTGTTTGCTGGAGAACAACCAGCAGGAAGACGGTATCGTGCTGCCGGAAGTACTACGTCCGTATACGGGGTTCGATAAGATCCAATAGCATTGATAACAATAGTTTAAGGACAGGCCCGCCGGTTGCTACCGGCGGGCCTGTTTGTTTGTAAGGGCCGGGGCTGGCAGGTGACAGGCAACCGGCACAGTTTTCGTACGTATACGTTTAAACATCTATTTTTTGATTTGGTATAAATCAGCTACTTTGCTCACGGCTTTAACTAAATACGTTACTATGAAAAGATTAGGTCAAATCGGTTTCGCCATGCTGTTGCTGAGCGCCTGTTCCCGTAATACTACCAATACCGGTCAGGATGCTGCCACGGCGTTCGCGAAGTACCCCGCATCTGAAGGGAAAACCATTTTCCAGGAGAAATGTAGTCGTTGTCACAAGTACCGCATGCCGGAAACGCGCACCGCGGAGGCTTGGGGACCGATTATGAACCGCATGGCGCGTAAGGCGCGGCTGGACGATTCACAGAAAGCAGCAGTGCTGGCTTTTGTGAAGGAACATGCGAAAAGCTAGTTTGACGGCCCACAAATGATTTTATGCAGGCAGTTGTTCACCCGGACAACTGCCTTTTCTTTGATGCTGCTTTTTTCGCCCTGAGCCTTACATTTGTGGGAGTATGCAGCACTTTTTACCAAACGGCAGTACACTGGTGATCCGGAAACCCAGGATCGAAGACGCGCCGGTTTTACTGGAAACCTTCCGCCGGATGACGCAGGAGAGCGATTTCCTGCTGTACACACATGCCGAGGCCATGAAGTTCGGGCAGCGGGACGAGGAAAATTTCATCCGGCAATACCTGCTTCAACCACGGCACTTATTGCTGCTGGCAGAAGCCGATGGACAGGTGGTAGGATCGGTGACCATTAACCAGAGCAAGTTTGGGAAGCAGTTGCACTTAGGAGAACTGGGGATTGCTATTTTGCGCGATTGGTGGAACCTGGGTATCGGGCGGCGGTTGATGACGGCGGCAATGCGCTGGGCAGATGAACATGCGGAGATTGAAATCATTCATTTTAACGTAGTAGCCAACAACGAAAAAGCGATACAACTTTACCGCAATTTCGGGTTCTTGGAATGCGGTCGCCTGCCACAGGGAGTGCGCGGCGCCGATGGAAGTTTTACAGACCTCATTACAATGTCCAAACGCATCAAAAATTTTTAACCGTTCATGCAGACCTTTACCGGTAAATACTTTTACGACACAGCCGAGCCGCAACAGGCCGGGCTTTCCTTTGCCAGCAATAAATTACAAATCGGGTTAAAAGATGAACATGGTAATCCCCGCAACGTGTTCTGGTTCTGGGAAAAAATAGTGGTGGATAAAATGATTGGGGGAGATGTGGTCCTGTCGTATGCTGGTTACCCCGCCCAACGACTGGAAATTGTATCGTCCGATTTTGCAGCGGAGGTGGACAAGCGCCGGAAGGTAATAGGTAAACCCGAACGCAGCAACAAGGCTGTTACCGCACTGGTGAGCATGGTGGGGGTGTTCATTATGCTGCTCATCGCATTGTACTTCTGGATCGTACCCTGGCTGGCCGGCAGAGCCGCCATGGCCGTTCCCGTGTCGTACGAAAAACACTGGGCGATAATGCGTATAAGCAACTGGTGGGACAATACACCGTGTTGCCGGACAAAACGAAGCTGGCGAACGATTTCTTTAAACAACTGAAGATAAAGACCGCGTATGATATCCGCATCACCGTAGTGAAGGACGATCAGCTGAATGCGTTTGCGGTACCGGGTGGGCACATCGTGGTGTATGATAAATTAATTAAGCAGATGAAAGGTCCGGGCGAACTGGCCGCGCTGCTTTCGCATGAATACTCGCATGTGGAGCTGCGGCATACGACCAAAACCATGTTCCGCAGTATGGGCACGTATGTGATGTTGTCGCTGGTATTCGGCGATCTGACAGGAGTGGCCGGTGTTGTAGTGGAAAACGCGCACAGCTTAAAAACCTGCAATACTCCCGCAGCCTGGAACGCGAGGCGGACCTGAACGGCCTGGAACTGCTGCATGAGCGGAATATTGGTGGCGAAGGTTTTGTAGGCCTGTTTAAAACATTAGGACAGGAAGGTGGTGCAGCACCGTCGGAGTGGTTGAGCAGTCACCCCGATTTGAAGAACCGCATCGAGTATGTGCAAAAGAGTCAGTTTTATCATGCAGATGGCGTGGCGGACAGCGCGCTGGTGCGTATTTTCAGGGAGTTGCAGGCGGACGGCAAATCCTGGTAATTGTTAAAAAGATAAACATGCAACGATACGACAGACAAACGCGGCTGAAAGATTTTGGCCCGGAGAAGCAGGCTTTGTTACAACAGGGAGCTGTGCTGGTAATCGGCGCGGGCGGCCTGGGTACGCCGGTATTGCAATACCTGACGGCTATGGGCATTGGCCGCATTGGCATCGTGGAACATGACACTGTGTCTATCACCAACCTGCAACGACAAGTATTATACGATACCCGCGACGCCGGCAAATCCAAGCTGACCGTGGCGGTTAATAAATTAAAGGCGTTGAATCCCGAAGTCCGGTTCGATGCCTGGGATACCTTCATTTTGCCACATAACGCCTTGGAAATCATTTCGCAGTACGATGTGGTGGTGGATTGTTCCGATAATTTCGGCACACGTTACCTGGTGAACGATGCCTGCGTAATGGCCGGGAAGCCGCTGGTGTATGGCGCTATTTACCAGTACGAAGGACAGGTAAGCGTGTTCAACTTCAAAGGTAGCGCCACTTATCGCTGCCTGTTCCCCGATGCCCCCGGCGAAGGCGAGCGGCTCGATTGCAATGAATTGGGGGTGCTGGGTATTTTACCCGGCATCGTAGGCAGCTACATGACGAATGAAGTCGTGAAAATTGTGTGTGGTATTGGCTTGCCGCTGACCAATCAATTGCTGACCATTCATATTTTGCAGAACGACCACCAGTTATTCCATTTCGGGCCGGTGCCGGCGAACCTGCAGATCAAAGCTTTACAGGCGTCGTATAACCAGGGCGCCTGCGAAGCGCCGCCCACACTGCAATCATTGGACGTGGAGGAGCTGGCGCGGTGGCGTCAGGAGGGACGGAAGTTCCAGTTGCTGGATGTGCGCGAGCCGGACGAATGGGCCATTTGTCATATCGAAGGCGCGGTACACATCCCGATGCATTTTGTAGTGCCGCAGCTGGCGCGGCTTTCGGCGAACGAGCCGGTGGCGGTGCTCTGTCATCATGGAATGCGGAGCCAGATGGTGGCGCAGCAACTGCTGAAGGCGGGATTCCGGGAGGTGTATAATGTGACCGGGGGATTCATGCCTGGTCGGTGCTGGTAGATACGGAGATGGAGCAGTATTAGTAAAAAGTGTTATCGTTGAAGTGAGTGATAAACGGGGGCTGAGCGCAGAACAGGTGCCGGTCCCCGGAAAAATAACCCTAACATAAAGTGGTCTGGAATAATATTTGGACATCATTTGTTAACATTGGCCCATTAAACTTCGAAGCATTCTCACAGTCATATCCTTAAATCTGTTCATATGGCCCTGGTCCCTGAAAAATTACAAATGCAGCACCTCGCCTGGCGCGCCGGTTTCGGCGAGAACCTTCCCGTGATCGAAGGTTGGGGCAAAAGGAAGCGGAAAGACACCGTCAAAAAGATACTGGCCGGCCAGGATAAGGAAATGGAGGAACTGCGGGTGATCAACGAGACCGATCTGCCCGACTACAAGCGCCTCAAAAGCATGAATGAGGAAGAGCGCCGGACGGTGCAGAAACTCAATACAGACGGGATTAAAGACCTGAACGTATCGTGGATGAACGCCATGATCCGCACCAATCACCCGTTGCGCGAAAAAATGGCGCTTTTCTGGCACGGGCACTTTGCCTGCCGCACACAAAATGTGCTCTACAATCAAAAACTGCTCGATGTAATCCGCACCCATGCCCTGGGTAACTTTGGCGACCTGCTGACCGGTGTGTCCAAAAGCTCGGCCATGTTGCAGTTTTTGAACAACCAGCAGAACCGCAAGCAACGCCCCAACGAAAACTTCGCCCGCGAAGTGATGGAACTGTTTACGATGGGCCGCGGTAATTACACTGAAAAAGATATCAAGGAGGCTGCACGTGCCTTTACCGGCTGGAGTTTCGACGATATGGGCGAGTTCCAGTTCCGGCAGAAAGTGCATGATGACGGGGAGAAAACCATCCTCGGTAAAAAAGGAAATTTTACGGGGAAGATGTGCTGCAGTTATTGCTGGAGAACAAACAAACCGCGAAATATATTACGGGCAAGATTTACCGCTATTTCGTGAACGATACGCCGGATGAGGCGCGCATCAACGAACTCGCGAACAAGTTTTACCAATCTAATTACGATATCAAGTCGCTGATGCAGGAAATTTACATGGGCGACTGGTTTTATGAAGAGAAGAACGTGGGTGCCATTATCAAATCGCCGGTAGAACTGATCGTGGGCCTGCGTCGCGCCATTCCCATGCAGTTTGAACAGGAGGAAACGATGTTGCTGTTTCAGCGGGTGCTCGGCCAAACATTGTTTTATCCCCCAACGTGGCCGGCTGGCCCGGTGGCCGAAGCTGGATCGATAGCTCCAGCCTGATGTTCCGTATGCGGGTGCCGCAGATCGTGCTGTATTCACAGGAGTTTAATATCCGGCCCAAGGAAATTACACCGGAAATGGGTGAGGGCAAGAATTATAAAATGACGCTGGAGATCAACGATTTCCTGAAGCGGCAGTATGCCAAAAAAGTGAACGCGCAGATAGACTGGAAGCCTTATGTAGAAGGGTATAAAGACGTGTCGCGGGAGCAATTGGCGGAAACCATCGCAGGCACATTGTTGCTGAAGAACAAGAGCCTCGACAAAACCTTCCTGGATAAATATGCGGATGCCACCAGCCGCGAAAACTATATTAAAACCGTGACGATCGACGTCATGAGCACGCCTGAATACCAGCTGTGTTAATCATCAAAATATTCGTCTTATGTTAATTGTAAACAGACGCCGTTTTTTGCAGGTAGGCTCATTGGCTTCGGCTTCACTGATGCTGCCTAAATTTCTGAAGGCCTTTGAAACCGGGCAACTCGTGCCTCCCGGTAATAAAGTATTGGTGGTAATCCAGCTTTCAGGCGGCAACGATGGCCTGAACACGATCATTCCTTACCGCAATGATATTTATTATAAAAACCGTCCGGCCCTCGGCATCAAGCGCGAAGCTGCGCTGGGGCTGAACGATGACCTCGGCATCCATCCATCGCTGAAAACGTTTAAAGCGTTATATGATGAAGGCAATCTCTCGATACTCAATAATGTAGGGTACCCGAACCCCGACCGTTCGCACTTCCGCTCCATGGACATCTGGCATACCGCCAGTGAGAGTAAGGACTACTGGGGCAGTGGGTGGATTGGCCGTTACCTGGATGCACAGTGTAAGGGGTGCGACAAACCCACGCAGGCACTGGAGATTGACGATACGCTGAGCCTTGCCTTAAAAGGCGACCAGGTAAAAGGACTTGCGTTAACGGACCCCACACGGTTGTTCGGGACGAGCAACGAACGTTACTTTAAATCGCTCCTGCAAAACCAGCAGCAGCACGGGCATGATGAGCACGACAACGCAGACTACCTGTATAAAACGATGGCCGAAACCATTTCCTCCGCATCATACATCCAGAGCCAGTATAAAACGTACAAATCGAAAGCGCCTTACCCTAATTCCGCTTTGGGCAAAAATTTGAAAACGATCGCAGAGCTGTTGATGACCGATATTAATACGAGCGTGTATTATGTATCGCATGGCAGCTTCGATACGCATGTGGGGCAGGACGGGCAGCAGAAAAGGTTGTTCGAGCAGCTGGACGAGGCGGTGAAAGTGTTTACAGACGACCTGAAAAAGAATAACCGGTTCCAGGATGTGGTGGTGATGACGTTCTCGGAGTTTGGCCGCCGCGTAGCGCAGAACGCCAGCGGTGGTACCGACCATGGCACGGCGAACAACATGTTCCTGATCGGCGGTGGTTTAAAACAGAAAGGAATATTGAATGATGGCCCGGATTTAACGGACCTGTCGGAGGGCGACCTGAAATATAAGGTAGACTTCAAAAGCGTGTATGCAACGCTGTTGGGTAACTGGCTGGGTGCAGACGATGCCGCGATCCTGCAGCATAAGTACGAACGACTGAACTTTGTATAAAATAAAAAAATCCGAAGCGTAAAGGCTTCGGATTTTTTTATTTAGTAAGATGTGTATACGATGCGGAAGGCGCCTTTCGTAATCGTGCGCGTGTCGCCGAATGCGTCTATCACCGTGCCGGCGAAGCCGCCTTCGATGGTAGAATCTGACTTGGCGCGGATCGTAAAGGTCATATTGCCCGTTTGATCGTCGGCGGTCAGCTGGTTGCCTTGTTGCAGCAACAGCACATCAAATGTGTTACCTGCTTTGGTGCTGTTGTAGGTGCCTGGTTTCAGTTCGGCTTCTTCGCTTCTGAGCGATAATACCGTTCTTGTACCGCCTTCGTTTACCGCAGTGGCATGCAGGGCGGAAAAATTATATTGAGGATCCGGGCTGGTCGGCAGGAACAGCAAAGCCGAATTCAATTCGGTCACGTATGGTATTCCATCCATCTGGAAGGAAATAAATCTGCGGGTAGGCGGTTCCGTACTTTCTTTGGTACAGGAAAACAAAAAGAGGGTTACAAGCACTACTCCAAGTGGCATCAATCTACGGCGCATAGGTGGTCCTTATTTTACTTCAAATGTAATATATATAACTGATATTATATACGTAGCCGGGGCGTTTTTATTGCATTCCGGCTACGTTTTTTCTTTTTTAGGTTGATGGGTGAAATAAACCGGTTACGCTTCCAGCTTCTTCGGAACTTTTTCGCGATGCGGTAAAGTACCCATCCCATGAATCCAAAGGCCGGGGCTGCCAGCAACTGGTAGCCGCCATTACCCAGGTGGGCTTCAATGGCTTGCTGCAGGCTTGCGCTTTCCAGCGCGGCCGCCGCGTTCTCGTTCACGGTTAATACGGCTACGACCACGCCGGCAATGGCGCCGCCGGCTACCAGGCCCGTCGCGAACAGGTTGCCGCGCCCCAGTTCTTCCTCTTCAGGCGTCAGGTTAATACCCTTCTTTTTACGCTGCCAGTCGATCAGTCCACGGATAGCACCGCCCACAAATATCGGCAGGGTAGTGGACAAAGGCAGATAAGCGCCCACCGCAAAGGATAATGAGCTGATGCCACACAGTTCCACCGTAATCGCGATCGCCGCGCCCACGATGATAAATTGCCAGTCGAGCCCGCCGGACTGGATACCTTTGATCAGTACTGCCATCAGCGTAGCCTGCGGCGCCGAAAATTCTTTGGTGCCAATGGCGTGCATGGTGCCGTTCGCCACCATTTCTCTCGTTGGCGTGTCGAGTATGTGTACGGTCCAGCCCACAACAAAGGCCGATACGATGGCGCCAATGAACAGCGCGATCTGCTGATACCGCGGTGTGGCGCCCAGCAGGAAGCCGGTTTTCAAATCCTGGGATGTATTACCGGCATTTGCCGCCGCGATACAAATGATGCCGCCTACAACGAGGGCCATCGGCTCATACGCTTTACCAGACCAGCCCACTGCCAGGAAAATGAGACAGGTGCCCATGATCGTTGCGATGGTCATGCCGGATACGGGGTTGTTAGTGGTGCCGATAAGTCCCACGATGCGGCTGCTCACCGTCACGAAAAACGCGCCGAACAATACGACCAGTACGCCGATCAGCAGGCGTTGCCAGAACGAATCGCCTGGCAGCAGCGTAATCAGCGACATGGCAAGGATCAGTCCTATCACGCCAACCACTACCACTTTCATGGACAGGTCTTTTTCCGTGCGCAGGCGCGATGTTTCGTCTGCCCCTTTATTGATGGAACCAAGGCTTCCCTTAAATGAGTTGATGATCGTAGGAATGGTTTTGATCAGCGTGATAAACCCACCGGCTGCTACCGCACCCGCGCCAATTTGTTTTACATAGGCCTGGTATACGGCGTTCGACAGGTTATCGAACGTATGTGTGGCAGGATCCCAGCCGAAACGGGCATTAGGCGTATCGAGGCTGGCCAGTTGTCCGAGTTTCACAAGTTGCAGGGCAATCATATCGTGTGGTACGAGGGAGGCCAGCAGGGGAATGAGCGCCAGCCATGACAGCACGCCGCCGGCTACGAGCACGCCGCAGATGCGGGGGCCGATGATGTACCCCACGCCAAGATACTCCGGCGTAATTTCACCGCCTATTTCCGCGGCGGGGTAGTATTTGTTCGTACGGCCCGTAACAAACGAAGGCGCCTCTGAAATCACGTGCAGTACGCGTTGGAAGAATGCATATACCACCGCGAAGCCCAATCCGAGGAATGCTGTTTTGGCGAAGTCGCCGCCTTTTTCACCAGCTTTAAGCACTGATGCACAGGCGGTGCCTTCCGGGTAGGGGAGTGTGGCATGTTCCTTAACGATAAGCGATTTGCGCAGGGGGATCATAAGCAGCGTGCCGATCAGGCCGCCCAATACCGCGAGTATCAGTATCGTCCAGTAATTGAAATAAGTAGCGCCCTGGCTCACGCCCGCTTCGTTCAGCGACAGGAACAGGAAGCCAGGAAGCGTAAACGCCACGCCGGAGGCAATGGATTCGCCGGCGGAGCCGGTGGTTTGAATGATGTTGTTTTCGAGGATGCTGGTTTTGAAAAGCGCCTGCCCAGCGTGATGGCCATTACGGCAATGGGAATGGAGGCCGATACCGTAAGGCCGGCTTTTAAGGCAAGGTATACGTTGGCGGCGCCGAAGATAATCCCGAAAATGCAGCCCATCAGGACCGACTTAAGGGTAAATTCTTTCATGTTTGTTTCCGGGGAAACGAAGGGCTTAAAGTTGAGACTCATATCAGGTGGTGGTGGTATGTGGCAAAATATACAAAAAAGGAGCTACCGTGGAAGGTAACTCCTTTTCTATCAGTATAAAAAGAGTATTATCTCACGCCGTGCATCAGCTTGTTCAGCCAGCGTACGAGGAAAAACAGGATAAGGGCAGCGATACCGGCCATGTATACGAACAACATAAAGAAGTCGTACATACTGGTCATCTGGTAACCCATAAAGTTGGTTACCGAGCCATTTGTCGGATACAGCGCTCCCAGTTTACCCGCTAGTACGTTCGCCGCTGCGTTGGCCATGAACCATACCGCCATCAGCAGCGAGCCAAAACGGAGGGGGAGAGCTTATTTACCAGTGATAAACCGATAGGAGATAAGCAAAGTTCGCCCCAGGTATGTAATGCGTACATACTGGTTAATAGCAGCATGCTGGCTTTCTTATCTGCCGGCAAACCATCTACACCCACCGCAATTACCAGGTAACCTACCGCGAGCAGGAACAAACCAAGCGCCATTTTGGTGGGCGAGTTAGGCTCTGCTTTGCGTTTGCCCAGGAAAATCCAGATAGCAGCAAACATAGGCGCAAAAAGCACTACGAAAGCAGAGTTCAACGACTGGAACCAGGATGGTGGAACTGTGAAGTTCAACCAGCTGATGCGGCGTTCTGTCTGATCTTTAGCGAATACGGACAGGGAGTTACCCGCCTGTTCAAACGCGCCCCAGAAGAAGATCACGAAGAAGGAGAGGATGAGGATGACCCAGATACGGTCTTTTTCTATCTTAGAAAGACTTTTATCTGAGAAGATGACATACATGATTACGATGAAAGATCCTACCAGTAACCAGGTGATATCCAGGATTTTGGAGGCGTGAAGGTACAGGAGGCCGATACAGACAGCAGCGAAAACTAACAGGCCGAGAATTACCGGATAGATACCGGGTTTTTCAGGAAGTGTTTGGATTCTTTCATATGCGCTGGCACTTCGCCAACAGGAGCGCCGGTGTGAGACACAATGTATTTGTCTTTCAACGCACGGAAGGTAATTACGCTCAGCAACATACCAACGCCCGCGGCCAGGAATGCCCATTTAAAGTCGGCAGGATTGCCGGTGTTGCCCACGAGGCCGCAGATGAAGGGGCCCAGCATTCCACCTACGTTGATACCCATGTAAAATACCGTGTAAGCTGCATCCAGACGCTTGTCCTGGTCTGGGTACAATTGCCCCACCATGGAAGATATGTTCGGTTTGAAGAAGCCGTTACCCACGATCATGGTGCCTAAGCCCGTATAAAAGAGTACCGAGGCTATCTGCGGGGAGGAGTTATAAATACTGGCGCAGCCAAATAGTATAAATTCCGCCAGCGCCATAACAAGGCCGCCCAGGATGATGGAATTTCTGTTACCCCAATAGCGGTCGGCGATAAATCCACCCACCAGCGGAGTCAGATAAACCAGTCCGGTATACCCGCCATAAAGGTTAGAGGCGAAAGGGTAGTTGAACAACAGCGCGTCCGTCATAAAATAAATGAGGATAGCCCTCATGCCGTAGTAGTTGAACCGCTCCCACATCTCTGTCGCAAACAACACGTACAAGCCCTTTGGATGCCCCTTAGGCGTAGCAATTTGATTCATAATGGTCGATTTTGTTATAGCTGTTTTTTAGTTATTAAGCTGCGTTTTATTGTTCCAGGGTCACGGATGCGGGGCGTAAGTTAAATAAATTCGGCTTTCCAGCTAAAAAAATAAGGCATTTGCACATTTTTACTCTTTCTTTGCAAAAAAATCTAATTCCCCATTTTTCATGTCCATATCCCGGCTGATTGATCCTTAAAAGGATGGATTGGCGCACGACCTTGAAAAGTACGCCGGTTGGCGGAGGGAATACTATTTTAATAACATTATGAAGATATTATTACTTGGAAGCGGCGGCCGCGAACATGCGCTGGCCTGGAAAATGTCACAGAGCACACAATGCACCGGTTTGTTTATTGCCCCGGGCAATGCGGGCACGGCCCAGTACGGTACCAATGTGAACATTGCCGGCACCGATTTCGAGACAATGAAGCAATTCTGTATTGACAATAAAATAGAGCTATTGGTAGTGGGCCCCGAAGACCCGCTGGTACACGGCGTTTACGACTTTTTACGCAAGACCCGGCGCTGCAGCATATTCCTGTAGTGGGCCCGTCTAAAGTGGGTGCACAGCTGGAAGGCAGCAAGGCTTTCGCCAAGGAGTTCATGCTCCGTCACAACATTCCCACTGCTGCTTACCGCGAGTTCAGCGAGGCTAATTACGAGGAAGGTGTTGCTTATCTGAAGCAACATGCGCTGCCCATCGTACTGAAAGCCGATGGCCTGGCGGCTGGCAAGGGGTGGTAATCGCGACCACGCATGAAGAAGCACTGGCCGAGTTTGCGCAAATGATCAAAGACGCCAAGTTCGGCGACGCCAGCAAAAAGTGGTGGTAGAACAGTTCCTTACCGGGATTGAACTCTCCGTTTTTGTGCTGACCGACGGTAAATCGTATAAAATTCTTCCTGCTGCAAAAGATTACAAACGCATTGGCGAAGGCGATACCGGCCTCAACACGGGCGGTATGGGCGCTATTTCCCCGGTGCCGTTTGCGGGCAAAGCCTTTATGGACGAGGTAGAGGAAACGATCGTTCGTCCTACGGTGGAGGGCCTGGCAAAGGAAAACATCACGTACAAAGGGTTTGTGTTTGTGGGTTTGATCAGTGTTGAAGGCAAACCTTTCGTGATCGAGTACAACTGCCGCATGGGCGACCCCGAAACAGAGGTGGTGATGCCCCGTTTGCAGAACGACCTGCTGGAACTGTTCACTGCGCTGCATAATGGCACGCTGGATGCGCAAACGATCTACGAAGATCCGCGTGCGGCAGCTACCGTAATGCTGGTAGCGGGCGGTTACCCGGAGGCTTATGAAAAAGGAAAGGAGATTACCGGTATACCCGAAGCGCAGGCCGACCAGCTGGTATTTCACGCAGGTACCAAAGCCGAAGGCAGTAAAGTGTTAACCAACGGGGAAGGGTGTTAACCGTTACCTCGCTGGCCGCCGACCTGCACGTGGCGCTGGCGCATTCGAAGCAAACCGCCGAAAGCATCCATTTTGATGGCAGGTACTACCGCCGCGATATTGGCTATGAATTTGTATAACAACTTGTTGTATACGAAATTCGGATCCGTATTACCGGGTAATGCAGCAATTAAATCGACTTTATTCCGTTAAAACGGAAAAGAATATCTAGCAGGGCTTCATACTATAAAAAAATCTTTATACTTTAAGCTTTTTGCATCGTATATTCGTTGGAATTAATCATTTTTGCATATCTAATTCTTTTGACCGTATCAAACAATGGGCTTCTTTAATTTTTTAACACAGGAAATAGCGATAGACCTGGGCACCGCGAATACGTTGATCATACACAACGATTCGGTGGTAGTGGACGAACCCTCCATCGTCGCCATCGAGAGAGCCAGCGGCAAGATCGTTGCCGTGGGCAAGAAAGCGATGATGATGCACGAGAAGACGCACGAGTACCTTCGCACCATACGTCCCCTGAAAGACGGGGTTATTGCCGACTTTAACGCAGCTGAAGGCATGCTTAGGGAGCTGATCAAGATGGTCTACCCTAAAAAGCCTTTGTTTGCCCCCAGCTGGCGAATGGTGATTTGTATACCTTCCAGTATCACCGAGGTAGAAAAACGCGCGGTGCGCGACTCTGCCGAACAGGCCGGTGCAAAAGAAGTTTACCTGATTCATGAGCCTATGGCTGCCGCACTCGGTATTGGTATCGATGTGGAGGAGCCTGTGGGTAACATGATTATCGATATAGGCGGTGGCACCACCGGTATTTCTGTGATAGCCCTTGCAGGTATCGTGTGCGACCAGAGTATCCGTATCGCGGGTGACGAGTTCACCTCCGATATCATGGAAGCCCTGCGCCGCTACCATAGCCTGTTGATCGGTGAAAGGACGGCCGAACAGATCAAGATCCAGATCGGTTCCGCGTTGAAAGAACTGGATAATCCACCAGATGATATCGCTGTAAACGGTCGTGACCTTGTTACCGGTATACCGAAACAAATCATGGTATCTTACCAGGAGATTGCAGAAGCCCTCGATAAATCAATTTTCAAAATAGAGGAAGCTATTCTGAAGGCGTTGGAAACAACTCCTCCCGAGCTGGCATCCGACATTTACCGTCGCGGTTTGTACCTCACCGGTGGTGGCGCCTTGCTGCGTGGCCGGACAAACGCCTCTCCCAAAAAATTAAACTGCCCGTACATGTAGCAGACGACCCGCTGCGAGCGGTAGTTAGGGGAACCGGCATTGCCCTGAAACATATCGGTAAGTATCCTTTCTTGATGCAATAATTCCTTCAAGTTCCGGAACTGCAAAGCCTGCAGTTCCGGAATCTATATTTTTATCAGGTGCGTAATCTCATTATTTTCTTCAGGCGGTATTTCAACTTTTTCTGTTCTTGCTGCTGGAAGTGATATGTATTGCCTTCGTGTTTCGTAACAACAATTACCAGCGCACGGTATACGTCAACTCTTCCAACAACATGAGCGGCCGGTTGTATACCTGGCAAAACGACGTACAGTATTACTTCCATCTAAAATCTACCAACGACAGCCTGGTAAGAGAAAACGCGCGCCTGCACAACGAACTGCTGACGTCATTCAATACCTTCGACACCACGCACATCCTTAAAACAGACACCGTTCGCAAGTACAGTAATGATACCATGCACCGTGTGATCGGCACGGAAGTACGCCGCTACCACTGGCTCGAAGCAAAGGTGATCAACAACAGTGTAACCCGCGAAATCAACTACCTGACTATCAACCGCGGCAGCAAATACGGCATCAAACCCAATATGGGTGTGGTGGGGCCCAGCGGTGTCGTAGGGGTAGTGCGGAATGTGAGTGAAAACTATGCGACCGTAATTTCCCTGCTCTCCGCCTCCAAAAGCGCTGCATTCGGCTTCAGCGCCCGCCTGTTCACTTCCCGCGAAATGGGTACGGTGATCTGGGATGGCAAAGACGGTGGCCATGCCATCATGAAGGACGTGCCCAAAAGCGCGAAGATCAAAGCCGGCGATACGGTGGTGACCAGCGGCTTTTCCGCCCTCTTCCCCGAAAATATCCATATCGGTTATATAGAAAGTTATTCGCTGGCCGATAAGTCCAGCACCGCCTATACCATCAGGCTGAAGCTCGCCACCAACTTCTTCAACCTGCAATATGTATATGTGATCGATAACCTGCTGAAGGACGAGCAGAAAAAATTGGAAGATTCTACCTACAAGCAGTTAAAATAAGAGATGAGCGTACTGTTAAGAAATATTATCCGCTTTGTGCTGCTGTTGTTACTGCAGGTACTTGTGTTAAACCAGGTGATCATTCACAACCTGGTGAATCCCTATATCTACATGTTGTTCATCCTGCTGCTGCCTTTTAATCTTCCCCGTCCCGCAGTTCAGCTGCTGGGCCTCTTACTGGGTCTCAGCCTCGATATGTTCATGGATACCATGGGCATTCATGCCGCGGCCTGTGTGTTTATCGCGTACCTGCGCCCTTTTATACTCAATGTACTGTCGCCACAGGGCGGTTTTGAGGTAGCGCAGAAAACGCCGTCCATTACCAGCATGGGCCCTTCCCAGTTTGCCATTTATGTTTCGATACTGGTGTTCCTGCACAACATAGTATATTTCAGCCTCGAGGTGTTCAGCTTTAGCGCACCTTTTTATTTGTTGCTGAAGATATTAGTGAGCACGGCCGCCAGCCTGGTGTTGATCCTCATTTACGAGTTACTGTTCTTCGCCGGGAAGTAGGAGCATGTTAAATGAATGCCAACGCCGCGGGAACGCTGCGCCATATTTTGTAAATTCGTTGCTTTAGTCTCTGCATTTTACTGTCCATGTCCGTTTATAATCAGCCCAGACAAAGAGTCATACAGATGATCATCCTCGGGATGGTGACCATTATCGTGGTGAGATTGTGCTTTCTACAATTGGTCGATAAGAAGTATTCCAAACTGGCCGATGCCAACGCGGTGTTGCGCAAAGTGGTGTACCCCGACCGTGGCATTATCTACGACCGTAAAGGCCGCAGCATCCTCGGTAACGATGCCCTGTATGATCTCATGGTGACGCCTGCCAACGTGAAAAGGATTGACACGGCTTATTTTTGCCAGGTAGTCGGTATCGATAAGGAAGAATTTATCCGCCGTGTGAACGACGCGATCCGTAAAAACGGGCGTGTGCGCCAATCGGTGTTTTTCCCGCTGATGCCACCTGAAATGTATGGCAAGCTCCGGAAAGCATGTATATGTTCCAGCCGGGGTTTGAGCTCGTGCTGCGCCCCGTACGGTCGTACCCGTACCATGCGGCCGCCAACATTCTCGGTTACATCGGCGAGGTACCTCCTTTTATGTTGCAGGATTCCATGCAACGCTGGGCCGACTACAACATGGGCGATTTCATTGGCCGTACCGGCCTTGAAGCTTCCTACGAAAAGGTGTTAATGGGCCAGCGTGGTATCCAGTATCTTGTAAAAGACAACCTGAACCGCCCGCAGGGCCCGCTGGAAAACGGTGAATTCGATACTGCCGCCGTGGCCGGCAAAAACCTCCGCCTGGCACTGGACATTGAACTGCAGGCCCTCGGCGAAAAGTTCCTGAAAAATAAAATCGGCTCGATAGTAGCCATCGATCCGCAAACCGGCGGTGTACTCGCCATGGTGAGCGGCCCCACGTTCGACCCGAACCTGCTGACGGGTTCTATGGGTGTAAAACTTCAACAAGCTATTTGTAGATACGGTATACCCAATGCTGAACCGCGGTATGCAGGCAATTTATCCACCCGGTTCCTCCATGAAGCCACTCACCGCGCTGATGGCGCTGGACGAGGGGGTGATCACGAAGGACTACGGATTTCCCTGTCATGGCGGTTATGCTAACTGTGGTAAGTTTATCCGCTGTACGCACAGTAATCCTGGCCACGCGGCCAACCTGCGCCTGGCGATCGCTAACTCCTGTAACGCTTACTTCGTGCACCTGTACCGGTTAGCGGTGGATGCACCCAAGTGGGGCGGGGTTAAAAATGGTCACCATAAATGGGCGGAGTATATGCGCTCCTTCGGGCTTGGTCATCGGCTGGGCATCGATATTCCGGGCGAATATACAGGCACGGTGGCCGATACGGCGGAAATCAACAGGCGGTACCGCGGGCAGTGGAACTCCTGCTCCGAGCTGTACGTGGGCATGGGCCAGGGCGCGGTAGTAACCACGCCGCTGCAAATGGCCAATGCGATGTGTATTATCGCCAATAAAGGCTACTACTACATCCCGCATTTCGTGGAAAGTGTAGATAATGACAAATCAGATATCCTTAAGAAATACAAAGAGCGGCACCAGGTGGCCAACGTATCGGACGATGCCTACGAGGCGGTGAAGCTGGGTATGGCGGACGTGGTAACCAGCGGTACCGGCCGCATTGCCGCCATCGACGGTATTGAAGTGAGCGGCAAAACCGGTACGGCGGAAAACCAGGCGAAAGTAAACGGCGTACTCACCAAACTGAAGGACCACTCCGTATTCGTAGCCTTCGCCCCCGCGTAAATCCGAAAATCGCCATTTGCGTAATCATTGAAAACGGCGGTTTCGGTGCTACTTACGCAGCCCCCATCGCCAGTTTGATGATGGAGAAATATTTGAATGACACCATTGCACTGACGCCCAAGCGCCAGGCAATGATGCAAAAATGCTGACCGACAATACCATGTCGCCGCGATTCGTGCTAAGTCCAAACTGGATTCCATGAACACCGCCTATGCCGGTTCCGGCCGCACGGGTGTAGACAGCCGAGGCAGATTTATACTGAATCAATAACGAGAAATGAACCGCTCACAATCCAAACTGACCCAGGGGATCGACTGGCCTATACTCGGTCTTTATTTTGCGCTGGTAATTATCGGCCTGCTCTCCATATTCGCGGCAGAGCATCGCGACGGCGATAACATCTGGCAGAATATTATTACCCTTAACAAGAACTACGCGCGCCAGATTATGTGGTTGGGCGTATCCCTGGTGCTGGCAACATTGATCTGGCTGATGGACAGTAAGTTCTTCACCGCCACGGCCAATTTGTTGTATGTGTTAGGTATATTGCTATTGCTGCTGGTACTGGCTATCGGGCAGGACGTGAAAGGTTCGCACTCCTGGCTCAAAATCGGTGGTTTCCAGTTTCAGCCGGCGGAGCTTACAAAACTATTTACCAACCTGGCCCTGGCCAAATACCTCTCTTCCCTCGAAACCGATTTTACCAAGTTAAGGCCAAGGCTGATCGCAGCGGGGATTGCGCTGTTACCTTGTGTTATTACCATTTTGCAGGATGAAACCGGTCTTGCACTGGTATACTTCTCTTTCTTCCTGGTAATGTATCGCGAGGGATTGCCCTCGGTATTGCTGGTGATCGCATTTTCGGCGATCGTATTGGTGTTATCGGCGCTATTGGTGGATAATAAGATGATCCTTTTATCATCTTTACCGTGCTGGCGGCGCTTACGATCTATTTTTCAAGACGGGAGATACGCCGGCGCAAATCGCGGTTGTTCGTCATTATCGGGGTATGGGCATTCTGTTCCGCCTTTGTGACCATCGTGGTGCCGTTCGCCTTTACAAAGGTGCTGAAAGACTACCAGGTAAAACGTATCAACGTAATGCTGGGTAAAGAAAACGATCCCAAGGCTACCTATAATACGCGCCAGAGCATGATCGCCATCGGTTCGGGTGGCCTGTTCGGTAAAGGATATCTCAAAGGCACGCAAACCCGGTTCGACTTCGTGCCCGAACAAAGTACCGACTTCATTTTTTGCACCATTGGGGAAGACTTTGGCTTCCTCGGTTCTGTGTTATTTATTGGTATTTATGTAGCCCTGCTCTTACGGATCATCCTGATCGCTGAACGACAGCGATCGACGTTCAGCCGGGTGTATGCATACGGCGTAGCCTGTATTATCTTCTTTCACCTGGCCATCAATGTTGCGATGACCATCGGTTTGGCGCCGGTAATCGGTATTCCACTACCGCTGGTGAGTTACGGCGGTTCCTCGCTGATGACGTTCACTATGCTCATCTTTATTATGCTGCGCCTCGACGCCGACCGGCAGATGGTTTTGCGTTAAACAGCACGGGAGAGAATACAAGCTTGTATTCCATTATTCATGTCCGTCGAAGCTGGATTCGCTGAATACCGCGTATGCAGGTCCGGGTCAGGGAGGTATTGACAACAGGGGACGGTTTATTCTGGACAGATAGCCGTATTTTTGCAGCAGCATGGCACGAATTATACCACTCTCGGAAGGAACTTTTACAGTAGACGGAACAAAGGCTTTTGTTCCCTACGACAGCAGTAAGGACACTATGCAGCAACGCGGCCCGGGTGCCCTGCTGGTCGAAATTCAACCATTCCTGGTTATTACGGATAAAGACTACCTGTTGTGCGATACCGGTCTCGGTTTCCGCAACAACGACGGCATTCTGCAGCTGCACCAGAACCTGATCGACAATGGCATCAACCCACTGGAAATTACCAAGGTACTGATGAGCCATTTGCACAAGGATCATGCGGGCGGCGTAAGTACGAAAGATCCCGTAACCGGCGAGCGTACACTTAGTTTTCCGCACGCCACCTATTACGTAAACGGCCGCGAAATGCAGTACGCCATTGAACAGGATGGTAAGTCTTACCTGGCCGATGAAGTAGGCCTGTTGCCCCAGCGCGACAATGTACAGTTCATCGATAATAACGGCACCATTGACGGTTATATTCACTACGAGTTTACTGGCGGACACTGTCCGTATCACCAGTGTTCTTAATAGACGATGGGGAGGATAAAATATTTTTGGGGGCGATGAGGCGCCCCAGGCTTCGCAGATGCGTGGCCGGTTTATCGCGAAGTACGATTATGATGGCAAATTAAGTATGGAATGGCGTCAAAAATTCATTGAGCGCGGTCGCGCCGAAGGATGGCAGTTTCTTTACTACCATGATGTTAAAACCCCGATCGGCACATTTTAGTAAGCCATTTACTAAAAACGGTAGGTATCCATTGCGGCAGTCCACTTATCTTTAAGTAAAAAAATGAACGCCGCTCAATTTGCTCACGAATGGCTGAACGCCTGGAATAGCCATGACATGGATGCGATTATGCATCATTATGCAGAAGATATCACTTTTTTCTCCCCCTTTATCCGGCGGGTTAACAATGATCCGTCAGGGTGTATCAAAGACAAAGGCTCCCTGCGGGCTTATTTTGAAAGGGCGCTGAAGGGGTACCCGGACTTACATTTCGAATTGTTCCGGTATTGGAAGGCGTTAATTCGGTGGTGTTATACTACAAGAGCGTTAACAACAACCTCGCTGCAGAACTGATGGTATTGAATGAAGCAGGAAAAGTAACGGAGGTCAGAGCTCATTACTTTCAACAATAAAAAAAAGACCGTCTCCAACATAAGACGGTCTTTTTTACCTAAAACAAAAAATCGAACGTACCAGTTATTTATTGTCTTTGCCGGCGCATGCCGCGATTCTCTTTTCTTTCCTTTAGCTGACGGATCATCATGCCCCGGAACTCGCGTTCGGAGCGGAAAAAGTCGGTTACCTTACGTGGCGGAATTACTTTTTGAAATTCATCCTTATACCGCGTTTTGATGTCCAGCATTTTCCGGGCATAGCTCAACTCCACATCGGTAGCGTCTTCGCCCGTATTATCAGTCCGTGTTTGCTGTTTATTCACTTTCGCCTGGCGCTTGCGGTCCTGTATCAGCAGTTCCACTTCCTTGGAATACCGGTTATATACGGGCCAGAACTTCTGGGCTTCTTCGGGCGACAGGTTCAGTTCTTTGCTGATGTAAGCAATTTCCAGCGATTTCACCTTGTCTGGATCGTTTTGTCCACCTCCTGCGCAAAAGCGGCGGGGAGTTGACCAAGGAGCATCAATGACATCATCCATATGAGGTAAAATTTCTTCATGTAGTATTAATTAGCTTCGTTAATCAGGTTCTCATCTACGTACTCTTCCGGGGCGTCGGTCGGCATGTCGTCGAGCTCGGCGGGAAGTACGGTTTCATTACTCACGGCCGCAAAAATGGCTTCTTCGTCAAAATCGTCGGTGTGGCTTTGCAGGTAATCCTCAATTTCCTGGTCGCTGAGCGCCGCCAGCTGCCTGTCCATCTTGGTGGCCATATTGCCATTGTTTTGCAACATATACAATCCGCCTACCGACAACAAAGCGGCCACACCTGCCGCCACCAGTATGCGCCTGATGGTTTTAACGCGGCCGGGCGTCTTCATGGGCACTACCTTCCCGGTTTCGGGTGCGCCGGTGATAGCTTTCAGGCTGATTCCCAGTTGATTAAAGTACCCCGCGGGTGCTTCAAACGGGGTTTTACGCGGTAAACCGGCGAGGAAAGGCGAAAGACTTTCGAGTTCTTCCGCTACCGATGCCGGAGCCTGTTCTTCCTGCCGCAGTAATTGCATGAGCTTTGCCGGGAAGGCGTCGAAATACCCTTCCGGTACGCTATACGGCGTGGCCGTTACGGGCATTTCCGGGGCAATCCCCTTCAGTTCATCTACTATTTCTTTCCCTTGTTTCATGCTTTATATTGATGCTTTGACAGCTTTTTGCGCTTTACGTTTAATCTGACCGGCATTTTTTCTCGGAAAAACGCTTATTCCTGTTTCATAAACTCTTCTATTTTTTTCACAGCGTGGTGGTAAGAAGCCTTCAACGCGCCTTCGGAGGTGTCCAGTACTTTCGACATCTGTTCGTAAGGCATTTCGTCGTAGTAGCGCAGGTTAAATACAATGCGCTGCTTCTCAGGCAGCCCCAGGATAGCTTTTTGCAGCTTCCATTCAAGTTTGTTGGCGTCGAACTGGCTGTCGGCCTTCAGTTTATTTTCCAGTCCCGTTTCCACATCGGACAACGATACGGAGGATTTGCGTTTTTGCTGTTCCAGGTAGGACAGACTTTCGTTGGTGGCTATCTTGTAAAGCCAGGTATATAATTGGGCGTCTTCCCGGAAATTCTCCAGGTTCTTCCAGACTTTTATAAACACATTTTGCAGCACGTCATTGGCATCCTCGTGGTTGATCACCAGGCGGCGAATGTGCCAATACAGCTTTTCCTGGTATTTCTGGACGATGAGGGTAAACCCTTTTTCCCTGGTGCCAGGCTGCTGGTATAATGCCAAAAGTTCTTTGTCCTCCTGCGTTACGCCCATAGTTCGGTTAAGTGGTTAGCATCCGGGTTTGTACCAATATAAAATAAAAAACCCATCGTTAGATGGGTTTTTTGAACGAAGGTTTAATCCCTTATATCGGAAATTATGCTTTTTTACGGGCAATGGCTTTCTCGGCTGCTTCCACGATGTTCGGCGTATCCAGGCCGTACTTTTGAGGAGGTCGGTAGGTTTACCGCTCTCGCCGAAAGTATCGTTGGTGCCAACATACTCGATGGGGCAGGGAATGTGCCGCGCCGCTACCTGTGCAATGCTGTCGCCCAGGCCGCCCAGTACGTTGTGCTCTTCGGCGGTTACCGCGCAACCGGTTTTGGTCAGCGATTTAATTACGGCTTCTGTATCCAGCGGTTTAATGGTGTGGATGTTGATCAATTCCACACTATAACCTCTTTCTTCCGAGGATGCGGCCGGCTTCTACGGCTTTCCATACCGGTGTCCGCAGGCAAAGATGGTGATGTCGGTACCTTCATTGAGCACCTGTGCTTCCCGATCTCAAATTTTTGGTCTTCCGGTGTGAAATTCGGCCATTTCGGACGACCGAAGCGCAGGTAAACCGGGCCTTCATATTCCGCTACGGCGATGGTAGCCGCTTTGGTCTGGTTAAAGTCGCAGGGTACGATCACGGTCATACCGGGCAGCATTTTCATGAGGCCGATATCTTCCAGGATCTGGTGGGTAGCGCCGTCTTCACCCAGGGTTAACCCTGCATGGGAAGCACATATCTTAACATTTTTGCCGGAGTAGGCTACAGACTGGCGTATCTGGTCGTATACGCGGCCGGTAGAGAAGTTGGCAAAAGTGGTCGTGTACGGGATTTTGCCGCCAATGGTCATACCTGCAGCCACACCGATCATGTTAGCTTCAGCGATGCCGCATTGTACAAAGCGGTCGGGGAATTCTTTAATGAAGGCATTCAGCTTCATAGAACCGAGCAAATCGGCTGTCAGCGCTACCACATTAGGATTTCTACGCGCTGCTTCGAGGATGCCTTCACCGAAACCGCCACGGGTTTCCTTTTCGTTCAGGACTTGTATGTCTTTTACCATAGTTGCCAGTTTAGTGCCGCAAATTTAGAAAAATAGGAGTGGAATTATAGCGAAATTAGTTGTTCAGTACCCTGTCGCGCAAAGACACTTCCCACTGCCAGGCCGTACGCATCATGTCTTCGATGCTCTGCTTGGGCTCCCAGCCTAGCTTTTCGCGGGCATAAGAGTTGTTGGCATAAATCTCGATCACATCACCCGGACGGCGGGGGCCCAGTTCGTAGTTCAGCTTTACGCCGGACACTTTCTCAAAGGCTTTGATGGCTTCCAGTACGGTTACACCGTTACCGGTACCCAGGTTGATGATTTCACGTTTGCTTTCATTTTTACCATCCAGCAGGTATTGCATAGCTTTTGTGTGCGCATTGGCGATGTCCATTACGTGGATGTAGTCGCGTACGCAGGAACCGTCGCGGGTATCATAATCAGTACCAAACACGGTTACTTTCGGCAGTTTGCCGATGGCGGTCTGGGTGATGACCGGCACCAGGTTATCGGGCCTGCCCAGGGGTAATTCGCCGATCAGCGCGGTGGGGTGCGCACCCACCGGGTTAAAGTAGCGGAGAATAATATTGTTGGTGTCGTTTACGCGGCTGTAATCCTCAATGATCTGCTCACCCATCTGTTTGGTACGGGCGTAGGGGCTCTGTGCCTCGCCGAGCGGGGTGCTTTCCACTACCGGCAGGGCATTGGTATTGCCATATACGGAGCAGGAAGAAGAGAAAACCAGGTTAGGGATGTTAAACTCTTTTACACATTTCAGCACGTTTACCAGCGAGGTAAGGTTGTTGTGGAAGTAGTAAAGCGGATCAGACACTGATTCGGGCACGGTTTTAAGCGCCGCGAAGTGGATCACGCCCACAATATCCCTGTTCTCGTGAAACACCGCATGGGTGTCTTCCAGGTTGCAAAGGTCCACCTTGTAGTTATGGATCTTTTTACCGGTAATTTTTTCAATACCTTCTAAAAGCTGCGTAGAGCTGCGCACGTTGCTGTCTACGGACACTACTTCGAAACCATGATTGATCAGGTCCACTATCGTATGCGACCCGATATAGCCACAACCACCTGTAACAAGAACTTTTTGCATATTGCTGATTATTGAGATTCTGTGTAATGATTATTTCACGAGTTCCATCAGGTATTGACCATAGCCGCTTTTTTCAGCGGTTCCGCCAATTTGATGAGTTGCGCTTTGTCGATAAAGCCTTTACGGTAGGCAATTTCTTCAATACAGGCGATTTTGATCCCCTGGCGTTGTTCTATCACCTGTACAAACTGGGAGGCCTGCATCAGCGAGTCGAAGGTGCCGGTATCGAGCCATGCCGTACCGCGTGGCAGTACACTTACCTGTAACTTGCCGCGGCGCAGGTATTCGCGGTTTACATCCGTGATTTCGTATTCGCCGCGGGGGCTGGGTTGCAGGTTTTTCGCAATCTCCACTACAGTATTATCATAGAAGTACAGGCCGGGCACCGCGTAGTTAGACTTGGGCTGCGCGGGCTTTTCTTCGATAGATACCGCTTTCATGCTGCTGTCGAACTCCACTACACCATAACGTTCGGGGTCGGATACGTGATAGGCGTATACGATACCACCGTCTGGCTGCACATTGTTTTGCAGTTGTGTGCCGAGACCGGCGCCATAAAAGATATTATCGCCCAATACCAGGGCTACGTTGTCCGTCCCGATAAATTCCGCACCAATTACAAATGCCTGGGCAAGACCGTTGGGCACTGCCTGCTCTGCGTACTGTAAATTCAGGCCGTACTGTGAGCCGTCGCCGAACAGTCGTTTGAAGGACGGCAGGTCGTGGGGGTGCTGATGATAAGAATGTCTTTTATACCTGCCAGCATCAGTGTTGACAGCGGATAGTAGATCATTGGCTTATCATATATCGGCATGATCTGTTTGCTGATAGCATATGTAATCGGGTGTAAACGGGTACCGGACCCGCCGGCAAGTATAATTCCTTTCATGGATCGAACAATCGGTTTAAAATCAAAGGACCTGTTCTGAGGCCGCACAAAAATAGGGGGTATATAGTTATCGCCATAATTTTTTAAAGGGAAAAAGATGGATAAAGCCAGATAAACCTTTTTCGGTGAAAATAGCATCAGTGGTAGCCTGGACGGGCTGCTGCTTTCCGGTGGTAAGTGGCGGGAGGCAGTGGGCAGCCCCCTATACTTCGCGGTTGTATCCCTTATCGACCTTAGCCTTATCCTTCGTTGATCCTACGTTGATGCTTCGTTTATATAAGGTTCATCCTTTGTTGGTGAACCTAGGTTGAACCTACCTTGAACCTAGGATGAACCTAGGATGAACGAAGGATGCTTATTGGATGGGGCCATAAAACAGCCAGTGTCACGTCCTGAAATAGGTTTACACTCAGGTTAATAATCCGGATTAAGGTTTACACCTGTTGATAGCGTACTGAAGGTTGAAGTGAGTGACACACCGGCGGCTGAGGAAGGGTTAGAGGCTGGTTCAAAAAAAAGCCCACCGGAAGGCCGGCGGGCAAGATATACTAAAGATACAGTTAGCTTAGATGAACAGGCTTACTATGAAATAGGTACCTGCGGCCAGCATGGCGCTGATGGGAATGGTCAGGATCCAGGCCCATAACAGGTTAACCGTTACACCCCAACGTACGGCAGACAGGCGTTTGGTGGCGCCTACACCAATGATGGAGCCCGTGATGGTATGGGTGGTGCTCACCGGGATACCCAGCGATTCTGTAAGGTACAGCGTAACGGCGCCCGCTGTTTCGGCACTTACGCCTTCCAGTGGTGTTACTTTGGTAATGCGGGAGCCCATTGTTTTCACGATTTTCCAGCCACCGCTAAGGGTACCGAGGCCGATTGCCGTGAAACATGCGAAAGGAACCCAATCCGGTACCGACTTCAGATCGGGGATTAATCCGTGAGCCACCATGGCTGCGGCGATGATGATACCCATTACTTTCTGGGCGTCGTTACCACCGTGGCCAAGGCTGAATGCTGCCGAAGAAACCAGCTGCAGTCGCTTAAACCAGTTCTCCGCCCGGTAAGGATTGGCTTTGCGGCAGATGTTCACGATAATTACCGTGATGATAAACGCCACGATCATACCTATGAGCGGTGCCAGTACGATGAAATATACGGTAGGCAGTACTTTGGAATAATTAATTACGTCGAAGGAGCCGTGTGCGTTAGCCACAGCAGCGCCAATGAAGCCGCCGATGAGGGTGTGCGAGGAGCTGGACGGGATCCCGTACCACCAGGTGAGGAGGTTCCAGGAAATCGCTGCCACCAGGCCGCAGAAGATCACTTTTAACGTAATGAATTGCTCGAATACCGATTTGGCAATGGTGTTACCCACTTTAAACTCGCCGTAAACGTATTTGGAAATGAAGAATGCCGCGAAGTTGAAGAGCGCTGCCCAGAGTACCGCCTGAAAGGGCGTAAGTACCTTGGTGGATACGATCGTGGCAATAGAGTTGGCAGCATCGTGAAAACCGTTAATGTAGTCGAAGATGAATGCCAGTATAATAATGATAACCAGAAAAGTCATGATACAGGTGAATTGCGCCGTTGATCAGCAAAAGCGTTATCAGGCATACTTGATAATAATAGTTTCGATCACATTGGCAGAATCCTCACACTTATCAGTGGCAATCTCCAGCGCCTGGTATATTTCGCGCATTTTGATCAGTTCGGCGGCATTGGTCTCAAATTCGAACAGGTCGCCGATGGCGCGGTCGTAGATATCGTCGGCGTGGTTTTCCAGGCTGTTGATTTTTACGCAGGCGTCGGTGATCAGGCGCATGTTGTTCATGGTGCGCAGTTCGGGAATAGCGCGGTGCAGTTCTTTACAACCCTCCAGGATCAGGTGGGCGAGTTTGCGTACACTTTCTGTAATTTCCTTGATTTTATACAGGTCCATCCTTTTGGCAGAACCGTGTATGTAATCCGCTACGTCGTCCAGGGTAGACGCCGGGTAGTGGATGTCTTCGCGGTCGAACGGTGTAATGAAGTTCTGACCCAGCTCTACGAATATGCGGTGCGTATAGTCGTCATTTTTGTGTTCAAGGCGCTCAATCAGGTGAGTTTTGTCTTTACGGAACGCAGGATCATTGCTCTCCACAAGGTTCACGAGTTCCTGGGCCATATCTACCAGGTTTGCCGACACATCTTCAAACAGTGAATAGAACACCCTGTCTTTCGGCATAAAGAGTTTAACGATAGAATTGAAGCCTCCCATATAGTTTGTTTTATTAGAAATTTGCCGCAAAAATAGCTTTCAAAGGGTATAGGAGCCAAGAAAATGCACGAATTAATAATTCCTTAACACTGGATTAATATAAAAGTAATATAGCGATTTTTCCTTTGCAGAAGAAAAGATAGACCGCAAAATTGTATGTAGTTGAGTTTTGACGCGGGTTTGCAGGCTCTTCGCTAATAAAGTCGGCCTGAACAGACCCGGTAATACCCGATCGTATATTTTTCTCAGTTAAACAAAAATCCGGGCCCCGCGGTTTAAGCCCGGCGATTATTCCGAGTCCGCATGTCCGACAAACGCCCATTAGATATCGTTGTTATCTCAGATGTACACCTGGGAATTTATGGTTGCCACGCCAAGGAGCTGGTGAACTACCGGACGGTATCGATCCTAAAATCCTGGTCCTGAACGGTGATATCATAGATATCTGGCAGTTCAGCAAGCGCTATTTCCCGAAATCACATACCAAGGTAATCCGGAAGGTGCTGAAAATGATCGGCAAGGGTACCGAAGTGTATTACCTTACCGGTAACCACGATGAGGCGCTCCGCAAATACGCGGGCTTTGAACTTAGCAACTTCACGATCGATAACAAATTGATTTTAGAGGTAGATGGCAAGCGGCACTGGTTTTTCCATGGCGACGTGTACGACGTGACCATGAAAAACTCCAAGTGGCTGGCGAAGCTGGGCGGCAAGGGGTACGATATCCTTATTATTATCAATCGTTTAGTAAATAACATACTGGAGAAGATGGGCCGCGAAAAGATGTCTTTCTCCAAAAAAGTGAAGCAGGGTGTGAAAAAGGCGGTGAGCTTTATCTCCGACTTTGAACAAACAGTGGCTGAAATTGCCGCGGAAAAAGAATTTGACGTGGTGTGCTGCGGGCATATTCATCAACCTGTAATCAAAGAAATGGCTTTCGGGGGCCGCAAAATTACCTACCTGAACTCGGGCGACTGGGTGGAGAGCCTGACGGCACTGGAGTATACCAAAGGAGATTGGTCGCTGTATGTGCACCCGGTATCCAAAGCATCGCGGCAGCAGGTGGTGGCATCGGAGGAAGAAGAAGAGGGTGGCATTGAATGGCCGGATGGTAAGGTGATTAGTTTCCCATCTATCTAAAAAGAAATAGATATTTTAATTATTTTAATATATTTGTAACGACTTTCACGTCAGTTGTTTACAATTAAGTAACCTGATATTAATATTTAAGTAACCCTGTGTTACTAAGTTTGTCCTATACCTGTTAAGCAGAATTTAGATGAAGATCCTGAAGTTACATCCTTTAATGACCGTATCCCTGTTACAGATGCAATTCCAGCGTCTGTTGAATTGCAATGTCACTGTGTACATTAAACACTCCCTGGCGAACGCTTTCGATACCCTGAAAGAAGCGGGCCTTGAAGAAGGAGATATGATCGAGCATCCTATTGACGAGACCCTGAGTTTACGTGAATTTGAGGAAGAGCTGGAAGACAAATACAATTTTTGCCGGAACTTTGCAGGCTTGATCAGAAGTCGTTTATGAATAAAAGCCTCCGTTTGTTCCAATTAGGAGAGTCGAAAGTTAACAGCGCCATATCACCGGAAATCATAGCCCAGCAGATGAACAACATGTACCCTAATCGCGGTGCGTCGCTGTAAACCTATACCATGGCCTTTCTTAGCAGATTATCATCGCTGCAAGGACCCGCGTTCGTGTTAATGATTTAATAATGATTCCTTAACAACTTAACATTCTGGTAACATTGTGGTAACAGTGCGGTAATGCTGTGCTGGTAGTTTTGCGTCGAAATAAACAAACTAAAGTGAGACGCATAACTTTCGTATTACAATTCATCTTCGCATTACTGTTTGGCGCTGTACAAGTCTTTGCACAAAGCAATGGTAAAGTAGCCGGTAAAGTGACTGACCGTAAATCAGGCGAGTCGCTCCCCGGTGTAACCGTGATTGTTCTTGGAACTTCTACCGGTGCAGTGACCGATGTGGAAGGACGTTATAATATTTCTGTAAAACCAGGTACCTATACGCTGCAGCTGAAGTTCATGAGCTATGCTACTAAAGAAATTTCTGAAGTAGTGGTAAAATCCGGTGGTGTAACCAACCAGGATGTAACCATGGACGAACCCAAATCTGAAAACCTGCATGAAGTGGTGATCCGCGGTTCTGCAAGAACAGAGACGCTGAATTCCCTGCTGACGTTCCAGAAAAATACCAATACCGTTGCTCAGGTAGTATCTGCGGAATCTATCCGCAAATCGCCGGACCGCAATACCAGCGATGTACTGAAGCGCGTTCCCGGTGCATCTATGATCGATGGTAAATACATCGTGGTGCGTGGTTTGTCTGACCGTTACAACCAGACCATGATGAATGGCGCGCTGATGTCTTCTACAGAGCCCGATCGTAAAACTTTCTCTTTCGACCTGTTCCCTGCGAGCATTATCGATAACATTATTATCAACAAAGCAGCTACGCCGGAAATGCCTGCGGAATTTGCGGGAGGTTTGATTCAGATTAATACCAAAGACGTTCCTGACCAGAACTTCTTTAACGTATCAGTAGGATCTGGTTTTAACACCAACGTACTGGGCAAAGATTTTTATACTTACAAGGGTGGTAAATTCGACTTTTTCGGTGTAGACGATGGTGATCGTAAACTGAATGGCGATTTTCCGACGACGAAAACACTGGCGCAGAGCAGCGCTGATGACAGGGCAGAAATGGGACGTTCCCTTTCTGACCGCTGGGCCGTGAACGACGAAAGCGGCAAACTGAACCTGAACCTCCGGGCTACCGGCGGTTTCGTGGCGAAGAAAGATGCTTCTAAAGGGTGGGCTGGCGTGTTCTCCTTCACTTACAACAAACAAAACAGGGCTGGTTCCATTATCAGGAACAACTATCTGCCCAGCGACATGTCGCAAACATTCTCTTACCGCGATGAGTTTTACAGGCAGAACGTGCTGATTGGCGGTCTGGCGAACTTCACCTACCGCAATAAAGACACAAAAATCAGCCTGAAAAACTCTTATACCATTAACAGTAACGACCAGACCACCCTGCGTACCGGTACCGATATGGAAGGTGGTGTGAACTATGGCATCAAAAGTCAGGAGCTGGCCTTTACGTCGAACAGGCTGCTGAATTCCCAGTTGCTGGGCGAGCACTTCCTGAAAGCCAGCGGTATCAAAATAAAATGGAATGGTAGCCTTGCCGGATGTCGCAGGATATTCCGGATATGAGAAGGTTAAAATACACGTCGCTCGACGGTAATAACTACTATGTAAACGTTCCTAAATTTACAGGTAACCCGAGAAATGCCGGCCGTTTCTTTTCTGATCTGAACGAAACCGTGCTGGGCGCATCTGCCGACGCATCCAAAACCTTTAAGCTGTGGGGTAACCAGCAGCAGGTAAAAGTGGGCGGTTTGTTCCAACGTAAAGACAGGGTGTTTAACTCGCGGGCGCTCGCCATCATTGGTGGTACAAACAGTGATGCGCTGCTGACCCTGCCTGCTTCAGAGATATTCAACAAAAACAACTACGCAGCTGATAAATTTTACCTCGATGACCTGACAGAGCCTTCTGACTCTTATGAGGCGTACGCTAACCTGGGCGCTGGCTACCTCCAGTTCGACAACCAGTTTGGCGACAAAATCAGGTTGGTTTGGGGCGCCAGGGTAGAATACTACTTTCTGCAACACCTGCAGGCAAGAGATGGTAGCGGTGCACCGAGCGAAAATACTGCTACGGACGTACTGCCTTCATTAAACCTTACCTACATGCTGAATGCAAAAACGAATATCCGTTTGAGCGGTTCGCAAACTGTGGCGCGTCCTGAATTTCGTGAAATTGCTCCATTTGCGTTTTACGATTTTGAGCGCAACGGTACTGTGTTTGGTAACTCGAAACTGGAACGTACAAAAATTACCAACCTCGATCTGCGTTACGAAATCTATCCCGCAGCCGGCGAACTGCTGACAGCAGGTGTATTCTACAAATACTTTAAATCGCCTATCGAGATGATGTTTGAAACCGGCCAGGGTTCTCCCACCTTCAGCTATGATAACGTGGAAAGCGCTACGAGCTATGGTGTGGAAATTGAGTTCCGTAAGAAACTCGGCTTCCTTGGCAGTGAGTTCTGGACAAATTTGCCCTGTTTGGTAATGCCGCCTGGATCAAGAGCGAAGTGAAATTCCCGAAAAATTACGTAGGAGGTATGGACAGGCCGATGTATGGCCAGTCGCCCTACCTGGTAAATGGCGGGCTGCAATTCGATAACGAAAACTCCGGCACCAATGCTTCTGTGCTCTTTAACGTGATTGGTCAGCGTATTGGACAGGTAGGTAATGCCAACACTCCTAACATTTGGGAAAATCCTCGTCCGGTACTGGATTTCCAGATTACACAGCGCATATTCAAAAACGCAGATATCAAATTCACCGCTTCGGATGTCCTGAACAAAAAAGCAACCAACTATTGGGGGCAGGACGAGAAGCGCTACAAAGACGGTACTGATAAAGTGATCAGTCAGTTCAGCTATGGCACCAACATCGGTCTCACTTTTAACTACAAGTTCTAACGCTTGTTCACAATTAATTAAGATTGGCTTAACATACCAATAATAACCAAGTTCGATTTTCGTACCCACAAAAAACGATATAATGAAAAGAAGCTTAGCAGCGATCGCGGCAATTGCGATGTTTACTATCACAGCGTGTTCTGATAAAGACTCAGGCAAAGGTGGCGGAAACAATACCCAGTCTGACACTCTTAGTGGTCCGATCACCGCCAGCCGTACCCTGAAAGCCGGTACAACCTACTACATCAGCGGTCCTACTTTTGTAAAAAACAACGCGGTACTGACTATTGAGCCAGGTGTTGTAGTGAAGGCGATTAAAGGTACCAAAGCTACCCTGATCATCACCCGTAATTCAAAGATAATGGCTGAAGGTACTGCTTCTAAGCCTATCGTATTTACTTCTAACCAGGCTGCTGGTTCCCGTAACTACTCCGATTGGGGTGGCATCGTGATCCTGGGTAATGGCGCCGTTAACACCGCATTCAAAGGTGTTGCGAACACCAGGCAGGTAGAAGGTTTCAGCACTACTGACCTCGATACCTATGGTGACGACGTTATCGGTGGTGGCGGTCGCGCTACTAATCCGGCTGTAAACAACGCAGACAACTCTGGTGTACTGAAATATGTAAGGATCGAATTTGCAGGTATTGCACTTTCTACATCTCCTAACACAGAGCTGAACTCACTGACTATGATCGGTGTTGGTAGCGGTACTACTATCGACTTCGTACAGTGTTCTTTCGGCGGTGACGACGCTTTCGAATGGTTCGGCGGTTCTGTGAACGCTAAACACCTGATCTCTTTCCGTACCCTGGACGACGATTTCGATACTGACAACGGTTACAATGGTAACGTACAATTTGGCCTGGCTATCCGCGACAAAGACATCTCTGATGTTGCTTTGCCTGGTCAGTCTAACGGCTTTGAGTCTGACAATGACGCTGACGGTACTGAAACTGCCCCTATCACTGCACCTGTTTTCTCTAACATGACTGTTATCGGCCCCTGGGCTATCAACGGTGGTGCTAACATCGGTACTAACGTATTCCAGTGGGGTCTGTTCGTAAGAAGAGCTACCCGCCTGAACCTGTACAACAGCGTTATCGTAGGCTGGCCTTATGCTGTACTGTTCAACGGTACGAAAACTGCTGACGCAGCACTGGCTAACAACCTGGCTATTAAAAATAACTTCTTCACCGGTAGCACTGTAGCAAACGTATCTACTGCCGGTGGTATCACTGTAGACGTAAAAGGCTGGTTAATGGGCGCTACTAACGCAAATGACACCACTACCACCCTGGCTAACCTGAAGTTGACTAAACTGACCGGTGTAAACGCAGTTACCCTGGCTGACCTGGACGCTCGTCCTGCCACTGGTTCTCCGGTGTTGACTAAAGCCAGCTTTACTGATGCAAAAGTTAACAACGCAAACTTCACCAATGTTCCTTACGCTGGTGCATTGAGCGCTACAGATACCTGGACTACAGGCTGGACCAACTTCGATCCTAAATCTGCTGCGTACTAATCAGTACATAAGTATTAAGTTTTCATAAGCTGTTTTTTAGGGCTGGCCTTTTGGCTGGCCCTTTCTTATATCCCCTTGTCAGCAATTTGGGCGACGCTCCACCCAGGGATGAACTCCGTTACGCTTCGGTATAAGCGGAAATAGTGTCCATTAACAATGGGCAGCTGAATTTAACAGCGCCCAGCCAGTAACCAGGGAAAGGTTCGCACGAAACAGGCGACCAAGGTTAAGTAATTGTTACCAAATTGTTACGTAACAGTTTTCCGGTTATTTTTGCGCAAATTTTAGTGTTGCATGAAAAAGCCGCGTTCCCGGTCTTGCTTTGCATGATGCTGTGTATCAGCCACATTACCCACGCCCAGTTCCTGATGGATATGATCGATACCACCACCGATGTGGGTAAGGGTATGTTTTCCATGTATAAGAAGTTTGACGCCCTGCGTCTCGGGGGCTATATGCAGCCACAGTTCCAGTTTGCAGCGCGCCAGGGAGCCAAAGGTTATGCCGGCGGTGATTTTGCCGAGCATGTGAACAACCGTTTCATGTTGCGCCGCGGCCGTATCCGGTTTGATTATGAACGTTTTAATCACGACGGTTTACCGGTGGTGCAATTTGCTTTTCAGTTCGACGGTACGGAGCGGGGAGTGAATATCCGCGACTTCTGGGGACGTTTCTTCGAAAACAAGTACAGTATGTTCTCGCTCACCACGGGTATGTTTCCGCGGCCTTTCGGGTATGAGATCAATCTGTCATCCAGCGACCGCGAAACACCGGAACGTGGACGTATGTCGCAGATACTGATGCGTACGGAGCGCGACCTGGGCGCTATGCTCAGTTGGGAGCCGAGGCTGCGTAAAGATGTGTGGCGGCACCTTAAAATAGACGCTGGTTTTTTCAATGGACAGGGCTTAACCGGTACAGGCGACTACGATAGCCACAAAGACTTCATCGCCCGCGCTTACCTGCGGCAGCTGGAGATTGCGCCTAAAATGCGCCTGTCAGTCGGCGCCTCTGTTTTACAGGGCGGCATGCAACAATTTACGCCCTATATCCACAAGATGGATGGAAAGGCTTTTACGACGGATTCCACCGGTAATATCGATGAAGTGGCACCCCGTCACTATTACGGCATGGATGCGCAGCTTCGTATCGCCAATCGTATTGGTTTCACAGAGTTCCGGGCCGAATATATCCGCGGTACACAAACGGCGACGGCCAATACCACTGAAACACCGGCAGCGTGCCTATGACTGGCGGCGCGCCGGCCCCGCTGTACATCCGTCCGTTTGACGGCGCTTACTTTTACTATGTGCAACATCTTCATAGCATCAAGCACCAGCTGATCATCAAGTATGACTGGTACGACCCGAATAGAAAAGTGAAAGGGAGGGAGATAGGAGCGAACAGTGATGATGGGTTTACCGGTGCTGATGTGCGTTATAATACATTAGGGTTTGGCTACCTGTATCATTTCAGCCCTCAGTTGAAGATGTTCTTCTATTATGATATCGTGGAGAATGAGAACACCAGTCTGGATGGATTTACAGATGATCTGAAGGATAATGTGTTTACGTGCAGGTTGCAGTTCCGGTTTTAAAATAAGAAGCCGCTGGTTTACCAGCGGCTTTCACATATACATAAAGCTAAAAACTACTCTCTTACGGTTTCCAGCGTAAACCCAAATGTAGACCCCACGTCCGGCTTACTCCTCACATTGATCGTTTGCCCGTGCGCTTCAATAATGTGCTTCACTATTGCCAGGCCCAGCCCGGTACCGCCGATATCGCGGCTACGGGCTTTGTCGGTACGATAGAAACGTTCGAATACGCGGGGCAGATGTTCTTCCTGCATACCGATACCGTCGTCCGAAATCTCCACCAGGCTTGTTTTACCATCAAGGTTGTAAATGCTCGCTACCGTGGAACCCTGTTGTTTACCGTATTTGATGGAGTTGTCGATCAGGTTGATCAGCACCTGGCGTATTTTCTCCTTGTCTGCGAGCACCTGCACCGGCGCCTCACATCCTTTTTTGATACTGAATTTGATGTCTTTCTGCCTGGCCTTCAGCGAGAGGGTGTCGAACACGTCGCGGATGAGGTCTGGATAACAAAGATTTCTGTATTGATAGTCATCTCGCCGCTTTCCAGCTTTGAAATTTCGTCGAGGTCGTCGAGCAGTCCGCACAGGCGGTCAATGTTCTTGGTGGCATTTTTCAGGAACATCTTATTCACGGTCGGGTCTTCCATAGCGCCGTCGAGCAGGGTGTGGATATAGCCCTGCACCGCAAAAATGGGCGTTTTCAACTCGTGCGAAAGGTTCATCAGAAATTCTTTACGAAAAGCCTCGTTGCGGCGAAGATTGTCCAGTTCCTCTTTCTTTTGGCTGGCCCATTTCTCCACATCTTCACTCACTTCCTCGATTGTTTTCAGGGGGAGGATGTTTTTGTTAAAGAAGTCTTCCCTTTTAGTCGCTTTGGTCTGGTAGATGAACTTGTAGATCAGTTTGATCTTCCTGTAAATGAAATTCTGCAGTGTATAGAGGTACAGGTAATACGCCACTAGGAACGTTACCACAAACGCAATGGCGACGGTCCTGAAGGTTGGTTCAACCAACAAGGTTCCCATGGCAGCTACTACTGACAAGATCAGTGCGGTAAAAGCGGCTAGTTTTTGCGGTGATAAATTTTTTGCTTTCAGCATACTCCAGAGTGAGTAATTGTTGTAATACAGGGAAATTAAACTAAATTTTTTATTTGCCATAACAAGCACTTGGCGCCTTCACATGTAAAGCTTCAAAAATAAGACTATTCAAAAAGCAAAGAAAGCGCATAAAGCGCTTTCCTCCATATTAAATATTTTATGGCAAGTATTACATCTCAAATTTGTAACCTACTCCTTTTACGGTAGTTATCAGGTCGATACCGATTTTCTGGCGGATTTTGCGAATGTGTACATCGATGGTGCGGTCGCCCACGATCACCTCTGTACCCCATACCTGATTCAGGATTTCGTTGCGGAGAAATACGCGGCCGGGTTTGGAAGCCAGCAGCTGCAGCAGTTCGAATTCCTTTTTAGCCAGTACAATTTCTGGTCTTTATAGGTTACTGCAAACTTTTCGCGGTCAATGGTCAGGTCGCCGAGGAGCAATTTGGTTTCTTCCTCTTTGTAAAGCCTGCGGAACAGGGCGTTGATACGGCTGACCAGCAATTTCGGCTTGATGGGTTTGGCGATATAGTCATCTGCGCCCATGTTGAGTCCTTCGATTTCCGACTTTTCGTCGTTCAGCGCGGTAAGGAACAGGATCATGGTATCTTTGAATTCGGGTAGTTTTCTGAGGTCGCGACAGGTGTCGATGCCATTTTTGTTGGGCATCATGATATCCAGCATAATCAGGTCGGGGCGGAAAATTTTCGCCTTCTGAATAGCTTCGCTCCCATCCTTGGCAACTACCGTATCATACCCCGCACTTCTCAGGTTGTAGCTGATAATTTCAAGGATGTCCGTCTCATCGTCCACTACCAATATCTTTCCGGCTGCCGCTTGGTCCATCATCATAAACTTTTATGTTTTAAAAGACGCTGCAAAATTAATCAGGACTGGCCGTGATTAATGGAAAGTTAACATTATGTAATTGTTAAATTGAAGCATCGATGCAAGCGCTTTATAAACAGCAAGTTACGGAAAAAATTGATGCCCCGATTCCCGCTCTTTTTCCCACTTCCGGGACGTCTGTCGTTTTTTCAGTGCAGCGGACGCTCAACTTTGACGGGGTTAAATTTGGTCGTAAATTTGCAGTATAGCTGAGAGCGTAAATCAATCTTAATGAGAAAATTATTGATAATCATAGCTTTGGGAGTAGTTCAAAGTGGTTGGTTATATGCACAAAATGGAAATGGCAGCAGTGGTTTGCAGATACCGATTGGTCGCCGGGGTTCCACGATAACATCGACAAGGAACAGGCGGCGGCGTTGAAATTTGGCGCCAAAGGAGAAGCTAAGCCTGATGTGGTAAAAGTTTCGGACGATAGGAGCCTGAATCTGCAGGTGACCAATGCGTTGATTAAACAGGTAGACGCTATACAGGTAGATATAGAACGCGATTCCGCCATGGATCATCGCCTGAAGGTTAAATACCTGTCCGGCATGCACCAGGTATTGCGCGATTACAATACCAAACGGGCTTACGGCCGTATTCATCCCGAGGAAGCGCCTGCCATGGTAGCCGCTTACCAGAACATGATGAAGGCCGACGTGGCGGGTAAAAGTATTTTGCCCTACATAAAATCCCTGTCTTTCGAGGCAGGTGAACGCCTGATCGAGCCTTTTCAGGATAATCCCGGCTACAAAGAAGCCAGGATGGAGTTGTTTTCGAAATATGCCTTCGATAACACGGAAACGATCATGCCCAAACTGGGGCCCTACCTTGATTACCCGATGACCGATTCCATTATTGCCGCTGTGGCCAGGCTAAACCCTAACCAGGTGCTCACCTACGCCACTTCATACACCCCCACGGCCAATGCTATCCGCCGTAATAAAGATGCGTTGGTGCAAACCATTGTAAGCATCGGCAGGTCTAAGTCTATTAAAATACTTCCTTTTATTGATGAAATTCTCGCCGGCCGCGCCACGGTGAGCGACCTGGAAAAATCGGTGGAAAATGATGACCAGTATTTCCGCCAGATGGTGAAAACTACCATCCAGCTTCAGAAACGTAAGGTAGACGGAGAAACCATCCTCGGCCTGAAAGCGATGAACGACAACATGAGGGCGAAATCGCTGCGTTATATCCGCGAGATCAATGACCTCCATGAGGAGTCTGCCCCGGTTCGCTTCCGCATTGTAAAGGATTTTTCCCCGGAAGAGCTGTACTACCTGATCGTAAACGGACAGGAAGAACTGTATACTTCCAGTTATACCAACCATGCCGGTGCGGGCCTGTACGACCAGATGATGGCGCGCATGAAGCCCCCGCGGGGCGACAGTCTGCTGCTGCTGGTGAGCTTCGATCGTTTTAAGAAATTCCTGGCCATGGCGGCCGGTTTCAATACCCTCGACAACTTCCTGAAGTCTATGGCTTCGGAGAATTCCACTTATCTCATGAAGAAATTCGTGAGCAACCTGGAAAAAACCGAAGACCCGGAAGATGCGGTGGACGTGGCCAACTCCTTTGGCAGTATTCGTGATGAGAAACTGATGGCGTTTTTGCGCTCCGAAGTGCAGTCGAACTTCAACTACGTAAAGCGGAAGAACGACCAGCGCGGCATCGTGATTTATGAATTGCTGGGCAGCCTGTTTGCGCCGGAAGGCAAGAACACCGATTCGGCCTGGGCGCGGCAGATGTCCGCGAAACTGCAGTTGCCGCCGATTAACTACGTGGAATTCAATACGTTGTTGAACGACAGCGGCCGCATTTACCAGCAGGTGTTTTTTTACGGGGATAAAGACGGACAGGATTCCTACGCGAGCTTCATGGGCAATTTCCCGTCTTCTGACTGGAAAGTGAGCAAGAACACGAGCTGGACGACGATCTCCTCTATAAAAGGTAAGCCTACGACCATTTTCGCTAATAACCCGATTGATGAACCGGGCGATAAAGAGGCGATTTCGAAATTGTCCGCTTACCTCGATGAAAAAGGCATTCACCCGACGATCTTTATTCACCGCGGTCACAGTTACCACGTAAACACCACGCTTGACAACCTGCAAAGCACCGCACGCATTGTAGTGCTGGGGTCCTGCGGTGGTTATCATAACCTGGCGGTGGTGCTGGAGAAAGCGCCGGAAGCACATATCATTTCCTCTAAACAGGTAGGTACGCGCTGGGTGAACGAGCCGATTATCCGCAGCCTGGAAGACCAGGTACGTGCGGGTAAAAATGTGGACTGGGTGAACATGTGGGCTTCCCTCAGCAAGAAATTTGCCGGCGATGCCCGTAACAAACCTTTGTTCGATGATTACGTGCCGCCGCATAAAAACCTGGGGGCCATTTTCATCAAGGCCTACCGGCAAATCATGAAAGATAACAAGTAACAATACAAGGGGAGCGCATCGCGCTCCCCTTGCCGTTTATACCAGCCAACACGCATTTTGCCCAAAAAGCAGTAGGTTTGTAAACCACTTTTTATTGTTGAATACGTAATCTGAAGATAGCTTGGAGAATACTGCGGTTAAGAAGAAGGTTTTTGATTCTGGTTTGTTAAGGAGGGTATTTACATTCGCCCGCCCATACAGGCGTTCATTTTACTTTTCGATGTTCCTGACGGTGTTGCTGGCGGTGTTATCGCCCGTGCGCCCTTACCTTATCCAGTTGTCGGTAGACAAATACATCGCCAACGACCTGATGCGCATGCTAGTGATCGTTACCGTTGTGCAGGTGGCGTTGTTGCTGGTGGAAACAGTCGTAAGGTTCTTCTTTTCGTATCTCACCAACTGGCTGGGACAATCCGTGATCAAGGACATGCGCGTAGCGGTGTACAAAAAAGTGGTGCGGCTGGACCTGGCTTATTTCGATAAAACCCCGATTGGTACCCTTACTACACGTACCATCAACGATATTGAGGCAATCAACGACATCTTTTCCGAGGGCATTATTTCCATCGTAGCCGATCTGCTGATGATCGTCGCCATCCTGGGCGTGATGTTTTACGAGGACTGGCGCTTAACGCTGATCAGTCTTTCCCCTTTCCCTGTGCTTATTTTCGCTACTTACATTTTTAAAGAAAGTGTGAACAAATCATTTCACAGAGTGAGGAACGCGGTGTCGGCACTGAACGCTTTTGTGCAGGAACACCTGACGGGCATGGTGGTGGTACAGGCGTTTTCTGCGGAAAACCGGGAGTACGGTAAGTTTCGCACGATCAATAAAGATCACCGTAAGGCAAACGTAGACGCTATTTTCGCTTACTCCGTGTTTTTCCCGATTGTAGAGATCATCCTGGCTATTTCCTTGGGGTTAATGGTGTGGTGGGGCGCCAATAAGGTGCTGAACTTCGAGGTAACGCAGGGGGTGATGATCGCATTCATCATGTACCTGAATATGCTGTTCCGCCCTTTACGCATCCTGGCCGATAAATTTAATACCCTGCAAATGGGCATGGTGGCCAGCGAAAGGGTGTTTAAAGTGCTGGATAGCAACGAGTTTATTCCGGATAACGGAACGCAGACCGCGGAAAACATGAAGGGTGCGCTCACCTTTGACCATGTGTGGTTTGCCTATAAAGACGACCGGTACGTGTTAAAAGATATTCATTTTGATGTGCAGCCGGGGCAAACGGTGGCTATTGTAGGGCACACGGGTTCAGGGAAAACGACGATTATCAGTATCCTGAACAGGTTGTATGAAATACAGCAGGGGGCGATCCGGATTGATGGCATTCCCCTGCCGGATTATAAACTGGATGCCCTGCGCAGCCGTATAGGTGTGGTATTGCAGGATGTGTTCCTGTTTTCCGGTTCCATTTATGAAAATATTACCCTTCGTAACCCCGCTATCAGTCGCCAACAGGTAGAGGATGCCGCCAAACTGATAGGGGTGCACGATTTTATCATGCAACTACCGGGTGGCTACGACTACCAGGTAATGGAGCGGGGAGTACCTTATCGCTGGGGCAGCGCCAGCTCATTTCGTTTATCCGTGCGCTGTTGTACGATCCGGCGATCCTGATCCTGGACGAGGCGACGTCTTCCGTGGATACCGAATCGGAAATGCTGATCCAGCATGCGATCGACAAGCTGATTGCGGACCGTACAGCTATTGTGATTGCGCACCGGCTGTCTACCATCAGCAAGGCGGACAAAATTATCGTGCTGGATAAGGGCGAAATTAAAGAAATGGGTAACCATGATGAACTGTTGCAACTCGAAGGTTTTTATCATAAACTATATATGATGCAGTTCAAAAAGGAAGAAAGCGAGATTTAGCGCAGTCAGGACCCCGAATAATAGGTGAATTTGCCGTTAAACATCATATGTAAAAATTGCACATGTTTCTAACTAGGAAATCGATCGTAAAAACTGATTTTAATCAGCTTGATTTTCCGGGTTAAACATTTGATATTTACAGAATTACAGCAGTATGCCCCTTTTTTTTTATAAGCTGGGTTTAAAATGATCTAAAATCGCATATCTTTGCGCAAAATTTCAGAAAGCGGTGATTTCTTTTATCAAGTCCAAATATACTCTGGTAGCCCTTATAGTGGCATTTTGCATGGCAGGAGCGTCCCCCGTTCTGGCCCAACATTCGTCACATGATACGACTACCGCGCATGCAGAAGCTTTGGCGAGCGAGCCAGGCCATGATGCGCATGAAGGAAAGAAAGGTTTTGACGCCAAAGAAGTGATTCTCGGTCACGTAAAAGATGCCCACGACTGGCATTTTTTCAGCATCGGCGATTTCCACGCGACTATTCCGTTGCCTGTAATTATTTATCACCCTGAACGTGGTTTCACCTCGTTCAGCTCCAGCAAATTCGAACATGGCCATGCCACTTACGAAGGTTACCGCCTGCTGGACGACCACTATATACATGAGCATCACCTGGATGCTTCCCAATACTCAGCTGGTAAAATCATTGAAGTAGACGCCCAGGGCGTTCCTACCGGTGCTAAAATCCAGGACTGGTCCATGACCAAAAACATTACTGCCATGCTGATCGCCACGCTGTTGCTGGTGTTCCTGATGGTAGGTGTGGCGAACGCTTACAAGACACGCGGTGTGAAATCTGCTCCTAAGGGTTTCCAGAGCCTGGTTGAGCCGGTGATCATCTTTATCCGTGACGAGGTAGCTTTACCGAATATTCCCGGTCCCCGTGGCGAGCGTTTCACTCCCTTTATTCTGACTATTTTCTTCTTTGTATTAATTAATAACCTGTTTGGCCTGCTGCCCGGTTCTGCGAACGTAACCGGCAACATCGCGGTAACTGCTGCGCTGGCGCTGTTCAGCTTCATCGCTACCTGCTGGGCTTCAAACAAACATTACTGGGGGCATATCGTGAATCCGCCGGTACCTTCCTGGGTGAAGCCCATTCTTGCGCCGGTGGAGCTGATTGGTGTGTTTACTAAGCCGATCTCCCTCATGATCAGGTTGTTCGCAAACATCCTGGCTGGTCACATCATCATCCTGAGCATTATCTCTTTGATTTTCATTTTTGGTGCGCTGAACAGATATGCGGGTTACGGTTTCATGCCGATCTCGATCGCCTTTAACCTGGTGATGATGATGCTGGAATTGCTGGTAGCATTTATCCAGGCGTTCATCTTCGCTAACCTCACAGCGGTGTTTGTAGGCCAGGCTATGGAAGGTGCACACCACGAAGAGCATCATCACTAATTACGAACATTTTTAATTCACAAATACATAAATCAATTATGGCACTTTTAACTGTTTTATTACAGGCGGCTGAACAAGCGTCTGGCCTGGCGAAAGCTGGTGGCGCTGTAGGCGCTGGTATCGCTGCAATCGCTGCAGGTATTGGCGTAGGTAACATCGGTAAAAGCGCGCTGGAAAGCATCGCTCGTCAACCAGAAGCTGCAAACGACATCCGTGCAAACATGATCCTGGCTGCGGCGCTGGTAGAGGGTGTTGCCCTGTTCGGCGTTATCGCGGGTCTGCTGGCGGTTGTACTGTAAGAACAATCTTAATTACTGCATCCTGCGCAGAGGGCAAGGGATGCAGTAATTGTCTTATGATCAAAGTAAATTTCTAAATATAAACAGCACATGGATATCTTAATTCCTGCGTTAGGCCTCTTTACCTTTTCATTTGTCATTTTTGGCATCCTTTATCTCATCCTGAAGAAGTTTGCATGGAAGCCCATCCTGGGTGCCCTGAAAGAAAGGGAAACTTCCATTGCTGATTCCATTGCTTCCGCTGAACGCGTGAAGGACGAAATGGCGCAGATGAAAGCTGAGCACGAACACGTGCTGGCTGAGGCAAAAGCCGAGCGGAGCAAGATCCTGAAAGAAGCGAAAGAAGCGAAAGATCAGATCATCAGCGAAGCCAAAGCGCAAGCACAGGCGGAAGCGAAAAAGATCATCACCGAAGCTTATAACGCTATCGAAAACCAGAAACTGGCAGCCCTTACCGATGTAAAAAACCAGGTGGGTAAACTGGCGGTTGAAGTAGCGGAGAAAGTACTGCGCAAAGAACTGGGCGCCCAGGCAGCACAGGAAGCTTACATCAAAGAGCTGGCAGGAGACATTAAACTGAACTAATTCTTAGCAGAATACAACAATATGCAAAATCCCCGCTTAGCATCCAGGTACGCGAAATCATTAGTGGACCTGGCCGTTGAAAAAATGAACTGGATGCAGTGCATACCGATATGCAACTGTTGAAAGCGATCTTCAAAAGCAACCCAGATGTGGTGGCTTTGCTGAACAGCCCTATTATCAAAGCTGATAAAAAGGCGAAGATCCTTACGGCGGTGCTGGAGGGTAAAATCAGCGGTATCACTGCAAGTTTTGTAAATCTGATCACGCTTAAAGGAAGGGAAGCCGCCCTGCCGCAGGTAGCCGTAGAAGTGATTAAGCAGTACAATGTAATCAAAAACATCACTACTGTAAAAATTACCACAGCTGTTCCCGTTGCTGCAGAAACGCTGGATGCCATCCGCACAAAAGCGGAACAGAGCGCAGGCCGCAAGGTTACCATGGAAACCAGTGTAAACCCCGAACTGATCGGCGGCTTTATGTTGGAAACAGGCGACCAGCTGTTCGATGCTTCTATTCTGCGTGATCTGAATGATATCAAAAAGCAATTTTTGTCGAACATTTACGTGTCCGATATCCGATAAAATTTTTACAACAGTCGCTGCGTAGCCGCAAGCTGTTGTCGTTATTTTAGTTAATCTTAACAACGACGTTTTTTAAAGTTTATAATTATGGTAGGTATTAAACCCGATGAAATTTCGGCGATATTACGCCAGCAACTGAGCAACTTCAACGCCTCTGCGGAGCTGGAAGAAGTAGGATCAGTGCTGCAAGTGGGTGATGGTATTGCCCGCGTGTACGGATTAAACAATGTTCGCGCCGGCGAACTGGTTGAATTTGAAAATGGCGTAAAAGCCATCGCACTGAACCTGGAGGAAGATAACGTGGGTGTGGTATTGATGGGTGATCAGGGCGATATCAGGGAAGGCGCGAAAGTGCGTCGTACCGGCCAGATCGCATCCATCAAAGTGGGCGAAGGTCTGGTAGGTCGTGTGATCAACACCCTCGGTCAGCCGATCGATGGTAAAGGTCCTATCACAGGCGAACTGTACGAAATGCCTATCGAACGTAAAGCTCCTGGTGTAATCTACCGCGAGCCCGTTAAAGAACCGCTGCAGACCGGTATCAAAGCGATCGACGCGATGATTCCCATCGGCCGTGGCCAGCGTGAGCTGGTGATCGGTGACCGTCAGATCGGTAAAACCGCGATCTGTATCGACACGATCATTAACCAGAAAGAATTCTACGACGCAGGTAAACCTGTATACTGTATATATGTTGCGATTGGTCAGAAAGCTTCTACCATTGCAGGCGTTATGAAAACCCTGCAGGAAAATGGTGCAATGGCTTACACTACCATCGTAGCAGCATCTGCCGCTGATCCGGCGCCTCTCCAGTTCTATGCTCCGCTTTCCGGCGCTGCGATCGGTGAGTTCTTCCGTGATACCGGCCGTCCTGCCCTGATCGTATATGATGACCTGTCTAAACAGGCCGTTGCTTACCGTGAGGTGTCCCTGCTGCTCCGTCGTCCTCCCGGCCGCGAAGCATATCCACGGTGACGTATTCTACCTGCACAGCCGTTTGCTCGAGCGCGCTGCGAAAATCATTGCTAAAGATGAAATCGCACGTGAAATGAACGACTGCCCGGATTCCATCAAACACACGGTAAAAGGTGGTGGTTCCCTGACAGCGTTGCCGATCATCGAAACGCAGGCTGGTGACGTATCTGCTTACATCCCGACGAACGTGATCTCCATCACCGATGGTCAGATCTTCCGGAGTCGAACCTGTTCAACTCCGGTGTACGTCCTGCGATCAACGTAGGTATCTCTGTAAGCCGCGTAGGTGGTAACGCACAGATCAAATCCATGAAAAAAGTATCTGGTACCCTGAAACTGGACCAGGCACAATACCGTGAAATGGAAGCGTTCTCTAAATTCGGTGGTGACCTCGATGCTGCAACCAAATCCATCCTGGACCGTGGTGCACGTAACGTGGAAATCCTGAAACAGGCGCAGTTCAGCCCTTTCACCGTGGAAAAACAAGTAGCGATCATTTTCCTGGGTACACAAGGTTTGCTGCGTGAAGTGCCTTTGAAAAATGTTAAAGCATTCGAAGAAGCCTTCCTGCACGAGATGGAAGTTCGCCTGCCGGACGTGCTGGCTGCCTTCAAAAAAGGTGGTCTCGAAAAAGCCGACACTGATCGTATGGTGGCCCTGGCTAACGAGCTGAAACCAAGATTTGCTTAGTTTTTAAGTAATTCAATATAAAAAACGCTCCCGTCGCGAGATGGGAGCGTTTTCTTTTAGTTCTTTTCGCTTTCCTGTACGGACTTTTGTGAGTCCATCAACTGCTGAAGGTCCTTTGCCATCAGCGTCCAGTCCTCCGCCGTACCCTGCGGCTTTTGGCCAGTTACTTTCTCTTCTATCTTTTTTCCATTTTGATAATAGTAACGGCCTTCGTAAGAATTAACGGGATGCGCTTCATCCAGCTGCTGTTTCTTTTCATCATAAGGAAACGTTTTTTCCACCTCGTACACGAAGATGAGTTTTCCATTTTGAAGATAGTATTCCGTTACCACGATCTTGTTGGAATACCCGATCCAGCTGGTCATTTTTTTAAGTTGATTCTTTTTATACAACCCGGTGAGCGAGCCGCCACGATCCGTCATTTCTTCGAGGTAAGATTCATTGTCGAGCCGCACCTGTTGATAACCCGTGTCGCTGTTAATGGCGGTAACGGCTTTGCGGATTTCAGGAACTTGTGCGAAGGCGGCGATGGGTAGAAGGCTGCATAAGAGCAGGAGGTATTTCAATGTTTTCATGGGTTTGATGAGCGGGTTAACTTTTTGCCGCTGTTGCAATTTAAGGGAGAATCGTTAAAAGATGATGTTATGATCCGCGCTTATAAATTTCCGTTAACCAGTCGTAATAGGGTTGGGCCTGTTGTTTAAGTGTTTTCAACGTAAACGGAATCACACCCAACCTGCCCTTTGTTTCTTCACGCAGTATTTTGCCTGAAGGTTGCAGCCAGGTGTGATGAACGAGTAGCTCGCTATTATCTTTCTGCCGGGTAAATATTTGTTCTACAAAAATCAGGTCTTGTGAGTAGCGGCGATAGTTGAAGTAAAAGACCGTATGTTCGATTTTGTTGATGTGATCACAGCGAACCATGATCTTTTTCAATTGACCATCGATAAATATACCTGTCATTCTCGTTTCCCCGGTATCCGTTACTGCGCTAATGGTAGTGGCGTCTTTCGCTTCGTTGATCGCCTTCGTTTTTGCCTGAATAGTTTCTACCGACGCGTTATTTAAATAAAAAAACGCCACGAGTGAGAGCAGGAGGAATATAAATAATAGGGCGATCAACATGGATACAAATATAATAATGTAGTTATGTGATTTCATCAACATAAAAAATATAAATAAATTTTCAGTCTGATTATCACCGTTTTGTATTTAAGTTCCATTATTCTGTTTGTTTAGTAGTTTGGTTTATAAAATAAACCAGTTTATATTTGACTCATCAAACAACAACTGTTTATGTCCCCTAAAGTCATCAGCCTGTTGCTCCTGTTGCTACCCGCAGCGTTACAGGCACAAACCAAAATCTCCGGTAAAATTACCGATGCCAAAAAGCAGCCCTTGCCCGGCGTGAATATATACATCAAGGGTACCTACGATGGCGCGTCTACCGCAGCTGATGGTTCCTATTCGTTTACCACAAGCGCAAAAGGCGAACAGCTTTTATCCGCCAGCCTCATGGGCTACAAAACTTTTGAACAGGCGGTAAATCTCCGGGCACAGTGTTGCCCATCAACATCAGTTTAAAAGAAGTAGTCAGCGAATTGAAAATGGTGACCATCTCGGCAGGCAGTTTCGAAGCCAGCGACGATAAGAAAAACACCATCCTCAAATCGCTGGACATTGTAACGACCGGGGGCGCGAACGCAGACATCGTAGCAGCGCTCAAAACTTTACCCGGCGCGCAACAGGTGGGCGAGAAGGAAGGCCTCTTCGTCCGCGGCGGCACCGGTTACGAAACGCAGACGTTCATCGATGGCATGATGGTCCGCAACCCATTTTACTCCGGCATGCCCAACTTCGCGGCCCGCGGCAGGTTTTCGCCCTTCCTGTTCAAAGGTACCTCCTTCAGCAGCGGTGGTTATTCCGCACAATATGGCAGGGCCTCAGCTCCGCTTTGGTACTGGAGTCCAACGATCTGCCCACTCGTTCCTCTTCGTCCATTGGTATCATGACCATCGGCGGCAGCGCCTCGATCGAGCAGTTGTCGAAGGATAAAAAGGGCTCGTTCGTAGTGGAAGCAGATTACACTAATCTCACGCCGTACTTTAAGCTATTCAAAACCCTGCGCCAGCCTACCACTTACCCGGAAATCGCCGGAGGGTCGTTTACTTATCGCAGGCAGACGTCTAAAACCGGTATGTTAAAAGCCTACTTCTACGGAAACTGGAGCCGCTTCGGTTACAAAAGCGAAAGCCTGGAATATCCCGGCGATGAGGAACTCTTTGAACTGAAGAACTACAACGTATACAGCAATATCACTTACAAAGAAAGTCTTGGGAAAAACTGGCGCATGAATGCCGGTATTTCTTACAGCACGAATAAAGATGATATTCATCTCGATACGATTGCCAAAGGATTACGGGCAAATGTGGGCGGCCGGTCCGATTTATCGCAGGCGCGACTGGTATTTACAAGAAGTCTTGGTTCCTTTTCCAGCCTGCGTTTTGGCGGGGAATACCAGTACGCGGTGGAGAACACGGCTTACAATCAGTACCGGTTGGATTATGTTGATAATTTTGCTGCGGGCTTTGTGGAGGCAGACATTTTCTTTACCCTAAGTTCGTTGGTCGTGCAGGTGTACGAGCTGAACATACTTCGCTGATGGATAAAGCGAATATCGCACCGCGCCTGTCGATGTCGTACAAACTGGATGATAAGGGGCAGGTATCCCTGGCATACGGAGAGTTTTACCAAAAGCCCGAACAGCAATACCTGCGCCAGCGCCACGACTGGATTACATGCGCGCCACGCACTACATTGCTACGTACGAACGCCGCGCTGCGAACTATACGCTTCGTACAGAGTTATTCTACAAAAAATATTATGATCTCGTAAAAACGGCTCCGGCATTGAATAACAACGGTACGGGGTATGCTCGTGGCGCCGAACTTTTCTGGCGCGATAAGAAAACCATCAAGAACGCAGACTACTGGGTTTCATACTCCTTTCTTGATACAAAAAGAGATTACCTGAACTACCCGCGCGAAGTGCAGCCCGACTTTGCAGCCAAACACACTGCATCGTTCGTGTACAAACAGTTCTTCAGCAAAATTTCAACGAACGTGGGTGTTACCTACAGCTTCGCGACAGGCCGTCCGTACTACAATCCGAATCGTCCGGTCAGCGAGTTTATGAGCGATCGTACGAAGACGTTCAACACGCTTGGGGTCACAGCGAACTATCTTACCACGGTTGGTAAAGCGTTCACCGTATTTGTACTGTCTGTCTCCAACGTAGCCGGCCAGAAACAACTGTACGGTTACCGCTATTCGAGCGACGGATTACGCCGCGATGCGATCCGTCCCATGACGCCGAGCTTCTTCTTCGTGGGCATGTTTATGAGCTTTGGTACCGACAGGCGCCAGGAGGTAATTGATAATAACTAAGTCATCTATTTTATTAACAACAAATAAATAATCACCAGATGAAACGCATCTTCTTTTTTCTCTTCTCTCTTTCATTAGCTGCAACGGCCGCTAATGCGCAAAGCGCGCAGTACAACGAAGCCATGGAAAAACAGATTGGCGAAATGTACAAGTCGCAAGGGTCAAACGGCGACTTGGCCGCCACTGCCAATACTTTCGAACGTATTGCGGAAGCCGAAAAACACAGTGGCTACCGTATTATTACGCTGCCTACTGCCGCGTAATGCAGGCGCTCAGCGCACAGGGCGCACAAATTGATGAACTGGCCGATCAGGCAGAAAAGAACATCAACAAAGCTAGTGCATTAAGCAAAGACAATTCTGAAATTGCCTGTGTGCAGTCGCTGATCACTACCGCGCGCATCAATGTTGATCCCATGACCCGCGGCCGCAAGTTTAGCCCGGTTTCCAGCGCTTACCTGGCGGATGCTAAGAAGTTTAACCCCGAAAACCCCCGCGTATATTTGTTGCAGGGACAAACACTTTACTACACACCGGAGCAATTTGGTGGCAGCAAAGAAAAAGCAAAAGAGATGTTTGAACTGTCGCTCAAAAAATTCGAGAGCTTTAAACCGGAAAGTAAGATTGCGCCTAACTGGGGCAAAGAGTATACGCAGTCATTGTTAAGTAAAATCGGCAACTAAGATACCACAACGGCTGATGTGTCGGTTTTACCATCATTAAACTGTATATTCATCAGCCGTTATAAATCTTCCATTATGGAGCAGGAAAATTTTTCTTACGAAGACAGTCTTCGCGTCATCACGCAAACCATTGCGCAGGTGAAGGAGCGCGTGCTCAACGATGGATTTGAATATATGTTATGGGGACTGCTGGTAAGCGCAGCCGCGCTGATCCAATATGCACTTCTGAAGTTGCACATGCCTTACCACTGGCTTGGCTGGATGGTGTTGATGCCGCTGGGGGCATTATAACCGCGGAACGCCGGCGCCGTTGCCGTACTAAGTACGGCGTTAAAATCGTATCGATGGAAATTTTTCTTTCGGTATTGATGGCCTTCCTTATTTCCCTCCTCATCATTGTTTTTTCCTTTTCAGCACTGGGGTATAAAAATGGCCTGGGAGTAATAATGATGCTGTACGGCTTGTGGATGTTTATTTCAGGTCGTATTTTTTTAAATTTCGGCCCTTTGTTTTTGGCGCGATATTAAACTGGATAGGCAGCCTGCTGGCATTCCACGTGTTCGATTATGGCAATACGCTGCTGACCGTTGCCGCGGTTACGTTGTTCGGTTATTTTTTACCGGGCTATTTATTACACCTGGAAGTAAAGCAGAAAAAAAATGGATAACATGTTTACAGACGAAGAAAAAAACATGAGCGGCGAAGAAAGCCTTCAACTGATACAGTCGATGATCGGCTCTGCCCGCGAAGGGATGGCTATGAACGGCGACGGTTTCCTGTTTTGGGGCTGGGCGCTGTTTGTGTCTGCGGTAGCTTCCGTAGTGCTGATTTACACCGATTATGCATCACCTTTTCTGCCCTGGAATATTTTTATGCTGGGATGTGTGGTAGTGCTGATCGTGAACCTTGTAAGACCCAAAAAGCGCGGGCCGGTTAAAACATATATGGGCGATTTGTTCCGCAATTTTGCGAGAGGGTTTTACATTTGCGTCTTTATCGTGATCTTTTCCATGAACTTTGGCAGTGTGCCCACCAATTATGCGTTTGCGTTCCTGTTGATGTTATACGGATTGATGATGTACGTGATGGGCGTTTCCATGAAGCTGCGCGCCCTGATCGTGGGGGCAATAATAACCTGGACCTGTTGCCTGGCGTCGTTATTGCTCGTGAAGTTATTATATGTGATGTCGCTCACCGCGCTAGCCGTGTTTGCCGGCTATCTCATTCCCGGGTATGTGTTAAGAGCGGCCTGGAAAAAGCAGCAACAAAGTGAAAAGGTGTTATGATGGATTTTAAAGAACTGGATCCCGTTTTGCATTCACAGTTACGGCTGGCGATCATGTCTGTACTCATCAGCGTGAAAGAGGCCGAATTCACTTTTCTCAAGGAAAAGACGAATGCAACCGCAGGCAATCTCAGTGTACAGATCAACAAACTCAAAGAAGTCGAGTACATCGAGGTGGTAAAACAGTTCAAAGATAATTATCCGCAAACTATTTGTAAGATTACGCCGAAAGGAGTAGCGGCGTTTGAGAATTATGTGAATTCTATCCAATCCTATTTGAACGCGGGAAAGTAGCGCATGCGCAATGCAGTTCCATAGCTTAACTTCAATATCCCGGTTTAACCCAAAAAAGACACGTCTATGGAACTCCTCGATCAAAAGGTGCAGGTAGCCCCAACTGCCGCCCTGGTGCTGTACCAGGCACGCGACATATTTAATGAAGGCATTGCCTGCGATTATATGTCCAGCCTCGATTTGTCAGCCATCCAGCCCATGGCCGAAAAACTGGGTGCGCTGCCCAGTCTTTCCCACGTTATTCAATTTCGCAAACAGTACCTGCGGTTCCTGGCCGATGCATATTTACCGGACAGTGAGCCCGTGCAGATCGTGATTCTCGGCGCAGGGCTCGATCCGCTCGGCCTGCAGCTGCTCGAACGGTACGGCGGTGATATTGCGCGTATTTTTGAGGTGGATACAGCGCACCTCGCGGAAAAGGACCTTGTGTATCGAAAAATAGCCCCGGAGGCCAACAACCTGCACCTGGTGCACTGCGACATTACCGATCCGCAGCACCTCCGGAATGCCTGGTTGCTTCGGGTTACGATAAAGATGTGCCCACAATTCTCGTATTCGAAGGCATCATCCATTACATCACGCAGGAAAAGTTTTACGACATCATGCGGCGTTTCCGCACGCGCAACCGTACCAACCTGGTGCTGATGGATTTCGCGCTGCCTTACGAGGATGTGTCGCCGGAGCTGGCGCCCGCCTACCGCCGCAGCATTTCATCATTCGAAAGGATGTTGAACTGCCGCCTGTTCCTGTACAGCCGCATGCAGGTATTCGGCATCATTGACCGGCTGGGCGGTGATGTGTCTACCATCGACACCATGCAGGATATGGAGTTTAAGCTGAAAGGCCATAATGAAGTGTATCATGATGCAGCGGAAAGCCTGATGGAAGTGATTTCCTTTTACCTGTAAAACGACGTCCGCACGGGCATTGCCGGTGCGGACGTCAAACATATAATAACCGGCTACTCGGACGCCAGTTCCATTTTCTTCAACGGGTTCGCGGTATTCTCCGCGTAACGCTGCCGTTGCTGGATAATATCAAGACAAGTGTAAATCGACTGGCGGAAAGAATCCGGATCGGCCAGGTTTTTACCGGCAATATCGAACGCGGTACCGTGGTCGGGCGATGTACGAACGATCGGCAGGCCTGCGGTATAGTTAATACCGTGACCGCTCGCCAGTGATTTGAAGGGGATCAGTCCCCTGGTCGTGGTACATCGCAAGGATGCCATCGAACTGCTCATACATGGCGCGCGCAAAAAATGCGTCGGCGCTGTATGGGCCATAAGCCAGGATGCCGTTATGTTTCGCCTGTTTAATGGCGGGAATGATTTGTTTTTGCTCCTCTGTACCGATCAGGCCCTCGTCGCCCGCATGCGGGTTGAGGCCCAGTACTGCAATACGCGGATTGTCGATACCGAAATCGCGGATCAGGCTGTCCTTCATCAGGTTCAGCTTCTGGAGAATATTTTCTACCGTTACATACTTCGCAATTTCCGCTACGGGAACGTGTTCGGTGAGCAGGCCCACACGCATGTTGTCGGCAGTCATCAGCATCAGCACGTCTTTTGCCTTAAACGCATCGCGCAGGAAAGGCGTGTGACCGGTATAATTAAAATCCTGGCTCTGTATATTGTTTTTGTGGATGGGCGCGGTAATCAAACCTTCAATATCGCCATCCTTCAGGCATTGAATGGCCACGGCCAGTGAGCGCGCCGCGTATTTACCACCAACCTCGTTGATCAGCCCCGGGGTAATCTGCACTTCTTCCTCCCAGCAGTTGAAAACGTTTACCTGTTTATGGTTTAACTTCGTAAAGTCCTTGATACTCTGATAGTTGAAATTATTTTCGTTTACCAGCTTCCGGTAAAAGTTCACCGTTTTGTTGGACGCGAAAATAATCGGCGTGCACAGCTCCAGCATCCTGTTATCCGCAAAAGTTTTAATAATAATTTCGGCGCCGATGCTGTTAATATCGCCGATAGTGATGCCGATAACAGGCCGTTGTGTATGTGTTTGTGGTGTGCTCATTGCTTAACCAATGGTAATTGGCTAACAAATATACGGGATTCCTGCAAGTTATTTTTGAGTATAGCCTTTTACTCATCCGTCGGGCGGCTGCAACTCACTCCCTTTAACCGCAACAAGTCTGCTCCGCAATCCTTAATTTTGCAGCCTATGTACACGCTTAAAAAGTCACTCGGGCAGCATTTTTAAAGGATGAAAACATCTGCCGTAAAATCGTGGATGCCCTGCCCGCCACCGAAGGTACCCAGGTACTGGAAGTGGGGCCTGGCGCCGGCGCCATCACCAAATACCTCCCGGAGCTGCCTGGCGTCACTTTTAAAGCCGTGGAACTGGATACCGAAAAGGTCGAGTACCTGCAAAAAACGTATCCCGCCATCCAGGAAAACTGATCAATGAAAGCTTCACGGAGGTGGCGCCGCCGTTTCAGGGTGCGTTCGGGTGATCGGCAACTTCCCCTACAACATATCTACCCAAATCATGTTCCGCGTACTCGACTGGAAAGACCGGTGCCGGTAGTAGTCGGCATGTTCCAGAAAGAAGTGGCCCAGCGCATCGCTGCACCGCATAACAACAAGGATTATGGCATTCTCAGCGTACTTATTCAGGCCTTTTATAAAGTAGAGTACCTCTTTGATGTATCTGAAACCTGCTTCAATCCGCCACCCAAAGTGAAGTCGGGCGTTATCCGGCTGCACCGGCTGGAAGAGGCTTACGACATCCGAAATGAAAAGAAGTTTTTCCTGCTGGTGAAAACCGCTTTCGGGCAGCGCCGCAAACAGCTGCGCAACCCGCTGAAAGGGTTATTCAAAAAAGAAGATTTACAGGACGATATATTTACCAAAAGGGCAGAAGCGCTCACCGTGGCTGACTTCGTAGCCCTGTCGCACAAAATGTTATGAAGCAAGTATTGATCACCGCCAAAGTACACCCTTACCTTATTAATGAACTGGAGCAGAAAGGCTATACTGTTTCGTACCAGCCGGCTGTTACGTACGACGAAGTAGCCTCGCAGGTGGCCCAGTTCCGAGGGGACTCATCGTTACCACCCGCATTAAAGTTGATAAGCACATTCTCGACAATGCCACTCAACTACAGTGGATCGGCCGCCTCGGTTCCGGCATGGAACTGATCGACGTGCCTTATGCCGAAAGTAAGGGCATTAAATGTGTGAGTAGTCCCGAAGGCAATGCGGATACGGTAGGAGAGCAGGTGGTAGGCATGTTGGTGTGCCTGATGCACAATATCCTTAAAAGCAACCTGCAACTCCGCCAAGGCATCTGGGAGCGCGACGGCAACCGTGCCTGGGAGCTCGGTGGCCGCACGGTGGGGATCATCGGGTATGGCAATACCGGCAGTGCGGTGGCCAAGCGTTTGCGAGGCTTCGGTGTAAACATTATCGCGTACGATAAATACAAAACCGGTTTCGGTACGGCAGAAGTAAAAGAAGTAAGCCTGCAGGAAATTTATGCGCAGGCAGAAATTGTGACTACACACCTGCCGCTTACCGACGAAACGTTTCACTTGGCCAACGAGCAGTTCTTCCGTTCCTTCGCACAACCGATCTATTACATCAACGCATCGCGGGGAAAAGTAGTAGATACACCGGCGCTGGCAGATGCGCTGGAGAGCGGTCTCGTTAAAGGCGCCTGTCTCGATGTGCTGGAGAACGAGAAGCTATCGGCATACACGCCGTCGGAGCAGGCGCTTTTCCAGCGGCTGCTCACCAACCCTGATGTGGTGCTGACGCCGCACATTGCCGGCTACTCTCACGAAGCCCTTATTAAAATGGCTAAAGTCGTGCTTCGAAAGTTAGATATATAGCTATTATATATATGATTATGACTGCCTATCGTACTGAAAAAAGTATATATTTGCAGTTCATCGAATTACAACGCTTCTGTGCAAATGGGAGCGTTGCTTTTTTTTTCTTATTTCAAAAACAAAAGGTTATGTCTGGCGTAAATTACGTTACCAAAGAAACCCTTGAGCAAATGAAAGAGGAGCTGACGCAACTCAAAACAAAGGGAAGAGCCGAGATCGCGCGCGCAATTTCCGAAGCACGTGAAAAAGGGGATTTGAAGGAGAATGCGGAATACGATGCGGCCAAAGAGGCTCAAGGCCTCCATGAGGCCAAGATAGCCGTACTGGAGACTGCCATTGCCACCGCCAGGGTAGTGGAAGCCGATTCTATTGACACCTCAAAGGTTTCTATCCTTTGTAAGGTGACTATCACGAATGTGGCCAGTAAAAAAACGGTTACTTACCAGTTGGTTTCTGAGAAAGAAGCAGATCTGAAAGCAAATAAAATCTCCGTTACTTCTCCCATCGGCAAGGGACTGCTGGGTAAAAAAGTAGGCGATATTGCCGATGTGGTAGCACCCAATGGCAGCATGAAATTCAAAGTTGAGAATATCGGTATCTGATACCATCCATAATTTTGATTAAAGGCCCGTCTGCAAAGGCGGGCCTTTGCTTTGCGCATCAACTCAAATTGTTTATTTTTCCATTACTAAACCTGTGGGCCATGACACTTTTTTCCAAAATCATTAAAGGCGAAATTCTAATTACCGCATTGCTGAAAACGAGCATTTTTATGCTTTCCTCGATATTTTTCCCATGATGAAAGGGCATACTTTAATCGTACCCAAAGTGGAAACTGACCGCTTTTTCGATGTAGACGACAAGCTCCCGGGCGAGTGGCTTGTGTTCGCGAAACCAATTGCAAAGGCAATTGAGAAGGCGTATCCCTGCAACCGCGTTGGTATTAGTGTAATGGGGCTCGAAGTGCCGCATGCGCACATGCACCTGGTTCCTATCAACAGCGCAGACGATCTTAATTTTACCCGTCCCAAACTGAAGCTGTCCAGCGAAGATTTCAGAGACCATACAGGAGCGGGTTATCTCTTTCCTCTAAAAATAAAAAAGGTGTATACGGGCCTATCGCCTGTATACACCGTTATGAATCAGTAAACTGGTTATTAAGGAACGTAAAACTTAAACCCTATGCCATGCAGGGTTTCCAGCCTGATGTCTTCCACGTCTTCGAAGTGTTTCCTGATTTTAGTGATAAACACGTCCATGCTGCGGCCCAGGAAATAGTCGTCCTTGCCCCATACGTGGTACAGTATTTCCTCGCGTTTAAGCGTTTTGTTGGCATTTTCACAAAAGAACTTCAGGAGGTCGGCTTCTTTCTGTGTAAGGGTCGATTTGGTTTTACCGTCTTTATCGAGGAGTTTAAGTTCGCCGTAATCGAAGGTTAGGTGGCCAAGTTGGTATTGAGCACGTTTGTCGGCATTAAGGGGCCGGGTCCTTTTCAGGAACACTTCAATACGCATCAACAATTCCTGCATGCTGAAAGGCTTGGTAACGTAGTCATCCGCGCCGGTTTTAAAGCCGGTGATCTTATCTTCATCCATGGATTTGGAGGTAAGAAAAAGTATCGGGATAAGGTCGTTTTTCTTCCTGATCTGCTGGGCGAGTGTAAAGCCGTCCTTTTTGGGCATTACCACATCCAGCAAACATATATCAAACATGGATTTCTGAAATTGTTTCCAGGCCATCTCTCCATCGGAGCAGTGTGTCACTTCGTACCCCGCTTCTTCCAATCGGCGTTTGGTAACAGCCCCCAGGTTGTAGTCATCTTCTACAAGGAGGATTTTTGCTTTCGTATCCATCTACGAATTGGATTAGGGTAAAGTTGAGTTTTAAAAAAGAGCAAAGTCTTCATAGTTGCTATGGTATTGCAAGGGATTTTCGGTACAGCTACCGGGAAACCCGGTTCAAAATAAGTACATTTTTGCAATTAACAAATAATAATACGTTGTTCATTTTTGTTCATTTTGTTCCAAATTATCTCGCAACCCGCTCCGGATGCTGCTTCAGGAAGGCATCCCAGCCCTTTGCCCGGCCAGTGGAGCCTGCCGGACCGGAGTCCTGAAAATGGTGGCAAACGGCCACAGCCAAGGCATCCGAGGCATCGAGGAAGGTCGGACGCTCATTATATTGCAGGATGTGCCGCAGCATTTGCCACACCTGTTCCTTATCTGCGTTACCGTTACCGGTGATCGATTGTTTTACTTTTTTGGGAGAATATTCGGCTACATTCAGTCCGGCTGCCATGGCGGTAGCAATGGCCACCACTCCTGGGCGCGGCCCAGCTTTAACATACTTTGCACGTTTTTGCCGAAAAAGGGCGCTTCAATAGCGCAGGAGTGAGGTTTATACTGCAATATCAGCTCATTCACCCGGGAATGGATCAGCATCAGCCGCTCGTAATGGTCTTTGTGCTTCGAAAGTTTCAGCACGTCCAGGTCCAGCACCCTGGCCTTTTTGCCTTCTATGGCGATAAGGCCGTAACCCATTACGATCGTACCAGGATCAATCCCAAGAATTATTTTTGATTTGTTTGCCAACCGCAGTTTATTTTTGCCAAAATCTGAAATCCTGAACAAAAGTACAAAAATACTCCTCAATTACTTATTGGGCATCAGCCTGTTCGTTTGGTTAACCTATTCCATTTACACGCAGTTAATGCACCAGCGCGACCTGGACGATGCGGTAAACCGGATGCTCGGACTACTGGCAGACCGCGGTTTGTTTGTGCTGATAGGCGTTATTTTACTCATGTTGCTCAACTGGGGCATTGAGGCCCGCAAGTGGCAATTGCTCGTAAAACCATTGGAAGCCGTGCCATTCCGCCGCGCCTTCATGGCCATTTTGTCCGGTGTTTCGCTTTCCATTAACACTCCCAACCGTATCGGTGAGTACGGCGGGCGTATCCTTTACGTCAAAAACCGGAACAAGCTCAAAGCCATTGCCGCTACCGTCGTAGGTAGCTTCAGCCAGCTGATCGCCACTGCGGTGTTCGGGCTTGCGGGCTTAATTTATTATTTAGATAACTTTGGTCTGGAGCACGCTGGCAGCCACTTTACGGGACCAATGAAGGAAATTCTGCTGCTGGGTATACTGATTGTTGTTTCCTTCTTAATTATATTGCTTTACTTTCGGTTAAAGATTATCGTAGCGGTTTTTGATAAGATATCCACGGTTGCGCAGGGCCAAAGTGTTTGTGCAGATCATTGCCCGGTATTCCCCCAAAGAACTGGAAAAGCTCCTGCTCCTGTCGGCTGTGCGCTACGTAGTCTTCTCGGCACAGTATTTGATTTTATTGTATGTGTTAGGCGTTGAACTTGTGTGGTGGCAAGGTCTTTTAATGATCAGTACCATATACCTGGTAATGGCGATGGTACCCACGATTGCGATTGCAGAACTGGGCCTGCGGGGAAAGGTAAGTATTTACTTTCTCGGGCTGCTTAGCCCGAACACGGCCGGAATTATTGCCGCTACCGTTTCCATCTGGCTGATCAACCTGATACTGCCCGCGGCTATGGGAAGCATACTGCTGCTGGGGGTTAAAATATTCAAGGAAAAATAGCGATGATCAATGAAGCATTTGTTACTATTACTTTGTGGGTTAGCCATTGCCAGATTTAGTTCCGCACAGGACTTTTGCGGAAGGGTCAACACTTCGTTCAGAGCAGGTGAAAGCATCACCTTCAAAGTGTATTATAACCTCGGTAAAATGTTCGTGGGTGCGGGTGAAGCCTCGTTCACCACCTCCCTCGAAAAATATAACGGGCATGATGTATACCACGTAATAGGCGATGGTAAAACCTTTCGTACTTACGACTGGATCTTCAAAGTGCGCGACCGTTACGAAAGTTATATCGATACGCTTACCATGAAGCCACTGCGATTTATCCGTAATGTAAACGAAGGAGGCTATAAAATTAACCAGAACGCGGCTTTTAACCACGACGCCGGCACGGTCACTAACGAAAAAGGAGCTGTATTCAAAACCCCGCCCTGCATCCAGGACGTGATCAGTGCTATTTATTACGCCCGCAATATCGACTTCTCCAAATATAAACCGAACGATAAGATACCGTTCCCAATGTACCGGACAACGAAGTCTACAACATCTATATCCGTTATATCGGCAAGGAAGAAGTAACCACTAAATTCGGGAAGTTCCGCGCTATTAAATTCAAGCCCCTGCTGGTACAGGGCACTATTTTCGAAGGTGGTGAAAAAATGACCGTGTGGGTAAGCGACGATGGTAACAAAGTGCCGCTGCGCGTGGACAGTCCCATCTCTGTTGGGAGTATAAAGGTAGATATGGTGGGCTATAAAAATCTCCGTTACAACTTCACATCATTGCTGAAACAGCGCTAAGCGCCCTTACTTTAACAAATCATTGGCGTCAAAAGGTGCGATTTTTCCGCATCTTGCTGCTGCAGAAAAAACTTATATTTGTTTACATACTGAACCTTTTATAATGGAAGAGCGTAAACCTCATATACTATTAGCCGAAGACGATACCAACCTGGGGATGGTATTAAAGAACTATCTCGAACTGAATGATTACGAAGTAGAGTTGTGCCGCGACGGTATCCTGGCCCTGGCCGCGTTTCGCCGCGAGAAGTTCGATATCTGTCTGCTGGATATCATGATGCCTAACATGGACGGTTTCAAGCTGGCCGAAGAAATACGTGACGTTGATCCGGATATTCCCTTATTCTTCCTTTCTGCTAAAACAATGAAGGAGGATATTATCCAGGGCTACAAACTGGGCGCCGACGATTATATTTCCAAACCGTTCGACAGCGAACTGCTGCTCCTCAAAATCAAGGCGATCCTGAAACGTAACCAGGAGTTGAATCAGAAGGAAGAAGAACAGCACGAGTTTAAAATCGGCGATTACCAGTTCAACTCGCGCCTGCGTACGTTGACGAAAGAATCACAGTCGCACACTTTATCTCCCAAAGAAAATGAATTGCTGCACATGTTGTGCGATCATAAAAATGACCTGTTGCCACGTGAAGCCGCCCTCAAGAAAATATGGGGCAGCGATACGTATTTCAACGGCCGCAGCATGGACGTGTACATCGCCAAACTGCGCAAGTACCTGAAGGAAGATCCCAATATCGAGATCGTGAACATTCACGGCAACGGCTTCCGCCTGGTAGTAAAAGAATAACTAAAACAAGGTATTATCGCCCCCTTTTGTGTAGGGCGTTTTTCCCAAATGGATATAGGCTTTATCGGTGACTTCCCTTCCCCGGGGCGTACGCTTGATAAAGCCTTCCTGTATTAAGAAGGGCTCGTACACCTCTTCCAGCGTGCCCGCTTCTTCGCCCACGGCGGTAGCAATGGTGGTAATGCCCACGGGACCACCTTTAAAGTTCTCAATAATGGTATGCAGGATGCGATTATCCATTTCGTCGAGGCCATACTCGTCTACGTTCAGCGCTTTCAAACTGAATTTCGCGATTTCCATATCAATAACGCCATTCCCCATTACACGGGCAAAGTCGCGCACACGACGCAGCAAACCGTTGGCAATACGCGGGGTGCCACGCGAGCGGCGGGCAATCTCCCCGGCGGCATCGGAGGTAATTTTGGTGCCGAGCAGGGCGGAAGCACGCCAGATGATCTGTTGCAACGTAGCTGCACTATAGTATTCCAGACGCGATTTAATGCCGAAACGCGATAATAACGGGGCGGTGAGCAAACCGGAGCGGGTGGTGGCGCCGATCAGGGTAAAGGGCGCCAGGTTAATCTGTACCGAACGCGCATTGGGACCACTGTCGATCATGATATCGATGCGGAAATCCTCCATGGCGGAGTACAGGTATTCTTCCACGACCGTACTTAAACGGTGGATCTCATCTATAAAAAGAACATCTTTTTCTTCCAGGTTGGTCAGCAAACCAGCCAGATCGCCGGGCTTTTCGATCACCGGGCCGGAGGTTTCCTTGATGCTCACGCCCATTTCGTTGGCCACGATGCGGGATAGAGTAGTTTTACCAAGGCCGGGAGGACCGTGAAACAACACGTGGTCCAGGGCCTCTCCGCGCATTTTGGCGGCCTTTATGAACACTTTCAGGTTGGTGATGATCTGTTCCTGACCCGCAAAGTCAAGTATCTCTTTGGGGCGTATGCTGTTCTCGAATTCTCGCTCAGCAGCGCTCATCCTGTTTTCTTCTGGTCGTAAATGCGGATTGGACATAATACTCAAAAGTAAGAAAACCTGCTTTTTGGATGGAGTTCTGCGTCCGAAATTTTAATTTTGACGCGTACCAAGCTCCTATGATCATGAAAAAGGCTTTTTACTGGCATTACCGATTAGTTTAGGCATTGTGGCGCAACCTGCACAGGCGCAAAAAATCCGCACCAAGGATGTAAAACGGATCGTCAGCACCCTGGCGGCCGACGATATGGGCGGCCGGCCTACTTTTAAACCGGGGATCGACAAAGCCTCGGCCTACCTGGAGAACGAGTTTAAAAAGCGGGCCTGCAGCCGCTGGCCGGCTCCAATGGCTTCCGGCAGGAGTTTAATATGTACACTGTAAAGTCTGCCTCCGTACGTTTCCTCGTGAATGGGCGGGAGTGGGGCCGTAATGAAGTGGTGGTGCAGAGTAACCAACCGCGCATTGAATGGAACAATACAGATAAGATACAAGTGGAAACCGTGGCCGATGCAGAGGCCTTGCGCGCCAAATACCGCGAAACCATCGAAGGTACTGTAGATGCACCCACACTGGTTTGGGTAGAAGCTTCGGCCGCCGAGGCATTCAGAAGCCTCAAAGGCCGCCGCTCGCGCCCGCTGATGTCCGGCGAAAAGGATAATCCGGTAGTGTTTGTACTGAAAGACGGCGCTAACGAAAAGGTGGCCGAATGGAGCCTCTCCGTTACGCAGGAACTCAATATCATGCATCTCAATAACGTGGCCGGCATTATTACGGGGCATAGCAAGCCGGATGAGTACGTGGTGTTCTCCGGGCACTACGACCACATCGGTATCTTAAAACCTAATGCTGCGAAAGACAGCATTGCAAACGGCGCGGACGATGACGCTTCCGGCACGGCAGCCGTAGTATCGCTCGCCAATTATTATAAGAAGAAAAAGCCCGCCCGCAGCATCATTTTTGTCGCATTTACAGCGGAGGAGATCGGTGGGTACGGTTCGCAATACTTCTCCAAACAGCTCGACCCGAACAAGGTGGTGGCCATGTTCAATATCGAAATGATTGGTAAAGAATCTAAGTTCGGTCGCAACAGTGCGTTCATTACCGGTTTCGAAAAATCAGATTTTGGAACGATCCTGCAAAAGAACCTCCGGGGCTCCGCGTTCAAGTTTTACCCGGACCCCTACCCGGAGCAGAACTTATTTTATCGTTCCGATAACGCTACGCTGGCGCGTTTAGGCGTGCCGGCACATACGATCTCCACTACGCAGATCGATAAGGATAAGTTGTATCATAGTGTGGATGATGAAGTGGAAAGCCTCGATATGCAGAACATTGCAGATATCATTAAGGCCATTGCGAAGAGTGCGGAAAGTATTATCAGCGGCAAGGATACGCCAACGAGAATAACGGACGTAAAGAAATAAAAAAGCCCCGGCATTACTGCGCCGGGGCTTTTTATTGCGATTTACTTTTTCATTTGTTTCATGATTTCTTCGATGGCCCTGTCCAGCTGCGGGTCCTTGTTTTCCAGTTTATCCGCGAAAGTTGTTTTCACGTAAATGTCCGGTGCAACCCCTTCTTTTTCCAGGTCTTTACCGTCCAGCGTGTAACAACCCCAAGATGGCAGGCGGTAAAACGATCCGTCTACCAGCCCGCGGCCGGTGGTGAAGATGATCCAGCGGTAGGTTTCGGTACCGATGATGGTGCCCAGTTTCAGCGCTTTAAAGCCCGCGCTGGTCATTTCGGCATCGGAGAGCGATTGCTCGTTGATCAGCAATACGATCGGCTTACCGGCAGGCGCAAAACCAGGTTGTGGCGAGCGTTTGCCATCGCGGTACTGCCATTGCAGGTACGGGCGCTGGCTCAGGAAGTTCAGCACAGCGTCGTGCACATTACCGCCTGTGTTGTAACGCAGGTCGAAAATCAACGCGTCCTTGTCCTGCAGTTCACCTACGAGGTCGGTGAGGAATTTCTCCAGCTCGTCGGTGCCCATGTTCTTCATGTACGTATAAGCTACCTTGTTGTTGGTCTTCTTATCCACATAAGACTGGTTAAAGTCTATCCACTCGTTGTACAGCTGACTGCTCAGGTCAGAGGTGCTTTGCGGGTGCAGCTTTACATCAAAAGCTTTGCCGCCGCGGTTAAAAGTGAGTACCAGTTCGCGTTCCATCGCCGGACGGGTAAAGTAAATGTCGCGCGCCATTTTGGTATCCACCTCTTCGCCATTTACCTTGGTCAGCACGTCGCCTGCATGGATGTCGATGCCTTTTTTGTCGGCGTTACTGTTGTTCACAATATACTTCACCTTATACGGGTTGCCGTTCTCGAACATGATACCCGTTTCCATCGTGGTGTACGATTGCGCAATGCGCTCCTCGGGGCCGTTCGACGAAAAGCCCATGTGCGACGAATTTAACTCGCCCAGCAGGTCGTTCAGCAGCACGCGCAGATCGTTGCGGGTATTCACGTACGGCAAGTATTTGGCGTACTGGTCGCGCAGCGCCGCCCAGTTTTTGCCATGGAAGTCTTTGTCATAAAAATTCTCTTCCAGGTTGGCCCAGGTTTCATAATACATCTGGTTAAACTCGCCTTCCATATTGCGATAGAAGGATTTATTCAGATCGATTTTATCCGCGCCTTTCAGCTCGCCATTAAACTTATAGATGGTGCCGTTGTAAATGGTGAAGTACTTGCCATCAGCCGCTACGATGTTGTCGATGAAACCTTCGAGATTCGATACCTTTTCGGTTTTCGGCTGCTCAAACGGCTCCAGTACTGTTTTATATACCTGGTGTTTGCCTTCGTGATTCGAGATATAAAGAATCGTTGTCTTGTTATCTTTCTGGATCACGTACGGGTTCGCCTGCCAGCCGTTAGGGCCAACGCGCTCCACACGCTGCATAATATCTTTAGTGTTGATGGTTACCACCACCTTTTTATCATCTTTCTTTTCTTCCTTTTTCTCCTCCTTTTTGTCGTCTTTTTTCTTTTCGTCCTTTTTCTCTTCTTTCTTTTCTTCTTCTTTTTTGAAGAGTTCATCGAACTTATCGATGCGGTAAGGATCATCGAATTTATCCAGCGCTAAGCGGTAGATGCGCGGATTTTGTGCGCCAGTCGGGTAATCCGGGCGGGTGCGGTCAGAGGAGAAATAGATGTATTTGCCATCGGGCGACCAGAACGGATCGCTTTCGGTAACACCGGTTTTGGTCAGGTTCGTTACTTCTTTCGTAGCGATATTATACAACATGATGTCCGATTCGAAGTTGCGGATCGCGTTAAAGCTGATGTATTTATCGTCTGGCGAAAAGCGTGGTGTGTTGCTGTACAACGCCCAGATCTCATCCGTTACGATGTTTTTGCTCTCGAAAGTTTTGGTATCCATGAGGCGCACTTCGTCGCGGCCACTGAGATATACTGCCTGGCTGCGGTCTTTGTTGAACGACAGTGCACGATTGTTCTTTTTATCAGTTGTCAGTTGTTTGGCTTTACTTTTTCCATCTGCGGAAATCGTATACCAGTTCATATAACCATTCAGCGTTTGGCTGAAAAGCAGGGTGCGATTATCTTTTAGCCAGAATACCTCGCCCGCTCTTTCTGTCGTTTTGGGTAATTGCTGAATGAACTTTCCTTCGATATCGCTCACAAATAGTTCACCACGGCTGATGAAAGCCAGCTTTTTACCATCGGGTGATACGTCGAATGCGGCTACTTTTCCATTCACATCAAACACCTGTTGCTTGCTCAGCGTAAAGTTGCGCGTCATTTTCAACGGCACTTTGGCCGACTGGCCCGAGGCTACATCGTATACATATACCTGGTAGTCTTTCTCAAAAACAACTTTTCCTCCATTGGCCGCTACAGACGGACGTTTGATGGACGTAGTGAATTTTGTGAGCGGCTTCTTGGCGCCTTTGTCAAAGGTGTAAAGATTGTATTCGCCATTCGCTTCGTCGGATACGAAATACACGTTGCCCTTGCGGTCAATGGTAGTCCAGAAGTCTTTACCACGGTAATCTGTATAACGCTTGTACGCTTTGGTCGCAGGAATATAAGACTGGATATCGGGGTTAAAGTCGCCTTTGTAACCTTTACGGTTGCTCATCGACTCACTTTCCCAGGTATCGTTAAAAAGATTTCCCCGGTAGTTGGGTGCTCGGCCAGGTTGTGCACCTGGTTAAAATAATGGTTGAACAGCCGTACCGGGGTGCCGCCGTCAATACTCAGCTTATAGCCGGTGGAGGCGCCTTCACGGCCGGAGCGGATATAAATTGTTTTGGAGTCCCATGCCCAGTTTTCGACTACGTCGCTGGTGCTGTGGAACGTCAATTGTTTTACATCACCGCCGTCGATCGGCATCAGGAATACATCCGCATTACCAAACTGGTAGCCGGTAAACGCTATCCATTTGCCGTCCGGCGATACTTTGGCGCCGGTTTCGCTGCCGGGCATGGCCGTGATGCGAAGGGCCTGTGGCCGGTCAATGTCAGCTTTCCAGAGGTCGCCTTCATAGCTGAAAATGATGGTTTTACCGTCGGGCGTAAGGGTGGGGCTGGTGGTGAAATATGCTTCACTGTTGTTTTGGGCGGCAGCAGCCTGGCATAGGAGCGCGCCCAGAAAGGTTATAATGGTAGTTCTCATTAAGGAGGTTTTACGGGCTCAAAATAAGAAGGAAAGCGGGCAAAACGAAACCGTTCCTATAAATCACGTCCTTCTATCACCTGGAAAAGCGCGTCACGATAAGTATCGCCTATAGGCAGTACGTCTTTCCCGATAAAAATCCGGTTCCGCTCAATGGTGTCGGTCTTTTCGAGCGATACGATGTAGGATTTATGTACCCGCATGAAACGGGGCGCGGGCAGTATCTTCTCCATCCGCTTCATGTTCTGGAGCGTGATGATTTTTTCTGTGGTGGTTTGGATGGCGATGTAATCCTTCAGCCCCTCTACATAAAGAATGTCTGCCAGCTGGAGTTTCACCATTTTGTTATCTGTTTTAACAAAGATGAATCCCGGTGTATCGGTGGCCTTTTCAGCCACGGGTAAGGGCTGCGCGGGACGAATAGCGCCCAGCGCCTTTTGTGCCGCTTTGTAAAAACGATCGTAGGCAATAGGTTTCAGCAGATAGTCCACCACATCATGCTCATATCCTTCGAGCGCATATTGCTCATAAGCCGTGGTGAGCACCACGCGGGCCTTGCCGTGAATGATTTTCATGAACTGCAGGCCATTCAGCTGCGGCATCTGTATATCGAGAAACACGAGGTCTGCATTGCCGCCTTCTACGTATGGCAAGGCTTCCAGCACGTTGGTGGTACTGAAAACCAGTTCGAGGAAGGGTGTTTTGCGTACGTAATCGGTAATTACGTCCAGTGCCAGTTGTTCATCGTCAATTGCAATGCAGCGGAGTTTTTGCATATCTAAGCCAGTTGCAGGTTCAGTTCACAAATATAGTAGTCGTCCTTGTTTTCAATGTGCAGGGTGTGTTTACCGGGGTACAGCAGCGCCAGTCTTCTTTTGATATTGGCAATGCCAATGCCGCCCGTCTGGTCCTTGACGTGGTGGTTGATGCGGTTTTGCACGTACAGCTGTAATTGCAGGCCGTTGACCGTCAACTGGATCATTACCGGGTCGTTGGGGTCGTCCAGTACACCATGTTTGAAGGCATTTTCCACGAACGCGATCAGCAGCAGCGGCGCAATTAACTGACCGGCAACCTCACCTTCCACCAATATATCCGCGTACATATTGTTATTGAAACGCAGTTTCTGTAACTCCACAAAGTTATGCAGGTAGCGGATTTCCTTGTCCAGCGGAGCCTGTTTATCCTCGGTGTCGTATAACATATACCGCATGATTTCGGATAGCTTCAAAATGGCTTCGGGTGCTTTTTCATTATGTTGATAAGATAGCGAGTAGATGCTGTTCAACGTATTAAACAGAAAGTGCGGGTTAATCTGCGACTTCAGGAATGATACTTCGGCCGTCAGGCGCTGTTTTTCGAGCTCGCGCTGTTGCTCGCGTAACACAAACCATTGCTGCGTAAAGCGGATAACGCTGCCGACGATCACCCAGGTGCCGAAGCGGAGATAATTGTCTTTATAATAAAATCCGAGCGTGGTACCATCAAAGTAATTGTGGTAGCCAAACCAGCGGAGGTACAATATTTCTTCCACCAGGTACCGCAGGGAAATCGCACCTAATACCAGGGCCACAACGCCTAATACCCACCAGGCATACTTCTTCTTTGTCAACAACCGCGGGTGCAGCCATTGGTAATTAATATAAAATACTGCCAGTTTAATGATGGTGTAGCCCACTCCCCATATGCTGAATTGCAGGTCCACGCTGATATTCAGGTAGAAGTCGACCAGCAGCACCATAAGGAACAGCAGGATGGCGGATAAGCGTTGTTGTTGCGTTTGCGTCATATGTCAAAAGTACCGGCAGCCTGGTCCCGGCAGCCCTTTTGTTCGACAAACCGCCTTTTCTATCCGACGAACGCCCGGCGGTGCGGTTCGTCGTACGGGCGGGGCAGTTGGTATAAATGGCGGAGTGCGGCCGGGTAAGGACAGGCACCTTTGTACTGTTCTTCAATTTAAAGATTATGAAAGCAATAATTACCCTGCTCCTCGTTTTTTTACAGGTTTATTCTTTTGGCCAGGCTCGCGTAACCGGTCGTGTAACCGGCCCGGCAGCGCCCTATTCTACCATCGCCCTGCTAAAAGCCGGCGATAGCAGCCTTGTAAAGGGCGGACAGTGCGATAGTCTCGGCCGCTTCGCCCTTGCAGCGCCTTATGGCAGTTACAGGGTCGCTGCCGGCAAAACCCGCAGTGCCGTATTTACACTGGACAGTGCGCATCAGCGTATTGAACTGCTGCTGGAACCCGCGGCCACCGACTTGAAAGAGGTGAACGTCAGCGCCAGCAAGCCCTATGTGGAACAGCAGATTGATAAACTGGTGTTAAACGTGGAAAACAGTGTGATGGCCGCCGGTAATAACATATTCGACCTGCTGCTGCACGCCCCCGGCATGCGCCAGGACCAGGACGAAAATTTAGTCATGATGGGCAAATCCGGCGTACAGATTTGGATCGACGGCCGTCCCTCCACGCTTACGGGCGACGGACTGCGCGCCTGGCTGAAGAACCAGCCGGCCGATGTAGTGGCTAAAATAGAATTGATTGCCCATCCTTCCTCGCGGTACGATGCGGCTGGCGGCGCAGGCATTATTAATATCAGGCTGAAGAAAAATGTACAACAGGGCGTTAATGGCAATGTGTACTCGTCATTTTCGATAGGCCGCTACCCCAAGGCCAGCGCCGGTTTAAACATGAACTACCGGAAAGACAAATGAATTTCTTTGGCAACTATAGTTACAGCTATTCAGAATCCTATAACTACCGCACGCAAAGTACCACTACCAGCGGCAAAACCACGATGGATTACGACAACTACTGGCACCCGATCGGTAACTATCATTACCTGAATGGTGGCGCCGATTATAAACCGACAAGCCGTACCACCATTGGATTGCTGGTCAATGGCAACCTTAGCTCCACCAATGCCGTAACCGACGCGAATACGCTGGTATATGACGGCGGCCGCGCACTTAAAGCGGTTTCTAAATCGAGTGACCGTTGGCACCGCCTGGGTTACAACCTGAACCTGCTGCACGAAATCGACTCGCTGGGTAGTACGTTCAACATGGATGCGGATTATTCCCGGTACGATAAAACTTACCGCGAAAGCATTTCCAACGACAACGGCCAGCAGGTGATCGATCTGCGGAATGCAACGCCGGTAAACGTTTCGGCAGCGGCTTTGAAAGCAGATTATGTAAAATACTTTTCTAAAACCCTGCGGGTGGAAATGGGTTTTAAAGTAAACCGGGTACGGACAGACAACGATATCCGCTACGACTCACTGTTACTTGGTAAATGGGAACTGGACGAGAACCGTACTAACCAATTTGTATATACGGAGCAGATACAGGCGGCTTACCTGACTGTTGGCAAGGGATGGAAGAAGTTTTCGATACAGGCGGGGCTTCGTGCAGAAAGAACAGATGCTACCGGTCATTCCATCACACTCGGACAGGAAGTGCAGCGCCGTTACATAGGCTTTTTCCCCAGCCTTAACCTGATGCAGCAAATCAATGATAACAATACCCTTAATTTCAGCTATTCGCGCCGGATCGACAGGCCCTCTTATCAATCACTGAACCCGTTTACCGTGGCAATTGATCCATATAACAGGGAAACCGGTAATCCTTACCTGCAGCCCTCTTACAGCAATACGTTCGAACTGCGCCATGGCTTCCGCCAGTTTTTGTGGACAACGTTGTATTACCGCCGCGGTACCCACGATGTGAACCGCATGTACCAGCAGGATACGGTAAACAATATTCAAACGGTTACCTACCAGAACATCGGCAGCAGCGACTACGGTTACCTGGGCGTGAGCCTGAGCCTGCCCGTGAAAAGCTGGTGGCAGCTGGATTTTAGTGGTGGTGCCGGCTATGCGGCATATCGTTCGGCTACCTTTTCCAATGGTAACTGGGGGCGGAAACCAACCTGGATAATACTTTCACAGTGGCAAAAGATCTCCGGCTGGCAATTAGTATTTTCTATAATACTGCGGCGCCGGGCGCACAGCGCTTACAACGAGCCCAGTATGGTGGCCGCTTCAGCGTAAGTAAACCGGTATTCAAGAAACGTGGCCGTGTTAGTTTAAACGTGCAGGACCCTTTTAATATGCAGCGTTACGATGCGGATATTTATACGAACAACTCCACAATCCGCTGGATTAACCGTTGGGAGAGCAGGAGAGTGGGGGCAAGTTTCTCATGGAAGTTTGGCAGCCAGCAGATTAAAGCGGCGCGCGACAGGAAGAATGGTTTGGGCGATGTAGAAAGCAGGGTGAGTATGTAGGTAGCGTTTAAGTGAGAGACTACCGGGGCCGAGCAGCGCTCCTTCCGCAGGAAAAAAAAGAAGGGGCTGACCAAAGAGTAATGGTCAGCCCTAATTTATTCGGGTACCTGATGGAGACCTGTTATCGTTTATGTGATTCTCAAAGCCTTGGTCAGCCCCCTTTGTTTTATATAACGATGTTGATCATTTTCCCTTTTACGAAGATGATTTTCTTCGGTTCTTTTCCTTCGAGCCATTTTTGTACGATCTCGTTGGCCAAGGCTATTTTGCCGGCTTCGTCGGCTTCCACGTCCAGCGAAATATTAATCGTGGTACGCATTTTACCGTTGATCGATACCGGGTATTCTTTTGCACTTTCGGTAACGTATTGTTCGTTGAATACCGGGTAAGCCGCGTCCAGTATCGATCCGCTGTTGCCGATGAGACTCCACAGTTCCTCGCTGATGTGCGGTGCGTACGGTGTAAGCAGGATCAATACGTTTTCGAGAATGGCTTTTTATGGCATTTGAGTTCGCTTAGTTCGTTTACGCATACCATGAAGGCGCTCACTGCCGTGTTATAACTGAGGCGCTCGGAATCGTCGTCGATTTTGCGAATGGTTTTGTGTAATGTTTTCAGTTCGTCGGCCGTGGGCGCGTCGTTGGTGATGATTAAGCCCTTTTGCTCGTCGGCGAACAGGCGCCAAAGTTTTTTCAGGAAACGGTGTACGCCTTCAATGCCCTTGGTTTCCCAGGGTTTGCTCTGCTCTACCGGACCGAGGAACATCTCGTACATACGGAAGGTATCTGCGCCATATTTCTCTACCAGCGTATTCGGGTTTACTGCGTTAAAGTAACGCTTGCTCATTTTTTCGTTGAGCGTGCCGCAGATGTATTTGCCGTCCTCGAGAATGAACTCGGCATTGGCATAGTCGTGGCGCCATTGTTTAAAGGCTTCGGTGTCCAGCTCCAGGCCGTCGACCATGTTCACGTCTACGTGCAGCTCGTCGGTTTCGTACTTATCTTTCAATCCTGCAGATACAAACTGGTGCGTGCCGCGAACGCGGTATACCAGTCGGCTGCTGCCGGTGATCATACCCTGGTTTACGAGTTTTTTATAAGGTTCGTCGAAACTAATGAAGCCGAGATCGTAGAATACTTTTGTCCACAGGCGGGAGTACAGCAGGTGACCTACCGCATGCTCGGTGCCACCGATGTAAAGGTCCACCTGGTTCCAGTAATCAGTCACCGCGCGGTCTGCAAAGGTGTCGGCATTGTGCGGGTCCATGAAGCGCAGGAAGTACCAGCTGCTGCCGGCGTAACCGGGCATGGTATTGGTTTCGCGCAGACTTCCGTCGGCCAGTTCTACCCAGTCGCGCACGTTCGCGAGCGGACCTTCGCCTTCGGCGCCGGGTTTGTAGTTTTCTACGAAAGGCAGTTCAACGGGCAGTTCATTTTCGGCTACTGCGTAAGGAATCCCGTTTTTGTAAACGATCGGGAACGGTTCACCCCAGTAGCGCTGGCGGCTGAAACCGGCGTCGCGCATTTTATAGTTGATCTGGCGTTTGCCTTTGCCGGATTTCTCCAGTTCGGAAATGACCAGTTCCATGGCCGGTTTCATATCCATGCCGGTGAGGAAATCGCTGTTTACGAGTTTGCCTTCTTTGGTCGGATTGGCTTCTTCGCCGGTGTAGGCGTCGCCTACGATATTGGTAATGTGAATATCGAAGTGTTTGGCGAAGTTAAAGTCGCGCTGGTCGCCACACGGAACGGCCATGATAGCGCCGGTGCCGTAGCCCGCGAGCACGTACTCGGAAATCCAGATCGGGATCTGGCGGCCATTGAACGGATTAAGGGCATAAGCGCCGGTGAAAGCGCCGGTCACCTGTTTTACTTCGGCCATGCGCTCGCGTTCAGAGCGGCTTTGCACATAGTTTTTATATTCGTCGATCGCCGCGCGTTGTTCCGGTGTGGTAATCAGTTCCACCAGGTCGTGTTCCGGCGCGAGTACCGGAAGTCCACGCCGAAGATCGTATCGGGACGTGTGGTGTAGCACACGAGTTGCTGTCCTTCCACATTTTCAATGTCAAAAGAAATCTCTGCACCCCGGCTTTTGCCGATCCAGTTGCGCTGCATGTCTTTCATCGCCTCGCTGTACGCCACCTGCTCCAGTCCTTCGAGCAGGCGATCGGCGTATTCGGTGATGCGTAAAAACCACTGGCGCATTTTTTTCTTTACGACGGGGAAGCCGCCACGTTCACTCACGCCGTTGATCACCTCATCGTTGGCAAGTACGGTACCCAGTTCGGCGCACCAGTTTACTTCGGCGTAAGCGAGGAAGGCAATACGGTATTGCATGAGGATGTCGCGCTGCTCAGCTTCAGAAAAGCCTTTCCAGCCCGCGGCAGTAAAGCGGATAGAGCGGTCGCCCGGGCATTCGTGGTGAGCGTTGCCTTCGTTTTCGAAGATGGCCACGAGGTCGGTAATGCGCTGTGCTTTGTTCAATTTGCGGTTAAACCAGCTTTCGAACAGCTGGAGGAAGAGCCACTGTGTCCATTTATAATAAGCCGGATCACTGGTACGGATTTCGCGTTCCCAGTCGTAGCAAAAGCCGATATTATCGAGCTGGTTGCGGAAGGCGTTAATATTGTTTTCGGTCGTTACGGCCGGATGCTGCCCGGTTTCGATGGCATATTGTTCGGCGGGCAGACCAAAGGCGTCGTAGCCCATGGGGTGCAGCACGTTAAAGCCTTTCAGGCGTTTGTATCGGGCGTAGATGTCGGAGGCGATATAACCGAGCGGGTGACCTACGTGCAGGCCGGCGCCGGAAGGGTAGGGGAACATGTCCAGCACATAACACTTCGGTTTGGGGCTGTTATTCGGCACGCGGTAGGCGTGCGTATCTTTCCATCGCTGCTGCCATTTCTGTTCGATCGCTCTGAAATTGTATTCCATATAACTGAGGTGTTCTGAAATTTACGCGCCGCCCATGCACTGGAACAGCGTTCAATCTATATATTAAAAAATAAAAATGTTAAAATGCCGTTTAAGATGGCAAAAGTAAACATAACTGCTAATTTTTATTATTTTCGCCAATAAACTAAAGATTAATGGCTCAACCCGGAAAATCGTCAGCTAAGAAATCGAAGCCTTCCTACATTTACTCTATCGTCGGCGTAGCCCTCGTGCTGCTTATGCTGGGCGTACTCGGCCTCATCATGATCAACGCCACTAAATTGAGCGTATATTTCAAGGAAAGCATCGTGCTGAACGTTATTTTCAGGGATGATGTACCCGAACAACAGGCGCTGGCTTTAAGGGACACCCTCGCGGCACAGCCATTCACCAAAAATATCAAGTATATCTCCAAAGCGCAGGCGGCGGAAGATTTTAAAAAGGAATTCGAGGACTTTTCTTCTGTGCTGGACTATAACCCACTGTATGCTATCGAAATCAGCCCCAATGCTGCTTATGTAAACCCGGACAGCCTGAAAATAATCGAGCAGCGCCTGACAGCGCGGAGCAATGTGCGGGAAATTTACTATCAGCGTACCCTGGTGCAGCAACTGAACGAAAACGTACGTAAAATAGGCCTGGTACTCACGGTGATCAGCATTGTGCTGGCCATAGTGGTACTGGTGCTCATCGATAATACCATTCGATTGGCGATGTTCAGCAATCGTTTCCTGATTAAAACCATGCAAATGGTAGGGGCAACGCGGGGCTTCATTGCCAAACCGTTTGATGTGCGCAGCATTATCAACGGCGCGGTGAGCGCACTGCTGGCAATTATGGGGCTCATTGCGATCATCTATTTTATGGAAACGCAGGTGCCCGAACTGAAGAATATGCGCGACTTCTTCCTGCTGGGCGTGCTGTTCGTCGGCCTCATCATCCCGGGAATCGGCATTTCTTTCCTGAGCACGCATCGTTCGGTGATGAAATACCTGAAACTGCGGCTCGACGATCTTTATTAATTTTGATAACTTATTCTGAAATAATTATTTATGGCTAAAGAAGCTGCAAAAACAACTACATCTGAAAGCCCGAGAGGCCTGTTCAGCAAAGACAATTACATTTATATGCTGGCCGGCGTAGTGCTGATCATTATTGGTTTCCTGCTGATGATGGGCGGTGGCAATTCCGACGGTTCTTTCGATGCGAAAGACGTGTACAGTTTCCGCAGAATTACCCTGGCGCCAATCGTGATCCTGATCGGCCTGGGTGTGGAAGTATACGCGATCATGCGTAAGCCTAAAGCATAAACCTGAACATATTTCTTATAAATGAAGCCAAAGCGATGAATAGCTCATCGCTTTTGTTTTGATAAGCACTAAAACAGATGAGCATTTTTGAAGCGGTTGTTATCGCCATTGTAGAGGGATTAACCGAATTTATCCCCGTTTCGTCCACCGGGCACATGATTATTGCAAGCGCCATTATGGGCATCAATAAAGATGAATTCACCAAGTTGTTCGAGGTGTGTATTCAGCTGGGCGCTATTTTGGCCGTAGTGGTGTTGTATTGGAAGAAATTTTTCGACTTCTCCCGTTTCCAGTTTTACATCAGGTTGATATTTGCGGTGCTGCCGGCATTGATCCTCGGCTATCTGTTGGGCGATTACATCGATGCGGCCCTGGAAAACCCCATGGTGGTGGCAGTGATGCTCGTGCTTGGCGGCGTGGTGTTATTATTTGTTGATAAGTGGTTCAATAAACCCGAAATCGATTCAGAAGAAAAGATCAGCTACTTCCAGGCCATTCGTATCGGCCTGTTCCAGTGCCTGGCCTTGTTGCCGGGGGTGAGCCGCAGTGCGGCCACTATCATCGGTGGTATGCAGCAGAAAATGACACGCAGTGCGGCAGCAGAGTTTTCGTTTTTCCTCGCAGTGCCTACCATGGCGGCGGCCACCGGGTATAAGATCCTGAAAGGTCATGAGCTGTTGACGGCGAATCCCGAAAACTGGAAACTGCTGGCCATCGGTAATGCCGTGGCGTTTGTGGTGGCCATGTTGGCCATCAAATTCTTTATCGGCACCCTGAAGAAGTATGGATTTAAAATGTGGGGTTACTACCGTATCGTGGTGGGACTGGCCATCATCGCTATTCTGCTGGCAGGTTATTCATTGGAAGTGTAAGCACATCTACATAAAAGCAAAAGCCCCGGAATTCCGGGGCTTTTGCTTTTATCCTTTTACGGCGAGCAATAACTCCAGGTCCGTATATTTTAATTTGAATTTTTCACTGAGGTGATAGTTGGTCAGTGCGCCTTTGTACAGGTAAATGCCATTCCGCACGCCGCGTTTGATCCACACCAGGTTTTCGAAACCACCATCGTCGGCGGCTTCGAGGAGCAGCGGCATCAGCACATTGCTTATCGCCTGCGAAGCCGTACCGGCAAAGCCAGAAGGAATGTTAGGCACGCAGTAGTGCAACACATCGTACTTCTTAAACACCGGGTTTTCATGGGTGGTTACTTCCGAGGTTTCGAAACAACCGCCGCGGTCAATGCTCACGTCTACGATCACGGAGCCGGCTTTCATGTTGCTTACCATGGCTTCGGTGACCACGATGGGCGTTCGCCCGCTTTGAGAAGATAGGGCGCCCACGGCCACGTCGGCCGTTTTGAGCTGATCGGCCAGCGTTTTGGGTTGTATCACGGAGGTGAATACCCGAACGCCAATGTTGTTCTGCAGCCTTTTCAGCTTATAGATATTGTTGTCGAATACTTTTACGGAGGAGCCAAGGGCCATGGCCGTACGGGCCGCAAATTCGCCTACAATGCCTGCACCGATGATCACCACCTTCGTTGGCGGAATACCGGTAACCCCACCCAGCAAAATGCCTTTACCACGATTGCTCGTGCTCAGGTACTGACCGGCGATCAGCATGACCGCGCCACCGGCAATTTCGCTCATCGCCCGTACAATGGGGTAAGTGCCCGCATCGTCTTTCAGGTTTTCGTACGACAGCAACGTGATGCGTTTATCCATCATCTTTTGTACCTGCGGCGCCTTTAACAGTGCCAGGTGGATAGGGGAAATAACGATCTGGTGAGGGTGGAGCAGTTCAATTTCTTCGTCGCTCAGCGGGGCTGATTTAACGATGATCTCGGCCTTGTAAACTTCCTTTTTATCGTACACGATTTCGGCGCCGGCTTCTGAATAGTCGGTATCGTAAAAGTGTGAGCCGTCGCCGGCTTTGTGTTCCACCACAATGTGGTGGCCGTTGTTACAGAGGATGCTCACCGCGTCCGGCGTTAACGCGATGCGGTTTTCCTGAAAAGACGTTTCTTTCGGGATACCGATGAACAGCCGCGGGTTTTTCTGCCGTATGTCAAGCGTTTCTTCCAGAGGGGAATAAGTAAAGCCAGCACTCACAACAGGTTTTTGCCTTTGCTCCATAAACTGTGAAATATTTCGGTAATGTTAGGTCCTGCCAAAGATAAGCTAATTTGTTAAACAGCTGCACCGGCTGTCAGCCGCCTTTTTGATCGGGCAATACTTCGAGGTGCAGGTGTATCGTGCCTTCGGGAAGCAGTTCTTCCACAATCTCCGGCCACTCCACGAAGCTGATGGCGTCCGGCTGGTACAGCGTGTCTTCCACCCCTGCTTCCACAGCCTCCTGTGCGCTTTTCAGGCGGTAGAGGTCCGGTGAAAGATAGAGCGGGCCCGGCCGGCTGCATCGTGGTACCTATATTCGTTTATGATCGAAAAGGTAGGACTGGCGGTGGCGTCTTCCACGCCCCTGGCAGCGCACAGGGCATTGACGAACGTGGTTTTGCCGGCGCCCATTTGTCCGTGCAGTACAAACACCCGTTGTTCGGGGAACTGTTCCCAGAAGCGGGCGGCCGTTTGTCCTATTTCATCGAATGAGAAGATCATTTCCATTCCGCAAAAATACACGCTGGTTGCATTAAAAGTTCGGTCCTTAAAGCCATGGTTTGGTAATTTTGTCGAGGCCGCCCATTGGCCCGCAACCCCGGTGCAAACGAATCAGGCTATGCAAACCATCAACTGTAAGGTGAAAGGGATGAATTGTGCCAACTGTGCGCTTACCATCTCCAAATACCGGAAAAAAAGGGGGTAGACAATCCCGTTATCAGCTTCGCAACAGAGGAACTGAGCTTTTCGCTGCCGGCGGAAGCAGATGTCACGCCGGTGCTGGAAGGCATTAACCAGTTGGGGTATGAGGTGGTGCTACCGGGCGCCGAAGCGATAAAGCAGTCTTTTTATAAGACGCTTGCTTTCAAATTCTTTTTCTGTTTGATATTCACCTTGCCCTTGTTATTGCACATGTGGGTAAGCTGGCACTGGCTGCATAATCATTGGGTACAGCTGGCATTAAGCACGCCCGTATACCTCGTTGGCATGGCTCATTTTGGGCGCAGCGCGTTCCGTTCCTTACGTAACGGGGTGGCCAATATGGACGTACTGGTCACGCTGGGCGCCACGGCGGCTTATTTTTACAGTCTTACCGGTACGCTGCTGCAACTGGGCAGCGACTACCTGTTTTACGAAACCGCGGCCGCCATCATCACCCTCGTTTTCCTCGGCAACCTGCTGGAAGAGCGCTCTGTAAAACAAACCACCACCGCCATCGCCGAACTGGCGCGGATGCAGATTACCACCGCCCGCAAAATTCACGCGGAAAACGGCTCGGAGCATATTCATGAAATTGATAACCGCGAGCTGCGTGTAGGCGACCAGGTACTGGTTAACACGGGCGACAAAATACCAATGGACGGCACTATTTACTGGGGCAGCGGCCATGTGAATGAGTCGATGATTTCCGGGGAAAGTGCGCCGGTGGCCAAAAAGGAAAAGGATAAAGTGATTGGCGGAACGATCCTGGAGGAAGGCAGTATCAAGTTGTTCATCACCGCCACCGGCAAGGATACTGTACTGTCCTATATCATCGAACTGGTAAAACAGGCCCAGGGCAATAAGCCGCCCATGCAAAAGCTGGCCGACCGCATCAGTGCGGTATTTGTGCCGCTGGTGCTCGGGATCGCCGTACTCACGTTCGCCGGCTGGTACTGGATCGGTAACACGCCTTTCAGTAGTGCGATGATGCGGAGTATAGCCGTACTCGTGATCGCCTGTCCCTGTGCGATGGGATTAGCTACCCCCGCTGCCGTCATGGTCGGGCTGGGCCGCGCCGCCCGCAACGGCATCCTCATCAAAGGCGGACATACGCTCGAAATGTTCCGTAACATCCGGCAAATCGTATTCGATAAAACGGGGACATTGACGACAGGTAAGCTGCAACTCGGCGCTTATAAGGCGATTGGGATGGACGAGCAGCAATTCAAAGCGATTGTCATCAACCTGGAAAAATACTCTTCGCACCCGGTGGCTAAGTCCATTACGGCACAATGGAAAGGTGCGGGCGATTATCAGCTGCAACAGGTGCGCGAACAAAAAGGTGTGGGAATGATGGCCAGAGACAAAGCCGGCAACGAATGGCGGCTGGGTTCCTATAAAATGGCCGAAGGGCTCACGGAGGAAAAAGCACACAACATCTACCTGGTAAAAAATAATGAGCTGGCAGGCTGGATCGACTTCACGGACGAACTGCGGCCCGAAGCAGTAACGGTTGTTAGGCAATTAAAAGCCACCGGTATCAAAACAATATTACTGAGCGGCGATATGGCTTCCAAGTGCTACCATATCGCCCAGCAGCTGGGGATCGACGAAGTATATGCGGAGCAGAGTCCCGCCCAGAAGTTGCAGAAGGTGGAAGAACTTATGAAAGTGGCGCCCCTGGCCATGGTGGGCGATGGCATTAACGACGCGCCCGCACTGGCGAAAGCGGCTATCGGCATTTCGCTGAGCGATGCCACGCAGGTGGCTATGCAGAGCGCGAACGTAGTGCTGCTGAACAATCATCTCGGCGCCTTGCCCCTGGCCATGGGATTGGGGAAGCATACCTACATTACCATCAAAAAAATCTTTTCTGGGCTTTTGCGTATAACGTGGTGGCCATACCGGTAGCAGCACTGGGCTTTCTCAATCCTATATTGGGCGCGGCGGTGATGGCGGTATCGGACATTGTACTGGCCATAAATTCCGTACGGTTGCGGTTCAAGAAAGTGTTGTAACATTGCGTACTTAATCTTTCGTTACCGCCATGATGATCTATTGGATCGATATTATCGGCACGTTCACGTTCGCCATATCCGGCGCGCTGGCTGCCTGGGACAAAAAAATGTACCACGACCTTTTCGGCGTGTTTTTTACCGGCTTTATCACGGCCATCGGTGGCGGTACTCTCCGCGATGTTACGCTGGGCGTGCATCCCATCGCCTGGGTAAAGGATGCTTATTACATTCTCGCTATTTCAACGGGTGTGCTGCTCACTATCTTTTTCAGAAAACGTCTGCAGCAGTATCGCAAATCATTATTATTGTTCGATACGATCGGCATTGGTTTTTACACGATCCTCGGGGTGGAAAAGTCCCTGCAATTCGGTGTAAATCCTTTAGCGGCGGTTATCCTGGGTATGATGTCGGCCATCTTTGGCGGGGTCATCCGTGATATGATGGTGAACGAAATTCCGCTCATCTTTTCACGGCAGATCTACGCTACGGCTTGCCTGGCCGGCGGTGTTATATTTGTTTTACTGCGCCAGCTGGGCGTTCCGGAGAACGTGAATGAAATTGTGGGCATCATTACCGTCATTTCCATCCGCATCATCTCTCTAAAGAGAGGCTGGTCGCTGCCACATCTCAGCAGGAACAGCTGATATTCCGCATTGCGTAAATTGTTTTCCTGAATGTATAAAGGGTTTTCCGGGAGATAAGGTTTCTTTGTAACCGATAACACGCATACATTGTTTATTACTCCCGAAAACCCTGGTCCTGACTTTATACCTGACGTATAGCTTGCACGGCAATACAACCGTTCCATATGGAGCGGTTTTTTTATCCGCTGAAAGTTTCTGTATTTTTAAGCCGCTTTGGCTTCACCTGTTTCCATACTACAAAAATACTGGGGTACGATCAGTTCCGGCCCTTACAGGAAGATATCGTGAACTCCGTGCTGAATGGTCATGATACGCTGGCTTTGCTGCCCACGGGCGGAGGAAAGTCCATTTGTTTCCAGGTGCCGGCCATGATGCTGGATGGCATTTGCCTGGTAGTAACGCCGCTCATCGCCCTGATGAAAGACCGGTACAAAACCTGGAGAAGCGCGGCATTCCCGCCATGGCTATTTATGCCGGTATGTTTTTTAAGGATGTGGAAAAGGTGATGGACCTGGCGCGGAATGGCAAAATCAAGTTTTTATACATTTCGCCGGAGCGCCTGCAAAGCCCGAATTTCCAGGCGCATTGTGCTACGCTGGATGTAGGACTCATCGCCGTGGACGAAGCGCACTGTATTTCGCAATGGGGCTACGATTTCCGGCCAGCCTATCTGAAGATCGCAGAAATCCGCAGCTATTTTCCCGAAGCGCCCATATTGGCTTTAACGGCTACGGCTACGCTAAAAGTGAGGGAAGATATTTGTGAGAAACTCGAGTTCGACAACGGCAAGGTTTTTACCAAGAGCTTTGTACGCAGTAATCTGTCTTATAGCGTTTTTGAAGAAGAGGCGAAACTGAACCGCATCCGGCATATCCTGGACAGGGTACCCGGCAGTGCAGTGGTCTATTGCCGCAACCGCCGGCATACTAAAGAAATAGCCACGCTGCTGCAGTCGCAGGGCATCAGCGCGGATTATTACCATGCCGGTTTACCCGCCGCAGAACGCGCCAGCAGGCAGGAAGAATGGATTACCGGTCGTACCCGCGTAGTCGTATGTACCAACGCTTTTGGCATGGGGATCGACAAGCCGGACGTACGTTCGGTGATCCACTATGACGTACCGGACAGCCCGGAGGCCTATTACCAGGAAGCCGGCCGCGGCGGCCGTGACGAGCAAAAGGCGTACGGCATCCTGTTATATACGCAACAGGAACTGGCCGAAATGAAAGCCCGCATTCCACTGCAATTCCCGCAGCTGGACGAGATCCGCGAGGTATACCAGGGGGTGGTGAACTATTTGCAGGTGCCGATCGGCAGCGCCGAAAATGTGTATTTCGACTTTGATATTAATGACTTCGCGCGCAAGTTCGGCCTGAACATTACCGTGGCCTACAGCGCTATGCGCATTCTCGAACACGAAGGCATCGTGCAGCTGAGCGAAAGCGTGTACATGCCTTCGCGCGTGGAGTTCATTACCAATAAAGAAACACTATGGGAGTATGAGCGGCATGGCTCCAACCTGGAACCGTTGATTAAAGCGCTGCTCCGCACCTACCAGGGGATATTCGATAATCCGGTACCCATATACGAAAAGCAGCTCATGCGCATCCTGCGTGCCGATGAAGCTACGATCCACGATTGGTTGCAGCGCCTGCACCGACAGGGGATTATCCGTTACCAGCAACGTAAAGACGAACCGCAGCTCTGCTTTTGCAGGAGCGCGTGCCCGTACAATACCTTCGTATAGACATGCTTCGCATTGCCGAACGCCGCCGCATATACGAAGCCAAGATCGATGCGGTACAGCACTACGCCACGAACCAGGAGCTTTGCCGTACACAATCGCTGGTCAGCTATTTTGGGGAAAGCGATGCCACGCCCTGCGGTGTTTGCGACATCTGCCTGAAGAAAAATCCGGCGGCCTGAGCGCCCCGCAGTTTGATAAAATAGCGGTACTGGTGCTGGAGCAACTGGAGCAGCCTTTAACGTTTGCCTTACTGGTGGAAGCATTGCCCGGCATAAAGGACGACTTGCTACTGGATACGGTGGAGTTTATGTTATCGGAGGGGATGATCGTACGGGACAAAGACGGGGTGATCGGGCGGAAATAAAAAAGCCGCCCCGGGTACCGGGACGGCCACGAAAATCAGAACTTCACGACAACACCTTCTGCGCTGCTCTTAAAGCCAGCCTCAATCTCTCTCACCACATCAATGCCCTGCTCGGGTGTTACCGGGTTGGGTTTACCTTCTGCCAGCGCGCCATACACGTCTTCATAGAAGCCCATGTAGTTTCCATTCGTAGATGGCAGGTATTTCTTCACTACCTCGCCATTGATCTCGGTATGGAGCAAACCCCATTCGTACTGGGCTTCCGCACCCCAGTCCGCGCCTTCGGGCAGCAGCCCTTTCAGCAGTAACGCTTCCTGTACGTCGGATTTCGACTTGATGAAGGAACCTTTGCGGCCATGCAGAATATACGCCGGGAGCGGTTCACGCACGAGGTAACTGCTCTTCAGGCGTACGCGCAGCTGATCGTAGTACAAAATCAGTTCGAAGTAGTCATCCACCAAAGAGTCTTTACGGATGATGCGCACGTCGCCGAATACGGCTTTCGGGAAGCCGAAAAGCTGCAAAGCCTGGTCAATCAGGTGTGAGCCAAGGTCGTACAGCACGCCGGTACCGGGTTGTGCTACTTCTTTATGTTTCTTATAACTCAGTTCTTCTTTAAAACGATCGTAGTGGAATTCCGCTTCCAGCACATCGCCTACAAGTCCTTCCTGCACTACTCTTCGGATGATCTTAAAGTCGCTGTCATAGCGGCGGTTTTGGTAAACGATCAGCATCAGGTTTTTCTCCTTCGCCAGTTTGGCGAGTTCCCGGCCCTCGGCGGAATGCACGGTGAACGGCTTTTCAACGATCACGTGTTTGCCGGCCATCAGGGCGGCTTTGCTGTATTCGTAGTGCGTGCTGTTAGGCGTATTGACTACGATCAACTGCAGGCTTTTATCGTCGATCATTTCGGCCACGCTGCCATACACCTTCACTTCGGGAAAGCGTTGCTGGGCCTGGCGTTTGCTGCGCTCCACGATGGCAGTGAATTCAAAACCCGGGTGCAGATGAATAAAGGGGGCGTGGAATACATAACCGCTGTGTCCGTAGGAGCACAGACCGGTTTTAATGGGTACGTGCATGCGTTCTGTTCTTTTTAGCAAGATAAAAATTATTAAAACCAGCTGCTCTTCTTTTTACTGCTGCTGCGCCCACCCAATCCCAGCGCGCCTAACAGGCTGCGGGTAATGATGTTGGCGGCCGTTCTGCCGGCCTGCCGCGCCGCACTGCTCGTGAGCACCTGCTCCAGGATACCTTTTTCTTCCTTCTGCTTTCCACTGGTTTTAGCCGGCGCCTCTTCCGCTGCTTTGGCGGATTTTTCAGCCGCTTCCTCCAGTTTAGCGGTCAGAATTTCGTAAGCGCTGTCACTGTCGATGTCTGGTTGTATTTTTTAACGAGTTTGCTGCTGTTCACCAGTTTGTCCAGCTCCGCGTCGGTCAGTATGTCCATACGACTGCGGGGCGACGTGAGCATAGTGGCGGCCAGCGGGGTAGGTGTGCCTTTTTCGCTGAGGCAGGTCACCAGCGCTTCGCCAATACCGATCTGGGTAAGCAGCTCGTCGGTTTTGTAGTATTCGGAAAGCGGGTAGTTTTCCGCCGTTTGTTTGATGGCTTTGCGGTCTGCGGCAGTAAACGCGCGCAGCGCATGCTGAACCTTCAGGCCCAGCTGTCCGAGTACCGAAGGCGGCACGTCCATCGGGTTCTGTGTGCAAAAGAAAATACCAACACCTTTTGAGCGGATGAGCTTTACAATGGTTTCGATCTGCTGCAGCAGCGCCTCGCTGGCTTCCTGGAAAATCAGGTGTGCCTCGTCGATGAACATCACCAGTTTCGGTTTGTCCAGGTCGCCTTCTTCGGGCAGGGTGGCATATAATTCCGCCAACAAGCTCAACATAAAGGTGGAAAACAGTTTCGGCTTGTCCTGTATGTCCGTTACCCGAACGATAGAGATCACGCCACGGCCGTCGTCGCTGATGCGCATCAGGTCGTCCACTTCAAACGAAGGTTCGCCAAAGAACTGTTCCGCGCCTTCCTGTTCGAGTGCGATCACTTTACGCAGGATGGTGCCGGTAGAGGTGGTAGATATCTTCCCATACTCTTTTTCTACCTCCGCTTTGCCTTCGCCGCCAAAGTACTGCAAAACCTTCTTGAAATCTTTCAGGTCGAGCAGCGGCAGTTTGTTGTCGTCGCAATACTTAAAGATCATGGCCACAAGGCCCGACTGGGTATCATTCAGCTCCAAAATTTTAGATAACAGCACCGGCCCGAATTCACTTACCGTAGCCCGCAGCCTTGCGCCTTTGTCATGGCTTAGCGACAGCAGCTCCACAGGGTAAGCGGTCGGAACGTAAGTCCCGCCTATCTTCCGGTATCTTTCTTCGATTTTTGGGTTGATGGCGCCGGCTGCTGCGATACCGCTCAGGTCACCTTTGATGTCCATCATCAAAACGGGGATGCTGGCATCGCTCAAACCTTCGGCAATCACCTGCAGGGTTTTCGTTTTACCGGTACCGGTAGCGCCCGCAATGAGGCCGTGGCGGTTCAGCGTTTTCAGCGGCAGGAGCACGTCCGCGCCGGTCACCACTTCCCCGTCGAGGATGGCGCAGCCCAGTTTAAAGTGTTCACCTTTAAACGTGTAACCCTTTGGATGTATTCGAGAAAGGCTTCTTTATTAGCCATAGCGAAAGTTTTAGGGAGATGTGGAAAGCATACGGCAGTCGTTGGGGGACTGCCGTACTGGTTATTTTTTCAGCGCGGTCTGGGCATCGCTGATGGCAGTTTTGATCTTTTCTTCCACCACTTTCACTTTTTCCAGTTCTGCGTGCAGGTATGCTTTTTCGCTGCATCGTCTTTTCCTTCCATGTCCATGTCATATGCGTGCATCCAGCTGTCCATGGCGGCGTTGGCTGAATCCAGCCCGATCCTTGCTTTGGTGAACGCATCGACCGCTTTACCCGATTTCTTGTCGGCAGTGATCGCGCTGTCCAGTTCTTTTTCAGGCTACGCATTTTCATGGTGCCCACCATGCCTTCGTCGTGACTGTTCATCACTTCTTCCGACAACAGTTTTACAGAATCTACCTGCGCCTGTTCACTGGTCACGGTGGTATCCTTACCTTCTGTTTTTCCACCCTGCTGGCAGGAGCTGAAAATGGCCAGCATCAAAGCTGCACCGGTAATCATCATTTTTTGCATCGTATCGCGTTTTACAGTTCTTCGTCCCGCTCCAATAACAAAATTGAGTTCTGCGGAACGATATAATATTTTTCGCCCTGGTATTCCACTTCTGTGGATCCACCCACTAAAAAGATGGCCAGATCGCCTTCGCGGGCTTGCAGGGGAATATACTTCACTTTTTCTTCCTCCGGTTTCCAGCTTTCGTCGGGCTCCGATGGAACGGGGATCGCGTAACCGGGACCGGTCTTGATCACGTATCCCTGTTGTGTTTTTTCCCTTTCGGCCACGCCGGGTGGCAGGTATAGGCCGCTGGCGGTACGGTCGCTCGGTGTGGTCGGTTTTATCAGCACCCGGTCGCCCACCACGATCAATTTCCTCAATTTGTTATCAGGTGTAATATGCATAGCCAGTTTACAGGGCGCTCAGGGGGAATGCTTCTCCCAGGCGGATCCCTTTTTCAGTTTGTTGCAGCACGCCACATTCATTGATGGGGTCATGCTCAAAATAAAGAATGTATTTTTTGTCCAGTGCTTCCTGCAAAAAGCTTTTCTTTTCATCGAGGGTAAGCAGCGGGCGTGTGTCGTAGGCCATCACGTAGGGAATGGGAATATGTGCCGCGGAGGGCAGCAGGTCCGCCATATACACAATGGTCTGGTCTTTATACTTGATCTGCGGCAGCATCATGGCGTCCGTATGGCCGTCCACGAAACGGATGCTGATGTCATCGGTAAAGGCAATGCCTTCTTTCGAGGTCACAAATTCCAGCTGGCCGCTTTGTTGTATCGGTAAAATATTTTCTTTTAAGAAAGATGCCTTTTCCCGATCGTTCGGTTGTGTAGCCCATTGCCAGTGCCTTGCATTGCTCCAGTAGCGTGCGTTTTTAAACGCGGGAACGAATGTATTGCCCTCGCGCCGGGATACTGCCGCCGCAGTGGTCGAAATGCAGGTGGGTGAGGAATACATCGGTAATATCATCGCGATGGAAACCGTGTGCTGCCAGCGATTTCTCGAGCGTATCATTGCCATGCAGGTAGTAGTGCCCAAAAAACTTTTCGTCCTGTTTATCGCCGATGCCGTTATCGATCAATATTAAACGTTTGCCGTCTTCGATGAGCAGGCAGCGCATGGCCCAGGTGCAAAGATTGTTATTGTCCGGTGGATTCAGTTTCTGCCAGATGGTCTTCGGCACTACGCCAAACATGGCGCCGCCGTCTAATTTGAACATCCCGGTATTGATGGTGTATAATTTCATGCTGTCGCTGTTTGACTCTCTACTGCTAATTTACGTTGTTTGAGCAAAGCAGAGAACAGCCATATTAAACCGATGCTGAAAAACACGATCAGTACGAGTACGGAGTTGCGCATCGACTGCGTAACCTGTTCAATGAACCCGAAGGAGAACGTACCGATCACGATGGCCAGTTTCTCCGTTACATCATAATAGCTGAAAAACGAAGTGGTGTCTTTGGTTACCGGGATCAGTTTGGCGTACGTAGAGCGGCTGAGTGACTGGATACCGCCCATTACAAGGCCTACCAGTCCCGCGAGAATGAAGAACTGTGTTTGCGTATGCGTAAAGTACGCGCCGGTGCAAACGCATACCCAGAGCAATACTACAGCGATCAATACCTTGAAGTTGCCGAACTTTTCGGAGAACTTCGCCATGGCCCAGGCACCCAGGATGGCCACCAGCTGTATCACCACTACGGTGAAGATGAGCATCTGGTCTTCCATCTGCAGTTCTTTTTTACCGAAGATGGTGGCGGCGAGCATCACGGTTTGTACGCCCATGCTGTAAAAGAAGAAGGCGCGCAGATAGGTTTTGAGTACAGGCATTTTCCGCACCTGGAAGTATACCTTCTTCAGTTCCACGAAACCATCTTTGAAGATGTTGCCCTTTGGCTGGTCCTTCGCGAAGTGGCTCGGCAGGCGTTTAAATGTAATCTGCGCAAAGCTGAACCACCAGATGCCCACCAGCAAAAATGTAAGCGTGATGGCGGTGGTAGTATCGATGCCGAAAGGTTTTACCGCGACGAGGAAGAAGCCTACCAGTTGCAGGATCACACTGCCAATGTAGCCGTAAGCGTAACCGCGTGCACTTACACGGTCGCGGTCTTCCACCGGTGCAATTTCGGGGAGATAGGAGTTATAAAATACCAGGCCGCCGGAATATCCCAGCGTGGCGATAACGAAGCAGATCACACCGTACTCCAGGTACCAGGCGCCGATCATGCTTTCGCGGAAGAAGAATAAAGATGAGCAGCCCAGTGCACCGATGGTACAGAAAAAGCGCAGGAAGCCCTTTTTGTTGCCGCGTGTATCGGCGATAGACGATAAGATGGGCAAACAAAGCACCACCAGCAGGTTGGCGAACGACAGGGCATAAGTGTACAGCGAAGAGTTGAGTACATTGAGGCCAAAGAAGTTTACATAGTCATTGGTGGCTTCGTTTTTGTAATGCCTACAAAGTAGGCCGGAAAAAAGGTAGTTGTAATGACCAGGTTATACACCGAGTTGGCCCAGTCGTACATGGCCCAGCCGTTAATGACTTTTTGTTGCTTGTGCTCATAGGTTAAAAGCGTGGAGGGTTTGCAATCCCGGGCGGAAAAATACACAATCTCCCGGGAAAGCGCGTGTTTCCGGGTCTATATTTAACAATTTGGGAAGATGTGCTATTTGTAATCTGTGATTCGCAGCAGCTGCTGGCAGAAGTTGTATTCGTCGGGGTCATTAGAGCTGACGATCACGGTGCGTTGCATGGCATGTTCCGCTATGAGCCGCTGGTAAAGCGCTACACCCTCGGCGTCCAGGTTGGTGCAGGGTTCGTCCAGCAACAGGAGCGGCACATCCGAAAAAATGGCCGGGGCTAATTTGGCGCGTTGCTTCATCCCGGAGGAAAAGTTACGCACCTGTTTATTGACCGCTTTTTCCAGTCCCACGGCTTCCATGATCTGCCCGGGCTTAAAACCGGGTATAAAACGTTTAAAGGTCTGGTGAAAGTCGAATATCTCCTGCAAGGTAAATTCTTCCACCAGTTCGAGGTATGGAGCAGCAATGGCGCTGTGCCGGAACAGGTATTCCTGTTCCAGCGCAGCGCCATCATGGGTATAAACTAATTTTCCTTCGTTATGATGAAGGTGACCGCTGATCACCTGCAACAGCGTTGATTTTCCGGAACCGTTGTGGCCCAGGATAGCGTACTGCTGCCCTTCGCTGAACGTATGCGTTACACCGCGGAATATCCAGTCGTAATTGAACCGTTTTCCAACGTTGTTAAGCGAGATCGTCATTGGACTTGGTGCTGTAACCTCTCATAATACCACGGCCGGAATCGCGGATGAAAGAAAGGATTTCATCCCTTTCGTCCGTAGCCGGAAACTCGGCTTCAATGATGCGGATGGCTTTGGATATATTATTGCCTTTTACGAAAATGATGCGGTAAATGTCGAGGATGTGGTTGATCTTTTCCAGGGAAAAGCCGCGGCGTTTGAGGCCCACGGAGTTAACGCCCACATAGCTTAATGGCTCACGTGCGGCCTTTACGTAAGGCGGTACATCTTTACGTACCAGCGAACCTCCTGTTACAAACGCATGGTCACCGATTTTACAGAACTGCTGTACGGCTACCATGCCCGCCAGCACTACGTGACTACCCACTGTAATGTGGCCGGCCAGCGTCGTGTTGTTGGAGAACACGCAGTAATCGCCTACTTCGCAGTCGTGTGCAATGTGGCTGTAAGCCATGATCAGGCAGTTGTTGCCGATGCTGGTCTTCCATTTATCTTTGGTACCGCGGTTAATGGTTACATACTCACGGATGGTGGTGTTATTGCCTATTTCTACTGAAGTCTCTTCGTTGGCGAATTTGAGGTCTTGCGGAATCGCAGAGATCACGGCGCCCGGGAAAATGCGGCAATTGCTGCCGATGCGCGCGCCTTCCATGATCGTCACATTGGAACCTATCCAGGTCCCTTCCCTATCTCTACGTTTTTGTGGATAACGGTAAAAGGATCGATTTTAACATTGGGCGCAACTTTGGCGTCCGGATGTATGTACGTAAGCGGATGGATCATTAAGCTGTTTTTTACCTTATCTTGATTTGATGATTTGTGCAATGAGATCGGCTTCGGTAGCCACTTTATTGCCGATGAAAATCGTTCCGCGCATCTCCACGATACCGCGACGGATAGGACTCAGCAATTCCATCTTCATCACCAGTGTATCGCCGGGCAGTACTTTCTGTTTAAACTTACAGTTATCGATTTTCAGGAAATAAGTATCGTAATTTTCCGGGTCCGGCACGGTATTCAGCGCCAGCATGCCACCCACCTGCGACAATGCCTCGATCTGCAACACGCCCGGCATTACCGGGTTGTTCGGGAAGTGACCCTGGAAGAAGTACTCGTTAAAGGTAACATTCTTAATGCCCACTACCATATTGTCCGTGAGGTCAATGATCTTGTCGACCATCAGGAACGGGTAACGGTGGGGCAGGGTGCGCGCAATGCGGTTGATGTCAAACACGGCAGGCTGGTTCGGATCGTAGATGGGAACATCCTTCGCGTGTTTATTCTTTTGATATATGCCTTGATCTTTTTAGCAAACTCCACGTTCGAAGCGTGGCCTGGTCTGTTCGCAATGATATGCGCCTTGATCGGGTAGCCAATCAGCGCCAGGTCACCTACTACGTCCAGCAGCTTGTGACGTGCCGGTTCGTTCGGGAAACGGAGCGAAATGTTGTTCAGGATGCCTTCGCGCTGAACGCTCATTTTGTCGCGGTTGAAGATCTTCGCCAGGCGGTCCAGTTCTTCTTCCGTCATCGCTTTATCAACTACTACGATCGCGTTGTTGATATCGCCGCCCTTGATCAGGTTGTTGGCTACCGGTACTCCAGCTCGTGCAAGAAGCAGAAGGTACGGCAGGGCGCAATTTCCTTTTTGAAATCGTCCATGTGCTTCAGGTTCGCGTGCTGGGTGCCCAGCACTTGCGAATTGAAGTCGATCAGCGTGGTGATGCGGTAGTCCACAGACGGTAAAGCCACCATTTCCACTTTCTTCACATCATCATAATAGCTGATGTTGGTATCGATGGAATAGTAGATCTTTTTGGCATCCTGCGGCTGTATGCCTATTTCTTCGATGATATCGATAAAGGGTTGCGAACTGCCGTCCATTATAGGAATTTCCGGACCGTTCAGTTCTACCAGTACGTTATCCACGCCACAACCTACCAGTGCTGCCAGTAAGTGTTCTACGGTGCTCACCCTGGCGCCGTTGTGCTCAAGGGTTGTGCCGCGTGCGGTGTCTACAACGTAGTCCACATCCGCTTTTACTACCGGCTGGTCCGGCAGGTCTATGCGTTGGAACTTGATACCAAAACCGGCAATGGCCGGCTTAAGGGTCATATTCACATGGGCGCCGGTATGTAAACCAACGCCGGATATTGTAACCTGGCTCTTAAGGGTTTGCTGGTTGGGCAACTGCGTATTTTCCATCATCATAATTAATAGCTATAAAAACGTTCCTTACAAATGTTTAAACACCTTCTCTTTCGGATAGTAATTGCTTAACCATATCCTCGAGTTCTTTCACTCTTTTTTCCAAATCCGGCAAATTTCTAAAAATTGCCTGACTTTTCAGTGAACTTTTATAATCAAACGCCGGTGAACCGGTGAGCGATTTATTAGGATCTGTAATTGATTTAGATAATCCGCTCTGGGCATTGATCTTGGTGCCATCCGCAATCTGGATGTGCCCAACGATACCCACCTGGCCACCGATAATACAGTTACGGCCTATTTTGGTGCTGCCCGAAACGCCGGTTTGTGCTGCAATAACAGTGTTCTCGCCGATTTCCACATTGTGCGCGATCTGGATCAGGTTATCCAGTTTTACGCCCGAGTGAATGATCGTAGAGCCCATGGTAGCCCGGTCGATGGTTGTGTTGGCGCCGATTTCCACGTTATCGTGCACCACCACGTTGCCGATCTGCGGCACTTTCTTGTAGCTGCCATCCTGCTGCGGTGCAAAGCCAAAGCCGTCACCACCCAGTACGCAACCCGCATGCAGAATTACATTTTTGCCGATCTGGCAAAAGTCGTATACTTTAACACCCGGAAACAAACAAGTGTTATCCCCGATCTTCACATTATCGCCCAGGTATACGCCGGGATATATTTTTACATTATTGCCGATCGTTACGTTTTCGCCCAGGTAGGCAAAGGCGCCAATATATACGTTTTCGCCCATTTTCACCGAAGCGGGAATGTGCGAGGGCTGCTGGATGCCTTTTTTATCGCCCGCCATCTGGTTGTATTTTTCCAGTAACAGGGCAAAGCTGCTGTATGCGTCCTTCACGCGTATAAGCGTTGGCGTTATAGGACGCTCCACCACCAGGCTGTCGTTTACAATTAATATAGATGCTTGCGTAGTGTAGATAAATTCTTCGTATTTCGGGTTGGCGATGAAACTCAACAGCCCTTCGCCCGCCTCTTCAATTTTAGCGATGTTGTGTACTTTAACGTCCGGATTTCCTTCCAGCTTTCCATTCAGAATGGTAGCCAATTGTAATGCGCTAAACTGCATAGTTATAATTTGAAATGTTACCTACCAGGCCATCACCGGATAATATAAACGTAATATATAACGTGTTAATTCTTTTATAAAACGTTGTTAGCCTAGATTTTCGGATGACAAATGTAGAATTTTTTTATCGGTATAGCCAATGTATGGCTGATTAATGCATTATCTATCGACGAAATGTCCTTAAACGTGCCATCTTTAAAAAGTATATTGATTTTCTCGTCCGTCATGTTATAAGCGCGCAGCGTGGCGTCGTCGGCAAATACGAAATAGTCGAGTTCGGCGCCCGTAAAGCCCCAGGCCGCCGCTACTTTGCTTTTCAGCACGCCGATCGTCTCCGGGTCAAAAGCCTCGTTACTAAGTACCACGCGGAACAAATCCCTGTTTATCAGCATCTTGCTAAGTGTGCTCAACACCCTGTCCGGGTGCCCCGCCCAAGCTTTAATAGCGCCCATCACGTCGTAGTCGTCGAGCAGCACAAACATGGCCAGGCATTCCGGATCCTGCTCGAACTTGCTCTTACTCACCTTGTTATATAAGAAATAGCGCAGGGCGGGGGAGCAGAACAGTTCCTGGCCGCTTAAGGCCAGTTGTTTCGCGCGGGACAGTACTTTGACCAGCATGTTTTCCGCACTCAGTACGGTTTTATGCAGGTATACCTGCCAGTACATCAGCCGGCGCGACACAATAAATTTTTCTATGGAATAGATCCCTTTTTCCTCTACCATCAGCTCGTCATGGTGCACTGTCAGCATTTTAATGATACGGTCGTAGCCGATCACGCCTTCCGATACGCCGGTAAAAAAGCTGTCCCGGTTCAGGTAATCCATCCTGTCTACATCTAACTGGCTGGAAACCAGCTGATGAAGGAACTTCTTATGATAAATGCCGTTAAAAATCTCAATAGTGAGGGTTAATGCGCCGTCCAATTCTTTATTAAGCGCTTCCATTAACAGGCGGCTGATTTCCTCGTGCGACACCCCTCCACGATCGAGTGTTCCGGGGCGTGCGAGTAGGGGCCATGCCCGATATCATGCAGCAAAATGGCCATTTTAGCCGCCAGTTCTTCCTCTTCGGTGATCTCGAACCCTTTGCCTTTTAATTCTGATAAGGCGCAGCTCATGAGGTGATACGCGCCCAGGCTGTGATGAAACCGGGTGTGCATAGCACCCGGATATACCGTTTGGGCAAGCGCCATCTGGTGAATCCGACGCAAACGCTGGTAATATGGGTGCGATACTATTTTGAATATCAAGGGGTTGTCGATGGTGATGAAACCATATACCGGATCGTTTATAATTTTACGTTTGCGTTCAGCCATTCAATAACTTTTTCGGAAGCGGTACAAAGCTAACGTACTAATCGTTCATACCCCACTTTTTTAATGATATGACGCTTGTGTTAGAAAATACCCCTACCTGTTTTTGCGTTCTTTCTTTTTTATTGGATGAGCACGGTGACATCGGGGAATGGTTTTTGACGAAATGGACGTAAATTTAAAATCACATATATAAAGACCGAATGAGCAAAATCAACATACTTTGGGTGGATGACGAAATTGAATCGCTTCGCTCGCAAATCATGTTCCTCGAAAACAAAGGCTACCAGGTATCGGCTCTTACCAATGGCTACGACGCACTGGAGTTCCTCAGGGAAAATATTGTAGACGTGGTGCTGCTCGACGAATCCATGCCCGGCATTACCGGCCTGGAAACTTTGGGCAAAATAAAGGAAATAGACCAGCAGATACCCGTAGTGATGATCACCAAAAATGAGGCGGAGAACGTGATGGACGAAGCCATCGGCTCACAGATCACCGATTATCTTATTAAGCCGGTAAACCCTAACCAGGTATTGCTCTCGCTCAAAAAAATCATCGACAACAAGCGCCTGGTGTCCGAAAAAACCACCACGGCCTACCAGCAACAGTTCCGCGAACTGTTCATGGCGCTCAATGATAATCCCGACCACCGCGGCTGGGCAGACATCTACAAGAAACTGGTATACTGGGAAATGGAAATGCAGAAAGCCGATTCGGAATCCATGACCGAAGTGCTGGCCTCGCAGAAAGCCGAAGCCAATACGGAATTTGCCAAATACATTGCCCGCCATTACGCCGACTGGCTCAAGCCTAACGCGAAAGACGCACCGGTGCTGTCGCATACGCTGTTCCGCGACAAGGTGTTTCCTTACCTGGACCCTAACGTTCCCAACTTTTTTATATTGATCGATAACCTGCGGTACGACCAATGGAAAACGATCATGCCCATCTTTTCCGAATCGTTCCGCGTGGTGGAGGAAGATACTTTTTACAGCATTTTACCCACATCTACCCAATATGCCCGTAACGCCATATTTGCCGGCATGCTGCCTGTAGACATAGAAGCGCGCTTCCCGGAAGAGTGGAAAAACGACGATGAAGACGGCGGTAAGAATCTTTTTGAAGAGAAATTCTTCGCGGGCCAGCTCCAGCGGCTGCGCCACGATATGCGTTTCTCTTATACCAAAGTGGTGAACCATAATGATGGTCAGCACCTCGTGAACAACATTCACAACATGATGAACTTTCCGCTGAACATTATCGTGTATAACTTCGTGGATATGCTCAGCCATGCCCGTACGGAAATGGAAGTGCTGAAGGAGCTGGCGGGCGATGAAACGTCTTACCGCTCTATTACGGCCAGCTGGTTCGAGCATTCGCCGCTGCACCAGGCGCTGAAGAAGGTAGCGGATAAAAAGATCAACCTGATCGTGGCTACCGATCATGGCAGCGTAAGGGTGAAAACGCCCGTTAAAGTGATCGGCGACAAGCAAACCACCACCAACCTGCGTTACAAACACGGCCGCAACCTTAACTACGATCCCAAGGAAGTGCTGGCATTCCGCGATCCGAAAGATGCCGGGCTGCCGCGTCCCAACGTAAACTCATCGTACATTTTTGCACGGGAAGACGGGTACCTGTGTTATCCCAATAACTATAACTATTTCGTGAACTATTACCGCAATACCTTCCAGCACGGCGGCATTTCTCTTGAGGAGATGATTGTGCCCGTGGCGCGGATGGTGAGCAAATAAGCCTTTTGTTACATTTGCAGCATGAATCTGAAAGTCACACCCAACAATCTGGCGAAGCTGGAAAAGATTTTCGAGGAGTCAAAGTACCAGATCCGGTACGAGAAAGGCACGTTCATGTCCGGCTACTGCGTACTCGAGCATAAGAAAGTAGTGGTGGTGAATAAGTTCCTCACCCTAGAGGGGCGTATTAACACGCTGCTGGACATTTTGCCCAATATCAGGTAGATCCCGACTTTATGAGCGCCGAGTCGCAGAAGCTATACCAGCAGGTGCTGGACAGCAAAGCGATTGCCGATGCCGAGAACGCCGCGGCAACCGAAAATGCAGACGAAAACCCCGCTACAGAATAAGTTGTGAGCAACATCCAGATTACATTTTTAGGAACGGGAACATCCCAGGGCGTGCCGGTAATAGCCTGCCCCTGCGAGGTGTGCGCTTCGAAGAACCCGAAGGATAACCGCCTGCGCAGCAGCATCCTGGTGGCATCGGAAGCGGGCAATATTGTAGTGGACACCACGCCGGATTTCCGCTACCAGATGTTGCGCGCCAACATGAAACACCGGAGTGCGTGCTCATTACCCACAGTCATAAGGACCATATCGCCGGTATGGACGATATCCGCGCGTTCAACTATTTCCAGAACCGCCCGATCGATATTTATGCGAGCGACTTTTCGCAGAACGTGATCATCCGCGAGTTTTCGTACGCCTTTGCGGATTTTAAATACCCGGGCATTCCGGAAATCAACCTCCGCACCATTCCCGACGATCCCTTTTCGATTAATGGCCTGCACATCACGCCCATTAACGTTATGCACCATAAAATGCCGGTGACCGGTTTTCGCTTTGGTGACTTTACCTACATTACCGATGCAAACTACATTGCGCCGGAGGAAAAGGAAAAGATCAAAGGCTCAAAAATACTGGTGCTCAATGCGCTACGCCACGAAAAGCATATCTCGCATTTTACCTTGAATGAGGCCATTGAAATTGGCCGCGAGCTGGAAATACCGCAATTGTATCTTACCCACATCAGCCACCAGCTTGGCTTGCATGACGAGGTGGCGAAGTCGCTGCCCGATGGTGTGGCGTTGGCATACGACGGTTTACACATCGAAATTTAGCGTACATTCATATCGCTAAATTTGTTAACCCATGCTTCGAAAATTTATTCGGGAGTACCTCGACTTTTCCGCGCGCGAACGTACCGGCGTGCTGTTGTTATTGCTTTTTATGTTGATGATCTACGCCGTGCCTTATGTGGCGCCGTATGTCCTTACCAGGCCCATTGTCGATACTGCCGCGTTCGAACGGGAGGTCGCGCTGTTCCTGGCAAGCCGCCCGGCGAAAGAAACGCCGCCCGCGGTTAAAGCGCCTCCGGCATAAAGCCGGTCATGGCGCCCTTCGATCCCAATCATGTATCAAAAGAAGACTGGATGAAAATGGGGATAAAGAGCGTACTGCCCGCGCCATCTCGAACTTTACAACAAAGGGCGGTCGCTTCCGGAAACCGGAAGATTTGCAGAAAATATACACGCTGTCCCCCGAGGACTATCAACGCCTGCTGCCGTATGTACGCATTGCTGAAAAGCGGGATACCATTTACAAAAAGACCTGGGAACCCCGCCGGGGGCCGGAAGCCGTTGATGTAAACGCGGCGGATTCCGCAGCCTGGGAGCAGTTGCCCGGCATCGGCCCGGGATTTGCGAGGAGGATTGTGCGGTTCCGGGAACGACTTGGAGGCTTCTACTACCCGGAGCAAGTGAAAGAAACCTATGGCCTGCCTGATTCGGTTTTTAATAAAATTCAACCTTTTCTTCGCATGGGTAGCATTTCTCTAAGGAAAATCGATCTCAACCAAACAGATGAGAAATCTTTAGCACAACATCCATACATCAACACGAAACTGGCGGTACAGATTATCCGTTACCGTAGTGTTCACGGGCCTTTCAGGGCGCTTGAAGAGTTGAAACAGCTGCCATTGGTGGATGATATTATTTATCGTAAACTTGAAAATTACATCACGATCAATTAAACCACTTTTCCTGTTATGAATTTTGAGCCTACGGAAATGCAACAACAGATCGCGCAGATGATAAGGGATTTCGGAAAAACGCATATGCAACCCCACATTATGGACTGGGATGAAAACCAGACCTTCCCCATCGATCTTTTTAAACAACTCGGCGGCCTGGGACTCATGGGCGTACTTGTGCCCGAAGCGTACAACGGCGCCGGACTCGGTTATCTCGAATACGTAACCGTGGTAAGCGAAGTTTCCCGGATTTGCGGAGCAATAGGCCTGAGCGTAGCCGCCCATAACTCGCTTTGCACCGGCCATATTCTTCAGTTTGCGAATGAAGAACAGAAAAGAAAATACCTGCCTAAACTCGCCACCGCCGAATGGATCGGTGCATGGGGACTCACAGAGCCCAACACCGGCTCCGATGCCATGAACATGAAATGTGTGGCTAAACAGGACGGCGACCATTGGGTGCTGAATGGTACCAAATGCTGGATCACGCACGGTAAAAGCTGCGACGTGGCGGTGGTGATTGCCCGTACCGGCGAAGTGCGCGACAGTCACGGTATGACCGCCTTCGTCGTGGAAAAAGGCACGCCGGGTTTCAGCGGTGGTAAAAAGAAAATAAGCTCGGCATGCGTGCCTCCGAAACCGCCGAAATGATTTTCGACAACTGCCGTATCCCGGCCGGCAATGTGCTGGGCGCAGTGGGAGAAGGCTTCATCCAGTCGATGAAAGTGTTGGATGGCGGCCGCATATCTATCGCTGCCTTGTCGCTCGGTATCGCGAAAGGGGCGTTCGATGCGGCCTGCAAGTATGCGCAGGAACGCCATCAGTTCGATAAACCTATTGCTTCCTTCCGGGCATTTCCTTTAAATTGGCGGATATGGCCACGGAAATAGAAGCGGCCGAACTGCTCACCCTGCAGGCGGCGGATATGAAAAACCGTAAGGTACCGATGACCAAGGAAGCGGCCATGGCCAAGTACTATGCATCAGAAGTGGCCGTGAGAGCGGCTAACGAAGCGGTGCAGATATTTGGTGGTTATGGCTACACGAAGGACTTCCCGGTAGAGAAGTTTTACCGTGATGCGAAACTCTGCACCATTGGCGAAGGCACTTCCGAAATACAAAAGATCGTAATTGCAAGAGAAGCCCTCAAAAAGTAGCGAAAACGTTTGCACAGTTTTAATGTGAAGGCCGGTGGGATTTCCACCGGCTTTTTCTATCTTGCCCGTCTCAATCAAACAGTTATGGAATTCGAAGAACAGTTAAACCGTATCTTCCCCGAAGCAAACGCTATCCCGGAAGCCTTCCGCCTTTCCAACGAAATGCACCAGCGCGAATATTTGTCTGGCGGCGAAATGAAACCCTGGACAGGTGATGTACACACCGTATTGTCTCCCATCTGTATAAAAACGGCCGAAGGCCTGCAACGAAAGGTGATCGGTTCCTATCCGCTCTGCGGGCAGGAAGAAGCCATGGCAGCCCTCGATGATGCCGAAAGGGCGTACAACAATGGCCGTGGCGAATGGCCCACTATGTCCGTTTCCGAAAGGATCGGCTGTGTGGAAAAGTTCACCGGCAAAATGATTGAAAAGAAAGACGAGGTGGTAAAACTCATTATGTGGGAAATTGGTAAATCGTATGCCGATTCGCAAAAAGAGTTCGACCGTACCGTTGAATATATTCACGCCACTATCGACGCGCTGAAGGAACTGGACCGCAAGTCATCGCGCTTCGAGCAGGAGCAGGGCATTATTGGCCAGATACGCCGCAGCCCCCTGGGTGTGGTGTTGTGTATGGGGCCCTTTAACTACCCGCTCAACGAAACCTTTACCACGCTGATACCGGCACTGATCATGGGTAACACCCTGCTCTTTAAACCGCCGAAGCACGGTACATTATTGCATTACCCGCTGCTGGAAGCGTTCCGCGCCTGTTTCCCCAAAGGCGTGGTGAACACGATTTACGGTCGCGGTAATGTGATTATTCAGCCGCTGATGGAATCTGGCAGAATAAACGTGCTGACGTTAATCGGCTCTTCCAAAGTGGCGAATCAGCTGAAGAAAATGCACCCGAAAGTAAACCGGCTCCGCGCCATCCACGGGTCTTGATGCAAAAAATGCCGCGATCATTACAGAAAAGGCGGATATTGACTGGCGGTGCAGGAATGTGTACTGGGCTCCCTGTCCTTTAACGGCCAGCGTTGCACGGCGATCAAGATCATATTCGTACACCGTAAAGTGGCCGATCAATTCCTGACGAAATTGTCGGCAGCCATTGAGCAACTCCCTTTTGGTATGCCCTGGGAGAAAGGCGTGGCGCTGACGCCGCTACCCGAACCGCAGAAGCCTGCGTACCTGCGGCAGGTAATCGAAGACGCGGTGAAACACGGCGCTAAAGTGATCAACAAACACGGCGGCGCCACCAATGAATCGTTCGTGTATCCGGCGGTGTTATACCCGGTAAATTCACAGATGAAGATGTACAGCGAAGAGCAGTTTGGCCCGGTGATCCCGGTGTTGCCGTTCGACGATATCGAAACACCGATCGAGTATTTGATCGAATCGAGCCACGGACAGCAGGTGAGCCTGTTCTCGAACAACGCCGCGGAACTCGCGTCGCTGATCGACCCGCTGGTGAACCAGGTGAGCCGCGTGAACATCAATTGTCAGTGTCAGCGTGGTCCGGATATCTTCCCTTTCACCGGGAGAAAAGACTCCGCGGAAGCCACTTTGTCTGTTTTTGACGCGCTGCGCGCATTTTCGATCCGTTCACTGGTGGCCACAAAGCAAACGGAGCAAAACAAAGCGCTCATCAATAAGATTGTTAGTGATCAAACATCTAACTTTTTATCAACAAAATATATATTCTAATTAATCGCATGTTATAAAGTGTCACGATATCAAACGTGACACTTACTTTACAAGCGAAAAATAATTACATGTTAGTGTGATGGTTTTCTGTAAAGAGAACGTTAAATTTGGGTTAATTACTTTCCTTACCAATTTATCAACCTAACAAAACCACGAAAACATCGAGAAAAAATCTACTCCAAAGAAACAGGCTGTAAATCTTTTACAGCCTGTTTTATTTTATAGCTAGCGCAGTAATTTCCCCGGGCAAAAGCCATACATCTTCTTAAACGCCGCCGAGAAATGGTTAGGGGTACTGTAACCGAGTAACTCCGCGGTTTCATTCACATTCATGTTTTGCGTCATCAGCATATCGCGCGACAACTGCATTTTAAGTTGATGTGCGTAACCGAAAACCGTTTGCGCAAACATCATCTTAAATCCTTTTTTCAGTTTGAATTCGTTTAACCCGAATCGCTGGCAAAGCAGTTTGAGGCTGAGATTATCGTCGAGGAAGTGCTGTTGCACATACGCCTTTACGCTATGCATGGCGCTGATGTCGGCGGGCTTCAATTGATAGTGCGGGCGTGGGCGACGCACAGGTAGAGCCATTTCGGTGAAAAATTTGTAATGCGCGGTACCGGCATGTAAGTAGGAGTAGGGAGCGCTAACGTTTGTTGTTGTCTGGGGTGTCATTGTAAATCCGTTTTACGTATTTGTTAATCCGTTGTACGTACCCGTTGGCAGGGTACGCCGGGATATTTTTGCAGGGTAAAATTAGTTGGAAGCCATGGTTCGGAAAATGATAAAATGGATGGGCATTTTGCTGGCGGCAGCCCTGTTAGCGGTTCTGCTGGCGCGCGTCCTGAGGTTGTACGCCGGTTGGCGCGGCTGAATGCCCCTATTACCGGGCGTTGTCCGTAGTAATACGGAACTGGTGCGTTTGGATACATCTACGTAAAGCCGTAAAACCAGGAGAGGCGGGTAATGAATATGATAATCGGCTTTTAAATAGGATGGCCGGCTGAAAGAGTCAGCCGTATCTGAAGAACCAATGTATGGGCGGTCTTGAAAGGAGGCCGCCCTTTTTTATGCGCGTTTCGATCCGTTATTCGTACATCTTACTCCCCGTTTCGTACCACTCACACAAAAGCCGACCGGTAATTTTGTACCGTTAAAATTGCATACCCCATGATAAGGAAGATTCTCAAATGGACAGGCATTACCCTTGCCTCGCTGCTCGTAGTCATCATCGCCGCCTGGCTCGTCGCTTATTTCAATGTGCGTGGCCGGCAGAACAAAGTGTACGAAGTAAACCTCCGCGAAATAGCGATACCTACCGATTCGGCTGCTGTTGCCGCAGGTAAACGGGTGTTTGAAATGAAGGGCTGCGGCGGATGCCACGGCGCTAAGCTCGAAGGGCATACAGAGCTCGATGATCCCCTGGTAGGCCGCTTCTCCGGTCCCAACCTCACCCGTGGTAAGGGCGGTGTGGGCAACGACCGTACGGATGCCGACTGGCTCCGGGCATTGAGGCATGGTATTAACAAGGAAGGCAAGTCCCTGTTCATCATGCCTTCGTATGAATATTATAAAATGTCGGACGAAGATATTGCCAGCGTAATCGCGTTCATTAAGGCGCAGCCGGCGGTAGACAGTGATCTGCCAAGGGATAAACTGGGTCCGCTGGGTATCGTGCTCTCCGCACTTGACAAAGTGCCCTTCGCACCGGCCGAAATGATCGATCATGAATATGTATCGAAGCCAGTCGTGAAAAAGGAAGTAAGTGCGGCTTACGGAGAGTACCTGTCAATGTCATGCACCGGTTGTCACCACCCGGACTTTAAGGGCGGAGAAAGTCCCATTCCGGGCGGCAAATTCGTGGCGGATATATCAGCCTCGGGAAAACCTGGTAAATGGTCACATTCGCAGTTTATAGCCGCTTTACGCACGGGAAAAACACCTGAAGGTAAAGAACTCAATAATGCGGAAATGCCCTGGAAAATGACCGCCACTTATACGGACGATGAGCTTACGGCCCTGCATTTGTACCTGCAAACTATCAAGTAACTTAGAGAGAGGCTAAGTAAAATGGCAAACAAAAAGGCGGCTCCTGCGAGCCGCCTTTAATTTTTTAATCGAGGAAATCGTCTTCCTTGTTTTCCTGTTTGGGTGCGCCCGACAGGCCATTGAACCAGGTATCTACGTTGCCGGCCAGCATGGGCGGCAGTTTGCTCTTCACGAAATCCTTTACTGCCTCGATAGCCTTTTCTGCCTGTTCCGCCGAAATACCGGCGCTCTCCTGTACTTGTTGAATCAGTTCCTGCATGGAAAAATGTTTTTAGGGTGTTGGTAAAAAACAAATGCCGGCATTACCCGGCATTTGCATATTTATCTGGGTAAGATATTAAGCTACTTTCAGTTTCACCAGGGTACTCTGCTCCAGTTTTTCCTGTGCGTAAGCGCGGGTGAGTACAAAGGTGGTTTCGTTGCTCGAAGGCAGTTCGAACATCGCATCGCTGAGCACCACTTCGCAGATAGAGCGCAGGCCACGGGCGCCGAGTTTGAACTCCATTGCCTTGTCTACGATATACTCTACTGCGTCGTCCTCGATCTGCAGGTCGATACCTTCTACTTTGAACAGTTTGCGGTACTGCTTCACCAGCGCGTTTTTAGGCACGGTAAGGATTTGCATCAGCGCGTCTTTGTCCAGCGAGTTCAGGTAAGTTACCACCGGCAAACGTCCGAGCAGCTCCGGGATAAGCCCGAAGGTTTTCAGGTCCTGGGAATTTACATACCGCAGGATATGTTTCTTCACTTCTTCTTCCCTGTCCTTGTTTACGTTGAAACCGATGGAGTGGGTCTGAATACGGCGGCTGATGATACGGTCTACACCGTCGAATGCGCCACCGCAGATGAAGAGAATATTTTGAGTATTTACTTTGATGAGTTTTTGCTCCGGGTGTTTACGACCGCCTTGCGGGGGAACCAGCACCTCGGTACCTTCCAGCAGTTTCAGCAGGCCCTGTTGCACACCTTCGCCGCTCACATCGCGGGTGATGGACGGGTTATCGCTTTTACGGGCAATTTTATCCAGTTCGTCGATGTACACGATACCGCGTTCGGCGGCTTCCACATCGTAGTTGCATACCTGCAGCAGGCGGGAAAGGATGCTTTCCACGTCTTCGCCCACATAGCCGGCTTCTGTAAATACGGTAGCATCTACGATAGTGAAGGGAACGTTCAGCAGTTTGGCGATGGACTTTGCCAGCAGGGTTTTACCGGTACCGGTTTCGCCTACCATGATGAGGTTGGATTTTTCAATCTCCACTTCATCGTCGCCTACCTGTTGGTTCAGTCTTTTATAGTGATTGTATACGGCTACCGCCATGATTTTTTCGCATCGTCCTGACCGATCACGTACTCATCCAGGAATTTCTTGATTTCCATCGGCTTGGCCACTTTCGGCACAAAGTGCGAAGCGGTCGCCTTCTTGCTGCCTTCTGGTGAAACAGCTCCTGTTCTATAATCTCTCGGGCATTTGACACACAATTCTCACAAATATGTCCGTCTGCGCCCGCAATCAGTATTTGCACCTCATCTTTAGAGCGGTTACAGAACGAGCATCTGATCTTGGAATCTTTCATCTATTAGTTTTTAAGTTTGCCCCCGGGGTGGGGAGCTTACAAAATTACGCATTTTTCAGTTAGATGACTGTTAAAATGACGCGCGGCGAATGGGGGCGCCGTAAATAAAAAGTCCCGGCGTAACCGGGACTTTTCAATATTACTGCGGATTTTCGGCCGCTTTCTTTTTAGGATTTTTGTCGAGTACGTCATCGATAATGCCGTATTCTTTTGCTTCGTCAGCGGTCATCCAGTAGTCACGGTCACCATCTTTCTCCACTTTTTTAACGGGCTGGCCGCTGTGGGAAGCGATGATTTCGTTCAGCTCTTTCTTCAGTTTGATGAACTCACGCGCAGTGATTTCGATATCTGAAGTTTGGCCTTCCGCACCACCGTGGGGCTGGTGAATCATTACACGGGCGTGTTTCAGGGCGGTACGTTTGCCTTTGGTGCCTGCTACCAGCAGTACAGCGCCGAAAGAGGCGGCCATACCGGTACAGATAGTGGCGATATCGGGCGTTACCAGCTGCATGGTATCGTAAATACCTAAACCGGCATAAACGGAACCACCAGGGCTGTTAATGTACATCTGAATGTCGCGTGTACGGTCTGTTGATTCGAGGAACAGCAACTGAGCAGTGATCACGTTAGCCACGTAGTCGGTAACGGGGTCGCCCAGGAAAATAATGCGGTCCATCATCAGCCTGGAGAATACGTCCAGCTGAGCAATCTGCATCGGGCGCTCCTCGATGATATAAGGAGTCAGCGAATTGATCTGGTGTTTGGCATAACTGTCAACCACCAGGCTGCTGATGCCGCGGTGCTGGATCGCATATTTTCTGAATTCGTTATTAATGTTCATGATGGTGATGTTTATGAGGCAATTTTACAAATTCTTCTGCAGTGATATCCTCGTTTTTCACTTTCACCTGAGTCTCCGCCCAATCGAACAGTTTGGTCGTAATCATTTCGCGGTAAGTCTGATCCACTTGTTTTTCGTCCTGTAACAGACGCTCCATGTAGCTGTCTAACCACTCGGGGCCTCACCGGCGCCGCCTACCTGGCCAAAGTAGCCCATGATTTTGGCTTTCATGTTTTCTTTCAGTTCATCGAAAGAAACTTCCAGTTTATTATCGCGGATCAGTTTGTCGCTGATGAGTGTCCAGCGCAGCTGATGGTCGAAGTTCGGGTATTCTGCGGCTGCTTCTTCAGCAGTCTTCGGCTTTTCGCCGCCAGTTTGCAACCAACGAAGCAAAAATTCTTTTGGCAGTTCGATCGGTGTTTCGTGCACCAGGGTTTCGAACAAATCGTTGTGCATGTGGTTTTTAGCTTCCTGCGCCCAGTATTTCGTCATCTCTTCTTTCAGTTTTGCACGGAAAGCGTCTTCGGTGGTGATATTCTGGCCGGGATAAACTTCATTAAAGAAGGCTTCGTTCAGTTCTCTTTTAGCGATCAGACCAACTTTGGTGATGGTCAGCGTAAAATACTTTTTCGCAGCGTCTTTATCAGCGGCATCCAGGCCCAGATCCTTCAAAATCCATTCCAGTCTTTCTTTATCGAAAGCTTTAGACAGCTGAATTGTGAGGGTATCGTTCACCTTTTTGCCCTGCAGTTTCTCCTGGATAGCAGCAGTAAAGTTTTTAACGAGGAGGGAGTTCTCCTTTTTGATGCCACCTTCGGTCAGGGTTCCTTTTGAATCCGACTCATCAAATGTAACGGTTATTACGTTATCTTCTGATGTTACACTTTCAGGTTCGCTCATTTCGCCACCTTTTAAGCGCATACGGTCAATTTCTTCATTCACCGCTTCTTCGGTAGGAGTTACGTTATATTTGGTGAGGGAAGTTTTGGCCAGCAGGGGAGCTACCTCAAATTCAGGTTTCAGACCTACTTCAAATTCGAAGTTGTATTCAGCAGGAGCGTTATGATCAAAGTTTACGGAATTGGTTTCCAGAGGAAGCGGTTGACCGAAAATCTCAAGTTTCTCTGTTTGCAGGTAGCCAGTCAGCTCTTTCTCGATGGTCCTGATTACTTCGTCGGCGAACAGCGCCTGACCATGCATTTTTTTAATCATGCCGGCAGGTACCATGCCTTTACGGAAACCAGGGATGTTGGCCGTTTTCGAAAAATGCTTTAAAGCCTTGTCAAAGTTCGGAAGATAATCTTCCTGGCTCACTTTCACAGTGATCTTATCATTCAATAAACCAATGTTTTCTCTGGTTACAGTTGCCATTTTGTTATATAATATTAATAATTAAAACACGTGTTTTGTTCTGGCCGGTGATACACCTGCACGAAGATTGTGCCATGAGCCTGCAGGGAGAGTGGACCCTGCCTTTTAGCAGGTTTAAGTGCCCTGCCCCTGTTTTTGAGGGCGAATTTGGCATGAAACTGAAAAAAGTGCGGGTGATAGGACTCGAACCTACATGCCGTGAAGCACCAGATCCTAAGTCTGGCGTGTCTACCAATTTCACCACACCCGCATTTTATAAGAACATATTACCCCTGTAAAAAGGGTTTGCAAAGGTATTGTTTTTTAGGAATTATAAAAATTATTGCCATCGCACCGAAATCGTTGATTGATAATGGTCTTTTTCGTAATATGTAGATGCATTTACCTTCACCGGGATTACTGTATAAGTGTCCAAATGGAACCTTTACAGAACTTTCGTAATTTTGATACGTATGGATACAGCGGTTGTTAAAAAATATAATCTCGACGAAGAACAGGAAAAGAAAGAGATCGTCCGGCACTACCGGGCCCTGATGCGCGCACTCAAACCCCGCTTCATTAAAGGCGGCGACCGCGAAGCCGTGCGTACCGCCTTTGAAATGGCCGCCGATGCCCATCGGCACATGCGCCGCAAATCCGGGGAACCTTACATCCTGCACCCCTGGCCGTAGCCCAGATATGCGTGGAAGAGATAGGCCTCGGCGTACGCTCCGCCATCTGTGCCCTGCTGCACGATACCGTGGAAGATACCGAGGTAACGCTCGAAGACGTGGAGCGCGAGTTCGGGGGAAATCGCCCACATCGTTGACGGGCTAACCAAAATCAGCAACGTGATCGATGGTAACAACAACTCGTCTACCACCACGGCACAGGCCGAAAACTTCAAGAAAATCCTGCTTACCCTGGCCGATGATCCCCGGGTGATCCTTATTAAGCTGGCCGACCGTATGCACAACATGCGTACACTCGACAGCATGGCCCGCGAAAAGCAGCTGAAAATAGCCTCCGAAACGGTGTTCATTTACGCGCCGCTGGCCCACCGCCTTGGTTTGTACAACATCAAGAGCGAGATGGAAGACCTGGCGATGAAGTATACCGAACAGGAAACCTACCGGGAAATCGCGAAAAAGCTGAAAGAGACCAAACGCGAACGCACCCGCTACGTCAATGAATTCATTAAGCCGATCAAGGAAGTACTGCAGGAAGAAGGGTTCAAGTTCGAAATTTACGGACGCCCCAAATCCATTCACTCTATTTCCCATAAGATAAAAACCAAGGGGGTGAAGTTCGAGGAGGTGTACGACCTCTTCGCCATCCGCATTATCATGGACAGCGCCATTGAAAAGGAGAAGTCCGATTGCTGGAAGGTATACTCGATCATCACCGACTTTTACCATCCCAGCCCCGAGCGCACGCGCGACTGGCTCAGCAACCCTAAAAGCAATGGTTACGAGGCTTTGCACGTAACGGTGATGGGCCCCAACGGTAAGTGGGTAGAGGTGCAGATCCGCTCCAAACGCATGAACGACTATGCCGAAAAAGGGCTGGCTGCGCACTGGCGTTATAAGGAGGGCAGCAGCAATGTGCAGGAGTCCAAATTCGATCAGTGGTTTACCCAGATCCGTGAGATCCTGAACAACCCGGATTCCAATACGCTCGACTTTCTCGCCGATTTCAAGAGCAACCTGTTTACCGAAGAGATATATGTATACACGCCGAAGGGAGACCTGCGTATTTTGCCCGTAGGCTCTACCACGCTCGATTTTGCATACTCGATCCACTCCGCGGTAGGTAATAAATGTATTGGCGCCAAGGTGAATTACAAGCTGGTGCCGCTCAGCCACAAGCTGCGCAGTGGGGACCAGGTGGAAATTATCACCACCAATAAACAAAAGCCATCGGACGACTGGCTGAACTTCGTCATCACCGCCAAGGCCAAAACGAAGATCAAGGATGCGCTGAAAGAGGAAAAAGGATCGTGGCCATGGACGGCAAGGATCAGCTGGAACGTAAGCTGAGTCACCTGAAGGTGCCCATGAGCCAATACAACATCAATGAAGTAACGCAGTTTTATAAACAATCTTCGCCGCTGGATCTCTACTACCAGATTGCGGTGAAAAACATTGACCTGAGCGAGCTGAAGGGCTTCTCAGTGCTCGGCGACCGCCTTGACCCGCCAAAGCCGGTGAAGGCGCCGGAGCCTGAGCACGTGGAGGATTCGCATAGCAAACACCAGAAGAAGGACGCGGAGCTGATCATTTTTGGCGAAAGCTCGGACAAAATCGCGTACAAGCTGGCGAATTGCTGCCGCCCTATTCCCGGCGACGACGTATTCGGCTTTGTAACGGCCAGCGAGGGCCTCAAGATTCACCGGACGAACTGTCCGAATGCCGCGCAGTTATTGGCCAATTACGGTCACCGCGTGGTGAAGACCAAGTGGGTGAAGAATCGCGAGATATCGTTCCTTACGGGCCTGCGCATCATCGGTATGGACGATGTGGGCGTGATTCACAAGATCACGAACATCATTTCCGGCGAGCTGAAGGTGAACATCGCCGCGCTCACGATCGAGAGCCGTGAGGGCCTTTTCGAGGGCCGGATCAAGGTGTTCGTACACGATAAAGAGGAGCTGGAAGAGCTGCTGCAGCGCCTCAAAACGCTGGACGGCATCCAGGCCGTCACGCGCTGGGAAGAATAAATACCAGATTGCCATATTTAAGAGGGGGCGGGGCCGCAGGGTTCCGCCCTTTTTTTTGGTAACGGGGCACCGTCCGTCCTAATATGTTTGCAAGCGTAGGTTGACGGCGCACACCCGACCCGTCATCATATGTTTGCAAGCGTGTGAGGACGGAGTTGTCCGAAAGCCGTCATTGCGACGCGCGAGCGGAAGCAACCCTCGTGCTTCCCCTCCGCATCAGTAAAGACACGCTGCCAATAATCACTGATGCGAAGACTGCACACGAAGATCGCTTCACTCCGTTTGCGATGACAGTAAGGATGACGGTACGGATGAGGCTAGTTATGACCTGGATGGAGGAAATTCCGGGCACTGATAGGATTTTACCGAAAACGCTCAAAGCATAGGTAAAGCATGGTGAAAGCATGGTGAAAGCATGGTGAAGAGGTGGAGGAGATGGTTAATATAGTACAGGGATCGTAAGAGGATCCTAAGAGCATCCTAACTGAATGGTAACTGAATCTCTAGTGTTTTAGCGCTATTCAGCTACATTTTAGTTACAGTTAGTTACGATCCTCCCGGGATGGTCTAAGGATTTGGCGTCAAAGATCCTTCGACGATCCTTCGGTGATGATTCGGTGTTGTTCGGTCGCGACGCGGCTTTGACGGGCTTTAACCGAAGGATGACCGAAGGATCACCCAGGGATGACCGAAGGATTATAGGGGGTACCCCGATTTCACCCCCACTTTTAAGCGCATTCACCACAATTTTGGACTGCATTCACCACCAATTGCTTTTTAAGGTTACCTGGGTGCGCTACTTTTGGCTGAGAAGAGAGGGACTGTTGAAGGGAGTGACACAAACGGCGGCCGGGTAAAGAACAGCTATTGGGGCAAAAATTTCTTTTTACTTCTCCTTTTGCAGCTTTCGCTTATTTTTGCCTTTCGTTTTAAAAACCGCACAAGAAATATTTAAATTTTAAAGTATCATGGTAGATGTATTGTTAGGTCTGCAATGGGGCGACGAGGGCAAAGGCAAAATCGTTGACTACTTCGCAGGCAAATATGACGTGATTGCCCGTTTCCAGGGTGGCCCGAACGCAGGGCATACGTTGTATGTTGAAGGCCGGAAAATTGTTCTACATACTATTCCTTCCGGAGTTTTCCATTCCAATACCATCAACCTGATCGGCAACGGCGTGGTGCTGGACCCCGTTACCTTCAAAAAAGAGTGCGAAAAAATCGCCGCTGAGGGTGTGGACCTGAAGAAAAATCTCTTTATTTCTGAGAAAACGCACATCATTGTACCTACGCACCGCGCGCTGGACAAAGCTTCCGAGCAGGCTAAAGGCAAGGAGAAAATCGGTTCTACCCTGAAAGGTATTGGTCCTGCTTATATGGACAAAACCGGGCGTAATGGCATCCGTGTGGGCGATGTAATGTCACCCAATTTTGAAGAATCTTACTCTAAACTGAAGGCGAAGCACCAACAATTGCTGGCGAACTACGACTTTAGCGAAGATATCAGCGAGTGGGAAAAGGAGTTTTTTGAGGCCGTAGAATTCCTGCGTACCATGAACGTGGTAAATGGAGAGTACTTCCTGAACAAACTGCTGAAAGATGGAAAGAAGGTACTGGCAGAAGGTGCACAGGGTTCGATGCTGGACGTGGACTTCGGTACCTATCCGTTCGTAACATCGTCCAATACGATCTCTGCGGGTGTTTGTACCGGTTTAGGTATTGCACCACAATGGATTAAAGAAGTAATAGGCGTAACCAAAGCATATTGTACCCGTGTAGGCAGCGGTCCGTTCCCGACAGAACTGGAAGATGCTACCGGCGGAAACACTGCGCCAGGTTGGCGGCGAGTTTGGTGCAACAACGGGCCGTCCCCGCCGCTGTGGCTGGATTGACCTGGTAGCACTGAACTATACCTGCATGCTGAGCGGCGTTACCGAACTGGTAATGACCAAAAGCGATGTACTGGATGCGTTCGACGAAATTGAAGCTTGCGTGGCTTATGGCATCGACGGCAAGGAAACAAAAGAACTGCCTTTCCAGCTTAATGGTCTGGCAATCAATCCTGTGTTGAAGAAGTTCCAGGGCTGGAGCAGCAAAACAGCAGATAGCAAAACTTATAGCGAATTGCCGAAAGAAATGAAAGAATTTCTGATATTCGTGGAAGAATACCTGGGTGTACCTGTAAAGTTCGTGTCTAACGGCCCTGGCAGGGATCAGATACTGGAAAAATAAGTCCAAAAAAGTACGAAAAAAATAAGGGAAAAAAATTTGGCAAAAAAAAAAATTCTGTTAAAACTTTACGCTAGAAACATATAAGTTACACTCATTATGAAATCAAAATCTGATAAAGAAAAAGAGACCAAGAAACCTACTTCGCCGAAGCCCGCCCCGGCAAAAAAGCTGCTGAAAAGCCGAAAAAGAAGTAGACGAGGATGAGGACGACGAGGACGATGAAGAGGAAACTCCGAAGAAGTCTGCTGCTTCCAAAAATCAGATAAATCCGCATCCAAATCACGCCGTAAAGACGATGATGATGAAGATGGAGATGATGAAGAGGAAAGTGATGATTTAGGTGATGACGAAGATGATTCCTGGGGTAAGGCCGATGACGATGATTATGATCCGGACTTTGAGGAATTTGACATGCCAAAGGCAAAGGCGAAGCGTGGCCGCCCAAGTACTAAAAAGGGTGACGACGATGATGATTTAGGTATTGACGACGAGTTTAAAGACATGTTCAACGATCGTTACGACGACGATGACGACGATGATTTTTAATCATTAAATAGCTAGGATATCAGGACGTTCCATAAATTTCCCGTAAACAACCTGACCGAATTTAAACGACAAATGTTGAGCTGGGGTAACCGGTTCAACATTTGTTGTTTTCTGGACAGCAACGCATACCAGTTTCCCCACAGCGAGTATGAAGCCATACTGGCCGCCGGTTCCGTAGCCAGTGTAAGCTGCGAGGCCGGAGATGCCTTTGAGACCCTGCGCGATTTTCATGAGGAACACCAGGATTGGCTGTTTGGCCACCGGCATACGACCTCAAAAATGAAACGGAAGCCCTCACTTCAGAACTCCCCGACTTTAAGAATTTCCCTGACCTGCACTTTTTGTGCCCGACATACTCATGTTCCTCCGCGACGGGGAAGTGGAAATCGGCGGGCATAATGTGAACCGGAAGTTTGCGAATTCTATCTATGAAGACCTGTTGGAACTCGGCCCTGAAAAGGACGGCAAGAAAGAAAAACTGCCCCCTTTACAGCTACGCGTAAACGAAAAGTATTACCCGGAGGCGGTGAAATCGATCCAGGAGCATATTGCCAAAGGCGACTGTTACGAGCTGAATTATTGTATAGAGAGCTACGCGCAGGGAATTGCCCTGAAGCCGTTGCCTCTCTTTAACCAGCTAAACGCCTTGTCGCCCGCGCCATTTGCAGCTTATTATAAGAATGAAGATCAGTACCTGCTCTGTTCCAGTCCCGAACGCTTTTTGAAAAAGAAAGGCGATCAGCTGATATCGCAGCCCATCAAAGGCACGGTAAAACGTTTGCCCGACCCGGCGGCAGATGCAGCCGCAGCGGCAGCTTTGCAGAACAGCCAGAAGGAACGTTCGGAGAACGTGATGGTGGTCGACCTCGTGCGGAACGACCTGGCGCATACGGCGCTGCAGGGTACCGTAAAGGTGGAGGAACTGTATGGTTTGTACGCATTTCCGCAGGTACATCACCCGGTATCTACGATAACGGCTACACTGGATCCAAAGTACCACTTTACCGATGCGATCCGGCATGCATTCCCGATGGGATCTATGACCGGCGCGCCTAAAGTAAGGGTGATGGAACTGATAGAGCAGTACGAAAAAACAAAGCGGGGACTGTACTCCGGCTCCGTAGGCTATATAACGCCGGAGGGTGATTTTGACCTGAACGTGGTGATCCGCAGTATTTTATACAACGCGGAGAGCCAGTACCTGAGTTTCCAGACCGGGTCGGCCATTACGGCTTACAGTGATGCGAAGAAAGAGTGGGAAGAGTGTATGCTGAAGGCCGAAGCCATGCGGAAGGTGCTGGGATACGAGGAATAAATTCGTCTGAAGAGATTGCGACGGTGTATACAGTTGGGTATACACGTTTTTTTTATGCTACTTCTTAGGAAAGAGCTGCTCCATGGCCTTGTCAATAGTAGGATAGGAGAACTGGAAACCGGTCTGCTGTATTTTTTCGCTGGAGGCTTTTACGCTCTTCAACACTTCCACGCTCATTTCGCCCAGTGCTATTTTTAACGCAAAAGACGGTACGGGTAGGGGGATGAAGCTGCGGCCCTTGGCGGCATGCGCCATGGCCAGCACCAGGGTTTTATGCTTTACGGGAAAGGGAGCTACGGCATTATAGGGGCCGCTTTCCAGGTCTGTATTGACGATTGCGTTAAAGTACAGCCGCACCATGTCCTGTATATGAATCCAGCTGATATACTGCTCGCCGCTGCCAAGAATAGTGGCGAAGCCGAACCGTAAGGGCTTGTAGAACTCTTTGAGGGCGCCGCCGTCCGGGCTTAACACGATCCCTGTCCGGAGCAGGATAACCTTTTACCGAGACTTTCGATCTGCCGCACGCTCTGTTCCCACGCCTGGCAAACCGTGCCCAGGAAATCGCCGGCGGGTGCATCGGTTTCGCGGAAGGGGCGGTCTTCGTCCTTCGTTTCGCCGTAGTAGCCGGTGGCCGAAGCGCTGATGATTGTTTTTACTTTATTGGGCTGGGTTTTCAGCAGCTGGTACAGGAAATTGCTGGCCTGCACCCGGCTGTCGATAATCTGCTTTTTATAGGTATTGGTCCACCGATGCTCGGACACGCCCGCTCCCGCCAGGTGAACAATATGGTCGGCCTGCTGCAGCACGCCCGCTTCCAGCACGCCTGCGGCAGGGTCCCAGTGCGCATGGGAAAGATGATCATTATCTGAATAACCGGGTTTCCGTGTCAGAATCACCACCTTATAGCCCCGTTCCAGCAGCCACGCCGAGAGCGCTCTGCCTATCAGTCCCGTACCACCGGTAACCAATATTGTTTCCATGCCGTTGTATCTTTTTTAAATTTTAACTAAAAATACACAATAAAAGCGCAGCTTTGGAATTATACAAGTATCGATCCACGTAAATACATTTAAGAGGAATAGCCTTTGCAAAACGTAAATTTTCGTGTAGGTTTGGTTGTGGAAGAACCTGTGAAAGGTAAGGACCTATTTCCCCGTATCATAAAAACAAAACTCGCAATGCGCAGCTTATTTCGTTTACAGTTGGCCGCCCTGCTGCTTTTTGCCGGCACGGCTGCGGCGCAGAAGGTCACCTATTCCGAACCGGAGAGAGATGATTACAAGACCACGGAATTTGAGATCCTGGGTAAAATCGGGGGAAACATCCACGGTATATAAGGCTGACAAAGGCGAGTACGCCATTTCGGTGTACGATAACGGCATGCAGCTGAAAGACCGTGTTAAATATGACTTTCTTCTAAAAAACTGATTACGGTCGATTTTGTAGCCTATCAGAATAAAGCGCTGATGTTGTACCAGTTCCAGCGCAGGGACGTCGTATACAGCTTTTGTGCGAGGATCAACTCGGAAGGGCAATTCGATAAAGCGCCCATCATGATCGACAGTACGCACATCGGTAATTTAACCAAAGAGAACAAGGTTTATTCCGTGGAAGTGTCGGAAGACAAGCAGCGGATCATGGTGTATAAAATCAACCAGGACCGGGAAGATAACCACGTGTTTTACACATTCCTGTACGACAGTGCCTTCGCCCTGGTAAACAACAGCCGCCTGTCGCTGCCGATGGAAACGAAAAAGAGCTTCCTCAGCAACTTTAACTTAACGAACGAAGGTGATCTGCTGTTCACCAAACTGGAGCGCACAAGTAACCGGGATTACATCATCAATGGTAACTTGATCCTGAAACGCCCGACAGTAGATGCTTTTGAAGTGGTTCCTTTTGAGTTGAAGAATGCCCTGCTCGATGAAGTGAAAATGAAAATCGACAACCCGGACAAACAGGTGCTGATCACCGCCTTTTATTATAAACAGAAGCGCGGTAACGTGGAAGGCCTGTACATTAACCGGATGGACTATGCTAACCGCCGCATGATGATGGAGAAAATGTCGCCTTTCAGCGCGGAACTCAAAGGCAGTGCACGCGGAGAATCTTCTACTGCAGCAGCTTTTAACGACTACTTTATCCGTAAGATCGTGAATACCAGCGATAACGGCTTTTTGCTGACCGCTGAGTCTTATTATACTTCCAGCCGCTACCAACCCTGGAACCGCTGGAACTACCTGTATGGTCCTTATGGCGGCTACGGCCCCTACGGCGGTGGATGGGGCGGCTATTCTCCCTATTATTCCCCTTATTCCAGCTACTATAATCCCCGGAGCTGGAACGATCAGCAGGGCACCCGTTACCACTATGATAACGTAGCGGTACTTTCGTACAACGCCGACGGTGAATTAAGCTGGAGCAATTTTATCAATAAGTCGCAGTTCGACGACGGCGCCGATCTGTACCTGAGTTATATGCTGGTAAACGTGGGCAGCGAGCTGCGTTTCCTGTTTAACACCCTGGACCGCAGGAATTATGTACTCACCGAAAACAGCATTGGGCCGGACGGCAAGATCAACCGGATGCCTACCCTGCGCAACTTGGACAAAGGCTTCATCTGGATGCCGCGTTACGGCAAGCAGATCGGGGCGCGTACGGTGGTGATCCCAACGATCTACAGGAATTATATTTGCTTTGCAAAAATTGAGTTTTAATCACACCTTTGCATCGTGATAAAATTTTTCCGCTCGGGTAATCCACTGACAGTGTTGCTGTTGCTGGTGTATACCATCTTTATCAAGTTTTACTATATCCTGCATCCCCAAACCTACATGGCGGATGGGAGCGAGGGCATATTGTACCGGCTTATTACGGGCTGGTTTGACCGGCTGGTGGCTGGTAACGCGGTGTTTTACACCATGTTGGCCATCCTGTTACTATTTTTGCAGGCATTGCTGTTAAACCGCATTGTCAATTATCACCGTCTCTTTTCCAAGCCTAACCACCTGCCGGCGATGTGTTACATCCTGTTCACGTCGCTATACCAGGGCTGGAACGTGTTCAGCGCAGCGCTGCTGGTCAATACCATCATGCTCTGGATCATTTCCAGCATCACGGAATTATACAACCGTTCTTCCGCGCGCGACGTATCGTTTAACATCGGTTTTGCACTAGGTATTGCGGGATTGATTTATCCGCCCGCGGTGCTATGCTGCGCCCTGCTGTACGCCGGTTTGCTCACGATGCGCGCCTTCCGCCTGGCGGAATGGATCATTGCGTTGCTGGGGCTTATTTGTCCCGCTTACCTGTTGGGAACTTACCTTTTCCTCGCCGATAAAAATGTTTGGGAGGTATTACCCAGGCTGGGCCTGGAAATGCCTGTGATCAATGATTATAAAGTGTGGGGCGCGCTGATCGCCAGCGTATTGTTCTTTGCGCTGGGCTGGCTGCTGCTGCAGCGTACGTTTAAGAAAATGCTGATCCAGGGCCGTAAAATATGGGCGGTTCTGGCTATTTATGTGATCATCGCCATGCTCGTACCCTTTTTCAGCCTCCATTTTTCCCCGGCCAACTGGGTGCTGGCGCTGTTGCCGCTGAGCATGTTCGCGGGTAACGTGTTCTGGTCCATCAACCATAACGGGTTGGCTAACACGGGCCATTTCATTGTGCTGGCCTATGCCATCGTGATGCAGTATTTCAGCCATTGATTTGATAAATGGCGGTTGCTGTGGCCGTTCTGCCGTATTGCAAATTGTTAAAACGGGATGAATGGTGATGGAAAATTCCTCCAATGGAAGTAAATTTGTAATCTTTTCCGAAAAGGAAGCAATTAAAACATAGAAATTAGATCAAATATGAAGTTTGGCGTAGTTACATTTCCGGGTTCCAACTGTGATCAGGACATGATTGATGCATTAAGGTACGACCTGAACCAGGAGGTAATCAACCTTTGGCACAAGGAGAAAGACCTGAGCATGTTCAGCACCCAGGACTGCATTTTGCTGCCGGGTGGTTTCTCTTACGGTGATCACCTGCGTTGCGGTGCTATTGCCAAATTCAGCCCTATCATGCAGAGCGTGGTGGAATTTGCGAATAAAGGCGGTCGTGTGATCGGCGTATGTAACGGTTTCCAGATCCTGTGCGAAGCAGGTTTGCTGCCGGGCGTATTGCTGCGTAACCAGAACCAGCAGTTCATTTGCAAAAACGTATTCCTGAAAAGCGAGAACACGACTACTGCTCTTACGAAAGACGTGACCGGTCGTCCGCTGATGATTCCCATTGCCCATGGTGAAGGTCGTTACTACGCAGACGAAGCTACGATCGAAGAGCTTTTCAAAAACAACCAGGTGATATTCCGCTATTGTGATGAGTTTGGCAACATTATTGAACATGCTAACCCGAACGGGGCATTGCGCAATATCGCCGGCATCAGCAACAAAGGCAAAAACGTATTTGGGATGATGCCGCACCCTGAAAGAGCAGCCAGCTCAATCCTCGGTAATACCGACGGGCAGTTGATCTTCCAGAGCCTCATCAATAATAACTAGATAAACAGCAAACCAATCAAATCAACCAACCAGAAAAAAAAAGTAGCTATGAAAAAATTGTTCACCGCCCTGTGCCTCTTTATCTTGCCCCTGCTGGCATCTGCACAGGAAGACAATCCGGTTAAATGGACTTTCTCCGCTAAAAAGCTGGACGCTCAAACCTATGAGCTGACCGCTAAAGCCACTATCGAAAAAGGCTGGCACCTGTACTCCCAGTTTACTGGCGAAGGTCCTGTGCCTACCGCATTTACTTTCGCTAAAAAAACCCCTGCTTACGCTGGACGGTAAAGTGAAAGAAGTGGGTAAAATGAAAACAGAATTCGATCCTAACTTTAAATCCGACATGAAGTTTTACGAATCAAACGTAAGCTTCGTACAGAAAATTAAAGTGAAAGGTAAAGCGAACGCGCAGGCAAAAGGTACCGTGGAATTCATGGTGTGCGATGACCACCAGTGTCTGCCTCCTACCGAAGTACCGTTTACGGTTAGCCTGAAATAGTACGAATAAAATCTACTTAAAAAATAACCGGGAACGAGTTCTGTAAAGGGACTCGTTTCTTCGTTTTATCTCTATAACAATCTGTTAAGTCTATATTCTATATGAAGTATATATTACTGCTGATAGCGAGTGTGGGGCTGTTATTCGGCCAAAGTGCGAGTGCGCAGGAGACTCATAATATTTTCCTGGTCCTACTCCGCTGAAAAGAAAGGCGAGCAGGCTTATACACTGCATCTGAAAGGCACGATCGCCCCGGGATGGAAAGTGTTTTCCAAAGCTGCCGGCGACGACTTTGTACCGGTACTGGAACTCGACAGCGCCAGCCAAACACACTGGACCGTTGAAGGTTTCACCGAGAACGGCGCCGCGAAAGCCGAGCATAACGATGTGGTTGAAATGGACATCAAGTACGGAGAATGAAGTGGAGTTTGTCATCGAAGCGAAGAACACCAGCGAAGGACAGGCCTCCGGTGTGATCAATATCTTCGCCATCAACGGGCAGGAAATTGTTGGCCCCGAAGCGGTGCCTTTCCGTTTCAAGCTGAATGCTGATGGTACCGTGGTGGGTGATAATAACACCATTGCCGCTGTAGAAGATCCCAACCAGGACCCAACCCGCCGTCCTAACATCGACATGAAAAACCCCGTACGCAACATTGGCGGCATCGACAACGGTCAGGGTAAAGGCCTGTTCGCTATTTTCGGACTTGGTTTCCTGGGCGGCCTGATCGCACTGATCACTCCCTGCGTATTCCCGATGATCCCGATGACGGTGACCTTCTTCACGAAGAGCGCACAGGGTAAAAAAGGCGTATTTAACGCAATGCTGTATGGCTTCTTCATTTTCGCTATCTATGTGCTGTTAAGCCTTATTTTCTACATTCCCGGCGTTAGCTCTGACCTGCTGAATAACATTTCCACCAATATTTACCTGAACACTTTCTTCTTCGTGGTGTTCGTCATATTTGCGATATCGTTCCTTGGTTTCTTTGAAATTTCACTGCCGAGCAGCTTTGCCAGCAAAGTGGATTCCAAAGCGAACATGAGCAGCGTGGTAGGTATCTTCTTCATGGCCGTTACCCCGGCACTGGTATCGTTCTCCTGTACCGGCCCTATCTTGGGTTCCCTGCTCGTGAGCGCACTTACGACTGATGGCGGTCCCATTCAGCTGACCATGGGTATGGGTGGTTTCGGCCTGGCCCTGGCCCTGCCGTTCGCATTGTTTGCCCTGTTCCCGGGTATGATGACCAAACTGCCAAAATCCGGCGGCTGGCTCGATACCGTGAAGAAAGTACTGGGCTTCCGGAACTGGCGCTGGCTTTCAAATTTTTATCCAACGCCGACCTGGTAGGCCACTGGGGTATTCTTAAAAGAGAAATATTCTTTGGTATCTGGACACTGATCGCCCTCGGTTTTGTAGCCTACCTGTTAGGCTGGTTGAAACTGCCGCACAGCTCACCCGTTCAGAAATTCACCCCCGGCCGTATCGGCACCATCGTAGTATTGCTCGCATTTACCGGTTACTACCTGATCCCGGGCATGCTGCCGATAGATTATACCAACCGTGGCCTGATCAGTGGCTTCCCGCCGCCGCAGAGTTACAGCATTTATAACAGACATCACGGTGTAAAACCGAATGTGGTGAATAACTATGAAGAGGCATTAGCGCTGGCTAAAAAAGAAAATAAGCCCATTTTGCTGGATTACACCGGCTGGGCCTGTGTAAACTGCCGTAAAATGGAAGAGGAAGTATGGCCTGAAGCCGACATCCGCAAACTGATCGAAAAGGAATACATCCTGGTGTCGCTGTACGTGGATGACAGCAAGGGGCTGAAAGAAGACCAGTTCTTTGCCTACAAAACCAAAGACGGGCAGAAGGATGTGAAAACCGTAGGTGGCAAATATGCCAGGATGCAAGTGGTAAACTTCGAGAACCAATCGCAACCGATGTATGCGGTGATTAGTCCGGACGAGAAGCTGATGACGCTCCCGGTAGCTTATACGCCTAATGTGAAAGAGTATCTGAACTGGCTGCAGGCTGGTGTGGATGCCTTCAAAACAGGCAAGTAACGATAACGCGAAAAGCCGGATGAAAAAAACATCCGGCTTTTTTTTGTAATTCCGAAAAAGCAGCTACATTTGCAACCTCGAATGACGGGGGATTAGCTCAGTTGGTAGAGCGCTTGCATGGCATGCAAGAGGTCAGCGGTTCGACCCCGCTATCCTCCACAAGAAAAAGCCGGATCATTTGATCCGGCTTTTTTCATTTTATCAACTTGAAGGTTGCGGGCAATACACCTGTTATTTGATAAGCTGCTCACTGATTCGGTAGTAATCAAAGTCTGCATACCCTCCAGCCGTTTTGGTAGCGTAGTTGAACAAGCCAAAACGGTAACCCATAAAGTGCGGTATCGTGTAAGCCATATTCAACCGTTCGCCTAATGACTGCCATTTTTTCCGTCCGTACTGTAAAAGAAATTGGCTTTGTCTGCTCGATTTGTAAAATCGCAATCCGCCCGCAGGTACACCAGGTTGCTGTTCAACGGCACCCGGGCTACTTCTGCGGGACGCCCGGATCCGGCGCTGACCATCACCAGGTAGCGGCCATCAGCTTCGGCTTTAACACCAATCCATCCGAAGTTTTGCTGTAACAGTAACAGTCCCGCATGATCGCCTTCTTTCATACCCGTTACATCCAGCAATGTACTGGCGGTAGCGGTTGGACCGAACGTGCGCTGTGTTAAAGTGTTGCGGGCGAGCAGCAGCGAAGTATCTATACGGCTGGTCGTCAGGCGCAGATAGCCTTTACGCGCACTAAGCGACCAGTTGTTGTTATCTGGCTGATGGTTCCACTGCCATACCAGCGGCAGCGGTTTGGCGTTCTTTTACGGCTGAATTCGTCGGAGGCCACGACACTGGTATCATACCTTTGCCTGGCGGCAGGTTTAGGTGATCGGGCACCTTTCCGTTTTCGCCTAATACCGGCCAGTTCTGTTCCCATTGAACGGGAACCAGGTAGGGAATGCGCCCTACCGCTCCGTAATCACGGAACAAAAAAGAAAACCACTCGCCTTGTGGCGTACTGATTAATCCTCCCTGTGCCACGCCTTTGTCCTGTAAAGCTACACGCCCTTCCCAGGGGCCGGGCAGTTTAGCGGCACGATGTATAGTTACCGTACGCATGCCTCCTCTCGGCCAGCAAATATTGAAAAGGTAGTACGTATTGTTTATTTTGAACAACTGCGATCCTTCTGCAGGCAGGCCGACATTGGGTCCGGCAGGAGCGCTGGCATCCTCGATGAGTACCCGTGGAGCGCTCCCTGGAAGGAGTCCGGACAAGTTGGGTGCCATCTCGGTGATCATTATTTTGCCGCTTCCGTACACCATGTAAATTTTACCATCGTCGTCGAAAAATAAAGAGTGGTCATGTAGTGCGGGCTTAAAACTGACCTTTTTCCATGGGCCTTTTTCTATATCCCGAGTTGAATAGATATACGTTTTCCCGGTAGTGCCGGCAAATGTGCTTACATAAAATACGCCGTTGTGATAACGTAGACTGCTGGCCCAGGATCCGCTCCCATAAGCACTTTTGCCTTGTGCTAAATTTAACGCGTCTACATCGTCGAGCACGTCGTACGCGTAAGATACCAGCCGCCAGTTGACGAGGTCTTTTGACTGCATGATGGGGACGCCGGGGCTCATGTGCATGGTTGTGCTGCTCATATAATACGTGTCGCCCACCCGTATCATGGAAATGTCCGGCACATCTGCATAAATGATAGGATTGGTCGCCTTTGCGCTTGGTGCAGGCGTTGGTAATGGGTTTTGCGCCTTGCCGATAACTCCGCAACAGAGCGTCAGCGCGTAAACAAGGGCTGTCTTTTTAAATGTCATTCCACTTAATTTTTTGTAGCTGTGTGTAGCATTGAATCGAGACCTATATCGCTTGTATACTGAAATGCAGCAACGGGTAAGGCTTTCCCAATCCATCTACATCCGATCGCCCCACCTGCACAAATCCCATCTTCCGGTAAAACCCAACCGCCTGTTCATTCTGCTCATTTACATCCACCTTTTTTATCTGCAGTTCGATCGCGAACTGCGCCAGGAGTGTTCCATACCCTTTGCCCCGCGATTCCGCTTCTATAAAAAGCATCTCCGTGGTGTCGCCTGCAATACCCAGTACACCCGCAATGCGATCTTCTCCAATTACATATAAGGTCAGCGATGGCAGTACTTCTCCGGGAATGATCGACTTAAAATATTCAAAGTCTGTTTTAGCCAGAAAGTGGTGTGTGGCCAGGACCGATGATTCCCACACGCGCATGATCTCGGGGTAATCTGCTGTAGTTGCTTTTCGTATAAACATGTCATTTAAGTTTTCCGCTGCTATCCCAATGTTCATTGGCCGATAAGGATAGGCGGGCGAGCGTGCTACCGTCCCAAACCATTGATTTCCCCTGAAAGCTGTAGAGAGGAATAGTTTCACGTTAGAAAGTTAGCAAACAAAAATGCCATTTTCCTAAAGTAGCGGGAAAACTTTCATTTTAAATTGATAAAAAAGTATTGAAGATATGGTAGTATTAGATTTAGTTTTGAAGACGTGTTATCCCGGATAGTGAGCAAATCTAAAAGATGCAAATTCCCGTTATCGAAGCCTCAGTAAGCGACTGAACCCTTTTTCCTTCATATTTCTCTGCTGTGAACGGATGTAATAAACATCCGCAATTATTGTATTCCACGGTACCATTAAAAGCCTTAATAAAATCACATGAAAAACACGCTACACAGATTACTCTTTACGGTAATGCTTGCAGCCGCCCCTACGCTGTTACTGATGGCGCAGGGCTACAACTGGAGCCAGTTGCGGATTGGCGGTGGTGGCAGAGTTACCAGTATCAAGGCACATCCCAAAGTGCCGAACCTCTTTTTATTACTACGGACGTGGGTACCTGTTACCGCTGGAACCATGGCGCACAGCGCTGGGAAGCCTTGCTGGTCGGTACAAAGGTGCCCGTAAACTACTGGACCTGGGAAGTGTCGCAGATTTGCGGCGACCGGTATTTGATCCGCAGGACGTAACCGGCAACATCCTGTACGCCACCGTGCAAAACGGTGCGGGCAGCGGTCCCGGACTGGGCAGCGATACCCGCGGTACGGTGCTTAAGTCTACCGACCGCGGTGAAACCTGGACCGATTGCGGGTTACAGGTTGAAGTAAAGCCTAATAAAGACCAGGACATTACCGACAGGCTCGCCGTAGATCCGTTAAACAGTAACGTGATCTGGCTCACCACGCGTGCGCACGGCACCTGGCGCAGTACTGCTGCCGGCGCTCCGGGCAGCTGGTCGCAGGTAGCGGGCATCAATCAAACATTGGGTGGCCGCTTTATTAAGTTTGATATCAGTGCCGGAACGGTTAGCGGCGTTACTAAAAACATGTTCATCGGCACCACCGGAGGCATGTATCAAAGCACCGACGGCGGCGCCACGTTCACACAGATGGTGGGCGGTCCGACTTCCTTGCTGAGGGCGAGTATCGCTAAAGATGGCGTTATGTTCGTTACCACGTACAGCGCCACTGCCAATGGTGTTTGGAAATGGAGCGGTGGTAGCTGGTCTACCGTTTCGCCCGATCCGGCGCGCATTTACAAATCGGTGATGGTAAACCCCGATAATTCTAATGAGGTAATAGCAGCGTCTTCCGGCAGCTGGTCAGCGGAATTGATGTGGCGCAGTACTACGGGCGGCAACCTTGGAAGCTGGAGCCTGATGTCGCATACGCGCGACAAAACAGAGGCGCCTCATTCCGAGATGAGCACCGGGGCTGGCAACATCGGCTTTTCTATCGATATGATCGCCTTTGATCCTTTTAATGCCGGTCATGTTTGGTTTTCGGATATGATCAATGTAAGCCAGACCACTAACGTATGGGCGCCAACAGTAGCCTGGAAATTACGCGTGACAGGCCTCGAAGAAATTTTCGTAACAGGGCAGATGGTTGCGCCACGCGTTGGCCGCGCCCTGCTGAATACTGCCACCGGCGATGTCGGCGGTTTTGATCATACCTCACTGACAGAGCCGCCTGCAAGGGGCATGTCCAGCTACATCGCAACCAGCAGCAGCATTAATATAACGGCGGTTGATATACAGGCAAGTGATCCTAATTTCATTGTACGCTTTGGCAGTGATGGCTGGAACGGCCCGCCCATTGGCGCTTACTCCACTAACGGAGGTGTTAGTTACACGCGCATTACTACTTATCCAACCGCGAATGCGCGTGGTCGTGTGGCCGTTTCCGCAACCAGCAGGAATTTTGTGTGGGCGCCACAGGGCGGCCCTTCCTATTGGTCTAACACGCTTGGCGCTACCTGGACGGTTTGTAACGGTCTGCCAGGCGGCATTGTGCCGGCCGGCGATATTTATTCGATTTATGCGGGACAGGTGCCCATTGCGGCAGACCGGGTAAGCGGTAATATTTTTATGCTTATTCCCGCGGTACCATTTATGTGAGCAGGACACCGGCCGCAACTTCTCTGCCCGTGCGAGCAATTTGCCCGACGATGCCGGTGTAGCATCTTACGCTCACCTCGAAGCAACACCGGGTATTTCCGGAGATATATGGTTCTCGCATAGCGGTGGTTTGTTCCATTCGGTAGATACCGGCCGAACGTTCGTGCGTGTGGCCGCTGCGCAAATCCCCAACCCTAAATGGCTGACGGTAGGTCGCAGCGACACTACTGCGGGTTCGCATCCCGTATTGTTCGTACACAACTCCAATAGTGTAGTAAACGGCAATACCTTTGCAATCCATCGCTCGGACGATAACGGTGTTAGCTGGACAGAAATTCTGCAACGAGTGCCCGGCGTGGTGTTGAATATGTGTGCCGATCAGCAGGGGCGCGTGTTTTTCGGTACATATGGTAACGGTCTGTTTGTGGGCGTACCCACAGCCGGCCCGGTAACGGGCGTCAGCATTAATCCACCTGCAGATACGTTGGTGGAAACCGATTCTGTTAGGTTGGCGGTAACATTAAGCCCGCTATATCCCGATAACCGTAACTACAGCTTCAGTTCTACTAACCCTTCGGTAGCCAGCGTAGATGCAAACGGCTGGGTAAAAGCATTGTCGGCCGGCACGGCGGGCATTGTGGTAACTACCCAGGATGGCGGTTTAAAAGATACCACGCTGATTACGGTAACGCCCTTCGTGCACATCACCAGCGTAACATTGGATACCGCCGTATACATGGGCCTGGGTAATACAACAAACCTTGTTGCGAAAATACTACCGGTGGATGCGACCAATAAAAAAATAAACTGGTCTTCTTCCGACAGCTCCCGGGTGAAAGTGAGCGCAGGCGGTATTATCACCGCGTTAAAACTGGGACAGGCGACCATCACCGCTACTTCGGCAGATGGCGGACTGAGTGCTGCCATCACGATCTATGTTAACACCATCTCCGCTGCGATCAATATGGGCGACACCGCGGTAGTCGCCAACTTCCGCCGTGATCCGCGTCCGTTCTCCGGAACTGGAACGGCCGGACAACCAACGCGATTAACAGAACGGGGCTTACCAATCCGGCGCCGGAGGCGGTCTATAAATCAGCGCTCTTCGGTATGGATAACGGCTCGGTGTATAACCTGTCCGGGCTGGTGCCGGGCGGCACTTATACCGTGCGTTTGCACTTTGCTGAAATCGACGCCAACGTTGGTAACGGTGGCAGACGTTTTAACGTGTATGTAAACAATGCGAAGAAGATCGATTTGTTCGATGTATTTGCCGCGGCCGGTAACGCACGGTACAAGGCGGTAATCCGCGAATACCAGGTAAATGCAGGTAATACAGGTGTTATCAGCGTGAAGTTGGAGCCTTACACCGGCAGCTCGATGATCAATGGTATTGAGATCGTGATGAACACGGTGGACAGTGTAACCCTCGCTGGCACCACTGCATCCGTAGGAGTGAACGATACTGTGCGCCTTGTGCCAACAGTATGGCCGGCCATCGCCAGTAACAAAGGCGTTACCTGGACTACCTCGAACGCCGCTGTGGCCACTGTTTCCCCGACCGGTCTCGTAACCGGAACAGGGGTGGGCAATACTTACATTTACGTAATCACCAACGAAAGTCAGAGGCGCGACTCGGTGCTGGTTACCGCCGATAGCATCCTGGTAGACAGCGTACGCCTGTCCGCCAGCAAAGACACGGTCGGTATCCGCAACACGCGTCAGCTTACCGCAACAGTGTTCCCCGCGAATGCTTCCGATAAAACAGTGATTTGGGCTTCTGCTGATACGAACATCGTGAAAGTTAGTACCAGTGGGCTGCTTACAGGTGTAAGCGCCGGTACGGTGAACGTGACGGCTACTACCCGACAGGGCAGTAAAGTGGCCACTACCAGCGTGCTGTCGGTCTTAGTGCCAGTCACCCAGGTTAATTTAAGTAAATCGGCATTGTCCATCGGTATGGGCGATTCTACGGTGATCACGGCGACAGTAGCTCCTTCCAATGCGAGCAATACATTGGTCACCTGGACGTCGTCCAATACAGGCATTGTTACCGTGAGCGCCACCGGTAAAGTATTTCCGGTTGCACCCGGCACGGCCAACATTACCGTAACCGCGCAGGATGGTCAGGGCGCCAGTAAAGTGCTGCCTGTTACCGTAATGCCGCTCTACACCTGCGGCGCTATTACTAACGGCGGCTTCGAAAGTGGTTTGTTGAACTGGGCGCGTACCGGTAACTCTTATATCACGGAAACAGCGGCAGACGTACACGGCGGTACGAGGGCGCTCGTGATCAACGGCGATGGTGCGGCGCATAATTACAATGCACCGCTGCTCGTACCGGCCAACCGTAAAATCACGGTAAGCTTCTGGGCAAAGACCGGTGGTTCCAATCCATATTGGGCAGGCGCCGGTTTCGATATCCTCGATTCGCTCGGTAATAAAATAGGCAATGCAGCGGTAACTATCCCCGTTGCCACGTCAACGTACACACGCTTTACGATCACCGCCAATACCCCGGCTAACGCGAAATCGCTCGGGTTATGGGTGTCGAAGGCCGGCCCGCAAACGGGGCTGCTGTTCCTCGATGATTTCTGTGCAACAGTAGATGCTACTTCCATTACCCTGAATGCAGATAGCGTAAAACTGGCTATCGGCGGCACGCGCAAGCTCTCCGCCGTTGCATTGCCCGCGAATGCTACGTACCCCGGTGTGATCTGGAATTCTTCTAACACCGGCGTGGCCACCGTAGATACGGCCGGCCTTATCACCGGTGTCGGACAAGGTACCGCGTTTATCATCGCCACATCGGCAGACGGACTGGTGAAAGACACTGCCTTTACCGAAGTGCTGCACCGCTTTATCGGCGTGAATTGCGGCGATACCACCGTAGGCCCTTTCCTGGCGGACCATTCATATACCGGCGGCAGCGTGAATGCACCTTACCCGGTTACTTCGTTTAATACGAATTATCCTTATGCAGGACCGGCGGCGCTGTATCCGAAGCGTCGCTATGGCAACTGTTCCTACAACTTTACCGGGCTTACGGCCGGCGCATCTTATACCGTAAGATTGCACTTTACGGAACCTTACTGGACGCAGGCCGGTAAACGTACGTTCAGTGTAAAAGCCAATGGTACATTCGTTATTACCAATCTCGATATCTACGCTGCTGTTGGACAGTACAATGTGTTGGTACGTGATGTACCAGCTACTGCGGATACAGCCGGCAAGTTGAAGCTGGAGTTCATAACGGTAATAGATAATGCCGCTGTAGCCGCAATCGAGATACTGGGCTACAATGAAAGTCTGCTCATGAGCAATGGCCTGAGTATGGCTCCCAAACGGGAAGAACCGCTGTTGTCGGGCGTGTTGGTTGTGACGCCGAATCCCGTTTCCGGCAATATCCGCTTCCTGCTGAAAGGCCGGAGGCTGATAATGAACAACTACAGGTAACAGTAATCGACCTGCAGGGCAGGGAGGCTTACCGCAGCCGTATCACATCTTCCAAAGCCCCCGCCCAGCATGAGTTGCTGACTGGCGGCCGGTTAAAGAAGGGGGTGTACATCTTGCAGGTACAGGGTAAAAATTTCAGGAAAACGACCAGGGTGGTAATCCTCTAACGCCACTTCCTATAAAAGCCGGGAGAGCGCATGCTTTCCCGGCTTTTTCTTTTAGGTAGACGCCCCGATACAATCCTTTATTGTTGCGATTTCTGGTATTATAATGCCCGCGGAGCGTATGCGTCCCTGATATCGATTTGCAGCAGCTACATCTAAATCTGGATAAAGAAGGAGTAAAGATTTGAAGCCCGCACCGCCAGTTACCGGGCATCTAAATAAATTTATTTTCAGTTGAAAGGCCGTCTCCGGGGGGACGGCCTTTTTTATTTATTAGTCTATAAAAATAGTAGGCTTTTAGAATTATTCAATTTATATTTGTCTACAGATTCGGTAGACTAAAGAGGCGGCCGGCAGTAATATCTCCTGAAACACTGTCAGGAGGCCGCTTGACCGTGCAGCCCGGGATTAACCTTAATCAATAAAAAAACTCAATTAACTATGCGAACATCATTGCTAACTGTTTTGCTTTTCCTGTTAACCCTTGGAGGCGCAGTAGCGCAACAAACTATTAAAGGTATTGTGAAAGATAATAAAGGTGCAATTGTATCGGGTGCTACCATTTTGCTGCAAGGCTCTACCAACCACGCTATCAGCGATGAGGGAGGGGAGTTTACGATCGTTACCTACAAGCCTTTTCCGGTAACACTCCGTGTTAGTTACATCGGATATAAAACGCAGGAGGTTCCGGTGACGGCTGTTCCGGTTGCTCCTGTTCCCATTACACTGCAGCCCGACGATGCACTGTCTGAAGTGGTGATTACTTCGCGCCGCCGTACAGAAACCGCGCAAGATGTGCCTATTCCTATTTCGGTGATAGGTGGCGCACAGGTGCAGGATGCGGGCGCATTTAACGTGAATCGCCTGAAAGAACTGATTCCCACTGTACAATTATATTCTTCCAATCCGCGTAACACTACGCTCAACGTGCGTGGCGTGGGGTCTACGTTCGGTCTTACCAATGATGGTATTGATCCTGGTGTAGGGTTTTATGTGGATGGTGTATATTTTGCCCGTCCGGCAGCAACTACACTTGATTTTATTGATATTGAGCAGATAGAAGTGTTGCGTGGGCCGCAGGGCACCCTGTTCGGCAAAAACACCACGGCCGGCGCTTTCAATATCACTACTGCGAAACCTTCGTTTAAACCGGGCGCCAGCTTCGAAGCCAGTTATGGCAACTATGGCTACATCCAGGCGAAGGCCGCGGTAACCGGTCCCCTTACGAAAAAACTTGCCGGCCGTATTTCGTTTTCCGGCACCCAGCGCGATGGGCTGATCGATAACGTGGCTACCGGCCGAAAAGTGAATGATATCAATAATCTTGGCGCCCGTGCACAATTGTTGTACGCCATTAACGATAATATAAAAATCACCCTCACTGGCGATGCCACGCAGCAACGTCCGGATGGTTACGCACAGGTGGTTGCCGGTGTGGTAACTACGCAGCGCGCAGCTTACAGGCAGTTCAACGCGATTATCGCAGATCTGAATTACCAGTTGCCAAGCCTTAACGCTTTTGATCGTAAAATTGATCACAATACCACACGGAAGTCGGGTAATGACCTCGGTGGCGTTTCATTGAACCTGGATGCGAAAGTGGGCAAAGGCACCCTGACCTCCACCACCGCCTGGCGCTACTGGAACTGGGATCCCTCCAACGACCGCGACTTCACCGGTTTGTCTGTACTGCAATTATCGCAGGCCACTTCTAAACACAAACAGTGGACGCAGGAAGTGCGTTACGCAGGCGACCTCACCCGCAGTCTGAGCGCGGTGGTAGGCGTGTTCGGCATTTGGCAGGACCTGGTGACGGACCCTTATCATGTGGAAGAATCCGGCAGCGCGCAGTGGCGCTTTTCCCAGAGCTCCACGAGCGAGCTTTGGAAAACGCCGGGGCTGTTCGACGGTTATGGCATCAGGACTAATTCAAGGCTGAAAACCTTTGGCGGCGCGGTGTTTGGTCAGCTCGACTGGGCTATTATCCCGCAACTGCACGTGTTGCCGGGTTTACGCTATAACTATGACCGCAAGAAAGTGGACTACGATCGTAAAACATACGGCGGACTGCAAACTACCGATCCGGCTTTGATCGCATTGAAAAATGCGGTATATACCGATCAGGCGTTTAATGCGGATGTGGATGAAAGCAATGTGTCCGGACAAATCACCGTGTCTTATCGCCCGAATCATAAAATCAATGGTTTTGCTACTTTCTCTACCAGCTATAAACCAGTGGGCGTAAACCTTGGTGGTCTGCCTACTACAGGTGGTAAAGTAATGATCGAGCTGGCGAAGATCAAACCGGAATATGTAACGCATTATGAAGTGGGAGTTAAATCCTCACCGGCTAAAAACGCTACGGTGAACGTGGTGTATCATCATACCGACATCAAAGATTACCAAACGAACGTACAAACCGCTGAAGTGGGTGTGAACCGCGGTTATCTTGCAAATGCGGAAAAGGTACGTGTACAGGGCGTAGAGCTGGATGCGAACTGGAAACCCAGCCGTTTTGTATCGCTGTACGGCGCGCTGGCTTTTACAGAAGGCAAATATGTAACGTTCAAAAACGCACCGGTGCCTTTGGAAGAAACGGGCGGAGCAAGTGCGTTTAAAGATATTTCCGGTGGCGATTTGCCCGGTATTTCCAAATGGGCGGGTTCTTTTGGTGGCGAAGTGACCACGAATAAAGGGAACTTTCTCGGTCACCGTGCTAATTTCTTTTTTGCTTTGGAGGGATATTACCGCTCTGATTTTTCATCAAGCCCATCTCCTTCCAAATACCTTAACATTGATGGCTATACATTGCTGAATGCGAGACTGGGCTTCCGTACCGCGGAAGGACTTTCGGCCTTTGTCTGGGCGCGCAACCTGTTTAATAAAGATTACTTTGAACAATTACTGCCTGCGGCCGGTAATGCCGGTCATTATGCAGGCGTAATCGGCGACCCGCGCACAATTGGCGTTACCTTGCGCTATGTGCTGAAGTCGCAGGACTAACGACGGCTGCTGAATAATGACCCTATAAAAAATAAAAAGCCCCGCACTGCGAGGCTTTTTATTTTTCGTATATTTAAATCTCCCCTCCAATTTTCCTGAAGCAAGTTGATCTCCAGTAGCGCTGTTTAAACAATCACCGCTATGGATAACCTGCATGAGCTGGAGCAGTCTGCTTACGACCTCCTCGGCAAATTATGGGACAATCTCGTGGAGAAACACGGCGAGGAGTCCCACGTACCAACATCTGAAAAGAACGCGATTACCCGCGCTTACACTGAGTTGCAGCAAGCCGCCGGCGAAGGGGCTGGTGCGGTACAGGCATTTCTTCATCAGTGGCAGCCACGCCTCAATGAGCATGCGGCGGCGGAGCCACATGCATCTAAAAAACAAAAACGAAACGATGTGCTGGATCGTATTAAGGGGCGCCTGGATACGATTATCCGGCCGAAGGACGATCACTGATCTGCCTTTTCGCGGAACTGTACGCGCTGATCGGGCAACTGTCTTGGCGTTCACAGTATCGCCGTCTTCTTTGGCCGATGCGGCGATCCATCCGCAAGCAGCAGGGGAGTGGCTAATGGATCAGAAGTATAAATCAACCTCAAAAGCCTCCACAGGTGTGGAGGCTTCAATAGTTAGGGATAAGAGGTATAAAAAATCTTACAACGTCTCAGTTAATACAGCGGTTGGAAAAAAACGCTCAATCACATCGAGCAGTTTGTCCACGGTTAGCGGTTTGTTCAAAAAGCCGCGGATGTCTTCAATGCCATTGGCTTTGCGTTCATCGTCCGGGTTAAGGCTGGTCGTGAGCATCGCGATCACGATCTGCGCTTTTTGTGCCTCGGGCAGCTTGTTGTACTCTTCCAGGAATTCCCAGCCATTCATAGCGGGCATGTTAATGTCGAGAAACACAATGCCGGGTTGTAACTTGCGCGGACTGTCGGCGAATTTACCGGTACCGGTGAGGTACTCCAGGGCTTCCTCTCCATTGGTGACCACTTCTACGTGAACGTCTATCTGTGCTTTCTTAATGATCATGGAGTTGATAAAATTGGTGGCATGGTCATCATCCACCAGTAAAATGCACTCCAGTCCGTCAATTTTCTTCATTATAAATGGTGTTCTAATCCATGATGGTAAAGTGGAATGTGCTGCCCTGGCCGGGTTGTGAGTAAACGCCAATGACGCCTTTGTGCAGTTCCACAATTTTTTTACAATGCGCCAGCCCGATGCCTGTTCCCTCATATTGCGAGCGGTTATGCAACCGCTGGAAAATAACGAACACCTTTTGCTGATGCATGGGTTCAATACCGATACCATTGTCGCGCACCGAAAACTTCCAGCCGCCTTCTATTTTTTCTGCGGAGATGTATACTTCGGGTGGTGTATCTTTTTTCGCGAATTTGATGGCATTGAGGATCAGGTTCTGGAACAGCAGTTTCAGTTCAGATTCAAACGCGGTAATGTTGGGCATCATTTCAAAATAAATCTGTGCCCCACTTTCCTGTATCACCAGGTCCAGGTCGTCGCATATCAGCTTTAAAATATTGCCGATGTCTACCGTTTTCATGGCCGCGTTACGTCCCAGCCTGCTGTAGTCCAATATATCTTTGATCAGCTGCCGCATACGCGAAGCCGCATCATAAATGAATTTGAAACTGCTGGCTACCTGCTCGTCCGGGTGCTTCAGGTACGAATCGGAGAGCAGCTCGATCAGGCTTGTGATGGTGCGCAACGGTTCCTGCAGGTCATGGGAGGTGATATAGGTCAGCTCTTCCAGCTCCCTGTTTTTGGAGCGCAACATCTCGTTATAACTCTTCAGCGCGTCTTCCCCCTTCTTTTTATCGGTGAGATCGCGGGTTACTTTCGTGAAGCCGAGTACTTCCCCATTTTCGCCGTGAATGGCAGTAATAGTAATGCTCGCCCAGAAATGAGTCCCATCTTTTCTTACACGCCAGCCTTCAGCCTGCGCCTTGCCGTTTTCGCGGGCCACGCGCAATAGTTCGTCGGGCTTATTGACGTATTGCTCTTCCGGCGTATAAAAATTACTGAAGTGCCGCCCTACAATTTCGCGGGCAGTATACCCCTTAATCCTTTCCGCGCCGGCGTTCCAGTTGGCGATGAAGCCTTTGGGGTCCAGGCGTAGAATGGCGTAATCTTCTACTTCGGCAATGAGGCTGTATTGCAGATCTTCCGCGCGGCGAATTCTTTCCAGCGCCTCTTTTTTCTCCTGCAGGTTGCGACCTATCAAAACGAAGCCTGTCAGTTGGTTTTGTTGATATACGGGTGTAAGCTGGAGTTGTCCCCAAAGCGTAACGCCATTTTTGATGATAACCCAGCCTTCATACACGCTCTTACCGAGCTGACGCGCCTGCGTCAACAGGTTATCATGCAGCAACGCTTCCCGGTTTTGGTGCGTGTGCAGGATGCTGTAATTCCAGCCTGTTATATATTTTGCGGTATAGCCGGTGATTGTTTCCCCTCCCTTGTTCCAGGATTGAATTACACCATTAGTATCCAGCAATGCAATGAGGACATCATCCACCTCTTGCAAATATTCATAGAAAAGAGTATCACCTGACATAAACGGCTCATGCGCCCATATGGGCCTTTGGCTATGGTTTTCGTGCTGTGTCTGACAAAAGAATCGGAGGGAACAAAAAGGAATGAATAATTACACTATATGTACGTGTTTGTATTTTATCCGGATTCTCATTACTGCAAATTTATATAAATAAACCGAAAAGATGTGAGGAATCCGAACATGATAGCCCCGGATACCGCAGACATGTTGCAGTACAGCCAATGTTAACAAATTATGATAACCTGGCAGAAAAGATTAAATTGGGCCGTTCAACCTAATAGGCCGATCTAGTATGCGTATTTATCAACATTTAAACCTGCGCCACGTATTATGAAAAGAGTTTCCTTAAAAGACGTGGCCAAAATGGCGGGAGTATCTAAATCCACCGCTTCGTTCGTACTGAACGGAAAGGCGAAAACAATGCGCATTAGTGAGGCCCTGGCTGAAAAAGTGATTGCCGTAGCGGAAAAGGCTGGTTATCAGCCGCATCAACTCGCGGTAAGCCTGCGTACGGGGCAGTCGAAAATACTTGGCCTTATCGTGGAAAGTATTTCTGGTAGCTTCTTTGCCTCCCTCGCTAAAATTATTGAGGATGAGGCGGAGGCTTATGGTTACAAGGTGGTGTATTGCTCCACCGAGAATAATGCCCTGAAAGGCAGGGAGTTGATCCGTATGTTATCGCAGCGCCATGTGGATGGTTTCCTGATTACGCCTACGATCGGCATGGAGAAGGACATTAAGAAACTGGTATCGCTGGAAAAGCCGGTTGTATTGATGGATAGCTACTTCCCGGAAGTAGAATCGTCTTATGTGCTGGTAGATAACGCCAGGGGTGTGAAGCAGGGCATGGATCATTTTTTCAAAAAAGGATATAAGAAGATAGGTTTCGTAACCGTGGATATTGACCTCGTGCAGATGAACGAACGCATGCAGGCTTACCACGAATCGCTGGCGGAGCACGGTGTTCGGGCTAACAAGAAGTTGATTTTGCGGGTGCCGTATAACGGCGACAAAGCCGATGCGATTGCGCAGATCAATGCTTTCCTGAAAAACACCCCGGGACTGGATGCCGTATTTTTTGCCACGAATTACCCGGGTATCCGGGGGTGGAGAGCATTACCAACCTGGGCCTGCGCATGCCGCAGGACATTGCCATGATCTGTTTCGATGATCATGACCTGTTCAGGCTTTATCCACCTGGCATCACGGCCATTCAACAGCCAATTGAAGGTATTGCTAAAACGGCCATGCAACTGCTGATGCAGCAGATGGATAAAAACCGTAACGGCGCCATGTTTAACCAGGTGGCGCTGGAACCGCATTTCGTGGAACGCGGCTCTGCCTGAGCACCCAAAACGGAATTTTTTTGCAAACGGGCTTTGAATAATTGAAATATATTCTAATTTTACAAGGCAGAATACCAATTGGTTGGGTACAATAGACGTAAAAAGTCAGGACTTGCAGTAAGGATGTATTTGAAGCATCTTTTTTAAGCCACGATTGCTAAACCGGTTTTGCCGAACGATTTCTCAACATAACCTATGCCGGCAGGAAATTTTCGCGATAAGAGATAACGCTTTGTTTAGTATAAATAACGGATTTGCGGGGTCAAAATTCCCGCAAATTTTTCAGGATAAAGCTAAAACGTTTTATGATCAGCGAAACGCCAGTTGTGCAATGTATAACGTAGACGGCAACACTTTTCTTCCTCATCAACTGAAATTGGCGGCTTTACGCCGATGTATATAAGATCGTTTTTTTATTGTTCACTATTCATTTAAAGCAACAAAGGGCCTTTCAAGGCTCTTTTTTTTTGCTGATAATTTCCCGGTTATGTAGCGCATCGTCCCCGTTTTTTCTTCACGTATATAATCCGCTTACTAGATCAGTTTGCTGGCAAGGAATTTGTTACATCACGACAACCTTATGCGCGCAGGCAAAGCAAATATGAATGATGTATGTAATTTGAAATGCTTTGCTGTAGCCAATTCTGGTGTAGTAGTAGAAAAAAAATAAGTTAGCATAAAAAGAAAAAATTTTTACTTTTATCATGATAATTAGATCAGTGAACTGATCATTTGTTTTGAGAAAGGAAACCACAAAGCTCACGGAACCATGTTAGTGAAAGTAACCGAAGTGAATGTTTAAATAGAAACTAAACGCACAAACCATATCAATTTACTTTCCCGGATAACATTGCAGGATACACGTACAAGACCCGACAGCGTCTTTTTTTTGGAATGTATAGCAAAAACGATTTAGCCATACCTTCTACTGATAAACGCCGTTTTGTGTTTCCGCACATTGATTATTAAACGTATTGCCTGTAACGCCATGCAGGAAGGAAGCAATCTTTTTTCTAAACTCGATAAACCATGTATTAAAACAGAGAACTAAACGGAATAACCAGAAACGCAACGCACATTTTTTAACGCATATCTTCTTGAACCGGTTTTGCAGCAAACCTGCATGACTGGCCATTCCATGCACTGTTAGCATGTTGAGCGGGCCCGGTGCAGAAGGAATTTTCAACATCTAAATCAACACAAACATGGAGAAGAAATCCACGCTTCTTAGGCGGGCGGCCTGGCAGTCATTGCTGCTGATGCTGTTATCGTTTCACGTATTTGCACAAAACAGGCAGGTGTCCGGTAAGGTGACCGATGCAAAGGACGGCTCGCCACTGCCCGGGGTAACCATCCAGATAAAGGGCACTACCACGGGCGCCCAGACCGGTGTGGATGGTACGTTTAAGCTGGAGGCGCCACCCACGGCCACAACGCTCGTTTTTTCCATTATTGGTTACGAAACCAGGAAGTCGCCATTACCGGCGAACCCATGAACATCAAGCTCGGGGCTTCTGTGAAGTCGCTAAAAGACGTGGTGGTGATCGGTTATGGTACGCAACGTCAATCGGAGGTAACATCTTCTGTGGCCACGGTAAAGCCCGAAGATTTTAACCAGGGCGGCTCCCGCAATCCCCCCGGACCTGGTGCAGGGCAAAGTAGCCGGTCTGAGTATTACGCGCGCAGGTGGTAACAACCCCAACGGCGGCGTATCTATCCAGCTTCGCGGCGCCAGTACGCTATCGGCCGGTTTGCAGCCGCTGATCGTTATTGATGGCGTGCCGGGCGGTAACCTCGATCTGCTGCAACAGGACGATATCGCATCGTTTGACGTACTGAAAGATGGGTCTGCTGCTGCGATTTACGGTACGCGTGCGAGCAATGGTGTAATCCTTATCACTACCAAAAGAGGAAGAGCAGGTGAGCCTTCTTATTCCTATTCCACGTATGTGCAGCGCGACCAGGTGGCGCAGGTGCCGGATATGCTGAGTGCAACGGACTACCTGAAACTGCCGGGTACCACCGACCTCGGTGGCCGCATCAAAATGTATGACCTGCTGCTGGATAAAAAGAACATCAGCCAGTATCATAATTTTTCTGCCGCCGGTGGGTCCGCGAACAGCAATTATCGCGCTTCTATTTATTATAATGACCAGAACGGTATTTCTATTGATAACGGCCGCAAGCAGTATGGTGGTCGCCTGAATGTGAACCAGACCGGTCTGCAGGGTAAACTGACCATGCAGATGAACGTGGCGGCTAATTTTAACAAGGCAAACCTGAACGGCGGCCAGGGCGGCGACTTTGAACAGGCCGTACAACGTAACCCCACCGCACCGATCTTTAACGCGGATGGCACCTATCTCGAAACAAATGCCTTCAATAACTACAACCCGCTCGCCCGTTTGCAGCAAACGCTCAACAACCGCGATCAGCAAACTATTTCAGGGGATGTGAAGTTTACGTTGGAATTATTGAAAGGGCTGAAGTTATCCGGTACTGGCGCATTAATCCGCAACAGCTGGAACGATCGTGAGTATCGCACGAAAGCATCGGTCATCGCAGATTGACTATAATGGCGGCGGTTATGCTTCCAAATTTAACCAGATTGACCTGAATAAAACGTTTGAAGGCGTACTGGATTACAGCACCACTATTAATGAACACCATAACATCACGGCATTGGCAGGCTACAGCTACCAGTACTTTACGTCGGAAATCTTCAGTGCAAATAATAACGGCTTCCTGACAGATGCTTTCCAGGACTGGAACCTGGGTGCAGGCAATGCCATTACGAACAATGCGCTGAAACGCCCGGGTTTAACTTCCAGCAAGGAAGATAACACGCTGGTGGCCTTTTTCGGCAGGTTAAGTTATGCATACAAACAGAAGTACATGGCGCAGGTAGTGGTGCGCCGCGAAGGTTCATCCCGTTTTGGCGCCAACAATAAGTGGGGTACTTTCCCCGCAGCGTCTATCGGCTGGGCAATTAATAAGGAAGATTTCCTGTCGGGAATCCAGGATATTAATCAGTTGAAACTCCGTTTAGGCTATGGCGTTACCGGCCGCCAGGACGGTGTGGCTAACTATGGTTCCCTGGTAACACTGAGCACCGGCGGTCAGTACCTGCAAAACGGTAACTGGTCGCAAACCTACGGCCCATCTGTAAATCCTAACCCCAACTTGAAGTGGGAGCAGAAACGTGAATGGAACTTTGGTATTGATTACGGATTTTTCAATAACAGGTTATCGGGTTCACTGGACCTCTACCAGCGCAACACCGTGGACCTGCTCGCACAATACAGAGCCCAGCAGCCGCCTTACATCCATGACCAGTTGTTTACCAATGTTGGTGAAATATCGAATAAAGGTATTGAGCTGACCATCGCCGCTACGCCGGTTTCTACAAAGGATTTCACCTGGAATACCGACGTAACGTTCACTTACCAGACTAACAAACTCGAGTCTTTATCGAACGACCTGTTTAAAGCTACGTACTTTGAATATGGCTCGCTGCCCTCACCAGGCGCACTTGGCAACTCGATCCGCGTGCAGGAAGGTCAGCCCCTGGGTAACTTCTACGGCAAACGTTTCGCCGGCTTCGACACCGACAGCACCTGGTTATTCTTCAACGCAAAAGGCGAAAGGGTAGGCGCCGACCAAATCACCGCCGAAGATTATACGGTAATTGGCAACGGTATTCCTAAATACCTCGCCTCCTGGGGTAACACCCTCAAGTACAAAAACTTCGACCTCACCGTGTTCTTCCGCGGTAAGTTCGGGTTTAATATCCTGAACCTGCAGGACCTGTACTTCGGTAATGTCAAATGGTTGCCGAACAACGTACTGCGCAGCGCCATCACTAAAAATGCACGTTTGAAAGATGATCCGCAGTATTCCGATTACTACCTGGAAAACGGCAGCTTCGTGAAGCTGGATAACGTAACACTGGGCTACAACTTCAAACTGAAAACAAAATACATTACCAACCTGCGCCTGTATGCATCGGGTCGTAACCTGGCCACCTTTACCGGTTACAGCGGCCTTGATCCGGAGCTGGAAGATAACGGTCTGACCACGAGCATCGACAACCGCGGCTTCTATCCGCGTACGCGCTCTTACACCGTGGGGTTGAATGTAGGTTTCTAACAACGATTTGAAAAACTTAGATTATATGAAAAAACTACTCATATTCCTGGCTGCCGCAACGGGTTTCGCATCTTGTACGAACCTCGACGAAAATGTGTACAGCAGGATCAATGCTGATAATTTTTACCACAACAAAGGCGAGGTGCTGGCGGCCGTTACGCGGCCGTACACCCACGCCAATGCATGGGCTGCGCCTACCGGGCAAAACGGTTACTGGCGTTTGAGTGAACTCTCGGCCGACCAGCTGGCGTGGCCGCAGAAAGGCCGACACGGTTACGATGGTGGCGACTGGATCCGCCTGCACTACCACACCTGGGTGCCACTCGAAGGTACCATCGAAAATGCCTGGCGACTGATGTTCTCCGGTATGGGCTTTTGTAACAACACGCTGAAAGATTTGTCAAACGTGGATTTTGCTTCCATTGGCATGACGGAAGCGGAGAAGGGAGCACTGATGGCGGAAACCCGCGTACTGCGTGCCTGGCATTATTTAAAGTTGATGGACCTCTTCGGCAAACTACCCATTGCCACGGTTCCCGGTCAGGGCTTTAACCCGGAAACGACCGAAAGGCCGGAAGTATTCGCCTGGATTGAAAAGGAAATTCTCGATAACCTCGACTCCCTGCCCGTACTGAACGCAGAAGGCGCCGGCCGCATTACGAAAGCTGCTGGTCTGGCGATGCTGGCGGAAATGTACATTAACGCGCAGGTATGGACTGGCACGGAGCGCAACGCAGATTGTATCGCCATCTGCAACCGTATCATCAACGGTGAAGGCGGTGCACTTACCGGCAGCGCCCCCAACTGGAAAGTGATATTTTCAAGCCATTCAATAATGTGAACCACCGTTCTACAGAAAACCTGTTCCAGCTGGCGTACGACCTGCGCCAGGGTGATTTCAACTTTGGATGGAACGGCGATTTCTGGCACTACAGGCAGCGTGAAATTTACGCGGCAGACAGGGACGGCAATAATGGTATTGTCGTGATCCCGAGTGCATACGACGCGTTTGAAGATAATGACCTGCGCAAAACCGGCTGGATGCTGATTGGCCCACAAACGAATAAAACAACCGGCAATCCCGTACTCGGCACGGAAGAATACAGCGGCAAACCACTGGTATTTGTGAAGGAGATCCGTCGTAATTCAGAAGGAGAAACCGGTGCGGGTGGTATGACCAAAGGTGAAGAGAACAGCGGCGCGCGTTTCGCGAAATATGTACCGGGCGAATTAAGCGATGAGGTGAACTACTGGGGCAATGACTTTGTACTGTATCGTTTAGCCGATATCGTACTCTGGAAAGCGGAAGCGATCATGCGCTCCAATGGCGGTACGGCAAATGCGGAGGCGGTAACCCTGGTGAATTCTGTTCGCCAGCGTGCTTTCCGCGCCGAAGATTGGGGCACCGAGGCATACAATACGTCGACGCTTACTTTAGACGAGCTATTGGCAGAACGGGGAAGAGAGTTTATCTTTGAAGGCAAACGCCGCCAGGACCTGATTCGTTTTGGTAAATTTACAACCAATACCTGGTGGGATCATACGGCGTCTACGCAAGCTAAGTGGAACCTGTTCCCGATTCCGCAGAATCAACGGGCACTGAATCCGAACCTTGGGCAGAACGACGGATATGAATAACTAAGTGAATGAATGAAAGATAAAAAAACACCGTGTGTCGGGCTGCGCGCCCTGGCCACGGTGTTAGTATTTTATTAAACCTAAAAGAGAAATAACCTAAGCATGAAAAAATTCGGATGGCTGCTCTTATCCCTGGGTGTAATGAGCGCAAAAGCGCAAATCGTTACTAAAGTGGAAGATCCCGTTGAATGGATTAACCCGCTCATGGGTACCGACTCCAAAGTTTCCCTCTCCAATGGCAACACTTACCCGGTAATTGCTTTGCCATGGGGGATGAACTTCTGGACCCCGCAAACCAATGTAATGGGCAATGGCTGGACTTACCAGTACGCTGCCGATAAGATCCGCGGTTTTAAACAAACGCACCAGCCTTCGCCCTGGATGAACGATTATGGCCAGTTTGCCATTATGCCAGTGGTAGGTAAAATGAAATTTGATGAAGATAGCCGCGCTAGCTGGTTTTCTCACAAAGCAGAAGTTGCAAAACCTTATTACTACAGCGTTTACCTGGCCGATGCCGACGTAACGACCGAGATAGCGCCTACCGAAAGAGCCGCCCGTTTCCGCTTTACTTACCCGGCGGCAGATAGCGCGTTTATCGTGGTAGATGCTTACGACAGGGGATCTTACATCAAGGTAATTCCTTCAGAAAACAAGATTATTGGTTATACCACCCGCAACAGCGGCGGCGTACCGAAGAATTTTAAAAACTTCTTCGTGATTTATGCCGACAAACCTTTTACGGTTTCCAAAACCTGGAACGGTAAAAACAGGGCGATCGCAGGCGATACACTGGAACTGACCACCAACCACGCCGGCGCTATCGTTGGTTTTAAAACGAAGAGAGGCGAGCAGGTGAACCTGAAAGTGGCATCTTCCTTTATCAGCTTTGAACAGGCGGAACTGAACCTGAAACAGGAGCTGGGCAACGATGCTTTCGATGTGGTAAAAGCGAAAGGCAAAGCTGCCTGGAATAAAGAACTCTCCCGGCTTGCAGTAGAAGGCGGCACCATTGACCAGGTACGTACTTTTTACTCCTGCCTCTACCGCACCTTGCAGTTCCCGCGCAAGTTCTACGAGCTCGACGCCAACGGCAAAGTAATGCACTACAGCCCCTACAACGGCGAAGTGTTGCCCGGCTACATGTTCACCGACACCGGTTTCTGGGACACCTTCCGTGCGCTGTTCCCGTTCCTGACACTGATGTACCCGGAACTGAACAGCCATATGATGGAAGGTCTGGCCAACGCTTATAAAGAAGGCGGCTGGTTACCTGAGTGGGCAAGCCCCGGTCTGCGCAACGTAATGATCGGCTCCAACAGTGCGGCGATCATTGCCGATTCTTACCTGAAAGGCATCCGCGGTTATGATATTAACACACTGTACGAAGCGATCCTGAAAAACACCGAGAACGAAGGTCCGCTGACGGCTGTTGGCCGCAAAGGCGTGAAATACTATAACGAGCTGGGTTATGTGCCCTACGATGTAAATATCAACGAGAATGCTGCCCGTACGCTGGAATATTCGTACGATGATTTTACGATTCATCAACTGGCGATCGCGCTGAAACGTCCGGCGGAAGAAATCGCCCGTTTCGAGAAACGCAGCCAGAACTGGAAGAACCTGTTCGATCCCGAGCACAAGTTGATGCGCGGTAAAAACAAGGATGGTAAGTTCCAGGCGCCGTTCAATCCTTTCAAGTGGGGGATGCGTTTACTGAGGGTAACAGCTGGCATTACACCTGGAGCGTATTCCAGGACATTGCGGGTTTGGCGGAAAAAATGGGTGGCAGAAGCGGTTTTGTGCAGATGCTGGATTCCGTGTTCAACATGCCCCCGGTATTCGATGACTCCTACTACGGCGGTACTATCCACGAGATCCGTGAAATGCAGATCATGAACATGGGGCAGTACGCGCATGGTAACCAGCCGATCCAACACATGCTGTACCTGTACAACTACGCCGGTGAGCCCGGAAGTCACAGTTCTGGATCCGCGACGCGATGAACAGGCTGTACAAAGCCACCCCCGACGGATATTGCGGTGATGAAGACAATGGCCAGACTTCTGCGTGGTACGTGTTCTCCGCCATGGGCTTTTACCCGGTAACACCCGGTACGCAGCAATATGTGCTGGGAACACCATTGTTTAAAAAACTAACTGTAACTTTACAGGACGGTAAGAAGTTTGTTATCAATGCACCAGCCAACAGCGACAAGAATTTCTACATTCAATCCGCTACCTTCAATGGCAAGGCGTATGATAAAAACTGGATCGGCCATGCTGACATTCAAAAAGGTGGTACCCTCGACCTGAAGATGGCGGCTACGCCAAATAAACAAAAAGGTACTACAGAAGCGGCTTTCCCGTATTCTTTTTCTACCTTTACGACTCGAAAGTAAAAACTCATTATAGTCCCGGCCGCCGTGCCGGAACGTAAAGTTGTTCTTCTTGGAACATAGATCACAATAAACATTCTGGGGCCTCCTGTCTAGGAGGCCCCGTTTTTTTGTCCTATCTCCTGATTATAATCAGTATAAAAATTAAAATATTGTTATGTTGATGGGCAGTATACCCCGGCGGAATTGGGCAATTCCCGCAAATTGTGCTATTTTGGAAATGAAATGTTTGTTCAGGGATCCCGGTGTCCGTACCCATACCCGACAACCATGCTTTATCAACAATCCCGAGAAACCGAATGCCGAAAGAAATCAAAGCTATCAAGTGCCCGCATTGCGGGAGCGTAAAACACACCGCCATTAAGGAGGATCATTATCGCTGCGAAAATTGCCATACCGAATATTACCTAGATAGCGACGACATATACATTCATCATACGGTAACGCACCGCCCGGAAAATAACTTTGGCGGGCAGCCCTACGCCAACAGGCCGGTCCTGCCGCAGAAAGTCGCGAAGTATGTGTTGCTTGGTTTTATATTGACCACCGCCATCGCCGGTGCCACCATCTTTTGGGCACCGGCAGGGATAGCAGCACCCCGAAATATGCCATAAGCGAAGCCGCAGACGACCGCGAAGAGCGCTACACCACCGGAGCAGTAAAAGTCTTCCGGTGGCCGGTCCTGCCCAGGAGCCGCGTTTCTGGTAGTTGGCAGCAGGAACTACATGTATGCCAAAGGGGAGGCTAAAAATGGTGTTTACGTGGGTTTTCACGACCCGGTGAAACAATCGGAGCTCAAAGCGATTAAGCTGGACGTACCGGGTGCCGGCACGTCTACCGATGTAAAGCTGCGCCGCTTCGGCAATGGCGAAGTGTATGCGATCATAGACAAGTCGAAAATATTTAAGATAGATGTGGCTGCGCAAAAGGCCACCGATGTGAGTACGGGCTTTTACAAAGACCAGCCGCTGTTGCAGGCAGGCGTGGCTACCGTGGAGTTCCTGTACGATAACTACGGCGATGGCCTTGCGGTGATGACCAACGATGGTAAAAGTCTGTTCTACTACCCGCTGGCAAACAAAGTATACACGAAAGACGAAATGAATAAAGCGCAGGAAGGGTTTAAGACCTTGCTGCCCAATGCAAAGGAGCAGGTATACTATACGTTTTCCCGCAGCAGCAGCGACTTCCCGGACGAAAAGATCCAGTTGCTGCGCATCGTATACAAGGAAAACGCCGGCGGACCGCGCTGGCAGGTAACCGGCCCTTCGTGGGGCAAAGATTACCAGGTGCGCGGATCGGGCATTTATGTAGGCAACATCCCTTTCAAAAGGTATTGATTTCCGAGCGGGAAAAAAACCGGGGCAGGATTGTATCCTATAAGGATATTACCCCCGACAGGTTGTACTTTTCGCCCAAGGTACTGTTCTCCGATGCCAATGACCTGCTGATTTGCTTTAAAGCAAATGCAGCACCCACTACCCCATATACATTGCAATGCCTGCATCCAGAAACCGGCGCTATCAAATGGACAACGCCCCTGGCGGAAAAGAAAGACCTGGATGAAGTGATGCGGTATAAAGACGGCTTCGTGGCGGTTGATTATCACGACGCGTATGTATTTAACACCAGCGGTAAACTGGTAAGTCATTACGAAACTAAATAGCCATATCCCAGGCCCGCATCCGCCGTATTGCCGACGTTACCGCTGATGCCCGCGCTGCCGCCGAAGGCGGTCTTGGTTATGTGGATATGGAAAAGCTGAAGGCCCTCCGCGACGCAGCTGCCAACGAAGGCGGCCTGGCAGGTGCAGGACTGCAATTCGGAGCCGGGCTGGAACTTGGTAAAACCATGCTCGATAAAAAGGATACGAACGTTGATCCCGTGCAGCAACTACAGAAGCTAAAGCTGCTTTTGAACGAGGGGATCATAACACAGGAGGAGTTTGATACGAAGAAAAAGAGTGGTTAAGTAAGATGTAATTTCATGTCAACATAAAAAGGAAAAGCCCCGGCATTACGCTGGGCTTTTTTTTCGTGTCTACTACTTCTAATGGTTACAAGAAGAGTTTCTTATTGGGCTTGGAACTCATGTAGAACGTGAGTTTGCCGCCATTCATGATGTCTGCGTGGGTGATGGTGGCTTTGCTGAGCGCCTGTCCATTCAGCTCCACTTTTTGCACGTACACGTTTTTGTCGCTTTGATTTTTTGCTTCCATGGTGAACGTTTTGCCATTCTCCAGCTGGATAGTGGCGCCGTCAACCGCCGGGCTGCCAAGTGAGTACTGGTCGGAGCCGGGAGCGATGGGGTAGAAGCCCATGGTGGTGAAAATATACCATGCGCTCATTTGTCCGCAGTCGTCGTTGCCGCCCAGGCCATCCGGTGTAGGACGATACATCTTTTTCAGGATCATGCGCACGCGCTCCTGGGTTTTCCAGGGCTGGTCGGTCCAGTTATAGAGGTAGGCGGTGTGGTGGCTTGGTTCGTTACCGTGCACGTAGTTGCCGATGATGCCGTCGCGGGTAATATCTTCGGTTTCGGCAAAGAACTCGTCGGGCAGGTGCATGGTGAACAGCGAGTCGAGGTGGATGGCGAATTGCTTTTTACCACCCATGAGGGCGATCATTTCGGCGGGGTATTGCGGAACGTAGAGGCTGTAGTTCCACGCGTTGCCTTCAATGAAGCCCTGGCCGTGGGTTTTAAGCGCATCAAACTCCTTGCGGAATGTGCCGTCGCTCATTTTGGGACGCATGAAACCGGTGCTGGCATCGTATACATTTTTCCAGTAACCGGAACGTTTGATGAATTCGTCGTAAACGTCTTTACGCCCCAGCTTTTGCGCCATTTGTGCAATGGCCCAGTCATCGTATGCATACTCCAGCGTTTTGGATACGGACGACCCGTTTTTATCTTCCGGCACATAACCGAGCGACATATAATATTCCAGTCCGTCGTATTTCTTGTAGCGGGCGGTGGCTACGCAGGCGTCGAGCGCTTTGTTGGCGTCGAACGGTGCATTGCCTTTCACTACCGCGTCTGCAATTACAGATACGCTGTGGTAGCCGATCATACACCAGTTTTCATTGGCGTAGTGCGACCATACCGGCAGCATTTTCTGCACGCTTTGGTCAAAGTGCGCCATCATGGACTGTACCATGTCGGCGTTGCGTTTGGGCTGTACCACGTTGAAGAACGGGTGCAGGGCGCGGTAAGTATCCCAGAGTGAGAAGGTGGTGTAGTTGGTGAAGCCGTTAGCTTTGTGTACGTTCATGTCAGGCCGCGGTAGCTGCCGTCGGTGTCCATATAGGTGGTGGGGCCCAGGAACGTATGGTATACAGCGGTGTAGAAGTTTTTCTTTTCATCAGTATTATTAGTGCGGATAGCGATCTTTTGTAGCTCTTTCTCCCACAGGTTTTGCGCATCTGCTTTTGCCTTTTCGAAGTTCCAGTGCGGAATTTCTGCTGCCATATTAGCGAGGGCGCCTTCCTGGCTTACGGGGAGAGTGCGAATTTGATCTTTACTTTTTCCCCTTCTTCCGTATCGAAATCGAACCAGGCGCGTAACTGGCGGCCGGCCATTTCAGGAAAGTTCTGCGTTACATCAAACTTGCGCCAGAAGCCTTTATACACGTCGTTGGTGTAGCTGCGGTGGCCGTATTGTTTGATGGGCTTAGAGAATGTCATGGCAAAGTATACGGTGCGGGTACGCGCCCAACCGGCCGTTTGGCGGTATCCGGTAATCAGTGTATCGTTTACCACGCGGACGAACGTCCAAACATTCTTATTCTCGTAGTTGTAGATGCCCGCCATGAAATCGAGGATGATGTGGGCGTTCTGCGACTTGTGAAAAGTATATTGATGGAAACCCACGCGGTTGCTGGCGGTCAGCTCTGCCTGGATGTCGTGGTCGTCCAGTTTCACTTTGTAATAACCGGGTTCCGCTACCTCATTGGCATGCGAAAAGGCCGAGCGGTAGCCGCTTTTCGGATCGTTGGCCGTACCGGGGTTCAGTTGCAGGGCGCCGGTGGTGGGCATGATCAGGAAATCGCCCAGGTCGGAGTGCCCCGTACCGCTAAAGTGCGTGTGGCTGAAGCCGGTGATGGTTTTGTCGTCGTACTGGTAACCTGCGCAATAACGGTATACATCCGGGTTGTATTTACCATTCATTTCGTAAGGAATGGTATCCGTATCCGGGCTCAGTTGCACGGCTCCGAAAGGCACGGTAGCGCCGGGGAACACGTGTCCCATTTTTTGGGTGCCGATGATCGGATTTACGTAAGAAACCAGCTTTTCGCCTGTTTGGGCGTTGGCCGGGTTCATAAACCCTGACGTCATTAGCAGCAGGGTGAAAAGTTGTTTTCTCATGCTGGCATTGGATTTTTGACTATGAAAGTGTCCATTTTTTTGGTTGGTTTTTGTGCTCGTCACCCCACTAAGTTAAACCGGTTTAGCATCAATAGCAATAAGGGTTTCCATTTTTTTATTTCAGGAGGTTGCGGATCATTGAAATTGTCTTGTGGGGCGGGTTTGGCGGGGTTAAAAAAGGAACATCCTGCCTGGCAATGAAGCCCGGGCAGGATGTTGCCATTATAGAATGGGTGGTTATGACCTAAATATTGCCGGCAGGCTGTACCTTCAATGCAGGCCGTTCAAGGTCGTTTTTAGTAAAGCCTTTTGCCGGTTTCCACATCGAAAGGCTCAGCAGGAGTAGGCCCAGCACCAGTAATATGATGATGGACGCGCCATGTTGTGTGAAGTTCTGTCGGATGTTCTGCATGTTCATACGCCTCGGTTTGTAGTACAAATATAAGCATATTTGCTATTTAATCTATAGTGTTAGTAGGGTTTGTGGAATAAATGTGCAATTAGCCGGCAGCGGGTTTACTATTGGGCCGCATATGCTCCCTTCAGTGGACGTGCATAGCTGTCATTTCGAGGCACGGCAGCAGCCATTCTCCACCTTCAACAAAAGGGCAACGAAATGGTAACGAAAGGGCAGATGGGGGTAAGGAAGGAGTTTTCCGGTAAATTAGCGTCAGTTTGGGTATATACATCCTCTATGCATCCTATATGCTCGTGCGCTGAAACCCTTGCTGGTGGTGAAGGGGCATATAGGAACCATATAGGATCCATATAGGATCTTTACACAATACCGCCAACATAGCGGACTTCGTTTAGGCAGTACGGATAAAGGGAGTGACCAAAGGACGCTAAGGGAAACTCTTAAGATGATATCAATAAAATGTTAGCTGTTATCCCTGAATATATTTTCGATCACTTCTTTTAGTTCTTTCGATTGCAATGGTTTTTGAGTAACCGCACTACCAGCGGATTGGCGTTGGTGCGGCTGATGTCGCCAAAATCCAGGGACGACGATACCATGATGATATAGCACTGTGACTTTATTTTCTGCGGGTACGAGTCGAAAGAGCGCAGGAACTCGAACCCGTCCATTTCCGGCATTTGTATATCCAGCAATATGACGGTAGGCGGAATATGTGGCAGTGTGATGTTGGACGAAAGGTATTCCAGGGCCTTGTTCGCGTTGCTGAACGAGAGCACAGTCCTGCTGATCTGCTGAAGGGTGATTAACCTTTCATGCAGCAACAAATCGATATCATTATCATCGATCAGGATGACGCGGAGGTCAGGAATCGAATTCATTTCTGTTAGGAATGGTTATTTCAAATTGAGTGCCTTCGCCATATCTGGAATCTACGGTAATGGTGCCGCCAATTTTCGTCAGGGCCTCTTTCACGATATATAAACCGATTCCGCTTCCAGGTTTGTTGTTATTCTTGGAACGGAAAAACATCTTGAAGATGTTATTCAGGTGCTCGCTCAGGATGCCAATACCATTGTCTTCGATGCGGATAGCGGCTTTATGCGGCTCAACTTTTACAATAAGGTTCACGGTCGGATTTTCCTCTTCGGGTTTCTGGTATTTTACCGCGTTGGAAATCAAGTTATTCAGGATCACGCTAATGCGGAATGTATCGCCTTTGAATTCTACTGGCTGATCTACTTCCACATTAAAATTAATAGCTGTGTTCTGGTGTTTGAAGGTGTCGGTACAATCCCTGATCAGGTTATTGAAGTCGATCTGCTCAAATTCCAGCTCCAGCCGGGAGTTACGGTAGTATTCTATTATTTTTTGTATGAACCCGTCCAGCCTCGTTACGCACATTTCGATCATGTTCATGTAGCCATTGGGGTCGGTTACGCTGTTATCGAGGCGCGAGAGGTTAATGATGCCGAGTACAGACATCAGGGGCGAGCGAAGGTCGTGCGACGTGGAATAGATAAAGCGGTTCAGCTCGTCGTTCGTTTTTTCCAGTTCTACTATCTTCTCTTTCAGCTGCTTGCGGGCTGAGTAAATTTCGTAAGCATTGTTGATGGTCCGGTGCAGTTCCTGCTCATCCCAGGGCTTCTTGATGTAGGAATAGATGTGACCTTTGTTGATGGCGTCAATAATGTCCTCAACATCGGTATAACCGGTGAGCAGTATGCGGATGGGGTCGGGCAGTACGGTCTTTATCTCGTTAAAAAATTCCACACCCGTGGTAGTGGGCATTTTTTGGTCGGCGATAATGATATGAACGTCTATCCCTTTCAATACCTGTTTGCCTTCGGCCGCGGAATTGGCTATGTAAATTTCATAGTTACGCCGGAAGCTCGCCATAAAGGCGTTCAGGTTATGAACCTCATCGTCGATATACAATATTCTGATACGATTGTTTTTCATCAAAGGGCTTGTTGAGACGAATGGTTCGAGATATTTAAAGGTAAATATATAATAAATTCTGCTCCTTTACCAGGTTGACTCTCTACTAAAATCTTACCGTTGTGCTTTTCAATGATGCTGAAAACAATGGAAAGTCCCAGTCCCGTGCCTTCTCCTACGTCTTTTGTCGTAAAAAACGGGTCGAATATCTTTTCTTTTACCTTATCGGTCATGCCTATACCGGAGTCTTTGATGCCAATACTCACCTGGTTGGCTTCTTTATGCAGCCTGGTTGTGATCGTCACGGATTCGTCGCCCTGTTCGGGCTTCATCTTAATGGCATTCAATGCGTTATTGATGATATTGAGGAAAACCTGGTTCAGTTTGCCGGCATAACATTCCACCTTTGGCAGTTCGCCGTAGTCGCGGATTACTTTTACATGTGGCGGAATGGTGTTACGCAGTAATACGAGCGTGGAATTGAGCCCTTCGTGGAGGTCTACCTGTTTCAGGTCGCTCTCATCCAGGCGGCTGAAAGTGCGCAGCCCGCGTACGATCTCAGCGGTACGGGCAGCGCCGTCCTCTATACCGGTAATAAGGGTATCGATCTCGTTATGCACGTAGTCGATATCAATTTCCTGTTTAAAACGCTGGATTTCCTGCAACGTCTGCGGCATCTTCTCCGGCGCCACCGTTTCCATGTTCGTACTTGCGCAGCAGTGATCTCAGGTCGGCAAAGTCGAGTTTCAGCGGTTTAATATTGGAGGTAACGAAGTTAATGGGGTTATTGATCTCGTGGGCAATGCCGGCCGTTAACTGACCGAGCGATGCCATCTTCTCGGCTTCCACCAGTTGGGTCTGGGCCGATTTCAGGTTGCTGAGCGCCTTGTTCAGTTCTTTATTGGAAGATTGCAGTTCTTCAGTACGTTCCTGCACCTTGGCTTCCAGTACGGCGTTCTGTTCTCTCACCAGCTGCTCGTTTTCCTGCGATACCTGCAGCGCCAGGGCGGCCGATTCTTCTTTTTCTTTCCGGTAGATGTTGATCTTGTTGGCCAGGGCAAAAGACAGCAGGGTAACTTCCGCCGCCGATCCCACCTGCAGGGCATAATAGGTAAAGTCGTTATATGGCAGCAGGTTAAAGTTGCGCATCACGAATATGATCACACTGGTCAGGAAAATGCCCCAGGCGATCAGGAAATACCTGGCCGGTTTAAACCCGGTCCGGTGCACTTTTACGCCTACAAAAATAGCGGTGAGGGAGCCTACCATCGCTACCGCCTGCACCCACACCTGCGCCACCATGTAAGCGTCCATGAACATCGGGATGAAACAAAGGATGTAAAACACGGTTACCGTGTGCAGTAATTTATGTCCGAGGGGATAACGCTCCCGCGAATGTAAAAACGATTGTATGAACAAGGCGGCGGTTATCCCGTTCAGGATAGGAATAAACACGGTATCGTGCCGTACCAGCCAGGTGTTATTGGGATACAGGAACCGGAACGTGTATCCCTGCTGCGATGCCTGTGTTAATCCCACGCACACGATATAGGCCACGTAAATGAGGTAGCTGCTGTCGCGCGTGGTCAGGAATATAAATAAATTATACAGCGCCATTACCAGGATGATGCCCAGGTAGATGCCGAATATAAAATTACGTTGGGTATTTTTCTGGTTGATGACCGTTTCGGTAGAAAGATAGATGGGGAGCTGCGCTTGTTCGTCTGCCTTTACAGAAAGATAGTAGTGGCGGGTTTCTCCATCGGGTATGTTGAGGCGGAATATATAGTTCTGGTGATTGAATTCTCTGTCGCTATAAGGTCTGCTGGTGCTCATTTCCTTTTTAACGAAGCCGCCACCGTGCTGTTGTTCGTAGAGTACTACCTGGTCCAGCGTGGGATATTCGAGTTCCAGCAGTAATGTTTCGCTGCCCGTACGGTTTTCTACGGAAAAGCGGGCCCAGTGTGTATAGGGGGTGATCATGAGGTTGGGTACGTCCTGGCCGGAGGCCCGGAACACCTTTTCCTGCACCTGTTCTATGGTGAGTTTGTTGGTGTGGTCTGCATAAAGTTCCAGCCACTTCCCGATTTTCATCAGTTTGGCATTGTCGGTAACCACGATGGGACCACTGGCGCTGGCAGTGCCGGCGGAGCAGACCACGAATAACAAAAAGAGGACAAGGCGCTTTAGCATCATATAAGGATAGGAACGAAATTTTAAAGACCGCTGTAAATTATGGATTTCTGCCAATATTGTTTCACAATACTGGCAGTACGTTGGCATGTTCAGAACAGGGCGGGGGATATCAGGCGTCTTTTTTATCGCTTACGGTGTCTTCCACTTTAGCGGCATCATCTTCATAGCTGCTTACATCCAGCTGGTAATATACTTCAAATATGCCTTTGGGACCGGTTTCTGTTCTTACCTGGTTAGGCTGCCTGCGCAGTTCGCGAATCAGTGTTTTTTCTGACTCATCGGCCGTTTGCAGTACATGCAGGTCGTTAATCACCATGGCGGTAGCAATGAAATCATCTTTCGGGTAATAGAAGGTGCCTTCATTTCCCAGCGAGGTATCGATGACCGCACCCACCCTGCGCGCCATGCGGGTGGTAATGGGAGCACACAATACGTGAACCCGGTCTACCGGCAGCTGCGTCATCAGCGCCACGCATACGCGGGAAAGGATCAGGCTACCAATACCCATGCCGGCAACCTCCTTGGAGTTCCACATGCCGCAAATTTCGGCGCTGCCCCGGTGTACGTCCGCATAAATCTTCGGATCGTATTTGCCGATAGCGGTTTCAATGGGTAAGGGTATCACGCCGTCTGCCAGCTGCACACGTGCGCCACCATAGGTTTTCTCCCCTGTTTCATCTTCCACTATCACTACGATGGTGTTTTTGTGTTGCAGCCAGTCAACATTGCCAGAAGTGATCTTGGCAATGCCGAAGTGAATTTCCAGTAGCTTAGTATGCCCTTCATAAAAGCGCATACAGGCTTCCGGGTCTTCTGGCGCAATAAAAGCTCTTACCTTGATCGTAAAACTCATTGGTTGCTCGTTTAATTATTAATGCGCGAGATGTTATTTGATTATCTGTTCGAAGTCTACATAGTATCTTCCCGAAGCGGTAAGCTGGCCTAAAAGGATCCGGCGCACGGTATCCGCAACCATTGCCCCTCCTAAAACGACAGAAGAGGCCAGTTGGGGCCATGTCGTAATGGTTTTTCCTATTTCAGCGAGTGATTGCTTCATCCTCGGCGACATATTATGCATGTCTACCATAGGACCAAGGATCGGTACTTTTTCCTCATTAGACAGGTTTTTCAGTGTTTTTACATCAATATCCGGGATAAGTCCGTGCATCATCGGGTATTCCGGGTCCAGTCGTACCGCTCAATATCCAGCATGCCCCGATCGTTCATTTCCATCACTACCGGCAGTTTCATGGCCTTGGCCTTAATGCGGCTGATAATTTTTATATCGATGCCGTCGCATTCTTCTATGAGCAGATCGGAGCCTCCGAGTATATCGTCGAGGTTGTCGTCGGTGGCGCCTTCGTTAAAGCAGGTGACTTTAATGAAGGGGTCCAGTTCTACTATTTCCCTGGCGGCAATCACCACTTTCGGGATGTTCAGGTTATGGATGCCCGTCCTGATCCGGTTCATGTTAGATAGTTCCAATGCATCGAAGTCTGCCAGGCGCAGTTCGCCGCACAGGCGCTCCATGACCGGGGTAAGGGCGATGGACTGCCCAACGGAAAGGCCGATGATCGCCAGTTTTTTTGTGGACAGCAGGTCGCGCTCTTCTTTGGTGATTTTCTGCATGTTACGGGCGGTGCGGAGTTCTATAAACTCGGCCTCGTCTACAATATGCACAACGCGGCGCGCCCAGGGATAATATACCCATACGCCATAGGCTTCGGTGGGTGTATCGCCGAGCTTGTCTGCCACCAGCGCGGTAATTTCCTCCGGTGTAAGTCTTTTGGTGGGATGTTGGATTTTAACCAGTTCCCTCAGTTGGACGTCCAATTCATCGTATACATGAATCTCCTCCTGCTGTTCGAGCAAGGTAATCAGGGCCTGTTTCTGTGCGGTATTCCCCAGGCGGTAAAATGCCGGGGTGTATCCAAGCTCTTGGTGTTTGTCTCTGTTGACGCGATTCTGGATCATCTTACTGCCTTGCGGCGCTTTTATCTTAATAATATGTTATGCTCTTACGTTTTACTAAATTGGGCTAATCTAACGCTCCCAGAATTATTCCAAAACTATTACTCTTTTCGATTTATCACCGCCTTATGAGCGGCCATTTATAATTTAAATATAAATGGTTAAAAAACGGAATGTATACCGCTCTTTATCACAGCGCAGTGTGTTAGCACTACGCGCTAAAATCTTAAGAATAAAATATTGGTGCGATAACCGCTGCGGCGTTAATCGCTGATGTTGTTGTATTAATTAATAAGAGCAAATCAAAGTCTTAACAATCACAAGAAGAGTAAACAAACGACCTATTATCGAATGCCCGGGGAAAGCGATCATCAGGTTTCAACTCCTGAGCACGGCTAATAACGCTCGTAACCTGCTGCTGAGGCAAGAAATGGTTAAAACAGTTGAAACAATTAGGTGTACTACTACCATAGGTTATGTAGTAGGCTTCACCAGGGACAAATAGCTTCATTGCTAAAATCGATTAAAAACTTAACTGCTACACAAGAATGATAAAGTAAAATAGCAATTAATTTCAAATTATACTATAATATTCTATTAGATTTCTTGTAATTATAACAATAAAAGCGAATATGGGTTAAATTCTTAGTGGGTTTAATCATGAATTAATTTATGATGCGTTTCGAATGATTGGTGTAAAATTTGTGCATAGAACTGCCTGATCCTTTAGATTTGTAATATCAACATGCTTTAATAGCCTTTAATATGGATAAAAGAGAATTTCTCAAAATTGCAGGTATTGCGGGCGCCGCTGCGGTGGTAAGTCCCAAAGGCTTATTTGCCCAGCCTGCCACGGGCGCCGCTATTCTTGATCAGAAAGCGCCTTTTACCCTGCCCGAGCTGCCCTACGCCTATGGCGCACTGGAGCCGAGCATCGATAAAATGACGATGGAGATCCACCACGATAAGCACCACGCCGCCTATGTGAAGAACCTGAACGACGCCCTGCCGGGTACGCCCTTCGCTTCTCTCAGCCTGGAGCAAATCCTCGCTAAGGTGACGGAAAAGGACAAAGCCATCCGCAACAATGGCGGTGGTCACTATAACCATAGCCTTTTCTGGACTATTCTCGGTGCGAAGCGCACTTCTCCCTCCGCTAAATTTGCGAAAGCGTTAGAAGCTTCGCTCGGCCCCTGGGAGCAGCTGCAGACCAAATTCAACGATGCCGCCAAAGGTGTTTTCGGCTCCGGCTGGGCATGGCTCATTGTGAAAAAGGATAAATCACTTGCCATCACATCTACGCCTAACCAGGACAATCCCCTCATGACACAGATCGTGAAAGAAGCGGGTACGCCTATCATGGGCCTCGACGTATGGGAACACGCTTACTACCTGAAGTACCAGAACAAGCGCCCTGACTACATTGCAGCCTTCTGGAACGTAGTAAACTGGGCGGAAGTAGAAAAACGCTACGAAGCGGCGATTAAGTAACCGCTTCGTTAAAATACAAAGCCCCCTGACGCGGAATGTGGCAGGGGGCTTTTTTATGTCGATATTTTAAAACTTGCGTTTAAAGAACACGAAGCCGTTCTTTTCACCGGTGAGCTCAGGCTCGGGTGGTGAATGTATTTGTCTTTATGATTGATGCGGCAGATGAAGTATACCGGTTTATCCATCGGCCCCGTGAGCAGCCACTCTTTATCATACTGGTGCGGATTGCTGTGCGGCTGTTTCCGGGAGTAAAACAGGTGCGCGTAGCTATGATAGTTCAGCGGATATACGTATACATCTTTACCTGCAAAGGATTTGAAGTATTCGATCGCTGCGTTCTGCGAGTACAATTCAACTTTTGGTACAAAGTGCGCCATGGTTACCTGTATCAATATCAGCGAACTGAAGAACAGGGTGAACAACGCCGGTTTGATTTTATTGCGCAGCAACAGCACGCCACCCACGATCACAGCTACGATGTAAAACAGTCCGAAGCCTGTTTCTGCAAAACTCGGGCACATCCGCTTCCAGGTTCGCACGGGCAAACTTATCGCCAATGTGCGGGATCAGTTCGGCTTTGTATAACCCTACCAGCGGCAGCAGGGCAATGAGCAGTCCGAGTAAGCAACCGATAAAGATCAGCAGGCCCACCTGCCATTTGCGCAAACTCAGTTTACCTTCGGCCAGGCGGTATACAAACAGCGCGGCCAGGAAACTCAGCGGGAAGTAGCAGAGTGACGAGTAGTGTACGATTTTGGTGGTAACGATCGAGAAGAGCAGGAGCACCACGAAAAACAGTATCCACATCCATCTTTTCAGATCTTTTAATTCTGTACCCTCGCTGGTATAGATCGATTTACCGCTGCGGCGGCCACGGATCCAGCCCAGTAAAAATATGCTTGCAGGGAAACAGCCGACCAGCAACACGATCCAGTGGTAAAAAAACGAACCGCCATGACCCGCATCCGGGGTGCTGAACAGGCGTACCTGGTAAACGAGGAACTCGTTCACGAACCACCAGCCGTGCGAAATAATCTCGTAACCGAACCACAGGGCGGGGATCAGCGCTGCAAATACAGTGATCAGCAGCAGGTGTATCCATTTAATTCCAATGCGGAATTTATTGAGTATCCAGTAGGAGAGGAGGCACAGCACGCAGATGATGATCGCGGCCGGCCCTTTCGTAAGTACCGCGAGTCCGAGCATGGCGCCGCTCAGGATAGCCATACGTAAAGGCTTGCCGCTCCAGTTGATTCGGTAGGCAAAATATACAGAAAGGAAAATGAACAGGTTAAAAGTGGGATCAATGATGCCCGACTTAAAATAGAAATGGGGCAGCCAGGACCCTGCGTACACAAGCGTCCACCACCAGGCAAACTTTTCGTCGACCAGCTTTTTGCCGATAGCAAAGAAGCTGAGCAGGGTAGCGATACCTACCATAGCGTTGGGAAAGCGGGCAGCGAATTCATTTACGCCAAAGGCTTTCATGCTCAGCACCTGCAGCCAGATAAACAATGGCGGCTTTTCCCAGAAGGGGCGGAAGTCGATCTGCACCTGGGTGTAGTTACCAGTGGCAATCATTTCCCGGGCAGCCTCGGCAAAATTGATTTCGTCCCAGTCAAACAGATGTACTGCGCCCAAGAAAGGAATGAAAAGCAAAGCGGCCACCAGGGCAATCAACAGGTACTTCATGAAGGATTCGTATTTAAAAAAGCGTTAGGCCGTTGCGTTGAGCGTGCCGGTCGGAATGCCCGGTGCCTGGTTGCTGATACAGCCGGAACTCGGAGTTCTTCCTTTTATTAATTCGAAGGCGGTAAATATGGCCAGGCAGCTGCCTGTTCCGATAATACTGCCAATGTAAACATCCTCAAAAAAGTGCTGGGCCAGGTAGATGCGTGACCAGGCCGCTGTTAACGCCAGTACGAAGGCTACGGCTGCCAGCGTTTTGTTACGCAGCGCCAGTGCCAGGAAGCAGAACATGCCAAAGGCGGTGGCGGTGTGTCCGGACGGGAAGCTTAGCGATTTGTGCACCCGTACCCGTGGATACGGTGTGAATCAGACTCGTGTCCTCAAAATACGCCATCGGGCGCGGAGCACCCATATGGTGTTTGATCAGCTGCACGATCAGTGCAACCATCAGCAGGGTAAGTCCTCCCATCAGGAACAGTTTCCATTTGCGCATCACCAGCAATACGGCCAGCAGGATGCCAAATGCCCAGCCATCGCCCAGCCAGGTGAAAACCGAAAAGAAGTAATCTCCAATGGGCGCATGCGCCTGGTTGATCCCTAAAAATAGTTCCTCTTTCGTAAAGAACATCATTTGCAATGTGCCGCCAATGGCCAGCCAGAGCATAAAGGGCAGGAAGAAATATGAGTTTTCCCGCACCAGTGTTACCAGTGTTTTCAAGGTAGAGCGTTTTTCAGTTGTAGGTTGTAGGTTTTTGCTCGTACGCCTCTAAGTCAATCTCTAAAGTCTATTCTTCTATTTTAAGCTGTCGTTTACTGTTATAAATTTTTTTGATCTTTTGCCATGAACGGAAATAGAATTCCTTGTTGAATAACTGGGAATCGTTCATTGCCTTGTATACAAGGAACGCGGCAATCGGCATCAGTACTATATTGGAAAGCCACATACCGCTCCAGGTCATCATCACACCACCGCGGGCCATTTTCTCCCCAATCATAAAGAAAATATTGAATACCACAAAGAAAATCACCGCAAATACAAGAGGGGTACCCAATCCGCCTTTGCGGATAATGGAGCCCAGCGGCGCACCAATGAGGAACAATACTACACAGGCAAAGGCCAGGGTAAACTTACGCTGCCACTCTACTTTGTGCAACAGCACCTTGCCATGTTGTTCTTTAAACTCTGATGCCAGCGAACCAATGTTCGTCTGCGCCTCGCGGATACTCTGTTCTGCCCTGTCCAGTGTATAACGCCGATCTTTCTCCGGTATTATCTGCATGAAGCTGTCGGCTTTCAAAGCGGGTGGCTTTTCCATCCAGCCGGTATCTTTCCAGCGGTAAAAGCCATATCGTGAACTTACATAAGCGTTTACCCTTTGCTGGTAGCCCTTTTCCACTTTTTGCAGGGAGTCGATGGCTATGTCCAGCTGCCGTACATTCAGCATCTGCTGGTTATCCTTAAAGTTCTCTTCGTCCGTACTGTTAAGTGCGAACTCGCTGAGGTCAAATGCTTTCTTGTATCGCTTAAAACCCTGGCGCACCAGCTGGTTTTTTTCTGTGGACGTGCCATTACTGCGCTCCTCGTACCGCCAGCCATTTTCCAGGATGAAGTACAGGAAGCGTTTATCGTCCGAAATCTGCATCACGCCTTTTTCGGCCATGGTGAGGTTGTCGTACCCGCCACCACCATTCTGGTCGTAGATCATTACCTGGTGAATGGTTTTATTGTCGGGGTCCTTGCTGGCTACCTTAATCGTATAACCGTTGATTTCCGTATAAAACACACCGGGCTTGATGTTAAAGGCTGGTTTGGAATTGGTGATGCGCCACAGCAATGATTTGGATTTGAGGTTGGCGACCGGAATCACATAATTCGAAAACAGGAAGGCGAACAGGGCGATGCCCATACATACGATGAGCAGGGGGCGGATAAAACGCAGCAGGGAAATGCCGGCCGATTTGATCGCTACCAGTTCAAAACTCTCGCCCAGGTTACCGAAGGTCATGATGGAAGACAGGAGTACCGCCAGCGGGAGGGCCAGTGGTACGAGACTGGTGGTGGTGTACAGCAGCAGCTGTAAGATCACCGTGGTTTCCAGGCCTTTACCTACCAGGTCGTCGATGTATTTCCAGAGAAATTGCATGATCAGCACGAACAGCGTTACAAAAAATGTAGCGATGAACGGGCCCAGGAAGGCTTTTATGATCAGTTTGTCGAGTTTCTTCACCAGTCTGTTTATGTTTGGGCGGTGGCATGAAAGCCGGCCGCAATAGGCTATTTTTGCGATCACAAAGTTAACACGAATCCTCCAAGGAGCGTGTACAGAAAGCTAAAATACCGTTAATTTATTTCGGACAAAACTATGGAGCAATTTGGGTTAACACCGCAGGAGCGGAATATCGTCACCAATGCTGATTGGATTTTTCAGAAACTGGTTATTACGGACAAGGTGTATACGATGTTTGGTGCGCTGCACGAGCGGCTGGCGGCGCATCCGTGCACGGCCTCCTTTCCGTTTCCGGAGGGCTGCCTGCAACGGGGCGCTAAAATATCCAAAGGAGAGCGTTACCGCGATCTGCCGTATGTGATACTCGACTATCCGCGGAGTTTCGCCGGGCATAGCATCTTCGCATTCCGCACCATGTTCTGGTGGGGACGTTTTTTCAGCTGTACGCTGCATTTAGCGGGGGATGAAAAGATAAAGTACGAGAAAAGTCTGCTCGCAGCCAGGGAATTGCTGGCGGCTAACGGGTTTTTCATCTGCGTAAACGAAAGTCCGTGGGAGCACCATTTTGAAGAAGATAATTACCGGCCTGTAGGGGAACTACCTTTACAGGTATGGGAAAATAACATTCTCGGGCGGCCTTTTGTGAAGTTCGCAAAACGTTATGAACTCGATTTGTGGGAAAACTTATTACCAGGCGCGGAGAACGATTATACAACGCTGCTGGGCCTGCTGGATGAGTGGTCGTAGTCAGGTTAAAATCAGTTGCCGATGCGGTGGAAAAGGTCTTTAATCTGGTAATCCCATAGCTGGCTCTGGTCCGCTACTTCCTTCTTTTCTGCAAAATCCTTGATGATCAGAATTGTCTGGTTGGTAACGTCCGAGATGCGGATGCGGAACTCAAAAAATTCTTCTTTGGGGGCATGCAGCCAGTGTAAACGGATGAACTCTTCTTCCTCCTGCTCCAATACTTCCGCTTCTTCTGCAGAACCATTCCAGGAGAAGGAAAAACATTATCCCTGAAATCTACTTTGTCCGCGAACCATTCACGGAGACCAGCGGGGGTCGATAGAAATTCATATAAGATACTTGGAGAGCACCGTACCGGATATTCTAACTCATATTGCACTTTCTTTGACATTGCTCGGATTTATTAAAAGATCAAATTCATCTATGTTGCAATTATAGAAAAATATTTAGTCTATCAAAATTATTTTTGAATTTTTTTAAGATAATAAGTCACTCATTTTCACTGCGAATTTATCACCTGATATTACCCTTTTCTCTTATAGTTAAAGATTTCTAAACGCGATAAACGGAGTATATACACTTAATCCGTAAATTGCGTGTAGTAAGCAATGTTGACCAATCCCCTCCTTTACTGTAAACGAATTCAGCCGTGCGTTTGCAGAAAAAACAAGCTTCAATCGATTTTGATTGAAAAAGGTCTAAAGAGACAATATTTTTTTGGGTGACGTCTAAAAAAGTTATTTTTGTTCAGCATTCTTCTAAAGTTAACATTTTATTAACCTGTAACTGTTCCGTTTGCTATGTCAATGCGCCAACTAAAAATCACCAAATCTATTACCAACAGGGAGTCCCAGTCGCTGGAGAAATATCTTCAGGAGATTGGTAAAGTAGATTTAATTACACCCGAAGAGGAGGTGAACCTGGCGATCCGCATCAAACAGGGCGACCAGCGGGCTTTAGAGAAACTGACCAAAGCTAACCTGCGTTTCGTTGTATCCGTTGCCAAACAGTATCAGAACCAGGGGCTGTCCCTCTCCGATCTGATTAACGAAGGCAACCTCGGCCTTATCAAAGCCGCACAGCGCTTCGACGAAACCCGCGGTTTTAAATTCATTTCTTACGCTGTATGGTGGATTCGCCAGTCGATTCTCCAGGCTCTGGCAGAGCAATCCCGCATTGTACGTTTACCGCTGAACAAAGTTGGTCTTTCCAACAAAATCAGTAAGGCATATTCTCAACTCGAACAGGAATTTGAACGCGAGCCGTCTCCGGACGAACTGGCTACTATCCTGGAAATCAATACAGAAGAAGTAGAAGCCACGCTCGGCGTTGCCGCCCGTCACGTATCTATGGATGCGCCTTTCATTGATGGTGAAGACAACTCCCTGCTGGACGTACTCGAAAATCCGAATGCCTCCAGCGCCGATGAGGAACTGGACCACCACGACTCTCTCCGCCGCGAAATTGAGCGCTCACTGTCTACGCTTACCGATCGTCAGAAAGACGTGATTATCCTGTACTTCGGTATTGCTGTAGAGCATCCGATGTCACTGGAAGATATCGGCGAAAAGTTTGGCCTTACCCGTGAAAGGGTGCGCCAGATTAAAGACAAGGCAATCACTAAACTGCGTACTACTTCCCGCAGCAAACTGCTGAGAAATTACCTTGGCAGCTGATAAGCGGTACCACAATTGCATTTTCTTTCTGAAAAAACATATTTTTGCAGACCTTATAATGGTGAATATCCTGATATTCACCATTTTTCATTAATACCGGTGCTGCCGCCAAACCGGCAGCCTTACAATAAAACCACAAACAATGTTCGAATCATTATCGGAGAGGCTGGACTCGGCGTTTAAACAGCTAAAAGGTGAAGGACGCATTTCCGAGATCAACGTAGCAGCCACTGTGAAAGAGATCCGCCGCGCCCTTGTGGATGCGGACGTGAACTTTAAAATAGCCAAGGATTTTACCGACAGGGTAAAGGAAAAGGCACAGGGCGAAAAGGTACTTACTTCCATTTCCCCGGCCAGCTGATGGTGAAAATTGTGAAGGACGAGCTGGTGGAGCTGATGGGCGCTACCGAAGTGGAACTGGAGCTGAAGGCAAATCCTACCGTGATCCTGATCGCAGGTTTGCAGGGTTCTGGTAAAACCACCTTCTCGGGTAAACTCGCCAACTTCCTCAAAACAAAAAAGAATAAGAAACCCCTGCTGGTTGCGGCGGATATTTACCGCCCGGCGGCGATCGACCAGCTGAAAGTGCTCGGCGGTCAGATTGGGGTGGAAGTATACTCCGAACCGGAGAATAAAAATGCGGTGCAGATTGCGGAAAATGCGATCAAAGAAGCCAAATCGAAAGGGTACAATGTCGTTATCATCGATACCGCCGGCCGTTTGGCCGTGGATGAGGTGATGATGGCCGAGGTAGCAAATGTGAAAGCGGCTGTTGCCCCGCACGAAATCCTGTTCGTGGTAGACTCCATGACCGGTCAGGATGCCGTTAACACCGCCAAAGCGTTTAATGAACGCCTCGACTTCTCCGGCGTAGTGCTTACCAAACTTGATGGTGATACCCGCGGTGGTGCGGCGCTGACCATCAAATACACCGTACAGAAGCCCATCAAGTTCGTGAGCATGGGCGAAAAGCTGGATACCCTCGACGTGTTCTATCCCGAACGTATGGCGCAGCGTATCCCGGGCATGGGTGATATTACCACCCTCGTGGAAAGGGCGCAGGCACAGTTCGACGAGGAGCAGGCGAAGAAACTTGAGAAAAAGATCCGTCAGAATAAATTTGATTTCGACGACTTTAAAGAGCAGCTCGGCCAGATCAAAAAAATGGGTAGCCTAAAAGACCTGCTGGGTATGATCCCCGGTTTAGGCAAGGCGGTAAAGGACCGGACATCAGCGACGATGCTTTTAAGGGCATCGAGGCGATGATTAACTCCATGACACCGGCAGAGCGCGCCGATCCGGACCTGATCGAAGGCAGCCGCCGCAAACGTATTGCGAAAGGCGCCGGTAAAGATATACAGGACGTAAACCAGTTCATGAAGCAGTTTGAGCAGATGCGCCAGATGATGAAAATGATGAACAAAATGCCAGGGGGCGGAAAAGGCTTCAAAGGCATGGGAATGGGACGTTAAGAACGGCCTGAACAGAAATGAACAGGATAATTTTGTAAAAATGGCGATTGTATTTTGGGAAATATTAATTTTCAACTTACATTTGCTGCCCGATAGAAACAATATTTGTTCACTCGCAAAAAATAATTCGACTTATTTATGCCAGTAAAGATCCGTTTACAGAGACATGGCGCAAAAAAGAGACCTTTTACTTCATCGTAGTAGCCGATGCGCGTGCGCCACGCGACGGTAGTTCATCCAGAAAATTGGAACTTACAATCCGCTGACTGTTCCTGCTTCCATCAACATCGACACAGAGAAAGCGCTGCGTTGGTTGCAGAAAGGTGCTCAACCTACAGATACCGTTAGAAGAATCCTTTCTTTCAAAGGTGTACTGTACCTGAAACACCTCCTGCGTGGTGTGAAACTGGGCCTGTTCGACGAGCCTACTGCTTACAAAAAATTCGAGCAATGGCAGGCTGATCACGAGCAGAAAGTTTCTGCACGTCGCGAAAGCCAGAAGAAAGCAAGAGTTGCTGCTCCTGTTGTAAGGAAAGTAGAAGAAGCACCTGCTGCTCCTGCTGAGCCAGCTGCTGAAGGCGAAGCTGAAGCTTAGTTTTTACAGATAACATATTACAAAAAGGGAGGTTTGCTCGCAAATTCTCCCTTTTGCTTTTTGGCGACCGCCGTTTTATGAGTAATTATTTCAGCATAGGTAAAATATCTGCCGTTTTTGGACTCGAAGGCGAGGTAATCCTTAAACACAGCCTCGGGAAAAGAACTTTCCTGAAGGGAGTGGAGGTGTTATTCCTGGAAGAACGTAAGGATAGTTTTATTCCTTATTTCCTGGAAAAAGCCAAACCGAAGGACCATGAAAACGTGTATGTGAAGCTGGAGGGGGTAAATACCCCGAAGCGGCACGTAAAATACTGCAGCGGGGTGTTTACCTGTCGGATGTTGATTTTAAAGCGCAAACGGCCTCCTCGGCCCCTTTGTCGTTATTGGGTTTTAACGTCCGGGATGCACATGAAGGCGCGCTGGGAGTGATAGAAGAGATCATCGAACTGCCTATGCAGGTATTGGCGAGGATCACTTTGGACGGTAAAGAGGTGTTACTGCCTATTAACGACCAAACCCTGCGGAAGGTCGATAAAAAAGAGCAGACCGTTCACTGGACCTGCCCGAAGGTTTGCTGGACATTTATAAATAGCAGATTATGCGAATAGATATCATCAGCGTGCTGCCCGAACTGCTGGAAAGCCCGTTTTCACATTCCATTCTGAAGAGAGCGAAGGCAAAGGGCCTGCTGGAAATAAACGTGCATCATCTGCGCCAGTATTCTACTTTTAAGCATAACCAGGTAGACGATTACCAATTTGGCGGCGGCGCCGGCATGGTAATGATGATGGAGCCGCTGGTAAACGCTATCGAGGATCTGCAAAAGCAGGTGACCTATGACGAGGTGATTTACCTGACACCAGATGGTAAGACGCTGGACCAGCGCATGGCCAACACCTTATCACTGAAAGGCAACCTGCTCATGATCTGCGGCCACTACAAAGGCATCGACGAACGTTTCCGGGAGCATTTTGTGACCATGGAGATCTCCATAGGCGACTTTGTACTGTCGGGCGGCGAATTGGCCGCTGCAGTGCTGGTGGATGCCATTGGGCGGCTGTTGCCCGGCGTGCTGAACGACGAAACCTCCGCCCTGTTCGACTCTTTCCAGGATAACCTGCTCGCCCCGCCGGTATATACCCGTCCCGATGACTTCCGGGGCTGGAAGGTACCGGAGGTATTATTGAGCGGCGATCACCGGAAGATAGATGAGTGGCGGCATGAGGAAGCATTGAAAAGGACGAAGGAACGTCGTCCAGACCTACTAAAAAAACATTAATAACCAATGGATTATAAGGGTAAGAAGAAAAAAGTGGGAAATTTCTCGCAAAAATATCACCGGTTGTGAATATTGTTTCTTACCTTTGCCGTCCTTAAATAATTGAAAGATGAACGCAATTTCTTTTGTTCACGAGCAGCTGACTGCCAAAAAACAATTTCCGAAGTTTAAAGCCGGTGACAACGTTACCGTTAACTATAAAATCGTTGAAGGTACCAAAGAACGTATCCAGTCATTCAAAGGAGACGTGGTGAAGATTCAGGGTACAGGCTTTACAGCTTCCTTCACTGTTAGAAAGATTTCTGACGGTATCGGTGTTGAAAGAACTTTGCCTTTGTATTCACCCAACATTGACTCTATCGTACTGAACAAAGTAGGTAAAGTTAGAAGGGCTCGCCTGTTCTACCTGCGTGAGCGCGCTGGTAAAGCTGCCCGTATTAAAGAGAAAAGGGTTTAGTATATATACAGGGAAAATTAGTGATAACGGGAGCCCGTTGGGTTCCCGTTCTTTTATGTCCGGCGCTGTCGTAAGGCAGCGTTCTGCGTTTCTTAAATTAGACTTAAAGTGCGTGCATAAACTCGGAAAAACCGATTTAATGTCTATCTTTGTTAGCTAACGTTATAAATCTGAGAAAATGACTTCAATAGTTGCAAAAACACCGCTTTTACTGTTCCAGGACCTGGGTATGACTGAGATTCTGCTGATCGCACTGGTAGTACTGCTGATGTTTGGCGGTAAGAAAATCCCTGAACTGATGCGTGGTCTGGGTAAAGGTATCCGTGAATTCAACGATGCGAAAAACAACGTTCGCAACGAGATCCAGGATGGCATGAAAGAGCCTTCTAACACAACTTCTGAGCAGAAGTAATTTTTAAATATTCCTCCCCGGAGTTTTTCTTTTTGCAAATCTCCCATTGTAGATTTTAACTGATTTGGGTTTGTCTGAATTCAGCAGCATATCGTCTTTTCAGGAAGCGCTCTATGCCGGAAATACTACCTGTGAAAATGCCGTACGCCAGTATTTGGAGCGCATAGAGCAGTTCCGTCATCTAAATGCTTTTATTGAAGTTTTTGCCGAAGAGGCCCTGGAGCGCGCACGTTCCCCGGATATCCGTGTCCGGAATGGCGAAAAACTGGGTCCGCTGGCGGGTGTAGTAACAGGCATCAAGGATGTTATTTGTTATAAAGACCACCAGGTAAGTGCGGCTTCCAATATTCTGAAAGGTTTTACCTCTTTATATTCCGCTACAGCTGTTGAACGACTGCTGGCAGCGGATGCTGTCATTATAGGCAACCTGAATTGTGACGAGTTTGCGATGGGGTCTACCAATGAAAATTCCTCCCATGGTAAAGTGCTGAACGCTTTGGATACTACCCGCGTGCCGGGCGGTTCGTCTGGCGGGTCCGCAGTGGCCGTTCAGGCCGATCTTTGCCTGGTAAGCCTGGGAAGCGATACTGGTGGTTCCGTTCGCCAGCCAGCTGATTTTTGTGGTATTATCGGGCTGAAGCCAAGCTATGGCCGCATTTCACGATACGGTCTCATAGCTTACGCCTCTTCTTTTGATCAGATAGGCATTTTTGGCAGGAATATTGCAGATGTAGCCGCGGTTCTACAAGTGATCGCGGGTCCCGATACTTATGATAGTACAGCCTCGCAAACAGATGTGCCTGATTATCAATCGTATCTTCAAGACAATAAATCCTACAAAATCGCGTATTTAAGGGATGCATTGGACCATGAAGGTCTGGACCCGGAGATGAGAGCCGGCTATGAGCAATTCTTTGACAATCTGAAAGCAGCTGGTCACACCGTGGAAGCGGTTGATTTCGAATACCTTGACTACGTTGTTGCCGCTTATTATGTTTTAACTACAGCAGAAGCGAGCTCTAACCTGTCGCGGTTCGATGGTGTAAAGTACGGTTATCGTACGCCCACCGGGGGACTTGAACTGAACGACTTTTACAAAAAAGCCGGTCGGAAGGGTTCGGAAAAGAGGTAAAAAGGCGTATATTGCTAGGGACTTTCGTTCTTAGCGCTGGATATTACGACGCTTACTTCACCAAAGCGCAACAAGTGCGCCGGATGGTGGTAGAAAAATGAACGGGATTTTGTCGGGTTATGATGCTATCCTATTGCCAACAGTTCCGAGCACCGCTTTCAAAATCGGAGAAAAAATGGAAGACCCGATTGCCATGTACCTTGCCGACATTTATACGGTACTTGCCAATCTTACAGGGGTTCCTGCGATATCAATACCTTTACAACGGCATTCAAACGGGATGCCTTATGGGATTCAGATCATAGCGAAGCACTTTGACGAAGGTCACTTGTTACAGATAGCCAATAATCTGTTGCAATAAGCAACAAGTAACTATAGTTTTAAAATATAACTCGTATGACGAAAGTCTTTTTACTCATGTTATTGCCGATAGTGGGCGCCGTAGCGTCTGTATCTGCAAAAGATGGGGTAAATGAGATCGCGCCGCAACAAGTGGTTGCCGCCGCCGATACAGCTGTATTGCTTAAAAAAGGTCATTTACCCAAGGACACCGTACGTCCATCTTACGCAACAACGCCTTTAAAACAGGCAGCGGCATCTTTGCCGTCAACTATCCGTAGCCCGAAGGTTTACGAACAGGTAAACAATCACTACGTTACCGGTTACATCAACGATTTTGCTACGCGGTACAGCAATCACTTACAGGTAATGATTACCAAAAGTGAGCCATACTTTGTGATGATCGAAAAAGTGTTCAAAGAGCACGGTGTTCCGGAGGAAATGAAGTATCTCGCACTCATTGAATCTGGCTTTAACACCAATGCACGCTCGCGTGTGGGCGCTGTAGGGGCCTGGCAGTTCATGAGCGCTACCGCCCGCGTTTTTGGCCTCAACGTAGGCAAGAAAGTAGATGAGCGTAAAGATTTCTACAAATCGACCGTTGCTGCCGCCAAATATTTGAACGAGCTGAACGGTCAGTTCGACGATTGGTTATTGGTTGTGGCTGCTTACAACTGCGGAGCCGGCGGCGTAATGCGCGCTCAGAAAATGAGCGGCAGAGACGACTTCTGGGGCATCCAGTACTTCCTTCCGGCAGAATCCGGGAATCATGTATATAAATTCATCGCTACCGGTTACATTCTCGACAGGTTCAATACTTTCTTTGGTGTAGGCGACGATAAGCCAACGCCTGTTGCCATTGCGGCCCCGGCATTGCCCGCAAAACCGCTTACCGATGAGGAGCTGTATAACACCGTAGTATTCACCATCACCGGTAAATACAAACTGGAAGCTATCGCCAAGAAACTGCAAATCGAGAATGAAGACCTGCAACGCCTGAACCCGAACTTCTACGAAAGCCTGGCCGGTGCTGACAACAGCTACGAACTGCGCATCCCGAAAGATAAAATGAAGGAGTTCCAGGCAGAGAAAGAAGAAATTCTGAAAGAATCACTGCAGATTGCGCTGGACGACAAAGCATCTTCTGTAGATCGCAGCAAATTCCCGGCTCCCGTGGCCAAACCTTCTACCACTGCGGCGGCTCCGAAAACTACTGTGGCTAAAAAGCCGGTAGCAGCCGCTAAAAAGAAACCGGTAGCTAAGAAAAAGCCGGCAACTAAAAAGCCAACAACAAAGACTGCAACAGTTAGCAATCCGAAACTGAAGTAAGTTTTTAGTGAGATAAAAAAGGGCTGACCAGCAATATGGTCAGCCCTTTTTTATGCGTATATCTTCCGCTTCGATAATTTTCTCCATCCTGGACAATTTTTCCTCCATTTGGATCAATTTTCAGGGCCCCGGCGGTTCTATCTTTGTAATAAGCCGGTAGCTGTAATAGCCTCAGTTTACCGGATTTATTACCGGTAAGCGGACAGCGGGCGGAAACTTCAGGCTATGGGGCGCGGCATACTGACATCTCAAAAAAATCTCCATGCAAACATGTGTTGCATGGAGATTTTCCTTACGATGAAGTATGTTATTATAATGCTATGGCCGCTTTGCGTCTCGTGGCATAGTTGACTGTGTCCAGGATAGGACCGGTCATAAAGGTAGTGGCGAGGGCCATGAGTACCATCATCGCGAAAATCTGCGGGGTGAGGATGCCCATATCGTAACCAATGTTGAGCACCACCAGTTCCATAAGGCCGCGGGTGTTCATGAGCGCGCCGATGGACAGCGCTTCGGGCCATGACTGGCCTACCAGCTTCGCGGCCAGTGTACTGCCGCCGAATTTGCCGCCTACGGCTACGACCATGATCATAGCGAAAACGCCCCAGAGATGACCTTCGTTCAGCAGGCCTACTTGTGTACGCAAACCCGTGAAAGCGAAAAATATCGGTAATAAAATGAGAATGCTTACATCTTCCAGTTTATCGGCCAGCATCTGTTTGATGTTCATTTCTTCGGGCATGATCACGCCGGCAAGGAAGGCGCCAAACAGCATGTGGATGCCGATTACTTCGGCCACATAACCGCCAATAAGCAGCGTGAAAAACGCGAGGGCAACGTTACGCTGGCTCATTTTTTCACCGCCTTCTTCCGGCTGTTTTACCATGCGTTTTTTCAGCCATGGTTTGATGATGTACAGCATGCCGAACACGAATACTACCGCCAGCGCGATGGTAATAAGGGCGCCTGCGATAGAACCTGCCTGTGCAATGGCTACCACGCAGGCCGGGATACACCAGGCCGTTACATCGTCGGCCGCGGCGCAGGTGATGGCCAGGGTACCGAGCGGGGTGCCGGTGAGTTTACGTTCCTGTACAATACGCGCCAGTACGGGAAAGGCCGTGATGCTCATGGCAATACCCATAAATAAGGCAAACGGCAGGAAATTCACATTGGCAGGTGCATGTTGCTGGAAAATAAAGTAGGCGAGTCCTACCCCAAGGAAAAAAGGCACCACGATACTGGCATGACTGATCATTACTGCATCATGTGCTTTGTTACGAATCTTTTGTATATCCAGTTCCATGCCCACGATGAACATGAAGAACGCGAGGCCTATCTGGCTGAGGAATTGTAAATTATTAAGGCTTGTTTTGGGAAATAAGGTGGCCATACCTTCGGGCCACAACAGGCCGAACAGCGAAGGGCCTAATACCACACCGGCGATAATTTCGCCCACCACCGCAGGTTGGTTTATTTTACGGGCCAGGGTACCGAACAGTCGAGATACGGCAAGGATCAATACGATCTGTACCAATAGCAGGGCCAACGGTTGTTGCATGTGATGGCTGAATTCGGACAGGATGCTGTGTCCGGGGAGGGCTTCACAGGCAGTTCGGTAACTGCCGGAAGAATGTCGTGCTGCAGCAGTTCACCTTTGGAAATAATAAACCAGATCAGGAGGCCGAACACCCCGATGATCAGCGGGTAGAACAAGTAACTTTTCTTCATACACGATAGTTCAGTGCGAAAGATAAAAAATATATTCCCTGAATCCGCGCCAGGCTGCAAAATCACCTCGGGGTAACCTTTCGTAGCATGAAGGAATTGTAATAAATTTGAGGATATGAGTAACGAGAAACTGAGAGTGGACAAATACCTGTGGTCCATTCGCATTTTTAAAACCCGCACAATGGCCGCCGCGGCCTGCGATAGTGGAAAAGTGAGGCTAAACGGCGCACCAGTAAAGGCGGCAAAGACAGTATCACTGGGCGACCAGTACGAAATAAGGACAGAGGCCCGAAAGTGGAAAATCGAAGTAACCGGTTTGCTGCATACCCGCCAGGCTTACGCCGAAGCGATCAAGTACTACGTGGACATTACCCCCGAAGAGGATCAGCTGGCGAACCAGCGGATGGCTTCGAGCTTTAACACGGGTAAGCGTCCGAGTAAGATCGGCCGGCCTACGAAAAAGGAACGCCGCGACCTGGACGGCTTTATGGAGGTGGAACCGGAAGAATAATCGTCATTTCTTCGCCTTTTCTATTAATTTCGCACATTCTAATTATTAAATCGATGCCAAAAACGCAAAGCGATGTATTATCCGCCTCCACACTGGTGAAAGTAGCGGAAGAATTTGGTACCCCTGTGTACATCTATCATGCTGAGAAAATAAAAACGCAGTATAATAAGCTGAAGCAGGCTTTCAGCAAGTCGGACACCCGTTTCTTCTATGCTTGTAAGGCGCTGACCAATATCAACATCCTTCGTTACATGAACTCGATCGGTTGCGGACTGGATACGGTTTCGATCCGGGAAGTAGAGTTGGGTTTACGGGCTGGCTTCGATCCGAAGAACATCATTTTTACACCCAACTGTGTTGATCTGAGCGAGATTATCGCCGCTAAAGAGCTGGGCGTAAATCTCAATATCGATAACATTTCCATCCTGGAGCAGTTTGGCAACAAGTTCGGCGGCAGCTATCCGATCTGCATCCGCCTGAACCCGCACATCATGGCGGGCGGTAACTTCAAGATTTCTACCGGTCACGTGGACAGCAAATTCGGCATTTCAATTCACCAGATCCGCCACATTGAGCGTATCGTTAAGTCGACCAAACTGAAAGTAACGGGCCTGCACATGCACACTGGTTCTGAAATTAAGGACGTGGACGTGTTCCTGCGCGGCGTGGAAATCATGTTCGAAATGACCGAACACTTCCCTGACCTGGAGAGCATTGACCTGGGCAGCGGCTTTAAAGTTGCCTACCAGCCCGGCGATCCGGAAACCGACATCGACCTGCTGGGTGAAAAACTGACAGAGGCATTCAATAATTTCGCTAAAAAATACAAACGTCCGCTGCAACTGTGGTTCGAACCAGGAAAGTACCTGGTGAGCCAGGCAGGATATTTCGTGGTAAAAGCGAATGTGATCAAACAGACCACTGCTACGGTGTTTGTTGGGGTAAACTCCGGGTTTAACCACCTGATCCGCCCCATGTTCTACGACAGCTTCCACCTGATCAAGAATATTTCGAACCCGAGCGGTACCGAGCGGATTTACACCGTGGTAGGTAACATTTGCGAAACCGACACGTTTGGCTGGGACCGTAAAATTACCGAGGTACGCGAAGGAGATCTGCTGGTATTTTATAACGCGGGCGCCTATGGCTTTGAAATGTCTTCCAACTTCAACTCGCGCCTTAAACCAGCGGAAGTGTTGGTGAAAGATGGTAAAGCACACCTGATCCGTAAGCGCGACACGATCGACGACCTGCTGAAAAACCAGGTAGAAATACCATTCTAATGGACACGGAAAGTTTGCACGGGCAGTTAGCCAGTCAGGGTTACACGCTTCACGCGCAGTTCACTTTCCGCGAAATGCTGGAACCCGTACGCGAAGGATTACAAACGCGCAATGGTTTCAGGAATGGTTTTATACTGATTATTTTCTTCTTTATGTTGATAACAACTGCTTCAGTCGCCAGCTCGCTGGTCCTGAAGCAGTTGTCGTTTAACGGGGTGGTGTACCGCCTATTTCTCGGGGTGGTGTTTACCTTTGTACTGATCCCTTTACATGAATGGCTACACGGACTGGCTTTCCGCTATTACGGTGCACGGGATGTGCGGTACGGTGTAGTGTGGCGGTATTTGATGTTTTATGCGGTGTCGCACCTGCAGGTATTGGGCGCGCGGCAGTATTACCGCATAGGACTGGCACCGTTCGTGGTGGTTACATTAGGTGGCCTGATCACGTACTTTTTCTGTGGGCCGGCCCTGCAATTAACGATCTTAAGCCTGTTAAGTTTCCACACACTTTGTTGTGCGGGTGATTTTGGATTATGCGCCTATTTTCTCAAATATATTGATAGCGAACCCCTTACGTTTGATGATGCTGGTACGGGTACTACTTATATCTACCTGAAAAAATATTCGGAATCTTAATTTTGTGTACCTTTGCATTTACACACTTCACTGTTAGAACAGATCTGATTAGTTTTCCTACCGGCTGCTACTTGTAATGCTTTAGAGAGGTACGCATACTACCTGGCATTTTTATTTTTGTATATATGAAAACGTTGACTGCACATCCCGCGCTTTTCAAAGACGATCTGTTGGTTGATACGCAGGTTTCTTTCGTCCCCTTCCTCAGGTTCCTGAAGGATAAGGTCGCGAGTTCCGCTGGTGCAACCGCATCTTTCTACCAACTCATAATTGATAAGTTTGAGAGCAAACCTGAATTGCTCGGCCCCCGGATATCAAAAACAATGACGAAAAGTACCGCGATTACTTTGACTGGTCATTTCAACGGTATTTCCGATCACCAATAACGAAAAGCAGGACATCTACGCTATCGGTATGCCCTACCGGTTTATGCTGTTTCACTACAGCCAGATGTTCCACGATACCTTCTCCCTTCATGGGGATGAGCTGAAAGCCGTGCCTGCCGGCATGTCGTTGGAAAAGGTGAAAAAGGACAAACTCGTATGGTTGTATAAACTCATACTGGAACGCCTGTACGATTTTCCGGTGAAGCAGGAGAACGAAATGATCCATGGCATCGTGAACCCGGTGACCGGCGTTAAGCGCTATGTAAAAGTGTTTATCGATTCGCGCTTTGTGGATATTAAGGTGAAGGGCGAATTACCTGTATTTGATTGTGGCGAGGCCTGCAAAATGGCGCTGAAACAGCGTAGTATTACGCGTTTACAGGAACTGTTACCACTGGAAATGTTCCAGCTGGAAGGCTTCGTGGTATGGTCGGTGCAGGACGTTACCGAGCAGGAAGTAATGACGGGCATTAAAAACATGGTGCTCGACCTGCGTGCTGGTAATGAAGAGCATAACTATTTGCAATTGCAGGATTACCTGCAATCGCTGCTCGCACTCAAAGATGTGCGTGTAAATGTGATGCCCTTTTTAAAGGTAAATAATAAATGGGTGATTGAAGAATGCTCGGTTAGCTCCAGTATTCTGATGGGCAACGCGCGCAACGAGGGTGAGCGGCAAAGCCTGTATTTACAGTTGCTCGAACATCTTACGCAAACCAAAGAACCGCTTGTGCTTTCCAAAGTTACCCGCGACGTGGCGCAGGTATATGGTTTCATGAAATATCTTCCCCTGAATGGAGTAAACAGCTACATATTATTACCGGTACATCACGAAAACGATATGCTCGGCGTGTTGGAAATTTCTTCCGCCGTAGCCGAAGAACTGGACTACGATGTGATGTTGCAGCTGATGCCCGTGTACCCGAGTATCGCACTGTTACTGCGCCGCTCGCGCCAGATCGCCAGCGAACGCATACAGGAAGTGATCAAAGAGAAGTTTACCGCCCTGCAACCTGCGGTGGAATGGAAGTTTACGGAAGCGGCCTGGGATTACCTGGCCAATGAATCCCGAGGAGATAGGCAATATTCGTTTTGAAGGCGTGCAGCCATTGTACGGCGCCGTCGATATCCGTAATTCGAGTATTGAACGTGGCGCCGCCATCCGCGAGGATTTGCGGGAACAGTTGCAACTGATCGCGCAAACGTTCGACAGCATCAATGGACAGATAAAATTGCCGTTGCTGGAGGAACTTCAGTATAAGAACAATGTGCTGCTCAACAGCATCGGCGACACCCTGTTCGCAGAGGATGAGGTGCGCATCAATGATTTCCTGGACCAGGAAATTGCGCCAACACTACAGCACCTGTACGAAGGTTATCCGCAGTTGAAAACGGAACTTGAAAATTATTTCGCTCATGTAGATAAGGATAGTGGCCACGTATTTCATCACCGCAGGGAGTATGAGGATAGTCTCAGCCAGATCAATACCGCCGTGAACGCGTACCTGGAAAACGAGCGGGAAAACGTACAGGAATCTTTCCCGTGCTACTTTGAGAAATACCGGACAGACGGTGTGGAGTACAATATTTACATTGGCCAGTCTATTGCACCGGATAAAAAGTTTGACCTGCTGTACCCGTAACCTTCGCCTGTGGCAGCTTACATCGATGGCGGCAATCGCGCGTGAAACACATAAATTGTCTCCAACGTTAAAAGTGCCGCTGCAAACCACGCAACTGATCCTGGTGCACAGCAACCCGATCGAGATCAGCTTCCGCAAGGACGAGCGCAGGTTTGATGTGGAAGGCGCGTACAACATCCGTTACGAGATCATGAAAAAGCGGATCGATAAGGTGCGCATCCGGGAAACGAAACAGCGGTTAACGCAGCCGGGCACTATCGCACTCGTATATTCATATGCGCGCGAGGCGGAGGAGTATCGCAAATACATAGAATTCCTTCAGAATAAAAATATTTTGAAACCTGGTATTGAAATGCTGGAGCTGGAAGAGCTGCAAGGCATCAGCGGCCTGAAGGCGATGCGGGTAGAGATTAATTTTGATGCATGATAAGAAAGCTGACGTGGTTAACTTGTGAAGGGACAGCTCTCTGAACAATACAACAGTTTGCATAAAGAAGCCCCCGGCATTTGCTTGCGTCGGGGGCTTTGTTTTTTATCTTTTCTGCTAGAATTTAAATCCGAGCGAGAAGTAGGGCAGCAGTCCTTCTTTTGAATGCGCCAGTTCCGCCGTAATAATGAACAGGTTTATGGGAGAAAGGTAAAAACCGCCACCATAGCCATCATGCCATGAGCTGGACTTTTCATCCGGCATCCACACGCGACCTACATCGTTGAAGCCAATGAGCCCAACCGATGCAGGCAGTACCCGCGAAGAGAACTGGAATAACTTCAGGCGGAATTCGGTATTGTTGTACGCCATGGTACGGCCTGCGAATCGGCCGTTGCGGAAGCCGCGCAGGTTGGTGTTGCTGCCGAGCGACAGGGCCTGGTAGTATTCATAACTACCCCAGGTATGCCCACCACCGAACCGCGTTACTACGACAAAATTGGCCGGCACGCGGAACGACATGTACACGCTCATTTCCGATTTTACCTGCGAGTAATTCTTACTGTAATCGCCCACACCCAAATTTCCCGTCAGTGTGGTGGTCCAGTGAATACCGCGCGATGGAATGACCGGATTATTACGGGTATCGATCTCCAGCTGCAATTTGCCCCCTGCGTGGTATTTGTTCTGGTTGATGCTCATGGAGTCCAGCCCGTTATCATTAAAATCGTTAATGTAACGGTTGTCGTTATCCTCCTTATCAAAAGAATAAATATTGAGCGTTGGACCGTAAGCGAAACTCACTTTATTGCCCAGCCTTGTTTTCAGCAACACGTCCGCATTGTAAAAGTTGAAGCGCGTGCGGTAGTACTGGATCGGTTTTTCGGTTATCTCTTTATCAAACCTGGTATCGTTACCCAATCCAAAAAAGTTGATCGTGTTGTGGGGCGCGCGTATGCGGCCATCGAGCAACAGGTCGGTTTTTCCGATAACGTCCGTGAACTCGCCATTGTAGTGGAAGTTATACGCCTGCGTCGCGACCGCATGGCTGAAAGTCAGTGTCTGCTTGGATTTGAAAGGCAGTTTGCGGAAGCCGTGATTCGTGTATTGCACTCCTGCTCCCAATGATATGCCATCGTCGAGGTTGTAACCGGCGTATACCAGTGGCACCACTTTGTCGTACAGGAAAGCCTTGCGGTTATAGTCAATGATCTCCGGTTTGTCCGATAAGTGCAGTTTCGCATTGTTGTGCGCGAAGCCGAAGGCATCGGCGCCGTTCTTTAAATCGTATACCTGTACACGTTTACCCACGTGCCCGGAAGTGCTGTCTACATAAGTATCCGCATCTTTGCCGCCAATGATGCGGATGAGGATGGGCGAGTGATCTTTGCCGTACAGTTCGAATCGATCTTTGCCACCCAGGCTGTACAGGCGGATTTCCTTCGTTACTTTTGGATCAAACGTACGTTTGTAGAGTGTTTGCTCCACATCACCGCTCTTCGCGATTTTTGAAACTTTCACTTTTACTTCGCCACTCGGTTGCCTTTCGATCTGGAACAATTCGTTTTTCTCGCTGCCCGGAATATCTACACCTTTAGAGATGAAGCGATAATGTTTGAGCGCCTGCTCTTCTAAAATACCCCTCCTGGCTTTTAATACTTCCAGCGTGCGTGCGGTGCCGGGCAGACTGCGGATGCTGTCGGGGAAGTAGTGTACGGCTTTCGCGAGTACGTCGTCGTTCATGGTGGCCACGAATGCCCGGGTTTGTTTATGCCAGTCGTTCGCGTCGAGCTCATTTAAAAATGAGCGGTCGAAATATCTTGGGTTGAAGTTGAAACCTTGTATGTACGGTACTTTCGCCCGGAAGCCCTGTGTGAATGGCAGCAGGAAACGCCAGCTGAGTACGCGCGTAATCACACCTTCGTTCACATAAAAGGCCTGGTCACGGTCGCGGGGAACAGGATAAAAACTGTAGCGGCCTTTCTTTTCTTTCTGCATGCCCCAGCGCCACTGATCGTCATGGCGGTCCCAGTCGGCCATCAGCATATCGAGCAGTCTTGCCTGCAAAGCGGCGTGCTGGTCCACCTGGTTATCATTATCACCGTGCAGCTTCTCCAGCATTTTTCGGTGTTGTATGTTTTTTTTCTCGCTGCCGGGTTCTCGTTCTTCGAACAGGTAGATCTGGTCGCCGAAGTCGTTGCGGTAAATGCCGAGCGAGGTGTCTTTGGGTAAGTACATTAACTTGGGGTTCGCGTGCGGAACACCTGCTGCTTCGGCCAGTGGCGCCACGACTAATGGCGCATAAGGATTGGCCGCCGATATCTGGTCCTGTACTAAATCTACCGCAAACGTTTCGCGCAATGCTACCGGAACGGCCACTATCGGGTTTTTACGAAGCGATCGAAGCACCCATTCCGTGCCGCTGGCATCTTCCAGCCGCAAAGAGTAAGTTTGTTTGCCCCCACCACGCTGTAAAATTTTCATCCCGCCTTTTTCGTGTTTCAGGTCCATTACGGGGAAAGACATGGGTTGCGCCCATTCCGCGCGGTAGTTGTTACCAAGCATTTTGCGGTGGAATCCGTTGGCGCGGTCGTACTGCGGATCAATGGCCATGATTACCGTATCACCGATTTTTTTATCAGATATCGGTGCCGTTTGCTGCAGGCGATGCGCCGTTAGCTTAATTACGTTGGTCGTGAACAGCGGCGCCGTCGATTGCTCGCCGTAGAAAGCTACGCGCATGGTGCTGTCGCGCAGCATTTCCAGTACGGTGTAGCCGTTATCACAGGTCGCGAATTCAGACCCTTTTCCTTTTTTACGCGGTTATCCTTCGCACCCGCGCCGCTTACGATGTAAGGAAAGCGATCGTCGCGGATAAACTGCAATGTATGGTCGTGTCCTGAAACGAAGACGGCTGGCTGTCCCTCGGGAATTGCAGCTTCTACACTCCTGACCATTCTTTGGTAAAGCGGATGTGGAATATCTTCCGTCGTACCAAACACGCCGCGGGTAACCGGATAAATAGAACCGATAACAGGCAGCGGAATATACAGCGAGCGATTCAGGTCTGTCTGTAAAAGGAAAAATATGTTGCTTTAAGGTATAATAGCCGCCATGGGGACCGTAACTCCGGAATGGATGATGCGTGGCGAATACTACGAGGCGGCCTGGATTACGAAGAATTACGTCGGTGATGGCGGTGGTCACTTCATCTTCTGTTTTGCAGTCGCAGGAGGAGGTGAGACCGGGTTTTTCGTACTGGTGCAGCCACCATTCACTGTCCATGATGATGAGCAGGAGTTGGTCGCCCAACGGTATGCCCACCGGGCCGGGACAGGCATCCTTTGGGAAAAACTGCACATTGGCGAGGTATTGCGAGTCAACGTAGCGCTGCTGGCGTTGTACGGTTTCCCAGCCGCCTGGGCCCTGTTTTTTCCAGTCGTGGTTGCCGGGAATAATATAACCATTTGCGTTAGTGCCGCGAATAAGATTGATCTGGTAATCGATAATGGCTTTGGCACCCGGATAGTTTTGTGCTACTTCCGGTGGCAATCCCTTAGGATAAATATTATCGCCCAGGAACAGCACGGTATTATTTCCTTTATCCAGGTCGATGCGCTGTTTCACTGCATCGATCACCGCATTGCGGCCGTTTTGCAGTTCACCTGCATCGCCTATCAGGATGATGCGTTGTAACACGCTGTCGTTTGTTTGCTGCGCCATGACAGGTAGTTGCGTCATGGTGGCGAAAGCGGCCATTGCCGCTATCTTTCTGAATGCTTGCATATTACTTGCCTGGTTGATACTTAAATTTCAGGATGTTTGCCGAACCTTCGTCGCCGGCCTCATTGGAAATAAACATGTCGCCGTTCGGCGCAAACGTAATGCCTTCGGGCTGTCTAAAGCGTGTATGCGGCAACTGGTATACCTCTTCTACTTTCCCTTTCAGATCGGTGATTACCAGCAGGTGGTTTACGGAGGCCACGATGTACAGGCGGCGCTGCAATGGTTGAATGGCTGCGGCCGAGGGCTGAAATGCTTTCAGCTTTTCTTTTTCTCTGTCATCTTGTCCAGTATTTCCGCTACACTGATCTGGAAAAAAGGTGCAGGGTCGAAGGCCATCGTTGTCAGGTTAAAGCGGTAAGCACTCGTCCGGTGCTGCTTTTTATCTCCTTCGCAGTGTTTGCAGATGATGATAATACTGTTAACATTGCGATCATAATAAGCCGTTTCAAACTCCTTTCTGCCTTTGACGGGCAGCTCATATTCCACGGCGCTGATGCTGTCGGTAAACATGTTTTGCACATGGAACAACGAGCCATTGCTCTTCAGTACAAAGTAGTCCTTGCCGGTAAAGGCGAGGTCCTCGTAGTCGGTATTTTTCCCGAATTTCCAGTTTTCGTAAGGCTTGTCGGCTCTTACGTCCATCCTGAAAATACGGCCTTCTTCGTCATTAATCGCCATAAACTCGCCATCCTTGCCATGATGGATAATTCCGGAAATCTCTTGCATAGATCCTCGTACCCGCAACTTCTCCGGGGTGGCCAGGTTGTACCCTTCAGGGGAGGGAGCTTTGCCGCTCTGGCCTTCGGTTAAGCCGTTACAGGACAGTAAAAGCAGCAGCAGGGCACAGCATGGATACAGTTTCATACTCATAGTTTGATAGGTAAAATTAACGCAAAAAATGCTGTAAATTGCTGTCATTCAAGTGCTGCTTTTTAACTCGAAAATCATATGAAAACAGGCGCTCTTATTGAAGCTGCAGAAGCATACGTCACCCAACAGTTCGAACAAAACGCCGACCCCGTGCTGGTATATCACAACCTTGGACATACGCGCCAGGTGGTGAAAGCCGCCTCGCAGATCAGTGCGTTTTACCGTTTGCGCGACGATGATCTTACCATTGTGATGGTGGCGGCCTGGTTTCACGACATGGGCTATGTGCTCGGCGTGCGCAAAGGCCATGAAGAAAAAGGCGCCGAAGTGGCCCGGGTGTTTTTGCAACAGCAACAGGCGCCAGATCACCTTGTCGACGGAGTAAGCGCCTGTATCCTGGCTACGCGGCTACCGCAAAATCCGGATACGTTGCTTGAGCAGATTGTGTGTGATGCCGATCTCTTTCACCCGGGCTCCAAGGATTACCGCGACCTCGACAAAAAACTGCGTACCGAAGCGGAACTGGTCACCGGTGAGAAAATTCCTTCAGAAAAATGGACCCTTGGTTCTATCGCTTTCCTGGAATCGCATCGTTATCATACCACTTATTGCCAGACTTTGCAGAAAGCGCAAAAGGAGGAGAATCTCGAAAAGCTCCGTTCCAAACTGGAGAAGAAACAACGGGAGGCTCTTTTAGCCGCTGATAAAGCTACTAAAGAAATGGAAGCGCCGGCCGGCTCGGGGCCCAATGATCCAACACAAACCATGATCCATACAATCAAGTTGAAGGAAGAGAAAGACAAGGATAAAGAGAAGAAGGTGAAGAAGCCCGAACGCGGTATAGAAACCATGTTCCGTACTACTTCCACCAATCATATTCATTTAAGCCAGATGGCCGATACCAAGGCGAATATTATGATTTCGGTAAACTCGATCATTATATCGATCATGGTGTCGGTGATGTTCCGCCGGCTGGAAGATTATCCGAATTACATTCTGCCGTCCATTATATTTTTGATGACGAGCGTGACCACCATCATATTTGCAGTGTTAGCCACGCGGCCGAATGTGAGCAGCGGCCGTTTTTCGGATGCGGATATCCGCGATAAGAAAGCGAACCTATTGTTCTTCGGCAACTTTCACCAGATGGAATACCTCGATTACGAACGCGGTATGGAAACCATTATGAGGAATTCCGAATACCTGTACGGCAATATGATCCAAGATATTTATCACCTGGGTGTGGTGCTTGGCCGCAAGTATAAGCTGCTGCGCATTTCCTATAATATATTTATGTTCGGGCTCATTGCTTCTGTGTTGTCGTTTGTAATTGCAGCCGTATTTTTTCCTGTAGCGCGATAAATGAATCATGACAAACCAGGCAGATAAGCATATGACCGCGCCGCTGTTCGACCGGGACCTCAGTTGGCTTTCATTTAACTTCCGTGTGCTGCAGATGGCGGGGGAGGAACGTGTACCACTATACGAACGCATTAATTTTCTTTCTATTTTCTCTTCTAACCTGGACGAGTTTTTCAGGGTGCGCATGCCGGCTATATTGGCCATGAGCCAGGTAGGGCCGGCTAAAATGCTGAAAGACGGTGACGTGCCGGATTCGGCGATCCTGGAAAAAGTCCGGGGGCAAATCCGTATGCAGCAGGAGACTTATGGACGCATCCTGACTCAAAAGGTGCTGCCGGCCTTGCGCGAAAGAGGTGTACACCTGTATTACGGCGAAACCCTGCATGCGGAGCACGCGGATTTTCTGACCGACTTCTTCCTGACCAAAGTGCTGTCTTATTTACAGGTGCTTTGGATCAATTTTGATAAACCGGGGAAGGTATTCCTGGAAAACAATGCCCTGTATTTTGCGGTAAGCGTCACGCCGAAGGGTGCTACTGAGCCGCGTTACGTGATCGTAAACATTCCTACCGCGGATGTGCCGCGCTTCCCGGCGTTACCGGGACAGGCGCCCGCATACATCGCCTGGCTGGACGATATCATCCGTGAGCATCTTGCTTACATCTTTCCATATCACACGATCAACGGCTGTTACAGCGTGAAAATTACCCGCGACGCCGAAATGGACCTGGATGAACTGAGTAGTGATATGTTGGCGCAGGTGGAAAAGATGATCATTCATCGCGAAATTGGTTTGCCGACACGCTTCCTGTACGACCCGGCGATGCCGGAAGAAATGTTGCAACAACTGGCGGCTTATTTTGAAGTGTTACCTGAGGAACGTGTTGCCGGCGGCCGTTATCACAATTTGAAAGACCTGAACGCCCTGCCCATGCCTGTTAGCGGCCCGGACCTCAAATATCCGCCGTTTCCGCCGGTGCATGTGCCGGTGCTGGACCATGCACCCATCCCGGACACGGTTGTAAAACAGGATGTATTGCTGCACCTGCCTTACCAGCGTTATCATTATATATTGCGCTTCTTTAACGAGGCCGCCATCGATCCCGATGTAAAAGAAATTTATGTAACGCTGTACCGCGTGGCTTCCGGCTCACAGATTGTGAACGCGTTAATCAGCGCGGCCCGGAACGGTAAAAAGGTGACCGTGCTGGTGGAACTAAAAGCCCGCTTCGACGAGGCGAACAATATTCACTGGGCGAAGCGCATGAAGGATGCGGGAGTAAAGATTATTTACAGCATCCCCGGGTTAAAAGTGCATGCAAAAATAGCGCTGGTAAAACGCCAACGCGGCCAGGTTTGGGACCACGTAGGGCTAATGGCTACGGGTAACTTTAATGAAAGTACTGCCCGTTTTTACACCGATCATGTATTGTTGACCGCCAACGCGCAAATGACGCAGGAAATGGAGCTATTATTCCTGTACCTGCAAACCCGCCAGCAGCCGCAAGCGTACGGTTTTATTCCATTCAGGGAATTGCTGGTGGCCCAGTTCAACCTGCTCGATCGTTTTAAAGAAATGATCGACCGGGAAATCCAACATGCGCGGGAAGGCAAAAAAGCAGCGATCGTCATCAAATTGAACAACCTGCAGGAAAGGGCGATGATCGAAAAATTGTATGAAGCGGGACATGCGGGCGTGAAAATAGAATTGATTATCCGCGGGATCTGCTGCCTGGTACCGGATTACGCGCCCAATATTACATTGAGGCGTATTGTGGACAGGTACCGGAACATGCGCGGATCTTTGTTTTTCACAATGATGGAAAGGAGGAAATGTACCTCGGTTCCGCCGACTGGATGAACCGCAACCTGCACCGGCGCATCGAAGTATGTTTTCCGGTATATGGCGCGGAACTGAAACGGCAGATAAAAACGATCCTGGACCTGCAATTGGCAGATAATACAAATGCCGTAATATTGGATAATGAAATGCGCAATGTGCCCATCGTTCCCGCCCCCGGCGAGCCGGAAGTGAACGCGCAGACGGGTATTTACGCTTATGTAAAACAACTGCAGCCGGCCGGAGTGCCTGCTGTATAAAATATCAGCTCATGATGAAATACCTGATGGCAATAGGATGCTCTTTGTTACTGGCTCTCCCGGCGGTAGCGCAACAGCCGCAACCCAAACCGGGGCATCTCGACAGTATTTACAACCCGACCGCCAACGCGGAAGCGGAGTTAGGCGCGGCTATTAAAAAGGCGGCGGCCGAAAAGAAGCATGTACTCGTGCAGGTGGGCGGCAACTGGTGTATCTGGTGTAAGCGCCTGTATAAATACGTGGAAGATAGCACTGATTTGCGCACCTACCGTGACGCGAACTATGTAGTATATCATCTCAATTATAGCAAGGAGAACCAGAATCTGCCGCTGCTGGCCAAATACGGTAATCCACAACGTTTCGGGTTCCCGGTGTTGCTGGTGCTGGACGGGCAGGGCAAATTGCTGCACATCCAGGACAGCGGTCTGCTGGAGTCGGCGGACAGTTACGATAAGCGTAAGATCATGGGATTCTTCAGGAACTGGTCGCCCGCCGCGGTAAATAAATCGTAACATGCCGGCCGTCATCAATGATAGTGCTGTAAACGCTTTTCTCCGGAAGATGAACAACCGGTGGAATTTCCGCCTGTTCCTGCTGGCGAAACTGCCTATAGCACTGCTCAGTGGCGTACGTGTAACGCAACTTGACCGGCAAACCTGCACGGCGAAAGTGCCTTTCAAATGGCTTTCGCAGAACCCTTTTCGCTCCACCTACTTCGCGTGCCTTTCTATGGCGGCGGAAATGAGTACCGGGGCTTTAGCCATGATGTATGTACAGGCAGCTTCACAACGTGTATCCATGTTAGTTACAGGTATGGAAGCTGCTTTTAATAAAAAGGCGAAAGATATTACCTGGTTCAGCTGCCATGAGGGCCAGGCCATCGCCGACGCGATTTCGGAAACGATTACTACCGGGCAGCCGGTCACCATAACAATTAACAGTACGGGGAAGGATAAAGCTGGACAGGTGATTGCCAGCTTTAACATTACCTGGTCTTTTAAAGCAAATCAGCATCGATCATGAAAATTGCATTCCACGGCGCGGCGCGCACCGTTACCGGCTCCAAACACCTCATCACTCTAAAGAATGGAAAGAAGATATTGTTAGACTGTGGCATGTTCCGGGCATGGGGCCGGATACAGATTCCCTAAACCGCGAATTTGGGTTTGAACCGAAAGATGTGACCTATATGATTTTGTCCCACGCCCACATCGATCACTCCGGGTTGATCCCACGCCTGACGAAAATGGGGTATTCGGGCAAGATTTATTGCACGCACGCCACGAAAGATCTGACTGAAATATTATTGATGGATTCCGCCGAAATCCAGGAGGACGATATCAAATTCACCAATAAAAGAATGGCGCGCGAAGGCCGGCCCTACCTGCAGCCGCTCTACACTATCGATGATGCTAAAAGTGCGCTGGACCAGCTTCGGCCCATCATGTACCGGCAGTGGTTCCGCATCGATGATGACATTGAAGTGATGTTTACCGACGCCGGTCATATTATTGGCAGCGCGGCCGTGCACCTTCGCATCACCGAAAATGGCAAAACAGAACAGGTGACATTTAGCGGTGACATTGGCCGTTACCGCGATGTGATTTTAAAATCGCCGGAAGAATTTCCGCAGGCAGATGTGATTATCATGGAATCGACTTATGGCGACTCGCTGCATACCGACGTGGCGCCAGCGGACGAGGAGCTATTGAAATACATCCATGAAACCTGCATTAAAAAAAGAGGGAAACTGATTATACCTGCGTTCAGCGTGGGCCGCACCCAGGAATTATTATTCGCGCTGAACAACGCGCAATTGAACGGTATCCTGCCGCCCGTGGATATTTTCGTGGACAGTCCGCTGTCCATGGAGGCTACGGATGTTACGCGTAAACACCCGGAATGCTTTAACCGCACTATCCAGAAGTTGCTGGAGAAGGATGAAGATCCTTTCGATTTTCCCGGACTGCGTTACATCAAATCCGTATCTGAGTCCAAGTTGCTGAATTTCCGTAAAGATCCCTGCGTAATTATTTCCGCATCGGGTATGGCCGAAGCGGGCAGGGTAAAACACCACATCGCCAACTCGATCGATGAATGGAAAAATACGATCCTGCTGGTGGGGTACTGCGAGCCGCAATCGCTGGGTGGTCGCCTGATGCGCGGCGCGAAAGAAGTTTCCATCTTTGGTACTAAATATGAAGTAAAGGCGGAAGTGGGCATTATCCGTTCGCTAAGTGCGCATGGTGACTACGAAGACTTGAGCCAGTGGCTTGCCTGCCAGCATCCGGGTGATGTGAAAAAGCTGTTCCTGGTGCACGGGGAGTATGATGTGCAGCAACATTTCCGGGACTGGCTGCACAAGAAGGGGTATAAAGATGTGACGATCCCGGACAGGCATTTCGAGATCGGCGTTTAAATTTCTATTTATGTTGATATCGGGCCACGGGCGGTGCAGCTGCCGGTGGCCTTTTTATTAATCTTCTATCAGGGGAAACCAGATATTAACACGCGTTCCCGAAGGTTGCCCATCTGCATCCCGGAGATCTTCGATATCGAAAGAGGCGTCCATGCCGAAACGGCTGTTGTATAAAGAGAGACGGTCGCGGGTAATCTGTAATCCCTTGGAGGTGTGCCGCTGGCTGCTGTGCTGTTTAAGTGCGGTGGCAGCCTCGCGCCCCACGCCATTATCTTCGATGGTACACAGAATGCGATCATTAATAACTTTAAAGCTTAGAAGAAGTAACCCCTTTCCCTTTTTGTGCATCAGCCCATGCCAGATGGCATTTTCCAAAAACGGCTGGATGATCATGGACGGTATTTCTGTATAATCCGCATCCAGCTTGGGATCCAGCACCAGTTTGTAATCAAATTGCCCGGAGACCCTTAACCGCTCCAATTCCGGTAGTTTTCCAGCATCTCCAGTTCTTTCGTGATGGAAATGTTATTCAATTGTGAGTGATCCAGCACATTCCGGATCAGCCGGGCGAAGCGGCCGAGATAGGAGAGGGCCTGTTCCGTTTCGTTCTTCAACATAAATGTCTGAATGGAATTCAGGGAATTGAAGATAAAATGCGGGTTCATTTGCGCACGTAGCGCCTTCATTTCCAGCTGATCGATCCGTTGTTGGAAGGCTGCACGTCTTTTTTCATCGCGTTTTACCAGGTACAATCTGGCCTGGAAGTAGCCGTAGACAAGGCTCAATGCAAACAGAAATAACAGCAGCCGGAACCACCAGGTTTGCCAGAATGCTGGTTGCACCACGATATCGAGGGTGGTCATATTCTCGGAAAAAATGCCTGCGGTGTTCACACTGCGCACACGGAACGTGTAGCTGCCCGGCGCCAGGTTGGTGTACCTTGCGGTGAGCAGTCCCCGGGCATTAACCCAGCGTTCGTCCACGCCGTCCAGTTTAAAAAAGTAGCGCAGGCGCTCCTGGTGGTATTGTAAACTCTTAAATTCTATACTGATGAAGTTCTGGCGGTAGTTGAGTTTTACCGGCTGATTGTTGGAGATCAGCGAATCGATGATCATGTCGTGATCAAGCACGCGGAAGCCGGTAATTGTTACATCCGGCGGTGGCGGCGAAGCTACCAGTCGCAGCGGGTCAAAGGCCAGCACGTGATCGGAGGCGCCGGTCATGAGTCGCCCGTCGCGCAGGAGGGCAATGCGCCGTCGAACTTTTCGGTCGTTGTCAATGATGTCGTCGTTTTGAACAAACGAGGTGAGTGCTTTGCCCCGCGGATCGAAACGGTAGAAGCCGTATTGCGTGGTGAGCCATATGCCGTTGTATTTGGAACCCTCAGGCTGAGCACCCATTCATCAAAAAAGGTGTCGTTTACCTTCAACGCCTCGTAGCTGTGAGTGTTAGTGTGATACAGGAACAGGCCATGATCTGTGCCGGCGAGCAGGGTGCTGTCGTTAAGATTGTACAGGCAACTGATGTTGCGGATGGTGTCGAGACCGTGTTGCCAGAACACGACCCGGCGCGTGACCGATTGCGTTTCTGTATTAAATACCAGGATGCCGCCGGTGCTGGTGGCGAGCCACAACAGCGAATCGCCCTGCCTGGCAATGTCCATTACGGAGGTGCTGCGCTGAATGTATTTGAGCACATCGCCGCACAGTTCCGCTTCGCCGGTGCGGGGATTCCAGCGGGCCAGGCCGCGTTTGTAGAGGCCTACCCATACGGTGGAATCGTTCTCCGGCTCCATTGTCAATACCGTCTGGTCGTTAAATGCCCTGGGCTGATAGTGTGTAAACCGCCGCTGCCGGGGATCGAATACGGACAGATAGCCATTTTCCTGTCCGACAAGGATGTTGCCATCAGACAAGGCGTTAATACTCCATACAAGTCCATGCTCTTCGGGCAGGCTATGTTCCGGGTCATTTTCATTTACGCTGAAATGTTGCTTCAGCCGGAACTGATTGTCCATCCACGCCAATCCCTGGCCCCAATAGGCAATAAACACATCGCCGTTCGGACCCTGGAAAATATCGGTGACTTCGGAGCGAGGAAGTTTAGCGTCGTTGGCGGATACGTTGCTGCGATGGTCCAGGCGGGTAAAGGACTGGCTGTGCAGACTCAGGATATTTACGCCGAGGTCTGTTCCGATCCATAGGTGGCCGTCGCGGTCGTTCAGGAAGCAGTTGACTTCATATTCGTAATGCAGCCCCAGTTCATCTTTACGATTGCCGGTGATGTGTTCGGAGAATTTGTCGCCCAGACTATCATACTTAAAAATACCACTATGCTCCGTGGCTACCCAGAGGTTGTGGTTCATGTCCAGCGCAATATCGTAGGCACGCACATTGGCGGTTTTGTCCGGGTGCGGAAAAACATATTCTTTCAGTTCATTGCTGGTGGGGTTGTAGCGGTACAGTATACTATTCCTGCCCGCTATCCACAGCCTGCCGCGGTGGTCGGAAAAAATCTTTTGCGCTGGCGGGAATATTGAGGGCGGCGACCTGGCCGGTATTATTGTATTGCCCGTATAGCGTTTTCCTGTCCTTGCTAAACATGTAAAGATTGCGGGTGCCGCTGATCCACAAATTACCATGAACATCCTCACCGATACCGCTGTTCATCTGCCTGCAAATACTATCCGGAATCGCTGCCGGCCGCAGAAACGCTTTCTTCGAGGGATCGTACTGCAGCAGTCCGGCGCGGGTAGTGGCCCATATTTCGCCATGGTGATCTTCCAGCAGATTATAGCAGGATAGTCCCTGCTGTGATACATCGAGGCCCACTTGCACGGGCATTACCGATTCCCGCGCAGTAACAGGATCGTACATACGAATATTATCGGGAGTGCCTGCCCAGATGCGGCCTTTACGGTCTTCCATCAGGCAGATATCTTCGTAGTAAATAGAACCCGGTACACGGTTGTAATCCGCGATGGTAATGAAGTTGGCGCCATCATACCGCTGCAACGCAGTGCTGGCATCCAGATGAAACCTTTGCGGTCCCGGAGAATGGCGGACACGTGATTGCTCGCCAAACCTTCCTGCATGGTGAGGTGCTTGAAGGTATAGGCGTTCGGTGACTGCTGCGCGTAGCAGGAGGTACTGCATATTAGCGTAATCAGGACTCGTAACCAGTGTCTATAAAAGGCCATTAGCGATTGTTCGTTACCGAAAATACTCTTTTTCAGCTTGTCATGTTAGGAGTTTGTCCGGCAATGGCGGCACGGTATTTTTCTTCGTCGAAGGCGTTTTCGCTTTTAGCAACCACGATGGTGGCCACGCCGTTGCCGATCAGGTTGGTGATGGCACGGGCTTCTGACATAAAACGGTCGACCCCCAGCAGGATCGCGAGCCCTTCGGTGGGTATGACCTTCAGGATGGCAAGCGTGGAGGCGAGTACGATAAAACCGCTGCCCGTCACCCCCGCGGCGCCTTTGGAGGTGATCATCAAAATAAAAATAATAGATGCCTGCTGTCCCAGTGTTAATGGTACATTAAACACCTGGGCCATAAAAATAACGGCCATAGACAGGTAGATGCTGGTGCCATCGAGGTTAAAAGAATATCCGGCCGGGATTACCAGTCCCACCACCGGGCGTGCGCAACCGAGTTGTTCCAGGCGCTCCATAATGCCAGGCAGGGCAGATTCCGACGAGGAAGTGCCGAGCACGATCAGTAATTCTTTGCGGATAAATTTTAAATATTGCCAGAGACTTACCTTATAAAAGCGGCAAATCGTACCAAGAATAATAAAAATGAAAAGAAACATGGTAATATAGACGCTCACCATGAGTTTGCCCAAAGGTTCAAGCGCTTTCAAGCCGTGTTCGCCGATGGTAAAGGCCATGCCCCGAATGCGCCGATCGGCGCCAGCTTCATAACGAATTTTAAGATATTAAAGAATACCTGTGACAGCTTCTCGAAATTAAGGATAATAGAATCGCCGGTAGCGCCCATTTTGGTAAGTCCCCAGCCAAAAGCACAGAAAATACGAGTACCTGCAATACATCGCCCTGTGCAAAGGCCTCTACTACATTAGATGGGATAATGTGGCGGATGAAGTCCATCCAGTCGATGCCGGCGGCTTTTTCCTTATACTCTGCTACCTTGGCGACGTTTTCATTGTGGAATACGACGCCGTGCCCGGGTTTTACGAGATTGGCCACGAGCAGGCCAATGCCGATCGCGAGGGTGGTAACAATTTCGAAGTACAGCAGGGCTTTTCCGCCCACACGCCCCACTTTTTCATATCTCCCATTTTCGCAATACCCAAAACGATGGTGAAAAAGATAATAGGAGCGATCAGCATTTTGATCAGGTTGATAAATAACTCGCTGATGAGTTTGGCGGTGGGTGCGAATCCAGGAAGCACAGACCGACGATAATACCGATGATGATAGCAATGATAACCTGAAAATACAGATGACCGAACAGTTTTTTCATGACGCAGCTAAAAAATTTGGCCTTTAAGATAATGTTAAAAAATATTCTTATTAGGAGAAGTTAATGCCCGGATAAGGATTATCTATTAGGCGGCTCGCGAGATAGGCGTATATTTGCAGGATCAATCGCACCTCGTGCGCTGATCAAAATCATTAATTGGGAATAGAAGGGTTTATAATTTCGTTTCATGAATAACACACCACAAAGAGGAAAAATTCACTGGCTCCGGGAGCTGGATTTTATAGGAATACATTTCGTGCCCTTGTTGGCATTTTTTACGCATGTGACCGCGTTCGACTGGATTTTGTGTGCTGCATTGTACGTGGCGCGTATGTTCTTCGTAACGGGTGGTTATCACCGTTATTTCTCTCACCGGTCGTACAAAACGTCGCGCTGGTTCCAGTTTATCCTGGCCGGTGGTGCGCAGAGCAGTCTGCAGAAAGGCGCTTTATGGTGGGCGGCTAACCACCGTGTGCACCACAAGCACAGCGATACCGAAGAGGATCCGCACTCAGCAAAATTGTATGGTTTCTGGTATTCGCATATTGGCTGGATCATGACGGAAGAGCATAAAGAAACCCGTTATGATCTGATCAAAGACTGGAAAGATCATAAGGAGCTGCATTGGCTTAACAGGTATCATTGGGTGCCTGCTGTAATACTCGCTGTTGCTGTGTATTTCGTAGGTAATAAGGTGAACGGTGCCGGTTGGTTCGACTGGTCTGCTGGCGTTTCTACCTTGCTGATCGGCTTTTTTCTGAGCACTGTGCTGTTGTTTCATGGTACTTTTACCATTAACTCACTGATGCACAAAATTGGTGGTAAACGTTACAAGACCGGTGACGAAAGCCGCAACAGCCTGGTGCTGGCGCTGGTGACACTGGGCGAGGGCTGGCATAATAATCACCACTATTACCAGAGCGCTACCCGTCAGGGCTTTTACTGGTGGGAGATCGATATCACTTATTATATTATTCGCACATTGGGCGTATTTGGTATCGTGTGGGATATTCGCGGTGTGCCTGAAAAAGTGAAGGAAAGTAATAAGGTGAACGCGCCGCATGCTGCTGCTGTGCCCATTGTAGAGCCGGTACACGACTAATATTACACGTAGAATATTGAAAAGGCTTTCCGGAAGGGAGGCCTTTTTTATGCCTCTGCTCCGTCCTGAAATAAGTTCGTTTTAAGTGTCAACTTATTTCAGGACGGAGCAAATTCCCCTAAAATGCTGCTCCGGCTACGAAGCGGCCTTATTGTTTTTAATCGTTATATTGAAGCATGAACAACTTTTATATTTCTACGGATAAGGAAAAGTTGGATGTCGATGTTATTACGGAGTTTCTCAGCCGCAGGTCTTACTGGGCACGGAACAGAAGCAGGGAGCAGGTGGAGCGTACCATCGAACATTCGCTTTGCTTTGGGGTGTATACGGAAGCGGGCGTCCAGGTGGCGTTTGCCAGGTTGGTGACCGATTATACCGTGTTTGCGTATATCATGGACGTGTTCGTGCTCGAGTCGTTCCGCGGACAGGGGATCAGCAAATTGCTTATGCAGCATATCAGCGAACATCCGTCGTTACAGGGCTTGTCTCGCTGGATGTTAGCCACCAGCGATGCGCACCGGTTGTACGAGCAGTTTGGTTTCCGCGGACTCGCGCATCCCGAAAAAATGATGGAAAAACTCTGATCACCGCATAATGTCCGTATCCACCGGCGTGTACCCAAAGTGCCGGCTGATCGACAAAATCTGCCCTTTGTGATGGAATTCGTGCGTGGTCACGTGCGTAAATAATTGCAGCGCGGAAGTTGGCCCCTGCGGTACGTTTACGAGTTCATGCATATCCAAGAACCGCGTGAAAAAAGCTTCCAGCAATTGATCTATCGAGGCGAACAGCTGCCGCGCATCGTCCACATTTTGCACATCGTGAAAAGCAGCATATGGAAAGTCCAGCTGCAGTGCACGTTTGCCGATCCAGGCCTGGTAAGTGGTACAGGTATGCACCAGCAGATTGCGAATGCTGCCGCCGTGGCCAAAACCTGCGCAAGGCGCGGTAAAGTGCATATCGCTAAGGCTGTCGCAATACGCCAGCAGCACTTGCCGCGAACCCTTCACCATCTCGTATTGTTGTGTGATCATGTGTATAAATTTAACAAGTTTGGGACCAGCATCCGTACTTTTTTCAGCGGCCGTGGGTCACTCACTTCAGCCTTTTCTCGCTATTCAACAAGCTAAAGTTACCCTCATAAATTCATCCCGCAAGCCCTGTTGTCGCGTATCGTCGTCAAGTGTCGTGATTGTCGCAATATGTCGTGATTGTCGCAAAGTGTCGCGGCTGAAATGCAAAATTTCTAGAGGGAGAGTGCACGGGGAGTGCACGGGGAGTGCTTGAACAGTGCACGGGGAGTGCACGAATAGTGCACGAAAAGCCCATCTTGAAGGAATCGATACAATCCATTAAAAAAAGTATTTACCTTTGAGCCGAACCTACAATCACCTCTCTTTTAACAATCCACGAAATTTTCTGAAACGCTCTATAACCGGAAGCAATTGCTTCAGGTAGGGCTGATTTTATGTTCAAATCAAAGGTCGCATGGAAAGGAAGACGTTTATATCATTAGTACTCATACTGGGCTCGCTCACTGCGTTAGGTCCTTTTTCGATAGATATGTATCTGCCGGGATTCCCGGCTATTGCCACCTCGCTGGATACTACGGTGTCGCACGTGTCGCTGTCGCTATCAAGTTATTTTATCGGCATATCGGCCGGACAGCTTCTCTACGGCCCGCTGCTCGACCGTTTCGGCCGCAAACCGCCGTTGTTCATAGGCCTGGTGTTATATATATTGGCTTCTGTCGGCTGCTCGTTCGCCGGCACTATCGATCAGCTGGTGGCGCTACGTTTTATCCAGGCGATAGGTAGTTGTGCTGCAGCCGTGGCATCTATTGCCATGGTGCGCGACCTGTTCCCGGTAGAAGATAATGCTAAAGTGTTTGCCCTGCTATTCCTCGTCGTAGGTGCATCGCCGATGATCGCGCCAACGGTGGGGAGCTATGTAACCGCCGCCTGGGGCTGGACTTCGGTGTTCTGGGTGCTCGGCGGTATGGGGGCGCTGCTCCTGCTTGTTTGTATTTACTACCTGCCCGACAGTTATCTGCCCGACACATCGTTGTCGCTGAAACCCGGGCCTATCATCAATAATTTCCTTTCGGTGATCCGTGAGCCGCAGTTTTACACGTTTGCCGTAGCCGGGTCGTTCGCGTTCTCTGGTTTATTTGCTTACGTGGCAGGTTCCCCGCTTTTATTTATGAAAGTGTTCGGGCTTAGTGAAAAGACTTACGGGTGGATCTTTGCGGCTTTATCAGTGGGCTTTATCGGTTCTAACCAGCTGAATACGCTCATCCTCCGCAAATTCCGGAGTGAGCAGATTGTGCCGTTCGCGTTGATCTGCCAGTCAATTACCGCGATCATCTTTGTGATCGGTGTCATGAATGGCTGGTTCGGATTGGGTATTACCTTGTTCCTGTTGTTTATCTATCTCAGCTGCCTGGGGCTTACCAACCCCAATACATCGGCTTTATCGCTCGCGCCGTTTTCGCGGAATGCGGAAGTGCCTCGGCCCTGATGGGCGCTATGCAAATGGGAGTTGGTACACTGGCTTCTGTGTGTGTTAGCCTGTTTGATGAGAAGATGGGCGCTTTGCCCATGGTGTCCGTCATGGCGGTAAGCAGTCTGCTGGCGCTTGGCGCGCTGCTGACCGGCCGCCGTAATATCGCCCGGTTAGCAACCGGGGCTGAAGCAGGCATGGCCGTACATTAAAAATATTTTAATTTGAACATTTGTAGACTGCCATCTATGTATGGCAGTTTTTTTTATGTGGTGGTTCGTGAAATTAATTGGTAATCAGGTCTTTTTTCGCTAAATTCGTCGTCCCCTTGAACTAAAACAAGAAAACTCGATTTACCATTTAACAATTGCCGCGTTATGGCCCCATTACAAAACTACGCTCCGCCTGGCGCCAGGGATCTCAGCTATAAAATGCTTGCGCATCAACTTTCGTCCGCTTTCAAAATTCCTGAAGCGATCGTTACATACGTGTTATTGGAAAAAATGTACCGTGAAAAGCCGGTAGAATGCAAACGTTTTTTTCCGCAAAGTGCATTGCATCATAGTCTGATGAAATCCAAAGGCAGTTATGAGCTGGTAATGCTGTATGACCGGTTGTTTCTGCGGTTTAATGATGGGACTACCTTATCGGCCTGTCATGCAGATATGACATGGGCAGAGTTTTTCAGGGAAATGTGTGTGGGGCGTCCGCAACAATTGTTCACGACCCTGCTGGAAGTTATGCGCAAAAGGGGCGTATAAGGTTATTAACTGAGTTGATCTATAATCTCCTGCCAGATGATCCTGGCGACCTGTTCTCTTTCAACTACCCTTAACCTGTCCTGTAACGGCGCAAGATCTGCGCTCACCTCCTGTACCTGTTTGTTCGCCTCGGCAATGCTGTAAAACTGCTCTCCCGGAGCGAGTACCTGGTAGGTGGTGGTACCTTCGTCGGCGTTAACATCTATGTAGAAGTTATACGGCCTGTGATCAATGTACACCGTTATTATAGAAGTATCCATGGTGAATGATTTTGATCTGATATTTATGTATAAAATTCCGTACCAGAAATCCCCGTACCTATTGTTTCTCCAACAAAATGCATGAGTTCCACATAAAGAGCCTGTGTTTCCCCGCAAATTTTCCATTACCGGCAAGGCAGGCAGTCGCTATTGAAATTTACACAGGCCACCATGGCTGTTTGGGGTAGAACCACCGGATACAGCGGCAAATTGGCAGCATGGCGTTTGTGTGACGGTGCTAAATATTATTTTATGAAAATTCGAACACTACTGATGGTGGGCAGCTTTTATGGCGCCAGTGCTTCTCTTTTCCTGCAGCAATGATGATGACAACGGAACGCCGGCCCTGTCCACCCGTGACCGCACGTTTATGACAGCAGCCTCTCAGGGCAGCTGGGCGGAAGTGGAAATGGGGGGAAACTGGCCGATTCTATTTCTGTCAATGATTCTGTTAATGTATTTGCACAGATGATGGTGGCCGATCACAGTACCGCACAAGCGGAACTGGAGTCTATTTCCAATAACTGGGCTTTCAGTTTGCCCGACACGCCGGATTCACTTCACCTGGCGCAGCAGATGATGTTGGCGGCACTGAGCGGATTGGCCTTTGATACGGCGTATATCAATGGGCAAATTGCCGATCACGCTAAAACAATTACCTTGTTTGAGATGGCGGTGGATAGTAGCAACTCGCCTTCCGTGAGGGCGTATGCTGTAAAATATCTTCCTAAAATCCGGATGCATTACGACCATGTTCAGCGCCTGAAATTACAGGTGCATTAAGTCCGCAGGCCGGTGTGGAACATTTCCCCCATTGGGGCGCGCCGGGCTTACAGTCAGCAACACGGGCCGGCGATATCGCAAGTCCGTGTTGTTTTTAAAAGTATTTGATGCCGGTGGCGGTTAGTAACCAATATACGCTCAGGAAGACTATCAAAAATGAAAGTGACAATGCGAAGTACCGGTGATCCGCCGCCGTGCGGCACGGAAAGGAAGGCCGATGATGAATACCGGCAGGGCAATTACGAAGTTGATTACCACGAATACCGTTGTGAACAGCAGTGTGAAAACCGCTGGCTGTATTACAATCCCGCTGATTAATCCGTACAGAGCGCCCATGACTGCACCAAGCAGTACAAACCAGGCGGCGTACAACAATCCCCTTTTCCAGTTATAGAAAAACCAAGAAAAACCTTTGAGGTCTGCCTGCGGAGGCGGTGGTACTGCTTTACGCGGACCCTCCCCATTCCTGCGTTGTTTTTTATAGCGCGGCCACCAGATGATAAAGCCGGTAATGAACAATACTAATGGCATAAGGCCGCCCAGCAGAGCCAACACCTGGGTGGGGCGGCCACCGAAAGCGCCGTAATGGATGGGCGTCAGCCAGCTGAGGTAGGCGTTGCCCACATCGGGGAAGTCCTGCCGGCTGTTAGTAAGTATCTTGCCGCTGTATTGATCGATCATGATCATTTCGCGGTTGCCACCGACCGGCAGACGTTTGCCGATGAGGTCCACGCGATAATTGCCGGTGGTGTCTGAATCTTTCGGCAGGGCAATGCCGGCGGCGCGACTGCCGGGCAGTGCTGTTTCCGCAATGCGCACAATTTCCGCCGGAGCCATTCGTGTGGCGCCCTCTTGATAAGTGCTTTTCACGCCGAGCAATTTGGCCACGCCCTGTGGGGGCTTACCGCTCAATATAAAAAGCAGGGGAATGACTAAGATAGAAAACGTGATGCACACGCCGGTGAGCGAAAGTATGCTGACTACGGGAGCTGTGTAAAAGCCAAGTACATTGTGCCAGTCGTAGTTTTGTCTTTTAAAACCCGACTTAAACTTTACGGTCAGTACAGCTTTCAGCTGCTTCCATTTCCATTTGTCGGGAACCCAGAGGCGGAGACCGCTGATCGTGAGAATTAACAGGCAAAGTGTGGCCAGTCCCACAATGTAACGTCCGGCGACAGGAATCAGGAGTTCCCGGTGCAGGTCGGTAACAATGTGGATAAAGCTGCTTTCGTAAATGCGTTTGCCCGACAAATCGCCGGTGTATGGGTTGATGAAAAACTGTTCTTCCGTTTTGAAGTTGTAAGCGCTGTAGGCGTCGTTGGGGCCATTTTCCAAGTTTTGTACATAATCGATGTGCGCTTCCGGGTGCTTTTGAAGAAAAAGCGGGATAACGTCACCCAGCGGGATTTTTTGTTGCTGCGCCGTCACCTCAAACAGTTCGCGGTTCAGGGCCCGGTCTATTTCATCATCAAAAACAAGAATGCTGCCGGTAACTCCCGTAAATGCTACAATGGCGCCGGCGATAATACCCAGGTACAAGTGCCATTTGCCAAACCATCTTTGTTGATGTCTGGCCCATTTAAGACGTTTTTTCTGTTTCATTAAGTTGATCTTTTCGCGGAAGTTTGGGTAGGCGGGTACACTCCCGTTAAGCAAAGCGCAAAACGGGAATGTCCCTCGCTTAAAAAGCTGCAGCGAAATTAAACCGCTGCTGCTTCCGCAAAAAGACGGATCGGGAAAATCTCTTGCTTAAAAAGGAAAACGGCTATTCGTATAATGTTTGTTCGGCGGTGAAATATGTTTTGCGGCCGCCCTTTGTTTGTTGCTGAATCGGCGCGCCGCCGGGACTTTCCTTCGTATGATGCTGGTGAATTTTCAGAAAATCGCGCACCTCGCCGCTGATGATATCCGGTTTGTGTTTGCGAATTTGTCTGATGGCTTCGTTGAGCACATGACGAATGGCTTTCAGCAGGGCTTTCACTGGGCCTCGGGGATGGCTTTGGCCACCGAGAAAGGCGAAATACCTGCCTCCCACAGAATTTCATCCGCATATGCATTACCGATGCCGCGTACCACGTGCTGGTCTAGCAGCAGGTTTTTCACGGCTGCCCGTGATTTGCCTAGTGTTTGCGCCAGGTAGGCTTGTGTGAACTCCTCTGACAAGGCGTCCGGGGCTTCGCCCGGGGTGGGTTCAGCGTGGGATTGGCGATGCCCCGGTAGTCTGTAAGAGAGAGCCTACTTCCATCTTCAAAAGAAAGCGAGAAAATAGTGTGTTTCTCCTCGGCGGCATCATCTGTAAAAACCAATTTGCCGTGCAGCATGAGGTGAATGCCCAGTAACTGCTCCTCGTCGAAGGCCAGTCGCAGCTCTTTGCCTTCGCGGTACACCTTTTTAATTGGCGGCCACGCAGGGCTTTAAGGAAGGCGGCGGCGGAGGTTTTTGTATTGGCGCCACTTTTAAGGTATGTATCAGAAACGGTTTTGCCGTGCAATATTTTCTGAAGGTTGTGACTGAATACTTCGAGATCGGGTAATTCCGGCATGATCGGCGTGATTTTTTTCTTACGTGGTGAATATTAGTATTCATTGGCACATATTCCATGCCACAGGTAACATAGCGCTCACAATGATCGTGTGGCAAATGGGGGCTTGTCCTGGTTTTGAATCCGATAAGTAAATAAATTTTCGCTAAAAAATATTAGGATGCGTTAACACCGGTCCCACTGCTTAGTTCAGGCAGGTGTTCGAAAGGGGCCGGCTTTTTATCCTGCGCGTATTTAGTTAACTTCATCCTATCTTGTGCCGGTTTTATGAGCGAAAAAATTCTGATCGTCGAGGATAATTTTATTGAGGCTAACAACCTGCAATTGCTGCTTGAGCGCGCCGGGTACGTGGTGAGTGGAATCGCTGCGAGCGTGGACAAAGCACTCACGATCATATCACGGGAAATGCCGGATTTTGTGCTGCTGGATATCTTTCTCCGTGGCGAAGCCACCGGCATCGATCTGGCCAGGGAGTTGCGCAAACGGCAAATTGCTTTCATTTACCTTTCCGCCAATTCCGATAAAACTACGCTGGAAGCCGCGAAGGCTACCGTTCCGTATGGTTTCCTGGTAAAACCTTTCCGGGAGAAAGATGTGCTTGTAAGCCTGGAAATTGCCCGTTACCTGCATCTGCATAATTCGGACGCCCTCACGCGCCGGCAGTCGCCACAACCGGCTTCGCCCGCTACGCCTGATCAGTCGCACGGCATTGTGGGCAATAGTCCGCAGTTGCAGGAAGTGTTACGCCAGCTGCAAATTGTGGCGCCGGTAGATACAGCTGTGCTCCTCACCGGCGAAAGTGGCACGGGAAAGGAAGTGATGGCGCGTTACCTGCATGCTATTTCGCCCCGTCGCCGTAAGCCGATGGTAATGGTGAATTGTGCCGCATTGCCGGCTACACTCATCGAATCTATTTTATTCGGTTATGAAAAGGGCGCCTTCACCGGCGCGCGTGAAAAGAGCATCGGCAAATTTGAGCAGGCCGACGGCGGTACTATTTTTCTCGATGAGATCTCTGAAATACCGCTGGAGCTGCAATCCAAGCTGCTGCGGGTGTTGCAGGAAAAAGAGGTGGACCGCATCGGATCAGCTTCTCCCAAAAAAGTAGATGTTCGCATCATAGCCGCCTCTAACCGCAACCTCGAAAAGGAGGTGGCCGAAGGTCGTTTCCGGATGGATTTATATTATCGTATTCACGTGTTTCCCGTTAACCTGCCGCCGTTGCGTGAAAGAAGGGACGATATTGCTTTGCTGGCGGAATATTTTGTGGCGTTGTACGGCGCCCGCACCGGCAGGCAGGGTGTTACGTTGAGTAAACAGGCATTGGATGAGCTCAGGGCGCATCACTGGCCGGGCAACATCCGCGAACTGGAACATACGCTGGAACGGGCGGTGTTGTTAAGCGAAAATCAAATCATTCAAAAAATACCTTTGCCGGTAAGTCTTTCCGAAGCTTTTTCGGGCGGACTTAAAACCTTCGAGGAAAACGAAAGGCAGCATATTATCACAGTATTACGCCAATGCAACGGCAAGATTTACGGTCCGGGCGGTGCCGCTGAAATACTGGACATGAACGTATCCACCCTCAACTCCCGCATCAAAAAACTGGGCATCGATAAAGAAGCTCTTTAAATCTGCAGCCTGCTTAATGTTTCGCGCGATACGCCAATGTAAGCGGCGATCAGCGACTTGGGGACGCGCTGAAACAGCGAGGGGTATTGCTCTAACAGCTGCCTGTACCGCGATTGCGCATCGTTGGTCATTAACGCCATCACACGCCGCTGCATGTGCAAAAATCCTGAAGTAACTTTCAGTCGCGAGAAATGTTCGAATTTATGCAGTTCGGCGCTGAGCTTATTACGGTCTTCCAGGGTAAAATAAAGTAACTCCACATCTTCCAGGCATTGTATGGTGTATACAGCCCGCGTGCCGGTATTGTACGCCTGGTAATCCGATACCCACCAGTCTTCCATCGAAAATTGCAGAATGTGCTCTTTACCCAGGTCGTCTGTCAGGAAGGTTTTGAGCAGCCCTTTCACCACAAAATATTCATGCTGGACCATATCGCCGGGTTGCACGATGATCGCGTGTTTCTTGAATTTTTTGGTTGGAAATGCGAAGCGATATAGTCGAATTCCTTGTCGGAAAATTCGACCAGCGCGTTCAGGTGTTCCCGGAGGGCGGTAAACAGGTGCTCCATGTTGCTAAAATAAAGCTATTCTGTGATGTACGTCACATCAAAACAGTGAGGTACGTCCTTTATGGACGTCCGGAACCGCTGTAGCTTTGTATAAATTTTTTAGATATGACATTTTTAATTGCACTGTTGGGCCTTGTGCTGCCCAACACACCTGAAACTGCAGCCCCTAAAAAAGTATTATTCGTGGTGACATCCTTCAGTGAAGTAAAAGGTGTTGGTAAAACCGGTCTTTGGCTGGAAGAATTTACCACGCCGTATTATGAACTGACTGCCAGAGGAATAGCGGTGACCATCGCTTCGCCACGCGGCGGGAAAACGCCTGTGGACCCGAAGAGCACTGCCGAAAACATGCAGACCGCTTCTGTTAAAAAATATTTAACCGATCCGGCTGCACAGCAAAAGCTGAACAGCGCACTGCCTTTGTCGACGGTGAACGCAGGCGACTACGACGCCGTGTTTTATCCCGGTGGCCACGGCCCGATGTGGGATTTGGTAGATGATAAGCATTCCATTGCGCTGATCAGTCGTTTTTATGAGCAGGGCAAACCTGTATCGCTGGTGTGTCATGCTCCGGCGGTGTTGAAGAACGTGAAAACAAAAGATGGCGCCTGGTTCGTACACGGCAAAACTGTATCCGGTTTTACCAATACAGAAGAAGTGGCCGGCGGTGCGTTGGATATGACACCTTTTTCGCTGGAAGATATGTTGAAAGAACATGGCGCAAAGTATGAACGCGGGGCCGATTGAGCGCGTTCGCGGTGCAGGATGGCTTGTTGATTACTGGTCAGAACCCTTCGTCGGCGGGACTTGTAGCAGAAAAGTTGCTTTCTGCGCTGGGTGTGAAGTAAAGGATGTTTAAACGGTGAGCGGTGTTCCCCGTTTTTGTAAAGATTCCGTGCGAACCGAATGTCCTGTTCAGGCAGCGAATGGATTGAATTTGTGAAGCGTTATACGGCCGTTGATAAAAGATGAGGTGGAGGAAATGAAAACGATGAATATTTCGAGCTGCTGGCGATTACTTAAAAAGAAAAAGGGCTGCTCAGTGAGCAACCCTTTGTACCGCGTACGGTACCAAAACCGAACTCTTTTCTGCACGATTTGAAGAAGTTAGCCTCACTTTTAGTCGCTTAGATATTTATATTATATTTAATTAGTGTAGGGCATGAGAAGCTCTCTATAAGGGCCCGCTTTCCTGTACGGTCGTCGGATCATGGGCGGCGACGGCTTTTACCCTGTAACTACTGCAACACTAGCACACTGTAACTGCCATCTGATATTCGTCGCTGACTTTGCTTCTCGGTATTTCCTGCTTTTTCTGTTCTCCTTCAGGTTTCTGATCAGGTTACTGCCAGCCCCACTGCTTATTTAAGTAAAAAATGTTATTAACGTAACACACGCCCCTTATACTTTAATCTATGAATCGCTGGATAAAGATCTTATTCATAGTCATTATAGCCGTACTATTGACATGGCTCTATGTCAGTCCGGGTGCGTATCAGCAACGGATTCGGGAGATTAATTTATTGCTTTCACAAAAACGCTTTCCAGCATTATCAATGTCGCAGCAACGGGATTTCGACAGTATCATTAATACAATAGCGACGGTGTCCGGGTTAAAGCAAAAGGTTTTTATCAACCAGCCTTTCGATGTGGCGGATGCTGCAGACAACGGACTTCATTTTTTTATCACAGATCATCAGACATCGTCTTTCACCAACTGCCAGCAGGGAAATGCTGTATATGATGCAGCCATCAAAGCGGTATTCATCGATATATCGCTACTCCGGTCTTCCGACTGGATGAGTTATGCTCCGCAAGTAGGATTCGAGATACTGGAAGAAGATATGCCTTTTTGAAGGTATACCTGGCTTATGTCTTGCTGCATGAACTCGGACATCATGAGTTGGGACACGGATCGGCCGGTAATCTCAGTTATGAAAACAAAGGGGATAGGGAGTTCCGACAGAAAGAAAAGGATGCAGACAGATATGCCTTTACTATTTTCGGAAAGTTGTTGCAGGCTAATCCAATGGTACGTAAAAAGGCAGACAGTATTATAGAGATAACACTCGATAATGCGACCCAGAAGGAAGATGCCGCTATTGCTATTCTTTATATGGCCGAAACAATTCTACTCTGCATGCAATTTGGCTTGTCACCTTATTCCCAATATTATTCAGATGATGCACACCCAACCTATTTGGATCGGATAAACGGAGTAGCAGAGGAGATCGCCGCTCTTCCTGATATTCGTCCCGATATTGTCGCTAAAGCCAGGCGCTTGCAAAAAACAATCGCAGTTACTCAGTCCCTCATTGGTCGGTATGATATAGCTGAGATTACGCTCAACGACGGTATTCTGGATGCAGCGTTTTATCCTGAAGGCGTTCGTTTTATTTCTACAAAATTTAACGGCTATACGCAAATTCCTTTTGCTAAAGTACGACAATATGCTGGTTCTGGGTTATGGCATTACAACGAGCAACCAGCAGACCTAATTCCGTTTAAAGCCTCCTTGGACTCAAGCGCAGATATTATTCTGTTTTCCCTGAAAAATGCCGGTACATATTGCCTGGAAAAGGGAACCGACCGTTTATACGCCGTTGAGAAGAATGCTTTCAGAATGCTACCGGCCGATACTTTTGACCACGCATTTGAAACGCCGGGCACTGTTGTGTATGGTCCTATGCCCTCACCCAATGTGTATGTTCTTGCTGGTGGAGAACTAAAAAGCGTTTCAGCAAAGGGGGAGCCACCAAAACACAAAAGCAGCTTGAAGAGTCAATTGCTGATAAATTCCACTTGTCTTCAGTGGAGCTGGACAATCTTCATCCGCTGCCCAACGGTAATTTTTTGGGTATGGGCTTTAGAGCTAAGCAGGATACGATAGAAAGGCTTGGCGTGGTGATACTGGACGGGGAAAATCTTGCAGTTAAAAAGTCCGTATTATTCAATCTGCCGGACAGTTTCTTTGCTGCAAATACTTATGATAATCACTTTAATGGAGGAGAAAATCTGCTGCTATTTTCCCAAAACGCAGCATTAGATGTTTATATCACTACAGTCGAAAAACGGGCGACGTCAATACCTCCGGCTGCTGTGGAAGATCGATCAACTGGGAAATCCCCGTTTTTTGAAACGAATAGAGTTTCTAACTAAAGACATCGGGCGAGAAAAGTGGAACAGATCAACCTCCCCTACATGTATAAGCAGAGAGTGTCTTCTATTGGAGACGATATGTTTATCGCAAATTGGAATAGTGATCTATGTTACCTGCTTGATTTGCGAACTGAATCTGTGAGCCCGGCATTTTATCCCGGTGACGAAGAGCAAAAATTCAAAGGAGGCATTGGCGGCAAGGCGCTATATTTTATACTGGGAACAAAAAGATGTTTTCTAATAGATTATAATAAAACTAAACAACATGAATAAGAAGATTTTTGTTTTTCCGGTGGCCCTGATCGTTGGATTTTTGATCTGGTCGCTAATGATCAACACCCATCAGCGTACATTTGGTGCCCAATCGGTACCATTTCAAAAAAACGTGCTTTTTGCAGTATATGGGTTCACTGTGACACTAATTGGTGTATTTCTGGGTTCCGCTTATAGGGCGTTACAAGCACTTCGTGAGAAAGGGACAAAGAGAATTCCAAACCTTGGAAAATTTTTTACTGGGCTGCTTTCTTCAGTTGATTTATGGATAGGCATTGTCAGTGCACCAATAGTATTTGCTCTTATATGGCAATCTCTGGCTACAGTGAGTATTGCCGGGCTTACCGTTGTTGCTCTTCAGAACGGATTTTGCTGCACGCTTATAGTGGGTAATCTGGTCAGCGGACAGGCTGCAGGCGTAAGTCAGCCTGTTAAAAAGGAAGAGATAGGCTAAATAGTTATCTTATGAATTCCTGTTCTGCCGAAAATGGGCAGGTCTAAATAATGAAAATAAGTTAATCTGGAGTTATAAATAACGTTAAGCTCAGATGTCTGAAATCGCGGCTCTACGGAGAAAACAAGCCCAATCTAATGAGCCTAATCATTTAAGGGTGCAGTGGCCAGATGTGCTCCATTCCCGTACGGTCACCTACGGTATTTCGAACGTAGAAGAGTAATACCCCATCAGCCAATATTAATCTGTTTTATATCAAAAAAATAGGAACAGACTTTCATCTGTTCCTACCTTGTACCCCACAAGGTACCATCTTCGAACCATTTCTTGCATGATCTAAAAAAATTAGCAAGTATTTTGGTAGCATAAGTTTGTGAATAATAGTGATTTGTGGCTTTTTCTAAGGTTGACTTCGTGTCGTAGCGAAATTTTAAGCGAGGGTTACTTTGAACATCTGATGACGTTTATTCAAACTTGCGTTTCAAAGAACTTCATTAACGGAAAATTCAATTAAGGTGACCGCGAAGGTCACCTTTTTATTTTCTATAGCTTAATGAGGCTGTCCCTGTTGAAGGACAGAATTGTCGTTTGAACAAATGTCTTTAAGTGTTCGGGTAATCAATGCTATCTCGGACTTTTATTTCCTCAAAATTCGATATTTACTTCCCGACACATAGCCCTCACCCTTCAAAATTCTTGTTTCACTTCAGTACCTCTCATTTCCACACCAGTTTGGGGCCTGTTATAAAAAATCTTTTTATGACAATTATTTCTCTTGGCCTGGGTGTTCAATCAGTGGCATTATATTACATGTCCAGTTTGGGACAATTACCCAGGGCCGACTATGCCATTGTGGCGGATACAGGTCGGGAAAAGACGGCGACGTATGCCTATCTGGACAAGTTGATGATCTGGGCAAAGGCTAATAATGGAATTGATATTATCGTCCGTTCTGAAAAAAATCTTTACGCGGACCTGCTTGAAGGCCAGAATAGCGGAAAAAAGCGGTTTGCCTCCATTCCGGCATATACCCAAAATTCGGATGGATCTCAGGGAATGCTACGGCGACAATGTACTAATGAATACAAGATCCGGTAGTTGATGATGCTATTCGGGACTTATATGGTTTGGAGAAAGGAGCTCGTCGGCCGAAAACTGAAGTTTGGAAAGGTATTACGATAGACGAGGTGGATCGTATGAACCAACCGAGAAACCCGTGGAAGATTCACGTTTACCCATTTACAGGATTTAAATTTACCCGCGATGGTGGTGGACGCCGAATTGCATGGGGAATTCCGATGAGCCGGACAGATGTAGTCGCCTGGTACAGGCAAAATCAGTATCCAATTCCCGAAAAAAGCAGTTGCGTGTTCTGTCCGTACCAGTCGGACGCCAGTTGGGCAAGACTGAAAAGGTTATTTCCCGTCGACTTCCAATATGCCGTGGAGGTCGATAATGCTATTAGAAACAGCACCCAGAGGGGAATTGAGCAACCCTGTTTCCTACACCGAAGTCTAATTCCTCTTGATAAAGTAGATTTGGATTCTAATAATAGGCTTTGGAATGACGAGTGTTCTGGAAATTGTCATGTATAAAGTATGGGTTTATAATAAACGGCCCGATGTAAAACTTCTGCTTTCCTTCTAATTTTGATATAAAATAAATGTCCATCGGTAGTTAAGTAAGCAGTATTAATCGTTTTATACTGAGGTTATTATCGATAAATCCAAGAAAAATGTCCACTACAAATGAGGAATACATCGATGTCTTGAAAAGATTTTACGAAACCAATGGCCGGGCGCCGACTAAAAGGGACCTGCCCGGCATATCCCGAAAAATAGAGAAGGCTTTTTCTGGTTGGAACTATGCTCTGCAAGCTGCAGGGGTGGCAATCGTGGTTGATAAAAGCGTTCCTCTAACAAAGCTGAAGGCCAGTTTGCAGAATTTCGTTTCAAAGGAAGGTCGGAGCCCAACAGTGTACGATTTGTATAGATCAAAGGGCCTGTATGATGAGAAAACGTACATGAAATCCTTGGGTTTAAATAGGTGGTCAGAAGTGCTCGAATGGGCAGGCTTGCCGTTTAACCGCGAGAGAACAAATGAAGAGATGCGCGCAGAAAAGGTACTTCTCTCATCTATAAAGACATTGATTGAAGGGAGCGGTACACCATCTTCTATCGTATATAAAAGTCAAAGAGGGGCCCTTCCTGCTTTGGAGGAGCTTGAGATCCAATTCGGCTCCCGGAAGGATGTTCTGAAGCTGGCTGGGGTTAGCCTTAACCGTTTTTCATTCAATAAAAGTTTCTTTGCTAAGGAGGTGAATAGGTACATAGAAGATTGCGGCAAGGTTCCGAGCCTTGGTGACCTTGTTAAAAGTTTAGGTGTATCTTCTTTGACTGTACTATCGCATGTAAACAATTACAATAAGTTTATAAAGAGTATACGGCTAACCCCAGTAAATAAAACTCCGATCGCAGTTACGGATACAAATGATCGCCTCAAACAACAATATATAGTTTTTTCCCACAAGTATGGATATCCTAACGGGGCACCAAGTACAGCACTTGATTCTTCAAAGGAGATTAGTAGTTCAGATGTATACTTGTTAAGATTTGGTACAATGGACCAACTGCGCCTTGAGTGTGGCTTTCAGCCTTTGGAAAAAAGACAGCATAAGTTCACAAAGGAACAGATAACTGAAAAGCTGCTTGCGGCGTATGCTAAGAAAGGCAAAATTCTCACCTCCAGAGAAGTCAATGCGGATCCCGCTCTACCAAGTCTGAGTTCACTATTGAGGTATTTTAAAGTGACGTGTCTATCCGCAGTTTGGCGAGATGTTCTAAACCCACCAAATTCCCAAATCTCCACAAAGGATTAAATCCTCAAATCACACTTTTTTCATCTCCAATTTTTTTGTTCTCCTGGCTGCTAACCTGTTGCAGTATTGGGTCTTATCATTGCTATTCAGAACTTCAATGCTGATGTATTACCACGTCGCCGGGGACTATTGAGTCAGTAGAACAATAAATAACTGAGCAGTTTTTGATGCGTACTTTACTTCTATTAAGGAAAAAAATCATGTTTTAACGAAACAGATTGAATTGTTATGTACCCAGAATTCATTGCAACAGAAATTGCGATCAGGCTACCTATGTCTGCCCAGGTCGAAAAACCACAAAATATACCTGATGCATACCGACGAGAAATTATCAAAGGAGCCAGGATTAACTATGTGGAAGGGGATTTCGGCTGTCACTTTAGCCAAACTTTTATTCAGCGGGACTGGACATTCGGAATATTCCGTTTTGATATAAAGCGCCTTCAAAAGTTCCATACTTTTAATAACCTGGCTTTTACAGGCCTCCATTTCTCACTTAAGGGAGAAGTAAATAATCTTATTGACCGAAAGTCTAAATTGGTTTTTTCACCAGGGAAATATGGGTTCTACTATATGCCTGCAGGATCTATGGGGGCATTCACGTTAAATACAGGATCATATAAGGGATATTATCTCTCATTTTCATCTACCTATTTATCTTATTTCTGCCATCAGCATCCGGATTTGCAACTGGCTTATACTTGGTTACAGGCAAATAATCCATCATCAGAGATGTTGGCGGAATTTGAAATGCCAGAAGAGATGATTCGCATTTTAGAATCGGCATTCAGTAGTAGTAAAATAGGAAGCTATAATAATGTATACTTTCAGCACAAAATAACAGATTTGTTACTTCGATTTCTGAAGCAGTTGCAAGAGTCTGTGTCAATGCAGACGAAAATGGGAAAGTTTTCTCCAACGGGGAATATTCTGAATGCTGCAGAATACCTTGAATTGAATTTTAATAACCCGAAGTCCATGCCAGAACTGGCCAGGGATGCAGGAATGACACTTCGTGCTTTTGAACGTCGGTTTAAGGATGTGAAATCAGTGTCTCCTAAAGAGTACATACAGATATGCCGGGTAAATGAAGCTATTGGGCTCTTGCAGCACACAAGGTATTCTATGGATACTATAGCCGCCCATGTCGGATTTTCCGACCGTTCTCACATGAATCGAATATTTAAACGACTTGGAAAGCGGATGCCCAGCCTATACCGAGAGTCTGGTAATAGTGATCAAGAATAGATGAAAACGTTCACATAATTGATCTAATTCGTACACGAATTTAATGTCTAATAATTGGACTTTTACATCGGAAGAGATGGGTTAAAAGATTACTTACAGCTAAGTATAGCTTAAGATAGGTAATGGAAGAATATGTGAAAGGATTTTCACTAATGTCAAGGGAATTACGGCATTGTAAAATGCCGATAATTTGATGAGTATTTCTCAATAATCTTAAAATTAAAATTTTATGAAAAAAAAATATCATCGGTGTTGCTGCTCTGCTAATCGCATCTGCATGTATTTCTTTTGGCTCCAACGGGAATGGAAATACTTCTACGATGTTCTATTTTCAGGGTGTGAGTACTGCGGCTTATTATGAAGAAAGTGGTTGGACAGAATTGGATGGTGAATTTTGCGACCATATCGGCACGTACCCCTGCGTTGTTGGGCATAACACTATCACCACTCCTGCTGCTTTGGCTTCTGCTTTGGTGGCTGCGTCGGGTGCTACTATACAGGCAAAATTAGCAAACATTGGTGCAACCGTTATTGCCACCAGGCCTACAGTAGGGCCATGAATTGTAATGGCCATGGGTTATCCACAGATGGTTTAAATAAGACCAAATAGCTTTTCAGCATTGCATTTAAAGTATTCTTTTCTTAATGCTCGAGTAAAACAGCTTGGAAAACGACAATATCTCAGGCAAGAAAATTTAGTTTAAGATGTATATGCTGTCTCGATGATCTACTTAGAAATGTAGTCAATGAAAAACAAAAATTATGAAAAAAATCACCACTGCCATTGTCGCATTGCTTGTTGCCGTTGTTGGAATCTCTTTCAACAACTTTGCTGCAAATACTGTCACGGAATTTTATTTTCAAGGTTCAAGTGCCGCCGATTATTATCAAGAAAGTGGTTGGGCGATACTTGAGTCTGAAACCTGTCCAGACACAGGTACTCAAATTTGTGCTGTTTCGCACCCTAATATTAGCTCTCCAGCTGCTTTAGCTTCTGCTTTGGCGGCTGCATCGGGTTCTACTATACAGGCAAAATTAGCAAACATCGGAGCAACCATAATTTCCACAAGGACTATAGTAGGGCCATGAATTGTAATGGCCATGGGTAATCCACAGATGGTTTAAATAAGACCAAATACCTTTTCAGCATTGCATTTGAAGTATTCTTTTCTAAATGCTCGAGTAAAACAGCTTGGAAAATGACAATATCTCAGGCAAGAAAATTTAGTTTAAGATGTATATGCTGTCTCGATGATCTACTTAGAAATGTAGTCAATGAAAAACAAAAACTATGAAAAAATCACCACTGCCATTGCTGCATTGCTTGTTGCCGTTGTTGGAATCTCTTTCAACAACTTTGCTGCAAATACAGCCACGGAATTTTATTTTCAAGGTATAAATGTCTCCGATTATTATCAAGAAAGTGGTTGGGTGATACTTGATTTTGAAACCTGTCCAGACATAGGTAATCAAATTTGTACTGTTTCGCACCCCAATATTAGCTCTCCCGCTGATTTAGCAGATGCTCTTGCAAATGCATCAGGATCTACTATTCATGCAAAAATTTATAACATCGGTGCATCTGTTGTCATTCATCGGCCTACTGTAGGTCCTTATTGAAGTAAGGTGACTATATTATCGGTTGGCTGATGCTGGCTGTTTAGAGTATTCTTAAACGATATTTAATTTCGAATGCGAGAAAAAGATTGTGAATGAATAGGCATAAACGAAAGTAAAGCGAAAACGTTCACGATAATTGGTCCAAATCGTACACGCTTTTTAGATTAATAAATAGGACTTTTACATTGTAAGCGGATAGACACAGAATATATAGCTTAAGAATCGTTAACCTTCGAATCAGTAACCAGGACATATAGATGCAACCTTTTGTATAGATTTCGATGTTTTTTTCCCACAGTAGTTTCCACGATTTTGGAGCATAACGTTAACTGTTTAATTGATTACTCCTATGTTTCGCAAGATTTTTCCAGAGCTAACTTCCTTATTGCTAATTGTACTTTTTGTGTATACAGGATATATGAAACTCGCAGATCATACCCGTTTTGCAAATACAATTGCATATCAGAAAAACATAGCAACATTTAGTGAGATAATTGCCTGGGCTATCCCATTGATAGAACTTGCGATCGCCCTACTGCTGTTCATTCCACGTTTTCGTCGTGTCGGCCTGCTTGCAGGTGGCGCTTTGATGAGTTTCTTTACAATTTATGTAGGAGTAAGTCTCTTAAGTGGTGAAGAGTTGCCATGCTCCTGTGGAGGTGTAATTTCTCAAATGAACTGGACGGAACACTTCTTTTTCAATTTGTTCTTTTCTGTTTCTGCTATATTATCATGGTTTATGCTTCGTAATGTCAATCATGGTAAGAGCAAATATAAATTGTCCAACCCTTTACCTCGATAAGAGCTTGCCAGCAAGATGCTGATTTAGCAAAAAGGCGGATTTAGTTGCAAATAAGTTCGTTAAAAAGGTCAATGCTTCTGTACCTAAAAACCAGAGGTCTCATAATTATCCATAAAATTTAATCCATGAAAAAGTACATCACAGGCGTTGCCGCTCTGCTCATTGCCGCTGTTGGTATATCTACCGCTGCTAACAAAACTACTACATTCTATTTCCAAGGTCCAGATGTAAATGCATACTATCAAGAAGAAGGCTGGAAAGAGCTGGACAACGAATCTTGCCCCGCCACTGGTCTTAATCCTTGCACAGTTTCGCACCCATCTATCAGCACTCCTGCTGCTTTAGCGTCTGCGCTTGCTGGTGCAACAGGTTCTACAATTCAGGCGAAAATTGCTAACATCGGTGCATCTATCGTTGAAGCAAGACCTACTGTAGCTCCATAATTATTTTGGACAAAAATGTAAAGAGCATCGGCTTAGCCGATGCTCTTTTAATCTCTTTGAATAATGTGGTTAAGTAAAAAGTTATTGATTGCTGGCTTGATGCTTTCAGTTTCCCTTCGTGCATCTGGCCGAAAGGAGACAAGTACCGCTTTTTATTTTAATGGGAATACTATCTCACAGTATTTTGTTTCTGGAGGTGATGGGTGGGTGCTTTATACAACGCAACCATATAGCTATGTGGGAAACATGCCTTCTATAGTTTCGCATTCAATTATATCTACTCCAGAAGAATTAGTTGAGGCTTTGGCTGCTGCCTCGGGTTCATCAATACATGAACGCATTACAAATATTGGAGCTGTTATTCTAAATTATAAGATATTATAATGCATTAAATTGTTTGATCATCCTCAATCAGAGATTATGAAGAAGTATTTTTCAAGTATTTTGGCTTTGTTTATTGCCAGTGCGGCTTTAGGCTATCAAAAAGAGAACTCCAAGTTTGCAACTACATTTTATTTTAGAGGATCAACTGCTGTAGACTATTATTACGCTTCAGGCTGGGAAGTCCTTACAACTGAATATTGTGAAGGTTATGGCCCATATGTATGTGCCATAGTCCATCCAACAATCGACACTCCGGAATCACTGGCGGATGCTCTCGGAAGTGAAGTTGGGACAATAAGCCAAAGACTGACTATTATTGGAGCATTTATTATTGCGACAAGGACCACTTTAGCGCCTTGAGGGGCCGCTTTTTGTCATTTACTATATAAATCCAACTACTATTCCTTACTTAAATCCAGTGTCCATGAGACAGTTAATATTTCTGTTGGCAGTTTTGTGTGCATTGTCCGTGTCTGTAGTGCGTGCCAAGTCTTTTCGGGACACAACCTTTTTTATTTTCAGGGTACGAGTGCTTCTGATTACTATGTATCTTCTGGATGGAGAATTTATGTAAACGAGCTATGTCCCGGTGCCGGACCAAACCCTTGCGTAGTTGGACATCCCGTAATTGCCACGGAAGCCGACCTTGCTGCCTCTCTTGCTGCCGTCTCGGGAAATATAAATGCTCGCCTGGTCGCAATTGGTGCAAATGTAGTTATAAACAGGGTGACCTTAGCCCCATAAAGAAGAAAGCACCGGTTTCCCGGTGCCTTGCTACTTCGTTATTAAAATTATCGAGGATTTTGTTGTTGGCCGGACAATCTTATCACGAAAGGAGGAATCGCTATTGCGAATCGCAGGTCTTTTGCTGGCAAATTGTAAATCTTTCCACCGATAGACCGTTTAAGCGAAATGTTCCCATTTACCTGGTTAAGCCTTTTTATATCGAACCATCGCAGCCCCGAGAACGGAAGTTCTTTTCTTCTTTCTTCAAGAATGTGCGTCAATGCCTCTTCAGCGTTAGTTGCGGTAATCGGGACAAATGTGCCTGTAGTGTATCGTTTTACAAGTAGAAGATTTAGATCCAATAAGGCTTGTTCAATCTTGCCGGTTCTTGCGGATGCCTCCGCCCTCATTAAATATACCTCATTGCTTGCTATTCCCGAAAAGAAATTTGAGTTTCCTGTATAGAAGCCTTTAAAATTGTGCAGTCCTGTGGCCTCAAAGAAAATAACTTTTCGTAAGTCATTTGTTTTATAAGATTTGTAGAGGACAGTATCTGGCTTCATTGTATACTGACTCATTGTATAATTATAGTAGCCTGTAGACGCGTAAAAGATTTCTGGATTGCTGAGCTCTGGAGCAAATGGAAGAGCAGCAGTTGGAGACGCCAGGTTATAGTCGTAAATATTACCATTAATCGTTAAGGCTTGATTGGCATAACTAAAGCAGCTGTCATACTCTTGCATTCCTAAGTATGTTCTTGCCAACAGAGCCAATGCCGACTGTTTGCTGGGTCTTACTTTACTTATCGGAGAAGTTAGCAACAAAGGAGCCGCTGCTTTTAGATCCGTAAGTATTTGGTTAAAGGTTTGTTCTTGCGTACTTCTTTCGATTTTTTCGTTAATATCTGTTCCTAATCTTAATGGAAGTCCAAGAGTATTATTAGCGTTTATTTTGTCATATGCAAGGAGATGAACAGTAGATAGTTGAAGTAATGCTTTGGCTCTGAGAAAATGAGCTTGCCCCTTTAAATCATCCCATGTCCTTTGATTTATAGTTGTTCTCTCAATCCTTGTTAAATTATCCAAGATTGTATTTGCTTTATAAATGAGGTCGTAGGCATATCCCCACTCCGTTATATTTGATTCATAGATATCATCGTTAGACCAATTGTAAAGATTTTTTTGTTGTTGAGTTAAAGCATCATAATCTGCATCCGTCAGATAATAGTTGTCTGCCTGTGCTTCACCGTTAAATGGATCTGCGAAATTTACAAATATCTGATTTTCGATCAACCCTTGTAGGTCCATTAAGTTTCTGATTGGGACTTGGGAGGAATCTGTAGGTTCGTCCAAATATTTTTGCATCCTGCAGCCAGCGTTAATAATAATGTTAGAGTTATATAGCCATATGTTTTTTTCATGCGAAATAATTTAAAGTGTAAAATTTAAGCCTCCGGCATACCTGGTTGGAGTTTTTATCCCTTGATTGTCTGGATCGATTCCTTTCTTATTTGCTCGCCAGATAATACCGATGTCACTTATATTGACATATAAATTTATCTTTTGAAATGGCAATGCTTTTAAAGTCTGGCGATTCATTTCGTAATTTAGATGCACAAATTGTAATCTTATGTTATCTCCTTTTTCGACCAATGGGCTTGAAAAGGTATAGAAGGTTGTTGCACTTGTATTGACTGGGTAACGAAATGATGGGATATTTGTGATCTTCTCATCACCGGGCTTCTGCCATCTATTATAATAATCGCTGTGTCCAACACCTTGCCTAACGAGAACATTGTAGTCAATTGAATTTGCCCTAAAATAATACCCAAATCTATAGGCAATTAATGCTGTCAGTGAGATATTTTTGAAACTGAAGGTATTGTTCAGGCTGCCGAAACTTGTGGGAATTCTTGATCCATGATATGTCATGTCATTTGGAGATTTGTCTCCGCTTGCAAGTGCTCCATAATCCTTACTAATAACTCCCTTTAAATATCCCCTTGCCTCGCCCGTGTTAGGGTCCAGGCCAGCCCAAGGAAGTGAGTAAACACCATATATACTTTTACCCTTTGCCAGTGCCTTTCCTGTCTGAAGGGCGGCAGGTCCGTAATTGTTGAAGTAATATTCAAGAATTTCATCTTTTGAATAAGAGTATATTAAACCTGTGGTCCACCTAAAATTACCATCTATATTAATACTATTTAGGGTAATGTCTAATCCTTTGGTACGCAGTGTAGCGACATTTTTGGAAGTTCTGATCTACCAAGACCAAGGGTTTGGTCAATTTCTACGCTTGAGTACAGATCCTTCGCATTTTTCTGATAAAATTCTACACTTCCTGACAAAAAGTTGTTTTTGAAACCAAAGTCGATTCCTAAGTTATATGTCCCAACTTTTTCCCATTTTAATTCCGGATTATAGAATGTCATGAAGTTGGTGGTCGGCTGTTGTGTATATTTACTCGTTAAGCCGGTGTAGGTGATTGTGGTAATGGCCGCTCTGCTTTGATCCACATTGCCCTGGTAGCCGAAAGTTCCTCGTATTTTCAGTAGTGGAAGTAAGTCTAACTTGTAAAAATCCTCCTTCGAAGTATTCCAAGCTAAGCCGGCTGACCACAATGGGGTCCATTTGTCATTTGTATTTAGGCCAAATAAATTTGAGGCGTCTCTTCTTGCACTTGCAGATATTGTGTAGCGCTCCTTATAAGAATAAGAGGCGTTAGCGAATTGAGATACAAACCGATCGGTTGTTCTCGCAAATCCGCTGTTGTTCGGTATGTAACCTGTTGCGCCGGTAACGTATGTTGGATAAGGATTTACAAAATCAGTGGGGATGCTGGTAAGGATCTCATCATCGTATCCGTATGTCCTAAAATTACTTCGATTTACTTTGGTTTGTCTTAATTCTGTACCGAGGATTGCTGCAATATTGTGGTCAGACCACCTTTTAGAATATCCCAACTGTGCGCGTGCGGAGTGGTTTATCAGCTTCCCATTCGATTGATCAAGAATACCGCCAACAGGCACCGCGTATTTGACTGTCTTAGTTGTCCTGTTAACTTGCGAGTAAAAGTTTATAAAATTTCGTGCAGAATAACTTTGGGCATTGCTCACGGATTTGCCATCAGTTACTTGGCTTTCGTATTGATACCGGCCGTCAAATGTAAAGTCTCCAACTTTGTATGACAATGCAATGTTTCCAAGAAAATCTTGTAGATTATTCTGGACGGATAGATTTTTGTAATCTGTGCCGGGATAATATTTCCAATCCATCAATAAACCGGCGCCGGTGGTGTCAAGGTATACCTTCCTGTAATCTTTATATAGTGGTATTGCTGAGCCGTTATCATCAAATAGCCTCGTATATTGTGGCATTGAGAATGAAGGGCCACTTATACTGCCATAGGCTGTTCTGCCTCCTTCCGTCGTGCTGTTTGTATATGCCAGACCGGTTCTAACTTGTGCGCCCTTAAATATTGTAAAGGTATTGTCAGTCCTCAGATTTACTCGACGGTAATTCTCATAAAGCGATCCGATGTTTTTGTCGAGCCCGCCCGAGAAGTACCAACTAATATTGGGGGCGCCCCCTGATACGCTAATTGAATATTGTTGATTTAATGGTGCACGATACATATATTTTGGAAGTCGTTTCGTACGTCTTGTGACTTATAACTGTCTATAAGAGATGCCGAGTCCGCTGCTGATATTTGTTTTTTTCGATATTTAAAGAGTGTCTCGTAGACCTCGGTAAATGGCAGTTTGTTTCTGTTCGATGTGTCTGTGAAACGATACTTATTTTGAAATAGAAATATTTCTACGTCCACCAAGTCTTTGCTGTCCATTCGAGGGATGGAAAATAGGTCGGGGCGTTGAATACCGGTGATGTTACTATTAAATTCAATTTTTGTTTTTTGATTGTATTTTGATTTTTTCGTTGTTATTACAACTACACCGTTGCCTGCTTTAGTTCCCCAAATAGATGCAGCAGCTGCGTCTTTTAGGATGGTAATGCTTTCAATGTCATTTGGATTAATATTATTGATATCTCCTTCGTATGGGAAGTTGTCTAATATTATGAGCGGGTCTCCTGGACCATTTATGGTGGATTGACCTCTGACAAACATATTGAGTTTAGATTTAGGATTTACTCCTTCTTTTGAGAATAATACACCACTGGCAACTCCCGACAGCCGGTTTAGTATGTTTGGTCCTACCTGTTGGCTAAGAGTTTTGGAGTCAATTTTTGTAAATGATCCTGTCGCTCTTTCTGCCGGTATGTCTTGGTATCCCGTATGAACCACTGTGACCTCGTTAATCATTGTGGCGGTGGGTGATATTTCGATTTTAATATAAGCCTGGCCATTTACAGGTACGGTAATTGGATCAAAGCCTACATTACTTACAATTAGGCTACTGTTAGTCGGTGCGCTTTGAATAGAGAACTCTCCGTCTGAATTTGTAGCAGTTCCAATCCTTGTGCCTTGTATAAGAACTGTGGCACCTGCAACAGGTTTCTGATTTAAATCCCGGACGATTCCAGTGACATTTATAATGGATTTTGTGCCTTCAGGAGTATTAGGTTTTTCAAGTTTTGGCATAATCGAAACATAACCGTCATTGAATGTCCATCCTATACCTGTACCTTGAAAAGAGAGCATTAAAACTTCTTCAAGTGGTTTTTTTACGACGTTCAATGTAATCTTGCGGGTATGATCTACAAGTGCATTGGAATAGTAAAACTTGTATCCTGTCTGTTTTGTCAGTTCTTTTAATAGATTTTCAATGGTGATGTTTTCCGCTTTAAGAGTGATCTCTTTAAATGCTTGATTGGATTGTGGTTTCGCCGTAATGCTTAACAAGACATAGGTTATAAGCAATAGGGCCTTGTAAATTCTTGGTTGATTTACCCTTAGTTTCATGATAATAGGCTTTGATGTTTTAGTTGATTGTCTTATTGCCGCACGGAGTCGGGCCTACTTGTGAGTAGGAGCATAGTATTCCCATTCCCGATATGGGATTTCTTACTCTCTGGTGAACATGACCTTACACGCTCGTTTTATCTAATTGCTCTGACTTAAGCGGAAGTGGAGGGAATGATTGCTGGCAGCATACTTTTAAAGTTGAAGTTGTCTTCGTGATAAAATCTATTGTCGCCCTTTTTTTAATTAGTTTTGTCGGTAAACACCATAAATTCCACTCCTTGAACCTTAAGTTCCATTTTAATTCCATATTTCTTTAATACAGCAAGTAGTGCGTTGTAGTCTTTTAGATTTTTAGGTAATTCCATTGTTACATCAGTTGTAATTCCCGTATTGTCAACAAAAGGAGTATCATTTATTTGGTTCAAAGCTACCACCAATGACTTAAATGGCTTGTTTCGAATATACTTCGACGTTGTAGAGTCTTGAATGTACAGATTGTCTCTTTTTTTTCGCCTGCTTTAGCTTTGCTTAAGTTGGAATCTAAGGTCGTTAAGGACCATGATTTAATCTCTTTAATTTGTTTCTTAATTTTTACCGGGAAATACCTTTCGAGGTCTTTTCGCATTACTGCCAATGCAGAATCTCTACCTTTTACTGGTGTAAGTAGTTCATAAGTATATGTGTTTTGTCGTTCCCAGTCTCGTGAAGGGTCGGCAGGAAGTATATATTTTGATGAATCTAAGACATCTATAATTAATAATTTGCCCGGATAATCAAAGATTTCAGGATAAGCAAATTCGTAAATTTGCATTATAGACATGTTGATTGCAAAAATCTGCGTTAAATTTAGGTCATCATACATATTCATCCCCAATGATGACCCGCTGCCTTCAATATTGCCGGCAAGAATGGACTGGTTTATGAATTTTACAGGTAAGGCTTTTTCAACTACGGATGAAAATATCGGAGTGTTAAGATTTAATTTGATCTCCTTTTTGGGTTTTAATACCTGAGTATTATTATTTATTACGGACTCAACATTCTGCATAGAAATTTCATCTGCATTTGTTTCCGCAATAAGGTTTCCTCTCTATCGAGCCAAACATAGTGAGGAATGTATTTATGTGGGAACATTTTGTTGGCCGTTGAATCCTCATAGGCACTTGGCAGGGCGAACTTTTTACCAATTTTATCCGAAACCCTGTTAAAAGTCTTAAGGATTTTTTTTCAGGTTTATCTTCAGATGCCTTTGAATCTATTAATACGATCTTCAGGTCATCCTTATATTTTTCCTGAATACTATCCATTTTGGGGAATTGCTTAATGCAGGCGCCGCAGTATGTATTCCAAAAGTCCAATATGACTATTTTGCCACGGTACTGAGAAAGGTCCAGCGTAGGGCTTGGGTGGTTAACTACGGTGTGCCATTTAAGGTTTGGCGTTTGTAAGCCATTAACATTCTGGTCTGGATTGGTTGATTTTTGACAGATTCCAGTCTGAGCCGATAAGGCAAAGGTCAGACCCGTCAAGGCCGCCAGCCTGCTAAGTAGCTGTATTCTCGCTGTTTTCTCCATAGTTTGCCGAAGTCCTACGCGGACATTTCACATGATTTAATAGTAAAGGGTAGGGGCCCTTTTTCTCAGTATATGATATGTATACACGCGATCGGCGAAATGGTCATCATTCAAAAAGGTATTTTTTTGACCTTTTTTAGCCTGGATAACATTTTTTTAACTAAAAATTAAAACAATTGGGTTATTTTTCGGTTCTTTGAATATAGTGAGTCCCTTTGCGGGCTTTATCGATATGATGACCTGGTGGTCTCACCGGTCAGAAAGTATCCAATAAGCATTAAGCAAATTTGGCAGGATATTATCCATGAATAATGTTCATTAAATATGGATATTCATCTACGTCCGTTCTCCTATCATAGCCAAAGCAATCAGACCAACATTATTGTCAAATGAAACGATAAATCGTTGCTATGCAAACAAGTGATCTGGACGACGACCATTTATGGCGCCAGCTGCAGCAAGGAAGCGAATCAGCGTTTAAGGAGTTATTTTCCCGATATTTCAGGCGCATGATTACTATTGCTTATTATGAACTCAAAGACGTGGAGTCATCCCGTGATGTGGTTCAGGAGGCATTCGCCAACCTGTGGGAAAAGCGGGCAAATCTGGATTGCGATGCCAATCCGAAAAGCTATCTTATTACTTCTGTGCGTAATGCTTGCTCTAACCTTCATCGGAAGAGGGGAAGTCATGATCGTTATGTGCGCCAGGTTGAGCCAACAGAGCCGGTGATTCAGCCACGCTGGATGGAGAACAAAGAGTTGGGAGTAAGTCTTGAGCTTGCTTTTAGTAGTGTTCCGGCTGCCAGCCAGCATGCTGTTAGAATGCGTTATCAGCATGGGTTCAGCTGTAAAGAAATTGCCCGAATGAATAATATTTCGGAGGGCAGTGTTAAAAACAATATTAGTAGAGGTTTAAGGATCATCAGGGAGACGCTGGGTAAACTTGGCCGTTAATGGTTACCAAAAGCCAGCTCGCGTGTATATATATTTTATGGAAAGGGATGATCTATATCGTTTAGTAACGGACGATTTAAATGGTGATATATCGCCGGAAGATAAGATCCTGCTGGATAAACTTTTGGCTGAAAAGCTGGAGTATCGGCTCCTGTACGAGGATTTTAAGAATATTCATAGCGGTACCGATATTGCCGGGGAGTTGGACAAGCTGGATCATGTTATTGCATTTGAGCAAACCATGTCTGCGGCAAAACCTCCTAAAACTCGCCGTGGCTGGTACTGGACCGCTGCCGCTGTCTTTGCTGGCGGACTGGCTTTGGGAGCGACCGTTTTAATGAATTCAAATCGCCAGGTGGCTTCTCCATCTGCTGCCGCCCGGAAGAAACCCACAATAAATCTGCAATTGCCCGACGGGCAGATCATTGATCTGGCAATAAATAAAGGAACCAACCGGTTCGGCGATGCCGTGGTGGCCAATGAAGGAGACCACTTGACGGTATCAGGCCAGAATTTGGAAGGGAAGCAGGCGATTTTACAGGTACCACCCGGCCTGGAGTATAAAATTACATTGTCTGATGGTACAGATGTAAAGCTGAACTCGGCCAGTACATTAATATTTCCCACCTCTTTCGGGGATGGGGATCGTGTCGTTTCAGTCCAGGGCGAGGCTTATTTTAAGGTAAGCAAGAATGCAGAAAAGCCTTTTGTTGTTAAACTCCGGTCATCGGCAGTAAAGGTGATCGGTACAGAATTTAACGTTAATACCTATAGAGAAAATGCGGAGCAGGTGGCCCTTGTTGAAGGCCGGGTTAAGATTGGCCGGGGAGCTGACTCGCTTACATTGGTACCTGGTGAACAGGCTGTCTATGGACCTGCAGGAAAATTGCTGGCCACTTCATTTGATAAAATGACGGTGCTGGGCTGGATGACAGGTGTGTATTACTTCTCCGACGCCCCCTTGGAAGAAGTCTTTAAAGTTATCCCTCGTTGGTTTGGCGTCAATGTGCAATTTGACAATAATGTCTGGAAGCAGCACCATTTCACCGGCGCCATAGAGCGAAACAAGCCTGTTACCCATAGTTTAAATGCGATAAAGAGTCTTGGTCTGGTAGATTATTACTTCGACAAGGATAGTGTAATACACATAAAATAGCCGTTTTCATATCTGGATATTGCCTGAAAGCAATTTGCTTAACCTTGTTTCCCCTACCCGTCTTTTTTATATCCTACATAGCAGGATATAGCTTCAATAAAACTTACTCTTACCCATATTCGCTGAAAACCAGCGATATGAAGATTGTTCTAAAGGGACTTCGCGTATACGAAGAAATGAGCGAGGAGACGAATGCTTTTTCGGCGGACTTGTGGATAGAAGGCAAGAAAGTGGCAAAAGCTAAAAATGATGGTCGGGGAGGGATGACTGGCTAACCCCTGAGTCTGAAGCTGTCATGGAACTGATGGATAAAGCCGCAGAGTATCTGAAGGACGAGCATTTAAAGTCCCCGGATCCGGATCCCTGGAAGGTAAAGACGTGGGATAAGTCAGATTATCTGTCTTACAAAGTAGATGCTCTGGTGGATGAATTTATAGCGAAAAGAAATAAAAAGGCGATGGAAAAGGATATGGAACATGGTATCCTGATCGGAGAGGATGAGACCTATTATCTATTGACGAGGCTAAGCAAACCTGTCGAGTATTACTTGTCAACAGATGAGAATTTTGGGAGGCTGGCTGATTTGATGGGTAAATATGTAGCTGAAGGACGGGAAAAGGGGCACAAAATTCTTAATACCAATATTCCCCCTGAAAATATAGTGGTGATGGAAGTGGCTGCCAATATTTATCTCCTTAAAAAGGAAAAGCAACAGCAACAGGCAAAGCCTTTACCCCCTGGTAATGCGCGTGGGAAGAAAAGGTGACTGTCAATTTCAGGTGTTTGGTGCCATATATAAAAATATACACCTTATTTATTTGTAGGAACTAAGGCATTCAATAGTTGTTTTCAGCCGGACGCACGTTTATAAGAAGGATGCCAATTAAGGGCTGTCACCCCAACCTGTGAAAACCATAAATATCCACCCCGTAAAAGTCTATACCTTTTCATATTGATAAATAGCTAACCATCATTTTTATGAAACATAGTCGTTTGCTTCCCTGGGGCATGGCCCTTTCTACTCCATTTATACTGCTGGTTTGTTTTAATAGCCTTTGCATGGCCGGATCGAATGCCGGTGTGGGGATATGGAACATATATGCCAGTGATGCAAAAGAAATTGATACCCCAATTAGACCTTTAGGAGGTACGCTGACGGTAAACGAAGAGATGATTAAGTTGTATGGCAGGGATTTTAATGGAAAGGTTGCTATTGGAGAAAAATATAATTGCCGTATAAGTAATGATACAGGATGGTTTGAGCCAGTCGATCCTCGGGAGCCGATAGTTCAGATTTCTACACATGAATTGTATGTTCCTGTCGGCCGGCATCTTTTCCTTTTTCTGCCGGATGGCTCACAGATTTACATTCTGCCACAGACTACGCTTTCGATTGATTATTGGGAGTATGCAAAACAAGCCAGTGTAACTGTTAGTAGTGGTGAGGCTTGTTTTTATTTAAAGAAAAGTCCGGTGGGCACGCACTTTAGAGTTAAGACCGCTCATGGTGAAGTTCGATCAGATGACGGTTTTTTCACTGTCAGAGCGCTTGAAGGTGATGATTTGGCGGATGTTTTAGTGAGTGCTGGTACAGTTTCTTCAGCAGGTTTACCGCTTTCATTCCCCGTACTCCCCGCATTGTTTCATTTAACAAAAGGGATGGCCGTGGAGACGGCCTTGACAAGGCGCCAGATAGAAAGTCGGGATGTACAGGTTAAGTATAGCATGAAGGGCTACTTTTATTATCCTGATGCTTTTGTTGCTGAGATAGTGCTTGACATGGAAAGATGGTATAACCTTACGCTTGCAACGCCTGCTTTCAGAAAGGAAAGGGTAAACAATTATCATATCGATATATTGTCGCATAGGACCCACTATGGCCAGCTGGCAAAGTCGGTTTCAGCTTCCCGGGCATTGGAAGTCTCTGTCAAAGGGAACAAAATATATGTGAGGCCCTACCCAAAGGACAAAAAGGATTAGCTGTACTTAATATATTAGTTATTGCAGTCCAAGGGACGAAAACAATTGTTTTCAATATGCTGCCGGGCATGCTCCCAGCCCTTTTCCAGGAACCTTCGTTTACGATCAAGACGTAACAGCGCCATCCGCCAAGCAATTTTACGAGTTATATGTGGAAATCTTTCGCAATACTCATCGAATTCGTCTATATATCGCTGGGCTTTATCCTCATGCAGCCTTAACGGATCAATGCAGGTTTGAGCCATTGCCGGAGGGTAGGGTAGGGCGCGGTACTTTATGCGCCAGTATGGCAATGGGAGTTCATAAGTCATGTATGACCTAATTCGATGAAATATCAAGAATGCCTTACGGGCAAATGGGCCTATTGCCATTTTTTTATTTTGTAGTCTGATAGTTCCCAGCGTAGCCAATGATACTGGCGACATTTTAAATCAAAATGGGCAATTCTTCTGCATTCTACATCGAAAATTTCTTTGTTACTGGGAAGCCAGGGACATTTGAAATTATCTATTGTATACTTTCTTATGTTTTCTTCGATAGGCAAAAGGAGTACTTCGTCCCACCAATGTTGAAGGAGTCTGTCGCTGAAAGGTTGATCAATTTCTGAAAATAGATCGTCTTGGTCTTGCAGGCTGATAGGAGATTTTGTGGGCATGTTCAAATTGTTGTTTGAATTCGGAATGGGAGCGGTTTACTCAGGTCTTCTAATGATTAACCACGCCATTCAGTTTTTAACCAGCCACATTGTGAGATATTTTGACAAAATTTTGATAGGGCGAAAAAAGATATATGTAAAACTAACGTGAAAGTGTAGTTGATACCATTGTTTTTTGATCCGGCTCCTTAACGATAAATTGCAGTTCTCATTGACAAATTGACGTTATGGAATGTTATCAAACAGATTATTCTTTCCTTGCTCATTATAGGTCCGACGATGAGTCTACAGTAATATCTGTTGTTTTATTAGAAGCCTGTCTTGTGAGCGAGGTTTCTTATCAGTGTGCTGATGATAGTAAGTTTTTGCTGACCAATGAAAGCGGGTTTAAAAGTATAATCTCGGGGCGGCTTTCATTGCCACCTGGAAATAAGAAGGAATTTTTAAGATTGTATGTCCTTGCAAATGCTTTTACTTCAAGAATCCATTTGTCAAAAGTGGAGGACTTGTTAGTCCAGGCAAGTACCGAAGAAAACGACGCCGCGTTATACGACAGGTGGGAAATACTAATGTTGATTTCAAAAGCTGGCGATCTGATGGAGATTAAAAACAGTACCGATACTGATGGGGAGGGGCTGAATATTTACCGGAAATTTGTAGTATCGGAGAAGGTTTACTTGGATATTCCGGGATAAAGTGTCCCATCGCTAATGGTGGCAAAGTGACCCACCTGGTAGGATACGCGTGAATGTTAAAGGTAGGAATTATTGTTTATTCCTCAGAGACTCACCGATCAGTTCTATTCTGTTCATTCCGGCCATAAGTCTGTCCATAATAGCATCAGCATGTGTTGTGTTGGTAATTTGCTCATACCACTTTGATACTGGCAGCTGTGAGGTCAGAATAGTAGCTCCCCGCTCGTATCTGTCTTCCAGAATATTAACAAGTGCTACAGATGCTACTGGTTCCAGTCTTTCCATCAAAAAGTCGTCGAGGATCAGTACATTGGTTTTAGATAGCTTGTTTACAAAACTCATATAGCTGCCATCTGCGTTACTGGAATGGATGTTTCCAACAAAGCGTTGCATCGGATAGTAGGTCACCTTATAGCCGAGTTCACATGCCTGGTTGCCCAGCGCGCATGCGAGATAGGATTTGCCACATCCGGTAGCGCCTGTGATGGCAACGTTCTGTCCCTTTTTTATATACTCCCCTGGCAAAGCAGCTGCCACTGGTCAGCATGTAAATTACGCTCTGGTCCACAATGGATCTGCTCCGGAAAAATGGTGTATCTAATTTTTGCCATTCTCACAAGCATGTCAGTGCGGGCGTTCTTCTTGGAATTTATCTCCTGATCAACCATTGCAGAAAGCATATCATGAGAGCCTGGCTGCTCATGTATTGGTTTGCCGACAAATGCTTCGTAGGTATTGGCCATACCGCTGAGTTTGAGGATTCTTAGCCGCTCCAGTGTCTCTGAGGGATTGGCGTTCTTTTTCAACATAAGTGTTTTTGACATGATGATAGATGTTTGATATAATGAAAAATGAAGTGACCGTTAGGAGTAGCTTTCCTTTCCTCTGATGTTATCATGGATGGGAACTTTGTGTTGCTGGCTGGATTGGACCTCGATGTCCTTATTGGTTTTAAGCATGTTCTGCACGCTGCGGCAGGAATAAAGGTTGTGGTGGATAGCCATCCCGCAGCAGGCCTCCAGGCGATCCTTGCCGTAGTGTATCCCTAAGCGTAATACGCCATTAACGGCAGATATGGAATCGTCCCTGAAGCCACGCTCGGCAAATATGCCCTCTGCAAATTTTGCGGTGTTGGGACCAATGGCCAGCGCCCTGGCCATAAAGGCATCCTTTTCCTGTGACTTTTTCTCTTCGGCATATTGTTGGTGACCCTCTGGCATGTGCTCGGTAATGGTGCTCCAGCCCTTCTTCTTGCGGTTGCGGGGATGTTTGGCTACAAACACGTGTTTGTCATATATCTCCACTTCATCCCGGCAATAGATGAGCGCGAGTTTTTTGCCAATGAGCGTGTGAGGCACACTGTAGTGATGGTTGTCCTCACCAAGGATCACATGGTAGTCGGCGCCTACGGTGGATACTGCCCTGTGCTTGATGACAAATTTGGATGCGGGCAGTTCGGCCAGCAACGCTTTTTCTTCTCTTTCAAACAGTTCCAATCGGCTGTAGTCCAGCTTCTGAAATTTGGTCAGGTGGTGGATCTTGAGTTTTTCCTCGATTGCCGCATTGAGTGTTTCCAGTGAATAGAAGGTCTCATTGCGGAGAGGCGCATAGATGCGCTGGTAGGTCAGTTTTACCTCATTCTCAACACTGGCTTTGTCTCGAGGTTTGCGAACCCGTGCTGCTGTCAACCCAACGGCATAGTGAAGCGCCCACTGTTGAATAGCGGCGGTGAATTCTGGTTCGTACTTGTTGCTCCTGGTAACGATTTGAGCCATGTTGTCGGTCTTAACATGGCGGGGGATACCTCCGATCCAATCCAGGCATTTGTTAAGCCCCTTGATGATCTGTGGCAGTGTGGCGTCCGGAAGCGCGATCACATAGCTGTAGCCGCTGAATGGTAGTACACATACAAGCACCTGCACCGGTACCTTTTTCTCCGTCTCAGCATTGATGACATAGTGTAACTTATCACCAGCGAAGTCAAAGTACAGGTAGTCACCGGGCTTATGCTCGAAATGCATTACAGCCTTTGTGGATTTTTGATGTCGCAGGATCTTTGCGCTAAACTGCGCATAGCCGTAAGGCTCTGCAGCTGTTTCTTTGTATTCTCTCCAAAGAAGCAATTTGGTGACTCCGGACTTTTTGAGCTCTGCCAGGTAGTAGTCCAGTTTGTCGTTGATATAGAGCTCCCGTGAGCTCATTTTGGCGGGATCTTTTTTGGCCGGCTCGTAGATGATGGCGGACAACTTGGGGTCGTCCAGGGCGAGCAATTCCTTAAGGGTGAAGCCTGATTTACGCGCTCTGGTGGCGTATTTTCTGACTGTTCGGCGGGCTAATTGAAGAAGAGTGGAGATGTTGTTTAGCGATTCTCCGCGATCCATGTACTGGATAATAGCACGTATCTGAAGCATAGTCTTAACGCGATTTGGCATGGAAAAGGCTTTATACCTAATTCCTGCGGGTTAAAATCTGCGTTCCTTCAGGTGGGTCACTTTCGTCTGGAATGGGAGTTGTAAACCGGGTCACTTTCGATCAGAAAACATTTTTCCTGTATCAAAAATGCCGTAGCCGGATAGGGATACTGGTCATGGCTTCGTAAACATCCCGGGTCACTTTTTTCGTATTAGGTGGGACACTTTCCGTCATAATATCCAAGAGGGGAATAAGGATATAGTATATTCGCAAAAACACCCCTTGGCTTCTCCGTTATGAAACTATTATTTTTACAGCGCTCCAATATTTTGATATCTATCAACCGATAATATTTTTAGATCAGTATCCTCTGTTCCTGTTTTGTATACACATAGTAGGTGAATGTTATTTTTCTTAAGTCATACCAGCTTTGGAACCTGTAATGTCTGCTATATTCGGGGTAGGCAAGTTGCCTATAATGACCTATCTCCTTATCATGGACCATAAATACTACATCCAGGTGTTGCCCAATGGCCGAAATTATATTAGTGTGGCAAGTGATCCCACCAAAATTAGACTGGTCATAATCCATCGGGAAGAGTGTATAGAGGAAAAGGGGATTGATAAGTGGTCACAGCAAAATATGGTTTGGACAATGCTGGAAGGCGCCGCAAATAAGCTGATAGCGATTCTTTCAGGGGCGTCGCCATGCACTTCGGAAATTTTTCGCGCAGCCGCGCAGGATCTAAAGCGATATCAAAATTTAATATCCTGAGTCCGGGAAGTACAATTTTCGTTCTTTTATCCATTCATCCAGTTCATCGGCGCCTCTGACGGGGTCGTATCCTTCAGATTGAATGGTGAGTTGATAGTAATCCTCTATAGCATTGTAGTACAAAGGTTGTAACGGCTTGTCGCCCAGTACTTCTTTTAATTTACTATAAAAGTTTATGAACCCTTCATATATTGACGAACTTGCCAACCTGCCGGTAAATCGCTGTTTCATCAGTTCACTTTCCGTTTTGACGATCGCTTTTATTTCCGGAGGGATTTTATTCTTACCATATTGCTCTTCAAGATTGGTCTGCAGGCGTCCGAGATCCTTAGCTGCCTTCAGGGCGTCCCGAATCAATTTGCTTCTATTTTCCATAGTAGTAAGGGTTGTAACAATGGTTGTATGTGTCAAAATAACAAAATAACAGGCAGGGACCATTATTTTGGAGCCATCTTATTTTACTTGACTCAGATCAAACCATTCAGGCTTTAAGCAGGCATCTTTACTCCGGATTCCATTTTGAGCAGTCAAGTGATGGTCTTTGCGAATCCCTGAAACCAGCACAATGCCCGGGAGTATGATGTGTCTGATTATCCTCAAAAAATATAATGCGCCCGTGACGCGCAGGTCAAAATAACGAACTTTGTTCACCGACGCCTCGCGGGTAGTCGTTTCCAAGTGGCGGTAGATTCTCCCAAATCCACAGTGCGTCTTTAGGCTTGTGGTCCGGCCTGTCACCTTCTGTTCGCAGCGAATGCACCGTGTGGTAGTTAAGGTGCTGGTCGGGAATTATATATTGGAGAATTTCAGTCATGTCAGCTTTGGTAAGGGTGTGGTTCAACCACGCATTCTCCATTTCTTTTGTAAGAAATAACGGCATCCTGTGTTTGTTAGCGCCATCATTGTGGATGCAACGCATGACGTTATTTGCCTCTGTGGTAACCAGGGTAAATGTTCCTTTGCGCACTGCCTGTCCATTTTCATCTGGTTCATAGTGCCACTGATAGAGTCCTGGAACATAATAAGGTAAACCTTCACTGTGGAAAGTTGTTCGTATGGCGTAGGGAACTTTTTTGGTCCAGGTCATGATTTTACGATGCTCGAAAATATTGGTTAGGGGGATAAGGCATCTATTCTGGGAAAGCCTGTGCCAATAAGACGAAGTATCGCCAAGTATTCTGTCTGCCTTTGCATTGACCATCGATCGTCTACGTTCGGTGGCCTCTGCTTTATCCTGTATATGTAGGGGCTTTATTCCCCATTCCATGTCTGCTAACACCTGTTGTCCCTCGTCGGTTGCGATGATCGGATAGGAAGCAAAGACTTCAGCTTGCCGGTGGATAAGGCTTTGCGTATCCAGCTGCCTGGTCCTAATATCCTTTAAGCCTGGATAGACCTTTTGAACTTCCTCAATTTCAGAATGGAATGAGATATCCCTACACATCTTTTTGTTATTTAATCATGGAATAAAATAGCACCTGCCTTTGTTGGAGGCCGGAGGTGATTGTGGCTACCAGCCTGCCGTATTCGACCCGCAATGTTACGTCAAAGCCACCTTCATTTTTCATTTTCAGGACTGATCGGATATAGGAACCAACCTTTTTCCGATACGCGATGGCTATACTTCGCTCGATACGCTGGCCCTGATTGGTAAGGTTTATAAAAAGGTGAAATCCGGAATCTTTGGCCAGTAAGGCAAGTAACTTGTTTTTATCTTCATGGCCGTTAACGTTGAGCAGTTTTCCTTCCTTGGCCTCCAGATGGAGGAGGTGGTTCTCTGCTTCCTTAAGGTTGCCATACGGGCTGGCGATATATCCGGTGCCTGACGGTATTCCTGGCCATGAGAACCTTTGCACTACAATATAATGGTCCCCCTGGTTATGGAGAAAGTTGAGCATCTCCACATCCAGGACTGCAAAAGGATTATATAATATAATGTCCTTGAGTGCCATTTCGGGTATTGGTGATCGAAAAACAAAAATACTAAAAATATTAGTACTCGGTTTGTTCATTTCTTCAGCCATTGTAGGGGCTGCTTTGGTAGGAAGTGTTCTTATAACAAAAAAGGACCGACCAGCGGCCGATCCTTTACGATGTTAAAACTGAGTTTGTCGCCTCAAGTTTTTGAGACCAGGTTACATTCTTGTAAAAAGGTGAGACAACGTAGCCTTTCCGCCAGCACTGTCTTTAGGAAGATACTGTATATGACCGAAGAGGTATTTATTGCCGCCATAAACTTCTGAGATGAATGTATAATAATGATCTCCACGGAACTCATAATTGACAACAAGCACCTGCTTGCCATCAATTTTCTGGATTTCATGTCCAATCAACTTCAACGTCGAATTAGGCTTTTTCTCCATAGTACGGTAAAACTGAAGTTTTTCTTCAAAGTTGACAGACTCATTTGCTTTCTGTTCATTTTCAACATACATCACAAGGGAGTTGCCGTCCTGGTAGAGATTCGAACCAGCTGCGTATTCGCGCGGGTTTTTAAATTTAGCGACCGATATCTTATTAAATTCTTCCTTCGATAACTTTTTGGCCACGCTTGTCCATTGTGGTGAGAGGGGGCTTTCTTTGAAAGATTGTGCTTGAGTGGCTACGCTGCATATTATCGCTGCGATAAGAATCATTAATTTTTTCATTTGATCTACGGTTTTTTAGTTGCAAGGATTATGTACTGATGGGCCGGTTTGGGTTGCAGCCGGGGTGTATGACTCAAAGTCAGTTTGTCCCGCTGCTCTACGGTAAACGTTTATACCGCCGTCGAATATTTCCAGTAACCCAGCCATGTGGTCCTGATGGGCAATTTCTCTGTCTATGAGGTCATCGTCAAATGCGGTCTTGTTTTTCCGATATTCCTTTGCCTTATCCCATAGTTTCTTCCAGTCTTTGGGCATAACAACGTAGTCATAGGCTGTGCCAACTACAAATAAAGATACATTTTCCATATACCATTGTACGTGTATATCTTCAATGGTCTGATTGGGGAAATTCATAGATTGAATAACACGTAAACCTTCGACAATGTTAGCGATATCACCGGGACTCGGTGGAGTGTTGTCCGGATGATGGTGGACGGAGGACACTGGTAGTGCCCGTCAGTCCATCTGAACGTTGGTGCCTTCCATTTGTTGTTTATGCCGCTTGTTGTCGGGCTACCGGCGTAAGTGGTGTTCATATCAAGAATGGAAGCCCAGATTGGAGCGCCCCATTCAATCCCGCTATTACCTGCTGCATTTTTTACGGCTTGAATGCCTTGGGATACCGCAGCATGCGACAGCATTTGCGTAATTTTTATTTTGCCGGCGCAGGGATCATAGTTGGTCACTGGTGGTGTCGAATTTCCTTCGCTGCTGCCAGGGCTGCCGCCGGATCTACACTGCCAGGGTCAGGATCTGGAAAGTCGGGATCATCTACCCAGTTACATATATAATCATTTTCCTCGCTGTGATAGTTCCAGTTGCCACAAGTGAAATCATAGAACTGCCAACCGTCGGGTCCCGCTATCAAAACGTCTTTGGGCTGCATCATCGGAGGAAAGCATAAGCCGGCATCTCCAAGAGATCGGTCAGATACTTCTCTAAAGATAGCGCCTGTTGACCAGGAGAAGTAAGTGCAGCTGGCAACATACTTGCACATGACCACATCTACGCATTGCCAGCCACTGGTACGAAGACCTGTAGTACGGGACTTACTCAAATTAGGGGTGATGCGTTTTTCTCGGATACCGTCCTTAAACTGTGTACCATACTTAAATTTCTGACCAGTCGTATACGTTGACCTCGCCGGTAAAATTATTGCGGTTTGTCGGCAGCTCATAACTGCTGGTATCCGTGTATGGCACATCTTGCACAACCGAAAATACAATCCCATTTACTGAATCTCTATGCGCAATCAAATACGGCGCAGGGAGCTCAACGACAATTTTCTTTCCTGTATACGGTTCCGTGAGTTGCAACACACGATAGCCGTTGGCCGCAGATTTCAACGGGATTTTCCAGAAGGAGGCGCCTTTATCACGATTTTCCCAGCTGGAGGATTTCCAGTCAGGTATATTGTAATAAGTGGTTGGTGCTGCATCTTCCTTTGTCGGAATTACTGGACTCACTGTTGAGAATGCAGCTTGTACGGTCTTTAGTGATACCCGGGCACCGGTATCATTTTCTTGATTCAGGCTATCCTTTCGGCATCCATAGCACAAAAGGGTTAGCAACATAAGCGTAGTCAGGTTTCTTAGGGACATCATTTACTTCTCCTTATTTATTAAGTGTTATACCAACTCTTTCTTTCTCATGCACAAACAGTAGGTTAACAAGTTCGAACTTGAGCGCGAAGATATTGCGGTATTGATCAATCTGGATAGCACGTTAGTGTTATATTGCAGTGTCTGGTATTATTAATATGTTATTGGGAGGTTAGCGTATCTGTATAACGATTCGTAGCGGTAACGTAAGGAGTCATGGAAACCAGTTTGCTATTCTATTCTCGGGTCAATTCGGTAAGGCAACCTGGCCATGCGAGTTATCTCCAGATTGTATTGCCCGAAACTTTCCTTCACAACGCCTTCGAGCAGATAGGTGCCTGGTCCCTGCAGCGGCCAATGTTTGAGGCTCTTGTAAAAATGCACAGTATTGAGCAGGTCAAAGGACGGGTCAAAAATGCTCCGAAAAGCATTGGTTCGCGCTTTTTAGTCAGCAGGCTTTTACCAACGATATAATGCCCGACCATTTTCACCTTTTTATTCAGGAAAGAGGGCATCTGACTGACCAGGATCTGGCCTCTGAATGCGGTCTTAAGCATGTCGAACGGTGTTGTTGAAACCGCAAACCCCAACAATTCCATCTCATCGTAAAAAGATTCATCGGGGTGCGTGTCAAAGTGCGGCAGCGTAAAATGCTGGACTGTTGTTTCCAATGGAAGTACAACGGGAGCGGCTGTATTGGTTATGGATTGGTAAAATTGATAAGACTGCCAGAGCAGTGCTTTCTTGTCCGGGTTTATACGTCGTAGTGCTCCCGTGCGGATCAGCAGGTGAAGTTGGGACAACTCGATACCGGTACGCTCGATCAGATCGGCCATCGTCACAAAAGGCCCTGCCTGCCGGCATTCTGCGATGCTTTCCCGTGTAGCGTTGTTAAGCCCGAGTATAAGGTCTGTTCCAAGATATAAAACGGAGTCTTTCACATTGGTATAATCAGTGCCATCGTTTATGCAGGGCAGTTGGATGGTGGCCCCCAGGCGCCGGGCCTCCTGAACATATACTTTCAAAGGATAAAATCCTCCCCGGTTATTGATCACGGCCGCCATGTATTCCAGCGGATAGTGGACTTTTAGATACATGCACTGCATCGATTCAACAGCAAAGGATGCCGAATGGGCTTTGGAGAAGCTGTATTGTGCGAAACTTTTGATCTGACGCCATATCTCTGAACTGACCGTCTCGGGATAACACTTGCTGCGGGCATGTCCATAGAACTGTTTTTCTATCGCATTCAGGCGGGTAGAACTCCGTTCTTTCCCACTCATGATCCTTCTTAGAAAGTCGGCGTCTGTGGGGCTTAGACCGCCGTAATGTATCCCGATGCGCAACACGTCCTCCTGATAGACCATGATGCCAAACGTTTCGGAGAGATGTTCGGCCATGACGGGATGGAGGTATTCAAATTTATCGGGGTTATGATAGCGCCAGATGTAAGCGTCCATCATGCCAGAAGACCCAACGCCTGGACGGATAATGGAACTGGCGGCAACCAGGGTAGGGAAGTCGCTACATTGCAGCTTGCTCAGGACTATTCTCATCGTGGGGCTTTCAACATAAAAACACCCCACTGTTTTACCCTCTCGTTGCATGTCTTTGCATCCCGGATCATCGATACAGCGACGGATATCGTTGATGTCTACCGTGATATTTCTGTTCTGCCGCAGCATCTGCAGGCAGGTCTGGATATTGGACATGCCCCGCTGGCTTAGTACATCCAGCTTTTCGAATCCTGCCGCTTCTGAGGTGTACATATCAAAGTGTGTAGTCCGAAAGCCCATAGGGGGAGGTCGCAGGCTGTGTAGTAGTTTACCGGGAGCTCGCTGATCAGCACTCCACCGGCGTGTACGCTGCGCTGATTGGGGAAGTCTGGAGGTACCCTGTCAAATGCACGCAGGATCTTTCCCACCTCCGGAATATTGAGGGATAACAATTCTCCGGGACTGGATATCAGCCGGTCTATGAGTGATTTGTCGAGCCCATAGATTTTGGCAAATTCCCGCAGCGTACTCCGGTCTTTAAAGGTGGAGCAGGTACCCAGCATGGCGGTGTGTTCACTGCCATACCTGGTAAAGAGGTATTTGAAAATATTTTCCCTGTGCAGGTGTGAGAAATCGATATCAAAATCCGGAGGTGTTTTACGTCCGGGATTGAGAAATCGCTCAAAGTACAGGTTCAGTTCAATGGGGCAGACGTTGGTGATGCCAAGACAATATGCCACGATGCTGTTGGCGCCGCTGCCCCTACCAACGTGAGGGTAGCCGTTGGTGGTGGCATATCTTACCATATCCTCTGTAATCAGGAAGTATGCTCCGAAATCGAGTTGCTCAATGATGGCGAGCTCTTTTTCCACTCGTTGCAGGGCCTCCTGGTGCCCCTTGCCATACCGTCTTTCAAGTCCCCGAAGGGCCAGTGTGCGCAGCTGCAAAGTGTCTTCGTATCTGGAGGCTCCAAAAATCCGTTTGTTTTTAGGTGCCGTAAAGTCGAAAGTGAAGCTGGAACCGGTCACAATAGATTCGGAGCGTGCGAGTAGCGCTGGATAGTACTGAAATTGTTGTCGTAATTGGTCTGGAGTAAAGGGCAGTTCATCCCTGCCTGCCGCCTGCTGCGGTGTCAGTTTCGACAGCAGTATGTTATGGGCGATGGCCCGCAGCTGGCAATGAAACAGAAAATCATCTTTACTGCTCATGGTAACCGGGCATAGCGCGACCATTCGTTCCTGGTCCACTTTTGGAACATTATAGAGCTGCGTCAGTTGGCTGGCGCGAACCCCAGTACTCAAAGCTACGCAACTGGCGTTGCTGCTTTTTGTCATAGGGGTATACGATAGTCACATTGGAAAACTCCGGCGCGGTTGCGGCAAATGGCTTTTTGCTGCATAAGTGAAGTGTGAGCAGTTTGTTGAGTTCATAAAATCCTTCGTTGTTGCGGGCAATACCGATGAAGCAAAGCTGGTCATCGTTTCGGAATTCTATCCCCACCAGACCATGAAAGTTTCTTTGCTGGCAGGCACGGATAAATTCGAGCGCCGCACTGGTATTGTTTATATCTGTCAGGACCGCAGCCTGATGGCCGTGATCGATCAGCAGGTCCAGTAGTTGTTCAATAGCAATGGTACCATAGCGCAGCGAATGGGCACTATGCACGTTTAATAACATTCTTCACAATTTTCTTTTACACAAAAGGTTGTCTTCTACAGTCGGGTGTCCAGGGCATCAAAGCCAAAGCGTTCCCGGACCTTGTCCAGTGACCGGTAGAGGGAGAAAGGAGATATGTCTTCCTCGAAAAGGCTGGTTTGGACGGCTCCGGGTGATAGCCGGGAGAGCCGCACTTCCACCATGCGAATGAGCAGTCGTCGGTTGTATAGTGCATCAAACAGCCGCAGGGCTGTCGCGGTCAATATGCTGTCCTGATTTTGTGGATGTAGGCGTGTCCCCTTGGTATAAGTGTCTTCATTGCCATAACGGATTTTTACGGTGATGGCTGCCGTTACCCATCGGCCGTGACGAAGTTCATACCCAAGGGCAGCCACCAGGCGCCGAATGGTGGTATGAAGTATGTTCATATCGGTAGTGTCAAGTGAAAACTGTTGGCTGCGGACAAGCTCCCGGGTGCGGCGATATGGAACGACCGGCGCGGGATCTATTGCACGGGCTTTCTTCCAGATGGCTAATCCTTCCTGGCCGTGGGCGTAGAGTAGCAACTGGTGCGGCAGATGCTGGAGCGTATCAATTTTCCTTACCCCTTTAAAGCAAAGTTGCCGGTAGAGCTCCCATTCAGTGCCGGGGATACGGATAACAGGCATCGGCGCAAGAAATGCCTTCTCCAGTCCTTTCTCAACGACAAAGCGTCCGCCGCCGCTGAATGCTTCATGTGTGGCAACTTTAGATATGGTCTTGTTGATGGACAGTCCGTAACTGGGAGGTAGACCGCTGTGTTGTTGCATCTTAAGTTGTAATTCCGTCACCCATTGCTGAATGCCGATATAACGGTCCATGCCGGTTACATCCAGATAAAATTCGGAGTTGGATGCCTTTTCAAATACCGGTGCTGATTCGGCAATGATATCGGTCAGCACGTCAGAAATGTTGTTATAATAGTCATTGTCGCCTTTGCGAACAGTTGCCTGCGGGCAATGCCGCAATGCCTCTCGTAAACTCATGTCTTTTACTACGCCAAACCGGCTCGCTTCCCGGCTACAGGATTGCACGGTCATTCTCCCGCTGGCGCCAACCAGTAACAACGGTTTGTGCTGAAGGCGCCTGTCGCGCAGCCGCTCACAGGCAATAGTATAGCGGTCCACGTCAATATTGACGATGGTCCTTTGGGTTTCAGATGTCATACATTTAGATTTTGCAAAAATGGAAGTTCGGCTGCTGAACTCGCGTGCAAATTACTAAGTTTTTAGCGTGGTGAAATTAGAATTTCCACATCGAGGTAGGATGTAGGGAATTGTGGATATCTCGGGGTGCTGATTTTGTGGTTATAACTATATTTAATATTTGAGGATTAATACAATATGCAGCAAGACAGTACTCACAAATACGTAAGCCACGCTATCTCCCGGATTACCGAACTGGAGACGGGCACCTTTCGGGGAGTGGTAACAAATAATGGAGAAAGGTTGGTGGGCGTGCTAAAGCGACGCCAAGATATCGGATATAATTTGTTTGTCTACCGTCGTGGCCCACAGGTAGTACCGGATATGGCATCTCCGTTGGTATTAGAAGGGCGCACCCAGGCCTTTGTTGCAGAAAGGTGGATGGAACTGCAGAAAAATACGCGCTTCAATAATGTCCGGCGTAAACATTTTTCCAGGTGGACAGGAGACATAGATATGTTTCGAATAGGTGAACCTACGCAGGAACTGCGTTATTTCAGGTCAATTATTCCATTGCCATCAAGTTTCCGGAGCAGCCATATTTTCGAAGATGATATTGTATCTAATGATCTCACCGGTCATACAAGAGGTCTTCTCAAACTTACCACTGGCGCTAATGTATTTCAGGTGTATGCGATCAATAAAAAAGGAAAGCATTATGTGCTTATCGATGCGTGTGATACAATGACAATAGACGCATTTCGACAGGCGTGTTGGATTATACATGTGGCCTTGGCCTTTTTTAACGGTCGCCTGGCACAAGGCGAGCAGTACCTGTTCGCCTACACAGAAGCGGATATGAAGGAGCCTGAGACAAGCTGGTACGAAGAGTTGCGCGGCAGTGTCAGCTCAATTTACACGGCTACGACTGCCAATGCGGCTTCTTGGATTAGAGAATGGCATAAAAATCAGGAGCCAGAGTTTAGAGAGAAGGTGGCACCGGTTTCTATGGAAATGGTCAGCCGGCTGTGCCAATGGATAAGCCGCAAAGATGCGTACCTGGCGGTGGTGTTGTTAATCATCGAGGCAAAACGGGCGTCACTGCTGATGCAGCCAGCCGGATTCGCTATCGCCCTGGAGGGCATGGCAACTATTTTTGAACAGCAGTATCCCGAGAAAGTTACGCCGGTGAGGGAGAAAGCAGTCGCCAGGGAAATCATTGGCAAGTTAAGGAACATCCTGACTGAATATGAAGGAAAAGAAGGCGTGGATGTTTCCGTTTTACAGAAGAAGATTGATGTGCTCAATAGCCCTACCAACCGCGACCGGCTAAAGATTCCCTTCCGTCTGCTCGGCATTCCATTAACTGATAATGATCTATTGGCGCTGGATTACCGTAATGCCCTGCTTCATGGTAATGTAACGTTGTCGCCATTGGAGAAGAAGGACTTTAAGATGGAGGAACTGGAATTGGGGTTACGGCTGCTGACACTGGCTAATGCTGTGGTGCTGAAAATAATCGGGTACAAAGGTTGGATCGTCAATCACGTTAAGACCCAGGAAAGGACCATCGGAAAAGATATTGACGAGCCATATTTCCGTGATATCGGAGACTACACAGATGAAATGGTGGTTATTGTGTAGTTAAAAGTCACCGGGCTTCATCTTGCTGAAATCGACATAGTTTTCTTTCTTACGCAGCTCGCAGTCAGGATCGCAGGTATTTCTGGGGTAACAGTCCTCGGTAGTTTCGTCTATTCTATACTCATAAGGGGGTGGGTATGAACCGAAAGAACGAGGTTTCCACGCGTAACGAGGCAGTGCCATTATGAATAGAACGAGTAAAGCAAACCATACTGGTTTAGGGATGACCTTTATTAGCCAGTCTGTTACTGCATCCACAACGTCCATAAAGGCAAACAGTAGGGAGAGTATCAAATCCATTACCACCTCAAATAATTTTTTGAGAAGTGACCAGGTTGCTTTGTATACCCCGACTATCCATTTCCATGAAACGCTCCTTATTAATTGCAGCTGGGAAAGGAGGATGGTTTGTGACTTGCGCGCATAAGCCCGTATTTGTTGGCGGTTAAGTAGCATGGTTCGGCGAATTTCGATTGTTTATTAATATAACGTGGGGTAAGGAGAGTTTAACCAGTGGGAGCGGACTTTTTCAAAAATACAGCTTTTGCTGCCAGGTAGAGGAAACAAAATACCCCCAAAATAGAAGTATTTCAGGGGCTTTCCCGGGCTTCTCATAACTCGTTGAGCGGAGCCACCTTATCTTACTAACGGCTCGTGCCATTAAGCGGCCGCAAAATATACATCTGCGTTTATACTACACGATAATTGGCCGGATTTTTCTTGGTGCGAGGAACTGCTGACTGACGTCATGCGGTATGGCCCGGATTTATTCAACGAAAAACCGGAAAACACCCACGATTTCCATTTGGCCCTGCCATCTACCCTCAACGGGTGTCCGCTTATCAACTTATAAAATACTTTTTCTACCTCAAAGTGGCCTTTGGTAGCGGATTGTAGCCGCTTTGGACGGCTTTTGCCTGGTTTACTAAAAAGCGAAACGCGCTTTGCTGGAATCTAATTTTACAACTGCGCACAATCAAAACAGTACTGTTCATTCTTTATCTGTAATCCGCACCCGAAAATGATTGACCAGTTTACCAAAGAGCTCCCTGGCAAAATTGCTGGATGACCTCGACCAAATCGCCATCGACCCCGACCAGGACCTTGCCTCAGTAAGAAGGTGTATAGGACTGATGGCCGATGCCACTGAGAAAATGGAAACGTTTTTATCAGATTATGCATTCCTAAGTGAAGAAGAACAAATTCATTTTTTTAAGTACCTAAAGCCTCAGCTTGACGGTCGCAGGATCTATTATACGCAGCTGCTACGGATATTTAACAGGGGACCTGTATGGAATGATGGGCAAAAGGTTGCCCATCTTAAAGCCCAGTTGCAGCAGATTGACGGCTACTACCAACGTAACAGCGAATTGTATCTATACCACAGGCTAGGTGAAAGCTATAATGACCGGTTATATTTTTTGCGAGGGCTCGATGACCTGATCCCTGATATTGATTATTATCCTGTCTTTCTCGACAAGCGTTATCATACCCGTAAGAGTTTCCAGTACGGGGTGTTTTTCGCCAATGAGATGTTGACCCGTTTTCTGCATCGTCAATTGGGGGCTGATACTGGAATAACTCCAATGGCTTTACCTGGACCGGGTCAAAAGCAGCACTGACGGAGCTGATCTATGCACTCAATGAGGCAAAGGTGATCGGTGGCAAGACCCATGACGTCAGCAAGCTGCGCGACCATTTCGCCAATATCTTTGGTGTCCAGGTTGCCAATATCTATGCTGCTCATGAGGATAACCGGTTACGCAAGAAGGCAAGGACTCCGTTTATGGACGAATTGAAGCGGGTATTGATCGATAAATACAATTACGACGACGAGCATGCGAAATAGGACATTCAGGCACTCGATATAGAATCATCATTAAGTTTCGGCCTACTTCATTTTTGTTCCGGGCCTTCTTTTGAATCCATTCGGTTACGTTTTCCTTCGTTGCTTCGGCCATCTTATACCTAATAGGAGAATTTTACTATATTTATAACGTAATCCCTTACTGTTATGATCCCCAATAATGACTACGCCCGCCAGATATAGTGTTGCCAGTTACAGTAGAAGTTATCCAGGATGTATTCGCGGTAGACGGACGACTATCAACTGAGTTATCGATAGTATGAAATGTACTACTAATAGTCTATATGTTATGAATAAAGTTTTAGCTCCATGCCTGTTTTAATTGATAGAACAACGTCCGATCCACAAACCCACATATTGATCATCGGTGTGGGTGGTTACCCTTATCTTAAAGGCGGTTTAAACTTTGACGCCGCAGCTGTCAAAGATAAATTTGGGGATCTTGATCAGCTGGCTCCTGCTACATTATCTGCGGTTGCGCTTTACAGAACGGTGATGGAGATTGATAGTCGTAATGGTTGGCAGCTGCCGTTGGGAAGTGTTGAGGTGCTGGCCAATGGACCCGGAGGAAATGACGTGGTAATCGATGGGGACGTCTGTGATCGGCCTACAAAAAAGCAAATTACAGGAGCATTTCATGATTGGTGGAATCGATGTGTGAAGAATGAGAAAAATTGTGCAATATTTTACTACTGTGGGCACGGCCTTCAGAAAGTAGATCAGTATTTGCTGACAGAGGATTTTATGGTGGAAAGAGAGCCTGACAGTTATGGAGCCTTTAACCTGAATGAGACTTACAGGGCATTTCATAGTCGAAAGACCGGGAATAAGCTGTTTTTAATTGATTCCTGCAGAGAAATTTCTGTTGAATTGCTTACAACTAATTTCGCCCCTGCTGGGTTAAGCCAGGATGACTTTGTTGGATATTATGGCTCGGATTCCTTTCTGCAACAATCTACATCTACTTCGCAGGCTGCTTTTGGAAAAGAGGATGACGCGACTCTATATACTAAGGCTCTTATCAGCGCCTTGAATGGACAATTGGCAACAAATCCCGGAAATAAAGGCTGGGTGTTGGAAAGCAAACAACTCGGTCTGCAAATGGATTTGTTGATTGCTCGCCAATACGCGCGGGGAGCGCCTCAGCAAATCTGTGAGCAGAGGTTTGTAGGCTCTTTTACATTAGTTAAATTCGATGGGCCGCCTATGGTCGATGTTGAAATTACCATCGACCCTGAAGTGCGTCACTCCGACACGACTCTAAGTTTCTTTCATGGAAAAACCCGAGCATTGGTTAAATATAGGGATCCTCATCCGGACGTCTGGCGGTTTCCCATTGAAGCAGGAGCTTACAGACTGGAGGCGAGATCAACCTCTGACCCGTTACGCATTGAAGAGGATTTAATATCGGCAACACCCCCATTGGCTCAACATCAAATATGTTTTTTATGACGGAGTTACCAGAAACCAAATCAGGGCTAAAAATCATAATTTCTTTAGACGCAGTTTTGGCTAACGAGTGGGTGTTGTATGAGTTGTATGATGCCAGAATGACTAAGGTTTATCAGGGGTGGTCCGATGAAAATACCTATTATTTTAATGGTGTCGAGCCGGCAATATATGTTATTAAGGTATCGAACAGCAGAGGCGTCAGTTTTGAAAAGGCAGTGGAAGTCGTGGGAGAAAAAACATCTACCGTTGTATTTAGAAGGGACAATAGCGCATTAATCAGGGAGATAAGAAACTCTGTTATCGCTTATAGCAGAGCGTCTGATAGTCCTGAGCCCACTCTGAAAGGAGGTTCGATATTAGACAAGGCTTTGGGCCAGTTTGGACGATTGCAATTTAATCACATCTTTTGGTCATTTAATCGGGGTACCTGGGAGGTGTTGCCGCGATTGGAGTTCAAGTATACTTCAAAAAAGGATTACCGATGGCAGGCAAATATGAAACTAAAGGATGGAGTTTACGGAATTGAATATGATGGAGTAGGTGTAAGCGGCGAAAAAGTTCGAAAATTTACTTTTATCCCTCCCGGAGAGGTCACGATATCCGTCTTAGATTATATAAGATACCATAAAGAACCACTAATAATTGGTACTAATAATGATGTGGCTGATACGCTCGGTAATCTTTTGCATAGTCAGGACATAGATAATGCTTTAGGCTTTTTGCCTGTTTATCAGTCTATAAACCTTATGAGCGAAAAGCGAAAAGACCATGCGGCGGCCGCTATTGGTGGTTACTATCTTGTTAAGACCGGTCATTTTGAAATGTTATACACTGACTGGGCTGAGAATCTCGCAAATTGGTTTCCCAAAATGTCTGATGGGCCTATTATCTTGGCGTGGAAGCTGATACGGGAGCATGAAAGTCCCAATGAAGCTGTGATTCGGGAATTTAGGAGCTTATTGTTAAGGGCTACTGAACGTGGGGTGCCCTATTTTACTGAAGGTTTAAAATTATTGTATGAAGGGCTATCGCAGATTTGGCGTGGCGGAAGAAGCGGTGATCTTATAGTTGAGGAAGCAAGACTAAAGGTTGGTGATTTTATGGATAAAGTAGATAAGAAGGCTTTTTACACTACGTTTAACAACTATGTTCCGATTGCTCAAACGGGCAAATGGAAGGTGTATGTCTATCCGGAAGATAGAAATTCATTGGCGGAGATGCCGGATTTGGTTCCCCAAACCTAACCTATAAAATAACAATCATGTTAGAAGTTACCTTTTATCCTGCTACTTATGGTGATTGCATTTGGATTACCTACGGTAACCCCTCCAAGCCACGACACATACTTATAGATGGTGGTACTGGAGGGACAAGTGTTTACATTGCCAATAGATTGAAAGAGCTGGAAGCGTCGGAGCAGCAATTGGAGTTGGTGGTTGTGAGTCATATTGATCGGGACCACATAGAAGGGCTTTTGCGGGTCTTTGAAAAATATGGTGGCGTATTTAATACAAAGGACTTTTGGTTCAATGGATGGAAACACCTGAAGAGCTATCAGGGTTTTGTTACTTTAGGTGCCCAACAGGGGAGAAGATTAGTAGTTATCTAAAAAAAACAAAAACACCTTGGAATTTTGCCTTTGATGAAAAGGCGGTTGTGATTGCTGATCCTGAAAAATTACCATTTGTTGATTTGCCAGATGGAATGAAGATTACCTTGCTCTCTCCCTATCACGAGCAACTTCAAAAATTGAAGCCCGTTTGGTTAAAGGAAGTCATTGAAGCTGGGTTGATGCCGGGAAATGTGGAGGTAGAATTGCCGGATGATTCCGCATGGGTTAGATTGGGCGGGGGATGCCCAAAGTAGAGGAGCTGGCCGCCGATCCGTTTGAAGAAGATGATACAGCAGCAAATGGAAGTAGTATTGCGCTGTTGCTGGAGTATGAGGGTAAAAGGTTGCTCCTGGCCGCTGACGCCCATCCCAGCGTAATTTTAAAGTCGCTTGATACGTACTCAAAGGTCCCGGTTGAGTTGGATCTGTTTAAAATATCCCATCATGGCTCTCATGGAAATACCAGTCGAGAGTTGTTTGAAAAGGCGCCCGCCGCTAATTATGTTATCTCCACGAGCGGTACCAGGTGGCCGCATCCCCACGGAGCAACGATTGCTCGATTACTTAAAAGTTCGGTTCAGGACAAAAAGCTATTCTTCAACTACCGGTCAGACGTTAACAAGGTATGGGATAACGCCATCCTTAAGAAAAAGTATAAATATTCAACCGACTATGGTGAGGATGGCTTGTTGTGTATTGAATTTTAACAGTTACAGGATCAAGCCCATCTTTCCCGCATTCATGGTGAGAAAGACGAGCTTTATTGGATAACATCCTTAACTGTTCACTAATCGAAACGGCAACGTTAATTCGACGCGTACGCCATGTGACTGGTGGTTCGCTTTGTCATCGATGGTTACCGCCCCTGCTGTACCAGTCTGTTTCTCCATTAGGTTAAGGCGTTCTGCCGTGATCAGCGTGGATAGGGAGGTTTTGCCTGGAATAGCCTGTTCCCGTGCTTGGAGTCCCTGGCCGTTATCTTCTATCACGCACCGGATCGTTTTTGCCTGTCGTGTAATGGTGATCCGAATGTTGCCATGATAATCCACTGGCCCGATTCCGTGGATAAATGCGTTTTCCACGAAAGGTTGTATCACCATTGGGGCGATCAGCAGCCCTTCATCCTGATACCCTCATAGATATCGAGATCAAAGCTGAATCGGTCCTCAAAGTTCAGCTGTTGCAGGGTCAGATAGCTCTGTAGCGCATCAATTTCCTTTTCCAGTGGAACGAAGCTCTCCCTGGCGTTGACCAGTGAGATCCGCAGCAGGCGGGAAAACTGGGTCAGGTATCGCAGGCTTTTTTCGGTGTTGTTGCTGAAGATGAGATGTTGTAGCTGGGTGAGGGCATTAAATATAAAATGAGGTTCCATCTGGGTGCGCAGTAGTCGCTGCTCCAGCTGGTACTCAGAAAGTAGCCTTTTTAGTTTTTGCCTCCTGAGTAACAATACCGCAATGATGGCACCGAGTGCCAGCGTGATGATGAGTCCTATGATAATGGTTACCCTTTTGGCATTGGTGGCCGTTTCCACCTGTAGCTGCTCGTCTTTTATTTGCACACCATATTGTGTCTCGATATCATGCATTTTTGCCAGCAGTGCGGCAGAATCCTGTCGGGCGTCATAAAGCAGGGCTGAATCCATCATTTGCATGGCGACAGGAAGTTGTTGGCTGGCCCGGTATACTTGGGCAGCGGCAGCGTAGAAGTCTTTTAGTACGTTGCCATTGTTGCGGCGTTTGGCCGTAGCGATGGCAGAATCATAGTATTTTTTTGACCGGTCAAGGTTTCCCGCCATAGCTGCGATTTCGGCGATATTGCTGTAACTCATCTCTGAGACCTCACCGATGCTGCGGTGAGCTTCCATTGCTATCTCGTAATCGGCCAGTGATTCCTGTACCCGGCCCACCTGCAATTTCATAAGGGCCATGTTTTCCAGATCAATAGCATGTCGGGATGGGTTCTGTGTGCTGTCCGTCAGTAACACCTGCTGGTATACCATTGCGCTGTCCAGTTTCCCCTGTTCCATAAAAAGGTTGACCGGTGGTTGAGCATAATGTTTTTATAGGGGCTGGGGGATTAAGAGACAGGCCTTCCTCGATCAGTCGTCTGCGTTTGGGGAATTCTTTTAGGACCGAGTAGGTATCCAGCAGCACTTTGATAGCAATAATCCGGTTACGCTTGTCGTGCTTTTGAGCCTGTTGATAGGATCTTTCAGCGTATACGATGGCGGTGTCGAATTGGTTCTGGTGCATGTAGTATTGCGCCCAGGCTGAATTAATACCGGACTGGTAGGGGATCGGGTCAGCGGCCCTGAGAACTTCCTTGTCGGCTTTCTGAAGGAAGTATACTGTGCTGTCATACTCATCTCCGCTCATTTTAACCACCCCTTTAAACCGGTACCAGAGTGCGAGCATGCCCGGATCTTCAGCCGCTTTGATGGAGGGGTAGAGGCTATCGAGTCGCCGGTTTTGGCTTTCCCAGCTGGTCATGTTGGAGGTAAGGCCGATAACATGGCTGAAAACTTCCGTTACAGAATCAATGTTTGATTTTTGGGTTGAAGGGGAAGGGGCGTTCCGTTGGCATGCGGCTAACATCAACACCATCCCCAGAAGGAGGTTACGTTTCATGGTAGGATTTATTTTTGAGTGGCAGATAAATACGCAAGGATTTTGGGCTTTCGGGCAACCGCTACTGGTATGGCCACGCCGTTGTTGAGCACGATCATCAGCGCTTCGGGGTCGAAATAGGCAACATGCTGAATGTTGACCATCCACGATGCATGCGTTCTGATGAAGAATGAGGAAGGCAGTAGGTCCTCGTATTCCTTCATAAATTTTGGGGCCTTTATGGACGCCTTATTATTGATGTAAAAGGTTGTTCCCTCATTGCCCTGCAGATGGGTAATGTCTGATAAAGGAACGATATGTAACCGCTGCATACTTTTAAGCGCTATCCGCCCAGTATGGCTGATCTGATAAAAATGCTCTGGCTAATTCGCAGTTGCTCCCGGGTTACGTTGGAAGACTGCACCACTTTGGCGAGTGCGGTTCGTAATTCCAGAGGGTCCAACGGTTTCAACAGATAGTCTAAGGCGCCAAATTTTATGGCAGTAAGCGCATACTCAGGAAAGTTAGATACGAAGATCACCTTAAAACTTAGGGGAGTGAGGGCATTGAGGATGTCAAAGGCATTGCCGTTGCCATATTCGATGTCCATTAAGACGAGATCGGGCAGACATCGCGGTATTAAGTCGATGGCGTCGTCGACTCCTGTGGCGGTGGCGATATAGATAAAGCCAGATTGTTGTTCCAGGTATGTCTTTAGTAGTTGAGCATCTTTGGGCTGATCTTCTACCAGCACCACTCTGTGAATGATTTGGTCCATAGGGTTCGCATGCGGTTTGGCGCTTCGGCGTACCGAAAAAATGTCATGATTACTGCATATTGCCGCGATTCCAGCTTTACGGGCGGGACGCATATTGGGCTTTAAGCATCAAATTAACTGTGGCCGTGTATTCTCATTCTCCATTCCTGGCCGGCTGGGTGCGCGGCAGTACAGTTTGTCTTAATTGTGTCTTCTAACTGAAACGGCTATGCGAATAAAATTATAAAAAGTTTTTTCAGAAAAAAGTTTGTTTTATGGAGATACTTATTGGTAGCGAGTTTTAGCGGTGTTGACTGCGAATTGGTGGCAGTGAAATCGTCGGGCAAATGCTGTTGGGCGAGTTATTTTATGAAAGATTAAACAGAGTTTAAAGTAGAGATTGCTATTCGTTAAGTTTAGGGCTGTTAATAAGCACAGGTATGGCAACGATGAATGCATGGGGCTGCAAAGTTGGGAAAAACTCTTTGCTGTGGCTAATTTCAGGTTTTTTATAAGAAGTATTTGTGTTATATTTGGCTACACCCAAGATGCAGGAATTTAAATAAAACCATTTATGAAAAGTCCTGTAAATCCACGTACTTCCGCCTCCGACCTAATGGTAAATATTAGAAAAGGAGACAAGATTTCTTTCACGCAATTATACAGTAAGATCGCTCCCGCATTTAAGATGTTTTGTTGTGGAATCGTTTGTGAATCAGACGTTGGGGAAAGGATATTTGAACGCGCGTTCAGTGAACTCTGGCCAATTAGACTTCACCTTACAAGTTTATATACCGTAAAGGGGCAGCTGTATGAAAGATGTGGCAAAATCTGCATGTATTTCAAGCAACTGATGGAGGAACGTGCAGTTTCGGTGACGGAGGTAGACTCTTTGCCCTGGCCCGATGATTACGCGCTATCGCCTGAGCAGCGCGTTGCCGTCGATATTAGAGTAGTTCACACAGAGACCATAAACAATTTAAGGGAGGGACTTGAGCGTATTTCTCCACTGCTGCGCAAAATTGTGCAATTGACCTGGAAGGGTGAGACTGACCAGGAAATTGCAAGAAGGTTAAAGATCCCGGAAGCAATGGTAAAAACGTTGTTAGCGGAGGCCCTTGCGGCAATGAATGATGCTGGACAGGCGGATCGCGCACCACTGGTATCTTTTCTTAAGGGCAGAAGGAACCCATACCAATAAATATTGAGCAAGAAAGTATGAAATCGTCTTTTAAAACTACAATTCATCTCAAGTTATCTGGAGGTACTTGCTGTACTTTGCACAATGAGCAGTAAGGAGTTTATTAAACGGAAGCTATACGATGGAAAGGTGATGGAGTTTGTTGACCTTTTTGAAGAAAACGGGCTGAGTCCCGAGATTGTATCTGCCCTTAGCGGTGTGGCGGATTGGGAAATAAGGAGGCTGATAACAAAGCCACGTGATACAACTTATCATGTGGTAAGAACCATCGCCGATTACCTGAATGTTGATCCATTTACCGTTTCAGCAATGATCACCCGCCAGGAGATACGCAGTGAGTTTACTTATTACAAGGATAAAGGCTGGTGGCCGGAGGCCGAAACCGTTATCGCCGGAAAGGTTTTACCCGATCTGTCTGGAGGCGTTCGATGGAATTGACACATTATCTGCATGTCGGCAGGAATTAAATCTTCCATTCTCAAACGTATATTCTGGCCCACTTCGGATTTGGGCCTGCCAATATCCCGTCTATTCTGTTACTTTATTTGCGTTGACGCTATGCTGGACCAGGGCTTCAATTCTTTGCTGTAGTTCCCGGCAAAACGGCGCGCCAAGGGCATCAAAAATTTTGCGATCCCAGGCGATATCCGCCGCAGTGGTGGTTTCGACACTTTTTGATCAGCAGTCTCGCTCATGTTTTTACTGTAATATCGGGAAAAACCGATAAACAGGAAACTGATTAATTCATATATTTCGACGTCTCAGAACATGATGGGATCACTTTGTCTAAACCGGTATCGTCATGTGGTTCTAAGTGCCGTCAAATAAGGAATGTCAGGTGTTCGTGTTGCACGAACGCTTATTTTTGCAACATGATTTCGGCGAATGATAAATGGGAGATGGTCTATTCTGGTGAAGGAGGCCTTTTTTACAAGGTGCCTGGCACCCATATAGCCATTAATACCTGTCTGGACAGGCGCTGATCGACTTTATAGAAATATGTCGCCAGGCTACAGGATCTCCGCAAGTTGTTCGCTCGGCAGTAAACGCGCTGCTGCAAAAAGGCGATACAATCGGGATATCAGTGTCGGTGCTTTCCCCACGCGGAATGGACTGGAAACAGGCTGCCATTACCATTGAGAGCTTTGTAAATCCGATAAATGCTGACGGGTTCGATTTTGTGCTGGAAATCGGTCGGCAGAATGACGTGCCTTACTCATCGCAAAGCTTGCGGCAGTTGGTAGGTGCGTGCCACTGGTGAGGTACTTTGACGCTCAGTTGCTCTAATCTATCAACCAAGACAATTTCCTATATAGCAGATTTTTTTTTTGTGATCTCGTTATCATTGCCCTGTGAAGTCCTTTCTGGCCATCGGCCAGAAAAGGCGTTTTACAGGAAAGTGGTATGCTTTGTAGCGCAGCCAATTTGCCTTTCAGCCGGGCGATTGGTGGCAGCGGGTATTTTCGCTTACCAAAGGGAGGGAGTAATCTCTCCCTTTTTTATTGAGTTACGAAAAAGAGCATATTGGCCTGCTACGGATATCAGGAAAACAATACTGCATTGTAGCTGCAGGTGGCTGAGGTAAATTAATTATATATTTTATGGACCTTAAATTTTAAGGTCTTTCGTTCTAAATGAATCAGGGCCTGGATTTGTCCAGGCCCTCTTTGTCAAGGGCAGGCGTTAGGAGAAGGAGACATTTATTCCATGACTGCGGTGTGGCAGCATTGCTTCAGCTTATATTGTCTACAGCACCTGAAGGGCAGGTGTAGATGAAATACAAAGTATAATCTTTTCAAAGGGGACCGGGCCTGGATTCTTCCAGGCCTTATTCATTGGTCATTTGCCAGTTCTCTGTTGTTTGCAGGCAATTCCGCTATAAGGTATTGGCAAGAAAGAAAAAATTGGTGCCTTAAAGGGAATTTTCGGATTTTAGTATGCTTGGTGGGCAAACGCCAAGATCTGCAAGAAGATTTTATATAAAACCTCAACGGCCGGTTACCCCTGGCTTATAAAATACGGATCGATGATCGATGATTTGCTTGATTTCTCAGTTTGGACGGCGCCAACTACTGAGCAAATCCTTAAAAATATGTCAGGCCAAAAGCCTAAGTCAGGACAAACCTCAATGAACAAACCAGCTGTCTGGCGGCATTTTAATAAAGAATTGTCGCCTTTGACAACCTATAAGTATCTCAAAGCCAGGTTTGGCGCCTCCAATGGGTTAACAATGTTGGGGAAAAGGCCGTCTATTGATAACTTAATCCACTGGCACTATGATATCCATTTACCAATGGGGCATATTAATTTTTACGGGCACAATAGTGGGCTTGAGATCATGGTATATCATAATGACTACCAGGTTGTTGATAAGGATCGGGAAAAGTTTGTAAATGCGTTGAAATCAAATTTCGGTGTCTATGGCAAACAGATGGGTGATTTGCCAAAAACATTTGAGACGTGGGAGTTGTTTATCAATCCCTTTGCCAGGTTAAGTGAGACGACTACATTGTTGTGGCAGGAACTCGAAGGGCTGGATCTCAACGAGGTGGCCAATATTACAGCTGGCGCAGATGCTGATGCGCAAACTATATATGATAGAAAGCTGAAGGGGTGGGCAGAATCTATTGAAAGAGCTGCTTCCTTGGGAATAACACTGCGGATGCTTTATCCTGTATTGTTAGAGTCATTTGTAAATTTTGTCATATATTATTTTCGGAGAGAGGACGTTGCTGCTGATGACAGGATGTACCAAACCGTGTTGCGTGCGCAGGTGGATATTCGCGTAAAATTTCTCCATATAAACTGTGAAAGTTTTACTGGTGCCATTGATGCGGAGGATGAGCGCTTTAAATCGTTTCAGACATTAATGAACGGTAGAAATGACTTTTTGCATGGAAACATCGATCCCCAGAGCAATAAGGTGGAGAAGTTTATTATAGACGATGGAAAGACCCCTGTTTTCAATGATGATGAAGGCATAATCAAGAAGATTATGAAAAAGTATGAGGTGGGGGTGACAAAAAAGGATGTGCTGTCGGATAAAAAAATTGTAGAGGAGTTTATTGAATTAATACTTGAAAAAATTGAAACGGAGAAGGCTACTAAATTTAAAAGATTAATGCTTGAACGGTTCCCGGGCATTAATAGTTCAAAACAGATAGAAGTGGTGCTGCCCGAGATGGTGGAAGGCAGGGTAGTTTTTAGCGGAGAGGAGTCTGATGACTCAGGATATAAATGGTTTGTGTCCGATGATGGCGCATTTGAATTGACTTTGCCGGTAAATTGGACGCATTGGTATGACCAGTATCATAAGTTTAAAGCCCGTGAACCCTACCGGTTTGAAAATATTACGTTTTCCCATCGGCAACTATCCAATAAGGAGAGAAAGGAAGAATTGAAATATTATAAAACGCTATACCCCCGAAAATTAGGAAACATTCAATATTATTTTGAAGTTGCATCGAATGACACAGAATTTGCATTTCGGTCCTATTTTGCAGTCAAGGAAAATACTCTGATCCATTTTACCTTTACCTATCCTAAAGATATGGCCAAAGATGTTGAAGGCCGGTCAACTGGCACACTTGTTCAAGAAGCAGAGAAGATTTTGGCGTCTATCAAATTGAATTCAAAGGATGAGGCTATAAAAGTGCTGGATACCTACAGGTTTGAGTCTTTTTAGGGGGATTGCGTCTGCACAACTGCTGCTATCCACAGCTTATGAGAATAATTCATTTTTCGAGGTGTTGGTCTTGTTGTCAAATATGATAGAGGCACTCCTTCGTATCTCGATTGTACTGAAATTGCAAACCCTCGGTGGCCATTCAAACATCGATCAGATATGGATATATCAGACTGAGTCGGAAGATGCAATTCCATTGGAGGTTGTTGTTACCAGTGCTATTGAGTGCGAAGTCATCGATAGGGAATTTGGGAAGGTGATACTACAATCCGAAAAGAAGAAGGAGTTCTATATCCGCAATTTCGTCCTGTCTCCGGTCTCGATCCCTGAAATCGAAAAATTTGCTTATTCACACTACAAGATAAGAGAAAAGCTGTCATTAATTCTGGAAGAGGTTGAAAAGGAGCAGATTGAAAAGCAAGTAGGCATGGTGAGAGTAGGAGCTATTAGCGACCCGGGATATTATGGCCGGTTTATAAAGGACAGGGTTGCCAATCATGCCCACTTTGAAGAGATAAGACTTCGGGCGCTTGAAAAGATTTCTCGATCTGAATCTCATTGAAACCACAATGTTCAATTTAACTAAATAATCATATACGAGCATGGTCATAGAATTATTGGACTTGGTTCGACGACTTACAAATCGATCTCTCCTTCTTCTTCTTCTCTTTTTTACGCCATTAATCTGGTGTCACCAATCGGGCTTCCGGATTGGGCGGGACTTGGAGCTGTGGAGAATAAGAAGGATTTTATGTTTAAGCTGCTCACAACAGCCGCCAGTTTTTTTGGCATCTTTCTAACTGTCATCACCATTGGGATCAATTTATACATTAAGTCGGCCAGGAGACAGGCCGTGTTAATCATGACCGAGAACCGTTGGATCAGAGCGATTTTTACCGTTGTTTTAGGAGTAACGCTCTATCTGCTGCTCGGTTTTATGATGATCGAGTCAGTCGGAATTATCAACCGGACGACTTTATTATATTCGAGTCTTGTATTGACCATTGTTCTTATCCGGCTATATTTCCAATGGCTATCCTTTCGGTGAAGGAGTCCATGTCAATAAAGTTTATTAGAAAAGTAATTAATAGGATCGACGATAGTGTTATCGATAATTATCCTAAACTTGATACAGTTACTGTTAGTCTTGAAGATATTGAACAGAACCCTCTAATGCTGGTTCGCAATATTGCAGTAGCAGCAGTCAATGATCGGGATTGGGCCTTACCACAACAAATTTTAGGGGATGTATTTGCAAAACTGGATTTGTCTGCACCAGCCTACAACCTTCATGATGAAAATGAGGTTCAGAAATTTGAAAAACGGTTCGAGTTGTGGATAATCATGGTAGATCGTGTTTACTATGAAGCAATAAAAGCCGGTGAGAATGGAATTATTGTTTCAATTATACAACGGGCACTACAGATAGACCTGAATATGCCTGTAGAAGGAGATGCCTACAGGGTAGTATCGACGGAGATGGCCTATCTAAGGCGGACCTTACTTCTTTATTTGCAAAACAAACCAATCGCAAAAGCCCAGGCTGATATTGTAGAAATTATTTACTACAATACGATAGAAAAGCTGAAAAGACTGCAGTATAAGGACGAAGAATTACAGTATGATTCTGATGCTCCAGAACGCAGGGGGCGGAGTTTAATTTTTATGTTGGAAATATAAGGGAGAATTTTACTGGTATTTTTATCATGCTATTCAAAATGACGTAGTCGGTATCTACACTGTTTTTAGGTTTAAATATCCGAAGCTGGTGGAGGATATATACAGGCTGGACAATCTTTCAGATTATCAAAAGTATCGGGTACATGAGATATTTATGGATGGTATCCCTGTATTGCTGGATGAGACAGCAAAAAAGAAGAAATCCCTTGAATTGTGGATAACCAACCCAATACGAATTGCAAGGAATTACATCCATAATCCCCTTGTGGCCGAAGGTGAATTGGGAATCTACAGGCAGCAAATACTGACGCTTGCTGATAATAGTCTTATGAAACAAGCCGATGCAATGGGGTTTTTCCAGGTACTCCTTGATCTACTACGTAGCAAAGAACCCGGAATGCCGAAACTTCGCATTGCCCAATACGTAATATTTTTTGCCCATAAATTGATCAATCACCCTAAAGTGGAAAATCATGAAAAATCAGATATACGAATTTTTCTGATTCGTTTTAAGGCTGACTTTATCAATAAAGACGACTCTATCTTTCCGGTGAGAGGGCCATTCATGAAGATGTTCGGGGACTTTATCAAAAAAGCGTAGTTAGTTGTCCCATACCAGTTGCAACATTATTCCTCCTATATAGCATAATGGATTTTTATTGGTAGGTAACATTGTCACGCAAACGATCATTCCTCCAGGTGACTGTTAGCGAAGTGTATCTATCACTTATAAAATCTAATAATGCCATGAAATCATTTAAGGCCGCTATGCTTTTGCTGTGCGTAGGCGCAGCATCATGCTCAAAAGACAGGATCGAGCCACGATTCCTGTCCGTAGTCACTGAACCCATTCCCAGGCCCCTCAGCAAGCCGGTTCGCACGCTGGTTGAAAGCCAGTCCAATCAAGTGACGCAGCTTATTTCCTCGGTGCCTATCAGCCAGGGGGCTCTGATAACAGTTGAGAGAGGATCTGAGCCCATTTTTTCTCCGATTAAGGAGGTGGTTCCTGCCATTATCAAATAACTGGTTGTTTTATAATGCATTATAAGAGGCGCTGGCTTCGTAGGATAATAGCATCTCAAAAGTTGTGTCACCAAGGACACAAGTACGGTACGTAACGGAGTGGCGCATTCGACTGTGCTACTCCTTTTTTATAGTTGTAGATGTTTAGACCTCGGATGGCGCCCGGGGAGGTGATAAATGTCAATGTGTCAAAATAACGCTAACGTTCAGGGTGTAGTACTTTATTCGATGTAACAAATAGATTGTCAATAATAAACGCTCACACTGATCGATAGTTGTTTAAGGTTGTAGATGATTTGCTGAAGTTATCTGCCACAAAGGGTTTTGCGGGAATTTTTGACGCCAATCTTAGTTTTTTTCAGTTTGGTTTATATATCTTCATTTCCAAGAGAAGAACCGCAATTGAATGCATATTGCATTTCGATTCGTTTAATCGGCAATGTTGTTGCCGATTGAAACTTTTAATCAACGTTAGTGTGCCTTTTGTAAAACAACGCCTACCTTTAGGAACCTTCATTAAAAGATCCCGCAATCTATGTACACAAGAGAAAAAGTTCGATATGAAGAGACGTCTATTGTTATGTTTGTTGGCATCCCACAGTTTATTATGCGGGCTATCATGTTGGAAGCCCAAGGAATTGATCGGAGGCATGCTGCCTGAAACGCCTTTAATCACCGAAAGGCTCAACAGCCGGGCAAATTATTTTGCCAATCAGAATTATGTAGGCGGATATGAAAGCGGCCGTAACTACTTTCTGATGACGTCGTTGGTAAATGTTGCCATTATTCCGGACAGTACTAAATATCGGGATACCTTGCTGAACCGGCATTTTAACCGATTTTATGAAGCGGTGCTTTTCGATCAGAGAAATAATGACGAGCTGTTAAACAGTGTACAACTCCGGTATTACATTGTTTATCATGATACTATTACAGGGAGGCAGTTGCATCGTGAGTATTTTTTTCCGCTTAATAAGTACCCTTTAAAGGAGAAATAGGGTTTCAGTACAGGTTGCTGGCAGGCTTTATTTATCAGCATTGTCTACTACTGCGTTTATCCATTTTGTGTAATTTTTACATTTATGCTTTTGGGTACGATGGACGGTCATGGCTGTCGGTTCAAAACAAACGTAAATATGAACGATAGAAACGGAATGGTAGCAATGCTTGGCGAGGATTTTCCAGTAGTGAGCCTGTATATTAAAATGATAAAGGAGCTGCGCAGTCTGGATAAAAATGCCAAAGGAATGCTGACCGGTCCTCAGCTTATACAAACCTGGCAGTACCGGCAACAACAAGCAGGCGAAGGCGCCTTGACAGAAGGATGGAACATCAGTGTCTGTGGCTTCAAACATCCGACCACCTCAGCGGCATATTTCACCATAGAGTCTCTGTCTGGTTCAGTTTCGGAACAGGGTTCATTGTTGTTGGCTGATACAAAAGGCAACGTTTTCTTCGTGGTCAGCCTGGGCCATATCCCTGGTCAGTTTCGTTGCGAGTATTACAACGCCTTAAAGGAAAAGCAGTTTGCAGAGGCGGTGTGTGCAATTGTCAAGGTCGCCGCTGCAAGAGAATTGAGTCTGATGGAGGTATTTACACACCAGCATTTCAATATCCCGAACTTAAAGAAGGTGCTCAGGCCCTACGACCTCAAACTCATCATAACAGGGGCGGTGGCGGAATGTTAGTTTACGCCGCCCTGCAATTTGCCGGGGCAGGATCTGCAATTGATTTCAGCCGTTAACCAATCCTTATCCGGCATCCCTGCCGCCCCAGCCCGGCAGGAAATTTTCGGACATCACGTCACCCTGTGACCGAATACAGTAAATATGTCTTATTTTTGGTTACTCTCCCTTTAGCTTTATATCCAGGGTTGCGACTTTGCAACCACCATGACAAATACCCATTTTTCCGGCTATTACATTTTTCCATCTGCAACCGCGTTATAAGCGCAACTGATAGATTTATTTGATGCTTCTATATTAAAGAACATGCCGGGTTATTACCCGGCATGCATTTTTTGCGGCTACAGGCGATAGCCCTGCGTGATTCTTGCACATACGGCAGTCCAGAAGTATTTTTGTTCCGCTGCAATATCTGCCTGAATGTACTGGATGCAGATCGCGTTTACGACTTTGGCCGCCTGGGCCGGGTCTTCAAGCCTGTAAAGTTGGTCATCCACTGAACTCCTTACGACCAGTGCCAGTATAAGCCGGCCGTCAGGAAAGGCATTGACCAGTTTCTGTCCCCATATTCCGATGACCATGTCTTTGGTCGCATCTGATTTTGCGGCTGCAACGATGTCGCCGTTGTTAGGGATGGATACGTCGATTGTACGGTTATGCGCTGCTACCTGGCCAAATCTTACATTGTCTTCATCGGGGAAGGGAAACCGAAAAACGAAAACGTTAGGTGCAAGGTATGACGCGGGAAAGGCATTGCCTTCTTCCCATTTAAGACGACCATAGCCGTATTCCTCTTTGTAACGTTGATAGGAAACATAATAAAGAAGTTCACAGGTACCGATCTTGACCGGTCTTCCTTTGTAATTCACGTACTCGCCCATGATGTTTAATTTTTAGAAGGTGAGAGAAAAAAGCAAAAACATTTCCCTCCCAGCGCCCCCTTCCGTGATGGCTTTCATTCCCGCCGCGATGCCGGCTACACCAGGCTTTGCCCAAAAAAATACGACCGCAGTCCATTGACAAATTATCATGGACGTGGTGGAGATTTTTTGGAGCAAACTTTAGCGGTTCATCGCCCCAGAGGGCGATGAACACGGCCTTGGTTAGCCCTGTGTGCCGGAGCTTTGCCAGCCACGAAAGGGGGCATGCTTTGCATCTATGGTCCTTAAGTAGTGTGTTGTAAAATGGGCAGTGCATAAATGATTCAGTTCTGTTGCCAGTGTAATGAGGTATTGGGTATGGCAATAGAAAAATTTATCTTTAGTTATCTATGGCATTATCTGATAGACCAAGGGTCGATACATTCGCCAATAACTCCGCTGAAAGCGTAAGGGCATTGACAGCGCTGTTTTACGAACCGAATGGTTACATATCAAGGGCGGATATTCCGGACAAGGGATGCGATTACTTTATAGAGGTGGTCCATGATGGCGATGCCAAAATGTGGAGGTTTCCTTTGCAGCTTAAAAGTGTACAGTCGCCGAAGTATGTCGATGGGGGCGTTTCATCTCCTACAATTTCGAATTGTCCCGACTGGGATATCTGATGGAGTATAAGCCAGTGGTCGGGATGGTGGTCTTTTACTCTGTGCCTGATGGAAAGTTATATTACGACTACGTAGATAACATTTACTTCCGGCTCAAAGATGCACACGAAGATGATAGTTGGGAGCAACAGGATAGTGTTAACATTCGGATTCCGGTTAAAAATGAATTAACGCATCAGTCTGTACAGCAGATACATGCGTACATGCGCAAAACCTTTACCAACTTTAACGACATGTACGCCCGGCATGCTTACGATCACGGATTACCGATTGCGCGTACTGGTCTTGAGAAGACGACGTATCTTCCTCCCCAGAATATACCCGAACGGGCGCTCAGGCAATACGGGATGTATTTTTACAAAGTGGCCAGCTCAAGAAGTTGTTTCAAATAGTGTCGGTAATTCCCAACATAACACTAACCGGTGATCCTTTATTGTCGATCACTGCGGGTATGGCCTACCATGAGATTGGGATGTACATTGACGCCCAGTACTATCTGGCCAAGGGGCTGTATAGACCAGAGATTGATCGCAATTTGAAATTATCTGCAGAATGGGCAACCGTAATAAATGATTATAACTTATACAGATATAACAGGCGGGAGTTTATTGATCATCTGATACGGTTGAGGACAGAATACTTTGACCTTGTTAAAGGTGATCTTGCCATTGACCTCTATATTCAGAAGTACAAAATATTGGAGGAGCCGGTAGAAGTACTTCAGGCGGAGAATACAGAGTTAACCATAGAGGAAAACGATCGGAAAATTGTGCGGAGCAAATTAAAAGCCGGCGAAAAATTGATGCTCCAGGTAATGAATGCGGAAAATTATGGGAGGTATCTTCAACGGTTGCGCGAACAGCAATGTATAGCGGCTGAAAATCAATTTGCCCTTGATGGAACACCAGATATTGAAAATTTATTGGCTCAATCTCACCTAATTGATACGAAGATGTCATCATTTCAGGGAAAGATTTTGTCATTGGGGCAACAGGCGAGTAAGTATAATAATGCTTTTGTTGAAGCGGAGTCTTATGCCATCCTTGGGGGAATCCACTTAAATATAGAATTGGCCCTGTTAGCGCTTGAGGGGTGGAACCATGCAATGCTGCATGATGATCATGAACAGATTATGGCAAATCATATAAATTTAATTAGTCGGGCCAGTATGCTATTTGCTCAGGAAGGCTACTTGGGAAGGTCTTATCAACAGATTTGTAATGCAATTGAGCTTATACATATTTCGGAATTCTATAAATTCAAACCAGTTTTCGACAAGCCAAGCCTTCGAGACGCTATGGTGGGGCTGGAGCAGAAATTACAGTTGCGGCCCTATACCTTTCAGGCAGTTGAATTGATCAAAGCAAGGAATAAAAACCGTGCTGTCTCTAATAATCCCTAAATCCAATATTGATATTCCATGTTATTTAATAAATTCCGGCTTTCGGGCAAAAGTGCCGGTGCTCGCCTCAAATTGTCCGGCGTTGCTGCCATTACCACCTGGGAGCAATATTACGAGTCCTATACTGATACGCTGAATGCTATCATGTCAGCAGGCATTGGTCAGGGGTATCCTTATAATTGCAATGCCAGGCCGATATTGTTTTTGATGCGACATTGTCTGGAGCTGCAATTAAAAGCCGAAGCTGCCAGGCAGGGGCTCCCGGTGCCGCTCAGCCATGACTTTAAGGATATGGCCGAGCCCTTTGGCGGAATCGCTGCGCTTCCTGAAAAGCTACAGACGCTTATCAGTACCATAGACAGGGATCCGGATGGATCCTGTTATCGGTATGCCCGTGACCCTACTACCGGGGAATTGTATTTTCCGGGAGGCAGCCAGGTAGAAACGAGTAAATTCTTTAAAGACCATGCTGACATGGTGGTAGCCGGGATCTATGGGGCAAGGTCCATTTCTCCCGCTATTGATTTTGACAACAAACACAGAGAGTGGGATCTGACATTTCACATGGGGAGAGCAATACCATGTGGAAAATTAGGAGCCAGTATAATGGGGTAATCGAAGTGCTTTTGGAGCAAATCCTTAGCGGTACTGTTCGACTGCAGCAGGTCTATGTTCCTTTGCTTTTCTTAATTCGTCATTCTCTGGAACTTGTTCTTAAGGCCAATGTCGCTGACGCAGAAAAATATCTGCCAGGAATTAATGACCCCAGACTTAAGCGGGAACATAAACTAACGCAGGTACTGCGGCATTTCAGCACATTCCTCGATAGTTTGGATTTACGTAAAATGCCAAGGCCGTTAAGGAAAAAACTGGCCAGGTTCAGGCGTATGTACAGTGATCTGAATACTACCCTCCATCAATTGGATATCCACTCCAGGGTATTTCGGTTCCCAACAGATAAGGAGGGGAATGTTCAGGCGATATCCACCAGTCGGATAAACATGCAAAAGATCATCGAGCTTTTATATTACACCGATAGCTTTCTAACGTTCACGGACTTGGTGCTGTTGGACCTTGGTATCATCGGACCTAAGCAGAAAACCAAATCCGTCAGGCTGGCAGACCGGCTGCTAATCGGTGCCGACCGACACCAGGGCCGTAAAGGACGTAACAATAAATTTTTTGCATGTTAAACAACGTGACGCATCATTCCACAGTTGAGGATCATCCATTTCTTCCGCACATTCCGGCTGGCGCCCGATCACTGATGCTCGGCACGTTCCCGCCGGTGATCAAAAGAAAGTTTGAATTTTTCTATCCTAATCGGCGGAATTCTTTTTGGGCGGTTGTTTCATCGATAGCCGGAGCGTCCTTGAATTCCTATGAAGGAGACAAGGCGGTGGAAGAGCGGAAGCGGATACTTGACCATTTGGGACTGGCCATTGCGGATATGGGAGGGCAGGTGTTGCGGATCTATCCCGGTTCTGCAGATACCAGCATTGCACCCGTTACCTACACCAATATCCCCGGAGCTGTTGGAGCGGACGCCTACCATTACCAATGTTATTTGCGGGTCCAGTAGTGGCCAAAGCAGTACAGCTTCCTGGTTGCAATATTACCTTGCCGGTAATGGGATAAGCGTCTCCTTGATGGGCCAGGGGCTTCCTCGTCGTTACCAGGTCAGGATGGCGGGCAGAGATATCACCATCCACGTGGTTTGTTCCACCTCCAGCCGCTTTCATTCTGACCTGCAGGTACTGATCGGGCAGTATGCTCAGGCAATAGCCTGGGAAGATGTGGTGAGGTAGGTTGTTGCATAATATGGGGGCTGGAGTTTTGCCCGCTCTGATAACAATAAAAAAAAATAAAGGGATCAATTGGAAGGGGAGGTAAATCGCTCAGTTCACTTATTTTAATGGAACTTGTAGAACTGCGCCTAAGGACTTGGACATGTTGTGACGTATGAAGGGCACGGGGCCTACTCCGTTTCAGGTACTGTTATATAGTCCTCAATTAATTTTATGGATGGCGGGATATAAGATGGCAAATCGAGATCATTACGTACTTTTTCATAAATTCTCGTTAAGCCTTCGTCATCTATCTCTATTTCCACTTGGTAGAATTGAACCAGGGCCTTAAGTTCAAGCATTAGGCATAAGGACCGATATGCCTGATGAATATAGTGAGACTTTACGAAATTTCGATATGCGATGTTGGCATTTTTAAGGCAATTTAATAATTGTGTTTTTCGCTCCTCCTGCGAAAAGGCAGATTTAGGAATTTTATTCACAAGCATAGCCCGTTGGAGAATTAAGCTCTTTTCTGCTATAAGATAGCTGGACTCTCCATCTAATATCTTCCAACCATTTTCTTGTGCGACCGACCGAACGTGCTCGGCTTCCTTAAGAAAACCATTTTGAAGATTAAGAATGTAATCTGCAGCTTCCTGTTTTATATGCGCTGGAACAATTTCTCCGTCTGCCTCTAATTTTCGATTAATTGCAAGAAAAAACGCATTCATCTTTAACATTAGGGTGCCGCGATTCTGCGCATTGAGAACTAATAAATGACATTTCTCTTGTTCATCAATTGTCAGATTTTGGATTCTTTTTGAAAACCGATCAAAACCTGATACAATGTCCACTGGAAATGCCATCTGGGGGACGACATCCTGAATTTTGCACGCTTCTAACGCCAATTCAATCATTATGGTGTTTTGAGGTAATCCTGATGACTCGTTTTCAAGAAGGGCTTCCATTTGCACGTAGTAGTCACTGCGGTTTATGTTGCCAAGCCTTGCTTTATTCTGCAGTTTAGTCCATTCCATAGCCGATGTTTGAACAGGCTGCAGATTTCGATGCCGGCTGAGCTTTCCAAGCATATATTCCGCATCAATGTCTAAATCGATCTCATTGTAAAGTTGTGCACAAAGAAGGCAGAGTTCAGCATCGTTGACGATTTGAGTTATTGGTAATGATTCGAGTCGACTCCGTAGCGTTCCTACATCTCTGCGAAGTAACAGTGAAATTCCATATTTTTTCAGGAATGTTACAGTGTCTTCTTTGGGTACATTACTCTCTGCTGAAGTTGATTGAGGCTCCAGAACAGGGAGTTCATAGTTCAATCCGTAGTCCTCATACATTGACTTGAGATTGGCAAACATCTTTGACAGATCGCAATGAATGGATTTGATGGCCGTCGCATCTAAGATGTTAGCGGTTGGAATGTGAAGTTTGACAGTTTCATTCATTTTCCACAAACCCTTAGGATCGTGATCTCTCAAACGCAGGTAAGCATCCTTAACATAGGTGTAATAGGAAATGTCATTTCCGGTGTCATACACAACAATTAATGCAGCATAAGGCCGGTGCGCCAAAAGGTAATTTAGGGTTGCTGTTTTAAAGGAGTAAGCTATGTATTTCCCCTTTCCAATTATTTTTGGGGTAGCGATACTTTTATGCTGAACTGGAAACTTGTTTCCGGTGCATTCCATATCTTCACATAACTCAACCATGTAGTCGCACCCAAAATCGGGCAACTCCTGTCGAGCTATAAAGCCGTTATTCATCGAGAAATGCTCCTTGAATCTGGTAAGGCCCTTATCAGAATTAACAGCAGATTTGTCATATTTGGGTCTATCAGAATAACTCATAAAGCGAATACACCTGGTCGTTAAATATACGGAAGGTTTTGGTGTTTACCATTAAGTATCGCGTTGATTATAGAAGGCAATACTTTGAAGGTCGCTACATTGATGAGAAGCCGAATGGTTTCTTTTTTAATTAAGGTTCATAAAATTGTCTTCGATTCATGCTTGGTCGTCCATTTCGGAGACTCCATTAAATTGAACTGAGTTATTTGATGATACGATAGATATGATGTGATCGAGGATTAGGCACATCCCTGTCCAGTCATGCTCGAGAGTTGATCCGCCCTTTTCCGCTACACTTAAAATGGTTCTAAATCTATCCTGAATAAGAGACTTTTGCTCAATTTCACCCTGATAACTTTGAGATCCCTTAACGAAACCTCCCCATCTTACCGGTATAAATGCACCGAAATCATCTTTTAGAATATTGGTGCCCAAGTAGAGCTCAATGGAGCAGGCGCGGCCATTGATGTCTCCATCTGTCGTGCCATTTGGTCCAATCGTTGGATATGTGCGGGCAAAGTCCAAATCGGGTAAAATGGTGACGTTTATGTTTGTTGGAAGACTTAACTTTTGAAGCGCCAGTACAGAATTTTGCCCAGCAGAGTCGTTGTCAAACACGGCTACAATGTTGTTGGCAATTCCTGACGCCGCGAGCGTCTTGATAGTTCGTTCCAGACCAGATGTTCCCGCGTCTGGCTTGCTGGCGGTAATATCCAAAAACGAGAAATATTCAGACAAGTGGGGTCGCAAAAGCGCAAATGATCTTGATAGAAAGTTCAGGTCAGTTGTGCCCTCAGTTAAAATCAGCGTTTTCTGAAACGATTGTGACCGCCTCGCTTCGCCCATTGCCGTGTTGAGGCAAATAGGTTCATTTTTTTCGTAATGCCCGGAGTAAATAAGTGAGGTGACGTCTAAAACTAACTCGGAAGATTCTTCAACTGCTTCCAGTATTGCACGAAGGCCAAGGCCCAATTCGGCGGAAGGATAACTCAATACCCACTCTCCTATTACACCTTGATCGATTATAAAGGTAGCCAGATCATCATGGGCTCTGTTTCTGGTGTTATCAAGGTTTCTGTATTTCACTTCATTTTCAATGATAGAAGCTGTGATTGCAAGCCATGCCTTAAACCCTTGGTTTATAAGTTCTTTGATTTTTACCTGACCAAGCTCGAATGAGATATTTTCAAATGAGCTGAGCTTGTCTTTTAATAAATATTCATATTCCAGAATGGCTCGTTCCAGTTTGAACCCTAAAAGCTCTAACCTCTCCTTAACAATAGACGCCGTAGCGGCATACTCAATACAATCGACAAGCTCGCCATCTTCTATTGGGGAAGTATAATATTCGCTGAAATGCACACGTCTGATCCTCCTATTGCTTTCAGAAAAAATGAGAGCATAAAAGGGGTTTATGTAACTTTTAGAAGAATCAAACTCGTAACCGGCAATTTTAATACTGCAATAACTTCCCATATTTTTTTACCTGCGATTTAGCGTAACAGAACAACAACGTCTTTTAACGCTAAAATACCGCTAAATTATGTTTTGAGAAGTGTACGAATATGTTAACATGTTAGTATTTCGCCATGTGACCAGGAGCTTCTCCCTCAGAAACCTAAACAAACAATGTAAATCATATAGCCTTACGTGGTGTTTCTTCACAATCATCCGCTATTACTTAGACTTGCAGATATTTATCCATCAATACTCCCAAGCGATTTCCTGGCAACGTATAAGGAGGTAGAGATTTCATCAGGACGCTCTGGATCTCTGATGGTGTTCTTGTTTTGATAGCTTCTAAAAAGCAAGATGTCGACGTGTCCGTATTATTTTCTGAGCCGTACCACACTTGCATGCCCGGTATGTCCTTCGGTCCAAAAACATTACCTTTATTATATATCTCCAACAAATGAGTAAGCGTGTGGGGTTGGGTAAAAAAATGGGCATTATCCCGTCAGCTTCACCGGTAGCTTGCATGACAACGTGTACCTGCTGCATTTCATTCAGGATGTATTTGGCGAGAGCCGGTTTGTTCATCCTAATGTCAAGGGGCTGAATATAAAATAACTGTTCAACATCGTCTATTATGACCGTAAGTCCGGTTAAGAGCGAATCGGAATAAAAAGAAATGTCAACAATACTGAGGCCCGGATGCTTAAATAATAGATGGTCGAAGGCAATACAGAGCGCATAGAACCGGAAAAACTGTATCCTGTTAAGCAATAAGTTGTGGCACAGGTCTGCAAACTTATAACGGTCTTTCATGCAAAGCCGAAACAAGGCGGCATGGCAGAGGTCATCAAGTAAAGGTATGGCGTCTCTATAGTAGCGGTGCCGCAGTTTGTTGGCAAAGGCATAGTGAAAGTTTATGGTATCGTATCCCGAGTTATGTATTGGCGAGGAGTATAGCCATGCCGAAACTCCACGTCTGAAATAGTTGTCCCAGGTGGCATCTTTCACGTAATTGGTGATGATCTCGGCCAAAAAGGGCATTGATTTCTTAAACTCAGTGGTAAAATGGTACTCCCTGAATTTTTAACGCTGAAATCTCTGTGTAAGATATTGAGTCCCGGATATAACGGCTCATAATTTACCGAGTGTCCGTTGTGTTCAGAAGGGACAGTCAGATAGGAAATGGACTCAATTGGCAGGTCCCGCTGGGCCATTTCATGTTGTTCTGCCAGTCTTTCCAATACGGCCTCACTTCCCAGGCTACAGCGGCCAGTACTGGTTGGGGGCGGCAACATCTGTAACTTGGCCTTTTGATTGCAGCAAGAATACTGCCGCTTGGAAATGATAGTACGGCAGCTGTTGATCTGATGATAGAAATATGGAAAAGGGACGTATCGACGCGATAGGCTGGTTGGGTTTACTCATGGCGACCAGTACCGGATACTCTCCATTTAACCCGGGACAGAGCTTTATCCAATCGTCGCAGTATTGGTCGATGTGTTTTTGGGCGGCCAGCAGATAAGACAACAATTCATAGAATCCGCCTTGACTCCTGTAGATGTTTTCTAATATGATGGCTTTAACGGTTTCGCCATCCTGCGTTGAAAGATTCTCAAAAATATGATGGCCAGCGCAATCAAATAGTTTCAGGTAGCCAAGCTGGCGGGCGGTTTTCTGAGGTCTTAATAAAATACGCAGTAAAGACTCCTGCTGAAATTCGGTTTCGTTAAGTGCTGTGTCTTCTGTCAGGTCGGCAGTCGTTAACTGATCTTGTGTGGTCTTTAATAGAGCTGCATCCAGGTCGTCTTTTATGAACGGGAATAGCCTGGGAAGCTGCTCATCAACCTTTGTAAGGATGGCAGACATATAGCTAATGTTTGGTGTTGGACGAAACTGAAGGAGGGATATACTATTAAAACGGCGCGGATCAAAGAATTAACCAACCGAACGGCTACTTTTTTAAAATATTTCCAATAAGTTCGATTTGCCTAAAAGGCCAGATGCCTCACCTTAATTCACCTAAGATGATCAACTTTGCCATTCTTGATAATATTATACAAAAGTATAAAGCGAATTTTAGTGCTATCTCCAACGCCGAAATTTACAAATGGGCGGCTGTAAAGTGTTTTCAGGACAATTTCAACCCGAAAGCACCCGACTTCAAAGATATGTTGCTTAACAGTCTTTCCGGGACGCGATGGTTGATGGACACGCAGCAATACTTTCCCAAAAGAATGATCACTGAATATATGAACAGGGATGTAGCAGCGGTGCGGACGTTGTTTCATTCGCTATTTAACGAACAGGAGCCTTTGGTAGATCGGCTTGCCGAGTTCTGCGAAGGAATGAGAGCGCTGCATTCATTGTGTATACCTGACAGGAAGCAGTCCTTTCAGGATACCCGTGCCTGTATGGTCTATCTGAGCCTCCGTTATCCGGAAAAATACTTCTTGTACAAATATGAAATGTTCAGGGGTTTGCCGCGCGGGTTGGCTTCCCGGCGCACGTTAGTAAACGTAATGTGTACACCAATGTGGAAATGTATATTGGTTTATGTGAAATTGTAAGGGAATGGGTGATCAAAGATGACGAGCTGTTAAAATTGCACCACGGCAGGCTGGGCGCAGACCACTACGCGGATCCTGCCTACCATCTGCTTACCCAGGATATTATCTATGCGACGGTTGACAACGAATGGCAAATGGAGCCGGTAGAAGAGGAGCCGTTTGATATTAAAGTGATGGACGACGAGGGAATAGAGGTCGTAGTGCCGCCACCATATAGTGGTAAAGCCATAAAAACTGATTTTTTAAAACTTGCGGTTTCCCAAAAGGTCTTGGGCAATTTAGGCGAACAAGCGGTCCTTGACTATGAACGGCGCAAGCTGTATGAACTTCAGCCTGAGCTTCATCCCGTCTGGACCGCTAAAGAGAAAGGCGACGGGTTGGGCTATGATATCGACAGCTTTGATTTGGATGGCACCCCCATTGTTATAGAAGTGAAAACGACCAGGACAGCGCAGGCCCCCTTTTATATTTCCGATCGGGAACTTGAGGCCAGTAAAAGTTACGGGGAGCGGTATTGTCTATACCGGCTCTTTGACTTTGATGAACATACGCGCCGTTGTAAAATGATTATTCATAGGGGCTCTCTCGAGTGTTTTTGCACCCATCCGGTATCCTATAAAGTAAATTATAAACGCAGCCCGATCAACCAGCATGTAAAAAAGGTCTCATATTGATGTTTTTTAAACTGACATTTTGAGAATTTGACTTGTAATCATTTATTGCGTTGATGCATTAACGTGAATCTTTTTGTAAATTAGTTCGTAAATAATTGACGATTCCCCATGTATCGGACAGTTAATTGATTATCTCCATTACTCCACTTTTCTTAAGCCTCTGATCAGGAGTTTCATACAGCTCCTGCATATTGTCGTGTGTTGATTTTTTATCCTATTATCAAATTTCATGTAAAATTCACCCGAATACCATTCTGAGGATACTATTTATTAGGGGACGATTCGCCCTAATGAAAATAAACACGGAAGACATTACCGGACCTAACCCTGTAGTTAGAACCCTTAAGTCTAAGTGCCACTATCCTTCGGATATAACAAACTTTTTTCTCCTGGGTTGATGTATTTCATAGCCCTCCCTTTTAAATAAAGGAGGGCGCCAACTGGAGCCACCAGCTTTATTCCCCGCTCTGTTGCGGGGGATCAGGCAGTCTATGTGTGGTGCTTTCTCCAAAAAGAGGCAATGGTGATCTGTGGTAAATGCATCAGAAAAATTGATGATTTATTCTAAAAATTCAACGCTTATGATTCAACGTGGCCCTCCGGGCAACTTTCAGGACTGCCGTCGCACCCATCGACGGGCAGCAACCTTAACTTTTAACATGGCTATATTCTATGGGAGTAGTAAAAGTGGAGAAATCCATATTTCGTGTTTTTAAATCAAAAGTATGAGCAACATTAAAAACCAGATACGCGATCTGATGCCTGGGGCAGCAAAGCCCACTACACTTCGGGCGTATTGTCAGTCATTCTATATGGCTTTAGAATACTGGCGGTTATCACCTTGGTAATGGGAGATCAGAGCCATATTAAATGGTGCTGGACGCTGCTTGCGGACCGTCCGATGCCGGGGATATCTCCGTTTTAGGTGTAATAAGCATCCCATTCATGTTTGTTCAAAACAAGGGCAGCCGGTCAAACGGCTGCCTGATTTTTTAACCACTCCCCAGTTTCAAATTTGTTTCTCCTATATAGCATATAGCCTTCGCGGCCATCGGTAATATTATACTCCCACACACTGATATCCGGCATCCCTTGCCGGCTTTTCCTCATTCAATAGTTCATTTATGAAAAAGATTGTGTTGTGGGCAGCTGCCGTGCTGTTGATTACCGGTTGCTCAAAAGATTTCGGGCCTATAAAGCCCGCTCCTGTGATCCCGCTTGTGCCTGTTCCAATCTGGCCGTGGCTACCCAAAAATATCACGCTTGCCGCTATGTGCGTCAATAGTTACCAGGACGCTACCACGTTGCTGGGAACAACGCCGCTGCCTGCGGTCAGCGTGGAGCTGGAATCGGGTTTAGTGATCAGCATCGATGCAACAATTCTATCTATTAACTACATGCCGGTCGGGGGACCGGTAGGTAATTCGCTTTTTACTTCCCGGTTGGTCGTAACATTCAATGTCTGGGGATATGAACAGTTCTACACCTCCGATGTCTGGAGTCTCGGATGTGAATTGCCGTCTCCTGGCGGCGTGTTGACCAACGTTAGAAAAGGGGGATTGAATATACGGTCAATACCTGTTTTATCTGGTCGGTGCCTCAAACCGCCGGGCAGGGTGAGAGGATAAGATATATAAACCTTCCATGACCAAAGTTTAGCGATGAGTGACACCAAAGCGGGGTGGCAATGCCACCCCGCTTTATTATTGGCAAAAGAAGGTATTCTGAGGCGCATGCCCTTTGGTGGTGTTTACGTCTGGTTCCTTTCGAAGGTCTTCGCCGAGACTGGCGGGATTTCTTCCCCTTCCTACCAGCCACCATGCAGTGGTACGAGGCAGCTGTCTGCCCGCAGCTTCCATTACGTCCAGTGCGAAATCGGTACAATTATACTGTTCAAGGTCATAAGTACTTCGGTAGTGCTCAATAATAGCAAGTGCATTGCCGAATTGCTCCGCATCTGCCGGGATGGATAAAGCAACATCATAAGGCAGGCCCGCATCTGCGGCCAGCGCTGAAGGAGCGGTAGTCTGAGAAGTTGGGTAAACTTTTTGCGCCGGGTGGAATCCCAGCATCCGTCTGACAAAAACACCAGCTATATCCTGCTCGAGCCCGATAAAGACATGCCCCATTTTTCCTGTCAGGGTAAAGGGATTATCCGATCCGGCCAGTGGCTGATTGACATAAAGGGTAATGGTACCTGGTTGGGAGCGATCAAAACATCGCAGATAAATCGCCAGGTCTTTGATCAGATTATCCGGAGGTGATACGACAATGGAGGGTGTTGCGGTGCTGGTGGGGCCGCTTCCACCACCAATACCGGCCCCTCCGCCGCCTATGCCTGTTATTTTAGTTTGTCCAGGCCAGAAATTATCGTCAATCCATCCGGTGCCGCTGACGCATTCGGTATGAACGTAGATGTTGCCGATGCAGTTGCCCTTGCCATCTCCCGTACAGGTAATCCACTGATAACATATTTCGAGCGGAATTATTCTCGCCTGCTGGTTAGCCGGTGAAAGGAAGTCGGCAGATAAGGGCAACGACGCGGCTGGGGACCGTTGCGGGAATTTGAAATGGTAGCCGCCAAACTGGGGAGAATCATTGATCCAGGCTTGGAAGAATGCAAAATTTCGCCGCAGTGTTTCTTGGGAAATAGCTGGGTTGTTGCTGGGGAGCGGAGGCCGATCATATACCCGGTATTTGGCGAAGGCGCCATATTCGATGGCAAGGAGCGCGACTACGGAATCTTTTTCCGGGGTGCAAATCGGCACCAGATAGGTCAGTTGCCCGGCCGTTGTCCCCACCAGGTAGTAGGGCCAGTTAATAGGGCCATAACTGTTTTGCAATCTGGTCAAAAAGTACTGGTCTGCCTTACCGGCCGCCAGGGCATCTAAAAAAATGTTACCGGTAACGATCGTGCTGTCTTTTTTTAGTGAAGTGGCTAAAGGGCCTGCCTTGTGGCATTTAGAGAGCATGAAAAGCAATGTAAATGAGAAGACGGCGATGGCCATAGGCCCTGTTCCAATGGCTACCCTTTTGGAAGCCCCTGGTGAGTTTGCACATAGATGATGGTTTTAGTTAATAAACAATGGTAAAGTCGGGTCAACGGTATTTATGGTCTTGGCCCTTTGGGGCGATGTTTGGGTTCGGCTATCTTTTTAAACTGTGTGTCATGAAATGTGATCTTGCCATCCTTTCGCTGCGCCAGCGATTTCACCTGGGGGACTCCGGGTCGCCGAAGGCGTCAATGTGATCCAATAGAGAGGTGATGTTGGAGGGGGCAGCATACAGGAACAGGTAATCGCTTTTGTTATCCAGTTCCATCGTACTGAGCGTTTGGTAGGCAAGGCCCGAATCGGTGGTGACAAGTTTTTGCGTCAGACCGAATCCTTCCACGTGCATCGAGATATAATGTGCCTGGAGGATAAAGTAGTTTTGGGCTGAGGATCGTTTTTCATTGGGTGTACTTTAGTGGTTCAGAAAAGGCCCGAAGCAGGAATGCTTCGGGCTAAACGGAAATATCCGTACTTGGTTGACTTAGCACTTGACGGGTCGCACTCCTGCGTTGCCCTCTCCACTTCAGCCAACAACTTTCCAAATTATCACATGGTGTTTTGCAGCAATAGACTATAAAGTTCGAGGTCGTAAACAGTGCAATGTGCTATGTAGGAATAATTTTCACCTGTACTTACCAGTTATAGCTTGATTGTATGCTCAGGTGCCGAATAAATCCATTTGTGGGATGCGGCCAACGAGCGGGTAGTTGGCGGTGAGCACCTCAATTTTAGGTTTCCCCTTGCCTGATTTAAGGTTTACGGAGACAATTTGTTCTACCTGGTGCTGGGCCCAACCGAATTTTGCAACATAGGTATCCAATATTTTTGAAGGGTAAGAGCTGAGCAGAAATTTGCCTTTGATAGCAGTCAGCACGTCTAAGAGTTCAGTGAAGTCACGCTTCGTATATCCTTTATAGTGGCCCATGTCGCTGTTGAAATATGGAGGGTCGCAATAAAAGAAGGAGTCAGGGGTGTCCCTGCTGGTGATCATATATAAAGCGTCCTTGCATTCGAGCTGGACATGTTCCAGTCTTTTGGCGTATCGGACGGTAAATTCCTCCCGGCTGTTGATAACCTTTTTGGAGGTAGTGTCGGAGCTTACATCAAATCCCCAGGAGCCATCCAGTCTGGAGGCAAAACTTTGGGTAGCCAGCACCCATACGGCCCATGCCCGCTGAACGGGGGTAAATAATTCGGGGTAGAGGTACATGATCCAGGCGTGCTGGTGTATCTGCCGGGAGTGTAACGTCACCGAAAGCATGGCCTGTAACTCATGATATTGGTTTTGGACGACCCGGTAGAAATTGATCAGTTCTCCATTTATGTCGTTGAGTATCTCGACTTCCGAAGGGCGTTTATACCAGAAATAAGCCGCGCCACCTGCAAATGGTTCCTCGTATAAGACGTGCGGTACGATGAAGGTATCGATAATGGGCGCCATTTTCTGTTTCCCGCCATAATAAGTTAGAAGGCTTTTCATGACAAGCTGTTTAAAGGTTATCTTTTAGTGGGCTTACCTGCGTAGCACTTATTAAATCGGGTGGGTGGATTGTGCAGTGGGATGTCTCAAGGTTGCTGACCGGGGCCGGAATGGGACCGGCGCCGCTGTGATGCTGAATAGCAAAATGATTTAAATATCATCTCTATATTTTTTCAAGACCGAGCGTAAAAGAATCAAATGTCCAGACCAGTGAGTCGTAACCTGCTTTGTATACCTGGCATATTGCCTGGCGGTCTGCAGCAAGCAGGGTCACGCTATTGAGCCGCAGGCTGTGCTTTGTTAAATCCTGGAGGTTATTGTAGGCCCAATCCCGACTGAGTCGCTGGACTGTTTGGAGGCAGTCTGCCATTCGGGCGAAGCCAACATCGCAGGAAAAATAAGAGATCACCAGTTCGGGAGATTTTTTGAGGGTCCAACTCAGTTCAAGGTAACAGGTATCGCCGGTCCTGGTGGCAGGTGCGCCATGAGCAATGATCTCCGGGCGCATTTCCATCTGTGAGCGCAGGTAATACATCCCCAGCATGTGGACAAATTTGGAGTAGCCATTCGTGGTAAGCAGCGCATCCTCGGTGGTATACGCCAATCTGGGTGTACAGCAGGTCTCCCTGACGCAGCATGTAGATGGGCGATAGCTGGCTGAGTTGGAAGATAAATAGTGGGTCGATCTGGGGATGCAAAAGCAGGTTGGGATGGATGGCCATAAATATCCCGGGTTGCTCATTGGGATGAATAGTCATTTTTTCAATAGCGAAAACCTTTTGCTTATTAGCGTCCAGCACCTGGGCTGTGGATAAAAACGGCTCCTGTCGCTGATCAGCAAATGTTTTGTCGAAGTTGAACAAAGGATGCATCGTTAGTTCGTAGAGGGCGGTTAGCAGGTCATTGGTGTGTAGATGAATTTCGCGGTCTGGATCTGCGGCACTATTCTCAGACGACTGATATAGGTGTGCGGTCTTAATGGTCTCGAAGTTCTTTCCAATCCCCAGGAGTTTGTCTGTCGCCTGGCAGCGAACAACCAGGTTGGCAATTTGCGGGCATGGGCGGAGAAGATCGGTTTTGAGGTCGGTATCAAAGAGCTTGATAAATAGTGTCGAATCTGTCTGGTCGTCAGGTTCAATGCCGAGTTGGGCCAGCTCCTGCTGTATTTTAGGACTTGCCAGCAAATATAGCCCCCGCTCTTGTGGGGACGTAATGTCAGGTATACCAGGGGAGGGGATCATCTCGGTACTGACAAGGGCAATGCTGTTTTCCAGATCGGTAAGTTCTGCGGATTGAAACAGGTATTTGTCTGCGTTGTCTGTCTGCTCGTCAAAGAGTGCAGGGTCAGTGGACAGCAGCTTTATAATGGCATCATTGGCGGTTTTAAAAAGATGGTGCTGAATGATCGGAGGATAGGCAATGGCGTCGTTTTTACGACCGATCCACTGAGCCGAATGCCCATGTAAGAGGCTGAATAGAGGGCATCCACCAGGTGGATGTCTTCTTTGACCAACCCTTGGTTGACCACCTGGTAGAAAAGCGCATAACCGGTGGTAGGAATAAGGATGCCGGGATCCGGCAGATACTCGAACAGTTCAAGGGTAAATTTCTCTGCCGGCCGGAAAAGAAAATGTTCGGCCAGGCCGCTGAAAAGTCCCGATACATCTGCACGTAGCGCCTGCAGCCTGATAATATCGTCAGTTGTGCCTTCGGCGGTGCATAATCTGAACAATGCGTCCCCATTTTTTAAATCATATACCATCGCCTCCTGTATGTAATGATGAACACCGATAGACGAAGCCGCTCTTTTGTCGAAATAGTCGGGTGCCAGTAGCAGGAACTCCTTGAGTACGTCAAAAATATTTGCGCTGACAGTCACATGCGCTTTTTTCGGGGAGTAGGGTTGGCGCCATCTACGGGCTGGTATTTGAAGTATGCAATAAATTGTATCGGGAGTTTCTTTTCTTCCATGATAAAACCATTTAAAAGGACTTAGCACTGTGGGATGCCGATAGCAATAATGAAAGTCTGATGGTGGGTGCTGTTGATTGCGGCCATGTGCGTCTTTCCATATAATCTTTCGGTGGAAGTTGGTGTTTACGCGGTGGCTACGCTGTTAAGTAACAGCATTTGAATGGGGTAAAGTCCTATATAGCACTTATATAATGGAGAATGAGCACTACACAGTTGCAGGAATTGAAGCCGTGATCAAATGTATTACCGCTTCACAATGGGGTGGTATTGGTTAAAGGTGCGCCTCCACTATACTGATGGAGGCGCCGATGCGATTACTTGCGTCTTTTGCCTGGATTTTGGGTATCCAGGTTCCTTTCCCTTTTCCTGTTTTGTTTTGGTGCCTGATCGTCTTGTTTAATATTGAGGACGTGGATTGCGGCCAAACGAACGTCTGCTTCCAAGGCCGGGCTTTCATGAAGGCGGTAGATGATTTTCTTCTCGCTCTCTGACCAGGATCCGGAAACAAGGGTAGAGAGATTTGCGGCATCCAATATGCGGGCTTCTCTTATCTGCAAACTGAGGTCAGCATGCGCGATGTCAAGTCGTTGGAAATATGCAGGGTTTATATCTGATAGTGAATGTAGGGCGTCCCTTATGCCCGAAAATGGTAGTCTGACATAACTAATAAAATTGTCAGACAGGTTTTGGCTATGGCTTGCAGAGCAGCCAAATTCCATAATGTAAGGTTTGCTGACATCGTTTTTTAGGGACAAATCACGCATATAGCCCGGGTTTTGTTCCGATAGTTCTTTAAAAAATGAAGCAGTTTGTTGATGAAAAAATTGCGGTAGGCATCTGACGTTAAAGTACCCTCAACTTCCCTGCTGCCAACCAATATGTAGGTATTGCCATCAGCATCTTTTCGCGGGCTGGCAGCCAATGAGATCAGGGCGCCGATGCCGGGCAACTCCATAGCCTGCGGGGAGGCGATCAGATAAATTCTGGAAACGGTGTCTGATCTGTTAATAGATCATTGGAGAACATTAATGTTAATAGTTGTTGTTTTTGTTGATGGTCGAGGATTTTCACTGAATCGATGAACATGCCGTTGTCTGTCATTGCGGAACGGTCAAAAAGGGGAAGGGCGTACTTGATGGCATGATAAATGGCGTCAAGCGGGGAGTCGGTATGGTAGTTGGTGCGACGGAAATAGAGATTTTGCGCTGATGGGTAATTGGAAGAAATTCCTTCCCGGTGATTGGAATGAACTTGTACTTCGTAATTGCATCTGCTGGCCAGATGCCAGCCTTCAGCATGTTGGTCGGCTATTGATCTCATAGCAGGAGTATATTCGGCAGAAAACACATTGTAGTCGGCGATATGAACCGGTCGGGCATTACCCTGCCGATCCACTTTGACGTTTGTCAGGCCAAGTCCGGCCAGCGGGCCGTGCATCATCGCGTGGAAATCCAAATAAACGCCCCTTTGGTCATTGTCGTGCTGAACAAATTGTCTTAGCACGGGATACATGGAGATTTTTGCAAGGATGGCCTGCTGGAAATCCTCATCAAAAAGGATAGCGGATTTTATAGTCGGATCGTTTCCGTGAGAATGGGAAAAGGCCGTGAAGTATTGTGATGGGGCAATGGAGAGCATGGCTGCCAGGGGCTGGAACAGGTTGGGGTAGTAATCATTTTGGGTGTAGGGCACTCCTTGATGTTGATCGTGCATGATTCTGCTGGTCTCCAGTCGAAAGGACGTTGTCGGCCAAGGTACATCGGAAACCAGCCACTGTTTTGTGTTTGCTGTAAAGAGTTGCGCGTATCCGGCTCCCACGCAAGCCGATTTGTTCTTGCTGTTATACCAAAGGAAGTCAAGGGAATAATTGCTGTCTTTCAACGCATCTGAAAAGTCTTTGAATGAAATAGTTGAAAGCCACCACTTCATTGCCCTGGAATCTATATCGAGCGAAACGGTTTGGTTTTCAAAAACTGCCCTGGTCTTGCATGCCACATCGCCTTTTGACAAATCGATGATGGAAACAGATTTTATATATTGGTTATGGCCCTTTTGCTGGCTGCTGGCGTAAAAGAATTCAGCAGGATCTATTTCGAACAGCTTTTTGAGACCCATATCTAAGGTAGCAACAGGCTGCATCACATTGGGACGCATTTCGGCCTGCGGGGCTATCGTCTCGTAGGCGATATGGAACAGATAACGATTAGTATTGTTTTGCATGGCATTCATTTTACACGTAAATGGTTTATAATTTCGGCTGTAAGCCTTCGTCCGCGTCTTTGGACCTGGATCTGGGGCGTTCTTGCTGCTGTGTCCAGGGAAAGGGTTGTGACTTGAGAACGGAGAAAATGGAATCTTTGTCCTGTGGCTGGGAGAACATATAGGCGATGGCCAGTTTCAAATCGTCCTTGGCGTCAGGGGTAATTTCATATTTGGGCTGAGCCCTGCGGTCGACGATAATCCTAAATACGGGCTGTTTGGTGTCAATGGAGAAGATGAATATTTCTTCCAGCAGCATGGGGGTTTTTGTTCTGCCATGAATATGCCATAAAACAAATCTTCCCGCAGGTGTTTTAAGCTGGCGAGTGCCTGTTCTGCATCGGGGTAGCCGGTTGATTGCAGGAATGGATCTTTCTGGAAGGGTACCCGCCAGGCCATATTTACAAGGTATTGGTCACCTTCTGCATATAGCGGCGGGTCCGGGATTCGGCATTCCGGACGAAGGGCCGCCTGGCTTACCAAAAAGTTCTGTCCATAGTAGATCAGCCAAAGGTCGAATCCGTCTGTACTTTGAATCCGACCTTCCAGCTGATGGGCGATAGGGGTGTGTAACATGTCGTTTCTTACCTGGAGGTATTCGGTCTGGTTATAGGAAAGGGTTTTTAACGGAAAATCCTGCAGCGCTGGGTGGGATGCCATGTCAGGTGCTATCTGCAGGTATAGCGTATCTGCCTGTTCTCCCAAATTTGAGGCGTGCGTAATGCGAATTAGTGGCCTGCTGTGTCTGTCCATTAATACCGCTTCATGGACGATAATGTTTTCACCGTCTCTGCTAAGGGCATTTGGGAAATACTTTTCCACGGGCGTAAGTATCAGGTAGTGCAGTACAGATTTAAAGTCGCCATGAATATAGTTATCTGAAGTGCCGGGAAATCTTACGTATCCCGTTCCTGACTTATAGCGGATGACGCCCTGATAGTCAAAATCCGGGTCTTCGTTAATTTTGATGTCAAGAAATTTGGCGATGGACGCAATTTCGGGCATCGGTTCCGGTACTGGCGGTTGCCATCAGTATAGGCGTCCAGCCTTATGGCCTGAATACTATTGGAATTATTCACTGCAATATTGCGCATGCCAAGCCTTGTCAGCAGGTACAGGTATAACGGATCGCCCACGATGAAACGTCCCTGGGCGGCGGGGGCAATATTTCGCTTGGTGATGTTGGCGTATTGAGCAAAATCACACCCAGCGGTGGGCGGTCAGCGCCAAAGTGGCCGAAGCTCCCATGTTCCCAGTAGTATTGCGCGTTTTTTTCAATGGCGAGCTCCTTATCAAACAGGTGTCCTGGTATTGTTGCCAGTGTCAGTCCTGCTATGATCGGCCTCAGAAATAGATGCCTTTCTGTTTTTATAGGGAGGCTGAACCCGTCGTCGCCAACAAAGCCACCATCAAGGTGATAGCCCTTTAGTTCCACGCTATACTGCTGCGGAAGCACAAATGCATCCTTTCTGATCAGCACACCATTGATATTATCCAGAACTTTAGCAGGTCTCGGGTTACCTGTATGGTAGGGTCCTTATCTGTATAGTAGAGAATCGGTAGAAAACCAGGGATATCGATATTATCTCGCCTGACGATTGGCATTTTAAGTCGATTGTGATCAAAACCTTGTTCGGCTACCAGGTAAATGTAATGAAGCGGTTCCTTGGTCCCTCCATCATCATAGAGTGATACAAGTTGCTGGCCGGTTTTCAGATCCAAAATATTCATCCGCTCAACGTAAAAAAGATAGCCGGCAGCGGCGGCGACTGCCTTGCTAAATTGATGCATGGACAATGCCATCGCTGCACACATGGCATTTTCGAGGGTAGGGAAAGGTTGGGCTAAGTTCGTGGGATGATCGTGGATGGTCAGATCGAAGACCGGCGCGTATTTTACATAGAGAAGGTAATTTTGGTTTGTGTCCATATAACAGAATTCAGGATAATCAATGGGTTTGGCTGGTGACGGCTAATGGCCAGGGCGAATTTTTTTTTCAATGTTGGTTCCCCGAGCCGGATGCGCTGTTGGGTGGTGAGTTGACCCGTTTTGAGTTGTTGGCCGATAAATTCAAGGGCACTGCCGGGAGTTGCTTTATAATTATTTATAAGGCTGGGCAGGTCCAGTTTTGAGGAGAACGGCAGGATTGCAAGTTTTCCTCCTGGTTCCCCTGGAGATTTTGGCCAATACATCCTTTGTAGTGGCGTCCAGTACATCGATGCCTACAAGTCTGAGCGGTGGCTGCTCAGCTCCGATATGGCCTGTGATCTGTGTTGCTTTAAGCCAGTCGAGCCGAAATAGTAAATGTTGCTCGTTTATCAGTCCATGTGTATGGCTGCTTGGCTGAGTGGCGCCAGGCGTCAGCCAGTGGAGCTGGGCCAGCAGCTTATGGTCGGGTACAATGGAAGGAGTAATCCTGACCTGGTCGATGTTGGGTACCGACAATCGGTTGGTTATATGAGCGGCCAACAGGGAATAAACAAATTTTTCGTAGCCGTAGGTAAAGTGTTGCGAACCATTTTCGATCCGGCTAATTTGAGCATAAAACTTCCCCTGGTGTACGCAGTGGTGGTCGCAGTCGTCAAGAAGCTGTTTGGGCGGGACCTTTGAAAAAATTGGGTGTTCGGATTGCAGGTCAGTGTCAAACCCAATATAGAACGAGGTTTTTATGCCGTCGGGTAATTTTGTTCCTGGTACCAGCGTCATTATTACCCTTTCAGCGGAATCGAAAATTCTTGCATCCTTGAGCTGGAAGCTGTGTGTCGGGGTTTCCGCATCTGTGGCCGGAATGCTTTTAAGTGAGTCAAAGCACATTTCATATAAGATTTGCGTGAAATCCTTTGACTGATAGTGGCGGGTAACAGAACTGCCCTTTGCTGCCTTAATGTGTTGGGACGTTGGCGCCAATTCTACCTTAAGGTGGTAGGCATTGATAAAGTAGCTATCAGTAGCCATTCGAAGCATGAGTTTGGATAAATCGAGCGACGCTATTTCACTTAACAGGTTTCCGTTTGACGGTTCCCAGTTATTGAGCTTGATAAACTTTGATGTCGCATCATCTCCGCTGGTTATTACCGGGAAATGCATGCGCTCAGACATGTCGGTCATTGCTTCGTGAATTTTGATATATCGCCCCGGCTCCAGAGAGGGAAATGCCTTGTTTTGCTCTCCTGGTTCTATCAACAGGGATTGAGCGATTGGGATATCGGGAATGAGCCGATTGCTGATGGTAGCATTAATAAAATGATGGCCTTCCTTTCCGGGAACATTGATGGAATCGAATACTGCTGCCGGAAGATGAACAAGGTTTCTGTAAGCTGGCAGATGGTTTTCAAAGAAATGTTCAACGGTAAAAATGTGGTCGCTGTGTGATAAATCTTTGACAGGTCTGTCATCGTGGTGCAACCCTGTAAGGTCCAGGCTAACAACTAATGGGCTCAGTACTTTTTGGTTTTCTACTGTGTTGTCCATGACAGCCTGAAGGACTTGCAGATAAGTATCTCCCAATTGCATGTACCCGTCCTGGTTTTGGAGCACCCATTCCAGCATAACCGGCATGTCAGGCGAGTCTCTGTAAGGAGTGATGAAATTGGATAGCTTCAATGCGGAAAAGTCTGTGTAAGGCTCCACGACAAGAAATACGTGGCTGTTCTCTGCGCCTTCCTCGCCTCGTGGAAGGATGTATGTCGAAAGCGCTTTTCTTCCGTCTGTCAGGTCAATAATGGCGGCCTCACTGACAAAATCCTTATATCCCTGATATTGGGCGGTGTTGGGATGAAACTGATCTACCGGAATTTCATACAGGTCTTTTAGTGCCAGATGAAGGCTTGCCGAATTTTTGGTGATGATGGGCTGTGTGGCTGGCTGTGCATTGTCTACAGCATTAAAATGTATCATGAGAAGGTAGCGATCCATAAAAAAGCGGATAAGCGTCATTGTGATAAATGATGCGGCGGGTGGTCGGCGCTTTTCTATTACGTTATAAATTGAACCTGTACAGTTGAGGGGCTTGCAATTCCTAAACATATAACTGAATTCAGGATGATTGAATTGGTTTTTCGTGGCCGGGCTATTGGCCCGGGCCAAAGTTTTTCTGAATGTCGGTCCCGCCGAGTCGGAGGCGTTGTTGTGGTGAAAGCTGATGTGACATAAGCTGCTGTTGAATATATTCAAGTACGCTGCCGGGAGTTTTTTCATAATTGTATATCAGACTGGGGAGGTCCAGTTTTGAAAATGAAGGCAGTATCGTCAGTTTACCACCTGGTTCTCTGTTGATTTTTGCCACGATGTCTTTGGAGTCGGCATCCATCACGTCTATCCCAATGAGCAGCAGTGGAGGGCGATCGGCGCCAATGGAGCCAATGATGTTGGTGGCCTTCAGCCAGTCAAGTCGTAGCAGCAGATGCTGTTCATTGATGACGCCGAATGTATGGCTGTTGGACTGGGTGGCGCCGGGGGCCAACCAGTCGAGCTTAACGAGCAGCTTATGGTCCGGGATAATGGACGGCGTTACCCGTACCTGGGAGACATCGGGCAATGCCAGCCGGCTGGAGGTATGGGCTGCAAATAAGTTGTAGACGAATTTTACATAGCCCTCGGTAAACTGGCGAGTGCCATTTACTTCCCGGCTGACCTGCGCGAAAAGTCTTCCCTGGTGAGCAACATGATGATCGCAATCATCTAATAGCTGGCGGTGACCGATAGGGCCAAGAAGTGAATGCTGACCTCCCAGATCGGTGTCAATGCCAAGGTAGGTGGAGGTTTTGATGCCAGCAGGCAGGTCCGTGCCAGGTACCAGCGAAAAGATTTCCCGGTCTGAAGGAGTATAAATGTGGGCATTCCGGAGGTGAAATTGGGTGCCATTTTCTGGTACACTTGCCGTCTGCAGCGTGTCAAAGGTCATGGTATAAAGCAGCTGTATCAAATCCTTCGACTGATAGAAACGGGTGACGGCGGCACCCAATTCCGCCCTTAAATGGTCCGTGGCAGGAGAGAGTTCAACCTTGAGTTCATAGGATTTTAACTGGTCATTGCTAACCGACTTTAACAGGTGTTTGGGCGCTTCGATTCCCTGTACTGCGGTGAGCTGGCTAGTGGTTGGCTCCCAATTGTCCATCATGAGAAATTTGGTTTCGGTTTTCGGATCAGATGGATGGTCGATTATTTTAAACCCAAATTGCGCGGCAAGACCGGCCATTGACTCATGCAGTTTGAGAAACCGTCCTTCAGGAAGGAACGGCAATGCATGGTCTTTTTGACCAGGTTCTACCAATACAGAGCGGGCAATGGCAAAGTCAGGGGCTTCCCGGCTTCTGATAGCCGCGTCAACGAAATGGAACCCGGCTTTTGCCGGAATGTTGATGGAGTCAAAAAGTGCGGCAGGTAATTGTACAAGGTGATTGAAGGCAGGTACAGGGTTATCGAAGAAATGTTCGATAGTAAAAAAATGGTTGCTTTCAGACAGGTCCTTGACAGGCTTGTCATCATGGACGAAACCTAACAGGTCTACGCTGTAAACCATCGGGTTGAGTACTTTGTAGTTGTGAATGGTGTTGTCCAGCACTGACTGAAAGGTTTGAAAATAGGCATGCCCCAGTTCCATGTATCCTTCGGGGTTTTGCATTACCCATTCCAGCATAATAGGAATGTCCATTGATTCCCTGTGCGGGGTAATGAAATTGGGCAGCTTCAAGGCAGAAAAGGGCGTGTATGGTTCAACCACCAAAAATACGCTGCTGTTCTCGTGGCCTTCCTCACCACGGGGTCGGATAAATGTGGAAAGAGCCTTTCTTCCTTCCAAAAGGTCAACGATGGTCGCCTCCCTGACAAAGTCCTTGTGGCCCTGGTGGCGCGCGGTGTTCGGGTGAAACTGATCTACCGGTATTTGGTGTAAATCTTTGAGCGCCAGATGAAGGCTTGCCGAATTTTTGGTAAGTACCGGTTGTGATGCTGGCTTATTATTGTCTACTGAGTTAAATATTACCATCAAAAGATAGCGGTCCATAAAAGCGGTTTGGCGTCATTGTGATAAATGATGCGGCGGGTGGTCGGCGCTTTTGCAGTATGTGATGAACTAAAGCCTGTATGGTAGTGGGGGAAGGCTTACGGTAAAGCGTTATCCACCGGGGCGGCGCTTTTTATTGTTTGTTTTCTGTGCTGGCTCACTTCTTTTTCTCTCCCGGTGGGTATTTGATTTGCCCCTACTTTCCGGCCGTTTCGGCTTGATTGCTTCAGCCTGAAAATCGCGGAGCTTTTGACATTCCTTTTTTATAGCCTCGTGAGCACGAAGGTCAATCTGATGCCATAGTATCTGGTAATCTACAGGCCCCTTTGAGGCATCCTGGGTCCTGTGAGCGATTATTTTACTATCCTGGAACAGGCGTATGTCGGTCATGCGGAGCGGTAACTTGTGGCTATCTGCTACCAGTTTTGTAAAGACTTGATCGGGAAAACGATCCAGCATTCTAAATGCCGCTTCCGGGGTCTTAAAACCTATAAAAGAATAAAACTGAGGAGCGTCATCTGTAGATCCGTGTTTGGGATCTTCATAACTAAAACTGAGAACGAAGCGGTCCTTTGCAGATACTCTGGACTGGGTAGGTTCCATGTCGCCACATTCTGTTGTCCATATATTAAGTATCAGGTCATCCCGAACTTCTGAGGAAAAGCGTTTATATCCGGCGGTTGTGTTTAACTGGCCGTTTTCATAAGCTGCTACCTGCGTGTATAATATTTTGCCCTGTTGCTGCTCAAAGACTGCTGCCCCTGAACTAAGCACTCCCCATTTTACATATTTGCCCTCATCATCACTAAGCAGTTCAGCAGCTACTCCAAGATATACCCCTGGCGCCTTAAAACGGCTTCCTTCCTTATCCAGTAAAAGTTCCATCAAAGGGGCGCCATCAGCATTGGTAATGCGGGCATAGAGTGTTTGGTGATCAAGTGCCATCTTTTTACCAGTGCTTCGTCCATACTGGCCGGCAGGGTCTGCATAAAGTTAGTCTTGGCCATCGCAAAGGAGTCGGTATGGTAGTGGTGGATGGTGTCGTGGATCTGGTCTTCAGAGACTGGCTTTAATACATCAGGGTTGGGTGACTGTCTGGTTTCTACATTATAGGTAAAGGTTTGCTGCTGGAAACCAGCTTGCAGTCTGATAAGTGGCAGTTCGGGTTTAAGGCTGTATAACTTCGTTTCCAGATGAGTATCAATTTTGTGCCATTGTTCCTGTCTTTCCCCGCGAAGTAATGGTCTTATGTCCACGCCCGTAAGATTTTTAAAAGCATCAGGGTGCTGTAGTGGTGTCAGATACCTGCCAGCGGGGATTTTGGGGTGGTCGTATGTGGTCATGATCTTGGCCAGCGGTTGCGGGAAATCGGTGTTGATAACAAGTGCCGCAGTATGGTATATAACTGGCAATTGTTGTTTCTGTACTGCTACGCGGTCAAAATAAGTGCTGGGGGTTGATAGGAAGTGCTCGGTGGCATGCCGGAGATATTGAAAGCTGTGTTGCTCTACGATCCGGGCGCCGTCAGTTGGATTATTGGTAGGCGAATTGTTTATAAATGAGCGGCCTATCAGGTGGCTTTCAAACTCATTGCGATTGAGTTTGGCGTCTTTACTGAGGATCATTTCTACTATTCTTTGATGCAGGGCATTGAATTCAGCGGTCGGCAGCATGTTTTTGCGCTGTTGATCGAAATTGAAAATAGGAATGAGCATTTCACCGGTTATGCCGTTGTGTTGAACTACGTTGTCCAATATGGGTTCTAGGATGCTGGCCCGGGCGCCGGCGTGTTGCTTAAGGTATATGGCGGCCCCTGGTTGCTCACCAGCTTCTGGACGATAGATAGACAGCAGTGTTCTGGAAGTGGCGAGGTCGACTATGCCAGCATGCTCGAGGTAAAAGTCGGAATTATTAGCCTTGGCCGTAGTCGGATGAAAACGCTCGATGTCTTTGTAAAACATAAACCAAAGCGCATGATGGAGGCCGGTCTTTTGCTCGAGGTTAAATTTGTCTTCACTTGGAATGTTTCTGCCGTCCACAGGGACAGCAGCAGTATAAATCAAATAATTTTCCGGATAATGAGTCATGTGTTGCAGTTTGGGCAGGATGTTTATCAGACCCTGTAGTGATAAATGAATAAATGAGCTGGCGGCGGGTACTGTTTTAATAAAATCTCCTTATTTGGGAGGAGATTTACCTTTCCCACTGTCCTTTCGGGGGCTCTTGTGTGCGGCTTATTGGCCCGTTGGTCTTTTGGATGGGATGGATTGATTTGCTGGTCAAAGGGTTTTTTTGCTGTGATCATGGCATACCAGGCGGTTTTAAGCCGTTCATCTAACTCATGGACCTCGTAGTGATAACTGGGAGTAGGATCGTGGGCATTTTCTTTATATCTGCCGATGAGTACTTGCTGCGGATTCTGGGTGGTGATGTTAACGCTATAGACTCTCCAGCCTACATCCTGGTTGGGTGCATCCAGCCGGGTATAGGCTTGCATGGGAACCGCTTCCATCGCTTTCAATGCGCTTACAGGGTCGTTAAAGCTGACGGCCGACCATAAATATTTTTCATGATCGCTTGCCGCCCCTTCTGCTGGAATCCATATTACTGTGGCCACATAAGGGTGTTCCGGATTTACGCGGTCAATGGCCGCAAACTTGATCTCCGGGCGCAATTTTGTTTGTTCCCTGTAGGTCAGGTACGATACCTCGTCAAAAAATTTAAGGACGCCTGGTGTTACCTGAAGTCCGCTATCTATATAGGCGCCGATCTGGCTGTACAGCATGTCGCCGATTGGCTGTCTGTGTACAGCGGCACCTTGTGCCAGAACGTCCATGCGTAGGTTGGCAAGGTCAGGGTTATCCATAAGGTTTTTGTGCCATCCGAGATAAACACCTGGCAGACCGAATTTCTGTCCTTGCTTATCCAGGGAGATATCGAGCAGGCATTCTCCCATACTGTTCATGACCTTCAACTCTGAGTAATGGTGATCTGCGCCAACTTTGGCCACGATGTCGGGATCTACCAGTTCTGTTCTCAGGTTTAACAGGTACAAAAAGGGGAATAGTGGTGTTTTGCTGTACTGATAGTCTATGTTATCTGCCACAACAGCATTTTGGCTATTGAAGATTTGGTCGGGATTGGGCCTTGATCTTACCAGCGCATAGTACCGGTATGCCTGTTTAACGCGCTCATATTCTGCTTCAAATCCATTAAGGATGGCATTAAAGGCGGGTGTCGGCTTCAGGTTGGACTGACTGGTTTCCCGCCAGTAATCAAGTTTAAGGGTAGTTTCTCCTTCCCAATTGCTCTCTAACTGGCGCACAAGAAATCCGGTGTGTTTTTCAAATTTGTCAACCCCTTCTAAAAAATGCAAAAATCTTCCAGCCTGTGCTTTTGATAATGCATCTTCCATAGGAGCCAGTGTTATAGTGGCTAACTGGGAAGTCGGAGAGGAGTAGCCCATGAATGCTCTGTAATAGTGAACAGGGAGGTCTTGCTGATAGCCTGCCAGTTGATCAAAATAGGCTGAAGGGGTCAGCAGCAGTTTGGCAACGGCATCCATTGGCGTCGGATAGTGATGTCGGACGAAAACGTAGGGAGTATCTACGTTTTTTCCGGCAACAAAGGATTCGTCCAGCTTGGCGCCGACAAATGAGGCAGCATAGCTATTGGGGTTGATGTTCTCCGGTCGCTGCATCAACAGCGTGGTCATGGTGGTGCGTAATGGAAAAAACTCTGCGGAATGCAACAAAATATTATGTCGGGGGCAAGCAGGTAGAGGGGGACAAGGATTTCTCCTGTGTTGTCGTCCTTTCTGGCATGCTGTGTAATGGCACCGAGTTCATGAATGTAAGTGTACTTGGGATTTATAGAGAGGTTGATGGTGGTCAGGTTGTCCTGGGTAGGGTCACTATGAAGGGTCTTTAACCAGACTATCGGTTCTGCGGTCATCATACTGCAGATGGACGCGGCTTCGATGTAGACGGGTAGATTACATTTTCTGGCGCTTACAGGGTGGTAGTTGTCGGCAACAAATCCAAGAATTTCCTGCAACGCGTCTCCCACTGTAGCGTAGGTGATGAGACTATTGGGGAATTTTTGGTGTGGTTTACGGGTAATACTATCGTTAAAATTTATGCAGGTCAGAAATTGATGATTGTCCATGTTAGCGTATTGTTAGTGGTCAAAGGGACGGCTATGCGAAATGCGATTATCCATGCCTGATATCTTTAGTGAGTTGAATTAATGGCCATGACCACGCCGCGACTTGTGATCCGGGATTATAGTCCTTTCGGTGGACCGGTGGTGTATGGGCCCGTGAGGGCCACCTGATGCTGAAGCGTGGCATCAGGTGGGTTTTTGGCCCTGGCTTGGTCGTTCATTACTCCTGATCCTGGGATGGTTCTGGTCGTTTTTTTAACAGGTCGTTATCCAGATCGTCGATGGCATTGGGCCTGCCGACTTTCTGCGAATTGGCTTGACGCTGTTCGCGGGCCTGCTGGGTTAAAAACAGGTCGTGATCCTGGTAGACGCCTTTATCATTGATGATATGAATGGTTTTTGCTTCAGGATTTGCATAAATAAAGATATCCCCCACGTTGGGCACGTTGTGTGGCATCTGAACATAGTTGCCTTTCTCCAGCAGTTTGGCAATGGCTTCAATTTGATCTTCTGTTTTAAGGTTGGGGAAATCAAAGCGACGGAGTACTTCACGGAGATCGAACTCGCCCTTTTGATGTAGTATCGGTTGCCATAATCATCAAATAGTTTTTCTCCCTTTTCCGGATTGTAACCCTCTTTGAGTTCCGGGTAATTAAATCTTAGCCAGTTGGACTTCGTTTGCGAAGTTTGGGTTTCACCCTGGAAGGGGGCCGATGCCAGTGCAATTGCATGTTCTTCCGCCTGTGCATTTCCGGCAGGTTGCAGGTTGGCATGATTGTCATTTACAAAGTAGGTTTTAAACACAGCCCTTGGCCTGCTGACACTGTCCATCAGGTTATAGGCTTCTACTTTGGTGATGTTCAGATCGGCCGGGAACCGTTGTTTTCTTATCTGGTAGGAGTCGTAGAAAGTCTGAATGGCGGCGTCCACTCTTTCTCTGTCCTCGGGTCGGATAAGGGGATCGAACGTTTCTTTGTAGAGCACGGCCAGACGGTAGAAGATATTTTTATCAATCTTATATAAGTTGGTTAAATCGTTACGCAGGTCATCTTCATACCGCTGTTTGGCGGCAGCGAATGCTTCCGGATCTGGGGTCTTGCTATTATATATCCGTGGAGGAGTTGCAAGCCTGAGTTCCAGTTCAACCAGATCGATGCCGTCTGCTACGAAGGCAGGCGGCATGCCCTTTATGATGACAACGTCCATTCCGTTATAAAACCCTGCTTTCTCCCCAATTTTGGTATTGAGGGTATATTTCATGCGGGTGTGGTCGTGTTGCTCTCGTACAATAATTTGAGGCTCGGTAATGCCCGCTGCTACTTGTTCACGCAGCTGTTTGGCCGCGTCGGTGCGATCGAAGCCGGCGTACTTATATGCCTTTTCCAAATATTGCAGTATACTATCGGTGTAATTTTCCATGATGTAAAAGTTTTCTGGTGAATTAATGCCTGCGGGAAAGGTTACGGTCTCCCGGGTCAGGAAGTCTGGTATTGGTTCTTGGCGCTTCTGGCTGAATAGATCCGTTAGTCAGGTCTATATGCCGGGATTGTGTTGGTGGGAGTTGCTGATGTCCCTGGTTGATTAGGCGGTATCCCTTGTTGCTGCTGGTTGTTGGACTGCTGGTTAGCATTGGTAGGGGTACTGCCTTGTGACTGGTTGTTTGATAGGCTCGGATCGGTGGATTGCTTTCGGTTCTGGCTCTGTCCAGTACCTATTTGTTGCTGGGTTCCTGGAGGCACTTTGGGGATAAGGCTGTCGCTTCCAGGAGTGGGAGCGGTGACCATATCATAACCTTTGTGCAGCACGTTGCCGGCAGTTACTAAGACCATCCCCGTCACAGCGCTTGCTAATCGGATCACAGCAATGGGCAGTTTAAAAATTAACGGCATGCCTTCCATTGCGCCTCTCAGGGTGTCATTAAGGTCCTTGTTCAGAAATTTTCCCACGGATTGTGGTGCTTTGTATACTGACTTTCCAGCTATTTCGGCAGCTCCTTTTAACACTTTACGACCAATGCCCAGATCATCGTATGCTTTCTGATATTTCCTTCTGTCCACCTCCATCAGGTACAATGTGGCCTGTTCGCCTTTATTGAGCGTTGCAGGATTGAAACTGTTGAGGACCTCATCGTACTGGCTGACAAGGTTCTTGAGGTATTTGCGATCTTTAACAATCTGCGGATTATGTAAAGTGTTCTGATAGTGGCGCAAGGCTATTGCGTCCAGTTCCAATTTGACTTTGTTTGTATGATCCATGATTAGATTGTTTAATAGTTCAATTATCAGCCAGGGTAGATGTGGGCCTATCTGGCCAGCAGCAGGGGACGTGCTTTGAGGATGTCAGTTCCTTTGATCTTAAGGCTCATGTGGCGGTCGCCATTTTTCTCAAATAGCTCGATCATGAAATATTTGCTGTCTGAGATGGTGAACTTTTCAAAAGCAAATACAATGGGAATGGCGCCGGATAATTCCTTTACTCCAAGGCCTGGTTGTACGTTGGTCTGCAGAGGCGTGATTTCTTTTTCCAGTCGGGAAGTACGTTTGGATTGGCGGCGATCGCGCTGATAGCAACGGGCAAAGTCCACCTCGTAAGCTACCGGGGAGTCGTTGGTTACTTCCAGTTTAAAGAACAGGACACCGTCTGAAAGAAATACGCCCCGGTTACGCAGTTGCATGCCGCCAGCCTTTTTGCTTGCAGGCTTGCGGCGCAGCGGTTTGAGACTGGCTACGTGGTTCAGACCGGCGGTGATTGTGGCCTCGTTGAGCCTGCGTACGGTAAAGTGGACGCCATCGCTGGCAGCTCGTTCGCTCAGATCGGTAAAGTCCGGAAGTCGTCTTTGGTGATGGCATCGAAGTATACATCGAACCGGTACACCCGACCATCGGTGGTAAAAACAGTCAGGTTGGTGGAGATGGCGGAATCCTGTGCGGCTTTTACTTTCAGGACATTGTTAACACCATCGGCGGTTTTGGCAAGTATCCAGTTATTGCCCCTGTCAACGCCGTTGGCACAGATGGGGGCTGCAAAGACGATCACCGTGGTGCGCTGCGTGGAAATGGGCAGGCGGGTGGTGATGATCTGGCTGGCGTTGGTGGTCAGCGGAGCCTGGCTTCTGGCGGGTGTGACAATGGTGAGGCTTAAAAATATAGTAGCAAGTGTGCAGGAAAAAAGTATGTTGCGATTCATGATTAATTGGCTTTTGAAGAATTGATAATTGTCGGCTATTTGCCGTCGTTAGCGTCTTTGAGCAGAATGGGGTAATCTGATTTGATGGTGACCTTGACCAGGCGAATTTTTTTGTCAACAGGCTCTTGGCTGTTTCAAGTCCGACAGCGGTGGCCTGTGCGGTCAGCGACGGGTCCATTGTAGCCAGTCCGATAGATTGAATGGCCTGGTTGGTGCCCTGCTTGGCCGCATCGCGGGTCATGGATCCGGGAATTCTGATACCCGGAAGTCCATCCAGTCCGTATGCGGTAAGTGATACCGGATAGATCGTTTGTTGATATCGCACCGTGGTGAATGCGACCTGCAGGCGTTCGCCGCTAAGGCTAACGTTGCCAAACACGAAGGTGCCTTTAGGAATAAGTTTGTCCCGGATGTAGATGTCCTGCTCGATACGAACTTTGATAGTGGCCCCGCTGACAAGTATCTGGTCATCGTGGACAACAGCGGCTATGGTGGGACTGAGGTCAGGATCGTCTGCCGATCCGGTTGACAGGTCAAAGAATCCATCGGAAGCATTCGGTTTTGTCCGGACTGGCAGGGCGGTGCTGTTTTTGGAACCCAGTACGGGCTCTATGATCAATGCATCTGTCTTAGGGGCTACGCGCAGTCCCTTTTTGGCATTCAGTGTCTGCTTTTCATCCAGTCGTTCCCGGACTCTTTCGGGGTGTTGTATGTCCAGAATTTTATCCAGCATGCCGCTCATGTGGGTGAGTTCCTGGCTGGCGGCGCCGTCGCCGCTTACTGAGGCTTGTTTGACTGCTGCCATAGCGGATTCCAGATCGGCAAATACCTGTTGGTCAGGGGCAGGTGCCTCAGTGCGGTTATTGAGGGCGCGGTCGGATGTTTCCTCCGAATCTTTGAGTGCTCTCTGGAGGGCGGTAAGTTTGGTCTCCAGTTCATCGACAGGTGGTTTAGAGCGTGACGAACGGATTTTGGTACTGTGCGGTGTTGGCTTATTGGAGAACGGCTCTGCTACCGCGCCGTCCACCTGGTCTTCCGTGGCCGGTTCGTCGGTATCGAAATTGAACTGGTTGTCATCGAACAGGTTCATTCTTTTACGTTGCTTGAGCAGCGTAGCGGAATCCTTGTCATCCTGTTTGTACAGGCTGAGTTTATCGGGTGTTTTGTTTGATAGTTGCGGGCTGGGCAAAAAAGCGTTGAGCCCTTTGCGTTGTTCGGTGGAGGTTTGTGCATTGGCATTCTTGCCACCTCCCAGCAGGTAAAAAAACAAAGCAAGGAACGGCACGGCAGCTGTTCCCATGACCAGATGAATGGTCAGTCGCTTTTTGGGATCGATCGCTGGCTTATTCATTTTCATTTACGTTTAATGGTGATAAATCGTAGGGCTGCGCCTGTGGGAAAATGGCGCGCTCGGCGGTGTAGATCGAGTCCAGAAGTCCTGGCCGTAGCTGTATGTCGGCTCGTATTCTGGCTCTGCCCTCCTGTGTGGATAGGAGGTGGTTAAGGTTTTTGCGGAATGCGACAAAGACCGCCGAGTCCTGGTGGTTATAAGGGATCGGGTCTGCACTCCATTTTCTGGGCAATACAACATGGGTTTTGTTCGGACGGGTGTGCCCTGTTTTGGGCCATTTCACAAAGAGGCTGGTGATAATAAAGAGCCCTGATATCACCAGCAGGCCAAACAAAAATTGGTACTGTTGTTTTTTTGTCCAATGAGCCGTTTTGTTGTTCAGGCGCAGTGCCAGTCGTTGTTGCCGGTCTTTGATGGCATCAAGAAATTTGGACAATGCGGGCCTTAGTTCCCTTTGCTGTTCCGGTTTTTTGTTTTTACGTTTCCACATGGCCGTTATCTTTTAGAAAGTTGCAGGTCCTCGTTCTCTATGGTTGACCAGCGTTCGATCAAAAACCCATGTGGATTGTTCTCTGTACGCTGTGTCTGGCGCAGGTAGCCCTCGGTAACAATGGAGCGAAGCAGGGTTGCGCTGGACCTGATAATGCGCTGCTTGCCATAGAATCTCCAGTAGTAGGGATAGGAGGCCGTTGATAGGCTGACCGAATCACAGGACACTTCCTGGTTTACATTACCGCGTACTATGGAGCTGTAGTAACCTTTTTCCTTGAGGTCATCATACTGGGTTTTGGCGCTGCGGTCTGCCAGATAGTAAGCTGCGCGGATGTTATCCTCGATGGCCTTTTCATCGGGGCTGAGGGTAAAAAACAATTCATGGAAGGTTTTTATGTGGTCTTTGGCCTCGATAGGAATGTTTTCCTTTCTGGTAGAGGAGGAGGCAACTATTATTTTGCCGTCCGCCAGGATGTAGATCCGCTCAGCGTCTTTGCTCACCACTTTTGCATACAGGAAGTGGACGTAGGCAACGTAGCAGGTACAGCAAACGGCCCACACCATTGAAACGATGCGTATGTGTTTGAAGGCGGAGTCGATGTTTTTTAGGTGTCGCATACTGGTAATGGATAATTGCGGCCAAGGCCGCCCGGTGGTTGGGCATGCCAGGGCCTAAAGTTTTTAGCCGTTGAGTTTGTCTTTGAAATAGCCGCTGTTAGAGCCGGCGCCAGCTGTTCCCTGCGTGTTTCTGACATGCTGGTTGCCGAAAGCATCTGCTGCCATGCCGGTGGAGTTGGCAAAGGAATTGGCGGTCTGGCTGGCGGTGCCGATCGTCATGTTGGTCACCTTGCTGGTGAGCATAGAGCGTTCACCGGTGTTTACCACCATTGTGGAAAGGGATGGAATGGTAAAGTAGGCGGCAATACCGATGATCATAAAGACGATGTAGCCGATGTCGGCGGCAGTGAAGAAGGTATCCTCATAATTTGCCAGTTGTTCCAGGTCCATTTTGAGCATGCCTTCCCGGATCTTCCCGAGCAGGGCACCGAGAATATTGGCAATGGGAAGCCACAGGTAATAATTGATATACCGGGACAACCACACGGTGAACGTATGAGTGAGGCCATCAAATACGCTTAGTGCCAGCACAAATGGCCCGAGCAGGGCGACGATCAGCAGGTTGAAGGTGCGGATGGCATTGATGCAGAGGGCGGCGGATTCATAGAGCAGTTCCAGCAAAAAGGCAATAACGCTTTTGAACCAGTACTTCAGATTGTAGTACGCTTTTTCCATTGCAAAGCTCATGGAGTTGCTCATCCAGCTTAATGGACCCTCAGATTCACCGGGATGGGTCATTTCCATCCATACGTCCCTGTCACCCACACCATCGTTGGAGCCAAACATTTTCCAGGCGGCGGACTCCTTGATCTGTTTGTCCCTTTCTTCCATCATTTTGGCGATGACGACGTTTTCCTCATCTACCATCGCACGCGTTGCGGCCACCGTGGGATATAAAATTCCCTCCATCAGGTTTAGACAAAGGGGATAGGCCGTTATGACGAAGCCGATACAGAACGGCCTCAGTAGCGGGTAAAAGTCTATCGGTTCGGCCTGGGCAATGTTTTTCCATACCCTGTAGGCGATATAAAAGATGGCCGCAAATGCGGCGATCACCCGGGACGCATTAAGCAGTTTTTCACACAGGGGCAGCATCTCGTGAAAGATCGTCCAGTATCTGGTGGAAACTCCGGATATGGCCGGGAAGTCCCCGGGCTTTAGTTAAGGTGGGCAAGAGCAGAAACACCGCTGCCGCTATTATTTTTCTGTTTCGCATAAAAACGATGTTTTATTGCGGGCCAGATGTGAGGCAGTGTGGGGGGATGTCTCTACTTCAACCCGTGTAAGGTTTTAATGTTGTTGATGTCTTGTTTGTCGCCGAGGCGTTGTAGTCCTACCATGCTTTGTTGATTGTTGAACGTTCTTAGAAAATGCAATTTCTTCTCTACATCCAGGTAGATCCGGTCAATGGCCGAAATGCGTTCTGCATCGTTCATGCGAAGTGACTTAGCGGTGATGACCATCAGGAGTTCATCCAGGTTATTTAGACTGCCGTCAATTAAGTTTTTATGCACGCTGGCGATGTAGTCCAATTGATCTTCGCTGAACAGGCCCGAGCCGGAGAATCGTTTAAAGGCGGCTTTATACTCCTTGACCATTTTTAGCTGATAGTCCACGATGTCTATGACGCGGTAGTACTTCTTGATGGCCGGGTTTACTTTCAGTAGAGCATCCGGGGAACAGGTCATGAAGGCTGAAGGTCCCGTTGGTTACCTGTTTGATCTTATTGTAACCATCACTGAGGATTTTGTAGCCGTCGTACATCTTATCTAAAATCTGGATGAGCTGATTGAGCTTCTGCAGGTTGAGGGCCAGCGTTTGGGCCTCGTGTTCCCGGGCGTGTATGGCCATAAGCGGCATCTGCAGGATCAGCACAAGCAATACGATTTTAATACGTTTCATGGTTGAACAGTATTAGCTGTGAAAGGAATTAGTCAAGTCCATAGCGGGCTTTCATGGACTCGATCTCCGCTTTTTCGAAGTGTCTTGCAGTAAGGAGTTCCGAGGCGTAAGCCTGGAACTGCTGCATGAAGACAGAGCGTGTTTTGGAAGTTTGGCTGAGTTCATCCAGGCGGTGGAGCCTTTCATCATCGCTCATCTCCAGATCGCGGTCTGTTAGTACGGTGATGAGCTGGTCCAGGGACTGGCTCATTTTGGACCGCAGCGTTTCCATTGTGGAGACTACGAAGGTGACCTCTGCCTGATCAGCAAGGCCGGACTGTTGAAAGCGCCGGCTGAGTTTTCTGCTTTGCTGTTCTATGTAGATATTGTCTTCCAGGAAGCTGATAACGGGAGCCGCAGATTTGAATTTGGACTTCACCAGTTTCAGCGACAGGTACAAACCATCATGCAGATTGAATTCACCATTTTTGGCCTGGTGAATAATGTCTGTACCCTCTTTTGCGATGCGATAGCCTTTTTTAAGGAGCTCGATGTAAATCTGGTTTTCGACAATGTTTATCCCGAGGTATTCGATCTGGGTTTTTTTCTGTTTGATAAATTCCTTTAAAGTGGGACGGACCGCCTGCGTTTGGGCCCTTACAATTGTACTGCCGGCAAGTAGCAGGCATACCAAGGCCATTACACCTTTTTGCATAAAAATGTGTTTTACAGTGATTGGTAAAGGCCATCACACGTCTGGGCTGTTGCAAGCACTACCGGCAGTTTCGGATAAATGGAGTGGTGGTGGAACCGGTGATCCGTTTACCTGTCGGCAGTTGTGGGAGATGCGGAGGTGGGTGGTGGTTAGCTTACTTCTATACATTGTCATCAGCGGCTACCAGGGCTACGGACCTGGGAAACGCCGTTTCCCTTTAGCCAATCCTTGATGATATTGGGTTTGGGGAATTGGCTGATCATCATCTGGGCGCCTAACAATCTGCTGTTGATTTCCGGGCGATAGGTTCTGGCTACCGCCAGATTTTTCTGATGCAGGGTGACCTTATTGATTTTGATGCCGTTGTCAGCATCGTAAGAAATTTCCATACGCATCATAATGTAGTTGCTCTGGCTTTTATGTTGCAAATAGCTGTTGAGCTGCAATTTGGTCTTGGCGCCACCGGGCGGATATAGCCGGAAATATTTGTACAGTCCGAGCCGGAGGAAGTCATCGATCACATGGCCGCTGGCATCACTGATGACAAACCGATTATGGTAGCCCTTATGCTGCATTAGTCGGCAGAAGTCTTTTAAGTGGGTGTCTATTGTTGTGTCCATGATTACAAACAATTCGCAAAAGTTATTATTGGGTTATACCGTAATAGGCACGCAGCCTGGCGAGTTCCTGTCCGTCCCTGGCCTTCTGAAGCCTGATCGACAGGTTCTGGTCTGTAAATGTCCGCAGGGCGGCCAGGTTATGTTTTACGGCGCCGGCTACTTCATCTATGACTTTAAGGCGTTCTGCATCACTCATCTGGGTGGTAAAGGAGTTGATGACAAGACTGAGCTGCTCGACGTTTTTGATGGATTTGTCCAGAATGCCAGCATAGACTTCGGCCATCGATTGAAGCTGGGAGGCACTAAACCACTGATCGTCCTGAAACAGTTTCATTGCTCGTTTATATTCCTGTACGATCTGTAGCTGGTCCTCCACGATGCTTTTGGTCTTTTTAAAGGTGGAGATCAGCGACTTGATTTTCCAGAGCTCATCGTAGTAATCGGCAAACAGTTTACGTTGTTTCTCCGTCCATTCAAAGATTTCATCAAGTTTGAGTTTGGCCATTACGTTTTCAATGCCTTTCTGTATGTTCTGCAGGCGCATGGTTACGTTCTGCAGGCGTTGCACGGCCAGATCAAATGCTTTCAGTACTTTTTTACCGCCTCTTTGATGATGATGGTGATCGGGTCTCCCGCTCGTGCTGCCGGGACACAGGTGCAGGTAAGCGCCAGTGTCAGCATCATACAATACATTATCTTTTTCATGACATCGCTTTTAATGGAATTAAAAGCGCCGCCCCCTGCTTACAGCGTTGTGTTAAATGTTACCGTTTAATTTTGCGATAGGTATTTTCATTATAGATGACCTTCCGCTGTCTTGGTTGGTGTTGTATGGGAGTCTTGTTGTTATCCAGAGCGAGTGTGGAATCTTTCTGGTTGTAGTTGCCGTTGTGGTGGCGATAAATGGTGGTGTCGCCGAATTTTTTGGTCCAGACATCATACTTTCGGTCCACTTTGTATTCCCCACGTTTTCCATCCGGGTTTCTTTTGATGGTCAGGGTGTCCTGAAACTTTATAATGTCACCATTTAATTGGTAGACATAAGTGCCGGCAAGTTTTTGCTGACCTTTACAGGCGGCTACCAGGGCCACAAGGGCTGGCACGACAAACTTTTTCATGCGTTGCGGTTTTTAAATTGATAATTGGATGGCAGGGGATGCTCTCCTGCGTCCGGCGCGCCCCGAATGTAGCGGCGCCGGATATTGAGCTACTGTTCCCTGGTGTAGGTGAATTTGCCATACTGCAGGGATTTGTCCCCTTTGTTGTAGATGACTGGGAGTTCCTTCTGGCTGCTTTTAATGCCGGAGGTGTTAGGATCGAACTGCCCCTTCCATTCTTCAACAACAAGGCTGTCAGACCCTTCGTCGATGGAGTAGATGATTTGTGCACGGCGCCTGATGTTATACCAGGAGGCGTCCATGTTGGGAACATTGGCTACGATGATGGTATCGTAGGTGGCAGAAACCTTTCCGGTATGCTGGTGGGTGTAAATGCCGGAAATACTGTCGTGCTGCGAACAGCTGGCAAGGGCCAGCAAAACGATAAATGGAAGGATCTTAAGCATTGGTTATCGATTTTAGTCATAGTTTATATGCAATACACATTCTGGATCCGTTTGCCGGACCAGTTGGGTCATTTCTCATTGTTTAAATCTGAAAGCAGTGCGCGTATGCCCTGTCTGAGGTCGCCGTTAAATTTGGCGGCGTATTCTTGTACTTTTACTTTCTCCCTTTCTTCGGTGGTATATGCCCAGTATTCGGCGGGGGATGGCTCAAAACCGTATACTTTCATCACAATACCTGCCAGGTCAACATAGAATTCGCGGTATTTTCTGTTAGGATCGTTGGCTTTATTTAAGGACAGGACCATCATTTTGCCTTTGTCCTGCATGCCCATAGTGGCCTGAATGCCGTCAAATCTATTGGAGAATTTCCGCATGTCCAAGAGAATCTTGCAATCAGCATTGTTAAGAATGGCTTCCTTGATAATGGGGCTGCTGATTACGTCATCGATTTCCTGGGACACGACATTGGCTTCGCCGAAGAACTTTCGAACCGTCTTGTACAGGTATTTTAAAAACTCCGCCATACCGGCTTTGGCGATGGCCTTCCACGCTTCCTCGATGGTAATTACCTTGCGAATTCCCTTTAGTTTGCGCATCTTGGAGATGAATAACTCCATGATAATCAATGTTATAACCGGGAATAATATCGGGTGATCCTTGACGTTATCAAGTTCAAATACGATAAAGCGTTCCTTTAACACATCCAGCTTCTCCCCGGAGTTGAGCAGGTAGCCGAATTCGCCGTCCGCATAGTAGGGTTTGAGTACGTAAATGAAGTTGTCAATATCAAAGTCCTTCTCCTTAAGTCCCTCTGCTTTAATTACTTCTGTGTAATGATCACGGACGAATTCGTAGAAAGTATTAAAACACGGAAAAACTTCGGGATGCTTGCCCAGGTGTACGTAGTACAGGTGGATGGCGGTACTGAGGGCTACATATTCGCTGCGGCGGAAGGATTCATCGTCTCTTTTCCAAAGCGTCAGGATCAGGGTTTTTAGCGATTCCTTTTTTTTCGGTGTCGAGCGTGTCTCCGTCAGCAATGAAGAACGGGTTGAATTTGATCGGGTCTTTTTCGTCGTAGGTGAAGTAGTAGCCACCGACCAGTTTGCAAAGGCCGTGGTAGGAGTGACCTACGTCTACGATAACGATATGGGCACCCTGTTCATAATAAGATCGGTGTAAGTGATTCATAACGAATGACTTACCGCTTCCTGAGCCCCCGAAAATAGCCTTGTTTCTATTGGTAGTCAATCCACTACGCATTGGATAATCACTAATATCAAGCCAGATTGGACGACCTGAACGGTCGACCACCCGCATACCGAAATCAGAGATCGAGTCGCGGTAAGAGGATTCCTGTGTGAAAAAGCAGGCGGCTTGCTCGCAGAAGGTGTCGAGTTGTTCGTTGTCGGGAAGATCAGCTTCGTTGCACGGCATACAGCCCCAGAACATCTGTGCGGCGCCGGTGATTTCCTGGCGGGGATTGGCGTCCATTTGGGCCAGCGCACTGGAGGCTTTGTTGCGCAGGTCTTTTAGCTCGGAGTGTTTTTCTGTCCATACCAGCAGGTTAAAGTGTGCCCGCACCGGTTGGCGTCCTTGGCTAATGGCCTCATTCAAAAAGGCGTTCACGGCCTCTCGGCTGATGGCGTTTTCCCGAGAATAAGCACTGAGCGACTGCAGGCGACGACGGCGGCTTTCCATCTTCTTCATGGTTTTCTGTACCTCATCGATCACCACTACTGGTTGTAGATGTGGTTGCAGGAGAGCAGTTGTCCAACGGGGGCGGCAAAGCCTACAGAGAATTTTGTTTTGTCGCTACTGTATTTGTCGTATGTGATGCGGGAGCCGGCCATCGATGGCAGGTCTTCCACATCGGCCATCGCATAAATCTGGCAGTACTTATCACCGATCTTCATCTCGGGTTTGAAGTGGATGTCGCGGATCAGCGGTGTTTCGTCCTTGTTGGCCAGAAACAGGTAGCGTTCCAGCAGTCCCACCTCGGTTTCGGACCCGGCCAGTTCGGCGGTGGTAAGCCTGGTGACTTTCATCCAGCCGCCATCGCTTAACAGTTTGGCAAACTGGCCGAGGCGGTCGCCAAACTCGCTCAGGGAATGTTCGGAAAGGGCGGACGGAGGAATCAGGGAGGGGCGCAGCAGGTTGGTGAACACAGAGCTGGAGAGCTTTCTGCCAGTCGCCTTCTTGGTGATCATGACATAGCAGTCATGATCGAGCATCGGGCGTTCATGAAAAAAACGTTCGCTTTCCTGCTGGATAAATGTTGGTTCATTGACGGTATCGAATTTGCCCTGGTACCTGGCCTCCGTAAACCAGTCCTGTTTGTGGAGAATGGTGCCTGCCGGCAGCAGGCGGATGGCCCTGACCCAGGTATGGTGCAGTCCATCATATTCTTCAGAGGAAAGGGAAAAGACTTCGGGCAATTCAATTTTAAATACAGCGGTGATGTCTCCCTGCTTGCTAACCAGTAAATCGTCTTCAATTTTATAGATGGGAATCAGGTCTTCCAATTTTTTAGCTTCGTTCCGGGGAGTTCTTAGTTGCAATAGGATGGCGGCGCATAAGATCAGCGCCAGGAATGCAAAGGCCATGTGTTAACTAAGTTTTGGAGAGAGTGAAAAATACCTTTCGGCTGCTACAAGAAATAGCGGGAGGTATCTTCTTATAGGCACCGGCTTTCATCAAACCGTATTGCCCGTATTTGCGTGACAGCTTATATGTCTGAGAGAACAGCCCACACCCTAATCCTCCAGTATACAAGATGCACACGTAAAGAGATACCCCCGCTATGTACCCTACAGCAAACAGCAGCATGAGTAGTACGAGCCCGCCACCTAACCACCAGATGTACTGGGCTCGCAGGCCCTTAAATTCAATGGGTCGATTGATTCCTCTGTTGATTTCGTAGACCGTACTCATAGCTGTATTGCGTTCGGATATTTTTGATAATTATTTTAGTGATGCCAGACCTTCTGTTATAGTGATGGGTGAAGGGCTGGCGATAAATGGTTGGTAAATGATAGGCGCAATAACGTGTAAGGATAAACGACTTAAACGGTAGTGCAACTAAATGTTGCCCGCCTTTTCCGCAAATGATTAGCCGGGCGTTGCTGGTACTGGCCTTCTGCATGATGTTGGTGCTTGTTGCCCGATCCGTTGCGGTGCGCCCTTCAAGGCCATCGCGCAAGTAGTAAGCGGGTAAGTTTGCCACATGCAGCCTGCACTTCACCGGTTCCGCAATTCCTGTTAGAGAAGGTGCTCTTCGAAGGTGTTGCCAGTACCAGCGGGCTGTTGGCCCATGTCGTCCGGCTTTATGATGGTTTCAGTAACTGGCGGTCGGCGTTACTGAATGCCGAAAAATCCTTTTAATATGGTGGCTACTACAACCAGAAAAATGCAGCTGCCAAACCAGCTGGTGGCCACCTTGGATGTATCCTGTTCCCCGCTGTTCCACTTGTTGTAAACCTTTACTGCGCCTACGATTCCGAGGACTGCACCTACCGCATACATGAGGTCAATGCCGTAATCGAAATACCTGGTAACTTCCGTGTAAGCGTTGGTGAGACCTTCTTCTGCATTTACAGGCTGGGTTTGGGCGATGACAGCTGCCGAGATCAGGAAGCAACCGAAGGCACAGTAATCTGCGGGGAGGGGACGAAGCAGCGAAAGCTCACTGGCGATCGCCTTTCTGAATTTTAGTAACATATTCTGTTGATTTTGATCGGAGTAAAAAAGGTGGTATGAGTGCCGGCCGTTGCTGTGCCCTTTGTCGCAGGGGGACACACCTTCCGGTTGCCCGGGTAGCCGGCCCCATACCTATTTTGGCGCATTGATCAGGCTTTTAGCTTACTGCAGGCCACAGGCTGCGTACTTTTGAAAGTGATATCGTCAGGCCGCAATCCTGCAGGGCCGCACGGATAATCATGTTCGATATTGCTTCACGTTGCTCGTCGTTAGTTATTTCCGGGTACCTGTTGATCACCTGTTGCACGGCTGTCAGTAGTAGTTCTTCTGTTGTTACGTGTCCGGTATTGGCGGTCAGGTCGCCGATCTCCATCGCCAGGTTTTCAATGGCCTGCAGCTCTTGTTCATTTTGTTCCTGCTGGTCATCATCGTCGTCAGTATCTGCTGTTATGTCCTGATAATCGCGCGAGTAGTTCGGTAACTGTTGCGGTGCTTCTGGTCCGCGGATCTGCGTCGCTTCCGGCGTTGGGACTTCAGTTACGTTCCAGACTTTTTTAGGAGATGGAGGGGAGCGGTCGGTTTTGTCTACGGGTTGTTGTCCTTTGGCGATGTTGTATCGCACCAGAACAATGGCCACCCAGAGCAGATATCCACATCCGACAACATACGTGAATTGCGCCCATGTAAATGATGAAAGCATGTCGATTCGATTTGATAGCTGATAATGTTTTGAACGACACAAAAGTGGCCAACTGACGAGGCGGTATATGCGAGAAATTGCTATGTAGGATAAAAAAAAGTTAAGGGGCGTAGAGGTCATCATTGTCGATACGGCGTATCAGCGCTGTTTTCAGGCTATCCATAAATGGTGTGCGATTCTTTTTGCGCAGGCGGATGTCTTCGTAGGTGGCGTAGATGTTGGCGATATGAATGCCGAATGCCTGTTGCAGGATTTCGCTGACGGACTTAATGTCCAACCCGGCCCCGAGGGCCTGGCTTTCAACCAGCGCATAAATCAGTTCAGTGAGATCGGCCTTGGAGGCGCGCCAGATAATTTCTGGGCCTGCGGGGCGCACGGTACCGGTGTTTGGGAAAAGGATATCGATGCGTGCTGACAGGTAGGTTTCAAGTTCCCGGCACGCGATGATAAGGGCTTGTTCAAAGCTGCGGGGCTGCGCACGGCAGGGTCGGTCAGTAAAAACATGGAAGAGGGGTGGAAGTGGAGCGCGCCACCCTGGCGGCAGAAGTAAAGTTCGTCCAGGTAGGAGGAGGAGAGTTTCCAGTAGGTGTAGTGGTCCTGGTTGAGGGTCAGGGTGCGGTCGATCTTTTTGTAGAAATGGCGATAGTAGTCAACCTTTCGGGTATCCGGTCCGCTAAGGCATCCCTGCTCGATGCGCAGGATCTGGAAATGGAGCAGCAGTTGGCTTTCGATGGCCGGAAGGTGTTCTTTAAAGAAACGGATCTCTGCGGCCTGGTCGGCAAACGCCTGTTGGGCAGCCGCCGTCCGTAATTGGTAGAGGTGATCCTGGATGATGTGCAGGCGGGCGGTTATCGTTGCCAGATCGCCGTTATGGACGAAGGGAATGGGCAATAACTCACGCTCCATCGATTCGACGATGGCGCCCGTTGTGGTAGGGAACATCAGTTAAAATTTAGGTGTGAATAAATGTGCGGGCAGGATTAGTGGCAGTGGGTGCATGCAGTTTGCCAATGGACAGCACGAAGGTGGCGGAAATGAAAAAACCGGCAATAGAGCCGGGTTGTAACCCCGAGGGGGCAAGTGCGCAAGACAGGGATAATCAGTTAAAATCGCGCAGGTGGTTATAGCCTTTGTAAAAAATATGTTCTCTTACAAAGTCGTTGGCTTTCTGGTCTTTGTTGAAAAAGCTGTTGCGGATGGCGTCACGGGAAAGATCATCTGTTCCTTTGGTGGCAAATACAGCAGCGATGACGGGGAAAAAGGCAGAAGTGTTATCAACGTTAATGATTTTCATTTCCATCAGTGCCCGCAGAAATGAAATGAGCTGCTGCCGGCTGAGGTTTACCGGAATTTTGGGTACGGCGGTATTGTTGATATTGATGCCGCCGAATATGCCCTTTTTCATCAGGATTTCCATTTCCAGATTTAGTTTTTCCTGTTCAAACCAGATGGCATTGGATTCAACAATGGAAGGCAGGTCCGGGTGCAGGGCGACCTTGGAGCGCACAGGTACCTGGTTCATGGTTTTAATATAGAAACTGAACAGTTTTAGCTTACTTTCCACGTCGGGGCCTTTTCTTTTTTCTTCTTCTTCGAGTTTTTCCTTTATACGTTTGGCGCAATAACGGAGATAAAATGGCGAGTTGAAATTAAAGGAATGCAATAGCTGGTGGGCTTCGAAGTTATAGTCAATGTCCGGCTGCCTGGCGATGTTGACAAACTCGTCGGATAGCCTTGTCAGGTAATCGATCAGCTGGAAGGTGCCGTTTTCCGGGTGCTTAACAAAATCTTTGTAAGGCTGAAGCAGCACCGCTTTAAGTCCAGACTCCATGCCGGGCATGCTGGCTGCTTTGGTCAGTTTGCGGATCTGGTTTCTTATAGTGTCCTGTAGGCGGTTAAAGCTGGAGAAAGGCAGGGGAAGACGTTGGTCGAAGTATGCCGGAAACTGGGACTGAATAAAAAGCAGCAGTTCTTCCAGCTGGAGCGAAAGCCGGAGGTATTGATCTTTTCCGGATCCGCGTCTGGCCGCAATATATCGGCCGTAGAGCATCTGACAGTAATTGGAAGCCTGCCGGGCGTGTTGGTCCACGTATTTTAGCGCCGTTTCATGAGAGGGGCATGCCGGTACTGTCTGCAGCAGGCGAAGTCGAATTTTTTGACCTCTGCTGCCAGGGCAGTGCTGCTGGGCAAACCATCTGTACTTGTTTCAATAATGGAGACGGAAATCCCGTCCTCCATGCTGGCAATGATGGTGTCCAGCTTTGAGAACTCATACTGCATATAGGCGGATTTTGGTTACTGGCTTATAAGGTGGTGGGTGAAACAGTAAGTCAGTGACGGTTTTCCAAACAGAAGCAGGATTGGAAGGTGGAAGCCCTTTATTGTGCAGCAACTACAGGGGCCACCAGTTGAAAGGCCGTGCAGGTTAACACCAGCGGGGTATCGCTGCCCTGCTGCTGCGGACCAACTATTGAAAACCCGCAACGCAGCAATATGTCGATCCACTCGATATCCGCAGAGTAAATAGAAGCATCGAGCTGGGTGGTGTCAGCAAAGCTGAAAAAGTACGACAACGCGCATACCAGGCCGTGAACAGCGGTAGGCGGATGCGGGATCAGTGGAGCGTTGATGATTATCTGGTATCGATCCGGATGGAGGTGGCCGGCAGATGTTACTTTCTGAACGTCTATCTGCAGCAGGGGGCATCATTGCGGGTTACAATAAAAGACTGTAGATCGTCTCTTTCAAGATTGGCCATATAGCTTTGGTGCAGGTCTGCCAGGTAGTTGGTGTTGTGATCGTCGGTGTCGGTATGACGATAGGGCGTGAGCCATTCCATGATCGTCATTTCATCCTGGTCGAGTACAAAAAGGCGAATCGCATAAAGATCGGTCCCTATGAGAACGGATTGCAATGGTGCTGCCTGATACCCTTCAGGGATTATCTCGCAAAGGCTGGATAGAACATGAGGATAGGTAATGATTTGGTGTCGCATTGTTTTCTGGTTTGGATAATCAATTAAGTACCGGGCAGGCGCTATCCTTTCTCAGCTTTGAGAAAGGATAGCAGCATACCGCTGCATGGGTTGTTTAACGAAGAGCCATAACCGAGGGCCGATGCAAGGCGGATTTTTGGGTGCGGATTTTAAAAGGAAAGGAAAAGTTGCTACCAGGTGGAAAAGGCGATGTTGAACTGTTATAAATTTAGTGTAGTCGTGACAGGTAATAAAAAATAATACGACCATATAGGGGTAAGCCCTTACCGATGGATATTTTTATTTGACAAGGATCAATTAACATTTCTTTACCGAAATACTCCTGAAACCATTATTGAGGCAATGTAATTTCGGATTGTTATTACGCAATGATGACCTGAAGATGCTCAACGCGACAGTTGCCGGCGCCTTCTGCAATGATCCGACCCTTTTCTCCCGACATTCCACTTCTATACCCATCTTTTAACTTACGGTCAACTGCCGTGGCAGCTGGCCGGTATTAAACCTTGTCTTATGGCCCTACACCTTGTTAGCAAGAAGGCCGGTCCTGTGCAAGTGGAAAATGTATGGCCGGAAAAGGTCAAGCAGTTTCTGATAAACGATGCGGAGGTCCAGTTAACGTCCTGGAACGGTAACCTGCTGTTGATGCAGGAGAAAACCAGCGGTCCGTATGGGATTCACTTCATTGATATTTTTACCGAGCAGGTTGATGAATTGGTATCGATTTACGAAAAGCCTATTATTTTATTGCATATCTCATTGGAGGGGACATTGGAATTCCGGCTGGAAGGCCGCAAAGATCCTGTCGTCCTGCATGAACGCGGTTTAATGGTTACTCTGGTACCCAATCTATCGGCAACCGCCACCATGAAGCCGGGGCGCCACAGGTCGCTGGCTTTATGTATCGGCGCTGAGCTCTTTTGGGAAATGGTGGCCCAAATCCCCGGTCTTGACCAGGCCCTCGTCAGAAAAAGACCCGGGGATTTGTTTTCACTCACGCGCCATCCAAAAATTGCCAACAGTCAGATAATTGAATTGTGCCGCTATATCGGCAATGCCAGGGATGGAAGGGACGTGCTCTCGCTTTGCCATCAGCTGGTAAAAGGTGTGCTAACGTTACTCAGTACCCCGGCCCAAGCTATAGGGCTTTCCCAAGACAAGATCGATAAGGTGTATTTGGCGAAACAATGTATTATCAATAACCTGAAGGAGTGTTACTCATTACAATCGATTGCAGAAAATGCGCAAATTAGCGCCCGGCAGCTGCGTAGTTGGTTTCCTGCAGTTTTTTCAATGACAACGATGCAATTTGTGATGGAGGTAAGAATGAGAAGGGCAGGGGAGTTGCTGCTGCAAGAACCGCGTTTAACCGAAGACGCTATAGCGGAAATGATAGGATATACAGATAATGGCGGGATGAGAAAAGCCTTCAAGGCTCATTACCAGATGTTACCGAGCGAATTCATTACCAAATGCCCGAAATACTTTGTAAAGTAGTCATCCGGTGCGGATTTCGGAGGGGTGAAAGTTTGGAATTGCATACAGAGTGGCCCTATCTTTACTTCAGATCACAGCGCAACAATAACCCCAATCAACATTCTCCTGTAGATAAGCTCTACCTAATAGTATTCGATATCTGATCCGCTACCTGTTTCTGTATAATACAGAAATCTTCTAAAACCCAAAATATGTACAACTTTTTGAAGTCGAAACTTTCGGCCCTGGTAGCTATTGCCGCTATCCTGGCAGCTGTTACCGCCAGCGCAGCGCAATCAAAAACAGATATCTGGTACGAGGTGGTATCTGAAGATGCAACGGATTACTACGTAGGTGATGATCTGACGGGGCTGGTGGAAGGAGAACATTATATATGCATTGAGGCCAGTACCAAATGTAAGATCAGGGTTCCGGTATATGCCTCCAATGGAAAGGTTTCAAAGACCGTGGTCATTGAGGTTACAAACGCCGCCAGATATGAGCGGACAAACCCATAAAGCCTTTTTTAACCCTTAAAATACCGACGATGCGCAGATTATTGAAAATGTTACCGCTACTGATGCTCGTGCTTGCCACGACCACAGCTTTCGCCACGATGGCAATCAACAAGGTATGGATCTGCTGGGGAGTATTGTATGAAGATTCAGTATGGTTTTATGTCGACAGGGATGTGACTGGTGAAAATCAAGGAGAAACCTATTACTGTATTGAGAATCCGACCCGCGTATGTGTGATTTGTTCGGATGTGGCGCTTGATGCGAATGGACGAATTGCAAAGGTAAATGCTACGATCCTGTTCTATGGGGAATTTATCGGAATTGCCGATAAGAAATAGGAGGATTACTGCAAATCATAAACGTACGGACAGCGGTGAAACTTAACGGAAAAAACAAAACCATCACATGCAGAAAGGATCAGCATACTTTAAGAATAACACAGTCAAGGCCAAGGTAAGTAAGCCTGCTGTAGTTAACGGAGGGCATTTTCTGATGGGGAGTTTGCATTATCCTACCAACCCGTATTTCCAATTTGTGACTGACAAAAATATTTTGGACTATACCATCCCGATAGATCAGCGAAAGGTAAAGAGTAAAAAAATAAATGAATGGGTATACGTTGGTGAGCCCTGTTATAATAATGTGTGGTGCCTTTTTGTGAGCCTGGTAGCTCACTCTACATATACTTCTCACCGGGATGTGCTGGGGTATTTGCTCGACAATGAGATTTCGTTTCGGATGATTAAAGGCTTAAATGAGCACTACTTTTTAAATAATGGTGCTTTCGGGGATGGAGAGGTCGGAAAGGTCTTTACAATATTCCCAAAATCAATTTCTGACGCCCAGAAGATAGCTTTTGACTTAAGTGGTTTGCTGGCCGAAAGCGCCGGGCCTGATATTGAGAAAGCTGTAAAAATAGGAAACTGCCTGTATGCCTCGATAGCAAAAGTGAGTGAGAGTGTGGAAGATGGTGCGGTAGTTAAGATTACGAACTTTTCGGTTCCTGGCAGAAGAAGAGATGTTCCGTTCGAAGTGACAAAACGGGACTGGAAAAGAACAAAGCGCAGGTTTTTCTTAGGAACGTGGTATGCCCCTACCCAGGTTTTAAGGACCAGTGCAAAGGGAAATGTTTACCGAGCCATTAGTTGGAAGTACTTTTCTTTTAAGGATGTAATTATTAAGGAAGCGAGGCCCAGTGCGGTTGCGGACTCACTATTTCGGACATCCAGCGATCGAATAGCTATGCAGGCGAGAGTGACCAGAGAGATACAAGCAAAAGTTCCCTGTCCAAAGTTTGTGGATTACTTCGAACAAAATGGATACAGCTACTTTGTAATGGAGGAAATAAAGGGTGACCCGATAGTAAAGATCATTATGGAAGAGCGAGGTGGTCAAAAGTGGAGGGAAATGAGTGCTGAGTCTAAGAACAAACTTATAAAGTTATTTGCCAATGTACTTCTCGTTGTGAAAGCTATGCACGGTGCCGGATATTATCACCGTGATATCACAGCAACTAACTTTATCCTGACGCCGACAGGGGAGATGAAGGTGATCGACCCAGAACTCTGTTATGGATTTAAGAAGGAGAAGCCGGAAGCGCCATTCTTTTCAGGAACACCGGGCTATAGGGCGCCAGAACAATTTGCCTACCAGGAGCCAACGGAGAAGGAGGATATTCATTCATTGGGTGCGTTATTGTCTTTAATTGCGACGGGGTGCATCCACACTTATTGATGCAGGTGGCAGATAGACGAATAGAAGAGTATCTCGTCAGAAACACGGTTGACCGGCAGTTAACTGATCTTATAATATCCTGTATTGACAAAGACCCGGCAGAAAGACCCAGCCTTGATGTTCTAATCGGCGAAATTGATCAGATAACATACAATTAATCAAAATGGCATCAATCCCCTTATTTCTAAAAAAATACGATTTTACCTAAGCCCTCTGTAAAAAATGTTATCATTGAGGTGTTTTCCTCACTGCTCATCTTAATGTTCATATATACCGCAGCCAGTAAGCTGATGGACATTAAGAGCTTTATCGGATCAATAAACAATCAGCCATTTGATAACAGATTTACACCATACCTGGTGATCGGGTTACCTGCATCTGAAATTATAGTCTCCGTATTGCTGGCGTTTGCAAGGACGAGGAAAGCCGGATTTTGGATGTCAACAATAATGATGACTGTATTTACCGGGTATATCTCACTTGTACTTGCTGGTGTTTACGATCGACGCCCGTGTTCATGCGGTGGTGTATTTAATAATGTGACTTGGCCACAGCATCTCTTTATTAATATAGGCTTCCTGATTATCTCTCTATGGGGGCTTGTTTTGAGTTGGAAAAGAATGAATAACTGATCAAAACTAATTACATGAAACTTCTTGTCGTATTTCTCGCGGTTCTGTTGTCTGGCTTTCGTAGCCAACAAACAAACGATGATCTTACTTACGCCTACGGGGTATGGGGGACCGCTTATTCCGGCCTGTACTATATTATTACAGATTTAACAGGTAAGACTAATGGAATTGACTATATCTGCCTTGATAATCCTTCCTCGGAATGCACAATAGTTTCCGAGTATTTCCCAATTTATGATTGGAGCACTGGTCTATATCTCGTGCCCGTAGCGGGAAGTACTGTTACTCAACATGGCGATTATTTTGGCCTTTGATAATATTTAAAGCCTACGAAATGAAATGTTTGCCTTTTGTATTCATGCTTGTTGGGGCCATCTTCTCAAGTTGGTCAGCCCTAAAATTTAGTAATGAGGATACATACACGAACTATGGAGTAGCTTTTTCAGACGCCAATTACTATTATGTAGCTGAAGATTTAACCTTAAAGGAAGAAGGAACCGACTACTTATGCTTTGAAAATGAACGAACATGCGTAATCTCCTCAATTGGAGCACCAGATGAGGAAGGAAAAATATCAAAGGTTACGGCTCTTTACATTAAGGAAGGGGAGTTTTTAGTTTTTCAAGATAAAGCCGGCTTTGCCGAATAAAGATATTCTCGAGAATAAATTCCACAATTTTAAAACTTAAATTATGAAAAAACAAGCCATTCTTCCATTGGTTATGTTAACGATTGGGATCTGGGGGCGTTTGCTTTCAAGCCAGCACCAAGGTTTACTCAAACACATGGAATATTGCAGGAAACAACAACTCAGTACCAAGTGGAGCTATTACCTGGAGCGGTTGGCGTCGCGTATGATTGTGATGCGGCATTTACGACTCGTAAATGCACAGTACAGATTGACACAGGCTCACCCGATGCTAATGGATGGATTGACAAGGCGAATGTGACGCCTTCTTCTGGTAATGCAAAGTACATACGGCTTTAAAGCGTCGATTGTCAGTTAGTATTTTCTTAACTAAGTATTGGGATGTATGATCCTTAAACATCCGCAAAGGTTCACTTAATCATTTTTTACCTAAAAAATTAAGTTTATGAAAAAATTAGAAATGCTATTAAGCTTCTTTCCATTTTGGCTGTAATAGCAGCAGCGTTTGCGTTCAAGACAGAAACGTTCACAAATAGTTACGGTGTTATCGCCACTGCAAATTCAGGAGCTTCTTACATAGTGACCAGTCTTACGGGTAAGGTGCTCGGCGAGGATTATGACTGTGACGATGAACATCCCTTGAATACATGCACGATCTCTACAGAGTCTAATGCGGTGTTTGATCAAACATTGCAAGCTTACATTGTGCCTGTAAGCGGGGCGACAGTAACCGATCGTGGCGATTACTTCGAATATTAAAGGATAAGGGCGCCAATTATGGCGCCCTTATTTAATTTTAAATTAGGATTCGGCTAATAATGTGTCTATTACTTGTTCAAGTTCCAACGGGTTTTTAGATCGATAATTCTTTTTGGACGTACAATTCTCCCCTTTTTATCAATTAAAACAGGCCAAGGATACCCTCTAACTTTATAGAATTTAATAATGTCATGAGAACTCCCTAATCCGTCCGTAAAAAGATTTATACTGCTTAATGACGTGTATTCTCCTGATTCGACGCTTTTTAACCAGTTTTCTTTACTTCTATCAACTGAGATTTTTACAAAGACTATGTCCTTTCGGCTTTTATATTTCTCTTCTAAAAGTTTTAAACATTTCTGATAAAACATTTTACATGGCCCGCATCCCGTAAACCAAAAATCGACAAACACAACTTTTCCCTTCATGCCGTCAAGGGTAACTCTTCTGTTATCAATATCTGGTAAGTTGAATTTGAACGCTGCTTTGCCAGGCTCACTATTCTTGTAGGCTTCTAACTCCGTTCTATAAATTAAATCTATGTTAGCTCTTTTTAATGTGTTTTCTATTAAGCTATCATAATTGGGGGTTACTGTCCTATAATAGTAAAAAAGTGAGACAGCGCTTTATCCTTTACTTTCCCATCTGGTAAGGCTTCTAATTCTAAATACATTTTGATATAGTCAACGGTTCCTAAAGAATCCATTGAATTTATTGAAGCAACGGTTGAAATATAAGCAGATAGACTTTTTGAAATTGGAAGAGTTTTTTGGGTAAAAAGGTATTGACTATCTATTTTTATATCTTGGATAGCCTTGTTTCTTTCACTTATTAACGGGGTTTTAGGATTTGGCTGGTAATTTTTATTAAAGCAAATTTCGTTTTTTCCGATTGATCTTTTAATACATCAATATAGAAGAGAGCGAGTACATCGTCTGATATCTTTCCCTTATATTTTTCCAAGATATGGATTGAATTTATAATGCTTGTTCTACAGCTATTTTGATTGTTATATAGCCCCTCTTTGAAAATTGGTGAAAACTTATTTGTTATTCGACCGACACTATCCAATTCTTTTAAACATTTGTATTTAAGGCTGCCAATACCTTCGATTTTTCCTTTTTCACTATCTTTAGCATTGCGCATAACTGTCGCAGGTAGCGAAATGGTTAATGAATCTCCTTTTTCTATTGGTAAAATGTCAATTATAGGATAGTAGAATAATGTTCCTTCTGTATTACCCTTAGTTATTATATTAAAATATGCAGTAGAGTTCTTTAAATTAAAAGTAAATTTCGCTTGTCCGTTTTTGGTTAATGATGTTATCGTTTGGCTCGTCTTGTTTCCAATTGGTTTATCGTCAACGGGCTCATCATATAAAAATAATAAAAGTGTATCGCTGTCTTTAATTCCAGGAATTTCCACTGTTACATTGCAAAACCTATATTTCTCCTTCGGTAACTCATAAATAAAAGATGTTAGAGCCACCGCTATTATTGCGAGTACTGTTTTCATGCGTTTGAGTTTATCGTATGTTCTGTTCGAATTTGTTAAGATTTATTTCTATCTGCGGGAGCGGAAGTGCATACCGGTTAGATCCGGGTTTTAATTCGTATAAGTCACTTTCTAAAACCCTTTTTAATATAGTCTCAGTTTCTTTCGCGCCATTAAGTCTCCTGAGATCTTCCCATCTGATTGTAGAAGTGAACGGAAATTCTTTTCTTCGCTCTACAAGAATTGTTTTTAATGCAGTTGTCGGATCAGAGAAGTCCGGCAGAATATATTTGCCGGTTTTATACCTTTTGACCATAATTTTTTCAAGAGTGGTCCTTGCTGCTAATGCATCACCTAACCTCAATTGGCTTTCAGCAACTATGAAGTATAATTCGTTGTTGGCGAGTCCTGCGAAATACTGGGTAGTTCCGGTATATGTCCCCCTGAATACAATTCTTTTTGGATTTATTGATATTGTTCGATAGAATAACAACTTTCTTAGATCATTTGAGTCGTAGTTGTCGTAGAGCAATGTATCAATGTAAGCTCTGTTATTAGCGCGGAAGTTTGCGTAAGTACTCTGCGTAGCATGGAATATTACTTCTTGGTTCCCTGCTTGAAAATTTGGAAATGGAAATGCAGGTGCGCTATTTATAGCGTTAAAATCATAGAGAAAATCATTTATGGATAACGCCGATTTTGCTGCTGATAAGGCTTTGGCGTATTCGCTTTTGCCAATGAAATCTTAGCCTGAAGTGCAAATGCAGCTCGTCTGTTTGGTCTGGTGTTTTTTTCTGAAAATTCGGATAGAAGCAATGTTGCCTCGGTTGCTAAATTGTCTATTTCGGTATATACCTCCTGAATTGTATTTCTTTTCAACTTCTCATTTACATCTGGAGTATTTTTTATTGGAATTCCCAGGTTCTCGCTGTTTACCGAATATGGGAGAGCATAGAGTTGTACTAAGTTATAATATCCCAATGCCTTAAAGAAAAAAGCTGCGCCTTTAATATTATCATGTAATTTGGCATTACTGACGTTGCGATCTACTTTAGATAACTTTTCTAAGACTTCATTACAATATGATATCATCGCATAAGCATTCGCCCAGTCGGCCGGAGTTGATCCTTCAAAAATATCTTTGTTCCAGACGTATGTGTTTCTTTCGGTAACTGAATTTGCTTTCCAATCTGCCGGAACATAAAAATAGTTGTCGGACGACATTGACCCCAAAGCAGTGTACCCCGAATTTAGAATATTGTCATTGTTTAGAAGTTTTTGGAGGTCTTCCAGTTCTTTCGGAATAACATCGCTTTTGTTATATTTTGTGTCGAGAAATTCATTTACCTTTTTGCAGCTGATTAATGTTACGGAAAGGCAGCTTATTATTATTGCCAACCAAGTTCTGCGACTGTTCCTCTTTAATTTATGTGACGTCATAGTGATTTTTTTAAAGATTACATTTAATTCCGAAGGAAAAGGTCTTCGGATTCAGGAAGGAGGATTGTTGCTGGTCTGGATCCAGACTTACTTTGCTTGCCTTCCAGATTACCCCTAAGTTGTTTGCATAAAAGTATAAGCCGAGATTTTTCAGGTAAGCGGTTTTTAAAATTGTGGCCGGAAAGTCATAGCTGATCCTGACATCCTGAAGGCGGATGTGGTCTGCCTTCTCGACAGTGTACTGAGAATACCTATACAGGGCAGAACGATTGTTATTTGTCAGATACACCAGAGAGGGCACCGTTGTTGTGGTTTCATCGCCTGTGGCCTTCCATGCCTTGTTTATATCCTGGTGAATGCCATTCGAAGCAAAGAGATTTTGGTAGTTTAGGTCGACAGTTTGCCTCCTGTAGAAATACTTAAACCGGTATAGGAGATTAGCCGATATCGAAAATCCTTTATAAGAGAAGGTGTTAGCCAGTGAACCGTGAATGAGCGGCCTGGTAGAGCCGTGATAGATAAGGCTGTCCACGGAGGTGTTGTTGATAATCGATGTATAGTCTTTACTTTCCGCCTTTCCAAGATAACCAATTGGATCACCGTTTGCGGGATCTATTCTCGCCATTCTGTAACTGTATAAGCCATATATTGGCTTTCCTTTATAAAGTGTTCCAGCTGGATCAGATGCTATATCGAGAGTTGTACGCTGGGCTGTATAATCGAGCACTTTTTCTTTTACATAACTAAATATAAAGTAGGTGCTCCAGCCCCAAGCACCAGTGATATTAATGGAGTTCATTCTTAAATCCAGTCCCTTGCTTTCTGTTTGTGCAAAGTTGCCCCGGTAGGTAGTGAAGCCAGAGCTGGGGGCAATAGATATTTCCTGAATGAGGTCAGTCCCCTTTTTTCGATAAACCTCGATCGTTCCAGTAAGGCGATCTTTTCTCAGTTTCCAGTCCAGTCCAATATTTGTCTGCTTTACTTTCTCCCAGCGAAGTTCTTCATTAGGAGCAGATGTAATTACCCCATAATTGAAGTTGGTTAAGGCACTTACCTGGCTGAGATTTGCCACCAGGTAGGCTGAACCATTATAGACATTTCCGTTGTAGCCAAAGGATGAGCGCAGTTTGAGGTAGGGAAGCCAGTTCACTTGGAAGAATTTTTCCCTGCTGATATCCCATCCTGCTGACACAGTACCAAGCGGCGTGATCCTGTTGTTGGTTTTTACAGAAGATATTGGCGCCGTCCCTTCTGCCTGTCAGCCCGACGGAGTATTTATCGTTATAGGTGTAGGTCAGATCGGCATAACCAGATACCCATCGTTGAGTGGTTGCGGATACTGTATTTGTTAATGGAGGGATCGTGCCTCCGGTGCCTCCAGTCTGGGGGAAGAAGGTGATGTAGTCTACTACAGCAATGGACGTTCCATACTCGTCGTTGTAACCATAAGCAGTACGAGGATAGGACTCTGTATTGGTCTGGCGAATTTCCGCGCCTGCAATGTAATTTACCCTATGACGGTTAAACGTTTTTGAGCCGGCAAGCTGCACTCGGAAGTTGTTGGAAACAAGCGTTGTAGAGTTGGTCGAAAGAATCCCGCCTCGAGGAAAGTTGTATTTAAAAACCTTGGTGGTATCGTTGTACTGCGTAAAGGTGTTGATCAGGTTACGGGTGTAGTAAGTTTTGTCGCTTTGGTAGTTTCTGGTATCGATGGCCTGCTTTTCGTTCTGGTACAGTACATCAAAGTCCAGCCATTTGGTGAGTTTATATTTGAGGTTCAGCTTCAGTACGATGCTGGTACGTTTAGAGGTGTTATCGTTGAGGAAGATTTCGTCATACGGGCGGAATTTCCAATCCATGAACCCTTTGCTAACTACGCTGTCAACAAAGGGGTTCTATGATCCCGAACCAGGGCCAGCGCGCTGCCGTCTGGCCCTACGAGGTCTCCATACGAATAGGGCCGTCCATTTACAGCAGGCATGTTTCCAAGCGTGAACGGATTATTGTTAGTTGTATTTGCCTGAGAGAATTGCAAGGACGCGGTGAGCAGCAGGTTCTTCACCGGGGAGTAGGTGTTGGAAGACATTACCGAAATGCGGTTGTTTCGGTTGCCTACGGAATTTTCCCGGGCCTGGTCATATCCTACACTGAAGTAATAGGACATGGAAGGGCCGCCACCAGTGACGTTAAGAGCATATTGTTGCACTACGCTTTTTCTCAGGAAGTACTTGGTGTAATCGTCCCTGATGTCGTTTTTACCTAAAGCCGTCAGCAGGTCAGTGCCCTGTTGCTGGGTGAGTTGCCCGGTCTTCACCTTATTCATGATTTCCACGGCTGGGGAGATGGAGGGGTAGTTGATCTTATTGGCAAGGTTATTATTATAGTAGCCGTTGTCAAACAACACTTTTTCCAGCCCGATGTAGGTGGCACCGTCTACAAATTTCTGGTCATAGGTTACGTCCGGCTTGTTGCCGATGGTGACGTTGCTGTTGAAGCTGATGGAGGCTTTCTGATTGAAACGACCACGTTTGGTCGTGATCACGATGACGCCATTGCCGGCGCGGGCGCCCCACAGGGCGGCCGCCGCCGCGTCCATTAGCACGGTGACGTTTTCCACATCGTTCGGGTTCAGCGACCCGAGGTCGCCCTCGAACGGAAAATTATCAACGATAATGAGCGGGTCGCGGCTCACGAACGGGGACAGGGTATTCTGGCCACGGATCGTGATGCCGTACTTCGACCCGCTGCCGGTGGCAGAAGGGTTGAAGTACGCGCCGGGGATCACGCCGTTGAGGCGGGAAATGATGTCCGGTGTTACACGGCGATTGAAAAGCTGGTTATCGACGGTAACCACGCTGCCATTGACGCGGTTTAGTGATAACTCCTGAAAGCCGGTGTTGGCTTTGACCTCGATGGTTTGGAGGTCCGATACGCGGACCTTCAAACGAATGTTCATATCGTTTATGTTGCCGGAGGCGGAGAACCGATAGGGTTCGTAGCCGATGCTGGAGATCACCACCCAGCTTTTTTCTTCCACGCCCGAGATGGTAAAGTAGCCGTCGTCGTTGCTGGTGGTGGCCTGTGTCCGGCTGCCCACTACCCGGACGGTTGCCCCCTTTATCGCCTTACCATCTTCGGTGCGGATGTAGCCGGAGATGGTAACGGTGGCTGGCGGAACCTCGGTGTCAGCCAGTAGGTCCGGGCCTCGGCGCATTTCCAGAATAATGCCCGCATCTATTTTGCGAATTACAAAGGGTTGTCCTTCTGACAGGCGAGCCAGTACCGTCTCCAGCGGGGTGTTGTTAAATGTTATCGTGACAGGTTTGGCACCTGCTATAAATTCATTTCTGTAGAAGACGTCTGTTCCCGTTTTGTCGCGGAGTTCGTCTAATACTTGTTTCATGGTGGCATTCTTGTAATTGGCCGTGATATTCTGTGCATCAGCGTCGAAAGCTGAAGCCTGCAGGGTGGCAAGCAGAATGAGGAATAAAGACAGTTTCATAGCCATAAACAGTTTTAGGGCGCGCGCATACCTTGGCCGGCATCGGCAGTGTTTGGCAAAAAGCATAACTTTGTCGAAGTTTTAGTTTTAAAAATGGTGACAGGAGAAAACGGAACCGTTTTGAAGCCGAAACATATCAGTAGATCGCGCCGGGTACCATCCGGTGCGATTTCTTTTTATGTAGGGATCAAAATGGTGTTAACGATTAGATTAGCATCATAAGGGACATCACTGTCTTACAAAGTCATACAGGCAATTGCGCTGGGATATCATGCTACTTAATCAGACCCTTAATAGAATGCTCAATTACTGGTATCCGTGCAATGGGATATTGTTTCCTTTCTCATATTGTTGCCTTATAAGCACGGTCATAGCCAGTAATGGTTTCTTCTTACGTTTTTTGGCTTTTCATGTAAATCAAGTTTTAAAGTTATCAATTGGGATATATACTATCTGCTATCTAAGCATAATATTTGCGCACATGTATTGCAGCTTGCCGCCTTTCCGCCGCCGTCGGCGGCTGCCTCTTTGGATGGAACAAAGGGCAGCCAGGCGGTGATGAAAAAGCGGAAGGGCAATACAAACGTTAGGGAACCAGGCATTTCTACTGGACACCTTCCTCGTAGGACATGGCTAATGGTCTAATGGATGGCTTTTATTTTACCAGATAATTTTGGGGATAGCAAGCAACGATGAACGGTGTTCGTCGATAAAGGATTTAGGGAGAAACAGGCAGGCAGCGTATCGATCGGCATGGACGTATTGCCATGATAATCACTACCTGGAGACCTTTCCCAATCTGGTGTATGATGTAGTTGTGATAACAGCGGCGGATTTTCGGCGATCCAGCCACCTGCTATGTTGTATTCACATGATAAGTATCTATTCATTATATATGACTCGATCTATTTTGCTGTTCTCAAGGTTTACAGGAAGAGGAAGCGAGATGCACTTCCTCTGCACTGGTAGAAGTTTTTGATGCGTTTTAAGTTCCAGACGTAGCCGTTGAAACGGCGCCGGGGGTACGATTTAATATCCCATTTCGAGATATATAACCATTTGTTGGAAAATCTAAATCCTTTGGTCAGTACTACTTGCTTATGTCAACTTCTTAAACCTACCAATTATCAACTGTTATAGTATTTTTAGTCGCTGGCCGTCAAGTTCATACCTGACGCCGGAGGCTGATAATAGTTCAAGTACTTTTTCCAGCGAGGAGTATCGGCTAATAGTTCCGGAGAATCCGCCTGCAGGAGGTTCGTTCAAGTAGGTGATCTCCAGTTTGTACCAGCGGGCCACTTTCTTTAAGATGCTTCGTAGCTCCTCATCCTGAAAGACAAACAGATCCTGTGTCCAGCCGATGGCGGCTTTCATGTCAGGGTGCTGGTTAACTTGAATGTCGGATACTGCTTCTCTTACTATCGCCTGTTGTTTGGGCGCCAGCAAAGCGGAATGGTGACCGGTGGTGATATTTACTTTGCCCTCTACGAGGGTGGTGGTAACGGTTTGATCTTCTGGGTAGGCGTTTACGTTAAAGGTTGTTCCCAATACCCGAACGGTTACGTCGCTCCTTCCATTGGCTCCTTTGATGCGCACCAGAAAGGGCTTGCCGGGATCCTTGGTTACATCGAAGAATGCTTCGCCTTCCAGTTCCACTATGCGTTCCTTTTCGGTGAAGGCCACGGGAAAGGTTATGCGGGAGCCGGCATTAAGCCGGATTTTGGTGTGGTCCGCCAGTTCAAGGCGGTATTCGCCGCCTGCAGGTACGCGCAGGGTGTTATAGGCCAGACGGAAGCTGCCAGCTTGCCCTGGCTGATAGACAAGCTGTCCCGCCTGGCCATTAATTTGAACGCCCTGTTTGTTGAGAGCAAAGTTGGAATTCGCTGAATCTAAATTGATACTGGAGCCGTCGGCCAGTTCCAGCACAGCACTTGCCTGTCCTGGACTGATGGCCTTCGCGTTCGTCATGGCATGTTCCGGCGTCTGTGCCGGGCGTTGAACTGGCTTGTCGTGCCGGAATATATAATAAGAGGTGCTTAGTACGATGGCAATTGTGGCCGCCACAGAGAGCATGCGAATTATCCTTGTTCGCGCAGGTGGTATTGTACCTGTCTGATGTTGATGTGCGCCACTGTCAGTATTGAGTTGATCATCGGTTGAACTTAGTTTAGAGGTTTTCTTAATAAGTTCTCCGAGAATTTTTTTTTCCGATTTGTCGAGCATGCCGTAAACGGCTGCCAGTGTGCTCTTATCAACAATTTTATGATATCCGGCTTCATGGGCAGGGTTCTCCGCTCTCCAGTCGGCAAGGATCTGTTGTTCTTCTGCTGTAAGTTCTTGTTCCAGTAGCTGCTTGGCCAGAATAGGCGCTATCTCCCTGGGCCGGCTGGTGATCAGTTCAAATTCACGATACACCTCATCACATTCCACGGCCCAGTTATGAAGCTCCGCGAGTTCTTCAGCAGAGAGTTCTTCCTGCCTGATGTACCGGGTAATTAGCCGGGCGACATCTTCGGTAACCAATAATTCAGACGGCAGCACCGGGTTGACCTGGTGGTCATCCCGCCATTGCTGTATGATGTGCAGTTCTTCAGCGGTCAGCTCTTTGGTTAAAAGCTGTTTGGCAATGATGGCTGCGATAATGTCGTTGCGGTCGTTCATTGAAGCGATTTTGGAAAATGCTGAATTAATTGTGCCTCGCCGTTTACTTCCGTTGGTTTGTCCATTTTAGACCTACCGTCGTAAAGGATACGTAAGAGGTTCCCATTATTGCCGATATTTTTCAAAGAAAGTTTGAAGAATTTTCGGAATAATATCTAACAGTTTGAAAATGAGACGTTTACTATCGGAGTAAAATCAATAGAATAGCGAGTTGCGATTGGGGGAATGACCGGTATTTTTCGGCCAGCAGTTTCTTTAAAGATGTTTTTATATGCCCAACAGTACTGGCGGACTTACCGATGATATCGGCTACCTCCTGATTGCTTTTTCCGCCCATAATTCCTTCCCAGAATACCGTCTGCATCTGCGGAGAGAGCGTGGTAACGTACTTGAATACCAGTTCCAATACTTCCGCATGGACGGCAGCGATATGAACGTCATCGTTGGAGAGAACGCCTGATTCCTTAATGTCGTTGAGTCTTCGTTGATCTGATTTGATCTTGCGCAGGTTGTCGATGCAAAGATTCCTTGTTATATGGAGAAGATAGTGGACCAGGTGTGGTTCGCCCTCGATGGTTTCACGGTTGAGCCATAGGCGGTAAAATGCGGTCATAACGATTTCTTCGGCATCCTCGTGGACGGCCAGCGTCAGGGTACTGAGCATTATTCGCCTGAAGTAGGCGCTGACTATGGATGTAAATGCCTCTTGGTCTCCCTGCTTGAAGAGCCTGAGTGTGTCGTCATTAACCATGTTTTCTTGCCGGTTCATATAAAGCGTATCTCCAACGGTTTAGGTGGTACGATCTGGGCTAAATCATTTTTGCAGGGAGAGAGAATAAAGGTATACGTTGATTCTGGTATTCCACTGTCAGGCAAATGAAAAAGCTGGATAGCGTTTAACGTCGATAGGTGATAAGGTTGGAAACATCCGGAGCATCGATTCATAGCGATGGTGACAGCTGCAATTTAGAAGCCACACCAAACTGGCTATGGTAGTACGGGCAGGAGCATTCTCTTATTGTTCAGCAATTATTCCAATGCCAAAATAGTAAATTTTTTAAAACAGAAAATAGACAAAGATGGGCAGTGGCCGGATATAATTAATACCGATATGTTGTAACCGGTATAGTGCTGCATGTTTTTGAAGGAAAGCGTGAAAACGTTGAACATTCTTCAATACAAACCGCACAATCTTGATAGTTCAAACGGGCCATTATTTTGTCATATTAATTAATGGGGGTAATGTTGCACATACGTCAGCGACTGCTGCCGTTGGACCATCCTTCCTCAGTATATAATGCCCTCCCCTGGGAACCTGGCGGAATATTTCTGCCTGCATTATTATATACAAAACTTCTGTAAATGTTGAACAACCGATTTGGAATTGCGTTACCCGCCTCTTGGCTTGAGCCCTATTCTTTTTGCAGCCCCGCGCTGTTTTTCATTTTAACGTCAGCCGTTTTCTTACTCCCAATTTTGATCCATCTTATTTTAAGGTACCGGTTGTCTGGTCATGAACCTGAAGAGCGCGTTTAGCCGCTAAACATACACGAAAGTTGTGTCATTCAATGCCTTATGGTGTTGAGGGAGATAGTATGAGCGAAACTTAACCATTCTTATTCACGCGGTTACTTTAATCCTTATATGGTCAGAAAAGACAAAACGCAACCATTTGAAACCTTAACGCCGGAAAAGGATCGTGAGCTCAAGGCCATCGTGAAACAATATAGGGAAGTAATAACGATCCACCTGTGCAGGGCGATGCGCGATTGGGAACTTGCCCAGGAATTGTCCGCCGATGTATTTATAGATGTCATCGTGAAGCTGGGCACTTTCGAGTCCCCGGCACAAACGCGGAACTGGCTTTTTCTGGCGGCGCGAAATAAGGCGGTCAGCGAGTTCCGGAAGTGGTCAGTGGAACGGCGTAACAAAAAAAGAGTACCTGCTTGTCAGCAGTTGGAGCGAGTCTGCTGATCAGGGAATGGAAATGGAAAATCTTCATACAGAGGTGATGGCCAAGGTCATGGGCACGCTCCAGATATTGACACCTCGGGAAAGAGAGGTAATAAGGTTGCTATACCTAAATGAGATGACGGTAGAAGAAATAGCAGCTAAAATGGGAGTAAAGAAAACCAGGGTTTATAATTTGAAGAGTAATGCACTAAAGGTTATTAAAAATAATATATAAAAATCTCCCCAGAAATCGGTGAAGTCGCATTCCTTTTTGCGAAGTAATCTATGAGGTCACCAATTGGCATGACCGTACTAACCGATACCTTACCAAAACACATGGCCAGTATCCAATGGAGCAAAGCGTACATCCTTTCGTAATCAAACTGCTGCATTATGGATATGGTCAAACACCTGGGGGTGCTGTTTTCCCTCGCTGGTGGCTATTTAATGTTGCCCACCTTGCGAAAGCCGAAGGAATCCAAGATACCGATGCAACTACAAAATGAAGGAATTCTTTTCGGGCAAGACCTGCTTTTTCCTGGCCTGCACTATGAGACCACCGAAGGGGTGGCGATCGGCAAAGCGAAGAAGGGTACTGTAAGCACGAGGAATATCTATATCAATGACGGCCGCATCCAGGTAACCAACGCCACTCCGGTGGAACTCTATCTTATTGCTCTGCATAAGTCGGCGGAGTATATTCCCTATAACAGGGCCAGGATATCGATGACGGTGTATGACGAAAAACGTTTTTTCCCGGATGGGTTAAAGAAGGAGTATGTTGATGAGGTGGAGATGGAAAAGTGGCGAAGGGATTATGGCTTTCATTATGATCGCGTCTTTTCCCTTCAGGAGCGCGTGAGTAAGTGGGCGTTAATGCTCAATGATCTCAATCAATACTTTGGAAAGCGTTACCGTATAGCAGGGAGTATTGAGAAGGTGCCAACGGACTGTTTGCTGCTTAAGCATAACAGGCGTACGGAGATACCGTTCTATACCGGAAAACGGGCTACCAAATTAGAAGATGGGAAGCTCACTATTCAATGTAACAGTATCGATGCCCTTGTTAATTGGCTGGATAACCGGTATCAGTTTGACCCGGGGTTGCCCATCATCGACAGGTCATATCATGGAGGCGGAGTGGTCCTTACCTTAAAGGCGGACTTTTCAGATTTTTCATCCATAAACGAGGCATTGATAGAGCATGGTTTGTCCCTTCAACAGGAATTTATATCCATTGAGAGGATGGTAATAAGAAGTAGATAGGCGGTCCCAGCCCGTGTCCATTATATACTTGGTGCCACCGCCACTTGAAGGATATTAGGGATAAAGGCGGTGGTCCAGAAAGCCGTTCCGCATCTTGGGTAAATACATAAGATAAGGACGGCGGCAGCTCGGGTTCTGCCCGGGCTGTTTTTAATGAAATGTTGAATTTTAATACCAAAAAATGGTCAGCCTGATAGTTGAAATGTGTACCCTGCACGTTTTATATGGTACCAGGGGATAAATATATTGAGGAGGGAGGTTGCGTTTTGCAGCACCCGTTATTTTTTAAATGGCTCTTCGGAGCCCTAACCTACGGGCTGGAATGTCTATTCCGGCCTTTTAAGACATTTATTGTCCTGTCAGAACTAACGTTGAGGAGAAGATTTGGATAAGGCTGTTCCCATAATTGTCACCTCTAACATAACGACACTACTGAAGCCGAAGCAGGGGCTAAGGTTTAGGTAGGGTTACTTCTTTCTCTGCAGTTAGTTTTGGCTTAAGGCCGGGAGACTTCTCCCGGCCGTTTTATTTATTATTGTCCGGGTTAATGATCAGCAGGTGCGACAGGCTGGGTGTGTTGCGAATCCGCTCCAGTTCCGTAGCCCGTATGAGTTGGATATCATTTCGAATCCGGTTAAAGTTGTCGGTGACCTCCTGTTGCGATACTTCTTTTACTATCGGAATTTCTTTATAGGCTGCTTCCTCTCGGGCAATGGCCGCATGATCATTCTGAATATGGGCATGAAATGCTTTGAGCTTGATGATCTCGGTAGGGGTGTCTCCCATGATACCAACGAATTCCCCGGAGGAAAGCTGGGCGATCTTGGATGGCGGGATCGCCGCATCCAATTGCGTGCTCTTGGATACGCTGGTATCCTGCCGGTTGATAGAGACCGATTCCCTTGGCTGTACGACTTTTCCAATCCGTTCCGACATGAATTTGGCGGTATCACCTACAGATTGGCCACAGAATATATTCCCGCAAATATTGACCAGTACTTCTGCCTGTTCCCGGCTATAATCTTTCTTCAACTGCGCGTAATCCTGGATAGCAAAAACTACCGCACACCTATAGCCGCGTGAAATTCCGACGAGATTTTCGCAGCCGTTCCAGAAAACTGTGGGCAGCTCATCTACTATGATGGCGCTGGGAAGCATGCCCTTCACCGTTATCAGCCGACTGAGCCTTGTCAGGTAAAGAGACAGCACGGCGCCATAGGTTTGAACGCGTTTGGGATTGTTGCCAACGCAAACAATCTTGGGGTCTTGCGGGTTGTTGATGTCTAAGGAGAAATCATTGCCGCTTAATACATAATAAAGTGAAGGGGAGACAAGACGAGAAAGTGCAATCTTCGCGCTGGCGATCTGGCCTTCGAGTTGTTCCATTGCGCGATTCAAATACGCGCTCAAAAAAGGATTTTTTCGGGGAGGGTCGCGCCCGTCATAATTTATGACGGGCGCGACCCTATCAACACTTCAATCTCCGGCTCAGTACCCAGAATCGGAAAGAGGTCATCGTAATGCAGGGACTGAAACTCTATCGCATGCGGAAGGGTGCAGTACTGGCCTCCTTTATACTTTTTCAGAAACCAGAATATGGCAGTAACAAAGTTGATACTACTCTCGGAAAAAAATTCGCCGGATTTTTTTATCCAGTCTCTATTGAGCGCCAGAAGTAGCGTCCGGCTTGACTCTGCTGAATCTGTGATCTCTGGCATGCCATCTGGTGGAATGACATTGCATCGATGCGTGCGTGAGCAGTCATCAAAGTTGATATAATAAAACTTCGGAGGTTTTTCGTAGAGGTGCTTGTACTTTAGAAAAGCGTTGTAAGCGATGATGGAGAGATCAGGAAACTTGAAATCATATACGAATAAAACGTATCGCTTCGATATCATTTGGGTGATGAAATGACGTATAATGAAATACGATTTTCCGGATCCTCCGCCTCCAATTATCATCGTACTTCTAAAAGGGGCCAGGCAGTTAATCCAGCTATTTCTTGTTTTGCCGCGAAAGTTGTACTTCGCAGGCAGGTTAACACTGTATTCGTTTGACCGGTACTGTTCTTCCTGCGGGAACGTTTCGTTCAGTTCGTTAAAGATGTCCTTATCCAGGTTGACTTTGATCAGTCGGGATATTCTGGCACCTGAAGTTATGAGTAGCAGGTAACCTGATGCAGTAAGACAGATGTATGCAATACCGACAACTGCAAATGGCAGCGGGGTATCCATAATCAGTGGGGAAGCCCAATACAATAACAACCCGAAACAAATTCCCAGGATGATGTTTACCGGTTGGGACTTCACATCTTTTTTCCCCTGATGCCTGCAAGGGCAAGGATCAGCAACCCCAGCACAGATCCTTTTAGGTATAGCTGATTGTTGATGGCGGGATGCGTGCCGATTTTGAAGAGGAACTTGTTTAGGATCTCGGAAGTTGCGCCGAGTTCATGTAGACTGCCATAACAATAGATGTAGCAGTGAAGGCCCAGCAATAGCATGCTGGCCAGCCGCAGCAAATCTGTTATGCTGCGGAGCATTTGTTCATTTTCGCCTGTTCCCATGTTTGTTGGACATGCGGAGCTGGTGTGGGAGGGAAGGTTACCTGCGTCGCTTTTTCCTTTTCTTTCCTTTGGCTTCGTGCATCATTTCCCACGGTGTTTGTCCGTAAGGTGTTTCTGCATGTAGAAGGTCTTCGAGGAAACTGTGGTAGGAAAGGACGCCTGGATAGGTTCCTGGCAGGTCTGGTAATTAATCTGGTTGTCGTTTTTTTGCTTTTGATAATCTGCTCGCAGGTTTTCCAATAGGTTTACCTGCAGATAGGTCGAAAGGGATTTAGAAACTGGAATAAAGGTGGTGGGTGCCAGGTGGTAGGCGCCCATGAAAAAGTAGACTTTATTATCGTCCACGGCCCTTACATCAATTTTTACGCCCTCTTTCTTCCAATATTTGAGTACCTGGTCGAATCCGGTGGTGAATTCTGTTTGTCCCAGCACTCGGTTGATAAATGATCTGTTGAATTTGATGGCTACCTTGTCAGCTGAGAGCAGCCGTGCGCCAATGCCAGCTGCGCCATACCCTTTTTAAGGGCAGAGCCTTTGAATACGGCGCCGGTTCGATTGTCGATGAAGGTGATGCCGCCGAGGTTGCCAAGGCGGTTATGCCAGAAGTCAATGGCCACATTTTCTGCCTGCAGGTACTGTTTAAATGCAGCCAGATCAACTCCCTTGGCAAGCGTTTGGTCAATAAGCTGGATCAGGCGTGGTCTAAGTTTTTCCGTGCCTGAAGGGCCATCTGGTACTTATAATCAAGAAACCTGAGCGTAGGGCAGTCGGGGATGTACCGGTGCCCTGACATAAATACTGCTCGCTTTCCTTTCCGGACTTATCTTTTCTCCATGCTTGTCGATGACAGAATAAACAAGTCCTTTTCGGTTATTAAGCAGACTACCTAGTTCTCCGGCATCTGCGACGATATTGTATTGCCTTAATACCTGGTTGAATTCTTCCAGGGAGGTGAAATGATACTTTGCGATGACGGCCCGAACAATACTTCCGATCTGGTCCCGGTGTCCCTTTTTGTCTTTAAGTACAAGATCCGGATTGGCTGCGGCAATGACGGCCTCCACTTTTGTATTTTGATCTTTAGCTTTAACAAGTCCATACTCCACTTCAATTTCCTCTCTGGCTTGCATGCCAATAGTTTTTCCTATCAGGTGCGTTTTTATACGGTGACCATTGTTTTTAATGTTGGTCGTCATGATATGGATGTGCGGGTGGTCCGCATCTGTGTGCTTGTACACCAGGTAGGGTTGATCCCCGAATCCGATCTTGGCAAGATATTTCCCGGCGATCTCTTTGAGCTTGTCTTCCGAGAGTTCCTCCCCGGCTGAAAGTTTAGGGAGATATGCACAACATTGGTCTTGGCAATTTTATTTTTCCTCGCCTGTTTTTTAAATCGGTGAAGTTTGTCTTTTATCGTCAGGTCATCAACGTCCATACCAAACCCTACGGCATCGATACAGGTGGCCTGTCCTTTGGCAACTTTATTTTCATTGTAATAAAGCAGGCCGCTGAAACTTTTTCCCGTCGTTATTCTCGCAACCATTTCCGGGAGAGTTCAGAAATGATTTCCAGCGGGCGCCTGAGTTGTTCCCGGATCTCCTGAATCGAAGCCTGTATGATGTTAAGTTCCATTGGTAGGGCGATCTTCCCTTTGACGTTTAGTAGCTTGGTGAGCTGGTTGAGGTTTACGCCCACTGCCTTGACTTCCTTACGGGCATCTACAAGTTCTTCCATCACTTTGTCCAGGCTTTCGTCAATTGTTACGACTTCAACTTTGCCCTCACACAAAACATGTCTGAGCAATTCGCTCATGGTTTTGTAATGGGATTTGGAGAGCATGTCCGAGAATCTTTCAAAGTGATAGGCGGTTATTCGAGTTTTAACGTCGAATTTCAGCACAACATCATCCGGTAATTTATGGCGATTCATACAGCTTCATTTTTCACTGACTGCCAAAGCAGCGGTTTTATACCATATAATTATATTGGCCGACTCTGAAGGCCAATAAACACTTGCGCACATTTGTGCGTAAGTGTACATCTTGCTGACGCGCTCAAAGCGGCAGGGGCTTTAGGCTAATAGGGGCCTTACGGTCATCTATAGCCTTTTGTGGCAGTCCTTTAGAGCTGCTCGCTGCCGAACTGGCATTTGACGCCTATAGCAATAATCCCTACAGGGTGCCTTTGAAAATCTGTGGATTCTTTATGCCGAACTGCCGTAGTCTATCTTTAAAATGCATCCACAAAAAGATTTGGTAGTCGGCAATTTCAAACCACTCATCTCTGGAAATATCGAACGGGTTGATGATAACTGGCAGAGTTGAACCTTCTTTGTAAGCCTCGTTAAGACCGAAAAGATTTTTGGTAAACCCCTCGCCAATCTCCATCGAATTTGAAATGCAGATCGTATGTCCGGACAGTTTTATCTCCTTGCCGGTACTTAAACTCATCTTATGTTTTTTAATAGCGGCCATAGAATTTTCGTTTGACGATTAAAAATTCCTCAGTTCCGACCTGTGCGGGAAAGGCCGAATGCAGCGAAAAACTGCATTACATTAAATGATAAGAAGTGAGTTTTCGAGTCATAACAAGTTTGGATATTTAATAAGGAAAATTTTAAAATGTACTTGTTTGTTGTTTCCTGGTGCCTGTTTATGATTAATCCTGCTTGCTTTCCAGGGGCAGTCATTCACCTGATAATTTCTGGTTTTGTCTACTGCGCACAAATGTGCTTGTATTGGCAAATCTTAAAGCCGAGTTATTCCTATGTAGGAGGAAAAATGATGATTTGCGCGGGGTAGAAGTGTTGCTGTCGGACTAATGCCAGCCCAAGGTTTTGCTGATGGCAGATACGAAGAATTATAGAGATCAGCTAATCCCGTCACTTGCTCTTTGATAGAGGATGTTGCAGGATCGGGAAGTAGAACTTTCCTTTCAGGGGCGGCAATCAGTTACGTTTCCGGAGCGAAGTTGCCACGAATGTGTATTGATTTCTGGTTAGGATGGTCTCAATTGTAAGGTTGTCTGTGACAAAAGTGTTGTCATTTTCCGGGTGGATTGCAATGAGTAAGTAATTACCTGGAGTGGTTCACTAAAGTTTTTTTCCCCGGTGAGCGGGTTTCGGTAGCTTTGTAAGGCAATACTCCAAATTACTTTAAGGCTGATATATTTTGTCTGTTTTTTGTCGATCCGTCTGTTGTTCTACGTTATTATAGCATCAAAAAATAGACACGAAGATCGCAGATTCGATGTCAGTTACCTGATGAACTATGCCACAAGGTGGAATAATTGTTTTATTCTACCAGAACGTTTTCGGATTCCAATTACTAATTATTCTACTCCTGACGGTATCGTTTGCTGGCGAATGCTTGATTTTTAGGTGTCAAGACTTAAGCGCTTTATCGGACTGCGAGTTGCATGTAGCTGCATAGATAATGAAAATTTCACCTAACTACTGGACTGAATACGCGCAATTAAAAGTAGCACAAATGGATTCTGGAAAGGAACATAACTTCTTAAGTTATCGAAAAGTGACGGACATAGCCAGCATGCGGGCAGATGTTTTTGTACCCCAAAGGATGCACTCCTTTCCTCCGGCAACATCGACAAGGAGATGGGATGGGGGACCGATTTCTGAAATTAAAAAACCAGGTGTTGTTCATCCGGATGCCGGTATTACCAGAAAGGGGACGACCATTACAGAAAGAGCGTGTAGCTCCCTATCGCAAAAACTTGCCTTCATTATTTCTAAAGGATCAGCGCAAATGGATATCGCAGATAAGGTTTACAATTTAGCCGGAACCCGGGAAAAGGGAGCAAGTGGCTTTTTCTTTTTTAACCAAACGTTACTGAAGTCACGGGTAATGATATGGTATGCAGGGTCAAGGCTGGATGACGCGATACGAAAGTATCCCGTGTTTATCTGGTACGACGATCAGACAGCCGGGAGCTTTAAGGGGCTATTTAACAGAAGGGACCTGGAGGGTTTTGAGTTTACGGCACCTCGGGTCATAGTACAGAGTGCGGTAAATTTTCTGGAAGGATATACAAGCGAGCGGGATATCTGCTCCCAGATTTCTTCCTGGCTTTCCACGTGCAGCCCGGCGGGGTACTTAAAAGGATTGGAGGAGCGGCGACAACTAAGAGAAGGCATAGCTCCTGTTGTAAGGGAAGCTGAGCTTATATTCAGTCAGTACATTAATGTATAGATGCAGTTGTCAGGTTGAAATAAGTCGGGCCAGCATTAAGATGCCGGCCCTTTTTTTCTGATTGTAACTGTTTAAATGTAATCCCTATGTCCCTAAAGGTAATTTTGTAGGATTTTCATTTGTCCTACGTAGTGAAAATTTACCCGTCCCAAGTTGTCTGTCATTTATTCTTACCCTCTCCCAGATCGTATTCTGCCTGCTGGATGCTTTGGAAAATCTGAAAGGCAACCTGGGGAACGATTGCGTTTCCTAAACTCCTGATGGATTCTTTCCGCCATTTTGAAAAGGAGATGTCAGCCAATCCAAAGGAAAGCCCATCATCTCCGCCACAAACAGGGGACTGAGTTGGGAAGTTTTCCCAGGGGTTCCAACTATTCCGTGGATGGAATGGGCCAGCGAGTCGTTCTGTCGTTTCGGGTCTGGTCGCGTGCATCCTCCCTTGTGATCTGACGTTGCTGTGGGGGTAGGGAGCAGCTGTGCCATCATCAATTGTTCCAGACTTACGCCATACTTGTTGCCCTGCTTGTCCATCGGCCTGATCTGTCCGATTCCGAGTTTGCGCCGGCTCGGTGTGGCCACCGGTGTGGGCAGCAGAGGAGATCTCAGACGTTCTATCATGTCTCTGAGGTTGGATAACTGACTCCTTCCCGGCCTTGCCACTGTCATTTCCTTGATGATTGCTTTGTCTGATTTTGGGGGTAGTTGATCCATTGTCGTCGGAGTGGGCAACAATCCAGATCCTGTCGCGGCGGTGCGGCGCACCTTGGGAGCAAGCCGGTATACACATAATGACTGGCGTGCCATCGGTAAGTTGTGGAAGAACATATCCTGCCTGCTGGAGTTGTTCAAGGATGGTGGCAATGATCCTTTTCTGGATCTCGGTGCTGTTTTTTTCCAATTGATGGTCGAATAATACGCCAGTCTTTGCGATTTCCAGGTTACCAGCACCGATGGGGTCCATGATACTGAGTAAGCCAGTAACGTTTTCAAGAACAATCCAGTTGGGCCGGATTTTTGTAATGACTCTGAGAGCTTCTGGCCAGAGGTAGCGATCGTCTCCTTTACCTGCGCGCTTTCCAGCCACACTAAACGGTTGGCAAGGAAATCCTGCTGAAACAATGTTAACTGCTCCATAAAATTTGTCTCCTTTTAAGTTTTTAATGTCTGTGAATTTTTCGGTCTGGGGGAAGTGATGGTCCAGTACCTTTCGGCAGAAGGGGTCGATTTCAACTTGGAATCGGTTCTGCCATTTCATCCATTGGGCGGCAAGATCAAAGCCTCCAATGCCGGAAAAAAGACTTCCGTGAATCATAGCCCGTAGTGTTGCGTCCCTGGTGTGGGGCCGGAACAGGTTAGACAAAAGGGCTGTCCTAACAGACAATAATAACTTACTTACAATTCAGGATATCTCATCCGAGATGGCGCTATAACGGGGGAAATTTAGCAGATCGTTATGGCCTTGAAAGGAAATGAAAATGCCGGCACGTTTCGGTGCCGGCATAAATTGTAAGCGAATAGAATTAGCGTCTTGGCTTCCGCTTCGGTTTTTCTGTGGAGCTGCGTTGCCTTCCTGATTTAGTTTCTCCATTTTTTGGCGATAAACATTTCTTCCATTGCATCATATAGCTTGGGAGCGTAGCTTCTCATGATATCATCGTCGCCCTGATTCCAGTCGAACTTGCACTTGGGTTGCTGGAAGTGTGAATAAGGAAATCCTTTTGGGTAAGATGGCATGTCATCAGTGCCAGTTTTTAATTTCATTGCATAGCTGCTTACGTAGCTGAAAAGCTCGAAGTCATAAAATTGGGTATTCGGGTCAATTAAGCTGACAAGCGTATCGGGATTCTCAATAGCATTATTGTAGGCTTCTTTGCCCTTTGAAATAAGCCAGGCCTTAAAATACCTGAAACTGTCATCGGAGGTAAAGTGGTCATTCATGATGGTAGCAGCGCACCAAAGGCGGTCGGAATGCGCTTTGTAGATAAGCTGCTCTGTTTTCAGCTCAAAAGCGACGATGTCTTTTTGGGAAAGGCGGGCGAGGATAGAAGTTAGTTTTTCCTCCTGTTCCTCTTGTGTTTTTACATTTAAAAGGGATTTTCTGACAATTTCCCAGTACTTGTCTTCATCCATTTCTCCCCATGCACCTGTAGCCATATAATAAGAGTTTGGTGACTGTTGTTGTGAGCGTGGGGAGTCTAAAATAGTGGTAGAAGTGGGAGCGAATTGCGAGATAGCAAATATATATTTCCGTACGTTGGATATACAACCAATGTGTTGTATATGCGTTTGTTTACACGTTATTTTTGTTGTAAATGAAGGCGTCCGGAAGCCTCAAAAAATTGGTAACCTGAAGAAGTTGTCCGGTAATCCATACTTATCGCTATCTATTCACCAAACTTTATAGTTACTATTCGGTATCTGATTTTCAACACGTTTTATCATTTCAAACCCTCATTGTGTACCCATGAAAAGAGTGCTTTATGCTGTTGCAGCATCGCTTGCCATTGTTATGGCGAACCTTTCTTGTCAAAAATAGCAATAGGCGCCCCAATCATCGGACTGGCTATTATATGCCAGAAGAGATCCGATTCTTAAATCCTTGTCAGAGGATCTGGTGGCTAACAAACAAATTCTAACGCTCCAAGTGAAATTGCTTGAAGTGATTACCCATAAACTCAAATTTCTTCTCAATTAGTGAGGCTAACCGCGCATTTGCAGTAGCAAAAAATATTTGCTTGCCTTCTTTAAGAATGAAGAATCTCAGAAAATCGAGTAGCGATAAAATATTGAAGTCGTCAGTGAAAGCCACTGGATCGTCAAAAAGCATAATTTTCGGACCATCCTTAAGTTGGCGATTTAACGCAATGAACAGTGACATTGCCAGTGCTGACCGCTGCCCCGTACTAATTCTATTGACAGGGTGCTCGGAGCCATCAGGCTTCACCAGCAGAATTTTACCGTCGGAAAATGTAATGGCGTTAAATTCCTTTGGAGAGTGTATCGTCACGTAAATGTCGCTTATTAGTTCTCGGTTCTCTTTAAAAAACGCTTCCATCGCCGTTTTTCCCCGGTCCTTTGACATTCTATCAAGTATGTTGATGGCATTTTCGAGCCGGGCATGCTTGGCCTTATTGCCATCTATAAACTCATTAGCATGCAGGATTTTATCGAGTTCTATCTGCAGTTCAGTTTGGTCATTAAGGGCTTTTCGTAATGATGCCACATTTTTCTTCAGGATTTTTACTGCATTTGAAATAGACAGGATTGAATCCGAATCAGAGAGGTGGACTATTGTTTTTATTTTTGAAAACGCTGTATCCAAATTCTGCAATCCCGCTTCTTTAGCAGCTAATCTTGCATGGATTGTCGAGACAATGAGGTCATCGTCTATGGACATTGGGAATGCTTTTTTACATCGAGATATATGCCAGATAGCAGCCGATTGATTTCATCTGCCTCTTTTTCTGCCTCTTTTATTTCTTTAAGAAGGTTTTGTTCATACTCCGTAATACTACTTTTTTGATCAACCTGTAGTCGTAGTTTTGGGCTTTCCCATTGGGACATGTATCTATCTATATCATAAAATTCTTCTTCTGATAATCCTGAAATTTTTGCCCAATCTGAAATGTCGTCCAGTTGTTTCTTTTGGTCTTTTAGATTGTTGAGGGAGTTTAAAATTGCGCGCAATCGCTCTACTATTCGATCCATTCTTAGTGCCCCTATCGGCGTCTCAGTATGCGTATCGTTGATCCACAGGAGTGCTTTGCGAATTTTTTCCAAGTCGGACACGGCATTTCCCGCCATTATTACGGCGTCGTTAGCATCGGGACGCTTTCTTGTCAAATCCGCGATTTCAGTGCCTGCTTCAATGATCTCAGGAACTATTTTAAGTATCTGTTGTGAAAGCAATTCAGGCGTGTAGTGGGCTTGGCATAATGGACAGGTATCTAAATTTTTAGATAACTCCAATAGTCTTTTGCCATCAATTTTTATTTGTGCAATCAACTGCCCAATCGTCTCGCCTTTTTACTGTGCTCCTGGATCTTTTGATCAATATTCCGCAAGTGCTCCTTTGCAAAGAGTTCAAGCTCTTCGAGTTCAATGCTTAAAGCTGAAAAGTCGATTTCGCGGTTATATTTGTCTAAATCAATGTGAGCAAGCAATTTATGCAAGTATTCGCAATTGCTCAGGTCCGCCTCTACTTTTACCCTCCGAACGGCAAATCCATCAAGGGCCATCCCCCAATCATGGCTAACATATAGCTTTGCAACAGAGATTTTTGCAATCTGATATTTTTATCAGAAATTTCACTCAATAACTCTCCACGACGTTTAAAAAGAGGATCTATAGAGGAAAGGAAACCATTAAATTGACTTTTTTTCATCTCTTAGCTTGGTGGTTTCATGTGTGTGGCTGGTAATTGAGTCAATAACATGGCTGCTTCGTTCAAAAGGCTCCAGTCTTATTTCCAGTTCGTTAATTAGCAAATCGACTGATCCCAGCGAATCAATAGAAATTTTATCAGCGTGCACGGGACGCAACTCAGAAAGTTCTTGCGTTATCCTTTCTGCAAGCAGTTTTACATCTCCTGTACTTTGAAAAGCTGCAACTTTGGCTTGGCTTTTTTCTTTTACGTCCCGCTGCTTTTGAAGTTGTGTTGTTAACGAGTTTAAAGCCGGGCGTAGGGCTAACAAAAACTTATCTACACGATCGATGATGCGCGAAAAGTCAGCGCCTAAAACGATATTTGAAACAGCCTCTTGTATACCTTGTTCGGTGTTGCCCTCTGTGAAATCCCTCGCTGCATCGGCATTATAGTAGTTGAATCGGTTGAAGGATAAGAAAAGCTCACTGGTGCGCATCGTACTGTTCCCGTACCATTGACGATCTCGATCTCGATAAAGCCCCAGGTTTGAGGGTGAGAAGGGGAAAGGTGAATTGCTTCCATTGGCGTACATGGTGAGACTATTTGTGGGGAATTCTACGCTGGAGTCGCGGAAAATTTTTCCACATATAGAAAGCTCTATTGCTTCCAAAATAGAGGTTTTTCCTACACCGTTCACGCCAGTAATCAAGTTCATAGCGCCAAATTGGTACTGACGAACGTTGGGGTACTGTCTATAGGAAGCATTAAGGATGAGACGGTCAATTTTCTGCAGGCGTACAACGTTGTTTGTTGTAGTTGCATCTCTTTTCTGTATTGAAGGGACTGGATTACCCTCGATAAATCGTTTTGTGGCCGAGGTGATGGTCGTATCTTGATAGGTTTCAATCAGACCAGCCTGTTCCAATTCAGCTTTCCAGTTTGCTAAGACGTTAGGAGCTGGTGTGTCACTGCCTTTCTCCAGTCGAAAGAAGTTTTTAAATTCTTTTGGTTCAAGCAGGTATTTTCGAGCGTATATTTCATCATTTTCAATTAGCTTTTTATCTTTTCCTTCAAAACTGTCCCTAATAACAAATAAGTAAAAATTCCACTGAATGCCACCAGGATTATTATAAAATTCACCTGAAAGCAGCCGTTCCTGATATCCCTTGAAATTATCAAATACTTCTTCGCCATCCAGATCCAGGTAACATATCGCGGCCCTATTCTGACCTACTGACATCCAGTTACCCTTATATATATTTTGATGGACCATTTCGACATTGCGCCATTCACTTCGTGCAACGTCTAAAATAAATTCTTTTTCCATTTCGATTTTAAGTTAAGATTGAACCTTCCTCACGACTAACAACATGTGTGATCTTTCCAGCATTTTTGTCATAATAGGGAATTATGTCATCACCGTGTTGGTAGAAAACGACAACTTTTTCCCGTGACCGATGACTTTTAGCAAAAAGCGATTGGAGAATTTTAAATAGATGCTCCACTTCTGCTTCTCTTGCCATACCAAGATAACAGACGGTGGCAATTTCCGCTTTTCCCGAGCTGTTTAGGACATTAAATAGGTAGTTGTCTTCTTTCGCGTCAGGGGTGTACCCTATACGTAACTGTTTCCCTCGTAAATCAGAAAGGCTCTCAGGAAGATGCTCGCTGTTTAATAAGGTTTCGAGTTTTTGAATAGCAGATACGTATTTTTTCCTTTCGTCTACATTTTGCGTTACGTTGTCTTCTGCAAACGTTAATCGGAAGTTATTATCGTTGTCCAGAGACGCCAGAAAAGGATGTAGCAATAGTATGTTATGCCAAAATATGCTATCATTTTTTTAACCTTACCGGTAGAAAGTGATACCAATATTTCCTTTTGAATTATGCAGGCGTTATCGTCTGTTAAAAACTTAGATGTGCTACCCAAGTCTTTCAAAAACGACAAGTGGTGGTCGCAGATTTTGTCATTTGCTTCAACCAGTTCATCTTGTTCATTAAAAAGTAGGTTTGAATATTGTTAGGCCCATCCCTTAGATGCCGAGAAGCGACGCCTTCGGTGATATCTGCTGGTGTAATTTTCAAGGAGTAATAGTGAGCAAGACTATTAAAAACAAAAATATGGTGATCCTTTTTTCCGTAAAAGTAGTAGACGCCGCGTTTGTGATTCCCTTTAATGCGTTTGGTTATCCCTTCGCTGTCTGGACTTTTAATCAGAATGGAACTGCGCGCACTTTTATTAGGAAATAGGGGTTTTGTCTGAATCTTTGAGTCTCCATGCCAATTCAGTGTTATGATCTCCTTTCGAGGGGCCTGAAAGATAAATTCCCTAAACCGACGGAAATGTTCGTGGGAGGGATTGGGATTCATCTGCGGATTATAGATCAGGTAGGTATCAGTTTTCCATCTTAACTGGCTCATGACTGCCGTGCTCAGAACTGTTTGAAACTCCATTGCCTCGGAGCATACCAACGATATAAAGTGAACGGATTCTGGTGAGTTCCGTAAAACATATATGGTTTTACCTTGTACAAGATGGTCTCGCTCAAATGGGTCGTCCCTGGCACCCATGTGGGCGGTTTTGAATTGTACTAATACAATAAGTTTGCTGTGGCCATTGTGAGTTCCCCTAAAAAAATAAAATAGGGGATCGACAAAGTCACCCATATCAAATTTTATATTTTCTTCAAAATGGATATGGGTTGCGACATCATTATAGTCAATTTGCAGTTTTTTTAATTCCGGTAATGTTATAGATTCTCCGCCCAATACCCATAGCGCCCCATCTAATGGTCGTAAATCTCCATCTCTAATAATATCATTAATTATTGTCAAAGGACAACAATATTCTGGCGCCAAGGCCAGATCGACTTTATCTTGCCTGGCCTTTTTAATGAATGCCGTAAGTCGACCATCGACGTTGTACTTATTTTTTACCTGCTTATTGACAGCTTCAAGAATTCCTTGATGCTGGTAAAGTGCCATTGTATAAGGGGTAGTGTTTTTTTTTTTAATGCCTGAAGATCTGCGGTGATTTGCAGGTCTTCATCCAGAAATACAAACTGCATGCTACTTTTTCTTTAAACATTCACACGTGGGCGGCTGACGGAAACTTACAATCTGCGACTCTAAATTGGGGGAATCAATAGATTACTGGTCAGGCAGCCTGCTCAAATTAATGATGGTTGATGAGGTGTCTAATACGGTAGTTAGGGTTACGTAAAATAATAAAATTATCGGAAAAGGAAATATTGTCTAACGGTAAGCGAAAAAATAATAGCTGAATTAGTTGTTCAGGAGAGTACAAACGATGTCCAACCCTTTCTCCATAACTTGATCGGCATGTGGTATATCACCTATGAAGGCCGGCGTGGACAACAAATCAAATGGAATGTGTCCAAACAGCCTATGCTTAACTGCTAATGTGGCGCAGCGATAATGACAACTTTGCCAGCATTTTGGGATAGTCGAACAGCCTGCAGCCGGTGCCTTTCATGTTAAAAAGCAATTATTTATCAATGTAAGTTTATCGTGTTGAATTTATAAAGTTAATTCCACGCAAATCACACTTTTGTGTTATTTATCGATTGCATTAATGCTCTAATTTTAAAATGATCTTACACAAGAAGAAGATGTTGATGTTGCCCACGTAAGTAAATAGTGTTTTTGTTTTTGTACCCACTTTTAAATATCGTTTCATGCTCAAAAGTACCCTCCGGCTATTGTCGGTATCCCTATCATTTCTCATACTCTATGCCTGTTCGAAGCAATTCACTGCTAAGCCGGACGATGGTAAACAAGGCCAGGTTTCGTTGGCTGCGGCGCGAAAGGCGTTTACTGAATTGACCCATGGAGAAAACGCCAGAGACTCGATGGCCCCCACATTTTATTTCAACAAGCCCGATTGGCAAGGTGCCAAATGGAAAACAAAGCCCGGTTCGGTTTCTTACCTGGAAGTACCGCTGACTTCAGATGTAAAGATTGAGCGTCTGTATGCTTTCTACAACAAAGAGAAAAAGTTACTACAGCGGGCGACCTTGCCAGCTCCATGGCTGATGTTTTACAAGGACTCCATTGGCGCTATTCACTACGATGTCGTGCAGCATGTACCCAATACTGCACCTGATTCCTCCAACCTGCCCTCGTTGGGACGTTTCAGCGGCGAAGTGAAAAAATATGACTGGTATGGAGCATTCCGTTCTGGCGTATTGTATAACAATGGCGTACCGTCAAAACGGATCAAACCCGGAAGCCGCACTGCTCCGTCAAATGCCCGGTGGGAACATGCCTGCTATACTACGTCCATTTGTGTATTTTCAGCAAGCTGTTCCCGATTACGGGGTGGTGTATACCAGGTAACGCAGGCCATGGTCGCCGTTGAGACCCAGGATGGTGGCTGTTATTCTGTCGGTCCAAATGATTCACCTGAGAGTGTGCTGATGCAGAGCTGCTGGTGTAACAGTGACTATGTTTGTGGCTGGTGGTCGCTTTACAATTCCAGCCAGCAGGAGTATTGCGACTGGTATTGGTTTGAAGATGATCCGACACCCGACCCCAATGATCCCGGTACATTTCCAGATCCGGAAGTGTTCATGAATTATTACGTCGAATCACCTCCGCCTGGCGATATCGTTAGCTTGACCGAATTCTTAAAATGCTTTAATCAGAGCCAGGCAGCCAAGTTTACCATCTACGCCGATCAACCAATACCCAACACGAGGATGGTGATAAAACACAATTTGCTTACTAATGAAACCGATGTTGGCCATGCATTCGTTACTATAGAACAAACCATCAACGGAAACACGATTAAACGAAGTTTTGGTTATTACCCGAGTACGATGGTCACCGCTGGTAACCAGCAGGCAATTATGGCGATAAGAGATGACGCGACGCATCCTTACGATGTGGCACTGTCGGCCGATATTACATCAGCGCAATTGACAGATATAATTGCCGCAGCCAAATCCGCGACATCAATGTATCACTTAACTAACTATAATTGCACTAATTATGCGATCACGTTAGCCAATCTTGCAGGCATGGACCTGCAGTTTACCAAGAACCCAAGTTTTCCCGGTTGTAATCTCGAGATCTTGGTCAGGACCTGCGTGGTAAAACTGGTGCAACCACCACTGCAGGAACAGCGCCTGCAAAAGCCGGAACTTGTCAATAAATCTTAATCATATGATACCTGCATTTTTATTATCATTACTAGGCATACTGCCAGCAGAGCAGACGGATTGGTCTGGTCTGAAATCAATCAGGCTCTACGCTTATGTGCAGAGGGCGCAAATGGATACCCTGAGCGCTGCTACCATCGGGCAAATGCCCTATACGGAACTCAATCTGGGTAAAGCTAAATCCATACTGACGCACGCATCCCGCGATACTTCCATGTTCTTATACAAGGGATCCAGCCGGATGGCGATAGGGACATTTGCCGACGGCAGTCAAACCCGGTTGTTTATTAGCAATTATGGCGGTTTCTTTTACGACACTAAGCATAAAGGCAATCTGTTGCTGCCGGAAGCCTACCATGAGGCATGGTATAAACTGCTAAGTGAAGGGACCTCGAAATAATGACGTGCATAAATTTTACAAATGGCCGGCCTGACAGGTCGGCCTTTTTATGTAGTGGTCTCCATACTGTGGTAGCGTCTAAGGAGGTTACGAATTGGGGGAATTATGACACCGTCATTTCACTGTTGATTTGATTCATTGGCATAACGGTGTAGAATAAGGGAAAGGAAGCAACGGCAATTTTGCGTCTCTTCAATCAGTTTGCTAAATTTGGATAAGTTAAAAAGCTGTTGCCTATGGCCTTTTTTCCACCAAGATATCGACGCAGGAAATAAAGTATTTTAGACGCTTTAATTCCATCACATGTCTGTTTTGCGTACCTATAATTGTCTATATAAACTTTGTGTCCAACGCCAGCAAAGAAGTGTGCGTTGCGGTAGCTGCGCTATGGTTGCCATATTTGATCATTGGATATTCCTGGGCAAAGCGTTCCGCCAGATTGGAGGAACTTGAAAATAGGGAACTTGATGGGGCAAGATACCGTTCGTTAGAAAACGACAACAAATGAATAAAACTGGCTTAGCAGGCAGCGATACCCGTGCCTAATAACTGGCATTATGATAAGTGTATTATAATCTTATTAAGGAAAAATGTTTTACAGAGTCTTATAATTATTTATCTGACAAATCTATTATAAGTAGGAATTGGATTTCTGTATTTTCATTTAAGTCCAATATTATCCTGCCTAAAACCTCGGGCGTCAGCGTCTATTCTGCCAGAACTTCATAAACAGCTCATATCCTCCTAATTAATGTATAATCCTTAAATTTATAACCAATGATGTTATATTAATTAATAAATCAACGGTGTTATAGATATCGATTTTTGAGGTTTGAAAAAAGTAACAGTTTATTATGGCTTTTGGCGATTCTCCCACTGTGGACCGTTTTTCGGAAAACGAAGATGAAAGCAATTCATATTTTACACTTAATTTCTCAGAGCGTAATGGGTTTCTTGCGTCAAAACCCAAAGACAAGGGGTGCGATTTTATTGTAGAGTTAATAAATGAGCACAAGTCAACTAATTGGTGGATTCCTGTGCAAATTAAAAGTATTGAATCTCCCACTTTGGTCGATAATGGAACATTGCTTTCTTATCAGTTTGAGACATCTCGGCTGCAGTACATGCTGCGGCCTATACTGCCAGTAGGGCTGATAATTATATATTCCGTGGGCGAGAAAAAATTGTATTATGATTTTGCTGAAAACATTTATAAACGTTTATTGGAAGAACGTAACGGTGACAGGTCTTTTCATAATAGAGAACATGTAAATATCCATATTCCATTAGATAATTTGGTTGGTGAGAGTAGTGTAAAAGAAATTCACAGCTTTCTTATACGCCGGCATCAGAATGTTGGCGACTATTCTCCCTTTATAAACTCGGACCTTCCCACTTTGGCTCGTAAAGTTACTCTCTCGACAAATGCTCCATCTTTAGATTCTTCCATTAATACTTTAAAAGAAAGAGGGGATGAAATGTTTAACAACAATGAAATTCCTCAGTTAATGGAGTTGTTGGAACAGGTCGAGTGGCGCCTTCTTCGTGAAGATCCTCAATTGGGGCTACTTGCTGGTATCACGTATTGGGCAACGGGCATGCGTGTAGATGCTTCTTTTTTTCTTTGAAAAGGTTTTGAGTAGCAAGCTAACGTCAGCTGAAGACCGGGAATATGTTGAGTGGGCAAAAATGTTTCTCGACCATAGTCTTGGGAAAACCAGTGTTCAGGAATTTAACGAGAAAGTTAAAAATTGGTGGGATCATCTACCTTTTAAAAATGAAAGTGGAAGGTTGAAAGTAGAACTGTCCATAGCGAGAAATGAAATTGAGATGCTTGGTCCCGCAAATATGATCGGCTTTTTTGATCTGGCGAATCGATATTATTTACTTAATGACCAAATTCGAACTGCGCAACTTGATGGATCAGCGAGAATTCAATACTATTTAGAAAATGTAACTAATCATGGATTGCTTGCCACGAAATTTGATTCTATTTTCCGAGTTGTCATTGGAAATCAAAAGATGGAGGGTAATGTTGATAATAATTTGGTACAAGAGTACTTTTCATTAAGGCAAAGGCTGGTGAGCGATGTGGATCATGTGTTTCCCTGGATAAAGCCGATTGCTCGAAATTTTGTGCATAAGGTAATGCTGGCAAAGTGTTTAGAATCCCAGGTCAGTTTTCATCTGCACATGGATGTAAATGCAATTAAGTATCCAATTACAGAATTTGATTTTTATTCTGAAAGTTATAGGCAGAAAGTGAAACTGCATGTGGATTTTGGTTTAGAAGCCTTCCAAATATTCTGGGAGCACCAGATATATAAAAATGCTCTTAATACACTTTTGATTGTGCTTGAATTAAACGAATTGGCAAAATACATTAATGTTGAATTGGATCTTGATGTGGTAGCCTTGATGGAAAAGGCCGACTGGTTGGTGAACCGGCTTGAGGTTGAACCTAAAAAACTATGTGTGCCGGGGTTTCTTGAACTTTATAATAAAAGAGTATACGTTGCTAAACTTTAATAGGGTGATCATATCAACTAAATTTCTATGCTGATAAAGTATTTCCCTCTGATTGGTGTTTTGGTCATGTAGTGAGATCAGCAATATGGTCCAATCTATTAATGGTCTCATCGGGATCGTATTCCGGGTAATGCTTCTTGAGGTGGGTTATGAAGGACAGTCTTATCGCTTGATTTTTCCATCGGAATACTGGAAAGCACGGTGGTTCCTTCGGCCATTTTTGCGCTATGAAATCATTTACAGGAAGGTAAGGAGGGGTATAAATTGCCGCAGCTTGAGTCAATTCCTGGGCCAGCTCTGGTTTCAAAGTATCTGTAAGGGCGTCCATAATATCTGCTCCGCTCATTTGTCCTCTTACTGCGTTTATAATCCCGGGATAGCGTGCAATGCCCCTGTCCATAAAAAAGTTGATAAGGAAATCGAAGAATGGGTCTTCCATTCTGTATCTCAGGTCTTTTCCGGATTGCTTATAGAGGTCGGTGAATCGTTCCAATGAAAACCCTTCGCCATATTTGGCCAGAATCCAATCCAGTAATTCTGTCTCCAGTTTGGTGACTTGGTCTATCGTTATACCCAGCTCATTGTAGGGTTTTTTAGTGTAAAGGTCAAAGAAGACGCTCTTCACTGTGGTTTGTTTTCTTTTAAATCTTATCAAGATGTAAAGGGGATAGGTGGCCTTACCCTGGAATTCTACCTTGGACAGCTTATCATTAAAATGGATTTGATATGTGATCTTTTTCTTTTTCAAGGGTGTAACCTATTGAGGTCAAAGATTATGTAAAAAAGTATAGGTAAATATAATATTTAAACATGCATTTTGCGTAACTTACAGTAGTTCCTACACATCACAGTCTTTTTATCACCCTAAATGTGTGTGTATGGAAAAGTTATCACCTGAAAAAGTGGTGGAGTTGCTCCAAAAGGAAGGGATTGAAGTTACGGTAGACCAGGCTGAAGATATTCTACGATTTTTGCGCGAGTTGGCAAAGGAAGCCGTCAGACAAATATTAAAGAAATGAAAATTCCATTAATTGCAGACCTCTATATAAGAATCGCCTCATCATTTCAGGCCGATGTTACTAATGGCATACAAAAGCAAGATAAAGCGTTGCGAGGATTTTGCTCCGACAATGGAATTGTTATACGTAATGTTTATCAGGATGCATGCTCTGGAAATGCGGATGGTCTTGAGTGGCAAGAGTACATTGCCCAATCTCTCAGAATCCGAATGCAGCTGATCTTTTATTGGTATCAAATTACGACCGAATTAGCCGTAAAGTTTTTACTATCATTGAAAAGATTGAATACCTAAGATCAATAGGTGTAATAGTGATGAACGCAAGTAAAGAATCTGATAGGAGTAGTGTTAAAATATAAACTCTTAATGAATGAAGGCAAATTTAGTTGCAGATTTGTACATCCGTGTAAGTACCGATGAACAGGCGGAAAAAGGCTACTCTCTCCGCCAGCAGGAGGAGTCTTTGCGCCGATACTGTGAAACTAAAGGTTATACTATAAGGAATGTGATTTCAGAGGATTACTCCGCCAAGACGTTCAAACGTCCTGCATGGCGCCAGCTCTGGTGGATCTTAAAAAATCGTAGTAAGGTCAATCTCCTGCTTTTTACCAAATGGGATAGGTTTAGCCGGAATGCTGGTGATTCCTACCAAATGATTTCACGCTTGCGGCGTTTGGGGTCGATCCCCAAGCGGTTGAGCAGCCGCTGGATCTTTCCATTCCTGAGAGCAAAATGATGTTAGCCTTTTTCTTGTCTTATCCTGAAGTGGAAAACGACAGGCGTGGTCTTAATACATTTTTAGGCATGCGTCGCGCCAGATCTGAAGGTCGTTGGACTGGCCCGGCGCCTTTAGGGTATATAAATCGAGTAACTGAGGTGCTTGGGAAGTATATTGATCCAGTAGAGCCTACAGCCACGATTATACGCTGGGTCTTCGCTGAAATTGCAAGAGGAGAACGGACTGTGGAATCGGTGATGTTACAGGCAAGGGAAAAAGGGCTGAAGTGCTCAAAGAATAATTTCTGGCTTTTAATCCGAAATCCAATTTACAAGGGGAAAATTTTCGTTCCCCAGTATAAGGACGAACCCAGTTATTTTAAGGAAGGTAAACATGAACGGTTGGTGTCGGAAGAGTTGTTTGATGAGGTACAGGCCGTTCTCGACGGGAGAAAGCGGGTAGTTAAACCCCGCATGGCGTCGGTCGATAAGTTTCCTTTACGGGGTATATTAAATGTCCACAATGTGGAAAGCTGCTCACTGCGTCAAGTTCGAAGGGGCGAACAAAGTTCTATTCCTATTATCATTGTTTCGAAGGTTGTACTGCCAGATTTTCAGTTAAGGAAATTCACGACGCCTTTCAGGAGGAATTGGAGAGATACGTTCCAAAGCCTGCTTTGCTAAATCTTTATAAGAAGGTACTTAAAGAAGCCTATGAAATTGAAAGCAAGGATATGGTGGGCAATAGGCAGAAGGTGGTTTCTCAATTAGAGGATTGCAATACGAGCTTGCAAAAAGCGAGAAAGCTGCTTTTAGATTCGGATATCACCGCTGATGATTATAGAATGATGAAACAGGATTATGAAAAACGAGTGGTGCAGCTGGAGGAAGAATTGATAAAACTTAAGCCTGTATCCGAATCAATAGATACGCATTTGCAGGCCGCCTTGAAGGTTTTGCTTAATCTAAAGGACCTGTTTAACAACGGAGATATTCATCTGAAAAGAGAGATATTGAGTTCGATGTGGCCGGAAAAAATGATATTCAATGATGGGCAACTTCGAACCACACGTGTAAATGAAATTGCAAGTATAATATACCTGATGGACAGGAAGTTATAAAAAGTACAAAGGGTACAAGAAGGAAAAATTCCAACTTGTACCCTCTGGTACCGCGTACGGGATTCGAACCCGTGATTCCTCCGTGAAAGGGAGGCGTCTTAACCCCTTGACCAACGCGGCATTTCTTGTTTCCCGATCATTTTCGGAACGCAAAGATAGGAAACGCGTTTAAATCACCAAATAAAAGTTTCAACCGGATAGAAATTATTTTTTAAACCCCTTACTGTGTTGGGTTGCGGAGATATATTTTATTTTACCGTATGAGCGTGACCGTTCCACTTCGAGAAAAATCTTCCCCGAGGTAATCTTTCGCTTTCACCATCCACACATACACACCCACATCCTGCGGCCGTCCGTTAATGGTGCCGTCCCATCCCTTGCCAGTGATGTTGCTGCTGTACACGAGTTCGCCCCAGCGATTAAAAATCCGGAAGTATTCAATAGATGCAATACCTGCGGAAATCGGGCGCACCCAATCGTTCACACCGTCGTTATTCGGTGTAAAACCCGTGGGCACGAATACAGCAGGCAGCGTAGAATATACTTTTACGCGCATATACGCAGAGTCTACACAACCAGCTTCGTTGAGTACATATAGTTTGTAATTGATGTTCGGCGATGGTGCATTATATACCGCCTGCGGATTGGGAATATTGGTAGCAGAAAGATTAGTGCCCGGGACCCATTGGTATTGGATACCGCCACTCGCATTAAATTGTAAAGGCTGGCCAATAACCACGGAGGTATCGTTACCGGCAAAGGCACGGATTCTTGGCAGCATCGTTACGCGCACCGTATCCGTACCGGGCTTGGGGCACCCTTGCGTATCGTAGGCATATAGCACATAATCGGTAATGGATGCACTCGGCCTGGATACCGGGTCCAAGGTGCCGGCGCTGCTTAAGGTGCCGGCCGGTGTCCATACGAATGAATTGCCCACAATGGTGGCGTGCAGTTGCGCGGTGGCATCGTAACAGATCATGGCGTCGCGGCCGGCATTCGCAACCGGATATGGTACGGCGCGTACTGTCACCTGGTCGGTGGCGGTGCAGCCGCTGATAGCGGCGGTTACACTGTACGTGGTAGTTGTCGGCGTAGTAGCGGCCGGGCTTTTGACCGAGCCGTCGCTCACCTGTTCGGCGGGTGTCCACGTAAAACGCAAGCCATCAGAAATAGTATGCAGGATGATGTTATCACCTGCGCAGATCGTTGTGTCGGCGCGCGTCCGGAGCGTGACGAAAGGCACCGTGCGGATTAATACAGAATCTGTATTGATACAACCATCATTGTTTAACGATACAAAATATTTGGTGGTGTTAACCGGTGATACGGATGGTGTGGCGGTATTGGCTGCGGTCATGTTCGCCGAAGGTGTCCAGCTAAAAACGCCGGTACCGGTTGCACTAAGTTGCAATTGGTCTGGCGGACAAATCAGCGTATCTCTATAAGCCAGACTGATGGCAGGTTTGTCGAGCACTGTGAAAGGCGCTTCCAAGGTATCCGGGCAACCCACTGTATTGCCTACGATCAATCGTACTGTTTTAGTACCGATACTGGGATACGTATAGTTGGTATTTTGTGCCCCGGATATATCATTAAATACAAAGCTCTCTCCAAAATCCCAGTTCCAGGAATTTACCGTTCCGTATACCGTGGTGGTAAGATCTGTGAAGGTCGATGGTCTGTTAAAGCAGCTGCCGCCCACGGTAAAGTCCGGCTCGAAGCCGGGGTAAACGCGTGCTGTAGCAGTGGTGCTGTCCGGACAGGTTTGCCCGCGGTTGATCACGAGTTTAATGGTGTAAGTGCCCGCCGTTGCAAAGGTATGTTGCGCCACCGGGTCGGTGCCAGCGTAAACGATGTTGGACAAAGCATCCGAAAATTCCCAGTTGTAGGTGCTGATCAGCGGGCTGGTAGAGCGGTTGTCCACCGCGAGCGTTTGGGTATTACCGCAAAGCATATATTCCGGCAGCAAAGTGGCCGCCGCAATAGTACAGGAAGTAATATTCAGCTGCAGATCCTTGCGCTGCGTGGCTATGGTAACGCCGTTGCGGATTTCCTGGACGCAAACTGTTACTACATAAATGCCTACGTCCGGCGCAATGCCGGTTATTAAACCTGTATTGGGATCTATTTTGACATTGGAGCCGAGTGGGAGAGAGCCGCTGAAGTTACCGCCATACGGTACGCCGTCGTACGGTGGTTGAAGCGCGGGTTGTGAATTACCGCCGGCGCCACCGCCTCCTCCACCACCGCCACCACCACCGCCGCGTAAGCCGGTTGTCTGGTAAGCATCGCAGAAAGAATAGAGTAATTGATCGGTGGCGTCCGGATCTGACGCGCCAAAGCTGTAACTGAAAGAGTTGTTGGCACATACCACCACCAGGTCGCTGCCCACGAATCGTGCGCTGTTATTGCGTGGATTGTCGGCACCTGCCTGTGTACCCGGAATTTCCGCGGTATAAGTCGCGCCTATCTGGCTGTAGCCCGGCGTAAGGTTATTGATACCGGCTATACGAAATGTTACCTGCGAAGCGATCAGGTAGCCTTCTACATTACCCGCCAGCGTGAGGTCAAATTCATAATAGGCTACCTGGTAACAGATTAATGGCGGGTTGGTGATACAGGGATCGGTGCTGAGGTAACTGAGATTTTCCTCGCGGTTCTTGCGTACCGATTCATCCATAACCCGCGCATTGGTGCCACGGTTAAACACACTCACGTACATCGGGTCGGGGAATTCGCGTACGGGAGCGCCGCAGCGTTTAAACAGTTTCACGGTAAATGCGTAGGTATAGTTGCCGTTAGACACGTTCTTCAGTGTATAAAACATTTCCCCGCCGGTGATATGATCGGCGCGTGCAATGTTTATGCTGCTGATGTACAGGAGTATCAGGAATAATAGACGCTTCATGCTAATGGTTGAATCTACATAGATGCGCTGTCCGCCGTGTGTTACTGTCCTTTTTGCGCTTTATGTAAATGTAAGATAGAATAACGACAAGTTAAGCGCGTCGGTTGCCTCGTACAACCGCAAGTCGATAGATCGGGAAAATTTAACGGCCAGTCCCCTCATTTAAGAACAGATGGCCAATGCGGCGGAAGACCCGCGCACGCATAGTTCTGCTGGTAGTACCAATGTGCGGTATTCCTTAACAGGGCGTTTGCTTTCAATGAGTTCGATCAGCAGCTTAGCCGCGGCGGCGCCCATTTCAAAGGCCGACTGCTTCACGGTTGTGAGCGGAGGATCAATGAGTTCCGGCGATGCGAAGTTGGAAAAGCCCGCCAGTGCAATTTGCTCGGGGATACGAATATGCCTTCTACGCAACAGGGTACAGGCCAGCATCGTCAGCCTGTCGGACGCCGCAAACACTGCATCCGGCGGCTCCGGAAGCGCCATCAGCTCGTCGAGCGCGGTAGCTACTTCTGCTTCCAGCATACCGCCGTGATCACAATACTTTACATATGCTTCATCGGCGGCCAGCCCCGCGTCGGAAAGCGCCTGGCGGTAACCATGCAGTCGCTCGCGGGTAATGGAAAGATACGGCGCGCTCGTCAGGTGCGCGATACGCCGCCGCCCGTTGCGCAGCAGGTGCGTTACAGCCGCATGTGCCCCGCCGTAATTGTCGCTCGTAATTTTATGCGCCTGCATATCGGCCGGCACCCGGTCGAAAAATACCATGGGCAGGCCTTGTTCCTGCATCTGTTTAAAATGAGATATATCCTGCGTTTCGGCCGAAAGGGATACCAGCAATCCGTCGATAGACCGCCAGGTAAGGTTTTGCAGGTTCTTTAATTCTTTTCCGTAAGATTCGAAGTTCTGGGTAATGATAGCCAGGTAGTCTTTTTCATGCGCTATGGCTTCAATGCCGCTGATTACTTCTGCATAAAAACTGTTGGGAATAGAACAAAGGGCTACCCCAATGCAGCGCCCGTTTTTGTTCTTCAGGCTCTGCGCCACCAGGTTAGGGCGGTAGTGATGCTCCGCCGCATAGTCTTTAACCAGTTGCTGCGTAGCCTCACTGATCTTATAACTGCCCTTTAATGCCCGCGATACGGTGGACAAAGAAAGATTCAAGGCTTTGGCAATATCCTTTATGGTGATGCTCGCAGATTTCATAACGCGCCGTGGCTGACACTATGAATGTACGTTTTTTTGAGATTTTGTGCAAACGTTTGCCCAAATAAATATCCGCCACAGTAAAGGTTTTGAGAATTAATAGCTTAATTTTTCTGGAGTGAAGAAGAAGATTTCCATATACGATATTGCCCGCGAGATGAATGTGTCGTCCGCCACGGTTTCCTATGTATTGAATGGCAAGGCCGCGGAGAAGCGCATCAGTAAAACGCTGGAGCAGCGCATCATGGCCTATGCGAGGGAAGTGGACTATCGTCCCAATATGATCGCCAAAAGTTTGCGCACCGGAAAAACCCGCACTATTGGCATGCTGGTGGAAGATGTAGCCGACCCGTTCTTCGGCAACGCCGCCCGTATTATGGAAGGTATTGCCCGACAACTGGGCTACCAGCTGCTGTTTGCCAGTACGGACAATAATCCCGCCGTAGCACGTGGGCTGCTCGACGTATTCCGTGGTGCGCAGGCCGATGGTTATATCATCGCGCCACCGCCCGGGCTGGAGCAGGATGTGCAGGCCTTACAGGAAGATGGCCTTCCGGTGGTGCTGTTCGACCGTTATTTTGTTGGGATTCCTACCACTAATGTGGTGGCCGACAATTTTGGCGGCGCGTACAAGGCTACCCGGCACCTGCAGCATAATGGGCATCGCCGCATTGCGCTGGTTACGGCAGAATCCGGCCAGGTACAGATGGGCGACCGGCTCCGTGGCTATATCCAGGCCATGGAAGAGGAGGACCTGCCCATTCTTACATTTAACGCTTCTACTTTCCCCGGAATAAAATCCGCAATTTCCTGAAACAGCAGCCCGACCTCGACGCCGTGCTGTTTACCACCAGTTACCTCACCCTCGCCGGCCTGGAAGCGATGGCCGATCTTCAATTACGCGCCCCGGACGACTTTGCCGTGGTAAGTTTCGACGATCACCCGCATTTCCAGTTTTTTCGCCTGCTATTACTGCCGTGGCGCAGCCGGTGCAGACCATCGCAGAAGCAGTAATCCGGCAGCTTATCGCCTGCCTGGAAAAGGGCGAGCCCACGGATAAAACCACGACCATCCTGCCTGTATCGCTGGTGGTGCGTGCATCTTCGGCAGCAGTGCCGGTGTTGCGTCCGTAATGTGTATATTACAGGATGCAAACTCACGATCAGCAGATTTTAGGCATCGATATCGGTGGCTCGCACATTACGGCGGGCATGGTAAATATTCAGTCGTACCGCCCGGACGAAAGCACAATGGTACGCCTTCGGGTTGATAGCCACGCGCCGGCAGCCGAGATTATGGCTACCTGGTCGCAGGCGGTCCGCGAGGTGTGGCAAAAGGCGGGTATTGCTTCTTCCCGGATTGGTATTGCGATGCCCGGGCCCTTTGATTATCAGAAGGGTATCAGCCTGATTGCCAAAGAATTTCATAAGTATGAAGCCCTTTATAAACTTCCCGTTGGCGATATGCTGGCGGAAGCGGCAGGCATTCCATCCACCTATATATTAATGCGCAACGACGCGGAAGCATTTCTCGAAGGCGAGGTGCTGAGCGGTGCGGCTAAAGGTTTTAATCCCGCCATTGGCATTACCACGGGTACGGGGATTGGCTCTGCACGCAGCCGCAATGGTGTTACCAGCGATGCGGAACTGAGCGTAACTCCCTACCTGGACGGGATGGCCGAGGATTATACTTCTATCCGTTTCTTTTTGGGAAGATATAAGGAGTTAACCGGTAAAATAGCCACCGATGTGCGCGCTATCGCCGATGCAGTGGGCACCGACCCCGCGGCCACACAGGTGTTCGAAGAATTCGAGCAGCACCTAGGCGTATTTCTACGTCATTTTATACAGTTGGACCGTCCGCAGGTATTAGTCGTAGGGGGCAATATTGCCAATGCTTTGCCAATTTTCGAGGCGGGGTTACGGCGCGAAGTGGGCGAATTGTTTAATGGCGTGGAGTTGCGCAAAGCTGCGTTGGGCGAAGCTGCGGCATTGATCGGCGGGGCCTGCTGCTGGCATTACGCCGCGCAGTAAATTGTTGTAAATTGCCGTAAATCGTATATTATGGCAACTCAACAAATCATCCCCTACATTACTTACAACGGACAGTGCGAAGAACGCTGGAGTTTTACAAGAGTGTTTTCGGCGGTACTGTCGAAATTGTGACCCGTTACGATAACCCGGCGATGAATGCCCCGGAGGAGTATCGTAATAAGATCCTGCACGCGCGTTTCCATAATGATACGATAACCATCTTCGCGAGCGATATCATGCCCGGCAAAACTGCCCATGGTACCAGTGCCGATGTTGCCCTTTCGCTTTCCTACGCTACACCCGAAGAAGGGCAGAGGATTTTTGACGCATTGTCTGCCGGAGGGCATGTACATATTCCCTTTAAAAAACAGTTCTGGGGTGATTACCATGGTAACTTCACTGACAAATATGGAATTAGGTGGATGTTGAATACGGCGAATTGATTTCTAATATGATCATGGAAAAACTCAACCTGCTGCCTTTCCAGGGAGAAGCCTATTTATTTCCCCAATGCTTTAGTCGGCCCGAAAGCAACGACTATTTCATCCGTCTGCAGCAGGAAACTCAGTGGAAACAGGAGCCGATCAAAATATTCGGGAAAGAGGTGATGCAACCGCGGCTCACTGCCTGGTACGGAGATACCGATAAAAGCTACACCTATTCCGGCATTACTATGCAACCGCAGGCCTGGAATCCGGTATTGACGGCCATCAAATCAACTATAGAAAAGGTAGCGGAGGCGCAATTTACCAGTGCCCTCCTTAATTATTACCGCGACGGACAGGATAGTATGGGCTGGCACCGGGATAATGAAAAACAGTTGGGTGTAAACCCGGTAATCGCATCGGTGAGTTTTGGTGCGCCGCGCATTTTCAAGCTGCGTCATTATGAAAAGAAAACGCCCGTCATCAATATAGAGCTGACGCATGGCAGCCTGTTACTGATGACGGGCGCAACCCAGCATTACTGGGAGCATGCGCTGCCCAAAACAGCGCGGGTAAAGGAGGGCAGGATCAACCTGACCTTTAGAAAAATAATTTTTTAGACCAGGGCAGCAGCGGCGTTCAAGGGCTCGCCGCTCTCAATTCCTTTAATATTCTGCAAGGTCGTATTCGCGATCTGCTCCAGCGCTTCGTGCGTAAAAACGCCTGGTGCGCCGTGACCAGCACATTCGGGAAACTCATTAGCCGCTGGATCTGGTCATCCTGGATAATATCCTCGGACAGGTCGCGGAAGAAAAGCTTCTCCTCCTGCTCGTACACATCAATGCCCAAATACCCGACGATGCCGGATTTCAGCGCATCGATCACATCCTGTGTGCAAACTAATCCGCCGCGGCTGGTATTAATCAGCATCACGCCTTTTTCACGCCTGCCAGTCTTTCTTTATTGATAAGATGACGGGTATGCTCGTTCAGCGGGCAATGCAGCGAAATGATATCCGATTCGGCCATCAATGTATCTAACGGAACATAATGCACGCCGTTGTTTACGAGCGTTGGATCGGCGGCAATGTCGTAGGCAAGCACCTTGCAACCGAAGCCGCTCAGCAGGCGGGCAAAGGCTTTCCCGATGTTGCCTGTACCCACAATGCCCACTGTTTTTCCGTGCAGATCGAATCCCAGCAGCCCGTTCAACGAAAAGTTCTGCTCGCGCACACGGTTATACGCCTTATGGATCTTCCGGTTCAGCGTAAGGATCATCGCGAGCGCATGTTCGGCCACCGCTTCGGGTGAATAAGCGGGCACGCGGCATACGCGCATCCCCTGAGCTTTGGCCTCTTCCAGGTTCACATTATTAAAACCGGCACAGCGCAGTGCGATGATTTTAGTTCCGCCGGCGGCCAGTGCTTTAATCACGGTTTCGTCCACTTTGTCGTTTACAAATACGCATACCACTTCGCTGCCTTCTGCGAGGGATACGGTTTGCGGGTTCAGTTGCGTATCCTGGTACGACAGTGTGTAGCCGAAGTCCTGGTTGCGGGCATCAAAAAATGTTTTGTCGTAGGGCTGGGTCGAGAAAAAGGTGATCTTCATGCAATTAAGATAACAAAATTAAGCGCATTGCCACATGGCGTCCACGAACCAATCTTTACTATCGGTGAACTGCCGCACGCAACGGAAGCCGGAAGTCTGCGCCAGCCGGTCGATTTCGGCGGCGCTGTATTTTTGGGATATTTCCATATAAATAGCTTCATCTTTTGCAAAATGAATCAGGGCGTCGCCCATTTGTACTTCCTGTTCCTCCAGGCTTACCAGGTAACTTTTACAGCTGCCCGTACCGGGATCGTACGTTGGATAGTGCTCAAACTTTTCCGTATCGAAATTAGCACCCAGCTCGTGGTTAATACGCCGGAGGAGGTTCAGGTTAAATTCACGCGTAATGCCGGCCGCGTCATTGTATGCTGCCAGTACGGTAGCCGGATGCTTTTTTAAATCGAAGCCGGTAATCAGTATATCGCCGGGATGTAACTGTTCCCTTATCTTCTTTAGAAAAGCCGCTGCTTCCTGTGGTGGTACATTCCCGATGCTGGCGCCCATGAACAATACCACGCGGCGTTTGGGCGTAAGGTCGGCACTGGCTTTCAGCATGTCGATGTATTCGCCGTTCAGGCCTTTTACTTTTAAACCTGGTAACTGCCGGGGCAAAGTGCGCTCGAGATAATTGATCATGCTGCCGGAAATATCGATCGGGAAGTAGGTGTAGTCCAATCCCATCTCCAATATTTCTTTCAGGAGGATACTGGTTTTGCTGGCATCGCCGGCGCCCAGCTCCACCACGTCGAACGAGGAGCAGAGAGCACAGAGTGCAAGCGCGATATCGCGGCTCTGTTCCTGTAAAATCTCCAGCTCACAACCGGTCAGGTAATACTCCGGCGCCTGCATGATCTGCTGGAAAAGCGCATCACCGGCGGCATCGTAAAAATATTTGGAATCGAGATGTTTATGCTCTGCAAGCAAGCCATTCACCACATCGCGGTAAAAATTATTCACGTGTTTGCGGGCGACAGGCGGCTGTGGTACAGTAAGTGTTTTCATAAAGCAATAGTTTAGGTTATCGCACAAGCCGGATGCCGGTGAGTTGCCAGCGGACGTGTGGATGGAAAAAATTACGGTAAGTATGACGGCTGTGTCCGGTGGCGTAAATGCGGACGCGCCGCGCAATACTTTCTGGTTCACCATGAATTTGCCATTGTATTCGCCCACTGGTCCGGGTACACGCTGGAAGCCCGGGTATGGCAGGTATGCGCTCTCCGTCCATTCCCAGCGCTGGCCCCAGCTGAATTGGCCGGATGCTGCTTCCCACTCAAATTCCGTGGGCAGGCGCATGCCTTTCCAGGCGGCGAAGGCGGCGGCTTCGTAATAACTGATATGGCTTACCGGCTCATTTAAATCGATGCGGCGCAAGCCATGCAGCGTGTAATGCTGCCATTGCCCGTCTACCTGCAACCAGTACAGGGGGCAGTGATCGCGTTATTACGCACCCAGTCCCAGCCTTCAGAATGCCAGTGCTCAAATTGTTTGTACCCACCCAGGTTAATAAATTCGAGGAACTCGCCATTGGTCACCAGCTGGTTGCTGATGTGCGCTTCCTGCAAGTACACGGTGTGCGGGTTAAGTTCATTATCATAACAAAAGCCTTCCCCGGTAAACCCGATCTGGTACTGCCCCGCCTTAATGTGCGTGAAGGATGGGGCGGGTGGTGTGTCCCAGGCGCTGTACTGGCTGTCCTGGTATGCAGGTAGCAAGGGATTATGCCCGAGAATGTATTTAATATCTGTCCATAATAATTCCTGGTGTTGCTCTTCGTGATTGCAGCCCAGGATAATTAAGGCTTCCAGGTCTGTGTCTACGGGGCCGGCCAGCAATTGCTGCATGCATTCGTCTACATACACCCGGTATTTATATATTTCGTTCACGGTGGGCCGGCTCAGGTTACCGCGCTGGGTCCGGACTACCCGGGCTCCCAGGCTTTCATAATAACTATTGAATACGAAGTTGAAATTAGGGTCGTATTCTACATAGTTTTTCAGATACGGCTTTAAGATGAGCGTTTCAAAAAACCAGGTGGTATGTCCCAGGTGCCATTTGGGCGGACTTACATCGGCCACTGGCTGCACCACATAATCTTCGGTGTGCAGCGGCGCGCATATCTGTTCGGTCAGCTGCCGTGTTTTCGCATATTTTTCTGTCAGGCTCATGGTGTCCGTTTTTTGGTCAGGTAGTGAGTAAGGTCCGAAATAGAATTAAGCTGCAATTGTGCTGCCATGTTTTTTCGCATCATTAACGCATAGGCATTATTGAAGCCCACGGGTGGCAGCCACTCCAGCTGGTATTCCGCTTCAAACTGTTGTTTTACAAAGGCGTAGGTGCTGTCTTTGTCGCGCATCACGCGGGCGGAAACTTCCTCCGCGGGCTGTAAAATCACCAGTAAACCGGTACCGGTGTATTCCGGGTAAAAATCGATCTGGTCGTTGCGCAGGGCGTCGAAACAGATTTTGGTACCGCCGAGTCCTGTTTTGGAGGATACGGCGAGGTCGGTATTGCCTTCGATGAGCAGGCGATACATCTCACAAAGAATATATTGTTCGGTAAATATCTTTGACCCGATGCGTATCACTCCCTTTTTCCATATCGCGATGGTTTCAGCAGTCCCTGTTCCTGCAGAAAATCTTTTGCAACCTTTTCCGGCGCCTGGTGCAGGTAATCGGCCTTGTAGTTTAAATAGGTCATGACCGAATCGTTGATGCGGCCGTTGAGCAACTGCAGGGCAGGGGCAAGTTCCGGGTATTGCTGTAAAGTTTCGCGGCGTACGAGGGGTGCGCAGTAATATGGGGGAAGATGTGTTTATCGTCTTCTAAAATAGTCAGGTCAAATGCGCGGATGCGGCCATCTGTGCTGTAGCCGCTCACTACGTCGAGTTTGCCTTCGTACATAGCACGGTACATGACAGCGTCGCTGATCACTACGGTGGGAATTTGCAGGCCGTAGTATTTTTTAAGCCCGAGGTCGCCGTCCATGCGGCCCATAAACTCTGGTGTAAAGCCAGCCTGCAGTTTTGCAGAAGCAGAGGGGAGCATGGCGAAACCGGCGGCGACGCATACGATGAGGGCGCCAAGGCCAAGTTTCAACTTATACTTTCGCCAGTTGGCTTTTTGTACGCGTGATAAAATAAAATCGAAGCACAATGCGAGCAGGGCGGCGGGAATGGCGCCGGCCAGGATCATATGGGTATTGTTCAGCGCTATCCCCCGAAAATAAATTCTCCTAAACCTCCTGCGGCAATGTAAGCGGCCAGGGTGGCTACCCCAACATTGATCACCGTCGCGGTGCGGATGCCTGCGATCATTACCGGCATAGCGAGCGGCAATTCTACTTTAAATAAAATCTGGCGCTGACTCATGCCCATGCCACGCGCCGCTTCCTTTACGGTAGCATCTACGCCGGTAATACCCGTAAAAGTATTCCGGATGATGGGCAGCAACGCATATAGAAAAAGTGCCGTAATCGCCGGGGCGGGACCAATGCCCAGCAAGGGGATCATGAACCCTAGCAGGGCAATGCTTGGAATAGTTTGCAGTACGCCGGCCACACCGAGCACGGCGCCGGAAAGCTTTTTCCTGCGGGCTACGAGAATGCCCAGCGGCACCCCCACTGCAATAGCGGCCAGCACGGAAATAATCGTGAGGCTGATGTGCGATATCGTCTGGCGGATCAGTTTGTCCTGCTGCGACAGCAGGAATTCCCAAAAGCCTTGCATGGGCATATTATACGTATTGACCTTTCACAAAAGTGCTTACAAAATCGTTGGCCGGATGGTCGCGCAGTTCGCCGGGCGTGCCCAGCTGCACTATTTGTCCGTGGTCCATCAGGCAAATGCGGTCGGCGAGTTCAAAGGCTTCCCGGATGTCGTGCGTGACCATTACAATGGTTTTGCGCTTAAATTCCTCCAGTTCGCTGAAGTCCTTTCTTATTTTCTGCCGGTTGATCGGGTCGAGTGCGCCAAAAGGCTCGTCCATCAGCAATACCGGCGGATCAGCGGCCAGTGCGCGGGCCAGGCCTACGCGCTGTTGTTGTCCCCGCTTAATTCATGTGGGAACATCTGGCCGTGCTGCTCGTACGACAAGTTCAATTTGGCGAGCAGTGTTTTCACGCGCTCCTTAATCTTATCCTTCTCCCATTTTAAAAGATGGGGTACGACGGCAATATTCTCCTCCACGGTGTAATGTGGGAACAGCCCGTTTTGCTGCATCACATAACCAATGCTGCGGCGTAATATTTCCGGCGGTTCGCTTTTTACATCGTTGCCGCGGATAGTAATTCGTCCGCTATCAGGTTCAGTGAGCCGGTTGAGCATGCGCAGCGTAGTGGTTTTTCCACAACCGCTGGTACCGAGCAACACCAGGTTTTCACCTTCGGCTACCGTAAACGATACATCGTTTACTGCCGTGGTGTTCCCAAATTTCTTAACCAGGTGTTGGGCCGCGATCATATCAGGATTTGTCGAGTGTCATAAATAAATTATTCAGCGATTCGGAGAACGTGGGGTGAGCGAACATCATATTCCGGATGGCGTCGTACGGAATATTCCCGACCATGGCCATTTGCAACACAGAACTAATTTCGCCGCCGTTCACGGCAAGAATGGATGCGCCGAGTATTTGCCCCGTATATGCATCTACAATTGCTTTCATGAAACCGCGTGTCTCCCCGCTTTCTACGCCGCGGGCGGAGTTGCTCATTTCCAGTTTGGCTACCTGTACGGTGAAGCCTTTTTCTTTCGCTTCCTGTTCTGTCATGCCCACGCGCCCCAGTTCGGGATCGGTAAACATACAATAAGGAATAATGCGATTATGGGTGCTGAGGTTACCCTGTTCCAGTATATTTTTAAGTACAATTAAATGATCGTGATAAGCGACATGTGTAAAAGCCGGTCCGCCTTTTACATCACCGAGGGCATACACTCCGGCTGCGGAGGTTTGAAGGCGTTCATTCGTAACAATATAACCTTTTTCATCGGTTTTAATCCCTGCCTTTGCGAGATTCAGTTCTTCCGTATTGGGGACGCGTCCGGCGGCAATGAGCCAATGAGAACAAGTAATTTGCTGCTCTTCTCCTCCATCGGTATGGATAGAGATAACAGTCTGCCCGCCCGGTGTTCGCGCCACTTTATCTACCTGCACATTAGTAATGACTCCGGCGCCATCTTCTTCTAATATCGTGCCTACTTCTTTCGCAACATCTTCATCCTCTTTACTTAAGATGCGTTCTCCCTTTTCCAGTATGGTGACTTTACTGCCTAAACGGCAGAATAATTGCGCAAATTCCAAAGCGATGTAACCGCCTCCCAGTATCACCAAATGTTCGGGTATGCTCCGCAATTCCATGATGGACGTGGATGTAAGATATCCCGCTTCGCTGATGCCCGGAATGTCGGGGATTTGCGGCCTGGCCCCGGTGTTAATAAATACGAGGTCAGCTGACACAAATTCCATATTCCCATTTACGTAATCTACCCTCAATTCCTTTTCGCCCGTAAACGTGGCGGTGCCCATCATGAGGTCCAGGTTGGGAATATCACGCATCGATTTGTAAATACCAGTCCGCGCATTTTCCACAATTTCCGTTTTACGGTCAAGAAGCGTATTAATGTCTACCTCGCCCTCTACACGCAAGCCGATACGTTGCGCCTGTTTTGCTACATAAGCGAGGCGCGCGTCGCCGATGAGCGTTTTACTGGGTGTGCAGCCATCGTTTACACAGGTGCCGCCCAGCCATCTTTTTTCGATAATGGCCGTTCGTTTACCAGCCTTCGCCAGTTTCTTTGCCAGCGGAACTCCCGCCTGGCCTGCGCCGATGATGATTGCGTCGTATTTTTTCATATCTGGTTCCTGCATACTTTATGCCGTTCGATGCGGCTAAGCCCTAAAGGTGTAGCGTTATCCGGCGATTAACAATGGCGGGACTACCGATTTTGTTGTATATCTAATTTTTTAATCCCGCAATGAGGTTAATGGTGAGGGCAACAATGAACGTGTTTAAAACAAACGACAATAAACCATGCGCTAATGCCACACGACGAATGTGCCGCGATTCGATCTCCACGTCCGACACGGAACGTCATGCCGATTACAAATGCGAAGTAGGCAAAGTCCGGGTAATCCGGCTTTTTTCTTTCGGGAAATTGAGGCCACCTGCATGCTGGGTACTGTCTTTTTCGTCATCATCATAATAAAGATGCGCGTAATGCACGGTGTAGGTCGTATGTACCATGCCCCACGAAGCCAGGATGCCGCAAATAGCCACCGGGATGTACACGAATGCATTGCCCGCATCGTTGCTGAGTATTAATAAGAGCACCGTCACCATACTGGCCATGGACGCCAGCACGACGATAAGCGAAATGAATATTCTGCTGCCATCGTCGATACGTGCAACTTTACGGATTTCTTCGGTGCCACGGTGAAAAAATATCAGCCAGGTGAACACGAGGTAAAAGATCGCGAAGATGTCCCATAACAAAATGGGAAATACCAGCGGCTGAATATCAACGGTTCGTAAGGCGAAGAAGGCAATGATGACGGGGAGCAGGGCCGCCATTACGCGGTGCGTGGGCGACATGCGTAACAGGAGGTGTATGATGGCGGGGTGAGTGGCAGACATGGCTTTTCTTTAAATAAAGATAGGGTTTAGTCCGCAAACAATTGGCTGCTGTTCAGTGCCGTTGGGTTACTTATTTGAACTGTATCACAGGCGCGGCTGATATCCCTTCCAATCCTCCTATGAAAGGAGCATAAAAAAGCCGGGCAATTCGCCCGGCTTTCTGTTAATCGTTACCGTGTTGTTTTACCAATTTGTTATACACTCCTAACAACAGGAATGGTGCTACCCATTGCCCGAAGAATAACCCGGAATGCTTTTTACCCAAACAGTGCATTGTTACCGAAAGCCCGATTGCGCCAATGGCTGCAATTAAAAATGTATCGGAGGGCAGTTTAGCTGTCTGATTTTCGATCAGCTCGGTCACTTTACCTTCATCGTGTTTGTCGTCAAGTAGTCCCATAAGAAATGTTTATGTATTGGCATCAACTACTATACCCTGGAAACGCTTTGCCATGGGGGCGAGTTGGCAAGCATGAGTTCTTTCCGGGAATTGGGGCGGTTCGTCCCCATGTGGTAACGTTACGGCTGATGCTGACCTGTGTTACGTTATTCCGCGATCCCTGGCAGAAGCATCGCACCTAACGCTTTCCGCAAGTTCCGGGTTTCCGCGCTGCCCCCAACTTTTCATCTTTGTAAAAAATAAAAATGATGCAAAGATTTAAAGACAAAGTTGCCCTGATCACAGGCGGTACCAATGGTATGGGATTCGCCACCGCACAGCAGTTCATCAACGAAGGAGGACGCGTCATAATTACCGGCCGCAGTGCGGAAACCGTGAATAAGGCGGTACAGCAGCTTGGTGCCAATGCTTCGGGAATTGTGTCCAATGCTGGCAAAATGGCCGATGTGATGCAGCTTCAATATAAAGTGAAGGAATACACGGCTGTAGTTGATGTGCTGTTCGTAAACGCCGGTTACGGCCGGTTTTGGCTCCGTGGAACAGGTAGATGAGTCGCATTTCGATGAACTGTTTAATATGATGGTGAAGGGAGGCTTCTTCACAGTGCAGCAAATATTACCGCTGATGAAGCAACGGAGCGCCATCATCCTGAATACTTCGGTGGTAACCGCTGCGGGTATAACGGCATTCTCCGTGTATACCGCTGCGAAGGCCGCGATCCAGTCGTTCATCAAAACATTTGCAGCCGATCTTACGGCGAAAGGCATTCGTGTAAACGGGATCAGCCCGGGGTATATCAATACCAATATTTTCAATAATACGGGTTTAAATCCGACAGAGATTGAGCATGCGGTCGCGCATATCATTCCGACTATTCCTTTTAAGAGATTTGGTGAGCCGGCTGAAATTGCGAACGCTGTATTGTTCCCGGCTTCGCAGGAAGCAAGCTACATCCATGGCGCGGAGCTGGCAGTGGATGGCGGTCTGGCTGCGATCTGGTAAGCATTTGCCGGCGCACTGGCGCTGGAAGTACCGGTGCGGCGTTGCGATAACCGCGTGGATGCGTACGATCAGCTGAAACAGGTGAGTGATTTTTGCCGGGAGCACAATATTCCTGTACACATGGATGGGGCGCGGTTGTACATGGCTGCGGTCTGGTCGGGCAAGTCTATTAAGGATTACGCTGCCCTGGCCGATACGCTTTACATTTCTCTTTATAAATACCTCGGCGCTCCTGCTGGCGCCATCTTGTGTGGAAAAGCGGAATTGATAGATCAGCTGCCTGTCCTCATGAAAATGCACGGCGGTTCGATGTACCACAACTGGACCAACGCCGCTATGGCACTACATCACCTCGATGGCTTCGAACAGCGGTTGTTACAGGCGAAAACGCAGGGAGAAGCGCTAATCAGTCGGCTGAATACACTCAGAGGCATCCGCATCAACCCGCATAAAAATGGCTGCAGCAATTATAAGATGGAGTTATCCGGCATCGCCACAGACGCATTCCGGCAGCGGTTGAGCGAGGAGGGTATACGGGCCGGACTTACTTCTTTCGTGGTGAATGAAACGATTTTATACCGGAGTAATGATGATCTTTTTCGTTCGTTTAAACGGGCGATTGGTTAAGTTGATCGATTAATTGTTGAAGAATGTCTGTAGTGGATATGGCCGGATAACCGTTGAGTGATTGTCCTGCCCAGATGCTCACGAATCCTGCGTTCTGCTTTGCTTTGGCGGCGGTTCGTAACGGGCCTGTTAATTTATTTTGATAAGGATAAGGTAAGATGTGTGGCGTGTTGTCTACCGCTGCGGTGTAAATGTTACGCAGACCGCGGGCATAGCGACCGGAGAAGCTGTTTGTAAGAATGATATCGCGCTCCTGCGCCTGTCTTAACCGTTGTTTTTCGAAATCCTGTAAGGCGCTTTCTGTTGATCCGAGGAGCATGCTCCCGATCTGGAAACCCTTCGCACCCAGCGTTCGTGCCGCCAATATGGTTTTAGCGTCGTACAGGCCGCCGGCATATATCAGCGGTCGTTTCACTTTGTCAAATACCTGCGATAATAAAGACATGCCTCCGATGGATGGGATGTCGCCCGGTGTAAAAGTGCCGCGGTGCCCGCCGGCTTCGATGCCTTGTACACAAATTAAGTCGATGCCGGATTGTTCAAGAATGAGGGCTTCTTCTATGGTGGTGCAGGTGCCGATCAGGCAGGCGCCGTTTTGTTTTAATCGCCGGACGCTTTCTGCGTCGAGGTTGCCGAAGGTGAAACTCACGATCCTGCAGTTTTCTGCGATCAGCGCGTCTACCTGTTCACGGTAGCCCGCCACCTTAATACTTTCTATATCCGGTAGTGTCACCTCCAGCCCGTGTTGCGCGGCCAGTTGCTCGAGGAAGCTGCGGGTGGTTTTATATTGATGTTTTAATTCATCGGTAAGTGCGGGTGTATCGTACACAAAAATATTGGCCGCGAAAGGTTGTGTGGTGATCGCTTTCGTAGCACGGATAATATCCACACATTTCTCGTACGTTAAATCGCCCAATGGCAGTGAGCCGAGCGTACCTGCTTTTTCGGCAGCGGCCACCATGGCGGGTGTGCCTACACCGAACATGGGCGCCTGTATGATCGGATATTGATACCTAAAATGCGGGTGATATCGTTTTTCCAGTTCATGTTTAAAGTTACGCGACTTTGGGTAGCGGATGAAATCTTATCTTTAAAAGAAAATGGAGACCCGCTTAGCCCGCATCCTGCAAAAACGAACGATCCCGGCGCAGCCACGTATCCATTAAAAAGAACTGACCAATGACGGAAGCAACAGTACTGTTCATACAGGGCGGCGGCGCAGGTGCTTATGAAGAAGATCACAGGCTGGTAGAGGACCTGTCTTCCCGGCTGGAGAGGGGTAATATCATTTATCCGAAAATGCCAGACGAAGACAATCCCGATTATGACAGCTGGAAAAGTGCTATAGCCGAGGAACTAACCGGTATTTCGGGCGGGGTGTTGTTAGTAGCGCATTCTGTTGGTGCTTTTATCGTACTAAAGTATCTGCTCGAAAATGAACCCAATCGGCATATAACCGGCCTGTTTTTTATTGCCACACCCTTTGTGGGCGCCGGTGGATGGGAGCTGGATATGGCGCTCGATGCTGCCGCATACAAAAGGCCATTACCCGCCCCGGTATTTTTCTATCACGGCACAGCAGATGAGATCGTACCGTTCGAACACTGGCGCTTTACGAAGCGGCCATTCCGCAGGCCGTTTTCAGAAAGATCGACGGTCGCGGGCATCAACTGGATAACAATTTGGCGGAAGTTGCCGGTGATATCAATATTATCTTTGAAAAAATGACAAACGATGAGTACCAAAAAGATCACGATCCACGTGTCACCTACCATCGGCGATGTATCCGGCATTGCCATTGTTCCTCCGAAAGCCAAGGCCCAGTTAACCCTGGCGCATGGTGCGGGTGCGGGCATGGAACATGTGTTCATGGAAAAGTTATCGGCGGCCCTCGCGGAAGCCGGCATCGCAACGCTGCGCTTCAATTTTCCTTTTGCCGAAAATAAAAAAGGCAGGCCGGACCAGCCGACGGTCGCGCATCAGACCATCGAAGCGGCTATCAATAAAGCAAAGGAGTTACAACCTGCCCTGCCATTGTTCGCGGCGGGAAAGTCGTTCGGCGGACGTATGTCGTCGCAATACCTGGCGGCTAATCATCGCCAGGATGTAGCAGGCCTGATATTCTTCGGCTTTCCATTACACCCTGCCGGCAAACCGGGCACGGACCGGGCAGAGCACCTGCAAACGGTGAAAGTCCCGATGCTGTTTTTACAGGGCACCAAGGATACGCTGGCTACCTGGGAACTCATCGAATCGGTGACCCAATCGCTGAAAAAGAAGGCGACGTTGGTGAAAATCGAAGGCGCAGACCACTCCTTTAAAGCAGGTAAAACAGATACGATCGCGTTGTTAGTGGAGGCTACCCTCGCCTGGCTGGAAAAGCGGAAAGCCTCGCGTAGTGAAGGCTCCCAATGTATTACTGTAAGTTTATCTTAATGCCCGCACTGAAAAAAGATTAGCGCCTAAGCCATAATAGGGATACTTCGCGAACATCTTCGATAACTTTTTCTCCCCATATCCGAACCTCCGCAGGGCTGTAAAACCGGCCCCGCCAAAAAATTCCATCTTCTCTCTCTTAGAATGCAGGCTAAGCCCGAACGGCAATTGCCAGAAGTTCATCAGCCTGTTGTCTATCTTATCCGTTTGTTTTACGTCGTAAGTAAGGGCGTGTGGTTTAAAGGAGAACTCCGTGTGCCAGCGTTGGTTTAGCTGGTACGACACGCCTATCTTATAATTAATACCCGGCCCCTCGTCCGGCACACGGATATCGAGTTTAAACTTCTTGCCAAATCGCCAGTCGGCCGTAATGGCTGGCCATACCAGCGGCGTGCCGAAGGTATTGTGCACCAGTACACCCATCCCCAACCGGAATTTTGGAGAAAACTGCCGTAGGAATATGACTCCGCCGGTCAGGAAAATATCATTAAAATCTATCTCCTTAAAGCCTGTATTTAAGCCGCCCGACACAAATGCCGCATAAGACCAGCGGTTATTGATGGTGGCATAATATTGTAAGCCCAGGTTGGATGCGAGCAGCTCCGAAGGCAATATCGTTTTGTTAAACCCGCTGCTCCGGAATACCGAATATCGCACCCACACCGAGGAGGTGAGGAGGCTTACCTTCCCTGTTGTGGTGTCTATACGCTGGCGAAGGGTAAGGTTTGAATTAAAGTTGAATTCATTGTGCTGCGTGCGGCCTTCCTGGTCGGCGCTGTCCAGCGGTGGCAGGTATTTTGATCCGGGGTGATAGGTGTAGGATAGGGCAACGTCGCGCACCTGCGCCCGCAGGTTGGTGATGATCAGCATGGCGGCCCCGCATAAAAATAGTTTCAATCTCATGATGGTTGTTTATGTCACAAAATTGCGGGCCACTGCCGGGAACAACTGTCGCAAAAAGGAGTATTACTTTCGTAAAACGGATAATTAACGCATTTTTTTGGGCGCTACGCCGTATTTCTTTTAAAGAGATCGCTGAAGTGGGAAAGGGTAGCAAAGCCGCATTCGTAGGCTATTTCCGTAAGACTTTTGTCATCTTTTTTAAGTGCTTTCAAGGCATACTCCATGCGGGCATTACGCAGGTAGGAGAACACTGTGGACCCAAACAGCTGTTTAAAACCTGCTTTAAGTTTGAATTCATTTAATCCGCTTAGCCGGGATAGTTCAGATAAAGAAGGGGTATAAGCAATATCGTTCAGCAGCATGTCGCGAACAGCATAAAGTTTCCGCAGGTCTGCGCTGGTAAGGCGGATGGCGCCGCCGAGGCTGTCTTCAGTTTCGAACTGCTCGCACTGCAATGCCAATAGTTCAAGCACTTTCGATTCGATGAGCAAACGTTTTGCGGAAGCCTGGTACGGAATGCTTTTGAAGCTGCGGAGCAATTCCAGCATCCGCATGCTTACGCGAAAGTTTTTTGCTTCGGAAAGTGAAAAACTCTTTCCCGACGCCACGCTGTCTGCAATTGTTTCCATAAATTTTCCACCGCCATTCGCCAATGCCGAAAACCGTTCGGGTGTAAAGCTGATGATTGACAGGCGCAGGTTTTGCTGCTTTTCGAAAAGCGTAAGGTCGGTGGAATAAGCGCTGAAGAGCAGGTTATGCTGCATGGCCGAAATTTCCCAGGCCTGTTTGGCTTGCGTCGTGATCGTTCCTTTTTCCACAAAAACAGGCTGATCATTTTAGGTGCATCTATCGTGCGCACCTGTATCCCTTCCGGGATATTCACGTTGTGCATGGCAATGTGGGTACCGCCGTAACGGATTTCACTGGCCTCACTTTTCCAGTAGGGTTCGTCGGTTTGGTAGCTGATTTCTTCGTAGTTCGGGCCGGAAACCTGCCCCAATGCCGGCATTTCGGTACTGGAGAGAAGCTCGTTATGTTTGTTGGAGATAATAACTTTCATGTTGGCGGTTTCCGGTTCGTACTATGAATATACGGTTTTAGCCCCAACAGGTGACCACTGACGGCCGGTATTCTGGAACGACCGGGAGTTTAAACAGTGCAGGCGAACCCGGTTTGTTTTTACCTGAAATGGAAGAAAAAGGCCTGATGCGCAGTTTTTTGTGACGCGGGGAAATCTGGCAGGATGTGACACGACCGTTTAAGCAGCCCAGCTGTAATTCTTTCCGGTTTGATGTTTGTGTTGGTATGGCTAAATGTTACTGTCATGAAACACCTTCCACTCTTCGGAATAGTCTTTTCCATTATGGCCCTGGCGGCCTGTAACCAGCATTCACAGAATACGCCCGGCGTTCCGGATTCATCGGAGATCAGTACCCGGGAAAGTGATACCTCGCTTATTAATAATAAGCCGGACAGTACCAAAACGCCGGGCCCGACTATTGAAAAGGACACTGTGCAGCATAAGACGGAATAGATCACAAAGGCCGGAGCATGCTCCCGGCCTTGTCTACGGTTCCTTTGCGTAAGTGATTTTCCGCTTGACGATGTATGTGTAAGACGACGTAAACTTTTCTTCTTTACTTGTCCAGTTGCCGGTCTTGTCATACACGTAATTGATATAGGAGGAATCAGGCGTGCTGATGGCAACAATGCCTGCGCTGCCGCCAATGATATTGTTGTCATCCTCCGATGTCCGCGAAAGCTGGTTGCCATATTGGTCGTACGTGTAACAGGTGATGCGGTCAACTTTCCCGCTTTCATAGGCGGTGCTGCGGACGAGGTTGTTCTGCTTATCGTAGGCTTCCAGGCGATCGCTCATAAGAATATCTTTATCATTACGCCAGACACGATGTACATACATGGTGTCGTTCGATTCCCGGAAGTAACACATCTCTTTTTCCTGGCCGCGCATAGCTATTTTCAAACTATCATCTTTACCGTAATATTTAAACATGTCCCACTCTTCCGGCTTGCCATCCATGTAACGGTCGCGGCTTGCCTGGAAAATGTCCTTTTCGTGGAAATAAAATGTGTCTTTGTCGAACGGGCGTCCATTTACCGTTTCGTCGATGAGGGTTAACCGGTTCAGCTCATCATATTTTAGTGTGATAAGATGATCGGGGCGGCCCCGTTTTTTGTCGGTCACTTTTACAAGCCGGCCTTGTTCGTAGAAGTACTCGAAGTAGAACGTATCGATATAATCCGAAGGACCTTTAATGACTATTTCTTCCACTTTAATAGGGTGACCTAACGGTTGCGAAGGATCAAAGAGGGTAGGGACGTCATAGAAAATCTTCCGGAAGATGGCGGCTTTTCGCGCGCCCATGATGCGGTCTTCCGGGTTAGAAGGCTGGTTGCACGCCATGAGGACGAGCAGCAGCAGGATTGGGTATTTCATGGTATGGGTGTATTTGGCACGTGTAAGATAGTGAAAATGTGTACAGGTGTCTATCAACTTTTGATGCCTTACATTCCCGAGGCAATTTTTCCCTTTTCACAGCCCCGTTTTTTACGCTTAATAATTACTTAACACTCGCATCACATTCATCTTTTAATTTTGTTGCCGTCGAATACTTCGCAGGTAATGGCACAAAAGGTAACAGAATTATCAGACGGCTTACTTTTACAACAATCCGATAAAGGAGACCATCTCGCCTTTAACGAATTGTTCCGCCGCTATTTTTCCAAACTTTATAAATACACCCTCAGCTTTACTAAAGATAACCTCGTTGCCGAAGAACTGGTGATGGACGTTATGCTCAGCCTCTGGCAACGCAGGGGCAGTATCGTCGTGGCCGACAGCCTCAGCCCTTATTTGTTTAAGGCGATGAAAAATACGCTGATCAATCACTGGCGGAAAAAAGCTTTGGAAACTACGGGTATTGGTGAAAACCTGGACTATGCGGATACCCGCTCCGCCGATCATGATATGCTTACGACAGAACTACATGATCAGTATAAGCTGCACCTGGAAGCGTTGAGCCCTCAGCGTAAAAGGTGTTCGAAATGAGCCGGGATGAGGACCTCACCTACCCGGAAATAGCTACCCGACTAAACCTGTCTGTGAGAACGGTGGAACATCACATGAGTGCATCGCTCGTTATTTTACGCAAGAAATTGAAAACCATTGCCGATCCGACGATTATACTGATCGTTGTGCTGCTTTCCTGAATATTTTTTATTGGGTATTAGGGGTGCGCCTGTTTTTTTGTGTTGTATAGTGTATAAGCACAAGAATGGAACATCCCGTAGATAAAGCACTTCTCAGAAAATTCATAGATAACCGCTGTACGCCCATGGAAATGGAGCGTGTTCGCCAGTTCTGGAACAGCCGGGGGCTGACCAGCTTATGGAAGAAATTCTCGATGAGCGCTGGATGGACATAGACGATGAGCCGGTATCGGAGGCGCAGCTACAGGTATGGCAGGATAAATTCAACCGCAAAGTTGCGGGGCTGGAACCTTTGCGGGGTAAAAAGTTCAGGGTGGTGTCGCTCCTGAAGTATGCGGCAGCGGCGGCATTGATCGTTACGGTGGGCGGTTATAGCTGGCATCAAATGCATAAGGCAGATAAGCCGGTCGCTATGCTGGAAAGCGCCACCACGGCAGGAAAGCTGCTGAAGATTTTACTACCTGACAGCACGGTGGTGTACCTGAACGCCGAAAGCCGGCTGCAATATCCCGAAGCATTCACTGGTGATAATAGAACGGTTAGCCTGGAGGGCGAAGCTTTCTTTGAAGTAAAGCAAGACGGGCAACATCCGTTTTTGTGACGACGGATAAGCTGCGCGTGCAGGTGTTAGGAACTTCTTTTAATGTCAGGTCTTACCATGACGATGAAGCGATAGCGGTAGCCGTGGCTACCGGCATGGTAAGCGTCACTGTCCCCGGACAAAATGCGCCGGCCAGTATCCTGCTGCCGGATCATGAACTGATCTATGGCCGCCATTCGGGCCAGTTACAGGTGGCTGCGGTGGATGCTGCCGACAGCAGGGCCTGGGAAAAAGGATCATTTGTATTCAACTACGAAACACTGGAAAATATTACGAAACGCCTTTCAAGATGGTATGGTGTAGAGTTCGTGTTCGGGAATCCCGCCTTGTTGCAAAAGCGCTTTAAGCTGAAGATGAAGAACGAAAAGCTGAAAAACATCATGGAGGCGCTCAGCATAGCCGGAGATGGCTTTCAATACGAGATCAACGGAAAAGAAGTGACGATCAAATAAGCCTAAAAACAATAATTGTATATGATCCTATAACCAAGCCAACAAATCAGCAACAGGAAAGGATCTTAAAAGGAAAGAAGCGGAGGGGTCGAGGCCTCCGCTTCGGTAGCCTTTGGATCTATTGATAATGCGTACAACAAATCATGTAAAAAAGCTATGTGCAATTCTACGAAAAAAAAGGAATGTAATTAAACACCTATGTGCAATGACGAGGTTCGCCTTTTTAGTACTGGTCACTATTTTAACGGTGGCGGGTACGAGTGTAGCCGAAGTGGTAAAGTCGCAGGGGATGGACGAGGTAAGGGTTTCCATCAATTTTAAGGGCGCCCACCTGGACCAGGTGCTGGATGCCCTGGAACGGCAGTCTGGCTTCTCTTTCGCCTATCCGCAGGAAATCGGGAAACTGGCTCCGTTTAGCATCAATGTGCAAAATGAAACCCTGCTCGCTACACTGCGCCAGTTATCAGCGGAGCATCGCCTGGTATTTAAGCCGGTCGGAAGTCTTATTTCTGTAAGCCGGCAGGCTAAGCCCGGCCGGATCAGCGGTAAAATTATTGATGAAAGGGAGGAAGTACTGCCCGGCGCAACTATAAAGGTGTTGCAGACGGGACAGGTAGCGCAAAGCGGCCCGGATGGTTCGTACCAGCTATCGCTGCAGCCCGGCACGTACACTGTAGAAGTAAGTTACATCTCCTTCCAGACGAAACGCATCACCGAAGTGGTGGTAACTGAAGACCGCGCCACCAAATTGGATGTAGTGCTGCGCGTGGCTACCAGCAGCCTGAAGCAGGTGGTGGTAACGGGAAAATACAAAACGGAAAGCACCGCGGCGCTGTACTTGCGTCAGAAGAACGATGCAGGTATTACCAACGGTATCAGCCGTGAACAGATGGCTGCACTGCCGGACAAAAATATCGGCGAAACACTGAAAAGGATATCCGGCGTATCCACAAACGATAGCCGCCGGGTGGTGGTGCGTGGTATTGCCGAGCGGTACAACCTTGCTATGATGGATGGCGCTCAGCTGCCCAGCACCGACGTACAGATCCGCGATTTTGAATTCGATATCGTGCCAACTAATCTGATCGATAATGTAGTGGTGAACAAAACTTCTACGCCTGATATGAGTTTCGGTTTCGGTGGCGGACTGGTACAAATCAATACGCTCGCGGTGCCGGAAGAGAATTTTATAACAGTCAGCGCGGGCGTGAAATATATTACCGGCAGAACAGGTAAAGATTTTCTCGGGTATGGCCGTGGTAAAAATGACTACCTCGGTTTTGATGATGGCGGCCGCGATCATTTTCCGGACCAACTGATTACTTTCAGCCAGCAGAATTATACGCCCAATAATCCATATGGTACGCCTACGCCGGGTGTAACGCCGGTTACGCCCGCGATGATAGCGGAGCAAAACAAAAAGATCGGCGGCCTGGAGCGTCTGGGCGCCCGTACCTACACTGCGTTGCCCGGACAAACCTACCAGTTCAGCCTTGGGCGTGTATATCAACTTAAAAACAGCCGCTTCGGCTTTGTAGGCTCGCTGAGTTACCGGAATGAACAGAGCATGGATGATATCTCCAATTTTGGCCGGGGTGAATGGGAGAAGTTGGGCAACACCCGTGTGGACGTTGCTACCGGTAAAGTGGAGAACCCTACTTATGCCAACCAGTATAATTTCAATACCAGCTGGGGTGCGCTTGTAAACGTTGGGTGGACCGGTAAAAATCACAAGATTACTGCCCGTAATTTCTATTCCCGCATGTTTGCCAACCAGTTCTCGCGTATTGTAGGCTGGGGAAATGATATAGGCGGAGACGATCCGGCTATCCGGGAGTATGATCGTCCCAAGTTTATTGACCTGTTGCAAAACCGCATCAATGGTGAGCATATTTTCGGGGCTTTCCGTTTCGATTGGAGCGTGTCGCGCAACAAGGTTAAAAACGTGGAGCAGGATGCGACAGAAGCATGGCTCAATACTTACAACACCCTCAACGGCAAGCATTACAACGTGATCGTAAATGGCGTTACCAACCCGGGTGCGGGTACGTTTAACCGCTCGCAGTACAAGTATGGAGAAACTAACCAGGCGCTTGACGGGGCTATCAGTTATAACTTTAAGGTATTAAAGCAGAAGCAGGTTTTTAAAACCGGTTATCAGTTCATACACCGGCAGGGGAGTATGATTGGGTGATTTTGCCAATCGGTACCGTGCAGCCAACAGGGAGCATTTATAATTACCTGCCGTTACAGAAATGGGGACAGTTTTGCATTCAACGACCCGTTAAAAGACCTGATGTATTATCCTGCGGCGTTTTCCCGCAACGGTTATGAGGGCCGGAACCTGAACCATGCTGTTTACGGAATGATGGATAATCGTTTCACCAGCTGGATGCGGCTGGTGTGGGGCCTGCGGGCGGAATACTACCAGTACGAGCGCTTGCGGAGCGGCCCTAACGACCTGGCGATCGATGCCATGATCAAACGGGAGGAAAGCCAGCGGTTCGTGGACCCGGCTTCCGGTAAAATTGTAACGCCCTTTGCAAACCCGGAAACGGAAGAGAAAGCCTGGCGTTACCTGCCTTCCGCCAGCCTTACGCTCACACCGCGTGCTGATGTCAATATTCGTGCGGCCTATGCACAGTCTGTTACTCGCCCGGCGCTGATCGAGAACTCGCGTATGATCCGTTACGACCCGGCCATTGCCGCTTTCCGTCGTACGGATGGCGTACTGTCGACCGTGATCGATCATTACGACCTGCGTTTCGAATGGTATCCTAAGCCTGGCGAGGTGCTTTCTTTTGGTGCTTTTTATAAGTATTTTGATAAACCGGTAGAACAATACCGTACCCAGCCCGATGCTACCGGACGTATATACCTGATTACCCAAAACTCTGAGTGGGCAAAAGTAAAAGGCACGGAATTCGACTTGCGTAAAAGCTTTGGCTTTATGAACCCGCACCTGGACTTCTGGACGACCTGTACCTGAGCGCTAACCTGACGTTGCAAACATCCGATGTGCAGGCCAGCACGTACCAGGGTAAAGCGATGACCGATGATAAATATGGTAATCAGTATGAGTACCGTACCAAAAAGCTGCTGCGGGAGAAACGCCCCCTGTACGGCCAGGTGCCCGTACTGTACAATATTGCCCTGCAATACGCCGGCGATCGTTTAGGCGCTAACGTGGCCTTTAATCACATGGGGTATAAAACCTTTGCTACTGGTATAGCCCCCAACATCGTGGAATATGAACGTCCCCGCGGACAGCTCGATGCGCAACTGAGCTATCGTTTCCTAAAGAATAAGAAGCTGCAGACCCGCCTCAATATTACCAACCTGCTGGATAATCCTTACCGTTTTTACATCAACAGCGACGAAACTTACCAGTTGCAGCCACAATGGAGAGGTCTTCCCGGATCAGCTATCACGGCTACGGAATGGGCGGATATCTATGAGTGGAAGTATGGTTTTTCCCGGAAATATGAAAAGGGGTATTGGGAAACATCGGAAGACGGCAAATCCAAAACAAGGGTGGGTGACAAAGACACCTTCTTCCGCAAAGTGGGTACTTCCTTCAGCCTGAACATTTCTTATTCTTTCTAAACCCATCAACAAAAGGAAAATGAAACGATTAAATATAAGCCGCATGATACTGGCAGGTGTTTGCCTGTATGTACTGGCCGGTTGCAACAAGAGAGAAAGTGATTTACTTCACGAAGTGAACGTATTGCCTGTTTCGCTCAAGGGCTTTAACGGTGGTGGGCGGCCGCTCAGCGTGGCGCTGGACACTTTTAAAACAGCATTGCCGCCCGGCAGCGCCTTCGATTTTACGCAGGCAGTGTCGTTCCTGAACAATCATACCACAGTGAACCTCTCGATTACCGACGACGCGGATGGAAAGGTGTTGCTGGATACGACAATGACACAGGCGGATGCGCCGGCACGAATCAACTTTGTTTACCTGGATGGAAAGGTGAGTGGTTTTCCGAAAGTGGCGCCGGTAGAAAGCGGCAAACTGAAAGTGAGTTTTATGTTCCGTCCAACGGTGACGAAGTACAGTGGCCCGGTTGACATTGCACTGGTGAAATACTATGTAACACCGAAAGTGATCGAGGAGATGGGCAGAATCAGGAACGTGCGCCCCAATGTATATTCCGAAACACTGGCGCTTCCTACGTTTTCCACCGCGCCGCAGTTGTACAATGGTCAGCAGACGACCGTATCCTTCCGGGCGCTGATTTACAAGGCCGGAACGAATGAATACTATACGGAAGGCTCCGGGTATACCTGGAACATTACCACGACCAGCGTGCCTTTGCCCTCAGCAACGGCGTCGTCGTCGAAGGTGTTTATTTTTTATGAAACCCCGTCTGGCAACACCATGCGGTACACAAAAACTTTGAACTCTAAAATATGCGAACAACGATCAATATAAAAATATCCTTGTTACTGCTGTTAACGGTATTTACCGCCTGCAACAAAGAAGAATTGGGGGCTGAGAAGGCGCTATATGTGGTGGTGAATGGTTATAATGGTGGGGCTCACGCCACGGAGATAGCGATCGATACAACACGTTATTCCGCTACGCAGAAACTGGTGCAACCCAATGAAATTATAGGGTTTAGTACAATATTTACGCATCGGCGGGAGCGGGGCGAAGTGCTGCTAACTTTCCGCGACACCCTGACGAAACAGGTGGTTTTCAGCAAACCAGTTAGCCTGTCCGATAACAAGGTGTCGGTCAATTTTATGTACCTGGATGGAAGCCACTGGAGGTTGCGCCGCCAGCCGCAGATACTGCCACGAATAAGCTACCATTTTATGTGCAATACACCGACAGTGACGAGCCGTTCGATATGTTCCTGTATCGCCAGGATGCTAACACTGGTGAGGAATTCCGCTACCACCTGGCAAAGAACATCAAGCCTGGCAGCTGGGTACTGGTAAATTATGTGGCGCCGCCTGCATTCATGTCTGCAGTCTTCTTGAACCAGGCCAGTATCTACTGCACAAAGGCAGGGACTACCGATCAGTGGGCATTCGGGGATAATGAATACATGAGCAAATTGTCGGTCAGCGGCATGTTTTTGCCCGTCAACAATGAGAAGAGGTTGGTGCAGTCTTATTGTTTGCTGCCGAAAGACGGGCAGTTACAGTATGCGCGGATGTTCTTTTACCCGGACAGGGTGAGATAGATGCTACATGATTGTAGAAAGGTGTGCGGCGGTCGGCTGCACACCTTTTTTTTATGTTACCCGGGGCCGTAAAAGAAGTTTTCACTACAATATTGCGACTTTTGGATACATTTCCCCGTTGGCTATAGCGGAACTTCGCAGCAACAAAATGTAGTAACATGGATCTGAAAAACAGTACCATCCTGATTACGGGCGGAACCAGCGGTATAGGACTGGAATTTGTGCGGCAACTTACTGAACTGGGCGCGGAGGTTATCGTCACAGGTCGTAACCGGGATACGCTTAATAATGTGAAAAGGCGTTTCCCGAAAATTCATATATTTCAAAGCGATGTGAGTAAGCCGGAAGATATCAAACGCCTGTACAATAACGTTACACGGCAGTTTCCCGGGCTAAACGTGATGATCAACAATGCGGGGAAATGCGGCTGATCGATTTGCAGGACGGCAGCGTCGACATAGCGGGTATCACCCGGGAAATAGACATTAATTTGTCCGGGCCCATCCACATGGTACAGCAATTCCTGCCACATCTGATCAATCAGCCATCTGCTGCTATTGTGAATGTTTCCTCCGCTATTGCCTTTATGGCGTATTCCTCGGCGCCTGTTTACAGCGCATCCAAAGCAGGCATACATGCTTACACGATGGCTTTGCGCCTGCAACTCGGCAAAACAAATGTGAAGGTATTTGAAGTAATACCTCCCGGCGTAAATACAAATCTGCAAAATAAATGGGCAAGAAAACCTGATCCCCGGCAGATGATGGAGGTGGATAAAATGGTAAGCTTTGCGGTCAAAGGGCTTTTAAATGATACGCCGGAGATTAAACCGTTTTTAGTTAAAGTGATAAAGATGTTGAGCAAGATCATGCCCGGCCAGCTGATGAAGTTCGGTCACCGGGAGTTTGAAAAGTTTAGAAATCGATAAAAAGCAAACATCATGATTAAAAACTTAATTTCCCTGCTGTTGCTGATTATTGCGGTATCGCTCAGCTTTAAACACGCCTGGGATACACTAAATTTAAGCAACAATGCTGAATCGGCGCAAATGATGGAAATGCTCGGTATCAGCAAACCGATGGTGCCTTTCCTGGGTGTTTTTATTTTTATTGTCGGCGTACTGCTGCTGATTCCCAAAACGTTTTTCCTGGGGAATGTGCTAAATGCACTGTCTATTGTGCTGATAATGGCACTGGCGCTCCGGGCAGGCGATTTAAAAATGGCGCTGATAGAAATTCCTTTTCTGGCGATGCCATTGTTGATGATATGGCTAAAATATCCTTTTAGAAATTAAATATACCGCTATCATGGAAAATTCAAAACCTTACCGGATAAGCTCTGTAACGGAATTGCACCGGCTTATGGGGCTTCCCAAGCCCCACCATCCGCTCGTAAGCATTATAGATCTGGAGGGCATGAAAAACGATACCGGTATTGAGGCCGTTATCTTCGATTTGTATGTGGTGTCGATGAAGCGTGGGTGCGATAACCTGTATTACGGGCAGCAGAAATACGATTTTGATGAAGGGTTGATGGCTTTTATAGCACCGGGACAAATATTGCGGGGTGAAGCGAACGGGGTGCCGCCTGATCTTAAAGGCTGGATGCTGTTTGTGCACCCGGATTTTTTATGGAATACAGCGCTTGCCGGGAAAATAAAGCGTTACGAATACTTTGGTTATTCCATTAATGAGGCCTTGTTTCTCTCGGAAAAGGAAGAGGGGATTATAAATGATATTGTAAAGAGTATAAAGAACGAATATCATTCAAACATTGATAAGTTCAGCCAGGACATCATTGTTTCCAGTTTCGAAACGCTCCTTAGCTATGCCGAGCGGTTTTATCAACGGCAGTTCATTACCCGGAAAATTACGAATCACCGTATTTTAGAACGGTTAGAGGCGGTGCTCGCTGCTTACTTTGATGATGAGGAGTTGCTGTCAAAAGGATTGCCCTCCGTGCAATACATGGCTGATGCGCTCAATATATCGTCCAAGTATCTTAGCAGTATGCTGAAACAGCACGTCGGACAAACCACGCAGCAGCTCATTCACGAGAAGTTGATTGAAAAGGCAAAAGAAAAGCTCGCCACCACCGAATTGTCAGTAAGCGAAATTGCCTACCAGCTTGGGTTTGAACATCCCCAGTCATTCAATAAGCTATTTAAAAGCAAAACCAGTCAAAGTCCGCTGGATTTTCGGCAGGCGTTTAAATGAGTCTTTTGGCTTTCCTCCTTGATATGCCGTAGCGCAAAGAAGATATTGATTTGGAAGTGTGTCCGTCGGTTAACGCTAAGGCGCATAAAAAAGGAACAGATAGCATCTGTTCCTTTTTTTTCGTGTACCGCGTACGGGATTCGAACCCGTGATTCCTCCGTGAAAGGGAGGCGTCTTAACCCCTTGACCAACGCGGCGTATTCCGTAATTGGGATTGCAAAGGTAAGGCGTCTTTTTATATTTCCAAAATAATTTTCTTAACGCAAATTTATATTGATTTATAGCTACCCACCTCGTAAATTTGCTACTCAATTTTTTTCATCTTCAAATCTTTAGTGTAAAATGGGAACTACTCTCAAAATCGGTATTAATGGTTTCGGTCGTATCGGTCGCCTCGTATACCGTCAGATTTACAACATGCCTGGTATCGACGTGGTAGCAATCAACGACCTCACCAGCCCGAAGGTATTGGCTCACCTGTTAAAATACGATTCGGCTCAAGGTAGATTTGAAACAGAAGTTACTAGCACCGACAACTCCATCTCCGTTAACGGCGAAGAGGTTAAAATATACGCACAGAAAGATCCTGCCCAGATTCCCTGGAAAGAACACAATATCGACGTAGTAATCGAGTGTACAGGTTTCTTCACTGACAAAGACAAAGCTGAGGCACACATCACTGCAGGTGCTAAACGTGTAGTAATCTCTGCTCCCGCTACCGGCGACCTGAAAACAGTTGTTTTCAACGTTAACCACGACATTCTCGACGGTTCTGAAACAGTTATCTCCTGCGCTTCCTGCACCACCAACTGTCTCGCTCCTATGGCGAAAGTGCTGGAAGACAAATACGGTATCGTTACCGGCCTGATGACCACCATCCACGCTTACACCAACGACCAGAACACCCGGATGCGCCGCACCCGAAAGGTGACCTGCGCCGCGCACGTGCTGCTGCCGCTAACATCGTACCTAACAGCACCGGCGCTGCTAAAGCGATCGGCCTGGTACTGCCCAGCCTGAAAGGTAAACTGGACGGTAACGCGCAGCGTGTACCCACCATTACCGGTTCACTCACCGAACTGACTACCATCCTGGGTAAAAAAGTAACCGCTGAAGAAATCAACGAAGCAATGAAAGCTGCTTCCAACGAATCTTTCGGTTACACTACCGACGAAATCGTAAGCTCCGACATCATCGGTATCACTTACGGTTCACTGTTCGACGCTACGCAGACTAAAGTGATGACACAGGGCGACGTTCAGATGGTGAAAACTGTTTCCTGGTACGATAACGAAATGAGCTATGTTTCTCAGCTCGTTCGCACCGTGAAACACTTCGCTGGCTTGATCAGCAAATAATTTCTTTTATATAGAAAGGGAGAAGGGATAAAGGTGTTCTGCGCCTTTATCTTTTCTCCCTTCTTGTTTAACTAACCTTTCTTAAAACCCAGGAAATATGAGCAAGTTTTCCGGCTACAACTTCAGCGGCAAAAAGCCCTGATCCGTGTGGACTTCAATGTACCCCTTAACGATAAATTCGAGATCACCGACGATACCCGCATGAAAGCGGCCGTACCCACGATCAAAAAGATACTGGCGGATGGCGGATCTGTGATCCTCATGTCGCACCTCGGCAGGCCAAAAGATGGCCCCACCGATAAATACTCCCTCAAACACCTGGTAAACCACCTCGTGAAACTGTTGGACGGCGCTACTGTTAAATTCGCAGAAGACTGCGTAGGCGAAGTAGCTGAAAAAGCGGCTGCAAACCTGCAGGCCGGCGAAGTACTGCTGCTCGAAAATCTCCGTTTCCACAAACAGGAAGAGAAAGGCGACAAAGCATTTGCAGAACAGCTGTCAAAACTGGGTGACGTTTATGTGAACGATGCTTTCGGTACCGCGCACCGCGCACACGCGTCCACAGCGGTTATCGCTGAATACTATCCTGCTGAGCAGCGCATGTTCGGCCTGCTGATGGAAGCAGAAGTGAACAATGCGGAAAAAGTACTGCACGGTGCTGCTGCCCCTTTCACCGCCATCCTCGGCGGCGCGAAAGTGAGCGACAAAATTCTCATCATCGAAAACCTGATGGAGAAAGCCAACAACATTATCATCGGTGGCGGTATGGCCTACACTTTCCTGAAAGCACAGGGCAAAGAAATTGGTAACTCCCTCGTGGAAAACGATAAACTGGAACTGGCGCTCGACCTGCTGGCAAAAGCCAAAGCAAAAGGTGTTGCGCTAATCCTGCCTTCTGATTCTATAGCTGCCGACAAATTCGCTGCGGACGCGAACACGCAGACGGTTTCCAACGACAATATCCCTGCTGGTTGGATGGGCCTGGACGTAGGACCTGAGTCTGTTAAAACCTTCAGCGATGTGATCGCACAGTCTAAAACCATTCTGTGGAACGGTCCGATGGGCGTATTCGAAATGGAGAAATTCCAGAACGGTACCAAATCTGTGGCAGACGCTATCGTGAAAGCTACTGCCAGCGGCGCATTCAGCCTGGTAGGCGGTGGCGACTCCGTAGCAGCAGTAAACCAGTTTGGCCTGGCCGATAAAGTAAGTTATGTATCCACCGGTGGCGGTGCGATGCTGGAATACTTCGAAGGCAAAACCCTGCCTGGTATCGCAGCAATCAAATAATAAACAATTGCTATAAATAAGGAAGCCGTGTTCGTTGAGAGCACGGCTTTTTTATTTTGGCAGGAAGTTCACCTAAAAAAACTGCGCCCCATTTGGAGCGCAGTTTACTATCGTCAAAAAGCAATTACTTCTTGCTCATTTCTGTAAAATACTGGTGGAAATAAGGAATCGTTTCGATCCCTTTATAGAAGTTCGCCAGGTCAAATTTCTCGTTTGGTGAGTGCAGGTTGTCGCTGTCCAGACCAAAGCCCATTAACACCGTTTTCAGTCCCAGTTCTTTTTCGAACAGCGCCACGATGGGAATAGAACCACCGCCGCGTACGGGAATCGGCTCTTTGCCGAAGGTGGCCGCATACGCTTTGTTAGCCGCTTTAAATGCGATGTGGTCCGTAGGCGTCACATATGGGTTGCCACCATGGTGAGGCGTTACTTTCACCTTTACATAGTTCGGCGCAATTTTCTCAAAGTGTGCTTTGAACAGGTCGGATATTTTGTGGCTGTCCTGGTTGGGCACCAGGCGCATAGAAATTTTCGCGAATGCTTTGGAAGGCAGTACGGTTTTAGCGCCTTCACCGGTGTAGCCACCCCAGATGCCGTTTACTTCCAAGGTAGGACGGGTACCGGTGCGCTCGAACACGCTGTAACCTTTTTCGCCCCAAACATCAGCAATCTCCAGGTCGGTAATGTACTCTTTCAGGTCGAACGGCGCGGCGTTCAATGCCTTGCGTTCTGCATCGGTGAGGTCTACCACGTCGTCGTAGAAGCCGGGGATGGTGATGTGGTTGTCTTTATCGTGCAGGCTGGCGATCATCTGGCAGAGAATCGTAGCAGGGTTGGCCACGGCGCCGCCGTACACACCACTGTGCAGGTCGCGGTTAGGACCGGTTACCTCTACTTCCATATATGACAGGCCACGCAGACCGGTATCGATAGAAGGATTTTCAAGGCTGATCATCGCAGTGTCCGAAATGAGGACTACGTCGGCTTTCAGGCGCTCTTTATTTTCTTTGATGAAGATGCCGAGGTTGGCAGAACCTACTTCCTCTTCGCCTTCGATCATGAATTTTACGTTGCAGGGCAGCGTGTTGGTGGCGATGAGTGTTTCCACCGCTTTCACGTGCATATAAAACTGCCCTTTGTCGTCGGCGGAGCCGCGGGCATATATTTTACCGTCTTTAATTACCGGCTCAAACGGGCCGCTGTGCCACAGTTCCAGTGGGTCCGGGGGCTGCACGTCGTAGTGGCCGTATACCAGCACCGTAGGGAGGGAGGGATCGATGATTTTGTCGCCATATACAATAGGGTGGCCTGCTGTAGGGCAAACCTCCACATTTTCCGCACCTGCTTCGATCAGGCGCTCCTTCACCGCTTCTGCGCAGCGTTTGGTGTCTTCATTGTGCCTGGAGTCTGCGCTTACAGAAGGTATGCGCAGCAGCGACAGCAGCTCTTCCAGGAACCTGTCTTTGTTTTTAGCCTGGTAATCTTTCCAAACTTGCATGATGTATGATTGATTAATTTGACGTTTACAATGGCTGCAATTTAAAGGAATTTGGTCACTTAGCTTTAGTAAAAGCTCATCAGCCGCCGTAGTGTTACGCTCTCCAACCGGATCTTTTGAATTTTTCACCTCGTGAAAACCATAGTGTTTACTAGGGTTTAGCGGGAATGGAGCCACCTGGAAGCATGCTGAGAAGGGCCTGGGCCCTTTGCCTGCCCTTTAACTGCCCTTTACCTGCCCTTTCCCCGTGCTTTTGACGGTCGTGTTGCCGGAGCGAAGACAGGAATACAGGGATGGCTTCATTCCTCGCCATGACGAAGGGGGGAACACATTTATTGAAGCGGCAACGAAAGGGTGACGGGGTAAGGAAGGTATTTTCCGGTGAATTAACATCAGTTTGGGTATATCGATCCTTTATGCATCCTATATGCTCGTGCGCTGAAACCCTTGCTGGTAGTGAAGGGGCATATAGGAACCATATAGGATCCATACAGGATCCTTTAAAATAATACCAGCCCGGGGATAATAAAACAGCCGCCGAAGGGTGTGACAACGGCGGCTGAAAAGAGTTGATATGTTGGTAACCTAAGAAATCAATTTCTGGCGGAGCAAAAACTCCAGTTTCTCGTTTACATCGAGCAGCTTTTCTGTCAGTTCACGATTTTCTTTACGCAAAGCGTAAACTTCGTAGGCCTTATCGATGTTATGTTTGAGTTCGTCTTCGTTCCAGGGTTTAGAGAAGTACTTGTACACCTGCCCTTTGTTAATGGCGTCGATCACCGCGTTAATGTCCGCGTAACCGGTCAGCAAAACACGAATGGGTTCGGAGTGTTTTTCGAGAATGGATTCAAAAACTCGATCCCCGTCATTTTGGGCATGCGCTGGTCGGAGATAATGATGTGGAAATCGTTCTCTTCCAGTAACTTATACGCTTCTTCGGCCGATTCTGCGGTGTGAATGGCATATAATCTTCTGAAGCTCGCTTTAAATGCATTCAGGTTATGTACTTCATCATCTATATAGAGGATGCGTATTTGTTGTTGACTCATCTAACGCTGTAAACTTAAATGTAAGGTAATAAAAATAAGCGGGTTGCAAACAGCGGCAGCCTGTTTTTACGCTCACATGATCGGCTGCCTTGTCTTGCTTTACTATGGTTCGTATTGCCGGTAAAACTTGTATTAACCACAACTGTATCCGAAATATCGTCCTCAAACATAGATATTTTGTGGTGGATTTTAATTATAAAGTATAAGTTTTTTTTTAAAAAGTATTAAGAATCGTTATGTTGCGAGGCGTCTGGCAGCACCTGCAAACTCCCACTGTTTTGCATTTTGCATAAATTCGTGTAGGTTTGACATAACCCTGTACGGGAAAAACTTAAATCCGACATAATATGAAGAAGTCCTCGATTGTTTTAATTGTTGTCCTCATTCTTGTAGTGATCGTTGGCTTTGCCGGTTGCGGTAAGTACAACAGTCTCCAGAAAGCCGATGAAAGTGTAAACGAAGCCTGGAGTAAAGTACAAACCCAATACCAGCGCCGTACCGATCTGATCGATAACCTGGTAGCTACCGTTAAAGGCGCTGCTGATTTCGAAAAGAGCACCCTTACCGAAGTAATCAATGCACGTGCAAAAGCTACTTCTGTCACTATTCAGAACACCGGCGAACTTACCCAGGGCAAAATAGACGAATTCCAGGCAGCACAAGGCGAACTGAGAAGCTCGCTCGGTCGTTTGCTCGTAAGCGTGGAGCAATACCCGCAGCTTGGCGCTACCGCCCAGTTCGGCGAACTGCGTGCACAGATCGAAGGCACAGAGAACAGGATCGCCAACGCCCGCAACGATTTTAATACCGTTGTTGGGTCGTTCAACGCCACCATCCGTACTTTCCCTAACAACCTGGTAGCCGGTTTTGCCGGTTTACAGCAGCGCGGTTACTTTAAAGCCGACGCAGGCGCAGAGAAAGCACCTAAAGTTCAATTCTAATTTTATACAGATAGCAACGGGGAGGCGGCCTGTCCGTTTCCCCGTTTTTAAATCATAGCGTCCATGCGCCTGTTCCCGAAAAAAGAACTGTTTACCGAACAAGAAAAGGCCAAAGTGGTGGCCGCCGTAAGGCAGGCAGAACGCCTGACAAGCGGGGAAGTCCGCATTTTTGTGGAAAGCCGCTGCAGTTATGTAGATGCGTTCGACCGCGCCAAAGAAGTGTTTGCGGGGCTGGGCATGGAAAAAACGAAACACCGCAACGGCGTGCTGTTGTACTTCGCCTTACTGGACCATCAGTTCGCCATCCTTGGCGACCAGGGCATCCACGAAAAGGTGGGAGGCGACTTCTGGCATAAGGAAGCGCTGCTGCTGCGCGACTATTTTTCGCGCAACCTCATTGTGGAAGGCATTGAACAATGTGTAAAGGAAGTGGGCGAATCGCTGCGCCATTATTTTCCCTATGAGGCGGATGATAAAAATGAATTACCTGACGATATCGTGTTTGGCCGATAAATTATAGCAAGAGCAATGAAGATTTTCCGCTGGTTACTACTCTGTACTTTAGTATTCGCAGGCCTCGCTGCCGGCGCGCAGGATATACCCCCGCGCCCAATCCTCCCCGTTTGCTGAACGACTTCGCGGGCGCCCTGTTGCGCGAAGACGCCGCAAAACTGGAACAAAAGTTGGAGGCTTACGAAGACAGTACTTCCACGGAAATAGCCATTGTGATCCTGCGTACGCTGGGCGAGTATACGCCTGAAGAAGTAGGTATAAAAATCCTGCGTACCTGGGGCATTGGTAAAAAAGATAAGAACAACGGTTTGCTCATCCTTGTGGCGGTAGACGATCGCAAAGTGCGCATCGAGAATGGCTACGGGATGGAAAACGTGGTGCCGGATGCAATCGCTTACCGGATCATTGACCAGCAAATCAAACCCGCTTTCCGCGAAGGCAATTATTACCGGGGCCTCGACGATGCCGTTAACAGCATCATGAAGGCCGCGGCCGGCGAATATCACGCCGTGCCCAAAAGAAGGACGAAGTACCGGGCGGCTTCCTTGGCGGTGCCCTCATCATCGGTTTTATCCTGATCATGATCTTCGTGATGCGCGGCGGTGGCGGCGGCGGTCGTGGTGGCGGAGGCGGCACTTTCAGTCGTCGTGGTTACGACGGCTGGGGCGGTGGCTTCCTCGGCGGCATGATTGGCAGTGGCATGTTCGGCGGTGGCAGCAGCGGCGGCGGTGGCTGGTCCGGTGGTGGCGGCGGAGGAGGATTTGGCGGCTTCGGCGGCGGGTCCGGTGTAGGCGGTGGCGCCAGCGGCAACTGGTAATCCCCAATATGAAAACCCTTATTATCCCCTTTCATACCGGATAAAATATGAAATGCCCCTGGGTATGAACTATCTGCATGTGCTGAATGGAGATGCAACGCTCGAAGTATTCCGCAAATCCGGTATTCCCGGCGACCTGGTGGTATGCCGCGAAATGATGTGTGAAGGCCGGGTAGCCCCCGCGCCCGACATCGATACCTTTTTGCAGAACGCGCCGCACACCTGCACGAACACTTTGGGATAGATATCGCGAATTACCAGGACAGCATTGTCAGTGAACTGAAGAAACTTCAGCAGGCCGGCGATTACGACGAACTGGTACTCTGGTTTGAGTTTGATGTGTTTTGCCAGCTGAACCTGTTGTTCGTGCTCTGGTTCCTCCGTGAATTAAAGATTACCCTTCCGAAAGTTAGTCTCGTTTCCATTAATCATCACCCCGAAGTGGTGAACTTTAAAGGTTTTGGCGTATTGCTGCCGCATCATTATCCACCGCTGTTCGAACAACGGGTAACGTTGCGCGATGCCGACTGGCAGCTGGCGCTTGATACCTGGGCGGCATACATGGGCGATGATCCATCCAAAGTAAACGATATGCGGAAACGCCCCGCCGGCAACCTGTTGTTTCTCGCAGAAGCCCTGCAGGCGCAGTTGCAGCGGTTACCCAATAAAACCGATGGCCTCAATGCCATCCAGCGTTTCTTCCTGCAACATTTACAACTGGGTTGTGCGCCCTGGTACAACCTTTATAACCGCTTCTGGAATGAACTGAAGATTTATGGCTTCGGCGACTTTCAGCTGGATATTATTACGCAGCGGATGCGGAATGCCGGGGTAATCGAAGGCGGCGACCAGCTTTGCATCACGGAGCTTGGCAAAGAAATTCTCGAAGGCGAAGAAGACTATACCGGTTATGCCGCGCTGGATCACTGGATCGGAGGCACTCCGCTGCACCAAACGCCCGGCGTTGGAACGACGGGGAAGATCGCCCGATAAAAGTGTAAGCGCCGGTTATTCATTCGTGCAACCGTCCCCGTAATACCTGTTGCGTATGTGCACGCAAACTTCTATTTTTCGCATAATCTATTATCTCTATGCGAACTTGTCTACTTATTATTTCCTTATTGTTAGCCTGTACTTTCCACGCGTCCGCTCAAGATGGCGGTGTTAGTTTTCTCATTCACTGGGCGCCGGGTTTTATTTCGGCCGGCCCACCACCGCAATCGGCTTAGTGTATTCGCCGCGTGTAAACCTGCTGGCGTTAGGGGATGAGGTAAGTTTTTCTGTAGGTACGCACTGCGCATTTCTCGGCGGTACGCTTACCGGCAACAGCAGCAACCTCTCGGAAGAAACAAGCAGTACGGATTTCTCTTCTTATTGTGTAGATCTGCCATTGTTATGTGAATTCAACTTCGGTAACAAAAACGCACCCGGTAGTAGTTCGCGCCGCTTCGGATTCTTTCTTGGCGCAGGTTATGGGCTGCATAACAGCGGTTCTAAAAAAGGAAGGGATATGCACACGAATGGCCCTGTTGTAAATGCCGGCCTGCGTTACGGCTCCGGCTTCGACGATGGTTGTTTCGAGTTGCGCGGTCAGTATATGTTTGATAATGCATCTTTTTTCGGGAACCAGGGCATTGCAGGCCTGGGCCTTTCTTATCACTTTTAGGCAAGCATCGCCAACACCTGTTGTAATAGCAGTACGCCAACCAGGCCGGTTACGCTTACAATGGTTTCCATCAGCGACCAGGTGGCAAAGGTCTGTTTCAGGTTTAAGTTGAAGTATTCTTTAAACAGCCAGAAGCCGCTGTCGTTTACATGGGAGAACATCAGGCTGCCGGCGCCGATGGAAAGTACCATCAGCTCCGGTTGCAGGTGCATAGGGGCAGTGAGCAAAGGCAGCAGGATGGAGCCTGCAGTTAACCCTGCTACGGTAGCGGAGCCCACACATACGCGGATAATGGCGGCGATCGTCCAGCCCAGTACCAATGGCGATAAAGGCAGGTTTTTCAGCGATTCTCCAATGTATTTGTTCATGCCCCCGTCTTTCATGACCTGCATAAAAATACCCGATCCGGCAATGATCAGCAGCATGGGGGCCAATCCTTTTACGGCTTCTTCGAGCTGCTTCATCAAAAACTTCATCTTATGCCCGCGTCGGAGGCCCAGCAGGTAAACCGCCACCAGTACGGATATCATCATGGCCAGGTTGGAATCGCCGATAAAGGAAATCACTTTCGCGATGGGACTGCCGGGCATCACAAAGGGTTTGGTGACCGTGGTCAGGGTGAGCAGGAATAAAGGCAGCAGTGCGCAAAGCATGCTTACGCCAAGTCCCGGTAATTGATCTTCCGGCAAATGCTGTACATGCACGAGGTCCGGGTTGGGTGTTACCCGGTATTTTTTCAGCGACCGCGCGAACAGGGGACCGGCAATGGCAATAATGGGTACGCCGACGATCACGCCGTACAGCAGGGTTTTGCCCACATCGGCGTGCAGCTGTCCTGCAATAGCGGTAGGCGAGGGGTGCGGCGGTAAAAAGCCGTGCGATACGCTCAGCGCCGCGATCATCGGGATGCCGATGTACATTAGCGGCAGGCGGGTAGTCATACCCGTGGCGAAGATCAGTGGCACCACGATCACGAAGGCGGCCGTGTAAAACATAGGGAAGCCGATGAGCAGGCCACCCAGGGCCATGGCCCATTGAATATTTTTGATGCCGCACAACCGCACCAGCGAAGTCGTAATCTGCTGCGCCGCCCCACTGTCCGCCACAATCTTCCCTAACATGGCCCCAAATACCAGTATCATGAGGAGTCCGCCGAGGGTGCCGCCAATACCGCCCGTAATGGCGGCAATGATGGCTGTAATGTCCATGCCCACGGCGAGTCCCAGGCAAATGCTAACAATGATGAATGAGATGAAAGTATCCAGCTTAAGGGCCACAATGAGGGCGATCAATAACAGGATAGCGGCGAATGAAAGCAGTAACGGCATAACGTGTGGATTCTGTCTGTACCTTATAAAGATAAAAAAAAGGCCCGGCGGTTATAACACCACCGGGCCTTTTATCAACCTACAGGAAGAAAATTATTCTTCGGTTTTGGCTGCACGCAGTTCAGCGATCACCTTTTCGGTATATGCTGCCTGTTGTTTAGCCGTTTCAGCAGCTGCGCCGGAAGCGCTGGCCGCCTGTTCCTGCTTCTTCTTCACGATGGGCTGCATCATGTTGATGAAGTAGTTGTTAGCCATACCGTTGTTCAGCTGGTCGGCGAAGCTTTTAATGCCATCCAGCCCTTTGGTGAAGGCTGCGTTGTCATCTACTTTGCTCAGCATCGCGAGGTATTGCAGCGCCGCGTTAAACTTGGCGTTTTGTCCGCCGGCAGTTTCAAATTGCTTCGCAAAGAATGCTATATCGGCAGGATCTGCCTTTTTGGTGTACACCGCGGCGATGGAGCTCATCAGGGCGCCTTTTGCCTCGGGTTCCAGTTTCTTGGCGGTGGCGTAAGCGTTTTCCGGGTTCAGTGTATTGAACGCGGCCAGGGCAGCACCGGCTACCGCATACGATTTATCTTTTAACGCTGCTTCGAACAGCGGTGCGTATTGCTGGTCTTTCAGCTTTGCCAGCTGGGCAACAGCCGCAGCTCTTACTACAGAAGCCGGATCGTTTTTCGCCAGGGCGATTACGTTATCCAACGCGGCAGCTTTTACATCGGCATTGTCCAGTTTCAGACCACTAACGGCCATGGCGCGCAGTCCTTCGTACTTATCCTTCAGCGCAGCAATCACGATTTCGCGGGCAGCCGCGTTGGTGGTGTGCTGGCGCAGGGTAGCCTCAATGGCTTCGCGGCGGTCCAGGAAGTTAGGCGCATTCTTATATTGGAAGATATAAGTATTGATATCGCGGTGGTCGGTCTTTTTCGCCAGCAGAATTTTATCGCCGTCTACGTTTACGAAGTCCGGTTTGCTGCTGTATGCGAAGGTGAATGCTTCTTCCTTATCCTTTACGGTTACTTTGTGGCGTGTTTTTTTACCGCCTTCGTACACATCAATAGCAAAAGGTAAAGTGAAAATCTTATCTCCCTTCTGAATTTGTTTGATGGTTACTTTCACGGTTTTAGCCGCTTCGTTGTACTCGTAGTTGAAGTCCAGCTCGGGATAGCCCTGTCCGAAGTACCATTGGTTCCAGAACCAGTTCATGTCCTGGCCGGTCACTTCTTCAAATGCCAGGCGAAGGTGGTGCGACTCGGTAGCTTTATAAGCGTTGTTTTTCAAATACAGGTTCAGTGATTTAAAAAAGGCGTCGTCACCCACGTAATTGCGCAACATGTTCAGGATACGGCCGCCTTTCTGGTAGCTTACCGCATCGAACATATCTTCCTTATCGCGGTAGTGGAAGCGTACCAGGTCGCGATCGCCGGCATAACCCACGAAGCTGAAGTAGTTCTGTAAGGATTCCAGGTGGTGAGCGTCTGCCGCGTCTTTACCGAATTTATGTTCCAGCCACAGGTATTCGCTGTAGTCGGCAAACGATTCGTTTACGGTCAAATTGCTCCAGGATTCGCAGGTGGCGTAGTCGCCAAACCATTGGTGAAACAGCTCGTGCGCGATCACAGACTCTGCCAGGTGGTTATCGTCGAGCAGTTCGCGGTCGGTTTTCTGTACCATTTCGCCGTGCAGGGTAGCGGTGGTGTTTTCCATGGCGCCGGATACGTAGTCACGTACCACGATCTGCGAGTACTTCACCCAGGGATAGTCGATGCCCAGTATCTTTGAGTAGAAGGTCATCATTTCCGGCGTGTGGCCGAATATCGCTTTGGCGTAGGGGGCGTAGGCCTTTTCCCGGTAGTAGCTTACCTCTTTGCCTTTCCAGGGCGTATCTTTTGTGATCACGAAATCACCTACGGCCATCATAAACAGGTAGGGCGCGTGGGGCTGGTCCATTTTCCAGGTATCGGTACGGGTGCCGTCTGCGTTAGGTTTCTGGCTTACCAGTTTACCATTGGAGAGGGTCACGTACTTCTTCTGAACGGTCATGCTGATTTCGGAAGTCGTTTTCTGGTTGTTTTTGTCGATGGTAGGGAACCATACAGACGAAGCCTCTGTTTCGCCCTGTGTCCATATCTGGATCGGCTTATTGGGATCTTTGCCGTCGGGATTAATAAAGTACAGGCCCTTGGCATCGGTGATGGCGCTGCTGCCTTTAACGGTCAGCTCATCGGGCTTGGCGGTATAATCAATATAAATGATGTATGATTCGGTGGATTTATACTGTTTGTCCGGTGAATGTTCAGCTGCCAGCCATCGTAGTCGTATTTCAGCGGCGTGTTTTTACCGGCTTTTACCACCGCTACTTCCTTGATATCCATTCCTTTGGCGTCGAGCAGCAGGCTGTCGGTAGCATAAAAGTGGGGGCGGAGGGTGATCCACGCTTTACCGTTCAGGTATCGCTTTGCATAATCGAAGCGCACATCCAGCTTCGTGTGCACCAGGTCGTTGATCTTGGTAGGGGATGCCCGGTAGATTTTTAGTGCCGGGTTTTCGTTCTCATTAGCTTCTGCAGTTTGTGCGCGGGCGCCCTGGAACAGCCCAGTAGCGGTAACACCGGCCAACAGCAGGCAAAGCAGTTTACTCTTTGGATGCATGTAAAGCGTTTTAATCAAAAATAAGCCCTCCGGCAGGAGGGAAGCCCCAAATTTAAACAAATGGGCCAAATACAACGCAAGCGGTTAAAATTGTTACTTTTGTAAGTATAGCACCTGCCAGGATTATGATTAAAACTAGCGTAAACGCCAAAGCAACGTTCGAGATTACCGCCAGCAACACCGGCATCAGCAGCAATGGCCAGTCCGTGAACTGGAGCGCCATACAAACACCTTCGGGGGATTATCACCTGCTGATCGATGGTAAAAGTTACCTGGCCCAGGTCCTGAAAATAGACCGGGACGCCAAAACGGTGACCATTGAAATTGAACACCAGGAGTACGAAGTGGCCCTTGAGGAACCCATGGACAGGCTGCTGGCCTCCATGGGCATCAAAGATGCCGGCAAAAAGAAGGTGAACGATATTAAGGCGCCCATGCCCGGCATGGTCCTGAAAATATTGGTAACACCGGGACAGCAGATCGCCAAAGGAGACCCGGTACTGGTCCTGGAAGCCATGAAAATGGAGAACGTTTTTAAATCCGCGTTCGATGCTACCGTGAAAGAAATTAAGGTGAAAGAGCGTACTGCGGTGGAAAAGGGAGAGGTATTGGTGGTACTGGAATAATATTTGTTCTGTAAAGACTTACGCGCAGAAAATTATGCATCAAATAAAGAAAAGAATCATATATGCCTTGTGCTGCCTGTTTATCGGTGGAAGCCTGTCAGCGCAGGACAAGACGAATTATTTCGTGTACATCCAGAACGAAAAAAGCCAGCCTTTTTACCTGAAGTATAAAGGGCAAGTGCTCAGCTCTTCGCCCAAAGGATATATAATACTGCCTAAAATGGAGCAGGGAGACGCAGTGCCGGTAACGGTGGGCTTTCCCAAAAATGAATATCCCGAACAAAGTTTCCTGATAAAAGTGAATCGGCGCGATCAGGGCCTGTTATTGAAAAACACGGGCGAGGAAGGTTTTGCGCTGTACGACCTGCAGACGTTTAATATTACGAAAGCGGGCGAAGGCCTCATGGCTAAGGAGAAAGATCCCGTTGCCGCAGAGGTAGCTGCTGGTAATGCAGAGGCCTTACAGGGCGCAGGCGCCGGTGATACAACGGCTGCAGAGGTGGTCCAGGCGCCGGTGGCAGAAGAACCTAAGAAAGCAGAAGCCCCCACTCCGCCTAAACCTAAAGGAGCATTTGCTGCGGCCCTCGA